>NZ_QAOJ01000026.1 GCF_003050835.1 Pseudomonas sp. GV071 | reverse complement strand
GACTGGTCGCCGGTGACGGAGTCGATGTTGTCGCCCTTCAGGTAGGTGATGGTGGCTTTCAGGCCCGGAGCACCGATCTTGGCGAAGTCGTAGGCGTATTCGGTCAGCCAGGTACGCTCGCCGGCACGCAGGAACTTGCCGATCTGACGGTCAGTGATCAGGTAGGCAGTGGCGCCGTCACCCTGGTCCAGGTACGGGAAGTTGCTGTCGCCCGACACTTGCTGGTAGCCGGCGCTGATCGAGTGGCTGTCCAGGGTGTAGGTGAACTGGCCGCTCCAGGTACGGTTGTCGACCTTGCCGCTGGTGATCGCACGACCAGCAGCGGTGGTGCCGTAGTAACCGGTGGCGTTGTAGCCGTCAGCACGGCCGGAGACGCTGTCGTTCTTGCCGTCAGCGGTGCTGCGGAAGTAGCGCAGGTCAGACTTCAGGCTGCCCACTGGCAGGGCCAGGTTGTGGGTCAGGCCGAGGAAGTGCTGCTGGTAGAACTCGTTCAGGGTGCCGTAGTAGAACTGGGCCAACAGGTCCTTGTTGATCTTGTAGTCCAGGCCCGCGTAGTAGAACTCGTTGCTGAACTGGCCGGTCTTGGCGTTGTTCGAGCCACCGATCGACAGGCTTTCGTTGTTGCTGGAGTTACGGCCTTTGGCGTGTTCCAGCTTGCCGCCGATCAGGGTCAGGTTGTCGATTTCGTTCGAGGTGATCTGGCCACCTTCAAAGGTTTGCGGCAGCAGACGACCGTCGTTGAACGTTACCACCGGCAGCTTGGGCTGCAGGGTGCCGATACGGGCTTCGGTCTTGGACACTTTGACCTTGCCGGTCAGGCCCACGTGGGAGAAATCGTTGACCGCTTCGCCGTTGCTATCGGTAGGGAATACGATGCCGCCGTAGGCGTTGCTGTTGGCGTTGTAGTGGGTGCCTTTACCTGAATCCAGACGCACGCCCAGCAGGCCCAGTGCATCAACGCCGAAACCGACGGTGCCTTCGGTATAGCCGGAGGTGAAGTTGAAGATGAAGCCTTGGCCCCACTCTTCCTGCTTGTTCGGCGTGGTCGCGGCGTTGGCGGTGTTGCCGCGAGCCAGGTTGCGGTTGTCGGCGTTGATGTAGAAGTTGCGCAGACCCAGAGTGGCCTTGCTGTCTTC
>NZ_QAOJ01000025.1 GCF_003050835.1 Pseudomonas sp. GV071 | reverse complement strand
GCCATGCAAGACGTCGTAATCGTTGCCGCCACCCGTACCGCCGTCGGCAGTTTCCAGGGCTCGCTGGCCGGTATTCCTGCCGTCGATCTTGGCGCCGCCGTTATCCGCGCTCTGCTGGAGCAGACCGGCATTGATGGCGCCGAAGTGGATGAAGTCATCCTTGGCCAGGTGCTGACTGCCGGCGCCGGTCAGAACCCGGCCCGCCAAGCCGCCATCAAGGCTGGCTTGCCAGTAGCAGTGCCGGCACTGACCCTGAACAAAGTCTGCGGCTCGGGCCTGAAAGCCCTGCACCTCGGAGCCCAGGCGATTCGCTGTGGCGACGCCGAGGTGATCATTGCCGGCGGCCAGGAAAACATGAGCCTGTCGCCCTACGTGATGCCCGGCGCGCGTACCGGCCTGCGCATGGGCCACTCGCAGGTGATCGACAGCATGATCACCGATGGCCTGTGGGATGCGTTCAACGACTACCACATGGGCATCACCGCCGAGAACCTGGTGGATAAGTACGAGATCAGCCGTGAAGCGCAGGACGCCTTTGCTGCGGGTTCGCAGCAGAAAGCCGTGGCCGCGATTGAAGGCGGGCGCTTCAACGACGAGATCACCCCGATCCTGATCCCACAGCGCAAAGGTGACCCGGTCGCCTTCGCCACCGACGAGCAACCCCGCGCCGGCACCACCGCTGAAGCGCTGGCCAAACTCAAACCGGCGTTCAAGAAAGACGGCACCGTCACCGCCGGCAACGCCTCCAGCCTGAACGACGGCGCTGCTGCTGTGATCCTAATGAGCGCCGAAAAAGCCAAGGCGTTGGGCTTGCCGGTTCTGGCGAAAATCGCGGCCTATGCCAACGCCGGTGTAGACCCAGCGATCATGGGCATCGGCCCGGTCTCGGCCACCAAACGCTGCCTGGAAAAAGCCGGCTGGACCCTGGACCAACTGGACCTGATCGAAGCCAACGAAGCCTTCGCCGCACAAGCGCTGTCGGTGGGCAAGGAACTCGGTTGGGATGCCAGCAAGGTCAACGTCAACGGCGGCGCCATCGCCATCGGCCACCCGATCGGCGCATCAGGTTGCCGCGTGCTGGTGACCCTGCTGCACGAAATGATCAAGCGTGACGCCAAGAAGGGCTTGGCCACCTTGTGCATCGGTGGTGGGCAAGGTGTGGCGCTGGCGCTGGAACG
>NZ_QAOJ01000024.1 GCF_003050835.1 Pseudomonas sp. GV071 | reverse complement strand
TGAAGTGCGCCCCAAAAGTTGGACGGCTATTGATTAAGCCATGGCGGACTTGGCTCTGTATGCGACAGGGCTGAGTCCGCCTAGCTTCATCTTGATCCGATCATGGTTGTAGTAGCGGATGTATTCGTCCAGCCCCGCTTTCAGCTGGGCCACGCTATCGAAACGCTCACGGTAGAAGTATTCCGACTTCAGCGTGCCAAAAAAACTCTCCATCGTGGCGTTGTCCAAGCAGTTGCCTTTGCGTGACATGCTTTGCTTCAGGCCTGCTTTTTCCAAGCGTTCCCGGTAGTCGGGATATTGGTAGTGCCAGCCTTGATCTGAGTGCAGCATCGGTTTTGCCGTCCCCGGCAGGCCTTCAAGTGCTTGCTCCAGCATGCTACCTACCAAGGCGTAGCGTGGTCGGGTGTCGGTTTGGTAGGCAACGATTTCTCCGCTGAACAAGTCCAGCACCGGCGACAGGTACAGCTTTTCGCCTGCCACTTTGAACTCCGTTACATCCGTGACCCACTTCTGGTTTGGATGGTCCGCGTCAAACTGGCGGGCTAAAAGATTAGGCGAAGCCTTGCCCATCAACCCTCGATACGACCGGTACTTTTTCGGGCGTACATTGCATTGAAGACCCAGCTCGCCCATCAGGCGCCGCACCGTTTTGCTGTTAACCATCTGGCCAGCATTACGCAGCTCAGCAGTCATCCGACGATAGCCATAGCGACCCTTATGTTTCTGCTGAACGCTCTGAATCGAGGCTTTCAGAGGGGCGATCCGGTCTTCAGCGCTAAATAACTTGAGCTGGTAGTAATAAGTGCTGCGAGCCAAACCCGCTATTTCAAGCAATTGATCGAGTGGAAAATGCGCTCGCAATTCCGTAACTAGCTTGGTTTTTTCCTTGCGGCTTTCTCCAGCCTTTTCTTTTCCTCCCTGTGCTCCTTGAGCTTTTTTAGCCAGGCGTTCTCCACTTCGAGCTTGCGTAGCTTGAGCAGCAGCTCAGCATGCGAAAGATCTTCATCACGTGTGGTTTCAGGTGCAGAGGGCCTGGCGGGAGGTAGCGTCATAACGGCGTGCGGTCCTTTCCTGGCTGATTCCAGGGCTTCAAAGCCGCCACTGTAATACTGCTGCTGCCATCTGCCCACTTGGGTAGAGCTACCCAGATTAAAGAGCGCAGCCACGCGACGAAAAGACAGGTTATCGCGCCACATCTGCTGAAGAACGGAGAGTTTGAATTCTGGGCTGTAGCGAGTGCTGCGCACTTGCAGGCTGGTACCGCCGTGTAATCGATAGGCTTCGACCCAGCGACGAAGCAGGGTCGGATCTATTTGGAACTGGGCAGCTATAAAGCGAAAGCCTCTGCCTCGCTCAAGGAAAGCGGTAACGGCAGACAGCTTGAATTGTGTTGTGTACTTGCTCATGAAAAACGCCCCAGAGGTTGGATTGGTGTCCAACTTCTGGGGCGCACTTCA
>NZ_QAOJ01000023.1 GCF_003050835.1 Pseudomonas sp. GV071 | reverse complement strand
GTTTGGTCCTGTTAGTAGATCGGTTGAGTTGATCGAAAGCGGTGTAAAGAGGGTGTTGACAGCGGTTTGAAACGCTGTAGAATTCGCCTCCCGCTGACGAGAGACTGAAGTTGATCTGAAGCGCAAGCGGTTGAGTTTGAAAAGAAATTTTCGAAATCGCTTGACGGAATAAGAGGCTGCTGTAGAATGCGCGCCTCGGTTGAGACGAAAGGCTTAACCAACTGTTCTTTAACAACTGAATCAAGCAATTCGTGTGGGTGCTTGTGAGGTAAGACTGATAGTCAACTGATTGTCAGCATCACAAGTAACACTCGTTAATTTGAGAGTTTTTTGCGATTGCTGAGCCAAGTTTAGGATTTTTACAAAATCCGATTATGTTTGAACTGAAGAGTTTGATCATGGCTCAGATTGAACGCTGGCGGCAGGCCTAACACATGCAAGTCGAGCGGATGAGAGGAGCTTGCTCCTTGATTCAGCGGCGGACGGGTGAGTAATGCCTAGGAATCTGCCTATTAGTGGGGGACAACGTTTCGAAAGGAACGCTAATACCGCATACGTCCTACGGGAGAAAGCAGGGGACCTTCGGGCCTTGCGCTAATAGATGAGCCTAGGTCGGATTAGCTAGTTGGTGAGGTAATGGCTCACCAAGGCGACGATCCGTAACTGGTCTGAGAGGATGATCAGTCACACTGGAACTGAGACACGGTCCAGACTCCTACGGGAGGCAGCAGTGGGGAATATTGGACAATGGGCGAAAGCCTGATCCAGCCATGCCGCGTGTGTGAAGAAGGTCTTCGGATTGTAAAGCACTTTAAGTTGGGAGGAAGGGTTGTAGATTAATACTCTGCAATTTTGACGTTACCGACAGAATAAGCACCGGCTAACTCTGTGCCAGCAGCCGCGGTAATACAGAGGGTGCAAGCGTTAATCGGAATTACTGGGCGTAAAGCGCGCGTAGGTGGTTCGTTAAGTTGGATGTGAAATCCCCGGGCTCAACCTGGGAACTGCATTCAAAACTGTCGAGCTAGAGTATGGTAGAGGGTGGTGGAATTTCCTGTGTAGCGGTGAAATGCGTAGATATAGGAAGGAACACCAGTGGCGAAGGCGACCACCTGGACTGATACTGACACTGAGGTGCGAAAGCGTGGGGAGCAAACAGGATTAGATACCCTGGTAGTCCACGCCGTAAACGATGTCGACTAGCCGTTGGGGTCCTTGAGACTTTAGTGGCGCAGCTAACGCATTAAGTCGACCGCCTGGGGAGTACGGCCGCAAGGTTAAAACTCAAATGAATTGACGGGGGCCCGCACAAGCGGTGGAGCATGTGGTTTAATTCGAAGCAACGCGAAGAACCTTACCTGGCCTTGACATGCTGAGAACTTTCTAGAGATAGATTGGTGCCTTCGGGAACTCAGACACAGGTGCTGCATGGCTGTCGTCAGCTCGTGTCGTGAGATGTTGGGTTAAGTCCCGTAACGAGCGCAACCCTTGTCCTTAGTTACCAGCACGTTATGGTGGGCACTCTAAGGAGACTGCCGGTGACAAACCGGAGGAAGGTGGGGATGACGTCAAGTCATCATGGCCCTTACGGCCAGGGCTACACACGTGCTACAATGGTCGGTACAAAGGGTTGCCAAGCCGCGAGGTGGAGCTAATCCCATAAAACCGATCGTAGTCCGGATCGCAGTCTGCAACTCGACTGCGTGAAGTCGGAATCGCTAGTAATCGTGAATCAGAATGTCACGGTGAATACGTTCCCGGGCCTTGTACACACCGCCCGTCACACCATGGGAGTGGGTTGCACCAGAAGTAGCTAGTCTAACCTTCGGGGGGACGGTTACCACGGTGTGATTCATGACTGGGGTGAAGTCGTAACAAGGTAGCCGTAGGGGAACCTGCGGCTGGATCACCTCCTTAATCGACGACATCAGCTTCCTTATAAGCTCCCACACGAATTGCTTGATTCATTGCGAAAGACGATTGGGTCGTCCTTGATGTTTGAGGAGGATCAGTTACGAGTTGTCAGCCTAGTAGCCCGAACAATTGGGTCTGTAGCTCAGTTGGTTAGAGCGCACCCCTGATAAGGGTGAGGTCGGCAGTTCGAATCTGCCCAGACCCACCAATTGTTGTGGAAGAAGCCTCAGTACGGGGCCATAGCTCAGCTGGGAGAGCGCCTGCCTTGCACGCAGGAGGTCAACGGTTCGATCCCGTTTGGCTCCACCACGACGACAAGTAAGAGTTCAGAATTGAGTATTCGCCGGTTGGTGGAATATTGAATTCTGGTCTTTGACTAGAAAGTATTAATCGTTCTTTAAAAATTTGGGTATGTGATAGAAAGATAGACTGGATAGCACTTTCACTGGTGTTTATTCAGGCTAAGGTAAAATTTGTGAGTTCTCTTGAGAGATCAAGAGTATTTCGAATTTTCGGCGAATGTCGTCTTCATAGTATAACCAGATTGCTTGGGGTTATATGGTCAAGTGAAGAAGCGCATACGGTGGATGCCTTGGCAGTCAGAGGCGATGAAAGACGTGGTAGCCTGCGAAAAGCTTCGGGGAGTCGGCAAACAGACTTTGATCCGGAGATGTCTGAATGGGGGAACCCACTTAACATAAGTTAAGTATCTTGCACTGAATACATAGGTGTAAGAAGCGAACCAGGGGAACTGAAACATCTAAGTACCCTGAGGAAAAGAAATCAACCGAGATTCCCTTAGTAGTGGCGAGCGAACGGGGACTAGCCCTTAAGTTGATTTGAGATTAGCGGAACGCTCTGGAAAGTGCGGCCATAGTGGGTGATAGCCCTGTACGCGAAAATCTCTTATCAATGAAATCGAGTAGGACGGAGCACGAGAAACTTTGTCTGAATATGGGGGGACCATCCTCCAAGGCTAAATACTACTGACTGACCGATAGTGAACTAGTACCGTGAGGGAAAGGCGAAAAGAACCCCGGAGAGGGGAGTGAAATAGATCCTGAAACCGTATGCGTACAAGCAGTGGGAGCAGACTTTGTTCTGTGACTGCGTACCTTTTGTATAATGGGTCAGCGACTTATATTCAGTGGCGAGCTTAACCGAATAGGGGAGGCGTAGCGAAAGCGAGTCTTAATAGGGCGTTTAGTCGCTGGGTATAGACCCGAAACCGGGCGATCTATCCATGGGCAGGTTGAAGGTTGGGTAACACTAACTGGAGGACCGAACCGACTACCGTTGAAAAGTTAGCGGATGACCTGTGGATCGGAGTGAAAGGCTAATCAAGCTCGGAGATAGCTGGTTCTCCTCGAAAGCTATTTAGGTAGCGCCTCGTGTATCACTGTTGGGGGTAGAGCACTGTTTCGGCTAGGGGGTCATCCCGACTTACCAAACCGATGCAAACTCCGAATACCAACAAGTGCGAGCACGGGAGACACACGGCGGGTGCTAACGTCCGTCGTGAAAAGGGAAACAACCCAGACCGTCAGCTAAGGTCCCAAAGTCATGGTTAAGTGGGAAACGATGTGGGAAGGCTTAGACAGCTAGGAGGTTGGCTTAGAAGCAGCCACCCTTTAAAGAAAGCGTAATAGCTCACTAGTCGAGTCGGCCTGCGCGGAAGATGTAACGGGGCTCAAACCATGCACCGAAGCTACGGGTATCACTTAGGTGATGCGGTAGAGGAGCGTTCTGTAAGCCTGTGAAGGTGAGTTGAGAAGCTTGCTGGAGGTATCAGAAGTGCGAATGCTGACATGAGTAACGACAATGGGTGTGAAAAACACCCACGCCGAAAGACCAAGGTTTCCTGCGCAACGTTAATCGACGCAGGGTTAGTCGGTCCCTAAGGCGAGGCTGAAAAGCGTAGTCGATGGAAAACAGGTTAATATTCCTGTACTTCTAGTTATTGCGATGGGGGGACGGAGAAGGCTAGGCCAGCTTGGCGTTGGTTGTCCAAGTTTAAGGTTGTAGGCTGACTGCTTAGGTAAATCCGGGCGGTTAAGGCTGAGAACTGATGACGAGTGCTCATTAGAGCGCGAAGTGGTTGATGCCATGCTTCCAAGAAAAGCCTCTAAGCTTCAGATAACTAGGAACCGTACCCCAAACCGACACAGGTGGTTGGGTAGAGAATACCAAGGCGCTTGAGAGAACTCGGGTGAAGGAACTAGGCAAAATGGCACCGTAACTTCGGGAGAAGGTGCGCCGGTGAGGGTGAAGCATTTACTGCGTAAGCCCATGCCGGTCGAAGATACCAGGCCGCTGCGACTGTTTATTAAAAACACAGCACTCTGCAAACACGAAAGTGGACGTATAGGGTGTGACGCCTGCCCGGTGCCGGAAGGTTAATTGATGGGGTTAGCTAACGCGAAGCTCTTGATCGAAGCCCCGGTAAACGGCGGCCGTAACTATAACGGTCCTAAGGTAGCGAAATTCCTTGTCGGGTAAGTTCCGACCTGCACGAATGGCGTAACGATGGCGGCGCTGTCTCCACCCGAGACTCAGTGAAATTGAAATCGCTGTGAAGATGCAGTGTATCCGCGGCTAGACGGAAAGACCCCGTGAACCTTTACTATAGCTTTGCACTGGACTTTGAATTTGCTTGTGTAGGATAGGTGGGAGGCTTTGAAGCGAGGACGCCAGTTCTTGTGGAGCCAATCTTGAAATACCACCCTGGCAACTTTGAGGTTCTAACTCTGGTCCGTTATCCGGATCGAGGACAGTGTATGGTGGGTAGTTTGACTGGGGCGGTCTCCTCCTAAAGAGTAACGGAGGAGTACGAAGGTGCGCTCAGACCGGTCGGAAATCGGTCGTAGAGTATAAAGGCAAAAGCGCGCTTGACTGCGAGACAGACACGTCGAGCAGGTACGAAAGTAGGTCTTAGTGATCCGGTGGTTCTGTATGGAAGGGCCATCGCTCAACGGATAAAAGGTACTCCGGGGATAACAGGCTGATACCGCCCAAGAGTTCATATCGACGGCGGTGTTTGGCACCTCGATGTCGGCTCATCACATCCTGGGGCTGAAGCCGGTCCCAAGGGTATGGCTGTTCGCCATTTAAAGTGGTACGCGAGCTGGGTTTAGAACGTCGTGAGACAGTTCGGTCCCTATCTGCCGTGGACGTTTGAGATTTGAGAGGGGCTGCTCCTAGTACGAGAGGACCGGAGTGGACGAACCTCTGGTGTTCCGGTTGTCACGCCAGTGGCATCGCCGGGTAGCTATGTTCGGAATAGATAACCGCTGAAAGCATCTAAGCGGGAAACTAGCCTCAAGATGAGATCTCACTGGGACCTTGAGTCCCCTGAAGGGCCGTCGAAGACTACGACGTTGATAGGTGGGGTGTGTAAGCGTTGTGAGGCGTTGAGCTAACCCATACTAATTGCCCGTGAGGCTTGACCATATAACACCCAAGCAATTTGCTTAGCGAAAGCACGCAAATTGACAGTGTGAAGACGAACGAACCGAAAGTTCGAACGCAAATTACCGAATCTGAAAAACACATACCCAATTTGGAGTAACGCGAAAGCGAGACTCCACCCGAATTGCTTGACGACCATAGAGCGTTGGAACCACCTGATCCCATCCCGAACTCAGTAGTGAAACGACGCATCGCCGATGGTAGTGTGGGGTTTC
>NZ_QAOJ01000022.1 GCF_003050835.1 Pseudomonas sp. GV071 | reverse complement strand
AAAGAGCAGCCTTCGCTGGTCATCCTCGGCAAACAAGCCATCGACAGCGACAACAACCAGACTGGCCAGATGCTCGCCGCCCTCAGCGGTTACGCACAAGGCACCTTCGCCTCCAAGGTTGAAGTAGCTGGCGACAAGGTCAACGTAACCCGCGAAATCGACGGCGGTCTGCAGACCGTTGCGTTGAACCTGCCGGCCATCGTGACCACCGACCTGCGCCTGAACGAACCGCGCTACGCGTCGCTGCCGAACATCATGAAAGCCAAGAAGAAGCCGCTGGAAGTTGTTACTCCGGATGCTTTGGGCGTCTCCACCTCGTCCACCGTGAAAACCTTGAAAGTCGAAGCGCCGGCTGCTCGCAGCGCAGGTATCAAGGTCAAGTCGGTTGCTGAACTGGTCGAGAAACTGAAGAACGAGGCGAAGGTAATCTAAATGACTATCCTGGTTATCGCTGAACACACCAATTCCGCTCTGGCTGCTGCCACCCTGAACACTGTGGCTGCTGCCGCAAAAATCGGTGGTGACATTCACGTACTGGTTGCTGGCTCCAACGCCGGCGCCGCTGCTGAAGCCGCTGCGAAAATCGCTGGCGTGGCCAAAGTGCTGGTAGCCGACAACGCTGCCTACGCTCACCAACTGCCAGAAAACGTTGCGCCGCTGATCGCCGACCTGGGCAAGAGCTACAGCCATATCCTGGCTAGCGCTACTTCCAACGGCAAAAACATCCTGCCGCGCGTTGCCGCAGCACTAGACGTTGATCAGATCTCCGAGATCATCTCGGTAGAAAGCGCCGACACCTTCAAACGTCCGATCTATGCCGGTAACGCCATCGCTACCGTGCAGTCCTCGGCTGCCGTGAAAGTGATCACCGTGCGTTCCACCGGTTTCGACCCGGTTGCAGCTGAAGGCGGTTCCGCTGCTGTTGAAGCTGTGAGCGGCCCGGCTGATGCTGGCAAGTCGTCCTTCGTTGGCGAAGAGCTGGCCAAGTCCGACCGTCCTGAGCTGACCGCTGCCAAAATCGTCGTTTCCGGCGGTCGTGGCATGCAGAACGGCGACAACTTCAAACATCTGTACTCGCTGGCCGACAAACTCGGCGCCGCTGTGGGTGCATCCCGTGCCGCTGTCGACGCCGGTTTCGTACCGAACGACATGCAGGTTGGCCAGACCGGCAAGATCGTCGCACCGCAGCTGTACATCGCGGTCGGTATCTCCGGTGCCATCCAGCACTTGGCGGGTATGAAGGACTCCAAAGTCATCGTCGCCATCAACAAAGACGAAGAAGCGCCAATCTTCCAGGTTGCCGATTACGGTCTGGTTGCGGACTTGTTCGAAGCTGTACCTGAGCTGGAAAAACTGGTTTAACCAGCGCTTCCCGCCCAAGAAAAACCCGCTCAGTGAGCGGGTTTTTTTATGCCCGGCGGTTAAGGCCTCAGCCTTTCACACTGTCCAGAAACGCCTGGTAATGTTCAGCCGTTTCTTCAGGCCGTTCGATCATCGGCACATGGCCGCAGTCTTTCATGATCACCACGGTGGGCTTTTTCAGCAGCGGTTTCATCACCTCAATGCTCGACACATCCAGCACCCGGTCCTTGTCGCCCCAGAGCAGCAGGGTGGCTGCCTGGATTTTCGGCAGCTCCGGTTCCAGGGGGATGTAGCGCTCTCTCAGGTGGCTGAATACCTTGTCATTCTGCGCACTTCTGGCGCTCGCTTGCTCCGCCATGTAGCGCCGCACGTTGGCTGGCACGCTCGGCGGCTGGACGAAAACAAAGCTCACCAGCTTGGCAAAACTCTCCGCATCACGGGCTACCAGCGGGTTGGGGGCGCCGCGTTCGAGCATTTCGTAGAGTTCGCTTTTTTTCGGTGAAGTCACGCCAGCGTTATCAAACAGTGCCAACGACTGCACCTGCTCCGGATGGCGCGCTGCATACAGCGCGGCAATATGGCCACCCATCGAGTTGCCGACCACATGCACCTTGCTCAGTCCCAGGGTTTTCACGAATGCCGCAACGCGCTCGGCCTGGGTGCCGACGTCATAGCTGGCATCGGGTTTGCTGCTGTCACCGAAGCCGGGGAGGTCGAGGGCAATCACCTGGTAGCGCTTGGTGAAGAACTTGGCGAAGCGTACCCAGTTGTCCTTGTTGGCGCCGAAGCCGTGAATCATCAGGATGGTTTCAGCGTCAGCCGGGCCGCCCTGGTAATAGTGAATGCTCAGGTCGCCGACCATCACTTGCTCATTGCTCAGGCCAGCCACCTGGCGTTCGGCAAATTGTGCGGTGGCCATCAAAGCAGCGGGGGAGAAGTACAGCAGGGCGGCAATTGCTGCCACACAGATCGCAAAGCCAACCAGTAGTTTTTTCATGGACCGTCCTTATCGCCAATAATTATTTCAATTCGTCTAAGCTAGCATGACGCCATGTGTTGTCGGCATCCTCTGGCTTTCACTCCAAACCATCGTTCTGTTCGGGAAACCCGCAGATGCAGATACGCCACTTGATCGCGCTGTTGTTGCTCGCCGGGCTACCCGGCTTGAGCGCTGCCGCTGGAAAGTGTGAGCGGCTGGTGGCCACCGGCAATCCCGAATACCCCCCTTATTTATGGCGCGACCCGGCCAACCCGAAACAGTTGATCGGCGCCAATGCCGACCTGCTCAAGCAACTGGGCACTGAGCTGGGCCTGAACATTGACGTGATCTACACCGGCCCGTGGTCCCGTGCTCAGGAAGAAGTGCGCACCGGCCGGGTCGACTTGATTGCCGGCGCCTTCCTGACCTTGCCGCGTCTGGAAACCATGGACTATATCCATCCCGCCTTCCTGGAGACCGCCAGCGTGGTCTGGGTCAAGCGCGGCAAAGGTTTCCCCTACAGCCAATGGGACGACCTGCGCCTGCACACCGGCGGCACCTTGGTGAACAACAGTTTCGGCCAGGCTTTCGACCATTACGCCAAAGACAACCTCAGCCTGGAGACCGTGCCGAGTCTCACCCAGGCCTACCAGAAATTACTGCTGGAACGCACTGACTACGTCCTCTACGAGCGTTACCCAGGCTTGGCGCTGGCTGAAACCCTGGGGATGGCCGCCGACCTCGAAGCCCTGGAACCACCGATTTCCAGTGAAGGTCTGTACCTGACCTTGTCGTTCAACTCGGCTTGCAACGAGCCGTGGCTGCGCGGACAACTGGCGAAAAAGATGACAGAATTGGCCGCCTCTGGCGTGCCGGAAGCCTTGCTGCAGCGCAATCTCAAGCTGTGGAAAGAGCAACAACTGCAACCGGCTACTCCCTCGAAACCGTAGGAATTTTTCGTGATTCATACCCGCATACTGGCAACCGGCCTGGTCCTTGTGGCGCTGGTCGGTTGTACCAAAGACCCCGCGCCAAACGAGCAGATGCGCCTGACTGAACAGGCCGTCTCGCAAGCCAAGGCCGTCGGTGCCGATGAGCAGATCCCGGAGATGGTGCTGGCCGAGCAGAAGCTGGCCCGGGCGCAAAAGAACATGAATGAGCAAGACTACAAACGTGCGCGCATGTTCGCCGAGCAGGCGGAACTGGATGCACGCCTGGCCGAAGGGCGCGTGCTGACCTTCAAGAGCGAGAAGCAGCTGGCTGATCTCAATGCCCGCATCAAGCGTCTCCACAAGCAACTGGGGGCCATGCAGTGAGCCAGACTACTTTGCGCCTGAGCGTGGCCCTGTTGGCCGTGGCACTGCTGGCTGGCTGTGCCACTGAGCCCGATGCCGAGCAGCGTCTGGAGGCCGCCCGCGAGAGCTTCCAGAAAGTCAAAGAAGACACCGATGCCCTGCGTTACGCGCCGCGCGATGTGATTCGTGCCGGTGATTCGCTGTCGCGTGCCGATCGCCTGTCCACCTACTGGGGCAGCGACGCCGATGTCGAGCATTACGCCTACCTGAGCGAGCGCTACAGCGCGATTGCCAGCGAGCACGCCAAGCTGAGCATCAACCAGGAGCGCGAAGCCAAGCTGCAGCTGGAAATCGAGCGCCTGCAACTGAACCTGCGTGAGGCCAAGCTGGTCAGCGTGCAGCAGCAAGGCAAATGGCTGGAAGAACAGATCAACCTGGCCGCCACCGAGACCAATCGTGGTCTGGTGCTGACCCTCGGCGACGTGCTGTTCGACCCCGCCGACAGCGAATTGAAACCCTCCGCCAACCGCACCTTGCTCAAGCTGGTGCAGTTCCTCCAGCTCAACCCGCGGCGCGTAGTGCGCGTTGAGGGCTACACCGATAACCGTGGCAGCAACGAGGAAAACCTCAACCTGTCGAAAGAGCGGGCGCAGGCGGTGGCCGACATGATGATCGACCTTGGCATTGAGGAAAAACGCATCCAAGTGGTGGGCTACGGTGCGGATTTCCCGGTGACCGAAAACGCCTCGTCCCGCGGCCGTGCGCAGAACCGCCGGGTGGAGATCGTGTTCTCCGATGACCAGGGCAAGTTGGGCGCTGATCGGTAAACGGCATCTGCTTCAAAAAAGCCCTGGTCGCCCAACAGCACCGGGTTTTTTTGTGCCTGAAAGATCCGGATTTGTTCTGTATGGAAAACAAAAACAGCAACTGTGCCGGTTCAGTTCTAGACTGTTTCGCTACTGTATCGGTGTTCGCGCTCAGGTAACCCAGGAAAAGCTGCCATGACCAGTCTGTTGCTCTATCAACGCATCGCCCAGCAATTGGCTGAAGACATTCGCCGTGGCGTCTACCAGCCGGGCGAGCGAGTGCCGTCGGTGCGCAAGATGAGCTCACAGCTGAACGTCAGCCACGCCACGGTGTTGCAGGCCTATGCCAATCTCGAAGACCAGGGCCTGATCCGCGCACGCCCGCAATCGGGTTTCTACGTTCACCAGACCCCAGCGCTGACTGCCGCCACACCTGACATTGCCCGGGTCGAACGCCCAGGCCTGGTCACCCGCAGCAGCATCATCCATCAAGTGCTCACCGAGGCGCGGCGCGAGGGCGTGTTCCCATTCGGCGCGGCGGTGCCGCATGTCGACTATCTGCCGGTGCGCGCCCTGCATCAGCAATTGGCCAAGGTCACCCGTTTCCAGAGCCCGCGTGCCTTCAGCTACATGTTCAGCCCAGGTTTCGAGCCGCTGCGCCGCCAGGTGGCGATCCGCATGCGTGACGCTGGTGTAGTGGTCGACCCGGCCGAAGTGGTGATCACCCACGGCTGTGTGGACGCCCTGCAGATGTCGCTGCGGGTGCTGACCAAGCCGGGCGACCTGATCGCCACCGAGTCGCCGACCTATTACGGCCTGCTGCAACTGGCTGATCTGCTCGGCCTGAAAGTGATCGAGATCCCCAGCGACCCCGGCACCGGCATCAGCCTGGAAGCCCTGCAGTTGGCGGCCAACCAGTGGCCGATCAAGGCCCTGGTGCTGACCGCGCGGCTGAGCAATCCGCTGGGAGGGACCATTCCCGAAGAGCGGCAGAAACAGCTGCTGCGCCAGGCGCGAGAGTTCGATTTCCACATCGTCGAAGACGATATCTATGGCGAGTTGCTGTTCGAACAAGGGCCAACCAAAGCGCTGAAATCCCACGACCGCGAAGGGCGCGTACTGTACTGCTCGAGCTTCTCGAAAACCCTGTCGCCGGGCGTGCGTGTCGGCTGGATCATCGCCAGCAAGTACCAGGACGACATCCAGCGCCTGCAAACCTTCACCACCCACTCGGCCTGCAGCGTCACCCAGATGGGGGTTGCCGCGTACCTGGAAAACGGCGGTTACGACCGCCACCTGCGCTACATCCGCCACGAATACCGCAAGAACCTCAGCGCCTTTCAGCTGGCGGTGCAGCAGTACTTTCCCGAAGGCACGCAGATCACCCGGCCCAAGGGCGGCTTCATTCTGTGGGTCAGCCTGCCGCGCCGGGTCAACACCAAAGACCTGCACGTGCGGGCCTTGCAGCAAGGCATCAGCATCGCGCCGGGGCTGATCTTCAGTAACACCGAGCAGTTCAACCACTGCGTGCGGCTGAACTGCGGGATCCCGTGGAACCGGGAGTCGGAGCGGGCGATCATGACGCTTGGGATGCTGGCCAATCAGCTTTGCCAGGAAACCCCGAACCTGCTGTAACCGCGTTCGACTTGAAATTCTGGATCCCAGCCTGCGCTGGGATGACGGAGGTTTTTGCCGCATCCACCGTCGCCCCAGCGCAGGCTGGGGCCCAGAATCTCGGCACCGTTCACCGCTTCAAAAATTTTTTCACCCCCCCTTAACCCGAACCCCATACCCCCTCCGTCTACCTGAGCGAATGGCCCCCCAGGAGACGCCCCGATGGCTCACTATGTCGCTCTATCCCGCTTGCCCCTGTTCTACGGTTTCGCCGCTGGTCTGGCCCTGGCACTCAGCGCCTGCTCGGTCAAGGAGTCGGACGCCGTTGCCGCGAAAACCCCGGCTGCCCCTGAGCCGCTCACCTATTCCCGCGACATGCTGGCCGAGCAGGCTGCGCCCGCCGAGTTGAAAAAAAGCGTTGCCGTTATGGGCGCCGTAATGCCCGCCCCGCGTATGGCCGTCGCCCCCATGGCCGACATCCAGGCACCGGGCTACCAAGACGTATACCGTGAGCAGTACCAGAAGCTCGCCGACAACCCGATCCACGCCGTGGCGCAAGACCCGGTCTCCACCTTCAGCATCGACGTCGACACCGGTAGCTACGCCAATGTGCGGCGCTTTCTCAATCGCGGTCAGCTGCCGCCGGAAGAGGCGGTGCGCCTGGAAGAGCTGGTGAACTACTTTCCCTACGGCTACCCGCAAAACTCCGGTGACACGCCGTTTGGCGTCAGCACCGAACTAGCGGTTACCCCGTGGAACCCCAACAGTCGCCTGTTGAAAGTCGCCATCAAGGCGTCCGAGCTGCAAAGCCAGGCCATGCCGCCGGCCAACCTGGTGTTTCTGGTCGACGTCTCCGGCTCCATGGATCGCCCCGATGGTTTGCCGCTGGTGCAAAGCACCCTGAAGCTGCTGGTGGACCAACTGCGCGCCGAGGACAAGGTGTCGCTGGTGGTCTATGCCGGCGAATCGCGGGTGGTGTTGGCGCCGACTGCGGGCAGTGAAAAGGCCAAGATCCGCGCGGCCATCGAGCAACTGCAGGCCGGCGGTTCGACAGCAGGGGAGTCGGGCATCCAGTTGGCCTACCAGCAGGCGCAGCAAGGTTTTGTCGCCAAGGGCATCAACCGCATCCTGCTGGCCACCGATGGTGACTTCAACGTCGGCATCAGCGATTTCGACAGCCTGAAAAAGCTTGCCGAAGACAAACGCCAGACAGGCGTGTCGCTGACCACCCTGGGCTTTGGCACCGATAACTACAACGAACAATTGATGGAACAACTGGCCGACGCCGGTAACGGTAATTACGCCTATATCGACAACCTGCGTGAGGCGCGCAAGGTGCTGGTGCAGCAGCTCAGCTCGACCTTGGTGACGGTGGCCAAGGACGTCAAAATTCAGGTGGAATTCAACCCCGCACAGGTCAGCGAATACCGCCTGCTGGGCTACGAAAATCGTGCACTGAAACGTGAAGACTTCAGCAACGACAAAGTCGATGCCGGCGAAATCGGCGCGGGCCACACGGTGACCGCGCTGTACGAAATCGTCCCGGCCGGCAACAAGGGCTGGCTGGAACCGTTGCGCTACCAGGCGACCGAGAAGCGCGCCGCCTCCAGCGAAATGGCCTTGCTGCGCATTCGCTACAAAGCGCCGCAACAGCAGAGCCGTCTGCTGGAGGTGCCGATTGCGGCCGACGCCAAGGTGCCGGCGATTGCCGACGCCAGCGCCGACCTGCGTTTTGCCGCCGCCGTGGCTGCCTTCGCCCAACAGCTCAAGGGCGGGCAATACACCCAGGGCTTCGACCTTGCCGCCAGCGCCGAACTGGCCCGTGGCGCCAAGGGTGAAGACCGCTTCGGGCTGCGTGCCGAGTTCGTGCAACTGGTAGAACTGGCGCAGAGCCTGCACACTGCCGCCACTCCCTCTTCCAGCACCATGGCCAAGGTCGACTAGCGTGACAGCCGCTCCTTCTCCGTTAACCGCTGTGAGCGACGCCGAGCTGCTGCGTCGCTACCGGCAAGGCGACAGCCAGGCGTTCGCGCTGTTATACGAACGCCACCGCCTGGGCCTGTTCCGTTTTCTCTGTGGCCTGTGCAACGACGCGGCATTGGCCGAAGAAATCTTCCAGGAAACCTGGATGAGCCTGATCCGCAGCGAGTCGCAGCAACGCGAAGCGGTGCAGTTCACCACCTGGCTGTACCAGATTGCCCGCAACCGCCTGATCGACCATTGGCGCAAGCATGGCAAGCGCCAGAACCTGCAGGACGAGTACGACGAGCTGCAGCACGGTGAGGCAGACACCCAGCCCAACCCGGAGCAGCAGCTCAGCCTGACCCGTGATCAACAGCGCCTGCAGGCGGCACTGGATGATCTGCCGGCTGAGCAACGCGAAGTGTTCCTGCTGCGCGCCCACGGCGACCTGGAGTTGCATGAAATTGCCGCGCTGACGAGCACCCCGGCGGAAACGGTTAAAAGCCGCCTGCGTTACGCATTGAGCAAGTTACGACGGTTGCTGACGGACCCGGCCACCGCCGACGAGGTATCCCTATGACGAACGACCCGCGCGAAAGCGCCGAGCTTGAGCAACAGATGCTTGAGCACTACCGCCGCCACAGCGAACAGCTGCCTCCGCCGGCATTGGACGCGCGCATTCTGGCTGCTGCCCAGGCACAGGCCGAGGTCTTTGCGCAGCAGCAGCAGCAGCCGGCGAAGACGCCGGTATTAAGCCGTCTGCACGGCTGGCTGTTCGGTGGCAGCCAACGGGCGCGCTGGTCCATGGCTTTTGCCAGCATCGCTACCCTGGGCATTGGCGTTGGCTTGGCAACCCGCACCATAGAGCGCAGCCCCGAGCAGTTCGATGCGGCGCCGCTGTCCTTTTCCATCCCCGCGCCGGCTCCGGCCATGGCGCCGCAAGCCGAGGCGGTAGACCCGGATGCCTCGTACGCCGCCGAGCCGCAGACGGAGAAAAAAGCCGCCCGCGCCGAGCTGGAGCGCCCCCGCCCGGAACTGCGTAAGCAGGCCGCACCGGTGATCATCAGCGGCCAGTTGAACGAAAACATCAACCAGGACGAAGCCGTTTCAGCACCCGCTGCTGCACCCTTTGCCGATGCCGCCGTGCCAGAAGCGCCACTGATGGCGAGTAAGGCCAAGGCCGACAAGGAGAGTGAAGAGGCGCACCTGCAACGCAACCTGAAGCAGATTCTGGACCTGCAACAAACCGGGCAGGCCGATCTGGCTCAGCAGCAATTGCACACCCTGCAACAACTTTATCCGCAGCGCGACCTGAGCCAGGAGTTGCAACGTTTACGCCTGCAACGTGGTCAGCAGTAGAGGGGCAGTAGCCAGTTGCTGCCCGGAATGCGCGCTTGCCAGGGATGGCTGAGCGCGCGAGCATGATGCTCTCTGCCGAGTTCGACTACTGCCATGATGTTAATTCGCCCCCTCGGGCTGTTGCTCGCGATGCTGTTATTAGGCGCCTGCGACAAAGACCCAACCCCGCCAAAAACGCCGCCGACGCCCCAGCCGCCGGCGGTGACGCAAGCCGCTGAACCCGTTGCTGCGCAAACGCCAGCCGCCAAACCGAGCGCCAAGCCGGCGTCGGCGAACACGCCCAAGCCGTTTGAACCCCTGGTTAAGAGCAAGCTCGAGCCGCTGCCTGAAGCGCCCGAAAAGAAACAGGCCAGCACCGCGCAAAAACCTGCCGAGGTGACAGCTAGCCCAGTGCGCACTCCGCAGCCGCCGGACAAGATCCAGCGCCTGCAAGTGGCCAAGCCACAGACCGAAGCACAGAAAAAAGCCAGCGACGCGGTCAAGCAAGCCAAAGTGGAAAAACCCACACTGAACCTGCACCTGCCCAAGGACGCGGTGAAAAAGTTGGAGCCGGAAGTGGCCGCTTTTGGTGCCAGTGAGCCAACCCCGAGCACCACTGAGCCGCCACCGGCCTTGCTGCCGCAATTGTTCGGCGACAAGACGGGCGAACAGAGCTCATTCGAGATGGGCGGGCGGGTGATCACCAGTGACCACCTCCGTGATCAGGATAAAGACGCCGGCTTGTTGGATACCGTGGATGGCGCGGAGCTGCAGTTCAAATTCCGCCATTAGCGTTTGCAGGGATCGCGGCTGAAGCCGCTCCTACAGATTGTGCATACCGTAGGAGCGGCTTCAGCCGCGATCCCTGGAAACGAAAAAACCCGCCTAAAACCGATGCACCCCGTTCTGAATCGCCTCATACACTGCCCAATCCAACACCTCGAACTGCCTACTCCCCGGTAACCGCACATACAGCGGGTCGCTCACCAGCAGCGGGTTGTAGGCGGCGGTCTTCAAGTCGTTCTTTTTGTATTTGAAGGTGCCGGTGGTTTCCACCTCGCGCAGCAGGCGCACGAACTGGGGCGCGGCATAGGCCGGCAGTTCGCGGTCCAGGTGCAGCGCCAGTTCGGCGCAGGCCAGCTGCAGGCCCGGGGTCAGGCGCAGGGCGGCCATGCCGCAGCGGCCGTTGGTGCCGGGAATCTCCACGCCATACACCACCGCATCCTCAATACCGGCAAACGCGCCCAAGGCGTTTTCCACTTCGGTGGTGGAGACGTTTTCGCCTTTCCAGCGGAAGGTGTCGCCCAGGCGGTCGACGAACTGGGTGTGCTTGAAGCCGATGTCGCGCATCAGGTCGCCGGTGTTGAACCAGGCGTCGCCCTTTTTGAACACGTTGCGCAGGATCACCGCTTCGCTTTTGGCCGGGTCGGTGTAGCCATCGAACGGCCATTTGGCGCTGATCTCGGTGATCAGCAAACCTGGCTCGCCCTTGTCGGCTTTCTGCAGGAAATTCTTCTTGGTGCGCAGCGGCCGGTCGTTCTCCAGGTCGTAGCGAACGATGGCGTAGGTGGCCGGCGAATAACCCACGGTATTGTCGAAATTGAACACGTTGGTAAAGCCGATATTGCCCTCGCTCGAGGCATAGAACTCGGTGATCCGCGCAATGCCGAAGCGCTGCTTGAACTCGCCCCAGATTGACGGGCGCAGGCCGTTGCCGATCATGCAGGTGAGGCTGTTGTTCAGCTCTTCCGGGCTGGTGGGCTGGTTCAGCAGGTAGCGGCACAGTTCGCCGATGTAGCCAAAGCAGGTGGCCTGGTAGTGCTGCACGTCTTTCCAGAAGGCGCTGGCGGAGAAACGCCGGCGCAGGGCAATGGCCGCACCGCCGGCCAGGGCCGCGCTCCAGCACACGGTCACGGCATTGTTGTGGTAGCAGGGCAGCGTCAGGTAGAGCACGTCCTGGTCGGTGAGGCCGAGGCCCGAGTGGCCGAAGCCCCCATAGGCCTTGATCCATTTGCCGTGGCTCATGATCGAGGCCTTGGGCAGGCCGGTGGTGCCCGAGGTGTAGATCAGGAAACAGGGGTCTTTGAGGCGCACCTTGGCGCTGTCGGCGAGGTTGTCGTGGGGCTCGCTCCAGGCCAGGTCCATGAGGTTTTGCCAACCCTCGGGGGCGGTGCTGGGCACGTTCAAGCTGTCGCCATCGCCGAGCCAGTAGCAGTGTTGATCGCTGCCAAACACCTGCTCGCGCACTGTTTCGAAGGGTTCGCGTAACTCTTCACCGATAACGAAATGGCTGGGTTTGACCAGATTCAGGCTGTGCACCAACACCTGGCCACGCTGGGTGGTGTTGACCAGCGCGCCCACCGCGCCGAGCTTTGCCAGGGAGGCGAGGAGCAAGAGCACCTCGATGCGGTTCTCCAGCATCACCGCCACCACGCTGCCATGCACCACGCCCTGTTTCTGCAGGGCGCGGGCCAGGCGGTTGGCCCAGGCATTGAACTGCGCGTAGCTGAGCTGGCGGTTTTCTTCGAGCACGGCCGGGCGCTCGGGGTAGCGCTCGGCAGCGCGTTCCAGGGCCCAGGCCAGTGACAGGTTCTTCTCGCGGTTACGGATGCCGGCGTAATACAGGCCGCGCAACATGCGCGGCACGCGAGCAACGATCGGCGGCAGGTGGGCGATGAAGCGGGCAGGGGTGATCAGATCGGCTTGGCTCATGTTCGCGTCGTTATGCTGTTATCGGGAACGAGCCCTAACTCTAGTTCGCCCATCCCGCTGGGACTATGACCCTGCTGCGGGCAGTGGCGGGCAGATGGGCAAATAGCCGCGAAATAAAGCGGCAAAAGCCTATGGCCGGTCTATATATCAGAGCAGGTTGGCGGAACGTATGCGCAACCAGAATGGCCATTCAAGGAGCAGGTATGGGTAGGTTTTTACAGCGGATGCTGGGCGGGGGCCTGGCGTTGGCAATGGCATTCTCTGCGCTGGCCGAGCAGAGCGTCGAGGACAACCCGCAAACCCTGAGCCTGAGCGACTCGCCAGCGGAACTGCAAATTGCCAACCGCACCATCATGGTCTTTCGCGCCGTCTTGATGGGCGAGGTGCCAGCGGTGCGGGTTGAGCGGGCCGACGCGGCAATCAGCGAAATCATGCGCGACGGCGGCGAGTTGCAGGTCACCTTGCAGCCGATCCAGAAGAGTTTCATCGTCCTGCTCAACGGCCGCCGCAGCTTTATCGTCACCCCCAAAGACGTCGATCCGCTGGAGCAGCAAAGCACCGAGCAGACCGCCAAGCTCGCCGCCGAACGCCTGCGCCAGGTGGTGGAAGAGACCCACGAAGGGCGTACCTTGAGCGCCATGCTCAGCGCCGTCGGCTACAGCCTGGCGGCGACCCTGCTGTTTGTGGCCTTGCTCTGGTCCATCCACTGGCTGCGCCGCAAGCTCTACCAGGCGCTGCCGATGCTGATGCAGCAAAAGGCCCGCGATCTGAAAGTGGGCGGTGCGCAGATTCTTGATTTGCGTTTTCTCTACACCCTGGTCAACCGCCTGCTCGACCTCCTGCGCTGGACCTTGGTGCTGTTGCTGGCGTATGAGTGGCTGAGCTTTGTGCTGTCGCGTTTCCCCTATACCCGGCCCTGGGGCGAGCGCCTCAACAGTTATCTGTTCGATGTGCTCGAGTACGTCTTGCAAGGCATCGTGCGTGCAGTGCCGGGCTTGCTGATCGCCGTGCTGATCTTTTTTATCGCCCGCGGTATCAGCGCCTTTGCCCAACGCCTGCTCAAGCGTCTGGCCTACCAAAGCCATAGTGTCGACTGGCTGAACGAAGAGACCCTGCAACCGACCTCACGCCTGACCTCGCTGGGCATCTGGCTGTTTGCCCTGGCCATGGCTTACCCCTACTTGCCGGGTGCCGGCACCGAAGCGTTCAAGGGGCTGTCGGTGCTGATCGGTCTGATGGTTTCCCTAGGCGCGTCGAGCCTGGTGGGGCAGGCGGCCTCCGGGCTGATCCTGACTTACACCCGCACCCTGCGTAACGGCGAGTACGTGCGCATTGGCGAGCATGAAGGCACGGTCACCGAGATGGGCATGTTCACCACCCGCATTCGTACGGGCCTGGGTGAAGTGCTGACCCTGCCCAATTCGATGATCACCGGCACGGTGACCAAGAACTACTCCCGCGCCGTGCAGGGCACTGGTTATATCGTCGACACGGTGGTGACCATTGGCTACGACACGCCGTGGCGTCAGGTCGAGGCGATGCTGATCGAAGCCGCGCGGCGCACCGACGGTATCGTCAGCGAACCGGCGCCGCTGGTGTTCCAGACCTCGCTGTCGGATTTCTACCCCGAATACCGTCTGGTGGCCCAGGCGATCTTTACCTTGCCGCGCCCGCGGGCACTGCTGATGTCGGCGCTGCATGCGCATATACAGGATGTGTTCAACGAATACGGCGTGCAGATCATGTCGCCGCATTACCTGGGCGACCCGCTCGACGCCAAGGTGGTGGCCGAGGAGAACTGGTACGCCGCCCCGGCGCAACGCCCGGCAACAGGCGAGGGCGCCGGGGCGGGCGATCAGTCGACGAACAAGTCCTGAATCAGGGTGCCGCCAGCCGGGTCGAAACGGTAGTGCTCGAACTCGACCTGGCCCTGTTCACGCAGAATCTCTTCATCAATCAGCAGGCGGCCGGTGATCGCCCGGCCGCTGCTGCTGAGAATCGCATGGGCAGCATCGGCCATGATCGCCGGCACCCGCGCACGCTTGAACGCCTCACGGCTGCCCAGCTCGAATTCGATGGCGGCGGTGGCGATCATGGTTTTAGGCCATAACGAATTGACGCTGATGCCGTACTTGGCGAACTCCTCGCTCATGCCCACGGTGAGCATGCTCATGCCGTACTTGGTCACGGTGTAGGGGCCGTGCTGGGCGAACCATTTGCTGTCCATGTTCAGTGGCGGTGACAGATTGAGAATGTGGCCCTTGCTCTGCTTCAGGTAGGGCAGCGCCGCCTGGCTGCAAACCATCACCGCGCGGGTGTTGATCTGGAACATCAGGTCGAAGCGCTTGGGTTGCAAGTGCTCGACGCCCACCAGCTTGATCGCCCCGGCATTGTTGACCAGCGCATCGATGCCGCCGAAGTGCTCGGCGGCCTTGGCCATCGCGGCCTTTACCGCCTCTTCGTCGCGCACATCCAGCTGCAGCGCCAGGGCTTTGCCGCCAACGGCCTCGACCTCGGCGGCCACCGAATGGATGGTGCCTTCGAGCTTGGCATGGGCCTCGGCGCTTTTTGCCGCGATGACAATATTGGCGCCCTCAGCAGCGGCCTTCAGCGCGATCTCGCGGCCAATGCCACGGCTGGCGCCGGAGATAAACAGGGTTTTGCCGGACAGGGACATAAGGTGAATCTCCAAAGGTTTTTATTGTTTGTTGGGGATGACATCAAAGGCCCCTCTCCCTAGCCCTCTCCCGCAAGCGGGAGAGGGGACCGACCGAGGGAGGCGCATGCAGTCGTCACCCCTCGCCCGCTTGCGGGAGAGGGGCCGGGGGAGAGGGCGCGGTTAGCACGGTCTATGAGTCGGCCTCTATCTCCACCAACACCTGCCGACCCTTCACCTGATCGCCTTTATTGGCCTGCACCCGCCGCACCACACCCTCACTGGCGGCCTTAAGTGGGTGTTCCATTTTCATCGCCTCCAGCACCACCAGCAGTTGCCCTTTGCTGACGCGCTCGCCCTCGGCAACCAGCACATCGACAATTGCTCCATCCATGGGCGCTTTGATCACGCCCGAGGCTGCTGCCCCTGCGGCACTGACCGGCTCGTGGGTCACGTCGTGCAGTTCCAGGTTGCCGTTATGACCGTACAGCCACAGCTGCTGGCCAGCGTGGTGATAGGCAAGGCGCTGGCGTACGCCATCGATATTCAGGGTGGCCCAGCGGCCATCGTGGTTGAGCAGTTGCAGGTCGAGTTGCTGTTCGCCAACGCTGGCCAGCAAACGCGGTTGTGGGCCGGATTGCTGCACGCTCAGCTCTACCGCGTATTTGTCCTCGCCATGCTTAAGCACAAAGCGCCAGGGCGCATTACCGGCGTTACGCCAACCGGCCAGTTCCACCTGGTGGGCGCGGGCCTCGGCGCCAGCCTGGTAGAGCAGGGCGGCGGCGCTGGCCAGCTCAACCGCACTCGGTGCTTGCGGGCTGAGGCTTTCGTCAGCCTGGAAGTGCTCGGCGATAAACGCGGTGGTGGCGTTACCCGCGGCGAATTGGTCGTGAGCCAGCAGGTTGGCGAGAAAGCGCTGGTTGCCGTTGACCCCCAGCAGTACGCAGTCTTCCACCGCCCGTACCAGCTTGCGCCGCGCTTCGTCGCGGGTGGCGCCATAGGCGATGACTTTGGCCAGCATGGGGTCGTAGAACGGCGTGATGCGCTGACCTTCGACCAGGCCATGGTCGATGCGGATGCCCTCCAGCTCGGCCGGCTCCCAGCGCAGCACGGCGCCGGTTTGCGGCAGGAAGTTATTGGCTGCGTCTTCGGCGTACAGGCGCACTTCCATGGCGTGGCCCGTCAGCTGGATCTGCTCCTGGCGCAACGGCAGCGGCTGGCCTGCGGCGACTTGCAGCTGCCAGGCCACCAGGTCCTGGCCGGTGATCAGCTCGGTCACCGGGTGCTCCACTTGCAGGCGGGTGTTCATTTCCAGAAAGAAGAACTCGCCGCTCTGGTCGAGCAGAAACTCCACCGTGCCGGCGCCGACGTAATTCACCGAAGCTGCGGCTTTCACCGCCGCTTCGCCCATGGCCTGGCGCAGTGCCGGCGTCATCACTGGGCAGGGCGCTTCTTCGACCACTTTCTGGTGGCGGCGCTGCACCGAGCAGTCGCGTTCGCCCAGGTAGACGATCTGTCCGTGCTGGTCGCCGAACACCTGAATTTCCACGTGCCGCGGTTGCAGCACCGCGCGCTCGAGAATCAGTTCGCCAGAGCCAAAGGCGTTCTGCGCCTCGGAGCGGGCGGTGCGGATCTGCGCAAGCAGCTCGCTGGGCTCATGCACCAGACGCATGCCACGACCACCGCCACCGGCGCTGGCCTTGATCATCAACGGGTAGCCAATGCGCTCGGCTTCACTGACCAGTAGCTGGTCATCCTGCTCGGCGCCTTCGTAGCCGGGAATGCACGGCACACCGGCTTTGATCATGGCGATTTTCGACAGGCGTTTGCTGCCCATCAGGTGAATGGCTTCCACGGTCGGGCCGATAAAGACGATGCCGGCGGCTTCGCAGGCCTGAGCAAAGGCGGCGTTTTCCGAGAGAAAACCGTAGCCGGGGTGGACCGCGTCGGCACCGGTTTTCTGTGCGGCGGCGATGATGGCGTCAATCGACAGGTAGGACTGGTTGACCTGCGCCGGGCCGATGTTCACCGCCTGGTCGGCCAGTTGCACATGGCGGGCATCGGCGTCGGCGTCGCTGTAGACGGCCACGGTGCGGTAGCCCAGGGCGTGGGCGGTGCGCATGACGCGGCAGGCGATTTCACCGCGGTTGGCGATCAGAATCTTGTTGAAGGCTGGCATGGTCAGTGGGCTCCTTTCTTATTCTTGTGTTTGCAGGATGCCCTCACCCCCAGCCCCTCTCCCGCAAACGGGCGAGGGGAGCAGACCGAGTCGCGGTCCAGTCCCCTCTCCCCTTGTGGGAGAGGGTTAGGGTGAGGGGTAAAAGCAGTCACACCGCCCACCCAGGCTTACGCTTCTGCATAAATGCCATCGTCCCTTCCACGCCTTCTTCGCCCACCACGGCCGCAGCAAACAGCCCGGCGGCCTGGTCGAGCAAGGTGTTCAGCGGTTCGTTTTCGGTAGCCAGCAACAGCGCCTTGGTCGCCGCATTGGCCCCCGGCGCGCATTGGCGAACCTGTTCCAACACCTGCGCCAAACGCGGCTCAACTTCGGCTTCAGAAAAATGCACCAAGCCCAACCGCAACGCCTCTTCACCGTCAAAGCGCGCCGCCGTCAGCGCCAGGCGGCGGGTCTGGGTCAGGCCGATGCGCTTTACCACAAAGGGCGCGATCTGCGCGGGAATGATCCCCAGGCTGGTTTCCGGCAAGCCGAACTTGGCGCTGCTCTGGGCGATGGCGATATCCGACACACAGGCCAGGCCAAAACCACCGCCAAGCACGGCGCCTTCAAGCACAGCGATCAGTACCTGCGGGGCGTTCTGCGCTTCTTCCAGCAAGGCACCAAAGGCGCGGTTGAGTTGGCGGTAGGCGTCTTCACCGTCGGTTTGCGCCCTGGCGCGGGCGCCGGCCATGTCCTTGATGTCGCCGCCGGCACAGAAGTGCCCGCCGGCACCTCGCAATACCAGGGCGCGGATGCTGGCGTCGGCGGCGCTGGTACGCAGCACGGCGCGCAGTTCCTCGACCATGGCCAGGCTCATGGCGTTGCGCGCGTCGGGGCGGTTGAGGGTGATGGTGAGCACGCCGTCGGCGTGCTCCAGCAGCAGGGTGGTGACGGTGGGTAAGGTCATGGCTTAGCCCTTCTTCTTGCCCGGCAGGGTACCCATCAGCTTGGCGATAATGCCCAGCATGATTTCGTCGGCGCCGCCGCCAATCGACACCAGGCGCACGTCGCGGTAGGCGCGGGCCACCGGGTTGTCCCACATGTAACCCATGCCGCCCCAGTATTGCAGGCAGCTGTCGGTTACTTCGCGGCCCAGGCGCCCGGCTTTGAGCTTGGCCATGGAGGCCAGCTTGGTCACGTCGCGGCCTTTGATGTACTGCTCGGTGGCCTGGTAGACCAGGGCGCGCAGGCACTCGATTTCGGTGGCCAGTTCACCCATGCGAAAGTGGATGACCTGGTTGTCGATCAGCGGCTGGCCGAAGGTTTTGCGTTCTTTGCAGTACTCGATGGTGGCGTCCACGCAGTACTCCAGGCCCTTGATCATATTGGCCGCGCCAAACAAGCGTTCTTCCTGGAATTGCAGCATCTGCATCATGAAACCGGCGCCTTCGTGGCCGATGCGGTTGCGCTGCGGCACGCGCACGTCATCGAAGAACACCTGGGCGGTTTCCGAGCTGCGCATGCCGAGCTTGTCCAGGTGCGGCGAGACGCTGATGCCCTTGGTGTTCATCGGCACCACGATCAGCGATTTGTTGATGTGCGGCTTGTCGTCCGAGGTGTTGGCCAGCAGGCACATAAAGTCGGCCGACGGCGAGTTGGTGATCCACATCTTGCTGCCGTTGATCACGTAGTCGTCGCCGTCTTTGCGGGCGGTGGTTTTCAGCCCGGCGACGTCAGAGCCGGCACCGACTTCCGACACGCCGATGCAGCCGACCGCCTCGCCAGTGATGGCCGGACGGAGAAACTCGTCGCGCAGTTCATCGGAGCCAAAGCGCGCCAGGGCCGGGGTGCACATGTCGGTTTGCACGCCGATGGACATCGGAATGCCGCCGCAACGGATGGTGCCGAACTCTTCAGCGGCGACGATCGAGTAGCTGTAATCCAGACCCATGCCGCCGAATTTTTCCGGCTTGGAAATACCCAGCAGACCGAGCTCGCCGGCCTTCTTGAAAATGTCGTGGATCGGGAAGCGCCCGGCCTTTTCCCACTCATCGACGTGCGGGTTGATTTCCTTGTCGACAAAGTTGCGCACCGTGCGGCGAAGTTCTTCGTGTTCCTGGGTGATGATCATTTTTTTATTCTCCTCGGGAATTCGGTAATTCGGTAATTCGGCTATTCGTAGGTTGGGTTGAGCGCAGCGAAGCCCAACATTGAGCAGACGCCGCGTGTTGGGGCCCAGTTGTTGGGCTTCGCGTTGCTCAACCCAACCTACGGTTGTGCGTTTTTGTCAGAATCGCGCCACACCATAGGTATTGGCCTTCAACGGCCGCACCTCGGCTTCGGCGCAGATATCGAGCAGGAAACCGAGCAATTTGCGCGTGTCACGCGGGTCGATCAGGCCGTCGTCCCACAGGCTGGCGGTGCCGTAGAGCGCGGTGGATTGGCTGTCGAGTTTTTGTGCAGTGACGGTTTCCAGCATGTCGAGCATCTTCGGGTCGGCTTCCTTGCCTTCCTTAAGGTGTTTTTCCTCGGTGACAATGCGCAGCACCTTGCCGGCCTGGGCACCGCCCATCACCGCCGTGCGGCTGTTTGGCCAGGCGAAGATAAAGCGTGGGTCCAGGCCGCGGCCGCACATGGCGTAGTTGCCGGCGCCGTACGAGCCGCCGACCACGATGGTCAGCTTCGGAACGCGGGCATTGGCTACTGCCTGAATGAGCTTGGAGCCGTGCTTGATCACGCCGTGCTGTTCCGACTCGGTGCCGACCATAAAGCCGGTGGTGTTGTGGAAGAACAGAATCGGCGTGTTGCTCTGGTCACACAGCTGAATGAACTGCGCCGCCTTGGCTGCGCCTTTCGGTGTGATCGGGCCGTTGTTGCCGATAAACCCGCAGGCCAGGCCTTCGATTTTCAACTGGCCGCAAATGGTCTGGTTATCGAACTCGGGTTTGAAATCCAGGTACTCGGAGCCGTCGGCAATGCGGGCGATGATTTCGCGCACGTCGTACGGTTTTTTCGCGTCGCTGGGGATCAGGCCCAGCAGCTCTTCGGCCGGGTACAGCGGCTCGCGCACGGCTTTGCGTGGGCGATGGGGCAGCTGTTCATTCCACGGCAACATACCGACGATTTCACGGGCAATGCGCACGCCGTCGGCGTCATTTTCGGCCAGGTATTCGGCGGTGCCGGCGATTTGTGCGTGCATCTCCGCGCCGCCCAGTTCTTCGTCGGTGGCCACCTCGCCAGTGGCAGCTTTAAGCAGCGGCGGGCCGGCGAGAAACATCTTGGCTTTGCCACGCACCACCACGGTGTAATCCGACAACCCCGGCTGGTACGCGCCGCCAGCGGTGCTGGAGCCATGCACCACGGTAACCTGCGGCAAGCCCATGGCCGACATGCGCGCCTGGTTGGCAAAGCCGCGTGCGCCCTCGACGAAAATATCCGCCGCGTAGTTAAGGTTGGCGCCGCCGCTTTCGGCGAGCGTCACCACCGGCAATTTGTTTTCGAAGGCGATCTGTTGCAGGCGCAGGGTCTTTTTCAGGCCGCTGGGGGAAATGGTGCCGCCCTTGATCGCGCTGTTGCTGGCGTTCACCAGGCAGCGCACGCCAGCGATATAGCCGATGCCGGAAATGATGCCGCCACCGGCCTGGGTGCCGTCTTTGTCGTCATGCAATTTGTAGCCGGCCAGCGAGGCCAGTTCGAGGAACGGTGCGCCAGGGTCGAGCAGCAGGTTCAGGCGTTCGCGAGGCAGTAACTGGCCGCGTTTGTCGAACTTGGCTTTGGCCTCGGCTGCCTTGTCCAACACCTTCTGTTCCACCTCACGAAAGCCGGCGATGGTGGCCAGCATGGCCTCGCGATTGCGGGCGTAGTCGGCGCTGTGCACGTCCAGTTCGGATTGAATCACCGGCATGACTTACTCCTTGTTGTCCGCAGGTTTGAGCACGTCCGGCACATAGGCGCGGTGGAAACCGTTGTACGACTCCACGTTCTTGGCTTTGCCCAGGGTCCAGGCGCGGCTGCCCTGGCTGGCTGCACCGTCGATACGGATGGTGTTGCCGCTGATGAAATTGGCGCCGGGGGTAAGCAAAAAGACGATGGCCGAGGCCACTTCCGATTCGGTGCCGATGCGTTGCAAGGGCACATGGTCCTTGAGCGAGCGGATCATGGTTTTCATCGAGTCGGGGTAGGTGTCCATGCCGCTGGAAGCAATCCAGCCCGGCGCCACGGCATTCACCCGCACCCCGGCATGGCCCCATTCGACGGCGGCGGTCTTTGTGAAGTTTTCCATGCCGGCGCGGGCGGTGCCGGAGTGGCCCATGCCCGGCATGCCGCCCCACATGTCGGCGAGCATATTGACGATGCTGCCGCCCTGTTTGCTCATGCACTGGCTGAACACTTCGCGGGCCACCAGAAAGCCGCCGACCAGGTTGGTGCGCACCACGGTTTCGAAACCTTTCTGGTTGATCGACACCAGCGGCGCCGGGTATTGGCCGCCGGCGTTGTTGACCAGGTGATGGATTTGACCGTGCTCGGCCAGCACCTCGGCGACCATGGCTTTCACCACTTCTTCCTCGCGGATATCGGCCGCTTTCCAGCTGACGCTGCCGCCATCGCTGATGATTTCGGCGGTGGTGGCTTCGAGTTTTTCCCACTTGCGCCCGACCAGCACCACGTGCGCGCCGAGGGCCGCCAGCTCATGGGCGGTGCAACGGCCGATACCGCTGCCACCGCCGGTGACCATAATGGTTTGGCCGCTGAACAGGCCGGGTTTGTAGATGGAGTCGTAGCTCATGTGCGGCTCTCGCTTGTTGTTCTTTTTTTTGTGGGAGGGGCTTTAGCCGCGATGCTTTTAAGATCAAAAGCATCGCGGCTGAAGCCGCTCCTACGGGGGGGCATCCGTCATACCAACTTTTCTGCCAAGGCCTTGGGCACCGGCACCGGGAATTCCAACAACTGCTGGGCAAACGCTTTGCCTTGCGGGTCGATGCGCAAACTGGCGACACCGCCGCCGCCCAAGGCGTTTTCCAAGAGGAAGTTCAGGCCCTGGCACCCCGGCAGGTACCAGCGGCTGATTTGCCCGTGAACCGGATCAAGCACATGGCCCATCCAGTCGGCTACCGCTTCCACGCTCAGTGCGGCGGCAATCCACGGCAGGTACTCGGACTCGCGGGCCATCACTCCGATATTGCTGTGATTGCCTTTGTCGCCGGAGCGCGCCACCGCCAGTTTCACCAGCGGTACGCTGGCATCGGCGAGGCCGTCTGCTGGTGGCACTTCCTGTTCTTCGCGCAGGCTGCTGATGGCAAAAGTGTCGACGGCGGGTAGGGCGACCGGATGACGTTCACCGTTGAGTTCCACGGAGAGTTCGCAGGCGTTTTTATCCACCAGAAACGAGAACAGGCGAATCACCGGGTACACGGTGGGGCGCCCGCCGACAATGCCGGTCAGTCCCGGCGCCATGCCGGTGGCCGCTTGGGCAATCTCGCGGGAGAACAACACCAGCGCTTCTTTCTTCGCATGCCGCACGGCCAGTTTTACTACCACTTCGCGGCTGTCCTGGCGCTGGCCATGGGGGCCGTAAGTGGCCTCGCTACCGAGCAGTTCGATATTGGTTTCGACGTAGCCGGGCCAGCCGCGGGCGGCGAACATCTCGGCGGTTTTGCTGATGATCGCCTGGCTGACGCGCTGGGCTTTTTTCACCGCATCGATGCCCGCAATCAGGCAACTGGCGGTGCAGCGGAAACCGTCGGGGTAGGTGGCGGAAACCTTGTATTGATTGGTAGGCGGCAGGCCCTTGGCGCCGAGCACTTCTACACGGTCGCTGCCGACTTCGTTGAGCTGCACCTGCGTGAAGTCGCAGACCACATCGGGCAGCAGGTAAGCGCGTGGGTCGCCGATTTCGTAGAGCATCTGCTCGCCGACCGTAAAGGGCGTCACCAGGCCGCCGGTGCCGGCCGGTTTGCTGACGATAAAGCCGCCATCGGCCGCCACTTCGATCAGCGGAAAACCGATGTGCTCGTAGTCCGGCACGCTTTCCCAGTCAGTGAAATTGCCGCCGGTGCACTGCGCGCCGCATTCAATGATGTGGCCGGCCAGGGCGGCTTGGGCGAGCTTGTCGTAGTCCTGCCAGCTCCAGCCGAATTCATGCACCAGGGCGGCGCTGACCACCGCGCTGTCGACCACCCGGCCGGTAATCACGATATCGGCTCCCAGGGCCAGCGCTTCGACAATGCCTGGCGCGCCGAGGTAGGCGTTGACCGATACGCACATTGGCGGCAGCGGGTTGCCGCTGAACATTTCGCGGGTGCCGGCTTTGTTCAGTTCGGGCAATTTGGTTTGCAGGTTGTCGCCATGCAGCACAGCGATTTTCAGCGACACGCCGGCTTTCTCGCAGGCGGCGGCCAGCGCTGCGGCACAGGCTTGCGGATTGACGCCGCCGGCATTGCTGATCACGCGCATTTTTTTGTTGGCGATGGTGTGCAGGAGCGGCGCAAGCACCTCGATAAAGTCGCCGGCATAGCCTTGCTCGGGGTTTTTCATGCGCGCGCCGGCCATGATCGACATGGTGATTTCGGCCAGGTAGTCGAACACCAGGTAATCCAGGTCGCTGCCATTCACCAATTGCGCGGCGGCGGTGGAGGTATCGCCCCAGAAGGCGGAGGCGCAGCCGATGCGTACGGTTTTTGTCATTGGAATAAGTCCGTTGGCCGATCGATGTGCCGACCATACCAAGCAAGCGCTTGGTTATGGAAGCCCCGATTTCACCTTTCTCAACTAAAGCATGGCCAAGCGCTTGCTTGGTTGAATCTTCACGCTTAAATTTCACCAATGCCGACAAGCACTTGCCACTTCTAAGGCCGGGCGTCGGGCTAGGGGGAATACGCGTGGATGAGCAACAAGCCCAGAAGGTGATGCACGATCTGGTGGTCGACGGCCAGGTCACCGACCCGGAGAGCGCGCGCGGCAAGTTGCTGCAAACGGCGGCGCACCTGTTTCGCAGCAAGGGGTATGACCGCACTACGGTGCGTGATCTGGCCAGTGCGGTGGGGATTCAGTCGGGCAGCATTTTTCATCACTTCAAGAGCAAGGATGAGATTCTTCGTTCGGTGATGGAGGAAACCATTCGCTACAACACGGCGTTGATGCGCGCGGCGCTGGCGGATGCCGGTACGGTGCGTGAGCGGGTGTTGGCGCTGATTCGCTGTGAGTTGCAGTCGATTATGGGCGGCACTGGCGAGGCGATGGCGGTGTTGGTGTATGAGTGGCGGTCGCTGTCTTCTGAGGGGCAGGCGTATATCCTCGATTTGCGCGATACGTATGAGCAGATCTGGTTGCAGGTGTTGGGGGAGGCCAAGGACGCCGGCTACTTCAAGGGGGATCCCTTTGTGCAGCGGCGGTTTCTGACCGGGGCGCTTTCTTGGAGCACCACGTGGTTTCGGGCGGAAGGGCCGATGAGTTTGGATGAGTTGGCGGAGGAGGCGTTGAGTTTGGTGATCAAGAGTTAGGTGTATTTCTTCGTTTGCGTGTGTGCTGGGCGTTTTGTTTCGCGCCTTACGCGCGACTCACTTTTTAGCAGTCGCCCTAAAAAGTAAGCAAAAACGGCTTGCCCCAACCTAGGCCCTACGCTGCGCTTCGGGTCCCCTTGTAAGCTAAATTCAACCTGCTTCAGACCGTGGTTCCCTTTGGTTACGAGACCGTGAGGGAGCATGGGTCGAAGCAGGTTTCTCT
>NZ_QAOJ01000021.1 GCF_003050835.1 Pseudomonas sp. GV071 | reverse complement strand
GCGCCAAGATCGACGGCAGGAATACCGGCCAGCGAGCCCTGGAAACTGCCGACGGCGGTACGGGTGGCGGCAACGATTACGACGTCTTGCATGGCGCAGTTCCTCATCTAAGCAGGGCGCGGCCAGGCCGCGGCGGGCGGTTATGGTGGCACAGGGCGTGGGCGGCGACCACACGCAGGGCTGACTGGTGGGTCAGCGCAGCGCCGGCAACCCCATGCGTTTACGCGCCCGGTGATAGGCGCCGCTGCGCACCGCCCAACGCAGCATGGGCGCACTGCGTTTGACCCCGCTGCGAATCAGCAGGCGCTGGCGTTCCGACAGTTGCAGGCCGAGCATGTCGGCCGCCCAGCGCGGCAGCAGGTCGACCCCGGCGCGCATCATCAATGCACCAAAGGGCTTGGCCACGGTGCTCGGTGCCGGGGCGTTGAACAGCACGTCCATGATCTCGAGGCTGCGCTCATCGCAGCGCAATTGCGGGCGTATGCCTTCCAGGTAATCGGCCACTTGCTGGCAACTGCGCGGCACGTTGGTGGCGCCCAGGCGTTCGGCGATCAGGGCGATTTCATCGTAGTAACGGTCTTGCTCGCTCACCGGTAAATCCGGGTTGCAATAGCGCAGGTGGGCGGCGAGAAAACTGCTGACTTCGGCCACATGCACCCAGGTCAACAACTCAGGGTCGCTGGCCGCGTAGGGGCGGCCATCGGCGGCGGTGCCGGTCACTTGCAGGTGAATGGTGCGCACCTTGTCGATCAGCCAGTTGGCGTCTTTGCGCGAGCCATAGGTGGTGCCGGAAATAAACTGCCCGGTGCGGCGCAGGCGGCCGAGCAGGTCCTGGCGAAAATTCGAGTGGTCCCACACGCCGGCCAGGGCCAGGGGGTGCAAGGCTTGCAGCAACAGTGCGCTGATGCCGCCGATCATCATGCTGGTGAAGTCACCATGCACGCGCCAGCACACGGCGTCGGGACCGAACAGGCCGGGGTCGCCCGCGGGTTGTTCAAAGTCGATCTGGCCCAGGGCCAGTCCGGTAAGGCTGAGCACCTGGCGTTCGATACGCTGGCGGAGAAATTCCATCACTCACTTCGTAAGCAGGCCCGGCGCGGGTGCAGCGCCGGGCGTTGCAGTTAGCGGTTGAGGCGGTTGTCGATCAGGCTGTCCACCACGGACGGGTCGGCCAGGGTCGAGGTGTCACCGAGGCTGTCCAGTTCGTTGCAGGCAATCTTGCGCAGAATGCGCCGCATGATTTTCCCCGAACGGGTTTTTGGCAAGCCCGGCGCCCATTGCAGCAGCTCTGGTTTGGCAAAACTGCCGATTTCCTTGCCGACCATCGCCAGCAATTCTTTCTGCAGCTCGTCGCTCACCTCGATGCCCTGCATCAGGGTGACGAAGGCATAGATGCCCTGGCCTTTGACGTCATGGGGATAGCCGACCACGGCGGCTTCGGCCACCGCGTCGTGCAGGACCAAGGCACTCTCCACTTCGGCGGTGCCGATGCGGTGGCCGGAGACGTTGATCACGTCGTCGATTCGCCCGGTGATCCAGTAGTCGCCATCAGCATCGCGGCGCGCGCCGTCGCCGGAGAAGTAGTAACCGGGATAGGGCTTGAAGTAGGTATCGATCATCCGTTGGTGATCGCCATACACGCTGCGGATCTGGCTCGGCCAGCTGGCTTTGATCACCAGCACGCCTGAGCCGGCGCCTTCGATTTCCTTGCCCTGTTCATCCAGCAGGGCCGGTTGCACGCCGAAAAACGGCTTGGTCGCCGAGCCTGGTTTCAATAGGGTCGCGCCGGGCAGCGGAGTGAGCATGATGCCGCCGGTTTCGGTCTGCCACCAGGTGTCGACGATAGGGCAGCGGCACTCGCCGACCACATTGAAATACCACTCCCAGGCTTCCGGGTTGATCGGCTCGCCCACGGTGCCGAGCAGGCGCAGGCTGGCCCGTGAGGTTTTCTCGACCGGCGCCGTGCCTTCGCGCATCAGTGCGCGCAGGGCAGTGGGGGCGGTGTAGAAAATGTTCACTTCGTGCTTGTCGATCACCTGCCAGAAGCGCGAGCTGTCCGGGTAGTTGGGCACGCCTTCGAACACCAGGGTGGTGGCGCCGTTGGCTAGTGGCCCGTAGACGATATAGCTGTGGCCGGTGACCCAGCCGACGTCGGCAGTGCACCAGTAGATATCGCCGTCGTGGTAGTCGAACACGTACTTGTGGCTCATGGCGGCCACCAGCAGGTAGCCGCCGGTGGTGTGCAGCACGCCCTTGGGTTTGCCGGTGGAGCCGGAGGTATAGAGGATGAACAGCGGATCTTCGGCGTCCATTGGCTCGGGCGGGCAATCGCCGTCGGCAGCGCTCACCGCTTCGTGGTACCAGACGTCGCGGCCTTCGTTCCAGGCCACGTCGCCCTCGGTGCGTTGCACGACCACCACGGTGGACACCGCCGGGCAACTTTCCAGGGCCTTGTCGACGTTCTTTTTCAGCGGGATGTATTTGCCGCCGCGCACGCCTTCGTCGGCGGTGATCACGGTGCGGCAGTCGGCATCCAGAATGCGGTCACGCAGGGCATCCGGGGAGAAGCCGCCGAACACCACCGAATGCACCGCGCCGATCCGTGCACAGGCGAGCATGGCGTAGGTGGCTTCCGGCACCATTGGCATGTAGATGCACACCCGATCGCCTTTCTGCACGCCACGGCCTTTGAGCACATTGGCCAGGCGGCTGACGTGGTGGTGAAGTTTTTTGTAGGTGATGTGCGCCGATTCGCTGGGGTTGTCGCCTTCCCAGATGATCGCCACTTGGTCGCCACGCGTGTCCAGGTGGCGGTCGATGCAGTTGTAGCTGACGTTGAGCTTGCCGTCTTTGAACCAGGTGGCGTGGCCTGTGCGCATATCGCCGTGGTACACGCTGCGCCACGGCTGGAACCAGTCGAGGAAGGCCTTGGCCTGTTCACCCCAGAATTGTTCGGGCTGCTCGATGGATTGCCGGTACAGGCGCTGGTAACCCTCGCTGTCGAGCAGGGCGCGTTCACGCACTGCGTCGGCAACCGGGTGGTCGGAAATCTTGAACATGGCGGAGTCCTTGTTTTTGTATGGCCGCAGTGCGGGTAAGGGTGCACCCAAGCGCTTGTCCGGTTCAAGCACGCAGCGCTCAGCCTGGTTTTTTGAGGCCGCTTTCCCGTCATTGGTTCAGGTCGCTGGGGTACTCCAACTGCTGCGTCACCAGCCTAGCCGTCGCCACGCCGTACCGCTCGGCGATGGCGTCCAGGCTGCTGTGTAACTGCTCGATGGCGGTGCCGCTGCGGGTGCCCAGCGGCACGCTATCGGCGGCGCTGGTGCTGTCGGGTAACAGCAGCAGGCCATGGCGGGTACGCAGCGGCCCGGTCCGGTCGGCCACGGCAACTACTTCGCTGCGAAAGGTCCGTGACCAGGCATCGACGCGCAGGGCCAGGGCGATGTCATCGACCCCGGGTTGCACGGCGATGCTCAGGTGCTCATGGCCCCAGACGGCCAGCAGGTTGCCGGCGGCGGTCGCGTAGTCGCCGGTGTGCAGGCCGAACGCGCTGCTGTCGTGGTCTGCGGCCCAGTGGTTGACGCCCAACTGCGCTGCCACTGCCTTGGCCCGCGCCGGCCCGGCAATCGCCTCGACCAGGGCCAGTGATACCGGCAAGGCCGCGGTAACACCGGCGGTGGTGATGACCTTGCCGTCGCTGACGTAACGGCGGTCGCGCAGCCACTGGGTGTCGGGGAAATCGTCCTGGCGCTGGCCCTCGGAATACCAATGCCCGGTCGCCTGCTTGCCGTGCAACAGGCCGGCGTAACCCAGCACCAATACGCCGTCACACACGCCAACCACGGTGGCGCCTTTGTGCGCCTGGGCTGCGACCCACTGCACCAGGCGGGCATCGTCGGCGTGGTGCACGGCGGGCACGATCAGGTAGTCGGCGCCTTGAGGATACTGTCGGTCGAAGGTGGCGACACTCTGCTCGGGTTGGATGCGTAGTGCCGGCATCATCTGCATCGGGCCTTCGTCGAGGGCCACGCTCAGTACATCGGCCACGTCGGCCTGCTTGAGCACGCCATAGGGCACGACAAAATCCACCAGCTCGGTCATGAGGTTGTCGCCTACCACCGCAATCAGCGGGCGCTGGCGTTGCCCGTGGTAGGAAGGGATAGGCTCAGACGCGGCGGACGCATGGAAGGCGGCTAACAACAGGCAGGCAGCAAAAAAACGGTACATGGGGCGGACTCCAAAAAAGGCAGTGGTTGCAGTCTGCGTGGGCCTCGATTGGCGCAAGTGACACTGATGGTTGAAAATCTGCCAAGTGATTTGCTCGGAGCGCGAGATGCCTGCCTTATCCGAAGTCGCGCCGCCTGTTACCCGTAGCGTGGTGCTGGTGGTGTTCGCTGATTTCCAGTTACTCGACGCCACCGGCCCGGCCGAGGTGTTTGCCGCCGCGGGCGAGCAATTTCCGACCTCGGCACCACCGCCCTATGTGCTGCGCACGGTATCGGTCAGCGGCGGGCTGGTGCGCTCATCCACAGGCCTGGAACTGCACAGCGAACCCTTACCCGAGCCCGCCAGCCTGAGCGGTTGCACGGTGCTGGTGGCGGGCGGTCACGGCGTGCAGAGGGCGATGGCGGCCGGCCACCTGGCGCGCTGGTTGGCACAGGTGGCGCTAGTCTGCGAGCGCTGCTGTTCGGTGTGTACCGGGGCTTTTCTGCTGGCGCAGGCCGGCGTGTTGGAAGGGCGCCAGGTGGTAACCCACTGGCGTTACGCCGGGCTGCTGGCGCGCCTATTCCCCACATTGCAGGTGCTCGACGATGCGCTGTATGTGCGCGATCAGCAGGTGTATAGCTCGGCTGGCGTTACGGCGGGTATCGACCTGTGCCTGAGCCTGGTGGAGGAAGATTGTGGCCGTGAGCTGTCGCTGCAGGTGGCCAAGGGGCTGGTGGTGTATCTGCGTCGGCCGGGCGGGCAACGCCAGTTCAGCGCTGAATTGCTGATGCAGCAGGCACCGGCGAATAGCTTGTCCGACCGCCTGGCGCAATGGTTGCGCGAACACCTGGCCGAAGCCCTCGACATCGAGGCCATGGCACAGGCGCTGCTGGTGTCGCCACGTACCCTGCACCGGCATTGCCAGGCCGAACTGGGCCTGAGCCCGAGCAAGCTGGTGACGCAGTTACGTCTGGAACTGGCCTGTCGCCTGCTGGAGGCCGGAACGCCATCGCTCAAACGGATAGCCCAGCGCACCGGCTTTATCAACGAGTACAACCTGCGGCGCGCCTTTGTGCAGGCCCTGGGGGTAACACCTGGCGACTATCGGCTGCGCTTTTGCCGCTAGGTAAACGGCGGGCACAAAAAAGCCGGCCTGGTGTTAACCGGCCGGCTTGTCTCAGCGCTGAACGATTAACCGCGGTGGCGGGCGCGGAAGTAATCGATCAAACCTTGGGTAGAAGCGTCCTCTGCTGGCTGCTCGTTGCCGCCAGTCAGGCGCTGGTACACGCCCTTGCCGAGTTCTTTACCCAGCTCCACACCCCATTGGTCGAAGGCGTTGATGCCCCACACCACGCTCTGCACGAACACCTTGTGCTCATACAGCGCCACGAGCGCGCCGAGGCGACGCGGGCTGATGCGCTCCATCGCCAGGGTGTTGCTCGGGCGGTTACCGGGAATGACTTTGTGCGGCGCCAGGCGCTCGACTTCCTCTTCTGGCAGGCCTTTGCTGCGCAGTTCCGCTTCAGCTTCTTCGCGGGTCTTGCCGAGCATCAGCGCCTGGCTCTGCGACAGGCAGTTGGCGTACAGCCATTGGTGGTGGTCGGCCACCGGGTTGTAGCTGACCACGGGCACAATGAAGTCGGCCGGGATCAGTTGGGTGCCTTGGTGCAGTAACTGGTGGTAAGCGTGCTGGCCGTTACAGCCGACGCCACCCCAGATCACCGGGCCGGTTTCGCAGGTTACCGCGCTGCCGTCCTGACGCACGCTCTTGCCGTTGGACTCCATGTCCAGCTGCTGCAAGTGCTTGGTGATGTTCCGCAGGTAATGGTCGTACGGCAGGATGGCGTGGCTCTGCGCTTGCCAGAAGTTGCCGTACCAGACGCCGAGCAGGGCCAGCAGAACCGGCATGTTGCGTTCGAACGGTGCGGTCTGGAAGTGCTGGTCCATGCTGTAGGCACCGGACAGCAGCTCTTTGAAGTTGGAAGTGCCGATGGCCAGGGCAATCGGCAAACCGATGGCCGACCACAGCGAGTAACGCCCGCCCACCCAGTCCCACATCGGGAAGATGTTTTCTTCGCGGATACCGAAGGCCACCGCGGCCTCACGGTTACTGGAAACGGCGATGAAGTGCTTGTACAGATCGCCTTCCGAGCCACCCTGAGCCAAGTACCAGCTGCGCGCGGCCTGGGCGTTTTTCAGGGTTTCCAGGGTGTTGAAGGATTTCGACGAGACGATGAACAGAGTGGTCTCGGCTTTCAGGCCTTCGGACAGCTCGTGGAATTCACTGCCGTCGATGTTTGCCAGGTAGTGACAGCGCACGCCTTGCTGGGCATAGGGCAGCAGCGCTTCGGAGACCAGTTGCGGGCCGAGGAAGGAGCCACCGATACCGATGTTGACCACGTCGGTAATCGGCTTCTCGGTGTAACCACGCCACAGGCCGTTGTGAATGCGCGTGACCAACTCGGTCATCTGGTTAAGTACGCGGTGCACATCGGGCATCACGTTGACGCCATTCACCGACAGGCGCTCACCGACCGGGCGACGCAGGGCGGTGTGCAAGGCCGGGCGGCCTTCGGAGGCGTTGACCAGGGTGCCGTTGACCATCTCGCCGATGGCGTCTTTAAGGCCAACCTCTTCGGCCAGGGCCACCAGCAGGTCGCGGGTTTCAGTGGTGATCAGGTTTTTCGAGTAGTCGAGAAACAGGCCGCAGCTGCTCAGGGAGAACTCGGCAAAGCGCTTGTCATCGGAGTTGAAGGCTTCGCGCATGCTGAAGTCTTGCATGGCTTCGCGGTGCTGGCGCAAGGCTTGCCACGCGGGCAAGGAAGTAACGTCGAGGGGGTGTTGGTAGTACGCCATAGCCTGCAAATTCCTTTCTGACTAACGTGAGAAACCTATGACCATTAAAAAGCCCGGAACGCTCCGGGCTTTCATCTTAGCGGGTAACGCCGCGATTGCCGTCACGTACGGTCACAGCGGCTTTCGTGCCAACTGCTGGCAAGGCTGCTGAGCCGGGACAGCGGCGCATGATAGCGGCCTTGTTACGCGACTTGAACAGGTATGGCATCGCTGGTGTGGCTGAGTTCATTCCCGGGTGCCATATAAAGCATCTTCGGTTTGAAATTCACCAGTTCCGCCTCGCTGAAATGGGCGTACGCGCAGATGATCACGCGGTGGCCAACCTGCGCTTTGTGCGCGGCGGCGCCGTTGACGGAGATGATCCGCGAGCCTTCCTCGCCACGGATGGCGTAGGTGGTGAAGCGTTCGCCGTTGTCGACGTTGTAGATCTGAATCTGTTCGTACTCGCGGATGCCGGCCAGGTCCAACCATTCGCCGTCGATAGCGCAGGAACCTTCGTAGTCGAGCACCGCGTGGGTCACTTCGGCGCGGTGCAGTTTGGCCTTGAGCATAATGGCGTGCATGGCGATTCCTTCTAGGTGTAGAGCCTTGGCTGGCTTTGTTGTTCTTCGGGCTAAAGGCGGCGCGGGTTGAGCGCCGCGCGGTTTATGCGCCTTCGGGCAGGTCGAAGGCGAGGTTGTCGATCAGGCGGGTGGTGCCGACAAAAGCCGCGACCAGAATCACCAGGTGACGGTCGTCGCTGTTGGCCGGGCGCAAGTTGTCGGCGCGGCGCACTTCCAGGTAATCCATCCGGAACCCGGCGGCTTCCAACTGCTGCTGGCCCTGGCTGATCAAGGCAGCGAAATCTCGGGCGCCAGCTTTGATCGCCGTGGCCATCTGTTGCAGGCACTGGTAGATGGCCGGGGCGCTGGCGCGCTGGGCCTCGTCGAGGTAACCGTTGCGCGAGGACAGCGCCAGGCCGTCTTCGGCACGCACGGTGGGCTCGCCAATGATCTGGATGGGCATATTGAGGTCGCGCACCAGGGTGCGGATCACGGCCAACTGCTGGTAGTCCTTCTGGCCAAACACGGCGATGTCCGGCTGAACCATCTGGAACAGCTTGGTGACCACCGTCGATACGCCGTCGAAATGCCCCGGGCGGCTGCCGCCACACAGGCCTTCGGAAACCCCGGAGACATGCACGATGGTTTGCGCGGCCATGCCGTCGGGGTACATCTCTTCAACGCTGGGGGCGAACAGCAACTGGCAGCCGGCTTCGATCAGGCGTTGTTTGTCGGCGGCCAGGGTGCGGGGGTAGCTGGCCAGGTCTTCCTTGGGGCCGAACTGCAGCGGGTTGACGAAGATACTGGCGACTACGAAGTCGACACGTTGGGCGGCTTTTTCCACCAGCGCGGCGTGGCCGGCGTGCAAATTGCCCATGGTCGGCACCAGGCCGATATCTTTGCCCTCGGCACGCGCCTGGGCGACAGCAGCGCGTAGCTCGCGGACGGTGGTAACCGTGTTCATGCAGAGAATCCGTGTTCAGCGCCAGGGAATGACGAGTCTTTGACCGCCGCGACATAGGCGCTGATGGCGCCGTCGATGCTGGTCTGGCCTTCCATGAAGTTCTTCACGAACTTCGGCATGCGGCCAGTCAGAGACATGCCAAGCATGTCGTGGAGGACCAGCACCTGGCCGTCGGTGGCGTTACCGGCGCCAATGCCAATGACCGGAATCTTCACCGCGTCGGTGATTTCCGCCGCCAATTCGCTCGGTACGCATTCCAGCAGCAGCATCGCCGCGCCGGCCTGTTCCAGGGCAATGGCGTCGCTGCGCAGTTGACGCGCCTGGGCTTCGTTGCGGCCCTGCACTTTATAACCGCCAAGCACGTTCACCGATTGCGGCGTCAGGCCCATGTGGATGCACGTGGGTACGCCGTTCTCGGCCAGGCGTCGAACGATGTCGGCAAGGAAGGCACCGCCTTCGAGCTTGACCATGTGCGCGCCGGCTTGCATGACCGCGGCGCTGTTGACCAGGGCTTGTTCGAGGGTGGCATACGCCATGAAGGGCAGGTCGGTAACAATGAACGCACCGGCATTGCCGCGCTTCACACAGGCAGTGTGGTAAGCCATATCGGCAGTGCTGACCGGCAGGGTGCTGTCATGGCCTTGCACGACCATGCCCAGGGAATCACCCACCAGCAGAACCTCCACGCCAGCCTTGGCAGCGACGGAAGCAAAGGTGGCATCGTAGGCAGTGAGCATGACGATTTTCTCGCCTTTCTGATTCAGCTCTTGCAGGGTGCTCAGGGTAACGTCAGGCATCATATTGGTCCTCTTAGAGCCTCGCGCGCACCGGCGCGGGGCAACGGGACGCCTATAGTCGTGATGCGAAAGGGCGAAGTCAATTGCAGGTGTTACCGACTTGTTACTGGCGTTACCGCCAATGCCACGCTTGTAGTTTTACTACCTGAGCCCAGCAACCATGCTGGTTACAGCGAAGCGGGCAGGCGCTCCAGGCCTTCGAAGGGGCAGGCCAGTAGCAGGTCGCTGAGGCGGCGACCGTCAGCCAGCACCAGTCCGGGAGCCAGTTCGGCCAGTGGGTAGAGGACGAACGGCCGCGCGTGCATGTGGTAGTGCGGCACTTGCAGGCGAGGCTCGTCGAGTAGGCGTTGGCCGAAGGCAAGAATATCCAGGTCCAGTGTCCGCGGCCCCCAGCGTTCGGCTTTGCGCTCGCGGCCCTGTTCCAGTTCGATGGCTTGCAGGGCATCGAGCAGTTGCAGCGGTTCCAGGTCGGTATCCAGCGCGGCCACGGCATTCACATAGCGCGGCTGGTCGGCGGGGCCGAGCGGGTCGCTGCTATAGAAGGAGGAGTGCTGCGCGAGCGTGGTGTGCGGCAGCTGCGCCAGCGCCGCCAGGGCGCCGCGCAATTGCTGCAGGGGTTCGGCCAGGTTGCTGCCCAGGCCGATATACACGCGTTCCATCAGTCTTGCGCCGGGCTCGGTGCGCCGCGTTTGCGGTTGCCGCCGCGACGGCGTTTGCGTGGCGCGGCGTTGCTTTCGTCGGGGTTGGCCGCAAGTTCGCGGATCATCGCCCGGCGTTCGCTGTCCGTGCAGTCTTGGTAGTCGGTCCACCAGTCGCCCAGGCCATTGGTTTGCTCGCCAGCGCTTTCGCGCAGCAGGAGGAAATCGTAGCCGGCGCGGAAGCGTGGATTTTCTAGCAGCAGGTCGGCACGTTTGCCGCTGCGCCGCGGCAGGCGCTCCTGCATGTCCCAGATCTCGCGAATCGGGATGGTGAAACGTTTGGGCACGGCAATGCGCTGGCACTGCTCGGCGATCAGCTCGTGAGCCGCTTCCTGCATCGCCGGAATCGGTGGCATGCCGCGGTCTTGCAGTTTGATCACGCGAGCCGGCAGCGCAGGCCAGAGCAGGGCGGCGAAGAGGAACGCCGGGGTTACCGGCTTGCCGTCTTCGATGCGCTGGTCGGTGTTGATCAGCGCCTGGCTGATCAGGTTGTAGGCGTATTCCGGGCTCGCCTTGAGGGCGGCGGCACTGGCCGGGAACAGCGGTTCGAACAGGTCGTACTCGAGCAGCAGTTCGAAAGTGTGCTCGGCGTAACCGGAAAGGAACAGCTTTAGCACTTCATCGAACAGACGGGCCGAAGGGATATCGCGCAGCATCTTGGCCAGGCGCGGAATCGGCTCGGCACTGTGGCTTTCGATATCGAAGTCGAGCTTGGCGGCAAAACGCACCGCGCGCAGCATGCGCACCGGGTCTTCGAGGTAACGCTTTTCCGGGTCGCCGATCAGGCGTACCAGGCGGTTGCGGATGTCGTGCATGCCGCGGGCGTAGTCGAGAATGCGCTCGCCGGTCACATCGAAGTACAGCGCGTTGATGGTGAAGTCGCGGCGCTGGGCGTCGTCCTCCAGGCTGCCGTAGACGTTATCCCGCAGAATGCGCCCGCTTTCGTTACGCGAGGACTGGTTGCTGTCTTCGTCTTCTTCGCTGACCGGGTGGTTGGCGCGGAAGGTGGCCACTTCGATGATCTCGCGGCCGAAATGCACGTGGACCAGCTTGAAGCGGCGGCCGATCACCCGCGCATTGCGAAACTCGGCGCGGACTTGTTCGGGGGTGGCGCTGGTGGCGACGTCGAAGTCTTTCGGTTCGATATCCAGCAGCAGGTCACGTACACAGCCGCCGACCAGGTAGGCCTGGTAACCGGCGTTCTGCAGGCGCTCGACGATGCTTACCGCATAACGACTGATATGCGCGCGGCGCAACGGGTGCTGGTGACTGGTCACCACTTCGGGAGTGCTGCGCGGATGCTGCTTGGCACGGCGCAGGGGGGAGCGTAAGGACTGGAACAGCTTTTTCAGCATGGGATGCACTGTTTGACGGGATGACCGGCCAGAATTGGAAATGACCGCATGATGGCTGCGGATTCTAGCATTGTGTCGGGGGATGGTGTAGGACGCTTAGAAAGAGGTGTGAAGCAGGAGTAGCAAGGGGTGTAGCAAGAGGGGGGTGTAACCGGAGGGTGGTAGCGAAAGCTACTGGGGGAGCCGAAGCTCCCCCCCAAGTAGGTGCGTGCTTTATTTTTATTATTATGTCGGGCTTGTTGTTTTTGTTTGTTGACCCGTTCCGTCGGCCTAGTGGCTTCAGGAAAAACCTCCAATTCGGAGGTTAATAGACAACGGATTGCTTTGGATGCTGATGTAGCCATGATCTTGCGATCCAACCAGTTCGGGCTCTGCCTAGTAGCAGTTTTGTTGTTCTCAGCCTGGTCGCGGGGCGAACCCCAAAAGCCATTCCTCTCCAAAAGAATCAGTTAGCTGCGCCTCCCGCGATTTTGTTTTTGTTGTGCTGGAGTCGGTACGTCTTATTTTTATTGTCTTTGGCGTTGCTTGTTATTGTTGTTGTACCAAACATATAGCAGGAGCCGTGCCAGTTTTTGTGAATCCTTATGAATCAAGGGCTTAGCTAAATTCACTGTGTCAGAACAGGCACAAAAAAGCCGGGTTTCCGTTACCGTAAGACCCGGCTTTGTTACGCGATATTGAAGCGGTAACAAAGTGTGGCGACTCGCCGCGCACAATCTCTGTTACCGCCACGCTGTCAACCCTCGAGCGCCGCGCCGGTTTTGCGCCGTGGAATGCCCAGGCGCTGACGGCGTTCCCACAGGCATTTGCGGCTGATGCCCAATTTGCGCGCCAGCTCGGTTTCGGTCATGTGGTCTTGGTGCTCCAGGACGAAGTGCTGGAAGTAGTCTTCCAGGGACAGGTCTTCGGTGGGCTCGTGGGCATTGGTGCTGTTGTGGGCGAGGGGGGCGCCGAGGAAATCGCCGTCCTCCAGGTCGTCCAGCTCGATGTCGATACCCAGAAGCTCGGCGGAGATATCCGAGCCCTCACACAGAATCACGGCACGCTCGATAGCGTTTTCCAGTTCGCGCACGTTACCCGGCCAGGTGTAATGACGGATTGCCTGCTCGGCGTCCGGGGCAAAGCGCAGGTCGCTGCGGCCCATCTTGGTCGACTGGCGAGTGAGGAACAGCGCGGCAATTTCACTGACGTCGGCGCCGCGCTCGCGCAGGGCGGGAAGCTTCAGGGCAATGACGTGCAGGCGGTAGAACAGGTCTTCGCGGAACTGGCCGGTTTTGGCCAGGGTTTTCAGGTCGCGGTGGGTAGCGGCGATCAGGCGGACATCCACCTTCTGCGACTGTACCGATCCGACCCGGCGAATCTCGCCTTCCTGCAGCACGCGCAACAGACGCGCCTGGGCTTCCAATGGCAGCTCACCGATTTCATCGAGGAACAACGTGCCGCCGTCCGCCGCTTCCACCAGACCGGCACGCCCGGCGCTGGCGCCAGTGAACGCGCCTTTTTCGTGGCCGAACAGTTCGGACTCGATCAGGGTTTCCGGGATGGCCGCGCAGTTCACCGAAATCATCGGCGCCTTGGCGCGTTTCGACAGGTTGTGCAGTGCCCGCGCCACCAGCTCTTTACCGGTGCCGGATTCGCCCTGAATCAGCACGGTGGAATCGGTGGGGGCGACTTTGCGGATCTTGCTGTACAGCTCCTGCATCGAGGGGCTGGAGCCGATGATACCGATCTCGCCGTTACTGTTACCGGCGGCCGCTTTGTCACCGGCGCGGCTGCCATTGCTGGTGCTGGCAGCGGCGGGAGAGGGTTTGATGTCTTGCCGATCACGCAGGATACGCGCGACGGCCTGGAGCATTTCGTCGTGGTCGAAGGGTTTGGCGATGTAATCCACCGCGCCCATCTTCATCGAATCGACCGCCGAACGCAGGCTGGCGTAGCTGGTCATTATCAGGACCGGAATGCCCTGGCCCAGCTTGATCAGCTCGGTGCCCGGCGCCCCTGGCAGACGCAGATCGCTGACGATCAGGTCAAAACTGGGAATGCTGAAACGTTCCTGGGCTTCCTGTACCGAGCCGGCTTCGCTGACTTCGTACTGGTTGCGCTCCAACAGACGGCGCAGGGCGGAACGGATAATGGTCTCGTCTTCGACGATCAGAATATGTGGCATGAATTCAGCTCTCTCGACGATCTCTGGTCACTACGGACGTCGCTTCGACATGTCGCGGTAACGTTACCCGAATCCGGGTTCCGCGTTGTAGCTCCGGGTCTACCGGGCTGTCGATGGTTATTTGCCCATAATGCTCTTCCACGATGGAATAGACCAGAGCGAGGCCCAGGCCGGTTCCTTCACCGGGGTCCTTGGTAGTAAAGAAGGGTTCGAACAGGCGGTCCATGATCGCCTTGGGAATGCCGGTGCCTTCATCTTCGACGATCAAATCCACGGTCTGTTCGCTGGCTTCGCTCTTCACCCGGATGGCGCCGCGCGGTGGCGAGGCGTCGCGGGCGTTGGACAGCAAGTTGATCAGCACTTGCGCCAGACGCTGCGGATCGCCCACGGCCCAATGCTCGGGGTCGCACAGGTTGAAGAACTGCACTTCGATTGTGCGGCGGTTCAGCGCCAGCAGGCCAATCGCATCCTGCGCCACTTCGGCCAGACATACCGGCTCTTCCGCCTGCTGACGGGCGCCGGCATGGGCAAAGCTCATCAGCGACTGCACGATGCGCGACACGCGTTTGGTCTGTTCGATGATCTGGCTGCTGATTTCCGCCAGCTCAGGGTCGGTCTCGCGTTCTTCGCGCAGGTTCTGCGCCAGGCAGGCGATGCCGGTGATCGGGTTGCCGATTTCGTGGGCCACGCCAGCAGCCAGGCGGCCGATGCTGGCCAGACGCTCGGAGTGCACCAGCTTGTCTTCGAGCATCTGCGTTTCGGTGAGGTCTTCGACCAGTAACACCAGGCCGGTGTTACCGGGCGCCAGTGGCTCATCGATGGCCGCTTTGTGCAGGTTCAGCCAGCGGATCTGCCCGTCGAGGGCCAGGCGCTGTTTGTGCAGGTGTTCGTCGGGCAGGTTGATAAAGCCTTCGAGCAGCGCCTTCCACGGTTCACCGATGGTCGATAGCCGCGAGCCGACCACGCGGTGGGCGACGATGCCGGTGAGGTCTTCCATGGCCCGGTTCCACATCAGAATTTCCTGGTCCTTGGCCAGCGAGCACACGCCCATTGGCAATTCCTGCAGGGTCTGGCGGTGGTAGCGGCGCAGGGCGTCGAGCTCGGCGGCCAGGCCGGTCAGGCGCGAGTGGTAGTCTTCCAGGCGGTTTTCGATGAAGTGGATGTCTTCGGTGACATAACTTTCGCTGCCGGATTTGTAAGGCAGGAAGGTCTCGACAATATCCTGCGCCACGCTCGGCCCCATAAGGCCGGAGAGGTTGGCCTCGATGCGGTCGCGCAGGCGGCGCAGGGCGTAAGGGCGGTTTTCATCGAACGGCAGGTGCAGGTCGCGCAGCGCCTGTTCCACTTCCCGCTGCGCGGTCTTCGCGCCCAGCGGCTTGGCCAGTTGGGTGGCGAACTCCTGCGGCGAGGTGGCCAGCAGTTCGCGGCGTTGCGGGCGGCGCACGTTGTCGACGGCGCAGGCTTCGGCGGCGCTTTCTTCTTCGGCGCTGGACTCGGTGAACAGCGACACCAAGGTGAACACCAGCACGTTGGCCGCCAGGGAAGCGATGGCCGCCAGGTGCCAACTGGTGTCGTCGAGCACATAAACGAAGTTGAACAGCGGAATATAAATGCCCTGCACGTTACCAATCAGCGGTAACAGCATGCTCGCCATCCACACGGCGATGCCCACCAGCAGGCCGGCGATGAACCCTTTGCGGTTGGCGGTCGGCCAGTACAGCACGGACAGCACGCCCGGCAGGAACTGCAGGGTGGCGACGAAGGCGACGATGCCGAGGTTGGCCAGGTCCTGTTCGGCGCCGAGCAATAGATAGAAGCCGTAGCCGGCGGCGATGATCGCAATGATCAGGGCGCGGCGCGTCCACTTCAGCCAGCGGTAGATATTGCCCTGCGCCGGCGGCTGGTACAGCGGTAACACCAGGTGGTTGAGGGCCATGCCCGACAGCGCCAGGGTGGTGACGATGATCAGGCCGCTGGAGGCCGACAGCCCGCCGACATAGGCGAGCAGTGCCAGGGTGTCGTTGTTCACCGCGATGCCGATGCCGAGGGTGAAATATTCCGGGTTGGTGGTGGCCCCCAGTTTCAGCCCGGCCCAGAGAATCAGCGGCACGGTCAGGCTGAGCAGCAGCAGGAACAGCGGCAGGCCCCAGCTGGCGCTGACCATGGCGCGCGGGTTGAGGTTCTCGGTAAAGGTCATGTGGTACATGTGCGGCATGACGATGGCCGAAGCGAAGAAAATCAGCAGCAGCGTGCGCCACGGGCCTTCCTGCAGTGGCGTGTGCAGCGCCGCCAGGGTTGCCTGGTTCTGCAGTAGCCAGACTTCCAGCTCATGGGGGCCGCCGAACACGCCGTACAAGGCGTACAGGGCGATGCCGCCGAGGGCGACCATTTTCACGATCGATTCGAAGGCGATAGCAAACACCAGCCCCTCGTTTTTGCCACGGGTGGCGATATGCCGGGCGCCAAACAGGATGGTGAACAGGGTGATCAGCGCGCAATAACTCAGCGCCACCCGCTCGTGCACCGGCTCGCGGGTGAGGATGCCGATGGAGTCGGCCACTGCCTGGAACTGCAGGGCCAGCAGCGGTAACACGCCGATCAGCATAAACAGAGTGGTCAGCGCGCCGGCCCAGGTGCTGCGAAAGCGGAAGGCGAACAGGTCGGCCAGGGACGACAGTTGATAGGTGCGGGTGATGCGCAGAATCGGGTAGAGCAACACCGGCGCCAGCAGGAACGCGCCAGACACCCCAAGGTAGCTGGCAAGAAAGCCGAAGCCGTACTGATAGGCCAGGCCGACCGTGCCATAAAAGGCCCAGGCGCTGGCGTACACGCCAAGGGACAAGGTGTAGGTCAGCGGGTGCGAGACGATCCAGCGCGGAATGATGCCGCGCTCGCTGATCCAGGCCACGCCGAACAGTACAAGAAGGTAGGCAGCGCTGATCAGGATCAGCTGACTCAGGCTAAAGCTCGTCAGCATCACGTCCGCTCTGCAAGATGAAGGTCACCACGATAAGGATCAGCCACAGCAGGTACGGGCGGTACCAGGCACCGGTCGGGTCGATCCACCAGTCCATGATGGCGGGGGAGAAGAGGTAAATCCCCACCACCAGAAGTAAGACCAATCGGTAGATGTACATGCCGTTTCTCGTGGTTGGCGAGCGGCGATGGTAACGGAATGATGGTTGGGGCTGGAAGCGGTTGATCGCCAGAGACCGCATCACGGCTATCGCGGCTGAAGCCCCTCCCACAGGGATCGCCTATCCATGGGGAATGCATGGCCTGTGGGAGGGGCTTTAGCCGCGATGCTTTTTACCGCAGCTGCGATTCCGCCAACGTCAACGTGCGCGGAATCCGCCCCGCATCCCAATGCCGAACGCCCCAAGCCAGAATTTCGCTGGGCGTGCCTTCTTCCAACTCAGGCACGACTGGCTGCCCCAGTGCCCGCAATGCGCGCAACAACAACTGCGCCGCTTCATGGGATTCCAGCGGTGGCGAGCGATACGACTTACCCAGTTTGTGGCCATCCGGCTGGATGATCAGCGGCACGTGCAGGTAACGCGGTTGCGGCAGACCGAGCAGTTCCTGCAGGTACAACTGGCGCGGGGTGGAGTCGAGCAGGTCGGCGCCGCGGACGATATCGGTAACACCTTGCCAGGCATCGTCGAGCACCACCGCCAGTTGATAGGCATACAACCCATCGCGGCGGCGGATGACGAAGTCGCCCACGTCACGACCCAGGTGTTGGCGGTATTCGCCTTGCACGCGGTCGTTGAAGTGGTACTCCAACTCCGGCACGCGCAAGCGAATGGCGGCATCTTCCTGGGCGTGCCCGGCGTTGCGGCAAAAGCCGGGGTACACGCCTTGGTAGCCTTCAAGCTGTTTGCGCGAGCAGGTGCAGGCGTAGGCCAGGCCTTGGCTGAACAGGCGTTGCACCAAACTTTCATAGGCCTCGTGGCGTTCGCTCTGGCGCACCAGTTCGCCGTCCCATTCAAAGCCGTAGCTTTCCAGGGTGTGCAGAATCGCGGCTTGGGCGCCGGTTACTTCGCGGGGCGGGTCGATATCTTCCATGCGCAGCAGCCAGGTGCCGCCGCAGGCTTTGGCGTCGAGGTAGGAGGCGAGCGCTGCCACCAGGGACCCGAAGTGCAGGTAACCGCTGGGCGTCGGGGCAAAGCGCCCGATGTAGGCTTTGGTGGTCATACGCGAAGAATAGGCATGGCAGAAATGAAGCGGGGCGCCTAAGCGCCCCGTTCTCAGATCAGGAACCGATCTGCTTTTCTTTGATTTCCGCCAGGGTTTTGCAATCGATGCAAAGGGTGGCGGTAGGGCGGGCTTCGAGGCGGCGGATGCCGATTTCGACGCCGCAGGAATCGCACCAGCCGTAATCGTTGTCTTCGATCAGTTGCAGGGTCTGGTCAATTTTCTTGATCAGCTTGCGTTCACGATCACGGGCACGCAGTTCCAGGCTGAATTCTTCTTCCTGGCTGGCACGGTCGGCTGGGTCTGGGAAGTTGGCTGCTTCGTCCTGCATGTGATGCACAGTCCGATCGACTTCTTGCATCAGCTCGAGTTTCCACTTGCCAAGAATAGCGGTGAAGTGGGCACGCATTGGCTCACTCATGTACTCCTCGCCCTTTGTTTCTTTATAGGGTTCGAAGCTACGGTTGAGTGGGTCGTTCTTTGCTTTTGCTTTGGTGGGCATGGATGACCGCCTCTTAAAAACTCTCTAATCCACTGCGCAGGATTACTGTCCATTGCCGTCATTTATGCCGGCCCTGCGGCTGCAAGCGGGCGAACTTACCAGATCGCCCTCGGGTATGCCACTCCCGGTTGTCATCGTGCTGCTGTTTAGCCAACTGGTTGGGTAGAATCGCCGCCTGAACTTATATAAAGGAAGGCCGATGACTTCGCCCTACAGTGCTCGCAGCCGCGCTATCGAGCCTTTTCACGTGATGGCACTGCTGGCCCGGGCCAATCAGTTGCAGGCCGACGGCCATGATGTGATCCACCTGGAAATCGGCGAGCCGGACTTCACCACTGCCGCGCCGATCATCGCGGCCGGCCAGGCAGCCTTGGCCAGCGGCCACACACGCTACACCGCGGCGCGTGGGTTACCGGCCCTGCGTGAGGCGATTTCGAGTTTCTACGCCCAACGTTACGGATTGAGCATAGACCCCGAACGCATCCTGATTACGCCCGGCGGATCGGGGGCATTGTTGTTGGCCACCGCCTTACTGGTCGACCCCGGCAAACACTGGTTACTTGCGGACCCCGGCTACCCCTGCAACCGTCACTTCCTACGCCTGGTCGAGGGCGCCGCGCAGCTGGTGCCGGTCGGTCCCGAGGTGCGTTACCAACTGACCCCTGAACTGGTCGACCGCCATTGGGACCGCGACAGCGTAGGCGCCCTGGTCGCCTCGCCGGCCAACCCGACTGGCACCCTGTTGTCGCGTGACGAACTCAGCGGCTTGTCCAAGGCACTCAAGGCCCATGGTGGTCATTTAGTAGTCGACGAGATCTACCACGGGCTCACCTACGGAACCGACGCCGCCAGCGTGCTGGAAGTGGACGACGACGCCTTTGTGCTTAACAGTTTTTCCAAATACTTCGGCATGACCGGCTGGCGCCTGGGCTGGCTGGTGGCGCCGCCGCAGGCGGTAGGTGAGTTGGAAAAGCTGGCGCAGAACCTCTATATCAGCGCGCCAAGCATGGCCCAGCATGCGGCCCTGGCCTGCTTCGAGCCGGCGACCCTGGATATTCTTGAACAGCGCCGTGGCGAATTCGCCCGCCGTCGCGACTTCCTGCTGCCAGCGTTGCGTGAGCTGGGTTTTGGCATTGCCGTCGAACCCGAAGGCGCCTTCTATTTATATGCAGACATCAGCGCCTTCGGCGGCGACGCCTTTGCCTTCTGCCAGCACTTCCTGGAAACCGAGCACGTGGCCTTTACCCCAGGCCTGGATTTCGGCCGTTACCAGGCCGGCCACCACGTACGCTTTGCCTATACGCAAAGTCTGCCGCGCTTGCAGGAAGCGGTGGAACGCATTGCCCGCGGCCTGAAAACCTGGCGGCCCTGATGCAGTTCAATCCACCGCTTGAGCAAGGTCGCCTGCTGCGTCGCTACAAGCGTTTTCTCGCCGATATCGAAACCAGCAGTGGCGAGCTGCTGACTATTCACTGCCCGAACACTGGCTCGATGTTCAATTGCATGGTGGAGGGCGGCGCGGTGTGGTTCAGCCGCTCCAGCGACCCCAAACGCAAACTGCCCGGCACCTGGGAGCTGGCGGAAACGCCGCAAGGGCGCTGGGCCTGTGTGAACACCGCGCGGGCCAACCCGCTGGTGGAAGAAGCGCTGCGCGAGGGCGTGATCAGCGAACTGGCCGGGTTCACCACGTTGAAACGCGAGGTGCCCTATGGCGAGGAAAACAGCCGCATCGACTTTCGCCTGGAATACCCCAGCGGGCCGGCCTATGTCGAAGTGAAAAGCGTGACCCTGGGTTTTGACGGCACCCCGGTGGCAGCCTTCCCCGATGCCAAGACCCAGCGCGGCGCCAAGCACCTGCGTGAACTGGCCAGCCTGGCGCGCCAGGGTATTCGTGCGGTGCAGTTGTATTGCGTGAACCTCTCCGGTATCGACGCCGTGCGCCCGGCCGAGGAGATCGACGCGGCCTACGCGGCGGCGCTACGTGAAGCGAAGGTGGCGGGGGTGGAGGTGCTGGCGTATGGCGCCGAGCTGACGCCAACCGAGATTCGTCTGACCCGGCGGCTGGCTGTCGAGCTGTAAACCCTAGTTCGGCAAGGTGACCCAGATACCGCTGCCATCTTCGCGGCAGGGCAGGGCGGTGAGCGATTCGCCCTCGCAGGGCCCCGTCACACATTCCCCCGAGTCGATCAGAAACAGCGCGCCATGCCGTGCGCACTGGATCAGGCTACGGCTGCTGTCGAGAAATTCGTCCGCCTGCCATTCCAATGGCACGCCCTTGTGCGGGCAGCGGTTGAGGTAGGCGTGCACCTGGCCTGCTTTGCGCACGGCCAACAGCCTTGTCCCGCCCAACAAAAAGCCCCGGCTCTGACCTTCGGCCAGAGATTCCGGGGCGCAGAGAAACTGCATAGTCGCCTCCAGGTGAGCGGGGATTATCCCGCGCGCCTGGGGTAGGCGATAGTCAGATTTCCCAGATCGGGTTTTAGATTTCCCAGATGAAATTGACTGCGGCGTGGCGGCCAGGCTGGGAGTAACGGTCCAGACCAGTGTTCAGCGAGCTCAGGCCTTGAACGTCGCCCCACTGCCAGTATTCCTTGTCACCCAGGTTGTACAGGCCGGCGTTGACCGAGAACTCTTGGGTGACTTGCCACCAACCGTTCAGGTCGAGCAGGCCGTAACCGGAAGGCTCGTACTGATCAGGCGTGCCCTCTTCCTCGGCCGAGCCATTGTTAACGCGATCTTTGGCCGCTACCAGGGTCCAGTTCAGGCTGCCGCCAAACTTGCCGTTGGGCTCGGCATAGCCCAGACCGAATACGCCTTTCAGCGGGTCTACGCTGTTGATCGGCTGGCCAGTGCCTTCATCTTTGCCGCGAGCGTAGGCAACCGAACCGATGGCTTTCCAGCCGCTCGGCGTCCAACCCAACTGATCAAGGAACAACTCGCCCTTGGCCTCGGCACCACGAATGGTGACGCGGTCTCTGTTGACGTATTGGAAGTCATACAGGTAGCCGGCGACGGCGGACGGAGAGGTTTGCTGTTGATCGATAAAGTCTTTGTAGCGGTTATAGAACAGGGCGGCGCCGAAGCTACCTACGCTGTATTTGCCACGCAGACCGAACTCATAGCTGTCGCTGGTTTCCGCTTTCAACTTGGTGTTGGCCAAGGTGCGGTAGAGGCCTGGGTTGGCAAACTCGCCGAACATTTCCACGGCTTGCGGCGCGCGGAAACCGGCGGCGTATTGGCCGTAGACGCTGTGCTCGTCGTTCACCTGGTAGGTCACGCCGAGTTTGGGCGAAACATGCTCATCCTTGGTGTCGTCCGGATTGGCATCGGTCGCGCGGCTGTTCAGGTATTCCTGAGTCACGTGCGGCTTCATCTCGAAGCGGTCATAACGCAGGCCTGGCAGGATGCTCCAGCGGCCAATGGTCATGTCGTTCTGGGCGAACAGTGCGTATTCCTTGGTGGTTGGGTCCGGGAAGTCGCTAACCGGGAAGACATCACCGCCGAAGCCGACAGGAACGGCAGCACCGGTGGCACGGATGGTTTCCGCGCCACGACGCAGGTCGCTGTTTTCCAGGCGTTTTACATCGAAGCCGTAAATCAGCTGATGGTTGACTGGGCCGGTGGCGAACGCTTTGTCGAATTTGGCATTCAGCACCCAGAGTTTTTCTTCGTAGCTGGAGTCACGGTAGCGATCGCGCAAAGCGCTGGAAACGAAGCGCTCTTGCTCGGTGCGCTGGCGAATCTGGCTGTCTTGGTAGTCCAGATGCCAGTCAACTTTGTCCACCAACAGGCTGTTGAGCTCGAACGTGTGCTGCAGGCTGTAGCGTTCGCGGTCAGTGCTATCAGTGGCGTCCGAAGTACGAATGGTCGCGGTGTTGCTGTATTCGCTAAGTACCTCGGTGTCGGTATCAACCGAGTAACGTTCGTAGGTCAGCTGCAGGCGATCATTGTTGTGGTAGTTCCAGCCACCCTTGAGCAGCAGGTTCTCTGCGCTGTAGTTCTGCGGGTTGGCTTCGCCACGGCTGGCTCCGATCCCGTCGTTGCCGCCGTAGGAGTCGACCTCCTGACCATTGCGGTGGCCGATATGCACCACACCATCGACGTCGCCCAGGCGGCCGGCGACGGTCGCGCTGCGCATGAAGCTGTCATCGGAACTGTCGAAACCGGTTTTCAGGCGGGCGTAAGCGTCATCGCCATCTTCCAGGTAGTCCGCGGCATCCTTGGTCAGGAAGCTCACCGCGCCGCCGATGGCATCGCTGCCGTACAGCGAAGACGCGGGGCCGCGGATGATTTCCACCTGCTTCATGGTGTCGGGGTCGATGTAGTCGCGACGGGCTTCCATAAAAGGACCAAACGCGAAGGCATCCGGAACCGCCACGCCGTCCACTTGCGTCAGCACGCGGTTGCCACCAATACCGCGAATGGTGAATCCCGACAGGCCGAAACGGCTGCCAGTCCCACCTACCGAAACGCCCGGCTCGTAACGCACCAGATCCTTGATGTCTTTGACGTTGTTCTGGTCGATGTCGCGCTCGGTCTGAACCGAAACCGTGCTCGGTACCTCGTCGAGCTTCTGCTCCGTACGGGTCGCGGTCACGGTAACTGTGTCGAATTGTGTCGGTGTCTTTTCGGCGTTATTGGCGGCGAAGGCCAGCGACGGCGAGAGCAACAGCAGGACCAGCCAAGGCTTGTGGGCGAAGGGCGGACGAAGGGACATGGATCTACTCCTAGATCGTTAACGTCGGGTGGCTGCATGGGCCACCGGTTTGATATCGGGGCGGAACGTTAGCGGTCTTGACATGCAAATGCAAATAATTATCAAATGGATTCGTGTTTGTTAGGTGTTGGGATCCGATGCTGCGTTTTTCGCTGTATTTCCTGGTGTCGCTCGCGCTGCATGCGATGGCGAGCTTGTTTCTGCGCGAGTCGGTCGTAGAGGCGGGGCGTGCCCAGGATTTGGCTAAACAGCCTGCGGTGATGCTGATCCAACTGCCGCCTGCTCCGGCACCAGCCACTGTGGCGATGGCCCAGCCGGTTGCCGTCGAGCCGGCCAAGCCGGTTGTGGAACCGGTGGTTGCGCCGACGCCGACGGTGGTCAAGCCGCTGCTCGTCGAGCGCAAAGTCGAGTCTCGGCCGCTGGCAAAAGTGACGCCGCCGCAGAAACCCCAACCGCAGAAAGCCACGCCGCCCAAGCAGGTCGAGCCAAAAGCTGCTCTAGGGCCGGAGCTGGCGAAAGTGGAGTTGCCGAGCGCCGCTACCTCGGCCGGTCAGGCGGCACCGACGCCGGCGCCTGCTGTTAAAGAAGTGTTCAGCAACAAACCGAGTTACCTGCAGCCGCCCACGCAGCCGCATTACCCGAATCTGGCCAAGCGCCGTAATCAGCAGGGCGTGGTGGTGTTGGAGGTGCGTCTGGACGAGCGCGGCCAGCAGCGCGCCTTGCAAATCGTGCGTTCTTCCGGGGTTGAAAGCCTGGATGAAGCCGCACTGGAGGCGGTAGCCGACTGGCATTTCCGCCCCGAAACCGTAGACGGACGAGCAGTACCGAGCCGCGTGCAAATACCTATTGAGTTCGCCCTGACGGCGAGCCGTTGATTGTGATCGAGGAGTTGTCCATGACTAGCCATACTCAGGCTGAAACCCAAACCGCTGGTGCTGCCAGCGATCTGTACCAGGCCTGGCAAACCCTGCGTGGTGAGCAGCCAAAAATGCGTGCCCGCGATGCCGCTGCGCACCTGGCCGTGAGCGAAGGCGAACTGGTCGCCAGCCGCCTGGGCGTCGACACCGTGCGCCTGAACCCGGAGTGGGCCACCCTGCTGCCAGCCCTCGGTGAACTGGGCTACATCATGGCCCTGACCCGCAATGAAGATTGCGTGCACGAGCGCAAAGGCTACTACCGCGACGTGACTGTAATGGCCAACGGGCAGATGGGCCTGGTGGTGTCGCCGGACATCGACCTGCGTCTGTTCCTCGGCGGCTGGGCCAGTGTGTTCGCCATCGCCGAAGAAACCGCCAAGGGCACTCAGCGCAGCATCCAGGTGTTCGACTACCAAGGCGTCGCCGTACACAAAGTGTTCCTCACCGAAGACAGCACCGAAGCCGCCTGGGAACCGCTGGTTGAGCGTTTCCGCGCCGAAGAGCAAAGCTCCGTGCTGGAACTGAAGCCGCTGCCGGCGCCGGTCGTTGCCAAGCCTGACAGCGAAATCGACGTTGAGTCGCTGCGCGAAGGCTGGTCGACCTTGAAAGACACCCACCACTTCTTCGCCCTGCTGAAAAAGCACGAAACCACCCGCACCCAGGCTCTGCGTCTGGCCGGTCGTGAGTGGGCTGAGCCGCTGGCTCCGGCTGAACTGGCGAAGCTGATGGAAACTGCTGGCGCCACCGAAGTGCCGTTGATGGTGTTTGTCGGCAACCGTCACTGCATCCAGATCCACAGCGGCCTGGTGAAAAACCTGCGTTGGATGGACACCTGGTTCAACGTGCTCGACCCCGAGTTCAACCTGCACCTCAAGAGCCATTCGGTGGCCCAATTGTGGCGCGTACGCAAACCAAGCAGCGACGGCGTGATCACCAGCTATGAAGCCTTCGATGCCAATGGCGAGCTGATCGTGCAATTGTTCGGCGCACGCAAACCGGGCATCCCGGAGCTGACCGAATGGCGTGCCCTGGCCGAGGCGGCTCCTGCTCTGCAAGCCTGATCGCCTGATTAGCTAGAACCCAACCAGCCTGTGCCTGCTCTTTGAAAGGCGCTGGCTGGTTTTTTACTGTTTAAGCTTCCCCCAAGAATTAAAAGGAGCCTTTCATGCGTGTGACTGCCCGTGTTGCCAGCCTGTGCTGCGCTGTTCTTCTGAGTCAGTCGGTGGTTGCCGCCGATGCCTTGCCACAGCGCTGGGTGAGTGCCGGTGGTTCGATCACTGAATGGGTGGTTATGCTGGGAGGTCAGAGCAAACTGGTGGGCGTCGACACCACCAGCCTGCACCCGATCGAATTGAAACAACTGCCGAGCATTGGCTATCAACGCCAACTGGCCGCTGAAGGTATCTTGAGCCTGAAGCCGGACTTGCTGCTGGGCAGCGAAGAGATGGGCCCGCCGCCGGTGCTGGCGCAGGTGAAAAGCGCCGGGGTGACGATTGAATCGTTGTCGACCAAAGCAGACGTGCCGACCCTGGAACACAACCTTGCCCGTATCGGGGCGCTGCTCGGTGATGAACCGCGTGCGGCGAAAACACTGGCCGACTATAAGCAGCGTCTGCACGCCCAGGCGCAATGGGTGAAGGTTGCCCAAGCCGGCAAACCTGCGCCCACTGTTTTGCTGTTGCTGTCCCATTCCGGTAGCAGCCCGATGGCGGCTGGCCAAGACACTATCGGTGCCTGGCTGATCGAGCAGGCCGGTGGCCGGAGCATCACCACCCACACCAGCTACAAGGCGCTGTCGACCGAAGCTCTGCTGGCGCTGGACCCGGAAGTAATCATCTTCGCCGACCGCAGCATCGCCGGCCCGGAAGCCAAGGCCGCCTTGCTCAAGCAGAACCCGGCGTTGGCCGCGACGCGTGCGGCGAAGAACGACCGCTTGCTGGCGCTTGACCCGACGCTGCTGGTCGGTGGTCTCGGCCCGCGTGTGCCGGATGCACTGGCGGTGCTGGGTGCAGCCTTCTATCCTGCCGCGCAACCCCTGACTGCCGACGCTAAGCCGCAACCATGAATCCAGTTGTTCTTCCGCGCTCACTGTTTATTGCACTGGGCCTGTTGCTGGCGCTCGCGCTGCTGTTGTCCCTGGCGCTCGGCCCGGTCAGCCTGCCGTTGCTCGACACCTTCAAAGGCGCGCTGCGGGTATTTGGCGCGCCCATTGGCGGCGCCGAGCTGGAACAGGCCGAACTGATCATCGGCCAGATCCGTATGCCGCGTACCTTGTTGGGGCTGGCGGTCGGTGCCGTGCTGGCGCTGTCCGGCGTGGCCATGCAGGGCCTGTTTCGCAACCCGTTGGCGGACCCAGGTTTGGTCGGTGTCTCCAGTGGTGCTGCGCTGGGAGCGGCCATGGCCATTGTGGGCGGCGCCTGGTTGGGCGGCCTGCCGGATGCCATTGCGCCGTATCTGTTGTCGGTCAGTGCGTTCGCCGGCGGGCTGGTGGTGACGGCGCTGGTGTATCGCCTGGGCAGCCGCAATGGCCAGACCAGCGTGTCGACCATGCTGTTGGCCGGTATTGCCCTGACGGCGTTAGCGGGCGCAGTGATCGGTTTGTTTACCTATCTGGCCGATGACGCCACGCTGCGTACCTTGACGTTCTGGAACCTGGGCAGCCTGAACGGCGCCAGCTATTCGCGATTGTGGCCGTTGTTGGTGGTCACCATTGCCGTCGGCCTGTGGTTACCAAAACGCGCCAAAGCTTTGAATGCCTTGCTGCTGGGCGAGTCGGAAGCGCGGCACCTGGGATTCGAGGTTGAGCGGGTGAAACGCGAGCTGGTGTTCTGCACGGCGTTGGGTGTTGGCGCGGCAGTCGCGGCGGCGGGCATGATCGGTTTTATCGGTTTGGTGGTGCCGCACTTGGTGCGCTTGCTGGTGGGCCCGGATCATCGCGTGCTGCTGCCTGCGTCGGCGCTGGCGGGCGCGGCGTTGCTGCTGTTTGCCGACGTGTTGGCGCGCATGGCGTTGGCCCCGGCTGAACTGCCCATTGGCATTGTCACGGCGCTGATCGGCGCGCCGTTCTTCCTTTATCTGTTGTTGCGAGGTCGCGCCTGATGCTCCGTGCAGAGAATCTGGCCATTCAGCGTGGCAGTAAGTTGGTGCTGAGCGGTATCGATCTGGCCTTGCAGCCGGGCGAAGTGCTGGGCGTGCTAGGCCCCAATGGCGCCGGCAAAAGTACGCTGCTTGATGCCTTGAGCGGCGAGCTGAAGCCGAGCGAGGGGCATGTGACGCTCGACGGTAAGCCCTTATCGACCTGGGTCGGGCCCGAGCGCGCTCAGCGCCTGGCCATCCTGCCGCAGACCTCGACGCTGAACTTTGCTTTTCGCGTGGAAGATGTCGTGGGCATGGGCCGTTTGCCCCATGCAACCGGCCGCGTGCGCGATCAGGAAATCATCGCCGAGGCGCTGGGCGCTGCGGACGCCGGGCACCTGGCGGGGCGCAATTACCTCGAGCTGTCCGGCGGCGAACGCCAGCGCGTGCATTTGGCGCGGGTATTGGCGCAGTTGTGGCCGGGCGCGGCTGGGCAGACCCTGCTGCTCGACGAGCCGACCTCAATGCTCGACCCGCTGCACCAACACACCACCTTGCAAGCGACGCGCAACATCGCCGCCAGTGGCGTGGCGGTGCTGGTGATTCTGCATGACCTGAACCTGGCGGCGCGTTACTGCGACCGTGTGTTGTTGCTGCAGGGCGGTCGCCCCCATGCGCTGGGTACGCCCCATGAAGTGCTGCAGGCCGAGCCGCTGCAAGCGGTGTTCGACTTGGAAGTGCTGGTGCAGAACCACCCCGAGCGGGGTCACCCGCTGATCATTGCCCGTTAGTTTTTAAGGACCTGTCATGCGTTTTGTTTTGTTGTTTTGTGTGTTCCTTAGCGGCTGCCAAGCGTTGCCACCGCTGCCTACGTGGCAAGCGCCGAATGGTCGCGACCATGCCGACCTGGGCGTCATCCGCGACCTGCACAGCGGTGAGCAATTGACCCCTGAACTACTCATCGAACGCCTGGCACCCGCGCCGCGCGTGTTGGTGGGCGAGCAGCACGACAACCCCGATCACCATGCGCTGGAGTTGTGGCTGCTGCAGGCGCTGGAGCAGAAGCGGGCGCAAGGCAGCGTGCTGATGGAGATGCTCAACCCGGACCAGCAGGCCAAGGTTGATCAGGCCCGTGGCCACGAAGTGGCGGACCTGCCCGCTGCCCTGGCCTGGCAGAAAAACTGGGAATGGTCGATGTACGGGCCGATCGTGCGGCATGCCTTGGCGCAGCCGTATCCGCTGTTGGCGGCTAACCTCGATCGCAGCGAGATCATGGGCATCTACAAAACCAGGCCAGTGCTGGCGGGCTCGGCGTCCACCGCGCCAAGCGTGCAGGCGCCGCTGCTGGAGCAGATTCGCGAGTCCCATTGTGGCTTGCTGCCGGAAGAGCAGTTGCCCTCGATGCTGGCCGTGCAGCAGCAGCGTGATCGGCGCATGGCGCAGCGTCTGGTGGCCGCACCACAGCCGGCGTTGCTGTTTGCCGGGGCATTCCATGTGCGTCGCGATCTGGGCGTGCCGTTGCACCTTGGTGATCTGGGCGCGGGGCAGGGCAGTGTCAGCCTGGTGTTGGCCGAAGTGGGCAAGCCGGTGCCGGCGACCAGCGCAGATTATGTCTGGTACACCCCGGCGCTGCCGGACAAAGACCACTGCGCGGAGCTGCGTCGCTAAGCGCTAGTTACTGCTGACTGAAACCCGCTTCGGCGGGTTTTTTATTGGCCTCGGACGGTACTTTTTCGCAGGCAAAAAAAGACCCAGCAAGAGCTGGGTCAAAAACCGTGATTAGCCTGATGAGGAGATAATCTGAAAAGTCCGACTGAAGGTCTCTCAGAATATCGACTGATCTCGCGACCAGTTGTGATAATAATAACAATTCTCATTTCATAGTCAACACTTGATTCGCATCTTTTTCCTGGCCCGGCAAAAACGCCGCTACAGAAACAAAAAACCCGGCGCCAGGCCGGGTTTTGTAAGGGGTTGCCGATTACTCGCTGGCGGGTAGACGCAGCTGGGTGACTTCTTTGTTCAGCAGGTCGATGCGCCGCGCCATGCTCTCGATCAGGCTGTGGGCGATGCGCGGATTGCTCTGCGTCAGACTGAGGAACTGCTCCTTCGGAATAACCATCACGGTGCACGGCTCGCTGGCCAGAACGGTGGCGCTGCGCTTCTCGCGGGTGAACACCGCCATGGCACCGAAGATTTCGTCCTTCTGTACGTCGCCGACCTTGTGCCCATCCACGTACGCCTCGGCGTGACCTTCGATGATGATGAACACGTGATCCGCTTCGTCACCCTGGTGAATCAGCTCTTCACCGGCGGCGAAATGCTGGAAGCCGGTGGCGGGGCGAATTTCCGGTTGCTTCAGGCGCGCCAGGGCGTCGGACAGCAAGGCGGTGTGGCCAATCAGGTACTGCACGAACAGTTCCAAGCGCACTTCACTGGCGTAGATGTGTTTGAACACTTCAGTGCGGGTGTATGGCACCAGGCTCAGGGGCTCTTCGCTGCTGTAACGGCAGGTGGGGAATTCGATGCCCTGGCGCAGACCGAACAGATCGCCTTCCTGCAGATAGAACAGTGGACGCTCGTCGACCAGCGCATGCAGCAGACCATTCTCGATGATGAACAGCTGGTTGCCCGGCAGTTCTTGCGAGAGGTCGTCAGTACGTTCCAGACGCACCGTGGCGCCTGAAGGCGCAAGCCCTTCCAGCAGTTGCGTGGGGATGCCTTGCAGTCGGTTGATCAGCTGGTCGGCGTAGGCCGGTTGCTCCCCGAGTAGGTACATACAGTAATTCCTTGAACTGGCTGGGCTTACGAGAACGCACGAAGGTCCCTGAAACAATAGTTCGCGCCCGCCCTGGCGTAAATCGTTGAGCGTAGAGGATGTGAGCTAGCTCTTATTGTTGGGTGGCATGGCGTCAAGTTGGCCATTCAACTCTGCTTTATGGGCCGGTGGCAACTCATTCCAGTGCACATCCAGCAATGCGCCCTCAATGGCGTACAACAAAACCTTGGATGCTCGGAAACCTCGGGCCTGCACGGCGCGATAGGCGCCCACCGCGCCCAGGCGGCGCAGGTCGGTTGCGCTATGGATGCCGACGGCATGCAGCCATTGCGATGATGTTTTTCCCAGATTTTTCAGGTGTTGCAGTTCGTCGTTCATCGCGCCTCCTTGGCTGCCGTACATAGCCCGCCGCTACCGGTGTGGCGGGGACCCTGCCACGAAGTGTAGCGGCCAGTGGATAAAACGTGGCTGTTTGATATCTCCCCACGCTTGCTGCAGTACCGGGGCCAAGTCGGTGACCGGGTCGTGACCATTTTTACGCTCCCACAGCTGGCTGGCCGACCAGGTGCGCAGGTAGCCCAGCAGGTGCTCGAAGCTCCATTGCGCCTGCATGGCGAAGGCGGGCACCGGGATCGCCGCAAATGGCAGGTGAATGTCGCTGTAGCCCGCGTCGATGCTGGCTCGCCCACTGGGCCAATAGCCGCCCAGGGTCTGCCAGTAAAAACGATTGATCACGCTGTCGACCGCATCGTCAATGCGCATCAGCCCATAACACCAGGCGCAAAACAGCCCGCCTGGTCGCAACAGGCGCTGTACTTCGGCGAAGAAGTCGGCGCTGGCAAACCAGTGCAGGGCCTGCGCGACAATCATCAGGTCCAGACTTTGGTTGGCCAGCGGCAACTGCTTGGCGTCGGCGGCAAAGCGCTGTACACCGGCCAGTTCACGGCTGGCGCTGAGTTGTTCAACACTGGCATCGCAGGCCAGCACCTGTTGAAAGTGCGCGAGAAGTGGCTGGCTGGCTTGTCCGGAGCCGCAGGCAACATCCAGCGCGCTATCGGTGTTGGGGCTATTGGCCGCCAACCAGGCGAACAGTTCGTTGGGGTAGCGCGGACGAAAGCTGGCGTATGCATCGGCACGGGCGCCAAACAGCTGGGAGATTTCAGTCATTTGTCACTGCGCCGGTAGCGCATGCGGGTGCCGAAATTCAGCGACATGAGAATTTCGTCGGCACTCAGCTCGACCGGAAAATACGCCCCGGATATTTGCGCGTGGGCAATGCTCGCGCCTTCCATGCGCGTGTTGCGCAGGTCCAGTCCGCGCAGGTCGGCGCCACGGAAGTAGCCGTTGGTGAAGTTGATGCCGTCAGCATCCAGCAGGCGCAGGTCCAGGCCACGGAAGTCGCCATCGGTGAGGTCGACATCGCCGCCTTGTGCCTTCTTGGCGTTGAAACCTTCAATGTCTTCGTTGTGCAGCAGGGCGTACAGCGCGGTGTGCAACTGGAGCGGCTTGGTCATGACGGGGTACCGATGAGGGGTTCATCGGCAGTATAGAAGCGATGCCCGGCTCTGCTCGCAGCCGGGCACGCTTCTGGCGCGGGCCTTAGAGGCCCGGCAGACGTTGGCGGATGCGCTCGATCAGGGAGTCGAGGCTGGCGCTTTCATGGGTGTTCACTTGCTTGGTCTGCGCCAGCTCCTCGGCATCCAGCGCTTCGCGGCTGGCTTGCTGGGCTTTGACCACTTCCAGCGTTGCATCGGACGGGTCCTTGGCAGCCGCCTGACGTTGCGCCAGCCAGCTGGCGATGACGGTTTCCGGCGCCTGGCAATCGAGAATCAGGAACGGTGCGCCGGTTTCCTGGGCTACATCCCGCGCGGCATGGCGCTGAGCCTGTTTCAAGTAGGTGGCGTCGATCACCACTGGGAAGCCTGCGTGCAGTGCGGCACTGGCCAATTGGTGCAGGCGTTGGTAAGTGGCGGCACTGGCGTCCTGGCTGTAGATGCCGGCAGTCAGCTGGCCTTTTTCGGCGGCTTGCTGCTCACCGAACAAGCGCTTGCGCTCAACGTCGGAGCGCAGTCGGATGGCGCCAAGAGCCTCCACCAGGCGCATGGCTACGTGGCTTTTGCCGACAGCCGAAACGCCGTGGGTAATGGCCAGCAGGCGCGAAGGAATGGCGCTGTAGCTTTCTGCCAGGGCGGCGTAGCTGCGGTACTGACGCAGGATCACCGCGCGCTGCACCGGGTTTTCTTCCTGGCCGAGACGGAACAGGCCGACCTTGGCGCGCACCATGGCGCGATAGGCTTTGAAGAAATTGAGGATTTCCAGGGCGTCGTAATCGCCAGTCTGCTCCAGCCAGGCGCTGATGAAACGTCGAGCCAGCGGTTTGAGATTGCGGTCTTCGAGGTCCATGGCCAGGAATGCGGCATCGGCTGTCACGTCAGTGAGGCGGAAGGGTTCGTTGAACTCGATGCAGTCGAACAGCACCACCTTGCCATCCACAATGGTGGCGTTGCCCAGGTGAATGTCGCCGTGGCATTCGCGGATAAAACCTTCGGTACGGCGGCGCTCGAACAGCGGCTGCAGGCGCTCGAAGCTGGCATCGGCCCAGGCTTGCAGGGCGTCGAGCTGGACCAGGTCGGCCTTGTCGGACAGCATCGGGCGGATCTGCTCAAAGTTCTGCGTCACCGGCGCCATGATGGCCGCAGAGCTGGCCAGGGGGTGCTCGGGGGCTACCCGCGGGGCGTTGAGGTGGAAGTGTGCGATCTGACTGGCCAGGGCATCGATATGGTCAGTGGTCAGTTCGCCGCGGCTCTGCACTTCGGCCAGCAGTTGGCTTTGCGGGAACTGGCGCATCTTCAGCGCGTATTCGATGACCGGGCCGTCGCCGTTGAGTTGGGGTGCTTCGGCGCTGCCAGTGATGGGCAGCACTTCCAGGTACAGGCCTTCGGTGAGGCGCTGGTTGAGGCGCAGCTCTTCGTTGCAGAAGTGCTTGCGGTCATCGAGGCCGGTGAAATCGAGAAAGCCGAAATTCACCGGTTTTTTGATTTTGTAGGCGAAGGGACCGGTCAACACCACCCAGGAGATGTGCGTTTCAATGACCTGGAAGCTCTCCACCGGATGGGGGTAGAGGGCCGGGTTCTGCAGGGCAGCGATCAGGGTTTGGCTCACGGTCTTTCCTTGAATAACGGGCAGGATTCAGGTCGCCATTATGGCGGCTGTGAGCGAGTGTGCAAACCGCTGGGAGGCGTCTGTCTGGCCCAGGCAAAGTGCGTATAATGCGCCGCCATGACACGTACCCGATCTTCTCGCCCCTCTCGTTCGCGCCCTAAATCCCGTTCTGGTGGCATGCGCCCCTGGCTGGGTTGGCTGCTCAAACTCAGTCTTGTCGGCCTGGTGGTGGTGGCGGGTTTCGCTGTCTACCTGGATGCCGTGGTGCAGGAGAAATTCTCCGGCAAGCGCTGGACCATTCCAGCCAAGGTGTACGCCCGGCCGCTGGAATTGTTCGTGGGCCAGAAGCTGGCCAAGGACGACTTCCTGACCGAACTCGATGCCCTCGGTTATCGCCGTGAAACCACGGTGACCGGCCCCGGCGCGGCGGTGGTGGGTGGCAATACCATCGACCTCAATACCCGTGGCTTTCAGTTTTACGAAGGGGCGGAAGCGGCGCAGCGTATTCGGGTGAAGTTCTCCGGTGATTACGTCGCCGGTCTCACTCAAGCCAGTGGCCAGGACCTGGCGGTCGCCCGCCTGGAGCCGCTGCTGATTGGCGGCCTGTATCCGGCGCACAACGAAGACCGCATTCTGATCAAGCTCGACCAGGTGCCGCCTTACCTGGTGGAAACCCTGGTGGCGGTGGAAGACCGCGAGTTCTTCCACCACTTCGGTGTGTCGCCAAAATCCATTGCCCGGGCCTTCTGGGTCAACGCCAGCGCCGGCCAGATGCGCCAGGGCGGCAGTACCCTGACCCAGCAGTTGGTGAAGAACTTCTTCCTCACCAGCGAGCGCAGCCTGACCCGCAAGGCCACCGAAGCGATGATGGCGCTGTTGCTGGAGCTGCATTACAGCAAGCAGGAAATCCTTGAGGCCTACCTCAATGAAGTATTCCTCGGCCAGGACGGGCAGCGTGCAGTGCACGGATTTGGTCTGGCCAGTCAGTACTTCTTCAGTCAGCCGCTGGCGGAGCTGAAGCTGCACCAAGTGGCGTTGCTGGTGGGTATGGTCAAAGGCCCGACCTTCTACAACCCGCGGCGCAATCCGGACCGTGCGCTGGAGCGCCGTAACCTGGTGCTCGACCTGTTGGCCGCACAGAACGTGGTCACCGTGGAGCAGGCTGAAGCGGCGAAGAAGATGCCTCTGGGTGTGACCAAGCGCGGCAGCATGGCGGACAGTTCCTATCCGGCCTTCCTCGATCTGGTCAAACGCCAGCTGCGCCAGGACTACCGCGACGAAGACTTGACCGAAGAAGGTCTGCGCATTTTCACCAGCTTCGATCCGATTCTGCAGCAGAAAGCCGAAACCGCACTGCGCACCACCCTGAAGGGCTTCAAAGGCCGTAAAGGGGTGGATGAAGTGGAAGCGGCGATGGTGGTGACCAACCCGGAAAGTGGTGAAATCCAGGCCATGCTCGGCAGCCGTCAACCGCGCTTCGCTGGCTTCAACCGCGCTCTGGATGCGGTGCGCCCGATCGGCTCGTTGGTCAAACCGGCGGTGTACCTGACGGCGCTTGAGCGCCCAAGTCAGTACACCCTGACCAGCTGGCTGGAAGATGAAAATTTCTCGGTCAAAGGCAAGGACGGTCAGGTCTGGACGCCACAAAACTTTGACCACAAATCCCACGGCACCATTTACCTGTACCAGGGCCTGGCGAACTCCTACAACTTGTCGACCGCCAAACTCGGCCTTGAGCTGGGCGTGCCGAACGTGCTGAAAACCCTTGAGCGCTTGGGCGTGTCGCGCGAGTGGCCGGCGTTTCCGTCGATGTTGCTGGGCGCCGGCGCGCTGGCGCCGATCGAGGTGGCAGGCATGTACCAGACCCTCGCCAACGGTGGCTTCAACACGCCGCTGCGCGGTATCCGCAGCGTGTTGACCGCCGAAGGGGAACCTCTCAAGCGTTATCCGTTCCAGATTCAGCAGCGCTTCGACCCAGGTGCCATTTACCTGGTACAGAACGCCATGCAGCGAGTGATGCGTGAAGGTACCGGGCGTTCGGTTTACAGCCAGTTGCCGGCCTCGCTCAATCTGGCCGGTAAGACCGGCACCAGTAACGACTCGCGTGACAGCTGGTTCGCTGGTTTCAGCCAGGACTTGCTGGCTGTGGTGTGGATGGGCCGTGACGACAACGGCGGCACGCCGTTTACCGGCGCCACCGGCGCGTTGCAGGTGTGGACCGGTTTCATGAAGCAGGCCGACCCGTTGCCACTGAACATGCCGCTGCCGGATAACGTGGTGCAGGTGTGGGTGGATGCCAACAACGGCCAGGGCTCCGATGCCAGCTGCCCGAACGCGGTGCAGATGCCGTATATTCGCGGCAGCGAGCCGGCAGCCGGTACCGCATGTGGCGGGCAAGCGCCCGCCGGTGAAGTGATGGACTGGGTGCGCGGGTGGATGAATTAAGTGATGAGGTGCTCAGTGAATAAGTGGTTGATTCCCGCATTAGTGGCCACCAGCCTGCTGACCGGTTGTGCCAGCGTTCAGCGCGGTTCGATTCCGGTTGTTGATTCCGGTGCGCCGCTTTCCAACGAGCGTCCTGCGGCCAATGGCCGGGCATCTACTGGTGGTGGTTACGCCCAGACGCCGCAGTCGCAAAGTCAGGCTGTGCCACAAGATTCGGGCGTGGTGGTGATGGTGCCAGGGCAGGGCAGGGCGGCAGCGCCGATCCAGACCTACCCGGCCGGTGGTTCCTCGGTCAGCAGTGCGCCGATTACCCCTGGCGGCATTACCCCCGGCCCGATCACTACCGGCCCAGGCGTGGGCAGCACCTACACCCCGTCAGCACCTGTAGCGCCGAGTGGCATTCCTTCGGCAGGCGGTCTAGCGGCTGATGAACAGTTGGATGGCCCGGTGCTGGCGCTGCTGACCACTGCACAACAGCAGCAGAGCAGCGGCGACCTCAATGGTGCCTCGTCGAGCCTGGAGCGTGCCCAGCGCATCGCCCCGAGCGAGCCGCAAGTGCTTTACCGTCTGGCTCAGGTGCGTCTGGCTCAGGGCGACGCCGCCCAGGCTGAGCAAGTGGCGCAACGTGGTTTGACTTACGCCAATGGCCGCCCGACCCTGCAGGCCAGCCTCTGGGGCTTGATTGCGCAGGCTCGCGAGAAACAAGGCAACGCTTCCGGCGCCGCGCAAGCGCGTCAGCGGGCTCAGGTAAACCTGTAATGGATCGGCGTTTACCCGCGTTGGCGGATCACCTGTTACTGATCGAGCGCGAGCTGCGCGAGCAAGGATGGTGGGCGGATAGCCCGCCCTCGGCCGAGGCGTTGACCAGCGTCGAGCCGTTCTGTGTCGACAGCCTGGCGTTTGAGGAATGGTTGCAGTGGATCTTTCTGCCGCGAATGAAGCTGATCATCGAAAGTGATCAGCCATTGCCGTCGGTGTCCGGCATTCGGCCGATGGCAGAAATGGTCTACGCCGCCAACCTCGGCAAAGCCAAGGGGCTGCTGGTGCTGCTGGGGGAGTTTGACGGCTTGATTGGTGCCGCCAGGGCCTGACCTAGCGGGGTAAAACGGCGCGCAACGCCAGGTTGCGCGCGTCGATCACTTGCAGTTTTCAGCGATGCCTTTCTGGCTTTCGGCAATCCGGCTCTGACGCTCTTCTTCAGTCAGGCGACGCATCTCGCCATTCACCTCAGCGGTCAGGCGCGGGTTGTTTTGCAACTGGGCCAGGTTGGTCCGCGTGCCTTCGCAGTACTTCTTCATCTGCTCTTCGCGCTCAGCGACTTCTTTTTTAACCTTCTCGTCGATGGCCTTCTGCGCCGGATCATCTGCCGAGCCCGGGGTGGGCAAGGTGGGCAGAGGCTGTGGAGCGGGTTTGGGTTGGGCCACGCCGGTATTGATCGGGGTGGCGTCCTGGCCTTGCGGCGGCTGGGCACCGAAATGGGTGTTGCCCTGTGCATCGACCCATTTGAAAACCTGGCTGGCCGAAGCAGTAGCGCTCAAGGCGAGCAGCAGGCTGCCGGTGATAATCATGCGTCGCATGCGGTGTCCTTCTGATTAACGGCGGAACGTGGTGCTAACTATAACCAAATCCGGCCGCTCGTCACCCTGCGCCATGTCACAGCTGTAAATCGAAGAAAGCATAACGGATGACTTGACTTGAGCGCGCTGAATCCGAACAATTCGACGTTCGCTGTAGTGGAGTCGGCCGCAAGCAGGCTTTAGCTCAGCAGACATGAGGCGCATACCCGTGCCGACCTGTTACACCCGCAACGCGTTACCTCGCGCTGGGTGGGAAAACCCCGAAACACTCAGGGGCCTTCCCAATACTTGCTCAAGTAGTAGCTGGCGTAGTCGGCGACCACCGTCGCTCATGCTCTGCTTGGCGGTAAACCTATTCGGACCCGTTCTTTTCGAGCGGTTCTCTAAGCGTTTTAGAGGTGAACAACGTGGAGCTTTTATCTGGCGCTGAAATGGTCGTCCGCTTTTTGCGTGACGAAGGCGTTAAGCATATCTATGGGTACCCAGGTGGTGCCCTCCTGCATATTTACGATGCCCTGTTCAAAGAGCCGGAAGTGAGCCACATCCTGGTTCGCCACGAGCAGGCTGCGACCCACATGGCTGACGGTTATGCCCGTGCCACCGGTAAAGCCGGTGTGGTACTGGTGACCTCCGGCCCAGGCGCGACCAACGCTATCACCGGTATCGCGACCGCCTACATGGACTCCATTCCGATGGTGATCCTGTCCGGCCAGGTCCCGAGCAACATGGTCGGCACCGACGCGTTCCAGGAAACCGACATGATCGGTATCTCCCGGCCTATCGTGAAGCACAGCTTCATGATCAAGCACGCGTCGGAAATCCCGGAAGTCATGAAGAAGGCTTTCTATATCGCCCAGTCCGGCCGTCCAGGCCCGGTAGTGGTCGATATCCCGAAAGACATGACCAACCCGGCGGAAAAATTCGAATACGTCTACCCGAAAAAAGCCAAGCTGCGCTCCTACAGCCCAGCGGTTCGTGGCCACTCCGGCCAGATCCGCAAAGCGGCCGAAATGCTGCTGGCTGCCAAGCGCCCGATTCTGTATTCGGGTGGCGGCGTGATCATGGGCAACGCAGCTGAGCCGCTCACCGAGCTGGCGAAAATGCTCAATCTGCCGGTGACCAACACCTTGATGGGCCTCGGCGGTTTCCCTGGTACCGATCGCCAGTTCATCGGCATGCTCGGTATGCACGGTAGCTACACCGCCAACCTGGCGATGCACCACGCCGATGTGATTCTGGCTGTTGGCGCGCGCTTCGATGACCGTGTAATCAACGGCGCCTCGAAGTTCTGCCCGAACGCCAAAATCATCCACATCGACATCGATCCAGCGTCGATCTCCAAGACCATCAAGGCCGATGTGCCTATCGTTGGCCCGGTCGATAGCGTGCTGACCGAGATGGTCGCGATCCTAAAAGAAATCGGCGAAACCCCGAACAAAGAAGCGGTGGCCAGCTGGTGGAAACAGGTAGATGAATGGCGTGCCGGCGGTGCCCTGTTCCCGTTCGAGAAGGGCGATGGCAGCATCATCAAGCCGCAGACCGTGATCGAGACCCTCAGCGAAGTTACCAATGGCGACGCCTTTGTGACTTCCGATGTGGGCCAGCATCAAATGTTCGCTGCGCAGTACTACCGCTTCAACAAGCCGAACCGTTGGATCAACTCCGGCGGTCTGGGCACCATGGGCTTCGGTTTCCCGGCGGCCATGGGCGTCAAGCTGAGCTTCCCGGATGACGACGTTGCGTGCGTTACCGGTGAAGGCAGCATCCAGATGAACATTCAGGAACTGTCCACCTGCCTGCAGTACGGCTTGCCGGTGAAGATCGTCAACCTGAACAACGGCGTGTTGGGCATGGTTCGCCAGTGGCAGGACATGAGCTACAGCGGTCGTCACTCGCACTCCTACATGGAGTCGCTGCCAGACTTCGTCAAGCTGGTCGAGGCTTATGGCCACGTGGGTATCAAGATCACCGATCTGAAAGACCTGAAGCCGAAGATGGCCGAAGCGTTCGCGATGAAAGATCGTCTGGTGTTCCTCGATATCCAGGTCGATACCAGCGAGCACGTTTATCCGATGCAGATCAAAGACGGCTCCATGCGTGACATGTGGCTCAGCAAGACGGAGCGGACATAATCATGCGACATATCATCTCCCTGCTTCTGGAAAACGAACCGGGTGCACTGTCCCGCGTAGTGGGTCTGTTCTCCCAGCGTAACTACAACATCGAAAGCCTGACCGTGGCGCCAACCGAAGACCCGACGCTGTCGCGTCTGACGTTGACCACCGTTGGTCACGATGAAGTGATCGAGCAGATCACCAAGAACCTCAACAAGCTGATCGAAGTGGTCAAGCTGGTGAACCTGTCGGAAAGCGCCCACATCGAGCGCGAACTGATGTTGGTGAAGGTTAAGGCGACGGGTGCTCAGCGTGCTGAGATCAAACGTACTACCGATATTTTCCGTGGCCAGATCGTGGATGTGACCAGCAGCGTCTACACCATCCAGCTCGCGGGAACCAGCGACAAGCTGGACAGCTTCATCCAGGCCGTGGGCACTAGCTCGATTCTGGAAACTGTCCGCAGTGGCGTCACCGGCATTGCCCGTGGCGACAAAGTTCTGAGCATCTAACTCATTTAGCGCGAGGCCCCAGCGGGCCTCAGAAATCAGGGGAAATTCATGAAAGTTTTTTACGATAAAGATTGCGACCTTTCGATCATCCAGGGCAAAAAAGTAGCCATCATCGGTTACGGCTCCCAGGGCCACGCCCAGGCTTGCAACCTGAAAGACTCTGGTGTTGACGTGACTGTGGGCCTGCGCCCAGGTTCCGCCACCCGCGCCAAGGCTGAAGCTCACGGTCTGAAAGTGGCTGACGTGCCGGCTGCCGTTGCTGCTGCCGACTTGGTCATGATCCTGACCCCGGACGAGTTCCAGTCCCAGCTGTACAAAAACGAAGTCGAGCCGAACATCAAGAAAGGCGCCACCCTGGCCTTCTCCCACGGCTTCGCGATTCACTACAACCAAGTCGTACCGCGCGCTGACCTCGACGTGATCATGATCGCGCCGAAGGCTCCGGGCCACACCGTACGTACCGAGTTCGTCAAAGGCGGCGGTATCCCTGACCTGATCGCTGTTTACCAGGACGCTTCGGGCAACGCCAAAAATGTTGCGCTGTCCTACGCTTCGGGCGTTGGCGGTGGCCGTACCGGTATCATCGAAACCACCTTCAAAGACGAAACCGAAACCGACCTGTTCGGCGAACAAGCCGTACTGTGCGGCGGTACCGTTGAGCTGGTTAAAGCTGGCTTCGAGACCCTGGTTGAAGCGGGCTACGCGCCAGAAATGGCCTACTTCGAGTGCCTGCACGAACTGAAGCTGATCGTTGACCTCATGTACGAAGGCGGTATCGCCAACATGAACTACTCGATCTCCAACAACGCCGAATACGGCGAGTACGTGACCGGCCCGGAAGTCATCAACGCCGAATCCCGTCAGGCTATGCGCAACGCTCTGAAGCGCATCCAGGACGGCGAGTACGCCAAGATGTTCATCAGCGAAGGCGCTACCAACTACCCATCGATGACCGCCAAGCGCCGTAACAACGCCGCTCACGGTATCGAGATCATTGGTGAGCAGCTGCGTTCCATGATGCCTTGGATCGCTGCCAACAAGATCGTCGACAAAGCCAAGAACTAAGGCTATCGATGTCTAGAAAGAACGCGGCTACGGCCGCGTTTTTTCGTTCTAGGCTAAGGCTTCTGGTATAAAGCGTCAGGGCCACGCCCCGCTGAACCCTGTGTCAGCCTATTGGTCGAAAACTTTCCAAACCGTTGCAAGGTGTTGTTCATGAACGAACGTCCCGAGGAACCGGCTACCGGTCCCGATGCAGAAAGCCTGCTGCCAATTGATGAGCATGTTGAAGAAGGTCATGACGCTGAAGGACGCAAAGTGCGTCATCGCGGCATTTACCTGCTGCCCAACCTGTTCACTACCGCCAACTTGTTTGCCGGTTTCTACGCAATCATCAATGCCATCAACGGCAACTTCTATGTGGCAGCTGCAACGGTATTCGTTGCCATGGTGCTCGATAGCCTGGATGGTCGTGTTGCTCGCTTGACCAATACGCAGAGCGCATTCGGTGCCGAGTACGACTCCCTGTCGGACATGGTGGCTTTCGGTGTGGCGCCGGCAATTCTCGCGTTCGAGTGGGCGTTGGGCAGCATGGGTAAGGTCGGCTGGATGGTCGCCTTTATTTATGTGGCTGGCGCGGCGTTGCGCTTGGCGCGGTTCAATACCCAGATTGGCACGGTCGATAAGCGCTACTTTATTGGTCTGGCCAGCCCCGCAGCGGCGGGCGTGGTTGCCGGTACCGTATGGGCGTTCAGTGACTTCGGTATCCAGGGCTCGAAGATGTCCTTTGTGGTTGCCTTGATGGTCGCAGCTGCGGGTATGTTGATGGTCAGTAACATCAAGTACTACAGCTTCAAGGATCTGGATCTGAAGGGGCGCGTGCCGTTTGTGGCGATCCTGGCAGTGGTATTGGTGTTCGCCGTGGTATTCAGCGATCCACCGCGTATTCTGCTGCTGATCTTCCTCGCCTATGCTGCTTCCGGCCCTGTGCAGTACCTGCTGCGTTTGCGTCGCCGTAAAACTGCCGAGTGATGTAATTTCCCCCGAGCTCCGCGGTCTATTGGCGCGTCAGTCACTGATAGTCGCGGAGTTCTCATGTTGATCAAAACCCCTTCTGCTTCCGCGTCGCGCGAAAACGACGTCACGCCTGAGTCGATTTACCTCTCCCGCCGTTCATTCTTTGCTGCCGCTGGTGGCGCTGCAGCCGCGTTGGCGTTGCCTCATTCTGTACAGGCGGATGCGTCGCCCTATGCGGATGTCGAGCCAGCGCAAGCGCCGGGCTGGTTCACCGATAAATTGAAAGCGGCGAAATGGCAGGCAGTGACGGCGGGCAATGAGACCCTCACTCCCTATAAAGACGCCACGCACTACAACAACTTTTACGAGTTCGGGTCGGACAAAGGTGATCCGGCGCGCCTGGCCGGCGCATTTAAGCCCGAGCCGTGGACCGTGATGGTTGATGGTGAAGTAGGCAAGCCGGGTCGTTATTCAGTCGAGGACCTGTTCAAAGAGCAGCAGATCGAGGAGCGCATCTATCGTCTGCGCTGTGTAGAGGCGTGGTCGATGGTGATTCCCTGGTTGGGTTTTTCATTGGGCGATGTGCTCAAGCGTTTTGAGCCGACGGCAAATGCCAAGTACGTGCGCTTCGAGACCATCGTTGACCGCGAACACCTGGAAGGGCAGAGCTCCAGTTTCTCGTTGATCGATTGGCCTTATATAGAAGGCTTGCGGCTGGACGAGGCGATGCACCCGTTGGCGATTCTAGCGGTCGGCATGTATGGCCGCGTGCTTCCCGGGCAGAATGGTGCACCGTTGCGCTTGGTGGTGCCGTGGAAATACGGGTTCAAGAGCATCAAGTCGATCGTGCGGATCACCCTGACTGCCGAGCAGCCGAAGAATACTTGGCAGGCTCTTGCGCCGGATGAGTATGGCTTCTATGCCAACGTCAATCCGGCAGTCGACCATCCGCGCTGGACTCAGGCCCATGAGCGGCGGTTGCCTAGCACCTTGTTCAGTCCGAACGTGATGCCCACCCGGCTGTTCAACGGCTATGACGAAGTGGCCGGGTTGTATGGCAACCTGGATTTGCGGACGAACTACTGATGCGATATCGGCTTTGGCGTGTAGTGGTGTTCTGTGTGGCGCCGATTCTTCCGCTGTTTTGGCTGTATCAGGCGTGGTCGTTTGCGCTCGGGCCTGATCCCGGCAAGGTATTGGTTGATCGTCTGGGATTAGCGGCATTGGCACTGCTGCTAATCACCCTGGCGATGACGCCCTTGCAGCGGCTGAGTAGCTGGGGTGGCTGGCTGGCGGTTCGACGCCAGCTCGGGCTCTGGTGTTTTGCCTATGTAGTGCTGCATCTGTCGGTGTATGCGGTGTTTGTTCTTGGTCTGGATGGCGGGCAGTTGCTGATCGACTTGCGTAAGCGACCTTATATCTTCGTGGGCGCCTTGGCCTTTCTGGGATTGCTGGCGTTGGCGGTAACTTCCAATCGTTGGAGCATGCGCAAGCTCGGTCGTCGCTGGAAGGTCCTGCATCGCTTGGTCTACGCGGTATTGGCGTTAGTGCTGCTGCACATGCTCTGGGTGGTGCGCGCAGATATAGAGGAGTGGCTAATTTATGCGACGTTTGCAGCGTTCCTTATGGTGTTGCGTATTCCTGGGGTTCTGGCGCGCTTGAACCGCTGGATTAGTGGCTTTCGAGCTAAATCGCAAAACTTGTCGCAATAATGCCTTGACGGTATTTTGTGGGTGCTTATAATGCGCACCACTTCCGGCGCGGAAGGCTCTTAAAACTTCAAGCTAATCAATAAGTTAGC
>NZ_QAOJ01000020.1 GCF_003050835.1 Pseudomonas sp. GV071 | reverse complement strand
TCAAGATGAAGCTAGGCGGACTCAGCCCTGTCGCATACAGAGCCAAGTCCGCCATGGCTTAATCAATAGCCGTCCAACTTTTGGGGCGCACTTCAGTCCCCTGTGGGAGGGGCTTTAGCCGCGAGCTTTTGATCTGTAAGTCTCCCCGCAACAAATCCAGCACAGCGATACAAGTCATTCGCAACGCCGTCTTCCACTATCAGGTCCTACGCACCTGAGAGTGATTTGCCGATGGCCACTCCTATATCTCGCACCGCCTTCACGCCCAGTGACTGGGGCCTGCTGTGGCTGCGCCTGGCCGGCTCGCTGTTGCTGCTGCAGGTCCATGGCCTTCCCAAGCTGCTGCATTTCAGCGAACAACTCACGCTCATCGAAGACCCCTGGCACCTCGGCGCCATGCCGACCTTGTGCCTGGCGATCTTCGCCGAGGTGTTGTGCCCGCTGCCGATCATCCTCGGCCTGTTCACCCGCCTGGCCTGCCTGCCGATTCTCGCCGTGTTGCTGGTGGCTCTGGTTTTTGTCCATCCCGAATGGAGCATTGCCGAGGGCCAATTCGCCTGGCTGTTGGTGATTGTCTTCGGTGCCATTTTCATTTCCGGCCCCGGTGCCATCGCCGTGGCGCGGCGGCTTCCGGGCAAGGCGGCGGGGCTGGTCTATCTTCAGTGACGGCCTTGGTCGCTCATTTATTCAGTAAGGAAACAGCACGCCATGAGTAGTGTGGAATTGTTCGATGAAGTGGTGACCCTGCTGGTTCGCCACCGGGTGAAGGCGGGGCAGGACGCCGCTTACGAAGAATGGCTGCGGCGGATCATCGGCACCGCCCGCAGTTATGCCGGGCACCTGGGCATCGATGTGATGCGCGGCCATAGCCAGGGCCTGACCCTATTCACCTGCGTGCTGCGCTTTACCTCCACCGACCTGCTGCAAGCCTGGCTCGACTCCGATGATCGTCACCGTCTGGTGGCCGAGGTCGAGCCGCTGCTGGCCGACGGCGACCAGACGGAGATCAACGCCGACCGCGAGTTCTGGTTCACCCCCACGCCGCTGGAGAACGGCAGCGCCAAACCGCCCGCACGCTGGAAGCAGGCGTGCGTCACCTTCCTGGTGATTCTGCCGCTGAGCATGGGCGTGCCGCTGCTGTGGAAACCACTGTTCGCACAACTGCCATTTTTGTCGGGTTACCTGGCCAGTAGCGTGCTGATCACCCTGAGCATCGTGCTGCTGGTGGTGTACGTCTTTATGCCGCGGGTAACGCGTTTGTTCGCCCCCTGGCTCAACAAAGCATGAGGTCTGCCCATGACCGATAAAACTGATCCCAAGCGCCGCCAGTTTCTCGCCGCCAGTTCGGTGCTTGGCGCCGCTGGCGCGCTGTGGTCCGCCTTGCCTTTTTCCGCTTACGCCACCTCATCTGGAGCCCCGATGAACGCCGATCTGATCCTCTTCAATGGCCGTCTGCACACCGTCGACCGGGAAAAACCGACCGCCACCGCGGTGGCCATCAAGGACGGCAAATTTATTGCCGTCGGTAGCGATGCCGAAGCCATGGCCCTGCGCGGCAGCGCCACGCAAGTGGTCGACCTGCAAAAACGCACGGTGATTCCCGGCCTCAACGACTCGCACCTGCACCTGATCCGCGGCGGCCTGAACTACAACCTGGAACTGCGCTGGGAAGGCGTGCCGTCCCTGGTCGACGCCCTGCGCATGCTCAAGGACCAGGCTGACCGCACCCCAGCGCCGCAATGGGTGCGCGTGGTCGGTGGCTGGAACGAATTCCAGTTCGCGGAAAAACGCCTGCCGACCATCGAAGAACTTAACAAAGCCGCGCCCGACACCCCGGTGTTCGTGCTGCACCTGTACGACCGCGCTTTGCTTAACCGCGCCGCACTCAAGGTGGTCGGTTACACCCGCGACACACCAAACCCACCGGGCGGCGAGATCGTTAAAGACGCCAACGGCGAGCCCACCGGCATGCTGGTGGCGCGCCCCAACGCGATGATTCTGTACTCCACCCTGGCCAAAGGGCCGAAGTTGCCGCTGGAATACCAGGTCAACTCCACCCGCCAGTTCATGCGCGAGCTGAACCGCCTGGGGGTGACCAGTGCCATCGACGCCGGCGGCGGTTACCAGAACTACCCGGACGACTACCAGGTGATCCGCGAGCTGGCCGCCAACAACCAGCTCACCGTGCGCATCGCCTACAACCTGTTCACCCAGAAGCCCAAAGAAGAACTGGTGGACTTCAAGAACTGGACCCAGATCGTCAAACCGGGCGATGGCAACGACTTCTTCCGCCATAACGGTGCCGGCGAAATGTTGGTGTTCTCGGCGGCCGACTTCGAAGACTTCCTCGAACCGCGCCCCGACTTGCCGCAAACCATGGAGCAGGAGCTGGAGCCGGTGGTTCGCCACCTGGTGGAGCAGCGCTGGCCGTTCCGTCTGCACGCTACTTACGATGAATCGATCTCGCGCATGCTCGACGTGTTCGAGAAGGTCAACCGCGACATCCCGTTCAATGGCCTGCACTGGTTCTTCGACCACTGCGAAACCATCACACCGAAAAACATCGAGCGCGTGCGGGCGTTGGGCGGCGGTATTGCCGTGCAAGACCGCATGGCGTTCCAAGGCGAATACTTTGTCGACCGCTACGGCAAGAAGGCCGCCGAGGCCACACCGCCGATCAAACGCATGCTCAGCGAAGGCGTACCAGTAGGCGGCGGCACCGATGCCACGCGGGTGTCCAGCTACAACCCATGGACCTCGCTGTACTGGATGGTCAGCGGCAAAACCGTCGGCGGTATGGAGCTGTACCCCGAAGGCCTGCCACGGGAAACCGCGCTGCAACTGTTTACCCACGGCAGCGCCTGGTTCTCCACCGAACAGGGCAAAAAGGGCCAGATCAAGGTCGGCCAACTGGCGGACCTGGTGGCGCTGTCGGCGGACTTCTTCAGCGTCGAGGAAGAAGCGATCAAGTGGATTGAATCCGTGCTCACTGTGGTGGACGGCAAGATCGTCTACGGCACCGGTGACTTCGACAAGCTGGCCCCACCAGCCTTGCCGGTCACCCCGGACTGGTCGCCAGTGGTGAAAGTGCCTGGCCACTGGCGTCAGCAAACGGCATTGGCGGCTGCCGTGCATCAATGTTCCGGGCCGTGCGGTGTGCATTCCCATAGCCACGAAAAGGCGCGTCTGTCGTCGGCGCCGGTCAGCGATCACCAGGGCTTCTGGGGTGCGTTCGGCTGTTCCTGCTTCGCCTTCTGAATCCGGTTTTTAACCTTCGGGCCCGATCGCGGGCCCGGCATTTCAAGGAGTCATCATGAGCAAGAAATACAACCGCTTGGACAAAGACAACGCCGTGGTTCTGCTGGTCGACCACCAGGCCGGCCTGATCTCGCTGGTGCGTGATTTCACTCCGGACGAGTTCAAGAACAACGTGCTGGCGCTGGCCGATATCGCTGCGTTCTTCAAGCTGCCAACCATCCTCACCACCAGCTTCGAAAACGGTCCCAACGGGCCGATGGTGCCTGAGCTGAAAGCCAAGTTTCCGGATGCGCCGTACATCGCCCGCCCAGGGCAGATCAATGCCTGGGACAACCCCGATTTCGTCGCGGCGGTAAAGGCGACTGGCCGCAAGCAGATCATCATTGCCGGTGTGGTGACTGACGTGTGCGTGGCGTTCCCGACGCTGGCGGCGCTGGAGGAGGGCTTTGATGTGTTTGTGGTGACCGATGCGTCGGGCACCTTCAACCCGCTGGTGCGTGAGTCGGCCTTGAGCCGCATGGTGGAGGCCGGCGCGCAATTGATGAACTGGTTTGCGGTGGGCTGTGAGTTGCAGCGCGATTGGCGCAATGACATTGAAGGGTTTGGCGCGATTCTGGGCGGGCATCTGCCGGCGTATGCCAACTTGATGCAGAGCTATTCGCAGAAGAGCTGAGGGTTATCAGTGATCGGTAGTAGCGGACCGCCCTTCGGGGCGGTTCGCTTTTGTGGGCTGTGCTGCCAGCGACGTTGCGCATCGGCGGACCACTGATTTGCCCAGCGTCGGTCCGCCGCCTGTTCAAGTGCTACGCCCCCGATCAAGCCCAGGGCGCTGGCGCCCCAATCAAACGTCCCATGGCGCCCTTGATGCCCAGCTCCCTGAGCGCCAACAACTCGCCCTCGGTCTCCACCATCTCCGCGATCAATGGCAGATCAATGCTGTTGGTTGCCCGGAACATCGCCTCGATAAATATGCGCTTGTCGCTTTCCTGATCGATGGCGCGGATGTAGGTGCCATCCACCTTTAAGTACGCCAAGCCCAGGTGCGTCAGGTTGCCAATCAAACTGAAACGCCCACCAAAGTGCTGCAGCCCCAGGTTGAAACCGGCGGCATGTACGGCCTGACTCAGGCGCTCCAGTTCGGCCGGTGGCGGCAGGTGGCGCTCGTCCACTTCCAGGGTCATCAGCGCCGCTTGCGCCGGGTTTTCCCTGAGCAGGGCGATCAATTGCGCCTGCGCTTCGCTTTCGCGCAAGGTGGCCGCCGACAAGCTGAGGGCGATCGGTTGCTGATGCGCGGCCAGGTGGGCGAGGGCGTGTTTGAGCATCGCCAGGTCAAAGCGCGCGGCCCAACCCAGGCGTTCGATCCAGGGCAGGAAGCGGCCGGCGGCAATCGCTTCGCCTTGTGGGTCGATCAAGCGCGCCAGCACTTTGTGGTGCAGCACGGCACGGCTGTCGGCGCAGTCCACCACCGGTTGGAAATACAGCTCCAATTTGCCTTTGTTGAGGGCTTCGTCGATCCAGCTGCGCCAGTCGTTGAGGCTTTGGCTGGGGCCTGCGTTGAAGTCGTCGAGGCGCTCCCAGAACTTGGCGCTGTTGCTTTGCGCCTGGGCCAGGGCCTGGTCGCCACGGCTGATCACCGCCGGCACTTCTTCGCCGGGGCGGAATGCGGCAATGCCCAGGTGGGCGACCGGCGTGCAATCGCTGGCGCCGGTCTGGCGCAGGCTTTCCAGGCTGTCCATCAGTTGCAGGGCAAGGCGGTCTGCATCTTCACCAGACAAGCCGGGCGCCAGCAGGGTGAACTCACCGCCGCGGCTGCGCGAGGCCAGCCAGTCGCTGCGGTCAGGGTGATCAAGCAGACGTTTGAGCAGCTCGCCAATCGCACCAATCAGGGCATCGGTGCGTTGGCCGCCGAGGCGTTGGTTGAGGCCGCCGAGGTCGTTGACCCGCAGCATGATCAGGTAACCCTCGGTGTTCTGTTCCTGAGTGGTGAGCTGGTTGGCCAGGTTGATGTCGAACAGGCGGCGGTTGGCCAGGCCGGTGAGGGTGTCCTGGTAGGCTTCTTCGCGCAGTTTTTCGCTGCGTGCGGCTTCTTCGGCGAACAGGGTTTTGAGTTTTTCCACCATCTGATTCATCGCCAGCACCACCCGTTTCAATTCCGGGGTGCGTGGCACGCGAGGCAGGGTGAAGAACTCGCGGCGGCTGATGGCGTGGGCCTGCTGGACCATATTGTCGAGGGGTTTCAGTTGGGTGCGTAGCAACCAGCCACCGAGGATCGAACTGACCAGCCCGCAAAGCAGCAGCCAGGCCGCGCTGCCGACAGCGCTGTCCCACAGTTTGGCCAGGGCGAATTGTGGATGGCTGAGCACTTCCACGCGTGCGGCCTGGTCCCAGCCGCGCATGATCATGGCGTCGCCGCCTTCGGGCTGCAGGTTGATCAGCTTGACGAACCAGGCCGGCACGTTGTCGGTGGTGGTGGTTGTGCGTCGCTCCACCATCGTCTCGCCGTTGTCCACGCGCACGACACGGATGGTGGCGTAATAGCCGCTGTCGAACACCGAACTGACCATCAGCTCGATCATTGCCGGGTCGTCGATATGCGGGGTCATTGACAGCGCCAGCGCGGTGGCAGCGTCCTGGGCGTGGGAGCGCAACTGGCTGAGCAACTGCTCGCGCGAGCTCTCCACGCTGGCGATGAAACTGCCGGTAAAGGCCACCACCAGAAACAGGCAGATGGCGAGAAACAGCTGTTTGAGTAACGACATAAGGTTCTCCTAACCCTCACCAACGGCAAAGCCTTCGGCATTCATTTTTTTCAACAAGTCCTGCCAGCGCGAAAGCTTTTTGGTGTCACTACGTTTGCCAGTGGAACCCGGCAGGTACAGACCTTCGGCATTGAAGGAATACACCGGTAATAGATCTTTGCGTTGCGAGGCGGGGCGAATATCGCCGATCAGATTGTCCAGCACCAGCGGCTGCGCCGTGGGGCTGGAGTAGTAGGTCAGGACCATGTGCGCCTGGTTGTAGTTCAGCGCCTTAACGTACGTGATGCGCAGCTTTTCGCTGGGAATACCCAGGCGGCGCAGGGTGAAATATTTGGCGATGGAATAGTCCTCACAATCGCCGGCGCCTTTGACCAGCGCCTCCAGCGGCGTGGCCCAGTAGTCTTCCTGGCGCCAGTTGCGTGCATCGTCGACAAAGCGCAGTTCACGGTTGAAGAACTTGTTCACCACAGCGAGTTTTTCGTTTTCCGGCAGCTCGCCGCTGGCGTTGATCAAGTCGCTCCAGGCGACGATACGCTCCTTCGCGTCACCCAACTTGCCGTAGCGGCTCTCGGCCGTTTTGAGGATGACGGCGAAGTCCCAATTGGCATAGACACTGGCTACCCCCACCAACAGCGCCAGCAGCAACGACAGGCCGACGCGTGCCAGAGGCAGGCGCCCGAGTCGTCCTTGATTGCGCTGCCGAAGCTGCATGTCGCGTCTCCGCCGAAGATGGAGTGATTCTAGGCAGTTGACGGGGAATTTGCTGTAGCTGCGCTGGGAAAATTTCAGCGGCTTGCGGGGTTTTTTGTAGGGGCGGCTTCTGCCTTGATTCCTCCGTGCTCAGAAGCCCAAGCATCGCGGCTGAAGCCGCTCCTAAAAGGGGGGGGGGGAGCGCCTGATTCGCTGCGATGACCGTGCATCCCATTTGACTACCCGCTTCGGCAGACCACCGGCAATCTGCCGCCTTTACTTCGGGTTGGCTTCCTGGTGGTTGACCGCGACTCAGGAGTGGCCAATACTAAATTAACGCTTAACGTTAAGGATTAAAGCGTGATCCTGAACTTTGCTTGTAAGGACACTGAGCTGCTGTTTGCGACAGGCCGCTCCAGGCGCTGGGGCAATATCCTCAACGCCGCCACTCGCAAGCTCGTTATGTTGCATGCGGCTGTTGAGCTTCGCGACTTGAAGGCGCCGCCCGGCAATATGCTGGAGGCGCTGCAGGGCAATAGAGCGGGTCAACACAGCATCAGGATCAATGGTCAATTCCGCATCTGCTTTGTCTGGACGCAGGCGGGTTCCGAAAATGTTGAAATCGTCGATTATCACTGAGGAGGTCGACCATGCCTGTTAACGGGATGCGCGCTATTCACCCGGGCGAGGTTCTGCGCGAAGAGTTTCTCCAGCCGCTGGGTATCACCCCGACTGCGCTTGCGCGTGCCTTGCACGTCTCGACACCGACGATCAACGACATTGTCCGTGAGCGCCGTGGCGTGACGGCGGATGTAGCGATTCGACTGGGTCGCTACTTCGATACCACCGCGCAGTTCTGGATGAATCTGCAGAGTGAGTACGCGCTGTGCGTCGCCTTGGCGGCCAATGGTGAAGAGATCGAGCAAAACGTTGAGCCGTTGTTGGCGCAAGCGTAGTCCGCAGGGCGGCTGAGGATCAGCGCTGCAGGGTCTTCTGCCGCACGATATAAATCGTCACGCACACCGCGCTGGTAAGCATGAAGGTGCGAGCCCAGAACATCGGCACCAGGTAGCAGGAAAAACTGATGCTCAGCCACATCAGGCCAATGGCGTAGACCTTGCCCCTGAGTGGAATACCGTTGCCGTCGAGGTAGTCGCGAATCCACGGGCCGAGCTTGGGATGGTCGACCAGCCAGCGGTAGAACCGTTCGGAGCTGCGGGCAAAACAGGCAGCCGCCAGCAACAGGAACGGCGTGGTCGGCAGTACCGGCAGAAAAATTCCGACCACACCCAACACCACGCTCAGCCAACCAAGGGTCAGCAGGGCGTAGCGTACGGCGGGGTTGCGGTTTTCGTGGACTTGGCGCGTCACACTCGGCCCAGAATCAGTGGTGGCGAGGTTTGAGCAGCGCGGGTTTTTCGTCGGGGGCTTGGCAGAGCAGGAAGAGGGCGGTGAGGGCTTCGGGGATCTGCTCGACCATGTCGTCCATCAGGTCGGCGTCTTTGGCGATGTCGGCGAACTCGGCTTCTTCGTCGAACAGGCCGGAACCGACCATGATCGGCAGCAGCAGCTCGCTGACTTCTTCTTCGGCGGTTTCGAACCAGGCGGCTTCGCGCATGAACACGCCTTCCATGAAACCGATGCACCAGCCGCGGATATCCGAGTCGTCCGGCTCTTCGCCCAGATCCAGTTCGCACGGCAGCTCAAGGTCGTCGTCGGCGGCGAGCATGCGGCCGATGTGGGCTTTGAGTTGAATCAGGGTGGCTTCGATTTCGTCGCGCTCGGCGTCGTCACGGTAGTGCGGGGCTTCAGAGAACAGCGCGTCGATCCACTCGCGTTCGGGAACGTCCACGGTGCAGATCGACAACGCCGTCAGAAAACCGTGGGCAGCCACGTAGTCCAGGGCTTCCTCATGCAGCTCATCGGCGTCGAGAAAGGCTTGCAGGCGGGTCAATTGCGCGGCGAAGGACATTACGGCACTACCTAATAGGACTGAATGCGCAGGATTTTAGCCTGTATAGCCTGCTGGCGCGGCGCTCTTGGCAGATTTTTTTCGCGCGCTCTGCGGCTTTGCAAGATTTTTCCGCGGGCAATCACCGATGGGCGTCGTCCATTGCGGAGGGGCGCTGACGTATACTGCGGCGCTTTTCCGCCTGCACTTCTGCAACAGCTTGGGGTTTATATGCTCGAACCGGCTCTGCGCATCCTTAAAGACGTCTTTGGCTACGACAGCTTTCGTGGGCGTCAGGGTGCGATCATCGAGCGCGTAGCCAGCGGTGGCGACGCCCTGGTCCTGATGCCCACCGGTGGCGGCAAGTCGCTGTGCTTCCAGGTGCCGGCGCTGCTGCGTCCTGGTCTGGCGGTGGTGGTGTCGCCGCTGATTGCGCTGATGGAAGATCAGGTCGCCACCCTTGACGAGCTCGGTGTGGCGGCCGTGGCACTGAACTCAACCCTGAGCGCTGCCGAGCAACGGCAGATCGCCGACCGCATTCGCCGCAACGAAATCAAGCTGCTCTACGTGGCCCCGGAGCGCCTGGTGCAGCCACGCATGCTGGAGTTCCTGCAGGACCTGGACATCGCCCTGTTTGCCATCGACGAAGCGCACTGCGTGTCGCAATGGGGCCATGACTTCCGCCCCGAATACCTGCAACTGGGTCAGCTCGCCGCGCTGTTCCCCAATGTGCCGCGCATTGCCCTGACCGCTACGGCGGACATGCGTACCCGCGAAGAAATCGTCACCCGTTTGCACCTGCAAAACGCCGAGCGGTTTCTGTCGAGCTTTGACCGACCGAATATTTTCTACCGCATCGTGCCCAAGGAGCAGCCGCGCAAGCAGTTGCTGGCCTTCCTCAAGGAGCGCAAGGGCGATGCCGGTATCGTCTACTGCCTGTCGCGCAAGAAGGTCGAAGAAGTTGCCGCCTTCCTCAGCGCCGAAGGTTTCCCCGCGTTGCCTTACCACGCCGGGCTGCCCCACGAATTGCGCGCCTACCACCAGAAACGCTTCCTCAACGAGGAAGGCCTGATCATGGTGGCGACCATCGCTTTTGGCATGGGCATCGACAAACCCAACGTGCGGTTTGTCGCCCACCTCGACCTGCCGAAATCCCTTGAGGCCTATTACCAGGAAACCGGTCGCGCCGGCCGCGATGGGTTGCCGGCGGATGCCTGGATGGCCTACGGCCTGCAGGACGTGATCACCCTCAAGCAGATGCTGCAAAGCTCCGAGGGCGACGAGCGCCACAAGCGTCTGGAACAGCACAAGCTCGACGCCATGCTGGCGCTGTGTGAGCAGATTCGTTGCCGTCGTCAGGCGCTGCTGAAGTATTTCGATGAAGAGTTGCCGAACCCGTGCGGGCATTGCGACAACTGCATCGACAACGTGCAGACCTGGGACGCCACCGAGCCTGCGCGTCAGGCGCTGTCGGCGGTGTTCCGCAGTGGCCAGCGGTATGGCGTCGGCCACCTGGTGGACGTGCTGCTGGGCCGTGACAACGACAAAGTACGCAGCAGCGGCCACCAGCACCTGTCGGTGTTCGGCATGGGTAAAGCGCTGAGCGAAGGTGAGTGGCGTTCGCTGTTCCGCCAACTGGTGGCGCGCGGTCTGGCTGATGTCGACCTTGAGGGCTATGGCGGCCTGCGCCTGAGCGAAACCTGCCGGCCGTTGCTGCGCGGTGAAGTGAGCCTGGAGCTGCGCCGCGACCTGAAACCGCAACTGGCGGCCAAAGGCTCGTCGTCGGGCGGCAGCTCGGCCAGCCAACTGGTACGCGCGGACGAGCGCGAGCAGTGGGAAGCCTTGCGCGCCCTGCGGCGCAAGCTGGCCGAGGAACATGCGGTGCCACCGTATGTGATCTTCCCCGACTCGACGCTGCTGGAAATGCTCCGCAGCCAACCCGGCTCGCTGGCAGAAATGGCCGAGGTCAGTGGTGTGGGTGCGCGCAAGTTGGAGCGTTATGGCGCTGCCTTCCTCGAAGTGCTCAGCGGCGCAGCGGAAACGGCGCCGGTGGTGGTCGATATCCGTCACGAACTGGTCAGCCTGGCCCGCGCTGGTATGACCCCGCAGCAGATCGCCAGCCAGCTCAAGTGCACCGAGAAGAACGTCTACAGCCTGCTTGCCGAAGCCATCGGCCGCCAGCAGCTGTCACTTGAACAGGCGCTGGATCTGCCAACGGAGTTGCTCGGTGAAATTCAGGATGCGTTCCTCGATGCCGACGGCGAATTGCCTGCCGTAACGGCGATTGCCGAACAGTTCGCCGGGCGGGTGTCGGAAGGCGTGTTGTATTGCGTGCGCGCGGCGTTGCAGGCTGAGTTCGAGGTTTAAAAACATCGCTCTTCAGGCTGACAAAGTTATGGCGCCAACAAATCGCCAAGCTTGTTCCCTGAACTGACTGCGGCTATGGTGTCAAAAAGCCTCCCTACGAAGAGAAGAGGTAACGGGTGACGCTCCATCACGCCTGGCTGGACGATGTCCGCCCCAATCCTTATGCCGACCAGTTGTCCCTGGGCTTTCGCCTGTTGCGCTTCGTGCGTCCGCTGGAACTTGAATACCGCCAATACATGAGCGAAGACAGCTTCGACCTCAAGCGCATTGCCTTGAGTGTCGGCATGGTGCTGTGGCTGGCGTTCGCTGTTCTCGATTTTTCCCTGATCCAGGGCCCGCAACTGTGGTGGATGCAGGGCGTGCGTTTCAGTGTGCTGGCGATGCTGATTGTCTGTGGCTTTCTGGTGCTGCAACGCAAGCATGTGCACCTGTTGGTGCCGCTTAGCCTGACCTGTATCGGCGGCCTGGGCCTCGGTGCCGCGGCGGTGGTGGCGATTGCTCACACGGTCGACACCACTTACCCCTATGAAGGGTTGTTGCTGGTCTGTATGGCCGCTTACTTTCTGGTGGGCTTGCGGCTCTCCGAGGCGATTGCCACCTCGATGCTGGTGCTGCTGGCCTATGTGTTTCTCGAGTTGCTGGCCGGCTTGCCGATTCCGCGGCTGATCAACAACGCGCTGTTTCTGCTGTTCGGCAACCTGATGGGGGCGGTGGGCTGTTACCTGCTGGAGTTCAAATCCCGCGAGCACTTCCTGGTCAGCCGCCTGATGCGCGTGCTGGCCGATCACGACAGCCTCACCGGTTTGCACAACCGCCGCAGTTTCAACCGTCAGTTGGAACGCCTATGGCGCCAGGCGCAGCGTGAAAGCCAGTCGCTGGCGTTGCTGCTGTGCGACATCGACCACTTCAAAGCCTACAACGACTGCTACGGCCACCAGGCCGGCGACAACGTACTGCAGCGGGTCGGCGGGGTGCTCGCTGACGCGGCGCGGCGGCCGCTCGATATGTCGGTGCGTTTGGGCGGCGAGGAGTTCGCCGTGTTGCTTTACGACATCACCGACGCGCAGGCGCGCGAACGTGCTGAGGCCTTGCGGGCGGCGCTGGAAAAACTCGGCATTCGCCACGAGCGCTCGACCACCGCGCAGAGCGTGACCATGTCGGTGGGGGTGGCGTGTTTACTGCCGGCCGAGGAGGGCGATTTCAGTGTGCTGTACGAGCGCGCGGACCGGGCGCTGTATGAAGCCAAGGCGTTTGGGCGCAATCAAGTCGTTGCGTAGAGCTCTTGTAGGAGCGGCTTCAGCCGCGATTCCTGCATTCGCGGTCTCAAGAGCATCGCGGCTGAAGCCGCTCCTACGGGTCGCTGCCATCAATCCCCGCGGTATTCACATCCGCTGGTGCAGGTCTCGTGAATCCGTACCCGCGACAGCTCCGGCAGCAAGGGCTTGAGCTGTTGCCAGATCCATTTGCTGAGCACTTCGCTGGTGGGGTTTTCCAGGCCGGGAATGTCGTTCAGGTAGTTGTGGTCGAGCTGTTCGTACAGCGGCTTGAAGATCGCCTTGATCTCGGAAAAGTCGCGAATCCAGCCGGTGTACGGGTCCACGTCACCCTCGATATAGATCGCCACCCGGAACGAGTGACCATGCAGGCGCCCGCATTTGTGCCCGGCAGGCACGTGGGGCAGACGGTGTGCGGCTTCGAAGATGAATTCTTTAAACAGTTCCACGACGTAACGCTCTGAAAAGTGACTGGCCGAAAAATGACGGGCGAGTCTACCAGCTCAGGCCGGGCATTACCCGTGGCGCGCTTGTCTTCGCGGTCAGGAAGCGCCGAGCGGCATCAGGCTCTGAGGTTCAAGCGCTTGGCCAGGCGGCTGAGGTTGGCGCGGTCCAGGCCCAGTTCGCGGGCGGCGCTGGCCCAACTGCCTTGATGACGCTCCAGGCAGGCGCTGATCAGCAGGCGTTGGTAGTCATCCAGGTGTTGGCGAAGATCGCCAATGGCGCCTTCGACCTCGGGCAGGACGGGTGCGATTGGGCTGCTCTGGGTAGCGCTGTTCGGCAGAGCCAGGTCGGCGGCCTGCAGGCTGAGAATCCGCGGCCGTTCGCTGCAGGCGGCCAGGGCTTTGAGCGAGGCACGGCCGATCAGGTGTTCCAGTTCGCGCACATTGCCCGGCCAGTCGTAAGCCAGTAGCGCGGCCTGGGCATCGGCGGCCAGCCTCAGGCTGCGCAGGCCCAGGCGTGGGCGGTTGTCTTCAAGAAAATAGCCGGCCAGCAACAACACATCGCGGCCGCGTTCGCGCAGCGGAGGCACCCGCAGTGGGTACACGCTCAGGCGGTGGTAGAGGTCGGCTCGGAAGCGCCCGGCGCGCACTTCTTCGGCCAGATCGCGGTTGGTGGCAGCCAGCACACGCACGTTGACGTGGTGCTCCTTGTCCGAGCCCACCCGTTGCAACTGGCCGCTTTGCAGTACGCGCAGCAACTTGGCTTGCACCGGCAGCGGCAGCTCGCCCAATTCATCGAGAAACAGGGTGCCACCGTCGGCCAGTTCGAACTTGCCGCGGCGCTCGTTCACCGCCCCGGAAAACGCCCCGCGCACATGGCCGAACAGCTCGCTCTCCACCAGGGTTTCTGGCAGAGCGGCGCAGTTGAGGCTGATCATCGGCGCCTTGGCGCGCGGCGATTGCGCATGGATGGCCTGCGCCACCAGCTCTTTGCCGACCCCGGTTTCACCGCTGATCAACACGCTCAGTTCGCTGTTGCCGACCACCGCAATTTCTTCCACCAGGCGTTTGTGCGCAGGGCTCTGGCCGATCATTTCCTTGGCTTGTGCTTGCCCGGCCGCCTGTTTGTAGACCTCGGCCAGCTGGTGCTGGTCATGGGCATCGCGGGCCAGGCTGCTGATGCGCTCGCCAGCTTTGACGGTGGCCGCGGCCAGGCTGGAAAACGCCGCCAGGGTGCTGAGGTCAGCGGGGCTGAAACATTCAGCGTCCAGCGCATCGAGGGTCAGCACGCCCCAGGGGCGCTCGTCGAGGTACAGCGAGCAGCCCATGCAGTCGTGCACTTCCAGGTGGCCGTGAACGCCGTCGACCAGGCCGTCATAGGGGTCGGGCAGGTCGCTGTCGGCAGCGAAATGGGTGGGTAAACGATTTTCCAGTAAAGCCTTGAGTCGCGGGTGCTCAGCCACTTTGAAGCGGCGGCCGAGGGTGTCGACGCTCAGGCCGTGAACGGCCAGCGGCACCAGTTGATCGCCTTCCAGGCGCAGCAGCGCGGTGGCATCGCAGGGCAGCAGTTCGCGCAGGGCATCCAGCAGGCGTCGATAACGTTCGCCTTCGGGCAACTCGCGGGACAGGTCGGCGACCAGGGGAAGAAAGGCGCTGAGCAAGGAATTTGCAGTCATTTCGACCCTCTGTGAGTCATGGTGACTCGTGTCTATATGACTTATAAAAAACATAAGTCATTGAAAATAAAAGATTAAAAACTTGGCATGAATACTGGAATAAGCACTGGCAGAAACCCTACCACGATCCAGGAGAGAACACATGCTCAGTGCCCCGCAGACCGCGTTGATCAAAGCCACCGTGCCCTTGTTGGAGTCCGGCGGTGAAGCGCTGACCTCGCACTTTTACTCCACCATGCTGCGCGACTACCCCGAGGTACGCCCGCTGTTCAACCAGACCCACCAAGCCAGCGGCGCCCAAGCCCGCGCCCTGGCCAATGCGGTGCTGATGTACGCCAAGTTCATCGACCGGCTGGACGCACTCGGCCCCCTGGTAGGGCAGATCGTCAACAAACACGTGGCGTTGCAAATTCTGCCCGAGCACTACCCGATCGTTGGCAGCTGCCTGCTGCAGGCCATTCGCGAAGTGCTCGGCGCCGAGGTGGCTACCAATGAGGTGATAGACGCCTGGGGCGCCGCGTACCAGCAATTGGCCAACCTGCTGATGGGCATCGAAGAAACGATGTATAGCGAACGCGAGCAGGCCGACGGTGGCTGGCGCGGTGGTCGTCAGTTCCGCCTGGCGAGCAAGGTAGTGGAGAGCGAGGAAATCACCTCGTTCTACTTCGTGCCAGCCGATGGTGGCGCGCTGATGGATTTCGAGCCGGGTCAGTACATCGGTTTGCGCATCGAGATCGATGGCGACGATTTGCGCCGCAACTATTCCCTGTCGGCGGCGCCGAACCAACGTGAGTACCGCATCAGCGTCAAACGCGAAAAGGGTGGGCGGGTGTCGGGTTACCTGCATGAGCAGTTGCAGGTTGGCGACAGCCTGGAACTGTTCCCACCGGCGGGGGCCTTCACCTTACGTGCGTCCGAAAAACCATTGGCACTAATTACTGCGGGTGTCGGCATCACTCCGGCGCTGGCGATGTTGGAGCAGGCACTGGATACCGGTCGCGATATCCACTTTATCCACTGCGCCCGCCACGGCGGCGTACATGCTTTTCAGGAGTGGCTGGCGAGCAAGGCTGAGGCGCATCCGCAGCTCAAGCGCTTCTACTGCTACAGCGAACCGCGCGATGAAGACCTGCATGTGGACAGCGGTTTTCTCACCGAAGAACGGCTGGCGCGCTGGCTGCCGCAGGAGCTGGACCTGGATGCGTATTTCCTCGGGCCACAACCGTTTATGGCGCACGTGAACCGCAGTTTGCGCGGCCTGGGCGTGCCGGCGGAGCAGTGCTATTACGAGTTCTTTGGCCCGGCGGGGACGCTTGAGTAACGCGATACCTGCAACCCTCTCCCAGCCCTCTGCCGGCTTGCGGGAGAGGGCTGGGGAGAGGGTTTTGATTCAGGGCTGACGAATCCGTTGCAATTCCCCATTCAACCAATCCGCTGACGGTTGCTGCTGGCCATTGCAGTCCACGCTGTACGGCTTGCCACTGATGCTGCTGCCGGTGGCGGCGCGTTTGATGAAGTCTTCGCTGCTATCCACCAGGCCTTTGTTTTCCAGGTAGTCGAGCTTCTGTTGCAGGTGCATGCGCGCTTCCTTGCCGTCGTAGGCGCTGCCATTGCGGATAAAACTGCAGCCGCTGCTTTCCACGAAAACCAGCAGTTTGCCGACTTCTTCCTGGCTCTGCGGGTTGAGTGCAGCCTGGCTTTCAGTCGCTGCAAACAGGCAGCAGCTGATGCAGATAATCCGCCACATAGGTGTGAAAACCACCATCGTTCCAATACTCCATATGACTCAAGGGCGTGTGCCGTTTGTACCAGGGGCCGACGGCCATGGCGCGGTCCTCGCTAACCACCGCAGCATAGTTGGGCAGCGGCCGCAGCGGGTAACCGAGGGCGTCGGCCGGTGCGTAGAGGTTAAGCCAGCGTGCTTGCTCGCGCACGGTTGCGCTCAGGCAGTGGCCGGGAAAACGGATGGGCAGTACCGGGTTGTAGGCGAAGGTGAACAGCGGAATATTGCAGCCGAAGGTCACCAGCCCGGCCAGGGTTTCCAGGCCCAGAAAGGGGTCCAGCGCGCAGCTTGGTGTGCTGTTGAGCTGCTGCTGATCCCAGGCGTAGTTGGAAAAGATATGCCCGCCCAGCGAATGCGCTAATACCACCAGCGGCGTCTGCGCGCCGACCTTGGCGCGCAGCGCCTGCAGGCCCTGGCGCACGGTCTGATGCACTTCCTGGTAGGTGGTGTCGTAGGCCTCGCTGACCTTGCGGTAGCCGCTGGCATCGCCAAGAAACAGGGTGACGGCGCGGCGCAACCAGCGCCAGGTCACGGGCTCCTCCTTGAGTTTTTCCAGGTAGGCGAACTCGCGGTCATCGAGCACGTTGGCCCAGTACAGACTTTGAAACGCCACCTGATCCGCCTCGGCGCCCAGGCGCAGGCGCAGGGCGGCGATCAGTGGCTGGGCAAACAGGTGATGCCCTTCGGCATCGAGTTGCGCGGGTTGGGTGCCAATGCCATGGATGATGGCAACTGCAAGCTTCATGACCGTCCTTGGTGTAGTGCGTTTTTAAAGGGCTTGCAGGCGCTCGCCGAGTTTGTTGCTGTCGACCAGCTCAAGGAACTCGTCGCCCAGGCGCCGACTGGCGTCCATGGCGGCGCGCCAGTAGCGTTCGCGGCCGCTGTCATCGCCCAGGTAACGGCTGAAGTCCTTACGGTCGGGCAGCTTGCCGTGGGGCAACTTGGCCAGGTATTCCCGCGACGGCGCCAGCAGCAATACGTTCTGCAGGCGCCCGCTGTCGCCTTTGCGCCACGGCAGGCCCTTGTCGAACCAGCCGGGAATCACTTTGTCGGTGAAGTGTGGGTAGAGCACCAGGTCATCGCCGCTGTAGGGCAGGTCGAGGTGGTAATCGAGCAGGCCGCCATCGCGGTAAGTACCGGCGCCGGCGCCGGGAATATCACGCACGCCTTCCATCACCATCGGAATCGAACCGGAGGCCAGCAGCGCATGGCGCAGGTTGCCGGCATCCAGGTGCAGCAGGCGCGAGGGGAAGTCGCTCAAGGCATTGAGCGGCGGCAGGCTGCGGGCGTCATGCAGAATCACCCGCTCGAAATGCTTCGATAAGCGCGGGCGGCCAAGCAGGTTGTTGCCGATCACCGAGGACAAGCCCAGGCCCAGTGCGCCACGCCGATCATGGGCGAGCAGGCCGAGGCTTTTCACCACCATGATGTTCAGGCTGTAGTGCGGGTTGCTCAGCACGTGGGCGTCCTGGCCGTCGAGCAGGTCGTCGAGCATGCGCACGCAGCTTTGCGACACCTCGGCCATGGTCACGCCCTTGGCAAATCGCTGCTGGGTATACAGCTCGCCCAGGCGCTGGATGCCGGCAGCGGCATCGGGCAGGCAGGCACTGGCGAAACGCCAGGAGCCGATGGAGGCGCCGATCAACGAGCGTTGGCGCGGCGCACGCGGCAGCCAATCGCCGAACAACGCCAGGTCCAGGCCTTGAATACCGAGGGCTTTCGGGCCGCCTGCAGCGCCGGGCAGGATGCCGACATCAGCAGGCTGCAAACCGCGCTCGCGAATACGCGCCAGGGCTTTGCTGCCGGCTTTGAGGGTAAGGGCGGGGGACTTGATTTGGATCGCGCTCATGTAGGCCTCCATCACGCAAGGGGGCGATTATAGAGCGGCGGGCTGTAAGGCCAAGCGTCTTTTGTGGTGTGAATATGGGGCCAAAACTCAGCCCAAAAAAAACTCGCCCCCGTAGGAGGGCGAGTTCGGTCTACGAAAAACGAGTTAGAAGCGGTACGAAACCTGAGTACCGAAACCGTGTGCACTGTTTTCGTAGGTGGCGCTGTAGCTGCCTTTACCGGACTGTGCGTCGTCGATCTTGGTGTCTTCTTCCCACAGGTAGGAGTAGGCCAAATCAACGGTCAGGTCTTCAGTCGGGTTCCAGCCCACACCGAAGCTGACAGCGGTACGGTCGCCAGTCGGGATACGTGGCGAGCGGTTGGCGTTGTTGGTCGGGCTTTGGTCGAACGCCAGGCCAGCACGCAACGTCCACTGTTGGCTCAGTTTGTAGGCCGTACCCAGTGCGTAACCCCAGGTGTCATGCCAGTTCTGTTCTTCAGTGATGGTGGAGAAGGTGGTCGCGGTTGGGCCTTTGACGCCGTCGTTTTCAACGGTGATTTCTTTCAGGCGACTCCAACGGGTCCATGTGCTACCGGCGTAGACGGTCCAGGCATCGTCGATGTCATGGGTGATCGAGGCATCAACCGATTCCGGGGTGGTCAGGTCCAGCGACGCATCGTATTTACCGTAGGCGCCCAGCGATGTGTAGATGGGGTCATTACCGGAGATGGTGGTGTCACCCTCCAGTTTGTACTTGACCTTGGAGTGGTAGGTCACGCCAGCGCGGGTATGCGGGGTGAATTCGTACAGAGCGCCGATGTTGTAGCCGACGGCAGTGTCGTCGCCTTTGATTTTCACACGGCTGTCGCCCAGCGTCGGGTTCAGACTACCCAGAGCGCTTTCCAGCTTGCCGTCGATACGGTTGATGGTTGGACCACCACCAATGGACAGCTGATCGTTGACGCGAAAGCTCACAGTCGGCTGCACGGTAACCACTTTCACTTCGCTGTAGTCGCCGAATTTGCGGCCCTGGAAGCCCCCTTCATAGTCGGTGATCAGGCCAAACGGGGCGTACACGCCGACGCCGAAGGTCCACTGATCGTTAACTGGGTTGACGTAGTAGCCCATCGGCACGGCAGTGAAGGGAACCATGTCGCCATCGTTGCTGCCGGAGGTGGAGCCACTGGTGTGGCTGATATCGGTTTTCGCCATGATGGCGGCGGCGCCAACGCTGACTTCCTGACGCTTCAGGCGCGACATGCCAGCCGGGTTGCCAAACAGGGTGGTGGCATCGTCGGCCGAGGACGAACGCCCAGCGAAGGAAGAGCCCATGCCGCTGATGCTTTGTTCGTTGAGGGCAAAACCGCCAGCGAGGGAGTAGCTGGAGGCGGCAGAAATGGTCAGGGCTAGGGTGGTCTTGAACCAGGCGTGTTTCATCGGAAAGTCCTGTTGTATTTTTGTACGGGGGGCGGAAATTATCAGGATTTGAATTACCTGGCCAGTTGCTCAAGAACGCCACTTTGCGGCCAATTGTCGGACAATTTGAGGCAAAGTGATGGCAACGTCGGCAATCTTGTACGAGCGTACTTTTGCCGGATGGTTCCAGGAAGATTTCAGGCGGCTTGTTGCGCTTTTGCTACGTAGTGATGCCATGCCCGACTGAAATCGCGCAGCCGCCCCTGGGGCTGGAACACTTGTTGCCACACCTGGGCCATGCCCATTATGTCGTCAACCTCAGGCAGATTGGGGCTTTGCGCCTCGACCATGAGCCAGGCAATCGCCGTGGCGTAGCGCAGGTTGACCGTCAGTTCGAGGTGCGGTGCCGCCAGAAATGCATGTTGACTGGCCAGGCCGCGAACCCGGCTGGCCAGTTCCGGATCGAGCGCCAAGTGCTGATCCCAGAACATTTGGTGACGCAAATCGGCGATTCGGTACAGGCCGTGACCAGCTTGGTCATCCAGCGCCGAGCCAAGCGCGGACTGACAAGCGGCAGCGCAGAGCAGAAAGGATTCGGCGCACGGGCTGTGGCGATCCAGGTAGAGGAGGGTAGGGCGGATAACGTGTTGGCATAACTCACTGGCGGCGATGCCCATAGATACCTCTGAAAAGAAGTGACCGGTGGGACCTTGGCGCCTGGCAGCGGTGTTGAAACGAATTTTCGAAAAGGCCCCACCGGGAGCGGGGTTAGCCGCTCCTGTTGAAGCATAGTCAGACCATTGTGCTGTAAAGGGCTGTTTTTAAATCATTTGCGGCTTTGTTTATGGCTGTATATGCCTCGCCGTACTTAAAACGAGGTTTTAGAGCGATTTGCTGGTCTGTGTAGGAGCGGCAGGGTGGCATTCCGATTAGCCGCGATGCATTTGATTTTTCAAGAGCATCGCGGCTGAAGCCGCTCCCACGGGCCGTGCTCACTCGCCCGTAGCGATTGGACGATCGGGATCGGTGATCCACTCGCTCCACGAGCCGGCATACAGCGGCGCCAAGGGGTAGCCAGCCAGGCTCAGGGCGAACAGGTTGTGGCAGGCCGTCACGCCAGAGCCGCAGTAGGCCACCAGGCCGTCGACCGAGCGCTCACCCAGCAACGCGGCGAAGCGGGCGTGCAATTGCTCGGCGGGCAGAAAACGCCCATCGCTGCCCAGGTTGTCGGTGAATACGGCGCACTGCGCGCCGGGAATATGGCCGGCCACCGGGTCGATGGGTTCGATTTCACCTTTGAAACGCGGCAGGGCGCGGGCATCGATCAGGGTCAGTTCCGGGTCGCCGAGGAGGATTTCCAGCTGCTCGGCGCGGATCACCAGGCGGTCATCGGCTTGGCCGGCAAAGTCGCCAGCAGCGCGCTCGGGCAACGCTTGGTTCAGCGGCAGGCCGGCTTCTTTCCAGGCTTTCAAACCGCCATCCAGCAGGTAGACGTTGTCGCGCTTGCCCAACCACGCCAGCAACCACCAGGCGTGGGCGGCGAAGGCACCGGGGCCGTCGTCATACAGGATTACTTCGCTGGCGGTGTTCAGGCCCCAGGCACGAAGCTGTTGGCTGAGTGTTTGTGGGTTGGGCAGCGGGTGGCGGCCGGTGCGGCCTTTGACGATGGTGCCGGACAGGTGCTGTTCAAGGTCGGCGAATACGGCGCCGGGAATATGCCCCTCGGCATAACTGCGTTGGCCGTAGGCCAGGTCGTCGAGGGCAAAGCGGCAGTCGAGAATCAGGCGATCAGGGCCGGCCGGGCGGCTGGCCAGTTCGCTAGGGGTAATCAGTTGCGCGAGGGGCATGGTGGGCACCTGAGATAAATCGGGGCGCCCATCATAAACGCAGAAGTTGGCGCCTGACTCAGTCGATCTTCAGCTTGCCAATGCGGTCGTTGTCCAGGCTGCCGAAGTACAGGTAGCCGCCCACCGGTTTGACCGAGGTGACCATGCGCAAGTTGCTGCCGCTGGTGTCGTGCAGGCTACGGGTGATCTTGCCTTGTTCGTCGATGGCAATCGCCAGGCCGTATTTGGCCGGTTTCGGCCACAGGCTGCGCGGCAGTTTGGCCATTTGCGCTTTTAGCCAGGGCTGGCCCTGGAGGAAGTCGGCGTCGGCTTTACGTGGAGTGGGTAGGGCCACCCAGAAGGTGCCGGCACGGTCGCCTTGGAGGTTGTCGGGCATGCCCGGCAGGTTGTCGATAAAGATGTCATGGGTGCCGGTTTTCGGGCCTTTGAGCCACAGGCGGCTGATGCGGTAGCGGTAGGTTTCGTTGACCAGAACGAAATCTTCCTTGGCCGACAGGGCCACGCCGTTGGCGAAATACAGGTCCTTGAGCAGCACGTCGGTGGTCTTGCTCACCGGGTCGTAGCGCAGCAGGCGGCCATAGGGGCGGCCTTCGAGCAGGTCGAGCAGGTAGTCCGGCTGTTCGAATTTGCTCGACGCATCAGAGAAGTAGATGCGCCCGTCGCTGGCGATATCCAGGTCGTCGGTGAAGCGGAACGGCACGCCGCCGGCTTCGGTGCTGAGCACGCTGATCTGGCCTTGGGGGTCGATGCTCAGCAAGCCTTTATAGGAGTCGGCGACGATCAGGTTGCCCTTGGCGTCGAAGTCCATGCCCAGCGGGCGGCCTTTGGTGTCGGCGAAGGTTTCCACCGTGCCGTCGGTTTTCACTCGAATGATTTTGCCGTCATGGGTGCCGCCATAGACGCGACCCTCGGCGTCGACGGCGGTGTCTTCAGGGCCGTGTACCTGCCCTTTGGCCAGTAGCTCGGCCTTCATCAGCGCGTCGTTGGGCTCCAGCACACCGGTCATTGCCGGTTCGTGGGGCGGGGTCCAGGCCAGTGGGTCGATCGGGCTGGGTTTGGCCAGCACATAGACCACAGCAATGACCAATAGCAGGGCCACCAGGCCCAGAAGCTTTTTCATGACATATCCTTGTTCTGATTATTGTCGGACAAAACGACGGCAGCATAGGAGCGCCGATAACGCAGGGCAAGCCGTGAATCACCGGCCGAATCACCGGTCATAGCCAGGCTCGATATATACTGCGCGGCAACTTTAAGGAGAGGCATGTGGCCATCGACATCAATTGGATCCGCGATGACGCCAGCTTGGCGCACCTGTGCGCTGAATGGCGGCGTCTGCCGTACGTGGCCCTCGACACCGAATTCATGCGGGTCGACACCTTCTACCCCATCGCGGGCCTGCTGCAGGTGTGTGACGGCAGCCAGGTTTATCTGATCGATCCGCTGCTGATTCAGAGCTGGGACGCCTTCGCCGAGCTGCTGGCGGACCCGGCTGTGCTCAAGGTCCTGCATGCGTGCAGCGAAGACCTCGAAGTGTTTTCACGCCTCACCGGCACCTTGCCGTTACCGTTGTTCGATACCCAGATCGCCGCGGCCTACCTCAATATCGGTTTTTCCATGGGCTACTCGCGCCTGGTGCAGAGCGTGCTGGACATCGACCTGCCCAAGGGCGAAACCCGCTCCGACTGGCTGCAGCGGCCGCTGTCGGAAACCCAGGTCAGCTATGCCGCCGAAGACGTGCTGCATCTGGCCGAGGTCTATCAGGCCCTGCGCGCGCGCCTGGCGCCGGACAAGTTCAACTGGGTGCTGGAGGATGGCGAAGAAATGGTCGCCAACCTGCGCCGCGAGATCGACCCCAATGAGGTCTACCGCGACGCCAAGCTCGGTTGGAAACTGGCCCCGGCCAAACTCGCCGTGCTACGCGAACTCTATGCCTGGCGCGAGCAGCAGGCGCGCCTGCGCAACCAGCCGCGCAACCGGGTGATCCGCGAAAACTCGCTGTGGCCGATGGCCCGCACCCAACCGGACAACCTGGTCGCCCTGGCGCGCATCGAAGACATGCACCCGAAAACCGTGCGTCAGGACGGCGAGTTCCTCCTTGGCCTGATCAAGCAGGCGGCCGCCAAACCGGCCGAGGAGTGGCCCGAGCCCATCCCCGAGCCGCTACCGGTGGAAGCCGCAGCCTTGCTCAAGGTGCTGCGCGCCATTGGCCAGGCGGAGGCCGAGCGCCTGGATATCGCCCCGGAAATCATGCTGCGCAAGAAAGTGCTCGAAGCCCTGCTGAAAAGCGGCTACCCCAATGGTCCGTACCAACTGCCCGATTCCCTGCGCGGTTGGCGCCGTGAATTGATGGGCCAGGAGCTGCTCGACAGCCTGGCCGCGTACACCCAGGAACAACAGGCATGAAAAAGATTTGCTCGATTTACAGCAGCCCGAAAAAAAACGAGATGTACCTCTACGTGCTCAAGGCCGATGCCTTGAAAAAAGTGCCGGAGTCGTTGCTGGTGGCCTTCGGTGCGCCCCGGCATACGTTTGATCTGGTGCTGAGCCCGGAGCGTGCGTTGGCCAGGGAAGACATCACGGTCGTCCTCGCCAATCTGGAAAAGCAGGGCTATCACCTGCAGATGCCGCCGGCCGAAGACGAGTACATCCAGCATCTTCCCGAAGAGCTTCTGCGCCGCAACGATCCGGTGTAAAGCGACTTCCTGGGCCCTAGCCCAGTAAGTTGGAAGACGCGTTAAAGCAAAAAGAAAAGCCGGGCGGAGTCCCGGCAATCCCACCGTATTTTTCTGTCTTAAGGAGCTGCTACTCAGAGTGGCAGCGCCGTGTTTGAAGGTTTTCCTGCCCCATGCGCGTTTTACTTGCTGAACATGACCACGCTCTGTATGCCGACCTGCTGCGTGCCGCTCAACCCGATCTGGACCTGGTGATCAGCGACGATCCCAGTACATTGGCGCAGCTGGCGCCGGGCTGTGAGGTGTGGCTGGGTGAGCCGGGCCTGCTCGCCACTGTGTTGCGCAAGGGCCACCAACCGCAGTGGTTCCAGTCGACCTGGGCGGGTATCACGCCGTTGCTGCAAAAAGACCTGCCCACCGACTACCGCCTGACCCGCGCGGTAGGGATTTTTGGCCAGGTGATGTCCGAGTACCTGCTCACCTATATGCTCGCCCACGAGCGCGAAGTGCTGGCGCGCCTGGCCGCTCAGGTGGAGCGTCGCTGGGATAACCACGCCCCGCATAGCCTGGCCGGGCGGCGGGTGCTGATTGTCGGTACCGGTGAGATCGGCCTGAGCGTGGCGCAGTTTCTCGCCGCGTTTGGCGTGGAGCTGTACGGCGTGGCCAGCTCGGCCCGTGATCTGCCGCCGTTCAAGGAAGTCGCGGCGATGGACGAGTTGCCGCGTCTGGTGGGCCATGCTGACTACGTAATCAACCTGCTGCCGGATACGCCGAGCACCCACGATATCTACGATGCCGCGCTGTTTGCCCGTTTCCTGCCGACTGCGCTGTTCATCAACGCCGGGCGCGGTGTGGCGGTGGTCGATGCAGATCTGGTCGCGGCCTTGCGCGAAGGTCACTTGGCCGGCGCGATCATTGACGTCTGCCGTCAGGAGCCGTTGCCGGCGCGGCATCCGTTCTGGACCGCGTTTGGCCTGCTGCTCACCGGCCACAGCTCGGCGCCGACCTTGCCGCCTTTGATGGCACAGCTGTTTCTGGACAATCTGCAGCGCTATCAAAACGGCGAACCGTTGCGCGGCGAAGTGGACTTTTCCAAAGGCTATTGAGAGCAGAGAGGCAAGACTGGTTCGCAGGCCCGTCAAAGGGCCTGCAACCGTTTGGCAATGCGGCCTTGGCCGGTGCCCGGGCAGGCGCTAGACTGCCGCGCTTCAGCTCAGCCCATTTACGAATCCGTACCTTGCCATGGCCGCCATCGTCCAACCTTTCTGGAAACGCAAAACCCTCGACCAGCTCGATCAGGACGAGTGGGAATCGCTGTGCGACGGCTGCGGCCTGTGCTGCCTGCAAAAGCTCGAAGATGAAGACGACGGCAGCGTGTACTACACACGCATCGCCTGCAAACTGCTGGACCTGAAAACCTGCCAGTGCAGCAACTACGCCAACCGTCGCCAGTTCGTACCTGACTGCATCCAGCTCACTCCGGGGCAGGCCAGCGAATTCCAATGGCTGCCACCCACCTGCGGTTACCGCCTGGTGGCCGAAGGCAAAGACCTGGAAAGCTGGCACCCGCTGGTGTGCGGTGACCCGCAAATGGTCCACAACGCCGGCATTTCCCAGGTCGGCACTATGCTCAGTGAGACCGCCGTCGCTGAAGACGACTGGGAAGACTATATGATCTTCCGCTCCGGCTGAGGCTGTGCAGCGTTGGGCTTCGCTGCGCTCAACGGGCGAGAGCTCGGTGAATCAAACGAAATCAGGCCGGTCATAGGGAATTACCGCGCCGCGTTACAAGGACTTGTTTTTGATGCCCATCCGACTCCGTCTGCTCCTTTCTGTCGCACTGCTGGCCTGCAGCTCCCCGCTATTGGCGGTGGAAAAGGTCGACCTCGATTACACCGTGCGTTTCCTCCCCGACAGCGACCAGGCCGAAGTGCGCCTGACCCTGGAAGAGGGCGCCGCGGTGCGCAGCTTGAGCTTCAACCTGGGGAAAAAAGGCTACTACAGCGACTTCAAAACCGACGGCACCTGGCAGCTTGGCAACGCGCAAACCGGCGAAACGCAGCAGGGCGTGTGGCAGCCGGGCAAGGGCAAGACCAGCCTCACCTACCGCGTGCGCATCAGCCACCCAAGGCCGTCAGCCGACGGTAAAACCACCAGCTACGACGCGCGGATGACCGCCGACTGGGCGCTGTTGCGTGGCGATGACCTGGTGCCCAGCGCCAAGCTCGATCAGCACGACGGCACCGAGTTGGTGTCGCGCCTGCAATTCGAATTGCCCAAGGGCTGGAAGAGTGTCGAAACTGGCTGGCCGCGCATCGGCAAGAACCGCTTTCGCATCGACAACCCGTCGCGCCTGTTGGACCGTCCAACTGGTTGGATTCTCGCCGGCAAAATTGGCACCCGCCGCGCCAAGCTGGGCGAAACCGAAGTCACCGTGGCCGCGCCAGTGGGTGCTGGCATGCGCCGCATGGACGTGCTGACCATGCTCACCTTCGTCTGGCCGCAGGTGCAGAGCGTATTCCCCCGCGACCCGGCCAAGCTGCTGGTGGTCGGCGCCGGCAACCCGATGTGGCGCGGCGGCCTGTCGGCCTCCAACTCGTTGTTCATGCACGCCGACCGCCCATTGGTCAGCGAGAACGGCACCAGTTCCTTGGTGCACGAACTGGTGCATGTGTTCAGCCGTATCCGCGACACCGATAAAAGCGACTGGATCAGCGAAGGCCTGGCCGAGTACTACGCCATCGAGTTGGTGCACCGCGCAGGTGGCATGAGCGAGGAACGCTACAAGGCGGTGAACGCCAACCTCAAACAGTGGAGCCGCAAGGTCGACACGCTGCGCGGCAACAGCGTCAGCGGCCGCACCACGGCGCGGGCGGTGCTGTTGCTGCAAGACCTCGACCGCGAAATCCGCAAAGGCACCGACAACAAACGTTCGCTGGACGACGTCAGCCGCGGCTTGATGCGCATGGATGCGGTCAGCACCAAAGACTTCATCAGCTTGAGTGAAGAGGTGCTGGGCGGCAGCTCGAGTGTGCTGGATACGCCGTTGCTCAAAGCGTCTGAATAGCGGCGAACCTGTGAAGATGTCGGCTTGGCTATTTCAGGACTGAAACGACTTACCAAACAACGGCCCGGACTTGGTATTCAGGCCTTTCGCCAGGCGGTCGTACAGCACCACGTTAACGGTCGCCGCCAGGTTCATGCAGCCATTGGTGGGGATGTAGATCACCTCTTCACACCAGGCCAACACCTCTTTGCCCAGTGAGCCATCTTCGGGGCCGAAGATGTAGATGGCGCGGTCCGGGTGGGTGTATTCGGTCAGCGGCTTGGCGCCTTCCACCAGTTCCACTGCCACCGGCGTGCAGCCCAGGGGAATGATGCTTTGCAGGTCTTCGATGCCGATCAGCGGGATGTCCTGGTGGACCATCTTCGTGTCGGTGGCGAACTCCTGGGCGCGAGCGTAACGCTTGCCGGTGTAGAACACCGAGTTGACGCCGTAGCAGCCGGCGGCGCGCATCACGGCGCCGACGTTATCTGGGGACTTGGGGTTGAACAGGCCGATGCAACTGTAACGACGATTAGCCACGTATATCTCCAGGCCCCATGAAAACTACTGCGCTCGGTTAGGCTGCGTTGAAAACATTCTCAAAATGCTCATTGGCTACAGCCAACTCCGCTTTTTCACCTGTTTTCGCCTTGCCTACCCATCGCTCGCTACGTTTCAAGCGGCCTTATTCATGTAAGAGGGGCGGCTATTTACTCTTTGCTTTTCAGCAGCGCGGCCAGGTCGGCGAACGCCTTGTGCGTCACTTTCGGCCCGGTCGGGCTGGCCGTGGAGCCTTCGCTGAAGTACTGCTGGTCGGTGTAGCGCGAGTGTTCGTTGTCGTGACAGAACAGGCACAGCAGCTCCCAGTTGGAGCCGTCCTGCGGGTTGTTGTCGTGGTTGTGGTCGCGGTGGTGCACGGTCAGTTCGCTCAGGCGTTTGCCTTCGAACTCGCGCTGGCAGCGGCCACAGATGTGCGGGTACATCTTCAGTGCTTTGGCGCGGTAGCCTTCTTCGCGGCTACGTTGGGCTTCGGCGATCAGGCGGTCGGTCTTGAGGGTGGCCGCCGATTTTTCAGTGCTCATGGGAATACCTGTTCAGTCCAGGGTGTCGATATTGCCGCTATGGTGAGCCCGGCGCGCGGGCTTCTCAAGCGCCTGTCACGGTTAAGCGCGTTTTTCCGCGATCCAGATGGTGTGGCGGGTGCCTTTGTTGCCGTGGGCGTACACCTGCACCTCTTCAACCTTGAAGCCGGCCTTGGCCACCCGCTCGGAAAACTTGCGGTCGGCGCTGGCCGACCATACCGCCAGAATGCCTTTGGCGCGCAACGCGCGGTGGCAGTTCTGTAAACCGGCGGCGGAGTACAAACCGCTGTTACTTCTCTGCGTCAGGCCTTCGGGGCCGTTGTCGACGTCGAGCATGATGGCGTCAAAGCCCTGCGGTTCGCTTTGCAGCACGTTGGCCACGTCGGCGCAGCGGATTTCGCTGCGTGGGTCATCAATCGGCATACCAGCCTTGGCGCCCAGCGGGCCGCGGTTCCATTCGATAACTCCGGGTACCAGTTCGGCGACCACTACCTGGGCATTTTTACCCAGGTGTTTGAGCGCCGAGGCCAGGGTAAAGCCCATGCCCAGGCCGCCGATCAGCACGCGCGGGGCGGGGCGGTGGGTCACGCGCTTGCAGGGGATTTCCGCCAGGGCATCTTCGGAGCCGTGCATGCGTGTGTTCATCAGTTGGCCGCCGTCGCCGCCCTGAATCTTGATGACAAAATCCTCGCCATACTCGAATAGGCACAGGGCGCCACCGTTCTCGGGGATCGGGGCGGTGTCGAGCAGCACGAAACGTTTCATTGAGAGTGAGCCTAATACGGGGCGCGTAGTCTAACGTTCACGCCAGGGTAGAGGAGGTGCGTTATGCATATGTCCAGATCGATGGTGCTGTGGGCCGGCCTGTTGGGCTCGGCCATGGCAGTGGCGGCCACGCCCGGTTCACCGGGTACGGCCACGCCCAACCCGTACCAGACCATTCAACCGCGCAACGTGCCGATGCCGGCGCCGGCGGCGCGGCCGACCACGCCGGGCAGCTACGACTCGCGCAGCCTGCCGCCGGCCAATACGGTGAACCCTCGGGATAACGGCCTGCCGCAGATGCAGCAGACGCCGAGTACGCCGAAGGTGAAGCCGGCAGAGCCGGTGAAACCGAAGGTCGAGTAGGGGGGCTTTTTTGTGGGAGCGGCCGGTCCGGCGCTCCGGTCAGCCGCGATGCTTTTAAGGTAAAGAGCATCGCGGCTGAAGCCGCTCCTACGTAACGTCAGGGCAATAACCTCAACACCTTCAGCAGAAACGCATATTCCAACGCCACATCCTTGATGCCCTGGTAACGCCCACTCATCCCGCCATGCCCAGCACCGAGGTCGGTTTTCAGTAGCAGCAAATTGCCGTCGGTCTTGTGCGCGCGCAGCTTGGCCACCCATTTCGCTGCTTCCCAGTACTGCACGCGGCTGTCGTTGTAGCCGGCCACGGCGAGCAGCGCCGGGTAGGTCTGGGCGCTGACGTTTTCGTAAGGCGCGTATGCCTTGATGCGCGCGTACACCTCAGGGTCGTGCGGGTCGCCCCATTCGTCGTACTCGGTGACGGTCAGCGGCAGATCGGGGTTCTGCATGGTGTTGAGCACATCGACAAAGGGCACTTCGGCGATGGCAGCGGCAAACAGGTCGGGGCGCTGATTGAGCACTGCGCCGATCAGCAAACCGCCGGCACTGCCGCCGCTGATGGCCAGCTGTTGCGTGCTGGTATAGCCCTCGGCAATCACGTGTTCGGCACAGGCGATAAAGTCGCTGAAGGTGTTGGCCTTGTGTTCCAGCTTGCCGCCGCGGTACCAGGCTTCGCCCAGTTCACCGCCGCCACGCACATGGGCGATGGCAAACACAAAACCACGGTCCAACAGGCTCAAGCGGCCATGGGAAAACCAGGGGTCGAGGCTGGCGCCATAGGCCCCGTACCCATACAGGTAAAAGGGCGCCGGCTTGCCGAGGGTTTCGCGACGGGCCACCAGGCTGATGGGGATCTGTGTGCCATCGGCGGCGGTCGCCCACAGGCGCTGGCTGACATAGGCGTCGGCATCGAACACGCCTTCCACCGGGGTTTCTTTCAGTACCACTTGTTCGCCGCTGACCAAGTGCAGCTGGCGTACTTGCGCCGGCCGATTGAGCGCTTCGTAGCGCAGGCGGATCACCTCGCTGTCGAATTCCAGGCTGTCCTGCACATGCAGGCTGTAGGCAGCATCGGGCAGTTGCACCCGCGCTGGTGCCAGGCCCAGGCCGTGCACTTCGAGAATCGGCAAGCCGCCTTCACGCAGGCTGAGGATGATCGCGCCGGCATTCAGGGTGGTGTCTTCCAGCATCACCTCGGGGTTGTGGGCGATCAGCTCCTGCCAGTCGGCACGGCTTGGAACACCCGCTGTGGCGGCGTGGTAGAGGGCGAAGTTGATGCCGGTCTGGTTGCTGCGAATGATCCAGCCCCAACTGCCGGCAGCATCGCCATGCACCAGGCGGCCGTGGTCGACGAAGTACTCGTGGCCTTCGACCCGTGGCGCCAGGCAGGTGAACTCGCCGTTGGGCGTATCGGCGTCCAGAGCCCAGGTTTCGCAGGTGGTCTTGCTGTTGAGCAGGACAAACAGCTGGCGCTCGGAGCTTGCGCGGTAGCAGTTGAGAAAGAAGCGGCCATCGGGCTCTTCGAAGACCAACGCGGCGCCATTGCCGCCCAGGGTGTGGCGATAGAGTTTGTGCGGGCGGTGGGTGTCGTCCAGCTCGCCGAAGAACAGGGTCTGGCTGTCGTTGGCCCAGGTCATGCTGCCGTCGCAGTCGTCGAAGGGCAGGGCACTGATGGCATCCGTTGCCAGCTCTTTGACGAACAGCTGATAGATCTCGTCGCCGCTGGTGTCGAGGCTGTAGGCCAGGCGCGCGTGGTCGGGGCTGATGCTGAAGGCGCCGAGGGACAGAAAGCCGCCATTGGCCAGCTCGTTCGGGTCGAGCAGCAACTGCTCGCTGGCGGCGTCCACTGCATGGCTGCCGTCGGCCGGGCGTTGGCAGCGGTAGTGGCGCGGGTATTCGTCGCCGGCGGTGGTGCGGGTGTAGTACAGGTACGGGCCCCAGGGCGAGGGCAGCGACAGATCAGTCTCGCGGATCCGCCCTTTGATCTCCTCAAACAGCTGCTTGCGCAGCGTCGCTTGCTCGGCCAGTTGCTCGTCGAGGTAGGCGTTTTCGGCCTTGAGGTAATCGAGCACCTCCTCGCTGTCGCGGTTTTCCAGCCAGTGGTACGGGTCGTTGCCGTGTTCCAGGCGGGCGATGGGGGCGTTCGGCATACAGAAACTCCAGAGCGAAGGCGGCCGACGTCGAACGCGCCGGGCAGGAGAAAAGCCGCTATCATAAGCGCCCCTTCGCCAGCATCGCCACGAACCGCATGAACGAACACGATTACGTCCTCGTCTGGGGCCTGTATGCCATTGCCGCCCTGGGCTGTCTGCTGGTGAGCTTCCGTCTGACCGGCTGGATGTGGCGCTACCTGCGCGAGCCGCTGCGTCTGGTGGTGGCGGTGCTGCTGTTTACCCCAACCATCGTCGACCCAGGCAAAGACCTGTACGCTCCCGCCGTGGCAGTGACCGCGCTGGATTTGCTGTTCAAGGTCGGCAGCAATATGTGGACGGCGATTTCCGATCTGGCCATGTACGGCATGATCGCGGTTGTCGTGTACCTGGTGCTGGTGCTGATCCGTTGGCCCATCGAGCGCGCCTGGAACAAGCGCAAGGCCGCGAAGGCCGCGCCGGCGCCGATAGCCGAAGACGAACCCACCTTGCGCGAGTTGATGGAGCGCGAGCCACAGAGCCAGCCCTATATCAAGCCGCGTGCCGACCGTTCCGACAGCCACACCCAGCCCGCCAGTGGCAGCGGTGGTCGTCGTGAACGTATTGAACCCCGTCTTTAACCCGCTGCCGCCATTTCGCTGTTCGTCAGAGTGTTGAGCCATGTGTGAATTACTGGGCATGAGTGCCAATGTGCCGACCGACATCGTGTTCAGCTTCACCGGGCTGATGCAACGCGGTGGCGGCACCGGTCCGCACCGCGATGGCTGGGGCATTGCCTTCTACGAAGGGCGCGGCCTGCGCCTGTTCCAGGACCCGCAGGCGAGCGTCGACTCGGAAGTGGCCAAGCTGGTGCAGCGCTACCCGATCAAAAGCGAAACCGTGATTGGCCATATCCGTCAGGCCAACGTCGGCAAGGTCTGCCTGGCCAACACCCACCCCTTTGTTCGTGAGCTGTGGGGCCGCAACTGGTGTTTCGCCCACAACGGCCAACTGGCGGATTTCAACCCGGCGCCGAGCTTCTACTGGCCAGTGGGCGATACCGACAGCGAAGCAGCCTTCTGCGACCTGCTGAATCAGATTCGCAGCGCTTTTCCGCAGCCAGTGTCAGTGGAAATGCTCTTGCCGACCCTGGTGCGCGCCTGTGCGGCTTACCGCAGCAAGGGCGTGTTCAATTGTCTGTTGAGCGACGGCGACTGGTTGTTTGCCTACTGCTCCAGCAAGCTGGCGCAGATCACCCGGCGTTCGCCGTTCGGCCCGGCACGCCTGAAGGATGTCGACGTGATCGTCGACTTCCAGGCTGAAACCACGCCCAACGACGTGGTCACCGTGCTGGCCACCGAACCCTTGACCGAAAACGAAAGCTGGACCTTGTACCAACCCGGCGAATGGAGCCTGTGGCGGCGCGGCGAGTGCATCGCCAAGGGCCGCAGCTAAGCCGGGCAAAGCAGATAAGGAGTGGGCATGTTCCGAAGTTATCTACGTTTGGTGATGTTTGCCGTGGGGCTGTTGGTGGGGGTGCAAGTTCCCGGTTTCATCAATGACTACAGCCAGCGTATCGAAGCGCACTGGAAAGAATCCGAGCAGAGCCTGAGCGGCTTTCGCCAGACCGCCAACCAATTTTTCGCGGGCGACCTCGACAAACTCGTTGCCCACTACCGCGCCAGCAGCGACCCGGTATTTGCCAGCGACGCCAACAGCCTGACCACCTTGCTGGTGCGCTCGCGCCTGCTCGACGCCGAGTGGCAAGCCATGACCGGGCCCTGGTATATCCGCGTCTGGCACGTGGCGTTCAACGCCAATCCGGAACTGTGGCAGGAAACCTACGACGGTTACCGCTACCAGGTGCTCCTGGCGCCGGAAGCGATTGCCTGGGGCATTGCTTGCGCGCTGTTGCTGGCATTCGTGATTGAACTGCTTGTGCTGGGGGCAGGGTGGACGTTGGGGTTCAATCGCACGCACAAGGTGACCCAGCACGAGCAGCGGCCCTGGCGCTAAGCGTTCGGCCTAACGACATCCAGCGAAATAAACACGGGCCCCGCAGGGCCCGTGTTTATTTGGACAAAAACTTCATCCCATCTTCCAAGCCACGCAAGCTCAGTGGGTACATCTGGTCTTCCAGCAGGTCGCGAACGATGTTGGTCGAGGCCGTGTAGTTCCAGGTGTCCTTGGGGTAGGGGTTGATCCAGATAAGCTTTTTGTACTTCTCGCGAAAGCGCTGCATCCATACATAACCTGGCTCTTCATTCCAGTGCTCGACGCTGCCGCCGGCCTGGGTGATTTCGTAGGGGGCCATGGCGGCGTCGCCCACGAACACCACTTTGTAGTCAGCGCCGTATTTGTGCAGCAGGTCCTGGGTAGAGAAGCGCTCGGAGGTGCGGCGCAGGTTGTTCTTCCACACCGACTCGTAGACGAAGTTGTGGAAGTAGAAATACTCCAGGTGCTTGAACTCGGTTTTGCACGCCGAGAACAGCTCTTCGCAGACCTTCACGTGGGCGTCCATCGAGCCGCCGATGTCGAACAGAATCAGCAGCTTCACCGCATTGCGGCGTTCCGGGCGCATCTGGATATTCAACAGGCCGCCGTCACGGGCGGTGAAGTCGATAGTGCCGTCCAGATCCAGCTCGTCTTGTGCGCCCTGGCGGGCGAACTTGCGCAGGCGGCGCAGGGCCACCTTGATGTTGCGTGTGCCGAGTTCCACCTGGTCGTCGAGGTTCTTGTATTCACGCTGGTCCCAGACTTTTACTGCCTTACCCTGACGCTTGCCAGCGTCACCGACGCGAATACCTTCCGGGTTGAAACCGCCCGAGCCGAACGGACTGGTACCGCCGGTGCCAATCCACTTGTTGCCGCCTTCGTGGCGTTCCTTCTGCTCTTCGAGGCGTTTCTTGAACTCCTCGATCAGCTTGTCCAGGCCGCCGAGTGACTCGATCTTGGCCCGCTCCTCGTCGGTCAGCGAACGCTCGAATTCCTTGCGCAGCCACTCATCGGGGATCAATGCCTCAATGTGCTGGTTGAGGTTTTCCAGGCCCTTGAAATAGGCGCCGAAGGCACGGTCGAACTTGTCGAAATGGCGCTCGTCCTTGACCAGAATCGCCCGCGACAAGTAATAAAACTCGTCCATGTCGGCGAAAGTCACGTTGTGCTTCAACGCGTTGATCAGGTCCAGCAGCTCGCGAACCGAGACCGGAACCTTGGCGGCGCGCATTTCGTTGAATAGGTTGAGCAGCATGGCTGCGTCTCCATCGGAATTTCATTCCCTCTCGAATACAGCCGCAGAGGGGCGACCCAACATAAATCAGTCCCCTCGCCCCCTTGGGGGAGAGGGTTAGGGAGAGGGGGTAGGCAGGCGACTCGCAGGTGCCTGTTAGAACCCTCTCCCCCGGCCCCTCTCCCGCAAGCGGGCAGGGGAGGCGTATCAGCGACTGGCGCGGCGGCTCATAAAGGCCAGGCGCTCCAGCAACTGGACGTCTTGTTCGTTCTTCACCAAAGCGCCTGCCAACGGCGGAATCGCCTTGGTCGGATCACGCTCACGCAGCACCGCTTCGCCGATGTTGTCGGCCATCAGCAGCTTCAGCCAGTCGACCAGTTCGGAGGTGGAAGGCTTTTTCTTCAGGCCTGGCACTTTGCGCACGTCGAAGAACACGTCGAGGGCTTCGGCCACCAGGTCTTTCTTGATGTTGGGGTAGTGCACATCGACGATCTGCTGCAGCGTGGCGCGGTCCGGGAAGGCGATGTAGTGGAAGAAGCAGCGGCGCAGGAAGGCGTCCGGCAGCTCTTTTTCGTTGTTCGAGGTAATGATGATGATCGGGCGTTTTTTTGCCTTGATGGTCTCGTTGGTCTCGTAAACGTAGAACTCCATCTTGTCGAGTTCTTGCAGCAGGTCGTTGGGGAACTCGATGTCGGCCTTGTCGATTTCGTCGATCAGCAGAATCACGCGCTCATCGCTCTCGAAGGCTTCCCAGAGCTTGCCCTTCTTGATGTAGTTGCGCACGTCGTGGACTTTGTCGCTGTCCAGCTGCGAGTCGCGCAGGCGGCTGACCGCATCGTACTCGTACAGGCCCTGGTGGGCCTTGGTGGTGGATTTCACGTGCCAGGTAATCAGCTTGGCGCCGAAGGACTCGGCCAGTTGCTCGGCCAGCATGGTTTTGCCGGTGCCCGGCTCACCCTTGACCAGCAGCGGGCGCTCCAGGGTGATGGCAGCGTTGACTGCCAGTTTGAGGTCGTCGGTGGCGACGTAAGCCTGGGTGCCTTCGAACTTCATCGGAAAATCCTCGAACGGATAGCAGCAGGTTCGTATTGAACCCGGCGGTTTTTGTAAATGTAGGCGGCGACTATAACGCGCGTGTCGCCCGACTGTGAACGCAGACGCGCCATTCAGTCACTGAATGGGCAGTCAGCAAACGACAAGTTGCCGGAAACCGCCCATTGGTTGGGGCAGGGCTTAGTCTTCCGTGGGCTTGGCCCGTTCATAACGCGCGTTGAACGCCTGGATAAAGCCATTGCGCAGAATCGCCAGAAACGCCTGGAAGGCGCTGATGTTCTGCTGATGCACGTTGCCACTGAGTTCGACGCGGGTGGCGAATTGGTCTTTTTGCTGGTTCTTCAGCACCGTTTCGCTACCGCCCACCAAGGCTTCCCAAATCGAGCGGAAAATCCCTTTGTCTTTTTCCTCAACGTCTTGCTGCCAATTGAACACGTCGACGTCGCGCAGCAGCGGCTTGATATAGCCGCTGAGCTGGGCTTTTTTCGCGTCAGCCTCGATCACCAGGTCGCCATGGCCGGCGTTGAAATCGAACTTGGCGTAGGCGGCGGAAAAGTCGTTGAGCGTGCGCAGTTCGATATCCCGGGCGCGCAGGCGGAATTTGAAGTCTTCGAAGTTCTCGTAGGGGTCGAACACGATGGTGCATTCCAGCGGCGCATGGCCGAGCAGCAGCGCCTTGCCCTCGAAGTGCGCCAACCGCTCGCCGTTCTTGTCGGCGACATTGGTCAGGTTGTACAGGCTGGCATTCACCTCGGTGGCCTGCATGTTTACCTGGGGGGTGGAGGTGTAGTTGTGGAAGCCCAGCTTGCCGTCGACCACCCGCACTTCGTCGAGGGTGATGGGCAGCAGCTTGTTCAACTGCTCGCGCCAGTCAACGCCCTTACCGGTCTGAGAAGCGTCTTTATCTTTGCCGCCATCGACGAAGTTGAGCGTGGGTTGGCTGAACAGTACCTTGGCCACTACGGCGTGGTCGTACCAGAGCGAATGCCAGCTGACGGCGATATCAATGTGCGGGGCATCCAGCAGCGGCACTGGCACCTTGCCGTCCTCCTTGCGGATGTTCAGGCCGTTGATCTGGTAGGCGCCGCGCCACCAGGCGAGGTCGACGTCGGTGATTTCGCCTTTGTACTCGCCCATGTCGGCGAGTTTGCCGTTGAGGTAGTCGCGCACCACGTAGGGCAGGGTGATATGCAGAACCAGGACCAGGACGATGAGTCCAACTAACGTCCAGAGTGGCCAACTGTAGCGTCGTTTCATCGCAGCGGTACCTGGGCAGTTCGCCTATTAAGTAGAAGCTAGACCGCTTGCGAGCCGCTACGGTTCGAGTTTTTTCAGGCTGGACGCTGCCCCTTGGCGGGCATAGGCTGTCGGCCTTTGCGAATAGACCAAGGGACACCGGATATGAGCCGCATCTACGCAGACAACGCCCAATCCATCGGCAATACGCCGCTGGTATTCATCAATCGCCTGGGCCCCAAGGGCGTGACCATCCTGGCCAAGATCGAAGGGCGTAATCCGGCCTATTCGGTGAAGTGCCGGATCGGCGCCAATATGGTCTGGGATGCCGAGGACCGTGGTGTGCTCAAACCGGGCATGACCATCGTCGAGCCTACCTCCGGCAACACTGGTATCGGCCTGGCCTTCGTGGCCGCCGCCCGTGGCTACAAACTGCTGCTGACCATGCCGGCCTCCATGAGCCTGGAGCGCCGCAAAGTGCTCAAGGCCCTGGGCGCCGAGCTGGTGCTCACCGAGCCGGCCAAGGGCATGAAAGGCGCCATCGAAAAGGCCGCCGAAATCGCCGCCTCCGACAGCAGCAAGTACTTCCTGCCGCAGCAGTTCGAGAATCCGGCCAACCCGGCCATTCACGAAAAAACCACCGGCCCGGAAATCTGGAACGACACCGAAGGCGCCATCGATGTGCTGGTGGCCGGCGTCGGCACCGGCGGCACCATCACTGGCGTGTCGCGCTATATCAAGAACACCTGTGGCAAACCGATCATCTCCGTAGCCGTTGAGCCCAGCGGTTCGCCGGTGATCAGCCAGGCGCTGGCCGGTGACGAGATCAAGCCCAGCCCGCACAAGATTCAAGGCATCGGTGCCGGCTTTGTGCCGAAGAATCTCGATTTGAGCATCGTCGACCGCGTAGAACTGGTGGACGATGAAGAAGCCAAAGCCATGGCCCTGCGTTTGATGCGTGAAGAGGGGATTCTCTGTGGTATCTCCTGCGGCGCTGCGATGGCCGTTGCCGTGCGCCTGGCCGAACGCCCCGAAATGCAGAACAAGACCATCGTGGTGATCCTCCCCGACTCCGGCGAGCGTTACCTCACCAGCATGTTGTTCAGCGATATGTTCAGTGAGCAGGAGCTGGTTCAGTAAGCCGGTTAAAACATTGAGGCTGAAGCTTCCCACAGGTGGTCCCGTTTCCATGTGGGAGAGGCTTCAGCCTCGATAATTTTCCCCGCCAACCCATTTCTCCAATGAGTGCCACAGACCTACACTGACCGGGGCTTACCCCGTACAAGGTGTTGCCCATGTTGCAGTCCGTCTCGCCCAAGAACGACCTGTCCCCTGAAGCCGGCGCCACGCCGGAGTCGCCCAAGCCCAACCCGCCGGGCATCTTCTCGCCCTTCGCGGTGCGCGCCTTTCGCATCATCTGGATCGCCAATCTGTTCGCCAACCTCGGTACCTGGGCGCAGTCGGTAGCGGCTGCCTGGGTGGTCACCGAGGCCCATGCCAGCGCGCCGATGATCGCCATGATTCAGGTGGCCTCGGCCTTGCCGCTGGTGGTGTTGTCGATCGTCTCCGGGGTGCTGGCGGACAACCATGATCGGCGCAAGATCATGCTCATCGGCCTGACCTTCGAACTCAGCGGCGCGACCTTTCTCACCGTGATTGCCTTTGCCGGACTGCTCGATCCGCTGCTGTTGATCGTCTCGATCCTGTGGATCAGCCTCGGTGGCGCCATCACCATTCCGGCCTGGCAGGCGGCAGTGAACGAGCAGGTACCGCCCGCGATGGTCGGCAATGCGGTGCTGCTCAACAGCGTCAATTACAACGTTGCCCGTGCAGTGGGCCCGGCGCTTGGCGGTTTGCTGCTGAGCGTCACCGGCTCGGCCTGGGTGTTTCTGTTTAACTGCCTGTGCTACCTGGGTCTGATCGCGGCGATCTGGCAGTGGCGGCGCGAACTGCCGGTGCGGCAGTTTCCACCGGAGCACATCGGTGAAGGGGTGATCGCCGCGCTGCGCTTCACCCAGCATTCCAGCGTGACCCGGTTAGTCATGCTGCGCTCGTTCAGCTTCGGCGTGTCGGCCAGTTCGATTTGGGCCTTGCTGCCCATCCTGGCGCACCGCAACCCCGAGGGCGACGCCTCGGTGTACGGCTATATGCTTGGCGCCCTGGGGATCGGCGCCATCGTGGGCAGCACCCTGGTGAACCGCGCGAGGCAGTTTGTCGGCAGCAGCCGGCTGATCAGCTTTGCGGGTTTGCTGCTGGCGGTGATCGTGCTGCTGTTGGGCAGCGTCGACAGCCTGTGGGTGCTTTACCCGGCGCTGCTGGTGGGCGGCGCCTGCTGGATTGCGGCGGTGGCCACCTACAATTCGGCGGTGCAGATTCTGGTGCCCGATTGGGTCAAGGCGCGCGCTCTGGCGCTGTACCAGACGGCGCTGTATGGCGGCCTGGCACTGGGTTCGTTTCTGTGGGGGCACCTGGCTGAAACCATGGGCGTGCAGGGCGCCTTGCTGGCGGCGGGTTCATTGATGTTTGTTTGTGCGCTGTTGCTGTACCAGTCGCGGCTGCCGGAGCTGGACGCCACCAACATCGCACACGCGCCAGCTACCTTGCCGGGGCAGCCGACCTTCGTGTTCAACCCGGAGCGCGGCTCGGTGCTGGTGACCATCGAATACCGCATAACCAGCGAGCGTACCCGCGAGTTCGTCAAAGCGGTGCAGGGCCTGCGCCGTCTGCGCTTGCGCAATGGTGCCGAGCGCTGGGCGATGTACCGCGACGTCAGTGATCAAGAGTTGTGGCAGGAAGTGCTGGTGGTCGATAACTGGCTGCAGCACTTGCGCATGCTCGACCGCCTGACCCTGTTCGATAAGACTCTGATCGACAACGTCGTGTTGCTGCATAGCGGCGATGATCCGCCGCGGGTGCGCCACGGCGTGAGTTTTGAGTCGGGCAACTATGAGGCTGAGGGCAGCGGGTTATGAGGCTTGCACTGCCTTCGCCGGCGCTGTCGGCTTGACCACCAGCCACAGCGCCAGGCCGATCAGCACGCCGCCGTACAGGTAGGCCCAGGAAAGCGGTTCGCCGAGCAGCAGGACGCCCCAGAGCACGCCGAAGGGCGGCACGGCGAAGGTCACGGTGGAGGCTTTGATCGGGCCGATATCGGTGATCAGGCGGAAGTACAGGACATAGGCAAACGCCGTGCATACCAGGCCCAGCCCGGCCAGCGACAGCCACACGGTCATCCCGCCCCAACTGGCCGGGGGCTGTTCCACCAGGGCATAGCCGAACAGCGGCAACAGAAACAGGGTGGCGCCAAACATGCTGCCGCAGGCGGTCACCCGGTTGTCCAGCGGTACACCGCCCAGCCACTTGCGGGTTAGGAAACCGGCAAAGCCATAGCAGGTGGTCGCCACCAGGCAGGCGAGGGCGCCCCACAGCAATTGAGCATCGAAAGCCACCGGCCCGGTGCGGGTCAGTAGGCCAACGCCAAACAGGCCCAGCACCACGCCCAGGGTTTTGCTCGGGGTGGGTGGCTCGGCAAAAAACAGCATGCCTATCAGCACGCCCATCAGCGGCGTGGTGGCATTGAAAATCGAGGAATAACCCGCGGGCAACACCATGGCCGCCAGGCAGTACATGGTCGCTGGCAGGCCGGAGTTGATCACCCCCAGCGCCAGACAGTGGCGCAACTTGCCGTGGAAATTCCACTGCACGCGCATGACCCAGAGAATCACGATCAGGCCGACTGCGGCCAGGGCTACGCGAAAAAATGCGCTGGGCAGAGGGCCCAGAACCGGCACGATCACTCGCATGAACAGAAAGCTGGCGCCCCAGATGGCAGCCAGGCTCAGCAGGCGAACGTAGTCGGCAAGTCTCACGGCAATCTCCAGCCCTGGATAAAGAGGCGAGAGTGTTGCCGCTGTGGACAGGATTGGCAATCCGGATGTTGCGGTTGAATTGGATGGAAGTTATGCGCAGGACAATGCCTACGGCTCACCCATGAAGGTTGCCGCTCGAACGTGAGAGACGGTTTTCAGCCGTGTAGGGGGCGGCCGAATTCAGTCGACGAATAGATCTTCAGCTGCGTCGGACGGCAGCATGAGCATCAGTTGATGCATGTCCACCATCACATAGCGGCCAATCTGCCTGGCAGGGAGAACCCCCTGATCCATAAGGGTTTTAATGTGGTCCTGACGGTCTTCCAAGCCAGCGGCATGGCAAAAACTTTCGGCGGATAAGTAGCGCGGACATTGGCCAAACCACGCTGGGGTGAGTTCTATTCGTTTCATTTTGCTTGCTGCACCATCGCGGCCTGTCACGGCAATGACAGGTTGGAACTCCCTAATATCATTACCGTAGCTTCCTTACTAATTGTTAGTTGATCAACTAAAATCTACTAACTGGTAGTAAAAATCGGAAATACGGTTAGCGCTACAAAAGGATGTGCAGATGAACAATCAACGTTTTCTCTACACCGCTGGCCAGCGCCTCAGAGGCTTGCGTGAACTCATGGGGATCAAGCGCCCAGCGTTCGCAGAATTGACCGGGATCGACAAGAAGCGCCTGGAAAATATCGAAAACGGCCTGCAACGCATGCACGACATGGATTTCGAAAAAGTCTGCAGCCTGTACCCGGAGTTCGCTCGTTGGATTACCTACGGCGGTCCGGTGGATGGCGACCTGATGAACCTCAAGGTGGCCGACTCGGCGCAGATGCACGCGGTGTATCTGGTGCATTGCAACCCGATGCTGCTTGACCACATAGGCCTGTCACCGCAGGACTGGCGGGCGCGCCATCAGCCGCAGTTGCAGCTGCTGGCAGAAAGCGAAGCCTTGCATCAACGCCAGCTGGAGTTTGAGGTCGAGCAGGATTTCATTGAGGGCGAAGCGCAGGTGCTTGAGGGGGACGAGGAGGAGCCGGCCTGAGGCTCAGGACTTGATAGTGGTCGCCAGTTGGCACAGGTAAGCCACAACGTCCGGCGCTCCTGCCAGACGCAGCCCTTCACCAAGGGCGGTGGCTTCGGGCGAATGTTTGGGCAGTAACAGAAACTCCGGCGCACCAGGGGTTCTTAACATGGCCAGGCGTGCATAGGGCAGGCCTTTATCCAGGAGCAGACCCATGAATTGAGGGTCGCTCCAGGCTTGCACCGGCATCGCCAGCATGTGATAGCTGCTCTGCAAGGCTTGCAGGCCGGCTACGTTCAGGCGATAGCGGGTGAGTTCGGCAGGCAGGCTGACATCCAGGCCGCGCAGGCGCGCATAGGCAATGGCGCTGGCAAAGGCTTCGTGGTGATGTTCACCGGCCCAGTACACGCGGTTGCCCACCCAATCGGCTTGTCGCAGCACAATCCGCTCACCGGCGAGAAAGCGCGGTAGGGCGGTGCTGATAACTTTGACGAAATCCTTGTAGCTGATGATGCGAATGGAGCGGCAGGCTTCGCTGCTGGCGTATTCCTCGAAACTGGCGAAGGGCTTGGCGCGCAGGTCGCTGCCGCAGAGGCCGTCTATCAGGCGCAGGTCGAAGGAGTTGAGCTGCTGGGTGTCGTGCTCGACCACCTTGATCAACATCGAGTGGGCTTCGGCTTTGTCTTCTTGCACCGGGCCGGAGAGGGCATTGCGTGGCAGGTCTACCAGGCGCTGCAGTGGCGCGCCGTTTTGCCACCAGATCTGCTCGCTTGGCTGCGGCAAAACCTGGAACGGCAGGCGCAGGCTGCTAGCACGCTGCAGGATTTGCCGTGGCCCACGGCTACTCAGGCCCAGACGCTGCGCCAGCGCTGAGATACGTTCGGTGAGGGTGTGAGGGTGTTCGCTCGAACTCATGGCCAAATGCTACATCCCGGGTCATCCCAGCCAGTGTGGCAGACGATCTGCAATGTTGCCGTCGCAATTGTCAAACAGCTAAGCACCGCCCACCGGCAGCCTTGCGCCTGCGACCGAGCGGCCGTGTGTGGCAGTATTGCGGGAATCATTTGCGAGGTAGCCTCCATGCCAAGCCTGGAGTTGGATATTGCCCTATCTGCCGAACGTTTGCGCGCGGTCTATCAAGGGCAGGCCAACCGAATCCTGTTACGCAGCCGCGACGGTCGGCGGGTCAGCCTGCCGGCCCATCACCTGCGGCCTTTTCTGACCCACGATGGCGTCTACGGTTCCTTCGAGCTGGAGTTTAACAGCGCCGGCGAACTTCTGACCCTGCGGCGTCTCGGATCGCGTTAAGCGCCTCGCCGTCAGGGGGCCAGCGCGGCTATAATCGCCGACCTCTTTTTCTCGAGCAAAGCCTGCCCATGTATACCCTGGCCCGCGAGCTGCTTTTCAAACTCTCCGCAGAAACCTCCCACGAGCTGTCGATCGACCTGATCGGCGCTGGCGGCCGCCTCGGCGTGAATGGCCTGCTGTGCAAGCAGCCAGCGCGTTTGCCGGTGCGGGTGATGGGCCTGGACTTCCCTAACCCGGTGGGTCTGGCAGCCGGCCTGGACAAGAATGGCGATGCCATCGACGGCTTTGCGCAGCTGGGTTTCGGCTTTGTCGAAATCGGCACCGTCACCCCGCGTCCACAGCCGGGTAACCCCAAGCCACGCTTGTTCCGCCTGCCGCAGGCCGAGGCGATCATCAACCGTATGGGTTTCAATAACCACGGCGTCGATCACCTGTTGGCGCGGGTACACGCGGCTAAATACAAGGGCGTGCTGGGCATCAATATCGGCAAGAACTTCGACACCCCGGTGGAGCGCGCGGTCGATGACTACCTGCTGTGCCTGGACAAGGTCTACGCCCATGCCAGCTACGTGACCGTCAACGTCAGCTCGCCGAACACCCCGGGCCTGCGCAGCCTGCAGTTTGGTGATTCACTCAAGCAGTTGCTCGAAGCCCTGCGCCAACGTCAGGAAGATCTGGCGCAACAATATGGCAAACGTGTGCCGCTGGCGATCAAGATTGCTCCGGACATGAGCGACGAAGAAATCATCGAAGTGGCCCGCGCGCTCGTCGAGGCCGGTATGGATGCGGTGATCGCCACCAACACTACCCTCGGCCGTGACGGCGTGCAGGGCCTCGTGCATGGTGACGAGGCGGGCGGTTTGTCCGGTGCGCCGGTGCGCGATAAGAGCACCCACACGGTGCGTGCGCTGGCCGCTGAGCTGGGCGGGCGGTTGCCAATCATTGCTGCGGGTGGCATTACCGAAGGCAAGCACGCGGCTGAGAAGATCGCCGCCGGTGCTAGCCTGGTGCAGATCTATTCCGGCTTCATTTATAAGGGCCCGGCGCTGATCCGTGAGGCGGTGGATGCGATTGGGGCGATGCCTAAGGCCTGATGACCCCGACGTAAATCGCGGGCAATAAAAAGGGCTCCTTAAAAGGAGCCCCTGGGCTCTCGCCCGCCGTCCGGATGGGACGTGCATGGTAAAGCGGGAGTAAGTAGTCGGAGTTTCCCTGTTTAACCGACTGCGTTCAGTTCGTTAAGCCTATGGATACCGGCGGTGCCGATCATTCCGTCCCAGTTGTCACCACGACCCTCTCGCCAGCCGTTGATCCAGGCTTGGCGTACGGAAGGAAGGGTAAATGGACACAGTTCACGAGATTTGCCATGGACGCCAAATTGATAGCCGCGCAAAAAAGCTCTTTCTAAAGGATCACGCTTAAGTCTTCTCATAGGGTGTTGCCCTCACTTGTTGACTGTTATGTCCTATTTGCCTCTTTCGAGGCCTGGCAGAAATCCTCTACCAGTGGAGCCCGCTGCCGGCGTTACGGGTCTCCCCCCGGCGTCGTTGCGACGTGGGGCTGAGTTGATTTCTAACGAATGCCAGAGGTGCTGGGAATGATCGTTTTGTCATAAGCACGTAACGTTTGTAGTGGTGAGGCCATAAGGGAAATGCTGCTTTGCCACTCACGCCAGCAGGGCCGGGGGTGTGGCCTCTGGTAACGGCGAATGGCCAGTGCGAGCTTTTCGCACTTGCATGGTTCGGGTATTCCGACGAAGGGTTGAAAACCCGCTGTCGATGACATTTTTCGGTGACCGCATCCCGTTTGCGGTCACTCGCTAGGCCTGGCGACAGGCACGGCGCAGGGCTTGCGACTAGGCTCCTGTGCAGTGCGGCTGTCCGGTCTGGCAGCGTCGAGCCAATAACGGCTCACACAGCGCTCCACTTGGGAGTGCGGGATCGTCGGGTAGAACCGAGGTCTTCAACCGGGCATGCAGACCAACTGCACGCCACAACGCTTAGGCACTGGAATACACATGTCGGATCGTTTTGAACTGTTTCTTACCTGCCCTAAAGGCCTGGAAGGTTTGCTCGCCGAGGAAGCCACCGCACTGGGGTTGGAAGAAACCCGTGAACACACCTCGACGATCCGTGGCTTTGCCCAGATGGAAACGGCTTACCGCCTGTGCCTCTGGTCCCGCCTGGCCAACCGCGTGTTGCTGGTGCTCAAGCGCTTTCCCATGGCCAACGCTGATGACCTCTACGACGGTGTGTTGTCGGTCGACTGGGCCGAACACCTGGACGCCGCCGGTAGCCTGGCGGTTGAGTTCAGCGGTAACGGCTCGGGTATCGATAACACCCATTTCGGTGCCTTGAAGGTCAAGGACGCCATCGTCGACAAGCTGCGTACCAGCACTGGCGAACGCCCCTCCATCGACAAGCTCAATCCGGACCTGCGCATTCATCTGCGCCTGGACCGTGGCGAAGCCATTTTGTCTCTCGATCTCTCCGGCCACAGCCTGCACCAGCGCGGTTACCGCCTGCAGCAGGGCGCTGCGCCGCTGAAGGAAAACCTCGCTGCAGCGGTGTTGATCCGTGCCGGCTGGCCACGCATCGCCGCTGCTGGCGGCGCCCTGGCTGACCCGATGTGTGGCGTGGGTACCTTCCTGGTGGAAGCGGCGATGATCGCCGCCGATATCGCGCCGAACCTGCGCCGTGAGCGCTGGGGTTTTACCTCCTGGCTCGGCCACGTGCCGGCGCTGTGGAAGAAGCTGCATGCTGAAGCGCAGGAACGGGCTGATGCGGGGCTGGCCAAGCAGCCGTCGTGGATTCGCGGTTATGAAGCCGACCCACGGCTGATCCAGCCGGCGCGCAACAACATCGAGCGTGCCGGCCTGTCGAACTGGATCAAGGTCTACCAGGGCGAAGTGGCGACCTTTGAGCCGCGTCCGGACCATAACCAGACTGGTCTGGTGGTGTGCAACCCGCCCTATGGCGAACGCCTGGGCGATGAAGCCAGCCTGCTGTACCTCTATCAGAACCTCGGCGAGCGTCTGCGTCAGGCCTGCATGAACTGGGAGGCTGCGGTTTTCACTGGCGCGCCGGATCTGGGCAAGCGCATGGGCATTCGCAGCCACAAGCAATACGCCTTCTGGAACGGCGCGCTGCCGTGCAAGCTGCTGCTGATCAAGGTGCAGCCCGAGCAGTTCGTTACTGGCGAACGTCGCACGCCGGAGCAGCGTGAGCGCGAGCGTGAGCAAGTGGCCCTCGGCAATACGCCGGAAACTGCCGCCGCCGACGCTCCGCTAGAACAGGCACGGCTGAGTGAAGGCGGGCAGATGTTCGCCAACCGCCTGCAGAAAAACCTCAAGGCTCTTGGTAAGTGGGCGCGCCGAGAAGGCGTAGATTGCTACCGTGTGTATGACGCCGACATGCCGGAGTACGCCCTGGCCATCGACCTCTACCACGACTGGGTGCATGTGCAGGAGTACGCGCCACCGCGCACGATCGATGCCGACAAGGCTCAGGGTCGCCTGTTCGACGCCCTGGCTGCGATTCCGCAAGCCTTGGGCGTCGACAAGTCCAAGGTGGTGATCAAGCGTCGTGAACGCCAGAGCGGTACCAAACAGTACGAGCGTCAGGCCACCCAAGGCACCTTCACCGAGGTTAGCGAGGGCGGGGTGAAGCTGCTGGTCAACCTCACCGACTACCTCGACACCGGTCTGTTCCTCGACCACCGCCCACTGCGCCTGCGCATTCAGCGCGAGGCGGCCGGTAAGCGTTTCCTCAACCTGTATTGCTACACCGCCACGGCGACCGTGCATGCGGCGAAGGGTGGGGCACGCACCACCACCAGCGTCGACCTGTCGAAAACCTATCTGGATTGGGCGCGCCGCAACCTGTCGCTGAACGGCTTCTCGGACAAGAATCGTTTGGAGCAGGGCGATGTTATGAATTGGCTGGCGGCAGACCGGGAAGAATACGACCTGATCTTCATCGACCCGCCGACCTTTTCCAATTCCAAGCGCATGGAAGGCGTGTTCGACGTGCAGCGCGACCATGTGCAGTTGCTGGACCTGGCGATGGCGCGCCTGGCGTCAGGCGGGGTGCTGTATTTCTCCAACAACTTCCGCAAATTCCAGCTCGATGAAGGGCTGGCGGCGCGTTATCAGGTTGAAGAAATTACCGCCAGCACGCTGGACCCGGATTTCGCGCGCAATACCAAGATTCACCGCGCGTGGAAGTTGATGGCGAAATAAAGATTGCGGGCCAGACACCGTCATTCCTGCGCAGGCAGGAATCCAGGTGCGGTACTTCTGAAGGAGTTCGACTTCAGATTCTGGGTCCCAGCCTGCGCTGGGACGACGGTGATGTCTGAGATGTCTCAGTTAGCCTTGCGGTACAGATCCAGCAGCACCTGATCCAGAATCGACGACGCACCCCACGGGCGTGGGTCGTTGAGGATGGCGACTACAGCCCAGGTGTCTCCCTGGGCATCGCGGCTGAAGCCGGCGATGGCGCGCACGGTGTTGAGGGTGCCAGTCTTGATGTGCGCCTGGCCATTTAATGGCGAGTTTTTCAGGCGTTTGCGCATGGTGCCGTCCATGCCCACGATCGGCAGGGAGCTGATGAATTCGGCGGCGTAAGGACCCTTCCAGGCGGTTTGCAGAATCGCCGCCATCTCCCGCGCACTTACGCGTTCAGCCCGCGACAAGCCCGAGCCGTTTTCCATCACCAGGTGGGTGGCGGTAATGCCTTTTTTCGCCAGCCATTGGCGGATCACCCGCTGTGCAGCTTTGGCATCGTCGCCGTCGGCGCTGTTGCGAAACTCCGCGCCCAGGCTCAGAAACAACTGGCGGGCCATGGTGTTGTTACTGAACTTGTTGATGTCGCGGATGATCTCGGCCAGGTCCGGCGAGAAGGCGCGGGCCAGCAAGGTGCCGTCTTTGGGTACGACATCGATACGGTCCTTGCCGAGGATGGTGCCACCCAACTCTTGCCAGATGGCCCGCACAGCGCCTGCCGCGTAGCCGGCGTGGTCGAGCAGGGACAGGTAGGACTGGGTGTTGCAGCCCTCATTGAGCTGGCCGGTGACCACCAAGGTAGTGCCGTCGAATTCGGTGACCGGATTGAAGCGCACATCGCCGACGCATTTGCCTTTACCCAGGTATTTCACCCGGTTGTCGATGCGCACGTTAGTCAGCGGCGGCTCCATCATTACGCTGACCTTGCCGCTGTCGGCGCGGGTGATCATGCGCACGGCCTTGAGGTTGATCAGCAGCGAGTCAGGGGTTACCAGAAAGGGTTTGTTGTCGTCTTTGCCGTCGTCATCAAACACCGGCAGTTGCGGCTGGATAAAGTGAGTGCGGTCCAGCACCAAGTCGCCGGTCACCTGCTGGACGCCATTGGCGCGCAGGTCGCGCATCAGCAGCCAGAGTTTTTCCATGTTCAGTTTCGGGTCGCCGCCACCTTTGAGGTAGAGGTTGCCGTGTAGCACGCCGTCTTTCAGCGGGCCGTCGCTGTAGAACTCGGTTTTCCACTGGTGGGTGGGGCCGAGCAATTCCAGGGCAGCGTAGGTGGTGATCAGCTTCATGGTCGAAGCCGGGTTCACGGAGACGTCGGCATTGATGATGGTCGGCGTGCCAGAGCCGGTCATGGGCAGGGTGACTACCGATAGCGAGTCATTGCCTATCTTGCCGGCCTTCATGGCTTTTTGTACGGAGGCGGGCAGGGTGGTGTTCAGTGGGGCGGAAAACGCCGGCAGGGCGGCGGGTAACAATAAGCTGACGATGACGAGGTGGCGAAGCGATTTGATCATTGGCAGAAACCCTTCAGGCAAGGGCCAAAAAAGAAAGATGGCGTAAAGAAGAAAGCGCTTGGGGCCACAGGTTCCCAATTGCGCGGAGAAAGTGCCGGCATTATGCCCGAAGCGTTCTACAGTTGGCGGGGTAGTGCGGGTTTTTTGTCTGCCGCTTTCAGGTCGCCTGGCAGAGAGTCGGGCAAGCCGCCGCCATTGCTGGTAAAGTGCCGCGCGATATCACTTTTGAGGATTGTTCCATGGCTACTAATCGTTCCCGCCGTCTGCGCAAAAAACTCTGCGTGGATGAATTCCAGGAGCTCGGTTTCGAGCTGAACCTGAACCTCAAGGCGGACCTGAGCGAAGCGGACATCGACGCTTTCCTCGACGCGTTCCTGCGTGAAGCGATGAAAGACAATGGCCTGGGCTATGTTGGCGGTGAAGACTACGGTCTGGTTTGCCTGGCCAAGCGTGGTTCGGTCAGCGAAGAGCAGCGTGCTGCTGTTGAAGCTTGGCTGAAGGCGCGCAGTGAAGTCACCGACTACACCGCCAGTCCGCTGATCGACGTTTGGTACCCGGAAAACGAGATCAACGCTGAGCACGCATAAGCCTTCGGGTTGTGCAAAACAAAGGGGCCTTCGGGCCCCTTTGTCGTTTCTGTCGGGCGTGTATCTGTGCAACTGCCAGGTAATAAAAAAGGCTCCCGAAGGAGCCTCTTTTTATTACCCAAGCATTTACATGTTGGGGTAGTTCGGGCCGCCAGCGCCTTCCGGAGCCACCCAGTTGATGTTCTGGGCCGGGTCTTTGATATCGCAGGTTTTGCAGTGCACGCAGTTCTGCGCGTTGATCTGGAACTTCTTCTCACCGCTTTCCTGGGTGACGATCTCGTACACGCCAGCTGGGCAGTAACGCTGCGCAGGCTCGTCGTAGAGCGGCAGGTTTTTCAGCAGCGGAATGCTCGGGTCGATCAGCTTCAGGTGGCAGGGTTGTTCCTCTTCATGGTTGGTGTTGGAGAGGAATACCGAGCTCAGTTTGTCGAAGCTGAGTTTGCCGTCCGGTTTCGGGTAGGCGATCTTTTTCGCTTCTGCGGCCGGCTTCAAGCAGGCGTAATCCGGCTTGGTGTCGTGCAGAGTGAACGGGATCTTGCCACCGAAAATGTTCTGGTCGACGAAGTTAAACGCGCCACCCAGCAGTGGGCCGAACTTGTGCAGCGCCGGGCCGAAGTTACGGCTGCGGAACAGCTCGTCGTACAGCCAGCTGGCCTTGAACGACTCGACGTAACCGTTGAGCAGGTCACCGCCTTCGCTACCGGCGAACAGCGCGTCGGCCACGGCGTCAGCGGCGAGCATGCCGGACTTCATGGCGGTGTGGCTGCCTTTGATCTTCGCGAAGTTCAGGGTGCCGAGGTCGCAACCGATCAGCGCGCCGCCGTTGAAGACCATCTTCGGCAGCGAGTTCAGGCCGCCTTTACAGATGGCGCGAGCGCCGTAGGAAACGCGCTTGCCGCCTTCCAGGTACTGCTTGATCACTGGGTGGTGTTTGTAGCGCTGGAACTCATCGAACGGCGACAGGTGCGGGTTGGCGTACGACAGATCAACGATCAGGCCGACAACGACTTGATTGTTTTCCAGGTGATAGAGGAACGAACCCCCCGTGTTTTCGGTGCCGACGATGTCCAGCGGCCAGCCGGCGGTGTGCACCACCAGGCCTTGCTCGTGCTTGGACGGGTCGATGTCCCAAATTTCCTTGATGCCGATGCCGTAATGCTGGGCGTCGGCGTCGCTGTCCAGGTTGTACTTCTTGATCAGTTGTTTACCGATGTGGCCACGGCAGCCTTCGGCGAACAGGGTGTACTTGCCGCGCAGCTCCATGCCCGGCGTGTACACGCCTTCTTTCGGATGGCCTTCACGGTCTACGCCGAGGTCGCCAGTCAGAATGCCGGTGACGACGCCATTCTCGTTGATCAGCGCTTCCTGAGCGGCAAAGCCTGGGTAGACCTCTACGCCGAGGTTCTCGGCCTGTTGGGCCAGCCAGCGGCACAGGTTGCCGAGGGAGATAATGTAGTTGCCTTCGTTGTGCATGGTTTTCGGCACAAACAGGTCAGGCACTTTCGAGGCGCTGGTCTCGTTCTTAAGGACATAAATGTCGTCACGCTTGACCGGGGTGTTCAGCGGCGCGCCGAGCTCTTTCCAGTCCGGGAACAGTTCGTTCAGGGCGCGGGGTTCGAACACGGCACCGGAGAGGATGTGGGCACCGACTTCGGAGCCTTTCTCGACTACGCAGACGCTGATCTCTTTGCCCGCTTCGGCGGCTTTTTGCTTCAGTCGGCAGGCCGCGGACAGGCCAGCTGGGCCGGCGCCAACGATGACGACGTCGAACTCCATAAATTCGCGTTCCACAGGCTATCTCCTACTCAGGCTCTATCTATGTTTTATTTGAGGTACGGGCTCGTTCCGTGAGCTGTGTCGGCGCATTATATCCACGGACCTTCACGGGTCCAATACAAACGTTTGTTTGAATTTTCAAATAGCCTGCTAGAATCGGCTTTACACGGCTTAAAGTGGCCATTTTGTCGTATTGACCCGTTTGGGCGATGCGGTCAAGATACGGGCGGTTTTGCGCTAGCCGTGCTGTAGGCTGACCGTCGGTTCCGGCCGACGAGCATCACCCGCCATTGTCTATTGGCGACTTCTTATTCACCGGAGAGTAACGAGGAATCCATGAAGGTTCTTGTAGCTGTCAAACGAGTGGTTGACTACAACGTCAAGGTTCGCGTCAAAGCGGACAACTCCGGCGTTGATCTCGCCAACGTCAAAATGTCGATGAATCCCTTCTGCGAAATCGCCGTAGA
>NZ_QAOJ01000019.1 GCF_003050835.1 Pseudomonas sp. GV071 | reverse complement strand
AGAGAAACCTGCTTCGACCCATGCTCCCTCACGGTCTCGTAACCAAAGGGAACCACGGTCTGAAGCAGGTTGAATTTAGCTTACAAGGGGACCCGAAGCGCAGCGTAGGGCCGAGGTTGGGGCAAGATTTTTTGGATTTTTTTTTATGGTTCGGCTCACCGACGACTGAAAAAAGAAACTCGCGCGTAAGGCGCGAAACAAAACGCCCAGCGCACGCGATAAAGAAGAACTCCACAAAAGCAAAAGCCAACAGCCGGTGCGCATAGCACACCCTACGCGCGACATTTCCCGCAGACGTTTTTTGCCCTAAAAAGCCGTTGCCATAACGACCAAGCCCGTCCTATAGTCCCGCCGTCGCTACACATTAGCGATTGGGTTTGGCGACCCAAGTTCGGATGCGCATAAGCGCCTATCTCTGTGAAGCAGGCGCTTTTTTTGTGCCCGCAGCACAGCTATGGCGGCTGTGCGCGGGATACCTTCGGGTATGCCGGTGTTCTTCCGAACCGGTTCGCCAACCTGCGTACAGCTGCCACCCTATCGTTTGGCGACGAGTCGTGGCTGCCCTCTAAACTTTCGGAAGGTAATCATCATGAACGACAACTCCAACCTAACCACGTCCCAACCCTTCGACGACACCGACGGCGTACCCCTGTTCCTGGTCAACGCCGGCGTCCCCATCGACAACGCGCTCGCCCGAGCTGCCGACCTGATGATGTACGTCGAAACCCTGGCCGCCGCCGACTCACTCATGAACAAAGACCACGAGCGCGCCATCCTGCAAACCCTCAGCGAAATGGCCAAAGCACTGACCAGAGCCTGCCAAGGCGCAGCGGCCTGACGGCCAATAGCCACGCGTGCAGAAGGGGACATAAGTCCCCTTTTTAATACGCCGATTTTCGTACCATGTGGCCGGTGAAGACGAACGCGGCTCGGCGCGCCCGACACACAAACGTCGCTCACCCATGGATGTGATTAATCAGACTGCCCAGGCATCTGATACTCAAACCGCGCACAAGGAGACCCGCGCATGCAACGAATCAAAGCCTATTTCGACCGCCACGGCTCCGAGGCCTTTCGCATTGGCGAAGGCCGTATCAGCGGCTATATCTCGGCCGCCACCGGGCTGCTCAGTTTGCTCGCGGTGTTGTGTTTTATCTTCCCTGAATGGCTGACCTTTGCCGAATTTCGCAAGGTGTACAGCGAGCAGTTCGCCCGCACGGCGCTGCTGATCGGCCTGGCCGCCTCCTTCGGTTTGGGCACCCTCAATATCCTGCTGAACAACCGCAAACGCCTGGGCATTACCGGGATGGTCAGTTCGGGCCTGGCGCTGTTTCTCGGTGGCACCAATATCCAGTTCGACAGCATCGGCCACTCGCCGTATTCGCTGGGGCTGGACTGGTTCATTCTGGCCTTGCTGGTGTCGGCCATCGTGTTTATTCCGCTGGAAAAACTCTACGCCAAAGACCCCGAGCTGAAGATTCTGCGCCCGCATTGGCGCACCGACCTGTGCTACTTCTTCGTCAGCCATATGGCTGTGCAATTCATCCTGATTTTTGTCACTGCCTCGTCGAGTTTCCTCGCCGGCTGGGCAGTGTCGGACACCGTGCAGGGCTTCGTGCGCAGCCTGCCGATTCCGGTGCAGTTTGTGATGGCGGTGTTTGTCGCTGACCTCGGCCAATACTGGCTGCACCGCCTGTACCACGTGGTGCCGTGGATGTGGAAATTCCACGCGGTGCATCACTCCAGCACTTCCATGGACTGGCTGGCCGGTTCGCGGGTGCATTTCGCCGAGGTGCTGCTGACCCGTACCGGGGTGTTGGTGCCGTTGATGCTGCTGGGCTTCTCCACCGAAGCGATGAATGCCTACGTGATTCTGATCGGCATCCAGGCGGTGCTGGCCCACGCCAACGTCAAGATCGACGGTGGCTGGCTGAATTACATTCTGGTGTTGCCGCGTTACCACCACTGGCACCACGCGCGGCACATCGATTACATCTACAAAAACTACGCCATCCACACGCCGCTGGTGGACATGCTGTTCGGCACCTTCAAGCTGCCGCCGAACGAGTGGCCCAAGCGCTATGGCGTGTTCGGCAAGGACTTGCCCAACGGCATGTTGAAGCAGCTGGTTTATCCGCTGAAGCGCAAAGAACCGGCGCAGCCCAATTGACGGGGCGCTGACTGGCCCTCAGGCCAGTTGCTGCTCGCCATAACTCGCACCGCCCATGGGCTGCCCATCGGCGGTGTCGTTTTTCAGGTACTGGATAAAGCTCGCCAGACGCAGGTAATCCGGGATTTCCATGGGTTGCTGCTCGGCGTTTAGCGGGTGTTTGTTGTACTCGTGTTCAGACGCGTGTTGACAGTTCATCACTTGCTCCAAATACTGTATGCATAACCAGCTTACAGGGATTCGCTCATGTCATTCAACCTCAGCCAGTTACCCGCCGCCGAACGTACCGCCATTCAGCAGCATCGCCAATGCTGCTTCGAGAGCTATCAGCGCGAACACGAGCTGGAGGCGCAGTTGGCCGTTGAAGCCGCCTGGGAAAGCAGCCGCCTGCTCGATGCCCGCGGCGAAAAGAAAAGCGCGTGGCGCGACTGGGTAAACCAACAGTTGGAAGCCATGGACGACCCGCAACTGGTGCTGCGCATCAAACGTCGCCTCAACAGCTACGTGAAGGGCGCAGGGCAGAGCGCCTATGTTTGAAACCCTGATCAAACTCGCCCTCGCACCGCTGCTGCTGATCCAGGGCCTGTACGTGCGCCGGGTAACACCGAAGCTGCCCGAACCCGCGGGCGAGCGCAGCGGTGTGGCGGGCGATGGTCCGCATTTGCGCCTGCTGATTCTCGGCGACTCGGCCGCTGCCGGCGTGGGTGTTGCCAGCCAGGCCGAAGCCTTGAGTGGGCAGTTGGTGGCGAATCTGGTCGCAGATTATCGGGTGTCCTGGAAACTGTTGGCGCAATCGGGCTTCGACACCACCCAGGTCATGGCCATGGTCGACCGCACGGCCACCGAACCCTTTGACGCGGTGCTGGTGTCGGTGGGCGTCAACGATGTTACCGGCGGTCTGTCGGCCAAGGAGTGGGGCGCGAACATGGCCCGGTTGCTGGACCTGCTGCTGTGGAAATACGGCGCGCGTTACGTGCTATTGGCGCCGGTGCCTCCCATGAACGCCTTCCCGGCATTGCCGCAGCCGTTGCGCTGGTACCTGGGCCGCCGGGCCAGACAGTTCAACCAGGCGTTGGCCGAATTGGCCAGTTCTCGGGTGGATTGCCAGCTGCAAACCAGCGACTTTCTGTTGCAGCACGACTCACTCGCCGCCGACGGTTTTCACCCCGGCGCGCCGGTGTATGCGCTCTGGGCCAACGACACGGCGACCACCTTGCGCGGCTATTTTGCCGACCCGATCTCCCTGGGTGGGCGCCTGGTGGCGCCGGTAGCGGGTTAAGTGACCCATGGCCTGCGGCGATACCTGCCAGTGCGATTGCCGATTGGTGGCTTTTGCCGCGCCGGTTTAGGGTCAACTACCGAAGTTGTCTGAGCGCTGCCCATGCGTTACCGCCGCCTTGATCTCAACCTGCTGATTGCCCTGGAGGCCTTGCTCAGTGAGTGCAGCGTGACCCGCGCTGCCGAGCGTTTGTGCCTGGGCCAATCCGCGACCAGTTCGGCGTTAGGGCGGCTGCGCGACCACTTCAATGACCCGTTGTTGGTGCAGGTGGGCCGCAGTTTGCAGCCGACCACCCTGGGCCTGGCGTTGCTGCCCATGGTGCGCGAAGCCCTGGCGCTGACCCGCGAGATCACCGATGCGCCGGTGCAGTTCGCGCCGCAGCACTGTGATCGGCGTTTTACCTTGGTGGCCTCCGACTATGTGGCGGCGGTGCTGTTGCCGGCGGTGAGCCGCGAGCTGGCCAGGCTGGCGCCGCAGGTGCAGTTGAGCCTGCGCGACCTGCCGATGCCACGTGACGGTGATGTGGTCAGCGAGGCGCTGGACTATCGCCGCAGTGACTGTGTGGTAGTGCCGCAGCGGCGGCTCAACGCCAGCTATCCCCATCAGCCGTTGTTGACCGACCAGCTGTGTTGCCTGGTCAGCGCCGATCAGCCGGCGTATGCCGAGGGCCTGAGCCTGGCGGCGTATTGCGACGCCGAGCATGTGGTGCGTGAGTTTGCCGATGGCCGTCACCTGGCGTTGGATGCGGCGCATCTGCAGGAGTTGGGTATCACCCGTCGGGTCGCGGTGGCGGTGGAAAGCTTTGCCCTGATGCCGGATTTTCTTGTCGGTACGCGGCGGGTGGCGACCTTGTTTCGCCGCCAGGCCGAGCTGTTTGCTCGGCGTTATCCGTTGCGGGTGGTGGCGGCACCCTTGGCGTTTCCGGCGGCGACCCAGGTGGTGCAGTGGCACCCGTATCAGGACCGCGATCCGGCCCTGAACTGGTTTCGTCAGGTGCTGCAGGAGCAGGCCGCTCAGTTGGCCTGAGGGTCGCCGCTATCGGCTTGCAAGCCGGCGGCGGCAATCGCCAGCAGGGCGCAGCGTTCGTCGTTATCGGAGGTGTCGCCACTCAGGCCGATCGCGCCCAGCAGCTGGCCACTGGCGTTGCGGATCAGCACGCCGCCCGCCACCGGAATCACTTCGCCGCCTGTGAGGCTGTTGATCGCATCGAAAAACGCCGGCATGGCCGCCGCGCGCCGCGCCAGTTCACGCCCGCCAAAACCCATACCCAGGCAGCCACGGGCTTTACCGGTGGCGATCTGCGGGCGCAGAAAGCTCGCCTGCTCATCGCGTAACACCGCCAGCGGGTGGCCGGCGCTGTCGAGCACGGCGGCGGCCATTGGTTTCAAGCCCAGTTCACGGGCGGCCTGCAACGCAGCGCTGGCGATCTGCGCGGCGCTGATAAAAGTTAGTGCATCCATAGTCAAACGCTCCATTTGCCCAGTTGCGCGACGCGGTCGCGGGTGTAGAGGTCGGTCCATTTCAGGGAGTTGAAATCCGACACCTGCTTGGGGTTGTAAGGGCTGCGGTCCATGCGCACCGGCTGGCCGGCTTTGTACACGGCTTTGAGTTTGCTGCGGTCTTGCAGCACGCGGATGTCTTGCAGTGGCGAGCCGTCGAGCAGCAGGAAGTCGGCGTTTTTACCCACTTCCAAGGTGCCCAGGGTTTCACCGCGCGGCATGCAGCGCGCGCCGACGTTGGTGGCGGCGAACAAGGCTTCGGCCGGGGTGAAGCCGAGGCGGGTGACCAGCAGTTCCAGTTCGCGGGCGTGCCATTCGCCATAGGGGGTCACGGCAAAACCGCTGTCGCTGCCGCAGGCGAAGGGAATGCCGGCGGCCTTGGCACGTTTCAGCACCTGGCTGCCAACCTCCAGGGTGCGCGCGCAATAGCCGGCGTAACCGGTACTGATCGCCGGGTCGTGGGGTTGGCAGAAGTCCACGGTGTTCTGCGGGAAGGTCATGGTTGGCGCCAGAATGCTGCCGGCCTCCAGCAGCGCTTCGATGCAGGCGTCGTCCATATAAAAGGCGTGAAATACCAGGTCGACCCCGGCCTTGGCGGCGTACATCACCGCTTCACGGCCATAGGCGTGGGTGGCCACTTTGCAGCCCAGGCGGTGGGCTTCGTCGACCATCTCCTTGGTTTCGTCGGCGGTGAAGGCGGCGATGATTTCGCCGTTGGGGCGGCGGTGGGTACCGTCCATGGCGATCTTGATCAGGTCGACGCCATCCTTGGCCTGCTTGCGCACTTCGGCCAGGGCTTCGCTGCGGCTGGTCACCAGGCGCGCGGTGAAATACTCGGGGGCGCCGACGCGGCTGGGGAACCAGTCGTTGAGGCTCTGGCGGTTGGTGATCACCCGGCTGCTGGCCGCAATCCGCGGGCCATCGAACAGCCCGGCGGCAATCGAGTTGCGCACGGCAATGCTCAACTGACCGCTGTCACCGGGGCAGACCATGCTGGTGACGCCCGCCGCCAACACATGCTGGGCGAAGAACAGGCCACGCAGGGCGCGGAATTCGTCGCTGGTCCAGATATCAATGTCTTCCTCGCTCTGCGCATTACCGAAGGCGAGGTGGGTGTGCACGTCCACCAGGCCCGGCATCACGAAGTGGTCGCCGGCATCCACCACCTGAGCGCCAGGGGAGGGCGTGGGGGCGCTGCTGCGCGGGCCGACATAACTCAGCAGGCCGTTTTCCACCACCAGGGTTTGCTGTTGGCGGGTGTTCAAGTCGGTGCCATCGAACAGGGTTCGGCAGTGTAGATGCAGGGTGCTCATAACGGTTGGGTCACTGTGTTTATGGTTGTGCTGGCAGGCTGCCGAGCACGGCGTTCGGGCGCCAACAGATTGCGTCGATGGCCAGCTATTGATGGCTTCAATACGCGCCGCAGCTCAGGAGTGGCGCGGTCTGGCGATCAGCGAACGAGCAGGGCGGCGAGGTATCGCAAGTGGCGATGGCTTGCATTGCCATCGACGATTTTTATCCGCCCTGGCGCCGCGCCTAAGGTGCGCGCTTTAACCCAAGGAGCGCTGTACCCATGAACGTTGAACAACACTTGCTGCACCTGGAAAACGAACGTCGCCGAGCGCTGGTGGAAGAGGACCACGCCCGCGTCGCCGAGCTGTTTGCCGATGACCTGGTGTATGTGCACACCACCGGCCTGGTGCAAGGCAAGGCCGACTACCTCGATTACGCGCGCACGGCGGTGCAATACCTGGCCATCGAGCGCGGCGAGTTGCAGGTGCGGTTTTATGGTGATGGGCTGGCGGTGATGACCGGGCCGCAGTGCAACACCCTGCAAAAACGCGGCGGTGATCAGCCAATCAGAGGGGAGGGCTTTGCCACCCAGGTGTGGGCATTAGGAACGCAGGGCTGGCAGATCGCGTCGTTTCACGCCACGCGCTCGCCGGCTTAAAAAGCATCGAGGCTGAAGCCTCGATTGGCCGGACCTGAAAATCGCAATTATTGAACCTGAAACAAGATCAACGGCTTCGCGGCTAAAGCCCCCTCCCACAGGTAATCGAGGTTTTCTGTGGGAGGGGCTTTAGCCGCGAGCTCTTGATCGTTAAAACACCAAACATACCGGCGTTTTTGTATCTTCAGGCCGTGCGCCCACCCAGATTTTCCGCCACCCAGTCAGCAATGTACTGGCCGGCATTGATGCTGTTATCAAAGCTCGAATGCTGCACACCGCCTTCGCGCGGGGTGAAGATCTTCAGCTCGCGTTTCGGGCTGTTGACCAGTTGCTCGTAGGTGCGGTGCGCCCACTTGAGCGGGATCTGCGAGTCCTGCTCGCCGTGGGTGACCAGGAACGGCACCTTGATTCGGTCGAGTACGCCGTCCAGGTGCACGTTCTCGGCAATGGCCATGAACTCGTCCTGGTCCTTGGCACCCCACACCCAGCGCACGTGCGCCCAGTAATGCGGTACCGGGAAGCTGCCTTCTTTTTCCAGACGGCGTTTCTGCACATCGCGCCAATCGTGGTTGGCACCCCACACCACGCCGCAGGCGAAACGTGGTTCGAACGCCACGGCGCGCGGGCAGTAGTAACCGCCGAGCGACACACCTTCCAGGCCAATGCGTTTGGCATCGAACTCGCTGCGGGTTTCCAGCCAGTCGACTACGCGGCTGGCCCAGTGCTCGCTGTCATAGCGGGCGGTGAGGTTGTGCAGGCGCAGCGCTTCGCCGGTGCCCGGCTGGTCGATGATCAGCGAGGCGACGCCGCGCTTGGCCAGCCAGGCGGGGAGGCCGACGCGGTATTTCATTTCCTTGGTCGAATCCAGGCCATTCACCTGCACCAGAATCGGCTGCGGACCACTGACGCCTTCGGCGCGTACCAGCAGGCCGGAGATCACGCTGCCCTCATAGGGGATTTCTACCCGCTCGCAGTTCTCTTGCGACAGCTCGATGCCGCGCGCAAAGGTGTGCAAGAAGGTTTGATACAGCGCCGTGCGACCTTCGGCGCCATGGGCCTGGAGGCGCTCGCAGGTGAGGTAGTAGGTGGCCGCGCGGTTGTATTTTTCGCCGGCGGAGAGCAGGCGGCCATTGGCTTCGTCTTCCTCGGCCAGGCCGCACAGTTTGTCGGCCATCTTCTGCCAGGTTTCGCGGAAGGCCTTGGTGCCGGCGGCGTCGGGTTGTTTGGCAGCCTCTTGCAGTGGCGCGCACATTTCCTCGATCTCGCCCATGCGGGCGCCCATTTCGATGGCCAGGTCGACGGAGAGGTTCCAGACGTAGTTGGTGGGGAAGTAGCGGAACATGGTTGTTGTTGTCCTTATGCGAGCCAGTACGAAGGCGGGCCAGGCAGGCCCGTGCTTTTGGCACGGTAAGGAGGGGGCAGGTATTAGGCCAATCGTGAGTGGGGATGCGAGGTATCGGCAACGGCGATACCTCGGCCGCTGCTTCAAACACTACCGACCAAACGGGAGTCGTGTTCACAGTTCAAGGCGCAAATCCAGATACCTGGTATCGCGTTTGACGATGCCTCATAACAAATCATGCGATTGGTCGATGTGCGGAAAACGCTTGTACGGTAGCTCCTGTTCTTGGCGTGCGACCAAGGTGTTCGATAACAACAAAAAAGGAACCGCATAAATGAGCAACAACACTCCTGCGATCAGCACCGGAGCCAAAGGCAAACGCATTGCCATCATTGGCGCTGGCCCCGGTGGCATCGCTGCAGGCGTAGCCCTGCACCAAGCCGGTTTTGCCGTCACCGTGTTCGAGCGCAATCCCGAACTGCGGCCTCTCGGCGGCGCCATCATTCTCAATGCCACCGGCATCGTGATTCTGCGCAGCCTGGGTGTGCAGGTAGACGATATTTTCGCCGCCGGCCTGCCGGAATTTCGCCGTTACGATGGCCGCGTGCGGGTTAATTTCGATATTGATATGGCGCTGATGGAACAGGCCGGCGTTACCGGTTGGCAGTCCGGCATGATGCGCTCGGAACTGTACAAACGCCTGCTGGCAGCCGCGCCCGCCGACATGATCAGCACCAGCCACAGCTTTACCCATTACGTGGAAAAAGACGGCGTCACCACCGTGCACTTTGCCGATGGCCAGCAGTACGAGTGTGACCTGGTGATTGGCGCCGACGGCATTCAGTCCAAGGTACGCGAACAGCTCTGGGGCGCCTCCGAACTCAAACACTTGGGCATTGCGGTGTGGCTGGGTTGGTGCGAACTGCAGGGGCCGGAACGCAAGAAAATCGTCATCAGCCATGACCATGCCTATCAGATGGGCTATGCCCCGTTGCGCTACCAGGACAAGGACTGCTTCGAATGGTGGTTCGTGGAAAAATGCGCAGAAAATCAGGTCGAGCCCAGCGATCCTGCTGCCTATGTGCGTGAGCGCATCGGCCACTTCAGTTACCCCATGCCAGAGATTCTGGCGGCCACTGACACTGCCCATAACCTGTTCCGCTGGGTGGTGAAATACCGTGAGCCGCTCAAGGCGTGGTCCAAGGGGCGCGTGACCATCATGGGCGACGCCGCGCACCCGACTTCACCGTATGCCGCGTATGGCGCGGGTATGGCCATTGAAGACGGCTTCTTCCTCGCCAAATACCTGCGTGGTCGCGACCTGAGTGACATTGCCGCGCTACAGGCCGGCTTGCAGCGGTATGACGAGCAGCGGGTGGATTACACCAACCAGACCACGGCGTTCGCGCGCTTCCTGGGGCGGATGTATCACGGCGTGCCGGCACCGCTTAACCGGCTGCGCGACCTGTTCCTCGATCACTCCAGCCTGCCGGCGAAAATGATCAGCAAAGGCGTGACCGGTGAAGCGCAGGCGCTGCTGCGGGCGGTGCTTGAACCGGTGGATTGACCTCACTACATGAGGGGTGGGTCAGGCAGCTTTGGCCTGATCCACGCTCTGGATAAACGCGCTGATGCGCTCGCGCAGCCAGCGATGCATCGGGTCGCCATCCACGCTGCGGTGCCACAACATCACTTCGCGCATGACCGGAATTTTCACCGGCGGCGGCAAAATCCGCAGGGGCAAATGCGCGGCATACAAGCGCGCCAACCGCTGGTGCATGGTGGCGATACGCTGGGTGCCCACCACCAATTGCGGCAGGGTGTTGAAGTCGTTGGTGATCACTTCCAGGCGGCGGTTAAAGCCGTACTGGGTGATAAACCATTCCTCGATGCTCATGTGCCGGGTACGGCCAAACCCCACCGACACATGGCCCATCTCCATGTACTTCTCCAGCGTCAGGTGCTCGCCGACCTGGGTGTTTCCGTTCCACACCACGCACACGTGCTCCTCTTCGAACAGCAATTGCCATGGGTGGCCTTCGAGGATGTAGCGGTCGGGCACGATCATCAGGTCGACCTCACCGCGCATCAGCAATTCGCCGGAGTTGTCGCTGGGGCCGATCATTTCGAAGGTGATGTGCGGCGCTTCCTGGTGGATGCGTTCGATGACCTGGGCGAACAGCACGCTGATCAGGTAGTCGGAGGTCACCAGGCGGAAGTGGCGTTTGCTGGTACTGGGGTCGAACACCGGCTTGGCGGTGATCGAGCTCTGAATGGTCAGCAGCACTTCGCGTACCGGCGCGGTGAGTTCCAGGGCATAGGGGGTGGGCTGCATTTTGCGCCCGACCTGCACCAGCAGTTCGTCTTCGAAATAGGTGCGCAAGCGGCCCAGCACGCCACTGGTGGCGGATTGGGTCATGTGCAGACGTTCAGCGGCGCGGGTGATGTTCTGCTCCTCGAGCAATACATCCAGCGCCACCAGGAGGTTCAGGTCCAGGTGGTTGAAACGCATGGCGGCCAATCTCTTTGTTGTATTTATTTTCGCGATACATTCCGGACAAAGTATCAGCGCGTCAACCCTTCCTAAGAAATCTCCCTTTCCGTTTTCAGCCATTTCCCCGCAAGCACTGCTGTGCCAACAGGTATCGCGTTTGCCGATAGGTCACATCCCGACACGCGATTAGTCAGCTGCCTGCGCTGGCGGCACAGTTCGCCGCAGTCGGCCGTGACCGACACCACCACCGGCACCCCCAGCAACCGCCGGATCATAATTTCAATGGAGTGGTAGCCATGAACATCATTGGCCTTGACGCCCTGATCTTTGGTGTCGATGACATCCAAGCCTGTACCGATTGCCTGCGTGACTACGGCCTGCACCCGGTGGGCGTAGACGCCAACGGCGGGCGCTTTGAAGCCCTCGACGGCACCGCGGTGATCATCCGCCGCGCGGACGACCCAACGCTGCCAGCCGCCATCGGCCCGGCGCCGTCGATTCGCGAAACCATCTATGGCGTGGCCAGCGCCGCCGACCTGGATGCCATCGAAGACGAACTGGGCCGCGACCGCCTGGTAACCCGTGATGAGCAGGGCGTGGTGCACAGCGTCGATGACCTGGGCTTTGCCATCGCCTTTCAGCTCACCGTGCGCAAGCCGTTTACCGCGCCTGCCGATCTGAGCAACGCCCCGGGTCATGAGCCGCAGCGCCCGCTGAACCAGCCCGGTATCACCCTGGATATGGCCGCCGTGCCGCGCACCTTGTCCCACGTGGTGTATTTCGTTCCGGACGCCGCCAAGGGCGAGGCCTTCTACGCCAATCGCCTGGGCTTCAAGACCACCGACACCTTTGTCGGCGCCGGTCCGTTCATGCGCCCGGCCGGTTCCGACGACCACCACTGCCTGTTCATGATCCAGACCCCGCCGCACATGAAAGGCTGCGAGCACTTCACCTTTCACATGGGCAGCGGTACCGAAGTACTGCTGGCCGGGCGGCGCTTCGAGCAGAAGGGCTGGACCAGTTTCTGGGGCCCTGGCCGCCACCTGTTTGGCTCGAACTGGTTCTGGTACTTCAACAGCCCGCTGGGTTGCCACATCGAATACGACGCCGACATGGACAAACACGATGACGCCTGGGAAGCCCGCGTGGCGCCGCTGACGGCGGATAACTCGCAGCTGTTCCTGTTCACCTCGAAAGAGAAATGGGCGCCGGGTGGCCCGCCACCGAAGCAGGGTTGAGTGATGGCCGTAGCGTTGTGCCGCAGTGACGAATTAGCCGAAGGCCAGGCGCGTGGGTTTGACCCTGAACAGCGTGGCAAAGACAGCATTTTTGCCCTGCGCCACCAAGGCGAAATCCGCATTTACCGCAACAGCTGCCCGCACCTGGACGTGCGCCTGGAGTACCGCAAGGACCGATTTATGTCGGCCGATGGCCAACTGATCATGTGCTACGCCCATGGCGCGCAGTTTTTGCCAGATACCGGCGAATGCATTTACGGGCCGTGTCTGGGCGAGAAATTACAGGCGGTGACGTGGCAGGAAGAGGGCGGTTGGCTGGTGTTGCAAGCCACACAAATCTAGTCCTCTCGCCGCTTTGGGGAGAGGGGTGAAGAGCCGTTGAGTCTGTTTGGGAGGTATCGCGTGAGGCGATACATCCCATCCCTATAAGCGATTAGTCATCTTCCTGGTTTGCCCGGAAAGTGGCCCCAACGAAGCGGCGCCTGCGCCCTTCGATGAACAAAAATAATAAGTGAGACATGCCATGAATGCAGTCAGCAAAGTTCTGGTAGTAGGCGGTGGTATCGGTGGTTTGTGTGCCGCCATCGCCCTGCGCCGCAAGGGCATCGCGGTTGACCTGATCGAACTCAAGGCCGAATGGACCGTGTACGGCGTCGGCATCATCCAGCAAAGCAACGTAGTGCGTGAGATGGCCAAACTCGGCGTACTCGACGGCTACCTCGATGCGGCCTACGCCTTTGAAGACGTGGCCATCTACGGCCCCGGCGGCCAGCTGTTGGCACGCATTCCCGGTCAGCGTCTGGCCGGCCCCGAGTACCCGGCCAACGTCGGTATCTCGCGCCTGGCCTTGCACAACGTACTGTGCAACACCGCGCTGGAACTGGGTGCCAATGTGCGTCTGGGCCTGAGCGTGGAAACCCTCACCGAGCAGGCTGACAGCGTCAGCGTGCTGTTCACCGATGGCAGCAGCGGCGACTACGACCTGGTGGTCGGTGCCGACGGCCTCTATTCGAAAGTACGCAGCCTGTTGTTTGGCGACACATACACCCCGCGTTTCACCGGGCAATCGGTGTGGCGCTACAACTTCCCGCGCAAGCCGGAAATCGATCACCTGGCCAATTTCCAGAGCGCCGATGGCAATGCCGGCCTGGTGCCGTTGGCCGGCGACCTGATGTACCTCTTCCTTACCTCCCACGAACCGAATAACCCATGGATGGATACCGCCACCCTGGCCGAGCAGATGCGTGAGCGCCTGCAGGGTTTTACCGGTCTGGTGGGCGAGCTGCGTGAGCAAATTACCGACAGTTCGCAGGTGGTCTACAAGCCGATGGAAGTGGTGTTCGTCAATGAGCCCTGGTACCGCGGCCGCGTGCTGTTGATTGGTGACGCCGCCCACGCCACTACCCCGCACCTGGGGCAGGGCGCTGGCATGGCCATTGAAGATGCCGTGGTGCTCAGCGAAGAGCTCACCGCTGGCGGCGATATTGCGCAGCAGCTGCAACGCTTTATGGCGCGGCGCTTCGAGCGCTGCAAATACATCAGCGAAAGCTCGGTGTTGGCCGGCGACAAGGAGATGCAGCACGACCGTGAGTTCGACCGCATTGGCCTGGTCAAGCAGATGCTGGCGCGTACGGCTGAGCCTATCTGAGGAAAAAGATCCGCACCGAGGCGCCACCCGGCGCGCTCGGTGGTTCCGAGTTGTAACCGTAAGACTTGCGATGCGACCGCGCCCCACAGAGGGCGATAACAAGAAGAACAATAGCGAGGTTTCTCCATGGCTCGTTTCCAAACTGCCGCATTTCGCGGCGGACGCCCTCCCTTTGCCCTTAGTTTGGCCGGGCTGCTGGTTGGCGTACTCTCGGCAAATGCCCAGGCATTTGAGTTCGACACTGGCAACCCGGACCTGCGGGCCCGGTGGGACAACACCCTGAAGTACAGCGCAGCCTGGCGCACTGAGGGCAAGTCCGACAAGCTCAGCGAGGCGCAAAACCTCAACGACGGCGACAACAACCTCGACAAGGGGTTGATCTCCAACCGTCTCGATGTGCTTTCGGAAATGGACATCACCTATAAGAACGTCGGTGCCCGCGTCAGCGGCGCGGCCTGGTATGACGATGTCTACAACAAGCCCAACGACAACGATGCCGATGGCAACGTCAACAGCTACTCGGTAGACCCCGACCACTTCACGGACGACACCCGCAAGCTGCACGGGCGCAAAGGTGAGCTGCTCGATGCGTTCCTGTTCGGCCGTGCAGAGATCGGTGATATGCCGGTGTCCGGGCGTATCGGCCAGTACGCCATGCAGTGGGGCGAAAGCCTGTTCTACGGCATGAACGGCATAGCCGGCGGCATGGCGCCCATAGATGTGGTCAAGGGCCTGTCGGTACCCAACACCCAGTTCAAGGAACTGATTCGCCCGGTTGAACAGGTGTCCGGCCAGTTGCAGCTGACCCCGGACGTCACCATTGGCGCCTACTACCAGTTCGAGTGGGAAGCCAACCGCCTGCCGGCTGCCGGTAGCTACTTCTCCACCGATGACTTCTTCGGCGATGGCAACGAGCGCATGTTTATCGGTGCGCCGCTGTTCCCGGGTGCCCAGCCGCTGGCCTTCTACCACGGCAAAGACGAAGACGCGAAAGACTCGGGGCAGGGCGGTATGCAACTGCGCTGGCGCACCGAAACCGTGGACTGGGGTTTTTATGCCATCCGCTTCCACGACAAGTCGCCACAGTTGAACGTGCGCCCCAACTTCGCCGCGCTCGATCCACTCACCGGCAAGGCCGGCGAGTACTACTGGGTGTACCCGGAAGGCATCGAGTCGGTGGGCGCCAGCTTCTCCACCACGGTCGAGCAATTCAACATCGCCGGTGAACTCTCCACCCGCTGGCACCAGCCGTTGGCGTCCACCAACCAGCACGCACTGGCCGTGGACGATGGCATCAGCAATGACCCCGACGAAGCGGTGTACGCCACCGGCCGCACGCTGCACGCCAACCTGTCGTGGCTGGCCAGCCTGGAACCGTCGTTTGTCGCACCGGAAGCCACCTTCCTCGGCGAGATCGCCTGGAACCGCACCTTGAGCGTCACCCGCAACCCGGATGCCGTCGACCCCAACGCCGACCGCGACGCCTGGAGTCTACGCGCCGTGTACGAACCCATGTACCGCCAAGCCTTTGCCGGCATGGATATCAGCGTACCGATGGGCTTCAGCTTTACCCACGGCAAGTCGGAATCCCTGGGTACCGGCTTCGGTTCGGACCGCGGTGGCGATATCAACATCGGCATCAAGGGCAACTACCTCAACGCCTGGACCCTGGGGCTGACCTACACGCACTTCTACGGTCCGGAAGACACCTTCCTCGATGCCAATAACAACTACACGTTCGAGCAATCGCTGAAAGACCGCGACTTCGTCGCCGTCAGCGTTAGCCGTACGTTCTGAGGAGCTACAGATGCCAACTCGTAACCCCTTCACTGCCTTGCTGACCGCGCTGGCTGCCTCGTTGCTGTTCGCCCAGGGCGTAATGGCTGCCGATGCCAGCAGCCTGAAAACCACCCTGACACCGCTGGGTGCCGAGCGCGCCGGCAATGCCGATGGCAGCATTCCGGCCTGGGACGGCGGCTTGACCAAAGCGGACCCGAACTACAAAGACGGCGGCAAGCGCGGCGATCCGTTCGCCAGCGAAAAACCGCTGTTCAGCATCAACGCGCAGAACGCCGCGCAGTATGCCGACAAGCTCAGCGTCGGCACCCTGGCCATGCTGAAAAAGTACCCCGATAGCTATCGCCTGGACGTGTACCCCACGCACCGTACTGCCGCTGCACCGCAAGCGGTCTACGACGCCACCGCTGCCAACGCCGCCAGCGCCAAGCTGGTAGACGGCGCCTCCGGCCCGGCACCGCAGAACGCCCAGGGCGGTATTCCATTCCCGCTGCCACAGAATGGCGCCGAAGCCATTTGGAACCATTTATTGCGCTGGCGCGGGGCGTCCTGGCACACCACCTTCACCCAATACCTGACCACCACCGATGGTAAGCATGTGCTGACCAACGATTCGCGGGCCGACATGCAAATGCCGTTTTACCTGCCCGGTGGCGCTGAGAAAGATGGGGTGTTCTGGGCGATTCGCCTGATCAACGACGGCCCACCTTTGCGCGCCGGTGAAGCCATTCTGGGGCGTGAAAACCTCGATGCCGATAAGGCCGGCGCGTGGACCTATCTGCCCGGCCAGCGCCGCGTGCGCCGTCTGCCCAATGCCTGCTGCGACACGCCGACACCGGCCACCGCCGGGGTGATGAGCTTTGACGAACTCTATGTGTTCAACGGCCGTATCGACCGCTTCGACTGGAAGCTGGTGGGCAAGAAGGAGCTGTATATCCCTTACAACTCCAACCGCGTGCTGAATGCCGACTCGCCGGAAGCATTGCTGGATCAACACCACCTCAAATCTGACGCACTGCGTTGGGAACTGCACCGCGTGTGGGTGGTTGAAGCCACGCTGAAAAGCGGCAAGCGCCATGTGATGCCGAAAAGCACTTACTACCTCGATGAAGACACCTGGGCCGCTGTACTGGGCGAGCGTTACGACAGCAAAAACCAGTTGGCCAAAGTGCTGTGGACCACGCCTGTGGTGGTGCCGGATCTGCCTGGCGTCGTCACCCTGACCAACGGCTTCTACGACCTGCTGTCCGGGGCCTGGTTCGCCGGCGACATCTTTGCCGGCAAGAACGAGCAATACCGCATCGTCGCGCCGTACGCCGACTCGGTATTCACCCCCGATGCTTTGGCCGGTGAAGGCATTCGCTAGGCACAGGCTGTAGGTGTACAGGGCAGCGGTGCAACACGCGCTGCCCGTTTTCAAGAGGCAGTAGTCATGAGTAAAAACCGCAAAGCGCTGGCGCTGTTGTTGCTGGCGATGGCCAGTGCATCAGCTGGTGCCGTCGCGCCACTGGACGTGCTGAGCCTGCCGGCGGTGCAGGGCGTGCAGGCCCAACACGCGGTGCTGCTCGGCATCACCCGTGCTGGCGAACGTCTGGTGGCGGTGGGTGAGCGCGGCATCGTTCTGCTCTCCGACGACAACGGCGCCACCTGGCATCAGGCCAGTGTGCCGGTCAGCAGCACGCTGACGGCGGTGCAGTTTGTCGACAGTAAACAGGGCTGGGCCGTGGGCCATGCCGGCGTGGTGCTGCACAGCGCTGACGGCGGAGACAGCTGGAGCCTGCAACTGGATGGCAAGCGTGCAGCGGCGGTGGAACTGGCGGCCGCGCAAGCGGCGGCGGATGCACCCCGCCAAGCCAATGCCGAACGGCTGGTCGCTGACGGCGCGGATAAACCGCTGTTGGCCCTGAGCTTTGCCAATGCCCGTGAAGGCTTGGTGGTAGGCGCTTATGGTCTGGCCCTGCACACGGACGATGGCGGCGCGACCTGGACGTCATGGATGGACCGTCTGCCCAACCCCCGCGGCCTGCATCTGTATGCCGTGGCGCAACAAGGCCAGCAGTTGTACCTGGCCGGCGAGCAAGGTCTGCTGCTCGGCTCGCAGGATAACGGCGGGCAATTCAACACCCTCACCAGCCCCTATGAGGGCAGCTATTTCAGCCTGGCGCTGGAGCCTGCTGGCGGCCTGGTCGTCGCGGGTCTGCGCGGCAACCTGTTTCGCTCAGTCGACCAGGGCGCGAGCTTCCAGACGCTGAGCAATCCCATCCCCATTTCCATCAACGCGGCCGTAGTCATCGACCGCCAGTTGCTGCTGGTCAACCAGGCCGGCGGGCTGCTGCAAGGCGCTGTCGGTGGCGAAACGTTGCGCCCGGTTGCCTTGCCGCCCGGCGCACCGTTGCTGGCCGTGGCCCAGGCCGTCGATGGCGCCCTGGTAGGCGTTGGTTTTGCCGGGCCGCAGCGCTTGGCGGCAGCCCATACATCGATTGCGGAGTAACCCTATGCACGTCCCGAGTTCATCCGCTGCGACGCCGATTCACAGCACCCTGGACGATTTCGACAGCCGCTCCGGCTCCTTGCTGGAACGCGCACTGTTCAACCATCGGCGCCTGGTGTTGCTGATCTGTCTGTTAGTGACCGCGCTGTTGGGCTGGCAAGCCACGCGCCTGGAACTCAATGCCAGCTTCGAAAAGATGATCCCCAATGATCATCCGTTCATTGCCAACTACCTGGAGCATCGTCAGGAACTCAGCGGCCTGGGCAATGCCGTGCGCATCGCGGTGATCAACCAGAAAGGCAGCATCTACGACGCGGCCTACCTGCAAACCCTGCAGCAACTGAATGATGAGGTGTACCTGCTGCCCGGCGTCGACCGCGCCTTTATGAAATCGCTGTGGACGCCGTCTACCCGCTGGGTTGGCGTGACCGAAGAGGGCCTGGAAGGCGGGCCGGTGATTCCCGATGGCTACGACGGCTCGGCGCCAAGCCTGGAAGCGCTGCAACGCAATATCGAGCGCTCCAACGAGATCGGTCAGTTGGTGGCCTTCGACCAGCAGTCGAGCATTATCTACCTGCCGTTGCTGGCCAAAGACGCCGACGGCAAAGCGCTGGATTACAGCGTTCTGGCGCAGGAGTTGGAAAACCTTCGCGGTAAATACCAGCAGCAGGGCATCGAGATTCGCATCACCGGGTTTGCCAAGGTGGTCGGCGATCTGATTGATGGCCTGCGGCAGATTCTGCTGTTCTTCGCCGCCGCGATCGTCATCACCGCCGTGGTGCTCTACTGGTACACCCGCTGCCTGCGCAGCACCGCGCTGGTGATGGCCTGCTCCTTGGTGGCCGTCGTCTGGCAACTGGGCTTGTTGCCGTTGCTTGGCTACCAGCTGGACCCGTATTCGGTGTTGGTACCGTTTCTGGTGTTCGCCATTGGCATGAGCCATGGCGCGCAGAAAATGAACGGCATCATGCAAGACATCGGGCGCGGCATGCACCGCCTGGTGGCGGCACGCTTTACCTTCCGCCGTCTGTTCCTCGCCGGGCTCACCGCGTTGCTGTGCGACGCCGTGGGCTTTGCCGTGCTGATGATCATCAAGATCCAGGTGATTCAGGACCTGGCCGTGATCGCCAGCATCGGCGTGGCCGTGCTGATTTTCACCAACCTGATTCTGCTGCCGGTGCTGCTTTCGTATGTCGGTGTAACGCCGGCGGCGGCGGTGCGCAGTTTGCGCAGCGAACAGGCGGAAATCGACGGCGCCGGCAAGCAGGCGATCTGGCGCTTTCTCGACCTGTTTACCCAACGGCGCTGGGCCGCCCTGTGCGTGCTGGTGGCGGCGGTACTGGCCGGTGGCGGTTACTGGGTCAGCTTGCACCTGAAAATCGGTGACCTCGATGCCGGTGCGCCTGAACTGCGTGCCGACTCACGCTACAACCTCGACAACGCCTACCTGACCCAACACTACGGCGCCAGCAGCGACATCTTTGCCGTGATGGTGAAAACCCCGGCCGGCGGCTGCTCCAGCTACGACACCTTGCAGCGGGTGGATAACCTCGACTGGCAGTTGCGCGGCTTGCCGGGTGTGGATTCCACCAACTCGCTGGCGTTGCTCAACCGCCGCGTACTGGTCGGCCTCTCCGAAGGCAATCCCAAGTGGTACGAACTGGTCAACAACCAGGCCACCTTGAACATGGTTACCGCCGGCGCGCCCCGTGGTTTGTACAACGAAGACTGCAGCCTGCTGACCCTGTATGCCTACCTCACTGACCACAAGGCCGACACCCTTGGTCGCGTGGTGGACAGCGTGCAGGCCTTTGCCAAGGACAACGACAGCGAGCAGGCGCAGTTTCTGCTGGCCGCTGGCAGCGCCGGTATCGAAGCCGCCACCAATATCGTGGTGAAACAGGCCAGCCACGAGATGCTCTGGTGGGTGTACGGGGCGGTGATTGTGCTGTGCCTGATCACCTTCCGCTCCTGGCGTGCCGTGCTCTGTGCCGTGCTGCCGTTGGTGCTGACGTCGATCCTTTGCGAAGCGCTGATGGTGTGGCTGGGCATCGGGGTAAAAGTCGCCACCTTGCCGGTGATCGCCCTGGGCGTGGGCATTGGCGTCGACTACGCGCTGTATGTGATGAGCATTGTGCTGGCCCAGTTGCGCCAGGGCGCGAGCCTGTCGCAGGCCTATTACCAGGCGCTGCTGTTCACCGGCAAGGTGGTGATGCTCACCGGCGTGACCCTGGCCATCGGCGTCGGCACCTGGATGTTTTCGCCGATCAAGTTCCAGGCCGACATGGGTGTGCTACTGGCCTTTATGTTCGTCTGGAACATGGTTGGCGCGCTGATTCTGCTGCCGGCGCTGGCCTACTTCCTGTTGCCACAAAAGCGCGCGGCGGACCAACCCCGCGTGGTGCCCGTGGCCGTGCGTGAAGAACGCCCCGAACCGCTGCCCAAGCCGCCCGTGCGCGCCGCTATTCGCTGATTTTCCAGAACAACAATAAGAGAACACCGCCATGCGTCCATCGAAGATCCAAAGCTCGCGGCTCAAGCCGCTCCTACGGTACGTGCAATCCGTAGGAGCGGCCCGTCCGGCGCTCCGGTCAGCCGCGATACCTGCAAACACCCTTACTGCAGGAGACCGCTATGTCTACTAACCGCCAAGCAGGTTTGCCACAGTCTCTTTTGCTACTGCTAGGCAGCTGCCTGCCCGTGCTAGGCGCCGTACTTCTGGCCCCAGTGTTGCCCCGCATGCAGGCGCATTTCGCCGACACCCCGGGCGCCACCGTGCTGGTACCCATCGCCCTGACGCTACCCGCGCTGGTCATCGCCCTGGTCGCCCCGTTTGCCGGCCTGATTGCCGACCGGGTAGGGCGCAAACCCTTGCTGCTCTGGGCCATGGTGCTTTACAGCATCTGCGGCCTGCTGCCGCTGTGGCTGGATTCGCTCACCGCCATCGTCGCCAGCCGCGCCGGCATCGGCCTGGCCGAAGCGGCGATCATGACCGGCTGCACCACCTTGATGGGCGACTACTACAGCGGCTCCCGCCGCGAACGCCTGTTCGCCTTGCAGATGGTTGCCACCTCGCTGTCGGCCGCCATCTTTATGGCCGTGGGCGGTGCGCTGGGCGAGAACGGCTGGCGTACACCCTTTGCCTTGTACGCCGTGGGCCTGCTGTTTCTGCCGTTGATGGCCAAGCTGCTGTGGGAGCCGCAAGGCGATGCCGACACATCGGCAACCGTGCAAAGCGCCGTATTTCCGTGGCGGCGTCTGGCGCCGTTGTACCTGCTGACCGTGCTGGCTGGCGTCAGCCTGTTTGTGGTGCCGGTGCAGGCCGGCTATCTGCTGAGCCTGATGCACGTCGATGGGCCGCAACAAATCGGCATGACCATGGGCGCCAACCAACTCGGCGTGCTTGCCGGCGCCCTGGGCTTTCGCGTGCTGAGCGGGGTAAGCCCGCACAAGCAGATGCTGTTGGCGTTTTTTCTGGCCGGCGTTGGCGGGCTGCTGATGGCAGTCGCGGGTAACCATGCGCTGGTGGTGGTTGCTGTGCTGGTCAACGGCCTGGGCATCGGCCTGATGTTGCCGACGCTGATCACCTGGATCATGAGCCAGGTCGACTTTGCCCAACGCGGGCGCGCCGCAGGTGGTTTTACCGCCGCCATCTTTGCCGGTGAATTTGTCAGCCCGTTGGTGGTGCTGGCGATTACCGCCGGGCAACCCGGCCAACTGCCCACCGCCCTCGGTGTGCTCGCCGTGGCGCAACTGCTGATTGCCCTGGCCTGCCTCGGGCTACCTAAAACCGCCCCCATTGCTGCAGCGTCGCTCTGAGCGAGGATTTTTTATGCACGAACTACCATCGTTCAAACGCGTGGTCACCGGCCACAACGCTAGCGGCCGGGCGGTTATCGCCAGCAGCGGGCCGACGCCCAACGTGTTTCCGTTAGCCGCCGTACCCGGCACGGTGTTCTATGAAATCTGGAACAGCGCCGCCAGCCCGGCCTTGCTGGACAACGCCAGCGACCCCACCGCCAAGCCGTTGCAATTGAGCCCAGGCGCGTTGGGCAGCGTGATCCGCGTGGTGGATATTCCACCCGACAGCCAGCAAAACCAGATCAGCGCCGACGATGCTGCTGCCGCCTTTGCCGAGATTGGCCAATCCCACGCGGGCACCGGCACCGCCGATTCCAAACACAAACTGATGCACCGCACCGAAACCCTCGACTACGGCATCGTCACCGAGGGCGAGGTGTGGCTGGTGGTGGACGAGGAAGAGGTGCAGCTCAAACGCGGCGACGTGGTGGTGCAGCGTGGCACCAACCACGCCTGGAGTAACCGCACCGAAGCCATGGCACGGATGGTCTTCATTTTGCTCGACGGCCGCTTTGCGCCTGAGCTGGGAGGTGGCCAATGAAGCTCGCCACCCTCAATAACGGCAGCCGCGATGGCCAGCTGGTGGTGGTCTCGCGCGATAACCAGTGGGCACTGCAGGCCACAGCGGTTGCGCCAACCTTGCAAGTGGCGCTGGAAAACTGGGCCAGCGCCGAACCCCGTTTGCGTCTGCTGTCCGATGAGCTTAATGCGGGCCGGGCAGTGGGCGCCTTTACCTTCGACGCGGCCCAGGCGATGGCGCCGTTGCCGCGTGTGTACCAGTGGTGCGACGGCTCGGCCTTTATGAGCCACGGCGCGCTGATGCAAAAAGCCTTCAACCTCAAACCCATCGACGGAGCTGAACACACACCGCTGATGTACCAGGGCGCGGGCGATGATTTTCTCGGCGGCCGTGATGACATTCCCTTGCCCAGCGAAGCCCAGGGTATCGACTTCGAAGGCGAGTTTGGCGTGGTGGTGGACGAGGTGCCGATGGGCTGCAGCGCCGAGCAGGCCTTGCAGCACATCAAACTGATCGTGCAGATCAACGACGTCAGCCTGCGTGCCCTGGCGCCGCGAGAGATGGTCACCGGTTTCGGCTTTTTGCAGGCCAAACCGTCCAGCAGTTTCGCGCCCTTGGCGCTCACCCCGGAAGAGCTCGGCGAAGCCTGGCGCGATGGCTGTGTGCAGTTGCCCCTGCAAGTGCACTGGAACGGCGAATGGTTTGGCCACCCCCATGGCGGCGCGATGAACTTCCACTTCGGCCAGTTGATTGCCCACGCGGCACTGACCCGTCGCCTGCGCGCCGGCACAGTGATTGGTTCGGGCACGGTTTCCAATGCCGATCGCAGCGTCGGTTCGGCCTGCATTGCCGAGCGCCGGGCGATTGAAATGATTGCCCAAGGCAGCGCCCAGACGGCCTTTATGCGCTTCGGCGACCGGGTACAGATGGAGGTGCTGGGCGCCGATGGCCAATCGTTGTTTGGCGGCATCGACCAGCGTGTCGTGCAGGCCCGGCCATGAGGAGCCGCGTATGCGTGTATTGATCACCGGCGCCAATGGGTTTGTCGGCCGCGAACTGGTGCGCTGCCTGTTGGCGCGCGGCAGCCTGCGCGGCCAGGCCATCGATTCGTTGCTATTGCTGGACCGCGAATTCGCTAGCGCGGCAGACGACCCGCGCGTGCGCCAGCAAAGCGGCAGCGTCACCGACGCTGCCTTGCTGCGCCGTTTGCTGGCCGATGGCGTCGATGTGGTGTTTCACCTGGTGAGTGTGCCCGGCGGCGCGGCAGAAACGCAGTACGAACAGGGTTATCAGGTCAACCTGCTGGCCAGCCTGGAGCTGCTCAACCAACTGCGCAACAAGGCCAAGCCACCGGTGCTGGTGTATGCCAGCAGCGTGGCGGTGTATGGCGGCGAACTGCCGGCGCGGATGAACGAGCAGGCGGAGTTGAACCCGCAGCTGTCTTACGCCGCGCACAAGGCCATGGTGGAAACCCTGGTCAACGACCTGGCCCGGCGTGGCGAAGTGGACGGCCGCGCGCTGCGCCTGCCGGGCATTGTCGCGCGGCCACGGGAACCCAACGGCCTGCGCTCGGCGTTTATGAGCGACTTGCTGCGAGCCTATGCCGCTGGCGAGCGCTATAGCTGCCCGGTATCGCCAGAGGCCACCTGCTGGTGGATGTCGGCGCGCTGCTGCGTGACCAACCTGATACGTGCCGCCGAGCTGGATGGCAGCACCCTGGGGGCGCAGCGGGTGTGGCAACTGCCGGTGCTGCACCTGTCCATCGCCCAGGTCCTGGATGCCCTGGCCGACGCTTATGGCGAGGAACGCCGCAGCCTGATCAGCCATGCCGCCGATCAGCAGCTGCAGGCGCTGTTCGGCCAACTGCCGCCGCTGAAAACGCCGCACGCCCGGGCCCTCGGTTTCAGCCACGACGGCAATGCCGCCACGCTGATCCGCAATGCCCTTAATCCCGCCGCCCCTCGGCCCCTGTCATTAGCTGGAGCACCTGCCCATGTCCGCGCTTAAACCGACCCGCCGCCTGGTCGACCTGTCAGTGACCCTCGACAACAACCCCTACACCGATCCGCCACCCTTGCTGCCGAAAATCGACTACATGGACCATCAGCAAGGCTGGCCGGAGATGGCCGCGATGTTCCCCGGCCTTGAGCTGGAGCAGATGCCCGGCAATGAATCCTGGGCGGCCGAGCGCCTGCAGATCACCACCCACAGCGGCACCCACATGGACGCGCCCTGGCACTACGCCTCGACCACCGACGGCGGCAAGCCGGCCTTCGGCATCGACGAGCTGCCCCTGGACTGGTGCCTGCAACCCGGCGTGAAGCTGGACTTTCGCCACTTGCCCGACGGCCACGTGGTCACTGCTGCCGAAGTGGAAGCCGAGCTGGCGCGCATCGAGCATCAGCTGCAACCGCTGGATATCGTGTTGATCAACACCCGCGCCGGCGCGCTGTTCGGCCAGCCGGGGTATCTGGAAGCCGGCATCGGCATGGGCCGCGAGGCGACGATGTACCTGCTGGAGCGCGGCGTGCGGGTCGTCGGCACCGACGCCTGGAGCTGGGACGCACCGTTCAAATACACCCGCGAGCGCTTTGCCGCCTCCGGCGATGCCTCGATCATCTGGGAAGGGCACAAAGCCGGGCGTGACATCGGCTACGGGCAGATGGAAAAACTCGCCAACCTCGACAGCCTGCCGGCCAACGGTTTTCTGGTGTCGTGCTTCCCGTACAAAATCAAACACGCCTCGGCGGGGTTTGTCCGTGCCGTGGCGATTTTCAATGCCTGAACCCGCAACGCTTGAACAGGCGGCGCTGGGCGTCGCCGGGAGTATCGCGTGATGGCTAAAGCCACACTGATCCGTTGTTGCCTGCTGGCCCTGTTGGCCGTAACCCGCCTCAGCCACGCTGCCAGCGATGGCGAGCGCACCCAGGCGCTGCTGGCCAGCGCCGTGGAGTACTACCGCACCCAGGGAGACGCCGCCTTGGCGGCCTTCAGTCGCCAGGGCGAATTCATCGACGCCGACCGCTACGTGTTTGTGGTCGACACCCACGGCACCATGCTCGCCAGCGGTGGACCGTCGGCGGTGTTGATTGGCCGGAATGTGTCCAGCGTGTTGGCCCCGGAGCTGAAAAGCGCCTTCGAACAGGCCCTGCAAACGCCCGAGAGCGGCGGCGTGCAAAGCGCCGAATACCGGTGGAAAAGCTGGGCCGATGGCCGCGTCGAGCGCAAGCGCGTGTATTTCCAGCGGGTAGGGGAGCGCATCATCGCCGTCGGCCACTACCTGCCGCGCGCCACCCCGGAACAGGCCCAGGCCTTGCTCGACCGGGCAGTAGCCGCCATCGAAAAAGACCCGACCGCAAGCTTCACCGCCATCAACGAGCTGTCGCCCGCGTTTCGCGAGGATGACCTGTACGTGTTTGTCGTCGACCTCACCAGCCACCGCTACCTGGCCCACGGCTACAACCTGCGCTTGCTCGGCGTCGATTTCGCCAGCATTCGTGACCCCCAGGGCAAACCGGTGGGCGCGCCGATACTGGCGCTGATGGCCACACACACTGAAGGTGGCTACGACTACCGCTGGAAGAACCCGGTCACCAGCAAGGTGGAAGACAAACACGCGCTGCTGCACAAGGTAGGCGGTTATTTGGTGGCGGTCGGCTATTACCGCAACCCCAAGTGACCCAGGTCAGGGCTAGTGGACACTGAGGGGAGGGCGGCTTGGCAAGAGGGGGGCTGAGGCGGCATGCTGCCCTCACGCTCCCTTATCAGAGGCCCCTTATGCGCAGCGGAACCGCCCCTTGCACCGATGTCGATCTGGTTTACGAAGATTGGGGCGAGCTGTCTGCACCGCCACTGCTGTTGATCATGGGCCTCGGCGCGCAAATGGTGCTGTGGCCGGATGACTTCTGCCAGAGCCTGGTCGAACGCGGTTTTCGCGTTATCCGCTTCGACAACCGCGACTCGGGCCTTTCGGGCCGGGTGAAAAAACCCTTCGATACGCCGATGTGGAAACTGCTGGCCCGCGCCCAGTTGGGGCTGCGTTCTGCAGCGCCGTATACCCTGGTGGACATGGCCGACGACGTCGCCCAACTGATGGCGCATCTGGCCATCGCCTCGGCCCATATTGTCGGCGCCTCCATGGGCGGCATGATCGCCCAGGTGTTCGCCGCCCGTTACCCCGAGCGCGTGCGCGCACTGACCATTCTGTTCTCCTCGACCAACCAGCCGCTGCTGCCACCGCCAGCCTTTGGCGTATTCCGCAAACTGGTCTCGACGCCGCCGCCCGGGGCCAGCGCCGACACCATCGTTTCACGCCAACGCGAGCTGTTCCGCGCCATCGGCAGCGCCGCCCACCCAATGCCCGAGGCAGAACTGGACGCCTTGATCCGCCTACAGATTGCCCGTGGCGCCGACTTCAAAGCCACCGCCAGGCAGTTCGCAGCGATTCTCGCCACCGGCGATCTACGCCCCTACTGCGAAAAAATCAGCACCCCGACCGTGGTTATTCACGGCCTGGCCGACAAACTGGTGCGCCCAGCCGGCGGCAAAGCCATTGCCCGCGCCATCGCCGGCGCCACACTGCACCTGGTACCGGGCATGGCCCACGACCTGCCACGGGCGTTATGGCCGCAGATTATTGCCGGCATTGGTGAGCGCTAGCGCTTTGCGGGCAAGAGATAACGCAACATTCATCTCCAGGGCTTTACAAGTCCGGGAAAAAAACTAGCGTTGATCCCCAACAGACCCGCGTATTCATCACACCAAGTCAAGCGGGCTCAAGGGACTATTCAGGAGAAAACACCATGGCTACGTTTACCCCCGGTCACCTGCACATCGAGCGTCATGCACTGACCCCGAACGATGTCAGCTACGACCTGCACATCGACTACGAAGTGGCACAAGACCCGAAAATCGGCAAAGGCATGCAATTCACCATGCACGGCACCATCCAGGGCAAGGAAATGAGCGAGGGCTTTTTCCTGGCCAAAGAAGAGGCCTATAACTTCGCCAGCAACGTGACCAAAATCGCCGAGAAATACGGCATCCCCAAAGCCATGAGCAGCATCGGCTCCGTGCACAAACACTACGACGCCATGTTTGCCGACGTGCGCGAGCAACTGGCGATGAAGCCTGGGGACCCGGTTAATCCGGAGCATTTTGAGTAAGCAGAACGTCCCGCGTCTTCGTCTGGCCCGCCTTTTGATATCGAGAGGCGGCCAGTTGCTCTGGCGCCTCTCCAGAGCGCTCAGAACTTCATCTTGAACCCGACCATCACGTCATAGCCGTGGGCATCGCCGTCGAAGCTCTGCGGGTTTTGCCTGCGCTGAGGTAACCTTAAACGCCTCGGCAACCGGGACAGACACCGTTGATGAAATCGCCTGACATCGAATCCATACGTGCCTTTTTACTAGTGGCGCAGTTGAAAAGTTTTACCCGGGTGGCAGAGGCCATGGGTACCACACAGGTTGCCATCAGCCTTCGTATCAAGCGGCTGGAGGAGGCCATGGGCCGCGCCTTGCTGGAACGCACGCCACGGCGGGTGACGCTGTCGGTTCACGGGCTAGCGTTCCAGGCCAATGCCCAGCGTTTGCTGGAATCATACGAGCAGGCGATGCGCAGTTTCGAGGCGCCGAAACGCACGCTTCATATCGGCGTTAGCCACCATATCGTGGGTGCAGATTTGTCCCGCTGGCTCCGGCGCTTGTCGGAGGCCGATCCCGAGGTGGTCGTGGCCTTCAGCCTGGGCACCTCCCGCGAATTGTTAGAGCGCTATGAGCGCGGCACGCTCGATATCGCATTGATTCTGCGCCACGACAATCGCCGGCAGGATGGTGAAAGCATCGGCACCGAGCAGTTCACCTGGATGGCGGGCGAGACATTCATAGCGCCCGAAACGGCGCCGTTACCCCTGGCTATTCAGCCCGCGCCCTGTGGCATGCGCAGCATGGTGTCGAGCGCATTGCAGGCGCAGAACCGCAGCTGGCGCGAGGCCTTTGTCGGCTCGGGCATTCTGGCCATTGGCGCGGCGGTTTCGGCGGGCATTGGCGTGGGTGCCATGGTGGGGCGCATGGCGCCAGCGGGATGCGTCGACGTAAGCGATGAACTGAATTTACCGCAACTGCCAGGCCGCGACGTGGTGCTCTACACCGCGCACCGCGACAGCCAACTACGCCACCTGACGGAGACGCTGACCGAGGTCTTCAACGAGCGCCCCTAGAGCAGATAATGGCCAAGGGCGGCGAGTGTTACTGCAAGCCCGCCAAGCAGCGCCACACAAACTGAAAATGCAAGCAGATGGGCCAACAGAAAAACAGCGCGATGGTTTGTGACGTGGGGCATTGCAGCGTCCTTTGGTGGTGCTCGGGAAGCACGATTATCCAAGGGCTCAGAGGGCGGCAAAAAGAGAGATTCCGCTATTTCAGTGATTAGGTTTTGACCAGGGCCTGCCTGCGGCGTGTTGGCGGGGCTTGCTACTTCTGACCATTAACTGCCTGTCGTGACCGGCAGCAATCGGCCAAAAGCGGTCATTGGTTAACCAGACATTAAGAGGCTCACTTAGTCCATGCAAATCGCCATAGATTTCTCTATTTTCACGCTTGCTCCATCCGCAGCGGGCGTCATTTCGGGAAAAATCGAATTTAGCGAACTACCAAGAGTCGGCGAAATGATTTCATTTTCCTTTCCGCCAAATGAGTCTACGTTTCCGTCAGTGCCAGGAATCAATGCATTGCTTAAGGTCGAGCACGTAATTCACAGCGCAAACGGTGAGAACCCGGCACTTTCGCTTCAGGACCTAGTACTACCAAGCAAGGAAAGCGTCGCTGAAGTCGTGGCGTTCCTCGAGAAAGGCTTTGGTCTATTTTTCAGCTCAGGCAATCCCCGCCAGACGTTGTAACTGTCAGATTTTGGCCGACAGCGGCCAATTCTCGGCGCCATTGAAGGTTTCCAAAAAGGTGTTGATCCAGTTTTAGCAATTTTTCTTACCCATTTCCCCCACCCTCAAAGCCGCGTTCCTTCTCCTCCGCCCGCCACAGCCGACTTTTTCATCCCGTCCACAGGCCTACAGTTCCCCATCGCTGACTATTCAGCGATGCCGGTTTGGTCGCCGGGATACCGAAAGTAAAAGCGTCTGCTATAACGGCAAGGCGGTTTTAACGTCTGCTTTATGGCAGCTGTGCGCGGGACACCTTCGGGTGTGCCGGGCTCTCTCGGTACCGGTCGACCAACCTGCGTACAGCTGCCTCCTCATTGCTTGGTCGCGATAGGGAGTGGTTTCTAAAACCATACCGAGAGTTACCACTATGAAAGCATCTACCGCTGTAACCACCCGCCACCCCTTCGACTATCTGTACGACCTCCCTCTGTTTTCCGTTAACGAAGACGTACCGGTCGAAGAAGCCTTGGAGCGCGCTGCTGACTTGATGATGTATGTCGAGGCGCTTTCTGCTGCCGACGCCTTTCGTGACAAGAGCCTTGGGTCTGCCATCGTGCAAACGCTGAGCGAAATGGCCAAGGCGTTGGTCAAGTCGACCCAGCAGGGGGAGGGCGAGGCAACTGCTTAAGAGCAGTTAGCTGTGTGTGAGAAAGGCGCCCTGCGGGGCGCCTTTTTTGTGGGGGCTGGAAGGCCCGAGGTCTGGCTTGTCAGCGAACATTGCTGGCACTATGCCTTCCTCTACACCTCGCTCACACAGGGATGTATGCCAATGCCCGGCGTTAACTGGTTTTTCCGCTTTGCTGCTGCCCCCATGCCGTTGTTGCTCGCGTCGTGCGCCAGCGTTGGCATTGGGGCGCCTACGGGTTGGGTCGCCAAAGACCCGGCAACCAGCACCGGCACCTTTTACTACGGTGACGGTGGGCGCTATGAGGGCGGCTACAGCGGCGAGAAATTCCAGGGCCGTGGCACGCTGTTCTATGAGTATTCGCGCGCGCATCAGGGCTATACCGACACCAACGATCCGCCCCAATTGCGCAACGGCCAACTCGCGGGCGAGTTCAGTAACGGCCAGTTGCTGCACACCACGGTCACTTACACCACCGAGTGGAATAACAACGCCACTTACACGCCGCCAGGCGCGTTTGCCTACAAGGGCGGTTATGACGGCGGGTTCAAGGGCAAGGGCAGGGTGATATTCAAAGACGGCCGTATATTCAAAGGTCAGTTCGGCAATGAACCGACGCTCTTCAGCTATGCGCCTGGCGAGCGGGTGATGTTTGCCACCAGTCAGCTGGTGGGCAGCTACTTCGAAGGGACGGGCACCATGCGGTGGAGCAACGGTGCCACCTTTGAAGGGGTGGTGTACCGCTACTACTTGTTCGACCGGGACCGCGGCATGATCAACCCCGACAACCTCACCTGTGTCTCGTCCGCCTTCTACGGCAAGGGTGTGTTGAAGGAGCCGGGCAAGGCAGATTATGTCGGCCTGGTCGGTGAAACCTACGAACATACGGCACCGGTGCATGCCAACGAAGCGGACTTCATGCGCTATGCCGACGAGCTCGCACAGTGCCCTGGCACGCTGGCCGTAGCCCGTGATCGCATCAACGGTATTCAGTCGGAGCTGGACACCGAAATGGCCCAGGGCCGGGCCAACGCGCAAGCCATGCTGGCCGCCGACCTTGGCAACCTGGCCAACCAGGTTTCTACCAGTGCGGCGCGCATTGACGCCGCGTCGCGCGGCACCACCTACGAAATCGAACAGGCTAAACAGCAGCGCAACGCCGACTACGCCAGCTTCATCAGCGCACAGGATGCCGACCCCGCCAGCGAGCGCAGCCAGCGACAAACGCAGGCGGCGCAGGCGGCGAAAGCACCGGCTAGCGTCAGCCAGGCGAAAAGCAATAAAGCCGCACGTAGCGTGGCGAGCGAAGCCACGGCCGTCGCGCAGAGCGATGAGGCCGGTGCAGCAGAACAGGCCGCTCAGCAAGCCGCTGGCGAGCGGTTGGAACACGAAAAAACCGTGCAGCGCACCATGGACGACATCGAGCGCAAACGCGTGGCAGCCGCAGAAGTCGCGAAGAAAAAGGCCGAGAAGGAAGCTGAGGCACGGCAACTCGCGCAGAGCAAAAAACTCTACCTGGCGCAACTGCGCGACAGCACCAAACTGGCCGCCCGCACCTGCCCTGGCGGGGAAGGCAAGTACTACGTGGTCGGGCTCAAGCCTGCGATCAAACCAGCACCGGTCGAGTGCCTGGACGTGGCGTATACCGCCCGTTGCCCAGGCAGCCAGCAAGGCGCCACTGGGGTAATAAAAACCTTCCTCGGTGCATCCACTGACTGCTTTATGGGCGATACCGCCGAAATCGCGCCGCAGTTGAGCTGCAAGGCCAGTGAGGTGGTGGTGAAGGTCAACGAAGTGAGCGAGTGCAGCTTCTAACTGATACGGTCACCAGCCACCCACGAGGAACACTCCATGAGCTCCGTTGCAGGCCTTGTTTTAGCCGCAGGTTTCGGCCGTCGGTTCGGCAGTGACAAACGCCGCGCGCTGATGAGCAGCGGGCTGACGCTGTTAGGTTGCAGCGTCGCCACGGTAGCGGCTCGCTGTGCAAACACCTGGCTTGTGCTGCGGCCATCGGACGATGCTGAGGCGTTGGGTCTCACTCACGCGGTGAACGTGGTTCGCTGCGAGGCTGCCGAGTTGGGGTTAGGCCATAGTCTGGCCTGCGCAATGGCCGCCATCAGTCGTGACTCGGATGCGGACGCGGTGGCTGTTTTTCTTGGCGACATGCCTTGGATCACAGGTGCAAGCATTGAGCGTCTTCTGGCGGCTGCCGATGCGGATCGAATCGTGTTGCCGGAATACCAGGGGCAGGCGGGGCACCCGGTGATCTTCGGTCGGCGTTTCTGGCCCGACCTGTTGCTACTCACCGGCGATACAGGCGCCAGGTCTGTGCTGCACGCCCATGCCGAGGCTGTGCAGCGCGTGCCGGTGGATGACCCCGGCGTTTTGCAGGATGTGGATACGCCGCACGCGCTTCATGCGCAGCGTTGAACGTCTCTGCTTTGCTTGGCTTGGGATATGGAGACTTCGTCAGGCAGCGCTACGGCGTTCTTGGCGGCCAGTACTTCGGCCATCACGCTGACGGCGATCTCCGGCGGCGTTTTGCTGCCGATGTAGATGCCGATGGGACCGTGCAGCCGCTGCAGTGATTCCTGTGTTTCGCCAAAGTGTTCGATCAGCCGGTCGCGCCGGTTCTGGCTGTTGCGCCGTGAACCGATGGCGCCAATGTAGAAGGCGGGGCTCTGTAACGCTTCCAGCAATGCCAGGTCGTCCAGCTTCGGATCATGGCTGAGGGCGATGATGCAGGTGCGCAAGTCGGGGGCAAAGGCTCTGACCACGTCGTCTGGCATCTCCTGAATGCGCGTAACACCCGGCACGCTCCAGGTCTCCAAGTATTGCGGGCGGGGGTCGCAGAGGGTGACCTGAAAGCCATTGAACTGCGCCATCACCGCGAGGTACTCGGCCAATGCGCCGGCACCGATAAGCAGCATGCGGTAGCCCGGCCCCAGGGTATTGCTCAGGCGTTGGCCGTCGAAGGTGAATTGAGCGGGGGTCGCGGTGTTGTGCAGGGTGACCTGGCCGCTGCGCAGGTCCAGTTCGCGGCGCACCAGTTGGCCGGCGTCGAGGCGCTGCAGTAACGGTTCCAGCAGCGCCAGGGTCGGCAGGAACTCAAGGACCAGCTCCAGCGTGCCGCCGCACGGCAGGCCAAAGCGATGGGCTTCTTCCGCGCTGACCCCGTAGCGAACCACTTCAGGTAACTGCTCAGGCAAGCCGGCGGCACCGTAAGCGGTGGTGTATTGGTGGATCAGGTCATCTTCGATGCAGCCACCGGAAACGCTTCCAACCACACGGCCATCGTTGCGCAGGGCCATCATCGAGCCCACCGGCCGCGGTGAAGAACCCCAGGTTCGCGCAACGGTTACCAGCAGTACGCGCTGCCCTGCAGCAAGCCAATCGCGGGCAGTGCGCAGTACCAACAGATCAATGCTTTCCATCCAGCCTCCGTGGCTTAGCGCATGTGCAGAAGAATCGGCGTGGGGCTGGCCGGGTCGGTGTGGGCGCGCAGCTTAGCGACCGCCTGTGCATTCACTTCACCGCCCTGATTGCCCCATGTCGCGCGAACAAACGTCAGCACTTGGGCAATCTCTACGTCCGATAGTTGCGCACGAAAGGCGGGCATCCGGTACGCATCCGGAACCCCGGCGGCCACCACCCGCAACGAACCGTTAAGGCTGATGTTGATGGCCGACTCAGGTGCTGCGGTCAGCGCCGACGTAGCGCCGGCCAGGGGCGGCATCCATGGCGCCTGGCCCTTGCCATCCAGGCCGTGACAGGAGGCACAGCGGGTTTCGTAGAGATGCCCACCGGCGCTGGCGAATGCTGAGGCTTCAGCAGCCTGGTATTGCCAGGGCGCGCCATCGCGCTGTGGGTCGCCGGGCAGGGATTTGAGGTAGCGGGCGATGGCGGTGAGGTCGGCGTCGGTCAGAAATTGCGTGGAGTTGTTGAACGCCTCGGTCATCGAACCAAACACCACCGCATGCTGGTTACGGCCGGTTTTCAGGAACTGCGCAATATCGGCCTCGCTCCAGCGCCCGAGGCCGGTGTTGGGGTCGTTGCGCAGGCTGGGGGCGTACCAGCCATCCAGCAGGGCGCCGGCGAGAAATTGTTTACCGCTGTCGCTCAGGGCTTTTTCGTTGAACGCCAACCCCCGCGGGGTGTGGCAACTGCCACAGTGGCCGGGGCCTTGTACCAGGTACGCGCCGCGGTTCCACACGGGGTCTTGCTCGGTCTGCTGGGCAAACGGCTGGGAATCGGTAAACAACGCATTCCACAGTGCAATGGGCCAGCGCAGGTTGAGCGGCCAGGGAATGTCGCTCGGCTTATTGGCGGCGTCTGAAGCGCCGACGCCTTGCATGAAAAAGGCATACAGCGCGCGGATGTCGTCGTCGCTCAACTTGGCGTATGACGGATACGGCATCGCCGGATAGAGCCGGCGGCCCTCAGGGGCAACCCCGTGGCGAATGGCGCGGTCGAAGTCAGCCAGGCTGTAGTGGCCGATGCCGACCGTGCCGTCAGGGGTAATGTTGGTGGCGTAGATGGCCCCCAAGGGCGTGGCCATTTTCAGCCCGCCGGCAAAGGCGGGGCCATCTGGCAGGCTGTGGCAGGCCACGCAGTCACTGGCGCGCGCCACATACTCGCCGCGCTGGACCAGCGCCGCGTCGCCTGAACGGGTGCCATCGCTGGCATCGAACACCGAAGCCGGCACCCGGGTGCCGTACCAGACCAGCAGGACCAACACGAGGAGCCCGACCAATGCCAGTGTGCCGGCCGCTTTTGCGTAGTGCCGTTTGCTCATGGACTCGACTTCCCGTTAGCTCGGTTGGCTGAAGGTGTAGCTGGAGAATGGCATGCTGCGCAGGCGCTGGCCGGTCAGGCGGGCCACCGCGTTGGCCACGGCCGGCGCAACGGCCGGCAGCGGCGGCTCGCCGATGCCGCCCATCTTGGCGCCGCTCTCGATCACTTTTACGTGCACCCGCGCCATGCGCGCCGGCGGCAGAATCTGATAGAGGTCGTAGTTACGCGCCCGCGGTTTGCCGTCGACGTACACCGCTTCTTCCACCAACGCCTGGGACAAGCCCAGGGCCACCGCACCATTGACCTGCGCTTCGACAATGGCGGGGTTGACGATGCTACCGGGGTCTATCGCCTGCCAGATGTCGTGAACCTTGACCTGGCCATTTTCAATCGACACCTCAGCCACCACCGCGGTCTCCGTACCAAACGGCGAGGCCATGGCCACACCCCGGGCGCGCTTCGAGCCATCTTCTGCTGTGAACGGCCCGCGCTTCCAGCCGCCGGACAGTTCTGCAACGGACTGCAGCAGATGGGTCAGGCGCTGGTTGCCTTGCAACAAGTGCAGACGAAGTTCATAGGGGTCATGGCCGCCCTTGTCGGCCAGTTCATCCAGAAACGCCTCGTAAAAAAAATCGTTCAGCGAGTTACCCACCGAGCGCCAGTAGCCCAGCATCACCGGGCCTTTGACGTAGATCTGCGCGATGCGCCGGTTGGCAATGCTGTACTGCTTGCCGGTGAGGCCTTCGAGGGCGGTTGGGTCGAGGTCTGTACCTTGTTTGCCAGCAAGCCCCTCGGTGGGCCCTTCGGTGGCGCTGACCGCTTCAATGGCAATGGGCAGGCCCTTGGCATCCAGCGCGGCGCGAAACTTCACCACGGCCATGGGGCGCAGGGCATCACGCAAAAACTCTTCTTCACGGCTCCAGATCAGCTTGATCGGACGGCCGACCGCCTTGGCCAACTCGATGGCCTGCGGGTACGGGTTGGCGGTGTCGTAGAGAAAATGCCGGCCAAAAAAGCCGCCGAGCAGCGGCGTGTGCAGGGTGATTTTTGCCGGGTCCATACCGGTGCGCTTGGCGATATCGGCGAGGAAAAAATCCTGCGCCTGGTTGGGCAACCAGACTTCCAGGCCGCCATCGGGATTGAACCGGGCCAGTGCCGACGGGGGTTCGAGTTGAGCGTGGTTGACGTACTGGTTGTGATAGGTGGCTTCGATCTGTGTCGGCGCCATGGCCAAGGTGCCGGCAACGTCACCTTCTTGCTCCGCCTCACGGCCAGGCCCTGGTTCGTTCGCCAGGCGCTCACGAAATGCCACGCTGGAGAAATCTGCCGGCATTACCCGCAGAGGAGAGTCGGCAGCCGCTTCCTGCCACTGCACCTGAATGGCTTCCACCGCGCGCTTGGCATGCCACCAGCGTTCGGCGACCACCGCCACGGCGCCCGGCAAGCGCTGCACCGAGTGCACCCCCTTCATCGCCTTCACCTGCGCTTCGTTGCGCAACTCGCCCACGGTCATGCCCAGACGCGGCGCATGCTGCACCGCCGCGTGGAGCATGCCGTCGACGTGCAGATCGATGGTGTACTGCGCCTTGCCGGTGGACTTGTCATAACTGTCCAGGCGGCGCACCGGCTTGCCGATCCAGCGAAACTGGCTGGGGTCGCGCAGCGTCACGCTGTCGGCAGCAGGTACGGCCAGGTCAAGGGCAAGGCCGGCCAGTTCGCCGTAGCTGAGCGAGCGGCCCGACGCGGCATGCACCACGTGGCCAGGCTCGGTGGTCAATTCGGCAATGGGTACATTCAGGCGGGCGCTGCCGGCTTGCAGCAGCATCGCGCGGGCCAGGGCACCCAGCCGGCGCATGGTGGGGTAGCTCATGCGCACCGACATGCTGCCGCCGGTAATGCGCAGGCCATTCTCCATCACCACATAGGCTTCCCCGGGTGGTGCGCTTTCGACGACAAAGGTCGAAGGATCAGCATCCAGTTCCTCGCCGACGATCTGTGCCATGGCCGTGTAGGTGCCTTGGCCGCCCTCGATAAAAGGGCACAGCAGGCGGATGCTGTTGTCCGGGCGAATCTCCAGAAACGCGCTCACCTGGGTGCCCGCCGCTTGGCGTTCAGCCGCCATCGCTTGCATGCGGGCAGAACCCAGCGGCACGCCAAAACCGAGTACCAGGGCGCCCACCGCAGTGCCGGCAGAGGCGACCAGGAAGCGGCGGCGCGACAGATTGATCGGCTCGCCAAGGGCGGTATCCATGGGCGTACTCATCAGACATTCTCCCCGGCAGGCGCTGCGGTGATTGCCAGTTCATGGACGGCCGCATTGATGGCGTTGTAGGTGCCGCAGCGACACAGATTGACCATCGCCGCCGCAATCTGCTGATCGCTGGGCTTGGGGTTGCGCTTGAGCAGGGCAGTGGCGGCCATGACCTGGCCAGACTGGCAGTAGCCGCATTGCGCCACCTGGTGTTCAACCCAGGCAGCGACCACCCGTTTGCCGACCTCATCGGCTTCGACCGCCTCGATGGTGGTCACCTCACGGCCGACTACGCCCGCTACCGGCGTCACGCACGCGCGCACCACGTTGCCATCGACCAGCACCGAGCAGGCGCCGCATTGCGCCAGGCCGCAGCCGTACTTGGTGCCGGTCAGGCCCAGGTCGTCGCGGATAACCCACAGCAGCGGCGTGTCCGCCTCGGCATCGACCTGGTAGGTTTTCTGGTTTATCCGCAGTTCCATGGCTCACCTGCTTTCACGAGAATTAGTCTGTTGAGTGAAGGCCTTTAGCTGGCGGCCTCTGTGCCTTAGGAACTTAGCATTCGCTCGCCGTTTCAGAACCCACAGATTGCGATAGCCGTTATTAGCTGAGCTCATTAATTGCCCGTCGCCAACAATGGTCCGTGCCGCTGTTGTTCTAGCGGCTGTGCGGCACTGGCGAACGAGCGGTTAAACCGGTGAGCAGGGCAGCGAGCATCAACACCGCCGCGCTGGCGATAAACGTGCTCTGGTAGCCGAGCGTGTCAAACAGCACGCCGCCCACCGTGGAGCCCACGGCGATAGCCAATTGCACAATCGCCACCATCAGGCCGCCGCCGGCCTCGGCGTGATCCGGCATGGCGTGGGCAATCCAGCTCCACCAGCCGACTGGAGCAGCGGTGGCAATCAACCCCCAGAGGCCGAGCAATACCGCTACCGCGATAACCCGGCTGCCAGCAGGAATCAGCGCCAGCGCAATCACTGCCATCAGCAGCGAGATAGCACCCAAGGTGCCGTAGAGGCTGCGCTTGAGCACCAGACCGATCAGCGTGGTGCCGCATAAGCCCGCTACGCCGATCACCAATAGCAGCAGGGACAGGGTCGGCACGCTGACGTGGGTGACGGTTTCCAGAAACGGCCGCAGGTAGGTGAACAGGGCAAACTGGCCCATGAAAAACAACCCGGCAGCGGCCATGCCCAGCGCCACCGTGCGGTTGCCCAGCAGCTTGAACACATTGCCAGCGCCCGGCGAGCGCTCCTGCGTGGCCATGCTGGGTAGGCTGAGCCACTGCCAGACCAGCGCAATCAACGCCACCGGAACCAGGCACAGGAACGCGCCGCGCCAACCCACCACTGAGCCCAGATAACTGCCGAGCGGGGCGGCCACCACGGTCGCCAGGGCATTGCCGCTGTTGAACACCGCCAGCGCTTTGGGTACCTGGGCGGCTGGCACCAGGCGCATGGCGGTGGCGGCCGACATCGACCAGAAGCCGCCAATAACTACGCCAATCAGGGCGCGCCCAACCATGTAGGTCAGGTAGTTCGGAGCCAGCGCGACGATGGCGCCCGACACGGCCATCAACGCGGTGAGCGCCAGCAGCAGCGTCTTCCTGTTTACGCTGCCGGCCAGCCAACTGATCGACAGGCTGGCCAGCACCGCAAAAGCGCCTGATATGGCCAGCCCTTGGCCGGCCATGCCCTGGCTGACCTGCAGGTCGTTGGCCAGAGGCGTCAGCAGGCTGACGGGCATGAACTCGGAAGCGATCAGCGCGAACACGCACAACGTCATTGCGTAAACGCCGCCCCAGTGCGCGGTTTGCGCATCGGCTGCGCGGAGGGTGGTGGTTGGCAAGCGGATGTCGGCGGTCACTGGAGGGAGTCCCTATCGGCGAAAGAACTGAGCAGAAAACCGAGCATTGGCAACGGTCTTTTCATGGGCTTTCCTGGCGGATGGGCAACGGCGAGCAGGCCGTTAGCGCGAGGCTCGCCCCTGGGCATGCCGAGGGGCTGGAATGGCGGCTAGTGTTACGCAATAACGAGATTTTGATTAGCTAATGAGTCCTTAATGCGGATATAACTAGGTCTAATCAATTGACTGGGCGAACTCGCTATGGCCAAACCCAATTTCAACGACCTGCTGGCGTTCGTGACGGTGGCGCGGGTGGGCAGCTTTACCCGCGCAGCGGTGCAACTGGGGGTGACGCAATCGGCTGTAAGTCAGGTGGTTTCGGCCCTGGAGGCGCGCCTGAAAATTCGCTTGCTGACCCGCACAACGCGCAGCGTTTCGCTGACCGCGGCGGGCGAGCGCCTGCTGGATGCTGTGGGCCATCGTTTCGATGAAATCGAAGCTGAAGTGGAGGCCTTGACCGAGCTGCGTGACAAACCGGCCGGCACGGTACGGATCACCTGCGGCGACAACATCATCAAGACCACGCTGCTGCCCAAGCTCACGCCGCTGCTGAAGATGTATCCGGACATAAAGCTGGAATTCGATATCAACTATGGCTTTCGCGACATCGTCGCCGACCGCTTCGATGCCGGTGTGCGTTTCAGTGACACGGTGGCCCAGGACATGATTGCCGTGCCCATCGGGCCGCCCGTGCGCATGGCCCTGGTGGCCGCGCCCAGCTACTTCGCCGAACACCCCGCGCCTGAACACCCGCGCGATTTGACCAGCCACCGCTGCATCGACATTCGTTTTCCCACCTACGACGGTGTCGATGCCTGGGAATTCGAGCGCCAAGGCAAGAAGCTGAAAGTGCGGGTAGGCGGCCAGTTGATCTTCAACTCCACCACCCATATCGCCGATGCGGCGGTGAGCGGGCTGGGTATCGCTTACTTGCCCGAGGATGAGTTTGCTCAGCCACTGGCTGACGGGCGGTTGGTGCGGGTGTTGGAAGACTGGTGTGAACCGTTCAGCGGCTTCCACCTGTACTACCCCAGCCGCCGCCAGCCCTCCCAGGCATTTTCGCTGGTGGTGGATGCCTTGCGGGTTGATCGTTTGCCGCCGGGGTAACGGCCAGGCGCAGCGGCGTTAACCGATACTGCCAATAAAGTTGGCCAGCTCCGGCGTCGCTGGCGCGTTGAACAGGTCTTTGGGCGCGCCCACTTCATGCACCCGGCCCTGGTGCATGAACACCAGCTTGTCGCCGACCTCGCGGGCAAAGCGCATTTCGTGGGTGACCATGATCAGGGTCATGCCTTCTTTGGCCAGTTCGCGCACCACGCTCAGCACTTCGTTGACCAACTCCGGGTCGAGCGCCGAAGTGATCTCGTCGCACAGCAATACACGCGGCGACATGGCCAGCGCCCGGGCAATGGCCACGCGCTGTTGCTGGCCGCCGGACAGCTGTTCGGGAAAGGCGTTGAATTTGTCCGCCAGGCCCACGCGCTCGAGCATTTTTTCTGCCAGGCGCCGCGCTTCAGCGCGATCGGTTTTCTTCACCACCTGGGGGGCGAGCATGACGTTTTCGCCCACGCTCAGGTGCGGGAACAGGTTGAACTGCTGGAACACCATGCCGACTTTCTGCCGCAGTGCGCGCAGGTCGGAGCGTTGGGCGTCGAGGTACTGGCCATCGACTTCAATCACCCCGTCATTGATCGACTCCAGGCCATTGAGGGTGCGCAGCAGGGTGCTTTTGCCCGAGCCGCTGCGCCCGATAATGGCCACCACTTCACCTTCCTCGACCGAGAGGTCGACGCCTTTGAGCACATGGTTAGGGCCGTAATACTTGTGCAGGCCAGTGATACTAAGCAGCGACATGCAGCCTCCTTTCAAGGTAGCGGGCGCCCATGGAGAGCGGGAAACACAAGAGGAAGTAGCCCAGGGCGATCAGCCCGTAGACCAGGAAGGGTTCAAAGGTGGCATTGGCGATCATGCTGCCGGTCTTGGTCAGTTCGGTAAAACCGATGATCGAGGTCACCGCCGTGCCCTTTACCACCTGCACCGAAAAACCCACGGTCGGTGCCACGGCAATACGCAGCGCTTGCGGCAGGATCACGTAGCGCAATTGCTCCAAACGGTTCAGCGCCAGGCTGGCCGAGGCTTCCCATTGCCCCTTGGTGATCGACTCGACGCAGCCGCGCCAGATTTCGGCCAGATAAGCGCTGGTGAATAGCGTGAGCGCCACCGCGGCGGCCATCCAGGCCGACACGTCGACGCCCAGCAAAGCGATGCCAAAGAACACCAGAAACAGCTGCATCAGCAGCGGCGTGCCCTGGAATAGCTCGATGTAACCACGCGCCAACATGCGCAAGGCGGTCAGGTTTGAAATGCGCGCCAGCATCACCAGCAGCCCAGCCACGCCGCCACAGACGAAGGCCACCAGCGACAGCAGCACCGTCCACTGCAGGCCGGTGAGCAGGTTGCGGATGATGTCCCATAAGGTGAAATCCATCAGCGTTTCCCCACAATCACGTGACGCCCCACCAGGTTCAGCACCTGGCGCAGGGCGATGGCCATCAGCAGGTAGAGCAGGGTGGTGAGCAGGTAGGTTTCAAACGCGCGGAAGTTACGCGACTGAATAAAGTTGGCGGCAAACGACAGCTCCTCGGTGGCGATCTGTGAACACACCGCCGAGCCCAGCATGACGATGATGATCTGGCTCGAAAGCGCCGGCCACACCTTGGCCAGCGCTGGGCGCAACACCACATGGCGGAAGATCTCGTAGCGCGTCATGGCCAACGCCGAGGCGGCTTCGATCTGGCCGGCAGGAATGGCCTGGATACCGGCGCGGATAATTTCCGTGGAGTAGGCGCCCAGGTTGATCACCATGGCCAGCGACGCCGCTTGCCACTCCGTCATGCGCACGCCCAGCGAGGGCAGGCCGAAAAAGATAAAGAACAGCTGAACGATAAAAGGCGTGTTGCGGATCAGCTCGACATAGGCGCTGAACAGCCAGTTGAAGGGGCGTACCTGCCAGGCGCGCATCACCGCGCCCAGCACGCCGATAGCCACCCCGGCAAACACGCCAATGGCGGTTAGCTCCAGGGTGAACAGCGCGCCCTTGAGCAACTGGTCGCTGTGGGCCAGAACGGCGGCGAAGTCGAATGTGTAGGCCATCGGCTTCGGCGGCTCAGAGGTCAGCAGGCAGAGGTTGTTTCAGCCACTTTTCAGCAATGCCGTTGAGGCTGCCGTCGGCCTTGGCGGCGGTCAGAATGCCGTTCACTTTTTCCAGCAGCGCCGGTTGCTCTTTGGCCAGGCCGACGTACACCGGCGAGTCTTTCAACTTCAGTTTCAGCACCGGCACTTTTTTCGGGTTTTTCTCGGCAATCGCGCTCATCACCACACTGCCACTGGCGATCAGATCGACCTGGCCGGACAGGTAGGCGGCAATGGTGGAGTTGTTGTCTTCGAAGCGTTTGATCGTGGTGCCGGCCGGCGCCACGGCGCTGAGCTCCATGTCTTCGATGGCGCCACGGGTCACGCTGATGGTTTTGCCTTTGAGTGCGTCGGTGTTGGCAATATCGGCCTCAGCCGGGCCGAAAACGGCCAAGTAAAAGGGCGCGTAGGCGCTGGAGAAATCGATGACCTTCTCGCGCTCAGGATTTTTGCCCAGGCTGGAAATCACCAGGTCGACCTTGCCGGTGGTCAGGAAGGGGATGCGGTTGGTGCTGTTCACCGGCGTCAGCGCCAGCTTTACCCCGAGCTTGTCGGCGATCAGTTTTGCCGTGTCGATGTCCAGGCCGCGCGGCTGCATATCCGGGCCCACCGAACCGAAGGGTGGGAAGTCTTGCGGTACCGCTACTTTCAGAGTGCCGCTGGCCTGGATGTCGGCGAGCGCATCGGCATTGGCCGCTGCGTGCATAAAGGTGCCGCTGGCGAGCAGGGCGGTAAGCAGGAAATGACGAACTGTACGCATGGGGAAAACCTCGTGGCGTCGCAAGAAAGAGTGCAAGGGCGATAGCACAGGGCATGCCAGATTTTTCCGCAACGCGAGGCCTCAGGGCTTCGTTCGTTGATTTTAAAGGTCTTACTGGTCTGAACAGTTGGCGCTTCCTGATTGAGCCGTCAACATTTGCTCGCACCCAAGCGGGGCAAGGGTTTCAGCGAAGGACCCAGCCTGGTGCGCGACTTGCTAAGCGCGTAAAAAACAGCGTAAAAAGCAGTAACTTCTTCTGACTGGTCTGAACAGATGACCGATACAGCAGCGCGTGGCGCAGTGCCGAAACAGGCCCTGCAGGCCATCCAGAAATTGATTCGCGAAGGTGGGTACCAGCCTGGCGATGCCTTGCCGTCGCAACGTGACCTGGCCGAGCGCCTAAGCGTAAGCCGGGCCTCGTTACGCGAGGCGTTGTCGTCGTTGAGCGCGCTGGGCGTGGTCAGTGTGCAAGCGGGCAAGGGTGTGTATGTGCAAGCCACGGCGGCCGCCAATGGGGCGAGCGCGAAAGCATTCTCCTGGCCCTACGCTGAGCAGGTTTCCGCTGCTGACACCTTTCAGTTGCGTTATGTGCTGGAAGGTTTTGCCGCCGGCCGTGCAGCCAGCTCGCTAACCGCGCTGGACATTGACGAGCTGCACGACAACGTCGAAGCCATGCGCCTGGAACTGCGAGCCCAGCATTTCGAGGCAGCGGCCCGCCTGGACTTCGAGTTTCACCGGCGCCTGCTGCAGGCCAGCGGCAACCTGGCCATCGAGCACATCATCAGCGCCAACGAGTCGGTATTTCTGGAGAGCCAGAAGCTGCCGTTTATCCGCCCCGAGCGAGCGATGGAGACCTGGCAGGAACACCGCAAAATTCTTCGCCAACTCGCCCGTCACGCCAATGACCCCGCACGCAAAGCAATGCAGGAACACATCCGCAATGCGGCATCGCGTACGGGCATCATTTTTCCGATTTGATTACTGCGCTGCCGACGTTTTTACCGCAGAGGCGTCCAGGCGCTTTTGCAGATAAAACAGCATCCACACCGAGTTCTTCAAGGCCTGCTCATACTGGTAGTTGAACAACGCCACCAGCTGCTCGTCCCGTTTGCAGCCAGCGATGCCACTGCCCTTGGAAAACGGACACACACCGTAGTCGCCCCAGCCCTTTTGCGCGTCGGCGGAGTCCGGGCTGGGGTAGACCCAGTAATTTGCCCACGCACCGTTGACGACAGGTTTATCGTCGGCGCCTGTCTGCTCAATCTGCCGCAAGGTTGCCTTCGCTGCATTTTCCAAAAAGGCTCCAGGGGAGGCGGTTTCTGTAGCCGCGTCATCGTGAAGTTTTTGGCACTCTTCTGCCGACAAGCTGAACTTGGGCAGCGCGTCGATGCTGCCGAAGCCATCAAAGGGATCTTTGATGTGGTAAGTGGGCACCACATGGCCGGGCACGCTCATGTCCTGGATGTAGTGCAATACCCGACCGGCCTGTTTGTAGACTTCAATCGGGTCGGCATCGGGGCCTTCCAGCAGATCGTCCAGCGCCTCGGTGCGGGTGATAAAAATCTTATCCAGGCTTCGGTTGGCGAACCAGAACGGCTTGAGCGCGTCGTTGCGGTTGTAGAAGTGCCAATTGGTGATGCGCTGAAAGAACGTCAACGGGTCTGTGTCTTCTGCTTTCGCTCCCTCGGCTAACGCCTTGCCCATCTGCGCAGGCAGCGTTACCCCGGGGCAGGTCTGGTAGGCCTGCGCGGCTTTTCGGGCGAATTCCAAATGCAGCTCGGGGGCGAAGGCAAAAGCCGGACTTGCGGGGCTGCACAGCAGTACGATGCCGAGTGAGGCCAGGTAGCGAGTGGCGAGCGAGCGGGCTTCCATGCTGTTGTTCTCCAGTAAACCGGCGTGGGTGGGAGCACTAACGGCGCCCACGGGGCAATTTAGCAGCTAGGGGGCACTGGCGTGCAGGCGTTAGAATCGCCGCCATATTCCTTTTAAGCCAGAGCAGAACCCCATGAACCGCCGCAAGAAAATCAAACAGCTGCTGGAAGCGCACGCGAAAAAGGCCAACGCCAAGTTGGCGCCAAAGAACAAGCCCAAATACATCAGCAAGGCCGACCGCGCGAAGCTGGCGGCGGACGCTGAAAACGAGCCGACAGTATCTGCCGAGGGCTGATTCGAGCCAGTCAATTTGAGCGGTTCTATGCAGAGCGAAAGCCGCCGCAGCCGTTAGCCTAAAAAAGCAGTGCCTCCCAGTACTTGCGGGCCCTTCAGCCACCATCTATACCCTGTAGAGCCGCTTTATCAGAAGGGACGCATGATGCTGGGCATGGTGTTCACCGAGTTCCTGGAGATGGTCGAGCAGCGCTTTTCGCCGGAACTGGCGGACCAGATGCTGAGCGAAACCGAATTGCCCAATGGCGGCGCCTATACCGCAGTCGGCTATTACCCCCACGAAGAAATGCAGGCGCTGGTCGTAACCCTGGCCAGGCTGACGGGCAGCAGTGTGTCGATGTTGGTGCAGGTGTACGGCGAGCACTTGTTCCTGCGGTTTGTCGAGCTCTACCCGCAGATGCTGCAGCACTGCCATGACGCCTTCAGCTTGCTCTCCAGCGTCGACGGGCATGTGCACCAGGAGGTGCACAAACTCTACCCACAGGCGCAACTGCCCAGTTTCGAAACCGCCGAACACACCCCGCAGCACCTGGTGCTGATCTACCGTTCCAGTCGCGGCCTGGCGGATCTCGCCGAAGGTCTGATTCGTGGCTGTATTGGTCACTACGGCGAGGCCATTCGCGTGCACCGCGAAGACCTGCCCGGCGGGTCGGGCACGTATGTCACACGTTTTGACATGACCCGCCAATGAGCGACGAACTCTGGCAGCGCCGCCTGGATCGCGAGCGACAGGCGCGCAAGTCTGCTGAGCACCTGCTCACGGAAAAATCCCGCGAGCTTTACCAAAGCGCGGTCGAGCTCAAACATGCTCTGGCCGCTTCGGAAGACCAGCGCCGGCTGCAATTGGCGCTGTGGGGCAGCGGCGAATTGATCTGGGAATGGCAGGCGCAGGACAACCTGATGCACCTGCACTATTTCTCCAGCCAACCGGGCGAAACCCTCTGCGAAACCTTGCTGTGGAGCGACTGGCTGCAACGCCTGCACCCGGACGACCAGGGCGCGGCGCTGCGCGATTGGAACGAGCACCTGTGCGGCAGCTGTGACTATTACGACCTCGAATTTCGCGCCCGCAGCACCCCCAACGAGGCCTGGCGCTGGCTGCGCACCCAGGGCCGCGCGGTGGAGCGGGGCAGTGATGGCCTGGCGCAGCGCGTCACGGGCACCTGCAAAGACATCAGCCGACAGCGCGAAGCCGAGGAGCACTTGCGTCTACTGGCCGCCGCCTTTGCCAACAACCGAGATGCCAATGCGGTGCTGGCCAGCGACAAACGCGTGCTGCAAGCCAACGCCGCCTTCCTCGAACTGATCGGCATCAGTGCCGCGCAATTGCCTGCGCTGCAGCTCGACCAGTTGCTGTTGGACGCCGACGATCAGTGCCCGTGGGCGACCCTGAGCAATACCGAACACTGGCAGGGTGAACTGACCTGCTTGCGCCAGAACGGCCAGCGCACGCCGGTGGAGCTGAGCAGCACGCTGGTGCGCAGCCGCGACCAGCAGATCGGTCATTTGGTCCTGTCGTTGCGCGACATCAGCGAGCGGCGCCGCGCGGCGGATCATTTGCAGCACCTGGCGCGGCTGGATGTGCTCACCCAACTGCCCAACCGCCTGCAATTTCAGGAACACCTGCAACGCGCCTTGCAGTACCAGCCGCGTGACTTGTACCTGGCGCTGCTGTTCGTTGACCTCGATGACTTCAAACAGGTCAACGATGCCTTCGGCCACGATATCGGCGATGCGCTGTTGCAGCAGGTGGCGCAACGGCTGCAGAAGGCCTTGCGCCAGCGTGATCTGGTGGCGCGCTGGGGTGGCGACGAGTTTGTGGTGCTGTTGGAGCTGCGCAGCCAGGAGCAGGTGCTGTTGGTTGCCGACAAGCTGATCAAGGCGCTCAATGAACCGATGGATCTGGCCGGCCACATCCTCACCGCGACGCCGAGCATCGGCATTGCCCTGGCCCCCGAACATGGCAACGAAGCCGGCGACTTGCTCCGCCATGCCGATGCGGCGATGTATGTGGCCAAGCGCGAAGGCCGCAACCGCTATGCCTTGTACCGCCCGGAGCTGAATGAGCAATTGGTGCACCGGATCAAGCTGGCCAACCTGCTGCGCCGCGCCCTGGCGCAACAGGAACTGAGCCTGGCATTGCAGCCGAAGATCCGCCTGAGTGACCAGCGCATCGTCGGCGCCGAAGCGTTATTGCGCTGGGACACCCGGGAATTCGGGCGGGTGCCGCCGGATACTTTTATTCCGCTGGCGGAGGAATTGGGCCTGATCGTGCCGATCGGCCATTGGCTGGTGCGCGAGGCGGCTCTGCTGCTCAATGGCTGGCAGGCGCAGGGTTGGCCGTTGACCCTGGCGATCAATTTATCGGCCCGGCAGTTGCGCGATGAGCAACTGCTCAGCGTGCTGTGCGAGAGCATGGCCGACTGCTCCGCGCCGCCTGAGGCGTTGGAGTTGGAGGTCACCGAATCGATTCTGCTGGAAGACGCGGCCTTTGCCCGTCAGCGTTTGCAGGCCCTGCGTGACGCCGGCTTTCGCATTGCCCTGGACGACTTCGGCACCGGTTACTCGTCCTTGAGTTACCTCAAAGAGCTACCGCTGGACCGGGTAAAAATCGACCGCAGCTTTATCTCCGACCTGGAGCAATCACCGCGCGGCCGCGCGCTGCTGTCGTCCATCGCCGGGCTGTGCCGAGCACTGTCGCTGCAAACCACTGCCGAAGGTGTCGAGACGGCGGCGCAACTGCAACTGGTACAAGCCGAGGGGATCGATGAGGTGCAGGGCTATTACTACTACCCGCCACTGACCATCGATGCGTTCAATCGGCTGCTGCAAACCTCGCACCGCGAAGCCTGATGGCGGGGTATCAGCCCGGCGTGTGAGCAGCCTGCAACAACGCGTTAAACGCCTCTGTAGACAACGGCCTGCTGAGGAAGTAGCCCTGGCCTTCGTCGCAGCCCACGGTTTTCAGCATCTGCAGTTGCTCGGCGGTTTCGATGCCTTCGGCGGTGACGGTGAGCGACAGGGCGTGGCCCAGGTCGACGATGGCCAGGATGATCGCTTTGTCGTCGTCGCTGGCGACCATCCGGCTGAGGAAGCTGCGGTCTATTTTCAGACCGTCGAAGGGGAAGGTGTGCAGGTAGCTGAGGGACGAATAGCCGGTGCCAAAGTCGTCCATGGCCAAACGCACGCCGAGGTCTTTGAGGGTGTGCATCACCTCCAGGGCGCCGACGCCATCGTCGAGCATCACGCTTTCGGTGATTTCCAGCTCCAGGCGGGCAGGGGCGAGGCCCGAGTCGGTGAGGGTGGTCTGAATGCGTTCCAGCAGACTGCCGCTTTTGAACTCGATGGGCGACAGGTTGATCGACAGAAACAGTGAGGAGGGCCACTGCGCTGCCTGTCGGCAGGCGGTGCTGAGCACCCAGTTGCTGAGGGCGATGATCAGGCCGGTTTGTTCGGCAATCGGGATAAAGGTGTCCGGTGGGATCAAGCCGCGCTCGGGGTGCTGCCAGCGCACCAAGGCTTCGGCGCCGACCATCTGGCCATCGGCCACGCGATAACGCGGTTGGAAGTGCAGGCGCAGTTCGTCGTGTTGGATGGCAAAACGCAGGTCGGTTTCCAGGCGCCGGCGTTCGACGATTTTGGAGTTCATGTCGCCGGAATAAAAACGCCAGGTGCTGCGCCCACCGGCCTTGGCTTCGTACAGGGCGATGTCGGCGTAGCGCAGCAGCTCACTGGCCTCCAGCGCATCGCTGGGCGCCATGGCGATGCCGATACTGGCGCTGACGAAGGTTTGCTGTTGCTCCACATCGATTGGCTGTTCGATGGACTCCAGCAAGCGCTGGCACAACAGTTCGACGTCGCTTTGCGAGTGCAGGTCGCAGAGGATCAACACAAACTCATCGCCGCCGATTCGAGCCACCAGGTCGTCCTGGCGCACGCAGGCGGCGAGCCGGTTGGAGACCTCGTTAAGCACCCGATCGCCAGCCGCATGGCCGAGCAGATCGTTCACCGGTTTGAACCGGTCCAGGTCCAGGCTGAGCATCACCAGCGGTTGCTCCAGGGTGGGCAGGGCTTTCAGTTTGCCGTCGAGGAACTCCTGCAAACGGGTGCGGTTGGCCAGTCCGGTGAGGGCGTCATGCCGGGACAGGAACTCGATTTGCCGCTGCGCTTCGACTTCGCCGGTGACGTCGGTGGCGGTGCCGCGAAAACCGTGTTCAGCCATGGCCCGTGCCGATACGCGGGTAATCCGCTGTTGGCCGCGGGTGTCGAGGTAGCGGCAGTGAATGCGGGTGTCGGGGCGGCGATTGCTGCTCAGCCACTGCGACACGCTGCCGGCTTCGGTGCTGAGTAGTTCGTCTATGGGCGCGCCGATCCAACGCTCACGCGACAGCCCGGTAACGTCTTCGAAGCGCTCCGACAGGTAGGTGAAGCGCCAGTCTGGGTCTATTTCCCAGATCCAGTCCGAGCTGATTTCGACGATGTCGCGAAAGCGCGCTTCGCTGATGGCCAGCGCACTCTGGCTGCGTTGCAGGGAGCCATAGCTGCTATCTAACGCTTGCGCGCCGCGGGTGGTGCGGCGCAACAAGCCCCAGGCCATCAGCGCCACCAGCAAGGCAATCAGCCCTAACAGCGGTAAACCCAGGGCCAATAAACGCTGCCCCGGCCTGGCCGGATTCCAGTGCAGAATGCCGGCGGCGCCATGCTCGCCGAGGGCCAGAGTCGATGACTCGTTGAGCTCATCGGCCGTTGCCATGCGCAGGCCGTCGACACCGTAGTCCTTGCCGATCATTTCCAGCCGGGCAGCGTCCAGCACATCGACAAATAGCAGCACCGACGGTAGGCGCTCATCTGGCTCCACTGTGGGGTCGGTTCCTGGCGTTATCGCGGCGGCGGCGACCAGTGCGGGCAGGCCGCCGACATTGATAAACGCCGTGGCGGGCGTTTCCGCTTCGGCCCCGGCGCGGGCCTTGCTGAGGATCGCGTCCAGCGGTTGCTGCAGCCATTGCTCGGCCTGAACGGCCTGCAAGTTACCCTGAATCACCGAGTACACCGTGCGACCGCTGTCATCGACAACAAACAGTGCCTGGAAACCAAAGTCGGCATACAGGGTGGGCCCGATGTTGCGGCGAACGTACGCCCACTCCGGGTCCACTTCGCTGTGCAGGTGTTTATAGGCATCGCCCCAGAAGGCGTAGTCCTTGACCGTCGAGCGCAGTGACTTCTCAAACGCCTGCATGGCTTTTTCGGTGTAGAAGGCGCTTTCAACTTCCTCGGTATGGTCCAGGTCATGGCTGAGGTAGATGAGCAGATAGGCGGCCAGTAAAAACACGCAACTGAACAGCCCGGCAAACTTCACCAGCGACGCACGGGTCAGCGCTTCACTGCTGCGGTTAGGCACGGCGTGGTGGTCAGACGGCATGGCGTCGCTCATCGATGATGGTCAGCAAGGGCATCCCCGTTTCATTGGCTTCTTGAGTTTATGCGAGCAACGCCAGAGCGCCAGGCGAGGGCCGATGAGACACTTTGCAACGACTACAGGCTTGAGCCTTCTGCCTCGGCTGGTAAATTGGCGCGGCGACACCGGGCCCCTCTGACAGCTTTTTAGCTGCCATGTCGGAGTTGCAGTTTGTACAACTTCGACTCAGGAGGGGCTTATGAGCACCCTAGAACCGTTCTTCATGGCCGAGTTCCTCGGCACCGCTACGTGGTTATGGCTGGCGTTTATCGCCATCGTTATCAGCCTGCTAATTTTCGACCTCGGTGTACTGCATCGCGAGCACCACGAAATCGGCGTCAAAGAAAGCCTGTTGTTATCCGCTGGCTACATCAGCGCCGGCCTGCTGTTCGGCCTGTGGGTGTGGCAGCTCAAAGGCGGCGACGCCGGGATGGATTTCTACACCGGCTTTCTGATCGAAAAATCGTTGTCGATGGACAACGTGTTCCTCATGGCGATGATCTTCAGCTTCCTGGCCATCCCGCGTAAGTACCAACATGAAGTGCTGTTCTGGGGCATCCTCGGGGTCATCGTGCTGCGTGCCCTGATGATCGGCCTGGGCGCGGCGCTGATCGCCGAATTCAGCTGGATTCTGTTTGTGTTTGGCGCGTTCCTGCTGCTCACCGGGGTACGGATGTTGTTCAGCAAGGTCGACGATCACCCGGACCTCAGCCAGAACCCGCTGGTGAAATTCCTGCGTCGCCATCTGCGGGTGACCGACCGCTTGCACGAGGGGCGTTTTTTCGTCCGTCAGGCGGATGCCAATGGCCGCTCAGTACTGTGGGCCACGCCGCTGTTGCTGGCGTTGGTGCTGATTGAGTGCGCTGACCTGGTGTTCGCGGTGGACAGCGTGCCGGCGATTTTCGCCATCACCCAGGACCCGTTCATTGTCTACACCTCGAACATCTTCGCGATCCTCGGTCTGCGCGCGTTGTACTTCGCCCTGGCGGCGATGATTCACCGTTTCGCTTACCTCAAGTACGCCCTGGCTCTGGTGCTGGTGTTTATCGGCTGCAAGATCTTCCTGGTCGGCATCATCGGCAAAACCCCGCCGGTGATTTCCCTCAGTGTGACCCTCGGCCTGCTGCTAGGCGGCGTGCTGTTGTCGCTATGGAAAACCCGCCACGACGCACCACCGGCCGAAACCGCGGTCGAAACCGACCGTTCCTGATCAACGAGCCGCCCAGGGCTGCCTGGGCGCTCAACCGCACACCGTTGGAGAACACCATGCATGCATCACCCCTCGCCGCACTCACGTTCACGGCCCTCATCGGCTTGACCCTGGCCGGCTGCGACGCCGCTGAACAGCAAGCGCAAAAACTCACCGAGAAAGCCGGCCAAGCCGCACAGGAACTGGCTCGCGAAACCATCAGCGACACCGTCAACACGCTGAACGAGAAGATCGACCAAGCGCAAAAGTCGACGAGCGAACTGCTTGGCAAACCGGTGGAAGAGGGGGCTGACGCGCCGCCTAAAGACAAGGCAGAGGCGCCTGCTGCGGTCCCCGGCGAAGGTATCGAAACCTGAGGCTGGCGCCAGCAGCATGCGTTGCAGTCACAGATTCTTGCGGGGATTTGGCGGCTGGTAGCGTACAGTGACGGGGCATATCGCCTTTAAGGAATACCCATGAGAGCCAGTCTTTTCAAAAACAGAACGACCGGCAAGGAAGTCTACGCCAAGGTTGGCGTCGAACTGTCAGCACTGCCCAAGGAAGCCCGTGACTACCTGGGCACTGGCGAAATCACCAGCGGCACCACGCAATACCACATGGGCGACACCTGGATGGGTGGCCCGGACATTACTCAACTGATGCTGGACCTGAAGACCAAAGGGTTTCACGCACATACCGTGGTGATGCCCAAGGGCTGAGCCACAGCAAGACCGTTTCACAGTACCGTTCAACGCCATACCGGCCGACGTTCCAGCCGATCCTTCACAACGGGCAATTCGTGGAGGACAGGCTTGGGCTGAGGCGATCCTGGGTTTGCCCAGGGTAAATTTGTCGTAAGTGCTTAAAAAGAATAATTTGCAACCTTCTGATAATTATAATTTTTTGCAGATTCTGAGTCATCACTAACCGACCCAGGAGCAGTTTTTATTGTGTTTAAGTAGGGTTCTGCTTGAATTATTACTTTTAAACCAAAGTTCATTGGTCATGAAAATACAAAAGGGTGATCGTTTTTTGTATGGAGGCCGCGTGTGGGCATACGTCTCCTCGCTGAGCGAAACCTCTGTGCAACTCTACTGTGAGTCGGATCACAAATTCATCGAGACTGAGCCGTCTAACCTCGAACCAGTCCCCCCGACCTCAATCTTGGGAGCAGAACCGCGTAAAAAACAAACCGGAGCTTCTTTAGCTGAGTGGGAGCTTGCCGAATCTCGTCACGAAAAAATTAAGCAGTATCTGCAGCAACCTGAAAGAAAGGGTGCCTTCAAGGAATTAACTTCTTCGTTATCTCTGAGTGTGCCTCAGACATACGTCCTTCTGCGTCAATATGACGAAAATGAAGGTCCAAAGACACTTCTTAGAGCGAAGAGAGGAAGGCCGGCAGGTACGAAATTTTTACCTCAAAATATCGAAGCCATAATTAGTGCCGCGATTAAGAGTGAATGGAAGGGGCCGGGCAGCACAATAGTCAGCATATACAAAAGAGTGGAAGAAATGTGCCGATGTGCTGGTGAACAGGCGCCGTCGTACACAAGTATTAAAAAAAGATTATATGAGTTGCCTGAATCGGATCTCGCAAGATCAAAAATTGGTTTCAAACGAGCAAATGATAAATATGCGGCTCGACCAAAGAGCAATATATCCGAGCGACCCCTTGCTAAATGGCAAATGGATCATTGTATGATCGATTGTATTATAGTTGACGAAAAAACCCGAAAGCCTCTGTGCAGGCCATGGGCGACCTTAATTATAGATATTAACTCTAGAGTTGTCCCGGGTTATTACCTTTCTCTCGATGCGCCAAGCTCTTATAACGTGGCAATGGCAATCAGTCATGCAGTGCTTCCGAAGGGCAAATGGATTGAGGCGCTTGAGGACGAGGATATTAAATATCCTTATTACGGAAAGCCCGAAGAAATAGCAATGGACAACGCTAAAGAATTTAAGTCCACGCCTTTTCGAATTGCTGCCAAGAAAAACAATATAAAACTAGCTTGGAGGCCGATTGGTAAGCCATGGTGGGGTGGTCATATCGAACGTCTAAATGGAACTCTCAATATGAGTTATATTAATTTCTTACCCGGAATGACACTGTCTAATGTGGTATTAAGGGGTGACTACGATAGCGAAGGGAAGGCGTGTCTAACATTTTCGGAGTTTAGGCTTTGGTTTGCTCGTGCCATTCAGGCGTATCATCATACTAAGCATCGAATGCTAAATGGTAAAAGCCCTCATGAAAAATGGATCGAGGGTTGGACCGATGATAAAGGGGCGTTGTCCCATCCCGCTCTGATTAATAACGCCAATGATTTTATGATCGACTTCCTGCCAGAGCAGAGAAGGGTTATTTCTAGGCAAGGGATAGAGATTTGGGGTGTTAAGTATTGGTCGCCTGCACTGGCTTCGTTCATCTCAAATAGAAAACATTCGGTCAAGTATAATCCGTACTCATTGCGACATGTATGGGTTAACCCATCGGGCGGGCGATACATCCAAGTTGCTTACAGCGATATAACCCGCCCTAATGTTTCGCTTGAGGAACTTAAGTCAGCTAAAAGAGAGCTAGCTCGCGACCGAAAAAGCGGATCAAGAGCCACCTCTGAAGAAGTGTTTCTTATGGTGCGTAAAAATCGGGAGTTGGTTGACAGATCAAAAGCTTTAACAAAAAAAGCTAAAAAAACGAAGGAGCATCGAGAAAATGCAACAGGGTTCGATGTTGCGGCAAGAGCAATGCCTGCATGCGTCAACATAGAAGAACTGTCTGAGCCGGAGAACTACACGTCCGCAGTTAATTTTTTTCCAGTGGACGTATGAGGGCTGATATGAGTGACTCAGATAAATATGCTCATGTTGTTCCATCTCGCAGAATAATCGTTGAGGCCGAAGACGCGATACGCATTCAAGCCATAAACGAGGATATTTGGGTGGAATACCCTCAGGCTGCTAAAATATTAGCATACGTCAGATATATGATGCGCTTGCCTGACAAGCATCAATCTCCTTGCTTACTAATTTCTTCCGCTGGAGGGATGGGGAAGAGCTCAATTTACCAGAGAATTGTAAAGTTGCACGGTAGTGGAGGTAATAATAATGAAGAGATTCTTGCCTCAATGACCATCAGAGCAAGGCACGCGACAGGCCATAAAGTCTTTAGCGATGATTTAGTAGGCGCTCTTACAGGGAACATATACCGGAGCGGAAAAACTGAGGATGGAAGAATCGCTGCAGCTTTATCAGCGCGTAATGTCCGAGGGATAGTGTTAGACGAAGTGAATGACATGCTCCATGCTAATCGCTCGGATCAAGCTAAAAATATGAAGCTATTAAAAGAGCTTTCGGGGTCGCCTTATCACCTCATAGTAATAGGGCTCGGTACTGAGGACTGCCATGATGCTATCGATTCTGATGCTCAGTTTTCTCGGAGGTTCACCAAGATTGAATTGGCCCGCTGGCAAGACGAGCAAGGTGTTCGTTCGTTTGTCGAAAGTTATGCTATGACATTTCCTCTTAAATCTCCATCCAAGTTAGGAAAGCCGGCAATTGTAAGGCACTTAATTAAAGAGTCGGACGGCGTGCTGGATGCGATTGTTAAAATCCTGTGTAACGCAGCATCATGGGCAGTTCTAGAAGGGCGTGAAGAAATAGATTTGGAGTTGATCAAGAAGGGCCGGGATATGCCTTTTTCTGAGTAGGTGGAATTAGTGACTGAATTTGAAGTTGGTGAGACCATATCCTCTTGGCTTGAGAGACAGATAGTTTACGCCTCACAGGATGGGGCTAATGTCAATATCAAAGGCGTTCGGAGGCTACTGGAATCTCCTGAGGTTAGTGATATTGACTATTACTCAGACTCAGAAATTTCGGAGCTTATTGCTTTACTACCTTTTGCGCCTCCAGATATTTTTTTCAGGTCTAAATCAAAAACGGGGTTCATGCTCGCGCCGCCCTTAAGGCGAGTTAATTTCTGCTCAGACTGCGTAAAGGGTGACATGAAAGCAGTTAAAACAGCGGTTTGGAGAGAGGCTTGGTCTTACGGTTGGTACGTGATTTGCGAGATCCACGGTACTAAAATGTGCAGCCTTGGTTTTAATTTAAGTAGATCTACGGAGCATAGGGCCACTGAAGCTTGCCGAATTGTCATTGATCAAGAGTATCAGCATGAAGTCACGTCTTCAGTCTGGCCAATTCACGCGAAGTCCTCGGTAAATGGTGCTGCTTTATTGAGCAGACTTGATCATGAGGTTGTTAATTTAGCTCTATTGCTTCAACAGAGAATTATGCTACTTGTCGCTTGGGAGGAGAGCATTGCTGGTCCTGAGCTTGCTGTTGTATACGATTTATTTTCGCTCATATTAAGAGGCCATACTCATTATGTTGAGCCTCGCCCTTTTTGCTTTCAAGTTGCAAAAAAAATAACAGGCCGAAACTTTTCAGTTGAGAGAACAGTATTCAGGCACGAGGATGATAGGTTCTCAGCTCACCTAGAAATAAAGGAGCCATACCCTCGACTTTTGGCCTTAGCAATTATTTCTTTCCTTTTAGGATTGCCTGGTGCGGCAAAACGCTGGGATCGTGTGAGAATTTTGTTAGGCTATAAGGGTATGATGATTCCAAAAAATAAAGCGCTTTTATATCTGTTGGTTTCGGGCAATCCGGAAGTTGGAGGAAGGAGGTGGTTTGAAAGTCGAATTCAAATGTATCCTTTGGAGCTGCGAGCCCTGTGCAAAAGGTTTGTGGATAACTCTTAATTTTACCTAGCGCGCGTAATCAGCAGCGCTGTTTATTTTCAGATGACCGGATCTTCTCCTCAAAAATTCGTTGATCTTTTTTTATTGATATTATTTTTGCTCACAGCAAGACCTTTTCGTACCGCAGTATAAGTGAATATGTTCGCAGTTCCCGCCTGTTTTGAAATTGAGCTCACAATTGAGTTCAGTGATTCAGGTGCGAGACATCCCGTCTCTATTCCCCATCTGGAAATTTTTCGAAATAAGGGGCCTTTCTTCAATAAGGAAGCACTAATCCATTCTTCTATCGATCTAGTGGGACAGCAGCATTTCTTTCGTCTAACGAAAATATGTTTATCCTCGCCGGGGAGGTCAGATAGTCTAATACTTAATCCATTATCGCTAAATTGCAGGTCGCTGAAATGAATGTTCACAATCTGTTGATGGGTGAGCGAGCACCAATAGCCTAGCAGCAGTATGCATTTATTTCTTGTAGAAGATAAGTATTTAACCGAGTGAGGCAGAAAGTCTTCTACTTTATCTTCGTAAGAGACCTCATCAAGGAAGCCCATCATTTTTTTTAGATCTGAAAATTCTATGCGCAGTTGGCTTCGCTTCTCGTGGCTGCTTGTGTTCTGTATGTGGTCCATTAGTATGCGTACGGCTAAATGCTGTGTAGGGTCTTCAAAGTGAATGTCGCTGTGCCATTTGGATATTGCAGCAATAAAAACTTTCAACGACCCTGGAGACATTGATTGTTTTTGAGCGTTTAAATACTTGAGAATGTTTTCCGTTTTTGCTGGCAAAGGGCCTCCGCATATAAATTGATAGCGTCTCACAGCGTCAGCATAAGATTTCAAAGTGTTTTTACTGAGCGTTTTTTTCAGCTGAGTAAAGGGCGGAGACTCAATTCCTTGAGACTCAAGCAATCTCTTCGCTGCGAGCCAGCGCAGATATTTAGTCGAGTAATCCAATTTTGCTCTCTCTCTCTCTCGTTTCCCACTGCCATTTTTGCGATTTTATGCCTTCCAAAAACTGAGCAACTCTAGGTCGAGCCATAGAATACAACTTCCCAACTTAAGCGGCTTAAACCCTAGTTTGCAAAACGGCAGAGCAGTGGCATTCAGTTCTTTGAGGTCCCTAGGGTTTATGTGAGGATTAACCACGCTTAGAGGAAGAAACACACGAGACACACCTGAGCTTAACCCGATCAAGGCAGTTCTAAGCGTGCTTAATTCAAAGGTACTGCCTCGATAGGGCTCGTCGAAAGACAGGTGCGACACCATGAGACAATTTTGATTCATTCCGTCGCCTATGTTTCCGAAGTCTTCCTGAAGCGCCGAATAGATTCTGAAGACATCTTCGCTTACCTCTTTAGCTAAGTCTGCGGGGTCATATCCGAGATCGAGTGCTACACCGAAACGCAGGATCTGGATATGTAGCAGTCCGACTTGCACCTCCTCTAAGTCATAGCTGCTGCGCTCGTCAAAGGCCATCACTCTCATCCGATAAGTTCGTACAAGTTCTTCATGAATGCAATCTCGAGGGTCCGCTGCGAGGCTGAACACGGTATGAACCTTTAGCCTAGTAACTGGAGCTATCGATTTGCCGTCAGTTCTCATGCTTTGTACCCCAAGCTGATTAGTAGTTGAAAGCTAATCTCTATTATCGTGGTATGCGCGTACTTCCAAGGATTTAGTTAGAATTAATCGAAATATGGGGCGCCAGCTATCACTCCTTGATCTACTAACTCATGGCGATTGCGGCATGTCGAATAGGTGTCCCCAATCTATAGGTTGAGTGATCGGTAGTTAAAGCACGCAAAATTATTCATAACTCGCCTTCGTCGTCATATGTTGCGCTATTCGGCTCGGCTCGGCTTGATTTGTGGTGGGTGACTAGCCGTGCTCGTGTTCGCGCTGATCAGGCGGAGTTAACGGTTCGGCTAGCAGGGTCGTTGCGCGGCTGTTCAAAAGAGTGCCGACTTGAAAGTACCCCATAACTGTTCCAACGCTGCGATGTTCAGTCATCGCCATGACCTCGGCTAAAGGTACTCCTTGCCGGCCAGCCTCTGTCACGAAGCCCGATCTAAGGCTGTGAGCAGCCCAGTTACCGTCCAAATCAGCCAGCTTTGCCCGCCGTTTCACAATGCGCGCGACCTGATCGGTTGAAAGGCCAAGAGTACTTACCTTGTCTCCCTTAAACATGCGCCTGAACAGAGGCCCCGAATCAGCAGGGGCGACCGCCAGCCATTCCGCTAGCGCGACGGCTGCCTGCCCGCGTAGGGGTTTTTCCCGCCTAGCACCACTGCTATCGGTTTTCGTAGCTCCCAATGCATAAAGCCACGTGTCAGCGTCTAGCGCGCGGACATCGCCTATTTGCATGGCTACCACTTCTGATCGCCGACGGCCGCCGCCGCTCCAGGTTAGAAGGAGGAGGGAGCGGTCTCGAATTCCGCGTACGCCATCTGTGCACGTGGCCAGCATTGCTTGTAAAGGCTCAGCCACCACAGCCGTCTTCTTGCGTACGGTTATGCCCTGGCGCACCTGTGCCTTTCGGGCATCTCGCAGTAGGGTTTTAACCGCAGGCATTTCGACGGGACTATCCCAATCGTTGAGTCGATGCCATTTGCTTAGCACCGCTAGACGATGGCTGACAGTGCTATGCGCCAGCGGACCAGGCTTTGCCTTCACGCGCGCTGCTACCAGCGCTGCGTCGATCGACGCAGGCAGTAGATGCGTCCATGAGCCGTCTTCTAGAGGGCGCGCCAAGTGATCGACGATGAATTGAATAACCAGTTCTGCGGGCAACGCCTTATCGCCCAATGCGACGCCGTAACGCAGTCGCAACCAGGCGGACCAGTAGGTGAGGGCGCTTTGATAACTTCGAACAGTGTTCGCTGCAGTGCCGCCGGCGATGAACGCCTTGGCGGCTTCCTGGGCGCTTTCAGCGAGCAAATGCGGCTCTAGCAGCGGTTCGTCGCTCAACGGAAGCTGCTGTGTAATTTCCAATACGTTCAACGTATTATTATTCCATTATCAATCAAATAAGGTCGGATAATCTTTCATTATCAGACCTAATATAGCCCGAGGTGAACCATGGCGGTAGGCGTACCCGAAACTGACGTGTTTGCGGCTGCTGACGCTGTGTTGGCACGCGGTGAGCGCCCCACGGTTGAACGTGTGCGGCTAGAACTCGGACGGGGCAGTCCGGCGCGCGTTGGCGGGCTGCTTGATATCTGGTGGGCGCGGCTCGCCGAGCGACTTAGCGGGGAAACACGTCTGCCGGCGTTGCCGGCGGAGGTGTCGCAAGCGTTTGTGCAGGTGTGGCAGCAAGCAATTCACCTGGCATCCGGCGTCGCCGAACTCAGCCTTAGCGATCAACGTCAGGTCGTCGCGGCCGAGCGTGAGCGAGTTGCTGAGGTTGAGGAGCAGGCACGGCGTGAGTCGGCCACTTTTCGCCAACGTGCGGCTGAAGCAGCCGATGCCAGGCAATCAGCCGAGACACGTTTAGCTGATCTGGAGCTTTTGTTGGAACATCGCCAGCTGCAAATTGAAGATTTGGTACAGCAGCGAGCAACACTAGTTAGCGAGCGTGATTCCGCACAGCAACAGGGGCTGACGCTCCAAGAGCAGTTGCAGAACGCTCAGATAAAGGCGGAACGAGAAAGGGAAGCCCAGGAAATTTATGCACGAGGTGTAGAGGAGCGTGCTCACCGCGAAGTAGATCGTGCCCGCGAGGAAAACAAAGGCGTTCTTGCGCAACTCAAGTCTGCCAACCGTCAACTGGAGCAAGTCCAACGCCGATTGGCTGCGATACAGGTCGAGCTCAGCCAGGCTGAACAGAAAGCAGCCGCGCAACAAGCTAGGGGCGATACCTTAGAGCGGCAGCTTTCCCAGAAGCAGCAAAATGCGGCGGCCAAGCGTAAGCCGCGTGCAAAGAAGCCTGTGTGATTGAGAGTCGACTCACATGTCGTCGTTCTTCTGAAGAACCTCTTTCGCCCCACACGTTCTGACCTTCACTAGCCAGACAGACAAATAGGCATACCTTGAACGAAAAATCAGCGGGCCGTAATCATTCCGCGCCCGGCCACTCCCACGCCGTCTCGGTATCTTCCGCCAACGCCCGTCGAATTCTCATCGTCTTTGTAATGACTACCGCCTATGCCTGTATCCAGGCCCTAGGTGGCGCCATTTCTGGCTCGCTGGCACTGATCGCCGACGCCGGCCATATGGCCTCCGACTCAGCGGCGTTGTTGTTGGCACTCATCGCCTACCGCGTGGCCGCACGCGCGCCGGACTCACAACGCACCTACGGTTTTCATCGCGTGCGGGTGCTCGCTGCGCTGGCCAACGGCGTCGCGTTGCTGCTGTTGGTGATCTGGATCGCCTGGGAGGCCTACCGCCGCCTCAATAGTCCCACCGAAATCCTCGCCGGCCCGATGTTGGTGGTCGCGGTAATCGGGCTGGTGGTAAACATCGTCGGTGCATTGATCCTCAGCAGGGGCGGCTCCAGCGACAGCAATCTGCGTGGTGCACTGATTCATGTGATGGGTGATTTGCTGGGTTCGGTCGGCGCAATCGCGGCAGCGATCGGCATCATGTTCACCGGCTGGAGTTTTCTCGACCCGCTGTTATCGGTGTTGGTAGCCGTGCTGGTGGTGAAGTCGGCGTGGTCACTGGTTGCGGATTCACTGCGGGTGCTGCTGCAGGCAGTGCCGCAGGGCCTGGATATCCAGGCGGCAGAGCGTGATGTCACGCAAGTGCCGGGCGTTGCCGAGGCCGGGCATTTCCATGCCTGGACGCTGACCGACGACAGTATTGTGGCCACCATTCATGTCACGCCTCTGGCAGGGGCGGATACGCTAGCGCTCCCTGCGCAGGTTGCAGCACGACTGCGCGAGCGTTACGCCATCGATCATGTGACCGTGCAGGTCGACCCGCCAGGAAGCCTGCGTGCGCACGACACTGAAAGCGAGCACGAGCACGACCATGATCATAAGCACTAGCGGAGCGCACACAGGCTTTCAGCTTTCCCTGTTCGTGGTGATAATGCCTCGCTGCTTTGAATGAAGAACGCAAATGCCCGGTAGAACCCAACCCGCACTGTTGCTGTTTGCCCTCGTGATCGCCTTGTTCACGGTCTGGGCGGCGCATACGGTTTCGCCAGCTACCGGAGTGTTGAGTGCTACGTGCGAGTTTGCCGAGCCATTGCAGCAGGCTGCGGGCGTGGAGCATTTACATGCGTCGCACCTGGGCGACCATCACCACGACATTCCTCATCTGATCGCTGTATTGTCCTTTACCTCCCCGGGCAGGAAGTCTGCTCGCATAGACGCTGCGCAGCACGCGCTGCCGCCGTCGCCCATCTTCCTGATCAAACGCCCGCCGCGGGCCTGGATGCTGACCTGATAGCCCCTTGGGGCTCGGACTCATTCATTCAGGAACCTTCCATGTATTCGCAATTTTTTCGCAGCGGCGGACGGGCTCGTCCCGCCTTCGCAGCGCTGCTACCTGCTGCCCACCGTGACGAAACCAGAGGTCTTTGACCATGACCACTGAGCGATCCTTGAACACTTGGTGGCTGCTTCTGGCCGCCTGGCTCCTTGCGGTTGCCTCGACCCTGGCCGTGTTGTTTGTCGGTGAAGTGATGGGCCAGGCGCCCTGCGTACTGTGCTGGTTTCAGCGCGCATTCATGTTCCCGCTGGTGGTGATCCTCGGCGTGGCCTGCTACCTGACCGACTTCAGTGTGTGGCGCTACGCCTTGCCCGTTGCGGCCACCGGCTGGCTGATCGCGCTGTACCACAGCCTGCTTTACACCGGCCTCATCACCGAAAGCCTGAAGCCCTGTGGGGCAGGGCCGTCCTGTTCAGGCGCCGACATGACCATTCTCGGCGGCCTGCCGTTACCGCTTCTTTCGGTGGGTGTGTTCACCCTGATCATCATTCTTCTTATCCAGATTCGCCGGAGACTCCTGCCATGAGCAGACGCGCCACCGTACTGTCCGTTCTGATCCTTGCTGTTGTCGGCTTTGCTGCTGCAGCTTATTTCTACCGTGCGACGGTAGAGAAACCCATGCCACAGGTGCCCGCACAAACCGTGAGCTACCTGGTGCGTTTCCACTCGCCAACCTTCGGCCCCGCCAATGCGCCAGTGACCGTGGTGGAGTTCTTCGATCCCTCCTGTGAAAGTTGCCGGGCGTTTTATCCCATCGTCAAAGACATGATGGCGAAGAACCCTGGCAGCATTCGTTTGGTGCTGCGCTATGTGCTTCTGCATCCGGGTTCGGAGCAAGCCGTGCGGCTCCTAGAGGCCTCACGCCAGCAAGGCGTGTTCCCGCAGGTGCTGGAGGCCGTGCTGGAAGCGCAACCGGGCTGGCATGACGACCCGCAGATCGTAAAGGCTTGGGCTGCGGCGCAAGCGGCGGGGCTGGATGTGCAGAAAGCCAGGGAGCAGATGACGTCCGCCAAGATCGATGCGGTGTTGGCGCAAGATGCGGCCGATGCGAAGGCCGCGGGTGTGCAAGGAACGCCGACCTTTTTCGTGAACGGCAAGCCCCTGCCCGAGTTTGGCGCTCAGCCGTTATACGATTTGATCAAAAGCGAAATGGCCCAAGCCAAGTAGTGCCAGGCTAGCTGCCCTGATCACTCGGGGCGGCTATCGGCCAAGACACTCACATGTCGTCTGTCTTTAAACGCAATCTCTGGCCGCTTGCTCAAACTCAGCAGCAAGCACCGTGCGCTCATAAACGAACACCTTGCTACCTGCCGATGCCTTGAAGGCGTCGATGACCTTGTCCGCTGCGACGGCGCTGGTGAGCGAAATCCTATAGTGCCGCTGCCCCTGAGAGAGGGAAGGATTGAGGGCTTGTGCTTCAAGCTTCGGCATGACGCATCCGGCAAATTCTTCCGGGGATTTATCCGTTGCCAACGCGACTGTTGGCTGGTCAAGCACAGAGGCACAACCAGTCAGCAGCGTTAAAACAACCAAAGCAGAGAGAACCATACGCATGGGGATGTCCTTGTGGCGGTACGCCGAGTGTGGGTTTTTCGATGGCACTATTTTCCCGCTCTGACGGCCAGATGGAACGTGTATTGGGTAATGCCAATTATCGATGGCACGGATGGATGGACACCGCCAGGTGTTTGGCCTGATGGACTGATATGGCGGCACTTACTTAGTTCTTGAGGTACGAGAGCAGGGTGACCTCGATCTGCCTCATTGCGGGGCATAGCTCGGCAGCGATTTTATCTGCAGCGCGAGTGGGTGAAACGCCTCGGCCCACACGGGTAAATAAGGGGTCGCCAAATTTTTCGCGCAGTTTTGCCAGAGAGTTGCTGACGGCGGGCTGTGTTACGCCCAGGCTCTTTGCGGCCAAGGTCAGACTCCGCTCTTTGTAGATACGCAGAAAAACCATCAGCAGATTGAGGTCGAGAGCGTCGAATGTGTCTTCGCAGATAATCATGTCAGTACTCAGCCCCCATCTTTACAGCCGCATTTCCATCGTTCGCGCCAGCTCCGCGATGGTGTCTTCGCGGCGTTTGAAAAAATGGATCTGGCCAAGCTTTTGGCAGGTCAGTAAACCGGCACTCTGTAACGTGGTCAGGTGGCCCGACACCGTCGACTGGGCTAACTGACACTTGCGTTCGATCTGCCCGGCACACACACCAAGCAGGAATGCATGTTCCTGCTGCGGGAAGTGCTTTTCCGGGTCGCGCAGCCAACCGAGGATTTGCCGGCGCATCGGACTGGCCAAGGCTTTGAGCAGCACATCGACGTCGGCTTTCATCGGCTCAACCCTCACACGATTCCCAGCAAGGGTTTCAGCCACTGAACAAAATCTTCCACCTCTTCGGCGGTGATTTCGTGGCCCATGTCGTACAGGTGCGTTTCATGTTTCACGTTCAATTGGTTAAGCCAGGCGTCGGCCTTCTGTGCCCAGGACACCGGCAGTTTGTTGTCTGCATGACCATGGGCGACAAAGGCCGAGAGTGTGCTCAACGTGTTGGCGTCGGCAATGTGTGGCGCCAGTTCCGGCAGAATTCGCCCACTGAGCAGACCAAAGCCCGCCACGCAGTGCGGCGCGCTAAGACCCACACTGGCACTGAGAATTCCGCCCTGGCTGAAGCCGGCAATCACCGTTGGCAGTGGCGGCAACGCTTGTACGAATTGCACTAGGCTCTGGCGGCTGACTTCGGCTTGCTCTTCGTTGATCACCGGCCCGGTGGTGGTGAAGCTCACTTGAAACCAGGCGAAGCCGTCGGCGCCAATTTGTAGCCGACTGCGTACCAGCAGCACTTCCACGTCATGCGGAATAAAGCTGGAAAGGCCGGCCAAGTTGCTTTCATTGCCGCCCACACCGTGTAACAGCAGCAAGCGCGCGCGTGGCGCATCAGCGCTAAGCACCCGGCGGTACTGGAGGCCGGATTCGGGCTCTTGCTGGAGGTCGGAAATGGCTAATGGTGCGTTCATGCTGCAGTGGACTCCTCAATAACAGTGGACGCGGATGGGCTGTTGAACAGGTAGCTGTCCATGGCCAATACGCCGTGGGCGATACCGCCTTCGAGCACATCCACCTTGTAATCTTCGCCGGCGGCGCCAAGTGCCAAAAACAACGGCAGGAAATGTTCGTCGCTGGGGTGCGCACGCTCCGCTTGGGGGGCGGTGTTTCGGTAGTCGAGCAGCGCTGGCAGGTCGCCTGCTTCAAGCGCGTCGCGGGTCCAGTCGGCAAACCGTGCAACGTACTCGGCCGGATCGCCATCGTGGCCGCGGAACTCATAGAGGTTGTGGGTGAGGCTGCCGGAGCCAATGATCAATACACCTTGTTCGCGCAGCGGCTTCAACGCCAGGCCCAATTCCCAGGCACCTTGCGGGCTGAGCGGGTAGGGCATCGACACTTGAACAACCGGAACGTCGGCGTCGGGCAGCAGGTGCAACAGCGGCACCCAGGCGCCGTGGTCCAGGCCGCGGTTCGCTTCGGTGGTTGCCGTAATGCCGCGTCCGGACAACAGGTGGCAGATCTGCGAAGCCAATTGCGGCTCTCCCGGTGCCGGGTATTGCAGTTGATACAGTGCCTGCGGGAAGCCACCAAAATCGTGAATAGTTTCCGGCGTTGCGCTGCTGCCAACCCGCACACCACCGCGGGTCATCCAGTGCGGCGAGACAATGACAATTGCGGTGGGGCGTGGCAGCGAACGGCCAAGCTCAGCCAGGCGCGCGCCGGCCAGGCCGGGCTCGATGGCAAAGGTCGGCGCGCCGTGGGACACGAACAGCACGGGAAAGGCCTGGCTCATGATGGAATCCTGTTTAGGGGTTAATGGACATGGGCCAAAGTCTATAGATTCAGTTTCGGCGATAAATACGCGCCTTTGTGAATAACCGTTCCGCTGAGTGAAACAATCAAATGGGGCGGCCGTAGCCCTGACGTCTACCCATTGGCGAGCTCAAGGTCGTTTTTCTGATGCTTTTCCTTGGTTAGCATTGCCGCCTCTCTTTTTTTCGAGCGCCCATGACTACAACCTCGCCATCTCTCAAGCCCATCCTGCTGGCTTGTTGCTTAGGCTTTCTCGTCGTCCAGCTCGATGTCAGCGTGGTCAACGTGGGCCTCGGCGCCCTTAAACAGGCCTTTGATACCGACCTCACCGGTTTGCAGTGGGTGATCAACAGCTACGCGCTGGTGTTCTCGGCGTTGCTGATACTGGGCGGTGCCTGCGGTGATAAATGGGGTGCGAAAACTGCCTACACCGCCGGCTTTGCTGTGTTTACTCTGGGCTCCATCGGCTGCGGCCTGGCCGAGAACATGCCGATGCTGATTGCCATGCGCTTGGTGCAAGGCGTAGGCGCGGCCTTTTTGGTGCCGACGTCGCTCACGCTCATTCGCATCTCTTTCGAAGACCCGCAGCGGCGCAAGTCGGCCGTGGCACTGTGGGGTGCGTGCGGCGGCATCGCGCTGGCCGCAGGGCCTGTGTTGGGTGGGCTGCTGATTGACTACCTGGGCTGGCGCAGCGTGTTTTTGATTAACGTGCCCATCGGTGTGTTGGCGATCTGGCTTATCAGCCGCTACGCCGCGCCATCGCCACGGGTGGAAAAAAGTGTCGATGCAGGAGGGCAGTTCAGCATCGCGGTCTGCCTGGCGTCGCTGACCTATGCGCTGACTGAATCCAGCGGCCAAGGTTGGACGCTGTTGACGTATTCGGCGCTGGCTATCGCGGTGTGTTTTCTAGGGGTATTTGTGTGGGTGGAGCGCCATGTAAACGCACCGATGCTGCCCGCACGCCTGGCCACCAACGCCGGTTTGGTGAGCATGTCGCTGGCCGGGGCGGTGATCAATTTCACCTTCTACGGCACCGTGTTTGTGTTCAGCATCTACTTCCAGACTGTGCTGCATTACGACGCCTTCAAAACCGGCCTGTCGTTTATTCCGCTGACGGCAGTACTCACGCTGTCGACCTTACTGTCTTCGCGAATTGCCCGTCGTGTAAGCGCCAAACGCATCATCACCACCGGCTTCAGCATTCAGGTAATCGGCTTCCTGGCACTGGCAGAAATCGGTCCGCACTCGTCGCTGTGGCTGCTGAACGGCGCCTTGATGCTGGTGGGTATTGGCAGCGCCTGCTCGGTACCTTCGATCACCAACACCATGCTGGCCTCGGTTTCTCAGCACGATGCCGGCATTGCGTCCGGGCTGATGGCGTCGGCCAGGCAGTTGGGCGGGGTGATTGGCGTGGCGGTGTTCGGAACCCTGATCGCCCGAGCCGATGCGGCGGCTTTTGCCCACGGCATGTCCAATGCCATGCTGGTGTCCGCAATCACTCTGGTGGTCTGCATCGTCGCAATGACGCTGATTAACCGGGGTAAGGCCTAATCCCGGCCGTGGAGCTTCAATAACTCGTCCACCAGGTAGCGAATCTTCGGCCGCGAGTGGTTGCTCTTTGACCACAGCGCATGCACCTCTACCGGTGCCGGCTCGAACGGCTCCAGTACCGTAACCACTGCGTTGCGCGCGATATCTTTTTCAAACAGGCACAGCGGCATTTGGCAAATGCCGAGGCCGGCGCGGGCGGCTTCGATCATCGCTTCTGCATCGTCGAATTGGTAAGTCGGTGGCGGCGCGAATTTTACCGGCTGACCGGCTTGGGTCATCTTCCAGGGCATCAGGCTGCCGCGTCGATAACCAACGATGCCGCGATGGTGCGCCAAATCTTCAAGAGCGAGCGGGGTGCCGTGTTCGGCCAGGTAGGCAGGCGATGCGCAGGTGACCCAGCGGTGCGAGGTGAGGCGTCGGGCGACCAGGCCGGGCACGCTGTCTACGCTGCCAAAACGAATGGCCAGATCGATGCCTTCTTCGGTGAGGTCGACCAGTTGATCGCTGAACGTCAGGGTCAGTTGCAGTTGCGGAAAACGTTTGCTCATTTCCAGCAGTACCGGCAGTACCACCTGTTTGCCAAAGGCCACCGGCATGTCTACCCGTAAGCGTCCGGTGGGCACCCCGAGCTTGTTGCCCAGGTTGCTTTCCGTGGCTTTGATTTCTTCCAAGGCGGCAGACCACACGGTGAAGTAGGCCTCGCCGTCCGGCGACAGCGACAAGCGCCGGGTGGAGCGATAGAACAAGCTGGTACCCACCCGAGCCTCAAGGCGGGCAATCGCCTTGCCCACCGCCGATTTCGAAAGTCCCAGTCGTTCCGCCGCCTCGGTAAAAGTCGCCGAGCGCGCGGTCGCGAGAAAAATATGGATGCCGCTGAACGAATCTTCGGAGGTCATTGCCGCTTTCCTGGAAGTAAACGCTGGTAGCAAATGATGCTACCTATCTGTGATTTGTAGGCTGTTTATCCGCCTGTCGCTCTACCTTAGCATGGCCGCTGACGCTATAACCGGCCGCCTGCATCTGCAGCACGGTTGGCCCTTTACCTCTGTGAGGACGCCACCATGAAAGACGAAGTCATCAGCATTTTTACCCTGCGCCTGGCGCCAGAGAACTTCCCTGAGTTCAAAGCACTTGTGGCCAAGATCGTCGCCGCCACCAGCAAAGAGCCCGGCACTTTGATGTACGAATACAGCGTGAACGATGCGCACACCGAGGCGCACATCATTGAGCGCTACCGTGCCGACGCTGTGGTCAGCCATATCGAAGAAACCTTCGCGCCCTATGGGGCCAAATTTCTTGAACTGGTAGAGATCACCAGCCTGCTGGTCTACGGCAATCCAGACGCGCCAACCCGCAAACACCTCGACGCCTTCGGCGCGGTGTACATGAATTCGTTCGACGGTTTTACGCGCACCTGAGGCTCCGCCCAGGCAGCCATCTCTTCTCATTCCCCGGCCTTTTTGGATGAACCATGAACCCCGTTATTGAAGCCATTACCTCCCGCACATCGGTCAACAACTACGACCCAACCCATCAGTTATCAGATGCAGAAATCGGCGAGCTGATTGCCTTGGCCACCCAAGCGCCCAGCGCGTTCAATGGTCAAAACTGGAAGTTCATCGCCGTGCGCTCGGCCGAAGCCAAAGCCCGTCTGCATCCTGCTGCCTACGGTCAGCAGAAAGTGCTGGACGCTGCTGTCACCTTTATCGTGTGCGGCAAACTGGGCATTCAAGAGACCTTGCCCGCCGCCCTGGCGTCAGCAAAATCCGTCGGTATCCTTGACGACGCCACGTACGAAGGCTGGGTAGGCGCGGCAAGCAACATGTACGGCCCAAGCCCGGCGTTCCAGCGCGATGAAGCGGTTCGCTCCGCATCGCTCGCTGCCATGACCCTGATGCTCGCTGCCAAAGGTCTGGATCTGGGCTCTTGCCCAATGATTGGTTTTGATGCGGGCGCCGTGACTGAGGCATTCAATCTTGAGGCTAGCGATGTGCCTGTCATGCTGGTTACCGTCGGGCGTGCCGCTGCAGACAACTGGCCGAAAAAGCCGCGTCTGGCTGTTACTCAAGTACTGACCTTTGCTTAAGCAGCCTTAGGCTGAGCGGTGTGTTCGGTCGCGGCGACCGGACACACCCTTATCAAGGCGAACTCGGAGAAATGAACGGATGAACATCACCGTCTATTGCCTGGATCACGACGATGCTCTGGAGCGGCGACTGGCACACTACGAGGCGCACAAGGCGTACCTCAATACGGCCCCGATCAAAACGCTCATCTCGGGACCGCTGACCAAACCGGACGGCATCACCATGATCGGCAGCTTCTTTCTCTATGAAGCCGCCAGCCTAGAAGCCGTGACCCGCTTTCTGCAAAACGACCCCTTTAACCAGGCGAATGTCTGGGCCTCTATCGACGTCCGTCCCTTTATCAAGCGCGTCGACAACCGTTAACGAGTGAGCAGGTCGCCAATCGATTCCGCCGCCAACTGATACGAGCGGCAACGCGCAGCTGAATCGTAGATGCGCGCATCGATCATCAACTCGTCTACGCCGGTGGTGGCGATGAATTCGCGCAGCCACGTGCCGACATCCTCTTTATCCCCGATAGCCGTGCAGGCCATGGCCTGGTCGAGTCCCTGTCGGTCCCTTGGTGTGATGCTTGCCAGGTAGCCTTCCTCCGGTGCCGGCAGCAGCGTTGGACGCCCTGCGTGCAGCCTCACCACCCATTGTTGATGAGAGCTGGCCAGATATTGCGCCTGGGCGCGTGTATCGGCGGCAATGACGTTCACCCCGGCCATGGTGTACGGCTTTTGCAAGTACGCGGAGGGGCGGAAATTTTCCCGGTAATGGGCCAGGGCGTGCATCAGCATTTGTGGCGCAAAGTGCGAGGCGAACGCGTAGGGCAGCCCCAGCCGTGCGGCCAGGTCGGCGCCTTGCAGGCTGGAACCCAGAATCCACATCGGTATGTCGTGACGGCCAGGCAGGGCGTGCACAGCTTCACGGCCATTGTCTTCCAGGTAGTTGCGCACCTTTTGTACGTCCTGGTCAAAGTCCCGTTCCGGCGCGATGCCGCGAATGGCGCGCACTGTCGCGCCGCCGCTACCGGGTGCGCGGCCGAGGCCAAGGTCGATGCGGCCCGGGAACAAGGTGTCCAGCGTGCCGAACTGCTCGGCCACAATCAGCGGGGAATGGTTGGGCAGCATCACGCCGCCGGCGCCCACCCGCAGCGTGCTGGTGGCGGCAGCCAGGTGCTGCACGATCAGAGGCGTGGCCATGGACCCGATACCCGGCAGATCGTGGTGCTCGGCAATCCAGTAGCGGTTGTAACCGTGTTGCTCAACGTGGCGCGCGAGCAGACGTGCGCCCTCAAGGGTGTCGGCGTAGGTTTTGCCTTCGCCGATCATCATCAGGTCCAGCACGGACAGTGCAGTCATAACAACTCCAGTTCGGTAGAGGCCGGCGAGGTGACGCCTTGCCCGGGTTAACGATTGAGCGGGATATCACCCCAGTTCGGATGATTGGCCAGGCGCTGCTGAATACCGCGCATGGCATTCAACGAGCGCTGCAGTTTCAGGTACACATCGCCGCCGTAATCCCAACCCAGTACGCCGATTCGGCCGCTGTAGCCCATGTTGGCGAGCGCGGCGAGCAGGGCGAAGTTGTCCAGTTCGCCGCGGTCTGGCGGCTCCATGGTGGCGACGCCACCCCAACCCAGCGGCGAGAGGGCCGAACCGGAGGTGGTGACCTGCATCAGCCACGGCGCCATGGCGTCCAGGCAGCCCTGCAAGTCACCTTCCTGGCTGGCGTACCAGTGGTAGCCGTTGAACACCGCGCCAAGCCGCGGGTGGTGGAAATAGGTGCAGATGTCCACTACCTGTGCCGTGGTTTGCGTGACGTGGTTTCGATGGGGGTAAAGGGCAAGTCGCAGGCCGCGACGCTCGACAATCGGCAACAAGCGTTCGATCACAGCGAGGATGGCCGGCAGACCATTCACTGAGGTCTGCACCGCCAGTTCAATAAGCTCAACGCCTTCAACCGACTCGACAATTTGCCGCACCAAGGCATCGTTGCGCCCCTCGTGCAGCACCAGGTACAGCGCGGCGATATCCAGGCCATGCCGGTCTTTGACGTGTTTGAGTTGGGTCAGATCAGTCAGCGGCGTACCGCCCCAGGCCGCGACAGTGATGGCGTCATAGCCCACTTCGGCGACCATCTCGCACTGCGCCTGAAAGCTGTACACCCCCATGGATGTGTAGAAAAACGAGTCCAGGGCGTGAATGGGGTTGGCGCCGCTCACCGGGGAACGTCCGCCATCAATGCCCAATGCGGATTGCGCGTCAGGCGCCGCTCCATGGAGCGAAACGCGTTGATCGACCGATTGAGGTTGCCGTGCACATCGCCGCCCATGCTTTCCCAGCCGAGAAAGCCAACTTTGCCGGTGTAACCCCGGCGCTTCAGCGCGCCCAGCAACACAAAGTTATCCATCTCGCCCTCATCCAACGGCTCAATGGTGGCCGCGCCGCCCCAACCCAATGGCGAGAGTCGGCAGCCGGCAATATTTACCTGCTTCAGCCACGGCCACAGGGCGTCCAGACGCTGCTCCAGCTCGCCTTCCTGGGCGGCGAACCAGTGATAACCATTGAACACAATGCCCAGGCGCGGATGGTTGAAACGCTCACAGAGTTGCGCCGCTTCGCTTGTGGTTTGCATGCCGTAGCGAATGTGCGGGTACAGGGCGATGTTCAGATTGCGGCGTTCGCAAATCAGCAACAGGTGCTCAAGCATGCGCACGTCCTGCTCCTGCACTTTGTCGCCGGAATGCAACGCCAATTCGATGGTGCTGCACCCTTCGATGGTTTCGAACAAGTGGGTCAGCCAGGCCTCCAGGCCCTGGCGGTAGATCGCATAGACACCGCCCACATCAAGGCCCCATTGGGCCTTAACCTTGGGCAAGTCCTTGAGCTCTTTGCTCCAGGACGAAACGGTGATGCCCTGGTAACCGAGTTCGGCGAGCATCTCGCACTGCACCGCCAACGGGTAGGTGCCGAGCTTGGTCTGGAAAATAAAATCCATGGCGTGAGCGGCGTGCTGCATATCAACGGCTCCGTAGCGAAGAAGAGGTGGTCAGGGCCGGTTCCAGGCTGGGGAAGTGCGGCAGGATGTACTCGCCCATCTCGTCGATCACTTCAGCAGCGGGGCGTTGTTGTGGCTTGAAGTTCAGGGCCACGTGATTGACGCCTTGGTCTTGCTGGCGGCGCCACAGGTCGATCAGGGTGTTACGCCCGGCACGCAGCACGCGGCCGGTTTGCAGGGGCAGGTTGGGGTCGGCCGCCAGGTCGAAGAAGGTGCCGTAACCGTAGGGTTTGAACGGCTGGCCACGGCTGGCGTCTTGCCAACGGTTGATCATGTCGGGGATTTTTGCCGGGTCGGTGAAATACCACAGCACACCGTCGGTGTTTTCTGCGATCCACTCCATGCTCTGGCCGGCCATGCCCACCACAATGGTAGGCAGGCGCGGCGCCACAGGTTTGGGCACGAGGTCCAGGTTGCCAGTGAGTTCGCCGTAATAAGCAGAACCATGCACCGGCCACGCACGCTCGGTGGCGGCACGAACCAGCGCCAGCGCATCGCGAAAGCGGTCGGCGCGGTTGTCGAAATCGGCGCCGAAGGCCGGGTACTCAACGGGCCGATCGCCGGTGGCCAAGCCGAGAATAAAACGCCCACCCAGCAGTTGATCGACACTGGCGGCCTGTTTGGCCACGATCAGCGGGTCGCGCAGCGGCAGCACGATGCCAGCCGTGCCGATAGCAATATTCTCGGTGATGGCGGCCAGGTAACCGGCGTACACCATAGGATCGATCACCTGGCCCACATCCCCAAAATTCGGATCATAAAACGGCACGTCGCGTAGCCAGATTGCCGAGAAGCCGGCCTGGTCAACCTTGCGCGCCATATCCGCGTGATTGGCCAGGGTAGGGCCGGGGCTATCAGGGTAACTTTCCAACGGTGCGATAAAACCGAAGGTCAGGTGGCCAGGCTGGAAAACGCGGGCATACCCACGGTGCTCGGCCAGCTCTTTGGGAAGTTCGGGATAGGTCATGGATACCTCGACAATGACGAGAGACCCAGGGCAGCGAAGGCCCTAGTCAGAATGCCAGGGACTATAGGCTGCCAGGCGAGAAAGAAAAATAAGCTAGAATTCCAAACATTGCGGAACGTAAGGATGGAATTGTGAGCGCAAAAATGGATCAGCTGGGCGCGCTGTCGGCGTTTGTGCATGCGGCCGATGGGCGAAGTTTTACCGAAGCAGGGCGACGATTAGAGGTGTCGTCATCGGCGATTGGCAAAGCGATCACCAAGTTGGAAGAACGACTGGGCGTACGCCTGTTTCATCGCTCCACGAGGGCGATCACTCTGACGGCTGAAGGCGCATTGTTTCTCGAGCGCTGTCACCGCATCTTTGCTGAGTTGGAAGTGGCCGAGCGTGAACTGACCCAGGCCGCGGGCAACCCTCAAGGCAAACTACGCATCAGCCTGCCGCAGTTGGGCATGCGGTTGATGCCGCACCTGATTGCTTTCCAGCAGACCTATCCCGCCGTCGAACTGGAACTGGATTTCAGCGACCGGCTGGTGAATGTCATCGAAGAAGGGTTTGACGCGGTGATGCGCATCGGAGAGTTACAGGATTCGCGCCTGATGATGCGCAAGTTAAATGGCTTCAGCCATCGCCTGGTGGCTTCTGTGGCCTACCTCAAGACTCACCGGCCACCCAAAAAACCAGCCGATCTGAGCGCCCACGCCTGCCTGCACTACCGCTATCCCTCCAGCGGCAAGCTGGACCCGTGGCCGCTGTACACCGAGGGCAAACAGCTAAACCTGGACCTGCCGCAAACCGCCGTCACCAATGCCATCGACCCGTTACTGGCCATGGCCGAAGCGGGACAAGGCATTGCGTGTTTGCCAGACTTTATCTTGGCATCCGCGATCGAGGAGGGGCGCCTGGTGCCGTTGCTCGATAGCTTTATTCAGGACCGGCGCACCTTCTGCATTCTCTGGCCTTCCAGCCGTCAGCCGTTGCCAAAGATAAACGCGTTTGTCGATTTTATTGCGGCGCGGCTGACGCCCTGACCCACTACAGAAATCGTCAAGCGCAACTCAAGTGCCCGTAGAACGTCCGACCGCAGACATGTATGTAAGATGGCGATGTACTTCTAAAAATAAAATCCCGCTGCGTAGTGAGAGGTCAAGGATGGCAAAGATAAGACATGTCGAAGTTAAAAATTTCAGAGGTATCAAACAACTGAGTTGGGCTCCCAGCGAAGGCATCAATTGTCTTATTGGCCCAGGGGATAGTGGAAAAACATCAATCTTAGATGCCATCGAATCCTGCATGTCAGTTCGCCGGACCACGGAGTTTTCGGATGCTGATTTCTTCGAGATGGATGTATCCGAGCCCATCATCATAAGAGTCACTGTTGGCGCGCTCCCGGATCGCCTGATGGATTTGGACACTCTTGGTGAGATGCTGCGCGGCTTTAACATCGACGATGGATCGGTCGAAGATGAACCAGGTGAAGGTCTGGAAGTCGTTCTTACCTTCCAGTTAGTGGTCGGAGACGACTTGGAGCCCAAGCGGGCGTTGTATTCACAGCGCACGGAGCTCGACCCCTATCAGCGTCAACTCCAATGGAAGGACAAAGCTGAGCTCGCACCGAACCGGATTGGTAACCACGCGAGCACGAATCTTTCGTGGACAAAAAACTCTGTATTGACGCGTCTGTCAGAAGAAAAACTGGCTATAGGAAACGACTTAGTCTCCGCGGCAAGAGAGGCTCGTCTCGCATTTGGCGATAAGGCGGGTGCGACGATAGGCGACATGCTCAAGCTGGTTGTGGAGAAAGCCAAGGAAATGGGCATTGACGTGGGAGACGAGGCCAAGGCTTTGCTGGACCCCAGAGCGCTTTCGTTCTCAGACGGGGCGATTGCTCTACATTCTGAAGGTGGGATTCCCCTGCGAAATCTCGGAACGGGCTCGAGCCGCCTTCTTCTTGCAGCTCTTCATAGGGAAGCTTCGGACGCAGCGACTTGCCTGTTGGTTGACGAAGTAGAGCATGGTCTTGAGCCGCATCGAATCATCCGGCTTCTGCACTCTCTTGGCTCGAAAGAAGCCGATACGCCGCTTCAGGTTTTCATGACAACCCACTCTGCAGTAGTTGTGCGCGAGCTCAGTGGTGATCAGCTCATCATTGTTCGTAAAGGGGCTGACGGACAGCACGAGATGAAAGTGGTCAGCAGTGAAGACGCCATTCAAGGTGTTGCTCGGCTTTATCCTGAAGCGTTTCTGGCGAGATCTGTGATTGTTTGTGAAGGGGCCAGCGAGGTTGGGCTTCTCAGAGGGCTTGATCGATACCGAGTGTCGCTAGGACGGCCATCCGCTTATGCAAATGCCACAGCTTTTGTGGATGCTGGCGGAAGAAGTCCGCAGCACATCCTAGAACGGGCTCTGGTATTCGCACAGTGGGGGTATCGAACCAAAGCGTTCTTGGACGCAGATGTACCTATCCCTCAGCCATCTCGAGATGCCGCGGAGGCAGAGGGTGTTACGGTTTGCACGTGGGGTGAGTCGCTTGCCCTTGAGGAAGCACTTTTCAAGTGGCTGCCTGATGACGGAGTAGATGAACTTATTAATCTGGCTATTGAGCTCAATTCAGGTGACTTGGTCGGTGGGGCTTTGGAAGAGGTCTCTAAGAAAATGTTCGATTTGGAGTATGTCTTAGGCCTTGTTGGCGGGGACGCAGCATACGACGACGACGAGCGAGCAGTTTTAGGTCGGGCTGCCAAACTAACCACCAAGGACTCCAAGCTTGGCCCAGGTCGTAAGGGGTGGTTCAAGTCCATCAGTAAAATGGAATGGGTGGGGGAGAAAGTCCTTGGGCCATATTTGAAGAGTGCCGATCCAGCACTCAGAAAGCCGATTTCTCAGTTGTTTAGGCAAGACAATGCGTGACGCTGAATTGGACATTCTTGTACATCGTCGTGGGAGTGTCAGTGCTCCTGCGGGATGTGGCAAAACGGAGCTTATAACCTCAGCGCTCCTGCGAAGCGGCGATAGCAAGCCCGCTCTTGTGTTGACCCACACCAATGCAGGCAGAGCAGCTATTGAACAACGCCTAAAGCGGCGCGGCGTAGGCGGTAACACTGTGCGTGTGGCTACGCTCGATAGTTGGGCTATTCGCTTGGTCCAGAGCCTTCCTGGGCGATCTCGTCTCTCCCCGTCAATATTGAAGGTCAAGGGAAACAACGCGAACTATGTGGCGATTCGGGAGGCCGCGCTGGAAATTCTTGCCGCCGGCCATGTAGACGAAATCGTGGTAGCGACATACTCGAGGATCATTGTTGACGAGTACCAAGACTGTGGGAGCCTGCAACATCAAATGGTTCTTTCGCTTGCGGGGTTGCTCCCAACAGTAGTTTTAGGTGATCCCCTCCAAGTCATCTTTGACTTTGCAGGTCCAGTTGTTGATTGGCAAAAAGACGTTGTCGTTTCATTTCCTCCTTTAGCTTGGAAGCCCGAGCCTTGGCGCTGGAAAAACGCTGACGCCCCTGAGCTAGGAAATTGGCTCCTCAATTCAGTTCGTCCGGCGTTGAGTCAAGCTAGCGGCTCGATTGATCTTTCCAAGGCCCCCAAGGGCGTGGAATGGGTTTGCATTGAAGGCACGCCAGCGCAAATGAGTGAAACGCGGCTGACAATTGCGAAGCGAAAATTTTCGGGCTCAGCCCTAATCATTGCTGACTCGAAAAACAAGGAAGCTCAATGGGAAACTGCTAGGAGAGCACGAGCGACAATGGTTGAAGCAAATGACATGGTGGATTTCATGAAGTTTGCTGCAGCATTTGATCCAGTTGCAGAATCGTCGTTGGACGATGCAGTGGCCTTCTTTGGCACGTTGTTATCAGGGCTATCTCCTGTGCAGTTGATTGCGCGGAGCCGTTCTTTGCATGGGGGGAGGGCGAAGACTAGCGCCACAAAGATTGAGGCTATTGCGTTGGCGTACTTGGGCGCGCCCTCGCATCGAAGTGCCGCGGATATGTTGGATGCTTTTCAAAAAGCTGCTGGTGTTTTCGCGTTCCGACCCGACATTGTTCGGTTATGCTCGAGGGCGCTCCGAGCAGTAAGCGGGACATTTACATTCCAAGAAGCTGTGGTACGGGAGCGAGAGCGCTTTCGGCATATGCCTCGTACGATGAACTCCAAATCCGTGGGAAGTACCTTGCTGCTGAAAGGGCTCGAAGCTGACGTAGCCATAATTCTCGAGCCCGAGAAGATGAATGCTAAAAACCTTTACGTCGCAATGACTCGAGGTAGCAAGCAGTTAATTATCTGCTCGAAGTCCCCCACGCTAACTTGGTAGGTAACTGCAAAGGCCCCGCTCGCGAGGCCTCATACCTTGGTTACCGCTGCGCTTCGCGAATCATATTCCGCGCAATCACCACCTGCTGAATCTGCGTCGTACCTTCGTAGATCCGGAACAACCGCACATCACGGTAGAATCGCTCAATGGCGTACTCGCTGACGTAGCCGGCACCGCCGTGGATTTGCACGCAACGGTCAGCGACACGGCCACACATTTCAGTGGAGAACATCTTCGCGCATGAGGCCTCGGTGCTGACGTTCCTACCGTCGTCACGTTTGCGCGCAGCGTCCAACACCATGCACTTGGCCGCGTAGATCTCGGCTTTGCTGTCTGCGAGCATCGCTTGAATTAGCTGGAATTCGGCGATGGGTTGGCCGAATTGCTTACGGTCCAGGGCGTAGTGCAGGGCGTCGTCTAGCATGCGTTCGGCAGCGCCAACGCTGAGGGCCGCGATGTGTAGACGGCCTTTGTCCAAGACTTTCATCGCTGTTTTAAAACCGACGCCTTCTACGCCGCCGATGAGTTGGCTGGCGGGCACACGGGCGTTGTCGAAAATCACGTCGCAGGTGTGGGCGCCTTTGTGGCCCATTTTGTGGTCGGCCTTGCCCAGCACAACGCCAGGGGTGCCGCGCTCAACAATAAAAGCGCTGATGCCGCCAGAGCCTTTGATTGCCGGATTGGTGCGCGCCATGACGGTGTAGATGCCGGCCTCGGGCGCATTGGTAATAAAGCGTTTGGTGCCGTTGAGCACGTAGAAATCGCCATCGCGCACGGCGGTGGTTTTTAACGAGCCAGCGTCGGAGCCGGCGTCTGGCTCCGTCAGGCAGAAGGAGCTGAGCAGCTCGCCGCTGGCCAGTATGGGCAGGTAGTGCTGGCGTTGTTCTTCGGTGCCGTCGAGCAAGATGCCGATGGAGCCGATGCCGTTGTTGGTGCCGATGTAGGAGCGAAACGCCGGCGAGGTGCGGCCTAGTTCAAAGGCGATGTTCACCTCTTCTTCCATCGTCACGCCCAGGCCGCCGTATTCCTCCGGAATGGTTAAACCAAACAGGCCCATGTCGCGCATCTGATCGACGATATCGGCAGGTATCGCGTCAGTCTCGGCCACCTCGTTTTCACGGGGAATCAGCACTTCGTTGACGAACTGGCGAAGCGAATCCACCAGTATCTGCAGGGTTTCGGTATCACGGATCATGTGCGCTCCTGTGGCCCAACACGTGGGCCTGTTTCGTAAGGGGCGCCGACCCCTGAACGGTTACCGGGCAGCGGCGCCAATGTTGTTAACCATGTTGATCAGGCGAGGCCCGATATCGTCTGCAAGCTTGTCCCGTGGCAGTTGAAAGCTCGGGCCACCGCAGTTGAAGGTCAGTAACCCGAACTGCGGGTGTAATAACGGCACGGCAACGGAGTTGACGTCGCGGTGCCATTCGCCGATCGACAGGCAAAAGCCGTAATCGGTGTAATCGCGAAACGCACGGTCCAGGCCTTTGCGAATGGCCGGCCACTGGTCCGCTTCGCGCTGGCGAATGTGGTCGAGCAGAAACTCCCGCTCACTTTCCGGCATCGCTGCCAGGCACGCGCGGCCTGCCGAACTTTGTGCCAGGGGCAGATAACTGCCGATCTGGCGGCGCATCGTGGTGTTGCCTTGGCCCTGCACCACATCCAGATAAACCATCTGCAAGCGGTCTCGGGCTGCCATCGCCACGGCGGCTTGCGCGTGGTTGGCCAGTTCTTCCATCAGCGGATGGGCTACCGAACGAATCGACAGGTTGGTCAGCATGGCGTAGCCAAACCCCAGCACGCCGACATCCAGCTGGTACTTGCCCGAGTGCACTTCACGCTTGAGGCAGCCCAGGCGCATCAGGGTGTTGGTCAAACGAGTGACAGTCGGTTTCGGCAGACCGGTCATGCGCGCCAAATCCTGATTACCCAGCACGTTGTCGCGCGGGGTAAAGCAGCGCATCAGTTCCAGGCCACGGGCCAGCGCGGTGACAAATTGGCCACCGGCTTCGTCCTCGCCGAGCGCCGTGGCCGGGTCGAGCATGCCCATCTTCAGTAAGCCGATTTCATCCGCTCCCGTGCTGCTCTCAGCGTTCTGCTGATCCGCTTTGTTGCGAGCCATGGTAGAACCCCACTTTTGGCAAATGCAAGAAAATAAAACCGTGTTTCGTCTGGCGAAATTATATTTTAAAGCGCTACCGAAATGGAATAGCGTTTTTAGTGAGCCTAAATAGCTGTAAATAAAGGCTTTATATAAATAGTTTGGTTTTTTGGTTTACACGAATTCCAGGCCGTCTCTATGATAATTCGTAAATACGGAATGCAGTTTCGTATAGCGAAACACTTTTAGAGGTGGGTATGAGTCAGCAACCTGAATCTGTAGTGCATCTGGATATTCGCGACGACGGCGTTGCCGTTGTGCGCATCGACCGACCAGAAGCCAAGAACGCCCTTAACAGCGCCGTGCGTGAACAACTCGCCGAGCACTTCCGTGCCGTCGCCCGCAACCCAAAGGTGCGAGCCATCGTGTTGACCGGCGGCGCCAAGTGCTTTGTGGCGGGGGCGGACATTCGTGAATTCGCGCAAGCCAGCCCGATTGAGATGTACCTGCGCCACACCGAGCTGTTGTGGGAAGCCATCTCACGTTGCCCCAAGCCGATTATTGCTGCAGTGAACGGTTTCGCCCTGGGGGGCGGCTGTGAGCTGGCCATGCACTGCGACCTGATCGTGGCTGGCGCCTCGGCGCGCTTTGGCCAGCCGGAAGTGAAGCTCGGCCTGATGCCGGGTGCCGGTGGTACCCAGCGACTGATACGCGCGGTAGGTAAATTCCAAGCCATGCGCATCGCATTGACGGGCTGCCTGGTGTCCGCCCAACAAGCCTTGGCTATAGGCATGCTCAGTGAAGTGGTGGACGACGAACAGACCATCAACCGCGCGCTGGAACTAGCCGCTGAAATTGCCGCACTGCCACCACTGGCCGTCGCGCAAATCAAAGAAGTGATGCTCGCCGGCGCCGACCTGCCGCTGGAAAGCGCCTTGGTGCTGGAGCGCAAAGCGTTCCAACTGCTATTCGATTCAAGCGACCAGAAAGAGGGCGCTCAAGCCTTCCTGGAAAAACGCAAAGCGATCTTCTCGGGAGAGTGACCATGACACGCACCATTAATCAGATGGCCGTAGTCGGCGCCGGCATCATGGGCACCGGCATTGCCCAGATCGCCGCCCAGGCAGGCGTGCGCGTGATGCTGTTCGACAACCGTGAAGGCGCCGCGCAAGCCGCCCGTGACACCCTGAAAGGCACGCTGGATAAGCTGGTAGAGAAGGGCAAAATTCCGTTTGCCGATGCGCTGGCGACGCTTTCCCGGGTTCAGGTGGCAACGGTGCTTGCCGAGCTGGGCGAGGTCGACCTGGTGGTAGAAGCCATTATCGAGCGCCTCGACGCGAAGCAAGCCTTGCTTGCCGACCTTGAAGCCGTGGTGGCGGATACCTGCATTCTGGCCACCAATACCTCGTCGCTGTCGGTCACTACCATCGCACGCAACTGCCGTGTGCCACAGCGAGTGGCAGGCTTTCACTTCTTCAACCCGGTGCCACTGATGAAAGTGGTCGAGGTCATTGACGGCTTGGCCACAGACCCACTGGTGGGCGATTGCCTGCAAGCGCTGGCCACCCGCATGGGCCATCGCGGCATCCGCGCCAAAGACACCCCCGGTTTTATCATCAACCACGCCGGCCGCGCATACAGCACCGAAGCCCTGCAGATTCTCAAGGAAAGCGTTACCGAGCCGGCCGAAATAGACCGCATCCTGCGTGAAGGTCTGGGCTTTCGCATGGGGCCGTTGGAGTTGTTTGACCTGACGGCGCTGGACGTCTCCCACCCGGTGATCGAGTCGATCTACAACCAGTTCTACCAAGAACCGCGGTATCGACCGGCAGCGCTAACCCGACAAATGCTCGACGCCGGTTATGTGGGTCGCAAAGTCGGCCGCGGCTTCTACCGTTACGCCGACGGCAAGATGATTGATCCTCCTGCGCCACAACCTGTGCCGAGCGTGACCAGCCTGCCACCGGTTTGGCTGGGTACCGAGAACAAAGAAGACCACACCCGCTTTAGCGAACTGCTGCAACAACTGGGCGCACAGGTGGAAGAGGGTGCCCAGCCCAGTGCAGACGCACTGTGCCTGTTGGCACCCTACGGGCTGGACGCCACCAGCGCCGTTGGCCTGTTTGGAACTGACGCCGCTCGTACCCTGTGCATCGACCCGTTGTTGGACACCGCCCGCTACCGCACGCTGATGCTTAACCCAGCTACCCGCAGCGACATGCGCGACGCGGCCCATGCGCTGCTGGCCAGCGATGGCGTGGGCGTGAGTGTGATCAATGACAGCGTTGGCTTTGTGGCCCAACGCGTGCTGGCCATGATCGTCAACCTCGCCGGCGATATCGTGCAACAAGGCATTGCCAGCGTGGATGACCTGGATGAGGGCGTGCGCCGCGGCCTGGGTTATCCGCAAGGTCCGCTGGCGTGGGGCGACAGTGTCGGCCCCAAGCGCTTGCACACCGTACTCGAGCGCATGACACAGCTTACCGGCGACCCTCGCTATCGCCCCGGCCCCTGGTTGCGTCGCCGCGCCACCCTTGGCCTGTCGCTGCGCCATACCGAACCGTCCCTTAACTGACTTTCAACGCCAGGATTTCTCCATGCTCGACGCCTACATTTTTGCCGGATTACGCACCCCCTTCGGCCGCCACGGCGGCGCGCTTGCACCGGTTCGCCCCGACGATCTGGTTGCCAACGTTATTCGCGAACTGCTGTCCCGCCACGCCATTCCCGGCGAAGCCATTGAAGACGTGATTCTGGGCAATACCAATCAGGCCGGTGAAGACAGCCGCAACATTGCTCGCCACGCCGCGCTGCTGGCGGGTTTGCCAGTGACCGTCCCGGGCCAAACCGTAAACCGCTTGTGCGCCAGCGGCCTGGCTGCAGTGATTGATGCTGCCCGCGCCGTCACCTGCAAAGAAGGCGATCTGTTTGTGGCGGGTGGTGTGGAAAGCATGTCCCGCGCCCCCTTCGTCATGGCCAAAGCCGAGGCGGCCTATAGCCGCGAGCTGACGGTGTTCGACAGCACCATTGGTGCACGCTTTCCGAACCCGAAAATCGTCGCCGAGTTTGGTAACGACACCATGCCGCAGACCGGCGACAACGTGGCCCAGGAATACGGCATCACCCGCGAGCAAGCCGACACCTTTGCCGCCAACTCCCAAGCCCGCTATGAAGCTGCGCGCAGTGCCGGCTTCTTCCAGGACGAATTGCTTGCGGTCAGCGTGCCCACCGGGCGCAAGTCCCCACCCAACCTGGTTGAACACGACGAGCATCCGCGCCCGCAATCGGACCTGACAGCCCTGGCCCGCCTGAAGCCGCTTTCCGAAGGCGGCGTGGTGACTGCCGGCAACGCTTCTGGCGTTAACGACGGCGCAGCGGCCTTGTTGATTGGTTCGGCCGCTGCGGGCGAGCGTCACGGCCTGGCACCGATGGCGCGCATTTTGTCTGCCGCCGCAGCCGGCGTTGCCCCGCGCATCATGGGCGTCGGCCCGGTGGAGGCGATCAACAAAGCCTTGGCACGCGCCGAGCTGAGCCTGGCGGACATGGATATCATCGAAATCAACGAAGCCTTCGCCAGCCAGGTACTGGGTTGCCTGAAAGGCCTCAACGTTGCCTTCGACGACCCACGGGTAAACCCTCACGGCGGCGCCATTGCTGTTGGCCACCCGCTGGGCGCTTCTGGCGCGCGGCTGGCACTGAGCACTGCACGTGCCTTGCAACAGGGTGGCAAACGCTACGCGGTGGTGAGCCTGTGTATCGGCGTCGGCCAAGGCCTGGCGATGGTCATCGAACGTGTGTAAGCGCACGCAAGCAAAGGTGAATTGAAATGGGTGCTTTGACTGGATTTCGCGTGCTGGATTTGAGCCGCGTGCTGGCCGGCCCCTGGTGTGGCCAAACCCTGGCTGACCTGGGTGCCGAAGTGATCAAAATTGAACGCCCTGGTGCGGGTGATGACACCCGTGGCTGGGGGCCGCCCTGGATGAAAGGGCAGAACGCCGAGTCCTCTGGCGAGGCGTCGTATTACCAGTCCACTAACCGCGGCAAACTGTCGGTGGCGCTGAATATCGCCAGCCCCGAAGGGCAAGAAATGATCCGTGCCCTGGCCACCAGTTGCGACGTACTGATCGAAAACTACAAGGCAGGCTCCCTGGCCAAGTACGGTCTGGACTACGCCAGCCTCGCTGCGATCAATCCGCGCCTGGTGTACTGCTCGGTCACTGGCTTCGGCCAGACAGGCCCGCGCGCTGCAGAGCCCGGTTATGACTTCATCATTCAGGGCATGGGCGGCCTGATGAGCATCACTGGCGAACGCGACGATCTTCCCGGTGGAGGCCCACAGAAAGTAGGCGTGGCCTTTGCGGACTTGATGACCGGCCTGTACTCGACAGTGGCCATTCAGGCCGCGCTGCTGAGCCGGGAAAAGACCGGCCTCGGCCAACATGTCGACATGGCCCTGCTCGACGTACAGGTAGCCACCCTGTGCAACCAAAGCCAGAACTACCTGGCGTCCGGAAAGCCGCCAGGCCGCTACGGCAACGCCCACGCCAACATCGTGCCGTACCAGGTGTTCCGCGCCAGCGACCGCGACTTCATCATCGCCTGCGGCAACGACTCTCAGTTTGTCTCGCTGTGCAACGCCATTGGTTTGCCCGACCTGCCAAAAGATCCACGCTTTGCCCGCAACGCCGACCGCGTCAGCAACCGCGAAGACATCGTGGCCATTCTGGCCAAGCATTTCCTCGGCGCCAGTGCAGACGAGTGGGTAGGGCGCATACACCCGCAGGGCGTACCGGTTGGTGCCATCAACAGCATCGCCCAGGCGCTGGATGAACCGCAGGTGCTCGCCCGCAACATGCTGGTGAATATTCCTCACCCGTTGAAGGCCGACTTCGTCACGGTTGGCAGCCCCATCAAGTTGTCAGGCACCCCGGTCGAATACCTGCGCCCGGCGCCGATGCTGGGCGAACACACCGATGAAGTGCTCAAGCGGGAGCTGGGTCTGGACGATGAACGCCTGGCGCAGCTCAAAGCCCAAGGCATTATCGAGCAGCTCGGCAATCGTTGAATTTTTCCAACTGGAGCGTTTATGAAAGTCCTCGTAGCGATCAAGCGTGTGGTCGATTACAACGTCAAGGTTCGCGTCAAAGCGGACAACTCCGGCGTTGATCTCGCCAACGTCAAAATGTCGATGAATCCCTTCTGCGAAATCGCCGTAGA
>NZ_QAOJ01000018.1 GCF_003050835.1 Pseudomonas sp. GV071 | reverse complement strand
GCGGTAACGGCAGACAGCTTGAATTGTGTTGTGTACTTGCTCATGAAAAACGCCCCAGAGGTTGGATTGGTGTCCAACTTCTGGGGCGCACTTCAATCCCTTGTGGGAGAGGCGTCAGCCTCGATAAATTGCAGCGTCAATGTGCTGGGTTGACGATCAAAAACTCGCGGCTAAAGCCCCTCCCACAGGGGCATGCGATCCCTTGTGGAAGAGGCTTCAGCCTCGATAAATTGCAGCGTCTACGTGCTGGGTTGACGATCAAAAACTCGCGGTTAAAGCCCCTCCCACAGGGACATGAGATCCCTTGTGGGAGGGGCTTTAGCCGCGATAATTTTCAGCGCCACCGGCGAATTTGAATCGAGCTATTCCCCCGCGCGCTTCAGCAGCTTCTTGCAGCGCTCGCTCAAGTGCACCACGCGCAGATGTTTGCCCGTCTTGCTGTAGCGCTCGCGCAAGGTTTTCAACGCGGCAATTGCCGAGTAGTCGACAAAGCTCAGGTGCGCGCAATCCAGGGTTACCTGTTCAGGGTCGGCGGCGGGGTCGAACTGATTCAGAAACGGTGTCACCGAGGCAAAGAACAGCGTGCCATGCACCTGGTACAACTTGCTGCCATCGGCTTGCACATGGGCGTCGGCGTACAGCTCACGGGCATGCTGCCAGGCGAAGTTCAGCGCGGCGATGATGATGCCCAGCAGCACCGCAGTGGCGAGGTCGGTGAAAACGGTGATGATGGTCACCGCCAGAATCACCAGCATGTCGTTCACCGGCACCTTGTGCAGCACCCGTAGCGAGGCCCAGGCGAAGGTCTGCTGCGAGACCACGAACATCACCCCCACCAGCGCCGCCAGCGGAATGCGCTCGATCAGCGGCGACAGAAACAGCACGAACAGCAGAATCATCACCCCGGCCACCACCCCCGACAGCCGCCCACGGCCGCCGGAGCTGAGGTTGATCACGGTCTGGCCGATCATTGCGCAGCCACCCATGCCACCGAAGGCGCCCGAGACCATATTCGCTGCGCCCAGGGCTACGCATTCGCGGTCCGGGTAGCCGCGACTTTCGGTGACTTCGTCGGTGAGGTTGAGGGTCAGCAGGGTTTCCAGCAGGCCGACCATGGCCATCAAAAACGCATAGGGGGCGATGATCCGCAGGGTTTCCACGGTCCAGGGCAAGTCGGGCAGGGCAAAGGTCGGCAGGCCGCCGGCGATGTGCGCCATGTCGCCGAGGGTGCGGGTTGGCAGGTTGAGCAGGTACACCGCCAGGCCCACCGAGAGAATCGCCACCAACGCTGGCGGCACCGCGCGGGTCAGGCGGGGCAGCAGGTAGACGATGGCCATGGTCAGCGCCACCAGGCCGAGCATCAATGCCAGCGGCGTGCCGCTCAGCCACTGTTCACCGCTCTTGAAGTGTTCCAGCTGGGCCAGGGCAATGATGATCGCCAGGCCATTCACAAACCCCAGCATTACGGGGTGCGGCACCATGCGCACCAGCTTGCCGAGGCGCAGCAGGCCGAACAGCACCATGATCACCCCACCCAATAGCACCGTGGCCAGCAGGTACTGCACGCCGTGCTGCACCACCAGCGCGACGATCACCACTGCCATCGAGCCGGCAGCCCCGGACACCATCCCCGGCCGCCCTCCGAACAGCGCGGTGAGGGTGCAGATGATGAACGCGCCATACAGCCCCATCAGCGGGTTGAGGTGCGCCACCAGGGCAAAAGCGATGCACTCAGGCACCAGGGCGAACGAGGTGGTGAGGCCAGCAAGAAGATCGGCGCGAAGGCGAGCGGGTTTCATGGCAATGACTGCAGGACGGCAAACGGGGCTGCGGATGTTACGGAATCCGCGCCAGGGCGGCCATGCCCAATCCCGCGATCAAGCCAGCCGCCCCGCGTGCAGCGGTTATTTGGCCGGTGGCCAGATTTCGATCCACAAGGCGCCATCGCCCGACGGCGCTTCGCCCACCCGTTTCAGACTGCCGTCTTTGCCGATGGCGTAGCTGCCGATGGTCTGGCTTTTCTCGCCGGTGACCAACAGCCATTTGCCGCTAGGGAAGAAGGCGATATTGCGCGGTTGTTTTTCCGCCACCTTGAAGTTGCCGCTGTACGTCAGGGCGCCGCTGGCCGGGTCGACCTTGAAGGCCGACACGCTGCTGCTGGTGCGCTCGGTGGTGTACAGCAGCGTGCCGTCCGGCGACAGGCGAATGTCCGCAGCCCAGATGCGCGGCGTCGGGTCGTCCTTGAGGTCGTTGTTGGCGGCGTTGCGGATAAGCCCCTGCTGCAGTTTCAGGCCGGCGGGTACGCTCTCGGCCTGGGTGACCTGGCTGAGGGCGCCGGTTTTACCGTCGATGGCATAGCCGACCACGGTGCCGCTCAGCTCGCCCACCACATACAGAAACTTGCCGTTGGGCGAGAACACGATATGGCGGGGGCCCATCTTCGCCGGGGTAGGGGCCGCGCCCGAGCCAATCGGCGTCAGTGCGCCGGTGGTTTTGTTCAGGCCGAACTGCAGCACGCTGTCGGTGCCCAGGTTGCCGACGTAGGCAAAACGGTCGCTGCGGTCGGTGCGAATGGAGTGGGCGATGGGGCCGGTCTTGTACACCTGAATTTGCTCGGAAACCCGGTGCTCGGCGTCAATCGCCTGCACGCTGAGCAGGCTGGCGCCATAGGACGCCCCGAGCAGAAAGTGCCCGCTGCGGTCGGTGGCGATGTACGCCAGGCTGTCAGCCAGCGGTGCCTGGCCGAGTTTTTCCAGGTGGCCGCTGTGTGGGTCAATGCGGTAACTCACCACGCTGAAGGGCGCTACCCGCAGGGCGGCATACAGCGTCGAGCCGTCCGGGCTGATGGCGATCGGGTTGACCTTGCTGCCGGCCGGCGTCTGTTCCACCAGGCGCGGAACGCCGGTGTTGTCGTTCAATTCGTATTGTGAAATCAGCCCGTCATTGGGGCTGGAAATGTAGGCGTAGGTCGCCGCAAGCGAGGGCAGCGATAACGCACTGGCGAGGGCGGCAGCCAGCAGGTGCAGTTTGGTCATGGGGCGGGGTTCCTTGTTGTTGTGATTGTCGTCAGTCATCATACGACTGCGCTGAAGCAATCAGCAATACACGACCCAAACCAGTGGCCTGACGGGCGATTACCGCACAGGAAATGGCGTTCTAGAGGCTCGCTCGTGTTAGCTCAGCGGTCGTGCGGCTAAAGTCGCGATTGCCCATGCCGACAAGGTTGTCAGATAACAAGACCTATACCTTTCCTACGGATGAGCGAGAAATTTCATGCTGCTACGCAATTGGAACATTGCCCGCCGGGCCGCCATCGGCTTCGCCCTGATCGCCTTGGCGGTCGCCTTTCTCGGGGTGTTTTCCCTCGGCCAGATGTCGAGCATCCGTGACCGCGCCACAGCCATTGAGCGCGATTGGGTGCCGAGCATTCGCATCGTCGACGCCATCCGCGAAAACATGCTGCGCATCCGCACCATCTCCCTGCGCATGGCGCTGGACCCCGACACCAAGAACATCGACACCTACGTCGGCCAGTACGAAGCGCGCAACAAGTTGCTGATGCAGACCATCAACGACTACGAGGCGTTTATCGACTCGCCGGACGAGCAACGTCTCTACGACCAGTTCAAGAAAGACTTCGCCAGCTACCAGCGCGGCATGGGCGACTCTTTCACCCTGGCCCGCAGTGGTAACCGTGAGGCGTTGAACAAGCTCTTGCTGGTGGACATGAAGCCGGTGGTCGATGGCACCGGCGCGCAGCTCGCCGAACTGGGCGACATCTACGGCAAAGGCATTGAGCGCGAAGGCAAGGCGTCGGCCGATTACTACGCCGACTCGCGTCTGATCGTGATCGCCGTGATCGTGCTGGCCGCCTTGGGCACGGTACTGCTGGCCTGGCTGCTGACCCAGAGCATCGTTCGCCCGCTGCGCGATGCGGTGCAGGCCGCGCAGTTTGTCGCGGCTGGCGACCTGACCAAACCGATTGCCGTGAGCGGCCACGATGAAGTCAGCCAATTGCAGGACGCCCTCGGGCGCATGCAGCAGAACCTGCGGGAAACCCTGGCGCAGATTTCCGGCTCGTCGACCCAATTGGCTGCAGCGGCCGAAGAGCTCAACGCCGTGACCGAAGAAGCCAGCCGCGGTTTGCTGCGCCAGAACGATGAAATCGAGCAGGCCGCCACCGCGGTCAACGAAATGAGCACCGCGGTGGATGAAGTGGCGCGCAACGCGGTGTCCACCTCGGAAGCCTCCAAAGCCTCCAACCAATCGGCGCAGGTGGGGCAGAACCGCGTCAGCGACACCATCAATGCCATCACCGATTTGTCCGGCGACATGCAGTCCACCGCTAGCCAGGTACGCCAGGTGGCGGAGCAGTCGCAGGACATTGGCAAGGTGCTGGATGTGATTCGCGCCATCGCCGAGCAGACCAATCTGCTGGCCTTGAACGCGGCCATTGAAGCGGCGCGGGCCGGTGAGTCCGGCCGTGGTTTTGCCGTGGTCGCCGATGAGGTGCGCGCCTTGGCCCACCGCACGCAGAACTCCACCCAGGAAATCGAACAGATGGTCGCCAGCATGCGCACCGGCGCCAGCCAGGCACTGACCGCCATGCAAAGCAGCAGCGCCCGCGCGCAGTCCACCCGCACCCTGGCCGAGAGTGCGGGTGAGGCGCTGGAGCAGATCACCACGGCGATTGGCGAAATGTACGAACGCAACCTGGTGATCGCCAGCGCGGCAGAAGAGCAGGCGGCGGTAGCCCGCGAGGTTGACCGCAACCTGGTGAACATTCGCGACCTGTCCGTGCAATCGGCCACCGGCGCCCACCAGACCAGCGCGTCCAGCCATGAACTGTCGCGTCTGGCGGCGGACCTCAATGTGTTGGTCAATCGCTTTCACCTGTAATCGGCAGAGCGGCGGGTAGGCGGCGGGGCAGCGTTTCTGGCGTGAAGTCTGATAACGTGCCAGCCATCTTCCTGCCGTTCACCCTGCCATGTCCGAGCCTCTTCACGACTGGGTCAAATACTCCCCCACGCTGCGCAAACTGGAGCGCATCGAGGCGTTTTTCAGCGGCCACGGTTTTTCCCCCCATCGCCATGACACCTATGCCATCGGCATCACCCTGGCTGGCGTGCAGAGCTTTCGTTACCGCCACGCCCAGCGCCACAGCCTGCCTGGCAACGTGCTGGTGCTGCACCCGGATGAGCTGCACGACGGCGAGGCGGGCACCGATGCGGGTTTTCGCTACCAGATGCTGTATGTGCAACCGGCGCTGATCCAGCAGGTGCTAGGTGGCAAGGCACTGCCCTTTGTCGAGGGCGGCATCAGTGCCGATCCCAGGCTGTACCGCGCGACACAGATGGCCCTGAGCAATCTCGACGCCAGCCTGGAACCCCTCGAAGAGGACGACAACATCTACGACCTGGCGCGGGTGTTGGCCGAGGTCGCGGGCCAGCGCACCCGCCGCAAGGCGGTGGACTTCATCGCCGCCGAGCGCGCCCGGGAGTTCATTCACTCGGCGCTGGACCGGGTGGTGACGCTGGATGAACTGAGCGAGGCCAGCGGCCGCGACCGCTGGAGCCTCAGCCGTGATTTTCGCGCCCTGTACGGCACCAGCCCCTACCGCTACATGACCCACCGCCGTCTCGACCTGGCCCGGGCGTTGTTGCTCGATGGCCACTCCCTGGCGCAAGCCGCGATCTCGGCCGGGTTTTTCGACCAGAGCCATATGACCCGCCTGTTCCAACAGGCCTATGGCGTTTCCCCCGGCCGTTGGCTGAAGCGGCTCAGCTAACGCGTTGCGCTTGCACAATCGTGCAATACAGCCTTTGAGCGGCGGCCCTAAAGTCGGGCTTCCGATTGATCGCAGCCGAGCACCTGTCCATGTCCATGACTTACACCGCCATCAACTTCAGCGAGAAATACACCCTGTTCAGCGAGCAATGGGCGCCCAAGGTGGTCGCGCAAATGAACGACTACCAATTCAAGATCGTGAGACTTGAGGGCGACTTCATCTGGCACAGACACGCCGAAACCGATGAGACCTTTATCGTCCTCGACGGTGAGCTGCGCCTGGATTTTCGCGATGGTTTCGTACTGATTGGCGCCGGTGAAATGTACGTGGTGCCCAAGGGCGTCGAGCACAAACCCTTTGCCGCGAAAGAAGTTCGCCTGTTGCTGGTGGAGCCCTGCGGCGTGCTGAACACCGGTGCCGAAGGGGGCGAGCGCACTGCCGTCAACGACGTGTGGATATAGCTGGCGATGTGACACTTTTCATACCCTGAGAGAGTCTGGCTATCAACACAGCACATCCGCTCTATTAGAACTCTTCCCATAGGCGTCTAGTCTTGCTCAGGCGTCGATCCCTATCGGCGCCGTGCAACCTGATGAGGGGACACAGAGCCTCGCCCACCGCACTGCTGCGGTAACGATCCCAGGCCCGCCCCGATTGCCGTCGAACTCACTCATCGGTGTTCGCAGCCCACTGGGGGCTGGAGAGCTGGATGAAGCGACCTTAAGGAAGAACAACATGTCGACTGAATCGAAATGCCCGTTCAATCACGCCGCTGGCGGTGGGACCACCAACCGTGACTGGTGGCCCAACCAACTGAACCTGAAAATTCTCCACCAACACTCCTCCAAGTCCGACCCGCTGGGTGACGACTTCGATTACACCAAGGCCTACAAGAGCCTCGACTTCGCTGCGGTCAAACGCGACCTCGAAGCGCTGATGACCAATTCCCAGGACTGGTGGCCGGCCGACTTCGGCCACTACGGCCCACTGTTCGTGCGCATGGCCTGGCACAGCGCTGGCACTTACCGCACCGGCGATGGCCGTGGCGGCGCCGGCTCCGGCCAACAGCGTTTCGCGCCGCTCAACAGCTGGCCCGACAACGTCAGCCTGGACAAGGCGCGGCGGTTGATCTGGCCGATCAAACAGAAATACGGCAACGCCATTTCCTGGGCCGATCTGATCGTGCTCACCGGCAACGTGGCGCTGGAGTCCATGGGCTTCAAGACCTTCGGCTTCTCCGGCGGCCGCCCGGATGTGTGGGAACCAGACGAAGACGTGTACTGGGGCACTGAAACCGTGTGGCTCGGTGGCGACAAGCGCTACGGCAAGGCCAACAAGGAAATGGAAGAGCCGGGCCAAGGCGACCTGGTCGCTGAGCCGGCCAAACGTCCGGAACAGGAAGGCCGCGAGCTCGAGCGCAACCTGGAAAACCCCCTGGCTGCCGTGCAGATGGGCCTGATTTACGTGAACCCGGAAGGCCCGGAAGGCAACCCCGACCCATTGGCCTCGGCCAAAGACATTCGCGAAACCTTCGGCCGCATGGCCATGAACGACGAAGAAACCGTGGCGCTGATCGCCGGCGGCCACGCCTTCGGTAAAACCCACGGCGCCGGCCCTGCCGACAACGTCGGCCCGGAACCGGAAGCCGCGGGCCTGGAAGAGCAGGGCCTGGGCTGGCGCAACAAGTTCGGCAGCGGTAAAGGCGGCGACACCATCACCAGCGGCCTGGAAGTGACCTGGACCTCGACGCCCACTCGCTGGAGCAACGAGTACTTCGAAAACCTCTTCGGCTTCGAATGGGAACTGACCAAGAGTCCGGCCGGCGCCCATCAATGGCAACCCAAAGGTGGCGCCGGGGCCGGCAAGATTCCCGACGCCCACGACCCGAGCAAACGCCGCGCGCCGTCCATGCTCACCTCCGACCTGGCACTGCGCTTCGATCCGATCTACGAAAAGATCTCGCGGCGCTTTCTGCAGAATCCGGCCGAGCTGGCTGACGCTTTTGCCCGCGCCTGGTTCAAACTGACCCACCGCGACATGGGCCCGCTGACCCGCTACCTGGGCCCGGAAACCCCGAGCGAAGAACTGCTCTGGCAGGACCCGATTCCGGATGTGAACCACCCGCTGGTGGATGACAGCGACGTGGCGGCGCTCAAGGCCAAGGTGCTGGCATCCGGCCTTAGCGTGGCGCAGTTGGTGTCCACTGCCTGGGCGGCTGCCTCGACGTTCCGTGGCTCGGACAAACGTGGCGGTGCCAATGGCGGCCGTCTGCGCCTGGAACCGCAAAAGTCCTGGGAAGCCAACCAGCCCGCGCAACTGGCCCAGGTGCTGAGCACCCTGGAGCGCATCCAGGGCGAGTTCAACGGCGGTCAGGCGGGCGGCAAGAAAATCTCCTTGGCGGACCTGATCGTGCTGGCCGGTAACGCCGGTGTCGAACAGGCGGCAAAAACAGCCGGACAAACCGTCAGCGTGCCCTTCGCGCCTGGGCGCATGGACGCTTCGCAAGAGCAAACGGATGTCGAGTCGTTCGGCTTCCTTGAGCCGATTGCCGACGGTTTCCGCAACTACCAGAAAGGCCGCTACACCGTGTCGGCTGAAACGCTGTTGGTGGACAAGGCCCAGTTGCTGACCCTCAGCGCGCCGGAACTGACCGTGCTGGTGGGCGGCCTGCGAGTGCTCGGCGCCAACGTCGGTGACTCCAAACACGGCGTGTTCACCACCCGGCCCGGCGCGCTGACCAACGACTTCTTCACCCACCTGCTGGACATGGGCGTGGAGTGGAAGCCGGCATCCGCCGACACCTACGAGGCGCGTGAGCGCAAGACGGGCCAAGTGAAATGGACCGGCACCCGCGTCGACCTGGTATTCGGCTCCAACGCGCAACTGCGCGCCTTGGCCGAGGTGTATGCCAGCAGCGATGCCCAGGCCAAGTTCGTCAACGACTTCGTCGCCGCCTGGACCAAAGTGATGAACCTCGACCGCTTCGACCTACGCAACTGAAAACGGCCTAGGCCGTAAGAGCAGAACGCCTCCTTCGGGAGGCGTTTTGTTTTGTCGAAGCCATGGACGCACAGCTTGAGGTGATCGCACGTTTTCCAGAGGGGACAGTGAAGATCAGCAACGTTGTCGATCTCGATGAGGAGGCCCAGCAAGCGTAAACCTCCGTCTGTACCGATATTTCGCAGGCTGTTCATACAGCACAAGGGCTGCATTCCTACCCGCATCCAATCCTTTTGCGCTCATGTGCATTCGGGACCATCCGCTAGGCTCGTCGCTCCTTTCATTCCGCTACGAGCCCATACCGATGACCAGCCGCTTTACCACTCGCAGGGCTAAGGCCGTTCCTCTTTCTCAGGCACGTGCCGAGGCCAGGGCCAAGGTCATGCTCGCCATTGGCCAGACCCACGTGGCGCTTGCCGATGCGCTTCAGGTTTCACCGTTGGTCATCGGCAAAATGGAGCGCCACACCGACATTTACATCGCTACCCTGCGCCAGCATGTCGAGGCCATGGGCGGCCAGTTGCAGGTGATCGTGAGCTTCCCCGACGGCGCGGTGAAGCTCAGCAATTTTATCGACCTGGATAATGACGGCCTCCCGGCCGACGAACCCCGCGTAGCGCTTAACGGGCAGCCAGGAAGCGACCAAACCCCTGCGCTTGGCCGAGCTCTGGCACTACCTGTTCATCGTCCACCGCCAAGCGGCCATTGATCAGCACGTGCGACACGCACCCGGGGTTGCGGCAGACCATGCGCGGGATGTCGAAGCCTTGCATGGTGTCCCAGTTTTCCCGCTCCAGATCCTGCTGCAAGCCGCGTGGGTCGAGCACCACAATGTCGGCGCGATCACCTTCGCGAATACGCCCGGCGTCGATCCCGAGCCAGTCTGCCTGCTCGCCGGTGAGGCGGTGGATAGCCTGTTCGATGGGCATGATCGGCCGTCCTTCGCCGTGGCTTTCCTGCACCAGTTTGAGCAGGCGCAGCGGCAGGTTGTAGAAGGCCATGTTGCGCAGGTGGGCGCCGGCGTCGGAGAAGGTGATCAGGGTGTTGGGGTTGCACACCATCTTGCGCAACACGTCTTTGCGGTGGTTGCCGATCACCGTGAACCAGCGCAGCTGGGTGCCGTGGGCCACCACCATGTCGAGGAACAGGTCGACCACATGCAACCCGCGCTCCAGCGCCACGTCGGCGAAGTTGCGACCGATCAGCTGTTGCTCCGGGCAACCGAGAATCACGGCGTCGCCGAAGTCGCGCTGCCATACCCGTGGTGAGAGTTTTTGCGCATAGAACTTACGGAAGGTGCGCCGGTAGTTTTCATCTTTGAGCAGGGCATTGCGCGCCACTGCGTCCTTGAGGTCGAGGGCCATTTCACCGGCGCCGAATTCTTCGAACAGCACCACGTCGATGCCGTCGGCGTAAATCATGAAAGGGGTGGGCAGCAGCTGCCAGCGGAAGTCGCCGCCGAGCAGGTTGGTGAACCAGGCCGACAACCGCGCCATTGGCGCAATGGTGCGGTTGCCCTTGAGGTCGAGCATGGAAATCAGGGTGGTCTTCAGTGGCTTGCGCAGCACGCCCATGGCCTGGCCGAGGTACTGCAGCACCTGCAGCGGGTTGGCCGCGTTCGGCGCGCCCTGGTGCACCCGCCCGCGTTTGCGCAGCAGGTTGTTCAGGCGACGCACCTCGCCCCAGCGCGCATAGGTGCTGGGCAGGCTTTTTGACCACTCGCGGTCGCCGTCGATCTTGTCCCACTTCAGGCACATGGTCGACAGGCCGAGGAAACCGGCGTCCAGCGCCTGCTCCATGACGTTTTCCATCGCCTGCATTTCCGCTGCACTGGGCTGCACATTGCGGTCGGTGGCGCGGTGCAGGCCCATCACGCCCACACGCAAGTCGCTGTGGCCGAGAAAGCTCACCACGTTCGGGCCCATCGGCTGCTGGCGGATAAAGTCCACCCACTGTTGCGGCGTGTTCCAGGTTTTATGCTGGCGCAGAATCGGCAGCACCTTGTCCCGCGGCACGGTTTCCACCCGGGTGAAAATGTCCGAGGCATCTTCCGGCTCGGAGCAGACCATGCTCAACGAGCAACTGCCCACCAGCACGGTGGTCACCCCATGGCGTACCGACTCACTGAGGCTGGGGGCGACGATCAGTTCGGCGTCGTAGTGGGTGTGGCTGTCGATAAAGCCCGGCGTCACCCATTTGCCATGGGCCTGAATCACGCGGTTGGCCAGGCCTTCATCAATGGGCGTGGCGCTGACCAGCGCGACCTTGCCGTCCTTTACCGCCAGGCTGCGGATGGCCGCTGGCGCACCGGTGCCGTCGAAGTAACGGCCACCCTGAATCACGATGTCGTACGTAGCCATGGTCCACCTCATCTTGTTTTTGTCGGACAAGAGTAGGCCGCTGAAACCGGGCGGGCTTGTCATAACACGACAATGGCGGCATCGTCTTGTGGGTGCAGAGGAGTTCGCCATGAGCATTCGCTACGAGATACGCAGCGCCAGCTTGATCGGCTTCGAACAGGAAGTAACCCGCCTGGGCGGTGACCTGGCGGCGTTGCTGGCAGAGGTCGGCCTGAGCCAGGCGCAATTGCGCGACGCCGATTACCTGCTGGGCAGCCACCAGGTCATCCAGCTATTGGCCAACGCTGCCGAGCGCCTGGCTTGCCCGGACCTCGGCATGCGGGTGGCCGGCCACCAGGGCATTGAAATGCTCGGCTTGCTCGGCACTTTGTTGTGCGCCGAGCCCGATCTGCATGCAGCCTTCGCGGCCGCCCAACGTTATATGGCGCTGCACAACAAAGCCGAACACTGGCGCCTGCACCAGCAGGGTGGGCGGGTGTACGTGCGCCGCATCGAACACTTTTACGGCGCCGAACAGGCCCAGCAATACCGTGAGATGGCGGTGGCGGCGTGCGCGCGCCTGGCCCGGGAAATCTGCGGGGGAGGCGATATGCGCCCGCAGCGGGTGGAGTTCAGCCACAGCCCGTTGGCCAGCGAGAAAACCTACCGCCAGCATTTTGGCTGCGAGGTGCTGTTCAATCAGGAGCACGATTGCCTGGTGTATGCCGACGGCGTCATGGCGCGGCCGGTAAAGCCGCTGTCGTTCAAAGCCCAGACCCGCATCGACAGCTACCTGCGCGAGCTGTTGGCCAGCCTGCACGACAGCCTGGAACTGCAAGTGCGCACCCTGATCACGCAAACCCTCGGCCTGCACCAACACAGCCTGGAACACATCGCCCAACTGCTCGGCCTGCATCCGCGCACTCTGCAGCGTCGCCTGCTGGCCGAGGGCCTGAGGTTCAAACCGCTGGTGCTGGAAGTGAAAATGCAGCTTGCCAGCTGGCACCTGCATGCCTCCGCCATGGACCTCACGCGCTTGGCCGATGCCCTGGGTTACAACGACCTGGCGGCGTTCTCCCGCGCGTTCAAAAACTACCACGGCGTCGCTCCTTCGCAGTGGCGCGAGCAGCACCGGGCCAAGGCGGCAATTACCGCTATTTAGTGGCATGCATATTCCAGGGTGAGCCTTTAAGATGGCCTGCGCCCAGGCTAAGCGAGGACACCATGCTGGAATCGGAACTCAAGGCTTTCTACATGGTTGCCCAGTTGGGCAGCGTTACTTTGGCTGCGAAAAAACTGGGCTTGAGTCAGCCCACCGTGACCAATCAGATTCGCCAATTGGAAAGCCAGTTCGCCCTGGAGCTGTTCTACCGCGGGGGGCGCCGCCTCACCCTCAGCGAAACCGGCACGCGCCTGCTGCCGCTGATCAAGCCGATGCTGTCGCATAGCCTGAATATCGAGTTCTTCCTGAATAACGCCGGCGCCAATGCCGGCAAGCTGCGCATCGGCGCCACTGCGCCGTATTACATCCTCGACCTGGTCAAAGGTTTTCGTGAGCAGCACGGCGGGCAGATCAGCCTGGAACTGGGTAACTCGCAGCAAATGATCGAGGCCCTGGACGAATACCGGCTCGACCTGGTGACCTCGTCGCAACGCCTCACCGACGCGCGTTTGTTTTGCCTGCCCCTGGGCCAAGACCCGCTGGTGCTGGTGGTGCACCGCAGCCACCCGCTGGCCAACCAGAGCCGCATTCAGCTGAGCGCCATCGCAGGGCATTGCGTGCTGATGCGCGAGCAGGGGTCGCATACCCGCCAACTCACCGAAGACATGCTCAACCGCGCCCAGCTCAAGCTGGAAAACGTGATTGAAATCGGTAGCCGCGAGGCCATTCGTGAAGCGGTGCTGCGCAACATCGGGGTGAGCATCATCGCCCGTCATGAAGTGCCGGACAGCCAGGAGCTGCGCATTGTCACCATCCACCAGGCGACCCTGCTCGACGAGTTCCTGTACTGCCTGAAAGAGCGGCGTGGTGCGCGGCTTATCGATGCGTTCCTGCAAGTGGCGCAACAACGTTTCGGCTAACAGCAACCGGGTTGTTGCCGGGCTTGTTCAGTTCGCCCACTTGATCAGGACAATGCCCGTGGTCACCGCGGCGGCGGCGATCAAACGCCGCCGACCGAAAGGCTCCTTGAACAGCAGCGCGGCAATCACCGCGCCGATGATCACGCTGCTTTCACGCAGCGCCGCGATCTTGGCGACGTTGTCCATGGTCATCGCCCACAACACCAGGCCATAGGCTGCACAGTAGGTCAGCCCGCCAAACACCGACACGCCGCCATACTGGCGAACATGTCGGCGCAGCGCCGGGCCGCGCTGCCAGGCGGCGAACAACGGAATCGGCACGCTGAGCACCAAGGTGAAATACACCAGGTACCGCAACACGCCCTCGGCACTGCGCACGCCATGGGCGTCGATCACCGTGTACAAGGCCACGCACACACCGGCCGCCAAGGCATTGCGCGGTGCCCGCCACGCTTGAGTGACCTGCAACAAACTCAGCACCCCCAGCGACAACACCACCACGCCGGCAATGCCCAGCCACGGCAACCACTCGCCCAGCCAGAGCGCAGCAAACACCACCACCAGCAACGGCGGCAAACCACGCACCAGGGGGTACACCTGGCCGAAGTCGCCGAACTGATAGGCGCGAAGCAGAAAGTAGCGATAGAACAGGTTGACCACAGTGGACAGGGCGATCACCCCCCACACCTCCAGGGTCGGCAACGGCACCAGCGGCAGGGCGGCAAGGGCGACCAGAAAGGCCACCCCATCGACTACCGCCATCGACGACACTCGGTCGCTACTGGACTTCACCACCGCATTCCAACTGGCGTGCATAAACGCCGAAATCAATACCAGCAGGGTGGCCAGGTTGGCATCCGACATAAGCGCGCTCGCATCAAGAAGGTGGCCAGCATGCCAAGCAACCTGTCATCAATCCAATCGGTTATAGGGTTCGCTGGTATCAGCCGAACTTATTCATGCGTCTTGCCAGCGCGACCTGCAAAACACCTCTGCTACAACGTCAATTGCGCTGCAAGCAAACAAAACCCTATGGATTCATAGCCATTTTTGCGCAGTCGATTCGAACGCCATTTGCAGCGGTTTTAGCTATCTAATTAGTTGTTTATAAAAGTAAAAATTGAAAAATAGGACGCCGATGAGTATTCCGGAAAATCCCTGTTCAGGTGTTTTTTCACAATTTTCCGGTTTTTGTTTTGCCGGTGCTTTTCTTGCGTGTTACATCAAAAACCCAGCGAGGTTCACCGCCTACAACGCCGTTAGAGCGTCAGTGCTCGCTGTTTCCTGTCTGCCCAGTAAAACGTTCGCTTTTTACCGTTTACACCGCGTCGCCGATTGCTTCTGGCGACAGGCACTGCATAGGAATAGCTCATGGCTTCTACAACCGGTCCCATTTCGCCCCTGCCGCTTTCGGTGCATGGCATTGGTAAATCCTTTGGCAACATCGGCGTGCTCGACGATGTGTCGCTTAACGTCGAAGCAGGGGAGTTGGTGTGTTTGCTCGGGCCCTCCGGCTGCGGCAAAACCACCTTGCTGCGCATCATCGCCGGCCTGGAAAAACAGGACAGCGGCCGTTTGCAGCTCGGCCAGCGGGACATTTCCAAGGCCCATCCGCAAGAGCGTGACTACGGCATTCTGTTTCAGTCCTATGCGCTATTTCCCAACCTCACTGTTGCCCAGAACATCGGCTATGGCCTGAGTACCCGTAGCCTGTTGCGCTCGCAGATTCGTCAGCGGGTCGAGCAGATGCTCGAGCTGGTCGGCCTCACCGCAATTGCCGACAAATACCCGGGGCAACTGTCTGGGGGGCAGCAGCAGCGCGTCGGCCTGGCCCGCGCGCTGGCGCCGTCACCGTCGATGTTGCTGCTCGATGAACCGATGTCGGCACTGGATGCCAAGGTACGCGAACACCTGCGCCACGAGCTGCGCGCGCTGCAAAAGCAGTTGGGCATCACCACCGTGATGGTCACCCACGACCAGGACGAAGCCATGGTCATGGCCGACCGCATTGCCGTGATGAACCAGGGCCGCATTGAGCAGTTCGACACCCCCGAAGCCATCTACCGTTACCCGGCCACGCCCTTTGTCGCCAACTTCATCGGCCAGGCCAACTGGCTCGACTACCAGAGCGTCAGCGACGGCCAGGTGCACCTCGGGCCGATATCGCTGCAACTGCACAACGTCTCCGCGGGAGGGCCTGGCCGCCTGTTCTGTCGGCCCGAAGCGCTGCGCGTCGATCATCACGCGCAGGCCGCCAACAGCGTCGCGGCGCAGATCAAAGAGAAGCTGTTTCTCGGTAACCGCTACCGCCTGACCATGGAGCTTGACCAGCTTCAAGGCCAGTCGCTGGTCGCCGATATCAGCGCGGATCTGATGGCCGCGCCGCTGGACGCCGAGCGCGTCTGGCTGACCTTTCCGGCCCACAGCCTGCAGGCGTTTCCAGGAGCGGGGCTATGACCAGCATGCCCATTGCACGCCCTGCTCACGAGGCCGCCAAGACTGAGCCCCGCGGCCCGCAAGCGGCCATGCTCGACCTGCTGTTTACCCGCGGCGTGAAACTGCTGATGGGCCTGTTGCTGGTGCTGGGGCTGGCACTGCCGCTGCTGGCCATGTTGAGCAAAGTGGTGGGTGTGGAAAATGGCCTGGCCGGTGTCTGGGCCTATCTGTCCAGCGCGCGCTTCCTGTGGCTATTGGGCAACAGCGTGAAGGTGTCCCTGAGCACCGTGGCACTGGTGGTGCCGCTGGCCTACGTATTCGCCTACGCCTTGCAACGCAGCTGGATTCCCGGCAAACGCGTGCTGCGCAGTATTTCGCTGCTGCCGTTGATGGCGCCGTCGATGCTGTCGGCCATTGCCTTGATCTACCTGTTCGGCAACCAGGGCCTGCTGAAGTCCTGGTTCGCCGAGGGCATCTATGGCTTTTCCGGCATCTTGCTCGGCCAGGCGTTTTACAACTTTCCCATGGCCTTGATGATTCTGGTGTCGGCCCTCGGTATGGCGGATGCGCGCCTCTATGACGCCTCCATCAGCATGGGCGCCAACCACTGGAAAACCTTCGTCAACGTCACCTGGCCCGGCACCCGCTACGCGGTGTTCGCCGCCTGCTGCCTGGTGTTCACCCAGACCATCACCAACTTCGGTATTCCCGTGGTCATCGGCGGCGACTATCAGGTGTTGGCCATGGAGGCCTACAAGTCGGTGGTCGGCCAACAGAAGTTCTCCGAAGGCGCATTGATCGGCAGCATTCTGCTGGTGCCTGCGCTGATCAGCTTTGCCGTCGACGCCTGGATGCGCCGCCTGCGCGGCAGCCAGGTGAGCAGCCAGGCCGCCACCTATGTCGCCCCGCGCAACCGTTCCCGCGATGCCCTGTTGCTGGTTATCGCCGGCACCATCGGCCTGGCGTTGCTGAGCCTGGTGGTGGTGGCCGTGGCGGCGTCGTTGATCAACTTCTGGCCCTATGACCTGTCGTTGTCCCTGCGCCATTACGACTTCGAAGCCAGTGGCGACGTGGGCTGGTTGGCCTACCGCAACAGCCTGACCCTGGCCAGCCTCACCGCCCTGATCGGCACCCCGGTGATTTTCACCTGCGCCTACCTGATGGAGAAAACCCGCGGCGGCTGGCTGGACGGCGTGCTGCGCCTGCTGTGCCTGCTGCCGATGGCCGTGCCCGGTTTGGTGATGGGCCTGGGCTATGTGTTTTTCTTCAACCATCCCGGCAACCCGTTGGGCGGCCTGTACGGTGGCATCGCCCTGATGGTGGTGTGCTGCGTGGTGCGCTTTCTCACCCCGGCGCAGATGACCGCCACCACCGCACTGCGCCAGCTGAACGATGAAATCGAAGCCGCCTCGCTGTCGCTGAAAGTGCCGCTGCTGACCACCTTCGGCCGGGTCACCGTGCCCATCTGCCTGCCGGCGTTGATCGAGGTATTCCGCTACCTGTTCGTCTCCTCGATGACCTCGGTGTCGGCGCTGATATTCCTCTACAGCCCCGACACCGTGCTGGCCGCCGTCGCGGTGCTGAACCTGGATGACTCCGGCAACGTCGGCGCGGCGGCCGCTCTGGCCAGCCTGATTCTGCTGACCTCCGCCTGTGTGTCATTGCTGCTGTACCTGCTGTCCCGTGGCTTGCTCAAGCACACCCAGCACTGGCGATCCGCCCCTGTTTAAAACTGCCGTTGCGCCCGACCTACACCAACATTCACTTCAATTGCATGAGGCAACCGATGACCAACGCCTGGAAAACCCTCGCCGCCGCTGTGTTCAGCTTCGGTGTCGTCAGCAGTGTGTTCGCCAACACCGAACTGACCGTGTACACCGCCATGGAAAACGAACAACTGGCTGGCTACAAAAAAGCCTTCGAAGCCAAATACCCGGACATCGAAATCAAATGGGTACGTGACTCCACCGGCATCATCACTGCCAAGCTGCTGGCTGAAAAAGACAACCCACGGGCCGACGTGATCTGGGGCCTGTATGCCTCCAGCGTGGCGCTGATGGGTAAAGAAGGCATGCTGGAAGCCTACGCACCGGCCGGGCTGGACAAAGTCGACAGCAAATTCCGCGACACCCGCAACCCGCCGCTGTGGGTCGGTAACGGGGTAGAGGCAACCGCCATCTGCGTAAACGCCGCCGAGGCGAAAAAGCAGAACCTGCCGATTCCCACCAGTTGGGAAGACCTGACCAAGCCCGTGTACAAAGGCAAGATCGTGATGCCCAACCCGGCGTCATCGGGCACCGGCTATTCCGCCGTCAATGCCTGGCTGCAGATCATGGGTGAGGACAAGGGCTGGGCGTTCATGGACAAGCTGCACGTGAACATCGGCCAGTACACCCACTCTGGCTCCAAGCCGTGCACCCAGGCGGCCATGGGCGAATACCCGATCGGCATTTCCCTCGACTTCCGCGCCGTTACCCTCAAGCGCCAAGGAGCGCCGTTGGAAATCGTACTGCCCACCGAAGGCCTGGGGCTGGACATCAACTCGGTCGCCTTGATCAAAGGCAGCAAGAACCTGGACGCCGCGAAAAAGCTCGAAGACTTTGCCGTCAGCGACCAAGCCTTCCTGCTCTATCAGCCCAACGCCGCTGCGCTGGCGCGCCCGGAGTTCAACGTCAAACTGAAGGAAATGCCAGACGCCTACTACGACCGTCTGATTACCGTGGACTTCGACAAAGCCGGCGCCCAGCGCGCTGCCGTGCTGGAGAAGTGGCGCGCGCGTTATGACGGAAAATCGGAACAGAAATAACGCCTGAACGGGGTAGGGCGGCGCGGCTGCCGCTCTACCTGCCAGGTCAGGTGTTCAGCACCTTGAACCACCGATAAGCGCAATACAGCCCGGCAGGGCCAAGGGTCCAGAACAGGCTGACGCCGAACGAACAGCCGAACAGATAGAACAGCACCAGGAACCCGGCGACTGCCGCCAGCATCACGGCCGGGGTCACCACCCAGTCCACATAGGCCACCTCTGCGGCGTCCTTTTGCCACGAATTCTCCGGCCGTTTATTTTTTGCCCGCACCCTGCGGCGCAACCAGACGTCGGTGACAAAGTCCGCGATTGCTTCCAGTAATCCGCCGAGAAATACCCACATGTTTGCCCCTCGAATTCACCGCCAGTTGACCGCCAACAGTCGCTACACCCTCAGCCAGCCTGTTGAGCTGCGCAGACAGTAAAGCAATCTGCGCCGGCAGACGGTAACCCGGTCGCAAATGCGTGCGGCAATGCTTGGGCAAAAGTGTGTCAGGGCGTGGCCAGCGGGCACTGACGCAGGAGGGGCGAGGGACCGGCCGAGCGGCAGCGCAGTCCCCTCGCTAACAATCAGCGATTACGCCCCAAGGCTTCATGGCTGCTGACCCAGTCGCCGGCCAGAATCGCCGAGGTCAGCGACACATCCCCCGCCAGCACCACGGCGGCGATGATTTCCGCCAGCTTGTCGGCCTTGCCATCGCCATAACAGCCGAGCATTTCCAGGCATTCGCGCTGGGTCGGCAGGCTGGTGCCGCCGCCGTGGGTAGCGCAGATAACCGCGGGCAGGGTGACCGACCAGTAGTAATCGCCGTTATCCAGCAGTTGCCCGTAGGTGATGCCGCCATGGCTTTCGGCGACGTTGGCGGCGTCCTGGCCGGTGGCGATAAACATCGCCGCCAAACCGTTGGCCGAGTGCGCACCGCTGTAGGCGGCGCCGGCCTGAATCGCGCCCACGGCCGCAATCTGGCGGTAGCGGTAGAGGTTGGCGGGGTCGACGCGCAGCAGCTCGTGGGCCACTTCGCGCTTGAGGGTGAACTCGGCGATTACCCGTTTGCCACGGGTTTGAATCATGTTCATGGCCGAGTGTTTTTTGTCGGTGTCGATGGCGCCAGACAGAATGTAGCGCGGCTGTAACGGGTGATTGGCCTTGATCCATTCACAGGCAGCGTAAGTGGCCTTGCTGGTCATGTTCTGCCCGGCGGCATCGCCGGTGGTGTAGCAGAAACGGGTGTAGAGCATGTTGGCCACCGGGTACTGCTCGATCTCGAACAGCTTGCCGCTGCGGGTGGTGGTTTCGCTCACTGCCTTGATCGTCTCGAACTCACTCACCAGCCAGGCGCCGAATTCGCGGGCCTGCAGCGCATCGGCAAACATGAATACCGGCGCGCGCTGCATGGAGTGTTTGACCACCGTGGTCTTCACCCCACCCGACGCACTGATGGCGCGCATACCGCGGCTGTAGCTGGCCAGCAGGGTGCCTTCGGTGGTGGCCATCGGAATATAGAAGTCGCCCTGCGCATGCTCGCCCTCAATGCGAATGGGGCCAGCCAAGCCCAGCGGCATCTGCACCACGCCAATGAAATTCTCGATATTGCCGCGGGTGATCTCGGGGTCGATGGCGTACTTGCCGACCGTCTCCAGCGAAGCGCCGGTTTGCGCCTTGATGAACTCGCGGCGCACGCTGGCCTGCTCGTCGGAGTAGTCGTTGGAAGTGTTGCGGGGAATCGGGGCGCCTCGGGACATCATGCTCTCCTGCATCGTCGGTCGGATTAGCCTAGGTGAAAATCCGCTACCCGGAGTGTGCCCAAGGGCATCGGTGTCGGCTTGCCCGACCACGCCAATCAGGTGATCCAGCACGTCAATGTGTAGCTGAGGCAGGTTGGCTTGGCGTGCACAAATAGTCAGCGGCCGGCAATGGGCCGACTACGCTTTTCTGCGATCAATCCAGCCTGCCGGGCACACCCGGCCCTAAAAGAGGATTCACCATGCAGATCAATCTGGCCGGCAAAACCGCACTGGTTACCGCCTCTACCGGCGGTATCGGCTTTGCCATCGCACAGGGCCTGGCACTCACCGGTGCCACAGTGATCGTCAACGGCCGCAGCGACAGCTCGGTGCAAAAGGCCCTGGCACGCCTGCGCGAGGTGGCGCCGCAGGCCAGCTTGAGCGGCATCGCCGCCGACCTCGGCGATGCCGCCGGCGCCAACACCCTTCTCGCCGCGTTGCCGGCGGTGGATATTCTGGTGAACAACGCTGGCATCTATGGCCTGGTCGACTTCTTCGACACCGACGACGCTACCTGGGAAGACTACTGGCAGACCAACGTGATGTCCGGCGTGCGCCTCAGCCGCGCCCTGGTGCCGGCCATGGTCGAGCGCGGGTGGGGCCGGGTGCTGTTCATCTCCTCCGAGTCGGGCCGCAACATTCCGGCCGACATGGTCCACTACGGCGTCAGCAAAACCGCGCAACTGGCCCTCTCGCGCGGCCTGGCCAAACGGGTGGCCGGCAGTGGCGTGACCGTCAACAGCGTGCTGCCGGGGCCAACCCTGTCCGACGGCTTGGCCGCCATGCTCGAAGGCGAACGGGCCAAATCGGGCAAAACCCTGGAGGCGGTCGCCGCTGAATTTGTCATGGCGCACCGGCCGACCTCACTGATCCAGCGTGCTGCCACGGTGGAGGAGGTGGCCAATATGGTGATCTATCTCTGCTCGACCCAGGCCTCGGCCACCAGCGGCGCGGCGCTGCGGGTGGATGGTGGGGTGGTGGACGATATTCTCTGAGGTTTGGCAACCGGGGAGCGGTGTCCGCAGTGCCTGGGTGTGAACATAAAGAAGGGGACGCCGGTCCCCTTCATTTTCCAGATGAATTGTCTTGCCCCGATGCAATCAGATCAGAACGCGGTAGCCAATTGCGGCGAGGCTACATCGTCGAGTGGTGGCAGCGGTTTTTGGGTTTGGCCGCTGTGCGCAAGGTTGCAATCGTTAAGCAATGGGTAGAAACAGAGGCCTGGACCGGCAACAATGTCGTCCTAAACGGGTTCGCCGTTGTGATCAGCAGAGGATTTTGGTTTGCATCAGTTAGAACGCCTCAACACTGGAATCGCTGGCCTGGATACGCTACTGAAGGGCGGCCTGGTTTCAGGTGCGTCTTACATCATTCAGGGGCGTCCTGGCTCTGGGAAAACCATTCTGGCGAACCAGATCGGCTTCAATCACGTCCACAGCGGCGGGCGCGTGCTGTTCGCCACCCTGTTGGCGGAGCCCCATGATCGGCTGTTCAGCTTTCTGTCGACGTTGAGCTTTTTCGACAAAACCCAAATCGGCGAAAACATCCAGTTTGTCAGTGCGTTCGACACCCTTGAAAACGAAGGGCTCGACGATGTGGTCAAGCTGTTGCGTCGAGAAATCAGCCGGCAGAAAGCCACCATCATGATTCTTGATGGCCTGTTGAATGCGCGTTCGAAAGCCGAACTGCCTATCGACACGAAAAAATTCATCTCGGAACTTCAGGGCCACGCCGCGTTTGCCGGCTGCACGGTGCTGTTTCTTACCAGCTCGCAGCTGGACGACGGCAGTCCGGAGCACACCATGGTGGATGGGGTGATCGAGATTGGTGAAGAGTCTGTTGGCCCGCGAACCGTACGACGCATAAAGCTGAGAAAAACCCGTGGTAGCGGCGCCTTGTCGGGCGTGCACGAGTTTGAAATCAACGACGGCGGGATTGCCGTGTACCCACGTATGGAAAGTTTCTTCGCCCGGCCATCACAGCCAGACAGTGATCGGCTGACTCGGTTGAGCAGCGGTATCGAATCGCTCGACAGTTACGTTGGCGGCGGGTTGACAGCTTCCTCTGTGACACTGGTCGCCGGCCCGTCGGGTGCCGGGAAAACCTCCATTGGCATGCAGTTTATGGCGCAGTGCAGCGCCACCGAGCCGGGGCTGTACGTTGGTTTCTATGAGTCGCCGCAACGGCTGCGCCTGAAAGCGGCGTCTCTGGGGCACGATTTCACTGCCCTGGAGGCCAGCGGCGCCTTGCATATCGCCTGGAACCCGACGACGGCGGGGCTCATCGATCGGTTGGGTTACGAACTGCTGGAGCGGGTGGAGAAGCATCAGATCAAGCGCGTATTCATCGATAGCCTGGGTGGCATGGCCCGGGTCGCCGCCGACAAAACCCGCGTTCTGGATTTTTTCTCCGCGCTGATGGGTGAGCTTCGCGCCCGAGGCGTAACCGTGTTGGTGACCTGGGAGATCCAAAGCTTGCTGGGCAGCCAGGTCGACGCGCCGGCCCCTGACCTGTCCAGCATTGTCGATAACCTGTTGCTCGTCCGCTTTGAGCAAAAAGGATCTGAACTTCAACGTCAGCTATCCATTCTGAAAATCAGAGATAGCGCGTTTGACCCCTCATTATTGGAAGTTGTCATGGGTGGCCCCGGAATATCAGTGAAGAAGGTCTGAGGTATGCGCTGGGCGAAAAAAACCAACAGCGGGACAACGGCGTCCTGGCTGGCACACGTGCTCCCCTTGGCAGGCGCGCTATGAGCACCGTGCTGATTCTTGACGACGAGTATTTGGTCGCGGATATCTTGAGCTTCGCCCTTGAAGACGAAGGCATCCTCACGGTCACCACCGGGCGGGGGCAAAAAGCCTTGGAGATTCTTGATCGGGAAAGGCCCGATCTGATCGTCACCGATTTCATGATGCCCGGCATGACCGGGCTTGAATTCGCCGAAGCAGTACGCACCCGTGAAGCGCACCGCGACACCCCGATCATACTCATGAGCGGCGCCCATGCTTACCTCGGCACCAATCGCCCAGATCTGTTTATCGACGTGCTGGAAAAGCCGTTCGAGATTGCCGTATTCATCAGCAAGGTGAAGGCTGTTTTAAAGCTGGAGGGCTAAAGCAGCGGCTCGTTGTTGAAAAGCTACTGCGTCAATACATCCCGAAAAACATCGGGTCTGGAAGCGGCGATATGAAGCAACGAGCGCGCGGCTCCTGACGGTGTTCTGCGCCCCTGTTCCCACTCCTGCAATGTGCGGATCGAAACGCCCAACAGTTCGGCAAACTTCGCTTGGGAAAGACCTGTCTTATTGCGCGCCTCTGCGGCTTCGGTTAACTCGATCGTGCGAGTGGCGCCACGTCGGCCGGCTTTGACATCGCGAATGGACTGGAGAAGTTCCTCGCCAATGTTTCGTTTGGCGTCCCGCTCCATCAGTTTTTTTTCAGTGAGGGCCATGGTTCAGCTCCTTGGCGATTTTGCGCAGTAGGCTCGCGGGGATGTCGCACAGCCGAGGTTACTCACTCCACTCCAAGCCTCTATCGTTGCGTTCCTTTTCGCCGTCGCGCGTTTTCAGTCAAACCGTAACGTCATTTCCCTCGCCGCCGGGACTCAGCAGTATTCCCGTACCGCTGCGCCTCAATCCCCATCCCCCGCCATCCCCATAAACGCTGCAATCAACCGCGACTCTGTCCTGCGTTCCAGACACCCCAGCATATGCCGGTTGGTCAACCCATCGCCTACCAGCGGCACCGCCACCACCCGTGGGTCGTGGCTCAGCTCCACCGACGAGACAATGCCAATCCCCAGGTCCGCCGCCACCGCTTCGGTCACGGCCTCGCGGCTATCCAGTTCGAGCAACACCCGCGGCTGCACGCCGGCCTGTTCGCACGCCTGGTTGAACGTGCGGCGGGTGATGGAGCTGGGTTCGCGCAGCACCATGATCTGTTGATCGAGTTGCTTGAGGTCGATGCGTTTGCCGGCCAGGGGGTGGCCGGTGGGCACCAGGGCGCAGATTTGCGAGGGGGGCATTTCCTGCAGGTGCAGGCCTTTGCGCGGTTCGACTTCGGTCATCACCGCGACGTCGGCGTGTTCGGAGAGCAGGGCCGCGAGGGTTTCCTGGGCGTTGCCCAGGCGCAGGTTGACCACCACGCCGGGGTATTTGGCCCGTAGGCGGGCAATCATCGGCATGACCCGGTGTGGGCCGTCGGCGGCCACTTCCAGGCGGCCGGTGAGCAGTTGGCGGTTGGCTTCCAGGAGCACCTGGGCTTCTTCCACCAGGCCGAACATGGCGCGCGTGATGGCGGCCAGGCGGGTGCCTTCTTCGGTGAGTTCGACGCGCCTGGCGGTACGCCGCAGCAGGGTGATCTGGTAGTGCTCTTCGAGCATTTTCACGTGCCCGGTAACCGCCGGCTGGCTGATGAACAGGCGCGCAGCGGCGCGGGTAAAGCTGCCTTCGCGGGCTACGGCGTCGAAGGCGCGGAGCTGGAACAGATTCATATCGGCAGTACTTATAGCTGGGATCAGAACAAGCAATTTGAATGATGGCTGGCGTGATTGCAACCTGTGCTCGCTCCTCCAGCCACCGCCGCGAGAATGTTATGAACCCGACTGCGCCGATCCTGTTGACCCCAGGCCCGCTTACCACCTCCGCCCGTACCCGTCAGGCCATGCTGATGGACTGGGGCTCCTGGGACCGCGATTTCAATCAGATGACCGCCAGCGTGCGGGAACAGTTGCTGGCCATCCTCCATGGTCAGGACAGCCACTACTGCGTGCCGTTGCAGGGCAGCGGCACCTTTGCGGTGGAGGCGGCCATCGGCACCCTGGTGCCGCGCAACGGCAAAGTGCTGGTGCTGGTCAACGGCGCTTACGGCCAACGCCTGGCGAAAATCTGCAGTGTGCTGGGCCGCGCGTTCAGCACCTTTGAAACGGCGGAAGACCAGCCCACCACCGGCGCTGATGTCGACCGTTTGCTGCGTGCCGACAGCGCGATCACCCACGTGGCGCTGATCCATTGCGAAACCAGCACCGGCATTCTCAACCCGCTGCAGGACATCGCGCAGGTGGTGGCCCAGCACGGCAAGCGTCTGATCATTGATGCCATGAGCTCGTTTGGCGCCTTGCCGATTGATGCCCGCGAGGTGCCGTTCGATGCGCTGATCGCCGCTTCCGGTAAATGCCTGGAAGGCGTGCCCGGCATGGGCTTTGTGTTTGCTAGCAAGCAGGCGCTGGACCAGGCCGAAGGTAACAGCCCGTCGCTGGCGATGGATCTGTACGACCAGCATGTGTACATGGCCAAGACCGGCCAGTGGCGTTTCACCCCACCGACCCACGTGGTCGCCGCCCTGCACGAAGCGCTCCAGCAATACGCCGAGGAGGGCGGTTTGGCCGCCCGCCAGCAGCGCTACCAGAACAACTGCCAGACCCTGCTCGAGGGCATGCAGCAACTGGGCTTGCACAGCTTTATTGCGGCAGATATCCAGGCGCCGATCATCGTCACCTTCCATGCCCCCGACAGCCCGCACTACGACTTCAAGACCTTCTACGAGCGGGTCAAGGCCAAGGGTTTCATCCTCTACCCAGGCAAGTTGACCCAGGTCGAAACCTTCCGCGTTGGCTGCATCGGCTGTGTCGACGGCCAGGGCATGCAAGGCGCTGTCGACGCCATTGGCCAAGCGCTGCGCGAGATGAATGCGCTGTAATTTCCCCCTTATTCGGAAGCCTTGTTATGAACTACAACACCCCCAGTAAAACCCAGGCCGTGATCCTCGACTGGGCCGGCACCGTCGTCGATTTCGGCTCGTTTGCGCCGACCCAGATTTTTGTCGAAGCCTTTGCCGAGTTCGACGTACAGGTTTCGATTGAAGAGGCGCGCGGGCCGATGGGCATGGGCAAGTGGGACCACATCCGCACCCTGTGCGACATCCCGGCGATCAGCGAGCGCTACAAAAAAGCCTTTGGCCGGGTGCCCAGCGACGATGACGTGACGGCCATCTACGAGCGCTTTATGCCGCTGCAGATCGAGAAGATCGCGCTGCACTCGGCACTGATTCCCGGCGCCCTGGCGACCATTACCGGCTTGCGTCAGCAGGGGCTGAAAATCGGTTCCTGCTCGGGTTATCCGGCAGTGGTGATGGCCAAGGTGGTGGAGTTGGCCAAGCACAATGGCTATGAGGCTGACCATGTGGTGGCCACCGATGAAGTGCCCAACGGCCGGCCGTATCCGGCGCAGGCACTGGCCAACGTGATTGCCCTGGGCATCAAGGACGTCGCCAGTTGCGTGAAGGTCGATGACACCGTGCCGGGCATTCTCGAAGGCCGCAGCGCCGGGATGTGGACGGTGGCGTTGGTGTGTTCGGGCAATGCCCTGGGGCTGACGTATGAGCAGTATCAGGCGCTCGATCCTGAAACGCTGGCGGCGGAGCGGGTGCGGATTCAGGCGTTGTTTGCCGGGTCGAAGCCGCATTACCTGATCGACACGATTAATGAGTTGCCGCAGGTGATTGCGGATATTGATCGCCGGTTGGCGGCGGGGGAGATGCCGCAGGCGTTCTGAGTTAGTCGCGGGTTAAGTGCAGGGCCGGCATCAACCCGGCTAGCCAAGGCCCACCGGCCAGTGGCAGTATCGCCAGCATTCGAAGACAGGATGTCGTCATGCGTGGTTTACGTTATCGGGTTGCCTTATCCCTGGTTGCTGCGCTGTCTGGCTGCCCACGTGTGGCATGCTTCGCCTCCTTACTGGACGGACTCAAGTAAGCACTTTATGCAGTTTTCCCGCGAACTCATTCTTCAGCAGGCCCCGGACGAGGCGTCAGCCAAAGCCGCCAAAGGCCTGCTCGATGTCAGTAAATGGCAGAACCTCGGCGCCACTGAGCACGCCCTGTGGGGCGAATGCAAAGGCAGTGGCAGCAAGCCGTATCAGGTGCAAATCGATCTGGCCGCCGTGGCCTTCAAGTGCAGTTGCCCCAGCCGTAAATTTCCCTGCAAGCATGGCCTTGCCTTGGCGTTGATTCGCGCCGAGCAGAGCGCCGCCATCACCGCCAGCGATTTGCCCGCCTGGGTGAGCGAGTGGTTGGAAGGCCGTCAGCAACGCGCCGAAAAACAGGAACAGAAAAAAAACGCCGTCAGCGAACGCAAGGTTGCCGACGCGGATGAGCCCGCGGTGTCCGCCAAGCGCTTGCAGCGCATGGGCGCCGGCCTGGATGAATTGGAACGCTGGCTGCAGGACCAGGTGGCCCAAGGCTTGGCCGCGCTGGCCGGCGATGAGAGCAGCCTGCGCACCCTTGCCGCGCGCATGGTGGATGCACAACTGCCCGGTGTGGCGTCGCGTTTACGCGAGCTGAGCCGGGTGCCAGGCAGTGGAGTAGTGGCCGGCGTGGACTGGTCGGCACGCTTGCTTGGCGCCTTTGGCCGGTTGCAGCTGATGATTGATGGGTATCGGCAACTCGCCAGCCTGCCGTTGCCCGAGCAGATGGACCTGACCCAGGCCCTAGGTTTACCACAGAGCAAAGAGGACGTGGCCAGCCAGGGTGATGGGGTGACGGATCAGTGGCGGGTGCTGGGCCAGTTCGTTGATGAGGACGAGCGTCTGTGGCTGCGCCGCGTTTGGCTGCAAGGCCACGTCAGTGGGCGCGTTGCACTCTTGCAGGATTTCGCCCATGGCGCCCGTCGTTTCGATCAGGCTTTTCTGGTCGACTCGGTGATTGTCGCGGAGTTGGCGTTTTATCCGGGGGCGTTTCCCCTGCGGGCCATGTTGCTCGGCGCCCCAACGTTGACGGAACCGATGGCGCTGCCGCCGGCACCTGCCAGTGCCGCGTTCGAGACCATCGCCCAGGCCGTGGCCGCCAATCCGTGGGCAACGCCACAGCCGTTGTGCATTGAGGATGGGGTGCCCGAGTGCGACAGCAGCGGGCAATGGCAGCTGCGTATTCCTGGCGAGGGTCGGGTGCCGCTGCGGCTGGCTGACCGTGAGGGTTGGACGCTGTGCGCGTTGGCCGGTGGTCACCGGCTGCGGGTGTTCGGTGAGTGGCATCAGGGCGTCGAGGGCAGCTACCTGCGCCCGCTAACGGCATGGCAAGACCAGGCGCTGGCCTGGTCGGCACGGGAGGCGGTCTGATGAGCATGCTCGACTCGCTGGCGATTAATGCGTTGCTCGGTACGCGCAAGCAGGCATTTATGGCGTTGCCGATTGAAGGGGCGGTGGGCGCTCTGGTCGATGCCATTGCCTCCACGTCTGCGCCGGATGAGGCACGCTTGCTGCGCGTTGCGGCCGTGCTGGATATCTGTCAGCAGGCGGGCTGGGTGCCGCCGCCGGCCGCTGAGGCTGCGCCACCGGCAGCGGCGCCCGACACCCAAGCGCTGCCGCCGGCCGCGTTGATTCCTGTGTTGGAACAGGTGTTCACCGAAGGTTTTGAACGGTTGGGCCACCTGAGCCTGCTGAAGCTGGCAGGCAAAAACTGGCGGGTGCCGCCGCACCTGCTGGTCGACCTGCTGGAAAAAGCGCGCCGCGATGCGCCGCTGCGCAGCTTGCTGGGGCCGGTATTGGGCGAACGGGGGCGCTGGCTGGCGGCGCAAAACAGCCTTTGGCAAGTGCAGGCCATCGAGCGCTCGCAACTGATCGATAACGACGTTTGGTCCTTCGGCAGCCTGGATGAGCGGGTGGTGTACCTGAGCGCGCTGCGTCAGCGCGACCCCGGTACGGCGCGTTCGCGCTTGAACGCGGCGTTGAAGGAACTGGATGCCCGCGAGCGTGCCGCGCTCACCCGCACCTTTATTGACGGCTTGAGTGCAGACGATGAGCCGCTGCTGGAGGCCCTGTGCGAGGACCGCAGCAAGGAAGTCAGGCGTGCCGCCGTCGACCTGCTGGCCCGCCTTCCCGGTTCGGCGTATGGCCAACGGATGGGCGAACGGCTGGCGCAGTGCGTAAGCATTGCTCAGGCCGCGGGCGAAGCGGGCGGCTTGAAGGGTTTGTTCAAACGCCTGGCAAACGTTGTTGCACCTGAGCAACAGGTACACATCGAGCCGCCGCAAACGTTTTTCGCCGCCGGTAAAGACGACCAGCTGGAAGACGCCGTACCGGGCGGGGAAGGGCTCGGGCAGCGGGCCTGGTGGCTGTTTCAGGTGGTGAGTGCGGCACCGTTGCAGTGGTGGAGCGAACACACCGGGCTTGCACCCGAGGCGCTGGTGCAAGTGGCCAGTCGCAGCGACTGGGACGATGCCCTGCTGCGCGGTTGGTACCAGGCCACGGTGCGCGAAGGCAACGTGCCGTGGGCCACGGCGCTGCTCGAACGCCTGGAGGCCAGTGGTAATCGCCTGGCCCGCACCGTGAACCGCCAGCCGCTTTTTACCCTGTTGCCGCTCGCGGAGCAGGAGCGTTACTGGCTGGAGATCGCCGCCCATGCCAGCGAGCACAGCGGCCTGGGCATTACCGAGTTACTAGCGCTGGTCAACACCTCGACGCCGCTGGACGGGCAGCCCAGCGCGGCGTTTTGCCGTCGTTTACTGCCTTACCTGCGGGCCTGGCTGGTTAACCCGCGCGCGGCCTACGACGTCAGCCTGGGCGAGGCCATGCGCTCCTTCGCAGTAGTGCTGCCGCTGGAACTCTTTTCTGAAGCCCGCGAAGGCTGGCCCGACAGCGAAGCCCTGAACAACCGCCACCCTCGCGAAGCACTCGCCGCGTGGCGGCAGACCCTGACCCTGCGTGAAACCCTGCAGCCTCTATTCGATTAAAACGGACGTAATCATGGAAAACAGCCCGGTACTGCGCCAACACGCCGAAGAGCAATTCGCCGAAGAGCTCGATGAGCTGCAAAAGCAGGATAAACGCCAGCGCCCCGGCAATTGGGTGATGTCGCCCTGGGCGGTGGTGACGTATCTGCTTGGTGGCACGCTGGAGAATGGCTTTGCCGTCAGCGCCAAATACATTGGCAGTCGGCGTCTGATCGAAACCGCCGTGGCCACCCTGGCCACCGACCGTGCCTTGCTGCTTTACGGTGTGCCGGGCACGGCCAAGTCGTGGGTATCCGAGCACTTGGCGGCGGCCATCAGTGGTGACTCCACGTTGATCGTGCAAGGCACCGCCGGCACCAGCGAGGAGCAGATGCGCTACGGCTGGAATTACGCCCAACTGCTGTCCAAAGGACCGTCGCGCGAAGCGTTGGTGGACAGCCCGCTGATTCGCGCCATGGAGCGCGGCAAGATTGCCCGCATCGAAGAATTGACACGCATCCCCGCCGACGTCCAAGACACCCTCATCACCTTGCTGTCGGAAAAGAGCCTGCCAATTCCCGAGCTGGCTAGCGAGGTGCAGGCCGTGCGCGGCTTCAACGTGATTGCCACGGCCAACAACCGCGACAAGGGCGTCAACGAGCTGTCTTCGGCGCTGAAGCGGCGCTTCAACACCGTGATTCTGCCGGTGCCTTCCAGCGAGGCGGAGGAGGTGTCCATCGTCAACAAGCGGGTGGCGGAAATGGGCCGTGCCCTTGAGCTGCCTGCCGAGCCACCGGCGCTGGCCGAAGTGCGGCGGGTGGTGCAGATCTTCCGCGAGCTGCGCAATGGCCTGACCGAAGACGGCAAGACCAAACTCAAGTCGCCCAGCGGCACCTTGTCGACCGCCGAGGCCATTTCGGTGATCAACAGCGGCATGGCCCTGGCCGCACACTTCGGTGATGGCGTGATGCACGCCAACGACGTGGCCGCCAGCTTGACCGGCGCCGTGATCAAAGACCCGGTGCAAGACGCCGTGGTATGGCGCGAGTACCTGGAAACCGTGGTCAAGGAACGCAGCGACTGGAAAGACCTGTACCGCGCCTTCCGCGAGGTGGAGTAAGCGCGCCATGGCCGATGCGATCCATCTGTTCGGCATTCGCCACCACGGCCCCGGTTGTGCGCGCAGCCTGTTGCGCGCCCTGGAGACTTTGCAGCCTGACTGCCTGTTGATCGAGGGGCCGCCGGAAGCCGACAGCCTGCTGCCGTTTGTGCTGCACGAGGATATGCAGCCACCGGTGGCGCTGCTGGTGCATGCGGAAGGTGATCCACGGCAAGCGGCGTTTTCCCCGTTCGCCGAGTTCTCTCCCGAGTGGCAGGCCTTGCGTTACGGCATGGCGCAGGGCATCGAAACGCGTTTTATCGATCTGCCCGTCAGCCACCAGTTTGCGCTGGAAAAAGCCTGGGAAAGCGAGGCGCAAGAACCCGCCGCCAGCGCCCCGGAGGAAGCGCCCTTAGAGCCCGTGACCGATGAGCCGCGCCTGAGCCATGACCCCTTAGGCTGGCTGGGGCAGGCCGCCGGTTATGCCGATGGCGAGGCCTGGTGGAACCACATGGTGGAGGAGCGCTGCGAGGGTGAACAATTGTTTGCCGCCATCGCCGAAGCCATGCACGCCCTGCGCGAGCAAGCGCCCCTCGGTGAGCGTTCGCCGCGCTATCAACAGCGCGAAGCCCTGCGTGAAGCCCATATGCGCAAGTGCTTGCGCCAGGCCCTCAAAGATGGCCATCAGCGTATCGCCGTGGTTTGTGGTGCCTGGCATGTGCCGGCGCTGGCCAGTCTGCCGGCAGCCAAAGGCGACAACGACCTGCTCAAGGGCCTGGGCAAAACCAAAGTGGCCGCCACGTGGGCGCCCTGGACCTACCGCAACCTGAGCAGCGCCAGTGGCTATGGCGCCGGTATCGATGCCCCCGCCTGGTACGCGCACCTCTGGCAACAGCCGGCTCAGCAGCGCGCCGTTACCTGGTTGGCCCGCGCGGCGCGGCTTTTTCGCGACGAGGGGTTGGATTGTTCGTCTGCCCATATCATCGAAGCGGCGCGCCTGGCCGACAGCCTGGCCGCCTTGCGGCAACGGCCGGCGGCGGGCCTTGATGAACTGTGCGAAGCATTGCAAACCACGGTGTGCATGGGTGACGTAGCGCCGATGCGGCTGATCAGCCAACATCTGATCGTTGGTGATCGACTCGGTAGCGTGCCCGCGGACGTACCGGCCGTGCCGCTGCAGAGAGACCTGGAGCAGCAGCAGAAGTCGCTGCGGCTTAAACCTCAAGCCGCGCAGAAAACCGTCGACCTCGACCTGCGCGAAGCCAATGACCTGGCGCGTAGCCACCTGCTGCATCGCCTGAACCTGCTGGGTATCAAGTGGGGCGAGCAGGCCCGTGGCGCGGTGTCGGCCAAGGGCACCTTTCATGAGTTGTGGTCGTTGGAATGGAAGCCCGAATTGGCGGTGGCGCTGATCGAGGCAAGCCAATGGGGAAGCACCGTTGAAGAAGCCGCCAGCGCCTATGCGGTAGACCGGGCGCGCCAGGCCGACTCGCTGCCGCAGCTTGCGCAGTTGGTGGACGACGTACTGCTGGCCAACCTGCCGGCGGCCGTAGAACCGGTGACAAAAGCGCTGGACGCGCTAGCGGCCGTGGCCAGTGATGTGGCGCAGTTGCTCGATGCCTTGCCGCCGCTGGTGCGCGTGGCGCGTTATGGCAACGTGCGCCGTACCGACACCGGTATGGTGCGCCTGGTACTTGATGGCCTGGTTACCCGCGCCGCTATCGGCTTGGGAGCCGCCTGCGCCGCCCTCGATGAAGAGGCCGCCACCGCTATGCGTGAGCGTATTGGCAACGCCAACGCTGCCATCCGCTTGCTCGACGACCCCTTGCGTAGTCAGGACTGGCACCAGGCGCTCAAGCGTCTTGCCGCGTTTGGTGCCAGCCACGGTTTGCTGTGCGGCCTGGCCGCGCGGCTGTTGTTTGACGCGGGCGTCGAAGCCGCCGACAGCAGCGCCGAGCATATGAACCAGGCGCTGTCGCGCAGCGTAGAGCCGGTGATGGCCGCCGCCTGGCTGGAAGGGTTTCTTGACCAGAGTGCGCTGATTCTGATGCACGACCCACGGCTGTGGACGATGGTCGACAGTTGGTTGGCTGAACTGAGTGATGACCACTTCGACCGTACCGTGGCCTTGCTGCGCCGCACCTTCAGCACCTTTTCCGCTGCCGAACGCCGCGAGCTTGGCGAACGTGCCCGCCGTCCCGCAGCCGCGACCGTTGCCGCACCGGCAGCCACGCCGTGGGATCCGCAACGCGCCGCACAACCGGTGGCGCTGTTGCGTCGGCTGTTGGGTTTGCCTACCGATGGAGTGTCTCCATGAGTGATGCCAACGACCTGCCTGTGGACGAGGCCGAGCGTACCCGCCTGCGGCGCTGGCGCCTGGCACTCGGCGAGGCGGCTGCCGAGCCATTGGCCGACTGCAGCCTGGACCGCGCGCAACTGGATATCGACGCCGCCCTGACCGCCTTGTACGACCCCGACGGGCCGGGTGGCCTACGCCGCGGCGGCAGTGGCAAGTCATCACCGAAAGTGGCGCGCTGGTTAGGTGATATCCGCAAATACTTCCCCAGCCAGGTGGTGCAGGTGATGCAGCGCGACGCCCTGGAGCGTCTGAACCTCAAGAGCATGCTGCTGCAACCGGAAATGCTCGAATCCGTGCAGCCCGATGTGCACCTGGTGGCGTCGCTGATCTCGCTGTCCGGGGTGATTCCTGCCGAAACCAAAGACACCGCGCGTCACGTAGTGCGCAAGGTCGTCGATGAGTTGAAAAAGCGCCTGGAAGAACCGATGCGCAGCGCCGTGACCGGGGCGCTCAATCGCGCGGTGCGCAACAACCGCCCGCGGCATGCGGAAATCGATTGGAACCGCACCATTCGCGCCAACCTGCGCCACTGGCAGGAGGAATACCGCAGCATCATTCCGCAAAGGCTGATCGGCTACGGCCGCAAAGCCCAGCGCAGCCAGCGCGACATTATTCTGTGCATCGACCAGAGCGGCTCGATGGCCGCCTCGGTGGTGTATTCAAGCATCTTCGGCGCAGTGATGGCCTCGCTGCCTGCGGTGAAAACGCACCTGGTGGTGTTCGACACGGCGGTGGTGGACATGACCGAGCAACTGGACGACCCGGTCGACCTGTTGTTTGGCGTGCAGCTGGGCGGCGGCACCGATATCAACCGTGCGGTTGGTTACTGTCAGGGGCTGATTCGCGAGCCGGGCAACACCATCATGGTATTGATCTCCGACCTCTACGAAGGTGGGGTGGAAAAAAACCTGCTGCAGCGCGCCGCAGAACTGGTGGAGTCGGGTGTGCAGGTCATCACCTTGCTGGCCCTTAGCGATGAGGGAAGACCGTCCTACGATGCACAACTGGCGGCCAAACTGGCAGCCTTGGGCGTGCCGTCATTCGCCTGCAGCCCAGACCAGTTTCCTGGCCTGATGGCTGCCGCTATCCGCAAGGAAGACATCACCCTATGGGCCGCCCGACAGGGCATCGTCACCGAGCGGGCCAGGGAACGCTAAGCGTTGAGTCACCCGGCAGCGTTATGGCGCAGACGCCAGCCGGGTTGAGCCTTGTGCTATATCAAAAAACGAAGAAATCAACCGACTACTACGTCGCTCCGCCAGGCAGTACAAATACGTTTCCGTATGCACCGGCTCGCCCTCGATCCGAATCGCCCTAAGCCTCGGGTCGGCGATAAATTCGGCTTCGGAGACGGCGCCAATCCCTATCCCGCGCACCACCGCTTCACGCAGCGCTTCGCGGCTACCAATCTCCATGGCTTTGCGCGGGGTTACCCCGGCATCGGCCAGGGCGCGCTCCAGGGCGAGGCGGGTGGTGGAGCCGGTTTCCCGTTGCAGTAGCGGCTGATTTTCCAGCTCTGCCAGGCGCACGCTTTCGCGGTTGGCGAAGGGGTGGTCGGCGTTGGTAAACAGAATGATGGCATGGCGGGCGTAGTGCACGGCGCACAGGCCGGGGTCGTCGTGGCGGCCGGCAAGCACGGCGATGTCGGTGGCGTATTGTTCCAGGTCGGCCAGCACCTGCGCGGAGTTGCCGACCCGAATGGACACATCGATCCGCGGGTAGCGCTGGCGGTAGTGGTCGACCATCTCGATCACATGAAACGGCCCCACCGCGCCGAGTTTCAACTGGCCACTGTCGAGGCGCCCGGAGTCGTGCAGCAGGTTGTTGGCTTCCAGTTCCAGCAGGGCCATGCGTTGGGCAATCGGCAGCAGTTGCTGGCCCACATCGGAAAGCTCGATGCGCCGGCCTTTACGGTGGAACAGCTCCACGTTGTATTGGCGCTCCAGCTGTTGCACCTGGGTGGTCAGCGTTGGCTGGCTCAGGCCCAGGGCGCGAGCGCCGGCGCTGAAACTGCCGTGCCGGGCCACGGCGAGGAAGGCGCGAATGCGGGCGGTCGACATCCATAGGTCCTATCAATAGTTACTCGATAAAACCCATATTGAATTGATCGTATGACTGTCACGTGACGTTTCTAAATTGTGCGTACTCCAACCACAACTGCTGGAAATGCCATGACCTCCATTGCCTCGCTGTTCCGTATTGCCGGTTTCGCGTTGTTGCCGTTGCTCTGCATTGGTAACGCCCAAGCGGCGGATAAATTGCGCATCGGGCTGATCCCGTCCGAAGACTCCCAAGCCATGATCGAGAGCAGCAAGCTGGTGCTCGACGGCCTGGAAAAACAATTGGGCATGCCGGTCGAGCCATTCGTGGCCACCGACTACAACGGCATCATCGAAGCCCTGCGCGCCGGCAAGCTGGACGTTGCCTACCTCGGCCCATTCTCCTACGTGCTGGCCGCCTCGGTCGCCGACGTGGAAGCCTTCGCCGTAGCCGTCACGCAAAAGACCCACCAGAGCGCTTACAAGAGCCTGATCCTGGCGCGCAAAGACAGCGGCATCAAAGACCTCGCCGACCTCAAGGGCCACACCTTCGCCTTCGTTGACCCAAGCTCGGCCTCCGGTCACCTGTTCCCCAAAGCCGGTCTGGAAAAAGCCGGTTATGACCCGCAGGCCCTGTTCTCCCGGGTGATTTTCTCCGGTTCCCACGACGCCAGCATCCTCGCGGTGGCCAACGGCAAGGTCGACGCTGCAGCAGTAGCCGACCGCATTCTGGCTGGCGCCGTCGCCAAGGGCATCGTCAAGCAGGACGACTTCCAGGTGGTCTGGACCTCGCAGCCGATCCCCGAGTCGCCGATGGTCTGGCGCAAGGCGCTGGACCCTGAGCTGAAGAAGAAAATCGCCGCCGCGCTGGCCGGCATGAAAGACGTGCCATGGGGCGACCAAGGCCAGCTCGACGGCTTCCAGAAGACCGACGACGCCGCCTACAACGTGGTGCGTGAGACCGCCAAGGTGCTGAACCTCGACCTCAAAGGCATGAAATGATCAGCGTCCGTCAACTGACCAAGCAGTACGGCAGCAATGCCGTGCTGCGCGGCATCGACCTGGATATCGCGGCGGGTGAATTTGTGGTGATTCTCGGCCAGTCCGGCGCCGGTAAATCCACTTTGCTGCGTTGTATGAATCGCCTGGTGCAGGCCGATGCCGGCACGTTGACGGTCGCCGGCATGGACGCCATCGCCTGCCGCGACACCCGCGCCCTGCGCCAACAAGTGGCGATGATTTTCCAGCACCACAACGTGGTGCCACGCCTGTCGGTGTTGAAGAACGTGCTGACCGGCCGACTCGGCGCGGTCAGTACCCTGGCTTCGGTGCTGCAGCTGTTTCGCCGTGAAGACATCGACCTGGCCATGCAGTGTCTGCAGCGGGTCGAGTTGGCGCACAAGGCCCAGCAACGCACCGACTCATTGTCTGGCGGGCAGATGCAGCGCGTGGGTATCGCCCGCGCTCTGGCCCAAAGGCCAAAGGTGATTCTGGCTGACGAACCGGTGGCCAGCCTCGATCCGAAAACCTCGCGCCTGGTGCTCCAGTACCTGCGCGATGCCACCCGCGAACTGGGCATCACCGTGGTGTGCAACCTGCACCAGGTCGACTACGCCCGCGAATTTGGCGACCGCATTGTCGGCCTGGCCCATGGCCGCATGGTGTACGACGGCGGCCCCGACGGCCTGACCGATGACGTGCTGCACCGTATTTATCCCGGCCAAGACCCCGAGGCAGAAACCGAGCCGGCAACGGCGGGCTTGCAGGTGCGTTATGCCAACTAACAGGAGTGACGCCATGCAGGCGCGTAAATACCTCTGGACCGTCGACACCCCGCAAAGCGCCCGCGGCTGGTTGGGCACTGCGGCGTTGGTACTGGTGGTGGTGATGGTGCTGCACTGGAGCGCCCAGGGCGCGCAGTTGAGCATCGGCGAACTGGCTGCTGGCCTGCCGCAGATCGGCGATTTCCTCAGCCGCACCATGCCGCCGGATCTGAGCATTCTGCCGCGCCTGTGGGGCCCGGCGCTGGAGACCTTGCAGATCGCGTTGTGGGGCACCTTGCTGGGGGTGATCCTGGCGGTGCCGCTGTCGTTTCTGGCGGCACGCAACCTCAGCCGCAACCCGGTGCTGTACCACGGTACCCGGCAGTTTCTGAACATTACCCGCAGCATCAACGAGCTGATTCTGGCGCTGATTTTTGTCTCTGCGGTGGGCTTGGGGCCGTTCCCTGGCGTGCTGGCCTTGGCCATTCATGGCTTGGGCATGCTCGGCAAATTCTTCGCCGAAAGCATCGAAGAAATCGACCAGGGCCCGATCGAGGCGCTGCAAGCCACCGGTGCACGGCCGTTGCAGGTGATTGTGTTTGGCGTATTGCCGCAAGTGATCACGGCCTGGATTGCCGTGGTGCTGTACCGCTTCGAAGTGAACCTGCGTTCGGCCACGGTGCTGGGCATGGTCGGTGCCGGTGGTTTGGGCTTTGAGCTGGTGAGCAGCCTGAAGCTGTTCAAGTACACCGAAACCGCCACCTGCATCATCGTCATCACCTTCATGGTGGTCGCCGCGGACACGATTTCCAGCCGCTTGCGCAATGCCATCCAAAGCGGCAACAGCCACTAGTTTTTTCACCCGTTTGCCCGGCGCAGGCCGGGCAGGGCGGTGCTCGCCCCTGCGTCAGGAGTTGCCATGATTTCCCGCTTTTTTAACCCGGTCGACACCCGCTTTGGTTGGGGCAGCCTTGACCAGCTGGCCAGTCTCACCGAACACCAACGTGTCGCCCTGGTGACCTTTCCCGAAGCCCGCGCCCTGGGCTTGGTCGACCGTATTCAGGCCTTGCTCGGCGAGCGCTTGGTGCATGTGATTGAAGACGTGCAGCCCAACCCCGATGTGGCCCACCTGCGCCGCACCTATGAGCAGTTCTGGCAGCAGGCAGGCGAGTGTGACACGGTGATTGCGGTTGGCGGTGGCAGCGCCATCGACACCGCCAAGGCGTTGATCGTCGGCACCGAGCGCGGCAGTTTTGATGAGCTGCTGGCCTTGCTCGCCAGCGGCAAAGCCTTTCTGCCGGCGCGCTGCAAACGCCTGATCGCCGCGCCGACCACCGCCGGCACCGGCAGCGAAGTCACGCCCTGGGCGACCATCTGGGACACCGAGCAGCAGAAGAAATACTCCCTGCACCTGGACTGCACCTGGCCCAGCGTGGCGCTGATCGACCCCGAATTGATGGTCACCGTGCCGATGGGCGTCACCGTGTCCACCGGCCTGGACGCGCTGTCCCACGCCCTGGAGGCGATCTGGAACCATAACGCCAACCCGATCTCCGACACCTTTGCGGTGTCGGCCATCGAAGACATTCTCGAGTGCCTGCCCAAACTGCAGCACAACCTCGATAGCCGCGAACTGCGCTCGCGCATGGCCTTGGCCGCGCTGAAGGCCGGCATGGCGTTTTCCAACACCAAGACCGCCCTGGCCCATTCGATTTCCTACGAAATGACCCTGCGCCACGGCCTGCCCCACGGCATTGCCTGCTCCTTCACCTTGCCGCTGGTGCTAGGCCTGGCCTGGGGCCAGGACGCCGAGCGTGACCGCATCTTGCAGCGGGTGTTTGGCAGCGACCTCAACCAGGCCCAGGCGTGGCTGCGCACCTTCCTGCACAGCCTTTCGGTAAAAACCGAATTCGCCGACTACGGGGTCAGTGCCGAGCAAGCGCAAACCCTGCTGAATGACGCGATCAAAGGCGCCCGCGGGCAGAACTTTATCGGCTCCGCCAGCGCGTTGCGCTAATCCCTCTTCGATTCACTGCCACAGGAGTTTTGCCATGCACTACCAAGCCCCGCGTCAACTGAAAGCCGCGATCCTCGACTGGGCCGGCACCGTGGTCGACTTCGGCTCGTTCGCGCCGACGCAGATCTTCGTCGAAGCCTTCGCCGAGTTCGGCGTCCAGGTGTCGTTGGAAGAAGCGCGTGGCCCCATGGGCATGGGTAAGTGGGACCACATCCGCACCCTGTGCGACCAACCGGCGATTGCCGAGCGCTTCGTCCGCGCCCTGGGCAAACGCCCCAGCGATGACGACGTCACCGCCATCTATAACCGCTTTATGCCGCTGCAGATCGAAAAGATCGCCGTGCATTCGGCGCTGATTCCCGGTGCTTTGCAGGCCATCGCTGCCGTGCGTGCACAGGGTCTGAAAATCGGTTCCTGCTCCGGTTACCCGGCGGTGGTGATGGCCAAGGTGGTGGAGTTGGCCAAGCACAATGGCTATGTCGCCGACCACGTGGTGGCCACCGATGAAGTTCCCAACGGCCGGCCGTATCCGGCGCAAAGCCTGGCCAACGTGATTGCCCTAGGTATCGACGATGTCGCCGCCTGCGTGAAAGTGGACGACACCTGGCCAGGGATTCTCGAAGGGCGCAGTGCAGGGATGTGGACCGTGGCGCTGACTTGCTCCGGTAACGCGCTGGGGCTGACCTACGAGCAGTACCAGGCGCTGTCGCCCGCGCAGCTGACTGCTGAGCGCCAGCGGATTGGTGAACTGTTTGCCCCCAGCCGCCCGCATTACCTGATCGACACCATTGCCGAATTGCCGGGGGTGGTGGCAGACATCAACCGCCGGTTGGCAGCGGGGGAGATGCCGCAGGCCAGCTAAGCCGTTTGCCGGTCCGGCCAATCACTGCTAAAGCCCCTCCCATAACTAACCCGCGATCCCTGTGGAAGGGGCTTTAGCCGCGATGCTCTTACATGCCGTTGGCAAACTCGGCATTGTCCATGGCAATCAACCCCCGCAGCGGCAACATCGCCTGGGCGTAATGGCCGAGCATTTCCAACGTCCAGTCCGCCCGCTGACGAATACGCAAGTCATCGCTGTTTTGCGATTCGCTGCTGTTCATCACCGTCTCCACGTACCGCACAATCAAATGCTCGGGCAGGTAGCACACGCGGTTGTTCTTGTAGCTGGACGCGCGCAGTTCGCTCAGCGGGTAGGCGCCGCCCTGGCCGGAAGAAATGCCCACCAGCAGCGCGGGCTTGTGCCCCAGCTCTTTGTAGCCGGCGAACATAAACAGGTTCTTCACCGCCGGCGCCGCCATGCCGTGCCATTCCGGGGCCAGTACCACCACGCCGTCGGCTTCGCGCAGCACTTGCGCGTGGTCGGCCCACACGCCGTTGAGGTCGTCCGCCGGCCACAGCGGCAGCGGCGCGCGGCCGAGGTCGATCAGCCGCGGCGCGCTACAGATGTCCAGCGCTTGCAGGCGCTGGCCGAGAAACGCAGCAACCTTGGCAGACTGGCTGTTGGCGCGGCTGGAGCCAGCGATCAGGACGATGTTCAGGCTCATTGGGCTAACTCTTTTTCAGGTGTGGCTTGAGGGGTCGCTTGGGTTTTGCGGATCACCGGCCAGAACAGTTCTTCCTGCCAGCTCACCGGGTTGAGGTCTTCGATGCCGAAGCTTTGCGGGCGGCGACGGGTGATCTTGGCGGTGCCGAAAATCACGTCCCAGAGAAACAGCAGGTTGCCGAAGTTGCCCTTGTAGTGGGTCACGCCGTCGGTGGCATTCAGGCCGTGGTGGGCGGAGTGGGTGGAGGGCGTCGAGATGGTCCGCTCCAACACCCACATCAGCGGGCGCAGCGCCTTGATCTGGTACAGCTTGGCGTCCCAGAGCACGCTGCTGTGGGCGCCGAAAATCACCAGCATCTTGACGATCAGGTAGGGGTAGTAGATCGGCGCCAGGCCCATGTAAATGAGGATGCCGGCAAACCACAGACCCGGCATCAGCAGGTAGTAGAAACTGTTGTTGCGGTACACGATGCGGATGCTCATGTACGGCGCCGAGTGGTGCGCGCGGTGCAAGGCATAGAGGAACGGCACCTTGTGGGTCAGGCGGTGCCACCAGTATTGGGTCATGTCATCGAATAGCAGGAACAGGCCCAGGCCGGCCCACCAGGGCAGGCTCACCAGGCTGTCTTTGAGCTGCGGCGCGGCGTGGTCGAGCAGGGCGTTGGTGAGGAACATCACCAACGGGAAGGTCACGCCCAGCAACAGGCTGGAACCGATGATTTCGATCATCACGTCGCGGCGGCTGCCGCTCGGTTGGCGAAAACAGGCGCAGGCCAGCTCCAGCAGAATGAATCCGAGGAAGATGCTGGCGACGACTACGATAGGGCTATTGGCGATCATTGTTATATCCATGGCAATCTTTCGTCAGGCCCGGTGAGGCCGATGCCCGACTATGAGAAACCATGACTGCCACCAACGACATGCGCGAAGCGGACAGAAACCTGGGAGAACTGGCCAATCCAAAGGTGCCGCGCTTTCATCGCGGGCCGCTAGGCCATGTGCTGCAGCGCTACCTTAGCCACCACGCCCGCCAGGGCCGCGCCGACTACAACGCCCTGGCCCTGGAACAACTGTGGGACCAGGCCGCCGAGCACGACCCGGCCATCGGCCTGCACCTGTTCGCCACCTTCACCCCGCAGGACTGGCACGTGATCGCCCTGGTCGGCCAGTACTGCGACAACGTGCACGAGGCGATGGTCAACTGGGCGCGTTATGCCGGCCTGGCCTCGGACATGGATGCGGTGAGCATCATCGAAGATGCCCACGGCATCGGCGTTGAGCTGAACATCGACGCGCCGATCAACCTGGTGCGTTACCTCACCGAGCATTATTTCGTCATGGCGCTGACCGTATGCGGCCAGGGTTCCGGGCAGACGGTGCAACCGGCCCGCGTGCAGTTGGCGTATCCCAAACCCAGCTACGCCAGCCAATACGCCGAGCGCTTTGGCAGCAACATCAGCTTCGATTGCGCGCACACCCGCCTGTACCTGGACGCCGCCACCCTGCAATTGCCGATGCGCAACCGTCACGCCGGCATGCTTGCCGTGCTGACCCAGGAACTGGACCGCTGCATCGCTCGCCAACAGCGCCTGGCCGGCTGGTCGGCCAAAGTCGCGCAGAGCATTCGCCACAGCTTCGCCCGTGGCCAGGCACCGACCCTGGACAGCCAGGCCGAACTGCTGCACCAGAGCCCGCGCACCTTGCGCCGGCGCCTGGATGATGAAGGCATGAGCTTTCGCCAATTGCTCGACCTGGTACGTGCCGATATCGAGCAATACCTGGAATTGCAAGGCGAAAGCCGCGCCGACATCGCCGGGCAGTTGGGCTACAGCGACCTGACCGCGTATTTGCATGCGCGCAAGCGCTGGCGGACGGAGTAGGGCGTAGCGGCTAACCCTCTCCCCCGGCCCCTCTCCCGCACGCGGGAGAGGGGAGCAAAACCGCGTTCGGTCGAAACTATTTACTCGATTGACCCCCTCGCCCCAGCGGGGAGAGGGTTGGGGAGAGGGGGCGAAGGCGCCTCGGCCTACCCGCGTAGCTCACTCATCAACCCCAACAACGCCTCGATATCTTCATTCTGCGTGCGCCACGACGACACGCTGATGCGCATCGCCGGCCGGCCCTGCCAGACGGTGCCGCCAAACCAGGCTTCACCGGTCGCCTGCAACGCCTCACGCACGGCCACGGTTTGCGCGGCGCTGGCGGCACGGAACAGCACCTGGTTCAGCACCACGCGGTTGAGCACCTCGTAACCTGCTTCGCGCAACCCTTCGGCCACCCGCTGCGCTTGCCGGCAGTGGCGTTCCACTTGTTGTGCCACGCCCTGTTTGCCCAGGCTGCGCAACGCTGCCCACACCGGAATGCCACGGGCCCGGCGGGAGAATTCCAGGGTCAGGTTTTTCTGCGCATCGGCGCTGGCGCTGGAATAGGCGGCGTCGCTGTTCATGGTTGCGGCCAGGGCATCGGCATCCCGGCAGATGGCCATGGCACAGTCATAGGGCGTGTTCAGCCATTTGTGCGCATCGGTGGTCCAGCTGTCGGCCAGCTCGATGCCAGTGGTCAGCGGTGCCAGCGCCGAGGCGCGCGCCCACAGGCCGAAGGCGCCATCCACATGCACCCAGGCGCCGGAGGCGCGGGCCTTGGGGATCAGCTGGGCAAAGGGGTCGAACTCGCCGGTGTTCACCTCGCCGGCTTGCAGGCAGAGGATGCTGTGGTCATCCAGTACCGGCAGCTTTTCCACGTCCACCTGGCCCAAGGCGTTGACCGGTGCATAGATGATTTTCGCCGTGCCAAAACCCAGCACCCGCAGGGCTTTTTTCACCGTGATATGCACCAGCTCCGAGACCACCACCTTGATCTCCGGCGCGCCAATCAGCCCATCGCGATCAAAGTCCCAGCCCTGGCGAGCCAGCAATGCCCGGCGCGCCGCCGCCAGGCAACTGAGGGTGCAGGCGGTGGCGCTGGTGCCAAAACCCACCGCGCTTTGGCGCGGCAGATCCAGCGCCTCCAGCACCCAGCGTGCGGCAGTCGCTTCCACGGTGGCGGCGACGGGTGAGTTGTCGAAGCTCGACGCGCACTGGTCCCAGGCCAGCATCAAACGCTCGGCCGCCGCCGCAGCGGGCAGCGACGCGCCAATAACAAAACCGAAATAGCGCGGGCCGTTGGACACCACGGTGGCCGCTGAGCCGCGTTCATCCAGCAGCTGCAACGTCTGTTCAGCCGCCATGCCTTGCTCCGGCAGCGGCTCATCAAAAGCCGCCAGCCCGGCCAGCGCCCCTGCATCGGGAAACACCCGGCGTGTCGCCACGCCAGCGGTGTAGGTGAGGGCGCGCGCGTCAGCGGCGGCGAGCAGATCGAGTTCGTTCATACAGCCTCCAGATCGGTGATGGCGAAAGTATTCACCGCTATCACCTCGCTATTGCCGTACAGCCGTCGACAACAACAGCGCAGCAGCTTCGTCGGAAAACTCACTGTGTGCAGTACAGTTGTGCGCAGGGAATTCACATTCTGTTGCCATTGCCGAGCTGGAAGTATTGGGCTAGAGCCTTCATGCACGGCTAGGCTGTGGGTTTTGCGGAGGATTCCCCATGCTCAAAAACGCCTGTCTCGCCCTGGTCTGCGCCGTGCCGCTACTGGCGGTGGCCGCGCCTGAATACGGCCAGGAACTGCAAGGTTTCGACTATCCCTATCCGCTGCAGCACTTCAGCTTCGATTCGCAAAACCAGGCCCTGCAAATGGGCTACATGGACGTCGCGCCCACCGGCACTGCCAATGGCCGCACTGCGGTGCTGATGCACGGCAAGAACTTCTGCGGGGCCACCTGGGAAGCCAGCATCAAGGCCTTGAGCGCCGCCGGCTACCGGGTGGTGGTACCTGATCAGATCGGTTTCTGCACCTCGACCAAACCCGAGAACTACCAGTACAGCTTCCATCAGCTGGCGGCTAATACCCATGCCTTGCTGAGCAAGCTCGGTATCAGCAAAGCCAGCATCATCGGCCACTCCACCGGTGGCATGTTGGCCACCCGTTTTGCGTTGCTGTACCCGCAACAGACCGAGAAGCTGGTGATGGTCAACCCCATCGGCCTGGAGGATTGGAAAGCGCTCGGGGTGCCGTGGCGCAGTGTTGATCAGTGGTACCAGCGTGAGCTTAAGGTGAGCGCCGAGGGCATCAAGAAATACGAGTTGAACACCTACTACGTCGGGCGCTGGAAGCCCGAGTACGACCGCTGGGTGGAGATGCTTGCCGGCCTCAGCAACGGCCCCGGCAAACAGCGGGTGGCGTGGAACTCGGCGCTGATCTACGACATGATTTTCACCCAGCCGGTGTACTACGAATTTCCCCAGCTCAAGGTACCGACCGTGCTGATGATCGGCGATGCCGACACCACCGCGATTGGCAGCGACATCGCCCCGCCGGAGCTGAAAGCCAAGCTTGGCCATTACAGCGTGCTGGGCAAGCAGGTGGCGGGGATGATTCCCGGCGCCACACTCATCGAATTCCCGGGGCAGGGGCATGCGCCGCAGATGGAGGACCCCGTGGGGTTTAACCAGAAGTTGGTGGAGGCGTTGAAGGGGAGTTGAAGAGCGGTTTGCAACACGATGAGTGATGGCACGCTGATGGGTGCCTGTCGCCAGATTCTGGATTCCCGCCTGCGCGGGAATGACGGAGTTGGCACTGAAACCTGCGTCGTCCAAGCGCAGGCTGGGACCCGGAATCGCTCAGGAAACGGCGGTCAACAGCCGAGCTGCCGTGGATTGCCACTTCGCTAAATCCGGTAGCGGCTTACCCACCACCTTCGCCGCCTCATCCCAACGCCGCAAACGCAGCGCGTCGGCAAACAACGGTTCACGCTCAAACGCGACCGCCTGCTCCAGGCTCATCGGTCCGCCTTGCCACACTAACGTCTGCCGGCTGGCCGGGCTGAGGGCTTCGAAGTAGCCCGGTTCGCGGGCGCAAAGGTAACGTTTGGCGTCCACATGGCTGGCCACCAAGTCACATAACCGCTGGGGGAAGCCCAGGCTGCGCAGCCAGTGCGCACCGACCTGTTCATGGCCCTGGCGGCCTTTCTCAGCCATGCGGTTGTGGTCCTGCAGCGTTTGGCAGAAGTGGCCGACGTCGTGCAGAAAGGCGGCGAGTACCAGCTCGTCATCAGCGCCTTCGCGCTCAGCCAGTTCGGCGGCTTGCGCCATATGTTCGAGTTGGCTGATGGCTTCGCCAATATAGTCCGCCTCGGCCTGTTGCTGGCACAGGGCGAACAGCTGGCTGACGGCTTGCTCTGCACTCATGCCGTTGGCCATGGACCCTCTCCCAGCAAGGCGGCGACGGTGCGTTCACCCAGGCCCAGGCCGACGCTCATCCCTAGCCCGGTGTGCATCAGTACGGCCGTTACGCCATCGGCGGCGCGGGTGACGCTGAACGGGCCGGGGCCACGCGCGCCATACACGCCTTGCCAGCGCTCGACCACTTCCACCGGCATGCCCAGGGTGTGCTCGGCCAACTCCAGCATCAAATGATCAGTGTGTTCGGCGTTGAACGGCGAGGCGTCGCTGCCGTAGTCGTGGGAGTCGCCGATGATCAGCTCGCCGTAGGGCGTGGGGCTGATCAGCAGGTGAATGCCGAGGGCTTCCAGCTGCGGCTGCTCGCGTCGCACTTGCGCGCGAATGGCCTCGGCTTCCGGCAGGTCGGCGAAGGCGCCGTAATGGGTGCAGCTGAGGCCAGTGAGCAACGAGTGCTGCAAGGCCAATGGCTGGGTCGGACGGGCCCGCAGCATCTGCAAACGGCATACCTGCGGTTGCAGGCGGGCCATCTGCTCGGCGAGCAGGGTTTGATAGTCGTGCCCGGAGCACACCAGGATATGCCGCGCGCTAAAACGGCCGGCGCTGGTCTGGGCGCTGCCCGGCGCAACGTCGCGCACCAGGGTGGAGAAGTGGAACTCCACGCCATGCTTGCGGGCGAGAAACTCAACGATCTGCGGCAGCGCTTCGCGCGAGTACAGCTGCTGGTCGTCAAGGCCATGCAAGGCCGCGCGGTGGTGGCTGAAACGGCCGTCGTACAGCGCATTCAACGCCTCGCCCCGCAGCAGTTCAGTGCGGTAGCCGAGCTCTTCGCCACGGCCGTTGACGAAGGCTTCCAGCAGCGCTTCTTCGGCCTCGGTGCGGGCAAACAGCAGCGAACCTTGCTGGCGCAGATGCAGCCCGGCGCTCTGCCCGAGCTCGGCCCACAAACCCCGCGCTTGGCGTGCGAGGTTGAGCATGGCGCCCGGCGCCTGGCCGCCGACCAGGGCCTGGCCAAAGTTGCGGATCGAGGCGCCCAGCGGCGTGTGGGTGCGTTCGAATACTTTGACCTTTAGGCCGCGTTTGGCCCCGGCCCAGGCATGGGCCAGGCCGAGAATACCGGCGCCGACAATCAGCAGGTCGCAGTCGTGTTCAGACATAAAAAACTCCAGAACCGGGTGAAGAGAAAAAAGGCCCGACCCCCATCACGAGGGTCGGGTGGTAACGCGGTACTTACTGCGGCAGTGGCTCGGACTTGCCGTCATAGCGCTTACGCCACTCGGCGAGGATTTTGTCGCGGTTCTCCGAGGCCCAGTTGAAATCGTTTTTGATCAGGCGCTGCTCGTAGTCGGCGGGCAGTTCCTGGAAGCGCTCGGCAATGCCCGGCTGCGCCAGGACGGCGAAGTTGACTTTGTACAGGTCCATCGCTTCACGGCTGGCGGAGAAGTCGGCGAGCTTCTTGGCGGCGGCCAGGTGCGAGGTGCCTTTGATGATGCCGGTGGCTTCGATTTCCCAGCCCAGGCCTTCTTTGGGCAAGACGATATCCAGCGGTGCGCCTTTGCGTTTCAGCTGCACGGCCGGGTATTCGAAGGAGATGCCGATCGGGAATTCGCCAGCGGCAGCGAGCTTGCAGGGCTTGGAGCCGGAGTGGGTGTACTGGCCGATGTTGGCGTGCAGCTTGTCCATGTAGGCCCAGCCCTGGGCCTGGCCGAAGGTCTGCAGCCAGGCGCTGACGTCGAGGTAGCCGGTGCCGGAGGAGGCCGGGTTGGGCATGACGATCTTGTCTTTGTACACCGGGTTGGTCAGGTCTTCCCATTTGGTCGGCTTCGGCAGACCGAGCTTTTCCGCTTCCACGGTATTGAAGCAGATGGTTGCGGCCCACACGTCCATACCTACCCAGGACGGTGGGTTGGTGGCGTCGCGGTAATTGGCGCCGATCTTGTCGAGGTTGGCTGGGGCGTAGGCTTCGAGCATGCCTTGCTGTTTCAGAATGGCCAGGCTGGAACCGGCCAGGCCCCAGACCACGTCCGCCTGTGGCCGTGCTTTTTCGGCCAGCAGTTTGGCCGTGACGATGCCGGTGGAGTCGCGTACCCACTTGATTTCGATGTCCGGGTTCTGCTTCTCGAAGGCTTCTTTGTAGGCCTTGAGTTGCTCCACTTCGAGGGCGGTGTACACGGTCAGCTCGGTGGCGGCTTGAGCTTGAAATGCGCAAGCAGCGAGAAGGCCGGCGGCCAGGGCGGTGCGTTTGAACATGGATGAAGCTCCTAGTGGTTTTACGTTGGCGTTGGTTATTCGGTGGCTCAGTGCCCCGGCGCTGGCTGACGCCAGGCTTGGGAGCGGCGCAACAGCCCACGGGACAGACCAGCCAGCAGTACCGACACGCCGGCCGAGGTGAGCAGAATCAGGGTGGACATGGCAGCCGCGCCGCCGACGTTGCCGGCGTCGTCCATGTTCAATACGGCCACGGCGGCGAGCACGCTGTCGGGGCTGTAGAGGAAGATCGCCGCCGACACCGTGGTCATCGCCGAGACGAACAGGTAGCGGATGATGTCCAGCAGCGCCGGCAGGCAGATGGGCAGGGTCACCCGCAGAAAGTGGCGCAGCAGCGGCACCTTGAGCGACAGCGCGGCGGCTTCGAATTCGCCATCGAGCTGGCGCAGGGCGGCGGCAGCGGTCATCTGCGCGGTGGTGAAAAAGTGCGCGATGGTGCACAGCACCAGCAGGGTCAGGGTGCCGTACAGGCCGGCCAGCGGGTTGCCCGGCTGGTTGAAGAAAAACACGTAGCCCAGGCCAAACACCAAACCTGGCACCGCCATGGGCACAAAGCTGAGCAGGCGCAGGGTTTGCGTGAGTACGGTCTGACGGGTTTTTTCCATCAGGTAGGCACCGGTGAAAATCACCAGGCTGCCAAACAGCGCGCTGCAGCCGGCCAGCACCAGGCTGTTGCGGTAGGCCAGCCAGCCGCCGGGCAATTCCGAGAAGGCGTAGTGGTCCAGCGACAGCGAGAGGTTGTAGGGCCAGAACTTCACCAGCGAGGAGTAGATGGCCATGCCGAACACGCCGAGCAGGGCCAGGCAAATCAGCACGGTGATGGCCAGAAAACTGCGGTCACGGCCCCTGGCCGGTTTTGGGTGGTAAACCTGGGCGCGGCCACCCATGGCATCGCGCTGCCGGCGACGCAGCCACAGATCCACCGCAAAGCTCAGCAGCGCCGGCAGCAACAGGACCATGCCGATCAACGCGCCACGGCCGAACTGCTGCTGGCCGACCACCGCCTTGTAGGCTTCGAGCGCCAGCACCTGGTAGTCGCCACCGACTACAACCGGTACGCCGAAGTCGGTGATGCACAGGGTGAACACCAGGCACAGCGCGGCGAACACGCCCTGCCGGCTGCCCGACCAGGTGATACTGCGAAATGCCCGCCAGGGTGACGCGCCCATGCTCGAGGCCGCATCGAACAGCCTTGCATCCGCCAGCGCCAGGGCCGAGAGCAGCACCATCAAAGCGTGGGGGAAGGTGTAAATGGCCTGGCCGATGACGATGCCCCAGAAGCCATAGATGTTGTCGGCGATCAGCCCGCGCAACACGCCCTGGTTGCCGAACAGGTAGATCAGGGCAATGCCCGGCAGCATCGACGGCGCCAGCAACGGCAGCAGGGAAATCCCGCGCCACAATGGTTTGGCGGGGATGCAGGTGCGTTGCAGGGCGTAGGCAAAGGCGTAGGCCAACGGCACCACGATGAACGCCACGGTCAGCGACACCTTCAGGCTGTTGCCCAACAACCAGCGAAAGTTGGCGCTGCCAAACAGGGTCGCGGCTGCACTCAGACCACCGCCCTGGCTGGCATCACCAGCCACACCGCGCCAGAGCATCGCCAGCAACGGGAACACCACCGTGAGCATCAGCAGAAGCAACAACAGCCATTGGCCGCCTTGAATGAACAGGCGGTCGGGCAGAAAAGCATCGAGGCTAAAGCCTCTCCCACGGGGGATCGCAAGCCCTTGTGGGAGGGGCTTCAGCCGCGATTGCTCTTCAGCCAAAACGGCAGGCTTGAGCTCTACACCCGCCATCACGCAAACACCTGCAAGCTACGCGGCGGTAACGCCACCCAGATATCGGCACCGCTCAGGCGTGGCATGGCTTCGGGTTCCAGCTCGGCCAGCAGCGAATGGCCGGGTAGGGCATCCAGCTCAAAACGCAGGCGGCAACGGTTACCGAGAAAGGTGACCTCGCGCATTTGCGCGGCGAACAGATTGTCTTCATGCACCGGGGGGTTGATCACCACCGACTCCGGCCGGCAAAACAACCGCCCACGGGCGTCACCGGGCAAGCGTGTCGGCAGGCGCAGGTGCAACTCGCCGACCTGGGCATGGCCATCCAGGCTGCGCTCGAACGGCAGCCAGTTGCCCTGGCCAACGAACTCGGCCACAAAGGGGGTCGCCGGGTGCCGATAGATGTCTTGCGGGCTGGCGTATTGCTCGACGCGGCCGTGGTTGATCACCGCAATGCGGTCGGCCATCAGCATGGCTTCGTCCTGGTTGTGGGTGACCATCAAGGTGGTGATGCCCAAACGTTTTTGCAGCTCACGCAACTCGCCACACAGGTGTTCACGCACCCGCGCATCGAGCGCCGACATCGGTTCATCCAGCAACAACAGCGAGGGCGCCGGCGCCAGTGCACGGGCCAGGGCTACCCGTTGCTGCTGGCCACCCGAGAGCTGGCCGGGGTATTTCTTTTCGCTGCCCAACAGGCCGACCAGCTCGAGCATCTCGCTCACCCGCGCCTTGATGGTGGCGCGGCTGTTGCCGTTGAGGCCGTAGCCGATGTTCTGCTCGACGGTGAGGTTGGGAAACAGCGCATAGGACTGAAACAGAATGCCGTAGTCGCGTGCCTGCGGCGGCAGCTCGGAGACGTCCCGCGAGCCGATCACGATGCTGCCGCTGTCCTGACGTTCCAGCCCGGCGATGCAGCGTAGCAAGGTGGTTTTGCCGCAGCCGGAGGGGCCCAACAGGCACACCAATTCACCCGCCACGATATCCAGCGACACCCCATCCAGGGCCTTGAAGGCACCGAATCCCTTGTGGATGTTGCGAACCTGCATGTTTACCGAGTGGGGCATGGCCATTACAAAACCTCGTGGCGCGATTGGGCTAGACCAGACCCATGCTAAGGAGGTGATGCGAAGGCTTTGTGGCAGCGGGGCAAAAGTTACCGATAGTGGTATTGGCGAATTTTGGGTTCGCCGCAATCAGCCTTCGGCGTTGTGCCGTGCCAGGCTCAGAAAGGCGGCTGGCAAGCGCGCATGTCGGCGCTCTTTGAGGCAGTACAGGTACTCGGCAATCAGGGGCGCACCTTCGAGCTCCACGACTTTCAGCTGCGGGTTATCCGGCACTTCCTGGCGGGCAATGATGCTGATGCCGATATTGCGCAGCACCGCTTCGCGGATCGACTCGCGGCTGCCGATCTCCAGCAGCGAAGCCGGGGCAACGCCTGCCTCAGCCAAGAGTTTCTCGGTGAGTACACGGGTGGTAGACCCGCTTTCACGCATCAGCAGGCAGTGGCCCGCCAAGGCGCTCAAGGGCACGCGGTTATGCACGGCTAACGGATGGCTGCGGTGTACCGCCAACACCAGGGGGTCCTGGCCGAGCACCAGGCGAGTGAGGCGCGCGTCCTCTACCCATTGCGAGGAGGCGGCCAGGTCAACGCGGTAGTCGTCCAGCGCCTCCAGCACTTCCTGCGAATTGCCAATGGTCAGGGTGACTTCGCACTGGGCGAACTGCTCACGAAAACCGCGCACCAGATCCAACACGTAATAGGGCGCGGTGGCGCCGATGCGCAACGCCCCTTGCACCTGGCCACTGTTGCGCAAAAAGAACTCTATATCGGCTTCCTGCTGCAACAGCGTCTGCACCATCGGCAACAGGCGCACGCCTTCGTCACTCAGGGTCAGGCGGCGACCGCCACGGTAGAACAGTTCGACGCCGTACTGGCCTTCCAGATTGCGAATCTGGGTGGTCACCGTGGGCTGGCTGAGGCCGAGTTTTTTCGCCGCCTGAGTAATGCTGCCCAGGCGGGCCACCATGTGGAAGGACTTCAGTTCGGCGCAAAGCATAGGGGGAGTCGTCACCAGGGCAGGGCGCCCGAGGTGGCAACAGTATTAAAAAAACATGACGGCTATGTGACAGTGCCGCGTCGCTTATTTACCCGCGTGAGCGCAGCGCAATCGGCTCGCGAATCGGCTCGTTCACCGTCTGGCAGCCACACATCTCACCGTGCGTCTCGCACTGCACCAAATGAAACGGCACCGGCGTGCGCAACCCTTCCAACAGCTCACGGGCCTGGGTGACCGAACGCAGGCGCAACACGTTGCCATCGTCCATCCTGACCGCGTGCAAGCGGTTCTCCACCTGGGCTTGCAGCAGATAGATACCGCCCTCTATCGACAACAGCTCCAGCCCCTGCAGATCGCCGGCAGCAGCGTACTCGTAGATATCCTGAATGTTCATCCGTGCATCCCTTCGTCGAGTCGGTGTGATGACACGAGGCACTGAAAGCCTCACCACCCACTACCGGTACGCGCTAAACCGGGGTGCATGGGATTAACCCTATGCGAGATTTTTGGTTTGTATAGTTTTTACGCGGTAAAAAAAGCGCATGGAAGGGCTCTAAAACTGAGGTTTCGCTCGATACACCCAACTCGGTGCCTGCCCCGGCACATCGTCGAGCGCATCGATGCGTTGCATGCCGACCTTCTCCAGTACCCGAATCGACGCCGCGTGGGCGGGGCGGACGATGGCAAACACTTCCGGCTTTCGCAGGTCGTCAAAGGCAAAGGCCAACCCTGCGGCGGCCAGCTCGCTGGCGTAGCCCTTGCCCCAGGCCTGCTCGGCAAACCGATAACCGAGGTTCAGGCGTTCGACCTCGCCATACAGGCGCGGAGCGATGCCGCCAAAGCCGATCACCGTCTCGGGTTCATGGTGGGTGGCGATCGCCCATTGGCCATAACCGTAGCGCTGCCAATGCTCCTGCCAGATGGCCAACACCTGCTCGGCGTGCTGGCGGTCGGTCATGGGGCCGGCGGGGTTGAACTGGTTGGTGGCAGGGTCGGCGTGGATGGCGTGGAATACGTCCAGGTCGGCGCAGGTGGGCGGGCGCAGGAGCAGGCGGATGGTGGTTTTGAGCATGGATGGCACGGTCGCAAGGCGTTCGATGCAAAGCACTGTAAAGCTTGCCAAGGTAGTAGCCCAGCGCCGCTTGGGTTGCCGGGTGTTTTGCTTTAATCAGTCCATCGGGGTGGAGCGGGTCAGCTGCGGACTGTTCAACCGATGGCGGAGTGGTTGGGCTGAGTCGGCTCCGTCAGCTTGGCAATGACCGGTTGCGGGCGATGCCGCGCCTGCCAGATGTCGTAGTCAGCTTGGACCGCCAGCCACATACGGGCTGTACTGATTCCTGCTAACTCTAGGCGCACAGCTAGATCGGGACTGATAGGCGCATGGCCATGAAGGATGCGCGATAGCGTCTCTCGGGCGAAACCCAAGTGTTTGGCGAATTCGGTGATGCTGATATTGAGCGCCGGGAGCACATCCTCAAGCAATGTTTCGCCAGGATGGGGAGGGTTGAACATGACCATGTTGGGAGCTCCTATTCAGTGGTAGTCCAGATAATCGACTAACTCGATACCGCCATTGGTGAAGCGAAAAATTAACCGCCAATTGCCGCTGACACTTAGCGACCAGTACTCGGAATACTCACCCTGCAGAGCGTGCATTCGCCGCCCAGCGATATCCAATTCTGCTGGTGTGGTCGCACGATCCATAAAATGCAGCAGACGCGCCAACCGCTTCGCATGATCGGCTCGAATCCCACGGGTGGAACCTGTCTCATGGAATAGACGAAGTCCCTTGTGTTGGAAACTAAGGATCATACGCGAGGAGTGTGATGCGATGCATCACGCCTTGCAAGGTTAGCTTGCTGATGGTGGGCATCCAATTCCATTTCCGCTCCTGTGCATAAGTAAAGGCGCCGCTCGCTGCTGGCCGCGGCGCTCGACTATAGGAGTGGGGAAATATCGCGGTCTGGAAGACGCTGCCTAAGTCGGCAGGGGAAAAAAGCGCTAACCGCGCAGCAACGCCAACAACGCACTCGGTGCCAACCCGGTCCAGCGTTTGAACGAGCGGCGGAAGTTGGTGGCGTCGTGGAAGTGCAGGTGGCTGGCCACTTCGTCGTTGCTGTAGCCCTTGAGTTGGTACAGGTACAGGGCCACCAGCATGCGGATCTGGTCGTGTTGTTCCTGGTAGCTGGTGCCGTGTTTGTGCAGTTTGCGTTTGAGCGTGGCGGGGCTCATGGCGAAGGCCGCGGCGGCGTGTTCGAGGTTGGGGGCCTGGCGTACGTGGCGAAACAGCCAGCGTTGCAGGGTGTCGAGCAGGCTGGCCTGGGCACCGAGGTCGTGCAGTTGCTGGCGGGCGTGTTGGCAGGCGACCTGGGCGGTGCTTTGCACGGTTTGCGGCCAGGGCCGGGTGAGGTATTCGCGCGGCAGGCGCAGCAGGTTGTAGGGGCGGTCGAAGTGCAGGTCTTCGCCGAGGTTCACCCAGTACTGTTCGATGTAGCGCGGCGGCGCCTGGCGGAAGTGGCATTGCCAGGGCAGGTGTTCGCCGCCCAGGCGCCTGCTCATGGCGACCACGGCGGTCATGTTGGCTTCCAGCAAAAAGCCCTGTTGGCTGCCGGCGCCGCAGCTGTCCAGCCAGTACAGGTAAGCGTGCTGGTCATCCAGCAGCAGCCTTGGGCTGAGCAGCGGCGAGAGCAGGGCGCGCAGTTCGCCGAGCAGTTCCAGCGCCTGCTGCAGGTTGTTGGCTAAAGCCAGCGCCTGGCTGGCGGCGCCGTGGTGGCCGGGCAGCAGGCGTTGGCCGAACAGAAAGCTGGAGTCGTCGGCGCCGAGCAGACGCTGGGCGTTGTCGATCAGGGTGAGGAACTGGCCCGGGCTGATCAGGGTGTCGGCTTTGGGCACGTCTTCGATGAACAGGCCGGTGCCACGCAGCAGGCGATGGCTGTCGATGCCACGCGACAGGCACAGCTCGATCAGCGTGGCGGGCTGCTGGTGCGCGGCGATGATGCGGCTGTCGCACTCGTACCAGGGGCAGGGCAGGGTCATCAGGCGCTCAGGGCCAGCGGGCGTTTGGCTTTGGCCAGGGCCAGGTTGAGGCGTTGCAGCAGGCTTTCAGGGCTCTCTTGCAGGGCCATTACGCTGGCGACGGTGGCGCTCAATTGCAGGCGTTCACCATGCTGACGCGACTTGTGCGCAAGGTGGCGCAGTGACTCGCTGAGCTCTTTCGCCACCTGCGTGGCCAGGGTTTCGCCGGTGTTGGGCAGCAGCACCACGAAGCGGTCGCCGGCCAGGCGGCAGAGCAGGTCTTGCTGGCGCAGGTTGAGCAGTAGCAACTGGGTGACGGCCTGCAACACGTGGTCTCCTTCGTCATGGCCGTAGCTCTGGTTAATGGCGTCGAAGGCGTTGATGTCGACCACCACCAGGGACAACGGCTGCTGTTCGCGGGCGCTGTGTTGCAGGCTCAGCTCCAGCTGTTTGCGCAGGTAATCGGCGCCGCCCAGGGGCGTGAGTTTGTCGAACAGGCGGTGCTCGCGGAACAGCCGCTCGCGCTTCTCCATCTGCTGGGAAATGGCCAGCTGTTCGTGGTGCCAGTGGTACATGCCGTAGGTGAGAAACAGCAGGCCGACCGGCATTGGCCCCGACTCCAGCCAGTGGTCCCAGGTGACGCTGTCGGGCAGGCGGATGAACTCGTCGAGCAGGTCGATCCACCAGGAAAAGAACACGCAGCTAAGGCCGATGGCCAGCAGGTTGGTGACGCGCCCGGCGGGCCGGCTTTTCAGAATCAGCCCCAGCCACACCAGGGCCAATACGGCGGAGCCGCCTTCGCCGACCAGGTCCAGCCACACCCATTCGGCCACGGCCTTGAGGTCGCCAGCGGCCAGGTGCAGCAGCAGGCCGAGGTTGGCGGCGAGAAACAGCGCGGTGAGTTTGAGGCGGTGGTGGTGCAACAGGCTGGACATGGAGACTCCTGGTCAAAGCGAGATCTCGTAGGAGCGGCTTCAGCCGCGATGCTGTTGATCGTTAAAGGCATCGCGGCTAAAGCCGCTCCTACAGGAAATCAGGGGCGACACAACTGATGCCGCCCAGCTAACCAGTGCTTTATGACGCTCAGGTTGCAGTGGGGGAGGTCAATTGGGCTCAGGCAATCGTGCGATTTTTTTGCGTGGCGGCGAGTGGGCGCCGGCAAACGCGGCTTGGCGGTTTTAAACGCCGGGTCATTTCAGCCCATTCGCTCCGCTAAAACACGCCAAAGCCCCGGTTTTGCTGGTGTTGCCGCGAGCACTGTCACAGAAGCGTCATGGCCGCTGCCTAGCGTGTCGCTCCACTTGCTGGGTGCCTACCTGGCCTTATGGGGAGTGACCAATGAGCATCAATTTCCGCCAAGCCCGCCGCGCCGGGCATGCCCTCAGCGCCTTGACCCTGGCCATCGCCGCCAGTGCCGTGCTGGCTGCCGAGCCTGCACCTGAGGTGGTGGCCGAGGGTGAAACCGAACACGTCAATGTGGTCGGCCAGGCAGTGAGCATGGACAAGGCGATCAAAGAGCAACGCAGTGCCGACACGGTCAAGAGCGTGGTCAGCGCCGATGGCGTGGCGCAGTTGCCGGATGAAAACGTGGCCGAAGCCGCGCAGCGTTTGCCGGGTGTGAGTGTCGAGCGTGACCAGGGCGAAGGCCGTTTTGTCAGCGTGCGTGGCCTGGGGCCGGACCTCAACAGCGTGAGCATCAACGGCACCCTGATTCCCTCGCCCAACAGCGGCACCCGCGCCGTGGCTCTGGACGTATTGCCATCGGAGCTGGTGCAGTCGCTCAGCGTGATCAAAACCCTGACCCCGGACATGGACGCCAACTCCCTGGGCGGCACCATCGAAGTACAGAGCCTGTCGGCGTTCGACCACAAGGGTCTGTTCTACACCGGCAGCGTCGAAGGCAGCCACGACGACAACACGGGGCAGAACAGCCCGAAGGTGTCGGGTGCAGCAAGCAATCGTTTTAGCGTCGGCGATGGCACCGACAACTTCGGCGTGGCCGCCGCCGTGAGCTGGGGCCAGCGCGATTTTGGTTCCGATAACGTCGAAACCGGCGGCGCCTGGGACTTCGAAGACGGCGCCAAGCTGGAAGAATTCGAGCAGCGCGATTACGACATCACCCGCGAGCGCACAGGCCTGGGCCTGAACTTCGACTACCAGGCCGACGACTACAACAGCTACTACCTGCGTACCCTCTACAGCCGCTACAAAGACAGCGAAACCCGCAACGCCGCCGGCGTCGAGTTCGCCGACGCGCAAGCGGCCGGTGAGAGCGGTGACAGCGAAGGCTGGCGCGAGCTGAAAAGCCGCGAAGAAACCCAGAAAATCCAGAGCTACGTGCTGGGCAGCGAACACCTGCGCGGTAACTGGACCATCAACGCCCAGGCCGGCTGGAGCGAGTCCAGCGAAGACAGCCCCGGCCACATCGCCTCGGCTAAGTTCGAGGGCACCGATGACTTCGCCGACAGCGGCTTCAGCAGCTCCAGCAAGCCACGCCTGAACATCGGCAGCGATTTCTACAACCCGGCCAACTTCGAGCTCGACAGTGTCGAGTGGGAAGAGCAGAACACCACCGACACCGAGAAGAACATCAAGCTCGACTTCGCCCGCGACTACGAGTTGGCCGGCAACGAAGCGCGGGTGAAATTCGGCGGCAAGCTCAGCCGCCGCGACAAGGACAACGACCTCAACAGCTGGGTGTACGAGGACTTCGACAACTACGGCATCACCGATGACGAGCTGTCGCTGACCCAATACACCAAGGGCACCGTGCACTACGGCCTGGACAACTTCGGCCCGGGCATCAGCGCCAGTTCGATCAAGAACCTGCTCGGCCGCCTGGACCGCAGCGAGTTCTATGACGAAGAACAGTCGCGGGTGAATGACTTCACCATGAGTGAAGACATCAACGCCGCGTACCTGATGCACACCGTCGACGTTGACGCCTGGCGCATCATCGCCGGCCTGCGCTACGAGGGCACCGAGTTCAAGGCCAAGGGCACTGGTATCGAGGACGGTGAATACGTCGCCAGCGATGCTGACAACAAGTACGACCACTGGCTGCCGGGTCTGCACGTGCGCTACCAGATCGACAAAGAGACCCAGGTGCGCTTCGCCTGGACCAACACCGTGGTGCGCCCGACCTTCGAGCAACTGGCGCCGGGGTTTGTCATTGACGGCGACGAAGCCGAGTTCGGCAACCCCGACCTCGACGCGCTGGAGTCGAGCAACTTCGATCTGGGCATCGAGCACTACCTGAACAAGGACGGCGTGGTCTCGGCCTTTGTGTTCTACAAAGACATCGAGAACTTCGTCTACAACACCGATCTGGCCGGCAGTGGCCGCTGGGCCGCGTTCGATCAAGCCAACACCTTCGCCAACGGCGACAGCGCCGACCTGTATGGCATCGAGCTGGCCTGGCAGCAGAAGTTCAGCAGCCTGCCGGCGCCGTGGAATGGTTTGCTGATGGGCGCCAACGCCACCTTCAGCCGCTCCGATGCGCACATTGAAGGGCAGGGCCAGAAGCGCGATATCGACCTGCCGTTCCAGTCCGACAGCGTCGGCAACCTGATGCTTGGTTGGGAGAACGACAAACTCAGCCTGCGCCTGTCGGCCAACTACAAGTCTGACTACCTCTATGAAGTGGCGGCCATCGACGACAAGGCCCACGACCTGCACGTGGACGACCAGACCTTTGTCGACTTCACCGCGCGCTACTTCCTGACCAAGAACCTGCAGCTGTCGTTCGAGGCGCAGAACCTCACTGACGAGTCGTACTACGTGTACACCGGCAGCCGTTCCTACAACGCCCAGTACGAAGAATACGGCCCGACCTACAAGCTCGGCCTGACTTTCACCCACTTCTGATAAAGCCCATGCGCCCCTAGCGTGGGGCGCGTGTGGCCTGTGCGTTTTGTACAAGGACACTGATGTGATGAAGCCGTTGTTTACCCGAACTCTGCTGGTGGCTGGCCTGTTGCTGGCCGGTTGCGATGTATTACCCAAGGCCACTGATGCGAAGCCTGCCGTCAGCTTGTCGCCGTGGAGTGCCTCGGCGAAAGTGAAGGCCGAGGATGTCCGTTTTCTGCCGGCTGATGTCAGCGCCAGCACCGACCTGCGCCTGGCGGCCAGCGAACGTAATGGCCTGCTGTTGCTCAGTGCCGAGGGTGCCGAGTTGGCGCGTTTGCCCGGTACCTACAGCGGCCTCGATAGCCGCAGTCTGGGTCGCCAGGTGCTGGTGGCCAGTGTCGATGGCGCCACTCAGCAAGCGGCGCTGGTGCTGCTCGACCCGCAAGCGCGGCAGTGGGCCAAACCGCTGCTGTTGCCGGCGCGCGATTACGCGGTGTCCGGCCTGTGCCTGTACCGCGACGAAGCCGCCAACCTGCACCTGTTTCTACTCGGTGAAGACGGCAAGGGCGAGCAATGGCTGGTGGCCAGTGGCAGCCAGTTGAACCAGCAGCCGCTGCGCCTGCGTGGCCTGCCTACGCCACCGGGCGCCGAGTATTGCCATGCCGATGACGCCGCTAATCGCCTGTATGTGAACGAGGAAGGTGTGGGCCTGTGGGCCTACCCTGCGGCGCCGGAAGCCGATGTCGCCCGGGCGCCAGTGGACTTGCGTGCGCCGTTCGGCCAACTGGCCGGCAACCCGCAAGCCATGGTTGGCCTGCCCGGCGGCCTGGTGGCGCTGGACAGCGATAACGCCACGCTGCACCTGTATCAGCAGACTGCCGAGCAGTGGCAACACGTCGCCAGCCTGTTCCTCGAAGGGCTGCAGGAGCCCGAGCGCCTCGACGCTCGGGTCACCGCCAACGGCCTGGAACTGTTGATTGAAGACGGCGAGCAGAAACGCATCTATCAGGGCCAGTTGAACTGGAAACCCACACCCCAGGCCCTGCCGCCGCATCTGCCGAATGTGCCGGCGCTGCGCCAGACCGAACCGGTCGGCCGCCAGGGCGACGCCGCCGATGACCCGGCAATCTGGCTGCACCCGAGCCAGCCGCAGCTGTCGCGCGTGCTCGGCACCAACAAAAAACAAGGCCTGCTGGCCTATGACCTCGATGGCGGCCTGTTGCAGGAGCTGCCGGTGGGGCGCCTGAACAACGTCGACGTGCGTGCCGGTTTCACCCTGGCCGGCAAGCCCATCGACCTGGCCGTGGCCAGTAACCGTGATCGCAACAGCATCAGCCTGTTTGCTATCGATCGCGCCACGGGTGAACTACGCGAGGCTGGAGAGGTGCGCACGCCGCTGGCGGAGATCTATGGCATCTGCCTGTTCCAGCCCGCATCGGGCGAGCTGTACGCCTTTGCCAACGGCAAGGACGGCACCTTCCTGCAGTACCGCCTGACCGACCAGCAAGGCCAGATCGAGGGCCAGCAGGTGCGCCGTTTCAAGGTCGACAGCCAGCCCGAAGGCTGCGTTGCCGATGACCGTCAGCAGCGCCTGTTTATCGGCGAGGAAGACGTCGGCGTGTGGACCGTGGATGCCCGCCCGGATGCCTCGGGCGAGCTGACCAGCGTGCTCAAGGTCGGCGAGGTATTGAAGGCTGACGTCGAGGGCATGGGCCTGTTCCACGGTGCCCATGGCGACTACCTGGTGGTGTCCAGCCAGGGCAACGACAGCTATGTGCTGCTCGATGCGCAGCCACCGTTTGCCGTGCACGGCGCCTTCCGCGTCGGCCTCAACGGTGCCCTGGGCATTGACGGTGCTTCGGAAACCGATGGTTTGGAAGTGACTGGCGCCAACCTCGGCGGCCCCTGGAACCAGGGCCTGCTGGTGGTGCAGGACGGCCGCAAGCGCATGCCCGAGAGCACGCAGAACTTCAAGCTGGTGCCCTGGAGTGACGTGGCCAAGGCGTTGGGCTTGCCCTGAGGGGCTGTCATCAGTTGGTAACGCCTGCGTAATCGAATAGCCGTACAACACACCCCGTGAAGGCGGGGTAATGAGACAAGGAGCTGCACCATGCACAGCACACTCGACCAGATGAGCGTCTGGAGCCTGATCAACGATGCCTCGCTGCTGGTAAAGGGCGTGATGCTGATTCTGCTGTTGGCCTCGTTGGTCAGCTGGTACCTGATTGTGCAGCGCAGTTTGCTGCTGGGGCGTATCGAGCGCCTGCTCAAGCAATTTCAGCTGCGCTTTCGCAACAGTAATGACCTCGCACAGCTGTACCGCGAAGGCGGCGAACAGCTGGATGACGAGGCCTGCCTGCAGCGGATTTTCCACGAGGGTTTCAGCGAGTACAGCCACCTGCGCCGCGAGCCTGGCATCACCCCCGAAGCGGTGGTGGATGGCGTTGAACGGCGCCTGCTGGTGAGCATCAGCGAGGAGCAGGAACGCCTGGAAAAGGGCCTGGCGTTTCTCGCCACGGTGGGTTCGGTAAGCCCTTATATCGGCCTGTTCGGCACGGTGTGGGGGATCATGAATTCCTTTATCGGTTTGTCCCAGGTGCAACAGGCCACCCTCGGCACCGTGGCGCCGGGCATCGCCGAGGCGTTGATCGCCACCGCCATCGGCCTGTTCGCGGCGATTCCAGCGGTGATCGCCTACAACCGTTTTGCCGCGCGGGTGGAAACCCTCAGCACGCGCTTCTACAGCTTCGGCAACGAGCTGCAAGGCCGCCTGCACCGCGCCCTGCAGGCCACCACGCGCCTCGCGCAAGCGGCCTGAGGACAACCCCATGCGCAAGCCAGTTCGCAAGCACGGGCCCAAGGCCGAGATGAACGTGGTGCCCTATATCGACGTGATGCTGGTGCTGCTGGTGATCTTTATGGTCACCGCGCCGATGCTCACCCAGGGGGTGAAAATCGAGCTGCCCAAGGTGGCCGCCGAAGCCCTGGCGAGCAACAGCCAGCAGCAGATTCTGACCCTCTCGGTGAAGGCCGATGGCGGCTACTACTGGAACCTCGGCGCCGAGCTCGACAGCCATCAGCAAGAAGACAGCGCCGTCGGCCTGGAGGAAATGACCGCCAAGGTCGGCGCAATCATTGCCGCGCGTGGCGACACCCAGGTGTATATCCGCGCTGATCACAACACCGACTACGCCACGGTGGTGGCCGGGATGGCGGCGTTGCAACAAGGCGGCGTGCGCAACCTCGGCCTGATCACCGAGGCGCCGCAATGAGTGCCGCGCTGATGCCTGCTACCCAGCCCATGTCCGCGGTGCAATGGCCCAGCCGCGTCTGGTCGCGGCATGCCTTGGCCGTGAGTATTGCTGTGGGGTTGCATGCGTTGGCGCTGGTCGGTCTGGTCAGCCACTGGCAGCCCAGCCCACCCGCTGAGCCGACGGTGCACACGCTGACCACGCAGATCATCACCCTGGCGCCACCCACTCCGGTGCCAGTGCCTGAGCCGGTGGTGGCTGCTGCGCCGCCTGTGCCGGTGCAACCCGAGGTGCTGACGCCGCCACCGAAACCGTTGGTGAGCAAGCCCGTGGAGACCAAGCCCAAGCCGCAGATCGACCACGCCGCTCTGGCGCGCAAACGGGTGCAAGAGCAGGAACAACAAGCGGCCGCCGTGGCGCAGCAACAGGCCGAGCAGCAACGCGAGCAACAGCAGGCCGCTGCTGCCCAGGCCCAGGCTGATGCAAAAGCACGCGCCACCGCCGAGGCACTGGCCGCTGAAAGCCGGCCCTATTTGCCGGTTAGCAAGGAGGCGCCGGCATACCCGGACAAGGCTCTGGAAAAAGGCATCGAAGGCGACTGCACGGTGACCTACACCGTCACCCCGCAAGGCCGGGTGGAAAACCCGCAGGTGCTGGGCCAGTGCCATCCGCTGCTGGTGCGCCCGTCGTTGGCGGCTGCGCGGACCTTTCGTTATCAGCCGCGGATAGTCGATGGCCAGGCCATCAGCGTCAGCAATGTAAAAAACACCTTTCACTACCGAATCGAGTAAGTTCGGCGCACAGCGCCGGGCACTGACTTTACGAGAGCCGTCATGAGCCACGATCACGAGCAGTTTCATCAGCGTCTGGAAAGCCACGACAACATCGCCATCAACCCCAGCAGCAACCCGAGCCTGGCCGAACTCCTCAACCCCAGCCGGCGCAATGTGCTAAAGGGCGGCCTGAGCGTGGCGATTCTGGGCTTTTTCGGTGGGCTCGGTGCCTGCAGCAAAATCGGCGCGAGCTCGCTGCTGAACTTCAAGGGTGTGCCCGTGCAACTCGACCCGCAGTTCGATCGCGTACTGGTCGCCGAGGGTTATCGCGCGGTGCCGTTCTTCTCCTGGGGCGACCCGGTAGAGGCGGGCGCACCGGCCTGGAACCCGGACGCCAGCGACGACTGGCAAGCTCAGTTGAAGCAGGCCGGCGACAACCACGACGGGATGAACTTCTTCGCCTTCGAAGGCGAAACCGACCGTGGCTTGCTGGTGATGAACCACGAGTACATCAACCCGCACCTGCACCCCTCCAGCACCATCGACCAGAGCAAGCCGCGCCCGCTCGATGAAGTGCGCAAGGAGCAGGCCGCCCACGGGGTGTCGGTGATCGAAGTGAAAAAAGACGCCGATGGCCAATGGCAGCGCGTGCTCGATTCCTCCTACAACCGCCGCATCAGCATGCTCACCCCCATGCGGGTGGCCGGGCCATTGGCCGGCCATGAGCTGATGCAAACCGTCAGCGACCCCAACGGCCTGGAAGTGCTCGGCACCCTCAACAACTGCTCCACCGGCGTTACGCCCTGGGGCACCTTCCTTACCTGCGAAGAGAACTGGCCGAATTACTTTATCAACCGCGACCAGGCCGACTTCGCCCAGCGCGTGGCCCACAAGCGTTATGGCCTGGCCTCAAGCGGCACCAGTAAGAACTACGCCTGGGAAACCGCCGACCCACGCTTCGACGCCACCCCGGACGCCAATCAGGCCCACGGCGGTCATGTGAATGAGCCGAACCGCTTTGGCTGGGTGGTGGAAATCGACCCGTTCGACCCCAAGGCGCAACCGATCAAGCGCACCGCCTTCGGCCGTTTCAGCCGTGAATGCGCGGCGCTGAGTCTGGGCGATGACGGCAAGATGGCGTTCTATTCCGGCGACGATGCCAAGGGCGAGTACATCTACAAATTTGTCCCTGCCGGCAAGCACGATGCCGCCAACCCCAAGGCCAGCCGCGACCTGCTCGACAGCGGCACGCTGTACGCCGCCAAGCTGAATGCCGACGGCAAGGGCCAGTGGCTAGCGCTGGTGCATGGTGAGAACGGCCTGACCGCCGCCAATGGTTTTGCCAGCCAGGCCGAGGTTTTGGTCAACGCCCGTGCGGCTGCCGACAAGGCCGGCGCCACGCCAATGGATCGCCCGGAGTGGGCCGCCGTGCACCCGCGTACCCGCGAGGTCTATGTGACCCTGACCAACAACGATGGGCGCGGCAGCAAGCAGGCCGTGGACAAGGCCAACCCGCGTGCCCAGAACCTCCACGGGCATATCCTGCGGTTCAACGAGCAGGACGCTAACCCGACCGCTCTGGCCTTTACCTGGGAGTTGTTTTTGCTGGCGGGGGAGGCACAGGGCACCAAGGACAAGGACGGAAAACCGCTACCGGCCAACCTCACCGGTACCATCAACGGCGACATCCTGTCCTCGCCCGACGGCTTGGCGTTCGACGACGCCGGGCGCTTGTGGATTCAGACCGACTACGACGACGTGGAGCCGGCGATGCAGAACATGGGCTGCAATCAGTTGCTCTGCGCCGACCCGTCCAGCCGCGAAGTGCGGCGTTTTCTGGTGGGGCCACGCGGTTGCGAAATCACCGGCCTGACCTGGAGCCCGGATGGCAAAGCGATGTGGGCGAATATCCAGCACCCCGGCATCAGCTTCCCGGCCAGCGATGGCAAAACCCGACCGCGCTCGACCACGCTGCTGATCACCCGCCTGGACGGTGGCGTGATCGGCGCGTGAGGGTCAGGAAAAAACCAATGTGGTCTTGGCCTGCTGCATGACATTGCCGGAGAGTTGCTCGCCGGCAAACCGCACGATCACGTAGTTGGCGCCGCTGGGGAACACCGAGTCGTTGGCCGCGGCCGAGGCGGAATACACCCCCAGGCGCTCTTCACGGATCACCGTGGGCTGACTCAGCTCGATAGAACCCTGGGCAAAGCACAGGATGATATCGGCGGGACCTTCATGAAGAATGCGGCGCGGCATGGCAGGCCCTGCAAGGTCAGGCTGGAGCGGCAGCAGGTTGTCGCTTCTTGGCATCGTCACGCATGATCGCCACGTCCTTCGGTGCCGCAATGCCGATACGCACCTGGTTGCCGTTGACCTCGACCACTGTCACCGAAATGTCAGCACCAATTTGCAGCGTTTCGCCTACGCGGCGGGTAAGTATCAGCATGAGCCTGCTCCAGTGGGTCACGATGCCGGAGGCCGCGGTACGGCTCTCCCATTGAGGGCTATGACCTAGGAAATTGCCGAGAGGTTTCAAGAATTTTTCCTAAACCTTGGATGGGCGCCGGGCGTGTACGCAAAATTTCCGCGCAGTGCGTTATCCTCGCCGCCCACGCCATGCAGGGAGCGCCGCAGTGAGCATCAACAGTACCGACCATCTTTTCGCTGTCATCACGCCGGGCCTCTTGTATGCCGTGAGTCTGGGCACCACCTGGGGCGGTTTTCTGCTGATGCCCGTGCTCTATTTCGTGTTTCGCCGCTTGTCTATGCCGTTGGCCAAAGACTGCACCCTGAAACTCTTTGATTTGACCCTTTCGCTGATGCTGATCGGCTTGGTGCTGGGCGGCTTTCTGGCGGCGCTGAATTTAGTAGCACGGGATGGCGAGATGCACATTCCGTTGATTTCCGATGGTCTGTTTGTCTACGTCCTGGGCCTGTTGGGCGCGATCTACTACACCGTCTGTGTACTGCTGCTCAGCATCAAGACCTACCAGAGCAAACCCTATACGGCCAAGCTGTCGATGGGGATTTTCGAAGCCTTGCGTGGCAAGCGCACACCCGCCGTGGAGTGATCCGCGCCGCCACGCCTTGCAGGGAGCACCGCTGATGTCGATTTTTCCGCTTAAACCTTCACCCACTCTGGTTCTGTTGGCGCTGCTGGCTGGCGGCTGTCAGTCGGCTATTGCCTGTTCGGTCACCACCCCACCGGCAGACTGGGCCACCGGCTCGGCGCGCTGGGACGGTGACTGTGCCGGCGAGCAGGCCGAGGGTTTGGGCGTGCTCAAGGAACAGCAGGGCTCTGCGGTGAAACGCCTGTTCTTTGGCCGTGCGCAACAGGGCGAATTGGCCCTCGGCGTGATCGAGGTGCCGGAGCAGGGTTTTATGCCGGGGAAATTCGAGGCGGGCCGAGTGCTTAGCAGCGATGACCGCCAGACCGTGCTGGACGCCTTCGAGACCGCTGCGCAGGCTGCGGCGGCGGCCGCACAGCGTTTCGAACAGGCCGGCAATGCGCCGTCGGCGGCCTTCTACCGGGGCAAGGAACGGGCGCTCTTGCAACAGATGGACTGAGCGCCCAGCGCCTTGGCGCCGCTTAGTGGAACGGAAAGATGTAGTTCATCCACGAGGCCATGCGCAGCAGAATCTTGCGCATGATGGCGACATGGTGGAAGTGCTCGCTGTAGATCGCCGCCTGGCCGTACGAGCCGCCGGGCATCATCGCGCGGTAGGGCTCGTAGTCCGGGTCGGTGATCTCGATGACCACCGGCACCCGCCCGGCCGGTGGCGAACCGGTGTAGCTGATCAGGGTGCCGGAGGGCTGCACCTGCCCTTCACCGATTACCGGCAATACGTTCTTCACCTTGCCCTTGAATACCTTGCCGGGAATGCCATCGAAGGCCACTTCGGCTTCATCGCCAAGCACCAAGCGCAGCTGGCTGTTCTGCCGCATCCAGGCGGTGAAGTATTGGGTTTCGGCGGGGATGAAGACCATCGAGGGGCGCAGCGGCAAGCGCGTGGCCATCATGCCCGGGCGCAGTGACACATGCACCACCATGCCATCTCCGGGCGCGCGCACGGTGGTGTTATCCAGTTCGAACTGGGCAATGTTCAGTTGTGCCTGCAGATCGTCGACGCGGGCGGTGGCGATGTCTTCGTCGCGGCGGTTGCCGACGTTGCGTTTGACCAGCTCGCTGGCCCGAAACAGGTCGGCCCGCGCGGACACCAGTTGCGCCTTGATCGACTTGACCTTGTTGGAGAAGGGCGTGGGGTCGATGCGAAACAGCACATCACCTTTTTTCAGCGGCGTATTGCCCTGCACCGGCACGTCTACCACCAGGCCGCTGACTGCCGGCACCACCGGTGTCGAGACGAAATAGGCGCGCGCCACTTCGGAGTAGGGGTGGTTGTAGTTCATGGTGAAGATCAGCGCGCCGATCAACACGATGCCGCCGAGCACGGCGGTAGGCACCGTCCATTTGTTCAGCGGTATGCGGAACAGTTTGAAGATCGCTACACAGAGTGCCGCGTAGGTCAGGATCAGTAACAGGTCCATGTTCAGAGCTCCTTGTCGGCGTCAGCCGCCGGTGGCAGCGGTTCGCTGGCGGGTGTTGGCGCGACTGCGACTGCGGCTGTTACGGGTGCCTGCGCCTCCAGCGCAGCCAGTCGTTGTTGCAGCTCGAGCACTTGCTGTTCCAGGCGCAGCACATGGTCACGGGGGGCTTTGCCGTCGCCGAAGCCCCAGCCGCGGTCCTCGCGGTACAAGGTCGCCCAGATCCACAGGAACGGCCACAGCACATGCAGGGTGAACAGGCTCACCCAGCCGGTGGCGTGGATCGCGTCCTGGTGCGGATGGTTGCGGTGTTTGGCGATTTCGTAGGGGATGTCGTGCAGGGCAATGATGCCGTAGAACAGCACGATGCCGACGAAGAACAGAATCCCCAGGGCGAAGTAGTCGAGCATAAACAGCGTTCCTCAGATGAATAAAACGGGGCGCTTATGGCAGCGCGTAAACCTTGTGCAAGTCCTGCAGGGTTTTGTCTGGCGGGCCGAAGTAACGGCTGTAGGCCTGGTCGATTTCGCCGCTGCGGTACAGCGCGCTGAGGGCGCTGTCCACCAGCAGGTGGAAGTCTTCATCACCGCGAGGCAGGGCCATGGCGGTGGGGCTGTAATCGAAAATCCGGTTGAGCACTTTCAGCTTGGCGCCGTCTGGGTCTTGGCTCAGGTAGTGCTTGAGCAGCATGCGTTCGGAGAAGAACGCATCGGCATTACCCTGCGCGACCTGGCGAACGCCGTCGGCGTCGTTGCTGACGCTGATCAGGTTGACCACCACCCCCAGCCGGTTCACCTGCTGATGAATCCAGGCTTCGGTGACCCCGCCAGCGGTGGTGGCGAAGGTATGCCGAGCGATGCCGCGATTGATCGTGGCGCGCCACGTCGGCCCCTCGTGGGCGGTCTCGCCATTGAGCACGCGCACCAGGTCGTCGGCCGCATTCTGGCGCACCACGGCAGCGAGGCCGGCGGTGTACACCGGAATCGAGAAGCTGACCGTCTTGCGCCGTTCCAGGGTTTGCGGGGTGGGGGTGCACAGCAGGTCGATGCTGCCGCTGCTGACTGCGGTGATGCTCTCGGCGCGGCTGACGGCTTTGAACTGCACCTTTACGGCGTCCAGCCCCGGCTGATGACGCAGGTAGTCGGCCACCTGGTTGCACAGCTCTATGGCATAGCCTTCGGGTTTGCCGCCGCTGTCACTGCTGAAGGGGGCGAAGTCGGGCAGGTAGCCGAGGGTGAGGGTGTGGCTGCTGCGCACGCGCTCCAGGGTATCGGCCCCGGCGATAGCGGGCAGGGTGCTCAACAGGCCGACCAGCAACAGGCTCAAGTGGGTGTTCATGGTTACGCCTCCGCCACGGGTAGCGCGGCTTGGGCGGCCAGGCGCGCAGCCAGGCGTTTGGCCATTGAGCCATACAGCAGGTAGCCGATCAGCAGCACGATGGCGCCGCCGAACATGGCGTCCTTGCCACAGGAATACAGGGCATAAAACGAATAGGCCATGGCCACCAGCAGAATCAGCACATTGCGCTGGTACAGCGGTGGGCTGACCTTGGCCCGGTACATGATCACCAGCAGGCCGGACAGCGCAGTGACGAAGGGGATCAGATTGGTCACTGCCGCCAGATTGACCAGCTTGCCGAACTGGGCGCTGGCATCGGGCGAAATGGTCGAGATCGCCATCAGCGTTTGCAGGGCGCCGCAGGCCAGCATGCCGAGGATTGGCGCGTTCGCCGCGCTGACCTTGGAGAACAGCGCAGGGAACATGTCCTGGTCGGCGGTGACCTTGGCGGTTTGCGCCAGGGTGAACTGCCAGCCCAGCAGCGAGCCGATGCAGGCCACCACCGCCAGGCCCATGATGATGTTGCCCACCAGGGGGTTGAACATATGGGCATACACCAGGGCAAACGGCGCCGAGGAATTGGCCAGCTCGCTATTGGGCACAATGCCCTGGATCACCGTGGTCGACAGCACGTACACCACCGCGGCACCCAGGGTACCGAGCAGGCAGGCCAGGGGCACATTGCGCTTGGGGTTTTCCACCGCGTCGGAGTTCTGCGCCGCCGACTCCATGCCGAGAAAGGCCCAGAGCGTCAGCGGAATGCTGCTGGAAATCGCCTCGGAAATCGGCAGGCCTCGGGGGTTCCAGGCGTCGATCAGGATGCTCGGTTGGAACCAGAACCAGCCGATCACGCTGAGGCCCGCCACCGGAATGATCACGCCCCAGACGCTGATGGCGCCGATCCGCCCGGTTACTCGTGGGCCGCCGAAGTTGGCCACGATGGTCAGCCAGATCAGCCCCAGGGTGCCGACGAACAGCGGTACCGAGCCGCTGCCGAACCAGGGTACGAAGGCGGTCAGGTAACCCACTGCGGAAATGGCCACGGCGATATTGGCGATGGCCAACGACAGAAAATACAGAAACGAGCAGAGAAAGAAGGCCGAGCGGCCATGGGCCTCGGCGGTATAGGCGGACATGCCGCCGGCGCGGGTGCAGTAAATGCCGCACTGGGCAAAGCAGTAGGCAATGGCCATCGAGCCTATTGCCGTGATCACCCAGGACAACAACGACACGGCGCCCAGCTGCGCCATGTTGGTGGGCAGCATGATGATGCCCGAGCCCATCATGTTCACCGCCACCAAGGTGGTTAAGCCCATCAGGCTCATTTTTTTGCTCGACCCGGCCATCGACTGTTCCTTAGTACGCGGTTCAGGGGGGCAGCGGTGGGGCTCGATACGGGCCGGTCCGCTGCTCTGTTGATTACCAACAGCGTAGATCAGCCGGTTGCCGGTGCCGGGAAAAATTCCAGGCCCGGGCGAAGTGCGCAGTTATTCGTGGCCGACGCGGTTGCGGCCCTGTTTTTTCGCCTGATAGAGGGCCGCATCGGCGTGTTGCAGCAGCATCTGCGGGTTGCTGTCGGCGCTGGGCAGCAGGCTGACCACGCCGACGCTGACACTGACATGGCCAAGTGGTGAAACCTCGTGCGGCAACGCTTGCGCCGCCACTGCCTGCACCACTTTGCGCGCCATGGCCTGGGCGCCGGCGGCGTCGGTCATGGGCGCGAGGAAGACGAACTCTTCGCCGCCATAACGGGCCACCAGGTCGCTGGAGCGGCACACGGTGGAGGCCAGTGTCTGGGCGATCTGCCGTAGACAGGCGTCGCCGGCCGGGTGGCCGTAGTGATCGTTGTACGGTTTGAACCAGTCAACGTCGAGAATCGCCAGGGCCAGGGGCGAGCCGATGCGTTGTGCGCGCGCCCATTCCTGTTCCAGCACCTCATCGAAATGGCGACGGTTGGCGATGCCGGTGAGGGCGTCGGTGAGGCTCAGGGTTTCCAGTTTGCTGTTGAGCACCTGCAGCTCTTCGGTGCGCTGGGCGACGCGCTGCTCCAGCTCGCGCTCGGAGCTTAGCAGGGTGTGTACCAGTTGCTGTTGGGTGTGCAGCAGTTGCTCGCGCACCCGCGCTTTTTCCCGGCGCATGACGTTGTAACGGTCGGCCAGGGCAAAGGCCAGCAAGATCATTTCCATCGCCGAGCCGAGCTGGATGCCATCCACAGTGAACAGGTTGGTGGGCATCACACCCATGGCGCGCAGTGAGGTCATCGCGCCGCCGAGCATCAACAGGGCGAAGGCACCGAGGAAGAAATAGGCACTGCGTTGGCGCTTCAGCGCCGCCGCCACGCCAACCCCGATCACCACCAGGGCGGTAGCCAGGTTGAGCAGAATCGCCGCGCGTGAAAACAGCGGCAGGGCCACGGCATAAGCCAGCGGGGTGAGCAGGTACAGCGCCACCAGCGCGATTAGCAGGCGGTCGGTGCGGGGCAACAACTGAGGTGTGCCCAGCATGCGCCGCATGAACAGCAACATGGCGGCGAGCGCCAGCGAGGTGCCGGAGTAATACACCGCGTTGGAATTCAGCGGCACGCCGCCCAGGAGCAAGTCCGGAGCCAGGCCGTTCTTGATCGCCAGGGTGGCGAAGGTGCAGGTGGCGAAGGTTACGTACAGCAGGTAGATGCGGTCGCGCAGCGACACCAGCAGCATCAGGTTGAAGAGGATCATTGCCGTGGCAATGCCGAAGTACCAGGCCTGACCGACGTAGTCATCGCGCTCGTGGGCGTGGAAGGCCTGCGGCGTCCACAACTGCAGCGGAATCAGCAGGCCGACACTGGATTCCATGCGCAGGTAGATCACCTGCTCGCTGTGCGCCGGCAGGCTGATGGGGAAGATGTAATTACGATTGGGGTAGACCTTGCTGCTGCCCGGCATGTCGCAGCCGGTGACCACCACTTGGTACTGACCTTGAGCGTCGGGCAGGTAGGCCTGGATAACCGAGATGCGCGGGTTTTCCACCGCCAGCATGCGTTGCACGTCGCTGCTGCTGGTGTTGCGTAGCGGCAGACGCAACCAGTAAGCCGAGCGGGTAAAACCCAGGCCCAGGGCGCTGCTGGCGGGCAGGTCGGTGGTGAAGCGTGCGGCCAGCTCGGGGCGCTGCACATCGGCCAGGGTCAGGGAACGGTCGGGGTCTTCCAGCAGGGCGACGTGGGCAGTCAGCGACAGCGGCTGGTCACTCAGCGCGGCCACATCAAGCGGCTCAGCGGCCCAACTCGGCGAACTCAACAGGCTGACAGCCAACAGCAGGCAGGCCAGCAGTTGCCGACTAAAGCGGGAAACATGCATTGGACTAAAACCACAGGCACTAAAGCTGGGGGAGTCTACAAGAGCCGCGCCGGGCGCTGCAAAAAACGCCAGCGCGGCCTTGAGTTAGACGGGTTGCTTCGCTAATCTCGCAGTAACCCGCAAAAACCAGCACAAGCAGGCATAAACATGCAAAACCAGCACGTGGTCACCGACTTGCCCCAGGTTCGCCGGCAGAAGATTCTGCTGCTGCTCGAACGCGACGGCCGTGTGCTGGCCTCGGCTTTGAGCAGCCATTTCGAAGTCTCCGAAGACACCATTCGCCGGGATCTTGCCGAGCTCGCCGAGGCTGGCCTGGTGCAGCGCGTACACGGCGGCGCGCTGCCGCGGCCACGGGATTCGGGCAAGGACTACTTCGCTCGCCTTAACGAACCCGCCGAGGTCAAACGCCAACTCGCGCAACTGGCCGCCCAGCAGGTACAGAACGGCCAGGTGGTGGTGTTCGACTCCGGCACCACGCCGCTGCAGATCGCCCGCTCGCTGCCGGTGGATATCCGCATCACGGCGATTACCGCTTCGCCGATGACTGCCATTGCCCTGGCTGACCATCCGGGCGTCAGCGTGATCGTCGCCGGCGGCCAACTGAACCCGCAGACCATGGCCGCCAATGGCCAGGAAGCGTTGCAGCTGATCAATAGCGTCAAGGCCGACCTGCTGTTCACCGGCGTGTGCGCGCTGCACCCGGAAGTGGGCCTGAGCTCGCCGCGATTCGAGGAAGTACAGCTGAAACGGGCGATGCTCGACTGCGCCTCCCACGTGATCGCGGTGACCACTGCCGACAAACTGGGCGCCGTTGAGCCGTTCGTGATCGCCCCCTGCAACCGCATCCACAGCCTGTACACCGAAGCCCGGGTCGCCTCCGGTGATCTCGACGATTACCGGCGCCAGGGCCTCAATGTGCGGGTGGCTGAAGGCTAGGGCACCGCTACTTGGCGATGAACTTGGTGATGGCGGTGATGGTCTGGGTCGGCGCCTCTTCCATCAGCCAATGGCCAGCGCCAGGCACCACCACTTCGGTGACCTGATCGGCCGCGTTGCGCATCACCAGCGCTTCATTGGCGCCGAAGGATTTCTCCCCACCAATGGCCAACACCGGCATCGGTAGACGCTTGGCCAGTGAGGCCTGATTGTCGATGGCGTCCTGGCGAATGGCGTGGAACTGGGAGAAGGCGGCGTGCATAGCGCCGGGGCGGGCGTAGAGCTTGGCGTAGTGCTGGCGGGTGGCTTCGTCGATCTTGCTCGGGGTACCGGCGAATTCGTTCCAGAAACGGTCGAGGTAGATGCGTTCGCGGCCAGCCACCAGGCGTTCGGCGTCTGCACCGCCGAAGTCGAAATGCCAGAGCATCGGCGAGCGCACGATGTCGTTCCACGGCGGAATGCCTGGTACCGGTGCATCCATCACCACCAACTGCTCAGTGAGTTCCGGGTAACGGGCTGCATAGGCATAGGCGACCATGGTGCCGATGTCATGGCCAACCACCACGGACTTCTCGATGCCCAGCGCTGCCAATACGGCGCGCATATCGGCGGCCTGGGTTTTCTTGTCATAGCGGTCGTTGGGGATCGACGACAGGCCCATGCCGCGCAAATCTGGCACCACCACGGTGTGGTTCTTGGCCAGCTCGGTGGCCAGCGGTGCCCACATGTCGCCTGTGTCGCCAAAGCCATGGATCAACAGAACTGCCGGGCCTTTGCCGCCGACACGTACGTGCAGTTTGGCGCCTTCAGTGGGTATTTCCTGGGTATGGAAGGAAGCAGGGAAAGCGGGCATTTCGGCCTGAGCCGAAACGCTCAAGGCGAGCAGGGTGAGCGCAGCGAACAACGTCCGAATCATCGGTGAGGCTCCAGAATAGGTGAGGCGAGAATGCCCCCTGCGGCGGCGGGCGATGCAAGGCATCGACCTTGCGCCATCTGTTGCCAGCGAAGGATTCGACCGGGTGAGCGTAGACCGTTTTTCCAACCGCGCTGCAGCGCGTTAATCGACCTTGACCACGCAGGATTCGCCGGTCAGATAAAACTGCCCGCCTGCCACGTAATGCAGGCTGCGCAAGGCCGGGTCGGCTTGTTCGAACTGCCAGTGGCCATTGGAAAACGCGCGGGTGTCAGCCCAGGCACCAACCACTTCGGCAATGAACAAATCATAGGTCTGCTGGTTGTGCGGTTCGGGGATCAGACGGCAGGCCAGCCAGGCTGAACAGCCGGCCACAAACGGCAGGTCGTGGCCGGGCATGTCGAACAACTCGACGCCGGCTTCGGCGAGTTTGTCTGGCGCTTCGGCCAGGCTGCGATTGCCGACCCTGTGGGTCAGTTGCGCCTGCGCCGCAGTCGGCACCTGGATGACAAACACACCGCTGTTCTCCACCAGGGCTCGGGTGCGGGTGGCCTTGTCCAACACCACGGTGAGCTTGGGTGGCATGAAATCCAGCGCGCAGGCCCAGGCCGCCGCCATTACATTGCTCACCCCGGCATGACGCGCCGACACCAGTACGGTGGGGCCGTGGTTGAGCAAACGGTAGGCCTTGGGCAGTTCGACGGGGGCGATGGTGTTCATGCAGGGTGCTCGAATAGGGAGAAGGGCAGAGTGTGGAAATAGTACCGGGGCGCGAGCAGGAAAAGTTGCCTGGCGTGAGTGTCCACCACCGCGCGGCTGGCGGTAGAGGTCCTACATGGCTTTCAGCTTTCCAAGCGACGGCCTGGGGTGTACTGTCATTTGCGTTGACTTATTCAGTCAAATGACTGACAGGAGGTAGCCATGGCTTCCCGCGATTCATCCAAAGACCGTTCTAAGGCAGCAACTGCGGGTAACCACAAAACCCGTGAAGCACGCAAACCCGCGACCGCCGCCATTGCCGAGGAAGCGGCGCACTATCAGGCCGAGGTGTCCAGCAATCGGCCGCCACTTCCTGAGCACGCCTGGGCGGACGACCCGGACGACCCGGACGATTTTCAAGCCATAACCCGCGGCATGCCGGGCATGAGTGACGAGGTGCAGGTGGGGTTTATCCGCCACGGGTTGAGCGCCAACTTTGCCCGCAGCCTGGGCCAGACCTTCGATATTTCCGTGGGCGAGTTGGCCAAGTTATTGCTGGTGTCGGAATCGACCCTCATCCGCAAAAGTCGTGACAACGCGTTGCTCGACCCGTCCACCAGCGAACGCATGCTGCGCATTGCCGCTGTAACGGCGTTGGCCACGGACGTGTTCGAAGACGAAAGCAAGGCCACCGCCTGGATGAAACGCGACAACGTGGCGCTCGGCGGCCAGGCACCGCTGGCCATGTGCGACAACGACATCAGTGCCGGCCAGGTGCGCCGGGTGTTGCGCGCCATCGAGTACGGTGGCGTGGCCTGATGCGGGCCTGGCGGTTGTGCAAAGCCAAGTGGGCGGACAATTTTGATGGTATGGGTGCAGCCATCGCGGGTGGCCGCTGGAATGCGCAAGATGTGCCGGCAATCTACCTGGGCCTGGATTCGTCGACCTGCGTGCTGGAAACCTTTGTGCACCAGAGCGGCCCGCCATTGGTAGCGATGGTGATGGTGGAGGTGGAGTTACCGGATGACGCCGGGTTGTATGTCCAGCCCGCGCTCAGCGACTTGCCGGCTGGCTGGGACAACCTGCCCGCCGATGCGCCAAGCCGCCAGTACGGCACGGATTTTCTGCAGCGCTCGGGCAAGTTCGGCTTGATCATTCCCTCGGTGGTCAACCCGCTGGCCCGCAACATCGTGCTCACCCCCAACCACCGCGCGCGCTTCGATATCCAGGTGCGCAACAGCCAGACTTTCGTTTACGACGCACGGATGTTCAGCATGCGGGGTGTGCACTAGGCGCGTCGGCCGGCTCTTGGCAAGTGAGTGGCCGCTGACTAGAGTGCGCCCTGCGCTCACTAAAAGGACTTATCGATGGTCGGTCGCCGCTTACTCCCCTTACTCCTTCTCGGCTGCGTATTGCCTCTACAGGCTCAGGTGTACACCTGGGTCGACGAAAACGGCCAGAAGCACTTCGGCAACCAGCCGCCGGCTACTCAGCCGATCAAAGAAGTCAAAATCAACCAGGGTTACGTCAGCGACGGCCCACCTCCGACGCCAGTCGGCTCGACCAGCGATAGCAGCATGGCTGGCAGCAGCGCGGCCGCAGGTTCCGCCGATGAAAAAATGTGCAGCGAGGCCATCCGCTGGACCGGCATAGATTTGCCCAACCTCAAAGACATTGCCCGCGAACGCAAACAGCAGGGCAAGCTCACCACCGACCAGTACAACCAGGCGGTGCAGGGGCTGGATAAAGCCAAAAGCGAAATCACCTTGAAGGACTGCCTGGCCAGTACCGGCAAAGAGCGTGAGCAATACAAATGCCTGTCGGGCGGGGCGGGCGTGCTGGTGTGCTCCGGAGCCTTGCAGGATGCGTTGAACAAGCAGTGAACTGCGTGCTTTGCAGCGTTGGCAAATTTGCCTATCATCCGCGGCAGGCTCATGCTGCCTGCCGCTCGCACCCCATGGGTACGGTGAAAGCATTGAGGTAATCCCCATTCTTTGGTTCTTCCAGACCGTCGAAGGTTGGCAACGCGAGCACTGACAGGCTTCGACTCAGGAGGAACTATGTCCAGCATCACCAGCGCCAAACAGATGGCCAAAGCGTTACGTACATCCTTGGCCGCGCAGCAACACGAAATCACCCACTCCGCTGCCCTCGAACTGGTCGCCCAACAACTGGGCTACAAAGACTGGAACACCGCCAGCGCCGTACTTCCCGAAAGCAGCACGCCCATCGGCATCGCCTTCGACAAAGCCATTCCCATTCTGCGCATTTTCGATGAAGCCAAAGCTCGCGAGTTCTACCTCGACTTTCTCGGCTTCAGCATCGAGTTCGAACACCGTTTCGAAGCCTCGCTGCCGCTGTACCTGGGCATCGACCGCGCCGGCCTGAAGCTGCATTTGTCCGAACACCACGGCGACGCCAGCCCCGGTGCCACGCTGTTCGTGCCCATGCACAACATCGCCGCCTACCGAGACGAACTGATCGCTAAACAGTACGGCTATGGCCGCCCCGGCATCGTCGAGCAGCCTTGGGGGCTAGTGATGGAAGTGTACGACCCGTTCGGCAACCGCATTCGCTTCTGCCAGCAGTAAGCGTTAGGCCAGGCGGGTCGGCAGTACGTCGGTCCGCTTGCTTGTGCGCATCTGTTCAAACGGTTGTCGGCTCCTGCTTGCACAGCGCTCATGCCCGGGTGTTACATCGCCAATCCAGCATTCACTCCAAGGGTTCCCCATGCAGGATGCGACCAACCCACCTGTGGTAATCAGCGTGCCGCAAACCACCTTCGCCGAGCGCTTCACCCCGCTACGGGCAACCTTGCTCGACCCCGAAGGCATCTTCAGCGGTTCGCAAATGTATGCCGACCTGACCGCCCTGATTCCCATGGCCAAAGCGCAAGGCGAGCACTCGGCCGAACTGGCCCAGCTGTACGCAGCCCTGGCGCTGTTACAAGGCAAGCGCGATGAGTGGGAAGAGCAGCGCACCTTTGGCCTGCGAGCGCTGGCCATCCAGCAAGTCAACCCGGTACTGCCGGCGGACGAGCTGCTGGCCCTGCACTACAGCCTGTCGCTGGGCGCCGGCGAGCTTGAGCAACCTGAACAGGTTATCGAGCACCTGCGCGCCGCCATCGCGCTGATTCCCCAGGACCGCAGCCTGAGCCAACGCCAACATTTCGGCCTGCGCCAGGAGTTGGGTTACTGGCTGCACCTGCACGGTGAATACGCCGCCGCACTGGCCTACAACCAACAACTGCTAGCGGATGCCGAAGCCGCGTTCGGCACCGATGAGGCCGAACTCACCGGCATGCTCACCAACCTGGCGCAGAACAGTTACGAGCTGAAGGACTGGACGCAGAGCAAGACCTATCTGCAGCGGGTGGTCAGCTTGTCGCGCCAACACGGCAAGCTGGATATCGAAATGGACGGCCTGTTTCAACTGGGCGTGCTGGCCCATGAACGTGGCGATAACACGCAGGCACTGGACTATTTCCAGCAGCGGTTGGCGTTGGCGCGCAAGGCCGATGATGAGTATTGGCTGGAGCGGGCGGAAGAGGATCTGGCCGAGTTTCATCAGCGGGCCAAGGGCTGAGAAGATTGCGGTATGAGCCGATGTATCAGCCGTAAAACCCCTGACCCACATAGCCACATAGCCACTTAGGCGCGCTAGCGTGCGCCAGTGCGTGTTTTGGCGAACCTGTTACATCCTCCACGGACAAAAAACGCAACCTACGGACCAATCGCGCAGCCATTTTCCGTTGCCGGTTGTTTGTCATATTCGAGCACAACGGCCTGTAGATAGTGGCCAGCCTCAATTCGTATCAATGAGGCTACATTGTGCTGCAACGTCTGCTGTGTTCCCTGTCCGTGCTCAGTCTGTCCATCGCCGCTGCCCAGGCGGCTGAGACCTATACGCTCGATACGCCGCGCCTGACCGGTATCGATAACTTCCGCGATATCGCCGGTACCACCACGGCCTACACCACGGCCAATGACGGGGTGATGCGTGCCGGGCAGTTTTATCGTTCCAATGCGATTACACCCACGGCGTCCGACCTCGCGACGCTCAACAGTCTGGGCATCAGCGATGTCTACGACCTGCGCACGCCGAGCGAAATCGCCGCCACGCCCGACACCCTGCTGACGGGCGCCAGCTACAGCAATATCGACATCATCGGCAGCACCACCTCGGGCTCGAATATCACCAACATCTCCTTCACCAGCGCTGCGCAGGCGGTGGCCATGATGGAGGACACCAACCGCGCGTTCGTCAGCGACAGCGGTATGCGCGGGCAGTTTTCCGTGCTGTTCAACGAGCTGGCGGCGGCCGATGGCGCGGCGTTGTTCCATTGCACCGCTGGCAAGGACCGCACCGGCTGGACCACTGCGGTGCTGCTGAGTATCGCCGGCGTCGACAGCGCCACCATCATGAGCGACTACCTGGCCACCAACGACTACACCGCCGCCCGTGTCGCCGCCACATTGGCCTATATGCCGGCCAGCATGGCGGCCATTTACGCGCCGCTGCTGGGCGTGCAAGCCAGCTACCTGCAAGCCGGGCTGGATGAAGTGACGGCCGAATACGGCAGCATGGACAACTACCTGAAACAGGGCCTGGGCCTGTCGCAAGAAACCCTCTACGTGCTGCGCGCCAAGATGGTTTATTACAGCAGCTTGCCCGGTGAAGTGGCGGCGCTGGGCAACGCCTCGGCCGGGGCCATGCTCTTGCAGCAATTGCAGAACAGCAGCCTGTCGGGCACCTACTCGGCGTACAACTTCTACCTGCAGTCGGCCATCGACGCCGGCACCCTGGGTGGCGTGGAATCCACCATCGGCGGCCAGGTGCACGCCGACGCCGCCAGCTACCTGCTGCGCCAGGACGCACTGATCGACCAGGCGGCTGCGCCCTATACCAGCGGCATCGACCTGAAGGTCGGCCAAAGCCGTCTGTGGACAACCGCGCTGGCCGGCTACCTGGGCACCGACGGTTCCAGCCAGGCCGCCAGCAGCAACGAACACACCCAAGGCAGCATGGTCGGCCTGACCCAGCGCTTCTCCGAACAGCTCAGCGCCAACCTGGGCTTCGGTTACAGCAAGGGCAGTGTCGGTGGCGATGGTGGCGAGGTGGACAGCGACCTGACCTTCATCAGCGGCGGCGCACGTTTTGCCCCGGGCAACCTGGAGCAAGGTCTGTTCGTCGATGCCAAGGCCAGCGTGGGTTACCTGAACTACGACAGCAAACGCGACCTCGGCGGCGGCCTCGGCTCAGCCAAGGGCGACAGCCACGGCACCGTGAGTGGCGCCAGCGTGGCGCTGGGTTATCGCTTGCCGGTGAGTGACCTGATTCTGGAGCCAAGCCTGGGCCTGCGCGTCAGCCACCTGGACCTGGCCGGCTTCCAAGAGAAAGGCAACGACCTGGCGCTGGACGTCGAGGGTATTCAGGAAACCCGGCGCAGCGCCGTGGCCAACCTGAAAACCTCGTTCGCGCCAATCGCTGCAAGCGGCGGCTGGCAGCTGGTGCCGGGTATCGACGTGGGTTACGAGCGCGCCTTGGGTGCGCAGAAAGTCGAGAGCCAAGGGCGGGTGCTGGGGCTGGATATCGAACAGCGCGCCGCTTTCGATAACCGCGATCTGTTCAACGGCGCGGTCAATCTCACCGCCAACCTCGGCGCCCTGAGTGTCGGTGCTGAAGTGGGCGCCAGCGGGGGCAGCGACAGCCACGGTTTCAGCGGCAGCCTGAAAGCCAGCTATCTGTTCTGACCGGCTAAATCCTCCGCCGCTGCCTGGCGGCGGCGGATTTAATGGTTACTGCGCAGGCGCTTTTTAACCTCTGCCGGGCTCACGCCATAGGCCGTCTGGAAGTACTGACAGAAGCGCCCGACGTTGCTGAAACCCAGGCGCAAGGCGACGTCCGTTACCGACAGCGATGTCTCCTCAAGCAGCACCTGACGCGCACGCTCCAGCCTTACCTGGCGCTGGTACTCGACAATCGAGCTGCCGACAAACCGTCGAAAACCATCCTGTAATGCCCGAAGGCTGACGTTGCTCAGTGCCGCCAATTCGCTGCCACTCACCAGGGCATCCGGGTTCGCTCGCAGGTACTCCACTGCCAGCTTTACATGGCGCGGGGCAATGGCTGGGCTCGGGCGGCGCAAGGCCTCGGTATGGGTGTGCGGCCAGCTGTCCAGCACTGCATCCACCAGCATTTCCTGCAAGCGGCTGGGCAGCAGCACGCTGGAGTTGATCAGCAGATCGAATTCGTGGCCGGTGGCCAATTCGATAATCGCCTTGATGCCCTGAAACGCCGGCTGATTGAAATCGACCTGCGGCTGAAAACGCACTGTCTCGACAATGGGTTTACCCAGCAGCACCGACAGGCGCTCAGTGAACAGCGCGCGGCGCACTGACAAACCATACTGTGCGTGGCCATCGAAAAACCGCACCGAACTGACGCTGGCTTTCTCGATTGCGAGGCCCATTTTCGGGGTGCCGACGTGTTGGTTTTTCTGCTGAAAAACAATGGTGCCGGCCGTGGGGATAACGAAGGTGATCTCATCGTGCAGATCGGGCAGGGCGGTGCTGAACTCACCGCGATAATTCATCCGCCGAAAGCTCACCCCCTCATGGCGGCCATACACCCCGGCGATGATGATTTTCCGCTCCGGGCGCGGCAGCTCGGAGTAGAGATTGCCGAACAGGCGCGTGTACAACGCGCCGAACTGATCGGCGTCCATGGCATCGGAGCGGATAACGATTTGTTTGCGCGAACTGAGCGAATTCAACGGAGCGTCCACTGGCTGGAGGGCGCGCGGACGGTAGCAAGTGGCGGTGACAGTTGAATGACTGAGCTATCAGTCGAGCAGCCCGTTCATCTTCGCGTACTGCAGCAGCATGATGGTCTTGCCATCGGCGATCTCGCCGGACTCGATCATCGCCAGCGCCTGCTCGAACGGCAGCTCGAGCACCTCGATTTCTTCCCCTTCATTCTCCAGCCCGCCGCCATCACTGACGCGGTCGCTATCCAGGTATTCACCGACGAAAAAGTACAGCCGTTCGGTCACCGAGCCCGGGCTCATAAACGCCTCGAAAACCTTGCGCACATGCTCGATGCGGTAACCGGTTTCCTCCTCCGTTTCCTTGCGAATGCAGGTGATCGGATCGTCCCGATCAAGCAGCCCGGCACAGGCCTCGATCAGCATGCCGTTGTGCTCATTCACGAACGCAGCAAAACGGAACTGACGGGTGAGAATCACCGTTTGTTTGGCGCGGTTGTACAACAGGATGGTCGCGCCGTTGCCGCGGTCGTAGGTTTCGCGTGTCTGGGTTTGCCAACTGCCGTCGCGGCGCCGGTAATCGAACGTGGTTTTGCGCAGGATGTACCAATTGTCCGAGAGCAGTTCGACGTGCTGGATGCGGACGCGGTCGTTGCGGGTGGGGGTGTCGCTCAAGATGACTCTCCGATGTTTGTTGAGACAGTTTGCCCGTAGCACGACGATTTGATGGGATCAAAAAATGCCGTCTCCTTGTTACTATCAACCACCCAATTTGCTGCCGCAGAATACCTCCGGCAGCCTCGCGCGAACCATGCGCACTGTTCATGGATGAAGTGGTTGTATGAGAAATGCACTCGGCGGTTTGTTCCTGCTTGGCATGGCTATTTTTTACACCTTCCACATTTTCGAGACCGAAGACTGGAGCAAATCCACGGCCACGGTAGAGAGCGTGCGGGTGTTCTACCAAAGCGAGGTCCATGCCAAAGGCGAGCATAGGGTGGATCTGCGCTACGGCTATGAGGTCGACGGTGTTCATTACACCGGGCATTCCACCAGCAGCGGCTCCGCCTGGGAGAGTAGCGCCCGCAGAACGGCAGAGCAGTTTGCCGTAGGTAAACCCATCAGCATTATTTACGACCCGCAGGCGCCGGAAAAATCTGAGATCAAACAGACGGGATGGTCGGGGTCTTTTTCGCTTTGAGGGGATGGGTGTCGGGGCTTGCATGGTGGATATGACGTTTGTGCGTTTTTTGTCGATTTTCGCAGTTCTAGCCTGTTTCGCATTCTCCATACGCTCCGTTGATGCATGGAGCACTGTTGCAACACAGGAGGTGGCTCTTGATGCGATGCTCGATATGCCGGCCTTCTCTCCTGAAGGCTTGGAAGTGCTAAAGGGCGACAGTGATGGAGAAACGCGGCACAGGATTACAGCGTTAAACCGCGAACCTCGATCAAGTCACCACGCGGCCAATCAAGTCACATCCTGCGTCACACCTTCGCTGCACACTTCATTATGGGAGGTGGGCATATCGTCACGTTGAAGGAGATTCTGAGTCATTCCTCGTTAAGCATGGCATGCGATATGCGCACCTTGCTCAAGAGCGTCTGAACGATGCAATAAGGTTAGGTCCTTTGCAGCGAATTGGGTACATAGACTGATTCTCCCGCTCCTCCGATACCGCAGTCCCAAATCAGTGCGAGCAATCTGCCCGTCTGCTGCTACTTAGATTCTGCGGCGTTCCGATTGATGTATGCGCATACCGCGACCATATCTAATCGACTTCCTTCTCCGTGGGGCGGCCCAATGTGCCAAGGCCCAGTGTCAGCATCCGAAGGCGCTAACACTGACAGCCCAGTTCCCATGCTTCCTTCAAAATAAGTGTTCATTTTTCCGCTGACTCTATAGGTCCTTCCTGTTGAGCATTCGAAGGCAGCCAAAGCGGTATGGGATTTGTAAGTTTTTGGTGCCTTTGCTGTGAAACGTTGCTGCACGTTTTTCAGATCATCTAACCGTGGAACGATTGTTAGCTTCCCTATCTGCTTTGCAGCAGAGAGCCAGTAATAGCGCTTTGCTTCGTACTGTTGGCCAACTTCAAGGGACCTCGTATATACCCATTGCGCTTGCATAGGGTCCGGTGTCCAAAGCCCCTCAACTGGAATCTTTTCCTCAGAGCTTTTGCTACAGCCTACGGTGGCGATCGCAAGGCAGAACGCGATTATTAGACGTTGAAAGCATTGCATGTAACTACCATCCTTGGATTTAGACAGGCCAGGTGCCTAGGGCACGTAGCAATTGATGCGACCTCTGCAACTGCCATCAGTCAGCTTCGCCAATTGTCGACACCCCAAAAGCCAGAAACGAAAAAGCCCTGAATAATCAGGGCTTTAGCTTGTTCGATTTGGAGCGGGTGAAGGGAATCGAACCCTCGTTATCAGCTTGGGAAGCTGGAGTAATGCCATTATACGACACCCGCTTTTGCGGGGGACTTTGTACCAGAAGCGGGCGGGGAATTGAAGCCCGCAGTGATAACAAGGCGATGTTTTTCACTGCGGGCAGACAATTCGCTGCAGGTTTTACACCGCGATGGCGGCGGTGTTGTCGTGCACTGGGCGGCGTTGCTGGTTGCCGGTTTGCAGGAAGCCGAGCATGGCGTTTTGGGTTTGTTGCCAGGCGCCTTTGTGTTCCATGTCGAGGAAGTGCCCGGCGTTGGTCACGGTGGTGAATTGGCAGTCGTTGAGGTGGTTGCCGAAGATGCGCGCATCAAGGGCGGTGGTGTATTCGTCGTGTTCGCCGTTGATGAACAGCAGCGGGGTGTCGATGCTGTGCAGGCAAGCCATGTGGCAGTGGGTGTCGAGGTGCAGCACCTTGTGGATATGGGCGTGCATCTGCCGGTACTCATGGTCGTGCAGGGTACTGATGTGCCGGTGGTTGTAGCGTTTGAACAGGGACGGCAGGTGTTTGCCGATGGTGTTGTTGACCAGGTGGCCCATGTTGTCGCGGTCCATGGTCTGCAGGTAGTACAGGCCTTTTTCCAGGTAGTCGAGCATGGGTTCGTTGAGCAGCGGTGAGAACGAGTTGATCACCGCCTTCTCGATGCGTTTGGGCCGCTGCGCCAGGGCCAGCAGCGAGGCCACGCCGCCCCAGGAAAATGAGGACAGGTAGTCGGCGTCGAAGTGTTCGATCAGCTCAAGCAGAATTTCCGCTTCGTCTTCTTTGCTCAGCGGGTGCACGTGGGCGTTGTGCGCTTTCGATTGGCCGGCGTACGGCTGGTCGTAGCAGACCACGTTGAATTGCGGTGTCAGGTATTTGAGCGTGTGCGCGAATGAGGCGGTGGTGGCCAACGAGCCGTTCACCAGGATGACGGTTTTACGCGCCGCCGGGTTGGCGTAGTACTCGGTGTGCACATTGTGACTGTATGCATGAACGACTGCGGTTTCTGGCCTCATGTCGTCTTCCTCCTTGGCGCAAGGTAGTGCTCACATAAGCGGACTCGCCGCTGAAAAGAGCCGTGTAGGGCAGACAGCAAAACGCCTGGACATGACAACTGAATGTCAGCCATTAAAATTTATAAGTTATTGTTTTTAAAGCGGTTAGGATCGAACAACGCAACTGCCACACGGCGTGGGGAACGCGTGTGAAAAGGCGGGTGAACCAGGCAGGAATCCAATTGGCGCAGAGCGCCAGTAACCGGGGACGTGCTTAGATGGTCGCTGTGACTGATTAGTCACGCTCTGACCTTGTGATTCGATTTAAGCAGTAGGAAATTTCCACTGCAAGCGCGGGCGGAGCTTTTTCTGCAATTAAACGGCTCTGGCGCGGCCTGTCCGATGAGTGACCGTTTTGCCATGTGCAGCAGCGCTCACTTCACTTCTGCAATACCGCCAGGGTTTCGCCGGTGCTCGGGCAGCTTTGCGCGCCGAGGTAGCGGGAGCTGTCCAGCCACTTTTTCTGTGGGTAGTAGGCGAATACGTAGCTGCCGGTTTTCAGGGTGTCGATCAGTTTGCCGGCGATGGCCGGGCGTACGGCCGGGCAGCCTTGGCTGCGGCCCAGACGGCCAAGGCCGGGCACCACTTTGGGGTCGGCGTAGGCGGCGGCATGCATGACGATGGCGCGCGACTGGCTGTTGTCGTTGAAGCCCGGCTCCAGGCCGACCAGGCGCAGCGAGCGACCGTGTTTGCCGCTGTAGGTGACGCCGGTCTGGTACAGACCGATGGAGCTCTGGTAGCTGTTGGGCACGTTGGAGAACGAGGTGGCCATGTCGTCGCCGCTGTTCTTGCCGTGGGCAACCCACTCTTCGAACAACAGCTTGTTGTGGGCCAGGTCGAACACCCACAGGCGTTTGTCACGTGAGGGTTTCGAGTAGTCGATGACGGTGAGCAGTTTGTTCGGGGCAGTCTGGCTGGCGCACTGGTAGGCGGTGAGGGCGAGCTTCAGGGCAGTCAGGCTGGCGTTGGGCGCCAGGCGTTGCAGGTCCGTGGCGCTGGGCAGCGTTTGCGCGTGGGCGGTGAAGCTGGTGGCCAGTACGAGCAGGCCGCAGAGGCCCGCGCAGCGTCGCAGGGCGTATCCCCAAGTCATTCGAGTGAACAAGCAGAAAACCCTGTTTGAGTAGTTGTGCGCGGGCATTGTGCACAATTGGCGCTGGGCTTCCGATCATTTTTTGACCAGCGGTTACTTGGCTTTTTCCGCCTCGGTGGTGATTACGGTGAAGTTGCCGTTGCTGCGGGTTTCTGAAGTGGAGGCCAGATCGGTTATCACCAGGGTGGTGCCGATATCCATGGCGGCATGCAGATTTTTCAGAAAGTCCGGGTCCACATTCAGCGAACCGAGCTGCTCGCGCGGTGAGTTGCCGTATTCGGGGTTGCTCACCTGAATGGCGGACCAATGCAGCGGTTGCGCTGGCAGCAGCTCATTGGTGGAGGGCTTTTCCAGCAGGGAGAACACGGCCATGCCCTGGTGCTGCTGATTGCTGTCCAGCGCCACCACGGGCGCGCTGCCCACCAGTTGCCCGCCGCGGAATACGTAGGTGCGCAAATCGGCGCGGCTGATCAATACCGACAGTGGGCCGGCGCTGTCGCCGGGGTCATTCCAGAAGGTGTCGTTGCTGAGTACGGCGGTGGCCACCGGTTTGCCGGCACTCACCGTGGGCGCCAGCAGGCCGGGGTGGTAGACCTCCACCGGGGCGCTGTGGGCGTCGGAAACAATCACGGTGGTGGAGCTGAACCCGGTGGTTTCGAACAGCTTCTTGGCGAACTCGATGGGCAGGCGCACGCAGCCGTGGGAGGCGGGGTAGCCGGGCAGGTGGCCGGCGTGCAGGGCGATGCCGTCCCAGGTCAGGCGCTGCATGTAGGGCATGGGCGCGCTGTTGTAGAGGTCGGATTTATGCTCGGCGCTTTTTTGCAGAATGCTGAACACGCCGGTCGGGGTTTCCTTGCCTTTTTTGCCGCTGCTGATCGTGCTGACGCCAATGGCGATGCCGTTGCGGTACACGTAGGCGCGTTGCTCGGTAAGGCTGACGACCACGGTCACCGGGCCGGCCGGTGACACCTGTGGGTACCAGAGAAACTGCCCGGGTTTGAGGTCCTGCAGTTGCTGACGCAGGTCCTGCGCGGGTGGTAGCGGTGCCAAGGTTGGCGGTGCGGTTACCGCCCCCATCAGGCTGACTATAACGAGCGAACCCACAATCAACGACAGCGCCTTCATGCCGACCCTCCAAAACGACTGGTTGGGTTTTGAGCCCGTAGCAGCGACTTTAGTCCCGATTTTATTTGCCGCAAATCAAAAGCCAAACGCCGCTCTTACGGGGAGTGATGTTGGGGGGAGAACGCCGCTACTTCGTCTGGGGTGAGGGCACGGTATTGGCCGGGCGCCAAAGCGGGGTCGAGAACCAGAGGGCCGACGCTTTCGCGGTGCAGGCGAAGCACTTTGTTCTGGAAGTGGCCAAACATCCGTTTCACCTGGTGATAACGGCCCTCATACAGGGTCAGCCGTGCGCTGTGCGTGGTGAGAATGTCCAGCTCGGCGGGCAGGGTGGTGAGGTCTTCGTAAGCGAAGTACAAACCCTGGGCAAACACCTCGCTGTACGCGGCAGTGATCACCTGTTCGGTTTCAACGTAATACACCTTGGGCTGTTTGCTGGTCGGCTGGGTAATGCGCCGTGACCAGTGTCCATCGTTGGTCAACAGCAGCAGGCCGGTGGTGGTCAGGTCCAGGCGACCGGCCAGGTGCAGGTTGTGTTCGGCGGCTTCGGGCAGCAGGTCGAGCACGGTGGGGTGTTCGTCATGTTCGGTGGCGCTGACGTAGCCAGCCGGTTTGTGCAGCATGAAATACAGCGCCGGCTTGCCGGGTTGCAGCAGCGTGTCGTCGAGTTCCACGCGGTGAAATTCGCGGATATCCAGCAGGCCGTCGCGCACCACCAGGCCGTCCACTTTCACCCGTCCGGCCGCCAGTTGCTGGCGAGCGTCGAAGCGGTTGGCGGCGGGCAGGTTGGCGAGGAAACGGTCGAGGCGCATCAGGCTTTCGGCTCATCACCGCAGGCGGCAACGCCCTTCGCGCAGTTGGGGCACAGGCAGCTTTTGTCGATCTGTTCTGCACTCAAACGCGCCAATGCAGCAGCCGAGATTGGTGCGCTGAAACACCAGCACGCCTCGCCATTACTGGTCGGGTCGACCTGACTGCAGCGGTTGCGCTGGCCGCACAAGGGGCAAAGTTCGACATCAGTGGGCATGGGGCGAGCAGCTCTGGCGGGATGCGCCATGCTAGCTCGCCCTCTGCGTGGCGCCTACTAGGCCTTGCTTTTCAGGTAGCCCCGCCAGCCGCCAAAGTGGCTGATATCCGTCGCGCCCGCCAACCCATAGGGTTCGCAGATAAACCCGCTTTCCCAGCTGCCGTCAGCCAATTGCACCTTGCCCAGCCCCAGCGGTGCCGGGATGCCGGTGAGGAACGAGCCCAGCTCGCTGCTCGGCAGTTCCCAAACTTCCACATCGATGGCCACGCCACCGTCGGCCACTCGCATCATGCCGGGGCGAAACGGCGGGCCGCCGGCCAGCGCCCACAGTTGATAGTCGGGTGAGCTCTGGGTGGCTTGCAGCAGACGACCGCCGCGTTGCTTGAGCTGCCAGTTGAGCGGCAGGCCATCCAGGTGTGCGCCACACACCACCACTCGGGCCAGATCATGCCGGGCGAGGGTCGCGGGTGCGGTGATGCTCAGGCTGCGTTCGCCGGCCAATGGCAAATCGGTTGCGCATTGCAGCCCTTCGGCCACGCTCAGCAGATATTGGTCAGTGAACGGTCGGCCGAACAGAGTCACGCCCCAGGGCAAGCCGTTGGCCATAAACCCGGCCGGTACGGCGACGGCGGCGTAGTCGAGCATGTTCATGAAGTTGGTGTAGTAGCCCAGGTCCGAGTTGCGTTTGACCGGCTCGGCCGCCAGCTCGGCAAGGGTCACCGGGCGCGGGTAGGCCGGGGTCAGCACGCAATCCAACTCGGCCATGGCGCGGTCGCAGATGGCCTTCAGCTCTTGCAAGCGGTACTGGGCGCGAAACAGTTCGACGGCGGTGGTGCCCGGCGCTTTCGACAGCACGGCATGGATTACCGGCAGCACCGCATCGGGCTGCGCTTCGATCAGCTCGCCGGCGACGCTGTAACGCTCAGCCACCCAAGGGCCTTCATAGAGCAGGCGCGCGGCTTCGGCGAAGGGTTCGAAATCCAATTCCACCGCCACGCCACCGAGGGCTTCGAGGTGCTTGATGGTGGCGGCAAACAGCGCCGGGCTTTCCGGGCAACCCAAGAATTCCAGCTGCTTAGGCACACCAAAATGGAAGCCTTTGCGTGGTACGCCAAAAGCGCTGGCATCGTTCCATAGCGGGTTTTTACGGCTGTAGGCATCGGCTGGATCAAGGCCGGCAGTCAGGCCTAACAAGTGGCTGGCTTCGCGGGCGCTGGCGGTGAAGTAGGTGACGCAATCCAGGGTGCGGCAGGCTGGCACCACACCGGCAGTGGAGAGCAGGCCCTTGGTGGCTTTCAGGCCGACCAGGTTGTTCAGCGCCGCCGGCACGCGGCCGGAGCCAGCGGTGTCGGTGCCCAGGGCGAAGCTGGCCAGGCCGAGGGCCACGGCCAGCGACGAACCGGCGCTGGAGCCGCCCGACGGGTAGTCCGGGTGCACGCTGTTGCGGCACGGGCCGTAGGGCGAGCGGGTGCCGTTGAGGCCGGTGGCGAACTGGTCGAGGTTGGTCTTGCCCAGCGGTATGGCGCCGAGGGCCAGCAGTTGCTTGACCAGGGTCGACGACTCGCTCGGGGTATAGGCAAACGCCGGGCAGGCGGCGGTGGTGGGGATGCCGGCCAGGTCGATATTGTCTTTGATCGCAAAGGGCACGCCGAACAGCGGCAGGCTGTCGGCGCTCTTGCCATCCAGGGCGGCGAGGTAGGGCTCCAGTTCTTCTGCTGTGAGCAGGTGGATAAACAGATTGAATTCAGGGTTCAGCGCGGCGGCGTGTTCACGCAGGGCGCCGATGAGTTGGCGCGGGGTGGCGGTGCCGGCCAGGTAGGCGGCTTTGACGGCGCTGAGGCGCAGGTCGAATGGGTGGTTCATAAGGTGGCTCCTTTTCGGACGCGGTCCTTGTGGGTGGGGCTTTAGCCGCGATGCTTTTGATTTTTAAGATCACGGGCATCGCGGCTAAAGCCCCTCCCACAACGAATGGTGTTGGGCTTTAGATTTCTTCCAGGACGACAACGCGTTGCCCGGCGCGCACGGGCGACCCCGGCTGCACGCGCACTTCCTTCACCACCCCGTCACGCGGGGCGAGTAAAGGAATTTCCATCTTCATCGACTCCAGAATCACCAGCACATCGCCGGCCTTGACGCTGTTCCCGGCCTCCACCTGCACCTGCCAGAGGTTGCCGGCGATATGGCTTTCGATGCTGTGCTGGCCCGCGCTCAGTGGTGCGTCTTCGCCCAGTTCGACCACCGCTTCTTCACTGTCGAAGTGCGCCTGGCCGCTGGCGATCCAGCGCTCGCGCTCGGCGTTGAACGCGCCTTGCTGCTGGCGGCGAAAGGCGCCGATGGTCTCGGCTTCTTTGGCCAGAAAGGCTTGGTAGTCAGCGAGGTTGAGCACGCTGTGTTCGATCTTCAGCTCATAGCGGCCCAGCGGGAAATCCTTGCGAATCTGCAGCAGTTCTTCGGCGCTTACCGGGTAGAAGCGGATCTGATCGAAGAAGCGCAGCAGCCACGGCTTGCCGTCGAACGCGGCCACTTCGCGGTAGCGGTTCCACATCTGCAGGGTGCGGCCGACGAACTGGTAACCGCCGGGGCCTTCCATGCCATACACGCACATATAGGCGCCGCCGATGCCCACCGAGTTCTCGGCGGTCCAGGTGCGCGCCGGGTTGTACTTGGTGGTCACCAGGCGGTGGCGCGGGTCCAGCGGCGTGGCCACCGGCGCGCCGAGGTACACGTCACCGAGGCCCATCACCAGGTAGCTGGCCTCGAACACGGTGCGGTACACCTCTTCGAGGTTGGGCAGATCGTTGATGCGGCGGATGAACTCCAGATTGCTCGGGCACCAGGGCGCATCCTTGCGCACGGTGGTCATGTATTTCTCGATAGCCAACTGGCAGGCCGGGTCATCCCAGGACAGCGGCAGGTGCACGATGCGCGACGGCACTTCGAGGTTCTGCGCGGCGCACACGGCGTCCCACTCGCCGGCGATGATGCCGAGCAGGTCGGTGAGGCTGAGGGTTTCCGGCTGGTAGTGCACTTGCAGCGAGCGGATACCCGGAGTGAGGTCGATGACGCCGTCCAGGGCTTTGGCTTCCAGGGCCTGCATCAGCGCGTGGCCGCGGAAACGCAGCACCAGGTCGAGCTCGGGGGCACCGATTTCCACCAGCAGGTGGGTGTCGCCGGAGAGGCGGGCGACCAGCCGGGTGTCGGCTTGGCCGAGGTCGAGCACGATGGGCGAAACCAACGCCAATCGGCTCCCTCGCCCGCTAGCGGGAGAGGGCTGGGGAGAGGGGCTTTGGATTGTGCTGGCTGCGGCCCTCTCCCCCGGCCCCTCTCCCGCGAGCGGGCGAGGGGAGACCAGCGAGCGTGCTGTCGCAATATCGACCGGGGTAAATTGCACCTTATCGCCAGCCTTCAGCTGACCCAACTGCCACAAGTCCGCCTCAATAATCGTCACCGGGCACACAAATCCACCCAGGCTCGGCCCATCCGGGCCGAGGATCACTGGCATATCGCCAGTGAAATCCACCGCGCCGATGGCGTACGGGTTGTCGTGAATGTTGGACGGGTGCAGCCCGGCCTCGCCACCGCTCTCACGTACCCATTGCGGCTTCGGCCCGATCAACCGCACGCCGGTGCGGCTGGAGTTGAAGTGCACTTCCCAGTGGGTGGCGAAGAAGGTGTCGATGTACTCGGGGGTGAAGTATTCCGGTGCGCCGTGTGGGCCGTAGATCACGCGGATGGTGCGCACCGCCGGCAATGGTGGGTACTGCTCGGCATCCAGGCTGGCGCCATGGCTGTCGTCGCTCAGCGCGGGAATATGCAACACATCGCCGGCGCGGAGGGCGCGGCCGCCATGGCCGCCGAACTGGCCGAGGGTGAAGGTGCTTTTGCTGCCCAGGTAATCTGGCACTTGCAGGCCGCCGCGCAGGCACAGGTAACTGCGCGCACCGGCACCGGCTATGGTGCCGAGGCTCAGGGTGCTGCCGGCTTTGACCAGCAGCGCGGTGTTCATGGCCTGCGCCTGGCCATCAAGGCTCAGTGGAATCACGGCGCCCGTCACGGCCACCACCGAATCGGTGTTAAAGCGCAGGGTCGGGCCGCTCATGGTGATTTCCAGCGCAGCGGCGCCCTCGGCGTTGTCTAGCAAGCGGTTGCCCAGGCGCAGCGCCAGGCTGTCCATTGGGCCCGATGGCGGCACGCCGACGGCCCAGTAGCCGAGGCGGCCGGGGTAGTCCTGCACGGTGGTCTGGGTGCCGGCGCCGAGTACTTCCAGGGTGTCGGCTTGGTACGCCAACTGCTCCAGGCAGCGGGTCCAGGGATTGCCGCTGGCAAACGGGGCGTCCTGGATAATCTGGCGCAGGTAGTCGCGGTTGCTTTCCACGCCGTACAGCACGCTGTCGCCGAGGGCGTTGTAGAGGCCGCTACTGGCTTCTTCTCGGGTCGGTGCCCAGGCAATCAGCTTGGCGATCATTGGGTCGAAGTAGGGCGGAATTTCGCAGCCGGCTTCTACCCAGGTGTCGATGCGCAGGGTTTTGCCATCGGCGGGCGGGAATTGCACGGCTGTGAGCAGGCCGGGGCTCGGCTGAAAATCGCGGCCCGGGTCTTCGGCATACAGGCGCGCCTGAATGGCGTGCCCGTTGGGGCTCAAGCCCTTGATCAAGTCTTGCAGCGGAGCCAGGTCGCCGGCTGCCAGCTGGATCATCCAGCTCACCAGGTCGACGCCCCACACCTGTTCGGTCACGCCGTGTTCCACCTGCAAACGGGTGTTCACTTCGAGGAAATAGAACTGGCTCGCCTCGCTGTCGTAGACAAACTCGACGGTGCCGGCGCTGCGGTAGTTCACCGCCTTGGCCAGTTTGATGGCGGCGGCGCACAGCTCGTCGGCCATGCCGGCGGGCAGGTTGGTGGCCGGGGTTTCTTCCAGCACTTTCTGGTTGCGCCGCTGCACCGAGCAGTCGCGCACGCCGAGGGCAATCACCTCACCCTGGCCATCGCCGAACACCTGCACTTCCAGGTGGCGGGCGCGCTGGATGTATTTCTCGATAAATACCCCGGCGTCGCTGAAGTTGTTCTGCCCCAGGCGTTTCACCGCATCGAAAGCTTCGCTCAGCTCGGCGGCCGAACGGCACACGCGCATACCAATACCGCCACCGCCAGCGGTGCTTTTCAGCATCACCGGGTAGCCCACCTGCTCACCGGCGAGCAGCGCGGCGTCGAGGTTTTCCAGCAGCTCGGTGCCCTCGAGCATGGCCACCCCATGTTGCTTGGCCAGGGCGCGGGCGGTGTGCTTGAGGCCGAACACCCGCAGTTGCTCAGGCGTCGGCCCGACAAAGGCAATGCCGGCCGCTTCGCAGGCCTCGGCGAAGGCGGCGTTTTCCGAGAGAAAACCATAGCCCGGGTGGATGGCCTGGGCGCCGGTCTGTTTGGCCACGGCGAGGATCTTGTCGACCTTCAGGTAGGTGCCGGCGGCGGCGCCTTCACCCAGGCTGTAGGCCTCGTCGGCCTGTTGGATGTGCAGGCTGGCGGCATCGGCTTCGGAGTACACGGCCACGCCTTGCACTTCGAGCGCACGCAGGGTGCGCAGAATGCGGCAGGCAATGGCGCCACGGTTGGCGATCAGCAGTTTGTTGAACATGTCGTCGAGCCCTCGAAAGGGGAGGCGGGCCGTCCCGCTGTATTTGGGTCTGCACCGGGGTCGTCCACGGTGGGGAATGCTGTACTCGGTCAGTCCCCTCTCCCCTGGTGGGAGAGGGTTAGGGTGAGGGGGGACTTTGATGGTGCGTTTGGCCCCTACCCTCACCCCCGGCCCCTCTCCCGCACGCGGGAGAGGGGAGCGAATCTGCGTTTAACACCTGCCCACTGCGACTCTGGCAAACCGCAAACAACCACCGCCGAATCAGTCCCATACCAGGAACTCCGCAGGCGTCGGGTTGTAGCCGTTGCAGGGGTTGTTCAGTTGCGGGCAGTTGGAGATCAGGACGATGACGTCCATATGCGCCACCAGCTCGACGTATTTGCCGGCGGCGGAAATGCCGTCTTCAAACGTCAGGCCGCCTTCGGGGGTGACCGGCACGTTCATGAAGAAGTTGATGTTGGCGCTGATGTCGGCCTTGTTCAGGCGGCCGTCGTGCAGGCTGGCGCGCAGGAAGTTGTCGCGGCAGCTGTGCATGTAGCGTTTGTCGAGGGCGTAGCGCACGGTGTTGCTTTCCTGTGCGCAGGCGCCGCCCAAGGTGTCGTGGCGGCCACAGGTGTCGGCGGTGATGGTCAGTAGCGGGTTGCCGAGGTTGGAGTACAAAACGGTGCCGGTGGTCAGGTACACGCGGTTCTGTTTGCGCAGGGTGCGTTGCACGTCGTAGCGCTCGCGTGGGTTGCTGGCGCTGAAGAACAGGGTGTCGACCGCCTGGTTACCTTCCAGGTCGAGCAGACGCAGGGTTTGCCCGGCTTTCACTTCTTTGAGGAACGGCTCGCCGGCGGCGATGGTGGCGCGAAAGATGGCGGCTTCTGCATGGCGAGGGCTGTGGATTAGTGACATGGCGTGGCCCTCAGAGGTACTGACGTTCGGTGTTGTGGAAAGCGCGGCCGTTTTCCGGGCGCGAGGTGCGGCACAGCACGCTGATGCCGTCTTCGGCGACCTGGCTCCAGCTCAACTGGACCGGCTTGGGTGCGTACGCAGGATTCGGGTCCATCGGATGTTGCAGGGCGGTCAGCACCACCAGGGTGTCCATCGGTGCATACAGCTCGACGTAGTCACCGACCTTGGAGTTGTCTTCGACGAAGTGGAAGCAGCCGTCGCTGTCGACCGTCACCTTGCTGAACAGGTTGAGCACCATCAGCAGGTCTTGCAGGTTGAGGTTCCACTTGCCCATTTCCACCAGCAGGTTGTCCACGCCGTTGCGGAAGAAGCTGTTGCGCAGTTCCTGGTAGCGGCCGGCGCCGTATTTTTCCTGCACCTCGGTGGCGCTCAGCACGCCGCCAAAGCTGTCGTGCCAGCCGCAGGTGTCGGCGGTGATGGCGGCGAGTACGCGGCCCATGTCCGAATACAGGCAATGGCCGACGGTGAGCTTGGCGGTGTGCTGGCCTTTGAGGCTGTCCGGCAGGTTCAGGCGCTCACTTTTCTCGGCGGCATTGAGCAGCATCAGGCTGACATTGGCGCCGCCTTCGAGGTCGGTGATGCGCAGCAGCTGGCCGCGTTTGAGCACGAACGAGGTGTGGCCGCCGCCGGGTACGGTTTCTTCATACAGGCTGGGGCGCAGGCTCAAGGCACTGGTCATGTTCAGGCTCCTTGGTAGACAGAATGCAGGCTGCCGGTGACGTGCGCCGGCAGGGCGTCGACGGCGGCACGGGTGGCGCGGCGGTCGGGGTTCAGGGGAATGTCGTAGGTGATGCGCGCGCCGTAGGCATTCGGGGCGTGCGGGTCGTGGCGGACCTTGTCGAACACCATCAGGCGGGTGCCAAGGGTGAAACCTTCGGACAGGTCGTGGGTGACCATGAACACCGTCAGCTTGGTTTCGCGCCACAGCTCCAGCAGCAGCTCGTGCATGTCTTTGCGGATGCCCGGGTCGAGGGCGCCGAAGGGTTCGTCGAGGAGCAACACGCGCGGCTGCATGATCAGCGCCTGGGCAATCGCCAGGCGTTGCTGCATGCCGCCGGAAAGCTGGGTGGGGTATTTGTCCAGGGAGTGGCCGAGTCCGACTTTTTTCAGCAGCTCGGCAGCTTGTTCGCGGGCATCGCGTTTGGCCTGGCCAAACAGCCGGCCAAACAGTGGCGAGCGCGGCAGCTCCAGGCCGAGGGCGACGTTGTTCAGTACCGACAGATGGGGGAATACCGAGTAACGCTGAAACACCACACCGCGGCTGGAGTCCGGCTCGCCAACCAGCTTTTTGCCGCCGAGCAGAATCTCGCCCTTGCTCGGCACTTCCTGGCCCAGCAGCAGACGCAGGAAGGTCGACTTGCCGCAGCCGGAGGTGCCCACCAGGGTGCAGAACTCACCCTCGGCGACGGTGATATTCAGGTTCTCCAGAACCACTTGATCGCCGTAGGTTTGCCACACATTTTTCACTTCGATGAAGGCGCTCATGCTTTCGCTCCTTCATACCAAGGGAAGGCCAGGTAGGTCAGGCGCTTGAGGCCCAGGTCCATCAGCCACGCCAGCAGGGTGATCCACACCACGTAGGGCAGAATCACGTCCATGGCCATGTAGCGGCGCACCAGAAACACCCGGTAGCCGAGGCCATCGGTGGAGGCGATGGCTTCGGCGGCAATCAGAAACAGCCAGGCTGAACCCAGCACCAGGCGCAGGGCAATCAGCAGGCGCGGCAGCAGTTGCGGCAGGACCACCCGCAGAATCAGGGTCCAGGTCGAGGCGCCGAGGGTTTGTGCTTTGATCAGCAGCTCCGGCGGAATTTCCCGCGCCCGTTGTTCCAGGTCTCGGGCCAGTACCGGGGTGATGCCGATCACGATCAGCATGACTTTCGACAGCTCACCCAAACCGAAGACGATGAACAGAATCGGCAGGATCGCCAGCGGCGGCACCATCGACAGCACGGTCAGCAGTGGCGACAGTGGCGCGCCGAACAGCGGCAGGGTGCCGGCGGCGATACCCAGGCACAGGCCGACCACAGCGGCGATACCCAGGCCCATGCCTAAGCGTTGCAGGCTGGAGGCAGTGTCCTGCCAGAGCAGATAACCGCCGCTGCGTTTGTCTTCTTCAAAGGCCATGCGCTTGACCGCATCGGTCATTTGCACGGCGCTGGGCAGCAGCTTGTCATTGGGGTTGTCCGCCAACCGCGCCGAGGAACCGGTGAAGTAGGCGAACAGCAGCAGGGCGAACGGCAGCAGGATTAGCAGCAGTCGTCCGGCACCGTCCGGGTGGCGATTGATCAGTCTCAAAGTTTCGTACCGTATCCGGGTAGGTTGGGTTGAGCCAAAGGCGAAGCCCAACATTGCGATCGGGAGGCAAGCATCGAGGTCCGCGTTGGGCTTCGTTGCACTCAGCCCAACCTACAAGGTGCCGTCAGCAGCCATCTGCACGTAGCTGGGGTCAAAGCGCAGCTTGATGTTGCCCTGGTCCCCGGTGACCTTGCCTTTGGCGAAGCTCATGCCAACGGCGCCGGCGTCTTTAGCGCCTTCGCCAAGCAGGCCGTGGGCGAAGGAGAAGTTCGCCACCTTGTTCATGGTGTCCGGCAGTTGCGGGCTGGTGGCGAAGGCCAGGGCGTCTTTGGCGGTGTAGAACAACTTGGTGGTCGCCAGTTGCGACTTGAAGCCAGCCAGGTCGGTGCCCGAGGCCTTGGCCATGTGTTCCAGGGCGGCGGTGGCGCGCGGGCTGTCGGTGGTCATCAGTTCCATGATTTCGAACCAGGCGCCGGTCAAGGCTTTGCCCAGGGCCGGGTTGTCTTTCAGGGTCTGGGTGTTGACCACCATCATGTCCATGATCTCGCCGGGAATCTGGCTGGAGTTGAACACTTCGGTGGTGTCGGGCAGGGCTTTTATTTCCGCCAGCATCGGGTTCCAGGTCACCACCGAATTGACTTCGCTGGTGTTGAAGGCGGCGGCGATGTCAGCGTCGGAAGTGTTCACCACGCTCAAGTCTTTTTCGCTCAGCCCGGCGCTTTCCAGGCCACGGGCCAGCAGGTAGTGGGACACCGAAAGCTCGACCAGATTGACCGGTTGGCCCTTGAGGTCGGCCAGGGTCTTGCCCTTGCCTTTGAGCACGATGCCGTCGTTGCCGTTGGAGAAGTCGCTGACCACCAGGGCGGTGGAGTCGACGCCGCCAGCAGCGGGGATGGTCAGGGCGTCCATGTTGGTCATGGTGCAGCCATCGAACTGGCCGGCGGTGTACTGGTTGATCGACTCGACGTAGTCGTTGAGCTGCACCACGTTGATGGCGATGTTGTACTTCTTCGCCCACTTGTCGACGATGCCTTCGGCGGCCGCGTATTCCCACGGCATCCAACCGGCGTAGAGGGTCCAGCAGACGCTGAATTTTTCTTTCGGGGCAGCGTGGGCGCTGAAACTGAGGGCGGCAGCAAGGCCAGTGAAAGCGAGGGCTAGAACAGCGGACTTGCGCATAAAAAACCTCCAGTTCGAGAAAAAAGCGGGCAGGCGTAACGCGGCTTGGCGTTCGTCTCCCGGGCTTTTGTCCCGCCGTGTAACCTCACTGGAGGTCGACAACTCTCGGACCAGTCACTGAGCGTTTTAAGCGCTAGCCGGAACCCTAGTCATCCATTGCAAATTGTGGTGCCGCGTGCCCCGGTGGTGGCCGAGGTTAATCCTGCACGCCTGAGCTAAAGCGAGAGGCGTGCCAAGTTAGCGCCGGCCAGCTATGCCGGGGGCTGGGGAGAGTGAGCGAGACAGGGGAGGGCGAAGTCGTGCGCAAAAATAAGGCGCCGGCGGCGGTCGTGCCGTGCTTTGGTGCGTCGATGAAATAACTGGCAACGGAATTTGAAAGCTCCTACAGCAAGCCGAGAGGTTTCTGCGCTGTCCAAGACTTCGGGAACAGCCAAAGAGCGGCACTCGCCACTCGGTTCCCGTGCGGTCTCAGGAGGCTGCCATGATGCGTTACCGAACCCTGCTGCTGGGTCTGATAGGTCTGTTTCTGGCTGGTTGTGCGGGTTATGACTACGACGACAATTACGACCGCAGCTATGGCCGGGGTGGCTATGGCAACGTCTACAGTGCTCCGGTATATGGGGGTGGTTACAGCGTGCAGCAGTACCGGGTGTACTCGGCACCGCGTTACTACTCGCCGCCGCCGGTGTATCGTCCGGCGCCACGCTATTACGTGCCGGCACCGCAACCGCGTTATTACTCCACGCCCCATCGCGCGCCCATGCAGCAAGGCTGGAATCAGCCGCCGCGTGGTTACTACCCGGCGCCAGGGCGCGGCCAGGACCGTCATCACTCCCGTGGCCGGGATGACCACCGCGGCAACGACCACCGCGGCGATGATCGCGGGCGTGGCGATGGGCGCCAGCACCGCCGATAGTCCGGTACTACAAAATCTCAAACGCCAGACAAACAAAAGCCCGCTGTCGCGGGCCCTTGCTGGACTCAGCTAGCAGGGCGTTAGTGAATCAGGGCACATCCAACAACAGGTCAGCCCCTGGCGCCATGGCTGGCCTGGCCGCCTTTGCGGCCGGCTTCGGAGGCTTTCTGCGGGTCATTGGCAAAGTTGCCGCCGCTGTTGTGTCCACCCTTGCGACCCGCTTCCGAGGCCCTCGCTCGATCGTTGGCGAAATTACCGGGGTTTTTGTTGGTAGGCATTTTGGTTTCTCCTCTTCTATGAAGTAGTAGCAAAACCCTAATGGGCCTTACAGGAACTCTGAAGGCCCTCCCTCAAGATCGTTCGCCTGAATTAAGTCATTGGCGACAAACGGTTTTTTGATATTAAAGTGCAACTTGCCACTCAACTTTCAATTGCCCCGCTGCGCTTGCGCTATTGCCAATGTGCAACTAAGGCCCGCCATTAAACGCGGCTGAATATGACCGCTCATCCCTTGCAGGGAACTGCGCCCACAGCGTTTCGCTCGGATGTTCACACGCTGGTGAAACCCCCGTGGCGTGAGGCCTGGCGGGGTGGCAGTGACATTCAGGGATTAATGCAGCATGGGCGACTACCACATCAACCGTGTGCCAGAGGGTTGGCAACTGATCAAACGCGGCGCCACGCGCCCGTCCAAACGTGCCTTGACCAAGGGTCGGCTGATTCAGGAAACCGAGCGTTTTCTACGGGGCAAGGATGCCGTGCTGATCATCCACAACGAAGATGGCACCACGGTGGAGAAGACCTACGAAGCCGGCAAGCTGGTGCCGCCGCGATGGGCCAAGTGGCAGGAAGAAGAGTCGGCCAACGACCAGGAGTAGGGCGAATATCGCCTCGGGCGATATCCGCCGCTGCCATCCGCACGGTGTCTGCCGTGCCGTTATAACGGCGGATACCCTGCGGGTATTCGCCCTACGTTAGGGCACTCAGGCCGGCTGCTCTTCGTCGCGAATCAATACGCACAGACGGCCGCTTTCGTCTTCCACGGCGTCGTACACGTAATACATCACCACTTCACCCAAACCTGGGAGGGCGGCCACGTAGTCGCCGATCTCGGCGCTGAAGTGCGCCTTGCTGCCGGGTTTGGCTTCGCTTTCGATGTAAGCGTTGAAGAACAGGCCTGGGTCGGCGTCGCCAAAGAAATCGTCACGGGCTTCTGCATCCCATTCGGCCGGGGCGTTGAACTGGCCGGCGAACAGCACCTTGCCATCACCCAGGTCTTCTTCTTCGGCTTCCGGGTCGGTTTCATCCAGGCGGTACACCGTGCAGCTCAGCGCGTCTGCATGACCGAGGATAAAGGCGCGGGCGGCCATACGTTTGTCGGTATCCATTACAGACATGGGTGTCTCCAGTAGGGGCGGCGTTGTGCCTGCGAGCGGGCAGTGTGCCGCTCAACCTTCGGGCTCGCAAGCGCGAGCGACGGCGCTGCAGCAGGTGGGCGCCGGGTAGAAACGGCGGCGCCCACTGGGGCGGGGTTTACAGCGCGTCGACCATTGGGTCGGCGTCCGGCTGAACCTGCACGAACGGCAGTTGCAGACGTGCGCTGCTCCAGGCACGGGTACTGTTGGTCAGCTCAAGGTCGTTGTTCAACTTGCGGCCGTAGGAGGGAATGATCTCCTTCAGCTTGGCTTGCCATTCTGGCGTCTTGACCTTGTCCTTGAAGGTTTTCTCCAGCACCGAGAGCATGATCGGCGCGGCAGTGGAGGCGCCCGGCGAGGCACCCAGCAGCGCGGCAATGCTGCCGTCCGCCGAGCTCACCACTTCGGTACCGAACTGCAAGATGCCGCCCAGTTCCGGGTCTTTCTTGATGATCTGCACGCGCTGGCCGGCATGTACCAATTTCCAGTCGGCGTCTTTGGCCTCGGGGAAGTACTCGCGCAGGGCAGCCATGCGGTCGTCCTGACTGAGCATCAACTGGCCCACCAGGTAGGTGGTCAGCGAGGTGTTATCCAAGCCAGCGTGGGCCATGGGCAGCATGTTGTGCCAGGTCAGCGCGCTGAACATGTCCCACAGCGAACCATTGATCAGGAACTTGGTGGAGAAGGTGGCGAATGGGCCGAACAGCAGCGCCTTCTTGCCGTCGATCACGCGGGTGTCCAAGTGCGGCACCGACATCGGCGGCGAGCCCACCGAGGCTTTGCCATACACCTTGGCCTGGTGCTGCGCGACGATCTCCGGGTTGGTGGTGACGAGGAATTCGCCACCCACCGGGAAGCCGGCATACCCTTCGGCTTCCGGGATGCCGGATTTCTGCAACAGCTTCAGCGCGCCGCCACCGGCACCAATGAAGACGAACTTGGCTTTCACGCTTTTCAGCTGCTCGCCGTTGCCGAGGTCGGCAACCACCACGGTCCAGGTGCCGTCGTCATTGCGCACCAGGTCGCGCACTTCGTGTTGCAGGTGCAGGGCAACGCCAGGGCGGCTGGTCAGCGAGCCGAACAGCTGGCGGGTGATCTCACCAAAGTTCACGTCGGTGCCGATCGGCATGCGCGTGGCGGCGATTTTCTGCCCTTCGGCGCGGCCGTCCATGACCAGCGGAATCCACTGTTCGATCTGCGCCGGGTCGGTGGAAAACTCCATGCCGCGGAACAGCGAGCTGTGCTGCAGCGCCGCATGGCGCTTTTGCAGGTAGGTGACGTTTTCATCTCCCCAGACAAAGCTCATGTGCGGCACGTTGTTGATGAAGGTGGTGGGGTTGTTCAGCACCTTCTGCTCGACCTGGTAGGCCCAGAACTGCTTGGATATTTCGAACGACTCGTTGATCGCCACCGCCTTGCTGATGTCGATGCTGCCATCGGCGGTTTCCGGTGTGTAGTTCAATTCGCAGAAGGCCGAGTGGCCGGTGCCGGCGTTGTTCCAGGGGTTGGAGCTTTCTTCAGCGACCTGACCCATGCGTTCGTAAATGTCGATGCTCCAGCCCGGCTCCAATTCATTCAGGTAGGTGCCCAGGCTGGCACTCATGATGCCGCCGCCAATCAGCAGGACATCGACGGTTTTTTCCGGCTCGGGGGTTTTCGTGCAGCCGACAACGACCAGGCAGACGAGGGTTAACAACAGCTTTTTCATCAGTTCAACCATTTCCAGTTTGCTATTAGCGAGGCTAAGAGCAAGACCGGGGCCAGGTGCGGCAGGGCGCCGCAGGGCGGGGGCTGGAGCGGGTTTCAGCTGAGTGCGGCTGGCGGGATCTGGCCAGATCCCGCCAGCCGGGGGGCGGAATCTCGCCGCCGTTTACTCGGCGGTGGGACTGGCCGGCAGGTGATGACGCAAACGGTTGTCGGCCATAAACAACGCAATCAGCAGCGGAATAGCGGCGATGGCTGCGTCCAGCAATAGCAGGTCGCGAAACGCCATACGCAGTTGCTCGCTGTCCACTTGGCCGAGGCTGGCGCTGATGTGCTCGGGGTCTACGCTGGGCAGCAAATGCCAGAGCAGGCTCGACAGCAATGTAACCCCCAGCGCCCCGCCCAGGCCGCGGAACATGCCGCAGGCCGCAGTCACCACGCCCAGGTGGCTGAGTGGCGCAGCACTCTGCACCGCCACCATCGAGGTGGGGAACTGTAGCCCCAGCGCTACTCCGCAGCAGGCTAGCAGCGGCAAGCTGAGCATCTCCAGGCTCGGCGGCAGGAACGCCAACGCCACCAACGCCACTGGCAACAGCAGATTGCCGCTGAGAATCAGCGGTTTGTAGCGGCCCAGCTGGGAACTCAAACGGCCACCGATAAAGGCCCCCAGTGGTGCGCCAATGGCAATCGCCATCAGTTGGCTGGCGCCGGTACCGGCACCGCCCTGGGCATGGGCGTGCAGGGGAAACAACACGGCCAGGGCCACGGCCTGGAAGTTGGCGAAAAACAACAGGCCCCAGCCGGCGCGCACCGGACCGATGCGGAACAGCTCCATGGGGATTACCGGCTCGCTGGCACGGCGTTCCTGCAACACGAACAACAGCAGGCCGAGCAGGGCGACTCCCAAGCCGATGGCGTTTTCCAGGCTCAGCCACTGGCGCTCCTGGCCCAGGCGGGTGATCAACAGCAACAGGCTGCCCAGGCCGATCAGCAGCAATACCCCGCCGAGGTAATCGAGGCGCGCCTTGCGCCGTTTTTCCGCCAGGCCCGCCAGACGCCGCTGGCTCAGCCAGATGGCCAGCAGGCCGACGGGCAGGTTGATCCAGAACACCCAACGCCACGACAACTGCTGGCTCAGCAGGCCGCCCAGCGGTGGCCCGATCAGGCTGGCCAGAGCGAACATGCCGCTGAACCAGGCCTGGTAACGGCCACGCTCGGCGGGGGCGATCAGATCGCCAATCAGCGCCTGGATGGTGGCGATCATGCCGCCGGCACCGATACCTTGCAGGGCGCGAGCGCCGACCAGTTGGCCCATGTCCTGGGCGAGGGCGCAGAGCACGGAGGCGAACACGAACAGGCTGGTGGAAATCAGCAACAGGCGGCGCCGGCCGAACAGGTCACCGAGCTTGCCGAAGAATGGCGTGGCGATGGTCATGGCCAACATATAGGCCGACACCACCCAGGCCAGCAGTTCGCTGCCAGGCAGCTGCAAGGCGATTTCCGGCAGCGCCACGGCAACGATGGTCTGGTCCAGGGCGGAGAGGAAAATACCCAGCATCAGGCCAAACAGAATCTGGCGCAGTTGCGTGGGGCTGAGCGGAGCAGAGGGGGAAGCGGCAGTCACGACGGGCCCTTAACGGCTGGCAGGAAGTGAGGGTATGACCTGATCGAGCGGTGCGAGTTTGCCCAAGCGCCGCCCGGCTGAACAGCGTTGTTTCAGCCGGTGCCTGCGCGTGGGAAGCGGTTCATCCCATCACAGCGCGTAATGCTTCAGCTCACGGGCAATCAATAGGCGCTGGATTTCGCTCGAGCCCTCGTAGATCTGGGTAATGCGCGCATCGCGGTAGTAGCGCTCTACTGGGTAGTCCTCGAGGTAGCCGTAGCCGCCGTGAATCTGAATCGCATCGGAACACACCCGCTCAGCCATCTCCGAAGCGAACAGCTTGGCTTGCGAGGCTTCGGACAGGCATGGATGGCCTGCCGTTCTAAGTCGCGCGGCATGCAGAATCAGCAGGCGGCTGGCGTTCAGTTGGGTGTGCATGTCGGCCAGTTTGTTGGCGATGCTTTGGTGTTCGATGATCGGCTGGCCAAACTGCACCCGCTCACGGGCATACACCAGCGCCGCTTCGAAGGCCGCGCGGGCAATGCCCAGCGCTTGCGCGGCGATGCCGATACGGCCGCCTTCCAAATTGGACAGCGCAATTGCCAGACCCTTGCCGCGCTCGCCAAGCAGATTGGCGGCCGGCACCGTGCAGTTGTCGAGGGTGATGGCGCAGGTGTCGGAGGCCTTGATGCCCATCTTCTTTTCGCTGCGGTCGACGACAAACCCTGGGGTGTCGGTGGGCACCAGAAATGCCGACAGACCTTTTTTGCCCAACTCGGCATCGGTCACCGCGAAGACGATGGCGAGCTTGGCGCGCTTGCCATTGCTGACGAACTGTTTGGCGCCATTGAGCACCCAGTTGCCGTCCCGCAGTTCGGCGCGGGTGCGCAGGTTATGCGCCTCGGAACCGGCGTGCGGTTCGGTCAGGCAGAAGCAGCCAATGGCTTGGCCGCTGGCCAGGGCGGGCAGCCACTGCTGCTTTTGCGCCTCGCTCCCATAGTTGAGCACCGGGCCGCAGCCCACCGAGTTGTGCACACTCATCAGGGTGCCAGTGGCGGCATCTGCGGCGGCGACTTCTTCCACCGCCAGGGCGTAGGCCACGTAGTCGGTGAACGAGCCGCCCCAGTTGTCGGGCACCACCATGCCGAGCAGGCCGAGTTCGCCCATCTTGCTTACCACAGCGTCGTCGATCCAGCCGGCGGCGGCCCAGGCTTGGGCGTGCGGGGCGATTTCACTACGGGCGAAATCGCGGGCCATGTCGCGGATCATGCGTTGTTCGTCGCTCAGTTCCAGATCGTGCATGCAGGGCTCTCTGTCTGTTTTGTGGTGGGCATCGGCGCGTTCATGCGTCGTGCTGGTAGAGCTTGATGATCGCCGAGAAATCCAGGCCGCCATGGCCCTGGGCGCTGAAGCTCTGGTACAGCTGTTGCGCCAGGGCGCCGAGCAGCACTGGTTGCTGCGCCTGTTTGGCGGCTTCGGTGGCCAGGCCGAGGTCCTTGAGCATCAGGTCGGTGCCAAAGCCGCCGCTGTAACCGCGAGCAGCCGGGGCGCTGTCGAGCACTCCGGGAAAGGGGTTGTAGGTGTCCGAACTCCAGCAGCGGCCGCTGGAGGTGTTGATCACCCCGGCCAGCACCTTGGCATCCATGCCCAGGGCGACGCCCAAGTTCATGGCTTCGGCCACGCCGATCATCGAGATGCCCAGCAGCATGTTGTTCGCCACCTTGGCCACCTGGCCGTTGCCGGCGGCGCCGCAGTGGACGATGTTCTTGCCCATGGCGGCGAGCAGCGGCTGCGCGTGTTCGAAGTCGTCCACGCTGCCGCCGACCATAAAGGTCAGGGTGCCGGCCGCCGCGCCGCCAGTGCCGCCCGACACCGGCGCATCGAGCATCGGGTTACCTTGCTGGGCGGCTGCGGCGGCCACTTCACGGGCAGTCATCGGGTCGATGGTGGAGCTGTCGATCAGCCGCACACCCTTGGCAATGTGGGCGAGCAGGCCGTCTTCGCTCAGGTATACGGCTTTTACATGGCGAGCGGCGGGGAGCATGGTGATGATCACTTGCACCTCACTGCGCGCCAGTTCGGCAGGGGAGGCGACGGCGGTGGCGCCGGCTGCGGTCAGGCTGTGGACGGAGGCGGGCACCAGGTCAAAGACCGTCAGTGCATGGCCGGCTTTGAGCAAGTTCAGGGCCATCGGCCCGCCCATGTTGCCGAGCCCGATAAAACCGATATTCATGAGGCGTCCCTTTTGTTGGAGTTATGGGTTGCGCGGTTTATTTCAGGGTAATGGTGGTGTTCACCGCCCCCACTTCATCTTCATCGAACCAACGCTGGGTGACCGTTTTAGTCTGCGTATAGAACTGCACCACTTGCTTACCGTACGGGCCGAGGTCGCCGAGTTTGGAGGCGCGGGAGCCGGAGAACGAGAAGATTGGCACCGGCACGGGAATCGGCACATTGATGCCCACCTGGCCGACGTCGATCTCCTCCTGGAAGTGCCGCGCCGCTGCCCCGGAGCGGGTGAAGATGGCGGTGCCGTTGCCGTTCGGGTTGGCGTTGATCAGGGCGATGGCCTCATCCAGACTGGCGGCGTTGAGCACGCAGAGCACAGGGCCGAAGATTTCTTCGCGGTAGATGCGCATGCTCGGCGTGACGTCGCTGAACAAGGTAGGGGCGATGAAGTTCCCGCGCTCGAAACCTGGGACTGTCGGGTTGCGGCCATCCAGAGCGAGGGTCGCGCCCTCTTCGATGCCCGCGGCGATCAGGCCATGAATCCGCTCAAGTGCGGAACAGGAGACCACCGGGCCGAGGTCGGCACCCGCTTCGGTACCCGCGTTCAGCCGCAGGGTCTTGCTGCGTTCGACCAGCTCCGGCAGCCAGGTTTGCGCCTCGCCCACCAGAATCACCGTGGACAACGCCATGCAGCGCTGGCCCGCCGCGCCGAAAGCGGCGCCCACCAGGTTGTTGAGAGTCTGCTGGCGGTTGGCATCGGGCATCACGATGGCGTGGTTTTTTGCCCCCATCATGCATTGCGCGCGCTTGCCGTTCTGGGTGGCGCGGTTGTACACGTGGGTGCCGACCTGGGTCGAGCCGACAAAGGACACGGCCTTGATTTCCGGGTGATCGCACAAGCGGTTCACCACCTCGGCGCCGCCGTGTACGACATTCAGCACCCCGGCCGGCACCCCGGCCTGCATCGCCAGTTCGGCCAGGCGCATGGTCACCATCGGGTCTTGTTCGGAAGGCTTCAATACGAAGGTGTTGCCGGTGGCGATGGCCATCGGAAACATCCACAGCGGAATCATTGCCGGGAAGTTGAACGGGGTGATACCGGCGCACACGCCCAGAGGTTGCAGCAGGGTGTAGGTGTCGACACCGCCAGCGACGTTGTTGGCCAGCTCGCCCAACTGCAAGTTGCCGATGCCCGCGGCGTGCTCGACCACTTCCAGGCCGCGGAACACGTCGCCCTCGGCGTCGGCAAGGGTCTTGCCCTGTTCGGCGGTGAGCAGCGCCGCCAGTTCGGCCATGTGTTCGCGGATCAGTTGCTGGTACTTGAGAAAGATCCGCGCGCGGGCGCCGATCGGGGTCTTGCGCCAGGTTTTGAAGGCCTCGGCGGCGGCGCTGATGGCCGCGTCCACTTCGCCTTGAGTGGCAAAAGGCACCCGCGCGAGCACCTGTTGGGTGGCCGGGTTGATGATGTCGCGCCATTGGCTGCTGGCTGAATCGATCAGCTCGCCGCCGATCAGCAGTTTTACGCGGGGAATGGCAGTGGCGTCGGTCGTTTGCATTGTTGTTATGACTCCGGCATGAGCAGGGGTTGGGCAAATCGGGACTGGGGAGCAGCTTAGCAGTGTGGTTCTAGGAATTACCCTACATGAGTTTTCCGGCTTTTCTACAGAGCCATTTTCTGTCGTTTGTAATCCTCACCCGACACACATTTAGTCGGGTTTCCCTTATGCAACGTTCCTCGAAATACTCCTCACGCGATACCTACCCCCGTCGGCTCTGCATCACCGGCAGCACGCTACTGCTGCTAATCGGTCTGGGCTCCCAGCCTGAATTTCTTGCCCGCCTGTACGATTGGCTGAGCGTTGCCTGGCACCTCCCGCTCTAACCCGTTTGCTCCGCCGGCCAGGCCGCCAGCACTGTGTCGTACAGGGCCTGGGCGGCCACCGACAGTTCGTGGTCGGCCTTGCGCAAAATGCCAATCGACCGTTCGATGACGGGCTCGCTCAAGGTCAGGCAGCGCGCGCCCAGCTCATGCATCTGCTGTACGCACAGCGCCGGTACGGCGCTCACCCCCAAACCATTGGCGACCATGCGGCCGACCGTGGCCAATTGATGGCTTTCAAACACCACCGGTAGTTTCACCCCGCGCTGGCGCAGGTGCTCTTCAAGTAAAACGCGCACGGTGGAGGGGCGCTGCAAGGTCACGAACGGGTACTCCAGCAGCGTCGCCCAGTCGACCTCGGCGCGCTCGGCCAGCGGCGAATCAGCCGCCACCACGGCGACAAAACGGTCCAGGTACAGCGGTGTGAAATCCAGGCTGTCATCAGCCTCTGGGGCGAAGGCGATGCCCAGTTCCACTTGGCGGTCGCGGACCATCTCCAGCACCTGTTCATTGATCACGTCGTTGACCGTCACATTCACCTTCGGGTGCCGTGCGCGAAACTGCACCAGCAATTCCGGCAAGGCGTTGCAGGCGAACGACGGCATCGCTGCCAGGGTTACTCGCCCTTGCTGCAGGGTGAAACGTTGGCGCAGCTGATCTTCGGCATTTTCCCAGTCAGCCAGCAGACGTCGCGCCAAGGGCAGCAGCGCTTCGCCTTCCGGTGTCAGGCTGACATTGCGTGTGGTGCGGCTGAACAGGCGGCCACCCAAGCCTTCTTCCAGGCCTTTGATGGTCAGGCTGAGCGCCGATTGGGAAAGGTGCAAGCGCTCCCCGGCCTGGGCAAAACTCAGGCTTTGCGCCACTGCGAGAAAGGCACGCAGCTGTTTGATGGTCATGGTTGGCCTCGGCAAAACGGCTATTTACTGTGCTGATTTATCAATTAATCCATTTTAAAAATCAACTTAACAAATCAATCCGTCGGCACAACACTCTGGGTACTGGGCCGTTGGCCCCCACCAAAACAAGAGAGGCGCCGCAAATGGCAGGTTTCGATAAACGTGTGGGTTCGTACGAAGAGGCCCTGGCGGGTCTGGAGGACGGCATGACCGTCCTGGCCGGCGGCTTCGGCCTGTGCGGCATCCCGGAAAATCTGATAGCCGAGATCAAGCGCAAGGGCACCCGTGACCTTACCGTGGTCTCCAACAACTGCGGCGTCGATGGCTTTGGTCTAGGTGTGCTGCTGGAAGACCGGCAGATCCGCAAGATGATCGCGTCCTACGTTGGCGAAAACGCCCTGTTCGAAAAGCAACTGCTCAGCGGCGAGCTGGAAGTGGAACTCACCCCGCAAGGCACCTTGGCGGAAAAAATGCGCGCTGGTGGCGCGGGTATTCCGGCGTTCTTCACCGCCACCGGGGTCGGTACGCCGGTGGCCGAAGGCAAAGAAGTACGTGAGTTCAATGGCCGCGACTACCTGATGGAGCCCTCCATCACCGGCGACTTCGCCATCGTAAAAGGCTGGAAGGCCGACTGGTTCGGCAACGTGGTGTACCGCCACACCGCGCAGAACTTCAACCCGCTGGCAGCCACCGCCGGCAAGATCACAGTGGTGGAAGTGGAAGAAATCGTCGCCCCTGGCGAGCTCGATCCGACCCAGATCCATACCCCAGGCATTTATGTCGATCGCCTGATCTGCGGCACCTTCGAGAAACGCATCGAACAACGCACCGTACGTGCCTGATCGTCTTCCTCCTCCCTTTTTGCAGAGAATAAAAACTATGGCGCTTACCCGCGAACAAATGGCCCAGCGTGTCGCCCGCGAATTGCAGGACGGCTACTACGTCAACCTCGGCATTGGCATCCCGACTCTGGTCGCCAACTACGTGCCCGAGGGTATGGAAGTGATGCTGCAGTCGGAGAACGGTCTGCTCGGTATGGGCGCATTCCCGCGCGCCGATGAGATCGACGCCGACATGATCAACGCCGGTAAACAAACCGTGACGGCGCGCGTCGGCGCCTCGATTTTTTCCTCCGCCGAATCCTTCGCCATGATCCGTGGCGGCCATATCGACTTGACTGTACTCGGTGCCTTCGAAGTGGACGTGCAGGGCAACATCGCCTCGTGGATGGTGCCGGGCAAACTGGTCAAGGGCATGGGCGGGGCGATGGACCTGGTGGCCGGGGCGGAAAATATCATCGTCACCATGACCCACGCCTCCAAAGACGGTGAGTCGAAACTGCTGGGCCAATGCACCTTGCCACTGACCGGCGCTGGCTGCATCAAACGCGTGCTCACCGACCTCGCCTACCTGGAAATCGCCGATGGCGCCTTCCTGCTCAAAGAGCGCGCACCGGGAGTGAGTGTCGAGGAAATCGTCGCCAAAACCGCCGGTAAGCTGGTGGTGCCAGAGCACGTGCCGGAAATGCAGTTTTGAGGACTGATGCCATGCAAGACGTCGTAATCGTTGCCGCCACCCGTACCGCCGTCGGCAGTTTCCAGGGCTCGCTGGCCGGTATTCCTGCCGTCGATCTTGGCGC
>NZ_QAOJ01000017.1 GCF_003050835.1 Pseudomonas sp. GV071 | reverse complement strand
CTTTGCAACCCTTAATTTCTCGCTAACTTATTGATTAGCTTGAAGTTTTAAGAGCCTTCCGCGCCGGAAGTGGTGCGCATTATAAGCACCCACAAGATACCGTCAAGACTTTATTTGACCTTTTACTCAGCTTTTAGCGTAACCCGCGCAAATGCCTTCTTGCCGGCCTGGCAAACATGGGTCGCGCCCAGCTTGTATATAAAGGTGCGATCTACGACCTCACCATCTATACGCACACTGCCAGCATTCAGCAGATCACGAGCACCTGCAGCGTTCTTGACCAAGCCAGCCTTATTAAGGAGGGACGCGATAGGCAGATCCTCAGCCGAAACGACTTCTACTTCCGGCAGATCATCCGGCAGCTCGCCTTCCTTCATACGGTTACCCGCAGAGCGGTGCGCATTGGCCGCGGCTTCTTCGCCATGGAAACGCGCAACGATCTCTTCAGCCAGCTTGATCTTGATGTCACGCGGATTCGCGCCGGCCACCACGTCAGCCTTGAACGCTTCGATCTCTTCCATCGAGCGGAAGCTGAGCAATTCGAAGTAGCGCCACATCAACGCATCCGGAATCGACACCAGCTTGTTGTACATGACGCCCGGCGCTTCCTGGATACCAACATAGTTGCCGAGCGACTTGGACATCTTCTTCACGCCATCCAGCCCTTCAAGGAGCGGCATGGTCAGAATGGTCTGCGCTTCCTGCCCATAAGCACGCTGCAACTCGCGCCCCATCAACAGGTTGAATTTTTGGTCGGTGCCACCCAACTCGACATCAGCCTTCAAAGCAACCGAGTCATAACCCTGAACCAATGGGTAAAGGAACTCATGAATCGCGATTGGCTGGTTGGTGGCGTAACGCTTACTGAAGTCATCACGTTCCAACATACGAGCAACGGTGTATTGCGAAGCCAGGCGAATGAAGTCAGCCGGGGTCAACTGATCCATCCACGTGGAGTTGAACGCCACCTCGGTTTTCGCCGGATCAAGAATCTTGAAGACCTGAGCCTTGTAGGTTTCTGCGTTATCCAGAACCTGCTCACGGGTCAGCGGCGGGCGAGTTGCACTCTTGCCGCTCGGATCACCAATCATTCCAGTGAAGTCGCCAATCAGAAATACCACCTGATGGCCCAGCTCCTGGAACTGACGCAGCTTATTAATAAGCACGGTATGACCAAGATGGAGATCGGGGGCGGTCGGGTCGAAACCGGCCTTGATACGCAGCGGCTGGCCACGCTTCAATTTCTCGATCAGCTCAGCCTCGACCAACACTTCTTCTGCGCCGCGCTTGATCAGCGCCAACTGCTCTTCAACCGACTTCATACCCGCCCCGCTACCACCTGATTTTCGAAGGGAACCAACCTTACAAGATCACCAACTAATTACAAGTTTGTGCCCACCACTTGCGCAGCTGTCATAAACGAGACATTCGTAGGCTTGCCTCAGGGTGATTTTGGTTATATTTTATACAGTTATTTCATATTCATCAGTTTCTTCATCTCTTCTTTTCACCTTTTCAAAGTCAAAATTACCTTATGACCTCTATTTCAAAAGCACCTCCGCCATACCCCAAAAGCCATCTACTAGCGGCTAGCGGGATCGCCGCCCTTCTCAGCTTGGCCTTGCTGGTTTTCCCCTCCCGAGAAGTAGAAGCAAAAAAGACCACCCTCAACCTGGATCTGAACGCCAGCGAACAGCTCGAAAGCAACCCGAGCGAGCCACAGCAACCGCGTCTGCCAGGCGAGTCGAACGCCTCTCCGTTCGCTCAGATCGATGCCCAGAATTCCAATACTCCACAGGCCGAAAAGCCTGCTGAAAAACCTGCGGAAGGCCTCGCCCAATTGCCGCCGGCTGATCCCTATACCAAGTTGATTACCGTGGCCAATGGCGACACTCTGTCGACCGTATTCCAGAAGGCCGGCCTGACGCCGACCCACCTGCACGAAGCCCTTAACAGCAGTGACGACGCCAAGCGCTTCGGCCAACTGAAAGTCGGCCAGGTGCTGGAAGTGAAGCTCACCCAGGATGGCGGTCTGCAGCACCTGCAGAGCAAGCTCAGCGACCTTGAAACCATCACCCTGGCGAAAACCGACAAGGGCTTCGACTTCAAGCGCGAGCTGACCAAACCGACTGTGCGCACTGCCTACGCCCATGGCGTGATCAACAGCTCGCTGTTCCTCTCCGCCAAGCGCGCCGGCCTGTCACACAACATGACCATGGACCTGGCCAACGTCTTTGGTTACGACATCGACTTCGCTCAGGACATCCGCGAAGGCGACGAATTTGAAGTGATCTACGAACAGAAGGTGGTCAACGACAAACAGGTCGGTGACGGCAACATCCTCGCTGCCCGCTTCGTCAACCGCGGCAAGCCGTTCACTGCCGTGCGTTACACCAACAAACAAGGTTCCACCAGCTACTACACCGCTGATGGCAACAGCATGCGCAAAGCCTTTATCCGCACTCCGGTCGACTTTGCTCGCATCAGCTCGCGCTTCTCCATGGGCCGTTTCCACCCGATCCTGAACAAGATCCGCGCCCACAAAGGCGTGGACTACGCCGCCCCGCGCGGCACCCCGATCAAGGCTGCAGGTGATGGCCGCGTTCAACTCGCCGGCCGCCGCGGCGGTTACGGCAACACCATCATCATTCAGCACAACAAGACCTACACCACGCTCTACGGCCACATGCAGGGTTTTGCCAAGGGCATTAAAACCGGCGGCATGGTCAAGCAGGGTCAGGTGATCGGCTACATCGGCACCACCGGCCTGTCGACCGGCCCGCACCTGCACTACGAGTTCCAGGTCAACGGCGTGCACGTCGACCCGCTGAGCCAGAAGCTGGCCATGGCCGATCCGATCTCCGGGCCGGACAAAACCCGCTTTATGCAGATGAGCAAGCCACTAATGGCGCAGATGGATCAGGAAAAGGCCACCATGCTGGCCTTGAACAAGCGCTAAGCCGATGCCGCGCTATATAGGGGTGATGTCCGGCACCAGTCTCGATGGTCTGGACATCGCTCTTATCGAGCAAGAGCAACACACGACCCTGCTCGCTACCCACTATTTGCCCATGCCAGACGATCTGCGCGCCGTACTGCTGTCTTTGTGCAGCCCCGGCCCGGACGAGCTGGCCCGTAGCGCCGTCGCCGAACAACAGTGGGCCCACCTTGCAGCCCAAGGCATTCACGCGCTGCTTCTCGAACAGAACCTGAAACCTGGCGACATCCGCGCCATCGGCAGCCACGGCCAGACCGTGCGCCATGAACCCGCGCGGGGTTTCACCATCCAGATCGGCAATCCCGCCCTGCTCACCGAGCTGACCAGCATCAGCGTGGTCGCCGACTTCCGCCGCCGTGATGTCGCCGCCGGCGGTCAGGGTGCACCCCTGGTCCCAGCGTTCCACGATGCGCTGTTCAGCGATGGCAAAAGCCGCCAGGCGATCCTCAACGTGGGCGGCTTCAGCAACCTCAGCCTGCTCGACCCGCAGCTACCTGTGCATGGCTTCGACTCCGGCCCAGGCAACGTCCTGCTGGACGCCTGGATCAATCGCCATCAAGGTCTGAGCTACGATCGCAACGGCGACTGGGCTGCGAGCGGCCAGGTATCCGACGCCCTGCTGAGCGAATTGTTGAGCGACCCGTTCTTCACCACCCAAGGTCCGAAAAGCACCGGCCGCGAGCTGTTCAACCTGCCGTGGCTCGACCAACACCTCGGCCAGTTGCCCACCATGGCGCCCGCCGATGTGCAGGCCACGCTGCTGGAGATGACCGCGCAAAGCATCGTCGCCGCGCTGACCAAGGCCCAGCAAGGCACGCAGAAATTGCTGGTGTGTGGCGGCGGCGCGCACAACCTGACGCTGATGAAGCGACTGGCCGAATTGCTACCCGGCTGCATAGTGAGCAGCACGGGCGACTATGGCGTTCCGGCCGACTGGGTCGAAGCCATGGCCTTTGCCTGGCTGGCCCATTGCTGCCTGGAAGGTATTCCGAGCAATCGCCCGAGCGTCACTGGCGCCAAAGGCCTGCGCGTACTTGGCGCCATCTACCCCGCCTGACTAACTCCAATCGCCAAAAACGAAAACGCCGCGCATAGGCGCGGCGTTGGCGGTAGAGCTTCGATCAGATCGAGAATGACGAACCGCACCCACAGGTGGTGGTGGCGTTCGGGTTCTTGATCACGAAGCGCGAGCCTTCCAGGCCCTCTTGGTAATCCACTTCCGCACCCGCCAGGTACTGGAAGCTCATCGGGTCGACCACCAGGCTCACGCCTTCGCGCTCGACGATGGTGTCGTCATCGGCCACTTCCTCATCGAAGGTGAAGCCGTACTGGAAGCCGGAACAGCCACCACCGGTGACGAACACGCGCAACTTCAGACGTGGATTGCCTTCCTCATCGACCAGGTTTTTGACCTTGTTCGCCGCACCGTGCGTGAATTGCAGCGGAGTGGGGGTGAAGGATTCGACGCTCATGCTGTCTTTCTCCCGGCCAGTGGCCGACGTGTTACTTGGGGACGCCGGCATTATCCGCTTCCCCTACCAAAATGGTCAACTATTGATCAGTGCGCGTAAGCGTCGCACCGATCAATCGCAAGCGTTTACGGCAGTAATGCCGCGTGGGACAGGCCCAGGCGTTCATCGAGACCGAAGAGGATGTTCATGTTCTGCACGGCCTGGCCCGAGGCGCCTTTGACCAGGTTGTCGATTACCGACAACACCACCACCAGGTCGCCACCTTGCGGACGGTGCACGGCGATACGGCAGACGTTGGCGCCGCGCACGCTACGGGTTTCCGGGTGGCTGCCTGCCGGCATCACATCCACGAACGGCTCGTTGGCGTAGCGTTTTTCAAACAGTTCCTGCAGGTTCACCGACTTATCCACAACGGTGGCGTACAGCGTCGAGTGAATGCCGCGAATCATCGGCGTCAGGTGTGGCACGAAGGTCAGGCCAACATCGCTACCGGCAGCGCGGCGCAAACCCTGGCTGATTTCCGGCAGATGACGGTGACCTTTCACCGAGTAAGCCATCATGCTTTCGCCAGCTTCGCAGAACAGCGAACCGACTTTCGCCCCACGCCCGGCACCGCTGACGCCCGACTTGCAGTCGGCGATCAACCGGCTGGTGTCAGCCAGACCGGCTTCCAGAAGCGGCAGGAAACCCAGTTGGGTAGCGGTCGGGTAGCAACCCGGCACGGCAATCAGACGGGCCTTTTTGATCTGTTCGCGGTTCACTTCCGGCAGACCGTAAACCGCTTCACCCAGCAGCTCCGGCGCGCCATGCGGTTGGCCGTACCACTTGGCCCACTCTTCGGCATCTTGCAGACGGAAGTCGGCGGACAGGTCGATCACCTTGGTGCCGGCAGCCAGCAACTCGCCAGCCAGGGCATGAGCAACGCCGTGCGGCGTGGCGAAGAACACCACGTCGCAGGCCGCCAGGGTTTGCGTGTCCGGCACGGTGAAGGACAGGTTGTCGTAGTGGCCGCGCAGGTTCGGGTACATCTCATCGACGCGAGTGCCCGCTTCCGAGCGCGAGGTAATCACCACCACCTCGGCTTGCGGGTGCTGAGCCAACAGACGCAGCAACTCGACCCCGGTGTAGCCTGTGCCGCCGACGATACCGACCTTGACCATTACCAACCCTCTACGAAGACCACTGGAAAGTCGCCGATGATACGGCTGCATCGGCCACGGGCCAACCGTCATAGTGACGGTTGGCCGATATAACCTGTTTAATACGGCCACTTCAGGGCATTTAAAGCCCGACCCTGCCATTTCAGTTTAGGAAACCCCGAATGCTCTACCTCTGGGTCAAAGCCTTCCACATCATCGCCATGGTCTGCTGGTTCGCCGGTCTGTTCTATCTGCCGCGCCTGTTCGTCTACCACGCCATGAGTGAAGACAGCACCAGCAAGGAACGCTTCTGCGTGATGGAGCGCAAGCTCTACCGCGGCATCATGACCCCTTCGATGATTGCCACCGTGGGCCTCGGCATCTGGCTACTGAGCCTCAACCCGAGTTTGCTCAGCCAGGGCTGGATGCACGCCAAGCTGACCCTCGCGCTGGTCCTGATCGGCTATCACCATATGTGCGGTGCCATGCGTAAACGTTTCGCCGCCGGTGAGCAGCAACGCAGCCACGTGTTTTACCGCTGGTTCAATGAAGCGCCCGTGCTGGCCTTGTTGGCCATCGTAATTCTGGTGGTGGTGCGTCCGTTCTAACTGCATCAACTTGATTGGAGATTTTTTATGTCTTTGCCTGCCCTGCTCGAACAACGTCTGCGTTTACCGGTAGTTGCTGCTCCGATGTTTTTGGTCTCCAACCCGCAGTTGGTCCTGGCGTGCTGCAACAACGGCATCGTCGGTAGCTTTCCGGCGCTGAACCAGCGCGAAAGTAGCGGCTTCAAGGCCTGGCTGGATGAGATCAACGCCGGCCTCAGCAGCGATGCGGCGCCCTATGCGGTCAACCTGATCGTGCACAACACCAACCCGCGCCTGCAGGCGGACCTGGCGATCTGCGTCGAGCAACGGGTGCCCATCGTCATTACCAGCCTCGGTGCGGTGAAGGAGGTGGTGGATGCCGTGCACAGCTACGGTGGCCTGGTGTTCCATGACGTCACTACCCGCCGGCATGCCGAGAAAGCCGCTGAAGCCGGGGTTGATGGTCTGATCGCCGTGGCCGCAGGTGCCGGTGGCCATGCCGGCACCTGGAGCCCGTTCGCCCTGGTTGCGGAAATCCGCCAGTTCTTCGACAAGACGTTGCTGCTGGCCGGCTGCCTCAACCATGGTCACGAGATTCTCGCCGCGCAGATGCTCGGCGCCGACCTCGCCTACCTCGGCACGCGGATGATCGCGGTGAAGGAAAACGACGCGCCGCAGGCCTACAAAGACATGATCCTCGGCGCCAAAGCCGCCGACATCGTGCACACCCCGGCGGTCTCCGGCGTACCGGCGAGCTTCATGCGCCAGAGCTTGGAGCAAGGCGGCTTCGACCTGGCCAAGCTGCAAGAAAAAGGTGCGGTGAACTACGGCGAAAAGCTCAAGCCGATCAACGACGAGGCCAAAGCCTGGAAAACCGTATGGTCGGCCGGCCAGGGCGTCGGTGATATCAGCGACCTGCCCAGCGTGGCCGAGTTGGTCCAGCGCCTGGACCGTGAATACCGCGCGGCCCAGCAGCGCACCGTGCAACTGGGCCAGCGCTGGCCGCGATGAACCGTCGCCACCTGTTGGGCCTGGGCGCACTGGGCCTGTTGGGTGCATGGGTGGCCCGGCCGGTTGACCACGGCCGCCCCTATGACGACTACTTTGCCACCCTCAACCAGTTGCTCAAGCAACAGGGCGGCGGCGTACCGCAACTGGTGGTGGACATGCAACGCCTGGACGCCAACGCCGACCTGCTGGCCCAGCGCCTGGGCAGCAAGTTGCCGCTGCGCCTGGTGGCCAAGTCCCTGGCCAGCGATGGCCTGCTCGAATACCTCGCGCAGCGTCTAGGCACCGGCCGCTTTATGGCCTTTCACCAACCGCAGTTGAACCAGTTGGCGCGCTTGTTCGCCGACGCCGATCTACTGCTGGGCAAACCTCTGCCGGTCAGCGCCGCGCTGGCGTTCTACCAGCAACTGGGCAATGCCACGACGTTCGACCCTGCGCAGCAGGTGACCTGGCTGATCGACAGCCCGCAGCGCCTGCAGCAATACGCCGAACTGGCCGTGGCGCTCAAACAACCGCTGCAGATCGCCCTGGAGATCGACCTCGGCCTGGCCCGCGGCGGCTTTGCCAGCCCGCAAGCGCTGGGCGAGGCCTTGCAGCAATTGCAGACCAGCCAGGCGCCGCTGACAGTGCGCGGACTGATGGGCTATGACGCCCAGGTCGCCCACTCGCCACCCTGGATCGGCCGCGACCGCGCCTTCGCCGACAGCAACGCCCGCTACCGGGCATTTCTCGCCACGGCCCGGCAGTTCACCGCGCTGTGGCCCACACAACCGCTGCTCAATGGCGCCGGCAGCCTGACCTACGCCCTGCATGCGCGGGGTGATACGCCGCTGAATGAAGTCTCGGTCGGCTCGGCCCTACTGATGCCCAGCGAGTTCGACAGTGACCTGCTCAGCGCCCACAGCCCGGCGCTATGGATCGCCACCCCGGTGCTCAAGGTGCAAAGCGGCGAGCTGCCTTACCTGAGCCGCCTGCAAAGCGCTTTGCAAACCTGGGACCGCAATCGCCAGCAGGCCTACTACCTGTACGGCGGGCGCTGGCCGGCCGAGCCTGTCGCCCCCGCCGGCTTGAGCTACGACAACCTGTACGGGCGCAGTGCGAATCAGGAGCGGGTCAACGGCTCACGACAAACCGCCTTGGCCGTGGATGACTGGGTGTTCCTGCGCCCACAACTGAGCGAGGGCGTGCTGGATGACTTCGCCTCGCTGCGCCTGTTGCGCAATAACCGCCTGGTCGGTCGCTGGCTGCCGGAAAACATGGGCTGAAGCGTGACCCGCGTCACGCCTGAGCTTGTCTGAACCGCATTGGGGCCAGTACGCTGTGCCCACTTCATCTCTCGCAGACAGGGACGTGCGCATGACCGATACACGTTACAAGATCGTATTCACCGGCGAGCTCATGCCAGCCGCCGCCCTGGATGCCGTCAAAGACAACCTGGCCCGCCTGTTCAAAAGCGAGCGCAACAAGATCGACGCCCTGTTCACTGGCAACCCGGTCGCCCTCAAGCGCGACCTCACTGCCGATGAAGCGGAAAAGTACATCGGTGCCCTGCAGAACGCCGGCGCCAAGGTCTACAAGGAACAAGACCTGGCCGCCAGCCTCAGCCTGGTGGAAACCGATGACCACCGCACCACGCCGCTGGAAGAAACCGCGCGCATGACCTGCCCCAAGTGCGGCCACGAACAAGTCAAAGCCATCGAGTGCACGGCCTGCGGCATCGTCATCGAGAAATACCTGGCCCGTCAGGCGCAGTTGGCTGAAGCCGCCGCCTCTGCTCCGGCTCCAGCGCCTGTTGCAGAAACGCCCGCCCCGGCAGGCGCATCCTCTTCGCTGTTGGCCACTCTGGCCGCTGCCGACGGCCGTGCAGCTTCTCCGTACGCGACGCCACTGGCCCAAGTCGATGACGACAGCGATGCGGTTGCTGATCTGAGCTACTTTGGTGTGCAAGGCCGCATCGGCCGGGTCCGATACCTGGGCTGGTTGATGGGTGTATGGCTGCTGAACGCGTTGCTCGGTGGCGTGCTGGGTGGCCTGGCAGCCGTTCTTTCCCAATCGGAAATACTCTACAGCGCAGTGACCGTTCTTTCGGTCGTGGCCTGGATCGTACTGCTGGTGTTCTTCACCGCTAAACGTCTGCACGACGTCGGCTGGTCCGCCTGGTTCTGCCTGGTTCTGCTGGTGCCACTGGTCAACCTGCTGTTCATCCTGCTGCTGTTGATCCTGCCTGGCACCGCCGGGGCCAACCGACATGGCGCTCGGCCGCCCCACAACGGCAAAGGGCTGATAGTGTTGGCCTGCATCATGCCGCTGATTGTTGTCGGCACCCTGTCGGCCATCGCTATCCCGGCCTACAACCAATATCGCCTGCGTGCTCTCGAAGCGTCTCAGCACGCGCCGCAACCGGCGGTGTCTGCCGAAGCCACGACACCGGCCGAAGCCGAGCCACGCGAGTAAGCTGACGCTGCCTTTCACCTCACTAGCCGCGCGGAGAACCCCATGCCCCGTTATGCACTGGTAACCGGGGCCTCCAGCGGCATCGGTCTGGCCTTGGCTGAAGCCCTGGCCAGGCGTGGACGCAACCTGATTCTGGTGGCCCGCCAGCGCGACGTGCTGGAAAGCGTCGCCTGCGAGTTCACCCAGCGTTTTGGCGTCGAGGTGCTGTTTCGTACCTGCAACCTCGCCCACCCCACCCAACTCACCGGTCTGGTGCACGAACTGGAACAGGACGACCTGCAGGTCGATCTGCTGGTCAACAATGCTGGCCTCGGCACCTCCGGGCCGTTCCTGGACAGCGACTGGGGCCGCGAGCAGCAGCAACTGGAAGTCAACCTGCTGGCCCTCACCCGCCTCTGCCACGCCGTGGGCAATCGCATGGCGCTGCAAGGCGGTGGGCAGATTCTCAACGTCGCCTCAGTGGCAGCGTTTCAGCCGGGCCCATGGATGAGCAGTTACTACGCCGGCAAGGCCTACGTACTGCACCTATCCGAAGGGTTACGCGAGGAACTGAAGGGCCGCGGGGTCAAAGTCTCGGTGCTGTGCCCAGGGCCGACACGCACCGCGTTTTTCCGCGGTGCGTCGATGGAGATGGGCAAGCTCGATAACAGTAAGCTGATGATGAACGCCGAGGAGCTTGCGCTGTACACCGTGCGCGCGCTGGAGAAAAACCGCGCGATCATCATCCCCGGCTGGCGCAATCGCATGGCCGCACGCAGCTCTCGCTTCGCCCCGCGCTGGCTGGTGCGCAAACTGGCCGGGGCGATCAATAAGCGCTTTACGGCGCAGTGAGTCCTAGCCGGCCGACACTGTGCGACCCGCCGCCCAGGCGCGCAGCCCGGCCAGGTCTTCGGCCATCACCACCGACAGCGGCGCCGTGCCGCTGATATTGCGCAGCAGCAAGGCCTGATCCACCGCCTGTTGCTGGGCCTGCCCGGCATACAGGGCGCTGACCACAACTTGCTCGATCTCGGCACCGGTAAAACCATCACTGACCGTCGCCAGTTGCTTCAGGTCGAAGCTGGCAGGGTCCAGCTCGCGGCGCAGCAGGTGGATGCGGAAGATATCGGCGCGGGTTTCGGCATCCGGCAAGTCGACAAAAAACAGCTCATCGAAACGCCCTTTGCGCACCAGCTCCGGCGGCAGACGGTCGATGGCGTTGGCGGTAGCAACCATGAACACCGGCGCCTTGCGTTCGGCCATCCAGGTCAGCAGGGTGCCGAGCACGCGCTGGCTCACGCCGCCGTCGTGGTCGCCGCTGGCCAGGCCTTTTTCCACCTCGTCCATCCACAGCACGCATGGCGCCATCTGCTCGGCCAGGCGCAAGGCTTCACGCAGGTTGCGTTCGGTTTCGCCGAAGAATTTGTTGTACAGGCAGGCGAAATCCAGGCGCAGCAACGGCAAGCCCCAGAGCCCGGCCACCGCTTTCGCCGCCAGGCTTTTGCCACCGCCCTGCACACCCACCAGCAACATGCCCTTGGGCAGGTCGGCAGCCTTGCCGGCGAGGAAGATGTCTTGGCGCTCGGACAACCAGCGCTTGAGGTTGAGCAAACCGCCGACCTCGGCAAAACGCGCGGTGTCGTGCTCGAAGCTGAGCACGCCTTCCAGGTCGAGCAGTTTGAATTTGGTCTTGTTCAGTTCGGGCAAATCTTCCTGGGTGATCGCGCCGTCGTTGCATATCACCCCGCGGGCCAGCACCCGTGCTTCGGCGTGGCTCATGCCGCGCAGATTCTTCACCACTTGCTGCAGGGTGCGGTTGTCGGTGCGCACCCGCGCGCCACGGTTGCGCTCACTCCAGCGCGCCGCCTCTTCACGAACGATGGCCAGCAGTTCGTCTTCGGCAGGCAACGCCAGGCTGAAGCGCGCGGCATAACGCTGCACTTCCGGCGGCAGCTTGAGGGCGTGGGAAACCAACACCACCGTGGGCTTGTGCGCGCCCTCGGCCATGGCGATTTCCTTGAGCAGGCGCACCAGCTTGGGGTTTTCCTCCATGAACGGGTGCAGGTCGCAGAGCACGTAGAGGTTGGGCAGCGGGTCGTGCTTGATCAGGCGCAGCGCAGCGTCCGGCTCGAAGCTGGGCAGATCGCCCTGCGGGTCGCCGCCAAAGCCGAGCTTCTGCATGCCCTCGGTCACCGCCCAGGTGTACAACCCCAGCCCGCGTTTTACCGCGAGGCTGGTGAGGGTTTCCATCACCCGCTGCTCATCCCAGGACTCGATCACCACCAGCTTCACTTTGGAATCGAGCACTAGCCCCAAGTCATGGATATCGTTCTTCACACCTGCTCCCTAACGGCCACCGAACGGCATGCGTACTCGCCGTCGCTGGCTTGCGTGGTTAAACTCCGGCTTCCTATCGCCAGCTGGAGACCTGTCCGTGGACTGTCTGTTCTGCAAGATCGTCGCCGGGGACATTCCCGCGCGCAAGCTTTATGAAGACGACCAGGTTGTCGCGTTTCACGATATTGGCCCACAGGCGCCTGTGCACTTCCTGGTGATCCCGAAAAAACACATCGCCACCCTGCATGACCTCGGCGAAGACGACAAAGCACTTGCCGGGCACATGCTGTTCACCGCCCAACGCCTGGCCAAAGAGCAAGGCTGCGAACAGGGCTTTCGCGCGGTGATGAACTGCAACGAGGACGGCGGGCAAACCGTCTACCACATCCATATGCATGTTCTCGGTAAGCGCCAACTGGCCTGGCCGCCGGGTTGATGCGGTCGTTTATTGCCCTGGGCCTGGCCGGCCTGTTGAGCACCCAGGCCGGCGCCGTTGAAGTCTTCCACGACACCCTGGCCAGCAATGAGCCCGGCCCCGAACTGGTGAAGGTGCCGGCCGGCCAGTTCCTGTTTGGCGACAGTACTGGTCGTGGCAACTACAACGAACAGCCCGCGCACCCGGTCAGCATCGCCAAACCCTTCGCCATCGGCCGCTTCGAACTGACCTTCGCCGACTGGCAACGCTATGCCCGCGCCACGGGTAAGGCGCTGCCGGATAACGAAGGCTGGGGCTTGTCCGAGCAGCGGCCGGTGATTCATGTGTCCTGGTTCGATGTGCAGAGTTACCTGCAGTGGCTGTCGAAAATCACCGGTCAGCGCTACCGGTTGCCCACTGAAGCCGAGTGGGAATACGCCGCTCGCGGGGGCGCCAGCAGCTTCTATTGGTGGGGCGAGCAGCTCGACAGCCCGGAAGACCACCCGCGCGCGCACTGCAGAGGCTGCGGCTCGCCGCGCTCAGACCAGTACAAATCCAGCCAGGTCGGCCAGTTCGCGCCCAACGCATTTGGCCTGTACGACACCGCCGGCAATGTCTGGGAATGGACCGCCTCGCGCTTCGTCACCCCCTTCGATGGCAGCGAGCAACAGGCCGCCAGCCCCCTCGACCAGAGCCCGCGGGTAGTCCGTGGCGGCGCCTGGAACAGCGGCCCGACCTACCTGCGCAGCAGCTTTCGCGACCAGAAGCAGCCCGGCACCGACGACTATGCGCTAGGGTTTCGGGTGCTGCGCGAGCTGCCCTGACCACGATCAAGACCGTGCCAGGCGATTGGAGTAAACTGCCGACAGACTTTTCCGGAGGTACCCCCATGGCTACCGAACGCCACTACTCCCCTGTCGACCGCCTGCTGCTGCAGGCCGATGCCGCCCTGCGTACCCTGCTGCCGTTCAGCGGGCAACCGTATCGCCCCTCCCCAGGGCTGACCCAACCCGATGTCGAATTGAATGCCGATGACACCCGCCACGTGGCCGGGCTGATGCGCGTCAACCACACCGGCGAGGTCTGCGCCCAGGCGCTGTACCAGGGCCAGGCGCTGACCGCCAAACTGCCCCATGTACGTAAAGCCATGGAGCACGCGGCCGAAGAAGAGATCGACCACCTGGCCTGGTGCGAACAACGCATCCGCGAACTGGGCAGCCACCCGAGCATTCTCAATCCGGTGTTTTATGGGTTGTCGTTTGGGGTGGGCGCGGTGGCCGGTTTGATCAGCGACAAGGTCAGTCTCGGCTTTGTGGCCGCCACTGAAGATCAGGTGTGCAAACACCTGGACGATCACCTCACGCAGATTCCCGTTGAAGACGAAAAGTCGCGGGCGATTCTGGAGCAGATGCTGAGCGATGAAGCGCAGCATTCGGCCAGTGCCTTGGAAGCTGGCGGTTATCGCTTTCCACGGCCGGTGAAGTTCGGCATGAGCTTGTTGTCGAAGGTGATGACCAAGAGCACCTACCGCATCTAATTCGCCGCCCATAAAAAAGCCCGCTTACGCGGGCTTTTTGCTTTTTGCGTGTCTTGCCATCACGCCGTTCAAGAACGAGCGAGCTAGAGCAGTGCAAGGCGAAAAGGCTTTTTGAAGCGCAGTTGCGCTGTAGCCAATGAGCATTCAAAAAGCCTTTTCAACGCAGCAATGCCGACGCGCAGCCGTTCGCTTAGCCAACCATATTGCGGGCGTAGAAGATCTCCAGCATCTCGTGCTTCACGCGCTTGGTCACCGTCTCCCGTTGCTCGGCAGACAAATTCTGCGTGGCATCACCAAACAGGTAGTTATCCAGCTCGAATTCTTTGAGCAGCATCTTGGTGTGGAACAGGTTCTCCTGGTACACGTTCACGTCGGTCATCTGGTAGGCCGCTTGCGTGTCGTCGGAGAGGTAGTTCTGGATCGAATTGATCTCGTGGTCGATGAAGTGTTTCTTGCCCTGCACGTCGCGGGTGAAGCCGCGCACGCGGTAGTCGACGGTGACGATGTCCGAGTCGAACTGGTGAATCAGGTAGTTGAGCGCCTTGAGCGGTGAGATCACGCCGCAGGTGGATACGTCGATATCCACGCGGAACGTGGCAATGCCATCTACCGGGTGAATTTCCGGGTAGGTGTGCACAGTGATATGACTTTTATCCAGGTGCGCGAGGATGGTATCGGGGAGCGGGCCTGGGGATTCCTCGATCTGGCTTTCGGTCGGTGTGACCGGTTGCTCGGAGATCAGAATGGTCACGCTAGCGCCTTGCGGATCGTAATCCTGGCGGGCGATGTTGAGGATATTGGCACCGATAATGTCGACGACATCCGTGAGAATCTGCGTCAGCCGCGCTGCGTCGTACTCGGTATTGATGTACTGGACGTAGGCCTGCTGGTCTTCCGGCGTTTCCGCGTAGCAGATGTCATAGATGTTGAAGCTCAAGGTCTTCGTCAGGTTGTTGAACCCGTGGAGCTTGAGTTTGCTTTTCACCGTAAGGAACTCTCTTTTAACGATGCGGCAAAGCCGCGTGATCGAGCATGCCCGTCAGTTGTGAACAACACAGCTGCGTAGGACGGTTAACACCTCTTCGCTTTGGCGATTTTGGGTATGGGTTCGTGGCGCCGCGCTCTTGGCGACGCCCCGGAAAAAGGGGCGCCATTATGCAGAGGTCGGCTAGCGGCTGCCAGCGCCTTTGCCACTGACCTTCGATGGGCCGAGTGTGCGCCGCTTTATGATCGGAACGTGTCGGGACGATTAACCCAGTTCGATGATTTCGTAGTCGTGGGTAATTTCCACGCCACCACGGCTGAGCATGATCGAAGCCGAGCAGTACTTCTCGGCCGACAGCTCCACCGCACGTTTGACCTGCGCCTCTTTCAAGCCGCGGCCTTTGACCACGAAATGCACGTGGATCTTGGTGAACACTTTCGGCTCTTCGCTGGCGCGTTCGGCTTCCAGAAACGCCTCGCAGCTTTCCACCGGCTGTCGGGATTTCTTCAGGATGCTGACCACATCGTAGTTGGTGCAACCGCCGAGGCCGATCAACACCATCTCCATCGGCCGCACGCCGAGGTTGCGCCCGCCGCTCTCCGGCGGGCCATCCATCACGACCACATGGCCACTGCCAGACTCACCGAGGAAAAGAGCTTCGCCAGCCCACTGAATCCGCGCTTTCATTGCCACGTCTCCGCTGTTAAAAGGGACGGGCAGCTTAGCACAGGCTTATAGACCAACTTACTCAAGCTCGACAGGTCGATAGACTGCCGCCACTGTTAGCCACGTCGCAAAACCGACTAACGGCGGTGACTGTCTGTTAAGCTGACGACAAATTACTGGCACACTTGCTCGAATAACTATTAAAAAAATTGCTGCTAGACAATGGGTTGCACTTATTTTTTTCTTCGGGGCTAGGGCATGGTAGCTATAACTCTCACACCAAAAATAAAGAACATCGACAAGCTGCTCGCGCACTGTCACCGCCGTCGTTACACCGCCAAGAGCACCATCATCTACGCAGGTGATCGCGGCGAGACGCTGTTCTTTATTGTCAAAGGTTCGGTCACCATTCTCATCGAGGATGATGACGGACGCGAAATGATCATCGCCTACCTCAATTCGGGCGACTTCTTCGGTGAAATGGGTCTGTTCGAAAAGGACGGCATCGAGAAAGAACGCAGTGCCTGGGTACGGGCAAAAACCGAATGTGAAGTGGCTGAACTGAGCTACGCCAAGTTCCGCGAACTCACCCAGCAAGACCCGGACATTCTCTACGCCCTGGGCAGCCAGATGGCCGAACGCCTGCGCAACACCACCCGAAAAGTGGGAGACCTGGCGTTCCTCGACGTCACGGGCCGCGTAGCACGCACCCTGCTCGATCTGTGCAAACAGCCCGACGCCATGACCCATCCCGACGGTATGCAAATCAAGATCACCCGTCAGGAAATCGGCCGCATTGTCGGTTGCTCGCGGGAGATGGTGGGACGTGTCCTCAAGGCGCTTGAAGAGCAAGGCCTGGTCAACGTCAAAGGTAAAACCATGGTGGTGTTCGGAACCCGCTAAGCCCACAAGGCTCGGATAAAAACGCGAACAATAAAAAGGCCAGCTTCGGAGCTGGCCTTTTTATTTGTGTCGGTTTTTCCAGACGTGGAGCTTTTGTGGGGGGGCTTTAGCCGCGATGCTCTTGATTTTAAAAGCTCGCGGCTAAAGCCCCTCCCACAGGACAGACCTCAATCGATGCTCACCGGCCCTCTGCGCTCAGGGAAAAACAAGCGCTGCAATTCCAGCCCCGGGTTGGCTGCGCGCATAAATGCTTCGCCCACCAGGAAGCCGTACACATTGCTGATTTCCATCAACTCGACGTCGGCGCGATTCATGATGCCGCTCTCAGTCACCACCATGCGCTCGCGGGGAATGCGCGGCAGCAGGTCGAGGGTGGTTTCCAGGCTGACTTCGAAGGTATGCAGGTTGCGGTTGTTGATGCCCACCAGCGGGGTATCCAGCACCTTCAGAGCTCGGTCGAGCTCTTCACCGTCGTGCACTTCCACCAGCACATCGAGGTTCACCGATTTGGCCACCGCGGCCAGCTCGGCCATCTGCACGTCATCCAGCGCCGAGACGATCAGCAGGATGCAGTCGGCGCCCAGCGCACGGGATTCGACGATCTGGTACGGGTCAATCATGAAGTCTTTGCGAATCACCGGCAAACCGCAGGCCGCACGGGCTTGCTGCAGGTAGTGATCGGCACCCTGGAAGAAGTCGATATCGGTGAGCACCGACAAGCATGCCGCGCCGCCCGCTTCATAACTCTGGGCGATTTCCACCGGATCGAAGTTTTCGCGCAGCACGCCTTTGCTCGGCGAGGCTTTTTTCACCTCGGCGATAACCCCCGGCTGCTTGCTTTTCGCAGCCGCCAGCAAGGCATTGGCGAAGCCGCGCGGCGCATCGGCAGCGCGTGCTTCACGCTCGACTTCCGCCAGGCTCACCACTGCTTTGCGCGCGGCAACCTCTTCGGCCTTGCGGGCGAGAATCTTCTCCAGGACGGTAGGCACACTCACGCTTGATTCTCCTGGCGGAACACCGCCGTAAAGGACGCCAATTCTTCCATCTTTTCCCGCGCCAAACCGGTGTGCAGGGCGTCATGGGCCAGTTGCACACCTTCATGCAGGCTAGTCGCTAAATCGGCGGCATACAGGGCGGCGCCCGCATTCAGCACAATCAAATCGCCGGCTTTTTTCCCGGCTTCGGTTTTGCGTCGGCCGAGGGCGTCGCGGATCAGCTCCAGCGAAGCTGCCGGGCTGGCCACTTCCAGGCCCATCAGGGTCTGGCTGGTGATGCCAAAGTCTTCCGGGCGCACATCGTACTCAGTGATCTGGCCGTCTTTCAGCTCCGCCACGTGGGTCGGTGCGGCCAGGCTGAACTCGTCCAGGCCATCGCGCGAATGCACCACCAGAATGTGTTCGCTGCCCAGGCGCTTGAGCACCTCGGCCAGTGGACGGCACAGCTCCTGGCTGAACACACCCACCACCTGATGTTTGACCCCGGCCGGATTGGTCAGCGGGCCGAGCATATTGAACAAGGTGCGCAGGCCCATTTCACGACGCGGACCAGCCGCGTACTTCATGGCCTTGTGGTGCACCTGGGCGAACATGAACCCGACGCCGACGCTGTCGATGCAGCGCGCAACCTGCACCGGGGTCAGCTCCAGAAAGATTCCGGCCGCTTCCAGCAAGTCGGCGCTGCCGCTCTTGCCCGACACCGCACGGTTGCCATGCTTGGCCACCTTGCCGCCCGCCGCCGCGACGACAAACGCCGCTGCGGTGGAGACGTTGAAGATGTTCGCGCCATCGCCGCCGGTGCCGACCACGTCGACCACGTGCTTGAGCGTTGGCAGTTCAACCTGCGCCGCCAGCTCGCGCATCACCGATACCGCGCCGACGATCTCGTCGATGGTTTCGCTCTTCATGCGCATGCCCATCAGGAAGGCACCGATCTGCGCGTCGGTGCACTGCCCGGTCATGATCTCGCGCATCACGTCCTGCATTTCCTCGGTAGTCAGGTCGAGCTGGGCGACCACACGGTTGAGCGCTTCTTTGATATTCATGCGCGCACGCCCCCGCTTTGTTTGAGGAAGTTGGCGAACAGTTCATGGCCCTGTTCCGACAGAATCGATTCCGGGTGGAACTGCACGCCTTCGATGTTCAGGGTCTTGTGGCGCAGGCCCATGATCTCGTCGACCGAGCCATCGGCATGCTGCGTCCAGGCGGTCACTTCCAGGCAGTCCGGCAGGGTTTCCAGCTTGACGATCAGCGAGTGGTAACGGGTGACGGTCAGCGGGTTGTTGAGGCCTTCAAACACGCCGGTGTTGTTGTGGAACACGGCGCTGGTCTTGCCGTGCATCACCTGGCGCGCCCGCACCACGTCGCCGCCGAACGCCTGGCCAATGCTCTGGTGGCCCAGGCACACGCCGAGAATCGGCAGCTTGCCGCCGAAGTCTTCGATGGCTTCGATGGAGATGCCGGCCTCGCTTGGCGTGCACGGACCAGGCGAGACCACGATGCGTTCGGGCTGCAACGCTTCGATCTCAGCCACGCTGAGTTCGTCGTTGCGCACCACTTTCACGTCGGCACCCAGCTCGCCCAGGTACTGCACGACGTTGTAGGTAAAGGAGTCGTAGTTGTCGATCATTAACAGCATGGCAGGTGCTCCTTAGGCGTCTGGGTTGTGGGTGGTTTGTTCGGCCAAGGCCACCGCACGAAACATCGCGCGGCGCTTGTTCAGCGTCTCTTCCCACTCCAGCGCGGGCACCGAGTCGGCAACGATGCCGCCCCCGGCCTGCACATGCAGTTCACCGTTCTTGATCACCGCAGTGCGAATCGCGATGGCGGTGTCCATGTTGCCGTTCCACGCCAGGTAACCCACGGCGCCGCCGTAGACCCCACGTTTGACCGGCTCCAGTTCGTCGATGATTTCCATCGCGCGGATCTTTGGTGCCCCGGACAAGGTGCCCGCCGGCAGAATTGCGCGCAGGGCGTCCATTGCCGTCAGCCCGCTTTTCAGCTGGCCAGTGACGTTGGAAACGATGTGCATCACGTTGGAATACCGCTCGATCACCATCTTCTCGGTGAGCTTCACGGTGCCGATTTCCGAGACCCGCCCGGTGTCGTTACGGCCCAGGTCGATCAGCATCAGATGCTCGGCAATTTCCTTGGCATCGGCCAGCAGATCTTGCTCCAACGCCAGATCGGCTTCTTCGGTGGCGCCGCGCGGGCGAGTGCCGGCAATCGGGCGCACGGTGATCAGGTTGTCTTCGACGCGCACCAGCACTTCTGGCGAACTGCCGACCACATGGAAGTCGCCGAAGTTGAAGAAGTACATATAAGGCGTCGGGTTGAAGCAGCGCAGCGCCCGGTACAGGTCGATGGGCGCGGCCTTGAAATCGATGGACATACGCTGCGACGGCACCACCTGCATGCAGTCGCCGGCGAGGATGTATTCCTTGATGGTGTCGACCGAACGCTCGTAGTCCTCACGGGTGAAGCTGGAGCGGAAGTTCGGCTCGACGCCGGACTCCTTGGTGAAGTCCAGGCCACGGCGCGGGGTGATCGGCTGGCGAAGTTTTTCCAGCAACTCTTCGAGGCGCGCCAGGCCTTCTTCGTACGCGTTCGGCTGGGCCGGGTCGGCCAGTACAATCGCGTGCATCTTGCCGGCCAGGTTGTCGAACACCACCACGGCATCGGAGACCATCAGCAGAATGTCCGGTACACCAATCGGGTCCGGATTCGGGCTCTTGCCCAAGCGCTTCTCTACATACCGTACACAGTCGTAGCCGAAGTACCCCACCAGGCCGCCGTTGAAGCGCGGCAGGCCGGCGATGGTCGGCACGTTGTAGCGGGCTTTGAAGCTTTCAACGAAGGCCAGCGGGTCTTCGCTGTCCAGGCTTTCGATCTCGACGCCGTCATGAGTCACGCTGACGTGATGGTCATGCACGCGTACCACGGTGCGGCACGGCAAGCCGATGATCGAATAACGCCCCCACTTTTCGCCGCCCTGGACGGACTCGAGCAGATAGGAGTTAGGTTGGTCGGCCAGCTTCAGGTAGATCGACAGCGGCGTGTCGAAGTCGGCCAGGGTTTCGCAGGCAAGCGGGATGCGGTTATAGCCTTCAGCGGCTAGACGCAGGAATTCTTCGCGGTTCATGTAAACAGCCTCATGGCTTGAGGGTAAAAACCTGATTGCGGTTGCAGCACCTCGGGGCTATCGGCAGTTCTTCAACTGCGTGCCCTCGCTTGGTTTATTGCAACCGTATGGCTCAGGTTTAGGGTCGTAACGGCAAACACGTAGGCCTTGCGGCCGGGCTCGAATCAGGCGCGCCAACGCCAACGGGCCAGGGCCTTGAGGATTTTCATCCCGGATTTAACGAACCAGTGTTTGCGGGTGACCACCACGATGGCATCTCTTGGGCGGGGGGATTTGACAGCGTCGGGCAACATTATCTCAGCGGCAGGCTCGACGCAATCAGGCAGCAGTTGGCGCAGATCGTCGATCACCAGGGCGGGATCTTCTTCGGCAATCGGCCGACCGTGGTTGTAGCCGTAGCTCATCGCCACACATTGCACGCCAGCCGCTTTGGCCGCCAGCACATCGCTACGCGAATCGCCGACAAACACGGCCTCACCGGCCGACACTTCGGCCATCTGCATTACCACATTCAACGCCGCAGGATCAGGCTTCTGCTGCGGCAGGGTGTCGCCGCCGATGATCCAGCGAAAGTACCGCCCGATCTTCATTTCATCCAACAGCGGCCCGACAAAGCGCTCGGGCTTGTTGGTGATCAGGGCCATCTCGATGCCCTGGCTTTTCAGCCACTTCAGGGTTTCGCGCACTCCGGGATAAAGGGTGCTCAAAGCATGATTGTCGGCATACAGCTCCATAAAGATCGCCAGCGCCTGCTCGGTGTCTTCCTCGCTGACTGCGGCGTGGTCCATGTCGCCGGCCAGGGCACGGCGCACCAGCACGCGCACGCCGTTACCGACCCAGGTACGTACCTGTTCGATACCGGCGGCCGGGCGCTTGAGCTGTTTGAGCATCTGGTCGACAGCGGCGGCCAGATCCGGCACCGAGTCGATCAGGGTGCCATCCAGGTCGAACATCACCAGGCGCGGCATGCGCCCGGCGAGCACCTGCGCGAAGCCACTCATGGGCGCGCGAGCGCGAGTTCAGCGCGCATCTGGGCGATGACGGCCGCGTAGTCCGGGGTATTGAAGATGGCCGAACCGGCAACGAAGGTGTCAGCACCGGCCGCAGCGATTTCACGGATGTTCTGCACGTTCACACCGCCGTCGATTTCCAGGCGGATGTCGCGGCCCGAGGCATCGATCAGGGCGCGGGCTTCGCGCAGCTTGTCTAGGGTGCCGGGAATGAACTTCTGCCCGCCAAAGCCTGGGTTGACGCTCATGAGCAGGATCATGTCGATCTTGTCCATCACGTACTTGAGGCTTTCCAGCGAGGTGGCCGGGTTGAACACCAGGCCGGCTTTGCAGCCACCCGCCTTGATCAACTGCAGGGAGCGGTCGATGTGCTGGGAGGCTTCAGGGTGGAAGGTGATGTAGGTGGCGCCGGCGTCGATGAAGTCACCGATGATGCGGTCCACTGGGGAGACCATCAGGTGCACGTCAATCGGCGCGGTCACGCCGTACTTGCGCAGTGCCGAGCAGACCATCGGACCGATGGTGAGGTTAGGCACGTAGTGGTTGTCCATCACATCGAAGTGGACGATGTCGGCGCCAGCGGCAAGCACGTTATCCACTTCCTCACCCAGGCGGGCGAAGTCGGCGGAGAGGATGGATGGGGCAATAGCGAAAGGTTGCATGGCGCACCTCATGACAAATCAAGGCCGGCATTGTACCCGAGGAGTTCTGCAATTCGCCTGTCATGTATCAGGACGTAGCGTGCTGCTTTGGTAGGGGGAGAGCAAAAGCATCGCGGCTGAAGCCCCTCCCACAACCAACTCGGTCACTGTGGGAGGGGCTTCAGCCGCGAGCTTTTGCTTATCAGCTTTCGCTCGAAGAAGTACGCAGCTTCTCACTGCGCCCACGCAACCACTCCAGGGTCAGCAGCAACACCACGGAGAAGCCGATCAACAGAGTCGCCGCCGCGGCGATGGTCGGGCTGAGGTTCTCGCGAATGCCGCTGAACATCTGCCGCGGCAAGGTCGCCTGGCCGGGGCCGGCGAGGAACAGGGTCACCACCACTTCATCGAAGGAGGTGGCAAAGGCGAACAGCGCGCCAGAAATCACCCCTGGGGCAATCAACGGCAAGGTTACCCGGCGGAACGCGGTAATCGGCGAAGCGCCCAGGCTGGCTGCGGCACGTACCAAGTTGTAGTTGAAGCCCTGCAGGGTCGCCGACACGGTGATGATCACAAACGGCACGCCGAGCACGGCATGCACCACGATCAGCGACAGGTAGCTGTTGCCCAGGCCCAGCGGCGCGAAGAACAGGTAGCTGGCCACGCCGACGATCACCACCGGCACCACCATCGGCGAAATCACCAGGCTCATCACCAGCGCCTTGCCACGGAACTCGCCGCGGGTCAGACCGATGGCCGCCAGGGTACCGAACACCATGGCCAGCACGGTGGCGGCTGGGGCGACGATCAGGCTGTTTTTCAGCGAGCGCATCCAGTCGGCCGAGGCAAAGAAGTCCTGGTACCAGTGCAACGAGAAGCCTTGCAGTGGGTAGACCAGAAAACTGCCGGAGTTGAACGACAGCGGCACGATCACCAGCACCGGCAGAATCAGAAACAGCAGCACCAGCGCGCACAGGCCGCGCAGGGTGTAGTACCAAACGCGTTCGATCGGAGACATGTAAGGGCTTTGCATCGAATGTTCTCCTTATCAGCTCAGGCGCAGGCGGCTTGCGCCCACCAGCCAGCTGTAAACCACGTAGAGGGCCAGGGTGGCGAACAGCAGCAGGCCGCCCAGGGCCGTGGCCATGCCCCAGTTGATGCTGGTGTTGGTGTAGAAGGCGACAAAGTAGCTGACCATCTGATCGGTCGGGCTGCCCAGCAGCGCCGGGGTGATGTAGTAGCCAATGGCGAGGATGAACACCAACAAGCAACCGGCGCCGACACCGGCCAGAGTCTGCGGGAAGTACACCCGCCAGAAGCTCGCAAACGGGTGGCAGCCAAGGGAAATCGCCGCACGCATGTAGGTGGGTGAGATGCCCTTCATTACGCTGTAGATCGGCAGAATCATGAACGGCAGCATGATGTGGACCATCGCGATGTACACCCCGGAGCGATTGAAAACCAGCTCCAGCGGCTTATCGATAATGCCCATGGCCAGCAGCGCGCTGTTGATCAGACCGCCCGATTGCAGCAACACAATCCAGGCCGCGACACGCACCAGAATCGAAGTCCAGAACGGCAGCAGCACCAGAATCATCAGCAGGTTGCTTTGCCGCGAAGGCAGGTTGGCCAACAGGTAGGCCAGCGGGTAGGCCAGCACCAGGCAGATAGCGGTGATCACCAGGCCCATCCAGAACGTACGGGCGAAAATATCCAGGTAGATGGCCTGGTCCGGAGTGGCTGGCGCCACTTCGCCGACATCGTCGATGCGGTGATCGACAGCCGCCAGCAGGTAGTACGGGGTGACGCTGCTGGTGTTGCGGCGGATCACTTGCCAGTACGCCGGGTCGCCCCAGCGTTCATCCAGGCCTTCCAGCGCTTCTTTATAAGAGGCAGGGGTTTCCGCGAACGGCAGCGCTTTCGCGGTTTTCATCAGCAGGCTGCGGTAGCCGGCTGATTCCATATTCAGACGCTTGGACAGATCGCCCAAGACTTGATTCTTGCGGGCTTCGCCCAGGTCTTCGCTGATGGCTTGGTACACCGGCTCAGCCGGCAGGCCTTTGCCATCCCACTCGGCGACAGCCACCACGGTGCGCGGCAGGCCATTGACCACTTCCGGGTTGGCGACGCTCTTGTAAAGCAGCGCCACGATCGGCACCAGAAACACCAGCAGCAGAAACAGCACCAGCGGCGCGATCAGCGCTTGTGCCTTGAGGCGGTTGACCCGCTCGGCACGCGCGAGGCGTTGTTTCAAAGTGGGGGCGGCGACGGCCATGGCTAACTCCGGTAAAGAAATCTGTAAACGCCACCTGCGCACGAACGCAGGTGACGGTCTTGCCTACAGCGGTTACAGCATATGCTCTATTACTTGGCAGCCCACGAGTTGAAGCGCTGCTCCAACTGCTCGCCGTTATCGGCCCAGAAGGTCACGTCGATCTGCACTTGATCGGCGATGTTTTCCGGGGTGGTCGGCATGTCTTTGAGGATGCCTTTGTCCAGCAGGGCAACCGCTTTGGAGTTGGCCGGGCCGTAGGCGATGTTTTCCGAGTAGATCTTCTGCTGCTCAGGCTGAACCGAGTAGGCGATGAACTTCTTGGCTTCTTCGGCGTTTTTCGAACCCTTCGGAATGGCCCAGGCGTCGAAATCGTAGATGCCGCCGGTCCACACCACTTTCAGGTTGCTTTCTTTCTGCACAGCGGCGATACGGCCGTTGTAGGCAGAGCTCATTACCACATCACCGGAGGCGAGGTATTGCGGCGGCTGGGCGCCGGCTTCCCACCACTGGATGTTCGGTTTCAGCTCGTCGAGTTTCTTGAATGCGCGGTTCTGGCCGTCTTTGCTGGCCAGCACTTTGTAGACGTCTTTCGGCGCCACGCCGTCGGCCATCAGGGCGAATTCGAGGGTGTACTTGGCGCCTTTACGCAGGCCACGTTTGCCCGGGAATTTACTGGTGTCCCAGAAATCGGCCCAGCTGGTCGGTGCGGTTTTCAGCTTGTCGGCGTTGTACGCCAACACCGTGGACCACACGAAGAAGCCAACCCCGCAGCTCTGGATCGCGCCGGGTACGTAGTCGGCCTTGTTGCCGAACAGGGCGGGGTCGAGGGTTTCGAACATGTCTTCATCGCAGCCGCGCGACAGTTCTGGCGACTCTACTTCCACCAGGTCCCAGGACACGCTGTTGGTGTCGACCATGGCTTTGACCTTGGCCATTTCACCGTTGTATTCACCGGCGATGATCTTGCCTTTGCCAGCTGCTTCCCACGGCTGGTAGAACGCTTTGACCTGGGCTGCCTTGTTCGCTCCCCCGAACGAGATAACGGTCAGATCGGCCGCCATGGACTGAGCGGCAACCGCCAGCCCAAGTGCCACGGTGACTAGTTTCAGTGCTTGTTTCATTGTTGTTCTCCACAGTGCTGAGTTGAATGACGCGATAACCAACTGCGAACTTCAAAGCGGTCAGGCTTGTTCCAAAAGCGGATCCAGAGCTCTGACGTGTTCCACTTGCCAGCCGAGGGGTACCACGTCGCCCACTGCCAATGCCGGATCGAGATCGGCGATGGGTTGTTTGACGTAGAAATCGGCCTTGCCACACACCTCCAGGCGCACACGCACGTGGTCGCCCAGGTAGATAAATTCGGCCACACGGCCGGAAAAACGGTTGCTGCAGACGTCGCTGGCGCTGTTGAGCAGTACGCGCTCAGGACGCACCGACAAGGTCACCGGCTCGCCCGGCTGACCGACGTTCACCGCCAGAGCATTGACCTTCTCGCCACGCGCCAGCTCGACCACGCAGCGGTCGCCTTCGCGGCTGACCAGGCGGCCATTGAGGCGGTTGTTCTCGCCAATGAAGTTGGCGACGAAGGTGTTCTTCGGCTCTTCGTAGAGGGTGCGCGGCGGGGCGATTTGCTGGATCTCGCCCTGATGGAATACGGCCACACGGTCGGACATGGTCAGCGCTTCGCCCTGGTCGTGGGTCACATACACCACGGTCACACCCAGGCGTTGGTGCAGGTGCTTGATCTCCATCTGCATGTGCTCACGCAGCTGTTTGTCCAGCGCCCCCAGGGGTTCATCCATCAGCACCAGTTGCGGCTCGAACACCAGCGCGCGGGCCAGGGCCACACGCTGTTGCTGGCCACCCGAGAGCTGGCCGGGGTAGCGATTGCGGAAGCTGTCGAGCTGCACCATCGACAGCGCACGCTTCACGCGCTCACTGACGTCGGTCTTGTTCATGCCGCGCACGGTGAGCGGGAAGGCCAGGTTCTCGGCCACGGTCATGTGCGGAAACAGCGCGTAGTTCTGGAACACCATGCCGATGTCGCGCTTGTGCGGCGGCACGTTGTTGATGGAGCGGCCGGCCAACTGGATTTCGCCAGCAGTGGGCGTTTCAAAGCCGGCGAGCATCATCAGGCTGGTGGTCTTGCCCGAGCCGGACGGCCCCAGCAGGGTGAGGAACTCACCTTTGCGAATCTCCAGGTTGAGGTCTTTGACGATGAGGTTCTCGCCGTCGTAGCTCTTCTGAACGCCACGAAAGCTGACCAGCACATCGTTCACTTGCGACTCGACCATGACCCCACCTTTTTGATTTTGTACGTCGTGCCTTAAGGCTAGAGGCACCTGAAGGCAGCGCAAATCGGGGGCTATGAGAGATTGCTATAAGCAAGCCGGAAGACTGAGGGTAGGGATCGCCCTACCCCGTTGGCGCGATTGGGTATTGCCAGGCCGAGGGATGCGGGGGCAGAGCGGGCAAAGGGGGAAATAGGGTCGCTATCAGGTATGTGAGTGCTTTTGCTTTTCGTAGGAGCGGCTTCAGCCGCGATGCTTTTGATCTTAAGAGCATCGCGGCTGAAGCCGCTCCTACACGATTGGCAAAACGCGTTAGACCAACTTGTGCTCCATCGCGTACTTAACCAAGTCCGCCACCGAGCTGGCATTGAGCTTCTGCATCAGCCGCGCCTTATGGGTGCTGATGGTCTTGTTGCTCAGCGCCAGTTGCTGGGCAATGTCGTTGACGTTGGCGCCCTGCACCAGCCGCTCGAACACGGAAAACTCGCGCTCCGACAACCGCGTATGCAGCGGCCGCGAATCGGTAAGCCCCACTTCGAACACCATGCGGTCGGCCAAGTCCGGGTCTATATAGCGCCCGCCCGAAGCCACCCGCCGAATCGCCGTCAGCAGCAACGCCGGATCACTGTCCTTGGTGGCATAACCCGCGGCGCCAGCCTTGAGGGCGCGGGCGGCCATCTGCGCTTCGTCGTGCATCGACAGCACCAGAATCGCCGGCGGATTGTTCAGTGCGCGAATCCGTGGAATCGACTCCAGGCCGTTGACGCCAGGCATGGAAATATCCAGCAAGACCACTTCGCACTCGGTCTGGCGCAGAGTTTCCAGCAGTTGCTCGCCATTGCTCGCTTCGCCAACAACACAGAGGTCTTTGGCCAGGCCAATCAGCTGCTTGATGCCTTCACGAACAATGGTGTGGTCTTCGGCGACCAGTACACGGATCACGGCAAATTCTCCTACTCAAACTAACGGAATACGCACGGTCAGGGTGGTGCCCTCGCCCACCTCGCTATCCAGGCGCAAGGTGCCGCCCAACATCAGCACGCGCTCGCGCATGCCCACCAGGCCGAACGAAGCGCTGCGCCCCGGTTGCGCGACAAAGCCGATGCCGTCATCGACTACGGTCAGGCACAGCTGGTCACCCTCCAGGGCCAGGCGCAGTTCGACAGTATGCGCCTGGGCGTGGCGCATCACGTTGGTCAGCGCTTCCTGCAAAATGCGGAACAGGCCAATGGCCTTGGCATCCGCCAGCGCCGGCAGGTTGTCCGGCACCTGCACGATGCAGGGAATCTGCGTGCGCGCTTCGAAGCGCTGCGCCTGCCACTCGATGGCCGAGGCGATGCCGGCATCCAGAATCGGTGGACGCAGCGCCGTGGCCACATCCCGCACGAGCTGGAACAGGTTGGCGATCAGGCGCTTCATGCTGTTCAGGCGGTCCTGCAAACCGGGGTCCAGCTCGGCATAGGCCAGTTCGCACATCGAGGTTTCCAGTTTCAGCACGGTCAGTACCTGGCCGAGTTCATCGTGCACTTCGCGGGCGATGCGGGCTTTTTCTTCTTCACGCACGCTCTCCAGGTGCGCCGACAATTCGCGCAGCTGGGCACGGGAATCGGCCAGCTCCAACTCGATGCGTTTGTTGTCGGTGATGTCCCAGGCGATGCCGTCCCAGACCACCGAGTTATCGTCCAGACGGCGGGCCATGGCCTTGATGTCGGCCCAGCGCTGCTCGCCACCCTCCGTGAGGATGCGGCCCTGCCAGTGCCAGTCGCGGTCGTTGGCGAAAGCCAGGTCCTGGCTGCCGTGGTAGCTGGCCTTGTCCTCGCTGTAGACCAGGCTGCGCAGGCCGCGGTCGCGAGCCTGCAACACAGCGGCGGGATAACCGACCATGCCTTCGCTGCCGTCGCTGATAAACGCGAACTCGACCTCGGCACCGACGTGCGGGCGCTCCAGGCGAAAGACCATGCCCGGCACGTTGGCGGCAATGCCCTGCAGGCGCGCCTGACTTTCCTGCAAGGCGGCCAGGGCACGGCGCCGCTCGGTGACGTCAGTGATGTACACCACCAGGTATTCGGCCTGGCGAAAACGCAGAAAGCTCAGCGACACATCGGCCGGCAAGGTGCTGGCGTCGGCGCGCTGCAGATTGCTTTCGAAACTCAGCGGCTCGCCGTCGCTGCCGCGTGCGCGTTTCCACAGCGCCAGCCAGCGGTCCATGTGCAGGTTCGGGTCGAAGGCCGCCAGCGGCCGTTCCACCACCCCGCCAGGCGGGTAGCCGAGCATCTGTTCGGCGGCGCGGTTGGCATAGCGCACGTGGCTGTCCCAGTTGACCCAGAGAATGCCGACGGTGCTCTGGTCGATGGAAAACTGGGTCAGGCGCAAAGCCTCTTCGGCGGCCTCACGCAGCTCCAGGGCATGGCGAGCATTCAGCAACCCACGCTCCAGATTGCGCACCTGGCGGCGCAGCCAGAACAGGCAGGCCACTGCCGCCGCGAGCAACACGCCAAACAGGCTGGTGAGGTTCTGCCAGAAGCCGGGGGACTCGCTCAGGCGCGGGTATTTGATCTGTACCCAGCGGTTATGCAGTTGGTCCAGTTGCTTGGGCGACAGCGCGGCCAGGGCCTTGTCGACCAGGGCGGAGAGCTCCGGCCAGTCACGCCGCGAAGCCACCCGCAGCAACTGCGGAAAACCGATATCGCCGACCACCGCCAGCTCGGCGAACTCCGCCTCGCCCGACAGTCGACTGAGCTGCGCCTCGTCGATGACCACGTATTTCACCTGCTGGGCCAGCAGGTTCTGCAGGGCCTGGCGCTCGTTGTCGACGCGCTGCAGGTTGAGGTTGGAATAGGAGGTACGCAGGTAATCGGCCACCGCGCTGGGCTGACGCACCGCCACCGGGTCGTTGCTACCCAACTGCTCGAAGTCCACCGCGGCACCGCCCAGGCGCGCGCCCACCACCAGTTGCGGCACACGCATATAGGGGTCGGAGTACAGCCATTGGCGCAGGCCGGCGGGGGTTTGCATCTGCCCGGGCGCAAGGTCGAACAAGCGCGCTTGAGCGGCAGCTTCGAGGGCGGCCTGGTCGGGATAGGTTTGCCACACCAGCTCCACATTGAGGGCGCTGGCCAGGGCTTTCATCAGGTCGACATGGGCGCCGGAGAGCTTCTGCACGCGGCGGTCCATCTGCGCATAGGGCGCTTGCAGCACCACGCCGACGCGCAGCTGTTTGTGCGCGGCCAGCCAGTCGCTCTGCTCGGCACTCAAAGCCAGCGGCGGCGCAGCCGTGTCACTGAAGGCGGCATCCGGCAGCCACATAATCAGCAGCAGGCAGGTGGCCAGGAGGTAACGAATCATCCCCAGCAAACCTCGGCGACGGGGTGGAAAGCGGCCTACCTTACTCCACGCCTGACAAATAGCCGACAGCCGATTAGGCTGCACCCATCACCATCACCAAGGATTCACCCGATGCCCCGCCTGCTGCGCCCGCGCCTTGCCCTGTTGTCGCTGCTGCTGTGCGGCGCTTTGCATGCCGCCGATGAGTCGGTGCCGGCCAAGGAAGGCGAAGCGCCTGCCGCTGCCGTCGAACGGGCGCCGCTGAGTGAACGCAGTGTCGACGATGCCGCCGCCCTGGCCAAACGGGTGCCTGAAAAGGAGCAGCAACTGCTCAAGGCTGGCGATGAAGAATTCCTCGCCCTGTGGAAGCTGGCCAATGTCGGCGATGCCACCGGGGTGATTATCCTGATCCCAGGCGACGGCGAGACCGCAGACTGGCCGCAAGCCATGGCGCCGCTGCGAGAAAAACTGCCGGATGCCGGCTGGCATACCCTGAGCTTGAGCCTGCCCGACCCTCAAGGCGATGAGCCGCCGCTGCGCCCCATTGAAGAAGCCGCGCCGCCCGCAGGCGAAGAGAAGAAAGCGGATGCGCCACCTACCGACACCACAGAAGCCGCGCCAGCCACCACACCTGAAAATGCCGCCGTGCCGGCCGACAACACGCCGCCACCGAGCGGCATCAGCGAAGAACAGCGCACCACCCACGCCACCCGCGTCAGCGCACGCATCGAAGCCGCAATCGCCTTTGCCCAAGAGAAGAAAGCCAAAGCCATTGTCCTGCTCGGACATGGCAGTGGTGGTTACTGGGCGGCGCGTTATCTGGCCGACAACAAGCCCAAACAGGTGAGCAATCTGATTCTGGTGGCAGCGGAAAAACCGGTGGGCTTCAGCCCGGTGCTGGAGGACTTGGTGCCTGAGTTGAAATTGGCCACCGGCGACTTCTATTACAAAGACCTGCCCCTCGACCGCGACGCCGCCAAGTTGCGCAAGGAGGCCAGCAAACGGCAGAAACACCCGGCGTATATCCAGGTGGCCATGGGCGCGCTACCGGGGGATCGGGCGACCGAGCAGGAGCAGTTGTATCGGCGGGTCAAAGGCTGGTTGAGCCAACACCTGCAATCCGGCGCAGCCAGGCCTGACGCCCCGGCGCCGGCCGAAGCCCCCGAACCGCCACCGCCGCCAGAGCCGACATCGCCGGGGATCTAACAACAGCATTCACCCGTAGGAGCGGTTTCAGCCGCGATGTTTTTAGATCAACAGCATCGCGGCTAAAGCCGCTCCTACGGGCCCCTATGGGTCAGCGAAACCCGCGTTGCTCGCGCACCACCGCATAGGCACTGTGCAACTCGCGGGTTTTTTCGGTGGCTTCGCGCACTTTGGCCGGGCTCGCACCTGCGCCCACCAGCTTGTCCGGGTGGTGACGACTGAGCAGGCGGCGGTAGGCATTCTTGATGGTCTGTACGTCGCTGCCATGGGCCACGTTCAACACCCGCAGCGCCTGTTCATAGGTAACACTGCTGACCACGTTAGTGCTTCTGCGCGGTTCGAACTCGGCGCCCAGCGCGGTCACCCGGTCATGCCGCAGGCCCAGCCATTTGCCCCACAACACCAACAACTCACGCTCGGTGCTGGTGGCACGACCATCGGCCCAAGCCATGCGCCAACAGGCGCGCAACACTTCTTCGCCCGCCAGCACCTGGCTGCGTAAACGCCGCAGCGGCAGGCGCAAACCGTCCTGACCATTCTTGCCGCGAGTAAAAGCCTCGATGGCACGGCGCTGTTCGCCGTCGCTCAATTGCAGACGCTGCATTTCTGCACGCGCTTGCTGGATATGCACTTCCAGCACCTGGCCATCACTCTTGGCCAAACGGCCGAGCAACACAAAGAGCAGGTCCTGGTCTGACACCCCGGTAGGCCGTGCGCCTTTGAGCCGACCACGCAAGTCGTCCCAGCTTTCCAGGGCCATGCGCCGGTCCACCACCTGGCCAAGCAGAATGCCCAGCAAGGCGCCCGGAATACTGGCCAGCGCCAACCCGGCGGTGGCCCCGACAAAGGTCGCTGGCCAGAGCATCAGCCGGCCACCGCCAGCAGGTGTTCGACTTCGGCCAGGCGCTCATGGGTGCCGACATCCACCCAGTGCCCGCGGTGATGTTCGCCACTCACCTGCCCTGCCGCCATTGCTTCGCGCAGCAGCGGCGCCAGCTTGAAGGGACCAGGCTGGCAACCGTCGAACAACGCTGGCGCGAGAATGGCGATACCGCTGTAGGTCAGGGTCGCCGCACCCGGCTGACCGTCGCTGAGCTGGCCGTCACGCAGAATGAAATCGCCGGCAGGGTGATGCGCGGGGTTGTCGATCATCACCAGGTGGGCCAGGCCATTGAGGTGCTGAGGGATCGCGCGAAAATCGTAGTCCGTCCAGACGTCGCCATTGACCACCAGGAAAGGTTCTTCACCCAACAGCGGCAATGCGCGGAAAATGCCGCCACCGGTTTCCAGCGGCTCGCCTTCTGGCGAATAGACGATGCGCAGACCGAACTGCGCGCCGTCGCCGAGGTGGTCTTCGATCTGCTGACCGAGCCAGGCGTGGTTGATTACCACCTCCTTGAAACCGGCTGCTGCCAAGGCTCGCAGGTGGTACTCGATCAGCGGCACACCGGCGACCGGGATCAGCGGCTTGGGCGTGTGCAGGGTCAGGGGGCGCATGCGCTCACCCTTGCCTGCGGCCAGAATCATCGCCTTCATATGGTGGCCGCCTTGGCCTGGCGCAGGCTGGCAAACAGCTCGCCCAATTCCGCCAGCTCCGGACGCCGGGCCAGTACCGCTTCTATATAGGAGAAGAAGCGCGGCACATCGCCGAGGTATTTCGGCTTGCCGTCGCGGTGGCAGATACGCGCGAAAATACCGATCACCTTGAGGTGGCGCTGCAAGCCCATCAGGTCGCTGGCGCGGAGGAACTCTTCAAGCTCGGCCTGCACCGGAATGCCCAGGGCGCCGGCCTGCTGCCAGTATTGGGTCAGCCAGCCGCGCACACGCGCCTCCGGCCAACTGAGGAAGGCGTCCTTGAACAGACTGGTGACGTCATAGGTAACCGGGCCATACACCGCATCCTGAAAATCCAACACGCCGGGGTTCGGCTCGCTGAGCATCAGATTGCGTGGCATGTAGTCGCGATGCACCAGCACCTTCGGCTGGGCCAGGGCGCTGTCGATTAATACGGTGCAGATACGTTGCCAGGCCGCTTGTTGCGCCTCAGTAAACTCCAGGCCCAGTTCATGGCGCACATACCAGTCGGGGAACAACTGCAGTTCACGAGTCAGCAAGGCGTGGTCGTAACTGGGTAACGGCGTGTGCTGCGGCAATTGCTGAAACGCCAACAGCGCTCGTAGCGCATCGGCGAACAAGGCGTCGGCATTCTCTTCATTAATGACGTCGAGGTAGGTCTGGCGACCAAGGTCGGGCAGCAATAAAAAACCGCGCTGGAGATCTTCGGCCAAAATTTCCGGCACATTTATTTTTGCTTCAGCCAACAAACCGGCGACTTTTACGAAGGGCCGACAGTCTTCCTGAGGCGGTGGCGCGTCCATCACGATGAACGTGCGACCCTCGCCATGCCAGCGAAAATAACGCCGGAAACTGGCGTCGCTGCTAGCGGCAGTAAGGGTTGCGGGGGGAACCGCCCCCCAGCCGCGGGCGGCAAAAAGGGCGGGCAGTTGCTCATCGAGCCACACCGACAGCTGTTGCAGGCGTACATCTTCATCAAGCATTACAAGGGTCTCCGACGGCCCTAGCCGTTGTGCGGGTCATGCTTTATTATCCAGCATCTTTTTCAGCCCATCGAGAGGCGTGCGGTCCTAGCGGGCCGATGGCGCGCAGGAAGCCCGGACTACAAGATGGCAGTAAAATACCCCGCGTTTCGTAAAAAATTCCCTCTGCTGGTTACCGGCAGCCTATTGGCCTTGCAACCTGTTGCTACCCAATACGTGGTCGCCGCCGAGCAGTATGACTGCCAGGTGTCGCCTTCGGGTGGCTGGGCGTGTGCGCCGAAAGCGGACAACGCCGTGTTGCCTCCTCGCCCCGTGCATAGCGCCGGTGCGGTGAGCTCACTGGCGGGCACCTCGGCCGAGAAGACCAGCACGGTCGCCTCGGGTGAAGCTGTCGCCGACGAGGCCAAGCCGCAGCTGGTTACTGACAGCAAGGGCAAAGCCCTCAAGTCTCGCAGTGCTGACTACAGTCACCTCGACTGGGTTCCGCGCGACAAGCTCACCGCTGAGCAACTGGCCGAAACCGGCCCGTACTGCTCCGGTGCGTATATCGAGCCTGAGCGGCCTGGCATGAACGACAAGACGGCGAAGAAAGACGCGCCAACTTATCTGTCCGCCAAAGCCTCGCGCTACGAGCAGGAACAACAGGTCGCCACCCTTGCCGGTGATGTGATCATGCGCCAGGGCAGCATGCAGGTGCAGGCCGACGAGGCCAGCCTGCTGCAAGCCGAGAACCGTGGCGAGCTGAACGGCAATGTACGCCTGCGTGACAACGGCGCACTGGTGGTCGGTGACCACGCCAAGATTCAGCTCGACACTGGCGAAGCGCAAATCGACAACGCCGAGTACGTGCTGCACAAGGCCAGCGTTCGCGGTAGCGCGCTGTATGCCAAGCGCCAGGAAGATTCGATCATCCGCCTCAAGGATGGTACCTACACCCGTTGCGAACCCGGCAGCAATGCCTGGAACCTGAAGGGCAACAACATCACCTTGAACCAGGCGACCGGTTTCGGTACCGCCACCAACGTGACGTTGCGGGTCAAAGACATCCCGATCTTCTACACCCCGTACATCTATTTCCCGATCGACGACCGTCGCCAGTCCGGCTTCCTGCCGCCTAGCATCGGTTCGTCGAGCGATACCGGCCTGATGCTGGTAACGCCGTACTACTTCAACCTGGCACCGAACTACGACGCCACCTTGTACCCACGCATCATGTCCGAGCGCGGCGTGATGATGGAAGGCGAGTTCCGTTACCTCACCCAAAGCAGCGAAGGCAAAGTCAGCGCCGCTTACCTGGATGACGGCGACGACGAGCGCAAGGACGAGCCGAAGTACGAAGACCAGCGTTACCTGTACAGCTTGCAGAACCAGACCGGTCTGGATTCGCGCCTGCTGGGCACCATCGATTACACCAAGATCAGCGACCCGTACTACTTCCAGGACCTGGAAACAGACCTGGACGTCAGCAACCAGACCTTCGTCAACCAGCAGGGTGCACTGACCTTCCGCGGCGACAGCTTCGACGCCAAGCTCAATGTGCATCAGTACCAGCTGGCCACGGTTACCGACGTGACCCCGTACGACCGTCTGCCACAGGTGACCTTCGATGGCGTTCTGCCGTTCCAGCCGGGCGGCCTGAACTTCACCTACAACACCGAGTTCGTGCGCTTCGACCGTAATCTCGACGAGTACAGCTACAACGGCAACCTCAGCCCGGACAGCTACCTGCAAGGTCTGACCCGCGCCACCGGTGACCGTGTACATCTGGAACCAGGCGCCAGCTTGCCGCTGAACTGGAACTGGGGTTACGTCAAGCCAACGGTCAAATACCTCTACACCGACTACAGCCTGGACCTCGATCAACAGGGCAAAAACTCCCTGCTGCCCGGCCAGGACTTCAGCAGCAGCCAGGACCGTGGCGTACCGCTGTACAGCGTCGACAGCGGCCTGTACTTCGACCGCAACACCACCTTGTTTGGCAACGCGTATCGCCAGACTCTGGAACCGCGCCTGTACTACCTGAACGTGCCGTACCGCGATCAGTCGGACATTCCGATCTTCGACACCAGCGAAACCCCGTTCAGCTATGCCTCGCTGTTCCGTGAAAACCGCTTCTCCAGCAGCGACCGCATTGGCGACGCCAACCAGCTGTCGCTCGGCACCAGCAGTAGCTTCATCGAACCGAACGGTTTCGAGCGCGCCCAGGTCGCGATCGGTCAGACCCTCTACTTCGAAGACCGCAAAGTGCAGTTGCCCGGTATCGACGCCAAAGACGAAGCATCGGTGTCCCCGTATGCCCTGACTGGCCAATACCGCATCAACCGCGACTGGCGTGTCAGCTCGGACTTCAACTGGGATCCGGACGCCGGCGAAACCCGCTCGGGCAACGTCATGGCGCATTACCAGCCAGAAGCCAACCCGGGCAAGATCGTCAACGCCGGCTACCGCTACCGCAACGACGTCAAACGCTTCAACCCGCGCACTGGCGAGTTCGAAGTGGCGGGCGACGAGTACAAGATCGATCAGTCCGACTTCTCGGTTATCTGGCCGGTGGTTCCGCAGTGGAGCGCTATCGCTCGCTGGCAGTTCGACTACAACCAGAGCCGCACGCTGGAAGCCTTTGGTGGTTTCGAATACGACAACTGCTGCTGGAAACTGCGTGTGATCAACCGTTACTGGGTCGAGTACGACGAATTCGACCTGCAGCGCGAACAGAAAGGCGACCGCGGGATCTTCCTGCAAATCGTGCTGAAAGGCCTCGGTGGCATTGTCGGCAACAAAGTTGAGAGTTTCCTCGACCAAGGCATTCAAGGTTATCGTGAACGTGAAGACCAAGCTTACTGATTGTCTGCGCCCGCTGTTGCTGGGCGCAGTGCTTCTGGGTACCGCGGCACAGGCCGAAGTGCAGTCCATTGACCGGGTCGTGGCCATCGTCGACAACGACGTAATCATGCAAAGCCAGTTGGACGACCGCCTGCGCGAAGTGCAAAACACCATCGCCAAGCGCGGCGCGGCCTTGCCACCGGAGCATGTGCTCAGCCAGCAAGTGCTGGAGCGTCTGATCATCGAAAACCTGCAGCTGCAGATTGGCGATCGTTCCGGCATTCGCATCACTGATGAAGAACTGAACCAGGCCATCGGCACCATCGCCCAGCGCAACAACATGAGCGTCGAGCAGTTCCGCGCCGCTCTGGCCCAGGACGGTCTGTCGTTCGACGACGCCCGTGACCAGGTACGCCGCGAGATGATCATCAGCCGTGTGCGCCAACGCCGTGTCGCAGAGCGCATTCAGGTGACCGACCAGGAAGTGCAGAACTTCCTGGCCTCGGACCTGGGCAAGATGCAGCTGTCCGAAGAGTTCCACCTGGCCAACATCCTCATCCCGGTTCCGGAAAGCTCCTCGCCGGAAACCATTCAGGCCGCTGACAAGCAAGCCACTCAGATCTACCAGCAGCTGAAACAAGGTGCCGACTTCGCCCAACTGGCCATCGCCAGCTCCGGCAGCGAAACCGCACTGGAAGGCGGCGACATGGGCTGGCGTAAAGCTGCGCAACTGCCAGCACCGTTCGACGGTATGGTCGGCGCGCTGTCGGTGGGTGATGTCACCGAACCGATGCGCACCCCAGGCGGCTTCATCATCATCAAGCTGTTGGAAAAGCGTGGTGGTGGCAGCCAGATGAAGGACGAAGTGCATGTTCGTCACATCCTGATCAAACCGAGCGAAATCCGCAGCGAAGCCGAAACCGAGCGTCTGGTGCAGCGTCTGTACGACCGCATCATGGCTGGCGAAGACTTCTCCGAACTGGCCAAGGCCTTCTCCGAAGACCCGGGTTCAGCGCTTAACGGTGGCGACCTCAACTGGATCGACCCAAGCACCCTGGTGCCGGAGTTCCAGAAAGTGATGGCCAACACTGCTACCGGCCAAGTCTCCAAACCGTTCAAGAGCCCTTACGGCTGGCACGTTCTCGAAGTCCTTGGCCGCCGCGCCACTGACAGCAGCGACGAGTTCCGCAAGCAGCAGGCCCTCAACGCCCTGCGCAACCGTAAGTACGACGAAGAGCTGCAAGCCTGGTTGCGCCAGATCCGCGACGAGGCGTACGTAGAAGTCAAACTGTGACCCTACCGCGCTTCGCTCTGACACCCGGCGAGCCGGCGGGCATAGGTCCTGACCTGTGCCTGCTGCTCGCTCAGCACTCCCAGCCATACCCCCTGATCGCCATCGCCAGCTGCGACCTGCTCAATGAGCGGGCCGCCCAGTTGGGTGTGGCTGTGCGTGCGCTGGCGGTAACGCCGGATGCCTGGCCGGACGCGCCGGCACCTGCCGGCACCCTGTACGTCTGGGATACCCCGCTGCGCAATCCGGTAGTGGCTGGCCAGCTCGACACAGCCAACGCTGCCTACGTGCTGGAAACCCTGACCCGTGCCGGTGAAGGCTGCCTGAACGGCGACTTCGCGGGCATGATCACCGCCCCGGTACACAAGGGCGTGATCAATGAAGCGGGCATCGCCTTTTCTGGCCACACCGAATTTCTCGCCGACCTCACCCACACCCAGCAAGTGGTGATGATGCTCGCCACACGCGGCCTGCGGGTGGCACTGGTGACCACCCACCTGCCGCTCAAGGACGTCGCTGCGGCGATTACCGCCGAGCGTCTGGAGCGGGTGACGCGGATTCTGCATGCCGACCTGGTGCACAAGTTCGGCATCGCCGCGCCGCGCATTCTGGTGTGCGGCCTCAACCCCCATGCCGGCGAAGGTGGCCACTTGGGACGCGAGGAAATTGAAGTGATCGAGCCAACGCTCGAGCGTCTGCGCGCCGACGGCCTGAACCTGATCGGCCCATTGCCGGCCGACACCCTGTTTACTCCGAAACACCTGGAACACTGCGACGCGGTGCTGGCGATGTACCACGATCAGGGTCTGCCGGTACTCAAGTACAAAGGCTTCGGCGCCGCGGTGAACGTGACCCTGGGCCTGCCGATCATCCGCACCTCGGTGGACCACGGCACCGCCCTGGACCTGGCTGGCAGCGGCAAGATCGACAGCGGCAGTCTTCAAGTAGCCCTGGAAACCGCCTACCAGATGGCCGAGAGCCGCTAGCCCGAGGCGGCCGGCGGCCTTTCTTTTATCCCGACCTGCGCCTTAACTGGCAGCAATGACCCTTTTTCAGCAGCCCGCACTCTGGCTGCCAGCGCATTCGACAGAGCCCCTATGACTGAGCATTACCAACACCGCGCCCGCAAACGCTTCGGCCAGAACTTCCTGCATGACGCCGGGGTTATTCACCGTATCCTGCGCGCCATTCACGCCAAGCCAGGCGAGCGCCTGCTGGAAATCGGCCCGGGCCAGGGCGCACTGACCGAGGGCTTGCTGTCCAGCGGCGGCACCCTCGACGTGGTGGAGCTCGACCTCGACCTGATCCCGATCCTCAAAGGCAAGTTCGACAGCAACGCCAACTTCACCCTGCACCAGGGCGACGCGCTGAAGTTCGACTTCACCAGCCTCAACCCGGCGCCCAACAGCCTGCGGGTAGTCGGCAACCTGCCGTACAACATCTCAACGCCGCTGATTTTTCACCTGCTGGAAAACGCCAGCCTGATCCGCGACATGCACTTCATGCTGCAAAAGGAAGTGGTCGAGCGCCTGGCTGCCACGCCAGGGGGCGGCGACTGGGGCCGGCTGTCGATCATGGTGCAGTACCACTGCGCGGTGGAGCACCTGTTCAACGTTGGCTCCGGTGCGTTCAACCCGGCGCCGAAGGTCGACTCGGCCATCGTTCGCCTGGTGCCGCACGCCACCCTGCCGCACCCGGCCAAAGATCACCGCCTGCTCGAGCGCGTGGTGCGCGAAGCGTTCAACCAGCGCCGCAAGACCCTGCGCAATACGCTCAAAGCGCTACTCAGCGGCGAGCAGATTGAAGCCGCTGGCGTCGATGGCAGCCTGCGCCCGGAACAGCTCGACCTGGCCGCCTTCGTGCGCCTGGCCGACAAACTGCATGAGCAGACAACTGCAGCGCCAGCACACTAAACTCGACACCCTGCTGTTCGCTTAACTGAGTCTTTCGCATGTCCGATCCCCGTTATCAGATCGACGTCAGCGTCGTTACCCGTTTCCTCCCGGAGCAGTCGCAGCCGGAGCAGAACCGCTTTGCGTTCGCCTACACCGTGACTATCCGCAACAACGGCGAGCTGCCGGCCAAGCTGCTGTCGCGGCACTGGCTGATCACCGACGGCGACGGCCGGGTGCAGGAAGTGCGCGGCCCCGGGGTGATCGGCCAACAACCGACCATCGACGCCGGCGGCAGCCACACCTACAGCAGCGGCACCCTGATGGCCACGCGCGTGGGCAATATGCAAGGCAGCTACCAGATGCTGGCCGATGACGGTAAACGCTTCGATGCGGTCATCGCACCGTTCCGCCTTGCCGTCCCCGGAGCCCTGCACTGATGACGGTTTACGCGGTTGGCGACCTGCAAGGCTGCCTGGATCCACTGAAATGCCTGCTGGAACGCGTTGCGTTCGATCCAGCCAGAGACAAGCTGTGGCTGGTCGGTGACCTGGTCAACCGTGGTCCACAGTCGCTGGAAACCCTGCGCTACCTGTATGCCATGCGCGAAGCCGTGGTATGCGTGCTGGGCAACCATGACCTGCACCTGCTGGCCGCGGCGAACAACATCGAGCGCCTGAAAAAAGGCGACACGCTGCGCGAGATTCTCGAGGCCCCGGACCGCGACGAGCTGCTCGACTGGCTGCGCCAGCAAAAACTGCTGCATCACGACGCCGAGCGCGACATCGTCATGGTGCATGCCGGCATCCCGCCGCAGTGGTCGCTGAAAAAGGCCCTGCGCTGCGCTGAGGAGGTCGAAGAAGCGCTGCGCGACGACGCCCGCCTGCTGCCGTTCCTCGATGGCATGTACGGCAACGAGCCGAACCGCTGGGACAGCGACCTCAAGGGCGTCACCCGCTTGCGGGTGATCACCAACTACTTCACCCGCATGCGCTTCTGCAAAGCCGATGGCACCCTCGACCTGAAAACCAAAGAGGGCATGGACAGCGCCCCGCCGGGTTATGCGCCGTGGTTCAGCTACAAACAACGCAAGACCCGCGGGCAGAAAATCATCTTCGGCCACTGGGCCGCCCTCGAAGGCCGCTGCGACGAGCCGGGCATCACCGCCCTGGACACTGGCTGCGTATGGGGCGGTGCCATGACCCTTCTCAACGTCGACAGCGGCGAACAGCATCGCTGCGAGTGCAAGGAACCCACAGCATGAGCGAATTCAAACGCATCCCCCCGGAACAGGCCCAAGCCCTGCGCGAACAAGGCGCCGTGGTGGTGGATATCCGCGACCCGCAAAGCTTTGCCCTGGGCCACATCAGCGGCTCGCGGCACCTGGACAACCACTCCCTGCACGACTTCATCACCCAGGCCGATCTCGATGCCCCGCTGATCGTCTCCTGCTACCACGGCAACTCCAGCCAGAGCGCAGCGGCGTACCTGGCCAGCCAGGGCTTCGCCGAGGTTTACAGCCTGGATGGCGGCTTCGAACTGTGGCGTGCCACTTATCCGGGCGAGACCGCCGAAGGCACTGCCGAATAATTTTTTCCACGCGTCTACCCCGCGCCCTGCCTGGCCTCTCGCCCTCCTGTAACAAAGACCGACACATGCTTATCGTTTGTCGGTCCTTGACCTCTCCAATTCCGAACTATCCTTAGCCTCAGGCCATCCATATAGGGGAGAGCCGGCACACCGGCTTCCGGGGCTATCGGCAGCGACCTTTAGGTGTTCTGGGGGATTCTCATTTGCCGACTCGTCGGCAGATTGCCAGCACCCGCACGACCGATCCCGCCCGGCTCGACCATCAAGCGAGGTGACGTCATGAGTATTTTCAGCCACTTCCAACAACGCTTCGAAGCGACTCGCCAGGAGGAATATTCCCTTCAGGAATATCTCGACCTGTGCAAGCAGGACAAGAGCGCTTACGCCACGGCAGCTGAACGCTTGCTGATGGCCATCGGTGAGCCCGAGTTGGTGGATACCTCGCACAACTCCAGACTGTCGCGGATCTTTTCCAACAAGGTGATCCGCCGCTATCCGGCCTTCGAAGACTTCCATGGCATGGAAGAGTGCATCGACCAGATCGTGTCCTACTTCCGCCATGCCGCGCAGGGCCTGGAAGAGAAGAAGCAGATCCTTTACCTCCTCGGCCCGGTGGGCGGTGGTAAATCCTCGCTGGCAGAAAAGCTCAAACAGCTGATGGAGAAGGTGCCCTTCTACGCCATCAAGGGCTCGCCGGTGTTCGAGTCGCCGCTGGGGCTCTTCAACCCGGCCGAAGACAGCGCCATTCTGGAAGAAGACTTCGGCATTCCGCGGCGCTACCTGAGCACCATCATGTCGCCGTGGGCGACCAAGCGCCTGGCCGAATTCGGCGGCGATATCAGCAAATTCCGCGTGGTGAAACTCTACCCGTCGATCCTTAACCAGATCGCCGTGGCGAAAACCGAGCCGGGCGACGACAACAACCAGGATATTTCCGCCTTGGTCGGCAAGGTGGATATCCGCAAGCTGGAAGAATTCCCGCAGAATGACGCCGACGCCTACAGTTACTCCGGCGCGCTGTGCCGTGCCAACCAGGGGATGATGGAGTTCGTGGAGATGTTCAAGGCGCCGATCAAGGTGCTGCACCCACTGCTCACCGCCACCCAGGAAGGCAACTACAACAGTACCGAAGGCCTCGGTGCGATTCCGTTCATGGGCGTGTTGCTGGCGCACTCCAACGAGTCGGAGTGGCACAGCTTCCGCAACAACAAGAACAACGAGGCGTTCATCGACCGGATCTACATCGTCAAGGTGCCGTACTGCCTACGCGTCAGTGACGAGATCAAGATCTACGACAAGCTGCTGTTCAACAGCTCCCTGGCCAAGGCCCATTGCGCCCCCGACACGTTGAAAATGCTCGCGCAGTTCTCGGTGCTATCGCGCCTGAAAGAGCCGGACAACTCCAACGTCTACTCGAAAATGCGCGTGTACGACGGCGAAAACCTGAAAGACACCGACCCCAAAGCCAAGTCGATTCAGGAATACCGCGACAGCGCAGGCGTCGACGAAGGCATGAACGGCCTGTCGACCCGCTTCGCCTTCAAGATCCTCTCCAAGGTATTCAACTTCGACCCGCACGAAATTGCCGCCAACCCGGTGCACCTGCTGTATGTGCTGGAACAGCAGATCGAGCAGGAACAATTCCCCGCCGAGGTGCGTGAACGCTACCTGCGCTACATCAAGGAATACCTGGCGCCGCGCTACATCGAGTTCATCGGCAAGGAAATCCAGACCGCCTACCTCGAGTCCTACAGCGAGTACGGGCAGAACATCTTCGACCGCTACGTGCTGTACGCCGACTTCTGGATTCAGGATCAGGAATACCGCGACCCGGAAACCGGCGAAATACTCAACCGCGTGGCGCTCAACGAAGAGCTGGAGAAAATCGAAAAGCCGGCCGGCATCAGCAATCCGAAGGATTTCCGCAACGAGATCGTCAACTTCGTGCTGCGAGCGCGGGCCAACAATAACGGCAAGAACCCGACCTGGCTCAGCTACGAGAAGCTGCGGGTGGTGATCGAGAAGAAAATGTTCTCCAACACCGAAGACCTGCTGCCGGTCATCAGCTTCAACGCCAAGGCCAGCAAGGAGGACCAAACCAAGCACAACGATTTTGTCTCGCGGATGGTCGAGCGCGGCTACACCGACAAGCAGGTTCGCCTGCTGTCCGAATGGTACCTGCGGGTTCGCAAGTCGCAGTAACCTGCAACGCAGGCTTCGGCCTGCGTCGTTGCCGCACGGTCTGCATGCGCATGCAGGCCGCATGAGCGAGTCGGGGTCATAGCGAACTGCCCGCGCGGTAGACCCGGACTGTTCTAAGGAGCGTCCATGAGTTATGTGATCGACCGCCGTCTGAACGGCAAAAACAAAAGCACGGTAAACCGTCAGCGCTTTCTGCGACGGTACCGCGACCATATCAAGAAGGCCGTGGAAGAAGCGGTCAGCCGCCGTTCCATCACCGATATGGAGCATGGCGAACAGATCAGTATTCCCGGCCGCGATATCGATGAGCCGCTGCTGCACCACGGCCGTGGCGGCAAGCAGACCCAAGTCCACCCCGGCAATAAAGACTTCACCACCGGCGAGCGCATTCCCCGGCCGCAAGGTGGTGGCGGTGGCAAAGGCGCCGGCAAGGCCAGCAACTCGGGCGAGGGCATGGACGAGTTTTCCTTCCAGATTACTCAGGAAGAATTCCTCGATTTCATGTTCGAAGACCTCGAACTGCCGAACCTGGTGAAACGCCAACTCACCGGTACCGACACGTTTAAAACCGTGCGCGCGGGGGTCAGCAACGACGGCAATCCTTCACGCATCAATATCGTCCGCACCCTGCGCGCCTCCCATGCCCGACGCATTGCATTGTCCGGCAGCAGCCGAAGCAAACTGCACCTGGCGATTGCCGAGCTGGACCGCCTTAAAACCGAAGAACCCGACAACTTCGCTGACATTCAGACCACAGAAGCCGAAATTGCCCTGCTACGGGCGCGGATCAAGAAGGTGCCATTTCTGGATACCTTCGACCTCAAATACAACCTGCTGGTCAAGCAACCCAACCCCAGTTCCAAGGCGGTGATGTTCTGCCTGATGGACGTGTCCGGCTCGATGACCCAGGCCACCAAGGACATCGCCAAGCGCTTTTTCATCCTGCTGTACCTGTTTCTCAAGCGGAACTACGAAAAGATCGAGGTGGTGTTTATCCGCCACCACACCAGTGCCCGTGAAGTGGACGAGGAAGAGTTCTTCTATTCCCGGGAAACCGGCGGCACCATCGTTTCCAGCGCGCTGAAACTGATGCAGGAAGTGATGGAAGCGCGCTACCCCACCAGCGAGTGGAATATCTACGCAGCGCAGGCGTCCGATGGCGATAACTGGAACGACGACTCACCTATCTGCCGCGACATTCTGATGAAGCAGATCATGCCGTTGGTGCAGTACTTCACCTACGTGGAAATCACCCCGCGTGAGCACCAGGCGCTGTGGTTCGAATACGAACAGGTCGGCGATGCTTTTGCCGACACCTTCGCCCAGCAGCAACTGGTGTCCGCCGGCGACATCTACCCGGTGTTCCGCGAACTGTTTCAGCGCCGACTCGTTACCTGAGGTGTTGCCATGAGCGCTCGAGAGAAGAAAAGAGGCCAGCCCATTTCCACCGGTTCGGAATGGACCTTCGAACTGATCCGCGCCTACGACCGGGAAATCAGCCGGATCGCCGAAGGTTATGCGCTAGATACCTACCCGAATCAGATCGAAGTAATCACGGCCGAGCAAATGATGGATGCCTATGCCTCGGTGGGCATGCCCTTGGGCTACCACCACTGGTCCTACGGCAAACACTTTCTCAGCACCGAGAAATCCTACAGTCGCGGGCAGATGGGCCTGGCCTACGAGATCGTGATCAACTCCGATCCCTGCATCGCCTACCTGATGGAAGAGAACACCATCTGCATGCAGGCACTGGTGGTGGCCCATGCGTGCTACGGGCACAACAGCTTCTTCAAGGGTAACTACCTGTTCCGCACCTGGACCGACGCCAGCTCGATCATCGATTACCTGGTGTTTGCCAAGCAGTACATCATGCAGTGCGAGGAACGCTATGGCATCGACGCGGTAGAAGACCTGCTCGATTCCTGCCACGCACTGATGAACTACGGCGTCGACCGTTACAAACGCCCGTATCCGATTTCCGCCGAGGAGGAACGCCAGCGGCAGAAAGAGCGTGAAGAGCATCTGCAACGGCAGATCAACGATCTGTGGCGCACCATCCCCAAGGGCGCCGACAAGGGCAACGACAAAGACGCCGGGCGCTTTCCGGCCGAGCCGCAGGAAAACATTCTGTACTTCCTGGAAAAACACGCGCCGCTGCTGGAACCCTGGCAGCGCGAAGTGGTGCGCATCGTGCGCAAGATCGCGCAGTACTTCTACCCGCAACGCCAGACCCAGGTGATGAACGAAGGCTGGGCCACGTTCTGGCACTACACGCTGATGAACGATCTGTACGACGAGGGCCTGGTCACCGACGGCTTCATGATGGAGTTCCTGCAGTCGCACACCAGCGTGATCTACCAGCCAGCGTTCGACAGCCCCTATTACAGCGGCATCAACCCCTACACCCTGGGTTTCGCCATGTATAGCGACATCCGCCGGATGTGCGAGAAACCCACCGAAGAAGACCGACGCTGGTTCCCTGAGATTGCCGGCAGCGACTGGCTGTCGACGGTGAAATTCGCCATGAAGAGCTTCAAGGATGAGAGCTTCATCCTGCAGTATCTGTCGCCCAAAGTGATCCGCGACCTGAAGCTGTTCAGCGTGATGGACGACGACCAGAAAGACGAATTGGTGGTGCCGGCCATCCACGACGAACCGGGCTACCAGACCATTCGCGAAACCCTGGCAGCGCAGTACAACCTGGGCAATCGTGAACCGAATATCCAGATCTACAGCATCAACCGCCGCGGCGACCGCTCACTGACCCTGCGCCATCAACAGCACGACCGCAAACCCTTGGGCGACTCCACCGAGGAGGTGCTCAAACACCTGCACCGGCTGTGGGGGTTTGACATCCATCTGGAAACCGTACGCGGTGACCAAGTGGTGCAAACCCAGCATGTACCGCCCCGTGGAGAGAACGAAAGCAGCGAGTACCCAAGGCTGGATCTGGTAATTCCGCCTATTTGAAAAGCCGCCCATTTGATTGGTTGACCGACGACGGGCTTGCGTTGAGCATATTGCATCCTCAGCGGAGCCTGTCGTTTATGCCTGTTCTACGTATTGTCCTCCTCAGCCTGCTGCTCGCCGGCTGCGCCACCTCCTCACCGCAGGTGCTGGTGGTCCAGACCGCCACACCATCGCTCGGCACCCGCCACAGTTTTGAGATGCTGCCGCCCAGCACCAACAACACAGACGGCCAACTGCCGCCCACCGCCGATTACGCCCAAGTGGAAGCCAGCTTGCGCCAGGGCCTGCTCAATCACGGCTATCGCGAAAGCAAAAAAGCCGAAGTGCGAGTGGCCTATACCCTGACCCTGAACGAGACGCCGCTGGAATTTCGCGTCGACAACCCGCCCAACAACCCCTTGGGCAGCTACCTGGCGGTGCACCGCTTTCAGGACGAGTCCGTCACCCTGCGCCTGCGGGTCAGCGACCGTGCCGACAAAACTCTGTGGCAAGGGCTGATCACCACCAGCCTCAGCCCGTCCTGGCGGCGCGCCGAGTTGCTGCATGCGGCAGTGGTCACCCTGCTGCAGCAGATTCCTGTCAGCCGCTAGCCTGGCCTCTGGCGGCGCAGCAGGTATGCTGTGGCGCTAACGGAGGGTTTTACATGCAGATTTACAAGGTCGGCGGCGCCGTGCGGGACCGCCTGCTAGGTCGCCCGGTCACCGATGTCGATTGGCTGGTGGTGGGCGCCAGCGCCGAAGAAATGCTCGCCCAGGGTTTTCGCCCGGTGGGTGACGACTTCCCGGTGTTTCTCCACCCAAAAACCCAAGAGGAATACGCCCTCGCCCGCACCGAACGCAAAAGCGGCCGGGGCTACGGCGGCTTCACTTTTTACGCCAGCCCGGACGTCACCCTCGAAGACGACCTGACCCGCCGCGACTTGACCATCAACGCCATGGCCGAGGATGACCACGGCAACGTGCTCGACCCCTACGGAGGCCTGAAAGACCTTGACGCACGCGTGCTGCGCCATGTGTCCCCGGCCTTTGCCGAAGACCCGTTACGCGTCCTGCGCGTCGCCCGCTTTGCCGCCCGTTATGCGCCTCTGGGCTTTCAGGTGGCGGAAGAAACCCAAGCGCTGATGCGCAGCTTGAGCGAGTCCGGCGAGCTGTCGTCGCTGACCCCGGAGCGCAGCTGGAAGGAAATTTCCCGCGCGCTGATGGAAGATCGCCCGGACGTGTTTATCGAGGTGCTGCACAACTGCGGCGCCTTGAACGCCATGCTGCCGGAGCTGGATGCGCTGTTCGGCGTGCCGCAACCGGCCGCCCATCACCCCGAGATAGATACCGGCATGCATGTGCTCAGCGTGCTGCGCCAATGCGCCGAGCATCAACAACCGCTGACCGTGCGCTGGGCGTGCTTGCTGCATGACTTGGGCAAAGGCCTGACGCCGCCGGAAGAATGGCCACGGCACATCGCCCACGAGCATCGCGGGGTCAAGCTGATCAAAGCGGTGAACGAGCGCTGCAAGGCGCCGCGAGATTGCCAGGAGCTGGCGGTGTTGGTGGGCGAGTACCACACCCATGGCCATCGGGCTTTGGAGCTGAAGGCTTCGACGCTGTTGGAACTGCTACAGACGTTCGACGTGTACCGTCGCCCGCAGCGCTTTGAAGAGTTTATTGCCGCGTGCGAGATGGATGCCCGCGGGCGGCTGGGGTTGGAGCAGCGCGAATACCCACAGGCCGCTTACCTGCGCGCCGCCGCCGAGGCCGCGCGGGCAGTGAAGGTGCAGCCATTGGTGGAGCAGGGATTTAAAGGCGCTGAGCTGGGTGAGGCGCTCAAGCGTGAGCGGTTGAAGGCCCTACAGGCCTACAAAGCATCCGAACGCGCCTGAGCTGTGCTTTTGTGGGAGGGGCTTTAGCCGCGAGTTTTTGATCTTAAAAGCATCGCGGCTAAAGCCCCTCCCACCAGAATCATGCGTTTGGTGTTAATTGTTCGCCGCGCCACTCGAAGGCGACCGGCGCCAGCACCTGCTCGATCTGCGCCTCGCGCCATAGTTCGGCGTAGGGCTTCTGCACACCGGGGTGCAGGTGCTCGGGCACCAACAACGCCAGCGGCCAGAGCACAAAGGCGTTCTTGAGAATCTCGGCCCGCGGCAAAATCAGGCCGTCGAAATCGCCCACCAGATCGCCGTAGGTGAGTACATCGATATCCAGCGGCAGGCCTTTGCGGTTCGGTGCATAGCGGCCGTTGTCGGCTTCGATATGTTTCAGGCGGCGGTCCAGCTCATGCAACGGCAGGTCGGTTTCAGCGAGCACCACCAGATTGAAAAACGGCCCGCTCTTGATCCCCACTGGCTGGCTTTCAAAGACCGGCGAACACTGAATGCCGTGGAGAAATTGCGCCAAGGCCTCAAGGCCGGCAGTCAGATGCGCTTCGCGCTCGACGTTGCTACCGAGGCCCAGCAGGATCGGGGTCAGAGACATCCGCGCTGGATCTCCACGCCCACGCCGCCCGTGGCAGCCGGCACCGCACCGGGCTTGGTGAGTTTCAGGCGCAAGCCGGGAATGTTGAATTCGCTCATCAGCATTTCGGCCAGGCGCTCGGCGAAGGTTTCCACAAGGAGAAACTGCGCTTGCTCGGCAAAGGATTGAATGCGGGCGGAGACGCAAGCGTAGTCCAGCGCCTTGGTCAGGTCGTCACCAGCCGCCGCCGGGCGATTGTCCCAGGCGAAGCTCAGGTCCAGGCGCAGGCACTGGCGAATGTCGCGCTCCCAGTCATAGGCACCGATCACGGTGTCGACTTCCAGACCTTCGATAAACACTCTGTCCAAGCACTCTGCTCCGCCGCACGACAAGGGCGCTGCGCCCCGCTAGAATCGGGGCTCACTCGCCCCGGATGGATACCATGTTCTGGTTGCTGGCGATCCTCGCCTACCTGCTCGGCTCGCTGTCCTTCGCCATTTTGCTCAGCCGTCTGGTCGGTGGTCCCGACCCCCGTGTTGCCGGCTCCGGCAACCCTGGCGCCACCAACATGCTGCGGGTGGCGGGTAAAAAGCTGGCCATTCTGACCTTGTTCGGCGATCTGCTCAAAGGCCTGCTGCCGGTATTGCTCGCCTATGCGCTGGGCTTCAACGTTCAGCAGCAAGCCTGGATCGGCCTGGCCGCCGTGGTCGGGCACCTCTACCCGGTGTACTTCAACTTTCGCGGCGGCAAGGGCGTGGCGACAGCCGCCGGCATGCTCTTGGGCCTCTACCCGCCAGCCGCCCTACTCGCTGTTGCTGGCTGGGGCCTGACCTTCTGGCTGACCCGCACCAGTTCACTCGCGGCCTTGATTGCCACCCCACTGACCCTGCCCTTGCTGGCCTGGCAACAACCGGGGGCCTTGCTGCCGATGAGCGTGCTCACCGGCCTGATCGTTTGGCGCCACCGCAGCAATCTACGCGACCTGCTGGCTGGGCGCGAACGGCATTTCTAAGCCTTAGATCGCCGGCAACTGCTCCATCGGCCAACGCGCCTGCACCGAGATTTCCGGGCCTTCGTGCTGGCCGGCCATCAGGCGCTGGCAACCGGCGTAGGCGATCATCGCGCCATTGTCGGTGCAGAACGCCGGGCGGGCATAAAACACGTTGCCTTTGAACTCACCGAGCATCTTTTCCAGCGAACGACGCAGCGCCTGGTTGGCACTCACGCCGCCGGCAATCACCAGCCGGTTGAGATGGGTCTGCTTGAGCGCGCGGCGGCACTTGATGGTCAGAGTCTCGACCACGGCGGTCTGGAAGGCCAGGGCGATGTCGCTACGGGTTTGTTCGCCGTCGTCGCCAGCCTCACGGCATTGCAGCCAGGTGTTGAGAGCGAAGGTTTTCAGGCCGCTGAAGCTGAAATCCAGACCTGGGCGGTCGGTCATCGGCCGCGGAAAGACGAAGCGCCCTGCCACACCACTGAGCGCCAAGCGGGCGATTTCGGGGCCACCGGGGTAGCCGAGGCCGATCAGTTTGGCGGTCTTATCGAAGGCTTCACCGGCGGCGTCGTCCAGCGACTCGCCCAGCAGTTGGTATTGACCAATGCCGTCGACGCGAACCAATTGGGTGTGGCCGCCGGAAACCAGCAAGGCGACAAACGGAAATTCCGGCGGGGTTTCTTCCAGCATGGGCGCCAGCAGGTGGCCCTCCATGTGGTGTACGCCAAGCGCCGGAATATCCCAGGCGAAGGCCAGGGCCTGAGCGCAGGCAGCCCCCACCAACAAGGCACCGACCAAGCCGGGGCCGGCGGTGTAAGCGATGGCATCAATGTCCTGGGTGGCGCAGCCGGATTGTTCCAGCACTTCGCGAATCAGCGGCAGCATGCGCTTGACGTGATCGCGCGAGGCCAGCTCCGGCACCACGCCGCCGTAGGCCTTGTGCAGGTCGATCTGACTGAACAAAGCGTCGCCCAGCAAGCCGCGCTCGCTGTCATACAAGGCAACGCCGGTTTCATCACAGGAGGTTTCTAATCCCAGCACGAGCATGGGTGTTCCCTTCAGACTGGGCAATTTCGAAGGCGCGCATGATAATCGCCGTCCGTAAGTCCGCCTAGCGGTTTTCGATCAGAGGCTTTGCATTCCTGGCGATGAGGCGTTAACATCCGCAACCCTTAAAAACCGACGTCCTCCAGCTCAGTTTGCAACGAGTACGTCTACCCCGGTAATGAATGAAGGTAGCTCTGGATGCCAGCCGTCAAAGTAAAAGAGAACGAACCCTTCGACGTAGCTCTGCGTCGCTTCAAACGCTCCTGTGAAAAAGCCGGTGTTCTGGCTGAAGTTCGCAGCCGCGAATTCTACGAGAAACCAACTTCCGAGCGTAAACGCAAAGCTGCAGCCGCAGTTAAGCGCCACGCCAAGAAAGTGCAGCGCGAACAGCGCCGCGCCGTTCGTCTGTACTAATACACAGACAAACGCCGCCTGTTTTGCCACGCCCGGCCGCAAGCCGGGCTGCCGGCAGAATCGATAGCACAACGCTTCAAACGCATTAGCGAAGTTATCTACGTTGCTCAGGCAACCACGATAAGCCTCGCTTTTTCGCGTTTGCGCGGGAAAACTTCCGCACGCCACCGAGGCGACACGGCCTGTAGAGCCGACCGCGAACTCTTGGCATGATTAGCCACCTCGCCGCTTCTTGCGTCGAGAAAAGCGCTTTGCACCTTTTTCCGAACACCTGAAATCGCGGCCGCAACGCCAGTGATTCGACCGACTTCGAGAGCGCCATGGCCGGGCTGATTCCCCAAAGCTTTATTGACGACCTGCTCAACCGCACCGACATCGTCGACGTGGTCAGCTCGCGCGTGCAACTAAAGAAGACCGGGAAAAACTTCAGCGCCTGCTGCCCCTTCCATAAAGAGAAGACCCCCTCATTCAGCGTGAGCCCGGACAAGCAGTTCTACTACTGCTTCGGCTGCGGGGCCGGCGGCAACGCCTTGGGTTTCATCATGGACCACGACAACCTGGACTTCGTCCAGGCCGTGGAAGACCTGGCGAAAAGCGCCGGCATGGAAGTGGTGCGCGAAGAGAGCGGCCGCGGTGGCCCGCATAAACCGCGGCAGCCCACCGATTCGCCGCTGTACCCGCTGCTGACGGCCGCCGCCGAATACTACCGCCAGGCGCTGAAAAGCCACCCGACCCGCAAAGCTGCGGTCGACTATCTGAAAGGCCGCGGCCTGTCCGGTGAAATCGCCCGCGACTTCGGCCTGGGCTTCGCCCCGCCCGGCTGGGACAACCTGATGAAGCACCTGGCCACCGACACGCTGCAACAGAAAGCGATGATCGAAGCCGGCCTGCTGATCGAGAACGCCGACAGCGGCAAACGCTACGACCGCTTCCGCGACCGGGTGATTTTCCCCATTCGCGACAGCCGCGGCCGCATCATCGCCTTTGGCGGCCGGGTGCTGGGTGACGACAAACCCAAGTACCTGAACTCCCCGGAAACCCCGGTATTCCATAAAGGCCAGGAACTCTACGGCCTGTATGAAGCGCGCAAGAGCAACCGCGACCTAGATGAGGTGATGGTGGTTGAGGGCTACATGGACGTCATCGCCCTGGCCCAACAAGGCCTGCGCAATGCGGTCGCCACCCTCGGCACCGCCACCAGCGAAGAACATTTAAAGCGCCTGTTCCGCATCGTGCCCAGCGTGCTGTTCTGCTTCGACGGCGATCAGGCCGGCCGTAGCGCCGCCTGGCGCGCCCTGGAGTCGACGCTGCCAAGCCTGCAAGACGGCCGCCGCGCGCGCTTTCTGTTTTTGCCCGAAGGCGAAGATCCGGACAGCCTTGTCCGCGCCGAGGGCACGGACGCCTTCCGCGCCCGGATCAACCAACAGGCCCAGCCGCTGGCGGATTACTTTTTCCAGCAACTGACCCAGGAAGCTGACCCGCGCTCCCTGGAGGGCAAGGCGCATCTGGCCACCCTGGCAGCCCCGCTGATCGACAAGATCCCTGGTGCCAACCTGAAGATTCTGATGCGTCAGCGGCTCACGGAAATCACTGGCCTGAGCAGCGAATCGTTCAGCCAGCCAAGCGCCCATCACAACCCGGTCAGCACACCCGCCGTGCCATCGCATGCCGCCCACGGCATGGACGAACCGCCGCATTTCGACCCCAACGCCTACTACGATGCGCAGCCCGAATACGGCCACGAGGAGTACGCGCCACAGCCCGAGCAGACCTGGCAGCCGAAAACCGGCTTCAAGGGCAAAGGCCAGGGTGGCGGCAAAAAATGGGAAAAGAATTGGAGCAAGAAGGGCGACCGCGACCGCGATGATTTCCCGCGCGGGCCTCGCGTCGCGGCGCCCGTGGAATCACCCACGCTCACCGCCCTGCGAACCTTGCTGCACCATCCGCAACTGGCGGAGAAAGTCGAAGATGCCAGCCACTTCGCGGCAGAAAACGACACCTACGCCCAACTGCTGGTCGCCCTGCTGGGAGCCATGCAGAAGAACCCGAAGCTGCGTTCACTGCAGTTGATCGCCCGCTGGCACGGCACCGAGCAGGGCCGCCTGCTCAAGGCATTGGCAGAAAAGGAATGGCTGATTGATGCCGACAACCTTGAACAACAGTTTTTCGACACTATAACTAGTCTGGCAGCACGCCAACGTGAGCGCAGCCTGGAACATTTGCTGCGTAAAGCCCGTCAAAGTGAGCTCAGCGCAGAGGAGAAAGAACAACTGCGCGACCTGCTCAGTCGTACCGCAACTCCCGTCACCCCGACCTCAACTGGCGCGTGAGGTCTCAGCTCTGGTATAATCCTCGGCTTGTTTTTTGCCCGCCAAGACCTTCAGTGGATAGGGTGTTATGTCCGGAAAAGCGCAACAACAGTCCCGCCTTAAAGAGTTGATCAGCCGTGGTCGTGAGCAGGGTTACCTGACTTACGCAGAGGTCAACGACCACCTACCGGAGGATATTTCAGATCCGGAACAGGTGGAAGACATCATCCGCATGATTAACGACATGGGGATCAACGTATTCGAGAGTGCTCCGGATGCGGACGCTCTGCTATTGGCTGAAGCCGATACCGACGAAGCGGCCGCCGAAGAAGCAGCCGCTGCTTTGGCTGCGGTAGAAACCGATATTGGCCGCACCACCGACCCGGTGCGCATGTATATGCGCGAAATGGGTACGGTCGAACTGCTGACCCGCGAAGGCGAGATCGAAATCGCCAAACGCATCGAGGAAGGCATTCGTGAAGTCATGGGCGCTATTGCCCATTTCCCAGGCACGGTCGACAGCATTCTTTCCGAGTACACCCGCGTCACCACCGAGGGCGGCCGTCTGGCCGAAGTCCTCAGCGGCTACATCGACCCGGATGACGGCATTGCCGCGCCGGCCGAAGTACCCGTCCCGGTTATCAAAGACGGCGCAGCTGCTGCCGAACCTGAAACCGACGACGAAGAAGCCGACGGTGATAGCGAAGACGAAGAAGAAGGTGATGGCGGCCCGGATCCGGAAGTCGCTCGCGTGCGCTTTGGCGCCGTGGCCGATCAGCTGGAAAAAGCCAAGAAGGTGCTGAAGAAGCACGGTCGCGACAGCAAGCAAGGCCTGGCCGAGCTCGCTGAACTGGCCGACTTGTTCATGCCGATCAAGCTGGTTCCCAAGCAGTTCGACGTCCTGGTTACCCGTGTTCGTGATGCCCTGGATCGTCTGCGTCAGCAAGAACGCGCCATCATGCAGCTGTGTGTGCGTGATGCCCGTATGCCGCGCGCCGACTTCCTGCGTCAGTTCCCAAGCCACGAAATCGACGAAAGCTGGGCCGAGCAACTGGCCAAAGGCAAAAGCAAATACGCTGAAGCCATTGGTCGTCTGCAGGCCGACATCCAGCGTTGCCAGCAAAAGCTGGTTGCCCTGGAAACCGAGACCGGCCTGAAACTGGCTGAGATCAAGGACATCAACCGTCGCATGTCGATCGGTGAGGCCAAGGCCCGCCGCGCGAAGAAAGAGATGGTTGAAGCGAACTTGCGTCTGGTGATCTCCATCGCCAAGAAGTACACCAACCGTGGTCTGCAATTCCTCGATCTGATCCAGGAAGGCAACATCGGTCTGATGAAAGCGGTGGACAAGTTCGAATACCGTCGCGGTTACAAGTTCTCGACTTATGCCACCTGGTGGATCCGTCAGGCGATCACTCGCTCGATCGCCGACCAGGCCCGCACCATCCGTATTCCGGTGCACATGATCGAGACGATCAACAAGCTCAACCGCATCTCGCGTCAGATGCTTCAGGAAATGGGCCGCGAGCCTACTCCGGAAGAACTGGGTGAGCGCATGGAAATGCCTGAGGACAAAATCCGTAAGGTATTGAAGATCGCCAAAGAGCCGATCTCCATGGAAACACCGATTGGCGATGATGAAGACTCCCACCTGGGTGACTTCATCGAAGACTCCACCATGCAGTCGCCCATCGATGTCGCCACGGTAGAAAGCCTCAAGGAAGCGACCCGCGAAGTACTCGCCGGCCTCACCGCGCGTGAAGCCAAGGTACTGCGCATGCGCTTCGGCATCGACATGAATACCGACCACACCCTCGAGGAAGTTGGTAAACAGTTCGATGTAACCCGCGAGCGGATCCGGCAGATCGAAGCCAAGGCGCTGCGCAAGCTGCGTCATCCGACCCGCAGCGAGCACCTGCGCTCGTTCCTCGACGAGTGATTTTTTGCTCAACGAGTAACGCGTAACAAAAGCGCAAACAAAACCCCCGGCCTCGACCGGGGGTTTTGCTTTCTGGATGCTGGCAACGCGCCACAAGGCTACACTCGGCACATCTTCCACAACGCTGTCTCGAGGCCGCGTCATGCCGCGACTGCTCGCCACTCTGCTGCTGTGTTTGGCCTATTGGACAGCCCCCGCCCAGGCGTTGACGCTGACTCAGGAGGAGCAAGCCTGGCTCACGGCTCACCCCACCTTGCGCATGGGTGTCGACGCGACATGGCCACCATTCGAATACCGCGACGAGCAGGGCCGCTACATGGGTTTGGCGGCTGACTACATCGCTTTGGTGGAAAAACGCCTGGGCGTGAAGATGGAAATCTATGAGCCCACCACCTGGAGCGAAGTGCTCAAGCAGGCCCGAGCCGGCACCATCAATCTGCTGCCCGGCGCCATGTCCACCCCGGAGCGGCAAAGCTACCTGAGCTTCACCCGCCCTTACCTCGACTTCCCCATCGTCATCCTCGCCCGTACCAATGGCCGCCAGCCGCGCGAGCTGAAAGACCTGTACGGCCTGAAAGTCGCAGTAGTAGAAAACTACGCACCGCACGAAATCCTGCGCAGCCAGCACCCGGACCTCAATCTGCTGCCCGTACCCAATGTCGCTGCCGCCCTGCAAGCGGTCGGCACTGGCCAGGCAGACGCCCTGGTCGGCGACCTCGCCTCCAGCGTCTGGAGCCTGCGCCAACTCAAGCTCGAAGGCATCGCCATCACCGGCGAAACGCCCTACCGCTACCAACTGTCGATGGCCGTACCGAAAGACCAGGCCATTCTGGTGGATATCCTCGACAAGCTGTTCGCCGACCTGAGCAGCAGCGAAATCGAAGCCATGCAGGAGCACTGGCTCGGTGGCGTGCTGGACCAACGCAGCGTCTGGCGCAAAACCCTGATGGTGGCGGGCCCAGGCCTGGCGATCCTGCTACTGGTATTGATTGCAGTGGTAGCGGTGAACCGCCGCCTGAGCAGCGAAATCAGCCGCCGCGGTACCCTGGAACAAGCCCTGCGCAGCAGTGAACAGCATTTTCGCAGCCTGGTGGAATGCCTGTCGGCGGTGACCTGGGAAGCCAACCGCGACGATTTCAGCTACACCTACGTATCGCCCCACGCCGAAAAACTCTTCGGCTACCCGTTAAGCGCCTGGCACGACCCGGACTTCTGGGCCAACGCCCTGCATCCCGAAGACCGCGAACGCACCCTGAGTTACTGCCGCCAGGAGACCGACGCCGGCCGCGACCACACCATCGACTACCGCATGTACGCCGCCGACGGCCGCCTGATCTGGGTGCACGACATCGTCACCCTGATCGAACACCGCGGTGCCGCCGTGCTGCGCGGGGTAATGATCGACGTCACCGAAACCAAACAGATCGAACAGGCCCTGCGTCTCTCCGAACAGAAGTTCGCCTCAGTGTTCCAGCAGTGCCCGGACATCCTGGTGATCGCCCGTCGAGAAGATGGCTGCCTACTGGAAGTGAACCCGTCCTTCGAAGAGCACACCGGCATCCGCGCCGCCGACGCGCTCGGCAAAAACGGCACCAAATTGAACCTCTGGGGCGTGCCCGGCGCCGGCCCGCAGGTGCTTCAGCGCCTGCAGCGAGAAAGCCTGCGCAACCTGGAGATGCTGTTCCGCCGGCAGAACGGCGAACTCTTCACCGGCCTGATTTCTGCCCAGCAGTTCCAACTCGCTGATACCCCTGCGCTGGTGGTCGTCGTGCGCGATATCAGCCAAGTGAAACAAACCCAGGAACAGCTCCAGTTTTCCGAAGAGAAGTTCGCCAAAGCCTTCCACGCCTCGCCCGACGGCTTGTTGCTAACCCGCATGCAGGACGGCCGGATCCTGGAAGTGAACGAAGGCTTCAGCAGCCTGACCGGCTACAGCAATGACGACGTCGCCAACCAGTCCACCATCGGCCTTGGCCTGTGGCACAACCCGGCGGATCGCGCCGCCGTCATGCAACGCCTGAAAGACACCGGCACGGTACGCGACTACACCGCCGTCATTCGCGCCAAAAACGGCGAACTGCGACTGTGCGAAATATCCATGCAGGGCATGCAAATCAACGGCGAACGCTGCGTACTGACCATTGCCCGCGACGTCACCGAACGCACCCGCACCCAGGAAAAACTCCAGCTCGCCGCCACCGTGTTCGAAAGCACCGCCGAAGGCGTGCTGATCACCGATACCGAACAACGCATCACCGCCGTCAACCGTGCGTTCACCGAGATCACCGGCTACAGCGAGGCCGAAGCCTTGGGCCGCTCGCCGCACCTACTCGCCTCCGGCCAGCACGACAGCGCCTTCTACGCCGCCATGTGGCACCAGCTCGATGCCACCAGCCACTGGCAAGGCGAGATCTGCAATAAACGCAAAAATGGCGAGCTATACCCCCAGTGGCTGACCATCAGCGCCGTGCGCAACAGCGAGGGCCGGATCGCCCATTTTGTCGGCGTGTTCGCCGACATCACCTCGCTCAAACGCGCCCAGGACAAACTCGACCACCAGGCCCACCACGACTCGTTGACCGGCCTGCCCAACCGCCTGCTGTTCGAAAACCGCCTGCACGCCATGCTCGCCGACGGCCAATCCAACAGCAGCCTCGGCGCCGTGCTGTTCCTCGACCTCGATCGCTTCAAACACATCAACGACAGCCTCGGCCACCCGGTCGGCGACCTCTTGCTACAAGCCACCGCCCAGCGCCTGCGCAGCCAACTGCGCGACATCGACACCGTCGCACGGCTGGGCGGTGACGAATTCATCATCTTGTTGCCCGGCCTGCACCAGGCCGAAGATGCCGAACGGGTGGCGAACAAACTGCTCACCTGCCTGAGCGCGCCCTTCCAGGCTGACGGCCATGAGTTCTTCATCACCGCCAGCATCGGCGCTAGCCTGTTTCCCCAGGATGGCATGGACGTCGCCACCCTGATCAAAAACGCCGACGCCGCCATGTACCGCTCCAAAGCCAACGGCCGCAACCGCGCCGAGCTGTACACCCGCGACCTGACCGAACAGGCCACCGACCGCATCGCCCTGGAAAACGAACTGCGCCGCGCCATCGAACGCAACGAACTGAGCCTGCACTACCAACCGAAACTGTGCCTGGTCACCCGCCAGATTGTGGGTGCCGAAGCACTGCTGCGCTGGCACAGCCCGGTGTTTGGCAACGTGCCGCCAGAACGTTTTATCGCCCTGGCCGAAGACAACGGCCTGATCCTGCCGATCGGCGACTGGGTGCTGGCCCAAGCCTGCAAGCAGATGGGCGAATGGCAACAACAGCACCAACCGTTCGGCCCGCTTTCGGTCAACCTCGCCGGCGCCCAACTGCGCCAGCCTCGCCTGGTCGAGCGCATCGCCAACCTGCTGGCCGAACACCACCTGCAGCCGAATATGCTGCAACTGGAAATCACCGAAAGCTTCATCATGAACCAGACCGAAGAAGCCCTGACCATCCTCCACGACCTGAAAAAACTTGGCGTGCTGCTGGCCATCGACGACTTCGGCACCGGCTACTCCTCCCTCAGCTACCTCAAGCGCCTGCCGCTCGACACCCTGAAAATCGACCAATCCTTCGTCCGCGGCCTGCCCGAAGACCCCCACGACGCCGCCATTACCCGCGCCATCATTGCCCTGGGCCGCAGCATGCAACTGACCGTCATCGCCGAAGGAGTAGAAACCCCCGAACAGGAAGGCTTCCTCATTCAAGAAGGCTGCGAACAAATCCAGGGTTTCATCCTCAGCCGCGCGGTAACCCCTGACAAATTTGCAGGGACTTTCCTAACCCCGCGCCACGCAATTGGCACTCCGCAAACCGCGCCGGTATAATCCGCGCACTTTCTGAGGGCCTATAGCTCAGTTGGTTAGAGCAGAGGACTCATAATCCTTTGGTCCACGGTTCAAGTCCGTGTGGGCCCACCAATTAAAAAGCCGCGCAACTGCGCGGCTTTTTTGTGCCTGCCGTAACCGCAGCGCTCGCTATCAAGTAGACACAGCCCGTGGGAGGGACAATTTATCTGGGCCATCTGCCATCACTTTGGATAAGATCCCAAATCCCTCAGGAAGAGTGACGGTTTAGAAATGGATTTCAGCCCTATCATTGCCCAGATCTCAGGTACATTTGCCTGGTTTATCCCGCTAATGGTGCTGGTCGGCCTACTGAAAACCCCTTGGGCAAAGGGGTATATCGGCGAACTCCTCGTACGCTTATTCGCCCACTGGCGGTTGGATAAAAATACCTACCGCCGCCTGCACAACGTCACCCTGAATACGCTTGACGGCACCACGCAGATCGATCACGTGTTTCTCTCACGTTTCGGCATCTTTGTGCTGGAAACGAAGAACATGAGCGGGTGGATTTTCGGCGGAGAAAAGCAAGCGCAGTGGACGCAAAAACTCTACAAACACACATTCAAATTCCAGAACCCACTGCGGCAGAACTACAAACATCTGAAGGCGCTGGAAGCCACTCTGGGCGTGAATGCCGAGCAGTTGCACTCGGTGATTACCTTCGTTGGCGGCAGCACGTTCAAAACGCAAATGCCTGCCAACGTAACTCAAGGCATTGGTTTTATCCGCTATATCAAAGCCTTCCAGGAGCCGATATTTAGCCAGGCAGAAGTCGATATTTTTCTGCAGGCGCTGCAAACCGGCCGGCGCGCAGCGACGCTCGCCACCCACCGCGAACACGTGCAAAACCTCAAGCGCAGAAACGATCCGACTGCAGAGCGGCAATGCCCAAAGTGTGGCAGCGCCTTACTGATACGAACGGTGAAGTCCGGTGCCAATGCTGGGAAGCAGTTTTGGGGATGCTCGGCATTTCCCAAGTGCAGAACAATGCAGAGCCTTTAATACTCGCCACACCATTAAAAATGCCGCGCAATGCGCGGCTTTTTCGTTTCTGCTTTTCGAGTAATGAAGGCCTCTCAGGCACTCACCTCTTCCCTCTCCAACGCCTCCAACTCCCCACTGGCAGGATCAAGCCGCCAGTCATCCTGGCTCTCGGTAAGTTGGTTATTCACGCTAAACAACGTCGGTGCCTGCTTCCAGCGCAACGTGTCGAAGCGGTAGTCGATCAGCGGGCGGTAATCCACTTCGGTGCTGCGTTGGGTGGGCAGGTCGTGGAGGGTCATCATCGGGAAGTCGAGGTCTTCGTTGACGTACCAGTACAGGAGCCAGCGCCCGCTTTCGTCGAGGGTCAGGTCCATGTAGGCGCGGCATTCGTCTGGCTCGGCGATGCGGGTGATGGTTTGGGTGTTGAGGTCCAGCAGGTCGATGGCGGTGCCGTTTTCGCTGTAGACCAGGCGGTTGTCGGCGCTCAGGTGTTGCGGGGTAGGCAGGAGCAAGCCGGAGCTTGGCGGCTTGCCGGGGCGGAGGGCCAGGTCGGGGATCGCTTCGGCGCGGGCGTAGGCTGCGGCGGTGAGGACGTAAAGCAGCAGTCGTGGCGGCTCGTCAACGGCCTCAAGGCTATGAAGGGCGTAGAGGCGGCCTTGTGGGGTTTCGCCGAGTAGCGCGCCCAGGTGGCTGCCGGAGGCGCTCAGGTGTTGCTGGAGTTGGCTGGCGAAGGTTTCACCAGCCAGGCCGCCGAGGGTGTCGCCGTTCAGTTTGAACAGGCGATGGTAGCGCCAGGCCAGCGGGTGGTTCTGGGTTTTGGCCAGGCGGGCGATGTTGTTTTCGCCTTCGGTGCCGACGCTCAGGGGAATGCGTTCACGGGGAAATACCGGGGACTCGAGCAGCACCTGGTGCAGCGCTTCGCTGAGCATGACCATTTCACCGTAGGGGAACGGTACGTAAAGTCGCTCGGCACGCCCTTGCTGGCTAAGCCAGCGATTGAACAGGCGCGCCAGGGCCAGGTCGATCTGGCGGGTATCGACGTCCTGGCCTCCTTCTTCGTCGAGCCCTGGCAGGCGCAGCACGCCGTTTTCGCCGTAGTGCAGTTCGCCGGGCTGTTTGCCGACGCGCACCTTGAGGTCAATGCCGCGGCGGCCGAACCAGGCCGCCATGCTTTGCACCCGCTCGGCGAAGGTGCCGGACCCGCTGTTGCACACGCGGTAGTCCGCCAGGTGCAGGGCGTAGTACTGCTGGATATGTTTTTTGAACGCCGGCAACGGCAGCGGCTGGTGCTCCAGGTTGAAGAAGCCGTTGGCTTCCAGCGCTTTCACCAGGGCCTCGCTGTCACGTTTGCTGCGCCGCAAGGAGGGAATCAGGCGCGGGGCGAGAAAGGTAAATACGCTGACGAACGCCAGCAACGGCAAGAACAGCAGAATCAGAATCAGCGTGCTCGGCTTCAGGTAGTGGCCATAGCGCGCGTAGAAGGCGTCCACTTTGCCGGCGCTCTGCTGTTCAGGTGTGGCCGGCAGGCTGCGGTAAATCACGCCACTGCCCCAGGCAAAGATATAGGCCATCAGCAGGGCAAACAGGGGCGTGCTGGCCAGGCTCGACAGCGAACGGATGATCGCGCGGTCGGGGGCATTGGGGTCGACGTAGATGCTCAGTTGCTCTCCCACGGCGTAGGGCTTCTCGCGGGAGGAATCATGGTCGCTGGCAACCACGGCCTGGCCGTCGCGTTGATAGCTCAGCAATGGCACATAGAGCGGTGGGCGGTCTGGGTCGCGCTGGGCGTTGCGGTAGTCGCTGACCGTGGCGCTGTGCACCTCAGCATGGGCGACGAACCACAACGTGCGCGCCACCGAGGAGAAAAATCCGAACAGGAACAGCGCAGCCAACGCCAGGAGGAACAGGGCACATGCACGTTTCATCGCCATATTCAGAATCCCCCCTGATCGCCGCTATCACACCGCGCCAGCACACCAATGGCAGCGGGGACGAGGCATACACGCAGACGGGAAACAGCCGGCAATTCGCTGATGAACATAGTGAGTCCTTTCATTGGTTGTCGCGCTGACGCGAGGGTTCCTGAGCACGCCGGAACGCTACTAAAGCAACCGCCCCCTGTCTACGGCGCAGTTCGTCCTGGCACCCACCCTGAATGACCAACGGCCCTCCAGCACACCCCTTCCCTGCCGATACAGCCGATTCAACCTCGCCTGCGCCCGGCACCTTAGTTGAACTTAGGGGCCCAGCGGCCAGTCGACCTTAGGTAACCGTTTCCTACGGAGGTACGGCATGGACATTTCCAGTGTTGGCGCGGCGGTCTCGAATGCGCATTCCGCGAAGCTCGCATCCGATGTGTCGATCAAGATGCTCAGCAAAGCCTTGGACTTGCAGTCCAGCAGCGCCATGGCGTTGATTCAGGCAATTCCCGATCTATCGGCGGTGCCGAGCAATCCACCGAATCTGGGCAATGCCATTGATGTAATGGTCTGACGGCAGATTGGCCTTGTGTGTGGCGCATTGCCTACACTGGGCTGATAACAAGACACCCGTAATGACTGAAAACTGCCTTCATCGGCAGCATGGAGCGAAGATGACTCAGGACAATGCAAAACCAAGTTGGCATCAACAAGTGGCCGAGGATCTGGTCGACCCGGTGATGAAGGACTTGACCTGGCACGGTCGGACCACCGACTGGTTTTTGCAGGATCTGGTGCAACTGACCAACGAAACCGAGCTGCAGGTGGGGATCACCTTGTCGACCCCGGCCGGCATTATCTCGGGCATTCTGATCAGCGTTGAGCAGTATTTCCGCCTGTTTGGCGAGGCGTTTGCCAGCTCCTGGCCGGTGGCCGATGCCGACCGCCTGCGGGCGCACTATGCGGAGTTGGGCAAGTCGCGTTTGCCCAAGACCGACGGCGAAACACCGCCACCGGTGCAGTACCTGCATTTGAAGGACGCCAAGCTGAGCACGCCGTCCGGGCAGATGCCGGCCAGCGACGGGTTACTGTGGCGCGGCACCATTGCTTCGATTTCCGGCTTCTCGCTGGGTTTGCTGGCGGATGATCTGGGTGATGACATTCAGCTGACGTTGCAGCAGTAATCACCCGCTAAGGTAAAAGAGCCCCGCCATTGCGGGGCTTTTTGTTGGGCGAAGATTCTCCGCCGTCGTCCCAGCGCAGGCTGGGACGACGGTGGGGGGCTGGTAGATGAGGACGGATCAGCGCTTGGCGATGATGTACACCGCGTGGACGATGCCGGGGATGTAGCCACACAACGTCAGCAGGATATTGAGCCAGAAGGCGCCGCCAAAACCTACTTGCAGGAAAACGCCGAGCGGCGGCAGCAGAATGGCGATCAGGATGCGGATCAGGTCCATGAAGTCAGTTCCTTTCAGTTGAAAACGTACCCCATAACCGACCCGCGACCCGCCTGCGCAGTTCAACCTCAGTAACGCCTCAATCTTTGTGCGTATGTTTCGCCGCGTACAGGCAGAGCATTTCCACCGCTATCGTGGCGCCGGCCAGGGCGGTCACTTCGGCGTGGTCGTAAGGCGGTGCCACTTCCACCACGTCCATGCCCACCAGGTTGATGCCTCGCAGGCCACGGAGAATCTCCAGGGCCTGATGACTGCTCAAACCGCCGCAGACCGGCGTGCCGGTGCCGGGGGCAAACGCCGGGTCGAGGCAGTCGATGTCGAAAGTCAGGTACACCGGATTGTCGCCCACCCGGGCGCGGATCTGTTCAGCGATCTGCTCCGGGGTGTGGCGGTGCACGTGGCGGGCGTCGAGTACCTGAAAGCCCATGACGTCATCGTTGGTGGTGCGCAGGCCGATCTGCACCGAGCGCGCCGGGTCTACCAAGCCCTCGCGAGCGGCGTGGTAGAACATCGTGCCGTGATCGATGCGCTGCACCTCTTCGTCCGGCCAGGTGTCGCTGTGGGCGTCGAAGTGAATCAGAGACAGGCTGCCGTGCTTTTTCGCATGGGCTTTGAGCAACGGGTAGCTGATGAAGTGGTCGCCACCCAGGGTAAGCATGGCGCAGCCGGCGGCGAGGATCTCGTCGGCGTGGGCCTCGATAGCACCAGGGGTGAGCTGCGGTTGGCCATGGTCGAAATCGCAGTCGCCGTAATCGATCACAGCCAGTTCGTCGAAGGGGTCGAACTCCCAGGCCGATGGGCGCGCCCAGGCCATTTGCGTGGACGCCGCGCGAATCGCCCGCGGACCAAACCGGGTGCCGGGACGGTTGGTGGTGGCGGTGTCGAACGGCACGCCACTGACCACCACATCGACGCCGCGAAGGTCGCGGCTGTAGCGGCGGCGCATAAAGCTGGTGATGCCGCCGTAGGTGGATTCGGCGGCGGTGCCATAGAGGCTGTCACGGGTGATGGCTTGGTCGTTACGGGTGGCCTGATCCATGTCGGCTGTCCTTATTTGTAGTGGCTGCGGAAGGCGGTCCATAGGCGGGTGCGCTCGCGTTGTTGCGCCAGGGTTTGCATCTGCTCGCTGAACAGGTGCGCGCGCACCTCGGCGGGTGGGTAGATATCCGGGTCGCTGGTCACGGCCAGGTCGACCATGGCCGTGGCAGCGCTGTTGGCGTTGGCAAAGAACACGCTGTTGGTGACCTCAGCGATCGCCTCGGGACGCAGCATGTAATTGATGAACGCCAGGGCCGCTTGCGGGTGCGGGGCGTCAACCGGAATGGCCATGGTGTCGAACCACACCAGGGTGCCTTCGCGAGGAATGCGGTAGACCACTTCGAACGGCTGCTTGGCTTCCACCGCACGGGCGGCGGCAGTGGCGGCGTCACCGTTGTAGCTCAGGGCCAAACACACCTCACCTTTGGCCAGGTCGTCGATCTGCCGGCCGGAGGCCACGTAGCGGACGTTTGGCTGCAGAGCGGCGAGCAGTTGCTGCACCTGTTTGAGGTCAGCGGGTTGCGTGCTGTAGGGGTCGTGACCGAGGTAGTTGAGGGCGATGCTGATCACCTCTTGCGGCGAGTCGAGCACGCCGATGCCGCAGTCTTTCAGCTTGCTGGCGTATTCGGGCTTGAACAGCAGGTCGAGGCTGTTGAGCGGCACGTCGTTGCCCAGGCGCTTGCTGACCGCGTCCTTGTTCAGCCCGAGGCCGACGGTGCCCCAGGTGTAGGGCACGCCGTAGCGGTTGTCGGGGTCGGAGGTGGCGAGTTTGCTCAGCAGATCCGGGGCAAGGTTGCTGTAAAGCTTGAGGCCGGCAGGGTCGATCGGCTGCACGGCTTTGGCCTTGATGGCGCGGGCCAGGCCACTGGATGAGGGGAAGACCAGGTCGTAGCCGCTGCCGCCGGTGAGCAGTTTGCTGTCCAGGGCTTCGGGGCTGTCGAACACGTCGTACTTGATCTGGATGCCGGTCTCGGCCTGAAAGCCCTTGAGCGCTTCAGGGCCGATGTATTCAGACCAGTTGTAGATATTCAGCGCCTTTTCTTCTGCCTGCAGATGCAGGGGCAAAGTGGCGGCCAGCAGTAACGCGCACGCGGCTATTCGCATGATGGTGATCTCCTGGGCAGATTACGGTGACCGCGCCTCTCGCAGGGCCGCTCCGGTGCAAACAGGGCGGCAGGAAGCTCTGGATGGCCGTGATACTGCGCTGCGCTTTGCTTCGGATAAATGCAAAGTGATATACCCTGGCATCGCACTTCATCAATGTTTGGAATCGCCATGCTCAGCCAGGTACGCGACCTTGATCTGCAACTGCTGCGGCTGTTTATTACCGTGGTCGAAAACGGCGGCTTCAGCGCCGCCCAAGGTGAGCTGGGAATAGGCCAGTCGACCATCAGCACGCAGATGGCCAAGCTGGAAACGCGCCTGGGGTTTCGCCTGTGCGAACGCGGCAAAGCCGGCTTTCGTCTGACGCCCAAAGGCGAAGAGGTGCTGCAGGCCACGCGCAAGTTGTTCACTGCGCTGGATGTGTTCAAGAACGAAGCCCAAGGCATGGCTGACAAACTGCTCGGTGATCTCTGCATTGGCTTGTCAGAGGCCCTCGACCCGCTTGTGCTGGGCAAAGTCAGCAAGGCCATTCGCCGTTTCCGCCAGCGTAATCAGGCGGTGCAGATCGAACTGCGCAGCGCCGCCCCGGCCGAACTGGAGCGGCGTTTGTTGCAGGACCAGATGCACCTGGCCATCGGCTATTTTTCCGGGGTGCAGGCGGCCATCGATCATCAGCTGCTGTTTGCCGAAGAACAGGCCCTGTATTGCGCCGAGGGTCACCCGCTGTTCGCGCGCAAGAAAGTGACGTTGGAAGAATTGCGCGCGCAGGACGGGGTGAAGTACCCCTACCGCTTCGAGCAAGCCGACGACCCCTGGCAAGCGGTGATCAGCAGTGCGCGCAGCGAGCAGGTGGAAGGCACGCTGGCGTTTGTGTTGTCTGGCGCCCATCTGGGCTATCTACCCACCCATATCGCCGCGCCATGGGTGGCGTCGGGACGACTGCGGGCGCTGTTGCCCAAGCAGCTGAGTTTCAGCGTGAACTTCTATCTGGGCAGCCATCGCGGTCGCCAACCCAGTGAGGCGCAGAAGGCGTTTGTCGCCGATCTGTTCTCCACGTTTGCGTAGGCTCTAGGCCGGGCGGTGCAGCGGCAAAGGCCAGCTATAGTTCCTAGCTCACCCTTTTCCATCCCGCCTGAGGAGTCACCATGAGCAAGGTTCATCGCGTCGCGGTATTGGTTGGCAGTCTGCGTAAAGCTTCGATCAACCGTAAGCTGGCCCTGGCACTGGCCGAGCTGGCACCGCCCTCGCTGCAGTTGGAAATTGTCGAAATCGGCGACCTGCCGCTGTACAACGAAGACATCGACGTTACCCCGGCGCCCGCCGCCTACACGGCGTTTCGCGAAAAAGTGAAAGCTGCCGAAGCGCTGTTATTCATCACCCCGGAATACAACCGCTCGGTACCGGCGCCGCTGAAAAATGCCATCGATGTCGGCTCGCGGCCTTATGGCCAGAGCGTGTTCAGCGGCAAGGCCGGCGGCGTGGTCAGCGCCTCGCCGGGCGCGGTGGGTGGCTTTGGGGCCAACCATCATCTGCGGCAGTCCATGGTGTTTCTCGACGTGCACATGCTGCAGCAGCCGGAAGCCTACCTGGGCGGCGCCGGCAGTTTCTTCAGCGAGGACGGCACATTGAGCGATGGCATCAAGCCGTTTCTGCAGAAATTCATCGACACCTACGCGCAATGGGTGGCGTTGCACAGCAAAGGCTGAATGCGGCAAAAAACGGTCTGTCCGCCCTGGGCAGACCGCCCTATTTGACCTGCGATGTTTTTTTCATCTGCCGTTGACCTTTTTTTCACCCCCGCCTTTGCATTCTGCATTCCGAAACATCCAGTAACGACTCTTGGCAGGCCAGGATGTCGTCCGGCGTGCACAGCCATCACGCCATCTACTCCGCCTCAGGAATGCACGCCGATGAATAAACTTCCACAGATCACCCTGGCCTTCTGGGTGATGAAAATTTGCGCAACCACCCTCGGCGAAACCGCCGGGGACTTGCTGTCGATGACCCTCAATGTTGGCTACGCCATCAGCTCACTGATTCTGATCAGCGTGTTTCTGATCACCCTGATCACCCAACTCAAAGCCAAAACCTACAACCCGATGCTGTACTGGATCGTGATTCTCTCCACCAGCACCGCCGGCACCACCATGTCGGACTTTATGGACCGCACCCTGGGCCTGGGTTACGCCACCGGCTCGGCGCTGCTGATCACTATTTTGCTGGTCACCCTGGCCGTCTGGCGCTGGAGCGAAGGCTCGCTGTCGGTGAACCACGTGCGCACCTTCAAGGGCGAGCTGTTCTACTGGATCGCGATTCTGTTCTCCAACACCCTGGGCACGGCGCTGGGCGATTACCTGGCCGACGACTCGGGCCTGGGTTTTGCCGGTGGCGCGCTGCTGATTGGCAGCACCATCGCGGTGGTCGTGCTGCTGCACTTCTACACCCGCATCTCGTCGGTGCTGCTGTTCTGGCTGGCCTTCGTGCTGACCCGCCCGTTCGGCGCCACCCTGGGTGACGTGCTAACCAAGCCACACGAAAAAGGCGGCCTGGATTTCGGCACCATCGGCTCGTCAGCGGTACTCGCGGCAATCCTTCTGCTGCTGGTGGTTGCCGCCACGGTGCACAAGAACCGGCGCGACAATCAGGCGGCCATCGAGGCGGCGTAACAGAATCCGCACAAACAAAAACACCGACACAAAGTCGGTGTTTTTTTGGTCTGCCTGAAAAAAGAAAACCCCGCCGAGGCGGGGCTTTGCAGACTGTGTCCTGACGTCCGTAATCGTCCATCGTCCTGATGGAAATCCAGCGTATCCCTATTCGTTCCTAGGCGCTTCCTGCGCAACGTCCATGGGCAGGAGATTAACGACGCTCTGTGACAGGCGGTAGCGGCGATTAGCAGCACGCTTTGTAAGTTTTGGCTTACACCGTTGTAAACCATGCCTTAGGCCGGCTTTATTTTGTGACAGGGCTCTTGTTAGACTCGCTTTGTCCTACAAAACAACAAAACTATAACAACGCCGATACAGCAGTTCCCTGGGGTTTCGTCTCATGCGCGCAGTAGCAGTTGCCTTCGTTGGTTTAACGTTTTGCGCTTGTTCCACCGCCTTCGCTGGCGGCCAGAATCAACTCTCCGATCCCAAGGTCGCGGTCGACCAATTCTTCTGGAAACAGCTCTACGCCAAAGGTGGCACAACCCTGTATTGCGCCAAGCCATTTACCGGTGAGCGCGGCCAGGTCACGGCCAGCCTGGTGTACACGGTCAAGCAGATCAAATCGGCGCTGCGCTGCGTCACCGACGAGCAATGCACCACTGCCAACCCGCAGTACCCCTTTATGTTGAGCGACCTGCACAACCTCTACCCGGCCCTCAGCCTGGTGGAACTGGCGCGGCGAAACGCGCAATTCGGCGAGTTGGGCGAGGGGGTGTCGAGCAAGTTCAGTGACATTGGTTGCCAGCTCAAAGCCAGCTTCCAGTTGATCGAGCCACCGGACTCGGCCAAGGGCAACGTCGCCCGGGCGATTTTTTACATGCGCAGCGAATACGGCCTTCCCATTGTTGGCCAGCTGCAGATGTACAAGAAGTGGAACCAGATCGATCCGCCAGACGCCGAGGAAAAAGCCCGCAACGACCAGATTGAAGCACTGCAAGGCACCCGCAATCGGTATATCGATGCGCCGGCGGCAGCGGATCAGTTGACACAGGAGTAAAGGCAATCGCGGCTGAAGCCGCTCCTACGAGATCCACAATCCGTAGGAGCGGCTTCAGCCGCGATTGGCCCGACCTGCAAACGACACCTGCAACAAAAAGCCCCGCATCGGCGGGGCTTTTTGTTAGCGCTGAAACGTCATCAGAACTGCGAAGCGTCGAGCAGGAACAGCGACTCGCTACCGGCTTTCACCGAAGCAGTCAGGGAGTGGATACGCGGCAGCAGGCGGGCGAAGTAGAAACGCGCGGTGCCCAGTTTGCTGGCGTAGAACTCGTCCTGACCTTCCTTGCCCAGTGCCGCACGCGCCATCAGTGCCCACATGTAGGCATAGGCGGTGTAACCGAACACGTGCAGGTATTCCACCGAGGCCGCGCCGATTTCATTCGGGTTGCCCTTGGCGCTTTCCAGCACCCAGGCGGTCAGGTCGTCAAGGTTGGCGACGGCGGCTTTCAACGGCTCGACGAACTCGGCCAGCGAGGCGTCGGCGCTGCCGGTGAAGGCTTTGATCTCATCGGCGAAGTGCTTGTAGAACGCACCGCCGCTGCCGACGATCTTGCGGCCGACCAGGTCGAGGGCCTGGATGCCGTTAGTGCCTTCGTAGATCTGGGTGATGCGCACGTCACGTACCAGTTGCTCCTGGCCCCACTCACGGATAAAGCCGTGGCCGCCGAAGATCTGCTGGCCGTGCACGGTGGTTTCCAGACCGAGGTCGGTGAGGAAGGCTTTGGCGATCGGGGTCAGCAAGGCAACCAGCTCCTCCGCGCGTTTGCGGGTAGTGGCGTCTTCGCTGAACTTGGCGGTGTCGAGCTGCATCGCCACGTAGCTGGAGAACGCACGGCCACCTTCGTTGCTGGCCTTCATGGTCAGCAGCATGCGGCGCACGTCCGGGTGCACGATGATCGGGTCGGCGACTTTGTCTTTGGCTACCGGGCCGGTTGGCGCGCGGCTTTGCAGACGGTCACGGGCATATTCCACCGCGCTCTGGTAGGAGCGTTCGCCTGCGGCCAGGCCCTGGATACCCACGCCCAGACGCTCGTAGTTCATCATGGTGAACATCGCGGCCAGGCCTTTGTTCGGGCCGTCGATGATGTAGCCGGTGGCGCCGTCGAAGTTCATCACGCAGGTAGCCGAACCCTGGATACCCATCTTGTGTTCGATGGAGCCGCAGGTAACGGTGTTGCGCTCGCCCAGGCTGCCGTCGGCATTGACCATGAACTTCGGTACCAGGAACAGCGAAATGCCTTTGGAGCCCGCTGGGGCGTCCGGCAGTTTGGCCAGTACCAGGTGGATGATGTTTTCGGTGAGGTCGTGCTCGCCGCCGGTGATGAAGATCTTGGTGCCGGTGACTTTGAACGAGCCATCAGCCTGCGGCTCGGCCTTGGTGCGGATGATGCCCAGGTCAGTACCCGAATGCGGTTCGGTCAGGCACATGGAGCCTGCCCAGACGCCGGCATACATGTTCGGCAGGTAGGTTTCTTTCAGCTCGGCGCTGGCGTGGGCGTTGATCGACAGGCAAGCGCCGGCGGTCAGCATCGGGTACAGACCGAACGACAGGTTGGCGGCGTTGAGCATTTCCTCAACTTGCGCGCCGAGCACCTTGGGCATGCCCATGCCGCCGTAGGTAGGGTCGCCACCGACGCCAACCCAGCCGCCTTCACCGTAAATCTTGTAGGCTTCCGGGAAGCCAGCCGGGGTGTTGACCACGGTGTTGTTCCAGCGGCAGCCTTCTTCGTCGCCGCTGCGGTTCAGCGGGGCGATGGTTTTGGCAGTGACCTTGCCGGCTTCTTCGAGGATCGCCTCGGCGGTGTCGGCATCGACGGTTTCTGCCAGCGCAGGCAGCTGCTGCCAGAGTTTGGAGACCTCAAATACTTCATTGAGGACAAAGCGCATATCGCGCAGGGGAGCTTTGTAGTCGGCCATGTGACGATCCTCGAACGATCCAACGATACGGCCCAGCGGCCGGTATGGGGCAGGGGTCGGAGTTTAACCGAACAACTTTTCAGACACATAGGGTCATGGTGCGACCGATAGGTCGCGCCACAGTCATGACCGTAGCGCGGTCGGTCCCCTCTCCCGCAAGCGGGCAAGGGGAGCTTAATCAGCATCGGTCTTGAGTATTTCATCGCTGCAGAAAACAAAAAGCTCGCCACATGGGCGGGCTCCTGTTCAGCCTAGGCGCTTAACCGGCGAACTGCTCGGCGCTCAGTTGCATCAGGCTTTCGCTGCCCGCTTCCACGCCGGCACGGTGCACCAGGGTGCGCGGCAGCAGGCGTTTGAAGTAGAAGTCAGCAGTGGCCAGCTTGGCTTGGTAGAACGCGGCATCGCCGCTGCCGGCGTCAAGTTTTTCCTGGGCAACCACTGCCATGCGCAGCCAGAAGTAGGCCAGCACCACATAGCCGGAGAACATCAGGTAGTCGGTCGCTGCAGCGCCCACTTCGTCGGGGTTTTTCATCGCGGCCATGCCGACCTTGGTGGTCAACTCGCCCCACTCTTTATTCAAGCTCGCCAGCTGGGCGAACGGCCCTTGCAGCTGCGGATGCGCGGCGTTGGCTTCGCAGAACTTGTGCACCAGCTTGGTAAAGCCGCGCAGCAGTTTGCCTTGGCTGCCGAGCACCTTACGGCCGAGCAGGTCGAGGGCCTGAATGCCGTTGGTGCCCTCGTACAGCAGGGCAATGCGGCAGTCGCGCACCAATTGCTCCATGCCCCACTCGCGGATAAAGCCGTGGCCACCAAACACCTGCATACCGTGGTTGGTCACCTCAAGGCCGGTCTCGGTCATAAAGGCTTTGCAGATCGGCGTGAGGAAGGCCAGCAGGTCTTCGGCTTGCTGGCGCTGTTCGGCGGTGTCGGCGTGCAGTTGGTCGAGCAACTGGGCGCAGAAGTACGACAGCGCGCGGTTGCCTTCGTTGAAGGCTTTCATGGTCAACAGCATGCGCCGTACGTCCGGGTGGACGATGATCGGGTCAGCGGATTTTTCCGGGGCCTTGGCGCCGGTCAGCGAACGCATTTGCAGGCGCTCGGTGGCGTATTTGAGTGCGCCCTGGTAGCTGGTTTCGCCCAGGCAAAGGCCCTGCATACCGGTGCCCAACCGCGCATGGTTCATCATGGTGAACATGCAGTTGAGGCCTTTGTTCAGCTCACCAATCAGGAAGCCCTTGGCGTTATCGAAGTTGATTACGCAGGTGGCCGAGCCCTTGATACCCATCTTGTGTTCGATGGAGCCACAGCTCACGGCGTTGCGCTCGCCGGCTTCACCGTCAGCGCCGGGAATGAATTTGGGCACGATAAACAGCGAGATGCCTTTGGTGCCCGCTGGTGCGTCCGGCAGTTTGGCCAGTACCAGGTGGACGATGTTGTCGCTCATATCGTGCTCACCGGAGGAGATGAAAATCTTGCTCCCGGTCAGCGCGTAGCTGCCATCCGCCTGAGGCACGGCGCGGGTTTTGATCAGGCCCAGGTCAGTGCCGCAGTGGGCTTCGGTGAGGCACATGGTGCCGGTCCAGCTGGCGGCGGTCATGCGCGTCAGGTAGGCCTGCTTCTGCTCTTCGGTGCCGTGGGCGTAGATGGCCGCCATGGCGCCCTGGGTCAGGCCCGGGTACATGCCCCAGGCGTAGTTGCTGGAGCCGATCATTTCGCTGAACAACAAGCCCAATGAGTGCGGCAGGCCCTGGCCACCGTAGTTCGGGTCGACCGACAGGCTCATCCAGCCGCCTTCGGCGAACTGTTGGAAGGCTTCCTTGAAACCTTTCGGTGTGGTGACCACGCCGTTGTCGAAGTGGCATTCCTCTTCGTCACCGGAGCGGTTCAGCGGGGCGATGACCTGCTCGCAGAACTTCGAACCTTCCTCAAGGATGGCATTGACCATGTCCGGCGAGGCGTCGACTGCGCCCATGGCTGCATAGCCAGCGTGGAAGTCGAAAACTTCGTCGACCAGAAAGCGCATGTCGCGCAGGGGAGCCTTGTATTCGGGCATGGAGATTCTCCTTGGCAGGGACGCGGTAAGCGTCATCGAGGCCGACAAACTACTGCCGGCCCCGTGCCTGGGACAATCACCGTGTGCGCGCTGAATGCGCGCCTATAAGCGTACCGGGCGCTTCAGGCGGCCGGGGCTTTGCTGGCGGCCACCCGTACCGCCCCGCGGCGGTTCTGGCCATGCTGAACGACGCAGTTGCGCCCAGCGGCCTTGGCCGCGTAAAGCGCGCGGTCAGCGGCTTTGATCACCTCTTCAGGGGTGCGCTGGTCGCTTTCCTTTTCCGCCACGCCGATGCTCACGGTCACCGACACACTGGTGGCCGCTGCGGCGCCGCGGCGTTGTTTACCCTTGGTGTCGTTCTGCGGACGGCTGCCCTTGTCGCGCAATTGGATCACGTAGGTTTCCACCAATTGGCGCACTGCTTCCAGGTGCGGTTTGCACTCTTCCAGAGTCTTGCCGGAGAACACCAGGGTGAATTCCTCTCCGCCATAACGATAGGCCTTGCCGCCACCGCCGATCTTGCGCAACTGGCTGGCGACCACACGCAGCACCTGGTCGCCCACGTCGTGGCCGTGGGTGTCGTTGAATTTCTTGAAGTGGTCGACGTCAGCCATGGCGATCACATAGTTGCGGCCCAGACGCGGCAGCCGTTCATTGAGCGCGCGGCGACCGGGCAGGCCGGTGAGCTCATCGCGAAAGGCCATCTGATAGGCCTCATGCGCCACTGCCACGGCGAGAATCAGCATCACCTGGCTGCTCATCACGTTCAGGCCGTGGGGCAGCAGGAAGGTCTTGGGCAACATCCAGCACAGGCCGAGCAAACCGACCAACTGCGCCGCATGCAGCGGCCGCGGCTTATAAATGTATTGCGCGATCAGGCCGATAAAGGCCAGCAGGAACAGCGGGTAGGCCAGCTGCACCATGCTCATCCAGTCGGCGTGCAGCGACGGCCAGCGGATCTGCGCCAGCCATTCGAGCATGCCTTCGGGGTAGCGCTGCGCCAGGCCGATCACCACCGCGCCAACCGCCAGCAACACCGCCGAGCGGGCCACTAGGTCGCGGACCAGGTGGGTGCGCTCGACCCACGCGGCGTAGATGCCATACAGCAGCGGCAGCAGCAGGCTGCACAGGTGGAATACCAGCGCGGTGTCGGAGCGGGCTTTGCCGGTGGTTCGAAAGAAGTCGACCTGGGTATCGAGCAGGAAGTAGGCGCAGTACACCACCACCAGCAGGAACAGCTCGCGCTGGCGGGAATAGATCAGGCAGAAGGCGCCGCCGAGAATCAGCAGCAAGGTTGGCAGCACATTGAACAGCGAGGTGAAGAACTCATTCAGCTGCGTCAAGCTGGCAGCCACCATCCCTGTTACCAGCAACAGCAAGGAGGGTAAAAAATGGCTGAGTCGAACGGCTTTCAGGCGATGCACGGGGGCGTGTTCCACGGGCCGCCAGAAGAAGGCAGCGAACGGCTGGCATTTTGCCTATTTCTTGCGCGTTCGGCACCGTTTCCTGTCGCAATTTCCTCTATTAGAGAGCGAAACATCTTGCTGTAGGAACAGAGAAACCCGGGCATAAAAAAACCGCCCGCCTTTAGGGGCGAGCGGTTCTTTTCAACCGGTGGAGCAGCTACAACTTAGTAGCCCAGGGAGAAGTCTTCTTCTGCCAGTTCCATCAGGTTGTTGGCGCCCGACAGCATGGCTTCTACGTGCGTACGGGTACGCGGCAGAATACGCTGGAAGTAGAAGCGCGCGGTTGCCAGCTTGGCTTTGTAGAAGGCTTCTTCGTTGGTGCCGGCAGCCAATTTCTCAGCGGCCAGACGAGCGATGTCAGCCCAGAAGTACGCCAGGCAGGTGTAGCCGGAGTACATCAGGTAGTCGACCGAAGCGGCACCGACTTCTTCGCGGTCCTTCATGGCCGCCATACCGACCTTCATGGTCAGCTCGCCCCACTCTTTGTTCAGCTTGGCCAGCGGCGCGGTGAACTCGGCGATTGCTTCGTTACCTTCGTTGGCTTGCAGGAACTTGTGCACGATCTTGGTGAAGCTTTTCAGTGCTTCGCCTTGGGTTTGCAGGACTTTACGACCCAACAGGTCGAGGGCCTGAATACCGGTGGTGCCTTCGTACAGCATGGAAATACGGCTGTCGCGAACGTTCTGCTCCATGCCCCACTCGGCGATGAAGCCGTGGCCGCCATAGATTTGTACGCCGTGGTTGGCAGCTTCGAAGCCGACTTCGGTCATGAACGCTTTGGCGATCGGCGTGAGGAAGGCCAGCAGTGCGTCGGCCTTCTTCTTGGCTTCTTCGTCTTGGCTGTACTTGACGATATCCACTTGTTGAGCGGTGAAGTAGACCATTGCGCGGTTGCCTTCGGCGAACGCTTTCATGGTCAGCAGCATGCGACGTACGTCGGGGTGCACGATGATCGGGTCAGCGGCTTTGTCCGGCGCTTTCGGGCCAGTCAGGGAGCGCATCTGCAGACGTTCACGGGCGTATTTCAGGCCGCCCTGGAAGCCGATTTCAGCGTGCGCCAGACCTTGCAGCGCGGTACCCAGGCGAGCGGTGTTCATAAAGGTGAACATGCAGTTCAGGCCTTTGTTCGCTGGGCCGATCAGGAAGCCGGTGGCGCCGTCGAAGTTCATTACGCAGGTGGCGTTACCGTGGATACCCATCTTGTGCTCGAGCGAGCCACAGGACACGGCGTTACGCGAACCGACGCTGCCGTCTTCGTTCACGTTGAACTTCGGCACGATGAACAGCGAAATACCTTTGGTGCCCTGAGGGGCGTCCGGCAGGCGAGCCAGAACGATGTGGACGATGTTATCGGCCATGTCGTGTTCGCCAGCGGAAATGAAGATCTTGGTGCCGGAAACTTTGTACGAGCCGTCCGCTTGCGGTTCAGCTTTGGTACGCAGCATGCCCAGGTCGGTACCGCAGTGCGGTTCGGTCAGGCACATGGTGCCAGTCCACTCGCCCGATACCAGTTTGGTCAGGTAGGTGTGCTGTTGTTCCGGGGTGCCGTGCTCGGAGATGGTGTTCATCGCACCGTGCGACAGGCCTGGGTACATGCCCCACGACCAGTTCGAGCTGCCGACCATTTCGCTGAGCACCAGGCCCAGGGATTCCGGCAGGCCTTGGCCACCGTGGTCAACGTCGTGCGACAGGCTTGGCCAGCCGCCTTCAACGTACTGTTTGTAGGCTTCTTTGAAACCAGTCGGGGTTTTAACCCCGGACTCGCTCCAGGTGCAGCCTTCCAGGTCGCCAACGCGGTTCAGCGGCGACAGCACTTGCTCACAAAACTTGGCGCCTTCTTCGAGAATGGCGTCGACCATGTCCGGGGTAGCATCTGCGCAAGCCGGCAGGCTCTGATAGTGCGCTTCGTAGCCGAGCAACTCGTCACGTACGAAACGAATATCACGCAAGGGGGCCTTGTAATCAGGCATAGCGGTAACCTCTACGATGTGGAGACCGGCTTGGCGGTCTTGTGCGAGATCTTTCTCGATTGCCCGGCGGCCAGGATTCAGCCCAGCAATCAAACAGGCGTTTGAAACATACGTTTACGCCGAAACCTTGTCAAGCATCCGTCCTACAGCGCTAAGCGATAGCGACTATTTGCGGCGTGCTGTCCAGCGGGGTGGCGATGCTCTGGTACACCTGAAGTGGAGCGGAAGTGTCGGCGCTTGCCGCACCGTTGTCGGCAGCGGGGTCGTCCTGGTCTTTCTCCGCGCGTTTTTCTTCGGCTTGTTCGACCCGCTCGTTGCGCCGTTCCTGCGCCAGCTCGGCACGCGCCGCGGAGGCCAGGCCCTGCGCCTCGGCGGCGACACGCAGGTCTTGCCCGGAGGGGTCGGCGGGTGCCAGGGCGGCACGCATCACCACTTCCATCTTGCTGATGGTGGCGGCCGGGTCATTCGGCACGGCGCTGACATCGATGCCGACTTCGCCGCCAATGGCATAGGACTTCCCATCCGGCCCGCGCTGCATGGTGTAGCTCGGCGAGCCGGCATACGCGCCGCCTACCGAGGCATGGGCGGCTTCGTGGGAGCGCACGTCGGCGTCGCGGCCGGAGAGTTCGGCGATCTTCTGCCGGTCCAATTGCGCTTGGCGGGGATTTGTTTCATCAGATTGCGCTGTCGACCCTTGCTCGCTGTCGGCGCCCGTGGCGTCCTTGTCCTCCGCGGCCAGGCGCGTGCCGTCCGCAGATAGGGTCACCGTCGCATCAGGGGTGGCTTCAATCGCAGTAACAGGGGGAACAGCGTCACGAGTGGCAGGCGTACGCAAGCTCGCAGGAAGCAAGGCCGGCGTGGAGAAGGGATGCGTTGCAGCACTGCCGATTTGCATGGGCACCTCGACGCGCCCTTGGTAAACAGGCCCGAACAACCGGGCAAACGCGCCGGATCAGGCGCGAATATCGATCAAGGTGCCGAGCACCTCATCACTGGTTTCGATCACTTTGGCGCCGGCCTGGGCTTCGGTTTTGCCGACGCTCAGTTGCACCAGATTGTCAGCGGTACTGGCCGCATCGGAGTTGCGACTAACCGAATTACTCGCGATATCGGACGCCGCCTGATCAATCCGGCGCTGGCCAGATTGCACGCCGCTTAACCCGGAGCTGAATGCACTACCCGAGATTTCCATCGCCAACCTCATTAAAGAGAAATTTCTGACGCCAATTTAAGCAGATCGCGATCAAAAAACGTACAAACAAAAGGCTATCGGTTCGCCACTGTTTATAGCTGCAGGTGAGAAAGCTGCAGATGATCAGCGACCGCCTCAGGACTGGCATCGCCCAGGCGCGGTATGCGACCCAGGCACGGTGCGGGTAACAACTCGGTCAACGTGACGAGGTTGTCCTCCAGGCGCGAAGTGCCCGGGTCGACGATATTGGCCACCCAGCCGACCAACTGCAGGCCATCGCGCGCAATGGCCTCAGCGCTCAGCACCGCGTGATTGATACAGCCCAGACGCACGCCCACCACCAGAATCACCGGCAAACCCAGCGTCACCGGCAAGTCCGACAGATAACCGCCCGCCGCCAACGGCACTCGCCAACCACCCGCCCCTTCGACCACGGTGAAATCGGCGCCCTGCGCCAACACATGACGAACCGGCGCCAGCAACGCAGCCGCTGTCAGCTCGACACCCGCCTCGCGCGCCGCCAGGTGCGGAGCAATGGCCGGGGCGAAGGCCAGCGGGTTGACCTCGGCATAACTCAACGGCAGCGAACACTGCCCGAGCAGCGCCACGGCATCGCTGTTGCGCAGGCCCTCGGCGGTTTCTTCGCTGCCGGACGCCACCGGCTTACAGGCGGCCGTGCTCAGGCCCTGACGCCGGGCCGCGCACAACAGGCCGGCGGCGACCGTGGTTTTGCCGACCTCGGTGTCGGTGCCAGCAATAAAAAATGCAGCGCTCATATCAACCTTCTTTTTGCAGTACGGCGTACAGCACCTGGTAGGTCGCCGGCAGGCCCTGGGGTTGGCGGAAGCGTTCGTAGGCGTCGATCAGCGCCAGAATTCGCGCACGACCCGTCAAGCCGCCTGGCCGCCCCGGGTTGAGGTTATGCGCGCCCAAGGCCTTGAGTTCGTGGGTCAGGCTGCGCACGTCGGGGTAATACAGCGCATGGGGCTGCACCTGCAGGTTCAGCACCTGCAAACCGCTGGCGGCGCACAGTTGTTGGTAATCAGTGAACTGACGGAAGCGGTTGACGTGCACATGGCCGTCCACCGCCTGCCAGCTGTCGCGCAGCTCCTGCAAGGTACCGACGCACAGACTGCTGAACGCCAGCACGCCGCCCGGGCGCAGCACGCGCTGGGCTTCGCTGAGCACGGCAGCAAAATCGCCGCACCATTGCACCGCCAGGCTGGAAAACAGCAGGTCACGGCTGGCATCGCGCAGCGGCAAGCGCTCGGCGTCGCCAGCAATAAAGTGTGTGGCGCCGCCCAATGGCCGCGCGTGTTGCAGCATGCCTTCGGCGATATCCAGGGCCATGCCCGATGCGGCGGCGAAACGCTCACCGAGGGCGCGGGTGAAATAGCCAGTGCCGCAGCCGATATCCAGCCAATCAGCGGCAACAACGCTGGCCGGCACCTGCTCCAGCAGGCGACTGCCAACCGCGCGTTGCAGCTCCGCCACGCTGTCATAGCTGGCGGCGGCGCGGGAAAACGATGCGGCCACCTGACGTTTGTCCGGCAAGCTGCCTTGGGAAAATTCAGTCATCGCCGGACTCATGCAAAAAACCCTGGATCGCCGCCGCCACTTCATGGGGGCGCTCCAGCACAAAGGCGTGGCTGGCCTGCTCGATCAAGCCCACTTCGACATCGCCGAGCAATTCCAACAGCGCACCGGCGGCCTCGGCGGGCACCAGCGCATCGCCCGCGGCAAACAGATGCAACTGCGGACCGCTGAAGGCCTGCAATGCGCCACGGGTATCCAGCGCGGCCAGCACCTGCAGCCCCTGCAGCAATTCAGCAGGGACGCTTCGGGGCGCACCAGCGGCGAGTTGCCGAGCCAAGCTGCGCGACTCTTGCCCGCCTTGGGCGCAGAGCAGGCTGAAGCGTTTCAGGGTGGTGTCCGGGTTTTCCGCACAGCCCTGCAGAAAGCTGGCGAAGTCATCCGCCGGCATCGCCTGCGGCCACAGGCTGCTGGCGACAAAGTTGCTGTTGCTGGCCAGGGTCACCAGGCCGCAGCAGCGGTCAGCACGTCGCGCCGCCAGCTCGGCCGCGAGCATGCCGCCCAGCGACCAGCCACCTAGCCAGCAGTCTTGCGGCAGGTTGGCGTCCAGCTCATCCAGCCAGTCGGCGGGGTCGCTGGAGTCCACTGACGGCAATGGCTCGATCTGCACCCGCAGGCGCTCATCCAAGCCGCGCAAGGCCGCGGCCAGTGGTTCCAGCGGTGCACTGCCCAGGCCCCAGCCCGGCAGCAAGACAAGACGATTACGCATCGGCCGGCTCCAACAACGGCCAGCAATCAGCCAGCGCGTTGAGCAACTGCTGCACCTGCGCTTCGCTGTGGGCGGCCGACAGCGTCACCCGCAATCGCGCACTGCCCGGCGGTACGGTCGGTGGGCGAATGGCAGTGACCATCAAGCCGCGCTCACGCAACATCTGCGACAGGCGCACGGCGCGACCGGCGTCGCCAATCAGAATCGGCTGAATCGGCGTAAAGCTGTCCATCAGCTGCAGGCCGATGGCTTCGGCGCCCCTGCGAAATTGCTGAATCAGGCTATTCAGGTGATCGCGCCGCCATTGCTCAGTGCGCAGCAACTTGAGGCTTTGCAGGGTGGCGCAGGCCAGCGCCGGTGGCTGGCTGGTGGTGTAGATGTAGGGCCGGGCGAACTGCACCAGGGTTTCGATCAACTCTTCGCTGCCGGCAACAAAGGCGCCGGCCGTGCCAAAGGCTTTGCCCAGGGTGCCGACCAGCACCGGCACGTCGTCCATGCTCAGGCCGTAGTGCTCGACGATGCCGCCGCCGTTGGCGCCCAGCGGGCCGAAGCCATGGGCGTCGTCAACCATCAGCCAGGCGCCAGCCGCTTTGCAGGTTTTCGCCAGGGTCGGCAGGTCGGCCAGATCGCCGTCCATGCTGAATACCCCGTCGGTGACCACCAGCGTGTTGCCCTCAGGCTCTTTTTTAGAAGAGCGGGCGATACGCATACACAAACTATCGGCATCGTTATGCAGATAGCGGGAAAACCGCGCGCCGCTGAGCAGTCCGGCATCCAGCAAGGACGCGTGATTAAGCCGGTCTTCCAACACCGTATCGCCCTGCCCCACCAGCGCCGTGACGGCGCCGAGGTTGGCCATATAACCGGTGGAAAACAGCAGTGCCCGCGGCCGGCCGGTGAGGTCGGCCAGGGCTTCTTCCAGCTCGTGGTGCGGCGTGCTGTGGCCAATCACCAGGTGCGAGGCGCCGCCGCCCACGCCCCAGCGCTGGGCGCCGGCTTGCCAGGCGGCAATCACTTCGGGGTGGTTGGCCAGGCCCAGGTAGTCGTTATTGCAGAAGGCCAACAAGGGTTTTCCGTCGACCACCACGGTGGGACCCTGCGGGGTTTCCAGCAGCGGGCGTTGGCGATAGAGGTTGTCGGCGCGGCGCGCGGCCAGGCGGGCGGAGAGATCGAAGCTCATGGCAGATCAAAGCTCGGCATTAAAACGCGCCGCCCGGAGCAAGCCAGGCGGCGCGGGAAAGGACGATCAGGCCGAGGCCGCGTCGTAGAACAGTTCGCTGCTCTTCTGCTCGATCAGTGCTTGCTCGATGGCGGCCTGGTGCACTTCGTCGGCATGCTCTTCGCGCTCTTCGGGTTTGATCCCCAGGCGGCTGAACAACAGCATGTCCTTGTCCGCCTGCGGGTTGGCGGTGGTCAGCAGTTTTTCGCCGTAGAAAATCGAGTTGGCGCCAGCGAAGAAGGCCAGGGCTTGCATCTGTTCGTTCATGGCTTCGCGGCCAGCGGACAGGCGCACGTGCGATTGCGGCATCAGAATGCGCGCCACGGCGAGCATGCGGATGAAGTCGAAGGGGTCGACGTCTTCGGCGTTAGCCAACGGAGTGCCCTGCACTTTCACCAGCATGTTGATCGGCACCGACTCCGGGTGCTCCGGCAGGTTGGCCAACTGAATCAACAGGCCGGCGCGGTCGTCCAGCGACTCGCCCATGCCGAGGATGCCGCCGGAACAGATCTTCATGCCCGCATCGCGCACATAGGCGAGGGTTTGCAGACGCTCGCCGTAGGTGCGGGTGGTGATGATGCTGCCGTAGAACTCCGGCGAGGTGTCGAGGTTGTGGTTGTAGTAATCCAGGCCGGCTTCAGCCAGGGCGCTGGTCTGCTCTTTATCCAGCTTGCCGAGGGTCATGCAGGTTTCCAGGCCCAGGGCCTTCACGCCTTTGACCATCTGCAGCACGTAGGGCATGTCTTTGGCAGAGGGGTGTTTCCACGCCGCGCCCATGCAGAAGCGAGTGGAACCGATGGCCTTGGCTTCCGCCGCTGCCTCGAGAACCTTCTGCACTTCCATCAGTTTTTGCTTATCCAGGCCGGTGTTGTAGTGGCCGGATTGCGGGCAGTACTTGCAGTCTTCCGGGCAGGCGCCGGTTTTGATCGACAGCAGGGTCGAGACCTGTACGCGGTTGGCATCGAAATGCGCGCGGTGCACGGTCTGGGCCTGGAACAACAGGTCGTTGAAAGGCTGTTGAAAAAGCGCCTTAACCTCAGCAAGGGACCAATCGTGACGCAGGTTAGGTGTGGTGGTGGCGCTCATCTGGCAATCCTTCTTGTAGTCGTGCGCGGGGCGTAAACCGTAAAGCCCACAAGCGCGGTATGGATGTTCGGCATAGTTAAGGAAGCGAAATGCGCTGTCAACCTGATCGATGGAAGCAGGTTTACAACTGGTTAAATATTAAACAATTGTGTTTGTTGTGCGATCAGCGCGGCAATTATCCCTACGCCATCTGCAGCCCCTGTGAAACCGAGTTGCCATGGCTGGACGCACACTGCCATATCTGCGCTTTGCCGTTACCGGCGCTCGGGCAGATCTGCGGTGAATGCCAGAAACAGCGGCCCTATTTCGATCAGGTAGTGGTGCCCTGGCACTACGGCTTTCCCGTCGACGAGCTGATTACCCGATTCAAGCACCACGGCAAGTGGCCAGTGGGACGTCTGCTGGGGGAGCTTTTGTCACACCATCTGCTAAACGCCTTCGCTCAGGGCCTGCCGCGCCCGGACCTGCTGGTGCCAGTACCGCTGGGCAAACAGCGCTTGCGCCAGCGCGGCTTCAACCAGGCCGGCATGCTCGCCGACTGGCTAGGTACACCGTTGCAACTGGAGGTGAATGCTCACCTGCTGCGCCGCGAACGAGAAACCAACGCCCAGCAAGACCTTGACGCCGCTGCCCGCCAGCGCAATCTGCGCAATGCCTTCAGCCTCACCGAGCCCGCACGGGTAAAGGGCCGCCACCTGGCGCTGGTCGACGACGTGCTCACCACCGGCGCCACCGCCAACAGCCTGGCGCGCCAGCTGAAACAAGCCGGCGCCCGGCGGGTTGACGTGTATTGCCTGGCGCGCACACCGAAACCCGGCGAAACACCGTGAGTGGCACCGTCGCCCAGCCACTGGGCGTACACTGGCGCCCCACGCCGCCTGGAATGCCCCATGAGCCACCCATTTGCCGAACTCACGCCCGACCTGGTTCTCGATGCCGTCGAAAGCATCGGGTTTCTCAGCGACGCCCGCGTAATGGCGCTCAACAGCTACGAAAACCGCGTGTACCAGGTGGGTATCGATGAAGGCCAGCCGCTGATTGCCAAGTTCTACCGCCCCGCGCGCTGGACCGATGCGGCCATTCTCGAAGAACACAGCTTTACCGCAGAACTTGCCGACTGCGAGGTGCCGGTAGTGGCGCCGCTGCTGCACAACGGCAAAACCCTATTCGAACACCAAGGTTTTCGCTTCACCCTGTTTCCCCGCCGTGGCGGTCGCGCGCCCGAGCCCGGCAACCTTGACCAGCTCTATCGCCTCGGCCAACTGCTGGGCCGCTTGCACGGCGTCGGCGCCAGCAAGCCGTTTGCGCACCGTGGCGAGCTGGATGTACAGACGTTCGGCCGCGACTCGCTGACCACCCTGCTGGAAGGCAACTTCATTCCCAAAAGCCTGCTGCCGGCTTATGAGTCGGTGGCCCGCGATGCGTTGAAACGGGTCGAAGACCTCTACGCCGCCACTCCCTACCAGGCCATCCGCATGCACGGTGACTGCCATCCCGGCAACATGATGTGCCGCGACGAGGTGTTCCATATCGTCGACCTCGACGACTGCCGCATGGGCCCGGCCGTGCAGGATTTGTGGATGATGCTGGCCGGCGACCGCCAGGAACGCCTGGGCCAACTCGCCGAACTGGTCGACGGCTACCAGGAATTCCACGACTTCAACCCGCGCCAACTGCCGCTGATCGAAGCCCTGCGCACCTTGCGCCTGATGCACTACAGCGCCTGGCTGGCACGGCGCTGGGACGACCCGGCGTTCCCCATGAGCTTCCCCTGGTTTGGCACCGAGCGTTACTGGGGTGAGCAGATTCTGATCTTGCGCGAGCAGCTGTCGGCCCTGCAGGAAGAGCCGCTGCGACTGTTTTGAACAGAACCGCGACACGCGCCTGGAGCCGCTGAGCGGCTGGCCCTAGAATGGCCGGCCAGTCAGTCGAGGTGTCCCCATGCAAGCCGCCAACCCGCGTCGCGGGTATCTGCTCGGTATTTCCGCGTACATCATCTGGGGCTTGTTCCCGCTGTACTTCAAAGCCATCGCCAACGTGCCGGCGGTGGAAATCATCGTCCACCGCGTGCTCTGGTCGGCGCTGTTCGGCGCCCTGCTGCTGTTGGTGTGGAAGCACCCGCGCTGGCTGGCCGACTTGCGCAGCAACCCCCGCCGTTTCGGCGTGCTGGTGGCCAGCGGCGCACTGATTGCCGTCAACTGGCTGACCTACGTGTGGGCGGTGAACAACGGCCACATGCTCGACGCCAGCCTTGGCTACTACATCAACCCGCTGATCAACGTGCTGCTGGGCATGCTGTTATTGGGCGAACGCTTGCGCCGCCTGCAATGGCTGGCGGTGACCTTGGCCAGCATCGGCGTGGCGCAGCAATTGTGGCTGGCCGGGCATGTGCCGTGGATCTCGCTGATGCTGGCGCTGTCGTTCGCCTTCTACGGCCTGATCCGCAAGCAGGCGCCAGTGGCCGCGCTACCGGGGTTGGTGGTGGAAACCTGGATGTTGGTGCCGTTCGCCATCGGCTGGCTGTTGCTCAACCCAGACTCGATGAGCCGCCAGCCTGAGTTCTGGAGCAGCACCCAGTGGCTGTGGGTGGCCGCCGCCGGACCGGTAACGCTGGTGCCGCTGCTGTGTTTCAACGCTGCCGCGCGGCACCTACCCTACGCCGCTTTGGGCTTTTTACAGTACGTGGCGCCGACCCTCGTGCTGCTGCAGGCCGTGCTGCTGTTTGGCGAGCATTTGAGCACCAGCACCCTGACCGCCTTCGCCTTTATCTGGGCGGCGTTGGCGATCTATAGCGTGGATGCCTGGCGCAGTTTGCAGCGCAATAAACTACTGCTCGCTGCGCAGAACTAATTCAACCATCAGGTCATCTGCCAACGTCTCGAGGCGTGCTTGCAGTACGTCGAGGGACAACGTCAGCGGCACCGCCAGCACCGCCTCGGCATGGAACAGCGGCTCGCTGCTCATCGGTGCCGGCATCACGTCGGTTTCCAGGCTTTCGACGTTCACTTCCAGCTCGCTGAGCACCCGGGTGATATCGCGCACGATGCCCGGACGGTCGTTGCCCACCAGGTCGAGCAGAATCGGTTTCCAGGTGCAGGCCGGCTCAATGCCGCTTTCCGCCAACAGCACGCGAATGCCCTGATCGTTCAAGGCTTGCAACGAGGCCACCAGTTCGGCGTGGGCTTCAGCCGGCACGCTGACTTTGAGAATCCCGGCAAATTGCCCTGCCATGCGCGACATGCGGCTTTCCAGCCAGTTGCCACCGTGGGTGGAGATGCAGCTGGCGATCTTTTCCACCAGGCCAGGCTGGTCTTCGGCAATCACGGTAAGGACCAAATGGTTCACGGGGTGGCTCCTCAAATTTAACGGGTTGCGGGATCAGGCGGATATTCGCCCTACGCCAGACTCAACCAATACGTCAGATAAACCTCGTCCTTCACATACCCCAGGCTTTCATACAGCGCCTGGCCGGCCACGTTGGTTTTCGCCGTTTCCAGCTGCAAACCACAGGCGCCGGTGGCGTCAGCATGTGCGCGGGCAGCGTTCATCAACAGCTCACCGACGCCTTGGCGGCGAGCGTTCGGGCTGACATACAAATCACTGAGCAAAAACGCTGGCGCCAGGGCCAACGAGGACAAAAACGGGTACAGCTGCACGAAGCCCTGGGCCGTTCCAGACGCGTCGCGGGCCAATAGCAGGGTCGAATCGCCCTTTTGCAGACGAGCGGCGAGAAACTCGCGAATCACTTCAACCGGCCGCGGCACCTGGTAAAACTCCAGGTAACCGGCAAACAACCCGGCGAGCTCGTCGAGATCGCTGGCGACAACGGCTTTTACGGGCATGTACGGCGCTCCATAGGGGGTTGCGGCAGTATAGGCAAAAGCCGATAACGGCTGTCGAGGCGGGCCAAATAGGTAGTAACACTACAAAATCGTGTACGAAATGCAGATTTTTGTGGAACAAAACCCCATTTTTTTGAGAACATCCGCGCCCCCGTTGTGACCGCGAGGCCCTAGGCCGGTCGCGGTTCGACGCGCGCCCGCTGATTTTCACCCGATCATGATGTAGTATGCCGCGCCACGGACTACAAGACGGCCAACGCCGGGTCCGTACAGGGCTATCCGCAGTGAGCTATTGAGTACAGCTAAGAGCTGAGCAGAGAGGCAAGTAATGACTGAGCGCGTTCAAGTCGGTGGCCTGCAGGTCGCCAAAGTCCTGTTCGACTTCGTAAACAACGAAGCCATCCCCGGTACCGGGATTTCTGCCGAGCAGTTCTGGGAAGGCGCGCAAAGCGTCATCAAGGACCTGGCACCGAAGAACCAAGCACTACTCGCCAAACGTGACGACTTCCAGGCCAAGATCGACGCCTGGCACCAGGCACGTGCTGGCCAGGCGCATGACGCCGTGGCTTACAAAGCCTTCCTGGAACAAATTGGTTACCTGCTGCCAGAAGTTGCAGATTTCCAAGCCACTACCCAAAACGTCGACGAAGAAATCGCCCACATGGCCGGCCCACAGCTGGTAGTGCCGGTGATGAACGCACGTTTCGCCCTCAACGCTTCCAACGCCCGCTGGGGTTCGCTCTACGATGCCCTGTATGGCACCGACGCGATCAGCGAGGAAGGCGGCGCCGAGAAAGGCAAGGGTTACAACAAGGTTCGTGGTGACAAGGTTATCGCCTTCGCCCGCGCCTTCCTCGACGAAGCCGCGCCCCTGGCTGCTGGCTCCCACGTCGACTCCAACGCGTACAAAATCATCGACGGCAAACTGGTGGTCGGCCTCAAAGGCGGCAGCAACACCGGTCTGCGCGACGACGCTCAGCTGATCGGCTTCCAAGGCCCGGCTGACGCCCCGGTTGCTGTGCTGCTCAAGCACAACGGCCTGCACTTCGAAATCCAGATCGACGCCTCCAGCCCGATCGGCCAGACCGATGCCGCCGGCGTCAAAGACGTTCTGATGGAAGCGGCGCTGACCACCATCATGGACTGCGAAGACTCGGTTGCTGCCGTCGATGCCGACGACAAGACCGTGATCTACCGCAACTGGCTCGGCCTGATGAAGGGCGACCTGTCCGAAGAAGTGGCCAAAGGTGGCACCACCTTCACCCGCACCATGAACCCGGATCGCGTCTACACCAAGACCGACGGTAGCGAGCTGACCCTGCACGGTCGCAGCCTGCTGTTCGTGCGTAACGTTGGCCACCTGATGACCAACCCGGCGATTCTCGATGCCCAAGGCAACGAGATTCCGGAAGGCATCCAGGACGCGTTGTTCACCAGCCTGATCGCGGTGCACAACCTCAAGGGCAATACCAGCCGCAAGAACACCCGTACCGGCTCGGTGTACATCGTTAAGCCAAAAATGCACGGCCCGGAAGAAGTCGCCTTCACCAGCGAAATCTTCAGCCGCGTTGAAGACGTTCTCGGCCTGCCGCGCAACACCCTGAAAGTCGGCATCATGGACGAAGAGCGCCGCACCACCGTCAACCTCAAGGCCTGCATCAAAGCCGCCAGCGAGCGCGTGGTGTTCATCAACACCGGTTTCCTCGACCGTACTGGCGATGAAATCCACACCTCGATGGAAGCCGGCGCCGTTGTGCGCAAAGCGGCCATGAAGTCCGAGAAGTGGATCGCTGCCTACGAGAACTGGAACGTCGACATCGGCCTGGCCACCGGCCTGCAAGGTCGCGCCCAGATCGGTAAAGGCATGTGGGCCATGCCCGACCTGATGGCCGGCATGCTCGAGCAGAAAATCGCTCACCCACTGGCCGGCGCCAACACCGCCTGGGTTCCGTCGCCAACCGCCGCTGCGCTGCACGCTCTGCACTACCACAAGGTTGACGTGTTCGCCCGTCAAGCCGAACTGGCCAAGCGCGCCCGTGCCTCGATCGACGACATCCTCAGCATCCCGCTGGCGGCTAACACCAACTGGTCTGCAGACGAAATCCAGAACGAACTGGACAACAACTCGCAGGGCATTCTGGGTTACGTCGTGCGCTGGATCGACCAGGGCGTCGGCTGCTCGAAAGTGCCGGACATCAACGACGTCGGCCTGATGGAAGACCGCGCTACCCTGCGTATCTCCAGCCAGCTGCTGGCCAACTGGCTGCGTCATGGCATTGCCAGCGAAGAGCAGATCGTGGCCAGCCTGAAGCGCATGGCGCCGGTGGTTGACCGTCAGAACGCCAACGACCCGCTGTACCGTCCGCTCGCTCCGGACTTCGATAACAACATCGCGTTCCAGGCTGCCCTGGAGCTGGTGATCGAAGGCGCCAAGCAACCGAACGGCTACACCGAGCCGGTTCTGCACCGTCGTCGTCGTGAATTCAAAGCCAAAAACGGCCTGTAATTCACCCGGCAACTGGCACTGAAAAAACGCCCTTCGGGGCGTTTTTTTATGGGCGATCGCAGGCGATGCCATCCAATTGCCATCATTGCGAAAAATATTCCGGAGAAGCCCTACAGACAACCGGACCAGTGGCTATGTTGAAAACTTCAGCTGGCCGGTTAAATGCCGATAAAAAATGTGCACCAGTCGATATAATGGTCAAGTCGTGACCAATAAAAGATAAAAAGTTTCACTTTCTAACTTTTGCTCTCTGCGCAGTCGGGAAAACCTGTCCATGTTCAAAAATATGTCGCTGACCCTCAAGCTTTCGCTGCCGCCCGCCGTGGCACTCATCGGCCTATTGCTGTTCGTGGTCTACACCGCTACCCAACTGAGCAACAACGACACCCGCCTGGTGGCCCTGGAGAAACAGAGCTACCCGACCCTGGAAAATGCCGACGCGGTGATCTTCCAGTTCTCGCGTATTCCCGGCCTGCTCAACAGCGCTGTTGCCGCCGGTGAAATGGAAACCCTCAACGACGCCCGCAAGGTGCTCGAAGAGATCAACAGCAAGCAGCAAGCGCTGCAAACCCTGACCAAGGACCAGCCGCAACGCAGCGACGAACTGCGCACCTGGACCAGTGCGGTTAAGGGCTACGCCGACAACGCCTTTTCGGCCACCGAACAACTGCTCAAAGGCACCGCCTTTGACGACCTGCGCCCCAACCTCGACCGCATGGCCACCGACCTGCAACTGGCACAGAAAGCCGGCGAGCAGTTCCGCACCCACGCCTACGACGACTTTCAGACCAGCCTGGCGCAAACCCGCACTGACAACGCCACCACCACCCGTGTCGGTTTTGGCCTGAGCATCGCCCTGATCCTGCTGGTGAGCATCGGCTCGGTGATGGTGATCCGCAGCGTGATGAGCAACATCCACGGCGTGATCGATTCGCTGAAAGCCATCGCCAGCGGCGACGGCGACCTGACCCGCCGGGTCAACGTGGAAACCAGCGACGAAATCGGCGTGATGATCAAACTGTTCAACGGTTTCCTCGACAAGCTGCAGGGCACCATTCGCCAGATCGTCGATGCCGCCAGCCCGCTGGGCGGGATGTCCAAAGAGCTGTACCGACTGACCCAGGGCGCCGAAGAAAACGCGCGCTCGCAACAGGGCCACACCGACTCCATCAGCCGCGACATTTCCACCATGACCGGCAGCATCCAGGAAGTGGCGCAGCGTTCGCAGCAAGCCTCGCAAGAAGCCGGCGCGGCCTCCAAGCAGGCCGAAACGGCGCGGCAGAACATCGGCAGCCTGTCTTCCAGCATCAGCGACCTGGGCAGCAGCGTGTTGGGCTCGGTCAAGGCCATGGAGCAGTTGGAAGAGGAAACCCAGCAAGTCGGCTCGGTGCTTACCGTAATCCGCAGCATCGCCGAACAGACCAACCTGTTGGCGCTCAACGCCGCCATCGAAGCCGCCCGTGCCGGCGAGCAGGGCCGTGGTTTTGCCGTGGTCGCCGACGAGGTGCGCAACCTGGCGCAAAAGACCGCCGCCAGCACCGCCGAAATCCAGAACATCATTCAGCGCCTGCAAAGCAGTGCCAACGGCGTGTTGAATGTAATGACCCTGAACGGGGAAAAGGCCCAAGCCAGCATTGAACGCTCGGTTGCCGCCACCCAGACCCTGGAAGCCATTGCCCAGGCCGTTCGCCAGATTGACGAGTTGAATGCCGGGATCGCCCAGTTCACCCAGGAGCAGATCGGCCTGTCCAACTCGATTCAGAAAGACACAGAAGTGTTGCAGAGGGATACGCAAGCAACCACACACGGGGCCGATGCGACCGCACGCCTTGGCGAGCAGTTGGTCAGCACTGGGGACCATTTGCGCGCCGCTACGGCCCAATTCCGCGTTTAACACGAGAGCACCAGAATGACCCAACTCCGAGTACTCACCCTCGCAGCCTGCCTTGCGAGTACGTCCGCTTTCGCCCTCGACCAGGGCGAATACCGCTTCAACGGTTTCGGCACCGCCGGCATCACCCACCTGGGTGGTGAAGACGATGGCCGCAGCTACGGCGTCAATGGCCAGACCAACGATTCCTGGCGCGGCGACCAGCTGTCCAAGCTCGGCGGCCAGTTCCAGTACGGCCTCACCGACACCGTCGGCGTCACCGTGCAAGCCACTGCCAAGCCTGAGCAGGACAACTGGAAAGCCAACCTGGAGTGGGCCTACCTGTCGTGGCAGGCCACCGACGGCCTGATGCTGCGTACCGGCCGTCTGCGCAGCCCGGTGTACATGTACTCGGAAACCCTCGACGTCGGCTTCACCTACCCGTGGCTGCGTCTGCCGGACGAGGTTTACAGCCAGGTTCAGGTGAGCAACTACGAAGGCGCTGACGCCATCTACACCCTGCCACTGTCCTTCGGCTCGGTGGCCTTCCAGGTCGCTGGCGGCCAGGCCGTGAACCGCAACATCTTCGCCGCCGATGAGCTCTACGACATCGACTACAAGAAGATCTTCGCCGCCAACGTCAGCCTCGCTACCAATGACTTCGGTACCGTGCGTTTGGGCTACACCGAGGCCGATATCAACACCGATATCACCGCCCGCGTGACCACCCCGTTCGGCACCCAGACCACCATCCCGCTGAACCAGCTGGATGACCAGAAAGGCAAGTTCACCTCGATCGGCTACCAGTACGACAACGGTACCTGGCTGACCGCCAACGAGTGGACCAGCCGCGTTATCGAAGCCGATGACCAAGGCAGCACCGACGCGTTCTACCTGATGGGTGGCCGCCGCTTCGGCGACTTCCTGGCCCACGTCACCTATGCCCAGTTGGACGAAGACGACGGTCGCCAGACGTCCTGGACCTATGGCCTGAACTACAACGTGACCCCGACCGTGATCGTCAAAAGCGAATACAAACGCGTAGACACCAGCGGCAACGGCTACAACGGCGTGTTCGTCGAAAAAGCCCAGGAAAGCTACAACCACGCGGTGTACTCGGCCACCAACGGCCTGGCAGGCACGCCTTCGCGCAACTACGACGGTGACATCATCAGCGTCGGCGTTGACTTCGTATTCTAAGGAGAGCCCCCATGAAGTTCGTAATCAGCGCTCTCAGTGCCTGCACCCTGGTGGCCATTGCCACCGCCGCCCAGGCCGAAGTGGCCGTGATCGTCAACGCCGGCGCCAGCGCCGCGCCGACCCAATCGGACGTGGCCAACATCTTTCTCGGCAAGGACAAGTCCCTCAAGGGCGTCGACCAGAAAGACTGGAACCCCACCAAAGACAAGTTCTACAGCGGCGTGACGAGCAAGAACGAGTCGCAGCTGAAGTCCTACTGGTCGGGCCTGGTGTTCACCGGCAAGGGCCAACCGCTGCCAAGCGTGGCCGATGACGCCGCCGTGGTCGCCAAGGTTGGCGCCGAAGCCGACGCCATTGGCTACGTCGACAAAGCGGCCGTGACCGACAAGGTGAAAGTGCTGTTCACCCTGCCGTAAGCGCCGTTTCGCGCGACAAAAAAACCGCCCTCCGGGGCGGTTTTTTTATGGGCATACATATCCCCTGTAGATCGTAGGTTGGGTTGAGCCGCAGGCGAAGCCCAACAATCGCGAACCTGTTGGGCTTCGCTGCGCTCAACCCAACCTACGCCGTTCCCACGGTTTGGCGTTACGCCGCCGAATCCAGCGCCGGGCTCACCAACTGCACCACCTTCTTGCGCGACAACCAGCCAACGAACTCACCGTCATCACCCGTCACGGCCACTGGCTGCGGCTCACGCAGCAGTTGGCCCAGCACCTCATCCAACCCGGTGCTCGCCGGCACCGACGCCACGTCATCCAGGTAAGCGGAAATATCCCGCGCCCCCGCTGCCAACGCACGCTGCGCCGCACTCTGGGTCAGCACGCCACGCAGGTTGCGGCCGTCCAGCACCGGGGCGTAATCGAAGGCGCGCTCCTGCAACCGCTCCAGCGCCCGAGCCGGTGCGGTACGGGTGGTGAGGGTCAACGCCTTGCGCTCGCTCAAGGCGTGGGAGGCGGTCAGCACCTTGCCGCGGTTCACGTCCTGCAAAAACGCCTGCACGTAGTCGTTGGCCGGGTTGAGCAGGATGTCTTCCGGCGCGCCTTCTTGCACCAGCTCGCCGTCTTTGAGGATGGCGATGCGGTTGCCCAGGCGCAGGGCTTCGTCCAGATCGTGGGTAATGAATACGATGGTCTTGTTCAGCTTGGCCTGCAGCGCCAGCAACTGGTCCTGCATCTCGCGGCGGATCAGTGGGTCGAGGGCCGAGAACGCTTCATCCATCAGCAGAATGTCGGCGTCGGTAGCCAACGCGCGGGCCAGGCCAACGCGTTGCTGCATGCCACCGGAGAGCTGGCGGGGGTACTGCTTTTCAAAGCCCTTCAAACCCACCTGCTCCAGCCAGTGACGGGCCTTGGCCTCGCGCTCGGCCTTGGGCATGCCTTGCACCTGCAAACCATAGGCGGCGTTGTCCAGCACGTTGCGGTGGGGGAACAGGCCGAAGCGCTGGAACACCATGCTCATGGTGCGCTGACGAAACTGCTCAAGCTCACGCGGGCCGAGGGCCATGACGTCCTGACCGTCCACCAGAATCTGCCCGGCAGTCGGTTCGATCAGGCGGTTGAAGTGGCGAATCAGGGTGGACTTGCCCGAGCCGGACAAGCCCATGATCACGTAAATACTCCCGGCTTCGATGCTCAAGCTGATGTCGCGCAGACCCAGGGTGTGGCCGTTCTTGCCGAGCAGTTCGTCCTTGCTCATACCGCCCTGTACCGCTTCCAGGCAGGCCTTTTCGTGACGGCCGAAGATTTTGTAGATACCGCGGATCTCGATCTTGCTCATTGCTGAACTCCTTGCTGGCGCTGGCCGTAAGCCTGGGTGATGCGATCGAACATGATCGCCAGTGCAACGATGGCGAGTCCGGCCAACAAGCCGCGCCCTACCTCCAGACGGTTGATGCCGAGCAGCACTTCCTGGCCCAGACCACGGGCACCGATCATCGAAGCGACCACCACCATCGACAGCGCCATCATGGTGGTCTGGTTGATGCCGGCCATGATGTTCGGCAGCGCCAGCGGCAGCTGCACGCCGAACAGTTGCTGACGCGGGTTGGCGCCAAAGGCGCGAGAGGCTTCCAGTACGTCTTCATCGACCAGGCGGATGCCCAGTTCGGTCAGGCGAATCACCGGCGGTACGGCGTAGATCACCGTGGCGATGATCGCCGGGATCTTGCCCAGGCCGAACAGCATCACCACCGGAATCAGGTACACGAAGCTGGGCATGGTCTGCATCACATCCAGCAGCGGGGTGAACACCCGACGCGCCCAATTCACCCGGCCCATGAAGATGCCCATGGGAATACCGATCAGCACCGACAGACCGGTGGCCATGATCATCAACGCCAGGGTTTGCATGCCGCGGTCCCACAGGCCAACCAGGCCGATGACACACAGCAGCGCGGCCATACCGACGCTCAACAACAGGCGCCGACTCACCGCCAGACTCAACACGAACACCGCCAACACAATCGACCACCAGGGCGCGATGCGGAGCAGGTGCTCCAGCCACACCAGGGCCTGCAGGATGGGTTTGGACAGGGACTCCAGGACATCGGCATAACGCACCACCAACTGCTCAACAAAGGCGTCGATGGCATGGCGCAAATCGCGCGCGGGGAATAACTCGGGGAACATAACAACACACTCTCTACGCGGCCCAGCCACGCCAGCGCGGCTGGGCGGGCTGAACGACTACAACGCTTGCTTGACCTGCTCGGCAACGGCCGGCGGCAGCCATTGGCTCCAGACTTCCGGATGCTGAGTGAGGAAGCGCTGGGCGGCTTCTTCAGGCTCCGCGCCTTCTTCCTCGTACCAGGACAGCAAGGCGTTGAGCTGGTCGGGGGAGATCGCCACCTTGCTCAGAAAACTCGCCAACTGTGGCGCTTGCTCGCTGAACTGGGTGTTCACGCCGGTGAGCACTTGGGTCGGCGGGTAGCCAGTGGGCTTGGGATTGGCACAGGTCGGTAGCGTGTTGCACGCGGCAGCGTCGGCATCAACCGGCGGCAGGTCGAGTTTGACCAGGTCCAGTTGGCCGACCACGGTGGTCGGTTGCCAGTAGTAGAAAACGATGTTGCGTTTGCGCTTGTAGGCCGACGTGATCGCCGCTTTTTGCGCGGCGCCGGTACCGGGGCCGAACAGGGTGAAGCTGTCGTCAAGCTTCAGCGCCTTGAACAGGTTGGCGGTGCTCACGCCGCAGCTCCAGCCGGCCGGGCAATTGTAGAAGCGGCCCTTTTCCGGTTCTTCCGGGTCGGTGAATTCGTCTTTGTATTTGGGCAGATCGGCGGCGCTTTTCAGCGCGGGGAAACGCTCGGCGACGTAACGCGGGATGTACCAGCCTTCGGTGCCTTCAAACACCGTACCGAGGGATTTGACCTTGCCACCGGTAACGGCCTTTTCCCATGGCACACCGATGGTGGTGGCCCAGATCTCGGCATTCACATCGACGTCACCGCGCTGCATGGCAGCGAGCATGGTCAGAGTTTCACCGGACTCGACTTCGGTCTTGCAGCCGTAGCCTTCGGTGATGATGAACCGTTCGATCTCGGTGATGATCAGGTTGGTTTCCCAATTCATCCCGCCGAATTTTACCGGCCGGTCGAGCTCGCATTTCGGTGCGGCCAGTGCCGGTAGCGACACGGTGCATAAGCCAAGGCTCACGACACCCGCCAGGGTGGTGATGGACTTCATCGTCAGTCTCCATACATCAAGAGCCAAGCAGGCTCTACAAGATGAGTCACCGAGGGCGACTCGCAGCAGCGTGGGCAGGGCCACACCAGGAAAAGGGCGCAAAAGAGGGCGCGCCCCAAAAGCAGAATTAGGGGTCATACAAGGGTCAGGCAGCGGGCTACCCTACCGGAAATGACCGTAAAAGGCAAAAAACGACCTGGCACGATCACAGCAAATGGGCTTTTTATTGCTGAAATTGACTAACTAAATCCGCTTGATTGACGAAGTTGGTTTTGGCTTGGGGATTCGCTGATACGCCCCGGTCATGGGGGCTGTGGGGTATTGAGGTCGACTCAGGATTCTGGATTCCAGCTTGCGCTGGAATGACGGAGGTTTTTGTCCAAGTCACCGTCATTCCAGCGAAGGCTGGAATCCAGAATCGCCGAGCAGAACCCCGCTCATTGCCATTCCATCCAATACCCAGCCTGCTTCGTTCTGGTGCAGCAAATGCACCCTTCCCGAGCCCCACCAACCACCGCTTCGCGTTTGGTTATAGGCATCGGTTTTTCTCAGAATGCAGAACCGCCCCCGCTCCCTACCATGCCCCGGCACCTGACACACAGGCTGCGCTGGCCGGGCCAACCGCCAGCTTCTTTGACTGGTTCTAGGCGGAGAGCAGGATGAAGAGCACAACAACGAAGGGGACTATGTATCCCCACGCCCTGGCAGTAGCGGTAGCGCTCGCTGTGGCTCTGCCGGTTAAGGCAGAAACTTTCAAGATCGGCGAAATCGAAGGGCGCTTCGACTCAACCTTGTCCATCGGCGCCAGCTGGGGCATGGATGATGCGGACAAAAAATTCATCGGCGTGGCCAATGGCGGCACCGCCTCCACCCGCACTTCGGACGATGGCCGGCTGAACTTCAAGAAGGGCGAAACCTTCTCGAAAATCTTCAAGGGCATTCACGACCTCGAACTCAAGTACGGCGACACCGGCGTGTTTCTGCGCGGCAAGTACTGGTACGACTTCGAGCTCAAAGACGAACACCGGCTGATGTATGACATCGACGACAGCGGCCGCGACGCCGCCGCCAAGTCCTCGGGCGCGCAGTTGCTCGACGCCTTCCTCTACCACAACTACGACATCGCCGATCTGCCGGGCAGCGTGCGTGTCGGCAAGCAGGTAGTGAGCTGGGGCGAGAGCACCTTTATCGGTAACTCGATCAACAGCATCAACCCCGCCGACGTCGCCGCGCTCCGCCGCCCTGGCGCGGAGATCAAGGAAGGCCTGATTCCGGTGAACATGCTGTACGTCACCCAGGGCGTAACCGACAACCTGTCGGTGGAAGCCTTCTACCAACTGGAATGGGAAAAGACCGTCCTCGACAACTGCGGCACCTACTTCGGCGCCGACACCGCCGCCCAGGGCTGCAACACCAACATGACCACCTACGGCAGCGACTTCAATCGCGATGTGGCCAGCGCTTACGGCTACGTGCCGCGCCTGGACGACGAAGACGCCCGCGACGGCGGCCAGTTCGGCGCCGCTATGCGCTGGATTGTGCCGGAGCTGAACGACACCGAGTTCGGCTTCTACACCATGAATATCCACAGCCGTACTCCAGAGAGCATGTGGACAGTTGGCCAGGCCAGCCTTGCCGGCCTGAGCGGCGCGCCCGGCCAGGCCACCGCGCGCTACTACCTGACCTACCCCGAAGACGTGCGCCTGTACGGCATCAGCTTTGCCACCACCACGCCGGACGGCACCGCGCTGTCGGGTGAAATCAGTCACCGGCCGAACATGCCGATGAGCCTCAACGGCACCGACGTATCGACCACCGCCAGTGTTGGCGCGCTGGCCACCCTACTGAACATCAAGGGCCTGCCGCTGTTCGATACCGACTGGGCCGAGACTTCGCGCGGCAGCCTGGTGCAGGGCTACAAACGCATGCCGTTCTCCCAGGCACAGGTCAGCGCCGTGCACACCTTCGACAACGTGCTCGGCGGCGACCGCCTGACCCTGGTGGGCGAAGTGGGTTACAGCCACATCGGCAACCTAGGCTCCAGCGACGGCTCCGACCTGCGTTTTGGCCGCAGCAGCGTGTACGGCATGGGCGAGCTGAGCAGCGCCGGCACCGTGACTATTCCGGGTGTCGGCACGGTCAGCGGCAACGAGTTGTGCACCAAGCTGCTCAACACCGCCAACCCCGACCAGTGCACCGACAAAGGCTTCTACACCGCCAACTCCTGGGGTTACCGCTTGCGCGCCGGGCTGGACTTCAACGACGCCATCGCCGGGGTCAACCTGCGCCCCAACGTCGCCTTCGCCCATGACGTAGAGGGCTACGGCCCGACCTTCACCGAAGGCAACAAGTCGGTGAGTGTCGGCCTGGATGCCGACTTCATGTCCCAGTACACCGCCAGCGTCAGTTACACCGACTACTTCGGCGGCGATTTCAACACCAACACCGATCGCGACTTCCTCGCCGTCAGCGTCGGCGTGAGTTTCTAAGCCCCAGGAATTTTTACGGGCCATGCCCATGAGGTTTTCCATGACACACAAGCACCTTCTTCTGGCCGGCAGCTTCTGCCTGAGCCTGCTCGCCGGTCAGGTAATGGCCGCTGTCAGCGCCGACCAGGCCGCGCAACTGGGCAAGACCCTCACCGCCGTCGGCGCGCAAGCCGCCGGCAATGCCGACGGCAGCATCCCGGCCTACACCGGTGGCCTGCCGAGCAGCACCGGCAAGGTCGATGGCGACGGCTTTCTGCCCAACCCCTACGCCAGTGAAAAACCGCTGTTCGTGATCACCGCGCAGAATGCCGCGCAGTACCAGAGCAAGCTGACTGCTGGCCAGCTGGCGCTGTTCAAACGTTACCCGGACACCTACAAGATTCCGGTCTACACCAGCCACCGCTCGGTGGTGCTGCCGGCCAAGAGCCTGGCTTCGACCAAGGTAAACGCCACCCAGACCACCCTGGTCGAAGGAGGTAACGGCCTGGAAAACTACCAGCCCGGCGCGGTGCCGTTCCCGATTCCGCAGAACGGCCTGGAAGTGATCTGGAACCATATCGGCCGCTACCGTGGCGAGTCGCTGAAACGCATCGTGGTGCAGGCCTCGCCGCAAACCAACGGCAGCTTCACCCCCAGCGTGGTCAAGCAGCAGATGGCGTTCCCCCAGGGCCTGAGCGATTACCAGCCGGCTGAGATGGCCAACATCCTCAACTACTACCGCGAGGAATTCCTCGAGCCGGCGCGCCTGGCCGGTGGCGTGTTGCTGGTGCATGAAACCATCAACCAGGTGAAAGAGCCGCGCATGGCCTGGCAATACAACGCCGGCCAGCGCCGCGTACGCCGGGCGCCGCAGATCGCCTACGACAGCCCGGCGGCCGAGGGCATGCGCACCCTGGATGACTTCGACCTGTTCAACGGCGCGCCGGATCGTTTCGACTGGAAACTGGTGGGCAAAAAAGAGCTGTACATCCCCTACAACAGCTACCAGTTGGAATCGCCGACGCTGAAGTACGCCGACATCATCAAGCCCGGCCACATCAACCAGGACTACGCGCGCTATGAGCTGCACCGCGTCTGGCACCTGGAAGCGACCCTCAAGCCTGGCCAGCGCCACATCTACTCCAAGCGCGACATCTACATCGACGAAGACAGCTGGCAAGCCGCCGAAGCCGACGCCTACGACGGCCGCGGCCAACTGTGGCGTGTGTCCGAAGGCCACGCGATGTTCTTCTACAACTACCAGGTGCCGAGCTTCGCCGCCGAGACCCACTACGACGTGCTGTCCGGGCGCTACTCGGTGAACTCGCTGCGCAACGAAGAGAAGAACGCCTACGAATTCAACGTGCCCTTCAGCCGCAAGGAATTCACCCCGTCGGCGCTGCGGGCCACCGGCATTCGTTGAGTCGACAACTACTGCATCGGTACCTCCACTTCGGCGGCCTTCTGGCCGCCTTTTTTTGCTTTTGTGGGAGGGGCTTTAGCCGCGATGCTTTTGATTTTGAAAAGCTCGCGGCTAAAGCCCCTCCCACAGGATCTCCTAATCAATGAATTGTCACGCTAGCTTTAGGGCCCGCATTTTGCTTTAAATTCCGACACTTACTTGTCGATAACCAGTGATGTTCTTATGAAGTTGCACCAGCTGCGCGCCATTGTGGCGATCTGCGAAAGCGGCAGTATTCAGGAAGCCTCACGCTTGCTGCACATCTCCCAGCCAGCCCTGTCCAAAGGCATCAAAGAGCTGGAGGCCGAGCTCGGCGTACCGTTGCTGGTACGTTCCAACCGCGGCATCACAGTGACCGAATACGGCGAACGGCTGGTCAAACGTGCCCGCCTGATCCTCGAAGAAGTGCGCCGCGCCCGCGAAGAAATCGACACGCTCAAAGGCGTGATGGACGGCAAGCTGTCCATCGGCGTGTCACCGGTGACCCCCAGCCAGCAGTTCGTCAGCAGCCTCAACCGTTACCGCAAGCGCTTCCCGAAAGTGCAGGTGCATATCCATGAGCTGCGCCCCTCGAAATTGATGGAGGGCTTGCGCGAAGGTCTGCTCGATATGGTCCTCACCTCCCTGCCGCAAGCGCGCAACGCCGATGGTTTTCACTGGACCGAGCTGTACCAGCAACCCACCGTGCTAGCCGTGCGCAAAGACCACCCGCTGGCCGGCGCAACGTCGCTGAAAGAGCTGAGCGACCAGGAGTGGTTGCTGCAGGATTCCATGGAGCAATCCAGCGTCGGCAGCCTGTTTGCCGAACAGGGCCTGGCGCTGCCGGACAACGTCATCGAATGCGCCTCAGTGGTGCTCTACTCGGAACTGGCCAGCAGCAGCGATGCAATCAGCTACTGGTCGCTACGGGTGCTGGAACGCACCCAGTTCATCATGCAGAGCCTCAGCGTGCTGAACATCGTCGAGGCGATTCCGCCCATGAATATTTCCCTGGTGTGCCGCGACCCGGAATTGATGACGCGTGAGGCCAAGGCCTTGGCGGATGAGCTGATCTACGTCTACAAGAGCCCGCACGCCAAGACCGAGTAACGGCCGGCCCTCTCCCCCAGCCCCTCTCCCGCACGCGGGAAAGGGGCTGGGGGTGAGCGGCTCTTGATAACCAAGCACGATAGTCATGCCCATCGGTGATTATTCAGCTGCGCCCCCCCTGCGGCATGCTGCACGCAACGGAACCGCAGAGACTCTCCATGGCCAACGCAACCCCTGAGAACAAAACCAAACGCCTGATCGTGGTCGCGCTGCTGATGGCCGTGATGGTCATCAGCGTGCTGGACAAAACCATCTTCGCCTTTGCCGGCGTGCACATTATCGAAGAGCTCAAGCTCACCCCCGAGCAGTTCGGCTTTGTCGGCAGCGCGTTTTTCTTTCTGTATTCGCTGTCGGGCATCCTGGTCGGCTTCCTGGCCAACCGTTTCCCCAGCCGCTGGATTCTGGTGGGCATGGCCTCGGTCTGGACCCTCTCGCAATTGCTGGTCACCCTCACCAGCAGCCTCAACGCGCTGATCGCCAGCCGCCTGCTGCTGGGCGCCGGCACCGGACCGGGTACGGCTGTCACGCAGCATGCCTGCTTCAAATGGTTCGGCCCGACCGAACGGGTGTTGCCGGCTTCGCTGATTCAGGTGTCGATCATGCTCGGCGGCCTGCTCGGTGCCATCGCGCTGCCGTTCTGCATCAACCACTTCGGCTGGCGCATGGCCTACCTGACCCTGGCGGGCCTGAGCTTTATCTGGCTGCTGTGCTGGCTGGCGTTTGGCGCCGAAGGTAGCCACACCAGCAGCGATGACAGCACACAGCGCACTGCCGGCCAGCCGATCAAGTACCGCTATCTGCTGCTCAACCGCACCTTTTTGTGGATCTCGCTGATGTGCTTTCTCGCCTACCTGCCCAACGCACTGTCGTTCAGCTGGTCGGCGGTATACATGCAAAAGGGCCTGGGCCTCAGCGCCATGCAAGCCGGCTATGTGATGTTTGTCGCGACCCTCTGCATCATCATTCTCAACCTGCTGGTGTCGAGCCTCTCGCAACGGGCACTGAAAAAAGGTGCCGACCTCCAGCGCAGCATGGTCTGGCCGCCGATGCTCTGCTGCATCGTCGGCGCGCTGGGTTTTATCGCCATGGGCACCCTTACCAGCAGCCTGGTCGGCAAGCTGGTGACGTTCGGCCTCGGCAGCGTGCTGCTCAATGCCGTGTTCGCTTTCGGCATGACCATCACCGCGCATATTTCCCCTAGCGAGCAGCGCGGCGCCATGCTCGCCATCCACGTTGGCAGCATGACTGTCGCTGGCATGTTCGCGCCCTGGGCGGTGGGCAAGATGATCACCTGGCTGGGCAACGATATCGCCCGTGGCTTCGAGCTGTCGGTGAACGGTTTTGGCCTGGCCACCCTGGTCTGCGCCCTGCTCGGCTTGCTGATGCTGACCCCGGAAACCACCCGCAAACGTTTGCTTGCCCGGCGCGAGGGCGAGGCCACAAGCACGTCCGCAGCGCCATCGTTGAGTCGCTGACCCGGCGCCTCGACGTATCCCTATCAGCGTCGGTAAACCAGCTTTCACAGCCCGAGCCACAAGCCCGGGCTGCGGCCCGACGCGCTCCCACTGTGCCCCCTGATTGGAACACTCGATGAACCTTTCCTGCTTTTCGCAGAGCTATGCCCAGGCCCGTCAGGCCTTCCTCGCCAGCTGCGCCCAGCGTGGCCTGGCGGTTGAATCCCATATCCACCCGCTGACCGGTCGCGACGGTGAACAGCTGGCCATCGATGTAGCGCTGCACGGCAACGCCGATGCACCCAACCTGCTGGTACTCAGCAGCGGTTGCCACGGGGTGGAAGGCTTCTGCGGCTCAGGCGTGCAAGTGGACCGTCTGAACGACGATGCCTGGTTCGCCGCTACCCAGCGCGACGACCTGGCGGTGCTCTACATCCACGCCCTCAACCCCTACGGTTTCTCCCACCTGCGGCGGGTGACCCACGAGAACGTCGACCTCAACCGCAACTTCGTCGACTTCAGCCAACCGCTGCCGGACAACGCCGAATACCGTGCCATCGCCCCGGTGCTGCTGCCGAAAAAATGGCCAGTGGGCAGCGGCAACCTGCTCCAGTTGCTGGGCCTGACCCTGCGCTACGGCCGCAAGGGCTTGCAGGCCGGCATCTCGCGCGGCCAGCACAGCGACCCCAAGGGCCTGTTCTTCGCCGGCAGCGAACCGACCTGGAGCAACCTGCGCCTGCGCGAAATCCTGCGCAAATATGGGCAAAGCTGCCAACGCCTGGCCTGGGTCGACGTGCACACCGGCCTTGGCCCACGCGGTTACGGCGAGCGCATCTACAAAGGCAAGCAGAATGCCGATGACATCGCCCGCTGCCGCCGCTGGTGGGGCAACGCGGTGACCAACGCCGCCGAAGGCAACTCCGCCTCCGCCGACCTCAACGGCACCATCGACCTCGGGGTGATGGCCGAATGCGCGCAAGCGCAGTACACCGGCGTCACCCTGGAATACGGCACCCTGCCCGGCAAGCAGGTGCTCAGCGCCTTGCGCGGCGAGCAATGGCTATACAACCACCCCGAAGCGCCAGCGGCCCAGCACCAGTTGATCAAACAGCAGATGCGCGACGCGTTTTATGTCGATGCCGATGACTGGAAACAGCAGGTGCTGGAACAGGCGAAGGAAGTGATGGAGCAAGGGTTGGCGGGGTTGTATTCGTAGGTTGGGTTGAGTGCAACGAAGCCCAACGTAGCGCGTACTGTTGGGCTTCGCTTTGCTCAACCCAACCTACACTTAGGTCGTATGTGCCCTGCCGCCGATTCCCCGGACTATGGGCTTTCGACCCAGGGTCCGGACGCAACGTAATGAGCAAGGCCAATGAATTCGCCCAGGCGGGCAAGGTGGCGGTGCAGCAGAACATCCAGGGGCTGATGGAGCTCCTGCAAAAATTTCCGCCCTTCAATCAAATGGAAAACGCCCACCTGGGCTACCTGGTGGAGAACTGCCAGCTGCGCTTCTATGGCGCAGGCGAAAGCATTCTCAAGCCCAGCGGCGGGCCGGTGCAGCATTTCTATATCGTCAAACAGGGCCTGGTGGTCGGCGAGCGCCCGCACAGCGCCCGACGCGGCACCGAGACCACCTTCGAGATCACCACCGGCGAATGTTTTCCGCTGGCCGCCCTGCTCGGCGAGCGTGCCACCCGCACCGAGCACCTGGCAGGCGAGGACACCTTCTGCCTGCTGCTGGGCAAAGAGGCGTTTATCAAGGTGTTTGCCCTCTCCGCGCCGTTTCGCGACTTCGCCCTGCGCGGGGTCAGCAGCCTGCTCGACCAGGTCAATCAGCAGGTGCAGCGCCAGGCGGTGGCCACCCTCGGTGCGCAGTACTCGCTGGACACCCCACTGCGTGAACTGGCCATGCGCCAACCGGTGACCTGCAGCGCCGCCACGCCGATCAGCGCCGCCGTGCGCCTGATGCATGAACAGCAGGTAGGCAGCATCGTCATCGTTGACGACGGCCAGCGGCCCACCGGTATCTTCACCCTGCGCGACCTGCGCTCGGTGGTGGCCGAGGGCGGCGACAACCTCAACGCGCCGATTGCCAGCGTGATGATCGCCAACCCGTTCTACCTGCCGAGCAAGGCCAGCGCCTTCGACGCGGCCATCGCCATGACCGAGCGGCATATCGCCCATGTCTGCCTGGTGGAAGACGGTCAACTGCGCGGGGTGGTGTCCGAGCGCGATCTGTTTTCCCTGCAGCGGGTCGACCTGGTGCACCTGGCGCGCACCATCAGCCACGCCAACAAGCTGGAAACCCTGGTGGCGCTGCGCAACGACATTCACCAGCTGGTCGAACGCATGCTCGCCCATGGCGCTTCGTCGACACAGATCACCCAGATCATCACCCTGCTCAACGACCACACCGTCAGCCGCGTAATCGAGCTGAGCATTGAGCAACTCGGCGACCCCGGCGTGGCCTTCACGTGGCTGTGTTTTGGCAGCGAGGGGCGGCGCGAGCAGACCCTGCACACCGACCAGGACAACGGCATGCTGTTCGAAGCCAGCGACGCCGCCGACGCAGCGCTCAAACGCGGCAAGCTGCTGCCGCTGGCCGAGCGCATCAACCACAGCCTGGATAAATGCGGCTTCAGCCTGTGCAAGGGCGGGATCATGGCGAGCAACCCGCAGTTGTGCCTGTCGCGGCTGGAATGGTCGCGGCGCTTCAGCAGTTTTATCCGCGATGCCAGCCCCGAGAACCTGCTGGGCTCGAGCATCTACTTCGACCTGCGCGCGGTGTGGGGCCCGGTGGAAGGCTGCGAGCACCTGCGCCAGCAGATTCTCGTCGAGGTCGCCGACAACCAGATCTTCCAGCGCCTGATGGCCGCCAACGCCCTGCGTAATCGCCCACCGGTGGGGCGTTTCCGCGACTTCGTGGTGGCCAAGAGCGGCAGCGAAAAACACACCCTGGACCTGAAAGTGCAGGGCCTCACCCCCTTCGTCGACGGTGCCCGCTTGCTGGCCCTGGCCCATGGCATCAGTGCCGGCAACACCTTGCAGCGCCTGCGCGAGCTGATCGCCAAAGAGGTGATCGACCCGCTGGATGGCGCCGCCTATGAAGAGGCCTACCACTTCATCCAGCAAACCCGCATGCAACAGCACCAGCAGCAGGCGCGCCAGCAACAGCGCTACTCCAACCGCCTCGACCCGGACAGCCTCAACCACCTCGACCGGCGCATTCTGCGCGAGTCGTTCCGCCAGGCGCAGCGCCTGCAAAGCAGCCTGGCCCTGAGGTATCAACTCTGATGCCGTTCGCCTGGCTGCGGCGGCGTCCCGCTCCCCCCATCGACGAACAGCTGCAGGAAGGCTGCGCGCAGTTGCCCAAAGCGCTTGCCTGGAGCGACCAGCTGCTACGCCAGCAACGTTTTGTCGTGCTCGACCTGGAAACCAGCGGGCTGAATATGCAGCGTGATCAGCTGCTATCGATTGGCGCGGTGGTGATTGAGGACGGCGCCATCGATTTGGCCCAGCAGTTTGAATGCACCCTGCAGCGCAGCACGGAAAAACTCAGCGCCAGCGTGCTGATCCATGGCATCGCTCCCAGTGTCTCGGCGGCCGGCGTAGCGCCAGGCGAGGCGCTGCTGGCGTTTATGCAGTTCGTTGGCGACAGCCCGTTACTGGCGTTTCACGCACCATTCGACCAACACATGCTGAGCAAGGCGTTGAAAACCGACCTCGGCTACAGCCTGGAACACCGCTTCCTCGATGTCGCCGATCTGGCGCCGATGCTCTGCCCCGAAGTCACCCTGCGCCAAGCCGGCCTGGATGACTGGACCGCGCAATTCGGCCTGCAGGTGCAGCAACGTCACCACGCCAGCGCCGATGCCCTGGTGACCGCTGAACTGGCGTTGATTCTGTTCAGCCGTGCGCGCAAACAGCAGCTCGACAGCCCGGCTGCCCTGGCCGACGCGCTGGGCCGCTGGCAACGACGGCAGCAACGACCCTCTCTGTAACGACGCTGCTAATCCGGCCACAGAAGAAACCGACAGCATGCAATTGCGGCGATATGCCACTCTCTGCAATCATATGCGAATAATTCTCGATTTCGCGTTGGTTCTGCTTTAGCGGAGAGTGCTGTGTCGGTTGGGGAATCCACAAACCACGAATTGGCGGGCTTGCTGTATCGCGACCATCGCGATTGGCTGCTCGGCTGGCTGCGCAAAAGCCTGAGCTGCCCGCACCGGGCCGAAGAGCTCAGCCAAGACACCTTTGTACGTCTGCTCGGCAAAGCCGAAGCGGTGCAACTGCGCGAGCCCCGCGCGCTGCTTACCACCATCGCCAAAGGCCTGCTGATCGACTATTTCCGTCGCAGCGCGCTGGAGCGTACCTACCTGGAAGAGCTGGCTGCGCTGCCGGAACAGGTGCACCCGGATATCGAAGAGCAAGCCTTGGTGCTGGAATCGCTGCGCGCCATCGACCGCATGCTCGGCACCTTGTCGAGCAATGCCCGCGCAGCCTTCCTGTACAACCGCATAGACAACATGGGCCACGCCGAAATCGCTGAACGCCTAGGCGTTTCCGTGCCCCGCGTGCGCCAGTACCTGGCCCAGGGCCTGCGCCAGTGCTACATCGCCCTGTATGGCGAGCCGACATGAATAGCAGCAGCGTCTCGGCCAACGTGCTCGACGAAGCCATCGGCTGGCAGTTGTGCCTGGGCTCCGGTGAAGCCAGCGACCTGGAAAAAGCCGAATTCCGCCTCTGGCAAGCCGCCAGCAGCGAACATGCGCGCGCCTGGGCGCAGCTCAGCGGTCTCGACCAGCACTTCGCCAACGTCAGCAGCCAACCCGCGCGCCGCGCCCTGTTGCGTTCCGCCGACAGCGGCAAAGCCCGGCTGCGCCGCGGCGGCATGCTTGGCCTGATGCTGGTCACCGCGCTGGGCCTCGGCCTGGCCCAACAACACCGCCCACTCGGCGACTGGCTGGCCGACGAGCGCACCGCCCCCGGTGAGCAACGCGACCTGGAACTACCCGACCACACCAACGTGCGCCTGAACAGCCGCAGCGCCCTGGATATCGACTTCAATGCGCAGCAGCGGCGAATCTTCCTGCGCAGCGGCGAAATTCTGGTGGAAACCGCCCACGGCGATGCCCGGCCGTTTATCGTCGCCACCGACGATGGCGAACTGCGCGCCCTCGGCACGCGGTTCCTGGTTCGCCACGAAACGGCTGGTACACGCCTGATCGTCTTGCAATCGGCGGTCGCCGCGCACCCCGTCGATGCGGAAGGCGAACGGATCATCAGCGAAGGTCAGCAAGTGCTGATGGCGCAGAACGCCCTCGGCGACGTGCGCGCCGCACCGCCAACCGCCGATGCATGGACCCACGGCATGTTGGTGGTGGAAAACATGCGCCTGGCCGAGTTGCTCGAGCAGCTTGGCGACTACCGCCAGGGCTTCCTCAGCGTCGACCCGCAGGTGGCCGACCTGCGCATCAGCGGCAGCTTCCCGCTGAACAACACCGATCTGGCCCTGGCCGCACTGCCGCCCAGTTTGCCGGTGCAAATCCAGCGCCGAGCCGCCTGGTGGGTGCGCGTGGTGCCTGCGCCAGTGGCTGAAAATCCCTGAACAAAACGGCCGTTAAAAAAAAGTTTTCAACGGCCCTATCACTTTTCGATTTTGCTTCGGCATAGGGGCATTGAGATTAATTCCTGCTTGGGAGCCGCTCGCAATGTCGAAGACCATCAACCTGTTCCGCCCGACGCTATTGGCCGCCGCCATGGCCTTTGCCAGCGTGCCGGCCCTCGCCGCCGACACTGCCGTTCGCAGCTACCAGCTGCCCTCGGCGCCCCTGGCCAGCACCCTTAACCAGATCGCCAGCCAGGCTGGTGTGGTGTTGAGCATCGACCCCAACCTGACGGCCGGTAAAACCGCCCAGCCCGTGCAGGGCCAGTACGATGCGCAGACGGCATTGCGCCAGGCGTTGCGTGGCAGTGGTTTGGCCTTGGTGGCGAACAGCTCGGGCGCTTTCAGTCTGGCACCGGCTCCAGACTCGACCGACGGCATCAGCCTGCCTGCTACGGACATCAATGCGGCAGGCGTGCTGGATGGCAGCGCCGCATCCGGTTACCGCACCGAAGCCGCCAAGAACGTCGGCGCACTCGGCGGCATGAGCCTGCAGGACACCCCGTACTCGATCAGCGTCGTTTCCAAAGAGATGCTGCAGAACACTCAAACTACCTCTACTGATGACGTGTTCAAACGTAACCCGTTCACCCAGCTTTACTCGCCAAAGAACGCCGGTTACGCAAGTGCGGTAGCCATTCGCGGCTACAGCGCAGCAGGCAACCTGAGCATCGCCAACGATGGTTTGCGCTATAGCACCGGGTACGACGCAGGCAACTACGTTGAGGAAATGGAGCAGATCGAGATCCTCACCGGTCTCAGCGGTTTCCTCTATGGCCCGGGCAACCCCGGCGGTCTGGTCAACTACGTGCTCAAGCGCCCGACGGCTGAGCGCTACAACAGCGTGACGCTCGGCAACGCAGGTGGCGAAAACTATTACCTGCATGGCGACTTCGGCGGCCCTATCGATGACGCAGGTGTCTTCGCCTACCGTCTCAACGTGCTGACCCAAGATGGCGAGACCGCCATCGACATGCAGAAGCGTCGTCGCGAAATGATCAGCCTGGCGCTGGACTGGAACGTCAGCGACGACCTGCTGATCCAGTTCGATGCTTCGCACAAGAAAAGCGAAACACGTGGTGTCAGCAGCTACTGGTATTTCTTCGACCAGGCCAACCGCCCTGACGCGAAGGACTTGAAGAACGACAAGCTATACAGCCAGAAGTGGGCGTTTGCTGACTCCGAGCATGATCGCGTTGGTTCGCGCTTCAACTGGCGCCTGAATGACGTGTTCAGCCTTCGTGGCGCATTGGGTTACACCCAGTACACCGATGAATACACCTACACCGGCCCAACAGTCTCGACCGCCGGCCAGTACACCCAACCCCTGTATGCCTTCGCTCCAGTAGAAACCGAAGAAACCTCGGGAAACCTGTTTGCCGACGCAGTATTTGATACCGGCGGCATCGGTCACAAAGTTACCGCGGGCTATCAAGGCAATATCGCTCGGGCCAAGTACTACGAGGACTACGTTCCGTACCCGGGCCCGATGTACAGCTCGGTAACACCATCAGTGCCTTTCAGCCAGACGCCGCAGGTTGATAAGCCCACCTACTCCATCGGTCATGGCGACCAACGCGTAGCTTCGCGCACTCAGTCGGATAACTTCCTGATCGGCGACGTCATCACGTTCAACGATCAATGGTCCACCATCGTTGGTTTGACTCGCACGCAGATCCAGGCTTACAGCAGCGATTTCTACTGGATGCAAGCGTTTGGTTCCGCCGAGCACCAAACCAGTTACGACAAAAGCGAAACGTCTCCTAACTACTCGCTGATCTACAAACCCCTGCCATGGCTGACCACCTACGCCACCTACATCGAAGGGTTGCAGGCTGGCGGCGTCGCACCTAGCACAGCAGCAAACCCTGGCCAGGCACTGTCTCCGGAAGTTGCCGAGCAATATGAGATTGGTGTCAAAGCCGCTGTAGGCGATGCGCAACTCACGCTGGCGCTGTTCAACATCGACAAACCCAACTCGTATACCAACGCCAGCAACGTGTTTGTCCAAGATGGTCGCCAGGAAAACAACGGTATTGAGTTCGGCATCAACGGCAAGGTATTGCCGGACCTGACTCTGGTTGGCGGCTTCACCATGCTGGATCCAGATGTGAAGAAAACCAGCAACCCGGCCAACGATGGGCAAAAACCCACCAACGTCGCCTCTGAGCTCGCCAAGCTCTATGCCGAGTACGACATCAACGCCATTCCAGGCGTAGCCGTCACGGGCGGCGCGTATTACACCGGTAAGCAATACACCGACGAGGCCAACGAACACAGCCTGCCGTCCTTTACTACCTTCGATCTTGGCGCCCGTTACGCTATCCCGGTTGCAGAAAACAAGGTCACCTTGCGCGCCAACGTCAGCAACCTGGCCAACAAGGAATACTGGCTGAACAGCTACTACCTGGGCGACCCGCGTACCCTGACGTTCTCCGCACAACTGGAGTTCTAAGCCCCGCGCTTCAAACCCAAAACAAAGCCGCCCTCGAGGCGGCTTTGTTGCTTGTGGGAGGGGCTTCAGCCGCGATCGCTGGAAAAGGCAAAATCAACAGCATCGCGGCTAAAGCCCCTCCCACCTGCTTTGCCTTCCCAGCCGAGCCCTGTAGGGTTACCCCCATCGCCACTCACCCGAGGAGCTCGCCATGTCCGCCGCCACCATGAAGCTGTTCCACAACCCCGCCTCACCGTTCGTGCGCAAGGTGTTGGTGTTTCTCCATGAAACCGGTCAGCGCGAGCGGGTCGAGTTGGAAACGGTGCTACTCAGCCCCACCAGCCCGAGTGCGGCGGTGAACGCGCATAACCCGGCGGGGAAGATTCCGGCGCTGTGCCTGGCCGACGGTTCGCTGCTGCATGACAGCCGGGTGATTGTCGATTACATCGATCACCAGCATGGTGGCGAGCCGCTGATTCCGCGTGACGGTGCCGCGCGCTGGCGGCGTCTGACCCTGGCCTCGCTGGCCGATGCGGTGATGGATGCGGCGGTGCTGATCCGTTATGAAACCGCCACCCGTCCAGAGGAAAAACACTGGGCCGACTGGCTCGACGGCCAGCAGGCGAAGATCACCCGTGCCCTGGCCGAGTTCGAAACGGCCGCCAGCGCCGAGCTGCCGAGCCGCTTCGATGTGGCCTCGATTGGGGTGGCCTGTGCCCTGGGTTATCTGGACTTCCGCCAACCCGAGCTGAGCTGGCGCAAGTCGTTTCCCACGCTGGCGGCGTGGTATGCCGAGGTCAGTCAGCGGCCGTCGATGCTGGCGACTCAACCGCCGGTTTGATTTCAGCCGCTGTAGCCAAACATGATCAGGCCTTCGCTGGGCAACACCAGCAACAGGCCGTCGTCTTTCTTCGCGTAGAACGAACCAGGGCGGCCTGCGGCTTGGTAAATACGCCGCTGCAAGTCTTTGTCAGGTTCTGCACAACTCAGCCCGATCAAGCCCTCATCCACATCGATATCGAGAGGCGTCTGCTGCCATTGTTCGAAGTGGCCGTAGCGGTCGTTGTTGCGACGCGCCTGGAGGGCCTGTTCGAGGTACTGCAAACCATGCTCCTGCAGCCGCTGCGCGGTGTCGCCACTGAGGCGAAAAACCGCCGCGCCACAGCTCTCGCGAAAACCACCGTCGTCCGCCAACAACACCACCCCGCGCGGCTCGATGGCCGCCGGTAGCGACCTGATCATCCACTGCCGTTCAACCACCTTGTAGCTCAGGTACAGACCGAGCATCAGCGAGCACCACAGCACCGCAAGAAACTGCAGCACCCGCAGGGTTCGGCGCCAGGGGCTCACACGTGGAAGTAAAACAGCCATAGCGCCCCCATCAACATCAGCCCGCCCACCATGCCCTGGCGCATCAGCCCGGGTTCCCTGTACATCCGCTGCCAGTAGCTGGCCTGCAGCACCATGCTAATCACCGCCAGCGAGGTGAACAGCGGATTGAAGGGCCAGGAGGCGATCACCAGACCCAGCAGGACCTCCACGCAGTAACCCAGCGTGGTTCCGCACATCAGGCCGATAAACCTCTGGCCGCTGCGCTGCATCAACGTCGCCATGGCGCAATCCCCCGTAGGGTGTGCTGCGCGCACCGACTGACGATGCGGTAGAGGCCGGTGCGCGCAGCACATCCGACAAAGAGCAAGGCGATGCGCCGGGCCAGGCGTTCGCCGATGCGCGTGTCTTCGCGCAACCCGACATGCCCGCTCATTCCTCCAGACTCACGCGAAACAGCCCGGCGCCGACCAGCAGGGCGATCTGGCCGATGGCCGCGGTCATCTGCAAAAACGAGCGCACGCTATCGTTGTTAGCGGCATCGGTGGCGCCGGTCACGCTGTCCCAGAAGGCGTCCGGCAACACCACCAGCGCCAGGTGCGCCAGTGGTTTACCGGTGACCACGATCAGGTTGATCACTTCGAACTGCTGGGCAAACATCAGCCCGGCCAGAATCAGCAGCGCGACGAACATACCCAGGGCCAGGCACGCAACCAGTTGCAAGACGATACGCATGGCCATCACTCCCCCAGCAAACCGGGTTCGAGGGTCAGGTGTGGTTCGGGAGCGGGTGCCTTACCCACGCCATACCAGTCCAGTTTGCGGGTCAGCAGCATCACGCAGGCGAGTAGGCCGAACACCAGCAACGAGCCCATCAGCAGCGCGTAATCCTCGGCGCTGAGCAACACGTAGAGCACGCCATACAGCCCGGCCAATCCCAGGGTAAAACCCGCGCCGCGCAGCCAGCTGTGCAGCACATGGCAGACGTAGAAGCCCACCAGCGCCACACAGGCGGTGGCCGAAGCGGCGTAGGCCAGGGCGAACTCCAGGTGTTCGGACAATGACAACAACAGCAGGTAGAACAGCGCCAGCGCCAGGCCCACCAGGCCGTACTGCACCGGGTGCACTTGCAGGCGTTTGAGCACTTCCATCAGGAAGAAGCCGGCGAAGGTCAGGGCGATAAACAACATGGCGTATTTGATCGCGCGGTCGGTCTTCAGGTACTGGTCCACCGGGTCGACGAAACTCACACCAAAGCTGCGCGCATCGAAGCTGCTACAGCCGCTGTTGTTCACGCAGTCACGCAGCACCTGCTCCATGTTGGTGGCGAAAAAACTGGTCTGCCAATTAGCCGTGAAACCCTGTTCGTTGATCTCCCGTTCGGTCGGCAGGAACTCGCCCATGAAGCTTGGGTGTGGCCAGTCGGAGTGCAGTTGCACCTGGCTGTCTCGGCCCACCGGCACCACGCTGAAGCTGGAGGTGCCCTGCAGTTTCAGGTTGAAGGCGTAGTTGAGCTTCATCAGTTTGGTGCTGTCGACGTTACCCAGCGGGGCATGCACGCCGTTGGCCAGCATGTCGTCGCCAAAGCCCGGTTCGAAGTCCAGCGACTGGCCGTTGAGGTCGAGCTTGAGGGCGTTGTTGATGCCACGGATGTCGCTGATGCCGACGGCCAGGAAGGGCTCGTCGAATTGGTAGTCGGCGAGGTCTTCGGTGATGCCGTAGTTGGCCGGCACTTCGAAGTGGCCGCTGATCTGGTTGTCACTCTTGAACAGACGCGCCTGGTAAATGCCCCGGGCGCGCAGCTCGGTGCCGACTTCGCCGTTGAGGCTGAAGCTTTCCGGCAACACGTAGAAGCGGCTGCTGACCGTGTGCTCTTCCTGATAACGCACACCGGTTTTCTCCGCGACTTTCCATTCGCGGATTTTTTGCCGATACGGCACCACCAGAATCGGCCCGGTGATCTGCTGGCTGTAGCTGGAACTGCGGGCGATGTTGTCGAGCACGCCATTGCGCGCCGACTGCCGCTCGCCGATCAGGCCGTCGATCATTAACAAGGGAATTAACAACAGTACGATCAGAAGGCCGATGGCCCCGAGTTTGATGCCCAGGCTGCGATTCATCGCGGTGCTCTCCATGTGGTTGGGATGGAGAGAGTGTGGGGAGTGAGGGTGGGGGTTTTATGGGGGGAATATGGAGAGTGTGTGGAGGCACGATAAAAGCCCCTCTCCCGCCTGCGGGAGAGGGCCGGGGGAGAGGGCCGGCCGTTACGCCTACTCGCCGCGAATGTACTGCTCCAGGTGATTAATCAAACTCTCCTGCTCGGAGATGATGTCTTTCACCAGGTCACCGATGGACAGCAGGCCGATCACTTTGCCGTCTTCGAGCACCGGCAAGTGGCGCAGGTGGCCGTCGGTCATCAGTTGCATGCAGTGGCGGTTGCCTTCCTTGGGGCTGACGGTGATGACCTTGGCGGTCATGATTTCGCTGACCTTGGCCGACGAGTCGCGTTCGAGCATGGCGATCTTGCGCACGTAGTCGCGCTCGCTGACGATGCCCACCAGCTCGCCGAGCTCGGTCACCAGCAAGGCGCCGATGCCCAGTTCGCCCATCAGCTTTACCGCCTCGAGCACCGAGGTATCGGGGCTGACGCTGAAAATGCTGTTCCGGGTTTTCGCTTTGAGGATTTCCGCAACGGTTTTCATACCCTGACTCCTTCGGCTTTTTTTGTAGTCGCTGCCCACGGTGGCTATCACGTTTAGTGCCAACTGCGCCGGCTCACGGGGCCAACGCAGCGCTGCTGAGCCTATTGAAGCCGCTTTGCAGAGCGGTTACAGCGCTGAAAACGGCCTCTGCTAGTGCACCAGCGGCAGGCTCAAGCGCACCTCGACGCCACCCGCAACGTTGCCAATTGTTATAGCACCGCCATGCAGGCTGGCCACTTCCTGCACGAAGTTGAGGCCAAGCCCCGTGCTCTTGCGCCCACTGCCGGGGCGCGGCAGGGAGTAGAAACGCTCAGTCAGACGGGCCAGGGCGTAGTCCGGAATCGGCGCGCACTGGTTGAATACGCTGAGGGTCAGCAGGTCGTCGTGACGCTCAACGCTAAAGCGCAACTCACCGCCCGCCGGGGTGAAATCCAGGGCGTTATCCAGCAGGTTGGCCAGCGCCTGTTGCAACAAAAACCGCTCGCCATGCACCTGCACCTCCACCGGCACCTGGTTGACCACCTGCAATTGGCTGCTGTGAATCCGCGCGGCCTGGGCCTGCAGTTGCTCGTCGACCAGCGCCCGCAGCGGCAGCGGCACGCGTTCGTCCAGACCCTGACGTTGTTCCACCAGCGCCAGGTTGAGCAGGCGCTCGATCAGCCGTTGCAGGCGCGCACTTTCGGTCTGGATATTGCCGACGAAACGCTGGCGCTGCTCGCTGGGCATCTCGCCTTCGAGTAACTCCGCAGCACCGCGAATCGCCGCCAGTGGGCTTTTCAATTCGTGGGTCAGGGTGTGCACGTAACGCTCGACGTAGGCCTTGCCCTCCAGCTCACTGCGCATGTGCTCAAGGGCTTCGGCCAGTTGCTTCAGCTCCCCGCCCTGCAACGCCGGCAATGGGCTGCGCTCACCTGCCGACACCGCCTGGGCATAGTCGGTGAGGCGCCGTAGCGAAGCGCTCAGCCACCACGACAACAAGCCGCCTGCGAGCAAACCGAGAAACATCAACCCGGCGCCAAACCAGGCCAGGCGCATCTGCGAGCGCTCGATATAGGGCTGCAAGGTGCGGCTCGGCTTACTCACCGAAATCACGCCGATGATCTTGCCGTTTTCCTTGATCGGCGCGGCCACGTACATCACCGAGGTTTCCGGGTCGTCTGGCACTTCGCGGGTGGAGCGCGCGCCGTACTCACCGCGCAGGGTCAGGTACACATCGTTCCAGCGCGAATAATCCTGGCCGACCGCTTCGCCGCTGGAATCCACTACGACTTTGCCCTGGGCATCGGTGACGTAGATACGGTGGCTGACTTCACTTTTGGTCATGCCCCAGATCTGCGCCAGCGGCTGGCGCTGACCGTAGGCCTGAAAACGCTCCTGCCAATGGGCCTGATCCAGGCGCCCGCTGCGCAAGTCATCGCGCAGCAACTCGGCGAGCAAGTTGGCGGTGTCCACCAGGGTTTCTTCAGTGGTCTGGCGCACGCCGGGGCGCACTTCGTCCATCACCGTGCTCAGCACAAACCAGCCAGACAAACCGACGAACACGAAGTAGACAAGGAAGATCCGGATCCCGAGTGGCATCAGTCGGCCTTGATGCTGTAACCCAGGCCACGATGGGTCTGGATCGGTTCGGCCGTGGCCAGGACCTGGCGCAGTTTGGCGCGCAGGCTCTTGATGTGGCTGTCGATATTGCGCTCGTAACCGGCCTCGGCAGGTACCCCGGCGGCGTCCAGCAACTGCTCGCGGCTGAACACCCGCTGCGGTTGAGCCAACAGGGTGTGCAACAGACGGAATTCGTGGCGGGTGAGGCTCAGCAGCTGGCCGTGGTAGTGAATCTGGAAGCGCTCGGCATCCACGGCAAACACCGCAGGTGCGAGCGCTGCTGGCAGCACGGCACGCGGCTGCATGCGTTTGAGAATGGCCTTGACCCGAGCCGCCACCTCACGGGGGCTGAAGGGCTTGGTCACGTAGTCATCGGCACCGATTTCCAGGCCCACCACGCGGTCGATCTCGGCATTGCGCGCGGTGAGAAAAATCACCGGCACCTCGGAAAAACGCCGCAGTTGTTTGCACGCCTCGAAGCCGGTCATATCGGGCAGGCCGACGTCAAGAATCAACAGGTCGGCGGGAGTGGTTTGCTGATAGGCCAGCGCCTCACCGGCCAGGGTCAGCCAGTGCGTGCTGTAGCCCTCGCTTTGCAGGGCATAGATCAGAGTGTCGGCGATCGAGGCTTCATCCTCGACCAGCAGAATGGTCGGCATGTGCGTCCTGCAACATGAAGGGCAAGGCGCAGAATCTAACACGGGTACGTCGTTGCGGTTTGTTGGGCTTCGCTGCGCTCAACCCAACGGACCAATCAGCACTTCGGCTGGCCAGCCGTGAAACGCCGTGCCGGGTTTACCGCGGCGTCGAACTCACGCAGGGCTTTGGCACCGATCAACAGCGGGTAGTTGAAGCTGCTGCGGTCGGTCAGGTTGACCTCGATGATGCGGCTGACCCCATCCATGCACATGCGCATGGCCACCACCGGGCGTTTGGCCACCGAGGCGCCCTCTTCGCCGTCTTCCTCGTCGGAACGGCTTTTGATTTTGCTCACGCGCGCCACTTTGTGCTCGTACACCTTGTCGCTGGCGTCTTTAGTGGCGAGGCGGAAACGTACCCAGTCATCGCCATCTTTTTTGAACAGTTCGATGTCCTTGGCCGACAGCGAGGCGGTCAGTGCGCCGGTGTCCATCTTGGCTTTGAAGGTTTGATCGAGCTCGGGCAGTTTTATGTATTCGTAGCGGCCGTAAACGGTTGGTTCGGCGGCGAGAACAGGCAGCGCAACAAGCGCCAGCACGGCAAGAAAAGATTTCACGGAATAGGTCACTCCAGTCGTTATGGGGCTGAACGTGCCCCCTTCATACAGGGAATCGGGTGAAGAAAATGTAGCCGGTGATGCAAAACACTGTGTCGGCCAAACTTCCAGCCAGCGACTTGGAAGGCCCGCCAGGCCTGATTATCATTGGCCGCCTGCGCCTAGTTAGGAGCCTACATGCGCCGTTTGCTCACCGGTATGACCGTCGCCTTGCTGCTTTTGCTCAACACATTGGTGTTGATCGGTCCGTTGATGATTCTTGCCCTGCTCAAGCTGGTTCTGCCAGGCAAGCTGCGCGCGGCCTGCTCCGCCGGGGTGGTGTGGATTGCCGAAACCTGGTCGGACATCGACAAGTTCATCTTCGCCCTGTGCCTGCCCACCGTCTGGGAAATCCGTGGCGACAATGAACTGCGCATGGACCGCTCCTACCTAATGATCAGCAACCACCAGTCCTGGGTGGACATTCCCGCACTGATGCAGGCCTTCAACCGCAAGGCGCCGTTCTTCAAGTTTTTTCTGAAAAAGGAACTGCTCTGGGTACCGCTGCTGGGCTTGGCCTGGTGGGCACTGGACTACCCGTTCATGAAACGTTATTCCAAGGCCTACCTGGCCAAACACCCGGAGATGGCTGGCAAAGACCTGCTGATTACCCAACAAGCCTGCGAAAAATTCCGCAACCTGCCGGTTAGCGTAGTGAATTACCTCGAAGGCACACGCTGCACTCCCGCCAAACAGACCGAACAGCAATCACCGTACAAACACCTGCTGAAACCCAAAGCCGGCGGCGTGGCGTTCGTCCTCGCCAGCCTGGGCGAACAGCTGGACGCGATCCTCGACATCACCGTGTTCTACCCCGGACAGCGCATTCCAGGCTTCTGGGACTTGCTCTGCGGGCGCGTGCCCAAGGTGGTGGTGGACATCCAGACGCTGCCGATGGACCCGGCGCTGTGGCAAGGCGACTACCAGAACGACCCGCAATTTCGCGTGTATATGCAGACCTGGATATCCGAGCGCTGGGCGGAAAAAGACGCCCGCCTCAGCGCGATGAAAACCGAGATCAGCTAGCTGGCGTCCACAAGCTGCCCAGGTTACCCAGCAGCGAGTTACCCACACCCTGCTGACCGAGGTACTGCAACAGCAGCGGCGCGAATTGGCCGATCATGCCGCTGTCCATGCCCAGCGCGCTGAAGGCTGCGCTCAAGTCTTGCGGGTTATTCACATTAGAAACGGCCGCGGTCGCTTCCGGGCTAACCGGTTTGCCGGCCGACTTACCCAGCAACCCACTCAACGACCCCAACTGTGCCAGCCCATTGGCTCCTTCAAACTTCGAAAGCCCCGGCACGGTTTGCGTCAGCTGGCTGTACTCATTATTCGGCAACTGATTCTTCGCCAACCCCAACATCGCCCCGGTACCACCCACCGCCTGCTGCGGCGTGACCTTCAACTGCTTGAGCGCCGCCAGCAACTGCAGGTTCTGCGGGTTGCTCAACAACTCCGCCGACTTATCGTTACCACCACCGCCCTGGCTCGCCGAATAGAGGCTGGCCGCATCATTCAAATTGAACGCAAACGCCTGGCAACTCAGCACAGACAACGCAGCAAGCAACACCAGGCGACGGGAAGCAGACATCGGAAAAACCTCAGCGGGGGAATAGTGAGCGGTTGGACTGGGAGGAACGGGTGATGTTCCCGAGGGCGAGAATTATGCCCTGCAACAACAACCAAAAGCTCGAGGCTAAAGCGAATCGCCGCCCGCCCCCACCTACAAGGCGCGCAAGCGCCGCGCCGTGGCTTGTGATCTTGATCTACCGCCCCTTGAGCGCAGGCCGAGCGGAGTCGTTGCGTAAGGGGTCGGAGCGGCCGGGAGCCGCGCAGAGGGATGGGGCCATGGATGGCCCTCAGCCCGGCCCCTGGAGCGACGACGTAGGGAGCAACCGTGTTTCAAATCAAGCTTTATTCGCATCGAAATGGGTCTGGTCACGGAGCATGGCGTTCAGGATCACTAGCAGCTTGCGCATGCAG
>NZ_QAOJ01000016.1 GCF_003050835.1 Pseudomonas sp. GV071 | reverse complement strand
TCAAGATGAAGCTAGGCGGACTCAGCCCTGTCGCATACAGAGCCAAGTCCGCCATGGCTTAATCAATAGCCGTCCAACTTTTGGGGCGCACTTCAATTTCCTGTGGGAGGGGCTTCAGCCGCGACTCCTGCACACCTCGGTCAGTTACCGACTCGGCGCCTCTCCCACCACCGTGGTGCGGTACATCTCCCGCCGCGCGCCGTGGTAGTCGGCAATTGGCTGATGCCAGGTGCAGCGGTTATCCCAGATCGCCAAGGTACCTTTGCTCCAGCGCATACGGCAGGTGAAGGCCGGCGCGGTCGGCAGATTGAACAGGTAACTGAGCAGCGGCTGCGCTTCCGCCGCACTCAAACCCTCGATGCCAACGGTGTAGGTCGGGTTGACGAACAGCACCTGACGCCCGGTTTCCGGGTGGCGGGTGATCAACGGATGGGCCCGCAGTTCATCGTCAACATTGCCGTAGCGCACCTGCATGTTCTCCAGCAAATCATTGTGCCGCGCCGCCGGGCCGTAGCCGCGTTCAGGACTGTGCAGGGCATTCAGGCCGGCAAGCAGCTCCTGCATTTTCGGCGACAGCCAGTCGTAGGCCTGACACAGGTTGGCGTACAGCGTATCGCCGCCAAAGGCTGGAATGTCCGCGCCGTACAGCAAGGTGAAGGCCGGTGGCCGCGCCTGAAATGACCAGTCGGTGTGCCAGGCGCCGCCGAACACGAACGGCGCTTTTTCATCGGCCTCCTTCAGCACATGGATCACGTGCGGGTGCTCGGCCATGGTCTGCACAAAAGGCTCGCGGCCGAATTCACCGAACTGCAAGGTCACTGCTTCAAGCTGGGCCACGCTCAGTTGCTGCTCGCGAATAAACAGCACCTGGTGGTCGAGCAACGCCGTGCGCAGTTCGGCGAAGCCCGCGGTGTGAAGCCGGTTGAGATCTACGCCGGTCACGTCAGCGCCCAGCGAGCCGGCCACTGGCACCACCTGAATGTGCTGGTAGTTCCGCGCGCGGTTATGGCTGGCCAGGGCATAAAAGAATTCAGTCATCGACGGGGCCTCTTGTTGTGGTCATGGGCGTGCGCAGCGATGAACAAAACCTTAGCCGCTGCGGCGGCGATGGGTGTGCATTCAGGCAGGTAATCCTGAGTGGATTTAGGACAAAAACTAGCCGTTTTTGGCCTCATAACGACGCATGGCGATAAAAAAAGTCGAAAAGGCGACATAAGCCTGATAAAAAGCATGCGCGGCGCCGCGTGCAAAATTGACCTCAGATCAGTAACCACGTGGCTTACAGCGATTTATGTAGTGAACCGTGAAAATTAACTGACCCCGTAGTCAATAAACCTGCCAGCTACAGTTTTGTCGCCGAAAAACGGCCGATAAACCTGATAATTATCATAATAAACAGCTAGTTACAGATGCAAAGCAAGCTAACGTATTGGTCGCGTCACTAACCTGCCTTGACCTGATGAACGGTTATTCACGTCAGGGATGCCAATGCCTCTGTAACAGGCATGGCATCAAGCTGCAGGCCCCATCGGCTGCTGCTTTGGGGAAGATGACAGATACCACTGGTCACAGCGTGACTTGTAGTTATCTCCAGGTTGGCCTTCAGAACTTCTTGATGGCCTTACGGTTCACCTGCAAAATGCCGCGCCCCGCTCTCGCAAGGCTGCCCGCTAGAGGTACCGAAGCAGGGATTGTGCTGATCCACCCCAGTGCGCCACCCGCAGTGCTCTGGTTTTTTTGAAAAAACGATCACGCAGGAGATATGAAGTGCACATTGGTGTTCCTCTAGAGACCTTTACTGGCGAAACGCGGGTAGCCGCAACGCCGGAAACCATTAAGAAGCTGATCGCCCAGGGCCATCAGGTGACTGTACAGAGCGGTGCCGGCGTTAACGCCAGCGTCCCCGACAGTGCCTATCAAGCCGTTGGCGCCAGCATTGGCGACGCCGCCGCAGCCTTGGGCGCCGACCTGGTGCTGAAGGTCGTGGCACCCAATGCCGCCGAGCTGGCTCAGCTCAAATCCGGCGCGGTACTGGTCGGCATGCTTAACCCTTTCAACAGCGAAAATATCGCGCAGATGGCTGAACGCGGCGTCACCGCTTTCGCCCTCGAAGCCGCGCCGCGCACCTCGCGCGCGCAGAGCCTCGACGTGCTGAGTTCGCAAGCCAACATTGCCGGCTATAAAGCCGTGCTGCTGGCCGCTCATCACTACCCGCGCTTTATGCCGATGCTGATGACCGCTGCCGGTACCGTGAAGGCCGCTCGCGTGCTGATTCTCGGCGCCGGTGTGGCAGGCCTGCAGGCCATCGCCACGGCCAAACGCCTGGGTGCGGTGATTGAAGCGTCCGACGTACGTCCAGCGGTGAAAGAGCAGATCGAATCGCTCGGCGCCAAATTCGTTGACGTGCCGTTCGAGACCGACGAAGAGCGCGAAGCCGCTGAAGGCGTTGGTGGTTACGCCCGTCCGATGCCGGCGTCGTGGATGCAGCGTCAGGCCGTGGCCGTGCACGAGCGCGCCAAGCAGGCTGACATCGTCATCACCACCGCACTGATTCCGGGCCGCAAGGCGCCGGTGCTGCTCAGCGCTGAAACCGTCGAGCAAATGAAACCCGGCTCCGTGGTCATCGACCTCGCGGCAGCCCAGGGCGGTAACTGCCCGCTGACCGAAGCCGATCAGGTAGTGATCAAGCACGGCGTGACCATCGTCGGTCACACCAACCTGGCCGCCCTGGTGGCAGCCGATGCGTCGGCGCTGTACGCCCGCAACTTGCTGGACTTCCTCAAGCTGGTCATCGACAGCGAAGGCAAGTTCCACGTCAACCTCGAAGACGACATCGTCGCCGCGTGCCTGATGTGCCGCGACGGTCAAGTCGTACGCAAGAACGGCTGAGGACAAGAAAATGGAAGAGTTGATCTCCCCCGGTATCTACAACCTGATCATCTTCGTGCTGGCCATCTATGTTGGCTACCACGTGGTCTGGAACGTGACACCTGCGCTGCACACCCCGCTGATGGCCGTGACCAACGCCATCTCCGCGATCGTGATCGTTGGTGCCATGCTGGCCGCCGCACTCACCGTCACCCCGCTGGGCAAAACCATGGGCACTCTGGCTGTGGCTCTGGCCGCGGTAAACGTGTTCGGTGGTTTTCTGGTAACCCGCCGCATGCTGGAAATGTTCAAGAAAAAAGCGCCCAAGGCCAAAGCAGAGGGTGACAAGTAATGAGCATGAATCTGGTAACGACCCTGTATCTGATCGCTTCGATCTGCTTTATCCAAGCGCTCAAGGGCCTGTCGCACCCGACCACCTCGCGTCGCGGTAACTTCTTCGGCATGCTCGGTATGGCCTTGGCCGTACTGACCACCGTGGGCTTGATCTACAAGCTCGGCGCCGAGATCGCCACCCAGGGCATTGGCTACGTCATCGTGGGTTTGCTGGTCGGCGGCACTGCCGGTTCGATCATGGCCAAGCGCGTTGAAATGACCAAAATGCCGGAACTGGTTGCCTTCATGCACAGCATGATCGGCCTGGCGGCAGTGTTCATTGCTATCGCTGCTGTGGTTGAGCCGCAATCGCTGGGCATCGTCAAGCAACTGGGCGACGCCATTCCAGCCGGCAACCGTCTGGAACTGTTCCTCGGCGCGGCCATTGGTGCCATTACCTTCTCCGGTTCGGTCATCGCCTTCGGCAAGCTCTCGGGCAAATACAAGTTCCGTCTGTTCCAAGGCGCACCGGTGGTGTTCGCTGGCCAGCACAAGCTCAACCTGATCCTCGGTCTGAGCACCCTGGGCCTGGGCCTGTTCTTCATGTTCACCGGCAACTACGCTGCCTTCGCTGCGATGCTGGCTCTGGCCTTTATCCTCGGCGTGTTGATCATCATCCCGATCGGCGGCGCAGACATGCCGGTCGTGGTGTCGATGCTCAACAGCTACTCGGGCTGGGCGGCGGCCGGTATCGGTTTCTCGCTGAACAACTCGATGCTGATCATTGCCGGTTCGCTGGTAGGTTCGAGCGGCGCGATCCTCTCGTACATCATGTGCAAGGCGATGAACCGTTCGTTCTTCAACGTGATCGGCGGCGGCTTCGGCGGTGCAACGGATGCAGCAGCCAGCGGCGGCGCCAAAGAAGCCCGTCCGGTCAAATCCGGTTCGGCTGACGACGCCACCTTCCTGCTCACCAACGCCGACACCGTGATCATCGTTCCCGGCTATGGCCTGGCAGTGGCCCGTGCTCAGCACGCGCTGAAAGAGCTGACCGAGAAGCTGACCCACCGCGGCGTGACCGTGAAGTACGCGATCCACCCGGTTGCCGGTCGTATGCCTGGCCACATGAACGTACTGCTGGCCGAAGCCGAAGTGCCGTACGACCAAGTGTTCGAAATGGAAGACATCAACTCCGAATTCGGCCAGGCCGACGTGGTGTTGGTATTGGGCGCCAACGACGTGGTTAACCCCGCAGCGAAGAACGACCCCAACTCGCCAATCGCCGGCATGCCGATTCTCGAGGCCTACAAAGCCAAGACCATCATCGTCAACAAACGGTCGATGGCCAGCGGTTATGCCGGTCTGGACAACGAACTGTTCTACCTAGACAAGACCATGATGGTGTTCGGCGACGCCAAGAAAGTCATCGAAGATATGGTTAAAGCGGTCGAGTAAGAACCGCGCTAGCGACACCCTTGAACCCCGGCCCACGAAAGCCGGGGTTTTTCGTTATGGGCGACGGAGATAAAAGACCCCTCACCCCAACCCTCTCCCGTAAACGGGAGAGGGGGCCTGACCGTGTTGGCCGGGAGATCGCCAATCTGTCCCCCTCGCCCGCTTGCGGGAGAGGGGCTAGGGGTGAGGGGCTCTTCTACGCGCTTTTCAGCGGGATTGAGCAGCTAGAACGCCGCAGCGCCGACGCGCAGCCAATCCCCTATTAGACGTAGGTATAAAGGCGCAATCCGGATGAATCCTTAGACTGTCGGCCTTTGTTCGTCCGTACCGTCCGAGGCTCCCCCATGTATACCGATCGCGTGCGCTTGCCCTCCTTGCTGGGCAAAGTGATGAGTGCGGCTGACGCTGCGTTGCTGATTGAAGACGGCATGACCGTCGGCATGAGCGGGTTTACCCGCGCCGGTGAAGCCAAAGCCGTGCCCCAGGCGCTGGCCGAGCGGGCCAAGCACTCACCCCTGAAAATCAGCTTGATGACCGGCGCCAGCTTAGGCAACGACCTCGACAAACAACTCACTGAAGCCGGCGTGCTCGCCCGACGCATGCCGTTCCAGGTCGACAGCACCCTGCGCAAGGCGATCAACGCCGGCGAGGTGATGTTCATCGACCAGCACCTGTCGGAAACCGTCGAGCAACTGCGCAACCACCAGCTCAAGCTGCCGGACATTGCGGTGATCGAGGCCGTGGCCATCACCGAACAGGGCCACATCGTGCCGACCACATCGGTGGGCAACTCCGCCAGCTTCGCGATTTTCGCCAAGCAGGTGATCGTTGAGATCAACCTGGCACACAACCCGAATCTGGAAGGCTTGCACGACATCTATATACCGACCTACCGGCCGACCCGTACGCCGATCCCGTTGACCCGCGTAGAAGACCGCATCGGCAGCGGCGCAATCCCCATCGACCCGGCCAAGATCGTCGCCATCGTCATCACCGACAAAGCCGACTCGCCCTCCACCGTGCTGCCGCCGGATGCCGACACCCAGGGCATCGCCAATCACCTGATCGACTTCTTTAAACGCGAAGTGGCGGCCGGGCGCATGACCGAAAGCCTCGGCCCACTGCAAGCCGGCATCGGCAGCATTGCCAACGCGGTGATGTGCGGCCTGATCGAATCGCCGTTCCACGACCTGACCATGTACTCCGAAGTACTGCAGGACTCGACCTTCGACCTGATCGACGCCGGCAAGCTGCGCTTCGCCTCAGGCAGCTCGATCACCTTGTCACAGCGGCGCAACGCTGACGTATTCGGCAACCTGGAACAGTACAAAGACAAACTCGTGCTGCGCCCACAGGAAATCTCCAACCACCCGGAAGTGGTGCGGCGCCTGGGCATCATTGGCATCAATACGGCGCTGGAGTTCGACCTGTACGGCAACGTCAACTCCACTCACGTAGGCGGCACCAAGATGATGAACGGCATCGGTGGCTCCGGTGACTTCGCCCGCAACGCGCACCTGGCGATCTTCGTGACCAAGTCGATCGCCAAAGCGGGCGCAATTTCCAGCGTGGTGCCAATGGTCAGCCACGTTGACCATACCGAGCACGACGTCGACATTCTGGTCACCGAACAGGGCCTGGCCGACCTGCGCGGCCTGGCGCCCCGTGAGCGGGCGCGAGTGATCATCGACAACTGCGTGCATCCGGATTACCGCGACGCACTGGACCAGTACTTTGCTGCAGCCTGTGCCAAGGGAGGCCACACCCCACACCTGTTACGTGAAGCCTTACAGTGGCATATCAATCTGGACGAAAACGGCCACATGCTCTGGCCTGTGGCGGACTCCGCCAAGTTTGCGTAAACAGCGCCAGCAATAAAAAAGGCGCAACAGGATCGCCTCCTGTTGCGCCTTTTTGTTGGCTGCTTGTTTCTTCATGCGCATCTGCGCAATTTATAGCCACAGCACCTCAGCCACCCTTACCCGCACAGTTACGCCAAAACCCGAGAAAATCTGTTTTCTACCCGGCACAACAGGGAAAACACCTTTCAAACAATTAAAACTGTACTGGTCTCCACCTGCTCAGAAGGTTAATCCTGGTCATGCCGTCAGGTTTTTATGAGTAAAAATGCCCCAATAAAGGGCCAACCGGTACAGTTTGCACCGTTATGGATAAAACAGTTTGGGTAAAAACTTCCCACCACCAGCACAATTTCAACGAACTGTGACTACAAGGTCAGCTGTGCGAAGCGCAACATATGCCTCAGTTAAATAACCAATGCCGCCATAAGCGGAAGGAAGCACACCATGGAACGTACCCTCAGTTCCGACATGTTCGTAAGCGAAAGTTCGAAAGCCCAAGCTGCACTGCCACTGCGCATCGTCTCCAACCTGCTGCTCTGGCAACGCCGTATGTCCAGCCGCCATCAACTGGCACGCCTGGATCCACGCCTGCTGGCCGACGCCGGTATCAGTGAAGCCCAGCGCTTCGCCGAGCTGAGCAAGCCGTTCTGGCGTTAAGTGTTGTATCTGGCTGAAGCACGTCGTTAGAGCATCAGCCACCGAATTGAACAAAACGAAGCCCGCCGCAGGAAACTGCCGGCGGGCTTCGTCGTTTTGGGCCCGACGATTGGAGCGTGCGTACAGCTATGGGCACAACAACCGGTACAGTTTTAAAAATATTCAAACTGAAGCGATACAATCGGATCTAGCTGTGACTGACGGCCCGGGGTAGCGCCGGGGGACTATGTCTCCCCATACCCAGAACTCGCGACAGAGCGAGAAGGACCGTGCCATGGAACGCACACTCAGCCCGTCAGCTGCCCAGCCCACATTGCCCCAGAAGAAAACCAACTGGGCGCTGCGCCTAGTCGCCGTGATCGTGGTCTGGCGCCGCAACGCCCGCACACGAAAACAGTTGGCGCGCCTGGATGACCGGCAACTGGCCGATGCGGGCATTTGCCCGTGCGAGCGGGAGATGGAGCTGGAGAAGCCGTTCTGGCGGGAGTAAACCGGCACTTCCCCCCCGCCCCGTTTCTGTAGGAGCGAGCTTGCTGGCGAACGACGTCCGCACCGATCAGGTGTGAAAAAACGCTTCGCTAGCACGCTAGCGCCTACGAGCGCTCCATCCCTGCGGCGAACCTTTTCGCCTCACCACCCTCCAACCCCGCACCCAAGCGCCGCCGCTGCGCTAGGCTTAAGCCCGACACACACCCGCTTTCACCCGGAGTACCGCCATGTCCACCTTGCGCCTGCTCAGTGCTGCCGCCCTGTTCACCGTTGCCACTGCCGCTTCGGCTACCAGCTTCGTGTACACCACCGACGCCGTGGTCGGTGCCTTCAAGGGCACCTCCGATATCACCTCGGATATCTCTTCCTCCTTTAATGACGACAAAATCGTCCTCGCCGCCCGTGAAGACGCCGCCAGTTTTGTCGCCAGCGACGGCAGCATCCGGGGCGTGCGCCTGGAAGCGGCCCTGGCGCATGTCCGTCAGGTTGCCCCGCAGCTGCAGGCCCGTACCGACATGCAACTGGCCCAGTCGATTCTGGTGCTCTGAGCCCGTTACCGCTGGCAAACGCTGGTTCCGCGACGCCCCTTCGGCTAGCCTTGGCGCCCGCCGTTACGGGCGCTGCGTGACCGCCATCAAATAGCCACAATTGCGGTGGAACTGGCGCCACGCAATTTCGTCCAACTGTTCCACCAGCTCTCAGTAACCTTTACCCGCATTTGTTTCGGAGATTTCCCATGCGCCGCCCGCTTTCGCTCGCCGCTTTCGCATTGCTGATCACCACGGGCATTGCCCAGGCCCACACCTTGGTGGAGACCAGCGAAATCATCGTTCGCGCCTTCGGCCGCACCATCGATTTCACCTCCGACACCACCACCTCCGTGCGCGACTCGAAAGTCGTACTGGAAGCCCGTGACGACGCCGCCAGCTTCGTCGCCAGCGAAGGCGTCATCCGCGGCGCGCAACTGGAAGCCGCCTTCAGCACCCTGCGTGACCGCGTTCCGGAAGCGCGCGACGCCAGCGACCAGACTCTGGCCGAAGCCATCCTCGCTCTGTGAGGCCCCTGCGCGCCTGGCTGCTGAGCGCGGCGCTGTTAGGCAGCGCCAGCCTGGCCCAGGCGCAGCTGCGCCTTGAGCTCGATAACGACGGGCTGAGTGCCAGCCAGCAACAGGCCAGCCAGGCCCTGCTCGACGAAGCCCTGAGCAAGCTGCCGCCAGCCTTTGTGCAGCGCCTGGACCGCCAGGTGCAGATCCGCTGGACCGATAGCCTGGAGCTCGACACGTACGGCCAGGCGCGCAGCCCTACTGTTCTGCTCCTCAATCAGCAGTTACTACCGAGTCTCACCGACGGCTCCGCCGCGCAGGCAAAAACCAACCGCCCCCATGGCACCGTGCGCCAGGAACTGCTGGCCACCGTGCTGCACGAACTCACCCATATTTACGACCGTGCCCGCCTCTGGTCGCCCGAGCAGAAAACCCTGCTGCTGCGCTGCCAGCGCCAGCTGAAAAGCCAGGGCCTGATCGGCCAGATGGACGATTGCCGCGGCCAGGCCGAGCGTCGCTTCACCCTCAGCGACGACCCACGCCTGCTCGACCTCGCCGGCTGGCCGCAATACGTCGGCCGGCGTGGCGAGCGTGAAGCCAACAACCGGCAGGTCGCCCGCAGCCCGGACATCTACGAACTGAGCAACCCGCGCGAATTCGTCGCGGTGAACATGGAGTACTTCCTGCTCGACCCTGCCTACCCCTGCCGCCGCCCGGCGCTGTACCGCTACTACCGCGAACAGTTCGGTGGCTGGGCACCGGCCAACACCGAAACCTGCCCAAGCACCTTCGCCTACCTGAATGCCGGCCGCGACTTCGCCCGACAACCGCTGGGCAAGCTCGACCCCGAGCGGGTCTATGCGGTGGACTATCTGCTCGCCGAAGCCAACGACGAGTGGGCCAGCCGCTGGGGCCACAGCATGCTGCGCCTGGTGATCTGCGCGCCGGGGCGCCCGCGCGGGCCGGATTGCCGGTTGGATATGGAGTACAGCCTGGTGCTGTCTTACCGCGCGTTTGTCGGCGACTTGCAGCTGTCCAGCTGGGATGGTCTGACCGGGGTTTATCCGTCGCGGCTGTTTGTCTTACCGCTCAGTCAGGTGATCGAGGAGTACACCAAGGTCGAGCTGCGTGGCCTGGTGTCGGTGCCGCTCAAGCTTGATCGGCCCCAGCTCGAAGCCCTGGTCGAACACGCCGCTGAGCAGCACTGGAGCTACGACGGCAACTACTACTTCCTGTCCAACAACTGCGCGGTGGAAACCCTCAAATTGTTGCGCAGCGGCAGCGCCGAACCGCAGCTACAGAGCCTCGACAACATCATGCCCAACGGCCTGTTGGAAGTGCTCGCCGGGCGCGGCCTGGCCGACCTCAGCGTGCTCGACGACCGCAGCGAAGCGCTACGCCGCGGCTACCGCTTCGACTCCTTCCGCGACCGTTACCAGGCCATGTTCGAGGTGCTCAAAGAACGCTTGCCGATCTCGCAAAAGGAAGTGGATGAGTGGATCAGTCTGCCCGCCAGCGAGCGCCGCAGCTGGTTCGAAAAAGCCGACCTGCGCGCCAGCGCCGCCATGCTGTTGCTCGAACAGGCCGCGCAACGCCGGCAACTGTTGCTCGCCCAGGACGAACTCAAACGTCGCTACCTGAGCAGCCGCGCCCTGGCCGATGGCAGCAGTGGCGAAGCCGGCAAGACCCTGGAAAAAATCCTCGCCAACAGCGGCTTCCTGAGCCGCCCCGCCGAGCTGCTCGAAGGCGGCTACGGCCTGCCGCAAGCCGGCGAATGGCAGCACCTGCAAGAAGAAAGCGACAGCCGCCAGAAGCAACTGCGCCAACTCAGCGATGACCTCGACGGCCAGGTCCGTAGCCTGCTCGAACCCGAACGCCTGGCCGAGATCGACGCCGGCGAAACCAACCTCAAACAGCTCAGCGAACACCTGCGGGCGCTGCACAAAGCCTCGGGGGGACTGATCCTCCCGTGATGACGTTTTGTGGACGCGGCGTCTGCCTCGATTGGTCGCCCCTGCAAACAGTGCTTTCACCCGCTCTGCACGTTCAACAGCATCGAGGCTGAAGCCTCTCCCGGCTGGACCACTTAAAGCTTCTCCCCCTCTTCGCTCGGCAACTGCTCATCCAGATGCAACCACGGCAACCGCGTGGTCACCCAGATATGCCGGTCGGGCAACCCCAGTTCCGGGTGGTCGAAGGTGGCGACGGTGATGTCCATACTCTGCGGGCTCTGTTCGGTGAAGAAGGTCAGGAGCGCGCCGCATTGGCCGCAGAACGAGCGGGTGCAGCCGGGCGAGGAAACAAAACCCTGCGGCGTGCCTTGCAGCCATTCGAAGCGTTCCAGCGGCACGGTGATCCAGGTGGTGACGATGCCGCCAGAGGTTCGGCGGCACATGCTGCAGTGGCAGTGGGCGATGTCCGTAAGCGGCGCGTTGAAGCGGTAGCGCAGGGCGCCGCATTGGCAGCCGCCGGTGTAGATGTCGGTCATGGTCAGGCTCCTTGATGGCGCCCCCAAGCCTAGCCCGCACGCCTGCGCCTTGCACCTCGGCCATCGCCTGCGCAAGATGCCGACTCACCCACCCTGGGAGTTCGTCGTGTTGGAGTTGTGGTTGGCCCTGTGGCCGCTGTTTGCGCTGATTGTTGCCGGTTACGCCCTGCGCCGCCTGCGCTTTGCCGGTGACGAGTTCTGGCCGACCGCCGAACGTCTGAACTACTTCGTGCTGTTTCCCGCCCTGCTGTTCAGCAACCTGGCCACCGCACCGCTGGATAATCCGGCACTGCCGCGCCTGGCCCTGGCGGTGCTGCTTGGCCTGGGCGTGGCCTGGCTAGCGCTGCTGCTGGGCAAACGCCTGCGCGGCTGGACTGCAGCGCGCTTCGGCGCCATCAGCCAGGGCGTACTGCGCTTCAATACCTACCTGGGGCTGGCCGCCGTCGGCGCGTTGTATGGCAAGGAGGGGCTGACCCTGGCGGCCTTGATGTTGGCGATGATGGTGCCGGCGGTGAACCTGCTGTCGGTGTGGGCGCTAACCGCCGAGCGTGGTGTCAGCAGCCGCAGCCTGTTGCTGCCGATTGCCCGCAACCCGCTGATTCTCGCCTGCGCGGCGGGCGCGCTGGTCAACCTGCTGGGCATCGGGTTGCCCGGTGGCAGCGACCGCCTGCTCAGCCTGCTGGCAGTCGCCAGCCTGCCACTCGGCCTCCTGTGCGTGGGCGCCGCGCTACGTCCCCAACAGTTGGCCGGCGAGGCGTCGGCGCTGAGCTGGAACTGCGCAGTGCGTTTGCTGCTAATGCCGCTGCTCGCCTATGCGGTGGCGCGCGGGCTGAATCTGCCGGCGTTGCCCAGCAGCGTGCTGATTCTGTTTTTTGCCCTGCCCACTGCACCGACCTCCTACGTACTCACCCGCCAACTGGGCGGTGACAGCCAGTTGATGGCCGGCATCATCACCCTGCAAACCGCCCTCGCCGCCATCAGCCTGATGCTGGTACTCAGCCTGCTCGGCTAGCCGCTGGTCCGCTTTCAGCCAATGAAAGCTGGCTGAAAGTTTCGCCCCTTAGCATCCCACCACCGCCGGCACCTGACCGGCTGCCGGCTGCCCAGCGCAGACCGGCGACTTCCAACAATAAAAAGTGGTGATTGCCATGTTCCGCTGCGCCCTGCGTACCCCCGTTCTCCGTCCCCCTCGCGCCCGTTGCTGACGCCCGTCCGCCGCCTCGCCCGTTAACCTTCGGAGAACTGCCATGTTGACCCTCCTCGGCTTTGCCATGGTCATCACCTTTATGTACCTGATCATGAGCAAACGCCTGTCGGCGTTGATTGCCCTGATCATCATCCCCATCGTCTACGCCCTGCTCGGCGGCTTTGCCGGCAAGATCGGGCCGATGATGCTCGAGGGCATCACCAAGCTCGCCCCCACCGGGGTGATGCTGATGTTCGCGATTCTCTACTTCGCCCTGATGATCGACTCCGGCCTGTTCGACCCGGCCGTGCGCAAGATCCTCAAGCTGGTCAAAGGCGACCCGTTGAAAGTCTCGGTCGGCACCGCGGTGCTAGCGCTGGTGGTGTCCCTGGATGGCGACGGCGCCACCACGTACATGATCTGCGTGGCGGCCATGCTGCCGCTGTACCAGCGCCTGGGCATGAGCCCACGGATCATGGCCGGGCTGATCATTCTGGCCGGCGGGGTAATGAACATGACACCTTGGGGCGGGCCGACTGCTCGAGCCGCCAGCGCCCTGCATGTCGACCCTTCTGACATCTTCGTGCCAATGATTCCGGCCATGGCCGCCGGTGTGCTGGCGATCCTGGCCATCGCCTATGCCTACGGCAAACGGGAACGGGCGCGCCTGGGTGAACTGCATTTGCCCGGCGATGAGGTAGAAGGTGGCGAGATCAGCGTGTCGCAATTCCCCGACGCGCGCCGGCCGAAGCTGTTGTGGTTCAACGCGGCCCTCACCGTGGCGTTGATGGTGGCGCTGATTCAGGGCCTGCTGCCACTGCCGGTGCTGTTCATGCTGGCCTTCGGCATCGCCATGATCGTCAACTACCCCTGCCTGCAGCAGCAGAAAGAGCGGGTTGCCGCGCATTCGGCCAATGTCCTGGCAGTGGTCGGATTGATCTTCGCGGCGGGGATTTTCACCGGCATTCTTTCTGGAACCGGCATGGTCGACGCCATGTCGAAAAGCCTGTTGGCGGTGATCCCCAACGCCATGGGCCCGTACCTGGCGGTGATCACGGCCCTGGTGAGCATGCCTTTCACCTTTTTCATGTCCAACGACGCCTTCTACTACGGCGTATTGCCGGTGCTCACCGAAGCCGCCAGCCATTACGGCATCAGCGCGGTGGAAATGGCCCGCGCCTCCATCGTTGGCCAACCGGTGCACTTGCTCAGCCCGCTGGTGCCCTCCACCTACCTGCTGGTGGGCCTGGCCGGCATCGAATTTGGCGACCACCAGCGCTTCACCTTGAAATGGGCAGTTCTGGTTTGCCTGTGTATCCTTGTCGCCGCGCTGCTGATGGGAATTTTCCCAGTGTTCGGCGGCTAATCATTTGAAAGCTCGCGTAAGAGGAAGCTGTACATGGAATGGCTGACCAGCCCGGAAATCTGGATCGCATTTTTTACCCTGACGGCGCTGGAAATCGTCCTGGGGATCGACAACATCATCATGATCTCGATCCTGGTCAGCCGCATGCCCAAGGCCATGCAGCCCAAGACCCGCTTCTTCGGCCTCGCCCTGGCCATGGTCACGCGCATCCTGCTGCTGCTGTCGATCACCTGGGTGATGCGCCTGACCGCCGACCTGTTCAGCGTCATGGGCCAGGGTTTCTCCGGCCGTGACCTGATCCTGTTCTTCGGTGGCCTGTTCCTCCTGTGGAAAAGCAGCACCGAGATGTACCACGGCCTGGAAGGCGAAGACGAAACCGGCGACGAGCCCAAAGGCATGGGCGGCGGTTTTATCGGCACCATCATTCAGATCGCCATCATCGACATCGTGTTCTCCCTGGACTCGGTGATCACTGCGGTCGGCATGGTTTCCCATGTCCCGGTGATGATCGCGGCCATCGTGGTAGCCGTGATGGTGATGATGCTAGCCGCTGGCACCATCAGCGACTTCATCGACAAGCACCCGTCACTGAAGATGCTCGCCCTGTCCTTCCTGATCATGGTCGGTACCGTGCTGATCGCCGAAGCCTTCGACATGCACCTGCCCAAAGGCTACGTGTACTTCGCCATGGCCTTCTCGCTGGCGGTAGAAGCGGTGAACATCAAAATGCGCACGGCCCGCGACCGCAAAAAAGCCGACGTGGTGAAGCTGCGCAAGGACATCCCGGGCGAGTAACACAACCCTGTGGATAGAAAAACGGGACCTTCGGGTCCCGTTGTTTTATGCCTGGCACGCCGCGCTAATACCCTTTCATCTCCTCGTCTTTGAACAAGCGCTTAACGCCACTGCCCAGCATCGTTTGCAGCAGGTTGTTCATGCTCGGCAGGTCGTTGTCGAAGCCGCCGTGGCTGCGGCTGCTGCTTTGTGCGCTGGCACTGCTGGCGATCACCAGGGTGCTGCCCGACGGTTGCGGTTTGTATTTGCCCTTGTCCATATGGGCAACCTCCATGCCCAGAATCGGCACCCGCGCGGTCTTGTTGTCGTAGGCGTTGGCCACCAGGTACAGCAGCGACTTGCGGTACACCTGGGCGACGTTGTCGTCCTGCTCGGCCTGGTCAGACAGCACCAGCAACTTCTGCTGGGCGATGCCCTTGGCCTTGCCCAAGGCCGGCAAAAAGCTCTGCTCGTATAACGCCACGGTGCACGCCGGGGCGAACAGCACCAGGTTGGCGATCTGCGGGCCGTTCAGCGCTTGCCAGCGTTGCAGCAGGTGCGCATGCCAGATCGAGCCGGCGCTGTGGCCGGCCAGGTGCACCTGCGGCGCGGCCTTGCCCAGCCCGTCGAGAAACGCCAGCAGGCGCTTGAGCACCTGGGTGCCGGCACCCTGTGGCACGAAGGCACGCTGGGCATCCAGCTTCATTTCCTGCCAGAGGGAAAACCCCAGGGGCTGGGTGAGTTTTTCCACCTGGTTGTCCCACCACGAACTGGCCGAGCCGACGCGTTCGTCCACCGCCGGTTTCTTGATTCGCAGCAGGTCACCAAGCTCGCTCCACAGCCCGGTTTCCCAAATGAAATGCAGCTCGTAAATGCCATTGGCTTCGAACACCGGCCGCCACTTGAAGGCACGCATGGCCGAGCTTTCCACCTCGTTCAAGCCGCCGTGGGCATACAGCACAATGTGCTTGGGCTGGCTGGCCTGCAGCGAGGCGATGATGGCGTCCAGCTGGGTATTGTCGGAGGCGTACTGGCCCTGGTTGTCCAGGCGGCCGTTGTCGATGTGCAGGTAGTGCAGGTAGATCGATTCCTGCGGCGGCGCCGGTTGCGCCGCGCGGGCCACGCCGCCATCGGCGGTGTAGCGGCTGGCGGTGTCGGTGACCTCGAAGTTGACCTTCACCCCCAGCTGCGCCACCCACACGTCCCAGACATTCGCCTCGAAGTCGGCGTAGCTCCACAGCGCCACCCCTGAGTAGGTGTGCTTGCCAACAGTGAAGCCGCCCCAGTCACCCCAGGAGTTCTGCACCAGAAAACCATCGCGGGTGTAACCGATGATGCAGAAGGCATGGCCGGTGTCTTCCTCACCGGCGTTAGGCCGCCAGGCGATCTTGCCGCCGCGCGGCGCGTCCCAGCCGCCATGGGTCTTGGCCGAGGCAAACAGCACGCCGACATCGCGCAGCGCGGCCTGCACATCGTTGATCCGTGAGAACACCCGGAAGTACGCACCCAGCGGAATATCCAGGGCCTCTTGCTGCAGTGCCGGGGTGATGCCGGCCTTGCGCGTCAGCGGCCAGCTTTTATCCAGGCATACGCCGTGCTTGTGCCAGCCCTTCATCGCGCCACGGGCGCTGCTGTAGTCGTAGTTTTCCCCCGGCCACTGGTCGTAGCGGCGGGCCATGGCAAACAACATGGCCGGGCTCACCAGGCCTTTCTGGCCGCGGCTCGCGCGCAGGTAATTGATCGTCGCCGCCAGGCCGAAGCCGGTGCAGGCGCCCTGCACGCCCTGGTCGAGCACGTTCAGGTGCGGCCAGACCGGGTACAGTTCATCCGGCAACGGGGTGAGCGAGGCGCTGTAGGTGAGGTCGCGAAAGTCCATCGAATCGCGGCGTACATCCAGCTTCGGCTGGCTGGGCTTCTTCGCCGCCGCGGGCTTTTTGGCAGGGATGGTTTTGGCGGAGGTGCTCGCGGCTTTTTTGCTCGCGGCGGTCTGGTTTTTGACACGAGGCGAGACAGGGCGCTTGGCCATGACAACTCCTTGTCGATGCGTGGAAGACACTGCTGGTGCCAAAGCATTGACGGCTTTTTCGCAGAGTCAAACTGGAGCGGCCGCAACTGACGAAAGGCGTGCTTTGTTTGCGGCTGGAGAATGGTTTGCCGCAAAATTCTGGGTCCCAGCCTGCGCTGGGACGACGGTAGTTTTTGCTACTTACTCCGTCATCCCAGCGCAGGCTGGGATCCAGGCGCGGTGATTCAAGCTAGGTACGAGCGACATTCAAAACAAACTGAGCTGATCCTGATCGCTCGCAGGTTTAACAGGCTGCGCGGCAAACACCTCCACCGGCACCCGCAAGCGCTCGGCCAACCCTGCCGCGCGTTCGGCGCGGGTGCTCACGGCTTCGGCCAAACGTGCTGGCAGCGCCCAGATTTCCACCTTGTGTTTCGCCCGGGTAATGCCGGTGTAGAACAGTGAGCGGGTCAACAGCGGGCTGGCGGTGTCGGGCAGGGCCAACAGCACTTCGCTGAATTCCGAGCCCTGGCTTTTATGCACGGTCATGGCAAAGGCGCTGTCGTGGCTGGGCAGGCGCGCCGGCGAGAACGGGCGGAAGGTCGGCTCGCTTTCGCCGGCACTTTCGAAGAACACCCGCAGGCCATGTTCACTGGCTAAACAGATGCCGATATCGCCGTTGAACAGGCCGAGGGCGTAGTCGTTCTGGCGCACCATGATCGCCCGGCCGGGGTACCAACGCTCGCGGCTGGCCAGGCTGAAGCGACGTTTGATCCGTGCCTCCAGCGCTTCGTTGATGCCCTCCACGCCCCAGGGGCCCTGGCGTTGCGCAGTCAGGGCGCGAAAGCCGTTGAAGGCGGCGAAGGTGGCGGCCACATTGCCGCTGCGGGCGGCGGCCAGGTACGGCGCGTAGCCTTGCTCCAAGCGTTCGAGCAAGGCGTTGGGCGTCGGCTCGGCCTGCCAGGCCAGGTCCGCGCGCCCCTCTTTCAACAGGTTCAGGGTGCCGGCAGCATCGCCACTGTTGATCCGCCGCGCCAGCTCGCCAATGCCGCTGTCGCCGGCAAAACGGTGGCTGTGGGTGAGCAGCACCACGGCGTCACCCAGGCGCGAGCTGGGAGCCTGAGCCTCAACGGTCTGGCCAGTAATCTGCTGCAACGCCGCGGCGGTATCGGGCAAAAATCCGCGTCCTTCACACAGCTCCGCAAACACCGCACCGGCCTCCACCGCCGACAGTTGGTCCTTGTCGCCGAGCAGAATCAGCCGGGCCGTGGCCGGCAGCGCATCCACCAGCTTGGCCATCAGCGCCAGGTCGACCATCGACGCCTCGTCCACCACCAGCACATCCAGCGGCAACGGGCTGGCGGCGTGGTGGCGCACATGCGGGCTGTCGCCGCGGCTGCCCAGCAGGCGGTGCAGGGTGCGCGCTTCATCCGGCAGGGCGGCCTTGATCGCCTCACTTACTGGCAGTTCAGCTTTAGCGTTGCGGATCGCTTCGGCCATACGCGCCGCCGCTTTGCCGGTGGGCGCGGCCAGGCCAATGGCCAGGCGTTCGCCACCCGGTTGTTCGAGCAGTGCGGCAAGCAGGCGCACCACGGTGGTGGTCTTGCCGGTGCCCGGGCCGCCGGAAATCACCGCCAGGTTGCGCCGCACGGCTTGCGCCGCCGCCAGCCGCTGCCAGTCCGGCCCAGCCTGGCTGTTGTTGCGCGCGAACAGACGCGCCAGGCCGTCGCTCAACAGCTGCTCATCCACCTCGGGGTTGGCACTGCCGCGCGTCAGCAACTGCTCGGCGAGCTGGGTTTCGTAATGGTGATAACGCGCCAGGTACAAGCGCTCGCCATCCAGAATCAGCGGAGCAAATTCGCCCGGAGCACCGACCAAAGACGACGCGTGCAACTGCGCCGACCATAGCGCCAGCGGCGGCAGCAGCAGGCCGCCCGCCACCTCAGGCCAGGCGCGCTGCCCAGCCCAACGGCGCAGCGGCAGGCACACGTCGCCGTTGACCAACGCCGCGCAGGTCAGCGCCGCCGCGCAGAGCACGGCCTCCTCGGCCTCGTGGTCCAGGCGCTGCAAGCTGGCGACAAAGGCGCGCTCCAGCGGCCCTAACGGCAGGTCGGCGAGGCTCATGGCTGCTCCTCGTTGAACAACTGGTCGAGGGCGTCCAGCAGGGCATCAGAGGGACGGGAGAAATACACCCCGGCACTCGGCATGCCGCGCAGGAACAGGTAGTAAGCGCCGCCCAATTGTTCATCCTGGAAGTCGGCCAGACGCTGGCGCAGGAAGCGCCGCAGCGCCACCAGGTAGATGAGGAATTGCAGGTAGTAGTGCTCGCCGGCCAGGGCCTGGAGCAGGCGTTCGCCGCCGTAGTAACTGACGTCCGGGCCCAGCCAGTTGGACTTGTAGTCGGCGATATACCAGCGACCTTCATGCTCGAACGTGAGGTCGATAAAGCCTTTGAGAAAGCCCTTGAGGCTGTCGAATTCCAGACGTTGCGCCGCCTCGCGCATCGGCGCCGGCAGGCCGTACTGCGGGTCGGCAAGAATCGCCCGCAGGCGCAGCACATCGAGGTTGGCCACCGGGAAGGTAAAGCCCAGCTCCGGCAGACGCCGCGCCGACACCAGGCTGGCCAGGGTCAGGCCCTGGCCATCGAGGTCGCTGTCGAGCACCAACTGCAGGTGCGCGGCCGCCAGTTCGCTCCAGTCGCGCGGCAGGCCGTGGTCGATCAAGGCAGCGTCGACCAGGGCCGGCAGCTCGCCCTTGCCACGCGCCCAGTCTTCCAACACCGCATGCAGGCAGGTACCGGCGCGGGCGCCCCGGGGGAAGGCAAAGAAGCCCAGGCCCGGGTCGGTGGCGGCGGGAATGCTCAGGTTGTCGCGGTCCGGGGCTTCCATGTGCATGCCCGCCGACAGCCCGGAAAAGCTGCCAATCCGCCAGGCGCTGTGCAGGCTGCGCTCGAACTGGCCGAGTTGCTCGGGTGCCGGCGCACGCTGCTCGCCGCCGGCGCTGGCTTCACTGCTGAGCAGCGGCAAGCGGGCGAAGGTGCCGGCGCTGGCAGTCACCAGTTGATCGATCTCGTCTGCGAGGCTGGCGCCACTGCGTTCGTTGAGGTGTTGGGCCAATTCATCAAGGGCATCGGTACCGGGCAATTCCCGACCGTGCAGCAGCCAGGCAAGGGCGCTGCTGTGCAGGCCCTCTTCCGGCAGCAGGCCGGTTTTTTTCACCGGCGCCGGCACCGCCACCGGGCCCCAGTGCAACCACAGACGATCACGGGCGCGGGTCAGCGCTACATAGGCCAGGCGCAGGTGCTCGGCGAACACTTCTTCGCGGGCGCGCTGCAGGTGAACCGCCAGGTTTTCGCTGCCCATATCCAACAGCGGCTGGCCGTCGTCGTCGTGGCAGGTCGCGCTGTCTTTATGCTGCCCGAGTAGGCGGCCGTTCCACAGATACGGGCAGAACACCAACGGGTATTCGAGGCCCTTACTGGTGTGGATGGTGACAATCTGCACCCGTTCAGCATCGCTTTCCAGGCGCAGCAGAGCGTCTTCGCCAGCGCCTTCGCTGCCGCGCTGGGCGTTCAGCCAGGCCAGCAACGGCTCCAGGCCGGGGCGCTGTTGGCTCTCGGCTTGCAGCAGCTCGGCCAGGTGCAGCAGGTTGGTCAGCCGCCGCTCGCCATCGGGCGCGGCCAGCAGCCGTTCGGCCACCTGCTCCTGATCCAGCCAGGCGCGGAAGGCGCGCATGAATCCTTGCTGCTGCCAGAGTTGGTGATACAGCTCGGCGTCTTCACGCTCACGGTCCCAGGCGCGTTCATCATCCTGGCAGCGCGCCAGCTGCAAGGCGTCGCGGCCGAGCAGGCGCGTGGACAAGGCATAACGCAACACACCCTCGCGCCCCGGCTCGGCATAGGCCGCCAACACCGCCGCCAGCTCAGCCGCTTCCTCGCTGTGCCACACGCTCTGATTGCCACGGCGCACGCTGGGCACGCCACGGGCGACCAACTGCTCGGCGACTTCCGAGGCCTGGCGGTGGTTGGACACCAGCACGGCAATGTCCCCGCCCTTCAGCGGCGTGCGCTCGCCGTCTTTCTCGAAATAGGCCTGGCCCTGGGCGCTGGCCGCCAACAGGCTGGCAATGCGCTGCGCGGTATCCACCGCCACCAGGCTGTCGGCGCGGCCCTTGTTCAGCGGCTCATCACCGAGCCAGACCAACGCCAGCGGCGCCTCATTGCCCGGCGGCAGCACCAGCTGCGAACGGGCCTTGGCGCCGGCTCGCACTGGCGGGTAGTCCAGGCCGTTGACCGCAAACGGTTGCGGGCGGGCGAACAGCAGGTTCAGCGCGGCAATCAGCTCGGCGGTGGAGCGGTAGTTGAACGGCAGGTCATAGCAACGCTCAGCAGCGTCACGGGCCTTCAGGTAAGTGGCCAGGTCGGCACCGCGGAAGGCATAGATCGCCTGCTTGGGGTCGCCGACAAAACACAGGTCGCTGCCGTCCTGATACACCCGGTCGAATATCTGGTACTGCACCGGGTCGGTGTCCTGGAATTCGTCGATCAACGCCAGCGGATAACGGGTGCGCAGGGTCACCGCCAGGGCATCGCCGGCCGGGCCCTGCAGCGCTTCGTTCAAGCGGTTGAGCAAATCATCGAAGGCCAGAATGCGCTGCGCGGCCTTGCGCGCCGGCAGCTCGGCATTGAGCTTGTCGAGCAGGCGCACCTGCAGGGCGATCAGCCGTTGCTCGCCAGCGGGCAAGGCGTCGGCAATTGCTACCAGCAACTCATCGAAAGCATCGGCAATGTTGTGGCTGGGCGCCTCGTGGCCTTTTTTGGTGGCCTTGTGCAGCGCACTGGCGGTGAATTTTTCCAGCCCGGTGGGCACTTCGAACAGCGCGGCGGGGTCGGCGAAATAGCTGTCCAACTCGGCCGACCACTGGGGAAATTTTGGCAGTTTGTGCGTGCTCTGACTCAGCCCGCCATGCTCCTGCAACTGCTCGATCCAGGCGTAACCGCCACGGCGCCACAGCTCGGCGGCGCGGTTCCAGGCCAGGCTGGCAGCGGTCAACTCATCCGAGGCAGGGCCTGCTTCATCGATACGCGGCTCGATGCGCAGATAGGGCTTGCCCAGGTGCGGGCGCAAACGCTGCCGCAGCAGCGCCGGGGTGATTTTTTTCTTCGCCAGAAAGCGCGCCCAGGCCGGGTCGGCACTGGCCAGTTCATGGCGCCAGGCATCGGTGAGCAAGGCATCCAGCACCTCGCGGTCATCGCTGGCCAGCTCACTGTCGAAATCACCACCGGCTTCAAACGCCGCGTCCTGCAGGGCGCGCTGACAGAAGCCGTGGATGGTGAAAATCGCCGCTTCATCGAAGCCATGCACCGCCAGCAGCAAGCGCCGCCGCGCTTCTTCGCCGGGGTACTGGGCATGCAGACGGCTGAGGAAATCGTCGTCACTGGGCGTGCCCTCATACACGGCCAACAACTCCGCCAGGCGTGCGCGAATGCGCTCACGCAACTCGGCAGTGGCGGCGGTGGTGTAAGTGACCACCAGAATCTGCCCGACGCTCAGTTGCCGCTCCAGCAGCAAACGCGCGTAGAGCGCGGTGAGCGTCCAGGTTTTACCGGTGCCGGCGCTGGCCTCGATCAGCGAGCGGCCGCTGAATGAGGAGCTGTGCAGGTCGAGGCTCATTCCTCGTCCTCCGCCGCCGGTGCCAGGGCCTGCAAGGCCGGCACAATCAGCTCCTCGGCCAGGGTTTCGAAACGCTCGCCAAGCACTTCGCGGTCGCGGAAGGCCAGGGCATACCAGGGGTCTTGCGACTCACCGGGCAGCGGGCTGAAGTCGGCACCTTCCCAGGCGACTTGCGCCTTGTAGCGGGCCGCTTCGATGGGTTCTTTGCGCCCCGGCTTGAGCAGCCCTTCGGCGAAGCCGTAGCTGCTTTTGAGCATCAGCGGCAGCGGCTCGCAGAGGGCTTCGCGGTAGGCCTCGAGCCAGGGCAACAGCAGTTCGCGCGGGTTGACCAACAGGCCGAGCTGCCAGTCCTGCACCGGGGAAATCAGCAGGCTTTCGCGGGCAATGGCCGGCGTCGCGCTGAGGTTGAGCAGCAGGTGGCGCAACCAGAACGCCGGCAGGTCCCAGGCGCTCGGCGCATTCAGGCGCCATTCGAACAGGCCGCTGCTGGTCACCCCTTCGAGCCAGCCATGGATATGCACGCCGCCCAGTTGCACATCCACCAGCAGCGGTTGCGCCTGTTCTTCCGGGCGCGCTTCGAACAGCCGCGGCGCAAAGGCGCGCACCGGGCCACGCAGCTTGCCCCACAGGGCCTGGCCCAACTCGCCCGTGGGCAACCAGCCGGCGGCGCGGGCGACATTGCGCTCCTGCTCCGGCGACCAATTGCGCTCCACTGCTTCCAGTGCCAGCTGGCGCAAGCCGCGCCAGGCCGGGCCTTCGAGGGCGAAGGGTTCGTCGCTGGCGAGCGCTTCATCGGCATCCGCCAGGCGCAGGCCCAGGCGCTGCTCGAGGAGAAACCGCGCCGGGTGGCGGAAGCACTGCAGCAGTTGCGACGGTTCGATATGCAGCCAGTCTGCACCCGGCTCCGGCAGGCGCCCGGCAAATGCCGCCGGGCTGCTCTGCGGTGGCTCGGCCAGACGCTGGGCGGCGCGAAACCAGGACGCGGCGTAACTGCGCTGCGCACCGCCGGCGAAGTTGCCGGGGGCGAAGGGTTGCAGCGGGTGGGCGATGGTCAGGTGTTTGCTGGCTGGCTCTTGCAGGAGCGATGCTTCTGGATCAACAGCATCGCGGCTGAAGCCGCTCCTACGGACCGCATAAGCCGTTAAATCGACCGACTCCAGCACTTCGCTGATCAACACCGATGGCGGCAGCTCGGCGTTATTGCGCGGGTCGCGGCCGACGTAGCTGAGGTACAGCGCATCGCGGGCCGACAGCAGAATTTCCAGCAGCAAGTAGCGGTCGTCCAGACGCCGTGCACGGTCACCACGACGGGGGTGCTGGCTGATCAGATCGAAGCCGGCCGCCGGGGTGCGACGAGGCAATGCGCCGTCGTCCAGGCCGAGCAGGCAGACCAGACGGAACGGCAGGCTACGCATCGGCACCATGGTGCAGAAGGTCACCGCGCCAGTGAGAAAACCCGAAGCGCCACTGCCCTGCTCCAGCGCCGTGCTCAGTTGCTGGCGTACCAGCGCCAACTCCAGCGGCCGCTGAATGCCGGCGGCCACCGCCTGGTCACGCAAGGCGGCGCAGGCCTGGCTGAGCAACAGCAAGGTATCGCCGGCTTCACGCTCATCGAACAGGCTGTCGATCAACGCCTGCAGGGTGTCGGCCCAGTCGGCCAGCGGCCGCGGGCGTTGCAGGTCTTCGGCTAACGACGCCAGGCGCTGGACGAACCCCGCCAGGCGCCCAAGCAATTGCGCCCGCGCGCCTTCCAGCGCATCCAGCGGCCAGGTTTCACCAAGCAGCGGCGCCGCATCGCCGGCCAGCTTCGGCGGCGCGGCAAAACCCAGCAGCAGGCGGTCGAGACCCTGGCGCCAGGTGAAGGCGGCATCCGCCGGCAACCCCAGCTGTTCGCGGTGCTCACTGTCGCGGCCCCACCGCACGCCGGCTTCGCGAAGCCAATCGCGCAGCAGCGGCAGGTCTTCGTTTTCGATGCCGGCGCGACGGGCAATCGCCGGTTGCTCCAGCCAGGTGAGAATTTCTTCAGCGCCAAAGCGGCTCTGCTCCAGCGCCAGCAAGCCGAGGAAGGCTTCGATCAGCGGCACCTCGGCGCGCAGGCTGCGGTCGGCCAGGCTGAACGGGATACGCGGCGACCGCGGGCCACGGCCGGCGTTGTCGCGGCTGGCAAATACGGCTTCGATATAGGGCGCGTAGCGCTCGATATCCGGGGTCAGCACCACCACTTGGTCGGGCGTCAGCGTCGGGTCCGCAGCGAACCGGGCGAGCAACTGGTCGTGGAGAATTTCCACCTCGCGCAGCGGCGAGTGGGCGATATGCACTTCCAGCGAACGGTCGTCGGCACGCAGCGCCAGGCGCTCCTCGGGCTTGCGTGTACGCAGGCGCAGAATGTCGTTCTGCAGCGCTCGCAGCAGCGAACTGTCGTGCAGGTCGGCGTCTTCGGAATACAGCCCGACCTCATGGCCGCCGAGGCTGAACAGCGCATCGAAAAAGTCCCGCCCCTGCTTGCCCAGGCTGGCCAGCAACGGATGGCCGACATCCAGGTACCAATCATCGGCGGCGGTGGCACTGGCGATCACCGGCTGGCGCGCCAGCTCACGCACATCGCGGATATCGCCCCAGGCTTCGCGGCACGGGTTGAGGGCGCAAACCACCACCTCGACATGCCGTGCCAGCCCTTCGAGCACGCGCATATGGTGCGGCGGCAGGCTGCTGATGCCGAACACCAGCAGGCGTTCTGGCAGGCCGGCAATAGGACTGTCGTCGTGCAGACGGCGCAGCAGGTCGTCGAGCAAACGGGCGCGGTGCGGGTGGCCGTCGCGGGTCAGCTCGCGCCACAGCAAGGCTTGCCAGGCTTCGTCGGTGCCGAGCTCAAGCAGCTCGTTGCGCTCCCAGGCGGCCAGCCAGTCATCGCGGTACAGCAGGTATTGGTCGAAGACGTCGGCGATGCGCGCGCCCAGGGACAACCGTCGGCGCTCGTCGCCACCTTCCAGGTACTGCGCCAAACGGGGCGCCTGCTCCAGGTGGCTCGGCTCGCACAGCCAGTCGTACAGACGCCAGGTCAAGGTGGTGGGGGAAAACGCCGACTGTTCAGGCAAGTGCCCAAGCACCAGGCGCGACACTTCCCAGACAAACTTGGCCGGCAGCTGCACCTCCAACTGCATGGCGATGCCCTGCTTGCGTGCCAATTCCAGGGTCAGCCAACGGCCCATGCCCTGGCTCGGCACCACCACCAACGCCGGGGCAAACGGCTCCCGTTGCGGCTGGGCCAACAGGGTAGTGGCCAGCGCGCCGAGGGTTTCCAGATCGGGGGCGTGGTAAAGCGTGAGCATGAGCGAAATCGCAGGCTGGAGTCGGCGTAGGTTACCACTTCGGCAAGGCCAAATAGGCGGGCAAAAACTGGCGCCAACGGCATTCGCCAACTACAGCTAAGACTATGGCGGGCAAGAAAAAATCGAACGAGTCAGGGGCCAGGTCGGTCCATTGCCCATAACATTAGTGTCACGCCAGCTTCACAATCGCTGCCAGGGAGGCCGCCTTATGCTGACCCTGCTCAACCTGCTGTCCGCCGTCGCCCTGCTCATCTGGGGCACCCATATCGTGCGCACCGGCATCCTGCGGGTGTACGGCTCGCAACTGCGCAAAGTCCTCAGCCACAACATGAACACGCGCTCGCTGGCGTTCGCCGCCGGCATCGGTGTGACCGCGCTGGTGCAAAGCAGCAATGCCACCGCGCTGCTGGTGACCTCCTTCGTTGGCCAGGGCTTGATGGCCCTGACCCCGGCGCTGACCATCATGCTCGGCGCCGACGTCGGTACCGCGCTGATGGCACGGGTGCTGACCCTCGACCTGTCGTGGCTGTCGCCGCTGCTGATCTTCCTCGGGGTGATCTTCTTTCTCTCACGCAAACAGAGCCGCGCCGGCCAGCTCGGGCGGGTGGCTATCGGCCTGGGTTTGATCGTGCTGGCGCTGGAGCTGATCGTCAGTGCCGCGCTACCGATCACTGAAGCCCACGGCATCAAAGTGCTGTTCTCCTCACTGACCGGCGACGTGCTGCTCGATGCCCTGGTGGGCGCGCTGTTCGCCCTGATTTCCTATTCCAGCCTGGCCGCCGTGCTGCTCACCGCGACCATGGCCAGCGCCGGTTTGATCAGCCTGCCCGTGGCCCTCGGCCTTGTGATTGGCGCCAACATCGGCAGCGGCATTCTGGCCCTGCTAAGCAGCAGCATGCAGACCGAAGCGGGCCGGCGCGTGGCGCTCGGCAGCCTGTTGTACAAAGTCATCGGCCTGCTGCTCATCAGCCCGTTTATCCACCCGCTGGTGCATTGGCTGAGCACCCTGAAAATGAGCCCGCAAACCCTGGTGATCGGCTTCCACCTGGCCTACAACACCAGCCGCTGCCTGCTGATGCTGCCCACCGTCAACGTCATGGCGCGCTTCTGCAACTGGCTGCTGCCCGACCACCAACTCGACAACGGCGTGGCCAAACCCCGCCACTTGGACATGACCGCCCTCGACACCCCGAGCCTGGCGCTGAACAACGCCGTGCGCGAAACCCTGCGCATCGGCGACCTGGTGGAAACCATGCTCGGCCATTTCCTCGCCGTACTGCGCGGCCCGCAACCGCTGGCCGCCAAGGAACTGCGGCGCCTGGGCGATGACGTCGACGCCCTGTACAGCGCGGTGAAGCTGTACCTGGCACAAGTGCCCGGCGAAGCGCTCGGCGACCATGACCGCCGGCGCTGGGCGGAGATCATCGAGCTCAGCGTCGACCTGCAACAAGCCGCCGACCTGCTGGAACGCATGCTCGGCAAAGTGCAGAACCAGAAGACCGCGCAGCATCATTCCTTCTCGGAAAACGGCCTGCAGGAACTCACCGAAATGCACCAGCAACTGGTGGCCAACCTGCGCCTGGGCCTCAGCGTGTTTCTGTCCGGCGACGCCCACAGCGCCCGCCAACTGCTGCGCGAAAAACGTCGCTTCCGCGCGCAAGAGCGGCGCATGGCCCACGCCCATGTGCACCGCCTGCATCACCAAGTGGTGCAAAGCATCGAAACCAGCTCGCTGCACCTGGAACTGATTGCCGACATGAAGCGCCTCAACTCACTGTTCTGCAGCAGCGCCTACGCCGCCCTGGAAAGCCACGAACACGGCACGCTGGCCGATGGCGACGACGACCACCCCGAGGCCGCCGAGCAGCACGCCACCGAGCTGGACAGCCACGAAGCCAAACCGGCAGCGCGCTGAGCGCTGTCTTTTAACTGACGGCTTGGGCAGAATCTTGTGCCATGCCCAACGCCATCGACCCACGCCACGCCTCCGTCAGCGCCAGCATCACCCAAGCGGTGCTGCATGCCGCCGTGCGCCTGAGCGTATCGCGCCCTGAACTACTCGCCGCCTGCGGCCTGAGCGAAAGCCAACTCGGCGACCCCGACGCACGCATTCCCTTCAGCGCCCACGAACAACTCTGGCAAGCCCTGTGTGAGCGCCTGGCGCTGTCCGAACCGGGCCTGGCCATCGGCGCCAACCTGGCCCCCGGCCCGTTCAGCGTGCTCGGTTACCTGCTGCAAAGCAGCGCCACCCTCGGCGAGGCCCTGGCCGCCGCCTTGCGCTACCAGCGCCTGGTGGGTGAAGGCGGCGAACTGCAACTGCAAGAACACGGCGCAGAGCTGCGCGTGCTGTACCGCCCCGTCCACCCGCACGCGCCCGCCACCCGCACCCGCGTGCTGGCACTGATGGTGTTCTGGGTGCAAATGATGGCCCCGCTGGTCAGCCACTACCGCCTGCTGCGCGCCGAATTCGCCCACCCGCAACCCGGCGACCTCAGCCCCTATAGCGAAGCCTTCGGCTGCCCCCTGGCCTTCGGCGCCAGCGACTACAGCCTGGTGCTGCCCCTGGAATTGCGCAGCGCCGCGCTGATTCAAGCCAACCCACCGCTGCAAACCCTCCTGCGCCAACACGCCGAAGCCCTCCTCGCCCGCCTGCCCAGCGAAGGCCTCGTCGCCCGCGTCGTCACCCTGCTCGGCGCCCAACTGGCCCACGGCGAACCCGACCGCGCCGAACTCGCCCGCACCCTCAACCTCAGCGAACGCACCCTGCAACGCCGCCTCGCCGACGAAGGCAGCAGCTATCAACAACTGCTCAGCGATACCCGCCAGCAATTGGCCGAACGTTACCTCGACGATGGGCAACTGCCTGCGGCGGAGATTGCGCTGTTGCTGGGGTATTCGGAACCGAGCGTGTTTTTTCGCGCGTTCAGGAATTGGACGGGGTTGACGCCGGGGGAGTATCGGTTGCGGGGGAAGGGCTGAGGCACAACCGTCGGGCTGAAGGGTCACCACACTACTTTTTGCATGGAGGCAAAAATGAAACACACCACTCGCACATTTTTAGCCATTGCTCTACTGCTGCTCAGCGGGCGCCACGCCGCTGCTACCAACGACCACCTGCAGCCAAATACTTCATACGTTGTAGAACCCGACCTCTACCAACGTATGCTCAGCCAAGTCTTTCACCCGATCTACCAGGAACGAGACCTTAAGCTGGCAGTTTTGATTACTCCTTCCTTCAAGCCGGAGCAGGTGGTCGGCATTAGAAGTCGAGACGGTAAAGACGAAGTGGTGGTGGCTGCCGCACGTCAGAGTATCTGGGGCTATGTGGACGTGGAGTCCTACGAAGCCGCGCAACGAGACGAGCCGTATAGCTACCTGATAGAGGAGTCCGACTACAAATCACAGCGTGCGCAATTGCCCGGAAGCTATCGGGACGTCCCGCTGGACATAGCGTCTGTCCCCGTCGATGCAGAATTGGCAAAACGCATCTCCAGCGTCTGGAAGTCCGCGCTGCTGTCGGCAAGGCAACCCGTAGAACCCGAGCTCGGCTTGGACGGCACCACCTTTACCTTTTCGATGCGGGTACACGGTTATGGAGTATTGAGTGGGTCGACATGGAGCCCGGATGCAGATACGGACATGCACAGCCTGGTAACGCTGGCAAAAGTGATGCAGCAGTACGCAACAGGGAATAAAGCCGTTACGGATGTGGAACGGGCGGTGGGTGAATATGAAAAAAGGCTGGTTAATACTCAACCTGCCGTGGATTCCGAGAAGTCCAACGGGGGAAAAATATGATTCGCGTCGAAACCGAACAACATGGCGCCGGTGAGTACCCCATCGAAATAACCATCACCTCAACGCGTGGTGATTTGATCAGACGAATACTCAAAAACGCCGCTGGCGAGGTATTTCGTGAATGGACTTACGAATACGATGGTGAGGGCCGTTGCCTTTCCGGTGTCGTTATGGATGTCGACCATAAAGTACTGTCAGTCATAGAAAACACTTTTGCCCAGACCGGGGCTTTGCTTGAGTCAGAAGCGCGCGACCCAGTTTCGAATATCGAGATATGGAGGGTTTCAAACACCCTCAATGAGCGATGCAAGATTGAGCGCACCGATTATTTTGCGCATGGGCTGAAGATGGGCTTTTCCATTCCTGACAACCCGGAAGACGAATACAGCCTTAACCGGTATTTCAACGCCGACGGAAATGAAATTTCACACATTCCATCTTCAGCAGATTATGAGTAAATCCGAAGGCTGCGAATGCGCATTCTAGTCTCGAATAAAAACTTCCGGAAACAGGTAAATACAACGTGTTTCAAGGTCCTGAAAAATGTGGTCTTTGCTGCTTTTGGAACCCTATAAAAGACAGCTTTATCCTCCTACTCTAATTAACCTTGATGAATTAGCTCGTCACTTTCTGGCTCAACTAACTTCGTAGTTGATATCCAGACTTAGGAGTAAAAATGCCACAGCATCAACTCACCCCTGAGGATATCTATACCTTCGCAAAATCTGAATTCCCTGAGTACCAGCGCGCGATTACACTGAGCACCCGTTTGGCAGAAGACTTAAAGCTACTTGGCGACGACGCCAGTGAGTTTATTGAGCGGTTCTCAGAGCAATTTAACGTTGATTTGTCGGGCTTCGTTTTTTCCGATCACTTTCCGGCCGAGGGATCTGCCGAGATGCTTGCATATCTCTCGCGAGTCGCTGCCCCGTCCAAACACACACTTATCCGATTCATGCGACGATTTGATTGTGCGCTCTGGCAACTGTTCGCGAATAAAATCTCGTTCAAACCTGTAACGTTGGAACACCTCTATTTGAGCGCCAAGTCCGGTAGTTGGGCATATGAACAGTCCACTCAACTCAGCACAAGACAAGCAAAATGACCTGGCTTAGCGATCTCTACGCCTCCTATTTCCACTGGTTCTTTACTGCTATCGCACTCCTGTTTGGCGCTCTTTCATTGCTGGCTGGCCGCAAGGCTTTTTTCTACCCAGGCCAAGCACCCAAGCAAAAGCGCTTTAGTCTCTGGCTAGCCGCTTTTCTGTTCGCGGTTGTTTGGTTGGTGGCGGCGACCTACGTCAGCTACGAGGCGTTTCAATGGCATGCGTTTCTTACGGCGAAAAAGGGCGGCTAAGCGTGGGACAAAGCTCGCCTTTGTGTTTCAGAATTGCCGCTCGCCGCCAAAGGAAGCAACACCCATGAGCAGTAAGCTGTGCCCCGCCCTCCTTGCTTTGCTTCCACTTCTATATCTCGCCACCCCTGTCCAGGCCGCCCCCAGTTTTCTCTGCACCGGCAAACTCAGCCCGGTGGAAACCGCGATCTGCACCGACCCGCTGCTGGCTGAGGCCGATATGCAACTGGCCGCCCGCTATCGCGCTGCTTTGGAAGCCGACCCCGCCAGCAAAGCAGCGCTCGGCAACGCGCAACGGGCCTGGCTGAAGAGCCGCAACCAGGCCTGCAGCAGCGAGGGTTTGAATGCCTGTTTGCTCAAGCAGTACCAACAGCGCCTGGCCGAACTGCGGGCGGCACCCGAGGAAGAAAGCGGCGCCAACGACTACGCCATACGCCTGCGCACCGGCGGCACGGTGTATTTCAATCAGGTGCTACTGACCTGCAACGCCGACTCGGTACAGCTCGCCTTCCCCGACCCGAATCTGCCCATGAGCATCCTCGCCAACACCCTGCAAGGACGTGGCACGCTGAGCACCGCCTGGGCCGACTGCCCCCTCGCCAGCGGCCAGACCATCCGCGTGAAAACAGGCAACGGCTCGCCCGCACAAGCCTATGGCCGCTGCGGCGCGGCGCCGGAAACCCGCTTGAGTGTCTGGGTCGATCAACGCAAAGCCATCGCCGGCCTGGCCTACGCCGAAACCTGCAATGAACCGCTGCTCAAGACCATGACCCTACGTCCCGACGGCACCGATTACTGCGTGTTGCCCAGCGCTGCCGATTCTTCGCTGCTCAACGACGCCCCCGGCCAGGCCGGCAACGACGGCTGCAAACACATCCGCTTCAGCTCCGACGCGCCCATCGACCAGGACGAATACCCCACCCAGGGCAGCGCTCAACCGGTGCTCGGCTCGCTCAGCCTGATCAGTAGCAACGCGCAGCTGAAACCCTTGTGTGAGCGCCTGGTCGCGGCCAATACCCGCTACCCGTTGAACGTGCCCGCCGAGGTCAAGACCCCGGTGTGGCAGGCCCTCAAGGTGCCGAAGCCAAACGAAGGCGACGATGTCACCCTCTCCACCCGCGGCGAAGTCGAGCAGGCCCGGTTCGACCTCGACAACAGCGGCCAGGTCGGCACCGTCTACCGCCTGGAACAAGACAACCACTACTTCGACGGCAGCGTCCTGGCCCGTGAACAGCCGGGCATTCTCACCACACCGTTCGACCCCCATGCGCCGGATGAGGCCAGGGCAAAAGGCGTTCTGGCCTTCGTTTACCAGCACGCGCTGGTGCTGTTTGAGGGGGGCAAGACTTACCTGCTGCTGGACCCTGCTAATCGGGCCAAGGACATTTTGTTGGTTAAGCCGACGGCTGAGGGAACGGAAGAGGTTTGTGTGATGCGGCGGCTGGGGGAGACGTTTTGAGGTGTGCAGTTTTAACTGCGTACGAAGATAAGAAGTGGCTGGTAGTCCCCTGCATCAGCAGCTCGCAGGGCATCGATGTAGCGCTTGCGCGTCTCGTTGGCGGGCACCAGGTTGACGCTGCTGCCCCAGGAAAAATCTTGCCCTTGGTTCTGGCGCAACAGCACATCCGCCATCAGTCGCGCATGCCGGCCATTGCCATTGGCGAACGGATGAATCCAGACCAACTGGTGGTGAAAACGAGTGGCGACTTCGTCCAGCGGAAATACACCCTGCTCCAACCAGTAATTCACGTTGCCCATTAGTTGCCGAAGTTGCACACCAATCTGGGTCCATTCACAACCAATGTTTTTCCCGGTTTTGCGAAAGGTGCCGGCCCATTTCCAAGTGTCGCAGAACATCCGTTTGTGTAACTCGCGGCAGAAATGGTCGCTGAGTACATCGACAGTCTTCTGCCGCAACAGCCATTGCTGCGCGTTGTGGATATTTTCTGCCTCCCACTCATCCAGCTCACCTTGGGTGCTGATGTGAGCCGGCAAAAGCCCGGACGCTTCGTCTGCGTCCAATGGTGTCTGCCCAGCCTTGATCTCACTGCTTACCGCCACAAACGCGACCATGAGCCCGCCAGCAGCTCCTGACGTCGATCAGCCACTTTGCGCTCGAGAAAGCTGTCCGACGGGCGCTGGTCCTCCAGCGCCATGGTATGCGCAACGCTCATGACCTCTGCCCTGGCCAACTGATCTGCTCGCTCTTCAACCATGGCCTGCAAAGGCTGCCGCGGCACAAGCGCATAAACCAGCTCACAGTCCAGCCCACTTGCCAGCTTTCTGAGTTGCCCCAGTGTGATCCTGTCGTCCGCCTCTGAGACCTCAGATTTTTGCAATGTGGAGGGTGAAATGCCTATCCGCGCGGCTTGAATGCGCACCGAACGACCCAGTGCTTCTCTGATCGCACGCAGCCACCCGCCACGAGGTTTGAGCATGCCTTGCATCGGCATAAAGGGCTCAATGGCCCGTTGTACCTGGTGGACGCGTAATTTGGATAACGAAGGATTTTGCATGACGGGTGCCCGCTGAACAAATCGGCAAACTGAAATTGATCGCCTACAGGTAATCAAAATACACCAATATGAGTGCTTATAGGCACGCAACATTTTACTATTTGTACGCCTATAGGCGATCGAAATATAAGATAATGTATGCCTATGTGCATACAATTTTCGAAGTTAGAGGCTTAACCGCATCGCCTGGCCACTCCCAGCATCTTAAAAACAAGGGGACCTGCCCCCCCTTGTTCTTCACGTACTCGATCAACCGTCTTACGGCTGGGATTCACGCCAGCCAGTCCCGCCACCTCTGCAGGCCTTGTCCAAAGCCTGAGCCATTTCGCTGAGGATTTGCACGACTGCAGTCTCATGGGCTTTTGGCGCTCATGCGCCCTTAGTGTCCGGCGACCAAACCGGCTCGCTGAGTATTCAGCGCCGTCGAACTGTAGGGTTCTGTGCAGATGGCAAGCTGTCGGCTACGGCGGGCGGAGTGGAGAGTTGTAGCTTACGCGGCTGGAGAATTCGAGAAGACAAAGCATCAAGGCTAACGCCGCTCCCACCTGCAATCACAGAACCCTGTGGGAGAGGCTTCAGCCTCGATATTTTTGGACTACGCGCAGACATCAGCCGTTACGCGCTTCCAGAAACGCCATAAACGCCTCCCGACTGGTATACCGCGGCTGGTAGCCGAACTCCTCCTTTAACCGCCGGTTGTTAAGCACTGGCCGGTAGCGCAAGAAGTCCAGCTGCTCCGGGCCGTACTGGCTCAACCCCAACGGTTTGAGAATGCGCAGGGCGCCGCTGATCAGGCCGGCCGGTAAAGGGCGGTAGGGTTTGCCGAGGATGCCGGCGATTTCTTGCAGGCTCAGGGCGCCGTCGCCGGCCAGGTTGTAGATGCCTTGCGCGCCACTGTCCAGGCCCTGGCGGATGATGGCGATCACGTCCTGGTCCCAGATGAATACGAAGCGGCTGTCGCTGCCTTTGATGCCGAGCACCGCGCGCTTTTTGAACATGTCGGTGATCTGGTTGTTGACCCGTTTGCCGAGGATGGTGCCGGGGCGCAATACCAGTTGTTTAAGCTCGGGGTGATGGCGGCGGGTGTTGGCCAGCAGCACTTCCACTTCGCGTTTGTGTTTGGCGTAGGCGAAATGGTCATGGCCGCGCAGGGGGTCGTTTTCGTCGATCCATTCGGCGTTTTCCGGGAAGTAGCCGTAGGCGGCGCCGGAGCTGGTGACGATCAGTTGCTGCACCTTGTTGGCCAGCGCTGCTTCGACGATGGAGCGGGTGCCGCCGACGTCGATGGCGTGCAGTTGATCATCGCTCATGCCGCGCGGCGGGGTGACCACCGAGGCCAGGTGGACGATGGCGTCAGGCTTCCAGGCGGCCACACATTCGAGCACCTGGTTGTGTTGGCTGATGTCGAGCAGCACCGGCTCGACGTTCATTTTCAGGCCCTGCTTGGTTTGCGGGCGGATGTCGGCGGCGATCAGGGTCCACTTGGGGTGCTGAACTGCCAGTTCGTTGAGCAGTTGCTGGCCAATAAAACCTGCAGCGCCGGTAATCAGGACGCGCATGCTTGCGGCTCCTTGGAGGTGGAAGAAACAGCCAGCGGACGATTGCGCCAGAACATCACCAGGGCCAAGCCGCTGACCAGGTGCCAGGTGCCCCACAGTGCGGCCACCAGGGCCATGTTCGGCTCGCCACCGAATTGGGAAAAGATCAGCCCCAGGGCGAGCCCGGAGTTGTGCATGGAAATCTCGATGACCATGGCGCGCAGGTTGGCGCCGCGCTGACGGGCGAGTTTGGCCATCAGCCAGCCGAGCACGATGGCGCTGGCGTTGTGCAGCACCACCAACACCAGCACCAGGCCGAGGGAGGCGGTAAACATTTTCCAGTTGTTGGCCAGGGCGCCAATCACAAAGAAGGCGAAGGCCAGCAGGGCGAAGCGTTTGAACCAGGGCATGATGCGTTCGGCCACGTGCGGCCACAGGTTGCCCACCAGCATGCCCAGCACCAGCGGCAGGCCGAGCAGCCATAGGAGGTTGAGGATGATGCTCATGTGGTCGACGTGCAGGGTGCTCAGGCGTTCGGCCAGGTAGGCCGAAGCTTCGGGGTTGCACGAGCTGGTGAGGGCGAAGTTGAGGGGCAGCAGCACCAGCGCCAGCAGGCTGGACAGCGCGGTCATGCTCATCGACAGCGCGGTGTTGCCGCGGGCCAGGTGGGTCATGACGTTGGAGAGGTTACCGCCGGGGCAGCAGGCGACCAGCAGCAAGCCCAGTTCCAGGCCGGGGTTGAGGTCGACCATCAGGGTTACCAGCAGGGTCAGCCAGGGCAGCAGCAGGCATTGCCCGAGCATGCCGGCGAGTACCGGTTGCGGGTGGCGCAGCACCGCGCGAAATTGCTCCAGGCGCAGCTCCAGCGACACGCCGAAAATCAGCGCCGCCAGCACCAGGCCGAGGATCAGTTGGGAACTCGCGTCGTAGTTCATAAAAACGGGCCTTTTCTTTTTGTTTTAGCCCGCAGCACTGTAAGGCGCAGGCAGGAGGGCAACAGTGGCAGAGCCCGACAGCGGCTGTGGCCATTTGCGCCAACAGCTATAGCGCATGTGCAGTTGATCGGGTAGGCGCAACGTATCGCGCGCCGCGCACTCCCACATTTAGCGCGATGGAACATGGACCCTTGAGAGGCTCACCCGTATCCTGCGCACCTACTTTCTACCTGCCGACTCACTGCCTTGATGCTGATCTGGAAAACCCGCGCTCTTGCCGTAATCGCCCTGCTGCAACGCTACCCAGGGGTGGTGGCGGCGTTCGGTTTCATTTCCGGTATCTGTAGCTTCATTCTGGTCGACCGCCAGGCGCGGCTGGCCACGCCGATTGCGGTGATGTTGTTGGTGAGTTGGTTGTGGCTGACCCTGGAAAGCCTGTTCACCCGGGTGTTCGCCCGCCTGTTCGGGCGTGAGCTGCCGCAGCCGCTGGTGCGTTATCTGACCCAGATGATCCACCAGGAAAGCCTGTTCTTCGTGCTGCCGTTTTTTATCATCACCACCACCTGGAACAGCGGCCAGTTATTTTTCACTGGCCTGCTGGCCTGCGCCGGGCTGGTGACCATCATCGACCCGATCTACAACAAGTGGCTGGCGCCGCGCCGTTGGCTGTACCTGGCGATGCACACGCTGACCCTGTTCGCTGCGCTACTCACTGCCCTGCCGATCATCCTGCACCTGACCACCGCGCAGAGTTACAAACTGGCCCTGGGCATTGCCGTGGCGCTGTCGTTCCCCAGCTTGTTGGTGACCTTTCCGGTGCAGCGCTGGTGGCGTGGCCTGGCATTGATCGTGCTGACCCTGGCCCTTGGTGGTGCCGGTTGGCTGTTCCGCTCCTGGGTGCCGCCGGCCACGTTATGGCTGACCGAAGTGGCGGTGACCACCGAGCTGGACGACTTCAACCGCTCCCCCGGTGAAAGCCTCAGCACCATGACCGCCACCGACCTGCGCACCAAAGGCATCTACGCCTACACCGCGATCAACGCCCCCCGCGGCCTGGCCGAGCGCATCTACCACGTGTGGCGGCACAACGGCGAAGAGATGGACCGCATCGCCCTGGACATCAGCGGCGGACGCAAGAAGGGTTACCGCTCGTGGACCCACAAACAGAACTTCCCCCAGGACGTGGCGGGGGATTGGGAAGTGCGGGTGTTGACCGAGGATGGCCAGGTGATTGGGGTACTGCGGTTTGAGGTGACGCCGTAATTCATTCCGTGGCGTTCGTGTGCTAAACGAGGTTTGATCCTGAATTCTGGGTCCCAGCCTGCGCTGGGACGACGGCGAACTTCAAAAAAACTCCGTCATTCCAGCGCAGGCTGGAATCCAGAATTGCCCGGACAATCACCGTGCAATCCGGCTTACCAGGTCCCAGCCCGAGCTGAGACGACGATAAACTTCAGAAAACTCCGTCCAGCCAAACGATTCAGGTGACTTCGAAACAGCATCTGCCTCTCTAGCGTGTGAGCATTACTCACAGCCAACGGAAGGCAGCGCATGGCACGGACGCCCACGGTCTACATTCTCGCCAGCCACAAGAACGGCACGCTCTATATCGGCGTCACCTCCAACCCTATCCAACGCATTTGGCAGCATCGCAATGACTGTGTGCCTGGTTTTAGCCAGACCTATGGGGTTCATACGCTGGTGTATTACGAAGTGCATGGAGACATGCAGAGTGCTATCGCTCGAGAGAAGCAGCTCAAGTGGTGGAAACGACAGTGGAAGGTGAGTTTGATCGAAGCACGGAATCCACGCTGGGTGGATTTGTGGGGTGAGCTGGTGGGCTAGCGACGCTGAACTTCAACCACCTTCGTCATTCCAGCAGCAGGCTGCAGTCCGACGCTTCGGAATCCAGAATCGACCTGGCGCTCACCGCGAAATTCTGGGTCCCAGCCTGCGCTGGGACGACGGTCGAAGGAGGGTGAATTCCGGTCAGAGCCGAAATCGCTGCACCATCCCATTCAAATCGCTGGCCAATTTCGCCAATTGATCACTGGCCACCGACGTCTCATGCGCCCCGGTGGCGTTCTGTTCGGCGATGTCGCGGATGGCCACCAGGTTTCTGTCCACTTCGCGGGCCACGCTGGCTTGCTCTTCGGCGGCGCTGGCGATCACCAGATTCATGTCGTTGATCTGATTCACCCGCTCGGCAATCAGTGCCAGGGCGCTGTCCGCCTGGCTGGCCATGATCTGGCTGCGGCCGGCGTATTCGCTGCTTTGTGCCATGGCGCTGACCGATTGCTGGCTGGCGCTCTGGATGGCGCTGATCATCCGTTCGATTTCCTGGGTGCTGGTCTGGGTGCGTTGCGCCAGGGCGCGCACTTCGTCAGCGACCACGGCAAAACCGCGGCCTTGGTCGCCAGCGCGGGCGGCCTCGATGGCGGCGTTGAGGGCCAGCAGGTTGGTCTGTTCGGCGATGGTACGGATCACTTCCAGCACGCGGCCAATGGCGATGGCTTCGTCGGCCAGGGTGGCGATGGTGGTGGAGGTGATGTTCAGGCGCTCGGTGAGCTGTTCGATGGTGCTGCGTGTGCTGCTCACTTGTTCGCGGCCAGCCTGGGCGGTTTCCTGGGCTTCGCGGGAGGAGTCGGAGGTGTGGTTGGCGTTGCGCGCCACCTCGTCCACGGCAGCGGACATCTCGGTAACCGCCGTGGCGGCCATTTGAATTTCATCGTTCTGACGGGTGATGCCGCGCGACGAATCGTCGGTGACTGCGTGCAACTCCTCGGCCGCAGAGGCCAACTGGGTGGCGGAGTTCTGGATGTTCAGCAAGGTCTCGCGCAGGGTGCCCTGCATGCCGCCCAGGGAGCGTTGCACCTGGGTGACTTCATCGGCGCCGTCGGCGACTACCGGCTGGGTCAGGTCGCCCGAGGCTATGCGTTCGGCGGAGGCGGCGAGCATCGCCAACGGCCGGGTGATGCTGCGACTGAGCAGCACGGCAGCAAAGATGGTGAAGATCAAGCTGGCCAGCAAAATCACGCTGAAGGTGATGGTGGCGTTGTTGGCGCTGGCTTCGGCGCGCTGGCCGGCATCGGTGGCGCCGCGGTTGTTGAGGGCGATCAGGGCGTCGAGGGCGCTGATCAGGGCATCGAAGCTTTGCTCCGATTGGCTGGCGACTGCCGGTGCCACACTGCCAGTGCCCAGGCCGCTGAGCACGGCGTCAAGGGCCTTCTCATAGGCGGCGCTTTTTTCCTGGTAGGTGCCAAACAGGCGACGGTCTTCATCAAGGATGATGGTGCCTTCGTATTCCTTGTCGTAACCGCGCACCCGCTGCTCGATGGTGCGGATCTCACTGGTCAGCGCGCTCAATTCGCTGGGCTGGGCGGTGATCTCGTTTTCGTCCAGGCGCATCAACTGGCGGTCGGACTTGATCTTGGCCATCAGGTCGAGGCCGCTCATCCACACATCTTTCACTTCCAGCAGATTGCCTTTGAGACTGGACAGCTCGCTCAAGGCCACGCCGCCGGTGATCAACAAGCACAGGGTCAATGCGCCAAAACCGATGAAATTACGCAGGCCCACACTCACGGAACGCAAAGACATGGCGAACTCCAGAAATACCAAGGGGGTTCGTTGAGTCTAGACAGTGGGCGGGCACGTGCACGGTGAATGTGTGCGGGCGTGAATCAGTGTGGGAGGGGCTTTAGCCGCGAGCTTTAGATTTTAAAAGCTCGCGGCTGAAGCCGCTCCTACGAAAAGCGTTAGCCGAAGAACCAGTAGCAGACGCCGATTGAGGCGACCACGCCAACGAAGTCGGCGAACAGCGCACAACCGACGGCATGCCGCGCGCGCTGGATGCCCACCGAGCCGAAGTACACCGCCAGCACATAGAAGGTGGTTTCTGTGCTGCCCTGCATGGTCGCCGCGACCAGAGCGGGGAAGCTGTCGACGCCTTTGCTCTGCATGGTTTCGATCAGCATGGCCCGCGCCGCGCTGCCGGAGAAGGGTTTGACCAGCCCGGTGGGCAGCGCATCAACGAAGCGGCTGTCCCAGCCCAGGCCTTCGACGCACCAGCGAATACCGGCGAGCAACGCATCAAGCGCCCCCGAGGCGCGTAGCACACCAACGGCGCAGAGCATGGCGACCAGGTAAGGCAGCAGGTTCCTGGCCACCTCGAAACCTTCTTTGGCGCCCTCGATAAAGCTCTCGTAAACCGGCACACGCCTGATCGCGCCCATCAGCACAAAGCTGAGGATCAAGCCAAACAACGTGAGGTTGCCCAACAGTGACGACAGCGCCGTCAAGGCGGTGGCCGATAGGCCTGCTAGCACCGCCATAAAGGTGCCGAGCAACAAGGCGGCGCCGCCAAACCAGGCGAGCACCACCGGGTCAGTGAGTTTCAGGCGCTGCATAAAGGCCACCGCCAGCAAGGCGCTGAAACTGGAAATCGCGTTGGCCAGCAGAATCGGCAGAAACACCAGGGCAGGGTCGGTGGCGCCGGCTTGCGCGCGGTACATGAAGATCGACACCGGCAGCAGCACAAAGGACGAGGCGTTCATCACCATGAACAGAATTTGCGCGTTGCTGGCGTCGGTGCTGCTGGGGTTGAGTTCCTGCAGCGACTTCATCGCCTTGAGGCCAATCGGCGTGGCCGCGTTGTCCAGGCCCAGGCCGTTGGCAGTGAAACTCAGGGTCACCAGCCCCAGGGAAGGATGACCACGAGGCACGTCGGGCATCAGGCGGGCAAACAGCGGGCCGAGCAGCCGCGCCAGCACATCGACCAGGCCGGCTTTCTCGGCAATGCGTAAAAAACCCAACCACAACGTCAGGGTGCCAAACAGCAGCACCATCACCTCCACCGACAGCTTGGCCATGGCGAACAGGCTTTCGACCATGGCAGCAAATACCCCGGCGTTGCCGCCGACCAGCCACTGCCCCAACGCCGCCACGGCAGCCACGATAAAAAAGCTCAGCCACAAGCCGTTGAGCATGGTGTGTCCTCTTGATGTGCCGCGGATGATAGCGGCGCTGCTGGTGGCATTGCCACCAAACCCAGAGTTTTAGCTCGCGGTGGCGATGGACGCTGCACAGTCATTTTTATCGTCTAGGCTGAAATCGCTATGCACTAAGTGCCGGCGTAGAACCGGTCTATTTCAGCCATTGGGAGCTTCATGGATGACTATAAAGTTACTTGCCAGCTTTGCCGTTACCACCAGCCTGCTGCTCGCCGGCTGCTCCAGTTCCACCACCAAGCCAGAGCAGTATTCGGGCTTTCTCTCGGACTACTCGATTCTCAAGCCCGCCACGTCGGCCAGCGGCGCGCCGGTGTTGCGGTGGGTGAAGCCGGGGCTGGATCTGAATCACTACAGCTCGGTGCTGGTGGAAAAGCCACAGTTCTACCCCAAGCCCACCCCTACCGATCAGGTCAGCCAGAAATCGCTGAACGACATCTCCGACTACCTGCAACAAGCCATGCAACGTGAGCTCGCCGGGCGCCTGCGCATCGTCACCCAGCCGGACGCTGACACCTTGGTGTTGCGCTCGGCGATCACCGCCGTGGACGTATCGGCCGAAGGCCTGAAGTTCTACGAGGTGATTCCAATTGCGCTGGTACTGGCCGCGGCCAACACCGCAGCCGGCACCCGTGACGAATCCACCGATATCTATGTAGAGATGCAGGCCCTGGATGGCGCCACCAGCAAACCGGTGGCCGAAATCGTGCGCAAAGGCACCGGGCTGTCGCTGGAAAACGACAGCACTCAGTTGACGGTCAAGGACCTGAAGCCCGTGCTGGACGTGTGGGCCAAGGACGCGCGTAACTTCAAACCGTAGGGCGAATACCCGCGTGCGGGTATCCGCCGGTTCACCGTTTGAGGTAGCGGCGGATATCCCAGGTGGGGATATCCGCCCTACACCAACCTGGAAATCGCGCACAAAAAAACGCCCTCTTGTGAGGGCGTTTTGCGTGGTGCTGAACGACGTCAGACTCGACCGCGACGGCCGAAGATCAGCGAGACGATAAACATCACCAGGAACACGACAAAGAGAATTTTCGCGATGCCGGTTGCGGTGCCCGCAATACCACCAAAGCCCAGAACAGCTGCAACGATGGCGATGATCAGGAAGGTAACGGCCCAACTCAACATGATGTCTCTCCTTACATTTGGTTAGGGTTCTAGCCCCTGTTTGTCAGGAACCCTTACTGGGTTGGAACCGAGGCCTGGCGGCTTGGTTCAGGTTCCTTTGCTCGGTGTCTTGCGGTTAAAAAACAAACCTGTACCTGGTTAGAACAAAACCTGCGCAAGGCCGGAGCCCCGGCCAATCCCTGGCCGCAGCAGGCTTACTTCAGAGCGTGTTTCAGTTCACGCATACGGTCGTGGCAAGCACGTACTTTCGGCATCTCTACCGCCAGGGCGGCACGCACGTCCGGATCAGCGTCTTCCATGGCGTCTTCGAAGGCATGCAGGATGCGGTCTTCGGTGTCTTCCAGTTCAGCCACGTAGGCGGCGCCTTCGTCTTTGGTCATGCTCGCTTTGGTGTCGGCATACACCTGGCGCAGTTTGCCCATCACGGTGCCGCCTTGAGCGGGGGTTTCGTGGTTGGCCGCGACTTTTACCGCCAGTGCCTGAATCACTTGGATCTTGGCTTGCGACATATCGCGAAACAGGGCCTGCAGTTGTGGGTCTTTGACCTCGGTGATGGCGTGCTCATAGAAGCGCTGGCCGTCTCGGGTGATTTCGATCAATTCGTTCAGTTGGCTGGTGCGACTGCTCATGACGATTTCCTCTCTTGTAGGGGGCCGTTCTTGGCCGGGTTGAGAGGGATATCGCAAGGCCTATGCCAGCTTTTAAAATGATTTTTAGTCGTTTAAAAACAATTACTTAAGTATGCGAACCGGTAAATATGGCCATGCAGCTTGCAGGATGGGTATAAATCCACCGTGCAAGTTGCACGAACTTGCCTGTACTTTCCGTGACTAACGCTCACTGCAACCGATCTGAGAACAACCATGGAAGCTTCCAGCCCGAAAAGTGGCCGTATTTTGTTGGTCGACGATGAGTCGGCAATCCTGCGTACCTTCCGCTATTGCCTGGAAGACGAGGGCTACACCGTGGCCACCGCCACCAGCGCCATGCAGGCCGATACCCTGCTGCAACGCCAGGTCTTCGACCTGTGCCTGCTGGACCTGCGCCTGGGAGAAGACAACGGCCTCGACGTGCTCGCGCAGATGCGCCTGCAGGCGCCGTGGATGCGGGTGATCATTGTCACCGCTCACTCCGCCATCGACACCGCCGTAGACGCCATGCAGGCCGGCGCCAGCGATTACCTGGTGAAACCCTGCAGCCCCGACCAACTGCGCATGGTCGCCTCCAAGCAATTGGAAATCCGCTCCCTGGCCGCGCGCCTGGAACAGTTGGAAGGCCAGGCCCGCAAACCCGGCGATGACCTCGACTCCCACAGCCCGGCGATGATGGCCGTGCTGGAAACCGCCCGGCAGGTGGCCGGCACCGACGCCAACATTCTGATTCTCGGCGAGTCCGGCACCGGCAAGGGCGAACTGGCCCGCGCCATCCACGGCTGGAGCCAGCGCTCGAAGAAAGGCTCGGTGACCATCAACTGCCCGTCGCTGACTGCCGAGCTGATGGAAAGCGAGCTGTTCGGCCACAGCCGCGGGGCCTTTACCGGCGCCAGCGAAAGCACCCTTGGGCGGGTCAGCCAGGCCGACGGCGGCACGCTGTTTCTCGATGAGATCGGCGACTTCCCGCTGAGCCTGCAACCGAAGCTGCTGCGCTTTATTCAGGACAAGGAATACGAACGGGTCGGCGACCCGGTGACCCGCCGCGCCGATGTGCGCATTGTTGCGGCGACCAACCTTGATCTGGACGCCATGGTCCGCGAGGGCAAGTTCCGCGAAGACCTGCTGTACCGCCTCAATGTCATCACTCTCAAGCTGCCACCGCTGCGCGAACGCGCCGACGATGTGCTGATGCTCGCCGACCGCTTCCTCGCCCGCTTCGTCAAAGACTACGCGCGCCCGGCCCGGGCCTTTACCGACGAAGCCCGCAACGCACTGCTGGATTACCGTTGGCCGGGCAACATCCGCGAACTGCGCAACGTCATCGAGCGCGCCAGCATCATCTGCCCGCAGGAGCTGGTGGACCTCAGCCACCTGGGCCTGACCGCACCGGCCAGCAACAACGCCCCCCGCGTGGGCGCTGACCTCAGCCTGGAAGACCTGGAAAAAGCCCATATCGCCGCCGTACTGGCCACCAGCGAAACCCTGGATGCGGCCGCCAAAACCCTGGGCATTGATGCCTCGACCCTGTACCGCAAACGTAAACAGTACAACCTATGAAGCCAGCCATGACCCTGCGAACGCGGTTCTTCCTGAGCTTTTCGGCACTGATCACCGTGGCGTTGCTGGGCCTGCTGCTGGGGGTGGTCAGCGTGTTACACATGGCCCAGACCCAGGAAGGCCTGATCCAGAACAGCTTCGCCACCATCGACCTCAGCCAGCGCCTGCGCACCAGCTTTGGCGACCAGTTGACCATCATGCTGCGCGAGAAGCCGGACATGACCGCGCTGCGCGCCTCGCAAGCGCAGTTCCGTGCCCTTCTGGAAGAAAGCCTGGACCTGGAAAACCGCCGCGACCGTGAAGGCTTCGAACGCATCGAAAAGGTCTACGGCGAGTTCCTCACCATCCTCGACAAGGCCGACCCGGCCAGCGGCGACATCAACAACGACAATACCGTCAGCCAGGCCTTCAACCTGGTGCGTAAACAGATGCTGGAAGTGCAACAGGTGGCGATCAACAACGTCAGCATGGCCGAAGCCCAGGCGCGTGATCGGGCCAAGCTGATTGCCCTGTTGCTGAGCCTGCTCGGCGCTGCCGTGCTGCTGATCGGCGTGCTCACCGCACAAAGCATCGCGCGCCGCTTCGGTACCCCGATCGAGGCGCTGGCAGCTGCCGCCGACAAGATTGGTCAAGGCGATTTCGAGGTGACCTTACCGGTGTCCTCTGTCAGCGAAATGGCCTCCCTCAGCCGTCGCTTCGGGTTGATGGCCGAAGCCCTGCGCCAGCTCAAGGAAACCGACGTCGAAGCCTTGATGGCCAGCCAGAAGCGCCTGCAGGCAGTGCTCGACAGCATCGACGATGGCCTGGTGATCATCGACACCCACGGCCATATCGAACATGCCAACCCGGTGGCCATCCGCCAACTGTTCTGGGAACACGACCTGCTGGGCAAAAGTTTCGGCGCGGTGATCAATCGCCCGGAGCTGGACGATGCGGTGCGCCTGGTGCTCAGCGGCAAACAGCTGGAGCAGATTCCCGAAGACCTACTGATCGAAACCGCCGGCGAGAGGCGCCTGCTGGCCTGGGCCCTGACTCCGGTGCACCACACCGACGGCCGCCCCGTGGGCGCGGTGATGGTGCTGCGCGATGTCACCGAGCAACGCGCGTTCGAACGTATCCGCATGGAATTCGTCCTGCGCGCCTCCCACGAACTGCGCACCCCGGTCACCGGCATGCACATGGCCTTCAGCCTGCTCCAGGAGCGGTTGAAATTCGGCGCGGAATCACGCGAGGCCGACCTGATTCGCACCGTTGACGAAGAGATGGCGCGCCTGGTGCAGCTGATCACCGACCTGCTGAACTTCTCCCGCTACCAGAACGGCCTGCAGAAACTCGAACGTGCCCCGTGCGACCTGCACGAGCTGATCGAAAAAACCCAGCAGCGTTTTGCCGCCAAAGCCAGCGAGCGTGAAATCAACATCGTGGTCGAAGTGCTGGAACCGCTGACCCAAGTGAACATCGACCGTCAGCAGATCGAACGGGTGCTCGACAACCTGCTCGGCAACGCTCTGCGCCACAGCATCAGCGGCAGTGAAATCCAGGTGCAAGCCCGCCGTCACGGCGAGCGTCTGATCATCAGCGTGCAGGACTACGGCGAGGGCATCGACTTCAGCCAACAGGCACGGATTTTCGAACCCTTCGTACAGATCGGCAAACGCAAAGGCGGCGCCGGCCTGGGCCTGGCCCTGTGCAAAGAGATCGTGCAACTGCACGGCGGGCGGATCAGCGTGTATTCGCGCCCAGGCAAAGGCTCACAGTTCTACATGGCGTTGCCGATTTAGCCCCTGCAACACCTTTACCCTCTCCCCCAGCCCCTCTCCCGAAAGCGGGAGAGGGGTGACGAAAGGCCTCAATCCAACTCGATCAACCCCCTCTCCCGTTTACGGGAGAGGGTTGGGGAGAGGGGCTTTTGATTTTTTGATCTTGATGTGACTGTTGCTCTACCCGCCCCGTGGGCGAACGCCGAGCAGAATCGCCGTGAAAGGCGCGAAACAAAACGCCCAGCGCACGCGGTAAATCAGAACAACCGTGAAAACCTAATCAGCGCAGGACCGGATCAAACTTGATCCGCCGCCCCATCGCCAATGCCACTACAAACATCCCCACCAGCAACCCTGTCGCCAGCTTCAACATCCCGATCACCACCATGTTGCTCAGCGGCGCATACAACACCACCCCACAACAAACAAACGCCAACACCAGCAAGACCATCGCGGCTTTAGACATGGCATCCATCCTCACACTCAACCACACACTAACTAACCCGACCCATGTGACAGCCAGGCACACACACGCCCTGACGTTCGTCGGTCAGCATCCACAAAAAAGGGAAATCAGAAGGTCCAGCGCTGATTTTCAGGCTTAGGCGCGTGGGCCGTTTCCAGGTCGTCACTGACGTTCTGCCACTGCGCCCCGCGCAACACATCACCGGCAGGTGCCGCCTGATTGCTGGCCATTTGCGGCTCAGGCTGCATAAACGGGCTTTCCGCCCACTGCGGCTCGGTGAGCGGCTTGTTCAGCAGCTCGGAATGGCTGGCCTTGGTCACAGACTGAACAGCAACAGCAGCGGGTGCAGGGGTAGTAGCGGCAGCATAAGCACCAGCGACAACCACAGCAGCGGCACTCAGCAGGTTCAGTACGGTGTTCATGGCGGCGACTCCATCGCAGATCAGATTCTTGTATCTGAAATTGCAGGCGTCGTGCCAATTAAAATGTGATTTTTATTCCTTATAAATCAACAACTTACAAAACAAATTCGAGCGACCCGGTTGCACATTGCACGACCGGGCATTTTGCAGGATTGCAATTTGCACGACCGTTTATCGCCAACAGTGCGGGCCTTAAGCGCACCGGCGCTCAAACAGCATCGACACTGCGCGACTCCAGCGGCAGATAAACGCGGAACAACGACCCCTGCCCCGGGTGGCTCTCGACCTCAATGGTGCCCTGGTGCGAGGCGACAATCTGTTCGGTGATGTACAGGCCCAAGCCCAAGCCCTGGGTGACCTCATTGGAGGACACCCGCTCGAACTGCTGAAAAATCCGCGCCAGGTCCGGCACGGAAATGCCGATGCCGTGGTCTTGTACTTCAATGCAGGCGCCTTCCGGGGTGGCTCGCACGCGCAGGTCGACCGGTTTTTTCGCGCCGTAGCGCAACGCGTTGGTCAGCAGGTTGACCACCACTTGCTCGATGCGGAATTCGTCCCACAGGCCAGTCACCGGCTCGGCGGCGCTAAGGGTCACTTCGCAACCGGCGGCGGCGATTTGTGCGCTGTAGTTTTCCAGCACTCGCCCCACCAGGGCAGCCAGGTCAAAGCGGGTCGGACGGATCGACAGCTTGCCGGTGCGAATGCGCGACACATCGAGCATGTCTTCGATCAGCCGCACCAGGCTGTTGATCTGACGCTCATCGCGCTCGGTCATGGCCTTGAGCTTGTCCGGGGTGAAGGCGCTGGTGTCGCCCTTGTTCAGGCGCAGTTTGCGCAGCTGGGTTTCCAGCACCAAGCCATTGAGCGGCGTGCGCAGCTCGTGGGAAACGATGGACATGAAGTCGTCGCGCATGCGCACCGCGTGTTGCAGATCGTTCTGCGCGGCGCGTAGTTCGCTGAGCAGAATTTCCTGCTCCTTGCGACTTTTCTCCAGGGCAATCACTTGCTCGTTGATGGCCTGGCGCTGGCGGAACAGCTCGACGAACACCGTCACCTTGCTCTGCACTGCCTGGATATCCAGGGGCTTTTGCAGGAAGTCGACGGCGCCGCTTTCGTAGCCGGTGAAGGCGTAGTTCATCTCACGCCCGGCGGCACTGACGAAGACGATGGGGATGTGTTTGGTCTTCTCGGTACCACGCATCAGCTCGGCCAGCTCGAAGCCGTTCATGTCCGGCATCTGCACGTCGAGAATGGCCAGGGCAAATTCGTGCTGCAACAGCAGCCCCAGGGCTTCTTCCCCGGAGGTGGCCTGGAATACCTGGCGACGCTCACCACGGATCAAAGCGTCGAGGGCCAGCAGGTTCTCCGGCAGGTCATCGACGATCAGCAGTTTGGCTTCGATGGTGCTTAACATGGGCTTTTATTCAACTCCGCGAGCAGCGCGTGGATGCCAGGTATCGGCAGCACGAAATCGGCTGGGTGCAACGCCAGCGCGGCTTGGGGCATGGTGGGAACCTGGGCGTCGGCCGGGTCCTGAACCACGGTCAAACCACCACAGCGTTTTATCGTTGCCAATCCTTGTGCGCCGTCCTCATTGGCGCCCGTGAGCAAGATGCCCATCAGTCCTGCGCCGTACACATCGGCGGCGGATTCAAACAGCACGTCGATCGACGGCCTGGAAAAATGCAACGGCTCTTCCCGGCTGAGGGAAAAGCTGCGGTCGTCCTCAATCAGCAGGTGGTAACCAGCGCCGGCGAAGTACAGGGTTCCGCCTTGCAGGCTCTCCTTGTCGTCCGCTTCTTTCACCCGAATGCCCAGGCGCTGCTGGAACACTTCGGCCAAGTGGCTGCGGCGGTCATCGGGCAGATGCAGCACGCTGATGATCGGCAGCCGGTAGTCGGCGCCCAAGCCATTGAAAATCGCCAGCAAGGCTTGCACGCCGCCGGCCGAGGCGCCCACCACCACGGCTTCCAGCGCCGAGGCGCGGGTCAGCAACAAGTCGTCGAGGGCGCTGGTGTTCATGCTTTGCGAAAGATCCGTTCGTGTTTGACCAAAGGCTCGAAACGCTTGGCATAGCTGGAGAAGTCTAGGCTCTCCTTGCTGCCCAGGCCGAGAAAACCACGGTGGCATAACGACTCGTGGAACAGGCCGAACGCGCGGTCCTGCAGGGTCTTGTTGAAGTAGATAAGCACGTTGCGGCACGACACCAGTTGGGTTTCGGAAAACACGCTGTCGGTGGCCAGGCTGTGGTCGGCGAAGGTCACGTTGTCACGTAGCGACTTGTCGAACAACGCGCCTTCGTAGGCGGCGGTGTAGTAGTCGGAAAACGCGCGCTGGCCGCCGGCCTTCTGGTAGTTCTCGGTGTAGGTGCGGATATTTTCCAGGGAAAAAATCCCGCGTTCCGCCTTTTCCAGCGAGCGCGGGTTGATGTCCGTGGCGTAGATGATCGAACGCTCCAGCAGGCCTTCTTCCTTGAGCAGGATGGCCAGCGAATACACTTCTTCGCCGGTGCTGCAGCCAGCCACCCAAACCTTCACCGACGGGTAGGTTTTCAGCAGCGGCACCACTTGCTGGCGCAGCGCCAGGTAGTAGCTGGGGTCGCGGAACATCTCGCTGACCGGGATCGTCAGGTACTGCAACAGCTGCATGAACGCACTCGGCTCGTGCAGGATGCGCTCCTGCAAGGCCGTAATGGTGGCGCAGTTGAACTGCTGCAACGCGTGGCGCACGCGGCGCTTGAACGAGGCGCCGCTGTAGTCACGGAAGTCGTAGTTGTACTTGAGGTAGATGGCCTCGATCAGCAGGCGCAGCTCGATCTCGATATTGCGATCAGGCGACATCAGATACGTTCCAGTTTGGGCAGCCAGACGCGGATCAGGGAGAACAAGCGATCCAGGTCGATGGGTTTGGCCAGGTAGTCGTTGGCGCCGGCCTGCAGGCAGCGGTCTTGGTCGTCCTTCATCGCCTTGGCGGTCACCGCAATGACCGGCAGCTTGCGCCAGCGCGGGTTCTTGCGGATTTCCGCGGTGGCTTCGTAGCCGTCCATTTCCGGCATCATCACGTCCATCAGCACCAGGTCGATGTCTTCAACCTCTTCCAGCTTAGTCAGTGCTTCGCGACCGTTACGCGCCACCTCGACGACCGCGCCTTTGTGCTCCAGGGCGCTGGTGAGGGCGAAGATGTTGCGCACGTCGTCGTCGACCACAAGAATGCGCCGGCCCTCGAACACCTTGTCGCGGTTACGCGCGGTCTTCAGCATGTTCTGGCGCTCGCTGGACAGGGTCGATTCGACCTTGTGCAGGAACAGGGTGACTTCATCGAGCAAGCGTTCTGGCGAGCGCGCCCCTTTGATGATGATCGAGCGCGAGTACTTCATCAGCTCGATTTCTTCGTCGCGGGTGAGGTTGCGCCCGGTGTAGACGATCACCGGCGGGAACGAGCAGATGTCTTCCTCGGACATGCGCTTGAGCAACTCATTGCCACGCATGTCCGGCAGCTTGAGGTCAATGATCATGCAGTCGAACACCGTGGTGCGCAGCAGGTCCAGGGCCTGACCGGCGAGCTCGACGGCGGTGATCTCGATGTCGTCATCACCGATCAGGCGCGCGATGCTGTCGCGCTGCAAGGCGTCGTCTTCCACCAGCAGCACCCGTTTGACCTGCTGCGCCAGCTTGGCTTCCAGCTTGGCGAACACGCCTTTGAGGTGCTCGCGGGTGGTGGGCTTCACCGCGTAGCCGATGGCGCCCAGTTGCAGCGCTGCTTCCATGCGGTCTTCGACGGAAATCACGTGCACCGGAATATGCCGGGTGCGCGGATTGTCTTTGAGGCGTTGCAGGGCGGCCAGGCCGGATATATCCGGCAGGCGCATGTCGAGCAGAATGGCGTCGGGCAGGTACTGATCAGCCAGTTGCAGGCCATCGTCAGCACCGTGGGCCACCAGGCAGTTGTACTTCAACTCGTGGGCCAGGTCGTAGAGGATCTGCGCAAAGTTCGGCTCGTCCTCGATCACCAGAATACGGCGGCTGCCTTGCACCAGGTGCTCACGGTCATCGTCGAACTGGGCGATGGCCACCGGCGAGACGGTAGCTGCCGGGGTAGGCGAAAGAGGGGCTGTGGCCGGCATTATCGGAGGCAGCTCGGGCATAGACTCCAATATGAAGCCTTCTTCATAGGCTTGCGGTAGCACCAGGGTGAAGGTACTGCCCTGGCCCGGTGCGCTGACGACGCCGATGGAGCCACCCAGCAGGGTAGCCAGGTCGCGGGAAATCGATAGGCCCAGGCCGGTGCCGCCATAGCGGCGGTTAGTGGTGCCATCGGCCTGGCGGAAGGCCTCGAAAATATAGCCTTGCTGGTCTTCGCGAATGCCAATGCCGGAGTCCTTCACGGCGAACGCCACACGACCGTCGTCCAGGCGCGAGATGGTCAGGGTGACCTGGCCGACCTCGGTGAACTTGATCGCGTTGGAGAGCAGGTTCTTGAGGATCTGCTCGACCCGCTGCTGGTCGGTGAACAGGGTGCCCGGCACGCTGGGCTGCATGTCGATATCGAAGGCCAATTGCTTGTCCGTCGCCAGCGGCTGGAACACGGTGCGCAGGCTTTCCACCAGACGGGTGACCGGGATGTTCTGCGGACGCATTTCCAGCTTGCCGGCCTCGACTTTGGAGATGTCGAGGATGTCGTTGATCAACAGCAGCAGGTCATTGCCGGCGGAGTAGATCGAGTCGGCGAATTTCACTTGCTCGGCGGTGAGGTTGCCATCCGGGTTGTCACCCAGCAGCTTGGCCAGGATCAGCGAGCTGTTCAGCGGCGTGCGCAGCTCGTGGCTCATGTTGGCGAGGAACTCGGACTTGTACAGGCTGGCGCGCTGCAGCTCCTGGGCACGGTCCTCCAGCTCACGCTGGGCCAGGCTCAGGGCGTTGTTCTTCTCATCCAGCGCGTCGCGCTGGTCTTCCAGACGCTGGGCCTGGTCAGCGAGTTGCTCGTTGGTTTGCTCAAGCTCGGCCTGCTGGCTTTCCAGGTGCGCCTGGGACTCCTTGAGCACCCGCGACTGCTCTTCCAGCTCTTCGTTGGCGGTGCGCAGTTCTTCCTGCTGCACCTGCAGCTCCTCGTTGAGCTGCTGGGTTTCGGCCAACACATCCTGCAAGCGTTTGCGGTAATGGGCCGCATCGATGGAGGTGCCGATATTGGCGGCGATCAACTCTAGGAACTCGATATCGAGGTCCTCGACCGGGCGCAGGAAGGCCAGTTCCAACACACCGTTGACGCTGTTTTCGTTGCTGATCGGCATCACCACGATGTTCAACTGCGAGGTGCTGCCCAGGCCCGAGGCCACGCTGAGGTAGGCGTGGGGCAGGTTGTCCAGGCGAATCAGGCGGCGCTCCTGCACAGCCTGGCCGACCATGGTGTCGTTACCGGTAAAACGCTGCTCGGTGTTTGCCTGCTCAGCGGGCAGCCCGAAGCTGGCCACGCGCTCGATGTTGCCGAGCGGCTCGCGCACATAAAACGCCGCGACGCTGACCCCCAGGTAGCCAGCCAGCTGGCTGAGCACAGCCTCGCCCAGCTGCGGCAGGGTTTTCTGCCCCAGCACCTGCTCGGCGAGCAGACTCTGACCGTTGCGCAACCAGGACTTCTGCTCGATGACGGCCGCGCTGCGTTGCTGATCTTCCAGCGACTTGGCATAACTGTTGGACAAGCCCAGCAGTTCGCGGCGGCCCATAAAGGCCAGAATGCCGCTGACGATCAGGCTGAACACCAGGTACAGGGCAATGGTCAGAATGACCGTGCTGTTGGCGTCGCTGTTGCGCTGAAAGCGCAGTTGCTGCTCGGTGGCGATAACTTCGTCGAAACCTTTGCGGATTTCGTCAGTCAGTTCTTTGCCACGGCCGCTGGAAACAATCTGCTGGAAGTCGTTGCCCGCGCGCCGGCTTTCGATGATGGCGTCGGCGAATTTGCTCCACTGCTGTTGCAGGGCTTCCATACGGCGAAAGCGGTCGACCTGGATCGGGTTGTCTTTCACCAGCTCCTGCAACGCCTGCAGCTCGGACATGATCCGCGGGCGGGCAACATCGAAGGGCGCGAGGAAGTTCTCGTCACCGGTAATCAGAAAACCGCGCATGCCGGTTTCCTGGTCTACGGTGAGGCGATAGGCCTCGTTGGTATTGCCGATCACCCGGTCGGTGTGTTCCACCCACTGCAGTACGTTGAGCAGGTAATAGACCAGGCCGATAAAGAAGATCGCGCTGATAACCCCGACGCCCAACGGCAAGGCCACGTTGCGGCTGAGGATGCGACGAAAGCTTTTCTCGTCGATGGCAGTGGCATTGCTCATATGCTGTCCCTGCGTAAAAAGTCTGGATTCTGCCGTAAAGCCCTGGAAATGTGCATGCTTATTCCTACAAGCTGGAAAAGATTCAGCCGCCGGTCATAGCCCGTGTGGCATGGCCACAGGTACTCTGCCTGGGGCCTGCAGGCCAGTGAACAAATGCCAGGCCAGAGAGTTGGTCAGCGACTTTGCCAAGCAGTTGCAGTTTTATTTTTCAGCGCTTTTTTTGCCCCTTAGCCGAGACCGTTTCATGCCCGACAGCCCAAGCCAGAACGCCCACAAAACCATCCTCCTGGTCGAGGACGACGAGGTGGTGCGCATGCTCACCGTGGAGGTGTTGGAAGAGCTGGACTACCAGGTGTTGCAAGCCGACAACGGCATTGATGCGCTGGCCATCATCACCAGCGACCAGCACCTGGATCTGCTGATGAGCGATATCGGCCTGCCCGGCATGAGTGGCCCGCAATTGATGGCCGCCGCCCACCAGCTGCGCCCGCAGTTACCCGTGCTGTTCGCCAGCGGCTATGCCGCCCAGGACTACCAGACCAGCGCCAGCAGCGCCAAAGTCGCGACCATCACCAAGCCGTTCAGCCTCGACCTGCTGCGCACGACCGTCGCCGATATGCTGGCTTGAGCGTCGTCCGAAGCGGCTCTTTTCGGCCTTCCACGCGGAGCCCTTCGGGCTCCCTGTTGGGCTTCGCTGCGCTCAACCCCACCTACCGCAGCTTGTTCATCCGGTTAAGCACCACCAACAGTGCTGCCGTCTGTGCATCCGGCGTGCCGTCGAAGCGGTGCGGGCGGTAGTGCATCTGGAACGCCGCCAGCACATGGCGGGTGGCAACATCCAGCTCACCGTTCTGCGGCGTGGCGTAGCCCAGGCTGACCAGTTGCTGCTGGTACCAGCTGATCGGCGGCAGGCTTTGGTCGAACGCGGTCTGTGCCTCGGCCACTGCTTTGGCTTCCGGCCACAGGCCAAAACCAGCCTTGGCAAGGCGCTCCCAGGGGAATAACGGACCGGGGTCGAGTTTGCGCAGCGGGGCGATATCGCTGTGGCCGATCACATGGCGCGGTTCGATGTGGTTGCGCGCAGTGATGTCCTTGAGCAACGAGATCAACGCCTCGATCTGCACGTCGCTGAACGGGTACCACACCCGCCCTTGCGGCGTTTCGTCGTAGCCGGCATTGACCAGCTCGATGCCGATGGAGCTGGAGTTCAGCCAGGTGCGCCCTTCCCACTCGCTTTCGCCTGCATGCCAGGCGCGTTTGTGCTCGTCCACCAACTGGTAAACGGTGGCCGGACCGGCGTCGATCAGGTAGTGGCTGCTGACCTCACCCTGGGTCAGCAACTGCAGGGAGCGCTGAAGGTTGGTGGAGGTGTAATGCAGGATCACGTACTGCACCCGCTCATCCTGGTTTTGCGAAGGATGGCTGGTGTCGATGCGCAGGCCGCCAGTGCAGCCCACGAGCGTGGTGAGGAGGACAACTAAAAGCAGGTTCTTCATCGGAAATCGCGAGTGGGCTCGGGTTAAAACAGGGGTGGCTAGTTGCCACTTCAGCGGCGCCCTAGGTATAACGGACGGTAGTTTAGTGCTTTAAGACCGGTACTGCAGGGCCGATATGGCGTGTGTCAGTTTCCCGGCGAAAAAAGCGCCAGACAAGCGGCGTTATGGAAAAAAAACGCCCGCCTATATTTAGCTGCATGCCCGCTTCGGGCGCTCTGCCACGCCGCCAAGCACTGACAAGGAAATCATGCATGCGCCGCTCTCTATTGTGGTTCAAACACGACTTGCGTCTGGATGACCACCCCGCTTTGCACGCTGCCGCCAGCGCCGATCGCATGCTGCCGGTGTATGTCCTCGACCCCAAACTGTTGCAGCAAGGCCCGCTTGGTTCCCGTCAGCTCGGCGTGCATCGCGCGCGCTTCCTGCTGGAAAGCCTGCTGGCCCTGGACGGCGCGCTGCGGGCCCGTGGCTCCCATCTGCTGGTGGTGCAGGGGCAGCCAGAACATATCCTGCCACTGCTGGCCGAGCGCCTTGAGATCAGCGAAGTCGTCACCCACGAGGAGATCGCGCCTCAGGCCCAGGGCGAAATCACCCGCCTGCGCGCCAAGCTCGGTGACGTGGCGCTGCGCGAAGTCGCCGGCCACGGCCTGCTGCAAGCCATCGAGCTGCCCTGCGCGGTGGAACAACTGCCAGCGGTGTACCGCGACTTCTGCGCAGTGATGGAAGAACGCCTGGTGGTGTTCCAGCCGCTGAGCGCGCCGGAGCGCCTGCCAGCCATTCCGGAAGCGGCGGTGGAACTGCTGATGCCGCCGCCGACCCTGTCGCACCTTGGCCTGGGCGAACCGATTCATATCGCCGACAGCGCGTTCCCGTTTTCCGGCGGCGAAGTCGCCGCCCAGGCGCGCCTGCGCGACTACCTGTGGGAAAGCCAGGGCGTACGCCAATACGCCACGGCGCGCGACAGCCTGATCGGTACCGAATTCTCTTCGAAGCTCTCGCCCTGGCTGGCCAACGGGTGCCTATCGGTACGCCGGGTGGTGGCCGAACTGCGCCGCCATGAAGCGCAGTACGGGCGCAACGAATCAACCCAGGAACTGTGGCGCGCGGTGCTGTGGCGCGAGTTCTTCCGCTGGACCCTGGTGCGTCGCGGCGAAGCACTGTTCCAGGCCGGCGGCCTGAAAGCCACGCAACAGGCGCCGACGGCGGTGGATGAACGTTTCCTGCAATGGACCCAAGGCCGCACCGGCATGCCGCTGGTGGATGCCTGCATGCGCGAATTGGCGGCCACCGGGTTTGTCAGCAAGCGCGGGCGACAGGTGGTGGCCAGTTACCTGGTCAACGAATTGCGCCAGGACTGGCGCCATGGCGCGGCCTGGTTCGAAGAGCATTTGCTCGATTACGAAGCGGCGAGCAACTGGGGCAACTGGGCCTACCTCACCGGCATCGCCTGCGACCCAGTGCGCAGCCAGACCCTCAACCCACTGCTGCAAGCCCGCCGCTTTGACCCCGAAGCGACCTACGTCAGCCTGTGGTTGAGCGAGCTGCGCGCCTTGCCAGCCAACATGCGCCACACACCGTTTGTGCTCTCGCACCTGCAGCTCAATGCGCTGAACTACCCGCGTTTGGAGCATGTGCCGGAGAGTTGGCAGCCCTATCTGCCGGGCGCCGCAGCGTAAGGCAAAAATCTATCGAGGCTGAAGCCTCGATGCTTTTTTAAACCGCCACCGGCGCCGAGATATGCGGATGCGCCTGGTAGTTCTGCAGTTCGAAGTCTTCGAACTTGAAGGCAAACAGGTCCTTCACTTCCGGGTTCAACTTCATAGTCGGCAGCGGCAGCGGCTCGCGGGTCAGTTGCAGGTCGGCCTGTTCCAGGTGGTTGGCGTACAGGTGGCAGTCGCCGCCCGTCCAGATGAACTCGCCTGGTTGCAGGTTGCACACCTGGGCCACCATCAAGGTCAGCAGCGCGTAGCTGGCGATGTTGAAGGGCACCCCCAGGAAAATGTCGGCCGAGCGCTGGTACAGCTGGCAGCTGAGCTTGCCGTCGGCAACGTAGAACTGGAACAGCGCGTGGCACGGCGGCAGGGCCATCTGATCGACCAGCGCCGGGTTCCAGGCCGACACCATCAGGCGGCGCGAGTCCGGGTTCTTCTTGATCATGTCGATCAGCTTGCTGATCTGGTCCACCGACTCACCGTTGGGCGCCGGCCAGTTGCGCCACTGGTAGCCGTACACCGGGCCGAGGTCGCCGTTTTCGTCGGCCCATTCGTCCCAGATGCGCACGCCGTGGTCTTTCAGGTACTTGATGTTGGTGTCGCCCTGCAGAAACCACAGCAGCTCGTGAACGATCGATTTCAGGTGGCACTTCTTGGTGGTCACCAGGGGGAAACCGTCGGCCAGGTTGAAGCGCATCTGGTGCGCGAACAGGCTGTAGGTGCCAGTGCCAGTGCGGTCGGCCTTGAAGGTGCCGGTCTCGCGCACCAGGCGCATCATGTCCAGGTACTGTTTCATTGCACGACTCCATTGGCAGCGGCCGGGGCGCGGCGGTAGGCGATGACGATCAGGGCGATGCCGCCGATGATCATCGGCACACAGAGCACCTGGCCCATGGTCAGCCAATCCCAGGCGAGGTAGCCCAGCTGTTTGTCCGGTACGCGGACGAACTCGACGATAAACCGGAAGATCCCGTAGAACAGCGCGAACATGCCGGACACCGCCATGGTCGGCCGCGGCTTGCGCGAGTACAGCCAGAGAATCAGGAACAGCGCCACGCCTTCCAGAGCGAACTGGTAGAGCTGCGACGGATGGCGGGCCAGCTGCTTGTCATCGGTGGGGAAGATCATTGCCCAAGGCACGTCGGTGGCCTTGCCCCACAGCTCGGCGTTGATGAAGTTGCCGATGCGCCCGGCGCCCAGCCCGATCGGCACCAGCGGGGCGATGAAGTCCATCAGCTCGAAGAAGGTCTTGCCGTTGCGCCGGCCGAACCAGAGCATGGCCAGCATCACGCCGATGAAACCACCGTGGAAGGACATGCCACCCTTCCACACTTCGAGAATCAGCAGCGGGTTGGCGATGTAGGCCGGCAGGTCGTAGAACAGCACGTAGCCCAGGCGCCCACCGAGAATCACCCCCATCGAGGCCCAGAACACCAGGTCTGAGAGTTTTTCCTGGGTCCAGGCGGCGTCGAAGCGCGCCAGCCGGCGCGAGGCCAGCCACCAGGCGCCGCCGATGCCGACCAGGTACATCAGGCCGTACCAGTGGATCTTCAGCGGACCGATGGCCACGGCCACCGGGTCGATATTCGGGTAAGCCAGCATGTGGACTCCTTAAATCAAGAAACTCAAACCCACGCTGACCAGCAGCAGGGCGAACAGACGCTTGAGCAACAACGGCGACAACCGGTGTGCCAGGCGCACGCCGAAACGGGCAAAAAACATACTGGTCAGGGCGATGCCCACCAGTGCCGGCAGGTAGACGAAACCCAGGCTCCACTCGGGCAGCCGCGGGTCATGCCAACCCAACAGAATAAAACTCAAGGTACTGGCCACGGCAATCGGAAAGCCGCAGGCCGACGAGGTGGCCACTGCCTGCTGCATGGGAACGCTGCGCCAGCTGAGGAACGGCACGGTCATCGACCCGCCACCCACACCAAACAAGGCCGAAGCCCAACCAATCAACGCCCCCGCCGAGCCCAGTCCGAGCTTGCCTGGGACACCACGGCTGGCTTTGGGTTTCAGGGCAAAGGCCATTTGAATGGCGACGGCGATGGCAAACACACCGATGATTTTCTGCAGGTACTCGCCGTGAATCGACTTCGCCGTCAGCGCCCCGAGGGCGGAACCGAGGACGATGCCCAGGGCCATCCAGGTGACGATCGGCCAGTTCACTGCGCCCTTGCGGTGGTGCTCACGCACGGCATTGATCGAGGTAAAGATGATGGTCGCCAAGGAGGTGCCCACCGCCATCTGGGTGAGCACCGCCGGGTCGAAACCCTGTGCGCTGAAGCTGAATACCAGCACCGGCACGATGATGATGCCGCCGCCCACACCGAACAGCCCGGCCAGTACACCGGCCCCGGCACCCAGGAGCAAATAGAGCAGGAATTCCATCGGTACCCCCGAAAACAATGCGGCATGGTAACGGAAGCGTCCGCCCCCCTCCAGAGATGGCGATGGATGTCGCCCACGGTTACAGTTAGCGAGGCTCCCGGCACGGGAGTACCTGTACGCAGTCGACCATTGCGCCAGAACGCACAAGGAATGGGTTATGTGTCTGATCGTATTCGCCTGGCGCCCTGGCCATGCGCAACCGCTGGTATTAGCCGCCAACCGTGATGAGTTCTATGACCGCCCCTCACTGCCATTGGGGCCTTGGGAAGATGCGCCGCAAGTGCTCGCTGGGCGCGATCTGGAAGCCGGCGGCAGCTGGCTGGGCCTGGGCGGCGGCGGCCGCTTTGCCGCCCTGACCAATATCCGCGACCCGCGCCAGCCGCCGTTTGGGCGCTCCCGCGGCGAACTGGTGGCCGAGTTTCTGCGCGGTGAACTGTCCCCCGCCGCCTACCTTGATGACCTGATGCAACGCGCCGGCAACTACGCCGGCTTCAATTTGCTGCTGGGCGATAACGACGGCTTGTGGTTCTTCAATTCCCGCGAAGGCCAGGTACGGTTGCTGGAGCCCGGCATCTACGGCCTGTCCAACGCCACCCTGGATACGCCCTGGCCGAAGTTGGACAAAGCCAAGGAGGCACTGGCCGAGGTGCTGGCCGAGCCTGATCCGGAATCCCTGTTCGCCATCCTCACCGACCCGCAACGCCCGCCCGACAACAGCCTGCCGGACACCGGCATTGGCCTGGCCAGCGAGCAATTGCTGTCGAGCGTGTTCATTGCCAGTCGCACCTACGGCACACGGGCGTGCAGCGCGCTGATCACGCAGGGCGACGGCAGACGGTTGCTGGTGGAGCGCAGCTTCGGGCCTTATGGCGGGCATCTTGGCGAAGTGCGGATAGAAGACTGAAGATCAACAACATCGAGGCTTCAGCCTCGATGTTGTTGAAGCAGCACGCCATCCAGGGCAAACAACGGCGCCGGCTGCTCGGGATCATCAGCATCCGCCACCAGCAGCAAACGCCCATCCGCCTGAAACGCCAGCCCCTCTACCTTCACCAGCGGCGCCAACGGCCGCTGCCATGCCACGGCATAGTCGGCGCTGAAGCAGCCGAGCACGCTGCCCAGGCATTGCCCGTCGAGGTAGCTGGAATCCGTTGCTTCAGCCGCCGCGCTGAAAAACAGCTGGCCGTTCGGGCCTGTGCATAAGTCGGTCAGACTCAGCGGCACGCCCTGCACCTCACCCAGGCTCACCGGCAGGCTATGACGTAACCCAACGGCGCTGAGCTGGCCTGCCGCGATATCGGCCAAGGCCTGCGCCAGCTCGAGAAACACCAAGGCGTTTTCGCCGCCAGCACCGTTACCACGCTGAGCCAGGATCAGGTGCCCGCCGTGGATAACCGCACCTTCGATATTCAACTCCTGGAACTGCTGCGCCAGCGCTTCGTACAGTGGCGCCAGGTCGATGACCTGCACACTGCCTTCACGCACGCAGCAGCCGCGCTGGCGTTGCGCCTTGGAGCCAGAGCCCAGCGCCAGCAAGGCGCCGTCGGGCAAGGCCAGCAGGGCTTCGAAGTCGGGTTTACGTTTTTTGCGTTTTTTCTCGTCGCTGGGTAGCGAGCCGGGCAGGAGCACTATCTGGCTTTGCCACACGCCAGCCAGGTCGTAGGCATGCAAGGCCAAGGCATCGTCGGCCACCACCCACAGCGTCGGCCCTTGCAGGACCAAACCGCTGGCGGCGGACAGACGCAGGTGGGCGAGTACCGAGAGGTCGAGCGTGCCGCCGGCCATCAGCGGCAGCGTCTCAGGACTGAATAGTGGCGGCGGGATTGAGCACGCGGCTCAAGCCCAGGTTACGCAGCGCCAGGTGCAGGGTGCTGTGGATAACCTGTGGATTATCGATGGTCATGATCTGCGCGAGCAGCTCTTTGGCCTTGCTCAGGCTGATCTGGCGCAGCAGCCATTTCACCTTGGGCAGGTTGGTGGCGTTCATCGACAGGCCGTCGAAACCCATGGCCATCAGCAGCACCGCAGCCGACGGGTCACCGGCCATTTCGCCGCAGATGCTCACCGGTTTGCCTTCGGCGTGGGCGCCGTCGACCACCAGCTTCAGCGCGTGCAGCACGGCGGGGTGGAGGAAATCGTAGAGGTCGGCGACCCGCGGGTTGTTGCGGTCGACGGCCAGCAGGTATTGGGTCAGGTCGTTGGAGCCGACCGAGAGGAAGTCCACCTGACGCGCCAGTTCGCGCACCTGATACACCGCCGCCGGCACCTCGATCATCACGCCCACCGGTGGCAACGGCACGTCGGTGCCTTCGTCGCGCACTTCGCCCCAGGCCCTGTGGATAAGATGCAGCGCTTCTTCCAGTTCGGCGACGCCGGAGATCATCGGCAGCAGGATGCGCAGGTTGTCGAGGCCCTCACTGGCCTTGAGCATGGCGCGGGTCTGCACCAGGAAGATTTCCGGGTGGTCGAGGGTGACGCGAATGCCGCGCCAGCCGAGGAACGGGTTGTCTTCCTTGATCGGGAAGTACGACAGCGCCTTGTCGCCGCCGATATCCAGGCTGCGCATGGTCACCGGCAGCGGGTGGAAGGCGGCCAACTGCTCGCGGTAGATAGCCAGCTGTTCCTTCTCGCTGGGGAAGCGCTCTTTCATGATGAACGGCACTTCGGTGCGGTACAGGCCGACGCCCTCGGCACCGCGCTCTTGAGCGCGCACCACATCGGCCAGCAGGCCGGTGTTGACCCACAGCGGCATGCGGTGGCCATCGAGGGTTTCGCAGGGCAGCTCGCGCAGGGCAGCGAGGCCCTGGGTCAGTTGGCGTTCTTCTTCCACCACTTCAACGTATTGCTTGCGCAGCACGTCGCTGGGGTTGGTGAACACTTCACCGTGGTAACCGTCGACGATCAGTTGAATGCCGTCGATTTTCGAATAGGGCAGGTCAACCGCACCCATCACCGTGGGAATACCCATGGCGCGGGCGAAGATCGCCACGTGCGAGTTGCCCGAACCGAGTACCGAGACCAAGCCCACCAGCTTGCCTTCCGGCACTTCGCCGAGCATCGCCGGGGTCAGCTCTTCACTGACCAGAATGGTGTTGTCCGGGTACACCAGGTTTTGCTGGCGGGCCTGCTGCAGGTAGCTGAGCAGGCGGCGGCCGAGGTCTTTGACGTCGGAGGCGCGCTCACGCAGGTAGGCGTCGTCCATCAGACCGAAGCGGTTGACGTGCTCGCCCACCACCTGGCGCAGGGCGCCTTGGGCCCATTGACCAGTCTTGATCACGGTGGTGACTTCACCGCCGAGGGCCGCATCGTCGAGCATCATCAGGTAGACGTCGAACAGCGCGCGCTCTTCCGGGCGCAGTTGGGTGGCGAGCTTGGCGGATAGCGCGCGCATGTCGGCACGCACTCGCTCCAGCGCCTGGTTGAACAACAGCAGCTCGGCGGCGATATCGGTAACGGTTTTGTCCGGCACCACTTCCAGGTCGGCGGGCGGCAGTACCACCACTGCGGTACCGACGGCAGCGCCGGGGGATCCGGCAACACCGGTGAATTTGGCTTCTTGAATGCCCTTGCCCTGACGGCCAAGGCCACGGATCGAGCCGGTGGCCTCAGCGTGGGCGATTACCCCGGCGAGCTGCGCGCTCATGGTCACCAGGAAGGCTTCTTCGCCTTCGTCGAACTGGCGCCGCTCCTTTTGTTGGATGACCAGAACGCCCATCACCCGACGGTGGTGAATGATCGGCGCGCCAAGGAAGGAGGCGTAACGCTCTTCCCCGGTTTCAGCAAAGTAGCGGTAGCGCGGGTGGTCGGCGGCGTTTTCCAGGTTCAGCGGTTCTTCGCGGGTACCGACCAAACCCACCAGACCCTCGCTGGGGGACATGCTGACCTTGCCGATGGAGCGCTTGTTCAAGCCCTCGGTGGCCATCAGCACAAACCGGTTGGTTTCCGGGTCGAGCAGGTAAACCGAGCAGACCTGGCTGCCCATGGCGTCTTTTACCCGCTGCACAATGATCGTCAACGCCGACTTGAGGTCTTTGGCGCTGTTCACTTCCTGGACGATCTTGCGCAGCGTGTTGAGCATGGCTCGAGTTCAACTCCCTCGTAGGATCCCGCAAATTTTTTGAGTGTTTCAGTCGCGCGCTAACAACCGCGGGGCCAGTTCCTTCAATGCGCGGCGGTAAACCTCACGCTTGAATGTCACGACTTGCCCCAGCGGGTACCAGTAACTCACCCACTTCCAGCCATCGAACTCAGGTTTGTTGGTCAAATCCATGCGCACGCGCTCTTCAGCGGACTTCAGGCGCAGCAGGAACCACTTCTGTTTCTGCCCGATGCACAGCGGTTGGCTGTGGGTACGGACCAGGCGCTGCGGCAGACGATACCGCAACCAGCCACGGGTACAGGCAAGAATCTGCACATCTTCTTGCTCCAGGCCCACTTCTTCATTCAATTCGCGGTACAGCGCCTCTTCCGGCGACTCATGATCGTTAATGCCGCCCTGGGGAAACTGCCAGGCATCCTGATTAATGCGGCGTGCCCACAGCACTTGCCCGGCATCATTGGTCAGAATGATGCCGACATTAGGGCGAAAACCATCAGAATCGATCACGGTACAACCTCGCAAACGCATGTTTCGGCATTCTTTCACAAAGGTCGTGATGCCAGCAACGCGACGACCCACCTTATGGGCAGGTGCGCGTAAAGCCCGTATTCTGTGGGCCTTTTTAATTTCCACCCTTTACCTGTAAAGCGAGATTACCCATGCGCCTGGCTCTGTTCGACCTCGATAACACCCTTCTGGCTGGCGACAGCGATCATGCCTGGGGCGATTACCTGTGCGAACGCGGCATCCTTGACGGCGTGGCGTACAAAACCCGCAACGATGCCTTCTATCAGGACTACCTGGCCGGCAAGCTGAACATCACCGACTACCTGAATTTCAGCCTGGAGATCCTCGGCCGTACCGAAATGGCCCAGCTGGACCAATGGCACCGCGAGTTCATGCGCGATTGTGTCGAGCCGATCATCACGCCCAAAGCGCTAGCCCTGCTGGACCAACACCGCGCAGCCGGCGACAAGCTGCTGATCATCACCGCCACTAACCGCTTCGTAACCGGACCGATTGCCGCTCGTCTGGGCGTGGATACCTTGCTGGCGACTGAATGCGAAATGGTCGACGGCCGTTACACCGGGCGTACTACCGATGTGCCGTGCTTTAAAGAAGGGAAGGTGACGCGGTTGAATCGCTGGCTGGCTGAAACGGGCCTGAGCCTGGACGACAGCTACTTCTATAGCGACTCGATGAACGACCTGCCGCTGCTGGAAAAGGTCGCGAACCCGTTTGCCGTGGACCCGGACCCGACGCTGCGGGCCGAGGCTGAGCGGCGTGGTTGGCCGGTGATCAGTCTGCGCGACTAACCTGCCCCCCATTTCGTAGGAGCGGCTTCAGCCGCGATGCGCTTGATCTTAAAAAGCATCGCGGCTGAAGCCGCTCCTACAGGGTCAAGTGTTAGATCAAGCCGGCTTCGCGCCCATCAACCCCATGATGGCCACCAGCAGCACCAGAATCAGCACGCCGTACACCAGGGCAAAGCGCTGCAACCGCTGTGGCGCCGCGACCGGCCCCAGCGCTTCCCAAGCGGCCAGACGGCCCGACAACAGCAAGCCCACCACGAACAGCACAATGAACAGCCCGGTGCTCAGCAGCAGCCACAGCTGGCTCAGTGGCCAGCCGGCGATGTGCACCAGGTAGAAGCCACTGACCGGCAAGGTCGCCGCCAGCACGGCGAACGCCGGCAGGCTCATAAGGCGGGTGCGTCGTACTTTGCGTTGCAATACCGCCAGGTCGCCGCCTTTCTGCGCTTTCCAGAGCATGAAGATATGGCCGATCACGCCCAGTGGCAGCAGCACAGCGACGGCGCTGTGGATGATCTTGAACAGCAGGTAGTGTTCCATTCTTGCGTCCCTGTCAGGCGGTGTGCGCCTACCACCCGCGGTGGCGGCGCATCTGTTCGTTAATTAACCCAGAAACAGTTTGTAGGCCGGGTTGTTGCTTTCGTCCCAGTAGGGATAGCCGATTTCTTCCAGTGCGGCCGGCACCAGATGACGCTCATCTTCCGGCACTTGCAGCGCCGCGAGAACGCGACCGTCCGCCGCACCATGGTTGCGGTAATGGAACATGGTGATGTTCCAGCGCCCACCCAGCTTGGTCAGGAAGTTGAACAGCGCGCCCGGACGCTCGGGGAATTCGAAGCGGAATACGCTTTCATCCGGCACCGCCGCTGCATGGCCACCAACGGCGTGGCGAATGTGCAGCTTGGCCAGTTCGTTGTCGGTCAGATCGAGCACCGGGAAACCCTGGGCACGCAGGCCGTCGACCAGCGCCGCGCGGGGGTCGGTCTCCGGGTGGGTCTGCACGCCAACGAAAATGTGCGCTTCTTTGTCGGTGTGGTAGCGGTAGTTGAACTCGGTGATCTGCCGCTTGCCGATGGCTTCGCAGAAGGCTTTGAAGCTGCCCGGTTTCTCCGGAATGGTCACGGCGATGATGGCTTCGCGGCCCTCGCCCAGTTCGGCGCGCTCAGCGACATGGCGCAGGCGGTCAAAGTTGACGTTGGCGCCGGAGTCGATGCCCACTAGCACCTGGCCGGTGACGCCTTCACGCTCCACGTACTTCTTGATGCCTGCTACCGCCAGGGCGCCGGCCGGCTCGGTGATCGAGCGGGTGTCATCGTAGATGTCCTTGATCGCCGCACAGATTTCATCGGTGCTGACGGTGATCACTTCGTCGACGTAGTCGCGGCAGATCTCGAAGTTGAGCTTGCCGATCTGCGCCACGGCCACGCCATCGGCGAACAGCCCGACCTGGCCGAGCACCACGCGCTCGCCCGCCGCCATGGCGGCTTGCAGGCAGTTGGAGTCATCCGGCTCGACGCCGATGATCTTGATTTCCGGTCGCAGGTATTTGACGAACGAAGCGATGCCGGCGATCAGCCCGCCGCCACCCACCGGCACGAAGATGGCGTCGATGGCGCCGGGCTGCTGACGAAGGATTTCCATCGCCACGGTGCCTTGGCCGGCAATCACGTACTCATCGTCGTAGGGGTGGATATAGACGTAGCCCTTCTCTTCCACCAGCTTCAGCGAATGCGCCAGTGCCTCGGGGAACGAGTCGCCGTGCAGCACCGCTTTGCCGCCACGGCTGCGCACGCCCTGCACTTTCAGCTCAGGGGTGGTACGCGGCATGACGATGGTGGCTTTCACCCCCAGGTGCTTGGCGGCCAGGGCCAGGCCCTGGGCATGGTTGCCGGCCGAAGCGGTGACTACGCCACGGGCGAGTTCTTCCGGGGTCAGTTGCGCCAGCTTGTTGTAAGCGCCACGAATCTTGAACGAGTACACCGGCTGCAGATCTTCGCGTTTCAGCAAAATCTGGTTACCCGTGCGCTCGGACAGCTGGCGGGCGGGCTGCAACGGGGTTTCCACCGCGACGTCGTAAACGCGCGAGGTGAGGGTCTTCTTCACGTACTGTTCAAGCATGGCGGCATTCTTGGTTGTTCGGCGGGTCGGCCAGTCTACTCCAGCGCTCAGCCGCGCGGCCACCCGCTGCGGTTTTTGTGGGAGGGGCTTTAGCCGCGAGTTTTTAAGATCAAATGCATCGCGGCTAAAGCCCCTCCCACAGAAGCCTGAAGCTATAATCCGCGTCTCCCCGTTTACCTCAGGCGCAGAACCCGCGATGACTCAGGATCAACTCAAACAGGCCGTGGCTCAGGCGGCCGTCGACTTCATCCTTCCCAAGCTGAATGACAAGAGCATCGTCGGCGTCGGCACGGGCTCCACCGCCAACTGCTTTATCGACGCCCTGGCCCAGCACAAGGGCGCCTTCGACGGCGCCGTGGCCAGCTCCGAAGCCACCGCCGCGCGCCTGAAGGGCCATGGTATTCCGGTGTACGAGCTGAACAGCGTCAGCGACCTGGAGTTCTACATCGACGGCGCCGACGAAAGCGACGAGCACCTGAACCTGATCAAAGGCGGTGGCGCCGCCCTGACCCGCGAGAAGATCGTCGCCGCCGTAGCGCAGACCTTCATCTGCATCGCTGACGGCAGCAAGCTGGTGCCGGTGCTGGGCAACTTCCCGTTGCCGGTGGAAGTCATCCCCATGGCCCGCAGCCACGTGGCCCGCGAGCTGGTGAAACTGGGCGGCGACCCGGTGTACCGCGAGGGCGTGATCACCGACAACGGCAACATCATTCTCGACGTGATGAACATGCAGATCACCAACCCGGCGGAGCTGGAAACCCAGATCAACGCCATCGTCGGTGTGGTCACCAATGGGTTGTTTGCCGCGCGTGGGGCGGACCTGTTGTTGCTGGGGACCAGCGAAGGGGTGAAAACCCTGAAGCGTGCTTAAATCGCCGTTTGCAGGAAACCGCGGCTGAAGCCGCTCCTACAGAGAACGCGCTTTTGTGTAGGAGCGGCTTCAGCCGCGATGCTTTTCAGTCCTCTTTCTTGAAGACATAAAACAAATTCGGCTCGCTGACGATATACAGATTGCCGTGGTTATCACTGGCGATCCCTTCCGCCTGCGGCACGGTTTTGTTCAGTCCATGCTGGCCACGCAGCAGTGACAGGGTGCTGATCGGCTTGCCGTTCACATCCAGCTCGATCACCAGCCGCGACTCATCCGACAGCGCCAGCAGATGCCCGGTGGGCACATCGAAATCCAGGCTCGACAGGTCACGCACAAACAACCCGGCATCACGCTGGGGGTCGTCGACCACGTGCACGGCGAACGGGCGATCAACGTTGGTGTGGGGGAAACCATGCACCTCATAGATGCGCACCGGGTCGCGCTCTTTGGCCACGAACAGACGTTTGTCCTGCGGATCGTAAGCCAGCCCTTCAAAGCCTTTGTTGCCGTTCAGGCCAATGCCCAGTGACAGCTGCTCGGCGTTGTCGGCGCGGATGGTGGTCGAGCTGTCGTCCAGCCACACCTTGATCAACCGCTGCTGGCGCTCGTCGGTAATCACATACAGGCCGGGGCTGATGTATTCGATGGCCTCCGGATCACCAAAGCCCAGCAGCGGAATACGCCGCAGCACTTTGCCCTCCAGCGTCATCTCGATGATCTGCGGGTTCTGGTTGGTGACGGTGAACAGGCTGTTGCGGTCCGGGTCGTAGGTGAGCGCCGAGACATCATCGTTGAGGCCCTCGATAGGCATGGCCTCGACGCTCACCCGATAGGCCGGCAACCACAGCGAGCGTGCCTGCCAGTCGGCACCATGGCGCCATTCTTGCACTTGGAACCAGGCCCGTTCGAATAGGCGAAACTCCTGCGCAGCGACAGCCGCCAGGAGCAATGCGCCGAGCACTACGACTCCCAGCAGGTACTTCAAGGTCAGCAGACGACGCATGGGGGCGTTCTCATTAAATAAGGGCGGGCCGAAAAAGGGCGCTAGAAATAGCACAGCCTTGCTGAATTGAAACTTAACGGTGCATGCCGGTGGCACTCGCCGCCGCCGGCGTTACAAGAAGAAGCAGTTAAGGGCCAAAAATGGGTTTGTCATTACTTCCCGAAGACCGTGCTCGAACCACCCTTCACACCATTGCGCTGGCCATCAGCCAACTGAGCGTAACCGGCATTCCTCACCAGCGCCTGTTGCACGACAGCGGCCTGACCAGCGCCGATCTGGAAACCCCGGAAAAGCTCATCAGCCCGGCGCAAGAGCTGCGTGTATTCGCCAATGCCATCCATTGCACCCGTGACCCGGCCCTGGGCCTGTCGCTGGGCTTGCGCATGCATGTCTCGGCCTACGGCATTCTCGGCTACAGCATGCTCGCCAGTCGCACCCTGCGCGACGCGCTGAACCTGGCCTTGGCGCAGCCCACCCTGCTGGGCACCTATTTCAAATTGCACCTGGAAGAAGACGGTGACGAAGCTCGCCTGGTGGCGCGCGGTTACCGCTATGCGCCGGAGCTGATGGTGTTCAACACCGAGCTGTGCCTGACCTCGTTGCTCACGGTGATCCGCGACCTGCTCGGCGAAGCCGTGCGGCCGCGGCGGGTGCAGTTTTCCTATCGCCCGCCCCTGCACGCGCACAGCTATACCCGCCTGTTCGGTTGCCCGGTGGAGTTCGGTGAGTCGGTCAGCACCCTGTGTTTCAGCGCCGCCCTGCTCGACCGCGAACTGCCGTTGGCCGACCCGGTGAGCTGTCATCACGGCATTCAGCAGTGTCTGAAACTGGCCGCACAACTGGACAGCGGTCAGGACGTACTTGAGCAGATCCGCCAGCACCTGAGCAGCCACATGCCCGATGCCACCAGCCTGGAACGGGTAGCCAGCCACTTGCACCGCAGCGCCCGCACCCTGCGCCGCCATCTGACGCGGATGAACACCAGCTACCAGCGCCTGCTCGATGAGGTGCGCTACGACAAGGCACGGCAACTGCTGATGCAGACCGACCTGCCCATCTACCTGATTGCCGAGCAATTGGGCTACAGCGAAACCGCCAGCTTCCGCCACGCCTTTCTGCGCTGGAGCGGGCAAACGCCGAGTGTCTACCGGCGCTGAACAACGGACCAACCAGACCTACAGGGACGCCCCCATGAGCATGCCACCCCACGCCTCGCCCAAGCTGTACAACGAAGACCTCGCCCCCGCCAAAGTGCGCAACTGGGGCGCGTTCTCCATCTTCAACGTGTGGACCTCCGACGTGCACAGCCTGTGGGGTTACTACCTGGCAGCCAGCTTGTTTCTGCTGTGTGGCAGCTTTATGAATTTCATCATCGCGATCGGCATCGGCTCGCTGGCGATCTTCTTTCTGATGCACATGGTCGGCGTCGCCGGGGTGCGTACCGGGGTGCCGTTTCCGGTGCTGGCACGGGCCTCGTTTGGCATCTGGGGAGCGAACTTCCCGGCGCTGGTACGCGCGGTGGTGGCCTGCTTCTGGTACGGCGCGCAAACCGCTGCCGCCTCGGGCGCCATCGTCGCCCTGCTGGTGCGCAATGACAGCCTGCTGGCCTTCCAGCAGAGCAGCCAGATGCTCGGCCATACCACGCTGGAAGTGATCTGCTTCGTAGTGGTCTGGGCCCTGCAACTGCTGATCATCCAGCGCGGCATGGAAACCGTGCGGCGCTTCCAGGATTGGGCCGGCCCGGCGGTGTGGGTGATGATGCTGGTGCTCGCCGTATACCTGTCGGTGAAGGCAGGCGGCTTCTCGTTCAGCAACGACATTCCGATGGACGTGCTGCTGGAAAAAACCAAGGACGCTGGCGTGCCTGGCACCCCCGGTTCATGGGCCTCGCTGATGGCGGTGGCGGCGATCTGGGTCACCTACTTCTCGGCGCTGTACCTGAACTTCTGCGACTTCTCGCGCTATGCGCCGAACGAACGGGCACTGACCGTGGGCAACATCTGGGGCCTGCCGATCAACCTGATTCTGTTCTCGTTGGTGGCCGGCATCACCACCATCGCCGCCTTCGATGTGTACGGCGAAGTGCTGCTGCACCCCGACCAGATTTCCGCCAAGTTCGACAGCTGGTTCCTCGCCCTGCTGGCCGCGCTGACCTTCGCTGTAGCCACCCTGGGCATCAACGTGGTGGCCAACTTTGTGTCGCCGGCCTTTGATTTCGCCAACGTGTTTCCCAAGCACATCAGCTTCAAACGCGGTGGCTACATTGCCGCGCTGATCGCCCTGCTGCTCTACCCGTTCGCGCCGTGGGAAGGCAGCGCGGCAGCCTTCGTCGGCATGGTCGGCAACACCATGGGGCCGATCTTCGGGGTGATGATGGTGGACTACTACCTGATCCGCCGCGGCTGGCTGAATGTCGATGCGTTGTATCAGGAACAGGGTGAATACCGCTTCCAGAACGGCTGGCACGTCAACGCACTGATCGCCGCCGGCGTCGGCATTCTGTTCTCCTCGATCCTGCCGGGCTTCACCCACCTGTTGCCAGAATGGTGGGGGGTGTACGGCTGGTTCTTCGGTGTAGCGATTGCCGGCAGCCTGTACTTCGCCCTGCGCGCCTCCAGCCGAGTGTTGGCGCCTAAGCCGGCCTGATCACAGGCTGTGTGGGAGGGGCTTCAGGCGCGATGCTCGTGATCTGAGAAGCATCGCGGCTAAAGCCGCTCCTACGGATTAACGCGTGGGCTGACTTGCGTGTCAGCCAACCTCAGCTATCCCTTAACAGCGAATCGATGTGGCCACGCCACTGGCAACTGCTCGCGCGAAGTTGGCCGAAATTATCTCCTTTTGACCGTTTCTATCGTTCTGCCTCAAGGGGCGCGCTGACAGAATCAAGACACCGCTTTGCATTGCTTTCGATCTATAAAAAGCCCAACAAAAACAATTTGTTAGAGAAATCTATGGGTACTTCCAGCGCGATCAGTATCGAACAGCTCAGCATGGAATTCGGCGACCCTGGCCAGGGCGTCAAAGCCCTCGACACGGTCTCTCTGGAAATCCAGTCCAACGAATTCTTCACCCTGCTCGGCCCCTCCGGTTGCGGCAAAACCACCCTGCTGCGGCTGATCGCCGGTTTCGAGCAACCCAGCGCCGGCACCATCCGCCTGTATGGCGAAGCAATGCAGGACCTGCCGCCGTTTCGCCGCCCGGTGAACACCGTGTTCCAAAGCTACGCGCTGTTCCCGCATATGACCGTGGCACAGAACATTGCCTTTGGCCTGGAGATGCGCGGCCTGAGCAAAAGCGATATCAGCGAAACCGTGACGCGCATGCTCGAGCTGGTGAAGCTGCCGGATGTTGGCGGCCGACGTGCCGACCAATTGTCCGGCGGCCAGCAACAACGCATCGCCCTGGCCCGCGCGCTGGCCAACCGACCCAAGGTGCTGCTGCTTGATGAGTCGCTGTCGGCGCTGGACCAGAAGCTGCGCAAAGACATGCAGATCGAACTCAAGCGCCTGCAAAGCGAAACCGGCATCACCTTTATCTTCGTCACCCACGATCAGGAAGAAGCCCTGACCATGTCCGACCGCATTGCGGTGATGAGCAAGGGCCGGGTGTTGCAGGTGGGCACCCCCACGGAAATCTACGAGGCGCCGGTGAACCGCACCGTGGCGGACTTCATTGGTGAAACCAATTTCCTTAACGCCGAGGCACTGGAAGGCAGCGTGCGCCTGAACGACGGCCAGGTGCTGGAGGTATTCAGCGAACGCCGCGGGCCGGTAACCCTGGCGATTCGCCCGGAGCGCGTCAGCCTGGCCGCTGACGGCCAGTTGCTGGGGCGGGTGGAGAACGTGGTGTATGTCGGCACCGACACCGTCTACCACCTGGACGTGGCCGGCCAGGGCGGTTTCCGCGTACGCCAGCAGAACCGCGATGGCGCACTCAGTGGCTATCAGGTCGGTGACCAGGTGCGGGTGCAGGTGCCCAGTGCCGCCATCAAGGTGTTGGTGGAATGAGCACGCCACGGCTGATTGCCGAGCGCCGCCAACTGGGCCGCCGCCTGCTGCTAAGTGCCCCGGCCATGCTCACCCTGTTGGTGTTCATGTTGCTGCCGCTGGGCATCATGTTCGTCGTGTCGATTCTGCAGTCGGGCGACTACGGCGGTGTGAAGTGGGGCGAGTACTCGGTGGAGGCCTACCGCAACTTCTTCTACGAGCGCGATCTGGACGACAGCCTGGTGTTCAACACCGACTACCTGGAAATTTTCCAGCGCTCGTTCTGGCTGTCGATTCTGACCACCGTCGGCTGCCTGCTGATCGGCTTTCCCACGGCGCTGTACCTGGCACTGCAAACCGAGCGAAAACGTAACCTGCTGTTGTTTCTGGTCACCGTGCCGTTCTGGACCAACCTGCTGGTGCGCGCCTACGCCTGGATGTTGCTGCTGCGTAATGGCGGGCTGGTGGATGAAGGATTGATGGGACTGGGCATCACCCACAGTGGACTGGGCCTGCTGTACACCAACAACGCGGTGATCATCGGCCTGCTCTACACCTACCTGCCATTTATGGTGCTGCCGATCTACACCAGCCTGGAAAAAATGGACTGGCGCCTGGTGGAGGCAGCCTTCGACCTGGGCGCCAACCGCTTCCATGCGCTGAAACGCATCATCGTGCCGCTGGCCATGCCGGGCATCGTCGCCGGCAGCATCCTGGTGTTCATCCCCTCGCTGGGCAACTACATCATTCCCGAGCTGTTGGGCGGCGGTAAGACGCTGATGATCGGCAACCTGATCCAGCTGCAATTTGGCAGTTCACACAACTGGCCGCTGGGCGCCGCGCTATCGTTTGCCCTGCTCAGCTTCGTGCTGCTGGCCATGCTGGTGTACAGCCTGCGCTTCAAACCGGGCAACGCCGGAGGCCACCCATGAATACCCAGAATCCGTTGTGGCGCTTCGCCGGCATGCGCCCGGCCGCCTGGTTCTTCTTTGTATTTCTGTACCTGCCGATCGTGGTGCTGGTGGTGCTGAGCTTCAACGGTGGCCAGTCGGCAACCCTGTGGGACGGTTTCAGCCTGAAGTGGTACAGCGTGGTGGCCAACGATGCCGAGGTGGTGCGCGCGGCGAAAAACTCGCTGATCGTCGCCACTCTGGCCACGTTGATATCGACCGCACTGGCGACCCTCGCCGCCCTCGGCATGCGCGGCCGCGCCTTCCGTGGCCAGACTGCAATGAGCGGGGTGCTCGGCTTGCCGTTGCTGGTGCCGGAGATCGTCACCGCGGTCTCGACGCTGATGTTCTTCTCCTTCATCAGCCTCAAGCTGTCGCTGTTCACCATCCTGATTGCCCACGTGGTGTTCTGCATTCCGTTCGCTTATTTACCGATCCGCGCGCGCCTGGAGGGCATGAACCCGTACCTGCTGGAAGCGGCCGCCGACCTATACGCCTCGCCGTGGAAAGCCTTTTGGAAGATCACCTTTCCGCTACTCAGCCCGGGGATCATTTCCGGGGCGATGCTGGCCTTCATCATTTCCATGGACGACTTCGTCATCACCTATTTCGTCGCTGGCGCCGGGGCCACCACCCTGCCGGTGTACATCTTCAGTTCGATCCGCATGGGAATCTCGCCGAAGATCAACGCGATCTCGTCGATCATCCTGGTGATCTCCATCGCTTTTGTTGCGCTCTCGTACTACGTCGGTCAACGCAAACGCTGACGCCCTATAAAACAAGTCCAGCAAGGAGCTTTGCCATGCACGTTCGCACCACCTCGCTCGCGTTGTCCCTGCTATGCGCCTTAGGCGTCGCCACCTCGGCGCAAGCCGCCGGCACCCTGCACTTCGCCAACTGGTCGGACTACTACCCGCCGGAGCTGCTGAAGAAATTCGAAGCGGACACCGGCATCAAGGCCACCCTCGACGCCTACGACTCCAACGAAACCCTGCTGGCCAAATTGAAAGCCGGCGGCGGCGCTTATGACGTGGTGGTGCCGTCGGACAGCTTTATCGAAATCATGGTCAAAGAGGACCTGCTGCAGAAGTTCGACAAGAGCAAGCTGAGCAACCTTGCCAACCTCAAAGGCACCTTCAAGACCCTGCGCTACGACCCTGAACACGACTACAGCGTGCCGTACCTATGGGGCACCACCGGCTACAGCTACGACAGTGCGCAGGTACCGGGCGGCAAACTGGAAGAAAGCTGGAAGCCGTTCTTCGAGCCGCCAGCGGAGCTAAAAGGCAAGGTCGTGGCGCTCAACTCGATTGAAGAGGTGTACATCCCGGCAGCCTTCTACCTGGGCGTCGACCAGTGCACCGAAGACCCGAAAGTGGCGCAGAAAATCCAGGACGTGTTGCTCAAGCAGAAACCCTTCCTGGCCATGTACAACAGCGACGGCACCATCGAGCGCATGGCCGCCGGGGAAGTGGCCATGCACGAGCAATGGAACGGCGCCTTCCACCGCGCCCAGGCGCAACGCGCCAGCCTGACCTACGTGTACCCGAAAGAAGGCATCAACGTCTTTATCGACAACTTCGTGATCCCCAAAGACGCCACCAACGTCGCCGAGGCCCATGCCTTTATCAACTGGATGATGCAGCCGGAAAACATCGCCGCCGCCTCCAACTTCGCCAAGTACAACAACGCCATCGAAGGCTCGGACAAGTTCATGGACAAAGAACTGTTCGACGACCCGGCCATCAACACCCCGGCCGACAAACTCGACCGTCTCAAGCCGTTCAAACTCTGCTCGCCCAAAGCCCTGGCCCTGCGCGCCAAGGTGTGGACCAAGCTGAAGAAATAAGCCGGACATAACGCCGCTCTCGTAGGAGCGGCTTTAGCCGCGATGCTCTTGATCTTAAAAGCATCGCGGCTAAAGCCCCTCCCACAAAGACCGTACAACGACAAGAAATCACCTGCACAGGCGCCAATCGAGCGAACCTGAGGGCACTCCCATGCTGACCATCTATAGCGACGACCATCACCTGCACCACGGCAAGTACGAGCTGATTGGCGGGCAATTCACCCCGTGCTTCGAAATGCCCAGCCGCGCCGACATGGTGCTCGACCGCGCCAAGGCCGTGGGCCTGGGCGATATTCATGCACCGCTGGATTTCGGCCTGGCGCCAATCCGCCGGGTGCACAGCGAAGGCTTTCTGCGCTTTCTGCAAAACGCCTGGAGCGACTGGCAGGCCATCGGCCGACAGCACGACATGCTGCCCATCGCCTGGCCGACCCGGCGCCTGCGTCAGGTAGAACCGACTGCCATCGATGGTCGCCTGGGCTACTACTCCTTCGATGCCGGCGCGCCGATCACCGCCGGTACCTGGCAGGCGATTCTAAGCTCGGCCAACGTCGCCCTAACCGGTCAGGCTGAACTGGCCAAAGGCGCGCGCGGGGTGTTTTCCCTGTGCCGGCCGCCCGGCCATCATGCCGCCGCCGACTACATGGGCGGCTATTGCTACCTGAACAACGCGGCGATTGCCGTGCAGGCCCTGCTCGACCTCGGCGCCAAGCGCGTGGCGGTGCTGGATGTCGACTACCACCACGGCAACGGCACCCAGGATATTTTCTTTGATCGCGCCGACGTGCTGTTCACCTCGATCCACGGCGACCCACGTTTCGAGTACCCGTACTTTCTCGGTTTCGCCGATGAAAAAGGCGCTGGTGTAGGCGCCGGGTTCAACGTCAACTACCCGCTGGCCGAGGGCAGTGACTGGTCGGTGTGGAGCCTGGCACTGGCTGACGCCTGCCGGCAGATCAAGGAATACGCGCCGGACGCGCTGGTGGTCTCGCTCGGCGTGGACACCTACAAGTCCGACCCGATTTCACAGTTCAAACTCGACAGCCCGGACTACCTGCGCATGGGCGAAACCATTGGCAAGCTGGGCCTGCAGACCTTGTTTGTGATGGAAGGCGGGTATGCCGTGGAAGAGATCGGCATCAATGCGGTAAACGTGTTGCAAGGGTTTGAGAGCGTGGCGTAAGTCGGCATCGTAGGAGCGGCTTCAGCCGCGATGCTTTTGATTTCAAGAGCATCGCGGCTGAAGCCGCTCCTACAGGATTACGACGGATCGGCGTTTTTGTCTTTGCGAAACACGTAAAACAGGTTGGGCTCGCTGACCATATAGATGGTGCCTTCTTCGTCGATGGCCACCCCTTCGGCGCGCGGGATGCTGTTGTGCAGGCCATTCATGCCGCCCCACAGGCTGATGAAGCTGACCGGCTGGCCGTGCTCGTCCATTTCCAGCAACAACTTCGACTGCGCCGACAGCACCAGCGAATGACCGGTACGCGGGTCAACGCTCAGGGCCGAGATATTGCGCATGTACAGCTCGTCGCTGGGCAAGGGCTCCATCTTGCCCTCCAGGCCGGCGGTGCCGTCGCTGCTCCAGCTGAAGAGCGCAGTGGGTGAGCGCTCCTTACCCAACAGCAGACGTTTCTGCGCCGGGTCCCAGGCAATGCCTTCAAAGCCTTTGTTGCCGGAGTCGGCGTAACCCAGGTCGAACTCGCGGGTGTCGCTGGCGCGCAACTCCACGGCCACCGGGCCGAGCTTGAAGATCGACAAGGTACGGCGACGCTCGTCGGTGATCGCCATATTGCCGTTGCTCAGCATTGCCACCCCTTCCGGGTTGGAGAAGCCGACCAGGGCAATGCGCCGTAGTACGTCACCGTCCAGGCTCAACTCCACCAGCAGCGGCTCTTTGCCGGTGACGGTGAACAGGGTTTTGCTGTCGGGGTTATAGGTGAGGTCCGAGGTTTCGTCGTCCTCGAGGTCTTTCAGCGGCTTGGCCTGAATGACCGGACGGTAGCCGGGCAACCAGATGCTGGCGTCGCGCTCGGCCTGGTCGAAGTTGTCTTCGTCGGCCCAGTATTTGGCCTGGCCCAGCCAGTGTTGGGTGTAGGTCAGTACTGCGGCGACCACCAAGACAAAGGCGAATAACAGCCAGGGCCAACGGCGGCGGACGGAAAAGGAGCGGAGGGGCATAGGGCTGTCTCTAATACTGCAGCAGCACGCTAGCCGCCAAAGCAGGAGATTCCGGTTAGATCGTCCGTGAAAAACCGTGAACCCGCGCACAGGGGCGCGGATGGTGCCGAACTGTACAACAGCCTTTCGCGGTTATGACACCCGCCAGTGGTTACAACATTTGCACTTACAGAACGCGGGTGGCAACGCTCGAATGACCGACCAGTTCGAGCAGCAATTCATCACCTTGGTTCAACGGCCCGACACCGGCCGGTGTGCCAGTGAGAATCACGTCACCCGGTTGCAGGCTGAAGTGCCCGGCAATGTGGGCAATGATCGGCAGAATCGGGTTGAGCATCGAGGCGCTGCTGCCGTCCTGGCGCACTTCACCATTGATGCTCAAGCGAATGCCGATGTCGGTCAGATCGCTTACCGCATCGCTGCTGACAAAGGGCGCCAGCACGCAGGCACCGTCGAACGACTTGGCCACTTCCCACGGGTAACCCTTTTCCTTGAGCTTGGCCTGCACGTCGCGCAGGGTCAGATCCAGGGCCGGGGCGAAACCGGAAATGGCGTCGAGCACCTCTTCCTGATTCGGTTTGCGCGACAGCGGCTTGCCGATCAGCACGGCAATCTCGGCTTCGTAATGCACGCCACCACGGTCGCTCGGAATGCTGAAGCCGCCTTCGGCCTCGACCACACAGCTACCCGGCTTGATGAACAACAGCGGCTCGGTGGGCACCGGGTTGTTCAGCTCTTTGGCGTGCTCGGCGTAGTTACGCCCCACGCACACCACTTTGCCGATCGGGAAATGGATGTGGGTGCCATCCAGATAACGGTGTTGATAGCTCATGAGCGACTCCTGAATTGGGTGGAGAGCGGGAGCCACTTGTGGCAGCTCCAGCGACAGCGGCGTTACAGGGCGAAGATTTTACCGGGGTTCATGATGCCGTTCGGGTCGAATGCGGCCTTGATGGCTTTCATGTAGGCGATCTCGGCTTCCGAGCGGCTGTAGGTCAGGTAATCGCGCTTGGTCATGCCCACGCCGTGTTCAGCGGAGATCGAGCCGTTGTACTTCTGCACGGTCTCGAACACCCACTTGTTGACGGTGGCGCACTTGGCAAAGAACTCGTCTTTGCTCAGGTTGTCCGGCTTGAGGATGTTCAGGTGCAGGTTGCCGTCGCCGATATGGCCGAACCAGACGATTTCGAAGTCCGGGTAATGCTCGCCGACGATGGCGTCGATGTCATGCAGGAAGGCCGGCACCTGGGCCACGGTGACCGAGATATCGTTCTTGTACGGGGTCCAGTGCGAGATGGTTTCCGAGATGTACTCGCGCAGCTTCCACAGGTTCTGCAGCTGCTGCTCGCTCTGGCTCATCACGCCGTCCAGCACCCAGCCCTGCTCCACGCAGTGCTCGAAGGTCGCCAGGGCAGCCTCGGCGACTTCTTCAGTGGTGGCTTCGAATTCCAGCAGGGCATAAAACGGGCATTCGGTTTCGAACGGCGCCGGCACATCGCCACGGCCCATGATTTTGGCCAGGGCTTTGTCGGAGAAGAATTCGAAGGCGGTGAGGTCGAGCTTGTTCTGGAAGGCGTGCAGCACCGGCATGATCGAGTCGAAATCGGCGGCGCCGAGCACCATGGCGGTGAGGTTTTGCGGTTTGCGGTCCAGGCGCATAGTGGCCTCGACGACAAAACCCAGGGTGCCTTCAGCGCCTATGAACAGCTGACGCAGGTCGTAGCCGGTGGCGTTCTTGATCAGGTCTTTGTTCAGCTCGAGCAAGTCGCCCTTGCCAGTGACCACTTTCAGGCCGGCAACCCAGTTGCGGGTCATGCCGTAGCGAATCACTTTGATGCCACCGGCGTTGGTGCCGATGTTGCCGCCAATCTGGCTGGAACCGGCGGAAGCGAAGTCCACCGGGTAGTACAGGCCTTTTTCTTCGGCGAACAGCTGCAGTTGCTTGGTGACCACGCCCGGCTGGCACACGGCCGTGCGGTCGAATTCGTTGAAGGCCAGCACCTGGTTCATATAGTCGAAGGCCACGACCACTTCGCCATTGGCGGCGACGGCGGCAGCAGACAGACCGGTACGACCACCGGACGGCACCAGCGCCACCTTCTGTTCATTGGCCCAACGGACGATGGCCTGAACCTGCTCGATGGTCTTGGGAAACGCGATGGCCAGTGGGGCTGGAGCGAAGTGCTTGGTCCAGTCCTTACCGTAGGCGTTGAGCGAATCGGCGTCGGTCAGTACCTTGCCAGGCTCGACCAGGGTCTTGAGTTGTTCAATCAGGGCAACGTCGGTCATCTACAGAACTCTCACGCTATTCATGGTCGCCCTGAGAACCTTTCAGGTCGCAACCGAGCAAGTAAAAAGGAAGACATGCTAGCATACGCCCCCCGCGAATCGTGCTCTGTGCTCGGTTTGCGGCAGCGGCGAGACGCCGATACGGGCTGCCCGCCACGCTGGCTTTCCCTGACTTTTCTACCGGGACAAACAGGTACTCAGATGAGCAAGACCTCTCTCGACAAGAGCAAGATCAAGTTCCTTCTTCTCGAAGGTGTGCACCAGAACGCTGTCGACACGCTGAAAGCGGCCGGCTACAGCAACATCGAGTACCTCAAAGGCGCCCTGTCGGACTCGGAGTTGAAAGAAAAGATCGCCGATGTGCACTTCCTCGGCATCCGTTCGCGCACCCAGGTCACCGACGAAGTCTTTGACTGCGCCAAGAAGCTGATCGCCGTCGGTTGCTTCTGCATCGGCACCAACCAGGTTGACCTGGATGCGGCCCGTGAACGCGGCATCGCCGTGTTCAACGCCCCGTACTCCAACACCCGTTCGGTTGCCGAGCTGGTGCTGGCCCAAGCCATTCTGCTGCTGCGCGGCATCCCTGAGAAGAACGCCTCCTGCCACCGTGGTGGCTGGATCAAGTCGGCGGCCAACTCGTTCGAAATCCGCGGCAAAAAACTCGGCATCGTGGGCTACGGCTCGATCGGTACCCAGCTGTCGGTACTGGCTGAAGCGCTGGGCATGCAGGTGTTCTTCTATGACACCGTGACCAAGCTGCCGCTGGGCAACGCCACCCAGGTTGCCAAGCTGCACGACCTGCTGGGCATGTCCGACATCGTCTCCCTGCACGTGCCTGAGCTGCCGTCCACCCAGTGGATGATCGGCGAGAAAGAAATCCGCGCGATCAAGAAGGGCGGCATTCTGATCAACGCCGCTCGCGGCACCGTGGTTGAGCTGGACCACCTGGCCAACGCAATCAAGGACGAACACCTGATTGGCGCGGCCATCGACGTGTTCCCGGTCGAGCCCAAGTCCAACGACGAAGAGTTCGAAAGCCCGCTGCGTGGCCTGGATCGCGTGATCCTCACCCCGCACATTGGTGGTTCGACTGCCGAAGCGCAGGCCAACATCGGTCTGGAAGTGGCCGAGAAACTGGTCAAGTACAGTGACAACGGTACCTCGGTGTCCTCGGTCAACTTCCCCGAAGTGGCCCTGCCGGCGCACCCGGGCAAGCACCGCTTGCTGCACATCCACGAGAACGTGCCGGGCGTGATGAGCGAAATCAACAAGGTGTTCGCCGACAACGGCATCAACATCTCCGGTCAATTCCTGCAGACCAACGCCAAAGTGGGTTATGTGGTGATCGACGTTGATGCTGAGTACTCCGATCTCGCACTGGAGAAACTCCAGCACGTCACCGGCACCATCCGCAGCCGCGTGTTGTTTTAACTAAACCGACCGGCTGCGCGTCGGCCGGGCGGCGTTGAAAACAGTTTTTGAATGCTCATTGGCTACAGCCAACTCCGCTTAAAAAACTGTTTTCGCCTTGCGCGGCTCTAGCTCGCGCGATCTTGATCGCGGTAAAGCACAAAAAAGGGAGGCTTCGGCCTCCCTTTTTTGTGCTCAGGCTACATCGCCGAGCAGACTTTCGTACGGTATCCGCAACCCCTCATGAAGTTTCTTGATCATCGAAAGGCTGAGTTTGCGCTTGCGATTCAACACCTCGGAAACTCGTCCGCTAGAGCCTATGAAAGGCTCAAGATCGCGAGCTGTAAGGCCTTGTTGGTCCATGCGAAATTTGATGGCCTCAATCGGATCAGAAGGTGGCATGGGGAAATGCTCGTCTTCATATTTTCCAATGAGCAGCATCAATACCTCCAGCTCATCGCCTTCGGGGCTGCCAACGGGTGCACCCCATACATCATCCAGGCGCGCCATAGCGCTGATGTAATCAGCTTCTGAGCGAATGGGCTTGATGTTCATCACACGGTCTCCGCGTTGATTTGATCGTACTGGGCGTGAGTGCCCACAAAACGGACTCTCGCAAACTGGCGCTCATAGTCGATGGCCAGAATGACTCGATACTTGTTGCCATGGATGTTGAAAACTACACGGCCACCTTTGAGGATGCTCGCAGAGCGGAGCTCGGACTTAAGCGCTTGCGGAGTGCGGTACGAACACTTCTCCATGTGCCGGTACCACTCAATCAACGGCACTTCGGAGTCTGCATACTCTGGAGCACTTTCCCAGAACGACCGCAGCGTACCTCTAGCAACTACATGCACTAGAAATCCTCCCATTTTGGGAGAATCTACGCCTCTAGCCGATTCACTTCAACTTTTTATTGCCCGGGTGGCTGCGCTCACAAGGGAGTAGGTGGGGTTGAGCGCAGCGAAGCCCAACGGCTGGTCGATCATTTCACGATGATATTGATCACCGGCGATACCACCGGCAGCGGGGCCAGCACGCCGTTCTTGTCGGTTTGCACCAGCTGCAGACGGTGCGGGCCGCTGGGCAGGATGAATTTTTCCGGCTGGCTGTCGGTGAGCAAACGGATCTGGTCGTTGCGCAGCACCGGCATATTGGCCGACACCGGCGGGGCGTCGATCAGCAGGTGAATCTGGTTGTCCGTGGCTGCCGTCACCGGCGGCGACATGCCAGGGCTGACCGTCACGGTGCGCACGCCGAACTTGATCGCGAACGGCCGATCCACGGTGGCGCCATCCAGGGGTTCGAGAAAGTACAGCTGCGCGGTCTGCGTCACCTCGATCGGCACCGCCGGCTCGGGCGTGGTGGCGGCATGGGCCGTAGCGCCAACGCCAAGCGCCATGGCAATCAGCAGTGCAAACTGGGTTTTCATGCTAGAGCCCTCCTGGGTCCTTTTGAGAAACCGCCCTTTGGCCGGGCTGCTCATTTAGTGACCATCAGAGTGTAGGAGGGTTCAGGCTTATCGCCCGTGCAAGTTCAGCTGCAATCCAGAGCCTGCAAGGCTTCAAGCGCAGCGGCCAGTTCGTCTTCGTTGAACACCTGCACGCCGGCGCGGCGCAGCAGGGCGGCGGTCACGCCTTCACCGGCGACCTTGCGTCCGGCAAAACTGCCGTCGTAGGTTTCGCGGTTACCGCAGGACGGGCTGCGCGATTTCAGCACCGCCAGGCGAATGCCATGGTGCTGCACCAGCGCCAAGGCTTGCTGCGCGCCATCAAGAAAAGCGGCGCTGACGTCATCGCCCGCCTCGGTCAGCACCCGCGCCTGACCATCAAGCACCAGCGCGCCCTGCCCCCCGGGAATTTCCGCTGGCGGGCGCGGCGTCGGCAAGCCGCCGGCCACTTCCGGGCACAGCGCCACCACCCGCCCCTCAGCCAGCCACAAGCCAAGCTGGTCGAACGGGCCGTGGGCGCCACCGTCATAACGCACCCGATGCCCGAGCAGGCAGCGGCTGACCAATATCTTTTCCATCACTCACTCCAGACCTCGCCCGGCCAGCCTAACCCAGGTCACCGCCGGTAACACCGGCCAGATTCCTCACTATCGAAGGTCTGGCTTGGCCAGCAATAACCTGCAAAACCCGATTGGCCTGCGGGTGGCAGGCCCATCCTTAGGCGGGAAGCGGTGTTCGCCAGTGGCGCGGAGCTGGCCCGCTCGCCAGACTGCCGGTACCCGCACAGCCCGCACCGGAAGCGCCGCCATGATAAAAACAATCACCTCTGCCGCTCTTGCCCTGCTGATCGCCACGCCCTGCCTGGCCGACCTGCAGGCCCTGGACAACCCCGAGCTCAGCGCGGTGGCGGGCCAGGCCGGGATCAGCATCCGCCTCGACCTGCAGGCGCGTATCAATGAAATTCGCTTCAGCGACACCACCGGCAACGTCTCGCTGCGCAACCTGAAAATCGACAACGGCTGCGTCAACCCCGGCGACTGCCCCAACGGTGCGGGCGGCAGCTTTGCCCTCGGGCCGGCGCAACTGGGCCTGGTGCTGCCGATTTTCGGGGTCAACCAACCAACCCTGATGGTCGACGTGGTCACCGGGACCGATGGAAAGCAGCGCCTGCAGTTCACCCTGCCGGACCTCACCACCATCAATGAACAACTGATCGCCAGCGGCCTGCCGGCGCAGCGTATTCGTCTGCGGGTGGCCAGTGACATGTATGTGGGTGAGAGCCGCCTGGGTAGCCTTGAAGTGCGCGATATCACCGACCTGCATGGCAGCGTGAAGGTCTGGGGGCATTAAGGATTTAGTCGCAAGGGATAACAACCCCTCTCCCCACGCCCCTCTCCCCCGGCCCCTCTCGCCTTCCCGGCCGGCCTGGCGGGCGAGGGGTGCAGAGCAGTTGAGTTTGTTAGGCCCGGCGGCGAAACCAGCCGGTCAGCGACAGCCGCTCCCGCGTGGCCGGCAACACTTCATGGGGCATCTCGCCCGACATGAAAATCACCAGGCGCCCGCCCATGGGCGCTACATCGAGCGCCGTCTCGCCGGGGTAAATGCGCAACGCCCCGCCCTGCTCCGCCAACCAGCCGTCGTTCAGGTACAGCACCGCCGACACCGTGCGCCGGTCATCGTCGCGGAAACGGTCGACATGGCGCTGGTAGAAGGCGCCCGGTGGGTACAGCGCGAAGTGGCTTTCAAAGTCATCCAGGCCCAGATAGAGCGCCTGGTTCAATGCCTGGCGCAGTTGGTCCATCAGCGCCAGGTAGGCATCGGTGGCCGCCCCCTCACCCTGCTCCAGCCATTGGATGCTGTCGCCGCGCACCCCTTCACGCACCTGCGCCGTTGCCCCACGCCCCACCGCAGCTGGCGCTAGTCGGCCATCGGCGGCACGTTGTTGGCACTCTGCGGCCAGGTCGTGGGTCAGAGCCTGTGGAATAAACCGATCGTGCTGCGACCAGCCCTTTTCGGCCAGGTCGTCGACGATGGTAGTTAGCAACGTGTGGTCGAGCAGTAGCGTTTCGGATGTATTGGCCATGCCGGCGATTCTATCAGCGCCGCTCACGCGCCTCGACAAGCCCAGGTGATGCCGCTGAAAATAGCGGCCTGCCCGACAGGAGTCTTTATGCGCGCCCTTTTTGCCCTCGTGTTGTTGTTCTGCACGCTGCCCAGCCTGGCCGACGAGCACAGTCAGCTGTATGAAGTGGCCGGTTGGCCTCAGCAACGCGCGCATTTTAATGCCGCCCTGCAGGCCGCCCAGCAACGCTACCGCAGCAGCCTGCCGGACGCCGTGTACCAGGCGCTGGTGACCAACAGCAATCAGCGTTTTGCCCCCCAGGGTATGGACCAACGGGGCGCGGCGACCTTGCGCGAGCAACTGGCCAACCCGGCGCCGGCCCTGGCGTTTTTCCAATCGCCACTGGGGCGCAAGATCGTCAAGGCCGAGGTCAACGCCACCCGCCCGGAAGAACTGGCCAAGCACGCCAATGGCATTCCGCGGATTCAGGCCGAAGCCACCCGCGCCCTGTTGATCCGCCACCTGGCACAAGCGCTACCGGCCAAAGAAGCCGGTGCCGAAGTCAGCCTGGCCCTGGCCGGCGTAGCGGCCGACAGCCTCAGCCAGATGATTCCCGGCCTGCTCGGCGGTGGGCAGGCTCAAGGCATGCTGGACAGCCAGCGTCAGCGCCTGATGCAGCAGATTGGCGCAGATGTGGATAACACCCTGCTGTACGTCTACAGCGGGCTGTCGGACCCGGAGCTGGATGAATTCGTCACCTTCGCCGAATCGGCTGACGGCAAGGCCTATTACCAGGCTGCGCTAGCGGCGATGCGTGCTGGATTGGCGGTGGGACAATCAGCGCCAGCGGCCAATCCCAACGCAGAACCAGGCATCTGACCCTGGCTGGGCACACTCCGTAAGAGCGGCCTTAGCCGCGATGCTCTTGATCTCAAAAAGCATCGCGGCTAGTCAGTTCGCCGTAACAAATTGCTGGGTCAGAAAGGCAAAGAGGCGGGCACGGATCTCCGCGCTCTCGTTGGCCAGATGGTGCCGCCCGCCGTCGAGCATCAACACCTCTACCGCGCTGAACTTTGCCCGCAACACCTCCAGGTTGTGGCGCCAATCCACGGTCATATCGGCATCGCCCTGAACGATCACCAGGCGACGCTCGCTCGCCGCCGCCTGCTCGATCTGTGGCACCCAACGCGACAACGCGCCGACCCACGCCGTCGGTAAGCTCAGCGGCTGCAGCGGATCGGTCTGAATCCAGGCGAGAAACTCGGCGTCGTTGGAGTTGGGGCTGAAGCGTCGGGGAATCTGGGTGACGAAGTGCCTCATCACCCGGTAGCTGAGCTTCGACCAGCCCCAGGCTCGTGGCCGCACCAAAGGTGCCAGCAGCAGGACCTGGCCAACTTCTGGCCGCTGCGGGTTGCTCAGCAGAAAATCGATGATGATCGCCCCGCCCGTACTCTGCCCACACAAGTGCCATGGCTGGGGCAGATCCAGGCCCACCGCCTCATTCAACAAGCCCTGAAACACCGTCTGATACTCGCTGAATTCACCAATGCTAGCGCGCGTGCCGCTCGACAAACCATGCCCCGGCAGGTCGCACGCGAGCACCGCAAAGCCCCTGTCCAGCGCCCAGGCAATCACATGGCCGTAAAGGCCCATATGGTCGTAATAGCCGTGCTGCAGCACCAGCGTCGCCTTCGGCGCGGGCGGCAACCACAGTTGGGTCACCACCTCGTAGCCGCCCACGTCCATACGCCCGAGTTGGCTCGTGGCGCCGGGGAAATTCAGCCGAAAGAACTGCCGATAGGCCTGAGCCTCGGGCGGCTCTGCCTGCGCTGCGGCCAAGGGTCGCAACTGAACGCGCAGGGAATCGGGCTGAAAGGCTTCTGGCATAGGGCATCCATGGATGTCTGGAAAAAAGGCGCGGCCATGCAGATTGCGCCACAACGGCTGCGAATATTCTGCTGGTGGGCCGTCCATGGCAAGCTACGCACCCGCCATCGAAAGATTTGCCATGCGCCTGCCCTCCCGGAAGACCACTTTCGCCACCTTGCTCGCTGTTGTCTGGCTCGGCGCCATGCTCAGCGCGTTCTGGTGGTATGAGGCGCGATATATCCGCCCCTTCGCGGAAACCACCGCGCTGTTTTCCGGCGACCCGCTGCAACTGCCGGCGCAGTTGGCTGGCCCCGGACCGATTCGGGTGGTGCATTTCTGGGACCCGGCCTGCCCGTGCAACGTCGGCAACCAGCAGCACCTGGCTGAACTACTGGCGCGCTTCGGGCCACAAGGCGTCGCCTTCTATGCGGTGCAGAAACCCGGCAGCCATGGCCAGTTACCCGACACCCTCAGCGCCCTGCAGCCGCTGACGGCATTCCCCGGCGCCGAACATCTGCCAGCCAGCCCGGCGGTTGGCATCTGGGACAAGAACGGCAACCTGGCCTATTTCGGCCCCTACAGCGAAGGCGCTACCTGCACGTCGAGTAACAGCTTTATCGAGCCGATTATTGAAGCCCTCACCCAGGGCCGGGCGGTGAATGCTACCCACACCCTGGCCGTCGGCTGCTTCTGTCAGTGGGCAACGCCGGTGCCCTGACAGTTCAGCAAAGCTGTACAACACTCAGTAGACCCAATTGCATCCCGCCCGCCGCTGGCGCTTTTGCGCGCTGAATGCGCCGGGCCTTGCCTGAGGTCTGCCCTTTGAACAGCCCGCGTTTCACCCTCGACGCTCACTACCGCAAAGCCGACCGCATCATGCTCGTGGTGTTGTGGCTGATGTTTTTCTACGCCCTGGCGCTTGCCGGCTGGCACGGCTCCTGGGGCCAGGCGCTGGTGGTGGGCGGGCTCACGGTGGCGGTGCTGACGACCATGCACCTGCTGATTCCCGGCCGGCGCCTGCTGCGGTGCTGCATGGGCGCGGCATTCATGGTGATGTCGGCGCTGCACGTGAACGAGAGCGACGGGCTGCTGGAGATGCATTTCGGCATCTTCGTGCTGCTGGCCTTCCTGGTGTATTACCGCGATTGGCTGCCAATTGTGGTGGCCGCCACCGTGATAGCCGTCCACCACCTGGCTTTTTTTGCCATGCAGAGCCAGGGCATGGATGTGTGGGTGATTCCCCAAGGCACCTGGCCGCGGATTTTTCTGCATGCGTTCTACGTGGTGCTGGAAAGCGCGATCCTCATCTATCTGGCGCAACAGACGTATCTGGATGCCCAGGAAAACCTGGCATTGATGACCACTGCCGCGCACCTGACCCAACGCGAAGGCGGCATCGACCTGCGCTATCGCAGCCCGGCCACTGGCGATGTGGCGGCGCGCTTCAACCACTTTCTCGAACTGCTCGACGAGCTGGTCAGCGCGGTGATCGCCGACACGCAGGGGCTGACCGACATGGGCCAGCAGTTGGGCCAGGCCACTGGCAAGCTGCGTGACGGCGCGCAACGCCAGGAGTCCGAGATCAGCTATATGAGCAAGGCCATGCAACAGATGAGCAGTGCCATCGATGAGGTGGCGGCGCACGCCGACCAGGCTGCCAACTCCGCCGAGACGGCCAATCAGCAGGCCAGCGAGGGCAACCGATCGGTCATCCACGTGCGTGAGGAAATCGACAAGCTGGCCCAGCACATCACCGGCACCGACCGTGAGGTGCAGTCACTAGCCAGCCAGTCCGAACAGATCGGCAGGGTGCTGGAGGTGATTCGCAGCATCGCCGAGCAAACCAACCTGCTCGCGCTGAATGCCGCCATCGAAGCGGCGCGGGCTGGCGATCAGGGCAGGGGGTTTGCCGTGGTCGCCGATGAGGTGCGCAACCTGGCGCAGAAAACCTCGCTGTCCACCACCGAGATCCAGGACATCATCGGCCGCCTGCAACACAGCAGTCGCGTCGCCGCCAGTGCCATGCACGAAAGCCAGAACAGCGTGCAGCGGTGTGTCAGCGACAGCCAGATCGCCGCCGACCTGCTCAGCGCGGTGGCGCAGGATATCGGCGCCATCACCCACCTCAACCAATCCATCGCCAGCGCCACCCGGATGCAGGTGGAGGTGAGCAACGAAGTCAGCCAGCACCTCTACAGCGTGCAGCAGGTGGCCGAGCAGAACGTCGACGACGCCGGCGCGCTGGACAGCAGTGGCCAACGCCTGCGCCAGTTGGCCGAACGCCTCAACCGCCTGAGCCAGCGCTTCCAGGTCAGCGACTAGGCCCGCGCCGCCAAAGCCCGCGCTTTGAGTTGGTAGGCCTGCGGGGTCATGCCCTGCCAGCGGCGAAAGGCACGGTAAAACGGCGACAGCTCGGCAAAACCACAGGCACGCGCCACTTCGCGAATCGGCTGGCCGGCCTCCAACAACTGGGTGGCGTGCAGACGCCGCACTTCTTCATGCAACACCCGAAAGCTACTGTTGTGTTGCGCCAGCCCACGCTGCAAAGCGCCGGCCTTCAGGTGCAGGGCGTCGGCACAACCGACCAGGGTGCAGGCCGCCTGGCCGAGGTGGCCTTGCAGCCAATAACGCACGCGGTTGAGTAGCTGGTTCTCGCCCAGTTCCTGCAACTCCAGCTCGGCCTGCTGAGTGAGCAAGGCAAACAGCCGTGGGTTGGCGCTGCGCGAAGGGCGGGTGAGCAGGCTGCCGGAAAACACCAGGGCGTCATGCGCCTGAGCAAACTGCGGGGTGAGGCCAAACAGGCGCTTGTGTTCACTAAGGCGACGCGGCGCGGGGTGACGGAAATCGACGCCCTGCACCTGAAACGCCTCATCGGTGACGCTGCCGAGCATCTTGATCAGCAGCAGTGCCAGGCACTCGATCTGCTGGCGCAACGAGCCGAAGCCGCGGTAGTTGAGGTCAAGTACCAGGCGCACGCTTTCGCCCTGCTCTTCCAGGTGCGCCGCGAAGCCGCCGGAAAGAATGTGCTGATAGCGCACGAAGCATTGCAGCGCCTCACGCAGGTCGCGGCTGGCCAGCAGCAGGTAACTCACGACGTCCAGTGGGCGCGGCTTCATCACTTCAGCCAGGTGTAGGCCGACGTCGCAGTCGCCGGTGAGGTCCTGCAAGGCTTCCCAGAACAGTGGCGCATTGTCGTGTTCTTCACGCCCGGCCACCGACGGCGGCGCCAGCGGCACGCCTTGGTAGGCACGGCGGTAGGTGTCGGTTGGATCCCATCCGAGGCTCATCAGCCCTTCATAGAGCAGGCGTCGCATGGTCGGCGAATGGGTAAGCACGGCGTTGCTCGTGGGCATGGGATCAACCAAGCAGCCAAATAGATTGACCGGAGACTTCCATCATTCAGGTCGATGGTCAATGCCGCGACGCACGGGTGCTGCGCAAAATGCAGTTCGCGCGCCCAGCCGTAGAGCCGCGCCATAACAATAAGGATCCTTCGATGAAACGCACCCTGACCGCCCTTGCCGTGGTGGTAGCCGCCGTTGCCGCTGGCGCCACCTGGTATGTCCATAGCAAACAACCGATGCGCGATGGCCAGGTCCAACTGGCTCATCTGGATGGCGCGGTGAGCGTGCGTTACGACGAGCGCGGCGTGCCGCATATCAAAGCGCAGAACGAAGCGGACATGTACCGCGCCCTGGGTTATGTGCATGCCCAGGACCGTCTGTTCCAGATGGAAATGCTCCGCCGTCTGGCCCGTGGCGAACTGGCTGAAGTGCTGGGCGCCAAGCTGGTGGACACCGACCGCTTGTTCCGCACCCTGCGCATCCGCGAGCACGCCGACGAACACGTGCCCAAGCTCGATCACCAGTCGCCCGCCTACAAGGCGCTGGAGGCGTACCTGGATGGCGTCAACCAATTCCAGGACACCCACCCGAAACCGCTCGAATTCGACCTCCTGGGCATCAAGCCCCGCCCCTTCACAGCCGAAGACACCCTGAGCGTCGCCGGCTACATGGCCTACAGCTTCGCTGCCGCTTTCCGTACCGAACCGGTACTGACCTATGTGCGTGACGAGCTGGGCGCCGACTACCTGAAGATTTTCGATCTCAACTGGAAGCCGCAAGGCGCCATCGGCCAGGCCGCCCTGGCCAGCAGCGACTGGAAAGACCTCAACGCCATTGCCCGCATCAGCCACGATGCCCTGGTAGATGCCGGCCTGCCGCAGTTCGAAGGCAGCAACGCCTGGACCATTTCCGGCAGCCGCACCCAGAGTGGCAAGCCGCTGCTGGCCGGCGACCCACACATTCGTTTCGCCGTACCGGCGGTATGGTACGAGGCGCAGTTATCGGCGCCAGGCTTTGAGCTGTATGGCCACCACCAGGCGCTGAACCCCTTCGCCTCGCTGGGCCACAACATGGATTTCGGCTGGAGCCTGACCATGTTCCAGAACGACGACATCGACCTGGTCGCCGAGAAGGTCAACCCGGACAACCCCAACCAGGTCTGGTCCAACGGCCAGTGGGTGGAGCTGCAAACCCGCGAAGAAACCATCACGGTCAAAGACGCCGCGCCGGTGAAACTCACCCTGCGCCAGTCGCCTCACGGCCCGATCATCAACGACGCTTTGGGCGCTGCCGGCGGTAAAACACCGATCGCCATGTGGTGGGCCTTCCTGGAAACCGAGAACCCGATTCTGCAGGGGTTCTATGACCTGAACCGCGCCAACACCCTCGAGAAAATGCGCAGTGCCGGGGCGAAGATTCAATCGCCGGGTCTGAACCTGGTGTGGGCCAACGCCAAAGGCGATATCGGCTGGTGGGCGGCTGCCCAGTTGCCGATTCGCCCTGAAGGCGTCAACCCGACCTTTATCCTCGACGGCAGCACCCACGAGGCGGACAAGAACGGTTTCTACCCGTTTAGCGCCAACCCCCAGGAAGAGAACCCGGCGCGTGGCTATATCGTCTCGGCCAACTTCCAACCGGTATCGCCCACCGGTATGGAAGTGCCGGGCTACTACAACCTGGCCGACCGCGGTGCGCGCATCAACTCGCACCTGGCCGACAACAGCGTGAAGTGGAACCTGGAGAACAGCCAGGCGCTGCAACTGGATACCGCCACCGACTACAGCAACCGCGTGCTCAAGCCGCTGTTGCCGGTTCTGCGCAGCGTGGTTACCGACCCGCAAGATCTGGCCCTGCTGGAACAGCTGAGCACCTGGAAAGGCGACTACGCGCTGGACTCGGTGGCTGCCTCGCTCTTCAACCAGCTGACCTATCAACTGGCCGACAGCGCGCTGCGCGACGAACTGGGCGATGCCTTCTTCAACAACCTGATCGCCACTCGCTCCTTCGACGTAGCGTTGCCGCTGTTGGCCGCCGATGCCGAGTCGCCGTGGTGGGACAACCGCAGCACCCCAGCCAAGGAAACCCGTGCCGACACCGTGAAAGCGGCCTGGCAGGCGACCATCGCGCACCTGAAAAGCACCGCCGGTGACGACCCGAAATCCTGGAAATGGGGCAAGCTGCACACCCTCACCCACGGCCATCCGCTTGGGGCGCAGAAGCCGTTGGACAAGATCTTCAACGTCGGCCCATTCGCCGCACCGGGCGGCCACGAAGTGCCGAACAACCTCAGCGCGCCGGTTGGCCCAGCGCCGTGGGGGGTGATCTACGGCCCGTCCACCCGCCGCCTGATCGACTTCGCCGACCCGGCCCACAGCCTGGGCATCAACCCGGTTGGCCAGAGCGGCGTACCGTTTGACGCGCACTACTCCGACCAGGCACAGACCTACATTTCCGGCGGCTATGTGCCGCAGCATTTCGAGGAAAGCGAAGTGGCGGCCAACACCAAAGGCACGTTGAAGCTGGTGCCCGCGAAGTAAGGTTGCTGGAATAAAAAAGCCCCGCCGATGCGGGGCTTTTTTATGCGCCCAAGAATCCACATCGCCTGACCCGCCAGAAATTTCAGAGATGTTTTTCGGACATATCCACAAAAAACAGGAGTCGGTCTTATTTGAGCGGCTAACCAGCATTGTTACGGTCGGTTTTTTCGGTCACCGACTCGCTGAAGCGCACTTCGCCATTAAGGAAAACTCTGCGGCATTGCCGAAGAGTTTCTTTCAGCAGGTTCATAAGCAATGCCAGTCGGTTTTTTCCGTGCTGCGCGACGCGAATGACGAAGTACGTGCATTCATCTTCAGTGGTTTAAGCGAATCCATCATCAACCCTTTCGCCTTCGGCCGCGACTACCGGGAAGATAGCGGGGTCAACGCCTATTATGTTCCGCACATTGATCTGATCCAGAAATACAGCAGCTCGCGTACGCAGCAGATCGACCTAGGCATCACCAACTATTTCCTCAAGCAGAATTTTGGTGCGCGACTTCAACGCAGTGATCTCTGCTTGAAGCTCAACAATCCGGTAATCAATAAACTGCTCGGTCCGGCAATAGCCAGGCGGTTTTCGGTTATCCAAGCACGCGAACGCAACGTCTTCAAGCATGACCACCCGGCCTGATCTTCACGTAGAAACAACATGGCAGCTCCGTATAGACGCCTGCACCCACGATGCGCAACTCATACGCCGGCGCCAGCAGTGCGTGGAGTTCGCTCGCTTGCTGGTGGCTATGAGTGTGCTGGCGTTGGGCAGCCACCTCTGGACGAACCGGGACCAGGCACTCTGCTGGTGGCTGCTCGGGTTGAGTGTCGCAGCGTTCGGCGCTCTGGTGGCGTGGCATCACCGACTTGGCGAGCAGTGGCAGCACTGCCGTACGCTGGCCACCCTCAACGAGGAGAGTCTGGCCCGTGTACGGCGCGACTTTGGCGCGCTGGCGCCGTGCCCCGAGGACGTCGCCAGCCATTTTGGGAATCAGGACCGCGACCTCAATCTGTATGGGCCGAGCTCTCTAGGGCAACTGGTCTTCAACCTGTCCACCAGCCTAGGCGACTCCTTGTTGGCTGAATGGTTGAGCCGAGGCAGTCCGTTGCCTTTGCTCAGCGCCCATCAGCAGGCGGTACAGGAACTGGCTCCTCAGTTGGAACTGCGTCAGCGCCTCTATGCTCATGCGCGTAGTAAGCAACACACCGGAGGCTATCGTCTGGAGCATTTCAGGGATTGGGCCGGGAGCATCGGCGACGCCCTCTTGGTAAACCATCGGGAGCGGCTGGCAGGCTGGTCGTTGATAACGATTCTCTGCGTCTGCCTGCTACTGGTCGTCGGCAGATTTGTGCCCACCTGGGTCGTCATTGCTCCATTGCTATTAAACCTTGGGTTCATGGGCCTGCGCATGCGCCGTTATCAGCAAACATTTGACCGTGCCGACCTGCAGTCCGATGCATTGCAGAGCTTGGCGAAAATTGTGGACATAATCGGTGATGGCGAGTACCGGACCCCGGTCCTTCAACAAATCGGTAAGTCGCTCCTGCATTCGCCGCAGCGGCCTGGGCGCGCACTGCGAGAACTATCGGCTGTGGTGCACCATTCGCGCCTGCGCTTCAATGTGATTCCCTACATGATGCTGCAAGTCGTTTTGCTGTGGGATTTCCACGTCGCCTTGAAGCTGCAGCGCTGGCAGAACCGGTATGCAGCGCATGTAGAAGATTGGTTGGATGCTACGTCCAGATTCGAGGCGCTCAGTGCCTTGGCCAACTTGGGTTACGAAAACCCACACTGGCGCTTCCCCGAGCGCATAGACGGTGGGGGACTGCAGGCTCGGCAAGCCATTCACCCGTTGCTTCCTGCTCACAAGGCTGTGGCCAACGACATCATCCTGGAGCCTGGGCAGGTGACCATCATCACTGGCTCCAATATGTCGGGCAAGACCACATACATGCGCACACTCGGCCTCAATCTGAAGCTGGCAATGGCAGGGGCTCCAGTGGCCTGCGCGCAACTGCGTTTTCCAGCCTGCGAGCTGTATTCCGCCATTGGGGCCCGTGATTCGCTAGTTCAGGGCGTGTCGTATTTCATGAGCGAGGTAGTCCAGATCCAGCATGTGCTTGAGAGTGTCAAGCATTGCCAGCGGCAGCCAGTCTTCCTACTGGACGAACTGCTCAAGGGCACCAACGAGCATGAGCGCAACTTAGCCATCATCGGCCTGCTAAAGGAGCTTTGCGCACAGGGCGGCATGGGGATGATGACCACCCACAACATTGCGCTAGCCACGCACCCGGAGCTCAAGGCGTTGTGCCGCAATATCTACTTCGAAGAAGACATCGACGAACAGCAGCCGGAGAAGATGGTGTTCAGTTATCGTCTCAAGGAGGGTATATCCATGCAGACTAACGCCCTCAAGCTACTCCGTCTGCTGGGGGTCAACCTAGATGCGTAGGGCTGCCCTCGAAGGCTCCCACAAACACTCGGCCTAGGTAAGAGAGGCTTCAGCCTCGAGCGTTTGACGTTGCGATTTCCGCCTCCCAGATTTCGAGATCAAGCTAGAGCGAGGCAAGGCCAAGACGGCCCGGGAGGAAATACTTTTCAAGCGCAGAGGGCTGTAGCCCATGAGCATTGAAAATGCCCTGTTCAACGCAGCAATGCCGACGCGCAGCCGCTCGCTAGACCAATAAAAAACGCCCCGAAGGGCGTCTTTTATTGGTCCACCATCATCACGCCGGAGCGTGTTGCTGGGAGGGATCACGACGGCTATCCGGGCCAGCGGCGTTAGCCGCGCCGGTGGTTTCATCCATGGCTTGCTGGATGGCACGCAGACGGCGTTTCTCGGCTTTGCGGCTGAAGAACCAGACCAGGAAGGTGAAGATCGACACCACCAGCAGAATCAAGCTGGCGACGGCGTTGATCTCCGGTTTCACCCCCAGACGCACGGCGGAAAACACTTCCATCGGCAAGGTGGTGGAACCCGGGCCCGAGACGAAGCTGGCCAGTACCAGATCGTCCAGCGACAGGGCGAAGGACATCATGCCGCCCGCTGCCAATGAGGGTGCGATCATCGGGATGGTGATCAGCATGAACACCTTCCACGGCTTGGCACCCAGGTCCATTGCCGCTTCTTCGATGGACATGTCCAGCTCACGCAAGCGCGCCGATACCACCACTGCCACGTAGGAGGCGCAGAAAGTAGTGTGGGCGATCCAGATGGTCAGCAGGCCACGCTCTTGCGGCCAGAACGGGATCTGGGTGAGTGCCACGAACAACAGCAGCAGCGACAGACCGGTGATCACTTCCGGCATTACCAGCGGCGCGGTGACCAGACCACCGAACAAGGTGCGACCCTTGAAGTGGGTGATACGGGTCAGCACGAACGCTGCCAGGGTGCCGAGAATCACTGCAGAAATCGCGGTGTAGAAAGCGATTTCCAGCGAGCGACCCACCGAGTTCATCAGTTGGGTGTTGTCCAGCAAGCCCACATACCACTTCACCGACCAACCACCCCACACCGTTACCAGTTTGGAGGCGTTGAACGAGTAGATGACCAGAATCACCATCGGCATGTAGATGAACAACAGGCCCAGCACCAACATCACGTTTGAGAAACTGAAGCGCTTCATGCTTTGGCCTCCAGTTCTTTGGCTTGGCTACGGTTGAACAGAATGATGGGCACGATGAGGATCGCCAGCATTACTACCGCCAGGGCAGAGGCCACCGGCCAGTCGCGGTTGTTGAAGAACTCTTGCCACAACACCTTACCGATCATCAGGGTTTCCGGACCACCGAGAAGCTCAGGAATCACGAACTCACCCACTACCGGAATGAACACCAGCATGCAGCCGGCGATGATGCCGTTCTTGGCCAGCGGTACGGTGATTTTCCAGAAGCTGTTGATGTTGGTGGAACCGAGGTCCGAGGCCGCTTCCAGCAACGACAGGTCGTGTTTCACCAGGTTGGCGAACAGCGGCAGCACCATGAACGGCAGGTACGAGTAAACGACGCCGATGTACACCGCGAGGTTGGTGTTGAGAATCTGCAGCGGCTCGTTGATCACCCCCAGCCACAGCAGGAAGGCATTCAACAGGCCGTTGTTGCTGAGGATGCCCATCCAGGCATACACGCGGATCAGAATCGCCGTCCAGGTCGGCATCATGATCAGCAGCAACAGAACGGTCTGGGTGTCCTTGTTGGCGCGGGCAATGCCATAGGCCATGGGGAACCCGATCACCAGGCACAGCAGGGTGCTGAAGAAGGCCATCTTCAACGAACCCAGGTAGGCCGAGATATACAGCTCGTCCTCGCTGAGCATCACGTAGTTGCCGATGTTGAGGAGGATCTGCAGCTTCTGCTCCACGTAGGAGAAGATTTCGGTATACGGCGGAATGGCAACGTCGGCTTCAGCGAAGCTGATCTTCAAGACGATGAAGAACGGCAGCATGAAGAACAGGAAGAGCCACAGGAACGGCACGCCAATGACAGCGTGGCGGCCCGTGGGCTTATACCACTTGGGTTTTCGACTTTTCATGAGCGCAACGCGACCCCGCTATCGTCTTCCCACCACACGTACACTTCGTCGCCCCAGGTTGGGCGCGCGCCGCGACGTTCAGCGTTGGCCACGAACGACTGCACGATCTTGCCGCTTGGCAGTTCCACGTAGAACACCGAGTGACCACCCAGGTAAGCGATGTCATGCACCTTGCCGCGCGACCAGTTGTATTCGCAGGTCGGCATGTCGGTGGTGACCAGCAGTTTTTCCGGGCGAATGGCGTAGGTGATCTGTTTGTCCTGCACCGAGGTGGTCACGCCGTGGCCAACGTAGATGGCGCGTTCCAGATCCGGGCTGGCGATCAGGGCGTGGCCTTCCATGTCTTCAACCACTTGGCCGTCGAACAGGTTCACGTTGCCGATGAACTCGCAGACCATGCGGCTGGTAGGGGTTTCGTAGATGTCGATCGGGCTGCCGATCTGGGCGATCCAGCCCAGGTGCATGATCGCGATGCGCTCGGCCATGGTCATGGCCTCTTCCTGGTCGTGGGTCACCATGACGCAGGTCACGCCGACGCGCTCGATGATTTCCACCAGCTCGAGCTGCATTTGCGAACGCAGCTTCTTGTCCAGGGCACCCATCGGCTCGTCGAGCAGCAGCAGTTTCGGGCTCTTGGCCAGGGAACGGGCCAGGGCCACTCGCTGACGCTGGCCACCAGAGAGCTGGTGCGGCTTGCGCTTGGCGTACTGGGTCATCTGCACCAGCTTGAGCATCTCGTTGACGCGCGCATCGATCTCGGCGGCAGACATGCGGTCCTGCTTCAAGCCGAAGGCGATGTTCTGCGCCACGGTCATATGCGGGAACAGTGCATAGGACTGGAACATCATGTTGATCGGCCGCTCGTAGGGCGGCATATCGGTGATGTCCTGGCCGTCGAGGAAGATCCGTCCCTCGGTTGGGCGTTCAAAGCCTGCCAGCATCCGCAGCAAGGTGGATTTACCCGACCCGGAGCCGCCGAGCAGGGCGAAAATTTCGCCTTTGTTGATTGTCAGGGACACATCGTCCACTGCAATCGTCTCGTCGAACTTCTTGGTCACCCGATCGATTTTGACCAAAACCTCTTTAGGTTTCTGGTCGCCCTCGAGGGCTTTCTTGTAGGCGCCGGAGGCAACTGCCATTACAAAACTCCCAACTTTATTTTGAGGGCCAACCCACTACGGGCCGGCCTTTTTTCATCGTCACCCGACAGGGTCAGGTGATTACTGGGTTTATGAGCGCTGAGTGCACGCTGCTCTTTCGGGTTACTTGCCGGACTTGATCTTGGTCCAGGAACGGGTCTCGATGCGTTGCAGCTTGGGTGGCAACGGCACGGACACGTACAGGCGGTCGATGACCTCTTGCGGTGGGTAAACCGCAGGGTCGTTACGCAGCTCCTGATCCATCACCGCATCAGCTTTGCTGTTGGGGTTGGCGTAACCGACGTATTCGCTGATCGGCGAGATCACCTTGGGGTCCAGCAGGTAATTGATAAAGGCGTGGGCCTGTTTGGCGTTCGGCGCATCAGCCGGAATGGCGAGCATGTCGAACCACAGGTTGCCGCCCTCTTTGGGGATGCTATAGGCGATCTCGATCCCTTTGCCTGCTTCCTTGGCGCGCGAAGCGGCTTGGAAGATGTCGCCGGAGAAACCTGCCGCGATGCAGATATCACCGTTGGCCAGGTCCGAGATGTATTTCGAAGAATGGAAGTAGGTCACGTAAGGGCGAACGGCCAGGAGTTTGGCTTCGGCCTTTTTGTAGTCATCGGGGTTGGTGCTGTTGGGGTCGAGGCCCATGTAGTTCAGCACGGCCGGGAACATTTCATCCGGCGAGTCGAGGAAGGCGACACCGCACTGGGTCAGCTTCTTGATGTTTTCTGGCTCAAAAAGCATGGCCCAGGAGTCGATATGGTCGACGCCCAATACCGCTTTGATTTTTGCCACGTTGTAGCCGATGCCATTGGTACCCCACAGGTACGGCACCGCGTACAGATTGCCCGGATCGCTCTTTTCCAGCTGCTTGAGCAGCTTGGGATCCAGGTTGCTGAAATTCGGCAGTTGGCTGCGGTCGAGTTTCTGGAACACGCCGGCCTTGATCTGCTTGGACAGGAAGTTGTTCGAGGGCACCACCACGTCGTAGCCGGTGTGGCCAGCAAGCATTTTGCCTTCGAGGGTTTCGTTGGAGTCGAAGACGTCGTAGACCGGTTTGATCCCGGTGGCTTTCTGGAAGTCCGCCAGGGTGGTTTCACCGATATAGTCGGTCCAGTTGTAGACATGCACTGTCTGCTCGGCCTGGGCCAGGGCGCTGAAGCCCATCAAGGCGACGGCGCTTATCAGGGTTTTGCGGAAGGGAATTCGCACATGTCCATCCTCATTTTTGTTAGATCACTATGGCCATCAACGGTGGCCTGTTGGTTACCGCGTTCACCACCTGTGCGCAGCGCTGCAGGGGGTGAAACAACAATTCCAGGGCGCAAAAAACTGCAAACGCCAACTGCTTAGAGCTCGGCACTTCAACTACTGAGCAATACATCCACTGACAGACCTGGAGCCTTGACGGCCCCAGCGGCAAAGCCGCCGGAGCTGTCATCAGGTCGCTTTGACTTACTTGCCGGACTTGATCTTGGTCCAGGAGCGGGTCATTACACGCTGAACCTTGGCCGGAAGGTCAGGGAACGCGTAGAGCTTTTTCATTACGTCTTCGCTTGGGTAGATGCCTGGGTCCTTACGGATGGCTTCGCTCACCAACGGGGTGGCAGCGGAGTTACCGTTCGGGTAGGACACTTCGTCGCTGATCTCGGCAATGATTTCTGGCTTGAGCAGGAAGTCGATGAACTTGTGCGCGCCTTCCGGGTTCTCGGCATCCTTCGGAATGGCTACGGTGTCGAAGAATGCACCGGCGCCTTCTTTCGGAATGTTGTAGCCAACATTGACCTTGTTCTTCGCTTCTTCAGCGCGCGACTTGGCCTGGTAGATGTCACCCGAGTAACCGACGGCTACGCAGATGTTGCCGTTGGCCAGGTCCGAGATGTACTTGGACGAGTGGAAGTAGGCAGTCGAAGGACGCACTTTGAGGAACAGTGCTTCAGCCGCAGCCAACTCTTTCGGGTCCTGGCTATCAGGCTTGTAGCCCAGATAGTGCAGGGCCGCCGGGAGCATTTCGGTTGGCGAATCGAGGAAGCTCACGCCGCACTCTTTGAGCTTGGCCATGTTTTCTGGTTTGAACACCAGGTCCCAGGAATCCACTGGCGCGTTTTCACCCAGAACAGCTTTGACCTTGTCGACGTTGTAGCCGATACCGATGGTGCCCCACAGGTAAGGGATGGCGAATTTGTTCGCCGGGTCGCTGATTTCCAGGGTCTTCATCAGCTCAGGATTGAGATTCTTGTAGTTCGGCAGCTTGGCGCGATCGAGCGGCTGGTAAACGCCGGCTTTGATCTGTTTGGCCAGGAAGGAGTTGGACGGAACCACGATGTCATAACCCGACTTGCCGGCCAGCAATTTGGCTTCGAGAACTTCGTTGCTGTCGTACACGTCGTAGACCACTTTGATGCCGGTCTCTTTGGTGAACTTCTCAACGGTGTCCGGTGCGATGTAATCGGACCAGTTGTACACGTGTAGCACTTTGTCATCGGCCTGGACCGCGCCGACCATCACTCCCAATAAGGACAACGCGAGAAAGGACTTGCCGAATGTTTTCATGCGTACAGCTCCTGTTTTATGTAGTTATCCGAACAGTGGCGTTTGCTCTGGGGGCGTTGCATCCACCCCCTTGGCGGCCACCCTTCGGTGAGCCTGGCCAACGCACCGTGCAGTCTGGCAAGGACCAGCGCGGGTTTACAACTTTTCACTACGCTGGGAGGCAAATTTTCCCTCACCAGCGAACCAACCCTCTACTGCTTAACCGAGTACTGCACTGGCGGTGAGGTCCAGGCATTTACGTGCCTTTTCCACCAGCTCATCGATTTCTGTTTTGCTGATTACCAGCGGCGGCGCAATGATCATGGTGTCGCCAACGGCGCGCATGATCAGACCGTTGTTGAAGCAGTGGCCGCGGCAGATCATGCCAACGCCCTTGCCCTCGAACCGCTCGCGGGTCTTTTTGTTCTTCACCAACTCGATCGCGCCCAGCATGCCAAGACCGCGCACTTCACCCACCAGAGGGTGATCCGCCAGCTCACGCAAACGCTTTTGCAAATACGGTGCCGTTTCTGCACGGACCTTCTCGAGAATTTTTTCCTCGCGAATAATCCGCAGGTTTTCCAGTGCCACAGCCGCCGCTACCGGGTGACCGGAGTAGGTGAAACCGTGGTTGAAATCACCGCCTTCGTTGATCACTTCCGCTACTTTGTCGCTGACGATCAGGCCACCCATGGGGATGTAACCCGAGGTCAGGCCCTTGGCGATGGTCATCAGGTCCGGGGTATTGCCGTAGTAGTCACTGCCGAACCACTCGCCGGTACGGCCAAAACCACAGATCACTTCGTCAGCGGCGAACAGAATGTCGTACTTGGCGAGGATCTCGCGCACGCGCGGCCAGTAAGTGTCTGGCGGCACGATCACACCGCCGGCGCCCTGGATCGGCTCTGCGATAAAGGCGGCGACTTTGTCTTCGCCCACTTCGAGAATTTTCTTTTCCAGCTGATCAGCCGCCCAGATACCAAACTCGGCCGGGCTCATGTCGCCGCCTTCACCGAACCAGTACGGCTGTGGGATGTGCACGATGTCCGGCAAGGTACCGGCCTGCTCGTGCATGCCCTGCATACCGCCCAGGGCGGCGCCGGCCACGGTGGAGCCGTGGTAACCGTTGATACGGCCGATCACTACTTTCTTCTCGGGCTTGCCTTTCACCTGCCAGTAATGACGGACCATGCGCAGCATGGTGTCGTTACCTTCGGAACCCGAACCGGTAAAGAACACGTGGTTCATGTGTGGCGGCGCCAGCTCGGCGATGGTCTTGGCCAGTTCGAGCACCGGTGGGTGCGCGGTCATGAAGAAGGTGTTGTAGAACGGCAGCTCTTTCATCTGCTTGGCGGCAGCATCAGCCAGCTCGTCACGGCCGTAGCCGATGGCCACGCACCAGAGACCGGCCATGGCGTCGAGAATCTTGTTGCCTTCGCTGTCCCACAGGTACACGCCGTCAGCACGGGTGATGATGCGCGGACCGACTTCCTTCAGCTGTTTATAGTCGCTGAACGGTGCCAGGTGATGGTTGTTACTCAGCTCTTGCCACTGGCGAGTCTGTGGATTTTTCATCGGGCTGGTCATTAAAAACCTCAATTCAAACAGGCCCGGTGGGTGCCGGGCCTGGTGAGTCTCTGATTAAACCGAGAGCAGCAGGAACTCACGTTCCCAGGAGCTGATTACGCGCTTGAAGTTCTCGTGCTCGGCACGCTTCACGGCGATGTAACCGCTGACAAACTTGTTGCCCAGGTACTTCTCGACGGTCTTGGAGTTTTCCATGCGCTCCAGGGCGTCTTCGATGGTCAGCGGCAGGCGCAGGTTGCGACGCTCGTAGCCACGGCCTTTGACCTGAGCACTCGGGTTCAGCTGCTCAACCATACCGATATAGCCACACAGCAGGCTGGCAGCGATGGCGATATACGGGTTGGCGTCGGCACCCGGCAGGCGGTTTTCCACCCGACGGTTTTGCGGCGAAGCGTCCGGAACGCGCAGGCCCACGGTGCGGTTTTCTTCGCCCCACTCCACGTTTACCGGCGCCGAGGTGTCGGGCAGGAAGCGGCGGAACGAGTTGACGTTAGGCGCGAACAGCGGCAACAGCTCAGGGATGTATTTCTGCAGACCACCGATGTGGTGCAGGAACAGCTGGCTCATGGTGCCGTCTTCGTTGGAGAAGATGCTCTTGCCAGTGGCGATGTCGATGATGCTCTGGTGCAGGTGCATCGCGCTGCCAGGCTCGCCGGTCATGGGCTTGGCCATGAAGGTGGCGGCGACGTTATGTTTCAGTGCCGCTTCACGCATGGTGCGCTTGAAGATGATGATCTGGTCGGCCAGGTGCAGGGCGTCGCCATGACGGAAGTTGATTTCCATTTGCGCGGTGCCGTCTTCGTGGATCAGGGTGTCGAGATCCAGCTCCTGCAGCTCGCACCAGTCATAGACGTCTTCGAACAGCGGATCGAATTCGTTGGCAGCGTCGATGGAGAACGACTGGCGGCCAGTCTCGGCTCGGCCGGAGCGGCCGATCGGGGCCTGCAACGGGTAGTCCGGGTCGTCACTGCGCTTGGTCAGGTAGAACTCCATCTCCGGCGCGACGATAGGCTGCCAGCCCTTTTCGGCGTAGAGCTTGAGCACCTTTTTAAGGATGTTGCGCGGCGACAACTCGATGGGGTTGCCTTGCTTGTCGTAGGTGTCGTGAATCACCTGCGCGGTTGGCTCGATCGCCCAGGGTACGAGGAACACGGCATTTTCGTCCGGACGGCAGATCATATCGATGTCAGCCGGGTCGAGCAGGTCGTAATAAATGTCGTCTTCCACGTAGTCACCGGTGACGGTCTGCAGCAGCACGCTCTCAGGGAGACGCATGCCCTTCTCATCGATGAACTTGTTGGTTGGAGCAATTTTGCCGCGGGAAATGCCGCTCAGATCACTAATAAAGCACTCAACTTCGGTGATCTTGCGCTCTTTCAGCCAACTGGTGAGTTGGTCGAGTTTGGGACTCATAAAGACCTCAGGGGGGATTGAAAACCTAGCTCTATAGCTAAGCTCAGCGTTGACTCGCCCGCTTGCGACAGGCATCTCCAAATGCCTGGAAGATGGCGAGGTATTCGGGGTTGGAGCGTACTTGCCATTCTGGATGCCACTGCACCCCGAGGGCAAAGCTCGCAGCACCCTCGACCGAGATCGACTCGATCAGTCCGTCAGGTGCCAGAGCCTCTACACGCAGGCCCGGCGCCAGACGTTCAACGCCCTGGCCATGAATGGAATTGACGCGAATCTCGCTCGGCAAGCCGAGGCCGGCGAGAACGCCACCCGGCTGCACGTGCAGCGGATGGCTAGGTGCATATTGGACTTCCACGGGCTCGTTCTCCGGCTCGCGGTGGTCCATGAAGGTGCCGGTTTCGTGAACCTTTTGGTGCAGGCTGCCGCCAAACGCCACGTTCAGCTCCTGAAACCCGCGGCAAATGCCAAATACGGGCACGCCGGCGGCCACTGCCGCACGGATCAGGGGCAAGGTGGTGGCGTCGCGCTCAGGGTCATGCAACGTACCGGGCGAACTAGTCGCGCCGTTATAAAGGTGAGGTTCAACGTTGGATGGCGAGCCGGTTAAAAGCAGGCCGTCTAGACTGTCCAGCAGGGCATCGAAATCGAGCAGATCGGCCAGCGAGGGAATGATCAATGGCAGGCCACCTGCGCCGACGGCCACTGCCCGAACGTATTTATCACCCGCTATATGGTACGGGTGGAGGCCGACTTGCTTGGTGCAAGCGGTAACGCCGATTAACGGCAGGCGAGACATGGGACACCCGTTTTATTGCTGTTATGGGTTTGAACCGGAGCTTAGCCTTGTTCATTTTTTTACACAATAGCGATGTAAAAAATCTAACACGGCTCGCTGAGCGCCGCGCCAGACAAGGGCGCCAAGGGGGTTAAGATGCCCTGAAACGCCCTAAAAATGGCCACTGCGCCCCGTTTCAGGGCAAAATGTGGCACTATTGACAGGCTGAGGCGATTAAGATTGACTCACACCCCATCAGTCTAATGATTGATATTTTTAACAATAAAGGTGTTGCATCATGTCGGTACCCCCGCGTGCCGTTCAGCTTAACGAAGCGAACGCGTTCCTTAAGGAACATCCTGAGGTCCTGTTCGTCGACCTTCTTATTGCAGATATGAATGGTGTGGTGCGCGGCAAGCGCATCGAGCGTGCGAGCCTGCACAAGGTTTACGAACGCGGCATCAACCTCCCGGCTTCTTTATTCGCTCTCGATATCAACGGCTCGACAGTGGAAAGCACTGGCCTGGGTCTGGATATCGGCGATGCCGACCGTATCTGCTACCCCATTCCCAACACCCTGTGTAATGAGCCTTGGCAGAAGCGTCCGACCGCGCAACTGTTGATGACCATGCACGAGCTGGAAGGCGAGCCGTTCTTCGCTGACCCGCGGGAAGTGTTGCGGCAGGTGGTCGCGAAGTTCGACGAACTGGGCCTTACCATTTGCGCCGCGTTTGAACTTGAGTTTTATCTGATCGACCAGGCAAACGTGAACGGCCGGCCTCAACCGCCGCTGTCGCCGCTGTCGGGCAAACGTCCGATCTCCACCCAGGTGTATCTGATTGACGACCTGGACGAGTACGCCGAATGCCTGCAAGACATCCTCGAAGGCGCTAAAGAGCAGGGCATTCCTGCTGACGCCATCGTCAAGGAAAGTGCTCCGGCGCAATTCGAAGTCAACCTCCACCATGTGGCCGATCCAATCAAGGCGTGCGACTACGCCCTGCTGCTCAAGCGTCTGGTGAAAAACATCGCCTACGACCATGAGATGGACACCACCTTCATGGCCAAGCCGTACCCGAACCAAGCGGGTAACGGTCTGCACGTGCATATTTCGATTCTGGACAAAGACGGCAACAACATCTTTGCCACCGATGAACCGGAACAGAACGACTCCTTGCGCCACGCCATCGGCGGTGTGCTGGAAACTATGTCGGCCTCAATGGCGTTTCTCTGCCCTAACGTCAACTCCTACCGTCGTTTCGGTGCACAGTTCTACGTGCCGAACTCGCCGAGCTGGGGCATTGATAACCGTACGGTTGCGCTGCGCGTACCGAACGACACCCGCGATGCCGTGCGCATCGAACACCGTGTCGCCGGCGCCGACGCCAACCCGTACCTGCTGCTCTCGGCCGTACTGGCTGGCGTGCACCACGGTCTGACCAACAAGATCGAGCCTCCCAAGCCCGTAGAAGGCAACTCCTACGAGCAGAATGAGCAGAGCCTGCCCAACAACCTGCGTGATGCCCTGCGCGAGTTGGACGACAGCGAGATCATGGCCCGCTATATCGACCCGAAATACATCGACGTTTTCGTCGCCTGTAAAGAGAGTGAACTCGCCGAGTTCGAAAACTCCATTTCGGACCTCGAGTACAACTGGTACTTGCACACCGTGTAAGTAAACTCGACGCCGGCTCATGCCGGCGTCGTTTTATCTGCTGCTTCACCCCTGAATTTTTTGCCTGCACCGCAGCCCTGTGACCAAGCGCTGCGTTGTTGTTTGTGTGCCATGGCCAGCCCAGACGTGCATCGAGACCACCAGACATGTCGCGGCTCGCTCAGTTGTAAAGGATTTGAGCGATAACTCCATTCGCTGCAGCCGTTGCTGCGGCCCATGCTGTGAACCGACATCGAAGGAAAGTCGACATGCCCCGTTTCTTAGCCGCATTGCTGTTTGCTGGCTCATCCATTGTGCTTGCCACATCGACCGCCCAGGCGGAAGAGCTGGTGGTCTACAACTGGAACGACTACATCGCCCCCCAAGTACTGGCCGATTTCGAAAAAGAAACCGGCATTCATGTCGACTACCACACCTACAGCACCGCTGAAGAGCTGGAAAAAGCCCTGGCCAGCGGAGACTCCATCGATGTGGCAGTGCCCTCCCACGACACCCTGCCGGCGCTGATCAAAGCCGGACGCCTGCAGCCACTGGACATGACCCGCCTGCCCAACCGCGTGCACCTGGATAAACAGCTGCTGAGCAAGCTCAACGCCGTCGATCCGCAGAACCGTTACGCGATTCCTTACCAGTGGGGTGCCGTGGGCCTGGCGATCAACGTGCCGCAAGCCGAGAAAGCCTTTGGCGGGCCGCTGCCCAACAGCTGGAGCCTGCTGTTCGACCCGGCGCAAAGCGCCAAGCTGGCCACCTGTGGGATCAGCGTGCTGGACGCCCCGGATGAAGTGATGTCGGTGGCCATGAACTACATGGGCCGCAGCCTGGCCCACAGCCCGTCGACCCAGATCAAGCAGGGCGGCAGCATGCTCCAGGCGATTCGCCACAACGTGCGCTACGTCGACAGCGAGCGTTACATCGACGACCTGAAAACCGGCAAGCTGTGCATGTCGCTGGCCTGGGTCGGTGACGCCCTGGGCGCCAGCGCCGCCGGGCAGAACGTGCACTTCGTGGTGCCGGACGAAGGCTCGGTGCTGTTTATCGACAACCTGGTGATCCCCAGCAGCGCCCGCCGCGCCGACCTCGCCCACCGCTTCATCGACTTCCTGATGCAGCCGAAAGTGGCTGCGCAGATTACCAGCGAAACGCTCTACCCGAGCGGCAACGCCGACGCCCGCGAGTTCCTCGACCCCACCCTGCGTGACCAGCCGGGCCTGTACCCGGACAAGGCCACCAAGCGCCGCCTGGCCGCGCTGGAAGTGCTGCCGGAGAAGACCTCGGCGATCAAGGACCAGGTCTGGGGCACGTTCCGCGACGGTAGCTGAAGATCAACAGCTCGCGGCTAAAGCCCCTCCCACAAGGGATGTGGGAGGGGCTTCAGCCGCGATGCTTTTGATCTACTTGCGGCTAGCGCAGCGAGTGACGTCCAATAGCGCCTCCACCAAGGAGAGCCCCATGCAGCGTCCCGCCACCGCCCGCAAACCCCGCGCCAGCAGCCAGGCGCGTATCCTCGCGATTGTCGATGCTGCCCGCGCCTTGCTCGCTGAAGAAGGGGTCGCCGGCCTGTCGATTTACAGTGTCGCCGACCGTGCGCAGATGCCGCCCTCCTCCGTGTACCACTTCTTCGCCAGCGTGCCGTCGATTCTCGAAGCGCTCACCGCTGACGTTCACGCCGCTTTTCGCGCCGCCCTCCAATTGCCCATCGACCACGCCAGCCTCAAGCATTGGCGCGACCTGTCGCGCCTGGTCGAACAACGCATGCTGGATATCTACACCAGCGATGCCGCCGCCCGCCAACTGATCCTCGCCCAGCATGGCCTGAGCGAAGTGACCCAGGCCGACCGCCAGCACGACATCGAACTTGGTCGCCTGCTGCACGAACTGTTCGACCGCCACTTCCCGTTGCCTGCCCTGCCGGAAGAGCTCGACGTGTTTGCCCTGGCCCTGGAGCTCAGCGACCGCGTGTACGCGCGCTCGGTGCAGCAGCACGGCGAAATCACCGAGCGCCTGGCCGAGGAAGGCATGCGCGTGTTCGATGTTTATCTGGGTCTGTACCTGCCCGCCTTCCTGCCAAAGCGGGAAACACCCGTCAAATAGCCGATACTTATCTGTGTTTTTATCGATAAATTGTCGTTGATAGTAAAAATCACCTTCTAAGTCGGATTTTTATCGACTATAAAGTCGCACCTGCTCCTGCCTACAACAAAAGAGGTGCTTCATGTCTCGTACCGTTACCGTCGCCGCCACGCAGATGGCTTGTTCCTGGAACCGCGCGGCGAACATCGCCACCGCTGAAAAACTGGTGCGCGAAGCCGCCGCCAAAGGCGCACAGATCATTCTGATTCAGGAATTGTTCGAGACCCCGTACTTCTGCCAGAAGCCCAATCCCGAGTACCTGCAACTGGCCACGCCGACCGAGACCAACGCCGCCATCGCGCACTTCCAGCAACTGGCCAAAGAGCTGAACGTGGTCCTACCGATCAGCTACTTCGAGCTGGCTGGTCGCGCGCGTTTCAACAGCATCGCCATCATCGATGCCGACGGCAGCAACCTCGGTGTGTACCGCAAAAGCCACATTCCGGACGGCCCGGGCTACCACGAGAAGTACTACTTCAACCCTGGCGACACCGGCTTCAAGGTGTGGAACACCCGCTACGCCAAGATCGGCGTGGGCATCTGCTGGGACCAGTGGTTCCCCGAGTGCGCCCGCAGCATGGCGCTGCTCGGCGCGGAAATCCTGTTCTACCCCACCGCCATTGGCAGCGAGCCGCACGACAAAACCATCAGCTCCCGTGACCACTGGCAGCGCGTGCAACAAGGCCACGCCGGCGCCAACCTGATGCCGCTGATTGCCTCCAACCGCATCGGCAACGAAGCCCAGGACGGCTACGACATCACCTTCTACGGCTCGTCGTTCATCGCCAACCAATTCGGCGAAAAAGTGCAGGAGCTGAACGAAACCGAAGAAGGCATCCTGGTGCATACTTTCGACCTCGATCAGCTGGAACACATTCGCAGCGCCTGGGGCAGCTTCCGTGATCGTCGGCCAAACCTGTATGGCCCGATCAAAACCCTCGACGGTGCCCTCGAATCCTGACACCTCTCCCACAAAGAACCACCGCTACCGGGACTCGCTAATGACCACACTCAACACCACCCCCCGCGCCGACGGCTTCTCAATGCCTGCCGAGTGGGCACCCCACAGCCAGACCTGGATGGTCTGGCCGCAGCGTCCGGACAACTGGCGCTTGGGCGGCAAGCCGGCGCAAGCGGCGTTCACCGCCGTGGCCAAGGCCATCGCGCGCTTTGAGCCGGTGACCGTCTGCGTCAGCGCCGAGCAGTATGAAAACGCCCGCGCACGCCTGGACTCCGACAATATCCGCGTGGTGGAAATCACCACCGACGATGCCTGGGTACGCGACACCGGCCCGACCTTTGTGCGCAACGCAGCGGGCGAGATCCGTGGTGTGGACTGGGGCTTCAACGCCTGGGGCGGCTTCGATGGCGGCCTGTATTCGCCGTGGATGCGCGACGACCAGGTGGCCAGCAAGATCCTCGAAATCGAGCGCCGTGACCGCTACCGCACCGAAGGTTTTGTGCTGGAGGGCGGCTCCATCCACGTCGATGGCGAAGGCACGGTGATCACCACCGAAGAGTGCCTGCTCAACCGCAACCGCAACCCGCACCTGAGCCGCGAAGAGATCGAAGCGGTGCTGGGCGAGCATCTGGCCATCGACACCGTGATCTGGCTGCCGGACGGCCTGTTCAACGATGAGACCGACGGCCATGTGGATAACTTCTGCTGCTACGTGCGCCCGGGCGAAGTGTTGCTGGCCTGGACCGACGATCAACAGAACCCCAACTACCCACGCTGTCAGGCGGCCATGCGCGTGCTGGAAAGCGTGAAAGACGCCAAAGGCCGGCAATTGGTGGTGCACAAGATGCCGATTCCAGGGCCGCTGTATGCGACCGACGAAGAGTGCGCCGGGGTCGACCTGGTGGCCGGTACTCAGGAGCGAGACCCGTCGATTCGTCTGGCCGGCTCCTACGTCAACTTCCTGATCGTCAACGGCGGCATCATCGCCCCGAGTTTCGACGACCCGAAAGACGCCGAAGCCAAAGCAATTCTGCAGCGCCTGTTCCCCGAGCATGAAGTGGTGATGGTGCCGGGGCGGGAGATTTTGTTGGGCGGTGGTAATATTCACTGCATCACGCAACAGCAGCCGGCGTAAACACTGCCCTCTCCCCAGCCCCTCTCCCGCAAGCGGGAGAGGGGCTGGGGAGAGGGTTTCAATTACGCGAATCTACGCCCGAATAATCCGATTCTTACCCTGGCGCTTAGCGTCATACATCGCCGCATCCGCCCGGGCAAACAGGGTATCCAGCGTGACGTCCACAGAGGTCAGGCTGGTCAGCCCCTGGCTCACCGTCACCCCAAAGGTGGTGCCATTGCAGCTGAACACCAACCGCTGAATTTCCCGCTGTAGCCGCTCGGCAATCTGTAGCGCCAGCTCCTCGGTACAGCAGGGAAACAAGGCGGCGAATTCTTCGCCACCGATGCGACCGAACAAGTCTCCCCGACGCAACGCGGCACTGCCGCACTGGGCAATGCGCTGCAGCACCACGTCGCCCATCTGGTGGCCGTAGGTGTCGTTGATGTGTTTGAAGTTATCCACATCCAACAGCAGAAAAGCCAACGGCGCCTCTTCCTGAGTCGCTTGCTGGAATTCGGTGTGGGCACATTCAAAGAAGTAGCGGCGGTTGCTGCTCTGGGTCAGCACGTCGGTGGTGGCCAGACGGTGCAGCTCGCCTTCCAGGTGTTTCTTGTCGGTGATGTCTTCAGCGATGCCGACCACAATCAGCGGTTTGCCGGCCTCGGCCTGGCGGCTGATAAAGCACTTGTCGCTGAGCCAGCGCAGTTGGCCGTCGGCACGCAGAATGCGGTATTCGCGGTCTTCCACGGCGCCTTTGACCAACACTTCGGCGAAGCTCGCGGCGGCATGTTCGACGTCATCGGGGTAGATGCAATTGAGCCACTCGCCGTAGTCGGCCAGCAGCAGCCCGGCGTTGCGGCCGAATACCCGCTCATAGGCGGGGCTGACGTAGATGATTCGTTGCGCATCCCAGTCGAAGGCCCAGAGCACCGTGTTGACGCTATCCAACAGCGAACTGAACAGGTGTTCACGCTCACGCAGGCGCTCGACCTCGCCACGGCTGTGCAACAGCGCGAGGGTCAGTTCTTCCAGCTCCGGCGAAAGCGGAGGTGTGAGAAGGGAATGTTCGTCCATTAGATGTCCTTTTCTAGTAACGAAACTACGACAATTCGCGCAGCATAAGGTGCCAATCCCTGACACAGAAAAAAGCCCGCCGAACGGCGGGCTTGAGCGCGCTGAGCGGCGTCCTACAGGGCGCCAGCCGGGCGCAGCGAGTAGGTTTTCAGGTGCTCGGCGAAATCCCGCAGCGACTGAATACCGCTGGCCTCGGCCTCGTGTACCCAGACTTTCATCGCTTCGAGCATGTCGTGGCCGTTGCTGCTGGTTTTCACCCAGATGTGTTGCAAGGCCAGGCGTTTTTCGTAGATCACTTTCAGCGCCTGGCTCTGTTCGAGCATGGCCTGAATACGCAAGTGGTGACGCTCTTCCAACAGGCTGGTCTCACGCGACAGCAGGCGCTTGGCACTGTGGAATTTGGCCCGTACCGAGGCATCGGCCCTGGCCAGCTCCAGCTTCACCAGCGGCGCAATCACGGCCTTGCGGTACTGCGCCATGATCTGGAAGCGGTTGTTGAGGATGGCCATGGCCGTGTCCATGTCCAGATAGCCCTTGCCCGATACCCGGTGAGCGATAGGCGCCACACGTTGCACCTTGGCCAGGCGCAAGAAGCTGAACAGCTGGATCCACGCCCAGCCCATGTCGAACTCCCACTTGCGCACCGACAGCTTGGCCGAGTTGGGGTAGGTGTGGTGGTTGTTGTGCAGCTCTTCACCGCCGATCAGGATGCCCCACGGCACCAGGTTGGTGGCGGCGTCGCGGCATTCGAAGTTGCGGTAGCCAACGGCATGGCCCAGGCCATTGATGACGCCGGCGGCCCACACCGGAATCCACATCATCTGTACGGCCCAGACGGTGATACCCAGCGCACCGAACAGCGCCAGGTCAATCACCGCCATGATCGCAATACCGCCCAGTGGGAAGCGCGAGTAGAGCTTGCGCTCGATCCAGTCTTCCGGGCAGTTCTTGCCATAAATGCGCAGGGTTTCTGGGTTTTCCGCTTCAGCGCGATACAATTCCGCGCCCTTGCGCAGCACGGTGGACAAACCTTTGATCACCGGGCTGTGGGGATCGTCTGCGGTTTCGCATTTGGCGTGGTGTTTACGGTGAATGGCGGTCCATTCACGGGTGTTCTGGCCGGTGGTCATCCACAGCCAGAAACGGAAGAAGTGCTTAAGGGCAGGATGCAGTTCCAACGAACGGTGCGCGGAATAGCGATGCAGATACACGGTCACGGAGACGATGGTCACGTGAGTCATCAGCAGGGTGACCGCCAGTACCTGCCAGGCCGACAGGTCGAGAAAACCGTTGTACCACATAGATGGAGCCACCTCGGATAGTGAACGCCCGGCGCAAACCGCAGGCGTGGGCATTATCTCTAAGCAGGGTGAGAAAACCACCCTGCTGTTAGATCAAAATATGTTCAATTTCTGGCCAATCCTCACGGCTGGCAATCAATCGAAGGCCGTTTACTGCATGAGAGCGCTGCGTCCTACCCTGATCTACCTCCTGCTCGCCGGCCTGTGGGTGGCCTTCAGCGACTGGCTACTGGGCCAACTCAGCGCCAACCTCGGCACGTTCGAGCACCTGAGTACGATCAAGGGGCTGATGTTCGTAATGGTTACCGGGCTGATTCTGTTCGCCGCCCTGCGCCTCAAGGAACGTCGCCGGTTGACCGCCGTAAACACCCTGCGCGAGCACGTCAGCAACCTGCGCCAGGCCGCTGCGGTGTTCGATGCGACCCAGGAAGGCGTGTTGGTGACCGACGCACAAATGCGCATCAGCCACCTCAACCCGGCCTTCACCCGCATCACTGGCTACACGCTCGACGAGATCATCGGCCGCTCGCCGCAATTGCTGAAGTCCGGTCGTCATGATCGTGCCCTCTACCAACGCATGTGGTACGAGCTCGCGCACAACGGCAGCTGGAGCGGCGAGATCTGGAACCGGCGCAAGAACGGTGAAATCTACCCGCAGTGGCAATGCATTCGCGCCATCCACGATGAACAGGGCGTAATCAGCCATTACGTCGCGGTGTTCTCTGATATCAGCCTGCTCAAGGCCTCGCAGCAAGAGCTCGACCACCTGGCAAGCTCAGGGGCTGGTAATGGAGTTCCTGTCGGTGAACGTCTCCAGCCGCATCTTCAGCCACGGCAAACTCGACGGCCTGGTCACCGAGGTGCTGGCCACCACAGGCCTGGACGCCGGGCTGCTGGAGCTGGAGATCACCGAAAGCGCGGTGATGGAAGACACCGACGCCGCCCTGCAGCTGATGCAGCGCTTACGCGCCCTGGGCATACGCCTGGCCATCGATGATTTTGGTACCGGTTATTCGTCGCTGGCGCGGCTCAAGCGCATGCCAGTGCACAAGCTGAAGCTGGACCAGAGTTTTCGGTCTACCCGCCGACCACAACGATGCCGCCCTCACTCGCGCGGTGATCGCGTTGGGTCATAGCCTGGGGTTGCAGGTGCAAGCCGAAGGCATTGAAGACGCCAGCCAAGCGGCCTTTCTGCAGGGCCTGGGGTGTGAGTTGGGACAGGGTTATTTGTATGGCAAACCGCAGCCGGCTGAGCTATTGCCCAGAACTTAAAGCATCGCGGCTAAAGCCGCTCCTACACACCGCACAATCCGTAGGAGCGGCTTTAGCCGCCATTCCCTGCAAACATCAATGCCACGGCTTAGAGCTTGGCAATCGACACTTCGGTGGACTTAACGAAGGCAATCACTTCGCTGCCTACGCCCAGTTCCAGTTCTTTCACCGAACGGGTGGTGATCACCGAAGTGACGATGCCCGAGGCAGTTTGCACGTCGATTTCCGACAGCACGTCGCCCAACACGATTTCCTTGATGGTGCCTTTGAACTGGTTACGGACGTTGATCGCTTTAATGGTCATGGTGTTTCTCCTGGGTAGCTCAGTGGTGTAGCTCAGTAGGTGTGTTTACAGCGCCCAACGCAGTTGCGTAGGCAAGGGTGAAACAGGTTCAGGCGGTGGCGGGCCGGCGGGAATCTCCAGCACGCGGTTGAGTACTTCCGCTTCCAATGCCGCCAGGCGCGCCGAGCCACGTTGCCGTGGGCGGGCCAGGTTTACCGGCAGGTCGAGGCCAACATGGCCGTCTTCAATCAGAATCACGCGGTCGGCAATCGCCACCGCCTCGCTGACGTCATGGGTGACCAACAGCACAGTGAAACCATGCTGCTGCCACAGGCCTTCGATCAGTTGCTGCATCTCGATGCGGGTCAGGGCATCGAGGGCACCCAGTGGCTCATCCAACAGCAGCAGACGCGGCTGGTGAATCAGGGCCCGGGCCAGTGCCACACGTTGCTTCTGGCCGCCCGACAAAGCCGCTGGCCACTCCTGCGCACGCTCGGCCAGGCCGACCGCTTGCAACGCATCCAGGGCACGACCACGCCAGTCGCCACTAAGGCCCAGACCGACGTTGTCGATCACCCGTTTCCACGGCAGCAGGCGCGAGTCCTGGAACATCAGGCGGGTGTCTTCACGGGCTTCGCTGAGCGGCGCGGAGCCGGCCAGTAAGGCGCCGCTGGTGGGCGTGTCGAGGCCAGCGAGCAGACGCAGCAACGTACTTTTGCCACAACCGCTGCGACCGACCACAGCAACGAATTGCCCGGCTGGAATCAGCAGCTCGATGTTGTGCAACACCTCGCGTTCGCCAAAGGCTTTGTGCAGGCCACGCACCGCCAGCGGTATACCGCCCTTGAGGTGCTGCGGCGCCACGCCGTTAGGATTGAATGCATTCATGCCGCACCGCCTTTTTTAACTTGATAGGCGGGGTGCCAGCGCAACCACACACGTTCCAGACCACGGGCCGTGGTGTCGGCCAGTTTGCCCAGCAGGGCGTAAAGCAGAATCGCGACCACTACCACGTCGGTCTGCAGAAACTCGCGGGCATTCATTGCCAGGTAACCGATGCCGGAGCTGGCCGAAATGGTCTCGGCCACAATCAGGGTCAGCCACATAAAGCCGAGTGCAAACCGCACGCCCACCAGAATCGAGGGCAAGGCGCCCGGCAGAATCACCTGGCGGAACAGGCTGAAGCCGGACAGGCCATAACTGCGCGCCATTTCCACCAACGCCGGGTCGACGTTGCGGATGCCGTGGTAGGTGTTCAGGTAGATCGGGAACACGGTGCCGAGGGCGACCAGAAAAATCTTCGCCGACTCATCGATGCCGAACCACAGAATCACCAGCGGAATCAGCGCCAGGTGCGGCACGTTACGGATCATCTGCACGGTGCTATCGAGGAAGCGCTCGCCCCACTTCGACAGGCCGGTGATAAAGCCCAGGGTCAGGCCGATGCTGCCGCCAATCAGGAAGCCGATGCCGGCGCGCCAGCCGCTGATGGCCAGGTGGTGCCAGATATCGCCACTGCTGATCAGCGCCACGGCAGCATCAAACACCGCGCTGGGCGCCGGCAGAATCCGCGTCGACAGCCAACCGGCGACCACCGCCAGCTGCCAGATGGCCAGCAAGGCCAGCGGCAGCACGAAGGGTGCGACACGGCTGACGAGGTTGTTGATAGGTTTGCTCATCTCATTCGCCCCTGGCCATCAGCTCGCCGACGCTGCTTTGGGCAGCACGTCGTTGGCGATCATTTCGCCGAACGGGCTGACGTAGCTGGCGCCTTCCGGACGTTGTGGACGGGCCACATCCAGGTGCGGGAAGAGCAACTCCGCGACACGGTACGACTCTTCCAGATGCGGGTAGCCGGAGAAGATGAAGGTGTCGATGCCCAGGTCGGCGTATTCCTTGACCCGCGCGGCCACGGTCGGGCCATCGCCGACCAGCGCCGTACCGGCTCCACCCCGTACCAGGCCAACACCGGCCCACAGGTTGGGGCTGACTTCGAGATTGTCTTTGCTGCCGCCGTGCAGGGCGGCCATGCGTTGTTGGCCAACCGAATCGAAACGCGCCAGCGAAGCCTGGGCCTTTTTGATGGTCTCGTCGTCGACGTGGGAGATCAGGCGATCAGCTGCCGCCCAGGCTTCTTCGTTGGTTTCGCGCACGATCACGTGCAGGCGAATACCGAAGCGCACGGTGCGGCCGTGTTGGGCGGCTTTCTCGCGCACCTGGGCGATTTTTTCGGCCACCGCGGCCGGCGGCTCGCCCCAGGTCAGGACCATTTCCACCTGCTCGGCAGCGAGGTCTTGTGCAGCCCCTGAGGAACCACCGAAATACAGCGGCGGACGTGGTTGTTGCAGCGGCGGATAGAGCAGCTTGGCGCCCTTCACGCTGATATGTTTGCCGTCGTAGTCGACGGTTTCGCCTTCCAGCACACGGCGCCAGATGCGGGTGAACTCCACCGAAGCTTCATAGCGCTCTTCGTGGCTGAGAAACAGGCCATCACCGGCCAGCTCGTCGGGGTCGCCACCGGTGACCAGGTTGAACAGCGCGCGGCCATTGGACAGACGGTCCAGGGTCGCCGCCTGACGCGCAGCAACGGTCGGCGAAATGATGCCGGGGCGCAGCGCGACGAGAAATTTGAGGTGGGTGGTAACCGGAATCAGCGATGCCGCCACCAGCCAGGAATCTTCGCAGGACCGCCCCGTCGGGATCAGCACGCCACCAAAACCGAGGCGGTCAGCCGCCTGGGCAATCTGTTGCAGGTAGCCGTGATCGACCGCGCGAGCGCCCTCAGCGGTGCCAAGGTAATGACCGTCGCCGTGGGTGGGAAGAAACCAGAAAATGTTCAAGCTCATGGGAGTTGTCTCCTTTAAGTGCCGCTGCCCCATCGGGGCCAGCGGCGGTATTGCCTGTTGGTTAGTTACTGGGCGCTGGCGACTTTGGCTGGCGGGGTCCAGATCACGTCCTTGATGCTCAAGGGCTTGGGAATCAATTTGAGTTGGTAGAAGGTGTCAGCGATCTTCTGCTGCGCAGTGACCACGGCCGGGGTGATGAACTGGGCGCCGTAGCCTTGGCGTTTCACTGCGGTCAGGGTGATTTCTTTGGACAGACCCAGCAGCGGCGCGACTTGTTCGGTCACGGCTTGCGGGTCGGCCTTGGAGTCTTCGCCGACTGAGCGAACTTCTTCGATCAGGGTGGCGATGACTTTCGGGTTTTTCTCGGCATACGGCTTGGTGGAGAGGTAGAACTGGTGGTTGTCCACCAGGCCTTGGCCGTCACGCAGGGTGTGGGCACCCAGCTGGTTTTCGGCGGCGGCCTGGAAGGGGTCCCAGATAACCCAAGCGTCCACGCTGCCACGTTCGAACGCGGCACGGGCATCGGCCGGAGCCAGGTACACCACGTCGATGTCGCTGTATTTCAGGCCGGCGTCTTCCAGGGCGCGCACCAACAGGTAGTGCACATTGGAGCCCTTGTTGAGCACCACTTTTTTGCCTTTGAGTTCTTGCACCGATTTGATCGGCGAACCTTTCGGCACCAGGATCGCTTCGCTGTGGGGTGCTGGCGGCTCATAGGCGACATAGAGCAGATCGGCGCCAGCGGCCTGGGCAAATACCGGTGGGGTTTCGCCGGTGACACCGAAGTCCACGGAGCCTACGTTCAGGCCTTCCAGCAATTGTGGGCCGCCGGGAAACTCGGTCCATTTAACGTCCACGCCCTGTTCGGCGAGGCGCTTTTCCAGCGAGCCTTTGGCTTTGAGCAGCACCAGGGTGCCGTACTTCTGATAACCGATCCGCAGGGTTTCGGCTTGTGCTTGGCTGATGGCGCCGAAAGCGGTGGCCGCGACAAACAGGGCGACCAGACTCCGACGCAAAGTTACTGGGCGCATGGCGCTCTCCTTTGCTGTTCAAGTGATGTCGCCTGCTTGCCCGTTGGCGGGTGAGTAAGGCTGATGTTTTTTTGTGCCGACTCTTTGTAGAGCAGACGGGTTAATCGTCCCCCTCTCCCCTTGGGGAGAGGGTTGGGGAGAGGGTGCTTTTAACGGCCCCTCTCCCCCGGCCCCTCTCCCGCAAGCGGGCGAGGGGAGCTACACCTCAAATACTCCAATTCGCCGCCAGCAACCGCTGATTCAATACATTCGGATCCAGGGGTTTGGGCCGGCGGGCCAGGGCGCTGTGGAACTGCTCCAGCGCGTCTTCCAGGCGCTGCTCCAGGCTCACGGCCAATTGCGCGGCGGCACCGTTTTCGCCGTAGGCGATCTGGCTGTCATCGGCGAATACACCGTGCTGCACTTCCTGGGCTTTCAGTGCGGTAAGCACCGGGCGCAGCGCGTAATCCACAGCCAGCATGTGTGCGCTGCTGCCTCCGGTGGAAAACGGCAACAGCACTTTGTGCTCCAGGGCCCGCTCAGGCAGCAGATCCAGCAACACCTTCAACGCCCCCGAGAACGAGGCCTTGTACACCGGGGTGGCAATCAGCAAGCCATCCGCTGCCGCAACGTGAGCCTGCAGGGCTTGGATCTGCGGGCTGTCGAAGCGGGCGTGGAGCAGTTCTTCGGCGTTGAAGTCCTGAATCCGATAACTCACCACTTCCACGCCATGCTGTTGCAGCCAACGCTGCGAGCGCTCCAGCAAGATTCCACTGCGGGATCTCTGGCTCGGACTGCCGCTCAACGAAACCACTAACATTGCCTACTCCTTGCCTTGCCGTCCTGTTGCTGGCTACCAGTGGCAACCAGGCTCAAGCGCGCTCAGGTATGTGCTGCTTACGACGGGCGATCAGCGATTGGGTTGTGAGGTCAGGCGCAGGTACGGTTTCACCGCGCGGTAGCCTTTGGGGAAACGTTGCTTGATCTCGTCTTCGTCACGCAGCGACGGCACGATCACCACCTCGTCACCGTCCTGCCAGTTGGCCGGGGTGGCGACTTTGTAGTTCTCGGTCAGTTGCAAGGAGTCGATCACCCGCAGAATCTCGTGGAAATTGCGCCCGGTGCTGGCCGGGTAGGTAATGGTCAGGCGCACTTTCTTGTTCGGGTCGATGACGAACAACGAGCGCACGGTCAGGGTGTCGTTGGCGTTGGGGTGGATCAGGTCGTACAGGCCCGATACCTTACGGTCGGCGTCGGCAATGATCGGGAAACCCACGAGGGTGCTCTGGGTTTCGTTGATGTCGTCGATCCACTTGAGGTGCGAGTCCACCGGGTCCACCGACAGGGCGATAACCTTGACGCCGCGCTCGGCGAACTGGTCTTTCAATTTGGCAGTGAAACCGAGCTCGGTGGTGCACACCGGGGTAAAGTCGGCCGGGTGCGAAAACAGCACGCCCCAGCTATTGCCCAACCATTCGTGAAAACGAATGCGGCCTTGGCTAGAGTCTTGTTCGAAGTCGGGGGCGATGTCGCCGAGTCTGAGGCTCATGGTGCAGCTCCTGGTGCATGTCGGTGCGTGGGGCTCACTATGCTCAGGCTGCGTTCAAATTAAAAAGAATAAATAACAATTTATTTATATGTTTATGGAATATAAGAGAAAACCGGTGCTGCCGCTTGCCGGTATAAGCAAGGAAGCAATTATTCTTTATCAGAATAAACCCAAGCTTTTATCATTCGCCGGTTACCCTCATTGCCCATGGGCTTTTTGTCTATGAATCCTGGACTAAGGAATTTTTCGATGAAGCGTTTGCTCACCACCTCCCTGCTGGCCGCCGGCCTGGCCCTGGCCTCCAGCGCCCAGGCCGCCACCCTGCTGAACGTCTCCTACGACGTGATGCGCGACTTCTACAAGGACTACAACGCCGCGTTCCAGAAGCACTGGCAGGCTGAGGGCAACCCCGAGCTGACCTTGCAGATGTCCCACGGTGGCTCGAGCAAACAAGCCCGCGCCGTGATCGATGGCCTGCAGGCCGACGTGATCACCATGAACATGGCCACCGACATCAATGCCCTGCACGACAACGGCAACCTGATTCCGGAAAACTGGGCCACCCGCCTGCCAGACAACAGCGCCCCGTTCACCTCCGCCACCGTATTCATCGTGCGTAAAGGCAACCCCAAAGGCCTGAAAGACTGGCCAGACCTGCTGAAAAGCGGCGTCGAAGTGGTCGTGCCCAACCCGAAAACCTCCGGTAACGGTCGCTACACCTACCTGTCGGCCTGGGGCTACGTGCTCAAGCAGGGCGGCGACGAAAAAGCCGCCCGCGAGTTCGTCGGCAAGCTGTTCAAACAAGCCCCGGTACTCGATACCGGCGGCCGTGCAGCCACCACCACCTTCATGCAGAACAACATCGGCGACGTGCTGGTGACCTTCGAAAACGAAGCGGAAATGATCGCCCGTGAATTCGGCCGTGGCAGCTTCGAAGTGGTCTACCCGAGCGTCTCCGCCGAAGCCGAACCACCGGTGGCCGTGGTCGACAAAGTGGTCGACAAAAAAGGCACCCGCAAAGAAGCCGAGGCGTACCTGAAATACCTGTGGTCCGACGATGCCCAACGCATCGCCGCCAACAACTACCTGCGCCCACGCAACGCCAAGATCCTGGCCGAATACTCGGATCGTTTCCCGAAAGTGGACTTCCTGCCGGTGGTGAAAACCTTTGGCGAATGGCCAGTGATTCAGAAGACTCACTTCAATGATGGCGGGGTGTTTGATCAGGTGTACAACGGGCAGTAACTGCCTCGTCAGCTCACCCGAAGCCCGGCCCAGTGCCGGGCTTTTTATGTGCCCAGATCGAGGTGCCAGCAGCGTCATCCTCGTGAAGGCGTGGATCACGGCGGACACCTGTTGCCGCCCAACAGACGTTGACCGGACCATTCTGGATCCCAGCGTGCGCTGGGATGACGGGAGTATGTGATTCGCTGAATGACGGCCAACGCCGTCGTCCCAGCGCAGGCTGGGACCCAGACTCTCACGCCGGACGCGATATCTCGCCCGTTCGAAATTCTGCAATCCCGCGTGCGGGGAATGAAAGGGTTTGCGGCTGAGCGCGCTTCTCAGGTGCAGTCCGTAGGAGCGGCTTCAGCCGCGAGCTTTTGACGTTCCAGGCAGGCACAAAAAAGCCGGGCAATTGCCCGGCTTTTTCGTTCCAGCGCGCCTTACAACAGCGGCAGGGTGTAGCTGACGATCAGGCGGTTCTCGTCCTGGTCGTTCTGGTTGGCCACGGTGCTGCGCAGAGCGGCGTTACGCCAGGAGAAACCCACACCTTTGAAGGTGCCTTCCTGAATCGCGTAATCCAGACGGAAATCGCGCTCCCACTCGGACTGGTCGCCGGTGACGGAGTCGATGTTGTCGCCCTTCAGGTAGGTGATGGTGGCTTTCAGGCCCGGAGCACCGATCTTGGCGAAGTCGTAGGC
>NZ_QAOJ01000015.1 GCF_003050835.1 Pseudomonas sp. GV071 | reverse complement strand
CCATCGAGTTTCTGCGAGAAGGTGCCCAGTACGTCGACACCAAAGCCCACTACACCTGGGGTGTAGCCGGATTTCACATCAAGAATGAAGTTCTGCGTCCACTCTTCAGCCTTGCCCTGGGCATTGTCGGGGTTGGTGAAGTTGCGGTTGAAGTAGGCGTTACGCAGGTTCAGCGTGGCCTTGGTGTCATCGAGAAAACCTTCGGCCTGACTCAGGGGGGCGAAACCGGCAACGGCCAAAGCGATCAGAGCAGGAGCGTGAGCAGGGCGCAACGAGCCCTTGGAGCGCGAGGTATGCAGCATCGAAGTAGACCTTTTTTGTAGTTGTTGGTCATCGGAAGCGCCGCAACGCGGCGTTCAATGTGAGGGGCATAGTGGAAGTAGTAACTAAACGGTTCAATTCGATAATCGTCGTTTTGTTCGGTTATCGAACACTAATTAACCAGGTAGTACATTCGTCCCCATCGCTGGCGAGCCGCTATAGTTCAGCGGCCTGTAAGCTGTTTTTTCATCTTCAGCGCCCGTCCTGTTTGAGAGCCGTATGAGTTTGCCCAGCTCCCCGTTGTCCACTGCCCAGCAACCTTTTCGCGGCATTCTGCTGATTCTGCTGGCCACCTTCCTGTTCGCCAGCCACGACGCCTTGTCCAAATACCTGTCGGGTTTCTACCCGGTGGTGATGGTGGTGTGGGCGCGTTACGTGGTGCACACCCTGTTGATGGCGGGGATCTTTCTGCCGCAGTCGGGCCTGCGTGTGTTGCGCAGTAAACGGCCAGGTCTGCAGGTGCTGCGCGCGGTGTGCCTGTTGGGCACCAGCCTGCTGTTCACCACCGGCATTCGATATATCCCGTTGGCCGAAGCCACGGCAGTCAACTTTCTCGCGCCGCTGCTGGTGACAGCGCTGTCGGTGCCGCTGCTCGGCGAGCGGGTCAGCAAAGGCCAGTGGGCGGCAGTGCTGGTGGGGTTTTCCGGGGTGCTGGTGATCGTCCATCCGGGCGGCGAACTGTTTACCCCGGCGGTGCTGCTGCCGTTTGGTTCGGCGCTGTGTTTTGGCGTGTACCAGATCCTTACGCGCATCCTCGCCACGGTCGACACGCCGACCACCAGCAACTTCTTCGCCGGCCTGTGCAACACCCTGTTGGTGAGCCTGCTGGTGCCGTTCTTCTGGCAAGTGCCGACCTGGGGCCACGCCTTGCTGATGATTGCCCTGGGTACCTGCGGAATGACCGCGCACCTGATGCTGACCCAAGCCTTCCGCTACGCCGCCCCGGCCTTGCTGGCGCCGTTTGGCTATTGCCAGATCGTGTTCGCCGGCTTGTTGGGGTTTGTGGTGTTCAGCCATACACCGTCGGCCAGCGCTCTGCTCGGCATCGCGGTCATCTGCTTGAGCGGCCTGGCGGCGGCCTGGTTGCAGAAGCGCCAATAGGGCGAGGCCTTAGGGCAGGTTTTCGTTGACGAAGCTGGCGCTGCGGGTTGTGCCGCTGGCGTCGATGAAGTCGAGGGTCGACGTGGTGGACATAGGGGTTGGGCTGTTGACGTATTTGATCGCCGCGACGGTGTCGAGGTAGTCCGAGTAGTAGTAGATAGAGCTGAACTCGTACAGCTGGTTGTTCACCGGTGTGCCGTTGATAGCCCCATTGCTGACGGCGCTGTACTTGCACTGGTACTTGTACAACTTGCCCGGCAGCGCACTGATGGCCGAGCCTGCTTCCACAGCGCCGACGCGCTGACACTTGAAAATCGTCTTGGTATGCAGCTCGCCCGCGCTGTGTTCGCTGTAGATATCCAGCGCCGATGCCGGCCAGGCACCTTGTTGCTTGTACTTGAGCACCTCGGTGACGGCAAAGGGCGTGTTCATGATCCCGGTAAAGCCATGGTAGGCGATCACACTCTGGTTCCAGGTCTGGTGACCGCCGGAGGGCACCCCGTTGGTATAGCGAATTTCGAAGGTATTGCCGTTGGTGACACTCTGCATGCGCAGCAATTTGCTGTTCACCGCGCCGGCTGCCGGGTCGTATTCGTACTGCTCTTTCAGCGCCGCCGAGGGCACTGGCACTGCCGCCGGCCAGCTGCGCAATTTTTTCATCGCCGCTCCACTGGCGGTCACGCTGAGCAGGCTGCCGGCCAGCACCAACGCGAGGGGCAAATAACGCATAGCAAGGCTCCTTGGCTTATTGCCGTTCACACACGTCGCAGCGTTCCACTTCAAAGCTCTTGGCGCTGACGTTGGTCAGGCCGGCGCTGTGTTCGGTGGTCGAGTTGCGGTTGTTGAGGACGGTGATATAGGGGGTGTTGTCGATGTAGTAGCTGACCTTGGAGCATTGCTGCTCGGTGGAGCTGACACGGTAGTCGACGCCGGTTTTCTGCTGTTTCAGCAAGGCGATGGTGGCGGTACAGCTGCCCACGCGTTTGTGGCAGTTGCAGTCCACCGCGGCAGTCTTCTTGGCATCGCCGGCCTTGGCGGGTTTGCTGTCGTCTTGCACGCGCGAACGCCAGTCGCTGTCTTGCATGTCGGCCATATCGGCGGTTGCCGCAGCGGCGCCTTCGAGCTCGGCCTTGCGCCGCTGCGCGTCAATTCGGTCGGACTCTTCAAGCTGGCGTTGCAAGTCGCTTTTCTCCGGGGCGGCGGGGGAACTGTTGTCAGCGTCGCTACCGTGCTTGTCCATGTAGGTGCTGAAGGCGTCGACGGCATTGATAATCTGCGTGGCCTGCTGGATTTTTTCGTCCGTGGAGGGCGCCGTCGTGGCGCTGTTGGCGGCCGCATCACCGTTACCTGCACACACCGCCTGGCTGAAGGGTTTGCTGCAATCCAGGCACTGGCCTTGCCAGTTCATGCCGTAGCCTTTCGGGCACGAGCCCTCGGCCAGGAGGGCGGTGGCGAACAGGCTCAAGAGCAGGGTGAAAGCGGGGCGGAGGGTTTTCATCGGGGCTGACCTTTGCTGCCGCTCTGATTGCACAGAGCCATCAATGGCGCAAAGCGTAGTGAGCGGTAGGTAGACGCTCAAGGAGGGGCAGGGACAATCCGACCAAGTGTTGGCCAAAAGCATCGAGGCTAAAGCCTCGATTCCTGGAAACGACTATTTCAACCGTAAAAAAGGCCCCGAAGGGCCTTTTTTAGTGCGTGCTGGTTACGCCGGTTTGACCTCGGGAATCTTGCGTGGCGCCATGAAGTAAAGCCATGTCAGCGCGAGGAAATACATGGTCGGAATCAATGTAAACAACACGGCATAGTTGTTGTTGGTAACGGTCAGCACGTAGCCGACGATCTGTGTCATGAACATGCCGCCAATCGCCGCGCACATGCCACCAAAGCCGAACACCGTGCTCATCATGTGCTTGGGTGTGAAGTCCATTACCAGGCTCCAGATATTGGCGGTCCAGGCCTGGTGCGCACCCACGCCAAGGGCGATGGCCAATACCGCGATCCACAGGCCGCTGGCGTGGGCGGCGAAGATCACACCGATAATGGCGCAGGCGCAGATCAGCATCGACAGCAGGCGCGCCTTGATCGGGTTCATGCCGCGGCCGATCAGCCAGGAGGACAGCACGCCGCCACCAATGCTGCCGAAGTCGGCGGTGAGCCAGATCAGGATCAGCGGAATGCCCATCTGCGACACGCTGATGCCCAGGTTGTATTGCTGGTTGAGGAACGGTGGCAGCCAGTACAGGTAGAACCAGAACACCGGCGCGGTCATCGAGAAAGCAATGGCGAAGGCCCAGGTGCCGCGCATGCGCAGGATTTCCTTCAGCGGCACTCGCGCTTGCGCAGGCTCGGTGTTGTGCTGGATGTAATCGAGCTCGCTCTGTTTAACGCTCGGGTGGTCTTCCGGGTTGAAGTATTTCAGGCCCCAGAACACCAGCCAGATGGCGCCCAGGCAGGCCATGCAGACGAACACCGCTTGCCAGCCCCAGGCCACCAGAATCAGCGGCAACAGTGCCGGAGTGAGCATGGCGCCGACGTTGGTGCCAGCGTTGAAGATGCCGGTGGCTACAGCACGTTCACCGGCCGGGAACCAGATCCGCGCGGTCTTCACGCAGGCCGGGTAGTTGGCGGCTTCGGTGAGGCCGAGAATGAAACGGCAGACCATAAAGCCGACGGCCGACGTGGCCAGGCCGTGGGCGCCGGTCGCCAGGCTCCAGAGCAGCACGGCGAAGAAGAACGCACGCTTGACCCCGACCCGGTCGATAAAGCGCCCCTGCAGCAGGAAGCCGATGGCGTAACCGACCTGGAACCAGAAGTTGATGTTGGCGTAGTCCATCGCCGTCCAGCTCATTTTCTCGGCGAGCACCGGTTGCATCACGCCCAGGGCGGCGCGGTCGATGTAGTTCAGGGTGGTGGCGAAGAACACCAGGGCGAGCATGGCCCAGCGGGTCTTGCCCACGGCCATGGCGCCGCGGATCTTGTCGCCGATACCGGCGTGGGGCGAAACGGTTTGCGCCGTTACGGGAGTGCTTTGGGACTGAATCATGGGTGTGGCCATCCGTTCTAAGACTGCGCGCGGCAATCAAGACATTAACTTGAGTCTGGGTCTCAAGGCAGGCGGCTTGCGTGCGGACCGTTCGCCGGATGTCGGCGTGGCAGGCGGGTGCAGGCGGTGTCTGCGGCTAAGGGCGTATCAGCGGCGCAAGGCCGGTCTGAGCAGCGTCCGAGCTAATGGGGGGCTGGCGAGAGGCGTGGTAATCAGCATGAGGGTGTACCTGTTCTTGAAATTGTTATGGTCTTAAGCCTTGGGCTTTTCTGACTGGCAATCGCTCGGCATCGGTCATTGGGTAACTGCATGCACGGCAAGATGAGCGATGAAACGATTGCAAGGTGAGGCCGATGTTGGCCACTGGCGAAAAAATCGTCAATTCGATAAACGGCCAATTGGTCGATAATCGAACACAAAACTAACCAGTTGGTACAAAAGTCTTTTCGCATTAAAGCCGATGGCGAATACTCCATGCAGCCTGATTCGCATCGTGCGTCTGCTTATTTGTAGCCATTGCCGCCGATGCCCCGATACGCCGTCCCGCAAAGGCGCGCGCCAACAAAAACAGGAGCTGAAGCATGCAGCGTTCGATCGCCACCGTTTCCTTGAGCGGCACCCTGCCGGAAAAGCTTGAAGCCATTGCCGCCGCCGGTTTTGACGGGGTGGAAATCTTCGAAAACGACTTGCTCTACTACGCTGGCAGCCCGCGGGAAATCCGCCAGATGTGCGCCGACTTGGGCATCGCCATCACCCTGTTTCAGCCTTTCCGCGACTTCGAAGGCTGCCGCCGCGATCGCCTGGCGCGCAACCTCGACCGTGCCGAACGCAAATTCGATTTGATGCAGGAGCTGGGCACCGACCTGGTGCTGGTGTGCAGCAACGTTGCCGCCGACTCGCTCGGTGACACGCAGATTCTGGTCGACGACCTCCGTCTGCTCGGTGAGCGCGCTGGCGTCCGTGGCCTGCGCATTGGCTACGAGGCCCTGGCCTGGGGCCGCCATGTGAACACCTATCAACAGGTCTGGGACATTGTCCGTCAGGCCGACCACAGCGCGGTCGGCGTGCTGCTGGACAGTTTCCACACCCTGTCGCTGAAGGGGGATCCAGCCGCCATCGCCGAGATTCCGGGCGAGAAGATCTTCTTCGTGCAGATGGCAGATGCGCCGATTCTGGCCATGGACGTGCTGGAGTGGAGCCGGCACTTCCGCTGCTTCCCTGGCCAGGGCGAATTCGACCTGGCGGGCTTTCTCGCGCCGATCATTCGCAGTGGTTACACCGGCCCGCTGTCGCTGGAAATCTTCAACGACGGGTTCCGCGCCGCGCCGCCACGGGCCAATGCCGCCGATGGTTTGCGCTCCCTGCTGTACCTGGAAGAAAAAACCCGCAACCTGCTGGAGCGGCAAACGGCCGAAGGCTCGATCCCGGCCTTGCCGACTGCCAGCCTGGAGCAACTGTTTGCGCCGCCGGCCGCCAGCCGATACGACGGCGTTGAGTTCGTCGAGTTTGCCGTCGATGGCGAGCAGGGCACCAAGCTTGCCGGTTGGCTCGAGCGCCTGGGTTTTGCCCGCGCCGGTCAGCACCGCTCCAAAGACGTCAGCCTGATGCGCCAGGGCAATATCAATATCGTGCTCAACGCCGAGCCGTATTCCTTTGCCCACAGCTTCTTCGAGGCCCACGGCCCGTCGTTGTGCGCCACCGCCTTGCGGGTCAAAGACAGCCACAGCGCCTTCGAGCGTGCCCGCGAATTCAAGGGCCAGCCGTACCGCGGCCTGGTCGGTCCGAATGAGCGGGAAATTCCGTCGGTACGCGCTCCGGATGGCAGCCTGATCTATCTGGTCGGCGAGGCGGAAAACGGCCTCTACGACAGCGACTTCATCCTCAACACCGGCGTGGCGCCCAGCGGCAATCTGCAGCGCATCGATCACATGGCCATGGCCTTGCCGGCCGATAGCCTGGACAGCTGGGTGCTGTTCTACAAAGCCTTGTTCGACTTCGAAGCCGACGACGAAGTGGTGCTGCCCGACCCTTACGGCCTGGTGAAAAGCCGCGCGCTGCGCAGCCGTTGCAGCTCGGTGCGCTTGCCGCTGAACATCTCCGAGAACCGCAACACTGCGATCTCCCATGCGTTGTCCAGCTACCGCGGTTCCGGCGTGCACCACATCGCGTTTGCCTGCGACGACCTGTTCGCCGAGATCAACCGCGCCAAGGACGCCGGCGTACCGCTTCTGGATATCCCGCTGAACTACTACGACGACCTGGCCGCACGCTTCGATTTCGACGACGAGTTCCTCAGCGAACTGGCCTACTACAACGTGCTGTACGACCGCGACGCCCAGGGCGGTGAGCTGTTCCACGTCTACACCGAGCCGTTCGAGGGGCGCTTCTTCTTCGAGCTGCTGCAGCGCAAGAACGGCTACGTGGGCTATGGCGCCGCCAACGTCGCAGTACGTTTAGCCGCGATGGCGAAAGTGCGCAGTGGTTCTGGCCGTCAGGCACGTTTGTAAGGCGAGAGACCGGGCGTCGAAATCTTCTCGGCGCCAGGCTTTCTTCGGGCCACGGCCAGGACCATAATCGCCGCTACCTTGCCTAACTGGCCGCGAGCCTCGTATGACAACTACTCAAGAACTTCCCGAGGCGCAGCTAGAGGCCCCTCGCAAAAGTCGCAAGAACAACCCGGAAAAGACCCGCGAGAATATCTTGCAGGCGGCCATCGTCGAATTCGTCCAGCAGGGCCTCTCTGGCGCCCGGGTGGATGCCATCGCCGAGCGCACCCATACCTCCAAGCGGATGATCTACTACTACTTCAACAGCAAAGAGCAGCTCTACGTTGAAGTGCTGGAGAAACTCTACGGCGACATCCGCCGCACCGAGGCTCAACTGCACCTGGCTGAGCTGGAGCCGTTTGAAGCGATTCGCCGGCTGGTGGAATTCACTTTCGATCACCACGACCGCAATGTGGATTTCGTGCGCATCGTCTGCATCGAAAACATCCATAACGGCGCCAACGTCAAACAGTCGCCGACCATTCGCTCGCTGAGCCACAACGTGCTCAACCTGCTCGATGAAACCCTGCGCCGTGGCGAAGCCGCCGGGCTGTTCCGCCCGGGCTTGCAGGCCATCGATATGCATTTGTTGATCAGCTCGTTCTGCTTCTACCGGGTGTCGAACCGCCACACCTTCAGCGAGATCTTCCAGATCGACCTGACGGATGAGCAGGTGAAGCTGCGGCACAAACAGATGGTTTGCGATTCGGTGCTGGCGTACTTGCGCAAGTAGCGAGGCTTGCAGGAATCGCGGCTGAAGCCGCTCCTACGATAACGTGCTGTCTGTAGGAGCCGCCGCGATCCCTGGGAAAGACAATCTCAAACAAAAAACGGCCCACTGGGCCGTTTTTGTATGCCTGGCGAAACTCAGTTACTGGAAGAACGCACTGCCTCCACCGATTCATACATGGCCTTGACCAGCGCCGGGTCCATGGCTTTGGAGAACTGCTCGATCACCGGTTTGACCTTTTCGCGAAAACGCGCCATCTCGGCCGGCGAGATGGAGTTGGCCTGCATCTCCACCGACAGTTCGGAATACGCCGCGTCCTGGGCGGCGGCGGTGATTTTGCGTTGGTAGGCCGTGGCTTCCTTGGCCGCCTCGACGATCACCGCCTGCTCCTCGGCATTCAGCTTGCCCCAGCTTTTCGCGCCGATCACGAACGACTGCGGGTTATAGATGTGCTGGGTCACGCTCAGGTACTTCTGCACCTCGTTGAACTTGCTGCCCTTGATCACGGTGAAGGGGTTTTCCTGGCCATCGACGGTTTTCTGCTCCAGGCCGGTGTACACCTCGGGGAACGGCATCGGCACCGGGTTGGCGCCCAGGGCCTTGAAGGTTTCCAGGTAGATCGGCGACTGAATCACGCGCACCTTCAGGCCTTCCATGTCTTCCCACTTGGTCACCGGGGTTTTGCTGTTGGTCAGGTTGCGGAACCCCAGGTCCCAGTAACCCAGGCTGAGCAGGCCTTTGCTTTCCAGGCGCTTGGCCAGTTCCTGCCCCACCGGACCGTCGATCACCGCCTGGGCTTCGCGGGTGTTGTTGAACAGGAAAGGGAAGTCGAGCAGGGCGAACTCCGGCACCTGGGCGGCGAGAATGCCGGAGTTGAGTACGGTGAGGTCGAGTGTCGAGCCCTGCAGTGCTGAGACGGTCTGCAGGTCACCGCCGAGCACGCCGCCGGGGAACAGGCGCACGGTCATCTTGCCGCCGCTTTTCTCTTTCACCAGGTCGGCGAACTTCTGCGCGCCTTGGCCTTGCGGGTGTTCTTTAACGTTCTGGAAGGCAAAACGCAGGGTGTGTTCGCCAATCTCGGCCTGGGCCGACAGCGCATTGAGCAGCAGGCCCGCCGCGCAGGCGGAGGTCAGTAAGGGTTTCAGCCAGTTCTTCATGGTTAGTGCTCTCCATTGTTGTTGTTTGAATTGCGAGACTTCTATTAACGGCCGCCGACTACCCGGCGAAAAACTTCAGTGGCACCAACACCAGCTGCGGAAACAGCACCAGCAGGGCCAGCACAATCAGTTGCGCGAGCATGAATGGCCAAACGCCGCGGGTGATCTCCTCCAGGCTCAGCTTAGCGACCCCGCAGACCACGTTGAGCACGGTGCCCACCGGTGGTGTGATCAGGCCGATCGAGGTGTTCACCAGAAACAGCACGCCGAAGTAAACCGGGTCGATGCCGGCCTGAATCACCACCGGCATCAGCACCGGGGTGAGGATCAGGATCGAGGGGGTCATGTCCATCACCGTGCCGACCAGCACGATCAGCAGCATGATCATCAGCAGCAGGATGGTCGGCGAGTCGAGGAACGGCGCCAGCACATCGGTAAGCTGGCCGGGCAGGTCGGCGATGGTGATCAGCCAGGACGACACCATGGCCGCGGCGACCAGCAGCATCACCACCGAGGTGGTTTTCGCCGCTGACAACACTACTTCATAGAGCTGGCTGATTTTTAGCTCGCGGTACACGAACAGCGACACGCCCAGGGCATACACCGCCGCCACCACGGCCGCTTCGGTGGGGGTGAAAATGCCGAACTTGAGGCCGAACACGATGATCAGCGGCAGGCCCAGGGCCCAGCTGCCATCGAGCAGGGTTTTGATGATTTCAGTGCGGCTGGCCTTTTCCGGCGTGGCGATGTTTTCGCTGCGTGAGACAAACCACCAGGCTACCGCCAGCGACACACCCAGCAGCAGGCCCGGCACGATGCCAGCCAGAAACAGTTTGGAAATCGACACGCCCGACGCCACACCGAACACGATAAAACCGATGCTCGGCGGAATGATCGGCGCCAGGATGCCGCCCGAGGCGATCAGCCCCGCCGCGCGTTCCTTGTTGTGCCCGGCCTGCACCATCATCGGCACCAGCAAGGCGGCCAACGCGGCGGCATCGGCTACTGCCGAGCCGGACAGCGAGGCCAGCAGGCACGAGGCGATGATCGCCACATAACCCAGGCCGCCGCGCTTGTGCCCGACCAGGGCCATGGCGATTTTAACGATGCGTCGCGACAGGCCCCCGGCATTCATGATCTCGCCGGCCAGCATGAAAAACGGCACGGCCAGCAAGGGGAAACTGTCGGCGCCATTGAGCAGGTTCTGCGCAATGATCTGCGCGTCGAACAGGTCCAGTTGCCACATCAGCACCACGCTGACCAACAGCAGCGCGAAGGCGATCGGAATACCCAGGGCCATGGTGCCAAGCAGGGAGCCGAGAAACAGGAGAAGGGTCATGGACGGCTCCCCTCATTGACGGGCAGGTGCACCGATTCGATTTCCGCCTTGCCCAGCGGCAGGCGACCGCGCAGCGCCAGAATCAGCTCGCCGATGATGATGGGTATCGCCGTCACCCCGAACACCACGCCGATGCCATAGAACCAGGCCATCGACAGGCCGGAAGCGGGGGCGACCACGTCGAGGTTGATCACCGCCTGCTGCCAGCTGCCGCTGAGAATCAGCCAGGCGATGTACAGCATCATCACCTGGCCAACGGCCAGGCACAGATTGCGGCCACGCGGCGGTAGTTTTTTGATCAGCAGGTCGAGGCCCAGGTGGCCGCGCTCGCGCATGGCGATCAGTGAACCGAGAAACACCATCAGCACGAACAGCCAGCGCGACAGCTCTTCGGAAATCGTCAGGCCGGAGTTGAAGGCGTAGCGCATGACCACATTGCCAAACACCATCACCACCATGCCGAGCATGCACAGCACGACGATCAGTTTGAGCACGCGAAAGTACAGATCGATCATTTTTGTCATTGTTGTTGATCTCGCAAGGCTGACCACAGGCCTGAGCCGTGGGCGCCATTTTTATTGTTGAGGAGCGGTTGTCGGTTAGGCGGTCATTCCTTTGAAGTGCGCTTGCATACGCTGCGCATCGGCTGCCACGCCGCTGAACAGCTCGAACGCTTTGACGGCCTGGAACACGGCCATGGTGCCGCCATCCAGGGTGCGGCAACCAAGGGCGCGGGCTTCACGCAGCAGCTCTGTTTCCAGCGGGAAATACACGATTTCTGCCACCCACAGCGGGGCGCGCAGCAGCGCCTTGGGCACCGGCATGCCGGGTAACTTGGCCATGCCCATCGGTGTGGTGTTGACCAGGCCGTCGGCATTGGCCATGGCTGTGGCCAAGTCGCTGCCGGCCTGGGCACGGTTGCCGGCAAAGTGCTGGTTGAGGTTGTCGGCCAGGGCCTGGGCACGGCTGGCGTCGACGTCAAAAATGCTCAGCTGCTGCACGCCTTCAATCAGCAGCGCGTGGGCCACGGCCGCACCGGCACCGCCAGCACCCATCTGCACCACACGCTCGCGGGCGACATCGCTGAGGCCACGGCGAAAACCTTCGGCAAAGCCCAGGCAGTCGGTGTTGTGGCCGATGCGCTTGCCACCTTGAAATACCACGGTGTTTACCGCACCAATGCCTTGCGCTTCTGGCGACAGTTCATCGAGCAGCGGAATCACTGCCTGCTTGCATGGGAAGGTGATGTTAAGGCCGGTGAAACCGGTGCTTTGCGCGGCGTCGAGCAGCTCCGGCAGGTTGTCGAGGCCGAGCTTGAGCGCATCAAGATCAATCAACCGGTACAGGTAACGCATGCCTTGGGCATCGCCTTCATGTTCATGCAGCGCGGGTGTGCGTGAGGCTTGAATGCCGGACCCGATCAGGCCGGCAAGAACGCTGTGGGGGCTGGACATGCTCAGGCCTCCAACAGCTGCGCGAAGTGTTCGATGGCCATCCGGTAGCCATTGCTGCCAAAGCCGGCAAGTACCGCCACGGCGATGCCGGACACGTAGGAGTGGTGACGGAATTCTTCGCGCTTGTGCACGTTGGACAGGTGCACCTCGATGACCGGCAGTTCGCTGGCCACCAGGGCATCGCGGATGGCAACCGAGGTGTGGGTCCAGGCGCCGGGGTTGATCACGATGCCGGCGCAGCGGCCACGGCTCTGGTGAATCCAGTCGATCAACTGGCCTTCGTGGTTGGTTTGCTGGAACTCCACTTCGAAGTCCTTGGCACTGCCGGTGCGGCGGCACAGCTCGGCGATATCGGCGAGGGTTTCGTGACCATAGGTGGCAGGCTCACGGGTGCCGAGCATGTTCAGGTTGGGGCCGTTGAGCACCAGCAGGGGACGAGGCATACAGCTGTTCTCCATTGTTATTGTCGACTCGGCTGGGGGAGCGCCAAGTTCGCTTGGGAGAAAAATGTACTAACTGGTTAATCCGGTCAATACAGTACGGCAGAGTTGCTCGATAATCGACCACTTTCTCTGCGCCGCCTGTGTGCCGCCGACAAAGCGTGGGGCTTGGCTTATCGCCGCCTATCAGGTGTTCAAATCGCGCTTAAGGTTGCGAGGGATAAGTCGATATATTGCGTAGGACTCAGCCGACAAGAGCTGATGCCTCTGCCCCGTTGCTTCTGCTTCGATTTCCGGAGAACACCCCCCATGTTTGGATGGCTTACTCAGGCGCTGAGCAATATCAGCGTCGGCGCAAAACTGGCCCTCGGTTTTGCCCTGGTCCTGCTATTGACGCTGTTGATCACGTTGTCTGGCTGGATCGGCTTGAGTTCGGTGCTGGAGCGTGGCGACAAGCTGGCGACCATTTCCAAGCTGGCCGCCACCGCCCGCGATGTGCGCATAACGCGCCTGGGCTACATGCTCAACAGCACCGACAGTAGCCGCAGCGCGGCGGTGCTGGAAAACCTCGACAAGCTCGATGCCGGGGTTCAGGTCGGCATGCAGAGAATGAAAATGCCCAGCGACCTGGCGCTGCTCAAGCAGACCAGCGATGCCAGTAGCCTGTACCGCCAGGCGTTCAACCAGATGACCCAGGCGGTTGCTACCCGTGAATCCTTGCGTGGGCAGTTCGGTAAGTACGCCGATGCCGCAGTGGCCGAGTTGGGCACCGTCAGCACCGCGCTGCATGGCGTGGAGGTCGCGCCGGAGAACGCCGAACAGCATGAAGAAGCCGTCGACGCGGTGATCGCCCAGGGCGCGCTGATTCAGAACGCGCGCTTCGAATTGCGTGGCTTCACCTACAGCGGTCGCGCCGACCTGCAACAACCAGCCTTGGCCGCCATCGACCAGGCGCTGGCCAATCTCAAACCCCTGGGCGAAAAACTGCCCGCTGAGCAAGCGGCCGGTTTGCAGAAAGTTGCCGAGGCCTTGAATGGCTACCGCACCACCGTCGGCCAGTTTGCCGCGGCGTTGGCCAGCGTCGCTGCGGCGCAAGCCGTGCTGGATACCCAGATCACGCAGATTTTCGACAACTGCACGAAGCTCACCATCAGCCAGAACGCCAAGCGCGATGCCGAAGAGCGCGAGGCGAAAATCATTCTGCTGGTGGCCTCCTTAGTGGCCGTGGTGTTGGGCCTGATTGCCGCGCTGTTTATCACTCGGCAGATCGTCGGACCGCTGAAAACCGTGCTGCGCCGGGTCGAGCGTATTGCCTCGGGCGATCTCAGCCATGACATCGAAACCCGTCGCGGTGACGAACTGGGCCAACTGCAATCGAGCATGCAGCAGATGACCCTGGGCCTGCGCGACTTGATCGGCGGCATCCGCGATGGCGTCACCCAGATCGCCAGCGCCGCCGAGCAGCTGTCGGCGGTTACCGAGCAAACCAGCGCCGGGGTCAACAGCCAGAAGGTCGAGACCGATCAGGTCGCCACCGCCATGCATGAAATGACCGCCACCGTGCAAGAGGTGGCGCGCAATGCCGAAGAAGCGTCCGAAGCCGCCAAGGCCGCCGACCTGCAAGCCCGCGACGGTGATCGGGTAGTCGGCGAAGCGGTGGCACAGATCGAACGCCTGGCGGTGGCGGTGGGCAGTTCCACCAACGCCATGAACGACCTCAAGCGCGAAAGCGACAAGATCGGCAGCGTGCTCGATGTGATCAAGTCGGTGGCCCAACAGACCAACTTGCTGGCCCTCAACGCCGCCATCGAAGCGGCGCGCGCCGGTGAGGCCGGGCGTGGTTTTGCCGTGGTTGCCGACGAGGTGCGCAGCCTGGCGCAGCGCACCCAGCAGTCCACCGAAGAAATCGAAGAGCTGATCAGCGGCCTGCAAAGCGGCACCCAGCAGGTGGCAACCACCCTGGAAAGCAGCCGCGACCTGACCGACAGCAGCGTCGAGCTGACCCGCCGCGCCGGTGAGTCGTTGGGCAGCATCACCCGCACTGTGTCGGCGATTCAGGCGATGAACCAACAGATCGCCACCGCCGCCGAAGAACAGACCGCCGTGGCCGAAGAGATCAACCGCAGCGTGCTGAATGTGCGTGACGTGTCGGAGCAGACAGCGGCGGCGAGTGAGGAGACGGCGGCGTCGAGTGTTGAGCTGGCCCGGCTGGGTGGTCACTTGCAGAGCCTGGTGCAGCGTTTCCGCATCTAATCGCCAAGGTCAAAAACATCGAGGCTAAAGCCTCTCCCACAGGGTTATGCGTGCCCATGCGGGAGAGGGGGCGGCCATCCGATCCAGCCTCGATTCCTGCAAACGGTGGTCAACACGTTACCAGCCGCCTCCACCGCCCCCGCCACCACCTCCGCCCGACGAACCACCGCCAGACGAGCTGCTGCTGCCCGAACTGGAGCTGGAGCCCGACGAGGGGCTCGGCGGTGGGGTGGAAGCGCTGGCGGCCGCCGAGGCCAGGGCGCCGCTGAAGGCGCTCGGCGAGGTGAAGCGGCTGCTGTGGCGGTACCACTCGGGGCGGTAATCCGGCTCGGTCAGCTCGATCACGCCGCTGGCAATGGCGGCGCTGAAACGCGCGGTCCATTGCTTTTCCACGTCCAGGGCCATGGCATAGGGCAGGTGCTGTTCGTACAGCGCAATGCTCATCGCCGGCGCATCGGCGGCGCGCGCCAGGGTGTCGCTTTCGGCCAGTTGCAGGTAGTCGCGGTAGCCTTCCAGCGCATCGAGGGTGGCGCGGCCTTCAACGCTGGGCGCTTCCAGCCAACCCCGGAACAATCCGATCAACAGCGCCATCAGCAACACGCACACGGTGACGACAGGCGAGGTGCCGCTGAACATGGCCAGGGCGATGCCCAGGCCAGCGAGGGCAAAAGGCAGGCCGAAGAGCATGGGCACAATGCCGACGAACTGGCTCTGGGTACCGGTGAGCGTGCGCCAACCAAAGATCATCAAGCCGACGCCGACGGCGACGAATATCAGCGGAAAAAACACGAACAACATCTCGGGGTCACCCAGCAGGCCCATGGCCGCGAAAGCCAGCAACGCGCCGAGAATGCCGAGGTACCAGGGTTTGCGGTTTTTGCTGAACAGCCTGTCGCCCCACGCGCTGAGATTTTCGCTGTGAGCGGCCAGCGCTTCTTTCAGTGCTTTGACATAGCTATTGCCCACGCGGATTTCACCTTTGCCAGCGCTGAACAGATGGCCAAACAGGGCCTGCTCATGGGGCTGTGCATCGGCGTTCAACTCGCCTTTGCTGATGATGAATGCGCTGCTTTCGGGCGCGTCGGCGATGCTCACCACCTTGCGCCGAGCCAGGTCGGTGAGGGTGATGGTCATCGCCTCGGTGTCACCGAACGCACTGCTGAACCCCTCATTCCACACATAGCCGGCGCGTGCCGGGCTGACGTTTGGCGGCGCCTCGTAACGGGGAATGATCACGCCTTTGGCGGGGTCGCGGCCGATCTTTTTCCACCAGTAGAGGTAATAGGCAAACAAACCCAGCACGGCCAGTACGCCCACCACCATGCCGAGGTTGTCCCACAGCAGCCTGATTGTGTTCATGATTGCGTTGGGGCGTTTGACCAAGCCGGCCTGCCAGTCCAGCGCCACGGTAAAACCTTCTTCGGCCGCCAGCGGCGTGGTGGTGGCCAGCTTGACGAAGTTATCGCCCTTGCGCAGCACCGTGTAGGCGCGGCCGCTGGTCGAGCCCGCATAACCGGTGTAGCCGGTCATCTGGTCGATGCGTGCGCCCTGGGGCAATTCGATGGTGGCCGTGGCCTGCGTGATGGGGAACAACCACTGGTTGCCGGTGAGGTTCCAGTACAGCTCGTCTTTGTTTGCGCCGAAGTGCAGTTGGGCATCCATGCGGTAGCGCAGCTCGTACACATGTTGGCCAGGCTCGACGTACACGTCCGGCGAGCCGAGGTAGTAGCGCACGCCCCACTGGGTCCGTTCTTTTTTGTACGGCTCGCTGTTGCCGTCGCGGGTGACGCCCAGTAACGCGATGGGCGTTTTGCGCACCATGCCGCCAGGAAGGCTGTAGGTGGTGGGAATGTCGCGGTAAATGCCGTGGCGAATTTTGTCGCCATTGGCGGTGACCTGAATGCGCTCGGTAATCAGCAGGTCGCCGCTGGGCTCAACCTTGAGTTCGATATCGAACTGGTCGATGCGCTCCCCGGTAACGTCTGTGGCTTGGCCGGCGGCGTAAGCCTCGTTACCGAAATCGACGGTGGGGCTGGCTTCGGTCACGGAAGGGTACTCGACGATGTTGCCATCGGCGTCCATCGCCGCATCCATGACCCCCTCTTCAGCCGCGTCGCGCACATAGGGGGTGGCATCGTCCGCGTCCTGCGCTTGCACCGCCTCGACCGTTATGTAGGTGGGCACATCCTCGTCATAGGCCGCGAAGGTGAAGGTGGCCGGCAGCAAACACAGCAGCAGCGCCAGGGCGTGAGTCAGTCTTGCGTACATGTCAAAACTCCATTTTCGGCGGCTGCGCCTGACTGGCATCGTCGAGGGAAAAATACACCGCACCGGTAAAACCGAAGGCATTGGCGATCAGGTTGCTCGGTACCGACTCCACCAGCACGTTCAGTTCGCGCACCGCGCCGTTGTAGTAACGGCGGGCCATCTGGATGGTTTCTTCAACCTCGCTGAGGTTGTGCTGCAGGTCGAGGAATACGCTGTCGGCCTTCAGCTCGGGATAGGCCTCGGCGCGCGCAAACACCTGCAGCAAAGTGGCCGACACCAGGCTTTCCGCTGCGCCGCGCTCGTTTGCATCGCTGCGCTCGGCGCGTTGCGCCTGGCTGCGCTGCTCGGTGAGTGCGGTGAGGGTGCTGCTCTCGTAGGCCATGTAGGTTTTCAGGCAGTCGACCAACTGCGGAATCAGGCTGGAGCGGCGCTTGAGCTGCACATCGATATCGCTCCAGGCCGCCGCCACCCGCGCACGGTTGAACACCAGGCGGTTGTAGCCGTAGATCACGGCAACGGCGAGTAGCACCAACACGGCTATTACGCCCCACACCCACAATCCCTGCATACCTCACTCCCTGGCCGCGCGGCGGCGTTTGTCTGGCTGGCGATGCTACTGCAAAACGGGGTGTGGCGGCGCGCTTGGGAAGCAACCTACTCAGGCTTAAGGACCGTCGGAAATCGCCATTCGCTCTCGCCGCGTAGCGTCAACCCTCAGCGTGCGCCCCGCAGTTGGGCGCCGAATGGGAGGGTGAGCGGATGAGCAAAGTGGAAAGGGTATTGGTGACGCTTGGGGTGATGCTGGTGGTGTTGGCCGCCGTGCTGTTGGCGTATCACCAGAGCGTGGCCGGGTGTGTCGAGTTGCTGAGCGGCGGTTGCCAGGAAGTTGGTTTTGCCTACGAGGGGGGGGCAAGCTGGCGCTGTTGCTGGGCTTTGCACTGTTGCTGGCAGCCGCGTTGCACGGCCTGCTCAAGGGTAAACACTGACACACACCGGGAACTGAAAAGGGGGCTCGCTCAACGCGCAGCCCCCTTTTTTTCAGACCGCGTTTTTACGTTGGCCGGCATCGCGATAGGCCAGGTACTTACGCTGGGTGGCGATGTGGTCGGCAATGATCTTGGCGTCGTGCCACACCCCCCAGATAAAGGTCGAGCCACGGCGCAGCAGCCACGGCAGGCCGAGAAAATACACCCCGGGTTCACTGGATACGCCGCGCTGGTGCTGCGGTTTGCCATTGGCGTCGAAGGCGTTGACCTGCAGCCAGCTGTAGTCGACCGCATAACCGGTGGCCCAGATGATCGAGGTGACGCCAGCCTTGGCCAGGTCGAGTTCCTGCAGCGGATCGGTGACGCACGCCGGTTCCGGCAAGAAGAACCGCGCTTCCGGTTCTTCCGGCAGGTCGAGGCCATTGCGGGCGATATAGGCGTCCGCCGCGTCCAGCAATGACAGGTAGTTCTGGTCGCCAGCGGCGAGGTTCTGCGCCAGGTCGGCTTTGAACTTCACTACGTTGCCACTGAACGAATCGGTCAGGCCGACCAGGGTGATGCCCAATTTGGCCAGGGCGCGGAAGTCGACGGTATGGCCGCCACGGGCGCCGCTGACGGCGATGGTCACGTGCTCTTTGCCTGGTTTGCTGGCCGGCGCATCCCACTCGCCAAGCACGCCCAGCCACCAGCAGAAATCACGGTTACGGTAGGCGCGCGGCGGGCGGTCATGGGCGCCGACGGACAGGTACACCTGCTTGCCGGCGCGCTGCAACTCATCGGCGATCTGTACGCCGGAGGAGCCAGCGCCCACCACCAGCACAGCGCCAGCTGGCAGTTGCGCGGGGTTGCGGTAGTCGGCCGAGTGGATCTGGTTGATGCCCAGCAGTTTTGGCGCGATGGGCGGAATCACCGGTTTCTGGAACGGGCCGGTGGCAGCCACCACACGATTGGCTTCGAACACCCCTTGCGAGGTTTCCACGGTGAAACCTGGGCGGTCGGCATTGCGGGTGACTTTATGCACCTCGACGCCGGTGCGAATCGGCGCGTTGAATTTTTCGGCGTAGCGCACGAAGTAGTCGGCCACCTGCTCTTTGCCGGCGAAGGCGTCGGGCTCCATGCCTTCGAATTCCAGGCCGGGGAAGCGGTCGTGCCAGACCGGGCCGTTGGCCACCAGCGAATCCCAACGCCCCGAGCGCCAGGCTTCGGCAATACGGCTGCGCTCCAGCACCAGGTGCGGAACGCCGAGGTTGGAGAGGTGTTCGCTGATGGCGATACCGGCCTGGCCTGCGCCAATCACGAGTGTGTCGATAGAGGTTGTTTCAACGGTCACAGCGGCGTCCTTCTGAAAGGCGGTCGAGGCCTGGTCCATTTCGCACGGGCGGCGAAATGAGAGCAGCGATGGGCGCATTCTGTTCAGCCGCAGCCAATAGCGAAAATATGATTTATGTAGTCGCTGCCTAGGAAAAAGTTGCCCCTGCGGTGCACGCCGCACCACCCGCGCTACCTGCGTGCAAAACGCTACCTATGCTGGAGCTGCCGAGCGTGGAGTCGCTGCCTGGCGGCGGCCTGTTCCATGTACGAGTTACTGGTTCAAACCCTGCGTGCCTCGCCGCAAATCGCACGTGTGCCGCTCATCTGCTGTTGCAGAAATACTTGTACATGATTGCCCTGTTTGTACAATTTTTTGTTAGTGTCGCCTTGATGTCAGTCGGCCATGTTTTCTGGCGTGTTTTGCCATTGCGCCATGGTCAGAATTCACTCGCGAGGTCACACGATGTTTTCCAAGAATCTGAAGCTAGAGCTGGCAGCCAGGACGGCCGAAGTGGAAGGGTTCAAAGGATTGATGGCGGCTCTTGAGCGTTCCATGGCCGTGGTTGAGTTTGATCTGGACGGCCGCGTGCGGCGGGCTAACCAGAACTTCCTCGACACCCTGGGTTACCGCGCCGACCAGGTGGTTGGCAAAGCGCACCGCGAGTTCTGCACCGCCGCGCATGCCAACAGCAAGGAGTACCTCGACCTCTGGGCTTCGCTGCGCGCCGGCAAATTTGTCTCTGGCACCTTTCAGCGGGTGGCTGCCAACGGCCGCAAAGTCTGGCTGGAAGCCAGCTATAACCCGGTGCTCGACGGCAACGGCAAGGCAGTGAGCGTGGTGAAGTACGCCATGGACGTTACCGCCAAGGTGCTGCGCGAAAGCGATATCCACGCCCGCCTGGCTGCCGTTGACCGGGCCATGGCAATCATCGAATTCGACCTCGAGGGCAATGTCCTCACCGCCAACGACAACTTCGTCCATGCCATGGGCTATGGCCTCAACGAGATCGTCGGCAAACCGCACCGCATGTTCTGCGAGCCAAGCCTGGTCAACAGCGCCGAATACGCCGAACTGTGGCGCGGCCTCAACCGCGGCGAAATCCGCGGCGGGCAATTCAAGCGCCTGGCCAAACACGGTCGCGTGGTGTGGCTGGAAGCCACCTACAACCCGGTTTACGACGCCGACGGCAAATTGTGCAAAGTGGTCAAATTCGCCCGCGACATCAGCGAGCGCATTGAGAAACAAGAGCAGGACGCCCACAGCGCTGCGCGTGCTTACCATATCTCGGCTGAAACCGAGAAAGCCGCCGAGCACGGCACCGACGTTATCCAGCAAACCGCCCACGAAATGCGCCAGATCGCGGATAACATCGGCGCCTCGGCCGCATTGGTCGCGCAATTGGGCGCGCGTTCCGAGCAGATCACCGCCATCGTCAACACCATTCGCGGCATTGCCGACCAGACCAACCTGCTGGCGCTTAACGCTGCCATCGAAGCGGCGCGGGCCGGCGAACAGGGGCGTGGTTTTGCCGTGGTCGCCGACGAGGTGCGCAGCCTGGCCGGCCGCACCAGCGGCGCTACCAGCGAAATCGCCGAACTGATCGGCCAGATCCTGCAACAAACCCGCGACGCCGTAGCGAGCATGACCCAGACCCAGGAAGTGGCGAACCACGGCGTGGAACTGGCCGACCAGGCCGGCGCGGTGATTGTGCAGATCAGAGATGGCGCCAGCGGCGCGGTGGAAGCAGTCAGCCGGTTTGCCGCCACCCTCGACGGCCACGATTCAACCGCCAAAGCCAAACCGACAATGTCTCGCGCCTAAGATCAAAAGCATCGAGGCTGAAGCCTCTCCCACAAAGGACAAGTTTTGCCTTTGATCTACCTCGCCAATCCAGATCGAGCGAGCTAGGTCTGGCAATCCTGGTCAGGCCGAGCAAAAAAGGCGTTTCGAGCGCAGTGGGCTGTAGCCCATGAGCATCGGAACGCCTTTTTTAACGCAGCCAGGCCGACGCGCAGCCGATCGCTTTCTTACACCCATAAAAAAAACCGGCTTGTGGCCGGTTTTTAGTGGGAAGCCTTGGCTTATTTTTGGTAAGCCGCAACCGCCTTCAAAATCTCGGCACGGGCCGCGTCTGCGTTGCCCCAGCCTTCTACCTTGACCCATTTGCCTTTCTCGAGATCTTTGTAGTTCTCGAAGAAGTGCTTGATCTGCTCAAGCAGCAGCGGCGGCAGGTCGGTGTATTCCTTCACGTCGACGTACAGCTGCGACAGTTTGTCGTGCGGTACGGCGAGCAGTTTGGCGTCGCCACCGGCTTCGTCGGTCATGTGCAGCACGCCCACTGGACGCGCGCGGATCACCGAGCCTGGGGCTACTGGATACGGGGTGACCACCAGCACGTCGAGGGCGTCGCCATCGTCAGCCAGGGTGTTGGGGATGTAGCCGTAGTTGGCCGGGTAGAACATCGGGGTAGCCATGAAACGGTCGACGAACAGGCAGTCGCTGTCTTTGTCGATTTCGTATTTGATCGGCGCATGGTTGGCCGGAATCTCGATGGCGACGTAGATGTCGTTCGGCAGGTCTTTGCCGGCCGGGATCTTGCTGTAGCTCATGGGTTCGCTTCCCTTGGTTGGCCAATCAGGTCTGGCGCAGCGTGTGCCGGCCAAAAAGTGGGCGCGATTATAGGCATAAACGCCTGCCGTTACCATGCTTGGCGACTGCGCCTTAAGTCGCGTTCGTCTCGTTCAAGCGGTGCGTGTGCAGGCTGTGCAGGCGCGCCAGCGGGTCTTGTTGATAGAACAACTGCAACTGCTGGTACACCTTGGGGTAGGCCTGTGCCAGCAGATCCGGCGCGCTGAAAAAGTACTCACTAGTGACCGCAAAGAACTCCGCCGGGTTCTCCGCAGCATAGGGGTCGATGGCGGTTTCGGCGTCGGGGTTGTGGTCCAACTGGGCGTTGAGGTCGTCGTAGGCGCTCTGCATGGCGCTCGACCACTCCTCAATGCGCATGTTGCGGTGCAGCGGCGGCAGGCCATTGGCATCGCCGTTGAGCATGTCGAGTTTGTGCGCCAGCTCGTGAATCACCAGGTTGTAGGCATCCCAGGTGCCGCTGCTGACTACCCCCGGCCAGGCCAGAATCACCGGGCCGCGCAGCCAGGCCTCGCCGCTGTGTTCGCCGTCCCACTCGTGCTCGATGCCATTGGGGTCGCGGTGGCGCTGCGGGCTGACGAAGTCGCCGGGGTACAGCAGAATCTCGTGGAAGCCCTGGTACCAGTTGAGATCCGGCAGGTGCAGCAACGGCAACTGCGCCTGGGCCGCCAGGTGCAGGCGGTCTTCGCCGTGCAACTCGACGCCGGGCAGGGTGGTCAGGTGTTTGTCATGCAGAAACAGCACGGCGCGGCGCTGCAGGCGTTTGAGTTCTTCAGCGTTCAGGCCGTCGAGAATCGGTAGCCGCTGCAGCACCCGTGCCCAGCTTTCAGGCGTAATCGGGTGCTTGGCGAGAATGCGGCGCTGGCGCCAGCCACGCAAAAACCACATGGGCGCCGCCGGTCAGTTGGCCGAGTCGGGCGCGGTGTCGGGGCGCAGGCGGTGATGCAGCCAGCCGATCAGCATCGGCAGCAGGGAGAAACCGATCACCGCCAGAATCATCAGCGAGAGGTTTTCTTTGACGAACGGTGTGTTGCCGAAGAAGTAGCCCAGGGTGACCAGGCCACCGACCCAGGCCACCGTGCCCAGCACGCTGAAGCCGAGAAAGCGCAGGTAGTGCATTTTGCCGACGCCGGCCACGAACGGCGCGAAGGTCCGCACGATGGGCAGAAAGCGCGCCAGGGTGACGGTCTTGCCGCCGTGGCGGTCATAGAAATCGTGGGTGCGTTGCAGGTAGTCGCGGCGGAAGATTTTCGATTTCGGGTTGCTGAAGAGTTTTTCCCCGACATTGCGCCCAATCAGGTAATTGGTGCTGTCGCCGAGTATGGCCGCGGCCATCAACAACGCCGCCAATGCCACCGGGTCCATGCTGCCGGTCGCGCACATGGCGCCAGCGATAAAGAGCAGGGAATCACCGGGCAGGAACGGCATGACCACCAGGCCGGTTTCGCAAAAGATCACCAAAAACAGGATGGCGTAGATCCACGCACCGTAGTTGGCCACCAGCACGGCCAGGTAGTTGTCCAGGTGCAGAATCAGATCAATCGGGTTGAATTCCATATGACGCCTATTGCGCTGCGGTAAAAAGGCACTGGCGTTCGATAGCCGGTAGGTCGGTCGGCATTATAAGAGCAAGGTCCCGGGCTCGCGCTGCAGTTTGTTGCAGCGCGTTTCCAGCAATGCGACCGGTGGCCCAACGCTGGAAAAACATTGCCCTGCCTTGGTGCGCCGTGCGGCGCGGCGTTCGCTCTTGGGGCCGCGAGCGAGGCTAGCGCGGCCCTGTGAATGCTTAAAGTCAGTCGCTGTTGATGGGCAACACGTAGTTCTTGAACTGGGTGTCTTCGCGAAAACCAATGGACTCGTAAACCTTCTGCGCCACTTCGTTGTTGCTGCTGGTGGACACCCGCATGCGCACGGCATTGGTTTCTTTGGCCATCTTCTTCGCGGTTTGCAGCAGACGGTCGGCTACCAGCTGGCGGCGGGCGTCTTCGGCCACATAGATGTCGTTGAGAATCCACACGCGTTTGAGCGACAGCGAGGAGTAGCTCGGATACAGCTGACAGAAGCCCATCAGCTTGTCCTCGTCATCGGCCAGGGCCAGGTAGATCACCGACTCTTTGCGGCGCAGACGCACTTCGAGGAATTTGCGCGAGGAATCCGGAAATGGCAGCTCACCATAGAACTCGCGGTATTTGACGAACAGCGGCGTCAACAGATCCAGGTGCTCAAGGGTGGCTTGGACAATGCGCATAATGGCCTCGACTGCAATTTGATGGGCTGCGCTGACGATGCATGGGCAATGCCAGCGTTGCCGAGATGCTGCCTGGCGTGGCTAGAAAGCGCAATCCAAGCAAGCGTTTGATCCGACGTCAGTCATTAGACTTTCGGCGCATCGAGGAGGAAGTTGTGGCGCATGTCTTGGGAGTTTTCCTCGCCCAGGCTGTGCACTTCGGCTTCGTCCTTGAGGTTTACGCCTGACAGCTGCCGGCGACACGCCTCACGCATCAAGTACAGCAGGCGATGGGCGGCCATGCCATAGCTGAGGCCTTCCAGGCGCACATTGGAGATGCAATTGCGGTACGCATCGGTGAGACCAACCTTGGGCGCATAGGTGAAATACAGGCCCAGGCTGTCCGGGGAACTGAGGCCTGGGCGCTCGCCAATCAGGATCACCACCATCTTCGCGCCCAGCAGTTGGCCCACTTCATCGGCCACCGCCACGCGGCCCTGTTCCACCAGCACTACCGGCGACAGGCTCCAGTTATCGGCAGCCGCCTGTTCTTCCAGGCGTTGCAGAAACGGCAGGCTGTGGCGATGCACGGCCAGCGCGGACAGGCCGTCGGCGATGACGATGGCGAGGTCGACTCCGCCGGGGTTGGCTTGAGCGTGGTCGCGCAGGGCCTGGGCCGATTCGGCATTCAACTTGCGCCCCAGGTCCGGACGTTGCAGGTAGCTGTGGCGGTCGGCGGCGGCGCTGTGCAGCAACAGGCTCGGGCGACCGCGTTCGGCCAGTTGCGCGCTGAGGCCGGCATGGTCGAACGGCAGGTGCACGGCATCGCGGGCCTGGGCGTGGGCGTACTGGAAATCCAGCTGGGCGTTGGTCGGCAGGCTGGTGCCGGCGCGGCCCAGGGCGATGCGCGCGGGCGTGAGGCGGCGCAGCTCCTGCCAGGGGTTGTCGATGCTGCCCTTGATTTCGTTGTCCATGCCGGGTCCTTGAACAGTTACGCGGTCCTTGTGGGAGGGGCTTTAGCCGCGAGCTTTTAAGATCAACAGCATCGCGGCTAAAGCCCCTCCCACCCAGATTTTTGTTGGGCCGAAGATTGAGTGCCCATGCCCTGTCTCTTAACTCAACTGCGCCAACGCCTGTCTGAACGCCGGCGGCAACTGCTCGCCAAAGCGCACGCGACCGTCGGCCTGGGTGAAGATGCCCATGCGTTGCAACCACGCTTCGAACTCCGGCGCCGGGCGCAGGCCCAGGGTTTGCCGGGCGTACAAGGCGTCGTGGAACGAGGTGGTCTGGTAATTGAGCATGATGTCGTCGGAGCCGGGTATGCCCATGATGAAGTTGATGCCCGCCACCCCGAGCAAGGTCAGGAGCATGTCCATATCGTCCTGGTCGGCTTCGGCGTGGTTGGTGTAGCAGATGTCGCAACCCATCGGCACCCCGAGCAGCTTGCCGCAGAAGTGGTCTTCCAGGCCGGCACGGATGATCTGCTTGCCGTTGTACAAATACTCCGGGCCGATAAAGCCAACCACGGTGTTGACCAGGAAAGGCTTGAAGTGGCGGGCCACCGCGTAGGCGCGCGCCTCGCAGGTTTGCTGGTCGACGCCATGGTGGGCGTTGGCTGACAGGGCGCTGCCCTGGCCGGTTTCGAAATACATCAGGTTGTTGCCCAGGGTGCCGCGCTTGAGGCTCAGCCCCGCTTCATAGCCTTCCTGGAGCAACTTCAGGCTGATGCCAAAACTGGCGTTGGCCGCCTCGGTGCCTGCGATGGACTGGAACACCAGGTCCAGCGGCACGCCGCGCTCGATGGCGGCAATCGAGGTGGTGACGTGGGTGAGCACGCAGGCCTGGGTGGGAATTTCGTAGCGCTGGATGATCGCATCGAGCATTTCCAGCATCGCGCAGATCGAGGCGATGCTGTCGGTGGCCGGGTTGATGCCGATCATGGCGTCGCCATTGCCGTACAGCAGGCCGTCGAGAATGCTCGCGGCAATGCCGGCGGGTTCGTCGGTGGGGTGGTTGGGCTGCAGGCGGGTGGACAGCCGGCCCGGCAAACCGAGGGTGCCGCGGAACTGGGTAACCACCCGGATTTTCTGCGCCACCAGCACCAGGTCCTGCACGCGCATGATCTTCGACACCGCTGCCGCCATCTCCGGCGTCAGCCCAGGGGCCAGGGTACGCAGGCTGGTTTCGTTGGCGTGATCGCTGAGCAGCCAGTCGCGAAAGCCGCCGACGGTCAGGTGGCTGACGGGGGCGAAGGCCAGGCTGTCGTGGGTGTCGATGATCAGGCGCGTGACCTCGTCCTGCTCATAGGGAATCAGCGCTTCATCGAGGAAATGCTTGAGCGGGATATCGGCCAGGGCCATCTGCGCGGCTACGCGCTCGCCATCGTTGCTGGCAGCCACCTCGGCCAGGTAATCACCGGAGCGTGCCGGGCTGGCTTTGGCCATGACTTCTTTGAGGCTTTCAAAACGGTAGGTTTCGCTGCCCACCGAATGAGAAAAACGGGCCATAGGCACTCCTTCTATTGGCTCCGAGAGCCTATTTGCGATGGGGCTAAGCCAGTCTAGTTCAGCCGCATCGCAGATAGGTTCTGCAAAGACTGGGCCCGCAAAGCGGGCCCAGGTGGATCAGTTACCCCACGGCCGCAATCAGATGCCGTTGAGCATGGCATCGGCCGGCGCAGCGGCGCGCTGTGCGGCGGTCAGTTGGAAGTAGACGAAGCCCACCGCCATGAAGCCGAGGAAGATCAGGCCGATGGTGGTGTTGAAGTACGCCATCGCCACCAGGCACACCACCGCCAATGCCAGGGCGATGCCAGGCACGATCGGGTAGCCCGGGGCGCGGAAGGTGCGCTCCAGGTTTGGCTCGGTTTTGCGCAGTTTGAACAGGCTGAGCATGCTGATGATGTACATGACGATGGCGCCGAACACCGACATGGTGATCATTGCCGCGGTCAGGCTCATGCCCTGCAGGTTGATCAGGCCGTCGCTGTAGATCGCGGCGATGCCCACCAGGCCGCCGGCGATGATCGCGCGGTGCGGGGTCTGGAAGCGCGACAGCTTGGCCAGGCCTTTAGGCAGGTAACCGGCGCGAGCCAGGGCGAAGAACTGCCGGGAGTAGCCCAGGATGATGCCGTGGAAGCTGGCCACCAGACCGAACAGGCCGATCCATACCAGCATGTGCATCCAGCCGGAGTTCTCGCCGACCACGGTTTTCATTGCCTGGGGCAGTGGGTCGTTGATGCCCGAGAGCTTGGTCCAGTCGCCTACGCCACCGGCCATGATCATCACGCCAACCGCCAGGAACACCAGGGTCAGAATGCCGCTGATGTAGGCCTTGGGAATGGTGCGTTTGGGGTCTTTGGCTTCTTCAGCGGCCATGGCCGCGCCTTCGATGGCGAGGAAGAACCAGATGGCGAACGGGATGGCCGCGAAGATACCGGAGATCGATGCAGCGCTGAATTCATTGGCGCCAGACCAGCCGTTCAAGACGAAGTTGCTGAAGCTGAAGCCCGGGGCAACCACGCCCATAAACACCAGCAGTTCGGCTACCGCGAGCACGGTGACCACCAGCTCGAAGGTGGCGGCAATGCGCACGCCGAGAATATTCAGGGTCATGAACACGAAGTACGCGCCGACGGCGGCGTGTTTCGGATCCAGACTCGGGAACTGCACATTCAGGTAGGCACCAATGGCCATGGCAATGGCCGGCGGCGCGAACACGAACTCGATCAGGGTGGCCAGTCCGGCCATCAGCCCGGCCTTTTCACCAAAGGCGCGACGGGCATATGCGAACGGGCCGCCAGCGTGGGGAATGGCGGTGGTCAGCTCGGTGAAGCTGAAGATGAAACAGGTGTACATCGCCGCGACCATCAGCGCGGTGACCAGAAAGCCCAAAGTGCCAGCGGTTCCCCAACCGTAGCTCCAGCCGAAGTATTCGCCAGAAATCACCAGGCCAACGGCAATCCCCCATAAATGCAGGGTGCCTAGCGTGGGTTTGAGTTGTGTTGTTGTAGTCATATGAGTACCCGCCCTGAGTGTTGAACAGATCAGAAAGACCGGACCGTTCACGCAACGGCCATGCCATCGGCAACAAAATGTTGCGAGGGGTTGGGAAAAGGTCGCGATTGGCAGGGGTGCGGGTCGTTTTTGGTGCGGGGGTGGGAATGACTGATGGGTCGGTTATTTCGGTGGGATGGGGTGGGGGCTGAAATGGTGCGTGTAGTGGCCCTCTCCCCCAGCCCCTCTCCCGCGAGCGGGAGAGGGGAGCCAAGCCGAGGTCTGGTCAGAAACGCCGATCAGGCCCCCTCTGCCCGCTAGCGGGAGAGGGCTGGGGAGAGGGTTTTCAGCTGTTAAAAGAAACCTAGCGGATTGATGTCATAACTCACCAACAGGTTTTTAGTCTGCTGATAGTGATCCAACATCATCTTGTGCGTCTCGCGCCCAACCCCCGACTTCTTGTACCCGCCAAACGCCGCATGCGCCGGATACAGGTGGTAGCAGTTGGTCCACACACGCCCGGCTTTGATCGCCCGGCCAACGCGATACGCCCGGTTGATATCCCGCGTCCACAGCCCGGCACCCAGACCAAACTCGGTGTCGTTGGCAATCGCCAGGGCTTCGGCTTCGTCCTTGAAGGTGGTGACGCTTACTACCGGGCCGAAGATCTCTTCCTGGAACACGCGCATCTTGTTGTTGCCCTTGAGCAGGGTCGGCTGGATGTAATACCCGCTGGCCAGGTCGCCAGACAGTTGCTCGACCTTGCCGCCGGTGAGCAGCTCGGCGCCTTCGCCCTTGGCGATTTCCAGGTAGGAGAGAATCTTGTCGAACTGCTGCTCGGACGCCTGGGCGCCGACCATGGTGTCGGTGTCCAGCGGGTCGCCGCGTTTGATCTGGGTGATCTTCTTCATTACCTCAGCCATGAACGCCGGGTAGATCGACTCCTGCACCAGCGCCCGCGACGGGCAGGTGCACACTTCCCCCTGGTTGAAGAACGCCAGCACCAGGCCTTCGGCGGCCTTTTCGATAAAGCTTGGCTCGGCCTGCATGATGTCTTCGAAGAAGATGTTCGGCGACTTGCCGCCCAGCTCCACGGTGCTCGGAATGATGTTTTCTGCCGCGCATTTCATGATGTGCGAACCCACCGGGGTGGAGCCGGTGAAGGCAATTTTGGCGATGCGTTTACTGGTCGCCAGCGCCTCGCCCGCCTCCTTGCCAAACCCCTGCACCACGTTCAGTACGCCCGGCGGCAGCAGGTCGCCGATCAGCTCCAGCAGCACGGCAATGCCCAGCGGCGTTTGCTCGGCCGGTTTCAATACCACGCAGTTGCCTGCGGCCAGGGCAGGGGCGAGTTTCCAGGCGGCCATCAGCAGTGGGAAGTTCCAGGGAATGATCTGCCCAACCACGCCCAGCGGCTCGTGGATGTGATAGGCCACGGTGTGTTCGGTGATCTCGGCGGCACTGCCTTCCTGGGCGCGGATGCAGCCGGCGAAGTAGCGGAAATGGTCGGCAGCCAGGGGGATGTCGGCGTTCAGGGTTTCGCGCACGGCCTTGCCGTTGTCCCAGGTTTCGGTGACGGCCAGCAGCTCTAGGTTGGCCTCGATACGGTCGGCGATTTTCAGCAGCACCAGTGAGCGGTCCTGGGCTGAGGTCTTGCCCCAGGCGTCGCTGGCGGCGTGCGCAGCGTCCAGGGCTTTGTCGATATCTTCGGCCGTGGAGCGCGGGAATTCGGCGATGGCTTTGCCGTTTACCGGCGAGGTGTTGGTGAAGTACTGGCCTTTGACCGGGGCCACGAACTCACCGTTGATGTAATTGCCGTAGCGGCTTTTGAACGAAACGATGGCGCCGCTGGTGCCCGGATGTGCGTATTGCATGGTGAAGTTCTCCTGGCTCTTGTGCTTGTTGGGAGTACGCGCTTAAGCGCTGGGTTAAGCGTAGAGCAAGGGTTGCGCCACGCCGGCGTAATTGCCGGAAGGCACGGGCGACGGGGGATTGGCGGTAGGCTCTTGGCGCGGGTGGGTAACTGATGGGCGGTTGTGCAACAGCGCCGGTGACAGTTTGTTCCATTCTTGGTACAGCCTTGGCGCATGAGCCAGGCTATGCTCAGCCCGGCCCCGGCGCTTACAGGCGCAAACCGAGGGCACACTGCGGAGAACAATAACAATGCAGAGTCATTTCAACCGTCACACCCAACAGGTGATGACGCTGGCCCAGGGCAAAACCCAATTTGACGGCCCGGCCGCCGATCCTTCCATCGCGCGCTCCTGGCTGCGCTGCTTGCAGGACTACCATCTGGACCCCGGCCAGACCATGGCACCCACCGTGCTCGAACACGCCCGCGTGCTGGAGCGCCGCGAGCAACTGCAGCAGGTGCTGGAAATCGCCAGTGGCGAAATGAGCAGCCTCTATCAGCAGTTGGCCGGTGATGGCCATGCGGTGCTGCTCACTGATGCCCGCGGGGTGATCCTCAACAGCGTCACTGCCAACTCCGAACGCAAAACCTTCGAGCGCGCCGGCCTGTGGCTGGGCGCTGACTGGAGCGAAGCCTGCGAAGGCACCAACGGCATCGGCACCTGCCTGGTGGAGCGCCAGGCGCTGACCATTCACCAGGACGAACATTTCCGTGGCCGTCACACCGGGCTGACCTGCTCGGCCAGCCCGGTGTTCGATTGCCAGGGCGATTTGCTCGCGGTGCTGGATGTGTCCTCGGCGCGCCAGGACGTCTCGCGGCAAAGCCAGTTCCACACCATGGCGCTGGTCAACCTGTCGGCCAAGATGATCGAAAGCTGCTACTTCCTGCGCCGCTTCGAGGGCCAGTGGTTACTGCGCTTTCACCTGCAGGCCGAATACGTCGGCCTGTTCAGCGAAGGCTTGCTGGCCTTTGATGGGGAAGGGCGGATCAACGCCGTGAACCAGAGCGCGATGAACCTGCTCGGCACCCGCCGCGCGCAATTGATCGGCCAGCCCCTGGAAGCCTTCTTCGACTGCCGCCTGGATGAACTCGCCGGCCGCGCCGGTCACGGCAGCAGCTGGCCGCTGCGCACCCACAACGGCCGCGCGCTGTTTGCCCAGGTGCGTGGCGTGGCGCGCAGTCAGCCGCAGGCGCTGACTTCCTCTATCGGTCGCTTGACCAGCAAACAACCGCCGGCGGATATCCCCGCCAACCTGTGCCTCGGCGATGTCGCCCTGCAGGGCGAATTCCGCCGCGCCTTGCGGGTGTTCGAACGCGATGTGCCGCTGCTGATCAATGGCGAAACCGGCACCGGCAAAGAAGCCTTCGCCAAAGCCATTCACCAGGCCAGCTCGCGTGCCAGCCACGCCTTCGTCGCCCTCAACTGCGCAGCCATTCCGGAAAGCCTGATCGAGAGCGAACTGTTCGGCTACCGCGGCGGCAGTTTCACCGGCGCGCGCAAAGAGGGCATGACCGGCAAGCTGCAACAGGCCGACGGCGGCACCCTGTTCCTCGATGAAATCGGCGACATGCCGCTGGCCCTGCAAACCCGCTTGCTGCGGGTACTCGAGGAGCGCCAGGTGGTGCCCATCGGCGGCACCGCACAAGCGGTTAACGTGCGGATAATCAGCGCCACCCACCGCGAACTGGGCGAGCACGTGGCCAACGGCAGCTTTCGCGAAGACCTGTACTACCGCCTCAACGGCCTGGTCCTCAACCTGCCGCCGCTACGCGAACGCAGCGACCGCGAGCAACTGCTGCAGCACCTGCTCAACGAAGAAGCCCAGGGCCAGCCCCTGCGTCTGGACCCCGACGCGCGTCAGGCCCTGCTCAACCACCCCTGGCCTGGCAACGTGCGGCAACTGCGCAACGTATTACGCACCCTGGCGGCGCTGTGCGACGGCGAGCGCATCAGCCTGAGCGACCTGCCCGCCGAGTTCCGCCAACGCCCATCGCAGCCAACCCCGGCGCACGAGCAGCCCCTGCATGCCGCCGAACGCAGCGCCTTGCTCAGCACCCTGGAGCAGCAGCACTGGCACATGAGCCGCGCCGCCGAACAGCTGGGCATCAGCCGCAACACGCTGTATCGCAAACTGCACAAACACGGCATCGAGCGGCCGTAGGCGCGGCGGGGAAGCTGCGGCGAGTAACGGGCGCTGCCGGGACTATTACACCGGTTTGTGCGCCCGATCACACCGCGAGCTTTCCTCGAAATCGCCCTGCGTACATCCTCGGCAGTGGCGTATTGCTATGCCCTGCATAGCCACCGGCCAAGGACGTCGTAGCAAAGGAGTTGCTGCAGGATGCAAACACAGTTCATCCCCCAGATCATTTCTGGCCCGAATCGCCCTGCGCGTTGCGCACCGGTAACGGGTCTCCGCCCTGAACACTCTCCTCGCCCCGCGCCTCAGCGCCACGGCCAACGGCCGCCTGAGTTTCAGGGCACCCCCACTTTCTATCTTCCACTTGCCACTGCTGACGCGTGACCTGGGCTAACCGGGTTCGCGGCATAGGGGCAGGGCAATTGTGGTTATCCAGCAAGGAGCAAGCATGGTTATTTACGGAACACCCAATGACGATCTGTTGGTCGGTGGCGAAGACGACGACAGCCTTTGGGCGCAGCAAGGTAACGACACGTTGATCGGCGGGGCCGGCAACGACACCCTCAGTGGCGGCGACGATGACGACTGGCTCGATGGCGGCACCGGCAACAACGACCTTCGCGGTGGCGACGGCAACGATACGTATGTGATCGATGCATCCAGTACCAACATGATTTCTGAAGGGGCGAATACCGGCATCGATACGGTACGTACCGACGGCAGTTACACCCTGGGTTATGCCCTGGAAAATCTGGTTCTCACCGGCAGCGCGGTGACTGGCGGCGGCAACGAGCTGGACAACGAGATCACTGGTAATGCCAGTGACAACGTCTTACTCGGTGAAGACGGCAACGACCGCCTTTACGGCCTGGACGGCAAGGACACCCTCGACGGCGGCGCCGGCAATGACAGCCTGTTTGGCGGTGATGGCGATGATCAGCTGTGGGGCGGTGATGGGGATGATTGGCTGGATGGTGGCGTTGGCACTAACCAGCTTTACGGTGGTAACGGCAACGACACTTATGTGATCGACTCGGCAACCGGCACGGCTACCACCATCGTCGAAGTCCCTACTAGCACGGGTGGCGTGGATACCGTGCGTAGCAACAGCACGTACGCGCTTGGCAGCTACCTGGAAAATCTGGTTTTGACTGGCGACGCCGCAATTGATGGCAATGGCAACGAACTGAACAACGATGTCACCGGCAATGCCAACGACAACCGCCTGAAGGGTGAAACCGGCAATGACCGCCTGTACGGCATGGCGGGCAAGGACGCCCTGGAGGGCGGCGCCGGTAATGACAGCCTGTTCGGCGGTGAGGGCGATGACAACCTGTCGGGTGGAGACGGCGATGATCGCCTCAACGGCGACACCGGTAATGACCAGCTCAATGGCGGAAACGGCAACGACACCTACGTGTTCGACAAAGGCTGGGGCCAGGACGTCATCGACAACTACGACAGCGCCAACGGTGTGGATGCCATCGAGTTCTCGGCCGGTATTTTGCCTGCGGATATCCAGGCAACGCACCAGGGTGATGACCTGATCCTCACCCTGAAAGGCAGCACCGACAGCGTTCGGGTGCGCAACTACTTCCTCAACGATGGCGTCAGCCCTTACACGCTGGAACAGGTCCGCTTCAGTGGCGGCACCACCTGGTCGTTCGCTCAGGTGCGCAGCATGGTGCTCGCCGGTACCAGCGGCAATGATCTGCTCACCGGTTTCAGCGGCGCCGACACCCTCGACGGCGGCGCGGGCAATGACACTCTGGATGGCGCCCAGGGTAATGACCTATTGCTCGGCGGCGCTGGCAACGACCTGCTGATCGGTGGCGCTGGCATCGACACGCTACGCGGCGGCCTGGGCGACGACACCTATGTGATCGACTCCACCACTGACTTGATCCAGGAAAATGCTGGCGAAGGTATCGACACCCTGGAGTCCAGCGTCAGCATCACCAGCGCGCTGACCCTTAATGTCGAGAACCTGCGCCTGACCGGCAGCGCCAACCTGATCGGCTACGGCAACACGGCCAACAACGTGCTGACCGGCAACCAAGGCGCCAACAGCCTGTATGGCAACTCTGGCAACGACACGTTGAGCGGCGAGGGTGGCAACGATTACCTTGAGGGCGGAACCGGCAATGACGTTTACCGCTTTGCCCGTGGCTGGGGCGTGGACACGGTGTACAACTTCGAGTCGGTCAATGGCCTGGACGCCATCGAGTTCGCCGCCGATATCCTGCCGAGCGATATTCAAGTCGCCCGCTCCGGTATCAATTTGGTGCTGAGCCTGGCCGGCAGCAGCGACAAAATTACGGTCAGCAACTACTTCAACTCCGACGCTAGCCTGTCCTACGCCGTGGATGAAATTCGCTTCGCCAACGGCGTGCGCTGGACGGTGGCGAACGTCAAAACCTTGGTCCTGCAGAGCACCAGCGGCAACGACACGTTGAACGGCTATGCCAGCGCCGACAGCATCAGTGGCGGTGCCGGCAACGACTACCTGTATGGCGTCGATGGCAATGACACCCTCGACGGCGGCAGCGGCAACGATGTGCTGGACGGCGGTAATGGCAACGACCGCCTGGACGGCGGCGCGGGCAGCGACACCCTGCGGGGCGGTGCCGGTAATGACCTGTTTGTGGTCGATTCGGCAGGGGATCTGGTCAGCGATACCAGTGGTATCGATACCGTCGAAGCAAGCATTTCCTACAGCCTGGTGGATGGCGTTGAGAACCTCACCCTCACCGGTACCAGCGATCTCAATGGCATTGGCAATGCCCTGAACAACACCCTCACCGGCAACGCCGGGGCCAACCGGCTTGAAGGTGGGGCGGGGGATGATCGGCTGCTCGGCGGCGCCGGCAATGATTTCCTCCAGGGCGGCGAGGGCAATGATGTTTACCTGCTCGGCGCTGGCTGGGGTCGGGATGTAATCGACAACCTTGATGCCAGCGTGGGCAAGCTCGATGTCATTCAGTTCCTCGACGGCGTCGCCGCCACGGACATCACGGTAATCGCACAGGGCGACAACCTGTTCCTGCGCCACGCCAACCTGGCTGACAGTGTGACGGTGCCGAACTTCTTCGGCCCGGGGAGCGCTACGAGCCTGGAAGAAATCCGCTTTGCAGATGGCACGGTATGGACCGCCGCGCAGATTCGCGAGCGCTTCACTTCCGGCACCGAGGGCAATGAGCAACTGGTTGGTTTCTCAGGCGATGACACCCTGCTGGGCTATGGCGGCAATGACACCCTGCGCGGCGGCGCGGGCAATGATGTGCTGGACGGCGGAACGGGCAATGACTACCTGTTTGGCGGTGCGGGCAACGATCTCTATCGCGTTGATTCGATCACCGACAGCGTGACCGAGTATGCCAACGAAGGTGTGGATACCGTTGAGTCCAGCGTGACCTTCACGTTGCGTGCGGAGTTGGAGAATCTGACCCTGACCGGCACCGCCGCCATCGACGGCTGGGGCAACGAGCTCGACAACGTATTGATCGGTAACGAGGCCAATAACGCGTTGTATGGCGGCGTCGGCAACAACACGCTCTATGGCAACGGTGGTGACGACAAACTGGTGTCGGGACTGGGGCAGAGTTACCTCGATGGCGGCGCCGGCAACGACTCGTTGATAGCCGGCGATGGCAACGATGTGCTCTTGGGCGGGAGTGGCAACGACACCTTGAATGGTGGCCGTGGCGATGACCGCCTGTACGGCGGCGAAGGCAATGACACCCTCTACGGCGGGTTCGGCAACGACACCTTCGTGATCGACTCGCTGGGCGACACAGTGGTCGAATACCTAAACGAGGGGATCGACACGGTCGAAGCGTCCATCAGCCACACCCTGGCATTTGGTGTGGAAAACCTGACCCTCACCGGCTCCGACGCCATCAACGGTACCGGCAACACGATGGACAACGTCCTGCTCGGCAACAGCGCCGCCAACGTGCTTTCTGCAGGCACTGGCAACGACACGCTGTCCGGCAACGCGGGTAACGACACCCTGATCGGCGGCGCCGGTTCGGACACCTATGTGTTCGGCCTCGGCGACGGCCAGGACCTGATCCAGAACACCGATGCCGCGCCGGAAAGCGTCGACACGCTGCAGTTCGGCGCGGGGATTTCCATTGAGCAGCTGTGGTTCCGTCAGAACGGCAGCAGCCTGGAAGTCAGTGTGGTGGGCGGTGAGGAGCGGGTGAGTATCGACAACTGGTACGGCGGCAATGCCAACCACCTTGATCAGTTCAAGGCGGCGGATGGCCGGACGCTGTTGGACAGCCAGGTGCAAGGGCTGGTCGATGCCATGGCGGCATTCGGTGTGCCGGCGGGAGCCGAGAGCAACCTGACTACGGCGCAGCGTGATGAGCTGAATCTGGTGATTGCTGCCAACTGGCAGTGAAGGCCTGAGCGGTAACGAGGAGCCCCGCCGGTGTGCGGGGCTTTTTTATGCGCCATCGGCTCGGCCGGAGGGAATGAACGTGTGCGGCAGGTGGTCTAGATCCGCTGCCCGGCTGGGGCTTGCGCAGGTGCCCTGTGCTAACCTGCGACATGTTTTTTTTGCGGCGTTGCCAGCCGTTTTCAGAGGTCATCCATGCACATTCATATCCTCGGCATTTGCGGCACCTTCATGGGTTCGCTCGCGGTGCTGGCCAAGGAACTCGGTCACCGGGTTACCGGTTCCGACGCCAACGTTTACCCACCGATGAGCACCCAGCTGCAAGCCCAGGGCATCGAGTTGATGCAGGGCTATGACGCCGCGCACCTCGACCCGGCGCCCGATCTGGTGGTGGTCGGCAACGCGCTGTCGCGCGGCAACCCGGCGGTGGAGTACGTGCTGAACAAGGGCCTGCCCTATGTCTCCGGCCCGCAGTGGCTGGCCGACCATGTGCTGCAAGGCCGCTGGGTGTTGGCCGTCGCCGGCACCCACGGCAAAACCACCACCAGCAGCATGCTTGCCTGGGTGCTGGAGCATGCCGGCATGAGCCCGGGCTTTCTGATTGGTGGTGTGCCGCAGAACTTTGCGGTGTCGGCGCGTTTGGGTGGCACGCCGTTTTTCGTGGTCGAGGCGGATGAGTACGACAGCGCCTTCTTCGACAAGCGTTCGAAGTTCGTTCACTACCGCCCGCGCACTGCAATTCTGAATAACCTCGAATTCGACCATGCCGATATCTTCCCGGACCTGGCCGCCATCGAGCGCCAGTTCCACCACCTGGTGCGCACCATTCCCAGCGAAGGCCTGGTGATTTATCCGGCCGCTGAAACCGCGCTCAAGCGAGTGATCGACATGGGCTGCTGGACCCCGGTGCAAACCACCGGCGCTGGTGCCCAGTGGCAGGCCAAGCTGCTCAGCGAAGACGGTTCGCGCTTTGAAGTGAGTTTTGAAGGCGTAGCCCAGGGCGTGGTCGACTGGCCGCTGACCGGCCAGCACAACGTCGCCAATGCCCTGGTCTGCCTGGCAGCGGCTCGCCATGTTGGCGTGGTGCCGGCGCAGGGCGTGGAAGCGTTGAGCGCGTTCAAGAACGTGAAGCGGCGGATGGAGAAGGTCGCCGAGGTCAAGGGCGTGACCATCTACGATGACTTCGCCCACCACCCGACTGCCATCGCCACCACCCTTGATGGCCTGCGCAAGCGCGTGGGTGAGGCCAAGGTGATCGCCATCATCGAGCCGCGCTCCAATTCCATGAAGCTCGGTGCCCACCGCGATGGGTTGCCCGACTCGGTGAAGCAGGCCGACCAGGTGTACTGGTTCGCGCCGCCGAATCTCGGTTGGGACCTGGCGGCCACCACCGCCAGTTGCACGGTGCCCTCGCAGGTGTGCGACTCGCTGGAAGCGATCATCGCTGCGGTCAAAGCCCAGGCCTCGCCGGGCACCCAGGTGGTGGTGATGAGCAACGGCGGCTTCGGCGGCCTGCACGGCAAACTGGCGGCGGCGCTGGAGGCATAAATGAGCAACGGTCCCGAACGCGTCACCCTGGCCATGACCGGCGCCTCTGGCGCGCAATACGGCCTGCGCCTGCTCGACTGCCTGGTGCAGGAAGAGCGAGAAGTGCACTTTCTGATTTCCAAGGCGGCGCAGTTGGTGATGGCCACCGAAACCGACGTCACCCTGCCGGCCAAACCGCAAGCCATGCAGACCTTCCTCACCGAATACACCGGCGCCGCGCCGGGGCAGATTCGCGTGTATGGCAAGGAAGACTGGATGGCGCCGGTGGCATCCGGCTCCGGCGCACCGGGGGCGATGGTGGTGGTGCCGTGCTCCACCGGCACGCTGTCGGCGATTGCCACCGGGGCCTGCAACAACCTGATCGAACGGGCGGCCGACGTGGCGTTGAAAGAGCGCCGCCAGTTGATTCTGGTGCCGCGTGAGGCGCCGTTCTCCAGCATTCATCTGGAGAACATGCTCAAGCTGTCGAACATGGGCGCAGTGATTCTGCCGGCGGCGCCAGGCTTCTATCACCAGCCGCAAACCATTGATGACCTGATCGACTTCGTGGTCGCGCGCATCCTCAATGTGCTGAATATTCCCCAGGACATGTTGCCGCGCTGGGGTGAGCATCATTTGAGCAGTGATGAATAAGCCCGCCCGCGTTGTGGCGCTGGTGCTGCTCGCCACCCAGCTGTTGGGGTGTGCCACCACACGCACCTTGAACGCGGCCAAACCGGGCGCACCGGTGGTGTATGCCGGCACGCGGCTGGATTGGTACAGCCTGAATGGCGGTTGCTGCCCGCTGGATCGCTTTGGGGCTGAGGCGCCGAAGTATGCCGGGGTGGACCTGCCGGCCAGCGCCTTGCTGGATACCTTGTTGTTGCCGCTGTCGCTGGCGGCGGCGTTGGGGTTCAGCCTCGGCGTCAGCGGTGGGATGTAGACCGCCCCCGAACCTTGTAGGAGCGGCTTCAGCGGCGATGCTGTTGATGCATCGGTTGCAGGAATCGAGGCTGAAGCCTCTCCCACAGAAAGCGTGTCGGGATCATTCCGCCCACCCCGAATACACATACGTCATCGGTTTTGGCCCCTTCAAATAACGACTCTGCAACTCGCCGATGGTGAACCCGCCTGCGGCAATCAGCTGGGGCATGTCGCGGTTCAGGTGGCAGCCACCGGCCAACGGTTTCCAGATCGGCGTCAGGCGGTTTTGCCAGCGCAGCACGGGCAGGTCCGGCGCCTTGCCGTGTTCACAGAACAGCAAACGGCCGCCGGGTTTCAGCACCCGGCGCATTTCTTTGAGTGCCGCTACCGCATCGGCAATGGTGCACAGGGTGAAGGTGCAGACGATGCTGTCGAAGCTCGCCGCCGGTGCCTGAATCTGCCCCAGTTCGAGGGCGATCATTTCCACTGGAATACTGATGCGCGCGGCACGTTCGCGGGCCAGTGCCTGCATGTCGGCGGACGGGTCGACGCCGACGATCTGCTGCACCTTGGCCGGGTCGTAGAACTCCAGATTGAGGCCGCTGCCGATGCCGATTTCCAGTACCCGGCCATGGGCCAGGGGCACGATCTGCGAGCGCGCCTTCATCACCGCGCCCATGCCGCAGGCGAGGTCAATCAGGTGGGGGAGGATGTGACGGTCGTAAAAGCCCATGAACCACACTCCTGGTTGGATAGTGCCAAATCAACAGCTTCGTGGCTAAGCCCCTCCCACAGGGACCGAGTTGTTTGTGGGAGGGGCTTTAGCCGCGATGCTTTACAGCTCGGCGACGTCGTCTTCCGGCGTGTCGTCAGCGGCATCCGAGTTATCCGCGTTGATTCCCGCCAGCGCCTTCAACTCATGGCTGCCTTTGTCGTCGCTGATGGCCCAGCTGTCGGTGGCCAGGTTGTGCTGGGCGGCGGCGATCTGTTCGAGGCTGAACTGCCATTTGCGCAGGTCGCGGCCGTCCATGCATTCGATGCGTAGCGCCGGGCCGTTGTGGGCCGGGTCGCTGTGCAGTTCGAACTGCCAGGCATACAGGCCGTTGATCTCCAGCATGTCGGCGGTTTGCAGGACGGTGAGCAGGGTGGTGGTCATGGTCAATCTCGAGCAATAAAAAACGAGCGGCCATAGTGGCCGCTCGTCAGGCGATAGACAACGGTCAGCGGCCGAGGCGGCGCAGTTCGTCCGACTCGACGATGCGCACCCCTTCGCCGTCTTCCAGCGCCAGACGCCAGAGCGCGCGAGCCAGGGTGCAGGCCGGAATGCCGCGGTACTTGCCGGGAATCCAGCGCATGATCGGCGCCATCAGCCGCTCGCCCAGGCGCGGCTCGATGCGGTCGCCGATCAGCAGCGAAGGACGGGCGATGGTCAACTGCGGCCAGTTCTGCGCGATCAGCGCTTGCTCCACTTCACCCTTCACCCGGTTGTAGAACACCGAGGATTTCGGGTTGGCGCCCATCGCGCTGATCAACAGGAAATGCCGCGCGCCGAGATCACGCGCACGCTGGCTGACGGCCAGCACCATGTCGTAATCCACCGCGCGAAAGGCTTCCTGCGAGCCGGCCTGTTTGATCGTGGTGCCCAGGCAGCAGAAGGCGATGTCCTGCTTGCCGGCGAGCATCGGCAACAGCGTGAGCAAATCGCCCTGTGGGTTATCCAGGTGGTTGTGCTCGGCCAGTGCCCGGCGCGTCGGTGCCAGCACGCGCTGCACCGTCGGTTCGTTGAGCAGTCGGTCAAGCAGGTGCTCGCCGGTGAGGCCGGTGGCGCCAGTGAGCAGAACGTTTTGTGGGGTCAAATACATGGCTGTACCCTCCTGGAAGTTGCAACACTCTCAGTCTAGTTGGTGCCGCCCGGTTTGTTAGCGGCACTCGCCGTCAACGCCTGCTTGGCCTGGCTCTCGCGCAATGTGCGCCACTGTGCGAGCACGCCCTTGGGGGCCCAGATCTGCGGTTCCGACGGTTCGAAGTCGTCTTCCTGCTCACGTTTGGCCACGCTGGCCTTGGCTTGCTCGAAGGCGCGTTCGAGGTCGTCGGTGTTGCTCAACGCTTCGGCGAACAGCGCACGGCCGAAATAGGTGAAGTCGGCCTCGTCGGAACAGCCGAACGAGGTTCGGTCACTGCGTGCTGCGGCCATCACCAGGGTCTTATCATCCTTGAGCGCGGGGATGAAACCACCGGAGAAACACGCCGACACCACGACCACTTTGTAATGACTCTTGAGTGGCAAAAGCAGTTCCGCCAATTCGCTGGCTGGCATGTTGGCCAGCTGCAGGCCGGGCTGCACCAGGCTCAGTTGGTGGTCACGCGAGCCGTGGCTGGTAAGGTAGATGAACACCAGGTCTTCCGGCCCCGATCGTTCGGCCAGGGTCTTCACCGCACGGCGCAGGTTTTCGCGGGTGGCCAGAGGGCGGTCGAGCATATGGTCGCGGTGGTTTACCAGGGTGATCTGGCCATGGGCGCCGAAGCGCTCTTTAAGCAACGTGCTGACATAGTCGGCTTCGCGCAGGAACACGCTCTGCTCGCCATCGCCGGCCAGGGTCAGGCTGTACAGCTCGACGGCCGGGGTGGATTTGGGCACGGCGGCCAGGGCTTGGTCGAGCAGTTTGCCTTGCTCCAGCAGGCCAACTTCCAGTGGGTCGGGGAGGGCGTTGCCTTGGGCGTCGCGCACCAGCTTGCCGTTTTTCCAGGTACCGGCTTTTACGCTGCCGTCGGCGGCGGTCAGGGTGCCGGTGCCGTCATAACGGCCGTGGGCAAATCCGCCCTGATAGCGCTTGCCGTCAGCCCGAGTCAGCAGCCCTTCGCCGTGGTAACGCCAATGCTGGAAACCGCCTTTGTAGTGGGTGCCGTCTGCGCCTTTGAATTCGCCGATACCGTTCAAGGTGCCTTCCTTGAAGGTGCCAATCCAGCTCTTGCCGTCTTCGCCCTGGTAGCGCCCCTTGCCATCGAACTGAGTGTGCTTGAAGCCGCCTGCGTAGCTGGCCCCGTCCGCCTCTTTGAAGGTGCCTTCACCGTTTAGCTCGCCATTTTTGAAGGTGCCGCTGAACTGCAGGCCGCTGTCGTCGGTGTAGGTGCCCACACCGTTGGGCTCGCCTTTGATGAAGTGGCCTTCGAAGCTGCCGCCATCCGCGCGCTTCAGTTTGCCGATGCCGTGGTAGAGCCCGTTTTTAAACTCGCCGGCGTAGTTCTCGCCGTCTTTTTCTTTTAGCGTGCCGACGCCGTCCATTTCGCCCTTTTTAAAACCACCCTCGTACGAGTTACCCGAGGTGTAGGTGATGAGCCCCTGACCATCGAACTCGCCGGCCTTGAATTGGCCGACGTAGTGGGTGCCTTCGGAGTATTGCAATTCACCCTGGCCATCCATCTGCCCATCTTTGAACGCGCCTTCGTACCAACTGCCATTGGGGTAGTCAATGCGGCCTTTGCCTTGCAGCAGACCGTCAACCACTTCGCCACGGTAGCGACCGCCATCGGGCAGCACGGCGTTGGGTGGGGTGATGGGTTCGCCTTTGCCGCAGGCGGCGAGCAAGACTGCCAGGGTCAGTGGGGCGAGGAGGGGGAGGCGCATGGGAGAACTTCCGTGTTGGATAACTGTGGGCAGAGTATGCCGCAAAGGCTATGGCGAACGTGTGGCGGTCACAATCAACAGCATCGCGGCTAAAGCCCCTCCCACAAACAGCGAGGTTCCCGTAGGAGCGGCTTTAGCCGCGATGCTGTTGACCGAAATAAAACGGGACGCCGAAGCGTCCCGTTTGTGCTGCAGCTGCTGGCTTCAGACGAAGTACAGGCTCAGCGATTCAGCGATATAAGCCGGCTTGGCCTGGCCTTCGATTTCCAGGGTGACTTTGGCCTTGAGCAGCCACTGGCCGGGGTTTTTCTCGGTCACGTCGATCACGCTGACGGCCGCGCGCACGCGGGAGTTGACCTTCACCGGCTGGATAAAGCGCACGCTGTCCAGGCCGTAGTTGACGGCCATCTTCAGGCCTTCAGGGGCGAGGGCTATTTTTTCCATCAGCACCGGAATCAGCGACAGCGACAAGAAGCCGTGGGCGATGGTGGTGCCGAACGGGGTCTTGGCTGCTTTTTCCGGGTCTACGTGAATGAACTGGTGGTCGCCGGTGCACTCGGCGAATTGATTGATGCGGTTCTGGTCGATGGTCAGCCAGTCGGAGTGGCCAATATCTTTGCCGATGTAGGATTTCAGTTCAGCGACGGGTACCAATGGCATATGTCCTCCTTGGGGAGACGGGTTTTGTTTTTGTTGAAAGCGTCCATTCACGCTAGATCATCACGCGCGGTTTGGCCGGTCAACCCTGCATCGCTAGCGCGAATAACACGGCATACAGCCAGCGCACCGGTCTGGTTGGGGCGTATTGCTTAGCATGCTTATAATGGCCGGCACTGTTTTTTGCCCGGGCGCCCCTTGCGTGCCCGGTCTGAATTGGAGAACTCCATGCTGTTACGTGGCCTGACCTGGTTGGTGGTTTTCCAACTGCTTGGCACGGTATTGAACGTGCTGTTTCTACACATGCTGCCGGGGCCGATCATTGGGCTGGTGCTGCTGCTCGGCTATCTGATCTGGCAGGGCGAGGTGGCTGAATCCATCTCGGTGGCCTCCAGCAGCTTGCTGCGTTACCTGCCGTTGCTGCTGGTGCCGGCCGCCGTTGGCGTGATGGTGTACGCCAAGGCGATTGCCGCCGACTTCTGGGCCGTGGGTGGCTCATTGGTCCTGTCGGTGTTGCTGTCGATGCTGTTCGCTGGCTGGCTGATGCAAAAACTCATCGACCGTCAGCAGCGCAAGCGGGGAGAGGCCGATGTTTGATTTCGCCGGTGCCTGGCAGGCGCTGATCCACCACCCCTTGTTCGGCGTTGGCGTAACCCTGGGCGCGTACCAACTGGCGCTGGCCGCCTATGAGAAAACCCGTTGGTTTTTCCTCCAGCCAGTGCTGGTGTCGATGCTGGCGGTGATCGGCGTGTTGCTCGCCTGTGGGCTCAGCTACGACGAGTACAAGGTCAGCGCGCAAGCCCTGACCATCTTCCTCGGCCCGGCCACCGTGGCCCTGGCCGTGCCGCTGTTTCTCAACCTGAAACGGATTCGCCAGCTGTTCTGGCCAACCCTGCTGACCCTGCTGATTGGTGGCGTGGTCGCCACCGGCATGGGCGTACTGCTGGCTTGGTGGTTCGGCGCTGACCACATGATGCTGATGAGCATGGCGCCCAAATCGGTGACCTCGCCGATCGCCATGCTGGTGGCCGACCAGATTGGCGGCATTGGCGCGCTGGCGGCGGTGTTCGTGCTGATCACCGGGGTGATCGGCGCCATTCTCGGCCCGGAGCTGATGCGCCGTGTCGGCGTGCGCCACCCGGCTGCGCAAGGCCTGGCCATGGGCATGACGGCGCATGCGGTGGGCACCTCGCGGGCACTGCAGGAGGGCGAGGAGTGTGGCGCGTTTGCCGCATTGGCGATGAGTCTGATGGGCGTCGGCACAGCGGTGGCCTTGCCGCTGGTGGTGGCGCTTTTCAGCTGATCATCCACGCTTGAACGTTGTCACAGCCCTACCAATAGATGCAGCAGCCGAGCCAGGAGCGAGAAAGATGGTGCCGTTGTTCCCCCTTAACGTGGTGTTGTTTCCCGGCAGCGTGCTCGACCTGCAGATTTTCGAGGCGCGTTATCTGGACATGATCAGTGCCTGCATGAAGCGCAATGAGGGCTTTGGCGTGGTGTGCATTCTCGACGGCGCAGAAGTGGGCGAGGCGGCTGGCAGCTTTGCCTCAATCGGCTGTGAGGCGGTGATTCGCGATTGGAAGCAGCAAGCCAACGGCTTGTTGGGTATCCGGGTGGAAGGCACGCGACGGTTCCAGGTGCAGCATTCCGAGGTGCAGCGCGATCAACTGACTACCGCGGATGTCGTCTGGTGTGATGAGCCGGCGGATTTCCCGCTACTGCCCGAGCACGCTGACTTGGCGGCCTTGCTCCAGGCGTTGGCGCAGCATCCGATGGTGGCGGAGTTGGGCATGGGCAACGAGGCTACCGGGCAGCAGAACCTGGGGTATCAGCTGGCGTACCTGTTGCCGTTTGATACCGAGCAGAAGCTCAAGTTGCTGGCGGTGGATGATCCGTTGGAGCGCTTGGATTTGATTCAGACGATGCTGGATGACTTGCAAGGCGAGATGACGGCGTAGGGGGCGCTGTTGCTCTTGTAGGGTGTGCTGCGCGCACCAAACGATCTCCTGCCGAACCGCTCGGTGCGCATAGCACACCCTACAAAAGCGTTAATACCGATACTGCTGCAACGCCTGTGGCAGCGCCCAACTCGCATAAAACCCCAACACCGCCACACACGCCGGCACGATCAACCACCACACCCGCGGTGACATCGCCGGCAGCGGCGCGCGCCATTGCGACAGGGTCAGGCTGAACGCGCAGGCGGTGGCCGCCAGCAGGGCACCGGCGATAATGTCGGTCGGCCAATGCACGCCCAGATACACCCGCGACAAGGCAATCGACAACGCCGGAATCACTGCCAGCAGCAGCCAGGTCAGGCGCATGCGCACCGGTTGGCCGCGTCCGGCCAGCACCGCCAGGGTCAGGAAGAACGCGAACGCCGCCGAGCTATGCCCGCTGGGCATGCTGAAGCTGTGCAGTGGTTCCAGAAGGATTTCCGGGCGGGCGCGGCCGAACAGCAGTTTGAGAAAATGATTGGCGATGGCGCAGCCGAGCAGGGTGCCGGTGGCAAACAGGAAGGCGCGGTATTGGCGCGCCACCAGCAGCATCAGGCAGAGCATCACGCCGACGGTGACCTGGGTGCGGAAGTCGCCCAGGCGGGTGACTACGGTGACCATGCTGTCCATCGCCGGTTGGCGTTGTTCCTGCACCAGCGCCATCAGGCCTTCGTCCAACTGCGCCAGGTGCGGGTAGCCGATCAGCATGGCCAGCAGCAGCACGAACCCCAGCCCGGCCATGACCGCCGTCGCCCAGCGTTGTTGGCGCAGGCTGGCTTGCAGGCTGATGCCGACCAGCACTGCGACGCCGCCAGCGACCACGGCGGCCTGGCCCCAGAAGCCTTCCGGTAATGGCAAACGCATGGCGGCGCCGGTGGCCCAGCCGGGCATCAGGTAAGCAACCGACCAGCCGGCGGCGGCAATCAGGCTGACGATAATGAACCGCGGCAGCGGCATATCGAGCATGCCCGCCACCATCGGCAACATGGGCCGCAGCGGGCCGATGTAGCGGCCCACCAGCAGACTGACCACGCCGTAACGCTGGAAATAACCCTCGGCACTGGCCAGCCATTCCGGGTGGCTGCGCAGGCCGGGCAAGCGGCGGATGTTCTGGTGGAAGCGGCGGCCGAGGGCGTAGGAGATGGCGTCGCCGAGCAATCCGCCGGTGTAGCCCAGCAGCAAGGTTTCACCCAGGGTCAGGGCGCCACTGCCGGCCAGCACGGCAATGGCGAACAGCAGCACGGTGCCGGGCACGATGATGCCGGCAATCGCCAGGCACTCGACGCAGGCCACGACAAAAATGGCGATGCCCAGCCACTGGGGGTTGGCACTGAGCCAGCCGGTGAGTTGGTTGAGCCATTCGGTCATGGGGCAGGGTCCTGTTGCGCAATCATGTAGAAGTCCTGATTTTCCAGTTGCCCGCGCCGTAACGGGTTGCGGGTGCAATGGCGGGCGTAAGCAGCATCGACAAAGCGGTAGAGCAAATGTTCATCCCGGCCGGGGGGAATGCCCAGGCGGGTGGTCTGAATAATCTGCTCGGGGGCGTAGCCGACGTCTTCGACAAACAGCCGTTCGGGGTCGAAACGTTTGCCGTCCCAGGCCGGCACTTTAAGGCCGAGGGCGCGGCACAGCAGGGTCTGACCGTTACAGAGTTTTTCCAGCAGGCGCGGTGGGCCGAGGTTGTCGGTTTTTTTGCCGAGGGGATTGTTGCGAAACATCTGCTCCAGGCTGTCCGCGCCGCTGTGGGCATCGGTGTAGGGGAAGGCCGACTTGATCAGCACTGCATTGCCCGGCCCCTGGGCGCTGAAGTTCAGCGAGTCGCCGCCACGGGCGTAGTACATATAGATGTGGCCGCCATCGAGAAACAACGCGCGGCGTTTTTCCGTGTAGCCGAGGGAGGCGTGGCTGCCTTTTTCGGCGAAGTAGTACGCCTCCGTTTCGATGATCCGCGCCGCCAGCCACAGGCCATCGACGTAATGGCGGATGACTTTTCCTAGCAGCGCCTGGGCGAGCACCTGGGCGTCACGGTCGAAGAAAGGGGCGGGCAGGGCGCGGCCAGTGGGCCAGGCAGACAAACTAAGGGTGGGTTCACTCGGCATGGGCTGTTATCACAACAGGGCAGGGCTTAGGCTCGGGCGATCATAACAATAAGAGCCTTGGCCATGTCCGACCGCAGCCGTGCCGACAGCGCCCATATCAGCCCCAGCGCCCACTACACCGGGTATGTCTGGTACCGCCACCAACTCAGCGACGCCGCCTTTGCGACCCCCTTCGGGCGCTGGGTGCATGGCCTGCTATCGCCGATTGCCTGGGGCGCGCGGGTGGGCTTTGGCCTGGATATCGAGCACCTGCTGCTGCAACGTCATCTGCTGCTGGATGCGCGGCTGACCGCCGCCATCGAGGAACGCGGCGTGCGCCAGGTGGTGGAAATTGCCTGCGGTCTGTCGCCCCGAGGCCGGCGCTTTTGCCAGCGTTACCCCGAGTTGCGTTATCTGGAAGCCGACCTGCCGGGCATGGCGGTGCGCAAACGCTTGTTGTTGCACAGCGAGGGTTGGCTGAATGGTCGGCATCAGGTGCGCTCGGTGGATATCCTCGCCGAGCAAAGCCTGGAGTCACTGTTCGCCGGGCTGGACCGTAATGAGCCGGTGCTGGTGATTACCGAAGGGCTGGTGAATTACTTCGAACGGCCGGTGATCGAGGGGTTCTGGCGTTCGTTGGCAACGCAGTTGCAAGCGTTTCCGCAGGCGACCTACCTGACCGATCTGTACCCGGACCTGAAAGAGCACCCGCGTTATCGGCAATTGCGCTGGGGCGTGGGGATCGTGGGGCGGCTGACGCGGGGCAATTACCCGCTGCATTACTGCAATGCCACCGAGATTATTGAAGCATTTGGCCGTTGCGGGTTTCGCCAGACCGAGGTGCTCGACCCGGCGCTGCATAGCCAGGGGTTGCCGCCGATTACCCAGGCGACGTTGGTGCGGGTAATTGAGGCGTCGGTGTAATTTCCTGTAGAGGCTAGCTTGCTAGCGAGGCTTTTTCGTTGGCAGGGTTAGCGACCAAGGTCGCTCCTACGGCCCGCTCCGCCAACGCGGCACTCCCCGCCGCATCCGTATGCGGAAACACCCACGCCAATTCCGAGCTGCTGCTGCGCAACGGCAAAATCGCCAGCGTCGGCAAATCCACCATCTGCAACTGCCAGCCGCGCTGCGGCACATGGCTCGGCAAGTCGCCGTGCAGCAACCCACCAAAAAAGCCCAGCTCGCTGACGTCCACTATCAATTCGCCGACTTCAGCATGGTGCAGTCGCGCGCGACTGTGCCGCGGCGCATTTCTCGGCTCATGGCGTTTCTCCAGTTGCAGCCATTGGCTACGCGGCAGGTGCGTGCTGCCGGGGCTGATCAGCGGCAGGGGCTCGGCGCGCAGAAACGGGGTGTACAGGCTGGCGCAGGCGTTGCGCTGTTCGAAGTTCGCCAGGTGGTCGGCATTGTGGATAAGGGCGCATTCGGCCGCCGCGCATGAGCTGGCGAACAACGTGTGTTCCCACGGTTGGGTGAAGTGGTCGTACTCGCCGGCCAGCACCAGAGTCGGGCAGATGGGGTGTTGGGTAAAGCCGCTGAAGTCCAGCAGGCGCTGGCTGTTCTGCCGGTAACGCTCGATTTCGGTGGCCGACAGCCGCTGCAATTGGCGTAACAGGGCTTTGCGAAATACCGGGGCGACCCCGGTTTCCTGGCTGCGGGTCGGGTTGAGCAGGCCGGTGACGGCGCCATGGGCGAACTCGGCGCAGCGGCCTTCGGCGAGCAAGGCCAGACTTTCTTCCAGTAGCACCCGTGCACCTCGGCGGCCAAACGCGGTGATCCCGGCCAGCAGCAGGCGTGAGCAGTGTTGCGGGTGGCGGGCGGCGAACAGGCCGGCCAGCGCCGAGCCGTAAGACAGGCCGATGGGCATCAGGGGTGGCAGGTTCTGCTCGACGACGAAATCGGCAATCAGGTCGGCCAGCGCCTCCAGACCCAGCTCGGGCGCCAGTTGCAGGTTGCCGCCCTGGCACGGCAGGTCGAGGAGGATCACCGGGTGATCGGCCAGTAGTTCTTCGACTTCGCTGGCGAACGAGCGGAAGCACTGGAATGCGCCGCCCAGCAACAGAACCGGGTGGCGCGGGTCGTCGGCGCGGGTGGCGTAAGCCTGGTAGTGCAGGTGCCAGTTGCCCAGTTGTAGCTGCTGGCTGGGTTCGTTGAGCAAGGCCGGACTGTAGTCAGTGCGATAGCGCATGGCCGCTTCTCCCTTCACGCTGTTGTTCTTGTAGTTGGCGCCCGTCCTTGGGGTGGGCGGTTGGCGATGCCTGCAAGGTAGACATCCGGCGTGCTTTTGTTTACCTAACCTTCGGGCGGGCAACGCGGTGCCTCTGTGGGTAAGTGTCACCGTCTCCCGACAAGCCCCTGCGGCTGCGCTTGTGAGTGTTACCGGGGCTTGAGTTGTAACGCCCTGTTTACCACCCGCCAGACGCCGCTGGGCGTGGGCCCGCCGCGCCGCTATAATCAGCCGCTTTCCCCACTGCCAGACCAACGAGACCATGACTGAGTCCGTGCTCGACTACATGACCCGCCTGGGTCGCACTGCCCGCGAAGCCTCCCGTGTGGTGGCCCGCGCCAGTACCGCGCAGAAGAACCGTGCCCTGCATGCCGCCGCCGCTGCCCTCGATGCCGCGCGCGCCGAGCTCAGTGCCGCGAACGAACAAGACCTCGCCAATGGCCGCGCCAATGGCCTGGAACCTGCCCTGCTGGACCGTCTGGCCCTGACCCCCGCGCGCATCGACGAGATGATCGAGGGCTTGCGTCAGGTGGCCACCCTGCCAGACCCGATCGGCGAAATCCGCGACATGCGTTACCTGCCCTCCGGCATTCAGGTCGGCAAAATGCGCGTGCCCCTGGGCGTGATCGGCATCATTTACGAGTCGCGCCCGAACGTGACCATCGACGCCGCCAGCCTGTGCCTCAAATCCGGCAACGCCACCATCCTGCGGGGCGGCTCGGAAGCGATTAACTCCAACCGCGCCATCGCCGCCTGCATTCAGCAGGGCCTGGCTGAAGCCGGTCTGCCGGCTGCCGCCGTGCAAGTGGTGGAAACCACTGACCGCGCTGCCGTTGGCGCGCTGATCACCATGCCGGAATACGTCGACGTGATCGTGCCACGCGGTGGCAAGAGCCTGATCGAGCGCATCAGCCGCGATGCCAAAGTGCCGGTGATCAAACACCTGGACGGCATCTGCCACGTGTTCATCGACGAAGCGGCTGATATCGACAAAGCCATCCGCATTGCCGACAACGCCAAAACCCAGCGCTACGCGCCGTGCAACACCATGGAAACCCTGCTGGTGCACGCTGCTATCGCTGACCGTGTGTTGCCGCCGCTGGCTGCTATTTACCGTGACAAGAAGGTCGAGCTGCGCGGCTGCCCACGCACCCGTGCCTTGCTCGGCAGCGATGTGCTGGAAGCCACTGAAGAAGATTGGCGCACCGAATACACCGCGCCGATCCTGTCGATCAAGATCGTCGACAGCCTTGATGAGGCCATTGAGCACATCAATACCTACGGCTCGCAGCACACCGACTCGATCGTCACCGAGAACTTCACCCGTGGCCGTCGCTTTATCACTGAAGTGGACTCGGCCTCGGTGATGATCAACGCCTCGACCCGTTTTGCCGATGGGTTCGAATATGGCCTGGGCGCGGAGATCGGTATTTCCACCGACAAACTCCACGCCCGTGGCCCGGTCGGCCTGGAAGGGCTGACCAGTGAGAAGTATGTGGTGTTCGGCGACGGTCATATCCGTACTTGAACACCGAGCAGACATCCGTGGGCAAGCGCATTGGCATGCTCGGCGGCACCTTCAATCCGGTGCACGTCGGCCACCTGCGCAGCGCCCTGGAAGTGGCCGAACAGCTGGGCCTGGACGAGCTGCGCCTGATCCCCAACGCGCGTCCGCCCCATCGCGACGCGCCGCAGGTATCGGCGCAGGACCGCCTGGCGATGGTCGAACAGGCCGTCGCCGGGGTGCCCCTGCTGACGGTGGACGACCGCGAACTGAAGCGTGATCGGCCGTCCTATAGCATCGACACCCTGGAGTCGTTGCGCGCTGAACTGGCGGTTGAGGATCAACTGTTTTTATTGCTGGGGTGGGACGCCTTTTGTGGCCTGCCAACCTGGCATCGCTGGGAAGAACTGCTGGACCATTGCCACATCCTGGTATTGCAACGCCCGGATGCCGACAGCGAAGCGCCGCAAGCGCTGCGTGATGTCCTGGCGGCCCGCAGTGTCAGCGACCCGCTGGCCCTGACCGGGCCCAGCGGCCAGATTGCTTTTGTCTGGCAGACGCCGCTTGCGGTGTCTGCTACCCAGATCCGGAATCTGCTGGCCAGCGGAAAGTCGGTGCGTTTTCTGGTGCCCGACGCGGTGCTGGCCTACATCAATGCGCACGGGCTGTACCGCGCGCAGAACTGAACACGAGAAAGAGTCAATTATGAGCAAGCCTGTAATGCCGAGCGAAGACCTGGTCAAACTGGCCGTCTTTGCCCTCGAAGACGTCAAAGCCCAAGACATCACCACCATCGATGTGCGCGGCAAAACCAGCATCACCGATTTCATGGTGATCGCCAGCGGTACTTCCAACCGCCACGTCAAATCCCTGGTGGATAACGTGCTGGAAAAGGTCAAGGAAAAGGGCGTGCGCCCACTGGGCAGCGAAGGCCTGGACACCGGTGAATGGGCATTGCTCGACCTGGGCGACATCGTCGTTCACGTGATGCTGCCGACCGCTCGCCAGTTCTATGACCTTGAGCGTCTGTGGCAAGGCGCCGAGCAAAACCGTGCGCAGAACCAGAACAGCCCGGAACAGTTCAACAGCGACGGCGAGTAAGGGCGTTTCTTGCGTATACGACTGATCGCTGTCGGTTCGCGCATGCCGCGCTGGGTGGAGGACGGTTGGCAGGAATATGCCAAACGTTTGCCCGCCGAGCTGCCGCTGGAACTGGTGGAAATTCCCCTCAACACCCGTGGCAAGAATGCCGACGTGGCGCGCCTGATCCGTCAGGAGGGCGAAGCCATGCTGGCCAAGGTGCAACCGGGGGAGAAGATCGTCACGCTGGAAGTCACTGGCAAACCGTGGAGCACCGAGCAGTTGGCGGTGGAGCTGGAGCGCTGGCGCCTGGATGCGCGCAACATCAACCTGATGGTTGGTGGCCCGGAAGGGCTGGCGCCCGAGGTGCAGGCACGCAGTGAACAGCGTTGGTCGTTGTCGCCGCTGACCTTGCCGCATCCGCTGGTGCGGATTCTGCTCGGTGAACAGATTTATCGCGCCTGGACCGTGTTGTCCGGGCACCCTTACCACAAATAAGCCCTCGTAATGCCGCAGCCGATCCGCCTCAAGGACCACGAGAAAGACGCCCGCCTCGTTCGCAATCGCGTGGTGGTGGGGGCGGCTGCCATTTGTTTGCTGATTCTGGTGCTGATCGCCCGGCTGTATTTCCTACAGGTGATCCAGTACGAGTACCACTCGACCCTCTCCGAAAACAACCGCGTGCACGTGCAGCCGATTCCGCCCACCCGTGGGCTGATTTTCGACCGCAATGGCGTGGTGGTGGCTGACAACCGCCCGAGCTTCAGCCTGAGCATGACCCGCGAGCGCGCCGGCGATTGGGAGCAGGTGCTCGATGTGATCGTCGAGGTGCTGGAGCTGACCCAGGAAGATCGCACCCTGTTCGAGCGGCGCATGCGCCAGGGCCGCCGGCCGTTCGAGCCGGTGCCGATCCTGTTCGAACTGAGTGAAGAGCAGATCGCGCGCATTGCGGTGAACCAGTTCCGCCTGCCCGGTGTGGAAGTGGTGGCGCAGCTGGTGCGGCATTACCCGCAGGGCGAGCACTTCGCCCACTCGGTGGGTTATGTCGGACGAATCAACGAAGCCGAGTTGAAAGTGCTCGACCCGGTCAATTACAGCGGCACCCACCACATCGGCAAAACCGGCATTGAGCGCTTCTACGAGCCGCAGCTGCATGGCCAGGTGGGCTACGAGGAAGTTGAAACCAACGCCCGCGGTCGCGTGCTGCGGGTGTTGAAACGTACCGACCCGGTGCCCGGCGCGGACATCGTGCTGAGCATGGACATTCGTCTGCAGGAGGCGGCAGAAGCGGCCCTCGGCGGGCGTCGTGGCTCGATCGTGGCGCTGGACCCAAACACCGGCGAAGTGCTGGCGATGGTCAGCCAGCCAAGCTTCGACCCCAACCTGTTCGTCACCGGCATCGGCTTCAAGGCCTATTCGGAACTGCGTGATTCGCCCGATCGGCCGCTGTTCAACCGTGTGTTGCGCGGCCTGTATCCGCCTGGCTCGACGATCAAGCCAGCGGTGGCCATCGCCGGGCTCGACAGTGGTGTAGTCACGCCGAGCACGCGGGTGTTCGACCCAGGCTTCTATCAACTGCCGAACTACGACCACAAATATCGCAACTGGAACCGCACCGGCGACGGCTCGGTGGATTTGCAGGCGGCGATCATGCGCTCCAACGACACCTACTTTTATGACCTGGCGCATAAGCTCGGCATCGACCGCCTGGGCAACTACCTCAGCCGCTTTGGTATCGGGCAGAAGGTCTCGCTGGACATGTTTGAAGAGTCGCCCGGTCTGATGCCGTCGCGCGAATGGAAACGTGCCCGTTATCGCCAGGCCTGGTTCCCGGGTGAAACCCTCATTCTGGGGATCGGCCAGGGTTACATGCAGACCACGCCGTTGCAGTTGGCGCAGGTGTCGGCGCTGGTGGCCAACCACGGCAAGTGGATTCGCCCGCACCTGGCGAAAACCGTCGATGGCGTGCCGCCGGTAGACCCTAACCCGATGCCCGATATCGTCTTGCGTAACCCCGGCGACTGGGCGCAGGTCAGTGCCGGCATGCAGCAGGTAATGCACAACCCGCGCGGCACCGCGCACAAGGTCGGTGACAGCTCCAGCTACCGCATCGCCGGCAAGAGCGGTACCGCGCAGGTGGTGGCGATCAAGCAGGGCGAGAAATACGACCGCTCCAAGCTCGACGAACGCCACCGCGACCACGCCTTGTTCATCGCCTTCGCTCCCGCCGAGGCGCCGAAGATTGCCGTGGCGGTGATGATTGAAAACGGTGAAGGCGGTTCCAGCGTGGCAGCGCCAGTGGCCAAGGCGGTGATGGACGCCTGGCTGCTGGGCGACAATGGCCAACTGAAAACCCAGTACGCCCCCCCCGTAACGGCCGAGGCACCCGCTCGTGAGTAACAACTTCGACCGCTCGATTTCCAACGAAGACGTGATGCGCCGGCGCGCCAGCCTGCTCCAGCGCCTGCATATCGACGGCCAACTGTTTCTGTTGCTCACCGTGCTCGCGGCCGGCAGCCTGTTTGTGCTGTATTCGGCCAGCGGCAAGAACGTCGACCTGCTGCTCAAACAGGCCACCTCGTTCGGCCTTGGCGCCGTAGCCATGTGCGTGATCGCCCAGTTCGAACCGCGCTTTCTGGCGCGCTGGGTGCCGCTCGGTTACCTGGCCGGGGTTGGCCTGCTGGTGGTGGTGGACGTGATGGGCCACAACGCCATGGGCGCCACGCGCTGGATCAACATTCCCGGGGTGATCCGCTTCCAGCCGGCGGAGTTCATGAAGATCCTGATGCCGGCCACCATCGCCTGGTACATGGCTCGACACAATTTGCCGCCGCGGCTCAAACACATCGCCATCAGCCTGGCGCTGATCGGTATTCCGTTCGTGCTGGTGATCCGCCAGCCGGACCTCGGCACCTCGCTGCTGATCCTCGCTTCGGGTGCGTTCGTGCTGTTTATGGCCGGCCTGCAATGGCGCTGGATCCTAGGCGCAGTCGCGGCTGTAGTGCCGGTGGCGGTGGCCATGTGGTTCTTCGTTATGCACGATTACCAGAAGCAGCGGGTGCTGACTTTCCTTGATCCGGAGAGTGATCCGCTGGGCACCGGCTGGAACATCATTCAGTCGAAAGCCGCCATCGGTTCGGGTGGCGTATTCGGTAAAGGCTGGTTGTTGGGCACGCAATCGCACCTGGATTTTTTGCCGGAAAGCCATACGGACTTTATCATTGCGGTTTTGGGCGAAGAGTTCGGCCTGGTCGGCATCTGTCTGTTGTTGCTGGTGTACGCGTTACTGATTGCGCGGGGTTTGGTAATTACTGTCCAAGCGCAGACGCTGTTCGGTAAGCTGCTTGCCGGCAGCCTGACAATGACCTTCTTTGTTTATGTGTTCGTCAATATCGGCATGGTCAGTGGACTGCTGCCGGTGGTTGGGGTGCCGCTTCCTTTCATTAGCTACGGCGGAACTTCGCTGGTGACACTGATGTCAGGGTTTGGGCTTTTAATGGCAATCCACACGCACCGTAAGTGGATTGCTCAGGTTTGATTGGGGTGAGGGATTTAATGCTAGGTTTGCGTCGCTGGGCTACGCGCACGGCACATTTGGCCAGCCTTGCTGGCATTTGCGGTTTCGCCCAGCAGGCTGTCGCTGCTGACTACGAGGGGTCGCCGCAAGTTGCCGAATTCGTTGCCGAGATGACCCGCGACTATGGTTTTGCCGGTGAGCAACTGGTGAGCCTGTTCCGCGACGTGGAGCGCAAACAGTCGATTCTCGACGCCATTTCCCGTCCCGCCGAAAAGGTTAAAACCTGGGCTGAGTACCGCCCGATCTTCATCACCGACCGGCGCATCAACAACGGCGTCGAGTTCTGGAAACAGCACGAAGCTGCTCTGGCTCGTGCCGAGCAGGAATACGGTGTGCCGGCCCAGGTGATCGTCGCCATCATCGGCGTCGAGACTTCCTACGGCGCCAACACCGGCAGCTACCGGGTGATTGACGCCTTGTCGACCCTGGGCTTCGATTACCCGCCGCGTGCCGAATTTTTCCGCAAGGAGCTCAAGCAGTTCCTGCTGCTGGCCCGCGAACAGCAGGTCGACCCGCTGACCCTCAAGGGCTCCTACGCCGGAGCCATGGGCATGCCGCAGTTCATGCCGAGCAGCTTCCGCGCCTATGCCGTGGACTTTGACGGCGATGGCCACATCAATATCTGGAACGACCCGGACGATGCCATCGGCAGTGTCGCCAGCTACTTCAAGCGCCATGGCTGGGTCACCGGTGAAGCCGTGGTCAGCACCGCGCAAATCAGCGGCGAGCAGGCTGAAGAAGGTCTGACCGTCGGCCTGGACCCGGTGAAGACCGTCGGCGAGTTGCGCGCCATGGGCTGGTCGAGCCACGAAGCGGTGCGCGATGACGTTTCTGTGACCGCCTTTCGTCTGGATGGTGAAGCCGGCCCTGAATATTGGTTAGGCTTACCCAATTTTTATGTCATCACTCGTTACAATCGCAGCGCGATGTACGCCATGGCCGTGCATCAGCTGTCCGATTTGATTGTTCAGGCCCGGGGCACCAAGTAAATGCAGGCAACGCCGTTCAAGCTCTTCGCCTTTGGCGCCCTGGCCGTGATGCTGGCCAGCTGCTCCAGTAGCCGCGCGCCCCAGCCTACGCAAACCACCACTATCTCCGGCCCCGGCGATTTCGCCCGTCCGCACCGCGACGGCGCGCCCTGGTGGGATGTGGATATCTCCAAAGTGCCAGACGCCGTGCCGATGCCGCACTACGGCGCCTATAAGGCCAACCCCTATACCGTATTGGGCAAAACCTATTACCCAATGCCGGATGCCAAGCGTTACCTGGCCACCGGCACGGCGTCCTGGTACGGCACCAAGTTTCACGGTCAAGCCACTGCCAACGGCGAAAAGTACGACCTGTACGGTATGAGCGCCGCGCACAAGACCCTGCCGCTGCCCAGCTACGTGCGAGTGACCAACCTTGAGAACGGCAAGAGCGTGATCCTGCGGGTGAACGACCGCGGTCCGTTCTATTCCGATCGGATCATCGACCTGTCGTTTGCGGCGGCGAAGAAGCTCGGTTACGCCGAAGTCGGTACTGCGCGGGTCAAGGTTGAAGGTATCGACCCAACCGAGTGGTGGGCCCAGCAAGGTCGCCCGGTGCCGATGGTGCTGGCGCAGCCACAAATGGCTGCCGTGCAGCCGGCCAAGCCGAGCGTTGCGCAAGCCATGGCCCAGCCGGTCGAGCAGTACGTGCCGCCGCCGGAGCAGCACGCCGCCGACGTCGTGCCCGCGCAGGTGCAAATCGACGCAAAAAAAAACGCTTCACTCGAGCGATCTGGCCTGTATCTCCAAGTCGGAGCCTTCGCCAATCCGGACGCTGCGGAGCTCCTGAAGGACAAGCTGAGCACGATGGTGAATGCCCCGGTGTTTATCAGCTCGGTGGTGCGCAACCAGCAGACCTTGCACCGCGTGCGGATGGGCCCGGTAAACACGCAGGGTGAAGCGACCCAAATCCAGAACAGCGTGCGGTTGGCCAACCTGGGCCAACCGACATTAGTGAAGCCCGAGTGATTGTCGAAAATCACGGGTTTTAACCGACTTGCTCGCCAGAGCCTGTTTGCCATTAGTAACTTGAGAGACTGATGAATATCACCGCCTTTACCCGTCGTCTGAGTCTGTTCGCCCTCCTGATCACTGCCCCGGCTACCTGGGCTGCCGAAACCGCCGTTCCGGCTGCGCCGGAGCTGGCTGCCAAAGCCTATGTGCTGATGGATGCCGCCAGCGGCAACGTGCTGGTGGAAAACAACGGTGACCAGCGCCTGCCGCCGGCCAGCCTGACCAAGCTGATGACCGCGTACATCGCCACCCTGGAAATCCGTCGTGGGCAGATCAGCGAGACCGACAAGGTGATGGTCAGCGAGCACGCCTGGCGCACCGGCGGTTCGCGTATGTTCATCAAGGTCGGCACCGAAGTGGCCCTGGGTGACCTGCTGCACGGCATCATCATTCAGTCCGGCAACGACGCCAGCGTCGCCACCGCCGAACACATCGCCGGCAGCGAAGACGCCTTCGCCGACATGATGAACACCACCGCCGAAAAACTCGGCATGAGTGGCAGCCACTTCATGAACGCCACCGGCCTGCCTAACCCGGAGCACTACTCCACCGCCCACGACATGGCGCGTCTGGCCCGGGCGATCATCTACGAAGACCCGGCGCACTACGCCATCTACTCGCAGAAAGAGTTCTTCTGGAACAACATCAAACAGCCCAACCGCAACCTGCTGCTGTGGCGTGACAAGACCGTCGACGGCCTGAAAACCGGCCACACCGACGAAGCCGGCTACTGCCTGGTGGCTTCCGCGGTGCGCGACGGCATGCGCCTGATCGCCGTAGTGTTCGGCACCAACAGCGAACAAGCCCGCGCCGCCGAGACCCAGAAGCTGCTGACCTACGGTTTCCGCTTCTTCGAAACCCAGACCTTCTACCAGAAGGGCACTGAGCTGGCCCAAGGCACCGTGTGGAAAGGCGCGAGCCGCCAGGTTAAAGCCGGTCTGGCCGAAGACCTGACCATGACCCTGCCACGCGGCCAGTTGAAAAAGCTCAACGCCAGCATGACCATGAACCCGCAGCTGGTCGCACCGATCAAGCAGGGCGACGTGATTGGTAAAGTTGAAGTGAAACTGGAAGACAAGGTGGTGCACAGCGCCGACCTGATCGCCCTCGAGACTGTTGACGAGGGTGGCTTCTTCCGCCGCGTGTGGGATAGCATCCGTCTATTCTTCTTCGGCCTGTTCAACTGACAGCCGCGTATATCGAAAATTGATAGCCACAGACGTCGGCTTTTAGCTCCAAAAGAGCAAGCTGACGTCTGATTTCCGCAGGCCAAAAGCCCGCCGAGACCGCCATGACAGACGCCACATCCGTAACCATCGAGTTTCCCTGCGAGCGCTACCCGATCAAAGTCATCGGCGATGCGGGCGAGGGTTTTACCGAGCTGGTCATCGATATTCTCAAGCGCCACGCACCTGATCTGGACGTGGACACTCTGGTGCAGCGCGACAGCCGCAACGGCAAATACCTGACCGTGCAACTGCTGATCACCGCCACCGGCATCGAACAACTGCAAGACATCAACAGCGACCTGCGCGCCACCGGCCGCGTGCATATGGTGCTCTGATGACCCAGCGCCTGGGCTTTCGCGAGCTCGGCCAGGTCCCTTACGAACCGACCTGGCATGCCATGCAGCACTTTACCGATTCTCGGGTGGTGGATACGCCCGACGAAATCTGGCTGCTGGAGCATCCGCCAGTCTTCACCCAAGGCCAGGCCGGCAAGGCCGAACACGTGTTGTTCCCGGGTGATATCCCGGTGGTCAAAGTCGACCGCGGCGGCCAGGTGACCTACCACGGTCCCGGCCAGTTGGTCGCTTACCTGATGCTGGACGTGCGCCGCTCGAGCCTGGGCGTGCGTGAGCTGGTCAGCCGTATCGAGCGCAGCCTGATCGAGCTGCTTGCCAGTTACGGTGTGCACGCCGAAGCCAAGGCTGATGCGCCTGGCGTGTATGTAAATGGGGCGAAAATTGCCTCGCTGGGCCTGCGCATTCGTAACGGCCGGTCCTTCCATGGCCTGGCCCTGAATGTCGACATGGACCTGCAGCCATTCCAGCGCATCAACCCTTGCGGGTATGCCGGGATGGCCATGACCCAACTGCGTGACCAGGTGGGACCGATAGATTTTGCCGAAGTAAGTGCCCGGCTGCGTGCGCAGCTCGTCACACACCTCGACTACGCTGAACAGACGACCCTGACGGGCGGAATTGAATCGCTATGAGCATTGAAGTAGCTGGCAACGAAGCAACCGGCACCGCGGTTAAAGCCCCACCGGCCAAGGTGGAAATGGGCGTAAAACTGCGCGGTGCGGAGAAGATGGCGCGTATTCCGGTGAAGATCCTGCCCACCGAAGAACTGCCGCGCAAACCCGACTGGATTCGAGTGCGGGTGCCGGTTTCGCCGGAAGTCGACCGAATCAAACAACTGCTGCGCAAACACAAACTGCACAGCGTCTGTGAAGAAGCCTCCTGCCCGAACCTGGGTGAGTGCTTCTCCGGTGGCACCGCCACCTTCATGATCATGGGTGACATCTGCACCCGTCGCTGCCCGTTCTGCGATGTCGGCCACGGCCGACCAAAACCGCTGGACGCCGACGAGCCGATGAACCTGGCGGTGGCCATTGCCGACCTGCGCCTGAAGTACGTGGTGATCACCTCGGTAGACCGCGACGACCTGCGCGACGGCGGTGCCCAGCACTTCGTCGACTGCCTGCGGGAAATCCGCAAGCTGTCGCCGGGCGTGCAGCTGGAAACCCTGGTGCCGGACTACCGCGGCCGGATGGACGTGGCCTTGGCCATCACCGAACAAGAGCCGCCAGATGTGTTCAACCACAACCTGGAAACAGTACCGCGCTTGTACAAGGCCGCGCGTCCGGGCTCGGACTTCGAGTGGTCGCTGGACCTCTTGGAAAACTTCAAGAAACGCGTGCCGCACGTGCCGACCAAGTCGGGCCTGATGCTCGGCCTGGGCGAGACCGATGAAGAAGTGATCGAAGTGATGAAGCGCATGCGCGAACATGACATCGACATGCTCACCCTTGGCCAGTACCTGCAACCCTCGCGCAACCACCTGCCGGTGCAGCGCTTCGTGCACCCGGACATCTTTGCCTGGTTTGCCGAAGAGGGCACCAAGATGGGCTTCAAGAACGTGGCTTCCGGCCCGCTGGTGCGTTCTTCGTACCACGCCGATCAGCAAGCACACGGTGCCAAGAAGTAACCGATCGGCTGCGCGTCGGCGGTGCGGCGTTAAAAATGCTTTTTGAATGCTCATTGGCTACAGCCAACTGCGCTTCAAAAAGCATTTTTGCCTTGCCCCGCTCTAGCTCGCTCGATCTCGAAAGATGAGCGGCTGAAATCGCCAAAGCAAAAAGGGCGGCCCATGGGTCGCCCTTTTTATTGCCTCAAGAGCATCGCGGCTGAAGCCGCTCCTACGGACCGCAAGCGGCCGGTCCGGCGCTCCGGTCAGCCTCGATGCTTTTGTTACTGACTGCGCAACCGGTTCAACAAGCTGTGATCCGCATAGCCATCCGCAGGCAATCCAAGCTGCTGCTGATAAGCCCGCACGGCCTTTCGCGTGTTGGCGCCGAGGATGCCATCAGCGGCGCCGGGCTCGAAGCCATGGGCGGTCAGCAGTTCCTGCAATTCAATTCGCTCGCTACGGCCCAACTGCGGGTCGTCACGCGGCCAGTCGGCCAGCACGGCGGCGTTGGCGCCACGAATGCCGTCCGACAGCAAGCCAACGGCCAGCGCATAGGACGACGAGTTGTTGTACTTGAGGATGCTGCGGAAGTTGCTCAGCAACAGAAACGCCGGGCCACGATGGCCGGCAGGCAGCAGCAGGGTTGCCGACTCGCCGGACAAGGTCGGTGCCAGCGCCTTGCCACTGGCCGGCATCACCCCGAGGCGCGTCCACTCGGCCACGCTCTTGCGGCTATCCGGGTCGGCCAGGGCGTAGTCGAAGCTTTGCGGCAGGCGTACTTCAAAACCCCAGGGCTTGCCCAACTGCCAGCCGGACTGCTGCAGATAGTGAGCGGCCGAGGCGAGGGCGTCGGCGGAGGAGTACCAGACATCGCGGCGGCCATCGCCGTCGAAGTCCACCGCGTGCTGGTTGTAGGTGGTGGGCATGAACTGGGTCTGGCCCATGGCGCCAGCCCAGGAGCCGACCAACCGTTCCGGGGCAATATCGCCGTGCTGGAGAATCTGCAGCGCGGCGATCAGCTGTTCCCGCCAGAACGCGGCGCGACGCCCTTCATAGGCCAGGGTGGCCAGCGAGCGAATCACGCTGTTGCTGCCGATATTGTTGCCGTAGGCACTCTCCATGCCCCAGACCGCCACCAGCACTTCCGCCTGCACGCCGTAGCGTTGTTCGATGCGGCTGAGGGTGGCCTGTTGTTGCGCATATTGCGCCTGGCCGTTGGCGATGCGCCGGGCCGAGACAGCACCGTCGAGGTATTCCCAGACTGGCCGGGTGAACTCTGGTTGGCTGCTGTCGGCAGCGACCACGGCGGGGTCGAGGGTGACGTTGGCGAAGGCGCGGTCGAACAGTGCGGCATTGATGCCAGCGGCGACGGCGTCACTGCGCAACTGGTCGCGCCACTGTTCAAAACTTTGTGCGGGAACCGGCGCGGCGGGCTGGGCGGTAACGCCAGCGGCAGTCGGAGCGGCGGTGGCGGCAGGTACAGCAGAAGTCGGGGACTGTGGCGCTTGGGGGGCTTCGGCGCAGGCGGTGAGCAAGTTGAAGTGAAAGCTCAGCGCGGCGCAGGCCAGGGTGCGCGGTGACAGGTTGAACATCAGCAGGTCTCAAAGCGGTAAACAGCGGCCACCTTATCATGCTGACGGGATCGAGGGATTTCAGGCGGCTAAAAAGCCCCCGGCAAAAAAGCACAGCCCTGAAAAGACAGAAGCCCCCCAGTTTTGCTGGGAGGCTTCGCGGCGGTAACTGCCTTTGCCTTTCTTCGGCTGTTCCTGGCGGCTGCGGAACAGGGGTTGGGCGATGATGGATTTGGCTTTATTGGGGCGTTTCTTCGATGTGGCCATGACAGTCCTCGGGCGGGGCGGGTGGCTGAGCGCTGCTAACAGCAAGGAGGGGAGCCCCGCGGCGCGGATCATCTGCCTGTCGAGCGGCGCTGTCCAGCGCCGTTTATCACTCCTGAGGCAGCGACAGGCGTTGTCCTGCCAGCAGCAGGGTCAGGCGACTGATTTCCAGCCAAGGGTCACCGGCGGCCTGGCCTTTGATTTGCGCATCCACGCGCTGAGCGTCTTGCAGCATCTTGTTCCAGCGCGCCGCCGAGTGACGTTGTAGGGCTTTGCTGACCAGCGGCCGGCGTTTGTCCCACACCGGTGGGCGCGCCTGGCTAAAGGCTTTTTCCAGCGGAATGCCCTGGCCATATTGCTGGGCGATGGTCGCCAGCAGGCGCAGTTCGCGGGCGATGGCCCAGAGCACCACGGTGCTGTCGACGCCCTCGCCACGCAATCCTTCGAGGGTGCGCAAGGCGTGGCTGGCTTCGCCATTGAGGGCTGCGTCGATCAGGCCGAACACGTCGTAACGGGCGCTATCGGCGACCGCCGCTTGCACGGTGCTGGCGTCGATCTGGTTGCCTTCGGCGAGCAGCTTGAGCTTCTCGATTTCCTGCGCCGCTGCCAGCAGATTGCCCTCCACGCGGGCGGCGATCAGGTCGACCGCTTCCTGGGTGGCGCTCATGCCGGCCTGACTCATGCGCTGACGAATCCATTGCGGCAACTGGTGCACTTCCACCGGCCAGATCTGGATGAACTGCGCATGCGGGCCTTCAATTACGGCCTTGGCCCACTTGGTTTTCTGCGTGCTGCCATCGAGCTTGGGCAGGCTGATCAGCAGGAGCGTGTCTTCCGGTGGGCGCGACAGGTATTCGAGCAGCGCTGCCGTGCCTTTGTCGCCCGGCTTGCCATTGGGAATACGCAATTCCAGCACGCGCTTGTCGGCAAACAGCGACAGGCTGTTGCCGGCCTGCAGCAGGGTGCCCCAGTCGAAGCTGGCGTCGGCATTGAACACCTGGCGCTCAGTGAAACCCTGGCTGCGGGTGGCGGCGCGAATGGCATCAGCCGCTTCCTGACACAGCAGCGGGTCGTCGCCACTGATGGCGTAGACCGGCGCAAGGCCGCTTTGCAGGTGTTTGGCGAGTTGCGCGGGGGCAAGCTTCATAGGCGAGAGGACATCGGCGGGAATGTCGGGCCGCTTGCGCGGCCCGAACGGTGTTACTGGACTTTGATCGGCAGCTGCAGGGGCGATTGCTGCGGCGTTTCGGCCTCAGCCTTGCGTGCGGCTTCGATGGCGTCGGCTTCGGCTTGTGCCTTGGCATCGGCAGCGGCTTGCAGTTGCTCCAACTGTGCTGGGGTGATCAGTTGCAGGCGTTGAGCCAACTGGCGAACCAGCTCCTGGCGCAGTTCGTCAGTGAGCTGCTTGGACTCCTGCTCGGAACCGATCAGGTTGTTTTCGTCGTTGACGTAGGTGCTTTGCACGTCGACGGTGTTGGTCAGCAACACTGCGTTTTTCGCACCACGCAGCTCATAGGCCACTTCCATCGTGGTTTCGTATTCGGCGCTGCGGGCACTGCCGGTATAGCTGACGGTACGGCTTTTGCTGGACTCGCTGGTCAGCGCCACGGTGTACTGGGCGCCCGGATGGACGTTGACGCCGCTGTTGACCAGGGTCTGACGCAGGTCCTTGACCACCGGGCCGTAGGCATCACGTGCGGTGAGGTTGAGTTCGGTCAGGGCGAACGCCATGTCGCCGCTACCGCGCAGCTGGAAGCCGCAGGCGCTGAGCAGGGTTGCCAGGCCGACTACCATCAGATTCCGTTTGATCATCTGTTATCCCCTTAAACCATCTGTAGCGCTGCCTATGGTGCAGCGCCAACTCAAATAGGTGTTCGCGGCGCCAATGGCTACCGCGATACGTCATCAGCTCGCGACGATATTGACCAGCTTGCCCGGTACCACGATGACCTTGCGAATGGTCAGGCCATCGAGGAAGCGCAACACGTTCTCATTGACCCGTGCAGCGGCCTCGACTTCTTCGCGGCTGGCAGTTGCCGGCACGTCGATCTGGCCGCGCAGCTTGCCGTTTACTTGCACCACCAACTGCAGGTTGTCCTGCACCAGGGCGCTTTCGTCGAGCACTGGCCACTGGGCGTCGATCACGGCGCTTTCATGACCCAGCTCCAGCCACAGTTCATGGCTGATGTGCGGGGTGATCGGCGCCAGCAGCAGGGCCACGGTTTCCAGACCTTCCTGCAACAGGGCGCGGTCGGCGTCGCTGTCCTGGGCTGCTTTTTCCAGCACGTTCATCAGCGTCATCACCTGGGCGATGGCGGTGTTGAATTTGTGGTGTTGGCCAATGTCCTGGCTAGCTTGGCGGATGGCCAGGTGAATGGCGCGGCGCACGTCTTTCTGTGCGTCGCTGAGGCTGGCCACGTCGAGGCTGCCGGGTACGCCGCGGGCCACGTGGGCCTGGGCCAGACGCCAGACGCGTTTGAGGAAGCGGTGCGCCCCTTCAACGCCTGAGTCGGACCATTCCAGGCTCATGTCGGGCGGCGAGGCGAACATCATGAACAGACGGCAGGTGTCGGCGCCGTACTGGTCGATCATCGACTGTGGGTCGACGCCGTTGTTCTTGGACTTGGCCATCTTCTCGGTGCCGCCGATTTCCACCGGCAGGCCGTCGGTCTTCAGCGTGGCGCCAATGATCTTGGCCTTGGCATCACGTTCGATTTCGACGTCGGCCGGGTTGAACCAGGTCTTGCTGCCGTTGGCTTCCAGACGGTAGTAAGTCTCGGCGATGACCATGCCCTGGGTCAGCAGGTTCTTGAACGGCTCATCGGAGTCGAGCAGGCCTTCGTCGCGCATCAGCTTGTGGAAGAAGCGCGCGTAGAGCAGGTGCAGAATCGCGTGTTCGATGCCGCCGATGTACTGGTCAACCGGCAACCAGTGGTTGGCGGCAGCCGGGTCGACCATGCCTTTGGTGTAGTTCGGCGAGGCGTAGCGGGCGAAGTACCAGGACGATTCCACGAAGGTGTCCATGGTGTCGGTTTCGCGCTTGGCCGCGGCGCCGCATTTCGGGCAGGTGCAGCTGTAGAACTCGGGCAGGCGTGCGAGCGGGCTGCCAGCGCCATCCGGCACCACGTCTTCTGGCAGTACCACCGGCAGTTGGTCTTCCGGCACCGGCACGTCACCGCAGGTATCGCAGTGGATGATCGGGATCGGGCAGCCCCAGTAGCGTTGACGGCTGATGCCCCAGTCACGCAGACGGAACTGCGTGCGGGCCTGGCCGAGGGACTTTTTCTGCAGCGCCACTTCGATGGCATCGAAGGCGCCAGCGAAGTCCAGGCCGTCGAATTCGCCGGAGTTGATCAGTTGGCCGTGCTCGCCGTAGGCGGCTTGCCATGGCGCCGGGTTCTCGTCGCCAGCACTGGTACGTACCACCGATTTGATCGGCAGGCTGTACTTGTGGGCGAATTCGAAGTCGCGCTCGTCGTGCGCCGGTACGGCCATCACGGCGCCGTCGCCGTAGTGCATCAATACATAGTTGGCGACCCACACCGGCAGCTTTTCACCGGTCAATGGATGTTCAACAAACAGCCCAGTCGCCAGGCCTTTCTTTTCCTGGGTGGCGATATCGGCTTCAGCCACGCCGCCGCGTTTGCATTCGTCGATGAAGGCTTGCAGCTCGGCGGCTTGATCCGCCGGCAGCTTCTGCAGGGCGATGGCGGCCAGCGGGTGCTCGGCAGCCACGGCCACGTAGGTGGCGCCCATCAGGGTGTCAGCGCGGGTGGTGAAGACGTTCAGCTTGCCAGCCTGGCCAATCGAAGCCTGGTCGTAGGGGAAGCTGACTTCCATGCCGCGGGATTTGCCAATCCAGTTGCGCTGCATGGTCTTGACCTGTTCAGGCCAGCCCGGCAGGTCGTCGAGGCTGGTCAGCAGCTCATCGGCGTAGGCGGTGATCTTGAAGTAGTACATCGGGATTTCGCGCTTTTCGATCAGCGCGCCGGAACGCCAGCCACGGCCGTCGATAACCTGCTCGTTGGCCAGTACGGTCTGGTCAATCGGGTCCCAGTTCACGGTACCGTTTTTGCGGTAGATCACGCCCTTTTCGAACAGCCGGGTGAACAGCCATTGTTCCCAGCGGTAGTAGTCCGGTTTGCAGGTAGTGACTTCGCGCGTCCAGTCCACCGCCAGGCCCAGGCTTTTCAGCTGGTTCTTCATGTAGGCGATGTTTTCGTAAGTCCACTTGGCGGGCGCGACGTTGTTTTTCATCGCGGCGTTTTCCGCCGGCATGCCGAACGCATCCCAGCCCATGGGCTGCAGCACATTCTTGCCTTGCATGCGTTGGTAGCGGGCGATCACATCGCCGATGGTGTAGTTGCGCACATGGCCCATGTGCAGCTTGCCGCTGGGGTAGGGGAACATCGACAGGCAATAGAAAGTGTCTTTGCCTGGTTGTTCACTGACTACGAAGGACTTCTGCTCGTCCCAGTAGGTTTGCGCGGCGGCTTCGGTTTCACGGGGCTGATAGTGTTCGTGCATGGCTACTTTTGGACTGAAAAATGGACGTTGCGAAGAACGCCGTAGCATACATGAGCCCGCTGCGGCCTGGGAAACCCTGATTACGCCCGTCGCCTGGGCCGCCGCCGTTGGTCGCAGCAGCCATCTGCTTGCAGGGGCAGCGCTAAGCTTTGCTGAAAGGGCAACTGGCACGGAGCTGGCGAGGGTGAGGATGGCTGAATTACGGCACGAAGCAGCGCAGGGCGGTCTCTACGAGCGCCTGTTGCATCGGCTTGCCATAGCCCTCGATGAAGCTGACAGCGACAGCCGTCTGCAAAACAAGACTCCGGAAGAACTCGAACTGCGTGGCCTTAGTCCGGCCGAGCTGGAGCTGATTCGCGCCTACCTCGACCGCGACCTGCACTGGCTGCGCGGTTGGCACGCAGCGGCCAAGGAGCTGGCGCTGATCGAGCAAAGCCCCGCACCCACCATCAAACCTGCGCGCCCCGTGCACATCGCCAAGGTGGCCAAGCCCAAAGGCCTGATGCGTCGTCGACAAAAGCTGCTCTGCGCGCTCTGCGGTAGCGCCGCCTACTGGCACCCTGGTGAAGGCATCCAGCCTTGCAGTGCCTGCGGCTCGCAGTTGTTCCGCGCCTCCAAACCCCGGTAGGCTGCGCGCACCCTGGAGAGGTGCGTGATGGTCCTGCGATATCTATTCAAACAACTGCTGCTGCCGCCTGGCTGCCTGTTCCTGCTGCTGTTACTGGCCTGGTGGCTGCGTCGACGCATGCCGCGCCTGGCCCTTGGCTGTTTTGTTCTCGGCCTGGGCGGGCTGTGGTTGAGCAGCTTGCCGGTGGCCGTGGAAGGCCTGGCCAAACTGGTCGAGCGTGAACCGGCACTGGCGCAGAGTCAGTGGGCCGGTCTGGCGACGCAGGCGGATGCGATTGTGGTGCTCGGCGCCGGGCGTGAGCGCGACGATCCGGCCTGGGGCGGCGATCAGGCCAGCCACCTGGCGGTGGAGCGCGTGCGTTATGCCGCGCGCCTGGCCAAAGCCTCCGGCTTACCGGTGCTGATCAGTGGCGGCAAGCCGTATGGCGAGGCGGTCAGTGAGGCGGCGCTGATGGCCGACGTGATGAGCCAGGACCTTGGTGTGCCCGTGCGCTGGCAGGAAGGACAGAGCAACACCACCTGGGAGAACGCGCAACTGAGCGCCACCATCCTGCACGCCGCCGGTATTCAGCGCGTGGTGCTGGTGACCCAGGCCGCACATATGCCGCGGTCGCGGTGGTGTTTCGAACAGGCTGGTTTGCAGGTGGTCAGCGCGCCGGTGGGCTTTATCAGCGTGCCCAATCAGCGGCCGTTGGGTGGCTGGTTGCCGGAAAGCAAAACCATGTGGCAGACCGGCAACCTGCTCAACGAAGTGGCGGGGCAGATTGCCTATCCGTTGTTCTACCGGTAACTCGATCCCGTAGGAGCTATGCCAGGTCAGACGGTTTTAGCGATTCGGCTCGCCAGCAGTGCCCAGCCAAACAGCAGGAAGCAGACGATCACCAGCGGCCACGAGCGCCACTGCAGGTACGGTGTCAGCTTCTGCATCGGCACCACATCGCCGTACAACACGCCTTGTTCGAACTGTGGAATCTGCGTGGTGATGTGGCCGAACGGGTCGATCAGGCCGGTGACGCCATTGTTGGTGGCACGGATCATCCAGCGCCCGGCTTCCAGTGCGCGCATCTGCGCCATCTGCAGGTGTTGCAGCGGGCCAATCGAGGTGCCGAACCAGGTGTCGTTGCTCACCGTGAGCAGCAGCTGGCTTTGCGCCGACAGGCCGGCGGCAAATTCCGGGTACACCACTTCATAACAAATGAACGGCGCAATCTTGTATCCCTTGGCATCCAGCAATGCCTGGTCGGACGGGCCGCGGGCGAAGTCGGACATCGGCAGGTCGAAGAAGGCGATCAGGCCGCGCAGCACATCCTGCAGCGGCACGTACTCACCGAACGGCACCAGCTTCTGTTTCAGGTAGGTGCCGCTGCCCTGGCCGACCACGGTGATGCCGTTGTAGTAGCGCTTTTCGCCCTGCGCATTGGTCTGGCGTACCGGCACGCCGGTGATCAGAGTGGCCTGACGGTCATTGGCGAAACGGTTCATCACACCCAGGTACGGGTCGGCGAACTCCTTGAGAATCGGCACTGCGGTTTCCGGCCAGACGATCAGGTCCACCGGCTTGGCGCTGAAACTCAGGTCGCGGTACAGGGCCAGCTGCGCGTTGACGTGCTCGGGGTTCCACTTCATTTCCTGGGCGACGTTGCCCTGGATTGCCGCCACCTTCAGCGGAGCGCCGGCCGGTTCGGTCCAGGCATGGTTCTTCAGGCCCAGCGCCACTGCCCATGGCGCAATCAGCAGGACCACGCCTGCGGCCAGGAACGCCTTGCGCTGACCGAGGCGCGGCAGGTTGATCAGCAGCGCCGCCGTCAGCGCCAGCACAAAGGAAATCAGCCAGATGCCGCCCACCGGCGCCAGGGCGCTGAGCGGGCCATCGAGCTGGCTGTAGCCGGCGTACAGCCAAGGGAAGCCGGTGAGGAACCAGCCGCGGAAGGCTTCCTGCGCCAGCCACAGCGCGGCGAACGCCAGGGCGTCGGCCAGTGGTGCCTCTACCCGGCGTAGCCAGCGCGCCCAGAGGAACGCCGGCAAGGCAAAGAACCAGGCGATGCAGGCGCAGAAGCCGACCGTCAGGAACAGCGCCAGCGGCGCCGAGGCGCCGCCGTAGTCGTGAATGCTGACGTAGATCCAACTGGTGCCAGCGACGAACACGCCAAAGCCAAAGCACCAGCCACGGCCCATGGCCTGGCGCGGCGTCAGGTCGCGCAGGCCGAGGTAGAACAGGGCGATGGAGAGCAGGGCCAGCGGCCAGATATCGAAGGGGGCGAGGGCGAGGGTGGTGATGGCGCCGGCGGCGAGCGCGATGACGTTGCCTGGCCAACCGGCCTTAGAAATCCAGTTCATTGTTTTCCTGTTGGTCGGTAGATCGGTGTTGCGGTCGTATGCGTAACGTTGGGCTTCGCCTGCGGCTCAACCCAACCTACGTTCTCGATTGGTAAGTGCGTCGAACATTTTTACCGGTCGATGCGGGTCAGGCGCAGCAGGTGAATGCGGCGGCTGTCGGCGCTCAATACGCGGAAACGGAAGTCGCCGATTTCGGCCACTTCGTTGCGCTTGGGCAGATGGCCGAAGGCGCTCATCACCAGGCCACCGACGGTGTGGAATTCATCGTCGGTAAACTCGCTGTCGAACGACTCATTGAAGGCGTCGATAGGGGTCAGGGCCTTGATCAGGAAGTCGCCGCTGGGCAGCGGTTTGATGTAGCTGTCTTCCTCGACGTCGTGTTCGTCTTCGATGTCGCCGACGATCTGCTCCAGCACGTCCTCAATGGTCACCAGACCGGCCACGCCGCCGTATTCGTCGATGACGATGGCCATGTGGTTGTGGTTGGCGCGGAACTCGCGCAGCAGCACGTTGAGGCGCTTGGACTCGGGCACGAAGGTGGCCGGGCGGAGCATGTCTTTGATGTTGAAGGCCTGGCTGTCGCGCTGCAGCACCAGCGGCAGCAGGTCTTTGGCCAGCAGCACGCCGATCACGTCATCCAGGCTTTCGCCGATGACCGGGTAGCGCGAGTGAGCGGACTCGGTGATCGCTGGAATCAACTCCTGCGGGGTCAGGCCAGCCTTGATGCTGACCATCTGCGAGCGCGGCACCATGATGTCGCGCACCTGCAGGTCGGCCACCTGGATGGCGCCTTCGACGATGGCCAGCGCTTCGCTGTCGAGGAGTTTGTTCTGGTGGGCTTCGCGCAGCAGCTCGAGGAGCTCCTGGCGGTTTTTCGGCTCATGGGCAAAAGCCTGGGTAATTTTGCCTAACCAGGATTTTTGCCCGCTGCTCGATCGGTCTTCGCTCATGCTGTTTACTCAGTGTTCCTTTCTGGTGCCTGGGAGCCAGGCTATTCGTCGCCTGCATAGGGGTCAGGGTGACCCAGTTCAGCGAGCAATTGTTGTTCCAAGGTTTCCATTTCGACGGCTTCGTCGTCATCGATATGGTCGTAGCCCAATAAGTGCAAGCAGCCGTGAATCACCAAATGGGCCCAATGGGCCTCGAGGCTTTTGCCTTGTTCGGCGGCTTCGCGGTCGACCACCTGCACGCAGATCACCAGATCGCCAAGCAGGGGGATGTCGAGCAGTTCATCGGGCACGTCGGCAGGAAAAGACAGCACGTTGGTGGCGTAGTCTTTCTGCCGATAGGTGTGGTTGAGTTCGCGAGCCTCGGCTTCATCCACCAGGCGGATGGTCAGCTCGGAGTCGGCCGTGCGCTGGCGCAGCGCCAATTCGCACCATTGGCGGAACTGGGCTTCGCTTGGGCTGGCGGCACTGCTGGCGTTTTGCAGATCAAGCTCAAGCATTGCCGCGGTCTGCCTCGGGTGCCTTCTTGTTTACAGAGGCAGTGCTTTCGGCCGCCGTTTCGAAGCGCTCATAGGCCTCGACAATGCGCTGCACCAGCGGGTGGCGCACCACGTCCTTGGACAGGAAGTGGGTAAAGGAAATGCCAGGCACGTCCTTCAATACGTCGATCACGTGGGTCAGGCCCGACTTGGTGCCACGCGGCAGGTCGACCTGGGTGATGTCGCCAGTGATCACGGCGGTGGAGCCAAAGCCGATCCGGGTGAGGAACATCTTCATCTGCTCGAGGGTGGTGTTCTGACTTTCGTCGAGAATGATGAAGCTGTTGTTAAGGGTGCGACCGCGCATGTAGGCCAGCGGTGCCACTTCGATCACCTGTTTCTCGATAAGCTTGGCCACTTGCTCGAAACCGAGCATTTCGTACAGGGCGTCGTAGAGCGGGCGCAGGTACGGGTCGATCTTCTGCGACAGGTCGCCCGGCAGAAAACCGAGCTTCTCGCCGGCTTCCACCGCCGGGCGCACCAGCAGGATGCGGCGGATCTGCTCGCGCTCCAAGGCATCCACGGCACAGGCCACGGCCAGGTAGGTTTTGCCGGTACCGGCCGGGCCGATGCCGAAATTGATGTCGTGGTTGAGGATCGACTTCACGTAGCGCTGCTGATTGACGCCGCGGGGGCGAATCATGCCCTTGCGGGTGCGCAGGGCGACACTGGCTTCCACCGTGTTGCTGGCCAACTCTTCCACCGCAGACTCCTGCAGGAACAGATGGACAATATCGGGGGACAGTTGGGTGGCGTTGGTTTCCCGGTACAGGCGGCGCAGCAGTTGCTCGGCGGCTTGGGTAGTTTCGGGAGCGCCCACCAGTTCGAACTGGTTGCCGCGGTTGCGGATCTCGATGGCCAGGCGCTGTTCGATCAAGCGCAGGTGCTCGTCGAATTGCCCGCACAGATTGGCGAAGCGGCGAGCTTCAAAGGGTTCGAGGATAAAACGATGCGGTTCTATGGGTGCGTTCAAGGTCGTGTGTAGCCGCCACTCGGCAAGTAAGGTGAAACGAAGGATAACCCCGGATGCCCGAGTGGGAAAGCTCGGGCATCTGCGGCTTTAGTGGCACTCGGCCACGGCTTCGTCTTCAGTGACCAGACTGCCGCGCAAGGAATGCGGTCTGGCTTCGTCGATCCGTACGTCGGCGAACTGGCCGATCAGGCGCGGATTATCACAGCGGAAATTGACGATACGGTTGTTCTCGGTGCGCCCGGTGAGCTGGCCAGGGTCGCGTTTGGAGAAGTCATTGACCAATACGCGCTGGATGCTGCCGACCATCTGGCGGCTGATCTCGAAGCCTTGCTGGTCCAGCCGGTGTTGCAGACGCGCCAGGCGCTCGCGGTTGGTTTCCGCCGGGATCTCGTCCGGTAGATCCGCCGCCGGGGTGCCGGGACGAGCGCTGTAAACGAAGGAATAGGAGAAGTCGAAACCGACATCTGCCACCAGCTGCATGGTGTTTTCGAAGTCTTTTTCGGTTTCGCCAGGGAAGCCGACGATAAAGTCCGAGGTGATGCTGATGCCCGGCACAGCGGCCTTCAGCTTGCGGATCTTCGACTTGTACTCAAGCACGGTGTGGTTGCGCTTCATCGCCGCCAGAATGCGGTCGGAGCCAGCCTGCACGGGCAGGTGCAGGTGTTTCACCAGCTCCGGCACTTCGGCGTGGGCGCGGATCAGGCTGTCGGAAAACTCCAGCGGGTGCGAGGTGGTGTAGCGGATGCGGTCGATACCGTCGATGGCAGCGACCACACGGATCAGCTCGGCCAGGTCGGCGGTACGGCCGTCATGGGTGACGCCCCGGAAGCCGTTGACGTTCTGCCCCAGCAGGGTCACTTCGCGCACGCCGTGCTCGGCCAGGTGAATCACCTCGGCCAGCACATCGTCGAACGGCCGGCTGACTTCCTCGCCACGGGTATAAGGCACCACGCAGAAGGTGCAGTACTTGCTGCAGCCTTCCATGATCGACACATAGGCGCTGGGACCGTCGATGCGTGGTTCGGGCAGGCGGTCGAATTTCTCGATTTCCGGGAAGCTGACGTCCACCTGCGGCAGGCGGGTGATGCGCGCGGCGTCGATCATTTCCGGCAGACGGTGCAGGGTTTGCGGGCCGAACACCACGTCGACATAGGGCGCGCGGTCACGGATCGCCGCGCCTTCCTGGCTGGCCACGCAACCGCCGACGGCGATCACCATGTCCGGCTTGGCCAGTTTCAGCTCACGCCAGCGGCCCAACTGGGAGTACACCCGGTCCTGAGCGCGCTCACGAATCGAGCAGGTATTGAGCAGGATGACATCGGCGTCTTCCGCGCGGGCGGTGACTTCCAGGGCCTGATGTTCGCCCAGCAGGTCGATCATGCGCGAGCTGTCGTACTCGTTCATCTGGCAACCGTGGGTTTCGATATACAGCTTCTTGCTCATGCGGGCTCGAGGGGGCGGGTTCGAAGAACCGCGCATTATAGTGATGCGCGGCCACGCGGCCTAGCATTGCCTGCCGGGAGGCTATGCTATGATCCCGCCCCCGAAAATTTCCCACGGTTTATCTCCTTCTCATGAGCAAGCGTGAACCTATCTATAAGGTGATCTTCCTCAACCAGGGCCAGGTGTTCGAGATGTACGCCAAGCAGATCTATCAGAGCGATCTGTGGGGCTTTCTCGAGGTCGAGGAGTTTGTCTTTGGCGAGCGCACGCAGGTGGTGGTGGATCCCAGTGAGGAGAAGCTGAAGGCGCAGTTCGAGGGTGTGGTGCGCAGTTTTGTGCCGATGCATGCCATTGTGCGGATTGATGAGGTGGAGCGGTTGGGGACGCCGAAGATCAGTGAGGCGCGGCCGGGGACGGGGAATGTGATGCCGTTTCCGATGCCTATGCCGGATAAGTGATTTCGTTCGGTCTGCCTTTGTAGGGCGAATATCTGCGTAGCGGATATCCGCCGTTTCGCCTCCCTCGCAGGCGTCGTAGTTCTTCTTTATTGCGTGTGCTGAACGTTTGGTTTCGCCTCTTACAGGCGAGTCACTTTGCCAGTCGCGGCAAAGTAACCAAAACGCTTGCCCCGACCTCGGGTCTCCGCTGCGCTGCGACTCCCCTCGCTCCGGCGCTGCTCCAGGGGCCGGCGAGACGGGCCATCCATGGCCCATCACGCCTCTCGCGGCTCCCGGCCGCTCGACCCCTTACGCAGCGCCTGCACTCGGCCTTCGCTAACGGGGCGGGTGGATCAAAAGCCAGATCAAGATCACGATCAAAAGCCTGCGCGCTTTTCCCAGTAAGGGAGGAGGGCGGCCATCCGATTCGGCTGTATCCCCAATCCCCTTGCTGACTGTGCCTGTCGCCTTCCCTGTTTCACCTCCTACACTCCCTCTCTTGCCTGCCGCCCATCGAGCCTTTCCATGCGTCCGCGTGTTCCGCTGTTGCTCATTGCTGCTTTTGCCGCGCTCTACATTATTTGGGGTTCCACTTATCTGGCGATCCGCATCGGGGTGGAGACCTGGCCACCTTTGTTAATGGCGGCGGTGCGTTTTTTGATTGCCGGCAGCCTGATGTATGGCTACCTGCGTTTACGCGGTACGCCGGCGCCGACCTGGCGGGAGTGGCGCGCCGCAGCAGCGGTGGGCACCTTGTTGTTGGCGTTTGGCAATGGCGGGGTGACGTTGGCTGAGCATGCGGGGGTGGCCTCGGGGGTGGCGGCGTTGGCGGTGGCGACGGTGCCGTTGTTTACCTTGCTGTTCAGCCGTTGGTTCGGTCACAGCAATTCCAGGCTGGAGTGGGCCGGCATCGCGTTGGGCATGACCGGTATTGCCTTGCTCAATGTCGGTTCCAACCTGCAGGCCAGCCCGGCCGGGGCGGCGATGATTCTGTTTGCTGCGGCCAGTTGGGCGTTTGGTTCGGTGTGGAGCAAAACCCAACCCCTGCCCAACGGCCCGATGGCCAGTGCCACGGAAATGCTCGGCGGCGGCGCGGTGATGCTGGTGGGCAGCCTGCTCAGCGGTGAGCGCATGACGCAAATGCCTAGCGCCGCCGGCTGGGGCGCGTTGCTGTATCTGATCTTTTTCGGCTCGATCATCGCCTTCAGTTCCTACGTCTACCTGCTTAAGCACGTGCGCCCGGCGGCAGCGACCAGCTATGCCTACGTCAATCCGGTGGTGGCGGTGCTGCTCGGCATCGTCTTCGCCAATGAGCAGATCGGTGCCGAGGAGTGGCTGGCGATGTTGGTGATCATCAGCGCGGTGGTGCTCATCGGCCTGCCCCAGTGGCGCCGCCAGCCTGGTCAGGAGCAGAGGCGCCCGCCGGCCCAGGAGTAGCGTCTGGCGTCAGGCTCGCTAAGCTAGCTGAGCAAGCTCACGCAACGGAGGCAGTATGGGTGGTTGCAAGGCATGGCTGACTGGCCTGCTGCTGGGGATGGCGCTGGTCGGCACGCTGCAGGCCGCGCCGTTGAACCTCAGCAGCGAGGAGCGCGCCTGGGTGGCTGCGCACCCGGTGGTGCGCGTCGGCGTGCAAAGCGGCGGCTGGGAGCCGTTCGATGTGCTCGGCGAGCAGGGCCAGCACAGCGGTATCAGCGGTGATTACCTGGCCCTGCTCGGCCAGCGCCTGGGCATTCGTTTCGAAACCGTGCAACTGCCCACCTGGGGCGCAGTGCTGGAAGCCCTGCGCGCCGGGCAGATCGATCTGTTGCCCTCGGTGGCGCTGACCGAAGAGCGCAAGGCGCGCATGACCTTCACCGACGCCTACCTGGCCAGCAACAGCCTGATCTTCACCCGCCACGAGCTGCCCATTCGCACCATCCAGGACCTGGTCGGCAAACGGGTGGCGATTGAGCGCGGGTTTGTTACCGAAGACCTGCTGCGCGCCGCCGTACCGCAAGCGCAGCTGGTCGAGGTGGGCAGCGCCGAAGAAGCGCTGCGTGCGGTGTCCTCGGGCGGCGCCGATGCCTATGTCGGCAACATGATTGTCGCCAGCTACCTGGTGCGCAAACTCAGCCTGGCCAATATCGAACTGCGCGGCGAGTCCGGGCTGCTGCGCAGCGAGCTGCATTTTGCTGCGCGCCGCGACTGGCCGCAGTTGGTCGAGGTGCTCAACAAGGGCCTGGCCAGTCTCGACCGTGAAGAGCGCGAACAGATTCTCGACCGCTGGCTGCCGCCGCTGTCGGCCTTCAGTTGGCGAAGCCTGTTGCGCGAAGGCTGGCCGTACCTGCTCGGGGTGCTGGCGGCGCTGGTCGTAGTGGTGCTGTGGAACCGCAACCTGCGCTCGCAGATCCGCCAGCGGCAACTGGCCGAAGCCGAGGTGGTGCGCCAGCGCAGTACCTTGGTGGCGATCATCAACGCGATTCCCGACCCGATCTGGTTCAAGGATATCCAGGGCCGTTACCTGGGCATCAACCAGGCCTGCGCCGAACTGTTCGGCCACAGCAGTGAAGAGGTGCTGGGCAAGCGCGACCACGAACTGCTCAATCTCGACTGGGCGGCCAAGCGCGAGGAGCACGACTACACCGCGATCACCCGCGACAGCACCTACGAAAGTGAAGGCCGGGTGCGTTACCCCGATGGCCATTGGGTGGTGTTCGATACCCTGCGCACCATCTTTCGCGATAACCGCGGTGTGCCGCTGGGATTGGTCGGGGTGAGCCGCGACATCACCGCGCGCAAACAGGCCGAGGCGGCGATGGCCGATGCCAAGGAACTGGCCGAGGAGGCCGCGCGGTTGAAGTCGGATTTTCTCGCCAACATGAGCCACGAAATCCGCACGCCGATGAACGCCATCATCGGCATGGCCCACCTGGCGCAGAAAACCGAGCTGGACCCGCGCCAGCGTGGCTACGTCGACAAGATCCAGCAGGCCAGCCAGCACCTGCTGGGAGTGATCAACGACATCCTCGACTTTTCCAAGATCGAGGCCGGCAAGCTGGGCATCGAGCAGATCGACTTCAACCTGCAGCAGGTGCTGGAAAACGTCGCCAACCTGATCGGCGAAAAAGTGGCCGGCAAGCACCTTGAGCTGGTGTTCAACCTCGACCCCAAGCTGCCGTTGCAGTTGGTGGGTGACCCGCTGCGCATTGGTCAAATACTGATCAATTACGCCAACAACGCCGTGAAATTCACCGAGCGCGGGGAAATCGAGCTGCTGATCCGCGCCGAACAGCAGGATGCCCAGCAGGTGCAGGTGTACTTCGCCGTGCGCGACACCGGCATCGGCATCAGCCATGACCAGTTGGAGCGGCTGTTCGAATCCTTCCAGCAGGCCGACAGCTCGACCACCCGCAAATACGGCGGCACCGGACTTGGTCTGGCGATCTGCAAGCGCCTGGCCGAGGCCATGGGCGGCCGGGTCGGGGTACAGAGCCAGGCCGGGCGCGGCAGCCTGTTCTGGTGCCGTTTGCCGTTGGGCATCTCCAGCCAGGACCAACAGGTGCTGCAGGCCCAGCCCAACCTGCGCGGCCGCCGCGTGCTGGTGGTGGACGACAACGACAGCGCCCGCCGGGTGCTGCACGACATGCTGGTGGGCATGCGCTTTCGGGTGGAGACCGCGGTGTCCGGCAGCGCCGCCCTGCGCCAGGTGCAACTGGCCGATCAGGGCCGACCGTTCGACCTGGTGCTGCTCGACTGGCAGATGCCGGACATGGACGGCATCGAAACCGCCCGGCAGTTGCAGGGGCTCGAATTGCAGGCGCAACCGCGCATGCTGATGGTCACCGCCCATGGCCGTGAAGAGGTACTGCACGAGGCCCGCCAAGTGGGGGTCGACGATGTGCTGCTGAAACCGCTCAACCCCTCGGTGTTGCTCGACGCGGTGGTCAGCACCCTGGCCAACCGTGGCAATGGCCTGGTCCCGGCCCTTGAACCGGCAGTGGCCAACAACGGCTTGCCCAACCTGGCGGGCAAACGGGTGTTGCTGGTCGAGGACAACGAGCTGAACCGCGAAGTGGCCTGCGGCCTGCTGGAAGAAAGCGGCTTGCAGATCGAGCAGGCCGAGCACGGCGCGCAGGCGGTGGAAATGTTGTTGGCCAAGGACGCTGGCTATTTCGACCTGGTGCTGATGGACATGCAGATGCCAGTGCTCGACGGGCTTGCCGCCACCCGCCGCTTGCGCGCCGAACCGCAATTCGCCCACTTGCCGATCGTGGCCATGACCGCTAACGCCATGCCGGCCGACCGCGAGCGGTGCCTGGAAGCGGGCATGGACGACCACCTGGGCAAACCGTTGGACCCCGACCAGCTCTGGCGCACCCTGGCGCATTGGCTACGGGTGGATGCCGGAATGGTCAGTGAGCCCGTCGGCGCGGCGCCGCTACCTGCCTGGGAGTTGCCCGGTGTCGACCTGGCCAGCGGCCTGCGCCGGGTTCTGGGCAAGCCCGAGCTTTACCAGCGGCTGCTGCGCAAATTTGCCGGCAGCCAGAAAAATTTCAGCGCCCAGTTGCAGGTGGCACTGAACCAAGGCGAGGGCGAAGCTGCCGAACGTCTGGCCCATAGCCTCAAGGGCCTGGCCGGCAACCTCGGCGCGGTGGATCTGCAAACCCAGGCGGCGCTGTTGGAAACCGCGCTGAAAGATTCCCGCGCTGGCGACGAGCTGGCGCCGTTGATCAGTGAAGTGAACCAGAGCCTGCAGGCGTTGCTGCAAGCGATTGAGCAATTGTGGCAGACGCCGGACGACGAGCCGCCGGCTGCGGTAGATCCCGCGCAGCTGGAGGCGGTCTGTCAGCAGTTGGCCGGGCTGTTTGCCCATGACGACCCGCGCGCCGGCAAAGTGTTCGAAGCCCAGGCCGGATTGCTGCGCAGTGCTTTCGATGGTGATTACCCGCCACTGGCCGAGGCGGTTCGCTGCTACGATTTCGAACAGGCCCTGATGTTATTGCGGCAAACCAGTGAACAGCGTGGTTTGAGCCTCTAGGCCTCAACCTTGGACGACAGGAGATGGTATGGACGGGATACTCGACCGACCCGAGCAAGCGCTGGTGCTGGTGGTGGATGACACCCCGGAAAACCTCGAGCTGATGAGCGAACTGCTGCTGCCCAGTTACCGGGTGAAAGTGGCCAGCTCCGGGCTCAAGGCCTTGCGCATTGCCATCAGCAGCCCACCGCCGGACCTGATCCTGCTGGACATCATGATGCCGCTGATGGACGGCTATGAAGTGTGCAAACGCCTCAAGGCCGACCCGCAGACCCGTGATATCCCGGTGATCTTCCTCACCGCCAAGACCGAGGTGGCCGATGAGCAGCACGGCTTCAGCCTGGGCGCGGTGGACTACATCACCAAACCGATCAGCCCACCGCTGGTACTGGCGCGGGTCAAAGCCCAGCTGCAACTGAAAGCCGGCGCCGACTTTCTGCGCGACAAGAGCGAGTACCTGCAACTCGAAGTGCGCCGCCGCACCCGTGATATCGAAAAGCTCCAGGAAGTCACCATCGAAGCCATGGCCGGCCTGGCGCGCATGCGTGAGAACCCCGGTGGCGGGCATCTGGCGCGTATCGAACCGTACATGGTGGCGCTGGCCACTGCCCTGGTGGCCCAGCAACCGGCCCTGGCCGAGGAGCTGACGCCAGTGCGGATCAGCCGTCTGGGCAAATCGGCGATGTTGCATGGCATCGGCCGGCTGACCTTGCCCGACCGCATTCTGCATCCGCTGGTGCCGTTGGAAGCCGCCGACCTGGAAATGCTGCACCGCCACGCCGAGGCTGGCTTTGCCGCGCTGCAGGCCGCCGAAGACAAACTCGGCAGCACCGAAAGTTTTCTCACCGACGCCAAACACATCGTCCACAGCCAATACGAATGCTGGGATGGCAGTGGTTATCCACAGGGCCTGCGCGGCGAGCAGATACCTCTGCCAGCACGGCTGATGGCGGTGGTGGGGCGCTACGAAGAACTGACTGCCCACCACCCCTACCGGCAAACCAGCAGCCACGCCGAAGCGGTGGAACGGATCAGCGCCGGCAGCGGCACCGAGTTTGACCCGATGGTGGTGATGGCCTTCCTTGGCGCTGCCGATGAATTCTGCAGTTTGGCCCTGGGGCTGGCGGATGACACGGCGGCGATCAATTCTGATCTGCAGCGTTTGGATGAATCGTTTGGCGAGACCATTGAGTTGACCTTGCCGCAGGAGTCAGCCTGAAGTTTTTGGGTTGCTTATGCGAGTCTGGATTCCGGCCTATGCCGGAATGACGGCGAAAGGTACAAAAACCTCCGTCATTCCGGCGCAGGCCGGAATCCAGAATGTTGGAGCTGAGGGTTAATTTGCGACAGTAAAACGCTTACGCAACTGCTTGCCCTGCTCCAGCTCATCGACAATCGCCACCGCCAGGTCTTCCACGCTGATCCCCGCTGGTGCCGCGCCATCCATTAATAGCTCCTCGCCACCCACGCGGTATTTGCCGCTGCGCACACCCGGCTGCAACAAGGCTGGCGGCGACAGGAAGGTCCAGACCAGCGTCGGCTCATCACGCAATTGGTTCAGGTGCTGCCGTGCACCCTCGGCGCCGTTTTTGTAAGCGGCAGGGAAGTCCGGGGTGTCGATCAGTTGCAGGCCCGGCGCCACGTACAAACTGCCGGCCCCACCGACCACCAGCAGGCGGCTAACTTCAGCCTGCTTGCTCGCCGCCGCAATCGCGGCGCTGCCTTTGAGGAACAGCGGCAGGATGTCGGCCTTGTCCCAGCCCGGATTGAAGGCGCTGACCACGGCGTCATGGCCCTTGAGCACTGGCGCCAGGGCGGCGGCATCGTAGGCATCGGCTTTCACCGCAGTGAGCTGGGCATGGGCCGGCAGTTTTTCCGGGTGCTGAACAATACCGGTGACCGCGTGGCCACGGTTCAGAGCTTCTTGCAGTACAGCTGCACCAACAAAGCCGCTGGCACCGATCAAGGCGATTTTCATGGGTGTCTCCAAGTGAGTGATGAACTGGTCGCCATCATCTGTGATGGGTAAAGGTCGGAGAAATAGGCTAAAAAGGCTTAAACAGTTAAGCGGTGCTTAAGAATGGAGCAGCTAAAACGCATGGCGGTGTTCGCCACGGTGGTGGACAAGGGCTCGATGGTGGCGGCTGCCGCCGAGTTGGGCATGACCTCCTCGGCGGTCAGCCAACAGATCAGCAAGCTGGAGGCCAGTACCCAGGTCAGCCTGCTGCACCGCACCACCCGCAAGCTCACCCTGACCGAAGCGGGCGCCACCTTTTATCGCAGCTGCGCCCAGGTGCTGGCGCTGGCCCAGGAGGCCGAGCAGCGCCTGCTGGAATTGCGCGACGCGCCGGTGGGTGAGCTGCGCATCGCCGCCCCGGTGGGTTTTGCCGGCGGGCGCCTGAGCCGGGCGCTGGCGCCGTTGCTCGCCGCGCACCGGCAGTTGCGTCTGAAGGTGTTTTTCGATGATGAGCAGGTCGACCTGATCGAGCAGCGTATCGACATCGCCCTGCGTATCGGCCGCCTGGAAAACTCCAGTTTGGTGGCCCGCCATGTGGTCGATTGGAATGCCGTGCTCTGCGCTTCGCCGGCCTACCTGGCGCAGCATCCGCCGCTGGAAACCCCTGAGCAGCTGCAACACCTCGACTACCTGAGCCTGAGCACCCAGCACCTGCCCCAGCAGCTGGTGCTGCACAACCGCCAAGGCGAGGAGCGGCGGCTGAAACTGGAAAGCCGGATCAGTTGCAACAACATGATCGCCGCCCGCGAATTCACCCTGGCGGGCATGGGCCTGTCGATCCAGCCGGAACCGGAGGTGCGCGGCGAGCTGGCCAGCGGTCGCCTGCAGCGGGTACTGCCGGAATGGCAGCACGCAGCGCTGCCCATTTATTTGGTCACCCCGCGGCGCGATGCGCAGCCGGCGAAAGTGCGCTATGCCATAGAAGCGCTGAAGCAGAATTTGCAGCGCGGGTAGGGCTGTGCAGCGGCAAAATGCGCCGCAACATTTCATCCAGAAGCCACTCCACATGCCAACGATTTGCCCTCCGTCGCGTTCCCAGGGTCGGCATCTGCGGCGGGCTGTGAGAGGATGGGCCGCAGCCGGCCTTCGCGCTCTGGCATGCCCACCGACCTCTGGCAAAAAAGGACCCTTGATAAAAGCTGATGAAGACTCCCAAACGCATTGAACCCTTGATTGAAGATGGCTTGGTCGATGAGGTGCTGCGCCCGCTCATGAGCGGCAAGGAAGCAGCGGTCTATGTGGTGCGCTGCGGTAAAGAGTTACGTTGTGCCAAGGTTTATAAAGAGGCGAACAAACGCAGTTTTCGCCAGGCGGCCGAATACCAGGAGGGCCGCAAGGTCCGTAACAGTCGGGACGCCCGGGCCATGGCCAAGGGCTCCAAGCACGGGCGCAAGGAGCAGGAAGAGAACTGGCAGAACGCCGAAGTCTCGGCCCTGTTCCGCCTGGCCAGTGCCGGTGTGCGGGTACCCAAGCCTTTCGACTTCCTCGACGGCGTGCTGTTGATGGAAATGATCGCCGGTGCCGACGGCGATGCCGCGCCGCGTTTGAACGACGTGGTGATGGAGCCCGAAGAAGCCCGCGAGTACCACGCCTTCCTGATCCGCCAGATCGTGCTGATGCTGTGCGCGGGCCTGGTGCATGGCGACCTCTCGGAATTCAACGTGCTGCTGGATGCCAACGGCCCGGTAATCATCGATCTGCCGCAGGCGGTGGATGCGGCCGGCAACAACCACGCGTTCAGCATGCTCGAGCGCGACGTTGGCAACATGGCTGCCTACTTCGGGCGCTACGCCCCCGAGCTCAAGCAGACCCGCTACGCCAAGGAAATGTGGGCGCTCTACGAAGCCGGCACCCTGCACCCGGCGAGCGTGCTCACCGGTGAGTTTGCCGAGGAAGAAGAGAGTGCCGACGTGGGTGCGGTGATGCGCGAAATCGAAGCGGCGCGGTTGGATGAACAGCGCAAGCAGGCTGCTCGTGCCGACGCCGAAGGCCCGGCCAAAACCGACGAGCCACCACCGCCGCCTTGGTTGCAGTGAGTTTTTAAAGCCAAAAGCATCGCGGCTGAAGCCCCTCCCACAAGGATCACCTATCCATGTGGGAGGGGCTTTAGCCGCGATGCTCTTGATCTGCTCTGCCCAACAAAATCCCCATCTGTATCCATACATACCCCCCTCTAGCTGCTAGCGTAGGCCCCAGTTTTTCTGGAGCCCTGCCATGCCTTTACGCCACGCCTTGCTTGCCTTGTTGGTCACCCTGATCTGGGGTGTGAACTTCGTGGTGATCAAGGTCGGCCTGGAGGATTTTCCACCGCTGCTGTTCTGCGCCCTGCGGTTTGCCCTGGCGGCGTTGCCGTTGCTGATTCTGCGTGGGCCGATGCCGGCGCCGTGGTGGCGGATCATGCAGATCGGCTTGTTGCTCGGGGTGTTCAAGTTCGGTGTGCTGTTTGTCGGCATGCACTTGGGCATGCCGGCGGGGCTGTCGTCGCTGGTGCTGCAAAGCCAGGTGTTCTTCACCATTCTGATTGCCGCTGTAATGCTCGGCGAACGCCCCAGCCACCGTGCGCTGGCGGGCTTGGCTCTGGCCGCCAGTGGTCTGGTGTTGATCGGTTGGCAGCGGCCGCTCGGCGATAGCTTGCTGGCCTTCGCCCTGGTGGTGTTCGCCGCGCTGATGTGGGCGTGCGCCAACATCGCCACCAAGCGCTCCGGCGCCACCGACATGCTGCGCCTGATCTGCTGGATCAGTCTGATTCCACCGCTGCCGCTGCTGGCGCTTTCCTATGTGTTCGAAGGACCGGCCGCCATCAGCTTCGCGCTCACCCACTTGAGCCTGCGTGGTATTGCCGCACTGCTGTTCATCGCCTTTCTCGCTACCACCGTCGGCTTTGCCATCTGGAGCTTTCTGCTGCGCCGTTATCCGGCCAGCGTGGTCACCCCGTTTGCCCTGGCAGTGCCGGTTTCCGGGCTGTTGGCCGGTTGGCTGCTGCTTGATGAGCAACTCAGCCCGCTCAGTTGGCTGGCCTGTGCGCTGGTGTTTGTCGGCCTGGCGGTGACCGTGTTGCCCAAACGCCGGGCTTGACCACTCGGTCTTGGCGGCCGAAGCTTTCGCCTTCGGTTTTTTGTGCGGGGAAATAGCAATGCAGGGCAATAACGAAGTCGTCGAATACCTCAAGGATCTGCTGCGTGGCGAACTGTCCGCCCGTGACCAGTATTTCCTGCATTCGCGCATGTACCAGGACTGGGGCTTCACCAAGCTCTATGAACGCATCAACCACGAGATGGAAGAAGAGACCCAGCACGCCGATGCCCTGCTGCAGCGCATCCTGTTTCTGGAAAGCACCCCGGACATGACCGCCAAGCCGATGTTCCCAGGCAGCTCTGTGCCGGACATGCTGCGCGCCGACCTCAAGCTGGAATACGAAGTGCGCGCCGCCCTGAGCAAAGGCGTGGCCCTGTGCGAAACCCACAAGGACTACATCAGCCGCGACATCCTGATTCTGCAACTGCAGGACACCGAGGAAGATCACGCGTACTGGCTGGAACAGCAGCTCGGCTTGATCGACCGCATCGGCCTGGAAAATTACCTGCAGTCGCAGGCGTAATACCGCATTAAATTCATCGCGGCTAACGCCCCTCCCACATGGACGCTCGATCCATTGTGGGAGGGGCGTTAGCCGCGATGTTTTTCAGGGGCAACAGCCCTTCTCCAAATCTTTCAATATCGGGCAATCCGGGCGGTCATCGCCGTGGCAGGTCTGCACCAGGTCGTGCAGGGTGTCGCGCAGGCTGGTGAGCTCGTCGATCTTGCGGTTCAGCGCATCGATATGGTCGCGGGCCAAGGCTTTGACGTCGGCGCTGGCGCGCTGGCGGTCTTGCCAGAGGGTTAACAGTTTGCCCACTTCTTCCAGGGAAAACCCCAGGTCGCGCGAGCGTTTGATAAAGGCCAGGGTGTGCAGGTCTTGCGGCTGGTAGTGGCGGTAGCCGGCTTCACTGCGATGGGCCGGCTGCAGCAGGCCGATGCTTTCGTAGTAGCGGATCATCTTGGCGCTCAGCCCTGAGCGTTTTGCTGCTTGGCCGATGTTCATTGATCGTTCTCCTCAAAGTCGGGCTTCCAGCGTTTCAACAGCAGCGCATTGCTCACCACGCTGACGCTCGACAGCGCCATGGCGGCGCCGGCCAGCATCGGGTTGAGCAGGCCGAAGGCGGCCAGCGGAATGCCCACCAGGTTGTAGATAAAGGCCCAGAACAGGTTCTGGCGGATCTTCGCGTAGGTGCGCCGGCTGATCTCCAGCGCCGCCGGCACCAGGCGTGGGTCGCCGCGCATCAGGGTGATGCCGGCCGCCTGCATGGCCACATCAGTGCCGCCGCCCATGGCGATGCCGACGTCGGCGGCGGCGAGTGCCGGGGCGTCGTTGATGCCATCACCCACCATGGCCACGGTGGCTTGCTGTTTCAGGCCGTTGATCAGGGCTGATTTTTCTCCCGGCAATACCTGGGCGTGCACCGAGTCGATGCCTAATGCTGTGGCCACCGCCTGGGCGCTGCCCTGGTTATCGCCGCTGATCAGGTGGCAGGTGATTTGCCGCTTGCGCAGGTTGGCGATAGCCGCTGCCGCGCCTGGTTTAAGACTGTCACCAAAGGCCAGTAAGCCGAGCACCTGTGGCGTTGGTTGCAGCTCCAGCAGCCAGGACAACGTGCGGCCCTCGGCTTCCCAGGCGCTGGCCTGCTGGTCGAAATGCTCGCCCGGCAACTGGCTTTCTTCCAGCAGGCGGCGGTTGCCCAGGGCCAGCTCGCGGCCATCAACCGTACCGGCAATGCCGCGCCCGGCCAGTGCGCGGTTGGCGCTGACGCTTGGCAGTGGCAGCTGGCGTTCGCTGCAAGCCTGCAACACCGCCTTGGCCAGCGGGTGTTCGCTACCGCGCTGCAGGGCGCCGGCCAGGCTGAGCAGTTCGCTGTCGTTGTGGCTGGCCTGCAGGTGGACGATTTGCGGGCTGCCGGAAGTCAGGGTGCCGGTCTTGTCGAAAGCCACCACGCTGACCTTGTGGGCGATCTCCAGGGCGTGCGCGTCCTTGATCAGAATGCCGTGTTTGGCCGCCACCCCGGTGCCGGCCATGATCGCCGTCGGCGTGGCCAGACCGAGGGCGCACGGGCAGGCGATCACCAGCACGGCCACAGCGTTGAGTAGCGCGGTTTCTATCCCGGCACCGGCTAACAGCCAGCCGGCGAGGGTGAGCAGGGCAGCGCCGATCACCACTGGCACGAACACCTGGCTGACCCGGTCCACCAGTTTCTGGATCGGCGCCTTGGCGGCCTGGGCGTCTTCCACCAGGCGGATGATCCGCGCCAGCACGGTCTCGCCGCCCAGCGCCTGGGTGCGCACCAGAAGCCGGCCTTCGCCATTGATGGCGCCGCTGGTGACCGGGTCGCCGGGCTGTTTTGCCTGCGGCAGGCTTTCGCCGCTGATCAGCGCTTCGTCGGCATGGCTCTGGCCTTCCACCACCTCGCCGTCCACGGCAAAGCGCTCGCCGGGTTTCACCACGATCAGGTCGCCGAGGGCGATGGCGCTGATCGCCACCCGTTCTTCCGCGCCATCACGCAAACGCACCGCACTGTCCGGGCGCAGCGCTTCGAGGGCGCGGATGGCGCTGGCGGTCTGGCGTTTGGCGCGGCTTTCCAGGTATTTGCCGAGCAGCACCAAGGCGATCACCACCGCGGCTGCTTCGAAATACAGGTGCGGCATGGCGCCTGCCGGTGCCGACCACCACTGGTAAAGACTCAGGCCGTAAGCCGCGCTGGTGCCCAGGGCCACCAGCAAATCCATATTGCCGGCACCGGCGCGCAGGGCTTTGTAGGCGGCGACATAAAAGCGCGCACCGAGGATGAACTGCACCGGGGTGGCCAGCGCGAACTGCACCCAGGCCGGCAGCATCCAGTGCAGCCCCGCCCACTCCAGCAGCATCGGCGCCATCAGCGGTAGCGCCAGAACCAGCGCCAACAGCACCGCCCAACGTTCGCGTTGCAGCTGGCGCTGTGGGTCTTGCTGGGGTTGGGCATCGCTGATCACGCTGGCGCTGTAACCTGCGCTTTTGACCGCGGCCAACAAGGGCGCCGCGTCGCTGCTACCGACCAGTTCGAGATGGGCGCGCTCGGTGGCCAGGTTGACGCTGGCGCTTTTCACCCCGGGTACCTGGGCCAGGGCACGCTCGATACGGCCGGCGCAGCTGGCGCAGGTCATGCCGCTGATGGCCAGCTCCAGGCGTTGGCTGCTCACGTTGTAACCCGCGCCGTGCACGGCTTCGATAAGACGTGGAAGGGCGTCGGCGGGGGCTTGGATACGTGCGTGCTCGGTAGCCAGGTTGACGCTGGCTTGCTGAACGCCGGGTACGGCTTGCAAGGCGCGTTCGACGCGGCCGGCGCAACTGGCGCAGGTCATGCCCTGGATGGGGAGGTCGAAAGCGTGGAGGCTGGACATGGGCGATCTCCGTTGAGTTCGTCCACAGGATCAACCTTGACCCCTGGGTAAGGTCAAGCCCTAGCGCTTTTGGTCGGTGGATCAAGAGCTCGCGGCTGAAGCCGCTCCTACAGGGGAAACGCGGATCGGCAAAAGGAGGGCATCTATTGGTTCAGGGGCGGTGACTGCAGCAGGTACAACCCCGTGGTATTCAACCCAATCCGATACCGGCGAATTTCTCCCGGAATCAGGTCCACCGAAATACTGCTGGTCTGGCTGATCCCCGGCGAACACACCCCTGGGCCCAACAACCCCAAACGCACCGAAATCGCCCCCGGCGGCAAGTTGAACGCCACCGACTGCCCTTGCCACAACCGCGCCGCCAGTTGGTCCTGCAGGTACAGGCCGATGTCGCAAGGACTCCCCACTTCCAGCCGCTCGCGGGAAATGATCAACACCCCGTAACCGTCCGACTGCGGCGTCGGTGCTTCGGCGAATTCGGCGTGGGCAAACGCCGAGGTGATCAACAGCCAGGCAAACAGAAAGGCGCGCATGGTCAGGCTCCAGCAGCAGATACCACCTAGGTTAGTTGCTCAACGGCCATTCGCGGGCCAGGCCGCGGAAGATCGCATCGATCATCGGTCCTGCCTCTTGCTCCGGGCGGTACAGCTCGGGGTCGCGCAGGTAATCGCTGAACAAGCCAATGACCATCCCGTGCAGGGTGAGTGCGGCCAGACGCGGCGTCATGCTCGGCTGCAAGTGCGCAGCGGCGCGTTGGAACAGCGCTTCGCAGAGGTCGATGAACTGGCGCACGAAGGCGTTGTGGCGGTCTTCGGCTTCGCGCAGGTCATCGGTGAACTCACAGCGAAACAGCAAGATGGTCATGATCCGTCGCTTCTGTTCGTCGTGGACCAGGTTGACCAGCGCATCCACGCAGATATCCCGCAGGGTCTGCAGTGGCTCGCGGCGATTGTCGGCCGACAGCAATTCGGCCATTTGTTCGGGCGGCAGGCGCACCTGATTGAGCATTTCGTGGAACAGGTGCGCCTTGTTTTCAAAGTGCCAGTACACCGCGCCGCGGGTGACGTCGGCGGTCTTGGCGATCTGGTCGAGGGTGGTGTGGCCCACGCCTTTTTGCAGAAACAGCATCTCCGCGGCCAGCAAAATGGCGCTGCGGGTTTTCTCTGCTTCTTCTTTGGTTCTTCGCATGGCGGTTGGGCTATTTCTGTCTAGGCTCTGTTCAGTTAGAGCGGGCGTGAGGGGCATTGTAGTGCCTGCGGGGACTTTACAAACACTCCTGTATGTATCGACCAGCTCTGGATCATCTTTATTTATCTGATGCGCTTGGTCATGGAGACCGTTATGCCGTACGCCTTGTCTTCGTTTGTCGTGCCTCTTTCCTTGATAACCCTGAGCTTGTTCGGCACCGTCAGCCAGGCCGCCGATGCGCCTGCTGCGCCCGCGCCGCCACCACCGGAAGTGACAGTGGAAGTGGCCAAGGCGGAAACCTTCCCGATAGTGCTGGAGTATTCCGGGCGTACGGCGGGTTACCGGGAAGTGCAGGTGCGGGCGCAGGTCAGCGGCATTCTGCAGCAGCGCACGTATGAGGAGGGCAGCAAGGTCAAGGCTGGGCAGGTGCTGTTTCGCATTGACCCGCGTCCCTACCAGGCGGCGCTGATGCGCGCTAACGGCGCGCTGGCGCAAGCGCAGGCTCGCTACCGGCAGACCGACCGCGACCTGAAACGGATTCGCGAACTGCAGAAGAAAGGTTTCGCCAGTGAAAGTGAGCTGGATAATGCGGTGTCCAATTTCGAGCAGAGCAAGGCCAACGTCGAAGCCGCTAAGGCCGACGTGGAAACCAGCCAGATCAACCTCGATTACACCACCGTGGTCGCCCCCATCTCCGGCATCACCAGTAAGCAGACCGTGTCCGAGGGCAGCCTGGTAGTAGCCTCTGATCCCAATGCCAGTTTGCTCACCCAGCTCACGCAACTCGATCCCTTGTATGTCAACTTCGCCTACCCCGACACCGCTGCGGAACGCCTGCGCGAGGGCGTGCAGAGCGGCAAGGTGTCGATGCCAAGCGACGGCAAGCTGTTTGCTCAGCTCAAGTTCGGCGATGGCAGTGACTACCCGCTCGAGGGGCGAGTGGACTTTACCGACAGCTTCGTCAGCAGCGGCACCGGCACCGTGAGTGCCCGGGCGGTAGTGCCCAATCCCAATCAGAACTTGCTCCCGGGCCAGTTCATGCGGGTGGTGATCAAAGGGTTGACTCGGGCCAACGCCATTACCGTGCCGGAACGTGCGTTGTTGCAGGGACCCAAGGGCACGTTCGTGTACGTGGTTGATGAACAGGGGTTGGCCCATGCGCGGCAGGTGACAACCGGCCCCACCTCGGAGGGGCGCTGGGTGATCGAAGCGGGCCTCAACGTAGGCGACAAGGTGATTGTCGAGGGCGTGCTCAAGGTCCGTCCGGAGTCGCCAGTCAAAGCCAGCGAGGCCAAAGCGGCTAGCGACCAACCTGCGAAACAAGCTTAAGGAGCGTTGCCGTGATTTCTCGCTTCTTTATCGATCGACCGATCTTCGCCACGGTGATCTCCGTGGTTATCGTGCTCGCCGGGCTGTCGGCCATGCGCTCGCTGCCTATTTCCCAGTACCCGGAAATTCTGCCGCCGCAGGTGGCGGTCAGCGCCAATTACCCCGGCGCCAGTTCCCAGGTGATCGCCGAGACCGTGGCGGCGCCGCTGGAGCAGGAAATCAACGGCGTCGAGAACATGATCTACCAGCTGTCCAACTCCGACAGCAGCGGCGCCATGAGCCTGAACGTGTACTTCCAGGTCGGCACCGACCCGGACCAGGCCACCATCGACGTCAACAACAAGGTGCAGGCGGCGCTGGCCAAGCTGCCGGAAGAGGTACGCCGGCAAGGGGTGAAGGTGGAGAAGAAATCCTCCGACATCCTGCAGGTAATTACCCTGTATTCGCCGGACGGTTCCCGTGACCCGATCTTTATCAGCAACTACGCGCTGATCAACGTGATCGACGAACTCAAGCGTCTCAAGGGCGTGGGCGACGCCAGCCAGTTCGGCTCCAAGGACTACTCCATGCGCATCTGGCTGCGGCCGGACAAACTGGCGCAGTACAACCTCACGCCCACCGATGTGGTCAGTGCGATTCAGGAGCAGAACTCGCAGTTCGCAGCGGGCAGTTTTGGTCGCCAGCCGCTGACCAAAGAGCAGGACTTCACCTATACGGTGACCACTCAAGGGCGGTTCGCCGACCCGAAAGAGTTCGAGAGCATCATTCTGCGTTCCGATACCACGGGAGCCAGTTTGCTCCTCAAGGATGTCGCCCGGGTGGAACTGGGGGCGCAGGACTACTCGCTGATGACCAGCCTCAATGGTCAGCAGAACGCCGCCTTTGGTATCTACCTGCAACCCGGTGCCAACGCTCTGGACACTGCCAAGGCCGTGAGCGACACCATGGAGCGCCTGGCCAAACGGTTCCCCTCGGGGATGACCTACAAGATCCCCTACGACACCACCAAGTTTGTGAAGGTCTCCATCGAGGAGGTGATCCACACCTTCTTCGAGGCCTTGGTGCTGGTGGTGCTGGTGGTGTTCATTTTCCTGCAGAACTGGCGCGCCACGCTGATTCCGGTGCTGGCCATTCCGGTGTCGCTGATCGGCACCTTTGCCGGCATGTACATGCTTGGCTTCTCGATCAACCTGCTGACCTTGTTCGGCCTGGTGCTGGCCATCGGCATCGTGGTCGACGATGCCATTGTGGTGCTGGAAAACGTCGAGCGGGTGATGCGCACCGAGAAGCTGCCGCCACGCGAGGCGGCGATCAAGGCCATGGAGGAGGTAACCGGGCCGATCATCGCTATCGTGCTGGTGCTCTGTGCGGTGTTCATTCCGGTGGGCTTCCTCGGTGGCCTGGCAGGGCAGATGTATAAACAGTTCGCCATCACCATTGCGGTGTCGGTCGCGGTTTCCGGGCTGGTGGCGCTGACCTTGTCGCCGGCGCTGTGCGCTTTGTTGCTCAAGCCCGAGCACAAGGAACCGGCGGCTCCGTTTCGCTGGTTCAACACCTTCTTCGACAAGGCCACCGCTGGCTATAGCCGAGGGGTGGTGTTCTTCCTCAAACGCTCATTTATTGGCTTGCTGCTGTTTGGCGGCATGATCGCGCTGATGGTGGTGCTGTTCGGGCGGGTGCCCAGCTCCCTGGTGCCGGATGAAGACCAGGGTTACGTGCTCAACGCCTATTTCCTGCCATCAGCCGCGTCGCTGACGCGCACCGAGAAGGTCACCAGCGATGTCACCGAGCAACTGATGAAACACCCGGCCGTGCAAGACGTGGTGACTTTCGCCGGTTTCGACGTGCTCACCTTCGGCACCCGCAGCAACGCCGGGGTGTCGTTTATTCCGCTGAAAGATTGGAGTGAGCGCACCACCGAGGAGCTGGACGCGCGCAACCTGCCGCGCGCCTTCATGGGCATGGGTGCGTCGCAGAAAGACGCGATGGTGATGACCTTCAACCCGCCACCGATCACCGGCATGAGTACCACCGGCGGCTTCGAAGCGTATATCCAGGACCGCAGCGGCGGCAGCAGTGAACAGCTGGAGCAGATGGTTCACAAGTTCATGGCCGCGGCGGCCAAACGCCCGGAGCTGGCGGGGGTGAATACCACCTTCAACGCCGAGGTGCCGCAGTACTACATCGACCTCGACCGCACCAAGGCGCGAGCCCTGGGCGTGGCGATCAACGATGTGTTCACCGCCATGCAGACCACCTTCGGCAGCTACTACGTTAACGACTTCAATCTTTACGGCCGCACCTGGCAGGTGAGCTTGCAAGCCGAGGCGGAGTTCCGCAGAAAGCCCGAAGACCTCAGTCAGGTGTATGTGCGCTCCTCGGTTACCTCGGAGCTGGTGCCGCTTTCGTCCTTGGTCAGCGTGCGCCGTATCCTCGGCCCGGACAGCTATGCGCGCTTCAACGTCTACCCAGCGGCGAAAGTCCTCGGCGGACCGGCACCGGGCTATAGCTCGGGGCAGGCGCTGGAAGCGATGCAAGAAGTAGCGGATGAAACGCTCGGGGCTGACTACACCTTGGGCTGGATCGGCCAGGCGTATCAGGAACTGGCCTCCCAGGGCTCGGGTAGCACGGCGTTTATCTTCGGCCTGGTAATGGTGTTCCTGATTCTCGCCGCTCAGTACGAACGCTGGACCTTGCCGGTGGCCGTGGTCACCGCCGTGCCCTTTGCGGTGTTCGGCGCGATTCTGGCGGTGTGGCTGCGCGGCATTCAAAACGACGTGTACTTCCAGGTCGGCCTGGTGACCCTGATCGGCCTGGCGGCGAAAAACGCGATTCTGATCGTCGAGTTCGCCGTGCTCTGTCGCCAGCAAGGCATGAGCATTTACGATTCGGCGCTGGAGGCGGCCAAGCTGCGCTTCCGGCCGATCGTGATGACCTCGCTGGCATTCATTCTTGGTTGCGTGCCATTGGCCATCAGCACCGGCGCCGGTTCAGCCAGCCGTCACTCGATTGGTACCGGGGTGATCGGCGGCATGCTGGCGGCGACCTTGCTGGCGACTTTCGTGATTCCGATGTTCTACCTGCTGGTGGAAACGGCCTCGGCGAAATTGAGCAAGAAAAAGCCGAAGCAAGCGGATAGCCCGGACGCACATTAGCGCTGCTTGTTAAAAGCTCGCGGCTAAAGCCCCTCCCACAAAAGCGCACGATCCTTGTGGGAGGGGCTTTAGCCGCGATGCCTTTGATCTTTGTGGCGAGATCGTTAGCCTGCTATTGGTGTACCATCGTCGGCCGCGTTTTTCTTCCGCCGCCGGACCGTTCATGAATTTACGTATTTTGCTGATTCTCGGTGCCCTGAGCGCCTTCGGCCCTCTGGCCATCGACTTCTACCTGCCGAGCTTCCCAACCTTGGCCCATGCGTTCGGCACCGATGTCGAGCATGTGCAACTGACCTTGGCCGCCTATTTCAGCGGCCTGGCCATTGGCCAATTGGTCTACGGGCCACTCACTGACCGTTTCGGCCGGCGTCTGCCATTGCTGGTGGGCGTGGTGCTGTTCACCCTGGCCTCGTTCGCCTGCGCCATGGCGCCGAACCTGGAATGGCTGATCGGCGCGCGCTTTGTCCAGGCCCTCGGTGGCTGTGCCGGCATGGTGATTTCCCGCGCGGTGATCCGCGACCTCTGTGACCCGCTGGCCTCGGCCAAGGCGTTCTCGCAACTGATGCTGGTGATGGGCGTGGCGCCAATCCTCGCGCCGTTTGGCGGTGGCGTGCTGCTCAACCTGTTTGGCTGGCAATCGATCTTCTACTGCCTGACCGGCTTCAGCGTGTTGTGTCTATTGGGCGTGGCGTTGTGGTTGCCGGAGACCATCCCGACCGGCATCGCCCGCCCACCGCTGCGCGGTGCCTTTCGTCAATACGCCAAGCTGCTCGGCGACGGCCAGTTCATGGGCCATGCCCTGACCGGTGGCGTGGCCATGGCTGGCATGTTCGCTTACATCGCCGGGTCGCCGTTCGTGTTCATCGAGCTGTATGGCGTGCCGCCGGAGCATTACGGCTGGCTGTTCGGTGGCAACGCGGCGGGCTTCATCGTTACGGCGCAGGTCAACGCACGGCTGTTGCGCCACCACGGGCCGGGTTACTGGCTGGTGCGAATTGTCTGGTTGTACCTGCTGTTCGCCCTGATCCTGCTGGCGGTCACGGCGTTGCGCCCGACCCAGCTATTGCCGCTGATGCTGCCGCTGTTCTGCTTTATCGCCAGCCTTGGCTGCATCATTCCCAACGCCTCGGCCTGCGCCATGGCGGGGCAGGGCAGCCATGCCGGCAGCGCCTCGGCAATGCTCGGTTGCCTGCAGTTCAGCGTGGCAGCTGGCGCGGCCAGCCTGGTCGGCATCCTGCACGACGGCACGGCCATGCCGATGGCGCTGGTGATCAGCGGCTGTGGGGTGTTGGCGATGGTGCTGGCGCAGGTGACGTCGCGCAGCGCGAAGAGCGTGCCGTTCGGTGTCTTGTAACGGCACGCAGCGTAGAAAGCCGCGCGGCTTAGCCGGCGGCGCGTTGTTCGACCAGCGGTAGCTGGTGGGGGGCTTTCAGACGGGCTTCCAGGGTATTCACGAACTCGCGGGCCTGCGCCTCACTGCGAAAACTCACCGCATGCTGGTCCATGCGAACTTGCCAAAGCGGGCCTTGCGGCGTGGAGAGCGTACGAACAAGAATTTTCATGCCTGCCTCCTGCTGGTGGGAAAAGTCGAGGAAGTTGCAGTCTAGTCCTGAGCGCTGAATTGTCTTTGACCGAGATCATTCGAGCGACACACGGTCAATAGTCCCACCCAAAGCATCGCGGCTTCAGCCGCGATGCTTTGGGTGCTCAGAAGCTTTCCAGGACAATCTTGCCCTTGGCCTTGCCGCTTTCCAGCAGGGCATGGGCGCGGCGCAGGTTGGCCGCGTTGATGCTACCGAAGTGCTCGCCCACCGTGGTTTTCAGCGTGCCGGCGTCAATCAGCTCGGCCACCTGGTTGAGCAGGCGGTGCTGCTCGATCATGTCGGCGGTTTCGAACAGTGAGCGGGTGTACATGAACTCCCAGTGCAGCGACAGGCTCTTGCGCTTGAGCTGGGTCACGTCGAGGCTTTTCGGGTCGTCGATCAGCGCCAGCTTGCCTTGAGGCGCCAGGGCTTCGATCAACTGGGCGAAATGCTGGTCGGTGTTGGTCAGGCTGGCCACGTGGGTGACCTGGCCGACGCCGATGCGCTTCAGCTCTTCAGCCAGCGGCTTGCTGTGATCGATCACGTGGTGGGCGCCCAGTTCGCGTACCCAGTCCTGGGTCTCGGGGCGCGAGGCGGTACCGATCACGGTGAGATCGGTGAGCTGACGGGCCAGCTGCACCAGAATCGAACCGACGCCACCGGCGGCGCCGACGATCAGCAAGCTCTGCTTCTTACCGCTGTTGCCCTGCGCCACCTGCAGACGCTCGAACAGCAGCTCCCAGGCGGTGATGGCGGTCAGTGGCAAAGCGGCGCTCTGGGTGAAGCTGAGGTTTTTCGGCATATGGCCGACGATGCGCTCGTCCACCACGTGCAGTTCGCTGTTGGCCCCGGCACGGTTCAGGGCGCCGGCGTAGAACACCTTGTCGCCGACCTTGAACAGGGTGACTTCGCTGCCCACGGCCTTGACCACGCCGGCCACGTCCCAGCCCAGCACCTTGGCTTCGCCGTTTTCCGGCGCCACGTTCTTGCGGATCTTGGTGTCCACCGGGTTTACCGAAATCGCCCGTACTTCCACCAGCAGGTCGCGGGGCAGCGGGGTAGGCGTGGGCAGTTCGATGTCTTGCAAGGCGGCTTCGTTATCGATGGCCAGGGGTTGGTAATAGGCAATGGCTTTCATGGGTACGGCTCCAAATAAAGAGGGGCAATGGATGGTCAGCATGGTCGGCTATTTCGCTGGTGGGAAAAACAGCGTAGAAGCTGAGGCTCTTTCAACCTGCCGTTGATAATCGCCTTGCCAAGGACCTCGACCATGCTGCGCCTGGATGACCTGCACATCGTTGTACGTACCGCCGACCTCGGCAGCCTGTCGGCGGCGGCGCGCGACCTGGACGTGTCGCCCGCGGTGGCCAGTGCGGCGCTCAAGCGCCTGGAGCAGGAGCTGGAGGTTCGCCTGTTCGCCCGTTCCACCCGCAGCCTGCGCCTGACCCCCGAAGGCGAGCAGTTTCTCGGCTATGCCCGCGCGGCTCTGCAAAGCCTAGACGAAGCCCAGCAGCAATTGGCGGGCAGGAAGGTAGACATTAGTGGGGTGCTGCAGATTTCCGCGCCCTCGGATTTCGGCCGCAACGTGCTGCTGCCCTGGCTCGACGAATTCCAGCTGGAACACCCGCAACTGCACGTGCGGCTGCTGCTCGGTGACCGCAACGCCGACCTGTTTCGCCAGCCGGTGGACATCGCCATCCGCTACGGCGCCCCGGAAGACTCCAGCCTGGTGGCGCTGCCCCTGGCGCCCAACAACCGCCGCGTGCTTTGCGCCTCGCCGACCTATTTGCAGCAACACGGCGAACCGCTACGCATCGACCAACTGGCCCAGCACAACTGCCTGCTGTACATGCTTGGCGGGCGCTTGCACGAGCGCTGGCGTTTTATCGATGGCAAGCGCGAGCTGAGCGTGACGGTGGGCGGCAATCAGGTCAGCGACGATGCCGACGTGGTGCGCCGCTGGGGCGTGGCCGGGCGTGGGGTGATGTACAAATCGTGGCTGGACGTGGCCGCCGATGTGCAGGCCGGGCGCCTCAAGGTGTTATTGCCGGAACTGCGTGGCGAGCCGGCGGCGCTTAACCTAATCTGCACCCATCGCGCCCAACTGAGCAAAACGGTGTACCTGCTGCGTGAATTTATCCAACAACGCTGTAGCCAATTACTTAGCGCCAAGCCCGGGGGCAGCTAGCCCCTGCGGCAATCCGGGGCTTGTCAGCGCGTTTTGCAGTGGTAGAGTCGCGGCCATGAAACCGTCCCTGACCAACCGCTCACTGCTGGCCTGGCTGCTGTACTTCAGCGTGCTGTTCAACGTGCTCGCCTGCGGGATCGGCCATGGCCAAATGCTCGGCTTGAGCCTGAACGGTTTTGGCGGGGCGTTTTGTTCGGCAGACAACAGCTCCGGTCCCACCCTGGATTCAGGCAGCGGTTCGGTCAACGACGCCAGCGCCACCACCCCGTTCAATTGCCCCCTGTGCGGCGCCGTCAGCCTCGGCCTGGCCCTGCTGTTCTGCCTGAGCTGGTTGCTGCGCGAACGCCGTGATTGCTTACCCAGTTTCGAACCCCGCAGCAAAGCCCCGCCGCGTTACTCCTGGCCCTCGGCCAACCCCCGCGCTTCTCCGCTCTGAACCCAGGTCCATTGCTGTCTGTGCCTGTGTGTTGTCGTTGCCTTTCGACTGTTCGGAGAATTCTGATGAGCTTGTTTAAATCGCTGTTCGCTGCTGCCGCCCTGCTGACCCTTTCGTTCACTGCCATGGCCCATGAATACCAAGTGGGCGAGCTGCACATCGACCACCCGTGGTCGCGCGAAATGCCGCCCACCGCGCCGACCTCGGCGGTGTATTTCATCATCCACAACAAGGGCGCCAGCGCCGACCGTTTGCTCTCGGTGGACACCCCGGTGGCCGGCAAGGCCGAGATGCATGAACACATTGACCAGAACGGCCTGATGAAAATGCAGCAGGTGCAGTTCGTCACCGTGCCAGCCGGCGGCGAAGCCACCTTCGCGCCGATGGCTTACCACGTGATGCTGTTCAACCTGAAACAGCAGGGCAAGGATGGCGAACGTTTCCCGCTGACCCTGCATTTCGAGAAAGCCGGTGAGGTGACCGTGCAAGTGGCCGTGCAGAAAGAAGCACCGGCCGAACAGCACGATATGTCCCAACACAAAAACTGAACGCCGGGGGGCGCACCTATGAGCAAGGCTCCTGTGTCGTTCTACAACCAGGCCTGGCGCTGGCACTTCTATGCCGGCCTGTTTGTCATTCCGTTCATGATCGTGCTGTCGCTGACCGGCATCATTTATCTGTTCAAACCGCAGCTCGACAACCTGATGTACGCCGACCTGTTGCAGGCCAACCCGATTGGCCAGGTGCTCAGCGCCGAGCAACAAATGGCGCGGGTTCAGGCGGCTTATCCACAGGCGGCGATCAGCCAATACCTGCCGCCGGTGGATGAGCGCCACAGCGCGCAATTCGTGGTCACCGAGGCAGGGCGCAAGCTCAACCTGTTTATCGACCCCTACAGCGGCATCGTGCTCGGCAGCCAGGATGCGCAGAACAACCTGCAAGCCCTGGCCCGTGCGCTGCACGGCGAGCTGCTGCTGGGCACCGTTGGCGATCGGTTAGTCGAATTAGCGGCCGGGTGGGGTGTGGTGCTGGTGGTGTCCGGCCTGTACCTGTGGTGGCCGCGTGGGCGTTGGGGTGCCGGTGTGTTGTGGCCGCGAATGGCCGCGCGCGGGCGCTTGTTCTGGCGCGACGTGCATGCGGTCACCGGCTTCTGGGGTTCGCTGCTGTTGCTGTTCATGCTGCTCACCGGCATGACCTGGACCGGTTTCTGGGGCAAAAGCTTTGCCGATGTGTGGAACCAGTTCCCGGCGGCGATGTGGAATGACGTGCCGAAATCCGGCGTCGAGACCCGCAGCCTGAACACGGCGGATTCGCAGACCGTCGCCTGGGCCGTGGAAAACACCCCGCTGCCAGCCTCCAAACCGCCAGCCGTCGACCCCCACGCTGCGCACAACGGCCACAGCATGGCCGACATGGCGCCCGCCACCACGGGGCAGATTCCTCTGCAGCAAGTGGTCGACATCGCCCAGGCCAACGGTGTGCAGCCGGGCTACAGCATCACCCTGCCGCAGGGCAACGAAGGCGTGTACACCATCGCCCTGTTTGCCGATGACCCACGCAACGACGCCACCCTGCATGTCGACCAATACAGCGGCCAGGTGCTGGCCGACGTGCGTTGGCAGCACTACAACCTGGTGGCCAAGGGCGTCGAAACCGGGGTGATGCTGCACGAAGGCAAACTGTTCGGCCTGGCCAACCAACTGCTGATGTTGGCGGTGTGCCTGCTGATTCTGCTTAGCTCGGTGAGTGGCCTGGTGATCTGGTGGAAACGTCGGCCGCAAGGGCAACTGGGCGTGCCGCCTCTGCGTCATGACCTGCCGCTGTGGAAAACGGCGGTGGTGATCATCATCGCGCTGGGCGTGGCGTTTCCGCTGGTGGGGATGTCGCTGGTGGTGATCGGGGTGCTGGATTGGCTGGTGGTTTCGCGGCGGGCCAGTTCCTCCGCCGTCACCAGCTAACGTGAGACCTGTAGGAGCGGCTTTAGCCGCGATGCTTTTAAGTTCACAAGCATCGCGGCTGAAGCCGCTCCTACGGGGCCGCAATCAGCCTTTAAACAACCGCGCATCCAGGCTGTTTTGCGCCAGGCGCTTGGCCTGGTCTTCGGTCATGCCTAGGTGCTCGTGCAGTGCCATGAAGTTCTCGGTCACGTAGCCACCGAAGTACGCCGGGTCATCCGAGTTCACCGTCACCTTCACGCCCTGCTCGAGCATGTCGAGGATGTTGTGCTGGCCCATGTGTTCGAACACGCAGAGCTTGGTGTTGGACAGCGGGCAGACGGTCAGCGGGATCTGCTCGTCGATGATGCGCTGCATCAACCGTGGGTCTTCACTGGCGCGCACGCCGTGGTCGATGCGGCTGATCTTGAGCAAGTCCAACGCTTCCCAGATGTACTCGGGCGGGCCCTCTTCGCCGGCATGCGCCACGGTGAGAAAACCCTCGCCACGGGCGCGGTCGAACACGCGCTGGAACTTGCTCGGCGGGTGGCCCATTTCCGAGCTGTCCAGGCCGACGGCAAAAAACGCATCGCGAAACGGCAGGGCCTGGTCGAGGGTTTTCTGTGCTTCGTCTTCCGACAGGTGGCGCAAGAAACTCAGAATCAACCCGCTGTTCACCCCCAACTGCTCGCGACCGTCTTTGAGCGCGGTGCTGATGCCGTTCAGCGCCACTTCAAAGGGGATGCCACGGTCGGTGTGGGTTTGCGGGTCGTAGAAGGGTTCGGTGTGGATCACGTTCTGCGCCTTGCAGCGCTGCAGGTAGGCCCAGGTCAGGTCGTAAAAATCCTGCTCGGTACGCAGCACGTCGGCGCCCTGGTAGTAGAGGTCGAGAAACTCCTGCAGGTTGTTGAACGCGTAGGCGCTGCGCAGCGCTTCGACATCGTTCCAGGGCAGGGCGATCTTGTTGCGCTCGGCCAGGGCGAACAGCAGCTCGGGCTCCAGCGAGCCTTCCAGGTGCAGGTGCAGTTCGGCCTTGGGCAAGGCATTGAGCCAGTCGTACATGGGTAAGCACCTTGTAAAAGAAATCTGCCGCGCAGTTTAGCTGACCAGCGAGACAGAATCTCCTGTAATCCCCTTGCTGCTTCCGGTTGGCAGTGAGGGCGCAGCCGCTTAAGCTGCTGCAACATTTTGTTGCCAAGGACTGCTACGGCCCATGCTTGCCCATTTCAAAGACGAAAAACTGCTGCTGATCGCGATTGCCGCAGTGGCCATTGCCTACCCGCTGGAGCATGCCTTGCTGCACTCCGGCCAGGGCGTTGCCCTGGTGGGCGCGCTGGCGTTGGTGGGGGCGATCATCTGCGCCTCGATGCGCGTTGCCCACCATGCTGAGCTGTTGGCGCACCGGGTGGGCGACCCCTACGGCACCATGATCCTGACCCTGGCTGCGGTGCTGGTGGAAGTGGTGGTGCTGGCCATCATGATGAGCAACGAAGCCTCGCCGACCCTGGTGCGCGACACCATTTATTCGGCGGTGATGCTCGACATCAACGGCATCCTCGGCCTGGCCGCGCTGATGGGCGGCATCAAGCATGGCGAGCAGCCCTACAACGACGACTCGGCGAAAAGCTACAGCGTGATGATCCTCACTGCCATGGGCATTTCCATGGTGGTGCCGGAGTTCGTGCCGGAGGGTTCGTGGAAGGCCTATTCGGCCTTTACCGTGGTCATGATGATCATGCTCTACGCCCTGTTCCTGCGCATGCAGGTGGGCCCGCACAGTTACTTTTTCAGCTACGCCTACCCGGAAAAACGCCGCGCCAATACCGAAGAAGAGCAGCACGACAGCAAAGCCTTTTCCATCGCCATGCTGGTACTGGGCGTGATCGTTATCGGCGCGTTGGCCGAGGTGATGTCGAAAGCGCTGGACCTGGGACTGGAAGGCACGGGGGCACCGCCAGTATTGGCTGCGTTGCTGGTGGCGGCGATTTCTGCTGCGCCGGAGATTCTCACCGCCCTGCGCGCGGCCATGGCCAACCGCATGCAATCGGTGGTCAACATCGCCCTGGGCGCGTCGCTGTCGACGGTGATTCTGACCGTGCCGGTGATGGAAGGCATTGCCCTGTACACCGGTCAACCGTTCCTGATGGCGATGACGCCGATTCAGTCGGTGATGGTGTTTATCACCCTGATCGTCGCCGCCATTAACCTCAATGACGGTGAGACCAATGCCATTGAAGGCATGACCCACTTCGCCTTGTTTGCGACGTTTTTGATGCTGACGTTTATTGGGCTGTAGATCGCTGCCCTCTCCCCAACCCTCTCCCGCATGCGGGAGAGGGGGCCGACCGAGTTAATGCGGCAAGCTCCGTTTGTCTCCCCTCGCCCGCTCACGGGGGAGAGGGCAAACACTTACCAGGCAATACTTTCGCCCTGGTAATCAATAAACCGATAGCCGCCTTTCCCCGCCTGCGCGTTGATCTGCGCCACCAGTCCTTTGCAGCTGGTCTCGATATCCAGCGGTGCACCTTCGCCGCCCATGTCGGTTTTCACCCAGCCCGGGTGCAGCGACAGCACGGTCAGGCTGCTGTCTTGCAGCTCGCAGACAAAACTGTTGGTCATCGAATTCAGTGCCGCCTTGCTGGCCTTGTACAGCGGCATGTTGTTGCCTTCGGGAATGGCCACGCTGCCCAGGATCGAGCTCATAAAGGCCAATACACCGCTGGGTTTTTTCACCTGATCGACCAGGCGCTGGGCCAGGCGAATCGGGGCGATGGCGTTGGTCATAAACAGCTGGCCGAGCTCTTCGACAGTGGCGTGCTCAACGGACTGATGGGCAGGGCCGGAGACGCCGGCGTTGATAAACAGCAGGTCGAAGGTCTGGCCTTCGAGGCGTTTTTGCAACGCGCCGACCTGGGCGCCGTCATTGATATCCAACTGTTCGATCTTCACCCCTGGCAGGGCCCGCAATGCGTCAACGCCGGCCTGGCTGCGAACGCTGGCGGTCACCTGCCAGCCATCGGCGTGCAGTTGCTGTACCAAGCCCAGCCCGAGGCCGCGCGAGGCGCCAATGATCAATGCGGATTTTGCCTGTGCCATGTGCGGCTCCTGTTTTTGAGGGAGAGGGGCACAGCATAGCGGGGGAATGGTGGGGCGACGGTAAAAAAGCTCGCGGCTAAAGCCCCTCCCACAAGAATCTTCGGTCCAGTGTCGGAGGGGCTTTAGCCGCGATGCTGTTGACCTTAAACCGCCTCTTGCTCGCGGATGTAGGCGTAGGTATCGGCAAACCGCGACAGCAAATACTCCACACTGGTGGTCGCTGGATACTTCGGCGGGTTCGCTGCGTCCGAGCACCCCGGCAAACAGCTGATTTGCGTATCCGGATGCGGCTCGGCGAAGAACGGCATGGAGTAGCGATCCACGCCCAACGGGCTAATCACCCGGTGCGGGGTGGACTTGTACCGGTCGTTGCTCCAGCGCGCCATCATGTCGCCGAGGTTGACCACAAAGCTGCCGGCAATCGGCGGCGCATCAATCCATTCGCCTTTGACGTTCTGCACCTGCAAGCCGCCGGCGTCGTCCTGGTACAGCAGGGTGATGCAGCCGTAGTCGGTGTGCGCGCCGGCGCCTTGCTGTTCGGCGCTGCTGGCAGTGTGGCGCGGCGGGTAGTGGATCATGCGCAGCACGCTGATCGGCTCGTTGAAGCGCGCATCGAAGAAGTCGCGTTCGATGCCCAGGGCAATGGTCATGGCGCGCAGCAGGGTTTTCGCCAGCTCCTGCATGTCGCTGTAGTGCTGTTCCATCAACGCTTCCCAACCCAGCTGCTCGGGGTGGCGGTTGGGGCCGCGCAGCGGTTTGCCGGCCAGCACTTCGGGGTGGTCGGCGGGCATATGAAAGCCCATGTCGAAGGTTTCTTTCAGGTCGCTCGGTTTGGTCGGATCGAGCTGCTCGGTGGCGATGCCGCCGTAGCCGCGATGGTGTTCGCTCTGGGTGATATCGATGCGCAGTTTTTCTGCTTCGCTGGCGGCGAAAAAGGTTTTCGCGGCCTGCAGCAGGGCGTCGATTCGTTCCGGGCTGATGGGGTGGCCCTTGATATAAAAAAAGCCCCACTCGCGGCATGCGGCGTCGATCTGCTTGGCAACTGCCAGCCAGCCGGCGTCGTCGTTTTGGTAAAGGGGGGCGATATCAATCAGGGGCAGGGAATTGGGCATGGTGGCTCCAAGAAGGTTGTTGCTTCAGGTCTTCTCGTACCCATAGCGAAGAGGCGGTTCTGCTGAGTGTTTCAGCAGGGACGGCACAGATAGCAGATGTAAAAAGGGGCACCGTTCGGGTGCCCCCAACTTGCGATAGTACTTACTTCGGCAGTTCAGCCTTAACGTTTTCTACGTAGTAGTTCATCGAAGCCAGTTCAGCTTCGGTGGCTACGACGCCAGCGGGAATTTTGACCGCGCCGGTCTGGTCTTTGATCGGGCCAGTGAACGGGTGAAAGGCGCCGGACTTGATGTCCGCAATGATCTTCTCGGCTTCGGTTTTCACGTCGGCCGGCACGATGTCGCTGATCGGCAATTTCACCGTGCCGTCAGCCAGACCACCCCAGTAGTCCTGAGGTTTCCAGGTGCCGTCGATAACCGCCTGGGTCGACTTGATGTAGTGCGGGCCCCAGTCGTTGACGATGGAGGTCAGCACCGCTTTCGGGCCGAAGTGGGCCATGTCGGAGGCGTAGCCCACCGAGTACACGCCACGGCGTTCGGCGGTCTGGATCGGCGCCGGGCTGTCGGTGTGCTGGAACACTACGTCCACACCCTGGTCGATCAGGGCGTTGGCGGCGTCCGACTCTTTGCCCGGATCGAACCAGGAGTTGACCCACACCACTTTCATTTCGGTGCCGGGGTTGTACTTGTCCAGAGCCAGCTGGATGGCGTTGATGTCGCGGATCACTTCCGGAATTGGGAACGAGGCGACGTAGCCGACTTTCTTGGTCTTGGTCATTTTCGCCGCGAGGAAACCACCGACATAACGACCTTCATAGGTGCGCGCCAGATAGGTGCCCATGTTCTTGTCCTGCTTGTAGCCAGTGGCGTGTTCGAAGATCACGCCAGGGAATTGCTTGGCCACTTTCAGGGTCGGGTTCATGTAACCGAACGAGGTGGTGTAGATCACTTTGTAGCCGTTCTTGGCCATGTTGCGGATCACGCGCTCGGCGTCGGCGCCTTCGGGGACGTTTTCCACGAAGCTGGTGTCGACCTTGTCGCCCAGGGCTGCCGCCATTTCCTTGCGGCCTTGCTCGTGCTGGTAGGTCCAGCCGTGGTCACCCACCGGGCCGATGTAGACGAAGCCGACTTTCAGCGGATCAGCGGCGAACGCGCCCAGCGTGGCGCTGAAACCGAGTGCGGCGATCAGGGTCCGCAGCAGGGGCTTTTTCAGATTGTTCTGCATAGCGAATGAAGCTCCAGTGGTGTGTGTCGTTGTTCTTTTGAGTTGCTGAAACCTGTGATTGCAAAAAATTGACCAACTGGACAATTAACCGATGCAGGCGCTTAAAACTGGGGCTGTGGTCTTTTCGTGTTTGGGGGCGAGGAGCGCTGATGGTGCATGGCTGAATCGGCGCGCTGTGATCTGGTGCAGGCCTCACCAGACTGCACAATCCCGTAGGAGCGGCTTCAGCCGCGATACGATTGTCGCCGAGACACCTTACTGAAGAGGCAACGGAATGCCCCAACCACACGCGCCTCACGGCACCCGTCTGCGATTCGGACGCCATTCCGAAACTGGCCGCATTTATCTGCTGACGGCGGTAGTGCATAGGCGCGATCCACTGTTTCGTGACGTTGCAGCTGGCCGCCTACTGGTGAATGAACTGCGAAAGCTTCATCAACAGGGCACAGTTGAATCACTGGCCTGGGTGGTGATGCCTGATCACTTGCATTGGTTGGTCAGTTTGCAAAATGGCTCGCTAGATACATTGATGCGTTTTCTGAAAGGTCGCAGCGGACGAGTCATTAACGCGCATCTACAACGCACAGGCGCGCTCTGGCAGCACGGTTATCACGATCGTGCGTTGCGCGGGGAGGACGATATAAAAGCGTTAGCGCGTTACGTGATTGCCAATCCTTTGCGTGCAGGGTTGGTCGACCGCATCGGTGATTACCCGTTGTGGGACGCTGTTTGGCTTTAGGCCCAATCGCGGCTGAAGCCGCTCCTACGAATCGCAAAGTCCCGTAGGAGCACCTTCTACCTCCCGCTCTTAATGCCCAGGCTGCCAAGGCTTGCCGAGGGACACCGGGGCAAACAGGCGGGTTTTGATCGCGTCGCGCGATAGCAGTACCAACACCAGAATGGTCGCCACATACGGCAGCATCGCCAGCAGGTTGGAGGGCACCGACAGGCCGACACCCTGGGCCACCAGGTGGATGATGCTGGCCAGGCCGAACAGATAGGCGCCGAGCAGAACACGGAACACTCGCCAGCTGGCGAACACCACCAGGGCCAGGGCGATCCAGCCGCGGCCGGCGGTCATGTTTTCTGCCCACATGGGGGTGTAGGCCAATGATAGGTAACCGCCCGCCAGCCCAGCCATTGCGCCGCCGAACATCACCGCCAGGGTGCGTACGCGCAGTACAGGCAGGCCCATGGCGCTGGCGGCGTCGGGGTTTTCGCCGACGGCCTGGATGATCAGGCCGATGCGGCTTTTCAGCAGCACCCAGGCGACCAGGGCGAAGAGCGCGAAGGACAGGTAGATCAGCGCATCCTGGGCAAACAGCATGCGCCCGATCAGCGGAATTTCACTCAGCAGCGGAATCGCCAGCGGTTCGAATCCGGTCAACGGTTTGCCCACCCAAGCGGCGCCAATGAAGGACGACAGGCCGACGCCAAAGATGGTCAGCGCCAAGCCGGTAGCCACCTGATTGGCGTTAAAGCCCAGGGCCACCGCAGCGAACAGCAAGGACAGCAGCATGCCGGCCGCTATCGCCAGCAACACGCCGAGCCACAGGCTGCCGGTGCTGAAGGCGACGATAAAACCGACCACGGCGCCGAACAGCATCATGCCTTCCTGGCCGAGGTTCAGAACCCCGCTTTTCTCACAGATCAATTCGCCCAGGGCCACCAGCAGCAACGGTGTGCCGGTGCGGGCCATGGCGAAGAGGATGTTGCTTAACAGGTCGAGATCCATCGGGTGTTGCTCCGCAAAATTATTGTTGGCAGCGAAAAGCGGCCCTCTCCCCCAGCCCCTCTCGCCTGCCCGGCCGGCCTAGCGGGCGAGGGGAGCCAAACCGCGTGAGGTCTGACCCCCTCTCCCCTTGGGGAGAGGGCGGGGGAGAGGGAGCGGTCTTCAGACGAGCGCCTCTTTCACCACCAAGCGCTTCTTCCAAACCGCCTTCACCCGCGGCCGATACAAAATCAGCACGTCACACGCCAGCAGGAAAAACAGCATCATCCCCTGGAACAACTGGGTGATCGCCTGGGGCAAATTCAGGTTCAACTGCGCGTTCTCACCACCGATGTACAGCAACGCCATCAGCAAGCTGGCGAAGACGATGCCGAGTGGATTGAGGCGCCCGAGAAAGGCCACGGTGATCGCCGCGTAGCCATAGCCTGGCGACACCTGTGGCACCAGTTGGCCAATCGGCCCCGCTACTTCGCTGACCCCGGCCAAACCCGCCAGGGCGCCGCTGACCAGCAGGGCAAACCACACCAGGCTCTTCTCGCGAAAGCCGACAAAGCCGGCGGCGCGACGGTCGAGGCCGAGCACTTTGATCTGAAAACCGAGAAAACTTTTCTGCAGCAATACCCAGATCGCCACCAGGGCCAGCAGGGCGAAATAGATGCCGCTGTGCATCCGCCCCTCTTCGCTCAGTAGTGGCAAGCGGGCCATGTCGCCGAACATTGCGGATTGCGGAAAGTTGTAGCCTTCCGGGTCTTTCAGCGGGCCGTGGACGAAGTACAGCAGGAGGTTCAGGGCGATGTAGTTGAGCATGATGCTGGTGAGGATTTCGTTGGCGTTGAACTGCGTGCGCAGCCAGGCCGTCAGGCCGCCCCAGGCAGCGCCGGCGAAGGTCCCGGCCGCCAGCACCCAGACCAGCGCCCAGCGGCTTTCCCAGTCGATGATATTCACCGCCACGGCACTGCCGGCCAGGGCGCCGAGCAGCAGCTGACCTTCAGCGCCGATGTTCCAGATACGCGCCTGGTAGGCCACCGCCAGGCCCAGGGCGCAGAGCAGAATCGGCAGGGCTTTGACCAACAACTCCGACACCCCGTACCAGTCGCTGATTGGTGCAATCAGCAGAGTGTGCAGAGTTTTTACCGGGGACAGGCCCAGCACTAAAAACAGCAACGAGCCGCACACCAGTGTCAGCACGGCGGCCAGCAATGGCGACAGCCAGAGCATGGCGCGTGATTGCTGGCCGCGCGGTTCCAGGGATAACAACATGGGGGTGCTCCGTCAGCTCAAGGTGGCAGCGCTGCTGGCGCTGGAACCGGTGGAAAGGTGAGGCGCTTCATGCGCGAATTGGCCGGCCATCCAGCGCCCGACATCCGCCGGCGTGGTGCTGGCGGTGGCGGCCAGGGGCGACAGGCTGCCGCTGGACAAGGCGCCGATGCGGTCGCTGATCTGGAACAGTTCGTCGAGGTCTTCGCTGATCACCAGAATCGCTGCGCCGGCATCGCGCAGGGCAATCAGGGCGCGGTGAATGGCAGCGGCGGCGCCGACGTCCACGCCCCAGGTCGGGTGCGCGGCCACCAGCAGTTTCGGCTGCTGCATGATTTCCCGGCCGAGGATAAATTTCTGCAAATTGCCGCCAGACAAGCTGCGCGCCGCTGCCTCGGCGTTCGGGGTTTTCACCGCAAAACGTTTGATGATTTCGTCGGCGAAGGCTAGCACCTTGGCGCGTTGGATCAGGCCCTTGCTCAGCAGGCCTTGCTGGAAGGCGGTGAGCAGGGCGTTGTCGGCGAGCGACATATCCGGCACCGCGCCATGGCCTAAGCGCTCGGCCGGCACAAAGGCCAGGCCGCGCGAGCGTCGAGCGTCGGGATACAGGTTGGCGATGGGGTGATCGTCGAGGCTGATACGTTCACGCTCGCCACGGGGCAAACGCACTTCACCGCTGAGCAGGGCCAGCAGTTCGTCCTGACCGTTGCCGGCAACCCCGGCGATGCCGACAATTTCACCGCTGCGCACTTCAAGGCGCAGGTTGCTCAGCGAGGTGCCGAACGGGTCGATGTTGTGCCAGTTGAGGTCGTCGACCCGCAGGCGTACGCGGCCGCCGCTGACTTTCGGATAGCTGCTTTCCAGCCCTTCGGCATCACCGACCATCAGCTTGGCCAGCTCCAGGTCCGAGCACTCGGCCGGCACGCAGTGGCCAGACACCCGCCCACCGCGCAGCACCGTGGCGCTCTGGCACAGCGCGCGCACTTCGCCGAGCTTGTGGCTGATAAACAGAATGCTGCAGCCCTCGGCCGCCAGGCGGCGCAGGGTGGCGAACAGCTCGTCGGCCTCTTGTGGAGTGAGCACCGAAGTGGGTTCGTCGAGGATCAGCAGCTTGATGTCCTGCATCAGGCAGCGAACGATCTCCACCCGCTGACGCTCGCCAATCGACAGGCTGTGCACCAGGCGTTGCGGCTCCAGGGCCATGCCGTAGCGCTGCGACACTTCGCGAATTTTCGGCTCAAGCTGCTTCGGCGTACCGGCCTCACTGCCCATGGCCAGGGCAATGTTCTCGGCCACGGTGAGGGTTTCGAACAGGGAGAAATGCTGGAACACCATGCCGATACCCAAGCTGCGGGCCATGGCCGGGTCGCGCATTTTCAGCGCTTCGCCCTGCCAGACCAGGCTGCCGCTGTCGGGCTGGGTGACGCCGTAGATGATCTTCATCAAGGTGCTTTTGCCCGCACCGTTTTCCCCCAGCAAGGCGTGGATTTCCCCCGCCTCGATGCTGAGGTCAATACGGTCGTTGGCCAGGCAGCCGGGGTAGCGCTTGGTGATGCCTTGCAACAGCAAGCGCGGAACAGGAGGGGAACTGGACATGATCACTGACTCAGAAAAAGACTACTGAGGCAGGCATAAGCAAAAACTTGGCCAGTGGGTCAGAAAGCGCTGGTAGAGGGGGTGATTAATTTTTGTGGGTGGGGAAGGGCACCAGGGTGGTGCGCAAGCTTTGGTTGTTGGGCGAGGTTGGAGGCGGTGTTTGCTTCGTCGCGGCTGAAGCCCCTCCCACAAGAAATGAGGTCTGCTTTTGTGGGAGGGGCTTTAGCCGCGATGCTCTTCTTGCAGGCGCTGCAAAACGATGCGCCCACGGCTGATATCGGCCAGCAGCTTGTGCAATTCGGCAAACCGCGCTTCCGGAATGGCGATCTGCACTTGCGCCCCTTCGCCGTCGTACTGCTCGCTTTCCAGCAACGCCTCCAGCTCAGGCAAGCGCGTTTTGAGCAGGGGCAATTCGGCGAATTGGCAATGGCACGCACAGCTCACCCGGCTGACCAATTCCACCCGCTCGCCGGTCTGCAAACACTTGCTCGCCCCGCCGCCATAGGCCCTTGCCAATCCACCGGTGCCGAGCTGAATGCCGCCGTACCAGCGGATCACCAGCACCACCACCTGATCGCAGTCCTGGCCTTCGATGGCCGCCAGAATCGGCCGGCCAGCGGTGCCGCCCGGTTCGCCATCGTCGCTGAAGCGGTACTGCTGGCCGACTTTCCAGGCCCAGCAGTTGTGGGTGGCGGCCAGGTCGCTGTGCTGTTCGATAAAGGCCATCGCCTCGGCCGCGCTGGTAACGGGCGCAGCCAAGGTGAGGAAACGGCTCTTCTTGATGTCCTCGCGAAACTCGCAAGGTTGGCTCAGGGTGAACGACATCAGGCGCTTGGCGGCGTCAGCCCGCACCCTTTGAGGATGATGTGGATAAGGGTGTCGCTGGCCACTGCGAAGTCTTCTTTGGCCAGCTTTTTACGCCCGGTGAGGCGGCATACCTGCTGGTTGAAGTCGGCGTAATGCTGGGTGCTGCTCCACAGCAGAATGATCAGGTGGATGGGGTCCACCGGGTCGATCTTGCCGGCAGCGATCCAGGCTTCGAACACCTCGGCGCGGCCGCGGAACCAGGTCAGGTAGTCCTGGTTGAAGTACTCGGTCAGGCACTCGCCGCCACCGATCACTTCCATGGCGAAGATCTTCGAGGCCAGCGGCTGACGCCGCGAGAACTCCATCTTGGCGCGAATGTAAGCAGCTAACGCCACCGCCGGGTCGTCTTCGGCGGTGAGGTTGTTGAAGGTGCTGTCCCACAGTTCGAGGATGTTGCTCAGCACCGCCAGGTACAGCCCCAGCTTGTTGCTGAAGTAGTAGTGCAGGTTGGCCTTGGGCAGGCCGACGGTCTGGGCGATGGTATTCATGCTGGTGCCTTTGAAACCGTGGCGAGCGAACTCTTCCTCGGCGGCAGCCAGAATCGCTTCTTCGTTTTTCTGGCGAATACGCCCGGCCGGTTTGCCGGTGTTTTTGGCGGTGTGCGCGGGGACTTCGAAGTTCATAACTACAACCGAACCATTGAGTGGGGGGAGCCTGTGCACAGATAACCCAGGCGGCATGCCGCTTACAAGCGCATGGCGCAGAAAAAGCAGTAGATGTCGTAGGAAGTGTTGGTAGTGCACCGTCGTTGTGCGCGATTACGCGGGCTGTGCGCGCTTTTGTGGCCATCGCGGCGGCCAACAACTGTCCTGTTGGTCAACAAAGGCCGCTGCCATCGGCTTTCGCCGAGATTGGCACAGCCTCTGCAAAGACCTGTTCCGAGTAGAAGCGGTTAGCGTCGAGGCAGTTCATTCGACGTAGGACATTGCTCTTGCGGCCACCCGGTCGCACACCCGGTATTCGGGTGCTTGATCCTGGCAGTTGCCCGGACGAGAGAGAGGTCAGCCATGAGCCGTTTTTCAGCTTCCATCATGACGCTTCACGCCACAGGCCCGGTCCTGCTGGTTTCTCGTTGCCGTGTGTTTGCCGTTTCCTGCAGCCCTTCCGGTTTCCCTCGCAGCCCTGTGCGCCGTGCACAGAGCGCGGCTTTTCTATGTGCCCTCCGTTAGAGAGAACTTCGCCATGAAGAACATTGCCTTGAAAGCGTGCATCGTCTTGGGTTCCACCGCTTCTATCCTGTTGAGCCTGAGTGCACAGGCCAACGACAAAATCGTTCTGCTCACCTCCTGGTACGCCCAGGCCGAGCAGGGTGGTTTCTACCAGGCCAAGGCCAAAGGCATTTACGCGGCCAACGGCCTGGACGTGGAAATCCGCATGGGCGGCCCGCAGGTCAACGGCATGCAACTGCTCCTGAACAAGCAGGCCGACGTGATCATCAACTACGACCTGCAAGTGCTCGCCAGCGTGCAGCAGGGCTTGCCGGTGGTGGCCATCGGCGCGCCCTTCCAGGGCGACCCGCAGGGCATGCTCACCCACGACGACGTCACCGCACTGGATGGCCTCAAGGACAAGAAAATCCTCGTCTCCACCTCCGGACAAACCACCTGGTGGCCGTGGCTGAAAGGCAAATACGGCTTCACCGATGCCCAGGCCCGTCCTTACACCTTCAACCTGCAACCGTTCTTCGCCGATCCCGACACCGCGCAACAGGGCTACCCGACCTCGGAGCTGTTCCAGGCGCAAAAGGCCGGCGAGAAAGCCAACTTCTTCCTGTTCGCCGACGCCGGCTACCCACCCTACGGCTCCACGCTGGTTACCCGCCAGGACGTGATCGCCGACCGCCCCGAAGTGCTGCAGCGCTTTGTCAAAGCCAGCATGGAGGGCTGGAAAAGCTACCTGGCTGAACCCGCTGCCGCCAACGAGCTGATCAAGCAGGACAACCCGAGCATGAACGACGAGTTGCTCGCCTGGGGCGTGGCCAAGCTCAAGGAATACCACTTGGTGGAAGGTGGCGATGCGCAGACCCAGGGCATCGGCACCATGACCGACGCGCGCTGGCAGGCCACCCGCGACTTTATGGTGAAAGCCAACCTGTTGAGCGCGGGCACCGACTGGAAAAAAGCCTACGACACCCGTTTTGTGCGTGAGCTGAAAGTGCTGCCTGCCGCCGCTGAAGTGGCCGCTCAGTAAACAGAGTTGCTAGCCCCGCCGTAGAGCGAGGGCGTTAAAAGATCGATGAGGAATTCGCCATGCTTGTGACCCAACAACCTGTACTGCGCCGCTTCTGGTATGCCCTGATGCCCGTGAGCATGCTCGCCGACGGCCCGAAACCCTTCACCCTGCTGAGCGAGCGTCTGGTGTTGTTTATGGGCAAGGAAGGCCCGGTGGCCCTGGCCGACCGCTGCTGCCACCGCACCGCGCAATTGTCCAAAGGCTGGGTCGATGACGGCGTTATCGTCTGCGGCTACCACGGCTGGCGCTACGACCAGAGCGGCGCCTGCGTGTGCATTCCGCAGCAGGCCGACAACGCACCGATTCCTGCTGGCGCACGCACCGACGCCTACCACTGCCAGGAAAAATACGGCTATGTCTGGGTGTGCCTGGGCGAGCCGTTGCAGCCGATTCCGCACTTCGATGAAGAAGGTCAGCCGCAGTACCGGCGCATCTTCCAGTTCTACGAGGAGTGGCAAACCAGCCCGCTGCGGTTTATGGAGAACTCCTTCGATAACTCGCACTTCAGCTTCGTGCACAAGGCCAACTTCGGCATGCTCAGCCAGCCCAAGCCGTCCAAATATTTGCTCGAGCAAAACGAGTGGGGTTTCGAGGCCGAGACCATCGTGCCGATCAACAACCCAGCGGCCGGGCACCGGGTTACCGGCACCGACGCGCCGACCACCACCCGCCACCTGTTCAACCGCTGGCACCTGCCGTTCGTGCGCCGCTTTGGTTGCACCTACCCGGACAGCGGCCTGCACCACATCATCTACAACTGCGCCACGCCCATTGATGACAAGCGCATTCAGCTGGTGCAGTGGCTGTACCGCAATGACAGCGAAGAGGCTTGCAGCACTGAAGAGCTGATTGCCTGGGATGCGCCGATCACCCTCGAAGACAAAGAGATTCTCGAAGCCACCGACTACGACGCCTGCGTCGATACGCGGCGGCGTGTGGAGTTTCATATGGAGTCGGACAAGCCCGGGTTGATCATGCGCAAGATGCTCTTCGAGCTGCTGCAAAAGCACGGCGAAGAGGAGCAATTCCGTCCTGCCGGTGTGCCGCTATGAACGCCGCCCTCAATCTGCCGGTGAGCGAAGAGCCGCCGGTGCTGTTGGCCAACCAGGTGGAGAAAACCTACGGCAACGGCACCCATGCGCTGCAGAAAATGAAACTGGAAATCGGCCGTGGCGAGTTTGTCTCACTGCTCGGCCCGTCCGGTTGTGGCAAGAGCACGCTGCTGAAAATGTTTGCCGGTTTGGAGCAACCGTCGGCGGGCCATGTGCGCTGGTGGGGCAAGGGAGAGATCGGTGCCGATGTCGCCCAGCAGAAACTGGCCATGGTGTTTCAGGAGGCCACTCTGATGCCCTGGGCCAAGGTCGCCGACAACGTGCGGTTGCCGTTGGACCTGATGCGCATCGACCGCGCCGACAGTGCGCCACGGGTGCAGGCGGCGTTGGAGTTGGTGGGGCTGGGCAAGTTCGGTGGTGTGTACCCCCGTGAGCTGTCCGGCGGCATGCAGATGCGCGCCTCCATTGCTCGCGCCTTGGCCACCGAGCCCAACCTGCTACTGATGGATGAACCCTTTGGTGCGCTGGATGAATTCACCCGCAATCGCCTGGACAGCGACCTGCGCGAACTCTGGGCGCGGCGCGACCTGACCGTGGTGTTCGTGACCCACAGCATTTACGAGGCGGTGTTTTTATCCTCGCGGGTGGTGGTGATGGGCGCGCGGCCGGGGCGGGTGATTGCCGATGTGAAGATCGAAGGGCCGGCTGAACGCGACGAGGCGTTTCGCATGTCGGCCGGGTTTATTGAGCAATGTGCGCGACTGTCGGCGTTGTTGGTGGAAGCGAATGGGGAGGGGCATTGATGAGCGAGATATTCGTCTGCCCCGACCCTCTCCCCCGGCCCCTCTGGGGAGACAAGCCGCAATCTGCCCCCTCGCCCGCTTGCGGGAGAGGGCTGGGGAGAGGGCTGCTTTTAATCACTGCCAACACGGGAGAAACCCAATGAGCAAACAACCCTGGCTCTCCAACCCACGTGTGCAAAACATCCTCGCCCCCGTGCTGGTCGGCGCCGTCCTGCTCGGCCTCTGGCAACTCATCTGCGTCGCCATGAAGGTGCCGGTCTACCTGGTCCCCAGTCCCGCCGATATCGGCCGCACGCTGATCAGCGACGGCCCGATGCTGCTTGGCGCGCTGTGGGTAACGCTGAAAATTACCTTCCTGTCCTTCGCCCTCGCCGTGGTGCTCGGGGTGCTGGCGGCGTTCCTCTTTGTGCAGAGCCGCATCATCGAGGCCAGCCTGTTTCCCTACGCCATTCTGTTGCAGGTGACGCCGGTGGTAGCCATCGCGCCGCTGATCATTATCTGGTGCAGCAACGCCACCCTGGCGCTGGTGATCTGCGCCACGCTGGTGGCGATTTTCCCGGTGATTTCCAACACCGTGCTGGGCCTGCGTAGCGTCAATCCGGGGCTGCTCAACCTGTTCCGTCTGAACCGCGCGAGCCGCTGGCAAACGCTGGTGCGCTTGCGTATTCCAAGTGCGCTGCCGTACTTCTTTGGCGGGCTGCGCATTGCCAGTGGCCTGGCGTTGATTGGTGCGGTGGTGGCGGAGTTTGTCGCCGGCACGGGCGGCACCGGCGCGGGTTTGGCGTATCAGATTTTGCAGGCCGGCTTTCAGTTGAATATCCCGCGCCTGTTTGCCGCCTTGGTGCTGATTGCCCTGACTGGCGTGCTGCTGTTCAGCCTGATGGCGGCGCTGGCCCGCTATAGCCTTGGGCATTGGCATGAGAGTGAGCAGGGCTAAGAACAACAGCTCGCGACTGAAGCCCCTCCCACAGAGACATACGTTCCCTTGTGGGAGGGGCTTCAGCCGCGATGATCGAAGATTTCGGAGTGAACACCATGACTGCCAACACCACCTGGCTGATCCGCAACGCCAGTGCCATTCTCACCGGCAAACGCGGTGCTGAGGCCCGCCATGCCGGCCCGGATATCCGTATTGTCGATGGCCGCATCACCGCCATCGGCCACCTCGAACCGCAACCCGGCGAGGCGCAGATCGATGCCCGCGATTGCGTGGTTTACCCGGCCTGGATCAACACCCATCACCACCTGTTCCAGTCCCTGCTCAAGGGCGAACCCGAGGGCCTGAACCAGACTCTCACGCCTTGGCTGGCCGCCACCCCGTACCGTTTTCGCGGTGCCTTCGACGAGCACAGTTTCCGTCTCGCGGTGCGCATCGGCCTGCTCGAACTGCTGCGCTCTGGTTGCGCTACGGTGGCCGACCACCACTACCTGTATTACCCCGGCATGCCGTTCGACAGCGCGGCGATTCTGTTCGAGGAAGCCGAGGCCCTGGGGCTGCGCTTTGTTCTTTGCCGCGGCGGCGGCACACAGACGCGGCAGTTGGAAGCCGATCTGCCGCAAGCCCTGCGCCCGGAAAAACTCGATGCCTACCTGGCCGACGTCGAGCGCCTGACCGCCCTGTACCACGACCCGGCTAGTGATGCGTTTCGGCGCATCGTCATGGCGCCGACCACTACCTTGCATTCCACCACCCCGGCGGAGCTGCGCGAGACTGCTCAGGCCGCGCGCAAGCTGGGCCTGCGCCTGCACAGTCATCTCTCCGAGACGGTGGATTATCTGGACGCCGCCAAAGCCAAATTCGGCATGACCCCGGTGCAGTTCTGCGCCGAGCAGGACTGGCTCGGCCCGGATGTCTGGTTTGCGCATCTGGTGAAACTGCTGCCGGAAGAAATCCAGTTGCTTGGCCAGACCGGCACCGGCATCGCCCACTGCCCGCAAAGCAATGGTCGCCTCGGCAGCGGCATCGCCAACCTGCCGGAACTGGAAGCCGCCGGTGTGCCGATCTCCATTGGTGTGGATGGCGCCGCCTCCAACGAGGCCGCTGACATGCTCTCGGAAACCCACGCCGCCTGGCTGTTGCAGCGGGCGCGCAAGGGCGAGCTGGCGCAGCCAAAATATGCCGGCGGCCAGTTCGAAGGCGGCGCCGATGCCGCCAGTATCGAAGACGTGGTGCGTTGGGGTACGGCCGGTGGCGCCCAGGTGCTGGGCCTGAATGATCTGGGCACGGTGGAGGTCGGCAAGGCCGCCGATATCGCCATCTACCGCCTCGACGACCCGCGCTATTTCGGCCTGCACGACATGGCCATCGGCCCGGTTGCCAGCGGCGGTCGCGCCAGCTTGCGCGCCTTGCTGGTGGGTGGCCGTCGGGTGGTCGCCGATGACCAGATTCCGGGTCTGGACCTGATGGAGTTGGGGCGTCAGGCCAGCGCCGCGGTGCTCGATCTGCAACGCCGTGCCGGGGTGCGCCGATGAGCTGGGTGGACATGAAAACCCGCGGCCTGCGCGAAGAGGCCGAAGGCATTCTTGCCGTCGAACTGTGCATGGCCGACTCCACGCCGCTGCCGTTCAGTTGGCAGCCGGGCGCACATGTCGATGTGCAAATGGGCAGCGGTGTGGTGCGCCAGTATTCGTTGACCAACCTGGCCGACGAAGGCTGTCTGCGCCTGGCGATCAAACACGCCGATGACTCGCGCGGCGGTTCGCGTTGGCTGCACCAGCAGCTGCGTGTCGGTGATCGCCTGAAGGTCAGTGCGCCGCGCAATCTGTTTCCGCTGCAGCCGGGCACCGGGCCGGTGCTTTTGGTGGCGGCCGGCATTGGCGTGACGCCGTTGCTGGCCATGTACCGTCAATGCCGCGCCGAGCAGCGGCCGGTGCAGTTGCTGTACTTCGCGCGCAGCCCGGCGCATAGCGCGTTTATCGAACAGCTGCGGCATGACCCGGCGGTGCGCCTGATCAGCGGATTGGCTGCGGCTGAGGTGGGCGCCTATCTCGATCAGCACTTGCCTGCCTGGCAAACCGACAGCCAGCTCTACACCTGTGGCCCGGATGGCTTTATGGCCAGCGTGCAGCAGCTGGCGGGTGAGCGGGGTTGGCCTTCGAGTGCACTGTTTCAAGAGCACTTTCAGGCGCCGCTGGTGAGCGACTCGCAGGAAGCGGAGTTGGTGCTGGCGCGCAGTGGCAAGCGCGTGACGGTGCTGGCCGGCGAGACATTGGTCGCGGCGGCAGAGCGGGTCGGCATCAGCATTCCGACGTCGTGCGGTATGGGGATGTGTGGGGCCTGTATGACCGCCGTGGTCAGTGGCGAGATCGAGCACCGGGATCAGTATCTGTCCGATGCCGAACGGGCCAGTGGGCAGTGGATCATGCCCTGTGTGTCGGGGTGTGCTGGGGGGCGGTTGGAGCTGGATTTTTAAGCCGAGGTTTGCAGGGATCGCGGCTGAAGCCGCTCCTACGAGATCGCACAATCCGTAGGAGCGGCTTCAGCCGCGATGGTGTTTACTCGGTCACACCTTCTGCCACAACCTGCGTGCTCTTCTCTTCCGGCAACACCAGATTAAGAATGATGGCGGTCAACCCACCACTGGTGATCGCCGAATCAAACAGGTTCTGCACCAGCTTGGGCATCAGGTGCAGCAGGGTCGGCTGCGAAGCAATGCCCAGGCCCACACCAAACGACGCCGCGATGATCAGCATGCTGCGACGGTCCAGCGGGCTTTGCGCCAGAATGCGCACACCCGCCGCCGCCACGCTGCCAAACATCACCAGGGTAGCGCCGCCCAGAACCGGTTTCGGAATCTGTTGCAGCACCGCGCCAAGCAGCGGGAACAGGCCCAGGGCAAACAGCACCACGCCGATGTACAGGCCGACGTAACGACTGGCCACGCCGGTCATCTGGATCACGCCGTTGTTCTGCGCAAAGGTGGTGTTGGGGAAGGCGCTGAAGGTGGCGGCGATCAGGCAACTGACGCCATCACCGAGCACACCGCCTTTGAGGCCCGCGAGGTAACTCGGGCCTTCGATCGGTTGGCGCGAGAGCATGCTGTTGGCGGTCAGGTCACCGACAGTTTCGATGGTGCTGATCACGTAGATCAGGGCCACCGGAATGAATGCGGTCCAGTCGAAGGCGAAGCCGAATTTGAACGGAATCGGCAGGCTGATCAGCGGCAGGTCCGGCAGCGGTTGGGGCACCAGCTTGCCGCTGAACCAGGCGGCGATGCTGCCCACGGCCAGGCCGATGATGATCGCCGACAAGCGCACCCATGGGCGGCTGGAGCGGTTCAAACCGATGATGGTCAGCAGCACCAGTGCGCCGAGGCCGAGGTTGCCAGGGGCGCCGAAGTCCGGGGCGTTGAAGCCACCGCCCAGATCCGTGACGCCGACCTTGATCAGGCTGACACCGATCAGGGTGATGACGATGCCGGTCACCAGCGGGGTGATCACCCGGCGCAGTTGGCCGAGCATGCGGCTGAGGATGATCTGCACAAAGGCGCCGAAAAAGCACACGCCGAAAATCATCGCCAGAATGTCTTCCGGGCTACCGCCGCGGCTCTTTACCAGAAAGCCTGCCGACAGCACCGCGCCGAGAAAGGCGAAGCTGGTGCCTTGCAGGCAGATCATGCCGGCGCCGATGCCGAACGGGCGGCGTGCCTGAATAAAGGTACCGACGCCAGACACCATCAAGGCCATGCTGATCAGGTACGGCAGGTGGGCACCCAGGCCCAGTACCGAGCCGATCACCAGCGGCGGGGTGATGATGCCGACGAAGCTGGCCAGCATATGTTGCAACGCGGCAAAGAACGCCGGGACGGGCGCGGGGCGGTCTTCCAGACCGTAGATCAGGTCGGTGTTGCTGTCGGATTCGGGGTGCATGTCACGGTCTCAGCAAGGGTGTTTTGTTGGCCACGGTGGTCAACCGCAGCTACAGAATTCTGTGTGCTAAAAAATGCCCGTTGCGCGAGGTGCGCCAACGGGCAAAGAAGGAGTTATTCGTGAAGCGGGCACCTGCACCAACATGCAGGTGCCGTTGCTGCTTACAAGTGCACTTTTACGATGGCGTTGATCGCGCTCTGGGTGGTGCCGCGCAGAATGTCGTCGCCCAGGAAGCTGTCGTTGTCGATGGCGTACTTGTTCTTCCAGTAGTCGTATTCCACACCCACGTAGACGTGTTTGACGCCGGTCCAGCCCATGGCTTTGCCCAGGTCATATTTGATCTGTGGGTTGAAGTGCAGGTTGGCGTGCAGGTCGTTCGGGCGGCTGCTGGTGGCGTCTTTGTTGTTCCACACCCAGTCCATGTAGCCGTCGATGAGGATGTCGGAGTTGCCAACCGGAATGGTGTAGGACCACACCGGCGTGACTTGCCACTGGCCGGACGGGTTCTTGGTGATGCCGTCGGGTTTGCGGTAGTAGAAGTTCAGCTGGAAGTAGTCGAAGCCTGGCAATGCCAGGTCGAAGCCTGGGCCGAGCAGGTAGTTCTGGTTACGGTTTTCGCCACGCTCATAGGTGCCGGCCAGCAGCACGTCCTTGATCGGGCCGAACTCCAGCTTCTGGTCGAAGATCTTGCCGAACGACAGACGTGGGGCGAATTCGCCGTAGTAGGTGTTTTTGCCGGCGTTGGAGTCTTCGGTGCCGTTGTAGTTGATCTGGTCGAAGAACACGAACAGGTCGCCGAAGGTCCAGCCGCTCGCGTGTTCGAACGACAGGGTTTGCTGAATGGCGGGGTTGACCTTGAAATCACGGCCGTACAGGTAGGTGGCGCTGTTGTCTTGCCACAGCAGCGGGCCGTCTGCTTGAGCGGTAGTAGCGGCCAGTGCCAGGCCGCTAGCAAGCAGCAGGGTAGAGACTTTGTTCATGTGTGCTCCCAGGAAGGCATCGATCTCAGATTGGGGAAACGACGGTGCGCGTTACGCTTCCTACAACCTGTTTCTGTTTTAGTTTTCCTGGCCACTTGGTCAGGTGCACTCGTCTTTGCAAGTTTCTGTCCAAGTGATCAGATTCGCCGAAAAAATCTTCGCGGAAATTGTGCGCAATCCACGAAAGCCTTGTCTCGGCGGGTGCATACAGTCGCCGCAAGAACGGTGGCGGGCAAGCCTTGGGGATGACCGGTTGGTCGTAAACGCGGGCGCTGCATCGTCGTGGCGCCGTTGTGCACCGAAGCAGGGCGGGCTTAGGTGGTGGCCGCCAGTGCTTCCAGAAAACTTTCCAGCACCAAGTGCGGGCGCCGACCTTTGCGGGTGACCGAGGCCAGGCTGAGGTCATAAAAGCGTGTGCTGGGCTTGAGCGCGCGCAGGCGGCCCTGCTGCACCCAGAAGCTGGCGTAGTGGTCCGGCAGGTAGCCGATATAGCGGCCGGTGAGAATCAGGAAGGCCATGCCTTCACGGTCGGAGGCGCTGGCGGTGGCTTTCAGCACCTGGTACTGGGCCTGTATGTCTGGCGGCAGGCGGAAGGTCGGGGCGATGGCGTCCTGCACATTCAGGCGCTCATCGCTGAGCTGGTCGTCGGCGGCATAAAACAGCGGGTGGCCGACCGCGCAGTACAGCAAGGAGCGTTCGTCATACAGCGGCTGGTATTCCAGGCCAGAGAGGGTGGTGGCCTGGGGAACCACGCCGACATGCAGACGACCATCGAGCACGCCTTGCTCGACTTCGCTGGGCGGCGTCATGCGAATTTGAATGTGCACGTCCGGGCCGCGCTCTTTCAATTGCGCCAGGGCGTTGGTGATGCGCATGTGCGGCAGGGTCACCAGGTTGTCGGTGAGGCCGATGTTCAATTCGCCGCGCAAGTGCTGGTGCAGGCCGTTGACCTCGGTGCGGAAGCTTTCCAGCGCGCTCAATAGTTGCAGCGACGACTGATACACCTCGCGACCCTCCTCGGTCAGGGCAAAGCCCGCGCGGCCGCGTTGGCATAGGCGCAGGCCCAGGCGCTGTTCGAGATCGCTCATCTGCTGGCTGATCGCCGAACGACCGATGCCCAGCACACTTTCCGCTGCGGAAAAGCCGCCGCATTCGACCACGCTGCGGAAGATCCGCAGCAGGCGGATATCAAAGTCACTGACTTGCGCGAGAGGGTCGGGGCGACGGGTGCTCATAGTTTAGTAAAAGCCAATCTGAAAATTAGAAGAATCGGGTTTTTCAGACTTTATGCCCATGGCACCTTTGCTCGCAACAAAAGCTTTGTACCCAGACGACAACAACGATCCTTGCGAGGCCCTTGAATGAACATGCCGCACACTGCACAGCCGTCCTTGGCCAGCCAGCTCAAGCTGGACGCGCACTGGATGCCGTTTACCGCCAACCGCAGCTTCCAGCGTGACCCACGGTTTATCGTGTCGGCCGAAGGCAGCTGGCTGGTGGACGACCAGGGCCGCAAGATCTACGACAGCCTGTCGGGTCTGTGGACCTGCGGTGCCGGTCACTCGCGCAAGGAAATCGCCGAAGCGGTCGGTAAACAATTGGGCACCCTGGATTACTCCCCAGGCTTCCAGCACGGCCACGCGCTGTCGTTCAAGCTGGCCGAAGAAATGGTCGACCTGATGCCTGGCGATCTGAAGCACGTGTTCTTCACCGGTTCGGGCTCTGAAAGCGCCGACACCTCGGTGAAAATGGCCAAGGCCTACTGGCGCCTGAAAGGCCAGGCGAGCAAAACCAAATTCATCGGCCGTGCCCGTGGTTACCACGGTGTGAACATTGCCGGCACCAGCCTGGGTGGCATTGGCGGCAACCGTAAAATGTACGGCCAGCTGATGGACGTCGATCACCTGCCGCACACCCTGCAACCGGGCCTGGCCTTCACCGAAGGCGCGGCACAAACCGGCGGCGTGGAACTGGCCAACGAACTGCTGAAACTGATCGAGTTGCACGACGCCTCGAACATCGCCGCGGTGATTGTCGAGCCGATGTCCGGTTCTGCTGGCGTGATCGTGCCGCCGGTTGGTTACCTGCAACGTCTGCGTGAAATCTGCACCCAGCACAACATCCTGCTGATCTTCGACGAAGTGATCACCGCCTTCGGCCGTATGGGCAAATGGACCGGTGCCGAATACTTCGGCGTGACCCCGGACATCATGAACGTGGCCAAGCAGATCACTAACGGTGCCGTTCCACTGGGCGCCGTGATCGCCAGCCGCGAGATCTATCAGACCTTCATGAACCAGCCATCGCCTGAGCACATGGTCGAGTTCACCCACGGCTACACCTACTCGGCGCATCCGGTTGCCTGCGCGGCTGGCCTGGCGTCGCTGGAAATCCTCAAGCGCGAAAACCTGATCCAGCAATCCGCTGAACTGGCACCGCACTTCGCCAAGCTGCTGCACGGCGTCAAAGGCGCCAAGCACATCGTCGACATCCGCAACTGCGGCCTGGCCGGCGCGATTCAACTGGCGCCGCGTGATGGCGACCCGGTGATCCGTCCGTACGAGGCCGGTATCAAACTGTGGAAAGCCGGTTTCTACGTGCGCTTTGGTGGCGACACCCTGCAGTTCGGGCCAACCTTCAATGCCAAGGTCGAAGACCTGGATCGCGTCTTCTCCGCCGTGGGCGATGCCCTCAACAGCGTGGACTAAAACGATGAGACAACGTGTGCAAGCCGTGCCCACCGTGCAGGTGGAGAACGACGAGGTGATCGTCACCGAGTGGCGTTTTTCCCCCGGCAGTGAAACCGGCAAGCACCTGCATGGCTACGACTATGTCGTGGTGCCGATGACCGACGGCCTGCTGCTGTTGGAAACCCCGGAGGGCGAGAAACACGCGCCCCTGGTGGCAGGTCAGGCGTACTTTCGCAAGGCGGGCGTTGAACACAATGTGATCAACGCCAGCGACCACGAAATCGTCTTCATCGAGACCGAAATCAAGTAGCCGCTATCAAGTAGTGCAGGCACGGGAAAACCCCGGCCAAGAATTCGATAAGGGAGTTTTGTATGAGCACCATCCAGCATTTGATCAACGGCGAGTTCGTGACCGACACCGGTCGTACTGCCGACGTGTACAACCCGTCCACCGGTGAAGCCATCCACAAAGTGCCGTTGGCCAGCCGCGCCACCGTGCAGAAAGCTATCGACGCCGGCAAAGCCGCGTTCCCGGCCTGGCGCAACACCCCACCGGCCAAACGCGCCCAGGTGATGTTCCGCTTCAAGCAACTGCTGGAACAGAACGAAGCCAAGATCTCGCAGATGATCAGCGAAGAGCACGGCAAAACCCTGGAAGACGCCGCCGGTGAACTGAAGCGCGGTATCGAGAACGTCGAGTACGCCTGCGCCGCCCCGGAAATTCTGAAAGGCGAATACAGCCGTAACGTGGGCCCGAACATCGACGCCTGGAGCGACTTCCAGCCGGTGGGCGTGGTGGCGGGTATTACCCCGTTCAACTTCCCGGCCATGGTGCCGTTGTGGATGTACCCGCTGGCCATCGTCTGCGGCAACTGCTTCATCCTCAAGCCGTCCGAGCGTGACCCGAGCTCCACCCTGTATATCGCTGAACTGCTGAACCAGGCCGGCTTGCCAAAAGGCGTGCTGAACGTGGTGCACGGCGACAAGGAAGCGGTAGACGCGCTGATCGAAGCGCCGGAAGTCAAAGCCCTGAGCTTCGTGGGTTCGACCCCGATTGCCGAATACATCTACTCCGAAGGCACCAAGCGCGGCAAACGCGTTCAGGCTCTGGGCGGCGCGAAAAACCACGCCGTGCTGATGCCCGATGCCGACCTGGACAACGCCGTCAGCGCCCTGATGGGTGCCGCTTACGGTTCCTGCGGCGAGCGCTGCATGGCCATCTCGGTAGCCGTGTGTGTAGGCGACCAGATCGCCGACGCGCTGGTCGACAAGATCGTGCCGCAAATCCAGGCCCTGAAAATCGGTGCCGGCACTTCCTGCGGCCTGGACATGGGCCCGCTGGTTACCGCTGCGGCGCGTGACAAAGTGGCTGGCTACATCGACGCCGGCGTTGCTGCTGGCGCCAAGCTGCTGGTCGATGGTCGCAACCTGAAAGTGGCCGGCAACGAAGACGGCTTCTTCCTCGGCGGCAGCCTGTTTGACCACGTCAAAACTGACATGACCATCTACACCGACGAGATCTTCGGCCCGGTTCTGTGCATCGTCCGCGTCGGCAGCCTGGAAGAAGCCATGCAGCTGATCAACGATCACGAATACGGCAATGGCACCTGCATCTTCACCCGTGACGGTGAAGCCGCGCGTCTGTTCTGCGACGAGATCGAAGTGGGCATGGTTGGCGTAAACGTACCGTTGCCGGTACCGGTTGCCTACCACAGCTTCGGCGGCTGGAAACGCTCGCTGTTCGGCGACCTGCACGCCTACGGCCCGGACGGCGTACGCTTCTACACCCGCCGCAAAGCCATCACCCAACGTTGGCCACAACGCGCTTCCCACGAAGCCGCTCAGTTCGCTTTCCCAAGCAATAGCTAAGCCGCGTTAGCAATACAAAAAGGCCAGTCGCGAGACTGGCCTTTTTTATTGGCGCAGGTTGGGTTGAGCCAACGGCGAAACCCGACAGCCGTTCTGCGCCCTGTCCGGTCGTCGGCGCCACGACGTTTGTAAGCGCACTCACACAAAGCCGCGCACAGCCGTCATGGGCACTGCCGCTGCGCGCCTCAGCGTTGTGTATCCAGCCGCTTACGCTCTTTACCAAGACCGCATAATTTCCGTTCGCAGCATTGCTACGTTACCGCCACCTCGCTGCCAAACAGCGGCTCGTTCGGAAATGGAAGTGGTCAATGTTGCAACGCGTGCTGTGGAAACTGATGCCCAAGGCTCAACGCTCGTTCCTGTTAGGGCGCTTGTCGGTGGTGGACCGTCATACGGTGAATAAGGCGATGACTGCCAATATTCACTATCCCGAGGCCTTCGAGCGCGTGGCCGGCTTGTTCGTGCATGTGCCCAAGTGTGCTGGCAGCAGTGTGTGCAAGGCGTTGTTCGACACCTGGCGACCGGGCCATCTGCCGCTGTACTGGTACCAGGAGCAATTCCCCCAGGCTTACGCTGAAGCATTCAAGTTCACCTTCGTGCGCGACCCGCTGGAGCGTACGTATTCGGCCTATACCTACCTGCGCAACAACGTGCCGTTACGCCGTGATCAGGCGGCCAATCAGTTGGTCAGCCGCTACGCCAGTTTTGACGAATTCGTGCGTGGCTGGCTGCATGCCGAGAACGTGCGCCGCCAGTTGCACTTCGCCCCGCAGACCGACTTTCTGCTGGACTCCAGCGGCAGCCTGGCGATGGATTTTATCGGCCGCCAGGAAACCCTGCGCCACGACTTCTTCACCCTCTGCGAGCTGCTCAAGATCAGCCGCGACCTACCGCACCTGAATGCCTCCAAGCGTCACGAAGGCAGTGCGCGTGACATCAGCAATGCGCGCACCCGTCACTTGGTGCGCCAGGTGTATGCCCGTGACTACGAGTTGCTCGGTTATGAATGAGCGTCAGGCCAACGTGGATATACGCCCATACAGCCTGGCGCTGGCGCCGCAGTCGCGCGCCCGGATAAAACGTCAGCGGCCTGGCTGCATCTGGCTGACCGGTTTGTCGGGCGCCGGCAAGTCGACTTTGGCCAACGAGCTGGAAATTCAGCTCAACGGCCGCGGCCTGCACACCTTTCTGCTCGACGGCGACAACGTGCGCAACGGCCTATGCCGCGACCTGTGTATGAGCCCGCAGAGCCGCAAGGAAAACATCCGGCGCATGGCTGAAGTGGCACGGCTGATGGTGGATGCCGGGCTGATCGTTATCGTCTCTGCCATCTCACCGTTTCGCGCCGACCGCGACGCTGCCAGGGCATTGTTCGCAGAGGGCGAATTCCACTGCGCCTACATCAGCACCTCTTTCGCCGCCTGCGCCCGCCGTGATCCCAAAGGTCTGTACCGCGCCGCCCTCGACGGAAAACTGCGCCACTTCACCGGCCTCGACAGCCCCTACGAGGCTCCCCTGGATGCCGATTGCGAAATCGACACCGAACAGGTGGATATCCAGACCGCCACCAATCGGTTGTTGGCGTTGGTGTTGGATCAAAAACATCGCGGCTGAAGCCGCTCCTACCGGGAACTGCGACCTTTGGAGGTATGGATTCAGCCGCGAGTTTTTCAGCAAAAAAAAGCCGCCCGAAAGGGGCGGCAATACGCGGGGGAGCGCGGGTTAAAACAGCTGGGTGAACAGCCAGTACAGGCTGCCCGACAACAGAATCGCGATCGGTAAGGTCAGCACCCAGGCCATCAGCAGGTTGCGGATGGTGCGCATCTGCAGGCCGGAGCCGTTGGCTGCCATGGTGCCGGCGACGCCGGAAGAGAGTACGTGGGTGGTCGACACTGGCAGGCCATACATGTCGGCGGCGCCGATGGTGACCATCGCCACCAGTTCTGCCGAAGCGCCTTGAGCGTAGGTGAGGTGGCTCTTGCCGATCTTCTCGCCGACCGTCACCACGATGCGTTTCCAGCCGACCTTGGTCGCCTGCACCCAGTCCACGCCACTTGTGCCGTCACGGCCATGCATCAGTGCATTGGCGATGCCGACGCCGATGATCGAGCCGATCAAGGTGTGCGAGGACGAGGCCGGCAAGCCCAGCGCCCAAGTGCCGAGGTTCCAGATGATGGCGGCAATCAACAGGGCAAAGACCATGGCAAAGCCGGCCGAGGAGCCGACCTGCAGAATCAGTTCCACCGGCAGCAGGGCGATGATGCCGAATGCCACTGCACCACTGGAAACCAGCACACCGAGAAAGTTGAAGCAGCCCGACCAGACCACCGCGAACTGCGGCGGCAACGAGTGGGTGTAGATCACCGTGGCCACGGCGTTGGCGGTGTCGTGCAGGCCGTTGACGAATTCGAAGCCGAGGGCAATCAGCAGGGCCACGCCCAGCAGCAGAAAGGGCGTCCAGGTGGTGACCACCGTACCGGCTTGATCGACATCGTGAAACAGGCTGTAGGCGCTGTAGATCAGACCCAGAACCAGCACCGTGAAAAACACCAGGGTAGTGGCTTTGCTGTTCTTGAAATTCAACTTGGGCTTGGCGTCTGCTGCGATCGAGACATCGGCGGGGTAGGAGGGGGCATTCATTGGCGGGGACGTCCATGAGGTGGATGCCCCGATCACTATTCGCCTGGAATGTTACAGGTTATGTCTCGCTGTTCCGTTCAGCGAGCGCTTGTGGGAGAGGCTCAGCCTCAATAGATCGAGGCACTTATAAAAGCATCGAGGCTAAAGCCTCTCCTCACATCCCGTTCTTGCTCAATACGCCTGCGGCACGATGATGTTCTGCGGCGTCGGGTTACGCACATAGTCGTCATGGCGCATACGCTGGGGCAGTTCGACTTGCGGTTGTTGCACCTCTTCGTAGGGCATCTGGCTTAGCAGGTGATGAATGCAGTTGAGCCGCGCCTTTTTCTTGTCGTCAGCCTGCACCACCCACCAGGGCGCCTCTTTGATGTGGGTGCGTTCGAGCATGATTTCCTTGGCCTTGGTGTAGGCCTCCCAGCGCCGGCGCGACTCGAGGTCCATGGGGCTGAGTTTCCATTGCTTGAGCGGATCGTGGATGCGCGCCAGAAAGCGCAGGTGTTGTTCGCTGTCGGAGATCGAGAACCAGTATTTGATCAACTGGATACCGGAGCGCGCGAGCATGCGTTCGAATTCGGGCACGCTGCGAAAGAACTCTTCGTACTGCTCATCGTTGCAAAAACCCATCACTCGCTCGACGCCGGCGCGGTTGTACCAGCTGCGGTCGAACAGAACGATTTCACCGGCCGCCGGCAGGTGCGAAACGTAACGCTGGAAATACCATTGGGTCTGTTCGCGGTCGTTGGGTGCGGGCAGGGCGGCGACGCGGCACACCCTCGGGTTCAGGCGCTGGGTGATGCGCTTGATCACGCCACCTTTGCCGGCGGCATCGCGGCCTTCAAACAGGATCACCACCTTGGCGCCCGTCTTGACCACCCAGCTCTGTAGCTTGACCAGTTCGCCTTGCAGACGGAACAGCTCGCTGAAGTAGTGTTTGCGCGCGCGCCGGGCTTCGCTGTCGTCCGGACGGCCCTGGAACAGTTCGTCGAGGTCGTGGCCGTCTTCGAGCAGTTCCAGCTCGAGCTCTTCGTCACCGTGGTCTTGCAGTTCGCGGTGGATGCGCTGCATCAACTCTTCGTTGGTCATCTCGGCACCTTGTGGGCGGTAGGGTTGCGGACCAGCCGATGCTAGAGCGCGGCTGTGGCAAGTCGATGACAGCCTAGGCTGTCAGTAGTCGCTGCGCTTGCGGAACGCCCAGCGTCCGGCCAGCGCGGTGAAGGTGGCCACCAGCGCCACCAGAATCCAGAAACCTTCCGCGTCGTCGGCCAGCGGAATACCGCCGACGTTCATGCCGAAAAAGCCGGCGATGATGTTGATCGGCAAGGCCAGCACCGTGACCACCGTGAGGGTGAACAGGGTGCGGTTACTTTGTTCGTTGAGCTTGGCGACTATCTCTTCCTGCAGCAGCTTGATCCGCTCGCCAAGGGCGGTGAGGTCGCTGATCACCAGGGTGAATTCCTCGGTGGCCTCACGCAGTTCCTGCACGTCGTCCTCTTGCAGCCACTCGGGCGGGCGGTTGAGCAGGCGCATCAGCGAGCCAGGCTCCAGTGCCAGCAGACGTTGCAGACGCACCAGCACTCGGCGCTTGGTGCCAAGGTCGGCGCGGTTGTCGTTGAGGCGTGAGGCGAGCAACTGATCTTCAATACCGTCAACGCTGATGCTGGTCTCGCGGACGATGCCGGTGAGCACGTCGCCCTGGTCGCGCAGCAGGTGCACCAGCAGCTCCAGAGGCGAGCGAAAACGTTCGCCGCGCTTTACCGATGAGCGCAGTTTGTCTACCGACCGCAGCGGTTGCAGGCGCGCGCTGACCAGCAGGCGACTGCGCGCGCACACCCACAGGGTGGAGATGTCGGTGGAGACCATATCGAAGTTGAATACCACGTCGTTGACCACCGCCAACAGCGCCGCATCGACATGCTCCAGGCGCGTGGAGCGTGAACCTTCGCGCAGGCTTTCGAAGAAATTTTCCGGCAGGTCGAGGTGCGCCATCATCCAGCGCTCGCACGCGGCGTGGGCGAGGTTGAGGTGCAGCCAGAGAAATTCGCCGTCGTCGCTGGGGGCCTTCAGCCAGGCCAGGGCGGTGCTGGAGTCGATCTCTTCGCCGCGCTCGCCAGGGCGAAAACGAAAGCCATAGAGCAGGCCAAACAGGTCGGGAACCTCAATGTGGTGATTCATGCCGGCTCGCTGCAGTAACGGGGAACTGGGGGGATTGGTAACCGGAGGGCACACACGCCCATGGCGGGCAGCCGGTGTAGGTGCAGCTTGCGCAGCTTTTATTGCCGATTGATGACCAAACCAAGTCAGCGGTGGCGGGCATTTACCTGGGCTGCGCAACCTCTGCGCGCCGTGTCGGTCAGACCCTGAGGCCGGGATGCGACACAGGTCGCGCCAGGCTGCCTGAAAAATAACCAGGCGCGGCATTTTTATTGCTAGCGTCTATAACCAGTGGAACCGCACAGCATCTGAGTCGACGCATGGATTGGATGAATCTGCTTGCCTCTGTCGCCCTGCGACGCCCAAGGTCTCGACTCGCGGCCGGCTGGCGGCTTGGCGCCTGCTTGCTGCTGGCCCTGGCACTCGGCGGCTGCGCCAGTCACCAGGACCATGACACGATTATTGGCAACAAAAGCGCGGTCAAAGCCGGCGAGTTCTTCCAGACTCACACCGACCGCATGGCCACCATCGGCATGCGCAATAACCTCAACACTCTCTACCGCCTGATGGACAAGCTCTACCGGCGCAACCCGCGTGAATGGCGCAAGACCGGCCTGCCCACTGTCGAGGAAGCTGAGCAGCAGGTGCAGCAAGCCATCGAACAGAGCCGCCCTTTGCCGGAGTTGGGTGGGCGCAAGGATGTCGCGGCGCTGAGTTATGCCCTCAGCGTGGATTACCAGGGCGATCGCGTCGGCGGTTTCATCTATGCCCTGGGCAGCATGCTGATCACCGCCCATGGCGGGCGCACCGAGTTCTACATGACCGACGAACTCGACCCGCAATTTATCCACAACGCCGCGCGCAACATCGAGAAAGCCACCTGGATGCTCGCCAGTCGCAACGACATCAAGGGCAACCCCTGGCTGCTGTCCAACGAGCTGTCGCCGGATGTGCGCAACCTCAGCTTTGCCGTGGAGTTCGGCAAGATCGTCGCGCGCCTAGACCTGCTCACCGATGTGCTGGATGAACGCTACCGGCGCCTGGGGGTGAGTTACGCCCAGGGCCTGCTGTTTATGAACTTCCTGCCGGTTCAGTAGGGCGAACATCGCAGCTATCCGCCGGCGGTTTCAACCTGTGCCCAGTGGCGGATATCGCGGCGCGATACTTGCCCTACGATGGGGCAAACGTAGTTTTTTATAAACGGCGAATCCCCGTTCTAGAGGGGTTTACGGCCCCTGGCACGCAAATCGCTTCATCCTCCTCGCTCCCGTTCGGGGGCGGATAGTTTTCCGGGACGACCCGGGGTGGCAGCCGCCATCGCTCAATCTGGACGACCAGGTAACGTTTTGATTTTTTAATCAGGAGGTTGCTGTGGCGTCAGACCTTGGCAAACCCAATCCCCATACCGCGTTTCAAACCTTGCCCCTGGTGGATATCAGCGGCCTGTATGCCGACGACCTCGCCGTGCGCCAACACACGGCCGCACAGTTGGGCCAGGCGGCCAGGGAGGCCGGCTTTCTCTATATCACTGGGCATGGCGTGCCGCCGGCGCTGATCGATGGCCTGGTCAACCGCAGCCGCGCCTATTTCGCCCAGCCACTGGCGGCGAAGATGGCCGACTACATCGGCCTGTCGAGCAATCACAGCGGTTATGTGCCCGAAGGCGAGGAGCAATTCGTCGAAGGCACGGTGGACCACAAGGAAGCCTACGACGTGGGCTTCGATCTTCAGGACGCGCAGCGCCGCCGGCCGATGCTGGGGGCCAACAAATGGCCAGCATTTCCGGGCTTCAAAGAAGACATCAAGGCCTACTACGATGCAGCGCTGGCGGTGAGCAACCAGCTGTTTCGCGGCTTCGCGCTGGCGCTTGGGTTGCCTGAAGAGGCCTTCACCCAGCACATCAGCACGCCGCCCAGCCAGCTGCGCCTGATCCACTACCCCTACAACCCCCATGCGCCGGTGGACCGCCCCGGTATCGGAGCGCACACCGACTACGAGTGCTTCACCATTCTGCTGCCTACCGCGCCCGGCCTGCAGGTGCTCAACGGCGCTGGCGAGTGGATTGAGGTGCCCCTTGTGGAGGGCGCCTTCGTGATCAATATCGGCGACATGATGGAAGTCCTCAGCAACGGTACCTTCGTCGCCACCTCACACCGGGTGCGCAAAGTGGCGGAGGAGCGGTATGCGTTTCCGCTGTTCTGCGCCTGTGATTACGACACGCTGATTGAGCCGATTCCCGCGCTGCTCGAACCGGGCACCCATAGCCCCTACGCCCCTGTGCGTTGCGGCGAACACCTGTATGCGCAAACCCTGCAAACCTTCAGCTACCTGAAAAAGCGCCTGGCCAGCGGCGAGCTGCAATTGCCCGAGGGCGCCAAGGGCCTGTCTTCCTTCGGTTACCAAAACACTGCTGCGGAGCCCTGCCCATGACCCTCGCCGAACTGCTCGCCGCCCATGCCTGTCGTCCAACGCACGGCGTGCCGGACTGGATGCTGGGCTACTACAAACGCCGCGCCATCAGCTTCGCCAACGGCGCTACCGACCTGCATACCCATGTGTGCTGGCTGCAAAGCCGCAGCTTCACCATCGACCTGCGCTTGCCGCTGGAAGACCTTCAGGTAGTGGCCAGAAACCTGGCCGATTACAGCGCCGCTGAATTGCAGGTGTTGGCCAACTACGAAGGTTGGGAAGCGCTGAGCGACTGGCGCGAGCCGATGCTCAGCTGGCACAGCGACACGTCGCTGCAACTGCATAACCGCTGGCCGGAGCCCGCCGAGCTCAAGCGCTTTGGCAACTGCATGATCGAGTTCGCGCCGAGCGGTGCGTATGTCGAAGACTGGCGCCTGCAGCCTTCCGCGCCCGGCCCGTTGATTGGCCTGCGGTTACTGGAAGAGCGCGAGGTGGGCAGCGGCGTGGTGCGCCATCGCGGTGGCGGCCTGATTGTCTGTGGTGACTACGCGGCGCTGGTGCTGGGCCGTGCCGAGCCGCTGGTTGTACCGGCCGATACGCAGCTGCGTGAGCGGGTCGCTGCCGCGGTAGGCGATGCCGCGCAACTGGCGCGCCTGTTCAATTTTGAAACGTCGGTGGCCCAGGGCTCGTTGGCGAAAGGCTACACGGTGAGCCTGTCCACGCAACCGGCGCGGGTCGGGCAGCGCCTGCTGGCGCTGGATGGCTTTGAGTACCTGGCCGCCGAGGAGCAGGTGCGGCAAACCGTGGAAGTCGACGGCATCGTCTGCCAGCGGCTGTTCACCATCGACACGCTGGAAGCCAGCTTGCCCTATGCCCAGGCCACCGGTTTTACCCCGGCTGCGGCCGCCTGGTTCGAGCACGAGTCGCCGACCCTGACCCGTTACACCCAGCCGCTGTGCTGAGCCAATCAAACAACTATTAGCCAATGCCCATGAGGTGTTTATGAAGCGTCGTGCATCCTTGCTGCAAAAACTCGCCCTGGTCGGTCTGGCCAGCTTCTGTCTGGCCGCCAACATCAGCGCGGCGGAAAAGAAAGACAGCTTCAAGGTGGCCTGGTCCATCTATTCCGGCTGGATGCCCTGGGGCTATGCCGCGGAAAAAGGCATCGTCGATAAATGGGCGAAGAAGTACGGGATCAAGATCGAAATCGTCCAGCTCAACGACTACATCGAGTCGATCAACCAATACGCGGCCGGCGCGTTCGATGCCTGCGGCATGACCAATATGGACGCCCTGACCATTCCCGCCGCCAATGGCGTGGACACCACCGGCCTGATTCTCGGCGACTACTCCAATGGCAACGACGCCATCGTGCTGAAGAACGGTTCGAGTTTTGCCGACATCAAGGGCCAGCAGGTCAACCTGGTCGAGTTGTCGGTGTCGCACTACCTGCTGGCGCGTGCCCTGGATATCCACGGCCTGGCCGAGCGCGACGTGACGGTGATGAACACCTCGGACGCCGATGCTGTGGCCTCGTTCATGACCCCGGACGTGACCGCCGCGGCACTGTGGAACCCGCAACTGAGCATGGTGATGAAACAGTCGCCGACGGCCAAAGAGGTGTTCACCTCCAAGGAAATTCCTGGCGAGATCATCGACATGATGGCGGTGAACAGCGCCACCCTGGCGGAGAACCCGGCACTGGGCAAAGCCCTGGTTGGCGCCTGGTTCGAAACCCTGCAGTTGATGCAGCAAGACAACGAACAGGGTAAGGCGGCGCGTACCTACATGGCCGAGCACTCCGGCACCGACCTCGCCGGGTACGACGCACAACTGACCAAGACCGAGCTGTTTTACACGCCGGTAACGGCCTACACCTTCGCCAATGCGTCGAGCACGCTAAGCGCGACCATGGACAAGGTGCGTAATTTCTCATTCGAGAAGGGCTTGCTCGGTGAGGGCGCGGCGAATGCCGACAAGGTGGGCATGCAGTTCCCGGACGGCTCGACCCTGGGTGATAGCAAGAACATCAAACTGCGCTTTGATTCGAGCTATGTGAAGTTGGCGATGGAAGGGAAGCTGTAGCGGGGCAGGCGGGCCGGCTGACGCCGGCCCGTCGTTTCAGACTTTCTTAACAAACTCGGATTTCAGTTTCATCGGGCCGATGCCGTCGATTTTGCAATCGATATCGTGGTCGCCGTCGCACAGGCGGATGTTCTTCACCTTGGTACCGACCTTCACCACCAGCGAGGTGCCTTTGACCTTGAGGTCTTTGATCACGCTGACCGAATCACCGTCCTGTAGCACATTGCCGACCGCATCCTTGATCACCTTGTCGCCTTCGCCAGCGTCCGCCGCCGCAGTAGCGGACCACTCGTGGGCGCATTCCGGGCAGACCAGTTGCTGGCCATCTTCATAGGTGAATTCGGAATTGCATTTCGGGCAGGGTGGCAACGTGCTCACAGGGACCTCGGAGTTGGATCGGTAAAAGGCCGCATAGTGTATAGGGTTTTTCCCTGCTTTTAGCTGCGACGCCCGGTCTCCGCAGATTTTAGACGAACCGATTCGGGCACCATGGGCTCAAAAACCTGGGGGCGCCGTGACTTCACGCGCTGAGCATGGCTTACGGGCGGGGGAGCGAGTATGTTTTTGCCGGATTTGCGGGGTGTTTCCTTCACGGAAATCATCAAGTGCACGGTGGTCGACTTCTTCGACGACGAGCTGCCGACCTACGCTTCGGCGCTGGCTTTCCAGCTGTTCTTTTCGCTGTTTCCGTTTCTGTTGTTTCTGATCGCCATTATCAGCGTGCTGGATATCGAGCCGTTTTTTGAATGGCTGCGGCAGCAGGCAGAGCTGGTGCTGCCGCAGGCCGCCATGGAGCTGGTGAACCCCGCGATTACCAACTTGCAGACACAGAAAGCCGGCTTGTTCTCCTTCGGTATTCTGGTGGCGCTGTGGACAGCTTCCGCCGCCGTGCGCTCAACCATGCAGGCGATGAACCAGGTGTACGGTGTGGAAGAGGGGCGGCCGGCGTGGAAGCGCATTCCGTTGTCGGTGATCTACATCATTGGGGTGGCGGTGTTGCTGCTGGTGGCGGCCGGTTTGATGGTCGTCGGCCCGCAGGCCATGAACTGGCTGGCCCATCAGTTGGGGATTGAGCAGATTGTGGTGGTGCTGTGGAACTGGCTGCGTTGGCCGGTGGCGGTGCTGATGCTGGTTGCGGTGGTGGCAGCGGTGTATTACCTGGCGCCGGATGTGAAGCAGGAGTTCCGCTTTATCACCCCGGGCTCGATTGTGGCGGTGGTCGGCTGGATTGCGGCGTCCCTGGGCTTTGGTTACTACGCGCAGAACTTCGCCAACTACAACGCCACCTACGGCAGCATTGGCGCGATCATCATCTTTCTCTTCTATCTCTATCTGTCCTCGGCCGTGCTGTTGTTTGGCGCGGAGCTGAATGCGGTGATCGAACACCATGCACGGGACGGCAAGTCGCCGGGCGAGAAGGTTGCCGATGATGGCGTGCCGGCGAAACAACCTGAACGGGCCTAGGCAAAGGCCGGTCACAACCTATGAAGGATGAGTCCGCGGCCGTCTGGCCTGCGTGACATCACTAACAGTCGGTTGGAGGTTGAGAACATGGCTACCTATAACTGGGACCTTATCGAGCGTCTGCTTCACGAAGTGCAGAACGGTGCCTACAAACCATTCAAGCCGCGGGAGTACGCCGCTGAGTTCGCTGCAGACCAGACGGCTGAAGGCGTACAGATGGATAAGGTCGATTCCTTGAAGGTAGAGGCGTGTGACTACGAGGCGCTACTACTAAAAGAAGGCTTTATCGAGCCGCGTCCTGAATCAGAGGGCGGTAACGGTGAGAACTTCGTGCTGACCCTGCGCGGCTCCAGTCTGCTCAGTCTGCTGGATAGCAGCATTCCCGGCAGTGAACATCCCCGCGAAGTGCTGGACGAGAAGGGCGAAGCGGCGCTGCAGCCGGAAGTCTTCGACGAGCTCGCTAAGCAAGCAGCGATTGCCTAAGGCTACTGCGCCGGTAGCGTCAGCTCACCGGTATCGGTAAAGCGTGCCGCTCCCCATAAGCCGCCGCCGAGCTTGCCGTTTAGCTCATAGGGTACGGAGGCATGGCTGGAGGGCGCGCTTGCGGCCACTCCCCAGGCCTGGCGCAACACCGAAAACGCGGAAATGGTGATGGGTACGCTGATGACCCTTTCGCCATAGCGTGGCACTTCCCCGCTTTCATCACTGACGCCAGTTGCCAGGGGGCGGTTGTTCACCCGCAGCTCCAGGGCGATGCCGTTGTAGCGGATGGCGCTTTCATTGGGGTTCTGCACGCGCAGCTTTACGGCGAAGCGAGCCTCCATGTCCTGGCTGGGAAGTGGCTCCAGGCCTACCAGGTCGACGTACACATCATCCCTTGTATCGAAGAGGCTGCAGGCACTGAGGCTGAGGAGCAGCAGTACACTGCCGGTGAGGCGCAAAAGGGTCGCAAGTCTCATCATCAAGGTCCTGAACAAGGGAAGTGCTATCCCTCTATATATAGAAGGCAATGCTTCAGAGAGCTTTGCTGCAGGGTCGTTCGGTATTTAAGTGCCTCTAATCGTTTATTTCAGAATCATTTCAATAATGCCTTGACGGTATTTTGTGGGTGCTTATAATGCGCACCACTTCCGGCGCGGAAGGCTCTTAAAACTTCAAGCTAATCAATAAGTTAGCGAGAAATTAAGGGTTGCAAAGCAGAGAGATCTGCGTAGAATGCGCCGGGCTGACAGGGTTGAGGTTTGGTCCTGTTAGCCGATCGGTTGAGTTGATCGAAAGCGGTGTAAAGAGGGTGTTGACAGCGGTTTGAAACGCTGTAGAATTCGCCTCCCGCT
>NZ_QAOJ01000014.1 GCF_003050835.1 Pseudomonas sp. GV071 | reverse complement strand
TCAAGATGAAGCTAGGCGGACTCAGCCCTGTCGCATACAGAGCCAAGTCCGCCATGGCTTAATCAATAGCCGTCCAACTTTTGGGGCGCACTTCAGAATGCGATCAGCTGTGGGAGGGGCTTCAGCCGCGAGCTCTTGATCTTTCACAGCATCATAAAAAACCGGGCACAAGGCCCGGTTTTTTTATCCTGCAAAACTCCTCTACATATTGGCTTCGGCGTACTCCGCCAGCACCGAACGGGGCACCCCTTGCAGGGTGATGTGCACCCCATGGGGGAAGTCTTTGAAGCGTTCGGTCAGGTAAGTCAGGCCCGAGCTGGGCGCCGACAGGTACGGTGTGTCGATCTGCGCCAGGTTGCCCAGGCACACCACTTTGGAACCGGTACCGGCACGGGTGATGATGGTTTTCATCTGGTGCGGGGTCAGGTTCTGGCATTCGTCGATCAGGATCAGGCTCTGCTGGAAGCTGCGCCCGCGGATGTAGTTGAGCGATTTGAACTGCAACGGCACCTTGCCGAGGATGTAATCCACGCTGCCGTGGGTGTTCTCGTCGTCCATGTGCAGGGCTTCGAGGTTGTCGGTGATGGCGCCCAGCCAGGGCTCCATTTTTTCCGCTTCGGTGCCGGGCAGAAAACCGATCTCCTGGTCCAGCCCCTGCACGCTGCGGGTGGCGATGATGCGCCGGTAGCGCTTGGTAACCATGGTCTGTTCGATGGCGGCCGCCAGGGCCAGGATGGTTTTCCCCGAACCGGCGGCGCCGGAGAGGTTGACCAGGTGGATGTCCGGATCGAGCAAGGCAAACAGCGCCAGGCTCTGGTAGATGTCCCGTGGGCGCAGGCCCCAGGCTTCCTGGTGCAGCAACGGCTCCTGGTGCAGGTCGAGAATCAGCAGCTCATCGGCTTTGATGCCTTTGACCCAGCCGACAAACCCCTGCTCGTCGATGATGAATTCGTTGATGTGCACGGCCGGCAGGTTGTCGGTCATCTGCACACGGTGCCAGGCGCGGCCACGGTCCTGACGGGTGTCCACCTTGCTGACGCGGTCCCAGAACGAGCCGGTCAGGGTGTGATAACCACGGGGCAACAGCGAGATGTCGTCGACCAACTGGTCGGTGTGATAGTCCTCGGATTCAATGCCACAGGCGCGCGCTTTGAGGCGCATGTTGATGTCTTTGGTGACCAGCACCACCGACAGACCCGGCTTGCGTGCTTTGAGGTCTACCAGCTGGTTGATGATTTTGTTGTCGTTGAGGTCTTCCGGCAGCCACGTGATGGGCTCGGCACGACGGCTCATGAGAATGGAGAGGTAACCGCAGGGACCGCTTTTGTCGCGCTGGATGGCGACACCATGTTCCACTTCTTCGGGGGAGGCACCGCCGAGGATCTTGTCGATCAGGCGGATGGCTTGCCTACATTCTGCGGCGACGCCTTGCTTGCCAGTTTTGAGCTTGTCCAGTTCCTCAAGGACGGTCATCGGGATGGCGACGTGGTGTTCCTGGAAGTTCAGCAGGGCGTTGGGGTCGTGGATCAGAACGTTGGTATCGAGGGCGTAGAGGATTGGAGCAGTAGGGCTGGAGCGTCCGTGGTCATCCATACTCGGTCACCTTCTTATAGGAGCCAAGCGACGGAATGCCGGAACAGCGCTCCGCCGCACAAACCGTCAATATCCCCGGCCGCGGCGGAGGAAAACTGTACACATCAACTGTGCTGCAGCATTTGGCGGTCTGCCTTTTAGATACTCCAAAAAACGTGACAGGAAAAAGTAATTTTTGCGTTTGCCGGGTTTATTTTTCAGTGCGACGAAAAGCCCTTGGCGTACCCGCACCGTCTCGTTAAAGTCGGAAGTCCGGCTAGCGTCAAACAGCCGTTGCCTACATACATTTTCCGTATGCGGGCCCGCTGCACTCTCCCTCCCCGACTTGCCCCCTTTAAGCACTGCGCCCGATACAAGGCACGAGCACTGCCGTGCGAACTGGTATGATGCGCCGCTTTTTTCGCCGCACCTCGCTACCGAGAACGGGCAATACCAGCGCCATCCAGGCGGCTGTGCTTTGCTTCTCGGTAGCTGAACAAGACGGCCACTGATCACATCCGCGGAGCCCGCCCATGCTGGAAAGACTGTTCCAACTCAACGCACACAACACCAACGTGCGCACCGAGGTCCTTGCCGGGATCACGACTTTCCTGACCATGGCCTACATCCTGTTCGTCAACCCGAGCATCCTCGGCGAGACCGGCATGGACAAAGGCGCGGTCTTTGTCGCTACCTGCCTGGCCGCCGCCATCGGTTCGGCGATCATGGGTTTCATTGCCAACTACCCAATCGCCCTCGCCCCGGGCATGGGCCTGAACGCCTTCTTTACCTACACCGTGGTGCTGCACATGGGCCACACCTGGCAGGTGGCGCTCGGCGCGGTGTTTCTGTCGGCCTGCATGTTCTTTCTGCTGTCGATCTTTCGCATCCGTGAATGGATCATCAACAGCATCCCGCTGGAGCTGCGCTCGGCCATTGCCGCCGGTATCGGCCTGTTCCTGGCGCTGATCGCGCTGAAAGAAGCCGGCATCGTCATCGCCAACCCGGCCACCCTGGTGGGCATGGGCGACCTCAGCAAGCCGGAGCCGCTGCTGGCCATCCTCGGCTTCTTTATCATCGTTGCCCTCGAAGCGCGCAAGATCACCGGCGCCGTGCTGATCGGCATTCTGGTCACCACTGCTGCCGGCATCGCCCTGGGCGTGTCGCAGTTCGGTGGAGTGTTCTCGATGCCACCATCGCTGGCGCCGACCTTTATGCAGCTGGATATCAAAGGCGCGCTGAATATCGGCCTGGTCACCGTGGTGTTCGCGTTCCTGTTTGTGGATATCTTCGACAACTCCGGCACCCTGATTGCCGTGGCCAAGAAAGCCGGCCTGATGCGCGCCGACGGCCATATGCCGAAGATGGGCCGCGCCCTGATCGCCGACAGCAGCGCGGCGATGGTCGGCTCGGTACTGGGTACCTCGACCACCACCAGCTATATCGAATCCGCTGCGGGCGTCAGTGCCGGTGGCCGTACTGGTCTGACCGCTGTCGTCGTCGCCATTCTGTTCCTGTTCGCGCTATTCCTTGCCCCCCTGGCGGGTAGCGTTCCGGCCTTCGCCACTGCCCCGGCCCTGCTGTTCGTGGCCGTACTGATGACCGCCGGCCTGGCGGAAATCGAATGGAGCGACATCACCGTCGCCGCCCCGGTGGTGATCACCGCCCTGGCCATGCCGCTGACCTTCTCCATCGCCAACGGCATCGCCTTTGGTTTTATCGCCTGGACCGTCATCAAGCTGTTGGCCGGCCGCGGCCGTGAGCTGAGCCCGGCACTGGTGATTTTGTCGATTCTGTTCGTGATCAAGCTGGGTTGGTTCAACGCATGAGTGCGCCGCAATTCGACCCAAGCCGCTACGACGCCCAACTGGCAGAAAAGAAACAGCGCCTGCAAGACCTGCTGGCGCCCTTCGACGCTCCGGCGCCACAGGTATTCGAATCGCCGCGCGAGCACTACCGCCTGCGCGCCGAGTTCCGTTTGTGGCGTGAAGGCGAAGAGCGCTTCTACGCCATGTTCGCCGCCGGCGACAAACACACGCCGATCCTGCTGGAAGACTTCCCCATCGCCAGCCAACCCATCAATGAGCTGATGCCGCGGCTGAAAGCCGCCTGGCAAGGCAGCAAGGCGCTGGGCTTCAAGCTGTTTCAGGTGGAATTTCTCACCACCCTGGCCGGCGATGGCCTGATCACCCTGTGCTACCACCGCCCGCTGAATGACGAGTGGCAAGCGGCGGCCACCGAGTTGGCAGCCGAACTGGGCGTCAGCATCGTCGGCCGCTCCCGCGGCCAGCGCCTGGTGGTGGGCCGTGACTACGTGGTGGAAAAACTCGACGTTGCCGGCCGCACCTTCAGCTACCGGCAACCCGAAGGCGCCTTCACCCAGCCCAACGGCACGGTCAACCAGCACATGCTCAACTGGGCCTATGAAGCCCTCGGCACGCGCAGCGACGACCTGTTGGAGCTGTACTGCGGCAACGGCAACTTCACCCTGCCGCTGGCCACCCGCGTGCGCAAGGTGCTGGCCACCGAGATCAGCAAGACCTCGGTGAATGCTGCCCTGGCCAACCTGGATGACAACCAGGTGGGCAACGTCACCCTGGTGCGGCTGTCCGCCGAGGAGCTGACCGAAGCCCTGAATGAAGTGCGCCCGTTCCGCCGCTTGCAGGGCATCGACCTCAAGGCCTATGAGTTCGGCAGCGTATTCGTCGACCCTCCGCGCGCCGGCATGGACCCGGACACCTGCGAACTGACCCGGCGTTTCGACAACATCCTGTACATCTCCTGCAACCCGGAGACGCTGGCCGCCAACATCGCGCAGCTTAATGACACGCACCGAGTTGAGCGGTGTGCGTTGTTTGATCAGTTTCCGTATACGCACCATATGGAATCTGGGGTTCTGCTGGTTCGCCGTTAAGCCCGCCCCTCTCCCCTAGCCCCTCTCCCGTAAACGGGAGAGGGGAACCTCTTCGCCGCTTTCCCCGCCAACGCGATCTGCCCCCTCTCCCGCTAGGCCGGCCGGGCAGGCGAGAGGGCTGGGGAGAGGGCAGCCCTTGAAAACTTGTACAAGAAACTTGACCTGTACAACCACTCATCTATGCTGCCCCCTAAAGCTGTACAAGAACTCAATCTTGTACAACTAACCCACAGGGGCCGTCATGGGTCAGAGCAAGCCGAAAATCGCCATCAGCGCCTGTTTACTGGGCGATGAAGTGCGCTTCAACGGCGGGCACAAACGCTCGGAGCTGTGTACCGAGCGGCTGGCCGAGCATGTGGAATTTGTCCGTGTCTGCCCGGAAGTCGCCATCGGCCTTGGCACGCCGCGCGAGCCGATCCGCCTGGTGGGCGATATCGCGGCCCCACGAGCGATAGGCAGCGTGCACAACGAACTCGACGTCAGCGACGCCCTGCACGACTACGGCACGCAAATGGCCGAGCAGTTGCGCGGTATCAGCGGCTACATCTTTATGCAGAAGTCGCCGTCGTGCGGGTTGTACCGCGTCAAGGTTTACGGCCCCAAAGGTTTGCCTGAAGCCGGTGGCGGACGCGGTCTGTACGCGGCGGCATTCTGCGCCGAACACCCGGATTTGCCGGTGGAGGAAGAAGGCCGCCTGAACGACCCGGTGCTGCGGGAAAACTTTCTCACCCGGGTTTTCGCCTATGCCGACTGGCAGCAGCTGCTGGCTGACGGCCTTACCTCGCGCGCCCTCACCCACTTCCACGCCCGCTACAAATACCTGCTGCTCGCCACCCACCCCGAACAGTACCGGGCGCTGGGCCAGTTGCTCGGTGGCCTGAACAAACACAACCTGCACGAGCTGGCGCCGCGCTACTTCAGCGCGCTGATGGAGGCACTGCAGAAGTGCGCCACACGCGGCACCCACAGCAACGTGCTGCAGCACATCAGCGGCCACCTGAAGCAAACCCTGAGTGCCGACGAAAAAACCGAAATGCAGCAGTTGATCGAGCAGTACCGCCGTGGCTATGTGCCGCTGGTGGTGCCACTGACCCTGCTCAAGCACCACTTTCTCTTGCACCCCGATCGCTACATTGCGCAGCAGGTATACCTGCAGCCCCACCCGGCCAACCTCAGCCTGCGCAATGCGCTCTGACCTGGAACCTGAACGCACCATGAGCAAACACGCCACCCACGTCGACGAGCCTGAAGACAGCACTGACGCTGAACTGCAGGCCGCGCTCGCCAACAACCTGCTGCCGATTCGCGAGGTGTCGCGCATCACCGGGGTCAACCCGGTCACCCTGCGCGCCTGGGAACGCCGCTACGGCCTGATCGTGCCGCAGCGCACGGCCAAAGGGCATCGCCTGTACACCCAGGAGCACATCGAACGTATCCAGGCGATTCTCACCTGGCTGAATCGCGGCGTGGCCGTCAGTCAGGTCAAGGCGCTACTGAAAACCGCCGCCCTGCCCAATGCCCATGTCGACAGCGACGGCTGGCAAAACGCCCGCGCCGCCCTGCTGAGCGCCATCAGTGAACAGGCCGAGCGGCGCCTGGACGATGCCTTCAAACGCGTCGAGCAGCTGTACCCGCCCAAACTGCTCTGCGAACAGCTGCTGTTGCCGTTGCTGGCCGAGCTGGAACAACGCTGGCAAGGGCAGTTCGGCGCCCGTCTGGAGCAGGTGTTTTTCTACTCCTGGCTGCGCAGCAAACTGGGCGCGCGCATCTACCACAACAACCGCCAACTGGGCGGCGCGCCGCTGCTGTTGGTGAACCTCTCCGACCTGCCGATGGAGCCGGCGCTCTGGCTGTCGGCCTGGCTGCTGAGCAGCGCCGATTGCGCCGTGGACGTGTTCGATTGGCCGCTGCCGCCGCTGGAACTGGCGCTGGCCATCGAGCACATCAAGCCGCGCGCCACCCTGCTGTATTCCGGCCAGGCACTGGTGGGCGCGCAATTGCCCAAACTGCTCGCCGACAGCAGCTGCCCGCGCCTGTTGGTCGGGCCCACTGTGCGTATTCACCAGGCCGACCTGCTCGCCCTGCAAACCCAGCTCAACGGCCTGCACCTGGCCGATGACCCATTGCTGGCCCTGGAAACCCTGCAGCAGCTCGACCTGCTCGGTCCGCAAAAAGGCAAACCGTGATGCGCCAGCTGATCTGGTTTCGCACCGACCTGCGGGTGCAGGACAACAGCGCCCTGGCCGCCGCTATGCAAGCCGGGCCGACCGTCGCGGTGTTTCTGCTCAGCCCCGGGCAATGGCAGCAGCACGACGATGCGCCGTGCAAAGTCGACTTCTGGCTGCGCAACCTGCAGCACCTGAGCGAAGCCCTCGGGCAGTTGGGTGTGCCACTGTTGATCCGCCACGCCGACACCTGGGAGCAGGCGCCGCAGGTGCTCGCCGAGCTGTGCAATGAGCATGAGATCGGCTGCGTGCAGGTCAACGAGGAATACGGCGTCAACGAAACCCGGCGCGACCATGCGGTGGCCGATCGTCTCGGCGAACAGGGCATCCACTGGCACAGTCACCTCGACCAGTTGCTGTTCCAGCCGGGTAGCGTGCTGACCAAGGCCGGCAACTACTTCCAGGTGTTCAGCCAGTTCCGCAAGGTCTGCTACAGCCGCCTGCACACCGCCCTGCCGCCACTGGTAGCGCTGCCGCACAAGCAGCAGGCGCTGGGTATCAAAGCGGACGCGGTACCCGCCGCAGTGCCCGGTTTCGCCACACCAGATAACAGCCTGCAAGCCCTCTGGCCAGCCGGCGAAGCCGAGGCCCACGAGCGCCTGGAAACCTTCGCCGACGAGGCGATCGGCTATTACCACGAACAGCGCGACCTGCCGGCCAAACCCGGCACCAGCCAGCTCTCCACCTACCTCGCCGCCGGGGTTCTGTCGCCACGCCAATGCCTGCACCGCGCGCTGATGAGCAACCAGGGTGAGTTCGAAAGTGGCAACACCGGGGTCATCACCTGGATCAACGAACTGCTCTGGCGCGAGTTCTACAAACATATCCTCGCCGGCTACCCACGGGTGTCACGCCACCGCGCCTTCCGCCAGGAAACCGAAGCCCTGCCCTGGCGCGATGCACCGCAAGACCTCGCCGCCTGGCAACAAGGCCGCACCGGCATTCCGTTGATCGATGCGGCCATCGCGCAACTGCTGGCCACCGGCTGGATGCACAACCGCCTGCGCATGGTGGTGGCGATGTTTCTGACCAAGAACCTGCTGATCGACTGGCGTGAGGGCGAGCGCTTTTTCATGCGCCACCTGATCGACGGCGACCTCGCCGCCAACAACGGTGGCTGGCAGTGGAGCGCGTCGACCGGTACCGATTCGGTGCCCTACTTCCGCATTTTCAATCCGGTCAGCCAGTCACAACGCTTCGACCCACAAGGCCGTTTCATTCGCCATTGGCTGCCACAGTTGGCAGACCTCAGCGACAAGGACGTGCACAACCCGGCCACGCGCAAAGGCGGCGATCTGTTCGCCAGCCTCGCGTACCCCGCACCCATCGTCGACCTGAGCAGCAGCCGCGCCCGTGCCCTGAGTGCCTTCAAAGGCCTGGGTGAGGCCAAGCTGCCACCCCTGTTCGACGATGACAGCGAAGCCCCCTGGAGGGACTGATGCGATGAAGTTCGAACGCGCCGACGCACTCAACCCTGAACAACTGCAACGCGAGTTTCTGCAGCGTTTTGCCACGGCTTTCGCCAGCCTGAATGCCGATAACCTAGAGCGCCTCGGCGAGCTCTATACCGAGGACGTGCGCTTTCAAGACCCGCTGCATGAGATCCACGGCCTGCCTGCGCTGCAGGAGTATTTCCGCGAGCTGTACGCCAACGTCGCGGAGCTGCATTTCCAGTTCTACGGTTTCGACCAGCTGTATCCCGGTGCCGGTTACCTGCGCTGGAAAATGACTTATCGCCACCCGCGCCTGAAGGGCGGCCAACTGATCGAAGTGCAGGGCTGCTCGCACCTGCTGTGGCGCGACAAGGTTTACGCCCACCGCGACTACTTCGATGCCGGCGCCCTGCTGTACGAGCATCTGCCGCTGCTGGGCCGGGTCATTCGCTGGCTCAAAGGCCGGCTGGTATGAGCAACGCCCGACGCATCTGGCTGACCGGCGCCAGCAGTGGCATTGGCGCCGCGCTGGCCGAACAGCTGTTGGCCAGCGGTGCACGCCTGGTACTCAGTGCCCGCCGCGCGGAACCGCTGCACGCCCTGGCCGCCCGTTACCCCCAGCAAGTGCTGGTGTTGCCGGGCGATCTCGGTGATGCCGAGCAAGTGCGCGCCATCGGTGAGCAGATAGCCCAGCAATGGGGGGCGCTGGATGGCGCCATTCTGAATGCCGGCACCTGTGAATACATCGAGGCCGCGCATTTCGAAGCGGCGATGGTCGAGCGCGTGCTGCGCGCCAACCTGCTGTCTGCCAGCTACTGCATCGAAGCCGCGCTGCCGCTGTTGCGTGTCGGGCACCAGCCGCATCTGGTGGCGGTGGCCAGTTCGGTGACTTACCTGCCGCTGCCGCGCGCCGAAGCCTATGGCGCGTCGAAAGCCGGCCTGCGCTATTTGCTGCAAGCGCTGCGCATTGACCTGGCGGCCGAGGGCATCGACGTCACCCTGGTCAGCCCCGGTTTTGTCGATACGCCGCTGACCGCCCGCAACGACTTCGCCATGCCCATGCGCTGGTCAGCGGCAAAAGCCGCCGCGCATATCACCAAACGCCTGGATAAACGCCCTTATGAAATCGCTTTTCCCGGCCCCTTTATTGCCATTCTGAAACTGCTCGCCAGTCTGCCCGTCGGCCTGCAACTGGCGCTCGGCAAACGCATGGCGCGCACCGAAAACAGCAAGGACGCGTGATGAAAATCGCCATTATCGGCAGCGGTATTTCCGGCCTGACCACGGCCTACCTGCTCAACCGCCAGCACGATATTCAAGTGTTCGAAGCCAGTGACTGGATTGGCGGCCACACCCATACCGTGGACGTACAGGTGGACGTGCGCAGCTATGCCATCGACACCGGTTTTATCGTCTTCAACGACTGGACCTACCCCAACTTCATGCGCCTGCTCAGCCAGCTGCAGGTGGCTTATCAGCCGACCGAGATGAGCTTTTCGGTGCGCGACCAGCAAAGCGGCGTGGAATACAACGGCAACACCCTCAACAGCCTGTTCGCGCAACGGCGCAACCTGCTGTCGCCGCTGTTCTGGGGCATGTTGCGCGACATTCTGCGGTTCAACCGCGAGGCCATCGACGACCTGCAGCAGCAACGTATCGACGCCGCCACCACGCTGGGCAGCTACCTGCAGACACGCGGCTACCGGCAACGTTTTATCGACCATTACATCGTGCCCATGGGGGCGGCGATCTGGTCGATGTCGCTGGGTGAAATGCTCAATTTCCCGCTGCAGTTTTTTGTCCGCTTCTTTAAAAATCACGGCCTGTTGTCAGTAACCAATCGCCCCCAGTGGCACGTGGTGAGCGGCGGCTCGCGCAGCTATGTGGAACCGTTGTGCGCCTCGTTCCGTCAGCACATCCGGCTTAACTGCCCGGTGCACCAGGTCGAGCGCGACGCGCTGGGTGTGACGGTGCATAGCGCCCAGGGCAGTGAACGTTTCGACAAAGTGGTATTTGCCTGCCACAGCGACCAGGCCCTGCGCCTGCTGGCCAAACCCAGCCAGGCCGAACAGAGCATTCTCGGCGCCCTGCCCTACGCCGATAACGAGGTGGTATTGCACACCGACACCCGCCTGTTGCCCAAGCGCCGGCTGGCCTGGGCCAGCTGGAACTATCACCTTGAAGGCCAGCTCGACGGCGACCGCAGCCGCGCGGCGGCGGTGACCTACAACATGAATATCCTCCAGGGTATCCACAGCGACACCACGTTCTGCGTCAGCCTCAATCAGAACGAGGCCATTGACCCTGCTACCGTGCTGTCGCGCCACACCTATGCCCATCCGCAATACAGCCTGGCCGGCGTCGCCGCTCAGGCGCGCTGGCACGAGCTGGTCGGCGCGCAACACAGCTATTACTGCGGCGCCTATTGGGCCAACGGTTTTCACGAAGACGGCGTGGTCAGCGCCCTGCGTGTGGCCAACGCATTCGGCGAGGCCCTGTGATGAACAGCGCCCTGTACAGCGGCTGGGTTGAGCACCGGCGCTTCAGCCCGCGCGCCCACGCGTTTCGCTACCGCATGGGCCTGCTGTTTCTCGACCTTGATGAACAGGAACAGGTGCTGGCTTTATCGCCGCTGGCAGGTCGTGGGCGCTGGTCGCCGTTCGCCTTTCGCGAAGGGGATTTCCTCCCCAGTTTTACCCAGCAGGGCATACGCCTGGGCGATGCGGTGCGCCAGGTGGTCAGCGAGGCACTGGGACACCCCTTGTTAGGGCGCATCTGTCTGTTGGCGCAACCGCGCAGTTGGGGGCTGGCGTTTAACCCGGCGAGTTTTTTCTACTGCTACGACAGCGTCGGGCAACTGCAGGCGGTGCTCTGCGAAGTCCGCAATACGCCGTGGCAGGAGCGCTACCACTACGTCCTGCCCTGCCCCGATGGCGAGCCTGGCCCTTATCACGTGCGGGTGCCCAAAGCCTTCCATGTGTCGCCGTTCTTACCGCGCGAGCTGGAATACCGCATGAGCTTCAGCCTGCCCAGCGCCCGTCTCGGCGTGCACATGGCCGACTGGCAAGGCGAGCTCAAACTGTTCGACGCCAGCCTCAGCCTGCAACGCCGGGAATTGTCCCGCGCCAGCCTGCATGGCCACCTGCTCAGTTTCCCCTGGATGACCGCCAAAACCCTGTTGGCCATCTATTGGCAGGCCCTGCGCCTGCTGCTTAAACGCACCCCTCTGTTTTCCCACCAGCCAGCGCAAGGTTCTGTGCGCGTGGCCTCGCCGGACCGCCCGCATGAAAAGCCCTAGCCTCAGCAGTAAAACCTTTATCCGCAGTGGCGCCGGCATCGGTGCCAACTTGCTGCGCCGTGCCGTATTGCGCCTGCTCGGGCAGTTGCGACATGGCCAACTGAGCATCGTCGAAAATGGCGAACGCTTGGTATTCGGCCAACCCGGTGCGGCGCTGCAGGCCGAGATCCAGGTGCTCGACCCGGCGGTTTGGGCGCTGGTGGCCAGTAACGGCTCGATAGGTTCAGGTGAGGCGTATATCCACGGTTACTGGAGCAGCCCGGACCTCACGGCGGTGGTGCGTGTGTTCGTCTGCAACCTTGATCTGCTGGATGCCATGGAGCGCGGCCTGGCGCAGTTAAGTCGGCCGCTGATTGCCGGCCTGCACTGGCTGAACCGCAACACCCGCGAAGGCTCGCAAAAGAACATCGCCGCCCACTACGACCTCGGCAACGACCTGTTCGAACAATTTCTCGACCCCACCATGATGTACTCGGCGGCCATGTTCCAACGTGCCGACGACAGCCTCGAACAGGCACAACTGAACAAGCTCGAACGCATCTGCCAGAAGCTCGCGTTGAAACCCACTGACCACCTGCTGGAAATCGGCACCGGCTGGGGCAGTATGGCCATCTATGCGGCGGTGCATTACGGCTGCCGGGTGACCACCACCACGCTGTCGCGCGAGCAGTTCGCCTATACCCAGCAGCGCATCGAAGCGCAGGGGCTGCAAGAGCGCGTCACCCTGCTGCTGCAGGACTACCGCGACCTCGACGGCCAGTACGACAAGCTGGTGTCGATCGAGATGATCGAAGCGGTCGGCCACAGTTTTCTGCCCACCTATTTCAAGCAATGCGCACACCTGCTCAAGGACGACGGCCTGATGCTGCTGCAGGCCATCACCATCCGCGACCAGCGTTACGAGCAAGCCAAGCGCAGCGTCGACTTCATTCAGCGCTACATCTTCCCCGGCGGCGCCCTGCCCTCGCTGAACACCATGCTGACGGTGCTGACCCGCGACACCGACATGAACCTGCTGCACATGGAAGACTTCGGCCTGCACTACGCGCGCACCCTGCGCATGTGGCACGACAACCTGCGCAACGCCCGCCACACCCTGCACGAACGCGGCTACGACGAGGCCTTCTTCCGCCTCTGGGAGTTCTACCTGTGCTACTGCGAAGGCGGCTTTATCGAGCGCACCATTGGCACCGCGCAACTGCTGCTGGCCAAACCGGCGGCGCAAACAGCTCCCTTGCTCGGCCGCTTTGATGCTTAACAACCTGGCGAACGCCGGGCTGTTCCAACTGGCCTGGTTCGCCAGCATTTTCAGCCCGCGCTACCCGGCGCTGTTACTGGTACCGGCGCTGGTGATCGGTCTGCATCTGCTCTGGCTCGGCCGCGGCGAACTGAAGCTGCTGGTGGCGATCACCGTGCTTGGCACCGCCATCGACAGCCTGTTGATGCACGCCGGGCTGTTCGAGTTCGCCGCACCGCGCTGGCTGATTCCGCTCTGGCTGGTGCTGATGTGGCCCCTGCTGGCGACCACCCTGCGCCACTGCCTGGCCTGGACCGCACGGCCCTGGTGGCTGGCGAGCCTGCTCGGCGCCATCAGCGCGCCGCTGTCCTACTACGCGGGTGCACGCCTGGCCGGCGTCGGTTTGCCCTTTGGCCTGTGGCCCAGTCTGTTGGCGTTGGCGGCGTTGTGGGCGGTGCTATTTCCGCTACTCCATCAGTTGGCGCGGCGCCTGCAGCCGGTCGAATTGCAGCCAAGCAGCCAGCGCAGTCTGTAGACTGTCGCCCCCATGAGCACCCTCCCCCCCATTCCCCTCGTCACCCTTGAGCCTACCCCAGCGGTGTCCTGCTCCAACTGCGCGGCCTGCTGCTGCCAGTTGGAAGTGCTGCTGCTCACCGACACCGGGGTGCCCGAGCGTTATATCGACACCGATGAATGGGGTGGAGAGGTGATGGCGCGCCTGGACGATGGCTGGTGCATCGCCCTGGACCGCGACACCATGCGCTGCACCATCTACGAAAACCGCCCCTGGGTGTGCCGGATTTTTGAAGAAGGCTCCCCGGAGTGCCTGGAAGAGCGCGAGCAGCTGACCACCATTTATCGCTAAGGGACTAGGCATGACGTTGCACAGCATTGAACGCATTTATCCAAAGGATCTGGACGCGCAAAACCCTGACGATCAGGCCACCCTGGCCATTCACATGCAGCGCTACGAATTCGCCGCAGGCCTGCTCAGCGGCTCGCGGGTACTGGATATGGCCTGCGGCTGCGGTTACGGCACGGCGCTGCTGGCCGAGCAGAACCCGGACAAACGCGTGATCGGCGTCGACATCGACCCCGACGCCATCGCCTACGCCCAGGCCCACTACCAACTGCCCAACCTCAGCTACGTTTGCGCCAACGCCGAAACCTTTGCCAGCGAGCACGGCTTCGACACCATCGTCAGCCTGGAAACCATCGAACACCTGCCCAGCCCCAGCCGCCTGGTGAGTAACTACAGCAAGCTGCTGGCCAAAGGCGGCCAGGTGATCGCCTCAGTGCCGATCACCCCGACCCTGGATGGCAACCCGCACCACCTGCATGACTTCAGCAAACGCTCATTTGCCCGCCTGTTCGGCAACCAGGGTTTGCGCGCCGTGGCGCAGTTCGAGCAGATCCAGTGGTGGCAGTTCAAAGGGCTGTTCAGCAAAAAGGCCGACCACCAGAAGCAACACCGCTCCGAAGGCGTCGGCAATGCGGTGCTGCAGTACTACCGCCAACACCCCTTCTACCTGCTCGCCCGCCTCGGCTCGATGCTGCGCTACGGCTTCAGCAACCGTTACCTGACCTGCCAGTTCAAGGCCGACTGAAGGCCGAATGTCGCACAAAATCCAGCCGCGCCGCCGTTGATCTTTTAAGCCACAACTCGGTCGCGAGTTCCGGGGCTAAGGTCAGGCAAGGCGCGCTCGGGAGGGAAAGCGGAGCGTACTTAAGTACGTGAGCATTTACCGAGCGAGCGCAACGCAGCATGACCGACGACCCGGAGCTCGCATACAAAAAAGCCCCGCCGAAGCGGGGCTTTTCATCTAGCGCGAGGGTTACAAATAGAACGCCTTCAGCGGCGGGAAGCCGTTGAATTCGACGGCACTGTAGCTGGTGGTGTAGGCACCGGTGGACAGCCAGTACAGGCGGTCACCGATGGCCAGGTTCAGCGGCAGGCCGTACTTGTAGTTCTCGTACATGATGTCGGCGCTGTCGCAGGTCGGGCCGGCGATCACCACCTCTTCCATCTCGCCTTTCTTCTCGGTCCAGATCGGGAACTTGATCGACTCGTCCATGGTTTCGATCAGGCCGGAGAACTTGCCCACGTCCACGTACACCCAACGCTCGACGGCGGTACGCGACTTACGCGCCACCAGCACCACTTCGCTGACCAGAATGCCGGCGTTGGCGATCAGCGAGCGGCCTGGCTCCAGAATGATTTCCGGCAGGTCATCACCGAAGTCTTCCTTGAGGAAGCGAATGATCTCTTCGGCGTAGGTTTCCAGGCTGTTGGTGCGGGTGATGTAGTTGGCCGGGAAGCCACCGCCCATGTTGATCAGTTTCAGTTCGATGCCGTCTTCTTCTTTCAGACGCTCGAAAATCACTTTGACCTTGGCAATCGCCGCGTCCCACACCGAGATATCACGCTGCTGCGAACCGACGTGGAACGACAGGCCGTAAGGCACCAGGCCCAGGTCACGGGCGAGGATCAACAGGTCCATGGCCATGTCGGTCTGGCAGCCGAACTTGCGCGACAGTGGCCAGTCAGCGGTGGTCGAGCCTTCGGTGAGAATGCGCACATAGACTTTCGAGCCCGGCGCGGCCTTGGCAATGTTGCGCAGGTCGGCTTCCGAGTCGGTAGCGTAGAGGCGCACGCCCTTCTCGTAGAAGTAACGGATGTCTTTGGATTTCTTGATGGTGTTGCCGTAGCTCATGCGCTCCGGGCCGACACCGGCGGACAGCACCTTGTCCAGCTCGTAGATCGAAGCGATGTCGAAGTTCGAGCCTTTGTCGCGCAGCAGCTCAATGATCTCGATGGCCGGGTTGGCCTTGACGGCGTAGTACACCTTGGCGAATTCGAAACCGGCGCGCAGGTCATCGTAGGCCTGGCTGATGATGTTGGTATCGATGACCACGAACGGGGTTTCTTGCTTATCGGCGAAAGCCTTCATTTTTTCGAAGGTAGCGCGCGGGTAGTAGTCTTCCACCTGAATCGACATGCGAGGGACTCCATGGGCAAAACAAACAAAGGTAGTTAGGGGTGGCTTTGTGACAAAGCCGCGAACGTCTAATCCGTTTCCCCACTTTGGTTCGCCTACTTCCCAAGGCTTGTCGCCGAGTATCGAATTCGATCTCTCGTCGTCAGTACTTGAGCCGCATGGATCGTTTCCAGCATGGACGTTCGGGCGCGAACTTTAGGAGCATGTGGGGGCAAGATCAATCAAAAAATGCCGCTGTTTTGCACCTATTTGTCGCCTCGTTTTGGATAACAAACAAAACGTCCGAAATGCTGCACAAACCGTTGCCAATCAAGGGTTGCAGCGTAGGTGCCTGGGTCAGTGTCCGAGTCTTTTTTGACAGACCGACTATCACCCTGAGGGTTCCTTCGGACTGACCTGCGGGCAGCAACCCCGCCACTGGGCTCGCCACGCCCAAACGCGACGGGCATCCTGTATACTTCGCGGCCAATTTCCAGCTCCACGACCAGGTTCTCGCATGACCACTCAGGCCGCCGAAGTCGCGAAACGCCGCACGTTCGCGATCATTTCCCACCCCGACGCCGGTAAAACCACCATTACCGAAAAGCTCCTGCTGATGGGCAAGGCCATTGCCGTGGCCGGTACGGTGAAGTCGCGCAAGTCCGACCGCCATGCGACGTCCGACTGGATGGAAATGGAGAAACAACGTGGTATTTCCATCACCACCTCGGTGATGCAGTTCCCCTACCGCGAGCACATGATCAACCTGCTCGACACCCCCGGCCACGAAGACTTCTCCGAAGACACCTACCGCACCCTGACCGCGGTGGACTCGGCACTGATGGTGCTCGACGGCGGTAAGGGTGTTGAGCCACGGACCATCGCCCTGATGGACGTTTGCCGCCTGCGCGACACGCCCATCGTCAGCTTTATCAACAAGCTCGACCGCGACATCCGCGATCCGATCGAACTGCTCGACGAGATCGAAGCGGTCCTCAAGATCAAAGCCGCGCCAATCACCTGGCCAATCGGTTGCTACCGCGACTTCAAAGGCGTGTACCACCTGGCGGACGACTACATCATTGTCTACACCGCCGGCCACGGCCATGAACGCACCGAAGTGAAGATCATCGAGAAGCTCGACTCCGATGAAGCCCGCGCCCACCTGGGTGACGAGTACCAGCGCTTTGTCGATCAGCTCGAACTGGTACAAGGCGCCTGCCACGAGTTCGATCAGCAGGAGTTCCTCGACGGCAAACTGACCCCGGTGTTCTTCGGTACCGCCCTGGGCAACTTCGGTGTCGACCATGTGCTGGACGCCGTCGTTGACTGGGCGCCCCGCCCGCTGCCACGGGTGGCCAACGAGCGCACCGTGGAACCGGTGGAAGAGAAATTCAGCGGCTTCGTGTTCAAGATCCAGGCGAACATGGACCCCAAACACCGCGACCGGATTGCCTTTATGCGCATCTGCTCGGGCAAGTACGAGAAAGGCATGAAAATGCGCCACGTGCGCCTCGGCAAAGAAGTGCGCATCGGCGATGCGCTGACCTTCTTCTCCTCCGAGCGTGAGCAACTGGAAGAAGCGTTTGCCGGCGACATCATCGGCCTGCACAACCACGGCACCATCCAGATTGGCGACACCTTCACCGAAGGCGAGAACCTCGGCTTCACCGGTATTCCGCACTTCGCCCCGGAACTGTTCCGCCGCGTGCGTCTGAAAGACCCGCTGAAATCCAAGCAACTGCGCCAGGGCCTGCAAGAACTGGCCGAAGAAGGCGCCACCCAGGTGTTCTTCCCCGAGCGCAGCAACGACATCATCCTCGGCGCCGTCGGTGTGCTGCAGTTCGACGTGGTCGCAAGCCGCCTGAAAGGCGAATACAAGGTGGAGTGCCAGTACGAGCCGATCACCGTGTGGTCCGCGCGCTGGATCGACAGCAGCGATAAGAAGAAGCTCGAGGAGTTCAAAGTCAAGGCGGTGGAAAACTTGGCCATTGATGGTGGCGGGCATTTGACCTACCTGGCACCGACGCGGGTGAATTTGGCGTTGATGGAAGAGCGTTGGCCGGAGATTAAATTCAGGGCTACGCGCGAGCATCATTGATCGGCGGAGAATCGCGTAAAAGCACCCTCACCCCTGCCCCTCTCCCGTAAACGGGAGAGGGGTTCTAATCGCGGTCAGCTTGTCTCCCCTCGCCCGCTTGCGGGAGAGGGGCCGGGGGTGAGGGCCGCTCTTGCTGCTCCAACCAAGTCTGCATCGACTCCAGCACGGCCTCCATTTCAAGCAACACCTGATCGTTCCAAAACCTCAGCACCCTATAGCCTTGCCCCTCCAACCATTGAGTCCGACATTGGTCGTAGGCAGCCTGCTCCATATGCTGACCGCCATCCAATTCGACGATCAGCTTCATCTCGCTACACAAGAAATCGACGATGTACCGGCCCAGCGGTACCTGACGCCTAAACTTAAGCCCCATAAAGCGCCGATCACGCAACCGATACCACATCCCCCGCTCCGCCTCCGTCGCCTCCCCCCGCAACCCTTTGGCACGCTCGCGCAAATCCATTTACCCTGTCCCCCATGCACCTCATAGACACCCACACCCACCTCGACTTCCCCGACTTCGACGCCGATCGCGGCCAGCTCCTGGCCAATGCACGAGCGAAAGGAGTTGAGCGCCTGGTAGTACTGGGCGTCTATCAGCGCAACTGGCAGCGGGTATGGGACCTGGCCCAGGAACACGACGGTCTGTATGCCGCCCTCGGCCTGCACCCGGTCTATCTGGAACAACACCAACCCGAGCACCTGCTGGAACTGCGCACCTGGCTGCAACGCCTGAGTGGCGAACACAAGCTGTGTGCCATCGGCGAATTTGGCCTCGACTACTACCTGCCTGAACTGGATCGCGAACGCCAACAGGCGCTGTTCGAAGCCCAGTTGCAACTGGCCGTGGAGTTCGAGTTACCGGTGCTGCTGCATGTGCGCCGCAGCCATGCCCAGGTGATCGCTACCCTCAAGCGTTTCAAGCTCAAACGCGCGGGCATCATCCATGCCTTTGCCGGCAGCTATGAGGAGGCTCGCGAGTACATCAAGCTGGGTTTCAAACTCGGCCTCGGCGGCGCCGCAACCTGGCCGCAGGCATTGCGCTTGCGCAAGGTACTGGCCCAGTTGCCGCTGGACGCGCTGGTGCTGGAAACCGACTCGCCCGATATGGCGCCCGCCATGTACCCCGAGCAGCGCAATAGCCCGGAGCACCTACCGGAGATTTGTGCGGCACTGGCGGAAATTGTCGGGGTGGACGCGCAGGAGTTGGCGCGGGTAAGTTCAGAGAATGCCCGCGCGCTGTTCGGCTGGTGAACCGCTCAGCTTGCCTCCCCTCGCCCGTTTACGGGAGAGGGGCCGGGGAGAGGGCCGCCCCAACCACAAAAACAACAAAGCCGCCCAAAGGCGGCCCTGTCGCTAGCCCAAAACCTCAGACGCGGAACGCACTGATCAACTGCTTCAAGTGCGCCACCTCTCCCGACAACTCACGACTGGCCTGCTCGGTCTGGCTAGCGCCTTCGGCCGTGCGCTCGCCCGCCAGGTTGATCTCGACAATGTTCTGATCGATATCGTGCGCCACCGCCGTCTGCTGCTCGGCAGCCGCGGCGATCTGCTGGTTCTGGTCGACGATCATGCCCACCGCCCCGAGGATATTCTCCAAGGCGATCTGCACCTTGCCCGACTCACTCACGGTGTTGTCGGCCATGGTGTGGCTGCTGTGCATGGTTTTCACTGCGGCACCGACGCCACCTTGCAGCTTGGCGATCATCTTTTCGATTTCTTCGGTGGACTGCTGGGTGCGCTTGGCGAGGTTGCGTACCTCGTCGGCCACCACGGCAAAACCACGGCCTTGCTCACCGGCACGGGCTGCTTCGATAGCGGCGTTAAGCGCCAGCAGGTTGGTTTGTTCGGCGATGCCTTTGATCACGTCCAGCACCTGGCTGATCGACGCGCTGTCGCTGGCCAACTGGTTGATCACGCTCACCGACTGGTCGATTTCATCGGCCAGACGCTGGATGCTGCCCACCTGCAACTCCACCAGGGCGCGGCCGCTGACGGTTTCGTGATTGACGCTCTGCGCGCTGTCCACCGCGGCAGCAGCGCTACGCGCTACTTCCTGGGCAGTGGCGGACATCTGGTTCATCGCCGTGGCCACCTGTTCGATCTGACTGCGCTGACCGGCCACCGCCTGGTTGCTCTGCGCTGACACATCTTCCACGCGATCCGCCTGCACCCCTACCGCGCTGACCGTGTGGCCGACGCGCTCGATCAGGTGGTGAATCTTCTGCACGGTGCCGTTGAACACTTCCCCCAGCTCACCCAATTCGTCGCGGCTTTGCGCGTGGAAACTGACCGTCATATCGCCGGCGGCCACCTGATCCATGACCTTACCGAGGCTTTTCAGAGTAGTGCGAGTGGAGACGTAGAAGCCGCCGTAGAGGTAGCCGATGAGGATGAACACCACCAACAGCGCCGCCACCAGCAACACCATCTGAGTTTGTTTCTGAGCCAGACGCTTCTGCAGTTGCTGCTTGAGGAATACCAGGGCGGCGTCGTTCAGTTGGTAGGTCTTGTCCATCGAGGCAGAGACCTTGTCATAGAACTCCTGCCACGGTGCGTCCAGGGAGTCGGCCATCACCACCTGGTCTTCGAACAGCGTGCCGCTGTCTTTCAGGGTGGCGCGGCTGGCTTCGGCCAGGCCTTTGAGCGCCTGTTGCGCGGCAGGGCTGCCGTCGAGGGCATCATTGATGGTCAGGCCGTATTCGGCGTGCAGTTTTTCCAGCAGCAGCAACAGCTCATCAAACTTGCCGCTGGCCGAAGAGTTGAGGAAGCCTTGGGCCAGCGAGGCGGAACCCAGGGAACGGCCAGTGCTCAACGCGGCGGTGACCGAGGTAGTGCCGTTGGTGACCAGCTCGATCATCTGCCGCACGGTGGTTTGCCCGTCCTGGCTGAGGCCCGCCTGGTTGGCGATGATCTTGATCAGCACCTGCATGTTGCCAGACAGCTTCTCGATCATCGGCGCCTTGCTCTGCAGCGAGGTCTCCGCGTCGGCGGCCTTCAGGGCTTTTTGCAGTTCGTCGCGCTTGCTGGTGAACAGCTCGACCTGATCGGCATCGGTGACCACTGGCTCAAGCTTGAGCAGGTCGGCTTCGATACGTTTGCTCAGGGCGCCGATACGCGCTTCGAGATCCCCTGCCTTGCCGGACTGGCCGACGGCAGCGTTGATCTCGACCATGTCATTGAGATTTTCCAGATCGGCGCGCAGCTTGAGGCTCGCGCTCATCAGGTCGAGGCTTTGCAGTTCAGCCCGGGTGCCGACGAACTCACGGTAGGAGTCCTGCACCAGATAGAAGTTGGTAACCAGCATCGGCAGAAAGAACAAGACGCTGATTAAGCTGAATTTCATACCAAAACTAAGGCGATTCATCAGCGCGATGGCCGGATACAGCACGGTCTTCACAAGACGTCTCCTGTTCACATTATTGTTATGGATCGTCACAGGGTAGAGCGGTGAGACTGGCGGGGGTCAGCCGCTTTATCCCTGCCGGCCCTTGCTGCACTGTTCTTTGGCGAACACTGTCAGCGGGCAAATCAAGCGTGACGCGAGTCACAGACTGCCGAGCGCGGCATTCTGTATACCCGATATCGGCAGGCACCTTTGTAACTTAAGGTTAAGGAGGCGTCTATCACCTGGCCGAGCCATTGATCTGAGTGATGGCACTTCACACCCAGAGCCGCCGCGCGCCCAGCCAGACCGGGCCTTCCGGCCCGACCGACGGCGTCTTGCAGGGACTAGAAAAGCAAGGTCCAGACAGCAAAACCGGCGTACCAAAACACCCCGGCACGCACCAGCAATTGCCACAGGCCATCGAGGCTCGATACGCCACTTTCGCCCAAGCCGGGAGTGGCAAATTCTTCAGCAGCACGACCACTGTTGGCGATCAGTTGTGCGGCGGCGATATTCCAGTTCAACAGCTCATGCAGAAGCACCCGGCTGACCGCGACAAAGCTGCCGACCAAGGCAAAGCTGCCCGCCAACAGACGCACCGGTAGCCAGTCGAGGGCATGTCGCCACTGCCCGGCGCGCAGGCGCAGGGCGTCGTCCTGGGCATGTTCCATGGTCAACGCCAGCAGGCGATAAGCCAGGGCCGCCAAGGGGCCGAGCAAGGCGTACCAGAAGATCACCGCGAAAAAGCTCTGGTAGCCCTGCCACAGCAGAAAGCCCTGGGCCTGCTGCAACAGACTGTCGGCATCGGCCGCCTCGACACCGAGATCGCGTTGCGCCACCAGATAGGCTGCCTCGACATCCTCACGCCGCCAGGCGTCACGGAATGGCCCGAGCGCCACCAGCGGGTCGCCGCGCCCCAGGCTGTACACCAGCACGCCCAAGTGCACCGGCAAAGCCAGCCAACCATGCAACGGCACGCCCAACACCACCAGAAGCAACGCCAACGCCAGCAATGGCAGCAGGACCAACACCGCCAGTTGCAGCCAGGGATTGTGGCGGAACGCGCTCTGCCGCTCGGCCCAGGCCAGGAGCCGCAACCAGCTGGCGTCTTGCTGGATTCTGGCGCGCCAGGACGAGAACTTCTCGACCCACAACACCAAGAGCAGCACTAGAAAACTCATTGTTTCACTCCTTTTGCGGGCAGCGCCTGCCCTGACAATCCTTGATCGGCCAGCCCAGCGTGAAAGCGGGACCAGTCAAAATGCTCACCGGGATCGGTCTTGCGCCCTGGTGCGATATCGCTGTGGCCGCAGATACGCTGCGGGGTGATGCCTGGATAAGCCCGGCACAGCTCGCCACTCAACTGCGCCAGGACGGCGTACTGAGCGTCGCTGAAGGGCTGATCGTCGGTCCCTTCTAACTCAATTCCAAGGGAGAAATCATTACAGTTGTCGCGTCCCTCGAACAACGACACGCCAGCGTGCCAGGCCCGTTCAAGGCAAGACACGAACTGGATTAACGTTCCGTCGCGCTCGATCAGAAAATGCGCCGATACACGCAGATGGCATATGCCCGCGAAGTACGGATGCTCCTCCGCCTGCAGCTCGTTCTGAAACAACTCCAGCACTTTGCCCGTACCAAACTGCCCCGGCGGTAGGCTGATGTTATGGATCACCAACAGGGAAATCTCGCCGTTGGGGCGGGCATTGAAGTTGGGCGATGGGCAGTGGCGAATGCCTTCGCACCAGCCGGTGAGCGGGTCCAGCAGCATAAAAACTCCTTACAGTGCGGGACACTCTACCGGGCCCAGCCCGAAAACGACAACGCCCGACATAAGCCGGGCGTTGTGGATAACTCATAGCGCGATCAGGCGTTTTTCAACCGGCGCAGGTTGCCGATCACCGACTCCAACGCCCGGTCAAACAGCAGCGCGTCGTCGAGCAGGCGGATGGCGTTGCGGCGGAACTCCACGGCCAGACCCATGCGGGTTTTCTCCAGCACTTTCATGCCGGTGCGGTTAACGAAGATGTACTTGCCGGTGGGCTTGATCACCGCCGCCAGCTTGCAGCGCAGCTTGTGCTCTTCGTCTTCCTGGAACTCGACCCAACTGCCCACCACCAGGCTGTCGACGCGAGCCAGCGACTCGTCATCATCCGGCAGCAAGACTTCCGGCTCCTGCACCCGGTTTTCACCCGGGGCCAGCAACACGATTTCTTCGATCACTTCGACCATCGCTGGCACGGCAACCGCTTCGATTTCCTCTTCCGGCGGCAGCTCCAGCAGCGGCGCGTCGCCATCCAGGTTTGGCAGCAGATCAACAGCCGTCTCTTCCGAGGTTTCCGGTAGCGGCCGCTTGAAGCGCTGGAACGCCTGCACATGCAGGTTTTCCAACTGACTGAAAAATTCGCTGGTGGAGAATGGGTCGAACGCCGCGCTGGCCATGCCTTCGCGCAGAGCCTTAAGCAGGCCAGGAACCAGTTCCAGCAAGCGCAGACGGGCTTCCGGATCTTCGTGCGGCGCAACGCTCCAAACCAGATCGTCCATGGTATTAAGGGCTGCTTGCCATTCTGGCGAGTCGACGCCGTGCTTGAGGCAGGTGAGCATCATCACCTTGCTCCAGGCTTCCTGCAGCAGACGCACCACCACTTCCGGCAGGGTCTTGCCCAGCAGGCGCTCGTTCAGCGCATGTTCCACTTCACGGCGAGCCAGTTCAGCTTTGGCGCTGCCCTCTTCGGCATCACGGGTGCGCTGCTCCAGCAGTTCGCTACGGCGGCGCTCGTCACCGGTGAAGGCGAGGAAGTCGGCCAGCAATTCGGAGAAGATCGCCGGGTCGTCAACAAAGTCATTGAGCAGGCGCTGCACGATGCTTTCGATCTTCTGGTACAGGCTGTCGCGCTGGGCGTCATCCTGCTCCGCCCAGCCGAGGGCTGCGGCGGCAATTTCGTTGAGCAGACGGCGCGCCGGATGGCTGCCGCGGCTGAAAAAGGTCTTGTCCAGCACCGCCACTTTCAACATCGGAATCTGCAGGCGGCCGATCAGGGCCTTGAGCGAATCCGACAGGGTGCGGTCGTCGAGGATGAACTCGAACAGCATCGACACCAGGTTGATCACATCTTCATCAACCTCACCAACCACCCGCGACTTGCCGCTCTTGGCGCTGGCGCGCACCAACAGTTGCTCGAGCTGGTTACGCAGGTCGAAATCGTCCTGCACAGCGGTGGTGAAGGCTGGGCGCTGCTGCATATGGGAAAGCAGGCGCATCAGGTCATTACTGGAAATCGGTAGAGCGTCGGCAGGCGCTTCGCGGCGCGGTACACCGCTGCCACGCACCTGCGACAACAGCTCCTGCAACACGCCAAACACTTCCTGCACGCCTTCATCGGCGTAAGCGCCTTGGCCCTGGCTGGCGTCGCCGCCGGACTGGCTTGCACCACCACGGCCGCCGGTAACGGACGGGCCGTTTTTGCGGCGCACAGGCGCGGTTTTCAATTCAGGCAAGACACCCGCGTCAATCAGTTGCTGGTTGGTGTCGGCGTACAGTTGGTCGAGATCGGCAAGAACATATTTCTCAAACAACTTGAGAATGATCAGTTTGACCTTGATCTCAACGCCCAAACGGCTGCAGGCCTCCAGAAAGTACTCGCAGAGTACGGTGGGGCCAAGCGGGTTGGTTTTATCGTCGAGTTTTTTGCTGACCATCGCATTGATGCGGGTGGTCAAGTGACCAAGGGAGACCGCGTCGCGGCTCATGACCTTGGCCACCATGGTGTCAATGGCGACAGTCTCTTCCAGCTCATCGTTCTGAATCAGCGCCAGGGTGTCGAACGACACTGCATCCAGCTGTGGCGCGCGGCCGATTTCGTACTGATTGAGATTGGCGAAGGTTTCAAAGACTTTCTGCAGGAAGCCGCGTTCGATGCCCTTGCGCTTCAGACGCAGGTCACGCATGGCCTCGAAAAAGGCGTTTTGCTCGGCGTTGCTGGTGGCGCGGTCAGCCATCTCGAAGAGGGTGTCATCCGCGTTGTCGAACAGCGCCTGCAAGGCTTGTTTCAGCTGCTGAGCAGCTTTGTCGCGCACGTGAATGAGTGCCACGGGCAGCCTCCCCGCCGATGATGTTGGCGAGTGCTCGGGGGCAAGCTTGTTCAGCTGCACCACTTTCGCATCAGTCATTGCAACTCTCCCGCAGACCGGCCCTTTGGCTCTCACATCTGCATAACGATCAACTGAGCGTCATCCGCTACGTCAAAGGCATGGCGTCAATAATAAGCAGTAAAACGATTATAGAGAGGCCGCGCAAGATAAAACCCTACTTCTTGCCCAGATATGACCTACATCACACATGTACCGCATCTGGTTACGAACGGCTACTGACTGACGACCAACGCGCGATAAGACGCACAGTTTTACCCACATAAATGGCACTAGCCAGAGGCCTTCGCCTCCTTATAATCGCCCCCATACGAAATGGGAGCCCCCAATGCCGAACCTACTCCTCGCCGACCTTGGCGCAGAAATTCAAGCCAACGTGCGTCGAGCCCTGCAAGAAGACGTCGGCAGCGGCGATATCACCGCCCAACTGATCCCCGCAGAACGCCTGGCGCACGCCACCATCATCACCCGCGACACCGCCGTCATAGCCGGCAGCGCATGGGTTGACAACGTATTCGCCCAAATAGATCCCCGCGTCGCCGTACATTGGCAAGTCCGCGACGGCGAGCGCGTGCAGCCTAACCAGCCTTTGTTTCATCTCGAAGGCCCCGCCCGCGCCCTATTGACCGGCGAGCGCAGCGCCCTGAACTTCCTGCAAACCCTCTCCGCCGTCGCCACCCGCTGCCGCCACTACGCCAACATCGTCGACGGCACGGGCGTAAAACTGCTCGACACCCGCAAAACCCTACCGGGACTTCGCCTGGCACAGAAGTACGCCGTTACCCAAGGCGGCTGCCATAACCATCGCATCGGCCTGTACGACGCTTTCTTGATCAAAGAAAACCATATTGCAGCCTGCGGCGGCATTGCCCAGGCCATTCAGGCCGCCCACGGCATTGCCCCGGGCAAGCCGGTGGAGGTGGAAGTAGAGAGCCTGACTGAGCTAAAGGAAGCGCTGGATGCGGGGGCGGACATCATCATGCTGGATGAATTGAGCCTGGATGAAATGCGCACAGCGGTGGCGATGACGGCTGGCAAGGCGAAGCTTGAGGCTTCCGGTGGGATTAATGAGGCAACGTTGCGGGTTGTGGCTGAGACCGGAGTGGATTATGTCTCTATTGGCACGTTGACCAAGGATGTGAAGGCGGTGGACTTGTCGATGCGGTTGAGTATTTGACGTTCTGCCCGCCAACAAAAAGCCCCGCGATTGCGGGGCTTTTTGTTGGCTGATGAAATTACTCGGCCGGCTTGGCGGCAACCGGCAATTTCAAACGCTCGAAAGGAATATCAGGGAAGAACTTCTGAGTAGCCGCTATTTGCTCAGCTAGCTTTCCTTCGTGACTGTCACCATAAAAGCGCCGCATTTCTAGTAGCACCGCTTGGGCTTTCAACTCATCCCCGCCAGCCATATACACCAGCGACAAACGTACCAAAACCGCTGGATAGGGCATGTAATTTTTAAATCGAAGCAATACGTCGCGCTCTCGACCCAAAGACGCAGGAGCAATATCGAAATTAGCGAAGTAGACCAAATACCCATAGGGCTCAAGCAATGGATCACGAATCATAGAGTCTACAAATGTATAACTTCGTGAATCCGTCGGTGCCCTTAGGAAGTATTGCTTATAACTCCATACCAAACGTTCTGTCAGCGGCAAATAAATAATCATAACCGCCAAAAACGCGGCAAAAATAATACCTGAAAAAACCTTACCTACTTTAAGCTTCACAACCATCGCCGGGCCGCCAAGTGCACCCAGCAGCAGCATATGCAAAACCAGAAAATGCATCATCCAAAGCGGAAACTCAAACATTCCATATATTTGAATAGATGCAAGCACTAGGACTGGTAACAACCTCGATCTGCTGGACAAGGTTTTCTTCAATGCAGTAACGGCCACCCCTACCAACGCAAGTAGCCAGATGAGCGCAGCCACCCCAAGCTCGGCCAAAAGTTGCAGGATTAAATTATGAGAATGAACAAAAAGCAAATTAGACGATGTCAAAGCCAAATCCAGACGATGCTGAAAGCTGTTGCCCGGATAATTACCGACCCCCACACCACCCCAGAAATTTTGAAGAATAATATCTAACGCTACCCGCCATTCTTCCAGTCGAGGTGAGCTGACCGCGCCCCTGCTGAGCACATCAGCTGATCCAGCGCTTGCAACTCCCGTTTGAGCCCAATCATCCAAGGTAAAGAAGATCGGCCTAAACGCCCAGTAAAAAAAGAACGAACCTAGCATCACCCAAAGCCAAGGACTGACGCCCTCCTTGCGCCGTAAAAAAAACAGCACTCCGATCACAAAAACCCACGCTACTAGCACCGCCCGACTGCCTGAGCCGATCAGCGAAGTCGCCAAAACCAACAAGCAAAAGATAGCCAGCGGCAGTCCAATCAAATGGCGCACCGCATAAACCCAACCCACCGCAAGCATTCCTAAAAAGCAAATGAATGCAAAAAAATTGCTGTGCCCGACCAAGCCTCTCCAACGGCCACCAGTGACTACCGGCAAATAGGCCCGTCCAAAATCACCAAGCAGCCCATAAAAGTGAAGAAACCCACCAATGGCACAGATCAAAGCGCCTGCGAGAAGAGCTACAGCCAATACATCGGAGAGACGCTCTCCCTCGGCATCCCAGTCCAACTGATCCCCGATGACCAGCGCTAACAAGCCCATAAACCAAAACACGCCAATAAAAAGCTTGGCGGAAACAAAAGGGGCCGGATGCAGCCAACCTGACACAACAAACAGTGCGCCAAGAATCAGCCACATCAGCAGCCAAACGGTTAACCGTAACTGTCGACTCCTCCAAAATAAAAGACCTGCTCCAAACAACGTCCCGCACACAACAATTAGCTCCTCAATGAAATTGGGGAGCGGAAAGGCGTGTACAGGCTGGCAAAAAGCCAACACGACCACGAACAGTAACAACGCGAAGGGACGCAAAGACACAGTCGGAAAGGACATGCAGGGGAACTCTATGACAATTTTGGGCACCTGACGCGTTAAAGCCACGCCATGCGAGCGAGCAACACAGGGGGCCTGCAAAGATTGGCAAGGCCTTTGCATTGGAGGATGTCAGCTGCCGAATACGCAGTAAAGCATTACCTACTATCTTGGAGAAACTCATGAAAGCTCAGATGCAGAAAGGTTTTACCCTCATTGAATTGATGATCGTTGTAGCAATTATCGGCATCCTGGCCGCCATCGCTATCCCTGCTTACCAGAACTATATCGGCCGCTCCGAAGCTGCGACCGGCATGGCCGCGATCGCCCCTCTGAAAACTGGCATTGAAGATGCGTTTGCTCAAGGCGTACCTCAAGCCTCGATCGACCTGGAACGCCTGGGCACCACTACCAACGCCAGCCCCCTGGGCGAAATCAGCGTAAGCGGTGTCACCGATGAAGGCGCCGCTATTCTGACTTTCGAATTCAAAACCTCTGGCCCGAAAACCAAGACCGGCACTATCGTTCTGACCCGCGCTGAAGACACCGGCGCCTGGACTTGCACCACTACCGTCCTGGCCGCTGAATTCAAGCCACGTAACTGCAACTGATTAAGTAGATTCAAAAATAAAGGCGCCTTGGGCGCCTTTATTTTTGTGGAGACCCCCATCGCTTCGCTCTACTGCTCATTTGCGCTATAAATGTCTCAAACCTCCTAGCCAAAAGCCGCCCAATGAATGAAAGCCCCGCACTCACCGGTTTAGCCAAACAGCTTGTTCTTGCTGAGCTTCTAGACGAGAAAACAGCCCGTTCGGCACACGCACAAGCGCAAAGAAACCACACGTCGCTCGTTACCTATCTCGTCCAAAACAAGCTTGTAAAAAGCCGAGCTTTGGCGGAGGTCGCCGCGGAACAATTTGGGGTCGCATTTCTTGACCTAGGCAGTGTAGACAAAGAAGCACAACCTAAAGATCTGGTCACGGAGAAGCTGCTGCGTCAGCACCGCGCCATTCCACTGTGGAAGCGCGGCAACAAACTCTTTGTGGGAATTTCCGATCCAACCAACCACCAGGCCATTACCGATATTCAGTTCAGCACCGGCCTCAATACCGAAGCCGTACTGGTAGAAGACGACAAACTCGGCGACGCCATTGAAAAGTTCTTCGATAGCGCCAACAGCGGCATGGATGACCTAGGTGATATTGACCTGGATGGTGTCGATATCCAGGCTGTCGATGAAGACAAGCAAGACAGCGGTGATAGCAACGCTGCCGACGACGCCCCGGTTGTGCGTTTCGTCAATAAGATGCTGTTGGACGCGATCAAGATGGGCTCCTCCGACCTGCACTTCGAACCCTATGAAAAAAGCTACCGCGTGCGCTTTCGTACCGACGGTATTCTTCACGAAATTGCCCGCCCGCCGATTCAGTTGGCACCCCGAATTTCTGCCCGCTTGAAGGTAATGGCCAGCCTGGATATTTCCGAGCGCCGCAAACCACAAGACGGCCGCATCAAGATGCGGATCTCGAAAACCAAATCCATCGATTTCCGCGTCAGCACTTGCCCCACCCTCTGGGGCGAGAAAATCGTAATGCGGATTCTCGACTCCTCCAGTGCGCAGATGGGCATTGATGCCCTCGGCTATGAAGAGTCGCAAAAAGACCTGTATATGTCCGCGCTGAAACAGCCGCAGGGCATGATTCTGGTAACCGGCCCGACCGGTTCCGGCAAAACCGTTTCTCTGTATACCGGCCTGAATATCCTTAATACCGTAGACGTGAATATTTCCACGGCGGAAGACCCGGTGGAGATTAACCTGGAAGGTATCAACCAGGTCAATGTCAACCCGAAACAAGGCATGGACTTCACCGCTGCGTTGAAGTCGTTCCTGCGTCAGGACCCAGATATCATCATGGTCGGTGAGATTCGAGATCTGGACACTGCTTCCATTGCAGTAAAAGCTGCACAGACCGGCCACATGGTGATGTCGACGCTGCACACCAACAGCGCCGCAGAAACTCTGACGCGCTTGCGCAATATGGGCGTGCCGTCGTTCAACATCGCCACCTCGGTAAACCTGATCATTGCCCAGCGCCTCGCGCGCAAGCTCTGCAATAACTGCAAGAAAGAAGTGCCGGTACCGACAGAAACCTTGCTAGAAGAGGGTTTCCCGGAAGACAAGATCGGCACGTTCAAGATTTACGGCCCGGTTGGCTGCGATAACTGCAACCACGGTTACAAAGGTCGCGTCGGAATATATGAAGTGGTTAAAAACACGCCTGCGCTGCAACGGATTATCATGGAGGAAGGCAACTCCATCGATATTTCGACGCAAATGCGTAAAGACGGCTTCAATGACCTGCGCACTTCGGCTCTGCTGAAGGCCATGCAAGGTGTCACCAGCCTCGAAGAAGTGAACCGCGTCACTAAGGACTAAGTCATGGCCGTTAAAGCATTAAAGACCAGCACTTTCAGCTGGGAAGGCACCGACAAAAAAGGCGCCAAGGTTAAAGGTGAAATAGCCGGCCAGAACCCAGCCCTGGTGAAAGCCCAGCTGCGCAAGCAGGGCGTTAACCCAACCAAAGTGCGCAAAAAAGCGGTCTCGCTATTCGGCAAAGGCAAGAAGATCAAGCCCTTGGACATCGCTCTGTTTGCCCGCCAAATGGCCACCATGATGAAAGCAGGGGTGCCGTTGCTGCAGTCCTTCGACATCATTGGCGAAGGGGTGGAAAACCCAAATATGCGCAAACTGGTAGACGACATAAAACAACAAGTAGCAGCGGGTAACAGCTTCGCTACGGCGCTGCGCACCCAACCTCAGTACTTTGATGATCTATTTTGCAACTTGGTAGATGCTGGCGAGCAAGCCGGTGCACTGGAAAGCTTGCTGGACCGTATTGCGACCTACAAAGAAAAAACCGAGCAACTGAAAGCCAAAATCAAAAAGGCGATGAATTACCCAATCGCCGTAATTATCGTTGCGTTGATCGTATCGGCCATTTTGCTGATCAAGGTCGTACCTCAATTCCAGTCGGTTTTCTCTGGATTTGGTGCGGAGCTCCCGGCCTTTACCCTTTGGGTTATTCACCTGTCTGAAGCATTGCAAACTTGGTGGTTCGCGATTGTGGTAGGCATCTTTGGCGCGGCGTTTGGCATCAAGCAAATGTTCAAACGCTCGCAAAAAGTACGCGATGGATTCGACCGCTTCGTCCTGAAAGTGCCAGTGGTTGGCGACATCATTTACAAATCGTCGATCGCACGTTTTGCGCGCACCCTATCCACTACCTTCGCTGCCGGCGTACCGCTGGTTGAGGCATTGGATTCGGTAGCTGGCGCCACCGGCAACATTGTGTTCAAGAACGCCACGAACAAGGTCAAATCTGACGTTTCAACCGGTATGCAGCTCAACTTTTCCATGCGCACCACCGGTGTCTTCCCCTCAATGGCCATTCAGATGACGGCGATTGGTGAAGAGTCTGGTGCGCTGGATAGCATGCTGGACAAAGTGGCGACTTACTACGAAGAAGAAGTCGACAATATGGTCGACGGCCTTACCGCTCTGATGGAGCCCATGATCATGTCCGTTCTGGGTGTGCTCGTCGGCGGCCTGGTAATCGCCATGTACCTGCCAATCTTCAAACTGGGTGCCGTGGTTTAACAATGCCCTTCATCGACTTCCTGGCCAGCTCAACGCTGGCCTTTGTTTTTTGTGCCCTTATCCTCGGCCTCTTGGTCGGCAGCTTCCTCAACGTGGTGGTCTACCGTCTCCCCGTGATGATGAAACGCGACTGGCAAAACCAGGCGCGGGAAATTCTTGAGCTGCCGGCCGAGCCCAAGGGGGAAACCTTCAATCTGGTGTTGCCGAATTCGCGCTGCCCGCACTGCGAGCATGAAATCCAGGCGCTGGAAAACATTCCGGTGGTGAGCTGGCTGGCGCTGCGTGGCAAATGCTCGTCGTGCAAGGCGCCGATCAGCAAGCGCTACCCGTTGGTGGAGCTGACCTGCGGTCTGTTGTCAGCCTATGTGGCGTATCACTTCGGGTTCAACTGGCAAGCGGGCGCCATGCTGTTGCTAACCTGGGGCCTGCTGGCGATGAGCTTGATCGATGTCGATCATCAGTTGCTGCCAGACGATCTGGTGTTGCCGCTGCTGTGGGTTGGCCTGGTCATTAACCAGTTTGGCCTGTTCGCCAGCCCGCAAGATGCGCTGTTCGGCGCCATCGCTGGCTACCTCAGCCTGTGGTCGGTGTATTGGCTGTTCAAGCTGGCCACCGGCAAGGAAGGCATGGGTTATGGCGACTTCAAGTTGCTGGCCATGCTCGGCGCCTGGGGCGGTTGGCAGGTATTGCCGTTGACCATCCTGCTGTCGTCGCTGGTTGGCGCGGTGCTGGGGGTGATCATGCTGCGTTTGCGTAATGCCGAGACCAGCACCCCAATCCCCTTCGGCCCCTACCTGGCGATTGCCGGCTGGATTGCATTGCTCTGGGGTGATCAAATAACCGGCACCTACCTTCAAATCGCCGGATTTAAATGACTACACCCTGGATTCTCGGGCTCACTGGCGGCATCGGCAGTGGCAAGAGCGCGGTAGCGCAGCACTTTATCGACCTTGGCGTGCATTGCGTGGATGCCGATCACGCGGCGCGCTGGGTGGTGGAGCCGGGCAAACCAGCCCTGGCGGCCATCGCCACGCACTTCGGCCCTGACGTGTTGCAGGCCAATGGAGAGCTCGATCGCGCCAGTCTGCGCGCGCGCATCTTTCAAGCGCCGGACGAGCGCCGTTGGCTGGAAGCTTTGCTGCATCCGCTGATCGGTGAAGAAATTATCGCCAGCCTGGCCAGTGCAAAATCCCCTTACGCCATTCTGGTCTCGCCGCTGTTGGTCGAGTCCGGGCAACACAAGCTGACCCAGCGTGTGCTGGTAGTGGACGCCCCCGAGCAACTGCAATTGCAACGCACCATGCTGCGTGATCAGGTGTCAGAGGAACAGGTGAACGCCATCCTCAAGGCCCAGGCCTTGCGCGAGGAGCGTCTGAAACACGCCGATGACGTGCTGCTCAATGACCGCGATCTACCCTGGCTGCAGAGCGAAGTTGAACGCCTGCACCGCTTTTATCTCACCCTTCATGGAGGCCAGCCATGAGCCAAGCTCCAATCGTTAAATGCCCGACCTGCGGCGCGCCCGTCGAGTGGGGCCCGCAAAGTGCCAGCCGGCCGTTCTGCAGCGAACGCTGCAAGCTAATCGACCTTGGGGCCTGGGCGGCCGAAGAACATGCCATCCCGGGCAACCCGCTAGAAGACGAGCTGTTTTCCAGCGATCTCGATATCCCGCCGCAGCGCCACTAACGGCTAGGGCCGCATAAAGCTGTAATCGCGGTCGTCATCCAGGTTATCCGCCAGAAATTGCAGCTCCTGCCCCAGGTCCGCAGGGCTGCGATAACCCTTGCTCTGCTCCACCACCGCACTGAGCAAAGCGCGCAACGCCAATGCCGGCTCGAAGCCTTCTGCTGCGGCTGTTTCCAGACTGCGCTGCAGCTGCTCTTTGGCCCACGTATGCACACTCATCTGAAAACTCCTCGCTTTATCGGCCGATACGGCTGGCTTGCAGAATGGCGTCTGCGCCCGCTGCACGCCTGACGCAGATCAAGCCCCGCCGCCCTATAAAGGCGGCGAATCAGTCGTCATCGTTCCAGGGTGCCTGCAGGTAGCGGTCGCGGTTGAAGGTCTCCAGCCACTCCGGTTTAAACACCACCAGCGCGGTGATCAACATGCCGTTGATAAAGGCCTCGGGAAACATCACCAGCCACAGGTAGCCAACGAAATCCTCCAGCCAGAACGGCATGGGAAAGCGGCCATCCAGCCACAGCACCCAGAGCCCCAGCAATACACAGAGCAAGGCGGCCAGCGCTGCCGGAAAAAAGCCTGAGCAGAAGATATAAACGAACAGGTTTTGCGATTGCCGGCGCTCCACCCACAGCGCGCTAACCTCGGTGACCAGCACCGGCACCAGCACCAACAGCGCGCCATTGACGCCCATCGCGGCCAAGTCCTGGCGGCCGATGGCCAGCAAGCCAAGCTGCGCTGCCACTCCACCCAGCACCGCCAGTGGCCAGTCGAGCAGCAAGGTCACGGCAGTCATGCCGATGAAGTGAAACGACACCCCCACCTCAAAATCGCGCCGCACCAACCACAGCAGAAACAGCACCAGCACCGTGCCGAACAGCAGGTGCTGGCGGCGGATATCGCTGAACAGCTCCAACCATGGCGCTCGGTAAGCGGCCCACGCCAAGGCCGGCAAATACACCAACCAGCCGACCGTCAAGGTGGTGGTGGACAGCAATTCAGCCGCGATCACGATGGCGTTGCCTGCGTCGAATACACCTGAATATCCTCACGCGCCTGCCAGCCCGGTTGCGCCGCCCAGAACGCCAGAGCGGGCTCCGCGTCGCTCAAGACAAACACGTGAGACTTATCCACACCCAGTTCGCGCAGTCGCGCGAGCGCTTCGTTGAGCATCGACTTAGCCAGCCCCTGCCCGCGAAAAGCCGGTGCCACCAGCAGGTGCTGTAGATAACCGCGGCGCCCGTCATGTCCGACCATCAAGCTACCAACCACTTGCCCATCACGCTCCGCCACCAGACTCAGCCCAGGGTTACGTGAAAGATAGGCGCAAAACGGAGCGAAAGCGTCTTCGGAGCGCAGGCGAATGCTGGGCTCGGCCTGCCACAGGGCAATCAGGGCGGGGTGGTCTGCGGGCAGCACGGGGCGAATCGACATAGCGGGCTCCAGCCTGGACGAAAACGCAGTCTACACCGGCCTCGTCGGCGGGCTAAGCTTGCAGGCATGGATGATTCTGAGTACCTGCGTCTACTGACCGATCAAGCCGAACAGGCCAATGCGCTGCTCTCCAATGCACAGAAATGGGAGCGGGAGCGTTGGGTTTGCCGACGTTTTTTACAGGCGCTGAACGTGCCGCACCGCCTGGAGGAGTTCAGCGCCGCCAGCCAGGACCCGCCCGACGTGCTGTTTCATGACGCGCATTTCGAGGTGTTTTTTGTCCTCGACGAAGGCCGGCGCCTGAATGACGAGTGGCGCCAGGAGCTGGAACGACGGCGCAACGCCTATTCCCTCAGCCAACTGGTCGAGCACGAAGCGCACCCACGAAAGATCCGCGCCGCCGAGCTGCACAACCGCCTGGCGCCAACACTGCGCAAGAAAACCGCCAGCTACCGCGAACGTAATATCGACGTGGCCAACTTGGACATGCTCGCCTACGTCAACCTCAAGCGCGAGATCACCGACTTCAACAGCGCCTTTCCACCGCCCACCGAATTTCTGCACCAGGGCTGGCGCTCGCTGTCTTTGTTAGGACCGAACTTCGCCCGAGTATTGTTTGCTCACCCGACGGCGCCGGACTTTTTGCGCATCAACCTCGGCCGCACCGTGCTGCTGGATATTGGAATCAGCCTATGAGCCAATTGCTGGAACTGATCGCCGACGTACCGCAACAGGGCGAGGTTCGCTGGATTGGCGTGCGCCCTGTGTCGCGGGAACCGATGCTTACGCTGGATGCTGTAGAAGCGCGGCGCGAAGCGGGATTGACCGGCGATCACACCCGCCCCGGCCCACGCAACGCGCGGCAAGTGACGCTGATTCAATGGGAACACCTGGCGGTGATCAGTGCGTTGTTAGGGCGGCCTGCCGAGCAAGCGATCACCCCGGCCGATATGCGCCGCAACATCGCCGTGAGCGGCATCAATTTATTCAGCTTGAAGAACCGGCGCTTTCGTCTCGGCCAGGCGCTGCTGGAAACCACCGGCTGGTGCCAGCCCTGCGCCCGCCTGGAACAACGTTTGGGGCGCGGCACCTTTCAGGCCGCGCGTGGCCACGGCGGCATTACCGCGCGGGTGCTGGAAAGCGGGATTATTCGCTTGCACGACACGCTTTACGTTGAGCCAGACTAAATCCGACGACTAGAATGCTTTCATCCCACACGAGGCCTGCCATGACCAGCCGACTCAGTCCTGACGACCAACAACGCGTCGACCAGTACCTCAGCGCGCCGCAGCATCAAGTCGAGCGGCGGCCGTTTCGTCCGTGGTTTCTCCTCTTCATTGTGTTGGCCTCGGTCATCGGCCTGGGCCTACTTAGCCGTTTACTCAGCCGGTTAGTGCTATGAGCTGCTTCGCGCTCGCCTTGCCGGCTTTCCCGCGAATCCCTGAAAGCCTTATGAGATCTCACCATGTCCCATCGCATCATTATTGTCGGCGGCGGAGCCGGCGGCTTGGAGCTTGCTACCCGCCTGGGTAAGACCCTGGGTAAACGCGACCTGGCGCGCGTCACCCTGGTCGATGCCAACCTCACCCACATCTGGAAACCGCTGCTGCACGAAGTGGCGGCTGGCTCGTTGAACTCGTCGGAAGACGAGCTCAACTATGTCGCCCAGGCCAAGTGGAACCACTTCGAGTTCCAGTTGGGGCGCATGGAAGGGTTGGACCGCAACGCGAAACGAATTCAACTGTCGGCCACCCTGGATGAACAGGGCGAGGAGCTGGTGCCCGCGCGCACGCTGGACTACGACACCTTGGTGATCGCCGTCGGCAGTACCACCAATGATTTCGGCACCCCCGGCGCGGCAGAGCACTGCCTGTTTCTCGATACCCGCGTACAAGCCGAACGTTTCCACCGGCAATTGCTCAACCACTACATGCGTGCCCACGCCAACCAGACTGAGCGTGCCGAGCAGATCAGCGTGGCCATCGTTGGCGCCGGTGCGACTGGCGTCGAGCTGGCAGCCGAGCTGCACCACGCTGCCCATGAGCTGGCGGCCTATGGCCTGGACAGCATCAAGCCGGAAAATATGCGCATCACCTTGATTGAAGCTGGCCCGCGCGTACTACCAGCGCTGCCCGAGCGCATCGGCCAGCCGGTGCATAAAACCCTGGAAAAACTCGGCGTCACAGTGCTTACCAACGCCGCCGTCAGCGAGGTTACCCGCGACAGCCTGAAGACCGCGCAAGGCCAGGATATTCCGGCGAGCCTCAAGGTCTGGGCGGCCGGCATTCGTGCTCCGGACTTTCTCAAGGAACTAGACGGCCTGGAAAGCAACCGCATCAACCAGTTGCAGGTGCGCCCTACTTTGCAGACCACACGCGACGATAATATCTTCGCCTTTGGTGATTGCGCCGCCTGCCCGCAACCGGGAGAAGACGGCCGCAACGTACCGCCGCGCGCGCAGGCTGCGCACCAGCAAGCATCGCTGCTGGCCAAATCGTTGAAGCTGCGAATTGAAGGCAAGGCGCTGCCGACCTACCGCTACCGCGATTATGGTTCGCTGATTTCGTTGGCAAGTTTCTCTGCCGTCGGCAACCTGATGGGCAATCTGACAGGCAGTGTGATGCTGGAGGGCTGGTTGGCGCGGATGTTTTATGTGTCGCTTTACCGCATGCACCAGATGGCCCTCTACGGCGTTTTTCGCACCCTGATGCTGATGCTCAGCGACCGCATCGGCCGCGGCACTGAACCGCGCCTCAAGCTGCATTAACACTGCGCTTTTGTAAGGTGCGCTTCGCGCACCAAGCGATTTATGTGGGATCGCTTGGTGCGCGAAGCACACCCTACGACAGCAAAAAACGCACAAACAAAAAAGGCGCCCCGAAGGGCGCCTTTTTTGTTGGATACTCCGTCTTTCAACGTTTCTCCTAAGATTTAACTCTTTAAACATCAAGAGCCAAAAATGGTGGGTCGTGTGGGACTCGAACCTACGACCAATTGGTTAAAAGCCAACTGCTCTACCAACTGAGCTAACGACCCAAAAATGGTCGGGGTAAGGGGATTCGAACTCCTGACATCCTGCTCCCAAAGCAGGCGCGCTACCGGACTGCGCTATACCCCGGTTGAAAGATTGGCTCCGCGACCAGGACTCGAACCTGGGACCCAATGATTAACAGTCATTTGCTCTACCGACTGAGCTATCGCGGAACTACTTGCTTCCATCTCTCTACGTCATTTGCTGTTAGGCATTTGCCGTATCGAGGCGCTGCATTTTAAGGATATTCGAAACCCTGTCAACCCCCTAAATAGCTTTTAAGACAATGATTTGCAGCAACGTGATCGCCACTCTGTGTTTGCCTGAGATATGATCGCTGCAGGATGCATAAGCCGGCCGGCTTGAACAGGACAGTCCATGAGCACGCAGGACATACCCCCACTACCTCGAACTAACCAGACGCTTGCCAGTCGCGGTATTCAGCCGCGCTTTGGTGAACTGGTGCAGGGTTGCCGCAAGCTCGCGATGAATCGTTTGGCCGAACACCTCACCGGGGTTTTCGGCCAGGTTGATGACACGTTGTTCGAATGCGCGGAGAAAGCCGAGAACAACAAAGTGCAATCGTTGTTCTTCGACAACATGCGCGAAATTCGTCGACAGCGTCCGCAGATCGAACGCAGCTACCACCAGCGTGTGGCGCAGAATTTTTCCAACTTTCTTGAAGGCACCCTCGAACCCGAGAAGAGTGCTGACGGCCTGCGCGCCGAAGACCTGTCGTTGATTCAGAACGAAGATTACGAAGAGAGCCTGCAGGTCACCAATATGGTCAGCCGGGTCAAGGCCCGCTGCGCCGAACCGCTGTTTGCCCTAGAGCAACGCCTGGCGGTGTTGAACAATGGTCAAAAGCTGGGCGAGGACAGCAATCCGTTCGGCCCGCGTGCCATCGCCCAGGCCTTCCGCGAAGCGCTGGCACCCACGCCGTTTCCCCCTCAGATCAAAACCATCCTTTATATGCTGTTCGATCGCCACGTCATGCAGAGCCTCGACCGCCTGTATGAAGCGATGAACCAGCGCCTGATCGATGCCGGCGTACTGCCGAATTTGAAATACGCGCCACAACGCACACCCGATGCCCGCCGCGCACCAACCACGCCACGAGAAACGGCACCCGCCGAGCCAGCCGCAGAAGCACCGCGCGCCGCAACGCCGCAACCGGCCAGCGCGCCAGCAACGGGAAACACCCCGGCAGCACCCAACGCCGAAACACCGCGTGTGCCGTTTGACGCCTCCGGCCCCGAGCCCACCGACCCTGTTGCGCTATTCAGCAGCCTGGCGGCCTTGCTTGGCGAACGGCGCCACTACAATGTCGATGCACCGCTGCTCGGCGGCACTCGCAGTATCGCCAGCTTCGCGCCGCAGGGCGCCACGCGCACCTACGCAGCCAGCGACCTGCTCGAAGCGCTGAACCGTTTGCAGCAGCAATCGGCGCTGGATTTTTCCCAGCGCCTGCAACGCCCGCAACACGTGGAAGACTTCAAGGTCGACCTGCAACAGCAACTGGAAACCCATAGCAGCCTGCCCGGCCAGCAAAAGCTGTCGGACCAGGAAGCCGATGTCATCGACCTCGTGGGCATGCTGTTCGACTTCATCCTTGATGATGAAAACCTGCCAGACAATTGCAAAACCGCCCTCTCCCACCTGCACACGCCGTACCTGAAAGTGGCGTTGCTGGACAAGGCGCTGTTCACCCAGCACCACCACCCGGCTCGTCGCCTGCTCAATGCCATGGCCCAGGCCGGTGTGCTGTACGGCGGCGAAGAAGACGACCGCGGCCTGCTGGCGAAAATTCACTGGGTGGTGGAGCGCGTCATCCAGGGTTTCGACGGCGACCTCAAGCTGTTCGACAGCCTGCTGGAAGAGTTCAACGAGTTCACCACCAACCTGCAACACAAGGTGGCCCTGCGTGAACGCCGCGCCGTCGAAGCGGCTAAAGGCCGCGACAAGCTGCTCGGTGCCCGCCAACAAGCGGTGGACATCATTGCCCGCGCCCTGGCCAACCGCCAGCCGCCGCCGCTGATTCGCAACTTCCTTGAACTGACCTGGACCGATGCCCTGGTGTTCGTGCTGCTGCGCCACGGTGAACGCAGTGACGAATGGCTGCGCTACAGCGAAGTGGCCGAGCAATTGGCCTGGAGTAGCACACCGCTGAACGCCACTGGCCAGGAACGCTTGCAGAGCATTCGCGTGCAACTGCTGGAAGACCTGCGCAAAGGCCTGGAAATTCTCGGCGGCTATCACGAAGACGGTATCCGCCGCCTGCTGCAAGACATCGTCGCCTGTCAGCACGCCGTGCAAGCCAAACAACCGCAAGTGGCCGCCAAGCTCAACCCGGTGCTGCCGGAAAGCCCCCTGGGCGCCATGCTCGGCGAAGATGCCGACTTGGTGAGTTCAGCGCCGCAAGCGTCTGGCTTGTCTTACAAGGCGCAGCTGATTGCCAAGGAGTTGGGACGGATCGAGTTTGGTACCTGGTTTGAATTTGTCGACGGTGCACAGGTGCGCAACCTGAAGCTGTCATGGTTCAGCCCCACCACCCACAACTACATGTTCGTTGACCACAGCGGTCAGCGTGTGGCGATCAAACCGCTGACAATTTTAGCCAACGAGATGGAACAAGGTTTGGTTCGCATCCTCCAAACGGAACGCGGGGCCCCTCTGGTGGACCGCGCCCTGACCGCTATCTACCGGGTGTTGCAACGCTTCACCGGTCGCGCCGACCACAGTTAAGGAGCCGTAATGGACGATCGTCGCCAACACAGTCGACACGCCGCAGAGCTGCATCTGGAAGTTTACGACCTGCATACCGAGCGCCACCTGGGTCGCGTGGTTGACCTGTCCGTAGAAGGCTTCATGATCTTCGGCGACTGCCCGCAGGAAGCCGATGCGCTGCTGGAATGCCGGCTGGTGTCTTACCCGCCGGTGGAAGGCCTGACCGAAGTGCGCCTGGGTGCCGACTGCCTGTGGAGCCGGCCCGGTGCCGACGGCCAGCATTGCTGGTCGGGGTTTCACATCATTGATCTGGCGGAAGACCAGGCCGTGCTGCTCGAAGGTTTGCTTAAACGCCTGTAGGGCTCGCGCCCCTACGAAAATGTTCCCCAACAAAAAGCCCCGCATCTGCGGGGCTTTTTGTTGCCTTGGCGAACGGATTATTCGAAAACGATCTCGTCTCCATCGACCACGCCAGTGACAGTCGCACCGGGCATGAACTTGCCGCCCAGAATCAGCTGCGCCAACGGGTTTTCGATCCAGCGCTGCACCGCTCGTTTTAACGGACGTGCGCCGTACACCGGGTCGTAACCAACAGCGATCAGCTTATCCAGCGCCTCGTCGCTCAACTCCAGACTCAGCTCCCGCTCGGCCAGACGTTTATCCAGGCGCGCCAGCTGAATCCGCGCAATCCCGGCAATCTGATCACGGGCCAGCGGTTCGAAGATCACCACTTCGTCGATCCGGTTGATGAACTCCGGCCGGAAGTGGTTGCTCACCGCATCCATCACCGCCGCGCGCTGGGCTTCCTGGTCACCGACCAATTCCTGAATCTGCGCTGAACCGAGGTTCGAGGTCATCACGATCACCGTATTGCGGAAGTCCACGGTACGACCATGGCTGTCGGTCAGACGACCGTCTTCCAACACCTGCAGCAACACGTTGAACACATCCGGGTGGGCCTTCTCGACTTCGTCCAGCAGCACCACCGAATACGGCTTACGGCGTACCGCTTCAGTGAGGTAACCACCCTCTTCGTAGCCGACATAGCCTGGCGGCGCGCCGATCAAACGGGCCACCGAATGTTTCTCCATGAACTCCGACATGTCGATGCGCACCAGCGCTTCTTCGGTATCAAAGAGGAACTCGGCCAAGGCTTTGCACAGCTCGGTTTTACCCACGCCGGTCGGGCCCAGGAACAGGAACGAACCGCTCGGGCGATCCGGGTCGGACAAGCCAGCACGGGAGCGCCGCACGGCGCTTGCCACGGCGGTAACCGCCTCGTTCTGGCCAATCACACGCTGGTGCAACAGGCCTTCCATGTTCAGCAGTTTTTCTCGCTCGCCTTCGAGCATTTTCGACACAGGAATGCCGGTCCACTTCGACACCACTTCAGCGATTTCTTCCTCAGTCACCCGGCTACGCAACAGCTGGTTTTCCGTTTTGCCATGCTGATCGACCATCTGCAGGCTACGTTCCAGATCCGGGATGATGCTGTATTGCAGCTTGGCCATCTGTTCCAGATCGCTGCGGCGGCGCGCTGCTTCCAGCTCCTGGCGAGCCTGCTCGATTTTCTGTTGGATTTGCGCCGAGCCTTGAACTTCGGCCTTCTCCGACTTCCAGATTTCCTCCAGGTCGGCGTATTCGCGCTCGTACTTGGCGATGTCTTCCTGCAGTTTGTCCAACCGCTTCAGTGCAGCATCATCACTTTCCTTTTTCAGCGCCTCGCGCTCGACCTTCAGCTGAATCAAGCGGCGCTCGAGACGATCGAGCACTTCCGGCTTGGAGTCGATTTCCATGCGGATGCGGCTGGCGGCCTCATCCATCAAATCGATGGCCTTGTCCGGCAGTTGACGGTCGGTGATGTAGCGGTGGCTAAGCTTGACCGCGGCAATGATCGCGCCGTCGGTGATCGCCACCTTGTGGTGAACTTCATAACGCTCTTTGAGGCCACGCAGAATGGCGATGGTGTCTTCTTCGCTGGGCTCTTCCACCAACACTTTCTGGAAACGCCGCTCCAGCGCCGCATCCTTTTCGATGAATTGGCGGTACTCATTCAGTGTGGTGGCACCCACGCAGTGCAGCTCGCCACGGGCCAGGGACGGCTTGAGCATATTGCCCGCGTCCATCGCGCCCTCGGCTTTACCGGCGCCGACCATGGTGTGCAGTTCGTCGATAAACAGGATGATCCGGCCTTCCTGCTTGGACAGTTCGTTAAGCACCGCTTTCAGGCGCTCCTCGAACTCGCCGCGGAACTTGGCCCCGGCGATCAGCGCGCCCATGTCCAGCGACAGCAGACGTTTGTCCTTCAAGCCATCCGGCACTTCGCCGTTGACGATGCGCTGAGCCAGGCCTTCGGCGATGGCGGTTTTACCTACGCCGGGCTCACCGATCAGCACCGGGTTGTTTTTGGTCCGGCGTTGCAGAACCTGAATGGTGCGGCGAATTTCGTCATCACGGCCGATCACCGGATCAAGCTTGCCTTCTTCGGCGCGCTTGGTCAGGTCGACGGTGTATTTGTCCAGGGCCTGGCGCGACTCTTCGACATTCGGGTCGTTGACCGCATCGCCGCCACGCAGGTTGTTCACCGCGTTTTCCAGGGCCTTTTTGCTGACGCCCTGGCCGAGCAACAATTTGCCCAACTTGGTGGTGTCATCCAGCGCCGCCAGCAGCACCAGCTCGCTGGAAATAAATTGGTCGCCCTTTTGCTGCGACAGGCGATCAGCCTGGTTGAGCAGGCGCGCCAGGTCCTGGGAGAGGTTCACATCCCCCGTGGGGTTCTGGATCTTGCCCAGTTGGTCGAGCTCTTTGGTCAGCGCCTGACGCAGGCTGTTGACGTCGAAACCGGTCTGCATCAGCAGCGACTTGATCGAGCCGCCCTGCTGCTCGAGCAGGGCCTGCATCAGGTGAAGGGGCTCGATGGCCGCGTGGTCCATGCCCACGGCCAGGGATTGGGCGTCGGATAACGCCAATTGCAATTTGCTGGTTAAACGATCGATACGCATAGGTTTACCTTCCTTTAGAGGGCAGCCGGCGCAATGAACGCACCTAATGAAAAATGTCTGCCGAGATGCTCAAGTAAGTGAGGCCGATTGTTCGGGATTCAAGGTGTGCGGGTGCTGATCAATGTCAAACGGCCCGATACCCGGCGCGTTAGTTCACTGTAGTTGGCGGCGGGAAAAGCATCGCGGCTAAAGCCGCTCCTACGGGACCGGGATTCCTTGCCTCTTCGTAGGAGCGGCTTCAGCCGCGATGCCTTTGACTTCGTCCTTTCAGGGCGCGAGCCACACCAGAGAGGCGAAACGCCCGGTGCGGGCGGCGCGGCGATAGGAGAAAAAACGCGGGTCGGTGACGGTACACAAACCACCGCCATACACCGCCGTTACCCCACGAGCCGCCAGGCGCAGACGCGCAAGCTGGTAGATATCGGCCAGGTACTTACCCTGATTGGCACTCGGAACAAAGGCCTGAGCGGCCTCAGGTTGTACCGCCATAAAGGCCTCGCGTACTTCCGGCCCGACCTCGAACGCTTGCGGGCCGATGGCCGGCCCGAGCCAGACCAGCACATCCTCGGCCGGGACCGCCATGGCATCCAGGGTGCTTTCCAGCACGCCATTGACCAGCCCACGCCAGCCCGCATGCGCCGCCGCCACACGGGTTCCGGCGCGGTCGCAAAACAACGCGGGCAGGCAATCGGCGGTCATCACCGTGCAGGCGATACCGGCGGTTGCGGTCCAGCTGGCGTCAGCTTCGGCGACCACGCGTGGCTCGGCAGCGGCCACGGCTATGCCATGAACTTGCTGCAACCAGGCCGGTTGGCAGTTCAAGCGAGAGATCAGCGAATGGCGATTGGCGGCGACCGCTTGCGGGTCGTCGCCGACATGGTCACCGAGGTTGAAGCTATCGAAAGGGGCTTGGCTGACACCACCGGCACGGGTGGTCACGCAGGCCTTGACCCGCGCCGGGGCGGGCCAGTCTGGCGTCAGCCAGGCGTGCAGGTCATCAGCCGACAAAAGCTTCGCGGTCCTGACGCAGCAGCGACAGCAGCCAGGTGAAATCGTCCGGCAACGGCGATTCCCACTTCATGCGCTGGCCAGTGACCGGATGGGTCAACTCGAGGAAACGCGCGTGCAGGGCCTGACGCGGAAACTCTTTCAGCGCCTGCAACATGGTCGGATTGGCAGCCGGCGGAATGCGGAAGCGACCGCCGTAAGCCGGGTCGCCCACCAACGGGAAGTTGATGTGCGCCATGTGGACGCGAATCTGGTGGGTGCGGCCGGTTTCCAGCTTGACCCGTGTATGGGTGTGCGAGCGGAAGCGCTCCAGCACGCGGTAATGGCTGATGGCTTGTTTGCCACCTTCCATTACTGCCATCCGTTGCCGCTGCTGACCGTGGCGGCCAATCGGCGCGTCGATCTTGCCACCGGCGGTGATAACGCCAATCACAATGCATTCATAAATACGGCTGACCGAACGCTTTTGCAGTTGATCGACCAGTTGCGTCTGCGCCTGAATATTCTTCGCCACCACCATCAGACCGGTGGTGTCTTTGTCCAGGCGGTGAACGATGCCCGCGCGCGGCACATTGATGATGTCCGGCACATGGTGCAGCAAGGCATTGAGCAAGGTACCGCTCTGATGGCCGACCGCTGGGTGGACCACCAGACCCGCAGGTTTGTTGATCACCAGGATGTCGTCGTCTTCATAGACAATATCCAGTTCGATGTCTTCGGCCACCCATTCGCCCTGGGCTTCCTGCTCGGCATCGAGCTCCAGCACGCTGCCGCCATGGACGATATCGCGGGGACGCACCACCTCGCCGTCCACCGTCAAAAGGCCCTCTTTGATCCAGGCGGTAAGGCGCGAACGCGAGTGTTCACTGAAGAGTTGGGCGGCGACTTGGTCGAGGCGCTGGCCGCCCATTTCGGACGGAACCTCGGCGCGCATCTGGATGGCTAACTTATTAATTGGAGGAATGCTCGGAAACGGCGCGGCGTAGGCTTTGGTTTCGGCTACGTGCTTGTGGTTAAATACGGCGTCTTTGTCCCGGGGTAACCGGGGCGCTCATCATAACAGGACGGCTCTGCTCAAGACAGCCAGCCGTCACAGGGACGCAAGCCGCCATGCAAGTGAAACACCTGCTGCTGATCGCCATCCTCGCTCTCAACGTTGCTTGTTCTTCTAATGAAGTTGTAGACGAAAATCTGAGTGAGTCCGAGCTGTACCAGCAGGCACAGACCGATCTGGACAATAAAAGCTACACCAGTGCCGTTACCAAGCTGAAGGCCCTGGAGTCCCGCTATCCGTTTGGCCGCTATGCCGAACAGGCGCAGTTGGAGCTGATCTACGCCAACTACAAAAACGCCGAACCGGAAGCTGCCAAGTCTGCCGCCGAACGTTTTATCCGCCTGCACCCGCAACACGCCAACGTCGACTACGCCTACTACCTCAAAGGTCTGGCCTCGTTCGACCAGGACGTCGGTCTGCTGGCGCGCTTCCTGCCACTGGATATGACCAAGCGTGACCCGGGTGCCGCCCGCGACTCGTTCAACGAGTTCGCCCAGCTCACCAGCCGCTTCCCCAATAGCCGCTACTCCCCGGATGCCAAGCAGCGCATGATTTACCTGCGCAACCTGCTGGCGGCCTACGAAGTACACGTTGGTCACTACTACCTCAAACGCCAAGCGTATGTAGCCGCCGCCAACCGCGGTCGCTACGTGGTGGAAAACTTCCAGGAAACCCCGGCCGTCGGCGATGGCCTGGCGATCATGACCGAGGCCTACCAACGCCTGGCCCTGAACGACCTGGCTGACACCAGCCTGCAAACCCTGAAGCTCAACTACCCTGACCACCCAAGCCTGGTGGACGGCAAATTCGTGCCGCAGGAAGACGAAGCCGACAACCGCAGCTGGCTGAGCAAGGCCACCCTGGGCCTGATCGAAAGCGACGCGCCGCTGCCACCGGGCGAAACCCGCGCCAGCCAGGACGTGATCAAGCAGTACCAGGACGCTGAGCAAGAGATTCCGGAAGAGCTGCTGCCAGCTGACCAAAGCAGCGATGCCGAAGAAGAACACGAAGCGGAAGGCAACAGCGATGACCGCTCGTGGTTCAGCTACATGACCTTTGGCGTATTCGACTGAGTACGTGGCAGTTCATAGAAAGGAGGCTTCGGCCTCCTTTTTTATTGCCCGCGAACAGCGCCTGAGGACCCAACGCACAGCTTGCCATTTCCCGGCTGTGCTGGAGGCACCAGCTTGGCTAAACTGCCAGCCTTACGAAAAGAAGAGCCAATTATGGGACGCCTGTTGATTTGGATCGCTTTGATCTGTGCCGTGTACTGGCTGTGGCGCCGCGCTACCCGCCCAGCCCAGGCCAAACCCGGCATCGAGGAAGCCGCACCGATGGTGCGTTGCGCCCACTGCGGCGTGCACACCCCGCGCACCAATGCCCTCAGCCAAGGCCCAGAGTGGTTTTGCAGCCAGGCCCACCTTGAGCAGGGTGCCACCCGCAGTGACCGGTGAAGCCCTTACCCTGAGCAGCCTGCAAGGGCAGCGCATTCTCAAGATCTACCACCTCTACCGCCTGGCCATTGGCGTGATGCTGGTGGTGCTGATTTCCAGCGATCTGGACAGTCAGCTACTGGAGCTGGCCAACGATAGCCTGTTCAAATACGGCAGTTGGCTGTACCTGATCCTCAACGCCGTGATCACCCTGGTGGTGCGCCGACCGCAACACCTGGCGCAGGTTTTCAGCCTGAGCATGGTCGATGTGATCCTGCTCTCTGGCCTGTTCTACGCCGCCGGCGGTACGCCGAGCGGCATCGGCAACCTGCTGATCGTCGCCGTGGCGATTGCCAATATCTTGCTGCGCGGGCGCATCGGCCTGCTGATTGCTGCGGTCGCCGCCATCGGCCTGATTTATCTGACCTTCTACCTGAGCCTGGACCACCCTGCCGCTTCCGGTCAGTACGTACAGGCCGGAGCCCTTGGCGCGCTGTGCTTCACCGCCGCGCTGTTCGTTCAGGGCGTGACCCGGCGCCTGCAAGTCAGCGAAACCCTGGCAGAAAAACGCGCCGCCGACGTCGCCAACCTGGAAGCTCTCAACGCCCTGATTCTGCAGCGCATGCGCACTGGCATCCTGGTGCTCGACGGCCAGAACCGCGTACTGCTGGCGAACCAGGGCGCCCTCAGCCTGCTGGGCCGCGAAGAACTGGCCGGGAAGATTCTCGACCCGCACAGCCCGGAATTGGTCAAACGCCTGCAGCACTGGCAACGCAACCCGACCCTGCGCCCTTTGAGCATGCAGGCCATTGCCGACGGCCCGGTGCTACAACCAAGCTTCGTCACCCTGCAACGCGGCGAACAGCAAGACACCCTGGTGTTTCTCGACGACATCTCGCAGATCGCACAACAGGCGCAGCAGCTCAAGCTCGCCTCGCTGGGCCGCCTGACCGCCGGCATCGCCCATGAAATCCGCAACCCGCTTGGCGCCATCAGCCATGCCGCGCAATTGCTGCAGGAATCGGAAGACCTCGAGGGCCCCGACTTGCGCCTGGCGCAGATCATTCAGGACCATTCGCGACGGATGAATCTGGTGATCGAGAACGTCCTGCAGCTGTCCCGCCGGCGTCAGGCCGAGCCACAACTGCTCGACCTCAAGTACTGGATTCACCGCTTCGCCAGCGAATTTCGCACCACCACCAGCGACAACCAGTTGCTGCACCTGGACACCACCGGCAGCACCATCCAGACCCGCATGGACCCCAACCAGCTGACCCAGGTGCTGACCAATCTGGTGGAAAACGGCCTGCGCCACAGCGCTCTGCAACACAAGCAGGGCCAGGTGTGGCTGAAGCTGTTCCGCGACGCCGACAGCGACCTGCCGGTGCTTGAGGTGCTGGACAACGGTGCCGGGGTTCCGGCCGAGCACCTGCAGAATATTTTCGAGCCCTTCTACACTACCGAAAACAAAGGCACGGGCCTCGGCCTGTACATTTCCCGCGAACTCTGCGAAAGCAACCAGGCCCGTCTGGACTACAAAACCCGTGATGTCGGCGGTGGCTGCTTCCGTATTACCTTCGCCCACCCGCGCAAACTGAGCTGACCATGACCGCCCGGCAAAAAGCCCTGATCGTCGACGACGAGCCCGATATCCGCGAACTCCTGGAAATCACCCTCGGCCGCATGAAACTGGACACCCGCAGCGCGCGCAACGTCAAAGAGGCCCGCGAGTGGCTGGCGCGCGAGCCCTTCGACCTGTGCCTGACCGACATGCGCCTGCCCGACGGCACCGGCCTGGAACTGGTGCAGCACATTCTGCAGCGCCACCCCCAGGTGCCCGTGGCGATGATCACCGCCTACGGCAGCCTCGACACCGCCATCAACGCCTTGAAAGCCGGCGCCTTCGACTTCCTCACCAAACCGGTCGACCTCGGCCGCCTGCGTGAACTGGTGGCCACCGCTCTGCGTATTCGCAGCACCGATGGCGAAGAAGTCACGGTAGACAACCGCCTGCTCGGCGATTCCCCGCCCATGCGCGCACTGCGTAAACAGATCTTCAAACTTGCCCGCAGCCAGGCGCCGGTGTACATCAGCGGCGAGTCAGGCAGCGGTAAAGAGCTGGTGGCGCGGCTGATCCACGAACAAGGCCCGCGCACCGACCTGCCGTTCGTGCCGGTTAACTGCGGCGCGATTCCGTCCGAGCTGATGGAAAGCGAATTCTTCGGCCATAAAAAAGGCAGCTTCACCGGTGCCATCGAAGACAAACAGGGCCTGTTCCAGGCCGCCAATGGCGGCACCCTGTTTCTCGATGAAGTGGCCGACCTGCCGCTGGCCATGCAGGTGAAACTGCTGCGGGCGATCCAGGAAAAAGCCGTACGCACCGTGGGAGGCCAACAGGAAGTGGTGGTGGACGTGCGCATCCTCAGCGCCACCCACAAAGACCTGGCCGCTGAAGTCGCCGCCGGACGCTTCCGCCAGGACCTCTATTACCGCCTGAACGTGATCGAACTGCGTGTGCCGGCACTGCGCGAGCGCCGCGAAGACATCGCCCAACTCAGCGACGTGATGCTCAAGCGCCTGGCCGAAGGCACCGGCCTGGCCGCCGCCAGCCTCGACCCGGATGCCCTGGAAAAGCTCAAGAACTACCGCTTCCCCGGCAACGTGCGCGAACTGGAAAACATGCTTGAGCGCGCCTACACCCTGTGCGAAGACGACCGCATCCAAGCCAGCGACCTGCGCCTGGCCGACGCCGGCACCCCAGGCGAAAACGGCGAAGCCAGCCTGGCGCAGATCGACAACCTCGAGGACTACCTGGAAAACATCGAGCGCAATCTGATCATGCAAGCCCTGGAAGAAACCCGCTGGAACCGCACCGCTGCGGCCCAGCGCCTGGGCCTGACTTTCCGGTCCCTGCGCTACCGCCTGAAAAAGCTCGGTATCGACTGATCAGCGCGAACCCAATCGACCCTGCGGCGCGTAAGGCGCGGGGTCGATGATGGGCGCCTGGCCAAGCATCAGATTGCCCAGCAACTGGCAGGACGCCGGCGCCAACACCAGCCCATTGCGGTAGTGACCGCAGTTCAACCACAACCCCTCGTGCCCCGGCACCGGCCCGATAAAAGGCACACCATCCGGCGAGCCCGGCCGCAACCCGGCCCAGTGCCCAACCACCTCGGCATCGGCCAACGCGGGTAGCAACTCGATAGCGGAAGCTTTGAGACTGGCGAGTGCCTCGTCAGTTGGCGTCTTATCGAAGCCGCAATGCTCAAGCGTGCTGCCCACCAGGATATGGCCGTCCTTGCGCGGAATCGCGTAACGGCCCTTGGCCAGAACCATGCTCGGCAGAAAGTCCGCCGCGCACTTGAACAGAATCATCTGGCCTTTTACCGGCTCAACCGGCAGTTCAAGGCCCAGCGTCGCCAGCAACTCCCCGCTCCAGGCGCCAGCAGTCAGCACCACCCGCTCAGCGCGAACTTCGCCCTGCGCCGTCTGCACGCCGACCACCCGCTCACCATCACGGACGAACCCACTGACCGCCGCTTGCTCATGCACTGTCACGTTGGGCATTTGTACCAGCGCAGCGCGCAACGCTTTGACCAGACGCGGGTTGCGCACATTGGCCACACCACTCATATGCACGGCATGTTCATAACCCGAGCCCAGCACAGGAACAGCGTCATACACCGCGCTCATCGAGACCGACGCCAATGGCCGACCCTGCTGACTCGCCCAGGCCAATGCCTCAGCCTCATCATCCAGATCCAGCCAATACAGCCCGGTTACAAACACTTCGGGATCCAACCCGGTCAACGCCAGCAACCGCTCACCCAACCCCGGGTAGAAATCCTGCGACCAATGCGCCAACGCCGTAACGGCGGAGCTATAACGCCAGGGATAGAGCGGCGAAACGATACCGCCGCCAGCCCAGGAGGACTCGCCGCCAACCTGAGCTTTATCGAGCAAGGTTACCGATAGCCCCTGCTGCGCCAGCATCAAGCCAGTCAGCATGCCGATAGCGCCTGCGCCCACCACTACCACATCAGTCAAAGCATCCCCTTAGCGCACGCAGCGGTATCGAAGTGGAAAAACAGCGGCGAAGAATACGTCAACTGGCGCACAGTTTTGTAGGCAGTTTCCAAGCGATTAACCAATCATCGCCTACAAATTTCCACTCATCTTGGTATGTACGACAAATCCTACAATCGCGTGGGAATCTATACCCTCGGTATAGGAGCCAGTTATGCGCGTTAGAAAAGGATCCAGGGGTTTCACCATGATCGAGATGATGGTCGTCGTCGTCCTTCTCGCTATTTTTTCGTCCATGGCGATCCCCAGTTTTATCAACTTCATCAATAACGCCAAAGTGCAGAGCACGAGCAACGAACTGGCCAGTTTGCTGCAGTTCGCCCGAGCCACGGCGGTGACGAATAACACCACCTATACCGTTTGCCGGAGCGACACCACCTGGTCGGTGAAAAAGGGCGCGGACTGTACGACTACAGAACTGCGCACCCTTACGCCAGCATCTGATGTGGTGGTAGCTACCAGCGGCAGCGCTACGCCCATGGTGTTCGCGCCTAACGGCACCACCAGCAATAACCCCAGCATCATTCTGTGCCGCGGCGACGTCCCGACTGAGGGTTACAAAATCAAAGTTCGCAACAGCGGCAACATCCGTGTCGCTAACCGGGGCCTGGATGAAGCCGGTGCCGCCCTCACTTCTTGCACGCCATGAGCAGCTCTATGAAAAGTAACCGTGGTTTCAGCATGATCGAGGCGCTTATCACCTTGATCCTCGTCAGCATCGGTGTGCTCGGCATGGTTGCCTTGCAGACTCGCACCCTGCAAAACACTCAAGACTCCGTGCAGCGCAACGCCGCCGCGTCGCTCGCCAACGACCTGGTAGAGTCAATGCGTGCTCAACCGACCGGTTTGCCCGCCACCTCCGGCTTCTATAAAGATCCTGGCGATGAATTCCCGGATGAGCCCGCCGCAGGCTGCACCAGTACGCCGGTAGACGCCTCGCAGCAATTGGCCTGCTGGGCGAAGAAAGTCAAAGCGATTTTGCCTGGCGTAACCGACGAACTCTTATCAGAAGACTTCTACGTGTGCCGCACCACCAACCCTGGCACCTGCACGTCTGGAGCAGGTTCAGCAGTCGAAATCCAAATTGCCTGGACGGTTAAAAAGGGCGAGTGCATGGACAGTACCCAAGAAGACGACGCAGAAAGCACCACCTGTCGTTATCGGATACGCGCAGAGCTCTAGGACAAACATATGAAACTTAAACAACTCCAAACGGGCTTGTCGCTCATTGAACTGCTGGTTGGCATGGCCATCAGTTGCTTCCTTATTCTTGGCGTCACGCAGATTTATATCGACAACAAAAAGACCTATGCCTTCCAGCAGAACCTTTCGGAAAACCAGGAAGGTACCCGGTTTGCCTTGTTGTTTTTACAAAACGAACTGGGCAAGACCGGCTATCGCCGTCGCCCGGATGAACCGGTTGAAACTGCCTTCCCAGTGGCGACCGCATCAGGTTGCACATTTGCAGCGGGGCAAACCGTCAAGTACGTCAGCGCCAACTCAATCTGCATTCGCTATCAGCCCAAAGATGAAAATGATCGAGATTGCGTCGGCAACAAAGTAGCAACTGCCTCGGACTTCACAACGCCGTATACCAAGGCGACCGAAATTTTCACGGAGAAACTCTCCGTAAATGCCAGCCATGAACTGGTCTGCACACGCGGCACCAACGACGCGGTATTGATAAGTGGCGTTATGGACTTACGCTTTGAGTTTGGCGTAGGCAGCGCCACCTCACCCCAGGTAATCAGCGCCTATATCAAAACCGCGCCGAGTACCAGCCAACCAGTATTGTCGGTTCGTTACTCAACCCTATTGCGCAGCACCGGCAGCAAGTTGCGCGAATCGGTCGATGCCGACGCCGCCCTGGCCAACTGGAAAGAGCTGCTGGGTGCCTCCGACGCGGAGGTCACTGCCGTTAAAACCCTCGACAAAGGTCAGATCTATCAGGTGTCCCAGAACACTGTGATGCTGAGGAACCGAATGCCATGAAAACTTTTACACCTCATCACATCAAGCTTCCTGCCGGGCAAAAAGGTGCATCGCTTTTTATTGCCTTAATCGTGTTGCTGGTTATTACCTTGTTGGCGCTGTCGAGCACGCGCGAGGTAACCCTGGAATCGCGCATTACCGGTAACTACACCGAACAGCAGAAACTGTTCAACAGCGCTGAGACCGGCTTGAGAGACGGCGAGACCAGCATCATTGCCGGCACATTGCCGCTCGACCCAACCACCGACTGCGAAGCGGCAGCCTCCGGAGATCGCCCTGCGCCTTGCCTGCTGGCGCTCACCGATGGCGAATACACCTATGAGTTGATGTTTGGTACCGAGGGCAAATCCCGCCCTTACCACCCGGCGAACGACACGACCACCAACCCGAATACCTCGATCAACTGGTATGCCAAACCTGCGCCGTCAGGCGGCCAAGATGGCGAAGCCGAAAACCCAGAGTACGGCAGCATGCTCGGTGGCACCGCCACCTTCCGCTACGAAGTTAATAGCCAAGCGGTAAACGACAACAGCAACAACGCAACCTACCTGCGTTCGACTACTGCAAAACTATTTGATAACGGGAACTGACCATGAAAACGGCTCGTTTTTACGGTAAAACCACCGCCAGCCTATTGGCCTCATTGTTCTTTATGAGTGGAGTGCAACAGGCACAGGCCACTTTGCTGGATCCGGCGCAGAAGCCGTTGATTCTTTCGGAAAGTGTTGCCCCCAACTTGATTTTTACGCTGGATGACTCCGGCAGTATGCGATGGGCGTTTACACCAGATAGTTATAGTGCTAACAGCGCTACTCGGAGAGCTAAGTCTTCTACATCGAACCCGATGTATTACAACCCAGCAGTCACCTACCTTCTACCAGTGAAATACAACGCTGACGGGGCTCGCGCCGCCAGCCAGTACACCACTAGTTTTACTGCTGCCTATAGCAACGGAATCGATACTTCCAAAGGTTCTTTAAACCTAAGTAATGACTACAGGGTTAGTTGGACTTATGACCCTAAATCCTCCTTACCTACAGTCACCAACGCCAACTACGGCTTTAATAGCACCAACCAACGCTATGCTGAGAACCCGACCGCCGACTTCCTGGCGGTGTCAAACTCAACGACTACTGCAGGCCCTACCACGACTACCAACCTTTCGGGTCCCGGCAACTCTAACAAAACAGGCACCTTTGATCTAACGGTTAGCGGGCTTGCATATCGCGTAACGCGAACCAGTGGCGGATGCTCAGCAACTATGACGACGACAAGTTCGTCTACGTCGAATACCGTTATCCAAACTAACACTCCGACACCGACCCTCACGACTACAGCCGTAACAACCACAACGACAGCCTACTCAGGTTTTACATGCGCTCGTAGTAGCAACGACTACACCGTTGGTTCGACTAAAACAGTTACAACGAGCACGACTACTACAGTTGCTCGCGCTGACTTAACGAAAAAAGCAGTCCCAGCTTACTATTACGTATACGACACCAGCCTGAGTAGCTGTACTGCGCCTGCCACTACCAACGACAACTGCTATCGCTTGGTGTTTGTCAGCAGCAGCTCGGGTATTGCCCGTTCCGACGATGCAGCCGCAGGAACCGACGAGCGAGCGAACTTTGCTCGTTGGTATTCGTTCTACCGCAACCGTGCTCTCACAACGCTGACTGCTGCCAACATCGCATTTACAGGACTACCTCGCTCCATCCGGGTAACCTGGCAAACTCTTGGTGGTTGCAAAACGTTCGACTCGACCGACGCACTATGCGGCACTAACTACCTGAGAAAGTTCACCAGCAACCATGTTGGTAACTTCTTCAACTGGCTACCGAACGTTACCTTTACCTCCTCCACGTTCTTGCTCGAGGCAATGATTCGAGCCGGCAGCATGCTTTCCGCCACCGACAGTCCTGCTTGGGCCGCCAACCCCAACCCGCTCACCAACACCGGAGGAGTCGGCGCTACGGTACAAACCCCCAAATACTCATGCCGAGCCAACTATCAAATCATGATGACGGATGGCATGTGGAACAGTACCCCCGAAGCATTCCCTGACAGCCTCAAGACAGATGGGGCGGCATCCACATTACCGGACGGCACTGCGTACGCTCTCCAACATCCATTTTTTGATCTGACGAAGAGCGGGACGAAGGAATTAACAACACTTGCAGACCTAGCGTTTCACTACTGGGCTACCGATGCGAGCACTCTTGATGACGATGTAAAACCTGTAATCCTGGCTCCTAACGCCAGTAATGCGGCGGCGCAGTATTGGAACCCGAAAAACGATCCGGCCACTTGGCAGCATCTGACCACCTATACAATCGGCCTGGGATTGAGCTCCTCGTTGACTGTTGCAGGCATTCCGTGGACCGGTGATACCCACGGCGGAGCAGGATATGAAGCCTTGGTTTCTGGTACTAAATGGCCAGAGGCAGGGGAAAATAAGTCCAACAACGTCTACGACTTGTGGCACACCGCAATCAACTCCCGTGGTGAGTTCTTCAGTGCCGACAGCCCGGACACTGTCGTGTCTGCGTTCAACCAGATCATCAGCCGAATCAGTAACCGCACGACTTCGGCGGGCGCACCCGGTGTAACCGCTTCGGTGGTTGAAGACACCCTCACCCGCGAAGTGTACGAAACCCAACTGAATAGTGAGGACTGGAGCGGCAACCTGACCAAGTTCGGTATCGACACCAACGGCACTCGTACTGAAACCTGGAACGCGAAAACCGCTCTGCGCAGCAAAACGGCCTCCACCCGCAACATCCAGATGGTCGGCAGCACGGGTTCGCTTGCCGAATTCACCTGGGACAACCTCAGCGACGCACAGAAAGCGCTGCTGAACAAAGATAACGATCTGACCAATACGCCCACCGACACCAAAGGCGCGGCGCGCCTGGCTTACATTCGCGGCGATCAAAGTGCCGAGGGCAGCACCTCCGGTAGCTTCAGAATTCGTAGCACGGTTCTGGGCGACATCATCAACTCCTCGCCTGTCATTGTTGCCACGCCGAAATTCGTACCTTATCTGGCCGATGCCATTGAGGGCGTGAGCGGCGATAACTCCTACGCCCAGTTCAAGGCCGACAACCGCGCAGAAAAACTTTCCATGGAGCTGGCTTCCCCACGCCGTCCGATGGTTTATGTCGGCGCCAACGACGGCATGCTGCATGGTTTTGACGCCAACACCGGTGAAGAGCGCTTTGCGTTTGTTCCTTCGGCGGTGATTCAAAACCTCTACAAACTGCCTGCACAAAGTTATGCCGGTGCCAATCACCAATACTTCGTCGATGGCACACCCACCGTCAGCGATGTCTACTTCGACAACGCTTGGCACACCGTGCTGGTCGGCACCCTGCGGGCCGGTGGTCGTTCGTTGTTTGCTCTGGATGTGACGGATCCTGATGCCATCACCCTGCTGTGGGAAAAGAGCTTTTCCGACACGGGCCTGAGCAACTTGGGTTACACCTTCCCACAGCCGGTAATCGCCAGATTGCACACCGGCGACTGGGCCGTGGTGACCGGCAACGGCTATGGCAACCAAGCCAGCTCTACCGCCGACAACGCCTCGCTGATGATTTTCGACATCGCTACCGGCGAGCTGGAACGCGAACTTGTGGTGACCGGAGATGTGACTAAAGCTAACGGTCTGTCCAGCCTGCGCCTGGCCGATAACAACAGTGACGGTGTTGCCGACTATGCCTACGGCGGCGACCTGCAGGGCAACATGTGGCGCTTTGATCTCGTCACCACCAGCTCTACGCCCGCCTCACCTGATCCATTCAAACGCGGCCCGGGCTTCCTAGGCAATATCGACCCCAACCATTTTGCGGTCTCTTATGGTGGAAGCCCCCTGTACAAGGCTACTGACTCGCGGGCGACCAACACCGCAACCGCTCAGGCCATTACCGCTGCACCAAGCCTGGTTCGCCATCCGAGCACATTGGGCTATCTGGTGATTTTCGGTACCGGTAAGTACTTTGAGACAGAGGACGGCACCGTTGACTCGTCGCGCGCCATGACCCTTTACGGGATCTGGGACCGGAAAACCAAAGGGCAGTCCACTTCGACCAAATCGCCACCTGTACGCACCGACCTGCAAACTCAGACCATTGAGGAACAGCCCGCTAATCCCTTCACCGCCAACGTTGGTGTTGAGGGCATTCGCATCGTCAGCGCCAACACCGTTCAGTGGTATCGCACCGACGCAACCGGCACGACCGATGCCGATGTGGATAAATGGGGCTGGGCGCTGGACCTGAAAGTGGTTGGCAGTACCCCAACCTACAGCGGCGAAATGGTGATCAACTCAATGGCTGCTCGCGGCCAGACACTGTTGCTCAACACCCTCACCCCGAACTCTGACCCTTGTAAGGAAGGCGTCGACTCATGGCTGTACGGGCTTGATCCGAATACCGGCGGCCGCACCAAGTTCAACGTGTTCGACTTGGATAACAGCAAGACCATCGACGACAACGACAGCTACAGCAGCAATGGTGTGAGCACTGTGGTGTCGAGCTACAAGAAACCAGGCTCCGGTGGCTTCACCACCAACAACGGCGATATCTATACTGCGCCTAGCCAGGGCGGCGGCATGAAGTACAGTGCTGGCCCAACCTCTTCCGGGCGTCAAAGCTGGCGCGCTATCCCAGAGCGAGAAACATTGGAATGATCAAGAACGCACGCACTATGCAGGGCTATACCCTGGTCGAGTTGATGCTCGTGGTAACGGTAATCGGCATCCTCGCGGCCATCGTCTATCCCAACTATCAGGAGTACGTGATGCGCAGCAACCGCACCGAAGGGCAGGCACTGCTCAACGATGCGGCGGCTCGTCAGGAGCGCTACTTTGCGCAGAACAACGCCTATGCCGACACCTCGGCGAAACTGGGCCTAGCTAGCGACCAGTCGCCGAACAAGCTGTATACGCTATCAATCAGCAATGTGGCGGCTGGAACCAGCGCCTATACCTTGACGGTAACGCCAGCGCGAACCGACGCTAAATGCGGCAATCTGACCATCAACCAGGCCGGCACCAAAGGCACGTCCGTCACCACCACCCCAGCCGCCGATTGCTTCAAGTAACCAGCAGCTAAAAACAAAAAGGCCACTTCATCGAAGTGGCCTTTTTTATATCCAGTAGATTTAACGCTACCGCCTCAAATCGCCTTAACCCGCAATTCCTTAGGCATCGAAAACGTCACATTCTCCGGCCGCCCATCCAGCTCTTCAGCACCGGTAGCGCCCCACTCTCTGAGCTTCTGCACCACGCCCAGCACCAACACTTCCGGCGCCGAAGCCCCTGCTGTGATGCCGATACGCGCCGCGCCTGCAAACCATCCCTGCTGCAGGTCCTCAGCACCATCAATCAGGTAAGCCGGAGTACCCAACCGCTCGGAGAGTTCGCGCAAACGATTGGAGTTGGAGCTGTTCGGGCTACCGACCACCAACACCACATCGCTCTCGCTGGCCAGCTGTTTGACGGCGTCCTGGCGATTCTGGGTGGCGTAGCAGATGTCGTCTTTGCGTGGGCCGCCAATGCTGGGGAAACGGCTGCGCAGGGCGTCGATGACGCGGCTGGTGTCGTCCATGGACAGGGTGGTCTGGGTGACGAAGGCCAGGGATTCCGGGTTGCGTACTTGCAGGTTGGCAACGTCGGTTTCGTCTTCCACCAGGTAGATGGCGCCGCCGTTGCTGGCGTCGTATTGGCCCATGGTGCCTTCGACTTCCGGGTGGCCGGCGTGGCCGATGAGGATGCATTCGCGGCCGTCGCGGCTGTAGCGGGCGACTTCGATGTGCACTTTGGTCACCAGCGGGCAGGTGGCGTCGAAGACTTTCAGGCCACGGGCTTCGGCTTCTTTGCGCACGGCTTGGGAAACGCCGTGGGCGCTGAAGATGACGATGACGTTGTCGGGCACCTGATCCAGTTCTTCGACGAAAATGGCGCCGCGGGCGCGCAGGTCTTCGACCACGAATTTGTTGTGGACCACTTCGTGGCGCACGTAGATCGGCGGACCGAACACTTCCAGGGCGCGGTTGACGATTTCGATCGCGCGATCAACACCGGCGCAGAAACCGCGGGGGTTGGCGAGTTTGATTTGCATACGTTCGTCCTCATCCGCCCCGAAGGCAGGTGCAGGGCAACCGGCCGATCAGGCCGGTTTGACCTCGATGATGTCCACCTGAAAGCTCAGGGTTTTGCCGGCCAGCGGGTGGTTGAAGTCGATGGTGACCTGGCTGTCATCAAAGGCTTTGACCACGCCGGGCAGCTCGGTGTTGGCGGCGTCGTTGAAGATCACCAGCAGGCCTTCGGACAGCTCCATGCCTTCGAACTGCGAGCGCGGCATCACTTGCACGTTCTGCGGGTTCGGTTGGCCGAAGCCATGTTCCGGTTCCACTTGCAGGGTGCGTTTGTCGCCGGCTTTGAGGCCGAACAGGGCGGCTTCGAAACCGGGTAACAGGTTGCCGTCGCCGACTTTGAAGGTGGCCGGTTTCTTGTCGAAGGTGCTGTCCACCACGTCACCGTTTTCCAGGTTCAGGGCGAAGTGCAGGGTTACTTCCTTGTCCGGGCCAATACGTACGTCTTCAGTCATGGGCGGGCTCTCCGGATTTCTTGCTTTTGAACATGTCCAGGGCCAGCAATACCGCGCCCACGCTGATGGCGCTGTCGGCGATATTGAAGGCTGGAAAGCGCCAAACGTCTTTCCAGTGGACAAAGATAAAATCGATGACGTGGCCCAGCACAATGCGGTCGTACAGGTTACCCAGCGCGCCGCCGAGCACCAGTGCCAGGGCAATCGCCAGCCAGGTTTCGTCGGCCTTCAGGCGCTTGAGCCAGACCACCAAGGTGGCGCTGACGACAATGGCGATCAGGGCGAACAGCCAGCGCTGCCAGCCGGAGCTGTCGGCGAGGAAGCTGAAGGCGGCGCCGGTGTTGTAGGCCAGGGTCCAGCTGAACAGGTCGGGAATGACCACGATCTGCTGGTACAGGCTCAGGTTGGTTTCGAAGTAGAGCTTGGTGGCCTGATCGGCAATCAGCACCAGCAGGCTTATCCACAACAGACTCAGTCGGCCAAAGCGAGCATTAGGCATAGTGACGAACCTCGCCCGCACCGCTGATGTTGTCGACGCAGCGACCGCAGATTTCCGGGTGCTCCGGGTTCACACCAACGTCTTCACGGCAGTGCCAGCAGCGCGCGCACTTGGCGTGGGCTGATTTCACTACTTTCAGTTTCAGGCCGGCCACTTCGGTGACCACAGCATCAGCTGGCGCACTGGCGAACGGGGCAACGGCAGCTGTCGAGGTGATCAGGACGAAACGCAGCTCGTTGCTAAGCTTGTTCAGGTCGCTGACCAGCGCGTCTTCGGCGTACAGGGTGACTTCGGCTTGCAGGTTGCCACCGATGGCCTTGGCCGCGCGCTGAACTTCCATCTCTTTATTGACCGCGACTTTCACGGCCATCACGCGATCCCAGTAAGCGCGGTCCAGCTCGAAGCCTTCCGGCAAGGCGGTGAGGCCTTCGTACCAGGTGTTAAGCATTACCGATTCGTTGCGCTCGCCGGGCAGGTATTCCCACAGCTCGTCTGCGGTGAAGGCGAGGATCGGTGCGATCCAGCGCACCAGCGCTTCGGCGATGTGGAACAACGCGGTTTGGCAGGAACGACGCGCCTGGCTGTCGCTGGCGGTGGTGTACTGACGGTCTTTGATGATGTCCAGGTAGAAGCCGCCCAGCTCCTGCACGCAGAAGTTGTGCACCCTGGAGTAGACGTTCCAGAAGCGGTATTCGCCGTAGTGCTCTTGCAGTTCGTTTTGCAGCAGCAAGGCACGGTCCACCGCCCAACGGTCCAGGGCCAGCATGTCTTCGGCTGGCAGCAAGTCGGTGGCCGGGTTGAAGCCGCTGAGGTTGGAAAGCAGGAAACGCGCGGTGTTACGGATGCGGCGATAGGCATCGGCGCTGCGCTGCAGAATCTGCTCGGAAACCGCCATTTCGCCGGAGTAGTCGGTGGCCGAAACCCACAGACGCATGATGTCGGCGCCCAGGGTGTCGTTGACCTTCTGCGGGGCGATGACGTTGCCCAGCGATTTCGACATCTTGCGGCCGCTCTCGTCCACGGTGAAGCCGTGGGTCAGCAGCTCGCGGTACGGCGCGTGGTCGTCCAGCATGCAACCGGTCAGCAAGGACGAGTGGAACCAGCCGCGGTGTTGGTCGGAACCTTCCAGGTACAGGTCGGCGCGTGGGCCGGACTCGTGGCCCATCGGGTGCGAGCCACGCAGCACATGCCAGTGGGTGGTGCCGGAGTCGAACCAGACGTCGAGGGTGTCGCTGATCTTGTCGTAGTTGCCGGCTTCGTCACCGAGCAGCTCGGCGGCGTCGAGCTTGAACCAGGCTTCGATGCCTTCCTGTTCAACGCGCTTGGCCACTTCTTCCATCAGCTCGACGGTGCGCGGGTGCAGCTCACCGGTGGCTTTATCGAGGAAGAACGGAATCGGCACACCCCAGTTGCGCTGACGGGAGATGCACCAGTCCGGACGGTTGGCGATCATCGAGTGCAGACGCGCCTGGCCCCAGGCCGGGACGAACTGGGTGTCTTCGATGGCTTTCACCGCGCGCTGACGCAGGGTGTTGCCGGTGTTCGGCTGCTTGTCCATGCCGACGAACCACTGCGCAGTGGCGCGGTAGATCAGCGGCGACTTGTGGCGCCAGCAGTGCATGTAGCTGTGGCTGATGGTTTCGGTGTGCATCAGCGCGCCGACTTCGCTGAGTTTCTCGACGATGGCCGGGTTGGCTTTCCAGATGAACTGGCCGCCGAAGAACGGCAGCGATTCGACGTACACGCCGTTGCTCTGCACCGGCGTGAGGATGTCGTCGTTGACCATGCCGTAGCGCTTGCAGGTGACGAAGTCGTCCTCGCCGTAGGCAGGTGCCGAGTGCACCACGCCGGTACCGGCGCCCAGCTCGACGTACTCGGCCAGATATACCGGCGAGAGGCGGTCGTAGAACGGGTGACGGAAGTTGATCAGGTCCAGCGCCGCGCCTTGGGCGGTGGCGATGACCGAGCCTTGCAGGCCGTAACGGGTCAGGCAGGCTTCGACCAGCTCTTCAGCGAGGATCAGCAGCTTGTCGCCGACGTCGACCAGGGCATAGGTGAATTCCGGGTGAACGTTGAGCGCCTGGTTGGCCGGGATGGTCCACGGGGTGGTGGTCCAGATCACGATGGCAGCAGGTTTGCTCAGCGTCGGCAGGCCGAAAGCGGCGGCCAGTTTGGCCTCGTCGGCAATCGGGAAGGCGACGTCGATGGTCGAGGACTTCTTGTCCTGGTATTCGACTTCCGCTTCCGCCAGGGCCGAGCCGCAGTCGAAGCACCAGTTCACCGGCTTCAGGCCTTTGAACACGAAACCGCCTTTGACCATTTCGGCCAGGGCGCGGATCTCGCCGGCTTCGTTGGCAAAGTCCATGGTTTTGTAGGGGTTGGCCCAGTCGCCGAGCACGCCCAGGCGGATGAACTCAACTTTCTGCCCTTCCACCTGTTCAGCGGCATAGGCGCGGCACAGCTCGCGGGTTTTATCCGCGGGCAGGTTCTTGCCGTGGGTGACTTCGACCTTGTGCTCGATCGGCAGGCCGTGGCAGTCCCAACCCGGCACGTACGGCGCGTCGAACCCGGAGAGGGTTTTCGAGCGCACGATCATGTCTTTGAGAATCTTGTTTACCGCGTGACCGATGTGAATATTGCCGTTGGCATAGGGCGGGCCGTCGTGCAGCACGAACTTGGGCCGATCCTTACCAATCTCGCGCAGCTTCTGATACAGGCCAATGCTGTCCCAGCGCTGCAGAATCTGCGGTTCGCGCTGTGGCAGGCCGGCCTTCATTGGGAAGGCGGTATCAGGAAGGTTCAGCGTGGCTTTGTAGTCGGTCATCTCAGGCTCTTCACTTAAGCGGTTGACCCTGCCATAGGGCACGGGCGGCGGCGACATCCGCGTGTATCGCCGTCTTCAGCGCCTCCAGAGAGGCGAAACGCTGCTCATCACGCAGCTTGTGGTGGAATGCCACCGTCAAACGTCGGCCATACAGATCGCCGACAAAATCTAAAAGATGCACTTCCAGGTGTGCGCTACCGTCGCCCTGCACCGTCGGCCGCACGCCAATATTGGCGGCGCCGGGCCAGGGTTGGCCGTCGAGTTCGACGGTGACCAGGTACACCCCGGTCAACGGCACACGACGACGTTTGAGTTGTACGTTGGCCGTCGGCGTACCGAACTGGCGGGCCAGCTTCTGCCCATGCAACACCCGCCCGGAAATCTGGAAGGGCCGGCCCAACAGGCGCTCGGCCAGAGGGAAGTCGGCGGCTGCCAGCGACTCACGAACTCGCGTACTGCTTACCCGCAGGCCGTCGATTTCAACGGTGCTGGCGGCTTCCAGGGTAAATCCTTCGACTACGGCGGCTTGCTGCAGAAACGCGAAGTCACCGGCCCGGTCGCAACCGAAGCGGAAATCGTCGCCGACTTCCAGGTGTTGCACGCCGAGGCCTTGCACCAGCACGGTATGGACGAACTCGGCGGCGCTGAGCTCACGCAAACGGCGGTTGAAGGACAGGCACAACACGCGGTCCACGCCAGCGGCGGCGAACAGGGCCAGCTTGTCGCGCAACCGCGTCAGGCGCGGCGGCGCGGTGTCGGGGCCAAAAAATTCACGCGGTTGCGGCTCGAAAATCACCACACAGCTGGGCACGCCCAATTCGTCCGCACGCTCGCGCAGCCGCGCCAGGATGGCCTGGTGGCCACGGTGCACGCCGTCAAAATTGCCGATAGTGGCAACACAGCCCCGATGCTGGGGCCGCAAGTTTTGAAGCCCTCGAACCAGCTGCATAGGACGCTTCTTGCTCACAAAGTGGCCGATTATACGCACACCCGACGCCAGACAACAGGCGACAGCCGTCGTGTATGTAGCGGTTAAAAAATGATCGACTTCGCCCGCGATCAGGCCAGCGAACGGCGGGCAAAATCACGCAGGCGAAAGCCCAGCAACAGCAGCACACCAAAGTAGGCAGCAATACCGACCGCCACCAAAGCACCCAGGCGCAGCAGACGAATCAGCATGTCGCCCTGATCCCAGGCCGGCATCCAGCACATCAAGCCCACCAGCACCGCCGCCATCACCAGCACCGCTGCCACCAGCTTGGCGAGGAACACACCCCAGCCCGGTTGCGGGGTGAACAGCTGTTGCTTGCGCAATTGCCAGAACAACAGACCGGCATTCAGGCAGGCCGCCAGGCCGATGGACAGCGCCAAACCGGCGTGAGGGTACGGCAGGGTAAAGAAAAACAGCAGGTTCATCAGTTGCGTAGCGGCCAGGGTTACCAGGGCGATGCGCACCGGCGTGGCGATGTTCTGCCGCGCATAGAAGCCGGGGGCCAGCACCTTGACCAGAATGATGCCGAGCAAGCCGACCGCGTAGGCAATCAAGGCGAACTGGGTCATCTGCGCATCATGGGCGCTGAACTTGCCGTACTGGAACAGCGACACCGTCAGCGGCTCGGAAATGATCGCCAACGCCAACGCGCATGGCAGAGCCAGCAGGAAGCACAGGCGCAAGCCCCAATCCATCAGACGCGAATACTCTTCGGTGTTTTTGCTTGAGAAGCTGCGCGACAGGGCTGGCAGGAGGATCGTGCCCAAGGCCACACCCAGCACGCCGGACGGCAGCTCCATCAGACGGTCGGCGTAGTACATCCACGACACCGAACCGGCCACCAGGAACGAGGCGAAGATGGTGTTGATGATCAGCGAAATCTGGCTGACCGAAACACCGAGAATCGCCGGCCCCATTTGCTTCATGACCCGCCATACGCCGGCATCACGCAGATTCAGCCGCGGCAGCACGAGCATGCCGATCTTTTTCAGGTGCGGCAGCTGATAGAGCAACTGCAGCAGGCCGCCGACCAACACCGCCCAACCGAGCGCCATCACCGGCGGGCTGAAATACGGCGTAAGGAACAGAGCGAAGACAATCATGCTGATGTTAAGCAAGGTCGGCACAAAGGCCGGCACCGAGAAGCGGTTCCAGGTATTGAGAATCGCGCCGGCCAGTGAGGCCAGCGAGATCAGCAATATATAAGGAAAGGTCACCCGCAACAGGGACGAGGTCAGCTCGAACTTTTCCGGCGAATCGACAAAGCCCGGCGCCGTCACCCAGATAACCCAGGGTGCAGCGAGCATGCCCAGCGCGGTGACCACCGCCAATACCAGAGTCAGCAGGCCGGAAACGTAGGCAATAAAGGTGCGCGTCGCCTCCTCGCCCTGCTGGGTTTTGTATTCCGCCAGAATCGGCACAAACGCCTGGGAGAACGCGCCTTCGGCAAAGATCCGGCGCAGCAGGTTAGGCAATTTGAAGGCAACGAAAAAGGCATCGGTGGCCATGCCCGCGCCGAAAATCCGCGCCACGATGGTGTCGCGAACAAAGCCAAGCACCCGGGACAACATGGTCATCGAGCTGACCGCAGCCAGCGACTTGAGTAAATTCATAACGCTCGTTTCTACCGCATCAAGTATGCTGCGCCACCGAAATCACGGCGCTGCGCTGTAGGCCGCAAGGCAAAGGCGGCGAGTGTAGAACCGGCTGGCAAATAAATCACCCACACGAGTTGGGTACGCTGGTCGGACTGCTGGTCGATCTAACATCAGCAAGGCTGAACCGCGCTTGACAAGCCATCGTCACATCGGCATGATTCGCGGCCTTATTTGTTTAGTCATTTCCTCAAAGTTTCAAGGAGCTCGACGGTGGCCAATACACCTTCTGCCAAAAAACGCGCTAAACAGGCTGAGAAGCGTCGTAGCCATAACGCCAGCCTGCGCTCCATGGTTCGTACCTACATCAAGAACGTGGTCAAGGCTATTGACGCCAAAGACCTCGAACTTGCTCAGAAAGCGTACGTTCTGGCTGTGCCTGTAATCGACCGTATGGCCGACAAAGGCATCATCCACAAGAACAAAGCAGCTCGTCATAAGAGCCGCCTGAACGGTCACATCAAGGATCTCAGCCAAGCCGCTGCTGCCTAAGTGTGATGCGTTGAAAAGACCGGCCCAAGGGCCGGTTTTTTATTGCCTGCTAAAAAGCGGACAAACAAAAAAGGCGACCCTCACGGTTCGCCTTTTTTATTCTTACTGCTGCGCCCAGGGCAGGATCGGAATGGCGGTCACCGCATTCTGCGGACTACCCTCGATCACGCGATCGCTATAGACCAGGTACACCAGGGTATTGCGCTTCTTGTCGAAGAACCGCACCACCTGCATGGTCTTGAACACCAGCGAGGTGCGCTCTTTGAACACTTCCTCGCCATCTTTCAGATTGTCGGGAACATGGATCGGCCCGACCTGACGGCAAGCAATCGACGCCTCAGCGCGATCCTCCGCCAAACCCAAGCCACCCTTCACGCCACCGGTCTTGGCGCGCGACAGATAGCAGGTCACGCCCTCCACTTTCGGGTCATCGAAGGCCTCGACAACGATCTTGTCGTTCGGCCCCACCCATTTGAATACCGTCGACACCTGGCCGATTTCTTCGGCCGATGCCGCCATCGCCAAGGGCAGCAGCAACGCACCCAACATCCCTTTGATCATTCGCATCGCACTCTCTCCGTTACAGCGATTGGGCGCACCTAAACCAGAATCAGGTTGTCGCGATGCACCAGCTCAGGCTCGTCGACATAGCCCAGCAGACGCTCGATGGCGTCCGATGGCTGGCCGACAATTTTCTGCGCCTCGACAGCACTGTAGTTAGCCAGACCACGGGCGATCTCGCGACCCTCCGGATCAACACACACCACCATCTCGCCGCGACGGAAATTGCCCTGCACGCTTTTCACGCCAACCGGCAGCAGACTCTTGTGACTTTCAAGCAGCGCTTTCACCGCACCCGCGTCCAACTGCAGGGTGCCACGGGTTTGCAGATGGCCCGCCAGCCACTGCTTGCGCGCCGCCAGCAGACCACGCTCTGGCGCCAGCAGGGTGCCCAGACGCTCGCCCGATTTGAGGCGCGCCAGCACTTGCTCAATGGCACCACCAACAATAATGGTGTGGGCGCCCGAGCGCGCCGCCAGCCGCGCCGCACGCAGCTTGGTTTGCATGCCGCCACGACCGAGCGCGCCACCCACACCACCCGCCACAGCGTCGAGCGCCGGATCATCGGCACGCGCCTCGTAGATCAACTGCGCATCGGGATTGTGGCGCGGGTCAGCGTCAAACATGCCGTCGCGGTCGGTAAGGATCACCAACAGATCAGCCTCCACCAGGTTGGCCACCAAGGCCGCCAGGGTGTCGTTGTCGCCAAAGCGGATTTCGTCGGTGACCACGGTGTCGTTTTCGTTGATCACCGGGATAGCACCCAGATCGACCAAGGTACGCAGGGTGCTGCGCGCATTCAGGTAGCGCTTGCGGTCCGACAGGTCGTCGTGGGTCAGGAGAATTTGCGCGGTATGCCGGCCGTGCTGCGCAAAGCTCGACTCCCAGGCCTGCACCAAGCCCATCTGCCCTACCGCAGCGGCCGCCTGCAGCTCATGAATGGCACTCGGGCGCGACGTCCAACCCAGGCGACTCATGCCCGCCGCCACAGCACCAGAGGACACCAGCACCAGCTCGACGCCCGCCTCACGCAGCGCGACCATCTGCTCGACCCACACCGCCATTGCGCCACGATCCAGGCCACGCCCGTCAGCGGTCAGCAATGCACTACCGATCTTCACCACCCAGCGCTGCGCGCCAGTCACCTTGTCCCGCATCGTCATCCAACCTTGGCCAGAAGAGCGGCGCCATGCCGCTCGTGCGAATTAGTCAGCACAACGCCGCTAATTAGCGGCGTTGTGGTTTTACTCAGTCTCGGACGTAGATGATCTCTGGACCATCATCGTCGTCTTCCTCATCCCAGAAGCCGTCATCGTTATCCTCGCTGCCGGCCACCTTGACGCCAGCGCGGCGCAACGCACGCTTGTCGTCCAGTGCCTGCAGCTGGGCGCGAGCTTCGTCTTCGATACGCTGATCCAGCGCCGCCAGTTCGGCCGCGTACTGCGGCTCTTCGGCGATGCGCAGCGAGCGCTCTTCGAGGTACTTCATGATATCGAAGCAGAGCTTTTCTGTGCCTTCTTTACCAATGGCCGAGATCACATAAACCGGACCGGTCCACTCCAGGCGATCAGTGATCTCCTTGATGCGAGCCTCTTGCTCCTCTTCCAGGATCTGGTCGGACTTGTTCAGTACCAACCAGCGATCACGCTCAGCCAGCGCCGGGCTGAACTTGCCCAGCTCGGAGACGATGGTTTCAGCTGCTTCAGCAGGATCGGTCAGATCCAGCGGCGCCATGTCGACGAGGTGCAGCAGCAGACGGGTACGCGCCAAGTGCTTGAGAAAACGGATACCCAGGCCGGCGCCATCGGAGGCACCTTCGATCAACCCCGGAATATCGGCAACCACGAAGCTCTTGTAACGATCAACACTGACTACGCCCAGGTTCGGCACCAAGGTGGTGAACGGGTAGTCCGCCACTTTTGGCTTGGCCGCAGAGACCGAGCGAATGAAGGTGCTCTTGCCGGCGTTCGGCAAGCCCAGCAGACCGACGTCTGCCAACACCTTCAGTTCCAGCTTAAGGTCGCGCGAGTCACCCGGCTTACCCAGGGTGGTCTGACGCGGCGCACGATTGGTACTGGATTTGAACCGGGTGTTGCCCAGGCCATGCCAGCCGCCGTGGGCGACCATGATGCGCTGACCGTCTTTGGTCAGGTCACCAATGATGTCCTGAGTGGCCGCATCAATGATGGTAGTGCCGACCGGCACGCGCAGCACGGTGTCTTCACCCTTGCGACCGGTGCAATCGGCGCTGCCGCCGTTGGAGCCACGCTCGGCGTCGAAACGCCGGGTGTAGCGGTAGTCCACCAGGGTGTTGAGGTTTTCATCGGCGACCATGTACACATGACCACCGTCGCCGCCATCGCCACCGTTCGGTCCACCGTTCTCGATGAACTTCTCGCGACGGAAGCTCATGCAACCGTTGCCACCATCACCTGCTTTTACAAAAATCGATACTTCATCGACGAATTTCATCGGCACGCCTCCCGCCGCGATAGCGGGCTAGATAACACAAGGAACATAAGACTTTTGCAAAACCCAGCGAAACAGCTTCCGGATGACTTTGCAAAAGCCTCAAGCTTTCAGAAACAAAAAAGCCCCGTCGCGAGACAGGGCTTTTCCAGCAGCATCGCGATTAAGCCGCGATAACGCTCACGTAACGACGACCGAAGGCGCCTTTAACTTCAAACTTGATCACGCCTTCGACTTTAGCGAACAGAGTGTGATCTTTACCCATGCCAACGCCGTAACCGGCGTGGAATTGGGTACCGCGCTGACGCACGATGATGTTGCCTGCTTTGATAGCCTGGCCGCCATACATCTTCACGCCAAGGCGTTTAGCTTCTGAGTCGCGACCGTTACGGGTACTACCACCAGCTTTTTTGTGTGCCATGAGTCAATTCTCCTAAAAATGGATTTGGGCCGAAAAATTAGGCCGAAATACCAGTGATTTTGATCTCAGTGAACCACTGACGGTGGCCCTGACGCTTCATGTGGTGCTTACGACGGCGGAACTTGATGATGGTCACTTTGTCGTGGCGGCCTTGTGCAATCACTTCGGCTACAACTTTGGCGCCTTCAACAACTGGTGCGCCGATAGTTACATCGTCACCATTGCCGATCAGCAGAACGCGATCGAAAGTTACGGCTTCGCCAGTGGCGATTTCGAGCTTTTCGATCTTGAGGTATTCACCTTCGGCGACTTTGTATTGCTTGCCACCGGTAACAATTACTGCGTACATAATTTTGCTCCGTTAAATCCTGCTCACCCAGCGCTTTATAGGAATAGTCGTCGGCTGGCATGGCTGCTTGGGGCCGGAAGGACGCCCTTGCAATTGCGTAAGGCAGGTGCTGCCCAGGGAAGTTCAGGGGCCGCGATTGTACGCAAGCCTTGAGCCGCGCGCAAGCACCCGCAGTGCTTGCCTTGACAGCCTCCCACCTGCCCCCTAGCATGCCGCGCAACCTTCGAGGAGCACTTGTCACTGATGCAACCACAGGCCTTCTATAACGTGGTGGCGGATGATTTTACCGCCGTCGATGGCATTATCAGACGACAACTGGTCTCCCGCGTTCCTCTGGTAGAGAAAATAGGCGACTACATCATCTCCGCCGGTGGCAAGCGCTTGCGCCCGCTGCTGGTTCTGCTCTGCGGCAAAGCCCTGGGCGGTCACGGTGATGACCTGCGTCTGTTGGCTGCCACCATCGAATTCCTGCACACCGCCACCCTGCTGCATGACGACGTCGTCGACATGTCCGGCATGCGTCGTGGCCGCTCGACCGCCAACGCCCTGTGGGGCAATGCACCGAGCGTACTGGTGGGCGACTTCCTTTATTCCCGCTCGTTCGAAATGATGGTCGAGCTCGGCTCGCTGCCGGTGATGCAGATTCTCTCGCGCGCCACCCGCGTGATCGCCGAGGGCGAAGTGCTGCAGCTGTCGAAAGTACGCGACGCCAGCACCACCGAAGAAACCTATATGGAAGTCATCCGCGGCAAGACCGCGATGCTCTTCGAAGCCTCGACCCACAGCGCTGCGGCGTTGATTGGCGCGACCGAAGAACAATCCGCGGCCTTGCAGGCCTTCGGTGACAACCTGGGCGTGGCCTTCCAACTGGTGGACGACCTGCTCGACTACCGTGGTGATGCAGAAACCCTGGGCAAGAACGTCGGTGACGACCTGGCCGAAGGCAAACCGACCCTGCCGCTGATCTACACCATGCGCGAAGGCACAGCAGAACAGGCCAGCCTGGTCCGCACTGCCATCCAGAAAGGTGGCCTCGAAGACCTGGAAAGCATTCGCGCGGCCGTAGGAGCGTCTGGCGCGCTGGACTACACCGCCAACCAGGCCCGCGACTTTGCTGCCCGCGCCATCGCCTGCCTGAACGTGCTGCCGGCCAGTGAATATAAAGAAGCGCTGATTGAGCTAAGCGAATTCGCCGTCGCCCGTACGCACTGATAGTCACGCAACACTGAAAAGCCCGGCCCAGCGCCGGGTTTTTTATTGCCGCCGATCAAGGCGCTCCGCCGTCACGCAAATTAGCCCTTGCTATTATCTCAATAGGAATTATTCTCATCAAACCAAGAAAAGGAGATGAGCCATGACCTATTTGATTGATGCTTGGCTGGACCGCCCCCACCCTTACCTGCGCATTTTGCACCGCGATACCGGCAAGGTTTGCGCCGTACTCGAAGAAGAAGCGCTGGACGAATTACGCGAACAGGGCGACCTCGACCTCACGGGCCTGAACTCCAGCGAACCGACCGTGCTCAAGGAGTTGGTGCGCAACCTGTTCCTGTTCTGCTACTCCCGCGCACTGCGCCCGGCCTCTGAACTGCACTGATCGGGAACTCCAGCCCTTGAAGTACTCAACCGTAGAACGCAAAAGGCCGAGAGCTTTCACTCTCGGCCTTTTGTTTTCTGGGAAACATCAAACCGCTGAAACCGTAGCGAGCGAAGGTGTAGCAAGGCAAAAACAGGCGAGCAAGCGGAATTGGCTGTAGCCAATGAGCATTGCGAGCCTGTTTTTAACGCCGCTAAACCGAGCGCAGTAGGTTTCTTACAGAATTTCCAAGAGCTCTACATCAAACACCAGCACGCTGTGCGGCGGGATGCTGCCGACAGCCTGGCCGCCGTAGGCCAGTTCGCTCGGCACGTACAGGCGCCATTTGCTGCCGGTACCCATCAGTTGCAGGGCTTCGGTCCAGCCGGCGATTACGCCGCCCACCGGGAATTCAGCTGGCTCGCCACGCTCGTAGGAGCTGTCGAACACCGAACCGTCGGTCAGGGTGCCATGGTAGTGGGTACGCACGGTGCTTTCGCGGGTTGGCTTGGCGCCTTCACCGGCGGTCAGCACTTCGTATTGCAGGCCGGATTCCAGGGTCACGATGCCGGCACGCTTGGCGTTTTCGGCCAGGAAGGCACGGCCTTCGCCAGCAGCGGCTTCAGCTTTGGCAGCGGCTTCAGCCTGCATGATTTCGCGGATTACCTTGAAGCTGGCGGACATGTCTTCCTGGCTGACGCGGCTGGCGTGGCCACGGAAAGCGTCGGTCAGACCGACCAGGATCGCGTCCAGGCTAACGCCCGGTGGTGGGTTGTCGCGCAGTTGGTCGCCAAGCTGACGGCCGATGCCGTAGCTGACTCGGCTCTCATCGGTGGTGAAGGTGTCGATATTCTGTTCGGACATGGCGTTAACTCCGCTGAGGCCAAAAAAAGGGCGGCCAGCCTAGCACACAAGTCCTGGCGAGCCGATGCGTGTCAGTGCTTGGTCAGCTTGTCCAGGTAACCCATGGCAAAGGCCGAGACCACGAAGGTCATGTGAATGATCACGTACCACTTCAGGTATTCAGGCTCGATGTTCTTGGCATCCATAAACACCCGCAGCAGGTGAATGGAGGAAATCGCCACGATGGAGGCCGCCACCTTCATCTTCAACGAGCTGGAGTCCATCTTGCCCAGCCAGTTGAGCTTCTCTTTGCCTTCGTCGATATCCAACTGCGACACGAAGTTCTCGTAACCCGAGATCATCACCATCACCAGCAGGCCGCCGACCAGCGCCATGTCGATCAGCGACAGCAGCACCAGAATCAGTTCGGACTCAGCCAGGGCAAAGATATTCGGCAGGATGTGGAAGATTTCCTGGAAGAACTTCAGCGCCAGCGCCAGCAGCCCCAGCGACAGACCAAAGTAGATCGGCGCCAGCAGCCAGCGGGAGGCGTACATCGCGTTTTCAATAATGCGTTCCATGATGGCTCACAGCAGGTAAAAGTGAGCGCGAGTATACCCAGCGAACTTGACGAGACAAGCCGTCCTACCCTGCCTGCAGCCGCCAAAACCACCACATTTTGTTATGTACAGCTTCTGTGGATAACTCTGTGGACGGCCTCCGGATAGACGGCTCCAGCAAGCGCAGCGACAGGCTTTGCGGGGAATGCTCAAAAGCTGAGCAATGCTGACTTCTAAGTTTCCGGCCGGAACTGACAATCACCCAGATGGCGGCCCCGCTCGGCGTTCACCCGACGCAATTCGGCCTGCAGGTGCAGGCACCAGATAGAAGGTTCGTCGCTAGGGGTATAACCGAGTTCGGCGAGATTGTCGGCGATTGCCGACATCACATCCTGGGCCACCAGAGGCCCGTGGAATGGGCCTTGCGTCTTGATAGCGGAAGGCTGGGAAGCGGCCATGCCGGCGCCGCAGATGAGAACCCAGAGGCCATTTTCGCCTGCCAGCGGGCGGATCACACATTCGATACGGGTGATCAGGCCAAGACAATGACGGGTGAGGCAGAGGCTGCGTGGCATGACGGCGGCCCTCGCGAGGTCTGGCGTTCAGACTACGCCCGTCAAGCGGCTGATGGAAGCCTCAAGGTTATCCCCGCCAGCTGTGGATAACTCTGTGGATGGACCGTGGGCAAGCAGGTCCAGCCACCATTCCCCGTGGCCGCGAGGAAACTGCTCAATGACTGACCAGCCATCGAGCAGTCACGACCTTATTTGGCGTCGGCTTTTGACTCGGCTTTGCCGGTCAACAGTGCCGCTGCTTCCGCCTCGACGCCCTTCTCTTCTTCCTCCTCCAGACCGATCTCGGCGATTTCCTGCAACCGCTCGACCACCCGTGCATTAACGCTGCCTTCGGGGAACTCACCGTTCTCGTCCGCCTCGCCTACCGCCTCACCGACCAACAGCCCCAACGCCTCGTCCACCTGGCGCACGGCATAGACGTTGAACAGCCCGGCACGCACTGCCTGCAGCACCCGCTCATCAAGCATCAAGGTGGCGACGTTGGCGTGGGGAATGATCGCCCCCTGTTCGCCGGTCAGACCGCGCGCTTCGCAGAGTCGGAAGAAGCCCTCGATCTTTTCATTCACACCGCCGACTGCCTGCACTTCACCGAACTGGTTGATCGAGCCGGTGATCGCATAGCACTGTTTCAGCGGCGTGCGCGACAAGGCGGAGATCAGCGTGCACACCTCGCCCAGGGAGGCGCTGTCTCCGTCCACGTAGCCGTAGGACTGCTCCAGGGCGATGCTGGCGGAAATCGCCAGGGGGAATTCCTGGGCATAACGGCTGCCGAGGTAGCCGGTCAGAATCATCACGCCTTTGGAGTGAATCGGCTGACCGAGGTTGACCTCACGTTCGATGTCGACGATGCCGCTATTGCCCGGGTAAACCGTGGCGGAAATCCGCGCCGGCACGCCAAAGGCGGAGTCGCCCACTTCCAGCACCGTCAGGCCGTTGCACTTACCCACAGCCGCGCCGGCGGTGTCGATCAGAATGATGCCGGCCAGCATGTCGTCGAGAATCCGCGCCGACACACGCCCGGTGCGGGTGGCCTTGGCCTTCAGGGCACGTTCGATATGGCCGGCGTCGGTGACCGTGTCGTTGGCCAGTTGGCGAATGAAGTCTGCCTCGCTGACCAGTTGGAACAAGTCGCCGATGCGCGCCGACAAGCGCCCCTGGTGTTCGGCCAGGCGTGCGCTGTACGTCGCCAGGCGCGCCACCGCATCGGCGGTCAGCGGCGCCATGCCCTCTTCCGAGGTACGGGTTTTCAGCAACTGGGCGAACTGCTCCAGACTGTCGTCGTGCAGGGGAATGTCTTCATCGAAGTCGACCAGTACGCGGAACATCTCCTGGAAGTCCGGATCGTTGTCCTGCAGCGCGTAATACAGCTGGCGCGAACCGATGATGATGATCTTGATGCTGAGCGGGATGACCTGCGGCGTGAGGGTAACGGTCGCCAAACGGCCCAACTCACCCAACGGCGATTCCATCTTCAGCTTGCGCTGTTGCAGGGCGCGCTTGAGCGCTTCCCACACGAACGGCTCACCAAGCATCTTCTCCGCTTCCAGCACCAAAAAGCCGCCGTTGGCGCGGTGCAACGCACCGGGGCGTAGTTGCCGGTAGCTGGTGTAGAGCGCGCCCTGGTCGGTGCTGTATTCGATACGGCCGAACAGGTTGTCATAAGTCGGGTGCGACTCGAACACCACCGGCGCGCCGCCGCTGGCGTGGTGGCCGACCACCAGGCTCGGGCAGTACTGCTCCTGCAGAAACTTGCGCGCCTCGGCATCCACCTTATCCACATCCACCAACTGCTCGACCACGGTCTTCAGCAGATTGACCTGCACCGCCTGCAGGTACGCGCAAACGCCGGCGTTCTCCGCGTACTTTTCCGAGAGCGGGCCGAGCAGCGGCTGCAGACCGAGGGTGATGGTTTCTTCATTCAGGTAGCGCAACTGGTTGCTCGACTCACGCTTCCACTGCGGCAAGCTGGCCAGTTCTTCATTCAGGCGCTCTTCCAGCGACGAGATATCAGCGTGATAGCGCTCGCGCTCGGCTTCCGGCAGTTGGCCGAATTCGGCTTCGTCCAGCGCCTTACCGTCTTTCATCGGAGTGAAGGCGATATTGGTGTTGTCGCGGTAAAGGGCAATTTCCTTTTCCAGCGACAGACGCTCGATTACGTCCAGGGCGCGGTCGTAACGCTGGTTGAACGCGCGGTCGATGGCGCTTTTTTTCTGCTGATAGGTCGGGTGCTCGAACACCGCCGGAAAGGTGGCCATCAGGTTGTCGATGAGCACTTCGATAGCGGCGATAAACGCCGTCGCGGTGCCGGGCGGCAATTCCAGGGCACGGGGTTCGCGGGTTTCGTCGAAGTGGTTGACGTACACCCAGTCCGACGGCGTATCCAGGCGTTTGCCTTCGGCCTTGAGGTAGCGTTTTACGAAGGAGAAGCGGCCGGTGCCCGGCTCGCCCATGACAAACACGTTGTAGCCAGGGCGCGGCATGGCCACGCCAAACTGCAGGGCCTCCACCGCACGCTCCTGGCCGAGCACACCACGGAAGGGTTCCAGATCATCGGTGATGGTGAACTTGAACTGACTAGGATCGAAGGGACGGGTTAGCGCGTCGGGCGCCAAGCGAAGGCCATTGGCAACGGGATCAGGCATCGAAAATCCTTAGTTCAGATGGGCAGTCATCGTTCGCGGCCATTCTGGCGCCGGCCGATTCTGTCTGGCAAGGCGTTCTTCCTTGACACCATCGCCCTCCCCTACAAAGCTCCGTGCACCGCTATAGAAGAAGAACAACCACCTTGAAACGGACTTTATTCGCTCTGGCCTTAAGCGTTGGCGGTCTGGCCCAGGCCGCGCCCACAGTCCTTCAAGAACGCCTGCAGGCGCTGGCCTTTGATCCGTACTGGATCGCCCTCAATCATTACGAAACCGGCAAGTTCGGCGGCTGGCGAAGTTATGTAGATGACCCACGCTTTTTCCTCTCCCCGAATGGCGAAAACCACCCTGACGCCGAGTTGGCCGCCACCCTCAAGGCCCTCTACGCCCCTGCCACCAGCGGCGACAAACATGCCCAATGCGTGTACCCGGCGCGCACCCGCTGGCTGCGTGAACAGCTGCAACTCAGTGACCTGCCCACGCCCGACTGCGCCGAGTTCAACGCCTGGTTCAAGGACATCGCCCCGCACAGCGCCGTGCTGATTTTCCCAGCGGCCTACCTCAACAGCCCCTCGTCGATGTTCGGCCACACCTTGCTGCGCATCGACCAGGCCGACATCGACAGCGACAACACCGCCCTGCTCAGTTACGCGCTGAACTTCGGCGCCTTTATCGAAGGCATGGACAACAGCATTCTGTACGCCTGGAAAGGCCTGATGGGCGGCTACCCCGGGTTGTTCGCCCTGGTGCCCTACCGGGAAAAACTCGCCGAATACCGCAGCCTGGAAAACCGCGACCTGTGGGAGTACCGCCTGAACCTCACGCAAGCAGAAACCGCACGGATGGTCGAGCACGTGTGGGAGCTCAAGCAGATCCGCTTCGACTATTTCTTCTTCGACGAAAACTGCTCGTTCCGACTGCTGGAGTTGCTGGAAATCGCCCGCCCCGGCCTCGAACTGACCGAGCAATTTCCCATCACCGCGATCCCCACCGACACCGTGCGCGCGGTGAAAGAGGCGGGCCTGGTCAGCAGTATCGATTACCGCCCTTCGCGTGAACGGGAACTGCTGGCACGTGCCCAGCCACTAACCGGCGAGGAACAACACTGGGCCCTGCAATTGGCCGACGATCCCGCGCAGGCGCAAAGCCCTGACTTTCAGCAACAGCCGCGCGAGCGTCAGGCCCTGATTCAGGACGCCGCCTTTCGCCTGCAACGCTACCGCAGCGCCGCCGGCGAACGAGACAGCGCCAGCGCCCAGCGCAGTTACGCCCTGCTGAAAAGCATCAACCGTAACCCGCCGCCCGCGCTGGAGGTGGAACGCCCCGGTCTGCCGGAACAAGGCCACGAGTCGCGCACCTGGCAACTGGGCGCCGGTAGCCGTGATGATCGTGCCTTCGCCGAGTACGGCCTGCGCATGGCCTATCACGACCTCAACGACAACCTCTACGGTTTCCCCTTGGGCGCGCAGATCGAAATCCTGCAGCTGAAACTGCGCCAATACGAAGGCAACCATTGGCAATTGCAGAACCTCGATCTGGCCAACATCCGCTCGCTGACGCCGCGCAACGAACTGCTGCAGCCGTGGTCCTGGCAGGTGGCGAGTGGGCTGGAGCGGGTCTTGGGAAAAGATGGTGACGAACGTCTGATCACTCATTTGAATGGCGGCGTGGGCGGCACCTGGGCGCTGACGGATGACCTGCTGGGCTTCACCCTCGGCACCGTGCGCATCGAACACAACAGTGATTTTGCCGCATTCATTACACCGGCGGCCGGCTTCAACAGCGGCCTGCTCTGGCGTAACCCACTGGGCAACCTGAGCCTGGAAGCGCGTGGCGACTACTTCACCAGCGGCGAAGTACGGCGCAGCCTGAGCCTGAACCAGCAATGGGAAATCTCGCGAAACCTGGGGCTGCGTTTGTCAGCAAAGCGCGACTTCAGCCAGCTGGCATCGCCTGAGAACGAGGTGAGCCTGGAGCTGAAGTGGTACCACTATTGAGCCGTGCTTTGTTGCCCAACACCGGCGTTACACCAATTTGACGTTTTTCTCACAACAGCCCGCGCACACTTTCTCCATCCGCCACCCGGAGATAACCCGTGCGCCCCTTTCTGTTGTTAATCCCCATCCTCGCCCTGCTTGCTGCCTGCCAAGGCAGTTACGACTACCTGGTCGCCCAGGGCTACCCGGAACCCTTCGCCGCCGGTTACACCGATGGCTGCGGCAGCGGTCGCCAGGCGGCGGGCGCCATGACCGGCGGTTTCAAGAAAGACGTACCGCGCTACCTGAAAGACGCCCAATACGCCGAAGGCTGGAGCGACGGTTTCCGCCAATGCCAGGCCGAGATGGAAAGTGCGCAGCTGCGCGCCTACGAAGAACAGCGCAACAGCGACCGCGATGAGAAGTGGGAGCACGACACCGACCAGGCCATGGCCAAGGCCCTGCGCTCCCGCTAGTTCGCCTTACAGGCGCATGCCGACGTCGATAGCACGACGCGCCAGATTGATCACCGTAGTGCTTAACAACTCCAGCACCCAGCGCAGGAAGGCGACCGTCAGGTTGGCCGCGCTGGGCAGTGGGCGACCGAGAAAGCGGAATATCTGCACAATCAGGCTGTGCAACGAATCCCCCAGCGCCTTGCAAGCATTCGCGCCGCTGACCAACAAACCGGCAATCTGGTCCAGTACCGTCATCCCCACTGTTACCACCGTCCCCGCCGCCACGCCCAGGGCTTTGCCCAACAGGTACTGCATGGCCTTGGAGATCATCTGCAACGAGGTCGCCGAGAGCATCAATACACTGCCGTTGGCGTTTTTCAGCCAGGCCTGTACATCGCGCTCCAGCGAGGTCTGCTGCACCCGGCGCAACCCCGTCCAGCTGGCGTCGCCGATGGATTGCCGGTAGTTGGCCATCTTGTGGGCGTCGAAGGAGAACGAGCTGCCCCAGGGCAACTGGCAGACCGGGCCATCGTCCGGCGCGTGGGCAAAGGGGAAGATAGGCACCATGCTGACCGGGTCGGCCAGGTGGTACACACGGTGGATGTTCTCCACCCCCAGCTTGCTGGTCAGGTTGCGGGCGAACCCGGCGACGCCGACGCGCGGCGAGCCAAAGGTGTAGAGCTTGACGCCACCGACCCCGGCCTGACTGAGATGGTCCGCCGCCAAGGTCGCCAGCGCACCGCCCAGGCTATGGCCGACGCAGTGGATGATGCTGGGCTTGCGCCCGCGCATATAGCGGTCAAGGTCTTCGCGGAACGACTTGAAGGTTTCATTGAAACCGGCATGCACCAGCCAGGCGCTCGGGCCCTGCTGCACACCGCAGTTACCATCGGTGAGCCAGTCCTGAAGGATGTCGGTGCCGCGAAACGCCAGCACCACCTCACCCTGGCGAGTGCCCATGCCTTCGGCCCCATAGGTGAAGCCGGTGGTTTTGCGGGCGATGGCACCGCTGGTGCCGGTGGCAAGTTGTGCGGTTTTGAAATCGAACACACCGTTGAGGCCCATACCATCTGCACTCAATTGCAGAACGTCGGGGGCGACCATGTCGCGGGCGGTGTAGACGTGGGTGGCAATGGCTGCCGCTTGTTTAGGCGATAAAGAACTCAAACCTGATTCCCTTCTGGCTCTGAAACTCTGTGGGTAAAAACAGCGCGATTACTTTTGCAGCACACAGATACCGGAACTGCCTATTTCCGGGTGCGGCGCGGGCTCATCATTCAGATCGCACACCAGGTTCATCGGCCGGCCATTCAACTCGCCGAGATCGTCGTAGTTGTGCTTGGACTGATACCAACCCTGGTATTCCTTGCCCTGGTAATACAGGCGCATACGCTGCTCGACGACAGGCTCGTGCGGGAGCGCAGCGGTGAGGGATTTGCCGGTGATCGGCGGAAAATGGAAGCGCCCTTGGGCGTCGGTGGTGGTGACTCGTCTGGCCTTCTCATCCTTCCAATGCCAGTGGTACTCCTGATCAACTTCGACCCCTTGCACGGGTTTACCATCGAGCAGAACGATGCCGTTCACCTCTGAAAACAGATACAGCGTTTTGGAAAATGCCATTGCGTGTCCCTGTACCAATAGTCCCAATAGAAGCAGTGCCAACGGAGTTGCCATGCGACTCATGTGTAGATCCCTCTCGACCGTGCCGGCGGCGGCACGCAAACGCCTCTGACCACACACACGGCAAAACGATCCGGCGCGCAGGCAGGCCCGGAGTATATCCAAGGGCTGAAGCAGGTTCGTGCCGGGGCGATGAACAGATCGCCAGAGTTGGACCTGTGTCATGTTTCAACCCTGCATACGTTGATCGCGTATGTCGTTTCCAGGGTTCGCGACCAAGGTCGCTCCTACGCAATAAAAAACGGAGCCCTGAGGCTCCGTTTTTTTTTGCTTCACACCAGCGCTTACTGCGCCAGCTTCTTGTGCCGTACGCGGTGCGGCTGGGCAGCGGCATCGCCGAGGCGTTTTTTGCGGTCGGCTTCGTACTCGGTGTAGTTGCCTTCGAAGAAGACCGCTTGCGAGTCGTCTTCGTACGCCAGGATGTGGGTCGCCACGCGGTCCAGGAACCACCGATCGTGGGAGATCACAATGGCGGCACCAGGGAAGTCCAGCAGGGCTTCTTCGAGTGAACGCAGGGTTTCCACGTCAAGGTCGTTGGACGGTTCGTCGAGCAGCAGCACGTTGGCGCCCTCTTTCAGGGTCAACGCCAGGTGCAAGCGGCCACGCTCACCACCGGAGAGGTCCTTGACGAATTTCTGCTGGTCGCCGCCTTTGAAGTTGAAGCGGCCTACGTAGGTACGCGATGGCACCTCGTAGTTGCCGATCTTGATCATGTCGGAGCCGTCGGAAACCATTTCCCATACGGTCTTGTTGCCGTCGAGGTCGTCACGGCTCTGGTCCACGCAGGCCAGCTTGACGGTTTCACCGATTTCGATGCTGCCCGAGTCCGGGGTTTCCTTGCCCATCAACATGCGGAACAGGGTCGATTTACCGGCACCGTTACCGCCGATCACGCCGACGATGGCGCCTTTGGGCATGCTGAACGACAGGTTGTCGATCAGCGCGCGGTCGCCGTAGCCCTTGCTGACGTTGACGAAGTCGATGACTTTGTCGCCCAGACGCGGGCCAGCCGGGATGTAGATTTCGTTGGTTTCGCTGCGTTTCTGGAATTCCTGCGATTGCATTTCTTCGAAGCGTTGCAGACGGGCCTTGGATTTCGACTGGCGGGCTTTGGCGCCTTTGCGCACCCACTCCAGTTCTTCTTTCATGGCCTTCTCGTGCGCCGACTGCTGCTTGGACTCTTGCGCCAAGCGGTCGGACTTGGCTTCCAGCCAGCCCGAGTAGTTGCCTTCGTACGGGATACCGGCGCCGCGGTCGAGTTCCAGAATCCAGCCGGCAACGTTGTCGAGGAAGTAGCGGTCGTGCGTGATCGCGACCACAGTGCCCGGGAAGTCGTGCAGGAAGTGCTCCAGCCAGGCCACCGAGTCGGCGTCCAGGTGGTTGGTGGGTTCGTCGAGCAGCAGCATGTCCGGCGCGGACAGCAGCAGACGGCAGAGGGCCACGCGGCGTTTTTCACCACCGGAGAGGTGCACCACCTTGGCATCCCAGGCCGGCAGGCGCAGCGCATCGGCGGCGACTTCCAGTTGGCGCTCAAGGTTGTGGCCGTCGGAGGCTTGCAGAATGGCTTCCAGCTTGCCTTGCTCGGCGGCCAGGGCGTCGAAGTCGGCGTCCGGTTCGGCGTAGGCGGCGTATACCTCGTCCAGGCGGGCCTGGGCGTTCTTGATCACGCTAACGGCCTCTTCGACCACTTCACGCACGGTCTTTTCCGGGTCGAGCTGCGGCTCTTGCGGCAGGTAGCCGATGTTCAGGTCGGGCATGGCGCGGGCTTCACCGTTGAACTCGGTGTCCACGCCAGCCATGATTTTCAGCAAGGTGGATTTACCCGAGCCGTTGAGGCCGAGCACGCCGATCTTGGCGCCAGGGAAAAAAGACAGCGAAATGTTTTTCAGGATTTCCCGCTTCGGCGGCACTACTTTGCCCAGCCGATGCATGGTGTAGACGTATTGAGCCATGAGGAACCCAGCTTCTATAGAAAGATGACTTGATAAGGGAGGCCTACGCCGATGGACGTAGGCGCAACAGTGAGTAGGTCAGCTTAGCCACTGAACATCGTCACTGCTTGGGCGGGCGCCAAGCCTGCGCAGAATGCATTGAGGCTATGGGCGCCACGCGCGTGCGGCAAAGCTACCGGAATGTGCCGGCCGGGGCAAACCCGCGCACGCCCTGACGGCGGCTTACGGCTCCAGGCCGATGCCGCGCAGCACTACGGCGGTAATGGTTTGCACCGCCTGCTCGAACTGCTGGTCGCTCAGCGGTTGGTGGCCGTTGAGCGCGGTCACCTGATAGTCGAAGTCGGCGTAGTGCTGCGTCGAGGCCCAGATCAGGTAAAGCAGCGCGAACGGCTCCACCGGGCGAATCTTCTTTTCTTCAACCCACTGGCGAATCTTGTTCTCTTTGAACTTGGCGCCAGCAAACAGGTGCTCGTCGAGGATGTCGCGGAACAGCGGCGCGCCATGCATGATTTCGTTGGCCCACAGCTTGGAGCCGTGCGGGCGAGTGCGCGAGTGGGTCATCTTCTCGCGCACGTAACTGGTCAGCACCACACGCGGATCGTCGAAGTGCACAAAGCAGGCGCCTTCCAGCTCCCAGACGCTGAGCAGATTGACCAGCACCTCGCGGTACAGCTCGTCTTTGGTGGTGAAGTAGTAGTGCAGATTGGAGCGCGGCAGGTCGGCGCGTTTGGCGATATCGGACATGGAGGTGCCGGCATGGCCTTGTTCGGCAAATACCTGCTCGGCGGCCAGAAGGATTTTCTCGACGTTTTTGCGCCGGATCTTGATCTTGTGGTTAGTCATTCCATTCTCAACCTGGCCCCAGTGGCGGCAAGATTACTCGAAAATTGGCTAGGATTCGCCAGCCTCTGACGCGCTCTGACAGCCTTTACGCCACAGCCTTTCAAGATAATTGCAGTGAGGTTCGCGCCGATCGCATCAAGGCCCTGCCCTTCCGGGCGGCGGGGTTGGAAGATGGCGCCGATTTGCGCGGCGAATTCGGCGTACTGGCGGGTGCTCGACCACAGCAGAAAGGTCAGTGGCAGCGGGTCGACCTCAGCCATTTTCCCTGCTGCCGTCCAGGCACTGAATACCGCAGCGCGCCCGGCAAACCAGTCCGCAAAGCCGTCGTTGAGCATCGCTTGGAGGCAGGCACCGCCACTGATCACTTCCATGGCGAACACCTTGGAAGCAATGGGGTTGCGCCAGGCGAAGTCGAGCTCGTCACGGATATAACGCGCCAGCGCTTCTCCCGGCTCGTCCGTACTGCTGAAGCTGTCCAGGCTGTTTTTCCACAGCACCAGAATCTGCCCCAGTACCGTCTTGTAAAGCGCCAGCTTGCTGCCGAAGTAGTAATGCAGATTGGCTTTGGGCAGCCCGGCGCGCTGGGCGATGAGGCCCATGCTCGCGCCTTTGTAGCCGTATTCGGCGAAGGTTTCTTCAGCGGCAGCCAGAATCAGCGCCTCGTTGTTCTGACGCACTCGCCCGCCACCGCGCGGCGTCAGGCTGCTCATGGCGTTGGCGCCAGCCGTACTTGCCAGGCCTGGGCCGTGGCCAGCAACTGAGCCTCGTCCTGGCGCAGCAGGCGGCGCTCGTCGAGCAGCTGTTCACCGGCCACCCACACATGGCGCACGCAATCGCGGTTGCTGGCGTAGATCAGTTGCGACACCGGGTCATACAACGGTTGCTGGGCTAGGCCGGACAGGTCGAAAGCGACCAGGTCGGCCGCCTTGCCCACTTCCAGTGAGCCCACCTCCTCGCCCAACCCCAGCGCTCGTGCGCCATTAAGGGTGGCCATGCGTAGCGCATTGTGTGCGCTCAAGGCGGTGGCCGAGCCGCTGACGGCTTTGGCCAGCAACGCGGCCGTGCGGGTTTCGCCAAGCAGGTCGAGGTCGTTGTTGCTGGCGGCGCCGTCGGTGCCGATGGCGACGTTGATGCCCGCCTGCCACAGCTGCTCCACCGGGCAAAAACCGCTGGCCAGTTTCAGGTTGGACTCGGGGCAATGCAGCACATGGGCGCCGCTTGCTTGCAGCAGGGCAATGTCGCTGGCATCGATCTGGGTCATATGCACCGCTTGAAAGTGCGGGCCCAGCAAGCCCAGCCGGGCGATCCGCGCCAATGGTCGCTCGCCCGTCTCCTGCACGGCGGCACTGACTTCCGCCGCCGTTTCGTGCACGTGCATCTGAATGCCGGCGCCGAACTCCCTGGCCAGGTCACGCACCCGCAGCATATTGGCGTCGCCCACGGTGTAGGGCGCGTGCGGGCCGAAGGCCATGCGGATGCGCGGGTGGTGGCGCAGCTGTTCGAACAGCGGCAGGCCTTCGCACAAGGCGGCCTCGATATCGACGGCGCCGGGCACAGGGAAGTCCAGCACCGGGATGGTGATCTGCGCGCGCATGCCGGTGGCTTCCACCAGCTCGGCGACCACTTCCGGGTAGAAGTACATGTCGGAGAAACAGGTAATGCCGCCCTTCACCTGCTCGGCAATTGCCAGCGCAGTGCCGTCGCGCACGAAGTCGGCGTCGACCCAGGTTTTCTCCGCTGGCCAGATATGGTCGTGCAGCCAGGTATCCAGCGGCAGGTCGTCGGCCAGGCCACGGAACAGGCTCATGGCCGCATGGCCGTGGGTGTTGATCAGCCCGGGTGCCAGCAACATGCCCGGCAACTCACGCACTTCGCTGGCCGCCAAGGCGAGCAGTTCGGCGCGCGGGGCGATGCGGGCGATACGCCCGTCGCGGATGGCCAGGCCATGGTCAAGCAGCACCACGCCGGCGGGTTCGACCGGCACCAGCCAGGTCGGCAGCAGAATGAGCTGGTAAAGGTCGTCGCTCATGGCGTTCTCCTAGGGGTGGCTAAGGTGGATTTCCGCGTACAGCGGCCAGTGGTCGGACACGCCCTCGGCGAACTTGCCGTCTTCAAAGCGCGCCGGCGAGCCCCACTTGTTCACCTGGTAGCGGCTCTGTTTGGCCAGATGGATGCTTGCTGGGTCGACTTTCCAGCCATTGAAGCCACCGTCGGTCATCTCTTGCGGGAACAGCAGAATGTCGAAAAACGACCACTGGCGAAGCTGGTGGTAGTAGTAACTGCCCTTGCAGTCGGCGCAGCCGATCAGGTGCGAAACGCTCCAGTCGCTGGCGAGAATGTTGGCGATATAGCCGTGCTCTTTTTCTTCGCCGGCATTGATATTGAAATCACCGCCGACAATCGGCAGCACATCGCTGGGCAACTCGGCCTTGAGCACGGCGAGGTATTCCGCCGCCTGCCGGCGCAGGTAGCCGGGGCCGCCGCCGGAGGGCAGGTGCACGGCGAAAATCGAGGCTTTCTGGCCACCTGGCAGCAGCAGGCGCACTTCGAGAATGCCGCGGGTTTTGCCGGTCTTGTCGGAGCTGTCGCCGTTTTCGTTCTGGTACGGCACCTTGTGCAGAATCGGTTTGTCCCACTGCGGCAGACGGCTCAGCACGGCGGTGTCGATGCCGCGCTCGTCAAAGCCTTCAAGCAGCACGCGGGTCTGGTAGTCGGCCTTGGGCAGGCGGGTGTTGAGCATCTCGATGACGTGGCGGTTCTCCACTTCATCGAGCAGCAGAATGTCCGGGCCGCGGCCGTTGTCGATCTGGCCGATCACGTCCGCCAGGCGGGTGAGTTTTTCGCTCAGCTTGGCGTCGGTCCAGTCGGTTTTCTCGCACTCGTCACGCCAGGCCGGCACGCTGATTTTCGCGCAGGTGGCGAGGTATTCCGGGTGGGCCTTCTTTTCGCTCAGCGGCAGGTAGGCGAAGTCGTCCTTGCCCTGGTCATGCACGGTGTCGAACAGGTTTTCGACGTTGTAGGTCAGCAGTGACACCCGTTGCTCGGTGACGATGGGTGTCGGGGTAGACATGCAGCCGGCCAGCCCGAGGGCAACCAGCAACGACAGGGGACGCAGGCACGATGGCTTCATGGCGGCTCACTTTCAGCGGGCAAAAAGGGGGTAAGCCGGCCGAAAAAACCGGCCGGAGGTTAGTCGTGGTGTAGGTGTTACGGCGCCGGGCGACCGGCGACCAGCGCGGCGTTAAGCAGGTTCGCCAGGCGCACCGAGGCCAGTTCGATCTGCTGTTCAGCCACCGGCACAAAGGTCTTTATGTACTCGGCGTCGATGCCACCGCTGCCGTTGCCTTTGCTGGTTTTCTGGCCATCGTCGACCAGCTTGTCGCCACGGCTGTAGTCCTTGCCGGTGCGGTTGTACTCAAGGTTCTTCGCCTGGTAGTCGACGCCGCCGTCGTCATCGTCGTCGCCGAGTGACTTCTTGTTCGGCAGCTTGCGTTTGGCGGCGGCCTTTTCCGGGTAGATGCCGCCGTCGCGCACGATCAGGCAGGCTTGCTGCGACCACTGCGCAGGCTTGTCGGAATCCAGCTTCGGCAGGTCGCCTTGCAGCTTGTCGGCGTAGGCTTTGACGTTCAACTTGGCGTCGCCGAGAAGGAAGTCGTCCCACACCTGGCGCAGGTTGTAGGTTTTGCCGCCAGCCTTGACGGCAAAGTCGTAGCCGCCTTTGTCGTCCTTGAAGCTGTTGTTCAGCGGCGAGCTGGCATCGGCGGCGTGATGAATCAGGAACAGCAGCGCCATCAGACGCGCCTGATTCGGCGCCTTGGGATCGGCCAGTGCCGCGCGGTTGCGTTCGATGGCGGCCACTGTGCAAACGCCATCCGGGCAATCGCGCGGCGGCTGGTAGGCGCAGTCGTCGGCCTTGTAGATCACCAGGCGCTCGTTCTTGGTTTTCTCCCACAGCGGTTGGGTCTGCGGGCTCTGGTCGAGGTTGCCGGCCCAGTTGGCGACTACCGAGAAATCACTTTGTTTGATCAAGCCCAGCAGGCGCCCGGCTTCGGCCTTGGCCTCCGGGGTGAGTTGACGCTGCGCCAACTCGCCCACCAGCGCCGTGCCTTGCTGGCCCCAGGCCAATACCTGGCCAGCCCACAGGCCGGCCACCAACAGCAGGCCGTTACGTAAGGTCTTGCTTGCACTCATGTTCACAGTCTCCTTGTGGCGGCGGCGCATCAGCGCCTCCGCAGCGAAATCAGTTGGCGCACAGCGCGTTGAGGATCAACTGCAACATGGCGTGGAAGTCTTGTTGGCGCGCTTCGGCGCTGAGCTTTTCACCGCTGAGGATGTGGTCGCTGACGGTCAGCACGGTGAGCGCCTGCTTACCCAGCTCGGCGGCCACGCCATACAAGCCGGCCGCTTCCATTTCCACAGCGAGGATGCCCATCTTGGTCATCCGCTCGAACAGCGCCGGGTCTGGCTCGTAGAACAGGTCGGCGGAAAACACATTGCCCACGTGTACCGACTGGCCACTGGCATCGGCGCGTTGCACCACACGTTCGAGCAGGCGGTAATCGGCAATGGCGGCGAAGTCGAAGCCGCTCAGGCGCTTGCGGTTCACCGCCGAATCGGTGCTGGCGCCCATGCCGATCACCAGGTCATGCAGCTTGACGTGGGGCTGGGTAGCACCGCAGCTGCCGACGCGGATGATGCGTTCGACGCCGTACTGGCTGAACAACTCATGGGCGTAGATCGACACCGACGGAATGCCCATGCCGGAGCCCATCACCGAGATGCGCTGGCCCTGGTACAGGCCGGTGTAGCCGAGCATGTTGCGCACCCCGTTTACCTGCACCACTTCGCTCAGGTAGGTGTCGGCGAGCATCTTGGCGCGCAGCGGGTCGCCGGGCATCAGTACGGTTTCAGCGAAATCGCCCGGCTGGGCGGCGATATGGGGAGTAGGCATCTCAGGTACGTCCACTGAAAGAAGGGGAAAGAAAAGACCGTCCGTGGGAGCACGACGGCAGCCCGAAAAACTCGGCCAGGGTCTGGCCGATATCGGCAAAGGTTTCGCGCTCGCCGAGGCTGCCGGCGCTTACGCCATGGCCCCAGGCAAGCACGGGAATATGTTCGCGGGTGTGATCACTGCCCGGCGTGCTGGGGTCGCAGCCGTGGTCGGCGGCCAGCATCAGCAGGTCGCCCGGCTGCATCTGCGCCAGCAGTTCGGGCAGGCGCACATCGAAGGCTTCCAGCGCAGCGGCATAACCGGCGATATCGCGGCGGTGGCCGTAGAGCATGTCGAAGTCGACGAAGTTGCTGAACACCAGGGTGTTGGCCGGCGCCTCGTGCAGGGCCTGCAAGGTGGCGTCGAACAACGCATGGTTGCCGTCGGCCTTGTAGAGCTTGCTGATGCCCTGGTGGGCGAAGATGTCGCCGATCTTGCCCACCGCAAACACCTGACCGCCGGCCGCGCACAGGCGGTCGAGTACGGTGGCGGCTGGCGGCGGCACGGCGTAGTCGCGGCGGTTGCCGGTACGCGTGTAAGTGCTCGGGCTGTCGCCGCGAAACGGTCGGGCAATCACCCGACCGATGTTGTACGGGTCGCACAGTTCACGGGCGATTTCGCACAGCGCCAGTAAACGCTCCAGGCCGAAGTGCTCTTCGTGGGCCGCAATCTGCAACACGCTGTCGGCCGAGGTGTAGAGAATCGGTTTGCCGCTCGCTACATGCTCGTCACCGAGCTGTTCGAGAATGGTGGTGCCCGAGGCATGGCAGTTGCCGAGAATGCCCGGCAGCTCACCCTGCTCGATCAACGCCGCGAGCAGTTCAGGCGGAAAGCTGTTGCTGCGCTCGGCGAAATAACCCCACTCGAACAACACCGGCACACCGGCCATTTCCCAGTGCCCGGATGGCGTGTCCTTGCCGCTGGAGAGTTCGCGGGCATAGCCATACGCGCCGTCGATGGGCGTGTCGGCACTAAAGCCCGGCGGCAACGTACCGGCGCTGAGCAGTGCGGCCTGGCCAAGACCAAGACGGGCCAGGTTCGGCAGGTGCAACGGACCATGGCGCAGACCGTTATCGGCCTCACCGCGGGCACAGGCCTCGGCGATATGCAGCAAGGTGTTGGCCCCGGCATCGCCGAAGCGCTCGGCATCGGCGCTGGCGCCGATGCCGAAGGAGTCGAGTACCAGCAGCAAGGCGCGTTTCATGCGGGCTCCAGGCACAGACCAGAGAACAGTGTCTCGGCAACGTGCGGTTCGCTGGCAATCACATAAGCGGCTTGTACCGCTGCCGCCGCTTGTTCGGCTTGGGCCAGGTCACGGGCATGCACCAGCGCCAGCGGCCGATTCGGCCCAACGGTTTCACCGACAAAGGTCAGCTGGCTAAGGCCCACGGCCGGGTCGATGCTGTCTTGGGGGCCTCGGCGGCCACCGCCGAGGCTGACCACCGCCAGGCCCACGGCGCGGGTGTCGATGCTTTGCACAATGCCGTCGAACGGCGCATACACCGGCATCACCACGGGCGCGGCCGGCAGGTAGTTGTCCGGACGCTCGACCAGATCGGCCGGGCCGCCGAGGGCTTTGACCATCTCGGCAAAGCGCTGCAACGCGGCGCCGCTTTGCCAGGCCGCGAGTACTTGCTCACGGGCCAGTTCGGCACTGCTGGCCAGGCCTGCACACAACAGGGTTTGCTCGGCCAGGGCCAGGGTCACGTCCCACAGACGCTGGCTGCGCACTTCGCCTTGCAGCAGGGCGATGGCTTCTTCCACTTCCAGGGCATTGCCTGCCGAGCGGGCCAGCGGTTGGCTCATGTCGGTGATCAGCGCGCGGGTGCGCACCCCGGCACCGTTGGCCACGGCCACAATGCTTTCGGCCAACGCGGCGGCGTCGCTGGGCTGGGCCATAAAGGCACCGTTACCGACCTTTACATCGATCAGCAGCACATCGAGGCCGGCGGCGAGTTTCTTGCTGAGGATCGAGGCCACGATCAGGTCGATGGATTCCACCGTGGCCGTCACATCGCGAATGGCGTACAGACGCTTGTCCGCCGGGGCCAGGTCTTTGGTCTGGCCGATAATGGCGCAGCCGACACTGGCCACCACTTCATGCAGCCGCGCCATGCTCGGCTGGCTGTCGTAACCGGGAATGCTGTCGAGCTTGTCCAGGGTGCCACCGGTATGCCCCAGGCCGCGCCCGGAAATCATCGGCACGTAGCAGCCACAGGCGGCCAGCAACGGCGCCAGCGGCAGGCTGACCAGGTCGCCGATGCCGCCGGTGGAGTGTTTATCCACCACCGGCCCCGGCAGGTTCCAACTGAGCACACGGCCGGAGTCGCGCATGGCGGTGGCCAGGGCAATGCGTTCTTCCACAGTCATGCCCTTGAGCAACACCGCCATGGCAAATGCCGCCGCCTGCCCTTCGCTGACGCTGAAGTCGGTGATGCCGGTAACGAAACGCTGAATATCCGCCTCGCTGAGCACCTTGCCGTCGCGTTTACGCCGAATCACTTCCTGCGGTAACCAGCCCATCAGTACGCTCCTTCCATGGTTGCAGCAGGCGCTGCGCCAAGCCGGCGCAGCAAATCATTCAACAAGCTCGACGCGCCAAAACGCAGATGCCTTGGCGACACCCAGTCGGCGCCATTGATACGTTCAGCCAACCACAAAAACACCAGCGCCTCGGGCAGGGTTTTCATCCCGCCGGCGGGTTTAAAACCGACGTCCGTGCCGGCCACGGCAATGCAGTTGAGCATGATCTCGGCCGCCTCGGCCGTGGCGTTGACCTTGACCTTGCCGGTGCTGGTCTTGATGAAGTCGGCACCTGCGGCAATCGCGTCCTGGCTGGCGCGGCGGATCAGTAGCGGGTCCACCAGTTCGCCGGTTTCCAGAATCACTTTGAGCAGCGCACGGCCGGCACACAGCGCCTTGCAGGACTTGACCAGCGCCACACCGCTGGCGGCATCACCGGCCAGCAGCGCGCGATACGGGTACACCACGTCGATTTCGTCGGCGCCGTCATCCAGGGCCTGGCGGGTTTGCAGCAATACGTTCTCCAGCGGCTCGGCGCCGGAGGGGAAGTTGGTCACGGTGGCAACCTGTACCTGTTGCCCACCGAGCGCGTCGAGGGTGTTGCGGGCCAGGGCAACGAAACGCGGGTAAACACAGACGGCCGCAACGGGGCCAACCGGGGTCATGGCTTTATGGCAAAGCTCAACAATACGAGCGTCGTCGTCATCGTCGTTGAGAGACGTGAGGTCCAGCAGCGCAACCGCTCTGCGCGCGTAACTTTCATCGTTATCAGTCATTTCTTATTCACACTAATCAACTAGTACGGTTCAAATCGAGATGAAGAAGCCGGCAATCGCCGCACTCATCAGGTTAGCCAGAGTGCCGGCGATCACCGCCTTGAAGCCCAGGCGCGCCAGGTCTTTGCGCCGGTTCGGCGCCATTACGCCCATGCCGCCCAGCACGATGCCGATGGACGACAGGTTGGCGAACCCGCACAGGGCGAAGGTGATGATCACCTGGGTCTGCTGCGACAGTACCGCCACGCCACGGGCGGCGGCCTGCACCGGGTCAATCAGCGGCGCCATATCCACATAAGCGACGAATTCGTTGAGTACCAGCTTCTCGCCAATCAGGGTGCCGGCGACTATGGCCTCGCTCCACGGTACGCCGAGTACGAAGGCCAGCGGGGCAAATACGTAGCCGAGGATCATCTGCAGGCTCAGGGTCGGAAAGCCCACCAGGCCACCGCACCAGCCAAGAATGCCGTTGAGCAGGGCGATCAGCGCAATGAACACCAGCAACATGGCGCCCACATTCAGCGCCAGCTGCAGGCCATTGGCGGTGCCGATGGCGGCGGCGTCGATGATGTTGACCGGCTTTTCGTGGTCTTCGAATTCAGGGTGTTCGGCTGGATCGTCATGGGGCTTTTCAGTTTCCGGAATCATCAGTTTGGCCATCAGCAGGCCACCGGGTGCCGACATGAAACTGGCGGCGATCAGGTAGCGCATGTCGATGCCGAGCATGGCGTACCCGATGAGCACCGAGCCGGCCACCGAGGCCAGCCCGCAGACGATCACCGAGAACAGCTCGGACTCGGTCATGCGCGCCAGAAACGGGCGAATCACCAGCGGCGCTTCGGTGGTGCCGACAAAGATATTGGCCACCGCCGACATGGTTTCGGTGCGGCTGGTGCCCAGCACACGGCCGAGGCTGCCGCCGAAGACGCGGATGATCACGCCCATCACCCCGATGTAATACAGCACCGCCATCAGGCCGCTGAAGAACACGATCAGCGGCAGCACTTTGAGGGCGAAAATGAAGCTGTGATTGCCGAACAGCTGCTGCATCAGCGCGCTGTCGTTCAGCCCGCCGAACAGAAAGCTGATGCCCTGGTTGCCGTACACCTCGAGGTTGGCGACCGCGTCCGACACGGTGGCCATCACGCTCTGCCCCCACGGCACATAGAGCGCAAACGCGGCGAAGAAAACTTGAAAAGCGAACGCGCCGATTATCGTGCGCCACTTGATCGCGCGGCGCGCTGAAGACAGCGCATAAGCGATCAGAAACAGCACAACTATGCCGATAAGGCTCATGTTCCGGTGACTCCCCACAAAAAGTTACGAACGGCAGATTTCTAATTTTTTTATTGCGCTGTTCAGAAGGCGTCGAATGCGCCCGGTAACAGCTGTTCCACCGTCCAGTCACGGGTTGCCGATGCGTCATGCCCCACGCAGAACACCGGACAATCCTTGGCCAACAGTTCGACCATCACCTGGCGGCACGCGCCGCACGGCGAGATCAGCGCCACCTTGGGCGCGTACACCACCATCGCCTGGAAGCTCTTCGGCTTCTCCCCCTGGCAGATGGCAGTGAACAGCGCGGTGCGCTCGGCGCAGTTGGTCAATCCATACGACACGTTCTCGACGTTGCAGCCCTGAATCACCTCACCCTCGGCGGTCAGCAGAGCGGCGCCGACGGGAAAGTCCGAGTGCGGGCACCAGGCCTTCTGTGAGGCCGCGATGGCCTCGGGCAGCAGGCGTTCGAACAGCGCCTGCAATTCGTTACTGCGGCTCATTGGTCACTCCCGGCCAGGCTGGCACCGACTTTCTGGATGCGTTGCTCGGCCTCGGCCAGGCCCACCGGTTGCCCGGCCTGGTCACGCACTTGCAGGTAGTTGATCAAGGCTTCGAGGTCGTTGAGGCCGGTGTCCAGGCGGTTGCCGGCCTGCTTCAACACCGTGAAGTTGTCGCCACCTTCGGCCAGGAACGAGTTGACCGTGATGCGGTAGTCCTGCTCCGGCTGCACCAGTTGGCCATCGACCATCAGGCTCTCGGCGAGAATGCGTTGCCCCTGTGGGCGCGCGGCATCCCAGCGGTAGCTCAGCGAGGCCGAGGGTTGCAGCGGATAGAAGCCCATGCTGCCCTCCTGCCATTGCTGTTCGAGCAACTGGCGCAACTGGGTGCCGGTCAGGGTCATGATGTTCAGGGTGTTATTGAACGGTTGCACGCCGGCAACCTGCCCGTAGTTGACTTGCTCCTGGCCCTCCTCCAAGGCGATGTCCATGCGCATGCCGCCAAGGTTCATCAGGGCCACCTGGGCACCCAGCGAACGGGTGGCGGACAGCTGCGAATCGGCAATCAGATCGCCCATCGCCGACTCACCGGCAGCATTGGTTTCGCGCCCCACCTGGCGCGACGCCAAGCGGGCCAGCGGGTGGCTCAGTTGCGCCTGGCTGCGGCTTTCCACCTCAGCCTGGAGCGCGGCAATCTCTGCCGTGGCGTGGTAGCGCTGCGGGTCGACCACCAGGTTCTGCGCTTTCACATCGAGCAGCTGGTGTTTGTCGGTGTCGACGGTCAGGGTCAGCTGGGTCAGCAGACGGCCAAACGAGGCGCCCTGGGTGACCAGGGTGTCGCCGACACGGCACAGGTAGCCCTGGTGCGTGTGCGCAGTGATCACCACTTTGATCTGCGGGTCGAGGCGCTTGACCACATCCACCACGTCGCCACTCAACTGGCTGCAGTTCGGCTGGTCGAAACGCTCCGGGGTTTCGCCGCCCTGGTGAATCACCACCACTACGGCATCGACATTCTGCTGCTTGAGTTCGGGCAGCAAGGCATTGATGGCGTCGGCCTCATCGACAGTCGACAGACCGTCCATGCTCTTGGCGCTGACATAGGCCGCGACGTTTTTCAGGGTAGCGCCGACAAAGGCGATTTTCGCCCCGTGGGCCTGCTCGATACGGTACGGCTGAAACAGCGGTTTGCCGGTCTGGGTATCGATCAGGTTGGCCGAGATATAGGGAAAGCTTGCGCCCTTGTAGGCCTTGTCGAACTGGCAGGCTTTGTCCGGCCGGGACGACTCGCAGCCGCCCTGGATCTGGCGCAGCAGTTCGGCTTTGCCCTGGTCCAGTTCATGGTTGCCGACCACGGAGAATTTCAGGCCCAACAGGTCCAGCGCATCCACGCTCGGCTCATCGGCCCACATCGAGGAAATAGGCGGACTGCCGCCGACCATGTCGCCCGCGCCGATCAACAGCAGTTCGGCATCCTTCTGGCGCAACTCGGCCAGCACGCCGCTCAGGGCCGCAATGCCGCCGGCCTTGAGTTTGACCTCGCCACCGGCCGCAGCCGCATCGGGGTACTTGAACGGGCTGCTCAGCAGGTTGCCGTGAAAGTCGTTGATGGCGGCCACAGTCACTTCAACCGGCGCCTTGGCTTTATCGCAACCGCTGGCCAGCAGCAGGGCCGCGAGCAGTAAAGACACAGGGCGTATAGCGGAACTCGGGTACGACATGGAAATCCCCAGACGCTTAAGCGTGTTGCAGGTTGGCGGCTTGCGCGGCAACCGGTTTGGCAACGAAAGCAGTACCCATGCCAGCACGCAGCAGGAGCATTTTCAGGTGGTCGTTGATCAGTTCGAGGCGGTCTTGCAGGTGGCTGTTGCACACCAGACCCACCAGCGCGATGGAGATACCCAGGGCGGTGGCGTAGAGCGCCGTGCCGATGCCGCGAGAGACTTCGCCCGGATCGGAAACGCCGGCTTCAGCGAGGGCCTTGAAGGTGTCGATGATGCCGAGAATGGTGCCCAGCAGACCGAGCAGCGGCGCACCGGCGACCACGGCTTCGAGAATCCACAGGCTGTGGTTGAGCTTGCCGCGCATGGAGATATAAATCGCCTGGCCGAGGTCTTCCAGCTCGTTGTGCGAATGCAGGCCGACGCGGCCTTCGAACAGTTCACGCACCAGCTGCAAAGGCAGGCTGTCGCGCTTGCGCAGCTCTTCCGGCAACTCTTCGTAGCTGCGCACTTTCTTGTGCAGGGCGGCTTCCAGCTTGCGCGCCTTGTTCAGGTTGTAGGCGAAGAAAATACCGCGCTCCACCACCACGAACGCAGCCAGGGCTGCCGCGCCGTACATGATGTAGAAGGTAATGTCGTGGAGTAGATCCATGTTCATGTTGAGATACCTCGGGCTGAAATGCCGGGGCGCTTGCGCGCCCCGGACTTGGGGGACGCGTTAGAACGAACCTTCGAAGGAAACCGAAACCGTGCGCTCTTCACCGATGGTGTAGTACGGGTCGGACTTCGTGGAGTTGGTGCTTCGTGGGTCGTAGTCGACAGCCGAGAACTGGGTCGACTTCACGCCGCTCAGGTAGTCCTTGTCGAACAGGTTGGTAACCGACAGGCGAATGGTCGCGGCCTTCATCAGGTTCTTGTTCACCGGCAGGTGAACACCCAGGTTCAGGTCGGCCACGGCGAAGTCGGTGATGCTCTCGTCGTTGGTCATGTCGCCGTATTGCTTGCCGACGTACTTGCCCACGATGTTCGAGTAGTACCGACCGTTATCCCAACCCAGGCTGGCGTTGAACATGTCGCGCGGCACGCCGGCAACCGTCTTGCCTTCGGTGGGCAGGTTGACGCCGCGGTACAGCAGGTCGTCCTGTTGCTCGCTTTCGGTGTAGGTGTACGAGGCGTAGTAGTTGAAGTCGTGCGGCAACAGACCGCTCAGCTCCAGCTCCACACCCTTGTTGATCACGGTGCCGACGTTGAGCATCTCGTAGTCGCCTTCGGTCACGTTGTAGCTGGACACCTGGCGATCTTTGAACTGCAGGTAGAACAGGGTCGCGCTCAGGGCCACGTCTTCAGTCGCGAAGCGCCAGCCCAGTTCCTGGTTCCAGCTCAGCTCGGGTTTCAGGCTGAGGGAGTCGCCCTTGTTGTAGAGCACATAGTTCGGCGGGGTACGCATGTTGCGGGTCAGGTTGTAGAACGCCTGGTTCTCTGCGTTCACCTGGTACGCCGCACTGAAGCTTGGCAGGAACTCGTGGTAGGTCTGGTTACGCTTTTCCTTTTTCGCGGTCAGGCTGCCCTTGTTGTTGCCCTGGCGCTCGGAGTAGTCGTAGGCAATACCGGCAGTCAGACTCAGGTCCGGGGTCACACTCCACACGTCCTGGGCAAACAGCTTTTGCGCCGGGGTGACGGTGAACTGGTTACGGCCCTGAATCACGTTGCCATTGGCATCGACCACCGCGTTGCCGTCGTCATAGCCTGGCGAGATATCCACCGGTTTGCCCGATTCGGTCAGGCGAATGTACGGCTGGCTCTGACGCTGACGCGCACGCTCATACCAGTAACCGGTGCTGAAGGTGTGCTCGTCGTTGATGTCCCATTTGATGCTGGTGTTGATACCCGGGCGCCAGGTTTCGGTGATCGAAGGGCGGTAGTACAGGCCGCCGTTGGCAGTGCCATCGGCGTTGTACTGGGCCGACGTGGCGAGGTTGCTCAGGTCGTAGTTGCCGCCCGCGTTACCGGTGGTGCGGTTCAACGAATACGGACCGGTGAAGTTGCTGAAACTGCCACCGTTGGCCCAGTAGTAGTAAGGCGCTACGGTCAGCAACACGTCATCGCGCAGCTGAAAGCGGCCGGTCAGGGACGCGGTCACGTTCTCGAACGGGTTACGCATCAGCACCGAGTAACCGGTACCGCGAGTCACGCCGTTGACAGTGGTTCCGGTGCCGGTGCGGATCTTGCCGTTGCTGTTGTAGCTCGGGCTGTCCAGGTAGTCGAAGTCGCGGCCGTAGGTTTTGTACTGCGCCTTGCTCGGGTTGGAGTAGTTGTAGTTGTCCTGCTGGTGGTAGTTGATGATGGCGTTGAGCGTATTGCCTTCGTGGTCATCGAACAGGCTGTTCAAGGTCACCTTGTCAGCCCGCAGCACACCCTCACCGCGCCACTTGTCACCCTCGGTATGGGATGCCGAGATGTAGTTGCTCAGGCCCATGTATTCGCCGGTGTTCAGGCGCACGAAGGTTTTGCGCAGGTTGTTGCTGCCGATGGTCTGTTTGCCGAACACACCGAAGTCTTTTTCCGGACGCAGGGTAACCAGACCGATGTTGCCGCCAGAGGAACCGATGTGCGGCGCGTCGATTTCGGAAGAGCCCTGGGTGGCGAATACTTCGCCGAGGTTTTCCGGGTCGCCCAGCAGGTTCGGGTACAGGTTGTAGTTGCCCGAGTCGTTGACCGGGATACCGTCGAGCGATACACCCACCTGGTCGGAGCTCATGCCACGCATGGTGAAGTTGAAACCGCTCAAACCGGTGGAGTCGTCACTGGAGACGTTCACGCCCGGGGTGTACTTCAGCTTGTCGATGGCGTTACCAGTCGGTGCCATCTTTTCCAGTGCTTCTTTGGTCACGGTGGAGCGCGCTTTCGGCGCCTCTTCCTTGACCATCTGGCCGTTGCCCAGGGTTTGCCCCGTCACGTTTACATCACCGACGTCCACCGAGTCTTCGGCCAATGCAGCCACCGTCCAGCCCCCAAGGCCGGCTGCAAGGAACATCGCGAAAATTGGATTAAGTTTCACGTATTAACTCCTGAAATTTCTTTGGCAGGTGTCTGTTTTAGTTATGGTTTCTAGTTTTCTACGTTGTAAACAAAGGTTGCCGTGAAGCGGTATCTGTCCTTGCCCCCAAAGGCCTCCTGAGGAAACGGAGTGACCTTCTCCAAACGCCGCAAACTGGTTTGCGCTGCTTTGTTGAGCAGCATGTTTTTGGCTTTGGTTTCGATACCGGAGTCCACAACGTTGCCGCTGCGGTCCACCAACAACCACACCACCACATCGCCCTCAGGGTGCTGAAGCGAGGCTTCGCGACCCGTGGGGTATTTCTTGTAACGTTCCAGATCCGCGCGTAACGCCGCGGTGTAACGACCTTCAATGGCGGCTGCATCGACCCGCGGTGCCGCTGGCGGTGCGGGTGCAGCAACTGGCGCAGCTACCGGAGCCGCCTTCGCCACTACCGCTTGTGGCGGTGGAGTGGGCGTTGGCGCTGGTGCGGGCTTGGCCACCTGAGGTTTTGGCTTAGGTGGCTGCGGCTTGGGCTCCGGCGGTTTTGGCTTGGGCTTGGGCGGCGGCTCGGGCAATTCCACCACCGGCTCCGGATCGGGCTCAGGTGGCGGCTCGGGCAGCGGCTCCGGCTCAGGCGGCGGTGGCGGCGGCGCGGGAATCGGTTCCGGCTGCAACTCGGCCGGATCGATCAGCGCCACTTCCACAGTGCTGTCGTCGTACTTCGGGGTGATTTTCAGGTCCGCCTTCAAGGCGCTCTGAACGGCCACCGCGAGCAGACAGATAGCGGGCAGGCAGGCGAGTGCTTTGCGGGATTTGAAGAAGAGCGACATGGCTTACAGCTTTCTCGTCGCGATGGAGACGCTGGAGAAGCCATTGCTTTTCAGCAGGTCCATGACCGTTACCAGCCGACCGACTTCCACGCCTTCATCACTGTTGAGGATGATCACCAGCTTCTGGTCAACGTTTTCCAACGTCTTCAGTTGCGCGACGATCGCGTCCTCTGCCATGTCCTGGCCGTCCAATTGCAGACGGTCGTTGAGACCGAGGGTAATCACCGCCTTGTTCTGCGGTTTCAGTTGCTGGGCATGGGCCGCACCCGGCAGTTGGGTTTTGATGCCCAGGGCCGGAATCACGTTCAGGCTGATCAGCACGAAGAACACCAGCAGGAACATCATCACGTCGATCATCGGGATGATCTCGATATGCAGGCGCTTCTTTTTCGGTTCTTCCCAACTACGCATTGCTTGCACTCCACCTTTTCTTCGCCAGCCCCACTGCACCCGCAGCGGGACTACCTCGACTTCGTTGCGAGAGCTTGAGCACATTGCATGCCAAAACTGTCACAGGCGTCAGGAATACAGTAGAAGGATGAGGTTACAGTTTGATTAAGTGGGTTTTCGGCAAGGCAATGGAGGGAAAACGAACAGGCTGGTTACTTTTGTCACATTGTCTAACAGCGCGTTTTAGCCCCATAAGCGCTCATTAAATGATCATTCGTGCACTTATTTTGAACTTTTAGTCGCGCTCAGGGCGAAACCTGTCGCTATCGAAACCTAATTGACACATGTGACAGGTATTAACGGACGGCCTCGCTGGATTTTGTCGCCACTGCCAGCATTCCCGGCATGCCGCTTGCTGACGGCAATGGCTCACATTCCAGACTTTGAGGTTTTCGTGCGTATTTCCCACCTATCCCTGGCAGCTGTTCTTTCCCTGCTGTTGCTTGGTTGTGCCAGCCAAGCACCGCAATCGACCATTCACTGGATCACCCTCGAGCGGCTGGCCGAGAGCATCCAGAAGGACGCGCCGATGGCGGTCGGTTTCGATATAGATGACACCGTGCTGTTCTCCAGCCCGTGCTTCTATGCCGGGCAGCAGAAGTACTCGCCAGGCAGCAACGATTATTTGAAGAACACCGAGTTCTGGAAGGAAACCAATGGCGGTTGCGACCGCTATTCCCTGCCCAAGGAAGTGGCGCGTTCGCTGATTGCCCTGCACCAGGGCCGCGGCGACACGATCTACTTTATTACCGGCCGCCCGCACACTGAGGGCGAACAAGTGACAACCATCCTGCAGCAGACCTTTGCCATCAAGAACATGCAGCCGGTGGTGTTCACTTCCGGGCCGGAGAAGACCCGCTTTATTCACGACCGCGGCCTGCACCTGTACTACGGCGACTCGGACGCCGACATCACCTCGGCCCAGGCCGCCGGCGCACGCGCCATCAGGGTGATGCGCGCGGCCAACTCCACTTACCAGCCGCTGCCGGTCAATGGCGCTCTGGGCGAAGAAGTGCTGGTGGATTCCACCCGTTAAGCGGGTTTAGCGCGGACGGATACCGTCCAGAATCAGCGCCTGCAGGCTGCTCAGCACTTGCTCGAAAAAGGCCGGATCATCCAGGGTGCGGCCGGTGATGGATTCGACCTGCACACGGAAGTCGGCGTAGTGCTGGGTGGTGGCCCACAGGGAAAAGATCAGGTGGTACGGGTCTACCGGCGCCAGCCGGCCGGCCTCGCTCCACGTGCGGATCACCTCGGTTTTGCTGTGCACCAGGTCGCGCAGCTCGTGCTGCAGTTCGCCACGCAGCAGCGGTGCACCCTGTATGATTTCCAGGCAGAACAGCCGCGAGGCCGCCGGCTCGTCCCGCGACAGTTCCAGCTTCAGGCGCAGGTATTCGCTGATCGCTGCCAATGGCTCCATCTCGACACTCAGCGCCCGCAGCGGCGCCAGCCACACGCTCATCAACTGATGCAGCACCGCCAGGTACAGGTCTTCCTTGCTGCCGAAGTAGTACAGCAGGTTGGTTTTGGACACATCGGCGCGGGCCGCCACCTGATCCAGGCTGGTGCCATGCAGACCAAACTGGGAAAACAACTCGATGGCGGCCGCACTGATGGCGGCTCGCTTGCTTTCCATTTGCCGCTCACGCCGCGCCAGCGTCGCCGCGCTGGGGGTACGCACAGCCTTGGCAGCGCTCGGTGGATGTTGCTCGGCCATACAGCCTCCTCAATAAGCCCGCGCCACGATAGCCAAAACAGCTGAGGCTGTCAGTGCACACGCCTCTTTTGCGGGCAGCGTGCACAAACCAGGCGCTCTAAAGCAGACCACTTGGTCTGTGCTAAGCCCCTGAGAAATTCCAAGCGGCTGTTTTCCCTACGGTTTTCATTTTTGGCACAGTCCGTGCTCAATCCCCTGCGACCTGTCGCCGCACGAACGTGCGGCGATCATGCTGGCATTGACCAGAAAAAAGCATAATCAGGGGGTTATATCCATGAAAGTTGGTGTATTCATTCCCATCGGCAACAACGGCTGGCTGATCTCCGAGACCGCTCCGCAATACATGCCGACCTTCGAATTGAACAAACAGATCGTGCAGCGCGCAGAGCACTATGGTTTCGACTTTGCCCTGTCGATGATCAAGCTGCGCGGCTTCGGCGGCAAAACCGAATTCTGGGAACACAACCTGGAATCCTTCACCTTGATGGCCGGCCTGGCGGCGGTCACCAGCAAGATCCAGCTGTTCGCCACCGCCGCCACCCTGACCCTGCCGCCGGCGATCGTCGCGCGCATGGCCTCGACCATCGACTCGATCTCCAATGGCCGTTTCGGCATCAACCTGGTCACCGGCTGGCAGCGCCCCGAGTACTCGCAAATGGGCCTGTGGCCGGGCGACGATTTTTTCGCCACCCGCTATGCCTACCTCGCCGAGTACGCCCAGGTGCTGCGCGACCTGTGGAGCACCGGCCACAGCGATCTGAAAGGTGAGTACTTCACCATGGACGATTGCCGCGTCAGCCCCAAACCACAGGCTGACATGAAGATTATCTGCGCCGGTTCCAGTGACGCCGGCATGGCCTTTTCGGCGCAATACGCCGACTACAACTTCTGCTTCGGCAAGGGTGTGAACACCCCGGCCGCCTTCGCTCCAACCACCGAGCGCCTGCGCCTGGCTACGGAAAAAACCGGCCGCGACGTGAATTCCTGCGTGCTGTTTATGGTGATTGCCGAAGAAACCGAAGCCGCCGCCCGCGCCAAGTGGGAGCTCTACAAAGACGGCGCCGACCAGGCCGCCCTGCAATGGCTCGGCGACCAGGCGGCGGTAGACACCCGCTCGGGCAGCGATACCAACGTGCGGCAGATGTCCGACCCGACCTCGGCGGTGAATATCAACATGGGCACCCTGGTGGGCTCGTTCGAGCAGGTGGCCGCCATGCTCGATGAAGTGGCCCAGGTGCCGGGCACGGAGGGCGTGATGCTGACCTTCGACGACTTTGTCGAAGGCATCGAAAAATTCGGCCAGCGCATCCAGCCGCTGATGAACAGCCGCGCCGCCGCCCTGCAGGAGATCGCGTAATGACCGTTCAACAGGTGTCCAGCTACGCGCTGGCCGTCGACAGCAGCACACCGCTGACCCTGCCGGCACGCCCCGAACCTCTGCAACTGCGCGCCAGCCAGACCGCCCTGATTGTGGTGGATATGCAGAACGCTTATTCCACCCTCGGCGGTTACCTGGACCTGGCCGGTTTCGATGTGTCGTCCACGGGCCCGGTGATCGAAAAGATTCAGGTGGCCATCGCCGCCGCCCGCAAAGCCGGCGTGCAGGTGATCTTTTTCCAGAATGGCTGGGACGCGGACTACGTGGAAGCCGGTGGCCCGGGCTCGCCGAACTGGCACAAGTCCAACGCCCTGAAAACCATGCGCAAGCGCCCCGAGCTGCAAGGCACGTTGTTATCCAAAGGCGGCTGGGATTACGCGCTGGTGGATGAACTGCAACCGTTGCCCGGCGACATCGTGATGCCCAAACCGCGCTACAGCGGCTTCTTCAACACCCCACTGGACAGCATCCTGCGCGCCCGTGGCATCAAGAACCTGGTGTTCACCGGTATCGCCACCAACGTGTGCGTGGAGTCGACCCTGCGCGATGGCTTTTTTCTCGAATATTTCGGCGTAGTGCTGGCCGACGCCACCCACCAGGCCGGTCCGCCCGCCGCCCAGGAGGCGGCGCTGTTCAATATCGAAACCTTCTTCGGCTGGGTGTCCTCGGTCGATGCCTTCTGCACCACCTTTCGCCCCACACAGGAAGCTTGAACATGCCAAAACAATCGATCATTCCGCCGGGCACCGGCAAACCGCTGGCCCCTTACGTACCCGGCTCGCTGGCCGATGGCGTGCTCTACGTCGCCGGCACCCTGCCATTGGATAAAGACGCCAACGTGGTGCATGTCGGCAACGCCACCGAGCAGACCCGCCATGTACTGGAAACCATCAAGGGCGTGGTCGAGGCCGCGGGCGGCACGATGGATGACGTCACCTTCAACATGATCATGCTCAAGGACTGGGCCGATTACGCCGCCATCAACACGGTGTACGCCGAGTACTTTGCCGGGGAAAAACCGGCGCGTTACTGCATCCAGTGCGGCCTGGTGAAGCCCGAAGCGCTGATCGAAATCGCCTCCATCGCCCACGTCGGCAAATGACCGGAGGCGTTGGCATGCACTACGAAATCCACGGCAACCCCGAGGCGACCCAGACCGTGGTGCTGTGTTCCGGCCTCGGGGGTGCGGCGGGCTATTGGGCGCCGCACCTGACGGCACTGAGCAAAACGCACCGAGTGATCAGCTATGACCAGCGCGGCACCGGGCGCAGTCCGGCGGCGCTGGCCGAGGGCTATTCGATTGCCGATATGGCCGATGAACTGCTGACCTTGCTCGACAGCCTGGCCGTTACCCACTGCGCCTTTGTCGGCCATGCCCTCGGTGGCCTGGTCGGGCTGCAGATCGCCCTGCACCGCCCCGCGCTGCTGGAGCGTCTGGTGCTGATCAACGCCTGGGCCGCGCCCAATGCCCACAGCGCGCGTTGTTTCGACACGCGCATTCAATTGCTCACCCACTGCGGTGCGGCAGCCTATGTCGCCGCGCAGCCGCTGTTCCTGTATCCGCCAACCTGGATCGTGGCCAACGGCGAACGCCTGGAAGCCGACCTCGCCCACGCCCTGGCGCACTTTCCTGGCGAGACCAACACCTTGCTGCGCATTGCCGCGCTGCGGGCCTTCGACATCAGCGCGCAGTTGGGCGCGATCAAGGTGCCGACGCTGGTGATGGCCAGCCGCGACGACAGCCTGGTGCCGTGGACGCAATCGGTGCAGTTGGCCGAAGGCCTGGCCAATGCCGAGCTGGACGTGCGCGACTTCGGTGGCCATGCCTGCAACCTGACCGAGCAAACCGACTTCGAAACCCGCCTGCTGGCTTTCCTCCAACCCCCTGTATGAACCACCCGGAGAACCCCATGCACCCGGCCCTGGAAACCCGCGAACCACCCTGCGTGCTCAAACACGATTACCGTGACGCCATGGCCCGCCTGGGTGCGGCCGTGAGCATCATTACCACCGACGGCCCCGGCGGGCGTGCCGGTTTCACCGCCTCAGCGGTGTGCAGCGTCACCGACGAACCGCCCACCCTGCTGGTGTGCCTGAACCGCAGCGCCTCGGTGTACGACAGCTTTCGCGCCAACGGCGTGGTGGCGGTCAATGTGCTTGGCCACGGCCAGCAAACGCTGTCCAACTTGTTCGGCGGCAAAACCCCGCTGGATGAACGCTTCGCCGCAGGCCACTGGCACCAGCAGGTGACCGGTGCGCCATTGCTGGATGGCGCGCTGGTGGCGTTCGACTGCCGGGTGGTGGCCACCAACCAGGTCGGCACCCACGCCATTCTGGTCTGTGAAGTGCTCGCTATCCGCTGCGGCGAGCACGGCCAAGGCTTGATGTATTTCGAGCGCGCCTATCACCCGCTGGGAGCCTGACGCTCAGGAGGAACCCAGCTTCTCTATCAGCTGTCTGGATAAAGGAGGCAGCCACCAACGCCTACTGCCACGAGCAAACGCGCACTCGTCGGCATAGCTGGCACTTTGCCACGTAACTAGGCATTCTTAGCCGCTTTTACCCGTAGCTCGTGCGCCTCTGCTAGCGTCGTAGTAGCTGCCCCTTTCTCTATATAAGCCGTCAGAGCAGGACTCTTGCCCGTGCCCCGATTGTTCACTCACCAGCGCGCTCCCGGCGATTCCCTCGCCACGACCCTGCCGAACTCGGTAAAGGGTGCCTTGGTGGTGCTTGTGGTGGTGATGCTCGGCCTGTTGTTCTGGCAGCTGTACCAGGAGCTCGAACACGGCGAAGAAACCCGCCAGAAGCGCGAACAGGAATATGGCCAGCAACTGGCTGAGCACATGAGCCTGAGCGTGCAGATGCGCGCCCAAGCGGCCCTCGCCCTGCTCAAGCAGACCGCTCAGCAGCCGTCCACCGCGGACAAGAACAACGAGGTGCTGACCAGCCTGCGCGGAATTTTCCCTGCATCCAGCAGCCTGGCCTGGCTCGATCACGACGGCCGGGTGATTGCCGACACGCAAACCGACGCCCACGACCAGGCGTATATCGCCGCGCTGTTCCAGCGCTACCAGGGCCAACCGTACCTGTATGTCTCCAACCCCGACGACGGCGGGCAGATCTATGCCCTTCTGCCTCAGGGCGAGGCAAAGGGTTTCTGGATGGTACGAATGAGCCTGGCCCACCTGCGCCAGAACATCCGCCAGTTCTACAGCAGCGACCATCGCTGGCAGCTGGAAGACCCTGACAGCCGTCATGTGTTTGCCACCCAACCCGCGCCAGCCAATGAACAGATGCGCGCGGCCACCACCTTCGAGCTGGACAACACCGCGCAAGTGGTAGCCGTGCCCGGCACCGACCTGATGGTGCGCAGCGTGTTGGACAAACAGCGCGCCTGGACTGAACAACTGTCGGCCGTCACCGGCAAGTTCCTGCTGTTCATGGCCTGCGCCCTGCTGACCCTGCTGGCCTTGCTGCGTCTACTGCGTGAACAGACTCGCCTGCGCGCCATGACCACAGCCTCGCGCCGCGAATTGCGCGACGCCGCCACGGCCCTCAGCGCCATCGAAGAACGGGTGGTGGTCACCGATGTCGGCGGCCATGTGCGGTACCTCAACCCCCAGGCGGCGCAGCTTTTCGGCCTGTCCAGCAGCGAAGCGCGTGGCCGTCACTTGCTCGACCTGCTGCCCAGCCTCGACCCGAGCCTGCTGCAGGACAGCGAACCCCACGACGACTTCAGCCCGGTGTGGATCGAACTCGATCAGCACCAGCAAACCCGCGTATTCAGTGTCACCCGCAGCCTGTTCAAGGACGGCAAGGAACACAGCCAGCCCGGCCACGTCTGGGTGCTGCGCGATGCCACCGAACAGCAACTGGCGCTGCATGTGCTCGAAGACACTCGGCGCCGTTATCAGGACATTTTCGAAGGCAGTGGCGTGGCCCACTGCGTGCTCGACCTGGCCGACCTGCGCACCTACCTGCATGTGCACAACATCGACACCCTCGGCCAGTTCGACCATTGGTTGCGCACCCACCCGCAGTTGCACGATGAACTGGTGCAGCACCTGCACATCACCGAAATCAATCAGGTGGCGCAGCAACTGCTGGGCGTCGAGTCCACCCAGGAGCTGTGGAGTCACCTGGTGGATGTCGGCCCGATCACCCCGGAGAACGTCCGCTATCAGTTGATCGGCGCGGTGCTGAGCAAGCAGCGGCAGATCGAGATGGAGAGCCAGATCGTTACCCCGCAGGGCAACGAGCGCCACCTGTGGCTGGTACTGCGTCTGCCGGAGCAGAACGACGATTTCCACGCCGTCACCGTGAGCATGAACGACATCACCAGCCGCAAGCGCATCGAGCTGTCGCTGATCGAGCGCGAACGCTTCTGGTCCGATGTCGCCCGCGCTGTGCCCGACACCCTGTACGTGCACGACATGACCGACCGCCGGGTGCTGTTCAGCAACAACCGCCTGGGCCAGCAACTGGGCTACAGCGGCAAAGAACTGCGGCAAATGGCCGGGCACTTCTGGGAAGTGGTTTTGCACCCGGACGACGCCGAGCAATACGCACGCATGCGCACCCTGCAGCAGGTGGTCAGCGACGGCCAATTGCTGCAATGCCACCTGCGCTGGCGCCACCGCGACGGCACCTGGCACTGGTTCGATATCCGCGAACAGGCCCTCAGCCGCACGCCGGAAGGCCGTGTGCACCGCCTGATCGGCGTGGCCAAAGATGTAACCGAACAGATCGAAGCCAGCGAGCTGATGCGCAAGAACGAGCGCCGCTACCGCCTGCTGGCCGAGAACATCAGCGACGTGATTTTCACCACCGACAGCAGCCTGCAACTGGACTACGTCAGCCCCTCGGCGCTGGCCATGTTCGGCTACGAGCCCGAGTGGATCATCGCCAACGGTTTCCATCCACTGGCGGCCAATCCCCGCCAACTGGCGGATGTCGACCAACTGCTGCTGCGGGTGCGCGCCGCCCTCAACGACCCGTCACGCCTGCGCGAGCTGCGCCAGCAGTTGGCGACGCGGCTGTTTATCGTCGATTGTGTGCGTGCCGACGGCCACAAGTTGCCCACCGAGATGCGCATGACGCTGATGTGGGACCAGGACGGCCGCTTCGAAGGCTTGCTCGGCGTTGGCCGCAATATCAGTCAGCAGCGCCGCGCAGAAAAAGACCTGCGCATGGCGGCCACGGTATTCGAGCACTCGACAGCGGCGATTCTGGTCACCGACCCGGCCGGCTATATCGTCCAGGTCAACGAGGCGTTCAGCCGGGTCAGCGGCTACTCCAGTGCCCAAGTGCTCGACCAGCAGCCGGGCATGCTGATGGCCGACCGGCAGCAGACCAGCCACCAGGCGTACATCCTTTCCCAGCTCGGGCAGAACGGCAGCTGGGAAGGCGAGGTGTGGCTCAAACGCCGCAATCAGGAGAACTTCCCGGCCTGGGTCGGTATTACCGCGGTGCAGGACGATGAAGGCGACCTGGTCAGCTATGTCAGTTTCTTCAGTGACATCAGCGAGCGCAAAGCCAGCGAACAGCGCATCCATCGCCTGGCCTATTACGACGCCCTGACCAACCTGCCCAACCGCACGCTGTTCCAGGACCGCCTGCACACCGCCTTGCAGCATGCCGAGCGGCATCTGGAATGGGTGGTGCTGATGTTCCTCGACCTCGACCGCTTCAAGCCGATCAACGACTCCCTCGGCCACGCCGCCGGCGACCGCATGCTCAAGGATGTGGCCCAGCGCCTGGCCGCCTGCGTGGAGGTGGAAGACACCGTGGCACGCATGGGCGGCGACGAATTCACCTTGCTGCTGCAAGCGCGCGACACCCGCGACGGCGCCCTGACCCGCGCCATTCATGTGGCCGAGCAGATTCTCGCCAGCCTCTCGCAGCCGTTCATTCTTGAAGGCCGCGAGTTCTTCGTCACCGCCAGTATCGGTATCGCCCTCAGCCCGCAGGACGGCGAAGAGCTGAGCCAGTTGATGAAGAACGCCGACACCGCCATGTACCACGCCAAAGAGCGCGGCAAGAACAACTTCCAGTTCTACCAGGCGGCAATGAACGCAACCGCTCTGGAGCGTCTGGAGCTGGAAAGCGACCTGCGCCACGCCCTCGATCAGCAGCAGTTCGTGCTCTATTACCAGCCGCAGTTCAGCGCCAACGGCCAGCGTCTGATCGGCGCCGAAGCGCTGCTGCGCTGGCAGCACCCGCGCCGCGGTTTAATCGCGCCGAACGAGTTCATTCCGGTACTGGAAGAGTTGGGCCTGGTGGTGGATGTCGGCGACTGGGTGCTGGTGGAAGCGTGCCGGCAGATGAACGCCTGGCAGGCTGCCGGTGTGCGGGTGCCCAAAGTCTCGGTCAACCTCTCCGCCCGACAATTCGCCGAAGGCCAGTTGGGCCAGCGCATTGCCAACATTCTGCACAGCAGCGGCCTGAGCCCGAGCAGCCTGGAGCTGGAGCTGACCGAAAGCATCCTGATGCACGACGTGGAAGAAACCATGCAAGTGCTGGCCGGTTTCAAACAACTGGGCCTGAGCATCGCGGTCGACGACTTCGGCACCGGCTACTCGTCGCTCAACTACCTCAAGCAATTCCCCATCGACGTGCTGAAGATCGACCGCAGCTTCGTCGACGGCCTGCCCAGCGGCGAACAGGACGCGCAGATTGCCCGCGCCATCATCGCCATGGCCCACAGCCTGAACCTGGCGGTGATCGCCGAGGGCGTGGAAACCCAGGAACAGCTCGACTTCCTGCGTGAACACGGCTGCGACGAAGTGCAGGGCTACCTGCTCGGCAAGCCGATGACCGCCCACCAACTGGCGGCGCAGTTCAGCGGCACCGCGTTGTTTATGCTGAGCTGAAGCGTCTACGCCGGTATTTTTCAACACAATGAGCGGCACTTGTCCGACACATGACCGACTGTCATGTGCCAGAAAACGACCTTTGGGGTAGAATCCGCGCCTTCTTCGGGTTCGCCTTTGTTGTTCTGGGCACGCCCACAAAGCGTTTGATCAAATCTTGCCCAGCTCACTCTTAGGAGACAGCCATGTTTAGTCGCTCGACCACTATCGCTAACTACGATGCCGAACTCTTTGCCGCCATGGAGCAAGAAGCTCAGCGCCAGGAAGAGCACATCGAGCTGATCGCCTCGGAGAACTACACCAGCCCAGCGGTGATGGAAGCCCAGGGTTCGGTACTGACCAACAAGTACGCCGAAGGCTACCCAGGCAAGCGTTACTACGGCGGCTGCGAATACGTCGACATCGTTGAGCAACTGGCCATCGACCGCGCCAAAGAGCTGTTCGGCGCCGACTACGCCAACGTCCAGCCGCACGCAGGCTCGCAAGCCAACAGCGCGGTGTACCTGGCCCTGCTGAACGCCGGCGACACCATCCTGGGCATGAGCCTGGCCCACGGTGGTCACCTGACCCACGGCGCCAGCGTTTCCTCCTCGGGCAAGCTGTACAACGCCGTGCAGTACGGCATCGACGGCAATGGCCTGATCGACTACGACGAAGTCGAGCGCCTGGCCGTGGAGCACAAGCCAAAAATGATCGTGGCCGGTTTCTCGGCTTACTCGCAGATTCTCGACTTCGCCCGTTTCCGCGCCATCGCCGACAAAGTCGGTGCTTACCTGTTCGTCGACATGGCCCACGTGGCCGGCCTGGTTGCCGCTGGCGTATACCCGAACCCGGTGCCATTCGCTGACGTCGTCACCACCACCACCCACAAGACCCTGCGCGGTCCACGTGGTGGCCTGATCCTGGCCAAGGCCAACGCCGAGATCGAGAAGAAGCTGAACTCCGCGGTATTCCCGGGCGGCCAGGGCGGCCCGCTGGAGCACGTGATCGCCGCCAAGGCGATCTGCTTCAAAGAAGCGCTGCAGCCTGAGTTCAAGACCTACCAGCAACAAGTGGTGAAAAACGCCAAGGCCATGGCCGGCGTATTCATCGAGCGCGGTTTTGACGTGGTCTCCGGCGGTACCGAGAACCACCTGTTCCTGCTCTCCCTGATCAAGCAGGACATCTCCGGTAAAGACGCCGACGCCGCTCTGGGCAAAGCCTTTATCACCGTCAACAAGAACTCGGTGCCGAACGACCCACGCTCCCCGTTCGTGACCTCCGGCCTGCGTTTCGGCACCCCGGCTGTCACCACTCGCGGCTTCAAGGAAGCAGAGTGCAAAGAGCTGGCCGGCTGGATCTGCGACATCCTGGCTGACCTGAACAACGACGCGGTGATCGACGCCGTGCGTGAGAAAGTCAAAGCCATCTGCGCCAAGCTGCCGGTCTACGGTAAGTAAGCGTTACGCAGAAACAAAAAGCCCGGCCAAGTGCCGGGCTTTTTTGTGGGTTGGTTTTTTGTAGGAGCGGCTTCAGCCGCGATTGGCCGGACCTGAAAAAGACGCCCAGGGCATATAACGCGAGATCAAAAACTCGCGGCTGAAGCCTCTCCTACAGGTGTACGGGGTTCCTTGTGAGATGACGTCAGCCGGCCACCACCTCGGCAAACCCCGCGCGAATCTGCTCTTCAGGTAGCTGATCGCCGATAAACACGATCACGCTTTCGCGCACATCGCCTGCCGCCCACTCGCGGTCCCAATCAAAGCCGTACAAGCGCAGCACGCCCTGAAACACCATGCGCCGCTCTTCGCCGGCAATATCCAGCACGCCCTTGTAGCGCAGCAACGAATTGCCGTGTTCTTCCAGCAGGGTTTCCATAAAGGCACTGAGCTTATCGATATCCAGCGGCTTCTCGCTTTTCAGCACCAGGGTGCCGATGCGGTCCGGGTTGGCCGCCAGGGTCAGCGGACGCAGGCTGATGGTCGCCGGCAAGTCGGCATTCAGGTTGAAACCACGCACATCCAGCAGCTCGGCCAGGTCGATACGACCATGCTCGACAATACGGATCGGCGCCCGCCGGTTGATCCGCCCCAAGCGCTGCACCAGCGCCTCGTAGTGCACGTCATCCACCAGGTCGCGTTTACTCACCAGAATCCGGTCGGCAAAACCCACTTGCGCCTGGGCGATCGGCTCGGCCAGGTGGCGCTCGGCGTTGGCTGCGTCCACCACGGTGATGATGCCGTCCAGCACATAGCGCTCGCACAGCTCCTCTTCGGCGAAAAAAGTCTGCGCCACCGGTGCCGGATCGGCCAGGCCGGTGCACTCGATCACCAGGCGGTCGAAGGCCAGTTCGCCGCTGTCCAGGCGGTCCAGCAACAGGTACAGGGCCTTTTCCAGCTCGACGTGAATGGAGCAGCACACGCAGCCGTTGGCCAGGGTCATCACCTGCACCGGCTCACTGCCAAGCAACTGGCCGTCGATGGGTGTTTCGCTGAACTCGTTTTCGATCACCGCGATCTTCAGGCCGTGTTCGGCCTTGAGGATATGGCGCAGCAAGGTGGTCTTGCCGGCACCAAGAAAACCGCTGAGCACGGTGACGGGAATGGGTTGGGGAGTGGCCATAAAAAAACCTTGAAGTCTGGATACCGAAAATAAATACGCCACGACGAGCGTGGCGCGAGGGTCTTGCGTCGGTGAACTCAGCAGCAGCGAATTGGCCGCCCTTTTCCACCACCGTAACGGGCTTCCTGACGCTCGCGGAAAAACTCCTCGTAGGTCATTGGCACCGTGTCCGGGTGTTTGTTGGCCATGTGCTCGACGTAGTTGTCGTAGTCGGGCATGCCCACCAGCATGCGCGCGGCCTGCCCCAGGTATTTGCCCATGCGACTCAGGTCATTGAACATGGTCTGTCCTCAATAAGGCGGGCCGGCTCAACGCTGGCCCGCGTCCACATTTAAATGTGGGGAATTGGTTCGAACGGGGTTTCCTTGTCGCTGCGCTCCGGGCGAACCCAGGCCTCGCGCCCGACCTTGATGGCATAGAACAGCACGCTGAATACCACGAACAGGAACAACACCGTGAGGGTGGCGTTGGTGTACGCGTTGAAGATCACGTGCTGCATCTGCTCGGCGTCCTTGGCCGGGGCAATCACTTGGCCGGCGGCCAGGGCATCGCTGTACTTGCGACCCAGGGCGACGAAGCCCACCGCCGGGTTGCTGTCGAACAGCTTGATCAGGCCGGCCGTGGTGGTGCAGATCAGCAGCCAGGTTGCGGGCAGCATGGTGACCCACACGTACTGCTGACGTTTCATCTTGATCAGCACCACCGTGCCGAGCATCAGCGCGATACCGGCGAGCATCTGGTTGGAGATACCGAACAGCGGCCACAAGGTATTGATGCCGCCCAACGGATCGACCACACCCTGGTACAGCAACCAGCCCCACATCGCCACGCAACCACCGGTGGCGATGATGTTGGCGACCCAGGAATCGGTCTTGCGCATCGCCGGCACGAAATTGCCCAGCAGGTCCTGGAGCATGAAACGTCCCGCTCGCGTACCGGCGTCAACCGCCGTGAGGATGAATAGCGCTTCGAACAGAATCGCGAAGTGGTACCAGAAGGCCATGGTGTTCTCACCCGGCAATACCTGGTGGAGGATTTGCGCGATACCGACCGCCAACGTCGGCGCACCGCCGGCACGGGCCAGAATGGTGGTTTCACCGATATCACGGGCGGTGGCTTCGAGTGCCTCCGGGGTGATCATGAAACCCCAACTGCTGACGGTCGCGGCAACCGACGCCACATCGGCACCGACCACAGCGGGTGGGCTGTTCATCGCGAAGTACACACCTGGCTCGATCACCGACGCGGCGACCATGGCCATGATGGCGACGAAGGACTCCATCAGCATGCCGCCGTAACCGATGTAACGGGCGTGCGACTCACTGGCCAACAGCTTGGGCGTGGTGCCCGAGGAGATCAGGGCGTGGAAGCCCGATACCGCACCGCAGGCAATGGTGATGAACAGGAACGGGAACAGCCCGCCCTTCCACACCGGCCCGGTGCCGTCGACGAACTGGGTCAGCGCCGGCATTTTCAGGTCCGGCATGACGAACAGAATGCCCAACGCCAAGGCGATGATGGTGCCGATTTTCAGGAAGGTGGAGAGGTAATCACGCGGCGCCAACAGCAGCCACACCGGCAGTACCGAGGCCACCGCACCATAGCCGATCAACATCCAGGTGATCTGAATGCCGGTGAAGGTGAACATCGGTGCCCACTCAGGGCTGGCGGCCACCTGGCCACCCATCCAGATGGAACCGAGCAGCAGCACCAGGCCGACCACCGAAATCTCGCCGATCCGACCCGGGCGTACATAGCGCATGTACAGCCCCATCAGCATCGCAATCGGGATGGTCGCCATCACCGTGAACATGCCCCATGGGCTGGACGCCAGGGCCTTGACCACGATCAGCGCCAGCACCGCGAGGATGATGATCATGATCAGGAAGGCGCCGAACAGGGCGATGGTGCCAGGCACCTGGCCCATTTCCTCGCGCACCAGCTCGCCCAGGGAGCGGCCGTTACGGCGGGTGGAAATGAACAGCACCATGAAGTCCTGCACCGCACCGGCGAGGATCACCCCGGCAATCAGCCAGAGGGTGCCGGGCAGGTAGCCCATCTGCGCGGCGAGTACCGGACCGACCAGCGGGCCGGCGCCAGCGATGGCAGCGAAGTGGTGACCGAAGAGAATGTGTTTGTTGGTCGGCACGTAGTCCAAACCGTCATTGTTCAATACAGCGGGGGTCGCGCGATTGGGGTCCAGCTGCATCACCTTGTTGGCGATAAACAGGCTGTAGTAGCGGTACGCGACCAGATAGAGGGCCACAGCGGCCACCACTATCCACAAGGCGTTGATGGCTTCACCGCGGCGCAAGGCCACGACACCCAAGGCACCGGCGCCTACTACGGCCAACACTGCCCAGGGCAAGTGGCGCAGGACGCTATTGTTATTGTTCATGAAAAGCTCCGAATGGATGGACGTACAAGCGGCCTCCAAAGCTTAGCCGTTTATCCCCAATAAGGTATCCGACGATCGTCTATCGCCCCACTGAACCGGTCCTTCAGGCAGGCAAAAAAAACCGGGCGAATCGCCCGGCTCATACATTAAGTTGCCCTGTTCACGCCGGCTGTTTGGCATACCTCGCCAGCTGCGCATCTTTGCTCATCACATCCAGGGTATTGGCCAGCACTTGCTCGCTGGTGACATCAGCCTTGGAGAAGATGCTGTCGAAGTTGGCGTGGGTGACCTGGGCGAAATGCTCGCGGTCAGCTTTCTCTACACCCAGCAGCGTGGCGTAGGCGTCCAGCGCTTCGCCTTGGCCTTGGGCCATGTCTTCGGCGATCGAGTCGAGCATGCCGTTCATGGCCAGCATCGAGCGGCCGCCGTAGCCGAGTTTGACGTGGGAATCGCAGCCATTGGTGCCGGAGGTGAGGCCGAAGGTCGCGTTACCCGAGGTGCCGTTGGTAGTGGTCGCTAGCAGGTGAGGGGCCAGACCGCGCTGACCTTCGAACAACATGTTGCCCCAGCCGCAACCACCACCCCCGGCCTGATCTGCCTGGGCCGCAAAACTGGCCGCACTGAGAACCACGAGAATCAAACCTTTGCCAAGCAATCGCTTATCCATGTCTGCGCTCCGCAGTAATTGTTGTAAACAACGCTCTTGCAGCTTTGGTGACACATACCCCCCTGTCAAACCAACGCCGGACGACCGGTAGGCTTGGCACGTCTTTACCGCCAGTGGCACCATACCTCGCTGCCATTGCGCCCTTGAGCCATTCCCTTTGCCCGCCCTACTACCGCCTCGGCGTTTCCTCCTGTGTTTGCTGACACTGCTGGCCCTGTCCGGGTGCGAGCAGCCGGCCAACGTTGCCCTCGACCAGCAGGTGTATATCTGGCAACGGCAATGGCGACCGGCCCATGCCCAGGCACTGGCTGATAGCCGCGCCGACTTTTCGACCCTCAGGGTACTGGCCGCCCAACTGCATCCGCGCGAAGGCTGGGTGACGGCGCGCCTCGACCCCGCCCTGCTGCGCCAGGACGGCCGCCCGCTGATCGCGGTGATTCGTCTCGACGGCCAATTGCCCCAACTTGATACCGCCAGCATCGGCGTGCAGATCAAAACCATTGTCAGCGCCTGGCAGGCCAGCGGCCTCAACCTGCGCGGCGTGGAAATCGACCATGACTGCGCCAGTAGCCGCCTGCCCGCCTATGCCGAACTGCTGCACACCCTGCGCCGCGAGTTGCCCAGGGAGCTGCCCCTGAGCATCACCGCCCTGCCCGCCTGGCTGACCAGCCCCACGCTGGTGGATGTGCTTCGGGAAGTCGACAGCTCGGTGCTACAAGTGCATGCGATCAACCGCCCCGAGGCCGGGCTGTTTGATGCCCCACAGGCCCTGCGCTGGGCCAACGCCTATGGCGCCGTCAACAGCAAACCCTTCCACCTGGCCCTGCCCGCCTATGGCGTGGCGCTCACCGAGAACGGCGATGTGGAAAGCGAAGCGCCGTTACCCCAAGGCGGCGCCCGCCGGGAATTACAGGCCAAGCCTGAAGACGTGGCCACACTGCTACGCGATATGCAGGCGGCCCCCATCCCGCACCTGGCCGGCCTGATCTGGTTTCGTTTGCCTCTGGCCGGTGACAGGCGTGCCTGGCCGCTGGCTACCCTGCAGGCGGTGCTGCACCAGCAACCGCTGCGCGGCGATATACAGGTGACAGTGCAGCAACAAGGCGAGTTGTATGAGCTACGCCTGGTCAACTCAGGCAATCTCAATGCCCCGCTGCCCGCCCGTATTTACAACGACGCCGCCCGTTGCGAAAGCGGCGATGGCGTTCAGGGCTATCGCCTGCACCGCGCCTCCAACACGCTTGAATTTGTTCGCCAACCGCCAGGTCAATTAGCGGCGGGCCAAAGCCGCGTGCTGGGCTGGTTGCGTTGTTCACAGCTGGATCATGGAGGATTTCGTGTCTCGTCTTAACTTGCCTCGCTGTTTGCTCGCCGTTGCCGTGGCCACGGTATTGACCGCGCCTGTCGCCTTGGCCTGCGGCCCGGACTACCCGCTGCGCTTGCTCGGCGACCGGGCGCGCAGCCTGCAGGAGTTGCCCGAAGGTAACTTCAGCTTCGAGGTCGGGCGCCTCGCCGTCGCCACTCCGGCGCTGAAACAAGCGGCCAGCTACGACAGCGAAACGCGCTGGTCTGCCGATGAAGGACGCTACCTTGGTGACCTGGAAGTCGCCGAACCGCAAGGACTGACACCTGAGCAGGCGGCCAAGGTCAAAGCCCTGCGCCCCCTCACCGACCCCGCCCAAGCCGAACAAGCCGGTGCCGAGTTGCCCGCCGAACTGCGCTTGTACACCGCCGGCGCCGTGGCCTTCACCCAAGGCGACGACGCCACCGCTCAAGCCTACTTCCAGAAAGTCCTGGCCCTGCCCGCCAGCGAACGCCCGCTGCGCAGCACCTGGGCCGCCTACTCGCTAGGCCGCAGTCTGGCCCGGGGCGCCGATGCCGCACGCGACGGCGAACTGAGCGACGAGCAGCTTGAACAGGCGCGGCAAGCGGACATCGCGGCGGCGAAGCAAGCCTTTCGCCTGACCCGGCAACTGGCCCTGGACGGCGCCAGCGACCCGCTAGAGCTGGGCATCGCCAGCCTTGGCGAAGAAGCCCGACTGGCCCTGAATGCCGACGACTGGTCCACCGCCATCGGCCTGTACGCCAGCCAGCTGAAACTCGGCTCCACCACCGGCTACAGCTCGTTGAAACAGCTGGCGGTGGAGCTCACGCAGATGCCCGAAGCGCAACTGACGCCGCTGTTACGGCAGCTGCCGGTGCAACAATTGCTCACCGCTTACCTGATCACCCATTCCGGCTGGTCTTACGGCGAGCAACCCAGTGGTGAAAAAGCACTGGTGCAATTGCTGCAACGCAACGACATCGCCAACCTGGCCAACGCCGATCGCCTGGCGGCGCTGAGCTATCAATTTGGCGACTATGCCGCCACCGCCACCCTGCTCGAACACGCCGCCGACAACGGCATGACCTGGTGGCTGCGGGCCAAGATGGCCCTGCGCAGCGGCGACAAAGCCAGCGCCCAGGCTGCGTATGCCAAGGCCGCGCAAGCCTTCCCCGAAGACGAAAGCTGGGGCTGGCGACGTGACCTCGACTGGAATGGCGAAACGCTGAAACCGCGCTGCCGGGTTGAGGGCGAAGGCGCCATTCTGGCGCTGGAACGTGGTGACTACCTGGAAGCCTTCGAAGCGCTGTACCGCAGCGGCTACATCTACTGGGCAGATGCCGCCGAAGTGGCCGAGCGGGTGCTGACCACCGAGGAGCTGAAATCCTTCGTCGACGCTCAGGTGCCGGCACCGCCTTCGATCGCCACCCCGCCCGATCCGTTTGCTTACCAACCGCGCCCAATCGCCGCCGAGTTACGCCAATTGCTCGGCCGCCGTCTGCTGCGCGAAGGCCGCTATGACGAAGCCCCGGCGTACTTCTACGAAGTCAGCCTGCAAACCGCCGCGCGCGATTATGGCCAGGCACGACAAGCGGCCAAGTCGCGTTGGACCGCCACCGGCCAAGCCGAAGCGCTGTACCAGGCCGGTACGCTGGCGCGACGCCAAGGTATGGAGCTGCTGGGTTTCGAGATGTCGCCCGACTTTGCCTGGTTCGACGGTTTGTATTCCCTCGACCGGGTGCAAACCCAGGAGCCTGGCGGCCTGCTGAGTCCCGCTGAAGCCGAGCGGCAGAACGCCCGCCTGGCGCAACCGAACAACCGCTACCACTACCGCTGGATCGCCGCCGAGCTCGGCAGCCAGGCCGCCGACCTGCTACCCCACACCAGCCAGGCCTTTGCCGCCACCCTGTGCCACGCCACCGGCTGGATTCAGTGGAGCGACCAGGAACTGGCGCAAAGCCTGTACCAGCGCTATGTCGAAAAGGGTCCGGCGGTGCCCTGGGCGGCGAACTTTGGCAACAACTGCCCGCAGCCCAACTTCGCCAGCGTCGACCGCGACCTGTGGCAACTGCGTCTGGATAACAGCCGCCGCGCACTGCGCCCGTACAAAGGCTGGCTGTTCGGCCTGGCGTTGGTGGGCGGGGTACTGGCGGCTGGATATTGGCGCAAGAAGCGCCGTGTCACAGTTCAGCCACCTCAGCCGTAGCCGCCTGCGCAGCCTTGACTATAGTGATGGAACCGAACTGCCCTGATGAAATCGGATAGTCACTGCCTACTGGAGCCAACCCCATGAGTGAGTCAACCAACGAGCGTCGGCGCTTTCAGCGCATTGCCTTCGACGCCAGCACCGAAATCGCCCAGGGCGATCAGCGCTGGACGGTTGAACTGCACGACCTGTCCCTTAAAGGCCTGCTGGTGCAGCGCCCGGAAAACTGGAACGGCGACGCCAGCCAGCCGTTCGACGCCAGCGTGCGTTTAAGCCCGGATGTGTATGTACGGATGGAAGTGACGCTGGCACGCGACAAAGACGACCTGCTCGGCTTTGAGTGCCGGCATATCGACCTGGATTCGGTCAGCCATTTGCGCCGCCTGGTGGAGTTGAATCTGGGAGATGAGGATTTGCTCGAGCGCGAGTTGGCGTCGCTGGGCGAGGCCTAACGCCGATTTCGCTCCTCACGCAGAAGCAGGTTGGGTTGAGCACCGCGAAGCCCAACTGGACTTGGCGCAGATCGCAATGTTGGGCTTCGCTGTGCTTAGCCCAACCTACGCCGCGATAGCCGTTACTCGAACAACGCATCCAACGCCTGTTCCAGGCGTGTCACCGCAATAATCTGCAACCCGGCCGGCGCTTCTTTCGGGGCGTTGCCCTTGGGCACGATGGCGCGTTTGAAGCCGTGTTTGCCCGCCTCTTTCAAGCGCTCCTGGCCGCTCGGCACCGGACGTACTTCACCCGACAAGCCCACCTCGCCAAACACCAGCAAGTCATGGGGCAACGGCCGATTGCGCAGGCTGGACATCACCGCCGCCATCAGCGCCAGGTCGGAAGCGGTCTCCATCACCTTGACCCCGCCCACCACGTTCAAAAACACGTCCTGATCATGGGTCGGAATACCACCGTGACGGTGCAGCACCGCCAACAACATGGCCAGGCGGTTCTGGTCCAGGCCCACCGTCACCCGGCGCGGGTTGGCCAGGTGGCTGGTGTCCACCAGCGCCTGCACTTCAATCAACATCGGCCGCGTGCCTTCCCAGGTAGCCATCACCACGCTGCCGGGCACTTCTTCCTGAGCGCGGGTGAGAAAGATTGCCGAGGGGTTGGACACTTCCTTCAAGCCGCGGTCGGTCATGGCAAACACGCCCAGCTCATTCACCGCGCCAAAGCGATTTTTCACCGCCCGCAGCAAGCGGTAACGGCCATCGGATTCGCCCTCGAAATACAGCACGGTATCGACCATGTGTTCGAGTACGCGCGGGCCGGCGAGCGCGCCTTCCTTGGTGACGTGGCCGACCAGGAAAATCGCCGTGCCGCTCTGCTTGGCATAGCGCACCAACAAGGCCGCGCTCTCGCGCACCTGGGCGACGCCGCCGGGGGCGGATTGCAGTTGTTCGGTGAAGATCGTCTGGATCGAGTCGATCACCATCACCTTGGGTTTTTCGATCTTGGCGGTGGCGATGATTTGTTCGATACAGGTTTCGGTCATCACCTTGAGCTTGTCTTCCGGCAGCCCCAGACGACGGGCGCGCATGGCCACCTGCTGCTGCGATTCTTCGCCGGTGACGTACAGGGCAGGCATGCGGATGGCGATGTTGCACAGGGTCTGCAGCAGGATGGTCGACTTGCCGATGCCGGGGTCACCGCCAATCAGCACCACCGAGCCATCCACCAGACCGCCGCCGAGTACGCGGTCGAGCTCGGCCGAGGCGGTGGAGAAGCGCGGCATTTCTTCCACGCTGACTTCGGCCAGGGTTTTCAGCTGTGCTTGCTGCCCAGCCCAGCCGGCACGACCACTGGCGGCGGTTTCGCTGCCGACCTCGATCATGCTTTCCACCAGGGTGTTCCAGGCGCCACATTCGCCGCACTGGCCGGCCCATTTGGGGAAGGTCGCACCGCATTCGGTGCAGCCATACATACGCTTGGCCTTGGCCATCTCAACCCCCTCGCCGAAAAGCGCCGATGATAGCGCAGCTCTCCCGGATCAACGCGGCGCGGGTGTGCGAATTTCTCCGTTGGCCAGCCGAGCGGCGCTGTTGCCCATGGCATCTTCGGCGTGCAGATCAGCGCCTTTGGCGGCCAGGGCCTCAAGTAACTGCGGGCTATTGAACAGGCCGGCGTACATGGCCGCCGTCTGCCCGGCGCCGTTGCGCTGGTCGGGGTTGCAGTCGGACGCCAGCAAGCGCCGTGCAATCCGCACCTCGCCCTTGAAGATGGCGCCCATCAGCGCCGTATTGCCCCTCTGGTCCTGCTGACAGGCATCGGCGCCTGCCTGCAACAGCAGTTCCACCGCCGGCTGCTCACCGTGGTACGCCGCCAGAATCAGCGCGGTATGGCCCCTCTCGTCCTGGCGGTTCAACGGGTAATGGGCGTCGATAAATGTCTGCAACATCGGCACGTCACCGCGCCGTGCGGCGTCGAAAAAATAGCTGCGCAGTTGCGCCTCTACAGCAACCGGTTGATCGGCGAGGGCCACACGGCTGCCAGCCAACGCCAACGCGGCCAAAACAACACGAATGATCATGCAGCGTGCTCCTGAACAAACAGCGGCGGCCCGATCGGCCGCCGCTACCAGACGTCAGTCCACCAACGTTTCTGCCAGCGCCTTGACCCGACTCAGATCACCCTTCGCCACCTTGGCCACGCCAGTACCGTACTCAGGGTCGGCCTTGTACAAGAACGACAGAATGATGTGCTTGCTGTCGTCATCGGTGGTCGCCAGCGAGCCGCCGAAGCTGTCGATCAGGTCCGCGCGTTCTTTTTTGCTGAACGAGCGATACAGGTCACCGGCCTGTTTGAAGTTCTGCTCGCGCTGAATCTTCTTCTGCTCAGTGCTGCCAGTCACTGGCGAGCTGCTGTAGCGCGCGCTGGCCATTTCTTCACGCGGTTGCAACCGGCTCGGCTGGTAATTGACCCCTGAGGTGGTGTTGCCGCTGTTCATCGCGCCGTCCTGGTTGCCGTTGCTGACCTTTACCCGAGGCCGGTTGATCGGCAGCTGCATGGCGTTGACGCCCAATCGATAGAGCTGGGTATCGGCATACGAAAACACCCGACCCTGCAGTAGGCGGTCTTCAGAGGGCTCTATACCCGGCACCAGATTGGCCGGTGCCAGCGCCGCCTGCTCGGTTTCCTGGAACACGTTCGCCGGGTTGCGGTTCAACACCATCTGCCCCACTTTGCGCTCCGGCACGTCCGGCCAGATTTTGGTCGCATCCAGCGGGTCGAACGCGAACGTGCTCAATTGCTCAGGTTTGAGCACTTGCACATAGAGGTCCCATTTGGGGAAATCGCCCTTGTTGATATGGGCCACCAGGTCATTGCTCAGGTGGCTGTAATCCTTGCCCTGCACTTTCTCGACCTGTTTGGGGTCGAGGTTGTTAATACCTTGCAGGGTTTTCCAATGAAACTTTACATAGTGAATATCACCGTCGGCATCCACCAACTTATAGGCGTGCACACCATTACCATCCATTTGCCGATAACTGGCCGGCGTACCCGAGTTGGAGTACAGCTCCGTCAATGTACGAGTGGCTTCGGGCACATGTGAGAAGAAGTCAAAACGGCGAGCGTCGTCGTCCAAGTTAGTGCGCGGGTCGGGTTTGAAGGCGTGCACCATATCCGGAAACTTGATGGCATCACGAATAAAAAACGTCGGGAAGTTATTCCCTACCAAATCCCAATTACCGTCAGCGGTATAGAACTTCGTGGCAAAGCCGTGGGGGTCACGCAGGGTTTCCGGCGAGTGGTTGCCATGCACCACCGAGGAAAACCGCACAAACACCGGCGTCACTTCGCCTGCGGCAAATACCTTGGCCTTGCTCAGGTCGCTGAGGGTGTCGGTGACCGTGAACTGACCATGCGCCCCAGTGCCGCGGGCATGCACCACGCGCTCAGGGATGCGCTCGCGGTCAAACCGCTGAAGCTTTTGCAGCAGCTGGACGTCTTGCAACAACACCGGACCGGTGGCGCCGGCTGTTTGCGAGTTCTGGTTGTCGCCGACGGCCGCGCCGTTATCGCGGGTGAGAGTGTCCGCTTGGGCAGAGAAAGACAGCAGCCCAGCACAGAACAAAGAACTGGCGGGAAATAGAGTAAGTCGAGTCATGTTCATCTCCATATTTGTTCTAAGTGCGCTAAATGCGCGTTTGGAGACTAGAGCCAGCAACCCGATGTTCTAAATAGAAACTTCCAACGACAGCCATACATAAATACAGATAGGCTCAAGGCAAAACCCGCAGTATTCGCGCGAATAGTTTATTTCGTCAGCTCATAAAATGACGCAAGACATTGCTTTAATCGAAATTAACGCGCCTCTCTAATTAAAAAGAAAGCACCTAGTGACAGTTACATCTTTTCTTCACTTACTTAACTAACATTCGGCAACTTCACGGGTGATTAGCGGGCCTGCCTGGGAACGCAGGCCTTGGAGTGGGGAGGGAAAATCAGCCGGCAGCCGCCGCTTGTTGTAATTTCCGCGCGATTTCCAGATTGAGCCTAACCCGTTCCGTCTTCAGTGCTTTAAGCGCCATGTCATCCATAGCCTGGCGGCCGTCCTCGACCTGGAAGATCTGCTTGTCCAGCGCCGCGTACTCGGCAGCCAGCTTGCTGAAGTGCGCGTCCTGGCCCAGCAGCCGTTGCAGTTGCTCCTGAAACTCAGGGAATTCCTGGTGCAGCGGGTGGTGTTCGAGGGTCATGGGCCGTCTCCTGTCGCGGTGGGTGGGTTGACCCTGTACAGCCTAGACCAGCGGCAAAAACGGGGAACACTCAGCGGCCGGGCCGGTCATTTGAAGCTGGGAGTGGCAAATGCACTGCTCTACACTGCCCTCCAACCATCATCAGTAACAGGGAGTCCATCTATGAGCATACTCAGCGAATTCAAAGCCTTTGCGGTGAAAGGCAATGTCGTCGATATGGCGGTCGGGATCATTATTGGCGCGGCGTTCGGCAAGATCGTTTCGTCGTTCGTGGGCGACGTGGTGATGCCGCCGATTGGCCTGTTGATTGGCGGGGTGGATTTCTCTGACCTGGCGATCACGCTGAAAGAGGCTGTGGGTGACAAGCCGGCGGTGTTGTTGGCGTATGGCAAGTTTCTGCAGACGTGTCTGGATTTTGTGATTGTGGCGTTTGCGATTTTTATGGGTGTGAAGGTGATTAACAAGTTGCATAAGGAACAGGCTAAGGCGCCGGCTGCTCCGACCGCCGAGGTGGTTTTGTTGACGGAGATTCGGGATTTGTTGAAGACCGAGCAGGTGGATAAACAGCCGCCGGTTTGATGGTTTTTTTAGGTGGCGCTTCGGCGCCATTGTTGGTTTGGGGATTGGTTTTCTGCTTCGTTACCGCGTGGTCTGGGCGTTTTTGTTTCGCGCCTTACGCGCGAGTTTCTTTTTCCAGTCGCCGAAAAAGAAACCAAAAAGGCTTGCCCCCACCTGGGGTTTTCACTGCGTGAAAACTTCCCTCGCTACGTCGTCGCTCCAGGGGCCGGGCTGAGGGCCATCCTTGGCCCCATCCCTCTCCGCGGCTCCCGGCCGCTACGACCCCTTACGCAACGACTACGCTCGGCCTGGCGCTAAAGGGGCGGGTAGATCAAAAGCCAGATCAAAGGCCCCTCTCCCCCGGCCCCTCTCCCGCACGCGGGCGAGGGGTGACGTAGGGCGACCGCCTCACTCCGATTCGCCCCCTCTCCCGCTAGGCCGGCCGGGCAGGCGAGAGGGTTGGGGTGAGGAGCTGTTGATCTGTTTTTGATCTGGCTTTTGATCTTGATCTGGCTTGTGATCTTGCTTTGCCCGCCCCTTCAGGAGGCCGAGTGGAGGTGCTGCGTAGGGGGTTGAGCGGCAAGGATGCCGCGAAAGGAACGATGGGCCAGGGACGGCCCGTCGTGACGTGCCCCCGGAGGAGTGCCGAAGCGAGGGAACCCGCAGCGCAGCGAAGGGCCGTATGCTGGGGCAAGCGTTTTTGGTTTCTTTTTTGGCGACTGAAAAAAGAAACTCGCGCGTAAGGCGCGAAACAAAACGCCCAGCGCACGCGCAAATGAAGAACAACACCGTACAAAAGCAAACTCAGAAGACCCCGCCCTACATCCGCCCCAACACCTCAGCCAACACCCTAATCCCAGGCCTGATGCGCTCAGCATCAATCGCATGAAACCCCAACCGCATAAAATTCACCGGCACATGCTGGCCAAAGAAAAACTGCGCTCCGGATTCAATCAGCACACTCTGCTGCGCCGCCGCCCACGCCAATTTCTGCGTATCCATCCCCTCCGGTGCCGCCAACCAGAACGCACTCGCCCCGGGGCTGCCCACATGCTCACACCCCGGCAAGTCTTCACGCAGCGCGGTACTCAAGGTCTCCCGTCGCCGCGCATGTTCTTCACGGAAGCGGCGCAGGTGCGCGTCGTAATGCCCCTGGGCGAGGAACTCGGCGAGCATCCGCTGGTTGTTCAGCGGTGGATGCCGGTACATCAAACGCCGCAATGCACGCAGCTCATCGATCAGTTCGGCATCGGCCACCATGTAGCCAATCCGCAACCCCGGCGAGAAGGCTTTCGACAGGCTGCTCAGGTAGATCACCCGGCCATGGCTGTCGCTGGCTTTGAGGGCCGGTTGCGGGTGGTTGTCGAGGTTCAGTTCGGCGTCGTAGTCGTCTTCGATCAATACCTGATCGTGCTCGCGGATCTGCCGCAGCAGCTGGCCGCGGCGTTCCGGGCTCATGGCGATGCCGGTGGGCACCTGGTGGCCGGGAGTGACGTAGAGGTACTCGCAGTCGTTCAGGCGCGAGTCGACCACCAGCCCTTCGCGGTCGATGTCTTGCAGCTGCACCTGGGCGCCTTGCAGGTCGAAGATGCTCAGGGCGTCGCGAAAGCCTGGGTTCTCGACGGCCACTTTCACCCCTTTACCCATCAGCAGGGTGGCGAGCAGGTACAGCGCATTCTGCGAGCCAAGGGTCACCAGGATTTCATCGGCGCGTGCCCAGATGCCGCGCTTGGGCAGCACGCGGGTGCGCAGTTGTTCGATCAGCATTTCGTCGTCGCGGTCGAAGCGGTCGCGCAGCCAGCCCTGGTCGCGTTCGCTGCGCAGGGTGTTGCGCGACACCTCGCGCCAGCGCTCCAGAGGAAACAGGTCGCGAATCGGCTGGCCATAAACGAAGGGGTAGGTGAAGCCCGGCCAGTTGCTCGGGCGCAGTACGCCATGCTTCAGGCTGGGCTGCATCTTGAAGCGTGCAGCCCAATTCGGTGCACGTTCGCTGCTGCTGTCGTCGCTGTGTTCGGGTTGCCGTTGCGGCGTCATGCGCAGCACGCTGTCGTCGAACTCGGCGCCGCAGTAGTCGGGGTGCAGGTAGTAACCGCTGCGCGGGCGGGAGACAAGGTAACCGTTGTCGAGCAGGCTTTCGTACACCAGGGCCACGGTGTTGCGGGAAATCGACAGCTGTTGGGACAGTTTGCGGCAGGAGGGCAACGGCTCGTCGGCCGGGAAACCACCACCCAGAATGGTCGATACCAGCGACTCGCGCAGTTGCTCCTGAAGGCCCCGCTGCTGGTCGAAATCCAGGTGGAATAAGTGATCGATCATGGTGGTTGCACTCGCTTGCCGACCGATGAACTTTGCAAGTAACGCGCCATGGTTTTGGCCCCACAGACTGGCCAGTCGAATGGCCAAATCTGTCCCTACACCCTCGCTTACACGGCTCTCTATGGTGATGCCAGCCAACTCGAAAAGCCGCCGACGGCGCACTTCTTATGACAACTGGAGCAGCAAAGATGAAGCACACGAACAACGGTTCGCTGGCCCTCAAATCGCTTGGCCTGTTGCGCAAGCTGACCCTCGCCACCCTGGTACTCAGTGCCCCCTTCGCCCACGCCGACCTCGACGAGGTGAAGAGCAAAGGTGTGCTCACCGTGGCCACCGAAGATGACTACGCGCCGTTCAACTTCATCGTCGACGGCAAACCCGACGGCTTCCACAAGGAGCTGCTGGAAGACCTGGTGGCCTACGCCAAAGAACAGAAGATCGAGGTGAAGCAGGACATCCTGCCGTGGACCGGCCTGCTCGCCTCGGTGTCCTCCGGCCAATACGACGTGGCCTTCACCGGCGCGCTGGTCACCGACGAGCGCCTGCGGGTGTTCAACTTCACCCCACCGTTTGCCAGCGCCCAGCACTATTACGTGAAGCGCGCTGACGACAAGAGCCTCAGCGATATCGCCAGCCTGTGCGGCAAGACCGTCGGCGTACAAGCCGGTAGCGCCCTGCTGGCACGCCTGCCGGAGCTGAAGGCGATGATGAAAGAAAAAGGCTGCGAGATGGGCAAGGTGGTCGAGTACCAATCCTACCCGGAGGTGTACGCGGACCTGGCCAACGGCCGTCTGGATTACGCGGTCAACGCGCTGATCTCGGTGAATGACCTGATCAAAACCCGTGGCGACACGTTCGCCAAGGGCATCGCGGTGTCCGGTCCTGGCTTCGCGGCCTGGCCGATGCCGAAGAGCAGCCCTGAGCTGCTGAAGTTCCTCACCGGTTTTATGGACAAAGTGCGCGCCAACGGCCGCCTGGCAGCGCTGCAAACCAAGTGGTTCGGTGAAGCTTTCGCGGATATGCCGAAAGAGCCGATCACCAATGTTGAGCAGTTTCATAAATTGGCGGGGATGTAAGCCCTTACACCGTCGTCCCAGCGCAGGCTGGGACCCAGAGTTGCCCGGCGAGCGCCGTTCTCCGGACAGATTCTGGATCCCAGCCTGCGCTGGGATGACGGTGGGTTGGTTGGGTCTCGTATCTAAAGCCTCCCCCTCTCACACCTGGCCCTCGCTTTGCTTCTGTTTCCCCCAAGCCTTACAAACCCCTCACGGTCTGGCTCGCATCAACCCTGTTTTTAACTAAGGAGCCGAGGCATGAACGGTCAAGCCTGGTTGTTGCTGTTGGAAGGCGCCTGGACCACCTTGTGGCTCTGCGGCATCGCCATCTCCATCGGCGTGGTATTGGGCCTTGGCGTGGCGCTGTTGCGCATGGCCAAGATCCCCTTCGTTGATCAATTGCTGGTGCTGTACATCAGCCTGGCCCGCGCCACGCCACTGGTGACCTTTGTGCTGTTTCTGTTTCTGTCGGCGCCGATGTTTGGCATCAACATGAACCGCAACACCGCCGCCATCGTCGCCATGACCCTCAACACTGCGGCCTTCAACGCGGAAATCTGGCGCGCGGCGTTTATCAGTTTTTCCCGCGACCAGCGTGAAGCGGCCCTGGCTTGCGGCATGACTGGCGGAGTGTTTTTCCGCCGCATCATGCTGCCGCAGATGATCACCAGCAGCCTGCCCGGCCTGGTCAACGAGATGTCGTTTCTGATCAAGGGCAGCCCGGCCATCGCGGTGATCGGCATTGTCGACCTGACCCGCGTAACCAACCGGATTTCCGCCGTGACCTACGAGCCTTTGCCGCCGATTCTGTGCGCCGCCTTTTTGTACATGCTGATTATCAGCGTGCTGCTCAAGCTGCAGGCGATGGCGGAAAAGAAAGCCAACCGACTGGCCATGTAAGGGAGGCTGCCATGACTGAATGGACGATTTTATGGGAGGCCCGCGAGACCTTCGTCAACGGCCTGATCGGCACCCTGGTGCTGTTTGTGCTGTCGACGCTCTGCGCCTTTGTGCTCGGTTGCCTGGCGGTATACCGGCTGGAGGAAGGCGACCGCTTTTCCACTGCCATCCGCATCGTGATGAACCTGATGCGCACCCTGCCGTTTCTGATCCTCGCCTACCTGCTGTACTACGGCCTGCCGCAACTGGGCCTGCGCATGGATGCCTGGACCGCCGGGTTTATCAGCCTGATCATTTACCACGCCGCCTACTTCGCCGAGATTCTGCGCGGCAGCCGCCTGGTAATGCCCGCGGGATATGTCGAGGCGGCCAAGGCCCATGGCTTTACGCCCGGCTGGCTGTTCTGGCGGATCATTCTGCCGCAGCTGGTGATCAAGACCCGGCCGCTGCTGGGCAACCAGCTGATCATCGCCCTCAAGGACACCGCATTCCTGACCATCATCACCGTGCAGGAACTGACCGCCGCCGCCAACTCGGCACAGTCCACCTACTTCATTCCCACCCAGGCCTTCGTGCTGGTGATCGTCCTCTACTGGCTGATCAGCATCTGCCTGGAACTGGCACTCAAATGGGCCGGCCGCTTCGGCGCCAAACGAGGTTTTGACTATGTCTGATTCAACCGCTGCGTCTAATACCGATGCCGCACCTGCCGTCAGCATCAAGCGCATGTCCAAGAGTTTTGGCGATATCGAGGTGCTGCGCGATATCGACCTGGAGGTTAAAAAGGGCGAAGTGGTCAGCGTGCTGGGTTCGTCCGGTTCGGGCAAATCGACCATGCTGCGCTGCATCAACTGGCTGGAAGTGCCTGATCGCGGCAGCATTCATATCGCCGGCCAGCGTATCGGCGTGAACGAACAAGCCGGGCGCAAGATGAACAACAAGGAGCTGGCCACCCTGCGCGCGAAGACCGGCATGGTGTTCCAGGGCTTCAATCTGTGGCCGCACCTGAGCGTGATTCAGAACGTGATGGAAGCGCCTATCTATGTGAAGGGCATGGCCAAGGACCAGGCTCGTGCCATCGCCGAACAGCTGTTGGAAAAAGTCGGTATGAGCGAGCGTAAAGACGCCTATCCCTTTACCCTGTCGGGCGGGCAGAAGCAGCGCGTGGCCATTGCCCGCGCCCTGGCCATGAGCCCGGAAGTGATATTGTTCGACGAACCCACCTCAGCCCTGGACCCCGAGCGGGTCGGTGAAGTGCTGCAGGTGATGAAAAATTTGTCCAGCGAGGGCTACACCATGATCGTGGTGACCCACGAAATGGAATTCGCCCGCGCCGTGTCCGACCAGGTGGTGTTTCTGGAAAAGGGCCTGATCATCGAGAAGTCAGCCCCGGACAAATTCTTCAGCAACCCGGACACCGAACGGGTGCGCAAATTTCTCGAGCTGTCGCACTGACAGCTCCATCAAGTCGCCGTGAAGACGAGGTAAACATGAGCAAGGTGGTATTTATCACAGGGGCAACATCGGGTTTTGGCCGCGCCACCGCACGGCGTTTCGCCGAGGCTGGCTGGTCGCTGGTACTCAGCGGCCGCCGCGAAGAACGCCTGATCGAGCTGCAGCAAGAACTGTCCGCCAAGGTGCCGGTGCACATCGCGGTGCTGGACGTTCGTGATGCGGCCGCTGTGCAGAAAATGGTCGATGACTTGCCCGAGGGCTTTCGCAACATCCGCAGCCTGATCAACAACGCAGGCTTGGCCCTGGCACCGGAGCCAGCGCAGAAGGTGGCCCTGGAAGACTGGCACACCATGATCGACACCAACATCACCGGCCTGGTCAACGTCACCCACGCCGTACTGCCCAAACTGCTGGAAACCGGCAAGGGCGCGAGCATCGTCAACATCGGTTCGGTGGCCGGCGAGTGGCCCTACCCGGGCGGCCATGTGTATGGCGCGAGCAAGGCCTTCGTTAAGCAGTTCAGCTACAACTTGCGCTGCGACTTGATTGCGACCGGTGTGCGGGTTACCGACATTGCGCCGGGGATGGCCGAAACTGAATTTACGTTGGTGCGTACCAAGGGTAACCAGGCGGCGTCCGATGCCATGTATGGCACCACTACACCATTGAGCGCTGAGGATATTGCTGAGCAGATTTTCTATGTGGCGAACCTGCCGGACCATATCAACATCAACCGGCTGGAAATTATGCCGAGTCGGCAGGCGTGGTCCTCATTCGCGGTCGACCGCGATAAGTGATCGGTGTGGCTGCCCGTCGGGTGCCATCTTTTAAAGAGCATCGCGGCTGAAGCCGCTCCTACGGATTGTGCGATCCCGTAGGAGCGGCCGGTCCGGCGCTCCGGTCAGCAGCGAGCTTTTGACCTAGCGGTTAATGCGCTTGCTCGGTGCGTTTCTTGTGCACGGCACCCGGCTCATGGTGCTCATCCGCTTCCACAATCGGCACTTCCTTCCCCTCACAATCGAACAGTTTGCCGTCGCGAACAAAGTCGCCGTCGTTGAGGCAGGCGATGTCGCGGTAGCGCACGGTACGGTCGCTGGCAGCGACGAATACCGACTGCTGGTCAGAGTTGCCGGCACGCAAGTGGTTGAACAGCAGGTTGAGCAGGATGGCCATGATCGCCGCCGAGCTGATGCCGGAGTGGAAGATGGTTTCGAACCAGCTCGGGAAGTGGTGATAGAAGGTCGGCGCAGCGATGGGGATCATGCCGAAACCGATCGAGGTGGCGACGATGATCAGGTTCATGTTGTTGCGGTAGTCCACCTGCGCCAGGGTGCGAATACCACTGGCGGCGACGGTGCCGAACAGCACCAGGCCCGCACCACCGAGCACGGCGGTGGGTACGGCGGCGACCAGGCGGCCCATCACCGGCAGCAGGCCGAGGGTCACCAGAATCAAACCACCGGTGGCCACCACGTAACGGCTCTTCACGCCGGTTACGGCGACCAGCCCCACGTTCTGAGCAAAGGCGCTCTGGGTGAACGAGCCGAACAGCGGCGCCAGGGCGCTGGAGATCATGTCGGCACGCAGACCATTGCCCAGGCGTTTGGAGTCGACCTTGGTGTCGATGATTTCGCCAACGGCGAGGATGTCGGCCGAGGTTTCCACCATGGTCACCACGATCACGATCAGCATCGACAGAATGGCGGCGAGCTGAAATTGCGGCATGCCGAAATGCAGCAGACCCGGCAGTGCGACGATCGACCCCTCCAGCACGTGGGAGAAATCGGCCATGCCAGTGGCGGTGGCGATCAGGGTGCCGATGACGATCGACAGCAGAATCGACAGCCGCGAAATGCTCGCGCTACCCAATTTGCTCAGCAGCAGCACCAAGGCCAGGGTGAGCGCCGCCAGGCCGATATTGGCCACGCTGCCAAAGTCCGGGGCCTGGCTGTTGCCGCCCATGGCCCAGCGTGCCGCGACCGGCATCAGGGTCAGGCCGATGGTGGTGATGACGATGCCGTTCACCAGCGGTGGGAAGTATTTGATGATGCGCGAGAACACCGGGGTGATCAGCAGGCCGATGATGGACGCCGCAATCACCGCGCCGAATACCACCGGCAGGCCGTTCGAGCCGTCACTGCCAAGGATCGCGATCATGGTGGCGACGCCAGAGAACGACACCCCCTGAACCAGCGGCAAGCGACAACCGAAGAACGGCAAACCTAATGTCTGTAGCAAGGTGGCCAGGCCGCCTGCGAACAGCGAAGCGGCGATCAACAGGCCGATTTCGGCTGGTGAAAGACCGGCCGCCTGACCGACGATCAGGGGCACGGCAATGATGCCGCCGTACATGGTCAACACGTGTTGCAGGCCGTAGGCCAGGTTGGCGCCAATACCGAGGTTCTCGTCTTCGGGACGAGTAGAAGCAGAAGAAGTCATTTTGGGTAGCTCGCTTTTGTCGTTTTTATGCGTCTAACAGCAATCGATGAGTTCTGTGTTGCCTGGGGTTTCCAGCGGCTGCGCGTAAGGCTGAGCGCAGCCGCTGGCGGTGTTACTCGCCGGTCACCAGTTGGCGGGCCAATTGGTTGTGACGCTCCAGCACCCGCGGTAGATCGACGGTGGTAATGCGCCCGTCCTGGACGATTACGCGGCCGTTGATCACGCTGGTATGAACTTGCGTCGGGGTGCAGAACACCAGCGCCGCCAGTGGGTCGTGGTGGGCGCCGGCATAGCTGACGTGGCTCATGTCGAACGCCACGAAGTCGGCAATCATGCCGGGCGCCAGGGCACCGATATCGTTACGGTTGAGCACCTTGGCGCCGCCCAGGGTGGCGATCTCCAGGGCCTCGCGCGCGGTCATCGCATCGGGGCCGAAACCGACCCGCTGCAACAGCAGGGCCTGGCGGACTTCGCCGATCATGCTGGCGCCGTCGTTGGAGGCCGAACCGTCGACACCCAGGCCGACCGGCACGCCGTGGTCGCGCATCTTGCGGATCGGCGCGATGCCGGACGCCAGGCGCATGTTCGAGCATGGGCAGTGGGCAACGCCGGTGCCGGTACGGGCGAACAGTTCGATGCCGTGCTGGTCGAGTTGCACACAGTGGGCGTGCCAAACGTCATGACCGACCCAGCCGAGGTCTTCGGCGTATTCGGCCGGCGTCATGCCGAATTTTTCGCGGCTGTAGGCGATGTCGTTGACGTTCTCGGCCAGGTGGGTGTGCATCGATACGCCGTATTGGCGGGCCAGCACGGCGGCTTCGCGCATCAGGTCGCGGCTCACTGAAAACGGCGAGCACGGTGCCACCACCACACGCAACATCGAGCCGTGGCTGGCGTCGTGGTAGTCCTCGATCAGGCGTTGGGATTCTTTGAGAATGTCGCTCTCTTTTTCCACCACCGAATCCGGCGGCAGGCCGCCCTGGCTGCGGCCGACGCTCATGCTGCCGCGCGCGGCGTGGAAGCGCATGCCGATCTCGCCGGCAGCGTGAATGCTGTCGTCGAGTTTGCAGCCGTTGGGGTAGATATACAGGTGGTCGCTGGAGGTGGTGCAGCCGGAGAGAATCAGCTCGGCCATTGCCGTTTGGGTCGACACCGAGATCATTTCCGGGGTCAGCCGCGCCCAGATCGGGTAGAGGTTTTCCAGCCAGTTGAACAGCTCACCGTCCTGGGCCGCCGGCACCACGCGGGTGAGGCTCTGGTACATGTGGTGGTGGGTGTTGACCAGGCCGGGAATGACCACCTTGCCGGTCATGTCCAGCACCACGTCGGCGGTTTGCGGCAGGGTGTCGCTGGGACCGACCTGCTTGATCACGTTGTCTTCGATGTACAGACCACCGCGACGAATCTCGCGGCGCTCGCCATCCATCGTTACTAACAGTTCTGCGTTTTTGACCAATAAAGTCTTGGGCATGGGTGGTGCTCCCCCTAGGAGTCTGGTTTCAGCGAATGGTGGAAATTACGAAGGGTGGGTCGCTTGGACGCGGGCTCTGGTGAGCCTGTTTGACGTGGAGCGACGTTCGCAGAAGACGCTCAGGGGTTCGAGCAGCAAGGCATGTTGCATGGCTTGAGACCAACGCAATACACACCGGCGATTACCGGTGTCGTAGGCGCGGAAATAATGTAACCAGGAACACTAACTTTTGTATACAAAAAATATGTAGCGCAGGCGACACCTACATCAGCGTCTTGGCCAACGTGGCGGCCGAGAGCAGCACCAGCACACCGCCAATCAGCAGGTGCAACGACATCGGTTTGCGGCGGAACAACACCTGCCCCGCCACATTGCCCAGCAGCGCCGGCACCAGCAGGCTGGCGGCCAGGTGCAGGTGTTCCAGGCTCAGCACCTGCAACCAGCACAAACTGGCCAGGGCCAGCACATCGCTGACGGCAAAAAACACGATCGCGGTGCCGCGCACGCTGACGGCAGACAGCCCACTGCGCAGCAGATAAACGACGACGGGCGGTCCTCCGGCGGAGGCCATGGCGGTCACCAAACCGGAGACAAAACCCGCCGGTATTGCCCACCCCGTCGCCACCGGCCGGCCCGCTACCGGCTGACGGAACAGCACCAGCAGCCCACCCAACAGGCACAACAGCGCTATCACCGGCGCCATCCACTGTTCCGGCAAACGCGCCAGGGCCAGCGCGCCGACCGGCACCGCCAGCAGCATGCCGGCGAGCAGACGCAGGCCAATACCGGCATCGAAGGTTTTCCGCGCCCCTGGCCAAAGGCTGACGCTACAGACCAGATCCAGCAGCAATACCACCGGAATGGCCACGGCCGGCGGGCTGACAGTGAGCAAACCCAAGGCCAGCACCATGGAAAAACCAAAGCCGCTGTAACCGCGCAGCAGGCCGGCGGCAAAGGCCAGAATCAACAGCATGTCAGGAGCCCCTGGTGGTGGAGGGCTGACTCTAGGGTGGGGACAGAGCGCGGCGAGAGAGCCAGTTAAGCGGGGCGGTTGAGCCAGGCTTCAGCCTCGATTGCAGCGCGCACCATTTAGGATCAACAGACAATATGCGCACCAATAAGGAGCAGGTAAAAAGCTCCAGCGCCGAGCCAAAATCCTGATCAATACGCCAACAAATTCCCCACACCAGCCACCTTCAGCCTTTCATCGCACTACTTCGGCGCAAAAGGCACGGCTATTGCTCTAGCCTGCGACAACCCGAATTCACTAAGAACTTGATGAACGCACCTGTCCCCCCTGCCCTGTTCACTCCCAGCTGGTACGCCGAGCTGGAGCTGGCCTATGCCCGCCAGGGCGACAGCACGCGACCGGTGATGCGCCGCCATCAGGGCCCGCTGCGGGTGCAAAAGCACCTGTACGCCGAAGGCCCCGAGGTGTGTCAGCACATCATCGTTCACCCGCCGGGCGGCATTGCCGGTGGCGACCGTTTGAACATCAGCGTGCAGGTGCAACAACAGGCCTGGGCGCAGCTCACCAGCCCCGGCGCCGCCAAATGGTACCGCGCGGCCGGGCCGGCGTATCAGCAGCTGGATATCCAGGTCGCCCCTGGCGCCACCCTCGAATGGCTGCCGCAGGAAACCATCGTCTACTCCGCCGCCCAGGCCGAACTCACCACCTGCATCGAGCTGCAGGGCGACGCCCGTTTGCTGTACTGGGACATGGTCGCCCTCGGCCGTCCGGCGGCCGGTGAACGTTTCGACAAAGGCCACTTTCAGGCCCACCTGAATATCCGCCGCGACGGCCAGTTGCTCTGGCATGAACGCCAACGGGTGGTCGGTGGCGATGGCCTGCTCGACTCGCCCATCGGCCTGGACGGCAACCCGGTGTTCGCCACCCTGTTGATCACCGGCGATCTCGACCCCGACTTACTCGAACACTGCCGCGAACTCTGTGCCGGGCCCCATGCCCGGGTGCGCGGCGACCTCAGCCAATTGCCGGGCCTGGTGGTGGCACGCTGCCTCGCCGTCGAAGCACTGCACGCGCGGGCCTGGCTGATCGACCTCTGGCGCTTGCTGCGTCCGGCCCTGTTGGGCCGCGCCGCCGTACCGCCGCGAATCTGGAGTACCTGACCGATGGACCTGAGCCCACGCGAGAAAGACAAGCTGCTGATCTTCACCGCCGGCCTGGTGGCCGAGCGCCGTCTGGCGCGCGGGGTGAAGCTCAATTATCCGGAGGCCATGGCCTATATTTCTGCGGCCTTGCTCGAAGGCGCGCGCGACGGTCGCACCGTGGCCGAGCTGATGCATTTCGGCACCACCCTGCTCACCCGTGACCAGGTGATGGACGGCATCCCGGAGATGATTCCGGACATTCAGATTGAAGCGACGTTCCCCGACGGCACCAAACTGGTCACCGTGCACCAGCCCATCGCCTGAGAAAAAAGAAGAGAGCCCATGATTATTCGCGACGCCGTCTCGGCCGACCTGCCCGCCATCCGCGACATCTTCAATGACGCGGTCCTCAACACCACCGCCATCTGGATGGACGGCGTGGTCGACCTGGCCAACCGTGAGGCCTGGTTTGCTGCCCGCGCGCAGCAGGGTTACCCGATTCTGGTGGCCGTGGATGAAGCCGATGCAGTGGTGGGTTACGCCTCCTATGGCGACTGGCGCCCGTTCGATGGCTTCTGCAACACCGTCGAACACTCGGTGTATGTGCGCAGCGATCAACGCGGCAAGGGCGTCGGCCCGCTGCTGATGCAGGCGCTGATGGCGCGCTGCAAAGCGGGCGGCAAACACGTGATGGTGGCGGCTATCGAAAGCGGCAACGCCGCCTCGATTCGCCTGCACGAGCGCCTGGGTTTTATCACCACCGGGCAGATGCCCCAAGTGGGCCGCAAGTTCGGCCGTTGGCTGGACCTGACTTTTATGCAACTGATCCTGACCCCTGAAAGGAGCGCGCCATGATTCCCGGTGAATACCAGATTCAGCCTGGCGAGATCGAACTCAACGTCGGCCGGCGCACCGCCACGGTGAACGTTGCCAACAGCGGCGACCGGCCGATTCAGGTGGGCTCGCATTTCCACTTTTTCGAAACCAATGACGCCCTCACCTTCGACCGTGCAGTGGCCCGTGGCATGCGCCTGAATATTCCGGCCGGCACGGCGGTGCGCTTCGAGCCCGGGCAGTCGCGGGATGTAGAGCTGGTGGAGTTGGCGGGCGGGCGCCGGGTGTTCGGCTTTGCCGGGCGGGTGATGGGCGATCTTTAAAACCCTCTCCCCAGCCCTCTCCCGCAAGCGGGCAGAGGGAGCAGACTCCCCTCTCCCGCGCGCGGGAGAGGGGCTGGGGGAGAGGGCTGACGTTTACACAGAAGCACTTCTGGGAAACCGATTATGAAAATCAGCAGACAAGCCTACGCCGACATGTTCGGCCCCACCGTTGGCGACAAGGTGCGCCTGGCCGATACCGAACTGTGGATCGAGGTGGAGAAAGACTTCACCGTCTACGGCGATGAAGTGAAATTCGGCGGCGGCAAGGTGATTCGCGATGGCATGGGCCAGAGCCAACTGTGCGCGGCCGATGTGGTCGACACGGTGATCACCAACGCGCTGATCATCGACCACTGGGGCATCGTAAAAGCCGACGTCGGCCTCAAGGGCGGACGCATCGCGGCCATCGGCAAAGCCGGTAACCCGGACATCCAACCGGAGGTGACCATTGCTATCGGCGGTGCCACCGAAGTGATCGCCGGTGAAGGCATGATCCTCACCGCAGGCGGCATTGACACCCACATCCATTTCATCTGCCCACAGCAGATCGAAGAAGCCTTGATGAGCGGCACCACCACCATGATTGGTGGCGGCACCGGACCGGCCACCGGCACCTACGCCACCACCGTGACGCCAGGGCCCTGGCATATGGCGCGCATGCTCCAGGCCGCCGACGCCTTCCCGATGAACATCGGTTTTACCGGCAAGGGCAACGTCAGCCTGCCGGAGCCTTTGATCGAACAAGTGAAAGCCGGCGCCATCGGCTTGAAGTTGCATGAAGACTGGGGCACCACCCCGGCTGCCATCGACAACTGCCTGAGCGTGGCCGACCAGTACGACGTGCAGGTGGCGATTCACACCGACACCCTTAACGAGTCGGGTTTCGTCGAAACCACCCTCGGCGCGTTCAAGGGCCGCACCATTCACACCTACCACACCGAAGGTGCCGGTGGCGGTCACGCGCCGGACATCATCAAGGCCTGCAGCCTGCCCAACGTGCTGCCCAGCTCAACCAACCCGACCCGGCCGTTCACCCGCAACACCATCGATGAACACCTGGACATGTTGATGGTCTGCCACCACCTGGACCCGAGCATTGCCGAAGACGTGGCCTTCGCCGAAAGCCGCATCCGCCGCGAGACCATTGCAGCCGAAGACATCCTGCATGATCTGGGCGCGTTCTCGATGATCAGTTCCGACAGCCAGGCCATGGGCCGCGTTGGCGAAGTGATCACCCGCTGCTGGCAGACTGCCGACAAGATGAAAAAACAACGCGGTGCGCTGCCCGGCGATGGTGCTGGCAACGACAACTTCCGGGTTAAACGCTACATCGCCAAGTACACCATCAACCCGGCGATCACCCACGGTATCAGCCATGAAGTGGGCTCGATCGAAGTAGGCAAGTTCGCCGACCTGGTGCTCTGGCGCCCGGCGTTTTTCGGAGTCAAACCGACCCTGATCCTCAAGGGCGGGGCGATTGCCGCCAGCCTGATGGGCGATGCCAACGCCTCGATCCCGACGCCACAGCCGGTGCACTACCGCCCGATGTTCGGCAGCTACGGCGGCATGCTGCACGCCACCAGCCTGACCTTCATCAGCCAGGCGGCGATGGACCTCGGCGTGCCCGAGCAGTTGGGCTTGAAGAAGCTGATTGGTGTGGTGAAGGGTTGCCGCACCGTGCAGAAAAGCGACCTGATCCACAACGACTACACCCCGCAGATTGATGTAGACCCGCAGACCTATCAGGTGAAAGCCGATGGGCAATTGCTGTGGTGTGAACCGGCGGAAGTGTTGCCGATGGCGCAGCGGTATTTTTTGTTCTGAACCAGGCCGCTAGCCCTCCCACCGTCATCCCAGCGCAGGCTGGGATCCAGACTCTTGAAGTGGAACGCGAGACCGAGTCCCATCCAACATTCTGGGTCCCAGCCTTCGCTGGGATGACGAGGTATGGTGGGATGGCAGTGTTAGGCCGGTTACCCCGTTACTCTCGGCTCAACCGCAACAACGCCTCGCAATCCTCGGCATACCAATCGGCCAACTCCGGCCACAGATTCTCCGGCACATTCACCAGCACCGTATGGGTGCCCGCCGCGCGCCCGCTGTCGAGGTCGAAGCGGTAGTCGCCGACCATCACCATCTCGCTCGGCGCCACCTGCCATTGCTCAGCCAGATGCAGCAAACCACCCGGATGGGGTTTGGGCGGTGCTTCGTCGCGGCCGAGAATATCCACCGTGGCAAAACAATCACCCAGGCCGATGGCCTCCAGAGTCAGGAGCGCCAGCGAGTGGGCGTTGCGGGTGAGGATGCCGAGCTGATGCCCACGTTCGTGCAGCTCACGCACCAGCTCGATAGCGCCTGGCGCCGGCTGCGCATTCAGGGCCAATTCGCGCTCGTGCTCCATCAGCCAGGCATGTTTGGCGGCGGCCACGTCGGCCGGCAGTGCGGCGAGGTGGTGGAGGATGTCGTCTTCGGCAGGAATTTCCAGGTGCCGGCGAATGGCGGCAAAGTCATGCACGGCGATGGTCAGGGTGCCGTCCATGTCGAACACCCAGTGACGGATCGGGGCCAGGCTCATCGGTTAACTCCAGCGACATAGAAAGCCCTGGAGTATACGGGCGAGACGTCAAAAACATCGCGGCTGAAGCCCCTCCCACAAGGGACTGCATTTCCATGTGGTAGAGGGGGCCCTCGATTCACACACAGGGGCAAGCGCTCTTGTGGGAGGGGCTTTAGCCGCGATTCCTGCAAACGCAGAACCTTAATAGGTCAACGTCATGATCACGTTGTCCTGATAGGCCCCCGACGGCACGTTGTTCTGCGTCGGGTCGATCGTTGCATCAAAGGTGAAGTTCTGCCCCAGCCCTGTGCCGAGGAACGCCATCGGCTGCGTGGTGCTCCACACCACCGTGGTGTTGGGTTGGTAGATGTTGTAGCGCATGCGATTGACACCGCTGGCCATCTGGCGCCAGGGCGCTGAGTAGTTGCCGCCGCTGTCGAAACTGACGCTGAAGCCTTCGTTGTTGGTGCAGGTGACGTTAACGGTCTGGGTGAATTTGCTGAACTGGTTGACCAGCGCTTTGCTGCCGAAGTCGACATCCAGGCTGGCGGTGTTGATCAGGCAGGACTTGGTCACCACCAGGGTCAGGGTGGCGCTGGTCAGTACCCCCGTGCCCCAGTTGGTCGGGTCACCGCAGAGCTCCAACACCACCGTTACGCACCCTTGCACCAACCCTGGCGAGCGGCTCCAGGCGCAGGCCCCGAGCACGCCGGCATCGCAGATGGCGTAATACCAGCGAAAGCTGACGGTTCCGGTATAGGTGCCGGCTTGCACATTCGGGCCTAGCGGCACGGTGAAATACAGGGCGATACCATTGCTGCCGCCGCCCAGCGACAACACGGTGAGTCCGGTGGCGGTGCCGGTCACACCGTTTTGCAGGGGCGCGCCGCCCTGGGTGGTACTGACGGTGTAGGGAATCGAGTAGCCGCCATTGGTCAGGTTCAGGCTGGCCGTGTCGAGCATCAGGCGGACATAGGAGCCCGACAGCAAGGCCAGCCCGCCGGTGCAACTGATGCCGGCGGCACCGTAGTTACCCACCGTGGAGGTTTGCAGCGCCAGCGAGCTGATGGTGCCCAGGCTGACGTTGGTACCTGAGGTCACGCAGGCGGCCTGGGCCAGGCTGCTGCCGCCCACCAGCAGCACACATAGTAAGCACTGCCGCGCTCGCCTCCATAGCCTGCCCATTCCTTGCTGTGTTGCGTGCATGCAGCACTCCTTGCTCAGGGTTCAGCGGCAGGTCAACGGACCCACCAGGCTTACTTCGTCATCGGTTTTAGGCAAGGCAAACGCCGCCCCGCATTGCTGGCCATCGGGCGTTGTCACGTGCAGTTGGTTCTGTGCCTGCAAGCCTTCGAAATACACCAGCCCGTCCCAGCCAACGAAGGCGCGCAGGCCGGTGCCGACCACAGTCACTTCACTGCCACGGGGAATCACTTCGCCGCGCGAATCGATCAGCACGATGCTGGCGGCCACCACCTGTTTCAGGTCGAAATTGAGCAAGGCGCCGCTGCCCTGGTGCACGGCGATTTTGTTTTCCACTTGCGGTACACGCATGTTGGCCGGCAGGCCGAGCGGATCGATCTCGTACTGGCCGCCGTAATACGACGGCACCGAAGGCACCAGCAGGTGGCCATTCTTGTTGGTGTTACCCATCAGTTGATGCTCGAAACTCACCGGTACATCGCTGACGCCGTTGGTGCTGATCAGCACAAAGGCATCGTCGACGCGGTTGCCGGGGAAGATGTCGCCGTCCATGGCGATCAGCGAACCGGTGACATCGCCCCACTGGGTCAGGCGGCCATCGTCGCGGTATACCCCGCCTTGCATCTGGGCATAGGGCGTGCGCCAGGTCAGGTCGGCCTGTTCGTAGGTGCTGTCGCCGGTGGCGTAACCGAGGTTGTAGCCCACCCCGCCACTGGTGGGCGGTGTGCGGCCGAAGTTGACCCGCTCGCGAAATTTGCCCTGGGTGTCGCGCTCGACGCTGGCGCTGAAGGTGGAGCGCACGTCGAAGGGAATGATCAATTGCATCACCGCCGAATAACCTTCGCCATCCAGGTCGCGGTTCATGGCCACGTACATGCTGCTGTTGCCCCACAGGCTGCGCGACCACGACAGGTTGACCAAGCGGGTGCGCTGGCCGTCCATGGTTTCACTGGAGAAATAACCGATGCCGACGTTGCCGACATTGCCCGGAGGGCTGAAGGAGAAGGTCACCTGATCGCTGGTCTTCGCCAGGCTCAGCTCATCCCGGCCAGCATCCAGCGCACTGAGCATGCTGATGTCGACAAACTCTTCGTTGCGCTGCACATGCTGGGCGCCAAAACCGAAGGCGGTGGAGTAGTAGCTGTAACCGATATTGGTCTGCTGCCCCTGTTTGCCGTCGTACTGGCTTTGCGCGACCGAGGTGCTGAGGGTGCCGACATTGCCCAGGCCAATGGTCGCACCGACGCCACCCAGGCGCAGTTCCTCGCCGACTTCGGCGTGGGTTTCCGCGGTGAAATAATCGCTCAGGCCATAACGGAAGGTGCCGCTGGAAACCTCGGTGCCGTAGGAGAAGTTCTCCTGCCCGTAGTCTTCACGGATCTTGCCCACCGACAGCGAATAGTCGTAGAGGTCTTTTTGCAGCAGGGAGTTGGTCACGTAGAACGGCACATCGGTGGCCACCTGGCGGCCGAGGGCATCGGTGGTGACCACTGTGGCATTCCCGGCGCCACTGATATAGGGCACGTTGCTGACGGTATAAGGGCCGGGGTTGAGCTGGTCGCTGCTGACCTTGGCGTTGTTGATAAACAGGTCCACCGACGTCGGCACCGCCGCTTCGCCGGTAAAACGCGGCAGCGGGTAGGTGATCAGGTCCGGGCGCAGGGCGAAGTTGCGCGACACCTGCACACCGCCCAGGCGCACGGCGCTGTTCCAAGTCAGCGCACCGGTGATCAGGTCACCGGCCATGTAGCGGGTCATGGTTTCCTGGTTGTTGTAGCGCCAGTAGGTGTCGTAACGCATGTAGCCATCCTGGTCGGCGCCCAGGTCGTTGAAGCTGTGGCGGTACACGCCGGTGTTGCCCAGCACCCCGGCACTGCCGAATACCCGCTGTTCGAGGAAGCTGCTGAGGTAGTGGCTGCTGTCTTCGGTGTCGTTGTAATAGGCGTCGTAATTGAACAGTAAGCCGAACGAACTTTGCGCTGGCACTTCGGCGTACACCGAGCGGGTGCCGACTTCCTGATTGGGTAGCCAATCACTGGGCAGTACCAGCTTCAGGCGCTGCAACTCCTGGTCGTAGCTGAACTGCAAGCCGGTGATGGTATCCAGCGCCAGCTCGCCGCTGGCGCCTTCGGGCAGGTGCACACCGACGGCGAGCAGGTCTTCGCTACTGACGAAGTAGCGCTCGCCGCGCACGGTCACCTGGGCTACGCGATCACTGGGCAATTCATTCACCACCAACTCCAGAAACAGGGTGTATTCGGCCGCCGTCGCACTTGCCTGCACGCCTTCTGACGGGGTAGCGATGGGCTCAGCCGGCGCTGTAGCGGCAGGTCGCATCCGCGCCCCCGGCAGCGAATCCGGCGGCACCGCGACGCCCGGCAATGTCGGCGCCGAGGCCGGCAGTGGCGCCGCCGCCATGGCATCGCGCAGTGGCCAGGGCATCGCACTCGCTGGCTGCGAATCGGCCGGCGCAGCGACGGCAGGTATTTCGCCAGTCGGCGCCGCCGTATCGGTCGACGCGGCGGCCAACAGCGCATCACGCAACGGACCGGACATAGGCTTCACCTGGTCGGCAGCCAGCAGGGGCGGCCCGGCCCCCAGCAGAAGTAACGCCAGCAGCACGAACGCCGGGTGCACGAGGCCGGCGCATCGCCTGCATCGCGATGGCGCTTGCTCTTCCCTGACGCAGCGCACTCGACTCTCCGGCTGTCAGTGCGAAGAAATGGGCTGAATATCAGCCAGCTCATTTATTCGCGCCTCCAGGGCAAATGAGTCACCCGCCACCGAGCCGGGCAACTCCCAGCGCATTCGCGCTCCGGGTAACACGTAACCGAGCAAACCTTCGGCAATCACGGTTTTCTGCGCGCCCTGCTTCACCGCCACACTGGCCAGGCGGGCATGCGCCGGCCCTTGGTTGTTGAGCAACAGGTAGCGCTTGCCGCCCTCGTTTTGTACCTGGAAGCGCAGGTCCGGTTGCAGCAGTTGGATGCCCGGGGTGGGCTTGGCGGCCGCGCTGGCCAAGCCGGCGCCATCGCCAAAAACAAACAGCGGCACGGAGTAACGCATCTGGAATTTCACCCCCAGGGCCGCGTCCGTTTTAGCGTCGGGGGGCAACAGTTCATCCACCAGCACGCGGAAGGTCTGCTCGGTAGCAGCCGGCACCGGCTGCATTTTCATCAGGCGAATCATCTGCCGCTTGCCCGGCTCGATGGTCACCGCCGGCGGGCTGGCCACCACCGTGCGCTGGGCATTGAGCTGATCGCCATAATTGGCCTGCCCCCAAGCCAGCACCCGAATCTGCAAACTGATGGACGCCTGCCCGCGGTTCTCCAACCACAACGCCGCTGCTTTCTGGCCACTCTCGATCTGCGGGTTGATCGGCCAGATCAGCACCGAGCTGGCGGCCTGAGCGAGCCCGCACTGGAGCATCAGCAGCAGGGCCAGGGTGGGCAGAATCCGGCAACGATTCCATTCAGGCATGGGTGGCTCCTTGTCTTTTTCTCGCCTTAGTAGGTGATGGTCACCGTCACCGTATCGCTGTAAATCCCCGCCGATGGCATCGGCGTAACCGCAAACAACCGCGCAAATACCGGGTAGGCGACGGTGGCGGTGCCCGCGGGAAAGGTCAGACTTTTCACCGTGCCGCCATTCGTGCCGTTACCCCAAATGGTAGTACCTGCGTCCTGATAGAGCTGATAACGCAGGGTTTCCGCGCCTTTGATCAGTAAACGTCCGCTGGCGATGCTGCTGGTATTGAGGCCGGAATTGAGGCCGATGGTCAGCGATGTACCCGGCGTGCACTGGAGCAAAATGGAGCCGGCGCCGGTGGTGCTGGTGACGTCGACATTGCTTGGTAGCAGGCTGACCTGGCCAAAGTTGATGCTGCCGAAGGTGGTCACATCGGCGCCGCCGGAACCGAGAATGCAGCCATTGACGATGGCAGCCTTGACCAGGAATGGCTTGTTGATCGGCGTGTCGTTGACGCCGGTATCCGCCCAGCTGCTTGTCGTAGCCAGGCACAGCCATAGCGCCGCAATCCGTCTCTTGCAGGGGGGCCGGCGCATTACCAACTCACCGTTACGGTGATGGTGTCGGTGTAGGTGCCGGGGGTGGGCGCGGCCTGTTTCGGCACGCGGCCAAACACTTGCAGGTATTGGTCGGCGCCGGTGCCGGTGCCGGTGACGCCAGTGGTGTTGTCCCAGACCGTGGTGTAGGCCGCCGAGGTGTAGAGGTTGTAATTGATCTGCGCGGCGGCCGGGCCGGTCATGCGCCGTGCAGCCACGTTGCCGCTACCACCGGCACTGAGCAGCACCCGATAAGGGGTGTTGAGCAAACAGTTGATCCGTAGTGAACCGTTGCCGACCGAACTGGTGGCCGATACCAGCGTGTTGAGGGAAAAGTACGTACCGAAATTCAGGGTGCCGAACTGTCCGAGGGTAGCCGGCGCCGTACTGCCCGCACTGCACGCCGGCAGGACTTCGGCACTCAAGCCGATGGTGGCGGACTTGGTGACGCTGAGGGCGACCGGGCTGCAACCGAGCAGACTCAACAGCAGCAGCCACGTCCTTGGAGTAGTGCGAAGGCAACGCATGGCAATACCTGGCAGTGGAGAGGTACATCCGTGTCGCGTTGGTGACAAAACCCTCGTGGTGACCCGGTTAACCGCTGGGTATCAGCGTTACCAGGTAATGGTGACTTGCACCGTGTCGGTGTAGGTACCGGTGGCCGGTGTGGTCTGGTTGGGAACCCGGCCGTACACCACCATGTCCTGGTTGGCGCCGTTGCCGACACCAGCCAGCGCCGTGCCACCGTTGGTGCCGTTACCCCACGGGGTGATCCGGGCCGCATCCTGGTACAGGTTGTAGAGCACATAGTTGCCGCCGCTGGCCATCCGCCGCTGCGTACCGGTGCTGTTCAGCCCGGAGTTGAGGGCCACGCTGTAGTTGGTGGCGTTGGCACATTCGATACCGAAGGAGCTACCGGCGCTGGCGCCCACCGACTGCGCGTCGATGTTGTTGGCCAGGCTTGGGTAGGAGCCGAAGGTGATGCTACCGAAGTTGTTGGTGGTGGCGTTGCTGGTGCCGTTGTTCACGGTGCAGCCGGCGCCAATGATGATCTGGATGCCCAGTTGACCCTGCACGGTCCCCGCCGCTTCGACGTTCAGAGCAACGGGGACAAGCAGCACGGCAGGGAACAGCAGAAAGCGGCGTTTCATCTCAGATAACTCCTACGAAATTAGTCGCGTATTCACGCTTGATTGCAACTTAGTAGAAATTCGACCGCTTTCAAAACAACTTTATGGCGTCAACTATCAATCATTGATTCTGTGTAATAGCGCGGGTTTCACGTAAGTGATTGTTCTATGTACCGAGCAGTTAATTTTGTAGGAAATATTAGTAAGACTATGTAGCCAATGTCTTACATAACATTCCGCTGGAAAGATCCGCTGAAAAACCAGCGAGGCGGCGAATTCAGAGGCCTTAGAGGCCGACTAACGGCAAAATGCCATGCCAGATAAACGATTGTGCTAGCGGGTTTTTTAGAGATTAAGTCGGTGAACCAAGCGGAGACGGTAGTTCAATTACTTATAGCCAATCGCACTATCTTCAATTTCAAATCTGTTTTTAAACGAGCAAGTTGGCGTAGGGGTGATTGTTCGAAATGGGTTGGGGCTGGAATGTATGGCCAACTTCTGATGCTGCGGCGAACACCGCTATTGAACGCTTCCTGACGCCAACCTACCGCCAGTCTTCGCGCACGCGGGTTAGCCCTTCCTGCGCCACCGAGGCCACCAACTGCCCGGCGCGATTGAAGATGCTGCCACGGGCAAACCCGCGACCATTGCCTGACCATGGGCTGTCCATGGCATACAGCAGCCAGTCGTCCATGCGCAGGTCGGCGTGGAACCACAGGGAATGGTCGAGGCTGGCCACCTGCATAAACTTCTGGAACACCGAGACGCCGTGCGGCTGCATGGAGGTGGTCAGCAAGTTGAAGTCCGAGGCGTAGCCGAGCAGGTATTTGTGCAACTGGCGCTCATCCGGCAGGGTGCCGTCGGCGCGGAACCACACGTACTTCACCGGCTCACGCACCACCGGCTCGTAGGGATTGCCGCTGGTGACCGGGCGAATCTCGATGGGTTTCGGGCTGGTGGCGCGCTCCAACATGCGGGCAGGAATAAACGCGGCGGCTTCGCCTGCCAGCTCGGTTTCCGAGCGGAAGTTTTCCGGGCCGGGGACATCAGGCATCTGGATCTGGTGACTAAGGCCTTCCTCGTCATTCTGAAACGAGGCGCTGCAGGTAAAGATCGGCGCGCCCTTCTGGATAGCGGTCACCCGCCGGGTACTGAAACTGCCGCCGTCGCGCACGCGGTCCACTAGGTACACCACCGGCAGGCTGGCATCACCCGGGCGCAGGAAATAACCGTGCAGCGAGTGCACATGGCGCTCGGCTTCCACGGTCTGGCTGGCCGCCGATACGCATTGGCCCAGTACCTGGCCACCGTAGAGCTGGCGAAAACCAAGGTCCTGGCTGACGCCACGGAACATGTTTTCCTCGATCTGTTCCAGGCTCAGCAAGGCCACCAGATCATCGAGTAATTGGCTCATCGGTTATTCCTCATCACGCATTTATTCAGGCTGGCGAAATGGTAAAGGCTTTGCCCGCTGCTGTCGGCCTTCACGGCAAAAAAGGCCGGTGACCATCAGTCCAAGCTTGGCGGCTTTTGCGCCAACCACTGCGCTCGGTTGATGCGATACAGCACATGCTCGCGCAGGGGATGGCCACCGGGCAGGTTCGGGTGCTGGAAGTCATCGGCGGGGTCACGCTGCATACCAATCTTCGTCATTACCCCACGCGAAGCCTGGTTGGCCGGTACGGTGAAGGCCACCACTTCGGCCAACTGCAAATGGTCGAAAGCGAAGGCCAGGGAGGCCCGCGCCGCTTCACTGGCAAAACCCTGGCGCCACTGCGAACGGGCCAGCCGCCAACCGATCTCGATGGTCGGCGCCGAACCTTTGCAAAACGGCGCCTCAAAGCCCACCACACCCAGACCGGTAAAACCGATAAAGGCGCCGTTGTCCTTGCGCTCCAGGGCCCACAGACCAAAGCCATGTTCAGCCAAATGGGCGTGCACCCGCTCGATCAAGGCAGCGGCTTCGGCAGTGCTTTGGGTACCTGGGAAATAGCGCATCACCTCGGGGTCAGCGACCATCGCGGCGAACGGCGTCAGGTCGTCGTCACGCCAGCGGCGCAGCAGCAGGCGTTCGGTTTGCAGTTCCAGCGGTGCATTCATGGCAACTCCTGTCTGGTGCTTGGCTTGAGGTCGCCCAGCCTGGCGAGGATACTGGCGACCTCTTTTACCTGGTTGAGTGTATGCGTCTGCCCCTGGTCTATCACGACGACTACAGCCCGCCCTTTCCGGCCGACCATCGTTTTCCGATGGAAAAATTCCGCCTGCTGCGCGAGCACCTGGTGGCCAGCGGCCTGACCACCGATGCCGAGCTGCTGCGCCCGGAGATCTGTCCGGCGGAGATTCTCGCCCTCGCCCATGAGCCTAGCTATATCGAGCGTTTTCTCAGCGGCGAGCTCAGCCGCGACGAGCAGCGCCGCCTCGGCCTGCCCTGGAGCGAAGCCCTGGCGCGGCGCACCGTGCGTGCAGTCGGCGGCTCACTGCTGACCGCCGAACTGGCGCTGCAACACGGCCTGGCCTGCCACTTGGCCGGCGGCACGCACCACGCCCATTACGACCATGCCGCTGGCTTTTGTATCTTCAATGACCTGGCGATCATCAGCCGTTATCTGTTGGCAGCCGGCCGTGTGCAGCGCGTGCTGATCTTCGATTGTGACGTGCACCAGGGCGACGGCACCGCGCGGATATTGGCCGACACACCCGAAGCCATCACCGTGTCGCTGCACTGCGAAAAAAACTTCCCGGCGCGCAAGGCACAAAGCGATTGGGATATTCCGTTGCCCATGGGCATGGGCGATGCCGACTATTTGAAAGTGGTCGACGACACCCTCAATTATTTATTGCCGCTGTATCAGCCGGACCTGGTGCTGTATGACGCCGGGGTGGATGTGCACAAGGACGATGCCCTCGGTTACCTCACCCTCACCGACCAGGGTCTGGCCGAACGCGATGAGCGCGTGATCCGCCACTGCCTGGGCCGCGATATTCCAGTGATGGGCGTGATCGGCGGCGGCTACGACAAAGACCGTTTGGCGTTGGCCAAGCGTCACGGAATTCTTCATCACAGCGCGAACCGTGTCTGGTCAAGCCAGCACTAAACGCACTTTTCAAGGCACAAGACACCCATGTACCACGGAGAAAAATTCAACGCCTGGACCCACCTCATCGGCGCCGTCCTGGCCACCATCGGCGCCGTCTGGCTGCTGGTGCTGGCCAGTTTCACCGGCGATGCCTGGAAGATCGTCGGGGTCGCCGTGTATGGCGTCACTCTGGTGCTGCTCTACAGCATCTCCACGGTCTACCACAGCGTCAGCGGGCCAAAAAAACGCCTGCTGCAAAAGCTCGATCACCTGTCGATCTACCTGTTGATTGCCGGCAGCTACACCCCGTTCTGCCTGATCACCCTGCGCGGCCCCTGGGGCTGGACGCTGTTCGGGATTGTCTGGGGCCTGGCGCTGATCGGCATGTTGCAGGAGATAAAACCACGCTCGGAGGCGCGGGTGCTGTCGCTGATCATCTATGCAGTGATGGGCTGGATTGTGCTGATTGCGGTCAAACCACTGATCGCCGCGCTGGGCATGACCGGCTTCAAATGGTTGGCCGCGGGCGGCGTGCTGTATACCGTGGGCATCATCTTCTTCGCCAACGACAGCCGCTTTCGCCACTGGCACGGCATCTGGCATTTGTTTGTGATGGCCGGCAGCTTGCTGCACTTTGTCGCCATCCTGTTTTACGTGTTGCCTGGCCAGCACTAACCCACCGACAGGAGTCTGCCCCATGTCCACCGTGCATATCGGTCTGATCGGCGACTACCACGCCGACGTCATCGCCCACCAAGCCATCCCCAAAGCCCTGGCCCTGGCCGGTGCAGCAGTGGGCGTGCACGTCGAACCGCAGTGGCTGGCCACCGAGAGTTTGCCGGGGCACAAACACCTGGCCGAATACCACGGTCTGTGGGCAGTGCCAGCGACGCCGTACCGAAGCATGGACGGCGCGCTGTTCGCCATCCGCTATGCGCGGGAAAAGCAGGTGCCGTTCTTTGGCAGCTGCGGTGGTTTTCAGCACGCGCTGATCGAGTACGCCCGCTCGGTACTGGGCTGGGCCGATGCCGAACACGCCGAAACCCACCCCGAGGGCGAACGCCTGGTGATTTCCCCGCTGAGCTGCGCGCTGGTGGAAGTCAGCGGCGCTATCGAACTGGCGCCCGGCTCGCGACTGGCCGAAGCCTATGGCCAACTGCACATCACCGAAGGCTACCACTGCCGCTACGGCCTCAACCCGGAGTTCGCCCAGGCCCTGGCCAGCGGCCCGTTGCGCATCACCGCCCGGGACGACCAGGGCGATGCCCGTGGCATCGAACTGGCGGAGCATCCGTTCTTCGTCGGCACCCTGTTCCAGCCGGAGCGAGCTGCGCTGCAAGGCGAGCTGCCACCGATCATCCGCGCCTTTATCGAAGCGGTGGCCGAGCAACCGCTGTGATCACGCGCCTGGCTGCTCGGGTAGAATGCCGCGACTTTTTTCTGTAGCTGCCTCCATGACTGCCTCCTCACCGTCCTCCCCTCCCGTCGTCATCATCGGCGGCGGCCCCGCCGGCCTGATGGCCGCCGAGGTCTTGGCCCTGGCCGGGGTAAAGGTCGAGCTGTTCGACGCCATGCCTTCGGTGGGGCGCAAGTTCCTGCTGGCCGGGGTTGGCGGCATGAACATTACCCACGCCGAAGCCAAGTCCGCGTTTGTCGGCCGTTATGGTCCACGGGCCGGCGAGCTCGGCGAGCTGCTGCGCGACTTCGATGCCGAACAGTTGCGCGCCTGGATTCATGGCCTGGGCATCGACACCTTCGTCGGCACCTCCGGCCGGGTGTTCCCCACCGACATGAAAGCCGCGCCGCTGCTGCGTGCCTGGCTCAAGCGTCTGCGTGAACACGGCGTCGTTATCCACACCCGCCAGCGCTGGCTGGGCTGGCATGCCGATGGCCGCTTGCGCATTGCTGGCGCCGATGGCGAACAACTGATCGACGCGCGTGCCACGGTATTGGCCCTCGGCGGTGGCAGTTGGGCGCGGCTCGGTTCCGATGGTGCCTGGCAGCCACTGCTGGCCGAACGTGGGGTGCCGCTGGTACCACTGCAGCCGAGCAATTGCGGCTTCGAAGTGGCGGCGTGGAGCGCGGTGTTCCAGGACAAATTTGCCGGCGCGCCAGTGAAGTCCTGCGCCATTGCCCTGCCCGGCCAGCCGCCGCGGCTAGGGGAATTTGTGGTCACCGCGCACGGGGTGGAAGGCAGCCTGGTGTACGCCCTCTCGGCACCGATCCGCGAGGCCATCAATGCACACGGCAACGCCACCGTGCACCTCGATCTGCTGCCGCAGAAAACCCCGGAACAGGTGCTGGCCCTGCTGCATAAACCGCGCGGCAGCAAATCCCTCAGCAACCACCTGCGCAGCGCCCTCGGCCTGGACGGTGTACGTGCCGGCCTGCTGCGCGAACTCACCGATGCCGCCACCTTCACCAACGAGGCGAAACTGGCCCAGGCGATCAAAGCCCTGCCCCTGACCCTGGTGCGCACCCGGCCGCTGGACGAAGCCATCAGCAGCGCCGGTGGCGTGCCGTTCGAGGCGGTGGATAAGCGGTTGATGCTCACGCAACTGCCCGGTGTGTTCTGCGCCGGCGAGATGCTCGACTGGGAAGCGCCCACCGGCGGCTACCTGCTTACTGCCTGCTTTGCCAGTGGCCGTGCAGCGGGCTTGGGTGTGTTGGCCTGGCTCAACCGAGCAGAAATGGAACTATCGTGCTAGATTCGCTTTTCCCCTCTTCCGCACGAGGTTGCCATGTCCCTGACCTTCCGCCCTGCCCGCCCCGATGACGCCGACGCCGCCATTCCGCTGATCTATAGCTCAGGTCCGGCCGCCTTCGATTACGTGTTCGGGCATAGCCAGGTGCAGGATTTTCTCCGCCAGGTATTTATCGGCAACAGCGGGCAGTTCAGCCATCGCCAGCATTGGGTCGGTGAGCTGGAAGGCCAGGTGGTGGTCACCGGCACCTTGGCCAGCGCCGACGCCAACCTCAGTAACATGCTCGCCGCCACCTGGCAGATTCTGCGTTTCTACGGAGTGCGCCTGGCTGTCGGGGTTATCCACAGGGGCCTGCAGATGGAACACCTGATCAAGCCGCCGCAAAAGGGTATGAGCTACCTCGCCCACCTCGGCGTACAACCGGGCCTGACCGGCCAGGGCATTGGCAGCCAGTTGATCGACTATTTCCTCAAGCTGGGCTGCGCGCGTGGCTTACCGAAGGCGGCGCTGGACGTCTCCGCAGAAAACCCATTGGCGCAGGCGCTGTATGAGCGCCTGGGTTTTCAGGTGATCGCCCAACGCATCTCCACCCTCCCCGGCGTGCCCGATCACCACTACATGGAACGAGCGGGTGGGTCGAACTTTTAAAGCATCGCGGCTGAAGCCGCTCCTACCCGGCCTCGATTCCTGGAAACACAGCCCAGGCGGCGATCACTTCAGGTACCACCCCCACGGCTCAGTGCCGATGTACTCGGTAACCTGCTTCACTTCCAGATAGTTATCCAACCCCCAGCGCCCCAACTCGCGGCCGATGCCGCTCTGTTTCATTCCGCCCCAGGGCGCCTGGTTGAAGGTGGGTTGTGAGCAGTTGACCCAGACGATGCCGGCGCGCAGCCCATTGGCCACCCGCGTGGCACGCTGCGGGTCAGCGCTCATCACCGCGCCGGCCAGGCCGAAGCGGCTGGCGTTGGCCATGCGGATGGCGTCTTCCTCGGTGCTGAAACGTTTCACGCAGAGCAGCGGGCCGAACACTTCTTCGCGCCAGATGATGCTGTTCTCCGCCGGCTCGTCGAAGATCGTCGGCTCAATAAAATAACCACGTTCCAGGTGCGCCGGGCGCTTGCCGCCGGTGAGCAATTTGGCACCGCTTAGTTTGGCCTGTTCGACGAAGCCGATGACTTTTTCCAGTTGCCCTTTGCTCACCAACGGCCCAAGCAATACCCCCTGCTCCAGGCCGCTGCCGATGGTAATGGCGCGCGCCGCTTCCACCAGGCGCTCGAGCAATTTGCTGGCGATCCCCTGCTGCACCAGCAGACGCGAGGTGGCGCTGCACACCTGGCCCTGGTTCCAGAAAATACCGAACAGAATCCACTCCACGGCGGCGTCGATATCGGCATCGTCAAACACGATAAAGGCCGACTTGCCGCCCAGCTCCAGGCTGATGTTTTTGATATCGGCAGCGGCCGCCGACATGATTTTCGCCCCGGTCGGCACGCTGCCGGTGAAGGCCAGTTTATCCACCTGTGGGTGCTGACTCAGCGGGCTGCCGGCATCGCCGCCAAGGCCGGTGACGATGTTCAAAACGCCCGCCGGCAAGCCGATCTTGTCGGCGGCAGCGGCCAGTTCCAGCGCGGTCAGCGGGGTCAGTTCGGAGGGTTTGAGCACCACTGTCGCGCCTGCCGCCAAGGCCGGGGCGACCTTCCACGAAGCCATCAGTAACGGGTAATTCCAGGGAATGATCTGCCCCGCCACACCAATCGGCTCGCGGCGGATATGGCAACGGAAACGCTCGTCCGGCAGGGCTAGCGGCTCATTCTGTTGCTGGTCGAGTTCACGGGCCAGTTCGGCGTAGTAACGAAAGCAACCGATGGCATCGCCGATGTCCCATTGCGCTTCGGGTAGCGGCTTGCCGTTGTCGCGTACCTCAAGCAACGCCAGGGCGTCCTGGCTGCCTTCCAGTTCACTGGCCAGCGCCTCCAGCCAGTCGGCGCGTTCGGCGCCGGTGGTCTGCCCCCAGCCATTGTCGAAGGCGCGGCGGGCGGCGCGCACGGCGTGGTCGATGTCTTCTTCGGTGCCGGCCGGCACCCGCTGGATGACTTCCTCAGTGGCCGGGTCGAGGCTGTCGAAGTAGCCGCCCAGGTCCGGATTTACCCATTGGCCGTTGATATACAGCTGATCGCGCATGGCTCTCTCCTTCAGGCGGCTCGGCGGCCCTGCAGATAACGGGAGGTGAACAGCAGCGCCAGCGAGGCGAGGATGATCACAGTGGAGATGGCATTGATCTCCGGGGTGATGCCCCGACGGATCGACGAGAAGATGTAGATCGGCAAGGTGGTTTCCGAGCCGGCGACAAAAAACGCGATGATGAAATCGTCGAAGCTGAACGTGAACGCCAGCAGAAAGCCGGCCAGAATCGCTGGCGCTATCTGCGGCAAGATCACCCGCCAGAAGGTCTCCAGCGGCGGCGCATACAGATCGGCCGAGGCTTCCAGCAGGGCTTTGTCGAGGGCATCGACGCGGGTGCGGACAATCACCATCACCAGCGCCATGGTGAACAGCGAGTGCGCCGCCACCACGGTGAAAAAGCCCATGCGCAGTTTCGGCAGGCCCAGGTTCAGCGCCGCCAGCAGCGGGTTGAACAGGTCGAACAAGGTGATAAAGGCGATCAACGTGGCAATGCCGATGACGATGCCGGGCACGATGATCGCGCAGTAGGTCAGGGCATCAAACACCATCCGCACCCGCCCGCTGACGCGCTGCAAACCGAACACCGCCAGGGTGCCTAACAGGGTCGCCAGCAACGCCGAACACAGCGCAATCAACGCACTGTTGCCCAGCGCTTCCATGATGAACGGGTTAGCAAACGCACGGCCGAACCACTGCGTCGAGCAGCATTCGAACGACAGCCCACTGCGCCCGGCGTTGAAGCTGAACAGCATGATCAGCGCGATGGGCGCGTAGAGAAACAGGTACACCGAGGTGGAATAACCCCGTAGCCACAGAGCCTTGTCATTCATCTCAGAGCATCCCGTCTTGCTGGCGGCCGCCGTAGCGCGCCACCAGTTTCAGATACACCGCGATGATCGCCAGCATCATCGCCACCAGGGTCATCGCCACCGCGCTGCCGAACGGCCAGTTGCGCGATTGCAGGAACAGGTCGACCAGCGCGTTGCCGACAAAAAACACCTTGCCGCCGCCGAGAATCGCCGGAATCAGGAACTCGCCCATCAGCAGAATGAACACCAGCATCACCCCGGTGATCACCCCCGGCGCCGACAGCGGCAGGGTCACCCGGCGGAAGGTTTCGAAGGCGCCGGCGCCCAGATCGTGCGACGCCTCCAACAAGCGTTTATCGAGCTTCTCCAGGCTGACAAAAATCGGGAACACCATCAGCGGCAGATAGCCGTAGACGATGCCGATCAGCACCGCCGTTGGCGTGTTGATCAGGCGCACGTCATCGAGACCTAGGCTGGCCAGCAGCGCCGGAATGCCTTTGCCGCTCAAGATGAAAATCCACGCATAGGTGCGGATCAGAAAGCTGGTCCAGAACGGCACGATCACCAGGGTCAGCAACAACGAGCGGTTGCGCTGCACCTTCACCGCGAGGAAATACGCCAGCGGGTAAGCCGCCAGCAGACACACCAAGGTGCCCAATGGCGCCAGCACCAGGGTGTTGCTGAACGCCGCCGCACGGGAGGCCAGGTTGAGGTAATTGGCGAAGGTGAACGCCGGGGTGTAACCGCCCACTGCGCTGCGCTCACCGAGGCTGAACAGCAGGATCACCACCAGCGGCATCAACAGCAGCAGCACGAACCACAAGGTTGAGGGCAACAGCAGCAGCCAGGTGATACGCCGGCCGAGGCTGGGCGCAGGTTTGGGCGCAGCGGCAGCCACTGCAGGCAGCGGCGTGCTAACGGCAATGTTCATCGGGGAATCCTTGGGCATAAACGGATCTTTTTTTGCCAGCACATTCGGTGTGGGAGGGGCTTTAGCCGCGATGCTTTCCAAAGATCAAGAGCATCGCGGCTAAAGCCCCTCCCACAGGGACCGAGGTTTGCGTTAGGCGGCTTTAAACCGCGCCATCAATTCCGCCCGCACCGGGCTGGTAAGGGTGGCTGCCGCGCCGAACTCCAGGGTGCTGAGCAGTTCAGCCGCCGGGTACATGATCGGGTCGCTGAGCATTTCCTTGGGCAGCAAGGCGTCCACACGTTTGTCGCCGCTCGGATAGCCGTGGGCCTCGACTTCCAGCTTGTTCACCTGTGGGTTGAGCAGGAAGTTGATAAAGGCGTAGGCCGCGTCACGATGCTCGGCGTCTTTGGGAATGGCGAAGAAGTCGCTCCACAATTCGCCACCTTCCTTGCCCAGCGTGAACTGCAGGTTGGGCAAGTCGCGGTGCAACTGCGAGCCGTCGCCGGTCCAGCACATGGACATCCAGGCATCGCCGCTGCGCATGCTCGGCTGGTAGTCGGAGTTGATGGCGAACAGGTGCGGCTTCACGTCGATCAACAGCTTCTCGGCGTCGGCCAGCTCTTTTTCATCCAGCGAGTTGAAGCTGTAGCCGAAGGATTTCAGCGCGTTGCCGATGGCAGTGAGTTGGTAGTCGTGCACCATCACCCGACCGGTTGCCGGGCCTTTGGCCAGCTCCCAGAACTCTTTCCAGGATGCCGGTTTGCCTTTGATTTTTTCGCTGTCGTAAACGAAGCCGGTGGTGCCCCAGTTCTTCGGCACGGCATACACCTTGCCGTTGACGATGCCCTGTTCCATGAAGCGTTTTTCGTAGGACTTGGGATCGAAGTTGCTCAGTCGGGTGAGGTCCAGCGGCTCGATCAGGCCCAGCTCCACGTAGGTGCTGATGGTGTAGTTGGTGGGTACGAACACATCCCAGCCGCTGCCACCGGCCTGCAACTTGGCGAGCATTTCTTCGTTGGAACCGAACACGCTCATCTGCACCTTGGCACCGGTCTGGCTGGCGAAGGCTTCGAGGTTGGCCGGGTTGTGGTAATTGGGCCAGGTGGCCAGGGCCACGCGGTCGCCAATCGAACCTTTTTCGGCGGCGAAGGCGTTGTTGGTCAGGATGCCGGGCATGTTGCTAGCGACAACGGCGGCGGCTACACCCAGGCCGGTACGGCCCAGAAAGTCGCGGCGAGTGATCGAACCGTTCTGCCAGCTACGCATTGTTTTAATAAAGTCTTTTTTATCCACAGTGCTTCCCCTTAAACGTGTCGGTTAGTTATTGGTGGACCTGCCGAACTGCGCCTATCAAAGTCCCATCGCCAGGCCATTGGCCTGGTCCCAGCCGATCTGCACGGCGGCGCCGTGTTCGAAACTCGCCTGGTGGTGTTCCCGCACCCGCGGCACTCGCACACAGACGATGCCAAAGGGTTCGGTACGAACGCGGTACTCGGTGAGGTTGCCGAGGTAGATACGGTCTTCCACCTGACCGTTGAGGGTCACCTCGCGGCCCAGCGGCGAGTTGGCCGCGCCGATGCTGATCAGCTCCGGGCGCACCGCAATGCAGCCTTCGACCTGGGCGCTGAGGGCCTTGCCGCTCGGGCTGCGCGGGCTGGTCAACTGCAGGCCCTGGGCGGTTTCCAGCACCACCGAGTTGCCATCGACGCGGCGTACCGTGCCGTTGAACAGGTTGGACTCGCCAATGAAGTCGGCCACGTAGCGGCTGGCAGGGGTTTCGTAGAGTTGTTCGGGGGTCGCGGTCTGCACGATCAGGCCGTCCTGCATCACGCTGATGCTGTCGCTCATCGACAGCGCCTCTTCCTGATCGTGGGTGACCAGCACAAAGGTGATGCCCACTTCACGCTGCAAGCGCAGCAGCTCGGACTGCATTTCCTTGCGTAGCTTGCGGTCCAGCGCCGCCAGCGGTTCGTCGAGCAGCAGCACCGTGGGCTTGTTCACCAGGGCGCGGGCCAGGGCTACACGTTGTTGCTGACCGCCGGAGAGCTCGCTGGGTTTGCGTTGGCCGTAGCCGCTGAGGCGGACCATCTCCAGGGCTTCATCGGCCAGGCGACGTTGTTCTTTTTTATCCGGGCGCGGGTTCTGGTAGCGCAGGCCGTAGGCGATGTTGTCGGCCACGCTCAGGTGCGGGAACAGCGCGTAGCTCTGGAACACCATGTTCACCGGCCGCTGGAACGCCGGCACCCCGGCCACCGAACGGCCGGCCAGCAACACCTCTCCTTCGCAGGGTTGCTCGAAGCCGGCGATCATCCGCAGGGTGGTGGTTTTGCCGCAGCCCGAACTGCCAAGAAACGAATGGAAAGCGCCACGGCGCACCTGAAAGCTCACACCGTTGACCGCCGGCGTGGCGCCGTAGCGCTTCACCACCTGACGGAACTCGATATCGAATGCTTGGCTGGAATCGCTCACCGCTCGCCCCTTGTACTGGTTCTTGTGCGTGTGAGGGGAAACTAGCAATGGGGGTTTGGGGGCGTATATATCCCTTGGGGGATAGAGGTCGGTTTTGCGACCTGGGCGCGGGGTTGGCGTTTCCTTGGGATGTGGCGGTGTTCTGCTTTACCGCGGGTGCTGAGCGTTTTGTTTCGCACCTTACGCGCGAGTTTCTTTTTTCAGTCGTCGGTGAGCCGAACCATAAAAAAAAATCCAAAAAATCTTGCCCCAACCTCGGCCCTACGCTGCGCTTCGGGTCCCCTTGTAAGCTAAATTCAACCTGCTTCAGACCGTGGTTCCCTTTGGTTACGAGACCGTGAGGGAGCATGGGTCGAAGCAGGTTTCTCT
>NZ_QAOJ01000013.1 GCF_003050835.1 Pseudomonas sp. GV071 | reverse complement strand
CAAGCTGCTAGTGATCCTGAACGCCATGCTCCGTGACCAGACCCATTTCGATGCGAATAAAGCTTGATTTGAAACACGGTTGCTCCTTCCGGCGCTGCTCCAGGGGCCGGCAAAACAGGCCATCCTTGGCCTGTCTTTGCCTTTCGCGGCTCCCGGCCGCTCAACCCCTTACTCAGCGCCTGCACTCGGCCTTCGCTAACGGGGCGGGTGGATCAAGATCAACAGCTAGATCAACAGCCAGCAAATCAAAAACTCGAGGCTGAAGCCTCGATTCCTGGAAAAGGAGATCAAGAGCGCCGCGGCTAAAGTGCTGGCGAACCCTGCAAACACAATTCTCGACTAGCTTTTCCAGGATTCGCGAGCAAGATCGCTCCTACGAAGATCGGCCCCCTCTCCCGCTTGCGGGAGAGGGTTGGGGTGAGGGGCAGTTGATTTGCCGTTGATCTGGCTTTTGATCTTGATCTGCCCGCCCCTTGAGCGCAGGCCGAGTGGAATCGTTGTGGAGGGGGTTGAGCGGCAGGGATGCCGCGAGAGGCACGATGGGCCAGGGACGGCCCGTCGTGGCGTGCCCCCGGAGCAACGATGGAACGAGGGTAGTTTTCACGCAGTGAAAACCCAAGGTGGGGGCGAGATTTTTTGGTGTCTTTTTCATCGACTGGAAAAAGATACTCGCGCGTAAGGCGCGAAACAAAACGCTCAGCGCACGCGACAAAGAAGAACACCACCAAACCAAACGAACTGGCAGCTATCCGCCCTACGGATAACTAAACCGCTTCACCAGCGTCAGCTCCCCCGTCGCCCGCATCGGCACGATGAATGACTCCTGCTTTTCATTCGCCGTGCCTTCCTGGGAAATCACTGTCACCTGTGCAGTGGTCAGCGCCTGTGCTGGCGTTTCGGCGCCCTCTTCGTCGCTGCTCGAACCGCCACCAAAGTAATTCACATACACCAGATACTCACCCGCCAACGGCGTCGGCGAGGCGAACATCTCTGGCCCATAGCCGGTGGTCACGTCGACATCCAGCGCGCCGCCGTTAGCGGCTGAGCGGTCGCCATACCAGATGTGCCCGCCATCGGGTGTCACCACGTGCAAATCGAGGTCGGTGTTGTCGCTGTCCCACGACAGCACCACCCGCAGCTTGGCCGCCGTTTCGCCGCTGCCACGGTTGTAGAACTGCACGCGGTGCTTGGCCGTGCCGTCGACGTTGCGCACTTCGACGCTGTTGCTGCCGGACGGAAACACGAACGGCCGGTCGAAGCTGCCGTCTTCCTGCACCTTGAGCGGCATGCTGATTCCGTTGACGATCAGGCGTGCCGGTTTGTTCGCGTCTTTGGGCGTGGACTTGATCTGCCCGGCGATGCGCGCAGTGTTGGCCTGGTCGGCGGCGCTGTTCACGGAGGAGGCCGGGTAGTTCACCTCCTGCATAAAGTGCGCGCCCTCGTCCGAGCCTTTGCGCCAGCCGCCTACCGGCGTGTCGATTTGCACGCCGTCGGTGGCAAGCGCGGCCAACGGCAGGCAGGCGAGGAACAGGGCGATTTCAGTCAGGCGTACACGCATGGGGCTATTCCAGAAGTAGATGGCGGGCGAGGCCTTCGATGTAGGTTTCATCCTGGCCGTTGGGGTGTGCGGCGAAGGCCAGGTGCAGGTATTCGTGGGTCAGGTCGAGGCGGTCCTGCAGCGAGTACATACCGCGGACAAAAATGCGTTGGCGCTCACGGTCGACATGGGGTTTGCCGCCGCTCAATTGGCACACGGCAAACTCGCTGGTTTCGACGTAGCCGGGTTCGCTTTGCAGGCGCTGGCGCCAGCTGCGTTGCTGTTTTTTCAGCCAGTCTTCGGCGTTGCCCAGGGCTTGGCAGGCAGCGCTGGGTTGGTCCCAACGGCTGAGGCTGGCACGCGGGAACGCTCGGGCGAGGATGGCGTCGTAACGCAGGCCCTGCCCCGCTTGTTCGACGGCGGCTTGCCAGGCCAGGCGGTCCGGGCCGGTTTTGTCGCTGTGGTAGTTCACCGGGCTGCCAGCCAGTACCAGGTCGCTGGTCCAGGCGGCGATCTGCTGCGCACCATCGCTGGCCGGGCGTGGCGCCACGCGCTGGCTGGCGCTGCTGTCAGCAATTACCAGGCATTCACCGTTGCGGGTGGCGCTTTGCAGCAGGTAGGTGCGGATGGTCACGGCCAGCGCTTTGGCGGCCTCGGCGGGTTGCGCCGAGGCTTCGCGGTCAAGCACGCGGGCGACGTAATCTTCGCGGTTCAAGCGCGCGGTGAGCTGGCCATCGGCACCGACAAACAATTCACCCGCACTGCTGATGGGCAGGCGATTGCCGTTGCTGAACTGCACCTCGTAGTCGCCGCGCAACGCGCCGGCGCCAACCAGTTGGCCACTGGCTTTGCTGCGCACCTGGCGCACCGGATAACGGGCGAACAGTTGCACCTCCACGCACTGGCCAGGCGCTTCCGACGCAGGCGTCGGCAAAGCACTGCCAAGGGCTTGGGCGTAGTCCTTGAGAATCCGTTGGCTGGTGCCCGTACCGCCGGCCCACACCGGTGTGCCGTCTACCAGCCAACCGGCGAAACCACCCTGGCGTGCCTGTGCATCATGGTCGGCCAGCCAGCTCCAGGTTTTCACCCGCAGCCGACCGCCCAGCGCACCGAGGGTGATGCCTTCAGGCGCATGCAGCATCACGTCGAGCAGCACCCGCCTGGCCTGTTCCTGCGCCGGCAGGCTGGCGAGCTGTTGCAGCAGTTGCGCCACCGGCACCCGTTGCTGCGGTTGCAGTTGGGCCATGTCGCTGAGCCACAGTGGCGCCTGGCGTTGCTGCCAGTAACCGCGCCAGGCGGCGGCATCGAGTTTGAGATTGGCGGGGGAAAAGTACAGGCCGCAGCTCTGCGTCAGCGCCTGGTCGCGCTCGATGCGCTCGCCGGCTTTGCAGCAGTACACCTCGTCGCGGTCCTGGCCTTTGCAGGTGTAGCCGACCTCGGTTTTACCGCTGTCGACCAGGTAGGCGTAGACGAACAATTTCCACAGGCTGCCCAGCGGCGCACTCAGCTCGGCCGGCAACGGCCCGCGGCTGAGTACCTGCTGATGGTTGAGGTGCAGCAGTTGCGTGGCCGGCGGCGCACCAATGGCCAGTTGCAACGGGGCCTCCCCCGCTCGCGCGAGCAGGGGCAGCAACGCCATGCACAACCAGCCCAGGCGCACGGCTTATTCGACCTTCAGGCTGCCGTAGCTCGGTTCAACTTCCAGCGCCTGATCTTGCGGCGCGTACATGCGTACATAGCGCGCTGGCGGCAGGGAGAATTCGCCCTTCTGCGAGAAGCGCACCAGATGGCGCACGGTCAGGCCGCCTTGCAGGCTGTCCACCGGGACTGCGTAGAGCAGTTGGCCGTCTTCGTGGCGGGCTTTTTCCAGTGGCGCGGCTTCTTCCGAATCCAGGCCGCTGACCTGAATACCCCAGGTGGTGCGCTCAACGTCGGCACCTGGCGGCAGCGGCACTTCCAGCAGGCCGTAGCGCAGGGCGCGGGCGTCTTCGCTGGTCAGGCTCACTTCGTCCAGGTACAGGTCGTCGCCGGAGATGGCTTCGCCTTCGCCGACTTCTTTCACGCTGAACTCGAACGCGGTATCACCTGGCACCAGACGCAATAGACGACGGCTGAGGCTGACCGGCAATACGCCCGGCTTGCCTTGTTCGCTGCGGTAGCTAAGCGCGACGTTGACGGGCGCCGTAACAGAGGCCGGCAGGTCGAGGTTGCTAGGCACACCTTTACCGGTCCAGCGCCATTGGGTTTCTCCGCTCGGGCGTTGCTGGGCTTGCCAGCCTTCACCCGGTTTCAGCTCGCTGACCGCAGCTTTCTGTTGGCTGGCGGCTTGCAGCCAGGTCAGCGCCAGGGCGCGTTCCAGGGTCGACTGTTCCGGCGCCAGGCGTTGCAGCAAGGCTTTGGCCTGCGCTTGATCAACACCGTTCAACTTGGCCTTGAGGCTGGCCACGAACGGATGTTCGCTGGCGTTGACCAGCTCCTGAGCGCTGCCCAGTTGTTCGCTGAACGCAACCGGTAACGCCACTTTGCTTTGCTTGGCCAGGTCCGCTGTCAGCACCCGGGCCAGGGCCAGGCCGAGCTTGGAGTTCGGCGCGGCAAGAATCAGGCTGGTGAGGCCGTCATCGCTCGGGGTTTCGTCAACGCCAGCCGGTTGCACGCTGGCGACGTCGGTACGCGGCGCTTGGGCAGCGGCTTCGCCATCGGTGGCTGCTTCAACTTTGGCCGCCACTTCGGCATCGGCCTTGGCCTGTGCGTCGTGGTTGGCCAGGTCGGTCATCAGGCCTTCGACCAGGGTGTTGATCGGCAGCTTCATGTCTTTGGCAAACGCCAGAATCAACGCCCGTTGCAGCAGCGGCGTGGTCGCCGCCTGTTTGGCGTAGATGTCCATCACCCGCTGCCAGTGATCGGCCGGCAGGCTCAGTTCCAGGGCCTGGCTGGCGTACCAGTCGGCGTAGTAGGCGTAAGCGGTCAGGAAGGCATCCGGCTCGGCGCCCTCGCCCCACCAGGTGAACAAGGCTTCGGGACCTGCCATCTGCACCAGGCGCAGGCGGCTGTTCTGCATGATCAGGCGCAGACGGTCGGTGACGCGTTTCTCCACGCGCCCACCCTCGGCATTGCCGACTTCGGCTTTGCTCAGCAACGGATAGGCCAGGCTCAACGGCAGCAAACGGCTGGCGGTCTGCTCGACGCAGCCATAGGGGTATTCGAGCAGGTCATCGAGGTTACTGTTGAACAGCGCCTGGGCGCTGTCGTCCAGACGCAGGCTGATGTCGCGGGCATCGCTTGGCAGTTGCAGAGCGTTGGCTCCGGCGTTGGCGGCCAGGCGCTGGGTTTGCAGGTCCTGCCAGCCTTTGCCGACGGTACGTAGGGTGACGCCGAGGGCGTCTACCGGTTTGCCGTCGAGCAACAGCTCGGCTTTCCATTCGCCAGCGGCCATTGGCACTTTCGGCAGCGGCAGGTAGTTGATGCCTTTTTCCAGGTCGATGGCGGTGCGTTTTTCCTGGCCGTTGAAGTGGCTGACCAGCTCGGCTTTGGTCGCCTGCTCGCCCTGGTTGAACACGAACACGCCCATGGCCGGTTGGTCGTCGGTGCGGAACTGGGTCGGGCCGCTCCACTTCAGGTACAGCGGTTTTTCCGAGCGGATGAACTGCTTTTTCTGGCCCACGGTGCCGGCGTCACTCACGGCGCGGGCGGTGATGCGCCAGCGGGTCAGGGAGTCGGGCATGCGGAAGGTCAGTTTTACGTGGCCATCGGCGTCGGTGACCAGGTCAGGCTGCCAGGCAGCGGTGTCGACTTCTTCGCGGCGCGGGCGCTCCAGCACTTTCACGCTGCGGTCGCTGCGGTTGGCTTTGCTCGGTGCGGTGGGCGAGCCTGGCAGTGCCACGTCGTAGCTGATGAACGACAGGCTGGCGCTGGTGCGCACGTTATTGCGGCGCGGGTGGTAGAAGAACTGGTCGATGCTCGGCGCGATTTCCGGCTGCAGGGCGTAGATCATTTCGTCCACCACGCTGACGGTCAGGCGCGTGGCTGCCGGCTTGCCGGCGAACTGGGTGGTGAGGTCGATGGTCACCAGGTCGCCGGGCTGGTACTGCTCTTTGTCAGCGGCGATGGTGATGTCGATCTGCGGCGCGGCGACTTTGATGCCGGCGTTCTGGAAGCTGTAATCGCCGCCTTTGGTGTACAGGGCGGAGAAGGTCAGGTTCGGCGAGAACTGCTCGGTAACCGGAATGCGGGCGCGGTATTGGGTGTCGCTGAGTTTTTCCAGCTTCAGCCAGTTGGCGCCTTTGCTCAACAGTGCGGTAGCTTCTACCGAATCACGCTCCAGGGTCAGCAGGGCATCGCCTACCGGTTCCGGGAAGGTGATCAGTGCCAGGGCTTCGTCGCCGGCTTTGTATTCCGGTTTATCCAGCACGATCTCGATAGTGCCAGCGACGGCTTTGACACCTTCGCCGCTCACCGAGTGGCCGGTGGCGCCGAGGATCAGGCCGTGGTCGTCCTTGAGGGTGATGCTGTAGGAGCCCGGCCGTTCGAAGCTCAGGTCGAAACCATCGGCATCAGCAGCCAGGCTGCCTTCGTCTTTGCTCTGGTCTTCCAGACGAACCCACTCGAAGTGCGCCGGTTTGTGCGCGTCCTTTTTCTGCCCCAGGGCGGTTTCGCTGCGGTAGCTGAAGTGCACCTTTTCGTTGGCGGCGCTGAAGCGCTGCGGCGCGCTCAGGCGGTAACGGGCGGCGCCTCGCTCGATGAGGATTTCCTTGCTGGTTTTCACCCGGTAGGCCGCTCCATCGCTGGCGAATACGGTCAGCAGGTAGCGGCTCGGTTTGTCGGCGGCCGGCAGTTTCAACTCGGCACGGCCCTGGCTGTCGGTGGTGATTTCGGTGGTGGCCAGCTCGACCGGGAATTGGCCGAGGTACTGCAGTTCGTTGTCGATCATCGACAGCTGCTGGGCGCGCAGGGTCAGTTGCACCTTGGCGTTCTGCACTGGCTTGCCGTCGGGGTAGACCAGTACCAGATTGCCCTTCACTTCTTCGCCGGTGCGGAAGTCTGGCTTGGCCAGGTCGAGGGCGATTTCAAAGTGCGGTTTGATGTAGTCGGCGACGCGGAAGGCGCTGCTGTATTGCTGGTCGCGGTAGCCGAAACGCAGCTCGTAACCGCCGGCCACGGCGTTGTTCGGCAACTGGAAGCGGCCTTGGCTGCCGGCCTTGCTGTCCATGGCGAGGTCGAGGGTTTGCAGGGCGGTGCCGTTGGCGTCCAGCACGGTGAGTTTCACCGGGGCGCTGGTGGGGGCCACCGAATCGCGGGCGTTTTTGAATTCGCGGCCGAGGATTTTCACTTCCACCCAATCGCCTGGGCGATACAGCGGACGGTCGGTGAAGGCATACAGCTTGGTGTCGTAGATTTCGCTGTCGTAATAGAAGTTCTCGGAGACGAACACGCCGCCTTCGCTGTCTTCACCCAACACATAAGAGCGCTCAGGGCTGGCGTGTTTCAGGCGCAACAAACCTTGGTCATCGGTCGTGCCGCTGCTCATCACGCCGAGGCCATCGCTCCACAGCACTTTGGCTTTGGGTACTACGCTGCCTTCGTGCTTGCGCGCGGTCCACACCAGCAGCTCGTCGCCGGCAATCTTGCTCACGGCCACGGTGTTGGAAACGAACACCATGGTGGTGGCGCGGTATTTACCCACCAGCGCTTCGACCAGATACAGCCCCGGTTTCAGCTTGCCCAAGGGCACATACACGTTGCCCGGATTGACGGTGACAAAGTCGCTGGACGAGCCAGCCAGTTCCACGCCCTTGGGCGGTTGAATGGCTTTGGCGTCCCACAGCGGGTAGCGGAATTGCGCCACCAGCGGCAGGCCTTTCATCGGTGCGAATTGCGGGGCGTTTTCGTACTGGGTCGGCTCGGCGATGGCCGTGCCCATTTTCAGTTCCGGCGCCTCTTCGGTAACGTTCTTGCGCGATTCATAGGAGAACGCACGCTGCATCACCCGACGGGATTTGCGGTACCAGTTGTCCCACAGGTACGACAGGGTGTTGGCCAGGCCTTCACCTTTGAATTCACCTTCGGCAACCACCCGGTGCAGGTTCTTCTGGCGCTTCAGAAACTCCAGCGGCTGGTCGATGCGGTACACGCGCATGTCCACGCCACCATAGGGTTCCATGGTGTAGCGACGGTAATCGCGGCCGGGCGCTTCGAGGCGCACCTGGGCCACTTCGTCGGTGGCAAAGCTTGAGTCGGCCAGCAGGAAGAACGACTCGCCCGCCATGGGCGTGTAACCGCTGGAGTTGACACTGTCTTCAGCGTGCAGAGCGGTCACTGGCAGCAGCAGGCTGGCGACTAGGGCCAAGCCCAGCGCAGGAGCCTTCATCGCGCTAGGAACTGCAGACGATAAATACCGATAAAATTCGGATTGGATTCGTCGGGTATCCATCGGGTGTCCTTCCATGTCATGAGTTGTTGCACGCTGACCGAACGCATGCCGTTATCGGTCGGCGTGGTGGTGCCTGTGTGGTAAGCGATTTCGCGGCCCATCCAGATCATCAGATGTTGCTCATCGCCCTGGTCGAAAAAAATCAGATCACCCGGGCGCGCCTGGTTGAGGTCGCGGCCGAGAAAATTGCTGTTGTACTGAATCAGTTTGATCGCGTTGACGTACGGGCCAACTTTGCCGCCGCCCTGTTGCCATTGCTGGGCCAGGCTGCGCTGTGTGTCTTGCAGTTGCAGTTCCGGCGGCAGGTAGCGATTGGACAGGCCATTGGCGCGCAGCCACTTGGCGTCGTGCACTTTCAGTGCCTCGTTGGCGGCGAAACGCACCAGGCCCGCACAGTCTTGTTGGTGCCAGCGTGGGCTCGGGCCCTGGCGCAATTGCTCCTGGGCGATGCGCACGAACCAGGCGCGGAACACCTGGGACTGCTCGGCATCCAGCGGGGTGATAGCGGATGCCGTGGCGCAGGCGAGCGTGGGCAGCAACAGGCTACCCAGCAGCACCAGCGTAATGGCGGCGCGCGATCTCACAGCGAACGCCACTCCAGCGGCAACCATTGCCATTTCGAGTCTGGCGCGGCATCGGCTGGCAGGGTCAGCGCGTAGCTGTTGTGCCCGGCCAGGGCTTTGAGTTTTGGCAGCAGCAGGGTTTGCGCGGCGTTGCGGAACACCGGCTCCATGTCGCTCGGCAAGGCGTCGAGGGTTTCCTGCTCGAACAGGGTCGACAGGGTGTTCGGCGCCAGATAAGCCGGCACTACCGCGTCTTTAGGGAGCACGTCAGCCAATGGCGGGAAACGTTTGTCGAGGGCATCCAGGCCTTTGTTGACCAGGGTGTCGTCGAGGGAGAACAGCAGGGTCGAACCGTGGCGAACCAAGCTGATGCGGAAGAAGCCGTTGGTGACAATGGCGTCCGGCACCTGCGCCTCGCTGGTGGGGTATTGGCCGAAGTTGGAGCTGACTTCGCGCTGCCAGCTATGGCCGTCGCCGCGCGCTTCATCGCTGACCGGGAAGATGCCGCCTTCGACGTTGGACTCCCAGGCACCGATTACCGAGCCGAAGAGTTTGCCGAGGTTTTCGTCCAGGCTGGAGCCGGCTTTGTCGTCCAGTTGGCCGACCAGCAGCGGGCTGTGCAGGCGCGAGTTGGGGTACCAGCAGAGGCCGGCGGCGCCGGTCAGGTGTTCGCTCAACTGCTTGGCCACCGCCGGTTCGGCACCGACTTTGGCGAGCATCTTTTCGTGCACCGCTGGCGCCACCGGCAGCGCTACGCAGGCGCTGGCGCCCATCGGCATGGCGCGCCAGATCGGGTTGAAGTCGAGGGTGGTGGTTTCGCTGCTGTCGCTCAGGGCCAGGTAGCTGTGCCAGCCGCTGCCGTCCATTTCAAAACGCAGACCGGCGAAGCTCGGGATAAAACGCTGGTAGCCCATGGCAACGTAGTCGCTACCCAGGGAGATGCGTTGCTTGAGTTCACCGCGCTCTTTCAAGCCAAAACCTTCGGTGAAGGCGGCCTCGCCATTGAGCATGGCTTCCACTGCTTCGGTGGCCCCCTTGCCCAATTGCGCGCCTTCACTGTCGCTTTCCAGCAACATGCCGGGGTTGGACAGCATCACCAGTTTGTCGCCGTAGCTGGCGAACAGCAGCGCGCGTTCGCCGTTGTAGCGCAGGCGATAAAGCGGCACGGCGTCGCCGTCGACGCGCAGCTCGGCGACTTGGCGCAACTGGGTGTCATCGGCGGCTACGTGGGCCAGCGGCTCGAGCAAACGGGCCAGACCGCCGCGCTCCATCAGCACCATGAAGTTCTTCAGCTTGCCGTCGGCACCGCGCCACAGGGCAACCTGCGCAGGTTGGTCGAGCAGTTGTTCGAGCAGGGTGTCCTGCAGCTCGAGGTCATGCTCGTAGATGATGCGCCGCAGGCTGCCGGTGATACCCAGGCGATCCGGGTTGGCTTCGTAGTAGAACACCAGGTCTTCGGTCAGGGTGTCGCGCAGCAGCGGTACGGCCAGCAGGTCTTTGGGCAGACGGCTCAAGGACTCGCTTTCGATCAGCACCTGCGGGTGTTGCAGGTCCAGTTGCAACTCGCTGTTCTCGGCCAGGGTGCGCGGCGGCGCCATGTGCTGCTGCCACCAGCCGAGAATGCCGGCACCGGCAAACAGCGGCACGGCAATCGCCACGGCGATCAACACGCGACGCTTGCGGCCTGCTTTGCCTTCCTGGGGACTGGCTGCCCCGTTCTGGGTGGTGTTCTCGCTCATTGTATGCAAACCCCAATTCGTCCGTGCTACGGCGCTTATTCAGTAGGTGCAGCTTAATAATTGAATGACTTGATCAGTTGCAGATCGCCAATACCGCGCAGGGGCACGATAAAAGTCTCGCGTTTTTCGTTCGGCGTGTTTTCGTTGAACACCAGGCTGATCTGCGCGGTGATCACTTCGTTCTGGTTACTGCCTTCGGTGAAGTTGTAACCCTGGCTATTGAGGTTGCCCCAGTAGTTGACGAACACCAGGTAACGGCCGTGCAGCGGCGCAGTCATGGTGAACATTTCAGGGCCGGGGCCATCGACGCTGTCGACATCCAGGCCACCGCCATTGCTCATCACCGGATCGGCCCAGAAAGCGTGCTGGCCGTCGGGGGTGACCACATGCAGGTCGAGCTCGGCCTTGGGGTCGTCCCAACCGAGGACAATGCGCACCCGCGCCGGAGTCTTGTTGAAATTGGCTTCATAGAACTGCACGCGCTTGAGCGACTGGCCGTCGCCGCTGACCACTTCGACGCTGTTGGAGCCGGCGCCAAAATTGTAGGGGCGCACAAAGCGGCCCTGCTCGTCGGTGTACAGCGGCAGCGGGTTGCCGTTGACGACCAGGCGGTGCGGTTGGCGGGTGCCTTGCAGATTGTTCAGAGTGCCCTGGATCAGGCTGCGGCCGCGTTGGGCGCCTCGGTCGATGGGCGGAGTCGGGTAGGCGACGCGGGCGTCGTCGGCGCGATCAAGCAGGCCGGAGTAACGCCAGCCGGCGACCGGTCCCTGTAAATCGGCAGAAGGTTCAGCCATGGCGTTGGCACCGAGTGCGGCCAGGCAAAACAACAACACAGAGCGCATGCATAATCCTTTAGGCGCGCGAGAGCCGGCAAAGGTATCCCTACCTCAGAAGCCTGACAATGACCGCTGGACACAATTTGTAAGAGTTACCGAATGGCTCACAACGCCCGGCCGCAACGCTTACATCCAACCACCCCATTGCAGAAACACGATACCGATGTTGGTCGTAATGGCCGCCACCAGGGTGGTGATGACGATAATGGCGGCTGCCAGTTCATGGTTACCGTTGGCGGCTTTAGCCATAACGAAGCTGGCCGCCGCCGTCGGGCTGGCAAAATACAGAAACAACACACCGAGATCAGCGCCACGGAAACCAAAAACAAAGGCACCGGCCGTAGAGAGAATCGGAAGCCAGACCATCTTCATCAGACTGGCGCTCACCGCCATCGCCCCGCTTTTACGCAATGAGGCCAGCGACAACGTGCCGCCGATACAGATCAGTGCCAGCGGCATGGTCAGCTGCGCCAGGTATTCGCCCGAGGTGGTCAACCAGGCGGGCAGCGCAATCTGCCAATAGGCAAACGGAATGGCCGACAGCACGCCAATGATCAGCGGATTGCAGATGATGCTTTTGCTGATGCTCCAGACATCCGACTTGGCGCTGGGGCTGTAGATCGCCAGGACGATGGCCGACAGGCTGTTGTAGGAGAGGATCACTACGCCGGCGAGAATGCCGCCCAGTGACAGGCCGTAGTCGCCGTACAAGCTGGTGGCCAAGGCCAAACCAATAATGCCGTTGTTACCGCGAAACGCGCCCTGGGTGTAGACGCCTCGGTCCGCCACCGGCACCCGCCAGATCGCCCAGCCCCAAGCCAGCAGAAAGCCGACCACGGTCGCCAGCACGAAATAACCCAGCACCGCCGGCTGCATGGCCGTGCGCAGATCGGCGTGAATAATCGCCAGAAACAGCATGACCGGCATGCTGACGTTGAACACCAGGCCCGAGGCGGTATTGATGAAATTGCCGTCGATCAACGCCAGGCGCTTGAGGAAAACGCCGAGAAACAGCATGGCAAACACCGGCATGGTGATGCCGAACGTGGCGGCGATAATCGCGAACATGGGAAGCGGAACCAAGGCGGGTGTCGTTAGGGGGCTAATGATAAGCCACGAAAGCAACGAGCGCGACCCGGGTTTTGCCGGAGTCCCGCCGAAAGCCGCCAGGGCAGGCGGCTATTCCACAACGGTAGACAGCCTTAGCGCGTGCCGCCCTGCGCCAGACCAAACATCAGCAACAACAAGTCCTGATCGGGACGCACAGCGATCTTGGCTTTGACGTTGGCAGGCATCGAACACTGGCTGCCGGCCGATAACGAGTGCAACACAGTCGGGCCCGGCTCATGCCAGGCGGCTGCCGCCAGTGACGCCACACCCAGGGCGCCGATGAGGAATATACCTCGTGCAATATCTAGCTTCATTTCACAACCCTTTGATAGCGCTGCCAAACGCTGTGGAATGACCATAGATAAGATGTTGCCAATCTGCTGCGCTCCACGACGAATGGCGACGTAACTGCAGAAGATCGTGACGAGCGGCTTGGTGACGGGTGATGCGCTGGCGGGATTTCTCCAGATCCAGAACCCCGACCTCGAAAGTCGCCTCGCTGCCCTCGCCTTGCACGCGGATAAACACGTGCTTGGAATACAGGCAGTTGTGCTGCCACCGGGCATTGTTCATCCGCGCAATCATCGCGCCCACGCCCTGCATGACTTGCTGATGAAACGCTTCGCCGTGGCGCTCACGGCCACCGGCGGCGTGCCATTGATCAATCTCGATAAAGCCTTCGAAGTCGGCGGTGACCAGCAACGCTCGCCAATTGTTGTCGCTATCGCGCTCGGCGCCGCAATACACCACGCGCGGGACATTGATGCCCAGCCCCGCCAAACGCTGCAGCGCTTTCAGTTCGCGCATCACAGTGGGGCGACCGAAGGGGTGGAGCAGGCTGTGATAGATGTGGCCGACCTGGCGCTTGGCGTACAGCAGGCTACCGTCTTCGCCACGAATACGTTGCACACCACTGGTACCGCCGCGTCTGCTGTTGGGTTCTTCTACCCATTCACCCTGTTGTTGCCACCATTGTTCAAACAGGCCGGGTGCCGGCATATGCAGCGCTGCAGTCATGCGTAAGTGTCCTATACGGAAGATATAAAGCTGCCACCCGCTGGCGGATGACCATATCCCTTTAAGGCCCGGGAAGGCTCAGACTCGACCGAGGAAGTTTTTGTAAGAACTCGATCGACACGGAATGTAGCAGCCTTTGTCTGCACAATGGAGGCCAAGTTCCGAAAACTACGACCAAACGTCGGCCAATTCACGGACATCGTTCGCCTCGCCATTCAGCTCGCGCCTCCGGCCAACACCACTTTGAACCGGCAACCACTGGGCTGGGCTGCACTGAGGTTGACCTGCCAGCCCTGGCTCGCACAAATACGCTGCACCAGCGACAGGCCGAGCCCCAAACCGTCACCGCGCTGGCTATCGCCACGCACAAAGGGCTGGAACATCGCTTCGCGCTGGTTTTCCGGAATGCCCACGCCAGTGTCTTCCACCATGAAGCCGTCGGCCACCAGGGTCAGGCTGATATGGCCGCTGTCGGTGTAGTGCAGGGCGTTACGCAACAGGTTGCCCATCACCGTGCGCAGAAAAGTGGCGTTGAAGTGACCAGCCATCACCTCCTCTACCCGGTAATGCAGTTCCAGCCCTTTGCTCTCGATGGGCCCACGCCACTGCTCGAGCAATTCGTAGGCGGCGCTGTCCAGGGTCATGGTGGGAATCTGGCTGGCATCGGTGTTCTGCGCACGCGCCAGGAGGAAGAAGGTTTGCACCAGCGCGCGCATGTCTTCGCAAGCCCGCGAAATGCGTTGCACCTGGGACCGCGCGCGCTCGTCGAGATTGGGGTTTTCCAGCAATAGCTCGCAGGAGCTGGCCAGCACCATCAGGGGCGTACGCAGTTCATGGCTGACGTCACTGGTGAAAAGACGCTCGCGGGTCAGGGCATGGCGCAGCAACCCTAACGTGGTATCGAAAGCAGCGGCCAGTTGGCCGACTTCGTCGGCGGCATAATCGGGGGCCAGCGGCGGCGCCATGGCCAATAACTGGTCACGGTGGCGCACCTGCCGCGACAGCCGCACCACCGGTTCGATCACCTTGCGGGCGAGGAACTGGCCGAGGAATACCGCAAGCGCCACGCACAGCACAAAGCCGATCCACACCGTGGTGTACAGCGCCCGCTCACGCTCTTCAAACTCGCTCTGGTCTTGCAGCAGCACATACTCTTGCCCCGCCACCACCCGCACGAAGGCGTGGTACGACAGGTCGCCGCGGAAGATCTCATGGAAGCCAGGCTCCATGCCTTGCAGGTAGTCCGGCAGCTCAAAGTCGCCATGGCCGCCAGAAAAGTAGAACAACTGGTCGGGCTCGGGATGAAAGCGCCACTCGTCCATGCTGTCCATGTGCAGCATGCGGTCGAGGTCGCCGCTGAGCACGCCGGAAATCAGCTTTTCCTCAAGCATGTGCACGGCCAGGTAGATCCCCGTGGCAAAGGCCGCCGCGACCAAGGTGGTCATCACCACAAAGGCGATGACAATGCGCCGTGACAGGCTTTGCTTAAACTCCATCGGTTACTTCCGCCAGGCGATAGCCGACGCCGTGCACGGTTTGCAGCAGGTGCCGTTCGAACGGTTTGTCGATCACCTGACGCAATTGATGGACGTGGCTTCGCAGGCTGTCGCTGTCCGGGCAATCGTCGCCCCACAGCGCTTCTTCCAAGACCTCACGACGCAGCACATGGGGGCTTTTTTGCATCAGGGTGGCGAGCAGCTTGAGGCCGATGGGGTTGAGCTTCAGTGGTTTGCCGGCGCGACTGACCTGCAGGGTGTCGAGGTCGTAGCTGAGGTCGGCCACCTGCAAAATCCGCCGTCCACCGCCCTGGCTGCGGCGCAGTACCGCTTCGATGCGGGCGGCCAGTTCTGACAGGGCAAAAGGTTTGAGCAGGTAGTCGTCGGCACCGGAGCGAAAACCCTGCAGGCGGTCGTCGAGTTGGTCGCGCGCAGTGAGCATGATCACAGGGGTGTCGCGGCGGGCGTCTTCACGCAGGCGCTTGCACAGGGTGTAACCGTCCATGCCCGGCATCATGATATCCAGCACGATCAGGTCGTAATGCTCGGTGGCGGCCAGGTGCAAACCGGACAAACCGTCCTGGGCGCAGTCCACGGTGTACCCCTTCATGCCCAGATAATCGGCAAGGTTGGCGAGGATGTCGCGGTTATCTTCAACGATCAGAATGCGCATGGGGTGTTCCTTGTTGCAGGTGTTGCGGCTACCGGGGCCGTGCTCTTGCTGCGCGACATTACCCGAACATTTCACGTTTGAAGCGGCTTTGACGTTTTTTTCACACTGGATTAACGCATTCGCGACGCCCGATTACCGAGCATGCACGCTACATTTACTGCGCCTGGACTCAGCATGACGTCGAATCCACTCTTCCCCCACTCCGCGCCCCTCAACCTGCGTCTGGCCGTGGGCATTCCGTTGGCAATCATGGCTCTTCTATTAATAGTCGAACCCACACGCCTGGACTTCGCCCTGGCCAACCTGATGTACACGCCGGGTGTTGGCTTTGTGGGGAAACACAGCGCCTTTCTCGAAGACATCCTGCACGACCGCGCCAAGCAGGCGGTGATTGTGTTCGCCGTACTGTCCATCCTCGGCTTTATTGGCAGCTTCTTTATCCAGCGTCTCCAGCCGATGAAGCGTCAGCTCGGCTACCTGGTGCTGGCCATGGGTTTATCCACCAGCTTCGTCACCCCGATGAAAGCGGTGACCGCCGTGCAATGCCCCTGGAGCCTGAGTCAGTTTGGTGGCAGCGAAACCTACAGCCCCTTGCTCAGCCACCGTCCCGCCACCGACAAACCCGGCCGCTGCTGGCCGGGCGGCCATGCCGCAGCCGGCTTCACCCTGTTCGCCCTGTTCTTTGTATTTCGCGACCGCAAACCCCGCTGGGCCCGTGCCGGTTTCGTCTTCGCCCTGACCCTGGGCAGCGTGTTCTCCATCAGCCGCATGCTGCAAGGCGCGCACTTCTTCTCCCACAACCTGTGGACGGCGGTGTTCTGTTGGTTGATTTGTTTGGGATCGTATTGGGCGGTGTTGTACCGGCCAGAGCCGGTCGCACAGCGTGAGGCAGTTAGCGCCCGATAGGGACGCAGACCGCTCGGTGCGCGGAGCACCCCCTACGAGATCAAGAGCAAACCGCGTCTGCGATGTCAGCCGCGCCGCAAATCGAGATCGAGCAGCTAGAGCAGTGCAAGGCGAAATGGCTTTTTGAAGCGCAGTTGGCTGTAGCCAATGAGCATTCAAAAAGCCATTTCAACGCAGCAATACCGACGCGCAGCCGATCGCTCAGCCATAAAAAAACCCCGCACTCGGCGGGGTTTTTTAAGGCAAAAGCAAATTACATCATGCCGCCCATGCCGCCCATACCACCCATATCCGGCATACCGCCAGCTGCAGGCTTGTCTTCAACGATTTCAGCAATCATCGCTTCGGTGGTGATCATCAAGCTGGCGATAGAGGCCGCGGCCTGCAGAGCAGAACGGGTCACTTTGGCCGGGTCGAGGATACCCATTTCGATCATGTCGCCGTATTCGCCGGTGGCAGCGTTGTAACCGAAGTTACCGGAACCCTGCTTGACCTTGTCGACTACAACGCTTGGCTCGTCGCCGGAGTTGGAAACGATCTGACGCAGCGGTGCTTCAACAGCACGGCGCAGCAGGGCGATACCAACGTTCTGATCGGCGTTGTCGCCTTTCAGTTCGGAGATGGCTTGCAGAGCGCGAACCAGAGCCACGCCACCGCCAGGTACCACGCCTTCTTCAACGGCTGCACGGGTAGCGTGCAGGGCGTCTTCAACGCGGGCTTTCTTCTCTTTCATTTCCACTTCGGAACCGGCGCCAACCTTGATCACGGCAACACCGCCAGCCAGTTTGGCCAGACGCTCTTGCAGTTTTTCACGGTCGTAGTCGGACGAGGTGTCTTCAACTTGTTTACGGATCTGAGCAACGCGGCCTTCGATGTCAGCCTGAACGCCAGCACCGTCGATAACGGTGGTGTTTTCTTTGCTGAGGATGACGCGTTTGGCATTACCCAGGTGTTCCAGGGTGGCGCCTTCCAGGCTCAGACCGATTTCTTCGGAAATCACGGTACCGCCAGTCAGAACGGCGATGTCTTGCAGCATGGCTTTGCGGCGGTCGCCGAAGCCTGGTGCTTTAACCGCAGCGACTTTAACGATGCCGCGCATGTTGTTCACAACCAGGGTAGCCAGGGCTTCGCCTTCAACGTCTTCAGCCACGATCAGCAGCGGACGGCCAGCTTTGGCAACGGCTTCCAGCACCGGCAGCATTTCGCGGATGTTGGAGATCTTTTTGTCGACCAGCAGGATCAGCGGGCTGTCCAGCTCGGCAACCATGGTGTCCGGCTTGTTGATGAAGTACGGGGACAGGTAGCCACGGTCGAACTGCATGCCTTCTACAACCGACAGTTCGTTTTCCAGGCCCGAGCCTTCTTCAACGGTGATCACGCCTTCTTTGCCGACTTTTTCCATTGCCTGGGCAATGATGTCGCCGATGGAGCTATCGGAGTTGGCGGAGATGGTGCCAACCTGGGCGATGGCTTTGGTGTCTGCGCATGGCTTGGACTGGGCTTTGAGCTGAGCAACGATGGCGATGGTCGCCTTGTCGATGCCGCGCTTCAGGTCCATCGGGTTCATGCCGGCAGCGACGGCTTTCAGGCCTTCGTTGACGATCGACTGAGCCAGAACAGTAGCGGTGGTAGTACCGTCACCAGCGTCATCGTTGGCACGGGAGGCAACGTCTTTGACCAGCTGCGCGCCCATGTTTTCGAAGCGATCTTTCAGCTCGATTTCTTTGGCAACGGAAACGCCGTCTTTGGTGATGGTCGGAGCGCCGTAGCTCTTCTCGATGATCACGTTACGGCCTTTCGGGCCGAGGGTCGCTTTAACTGCGTCAGCCAGGACGTTTACGCCAGCCAGCATTTTCTTACGGGCGGAGTCGCCGAATTTAACTTCTTTTGCAGCCATGATCGTTATTCCTCAAATTCGTTTCGGTAGCGCGGAATTCGTAGAGCGGAAATCAGCCTTCAACAACGGCCAGGATTTCGTTCTCGCTCATGACCAGCAGGTCTTCGCCATCAACCTTGATGGTGTTGCTGCCCGAGTACGGGCCGAACACCACTTTGTCGCCGACTTTAACGGCCAGTGGGCGCACTTCGCCGTTGTCCAGCACGCGGCCAGCACCTACAGCGAGGATTTCGCCACGGTTCGGCTTTTCAGCGGCCGAGCCAGGCAGAACGATGCCACCAGCGGTTTTGGTTTCTTCTTCACTGCGACGGATGACGACGCGGTCATGCAGAGGACGAAGCTTCATTGTCGATCTCTCCCAAGTAAGGTGGTTTAAAGCCGCCGGTTTATTCACCGGCTGGTTGATTGCTATCCGGCGTGGCCGGTCGCGCGCCGCAGAGCGGCAACGCGGAAGACTGACTGTCGTAAACCGACAGAGACCTTGCGGTGACCACTACATAGGGGCGGGTAATCGGATTACAAGGGCGGGGGTGAAAAATTTTTACCCCACCCAAGGCGCCGATAAACGCTCGAGCAGAGCGCTCATCAGGCCTGTGGGGATTTATTGCGGGTCGCGGTGCTCAAATTCGCCTTCAATCACATTCGGGCGGGTTTGCCCGGAGCGAGCGGCCAGGTCATCGGCAAAGGCGCGCTGACGCAGCGCCTGTTCGGCGACCCGTTGGCGCAACTTGCCAACGATCAACCGGCGAGTGAACGGCAGCAGGCACAGCAGGCCGAAGATGTCACTGATAAAGCCGGGCAGCAGCAACAGGCCGCCACCCACGGCAATCAGCAGCCCTTCGAGCATTTCCTGTTCCGGCAATTCGCCACGGGCCAGCCGCTCGCGGGCGCGCCAGGCGGTAGCCACACCGGCCACCCGCAGCAGCACGCTGCCGAGCACGGCGCTACCGATAACCAGCAGCAAGGTTGGCAACACGCCGATGGCGCTGCCCACTTTGATCAACACCGCCAGTTCAATGATCGGGAACAACAGAAACAAAAACAGAAAAGCACGCATCTATCGGTTTCCTCAGTGCGGAATGCACGTCCATTGAATTCTAGGTGGCGTTGGCACTTCGTGAATTCAAGCAGAAACTTCGCCAGCGGCCGGCCAGGTTTCAGCGCGAGCCAGGGCTACCAAGGCCTGGCGCACTTCCAGGGCAGTGTTACAGGATGTTGGAAACGCTAGCCAATGCAGGCCCACACCGATGCGAAGGTGAAAACCCTCGCTGTCGATACCCGCCAGTTCGGCTGGCGCGTGGGTCGGCAGACCGGCCATTTCAACGTAATGGGCGATGGCGTTGGCATGGTCACTGTTCATGTGCTCGACCATGCTCCGCTCGGACTCGCCGAAGAACGGGTTGGCCAGGCTGACGTGATCGACCCAATGAATGGCGCCAAAACCACCGATGTACCGCGAGCGCACTGGCTCCAGCACCCAGAAATCGAAGTCGTGGGCCTGGTGATAACCCTCGGACTCCGGGAAGTAGCGGTAGTAACGCTCAGCGGCCGCCGCGATGGCGGCTTCGTCGCTGATCTTGCGCGCCTGCGCCAGCACCGTCAGGCGGCCAACGGCTTGCACATCTTCGGCACCGCGCTCGCCCACCAGCAGCGAGCACTTGGGCTCCACCTGCAGGTTATGGGTGTGCTGGGCAATGCGGCTGATCAGAATCAACGGGTAACCATCGGCATCCAGGCAGTACGGCACCACCGATCCGAAAGGGTAGCCCGGCATCGACTTGGACAATGTGGAGAGCGCCCCACGGTATTCCTTGAGTAGCAATTCTCGGGCATGCTTGCCGACTTTCACGCTCACCTTATGACTCCTCGTTGAGAATTCGTCTCGAAGACGGACAGGTGCCCAGCTTAACGGTTGTGCGCGCCAGCGGGGTAACAACGTATCAGGTGGGGCAATCCGCTCATGCACCGCAGGGCCATTGCCCGCCAACCTTTCTGGGGATGTGGTTATGGAACTGAAAGACAAAGTCATCGTTATCACTGGCGGCGGCCAAGGCCTCGGCCGTGCCATGGGCGAGTACCTGGCAGCCCGTGGCGCCAAGCTGGCGCTGGTCGACCTCAACCAGGAACGCCTGGATGAAACCGTAGCCGCCTGCAAAGCCGCCGGTGGCGACGCCCGTGCCTACCTGTGCAACGTAGCTAATGAAGAACAGGTTACCCACACCGTGGCGCAAATCGCCGACGACTTCGGCGCCATCAACGGCTTGGTCAACAACGCCGGTATTCTGCGTGACGGCCTGACCATCAAGGTCAAGGACGGCGAGCTGTCGAAGATGAGCCTGGCGCAGTGGCAGTCGGTGATCGACGTCAACCTGACCGGCGTGTTCCTCTGCACCCGTGAAGTCGCAGCAAAAATGATCGAGCTGAAGAACCAGGGCGCAATCATCAACATCTCCTCCATCTCCCGCGCCGGCAACATCGGCCAGGCCAACTACTCCGCCGCCAAGGCCGGTGTAGCAGCTGACACCGTGGTCTGGGCCAAAGAGCTGGCGCGCTACGGCATCCGCGTAGCTGGCGTAGCACCGGGCTTCATCGAGACCGAAATGGTCGCCAGCATGAAACCCGAAGCCCTGGAAAAAATGACCTCGGGCATTCCGCTGCGCCGCCTGGGCCAGCCGAAAGAGATCGCCCACTCGGTGGCGTACATCCTGGAAAACGATTACTACACCGGTCGGATCCTGGAGCTCGACGGCGGCCTGCGCCTGTAAGGGCCCCGCTCAATAAAAAGCCCCGCCAAGTGCGGGGCTTTTTTTGCTCTTTTTCAGGATCGCAAAAACCGGCTCCCGCCGTGCGAGCGCAGGTCAGGCAAAGCGAGCTCAGGACGAGGGAGCGGAGTTGGCTGTAGCCAATGAGCATCCCGACCCTGAACTCAACGCCGCATGAACAAGCGCAGCAGGCCCGGAGCGGTTTTTTTACCAGCCGACACCGAAGCCGACGCTATAGCGGGTTTCGTCCACTTCACCTTCTTTGGCGCCGCTGACGATGTTTTTCTCGGCCTTCACGTTGAGCGAAGCCCAGTCAGTAACCTTGTAGCGCAGCCCCGCTTCGGCATCGAGTTCGTACTCGCTGTCGCCGCCCAGCGGCTTGCCGACTTCGCCGTTGCTGAACAGCTCGAAGGTCTTGCCCACCAGGTAGCGGTTGTAGTCCCACTTCAAACCCAGGGAGTAGAAGTTGTCGCTGCCACCGTCCCGGTATTCGTAGTCGTTCTGGTTGACCAGGGTGGCCAGGGAGAACGCACCCAGTTCGTCATCCCAGAACTGGTAACCAGGACCGGTACCGATGGTGCGCTGGCTGGAAACGTCTTCGATGTGATCGCGCTTGTAGCTCAAGCGGCCTTGCCAGAACCAGTGCTCGTCAAGGAAACGGTCGAGGGCGTATTCGGCGTTCCAATTATTGGTGGTGGTGACGTCGTCCTGCGCCTCGCGGTTGTAGCCGCCTTCGGCATTGTGCCGCCAGGCGCCATGGCGAGCGGTGGTCTTGAAGTCGACGTCATAGTCGTCGGTGTCAGTTTCGGCGCGCTTGTAGTCCAGGCCGACATCGACGTTGCCCTTCCACACCAGGTCTTCGAGGATAGGTTTGGGCTTGATGATCTGCTCGATGCTGGCCAGCTCGACGGTTTTCGGCGCCTCGCCATTGATCAGGGTGACCTTGCCGTCTTCGGCCGCTTGCAGCGACTTGGCGCGCTCGCCGGTGAACTCATCCTGTTTGACCAACAGTTCGCGGTCGCTTTCCAGGGTTTTCACCTGTTTCCAGTCCACCGGAATGGTGCCGCCGTAGCTGGTCTCGACCACCAGCTTGCCGCCGTCGAAGACCTTGATGGTACCGGTCAGGCGGTCGCCGTTTTTCAACCAGATGGTGTCGGCCAGAACAGGGGTTGCCGCCAGCGTCAGCGCGGCGCAGGAAAGGGCGTGGGACAGCTTGTTGGATAACCGCATGGGGAGATGTACCGCTCCGTATAAGTGAAGGGCGGGGATTATCCGAGATAAGCAGCCCGCTGCGCCAAAAAACACTGCAAGGAGTGACCCAGGGATCCCGTTCAAGTTCAACCCGATTGCCAAGCAAGGCTTGCGCCAGGGCTCGGCGTTACGCTTTAGCGGGCGGCAGCTGAGGGCTGCGGGCGAGTGGCAGTTGATCGATATTTGTTCGCCTGGCCCGCTCGGTTAAGCTGCCCCTTCACCGCCAGAGCCGGCCGCCTCGGGAAAACCATGCCAGCCAAACACGTCAATGCAAAGACAACCGCCAGCATCCCCAGTGCAGACGCCGACGCCCGGCGCACCGCGCTGTACGTGACCCTGGCGCAGGTGCCCAGCGGTTGCGTGGTCAGTTATGGCCAACTGGCTGAATTGGCCGGCCTGGGCCGCGCCGCACGCTGGGTGGGCCGCACCCTAAGCCAGTTGCCAGACGGCAGCAGCCTGCCCTGGCACCGCGTGGTAGCAGCCGGTGGCCGCCTGAGCCTGGCCGCCGGCACCGTGTCTGGCGAAGAGCAACGGGCGAGGTTGCGCGCCGAAGGGGTGCGCATGGTCAACCAAAGGGTGGATATCAAGCGCCATGGCTGGCGCCCAATGGAGCACAGCGGTTAGAGTGCGCCCTGTTTTTGGCAATCCAGCTGGCACCCTTGGCTGGGCAATTCACGTTTTTGTAACTCCAGGCAGATCTTCGCCCAATGGCCCGTAAAACCTGGCGTGCCGCGCTCGCCGCCTATGCTTCGCCGGCCAGTCTGGCCTTGCTGCTTCTTGGCTTCGCCGCTGGCCTGCCGTACATGCTGGTGTTCTCCACGTTGTCGGTGTGGCTGCGTGAGGCCGGCGTGTCGCGTGAAACCATCGGTTTTGCCAGCCTGATCGGCCTGGCTTACGCATTCAAATGGATCTGGTCACCCCTGCTCGACCAATGGCGCCTGCCTTTACTCGGCCGCCTCGGCCGGCGCCGCTCCTGGCTGGTGCTGGCGCAAATCATCATCGCCCTCGGGCTGATCGGCATGGCGCTGTGCGACCCCCGCGCGCACCTGACCTGGTTGGTCGCCATCGCCGTGCTGGTGGCCTTTGCCTCCGCTACCCAGGACATAGCCGTAGACGCCTACCGCCTGGAAATCGCCGACGACACCCGTCAGGCCGCCCTCGCCGCCAGCTACATGCTCGGCTACCGCGTCGCCGCCCTGCTCGCCACTGCCGGTGCACTGTATTTCGCCGAATGGTTTGGCTCCACCACCTCAGCCTACGAGTTTGGCGCCTGGGCCAGCACTTACCTGTTGTTCGCCGTACTGATGCTGCCGGGGCTGATCACCACGCTGTGGATGCGCGAACCCCATGTCGACATGCCGGTGCAGACCACCACCTCGCGGTTCAAACTCAAAGACCAGCTGTATTCGGTACTGATTCTTCTGGTGATGCTGATCTCGCTGCCGGCAATGATCACCGGCCTGCTTGACCGCGCCTGGCCACGGGCGGCGCTCTACGCGATTTTCCTCGGTGCCTGCCTGATGCCTGCGGGGCGCCGGTTGATCGCGCCGGTACGCGACCTGCTCAGCCAGCAACGCAAACAACTGATCGTCGCCGCGCGCGGCAAAGTGATCCCCAACTTCGACTTCGTCCACCAGGCCGTGTCGATGATCGTGCTGATCATCATCCTGGTCACGGCTGCCGCGGCTGCCAAAGCCTTCTCCAGCGGCGCCTGGCCGCGCGGCACCATGTACGTGCTGATCGCCCTGGCCTGCCTGTCAGCGCCCGGGCGCTTGCTGATGGCACCAGTGGTCACGCCGATCAGCGAGTTCGTCCAGCGCTACCGCTGGCAAGCTTTGCTGCTGTTGGGGCTGATTGCTACCTATCGGATGTCGGACACGGTGATGGGCGTGATGGCCAACGTGTTCTACATCGACCAGGGTTTTTCCAAGGAGCAGATCGCCAGCGTCAGCAAGCTATTTGGCCTGGTGATGACCTTGCTCGGAGCGGGGGCCGGGGGCTTGCTGATCGTGCGCTTCGGCATCATGCCGATCCTGCTGATTGGCGGCGCGCTGTCAGCAGCCACCAACCTGCTGTTCATGCTCCTGAGCGACATGGGCGCCAACCTGGACATGCTGATCCTGACCATCTCCGCCGACAACTTCAGCGCCGGCCTGGCCACATCGGCCTTCGTCGCCTACCTGTCGAGCCTGACCAACCTGAAATTCTCCGCCACCCAATACGCCCTGCTCAGCTCGATCATGCTGCTGCTACCGCGCCTGATTGGCGGTTATTCGGGGGTGATGGTGGAGAACGTCGGCTACCACAAATTTTTCCTGATCACCGCGCTGCTGGGCATTCCGACGCTGATTCTGATTTGCTGGCAATGGCAACGGATGGCGAGCCAACCAGCGGTACCGCCGGCTGAAGAGCAACCGCCCATAGCGGCCGAGGAAAAGGCTATGTAGGAGCGGCTTCAGCCGCGATGTTTTTGATCGCCAAGAGCATCGCGGCTGAAGCCGCTCCTACAAGACGAGGTACTTACGCCGGCTCTTGGACCATCCGAATAACCCGCTGCGGAAACGGAATGGCAATCCCGGCGTCCTGCAAGCGGTCGCGAATCTCTTCGTTGAACTTGAAGGTCAGGCTCCAGTAGTCGGCGGTCTTCACCCATACCCGCAACGACATCTTGATCGAGCTATCACCCAACGACGCCACCACCACGGCTGGCGCCGGGTCTTTCAGCACACGCTCGTCTTCGGCCATATCCATCAGCACCTGCTTGGCGGCTTGCAGGTCGGCGTCATAGTTGATGCCGATATCGAACACCACTTGGCGCGTGGCCTGGCGGTTGTAGTTGGTGATGATGCCGTTGGACAGGCTGCCGTTGGGCATGATCACCGTCTTGTTGTCGCCGGTGCGCAGCACCGTGTGGAAAATCTGAATGTTATCCACCGTGCCGGTCACGCCCTGCGCTTCGATCACATCGCCAATGCGGAACGGGCGGAACAGCAGAATCAGCACACCACCGGCAAAGTTGGCCAGACTGCCTTGGAGCGCCAAGCCAATGGCCAGCCCGGCCGCACCGATGGCAGCGATAAAGGAGGTGGTTTCGACGCCAATCATCGAGGCGGCGCTGATCACCAGCAGCACCTTCAGAATGATATTGGCCAGGGTGCCGATAAAGCTCTGCAAGGCCGGGTCGCCGAGGCGTTTGCCAATCAGCGCGCTGAGGTTGTGGGTCAGCCGATTGATCAGCCACCAGCCGATCGCCAACACCACCAAGGCCAGCAGCACACGGCCGCTGTACGCCAGAATGACCGGTAACCAGGCCTGAGAAGCATCGACCAAGTGATCTATTTGCGCGTCGAAATCCATAACCCACTCCCCCGCTGCCTGACCGCCCGTACGCCGGTCATGAAAAACAGCTGATGTAGGTTGCGACGTCTGGTGGGTGGGATGGTTCCCATGAGTTACCCGCCTGCGCCCGTGTAAACACGGTTTTTTAAAACCTAGCGAGCGAAGGCCAGGCAAGGCGGAAACAGGTGAAAAAAGCGGAGTTGGCTATAGCCAATGAGCATTTTTTAACCTGTTTCCAACGCCGCATGGCCGAGCGCAGTAGTTTTAATCGCGGAAGTTGTTGAATTGGAGCGGCATCCCGAAGTCCTTTGCACGCAGCGCGGCGATGGCCTCTTGCAGGTCATCACGCTTCTTGCCAGTAACGCGTACCTGCTCGCCCTGGATGGCGGCCTGGACTTTGAGTTTGGCGTCCTTGATGTGCGCCACGATCTTCTTCGCCAGGTCCTTATCAATACCTTCGCGCAGAACTGCTTCCTGCTTCACACTCTTGCCCGATGGAAAGGCATCTTTCAGCTCAAGACACTGCACATCGATCTTGCGCTTGACTAGGCTGAGTCTGAGAATCTCCACCATCTGCTCAAGCTGGAACTCGGCGTCAGCGGTGATGTTGATGGTCAGTTCCTTGAATTCGAAAGTGCCTTTGCCACGCAGGTCATAGCGACGTTCCAGCTCTTTAACGGCGTTGTCGACAGCATTGGTCACTTCGTGTTTGTCCAGTTCGGACACCACGTCGAACGAGGGCATGGGAATTCTCCAGATAGACGGCGCGATAAGTCTTACAGACAGTGCACGCCAAGCTTGACGGTTAAAATGCCGGATCATTATATATCTGCCGATACAAACACCGCCCGGCCAACCGCCGGCACCTTCATTATTTCTCTCGAGTCTGCCAATGCCCAACCCCCATCTCAGCATCCTGGTGGTGGACGACGCCAAGTTCTCCAGCGCCATGATCGGCCGTGCCCTGAGCCAAGCCGGTTACCTCGACGTGCGCTTTGCCAGCAGCGCGCTGGAGGCCTTGACGCTGTTGGAACAACGCCCTGCCAGCGTGCTGCTCGCCGACTGGTTGATGCCGGAAATCGACGGCCTGGAACTCACCGGCCGAGTCCGCCAGCTGGACGAAATGGCCGACCACTACACCTACGTCATGCTGCTCACCGGCAAGGAAGGCGAAAACGTATTGAGTGAAGCCTTCGACCGTGGCGTCGATGACTTCGTCAGCAAGTCGGCCATGAGCGAGCAACTGGTGCCGCGCGTGTACGCTGCCGACCGTCTGTGCAACACCCTGCAGCGCCTGCTGCAGGAAAACCGCATGCTCACGCAGAACATCTCCAGCCTCGAACAGCGCAACCTGGTCGACCCGCTGACCGGCCTCGGCAACCCGCGCTACCTGCACCAGATGATGATCGACAGCATCCGCCAGGTGGAATCACGTGGCGGCGCCGTGTGCTACCTGCTGATCGGCCTGCAGGACGCTCCGAACCTGCGTCAGCAGTACGGCGAAACCTTCTACAACGAGCTGCTGCACGGCGTCGCGCGGCGCCTGCAACAGCTGGTGCGGCCGCTGGACGTACTGGTGCGCCTGGACGACCACCACTTCGGCCTGCTGACCCTGCTGGAAGACCTGCAGGAGTGCTCGCCGAGCAGCTTCAAGCGCCTGCACGAGGGGCTCAACCTCAAGGCCTTCAAGACCAGCGAAGGGTTTATCACCCTCAAGGCCGGCATCAGCCTGGTGGGTATGGACGCCAAGGCGCTGCCGATCGAGCCCCAGGAGCTGATCGACCAGGCCACCACCCTGCTCCCGGAAGCCTACGGCAGTGGGCGCGTCGCTGCGGTGCGTCTGCCGCTGTACAAGTAAATGCACTGGCACGTTCTTGGCGCGGGCAGTTTGGGCACCCTCTGGGCAGCCCGCCTGGCCCGCGCCAATGTGCCGGTTACCCTGCTCCTGCGTAATCGCCAGCGCCTGGCCAGCTACCGCCAGGGTGGCGGCCTGACGTTGGTGGAGCAAGGCGAGGCCAGCCTGTACCCGGTGCCGGCGCAGAGCGTCGATGAGCAAAGCCCGATCCGCTTATTGCTGCTCGCCTGCAAGGCCTACGACGCCGAAGCGGCCGGCGCCAGCGTGGCCCATCGGCTAAGCGCCGACGCGCACGTGGTGCTGCTGCAGAACGGCATGGGCAGTCAGGACGCGGTGGCTGCACGCCTGCCACGGGCGCGCTGCATTCTCGCCTCAAGTACCGAAGGCGCCTTTCGCGACGGCGATTTTCGTGTGGTGTTTGCCGGCCACGGCCACACCTGGCTTGGCGACCCGCAACAGCCCTCACCGGTTGCCTGGCTCGAAGATTTAGCCAACGCCGGCATTTCCCACGAATGGACGCCCGACATCCTCAGCCGCCTGTGGCGCAAGCTGGCGCTGAACTGCGCGATCAACCCGCTGACCGTGCTCCACGATTGCCGTAATGGCGACCTGCAGCAGCACCCGGCAGAAGTGGCCACCCTGTGCACGGAATTGAGCGAGCTGCTGAGCGTTTGCGGGCAACCGGCCGCAGCGGAAAACCTGGCGGAGGAAGTGCAGAGGGTGATCAAAGCGACCGCCGCCAACTACTCGTCCATGCATCAGGACGTCGCCAGGCAGCAGCGTACTGAGATCAGCTACTTGATTGGCCATGCCTGGGCGGTAGCGCAGCGGCATAACTGCGCCGTACCGCATTTGCAAATGCTGCTGCAGCGCCTGCAAAAACACCTGCAGGAGCGCCATCTACCAGGCGACTGATCCTCTCGTAGGAGCGGTTTCAGCCGCGATTGGATCGCATAGAAGATCACCCGCATCGCGGCTGAAGCCGCTCCTACAGAATGCTGCAGGCTTGAAGTCGTTGAGCTGCCCCTGACCAGGCGTTACCCTGCCAACCTCTCTAGAAAAGGTCATGCCTCGCTTATGTCCCTGCGCAAGCGCCTGGAAAACCTCTCGGTCGGCCGCAAGCTATTGGCGGCGCTGTTGGCCTTGCTGACCACCGTGCTGCTGGTGGCTAACCTGGCGTTTATCAGCGCCGCGTACTGGATCTCCCAGGAAAACATGGCGCCGCAGGCCCTGCAGACAGTGGGCCGCCTGCTGTCGACCCCGGCCTTGAGCAACGAGGCGTTGAGTTCGCGTGCCACCGCCGAAGCCCTGTTGCAACGCCTGGACAGCTACAGCCCGCTGCGCGCCGCCGCACTGTATGGCAGCGATGGCCGACGTCTGGCGCAGCTCGAGCATGGCGACAGATTGCATTTGCCGCGACGTATCGAGCAGCTCTCCACCTGGCGTTATGGCGAATTTCGCACCAACCAATTGTTCGAACTGCCACAAGAAGGCAAGCCGCCTGGCCACCTGTTGCTGGTGGCCTCCAGTGAACTGCCCGGGGCCTTCTACACCGGCACCCTGACCGCCAGCCTGGTGATTCTGGCCTGCAGCGTGCTGCTCTGGTCGCTGGTGGCGCGGCAGATTCGTCGCCTGGTCACCCGCCCCATTCGCCGTCTGGAAGAGCTGTCGCGCCAGGTCACTCGCGAAGAGAACTACGCCCTGCGCGCCGAACGCGGCAATCAGGACGAAATCGGTAGCCTGGCCGAAGCGGTGAATACCATGCTGTCGCGTATCGAAGCCCGTGAGCAGCAGCTCAAGCGCGCACGCGATGACGCGCAAATGTCGTTTGACCAAGCCCAGCATCTGGCCGAGGAAACCCGCCACTCCAACCGCAAGCTCGAGTTGGAAGTGCAGGTGCGCAGCAAGATCGAGAAAAAGCTCACCGGCTTTCAGAACTACCTCAACAGCATCATCGACTCGATGCCCTCGGCCCTGATCGCCCTCGATGAGCAGTTGTACGTCAGCCAGTGGAACCAGGAAGCCAGCGCACTCTCCGGCACCCGTCTGGACGAGGCGTTGAACCAACCGGTATTCCTTGCCTTTCCACCGCTCAAACCCTACCTGCCCCAGCTCAAACGCACCGCTGAACGCCATACGGTGGAAAAGATCGAGCGGGTGACCTGGACCCGTGGTGACACCAAATTCCATTACGCCCTGACGTTCTACCCGCTCATGGGCGGCGCTGGCCGCGGGGTGGTGATTCGTATCGACGACATCACCCAGCGTCTGGCCCTGGAAGAAATGATGGTGCAGTCGGAAAAAATGCTTTCGGTGGGTGGCCTGGCCGCCGGCATGGCCCACGAAATCAACAACCCGTTGGGGGCGATTCTGCATAACGTGCAGAACATTCGCCGGCGTCTGTCCACCGAGCTGCCGCGCAACCAGGAAGTCGCTGACGCTGTCGGCGTGTCGCTGACAACCGTCAACCAGTACCTGCAGGGCCGTGAGGTGCCTCAATTGCTCGACGGCATTGCCCAGGCAGGCTCACGGGCAGCGAAGATCGTCACCCATATGCTCAGTTTCAGTCGCATGAGCAACCGCCAACTGGCGCCCTGCCAACTGCCCGCCTTGCTCGACCAGGCGGTGGAAATCGCCGGCAACGACTTCGACCTTACTGAAGGTTTCGACTTCAAGGGTCTCAACATCGAGCGCGAGTTCGACCCGCAGGTGGGCCTGGTGCCGGGTATCGCCAACGAGCTGGAGCAGGTGCTGCTCAACCTGCTGAAAAACGCCGCCCAGGCCATTCACCAACGCGAGGCCAAATCGGGCTCGCTGCTGGAGCCAGGGCGTATCGTACTGCGCACGCGATTGGCCGAGCCCTGGGCCGAAATTCAGGTGGAAGACAACGGCATCGGCATGCCGGAGCTGGTGCGCAAGCGCATCTTCGAACCGTTCTTCACCACCAAGGAAGTCGGCCAGGGCACGGGCCTGGGCCTGTCGGTTTCTTACTTCATCATCACCAACAACCACAAAGGGCAGATGGAGGTGCAGTCCACCCTGGGCCAAGGCACCTGCTTCACCCTGCGTTTGCCGCTGGCAACGCCTCCCGATAATTTCGCAGAGAGTTGAACATGGGTTTTCGCCTGTCGAAGATTTACACCCGCACCGGCGATGCCGGCGAAACTGGCCTGGCCGACGGCCGCCGCGTGCCCAAAGACCACCCGCGTGTGGAAGCCATGGGCGAGCTCGACAGCCTCAACAGCCAGCTTGGCCTGTTGCTGGCGGGGCTGGCCGAACACGAAGTGATGTGGCCAGGGCTGAGCGAGGTGATCGACGTGTTGAGCCCCTGCCAGCACCGCTTATTCGACCTCGGCGGCGAGCTGGCTATGCCGCAGTATCAGGCGTTGAACCAGGCTGAAGTGGAGCGCCTGGAGGCGGCCATCGACCTGTGGAACGAAGAACTGGGGCCACTGGAGAACTTCATTTTGCCCGGCGGCTCGCTGCTGGTGGCCCAGGCCCATGTATGCCGGGCACAGGCGCGCAGTGCCGAACGGCGCTGTCAGCAATTGAATGCCATCGAGCCGTTGGCCGGGGTGGGCTTGGCGTATGTGAATCGCTTGTCGGATCTGCTGTTTGGCGCGGCCCGCTTGATTGGCCGGCGGATGCAGATCAATGAGGTGTTGTGGCAGGCGGCGCCGAAGCCGGAGTGAGGCGAACCCTCTCCCCCGGCCCCTCTCCCGCGAGCGGGCGAGGGGAGACAAGCCGAACGCATTCCAGCCCCCTCTCCCGCTAGGCCGGCCGGGCAGGCGAGAGGGTTGGGGAGAGGGTCAGAGGGTCGGCCAGAACGCCCGAATCCCCGCCACACCCTGAGCCCCAATCTCCCAGGCCTTTTCCGTATCCCCTGCCCCAACCCCACCCAGCAGAAACACCGGCTGATTAAACCCCGCGAGCATTTCCTGCGCCGCCTCCCAGCCCAACGGCTGCGCCTCAGGGTGAGTCTGCGTGGCTTGCACGGGCGACAGGGTGACGAAGTCCACGCCCATTTGCGCCGCCAACGCCAACTCTTCAGCGTTATGGCAGGACGCCGCCAACCAGCGATGGGCAGGGAACGGCCGGCCACCACTGACCAGCTTGCGCAGTTGGGTGGACGTCAGGTGCCAGCCAGCCGCCGGGAAATCCCCTAGCCATTCCAGCGGGCCCTTGAGCATCAGCTGTGCACGGCCGGCGCACAGGCCGACGGCGTCCACGGCGAGGTCGCGGTATTGCGGGTCGTACATGTTCGGCGCCCGCAGTTGCACCAGACGAATGCCGCTTTCCAGCGCGGCCTTGAGGCCTAGAAGCAGTTCCTTGGGCTCAAGGTTGTCCGGGGTAATCAGGTAGTGCTCGGGCAGCCGGGCGGCCGCCACGATCGGCCGGTTGGCCGCTGGGAACTCGTAGTCGCTGAGCTCGCGGCTGGTCACCCAGGCTAGCGGCTGGCCTTCGGCGCCATGGGGCTCACCGGTAAAGGCGCTGACTTCCCAGACATCCAGCAGCACGTGTTTGTCCGGGTAGTCATGACGCACTTGAATCAGCGGCCGCGCAGCGCTCACCTGAATGCCTAACTCCTCGGCCAGCTCACGGCCCAGGGCGGCGCGTACCGACTCGCCCTCCTCGACCTTGCCGCCGGGGAACTCCCACAGGCCACCCTGGTGTTTATCGTCGGGACGCCGGGCGAGCAGAATTCGCCCGTCCATACCGCGGATAACCGCTGCCGCTACATGCACTCGTTTCACGCCGTTTGTTCCTCACGTGCGGCCTGTTGCCAGCGCTGAAACGCTGGCCACTGGTAGATGGTTTCCACATAGGCTGCGGCCTCGGCCGACAGCTGCGCCCGGTAGCCGCGAAAGCGCACGGCAACCGGGGCGAAAAAGGCGTCAGCCAGGCTGACATGGCCAAACAGATACGGCCCGTCCTGGCCGAACTCGCTGCGGCAACGTGCCCAGATGGCGCTGATGCGTTCGATATCGGCCAGTACTTCGGCCGGCACGTGCGGCAACGCCTCGTCGCGCGACAGGTCCATCGGCATTGCCGTGCGCAGCGGCACAAAGCCGCTGTGCATCTCGGCACACACGCTGCGGGCGATGGCGCGGGCATAAGCGCCGCGCGGCCACAGGTGCGCTTCGGGGAAGGTTTCGGCGAGGTATTCGCTGATGGCCAGCGAATCCCAGATCGAACCCTCGGCAGTTTTCAGCAGCGGCACTTTGCCGGTGGGCGAGTGCTCGAGGATGCGCTGGCGAGTGTCGGCCTGGTTCAGGCGGATCAGTTGCTCCTCATAAACAACCCCTGCCAGCTCCAAGGCCAGCGCCGCGCGCAGAGACCAGGAGGAGTAAGTCTTGTCGCCGATTACCAGAGAGAGAGCCATGTGCGCCGTCCTTTGTTGAGCCCAATTAACGAACTGCGACAATAGGCAGCACGCGGGCGCAGGGCAAATTCCGATTGCTCATGCCCCCATAAGGCGGGGGAATGGCCGGGGGAAAAGCCGCCGCAGAACGCGGCGGCGGTTACAACTTAAGAGCGGTATTCAGCGTTGATGCGCACGTACTCGTGGGACAGGTCGGTGGTCCAGATGGTCTCGCTGCACGTGCCACGGCCCAGCTCGATACGGATGCCGATCTCTTCCTTGGCCATTACCGCTGCGCCCTGCTCTTCGGTGTAGGTGGTCGCACGGCAGCCACGGCTGGCGATGCACACGTCGCCGAGGAACACGTCGATCTTGCTCACGTCCAACTGCGCCACGCCGGCACGGCCGACAGCCGCCAGAATGCGACCCCAGTTCGGGTCGGAGGCAAACAAGGCGGTCTTGATCAGCGGCGAGTGGGCCACGGCGTACGCCACGTCCAGGCACTCTTGATGGGTGGCGCCGCCATTGGCTTGCACGGTGACGAATTTGGTCGCGCCTTCGCCGTCACGGACGATGGCCTGCGCCAGCTCCATGGACACATCCAGCACCGCCTGCTTCAGCTCGGCGAACAACGCGCCGCTGGCCTGGGTGACTTCAGGCAGCTCGGCCTGGCCGGTAGCGACCAGGATGCAGCAGTCGTTGGTCGAGGTGTCGCCGTCGATGGTGATGCGGTTGAACGACTTGTTCGCCGCGTCGCGCAGCAGGTCCTGCAGCAGACCCTGAGCAACCTTGGCGTCGGTGGCGATGTAACCGAGCATGGTCGCCATGTTCGGCTTGATCATGCCGGCGCCCTTGCTGATGCCGGTGACGGTGACGGTGACACCGTCGTGGACGAACTGGCGGCTGGCGCCTTTGGGCTGGGTGTCGGTGGTCATGATGCCGGCAGCGGCAGCCGCCCAGTTGTCCACAGACAGATCGGCCAACGCAGCGGCCAGGGCACCTTCGATTTTCTCAACCGGCAGCGGCTCACCGATTACGCCCGTGGAGAACGGCAGTACGGAGGTCTCTGGCACGCCGGTCAGCTCAGCCAGCTTGGCGCAAGTACGCGCGGCAGCCTGCAGGCCCGGCTCGCCGGTGCCGGCGTTGGCATTGCCAGTGTTGGTCAGCAGGTAGCGCACCGGGTTGACCACGTTTTTCTTCGCCAGAATCACCGGCGCGGCGCAGAACGCGTTCAAGGTGAACACCCCGGCCACGCTTGCGCCTTCGGCACAGCGCATCACCACCACGTCTTTGCGCCCTTCGCGCTTGATGCCGGCAGAGGAAATACCGAGTTCAAAACCAGCGACAGGATGCAGCGTAGGCAGAGGACCGAGACCAACAGGCATGGGGTGAGCTCCTTGGCAGAAACCGAGTAAAAACTGCGCCCCTTCGGCGCAGCATGAATTCAAGCAAAAACGCCGCGAACGGCAAACCGGTCACGGCGTTTTATCACACAGCTGTTACAGAGCCCGGTTTACGAAATCTGACCGTGGCAATGTTTGTATTTCTTGCCACTGCCGCAGTAGCACAGCTCGTTACGGCCGATCTTCTGGTCGTTACGCACTGGGGCATAAGTGGCTACTGCCACTTCACCTTCCGGCTCCAACTCAGGCTCGTCCAGGGCCGAGGCTTCAGCGTGCTGGAACTGCATGCGCGAGGCCAGGGCTTCGGCTTCCTGGCGCAGACGCGCCTCTTCTTCGACCGGGTCTTCGCGACGCACTTGGACGTGGGACAGAACGCGAATGGTGTCGCGTTTGATCGAATCCAGCAGTTCCTGGAACAGGGTGAAGGACTCGCGCTTGTACTCCTGTTTCGGATTCTTCTGCGCGTAACCACGCAGGTGAATACCGTGGCGCAGGTGGTCCATGGTCGACAGGTGGTCTTTCCACAAGTCGTCCAGCACCCGCAACAGAATCTGCTTCTCGAAGGTGCGCAGGGCTTCGGCACTGGCCGCATCTTCTTTTTCGTTGTAGGCCTTCAACAGCTCTTCGAGGATGCGCGCACGCAGCGGCTCTTCGTACAGCTGGGCGTCGTCGTCGAGCCATTGCTGGATCGGCAACTTGATGCTGAAGTCGTTGAACAGCGCAGTTTCCAGACCGGCGATATCCCACTGCTCGGGCAGCGATTGCGGGGCAATGTGCTGGTTGATGGTGCTATCCAGTACTTCCTGACGGAACTCGGCGATGGTTTCGCCCACTTCACTGGAGGCCAGCAGACTGTTGCGCATGTGGTAGATCACTTTGCGCTGCTCGTTGGCGACGTCGTCGAACTCCAGCAGTTGCTTACGCATGTCGAAGTTGCGGCCTTCCACTTTGCGCTGGGCCTTTTCGATGGCGTTGCTGACCATGCGGTGTTCGATGGCTTCGCCGGCCTGCATGCCCAGGGCCTTCATGAAATTCTTCACCCGGTCGGAGGCGAAGATGCGCATCAGGTTGTCTTCCAGCGACAGGTAGAAACGGCTGGAACCCGGGTCACCCTGACGGCCGGAACGGCCACGCAGCTGGTTGTCGATACGGCGAGATTCGTGACGCTCGGAGGCGATCACATGCAGACCACCGGACTCGATCACCAGTTGGTGACGCTTGTGCCAGTCGGCCTTGATTTGCGCGATCTGCTCTTCGCTGGGGTTTTCCAGGGCCGCCACTTCGACTTCCCAGTTACCGCCCAGAAGGATGTCGGTACCGCGACCGGCCATGTTGGTGGCAATGGTCAGCGCACCCGGGCGACCAGCCTGGGCAATGATTTCGGCTTCTTTTTCGTGGAACTTGGCGTTGAGGACTTTGTGCTCGATGCCTTCCTGCTCGAGCAGCTTGGAGACGTACTCCGAGCTGTCGATCGAGGCGGTACCCACCAGGATCGGCCGGCCAACGGCCTGGCTTTCCTTGATGTCGGCAACGATGGCGGCATATTTCTCTTCCTGGGTCAGATACACCAGGTCGTTGAAGTCTTTACGCGCCAGCGGCTTGTTCGGCGGAATCACTACAACCGGCAGGTTGTAGATCTGGTGGAATTCGAACGCTTCGGTGTCTGCAGTACCGGTCATGCCGGACAGCTTGTTGTACAGGCGGAAGTAGTTCTGGAAGGTGGTGGAAGCCAGGGTCTGGCTCTCGGCCTGGATGTTCAGACCTTCCTTCGCTTCGATGGCCTGGTGCAGGCCTTCGGACAGACGACGACCCGGCATGGTTCGGCCGGTGTGTTCGTCGACCAGCAACACCTGATCGTTCTGCACGATGTATTCGACGTTGCGGTGGAACAGCTTGTGGGCGCGCAGGCCGGCATACACGTGGGTCAGCAGGCCCAGGTTATGCGCCGAGTACAGGCTTTCGCCTTCGGCCAGCAGGCCGGCGTGGGTGAGCATGTCTTCGATGAACTGGTGACCGGCTTCGTTGAGCTCGACCTGACGGGTCTTCTCGTCAACGGTGAAGTGGCCCTCCTGGGTAACCACGCCTTCCACTTCCTCAATGTGTTGCTTGAGGCGCGGAATCAGCAGGTTGATCTGCATGTACAGCTTGGAGCTGTCTTCGGCCTGGCCGGAGATGATCAGCGGGGTACGGGCTTCGTCGATGAGGATCGAGTCGACTTCGTCGATCACGGCGAAGTTCAGCTCGCGCTGGAACTTCTCTTCGACGCTGAATGCCATGTTGTCGCGCAGGTAGTCGAAGCCGAATTCGTTGTTGGTGCCGTAGGTGATGTCGCTGGCATAGGCCGCGCGCTTTTCTTCCGGGGGCTGGAACGGGCTGACGATGCCCACGGACAGGCCGAGGAATTCATACAGCGGACGCATCCAGTTGGCGTCACGGCGAGCCAGGTAGTCGTTCACGGTTACCACGTGCACGCCTTTGCCGGACAGCGCGTTGAGGTACACGGCCAGGGTACCCACCAGGGTCTTACCTTCACCGGTACGCATCTCGGCAATCTTGCCTTCGTGCAAGGTGGCGCCACCGATCAGCTGGACGTCGAAGTGACGCATGCCCATGACGCGCTTACCCGCTTCACGGGCGACCGCGAAGGCTTCGGGCAACAGTTGGTCGAGGGTTTCGCCTTTGGCCAGACGGGCCTTGAACTCTTCGGTCTTGGCGCGCAGCTGCTCGTCGGACAGAGCCAGCATCTGCTCTTCGAACGAATTGGCGGCTTGCACCACCTTCTGCATGCGCTTCACTTCGCGCTCGTTCTTACTTCCAAAGAGTTTCTTTAACAAAGGCGCAAACATATCGGCAGGATCTTCCACACATATGGATGGAGGGCGGCCCCGTGAGTCGCCCGCGCAGCCTTCATGGCTGCTTGCGAAGCGGGCATTCTACCCGGAATCGTTATCGAGGAAAGTAGCGTTGTTGCACTGTGCCAGCAGCAGATCACTTCACCCGCTGTGGTTCAGTTACGGACCACAAAACTGACTACACAGTCTGCTTGTTGTCGACGTAAAACCTGGGCTGTTACAACTGGCAAACATTTCCAAGACTTCTATATGGGGGCAGTTTTTTCTCAATCAACCCCCCCACGCCGACAGCCTTCGAAGCCGGTGCCTGTGTGCTTCTGCTACCATGACCGCCCACCTACTGAAGACCATTCACCATGGCTTTTCGCCCCCTTCCTGCCAAAGGCCACACCGCGCTGTTGCGCGATGCCAAACCCTTGCAAGCGCTGATCAATCAGGCTCACCGCCTGGACCATTTGCAGCGTCTGGTGGAAAGCCAACTGCAGCCAGCAGCCCGCGAGCATTGTCACGTCGCCTCCTGGCGCGAGGGCTGCCTGCTACTGATTGTCACGGACGGCCACTGGGCCACCCGCCTGCGCTATCAACAGCGGCGTCTGGAGCGCCAGCTGCAAATGCTGGAACCGTTCCGCAACCTCAACCGCATTCTGTTCAAAGTGCAGCCACGTGTCGGCGTCGCCAAAATGCGTGGGCACTCGATGCAGCTCTCCAGCGAAACAGCTGACGGGATTCAGGAAGTGGCGGAAGGGATTAGCGATCCGGGATTACGCGCAGCGCTCGAGCGGTTAGCGCGGCACGGAAAAGGCTGATCCATCCTGGCGCTTTTGATATTCAGATCTACACCTCCCACAATCGAGATCGAGCGAGCTAGAGTCGCTCAAGGCAAAAATCGCTTTTGAAGCGCAGTTGGCTGTAGCCAATGAGCATTCAAAAACGATTTTTAACGCAGCCCGGCCGACGCGCAGCCGATCGGTTATTTACATCCATAAAAAAAGCCACCCGAGGGTGGCTTTAAGAAACAGCTAAGGAGGGTATTGCTCAACCAGCCGCAACTGGTCGCATGTACGAAATCGGCGCGCTCTTCACGTCGTCGAATGTCACCACTTCCCAAGCGTCACGTTGCTCAATCAAAGTGCGCAACAGACGGTTGTTCAGCGCATGCCCCGACTTGAAGCCGCGGAACTCGCCAATCAGGCTGTTACCCAGCAGGTAGAGGTCACCGATAGCGTCGAGAATCTTGTGTTTGACGAACTCGTCCTCGTACCGCAGGCCGTCTTCGTTCAGTACACGGAATTCATCCACGACGATGGCGTTTTCTACGCTGCCGCCAAGTGCCAGGTTCTGCGAACGCAGGAACTCGATGTCACTCATGAAACCGAAAGTCCGCGCACGGCTCACTTCTTTAACGAAGGAGGTGCTGGAGAAGTCCACGCTCGCGCTTTGGGTGCGATTGCGGAAAACCGGGTGATCGAAATCGATCTCGAAACTCACCTTGAAACCATCGAAAGGAACGAAGGTGGCGCGCTTGTCGCCCTCTACTACCGTCACTTCGCGGGTGATGCGGATGAATTTCTTCGCCGCTTCCTGCTCCTGCAGACCAGCGGATTGAATCAGGAATACGAAGGGGCCAGCGCTACCGTCCATGATCGGCACTTCGGACGCGGAGAGCTCGACGTAGGCGTTATCGATGCCCAGGCCAGCCATGGCCGAAAGCAGGTGCTCCACGGTGTCCACTTTCACATCACCATTGACCAGTGTGGTCGACATGGTGGTTTCACCGACATTCTCGGCACGCGCGCGAATTTCCACGACGGGGTCCAAGTCGGTACGACGAAACACGATACCGGTATCGACCGGTGCCGGCTTGAGGGTCAGGTAAACCTTCTCCCCAGAATGCAGGCCGACGCCGGTGGCGCGGATGATGTTCTTCAGTGTGCGTTGTTTGATCATGGATTGGCCGCTATAACACTAGTTGCGAATTGTTTTCAACAATGGCCGGGGATAATACCAGACCCGGCCTGTGCTGAACACCAATCACCCCAATACTCCTGATACATTTCATTAATCAGCCTGGCGACGCAGGAACGCCGGGATATCCAGATAATCCAGATCGTCCTGCGCGTTCAGCTTGGCTGCAGCAGCAGCGCCAGCGTGAGCCTGATTGCGCATTACGGTCGGGCGATCCAGATCACGGTAGTTCACCGCAGGCTGTTCGTTACGTGGTGCAGCGGCGGACGGCATGGCAGCAGCTTGCACGGTATTGTCGATAACCTTGACCGGCTTCTCGATTTTCGCGCCCAGGCCAGTGGCCACAACGGTGACGTGCAGTTCGTCGCGCATGTCCGGGTCGATTACGGTGCCGACCTTGACGGTAGCTTGCTCGGAGGCGAACTGCTCGATGATGTTACCCACGTCGGAGTACTCACCCAGGGACAGGTCAGGACCGGCGGTGATGTTCACCAGAATGCCGCGTGCGCCTTGCAGGTTGACGTCTTCCAGCAGCGGGTTGCGGATAGCTGCTTCGGTTGCTTCACGTGCACGGTTCGGACCACTGGCGCAACCAGTGCCCATCATCGCCATGCCCATTTCGCTCATCACGGTTTTCACGTCAGCGAAGTCGACGTTGATCATGCCCGGACGCTTGATGATGTCGGAGATACCGCGCACGGCACCGGCCAGTACATCGTCAGCCTTGGCGAAAGCCGACAGCAGGCTTGCGTCTTTGCCGAGGATGGTCAGCAGTTTTTCGTTAGGAATGGTGATCAGCGAGTCAACGCTCATCGACAGCGCGCGGATGCCTTCTTCGGCGATCAGCATGCGCTTGCGGCCTTCGAACGGGAACGGACGGGTCACCACCGCAACGGTGAGGATGCCCATTTCCTTGGCCACTTCAGCAATGATCGGTGCCGCACCGGTACCGGTACCGCCACCCATGCCAGTGGTAATGAAGACCATGTCGGTGCCTTGCAGCACTTCGGCGATACGCTCGCGGTCTTCCATGGCAGCCTGACGGCCGACTTCCGGGTTGGCGCCAGCGCCAAGGCCCTTGGTCACGCCAGTACCGAGTTGCAGCACGGTGCGCGCGCCGACATTTTTCAATGCCTGTGCGTCCGTGTTGGCGCAGATGAACTCAACGCCTTCAATGTTGTTTTTGGCCATATGGTTAACAGCGTTACCGCCGCCGCCACCCACACCGATGACCTTGATAACTGCACTTTGCGGGATATTGTCTACGAGCTCGAACATGGTCCCCTCTCCTTTGCTTTTCTAGTTGTAACGCCTACAGCACACGCGGTTTAACATCAAAAATTGCCCTGGACCCAGCGTTTCAGCCGCTCCAGTACAGGTGTCTTTGGTTCGTCGTTGTAGCTGCTGCTTCCACCCGACAGCGAGATGCCGTCGTTCTGTTTTTGCAGCCCGTACATGAGCAAGCCCACGCCGGTCGAATAAATCGGGTTGTGCACCACGTCCGCCAAGCCCTTGATGCCTTGCGGCATACCCAGGCGCACAGGCATGTGGAAAATCTCTTCAGCCAGTTCCACCGCGCCTTCCATCTTGGAAGTACCGCCGGTGAGGACGATGCCGGCCGGAATCAGGTCTTCGTAGCCGCTGCGACGCAGCTCAGCCTGGACCAGGGTGAACAGTTCGTCGTAACGCGGCTCCACCACTTCGGCCAGGGACTGGCGCGACAGGTCGCGCGGCGGACGATCACCGACGCTCGGCACCTTGATGGTTTCACCGGCGCCAGCCAGCTTGGCCAGGGCGCAGGCATAACGGATCTTGATTTCTTCGGCGTACTGGGTCGGGGTACGCAGCGCCATGGCGATGTCGTTGGTAACCTGGTCGCCAGCAATCGGAATCACCGCGGTGTGGCGGATCGCGCCTTCGGTGAAGATTGCGATGTCAGTAGTGCCACCGCCGATGTCCACCAAGCACACGCCCAACTCTTTCTCGTCGTCGGTCAGCACGGCATAGGCCGAGGCCAGTTGCTCGAGAATGATGTCGTCCACTTCCAGGCCGCAGCGGCGCACGCATTTTTCGATGTTCTGAGCCGCGTTCACCGCGCAGGTCACCACGTGCACCTTTGCTTCCAGCCGGACACCGGACATGCCCAGAGGCTCGCGCACGCCTTCCTGGTTATCGATCACGTAGTCCTGCGGCAGGGTGTGCAGTACACGCTGGTCCGCCGGAATGGCCACGGCCTGAGCGGCATCGAGTACACGCTCGAGGTCGGCCTGGCTGACTTCACGGTCGCGGATGGCGACGATGCCGTGGGAGTTGAGGCTGCGGATATGGTTGCCCGCGACACCGACAAAGGCCGAGTGAATACGGCAGCCAGCCATCATCTGCGCTTCCTCGATGGCGCGCTGAATCGACTGAACGGTGGACTCGATATTCACCACCACGCCCTTCTTCAGGCCGCGCGAGGGGTGGGTACCGATCCCAACGATTTCCAGCTGGCCGTCAGCCGTCACCTCGCCCACCAGCGCCACCACTTTGGAGGTGCCGATATCGAGGCCGACGATCATCTTGCCGCTCTGCACGTTTGCCATGTTGCTGCCTTCTCCTAATTCACTTCTGTGCGACGGTTTTGTCCGTCGCTGGCGCAATCGGTTCACGCCACGCCACGGCCAGGCCGTTGGAGTAGCGCAGGTCAATGCGCGAAATATTGGTGATCTGGTCTTTCAAACTCTTGTCGTAGATGGTCACGAAACGGCGCATTTTTTCGACCAGATGGTCGCGACCCAGCAACAACTCAATACTTTGTCCGGTGTTGTTCACCCCGGTGGTGAGGAACCAGCTGCCACGCTCACGCAGCTCCAGGCGCGCCACCGAAAAACCCAGCGGCCGCAGCATCTGGCTGAGCATCTGGTAGCGCTGCATCACGTCTTCCTGGGCACGCTGCGGACCGACCAGCTGCGGCAGGTTTTCGTAGTTGGCCAGTTCACGCGGGGTGAAGGCCTCGCCCTGGTTGTTAAGCAGTGCCTCGTCGCCCCAACGGGCCACCGGCAGTTGTTCTTCCAGCGAAATGCTCACCGTATCCGGCCATACGCGGCGCACTTCGGCGTGAGCAATCCACGGCATTTTTTCCAGCTCGGCGCGCATGCCGGCCAGGTCGACGGTGAAGAAGCTCGCCGCCACGTAAGGCGAGATCCGCTGCTGCACCGCTTGCTGGCTGATGTAGCTGAGCTCGCCCTGCACACTGATCTTGGCAATCGGCCGGTCTGCATAGGGCAGCAAACGTTGCGCGGCCTCATAGGTGCCGAAACCGAGCGCCAGCAACAGCACCGGCCAGAGCACGCGCTTGATCGCCGAGAAACTCGGCTTGGGCACGCGCACTGACAACGGTTCTTTCGCCACCATCCGACTGGCACCCCGCTGCGCCGGCTTGCGTGGCAAAGGGCCACGGCCGGGAACGGGTTGCTGATGACGGAGGGTTGCGCCGTGCATGGTCTTAACCTCGGGCCTCAACGCTGTCGGAAAGAATCGCCACGACCAGCTGCTGGAAATCCAGCCCTGCTGCGCGAGCGGCCATTGGCACCAGACTATGATCGGTCATGCCGGGAACGGTATTGACCTCCAGCAACCAGAACTTGCCGTCTTTGTCCTGCATCACGTCGGCACGCGCCCAGCCCTGGATACCCACAGCTTCACAGGCACGTGCGGTGAGGTCTTTGAGCTCTTGTTCCTTGGCCGCATCCAGGCCGCAGGGGATGCGGTACTGGGTGTCATTGGCCAGGTACTTGGCGTCGTAATCGTAGAAGGTGTGCGGGGTACCCAGGCCAATCGGCGGCAGCACTTCGCCACGCAATACGGCGACGGTGAACTCGGGACCGGAAATCCATTGTTCGACCAATACCTGCGAGTCGTAGCCGCTGGCGTCACGCCAGGCGCTGATCAGTTCGTCGACGCTGTTCACTTTGGCCATGCCGATACTGGAACCTTCATGGGCCGGTTTGACGATCAGCGGGAAACCCAGTTCCGTGGCGGCCGACCGGCAGTCTTCGACGCTAGCCAACACCGCGTGCCGCGGGGTGGACAGGCCCAGGCTCTGCCAAACTTGTTTGGTGCGCAGCTTGTCCATCGCCAGGGCCGAGGCCAGCACGCGGCTGCCGGTGTACGGAATGCCCACGCACTCCAGCAGGCCTTGCATGCTGCCGTCTTCGCCGCCACGACCGTGGAGGACGATAAAGGCGCGGTCGATCTTCTCGCTGACCAGACGCTGCAAGAAGTCATCGCCGACATCGATGCCGAATGCATCCACGCCAGCCGCTTGCAGCGCTTCCAGTACGGCAGCGCCGGACTTCAGCGACACAGGACGCTCGGCGCTCTTGCCGCCGAACAACACGGCAACACGACCAAAGGCTTCAGGGGCCAGATTGGCGTTCAACAAGCCACTCATTTCTTACTCCCACCGGCGACAACCGCGCCGGCAAACAACGGACTCTGCAACAACTGCGGCGCCAGGCCACCGATATCCCCGGCGCCTTGGCACAGGAGGATGTCGCCGGCGCGCAGCAACGGTTTGACGATCGGCGCCAGCTCAGTGCCGCGCTCGATATAGATAGGGTCCAGCTGGCCGCGCTGACGGATGCTGTGGCACAACTGGCGGCTGTCGGCGCCCGGAATCGGCTCCTCGCCGGCTGGGTACACTTCCATCAGCAGCAGCACATTGGCGTCGGCCAATACCTGCACGAAGTCGTCGTACAGATCGCGGGTACGGCTGTAGCGGTGCGGCTGGTAAACCATCACCAGGCGACGCTCCGGCCAGCCACCACGGACGGCCTTGATCACCGCTGCCACTTCGCGCGGGTGGTGACCGTAGTCGTCCACCAGCATCACGTGGCCGCCCTCAACCGGCAGCTCGCCGTACACCTGGAAGCGTCGACCGACGCCCTGGAAGCACGACAGGCCCTGAACGATGGCTTCGTCACTCAGGCCCTCGTCGGTGGCAATGGCAATGGTCGCCAAGGCGTTCAGCACGTTGTGGTTACCCGGCATGTTCACCGACACATCCAACGGCTCGCGGCCAGCGCGCAGCACGGTGAAGTAGGTTTGCATGCCGTTCTGGCGCAGGTTGATGGCGCGCACGTCAGCGTCTTCGCTCAGGCCGTAGGTCATGCTTGGGCGTTTCACCTGGGGCAGAATTTCGCGCACCACCGGGTCATCGATGCACACCACGGCCAGGCCGTAGAACGGCAGGTTGTGGAGGAACTCGACGAAGGTTTTCTTCAACTTGTTGAAGTCACCTTCGTAGGTGCTCATGTGGTCCATGTCGATGTTGGTGACCACGGCCACCATCGGCTGCAGGTGCAGGAAGCTGGCGTCGCTTTCGTCCGCCTCGGCCACCAGATAGCGGCTGGTGCCGAGCTGGGCGTTGGTGCCGGCAGCGTTCAGCCGGCCACCGATGACAAAGGTCGGGTCCAGGCCAGCGGCAGCAAACACCGAAGCAATCAAACTCGTAGTGGTGGTTTTGCCATGGGTACCGGCAACAGCGATGCCGTGGCGATAGCGCATCAGCTCAGCCAACATCTCGGCGCGCGGCACGATCGGAATGCGCCGTTCAACGGCATTGGCCACTTCCGGGTTAGCGGTGTTGATGGCACTGGACACCACCAGCACGTCAGCGTGTTGGGCGTTCTCGGCGCGGTGACCGATGAAAATTTGCGCGCCGAAATTCTGCAGGCGCTCGGTGACGGCCGAACCCTTGATGTCGGAACCGGAGACGTCATAACCAAGGTTCAACAACACCTCGGCGATGCCGCACATACCGGCACCGCCAATACCCACAAAGTGGATGCGACGGATGCGGCGCATTTCAGGCTGCGGAAACGCTTTCTGGCTCTCAACCACGGGCCACCTCCAGGCAGATGTCGACTACGGTGCGCGTCGCGTCGGGCTTGGACAGGCGGCGAGCGGTGCTGGCCATGTAAATCAAACGTTCGGGATGCATCAGAACCTCGGTCAGGCGCTCGGCCAGTTCGGCGGCGCCAGTAGTCGCTTGTGGCAGCAGGAAGGCAGCGCCTTCACGAGCCAGATAATCGGCATTGCGGGTCTGGTGATCGTCGATGGCGTGCGGCAACGGCACCAGCATCGACGGCAGACCGGCAGCAGCCAGTTCACTGATGGTCAGCGCGCCTGCGCGGCACACCACCAGGTCGGCCCAGGCATACGCGCCGGCCATGTCTTTGATAAAAGGCGCAACGTGCGCTTGGACACCAGCGGCCTGATAACGGTCCGTGGTGATTTCATCGTGATTCTTGCCCGATTGGTGCACCACTTCCGGACGGATTTCCGCCGCCACTTCACGCAGCGCTTCAGGCAGCAACTTGTTCAACGGTTCAGCCCCCAGGCTGCCACCGAGAATCAGCAAACGCGGACGACGGCCCTTGAGGGTGTCCCGCGGAGTTTCCAGGAACAGCTCTTCGCGCACCGGGTTGCCGGTGGTGCGGCGCTTGGCCGAGGCCTTGAAGGTATTCGGGAAGGCTTCGCACACCCGGGTAGCGAAACGCACCAGGCTGCGGTTGGCGGTGCCGGCCACAGCGTTCTGTTCGTGAATGATCAACGGGACGCCTGCCATCTTCGCCGCCAGGCCACCCGGGCCGGTGACATAACCACCCATGCCGAGCACGCACACCGGCTTGAGTTGGCGCACGATACGACGCGCCTGGAACAGCGAACGCAGCAGACTGAACGGCGCCTTCAACAGATTGACGAAACCTTTGCCACGCAGGCCGGCGACGTTGATCAGGTGCAGTTCGAGACCGGCTTCCGGTACCAACTGGTTTTCGATGCCGCGCGGCGTGCCGAGCCAGTGCACGGTGTAACCGCGTGCCTGGAATTCACGGGCGCAGGCCAGGGCCGGGAATACGTGGCCGCCGGTACCGCCGGCCATGATCAGAACATTAGCGGCCATGGACCACCTCCTTGGACGCTTTGCTGCTTGGCAGGTCTTCGGCGAAATCGCTTTCGACGAAATCGACATCCTCGCTGCCCAGGATCGTGCGGCGCTCCCACTCGATACGCAGGAGCAAGCCCAGGCAGGCGCAGCAGATCACCAGCGAGCTGCCGCCGTAACTGAGGAACGGCAAGGTCAGCCCTTTGGTCGGCAGCAGGCCGACGTTCACGCCGATATTGATCAGGAATTGACCAATCCACAGGAACGCCAGGCCATAGGCGACATAGGCGGCAAAGAATTGCTTGGCTTTCTCGGCCCACAGGCCGATGTACAGCGCGCGCACGCTGACGAACACGAACAGCGCCACGGTGGCCAGCGAACCGAACAAGCCCAACTCTTCGGCCAATACCGAGTAAACGAAGTCGGTGTGCGCTTCCGGCAGGTAGAACTGCTTCTGGATGCTGTTGCCCAGGCCCACGCCCAACCACTGCCCGCGACCGAAAGCGATCAATGCCTGAGTGAGCTGGTAGCCGGAACCGAACTGGTCGGCCCACGGGTCAGTGAAGGTCACCAGACGCGCCATCCGGTAGGGCTGCGCTTGCACCAGCACGAACACCGCAGCAACCGCCAGGGCGACCATCAGCGAGAAGCGGAACAGGCCCACGCCACCGAGGAACAGCATGGCGGCGGCGGCGCCCATCAGCACCACGGTGGCACCGAAGTCCGGCTCCATCAGCAGCAGACCGGCCATGGGCAGCAGGACGATGAAGGGTTTGAAAAAGCCCATCCAGCTTTCGCGCACTTCTTCCTGACGGCGTACCAGGTAGCCGGCCAGGTAAATCACGGCGAACACCTTGGCGATTTCCGAAGGCTGTACGTTGAAGGCGCCGAAGCCGATCCAGCGCATCGAACCGTTCACTTCGCGGCCAATGCCCGGCACCAATACCAGCACCAGCAAACCGAAGGCCGCCACCAGCAAGGTGCCGCCCATGCGCTGCCAGGTGGACAGTGGAATCACCAGCATCAGGCCGGTGGCGCACAGGCCGATGGCCATATAAATAAGGTGGCGGATCATGTGGTAGAACGGGTTGCCGGTCTGCACCGCGGCCACTTCCGAGGACGCCGAGGTGATCATCACCAGGCCCAGGCCGAGCAGCGCCAGGCACCCCGCCAGCATCGGGAAGTCGAGGTCGATGCCACGCCGACTGAACAGGGGCGACGGGTACGGGCGCAGAACGCTGAGCAGACGGGCGAGCATCAGTTCAGCCCCCCTACCGCGTGGGCGAACAGACGCCCGCGCTCTTCGAAATTCTTGAACATGTCCAGGCTGGCGCAGGCCGGCGACAGCAACACGGCATCGCCGCTTTGTGCCAGTTCGGCGGCCTTGATCACCGACTCGTCCAACGTCTGCACGCGAATCAGCGGCACGCCGGTGTCGGCCAATACCTCGGCCAGCAGCGGCGCATCGCGGCCGAGCAGAATCACCGCGCGGCAGTGAGCGGCAACCGGCGCGCGCAGGGCCGAGAAGTCGGCTCCCTTGCCGTCGCCGCCCGCCACCAGCAGCAGCTTGCCTTCGATATCCGCACCCAGGCCTTCGATGGCGGCCAGAGCAGCGCCGACGTTGGTGGCTTTGGAGTCGTCGTAATAGCTCACGCCGTTACGCTCACGCAGCCACTGGCAACGGTGCGCCAGGCCGGTGAAGTTGCGCAGCGCTTGCAGCATCGGTTCAAACGGCAGGCCCACCGCATGGCCGAGGGCCAAGGCAGCCAGGGCATTGGCCTGGTTATGGGCGCCGCGCACTTTCAGTTCACGGGCCGGCATCAGCGTGTCGAACTGGAAGGCCAGGTATTTTTCGCCCTGCTCTTCCAGCAGGCCGAAGCCTTTGAAGTCGGGCTTGTTCAGGCCGAAGGTCCAGCACGGCGTGCTGTCGCCAATCAGCGGACGCGACAGGCCGTCCTGACGATTCACCACCACCTGCCGCGCGCCACGGAAGACCCGGTGCTTGGCCAGGTGATACGCCGGCAGGCCGCTGTAGCGGTCCATGTGGTCTTCGCTGATGTTCAGCACGGTAGCCACTTCGGCGTTCAACTGGTCGGTGGTTTCCAGTTGGAAACTCGACAGTTCGATCACGTACAGCTCAACGTCGTCGTTGAGCAGATCCAGCGCCGGGGTACCGAGATTGCCGCCAACGGCCACACGTTTGCCGGCCGCCTCCGCCATCTCGCCCACCAGGGTGGTGACGGTGCTTTTCGCGTTGGAACCGGTGATGGCCACGATCGGCGCCTTGGCGTGGCGGGCAAACAATTCGATGTCGCCGAGCAGCTTCACCCCACGCGCGGCAGCGGCCTGCAGCGCGGGAGTGGCCAGGGCCAGGCCAGGACTCACGTAGAGCTCGTCGGCGCGGCAGAGGAACTCCACGTCCAGTTCGCCACAACGCACTTCCACCTGCGGGTACTGGGCGCGAATGGCGGCCAGCTCCGGCGGGTTCTCGCGCGTGTCGGCCACAGCAAAACGGATGCCCTGGCGCGCGAGGAAGCGCACCAGGGACATGCCGCTCTTGCCGAGGCCGACAACGATGCGGAAGTGGTCAGAAGCGATCAGGCTCATTGGGTTCCTTGGTCCTTAACGCAGTTTCAGAGTGGCGAGGCCGATCAACACCAGAATCACGGTGATGATCCAGAAGCGCACGATCACGCGCGGCTCGGGCCAGCCTTTCAGTTCAAAGTGGTGATGGATCGGCGCCATGCGGAACACGCGCTTGCCAGTGAGCTTGAACGAAGCTACCTGGATCACCACGGACAGGGTTTCCATCACGAACACACCGCCCATGATGAACAGCACGATTTCCTGGCGGACGATCACCGCGATGGTGCCCAGTGCAGCGCCCAGCGCCAGCGCGCCGACGTCACCCATGAATACTTGTGCCGGGTAGGTGTTAAACCAGAGGAACCCCAGGCCCGCGCCGACCAGCGCCGAACAGAACACGATCAGCTCACCGGCGCCTGGCACGTAGGGAATCAACAGGTAGTCAGCGAATTTGATGTTGCCCGACAGGTAGCAAAAGATGCCCAGCGCGCCGCCGACCATCACCGTCGGCATGATCGCCAGGCCGTCGAGGCCGTCAGTCAGGTTCACCGCGTTGCTCGAGCCGACGATGACGAAGTAGGTCAGCACCACGAAGCCGACGCCCAGGGCGATGCTGGCGTCTTTAAACACGGGGATGATCAGGGTGGTTTCAACCGCGCTTGGCGCCGTCACGAACAGGAAGACGGCAGCGCCCAGACCAAACACCGACTGCCAGAAATACTTCCAGCGGCTCGGCAAGCCTTTCGAATTCTTTTCGATCACCTTGCGGTAGTCATCGACCCAGCCGATGCCGCCAAACAGCAGGGTGACCAGCAACACCACCCACACGTAGCGGTTGGCGAGATCGGCCCAGAGCAAGGTGCTGATGGCGATGGCGGACAGAATCAGCGCGCCACCCATGGTCGGCGTGCCGGATTTGCTCAGGTGCGATTGCGGACCATCGTTGCGCACGGACTGGCCGATCTGGCGGATCTGCAGGGTACGAATCATCCAGGGGCCCAGCCACAGCGACAGCGACAAGGCGGTCAACACACCGAGAATCCCACGCAGGGTCAGGTATTGAAAGACCGCGAAGCCCTTGTAGAACTGTTGCAGATACTCGGCCAACAGCAGCAGCATTTAATGACTCCCCTGGGTGCCGCACAAAGCCGCGACGACGTTTTCCATCGCCGCGCTGCGCGAGCCTTTAATTAGAATGGTGGTGGTGCCGGGCTCGGCACTGACGGCCGCGATCAGGCTGGCCTGATCGGCAAAGTGCTGGCCCTGGGCGCCGAACGCGGCGACTGCGTGTGCCATGTTCGGGCCGACGGCGTAAAGAGCATCGACTTTTCCGGCGGCGTAGGCGCCGACATCGCGGTGGCCTTGTTCGGCCCACTCGCCCAGCTCGCCTATGTCACCGAGGACCAGAACGGTCCGGCCTTCGAAGGCGGCGAGTATATCAATGGCGGCGCACATCGAAGTCGGGTTGGCGTTGTAGGTATCGTCGATGACCCGCGCGCCATTGGTCGCCAACTGCGCTACGGCGCGGCCTTTGACCGGTTGTACGTTTTCCAGGCCGGCTTTGATACTGACCAACGGCACACCCAGGGCCGAGGCCGCCGCCGCTGACGCCAAAGCATTGGCGACGTTGTGATTACCCAGCAGGTTCAGTTGCACACGGGCCGACCCCTGCTCGCTATTCAGGGTGAACGATGGGCAGCCACGGGCATCGCGGCCGAGGTCGGTGGCATAGAAATCGGCGTCGCTGTTGCTCAGGGCAAAGTTCAGCACCTTGCGATTGCCAGCGCGGGTCTTCCAGATGCCAAAGGCCTTGTCATCCAGGTTGAGTACGGCGGTGCCGTTGGCACTCAGACCGTCGATAATTTCGCCTTTGGCCTCGACGATTTTGTCCGCGCCGCCGAACTCGCCAATATGGGCGGTGCCGGCATTGTTCAGTATCGCCACCTGGGGTTTGGCCAGGCTGACGGTGTAGGCGATCTCGCCAACGCGGTTGGCGCCCAGCTCGATCACGGCGCCTTGGTGGTCCGCGCCCAACTCAAGCAGAGTCAGCGGCACACCAAGGTCATTGTTCAGGTTGCCACGGGTGGCCAGTACCGGACCGGTGCTGGCGGCACGCAGGATGCTGGCGAGCATTTCCTTGACCGTGGTCTTGCCGCTGGAGCCGGTAATGGCGGCCAGCGGGCCGGTGTAGGCCCGACGATTCAGCGCCGCCAGTTGGCCGAGCGCTTGGCGAGTATCGGCCACCACCAGCTGCGGAATACTCACACCCACGGTTTCACGCTCAACCAAGGCGGCAACCGCGCCTTTCTGCGTGACTTCCTGCAGGTAGCTGTGGCCGTCGAAGCGTGGACCGGTCAGTGCGATGAACAGTTGACCGGGCTGGATCGCGCGGCTGTCAGTGCTCACGGCGCTGAAGGTGGCATCGGCACCGACCAGGCAGCCGTTGAGGGCGTTGACCACTTCGCTCAGGCGCAAGGCTTTAAACATGGGACGCCTCCCACGCGTTCAGGGCGTTGGTGGCTTGGTGCAGGTCGGAGAACGGTTGACGTTCGCCATTGATTTCCTGGTAGTCCTCATGGCCTTTGCCGGCCAGCACGATGACGTCCGCCGCATTGGCAGAGGCGATCAATTGCGCGATAGCTTGACCGCGACCAAACACGAACTGCGCTTTTTCCGGCGCCTTCAGGCCAACACGGATATCGGCAAAGATCTGCTCCGGCGATTCAGTACGCGGGTTGTCGTCGGTGACCATCACGCCGTCAGCCAGACGTTCAACCACCTCGGCCATCAGCGGACGCTTACCACGATCACGGTCACCGCCACAGCCGAACAGGCACAGCAGTTTGCCGGTGGCATGTGGGCGCAAGGCAGTAAGAACTTTTTCCAGTGCATCCGGGGTGTGGGCGTAGTCGACCACCACCAGCGGTTTGGCACCGCCACCCAGACGTTGCATACGGCCAGCCGGGCCTTCCAGCTGCGGCAGCACTTTGAGAATTTCGTCCAGCGGGTAGTCGAGGCCGAGCAAGGCACCGACCACGCCGAGCAGGTTGCTCAGGTTGAAGCGGCCGAGCAACGAGCTGCGCAGGCTACCCTCGCCTTTCGGGGTGACCAGCTTGGCGCGCACGCCATGGTCGTCGAACACCGCTTCGCTGCAATACAGGTAGGCGTTGCGGTCTTCGAGGCTGTAAGTGATCAGGCGCGACTCATGGTGTTCGGCGGCCAGCTGGCGGCCGAACTCATCGTCCAGATTCAGCACCCGGCAACGCAGACTCGGCCAGCGGAACAGCTTGGCCTTGGCTTCGCCGTAGGCCTGCATGGAGCCGTGGTAGTCGAGGTGATCGCGCGACAGGTTGGTGAAAACCGCCACATCGAAGGCCAGAGCAGCAACGCGGCCTTGGTCCAGACCGTGGGAAGACACTTCCATGGCCACCGCGCGAGCGCCGGCTTGTTTGAGATTGGCCAACACTGCTTGCACGCCGATCGGGTCAGGCGTGGTATGGCGGCCCTGTTCCAGCTCATTGTGGAAACCGGTGCCAAGGGTGCCGACGATGCCGCAGCGCTCGCCAAAATGGTCGAGGGCCTGAGCGATCAACTGGCTGATGCTGGTTTTGCCATTGGTGCCGGTAACGCCGACCAGATGCAGGCCACGGCTCGGCTCTCCATAGAAGCGGCCGGCAATCGCCGACAGTTGGCCCGCCAGGTTTTTCAGCGGCACCAGCTCAGCGCCTTGCGCGTCGATGTTCTGCGCGCCTTCGGCTTCGTAAGCGACAGCGGCAGCCCCACGGGCAATCGCATCGGCAATGTGCACACGGCCGTCCTGCTGACCGCCAGGCACGGCGAGGAACAGGTCGCCCGGACGCACTTTACGGCTGTCCAGGGTCAGCTCACGGATCAGTACCGAGCTTTCGGCTTGTGGCAGCAGTTGGTTCAGTGGCATTGGCATTAGCGCGCTAACTCCCGTGGAATAGAGAGCGCCACGGCAGGCGCAACGTCAGCCGGGGTCAGGTTGTCGGGGGCAATGTTCATCAGGCGCAAGGCGCCGGCCATGACTTTGCCGAATACCGGTGCCGAAATCAGGCCGCCGAAGTAGGCGCCGGTGCTTGGCTCGTCTACGACCACGACCATGGCGATACGCGGGTTGCTGATCGGCGCGAAACCGGCGAACAGCGAGCGGTAGGCATTGGCGGTGTAGCCCTTGGTGCCCACGGTGGCTTTACGGGCAGTACCCGATTTGCCACCCACGTGGTACGCCGGCACCTTGGCGCGGAATACTCCGGTAGGCGCTTCAACGACTTGCTGCAACATGCCTTGGATGGTTTTCGCGGTGGCTTCCGGAATCACCTGCACGCCATCCTGGGTGCGGCCATCGGCGCGGGTCATGGTCATCGGAATGCTGCGGCCGTTGTTGGCCAGCACGGCATAGGCGTGGGCCAACTGAATAGCGGTCACCGACAAGCCGTAGCCGTAGGCCAGGGTCGCGGTCTCGGCTTTCGGCCAGATACGGTGGTTCGGCAGGTTGCCGACGCGCTCGCCGGGGAAACCCAAGCCAGTGTCCTGACCCAGACCGACCTGCTGCATGACGTTGTAAATCGGCTCGGCGCCGATATCGAAAGCGATCTTGCTGATACCGACGTTACTCGACTTGATCAGGATGCCGGTCAGGTCCAGCACGCCTTCATTCTTGGAAACGTCGCGGATGGTGTATTTGCCGATCTGCAGGGTGCCGGGGTACACGTCGACGGTGTCGGTCGGTTTCCAGCGCCCGCTTTCCAGCGCGGCACTCATGGAGAACGGTTTCACCGTGGAGCCTGGTTCAAACACGTCGATCATGGCGCGGTTGCGCATCATCGCCGGTTGCAGGTTGCGACGATTGTTGGGGTTGTAAGTGGGCTGGTTGACCATCGCCAGCACTTCGCCGGTCTTCACATCGAGCATCACCAGGCTGGCTCCCTTGGCGCCGAACTCGGTAACCACGTTGCGCAGTTCGCGGTGCGCCAGGTATTGCAGACGCAGGTCGATGGACAGCGCCAAAGCTTTGCCGGCCTTGGCGTTGCGGGTCACTTGCACGTCTTTGATCAGACGGCCGCGGCGGTCTTTCAACACTTCGCGCTTGCCCGGAACACCGGACAGCCACTGGTCAAACGCCAATTCCACGCCCTCACGGCCGTGGTCATCGATATCGGTGAAGCCGACCACATGCGCGGTCACTTCGCCGGCCGGGTAGAAACGACGAAACTCCTCGATGGAGTAGACGCCTGGCACTTTGAGGTCGAGCACTGATTGGCCCTGTTCCGGGGTCAGCCCCCGCACCAGGTACATAAATTCGCGCCCGGCATTCTCCTCCAACCTGGCGGCGAAAGCCTTGGGTTCCTGCCCGAGCGCAGCGGCCAGCGCCGGCCAGCGATCTTTGCCGGCTTGCAGCTCTTTACCGTTGGCCCACAAGGTAGTGACCGGAGTACTGACGGCCAGTGGCTCGCCATTACGGTCGGTGATCAGGCCACGGTGCGCGGGGATCGGCACATGGCGCACACTGCGGGCATCGCCCTGGCCTTGCAGGAAGGCGTGGTCGAGCACTTGCAAGTCGATGATGCGCCAGCAGATCGCCGCGACCATCACGCCGAGCAGACCGAGCACCACGCGGAAGCGCCATGGATAGAGTGCGCCTTCGAGCTTCATCATGGCGCCACCATCCGCACTTCGGCAGGTTCGGGGATGCGCATTTTCAGCTGTTCGCTGGCTAGGGTTTCGATGCGGCTGTGGGCAGTCCAGGTGCTTTGCTCAAGAATCAGGCGGCCCCACTCGGCCTGCGCTTTGTCGCGCACGCTGAGTTCGCCGTAGAGGGCATTGAGCAACTGACGGTTCCAGTGCGCGCTGTAGGACACGGCAATGGCTGAGACTAAAACGGCGACGAACAGAATCAGCAGCAAGGTGCTGCCGGCCGGCAACGGCTTGGCGAATGCCCGGCTCAACGCAATTTCTCCGCCACACGCATAACAGCACTGCGCGAGCGCGGGTTGGCCGATTGCTCAGCATCTGAGGGAAACTGCGCCTTGCCGATGGTCTTGATCAGCGGTTCAAAGCGCTCGACCCGCACGGGCAGGTTGCGCGGCAGTTTGTCCGCCTCGCCCTTTTCCAGGCGACGCATAAACAGTTTGACGATGCGGTCTTCCAGGGAATGGAAGCTGATCACCACCAGGCGGCCACCGATTTCGAGAGCGTCCATGGCGGCTTGCAGGCCACGCTCGAGGTCGGCCAGCTCGTTGTTCACGTGAATGCGCAAACCCTGAAACGCGCGAGTAGCCGGGTTCTTGCCCTTTTCCCAGGCAGGGTTGGCGACTTTTAATACTTCAGCCAGGTCGGCGGTGCGTTCGAACGGAGTGATTTCGCGGCGCTGTACGACGGCACGGGCCATACGCTTGGCGAAACGCTCTTCGCCGTATTCTTTAAAGACGCGGGCAATCTCTTCTTCTGGCGCGGTGGCGATGAACTGCGCGGCGCTGACGCCACGGCTTGGGTCCATGCGCATATCCAGCGGGCCGTCATTCATAAAGCTAAAGCCGCGTGCGGCGTCGTCCAGCTGCGGCGACGAAACGCCGAGGTCCAGCAGAATGCCGGACACCTTCCCGCTGTCGCCGCGCTCGGCCACCGCTTCGCCGAGCTCGGCAAAACTGCGCTGCACAACGACAAAGCGGCCGTCTTCGGCCGCCAGCGCTTCTCCGGTCGCAATCGCCAGAGGGTCTTTGTCGAAACCGAGGAGCCGCCCGTCTGGGCCCAACTGTTGAAGAATCAGCCGGCTATGCCCGCCACGGCCGAACGTGCCATCCAGATAGCAGCCATCCGGACGCACGGCGAGAGCCTCTACGGCTTCGTCGAGCAATACGGTGATATGGCGAAAGCCACTGCTATTGGTAGTTGTCACAGGATCAGATCACGCAGTTCGTCCGGCAGACCGCCCGGCTGTTTAATGGCTGCAAGGTCCGCATCAGCAAGCGCGTTCCAAGCGTTTTCGTCCCACAGTTGAAATTTGTTCAGTTGCCCGACCAGCATCGCGTGCTTGTCGAGCTTGGCGTACTCGCGCAAGCGCGGCGGCACCAGGAAGCGACCTGCGCTATCCAGCTCGATATCCACCGCGTTACCGATCAGCAAACGCTGCAGGCGACGGGTTTCCTCACGCAGGGACGGCAGCTCGCGGAGCTTGCTTTCAATGATTTCCCACTCAGGCAGCGGGTAGACACAGAGGCAGGGGTCAATGGCATCAATCGTGACGATAAGTTGGCCAGCCGAACGCGACACGATCTCGTCCCGATACCGACTTGGCATCGCGAGGCGCCCTTTGGCGTCGAGACTGATTGCGTTAGCTCCACGAAACACGACTGCGCTTCCCCTTTTTTTCTAGCTATCCATGCCTAAAAAACCCACTTCGTACCACTTTGTACCACTCCGGCACACTATAGGAACGCAGCCACCCCACCGTCAAGGCGCGCTCATAGGGAAAATTCCTTATATGACGGTGATTTAGCGCAGCTTTTGCAGGTCAGGCAGGGGGTTTTAGCGAGGTTTTGACGGATGCAGCCAAGCGAGTTCAAGGGGCTGCGCCACGAACTTAAAGTAAAGTCTTAAGAGTAAGATTTTTTCGGTCTTAGAAATGCAGCGACAGGAGGTAACTCGAACAGCGGGAAGGAGGTGGAGAGTCGATCTGTAAGCCGGGTTCTGTCGAGGACAGTCATTCCTCTACGATGGCCATCACTGGACACCTTTAGCAACCTACCCGGTTCCGACGCGGGCCACGCCATGGAACCCTATTTGGTCTTGCTCCGAGTGGGGTTTGCCTAGCCACGAACTGTTACCAGACGTGCGGTGCGCTCTTACCGCACCTTTTCACCCTTACCGGCGCCGAAGCGCTTAGGCGGTTATTTTCTGTGGCACTTTCCGTAGGCTCGCGCCTCCCAGGCGTTACCTGGCACTCCGCCCTATGGAGCCCGGACTTTCCTCCCCCCCATCTTGCGAACAAAATGAGGCAGCGACTGTCCAATCGACTCTCCGCCGCCTAGGGTAGCGGCAGCCTCCCCATAGAACAAGCCAAAATCCTTCATTGCCGCTCCAGGGCCACCTGATAGAGCAGATTCTTGCGTACCCCAGTGATCTCCGCTGCCACAGCCGCCGCACGTTTGAGCGGCATTTCCTTTAATAGCAGGTCGAGCACGCGCAGGGTTTCGGCGCTCACCGCTTCGTCACCTTCCGGCGCCTGCCAACCGGCGACCAACACCACGCATTCGCCGCGCTGCTGATTGCTGTCGCTGGCCACCCAGGCACGCAGTTCGGATAACGGCAGGCCGTTGAGGGTCTCGAAGGTTTTGGTCAACTCACGGGCCAGCAACGCCACGCGCTCGCCACCGAACACCAGTTCCATGTCTTCCAGGCATTCGAGAATGCGGTGTGGTGCCTCATAGAAGATCAGGGTGCGCGGCTCCTCTTTTACGGCTTCCAGCCGTGCGCGACGCCCTACGGCCTTGGCCGGCAAAAACCCTTCGAAGATAAACCGGTCCGAGGGCAACCCGGCCGCCGACAACGCCGCTATCAAGGCACAAGGGCCCGGCACTGGGACCACCTTGATACCGGCAGCTCGGACCTGGCGCACCAGGTGGTAGCCCGGATCGGAAATCAGCGGCGTACCCGCGTCAGAAATCAGCGCCACGTCATCCCCAGCCTGCAAGCGCGAGAGAAAGCGGCTGCCTTCGTCACGCTCGTTGTGTTCGTGACAGGCTGCCAGCGGCGTGGGAATGCCGAAGTGCTGCATCAGACGCATGGAGTGGCGGGTATCTTCGGCAGCAATCAGCGCTACATCGCGCAGCACCTTGAGGGCACGGGCGCTGATATCGTCGAGATTACCAATGGGTGTGGCCACCACATAAAGGGTACCGGCGGCGGAATTCAAAACACCCTGAGTGGTCACAACGCACACCTCATGAATCACAGAAAGCGCGCATTGTAGCCCGATTCACGCCATCAACATCGCGCCTGCGCTGCCCCTTGGGTACAATCCGCCCTCTTCGATCAAGTACCAGGAACGTCTACATGATCATCCGCCTGACCGCCGGCCTGCGCCCGCTCCTCGCTATCAGCCTCGCCGCTCTCTTGGCCGCTTGCTCAAGCTCGCCGTCCTCCACCCTTGGCGAATTGCCACGCACCCCACAAGCCAGCATCGAACAGTTGCTGCAACAAGCCGCCGAGGCTAAGCCGGAACAAGCCGCCTCGCTGCGTCTGGCGGCAGCCGATCAGGCGTATCAACAGAAGGACCTGGGGCGCGCCGCGCAAATTCTTGAGCAGGTGCCTGTCGCCACTCTCAAGCCAGCCCAACAAGTCTTCGCCGGTACCCTGAGCGCCGAACTGGCCCTGGCCCGCAACAAACCGAAAAGCGCCCTGCAGGCCCTCGACCAACCAGGCATGCAGCGCCTGGCCGAGCTGCCAGTCGATCAGCAAGTGCGCACCCAACTGGTACGCGCCCAAGCGCTGGAAGCCGACGGGCAGACCCTCGCTGCCGCACGTGAGCGCGTGTTTATCGCGCCGCTGCTGAGTGGCGAAGCCGCCGCCAGCAACCACGAAAGCATCTGGGCCCTGGTCTCGTCGCTGCCGGCAGAGCAACTGCAAGGTGGCGGTGACGCTGACCTGGCCGGCTGGCTGCAACTGGCCAGCGCGGTGAAGAGCGCCGGCACCCTGCAACAGCAGCAAGCCGCCATCGACGCCTGGCGCCAACAGAACCCGCAGCACCCAGCCGCCGAACAACTGCCGGCGCCACTGACCAAACTCAAAGAACTGGCCAGCCAACCACTGACTAAAATCGCACTGCTGCTGCCACAGGACGGCCAACTGGCTTCCGTCGCTCGCGCCCTGCGTGACGGCTTTATGGCTGCGCACTTCCAGGCGCAGCAGGCAGGACAGAACCCGCCGAGCATCGAAGTGTTCGACAGCTCGCGCCTGGCCTCGATGGATGACTTCTACCGCCAGGCCCAGGCCGCTGGTATTCAACTGGTGGTCGGTCCGCTGGAAAAAAACCTGGTCAAACAGCTGAGTGATCGTGAGCAACTGCCGATCACCACCCTGGCCCTGAACTACAGCGACGCCGGCCGCGAAGGCCCACCCCAACTGTTTCAATTCGGCCTGGCCGCTGAGGACGAAGCCCGCGAAGTGTCGCGCCGCGCCTGGGATGACGGCATGCGCCGCGCCGTGGCACTGGTACCGCGCGGCGAATGGGGCGACCGCGTGCTGGACGCCTTCCGCCAAAGCTGGCAAGCCAAAGGCGGCAGCCTGATCGCCGCCGAGCATGTTGATCAGCCGGTAGAGCTGGCTCAGCAAATTGCCGACCTGTTCCAACTGCGCCAGAGCGAAGCCCGTGCCAAACGCCTGCAAAGCGTGCTCGGCACTCAGCTCGCCGCACAACCAGCGCGCCGTCAGGACATCGACTTCATCTTCCTCGCAGCCACCCCCCAACAAGCGCAACAGATCAAACCGACCCTGGCCTTCCAGTACGCCGGCGACGTGCCGGTGTATGCCACCTCGCACCTGTTCACCGGCGGCAGCAATCCAGCTCAATACCAGGACCTGGATGGCATTCGCTTCTGCGAAACGCCATGGCTGCTGGATGCCAACGACCCGCTTCGCCAGCAAGTTGCCGGCCAGTGGCCGCAAGCCGCTGGCAGTCTCGGCCGCCTGTATGCGATGGGTGTGGATGCCTACCGCCTGGCGCCGCGTCTGACCGAACTCAAAGCCCTGCCAGAAAGCCGCGTCGACGGCCTGTCCGGCAGCCTCAGCCTGACCGCCAGCCAGCGCGTCGAGCGCCAGCTGCCATGGGCCGAGTTCCGCGACGGCGCCGTGCAGCGCCTGCCCGACAGCAGCCACTGATTGACCGCCGCCAGCACCCAACACCTCGGCCATGACGGTGAAGCAGAGGCCTTCGAGCACCTGCGCCGCCATGGTCTGAAGCTGATTACGAAGAACTGGAGCTGCAAGCGCGGCGAGCTCGATCTGGTCATGCTGGACGGCGATACAGTAGTATTCGTCGAAGTTCGCGCCCGCCGGCATTCTGCCTGGGGCGGCGCCGTAGAAAGTGTTGATGGCCGCAAGCAGCAAAAGCTGATCCTAGCCGCCACCAGCTTTCTGCAACAGGAGTCACGCTGGGCCAAACATCCGTGCCGTTTCGATGTCGTAGCCATCAATACCGGAACCGAACAAGCGGGCCGACTGAACTGGATTCGCAACGCCTTTGAAGCCTGATTAACCACAATCGATTGCCGGCAGTACGCTGTGCGGCAGCAACCCAGTGCAAGACCGAACCCGGTCTCGGCACAGCCCAGCACGCTGCGGCGCCGAGCGATTTTTACCTGTAACAGGCAGGCACCAGAATCACCCTGGGCCACCTGATCAGCAGCCACACTGAAGGTCATCTCCGATGGACATGCAATCCCGTATCCGCCAGCTGTTTCAAGCCAGTATCGAAACCAAACAGCAAGCCATGGAAGTGCTTATTCCCTACATCGAGCACGGCAGTCTGGCCATGGTTCAGGCCCTGCTCAATGAAGGCAAGATTCTCACCTGTGGCAACGGCGGGTCAGCCGGCGACGCGCAGCACTTCTCATCAGAGCTGCTCAACCGCTTCGAGCGCGAACGCCCAAGCCTGCCGGCTATCGCCCTGACCACCGACAGCTCGACCATTACCTCGATCGCCAACGACTACAGCTACAACGAGGTGTTCTCCAAGCAGATTCGCGCCCTCGGCCAACCGGGCGACGTGCTGCTGGCGATCTCCACCAGCGGCAACTCCGCCAACGTCATCCAGGCCATCCAGGCCGCCCACGACCGCGAAATGGTGGTAGTCGCCCTCACTGGTCGCGACGGCGGCGGCATGGCCTCGCTGCTGCTGCCCGAAGACGTCGAAATCCGTGTTCCTTCGAAAGTTACCGCACGCATTCAGGAAGTCCACTTGCTGGCCATCCACTGCCTCTGCGACCTGATTGATAGCCAACTGTTTGGGAGTGAAGAATGACCCGTTCGCCATTAATCCTTGCCGCTCTTGCCGTCACCCTGGTGCTTTCCGGGTGCGGCAGCCGTTCGTTCGGCAACAAGATCGATGACCAATTCATCCCCTCGAATGTCGAGCAGAAAATCAACCAGGCCAGCCCCGACCTGGCCAACGGCTCGCACATCGTTGTCACCAGCTACAACGGTATCGTTCTGCTCGCCGGGCAAACCCCGCGCGCCGAACTGAAAGCCTCCGCCGAACAGGCGGCGCGGTCGGTTCAGGGTGTGCGCAAGGTGTACAACGAACTGCAAGTGATCGCCCCCTCCTCGGCCCTGGCGCGCAGCAACGATGCGCTGCTGACCACCAAGATCAAAACCGAGATGCTGGCTGACAACAGCGTATCCAGCTCGAACATCAAAGTGATCACCGAGAACGGCATCGTCTACATGCTCGGCGTCGTCAGCCGCCAGCAGGCGCAACTGGCCTCCAACCTGGTGCAGGGTGTGTCGGGCGTGCAGAAGATCGTCAAACTGTTCGAATACGTGGACTGACCTGAACGACAGGCAATAAAAAAGGCGATCCAGAGATCGCCTTTTTTATTGCCGCAAACAACGTCTTACTTGACCACTTTCAGGCTGGGCCGACCACTTGGCCGCGGCGGCTCGCCACCGGACGGACCATCACCATCCGGATCGTCTTCCGGCTCTTCGTCTGCCACTGGCGACTCCAAGTCGAAGACCATGCCCTGGCCATTTTCCCGTGCGTAAATCGCCAAAACGGCCGACGCCGGGATGAACAGTGTGTGAGCAACCCCACCAAAACGTCCCTCGAAGCTCACTGCGTCGTTATCCATGTGCAGGTGACGCACTGCACTGGGCGACACGTTGAGGACGATCTGGCCGTCATTTGCAAAGCCCTGTGGTACTTGCACGTTCGGGTATTCCGCATTCACCAGCAGGTGGGGCGTGCAATCGTTGTCAACGATCCACTCGTATAAGGCGCGGATCAGATACGGACGACTGGAGTTCATCGAAAGCTCCTTCAGCTTCAGCGCATATCGCGCTCAACACCCGACAAGCTGACCTGGAAGGCCTCGCGGGCAAACTGGCGCTCCATGTAATCGAGCAACGGTTTGGCCGGCTTGGGCAGCTCAATGCCAAGAATCGGCAAGCGCCACAAGATCGGCAACAGGCAACAATCTACCAAACTCAACTCGTCACTGAGGAAATAAGCCTTGTCGGCGAACAATGGCGACACGCCGGTCAGGCTCTCACGCAACTCCTTGCGCGCTTGAACACGCGCCGGCTCTTTGCTGCGCGTATCAAGAATCAGGTCCACCAGACCACACCAGTCGCGCTGGATGCGATGCATCAGCAGACGGCTATTGGCACGTGCTACCGGGTAAACCGGCAATAACGGTGGATGGGGATAGCGCTCGTCAAGATATTCCATCACCACGGTCGATTCATACAACGCCAGGTCACGGTCCACCAACGTCGGCAAGCTGGCGTAAGGATTGACCTCAACCAGTTTGGGCGGCGTGCGCCCGGGTTCCACGTTGATGATTTCCGCGCTTACACCTTTCTCGGCGAGCACGATACGTACGCGATGGGAATAGTGATCGGCGGGGTCGGAGTAGCAGGCCAACCGGTTGGTCACGCCCATGGCGATCCTCCTCGCTTGTTAAAGTTATCTGAAGCACAAAAACGTGCGCGCCCAATAGGGCGCGCAAGTCGACAGCGGAGAATACCAGTTACTTAGTGCACATCCTTCCAGTATTCACGTTTCAGCAGATACGCGAACACGAAGAAGAAGGCCAAGTACAGCAACACGTAGGTGCCGATGCGCTCGCTTTTCAGTTTCACTGGGTTGGCGGAGTAAGCCAGGAAGGTCACCAGGTTTTTGACCTTCTCGTCGAACTCGGCCTCATTCAGCTTGCCGGTTTTCGGCACGATGGTGAGCTGATCACAGGCTTCGTGGGTCAGCGGAGTACCGGTGAGCGGGTCGTACTGCTTCTTGCCCTCTTCAACCACTTGTACTTGCTTGCAACCTACAACCTGACGACCTTGCAGACCGACCAGAACGTTAGGCATGCCCACGTTCGGGAAGACCTTGTTGTTCACACCCCATGGGCGTGTCGGGTCTTCATAAAAGGCGTGCAGGTAGCTGTACAGCCAGTCGTTGCCACGTACACGGGCAACCAGGGTCAGATCGGGCGGAGCCGCACCGAACCACTTCTTGGCGTCAACAGGCGACATGCTGTTTTTCATCAGATCGCCAATCTTGGCGCCGGTGAAAACCAGGTTGCTCAGCATCAGCTCGTGCGGGATACCGAGGTCATCGGCAACGCGCTCGTAACGCTGGAACTTGGCGCTGTGGCAGCCCATGCAGTAGTTGGCGAAGGTACGTGCGCCGTCTTGCATGGCAGCTTTGTCGGTGAGGTCGATATCGACCGACTCCAACTCAGGACCATGACCACTGTTGGCGAACGCGATGGCCGGCAGAACAGCGAAAACTAGTGCAGCAAATAGCTTTTTCATCAGCCAGTCACCCTTTCCGGAACCGGTTTGGTCTTCTCAAGCTTGGTGTAGAACGGCATGAGGATGAAGTATGCGAAGTACAGCGTGGTGCAGATACGCGCCAGCAGCGTGCGCTCGTCGGTAGGCGGCAGAACGCCCAGCACGCCGAGGATGATGAAGGACACGCAGAAGGCCACCAGCCAGATTTTGCTCATCCAGCCCTTGTAGAGCATGGATTTGACCGGGCTACGGTCAAGCCACGGCAGCACGAACAGCACGGCAATAGCAGCACCCATGGCGATTACGCCGAGCAACTTATCCGGAACAGCGCGGAGAATTGCGTAGAACGGGGTGAAGTACCAGACCGGGGCAATGTGCTCTGGGGTCTTGAACGAGTTCGCTACTTCGAAGTTCGGCTTCTCGAGGAAATAACCACCCATTTCCGGGAAGAAGAAGATGATCGAGCAGAAGATGAAGAGGAACACCACCACACCGACGATATCTTTAACGGTGTAGTACGGGTGGAAAGCAATGCCGTCCAACGGAACGCCGTTTTCGTCTTTGAACTTCTTGATATCCACGCCTTGCGGGTTGTTCGAACCCACTTCGTGCAGTGCCAGGATGTGCAGAACCACCAGGCCCAGGATCACGATTGGCAGTGCGATAACGTGCAGTGCGAAGAAGCGGTTCAGGGTGATACCGGAGATCAGATAGTCACCACGAATCCACTGGGTCAGGTCGTCGCCGATCACCGGAATGGCACCGAACAGCGAGATGATCACCTGGGCGCCCCAGTAGGACATCTGGCCCCACGGCAGCAGGTAACCCATGAAGGCTTCAGCCATCAGGGCCAGGTAGATCAGCATGCCGAAGACCCACACCAGCTCACGCGGCTTCTGGTACGAACCGTAGAGCAAGCCACGGAACATGTGCAGATAGACCACAATGAAGAACGCCGAAGCGCCGGTGGAGTGCATCAGACGAATGATCCAGCCGTATTCCACATCACGCATGATGTATTCAACAGAGGCGAAAGCCTCTTCGGCGGACGGGGTGTAGCTCATGGTCAGCCAGACACCGGTCAGAATCTGGTTAACCAGAACCAGCAGGGCCAGGGAGCCAAAGAAGTAGAAGAAGTTGAAGTTCTTCGGTGCGTAATACTTGCTGAGATGGTCTTCCCACATTTTAGTGGCGGGAAAGCGCGCATCTACCCACTCCATGAATTTGCTCATCAGGCTTTCTCCTGGTCCACACCGATGACAATGACGGACTCGGACTCGTAAGAGTGAGGCGGCACTGGCAGATTCAACGGAGCTGGTTGCGATTTATACACACGACCGGCGAGGTCGTAACGCGAACCGTGGCAAGGGCAGAAATAGCCACCGACCCATTCAGCGCCGAGGTCGGCCGGAGCCACTTCGGGACGGAAGGATGGCGAGCAACCCAAGTGGGTGCAAATACCGACCAACACCAGGATTTCTGGCTTGATCGAGCGCACCGTCGGATCGACGTAGGTGGGCTGTACGGAAGCTTTCGACTCCGGGTCAGACATCCGATCGTGGATCTTGGTCAGGTTGCCCAGAATTTCTTCTGTACGGCGAACGATGAACACCGGCTGACCGCGCCATTCAGCAATCATCTGCTGACCTGGCTCGACCTTGCTGACATTCACCTTCACCGCAGCACCAGCGGCCTTGGCCTTGGCACTCGGGAACCATGACCCCACGAACGGGACCGCAGCACCCACCGCTCCTGCAGCACCAACCACCGAAGTGGCTGCTACAAGGAAGCGACGCCGGCCTGCATTCACGCCGTCATTGCTCATTCAGTCGTCTCCCATCAGCTTTGTGGCCTGTTATTCAGGCATCTACTAAGTAAAATTCAAGCCGCGCAAAAAATTTGCCAAATGGTAAAGAAAAGCCCCATTTCTGACAAGGCAATTACTGGATACAAAATGGCTGAAAGCCTTGCCGGACGCGGCATTTGCGCGTGCGGCAAGTTGTCGCAAGTAAAACTTTCGCCCATAAAAAACGCCCAGCTCCTTTGGGAGACTGGGCGCTTTTGAACGAAGTGCGAATTAACGCTTCGAGTACTGCGGACGCTTACGCGCTTTACGCAGACCGACTTTCTTACGTTCAACTTCACGAGCGTCACGAGTGACGTAACCAGCTTTGCGCAGAGCAGGACGCAGAGCTTCATCATAGTCCATCAGAGCACGAGTGATGCCGTGACGGATTGCGCCAGCTTGACCGCTGACACCACCACCCAGAACGGTGACGTAGATGTCGAACTTCTCGACAGTCTCAGTCAGCTCCAGCGGCTGGCGAACTACCATGCGGGCAGTTTCGCGACCGAAGAAGTTTTCCAGGGTGCGGTTGTTGATGGAGATCTTGCCAGTACCTGCACGCAGGAAAACGCGAGCGGTTGCAGTCTTGCGACGGCCAGTGCCGTAATTTTGAGTCGCCGACATAATGAACTATTCCGTTAAATCTTCAGTTCTTGGGGCTGCTGAGCAGTGTGTGGGTGAACAGCACCCTTGTACACTTTCAGCTTACGGTACATGTCGCGACCCAGCGGGTTCTTCGGCAGCATGCCTTTAACCGCGGTCTCGATCACACGCTCAGGCGCCTTGGCGATCAGCTTTTCGAAGTTGATCGACTTGATGCCACCCGGGAAGCCGGAGTGAGAGTAGTACATTTTGTCGGTGGTCTTAGCGCCGGTTACACGTACTTGCTCAGCGTTGATGACGACGATGTAGTCACCGGTGTCAACGTGAGGAGTGTACTCAGCTTTGTGCTTGCCACGCAGACGGCTAGCGATTTCTGTGGCCAGACGACCCAGAGTCTGACCTGCAGCGTCGACGACGAACCAGTCGCGCTGAACAGTTTCCGGTTTAGCAGTAAAAGTTTTCATTCTTTAATAGCCTCAGGGGCCGCCCTGAAAATAAGACGGCGGATCTTACTGAATAGTGCGCGCTTTGACAAGCAAAGGCAGCCAGAGACGGACGCTATCGGGGGCTCGGGTCATCACGTCCGTACGGCGAGTTCAAGCAGGCTTGGCATCCCCTGCTGAAAACAGCTGCGGAATTATGCCGATTGCAGGAAAAATATCAACCTGATTTGATGGCACTTTTGCACGAGGAGAAATTCATGCAGTTTCGTAAGCTCGGCCGCACCGATCTCGACGTCAGCGCAATCTGCCTGGGCACCATGACCTGGGGCGAGCAAAACACGCAGGAACAGGCCTTCGAGCAAATCGATATGGCCCGTGCCGCCGGGGTCAATTTTATCGACACCGCCGAAATGTACCCGGTGCCGCCGCGCGCCGAGACCTACAGCCGTACCGAACAGATCATCGGCAATTACTTCAAGGCGCGCGGCAATCGCAGCGACTGGATTCTCGCCAGCAAGATCGCCGGCCCCGGCAACGGTATCGACTATATCCGCGACGGCCAACTGAAGCACAACCGTGCGCATATCGTCGCTGCCGTGGACGCCAGCCTGAAACGCCTGCAAACCGACTACATTGACCTTTATCAGCTGCATTGGCCGGAACGCAGCACCAATTTTTTCGGCCAGCTCGGCTACCAGCATAAAGAGCAGGACTTCACCCCGATCAGCGAAATCCTCGAAGCGCTGGACGAGCAAGTGAAGGCCGGCAAGATCCGTCACATCGGTCTGTCCAACGAAACACCGTGGGGCACCATGAAGTTTCTGCAGCTGTCCGAACAACTAGGCCTGCCCCGCCCCGCGTCGATCCAGAACCCCTACAACCTGCTCAACCGCACCTTCGAAGTGGGTCTGGCGGAAGTGGCGATGCGCGAGCAATGCGGCCTGCTGGCCTATTCGCCGATGGCCTTCGGCATGCTCTCGGGCAAATACGAAGGCGGCGCTCGCCCAGCCAATGCACGCATCAGCCTGTTCAGCCGCTTTACTCGTTACACCAACCCACAAGCCGAAGCGGCCTGCTCGCGGTATGTCGCACTGGCCCGTGAGAACGGTCTGGACCCGGCGCAAATGGCGCTGGCGTTTGTCACCGCCCGCCCCTTTGTCACCAGCAACATTATCGGCGCCACCAGCAACGAACAACTGCAAAGCAACCTCGCCAGTGCAGAGCTGAAGCTGAGCGTCGAGTTGCTTGAACAGATTGACGCCATTCATAAAACTCAGCCAAACCCGGCGCCGTAACAGTCGCTGAAAACCAAAAAGCCCGGCCAATGAGCCGGGCTTTTTTATCTCAGCAACGCTCTCACAGCGCCCGCGAAATGATCTCTTTCATGATCTCGTTGGTACCGGCATAAATCCGCTGCACCCGCGCATCGGCCCAAGCGCGCGCCACCGGGTACTCCCACATGTAGCCGTAGCCACCGTGCAACTGCACGCACTCATCGAGCACTTTGCACTGGAGGTCGGTCGTCCAGTATTTGCACATGGCGGCGGTCGGCACATCCAATTTGCCTTGCAGATGCTGCTCCAGGCAGCGATCGACAAACACCCGACCGACCTGCACTTCAGTGGCAATTTCCGCCAGCTTGAAACGGGTGTTCTGGAATTCGCTGATGGCTTTGCCAAAGGCTTTGCGCTCGCGGGTGTAATCCAGGGTCCACTGCAGCGCCGCTTCGGCGTTGGCTAGCGCGCCAAGGGCAACGGTCAGGCGCTCTTGCGGAAGCTCCTGCATCAGATAGGCGAAGCCCATGCCCGCCTGACCCAGCAGGTTTTCCTTGGGAACGCGCACATCCTGGAAGAACAGCTCGGAGGTGTCCTGCGCCTTCATGCCGACTTTCTCCAGACGCTTGCCCTTGGCAAAGCCCGGTGTACCCGCTTCCACCAGGAACAAGCTGGTGCCCTTGGCGCCCGCTTTCGGATCGGTCTTGGCGACCACAATCACCAAGTCGGCGAGGAAGCCGTTGGTGATAAAGGTCTTGGAGCCGTTGATCACATATTCATCGCCATCCAGCACCGCAGTGGTCTTCACGCCCTGCAGGTCGGAGCCAGCGCCCGGCTCGGTCATGGCGATGGCGCTGACCATCTCGCCCGAAACCAGCTTGGGCAGGTACTTGTGTTTCAGCTCCTCGGAGCCGTAATGCAGGATGTACGGCGCGACGATGTCCGAGTGCAGCGAGAAGCCGATGCCGCTCAAGCCCAAGCGGCTGATCTCTTCGATCACCACCGTGCTGTACAGAAAGTCGGCCGCCATGCCGCCATATTCCTCCGGCAAGTGCGAACAGAGCATGCCGGCCTCGCCCGCCTTGTTCCACAGCGCCCGATCGATGTGCCCGTCCTTTTCCCACTGGTGGTGGTAAGGCACTGCTTCCTGCTCGAGGAACTTGCGCACGCTGTCACGAAACAGCTCGTGATCGGAGCTGAACAGGGTTCTTGGAATCATTGTTTTACCCACTGGATACGTCTAACGCCGGGATTGGCAAGGCCCCGACTGTAGGACAGTCAAACGTTTCGACACACTGGACACATGCGACAAAAAATAAGACGATCCAGCCAGTCACTGACCACTATCCCCTAATAAGAACAAGTACCCATGCCGACTGCTCAGCCCAGCGCACTCAAGCGCGTCGCCATTCTGGCCATCGAAGGTGTGTTCGCCTCCACCCTCATGCAAGCCAAGGATTTCTTCCACATGGCCAGCCTGCGTTATGGCCGGCAACTGGGCCTGGGCCTGACACCCGCCTTCGACATCCACCTGGTCAGCCCCGACGGCCTGCCACCACGCAGCTTCAGCGACGTGGTGCTGCCCGTGAGCGGTGGCCTGGAGCCGGCCGACATCATCATCCTGCCCGCCTACTGGGGCGACTTCGATGTCATGTGCCAGCGGTATCCGCAGATACTTACTTGGCTGCGCAAGCAGCACGCCGCCGGCAGCGTGATCTGCGGTGAAGCCATGGGAGTGTTCTTCATCGCCCAGGCCGGCTTGCTGGATGGCAAGGAAGCCACCACCTATTGGCGCTTTTTCCGCGAGTTCAGCGAACGCTTCCCCAAGGTATTACTGAATCAGGAGAAGCACCTGGCGGACGCCGACAACCTCTACAGCGCCGGCGGCACCACCTCGGCATGCGACTTGTACCTGTACCTGATCGAACGCTTCTGCGGCGCCAGCGTGGCACAGGCCGTGGCCCGCGACATCCTTTATGAGGTGCAGCGCAACTACACGCCGGGGCGCATCGGCTTTGGCGGGCAGAAGCTGCACCAGGACGTGACCATCCTGCAGATTCAACAATGGCTCGAAGAAAACTTCGCGGAGAAATTCCGCTTTGAAGACGTTGCCCGCCAACACGGCATGAGCATTCGCAACTTTATGCGGCGTTTTCAAACGGCCACTGGCGATAAACCGCTGCACTACCTGCAACGGTTACGGATCGAAACAGCCAAAGGCCTGCTCAGCGCCACGCGCAAAAGCATCAAGACCATCAGCTACGAAGTGGGCTACGACGATGCCAGCTTCTTCGCCCGATTGTTCCGTCAGCACACAGAACTGTCGCCCAACCAGTACCGACGCCAGTTTCAGCAAAAGGACAGCCATTCCTAGGATGGGGGTTGGTCGCCCTGCCCTGCGACCTATGATCGGCGTGTGAACCTCTAACAAAAACAGGTACTTGTCATGCGCCCTTTAATTTTTGCCGTGCTTACGCTGTGCAGCCTGGTGGCTGTCGCGGACGAACAATGGAAACCCTTCCCCTACGACCAGGCCGCCTATGACTACTCGGGCGACAAGCTGCGTCAGGCCTGGCCCCAGCTGACCCGCGGGTTCGGCGACAACTACCCGTACCCCGATGCGGAATGGGTGATCAAGATGGCCACCACCTATCCCAAAGCATTGGAAATGACGGTCGCCGGTGACACCGGCTTTACCGGCAAACCGGAAGAAGCCGAAATCTATGCGCAAAAGCTGCAGAACGTCTGGCGCCTGATGTTCAAAGGCGATTTTGCCCAAGCCAAGAAAGAAGGCCTGGCCCTCGGCGTTGGCGGGCAGATTCCGGCAATGTTCGCCCAAGTGGTGTACGCCATGTTCCTGGTGCCCAATCAGGATGAAAAACACCGCCTGCTGGAAGAAGTGATCGACTACACCGACAAGGCCGGCGAGCTGGTCCAGGCCGATACCGTGGCGCAATTCGGCCGCGTCTATGCCAAGGCACGCCTGGGTGAAGAGCTGTCGGTGCCGGTGGTACTCAAGCGCGGCTACACCAACCAGATCCCCAAGGAGCTGGATGCCCTGCTGGCCAAACAACCGCAGCAGCCGTTCGCCCTGGCGCTGTACGGTGGCTATGAGGCCGGCGTGATTCGTAAGGTCGGCAAACTGGTGGGCAGCATGACCTACGGGGTCAGCGCCGACAAAATGGAAGGCTACTTCGCTCGCTCCTTCAAGCAGTCCAACAACCTGCCCATCGGCCACTACGAATATGCCAACGCCCTGGGCTATGTGTATGGCGATGACGAAGAAGCCAAAGTGATCCAGCACCTGAAAGAGGCGGCGGCGATCAAGCCCATCAATGCCATGGAGGCACTGGAAGTGGCCCATGCCAAAGACCTGCTCAAAGAACATGAGCAGAAGGTGGCGCAGAACTGACCGAACACCTTTCTCGGCGACACAAAAAAGCCCGGCTCAAGCCGGGCTTTTTGCGTTCACAGCGACGGCCTCAGAAGGCCACGCGGTAATGAACGGTATAGGCCTCTACGCCATCGTTAGGCTGGCTGATGCCAGCGTTGGAGTAGTGAATGGCACGCAGACCGACTTCCTGGCCGGCAAAGCGCAGGCCCACGCCCAGGCGGTCTTCGAATTGGAAGGAGGAGCCCAGGTCGTTGTCTTCCAGCTCGGTGTCGGCAAACAGCGCCACGCCAACCCCGGCCTCCACATAAGGGCGGACGTTCTCCCCCGCGAACTCGTAGACGAATACCGGAGCGAAGGACAGGCTGTGATTGCTGGACGTCTTATCGCCCTGCCAATAGGTGTAACCCGCGTCCCAATAGCCGGTCAGGTGCCCGACATCGCTTTCCCACCAGCGGGTACCGAAATCGAACTGGGTGCCAAGGCGGTAGACCATGGTCGACTCACCGGTTTGACCAATGGCAAAGGTGACGTCGGCGGCGCTGGCGGAGAGGGACATACCAAGGGACAGGGCTGCAGTCGCAACCAAGGAAATCAACTTCATCGCAACATCCTTTTGTATCAGGCTGATAACAGATATCTGCGTACGGACTCGAGTATAGAAATCTTCGCTATAAAGAAAAGACTCAGCTGGGCATAACGCATCTGAAAGAACCGCCGCCTTTTCTCAAAGCCTGACGGCCCTGAACCCCCGCGCCACTAACGCAGCAGCGCAGCGACGCTGGCCTCTCTGCCAAGTAGGAGCGGCAGTACCTGAATTAGGTTCGAACTATTTCCACTGGACCACAGTCGGGTCTCGTGCCCAGGGGTTTCGGCCAACAGGTCGCGCTCGCCCAACAGCCGTTGCAGCTGCCGAGCCACCGCCATGCCGGTGTCGATCAGAGTCACCGAGGGTGGCACCAATTCCAGCAACAGCGGCTTGATAAAAGGGTAATGGGTGCAGCCGAGAATCAGGGTGTCACACCCTTCAGCCAACAACGGCTCGACGTAACTGCGCAGCAACTCGCGGGTAGTTGGCGCGTGCAGCTCACCCGCTTCGATCAATTCCACCAGGCCCGGGCATGGGCGGGTAATCACCCGCACATCACTGGCAAAACGGTCGAGCAAGGCGGCGAACTTGGCGCTCTGCAGCGTACCCGTGGTGGCCAGCACGCCGACCACCCCCGTGCGGGTCGCGGCAGCTGCCGGTTTTACGGCAGGCTCCATGCCGATGATCGGCAGTTGCGGGTAGGCCGCGCGCAACTCGTTTATGCCGGCGGCGGTGGCCGTGTTGCAGGCGACCACCAGCGCCTTGGCGCCTTGTTCAAGGAGAAAATCGGTAATCACCGTGCTGCGCTGGCGGATGAACTCCGGCGTTTTTTCGCCATAGGGCACATGGCCGCTGTCGGCGACATACAACAACGTTTCGTTGGGCAGCAGGCGCTGGATTTCCCCCAGCACCGAGAGGCCACCGACGCCGGAGTCGAAGACACCGATGGGCGCCGATTTATTCATACGGGCCCGCACACGGCGCAAGCTGGATCGCGCTTTACCCGCAACTCACGAAAGCGCGAACCGAGGGCATCAATCAGCAACAGACGCCCCACCAGCGGCTCACCGAACCCAGCCAACAGTTTCAACGCTTCCAGCGCCTGCAACGAACCGACCAGGCCCACCAGTGGACCGACCACGCCGGCTTCGCTACAGGTCAGTTCGGCTTCGCTGCCGTGCCCGTACAGGCAGTGATAGCAGGGGCTGCCGGGCTGGCGCGGATCGAACACCGACAGCTGCCCTTCCAGGCGAATCGCCGCCCCGCTCACCAACGGTTTTCCCGCCAGCACACACGCCGCGTTCACCGCCTCGCGGGTACCGAAATTGTCGGAGCAGTCCAGCACCAGATCCACGGCTTCGACCGCCGCCGCCATGCTGTCGACATCCAGGGCCGTGCGGTGCGCGTGCAGCGTCAGGTGCGGGTTGATCGCCAGCAGCCGCGCGCTCATGGAGTCGACCTTGCTCTGCCCGATGCTGGCAGTGTCATGGGCGATCTGCCGTTGCAGGTTGGTCAGGTCGACGGTGTCGAAGTCGGCCAGGTGCAATTCACCCACCCCGGCCGCCGCGAGATACAGCGCCACCGGCGAGCCAAGTCCGCCAAGCCCGACGATCAGCGCGCGGCTGTTTTTCAGGCGCAGTTGGCCGTCGATATCGATTTGACTGAGAAGAATCTGCCGGCTGTAGCGAAGCAGCTCTTCGTCGCTCAGTGAGTCATTCATTACCGTACCGTCCCAGGCTGATTCGTTCATGGCCGCCTAAATCGCGACGACTATCAATGGCTAAAAAGCCTTGTGCTGCCAGCAGCTCACGGACGGCGGCAGCCTGGTCAAAACCGTGTTCCAACAATAGCCAACCACCCGCCACAAGGTGCACGGGGGCCAGCTGAATAATCAGGCGGATATCGTCCAGCCCATCGATACCGGCAACCAGTGCACTGGCCGGCTCGAAGCGCACATCGCCCTCCCCCAGGTGCTTGTCATCGGCACGAATGTAGGGCGGGTTGCTGACGATCAATTTGAACCGCTGCCCGGCCACCGCGCTGAACCAATGGCTTTCGCTGAAGCGCGTATTGCGCAGGTTCAGGCGGCTGCGGTTGCGCTCGGCGAGGGCGACAGCTTCCGGCACCCGGTCCACGCCGGTGACGGTCCAGCCCGGCCGCTCGGTGGCCAGCGCCAGCGCAATAGCACCGGTACCGGTGCCCAGGTCGAGGGCGGCGACGGGGTTGTGCGGCAACAGCTCGAGCGCAGTTTCCACCAGCAGTTCGGTGTCGGGGCGCGGGATCAGGGTGTGCGGCGCCACTTCCAGATCCAGGCTCCAGAAGCCTTGCTGGCCAAGGATATAAGCCACTGGTTCGCCTTGCTGGCGGCGCTGAATGGCGCTCTCGAACTGCCTTAACTGCTCAGCGTTGAGCTCTCGCTCCGGCCAGGTACGCAGGTAACTGCGAGGCTTGCCCAGCACGGCGGCGAGCAGCAATTCGGCATCCAGCTGTGCAGTGTCCGAACCTGGCAGCGCAACGCTGGCGAGCAGATTCTGGATGCTGGACGCGCCGCTGTGGCCGCTCAAGGGTCAGTCCCCCAACGCCGCCAGTTGGTCGGCCTGGTACTCGCTGAGCAACGGCTCGATCACCGCGTCGACGCCACCGGCCAGCACATCGTCCAGGTTATAGAGGGTCAGGTTGATGCGGTGATCGGTGACCCGGCCCTGGGGAAAGTTGTAGGTGCGGATGCGCTCGGAACGGTCACCGGAGCCCACCAGCAAACGGCGGGTGTCGGAGATTTCTTTGTGCGCCGCAGCTTCCTGCTGATCGTTGAGCTTGGCCGACAGCCAGGCCATAGCCTTGGCGCGGTTCTTGTGCTGCGAACGCTCTTCCTGGCACTCGACGACAATACCGGACGGAATGTGGGTAATACGGATCGCCGAGTCAGTCTTGTTGACGTGCTGACCACCGGCGCCGGAGGAGCGATAGGTATCTACACGCAAGTCCGCCGGGTTGATCTCGATGGCCTGCTGCTCATCGGGCTCGGGCAGCACGGCGACGGTGCAGGCCGAGGTATGGATGCGCCCTTGCGACTCGGTTTCCGGCACCCGCTGTACGCGGTGCGCGCCGGATTCGAACTTGAGTTTGGCGTAAACGTTGTCGCCTTCAACACGGGCAATCACTTCTTTATAGCCGCCGTGCTCGCCGATGTTCTCGGACAGAATTTCCACCCGCCACCCGCGTTTCTCGGCATAGCGCGAGTACATGCGGAACAGGTCGCCGGAGAAAATCGCCGCCTCGTCGCCACCGGTGCCGGCGCGCACCTCGAGGAACACGTTGCGACCGTCATTGGGGTCTTTGGGCAGCAGCATGCGTTGCAGGCGCGCTTCCAGATCGACCAGCAATTCCTTGCTGTCGGCCACTTCCTGCTCGGCCATTTCACGCATGTCCGGGTCGCTGTCTTTGAGCAGCGCCTGGGCGCCCTGCATGTCGGCGTTGACCTTGCGGAACTCCAGCAGCAGTTGCACTACCGGCTCGACCTCAGCGTACTCCTTGGAATACGCGCGGAACTTGCTCTGATCGCTGATCACTTCGGCGTCGCCCAGCAGCGCCGTCAGCTCTTCATAGCGGTCGTGGATCATGTCCAGTTTGTTCAGCAGTGACGCTTTCATTGCGGGGTTTTATCCGTGGTGCTCTCGTCGAGCGCAAAGAGTTCCTGAGCCACGGTCAGCGCATCGATGCGCCCGTCAGCCGAGAGTTTTTTCAGTTGCACGCTCGGGGCGTGCAGCAATTTATTAGTCAGGCCGCGGGCCAGTTGCGCCAGCGCCTCTTCCGCTGAAGCGCCATTGGCGAGCAGACGCTGCGCCTTGGCCAGCTCATCGTCTCGCAGGCGCTCGGCTTGCTGACGGTACGCCTTGAGCACATCGACAGCGGCCAGCTCGCGCAGGCGCGACATAAAGTCGCTGGTGCCGATGGCCACCAGTTCTTCGGCAGCCTGAGCGGCACCCTGACGGCTTTTCAGGTTCTCGGCGATGACATCGTGGAGGTCATCGACGGTATAGAGGTAGACGTCATCCAGCTCGCCCACTTCCGGCTCGATGTCCCGTGGCACGGCGATATCGACCATAAAGATCGGCTTGTGCTTGCGTTGTTTCAGCGCACTTTCCACCGCGCCTTTACCCAGAATCGGCAACTGGCTGGCGGTGGAACTGATAACGATGTCGCTATGGATCAGCTCCTGGGGAATTTCCGAGAGCAGCACGGCGTGAGCGCCGAACTGTTCAGCCAACTGGCTGGCGCGCTCCAGGGTGCGGTTGGCGACGACAATGCGTTTTACGCCTTGCTCATACAGGTGCCGAGCTACCAGGGTGATAGTTTCGCCAGCACCGATCAGCAACGCAGTGCTGTTATTCAGGTTGGAGAAAATCTGTTTGGCCAGGCTGACAGCGGCAAAGGCCACCGAAACCGGGTTCTCGCCAATGGCGGTGTCGGTGCGCACTTGCTTGGCGGTGCTGAAGGTGGCCTGAAACAGCCGCCCCAACAGCGGACCGACGGTGCCGGCTTCACGCGCCACAGCGTAGGCAGACTTCATCTGGCCGAGAATCTGCGGCTCGCCGAGCACCATCGAGTCGAGCCCGGAGGCCACACGCATCATATGGCGCACGGCGGAATCGTCCTGGTGCACATAGGCACAAGCGCGCAGTTCGTCGAGGCTCAGCTTGTGGTAGTCAGCCAGCCAGGCCAGCACACCATCGGCAGTCAGGCTGTCCTGCTCGATATACAACTCGCTGCGGTTGCAGGTCGAGAGAATCGCCGCCTCGCGGCTGGCGGTGCGCAGACATAACTGCTGCAATGCATCAACCAACTGCTCCGGGGTGAACGCCACACGTTCGCGGACATCCACCGAGGCGGTCTTATGGTTGATACCGAGGGCAAGAAAGGTCATGCAGGGTCGCTGACAGAATCGGGAAGCCGCCAATTGTCCTACTTCACCAGATTGAGAACAACCACCGCTGACCATTGTCCTAATTGCCGGTAGCCTGACTCGTACAGAGCCAACCATAGATAGGCGCTTGCCCCATGGGTTTTGCCCCACGGCTTGTGTCATGATGCCCAAACCGCAGGTAAGTCGCCCTTTCCTATATATGAATAAATCGTTGCCATTGTTCGCCGCCGTCTTGTTTCTCGGGGGCTGCGCCAGCCTGAGCCCTTCCAGCCAGGACGGCTCACCGCCGGTGGAAGACACCGCGCCGGCTGCCGTTGCCAAACCCCAGGTATACGGCTCGTTCAGCGAGGAAACCCTGCTTTCCCTGCTGACCGCCGAGCTTGCCGGGCAACGCAACCGCTTCGATATCGCCCTGGAAAACTACATTCAGCAAGCCAACGAAACCCAGGATGCCGGCGTCGCCGAGCGGGGTTTCCGGATTGCCGAATACCTGGGCGCCGATGAGCCCGCACTCGAAACCTCGCTGATCTGGGCCAAGAACGCCCCGGACAACCTCGAAGCGCAACGCGCCGCGGCCATTCAACTGGCACGCGCCGGCCGCTACGACGAATCGATGGTGTACATGGAGAAAGTCCTGCAGGGCCAGGGCGACACCCACTTCGATTTCCTCGCTTTATCTGCCGCCGAAACCGACCCGGACACCCGCGCAGGTCTCTTGCACAGCTTCGACCGCCTGCTGGTGAAATACCCGGACAACGGCCAACTGCTGTTCGGCAAGGCCCTGCTCCTGCAGCAAGACGGCCACCCTGACACTGCGCTGCAACTGCTCGAAGAGCAGAAGGCCGCGACCCACGACGTCGCCCCGCTGCTGCTGCGCGCCCGCTTGCTGCAAGGCATGAAGCGTGGCGATGAAGCCATTCCGCTGCTGGAAAAAGGCATCAAGCAACACCCGGACGACAAACGCCTGCGCCTGGCCTACGCACGCCTGCTGGTGGAACAGAACCGCCTGGACGACGCCAAAGCCGAGTTCGCCTCGCTGGTGCAGCAGTTCCCCGATGACGATGACCTGCGCTTCTCCCTGGCACTCGTCTGCCTGGAAGCCGAAGCCTGGCAGGAAGCGATTGGCTACCTCGAAGACCTGGTGGAACGTAACAGCCACGTCGACGCCGCCCACTTCAACCTTGGCCGCGCCTACGAAGAACTCAAGGACCCGAACAGCGCCCTGCAGGAATTCGGCCTGGTCGGCCCCGGCAATGATTACCTGCCGGCGCAGTTGCGCCAGACCAACATCCTGTTTGATCGCGGCCGCAGCAGCGAAGCCTCGAAACTGCTCGCCGAAGCGCGTGACAGCCAGCCAGACTTCGCCATCCAGTTGTACCTGATTGAGGCCGAAGCCCATTCCAGTCGTCAGCACTACGACGACGCCTGGGCAGTGATTCAAAAGGCCCTCAAGCAATACCCCGACGACCTCAACCTGCTGTACACCCGTGCGATGCTGGCGGAAAAGCGCAACGACCTGGCCCAGTTGGAAGCCGACCTGCGCGCCATCCTTAGCCGCGAACCGGATAATTCGATGGCGCTCAATGCACTCGGTTACACCCTGGTGGACCGCACCACGCGCTACGCCGAAGGTCGCGACCTGATCCAGAAAGCCCATAAGCTGAGCCCGGATGACCCAGCCATTCTCGACAGCCTGGGCTGGGCCAACTACCGCACCGGCAACCTCGACGAAGCTGAACGTTTGCTGCGCCAAGCGCTGGAGCGTTTCCCTGATGCGGAAGTCGCCGCTCACCTCGGCGAAGTGCTGTGGGCCAATGGCAAACAGCCGGAAGCGCGCAAAGTCTGGGCCGCCGCTCTGCAAGAACAACCCGACAACACCATCCTGCGCGAAACCCTGTTGCGCCTGACCGGTTCCGAGAAGCTTTAAATGCGTTTGCGCCACCTCCTTGTTATCGGCCTGCTCGCCGCCCTCAGCGGCTGCGCCGGCCTCACCTCTCATGAATCGCTGGAAGGCCAGGGCGACCCGGCCAAATGGCAAGCCCATAAAGAGCGCACCGTCGCCCTCAATGGTTGGCAAATCAGTGGCAAGGTGGGCATTCGCGCGCCCAAAGACTCCGGCAGCGGCACGCTGTTCTGGCTGCAACGCCAGGACTACTTCGACATTCGCCTGTCTGGCCCGCTGGGTCGCGGCGCCGCCCGCCTGACCGGGCATGCTGGCGATGTCACCCTGGAGGTCGCCAATCAGGGACGCTACCAGGCGAACACCCCGGAAGAATTGCTTGAGCAACAGCTCGGCTGGAAACTGCCGATCTCGCACCTGACCTGGTGGATTCGCGGCTTGCCCGCACCGGACAGCAAAAGCACCGTCACCCTCGACAGCGAGAGCCACTTGCAGCGCCTGAACCAGGACGGCTGGGACGTGGAGTACCTCAGCTACGCCGAGCAGAACGGCTACTGGCTGCCTGAGCGCATCAAGCTGCACGGCCGCGACCTCGACGTCACCCTGGTGGTGAAGGACTGGCAACCGCGCCAGCTGGGCAAGTAATGGCAGCTGTACGCCTAACACTGCCGGCACCGGCAAAACTCAACCTCATGCTGCATATCCTCGGCCGTCGCGCCGACGGTTATCACCAGTTGCAGACCCTGTTTCAATTTCTCGATTACAGCGACGAGCTGACTTTCGCCCTGCGCGACGACGGCGAAATCCGTTTGCATAGCGAAATTGAAGGGGTGCCCCACGACAGCAACCTGATCGTAAAAGCCGCACGCCAGCTAAAAGAAAAAAGCGCCTGCCGTCTGGGCGCCGATATCTGGCTGGAAAAAAAGCTGCCCATGGGCGGTGGAATTGGCGGTGGCAGCTCGGATGCTGCGACCACTCTGCTCGGCCTCAATCACATTTGGCAGCTGGGCTGGAGTCTCGATCAATTGGCTGAACTGGGCGTCGGTTTAGGTGCCGATGTACCGGTGTTTGTGCGTGGACACGCCGCATTTGCTGAAGGCGTGGGCGAAGTGCTGACTCCGGTGAAGTTGGACGAACCGTGGTTTCTCGTGGCGATACCGCAAGTATCTGTCAGCACAGCAGAAATTTTCTCTGACCCGGAGTTGACACGCGATACTCCGGCGATTACATTGTCGGCCGTTCTCGAGCGGGGCGGTCGTAATGACTGTCAGTCGGTGGTCGAGAAGCGTTACCCAGATGTTCGTAACGCTTTGATCTTGCTAAACAAATTTGTTTCAGTTAGATTAACCGGCACTGGTTGTTGTGTTTTTGGGAGCTTCCCTAACAAAGCCGAAGCTGATAAAGTCGCGGCCCAACTTCCAGCCTCCCTGCCAGGGTTTGTTGCTAAAGGTTGTAACGTTTCGATGTTGCACCAGCGGTTACAAAAACTGTCCTGAGAAGCGGATGCTAAGCATCCAGTTGCACATTACAGGGGCGTCGCCAAGCGGTAAGGCAGCAGGTTTTGATCCTGCCATGCGTTGGTTCGAATCCAGCCGCCCCTGCCATTTTCTATACTCATCCAGGTATACCCTCAGCCGGCAGGTACTGCGCGTGTCCAAGATGATGGTCTTTACGGGGAATGCTAACCCCGATCTGGCGCGACGTATCGTACGTCAGCTGCATATCCCACTCGGCGATGCCTCCGTTGGAAAGTTTTCCGACGGCGAAATCAGCATTGAGATCAACGAAAACGTTCGCGGTAAAGACGTCTTCCTGATCCAGCCGACATGCGCGCCAACCAACGATAACCTGATGGAACTGGTGGTAATGGCTGATGCCTTCCGCCGCTCCTCGGCTACTCGAATCACAGCCGTGATCCCCTACTTCGGTTACGCCCGTCAGGATCGCCGTCCGCGTTCTGCTCGCGTTGCTATCAGCGCCAAAGTGGTGGCTGACATGCTGACCGTCGTCGGTATCGACCGCGTTCTGACTGTTGATTTGCACGCCGACCAGATTCAGGGTTTCTTCGATATCCCGGTAGATAACATCTACGGTTCGCCAGTACTGGTGGACGACATCGAAGATCAACGTTTCGAAAATCTGATGATCGTGTCCCCGGACATTGGCGGTGTAGTGCGTGCTCGCGCTGTCGCCAAATCCCTGGGCGTGGATCTGGCCATCATCGACAAACGTCGTGAGAAGGCCAACCACTCCGAAGTGATGCACATCATCGGTGATGTTGAAGGCCGTACCTGCATCCTCGTGGATGACATGGTCGACACCGCCGGCACACTCTGCCACGCGGCCAAGGCCCTGAAAGAACACGGTGCTGCCAAGGTTTTCGCCTACGCAACCCACGCTGTTCTCTCCGGTCGTGCCATCGAGAACATCGAAAATTCCATGCTCGACGAACTGGTGGTGACCAACACCATCCCGTTGTCGGCAGCTGCTCAAGCCTGCAAACGTATCCGCCAGTTGGATATCGCGCCGGTAGTCGCTGAAGCGGTACGCCGCATCAGCAACGAAGAATCGATCAGCGCGATGTTCCGCTAAGGGCTAAACCCCTGGCTGCATAACGCAGAACGAAAGTGCCCCGCCTCGTGCGGGGCTTTTTGCCTCACCGCCTACCATTGCCGGTCGCAAGCAATGCAGGCGGCGAAGTTTATTTTGGAGATTCACCATGACTGATTTTGCCCTGAATGCTGAAGTGCGTTCCGACCTGGGGAAAGGTGCGAGCCGCCGCCTGCGTCGTCTCGCCGCCCAAGTTCCTGCCGTAGTTTACGGCGGTGACAAAGCTCCTGTTTCCATCACTCTGCTGGCTAAAGAAGTAGCCAAACTGCTGGAAAACGAAGCTGCCTACAGCCACGTAATCGCCCTGTCCGTTGGCGGCGCGACTGAAACTGTAGTGATCAAAGCGCTGCAACGTCACCCAGCTAAAGGTCACGTACTGCACGCTGACTTCATTCGCGTAGTGGCTGGCCAGAAACTGACCGTTCACGTTCCATTGCACTTCATCAACCAAGAATCTTCGGTTGGCGTGAAGCAGCAAGGTGGCGAAGTTTCCCACACCGCCGCTGAAGTTGAAGTTTCCTGCGAGGCTAAAGACCTGCCGGAATTCATCAACGTCGACATGGCCAAAGTAGAAATCGGTCAGATCGTTCACCTGTCCGACCTGGTCGTACCGGCTGGCGTTGAACTGGTTGCCCTGGCGCATGGCAAAGACCTGCCAGTTGCCAACATCCACGCTTCGCGCGTACCGAAAGAAGAAGAAGGCGCAGCCGAGTAATCCTCGCTGGGTCTAAGGAAGGGCTCCTGTCGTGACTGCCGTACAACTGATCGTCGGCCTGGGTAATCCAGGCGCTGAATACGAACAGACCCGGCATAACGCAGGGGCCCTTTTTGTTGAGCGTCTCGCCGCGGCCCAACGGGTCAATCTGGTGGCAGAGCGCAAATTTTTCGGTCTGACGGCTCGTTTCAGCCATCAAGGCCACGATATTCGTCTGTTGATCCCCACTACCTTTATGAACCGCAGTGGCCAGGCGGTTGCAGCCATGGCCAGTTTTTACCGCATTCCGGTAGACGCCATTCTGGTAGCCCACGACGAACTCGACATGCCACCGGGCGTCGCCAAATTCAAACAAGGCGGCGGGCACGGTGGCCACAACGGCTTGCGCGACATCATTGCGCAACTCGGTAATCAGAATACCTTTCACCGTCTGCGGCTTGGCATTGGCCACCCCGGTGAAGCCAGTAAGGTTTCCGGCTTTGTTCTGGGTCGTGCGCCACGCGCCGAACAGGAGAAACTGGACGCCAGCATCGACTTTGCCCTTGGCGTGATGCCAGAGGTTTACGCCGGGGAATGGAACCGGGCGATGAAACTTCTGCACAGCCAAAAGGCTTGACCACTCTTTTTAGCGAAATTTCTTCCGCGAGGATTACACCATGGGATTTAACTGCGGCATCGTCGGCCTGCCCAACGTCGGCAAGTCCACCCTGTTCAACGCCCTGACCAAATCCGGTATCGCGGCAGAGAACTTCCCGTTCTGCACCATCGAACCGAACAGCGGCATCGTGCCGATGCCCGACCCGCGCCTTGACGCTCTGGCCGCCATCGTCAACCCCAAGCGCATCCTGCCGACCACCATGGAATTCGTCGACATCGCAGGCCTGGTAGCCGGCGCCTCGAAAGGTGAAGGCCTGGGCAACAAGTTCCTCGCCAACATCCGCGAGACCGACGCCATCGCCCACGTGGTGCGCTGCTTCGAAGACGAAAACGTGATTCACGTTTCCAACAGCGTCGACCCCAAGCGCGACATCGAGATCATCGACCTCGAACTGATTTTCGCCGACCTCGACAGCTGCGAAAAACAACTGCAGAAAGTTACCCGCAACGCCAAGGGCGGCGACAAAGACGCCGTTGCGCAGAAGGCCCTGCTGGAACAACTGATCAACCATTTCACCGAAGGCAAGCCCGCGCGCAGCCTGATGAAGAACTGGGGCGCCGACGAAAAACTGATCGTGCGCGGCTTCCATCTGCTGACCACCAAGCCTGTGATGTACATCGCCAACGTCGCCGAAGACGGCTTCGACAACAACCCGCTGCTCGACGTGGTGAAAGCCATTGCCGAGGAAGAAGGCGCGATCGTGGTGCCGGTGTGCAACAAGATCGAAGCGGAAATCGCCGAGCTCGATGACGGCGAAGAGAAAGACATGTTCCTCGAGGCCCTGGGCCTGGAAGAGCCGGGCCTGAACCGCGTGATCCGCGCCGGCTACGAAATGCTCCACCTGCAGACCTACTTCACCGCCGGCGTTGAAGAAGTCCGCGCCTGGACCGTCCGCGTCGGCGCCACCGCCCCGCAAGCCGCTGGCGTGATCCACACCGACTTCGAAAAAGGCTTTATCCGCGCCGAAGTGATCGCCTACGACGACTTCATCCAGTTCAAAGGTGAAGCCGGCGCCAAGGAAGCCGGTAAATGGCGCCTGGAAGGTAAAGAGTACGTGGTCAAAGATGGCGACGTGATGCACTTCCGTTTCAACGTCTGACCCCACCGTTCCCCGCTACACCAAACCCCTTGCCGGCTCACGCCGCAAGGGGTTTTTGTTTTTCCGGCACATCGACTATTGAGGCGCACTGCCCGCCTGCTTGTGGATCGCGTCGCTCACCTCTTCCTGGGTCTTGGCGATGATCAGGCCAGGGGTAGCTTCATAGTTGGGGCCACCCCACTCGATAGGGATGCCAAACGCGATGCCATAGAACCTGTCGTTGTAATTGACGATGTTGTAACGCAGCACTTGTTCGACCTTTACCAGCCTGGCGGGCGGTGCTTGCAAGGGTGAGTACATGGTCAACCAACCGATATAAATACAGACCGCCAGCGTCATCGCCCCTACCCACTTCAAGGGTGTTGCCGGATGCAGGGGTTGCCTGGAAGAAACTTGAGCGACAAATCGGCGCTGCCGCCACCTGTCAAAGGGCACCTCGATTGCTACGCAGGCGAATCCGGCCACAAGCAGCGAAACAGTCAGGATCGTTATCTGAGCGGCGTAGCTTCCCTGTGCCAGGCCAGTTTTCCCCAGTACGAGACCAATGACCAAACCGTGGACGATATAGACGGGATAACTGAAGTCTCCCAGCCAACGGTCCACACGGTTGTTTTTCCACAGCAGAAATACAAACGGCAGGCACAGGGCAAAGGCGCCATAGCGCAGCCACAACGCGACGGTGTCATAGCCCGTAGCCTTCTCAATGATTGGGTAACCTTTCACGGCCATCACGTACAAAACGCCACTCAGCAGCAGCAGATTTACCGGCAGGGCAGCCTTGTTTGCCCAGGCGCGCTGATTCACGTGCCGATAGAGGTAATAAGCCAGACTGCCCATCAGGAAGAAACACAATACCGAGGGGAAGAAATAGTAGCCCCAGGCCAGCGGATTGAAGGTGTCTGCCAGCGGCCGAAACGCCGCACGGACCAACAGGCTGGCAAGAAAGAGAACGACAATTCGGCGGCGACTGTGCACTACGAAGGGAGCTAGCAGGTAAAACAGCAGCTCGATGGCGAGCGTCCAAGCCTGCCCGATCAGCATCATGCTGTTGCCGAAGTAGGCCGTACCGAAGTGCCCCGCCATAAACGCCGTATAGCCATTGACGTCATGTTCAGCCAGCGAAAACGCGGTCAGCTGATGCCAGTCCTGTCCGAAGATGAACAGGTTCATCCAGACCAGGCTGAGCTGCCCCCAGAAACCATGCCCCATATTGGCGGTAAAGACACTCGGTGTATGGGAAACGAAATACCAGAGCACCACGGCCAGCACCACGGCCAGATATACCGGAAAAATCCTGAACGCCCGCGACAGGTAAAAACGGGTGATCCATGGCCCTTCGGCCATTCGATATTTCTCATTGATCACCAGGGTCATGTAAAACCCCGAGACCATAAAAAAACCGATCACTGCAACGGAGCCGTGCAGCCAGTGAAAAGGAGATTGCGGTATGTGATGGAAGACCACCGACAACGCCAGAAACAACCGAAGTACGCCCATTCTTGTCGATTCCCTTCCTAGAACGTATGGAGTCTCGCTCACCGAGCCAACTCAGGTAGTTGCCCAACGACGCGTACATGAATTCCATGACGGCCGCACACTCGCAGAAAATCATAGCTGGCTTCTTCCGTTAACCAAGCGCAGCAGCCTGCACAGACCGCCCTGGCTCTTGGGCCAAACAATTTTCCGGTCAGCGCGCATGGAGTTTGCCTACTTCCGCTTTCAGTTCGGTAACCAACGGCTAAGCTGGCAAAAGCGATCTAAGCCCTGCTTCTAGATCAACCGGGCATAAGACGGATCTTCGGCTATGTTTGATGGGATACCTGACAGGAAAGAGACACATGGACGCCGGGCTATCCGTCGCTACACACACTTCGATGCCAGGGAAAAAGAAAGCCACTGTTGAAGTCGTGCAAATATCGCTGTTATTGCCGACTCGTGGCCGACCGGAACTGGCCAAGCGCTTTCTAGAGAGCGTAGTAAAAACGGCAGAAGCACTGCACGCAGTGGAAGTCATTCTGTATGTCGATGACGATGACACGGGCAGCCATCATCTGGATGGGCGCGCGTTGTACACGCACCGTATCATTGGCCCCAAACAATCGATGGGGGCCTACAACACCACCTGCTTTCGTGCCTCGAGAGGGCAGATCATTGTCTTGGTCAACGATGATATGGTGATGCGCACCGTCGGCTGGGACACTGCTCTACGTGCAATGGACGAGCGTTTTTCCGACCGGATTTACCTGGGCTACTGCAATGACCTGCTGAAAAAGGGCGGCCTGGCGACCTTCCCCATACTGTCGCGCAAAACCTGCGAGTTATTGGTTGACCCCTACCCCGCCGCCTACGCGGGCGCCTTTATCGACGTTCATCTGTTCGACATCTTCAAACGCCTCCAGCATCAGGGCTTTGATCGTTTTATTTATTTGAACGATGTGGTCTTTGAGCACCTGCACTACCGAACAGGCAAGGCGGCTTACGACGACACGTATAAGCAGCGCGGCCGCTTTCAGGATGACTCGATCTTTATTTGTTTGAGTACCGCTCGGGCTACTGCCGCTAATCGTCTTCTGCGCGCACTGAATGGACAGCCAGCAGACACGACTCCGTCGGACACAGCAGTCGAAGCGCCGCTTGCACCGGGCCGCAGCCCGTTGCTTTTTTACTTCAAACGCCTCTTTCTTGATTTCGACTTGCCGCTGCGCTGGCGCATCTATCTGTGGATCTGGTTCACCCTGCGCCACTCCGCCGCCCATGGGCTATTAAGGTTTGTGGTCAAAGGTGGGGGCGAACCTAAGTTGTCCGAGTGATAAGTGACGCACCCCATACAACAAGGAGCCGGCGCGGGATAAGCTTTTTAGGGAAGTACGGATATGGCCTGGTTCCACTTTTGCACCGCCAACCACAACAAAGTAGGTAGATCGACCCTGAGCGACATGGCCGCCTGGTTCGAGGCTGGCTTGCTTGAGCTCGGCCATAAGGTGACGTTCTCCGAAACCTCGGTGGAGCGCTCCGCTATCAATCTTTTTTGGGAGTACTTCGAGCCAGGAATGCGCGAAGAACTGCTTGGCGCGGGTGTCGACTTCGGCTTGATCGCCACCGAACTTCCAGACGGCCAGGGGTTTAATTGGCGCAGCGATCCCACGTGGACAACCCGCTTCAACTGCTTTGTCGAAATAGCACCGCACGCGAAATTTATCTGGACGATGATTGAAAGCTCGGTGCAGTTCTACGCTCAGTTCTGCCCAACCACCTTCATCGAACTGGGCTTTTCAGAACGGCTTATTCCCGGCGGCCTGAACAAGGCCCCCCATATTGATTTCTGCTTTTTTGGCCTGAGAACGCCCTATCGGGAGACGGTGGTTAGCCAACTGGAGAAACATGCAAAGGTTGTCTGGCCCCGGGGTTTGCTTTCACCTACCGCCATCGCCGAGCTGATCAGCAACAGCCGCGTGGGGCTTAACTTCAAGCAGTCCGATCAATGGCCCATCCCCTCACCAACGCGCCTGGGACGATTGATGATGGCCAAACGGGCAGTAGCTGCCGAGTACGTTCCCGTCCCGACTCGGCAGGGCGATATCGCCGGGATATGCCCACAAACCGTACCGTTTCACGAGCATGCGCTGCATATCCTGGATACGGATTGGCGTGAAAAAGCCGAGAGAGTTTTCCAACGCTACCAGGCGGAAATGCCAATGGCGCTGATTCTGGAGCAGGTACTGGATAAAACGCTCAACTACCGCACCGGTAGTTCTGAGGCGAAAACCATCCCCATTAAAGTCGCCCCCCCAGTAATGGTCGGCGAAGACTCCACCTGGAATTTTTTTCGCTGGAAAGATGAGTACTACTCGCTACGAAAAACACTAGGCCCCGTCGAGGTCAGGCTGGGGGGGCAAGCGTTGCAACACATCCACGGCATGGAAAACATTCTGTGTGCCAACAGCTTGAGCGAGCTCTACGAAATGGCGGAAAAAGAGTTAAGTCGCTCGCTTGATGTTCAGCAGCAATAGCAGCCAGGTGATAAGGGGCCACTCGCTTACATGTTCACAGCCAACTAGCAAAGCAACCTCGCTGCGGAGAAATAAATGAACGCACAGTTGTCAGTGGCAGCTCCCTGGAGCTTGACGCATTACATGCCGTTGAATGGCTTCCACCCGCTGTATCGCGCACTGTTTGAGTCCAAGCCCGAATGGGTGACGCTATCGGCCTGGGACAATATCAAGCTATCTCGCAAGCTCCGCAGCGAGCATGATTTCAGAAAAGATTTATTGCAGGAGCTGGCGCGGGATAAAACCCGACTTGGGCCGCGCGCGAGCCCCGTACAAAAGGGCTACTTCAAGCACTTCTGGCAGGCCAACTTCACCCTGACACGGTTGCTGCCAGGAGAAATCGAGTTTCACCATACGGCGCCCTTCCCCAGCCTCAAGCGCCCTTTTGTGTTCCATTGCGAGGCCTTTGCTCCGATATTCTTTCCGCTCGCGCACCAGGGAAGCGGTGGCTTCGATTCGCGTGAAGTGAAACAGGTGCGCGATCACTACCGAGCGATCTTCGAGCATCCACTGTGCCTGGGGATTTTTTCCCATATACCGCAGACACTCGACGATATTCGCCGTTTCTTCTTATCACCGATCATCGACAGCAAATTACGCGCATCAAGAATTGGTCTGCATGGCAGCGACGCCACACCATCGGCGGTGGACAAAAACGGTTTGGATGCGCCGATCTTGCTGTTCGTCAATTCAGCGAACCAGAACCCCAAGAATTTTTTCCTGCGCGGTGGGCACCTGGCCTTGCGCTACTGGCAACGCACCTACCCGGAACCAGGTGCCGGACGTCTGATCATGCGTTGCGCTCGGCCCCTCGATAGCGAGCTTGCCGAGTACCGCGTTGATCTGCAGTGGCTGCGTCGCCATGAAGGTCGCTCGGTCATCTGGATCGAGAACTACCTGAGTGAAGGCGAACTCGACGCTCTGATGCAGGCGGCGCACGTTCTTCTGTTACCGAGCGTCTCCCTGCATTCGGTATCCATTATGTCGGCGATGGCCGCAGGCGCCGTGCCGGTAGTGTCAGATACCGTAGGCACGGATCGCTATGTCGCTGATGCGGTCGATGGTGTGGTGCTGCGCGGCATCTATGCGAATAACTGGCGGCACGATGCGGACACCGGGTTGGTCTTCAATCGCTTCCAACGTAGCCATGAGCTGGAAGATGACCTGGTCGAGCAACTGACGGTGCGGGTGGGCAGGTTGCTGGCCAATCCAGCCGAGTATGCGGCGCTGCAACGTGCAGCCTTGTCCAAAGCGCGTGATGCGTTCTCAGGCATACAGTTCTGCCAGGATTTCTGGTCGCAGGTTCAGCAGTGCTACGAGTCCGCTTCCGACTCTTCCCTGAGCGTAGATAAAGCAAACCTGAGCGCACGTAGGCCGCTACAGATGTCCAGTTGCCTGGTGGATACAGGTGACTGGCCACGCCTGTTTACCAGTGCGCCGCAACCAGTGCCACGCCTGGATGCCGGCAGTGGTGGGGTGACCGAGTTGGGCGGGTGTGTGATTTTTAACCCCAGCGGCGGCCCGATGCCGCTATATCACTGGTCGCCGATTGCCCGGTACATCGACCACGGAGCACCGTCACTCACGTTCGCCGCCAGCATCAAAGGACTAAAAGGCTGCTATTTGATAACGCCGCCCCTCACCCACTTTCCCCGGCACAAATTCCATCTGCTGAAAGACCACATCGCCAATGTGCTGATGCCCTATCCGCGGCTGTTCTCCGCCGCAGTCATTTCGCTGAATGGGTTACGTCGGGCACGCCGTGTGCTCGGGCGCATACTGCCCGGCAACGACGCTGTAACACCGCCTCAGAACAGATTTGCGTCGTTTGATATCCAGTTGGTTGCGGCGAATATAAAAGGGCTCAACGTCATCCGCCATGGCGATATGTTCTATGCCATTTCGCCTTCGGTCGGGGAGTTCAACCCTGAACTCGCCGAAGCCGGGAAATACGACCCCTGTATGGTGGGAACCACCCTCAAAGACCTACTGCGCAAACTGGAGGAGTTGCCGGGGGGCGACGATGTCGAGGTGGTGGAGAAAGCGGTGGCAGGTTTCAACCTGGTTCGCTACGGCAGCGTCTTTTACGCAATCCCGGAGTTGGAGGGCGAGTTTGATATCGCACGCGTTCAAGCCGGCTTTTATAGCCGCATCCATTCAGGACAGTCCGCAGACACCGTGAAAGCGGCGATTATCGAGAGCGCACTATGAATAACGAACGAACGTTGCCCCGTCTGCATCTGTGGGTCTACAACCACCCCATGGTCGGTATCAGCGATCAGGTGGAGTTCTTTTTTCTGCTGATGCAGCAGCATGGCTACCGGGTTTCCATGAGCCGCAAGCCGCGGCTTGATGCCTTGAATGTGGTGATCGAAAACTTCTCCGAAAGAACCAGTCAGATACTGATCGAGTTCTGTCAGCGAACCGGCAAGCGGGTGGCGCTAATCATGACCGAGCACCTGGATCTGCAGGGCGGCGACCTGTTTATTCACGGCGAGCCACTTTGGAACAACAACGACTATATGCACCCCGCCACCCAAGCGGCACGTATCAAGAACCTGATGGACTGCTTACCTTGCCTGCGTGCTATCTGGGTGCTGGGTGATCTGCCGCAGCTGATCGGCTCCGACCGCATGTTTCCGGGCATACCGATTCGAGCCTTACCGTTTCCCTCATTAGCGCGGGGAGATCTTGCCGGACAAGCGCCCCAGCATGACTTCGTATTTACCGGTGGACTGACCACCTTTCGCAAGCAAGTCCTGCAGTCGGTGGCAACGCGCCATACGCTGACGCATACGACGCACTTCCTGTCGCGTAAAGGTCGGGATCAGCTCAACGCTTCAGCCCGGATCGTCTTGAATATTCCTCAGCGGTCCGAATGGCGCTGGCTGTCGCTGATGCGGATCATCGCCGGCTTACGCTGCGGACGGGCGACCATCTCCATCGGATCCAATGACACGTCGGCTATCTCGCGATGCTGTTTTCAACTGGATGCGAACCAGTGGGAGAAACGCATCGACGAGCTGTTGAACACCTGGCCCGAGTTGTATGAGGAGGCCCATCAGCGTTATCAGGCCATGCAAACCGATTTCCTCGCTGAAAACGGTTTTCCGGCGGACTTGATCGAGTACTGGGCCTTGCTGGAGAAGAAGTCGCTGCTGGCTACGCCGCTCACAACAGATGCTCTTGCAGACCGGCCACTGACAGAACCTCATGTTTGACCTGCAGATTGGCAAAGCCCACCACTCCGGGCGTCTGCGCGATTCTGAGCACCGCCAGGGAGCGCCTGACGTCGAGAAATCGGTCTTCGCTGGCTGACGGCTGAGTGCAGCCCAGGTCGAGAAAATATTCGCCCCCGACCAACGCCGTGTAGAGCGAAAAACGCACCACCAGGCACTCCCCCGCCCTGGCCGACAGCAAAGGCGCCTCCCGCATCAGCAGGTTGGTGCCGAACACGTAAGTGCCGTCGAGCGAGACGATGGCAAAGCCGACGGACACGTTCTCCAGCGTTTTGTGGAACAGCACTTTGACCATCAGATCGACCGTCTGCCCCGAAGGGACTGTGGCCGGATCCCGGCAGCCGTTGGCCATGATTTCAAAATCCACGATCTTCACTTCGCCGCTGCCCAACCGGGTTTCGTGCGCGTTATACGAAGGCTTGTCACAAATCACATCGCCCGTGCTGCTGAGCAAGTGCAAGGCTTCACCCTCGTCGCCAGGAGCAATCAGGTGCTCTGCATCGCCCGGTTGCGATGGCAGCGCGGCCCCGCCGGAAAGCAGATCCTGATAGTGGTTAACGGCATCGACAATCGGCCCATCAAACGACATCCGCCCCTGCTCAAGCACCACGCCCCGATGGCAGAGGCGCAAGACGGTATCGACACTGTGGGAAACAAACAGGATGGTCTTGCCCTGCTCGACGAACTCGCGAACACGTTGAAAACAGCGGTGCTGAAATTTCGCGTCACCGACACTCAACGCTTCATCGACGATCAGAATTTCGGGCTCGACGTGAATGGCGGCGGCAAACGCCACGCGCACAAACATACCGGATGAGTAAGTTTTCACCGGCTGATCGAAGTGCTCGCCGATCTCGGCAAACGCTTCGATGGCGGGCATCTTCGCTTCCATCGCCGCGCGACTGAAACCCATGATCGAGCCGTTGAGAATCACGTTTTCCCGGCCGGTGAATTCCGGATTGAAGCCGGCCCCCAACTCCAGCAACGCGGAGATTTTGCCCTGCACGGCGACGCTGCCGGTGGTCGCTTGCATCACCTCACAGATGATCTGCAGCAAGGTCGATTTTCCCGAACCATTGCGGCCCAGGATGGCAATAAACTCGCCCTTGGCCACCGTGAACGACACGTCATGCAGCGCCCAGAACTCTTTGTGGTATTGCTTGCGCAGCGGATGCAGGCTTTCGATCAAGCGCTCGCGCGGCGAGGAGAACAGGCGAAATTTCTTCGACACGTTCTGCACGCGGATAACCGGCTCTTTGGCCATCGCGTCAAAGGACATCGGCAAATTCCGGTTTCAAGCGTTGAAAGACAAAGGCGCCGAGAAACAACAGCGTCAGGGTCACTGCCCAGAACACCAGGGTCTGATCCAAAGGCGGCCAGGTGACGGTGGGAAAGATCAGCGTGCCGCGATAGCCCTGCACGATGTAGTACATCGGGTTGTAGACCATCCACTGCGCGATAGGCGCCGGCATGATCTCCAGCGACCAGACGATGGGCGTGCTCCAGAACCACAGGTTGAGGCCGATGGTCAGGGCCTGACCGATGTCACGGTAAAACACCTGCAACGCCGCCAGCAGCCAGCCCAAGCCCAGCAACAGCAAGCAGGTGCACAGCAGAAAATAGATAAACAGCAAGCGCTCGGGCGCCAGCGGCACCTGGTAGAGCAGCATCATGGCACCGAGGACGAGCAGAAATATGCCGTGGGGAATCAGCGCCGCTATCACGTGAACCAAGGGCAACACTTCGGTGGGAAACACGGTTTTTTTCACCAGGTGGGCATTGCCGGTGATCGAGTTGGTAATCGCCGGCAACACCTCGCTGAAAAAGAACCAGGGCACCAGCCCGCAGACGAACCACAGGATAAACGGCGTATTCACCGGCGCCTGGGCACGGAAACCTACGGCGAAGACAAAATAAAACACCACGACAATCGCCAGCGGGTGGGCCAGCGCCCAGAACATGCCGCCAAGGGTGCCGATATAACGGCTCTGCAGCTCACGCATGGCCAAGGCCAGAATCATCGAGCGATGGCGGGCGGCGTCGCGCAACAGTTGCCTCGCAGAAAGATGGCTAGCCAAATCACAGTCCTTTTTTGTCGAAGCCCGGGTCTTGTCGAAACCCGCACGGCGGTCAGACGTTGCCGTACACCATGTTCTTGATCATGGTGAAACCTTTGATCAAGTCCTGGATGCCGTCATCCAGCGACATGGACGTGCGGTAGCCGGTCGCCTCCAGCTTGGCGTTGGAGACTACATAATTGCGCTGGTCCTGATCCTTGCCGACCGGGGCGTCGAGAAACACGAAATCCGGGATCTGCGCCTGAATGCGCTCGCACAGTTCACGCTTGGAAATGTTCGCGTCCGACAAGCCGACGTTGTAAATCTGCCCGGTCATCGCCGAGAAGTTTTCCAGGCCATGCAGAAACACCCGCGCCACATCGCGCACATGAATGTAGTTGCGTTTGAAGGAGCTCTCGAACAGCACCACAAAACGGTCATGCACTGCGCGGTAGGTGAAGTCGTTGACCAGCAGGTCGGTGCGCATCCGTGGCGACATGCCGAAGACCGTCGCCAGACGGAAGCTGATGGCGTTCTCGCGCTGCATCAGCAGTTTTTCCACTTCGACCTTTTCCTTGGCGTACTGCGAAATCGGTCGCAGCGGCGACTCCTCGCTGCAGAAGTTGTCGGCATCGCCGGTGCCATAGGCGCTGTTGGTGGTGGGCATCAGCACCACCTGCTCGGGAGACAGCAGACGCAGCATCATCGCGATCGCATCGTGGTTGATGCTCGACGCGCCAACCGGGTCGGCGTTGCACATTGGCGCGCCCACCAGAGCGGCCAGCGGAATCACCACGTCGGCCTTGCTCAGCAGCGGCTTGATTACGCTTTCCAAACGGATATCGCCTTTCACCACGGTGAAATTGGGCGCATGGCAGACATGGTTCAGGCTCGCCTGCTTGAACAGGAAGTTATCCAGCACCGTGACCTTATGCCCCGCCTCCAGCAATGCCGGCACCAGCGTCGACCCCAGATAACCCGCCCCACCGGTCACGAGAATGTTGTGGCTCATCGTCTGCTTCCTTTTTATAAAAACGGTAAATGCCTAAACGACCCGAGATCAGGCCGCTCAGGCGTGCGATTCAGTGGCGGCCAACACCTGGGCGGCCCGCTGGTAGTCCTGTGGAATGCCGATATCGATAAAGGCGCCGTCGACAGCGAAACCCGACAGCGCGGCCCCCGACCTCAGCAGGGTCGGCAACACCTCATCTTCCAGGGACACTGCCTGACCCGCAGTGAACGGCAGCCCGGCAAGACTGCTGCGCCGTACCCAGTAGACGCCGCCATTGGCCAGGCAACCGGGCGACCCGCGCTGAGACGCCAGCGCGACGATTCGCTGCCCTTCATCCAGTTCCAGCCCCATGTAACGGTTCGCCTCCTCCGCGCGAAACAGCGACAGCGTCCAGTCCACCTGCGTTTGCCGGGCAAAGCCATCCAGGGCGGCCAGTGGCACGGCAAAAAACGTATCGCCGTTGAGCAACAGGAAAGCGTCTTCTCTCCCCAGTTCTGCGGCGGCCAGCAGCAAGCCGCCACCGGTGCCCAAGCGCTCGTGCTCGATGGCGTAGTGCACCTGCGCAGAGCGATAGGCACTGCCGAAATGCGCGGTAATCACTTCGTACTGGTAACCCACTGACAGGATGAAACGGCTGATGCCCTGGTCGATCCAGTAGTCCATCAGCCACTCGAGAAACGGCCGGCCGTTGATCGGCGCCATGGGTTTGGGCACCGCCGACACGACACTGCGCAAGCGCGTGCCCAGGCCGCCAGCGAGAATCACCGCGGTAGTGACCGTCATCGCTTACACGCGATTGAGGTAGTGGCACAGTTCATCGATTTCCTCATCCCGCAGGTCCGGAAAATTGCCGATGTAAAACCCGTAGAAGTGCACGTGCTCGGTCTGTGGAAACTCGAGGTGGTAGTCCGCCGGTACGATTCCCTTGAGGTACGGCTGGCGCAGCTGGTTGCCGCCGCCGGCACTGCCGCGGCGAAACTCGATACCACCTTCTTTCATATGCACCATGAGGCGCTGCACCAGCGCCTCATCCGGCTCGCGCAGGATCAGGTTGAAGGCGTAGTTACTCGAGCCTTCCAGCTTGAAGTCAGTGCGAAATTTCAGCGGGTCGATGCCATTGAGAAAGCGCCGCAGATTCTGCGTTCGACGCTCGACGTTGGCCGACAGGCGCTTCAGTTGCTTGCGCCCGAGGATGCCGCCGATCTCGGTATTGCGGGTATTGAACGCCGGGAAGGCGAAGATGAAATCCGGGTTGAGCTGCGGGTTGGCCTGCTGATACTCGGCGCGAAACTCCGGGTCATTTGCCTCGCGGACCATGCCATGTGAGCGCAGCATGCGTGCCTGCTGGTAAACCAACGGGTCGTTGGTGCAGATCATCCCGCCCTCGATGGTGCTCATATGGTGGGCGTAGTAATAAGAGAAGTTGGAGATCCAGCCCAGGCTGCCCAGGCGATGCCCGTTGTGCTCGGCGCCATGGGACTCACAGACGTCCTCGATCAAGGGAATACCGCGGCGCTCCAGCTCCTGCAGCACCCCGTCGTCGATGCCGTCAAAGCCTTGCACATGGGTAAGGAACACCGCGCGGGTGCGTTCGTTCAGCTTGCTGAGGATGCCCTGCGGCGCCATCGCCAGCGTGCTCGGATCGATATCGGCAAACACCGGGGTGAAGCCGTTCTGCAGCACGCTGGCGATGTCCGACACCCAGGTCAGCGGCGGCACCAGCACTTCACCGCCCTCCGGGTGGCGGAGCTTGAGCAACGCCATGGTCAGCAGATTCGCCGAGGCCCCGGAATTGACGAACACGCTGTACTTGACCCCCAGCCATTGGGACCATTCCTGCTCGAAGGCTTTCACGTGTTCGCCGTGGGTCAGCTTGGGGTCGTCCTGGCGCAGGTGCTCGATCACTGCATCCAGGTCTTCGCGCAAGATGTTGTTGCGCATCAGGGGATATTTCATCGGCAACGGATGCTCCGTGGTCAAAGTGGCTATGTGGTCAGAGTGATTGGTCAAAATCGCGGACTTTCTGCAGCACTGCCTGACTGCCGATACCCACCTGTTCATGCAGGGTTTGCCGGTCGCCCAGTTCGAATCGATAGTGCGGCGCCACGCCGATATTCAGGAACGGCTTGCCCGGCAGCCGCCGCGACAGCAGGTTGAACAGCAGCGAATCCACCCCACCGGCGCCCTGGAACCCTTCCTCCAGCGAGACGATTCCCCGGGCACGCTGAAGGCATGTCACCAGGGCTTCTTCGTCGAAGCGGCTGAGATCGAACAGATCGATCACGTTCACCTTCACGCCCTGTTCGGCCAACTGATCCGCCACCTTGAGCGCCGTGTGGGTCATGTAGCCGGTCGCCACCAGGCACAGCGCCTGGCCCTCGCCGTGGACATGAAAACCGCGGCTGAAATCCGGCCGCTGCTGGCTGTAGAGCACCGGCAGAACCTGGGCATCCAGGCGCAGGTATTTGATCCCGGGGCGGCTCAGGCAGGCGCTGGCCAGCAGGCTGGAGGTGACCTGATCCGCCGGAGAAAACAGCTGCATGTTGGGCATGCTGCGCATCAGGGTAATGTCTTCATAACACTGGTGGGTCGGCCCCGAGACCACATAGCTGTAGCCGGCGCCCACGCCGATCAGGGTGACGTTCAACGGCCGCACGGTGGAGAGCAACGCCAGGTTGACGCGGATCTGCTCGAAGCAGCGCATGGTGATAAAGGGCGCGATGGCGTAGGCAAACACCTTGAAGCCTTCCAGCGCCAGCCCTGCCGAGACGTTGATCAGGTTCTGCTCGGCAATCCCGACATTGACGAAGCGCTGCGGGTAACGCTCGCGAATATGGTCGAGCACCGGCGAGCCAAAATCGGCGGTGACGAAAAACACATCGTCACTCTCCATGGCCTCGAGAATCGAGGTGAGCAAGGTGTCGCGCATGGCGCGTGGTTTTATCGGCGCTTGCAGTTCGCTCATGCTCGGCCCCCCAGCAATTGCGCCATCAGTTCCGGGGCGATGGGGGTCACGTGCGACAGGGGCGCGTTTTCCAGCCCCGGCACCCGGTGGCCCTTGCGGGTGTTGACGATAATGGCCTGGGGTTTTTCCTCGGTACTGGCGCGACTGGCATTCAGCGCCGTGGCAATCGCCTGGGGCGAGTGCCCGTCAATCACCACCTGCGCCTGCCAGCCGAAGGCGCTGAACTTGGCCTGCAGATCACGGTGGGAAATGATCTCGTCGGTGGCGCCGAGCATGCTGATCTGGTTGTTGTCGACCAGCACCGTGAGGTTGTCCAGGCGATGCTGCGCGGCAAACATAAAGGCTTCCCAGTTCGAGCCCTCATGCAGCTCCCCATCACCGGTGAGCACATGCACGCGTTGCGTCTGGCCGCGACGCTTGAGCGCCAACGCCATACCGGCAGCCACCCCGACGCCATGCCCCAGTGAACCGTTGATGGTTTCGTAACCCGGAATCACCGGGTCGGGGATGCCACCGAGAAAGCTGCCCGCCATGCACACCCGTTCCAATTCGGCCGCCGGGAAGTAGCCCAGATCGGCGAGGATCGGATACATGCACAAAGAGCCGTGGCCCTTGCTGATGATGCAGCGGTCGCGGCCTGGCCAGAGTGGCTCGGCCGGGTTCTGACGGAGGAAACCACCGTAGTACAGGGTGACGAAAATCTCGATGGGCGACAGCGAGGACGCCACTCGGGTCTCAGGCGAACGCTGGTGGATCTTCAAGGTTTCGCGCCAGACCCAATGGGCTTTTTCCGCCAACTCTGCGGCTACCGCCGATTCAATTTCATGCATGGCCGCTCTCCAAAAAAGACCCATAGGTTTGGCGGATGCCGGCTTCCAGCGCGATGCCCGGCTGCCAGCCGAGGGCCTGGATGCGTGAGCTGTCGAGCAGCTTGCGCAAAGTGCCGTCGGGGCGTTCGGTGTCCCAGCTGATATCGCCCTGGTAGCCCAGGATGCGGGCGATCAACTGAGCCAGCTCGCTGATCGGCAAGTCATAGCCGCTGCCGATGTTGATCGGCAGTTCGACGGCGCCAAGGTCTGCGTCCAACAGCAAATGGCAGGCAGCCGTCAGGTCGGCGGCATGCAAAAACTCGCGCCGTGGCCGACCGCTACCCCAGAGCGTGGTGATCGGGTCGGCGGCTTGCACCGCGCGGTGAAAGCGGTTGATCAAGGCCGACAGCACATGCCCGGTCTGTGGATCGAAGTTGTCGTTGGGCCCATAGACGCTGTTGGGGATCACCGGAATAAAGCGCTGTTCGCCGTACTGTTGGTTGTACGCCAGGCACATCTGCACGCCGGCCAGCTTGGCCATGGCATAGGCCATGCTGGTGACTTCCGGCTTGCCACTGAGCAGCGCTGTCTCCGCCATGGGCTGCGGGCACTCGCGCGGGTACATGCAGGACGAGGCGAAAAACAGCAGGCGCTCTACCCCGTTGTGGTGGGCGCTGTGGATGACGTTGGTCTGGATCTCCAGATTGCGGGTAATGAAATCCGCCGGGTAGGTGAGGTTCTCGACAATCCCACCAACTTTGCCCGCGGCGAGAATCACCACCTGCGGACGTTGCTCGGCAAAAAATGCAGCGACGGCCGCTTTGTCAGTCAGCTCCAGTTCTTCGTGCCCGCGCAGAATCAGTTGGCTGAAACCGGCCGCGGTAAAGTGCCGGACAAACGCCGAACCGATCATGCCCCGGTGCCCGGCGATGAATATCCGTGTGTGCTTAGAAAGAAGCAGCGGCATGCTCAAAATCCATTGGGCTGGTAAAGAACCACACGGCTTCCCGAGTTCTCAAAACGGAACGGCACGTGGACCAGATCGCCCATGCACTCACGCACCTGCCGCTGCAACTCGGGCTTGACGAAAAACAACATAAAACCGCCGCCCCCCGCCCCTAGCAACTTGCCGCCCATGGCCCCTGCTGATCGGGCGGTGTCATAGATGAGGTCGAGGTCCGGGTTGCTGACGCGATTGGACAGGCTCTTTTTCAGGCACCAGCCCTCATGCAGCAGGGCACCGAAGTCATCCAGCGAGCCAGTGGCCTGCAGCACGGACATGGCTTCATCGGCCATCTGCATCATCTGCGTCAGCTCGTTGTGGCGGGCGGAAATGTTCTGAATCTGGCTCTGGGCAATTTCAGAGGCGATGCGCGAAAACCCGGTGAAGAACAGCATCAAATGATCCTGCAGGTCCTGTAGGCGCGCGGCCGGCAGGATGATCGGTGCCACACTGAAATCACCGTTTCGATGGAAGTCGATACGGTTGAAACCGCCGTAGGCCGCCGCCACCTGATCCTGCGAGCCGACGCTTTCCTTGATCAGATTCTGCTCAACATGAATGGCCATCTTCGCCAACGAATCGTGGCAAACCTGCTCGCCATTAAGCGCTTTCAAGGCATGCAGAAGGCCGACGGTAAAGGACGAGCTCGAGCCCAGCCCCGAGCGTGCCGGCAGATCGCCGTCATGGTGAATCTCCAGGCCTTGGTCACAGCACATATAGCGCAGCACTTCGCGCACCGCGGGGTGTTGAATCTCGCTTGGCTCCATCACGTTCTCGATGGCGGAGTAGACGATGCGGTACTTGTGATCGAAGAAGGGCGGCAGGTGGCGACAGTTGATATAGCAGTACTTGTCGATCGAGGTGGATATCACCACCCCACCCTCGTTGCGATACCAGCCGGGGTAGTCAGTGCCCCCGCCAAAAAAAGAGATGCGGTACGGCGTGCGAGTCAATATCACCGGCTAGTCCCCAAGCAGTTGGCGGCGGAGCTTTATGCGCGTCATCGCTTCGATGTTCTGGCGCTGCACAAGGCCGAACTTTTCCTGGACCAGATCCAAATACAGCGGATTGGTGAAGTACTGCTGCCAGGCTTCATCGCGAAATTTCAACACCTGAGCGGCTGACAAATACTTGGTAGGCAGTGGCTCACACTCGTACGACAAAAACGCAAAACCCTCATAGCGGGACGGCAACTTCCAGCCGTTTTCCCGTGCGGCCCTGTGCATGGGGCTGCCGGGCAGTGCCTGGCAAGGGTACATATTGGTCATTTCACAATTCAGCTCGATGGCCAAATCGAGGGTTTGCTGCATGGTTTCCAGCGTGTCGTCGGGAAAGCCGAAAATGAAATTGCTGATGACGTTGATGCCGGTGTCGCGAATGCCATCGCACACCTCGCGGATGTTCACCTCTTTGAATGAACCTTTGGATACCTCCTGACGAACCATCTGGTTGCCTGCCTCGACACCCAGCGCCAGCCAATTCACCCCGGCTTTTTTGAACGTCTCCAGGGCATCGCGACGAACCGTGTCGACGCGCGAGTAGGTCCACATATTGAAATTGAATTCGCGCTCGATGACCTGATCGAGAATCGGCTGGTAGAACTTGCGATTGAGGAAAAACATCTCATCGCTGATGCGCAGGGTATGCACGCCCAGACGCGCCAGTTTTTCCATTTCGCGCATCACCCACGCCGGGCTCCAGAAGCGCATGCCACGAAAGCTCGCGGCATCGACGTCATCGGAGTTATCGGTGCGGTTGAGGATATTGATCATGCAAAAGTTGCAGCCGAAGTTGCAGCCCAGCGAGGTGTAGATCGCCGCAAAGGGAGTGCGGTTGCCGTGATCGAAGCCGGCGTGCCAGAAGTGCGCGCGGTACAGATCCAGCGGGCGTTCTTTGTAGGGCAGCAGATCCCAGGCATAGCCCGGCAGATCGATGTCCATCCGTTCCTGAGGCACCAGGCGCTCCGGTGGATTGAGCATCGGCATGCTGAAGTTGGCCGGGCCCGATTGCTTGTAACCGATGCCTTTTATTGAGCTGAGGTCATCGCCCAGGTTGCTTCTGAGCAGGGAATGCAGGGCGTACACACCCTCGTTGAGCAACACGATATCGACACAGCCATGCGCCAATACCTCGCGAGGCAAGGCACTGACGTGTGAGCCAACAAAGCAGATCTTGAAGAGCGGCGACTGCTCCTTCAGCGCACTCGCCAGCTCCAGCGCGCCGATCATGCTAGTGGTGCCGGAATTGGGGTTCTGCCCGTAGACCACAAAGACCACAAGACGCGCCCGATACTCTTCGATGCGCAACACCGACTGCTCCAGGCTAAGGCGCTGGGCATCGCAATCGAGAATCGCCGTGGCAAAACCCAGGCTGCGGCACGACTCCGCTAAAAGCAGAGACCAGGTGGGCGGCTCTATTGCTGAGTACACATCCGCCAGCCCCTGATAGGCCTTGGCTGACGAGTCTGGCGTGACGAATAAAACATCCATAAGCGCTGCAATTCCTTCTACATTCTGCCTATTCCAAACTGAAGCCCCCTCCTGCAGTCAGTTCCCGCGCCAGCGCAGACCAGGCCTGCACTCGACGCCAACTTTGGCTCGGCGTCCATTTGCCAAGACCAAGAATTCTAAGAACCGTACTACCGGCAGATCAGCGGGTGCCTCATCTCGCCATCGACTCATCGACACTAGCTGCACTTACCCATCTATTCCATTTTTGGAAATAAAAAATACTGCTCCTGCATCCTTTCGTTTGGTCTATGGCGCGGCCGACGGCACAGCGCCATGCCGACAAGCGGCTTGCCAGCCCCGGCGTATGGCCCGAAGATGGGGCCCAGTCAGTATCTGGCTTGGAGCGCCAATGAATTCGTCCACCCTGCCCCACGGCTCGCCGCACGCGGCGGCGTTTGCCAACGCCATCGACACCCTGCTCGAGGCGGCCAGCCAATGGCCGCAGACGCATGAGTGGGCCTGGTACCGGGTGAACGATCACTTGCACCTCAGCGGCCAGGGCGAAGCCAACGCCGAATGGCCAGCCCATATGGCGGCAGAGCAACTCGACCGCCTCTGCCAGAGCCGCCAGTTGAAACGCTGGGCCACTGGCAGCGGTGAGCACGTTCTGGGTTGGCTCCTCGCTCCCCAGCACTGCAGCGACGACGACAACCGTGCTCTGGGCGAACTGGCCCAACAGTTGGCCCTGCACACCCAGGCCGTAACCCTGGCGCGGGCGCAACTGACCCAACGGGTGCTGTACGAAATCACCTACTTGGCCACCTCCACCCGCGAGCGCTCCGAATTTCTAATGGGCGTGCACCAGCAACTGGCCAGCCTGATCGACGCGGAAAACTTCTACCTGGCGCTGTACGACTGCGACACCCGCAAGATCACCTACCCCTACTACGTCGACATCATCGACACCGAGGCGCTGGAAGCCGAGACCTACGAGTACCTGAACCCGGACCACCTGTCCCTTACCGGCATGGTGCTCACCAGCGGCCAACCACTGCTGATCGACGCAGCAGGCATTTATGCCGCCGAAGCCGCGGGGCGGTTTTTCTGCGTGGGGCACAAACCGGAATTCTGGATGGGGGCGCCGCTGAAGAACGCCTCCGACGAAGTCTTCGGCATGCTCGCCATGCAGGTGTACGAAAAGTCGCGGGTCTACAGCTCCGAAGACCGCGCCCTGTTTCTGGTGGTGGTGCGCCACGTGGCCATGGCGCTGGACCGTATCCTGCACCGCGCCGACCTTGAAGAAACGGTGTCGCGCCGTACCCTGCAACTGTCCGAACTGAACCACACCCTGCGCCAGGAAGTGGCCGACCGCGAACGCGCCGAACACCTGCAAAGCGCCCTGTTCCAGATCACCGAACTGTCCAGCCAGCCGGGGGAAATGGTCGACCTGTTCCGCGGCCTGCACAGCATCGTCGGCGAGCTGCTGTTCGCCCTCAACTTCTATATCGCCCAGTTCGACCGGCAGACCGACGAAGTGAGTTTCCCCTACTTCGTCGACGAACAACGCAGCGACCCACCGCCCTCGCGCCGCGGCCGCCGAGGCCTGACCGAATACGTGATTCGCCAGCGCCGCCCCTGCCTGATCGACTACGACGAAGCTTCGCGACTGATGGACATCGGCGAGATCGAACGGACCAAAGAACCGGTGCGCTCGCAATCCTGGCTGGGCATTCCACTGTTCGCCGACAACGACGTGCGCGGCGTGCTGGTAGTACAAAGCTACGAACCCAACGTGCGCTACAGCCTGCGCGACCAGGACTTGCTGACCTTCGTATCACGGCACATCGACACCGCCTTCTCCCGCCGCAACGCCGCCGAAGCGGTGCAGGCCGCCAACCTGCAGCTTGAAGAAAGGGTGCAAAGCCGCACCCGCGAACTGGACTACGCCAACGCCAAACTGCAGCACGAGAACACCCACGACGCGCTGACCGGCCTGCCCAACCGCAGCCACCTGCAACACCGCCTGAACCTGGCCTGGAACGACTTCCACGACCACGGCAAGCAACTGGTGGTGATGTTCATCGACCTCGACCGTTTCAAACTGATCAACGACAGCCTCGGCCACCACTTCGGCGACCTGCTGCTCACCGAAGCCGCCGCCCGCCTGCGCGCCTGCCTGCGCGGCAGCGACCTGCTGGCGCGCCTGGGCGGTGACGAATTCGCCGTGCTCGCCCCCGGCGCCCCGCTGGAAGTGGCCATCGGCATTGCCGAACGCATCCTCACCGAATTCGATGTGCCCTTCGCCATCGACGGCCACACCCTGTTTTCGTCATGCAGCATCGGCATCGTCAGCGCCGACCAACAGTTCCACCAGGAACCCGCCGACCTGCTGCGCGACGCCGACACTGCCATGTACCGGGTAAAAAACGCCGGCCGCGACAGCTTTGCCGTGTTCAACCAGGAACTGCGCCGCGAAGTCTCCGACCAGATGGAACGCGAAGGCGCCCTGCGCAACGCCCTGAAGCGCAGCGACGAACTGATTCCCTACTTCCAGCCCATCGTCAACGTACGGAGCGGCGAACTGGTGGCCCTGGAAGCATTGATTCGCTGGCACCAACCAGACGGCAGCGTGCTCGCCCCCGGCTACTTCCTGCCGGCCCTGGAAGGCCTGCGCCTGATCGGCCGGCTCGACCTGTACATGCTCAACGGCGTCGCGGAAATACTCGCCCAGCCCGAACACGCCAACTGGCCACCGGTGCACGTCAACTGCTCCAGCTACAGCATCACCCGCCCGGAATTCGCCGAAGAAGTCCTGGCCCTGCTGGCCCGCCACCAGATCGCCCCGGCGCGCATCTGCCTGGAACTCACCGAAGGCGCCCTGGTGGCCGAACCCGCACAAGCGCAACGGACCATGCAGCAGCTCTCCGACCAAGGGATGAGCGTGGTACTCGACGACTTCGGCTCCGGCTTTTCATCCCTGAGCTACGTGCACCAGTACCAATTCAGTGGCCTGAAGATCGACAAATCCTTCATCTTCGAACTCACCACCAGCTCACGCAGCCGCGCCATCGTGCGCGCCATCGTGCGCATGGCCGAATCATTGGGACTGTCGGTAGTGGCCGAAGGCGTCGAAGACGAAGCCACCCTGCAACTGCTGCGCGAGATCGGCGCCGGCCAAGCACAAGGCTACTTCTTCGCCAAACCCCTGGCCCTTGAGCAACTCACCCAAAACCCGCTCATGCAGCCCAACGGCGTCGCCCAGAGCGACACCCACTAAATACCTAAGCGCTTGATCGTGCGTGAAAAAAGGAAGGAATTTAAGCTTGACAGCCAAGCCCGAGCCAAGAATAATGCGCGCCACTTGGCTACATAGCTCAGTTGGTTAGAGCATAGCATTCATAATGCTGGGGTCCGGGGTTCAAGTCCCTGTGTAGCCACCAAACAAAACAAAGGCTTACCTTCGGGTAGGCCTTTGTTGTTTCTGGGTAGTGACTACAAAGTGACTACAGCTTGTCTACAGCGGAAGCTAGCAGCTTCGCGACACCTGCGACCGCACAGCCTCCGAGCAAACCTCGTCAGGATCAGGTACGCGGTAAACGCCTTACCTCACCGCGCCCAATTTTCAGCAAGTCCCCTTGCGCCTCAATCCGTCCTTGCTCAAAAAGACTTACCAGTCGCTGCGAGTAGTAGACATCTGGAATGTCATTGAATCGGCCTTGTGTCTTGATCATGGTTAGCCCCACAACCATTGCATTCTTGCGCCAGCTTTCTATAACGTTTTCTAAAAGCCCATTATCAATTTCGTTTACATCTGACGAAGAAAGCTTACTTACCGCTAACTCCTGAGCCTCGCTCAACGGCGGGTCAATTGTATAAATTTCGCTCACAACTCATCCTCCTAATGGTCACGCGCATTTCCTGGGCGCGCTGCTGATTACCTCGCCTCCACATCCCACAAGGGGAAGCGGCGCTTTTTCATAATGCTGGGGTCCGGGGTTCAAGTCCCTGTGTAGCCACCAAACAAAACAAAGGCTTACCTTCGGGTAGGCCTTTGTTGTTTCTGGGTCCAGACTACAAACAGACTACAGACTGTCTACGCCTTCTCCCCTCCCTCGAATTCCATCGAATCCCCGTTTAGACTTCCCGCAAATACCAACTGGCTGGATAACGGATGATCGAGCAAACAAACAGCGCCCTTGATCAAGTTCGAAACGATGTTTTCGTTCTGATCGGGAAATGCATGCTTAACCTTCAGCTCTACGAGCGAAGGCTCAAGCGCGTATTGCCTCATTTTGAGTTCTCGAGCGATGGCCCCACCATCGAAGAGCAGACAGAAAAGTTTTCTAAAATGACGTTGGGCGGCCTTGTCGGTCAGTTGGTGGACAAGGCCTATGAACACGAGGCCAAGCAGGAACGACCACTAACGCCAGCCACTACCATGAGATTTACCACTCGTTTCAGCGTCGGAGCCGACGCAAGTGAAGTCGAGCAGATAAAGAACGACCTTACAGACTTGGTCGCAAAGAGAAATCTACTGATCCATCATTTCCGTGACCACTATAAGCTTCAAAGCGAAGACGACTGTTTAGCGGCGAAAACTTTCCTTGATAGCCTAAATGCTGAGGCCAAAAGGTCAGTGCTGCATATCGAAGCAATCGCAGACAGAATCGACAAAAGTAGACGGCGGCTTGCTGAGTACTTCGCCTCAGCAGAAGGCCAGGAATTATTCAATCAGGTAATGGAAGCTCTAGAAAAACCTGACTGTGCCAACGGTGAAAACCTTAGCGCCGACTCAAGGTGATCAGGTGACAAGTGGGCATAGCGCATGGTCATCGCGATCGACGAATGCCCCAAGATCCGCTGAAGGCTGAGAATGTCACCGCCGCCCATCATGTAATGGCTGGCGAAGGTGTGCCGCAGGATGTGGGTCAGCTGGCCTGGCGTGTTGAAGCCGCAGCGCTCATAGGCACCACGGAAGGCAGCACGGCAGGACATGAACAACCGCCCTCCCCCAGGCATCCCCACCTTAAACGCTTCCGCCTCAACCTCTGGCGGGATCGGCACCGAGCGAGACTTACCATTCTTGGTGCGGTGAAAATGCACCTTCCCGCCGTAGATGGCCGAGCGTGTCAGGCTTTCCGCCTCATCCCAGCGAGCGCCAGCAGCCAGGCAAATCAGGGCAACCGGGTACGTGTGGTTATTGGTCGATTTGCGGCACTCACTCAGCAATTGGCCGACTTGCTCCAGGGTGAGAAACGACAGCTCCGTTTGGTCGGTCTTGATCTGCCGGATGTTGGCTAGTGGGTTGGTGCCAATCCATGCACCAAGGCGAATTAGCTCGGAAAACACCGCCGACAGGTAGCGCTGTTCATGGTTAACCGTGTGCGGAGAAACGTCTTTGAGGCGGGCTTGCCTGTACCTGGCCCAGGCCAACGAGTCGAACTGCGAAGCCCTAGGATTCCCCAAACGTTCGACGACAGCCTGAGTACGAGCAAGTCGCGCTTTTTCGTCTTTAAGCGAGCACCCGTGAAGGTCATACCAAACCTGCACCAGATCTAAAAGGCGATCATCCAGGGGCCGTCCGGTCTGGTTCAGGGTGTTGAAGTAGTCGGCCTCATACCGCTGCGCAGCAGACTTCGTAGCGAACCCTTTCTTGCGGACCCGACGCCCGGACCGACCATCCTCATAGAAATCAGCGGTCCACGTTTTGCCATCCTTGCGAACCGTCATACAGCCCTTCCCCACCGAACACTGCGCTCTTCAAGAAGGGCTTTGATGTGCTTGTAGAGGTCGTGTTCAGTCATGTCCTTAGCGGCGTAATGATCGCGGATGACTGCCCAGCAATCCCATTGCGTGAGCGTCTCAAACGCCTTTTTTGCGCCCACCTTTTCCCTTGCCAGCAAGCTGACGAAGTTGCCCAGGAAAAGCTCCACGTTCTTACCGCTAAAGCCTCTGCTGGTCTTGTAATAGCGTTTGTAGTCGGTCTCGTCGAGCAGCGAATCGGCCTCAATTTCGACCTTCACGTCATCGCGAATAAGCGACCAGATGGGCATGAAATAACCCGGGCGGGCCAGCAGCTTGAACTGGGCCAAGCCGTACCGCCACAGGCCGTCCAGATGGGAGGAAAACGCCTCAAACGACCGGGTGTCGATAGTGTTGCCGGTAGCCAGATCAGTAGATCCACTCGCAAACTGCTGGATGATGGAATGGTGATACCGCAGCTCGATGCGCCAGACGTCTTGCTCTGGGTTGTAGTTGTTGGGGTCGTCGTGATCGAACGAGTCACGGCGACGCCACACGCTTTCCCAGTAGTCCAGTTTGTCAGTGGCTCGGGCTTGCTCGGTTTTGTTGTAGAGGCAGAGTTGCACGCCGTTGGCCGAGCCAAACATCGAGGTTTCACCACGCCCGTAGACGCTGGATTTCATGTGCCAGTGCAGTTCATTGATACCCGAGATATCACGATGGGTACGAGCCCGGCAGTGCATGCGTGCCACCAGATCCTGCGGTGGAACCCAGCCCTGTAGATCTAGCGCCAGGTGCACGGCGCATTGGTTGATTTCCAAGTGGGAGAGCACAGCGTCAGCGTAGAAGTCGAGCCGCGCTTGCAGGCGCGCAGGCGACAAGTTGTCGATGGCGTGGGGCGAGACTTCGATTTTCAGGTGTGGGCCAATGCTGTCGATTTTGGCGTTGAAGTTCTTCACCAATAGGATGATGCCGAGGTCAGCATTCTGGAGCTTGTACTGGTAACCAGAGTCCTTCCCTACCCTGCCGGAATGCCAACGGTGACCAGCGAAATCGACAATGGCACCAGGGGTTTCAAACAGGGCCATGATTTCCGGACGGATCATGCCTTTGTACAACTGGCGCACGGTATCGACACCACATCGGAGCAGGCGAACGTCTGCCAGATCCACGAAACCCATCTGCTCTGGGTCGACAAAAAGACGGCTTGCCGAATCGACCAAACCGGTCAGCAAGTTGATGCGTGTGAAGTCTTTTATCTTGGCCATTTTTTCCAATTACTCTGGTTTAGTCTGGTCGTTCAGTTCGTTTTGTATGACGTGTTACAGGGACGTCACCTGGCGGCTCGCTTGCTCTGTACCGAGCCGCGCGCTCGCCGCCTGGCTAGCCCTCAATCGAGCAATGTTCTTGGTGCAGGGGTGTACGGGATGCCCACAACACGCGTGCCCGTTTGAGCCTCTGGCGGGGTGTTCTGAGTGGTTGGCTGGGTGATGGTCGGCGCAGCGTTGATGCCCGCCATTTCGACGCGCTGGCCACGTTGGTTGACCTGCGGCGCGATGCCAGGGCACGTGGCTTGGCCCTTGAAGCCCAGCGGGTGCGAGATATCCACCAGGCACGGTGAGCGGACTCTGACCTGATACCCCAGCTTGGCCAGATCCTTGAGCGATTGCCTGAGCACCGCCCCGCTTTCATCCACCACATCGACCAAGCCGAGCGGTTCGGTCTTGGTTTCGAGGATGGCCCGGATAACAAAGCTACGTGGTGCGAATGGGTGGTTTAGCTCAACAGGTGGTGCAGCAGCTTGGCGGCCACCCAAAGAAACAGGCAGTACATCAGCAGCCACGTCACCAATATTTTGAGCAGGCGCAGGACCAGGCGGAGCAGCTTTAACAGCGGCGGGAGCAGGTGTTTCTTTATGGGCGTTAGCAGGGCCGAAATCGACGCCGCCAAGAGAAAATACAGCGACAAAAACAGCGGCAATAAATGCCAGGAGAAAAAGTAATTTAGGTTGGCGCCAAAAGCTTTTCCCGGCCGTGGTGTCTTGGGAGACCCCGGTGGCGGTGGACTGGTAGAGCTTGAAGGTGTCGGGCTTGATTCGCTTGTATTCAATGATGGTGCCTTCAGCGGGGGCACGGTTGAGCTGGGCGTCATGCTGGGCCTCCTTGTAGCGGCCGGATATGCCGATCACGGCGAGGTTGGAATGCTTGTAGGCCATCTCGCTGGTCATGCGGATGTCGTCGCGGATGTAGCTGATGTTCGGCGTGGTCAGAACAACGTCCCAGTTCCAGTGTCGGTGACGGGTCCAGCCGTCGAGCCAATCCATCGGCCGATCGGCAGCGGCCGCCGCTTCACTCCCACCAGGGAAATCGAACTGAGCCAGGTCCTTTTCCCGCCACGCCTTGGGGAACACCAGCTGGGTTTCGTCGAAGATGATGAACGCGCCCCGCGGTGCCCATTGGAACCACGAACGCATCTTTTCCATGTCGGCCCGAACCTCGAGGTCGAGGTTGATGATGTCGACCGATTCGGGCAGCTCCGGCATCACCTGCAGGACCCTTTCCAGGGTGAAGCCACGTATGTTGGTGATGATCAGCCGACCGGCCTTTAAGGCGCGTACAGCATCGTCTTGGATAGCGCCGGAAGTCTTGTAGGAGCCGTTGGGGCCATGGTGAATTTTGATGGCCATGGTCAGCGCCCTATGAACGGTACGAAGCGCAGAACGAACCGGGTAGAGAGCCCGGAGAACAGAATGTTTAGCGCCTGCGGGATGCCGAAGAAGGACAGACCGGACAGCACCTCAGCCGGAAGCCCTGAATACATCTGCTTTATCTGCTGGGTAATGCCGATGCTGTTGACGATGTCCTGAGCCGCTTCGAACGCGACCTCAAGGGCAAAAATCTGCATCTGAATAAACGAGTACAAAGCCGCCTTGGTGAGAATCACCATGGTCTCTTTGATCAGCGTGTAGATGCCGGTGGTTAGGAAATCCCACACGTACTGGAAGAAGGTAAAAACTTGGTCGAGCGCACCACTGAGCCATTCCATGAGTTAGTCCCTCAGAATGAAGAAGCCGGCCAGGATCGTGGCGCAGGCTAGGAGGATGTATTTGAGGTAGATGAGTTGGTCTTCAAACTTGGCGGGGCAGAAATCGAGGGTGGTGTTGATCTTTAGGGCGTTGACCGGAATTTTGTAGCAAGGCAACGCGCCGCCACCGGTGCCGATGTTCAGATCGAAGGCACCCGAGAAGAGGTTTGAATATTGATCAATCAGGCCATCCAGTTGCTGGCGGCCGGCAGCAATCTTGTCTTCCCACTCTTTACCGGTTTGGCCAAAGCCCACGGAGTCGATTTTCACCAGGGACTTGGTCGGGCCGGCAACGCCTTCTTCTTCCTTCTCTTCCGACTCACCAGGGGTGGTTGACTCCTTACCGCCGGAGCCGCAGTTATCGCCTTTGCAGCTGGAAGACTCACTGCCCTTGGTGCCGTTTGAGTTGGTGTTGCTGACGTTGGTCACGGTGGTGCTGGTGGTCGAGCACGCTTTAATGCCGATGCAGTTTTTGGTGGTCGTGGTGGTTTCTGTCGTGGTCTTCATCCCACCATCTGGCGTTGCCTCGGTGGTTTGTTTGACCTCCTTTGTGGACTGCGTGGCCTTGGGGCCTTTGTTGGCCTGTACGCACGTAAGCATGCCGTTGATTTCACCAACGGCACCCCCTTTGGCTGCACAGGCTTGGTTGTCTTTCATGATGTCGGTGGTCTGGCAGTTGGACTGCTGACGACCTTCCGCATCGGTCACCGTGGCGGTGCACTCGGTATCGGTGGACGACTCGGTAGGCGGCGACATTTGGCAGTTGTCGCCGCAGGTTGCGTCGATCGGCGTGTTTGCCGTGCAGGTTTCGCCGGTGTATTCGCCTTGCACGTCGTAGTCGACACCCTCGTCGACCAGGCGCTTTACGGGCTGAGCGCTGGTGATGGCCAAGGCGCAGCCAGAAACGCACATTTCAAAGTCGAATGAGTGCAGCCACATGCTGTGGCTTTGACCGATCTTGGATTTGCATTCAGACGGTGCCGGGACACAGAACCCAGTCATGGTGTCGCGGATCTGCCCTACTGGGCAGGGAGGAATATCGCAGCCGCCAGTGTCTGGGTTGTACAACCCACCGGCGGGGCAAGATGTACCAAGGCGAAAAAGGGTTGAAGTCGGATTGGTGACTTGACCGTCTGACTTACGAACTCGATCAATGACACAGGTATAAGTGGTGTCATTAACGCGGGTGATCGATTTGATCGTAAATGTGAAGTTGGTGGACCCAGCGGCATAGGCGACCCTACTAGCCTCACAGGCTGAAGCCCTATCGGGGAATACACCACCTGAAACCGTGTTTGACTGCCAGTAATAGTCGACTGCAAGAGCCGGGGGCCCAAAGGCTAGAAGCAGTAAAAATATGAAAGATCGCATGCAATAAAAAAGGAGCCTTTCGGCCCCTTTTCCCTCCAGATCAGAAGAACTCGCCGCAGCGGTAACCGGTGATGAAGGCCCCGGCCACGAATGCGCCGAGCCACACTGACCAGAGCACGGGTTACGCCTTGCGCAACATGCCGAAGATCACGCCAGCACACGCGAGTACAGCCAGGGCGAGTGCGACATAACCAGCGACGGTGCCAGCGGAAGTACCGCCTGCGGTGATTTGATCCTGAATGCCGGTGATCTCGATTGGGATAGCAGCAGCCATCGCCTGACCAGCAGAGAACACAGCCAAACCAGCAGCCAGACCCAGAGCGGAGAACTTGTTACGCAGTTGCAGTTGTTTCATGGTTTCTTACCTCATACGTCGAAGGATTGAGGCTATCCATCCACCGGATAGCCCGATTACGAACGTCAGGAGCACACCGCCAAAACCAATGGCGAAGGCTTCTGCCGAAAATCCACCCGAGACCAGAATGTCTACATAGCCAGCGGCCTCAGGCGGAATCAGGTAGGCCTGTTGCCATCCAAGTTGGGAGCAGCTGATAGAGGCATCAGCGTTGGTGACCCACTCCATGCAAACCTGAACAGCAACGACCATCAGTAGTTACCCACCAGGGGAAGGCCGCCGAACGCTTGCACCTGGGCGATCACCGAATCGGCAATGGCGAGGCCGTCAGAGAGGCCCCACAGGTAGCCGCCAATGGCCCCAAGCGCAGCGATGAACAGATAGCGATACATGGCAAACCCTCCCGGTTAGCCGTTACGCCTTGGGCGCTTCGGCAGTGGGTTTGCTTGGGGTTTGTTGGGCGGTTTGAGTGGCAGCGCGGGGCTTGACCGACTCAATGTGCAGGGCGAGATTTTTGCCCTTGTTCTGCCCACCACGGGCCACGTCGAAGGTGATGCGCACCAGTTCCAGGGGCGAGAAGTGAGCACCGGCGGCGAAGATTTCATCGGCCACGTTGTCGTCAGCCGCCATGCCGATAATCGACAGGCCGTGTTCGGTTTTGCCGTCCGGCTCATCGCCGTAAAACACTTTGATGTACTTGGTGCCGCCTTCACCGTCGAAGCGCTGAGTGCCGAGAAATGCCACTTCCATAGTCGAACGAGCCATCGTTGTTTCCTCGCTTAGTTGCGCGTTATTGCGCGGTTTTGCCTTTCAGCAGGCCGAGCGATCCCGAGCGGATGAACTTTGAAATTTCAAAGCCGCTGGGGTGAATCGGATTGCTGGGGTTTTGGTTACCGGCCTACGTGGCCGCTTGAAGCTTTAAAACCAAGGGCCATGCCCTTGTTATCCCGTTTCGCCACCCGTGCCCGCGTCTGGCGGGCCAGCCCCGGACACGGGCGGCGATTGATGTTTATGCCGGTCGACCAACGGAGCATTCGGTTGGGGGCTAGGCCCCACATAGGTAAAGCGGTTGTTGAACCACCAGCGAATAAGCAGGTAGGCCAACAACGGCAGGTTGAGCACCACGCCAAGCAGCGCCCATTCGTTCATGGCCATCAGTTCAGCTCTCCAGCTCGAACAGGTCGTACCGGGGCACGTAGGGCGTTGGCTTGCCGGTGTCGTACACAACGTGCCAGTACTTCGGGGGCCGGAGCGGTGGCGAATGTTTCTCGCAGGTAAAGGCCGGCGTTACTTCCCACTCCGATAGCAAGACTCGCCACACGCCAGCTACCAGGCCCATCTTTAAGGGGCGTGTCGGGTGTGCTGATGCGGGGCGGCAGTGCTCGCATCGTGTGGATGGGGAGGAAGCGACGCTCACCATCGCGGCCTTTGACCAGCAGACAGAGCAGCCACAGTCCACGGAGTGCGGCAGATGCAGATACTTGTGCATGGGTCATTGCTCACCTCGCAGGATTGCCACCACGTCATAGGCGGCTTCGCGCAGCTGAACCTTGGCGTCACGGAGCGCGCCGGTTTCGCGGTTTGAAGGCTCGACAACGCAGAGGTCGTAAAAGTCTTGGGCGTGCACCAGTTGCAGCAACGCACTTTGCAACTCTGGGGGCAGCAGCTCGACGGAGTTAGTCATCGGCGTAATCCCCTGAGCAGAAGATGGTTTTGCCACGGTCGATATCGCGGCGGATGCGGTGCAGGTTAATGACGCGGCGGCGGCCGATTTTGACGGTAGGTATGGCGTGGGACTCGACCCAACCGCGCACTACGTCTGGGCTAACCTCTTCCAAACCGATCATTTCGGCGAAAACCAGCTGGGAGCAAAAAGGCGAATCACGGAAGTCAGTGACGCGCTGTGCATTTCCCTCTGCGTTGAACCCCACTACCCCAGACTGTTCCATGCAATTACCCCTATAATCCGGCCCAAAGCTTCAATTTTTTGGGAGCTAATAAGAGCCCTCCAGAAAGCGTAATATTTACGCTTGGAGTGAATATTACGCCAATATTCACCTGGAGTAAATTTTACGCCTATTGATTTTTTGATAAATGGATGCAGTGAGAGATAGAGCTCTTCAATTGATCAAACAGATTGGCCCCAAGCAGCTAAGCGAGCTTGGCGGTAAGAACCACGACAGGTGGAAAAACATCAGCCGAGGTGCAATCCGGATCAGCACAGTAGAAGTAGGGGTTCTTGCGGGTGCCTACCCTGAGTACGCGCTGTGGCTCATCTCTGGGCGAATCGAGCCTGAAAATGGCCACCGAAGTCCTGACTACGATGAAGCCAATCGAAACTTGACGGATCTAAACGTGGTATAGCGATCACAAAGGAAGTGACTAGGCGCTGGTACACGTCCAGAGGCACCAAGAGGTAGAGAATCCGGGGAGGATAGGAGTGGTAGATGCTGTGGCCTCACACTCCGCAAGGAGATATATTCCGTTAACGGAATATATCCTGTGATATGGTCCGCTCCGCGCATGGAGGTTGGTATGGCTCAAAAAAATAGAGTAATCGCTGCCGTATACGGAAAAGAAAACGATGCTGGCAGGGTTGTTGGTCAATCGCTAAAAAGCTTGAGAGAGGCTGTTGGCTATACTCAACTTCAAATGGCGGAAAGATTAGGTATAGGCCAAGGGGCTGTTTCGAAAATCGAAGCTAGAGGCGATGTGCAAATATCTTCATTAACAAAGTACGTTGAAGCTCTTGGAGCCTCATTGCGTATCGAGGCTGCATTTAATAAAGATAGCGAAATTTCAGCTCGTCTGTATGACGAGCTAAACTTGGATCAGCACTCTAACAGACAGTTAGTATTACCAATATTCAGCAGTGATGAACTAGCCTTAGGGACAACTAAAGATTTTATCATCAGCATACATCCAACTTATTCAGAAAAAATCCTCGAAGGCAAAAAGACAGTAGAGCTTCGTAGAAGATTCCCTATATCTACAGCCAGAGGGACAAAGATCTATATTTACTCCACATCACCAGTAAGAGCTATCGTTGGATGCGCAGAAATATCCGACATAATCAAGCTTCCAATCAAAAACATCTGGGAAAAATATTCAAAATCCGCATTCATCAAAAAGAAGGACTTTGAAGCATATTTCCAGGGATTAACCGAAGGTTATGCGCTAGAGTTAAAGAACGCACAAACTTTTGAAACCCCGATCAACCTTAAAGAACTTAGAGAGCGCTTTAATTTTACCCCGCCTCAGTCCTTTATTTATGCCAAGCAGGAAGTACGCAGAGCCCTCATGGATGAGCAGACAAATATATCTAATTGACACAAATATAATAATTGGCCTTGAAGACAACAAAACTGTTCAACCTGTATTTGCCACATTTATCCAATTAGCGACGAAAAACAAAGTTGACATATTTATCCATGCCGCTGCGAGGGACGACATCGCGCGCGATAAAAATGTTGAGCGACGAACTATTTCCGAAAGTAAATTACAGAAATTCAGCCACATAGACAAAGTTCGCGGGTTTGATGCCACCCAACTAGGCGCTGAATTCGGACATATTAGAAAGCCCAATGACGTAGTAGATGTAACCTTATTACATTGTTTGCACATTGGCGCAGCGGACTTTCTTGTTACTCAGGATAGAGGGCTACATGACAGAGCACGACGTCACTCGTCAGAGCTAGGACGACGCGTACTCCACATCGCAGATGCCGTAGACCTTCTACAAACAACCTTTGAACCCAAAGAAAGTCCAGTACGCTTCGTTGAGGAAGTTGCTGCAAATACTATCCCATTAACTGACAAAATATTTGACAGTTTGCGGGAAGACTACGAGCCTTTCGACCAATGGTGGAAGGAGAAGTGTGTACGCGAACATAGACAGTGTTGGATCGTAGCGGATAACAACACGAAAAGCATCGCAGGCCTTATCGTCAGAAAAGACGAGACACCTGAAAACACGGACGCAACATTACCAGCCAATAAAATACTGAAGATATGCACATTCAAAGTTCGCCCTGAAAGCCGAGGTGTAAAGCTTGGCGAACTACTATTAAAAAAAGTATTTTGGTTCGCTCAAAAAAATGCATACGACTTAGTATATGTAACAACTTACAAGACCCAAAACTCGTTGATTGACCTGCTGGAATACTATGGATTTCAGCACACAGCAACTAAACCGGACGGCGAGCTAATCTACGAAAAAACCTTCTCTCAGGGAAAGCTAAATCGGCAACCTGGGAATGACCTTTTCACGACGGCAAGGATTAGCTATCCGCGATTTGTAACTGACAATAAAGTACGAGCATTCGGGATACCGATAAAAGAAGGCTATCACGACACATTATATCCAGACCTTAAATTCCGCCCGCAAGCGGACCTATTTGAAAATGCCGGAATAATTGGCGGCCCACAACGGCCTGGAAACACTATAAGAAAAGTTTACCTTTGCAGGGCAAAGTCGAACCTTGGCGAACCCGGATCGGTTTTATTTTTCTATAAAGGGAAATCGAAACACGACCCATCACAAGCAATCACCGCAGTTGGGATTTTTGAAGAAGTGGCAAGTGCCAGCTCAACAAAGGAGCTCATGACTCTTTCAGGAGGAAGATCCGTATATAGCGAAGAAGAACTTGAAAGCTGGAACGCGTCCAAAGCAGACCCAATAAAGGTAATAAACTACCTATTAGCTGGCTATATAGAACCTCCCGTTAGCATAGGAGAGCTAAAAGAAATTGGAGTCTTCGGAGCTCATCCCCCTCAGTCTATATTTGAGATAAAAGAAAGTCTTCAAAAACTACTCGAAAGAGCCAAGCTTGGCTTTAAAACCTGAACCAACATCATAGTTGACGAACAAGCAATTCCACTTCTAAAAATCAAAAATAGAACTAGCAGTCCTTGAAAACTCCGCAAATCCTGGCTGTTCTAATATAAAAAGACCGACATTAAGAGACTCACAGATATTTCGTGCTTGCTCTCTTTCTTTCTGAAGAAACCCGACGATATCGACCGAGCTTTTTGAAGAATCTCTAGCTTCAAGGCGCGAGGCAATCACGTCAGGGGCCGCCTCCAATAATATTACTCCTAAAATACCCAAATCTCGAAACACCGACGACTCTAGTGCGACGAACTCCGATTTCTCGTTAATTAAAACGAAATGACCGTCTAGCAGTAGCGACTCACCTTCTTTTTTAATTTTCTGCACTGCAGTTTTCAGCGCAAGTTGATTATCATCAATCTGCGAAACCTTCTTATCATTGCTCCATGCTGCCTGAGCGCGTTCCCTGCGTATCAACCCGCTCGCACTCTCGTATGTAACGGGGAAATTTTCGGCATATTTCTGGCAAAGAAAACTTTTCCCCACTCCATGAATCCCCGCCACAAAAACAGTCATTATCGCCTCCTAATAAACAAACCAGAATACTTATCGGGAAAATTCCCCCTTAGACGCACTGAGCAGAATATATAACTTTTCGAAGCGCTCGAACGGCGAACAACGCCATCTGCTCTAACTCTCCACACAAGCTTTCTGGATTTTGCAAAATGGAAATATCGTCCAAGGGTTCATCAACATGAACCCATTTATTTCGATAACGTCTCAACGTGTGCAGGTCAGCCTTCAATTCGTCATCGATAGCAGCGGAATTTATCAGTTCAACAAGTCGATGTTTTATTCCCATCAAATCTTCAGCTCGGAAATAGGTCTCAACTGCTGCTACTGCCATAAGCACGGCGGACAAGTTCGCCCCATTCGCAAACGCTAAATCGGTATCCCGAACAATAACGCAGCACCACTCAGAAAGAACAACGCCACCGGCAAGAAACTCATCGTCAAGCGCTACCAGCTTTTCCCACCGCTCAGCTGCATTCATAAAAATTTAGCTCATCAACAGGACACTAAAGAATCCATTTTACTCAACGCTCCGATCCTCCAACGAAGCTTCCTATATCCACATACATCAAAGCCACCAACCAACCCAACCAAACACCCCTTGAATTTCCGCCAAAATTATCTTGGTGAAGATATACGCTTAGAAAGCTCTGAAAGGTATTTAGAAAACTCGCCCGCATCATCAGTTATAGATACGAGACGCAGATATTCAGCAATTTCATTTTGATATTTTAAACGTATAGCCGCTAACACTTGTCCCAAATAATAAACACACAGCCCCTCCGCCGTACTAGCTGTTTGCCTACCGACGTCAATCGCTCTAATAATTATATTTTCTTTATTTACAATCAACTCTTGTTCAAGCATAGAAACCGATTCTATATTGAAATACTTAAGTGCCTTCAAGTGCACAGCCATATTACTTTTATCAGCCGGCACCAACACTAATTCAGTTATATTGGATAGTTCGCGATCCAACCCCTTAACAACCTCACTGCGAGATATGTATTCAAGCAAGGAGACGGCATCGATACTTAGAGTCTCGGGCTGAGAATACAGTTTCTCTTTAACTTCCACTTCATATTTAGCTAAATCGTCACGAATTTGAACAAACTGATCATCGGCTAACTCCAGCAATCCCGCCAGCCTAGAAAACTTACGACGAATAGGCTTAGGTATTTCTATCTTAGCCTTGTAACCAATATCATGCTCTATCTCAGCCCAAGTATGTTGCAAAATGGATCTTACTTGAATCTCAAACTTAAGGCCTTTAAATCTCTTGTACTCCGCAAGGGCGAACCTTTCCTTCTTCAACGACACCACATAATGAAGAGATAAGTAGCCGAAGCGATCAGGATCTAAACTCACTCTTTTATCGATAGAATTTTTAACATCTACCTGAAATTCGTTCTCGATAATTCTTGCAACGGCATCTACATCATCGGCGTAATGAGATATAACTCGAAGACCAACGACATCCGTAACTTCCGCCATAGAAGAGTATTTATTCTTTTCGTTTATCTTTCTCTGAAAGCTAGACTTATCTTTGACACGACAACTTATCGAATGAGGTTTAATTGAAAAGGAGTCGAGAAGCACTCGAAAAAGCGCGTCCATTGACCTGGAAAACCCTGTATATAACTCTAAATTATCCTCATACTCTTCAACCAACTCAAAACTGGACAAATCTCACCTCCTTGTTTGCATTCAAAACAGTATCATTAAGCCACCAGAGACTAACGTATCTTCCTTGGACGATCACGACAAGCAATTCAAGTGTTCGTTACAGGCTCCTCAATAGCCCAATCCAGACAGACGATGCTCAATGCACCTTGGCGCCAGGTGACTACATCGACCGCTTTTTCTGCTGTGCTCTGGATTAACTAGGATGCGGCAGAGCTGGAACCCTCGTTTTATGGGCCTCTCTGGCCTTACATGGTCCTACTGCGAGGATTCATAATGCTGGGGTCCGGGGTTCAAGTCCCTGTGTAGCCACCAAACAAAACAAGGGTTTAGCGAAAGCTAAGCCCTTTTTTGTGCGCGCTAGAAAAGCGGGACAGGTGACTACATCGTCGCCCCACAACTCACCTCGAAATTTCCGTCCCCCGCGCCTAGAATCCAGCCACCCCTTCACGGCTGGAAACGGATGACCAACCTCCCCCCAGATGAACTCGAACGAGCGCAAACAGCTGTTTTTGTGTTGATAGGGAAATGCATTCTTAACCTGCAGTTGTATGAGCAGGCGCTTAAAAATCTGCTGCCGCACTTTGACGTGTCGAGCAACGGGCCAACGCCTGAGCAGCAGCGAGAGAAGCTTGCACTGCAAACCCTAGGCTTCCTCATCCGCCAGCTGTTAGAAAAGACCGCCGAATTTGACGAAGAGCCCGAAGAGCCGAAGCTGCTGCCCGGCCAGACCACAGCGTTTCGCTCGCGCTTCAGAATCCCGATGAACGCAGAGCAAGCCAAGCAGGCTTGCGACGATCTAAACGACCTTCTGCAGAAGCGAAATTTTCTGGTTCATCATTTCCGCAGTGAGTTCAGGCTATCAACCGAAAGCGGATGTTTGGCGGCGAAGGCCTATCTAGATAACTTGAATGAGCAGGCGAAAAGAGCGGTGACTCAGATAAATGAGATCGGGAATGAGCTCAAAGAACGCAGGACTTTATTAGCGAGCTTCCTGATGTCTCCTGAGGCAATTCAGCTTATTGATGAGATGCAACAGCCGCTGAATCCTCCCTCTAAATAATCCATCCATCTGCATCGCCATTGAAATATATCTGCATGGATTCGTAAGTATCCGAGCTATCTTCAAGGTGCATCACCACGCCGTTCTCGAACTCGAACACAATCAACCGGTCACTGACGACCTCGCAGCGCAGCACGTTGCGATTCATGATTTCGTAGAACCCAGGATCAGGCCATCGGCCTTCTTCCCAGCGGGCAAACGGTTTGCCGTCACGGAAAAGGGTCACTGGGGTTTGAACGGCCAAGTGGACAATGCCGAATGTGAACTGAAGATCGAACTGGCCAACACGCACCTGGGTGGTGAACTGGCCAATTACCGGCGAGAGGTCTAGCTCCTTGGGGATACCGTACATCCTGATCGGCCCTGCTCAATGGTGAGGTTCATGGTTCCAAGCCCGCTGCCCACAGCTAGTCGCTCGCGGCCATTCTCAAGCGTCTATCAAGTAAATATCCGCCCACGCCTCCGACAAAAATCGGCACCAGCGCATAGATCGGGATAAACACAATGCCCACCGCCGCCTGCGCATCCCCAGCCACATCTAGCGAGTAATGCGCCCAGGCCAGGTAACTGAAGCCAAACAGCGCCGGCACCAACAACGGCACCGGCCGACGATACAAAAGGCTGATGGCCAGAATACTGCCCCAGGCGATGGCGTTGAATGCCTGCAGAAACAGCCAGCCACGGACATCAGCGTTGGTGTATTGAGCCAGCCAAGCCATTCCGCCAGGCAGCCGCGCCAGGTAGGGCAGCAGTATCGCGAGGAGGACAATGGCAATTCGTGCTTTGAACATGCTCGTCTCCTGCTTGCTGCTTGGCGGGGTCAGGCCCAGGGCTGTTATCTACCAGTAACCGTAGTCGGCGGGCAGGAAGGTGAGGGCCAGCCAAACAATGAGCGGTACGTAGTGCACCTGCAATTTTTGCGAGCGTACAAAAAGATAGCCTGGAACAAAAAAGCTCCACCAGATCGACGGGGCTTTGTAGCCGGCGAGGCGAATTTTTCTGATGTCCATGGCGCAGAGAAATATGCTCAGCAGCCACAGCACCACGAAAACGGTGCGCTCGTAACCGTAGGGGGTAACCATCCAGAATAGCGGCGAGCAGGCAAGAAACCACACCCACAAGCCCGAGATGTTTTCTGTGCCTAGGGGCGGCGGCATCGCCGCAAGTTCGCCTTGCAGGTCCGAGGTTTCAAGGGTAATCCAGCCATCCAGACCGGGCCGCCACACCAGGGTGTTATGGCCGATCTTTTTGTCCTGCAACAACGCTTTGATCGTCTCTTCGCTAATCGGCCCTACACGCGAACCGTTGTCTTCGTAAAACCACTGCGCCTGGCTCACCCGTGAGCACTCCTTGCCTGTTCAGTGGGCAGATGATGGCAGAAATGGTTTTGTTGGCGAAGTGCCGGGCTGCGGTGAGGTCCGGTAACAAGCGTTATCGGCGCAAGTAGACGTTCGGCTATTGGAGGCCGAACCGTAGAATGGCCAGCAACACCCGCGCCTCGATAGGCCGATCGAAATTTTGAAAGCGCCGAGAAGCGCAGAGGACACGATATGAGAGACGACTTCGACGACATCCGCGCAGAACGGGACCGCCCTATCCGCTCCAACAGCGGTGGCTCGAATCAATATGCCGGCCTGTGGAAGCAGATCGCCCTGGGCATTGTGGTGGGGTATGTGGTGCTGGGGGTGTTGAGCGTGATTGGTTGGGCGGTCACGTCACATCTGCTGTTGAGCGGGCTGAAACTTGGGACGCCTTAACAGCGCCCTTAAACGTCACCCTGATTGCTCACCTTCTCCCACTTCGCTGGCGGCGCCGCGCTGCCACACAACGCCAACCGCAGTGCCACCCGATAAGTAAGTGTTCAGCCGCGATGCTGTTCAGGGCCTACGCCCGCCATCGCTGTCGATAAACCGCACAATCTCCTCCAACGCTGGCGCCTTGTAGCGCAGCGGCCGGGACAAGGCTGCCACCAGGGTGATGTGGCTGACGTTGTCGTAGTAATGCTCGCTCACCGGCACACCCACTTCCCGCAGGCGCTTGGCCAGGCCGCCGGTATTGCGCTGCGGGTTGACCAGGTCGTCTTCGGCGGCGGCCATCAGCAATGCCGGCGGTGCGCTGGCGCTGATGTGGTTGATCGGTTGTGAGTCCGGCGGGCTGCTGGGGAAGAAGAACACCGGTCGCACATCGGGGTTTTTGACGGGTAGGAAATCATAGGGGCCGGCCAGGCCGATCCAGCCGCGAATCGCACTGGCGTTGAGGTTCACGTCGGCCAGCAGGCGCGGGTCGAGGGCGAGCATCGCGGCGTTATAGCCGCCGGCGCTGTGGCCCATGAGGAACAGGTGCTCGGGGTCACCGCCGTAACTGCTGATGTGCTCGTGTACCCAGGCGAAGGCGTGGGCGCCGTCTTTGAGGAAGTCGGGGTAACGCACCTGTGGATAAAGTCGGTAGTCGGCGATCACGGTGACGTAGCCGTGGCTGGCCAATGCCTCGCCGACAAAGCGGTAGTCGTTGCGCTCGCCGCTGTTCCAGCTGCCGCCATAGAAGAACAGCACCACGGGCGTAGGGCCGGCTTTTTTGACGGTTGGGGTGTAGATATCGAGCTGTTGCCGGGGGTCGCTGCCGTAGGCGATGGCGCTGGTTTTTGTATAGCTGTCGGTGGGGGTTACTGCATTGAGCAGGCCGACCGGGGAGCAGGCGCTAAGCAGCGCGCTGATGGCGAGAAAAAGTGGGGTGAGCAGTCGACGCATGAAGGTCCTCGCTTACCTGATTAACCTTCTTTTAACCTCTGCCCTAGCCCCTCTCCCGCACGCGGGAGAGGGGAACCTGAGCCTGCTTCGGGTTACGAGGACAGGTACGACGAACGCGTCAGACCAAGGCGCAGTGCATCGAGGAACTGGGTACGTTCCCGCGGGCTGATCTTGGCGCTGGCGACTTTGTCGCGGTAGTGGGTCATCAACTCCTCCGGCGACAGGTGTACGTAGCGCAGCATGTCTTCGATGGTGTCGTGGGTTTCGATGCCGGCGTGGTAGGCGCTGCCATCCGGGTTCTGGTAGATGTTCACGGAATCGGTGTCGCCGAACAGGTTGTGCATGTCGCCGAGAATTTCCTGGTAAGCGCCGACCAGGAAGATGCCCAGCAAGTAGTCTTCGCCTTCACGCACTTCGTGCACCGGCAGGCTGGTTTCGATGCTTTGCTCGTCGACGTATTGCTTGATCTTGCCGTCGGAGTCGCAGGTCAGATCCTGCAGCACGGCGCGGCGCAGCGGTTCTTCGCCGAGACGATGCAGCGGCAGAATCGGCAACACCTGGCCGATGGCCCAGGTGTCCGGCAGGCTCTGGAACACCGAGAAGTTGCAGATGTATTTGTCGGCGAGTTTGTCGTTGAGTTCGTCCAGCACTTGGCGGTGAGAGCGCTGGCGAGCTTTCAGCGAGTTGTGCAGGCGGCGGCAGACGGCGAAGTAGCACTGCTCGGCCAGCGCTTTCTGGGTCAGGGTGATTTTGCCGTCAGCGTATTGGCTGGCCACGTCGCTCATGTAGTGGGTGGCGCGCCAGTAGGTTTCGGTGACCATTTCCAGGTCGGTCGGGCCAAGCAGGTCGACCAGCCATTGCACGGTCTCGGGCAAGGTTTCCTTGTCATCGATGGTCGGCACATCGTCGTTATGTTTTTCCACATCGGTCACTTGCACCACCAGCATCGCGTGGTGAGCAGTGAGGGAGCGGCCGCTTTCCGAGAAGATGTGCGGGTGCGGCAGTTCCTGGGCGTCGCAGAACTCTTTAAGCATGCCGACCACTACGCCGGCGTAGTCGTCCATGTCGTAGTTGATCGAGCTGGCGTTGCGCGAGTGGGTGCCGTCGTAGTCCACACCCAGGCCGCCGCCGACGTCGATATGGTCGACCGGCAGGCCAAGGCCGCGCAGTTCGCCGTAGTAACGAATGGCTTCTTTGAAGCCGTGTTGGTAGTCGGCCAGGTTGGCGATCTGCGAGCCCATGTGGAAGTGCAGCAGGCGAATGCCCTGGTCGAGTTTGGCGGCGCGGAAGCGCTCAACGACCGACAGCAGTTGCGCGGCGGACAAGCCGAATTTGGATTTCTCGCCACCGGTGTCGGCCCATTTGCTTGAGGCCAGGGACGACAGGCGCACGCGCAGGCCAACCTGCGGGGCGACTTTGAGTTCAGCGGCTTCTTCGATCACCAACTGCACTTCGGATTCTTTTTCGATGACGATAAACACGTTATGGCCAAGCTTCTGGCCCATCAGCGCCAAGCGAATGAACTCGCGGTCTTTGTAGCCGTTGCAGACGATGGTGCCGCCCTTCGGTGCCAGCGCCAGCACGGCCAGCAGCTCAGGCTTGGAGCCGGCTTCGAGGCCGATGGAAACGTTATGGGTGGCGATGATGTTTTCTACCACCGCTTCCTGCTGGTTGACCTTGATCGGATACAGGGCGGTGTATTGGCTCTGGTATTCGAGGCGCGCGATGTTGGCGTCGAAGGCGCCGGTCAGCTGGCGCACGCGGTCTTGCAGAATGTCCGGGAAGCGCACCAGCAAGGGCAGCGACAGGCCGCTCTGGCGCAGTTCTTCAACCTGTTCGAACAGGTCGATCGGTGCGCTATTGGGGCCGCTGGGGCGCACTTCGACACGGCCTGCTTCGTTGATGGCGAAATAACCGGCGCCCCAATGGCGAATGCCGTAGACGCTGCGGCTGTCCGCGACTGTCCATTGGCTGCCGTCATCTTTACGTGTGCGTCGTACGGACATTCAGGTTCCCTTCTTAAAAGAATTCAAAAGCGCCGGGCAGCCCCGACTCGTGCAAGGTAAGCAGTGGACATGACGATTACTGAGGTGTTCAGACGCGTCGATGGCAAACGGGTTAAAGGCGAAGTTTAGGAGGCAGTCTGTCAGCCGCCAGATTTCTTCGCTTTGAAGCCCTGTTTGAGCAATTCATCGAGCAGCAACTGCACATGGTCGCCCTGGATTTCGATAACGCCATCCTTCAGCGAACCACCGCAGCCGCAGCGCCGTTTGAGCTGGCTGGCCAACTCTTTCAGCGGTTCTTCGGCCAGCGGCACGCCGGTGATGGTGGTCACCGTCTTGCCGCCGCGACCTTTGGTTTCGCGGCGTACACGGGCGATGCCATCCCCATCGGGAATGGCGGTCTGTTTGCAGATGCAGGCGTCCACCGGTTGGCTGCAGTCCGGGCAATGCCGGCCTGCATCGGTGGAAAACACCAAACCGCCGAGGGCGGAAAAGGACGAAGCTTTCTTGACCACCGGGTTGTTCCTCGGTCAGGAAGGTCCAGCGCAGCGTTATGTAGTTGATGGACCTGAAAGCGACTGGCTGACAAAGGTGTCAGCCGCGAAGCCCCACTCTGGCAGGGGCAGCGCACCTGGGCCGGGAGGCTCAGGCTTGAAAGGCGGCGCAGTGTACCGATAAATATCGCTGTTGCTAATAGCCAATTTGCGCCATTAAACGCCGAATTCGCGACCTGCTTCTGTGCTGCGCAAATAACGTTTCAGCGCATCGAGGGAGTCGGGGCAGAACGGTTGGCTGTCGGCGGCGGCCAACGCGGCCTGGATGGGCATGAACCGCGCTTCCAAAACCTCCTCCGGTTGCAGGCGCAGCGGAGCATCGGAGACGGCAGAAAACACCGCGCACCACAGGCGGTTGCCCGGTTGGTCGAAGAAGAAATGCTCATGTGCCGTCAGCGGTACGCCGCCGATGCCCAGCTCTTCTTCCAGCTCACGGGCGGCCGACTCGGCGTAGCTTTCGCCTTGCTGCACCATGCCGCCTGCCGCCACATCCCAGTAACCCGGGTAGATGGCTTTGCTCAAGGTGCGCCGGTGTACACAAAGCTCACCGGCACTGTTGAACAGCAGAATAAAGGTGCCACGGCCGATCAGCCCTCGCTCGCGCAACTCGGCCCGCGGCAGCGCGCCGAGTTCGTTATCGGCGTCGTCGACCCAAGCAATCTGTTCGGCATCGGAGGCCGCACGGTGCGCGACCTCCTGTTGGGACACAGCAACCATCACCCCTGGCTCAGCAACTGACGCAGGTCGATGATCGCGGCGTTGGCGCGCGAAATGTAATTGGCCATCACCAGCGAGTGGTTGGCGAGAATGCCGTAGCCACTGCCGTTCAATACCATCGGGCTCCACAGCGGTTCCTGACAGGCTTCCAGCTCACGAATGATCTGGCGCACGCTGACGGTGGCGTTCTTTTTCGCCAGCACGTCGGCGAAGTCCACCTCAATGGCGCGCAGGATATGCGACAACGCCCAGGCCTGGCCACGGGCTTCGTAGAACACGTTGTCGATCTGCATCCACGGGGTTTCGTAGACTTCTTCGCGTACCGCCGGCACGTCGCCCGCGGTAACGGTTTGATCAGGCTCTTTCACCGCGCTGTTCAAACGCACCTGGCCAACGCTGGCAGACAGGCGCTGCGACAGCGAGCCCAAACGGGTTGCAGTGTCGCCCAGCCAGTTGTTCAGGTTGTCGGCGCGGGTGTAGAACTGCGCGCTCGGTTGTTTCGGGTCGGCAAGACGCGCCAGGTAGCGGTCGAGGGATTTGATCCCTTCGCGATACTCAGCCTCGGACGCTGGCAGGGCCCAGCTCTTGTTGTCGAAGTTGAAGCGCGGCTCGGCCTTGGCCAGGTCCGGGTCTTCGGTGGACTGGGTTTGCGAGCGGGCGAAGTCTTTGCGCAAGGCGCGCGAGAGGTCACGGACCTGCACCAGTACGCCATATTCAAAGCTCGGCATGTTATCCAGCCACAGGCCGGGCGGCGTGAGGTCGTTGGAGAGGTAGCCGCCGGGTTTGTCGAGCAGGGTGGAAACTACTTTTTTCAGGGTTTCGACCGTGGTGTAGCCGCTGACCAGTTGGCGATTGGCTTGTTGCGCGGCCTGTTGTGCATTTTGTTGCACTTGAAACAGCCCCGGCTCCTGGCTCCACCACCAGCCCACAAGGCCGGCGATGATCAAATACAGCGCCAACAAGGTGCCCAGTGCGCGGCTTACCCACAGGCCGCCAAAGTAGCTACGAGCGCCGTCTACCGAGTTACCGACGCCATCGCGCATGGTGCTGGCGCGGTTCTTCCAATTCAACATGGCCTTGTCCTTTCAATCGAAGTCAGCAGTTCGACCACAGCCTCCCGGGAGGGTGCCGTCGGCTTGGCACTATAAGGGAAGCGCTTGCGGATGCGCAGCGCGACGACGCAAACTTACCGCCGGTTAAGTAACAGCGTTGACACTTGTCAGACTTTTCCACCGCCCGTCAAAATTCTGCTGCTTTACTGGCGTCAATTGATCGACGGTACTAGCGTACAAAACAAGCATTGGTAGCATAGAGCCACCATTCGAGCCGCCTTAGCGGCAACCGCGTACTAAAGAAGACGTCCGGCCATGTCCGAGCAAGAAGACCTCAGCAGTGATCGCCTCAAACACCACTTCGCCCAGCGCGTCATTCACCAGGCGCGGCAAGTGCTGGAAGTGTGGCAACGGCTGCAGGAGCGGGAGTGGAACGACAGCGAACTGGCCGAGGCCAACCTGCGTTTGCTGCGCTACGCCGAGCGCTTCGGTCAGGACGAACACGCACAGCTGGCGCGCAGCATCGGCCAGTGCCTGGAAGCCAGCGGCGCCAACAAAGGCCGCCTGAACAGCGCCCTGATCACCGAACTCAATCAGTTGATGCAACGCCTGTCGCGCACCGGGCTGCGCCATGGCGATCAATACGAACAAACCTTTCTGCCGCCACTGCGCAAGCCCGTGTACCTGGGGCTGCAAGACCGCGAGCGCGCCGAGCGCCTGGCTCAGCAACTGGAGTTCTTTGGCTTGAGCGCGCAGTCGTTCGCCAATGCCAATGCCTTTCGCGCCGCCATGCGTGAGCGCCACCCGGCGGCCATCGTCATGGAAGTGGATTTCGCAGGTGTAGGCCTTGGCCTGGAACTGGCCAACGAAGTGCAGCAGGACCTCGAGCAGAAACTGCCCCTGCTGTTCTACAGCGAAGAAGAAACCGACACCCCTACCCGCCTCGCCGCTGTGCGTGCCGGCGGCCAGGAGTTTTTCACCGGCAGCCTGGACGCTTCGACCCTGCTCGAGCGCATCGAAGTGCTGACCCATGTCAGCCAGTACGAGCCGTTCCGCGTGCTGGTGATCGACGACTCCCGCGCCCAGGCCACCCACACCGAGCGAGTGCTGAACAGCGCCGGCATTATTACCCACACGCTCACCGACCCCATCAAGGCGATGAGCGCGCTGGCCGAATTTCAGCCTGACCTGATCATTCTCGACATGTACATGCCCGAGTGCAGCGGCACCGAGCTGGCCCAAGTGATTCGCCACAACGACCGTTATGTGAGCGTGCCGATCATTTACCTGTCGGCCGAAGACGATCTGGATAAACAGCTGGACGCCATGAGCGAAGGCGGCGACGACTTCCTGACCAAACCGATCAAGCCACGCCATCTGATCGCCACCGTGCGCAACCGTGCCGAGCGGGCGCGCAACCTGAAGTCGCGGATGGTGCGTGACAGCCTCACCGGCCTCTACAACCACACCCACATCCTGCAGTTGCTCGACGACGCGCGCACCCGCGCCCGCCGCGACAATCAGCCGGTGACCTTCGCCATGCTCGACATCGACCATTTCAAGAAGGTCAACGACGTCTATGGCCACCCCATGGGCGACCGGGTGATCAAAAGCCTGGCGCTGTTCCTCAAGCAACGCCTGCGCAAGACCGATCACATTGGCCGTTATGGCGGCGAAGAATTTGCCGTGGTGTTGCCCAACACCGATGCGGCCACCGCTGCCAAAGTACTGGATGGCATTCGCCAGCGTTTTGCCGAAATCCACTACCCGGCCACGCCGCAGGATCTGTCCTGCACCTTCAGCTGCGGCATCGCCCAGATGCACGACGAAGTCGACAGCGCCGCCTTGTCCAAACAGGCCGACCAGGCCCTGTATGTGGCCAAGCATGGCGGGCGCAACCGGGTGGAAATCTTCCAAAGCTGACTGGCCACCCAGGAAAAAGCGTGACGCCCGTCACGCTGTCATCAGCCTGCAATGAAAGAGCAATAAATTCAGGACTTTACAGCCAGTCATGGCGTTTTGACGCCATGTGTTACCGGTCGGGTCCTGTCTATGCGCCTGAAACACCTCACCAACCTCAACACCGCCCTGCTCGTTGCCGTGTGCGTGGCCCTGGGCGCCACGCTCTGGTGGTCGCAACGCGCGCTGGAGCGCCCTTACCAGCTGATGGAGCAATACCTGAATCTGTCGCAGCGTTTTCAGGTTGAGGTGGCGAACAATATTCAGGACTACCTCGGCAGCGGCGACGCCCTGCGCCATAGCAGCGCCAGCCAGGCCATCGAAGCATTACAGAAAGCCACCGATGAACTGCCGCCGGAACTGGCTGCCAACCTGCGCCCCAGCCTCAGCGAACTACAGAACTTCACCAGCAGCGAACTGCTCGCGGCCGGCAAGCTGGCCGGCGATCCGCAAGGGCTGCTGCTGCAAGCCGAACGGGAAATTTCCGGCGCCTTGGAACAACTCAGCAGCTACGCCGACAGCGGCTCGGCAGACAGCAGCGCCGCCTACCGCGCGCCACTGTTCACCGCCGCCGTGCACCTTTCGCGCTTGAGCCATGCCCGCGGCAAACTGGTGAGCAGCGGCCGCGACGAACTGGCCGGCGACGTGGAACGCGAAGTGGCGCTCCTCAACCAGCAAGCCGACGCCCTGCAGGCTTTGCCGTTGCTGGGGGTGGCCGAGGCCAGCAACTCCAGCGCAGACGACTTCGCCTCGATGATGGGCATCGCCAGCGACGCCAGTGCCAGCGCAGCAGAGGACCGCGGCATCGCGCTGAAACGCGACCTGGTCAGCCTGATCAAACGCTACCCCGCCGAGCTGACCCGTACCCGCGAGCTGATTCAGAACCGCGCTGCGTTGGCGAGCAAAACCCAGGACAAGGTCAAAGCCAGCCAGCACGCCCTTGACGAGTTGGCCCCAGCCGTACGCGCCGAATACGGCCGTATCCAGTGGCAGGTGCGCATGCTGCAGGGCGCCATGATCGGCCTGATTCTGTTGATCGCGCTGGTCATCGACCGTATTCAGCGCCGTCTGAGCACCGTGCTTGGCCACCTGGCGCCCTCACTGTCGGCCTGGGCCCAGGGCAACTTCGCCGAGGGCATTGTGCTCGACTCGAAAACCCGCGAGCTGCGCGATATCGAAGAGTCGCTCAATCGTCTGCGCGCGTATCTAGTGGACCTGGTCGGCACCATTCGCCAGCACGCCGAGCAAGTGGCCGGCAGCAGCCGCACCCTGGCCGAACTGAGCAACGGCCTGCACAGCGGCGCCGAACGCCAGGCCGGCGACACCGAGCAGATTCGCGACGCTTTGGGCGATCTTGAGTCGACCATTCAACAAGTGGCCGGCGACGCCAGCCAGGCCGCCGATGCCAGCCGCGAAGCCGGCCGTGCCTTGGAGCAAGGCCAGACGGTGATTGGTCAGAGCCTGACCGGCATGCATACCCTGGTCAGCGAGGTGCAGGGCAACGCCCAGGCGATCGAACGCCTGGCCGCCGAAACCGCCACCATCGGCAGTGTGCTGACGGTAATTCGATCAATTGCTGACCAGACCAACCTGCTCGCCCTGAACGCAGCCATTGAAGCGGCACGGGCCGGGGAAAGTGGCCGCGGGTTTGCCGTGGTGGCTGAAGAGGTGCGCACCCTGGCACAACGCACGGCGGGGGCTACCGGTGAGATCCAGCAGTTGATTGGTCGTCTGCAGCAGGCAGCGGGGCAATCCCTGGAGGCCATGCGGGCGCAGGTCGGTCATGCCGAAGCCACCGCCAACCAGGCCCAGGCTGCCGATGGCGCGCTGGATGAAATCGTCACCGCGATCCGCACCATCGCCAGCATGGCCGAGCGGATTGCCGATGCCACGGCCCAGCAGAGTGGCGCGGTCAGTGAGATTCGTGGGCACAGCGAGCGCATTCACCAATTGGGTGGCGACAACCTGGAGCGCATTGATCACGGGCGTAGCCAGGGTGAGCAGTTGCAGGCGTTGGGTGGGCAATTGCACACCGCCGTGCAGGCGTTTCGCGTTTGATCGGGACATCGCGTCAGGGCCATCGCGGCTAAAGCCCCTCCCACAGGGAACTGCGGTCTTTTGTGGGGGGCTTTAGCCGCGATGCTTTTTGCTCCCCCGAAAATCCCTGTGGCGATTCGCCCAAGGCCACGCGCTGACGCTTTCCGCTATGATTGCGCGCACTTTCTTCTTAGCGAGATTTCCATGCGCCGCCTGCTCAGCCTGTTTCTGCTGTTGCTCGCCCTGCCTGTCAGCGCCAGTCTTCTGGATAACCGCCCCAGCGCCACCCTCGGTGCGCCGCTGAATAACAGCGCCGATTTCTTGCCGGTGCGTGAAGCGTTCAAATTGAGCGTGGTGGAAAACACCGCCGACAAGGTCACGCTGCGTTTCGTCGCCACCGACGGCTACTACCTGTACCGCCACCGCTTTCAGTTCCGCATCGAACCGACCGACGTCGGCAACGGTGCGGCGCAATTGCCGCCCGGTGAAAAAAAGCACGACGAATACTTTGGCGACGTCGAGGTGTACCACGGCATTCTCGATGTCGAGCTGCCACTGAAAAACGCCTACAACCTGCCCTACACCCTGTTCGTTACCTACCAGGGCTGCGCCGATAAAGGCCTGTGCTACCCACCGGAAACCGAGCGCCTGGAACTCGATGGCAAGGCGGCGCCGAGCAATCCATCCGCCGCTATCAGTAGCCCGGCAAGCACGCCGGTAACCGCTTGGAGCTGGCATGAACTGCTGCTGTTTTTTGTCGCCGGCCTGGGCCTGACGTTCACCCCCTGTGTGCTGCCGATGCTGCCGATTCTTTCCGGCGTAGTGCTGCGTGGGCAGATTGGCGGGCTGCGCGGATTGAGCCTGTCGCTCGCCTATGTGCTGCCGATGGCGGCGTGTTTTGCCTTGCTTGGCGCGCTGATGGGCGTGTTCGGCGCTGAGCTGAATCTGCAGGCGCGCCTGCAGTCGGCCTGGGTGCTGGTGCCGTTCGCGTTGTTTTTCAGCCTGTTTGCCTTGGCCATGTTTGGCGTCTTCGAACTGCGTCTGCCGCGGTTTATCAGCGAGCCGCTGGACCGCATGGCCGGCACTGCCAAAGCCGGCTCGTTGTGGGGTGCGGCGTTGTTGGGCGTGGTCTCCAGCTTGCTGGTTTCGCCCTGCGTGTCGGCGCCACTGGCCGGCGCACTGCTCTATATCAGCGCCAGCGGCGATGCCTTGGGCGGCGGCTTGAAGCTGTTCGCCTTGGGCCTGGGCATGGGCGCACCGTTGGTATTGTTCGCTGTTGGCGGCGGCACCTTGCTGCCCAAAGGCGGCACCTGGATGGTGACCGTGCGCAATGCGTTTGGCGTGCTGCTGCTGGCCGTTTCGGTGTGGATGCTTGAGCGGGTGTTGCCGCCAAGTCTGGCGTTGGCGCTTTGGGGTCTGCTGGCAGTCGGCGTGGCGCTGTTCCTCGGTGCGCTGGAGTTCAGCTACAAGGCGCCGCGTGCGCGCCTGGCACAGTTGCTCGGCCTGATCTTGCTGGTGTACGGCATCAGCGCCTGGGTCGGCGCCTTACGGGGTGAAAGTGATCCGCTGCGCCCGCTTGGTCGCCCGTCTGAATCGGTGGCGGTGGCCGGTGCGGCACCTGTGACCAGCACCTGGCAAACGGTCAAAACCCCAGCCGAACTGGACGCCGCCCTCGCCGCCGCGAAAGCCGCCAACCAACCGTTGCTGCTGGATTGGTACGCCGACTGGTGCATCAGCTGCAAGGTGATTGAACGCGAAGTGCTGCACGCCCCGGAGGTCACCAGCCAGCTCGGCCGCTACCGCCTGGTGCGCTTCGACATCACCGACAGCACGGAAGAACAACGCACTCTGCTCGACCGCTACAAACTGTTCGGCCCACCGGCAATTCTGTTTTTCGCCCCCAACGGTGACGAATGGGCGGATATCCGTGTCGTAGGTGAAGTTGACGCCGCGACCTTCGCCGAACGCCTGCGCACGGCCGGCGCGCGCTGACGAGCAGACCTATATTTGCAGCAATCTGCTGCTATCGTGCTAGCTACTGCTGAGAACTGGACATGCCCAACCTGCCTGCGGCATAGTCCGGCGCAGCGTTGAATGGCAAAAACAATAAGGAACATACCCTCATGGCCACCTTGCTGGTGCTGCATGGCCCCAACCTGAATCTGTTGGGCACACGCGAACCAGGCGTCTACGGCGCCACCACGCTGGAACAAATCAACCTCGATCTGGAGCGCCGTGCCCGTGAAGCCGGCCACCATCTGATGTACTTGCAGAGCAATGCCGAGTACGAGCTGATCGAGCGTATTCACGCCGCCCGCAGCGAAGCGGTGGACTTCATTCTTATCAATCCGGCAGCTTTTACGCATACAAGCGTCGCATTACGTGACGCGTTGCTGGCGGTGAGCATCCCATTCATCGAAGTGCACCTCTCTAACGTGCACAAGAGAGAACCTTTCCGCCATCACTCCTACTTTTCGGATGTTGCTGTAGGTGTGATCTGCGGCCTTGGCGCCAGCGGTTACCGGCTGGCCCTGGAGGCTGCCCTGGAACAACTTGAACGCCCCTGACCTCTTCCTTGGGAGTTGCTACTTATGGATATTCGTAAAGTTAAGAAATTGATCGAGCTGCTGGAAGAGTCCGGCATCGATGAGCTGGAGATCCGTGAGGGCGAAGAGTCCGTACGCATCAGCCGTCACGGCAAACAGCCGCAATACGCCCCCGCTCCACAAGTCTTCGCCGCCCCTGCTCCTGCTGCCGCCCCTGTGGCTGCTGCGCCGGTTGCCGATGCTGCACCGGCAGCTGCCAAGCTCAATGGCAACGTGGTGCGCTCGCCAATGGTCGGTACCTTCTACCGCACCCCGGCACCGACTTCGCCAGCGTTCGTTGAAGTCGGCCAGAGCGTGAAGAAAGGCGACATTCTGTGCATCGTCGAAGCGATGAAAATGATGAACCACATCGAAGCTGAAACCAGCGGCGTCATCGAATCCATCTTGGTGGAAAACGGCCAGCCGGTTGAGTACGACCAACCGCTGTTCACCATCGTTTGAACCGCGGAGAGCCTGCGATGTTGGAAAAAGTGCTGATCGCCAACCGCGGTGAAATTGCCCTGCGCATCCTGCGCGCCTGCAAGGAACTGGGGATCAAGACTGTCGCGGTGTACTCCACCGCCGACCGTGAGCTGATGCACCTGGGTCTGGCAGACGAGACGGTGTGTATCGGCCCTGCCCCCGCGAACAAATCCTACCTGCATATTCCGGCGATCATCGCCGCGGCCGAAGTGACCGGCGCCACCGCCATTCACCCCGGCTACGGGTTCCTCGCCGAAAACGCCGACTTCGCCGAACAGGTGGAGAAATCCGGTTTTGCCTTTATTGGCCCGAAAGCCGAAACCATTCGCCTGATGGGCGACAAGGTTTCGGCCAAGCACGCCATGATCGCTGCCGGCGTGCCGACCGTGCCGGGTTCCGACGGCCCGCTGCCGGAAGACGAAGAAACTGCTCTGCGTATTGGTCGTGAAGTGGGTTACCCAGTGATCATCAAGGCCGCTGGCGGCGGCGGTGGTCGTGGCATGCGTGTCGTGCATGACGAAGACGATCTGATCAAATCGGCCAAGCTGACCCGCACCGAAGCCGGTGCTGCGTTCGGCAACCCGATGGTCTACCTGGAAAAATTCCTCACCAACCCACGTCACGTGGAAGTGCAGGTATTGTCCGACGGCCAAGGCAACGCCATTCACCTGGGTGACCGCGACTGCTCGCTGCAACGCCGCCACCAGAAGGTGCTGGAAGAAGCGCCGGCCCCAGGCATCGACGAAAAAGCTCGCCAGGAAGTATTCGCCCGCTGCGTCAAAGCCTGTATCGACATTGGCTACCGTGGCGCCGGCACCTTCGAGTTCCTCTACGAGAATGGCGCGTTCTACTTTATCGAGATGAACACCCGCGTTCAGGTGGAGCACCCGGTATCGGAGATGGTCACCGGCATCGATATCGTCAAGGAGATGCTCAGCATCGCCGCTGGCAACAAGCTATCGATCAAGCAAGAAGATGTAGTGATCCGTGGGCACGCCCTGGAGTGCCGCATCAACGCCGAAGACCCTTCGACCTTCATGCCGAGCCCCGGCAAGGTCAAGCACTTCCATGCCCCTGGCGGCAATGGCGTGCGGGTCGACTCGCACCTGTACAGCGGCTACAGCGTACCGCCGAACTATGACTCGCTGATCGGCAAGCTGATCACCTACGGGGCCACCCGTGACGAGGCCATGGCACGTATGCGCAATGCCCTGGATGAGATTGTGGTCGACGGGATCAAAACCAATATCCCGCTGCACCGTGATCTGGTTCGAGATAAAGGTTTCTGCAAAGGTGGGGTCAACATCCACTATCTCGAGAAAAAACTGGGCATCCATTAATTGGAACCGCTCTAGAGAAAGGCCGCATAAAGCGGCCTTTCTCGTTTCATAGGGACATGAGTCATGGCCATCAAAGCCGCTATCGATAACGTCGTCGCCGCCTTTCGCGAGGCATTTACCTGCCTCGGCCTGGCCTTCAGGGACAGCCTGCGTCCCGGCATCCTGCTGCGCTCGGCGGGTATCTGCATACTGGCGTCGGTGTTCTGGACCTGGGTGTTTTTCCATTACTACGAACAGATCGGTATCGGCTGCGGCGCGTTGTCGTTTTTCATTGTCTATGGCGGCGCCGTGCTGGGCTTTCTGCCGAGCCTGAGTGGCGGCGGGGGCGGCGGTATGGCGGGCATGGCAGGGCCATTGGGCATGCTGGTGTTGTACGTGGCGGCGCTGGCACTGGTGATGGCGGTTGTGCTGTACAGCGGCGCGATTGTGCTGAGCATTCGCGTGGCGTTGCGCTGGGTGTTGATGGGCAAGGTGCGGGCCCGCTGGCTGCGCCATTACCCGGCCCTGCAACAACGGGCGAAGGGCGATGGCAACCTGCTGCTCGGCGCGCGCTACATTCTCGGCCCCTGGCTGGGTTTTACCCTCGGCACCTTGGCCTGCCTGTTGATTCCACTGGTAAATGGCGTGCTGCTGGTGATGCTGCTGGCATATCTGAACGTGCGTTTTCTCACGCCAAGTGCCTTTGCCAGCCTGGTGTCCAGCAGCGAGCAGCTCGAAGCCATCAACGGCCAGCGCGGCGCCATGCTGGCATTTGGTTTGCTGGTTCTGCTGCTAGCCTTGGTGCCTGTGGTCAATTTGCTGCTCCCGGCGTTGCTCGCCGGCGGCGCCTGCCACCTGGGCTATCGTGGGCTGAACCCCGCGCCAAGCGCGGCTGGTGCGGGGGCGGCTGCTCAAGTAAGCTTGCCGCCCTGTTAAAGCCCGCTCTTCTATAAGCATCGTCTTCGAGGTTGTTCGTTATGCCGTGGTTACAAGTCCGTCTCGCCATCAGCCCGGAACAGGCAGAAACCTACGAAGACGCCCTGCTGTCCGTGGGCGCGGTGTCGGTAACCTTTATGGACGCCGAAGACCAACCGATCTACGAGCCGGACCTGGGCACCACACCGCTGTGGTCGCGCACCCACCTGCTAGCCTTGTTCGAAGCCGATGTCGATGAAGCCAATCTGCTCGCCCACCTCACCTTGTTGACTGGCGGCACCTTGCCGGACCACCAGGTCGAGCGCATCGAAGACCAGGATTGGGAGCGCAGCTGGATGGACAACTTCCAGCCCATGCGTTTCGGTCAGCGCCTATGGATTGTGCCGAGCTGGCACGCCGCGCCGGAACCTACTGCGGTCAACCTGCTGCTCGACCCGGGCCTGGCCTTCGGCACTGGCACCCACCCGACCACCGCGCTGTGCCTGGAATGGCTGGACGGCCAGGAACTGGACGGTGTCGACGTGCTGGATTTCGGCTGCGGCTCGGGCATTCTCGCCATCGCCGCCTTGCTGCTCGGGGCCAAGCAGGCGGTCGGCACAGACATCGACATCCAGGCCCTGGAAGCCTCGCGTGATAACGCCGGGCGCAACGGCATCGACCCCGCACGTTTCCCGCTCTATCTGCCGCAAGACCTGCCACAGCAACAGGCCGAAGTGGTGGTGGCGAACATTCTCGCCGGTCCGCTGGTCCAACTCGCTGACACCATTACCGCCTTGGTACAACCCAATGGCCGCCTGGCACTGTCGGGCATTCTCGCCGAGCAGGCCGAAGAAGTTCGCGCCGCCTACAGCGCAGAATTCGAGCTCGACCCAACCGCCGAAAAAGACGGCTGGGTGCGCATCAGCGGCCGCCGCCGCTGAAGCAAGCCTTGAGTTAAACTAGCCCCCGATCGATTCGCGCAACCCCCGGAATACTGCATGACCGCCAGCTTCGTCACCCAATGCCCACATTGCCGCACCAGCTTTCGCGTCAGCAGTACGCAGCTGGCTGCCGCGCATGGCGCTGTGCGTTGCGGGGCGTGCCTGCATGTATTCAACGCGGCCCAGCAGATTCTCGATGAGCATCCGGTGCAAACCACGATGCCTACTGCGCCGGCCAGTACCCCGGTAAAACCGGTGGCCGCGGCAGTCGCCGTGGCACCAGCAGCGCCGAAATCTGCGACCGCCGCGATTCCCACCGCCGGTAAAGCCACCAGCGAAACTCTGTGGATTCACGACGATCTGGACCTCGACAGCCTCGATGAGGAACTGGCCAAGCTGGAGCAGCAAGAGCTGCAGCTGTCCCAGGAATTCATGTCACTGGCGCCGGCGACCAGCAAAGCCAAAGACGATTTCCTCAAAGCCCCGGATCGCATCGACGATCACCACGACGAGGGCTGGGCCGAAGCCCTGCTGAAAACAGAAACCGCGCCGGCACCCGCCAGCGATGGCATCGCGCCGCCCGCGCCGAGCCTGGCGCCACCGCCACCGGTATTCCGTGCCCGCCCGGCAGCACCAGCACCCGCGCCTGAAGTCAGCGAGCCGCTGCCAGTCGACGATGAACCCACCCTCGGCAATGGCCGCATCGACGACGAAGACGATGACCTGGAGCCCGCCTTCACCCTCAGCGCCGATCGCGAACTCGAGCACCGCGCCGAGGAAGAAGACGAAGAGGAGCGCCACGAGCGCGACAACTTCTCCGCGGTCAAAGACCTCAACAAACCCACGCGCAGTGAACCGCCCCTGCGCGACGACAGCCTGTTCCACCTGGCTGATGATCCACTGCAATTGGACTGGAAAGAACAACGCAAACCCTGGGGTCGCTGGCTCGGCTGGGGCTTGCTGAATCTGATTGGTGCTGCCGCCTTGGTCACCCAGTATGTCGCCTACCACTTCGACGAGCTGGCCCGTCAGGACCAATACCGCCCCTGGTTCGAAGAGCTGTGCCCGAACATCGGTTGCAGCCTGCCGTCCAAGGTCGAGATCAGCCTGATCAAGAGCAGCAACCTGGTGGTACGCAGCCACCCGGACTTCAATGGCGCCCTGGTGGTCGATGCCATCATCTACAACCGCGCCACCTTCGCCCAGCCGTTCCCGCTGCTGGAAATCCGCTTTGCTGACCTCAACGGTCAACTACTTGCCAGTCGTCGCTTCAAGCCCAGCGAATACCTGGCTGGCGAGTTGGCCGGCCAGGCCGAAATGCCACCGCAAACGCCGATTCATATCTCCCTGGACATCCTCGATCCGGGCAACAAGGCCGTGAATTACAGCCTGAGTTTTCACTCACCCGAGTGATTTTCCACACGACGTTTTTGCCACTTCGACGCGCGGCCCGCGACGTTTCGACTCGCCAAAACTGTTCATAATTTATCCAAAACAGCCTTTATCCGGTCATCGAGAGCGGGTATCATGCCAACCCTTTTTCGCACTCTCAGATCCGCCTTTCTCAGCAGGGAAGCCCCATGTCGGCGGTACGCATCGGCCCATACACATTGCCCAATCAGTTGATTCTCGCCCCCATGGCGGGTGTCACTGATCGCCCGTTTCGCCAGCTCTGCCGGCGCCTCGGAGCCGGCATGGTGGTATCGGAGATGGTCACCAGCGACATGAGTTTGTGGAACACGCGCAAGTCCAGTTTGCGTCTGATTCATGCCGGTGATCCGGAGCCTCGCTCTGTTCAGATAGCCGGTGGTGATCCGCAGATGCTGGCCGACGCGGCACGAGCTAACGTGGACCTGGGCGCGCAGATTATCGACATCAATATGGGTTGCCCGGCCAAAAAGGTCTGCAACAAGGCAGCAGGATCCGCGCTGCTGAAAGACGAAGCCCTGGTCAGCGCGATTTTGCAGGCAGTGGTTGCCGCGGTAGACGTACCGGTAACCCTGAAAATTCGCACCGGTTGGGACCGCGACAACAAGAATGGCATCACCGTTGCGCGTATTGCCGAAGAATCCGGCATCACCGCCCTCGCCGTTCATGGCCGTACCCGCGCCGATCTGTACACCGGCGAGGCCGAGTACGAGACCATCGCCGCGATCAAACAGGCGGTGTCGATTCCGGTGTTCGCCAATGGCGACATCACTTCGCCCGAGAAGGCCCGCCAGGTGCTCGATAGCACTGGGGTCGATGGGCTGTTGATTGGTCGTGCCGCTCAGGGCCGGCCGTGGATCTTTCGCGAGATCGAGCATTTTTTACGCACCGGCACTCACCTGCCGGCGCCGAGTTTGTATGAGGTGGAACGCATTCTGCTTGAGCACCTGGCAGAACTGCACAGTTTCTACGGCGACGTGATGGGCCCGCGAATAGCGCGCAAACACGTTGGCTGGTACCTCGCCACCCTGCCGGGCGCCAGGGAGTTTCGCGCCCAATTCAATCGTCTGGAAAACACGGACGTGCAATGCGCCAGCGTTCGGCAGTTCTTCGCCGAACGTCACAACGATGGAGAAGAGGTGGCCGCATGACGATGATGACTGAGACTTTAGTGAGTGGAATTGCACCTGTGACCGATAACGTCAATTTGAAACAGCACCTCAACACGCCGAGCGATGAAGGCCAGACCTTACGCGGCAATGTGGAAAAGGCGCTGCACAACTACTTCGCCCACCTGGACGGGCAAGATGTGTGTGATGTCTACAACCTGGTGCTTTCCGAAGTCGAAGCGCCGCTGCTGGAAACCGTGATGAATTACGTCAAGGGCAACCAGACCAAGGCTTCCGAATTGCTCGGCCTGAACCGCGGAACCCTGCGTAAGAAGCTCAAGCAATACGATCTTTTGTAAGCATGTATTCAATCGAAAAAGGGCGGCCTGCAAGCCGCCCTTTTTTGCTGATTTCTTCGCTTTAGATGGAAACTGAGATGACCGACCAAACCACCCGCCTACCCGTTCGCCGTGCCTTGATCAGCGTTTCCGACAAGACCGGCATCCTCGAGTTTGCCCGTGAGCTGTCTGCCCTTGGCGTGGAGATTCTGTCCACCGGCGGTACTTTCAAGCTGCTCAAGGACAATGGCGTAGCCGCCGTCGAAGTCGCTGACTACACCGGCTTTGCGGAAATGATGGATGGCCGGGTGAAAACCCTGCACCCGAAAATCCACGGCGGCATTCTCGGGCGCCGCGGCACCGACGATGCAATCATGGCCGAGCACGGCATCCAGCCGATCGACCTGGTGGCGGTCAACCTCTACCCCTTCGAAGCAACCATCTCCAAGCCAGGCTGCGACCTGCCGACCGCCATCGAGAACATCGATATCGGCGGCCCGACCATGGTTCGCTCGGCAGCCAAGAACCACAAAGACGTGGCCATCGTGGTGAATGCCAGCGACTACGCCAATGTCCTGGAAAACCTCAAGGCCGGCGGCCTGACCTACGCTCAGCGTTTCGACCTGATGCTCAAGGCCTTCGAACACACCGCGGCCTACGACGGCATGATCGCCAACTACATGGGCACCGTTAACCAGGCCGCCGAAACCTTGAGCACCGAAGGTCGCAGCGAATTCCCGCGCACCTTCAACAGCCAGTTCATCAAGGCCCAGGAAATGCGCTACGGCGAGAACCCGCACCAGAGCGCGGCGTTCTACGTGGAAGCGAAACCGGCCGAAGTCAGCGTGGCCACCGCCACCCAGCTGCAAGGCAAGGAACTGTCGTTCAACAACGTGGCCGACACCGACGCCGCGCTGGAATGCGTTAAAAGCTTCGTCAAGCCGGCCTGCGTGATCGTCAAACACGCCAACCCATGCGGGGTTGCCGTGGCCCTGGACAGCGAAGGCGGCATTCGCCAGGCCTACGAACTGGCCTACGCCACCGACACCGAGTCGGCCTTCGGCGGCATCATCGCCTTCAACCGTGAGCTGGACGCGGCCACCGCCAAAGCCATCGTCGACCGTCAGTTCGTCGAAGTGATCATTGCCCCGAGCGTAACTGCCGAAGCTCGCGAAGTGGTCGCCGCCAAAGCCAACGTGCGTCTGCTTGAGTGCGGCCAGTGGAGCGCCGAGCGCGCCGCTGCCTGGGACTTCAAACGCGTCAACGGTGGCCTGCTGGTGCAGAGCCGCGACATCGGCATGATCAGCGCCGACGACCTCAAGGTAGTGACCAAACGCGCACCGACCGAGCAGGAAATTCACGACCTGATCTTCGCCTGGAAAGTGGCCAAGTACGTTAAGTCCAACGCCATCATCTACGCCAAGAACCGCCAGACCATCGGTGTCGGCGCAGGCCAAATGAGCCGCGTCAACTCGGCCCGCATCGCCGCGATCAAAGCTGAACACGCTGGCCTGCAAGTGCAGGGCGCGGTCATGGCTTCCGACGCGTTTTTCCCGTTCCGCGACGGCATCGATAACGCTGCGAAGAACGGCATCACTGCCGTGATTCAGCCAGGTGGTTCGATGCGTGATAACGAAGTGATTGCGGCGGCCGACGAAGCCGGCATCGCCATGGTCTTCACCGGCATGCGTCACTTTAGACACTAAGACGGCTGCGCTGACGCAGGCATCTGCTGCGTTGGATTGGACTTTTGCGATGCTCGTTGCCAGGCGGCAATTCCGCTCGCAAAAGCCCAATCCGCCTTGCATCTACCTACGTCATCGCACCCTCGATAGGCGTCGTCTGAATTTTTAGCCCCCGCGCTTCGGCGCCCCACAGAGGCTCGCAGCATGAATGTATTGATCATTGGCAGTGGCGGTCGTGAACACGCCCTGGCGTGGAAAGTCGCGCAAGACCCGCGCGTTGCAAAAGTATTCGTGGCCCCAGGCAACGCTGGCACCGCCACTGAAGCCAAGTGCGAGAACGTCGCCATCGACGTGCTGGCCCTGGAGCAACTGGCCGACTTCGCCGAGAAGAACGTCAGCCTGACCATCGTTGGCCCGGAAGCGCCGCTGGTCAAAGGCGTGGTCGACCTGTTCCGCAGCCGTAACCTGCGCTGCTTTGGTCCTACCGCTGGCGCCGCGCAACTGGAAGGCTCCAAAGCCTTTACCAAGGACTTCCTGGCGCGCCACAACATCCCTACCGCCGATTACCAGAACTTCACCGAAGTCGAGCCAGCCCTGGCTTACCTGCGTGAAAAAGGCGCGCCGATCGTGATCAAGGCCGATGGCCTGGCCGCCGGTAAAGGCGTGATCGTTGCCATGACCCTGGAAGAAGCCGAAGACGCGGTGCGCGACATGCTCGCCGGCAACGCCTTTGGTGACGCCGGTTCGCGCGTGGTGATCGAAGAATTCCTCGACGGCGAAGAAGCCAGCTTCATCGTCATGGTCGACGGCAAGAACGTCCTGCCAATGGCCACCAGCCAGGACCACAAACGCGTCGGCGATGCCGACACCGGGCCGAACACCGGCGGCATGGGCGCGTACTCGCCAGCCCCAGTGGTCACCGCCGAGGTGCACCAGCGCGCCATGGACGAAGTGATCTGGCCGACCGTGCGTGGCATGGCCGCTGAAGGCAATGTGTACACCGGTTTCCTCTACGCAGGCCTGATGATCGACAAGGCCGGCAAGCCGAAGGTCATCGAGTTCAACTGCCGTTTTGGCGACCCGGAAACCCAGCCAATCATGCTGCGTCTGCAGTCGAGCCTGGTGCTGCTGATCGAAGGCGCACTGGCTGAAGCCCTGGACAAGATCGAAGCCCAGTGGGACCCACGGCCGAGCCTCGGCGTGGTTCTGGCGGCCGGCGGCTACCCAGGCGATTACGCCAAGGGTGTCGAGATCAAAGGCCTGGACGTTGCCGTTTCCGAACACGGCAAAGTGTTCCATGCCGGCACCAGCCTCAACGATGGCAAGGTGGTCACTGCCGGCGGCCGTGTGCTCTGCGCCACCGCCCTCGGTGAAACCGTTTCCACCGCTCAGGCCAATGCCTACGAGCTGGCGAAAAAGGTCGATTGGGACGGCTGCTTCTACCGTAACGACATCGGCTATCGCGCCATTGCCCGCGAGCGTGGCGAAGACTGAGGGCGTAATTACGCAATTGGTCGGCAAATTCGCGCAAAAGGCAGCTAATACAGCTGCCTTTTGCGTATTACCGCCCACCTTAGGTTGGCTATAATCCGACCACTCAAAGCTGAAGGGATTTCATTGTGCACGGGCTCAGGATCGCCATAGGACTCATTGTCAGTCTGCTGTTGGCCGCACTGTCGCCACTGCCTGCCCAGGCGGCGGAGCACGGGCCATGGTCAGTGCTGCTCGACCCCGAAGCCCGCCTGCAACTGGATGACGTGCGCGCCAACGCCAGTGTCAGCCGCTTCAGCCCACTGGATATCCAACAGCTGTACACCCCGGGCGGCAACGCCGCGCAATGGCTGCACTACCGCCTGCCGGGCAACAGCCACGAACGCCTGCTGCGGGTGTTCGCCCCGTACCTCACTCACCTCGACCTGTACGTGCTGCGCGGCGACGAACTGATCGCCACCACCCGTACCGGCAGCCAGACGCCTGTGGCCGAACGCCCGCTGCCGAGCAGCGACCTGCTGCTGCCACTGCCCGTCAGTAACGACACCCTCGATCTCTACCTGCGCTTGTCCAGCAGCCATAGCCTGCGCCCGGCCATCAGTATCGACGATGCCAGCGCAATGGCCGCCGACAACAGTCGCGCCCTGCTCTACGGCATGCTGCTGGCCGCGTTCGGCCTGTTGCTGCTGTACAACCTCGTGCGTTTTGCCTACACCCGCATTCGCAGCAGCCTGTGGCTGGCCCTGGCGCAGTTGAGCCTGCTCGGCACCAGCAGCATCTTGCTCGGTATCAGCTCACCCTGGCTGGCGGGATGGCCAGGCTTGCAGGTGCAAGCCGGCAACCTGTCGATTCTGCTGGCCATGCTCTGCGGCCTGGGCTTCACCCTGAGTTTCTTCCAGCGCGTACAACCCAACGGCCTGTGGCGCCGCGTACTGCTGGCCGAATGCGCGGCCATCGGTCTGTTGCTGCTGGTGATCCTGGTGGCCAGCCAGTTGCAGTTCAACCGCCTGGTTTACCTGGTCGCCGCCGTTAGCAGCCTGAGTGTGCTGGTGGTCGCTGCCCGTCACTGGCTGCGCGGCTACAAGCCGGCCCGCCTGTTCACCCTGGCGCAATTGATCTTCAACCTGGCCTTCGTCGCCGCCCTGCCGCCACTGTTCGGCTATTGGCCGGCGGACTCCGACTGGCTGGCCTACAACCTGCTGTGTGTGGCGGTGGCCAGCGGCTTTCTGCAAAGTCTGGCCCTGGCCGAACGGCAACTGCGCCTGCAGCAGGAGCACTTCGCCGTCAGCCGCGACCTGGCCGCCAGCTCCGCCGAGCTGAAAGCCAAGGCGGAATTCCTGGCCAAGATCAGCCATGAAATCCGCACCCCCATGAACGGCGTGCTGGGCATGACCGAACTGCTGCTCGGCACCCAGCTGTCGACCAAGCAGCGCGACTACGTGCAGACCATCCACAGCTCCGGTAACGAACTGCTCACGCTGATCAACGAGATCCTCGACATCTCCAAACTAGAGTCCGGGCAGATCGAGCTCGACGACGTGCAGTTCGACCTCAATGCGCTGATCGACGACTGCCTGGATATCTTCCGCGCCAAGGCCGAGCAGCAGAAGGTCGAGCTGATCAGCTTTATGCAGCCGCAAGTGCCACGGGTGGTCAGTGGCGACCCCACCCGCCTGCGCCAGACCCTGCTGAGCCTGCTCGACAACGCCTTCAAACAGACCGACGAAGGTGAAGTGCTGCTGGTGGTCGCGGTCGACACCACTGGCGACGCCCCGCGCCTGCGCATTGCCGTACAGGACAGCGGCCGTTCGCTGGACAGCAACGAACGCGATGCCCTGCTCAACGCCGAACTGCACAGCAAAGACTTCCTCGCCGCCACCGGCCTCGGCGCGCGCCTGGGCCTGATCATCGCCCGCCAGTTGGTGCGTTTGATGAGCGGCACCTTCGGCATCCAGAGTGGCGGCAACCAGGGCAACACCCTGTGGCTGACCCTGCCGCTGGACGCCGAGCGCCTGGAAAACCCCACCGCCGACCTCGATGGCCCGCTGCAAGGCGCGCGTCTGCTGGTGGTCGACGACAACGAAACCTGCCGCAAGGTGCTGCTGCAACAGTGCAGCGCCTGGGGCCTGACCGTCAGCGCCGTGCCTTCGGGCAAAGAGGCCCTGGCGCTGCTGCGCACCAAGGCCAACATCCGCGAATACTTCGACGTGGTCCTGCTCGACCAGGACATGCCCGGCATGACCGGCATGCAGCTGGCAGCCAAGATCAAAGAAGACCCGAGCCTCAACCACGACGTGCTGCTGATCATGCTCACCGGCATCAGCAACGCGCCGAGCAAGATCATTGCGCGCAACGCCGGGATCAAACGCATCCTGGCCAAACCGGTGGCCGGCTACACCCTGAAAACCACCCTGGCCGACGAACTCGCCCAGCGTAAACCGGGCCTGGAGCCACGCTCTTATGCCCCGGTGGTGGCGACCCAGGACTTCCCTGAAGACTTCCGCATTCTGGTGGCCGAGGACAACAGCATTTCCACCAAAGTGATTCGCGGCATGTTGGGCAAACTCAACCTGCAGCCGGACACCGCCAGCAATGGCGAAGAAGCCCTCAGCGCGATGAAAGCCCAGCAGTACGACCTGGTGCTGATGGACTGCGAAATGCCGGTGATGGATGGTTTTTCCGCCACCGAACAGTTGCGCGCCTGGGAAGAGCGCGAGCAGCGCCAGCGCACCCCGGTGGTGGCACTGACCGCGCATATTCTTTCCGAGCACAAGGAACGCGCCAAGCAGGTAGGCATGGACGGCCACATGGCCAAACCCGTGGAGCTGTCGAACCTGCGCGAGCTGGTCGAGCACTGGGTGGCCGCCCGTGACGCACGGCGTCAGGAACAATCCGACTCGGCGCTGCCGCACTGACGTCGTCCCACCCTTTTTTGCCTGCGAGCCTGCCGATGTTGTCCACCCTGTTCAGCCTGTATTTGAAGATGCTGGTGCTCTATAGCCCGTTCTTCGTGCTCTCGGTTTTTATCGGCATGACCCGCGGCTACACGGTGAAAGAGCGCAAGAAACTGGCGTGGAAAGTGGCCACCGGTGTGGTCATCGCCAGCAGCGTGCTGTACCTGTTCGGGCAGAGCATCTTCACTGTATTCGGCATCACCATCGACGCCTTCCGCATTGGCGCCGGCAGCGTGCTGTTCATCTCCGCCCTAGGCATGGCGCAAGGCCGCCCGGTGGTGCAGAGCGAAAACCAGCAGCAGGACGTGACCATCGTGCCGCTGACCATTCCGCTCACCGTCGGCCCCGGTACCATCGGTGCCATGCTGGTGATGGGCGCCGGCCAGCCGCACTGGGACAGCAAACTGATCGCCCTGGTGGCGATCCTCTTCGCCAGCATCACCGTCGGCCTGGTGCTGTACCTCAGCGATAAATTCGAACGGATTCTCGGCGACCAGGGCCTGGAGATCATCGGCCGGCTGATGGGCCTGTTCGTCTGCGCACTGGCGGCGCAGATCATCTTTACCGGGATCAAGGGTTACCTCATCACCCCGTAGCAGGTCGCCCCTCTCCCGCACGCGGGAGAGGGGCGAGAAAAGGCAAAAACCCTTCATCGCTTGCACAAACCTTCCCGCGCATCACCCCACACCTTCGCGTAAACTGCGCGGCCGTTTTTTGTACCCGGAACCGATCATGACCAACGCGCAATCTGCTCGTGCCATTGGCATCGACTTTGGCACGTCCAACTCCACCGTCGGCTGGCTGCGCCCCGGCGAGCAATCGTTGCTGGTGCTGGAAGACGGAAAAATCACCCTGCCCTCGGTGGTCTTCTTCAACTTCGAAGAACGCCGCCCGGTCTACGGCCGCCTGGCCCTGCACGAATACCTGGAAGGCTACGAAGGGCGCCTGATGCGCTCGCTGAAAAGCCTGCTGGGCTCCAAGCTGCTGAAAAGCGAAACCGCGGTCCTGGGCAGCAGCCTGCCGTTCAAGGACATCCTCGGCTACTTCATTGGCGAGTTGAAAACCCGCGCCGAAGCCGTGGCCGAGCGCCCGTTCGAACAAGTGGTGCTGGGCCGCCCGGTGTTTTTCGTCGATGACGACGAAAAAGCCGACAAGGAAGCCGAAGACACCCTGGTGGCCGTGGCCAAGAAACTCGGTTTCAAGGACGTGTCGTTCCAGTTCGAACCCATCGCCGCCGCCTTCGACTACGAAAGCACCATCAGCCGCGAAGAGTTGGTGCTGATCGTCGACATCGGCGGTGGTACCTCGGACTTCTCGCTGATCCGCCTGGCCCCCGAGCGCCACATGCAGCCCGAGCGGCAGAACGACATCCTCGCCACCGGCGGTGTACACATCGGCGGTACCGACTTCGACAAACAGCTGAGCCTGGCCGGGGTGATGCCGCTGTTCGGTTACGGCAGCCGGATGAAAAACCAGGCCTACATGCCCACCAGCCACCACCTCAACATGGTCACCTGGCACACCATTAACGCCGTGTACTCGCAGCAAGCGCAGACGGCGTTGAAGAACATGCGCTACGACGCCCTGGACACCGACGGCCTCGACCGCTTCTTCAAACTGATCGAGCAGCGCGCCGGGCACTGGCTGGCCATGCAGGTGGAACAGAGCAAGATCGAACTGACTGAAATGGACAGCCGCAACATCTCCCTGGAGCGCGTCGAGCCAGGCCTGGTGGCCGAGCTCAACCGCGAGCTGTTCGATGAGTCCATCGACGGCCTGCTGGGCAAGGTGAATGGCAGCGTGTTGCAGTTGTTGGCCGACGCCGGGGTGAGTACCGAAGATATCGATACAGTGTTCTTTACCGGTGGTTCGAGCGGTATTCCGGCATTGCGCGCCAACATCCAGCGGCTGCTGCCCAATGCCCGCCATGCAGAAGGCGATACGTTCGGCAGCATCGGTAGTGGCCTGGCCATCGAAGCGAAGAAGAGATACGGGTAGGACGGATAACCGCTCTGCGGTTATTCGCCCTACGCGACCGCGATGATTTCCGACTCTTGGCCATTCACCAAGACCACATCGCCGGGTGCCTTGCCAAGCAAGCTCTGTCCCATCGGTGACTGCGGGGTGATGCTCATCACCTCGCCCTCCTCGGTCGGCACTTTCATTCCCGCGCCGTCGGGCACCAGGAACAGCCGGCGCTGTTGCCCGCTATCATTTTCCAGCAGCACCAGCGCGCTCAGTTGAATGCCCTTGTCGGCATCGAATTCACGCAGCTGCAAGGCGCGAAAGGCCAGCAACGCCTGTTCGATTTCTGCCACCCGTCGCGCCTGCCCATGGGCCAGGTAACCCGCCTCCAGCCCCAAGGTGTCGTACTTGTTTTCGGCCACGTTCTCTTCGTGGGTAGCCGCTTCGTGGGCGGTTTGCAGGGCAAGCTGGGCGTTATGCAAATCGACGTTGAGCCGTTCGACAAAGCGCTGGTGAAGGTGGGTTTTGTTCATAGACACGGACGGGGTTCGTAGGAGCGGCTTCAGCCGCGAGTGGCCAGACCTGAAAACGAGGCTTGCAGGAATCGCGGCTGAAGCCGCTCCTACGCCATCGCAGTGGCTGCCATTGTGTCGCCCCACGCAGTGTTTATGAAAGGCTTTTGCTAGAGTTCGGCAACTGGCTGCGGCCTTCCCCATTGGAGTAAATCATGTCCCCGTTCAAGGCCCTTGCCATCCTCGCCTGCGCCACCGCTCTGAGTGCCTGCGGCCTGGGCGAAACCGCCGCCACCGCATCCTTGCAAGCCAAGCAGGCACAGCAAGCGCAACAGCAGATGAAAGACATGCAGCAACAGATCGATGCAGCCAACGCGGTGAACAACGAGCGGTTGAAGCAGGCGACCGAACAGCAGTAACGGTCGCCCCACGGCGGCCTATTTTTTCTGCAGGCAGTCGCTCATAAAGGCTTTGCGCTCATCGCCTTTGAGCGCCTTGGTGGCGGCGTCGGCGTTGCAGGTTTTCATCCGCTCCTGCGAGGCGTTGGTGGGCATGCTGTCAGCCTTCAGGCAGGTGCTCATGAACGCGTTGCGCTGATCGCCCTTGAGCGCTTTGGTGGTGGCGTCGGCATTGCAGGTTTTCATCCGCTCCTGCGAGGCGTTGGTGGGCTTGCTATCAGCCTTCAGGCAGGTGCTCATGAACGCATTGCGCTCATCGCCCTTGAGCGCTTTGGTGGTGGCGTCGGCGTTGCAGGTTTTCATCCGTTCCTGCGGTGTGGTGGCGAAGGCCGAGGTAGTGAAAATCGACGCACTCAGGGCAGACAGCAACAAGGCAGTGGCTAAGCGGTGCATGGCAGTTCTCCTGGGTAAATGACGCGCTGCCGCTTGAGCTTAGCCAGCCCCCTGGCGCTTTGCTTACTCGGCCGGCACCAGGGTCATTTCCACCGGCTCGCCGGGGTTGTGCTGGCGCAGTTGCAGAATGTCCTTGGTGGCCATCAGCACTTCGGTCTTGTGGCGCTGCCCCTCCTCGATCATCACCAGATCAGTGCCATCCTGCTGCCATTGGCCAAAGGCCGGTTTGTTGCCACTCGAAGCCAGCACCAGCGTGCCGTCGGAGAGAAACACGTAGAGCATGCCCTTGCTCACGGTTGGCGACTCGCTGACGCTCCACACCCGATTGACGAAACTGACCGGCGCCGGTGGCTCGGAACAGGCGCCGAGCAGCAGGCTGGCAAGCACCGGCAGCAGCAAAAAACGCAGGCAGTGGGCAAACATGGGGAAATCCTTGAGTGATCTGGACGGCGCCAGCGGCATACTTAGGCAACGCGCCAGGCCGCCAGGTTCAGCGCGCCCCCGATAAACCCCGAGGTATCTGCATGGATTCCACCGCCACCTTGCTCGCCGGCCTGGTGTTTGGCTCGATCGGCCTGGGCTACCTGATCTACGGCAAACGCCAAGGGCAGGCCGTGGCCTGGGTTTGCGGCCTGGCCTTGATGGGCTACAGCTACTTTGTCAGCGACCCGTATCTGCTGGTGGCCATCGGTGTCGGCCTGATGCTGGTGCCGCGCTTCGTGCGTTTGTGAGCGGGCAAATAACTCGAACTTAGTGACAGCGAAGCAGCTCAAAAATCAGTAAGCCGACAACGGCTCCCCACAAGGAACGACACCATGTACAAAACCAAACTCCTCGCGGCTTTTTGTGCACTGGCAGCGGTCACAGGTTGCGCCAGCAAAATGGAAAACCCGGTCGACTACGTCACTTACCGCGACGAACCCCTGGCCAAGCAAGTGGACGTGGGCATGACCAAGTCTCAGGTGCTGACCGTGGGTGGTCCACCTTCCACCGAAATCCATCGCACCGTGCGCTCAGGCACCTGCAACAACTATGTGATGGAGAAGGATGGTTCCAAGCAGGTGTACTACGTGAGCTTTGATGCCAACGACCGCGTCGATGGAAAAGGTTTTATGACCTGCGAGCAGATGGAACACAACGAGCGCGTTCAGTAATCCAGTCCGCAATCGCCTCCCCTACGAAAAGCAGAGCAAAAGCATCGAGGCTTCAGCCTCGATGCTTTTGATTCAGCTCTGGCCGAGCGGACGCAGGCGGTATTGCGGCGGGAGTTGCTCCATGCCGCTGACGGTGACGTTGAGGTTTTTCCAGCGGCCGTCTTTGATGCCGTAGATGCAGCCGTGGACGGACAGTTTCTGGCCGCGGTGCCAGGCGTTCTGAACGATGGTGGTGTGGCTGACGTTGGCCACTTGCTGGATCACGTTCAGTTCGCACAGACGGTCGACTTGCTCTTCTTCAGTCGGCAGCTGCGCCAGGTGGTCGCGCTGTTCGTAGTAGAGGTCGCGGATCGAGCGGATCCAGCCGTCGATCAAGCCCAGTTGCACGTCCTTCATCGAAGCACGCACGCCGCCACAGCCGTAGTGGCCGGTGACCAGGATGTGTTTGACCTTGAGCACGTCCACCGCGTACTGGATCACCGACATGCAGTTGAGGTCGGTGTGCAGCACCACGTTGGCCACGTTGCGGTGAACGAATAGATCCCCTGGCAACATGCCGACGATTTCGTTGGCCGGCACCCGTGCATCCGAACAGCCGATCCACAGGTATTCGGGCACTTGCTGGCGGGCCAGTTTTTCGAAGAATTCCGGGTCTTCCTGTTTGATCGACTCCGCCCAACGCGCGTTGTTGTCAAACAGCTGCTGCAGATCGTCACTCATATCAGTACTCCCAAAAATCCGATGCGCACCCTACGGTGCGCCTGGTGCCTTTGACAAGCCGCCGGATGCTTGGGTCACAGCATTAATTCCGGCGGCGGCGCACGGCCTGGCGCAGCAGCCAGAGAATCAGCAGCAACCCCAGCACCACGACCACACTCACACCCCACTGCAAGGTGCCGGCATAACGGAACAGCTCGGCCGGCGCAAAGCTCGGTGCACGCACCATACGCTGTTCAGCGGCAGCACCTGTGGTGGGAATGTCCGCCAGGCCATCTCCGTCGACGTCCGGTAGACGGCGGATATGGTCGAGCAAACCCTGCCACTCTTTGTACTCCTGAATGCCGGGGGTGTTGGGGTCTGCGTCGATGATGGCGTCGTTGAGCTCGGCAAGCGGCTTGCCGTTGACGTCCTTGGGCACCACGGTCATCAGGCCTTTGCTCAGGTCGGAAATCAGCCAGGTAAAGCTGCCCACGTAGCTGCTGGCGCCAATGCTGTAGAGCCTGGAGTCTTTCAGGTCGAGGTCACGGTAACCGTGCACGGCATCGCCCAGCTCCACCCGGCTGACGCGGTCGAATGGCACGCGGTAGGGGTTGTAGCTAAAACGTAGCCCCGCCACACGGGGAAAGTAGCTGTCGCTGTCGCGCATCTGATAAGCCAGCAGCAACACCTCAAGGATGTCTTTCACCTCTTGCCCGGTGACATACACCTTCACCAGCGGGTAACCCGGTGCGTCGTCCAGTTGGCCGATGCCCAGTGGTGCGATGCGGAACAAATCAGACACCGCCTGCACGCCGGTACGGCCCTGGATCATGTCGTCGCGGATGGTGCCGTTGCCGGTGAAGGCAATGTCGCTGCCGGTGGCATCGCGCAGCGCGTCAGTGACCAGGTTGGCGAGAATCGGATCGTCGTGCTCGCGGGTCAGGGTTTTATCGACCTTGGCCAGCGGCTGGTCGAAGCGATAGCCCTTGGGCTCGAGCATCTGCTTGCTGACGTGTTGCTTGAAGTCGTCAACCAGGGTGGTGATCACCCCGTCGCCTTGGGTCTGGTCGTTGATCGGGTGCAGGCTGTAGTCGCGCACCTGGGTTTTGCCGTCCTCGCCCAGGCGCATATGCAACTCGCCCAGGTACTGGATTTCCGAACCGGCCTGCACCACCGGGGTGTGGCCGTTGACCAGCACCGGCTGCGGCAAGGCGGTATGCGAGTGGCCGCCAACGACGATGTCGATACCCGGCACCTGCTCGACCATTTCCACTTCTTCACCGCGCCAGCTGCCGTCGTCCTGCTGCGCCACGCCCATATGGGATAGCAGAATCACCACATCGACCTTGTCTTCCTCGCGGAGCTTTTTCACCATCGCCTTGGCGGTTTCGATCGGGTCGGCGAAGGTCACCGGCTTGGTCATCGGCGACACGGTGATGGCGTTGTAACCGAGCAGGCCAAACAGGCCGAAGCGGATCCCGCCCTTCTCGACGATTTTGTACGGCACGATGCGCCCGGCATCCTGGTGCGCCTTGAGGCTGTCGTCGCCAGGATTGTTGGGGTCGAACTGGATATTGCTGGCGATCACCGGCACCAGCTGGTCGCCTTCGGCCTTGGCGGCGGCGCTGAGCATGGCGGCCAGGCCCATGGGGCGGAAGTCGAATTCGTGGTTGCCGAGGGTGGTGGCGTCGTAGCCAATCTCGCTCATCAGACGCAGCTCGCTGCCAGCCTCGCGGGTGATGGTGTGAAACAGGGTGCCCATGGTGAAGTCACCGGCATCGAGCAACAGCAGTGGCTGCTCACCGGCAGCGGCGCGGCGTTCCTTGACCAGTGTCGCCAGACGCGCCACACCGCCGACGGTGCCGTCGTCGTTGGTGGTGGCCGGGGTGTATTCGTTGTTAGGGCCAAAACCCAACAGGCGCGACTGCCAGTCGTTGGTGTGCAAGATCGTGAAATCGCGCGGGGCGGCGGTGGCCAGGGTAGAGGTCAGCAACAGGCCAACTAGCAGGGGGCGGAGCAGGTGCATGAACAGGTCCTTATTCATCATCTTGTGGGGCCGCTCCACGCTCTTGTGGGAGGGGCTTTAGCCGCGAGCTTTTAGATCTACAGCATCGCGGCTAAAGCCCCTCCCACAAGGACCGCGCAGGCAAATAGGCTGCGAAGTATGGGCGACCACCGAAGCGGCCACAGCGACCGAACGCGCCGGCCGTTGTAGCCAATCAAGTCAGCGCCAGCACCTCAGCCGCCGCTCGCTCGGCGGCCTGCACCGCGCCATCGAAATAGCCCATCCAGCGCGTCGCTGTTTCCGTGCCGGCGAAATGCACACGGCCCTGAGGTTGGCGCAAGCGCGCCGCGCCGCTGCCCCACACGCCCGGTGGAAACAGCGCGGCGTAGCAGCCACGGGCAAAGGGTTCGTCGGCCCAGCACTTATCCACATACTCCAGGGGCTGCAGGGCCTGCTCGCCATAGTAACGGGCGAAGCATTGCAGCACCTGTGCACGCCGTTCGCCTTCGTCGCAGCTGCTCCAGTGGCGGGCTTCGTCGCCTTCGATAAAGCCCATCAACACACCTTTGCTCGAGCCCGGCACGCTGTTGTCGAAGGTCAAGCGCACCGGCCCGATCTCGCTGGTGGCCTGCCCGGACAAACCACGTTCGCGCCAGAACGGCCGCTCGTACATCGCCATGCACTTGATCACCGCACCTTGCGGCAAACGTTGCAGCAACTGGTCGCGCCAACCGGGCAGCAGCGGCTCCTGGGTAATGCGCAGCAGCAGGGTCGGCGGCACGGCGAAGATCACTCGCTTGGCGCGATGACTGCCCTGGTCGGTGATCAGCTCGACGTGATCGAGGCCCTGTTTCAGCGCCCGCACTGGTTGCGCCAATTGCACCGCGCCGTCCAGACGCAACGCCAGTTCCTCGCTGATGCGCTGCGAGCCGCCGACAATACGGTCCTGCTGCGCGCCTTTGTCCACGCCCAGCAGGGTGTCGAGGTTGGTGCCGCTCTTGATGTAAAACAGCACATGCAGAAACGACAGGTCGTGAGGTTTGGCGGCGAAGACGGCAGCACTGGCGAGGTCGAACACCGTGCGCGCCTGCTCAGTTTTCACCTGGCGGCGTAACCATTCGGCGAAGCTCATGCTGTCCCACAGCGGCGCCTTGGGGTGGCGGCTGGGGTCGTCGAGGTCGATCTGCCGGGCCAGGCGATCCAGCCGCCATTGCGCCTGGCCGATGTCCAGCAGCACGTGCGGGGCGAATTTGGGAATGGTGCCGCGATAGGGCTTGAGCCGGCCGCCGAACAGGGTGAGGTTGTCGCCCTGATTCCAGGTCGGAAAGGTGTCCAGCTTGAGCTCGGCGAGCAAGGCGAGAATACGCTCCTGCGTGGGCCCCACCCACTGACCACCGACTTCGGCGACCTCGCCGCTGGCGAACTGGTGGTTGAGGGTGCGGCCACCGACCCGGGCATTGGCTTCCAGCACCTTGACCCGCTGGCCAGCCTGGGCCAGACGCCAAGCGGCGGTCAGTCCGGAGATGCCCGCGCCGACCACAATCACATCGGTATCACCCATGCCCCAGATCCTTTTTTATGGTTATGGGGCCAGAGAGTACGTCAGTGCCAGAAAATCGAAAACCGGTTCTAGTCGAACAGGGTGCAGGCCATCACCAAGGCATCTTCACGGCCACCCGGGGCCGGATAGTAATCGCGACGGCGGCCGATTTCGTTGAAGCCATAACGCTCGTACAACCGGTACGCCGCCAGGTTGCTGGCACGCACTTCGAGGAAACACTCGCCGGCTTTCAGTTCCAGTGCGCGCTGCATAATGCGCTCCAACAGGAGCAAGCCCAGCCCCCGGCCCTGGCCGTGGGGGGCGATGGCGATATTGAGCAGATGGGCTTCGTCGATGATCACACTGAGAATGGCGTGGCCGACCTGGCGCTCGCCTTCGAACATCACCCAGCAGTCGTAACTGCTGAGGCCGTCATGGAACAGTTTGCGCGACCAGGGGTGGCTGTAGGCGGCGCATTCGATCTGGACTACTTCATCGAGATCCGCCTCGGTCATCGGGCGGATGGTAACGGTGTCATTCATGCAGCGACTCGGCTCCCTGCGTCTGCCAGCGGCGCATCACCCGCTGCATGGCCTGCCACAACGGCGCCTTGCGCACCGGCTCGTCCATCAACAGCTCCAGGCTCGGCATGGCCCAGGCAGCGCCCAGCCCTTCCACCTGCAGCTCGCGGTTATAGGCGTCTTCGTCCGCCTCACCAGCAAACCGGATGGCCGGCAAACCGACCAGCCACAAGCATTTGCAGTCCTGCTCCTGCTCCATACGCGCCATCAGAAAGCCTTGCACGTACTCCAGCGCAGCCTGCGGGCCCTGGTCCATATTGCCCTTGGCCAGCAGCGGCCAACGTACTGGCTCGCCGAGAATCTGCGGGCTGTCGGGCAGGCCGGCGGCGCGCAGCAGATCCTTGAGTAGCAGGTAGGCCGGATCACGAGCGGCGAAAGGCTCCCCGGTGGCCAACTCGGCCAGGATTACGCAGGAGCCGGCGCGCAGCAGTTGCAGGCTGAAACGGGGCGGCGGCAGCGGGGCCACTTTGGCCGGTGCAGCGGGTGTTTCTTCGTCGGCGGCCACAGGCTGTGGCTTGGCCTCAACCCGTGCGGTTGGGCGCGGGACTTCGATTTTTGGCCGTTCGGTAACGGTGGGCGGGCTGGGCTCGACGGTTGCTTGCGGCGCTGCAGCGGTTTGCTGCACCGGTTCGACGCTGACGGCTACCGGCTGCGGCTCGGGCTCAAGCGCTTCGAACAGTTCAGGACGAGACGGCGCGGCGAATGGCAGCGACACGCGGGGCAGCCAGTTGGCGACCTGCATGGCATTCAGATAAGCGCGACGGCGCAATTCGGTGATCATTTAGGCTCCACACGCAGGCGCTGGGTCTGCGTGATTGACGCAAGAAAGGGAGCGATTGTCGCCGCAAAGACGGGTGGGGGGAAAGGGTCGTGTCGGGTTCTGGTATGTGGTGATTTCAAACGCAGATCAAAGGCCCCTCTCCCCAGCCCTCTCCCGCAATCGGGCGAGGGAGCTGACCGCGCAGAGCCGCAAGCATAAGTCACCCCTCGCCCGCTTGCGGGAGAGGGCCGGGGGAGAGGGGCCGTTTTAGTTGATCGGCGTAGCCGTAAGGTTCGCCCGAATATCCGCGTTCTGCGCCTTGATCCCGTACATGGCCGTCACCGCCCCGCCGGTCGGGTGCACATTCTGCAAGCGGTCCACGTTCACTTCCTTGAACGTGATCCGGCCGTTCACGGCAAACCCCAACGGGTCCGGCGTCACGTTGGTGCCGGCATTGGCCCCGCTCTTGACCTTCACTTTGGTTGGCGCCACATCAAGGTTGAGGTCGGCATTGACGCCATAGGTGTTGGCGTTGGGATTGTTCGGATCGCCATCGGAGGTGGAGAAGTTGTCGATCACCAACTGCGCGCCGGTGCCATTGCCGCCGGTGCGGTTGGTCTCCCACAGAATCTGGTTGCGCTTCTCGTCGGTGGCCACGCCATTCACCGAACTGTCCACCGCGGTGTCACGCACAAAAACGCTTTTCAGTTTTACCGACACGCCTTCGTTGCCACGGTCTTCCCAGCGCCCACCCGCTGCACCGCAGGCACTGGCAGTGCCGCCGGATGCACCGACGCAGAGCGCTCCGGCGCCGCCCGAGCTGAGGGCCAAGGTCGAGCCCTGCTCATAACGCTTGAGCATGATCCGGCCGAGGCTGGTGCCGGTGGCGCGGTCGCCCCAGCGTACATCGCTGACGTCGAGTTTCGACCAGTAGGTGCCTTTGCGCAGTTCGACGCCTCCCTTCTCGCCCGTGGCGCCGCTGCTGATGTCCAGGGTGCCGTCGCGAAAGTGCATGTCGTAGCTGGTGCCGGACAGCCACAGGCCTCTGCCTGCCTCATCGACCGTGATCGCCGCGCGCGCTTCGGTAACGTAGAAGTCGGCGTTGTAGCGAACGCCGCTGCCGCTGAAACCTCCCGGTTGGATAGTCAGTTGGCCGTTCATGGTGAAGTCGTAGGCCGGGAAGATTTCCATCAGCACCAGCAGTTCGGTGCCGCCCTGCAGCGGCGCGGTGGCGCTACCAACCCGCAGGCCATCGAAGCTGTAGCTGCCTTTGATGTTGTTCAAGCCCAGGCGCAGGCCGTCGAAATGGCCGTTGTAGTTGCCCTTGCTCATGTCGCTCTGGGTGCCTGAGTAGCAACCGGTGCTGGCGCCGGCGGCGCAGCTCTTGGTCAGGTCGAGGGTGACCTGACCGGTGCCGTTGGTGCGCAGGCCACTGAACCACATGCTGTTGCCATTATCGGTAAGCGATACCGAGCTGTTGACCATGTTCCAGCTGACGTCGGCGGTGATGCCTTTGAGACCGGAATTGGGGTCGCCGCCAGGGCGCAGTTTCAGCCAGTTCTGTTTGGCTCCATCGTCGAGGAAGTTGAGGTCGATGCCCAGGCTACCGAGTTTCTGGTTGCTGGCGTTGCCGATGATCAGGCCGCCGAGGGTGGCGTTCAGGCGCAGGTCGGGGAATTTGACTTGGGCGTAATTGCCCGTGGTGTCGCTGGCCAGGTCGAGAAACAGGCCGTTGGTGCTGCTGAGCACTCCGGAGAAGTTTTCGGCGCGCAGCACACCTTCGTCCTGGTACTGGAACAGGCTGTTGCTGATGGTCAGGTTCGGCCGAATACGGATGCCCTGGCCGCTGGCGCCGCCACTGCCGATGCTAAGGCTGCCGCCCAGGCGCAGGTCGAGGTTGAGGCTGCCAAAACTTTTGTTGAAGTTGGGGTCGCGGGTATCCGGGCTGGTCGGCGTCGCCGGCACACCACTGACCGCGTCGCTGTGGGCCAGGTCCAGGCTGATGCCGCCGATGTTGGCGACCAACCGCGAGTTGCCGAGGTCGAGTTTGACCTCTTTGCCGCTGCCGCCACTGACGATGTCCAGGTAGGCGGCGTTGAGGTAGGCGTCGAACGACATGCCGTTGACGATCAGGTCGTAGCCGTTGTCGCGGTAGTAAAAGGTCACGTCGGTGAGCGACAGCTTGCTGTCATCCAGGCCGATTCCACTGACACCGCTGGCACCGCCGCCTTTGATTTTGAGGGTGGCGCCGAGGATGTAGAAGGCGCGGAAGCTGCCGAAGCTGTTGCTGCTGCCGGCCATTTCCACGTTGTTCACAGCCAGCACTTGCGGGCTGGCTTTGTGTTCGACCACCAACTGGTTGCCGACCACGTCGATCTTGGTGGTGGAGGTGGATGTGCTGCCGCTGGCCGGACGGTTGCTGACCTCTTTCAGCGCCACGGTTTTGCCGTCTTCGCTGTAGCTGACGTTGCTCGCCGACCAGCCGCCGCCGCTGATTTCCATGCTGATGCCGGACTGGCCGTTGACGCTGGCCAGGCTGTCGTCGTCCAGCGCCTGCATGGCCAGGCTCGGCAAACTGAGGCAGAGCAGTGGCAATAGCAGCAGATTTCTGGGCATCCGCTTACTCCTCAATTTTTAGGCTCTCAGTTTTTAGGGAACACCAGCACGTTGCCTTGCATACGAATGCTGCCGTCGATCTTCGCCGAGAAAATATTGGTCTGTTGGTACGTCGCGTCGCCACCATTGGCTGCGGTGCCGGCCTTGTTGCGCCAGCCGCCCTGGTTGGCCACGGCGAAGGTGAAGCGTGCGTCCTGGAATTTCATTTCGTTGGGTAGGCCGAACTCCAGGGTGTCCTGGCCGAACGTGGCGCCATCGCCATTGAAGCCGCTGTCGATAAAGCGCGTGCGCAGGGTCAGGCCGTCGAAGCTGAAAATACCTTTCATGTTGTCCAGCACGTACCAGCCGCCGGCCGCTTCGGCGCGAATGGCCAGGCGCATGCCGCAGTCTTCCGGCGAGCTGGAACCAAGGGTGGCGCAACTGCGCTGGGTGGCAGTCCAGGTGCTGGCGGTGTTGCTGCTGGGGGTGGTCCACAACACGCCGCCGTTTTTGTTGATGCTGAAGTCGCCGGACAAGTACACCCCGCCCTGGCCACTGGTGGCGCTCAAGGCGTCGTCCGCCATCGGCTGCAGCTCGCTGCGCGCCAGCGCCGGCAGCAACAGCGCGATCCACAGGAACAACCACTCGATGCGTCTAAAGGTCATGACTGGTCACCTTCAGGTAGTTGATGCTCAGGCCCTCGAGCGCGTTGTAGCCGAAGTTGTAGCCACCGGTGTTGTAGTTGCCGCTGCCGACTTTGAGGTTGTCGATGATGATGTTGGTGCGCGGCGCGTTGGCGTAGAAGTCGCTGGCCAGGGTATTGCGCTGGGCGGTGGTGGTGCCGCCAGCAGTGGGGTTGGGCAGTTCGAGGACAAACTGGCCATTGCTGTTGACGTCGAACAGCAACGGCTGGGTTTTGCCGTAGCCCAGGGCAATATTGGCGTAGGTGTTGCTCAGGGTGATGGTGCGCGCTTCCTGCTCGGCGGCGCTGGTGCAGTTGGTGGCACCGGCGGCGCAGGACATTACCGTGAGGCTTTTGGCATACAGGTTCAGGCGCATTTCGCCGACCAGCTGGCTGCGCGCGTTGTCGCCCCACAGGCGCAGGTAGGAGCCGTCCATGGCCAGCTCGGCGATGTCGATATTGAGAATGTCGGTGCGCCCGGCGGCCACCTGGAAGTCGAAACGAATGCCCAGGTCAGCCTTCTCGCTGGCGCGGCTGGAGCAGTTGCTGCCGGCGGCGGCGTAACCGGAAATACAGGCCTGGCCGGCAGCACCGGTCAGGCGCTCAGGAAAAGTCAGGGCCAGCACCGCGACGTTGCTCGGCGTGGTCTGCACCCACACACCGTCATCGCGCAGGGTGCGCAGGTTTTCGCCTTTATTCAGGTCGAGGGTGAACGGCGAGCTGAGACGGCCGATGGTCACCGGGTTGAGGTTGGCGCCCTTGTTGCTGCCGGCGGCGCCCAGGTAAAACTCCTTCACCGAGATCGGCACGTTCTGGCCGCTGCCGTTGGTGATGTCGTTGATGGTGATGGTCGAGTTGTTGGCATCCAGCAGGATGTTTTCCAGGACGAAACCAAACCCGGCGCCCTGCACGCCGGACAGTTCCTGGTCATCCAGGGCTTGCATCTCGGCACGGGCCAGGCTGCTGACCGCCAGCAGCGCCAACGCGGCAAACCGCAACGGGGCACTCATCTCAGCACCCGGAAGTCGCGGAACCGAGGCAGGTGTCCTGCCGCGGAATTCCATTGAAGGCCTGGTTGAAGTCGATGTTGATCGGCGAAACCATATTGCCGTTGGCGTCTTTGTACTTGGGCATGTTCATGAAGGCGCCTTTGAGGGCGGTCATGAAGGAGTTGCTGTCCAGATCGCGCCAGGCCACATCCTTGGTTTGCAAGGAAATGAAGAAGCCTTTGGTCGCGCCCTCGATGGCGGCGGTGTTGGCCTGGTCGACCACCGCCATATTGCCCACTGGCAACGACTTGAATTGAGCCAGGTTGAAGCAGGTCTGGATGCCCAACAGGGCGCAACCGTCAGATTTGATAATGCCCAGCGCTGCGTCAGTGAGAATCGGCAGGCAACCGCTGGTGCAGGTCAGACCATCACCGTTCTTGATCCCGGCCTGGGTGCCGCGAACCGGGTCGGCAGCGCCGCTGCTGTTGACCAGTTGCGCATCGGCCTCAAGCGTACTGGTGGTGTAGATGCCGCCGATGCCCAAGATCAGTTTCTGGCCCACGTTGGCCACGTCGTAAATCGCCTGGCCACTGCCCTTGATATGCACCGGCACGTTGCCGGTGAGGCTGGCGATGTCGCCGGACAAGGTGCCCTTGGCCTCGCCAAAACCGATGCGCACACCGACCACCTTGTTGCCTTCGTAGGCCAGTTCGATAAACGGGTTGGCGATCTTGAAGGCGTTGATGCTGTCGTCGGCATTCACCGTGCCGAGGGCAAAGTTGTTGATCAGGATGTCGGAAGAGCCCGCGACTTCACCCGGCCGTGTGGTGCTGTCGTTGTATTGGCCGAGCTGGAGCTTTTTCATGTTCAGCTGGGTGTCGAGGTTGACCCCCAGATTCACCCGCGTGTAGTTGATGCCGGCATTGGCGTCGGTGGTCAGGTTGATAAACGCCTGACCGGTGACATTCGACAACTCGCTATCGGCCAACGCCTCCAGCTTGGCCTGGGCAGGGCCAGCCAGCAGAGCGCCAGTGAGCAGAGAGACATAACCAAGTGCGGCAAGGCTACGGGGCGAGCGCATGGTGATTTCCTTATTCTTATTGTGGCCGGACCCCAGGCGTAAACGCGGCAGGAATCCACGGCATCACTATAAGAAGCTCGGTCGCCACACACGCCCGACCCATAGTCGAGTTTGCACAGGAGAATTTGGGCGGGAGGCTGGGCGACTGTTACGCAAAATCACACTGGCGTAACGCCACCCTGGCAGGCGGGGGATCAGTGCTGACGGAACAGCGCGATCAGGTGATCGGCAATCGCGCCCTTGATCGCGTCGACGCTGAGTTTGGAGCTGTTACCCAGCTTGGCCGGGTTGATGCGGTGCAGGTGCAGCGAGGGCATGCGCGCTTCGTACTCACGCAGGTCGCCCTTGATCAGCACCGGCAGAAAGCTTTCGCCCTTGGCCTGGTAGCGCTGGATCAATAGCTTGAGCCCTTCCTGAAACGGCAACTCCTTGGACGCCACCAGACGGTGTTCACCCGGAATCTTCAAGTACAGGCCGCTGTAACCCATGGTTTCGCCGGGCAGGATGTGGATGCCGGTGGGCTCCACCGCGTCGGCGGGAATGTCGTTGAAGGTGTCGTGCCAGGCCTGCTCGTCGGGGAGGATGGTGATACTGCCCTCTTCGGCTTCCGGCACCACGAAGCTGTAATTGCTGTAGAGCTTTTCCACGTAGCTGGAATAGATGCACAGGCGGTTTTCGAAACGCTGCAAAAAGGCCACGGCCTCGCGGCGATCGGTGATCGCGTCCAGGTCCCAGTCGAGGTCGCTCTGGCGTTCCAACTCATCCCAGCGGGCTTGGGCGTAGGCGGCAGTGTTAGCGGACATGGGCGTTCCAGAAAGTGCAGTTGCCAACCCTATCGCAGAAAACATGCCAACGGTTTCAAGTACTTGAAACGCTGACTGGGGAGGTAACAGGGTTGAAACAAAGGTTCGCGCGGGGGTCGCTAAGTGCCGTAATTGGTCACTTTTGCAGGGTAAATGCATCGCGGCTGAATCGGATGGCCTTTGATCACCTGAGAATGAAGCGCCCCACCCCTCATGCAGTACAATCGCGACCTTTGCCCCACCCCTAATCAAAAAAACGAGTGCACATGATCGAGCCCAAGCGCGTATTGCGCGCCCTCGCTGAACACTGGACGTTACTCGAGCCGCTCTGTGAGCGGTTCGACCAAGGCACCATGAGCCTGATCGAACTGCGCGCGCAGTTGGCGGTGCAATTGGTGGAGAGCACCCCGGCCGATATCACCGGCCTGCTGGACACCTGGATCCGCCTGGACATCCTGGTGCCGGTGGCCAAGAGCCCGAACCGCTTCGAGCTCAATGCGCAAATTCACGACTTCCTCGCCTACCTGCGCCGCGAACACCGCCTTGGCCTGTGCCTGGAAATCGAAGCCTATCTGCGCCACCTCGAACGCCTGGCCGGTTACATTCAGGATGCCTTCGAGATTCGCGACGCCAGCGACCTGGCCCGCCAACTGCGGCTGCTGGATATGCGCGTGCGCGACGTGCTGAAAAAACTCGCCAATGACGAACAGGCGCTGGTCGGCGTAGCCGATCGGGCCAAGACCAGCGACCGGCAGATTCCCCTGCGTCAGCGTTATGCCGAAGTCCTGGCGACCTGGGACGAGTACGTCGAGCCGATGATTCAGCTGGTCAACGCCGACGGTGCCTTCGAACAGGGCGTGCGCCGTGTCGAGCAGGTGCTGTTGAAGCTGCTCAGCGAGCAACATCGCCTGGGCCAACTGGTGGATGACGACCTGCTGCTGCGCACCCATGCGCGCATTCTGGAAATGCAGACCACCGCCCAACTGACCCTGCGCCGCGCCCGCGAGCTGCTGCTGCCGCTGCGTGAAGAAGCGCGCCGGCACAATGCCGTGACCCGCGGCGCGGCGCTGGCGTTGTCGGCGATTCGCCGCAAGGGCCTGGACGCCGTACCGCAGGCGGCCATGCCGCTGTTCACCCGGCCGCAGAGCACCTTTCTCGGCAGTACCAGCCAGGTCGAGTCGTATGTCTATGCCCTGGCTCGTTTCGAACCCAAACCCACGCAATTTCCCAAGGCCAGCGGCACCCGCAAAGGTGGCGATGCGCCCCAGGCGCCGCGCACCGCGCGGGAAATGCTCGAGCGCTGCCAGAGCGCCCTGCCGCTGCCGGACCTGATGGTCTGGCTGCTGGAGCAGGAGCCCACTGGCGCCACCGACGAGCTGTTGTACTGGTTCTCGCGCCTGTCGCGTGACGGCCGCTTCCAGCGCGAACGCCTGGAGCGCCGCGATTACCTCACCGCCGAGCACCAGGTCAGCCTGTGCTCGTTTGCCCTGGTGGCCAGCAAACATGCGTAAGCCCGTAGCCGACTTTCTGAAGAAGCCTGTGTATGAATATTGACCTGTCCGAACTGAGCCAACTGGCGCCAATCTTTCGCGAGCTGTTCAAGGGTTACCACGTCAGCCACCGCGACGCCGAGCTGTACAGCCAACTGTCCAACCAGCAGGACGCCTACCGCGCGCTATTTCGCGCGTTGGGGTTTGAATTGGTCTGCGACAGCCGCGGTTTCTACTACTTCGTGCCCGAACAGATGGGCGCCCAGGTGAACAAGACCGCCCAGCGTCTGGCGTTGTTTACCTTCATTCTGGTCGAGCACCTCGCCGACCAGGGCCGCGACCCGCTGGCGGTGCTCGATGGCGGCAGCCTCGGCCGCGATGAGCTGCCACCGTTGCTGGAGAAGTACCGCGACCTGTTTCTGCAGGCCGAAGTCACCACCCAGGAAGAGCTGGAAGAAAAGGTCATGCGGCGTATGACGCAGCTGGGTTTCGCCAGCGAAGACAACGGCATCTACCGCTTTCTGCCGCCGATGCACCGCTTCCTTGATGTATGCCTGTCGGTGCAACAGGACCGCGACCTGGCGGCCAGCCTGCACAGCGTGTTGCCGCTGCCCACCCCGGTACTGGTGGATGAGGACAGCAGTGAAGACGACATTCTGCTGATCGAGGGCGAAGACGACGGCGATATACCGCCGTTGCCCGGCGCCGTCGTTGCGCTGGTTCAGGAAGAAGAAAGCGAAGAACAGGCCCTGGTCCGCGCCATGGCTGAAGAGCGTGCCAATCAGGAGAACGACGCATGAGCCAGGAACGCTACGGTATTCGCCGCTTTGCCCTGCTGAACACCGCCGGCTACAGCCTGGGCTTGTTCCCGCTGGAACAGCCGCTGTCGGTGTACGGCGCCAACAACTTGGGCAAGAGTGCCTCGATCAACGCCCTGCAATTCCCGATTCTGGCGCGCATGTCCGACATGAGCTTCGGCAAGTACAGCCTGGAAGCCTCGCGCAAGTTCTACTTCGCCAGCGACACCAGCTACATCCTCGTCGAAGTGTCCCTGCCGCACGGCCCGCACGTGATCGGCGTGGCCGGTCGTGGCCCGGGTGGCGGTTTCGGTCACCAGTTCTTCGCCTATGCCGGCGAGCTGCACCTGGAGCACTACCAGAAGAACGGCACCTGCCTGCGTCAGCGCGAGCTGTTTGCCAACCTCGAACGCGAGAACATCAAGGCCTACGAGCTCAAGCCCGAAGAGCTGCGGCGCTTGCTGGTGGGCGGGCACACCTCGATTCCGCTGGACCTGACCCTGATCCCGCTGCGCTCCACCAGTGAACAGAGCCTGAAGACCTTCCGCGCGCTGTTTATCAACCTGCTGCACATGCGCGAAATCACGGCGGCCAAACTCAAGCAGCTGTTCCTCGATGCCTTCGAGCACAGCCTGCGTTCGGGTAGCGTCGATTACATTGCCGCGTGCGAAGAAGCCTTCCGCGATGTACGCCGGATGGAAGCCGACTACCAATCGCTGGTCGCTGCCGGGCCGTTGGTGGAAGCGCTGAGTGCCGGCGTGGCCCAGCGCGAAGTGCTGCGCGGCAAGCTGCACCGCATTTCGCCGCTGCTCGATTCCTTGCTCGGCGCCTGGCAGGACTACGCCGGCGCCCGCCGCGAAGAGCTGGTGATTCAAGCCGAGCACTACCGTGGCGAGCAGGATGGCCTGCAACAGAACCAGCGCGGCGGCACCCAGGAGCTGATGCGTCTGGAGCGCGAGATCAGCGAGATTCAACGCTGGCTCGGCGAGTTCGGCGTGCTCAAGCAGCGCTTCGCCCTGGTCGACAATGCCCAGGTGCTGGAGCAGCAACTGCTGGCCGCCAAGGATGCCCACGACGAACTGGCTGGCGCCCTGGCGCAGTCGCGGCAGTTCAGCAGCGAAGACCTCGACGAGCGTCTGCGTGACCTGGAGAAACGCTTGAAGTCGGTGCGCCAACAACTGGAACACGCCGACAACAACAGCTACGCCCGCCTGCGTGAAGAGTTCAGCCAACAGGACGTCGAGCGCCTGATGCGCCTGTTCAATGGTGCGCTGTTCAGCCTGCCATTGGGCGAACACGGCATTGGCCTGGACGAAGACGGCAAGTGGGTGAAATCCCTGGAAGTGATCCTCGACGGCTTCAAAGCCGAGCGCTTCGAAGTGCCGGGCTTGAGCATCGACCTCAGCCATATCGAACCGCCGGCCCTGCAAGCCCTGGCTGACCGTGCCGCGTTGCGCGATCAGAAAGAACGCTTGGAGAAAGAGCTGAAACAGCTCAAGACCCAGCAGAGCGTGGCGTCTGACCGTGCCGCCAGCAAGGCCCAGGCCGAAAGCCTGTACAACCAGGTGCTGGACGCACAGAAAGCCCTGGAAGACTTCCGTCGCAGCCAGACCCTGGCCGTCGAAGAGCCGGGCAAACTGGAGCAGCTGGCGCAGGCCGAAGCGGCCCAGGATGACCTCAAGCGCGCCAGTGATGCCTTCACCGAACGCGTCCAGCAACTGTCGGCCAAGCTGCAGTTGGTTGGTCGCCAGTTGGCCGATCTGGAGGCCAAGGAACGCACCCTGGAAGACGCCCTGCGTCGCCGTCAGTTGCTACCGGCCAACCTGCCGTTCGGTACGCCGTTTATGGATCCGGTGGACGACTCGCTGGACAACCTGCTGCCGCTGCTCAACGACTACCAAGACGCCTGGCAGAGCCTGCAGCGCATCGACGGGCAGATCGACGCGCTGTACGCGCAGATCCGCCTCAAGGGTGTGGCCAAGTTCGACAGCGAAGACGATGTCGAGCGCCGCCTGCACCTGTTGGTCAACGCCTACGCCCACCGTCAGGACGAAGCCCTGACCCTGGCCAAGGCGCGCCGCGCCGCGGTCACCGATATCGCCCGGACCCTGCGCAATATCCGCAGCGACTACGACAACCTCGAACACCAGTTGGCCTTGTTCAACCGCGAGATCAACCGTCGCCAGGTCTCCAACCTGGAAAGCTTTCGCATCGTGCTGGCGCCGAACAAGGACGCGCTAAAGCACATCGACCAGATCATCCACAGCGCCGGTCAGTACGAAGAAGGCGAAACCCTGAGCGTGTTCGACCTCAACCAGTCGGCCGATCAGGACGTGCGCAACGAGGAAGCCAAGGAATACCTGGCACGCCTGGTAGCGGCCAACCATAACCAGTTGGGGCTCAAGGATCTGTTCGAGCTCGCATTCGAAATCACCAAGGTCGGCGGCCAGCCGATCGTGCACACCGACATTGATGGCGCCGCGTCCAACGGCACCACCATGACCATCAAGGCACTGACCAACATGTACCTGTTGCTGCACCTGATGGACCGCGAACAAGCCGGCAAGGTACGCCTGCCGTACTACCTGGACGAAGCCGCGGACATCGACGAACGCAACCAGCAGGCACTGATCGAAACCAGCCTGCAGCTGGGCTTCGTGCCGATTCTGGCCAGTGTGAAACCGCAGGTGAGCGCCCATATCGCCATCGACCTGGAAGGCGGCAGTGGGCCGAACGGGATTTACATCGATGAGGCGGATTGGAAGTACATCCGTCGGCATGCGCCGGTGGTGAAGGCTGAGGCGGAGGTTGAACCGGCGTAAAGACCAATCGCGGCTAAAGCCGCTCCTACGAATCGTGCGATCTCGTAGGAGCGGCTTTAGCCGCGAAGCTTTTGACCACCATGGAACAGGGCCGCTATTGCGGCCCTTTTTGTTTATTTACCCACAGGTATTTTCGGCGCCCACTTCAGCCACTCATCATTGGCCTCTTCATTCAGCGCAAAGGTCTGCTCCGCCTTCACCGGCGCACCCATCTGCTCGCCATCTGGAGTCGCGAAGGCAATGCCGCCCTGCAGCAACGACTCAACCGACTCAGTGCGCACCTTGGCGCCCTTGAACAGGCCCCAATCCACCGAGAAACCACTGGCACTCCAGAAGCGGCTGCCACTGCGGACCAGAGCGGCATACTTCGGCTCGATCAGGATGCGGATCAGCACGCGGTCGGCGTTGGAGCCCAGTTCAATGCCAGTGACTTTGCCAACCTGCACTTCGCGGTAGGTGACCGGCACATCAATCTTGATCGAGCCGCGGCGCGGTGCGCTGAGGGTCAGACGCAACCCGCTTTCCTGAGTGGTCAGCACCGGCGGTTCACTCAGTGCGACGAAGTTGGTCTGTGGTGTGACAGCCTTGGCCGCCGGCTGCACTTGCAGGTATTGACCGCTGACCAGGGTGTCGAGGTTGGCGGTGCGGATCAGGCCTAACTCCGGTTTCACCACCCAGAACTGCGAGCCGACGCGGGCAACTTTGTCCGCGCCCTCGGTGATACGAGCGGTGAGCTGCACGGCTTGCAGATCGTCGGTGAGGGTCACGGTTTCGACTTTGCCCAGATCAATGCCTTTGTAGCGAATCGGCGTGCCGGGTTTCAGACCGTCACCCGAGTCGACGCGAATGTTGATCACCGTGCCTTTTTGCAGCGCGTTTTCGCGATCGGTGTGCAAGGTAAAACGCTGCACCCGCTTGGTCGGCGCGGCTTTGGGGTCTGGGGTTTCGAAACTGATACCACCGGCGAGCAGCGTTTGCAGCGACTCACTTTTCACCGTGACGCCGGACAGGCCGCCGGTGAGGGTGATGCCGCTGGCGTTCCAGAAGCGCGTGGAGTTGTTCACCAGATTGGCGTACTCCGGCTCGATATGCACACCGATGGCCACGCGTTTGCGGTCGCGGGCCAGTTGGTAGCTCTGCACGGTGCCGACTTTGATCTGTTTGTAGAGCACCGGGCTGCCAACCTCCAGCGAGCCCAATACTTCGCTGTAGAGTACAAGGTGCAGGCCAGGGGCACTGAGGTCGAGCGGTGGAGGCTTGAGGCGAGCGACAAAGTCGCGGGCCGGCGGGTTAGGCCGCTCCCCCGGCCGCACTGCGATGTAGTTGCCCTTCACCAAGGCTTCGATGCCGGTGATTCCCGCCAGCGAGATGACAGGTTTGACCACCCAGAATTCGGTTCCCTCTACGAGATAGTCTTCTCCACGAGGGTCCATCGCCAACTCGGCCGAAGCAGTGGACAGGTCGTCATTGATCTTCAGGGTTTTCAGCGTGCCGACCTGAATCCCCTTGTACATCACGGGCGTGCGGCCTGCCTGCAAGCCCTCAAAGTCAGCGAGTTTGACGTTGACCTTGATACCCACCTGGGCGGCGTCGAAATCTTCGTATAGACGAAACGGCAGGCTTGGGTCCGTGGGCGGGCTGTCTTTACGGTGCTCAGGTGTGGCGAATGCGATACCACCGGCCACGATGCTCGCCAGCGATTCGGTGTGGACCTTGAAGCCACTCAGATCGGCGTTCACCGTCACGCCGCTAGCGTTCCAGAAGCGCGTGTGTTTACGCACCAGTTGCGCGTACTGCGGCTCGATGAATACCTTCACTTCGATGGTGGTCTGGTCGGCGGCAAGGCTGTAGCTCTTCACCCGGCCCACCTGGATTTGCTTGTAGAACACCGGGCTGTCGCGGTTCAGCGAGCCCAGGCGTTCGGCCTTCAGGGTCAGGTGCAAACCGGGCACCGAATCGGCAATCGGCGGCACTTCGTCCAGGGCGGTGAATTTACGTTCCGGCTCGCCGTCGCCCGGCGCGGCGGTGATGTAATTACCCGACACCAAGGTTTCCAGACCCGTCACACCGGCCAGGCTGACGCTAGGCTTGACCAGCCAGAAGCGGGTGTTGGTGCGCAGGTATTTCTCGACGTCTTTATCCATTTCCACCGTGGCGATGACCCCACGGCGGGCGCCGGTGTCGTCCAGGGTGAGGGTTTTGACCTTACCGACCGGCATGCCTTTGTAGATAACTTCGGTCTTGCCAGCCTGAATACCATCGCCGGTGGCGAAGATGATCTGAATATCGATGCCTGCCTGGTCGTAGGCGCGCCAGGCCAACCAGCCGCCAATCAGCAGGGCAATCAGCGGCAGGACCCAGATGGCGGACCAGTTGGAGGCCGGGCGGATTTTGGCTTTGGGCAGATCAGTCATTGTCATCGTCGTCCGTTTCGGTGTTGTCCCAGAGCAAGCGCGGGTCGAAGGTTAATGCAGCCAACATGGTCAGGATAACCACACTGCAAAAAGCGGCGGCGCCATAACCCGGTTCGATACTGGCCAGGCTGCCAAAGTTGACCAGGGCCACCAGGATGGCGATGACAAACACATCGAGCATCGACCAGCGGCCTATCCATTCAATAAAGCGGTACATGACGATGCGCTGGCGGGGCGACATCGGTAGCCGGCGTTGCACCGAGTACAGCAGCAAACCAATGCCCACCAGCTTGAAAGTGGGCACCAGAATACTGGCGATAAACACCACGGCGGCAATGGGGATCATGCCGAACTGAACCAGGGCGATCACCCCGGACATGATGGTGTCGGGCTCGCCTTTACCGAGGGTGCTGACGGTCATGATCGGCAGCAGATTGGCGGGGACATAAAGCACGGCAGAGGTCAGCAGCAATGCCCAGGTCCGTGTGAGGCTATTAGGCTTGCGCGCATGCACGCTGCCACCACAGCGAGTACAGAACTGGCTGTGGCTGTCGGGCTCTTCCCGGTTCAGTTGGTGGCATTCGTGGCACACCAGAATGCCTGCATCAATGGCCCGCATGGTCATCCTCTCCCGATAACGCATCCCAGATTTGATGTGGCGTCATGGTCACTTCCAGCCAGACCTGAATCAGCAGCAGCGATACAAAACAGGCCAAGCCGACGCCCAGCGTTATGTCCGCCAGACCGATGAGTTTCACCACCGATACCAGCGTGCCCATCAGATAGACCTCCAGCATGCCCCACTCACGCATATGGTGATAAATGCGGTAAAGCAGCAGGCCGTAACTGCGGCCGAATTTCAATTGGATGCTGAGCAAAACCAGGAATTGGCAGACCAGCTTGAGCAACGGTACCGCCATGCTGGCGAGAAATACCACCACGGCCACGCCTTGCATGCCGGACTCGTAGAGGGCGAGGACGCCACTCCAAACGGTGTCGGTGCTGTTCTGGCCGAGTAGGCTCAGTTCCATGATCGGTAGAAAGTTGGCCGGGAAATACAGCAATAGTGCTGCAATCACCAACGCCATACTGCGCTTCACCACCTTCGGGCGGCTCATATACAACTCATAACCGCAGCGCGGACAGTGAGCACTTTCGCCGACCTGCAGCTCGGGTTTTTGCATCAGCAAGTCGCACTCATGGCAGGCGGTCAACGCCTCCAATGGCATCTCGGACAGTTCACCAGCATCTGCAACATCAGACATGGAAAAAGCTCTAGAGGGTTTTGCCTACAGGGTAAACGAACAGGTCTGCGCGTGGCGGACCACTGCTGGCAATCCTAGACGCAATAAGGAGGAATGCGTCTATCGCGACCTGTTATTTCTTCGTTTGCTGGCCGGATGGGGCAATGATCAGCCTGCCGCCCACTTTTCTCGGCGCAAAAAAAAACCCCCCACTCGCTTTCGCGAATGAGGGGTTTGGAATTTAAGCTTGACGATGACCTACTCTCACATGGGGAAACCCCACACTACCATCGGCGATGCGTCGTTTCACTACTGAGTTCGGGATGGGATCAGGTGGTTCCAACGCTCTATGGTCGTCAAGCAATTCG
>NZ_QAOJ01000012.1 GCF_003050835.1 Pseudomonas sp. GV071 | reverse complement strand
CGAATTGCTTGACGACCATAGAGCGTTGGAACCACCTGATCCCATCCCGAACTCAGTAGTGAAACGACGCATCGCCGATGGTAGTGTGGGGTTTCTCCATGTGAGAGTAGGTCATCGTCAAGCTTAAATTCCAAACCCCTCATTCGCGAAAGCGAGTGGGGGGTTTGTTTTTGCGTCGAGAAAAGTGGACTGCAGGTTGATGATTTGAACGCAAGATTCGGTGAGTAAGGTGTTGAACCTGCTGTTACCGTAAGGCCAGTCTTCACCTGTTGAGTTACACCGATGACTTCTTTGCCCAGCAAACAAGCCCGAGCGGCACAAACACTCACTGATCCACGCTGGCCCCTGGTCCAGCAGCGAGACAAAACGGCGGATGGCCGCTTCGTCTACTCGGTAAAAACCACTGGAATCTATTGCCGGCCATCCTGCTCTGCGCGCCAAGCTCTGCCGGAAAACGTGCAATTCCATAGCAGTTGTCAGGCGGCAGAAGACTCAGGTTTTCGCCCTTGTTTACGCTGCAAGCCTAATCAGGCTTCCTTGGCTGAGCAGCAGCAGGCGCTGGTCGAGCAGGCTTGTCGCTTGATCGCGGAAGCGGAAACTCCGCCATCACTTGAGCAACTGGCTGCGCAAGTCGGCCTGAGTCCTTATCACTTTCATCGGTTGTTCAAGTCGATCACAGGCGTTACGCCAAAAGGCTATGCCAATGCCCAGCGGGCGGCCCGCGTGCGCAACCATTTGCAGCAAGGTGAGACGGTAACCGCCGCCTTGTACGATGCAGGCTTCAACTCCAGCGGCCGCTTTTATACGGTGGCGGATAAATTGCTCGGCATGACGCCGAGGGCTTATCGAGACGGCGGCACCAACGTGCGCATTCGCTATGCGATTGGCAGTTGCTCGCTGGGTAGATTGTTGGTCGCACAAAGTGATAGGGGCATCTGCGCCATTTTGTTTGGCGATAATTCCCAGGAGCTGGAGGACGATCTGCAGCGACGTTTTCCACGTGCTGAACTCGAAATCGCCGATGCCGCATTTAGCCAAACGCTCAGCGAGGTCATCACGTTTGTCGAGGCGCCTGCGACTGGGTTGAGTCTGCCGCTGGACATCCGTGGAACGGTATTTCAGCAGCGCGTGTGGCAGGCCTTGCAAGCGATTCCTCCCGGCGAAACCGCTAGTTACCGCCAAGTGGCCGAGTCCATCGGTTCTCCTCGAGCTGTGCGGGCAGTGGCCGGTGCTTGTGCGGCAAATTCGTTGGCGGTGGCTGTGCCTTGTCATCGCGTGGTGCGTAACGATGGAGGGCTTTCGGGCTATCGATGGGGCGTTGAGCGCAAGCGCGCGTTGCTAGAAAAAGAGGCAGATTGAGCGCAGATGGCTCTAATTGAGGGCATTTTGCCAACGCCAAAAAACAGTTTCAGTGTGTGATTGGCGTATGTATATGAATGATTTTAAAGGACTATTTCTGCAATCATTCGTATCGATGGTTACTATCGCGTCCTTTCACTTCTGCTAGAAATCTCGGTGAGTACCATAGGCTCCGTACCCACTTTCCAGCCCCCGCAAGGAGCCCAAAAATGAAAAGCCAAGTATTCGCCAGCCTCATCCTGGCCAGCCTCTCCGCTAGTGTATTCGCTCTTCCTTCTGACCAGCCACAGTTCACTTTTGGCGCTCAGTTGAACCAATCATCTCTGGTTGCCGAAGGTGGTGCTGACCGCGCCGCTGCCAACCGCGTAGCTGAAGGTGGTGCAGATCGTACCGGCGCTAACCGCGTAGCTGAAGGTGGTGCAGATCGTACCGGCGCCAACCGCGTAGCTGAAGGTGGCGCAGACCGCGCCGGCGCTAACCGTGTAGCTGAAGGTGGCGCAGACCGTACCGGCGTTAACCGCGTAGCCGAAGGTGGCGCTGACCGTATCGGTGCTAACCGTGTGGCTTGATGTTCAGCTTCACCTCACACGAAAAGCCCGGCCACATCAGCCGGGTTTTTTTATGGGCATTGCCACCTCAATACTGAACGCAAGTGCTGAACAGTTGTTGGATCGCCAGTTTGCGCTGGCTATGGCGCAACAATAGAATCAGCTCGCGATAAAAGGTCAGCTCCCCTAATTCGATAATTCGCACTTTGGCACCGCTCTCTACCCACAGGCCTGCCAGCGGAATCAGCGAAACGCCGAGCCCATGCTCGATCATCTTCACAATCCCATCCAGCTCGTCCAGCTCCAGGGCAACATCAACATTCAGACGCTGTTCGCGCAGAAAACGGCTGACCAGGCGCCCGCCAAACGAAGTGCGGTCGTAGCGTACCAAAGGCTGCTCGCGCAGGATCTGCAGTGGATCGTCACCTTGCACATCCAGCGGCACGATCAGTACAAAGGGCTCTTCACGCAGCACTTGGGTATACAGCTCTTTCGGCAGTGGGAAGGGCGGGCGAATCAGGATCGCCACATCCAGGTCGCCCGCATCCACCTGGTTCAGCAGGTTCAACGACACCCCCGGCACCAGCTTGGCTTCCACCCGCGGCGCTGCTTCACGCAGGCGTACCAGGGCGGCGGGGAGCAGCCCGGTCTGTACGCTGGCAATGGCACCGATCTTCAGCTCACCGCTGTAGCTGCCCGAGCTGTCGTTGTTGGCCATGCGTTCGAAGATCTCCAGCATCTCCTTCGCCATGGGTAAGGCCCGTTCGCCCGCCGCATTAAGCACTGCCTGACGTCCGGTACGGTCGAACAGCGAGTGGCCCAGGGCATTTTCCAGGTTGCGGATTTGCGCGCTGACTGCCGATTGCGTAAGCCCGGCGTGCATGCCCGCGGCGGCAAAGGTGCCATGGCGGGCGACGGCGATAAAGGTCTTGAGTTCGCGCAGCATGGAGATCTCGATTGATCAAAAATATTTGAGCTCGCTGCAAAAACTAACGTCTTTCAATCAAATGTGACAGGGCTAAAATTCCCCTCACCGTGATCCCCTAGAGGCATAGCCCATGAGTCTTTCTCCGTTCCACCTGGCCATTCCTGTGTTCGACCTGGTTGCCGCGCGCCGCTTCTATGGCGAGGTGTTCGGTCTGGCCGAGGGCCGTTCAAGCGAGCATTGGGTGGATTTCGATTTCTTCGGCCACCAACTGGTGATTCACGAGCACCCGAAAACCTCGTCCCAGGAACAGGCCCACACCAACGCGGTGGACGGCCACGACGTTCCAGTGCCCCATTTCGGTGTGGTGCTCGGTTGGGCTGAGTGGGAGGCGCTGGCCGCACGCCTGCAGGCGCTGGGCACCGCATTCGTGATCGAGCCCTATGTACGTTTCAAGGGCCAGGTGGGCGAGCAGGCGACCATGTTTCTCTTCGATCCCTGCGGCAATGCCCTGGAGTTCAAGGCCTTCAAGGACATGAGCCAACTGTTCGCCAAATAGCCGGGTAAGGCGCCTTCGCGATATCCTTGGCGCCCTTTAAACCTGCCAGGACCCGCGCCCATGAAAGACCAACTCGTAGAACTGATCAGCAAAATAAGTTCGGGGTGCATGGGCGCCGAGGAAATCGACAAGATCGCCGACGAAGCGGCGCAAGCCTACGCCGATCCGGCCGCTTTTCTGGCGGCTAATCCGGACATCAACTACGACGATACCTTTCCTATCCCGCTCGGTGAGTGGGTGGTGGTGGGCAGCTTGCCGGAAACCGTACTGTTCCAGGCCGACACCTATCCCGACCTGCTGCAACAGATCATTGATTCATTCGGCAAGGAAGTGACCTTCAACATCAAGCCCAAACAACTGCAGAAGACCGAGCCGCTGACGGCGATGAACCGCATTCAGGTACAGCTCAGTGCCCTGAGCCCGGAGACCAAGGGATATGTGCTGATGGACTTTAGCCAGCCCCTGGACGATGAGATGCAAGCGGTGTTGGTGTACACCACGGATCTGGAACGAGTGTTGGAGTTATGCGCAGCAGTGGGAATTGCTGCGGCAGGTTCATACGAGGCGTTGCGGGTTGCGGTACACGTTTAAGCGGTGGTTGCTTCATTGAGGCTGAAGCCTCTCCCACAATGGACCGCAGTCTTGTGGGTGGGCTTCTGCCTTGATCTGTCTTAACCCACCAGCAACCAGGCACCGGCACCCGCCGACGCCATACCCGCCATGCGTACCAGCGGCGCTGCTGCCGATGGCAACACCCGCACCAGCGCATAACCAGCCGCATGCAACGCCGCTGTGGCGGCGACGAAACCTGCGGCGTAACCCCAAGGGCTCGCTACCTCAGGCAGCTCCAAACCATGTGCCACACCATGGGCCAGGGCAAACAGCGCCGTCAGGCCAACCGCCACGGCAACTGGCGGACGTACCGCAACGGCAACGAGCAGACCCAGCGCCAGCACCGAAGCGGCAATTCCGGTTTCCATAAACGGCAATTGCAGCCCTTCAAAACCCAGCACGCCGCCCAGCAACATGGTGCCGACAAAGGTCAGCGGCAGCGCCCAGCGTGCAGCGCCCTTTTGTTGTGCGGCCCACAGGCCTACGGCGAGCATGGCCAGCAAATGGTCCAGACCGGTTACTGGGTGGGCGATACCGGCCAGCAGACCGCTGCTGTCGTGGCCCGGGTGGGCGAAGGCAACGGCGGGGGAGAGGAACAGCGCCAGGCTGAACAAGGCTTTACGCAGATTCATGGAAGCTCCTTATTGGCGAATGCGTAGGAAGAGTCAGGCTGCAGTGAGCAGGCCCTGTTTTTCGATAAAGGCGATGATTTCGTCGAGGCCCTGGCCAACCTTCTGGTTGCTGAACACGAACGGCTTGTCGCCGCGCATCTTCTTGGTGTCGCGCTCCATGACTTCCAGGGAGGCGCCCACCATCGGCGCCAGGTCGACTTTGTTGATCACCAGCAGGTCGGATTTGCAGATGCCGGGGCCGCCTTTGCGTGGCAGCTTGTCGCCCGCCGAGACGTCGATGACGTACAGCGTCAGATCGGACAGTTCCGGGCTGAAGGTAGCCGAGAGGTTGTCGCCACCGGACTCGACGATGATCAGGTCCAGGCCCGGGAAGCGGCGGTTGAGCTGGTCAACGGCTTCCAGGTTGATCGAGGCGTCTTCGCGGATCGCGGTGTGCGGGCAGCCGCCGGTTTCTACGCCGATGATGCGCTCGGGCGCTAGGGCTTCATTGCGCACCAGAAACTGCGCATCTTCCTGGGTGTAGATGTCGTTGGTGACCACGGCCAGGTTGTAGCGCTCGCGCAGGGCCAGGCACAGGGCCAGGGTCAGGGCGGTCTTGCCGGAGCCTACCGGGCCACCGATACCGACACGCAGGGGTTGGCTGTTCATAGTTGACTGTTCCTTTTGGCGATCAAGAGCGGAAGAGGCGGCTGTACTGGCGCTCGTGCGCCATGCTGGCCAGGGCCAGGCCGAATGGGGCGCTGCCCCGTTGTTCAGGTGCGCTGTGCACGGCTTGGGCTTGCGCCTGCTGCAGCAGCGGTAGTAATTGCGAGGTCAGGCGCTGCGCGGCTTGCTGGCCCAGCGGCAGGGTTTTCATCAGTACCGCCAGCTGGTTTTCCAGCCAGCCCCAGAGCCACGCAGCGAGGGCGTCTTCGGCGCTGATTTGCCAGGCGCGTGCGGCCAGAGCCCACATCACGGCCAGACCTGGTTCGTTTTGCTCGGCGAGAAAGCAACGTGCCTCGTCATCCAGTTCCGGCAAGCCCTCCAGCAACTGCTTCAGCGAGTAGCCCATTTGCCGGCTTTCCTGCTGCAGCTCGCGGGTTTCGCGGCTGGCTCGATGCTGTTCGCTGAGGGTCGACAGGCTGGACCAATCACCCGCCACTGCGGCACAGCAATGGGCCCACAACAGCGGTGCCTCGAAGCGAGCCAGGTTGAGCAGCAGTTGATCGGCAATCCAGCGCCCGGCTGTGTCGGGGTCGCAAACGATTGCGCGCTCCACCGCCATCTCCAGCCCCTGGGAATAGCTGTAGCCACCGATCGGCAGCTGTGGGCTGGCCAGGCGCATCAGCGCCCAGGCCGGATTCAGGCTAGAGAGAGAGGGGCTCATGCTCACGTGCGCACGCCAAACTGGTGCAGGCGCGGCGCGTAGCTGAACTCTTCGTCGCCGGCATGGGAGTGGTGATGGCCGCCGCCATAGGCGCCCTGTTCCGGTTGGTAGGGCGCGTCGATCAACTCGACCGTGGCGCCCAACTGCTCAAGCATGGCTTGCAGCACATAGTCTTCCGGCAGGCGCAGCCAGCCATCGCCCAACTGCAGGGCGACGTGGCGGTTGCCCAGGTGATAGGCCGCGCGGGTGAGTTCGAATGCGTTGGCGCAGGTCACGTGCAAGAGGCGTTCGGGGCTGGCGCTGACGCGTACCACGCGGCCGTCCTGGGCCTGGAGACACTCGCCGTCGTGCAGGGCGGGCTGGCCGCGTTCGAGAAACAGGCCGACGTCTTCGCCCGCCACCGTAAAGCAGCGCAGGCGGCTTTTGCTGCGCGCAGCGAAGCTCAAGTGCAATTCGGCGTCCCAGCTTGCTTGTGGCTGGATACGGGAATGGATGACCAACATAAGGCAGTACCGGCAGATTCAATACAGCGTGCAGAGCAAGGGCGGTGCCAAGGCTGGCGAGGGTAGCGCTGAAGCGGCCTACACGCCTGTGGGATAAAAACTGGGGCATTGGTCAGGTTTTATTTGGTGCGCGACAGGGTCTTTCGCACCTTTCTGGTGCTCTGCGTGGGAGCGGCTTCAGCCGCGATGCTTTTAAGACATCAAGAGCATCGCGGCTAAAGCCGCTCCTACGGGACCTGCGGCATAACGCTGCCTTTAGCGCCCTGCCGCAATCGCCACTGCCGCGGCGGCGGTGCGCGTTTCCACCCCCAACTTCACGTACACGTGCTCCAGATGTTTATTCACGGTGCGCGGGCTCAGACCGAGGATGTCGCCGATGTCGCGGTTGGTTTTCCCACAGCTGACCCACTGCAGAACCTCGACTTCCCGTTCGGTCAGTTGAAAACGTTGCGCCAGGGCTTGTTGGGTCTGCGCCTGGGTGGGCACCGGTTTCAGCGCCGGCACGCTGCGCGCCGATTGCAGGCTGCGGGCGGTACGCAGGTGGGCCGCGACACGGGCCAGCACCTCGTCCGGGCGAATGGGTTTGGTCACGTAGTCGATGCCACCGGCGGCAAACCCTTCCACCACATGTTCGCTATCGCACAGGGCGGTCATGAACAGCACCGGGATGTCCGCCAGTTCCGCCTGGGCCTTGATCCGCCGGCAGGTTTCGAAGCCATCCAGGCCCGGCATCATCGCATCCAGCAGCACCACATCCGGGCGCCTACGCTGCATGCGCTCCAGCGCGCTGGCGCCATCCAGCGCCACCAGCACCATATAACCGGCCATATCCAGGGCATCGGAAAGCAGCGCGAGGTTGTCCGGGGTGTCGTCGACGATCAGCACAATGCCTTGATCGGCGGGAGGGAGGGCGGCGTTGACGGCGTTCATGGGGTCTCCTCGGCGGCGGGTTGGTTGGGGGCGGCGGCGTGCAAGGCGTCTTTGACTCGACGATTAAATTCGTTCAGTTGGAAGCGTTTAACCTGCGCGCGCAGGCTCTGGGTGTAGGTGGCGCTGGCGGGCTCGTGCTGATCGAGCCAATCGAGTTTTTCCAGGATGCCTTTGATGTAACCCAACTCGCCGAGCTCGTAGAGTTCGGCCAGGGCGGTGGCGGACGGCACCACCAACGCCTGTGGTGACGGCGCGATGATGTTGGCGCGCTTGACCCAGCGCAGGCCCAGGTAGGTCTGAATTTTCTCCAGCAGCGCCGGGGTGTGCACCGGTTTGGCCAGGTAGTCGTTGCAGGCCGCGGCGACGCTACGCTCACGGTCATCGGCAAAGGCGTTGGCGGAAATCACAATGATCGGCGCCAGCGACAGCGCGTTGCGGCGGATCAGCCGGCTGGTTTCCCAGCCATCCATGTGCGGCATCGACAGGTCCATCAGAATCAGGTCCGGGTTGAGCAGCGCCACCTGGCGAATCGCTTCCTGGCCACTGGCGGCTTGGGCGATATCAAACCCCAGCGGTTCGAGCATGCCGGCGAGAATGCGCCGGTGCTCGACGTGGTCGTCCACCACCAGAATCAGCCGGCGCGGGCCCTGGTAGCCGATGATGTCGTGCTCCACATGCACCACCGCCTGTGGCACCCGCACTTCGGAGAGAAACAGCCGCACCTGAAAACAGGTGCCTTGGTCCGGCACGCTGCGCACCGACAGCTCGCCACCCATCAGCGAGGTGAGCATGCGGGTGATGGTCAGGCCCAGGCCGACACCGTTGTCCTGGCGCATCAGGTCGCCGCGTTCGAACGGCTGGAAAATCCGCTCGATCTGCTCGGGCGCAATACCAATACCGGTGTCGACGATTTCAAAGGTCGCCGTCTCACGCATATAGCTGACCCGCAAGGTCACCTGGCCGCTGTCGGTGAAACGCACGGCGTTGCCCAGCAGGTTGATCAGAATCTGCCGCACCCGTTTTTCGTCGCCGCGCACCACGGTGGGCATCCGGCCCTGTTGTTCGAGGCGAAAGTGCAGGCCCTTTTCCTCGGCCTGCGGGGTGAACATGCGCTCCAGATCATGGATGAATTCCGGGAAGGGAATTTCACTGAGCTCCAGCTGCAATTTACCGGCTTCGATCTTGGCCACATCCAGCAGGCCATCGATCAGCGACAGCAGGTGCGAGCCGCTGCGGTAGATGGTCGCCAGGGCGTCGTGGTGTTGCCCCGGCATGCCGCTGTCGCGCTGCAGAATCTGGGTGTAGCCAAGAATGCTGTTGAGCGGCGTGCGCAATTCATGGGACAGGCCGGTGACGTAGCGGCTCTTGGCCGCGTTGGCCGCCTCGGAGGCTTCCTTGGCTTTCTGCAGGGCTTCGTCGGTGCGCCGGTGCGCTTCGATTTCCTGCATCAGCAGCAGGGTCTGGCGGTCCGATTCTTCCTGCGCGACGCGGCGGCTTTCGCGGGTCAGCACCACCCACCAGGCGAGGATGCCGGCAAACACCGTGAGGGTCAGAAAGGCTTTGAGAAAGGCCAGGTACAGGGTCTGCTGCACTTCCGGGGAATGCGGCAACAGGCTGTGGGACACCTGGCTGTAGATCATCAACAAGGCGCCTAGCAGCAAACCCACCAGCACCAGCAGCAAACCCAGGTACTGCGCCAGGCGGCTGTGCAAACGAGGAATCGAGGCGCGCGGGAACAGCCAACGGACAAAGTTATCCATTTGCTCGGCCAGCCGCGCCTGCGGTTTACAGGCATCGCCACAACGGGCGTCGAGCGAGCAGCACAGCGAGCAGATCGGCGTGCTGTAGGCCGGGCAGAAGGCCATGTCCGGCGCTTCAAACGCATTGCTGCACAGCCCGCATTGCAGCTCGGCCACCGGCCCTGCGGGGTAGAGCAATTGCGGCGCGCTGCTGCGGGCGATGTAGTAGCGGCCCTTGGTCAGCCAGGCGATCAGGGGTGCGGTGACAAACGCCGTACCCAGCGCCACCACCGGCGAAGCGGCCTCCAGCATCACCCCGAACACCCCGCCGTGGGCCAGCACCGACAGCAACGAGGCCACCAGCATGGCGCCGACGCCCACCGGGTTGATGTCGTACAGGTGCGCCCGTTTGAACTCGATATGACTCGGCGACAAGCCCAGGGGTTTGTTGATCACCAGGTCGGCGACCACCGCGCCAATCCAGGCAATCGCGACGTTGGCATACAGCCCCAACACCTCCTCGATCGCGTCGAATACGCCGAGCTCCATCAGCATCAAGGCGATCGCCACGTTGAACACCAACCACACCACGCGCCCGGGGTGGCTGTGGGTGACGCGGGCAAAGAAGTTCGACCAGGCCAGGGAGCCGGCGTAGGCGTTGGTGAGGTTGATCTTCACCTGCGAGACGATGACGAACAGCACCATCGCCGCCAACGCCCACTGCGGCGAACTGAACACATACCCGAAGGCCACCAGGTACATCTGCGTCGGCTCGGCGGCGCGCTCCATGGGGATTTCGTGCTGCAACGCAAGGAAGGCGAGAAAGGCGCCAGCGAGCATTTTCAGCGCGCCGGGAATGATCCAGCCGGGCCCGGCCATCAGCAGCGCGGCCCACCAGCGCTTGCGGTTGGCAGCGGTTTTTTCCGGGAGAAAACGCAAGTAGTCGACCTGCTCGCCAATCTGCGTAATCAGCGCCAGGGCCACCGTGCAGGCGGCACCGAAGGACAGCAAATTGAACGCGCCGCCTTCGCCCTCGCGACCGGCAAAGCTGGTCCAGTCGCTCAGGGCTTCGGGGTTTTTCCAGGCCACGAACAGGTAGGGCAACAGCAGCAGCACAATCCACAGCGGCTGCGTCCACAACTGCAATCGGCTGATCAGCGTCACGCCATAGGCGGCCAGGGGAATCACCAGCACCGAGCAGATGACATAGGCCAGCGCCAATGGGATATGGAAATACAGCTCCAGGGCCAAGGCCATGATCGCCGCTTCGAGGGCAAAGAACAGGAAGGTGAAGCTGGCGTAGATCAGCGAGGTGATGGTCGAGCCGATGTAGCCGAAGCCGGCGCCGCGGGTCAGCAGGTCCATGTCCACGCCATAACGCGCGGCGTAGTAGCTGATGGGCAGGCCGGTGAGAAAGATCACCAGGCTCACCGCGAGAATGGCCCACAGGGTGTTGGTAAACCCGTAGCTCAACGCCAGCGCGCCGCCGATGGCCTCCAGGGCCAGAAACGACACCGCGCCCACCGCCGTATTGGCGATCCGCCATTCCGACCACTTGCGGAATGAGCGCGGGGTGTAGCGCAGGGCGTAGTCCTCCATGGTCTCGTCGGCGACCCAACTGTTGTAGTCGCGGCGGATCTTGACGATGCGCTGGGTGCCGGTTGCTTGCACGGTGGGCTCCTGGAGCAAGTGCGGGAGGGTTGAGGAGCTTGAGCAACTTCCATGCCCCGGCCTTGGCCGCTGTTAAACGCCCGCCTCAGGCGCCTGGGCTTCTGTCTGGCTGCGTGAAGTGGGTCTAGCTTGCACCAGCCCGGAGCACCCCGCCCTACGTCAGATGACGTATGCCGTTACGTCAACCTGCGTATACCCCCGCCGAGGCGCTGCGCCCCATTCTTGCCGCAACCCCAAACCGGTACCCGAGAGGCGAGCCGGGGAGGCCAACTACCAGAGGAGCAGCATCATGGATTCACGATTGACGAGCTTTCTTCCCCGTCGGCTGGCGCTTGGTGCGGCGGCACTGTCGCTGCTGGCGGCCAGCGTGTTCAGCCAGAGCGTGCTGGCGGATGCGGCCAACACCACGGGCCTGGCGGTCACCGACACCACCGTCACCGTCGGCCAACTGCACTCGGCCACCGGCACCATGGCCATCTCCGAAACCGGCGCGATCCAGGCCGAGCGCCTGGCCATCGACCAGATCAACGCCTCGGGCGGCATCCTCGGCCGGCAGATCAAAGTGATTCAGGAAGACGGCGCCTCCGACTGGCCAACCTTCGCCGAAAAAGCCAAGAAGCTGCTGGAGAGCGACAAGGTTGCCACGGTGTTCGGCTGCTGGACCTCGGCCTCGCGCAAAGCGGTGCTGCCGATCTTCGAAAAAGACAACGGCCTGCTCTATTACCCGACCTTCTACGAAGGCCTGGAGCAGTCCAAGAACGTGATCTACACCGGGCAAGAAGCTACCCAACAGATTCTCGCCAGCCTCGACTGGATCGCCAAAGAGAAGGGCGCGAAAACCTTCTACCTGCTGGGCTCGGACTACATCTGGCCGCGCACCTCGATGAAGATCGCCCGCAAGCACATTGAAAACGTGCTGCACGGCACTGTGGTGGGCGAGGAGTACTACCCACTGGGCAATACCCAGTTCGGTTCGCTGACCAACAAAATCAAACTGAAAAAACCGGACGTGGTGTTTGCCGCCGTGGTCGGTGGCTCCAACGTGGCCTTCTACAAACAGCTGAAAGCCGCCGGTATCACCAGTGACAAACAAACCCTGCTGACCCTGTCGGTAACCGAGGATGAAATGCTCGGCATCGGCGGCGAGAACATGAAGGGCTTCTACTCCTCGATGAAGTACTTCCAGACCCTGGATAACCCCAACAACAAGAAATTCGTTGAGGAATTCAAGGCCAAGTACGGCAAGGACTCGGTGATCGGTGACGTCACCCAGGCCGGCTACCTCGGCCCATGGCTGTGGAAAGCGGCGGTGGAAAAAGCCGGCAGCTTCGACGTCGACAAAGTGGTCGCCGCCTCCCCTGGCATCGAGCTGACCACCGCCCCTGAAGGCTACGTGAAAGTGCACGACAACCATCACCTGTGGAGCAAGGCACGGATCGCCGAAATTCAGGCCGATGGCACCTTCAAGGTGGTGCATGAATCGGAGCTGATTGAGCCGAATCCGTTTCCTAAGGGTTATCAATAACTGGGTGGGGGCTGGGTTTCGTTTCGATAGCCAACCCCCTCTCCCTAACCCTCTCCCCGCTGGGGCGAGGGGACTGAACCGCGTACACCCAACCACCCCCTCGCCCCTTCGGGGGAGAGGGCCGGGGAGAGGGGGGACTTTCACCTTCGTTCCCCCCTTACTCCACCCATCAGGAGACCACTCATGGAATGGCTATCCGACTTCGGCGCAATCGCCGTCATGCAGGGGTTCAACGGCTTGTCGGTGTTCTGTGTGCTGCTGCTGATGGCACTCGGCCTGGCGATCATCTTCGGGCAAATGGGCGTGATCAACATGGCCCACGGCGAGTTCCTCACCGTTGGCGCCTACACCACCTATGTGATCTCGTCGCTGACTCTGCACTACGTACCGGCCATGCAGCCGTACTACTTTTTCTTCGCCATCATCGCTTCGTTCTTTATCGCCGGTGCCCTTGGCTGGCTGGTGGAGTGGGCGATGATCAGCAAGCTTTATCACCGCCCGCTGGATACCCTGCTGGCGACCTGGGGCCTGTCCCTGGTGATGCAGCAAGCCTTCCGATCGATCTTCGGCGCCCGTGAAGTGGGCGCGGAAATGCCCGAGTGGATCATGGGCTCCTGGGCGCCGACGGCGGCTGTGGATATCCCCAAGAACGGCCTGTTCGTGATGGGCCTGACCTTTCTCTGCACTGCCACCATTTTCCTCATGCTCTACCGCTCGCGCTGGGGCCTGCAGGTGCGCGCCACCATGCAGAACCGGGTGATGAGCCGGGCCGTGGGGATCAACACCAAGAAGGTCGATCGCATGACCTTTGCCCTCGGTTGCGGCGTAGCCGGAGTGGCAGGTGCGGCGTTCACCACCATCGGTTCGACCGGGCCGACTGCGGGTTCGCTGTACATCGTCGACACCTTCCTCACCGTGGTCTTCGGCGGCGCCGCCAGCCTGGTGGGCACCATTGCCTCGGCATTCACCATCGCCCAGGCGCAATCGATCATGGAATTTTTCCTCTCCGGTTCCATGGCCAAGGTGCTGACGCTGTCGGCGGTGATCCTGATTCTGATGCTGCGCCCGCAAGGCCTCTTTTCGATAAAAGTCCGTAAGTGATCGGCCTCGTTATGCACGAATACACGATAGGAAACCGCCCATGAAAAACGCATACGAAAGCCTGCTCGGTGGCAAGCAGGGGGCCATCGGCCTGCTGGTGCTGGCCACCCTGATACTGGTGGTGTTCCCGCTGCTGCTGGATACCTTCCGCCTGAATATGGTGGGCAAATACCTGACCTACGCCTTCGTCGCTGTCGGCCTGGTGTTGTGCTGGGGTTATGGCGGCATTCTCAGCCTTGGCCAGGGTATCTTCTTTGGCGTCGGCGGCTACTGCATGGCGATGTTCCTCAAGCTTGAAGCTTCGGACCCGGAGAGCACCAAGATCCAGTCCACCCCCGGCATTCCGGACTTTATGGACTGGAACCAGATCATCGAACTGCCGCTGATGTGGCAGCCGTTCCACAGCTTCAGCTTTACCCTGTTGGCAGTGGTCGCGGTACCGACGTTGCTGGCGCTGATCATCGGTGTGGCAATGTTCAAACGGAGGGTGGGCGATGTGTATTTCTCCATCGTCACCCAGGCCATCGCCGCCATTCTGACCATCCTGATCATCGGCCAGCAGGGCCTCACCGGTGGGGTCAACGGCATCACCGACCTGAAGACCCTGCTCGGCTGGGACATCCGCCCGGACAGCTCGAAAACCATCCTCTATTTCGTCAACGCCTTCCTGCTCCTGGGCTGCGTGTTGCTCGGCCGCTTTATCCTCACCTCCAAGCTGGGCCGTCTGCTGATGGCCATGCGCGACAAGGAAGAGCGGGTGCGTTTTTCCGGCTACGACGTGGCCAGTTTCAAGATCTTCGTGTTCTGCGTGGCCGCCGCGTTTTCGGCGATTGGCGGGGCGATGTTCGCCTTGCAGGTGGGCTTTATGTCGCCGAGCTTCGTCGGCATCGTGCCCTCCATCGAGATGGTGATTTTCGCTGCGGTGGGGGGGCGCATGTCGTTGCTCGGCGCGGTGTACGGCACCTTGCTGGTGAGCTTCGGCAAAACCTATTTCTCTGAAAGCTTCCCCGAGCTGTGGCTGTACCTGATGGGCGGCCTGTTCATCGTGGTGGTCATGTACTTCCCCAACGGCATCGCCGGCCTGTGGGAAAGCCATGGGCGCACATGGCTGTCGCGTTTTGCCCTGGGTAAAAAACTGTTCGGCGTGCCGGAGGTGAAGGCCCGCGTATTTGCCGCCAAGCCGGCCGAGAAAAGCGCACCCCGTGAACTGGAGACCACGCCATGAAAAGCCCAGCCACCCATAGCCCGGCTGGATTCCAGGCGGCCAAACCGGTGTTGGCCATCGAAGGCCTGACCGTGTCGTTCGACGGCTTCAAGGCGGTTAACGACCTCAACCTGTACGTCGACCGCAACGAAGTGCATGTGGTGATCGGCCCCAACGGCGCCGGCAAAACCACGGTGCTCGACCTGATCTGCGGCAAGACCAAATCCACCACCGGCAGCATCGAATTCGAAGGCCGTGAACTGACCAAAATGCGCGAGTACGACATCGTCCGCGCGGGTGTTGGGCGCAAGTTCCAGAACCCCTCGATCTACGAAAACCTGACGGTGTTCGAGAACCTGGAAATGTCCTATCCGGCTGGGCGCAAAGTGTTCGGAGCGCTGTTCTTCAAACGCAGCGCCGAGGTCATCGCGCGGGTGGAAGAGGTGGCGGGTGAAATCTTCCTCAGTGACTTCCTCGACAAGCAGGCCGACCTGCTGTCCCACGGCCAGAAGCAGTGGCTGGAGATCGGCATGCTGCTGATGCAAGACCCCGCGCTGCTGATGCTTGACGAACCGGTGGCAGGCATGAGCGTCAGTGAGCGGGTGCAGACGGCTGAGCTGCTGAATCGCATCAGCCAGGGGCGCTCGGTGCTGGTGATCGAACACGACATGGAATTCGTCAAAAGCATCGCCCACCGGGTGACGGTGCTGCACCAGGGCAAGGTGCTGGCCGAGGGCAGCATGGAGGCGGTGCAGAGCAACCCGAAGGTGATTGAGGTGTACCTGGGGCACTGAGTTTTTAGCGCCCCTCTCCCGCCCTTCGGGCACCCTCTCCCGCACACGGGAGAGGGGATTGATTGGCGAATATCGAGCACGAGGCAATCCTATGTTCACCATTTCCAACCTGGTCTCCGGCTACGGCCAGAGCCAAATCCTCCACGAGCTGAACCTCAACGTGGCTAAGAAAGAAATCGTCGCCGTCATGGGCCGTAACGGCATGGGGAAAACCACGCTGTTCAAAAGCCTGATGGGCGTGTTGCCGCAATGGGGCGGGCAGATCACTGTCGATGGTCGGGACGTATCCAAACTGGAAACCCACCAGCGCGTCGAACACGGTATCGCCTATGTGCCCCAGGGACGGATGATTTTTTCCCATATGACGGTGCTGGAAAACATCCAGACCGGCCTGCCGGCCTCGGCCAAGGGCAAGGTGCCGGATGACCTCTACGCGCTGTTCCCGGTGCTGCACGAAATGCGTTCGCGCAAGGGCGGTAACCTCTCTGGCGGCCAGCAACAGCAGCTGGCGATTGCCCGCGCGCTGGCCACCAATCCCAAGGTGTTGCTGCTCGATGAACCTACCGAAGGTATCCAGCCGTCGATCATCAAAGACATCGCCCACAAGCTCAAAGAGATCCGCAATCTGCGTGACCTGACCATAGTGGTGTCCGAGCAGGTGCTGAGCTTCACCATGGAAATCGCCGACCGCTTTCTGGTGATCGAGAAGGGCAAGTTCGTGGTCGAGGAAACCCGCGACAAGGTGGATGAAAAGACCATCAGCCGGTACTTGTCGGTGTGATCGTTGTGTAGGTTGGGCTGAGCAAAGCGAAGCCTAACATGCGTCCGCCTAGTAGCCGCAATGTTGGGCTTTGCAGCCCAACCTACCCATTTTTCGGCGTTCGCCGAGGCATACGCTCGTCTCGATTTTGTGTGTTCATCGACCTACGTCATCCAACGTATTTATCGATTTCCCCAGCCGAACAAGACTAGCTCCGTACCCCGGCGCGCTACCGCGCTCACCTCCTAACAAGGTCCCAGGAGCTTTGTCATGACCGATACGCTGATCAAGGTCGACCTCAACCAGGCCGCCACCGAAAACGAGCAGATCCACAACCGCTGGCACCCGGATATTCCGATGGCCTGCTGGGTAAAACCGGGCGACGATTTCATCCTGGAAACCTATGACTGGACCGCCGGCGCAATCAAGAACAACGACGATGCCAGCGACGTGCGTGATGTCGACCTGACCACTGTGCACTACCTCTCCGGCCCGGTCGGTGTACATGGCGCCGAACCTGGCGATTTGCTCGTGGTCGACCTGCTGGACATCGGCGCCAAGCCGGATTCGCTGTGGGGCTTCAACGGCTTTTTCTCCAAGCAGAATGGCGGTGGTTTTCTCACCGATTATTTCCCTGAGGCGCAGAAGTCCATCTGGGATTTCAAAGGCATGTTCACCAGTTCCCGGCACATTCCCGGGGTCAATTTCGCCGGCCTGATTCACCCCGGTCTGATCGGCTGCCTGCCGGACCACAAAATGCTCGCCGACTGGAACAAGCGTGAGCAGGAACTGATCGATACCAACCCCACCCGTGTACCGCCGCTGGCCAATGCGCCGATGGCACCGACCGCGCACATGGGCAAGATGAAAGGCGAGGCCCGTGACCTGGCCGCGCTGACCGGCGCACGCACCGTGCCGCCCCGTGAGCACGGCGGCAACTGCGATATCAAAGACCTGTCGCGTGGCTCGAAAATCTTCTTCCCGGTGTATGTCGATGGCGCCGGGCTGTCGGTGGGCGACCTGCACTTCAGCCAGGGCGATGGCGAAATCACCTTCTGCGGCGCGATCGAAATGGCCGGCTGGGTGCACATGAAGGTCGAGCTGATCAAAGGCGGCATGGCCAAGTACGGGATCAAGAACCCGATCTTCAAACCCAGCCCCATCGTACCGACCTACAACAACTACCTGATCTTCGAAGGCATCTCGGTGGACGATGCCGGCAAGCAGCACTACCTGGACGTCAACCTGGCCTACAAGCAGGCCTGCCTGAACGCCATCAACTACCTGACCAAATTTGGCTATTCGCCGGCCCAGGGCTACTCGCTGTTGGGCTCGGCACCGGTGCAGGGGCACATCAGCGGCGTGGTGGATATCCCCAACGCCTGCGCCACCTTGTGGCTGCCCACCGAGATCTTCGAATTCGATATCAACCCGAATGCTTCCGGCCCGACCAAGTACCTCGATGGCAGCATCGACTTACCCAAAGCGCCGGACAAATGAGTTTCGTCACCTGGGCGATGCCGGGGCCGGGCGGCGTTGGCATGGCCCAGGTGATGGAACCCTAGTGGGACAGAGGTAGGTTGGGTTGAGCCAACGGCGAAGCCCAACGGCGCGTTCCATTGATGACCGATACGCGCCGGCCTGCGGCCGGCCTGTTGGGCTTCGCTTTGCTCAACCCAACCTACGCCGTTCGGCAATTTGAGGGATTTTCGATGCCCATCTACGAATACGACTGCGCCGACTGCGGCGGCTTCACCTTGCTGCGGCCGATGGCCGACCGCGATGAACCCTGCCATTGCCCCGCCTGTGGCAGCACCAGCAAACGGGTGATTCTCTCCGCCCCCTGCCTGTCCACCATGGCCGGCAGCCAACGCCGCGCCCATGCCGCCAATGAACGCAGCGCCCATGCGCCGCAAACCCTCGACGAATACAAGCAAGCGCGCAGACACCCGGCCGGCTGTGGCTGCTGCAGCGCCAACAAACCGCTGGCGCCAACCAAGGCCAATCCACATGCAATGAAAGGCAAACCAGCGGGTCGGCCGTGGATGATCAGTCATTGATTCGGTAGTGGCGGCTGGCCGCCACGCCATCGGCGCAAACGGCGTGATTTCGCCACTTCCAGCCCCAAACAGACGGGCGAAAGGCTCTAGAAAGGGATCGGGGGCTAAGCTGACAACGGTACGTGTCTTGCTAAGGTATAAGTAATTACTGATACCATCTATAAAAAAACCGTTGTTGGAAAATCCCTATGCCCAGAGCCTCTCACCATGCGCTGCGCGGCACCTTCCGTGCCTTGCTGTCCTCCGAATTCTGTTACCACACCGCGTCGGTGTTCGACCCGATGTCCGCGCGCATTGCCGGCGACCTGGGTTTCGAAGTCGGCATTCTCGGCGGCTCAGTCGCCTCCCTGCAGGTACTGGCCGCGCCGGACTTCGCCCTGATCACCCTCAGCGAATTCGTCGAGCAGGCCACCCGCATTGGCCGCGTCGCCAACCTGCCGGTGATCGCCGACGCCGACCACGGCTACGGCAACGCGCTGAACGTGATGCGCACGGTCAAGGAACTGGAGCGCGCAGGCGTCGCTGCCCTGACCCTGGAAGACACCCTGCTGCCGGCCCAATTCGGGCGTAAGTCCACCGACCTGATTCCAGTGGAAGAGGGCGTCGGCAAGATTCGCGCGGCGCTGGAAGCGCGCGTCGATGCCGAGCTGGCAATCATTGCCCGCACCAATGCCGGCGTGCTGCCGGTGGATGAGGTGATCAGCCGCACGGTGGCCTACCAGAGCGCCGGTGCCGATGGCATCTGCATGGTCGGCATCACCGACTTCGAACACCTGGAGCAGATTGCCCAGCACCTGACGGTGCCGATCATGCTGGTGACCTACGGCAACCCGTCGCTGCGTGACGATGCCCGTTTGGCCAGCCTGGGCGTGCGCATTGTGGTCGACGGCCACGCCGCCTATTTCGCCGCGATCAAAGCCACCTACGACTGCCTGCGTGAACAACGCCAGGTGGTGGCCACCGACCTCAGCGCCTCGGAGCTGTCGCACAAATACACCCACCCCGAGGACTACCTGCTCTGGGCCAAAGAGTTTATGGAAGTGAAGGAATAACCCAGACCGTTCATACCCTCGCCCCTTGCCCGCGCTTGTAAAAAGCCGCCCGCGCGCCCATATCTGTACCCAACGCAACATCTAACCGGGAGACAGACCATGGCCGGCGGTTGGGCAAGTGACGGAGCCGTACAAGAGCAGATCGACAGCAGCATCGAGGACGCCATCGCGCGGGCTCGCAGCCAGCTGCCCAAAGGCGAAAGCCTGAAACACTGCGAAGAATGCGACGCCGCCATTCCCGAGGCACGGCGCCAGGCCATTCCAGGCGTGCGTTTGTGCGTTACTTGTCAGGCTGAACACGACAAGGAAAATGCCGCCAATGCCGGGTATAACCGCCGTGGCAGCAAAGACAGCCAGCTCCGCTAGAAAAACTACTGCGCTCGGTTATGCGGCGTTAAAAACAAACTCAAAATGCTCATTGGCTACAGCCAACTCCGCTTTTTCGTTTGTTTTTGCCTTGCCTAACCTTCGCTCGCTACGTTTTTAACTTTTTATCCACTTCAACCTGTCAGCATCACCGTGCCTGCAGTGAAAGGAGGCTCGATGGACTTCAAGGATTACTACAAGATTCTGGGTGTTGAACCCACCGCGGACGAGAAGGCGATCAAAGCCGCTTACCGCAAACTCGCGCGCAAATATCACCCCGACGTGAGCAAGGAAAAAGACGCCGAAGTGCACTTCAAGGAAGTGGCCGAGGCCTACGACGTGCTCAAGGATGCGGACAAACGCGCCGAGTTCGATGACCTGCGCAAGTATGGCCAGCACGGCCGGCCGTTCGAGCATCCGCGTGGCCGCCAGCCGGGCGCCGGCGCTTTTACCGATGCCTATGGTGGCGACTACTCGGACTTCTTCGAGTCGATCTTCCGCCGTGGCGGTGGCGCCGAAGAAGCGCGCAACCGGGCGCGCAAAGGCCAGGACGTAGAGATGGAACTGCCGGTGTTTCTCGAGGAAACCCTCGACGGCGAAGCGAAGAAAATCTCCTTCCAGTTGCCGGGCTCCATGGGCCAGCCTGCGCAGAGCAAAAGCCTCAACGTGAAGATTCCGGTCGGCGTGGTGGATGGCGAGCGTATCCGCCTCAAAGGCCAGGGTGGCCCCGGTATGGCCGGTGGGCCGGCGGGCGATCTGTACCTGAACATCCGCTTTGCGCCGCACCCGCTGTTCGATGTGCAAGGCAGCGACCTGGTGCTCACCGTGCCGCTGGCGCCGTGGGAAGCGGCACTCGGCACCAAGGTTGAGGCACCGACCCTGAGCGGCCGCATCACCCTGACCATTCCGGCCAACAGCCAGAGCGGTCAGCGCCTGCGCGTGAAAGGCCGTGGCCTGGGCAACAAGAACGGCGAGCGTGGCGACCTGTATGCGCAGTTGAAAGTCGTGATGCCGAAAACCACCAGCGACGATGCGCGCAAACTCTGGGAGAAGTTGGCGCAGAAGGTCGAGTTCGATCCCCGCAGCGAATGGAGCAAATGACTATGAGCGTCCCATTAGGCATGCAAGAGCTTTGTCAGACCGTGGCGATTCCCGCCGCACTGCTGATTGAAATCGTCGAGCACGGCATCATCGACCCGCCCGGGCGCGGTCCTGACAGCTGGGAGTTCGACCAGCACGCGCTGATCACCTGCCGGCGCGCCGCACGTTTGCAGCGCGAGCTGGAGCTTGAGTGGTCGGGCATCGCCCTGGCCCTGCAACTGCTCGACGACCTGGAGCAGGTGCGCCGCGAAAACCGCCAGCTCAAAAGCCAGCTCGGGCGGTTTCTCAGCGAGTAAACCGGCTCAGAACCCTTAGCCAGGTTCAGAACAGCGTGCGTTCGGCCTTGAACATCACGTAGTCCTCGCAATAGCCGTTGTGTCCAGAGTAGGCCACGCACTGCGGCCCGCTGAGGCTGGAGCCGCTGTAGGAGAGGTTCAGGTCGATGCCCGCCCAGGGGCGCGACAGGTTCAGCGACCAGTCATTGAACACCCGCACCAGGCGCCCATCGCCATAACCCACAGCATCATCCAGCGAGTGGTTGGCGTACTTCATCGACAGGTTTATCGCCAGCGGCGGCTGCAACGCCAGGTCCATCAGCAAGGTGCTGTCGGCACGCCCCGGTGCCTGGCTGAAGGCCGCGCCGAAGCGGCTTTCAAGCAGGGTGAGGCCGGCGTAGTACTCGTTGCTGTCGTTGGCGCTCAAGCCTGGGTGGCTGTAGCGAATCAAGCCCATTTCGTAACCGAAGCGGTTGTTGAACGGGCGCTTGAAGCCGCTGTAGGAGTCGAGCTCCAGTTGGCTGTCACGGGCGATGCCCATGCTCGGCGACCATTGGCCGAAGTACCAGCCGCTGTCGTGGGTCAGGTCCAGACCGCCTTGAAAGGTGCCGCTCTGTGAGGGCTGCACCAGGCCCTGGGCCATGCTGCGGGTGGGCGTGGTGCCGAGTTGCAGGTCGTAATCACCCAGCTCGCGCTGCAGCACCTGGGCATGGGCGTCAGCACAGGCAAAAACGGTCACGGCCAGTAGGCTGGCTTTCAGTTTGTTCATCACTTGCACTCCAGATGTTGAGGAGTGGCGTGCACGCTGGCAGGGGCGCTCGGCCAGTTGTCGCAGCAGCGGTTGGCACACTGTTGCAACCTGTCGTCCACGCTTGCGGTCGACCCTCTTGTGGGGCGTTTATGGCGCTGAACCGCAAGCTAGAGCGGTCCGACTTTACCCCTATGAGTTTCGGATGGGCCGCCATTCGTCGATGCAGAGCAAAAAATCGACGGGCTGTCGAAAAGGCCATCAGATAAGCGCAAAGCCGCTGGCTAGACGCTATTAAGTCGCTAGTAGGGGTTGAAAGCACTTCCGGGCCCCGGCACGATGCTTGCCAAGCTAACGATCTGCCTCGCCTTGCTCTGGAGCGGTAATGTTTTCCCAGATTCTTTCCACCCTGCTGCCGGTGTTTCTGATTGCCGGCTGCGGTGCGCTGTACGGCCATTTCCGTAAACCGGATATGCGCGGCCTCAATACCCTGAACATGGAACTGCTGGTGCCGCTGCTAATCTTCGCCGTGCTCGCCGACAGCAAGGCGGCGCTGCAGGACTACGCCAGCCTGGCAGTGGCTGGCGCGGTGATTGTGCTCGGTTCCGGCCTGCTGCTGTGGCCGCTCACGCGGTTGCTCAAGCTGGATTGGCGCACCTTTCTGCCGCCGATGATGTTCAACAACACCGGCAACATGGGCCTGCCGCTGATGGTGTTGGCGTTTGGCGAGAAGGCGCTGCCGGCAGCGGTGGTGCTGTTTATCGTCGAGATGCTGCTGCACTTCACCGTCGGCCTGCGCATGCTCGACCCGGCCACGCCGGTGTGGCGCCTGTACCGCATTCCGGTGGTGCTGGCGACCATTGCCGGGCTCGCGCTCAACCTCGCCGAGCTGCACCTGCCGCACTGGTTTCTGGAGTCGGCCAATATGCTCGGCAGCACCTGCGTACCGCTGATGCTGTTCGCCCTCGGTGTGCGCATGCTCGATGTGGATTTCAGCGCCTGGAAAATCGGCCTGCTTGGCGCCGTGGCCTGCCCACTGAGTGGGTTGATTCTGGCCTGGCCTCTGATTCAGCTATTCGACCTGCAAGGCCTGCAACTGGCCTGCCTCTGGGTGTTCGCCGCGCTGCCACCGGCGGTGCTCAACTACATGCTCGCCGAGCAATACCAGCGTGCGCCGCACACCGTGGCCTCCCTGGTGCTGATCGGCAACCTGGGCAGTGCGGCGGTGATGCCGGTGGTGTTGGGCCTGTTGTTTTCGGCGGGGTATGGCACGCCGGTGCCTTGATGGACGGCGGGGCTATCGCGGCTGGGCGCTTCAGTGCTTGGGCAACATCACTGTAAACGTGGTGCCGTCTGCCTCATTGGAGACCACCTGAATCGTGCCGCCGTGGGCGATCACCACTTCGTTGACGATAAACAAGCCCAACCCCAGGCTGGTTTCGCCGGCGCGGTCGCTGGTGCTGCGTACCAGGGGATAGAAGAGGGTGGAGATGGCGCTCTCGGCAATCGGCTCGCCGTGGTTGTGCAGGGTCAGCGTTACGCTGTCGGGCTCGCCGAGCAGGCGTAGGGTAATGGGTAGGTTGCTCGCGCCGTGCTGCAGCGCGTTGCCGATCAGGTTCTGCAGCAATTGCTCGATACGGCCCTGATCCCATTCGCCCTCGGTGGCGCCTTGCACCTCGAAGTGCAGGTCGCTCAAGGGTTGGCCGGCGGCGGCTTCGTCGATGGCGGCCTGGCATAGCGCGCTCATGTCCACCGGGATTCGCACGATTGGCAGGCTGTTGCCCAGACGGCTGCGCACGAATTCCAGCAGATCGTTGACCATCGCGCTCATGTGTCGGGTGCTGTTGCGGATGCGCTGTACGTGGCTGCGGCCTTTGTCATCGAGGCCGGCTTTGCTCGCCAGCAGCTCGCTGGACATGCTCACCGCCTGCAACGGCGCGCGCAGATCGTGGCCCAGAATGGCCAGGAAGATATCGCGGGAATGGTTGACCTGCTCGGCATAGGCGGCGGTGGACTCGGCCAGCGCTTCGTCGATGGCTTCGTTGAAGCGGATCAGGTCGCGCATGTGCACCAGTTCCATCTGCACCAGGCTGTCGGTCCACAGGCGGATCACGCTGGCGCGCAGGTGACGGAATTCGGAGGTCATCTGCACCAGGTCAAAACCCACCTGGTGGCGCAGTTCGCCGTGGCTGGCGGCGGCCACGTCGAGGCTCGGGGTCTTTTCCGGGCCTTCGCCCATGGCCTTGGCCGCGCGCTCCATGGCGCTCTGCTCTGTGTTCATGTCGCGCGCTGCAGCCAGCAGAATGGAGCGCGCGTGGTCGCGCAGCTCTGCGCGGTTCATGCTGTCGGCCGCCGGGCGAATGGTCATGGCAAAGGCCTCCCATTCATCGACGATGCGATCAACGGTGGCGACAATGAACTCGGCTAAACGCATGGCTTTCCCACCCCGGACTACGGCGACGATTAGGCATAGTAGTCGCTTTCGTTGTGCTTGCTAGCGGCGTTTGGCCGCCATGGCAATTCAGGGTTTTACTTCGGCCAGACGGTCATGCTCCAGAGTCAGGGCGATCACCACCGGCTGGCTGGGGAAGTTCGGTGAGTCGTCCACCGAGTTGGCCATCGCCGGGATGTTGAAGGTGACGGTGCGGGTCTGCTCATCGCGGCTGGCGCTGGCGTTCAGCTCCTGAATGGCACGGAAGTTATCGCCGCCGATCTGCATTACATCGATCAGCCGGTAGTGCGCATCGCCTTCTTCCGTGGCGTCGGGCTCGAACACGGCCAGGTACTGGTTGTAGCTGTTGCCCTTGTCGAAGCCTTCGACGGTGAACACTGCCAGGGTCACTTGCTCGTATTTGGACAGGGTCAGGGTTTGCGTCATGGTCGCCTCCGGGTAGCCGGTGGCGAAGCCGTCGCGCAGCAGGGCGACCAGGTGATCAACCTGGGTTACCAGTTCCTTGGGCGGGGCGTCGGCTGTTACGTCGGGGCCACCTTCAGCATGGGCGAAGGCACAGCACAGGGCCAGGGCGGCCGGCAGCAGAGCGATTTTCATACCTGAATATCCGCGAGCGAGAGAGGGCGCGGATGGTAGAACATCGCGGCTGAAGCCGCTCCTACGGATCGCACAGAATTTAGAGCGTGGTGGCCTTAAACGTATCGCAGCCACTCACCTTGCCACCCTCATACCCGGTCTTGAACCAGCGCACCCGCTGCTGCGAGGTGCCGTGAGTGAAGGAGTCTGGCACCACCTGGCCGCGGGCCTGTTTCTGCAGGCGGTCATCGCCTATGGCGTTGGCGGCGTTCAGGGCTTCTTCGAGGTCACCCGGTTCCAGCCAGTTCAACCGCTGCTGAGCGTGGAAGGCCCACACCCCGGCCAGGCAGTCGGCCTGCAATTCCTGACGCACCAGCAAGCCGTTGGCGCCTTCCATCTTGGCCCCGGCCTGGCGGGCGTTGTTCACTTTGGCGGAGATGCCCAACAGCGTCTGCACGTGGTGGCCGACCTCGTGGGCGATCACGTAGGCCTGGGCAAAATCGCCCGCAGCAGAAAAGCGCTGGGCCATTTCCTTGAAGAAATCCAAGTCGAGGTACACCTGGTGGTCGCCCGGGCAGTAGAACGGGCCGGTGGCCGAAGAGGCGAAGCCGCAGGCCGAATTCACCCCGCCGCGAAACAACACCAGGGTTGGGTCCTGATACTGCTTGCCGGCCTGTTGGAAGATGGCGCGCCAGGTGTCTTCGGTGTCGCCAAGCACGGCGCGGACGAACTCGGCCTGCTCGTCATTGGCCGCCGGCGCATGACCTTGCTGCTGGGTGGGGGCGGTGGAGATGCCGGCCTGGTTGGCCAACTGACCGAGGATCTGCATCGGGTCCTGGCCGGTGATCAGGCCGAACACCACGATGATCGCCACCGCGCCCAGGCTCAGACCCTTGCCACCGCCGATGCGCATGCCGCCGCCACCGCCACCGCTGTCGCGGGCATCCACTACGTTGTCGCTGCGTCGGCCTTTCTTCCAGAGCATGGCTCTTCTCCTGATCCGTGGCGTTTGAGTGTCGCTGCTCGGTGCGACGGGCGCCAGGCCGACGGTCAGCTAAATCACTGGCCGGGGTAGCGCGTCAGCACCTGCTCGGTGCCGTCACGCTGCACACCGATCACAGCATAGGCATCGCTAACGCCGCCTTGTTCCATTCCTGGTGAACCCATGGGCATGCCAGGCACGGCAGCACCGATCAGATCCGCGCGCTGGCGCAGCTTGAGCACGTCGGCTGCCGGCACATGGCCTTCGACGAATTTGCCGTCGATTACTCCGGTGTGGCAGCTGCCCAGACTGTGCGGCACCCCCAGGCGGGTCTTCACTGCGCTCATGTCGTTTTCGACGTGGTCGGCAACCTTGAAACCGTTGTTCTGCAGGTGGCTGATCCAGGCCTTGCAGCAGCCGCAGTTGGGGTCGCGGTAAACGTCGATGGCAATCGGCTCAGCCGCTTGCAGGGTGCTGGCAAACAACAGGGAGAACAGGGCGAGGCGGCGCATGGCAATGGCTCCTGAGATAAAGGTGGGCAGAAGAATAGCCACTGTCCGCGCGGGGCTGAACCGCGCAGCTGTTTGCGGATATGTCGCGCCGTTCAGGGTTTGGCCGGCGGGAATTCTTCCAGCAGTTTTGCCACACCCTGGTCGAACGCTTGCTGGGTGAACTGCGGGTTAGTGAACTGCCGGCTGATCTGCGCCTGGAACAGCACGCGCTGGTCGCGGCTGTCGAGAATGCGCAGGGCCAGCACGGCGGTTTCGTCGTTGGTCATTTCGGTCTGGGTGTAGATCGCGCCGTTGCTGCCCATCACCGGCCGCAGCTCGATACCCTCCTGTGCCTGGGTGCCGAGGGCATAGATCACCTGCATGTCGGCGCCGTTGTCCTGGAGCACGTAACCCTTGGCTTCCAGCGCGCGTTGGGTGGCGCTGTTGAAGCGCTCTTCCAAGTCGACCCGATGACCCTTGGTGCGTACCGGTTTGATGGTGAAGCTGCGGTACACCTGAGCGCTGGGTGGCGCCTGGCTGATACGGTCGCTGGGCTGGTTCACCGGCCCGTTGCTACAGGCGCTGAGAAGCAGGGTGGCGAGCAGGGGAAGCAAGAGCGTGGCGCGCATGGGCGGTCCTCGACAGGGGGCTGGCTCAAGCCTAGACGCTGCGCACCAAAAGGGGCCCGGCCTTTGGATCAGGCCATCAAAAGTGGGCAGGTTTTTCTGCGGGGGGGGGATGCCACACCCCAGAAAAACTGGCGTCAGCGTAGTGGCACTGTGCTTGCACGGCTGTGGGCCTAACAGGGAGAACACAACTATGTTGCTAATGCGCACCAAAGCCCGTCGCGCGGAAGACGACGGCGCCTTGAGTCTGCTGGTGGACAACCTTGACCTGACCAGTCAACTGTCCGACCTGCAGCCCATCAATACCCGCCTCAATGGCTTCACCCGTGCGCTGCACCAGCGCCTCGGCGACAGCCTGGCGGCCTCGGTGGATATCGCCGCCCACGCTCCGGAACTGGCGCGTATCGCCAGCGAAACCGAAGCCAGCGGCCAACGCCTGGCCCAGGCTTCCGAACTGATCGCCAGCGCCAGCGAAGAAGTCAGCACCACCCTCGACAGCGAGCTGGTGCCGGGCGCCGCCCAGGTGGCGAAACTGGCGGCGGAAGTCTCCGGCACCTTGCGCAGTTGCCAGCAGACTGGCGACGAAGTGCTGCGCCAGGTGGATGCCATCGACGCCAGCGAAACCCAACTGGAAGGGGTGATTACCCAGCTCGTCGGCCAACTGGAAGAAGTCAGCCAGGTGCTTGGGGTGATCGCCAGTATTTCCCAGCAGACCAACCTGCTGGCGTTGAATGCCGCCATCGAAGCGGCACGCGCGGGCGAGCATGGCCGTGGTTTTGCCGTGGTCGCCGATGAAGTGCGGCGCCTGGCCGGGCATACCACCGAGGCCACCGGCAAAGTCAGCCAGATCATTGAGCGGTTTCGCGATGGCATGGCTCAGCTCGGCACCGCCGGCCAACACATGCACAGCGCCGTCGCCGATGGCCGTGACGGCATGACGCGCATGGGCGAAGACCTGCGCCACACCCGCGCGGCCATGGACCAACTGGACCAACGGGTCGGCCATATCGCCGCCGGCACCGAACAGATCGGCATTGCCGTGCACGCCATCAATGGCGACGTGCAGAACATCGCCGGGGTTGCTGCCGACCTGCTGGGCAAGGCCGGCCAGGTGCTGACCCACAGCCAGGCAGTGCGCAGCAGCGGCGACAAACTGCTCGACGGCCTCGGCGCTTTTCGCTTGCAGATTCACAAAGAGGTGCAGGCCAGCGTCGAACGCCTGGCCATGGAAGCGGCGCTGCATGGTGAATTGGGCCGGGCCGAAGAGTTTCTGCGCGACACCTTGCAGCGCGACCCGCGTTTCGAGCTGTTCTACCTGGTGGGCAGCGACGGCACGCAACTGAGCGAGAACGTGTTTGCCGCAGGTTTGGCCAAGGGCGACAGCTGCAAAGGCCGCAACTGGGCACAACGGCCGTGGTTCCGCGCGGTGGCTGAGCAATTGGGCAGCCACATCACCCCGGTGTACCGCTCCTCGGCCACCGACGCGTTCTGCTTCACCGTGTCGGTACCGGTGTTCACCGCCACGGGGCAGTTGCAGCGGGTGTTGGGCGCGGATGTGCGGTTGTCGGCGTTGGTGTGAGCCCCCTACAACCGATCAAAAACATCGCGGCTGAAGCCCCTCCCACAAAAAACCGAGATCTGTGTGGGAGGGGCTTCAGCCGCGAGCCTTTGATCTTCATTACGCCGGCACCGCACTCCCCGTCACCGCCGGCAACGGCAACAACGGCGCATGGGGATCTTTGGCTATCGTCTCGCGCCAGCTCTGAATCCAGGCCCCCGGCTCTTCTTCTTCCCACACAGCGGCATGCAACCGCGCCATCGCCACCGGGTCGCTGAGCAGGGCCATGCGTGCACTGCCGTCCAACTGCTGCGGGCCGACTTTCAGGGCGTGGCGCACCTGCTCGGTACGCTGCCATTCCAGCGGCTCAGCCTGACGGTGACGCGCCGTAGCCAACGCATAGGCGAGGGCGTTCTGCTTGGGGTCGACCACCGCATGCACAAAGCCGTTATGCAGGGCATGCCAGTTGTTTTCGTGGTTGTACTCGTCGGTGGCCAGCAACTCTTTGGGAGGCGCGTATTCCTCGGGGATCAGGAACAGTTGCTCGTCCTTGGCGCGTAACCCCAGGCCCACCCGGCTGGACAACACCGACAGCGGAATCGACAGCATCAGCGAGCCGACAATCGGCGCCAGCCACCACAGAAAACTCGGGTTCAGCCAGGCCACCAACGCCGTCCACAACACCCCCAGCAGGGTTTGCGGGCCGTGACGTACCGCGGCTTCGCGCCAACTGGTGGAGCCGTCATCGCGGCTCGGCGAGTGCCACACCGCTTCCCAACCGAGAAACGCCGCCAGCACAAAACGGGTGTGGAACAGCATGCGCACCGGCGCCAGCAGAATCGAGAAGAGCATCTCCAGCAGCATTGACGCGGTTACCCGCAGCTTACCGCCATAGGCCTTGGCGCCTTTGGCCCAGACCAGCACCACGCTCAGCAGCTTGGGCAGGAACAGCAGCACCACGGTAGTGGAAAACAGCGCCACGGCTTTTTCCGGGTGCCACTGCGGCCACAGCGGATACAGCTGGCGTGGCTCCATAAAGTACTGCGGCTCCATCAGCGTGTTGGTCGCCAGCAGGGCGGTGGATAACAGCAGAAAGAAGAACCACAGCGGCGCCGACAGGTACGACATCACCCCGGTCAGGAACACCGCGCGGTGCACCGGGTGCATGCCCTTGACCATGAACAGGCGGAAGTTCATCAGGTTGCCGTGGCACCAGCGGCGGTCGCGTTTTAGCTCATCGAGCAGATTGGGCGGCAGCTCTTCGTAGCTGCCAGGCAGGTCATAGGCGATCCACACGCCCCAGCCGGCACGGCGCATCAACGCCGCCTCGACAAAGTCGTGGGACAGAATCGCCCCGGCGAACGCGCCCTTGCCGGGCAACGGCGCCAGCGCGCAGTGCTCGATAAAGGGCTGCATGCGGATAATCGCGTTGTGACCCCAGTAGTGCGATTCGCCCAGTTGCCAGAAGTGCAGGCCGGCGGTGAACAACGGCCCATAGACGCGGGTGGCGAACTGCTGGATGCGTGCATACAAGCTGTTCATGCCCGAGGCGCGTGGCGCGGTCTGGATGATGCCGGCGTCTGGGGTCGCTTCCATCAAACGCACCAGGCTGGTCAGGCAGTCGCCGCTCATCACGCTGTCGGCATCCAGCACCACCATGTAGCGGTACTCGCTGCCCCAGCGCCGGCAGAAGTCGTCGAGGTTGCCGCTTTTGCGTTTTACCCGGCGGCGTCGACGGCGATAGAAAATTCGCCCGAAGCCCTGGGCTTCCCGGCACAGATCCAGCCAGGCCTGTTGCTCGGCCACGGCAATGTCGGCGTCGTTGCTGTCGCTGAGCACGAAAAAATCGAAGTGCTGCAACTCGCCGGTGGCCGCCACCGATTCATAGGTGGCGCGCAGGCCGGCAAACACCCGCGCCACGTCCTCGTTGCAGATCGGCATGACGATGGCGGTGCGGGCCTCGGCGGCAATCGGTTCGTGACCGGCGCTGGCTCCGGAGATGCGGTATTTGTCGCGCCCGGTGAGCAGTTCGAGAAAACCCATCAGTGCGGTCCAGAACCCCGCCGACACCCAGCAGAACAGAATGCCGAACAACAGCAGAATGCTGCCTTGGAGGAAATACGGCAGCACCTGGGTAGCGGTCTGCAGCAGGGTTTGCTGGCGCACTTCTTCCCACTCGAAAAACGCCCAGCCCTGGTACGGCATGATGCCTTTCATGTACCAGCCCGCCACCAGCGTCTGGCCAAGCATCAGCACCAGCAGGATGTAACGACGCAGGGAACCGACATGCCGCCAACGCGCCGACGGCAGTTGCCGTTTCGGCGGCGCCGGCGGGTTTTCCTTGCCGCGCAGGTTGCGCCACAACCGCACCAGCACATTGGTCCGCCACGGCTCGGGAATCACCCGGGTGCGTTTGATCGGCGGCGTGGCTTTCAGGCGCACGCGGCCCTCGGCATCGCTATCGAGCATCTGCGCATCGGTGCTGAGCAAGGTCAGACGCTGCGCCACCGAAGCCTGCACCGCCGCCTGGTTGTCCGCCACCGGTTGTGCGGCCAGGCGCCGGTGCACTTCCAGCAACGAGCGACTGCCACTGAGCTCGGCGCGCTGGTCTTCGCTCAGCGGCAGATGGGCCAAGTATTCGCGGACGGTGATGGCGGCGGGCTTATTCATCGGCGGGCAACTGGTTACTCCAGGTTTCGCTCAGCACCTGTACAGGGGGCGCTGGCGGTGCGGGCAGGTCCTCGTTGACCGGCGCCGCGGGTGCGCTGGTCGGCGTGGCCGAGGCGCTGGCATCAGCAACTGCGGGTGGCGCTGGCGGTGGCGTCGGTTTGGCTTTGGGCTGCTCTTCATCGACCGCCGCCGGCACTTCCACCGGCAGGTCCTTGACCAGAGCGGCGCGCATTTCCACCGGCTTGCTCGGGTCTTTCACCTTGAACCGCAGGGTCAGGCGCCAGCCCTTGGTTTCCGGGTTGTAGCGCACGTTGTTTTCCATCAGCTTGGCGTTGTCATCCAGGCTGATTTCGCTGCGTACCGGGGCATCTTCGAGCAGGGCTTTGAGTGCCGGGCCTTCGAAGTCGACCAGGAACGCCACGCTGCCATCGGGCTCGCGAATCAGGTTGGACTGCTTCACATCGCCGGTGGAGCGCAGAGTCTGTTTCACCGAGGCCAATTCCGGCGAACCCAGCGAGGCCTCGTCGGCGCTCCAGTGCAGGCGGTAGCTGAAGTCGATGGGCTGGCCAGCTTCCGGTAGCTCGGCCGGTTTCCAGAAGGCGACGATGTTGTCGTTGGTTTCATCGGCGGTGGGAATCTCCACCAGGTTGACCGTGCCCTTGCCCCAATCGCCCTGGGGTTCGATCCAGGCACTGGGGCGCTGGTCGTAGCGGTCATCGAGGTCTTCGTAGTGGGAGAAGTCGCGGCCACGTTGCAGCAGACCGAAGCCTTTAGGGTTCTCCACGGCAAAGCTGCTGACGCCCAAGTGCTTGGGATTGTTCAGCGGCCGCCAGATCCACTCGTCATTGCCGGCATGAATCGACAGGCCGCTGGAGTCATGCAGTTCGCGGCGGTAGTTGAGGGTTTTCGGCGGCTGGTTGGCGCCGAACAGGAACATGCTGGTCAGTGGCGCCACACCAAGCTGGGCGACGTTCTCGCGCAGGTACATGCGCGTTTTCACATCCACCACCGAGTCGGTACCAGGGCGCAGCACCAGGCGATAAGCGCCGGTGGCACGCGGCGAATCCAGCAGGGCGTAGATCACCAACTGCTTCTCACCGGGCTTGGGCCGCTCGATCCAGAACTCGCTGAAGTGCGGGAATTCTTCACCCGAGGGCAGGGCGGTATCGATGGCCATGCCGCGCGCCGACAGGCCGTAGGTCTGGCCCTTGCCGACCACGCGGAAATAGCTGGCCCCGAGCAGGGTCATGATCTCGTCCTGCTTATCGGCCTTGTTGATCGGGTAGAGCACCCGAAAGCCGGCGTAGCCCAATTGCTCGGTGGCTTTGGCGTCGAACTTGAGGTCGCCGAAATCGAAGCGGCTGGGGTCGTACTTGATTTCACTGACGGTGGTGGCGGTGACTTCGTTGATCTTCACCGGCGTATTGAAGTGCATGCCCTGGTGATAGAACGACAACTTGAACGGCGTTTGCAGGTCCTGCCACTCAGCCTTCTCGGGGCGAAAACGGATCTTCTGGTAGTCGGCGAATTTCATGTCGCTGAACTCGCTGGGCAGGTTGCTCTTGGGCACCACGTACTTCTGTGCGGCCAGGGCTTTGGCCTTTTCTGCCACATCGTCGAGGCTGAAGGCCCAGAGCTGGCCGGCGGCCAACAGGGTCAGTACGGTCGTGGTGGTGGTCAGGGTTTGACGCAGTCGTTTACGTTTGCCGGTAGCGGCATTAGGGGTGCTGAAAGTCACAAGGCCTCCTCGCGGTAATCAGGGTTGCCAACGGAGTTGCTAAGGGTGCTAAGCGAGTTGGCGGGACAAGGTTCCGACTGCCGTTTTTTTCCGATGGTTCCCCCTGTAAGCGTCAAGGACGGGGCGGCGCTGCGGTTACGGGCCCTTTTCCCGGCAAGCGAAGCGGGGCGATGCGAGGGTTTACGGGGGCTGTAGGTGCTATGGCCATTTGCCGGGTAGTGCGATGAATGGTCACCTGTGTCCAGCGGTTGCAAACGCGTCCGGAAAAAACCTGAACACATCCTTTTGCCGCCAAGTCGTAACCCATAGACGCAGCCAACTGCGCCGCCGTTTTTTCACGCGGCAGCCGATTACCGTGAGGCCTCTATGACGACCACCCAGGCAGGGCAGGGCGATGACCTGTTCGCCCCGCACACCCTTCGTTTGAACATCAACGGCGAGCAGCGCCGTGTGCAGGTGCAAGCCTGGACCACACTGCTCGACCTACTCCGCGAACAACTGCACCTCACCGGTACCAAGAAGGGCTGCGACCACGGCCAATGTGGCGCCTGCACGGTGCTGCTGGATGGCAAGCGCATCAACAGTTGCCTGACCCTGGCGGTGATGCATGACGGCGCCGAGCTGACCACCATCGAAGGGGTGGCCAATGGTGATGAACTGCATGCCTTGCAGCGCGCCTTTATCAAGCACGACGCCTTCCAGTGCGGCTATTGCACGCCCGGGCAGATCTGCTCGGCGCTGGCCATGGCCGGGGAAAACCACGCCCACAGCCGCGCCGATATCCGCGAGCAAATGAGCGGCAACCTGTGCCGCTGTGGCGCCTACAACAACATTCTCGCGGCCATCGAAGAGGCCTTGCCGGCCTGCCGCGGCGAGCTGGAGACCAGCGCCCCGGCGCTGATTGACCCAGCCCTTATCAACAAAGGGGATGCGGCATGAGCCCGTTCACCTACGCACGGCCCACAGCGGTGGACGAGGCGCTGCAACTGGCAGGCCCGCACGCGCGGTTTATCGCCGGCGGCACCAACCTGATCGACCTGATGAAAGAGAACGTCGAGCGCCCGCAACGGCTGATCGACATCACCGGGCTGCCTCTGCATGAAGTGACGGACACCATGGATGGCGGCCTGCTGATCGGTGCCCTGGTGAGCAACAGCGAGCTGGCTTGGCACCCGCGCGTCGAGCACGATTACCCGGTGCTGGCCCAGGCGATTCTGGCCGGCGCTTCGCCGCAGTTGCGCAACATGGCCAGCACCGGCGGCAACCTGCTGCAGCGCACCCGCTGCCAGTATTTCTACGACACCGCCACGCCGTGCAACAAACGTGAACCTGGCTCGGGCTGCAGCGCGCGCCACGGTTTGAACCGCAACCACGCGATTCTCGGTGCCAGCGAACACTGCGTGGCCACTCACCCCTCCGACATGTGCGTGGCCCTCGCCGCGCTGCAGGCGGTGGTGCATGTGGCGGGCCCGCAAGGTAGCCGGCAGATCGCCTTCGCCGACTTCCATCGCCTGCCAGGCGATGAGCCGCACCGCGACAATGTGCTGGCGGACAACGAGCTGATCACCGCCGTCGAATTGCCCGCTGCCGGGTTTGCCGGCCACAGCCACTACCTGAAAGTGCGTGACCGCGAGTCCTACGCCTTCGCCCTGGTATCGGTGGCCGCCGCGCTGGATCTCGACGGCCATGTGATCCGCGAAGCACGCCTTGCCTTGGGCGGCGTCGCGCACAAACCCTGGCGCAATACCGATGCCGAAGCGGTGCTGGTGGGCAAGCCGGCGACGGTAGCGAATTTCCGCCTGGCCGCCGACCTGCTGCTCGATGGCGCCAATGGCCTGGGGCGTAACAGCTTCAAAATTCAACTGGCGCGGCAGGCCGTGGTGCGTGCCCTCACCGATGCCGCGCAAGCCGGGGAGGCCGTATGACTGCCACCGTCAAACCTTTCAGCGTGCCGCTGGAGGCGCCCATGGGCGTACCGATGGACCGTGTCGACGGCGTCGCCAAGGTCACCGGCGGCGCGCAATACGCGGCGGATTTTCACAGCGCCGAGCTCACCTACGGCTGGGTGATTTCCAGCCCCATCACCCATGGCCGCATCGTTGCTATCGACGCCCGTGCGGCCTTGGCGCTGCCGGGCGTATTGCTGGTGCTCAGCCACCTCAACCGCCCCGCGCTGGCCAGCTACGACGAGTCCTATAGCGATGCCGATGCTGCCGACGGCTCGCCGTTCCGGCCGTTGTACAACGACCGCATTCTCTACAGCGGCCAGCCGGTGGCGCTGGTCGTGGCCAAGACCCTGGAGCAGGCGCGCATGGCCGCTGCGCAGGTGCAGATCGACTACCACAGTGAGCCGCATCAAACCGACTTGAACGCGCAGCTGGGCAAGGCCCACAAAGCCCCCGCCGAGTTACCCAAACTTCGCGGTGATGTGCCTGCGGCACTGGCCCGTAGCAGCGCCACCGTGGAGGTGGAATACCGCACGCCGGTCGAGCACCACAACCCGATGGAGCCACATGCCTCCACCGTGATCGTGCAGCCCGACGGCGGCCTGCTGATCTACGACAAAACCCAGGGCACGCAGAACTGCCGCACTTACGTTGAGCAGGTATTTGGCCTCGAGCCTGGTAGCGTGCGGGTGGTGGCGCATTTTGTCGGCGGCGCGTTTGGCTCCGGCCTGCGCCCGCAGTACCAGCTCACTCTGGCGGTGATGGCCGCGCTCAAGCTCAAGCGTTCAGTGCGCCTGGCCCTGACCCGCCAGCAGATGTTCACCTTCGGCTACCGCCCGCCGACCGTGCAGCGCCTGACGCTCGGCGCCGATGCCGACGGCAAGCTACAGGCGGTGAAGCACCAGGCCGTCGCCCAGACCTCGCGCTTCGAAGACTTCACCGAACACCTGGTGGAGTGGTCCGGCATGCTCTATCACTGCGACAACCTGGCCCTGGATTACCAACTGGTGCCGCTGGATGTGTTCACCCCACTGGACATGCGCGCCCCCGGCGCTACCTCCGGGGTCTTCGCCCTCGAATGCGCGATGGACGAGTTGGCCTACGCGGCGAATATCTGCCCGCTGCAACTGCGCCTGCGCAACTACACCGAGCGCAACCAGAACGAAGACAAACCCTATTCCAGCAAAGCCCTGCGCGAGTGCTACAGCGAAGGCGCCGAGCGTTTCGGCTGGGCCAAGCGTTCGCCCGAACCGCGCAGCATGCGCGATGGCCATGAGCTGCTGGGCTGGGGCGTGGCCACCGGGGTGTGGGAAGCGATGCAACAAAAAGCCAGTGCCCGTGTGGTGCTCGACGGCGATGGCCGCCTGCACGTGAGCAGCGCCACCACCGATATTGGCACCGGCACTTACACCGCCCTGACCCAGATCGCCGCAGCCGCCATGGGCGTGAGCAGCGACAACGTGCAGGTGCTGATCGGCGACTCCAGCCTGCCCACCGCACCGCTGCAAGGCGGCTCGTTCACCATCTCCTCGGTGGGCAGTGCGGTGCAGCAAGCCTGCACAGCCTTGCAGAAACAGCTCCTGGAGGCAGCGCAGGAAATCGACGATTCGCCGTTTGCCGACGTCAGTCGGGACCAGGTCGAGTTCGTCGACGGCCAGCTGCTTCTGAAGGCCGACCCCAGCCAGCAGCTGGCGCTGGCCGAGATCGTGCGCAGCAGCAGCAGTGCGCAGATGCAGGCCCAGGTGGACGCCGAGCCCGATGCAAAAAAACGCGAACCCTACGCCACCGCCACCCATTCGGCCGTGTTCGTGGAGGTGCGGGTGGACGAGGCCTTGGGCAAAGTGCGCGTCAGCCGGGTGGTCAGCGCCATCGCGGCGGGGCGGGTGGTCAACCCGAAAATCGCGCGCAGCCAGATTCTCGGTGGCGTGGTCTGGGGTATCGGCATGGCCCTGCAGGAAGAGACGCAGATGGACCATGAACTGGGCCGCTTTATCAATCACAACTTCGCCGAATACCACGTGCCGGTGCATGCCGATATGGGCGAGATCGAGGTGATTTTTGTCGATGAGCAGGACAGCATCGTCAACGCCCTGGGCTCCAAGGGCGTCGGCGAAATCGGCCTGGTGGGCGTTGCCGCGGCCGTCGCCAATGCCGTGTATCACGCCACCGGCAAACGGATTCGCGAGCTGCCGATCACCCTCGACAAGCTGCTTTGATCGTCTCGTTGGGCTTCGCTGCGCTCAACCCAACCTACTTGTCTGGCGCGCTCAAGGTTTCGCGCTGCGCCAGGGTCGGGAACAGCTTGTACCAGGTGCCGGTGATCAGCAGGGTGCCGACCCCGCCGAGCACCACGGCATTCACCGTGCCCAGCCAATGCGCGGTAAGCCCGGACTCGAACTCACCGAGCTGATTCGACGCGCCGATGAACAAACCATTCACCGCACTGACCCGGCCGCGCATGGCGTCCGGGGTTTCCAACTGCACGAAGGCGCCGCGGATGACCATGCTGATCATGTCCGCCGCGCCGAGAATCGCCAGCACCAGCAGCGAGAACCAGAAGGACGTCGACAGGCCGAAGGCGATAGTCGCCACGCCAAATACGCCCACCGCAATGAACATCACCCGGCCGACCTTGCGCTTGATCGGGAAACGCGCAATCCAGAACGCCATCAACAACGCCCCCACCGCCGGCGCCGAACGCAGCATGCCCAGGCCCCAGGGGCCGGTGAGCAGAATGTCCTTGGCGAACACCGGCAGCAGCGCAGTGGCACCGCCGAGCAGCACGGCAAACAGGTCCAGGGAGATGGCGCCGAAGATGTCCGGGCGGCTGCGGATAAAACGAATACCCGCCAGCAGCGAATGGATCGACGGCCGCTCCTGATTCAGCTTGGCCTGGTTTTTCGGCAGGCTGAGCATCAGGCAGCAGGCGATGACATACAGCGCCGTGGTTGGCGCATAGACCCAGATGCTGCCAAAGGCATACAGAAAACCACCGAGCGCCGGGGCGACGATGGTGGCGGTCTGAATCGCCGACGACGACGCGGCAATCGCCGCCGGAAACAACGCTGCTGGCACCAGGCTGGGTAGCAACGCCTGGGTCGCCGGCATTTCGAAGGCGCGGGTACTGCCGAGCAGGAAGGCCAGCACGAAGATCATCTCGCGGGTGACGTCGCCGCTGGTGCTGCCCAGCACCAGGGCGAAGGCGATCATGGCTTGGCAGGCTTGGCAGATGGCAGCCACCTTGCGCCGGTCATAACGGTCGGCGACGTGGCCGGTGTGCAGCATGAACAGCACCCGCGGGAGGAACTCCACCAGGCCGACCCAGCCCAGGTCCATGACATTGCCGGTGAGTTGGTACATGTGCCAACCGATGGCGACGGTGAGCATCTGGAAGCCACTGGCGGTGCAGACGCGGGCTAGCCAGAATTTCAGGAATGGGGTTTGGTGACGGAGCAGCTGCGAGCCGGATGTGGACATGGCGTAGGGAGTCTTGGGTCGGGCGGGGGAGGAGGGGCGACAGGCTAGCATGAGGTGGGTTGAGAGTGGCTTGGGGCGGCCACTGATCGCCCGGTTTTTGTTTGGTGTTTTTCTGGGTTATCGCGTGGGCTGGGCGTTTTGTTTCGCGCCTTACGCGCGACCTACTTTTCCAGTCGCGGAAAAGTAGGCAAAACGCTTGCCCCCACCTTGGGTTTTCACTGCGTGAAAACTCCCCTCGCTCCGTCGCCGCTCCAGGGGCCGGAAGGAGGGGACCCGAAGCGCAGCGTAGGGCCGAGGTTGGGGCAAGATTTTTTGGATTTTTTTTTATGGTTCGGCTCACCGACGACTGGAAAAAGAAACTCGCGCGTAAGGCGCGAAACAAAACGTTCAGCCAACGCGGTAAAGAAGAACTCCACCAATTCAATCCAATCCAAAGCTTCGCGCGACAATCCACCACATAATCCCCAATCCCCTAAACGCGCTAGGCTTTGACCTACGTCAGTACACCCATTCGTACTCCGTGCCGGGTCCCTGGCCCACCCTTTTATAGGCCCGCCATAACAATAATTTCCTGAACCGATTGCCATTTTCCGGGGCTAACACAAGGTCCGGAGAACGCTCGCTGACCGTTTTTGATGAGGAATATCCATGTTTGGCTTAGAGGCGCTGGATCTGGCACGCATGCAGTTCGCGTTCACCATTTCCTTTCACATCATCTTCCCGGCCATCACCATCGGCCTGGCCAGTTACCTGGCGGTGCTCGAAGGTCTGTGGCTGAAGACCAATGACGAAACCTACCGCGACCTGTACCACTTCTGGTCGAAGATCTTCGCCGTCAACTTTGGCATGGGCGTGGTCTCGGGCCTGGTCATGGCCTATCAATTCGGCACCAACTGGAGCGCGTTCTCCGACTTTGCCGGGGCGGTCACCGGGCCGCTGCTGACCTATGAAGTGCTTACGGCCTTCTTCCTCGAAGCCGGTTTCCTTGGCGTCATGCTGTTTGGCTGGAACCGCGTAGGCCCTGGGCTGCACTTCTTCGCCACAGTGATGGTGGCCATCGGCACGCTGATTTCGACCTTCTGGATTCTCGCCTCCAACAGCTGGATGCAGACCCCGCAGGGCCACGCGATTATCGACGGCCGGGTGGTGCCGATGGATTGGTTTGCGATCATTTTCAACCCGTCATTCCCCTATCGCCTGCTGCATATGTCCACCGCCGCGTTCCTCGCCACGGCGTTTTTCGTCGGCGCGTCGGCGGCCTGGCACCTGCTGCGCAAGCGCGACAACCCGGCGATCCGGCGCATGCTGTCGATGGCCATGTGGATGGCGCTGATCGTCGCCCCGGTCCAGGCGGTGATTGGCGATTTCCACGGCCTTAACACCCTCAAGCACCAGCCAGCCAAAATCGCTGCCATCGAAGGCCACTGGGAAAACGTCGGTGACGAGCCGACCCCGCTGATCCTGTTTGGCTGGCCAGACATGAAAGCGGAAAAGACCCGCTTCGCCGTGGAGATTCCCTACCTCGGTAGCCTGATCCTGACCCACAGCCTGGACAAACAAGTGCCAGCGCTGAAGGAGTTCAAGCCCGAAGACCGGCCCAATTCCACCATCGTGTTCTGGTCATTCCGGGTCATGGTCGGCCTCGGCTTTCTGATGATTTTCTGCGGGCTGTGGAGCCTGTGGCTGCGCTTTCGCGGCAAGCTGTATGAGTCCCGACCGTTCCTCTACCTGGCGCTCTGGATGGGGCCTTCCGGGCTGATCGCGATTCTCGCCGGCTGGTTCACCACTGAAGTCGGGCGCCAGCCCTGGGTGGTGTACGGCCTGATGCGCACGGCGGACGCCTCGTCCAACCACAGCTTCGCGCAGATGAGCCTGACCCTGATTCTGTTTGTGGTGGTGTACTTCGCCCTGTTTGGCGTCGGCCTCGGTTACATGGTGCGTCTGGTGCGTAAAGGCCCGGTCACCGACGAGGGCAAGGAACAAGGTATTGGCGGTCCTGGCCAGCACCGCACCCCGGCGCGGCCGTTGTCGGCACCGGGTGAAGGCCTGGAAGCTGACCAGAACCATGATGGCAACGACGGGAGCACTACCCATGGGCATTGATCTTTCACTGATCTGGGCGGTGATCATCGTCTTCGGCATCATGATGTACGTGATCATGGACGGCTTCGATCTGGGCATCGGCATCCTCTTTCCGTTCGTCAAAGACGACGGCGAGCGCGACATCATGATGAACACCGTGGCACCGGTCTGGGACGGTAACGAGACCTGGCTGGTGCTCGGCGGCGCGGCGCTGTTCGGCGCCTTTCCGCTGGCCTATGCGGTGGTCCTCAGCGCCCTCTACCTGCCGCTTATTTTCATGCTCCTGGGGCTGATCTTTCGCGGCGTGGCCTTCGAGTTCCGCTTCAAGGCCAAAGAGCGCAAACGGCATATCTGGGACAAGGCCTTTATCGGTGGCTCGCTGACGGCAACCTTCTTCCAGGGGGTGGCGCTGGGGGCGTATATCGACGGCCTGCCGGTGGTCAATCGCACCTACGCCGGCGGCTCGCTGGACTGGCTGGCACCGTTCCCGATCTTCTGCGGCTTTGCCCTGATCGCTGCCTACGCGCTGCTCGGCTGCACCTGGCTGATCATGAAAACCGAGGGCCGTTTGCAGGGCCAGATGCATGACCTGGCGCGCCCCTTGGCCTTCGTGTTGCTGGGGGTGACCGGGGTGGTCAGCCTGTGGACGCCACTGGCCCACGCGGAAATCGCCGAGCGCTGGTTCAGTCTGCCCAACCTGTTCTACTTCCTGCCGGTGCCCTTGCTGGTGCTGGTGACCTTCTACGGCTTGCTGCGCACGGTGCACAACAACCGTAACTACTCGCCGTTCATTCTGACCCTGGTGCTGATCTTCCTCGGCTACAGCGGGCTGGGCATCAGCCTGTGGCCGAACATCATCCCGCCGTCGGTGAGCATCTGGCAGGCCGCCGCGCCGCCGCAGAGCCAGGGCTTCATCCTGGTCGGGGCGCTGTTCATCATCCCGTTCATCCTCATGTACACCGCCTGGAGCTACTACGTATTCCGCGGCAAGGTGACACCGGATCAGGGCTACCACTAGGGAGAGCCGCTAATGGACGACACCGAGAAAAAACCGCTGTGGAAACGCCTCGGCTGGCTGGTGGCGATCTGGACGGCCAGCGTGCTGGCGTTGGGGGCGGTGTCGTATTTGCTGCGGATGTTTATGCATGCAGCGGGGATGACCACGCCATAACGCTCGATGGCCTACTTGATCGCTTTCAGAATCACAAACTTAGGATTCGCCGCCACCTGCTCAACCCCGCGAAACAGGCGCTTGAGCTTGGCGTGGTAACCGAGGTGGCGGTTACCGACTATCCACAGCTCGCCGCCTGTCACCAACGCCGCGCGGGCTTGCTGGAACATGCGCCAGGCGAGGAAATCACCGACCACCTGCTGCTGGTGGAAGGGCGGGTTGCACAGCACGATATCCAGTGAATCTTCCGGCTGGTCGGCCAGACCGTCGCCGGCGCGGATCTCTACCGGCCGGTCTGCCAGCGCCGCGCGCCAGTTTTCCTGAGCCGACTGCACCGCCATATACGACTCATCCACCAGGGTCAGCTGTGCCTCGGGATTGTTCAGGGCGCAGGCGATGCCGAGTACGCCGTTGCCGCAACCGAGGTCGGCGACCCGTGCCGTGCCCAGGTTTAGCGGCAGGTGCGGAAGGAAAGCGCGGGTGCCGATGTCCAGGCCTTCACGGCAGAACACATTGGCGTGGTTGAGCAGTTCCAGGCGGGGGCTGTCGAGCAGGTAGCGGCTGGGGTAGGGCGAGGTCACTGCGGGTTTATCCACCGGCGTGACCAGCAGCAGGCGGGCTTTTTTCACTGCCAGCGAAGCCTGCACCGGGCCGATGTACTGCTCCAGCAGATCGCCTGCACTGCGCGGCAAATGTTTGACCATACCGGCCGCCACCACGCGCGCGCCGGGGGCGAGTTGGCCGTGCAGGCGAATCAACTGTTCTTCCAGCAGGGCCAGGGTTTTCGGGATGCGGATCAGCACCCAATCAAACGGGCCGCTCACGGTTTGGCTGGCGGGCACGAACTGCACGCTGTCGGCGGGTAACTGGTTGCACGCCAGGTTGTTGGCCAGCGCCAGTGCGCCCAGGTGAGAGTCGCCGCTGCTGATCACCTGTGCCTTGCCCACCAGGCTGGCGGCCAGGGCGCCGAAGCCGTCGTTGAGCACCAGCACCCGCGCGTCAGTGGCCAGGCCTTGTTCGGCCAGGTGGTTGAGCAGGTACTCGTCCGCCGCATCGAAGGCCTGCAACGGGTCATCGCGTTGCGGCGGCTGGCGGAACAGGTCGAGGGAGGCGAAGGGCGTGGTGAATACAGGCATGGCACAAACCGCAGGGGAGCAAGGGCGGCAATGATGGCTGATGTGGGGGAGGCTGTCACACCGAAACAGCCCCTCACCCCCGGCCCCTCTCCCGCAAGCGGGCGAGGGGAGACCAGCAGACCGCGTTCAGTTCCCCTCTCCCGTTTACGGGAGAGGGGCTAGGGGTGAGGGCCGCGCCGAACGCAACCGCGTATGCTCCCCCTTCATCCGTCTGGACCTCGTTCATGCAACCCCTGGCCGCCTACCACCACGCCATCAGCCAAAACGGCTTCTTCCCCGACGCCGCCCAACAGCAAGCCGCTGAAGCCTTGCAGCAGTGCCATGACTCGCTCAACCACGGTGTCTACTTATGGGGCCCGGTCGGCCGTGGCAAAACCTGGCTGATGGACTGCTTTTTCCACAGCCTGCAGGTGCCCGCGCGACGTCAGCATTTCCATCACTTTATGCAGTGGGTGCACCAGCGCCTGTTCCAGCTCACCGGCACGCCCGACCCGTTGCGCGCCCTGGCGGTCGAGCTGGGTCAGGAGCTGCGGGTGCTGTGTTTTGATGAGCTGTTTGTCAGCGACATTGGCGACGCGATCATCCTCGGCAACCTGTTTACCCTGATGTTCGAACAGGGCGTGGTGCTGGTCGCCACCTCCAACCAGCCGCCGCAGCAGCTATATGCCGACGGCTTCAACCGCGAACGGTTTGTGCCGGCGATTGCGGCCATCGAAGCGCATATGCAGGTGGTGGCAATTGATGGCGGTGAAGACCATCGCTTGCACCCTGGCGTAGCACTGCAGCGCTATTGGCCCAGCGCCGAGGGCGCGCCGTTGGCCGCTGTGTTCGCAGCCTTGAGCGACGGGCAGGCGGTGGAGCAGGGCGCGCTAAACGTGGGCAATCGCAGCCTGGTGACCGAGGCCTATGCCGACAGTGTGCTTTGGTGCCGTTTCGCCGAGCTGTGTGAGAAGCCGTTTGCCGCAACGGACTTTATCGCCCTGTGCGACCGCTTCGGCGCCATTCTGCTCAGTGAGGTGCCCAACCTCAGTGGCCAGCAGCGGGCGGCGAAAATTGCTCGCGGTACCGAGGATGGCGTGCAGCAAGTGCTGGCGGGGGATCGGCAGCTGCCGGCGCTGTCGGCCAGCGATGACAGCGTGCGGCGGTTTATCGCCTTGGTGGACGAATGCTACGACCGCCGAGTGCCGCTGTATGTGCAGGCCGAGGTGGCGCTCGAGGCGTTGTACACCGAGGGCTACCTGGCCTTCGCCTTTCGCCGGACTTTGAGCCGGTTGCAAGAGATGCAACTGGCGCGGTTTGGGTCTTGACGAGCATCGCGGCTGAAGCCGTTCCTACAGATCGCACAATTCGTAGGAGCGGCTTCAGTCGCGATGCTGTTGAGGTCAAGTCCCCGACTGGATATTGCTCGGGTCCAACGACCCACCCGCCTCACGCTGCGCGGCCAGCCGCGCGCCTTCTTTGGCGGTGAGGCTGTACAGCTGCTCGGGGTTGGCCACGCGCAGTTTCAGCGCCATGGCTTCGATGCCTTCGGCAATCGGAATCTCGCGTTGGCGCTCTGCCAGGCCCGCGAGAATCTGCTCGGCCGCCACTGCCACGTCCATACCGTTTTCAATATTCGGGTCGGAATGCCCACGCGCGCTGCCATCGCCCGAGAGTGCGTTGACCGCCACCGAGGTGTGCACCGAGCCCGGCAGAATCACGCTGACGGCAATGCCGTAAGCCTCTTCCACTTCGGCACGGATCGCGTCGAAGTAGCCGATTACCGCGTGCTTGGCGCCGCAGTAGCCAGTGCGCAGCGGCGTGCCGACTTTACCGGCCACCGAGCTGACTACGGCCAGGTGGCCGCCACGGCGCTCGGCCATTTTTGGCAGCAGCAACTGGGTGAGGGCCAGCGGCGCCATGTAGTCCACTTCGATCAACTGGCGGTACACGTCCAGGTGGGTGTCCAGCGCCAGGCTGCGTTGGCTGACGCCGGCGTTGTTGATCAACAGGTCGACCTGACCGCTCCAGGCCCACGCGCGTTCGACCACGTCTGGCAGGGCCGGGTAGTCGGTGCTTTCAAACGGCAGCACCAGGCAGCGCTCTGGCGCCTGGGCGGCGACGCGGTTGAGTGCTTCGACCCGGCGGCCCGACACAATCACCTTCGCGCCTTGCTGTAGAAAAGCGTTGGCCAAGGCCTCGCCAATGCCGGATGAGGCGCCGGTGATCCAGATGGTTTTTTGAGCGAATGACATGGGCGTTTCCCCGCTTGTTGTTGTGCGCCAACACTCTGCCGATTGCCCGCAGGCGTCCATGGCTTACGCGGCCAAAGTCTTGGCTGCACCGGCTAAAACCCTATGCTTTGCGGGTATTGCCCGGCGCCACTTTGCGCGACACTGCGCCCTCGGCTCTGACAGGACCTGTGTGTATGACCGCTAGCGACGATAAGTTCACCCGCGAAACCCTGCTGGATGTGCGGCCCTGGTCGCCCACCCTGTTCAGCCTGCGCACCACCCGTGATGCCGGCTTTCGTTTCCGCGCCGGGCAGTTTGCCCGTCTGGGCGTGCAGAAGGCCGATGGCAGTGTGGTGTGGCGTGCCTATTCGATGCTGTCGGCACCCCATGACGAGCACCTGGAGTTCTTTTCCATTGTGGTGCCGGGCGGCGAGTTCACCAGCGAGCTGAGCCGTTTGCAGGTGGGCGATGAGCTGTTGGTGGAGCGCCAGGCCATTGGTTACCTGACCCTCGACCGCTTTGTCGACGGCCGCGACCTGTGGCTGATCGGCACCGGCACCGGGCTGGCGCCGTTCCTGTCGATCCTGCAGGACTTCGAGGTGTGGCAGCGCTTCGACCGAGTCGTGCTGGTGTATAGCGCGCGCACCGCGACCGAGCTGGCCTACCAGGACATGATCGCCGGGCTGATGCAGCGCGAGTACCTGGCTGAGTACGCCGACAAGTTTGTCTACGTTCCGATCGTGACCCGTGAAGAAGTGCCCGGCGCCTTGCACGGGCGGGTGACCGGGTTGATTGCCAATGGCGAGCTGGAAAAGGCCGTGGGCCTGGAGCTGACGCCGGAGCATTCGCGGGTGATGCTGTGTGGCAACCCGCAGATGATTGAAGACTGCCGGGCGGTGTTGAAAGAGCGGGATATGCAGCTGAGTTTGACGCGCAGGCCAGGGGCAGTGGCGGTGGAGAATTATTGGTAGAGCGTAGGTTGGGTTGAGCCAAAGGCGAAGCCCAACGATACGCAAGAATTCGCCATTACACCGCTTTCAACAGGACGCCTGCACGCCCCCGGTCGTCCTGTTTGGTTGCGCAAGCGGGCTGCCTTATTCGTATCGTTGGGCTTCGCTTTGCTCAACCCAACCTACGCGAAAACTCGCCAATTACCTCATCAAAAATCGCCAGCGCTTGGGCCACTTGCGCTGGGTTGACGATGCACGGCGGCACCACATGAATGCGGTTTTCGACGATGAATGTGAGCAGCCCACGGGCCTGGAAGGCGGCTTTCATCTGCGCCATCACCGGCGCCGCCAACGGGGTTTTCTTGACCCGGTCGCTGACCATTTCCAACGCCCAGAACAAACCAATACCACGCGCCTCACCAATCAACGCATGCTTGGCCGCCAGCGCCTTGAGGCCTGGGCCGAGGTGGTCCTGGCCGATCATCCGGGCGTTGTCGACGATGCCCTCTTCTGCCATCACATCCAGGGTGGCGACGATGGCGGCCATCGCCAGCGGGTGACCGGAGTAGGTCAGGCCACCGGGGAAAAAGCGGTTCTCGTAGAACTCGGCAATCGGCTGGGAAATCATCACGCCACCGGCCGGCACGTAGCCTGAGTTGACGCCTTTGGCGAAGCAGATCAGGTCCGGCACTACGTCGAAATTATCCATCGCCAGCCAGGCGCCGGTGCGGCCGAAGCCGGCCATCACTTCGTCCAGAATCAGCAGCATGCCGAACTCGGTGGCCAGGGCGCGCACGCCCTCCATATAGCCTTTTGGCGGCACCAGAATGCCGGCGGTGCCGGGTACGCTTTCCATCAGAATCGCGGCGATGGAGTTGGCGCCCTGGCATTCAATGACACGGCGCAAGTGCTGCAGGGCGCGCTCGCATTCTTCCTGTTCGGTAGTCGCATAAAACTCGCTGCGGTACAGATAGGGATTGAAGAAGTGCACATGGCCACGGGCGAATTCGTTGGGAACGCGGCGCAGGTCGCCAGTGGCGGCGATCGCCGAGCCGGTGCTGCCGTGGTAGGAGCGGTAGGCCGAGAGAATCTTGTCGCGGCCGGTGAATTGGCGGGCCATGCGCATGGCGTTTTCGTTGGCATCGGCGCCAGCGTTGGTGAAGAACACCTTGCTGAAATTGCTCGGCGCATGGCTGAGGATGCGCTTGGCTGCTTCACCGCGCATCAGGTTGGCGGTGGCGGGGGCCACGGTGACCAGCGAGCCGGCCTGTTGCTGAATGGCGGCGATCACTTTCGGGTGCTGGTGGCCGATGTTGGTGTTGACCAACTGGCTGCTGAAATCCAGGTACTGGGTGCCGGCGTAGTCCCACAGCGTGCAGCCTTCGCCACCGGCGATCACCAGTGGGTTGAGGGCGCTCTGGACCGACCAGGAATGGAACACGAATTGGCGGTCGAGGGCGTGGACGTATTCGTTGGTGATTTCGCTGCTCATGGCGGACCTCAAGAGGTGGGCATTGGAATGGGGCCACCTTAGGAATAAACGTCACCGGGGTCGTAGGGCCAGATGGGGGGAATGGGTGGGTCAGGGGATTTGTGTTTGCAGCGGCCCTCACCCCCGGCCCCTCTCCCGCAAAGCGGGAGAGGGAGGCAAACGGTGATATGGCCACGTACGCGGTCAAGTTCCCCTCTCCCGCTTGCGGGAGAGGGGCTAGGGGTGAGGGCCGAATCTACCGCCGATCCATCTGGCCCACGCACCCCATGCATCTGCCCCTACTCATTCGCCATCACGCCGCTAGGCTTACCCCATCGCCCGTTAAGGAGTCCTCCCCATGGCCCACGCTTTCGAACTCAACCGTGCCCCTGCCGCCGAGGTATTGGCCGCTGACCTCAACACACCGGCCATCCGCGAAGCCCGCGTCGACCTCGCCGCCTGCTTTCGCATGGCCGCCCGCCTGGGCATGGGCGAGGGCATCTGCAACCACTTTTCGGTGGTACTGCCGGGGCACCCCGAGCTGTTTCTGGTCAACCCCTATGGCCTGGCGTTCGCCGAAGTCACGGCCTCGTCCCTGTTGATCTGCGACTTCAATGGCCGCGTGGTGCTGGGCGAGGGCAAACCCGAAGCCACGGCGTTTTTTATCCACGCCCAGCTGCACCGCCTCAACCCGCGTGCCACGGCGGCCTTCCATACCCATATGCCTAACGCCACCGCACTGTGCATGCTCGAAGGCGAGCCCTTTGTGTGGGCCGGGCAGACGTCGCTGAAGTTCTACGGGCGCCTGGCAGTGGACGAGCACTACAACGGCCTGGCGCTGGACAATGCCGAAGGCGAACGCATCGCCCGCGCGGCAGGGGACGCCGATGTGGTGATGCTGAAAAACCATGGCCCGCTGGTGCTGGGGCCGAGCATTGCCGAGGCCTGGGATGACCTCTACTACCTGGAGCGGGCGGCCGAGGTGCAGCTCAAAGCCATGGCCAGTGGCCGCGCGTTGAAGGCGGTGCCCCACGAGATTGCCGAGGCGGCGGGCAAACAGATGTTGATCGGCAATGCCGAGAGCGCGCGGTTGCATCTGGATAGCGTTAAGCGGCAGCTGGCGAAGACGGAGGCAGAGTTCGCCTCGTAACGGCTTTTGATCTTTGTGGGAGGGGGCTTTAGCCGCGATGCTTTTAAAGATCAAAGGCATCGCGGCTAAAGCCCATCCCACAAGATGTTGTGTTGGCGTTTAAATCGCCACCAACCCGCGAACGCCGTCGGCTTCCATGGTTTCGCCACGGCCTTGCTGGACGATCTCGCCGCGCGACATCACCAGGTACTGGTCGGCCAGTTCGGCGGCGAAGTCGTAAAACTGCTCCACCAGCAGAATCGCCATATCGCCACGGGCGGCGAGTTTTTTGATCACCACGCCGATCTCTTTGATCACCGAGGGCTGAATGCCTTCGGTGGGTTCGTCGAGAATCAGCAGGCGCGGTTTGCTCGCCAGCGCGCGGCCGATGGCCAACTGTTGTTGCTGGCCGCCGGAAAGGTCGCCACCACGGCGCTGTTTCATTTCCTTGAGCACCGGGAATAGCTCGTAAATAAACGCCGGCACTTCCTTGGCTTGCGAACCGGGGAAGCGCGACAGGCCCATCAGCAGGTTCTCTTCCACGGTCAGCCGGCCGAAGATCTCGCGGCCCTGCGGCACGTAGGCGATGCCCGCGTGCACGCGCTGGTGTGGCTTGAAGCCGGTGATGGCTTTGCCTTCCCACTGCACGGCGCCTTCCTTGGAAGGAATCAGGCCCATCAGGCATTTCAGCAAGGTGGTTTTGCCCACGCCGTTGCGGCCCAGCAGGCAGGTGACTTCGCCGACCTTGGCCTCGAACGACAGGCCCCGCAGGATGTGGCTGCCGCCATAGAATTGATGAAGCTTTTCGACTTGTAGCATGGGTGTGTCCTTTGTTCTTTTCGTGCTGTGCGAAGAGCCTGAAACCCTCTCCCCCGGCCCCTCTCCCGCAAGCGGGCAGAGGGGAGCAAAGCAAACCGCGATCAGTCCCCTCTGCCCACGAAGTGGGAGAGGGCTAGGGAGAGGGTTTTGCCCTTAGCGCCCCAGATAAACCTCAATCACCCGCTCATCCGCCTGCACTTCGGCCAGCGACCCTTCGGCCAGCACGCTGCCCTGGTGCAACACGGTGACGTGGTCGGCAATCGAGCCGACAAAGCCCATATCGTGCTCGACCACCATCAACGAGTGCTTGCGCGCCAGGCTCTTGAACAGCTCGGCGGTGAATTCGGTTTCGGCGTCGGTCATGCCGGCTACCGGCTCATCAAGCAGCAACAGTTGCGGGTCCTGCATCAGCAGCATGCCGATTTCCAGGAACTGCTTCTGGCCGTGGGACAGCAAACCGGCGGTGTGATGGCGCGAGCTTTCCAACTTGATAGTGCTGAGCACTTCATCGATACGGTCGCGCTGTTCGCCACTCAATTTGGCGCGCAGGCTGGCCCACACCGACTTATCGGTTTTCAGCGCCAGCTCGAGGTTTTCGAACACGCTCAGCGCCTCGAACACCGTCGGTTTCTGGAACTTGCGGCCGATGCCGGACTGGGCAATCTGCACTTCGCTCATGCGCGTCAGGTCGAGGGTTTCACCGAAGTAGGCCTTGCCGTTGTCGGGCCGGGTCTTGCCGGTGATCACGTCCATCATGGTGGTCTTGCCGGCGCCGTTGGGGCCGATGATGCAGCGCAGCTCGCCAACGCCGATGTACAGGCTGAGGTTGGTCAGGGCCTTGAAACCATCGAAGCTGACGTTGATGTCTTCAAGCGTCAGGATGGTGCCGTGGCGTACGTCCAGCCCTGGCCCGGCAGCGCGACCCAGGCCCAGCGAATCGCGGCTGGTGCCGGCATCGCTGTTGGGGTTGTAGGCGGGTTCGAGCATAAATTCGGGTACCGGAGTGGCGCGCACTATTGTTCCCCCTTCTTGCGCAGCAGGCCGATCACGCCCTTGGGCAGATACAGCGTCACCACGATAAACAAGGCCCCCAGGGCGAACAGCCAGTACTCGGGGAAGGCCACGGTAAACCAGCTCTTCATGCCGTTGACGATGCCGGCGCCGAGGATCGGGCCAATGAGACTGCCGCGCCCGCCGAGGGCGACCCACACCGCCGCTTCGATGGAGTTGGTCGGCGACATTTCGCTGGGGTTGATGATGCCCACCAGCGGCACATACAGCGCCCCGGCCAGGCCGCACAACACGGCGCTCAGCACCCAGATAAACAGCTTGTAGCCACGTGGGTCGTAACCGCAGAACATCAGGCGGTTCTCCGCATCACGCAGCGCCGTCAGCACCCGGCCGAACTTGCTTTTCGCCAGGCGCCAGCCGAGCAGAAGGCTGAAGGTCAGCAGCGCGACGATGGCCAGGAACAGCGCCGTGCGGGTGCCTTGCGCGGTGATGTCGAAGCCGAGAATGGTGCGGAAGTTGGTAAAACCGTTGTTGCCGCCAAAGCCGGTTTCGTTGCGGAAAAACAGCAGCATGCCGGCGAAGGTCAGGGCCTGGGTCATGATCGAGAAATACACGCCCTTGATCCGCGACCGGAAGGCGAAGAAACCGAACACCAGCGCCAGCAACCCCGGCGCCAGCACCACCAGGCACAGGGCCCAGAGGAAGTGCTGGGTACCGGCCCAGTACCAGGGCAGCTCGGTCCAGGACAGAAACACCATGAACGCCGGCAGGCCATCACCGGCGCTTTCGCGCATCAGGTACATGCCCATGGCATAACCGCCGAGGGCGAAGAACAGGCCGTGACCGAGGGACAGCAAACCGGCGTAGCCCCAGACCAGGTCCAGCGCCAGGGCGACGATGGCGTAGCAGAGAATCTTGCCCACCAGGGTCAGGGTGTAGGCCGAGACTTGCAGCGAGTTGTCGGCCGGCAGCAGGTGCAGCAGCGGCAGAATGATCAGGATGGCGAGCACCACGGCGCCAACGCCGAGGGTCAGTTTGGGGCCGGCTTTCTGCGCCAGCGTAAGGCTGATTGGCTGGTTCAATCGATCACCCGACCTTTAAGTGCAAAGAGGCCCTGCGGACGTTTCTGAATGAACAGAATGATCAACGCGAGGATAAGGATCTTGCCCAGAACGGCGCCGATCTGTGGTTCCAGAATCTTGTTGGCGATGCCCAGGCCGAAGGCCGCCATCACGCTGCCGGCCAACTGGCCGACACCGCCGAGCACCACCACCAGGAACGAGTCGATGATGTAGCTCTGGCCGAGGTCCGGGCCCACGTTGCCGATCTGGCTCAGGGCCACGCCGCCAAGGCCGGCGATGCCTGAGCCGAGGCCGAAGGCGAGCATGTCCACGCGGCCGGTGGGCACGCCGCAGCAGGCTGCCATGTTGCGGTTCTGGGTGACCGCGCGCACGTTCAGGCCCAGGCGGGTTTTGTTCAGCAGCAGCCAGGTGAGCACCACCACAAACAGGGCAAAACCGATGATCACCATGCGGCTGTACGGCAGCACCAGGTTGGGCAGCACTTGCACGCCGCCGGACAGCCACGCCGGGTTGGCCACTTCGACGTTCTGCGCGCCGAACAGCACGCGCACCAGTTGAATCAGGATCAGGCTGATGCCCCAGGTAGCCAGCAGGGTTTCCAGGGGGCGACCGTAGAGGTGGCGAATCACCGTGCGTTCCAGGGCCATGCCAATCGCCGCCGTAACGAAGAACGCCACCGGCAGCGCCACCAACGGGTAGAGCGCCAGGGCGTCGGGGGCAAAGCGCTGGAACAGGATCTGCACCATGTAGGTGGAGTAGGCGCCGAGCATGAGCATTTCGCCGTGGGCCATATTGATCACCCCGAGCAAGCCAAAGGTGATCGCCAGGCCGAGGGCCGCCAGCAGCAGGATCGAGCCCAGGGACAAACCGCTGAAAGCCTGGCCCAGCAGTTCGCCGAACAGCAGCCGGCGTTTGACTTGCGCCAGGCTGGTTTCGGCGGCGGTGCGCACCGCGGCATCGGTTTCCACCGCCGGGTCGAGCAGGGTTTCCAGGCGGGTGCGCGCTTGCGGCTCGCCGGTTTCCCCGAGCAGGCGCACGGCAGCCAGGCGGATTGCCGGGTCGGGGTCGATCAGTTGCAGGTTGGCCAGGGCCAGGGACAGGGCGTCGCGCACGGCGGCGTCGTCTTCGCTGGCGACCCTGGCGTTGAGCAGTTCGAGCTGCGCCGGTTTGGCGCTCTTCTGCAATTGCTGGGCAGCGGCCAGGCGTACAGCAGAGTCTTTATCCAGCAATTGGTGGCTGGCCTGGGCAGTGCCGATCAGGCCGCGCAGACGGTTGTTCAATGGCAATTTTTTCGGCGTTGAGGCCGGTTGCGCATCGCCGCCTTCGGCGGCTTGCCAGCCACTGTCGGTTTGAATGAACGGAGCCTTGTTGCTGTCGCTGGCCAGTTGGCCTTTTTGCAGGGCCTCGATCAGTGGCAGGCGTTTGGCATCGGGGTGCGCCGACCAGCTCTCCAGCAGGGTGGCCTGCTTGGCGGGGTTGGCGGCAACAAAATCGGCCGCGTCGCCGGCCTGGGCAATGGGCGCCAGGAGGGTCAGCAGCAGAGGCAAAAGAGGGAATAGGCGGAGCAGGGCAGTAAGCATGGAAGCGTCCTTGAAGGTCGTGCCGGACGGGGGGAGGCAATGCGGATCCGCTGTTGTGGGACCCGTCTGTCCTGACCAGAGGCGAATGGCCCCCGGCCAGTGTTGCAATTGCCTTAGTTCGACTTGACCGCGTAATCCGGCTTCTTGTCGTTACCCGGGATGTACGGGCTCCACGGTTGAGCACGCACCGGGCCTTCGGTCTGCCAGACCACGTTGAACTGACCGTTGTCCTGCACTTCACCGATCATCACCGGCTTGTGCAGGTGGTGGTTGGTTTTGTCCATGACCATGGTGTAGCCGTCCGGCGAAACGAATTCCTGGCCGGCCATGGCTTCGCGCACTTTGTCGACATCGGTGGTGCCAGCTTTGTTGACGGCCTGGGCCCACATGTTGATGCCCACATAGGTGGCTTCCATCGGGTCGTTGGTCACTGCGGTCTGGTAGTTGGGCAGGTTTTTCGCTTTGGCGTAGGCCTTCCAGCTGTCGACGAATTTCTTGTTGGTGGGGTTATCCACCGACTGGAAGTAGTTCCAGGCGGCCAGTTGGCCCACCAGCGGCTTGGTGTCGATGCCGCGCAGTTCTTCTTCGCCGACCGAGAAGGCCACCACTGGCGTTTCGGTGGCTTCGATGCCCTGGTTGCCCAGCTCTTTGTAGAACGGCACGTTGGAGTCGCCGTTGACGGTGGAGATCACTGCAGTTTTGCCACCGGCAGCGAACTTCTTGATGTTGGCCACGATGGTTTGATAGTCGCTATGACCGAAGGGGGTGTAGACCTCTTCGATGTCCTTGTCGGCCACGCCTTTGCTGTGCAGGAACGAGCGCAGGATCTTGTTGGTGGTGCGCGGGTAGACGTAGTCGGTACCCAGCAGGAAGAAGCGCTTGGCGGCGCCGCCGTCTTCGCTCATCAGGTATTCAACGGCTGGAATGGCTTGCTGGTTTGGCGCTGCGCCGGTGTAGAACACGTTCGGCGACATTTCTTCGCCTTCGTACTGCACGGGGTAGAACAGCAGGCCGTTGAGTTCTTCATAAACCGGCAGCACCGATTTACGCGATACGGACGTCCAGCAACCGAACGTGACGGCGACTTTGTCCTGGGTCAGCAGCTGGCGGGCTTTTTCCGCGAACAGCGGCCAGTTGGATGCCGGGTCGACCACCACAGGCTCAAGCTTTTTGCCGAGCACGCCACCTTTGGCGTTGATCTCGTCGATGGTCATCAGCGCCATGTCTTTGAGCGAGGTTTCCGAGATGGCCATGGTGCCGGAAAGCGAATGCAGAATGCCGACCTTGATGGTCTCGGCGGCTTGCAAGGTATACGGGAACAGGCCGCTGAGCAGCAGGGTACTGGCGGCGAGGGTAGCTTTGAGGAACGGGCGGCGTTTCATCGGGGGAAGCTCCTGGGCGGTCCGTGCACATCACTGATGGAAGGCAGATTGGTTCTTATGGGGCGGAGCAGGTGATGGTGCGAGCCTGCCCTCGCGTCAAAGCAATGGCAGCATCCGTGCCAAATCGCGCAAACCGCGTGCTGCTGCGGTTGACTGCCCTCTCAGGTTTTTATCTGTTCGTACGCTTGCTCCGTATTGGTGCATTTTTTGGCGATTTTTCATAGCGCGGGCGCTTTTATGTTCTGTTTTGTCGCTTTCAGGACACAAAGCCCAGAATTTTCAGGCATCAGCGCCTGAAATGGAGGCGATCAAATTCCACGCAAAATGGCTAGCCAGCGCCATTTTTTGCAGTTCTATCAAGGAGTTGGTGGGGTTTAAGCGGGTGGTGTGTGAGTCAGGACGAAACCCTGACGAGACTCAAGTACATCGCGGCGGGTGAAAATCTGCTTGCCGCACTGTGTTTATGTACAGTATCGTTTGCAGCCTCTCCAGGCCGGAACCTTCCCCGATTTTCCGGCCGCCCCTGGGCAGCTCCGTGATTGAGCTGCCCTTTTTTTTTGCCGGCATTTTTGCCCGGCATTTACAGGGTAAAGCGATTCACCAGGCTGTTGAGGTCCACTGCCAGGCGCGACAAGTCCTGGCTGGCCGCACTGGTTTCATGGGCGCCAGCGGAAGTTTGCTGGGCCAGGTCGCGGATGTTGACCAGGTTGCGGTCCACTTCGCGGGCGACTTGGGCCTGTTCTTCCGAAGCGCTGGCGATCACCAGGTTGCGTTCGCTGATATGGCTGATGGCGTCGGTGATCTCGGCGAGTGCCGCACCGGCAGCGCGTGCCAGTTCCAGGGTGCTGTTGGCGCGGTGGGTGCTGCTTTGCATGGCGTTCATGGCCTGGTCGGTACCCTGCTGGATGCCGCTGATCATCTGTTCGATTTCCTGGGTCGACTGCTGGGTGCGGTGGGCCAGGGCGCGCACTTCATCGGCGACCACGGCAAAACCGCGGCCGGCATCGCCGGCGCGGGCAGCTTCGATGGCGGCATTAAGGGCCAGCAGGTTGGTCTGCTCGGCAATCGAGCGGATCACGTCGAGCACCTTGCTGATGTCGCGCACTTTGGTCGCCAGCTGTTCCACATGCTCGGCGGTGCTGGAGACATCGCCGGCCAGGTCGCTGATCGAGTTGACGGTCTTGTTCACCTGGTCCTGGCCCAGACGCGCGGTGCGGTCCGAGGCGTTGGAGGCTTCCGAGGTGGCGACGGCATTACGCGCCACTTCATCCACTGCGGTGGTCATCTCGTTGACTGCGGTGGCCGCTTGTTCGATCTCATTGTTCTGCTGGTGCAGGCCACGGCTGGAATCTTCGGTGACCGCATTGAGTTCTTCGGCGGCGGATGCCAACTGGTCGGAGGACTGGGCGATGTGGTGGATGGTGTCTTTCAGGCTCTGCTGCATGGCCCGTAGCGAGCCGAGTAACAGCGCTGGTTCATCCGTGCCGTTGACCACGATGGTGGTCGACAGGTTGCCCTTGGCCACGGTGGCGGCGACGTCCATTGCCTGGTTCAACGGGGTGACGATGCTGCGGGTCAGCAGCACTGCCAGCACGCCAGTTAGGGCAGCAGCCACCAGCATAAATGCGAGTACCACCATCACCGCTGCGTCATACGCCGCGGCAGATTTTTTCGCCTCATCGGAAGCGCTCTGGCGGTTGATCTCCATGAGCTTTTCCAACTGCGCGCCGAGGCCATCGGAATAGGTTTTGTATTCGCCAGCGAGGAAAGCCTTCATCTCCTCCACCTGGTTGGCGGTGGAAAGCTGGGCGAGCTTGGCGTTGGCTTTGTAGTAGTCCTCGAGCATGGCTTTGAAGCTTTTGTACTGCTCGCGCTCGGGGCCGTCGCTTATCAGCGGTTCGTAAGTGTTCTGCGCTTCATGCAATTGCCTGGTGAGTTCGGTCTGGCGGCTAACCACGGCCTGCAACTGCGCCGGTTCGCGCTCCACGATGAAACGGAAAGCGATGATGCGCAGGCGCAACATCTTTTCGTTGATGGTGCCGAGGGCCGCGTAGCTGGGCATGCTGTTGTCGTTGAGATCGACAGTGGTGGCGCGGATGTCTTTCATCTTGCCGAGGGCGAACAGCCCGAGCAGAACCACCAGAATAGCCACCAGGGAGAAACTGAAGATGGCCCGTGGGGCGATCTTCAAACGACGTAAAAGCATGAGCGAAAACCTCGTGTTGTTATTGAGACAGCTGCCGGCACTGCACTCGCCGCCCACTTATACGAGGCTATCGTCAAGTGGCGCTCGAACATGAGCCGGCGTTTCTGTGCCTGTGATCAGCGGCCGTTGCGTTTACACTGCGCCGTCCTTGATCACTGAAAAGCCGTTATGCACAGCCAAGCCCTTGCCAGCCTTCATCAACACCTGCTCAGCGAGCTTGCCGGCGAGCTGGCCGATGCCCGTCGCCTGTTCCATGGCCGCGGTCTGCGCTGGTCGGGGCTGGAAGAGCTCACCGTCGACTGGCTACAGGGTGTGGTACTGGTGTGCCTGTTCCGCCAACCCGCCGACGACGAGCTGGCGGCGCTCCAGGCCATGCTGCTGACCCTAGCCCAGACGCCTGCCTGGCAACGTGCGCAAGCGCACAGCGTGTTGCTGCAGCATCGCTACAAAGAAGGCGACGCAACTTCGCTCTCGCTTAACCCGGCCGGCCCTGTGACTCAGCGTAGCCGTGCCGAATGGATTGTGGGCGGGCCGCACCCGGAATGGCTGATCAGCGAAGACGGCCTGCGTTTTCAGCTGGACCTGGGGCAGAAACAGAACACCGGGTTGTTTCTGGACATGCGTTATGGCCGGCGCTGGGTGCGGGAGCAGGCCGACGGCAAACGGGTGCTCAATCTGTTCGCGTACACCTGTGGCTTTTCCGTGGCGGCGCTGGCCGGCGGTGCCAGCCATGTGGTGAACCTGGACATGGCCAAGGGCGCCCTCAACCGTGGCCGCGACAACCACCGCCTGAACCAGCAGGACCTCAGCCAGGTGAGCTTTCTTGGCCATGAGCTGTTCAAGTCCTGGAGCGCGGTGAAGCGTTACGCCCCCTATGACCTGATCATCATCGACCCGCCCACGTTCCAGAAGGGCAGCTTCGCCCTGACCCAGGACTACGGCAAAATTTTGCGCCGCCTGCCCGACCTGCTCAACGCCGATGGCGTGGTGCTGGCCTGCGTCAACGACCCCCATATCGGCCCGGACTTTCTCATCGCCAACATGGCCGAACATGCCCCCGGCCTGCACTTCGAACAGCGCCTGGCCAACCCGCCGGAGTTTGCCGATGTGCATGAGCACGGCGGCCTCAAGGCCCTGGTGTTTCGCCAGGCACCCGGCGCGTTAAACGCGGTGACGGGCGAGGAGCAAAAGGCTTAATCTGCTTCGCTTATTTCAGTCCAGCAGTAAGGAGCGACCCATGTCTGACCTGTCCGCGTTCCCCATCACCGCCAAATGGCCAGCGCAACATCCCGAGCGTATTCAGCTCTATTCGCTGCCCACACCCAATGGCGTCAAGGTGTCGATCCTGCTGGAAGAAACCGGCCTGGCCTACGAGCCACACAAGGTGCGTTTCGACCAGAACGATCAGCTGTCGCCTGCGTTTCTCTCGCTCAATCCGAACAACAAGATTCCGGCGATCATCGACCCCAACGGCCCGGAGGGTCAGCCGCTGATGTTGTTCGAGTCCGGCGCGATTCTGCTCTATCTCGCCGACAAGGCCGGGGCCTTCATTGCCCAAGATGCCGCCGGCCGTTACCAGACTATCCAGTGGCTGATGTGGCAAATGGGCGGCATCGGGCCGATGTTTGGCCAGCTCGGTTTCTTCAACAAATTTGCCGGTAAAGACTACGAAGACAAGCGCCCGCGCGACCGTTACGTGGCCGAAAGCAAACGCCTGCTCGGCGTGCTCGACCAGCGCCTGCAAGGCCGCGAATGGATCATGGGCAGCGACTACAGCATCGCCGACATCGCCACCTTCCCATGGGTGCGCAACCTCATCGGTTTCTACGAGGCGGGGGATCTGGTTGGCATCAGCAACTTCCCTGAAGTGAACCGCGTGCTGGAGAAATTCCTGCAGCGGCCAGCCGTGATCAAGGGCCTGACCATTCCTGAGTGAGATCAAGTGCATCGCGGCTGAAGCCCTTCCCAAAAGGGCGCGCATAACTCTGTGGGAGAGGCTTCAGCCTCGATCTTTTTGGATGGCAACGGAGATTGAGTTCAGCCATGAGTAACGCTCCATTCGTTCGCGACGCCCGCGACGACGATATGCCCTCCGTGCAGGCCATCTACGCCCATCACGTGCTCACCGGCATCGCCAGCTTCGAGCTGCAGCCGCCGAGCCTGGAAGAACTGCTACGCCGCCGCGCCGATGTGTTGAGCAATGGCTTGCCTTATCTGGTCGCCGAGCTGGACGGCGAGGTGGTCGGCTATGGCTACGCGACCCTCTACCGACCGCGCCCGGCCTATGGCAATACCGTGGAAGACTCGGTGTATGTGCGCGATGGCATGGGCGGGCGCGGGGTGGGGCAGGCGCTGCTCGGCGAAGTGATCGAGCGCTGCATCGCCAACGGCCGCCGGCAGATGGTGGCGGTGATCGGCAACAGCGAAAACCACGGCTCGATTGCCTTGCACACGCGCATGGGTTTTCGCCGGGTCGGGGTGTTCGAGGCGGTCGGTTTCAAGCACGGCCGCTGGGTCGATACCGTGCTGATGCAACGTAGCCTGGGTGACGGTGACACCACGTTGCCCGGCGCTTAAGCCGGCATGATCTGTTCCTGCAGCAGCGCCAGCAACTCGCGCTGCAAGGCGGTCACCGCCCCGCCCCCACTGACCAGCGCCAGCTCGCTGGGTGCCAGTGCCGGCAACTGCTCGCACAGGCTGTGCTCGGCCAACACCGCGCTGCTGGGCAACACCGAAATACCCAACCCGGATGCCACCGCCGCCTGAATGCCGGTGAGGCTGTGGCTGCCAAACGCAATGCGCCAGCGGCGCTTGGCTTTGTCCAGGCTGCGGATCGCCCGCAGGCGGTAAATGCAGCCCTGGGGGAACAACGCCAACGGCAGCGGCTGGTCGTCCAGTTCGACCTGTTTGCCCTTCACCCACACCAGGCTTTCCGGCCAACTGGCCAGGCATTCGCCACTGCCAGGTTCACGTTTGACCAGGGCGATGTCCAGCTCGCCACTGGCCAGTTTCTGTTGCAGGTCGGTGCTCATACCGCTGATGGTTTCCAGTCGGGCGCTGGGGCGTGCCTGGGTGAAACCGGCGAGCAGGGCGGTCATGCGCTGGGTGTCGAAGTCTTCCGGTACGCCGAGGCGCAAGGGCAGCAACGCGCCTTCGCTGGCCAGCGCTTCTTCGGCCTCTTGGGCCAGGCCGAGCAAGCGCCGGGCGTATTGCGCCAACAGTTCGCCCTGGGCAGTGGGGGTGACCTGGTTGCCGCTGCGGTCACGCAGCAACAGGCAGTGGCCGACGTTTTCTTCCAGGCGGCGCACCTGTTGGCTGACCGTCGACTGGGTGCGGTGTACGCGTTCACCAGCACGGGTAAAACTGCCTTCATCGACCACGCACACCAGGGTTTTCAGCAGTTCGAGGTCGAGCATGGCGGTTACCTGTTTAGTTGCATTCTTATTTGAGATGGCACTGAGTGGCAGAGGGTAATTTAATTTAACACTATCAAACAGCGCTTCTATGCTGGCCGCTCATTCCCCGTTGCCAGGAGTTGCACCATGTCCCTTGAACACACGCCACGGCCGTTGTGGCTGACCTTTGATTGCTACGGCACCTTGATTCAATGGGACGAGGGGCTGCTCGCCGCTGTACAGAAAATGCTCAGCAGCCGAGCGGGTCATCAGATCGAGCCGGCGCGTTTTATCGAGGTTTACGACCATCACGAACATGCCCTCGAACAAACCCCACCGCACCGCTCGTTTCGCCAGGTCACCCGTGAAGGATTGCGCCTGGCCATGGAGCAGTTGGGCCTGCCATCCAGTCCGGCTGATGGCGAGTTGCTGGCCGACAGCATCGCCAAGATGCCGCCCTTCGCCGAGGTGCCCGCAGCCCTGGCGCGGCTCAAACAAATGGGCTTTCGCCTGTGCATCGTTTCCAATACCGATGACGACATCATCGCCGGCAATGTCGCGCAACTCAGCGGCCATATCGACCGGGTGATCACCGCCCAGCAGGCCGGAGCCTACAAGCCGGCGCCACGCTTGTTCGACTACGCCCACGAGCAGTTGGGGGTTAGTCGTGACGAGATCGTGCATATCTGCGCCAGCCCCCATCTGGACCACGCGGCCGCCCGCGACATGGGCTTTCGCTGTGTGTGGGTGGACCGTGGCACTGGCCGCCAATTGCTGCCCGACTACCGCCCCGACGCCACGGTTTCCACCCTCGATCAGGTCCCTGGATTGTTCCAATCCCTGGGGTGGTAGCCGCGCCCTAAAAAACCTGCGCACGTAAAAAGCCTGAACGAAACGACGCGCCTCACACTCAAGTTTTATAGGCCCCAGGAAAAACCAAAGGGGCTATCAAGCTCACAGGGTGAGGAAAACAATAATGCTCAATTCAGACGCTTACGTTGCTGCCTTGGATGAATCGTCTACTGCCTCCGGGGTTTCCTGGGCGGCAGTATTCGCAGGGGCTGTCGCTGCCGCGGCATTGTCTCTGATCCTCTTGTTGCTGGGCTCGGGCCTGGGCTTCGCCGCTGTTTCGCCTTGGGCCGACAAAGGCTTGAGTGCGCAAGGGCTGGGAATTTCAGCCATCATCTGGCTCGCTTTCACTCAACTGGTCGCGGCCGCCATGGGCGGTTATCTGGCCGGTCGTTTGCGCAAGCGTTGGACGACGCTGCACAACGATGAGGTGTATTTCCGCGACACCGCCCATGGCTTCCTGGCGTGGGGTGTAGCCACCCTGGTCACCGCCACCCTGGTGGTCGGTTCGGTCAGCAGCCTGGTCAGCGGTACCGCCCAGGTCGGCGCCACGCTGAGCAACAGCCCGGCCACCGCGCAGGTTGCCGATAACAGCGATGACACCTATTTCATCGATACCCTGTTCCGCGACAGCCGTGGCGCACCCGTAACGTCGGACGCTGCCCATGACGTGGCCGGCCGTATTGTCGCCCGCAACCTGGCCAGCGATAACGGTGCACTGAATCCGGATGACCGTGCTTACCTGGCGCAACTGGTGGCGCAACGTACCGACCTCAGCCAGGCCGATGCCGAAGCCCGCGTCGACAAAGTCTACGGTCAGGCCCATCAGGCTGTGGTTGATCTGAAAGTCGCTGCCGACGCTGCCAAGAAAGCCGCTGCCCATGCCACGTTGTGGATGTTTGTTGCGCTGCTGATCGGTGCCTTCGTCGCTGCCTTCACCGCGATCTACGGGGGCCGTCAACGTGATGCCGTCGTGATCATCGACGACCGTCGCACCGTTGCATCGCCCGTTCGCTAACCGACCCCGCAAACAAGGAGAACAACATGCCTGCCATTCTGCTCTGGTTACTCGGTGTGCCAATCCCGCTCATCATCCTGCTGATTCTGGTTTTTTAAGCGTCGCGTTTGTGCTGAACGTGCCTGGCGAAGCAGTCGGGTACGTTCATTAAAAGGAGAAATTCTATGGCTGCCCCTGTCATTCACTACAAAACCGCTGGCCATCTGGCCTGCGGTCGCGAAACCGGACACCTCGCCGCTACCACTGAATTGGCCAAGGTGAAATGCCGTACCTGCCGCAACTCCGAGGCGTTCAAAGACGCCCGCAAAGACGCCCGTAACTCGGCTCGCCGGGCGGCGCGCAAAGCCAAAGCCACCCATAGCTCGCTGGACTGGCGCGCCGCCTGGCGTGAGCAGTTGTCCGCGCTGCCGGGGCACAATCGCCTGCCCCGTGGCTTTGGCAGCCAGCCGTTCGTATAAGGCAACCCGCATTACCCTTCGGGCCCGGCAGGCAACTGTCGGGCCCGAATTGTTTGTGCAGTAGAATCGCGTTTTTTTGATTGGGCACAGAGCATCCCATGAGCGAAGAAGTGCAGATTGAAGACGTCGTGATTGGCGACGGCAAAGCGGCGGTAAAAGGCGCGCTGATCACCACCCGGTACCGCGGCTTTCTCGAGGACGGCAGCGAGTTCGACTCGTCCTATTCCCGTGGCAAACCCTTCCAGTGCGTGATCGGCACTGGGCGGGTGATCAAGGGCTGGGACATTGGCTTGATGGGCATGCAGGTGGGCGGCACTCGCAAGCTTTACGTGCCGGCCCACCTGGCCTATGCCGAGCGGGGAATGGGCTCGCGGGTGCCGCCTGAGGCCAATTTGCGCTTTGAAATCGAGTTGCTGGAAGTGCTGACGCGCGACGATTGAGCGTCCATGCGGCCAACGTCTAACCCGCGCTCTTGAGCGGTCTGGTTATACTTGCGAGCTTTGCACAACCGACCTTTGCACAAGGAGGAACGCGGTGCTGGATATCGCGATGTATGTTGTTCTCGGTATGGCCATGGGCACCCTGGGCGGTTTGTTTGGCATTGGTGGCGGGCTGGTGACCATTCCCATCCTCGGGGTGTGGTTCAACCTCGATCAGCAGTTGGCACAGGGCACGGCGTTGTTGATGGTGTTGCCCAATGTGCTGTTGGCGCTGTGGCGCTATAACCAACGCAATCGGGTGGCGCTGCGTAACGCGCTGATGCTGATCGTGCCGAGCTTTTTTCTAGCCTGGCTGACCTCGCTGTTTGCCGTGCGTCTCGATCCGCAGATCATGCGGGTGGCCTTTGTGGGGTTTCTGCTGGTGCTGGTGCTGTTCAACCTCGGGCAAATGTATTGGCAGAAAACAGCGGGCGGCACGCAGCTGCGGCACGAGAACCGCCTGTGGTTGCTCGGCAGCCTCAGCGGGATTACCGGCGGCTTGTTTGGTGTCGGTGGCGGGGTGGTTGCCACACCGTTGCTGACCAGCCTGTTCGGCGCCAGTCAGGTCGTAGCTCAGGGCCTGGCATTGGCGCTGGCGGCGCCGTCGACCGGGATTACCCTGATCACCTACGCGGTGCATGACCACGTCAATTGGGCGATGGGGGTGCCGCTGGCCGTAGGCGGTTTGCTCAGCATCAGTTGGGGCGTGCGCATGGCCCATGCGTTACCGGAGCGGGTATTGCGCTCGCTGTTCTGCGTGTTCCTGGTGGTCTGCGGCGCACTGTTGCTATCGAAGGTATGAGCATGACCGAGCAGCCCCGGGAGAACCGCTGGCACCACCTGTTTCCGCTGATCACGGTGCTGATCTGGAGCGGCAACACGCTGGTCACCAAGCTGTCTTCGGGGCGCATCGCGCCGGCGTCCATCACCTTCTACCGCTGGAGTCTGGCGTTCGCCATCCTGTCACTGTTTATGCTGCCCAGCGTCTGGCGCGCACGGCGGCAGTTGCTCAGTCTGCTGCCGCAATTGTTCACCCTCGGCGTGCTCGGCATGCTGGTGTACCAGGGCCTGGCGTATTACGCGGCGGGCAGCACCAGCGCCACCAACATGGGCATTCTGCTGGCACTGTCGCCGCTGCTGTCGTCGCTGTTTGCCAGTGTGCTGACCGATGACCGCCTGACCCAGGGCGCGCTGGTCGGTGGCGTGGTGTCGTTTGCCGGCGTGCTGTGGTTGATCAGCGGTGGCCAACCGCAGGCGCTGCTGCATTTTCACCTGAGCCCCGGCGACGCCTTGATGCTGGTGGCGGTGATGGCCAATGCCCTCTACGGCGTGTTGCTGCGGCGCTGGAATTTCGACCTCAGCCGCTGGCTGCAACTGTATGTGCAGATCGCCTGCGCCTTGCTGTTTCTCACCCCCTGGTTCCTGCTCAGCTCGCCCTCGCCACTGACCACCGAGAACCTGCCGCTGGTGCTGTACGCCGGCACCCTGGCCTCGATTGGTGCGCCCTGGTTGTGGATCAAAGGCATCCAGAGCCTGGGCCCGGCGCGGGCCAGCCTGTACATGAACCTGATGCCGGTGATGGTCGCCGTGGCCGCCATGTGGTTGCTCGGCGAAACCCTTGGCCTGCACCACCTGGTGGGTGGCGGGCTGGCGTTGGCGGGGGTGTGGTTGGGGCAGTCGCTGCGCAAGCCGTTGCGGGCGGCGGCCCCCTCTCCCTAGCCCTCTCCCCGAGGGGCGAGGGGACTGAGCCGTGTTCGGGCAGCAATCACTATTACTGCATCCGGCATCGCCAGAGCTCCCCTCGCCCGCCTGCGGGAGAGGGGTGGGGGAGAGGGTAAAGCGGTTTCACACGTAAACGCTGATCCCGGCCTTGCTCTGCAACCAGTCGCGGTAGGTTTCCAGCGAGTCGGTTTGTTTGTCGCCATTGAAGCCGGCTACTGACACCGAGTCGCTCAAGCCCTTGTCGATCAGTTTCTGCACCTGCGGCAGCAGGCTGGCGGCGTCGTCGCGGCTGATGCTGGCGACGTCCGGCAGTTGGATGGCACTGGCGGCGCTGAAGTTGGAGGTGGCCGACTGGCTGGCGCTGGTCTGTTCGACCCCGGCCAGGGCGCTGAACAGGCCACCGCGCGATTGCGCGACGATGGCTGCGGCGTACTTACGCAGCTCGGCAATCGGGTCTTTGCTTTCTTCAGTGCTGGGATCTGTCGCCGTGCCGGTGCCCGTTCCGGTGCTGGTAGTGGCGCCCGTGGTGGCCTTGGTGCTGTCGCTGGAGTCGGACTTGGAGATGGAGCTGATATAGCTCAGCAGCGAGAGGTTGCTCGATACGCTGGTCATGGGTCATTGCCATTGGCTGAGTGGTGCAGCACCAGCTGCACATCACGGGCCAACTTCAGCGACGGCTCTATTACGCTGGTTTCAGACAATTTCGCGGTGTGCCGGGCGGCGCCGGCTAGCCGAAGGCGGCAAGCGTTTGCCGCCTGTTGCAGCCTAAGGCAGGCAGCTCAGGATCAAGGCTTTGGCGTGCTCTTCGGTCACCAGTTCGGTGGTGAACAACAGGCGGTAGATCACTGGTGCGACGAAGCGGTCCATCACCAGGCAAGCGCTCGGAGCCGGTTCGCCGCGGGCGATGGCGCGGTCGAGCATGATCTGGATGATGCTGCTGGTGTAGGCGTAGCACTGGCAGGGCGAATCGTTTTCGCCGCTGCCGAGCAGGTCGCGGATCATCGCCTGGCCGGGGCTGGAGGCCATCTCTTCGCGGTACTGCTCGCCCCAGGCGAGCAGGTCGCCGCGCAGGCTGCCGGTGTCCAGCGGCTCGCCGTCCGGGCGCAGGCGCTCAACAGCAACATCGGCCAACAACGTCGGCAAGTCGCCCCAGCGCCGGTAGATGGTCGACGGCGTCACGCCCGCCTCGGCGGCGATCATCGGCACGGTCACGTCATCACGCTCGCGCTCGGCCAGCAAGGCTTGCACCGCCTGGTGAACGGACTGCTGCACACGGGCACTGCGGCCGCCCGGGCGGAGGGTTTCTTTGAGGGCCATAATCGCCTTAACGCAAAATATTTGCTTTAGTGAGTCAGAAGGTTCAGCATCTTAAAGGCTAAGTATTAGCTTTTGAGGCCTCCAGATGATAGCCACTTCTGCCAATCCCGTCGCTCAACGTCCGTTTCAGTGGAGCCCGAAAGCCTCGGCCGTACTGTTGACCGCCATCCTCATGAGCTTTCTCGCCGCCGCCAGCGCGCCCACGCCGCTGTACAGCCTGTACCGCGAGAGCTGGGGTTTTTCTGCCGGTACCCTGACCTGGGTGTTCGCCGTGTATGCCTTCAGTCTGCTGCTGGCGCTGTTGAGCTTTGGCAAACTGTCCGACCACATCGGTCGCCGCCCGTTGGTGTTCGCCGCGTTGCTGATCGAGTTGCTGGCGATGCTGGTGTTCATCGCTGCCGACAGCGTCGGCCTGTTACTGCTGGCGCGCATTCTTCAAGGGTTTGCCACCGGCCTGGCCACCAGCGTGCTGGGCGCCACCTTGCTGGACATCGACCGTGAGCGCGGTGCGCTGATCAACAGCGTGGCGCCGTTGTTCGGTCTGGCGATCGGCGCACTCGGCACCAGCCTGCTCATGCAATTCGCCCCGGCGCCGCTGCACTTGGTGTTTGTGTTGCTGCTGGCCGCCTTTGTGCTGTTTGCCGTGCTGGCCCGTTACCTGCCGGAAACCGTCAGCCGCAAACCCGGTGCCTGGGCGTCGTTACGGCCCAGCGTGCTGGTGCCGGTGCAGGCCCGCCGCGCATTGTGGCAAGTGGCACCAGTGGATATCAGCCTGTGGGCGCTGGGCGGTTTTTACCTGTCCCTGGGGCCGACGCTGGCGCGCACCGTCACCGGCCATGACGCGCCATTGATTGGCGGCCTGCTGGTGTTTGCCCTGATGGCCAGTGGCGCGGTAGGCATTGTGCTGATGCGCAACCAGGCCGCGCGGCCGGTGTTGCTGGCGGGTGCCAGTGCGTTGATTGTTGGCTTGGCGGTGACGTTGCTCGGCGTACACCTGGGCAGCCCGCTGTATTTGTACTTGGGCACGGCCATCGCCGGCTTCGGTTTCGGCGTTGCCTTTCTCGGTGCCCTGCGCAGCGTGATGCCGCTGGCCCATGCCCACGAGCGTGGCGGCCTGATGGCGAGCTTTTTTATCCTGAGTTACCTGGCCTTCGCCTTGCCGGCGCTGGCTGCCGGGAGCCTGACCCAGCACTTGGGGCTGCTGGTGGCTACGCATTGGTATGGCGGGGTGTTGATTCTGCTGGCGAGTGTGGCGCTGGTGGGGGTGTTGGTTCGACGCGATTAACCTGTTTTCAGGCCCAGCCAATCGCGGCTGAAGCCCCTCCCACAATAGTTGCCGTCCGCCGGTGGACCTTGATCTTTTGTGGGAGGGGCTTTAGCCGCGATGCCTTTGATTTTTACAGCGGCCTCATCGAGTTTTTTCTACGGTCAGGTATTCCTCATATAGCGTTTCCAGCAACTGCGCCGCCGGCAGGCTGCGCGCCTTGCTGGCATTGGTCCCGGCCCAGTGCGCGGCAAACTCGGCGCTGCCGGCCTGGCTGGCGGCTTCGATCAGCTTCTTGCCGGCGTTGTAGGCAATGCCGAAACCCGGCACCTGTGGGTGTCCGGCAGTGCCGACTTCGACCATGAATCGATTGAGAATGCCGCGCGCCGGGCGCCCGGAAATCACCCGGGTGATCTGCGTCTGCTTGGCCCGCTCGCTGCAAAGCATGGCGCGGTAGCTGGCGTTGGCGGCCGACTCCGGGCACAGCACGAAGGCGGTGCCCAACTGCGCGGCCACGGCGCCGAGCTTGAGCACGGCGGCGATGTCGGCGCCGTCCATGATGCCGCCTGCGGCAATCACCGGAATCTCCAGCTCAGCGACCAGCGCCTGCACCAGCTCGGCGGTGGTCAGGCAGCCGTCGATTTGCTCGGGATCAAAAATGCCGCGGTGGCCACCGGCCTCAATCCCTTGCGCCACCACCATGTGCACCCCGGCGGCCTGCACCAGACGACCCTCTTCCAGCGAAGTAGCCGACGCCACCACCACAATACCGGCAGCCTTCAGCGCGTCGATACGCTCCTGCGGCGGCAGGCCCAGGTGCAGGCTGACCATCGCCGGGCGTTCTTCGAGCAGCACCTGCAGCTGGGCTTCGTCGTTATACAGGCTGGTGTATATGTCCTGAATCGCCGCCGGTGGCTGCGCGCCGAACTCGGCGAACCAGGGTGCCAGATGCTGCAACCAACGCTGCTCGACGGCGACGTTGGCGTGCGACGGTACATTGCAGAACACGTTGATGTTGAATGGCTTGCTGGTGGCGGCGCGCAGCTGGCGGATCATTTCGCGGCCGGCTTCGGCATTTACCGCGGCAATCGAAATCGAGCCCAGCCCGCCGGCGTTGCTGACCGCTGCGGCCATCGCCGGGGTCGCGGTGCCGGCCATGGGCGCCTGGATGATGGGAAGGGGAATGCCCAACAGGGCGTTGAGATCGTTCATCCGGTGGTCCCTCGCAATGGCAGTAGCAAAAGCTGCGCCGCGCTCAAGGGCGCGGTGCGCAGGCGGGCGAGTATATCCCTGGCGGCGAACCGGGCGCGTACCGGCTGGTTAATTCAGCACTCCAGGCCCAGGCGCTGGTGCCATTGGGCGATGGACTCCTGTGGATAACCCTCGAAGGTCTTGTCGCCCTTGCGTTTGTCCACCTCCACCCAGCTGGCTTTCGAGTCGAGGAGCAAATGGGTGTGTTCCGGCGGCACCGGCAGGTCGCTGTCGATGGCGCTGGCGAACGGGTGGATCAGCTCGGGCCATTCCGGGCTGTACAGCCACAGGGCGCTGCCGCACTGGTTGCAGAAGTGCCGCTCGGCGCTGCTGACGTGGGCGCGGCCGGCGCCATTGGGTTTGATTTTCGCGTGGTAGATGCTGATGTGTTTGCGCCCGCGCACTTTCATGCTGCGCGCCTCGCCGCTGAGGTTGATGGCGTAGCCGCCACCGCCCTGGGTCTTGCGGCAGATCGAGCAGTAACAGCGTTGATAAGGGTAGGGGTGTGGGCTGGTCAGGCTGAAGGCAACGGCGCCGCAATGGCAGGAACCTTTGAGCTGCATGGGCAAAATCTCCGGGGAAGTCCTGGGTGCTCTCGGTTTTCTAGACCTGCGCACGGCGCGTTTTGGTCATGACGTTGGTCGGAATACTCAAAACCTGTAGGCCAAAGCCGAGGGAAAACAGTCGGCTATCTGTATATCGATACAGTAGAATCGCCGCACTTACTCCAAGGCAGCTCCATGACAGCGCACCCCTTACAGCGCGGCTTTCTCCTTTCGCGGCATTGGCGCGACACCCCCGCCGGCACCCAGGTGAGTTTCTGGCTGGCCACCGACCAGGGCCCGCGGCTGTTGCGTTTGCCGGTGCAGACCTCGGTGGCCTTTGTGCCGGCCGAGCAGCGGTTGCGCGTGGAAGGCATGCTCGCCAAGGAAAAGGACGTGGAGCTGCGTGAGCTGGAGCTGCAGGACTTTCAGCACCGCCCGGTGCTTGGCCTGTACACCCGTCAGCACCGCCAACTGATGAACATCGACAAGCTGCTGCGCAGTGTCGGTGTGGATGTGTACGAAGCCGACGTGCGCCCGCCCGAGCGTTACCTGATGGAGCGTTTTATCACCGCGCCGGTGCTGTTCTCCGGCACCCCGGATGGCCAGGGCGGTTTCGATGAGGCCCAGTTAAAGCCCGACCCAGACTACCGCCCACAACTGAAACTGTGCTCGCTGGATATCGAAACCACCCGCCACGGCGAGCTGTATTCGATTGCCGTGGAAGGCTGCGGCCGGCGCCAGGTGTACATGCTCGGCCCGGCCAACGCGGATGACAGCGCGGTGGATTTCGACCTCGAATATTGCGACTCCCGCGCGCAACTGCTGGAGCGCCTGAACAGTTGGCTGGCGACGAACGACCCCGACGCCATCATCGGCTGGAACCTGGTGCAGTTCGACTTGCGCGTGCTGCTGGAACACTCGCAGAAACTGCAGGTGCCGCTGCGCCTGGGCCGCGATGGCGAGGCCATGGGCTGGCGCGAGCATGGCAGCCGCAACAATCACTTTTTTGCCGAGGCGGCCGGGCGGCTGATCATCGATGGTATCGAGGCGTTGCGTTCGGCGACTTGGAGTTTTCCCTCCTTCAGCCTGGAGAACGTCGCGCAAACCCTGCTCGGCGAGGGCAAGGATATTTCCACGCCCTACCAGCGCATGGACGAAATCGACCGCATGTTCGCCGAGGACAAACCCGCCCTGGCGCGCTACAACCTCAAGGACTGCGAGCTGGTCACGCGGATCTTCGCCAAGACCGAGCTGCTGAGCTTTTTGCTCGAGCGCGCCAGCGTCACCGGCTTGCCCGCCGACCGCAGTGGCGGTTCGGTGGCCGCCTTCACCCACCTGTATATGCCGCTGATGCACCGCCAGGGTTTTGTGGCGCCCAACCTCGGCGAGAAACCACCGCAGGCTAGTCCCGGCGGCTTTGTGATGAACTCGCAGCCAGGGCTGTACGAGTCGGTGCTGGTGCTCGATTACAAGAGCCTGTACCCCTCGATTATCCGCACCTTTCTGATCGACCCGGTGGGCCTGGTGGAAGGCCTGCGCGAGACGGATGACAGCACCAGCGTCGAAGGCTTTCGCGGTGCGCGTTTTTCTCGTGAGCGGCATTGCTTGCCAGCCATCGTGTCCCGCGTGGCCGAGGGCCGCGAGCAGGCCAAACGCGATGGCAACAAGCCGCTGTCGCAGGCGCTGAAGATCATCATGAACGCCTTCTACGGCGTGCTGGGCTCCAGCGGTTGCCGCTTTTTCGACACGCGTCTAGCCTCGTCGATTACCTTGCGTGGACATCAGATCATGCACACCACCCGCGAGCTGATCGAAGCCCAGGGCCACACCGTGATCTATGGCGACACCGACTCCACCTTCGTGTGGCTGGGCCGCGAACACGGCGAAGAAGAAGCCGGGGTGATTGGCCGCCGCCTGGTGCAACGGGTCAACGACTATTGGCGCGAAGCACTGCAGCGCGAGTTCGGCTTGACCAGCGTGCTGGAGCTGCAATACGAAACCCACTTCCGCCGTTTTCTGATGCCGACGATTCGCGGCGCGGAGGAGGGCAGCAAAAAACGGTATGCCGGCTTGATGGGTGAGCAGATGGTCTACAAGGGCCTGGAAACCGTGCGCACCGATTGGTCGCCGCTGGCCCAGCAATTTCAGCAGGAACTCTATTCGCGGATCTTCCGCCGTCAGCCTTATCAGGCCTATGTGCGTGACTACGTGGCAGCGACCCTGGCCGGTGAGCAGGACGATTTGCTGGTGTACCGCAAACGCCTGCGCCGCCCGCTGGCCGACTACGAGCGCAACGTCCCGCCGCATGTGCGCGCTGCGCGCCTCGCTGACGAATACAACGCTGAACAGGGCCGCCCGCGGCAATACCAACGTGGCGGCTGGATCAGCTACCTGATCACCCTGGCCGGCCCACAGCCGCTGGAAGCCATCAGCGCCCCCATCGACTACGACCACTACCTGACCCGCCAACTGCAGCCCGTGGCCGACGCCATCCTGCCCTTTGTCGACGACGACTTCGGCACGCTGGTGGGCGGACAGCTGGATTTGTTTTAAAGCGCTCTGGCTTTTTGTGGGAGGGGCTTCAGCCGCGATGCCCTGGATTCTAAGAGCTCGCGGCTGAAGCCCCTCCCACAGAGCGCACGCTGTCATCGGCCTTGTCACTTCCTGCGCACAATTCGTCAATCCAGCCCCTTTGCAAATCTGCAAAGTGGCCGTGCACCCCTGTCTATTCCGCGCTTTTCAGCAACGGGTGATCATTGCTCCACGGTTTGCAAACAACCCAGCGAATTCAAAACAACCCGCTACTTACCATTAAAACTGAAAAGGAAATTTACCCATGGCTATCGCAAAAGCAGTTCCAGGCAAAACCCTTCTGAACCACGACGATCACACCCTGATCATGATCGACCACCAATCGCAGATGTCCTTCGCGACCAAGTCGATCGACGCGGTCACCCTGCGTAACAACGCCGCGCTGGTAGCCAACGCAGCACGTGAATTCAACGTTTCTACCATCCTCACCACCGTCGCCGCGAAGAGCTTTTCCGGGCCGATTTTCGATGAAATCAAATCGGCATTTCCTGAAAAAACCATCATCGACCGCACCAGCATGAACACCTGGGAAGATGAGCGCATTGCGGTAGAAGTGAATGCCGCCGGCAAGCAGAAAATCGTCCTCGCCGGGCTATGGACCTCGGTGTGTATCGTTGGCCCGGCACTGTCGGCGCTGGACCAGGGTTTCGAGGTGTACTTCATCGCCGACGCCTGTGGTGACGTGTCGGTGGAAGCCCACGAAATGGCGATCCAACGCATGATCCAACTGGGTGCTCGCCCCATGACCTCGCTGCAATACCTGCTCGAACTGCAACGCGACTGGGCCCGTGGCGAAACCTACGACGAAACCGTGAAAACCTCGATTGCCTACGGCGGCGCCTACGGTCTGGGCCTGATCTACGCCAAGACCATGTTCAATGCCTCTGAAGGGCATTGATAGATAGGGACTGCACTCGCTCGTAGGAGCGGCTTTAGCCGCGATGCTCTTGATTTCAAAAGCATCGCGGCTGAAGCCGCTCCTACGTGTGTGCGTAAGAATTGTCTCCCGTCGTTTTAGCTGAACTTTTGCCCGCGCTGCGCCCTCCACCGAAGGAGAGCCAACGCGCCAAAAGGACAGGACCATGAAACGTCTATTGAGCATTACCGCCGCCGTCACCTTGCTTGCCGCCGGTTCGACCTGGGCCAGTTGCACGCCCGAGGAAGCCGAGCAGAAGGCCCAGCAATTGGCCGCCAAGGTGCACCAGCTCACCGAGCAGAACCCGCAAAAGGCCAAAGAGATCAACGACGAGATCGAGGACATGAACCTCAAGACCAAGTCGGCCGACAAGGCCAGCCACTGCGATATCTACGATAAGCGCATGCAGGAGCTTGAGACCGCGAAGGACAAGTCGGAGAACTAAGCCTTCAAGTCGTTGCAGATTTGCACAGGGCCTTTGCAGCCCTGTCTATTCTCACGCGCGCCCAACGGGCCGATGATTGCTCCCACACCACAGGGAGCAACAAGCATGAACCGCATCGACCTTCGCCGCGTAGACCTCAACCTGCTGATCGTTTTCGAAATGATGATGATCGAGCGTAATGTCAGCCGTGCGGCGGAGCGTCTGTTTCTCGGTCAGCCAGCGGTCAGCGCCGCCCTGGGTCGCCTGCGTACCCTGTACAACGACCCACTGTTTGTCCGCGTCGGCCGCAGCATGGAGCCGACCCCACGAGCTATCGAACTGGAAAGCCTGCTGCGCCCCGCCCTCGACACCATCTCTTCGGCCATTGGCCAGAGCGTCGATTTTGACCCCTGCACCAGCCGCGAAGTGTTCCGCATCGGCTTGAGCGACGACGTCGAACTCGGCCTGCTGCCACAACTGATGCGCGTGCTCAGCGTCGAGGCGCCCCATGTGACGCTGGTGGTGCGCCGCACCCATTACCTGTCGATCTGCAATCAACTTTCTGCCGGCGAGGTGTCGCTGGGCATCTGCTACGTCGGCGATCTGCCCGCCAATGCCAAATGCAAAACCCTGCGCCGTAGCCGTTCGGTGATGGTGCGCGGCGACTCGGCAGACACCCCGATCACCATGGACGAGTACTGCGAGCGCCCCCACGCGCTGGTGAGTTTTGCCGGTGACCTCAGCGGCTTTATCGATGAAGAGTTGGCCAAGCGCGGGCGCAAACGCCAAGTGAAATTGGCCGTGCCGCAGTTCTACGGCTTGAGCCAATTGCTGCCGGGCACCCAGATGGTGGCCACGGTGCCGGACTACGCCGCCGCCGCGCTGACTTCCAACGGTGGTTTGCGAGTTGATGAGCTGCCGTTCGAGGCGCCGGTTTATGATCTGTCCATGGCCTGGGGTGCGACCCAGGACATGGACCCTGCACAGCGCTGGCTGCGCAGCAAAATTACTGAATGCCTGGGTGACTCTGCATGAGCAGCGCAATATCCCTTCGGGGCCTGGAGAAAACTTACGCCAACGGCCATCAAGCCTTGCGCGGGATAGATCTGGACATTCAACACGGCGAAATCTTCGCCCTGCTGGGGCCGAACGGTGCTGGAAAATCCACCTTGATCGGGGCCATTTGTGGCCTGGTCAAAGCCACCGGGGGCAGCATTCATATCGACGGCCTGGAGCTGCCACGCCAATACCGCGAAGCGCGCGCCAAAGTTGGTCTGGTGCCTCAGGAAATGGTCAACGAAGGTTTCGAGAGCGTGCTTTCCAGCGTGCGTTTCAGCCGTGGCCTGTTCGGCAAACCACCGGCACCCCAACTGCTGGAACAGATTCTGCGTGACCTGTCGCTGTGGAGCAAACGTGACGACGCGACCATGACCCTGTCCGGTGGCATGCGCCGCCGGGTAATGATTGCCAAGGCCCTGGCCCATGAGCCGCAGGTGCTGTTTCTCGATGAGCCCACTGCCGGTGTCGACGTCGAGTTGCGCCGCGACATGTGGGCGATGGTTCGCCGTTTACGCGACCGCGGGGTGACCGTGGTGCTCACCACCCACTACCTGGAAGAGGCCGAAGAGATGGCCGACCGCGTCGGCGTGATCAGCGATGGCCGCTTGCTGCTGGTGGAAAACAAAACCGATCTGATGGCCCGTCTCGGCCGTCGCCAACTGCGCCTGCAATTGCAGCAGCCGCTGGCACAACTGCCGGCCGACCTCGTCGGCTTCCCGGTGGAGCTGGTGGACCAGGGCCGTGAGCTGGTGCTGGATGTCGCCCGCGACAACCAGGGCATCGCCGACTTCCTGCGCCGCCTGGCCGCCAACGATATCGACTTCAAAGACCTGCACACCTCGGAAAGCTCCCTTGAGGACATCTTTGTTGAACTGCTGAGAAAGCCTGCATGAATTTCTATTCCATCCACGCCATCTTCCGTTTCGAAATGGCTCGCTCTGTACGCACCCTGATGCAGAGCCTGGCCGCACCGGTGTTGGCCACCGCTCTGTACTTCGTGGTGTTCGGTTCGGCCATCGGTTCGCGCATGGCCGAGATCGGCAGCATTCCCTACGGCAGCTTTATCGTGCCGGGCCTGACCTTGCTGGCGGTGCTCACCCAGAGTGTGTCCAACGCCGCCTTCGGCATCTACATGCCGCGCTACTCCGGGGCGATTTACGAGATTCTTTCGGCGCCGTTGTCGCCGACCGAAATCGTCTTCGGTTATGTCGGCGCGGCTGTGGTCAAGTCGATGGTGCTGGCGGCCGCCATCCTGCTCACCGCACGGGTGTTCGTGCCCTATGAAGTGGCCCATCCGTTCTGGGCGTTTTTCATTCTGCTGCTGTGCGCAGTGTCGTTCAGCATGCTCGGGTTTATCGTCGGCCTGTGCGTGGACGGCTGGGACAAACTGGAAGTGGTGCCGTCGTTGGTGATCACGCCGCTGACCTTTCTCGGTGGCAGCTTCTACTCACTGAACATGCTGCCGCCCACCTGGCAGACAATCAGCCTGTTCAACCCGGTGGTGTACCTGGTGGATGCGTTTCGCTGGGCGTTCTTCGATGTCACCGAGTTCAACCCGATGCTTGATGTGGCATTCCTGCTTGGCTTCCTGCTGGTGTGCATCGTTATCGTTGGGCAGATCTTCCGCACTGGTTACCGGCTGCAGCACTGATTTAGTTGGGCTTCGCTGCGCTCAACCCAACCTACGCAAATTTGTTCGTAGTTGGGTTGAGCACAGCGAAGCCCAACGGTACGTAAATTCCTTCCCCAGGTGAGCACGAGAATCCTATGCTTGTCCGCTAACTGGCGGTGACGATGGCTGTTTGTCTGTCACCCCGCTAAGGATAAGGAGCGCCCGTGGATTCCAACGCCGCGAATTTCGACTGGAATGACATTCCCCTGCTCTTGGCCCTGGCCCGCGAAGGCAGCATGAGCGCCGCCGGGCGTACGCTCGGCATCGACCCCTCGACCATGAGCCGGCGCCTGGCGGCTGCTGAAGCGGCGTTGCAGCGTCGGCTGTTTATTCGCGACAACTCCGGCTACCACGCCACCGAGGCTGGCGTGGTGTTTCTCACCTACGCCGAACGGGTGCTCGGCGATGTGAAAAGCATGCTGGTCGACACGTGCAGTGAAGCCGATGGCGTCGCCGGTCCGGTGCGTATCACCTCCATCGACTTTCTCTTCAGCCACTGGCTGGTCGACCACATGCCGGCGTTAATGGAATGCCACCCGCAGCTGCAACTTCAATTGCTGGTGGCTAACCAGGCGCTGTCGTTCACCCGCCGCGAGGCTGACTTCGCCCTGCGCCTGGCCCGCCCGCAGGACGACGCGGCACTGGTGATGCGCAAGGTCGGTGACCTCGGTTTTGCCGTGTATGGCGCCGAGCGGTTCGCCGAGGTTCCACGCGACTTGTGGTGCGATCAACCCTGGCTCGCCTACGGTGAAGAACTGTCGGAAATGGCCGAGATGCGTTGGCTGCGCGACATCGCCCCGCTGGCCCATTACCCGCTACGGGTGAGCAGCGTCAGCACCTTGGTCAACGCCTGCGAAACCGGTTTAGGGCTGGCCTTGTTGCCGTGCCTGTTGGGTGATCGGATCGGTTTGCGCCGCCTCAGTGATGATGTCGAAGTGCACCGTGAGGTATGGTTGCTCAGCCACCGCGATGCCGGCCGCATCGGCCGCTTCCAGGCCGTGGGCAACTGGCTGAAAGAGGTGTTCGAACAGGACGCCGTCCGCCTGCGTGGCGAATGCCGGGCGCCCGCGCCGCCACTCTGAACCAGGACTTTTCATGCTCGAGCTGATCAACAGTCACCTGCTGCTTATCGCCACCGCCCTGTTGCTGGTGGACATCGCTGCCTGGCGCCTGTTGCCGGCCGACGCCAAGCTCTGGCGCGTGGTGCTGAGGGTGGTGTTTTTCCTCACCTATAGCCTGGTGATTGTCGAGGCGGGCTTGAGCCCGTTACTGCCGCCACCCTGGCCGACGCCTGCACTGAACATGCTCGGCTCGGTACTGGGCATCGCCTGGTGGTTGCTGTTGGCGCGCACTGCCACGGTGGTAATGGGCGTGGTACTGATGCCGCGCAGCGGACACACCGGGCGCTTATTGCAAGACGTATTGGGGGCGATGATTTTTCTCCTGGCAGCGGTGGCGGCGGCGGCCTATGTAATGCAATTGCCAGTGAAAGGTTTGCTCGCCACCTCTGGAGTGGTCGCCATCGTCGTCGGTCTGGCATTGCAGAGCACCTTGAGCGACGTGTTCTCCGGCATCGTCTTGAACACCACCAAGCCCTACCGGCTGGATGACTGGATCAGCATTGATGGCGTCGAGGGCCAGGTGGTCGAAATCGACTGGCGCGCCACCTACCTGAAAACTGCCCAGGGCAGCACCGTGGTGATCCCCAACTCGGTAGCGGCCAAGACCAAGGTGGTCAACTTCAACCGCGCCGCCAATGTCCAGGGGGTGTCGATCAGCATCAGCGTGCCTGCCGCGGTGCGCCCGCGGGTGGTGATCGAAGCGTTGGAAAAAACCCTGCAAGGCGTCAGCGCGCTGTTACCCAAACCGCCGGGTAAAGTCTCGATCAAAGGCTCCGATCTGGAAGCCGTGGAGTACGAAGCCAGCGGCTTTATCGCCACCGGGCAGAACAGCGCCGAGGCCCGCAACCTGATGTTCGACCTCGCCCATCGCCTGCTCGAAGCGGCCGGTGTACAGCGCAGCGGCGAAGCACCCCGCAGCCGGATGCGCAGCGTGTTGGATGACGTGAAGATTTTCCGTTCCCTGAGTAGCGAACAGAAGGACGAGCTCAGCCAGAACATGCAGGCCCAGCGTTATGTCGCGGGGCAGGTGGTGCTGGAGTTCGAGGAAGTGGCTGAGCACCTTATGGTGATTGGTACCGGCGTGGTGTCGGCGTCTGTGCATAACGCCGAGGGCGACTTTGTCGAAGCTGGACGCATGGGGCCCGGCGAAATCCTCGGCGAAGAAGGCATCGCCCACGGTGTAGCGTCCCACGGCCGATTCACTACCTTGAGCTCGGCGGTGATTTACCTCATCGACAAAGAACATATTCAGCACTGCTTGCAAGAAAGTACTGAAGTCTCCAGCGCCCTGACAAAACTGCATGCATTCCGCACCACAGCTTCCGAATCATTGCTCCTGCAAAAGCCGGCAGAGGTGAAGAAGGGCAAGTTCTTGAGTTGGTTGCAGCGCACCTGAAACTACGTTTAAACGCTCCCCACAAAAAAAGCCGCCAGCGCATCAACGCTGGCGGCTTTTTGTTTTTCGGCGGTAGTTATTGCAGGTGTTTTTTCAGTTCGCTACCGGCTTGCAGCATCGCCGATTTGGCGCCGCTGATGTGGGCCAGTGGGTTGAGCAGACCGAAGTCGTGAATCATGCCGTTGTAGCGGGTGGTGGTGACTTCCACGCCGGCGGCATCGAGCTTTCGACCGTAGGCTTCGCCCTCGTCACGCAGCACGTCGAATTCGGCGGTCTGGATCAGGGTTGGTGGCAGGCCTTTGAGCTGGTCCAGGCTGGCACGCAGTGGCGAGGCGTGAATGTCGGCGCGTTCGGTGGCCGAGGTGGTGTAGTTGTCCCAGAACCATTTCATCAGCGGTTTGGTGAGGAAGTGGCCTTGGGCAAATTGGTTGTACGAGCCGGTCTCCAGGTTGGCGTCAGTCACCGGCCACAACAGGGCCTGGAAGCGCAGTTTCGGCGTTCCTTTTTCTTTCGCCAGCAGCGCCACCGCTGCGGTCATGTTGCCGCCAACGCTGTTGCCGGCCACTGCCAGGCGGGAGCCATCGACGTTGATGTCCTTGCCGTGTTCGGCCACCCATTTGGTTGCGGCGTAGGCCTGGTTGATGGCGGTGGGGTAGTGGGCTTCAGGTGATGGGGTGTAGTCGACATACACCGCTACAGCGCCGGAATTTACCACCAGGTCGTGGATCAGACGGGCGTGGGTCGGGTAGTCGCCGAGTACCCAGCCGCCACCGTGGAAGAACATGAACACCGGCAGGGTGCCTTTGGCGCCGGCCGGGCGGACGATGGTCAGTTTGATTTTCTGGCCGTCGGCGGTAATCACTTTGTCTTCAACGTTGGTGTCGGAGAAATCGAACTTCACCGAAGCCTGCGCACCGGTCAGCACGGCGCGGGCATCTTTGGGCGTCATTTGCTCGAGCGGTTTGCCACCACCGGCTTCCAGTGCTTGCAGGAAGGCTTGGGTGTCTTGTTCCACGCCCGGGCTGCCAGCGGCGAAGGCGGCATTGAAGGACAGGGTCATGGCGGCAGCGATCAGGGTTTTTTGCAGTTTCATGGTGAAGCTCCTTGAAGGTTGGGAAGACTGATTAAGGTGTGAGTTCGATTTGCTTAGGGCTAAAGGTTGGGTCTGGTCTGTGTGCCAGACCGTGAGCAAATGATGGCTGCGCGCCGCAAACGGCGGAATAGACAGGCCTGCACGGCCACTTTGCAAAACTGCAAAGCGTCAGGAGGGGAGAGGGGAATAGCGCCAAGGGGTGACAGCGGTGCAGAAGAATCTAGGGTATAGGTGTCGAACGCCTGTAGCCGTCGGCCAGACCCTGGGGGATGCACATGCGCACAATCATCAGCCGCGAACCGTGGTGGGCCAAACCGCCACTGCCGGGACAGGAAGAAATGCAACTGGATTGGGGCTACCTGATTCTTTACAGCGACGGCGTGTTCGAGTTCGAGCACCAGCGCCCCAGCGACGAAGAGATCCGCCAGCGCAAGGGTTGCCGGGTACACCACTCAGAGAGCGAGCCAAATGCAAAATCAAGTTTTTAACCTGCGAGCAATCGTGTGCGCAGGATTGCTGTCACCCTGGCTGGCGACCGTTAGCCATGCCGCCTCCTTCGACTGCAGCAAAGCCGCCGCTGGCAGCATCGAAGAGCTGGTGTGCAAAACCCCGGCACTCAGTGCGCAGGACGAGCAACTGGCCAAGGTCTATCAACAGGCTCTGGCGAAAGCCAAGAATGAACACCCTCCCACCCTCAAAGCCGAACAACGTGGCTGGCTCAAGGGGCGTGACGAGTGCTGGAAGGCCGACGACAAAACCCACTGCGTAAGCGATGCCTACCAACAGCGCATCGCCGAGTTGCAGGCGCGTTATCAACTGCTACCCGGCAAGGGCCCGGTGCGGTATGTCTGCGATAACCAGCCAGGCAAAGAAGTGCTCGCCACGTTCTACGCCACCGAACCACCGACGCTGATTGCCGAGTTGGGTGACAGCACCTCGCTTATGTATGCCCAACCCTCCGCCAGCGGCAGCCAATACCAGGGCCGCAATGAATCGTTCTGGGAACACCAGGGCGAGGCGACGGTGGTGTGGGGGTATGAAGCACCGCCGATGAAGTGTGTGCGTCAGTAAGAACACGGGCCTGGCGATGGCAAGAGGCGGTTTTTCGCGGTTGCCGGCCCATTAGGTTTTTTTCACACCACCTTCACCTCCCGGTCACACCCGGCTGCCTACAGTGCGTTCACGTTTGCGGCACTACTCTTTTTCGGGCGCCTTTTTAGCCTGCTTGCAAGTGCCGCTGTTTTCTTCGCTGAACGATGTTTGGAGCGGCCCATGTTGGTCACAGCGCCAGAAGTTGCTGTTGCTTCCCCTGCGATACCCCTCCGTTCCTTCGCCCGCTTGCGCCGCTTGTTGTTGCCGGGCGCGGCGGTGTTGCTATTGGCGTTGTTGTCGGCCTGGCTGATGCGTCCGGCGTATGCGCTGGACCTCAGCCGCGGTCAGCACCTGAGCGAGGTTGGTTTGCTGCAAAGCTGGAAGAAAGGTGAGTTAGTGGTACTGGTGCGCCATGCCGAGCGTTGCGACCAGTCGAGCAACCCCTGCCTGGCCGATGCCAGTGGCATCACCATTGAGGGCAGTGACACGGCCCAACAGGTCGGGGAGGCGTTCAAGGCCCTCGGCATGGCGCACACCGATGTGCTCAGCAGCCCGTTGGTGCGCACCGTGCAGACCTCGTCGTTCATGTTCGGCAAGAGCGTCGCCACGCAGGACTGGCTGAAAAGCTGCAAAGCCACGCTGCAGCACGACATGTTGGCCCACAAGGCGGCGCACCGGAATCTGCTGCTGGTGACCCATAGCACCTGCATCAACGAGTTGGAGGACGACCTCAACCGTGGCGGTGCGCACTATGACAGCGCCTACACCAGCGCCCTGTTTGTTGCCGTGGACAGCCAGACCGGCAAGCCGAAAGTGCTCGGTTATCTGAACGCCGATGGCTGGGCCAAGCTACAGGCGGAGCGCGTGTTATGAGCCCACGCTTGCGTTTTTATCGCGTCAACCTGGGCATTCCGCTGCTTATGGCCTTGCTGGTGTTCTGCCTGTTCGACCTGACCAACATCGACCGGGTGATCAGCAACGCGCTGATCGACCCGAGCACCGGCGAGTTCATCCTGCGGCATAACGACCTGTTTGAAACCCTCACGCACAAGTGGCTGCGGGTAATCCCCGATTGGACCGGCGAACTGGCCATCATCGGCGCGCTGCTGTCGTTTGTCTGGCCGCGTCTGGTGGCACATTCGCAGGGCGCATCGGTGCGTTTCCTCGAACAAGCGCGAATTGCACCGGTACTGCGCTTCACCACTACTCACCGGCGGGATCTGTTTTTTGTCATCGTCGCCTTTGCCCTGACCACCGGCGTCATTCACTACCTCAAGGCCCACACCAGTGTGTATTGCCCGGTGGAAACCACCTTGTATGGCGGCCAGGAACTGCGCAAAGAGTGGTTCGAGAATTTCACCTGGCTGCACAAGGCCGGTGACGGCCGCTGCTGGCCGGGTGGTCATGCCTCCAGCGGATTCACCCTGCTGGCGCTGTATTTCATTGCCCGGCGTTACCGCTGGGCACACGCGAAAACCCTGCTGGGTGCAATTCTGCTGTTGGGCATGGTGTTTGGTACTACGCGGGTGCTGCAGGGCTGGCACTACATGTCGCACACCTTCTGGGCAGGTATTTTTGTCTGGCTCAGCACGTTGCTGGTGGCGCTGGTTTTTTATGGGCGCACGCAGTTGGACACCGAGCCCGAGCGCGCGGTGGTGCGTTCACCCTTGCGGGTTGGCGCCGTGCGCGTCAGCTAAAAAAACACCCCCGGCAGGTAAGCCTGACGGGGGTGTTTTTTTACTCTGGATGGGTCACGCCACTACAGGAATCAGCGGGTCTGCTGCGGCCAGCGCTTCGGCGCGGTCGGCCTTCGGCGGGTAGATCCAGAAACCGTTGATTTCGCTTTTGATCCGCTTGCCTTCCTCGCGCACGAACTTCACTTCGCGCTGCCAGCCTTCGGTAAACACTGCACCCCAGGCACCCAGGTCCAGGCAGGTGACGTACTTGACCTGGCTGTACGGGATTGGCTCGACGCCGAGCAAACTGGCGGCCACGTTGTTGCCGGCCGAGCGGCCCAGGGCGATGGCGTGTTGGCAGGTCATCAGGGCGTAGTTGCCGAGGTCATCGACCTGGGCGTAAGCGACGTCACCGGTGGCGAACACGTCTTGCTGGCCCAGCACTTTCAAGTTGCGGTCGACATGCAGGCGGCCCTGGCTATCACGTTCGCCGGGTACTTGTGTGGTCAGCGAGCTGGCGCGCACGCCAACCGTCCAGACCACGGTCTTGGCTTCGATGCGTTGGCCGTCAGCCAGGGTCACGCCGTTGGCATCCACCGCCGCCACACCACTGTTCAAGCGCCATTCCACGCCCAGTTCTGCCGAGGCTTCGGCCACCAGTTGCTGCGGGCCATCGCCCATGGCGCCGCCCACTTTGCTGCCGCGGTCGACCACGATTACCCGCACGTCCGCATCGGCGCCCAGTGCGGCGCGCAGACGTGCCGGCATTTCAGTGGCGGTCTCGATCCCGGTAAAGCCGCCGCCAGCAACCACCACGGTATTGCGGGCGGGGGAGGAGGGCAGTTTGCTCAGGGCATTGATGTGCTGTTCAAGGCGGTCGGCTTCTTCGATCTGGTCGACATCGAAGGCGTGTTCCAGGCCCGGCAACTCCGGGCGCCAGACTTTGCTGCCGCTGGCCAGCACCAGCCGATCGTAGACCAGGGTGGCGAGGGCGCCACTGGCGTTGCGGTAGCCCACTTGTTTGCTGGCGATGTCGATCTCTTCCACGCTGCCCTTGATAAAACGCACGCCCACGGCATCGAACAACTCGCCCAGCGGCGCGGCCATTTTCGCCACATTGGGCTCATAAAAACGCGGGCGAATACGCAGCTCGGCTTGCGGCGCGATGACCACCACTTCGGTTTCCGTGTGGTTGTGTTTGTCCAGCAGGCGAGCGGCGCTCAGCGCGCTCCACATACCCGCGAAGCCTGCACCGACGATCAGAATGCGTTGTTTCATGGTGGTGTCTCTCTAATTTTTAAGGGAAGAAAAATTCGCTCAAAGACGAGTACATCAATCGCCGTTTGCCCGGGCTGGCGGGTTAACTCGTAACGCCGACTATATTGGTCGGAGTTTAGGCGGGCAAGTATTTTTTTGCCCACGGCTGCGTCGTTAGCTGCACGGGATGCTGCGGGTGTTCGCTGTAGGCCGCGTAATTGGCGGCTTTGTTTGGCGTTTAACGGTTGGCGAATATTCCCTGATGTCGACGGAGTGCGCGTTATGGCGCCAGCCTTGGCTTGCGGCTGACGGTCGTAGTCGGCAAAATAGTGCGACCAATTAAGTCGGAGTTGAATATGGCTTTATACAGCGCAGGGGTGGAGTACGGCATTCACTGCATGCTGTGGCTGGCGGACGACAAGGGCGACAGCCGCGAAGCCAGCGTGCGTGCCCTGGCCGAACTGCAAGGCGTGCCGCAGGAGTTGTTGGCGAAGATCTTCACCCGCCTGGCCAAGGCCGATCTGGTGGTGGCCACCACCGGTGTGCGCGGCGGTTTCAAGCTGGCGCGGCCGGCCGATGAAATCACCATGCTGGATATCGTGCGGGCCATCGACGGTGACAAATCCATCTTCGACTGCCGCAACGTGCGCGAACGCTGCGCCGTGTTCGACGGTTCGCCTCCCGACTGGGCAATGGCCGGCACCTGTGGAGTGCACGCGGTCATGCTCACCGCGCAAAAGCGCATGGAAGAAGCCTTGGCCCAGCAAACCGTGCTCGACATCGCCCGCCGCTTCGGCCGTAAAGCGCCGCCGGAATTCGGTGAGCAAGTGATGCGTTGGTGGGACGGGCAGCGCGATGGCAAGGGTGGGTCGACGTCCAGCTAACGGGCTTGGCGGCCGGGTTGGCTTGCCAAATGGGCGCGCCTACTTGAAGATGCGATTAATTATCAAATGACAACCTTTGGTTTTAACGCATGTCGTCCGCCGATCTCTCCCTGCAAACCGCCGTGCATTCGCTGTATGCGCAGCACCACAACTGGTTGTGCGGCTGGCTGAAAAAACGCCTGGGCTGTAGCGAGAACGCCGCCGACCTGGCGCAAGACACCTTCATTCGCGTGCTCACCCTGCGCAAGGCGGCCGAGTTGCGCGAACCGCGCGCCTACCTGAGCAGCATCGCCCGCAGTCTGATGATCGACCTGTTCCGCCGCCGCGCGCTGGAGCAGGCCTACCTGGAAACCCTGGCGGCGATTCCCGAACCAGTGGCTATCTCGCCGGAAACCCGCGCGCTGATTCTCGAAACCCTGATGGAAATCGACCGCTTGCTCGATGGCCTAGGCAGCCGCACCCGCGAGATTTTTCTGTTGTCGCAGCTCGATGGCCTCAGCTATGTGGAAATCGGCCGGCGCCTGAACGTGTCGGTCAACACCGTGAAAAAACACGCGGTGCGCGCCCTCACCCATTGCCTGTTGCTGTTGGAGGAATGAGGGTGAGCCGCCTCGACCACGCCACCCTGGAAGCTGCCGCGCGCTGGTATGTCGACCTGCGTTGCGACAGCCCCAACGACGCCCTGCACGAAGCCCATCGGCGCTGGTTGGAGCGTGACCCGCAGCACCAGCAGGCCTGGGAGCGGCTCGGGCGCTTGCAAGGCAAACTCGACCAGCTCAACCCGGCCGTCGCCCGCCCGACCCTGGCCAGCGCGCGGGCCAAACGCCGCGACGTGCTCAAGGTGCTGTCGCTGCTGCTGGCCAGCGGCGCCGCCGGCACGCTGGCGTGGCGCACCACACCCTTGCCAACGCTGATGGCCGACCAACGCACCGGCACCGGCGAGCGCCGTCAGTTGCGCCTCGACGATGGCAGTCAGTTGCAGCTGAACACCGCCACGGCGGTGGATATCCGCTACAGCGCCAGCCTGCGCGAAGTGCGTTTGCTCAGTGGCGAAATCCTTATCGAGACGGCGCCCGATGCGCAGGCGCGGCCGTTTGTGGTGCATACCGCCGAGGGCAGCATCCGTGCTCTCGGCACCCGCTTTGTGGTGCGCCGTGACGGCGGGCAAACCCTGGTCAGCGTGCAGCAGCATGCGGTTGAAGTGCGTCCGGCTGGCGCGCCCGACTCCGCCACGCGGGTGGAGGCCGGCCAGCAACTGCGCTTCGAATCGCAGCACAGCGGTAGCGTGCTGCTGGCTACACCGCATGCCGATGCCTGGAGCCGCGACATGCTGGTGGTCAGCGATTGGGCCTTGGAAGACTTCATCAACGAACTGCAACGCTATCGCCCCGGCCACCTGGGCTGCGACGGCAGCGTCGGCCGACTGCGTATTTCCGGGGCCTTTCACCTGGGCAACACCGACACCATCCTCGACAACCTCACCGCCACCTTACCGGTGCGCATCCGCCGTTTCAGCCGCTACTGGGCAAGCGTCGAAGCCGTGTGAAAACACCGCCAACATCCCTTGGGAAAACTTTTTCGCCCGCGGGGTTGTTGATTTGAATTCTCATTCGACTTGGTAGGTAGAGGCGCACAGACGCCGCCAACCACTGCCACTGGGCGAAAGGAAACCGCATGTCCCCTCGCAACACTGTCACCCCCGTCGCTGCGCCTGCTGCGCGCACCTCCCTGCTGTACGCCGCCATGCTCGGCGCGGCCCTGGTGGGCCCGCTCGGCGCCATCAGCCTGGCTGCACCGGCCTGGGCGCAGACCGTCAGCGAATACGATTTCGCCATTGCCGCTGGTTCACTGGAAGCGGCCCTGGCGCAATTTGCAGCCACGGCCGGTACGACCGTGTCGTTCGAACCAGGCCTGGCGCGCGGCCAGCAAAGCGCCGGATTGCGCGGCCGCTTTGGCGCCGACCGCGCCCTGCAGCAACTGCTCGCCGGCAGCCGATTGCAAGCGGTGCAGCAGGCCAACGGCAGCTACACCCTGATTCAAGTGGTCGACGGCGACGCCTCGCTGCAGCTGGGCGCCACCAGCATTGCCGGGGTCAGCGAGTCGGCGTACGGCCCGGTCGACGGTTACGTCGCCACCCGCACCGCCACCGCGACCAAAACCGACACACCGATTCTGGAAGTGCCGCAAACCATCAACGTGGTAACCGCCGACCAGATCACCACCCAGGGCGCGCGCAACATCACCCAAGCCCTGCGCTACACCCCGGGCCTGGGCGTGAACGGCTACACCGACCGCAATAACATCGCCGACGAAATCACTAGCCGTGGCTTCGCGCCGACCCCGCTTTACTTGGACGGCGGTTACCTGCCCTACGCCGGCAGCCTCGGCGGCGCGCCGCAAATCGACCCCTACACCATCGAGCGGGTGGAAGTGCTCAAGGGCCCATCCTCGGTGCTGTACGGTCAGAACCAACCGGGCGGCATCATCAACATGGTGTCCAAACGGCCCACCACCGAACAGCGCAGCCAGGTGAAGTTCGGCCTCGGAAGTTATCACCGCGTCAACGGCGCCCTCGACACCAGCGGCCCGCTCGATGACCAGGGCGAGTTCAGCTATCGCCTGGTGGCCGTGGCGAAAAAAGGCAACGACCAGCTCGACCACACCTACAGCCAACGCCAACTGCTGGCACCGAGCTTTACCTGGGCGCCCAACGACGCCACCGCCATCACCCTGTACGCCCAGGCCCAGCGCGACGACGGCCTGGCCGACTACCAGTCGATGCCAATGATCGGCTCGCTGAAGCGCGGCCCCAACGGCGAACGCATCGACCGCGACTCGTTCTTCGGCGATTCGAAGTTCAACGACTACATGCGCAACCAGTACGTCTTCGGCTACGAACTCAGCCACGCCTTCAATGACGACCTGACCTACCGCCAGAGCGCCCGTTATATCGACGTGCAAGACCGCTACAAAGGCCTGTACCTGCGCAGCTTTGTGACCGATAGCGGCGGCGTCACCGATTACACCCAGGTGAACCGCACCAAAGTCGATTGGCGCCAGCACAACACCGCCTACACCCTGGATAACAACCTCGAATACAAATTCGCCACCGGCGCCCTCGAGCACACCAGCCTGGTGGGCGTCGACTACCGCCATTTCCAGCGCCAATACAGCGGCTACAACGCCTACAACGTGCCGGTCGACCTGTACGACCCGCGTAACACCAGTACCGCTGCCTACAAACCCACTCTGGCCACCCAATGGGATGACACCGTGCGCCAGACCGGCCTCTACGCCCAGGACCAGATCAAACTCGATAACTGGATTCTCACCGTCGGCGGGCGCCAGGATTGGGCCGAAGTGCAAAACAAAGACCTACTCGCCGAGACCCGTACTACGCAAAAAGACAAGAAGTTCACCGGTCGAATCGGCCTCACCTACGTCACCGAATTTGGTCTGGCGCCCTATATCAGCTACGCCGAATCCTTCCTGCCCAGCGTCGGCACCGGCGCGCCGCAGCGCGGTGGCAAAAGCTTCGAGCCTACCGAAGGCGAACAGTACGAACTGGGGGTGAAATACCAACCGTACGAGAAGACCCTGATGACTGCCTCGGTCTACCAGGTGAAACAGAAAAACGTGCGGACCATGGACATCCTCTATCCGGACTACGAGATCCAGTCCGGCGAAGTGCGGTCTCGCGGCGTGGAGCTGGAGGTGAAATCCAGCATCGACAACATCGACGTACTGGCCGCCGCCAGCTACATGGACTCGTTCTACACCAAAGGCAACTGGGGCGAAGAGGGCAACCGCTCCGAAGCCCAGGCACCGGTATCGGCCACCCTGTGGGTCGACTACCACTTCACCCAGGCGGTGGTCGACGGCCTGACCCTGGGCATGGGCGCGCGCTACACCGGGGGCAAACCCGGCGACATGTACAACACCTTCGACGTGCCCTCGTTCGTGGTTTACGACGCCACCATCAGCTACGACCTCGGCCGTCTCGACCACAGCCTGGCAGGCCTGCAAACCAGCCTGAACATCCAGAACCTGTTCGACCGCGAGTACGTCTCCGAGTGTAACTACAGCTTCGGCTGCTACTACGGCCAAGCGCGCGTGGCGTCGGTGGACATGAGCTACGACTGGTAAACCCCGCATCAACAAAAACGCCCGCGTCCTTTAACGAACGCGGGCGTTTTTGTTTTGGTGATCTGCGATTCAAGCGTCCTTCGCGATTACCTGCACCTTGGCGATTTTCAGCACCTCGGCCTGCTCCAGCACTTCGGCATCGGTCGCCTCAGCGTCCGGCATCAACAGGCTGTTCTCGGCATCGCCATGGTGAAGCTCGATCAGATGCCGCACGGCGTTGGCTTGCGAGAGCCGGGGTTGGTTGAGCTCGATAACGTGGGTGCGGGGTTCGGCATCGTATTGGTAGTGGATGGTGAAGTGGGGCATGGGGAGCTTCCTCTGAGCGTGAACGGATAGTTGATTGACTATCGGGTCAGAAAAAATGTTCAGACTGGTTTCGGTCTGAGCAACGTTGCAGGCAGAGAGGCTGCAACTGAGCCGACATGCGCGCTTACTGACCGCCAAGCAGCCGGCGAGAAAGTAGTGAGGGGATATCGCGGCGACCATCCGCGATTAAATAGATGACTACCTGGCTGTCGAGAATGCGATAAATCGCCCGGTACGGTTTAAAAAAGGCTTGGCGGTATTCCTTTATCCCCAGTGTTACCAACTCTTTGGGATAGCTTCCTCGCTCCGGGAAGCGTGCCAGCGTTTCCACAACGTTTACTAATCCATCCAATACCGCATTGGCATTTGCGGGGCTGTCAAACTCAGCGATGTAGTCGTGAATGGCTTCTAAGTCTTGCTCGGCACCTTCGGTGAGCAACACCTCGAACGTTGCCGGTGCTGTGGTCATCACGCCGTCCGTGTCTTGGTCCGTAGACGGGCAATAACATCGCTCGCGGGTTTGACCTTACCTGCCGCCACTTCCTGATTGCCCAATGCCAGAACCTTAAGCATTGCGAGCGTTTGTTGGGTTTCTTCAAAGGAGGCGACATCCTGCAAAACCGCCTTTGCTTCACCATTCTGGGTAATGACGAGTGGCTCTCTGCTTTCAGCCAACGTAGTCAGAACTTCTGCAGCATTAGCTTTGAGATAGCTAATGGGTTTGACCTGGGATGAGTAGCGCATGGCGTGCCCCGATTGGATGGTGGACCGAATATGGTTGTTTTATGGTCCTGCTGCAAGGTGGCGGCATAAAGCAGCGGGCAGTAACTGATGGAAGGCGTTAGCTTTCCTTTGATTGGTCATGGTTAGGGCTCGTCTGGCCAATCTCCGGCGCCACCTCTCCGCTCACCAGCCATAGCGCGTGCTGCGGAAAGATTTCCCGAGTTCGACTATTGCGGCGTTGGCACCTTTGCCGCCATGACCGGTATCTCGGTTGAAAAAGGTGGCCCATTGGCTGGAAATCGGCATGTTGCCGAGCGTGACGATTGGCGAGTTGCGCATGGTCAACCTGGATCGCATCCGTCGCGATTTGCTCAAGGGTAAGAGTGGATTTACCGAAGGGGGATTACGCTGACCAGGACTCACGGGGTAGCCTCCGGTTTAGCTGAGTTCGGCAGCCCGCACGCGGAAAGTTGTAGGAGTTGTCACCTTGCGCTGCCTGTCTAGCGTTTCGTGAAGGCTGGGTCAACTAGGCAAGCGTGACGTCCATGTGCCCGCCCATCAGAGTGTCCTCCACATCCGGAGCCAGGCAGTACTGATCACGCCCCGTCCGTTGCACTAAGCCGTTTTGCTGCAGGCGGCGTAACACGTCGCGCACGCTGGCCAGGCACAGCGGTTCACCGGCGCGGCTCAATTGTTGGTGTAGTTCACTGCCAGAAACGCCAACACCCTGAGTGCGTCCCCTGGCGCTGGCGTCACACAGGGCGGCCATTACTTTCAGGCGCGACATGGACGAGCGCAGGCCTGCGTTCTGGATCAGGGTGCGAAGCAGGTGTTTGTCCGCTTCACGGTGGGGCTTCTGTGCTCCGGTATCAAGCTGCGGCGAGGTGCTTGCCAGCATCTTAATGGCTCCTTGGATGGTGCTCGATTGCGGTTTTTTTCCGGGCTTAGCTTTCCATGAGCGTCGTGAAAAAATTGTCGTAGCAAGCGATTCTCACGCGGCAAAAAACGCTGCTGTGGTCAGGCTCGCCCTGCCGCTACCGAACAGTGCGAACCGGTTGGCAGGCGGGTACTAGCCAGCTTCGCGGCCGTGTCCTAGTCTGCGCCGACCGCTTTCACGGCCAACAAGGACGTCGCATGCAAGCCCCCAACCCCTATACCCCGCCCGCCGCGAGTTTGCTCGCCAACAGCCAACTGCCTCTGACCGAGCAGATTGAGGCGTTGCCCGTATCGCCGGCCTGGAAAGACCGCTTCCACGCTATTGCGCTGGCCGGCGGCGCCAAGCTGCCGAACTTCAAACAATTGAGTCGCCAGGAACGGCAACGGGCCATGCGCCTGAACGTGCTGGCCTTCATCTTCGGCCCGTTCTATTACATCGCCAAAGGCATGTGGAAAAAGGCGGTGGTGTACTTTGTGCTGACCGTACTGGCGGCCACCGCCGTAGGGCTGGCTCTGGAATTTTTTGGCTATGGCCATCTGGTTCGCGCCACCACCGTCTCGTTTGGCGTGTGGTTCGGTTTGCGCGCGAATATCGACTTCTACAAGAGGATGGTGGACGGCGAAAGCGGCTGGTGGTGAGGCGCGCCCTCAGCTGGCGCGCACCTGAAAGCGTTTGCGATAGGCCGCTGGTAGCAGCCCAACCCGCTGCTGAAAGAGGCGGCGAAACGAATTGCTGTCTTCGTAACCGACCTTGTAGGTAATGCTGTCCAGGCTCATGCGCGTGGACTCCAGCAAGTGCTTGGCCTTTTCCAGGCGCAGAGTCTGCAGGTAGGCGATCGGCGTATAGCCCGTGGCTTCTTTGAACCGCCGCTTGAAGTTGCGCACACCGAAGCCGAATTGCTGGGCCAGATCGTCGATCAACAATGGCTCGGCGAAGTGCTCTTCCAGCCACTGCTGTACCCGCAGAATGTCGGTATCGCCATGGCTTTTCGGAAGCGACCACATCACATACACCGACTGCTCGCTGCGCACTGCGTCCACCAGAAGGTATTTGCCACACTGCTGCGCCAGCTCCAGCGAGGCAAAACGCCGAACCACATGCAGCAGCAAATCCATCGCCGCACTGGCGCCGCCCGAAGTGATCACCCGGTCGTCCTCACACAGAATCTGCCCTTCATCCAGCAGCACCTGCCCATAACGCCGGCGAAAAAACTCCGCAAACGCCCAATGGGTCGTAGCGCGCCGTGCATCGAGCAAACCCGCCTCCGCCAACATAAACGCCGCCGTGCACATCGACGCCACCACCGCCCCTTGCGCGTGCTGACGATTTAGCCAATCGGCATAGGCGGGGAAGGCCGGTAGAGCCTGGCGCAAGGTGAACAAAAATCCCGGCACCAGCACCAGGTCGGTGTGGCCGATGGCGTCCATCGCCTGCTGCACCTGCAGCACCTGGCCGGCTTGCGAGGTCACGTTGGCCCCATCGAGAGAGGCGATTACCACCTCGAACAGCGGCGCATCGGTCGCGGCGAATTGATTGGCCGCACTCAACACCTCAAGCGCGATGTTGGCGCTGGCAGCGGAGCACTGGTCCGCCAGAAGCAAGGTCACGTGCATAGCAGGCCTGTTGCGCATTTCGCATGAAAAAAGTCATTTGCGCACCTACTGTAGCCCATCGGCGCGCACTAAGATGCCCGCCATCACACACTGATTGGCGTACATATGAATCTCTGGTTCCGACTTATCCTCATGCTCCTGCGCCGCCCCTGGCGTAAACCGGTCGCCCCCATGGCCACCACCGTCGTGCGCATGCGCGTTTGGCCCACCGACCTGGACCTCAACCGCCACGTCACCAACGGCCGCTACTTCACCCTCGCCGACATCGGCCGCATGGACTACGTCCTGCGCAGCGGCGCTTTTCGCGTGGCGCTGAAGCACAAAGCCGTTCCCATAGTCGGCGACACCTGGGGCAAATTCCGCCGCGAACTTCGCCTATTCGAAACCTTCGAAATCCACACCCGCATGCTCGGCTGGGACGAGAAATGGAGCTTTATGGAACACCGCTTCGTGAAAGACGGGCGGGTGCTGGGTGTAGTGGTCATGCGCGGGTTGTTTCGCTCGCCTAAGGGCGGCGTTTCACCGGGGGAGTTCGCACGGCACCTGGGCTTGGTCGAACAGTCACCAGAGATGCCGGAGTGGTTGCTGGGGTGGTCGCGCAGCTGTGATGGGATGAGTGCGGCGTTGCGGGGGGAGGAGGGCGCGCTGGGCGCTAAGTAACCGAATTGCGTACCCAAAGAAAAACCCCGAAGGCCTGCGCCTTCGGGGTTTTTTGTGTTTGGTGGAGCCGGGGGCTCTTTAATGAGCATCTTAAGTTTTTGATCTGTAATGCATTATTTTGATTTCCATTCTGATGTGCCCCCAAATATGCCCCCTATGCAGCTGATTGGACGAGCGGTCGTTTTTGGAGGGCGAGCTGGTACCGTCAGTTAGTTGGTTTGGAGAGGGCCTTGAGGCAGAGATCGAGGAGAAAGTGAACAAAAGGTGAACTTAAGTTCACCTTTTTTGGCTTCACCCTTTGTCTTGAGCTGTCACCGATGGTTATCCGGGTAATCAAGCGCACTTAAGTGCACTTTTTGAACACGCAACACCTCGACGCGGCTCAATCGGTCTCGTGACGCGCCTTGCCTTCTAAGCGGATAGCGTCAGGGCTGAATGAATAGCTGCTGTTTTCCTCTATTCATGATGGACGGTGGTGTTACACCCGCCAAGCCGGGACTGTAGATGTAAAACCAATGGGGCAGCAGTGAAGACATTCTCAGTGTTGCCTGTACGTCTTCCGCTTTTGAGTGGCCTCCCCAAGCTCCAATGAATATTGGCCCATAGACTTTGCTACGGGTGTTCATGAAAGGTGGCGCATCGACTAAAGCAGGGGTGTGATTCGCGATTAAGTCGAGAAGCTGAGCGGAGGCATGAACTGGGCCGCCTTCCCCGTACGGCTGGCCAAGGACGTAGCGCACTGGGTACTTGAGCATCCGCTGCCGTTCTTCCTCGCTTCGCGCCCGAGCGTTAGCGCTGGCCTCGATGTAAGCCTTGGAGCTGATTTCAACCGCCTTTTCGGGGCTCGAAGCGATGTCTTCCGGCACCCACGCTACTAGCTGAACGTTCGCAGAGATGCTGCGAGCGGAGAATCCGCTTAGTAGCAACATGGTTGGATCTCCGGACGCCAACAGGTGAGTTGCCCCTGAAATTGCATCGTCTGAGATTTTGGGGGCATTTGGGGTTTGTTGCTGTGCGAGCAGCTTGTCGTACTGGGCCCTCGGCATGTCAGCAGCAGGGACGCCCATCGCATCGGCGATCTTCAACGCTTCGGAAGGTGTGCCTGTGCGTGGGATAAGGCCGCAGCCTGATATTAGTAAAGTGAACGCAATAAAAAAGAGGGTACGCACTGCAAATTCCTCGCAGGTATTTAGGGGGGGCTTCAGGGAGTTGTGCGGTTCTTGTGTTTAAGGCGTCAGTGCCGGCCACAAAGCAATTGCTATTACCAAACATCCTGATGTCCACGTTGCGAGAGGCATTCTTAGTTGTGTCATGGCTTGGTGAAGTGGGAAGGGCATGAGGTTATTTCTGTACCCCCGGTAGATAAACCTCGCCCATGTGAGCGGCGCGGAGTGGAAAGACACGAGCAACGCCATCCGCCAACAGGTCATTTCTATTATTCGAGTGCTGTCTGGGAGTAATTCACTCGCCAGGCGACTCGATCTAAGTGCTGCGATCACGGCCATTGCGATGACAAGTGGGGCGCAGGCGAGTAGACGATTCCAAAGGGCAGCGTTGAGAGCGGTGGGTTTGATGCTGTTCATAAGAGATGTCCATTGTTAAGGGACATCAGGTGACCATGGATCCTATGAAGTGCAAGCCACCCGAACTCCAGAGGCTCGGAGCAATTTGGACGTCGGTATAGGAGGGGGCATGCACAGGAGCTTTTCATGCGACCGGCAGCTACCGGCCAAAAGCAGCCCGTCGCAGGGTTTGCGGGTATCTCTCAGTGCGCAATGCGCGCAATGTGACAATGCCCCCTCGGTCGCGGTTGTCGTAAACACTATTAGAAGATTACCCGCAACAACCCCGTAAGACCGTTCTCATGGGCGTCGCTGGCAAACTGGCCGTTGTAGGTCAGACTCAGGTTGGTACTGGCTGTCACGGCTGCTTGGAGTCCGAAGTTGACGACCGCCACATCCTCGGCCAGTGGCACACCGGGTATTGTGGATGTGCCTGCGGCGCTGGCGAAGGCGATGGTGTCGGACGGTTCGAGATCGCCGAATGTGTGTCGCCAGCCCAATCCGCCCTTCACCCGCATTGGCATGTTGTGGGTGCCAAATTTATAGCTGGGCCTTATCCCCAGAGTGCTATACGTCACGTCGTTGTCGCTGCTGCCCATCCTTAGGGCGGCAGGTCCACCTTGTTCAGTGAAACCGTCAGCGTCGACGTTGACCCAGGCGATGTTCGCGTAAGGCTCCAGCACTATCGGTCCGGTAATAAACCTGTACGCGGCATCGCCGAAGACCTGGGCGGTATTAGCTGAGTAATCGGCGCTGGGGGAATCGCTGAAATAGCCGAAGTTCACCGTCCGGCTGGTATCGATCTCGTTGAACGTGTAGCTCGTGCCCGCCTTGAGCGACCATGACCCGAGCAGCTCGCCGATGTAGGCACCGATGGTGAAGTTGTCACCCGTGGCAGAGCTGTATGGCGCGTCCACATCCGACCGCGTGTAGCCGAAGAGAACACCCGCGGTTGTGGTACCGGTGATGCGCGAGTCGATCCCCAGGAACGTCCCGCCGGTGTCGATGGATACGTCACCTTGCTCCCGGTCTGCGCCAACGCCTTGTACCCAGGCGGTCAGGTTGGGGGCAAGTTGCACCGAGTTTTCCGAGTGCATGACGGTGGCGATCGGCTCATCGAGTTGCCCATCAAGACGGTCGAAGACGGCGTCGCGCACAAAGTGGCTGTCTTCCAGCATGACGGTCATGTGCGACGGGTAAATCTGCCCGGACAATTGATCGAGCGCGGCGCGGATTTCGCCCAGGGTGGGCAACAGGACAATTCCGCCGAAGATCGGGTTGGTCGGTGGCAACCCCTCTATCGGAGGCAGGGGTGTTCCGCCGATGGGAACGTCATTGCGGGCGACAAGGAAGTAAGCGTTGTTCTGGTCGTAAACGATGCTCAAGGTCGACAGCGGCAGTTGTTGGTTCGGATAGGTGAATGTGCCATTCAGGCCGCCGTCGGCGGTGAGAATCGTGTACCGCTGATTCACCACCGGGATAAAGCCATTCAGTACGGTGGTGGCGTTGGCATTATTCAACGTGGCGCTCCCGCTGGCGTGAATCAGGTCGTTCGCGCCGCTGGAACTGAAGTTAACGATGTAACTGGCGGTGGGTTGAGTGTTCAGGTTTCCGGCGATACTCAGGGTGCCGGTTGTATCGCGGGCGGGACCTGGTGAAATGCCACCGCCGATGGTGCTGCCCGGCAGCAAGCCGGAGCCGCCGAGGTAGGTTCCCGGGTTAGTGGTCAACTGGCTGGAGGTTGCAATCGAGCCGTTGACGAACAGCAACCCGCTATTGAGGTTGGTCGCTCCGGTGTAGGTGTTGCCCGCATTGAGGGTTACCAGCCCGCCAGGGCCGCCGTCACCGTCCAGAGCCAGAGAGCCGGGGCCACTGACCACGCCATTCAGGGTCAGGCCGGTGCCGATAGCTTGCGTGAGTGAGGCGTTGCCGGTCAGGGTTATCAGGCGGCTGGTCGCAAACGTCTGCTTGGTGTTGAGTCTGCCATTGCCGATGCTGAACGGCCCGCTGGAGGCCCCGAGGTTGTTGTCTGCATTGACTGAAAGCGTGCCGGCGTTGAGGGTGGTACCGCCGGTGTAAGTGTTGTCGCCGTTCAGCACCAGCGTCCCTGCGCCGTTCTGGGTGACACCCCCGTCACCGGCGAGAACATTACCGATAACGATCAGTTCGGAGGAGTCGCTGATCAGGCCGGGGCCGTCGAAGTAAATGGGTGCGCCGGTGATCAGGTAATCTTGACCGTTGGCTGCGAACACCCAGGATGACGGACCAATCGGCAGTAACACTGAAACCGTGTCAGCGCCGAATTCGCGAAACACAGCGTCCTCTCCCGGACCATCGGGGGGACCTTGAGGCGACCAGGACCCCGGGCACGTATAACATCCAAACCCCGTCCAGACAAAAGTCGCGGCGAATGCCGAGGACACAGGCGTCAGACCGATTGTGAGCAACAGGATAGGTAGATAACGTGCCACGCTGCTCTCCTGCGTTAGCACCGGGCAGCTGATCGCGGCATACGCAGTGCAGCAACTCGCCTGTGAGTCCGAGTTTTCACCCTTCGTGAAGAAGGCAGAGAACAGGTTAGTCGTGATTCCCCAGACCTACCATGAAGCGACAGCACACCGTTTTTATAGCTTGGGTTTATAGCTTGGGTCGCCAGCAGTCTCCCGTCAGAGGCCGAAGGCCAGCGAAGAGGTGGGCGGGAAATGACGGGTTGCCCAAAGTCGACGGCCTATCCCAGGGTTGCTAGAGGGCAGACGTTAGTAACCCAGGGTGGGAGGTCAATCATTCTTTTTTTGAGCGATTAGCGCGGTTCGCAAAACAAAGGGGGCCCAGATTTTTTTCAGCACACGCTTTCGCTATTGACCAGCGCATCCGACGGCGCTGGTTTTCCAGGTAACCATCGGCTTCGTTTAATCACCCGTTCTGCCGCCAGCCCTTTGGTTGAATCGTCCGTGACGCCATCACAATCAGATGTCGTCACTGAAGTGATTGTGGATATAAAAAATGTCGCCAATCCGCAAAATCAATATGTCAGTTGGAGTTGATTCAATCTCTGCGTCTCTCAAGGCACTCACGACGCAGGACAACATTATTTATCTCCCTGCAATCGACCGCGTAATCATCGTCTTTGGCTTTGTCCTTGGCCTTCTCACAATTGCCATTTTCATTGCAATTGCCTTTCCCTTTTTGATAGTCGTTATTTTTAAAACAGTTTTTATCTGACTTTTCACAATTGGAACCGGCAAATGACAGAGATGGCAGTGTCAAGGAGAGCAAAAACGTACATACAAGAGCCGTCACGATTCGCATGCCTAAGATCCTGAGAAGGTTTAACCAACAGACTGTTGCCTTGCGCCACGCCTTCAAAACTATAGCAGAAGCCGGTCGGACGTCTTTCCGTCCGCCTTTGGCCGATTGCTACCTGAGGCCTGGGGGCTGTAGTCGACCCATTGCTGTCGAAAAAGTCGGATTTCAGCTCGCCTGAACGCAGACATGACTCACACGCATAACCTGAGAACGATCAACCTCATCGAAACTGCTTTGATGCACTGGCGATGCGTTGGTACTTGCGCAGCTGCCGATTCATGCTGCGGATATCCAGAAAAAATATCTCTCCGCTGCGCCAGAGCAGCATCCACGCCGTGACGGTAACGACTCCCACGGGGATAGTGCCTTCAATGCCCAGCGCCGTGCCTGCCAGCACCAAGGCGAGTGCCAAGCCCAGGAGTGTCAGCGCCAACACCCGTTGGGTGCGAATATCCCCTCTGAGTTGCTCGTTCTTTTCCGCAAACGTGTTGCTGATGGCTTGCTGAAGGCGTTCTCGCTCCTCTTCAGGGCAGCGAATCTGCAGGCTCAGCTCGGGGTGATACCAGGCGCTATCTGACAGGTAGTCCACCAGCTCGGGGCTTAGCTTGGGGTTGTCCGGCGAGGCAAACGGATTGAGGTAATCATGGGTAATCGTCAGATCGATTTTTTTAGTCATAACGAACCTTTACCTGATTGAGCTGGGGACGGAGACTTTAGTGTTCGTCTGCACAGGTGTCAGGGCCACTGAGTGTCACAAACTGAGAAAGCCTTTGTAGAGGCCGTAGCCCGCAAATACCGCGCCGGCTAACACCACCAAGAAGATCACCTTCTCAATGTTGGTAAACACCGGCTGGGCTAGCTCACGCTTTGCCTTGGCAAACAGAATCGCCCCTGGTGCATACAGCAGTGCCGACAACAGCAGGTACTGCACGCCCGCCGCATACACCAGCCATATCGCATAGATAACGGCAATCAGGGCGATGACCAGATCTTTGCCGCGTTCACCGGGGGCCTGCTCGTAGGTTTCGTGGCGCAAGGCCAACAGCAGCGCATAGGCCGCCGACCAGAAGTACGGCACCAGAATCATCGAGGTGGCCAGGTACAGCAGGCTCAAGTAGGTCGAGCTGTTGAACAGGGTGATGATCAGAAACAGCTGGATCAGCCCGTTGGATAACCACAGGGCGTTGGCGGGTACCTGGTTCTGGTTTTCCTTGCGCAGGAAGGCCGGCATGGTGTGATCGCGTGCGCTGGCAAACAGGATTTCCGCGCACAGCAGGGTCCAGGACAGCAGCGCGCCGGCTAGGGACACTATCAAACCGACACTGATCAATACCGCTCCCCAGTGGCCGACCACGCTCTCCAACACGGCAGCCATGGACGGGTTCTTCAGACCCGCCAATTGAGCCTGCGCCAGAAGCCCTTGTGACAACACATTAACCAGCACCAACAGCAGCAACACAGCGACGAAACCCACCACTGTGGCCTTGCCGACGTCGCTGCGTTTTTCTGCCCGGGAGGAAAAGATACTGGCGCCTTCGATACCAATGAAGACCCAAACCGTCACCAGCATCATGTTACGCACCTGGTTCATAACGGTGCCCAGATCGCTGTTGCCAGCACCCCAGAAATCGGCGGTGAACACATCCAGCTTGAAAGCCAGGACGGCGATGAAGATAAACAGGGCCAGCGGTACCATCTTGGCGATAGTGGTCAAGGTGTTGATGAAGGTGGCTTCTTTGATGCCGCGCAGCACAAGAAAGTGCAGAAGCCACAAGAGCACAGAGGCACAGATGATTGCCGGCAAGGTATTGCCTTCACCAAACACAGGGAAGAAGTAACCCAGAGTGCTGAACAGCAAGACCATGTAGCTGACATTGCCGATCCAGGCGCTAATCCAATAGCCCCACGCTGAAGAGAAACCCATGTAATCGCCAAAGCCGGCCTTGGCATAGGCGTAAACGCCACCATCGAGGTTGGGCTTGCGGTTTGCGAGGGTCTGGAACACGAAGGCCAACATCAACATGCCGACCCCGGTAATCAGCCAGCCGATCAGGGTGGCGCCGGCGCTGGCGTGGGCTGCGACGTTCTGCGGGAGCGAGAAGATCCCGCCACCGACCATCGAACCTACGACCAGGGCAATGAGAGCCCCGATCTTGAGCTTGTCATTGGACGCTACCGTTTGTGGTGATGTGTTGGGTATCGCTGGTTTTTCCAGGTTCAGATTGCCGGTCGAACTTTCCATAAGTTGCTCCTTATCGTGTGGGTATCGCTTAGATAAAACACCCGCGAATACGACATGGTCCCCTCCCGTACAGCATGACCTTTCGCGCGGCTCAAGCCACCGAACTGACTACGCACTGCGCTGCTGAGAGTTGGTTCGTAGCAACTCGCGCCCTGCAGCTGGGCACTGCCAAACAGACCCCGAGCTAGGAGCCGCGCAAAATACGCCAATGCTCCCGAGCCCAATACTTGACGGCGTCCTCGGGCAGTTGATGAGGCGCGTTGACGCGCTCCTGAAGCGTGCTCGCGAAGGTTTCTGCTGAACGTTGATCGAAGAAGCGAAACGTCAAGCCGCAGGTGTGCACCAGCCACTTAGGCTGGGAGGGGCCAGAAACCTCTTCGATCAGTAGGTCCACCTTGTTCCCCAATCCTTGTGGAGGCGAAGCCGTTGGAACGAGCGTAGTAAGCGAAGCGGCGCAAAGCCAGTTTCTGCGAGGGCTTCAGATTTTTAGAGGACATTCCCTTGCACCTCGGCAGGGGCTCCTACACCCATCTATAGTGCTTTCAGCCCACGGGTGATTGCCAAGGCGGGCCTTCCCTTTTTATCCCACTGCGGGAGCAAGCAGATGCTCAAGTGGATGTTGGTGTTTGTCCCTATCGCCGTTCTCCTTGAGCACACCGCCGGGCACTACCACCTAATGGTTTTCCTCGCGGCGGCATTGGCCATTGTGCCGTTAGCAGGTTGGCTGGGGCGCGCCACCGAACAGTTGGCGGAGCGTTCCGGCGAGGGTGTCGGTGGCTTGCTCAATGCCACGTTCGGCAACGCCACCGAGCTGATCATCGCGTTCAGCGCATTGCGCGCCGGGCTGCACGACATCGTTAAAGCCTCCATTGCCGGCTCCATCGTCGGCAATATTCTGCTGGTGATGGGGGCCGCCATGCTGGCCGGAGGTTTGCGCCATCATGAGCAGCAATTCAACGCCTCGGCGGCGCGCTCACAAGCCACGCTGCTGACGCTGGCCACCATCGCCTTGATTCTGCCCGCGGGTTACAGCGCTGCGGTGTCCGCGCGCGCACCTGATGGCTTGGTTTCTCTGAGCGTGTATATCTCACTGGTGCTGTTGCTGGTGTACGGGTTGTTCCTGCTGTACTCGCTGGTCACTCATCGCAGCCTGTTCGCCGGGGCTCCGATTCCCCGGCAGGAAAGCCCAGACACCCGTCTATGGCCGATGAAAAAGGCCTTGGGCGTGCTGGCGGTGGCAACGGTGATGATCGCCTGGATCAGCGAAATCATGGTCGCTGCTATCGCTCCCAGCGCCAAACAGCTGGGGCTCAGCAATCTGTTTGTTGGTGTGTTTGTGGTGGCCATCCTGGGCAATGCGGCTGAGCACGCCTCAGCCGTGTCGGCGGCGATGAAGAACCGCATGGACCTGTCCTTATCCATCGCCATCGGCTCCAGTGTTCAGGTCGCGCTGTTCGTAGCGCCGGTTCTGGTGTTGGCGAGCCACGCCATCGGCGGCACCCCAATGGACCTGGCGTTCTCGGGCGGCCTGGTGCTGAGCGTGTTGCTGGCTGTGTTGATCACCGGCCAGGTTGCCGGTGACGGCCGTTCAGACTGGCTCAAAGGCGTGCAGCTGTTGGCGGTGTATTTGATTCTCGGCTTGGCATATTTTTTTACCCCCGACCCCACAGCGTCCTGACTGACGTCGCTACGAGGTGACTGCTACCCATGTCAGCCCCAAATATCGACCCTCGACCGCCAGCAGTAAACCGTTCTCCAACTTGGCAACGCTGGTTACCCGGTGTGCAGGTTTTGCGCGTTTATCAGGTGGCCTGGTTGGCGAAAGATCTGGTCGCCGGTCTGGTGTTAACGGCCATGTTGGTGCCGGTGGGCATTGCCTATGCCGAGGCCTCAGGGGTGCCGGGAATTTATGGTTTGTACGCGACCATCGTGCCGCTGCTTGCCTACGCGCTGTTTGGCCCGAGCCGCATTCTGGTGCTGGGCCCTGATTCGGCGCTGGTGGCGATCATTCTTGCCGTCGTGCTGCCGCTGTCGGGCGGCGATCCGGTGCGCGCCATCGCCTTGGCCAGTGCAATGGCCGTGGTGTCGGGGCTGATCTGCATCGGCGCGGGCTTGTTGCGCCTGGGCTTTATCACCGAGCTGCTGTCCAAACCGATTCGCTACGGCTACATGAACGGTATCGCGCTGACCGTGCTGATCAGCCAGACGCCGAAGCTGTTCGGCATTTCCATCGACAGTGACGGCCCGTTGCGCGACATCTGGAGCCTGGTGCAGGCGTTATTCGCCGGCGCGGCCAATACCTGGGCCTTCGCCATCGGCGCCGGCACCCTGGCGTTGATTCTGCTGCTCAAGCGGTACGAGCGGCTGCCCGGCATGCTCATCGCGGTGGTGGCCGCCACCCTGGTGGTAGCGGTCTTCGATTTGGAAGCCAGGTATGCGGTAAAGGTGGTGGGCTCTCTGCCGCAAGGGTTACCCAACTTCGCGCTGCCGCTGATAAGCCTGGCAGACCTGAGCACCGTGCTTATCGGTGGCGGCGCCGTGGCACTGGTGTCGTTTGCCGACACCAGCGTGCTGTCGCGTACCTACGCCGCCCGCACGCGCTCTACGGTCGATCCCAACCAGGAAATGGTGGGACTTGGCGTGGCCAATCTGCTGACTGGTTTTTTCCAAGGCATTCCAATCAGCAGCAGTTCATCACGCACGCCGGTCGCCGAGGCTGCTGGCGCGAGAACCCAGCTCACCGGCGTAGTTGGCGCAGTGGCGGTCGCCTTGCTGTTGCTGTTTGCCCCCGACCTGCTGCAGCACCTGCCCAACAGTGCGTTGGCCGCGGTGGTGATCGCGTCGGCCATTGGCTTGTTCGAGTTCAAGGACTTGCGCCGTATCTACCGTATTCAGCGCTGGGAGTTCTGGTTATCAGTTTTCTGCTTCGTCGGTGTTGCGGTTCTGGGCGCGGTGCCTGGTATCGGCCTGGCTGTGGTAGCCGCCGTAGTCGAGTTTCTCTGGGATGGTTGGCGTCCTCATTACGCATTACTCGGTAGGGTCGATGGAGTGCGGGGCTACCACGACTTGGCCCGCTATCCGAACGCCCGCCGAATTCCAGGGTTGGTGCTGTTTCGCTGGGATGCGCCGTTGTTCTTCGCCAACGCCGAACTTTTCCAACGCTGCGTGCAGGAGGTGATCGCGCAGTCGCCGACGTCGGTACGACGAATTGTGGTCGCCGCCGAACCGGTTACCAGCGTCGACGTTACCTCTGCTGACATGTTGATTGAGCTTGGGCAAGGCCTGCGCGATGTCGGAATCGAACTGCGTTTTGCGGAGATGAAAGACCCGGTAAAGGACAAGCTGCAGCGCCTTGAAGTGCTTAAACAGATCGGCAGCGATATTTTTCAGCCCACTGTCGGCGCAGCTGTGGATAGCTATCTTCAGGACCATGGTGTGGATTGGACACCCTAGGTGTATCCAGCCGAAGGTAGTCGGATCTCGACTAGCTGCGAGCTTTTTTGAGTGTTACCGGCAGCAGCAGATGCCTTTTAGGCCGAAATCTTCCCTTCGCGACAGGCTGCAATTGGCCGGTTAGCGACGGTCTGACTTCGACCGTCGCAATATATGGTCAGACCTCAGTCTGCTCCGCCATTTCCAGAGCGTCATCGACCTCAATCCCAAGATATCGAACGGTGCTCTCCAGCTTCGTATGGCCTAGCAGAAGTTGAACCGCCCGTAGGTTCTTCGTCCTGCGATAGATCAGCGATGCCTTCGTACGTCTCATTGTGTGAGTGCCATACATGGCTGGATCAAGGCCAATGGCTTTTACCCAGCCTTTGACGATACGAGCGTATTGACGAGTGGATAGATGGTCTGAGGTATGCAGCCTGCTCGGGAAAAGGCAGTCCTGGCTACGGAGCTGGGCTTGATGTATCCAGGCCGCGAGAGCAGACCGTGTTTGCTCAGTAATCTCGAACTGCACTGGTCGCTTCGTTTTCTGCTGCATAACCATTGCTCGTGATGACACATGCTCGCCATGAGCAACGTCGCACACACGGAGCTTGGTTAAGTCGCAGGCTCGTAGCTTGCTGTCGATGGCCAGATCGAACAGAGCCAGATCCCGGGTTCGTTCTGCAATTTGAAGCCTTACTCGGATGGCCCAGATATCTCTCAGCCGCAGCGGGGTTTTCTGCCCGACCAACTTTCCTTTGTTCCAGGGCTGACGGCTGTAGGTAGCGATGATGTTCATGGAAAGTCCTCCACGTGTGGAAGGACAAGGATGGCTAGCCAGTGCGGTGGTCGCTAACCGGCCAAAAGCTGACTTATATCGACGCCGAATAGGCCTCAAATCGCTCTTAAGAGTATTTGCTGGATTTCTGCTGCTTATCTACTCATTAGCGGCCGTGGACCAAAATGGAACGGAGCCACTACAAAGGCCTCGTGGGCGATGCCTTGGCAGATCATTGGCTGATACACGAACGCCATCGCCATTGCATAAGCCGACGCTTCAAAGCGCTGGTCATCACTGCCCACCACACGCGCGACTACCGGGCGCCCACCGTCGGGGGGAACGATCATGGCCACCCATACCTTGGCATTCGTCAAAGGGTCAACGTTGCGTGGAGTCAGTCCGCCACCGCGGGCAATCACTTTCGGTAAGGTGCAGTTTTTACTGCCAGTTCCCCACGATGTGAATGGGTGCTCGGGAAAGACTGTGGCCGGTGTGCAATCAACAAACTTGTTGCAGCGGTCGCGCCCTACCTCCTTTACAACTTGGGCGGCCCCTGGCCGTTGAATGGCGATGGCATGTTTCGGCGCACGCTCCTGGTGGTGCTGAGGAGCGTGCTGGCAACCCGTCACCACAACCAGACAGGTCACAGACAGCAGTGTGCAAATCACGTATCGCATGGTTTCCCTCTCTGAGGCGTGATAAAAAAATCGAGCGGATCAGCTCAGGCGCCAGTCTTGACCGATGACCCCGAACTGCAACAGATCGTGAAATACCCCTTCCTTGAAAAAAGCCTGCTTACTAACCCCTTCCTGCAGCAGTCCGGCTTTTTCCAACACCCGTGCCGATGCGCCGTTAACTGCCATGCACGCGGTCTGCACACGGTGCAGCTTCAGGCTGTCGAAGGCGAACTCGATGACCAGCCGAACAGCCTCCGTGGTGTAGCCCTGGTTGCGATAAGGCGCGCCCATCCAATAGCCAAGATGCCCGCTTTGGTGACGAGCTGAGGGCCGCAGGTTGATCACGCCGATCAGTTCTTCCTCGTGCAGAAAGATACCGAGCACAACGTCTTCCTTGCGCTCGGCGGCTAGTACTGAGCGCTCGATAAAGTCGAGGGCGGCGGCAAGCGTATAAGGCGATGGCATGCCGGCCGTATAGGCTGCCACCAAGGGGTCGTCACCTAGCTCGGCTAAGCGAGAGCCGTGCTTGGAGTGCAGCGGCATAAGGTGCAGGCGCGGGGTGGTCATGGTGGGGAGATGCATACCAAGTGCTCCGCGTGATCAAAGGTAGTCGGAATGAACAGTCGGCTGTACCGCCTGCGCCAATGCAGTCAGCAGCCATGCAGCGTGTCCCATCATTTCCCGTCGCTCCCTTGTGCAGCGCCTGCAACCTCATTGCCCTGGATCACTTGCTCCGGCGCCAACAGCTGGGTCGGTGTGCGTTTGAAGCTCGCCAGGGTAGCGGCGACGCCCGGGTCGGCCACCACCCATAACGTGGGTGCCCGGCGCATCTGTTTCCAGGCTGCCTGGACCTGCTCGGGGGTGCGTGCGGCTAGCGTCTTGGCCAGTCGCTTGCGTGAACCAAAGGTGTAATCGCCTGCTTTGATATCCGTCCAGTAGCCACTGGCCATGTTGTCCACGCTCGACCGTCGGGCACGCACATTGGCCACCAGTGCCTTGCTCGCCGCCGCCAGAGTCTGGGGGGCCAGGCTCGCCACCAGGGCATCCATTTGCTGCAAGTAGGTCTGGGTACGCTCACGCAATACATCGCTGGAATACCCGTGGGACTGCACACTAAAGCTCAGCGAAGCGACCCCGCTATTCCACCCAGCAGAGCCCCCGACCGCATAGCCCAACTGCTGCTCGGTGCGCAGCGACTGGAAGTAACGGCTCTTGATCAACTGCGCCAACAACAGGGTGTCAGCCCGTGCTTCGGGGGTTTTCTGCGGGTGAGGCCAGTACAACTGCATGCTGTGGTCCTGGCTATCCGTTTGCTGGTGCAGCACAGGCAGGTCAGCCGCCAGATCGCGCGGCGGGAACGGCGGTACGGCGGAGGCAGCGAGTGTCGGGTGCAAGTGCTCGGTCAGCAGGTGCGCCACTTGCTGAACGTCCTCAGGTGCCAGGTTGCCCACCGCCAGAGCGCGAACGTGTAGCTGCTTGAGCCAGTCGCCGCGCCATTTCTCCAAGTCTTGCAGGCTCATCTGCTCCAATGCAGCGAGCTTTTCGGCCGGCAGCCAGGCGGTGGGGTAGATCGCCACGCCCAGTGCTTCGCCGACATTTTGCGTTGGCGATTTGCCTTCCTGGCGCTGCAAGCTGAGTTTGAGTCGGGTGGCTACCCGTTGATATTCCTCGGGGCTGATCGGACGGCGAGCTACACCGTCGAGGATTTCGCCCAGCAGCATGGGTTGGCGTTGGCGTAAGCCACTTAACTCAATCCATAAGCCGTTCAGTGACGTCGAGAGCTCCGCCCCCAGGCCGGCTTGCCCCGCTTGTTGAGCCGCAGGTGCCAGTACCTCCTGTAGCCAACTGGCGAACAGCCGCAGCCTGACTTGCTCCTTTGGACTGGCCGGCGCCGGGCTTTGCAGCTCGATCTTCCATACCGATTTCGGCGAGTTGAACTGATGCTCCGGCCGGTACCAGACTTTCATACCGGTGCTATCGACTGCCAGCGCGGGCCTGTCTGCTTTGACGTTGAGCACGCGCATGTCGTCGGCGGTAAAACGATTTGTCCCGGGCAGTGCAAGGCCCGCAATCGGTGTCGCTTCGGGCCAGTGTGTTATCGGTTGGAAACGGTAAGGCCCGGCGAACCATTTGGAGGTCTTGTCGGTGACAGCATCAGGAGATAGCCACACCCTGAGTAGCCTCGCTGGCGTCATTGCATCCAGTATTTCTGTGGCACGCGCTGCGTCGAAATGCTCCATGCGATAAGGCCCGTAGAGCCAATCCTGGGTCGGGTACTCTCGGGAATTTATGGCGATCAGGCGTACGTGCTCCAGCGGATCACTGGGGCGCTTTTGCTCGAAACGTTGGCGGGTCAGGTTCGCCGTTTCCTGGTACCGCCAATCCTGCAAACCTTTTTTACGTATCTCGTCCAGATAACCAAACACGGTGGCCTGGATGCGCGCAAAGTCGGGGGTCTGTCCGATAGGTACAGCCACCTCAATGGTGACTATGCTTTGGTTTGCCCGCGACCTGGCCATACCAGCCCCAACGTTTTGCGCCAGGCCCTCTTGTTTAAGCCGGTGTTGCAGGCCGCCGGGGTCTTTGTTGTTCAGCAGCCTGAGCAGGAAGGCCAAGGTGTTGTTACTGCGGTCCGAAGGGGCATTGCCCACCACGAACAGGAAGGACAGTTCGTTGTTCGGTTTTATCGATTTGATCTGCAGCTCGCCTGGAAACAGACCGGGTCGCTCAAGCACCTGGTCGGTAGCGGGCACTGGTAGGCGTCGGTCGGTCATCAAGGCGAAGCTGTCGTTGACGTAGGCTTGCAGTTCGTCCAGCGACTGTGGGCCACTGACCACCAATTTCATCAGGTTGGCACTGTAGTAGCGCTGGTGGAACTCGCTAACCCGTTGGCGCAGAACCTGTGGATCGCCGCCCAGCGTAGTCAGGTTGCCCATCTGGAACTGTGCCATCGGGTGTGTGGGGTTAATGATTTCCCCGAGGACGTCCATCAGCCGAAACCTGTCGTCATCCATGCGCATGCGGTACTCGGCGTCCACGGCATGGCGCTCGCGGTCCACGTAACTCACATCGAACAGCGGCACAGCCAATGTTGCGCTCAACCGTTGCAATGCTTCCCCCAGGGCGGCCTGGGGAACACGGAAGTAATAGTTGGTGAAGTCCGTCTCCGTGTTGGCGTTGAAGTTGCCACCAACCTTGCTCATGAACGTGGAGTAGCCGTTGGGGTCTGCAAAGCGCTCGCTGCCCAGAAACACCATATGCTCGGTGAAGTGCGCCAGCCCCGGAAGGTCTTCGGGGTTTTGTGCACTGCCAGCTTGCACGGTCACGTTCGCCGCCGCATGGGTTGCTCCGGCACTGTGCACTAGCATCACATCCATGTTGTTGGCCAGACGCACTGAGCGGTACTGGTTTTGGTCTTTGGGGTAAGTGATCAGGTCCGCGTTCAAGGCGGCGAAACTCCCGGTACACGGGAGTAATAGGGCAAGGGTGAAAAACGCGCGCAATACAGCAGGCTGCGACATGGTCGAATCCTTTCGTTAGCTGTCCATGGAGTCAGTTTTCAAAGGCAAAGTTGATGCCACTTTTGTCCGCTAATGTGCGAACTAGAGCCTGGCGTCGTCACACTACCGGCACTAGATGACAGAGCCTTTAATGGCCACCACAGTAGATAAGTCTGTGCTGCTGCAAGCCCCAGTGCCGCGCATAATTAGGCGCTGGATCACGTCATTAGCCCAGCCAGGAAAACCGCCGAGGTTGCCCTTGAAAGAAATGGAGGCAGGAATATTTTTGCTACGCCAAATAAGCACTACTGGCTGGCACTTGAACGTCGGCTCCTGGCCGATAGCGGTAGCTCACGACAGGCCGCAATCAGCCAGAAGCGGACGGTTAACGGCAAAAAAATCATCTGCAATCTTTTAATCTTGAGTCACGAGGAATTACGCTGCCCCTGAGGCCACAGCCACTACCTGCATACCAGTTTGGTATTCATCACCCTTTCAAGGAAGAACAATGTCCGCACTCAGCCTCAATCTGTACATGAAGCCTGGCGACTCCGCCACAGCGGCAGCTATTCGTACGTTCGTGGCGCATGTGAACGCCAATGACTACGTTGCGATCAGGGCCTTGGATGTTAGGAAGGTGCTGTATGACGTCGAAGATATTCTGGCCGCCCCCATTACCTTGAACGAAGACAACGGGCTCCTGCACTTAGCCTTCGACTCGACGAGCTCCCTTGAGGTCGATGGATTGGTGTCATTTTTCAACGCAATCGGTTGCACTGATGTAGAGATCAGCGCGTTCGACTCCGGCACCGGCGAAACCTTCTATGTGAACGATGCAGGCGAACACTTCGACCAGTATGCGAGCGGCGACTGGCAGTGGCTGCCGTGTCCAGGGGCGAGGTTTGCGGGGCAGTATGTGGTGGTAACCGGTAGTTTCAGTGGTTTCTCTCGGGTGACGCTGGAAGAGCTGATCAGGGAGAAAGGTGGCACCGTTCAAAAAGACCTCAATGGGAAAACCACATTGTTGGTAGTAGGTTCAAAACCTGGTGCGGATAAAACCAGCAAAGCTAACGCCCTTGGTGTCACCACCATGGATGAAGATGAATTTCTGGCGGTGCTGGCTGAAAGCAATGCGCTCGCGTTCAAACAAGTGGAAAGCCCGTCTGAACCCTTAGGGGGTGCTTACCAATACTGCTTCCCTGCGAGCGAGCCCCCGATTGTGTGGGTGCCAGCGGAGAGTCGAGATGAGCTCTACGCTGTGCTGCATGCGAGTGGCTACCTTACTGACGCGTACTACCAAAGCCGACTGGAAACTGCTCGTGCTTGGTCACCGGCGAAGGCTGCTAACTTCAACGCCTACGAAAATGCCCAGCAAATTCCCTTGGAGGAGCGCGGGCCGCTTAACCCGCGAAAGGCCTGGGAGATCGCCGGTATTTTCAGTGCCCACCAAACACTGATAAACGACCACGCCCACTTCGCTTGGGAAACGCATGTAAATGGTTACGCGCATGCACTGGCGAAGATCGCGGAAAACACCGGCATGCATTTGGAAAATATCGACTGCCTCCCTACCGTAGCGTGTGAGGACAGCGTCACGCTCTCATGTGTATTCGAAGGAAGTCGCCATAGCGCATCATTCAAGCCCTCTCAAAACACATTTCCCAAGCCCTTTCTGCGCTTACTGCATGAGATGGCCACGACCAGCGATGCGTGGGATTTCGTTGCTCATGGACGCTCCCCGGAACAGGGCTACGTCCTACTGCCTCGTGCGCTGACAATTGTCTTCCTGCGGTTGGGATATCTCAAACCAATTGACAGCCTTGCGCTCTGAGGCGGTCTGAACAAGCTTCAGAAAACTTCTGATGTCCGCTATTGGGCCGTTTTCTGCCCGTCACCACAGGCTGCAATCGGCCAAAAGCAGCCAATCAAAAAGCTATGAAGCGCCGCTTTTCGTAGGGACGCACAGTCCGCTCTACAGAAATAAATGAGGAAAGGGACAGCCCCAAATGAAGACATCAACCGTAGTTGCAGTAGTGCTGGCTACTTCCGCCTGCACCTTTTTATTGGGTACCCGCATGGGCGCCACCGGGCACGTCCAAGCAGACGCCAAGTTCATGGCCTCGTTAGCCACGGCGAAGCTCATGGATCTTGATAAGGGCAATCTCGAACGACTGCGGGAGTCGTTGGAGTTTGATCGCGATGTGGCGCTTATAAGGCACGGTGATGGCAAGAAAGGCCTTTCGATCTATCTCTGGCCTGAACTGATGCTGGGTGAGTATGAAGAGCTGGGGAAACGCGCCCTTAACCGCGCTGCCAGCTATAGAAAAGAACACCCGACAACGTGGCTGACGCCGGAGCTTGTTGAGTCGCTTACCCCCGAGGCTCGCAGCGATTTCGAGGAGAGCGAGCGGCTTTTGGAGTCAGTTACCGATGAATATTCGAAGCAAGGTTAGTGGCAGCATTTTGCCGATTCTTGCCCATGTGTCGCAGTTTATTGTTTGAAACTCCGGCAGAGCCACCGTTCTCAAAGCGAGCATTTGATAAATCTCAAGGTACTCATGGTAACTGTTGAAAAGTACGTTAACGAAATGAACGGATATCTGCGTGCGGTGAGCGACCTGAATGATCAGGTGGGTTTTCGCCATGGTTATTTCGCCGACTACGCTATCGGCAGCACAGATACTATTGGCGTTATACGGTACAAACTTGGTGACGCCGCAGCAGACAATCTGGTGGAGTCCAATCTACGCAGCGAAGGCGCTTTGATCAGATCGTTCGCTCTGCGTAACGCCGCCGGCGCAGAGCAAATGGACGCTGCTTCTCGGAGGCCAGGGTTGAGTGAAACAATTCTGTGGCGTGTTCAGGAATACCTGAGCTTTGAGGATTACTGCGGCGAGGAGATAGATGGCCGCTGGATTACTCATTTCGTTGAGCGAGGCTTTTCACACCAAGCGATTGTTATCGCCACCACTCGATATGTAGTGTGGGCAGTCTTCTCAACGAAGGATGAAAGACATCTTCTTGAGTTGAGGTGCTGATCTCACTGTAGGCGGCACGCTTACCGAGTTGGTTAGGGTTCGATGCGGTCAGAATTTTTCAACTCAAAACAGTTCTTGGATCGAGAGTAGCGACAGGGGAATGGCTGGTTCGCCTGTCTTGACCGGCTGCAATCGGCCATGGAGCTGCCGTTGAGTAAGGGCAGTTAGCTTCCTTTTTCGTTCGAGCAGGCATAAGCGCTACGCAATGCGCAGTAAGCCAATAGTGTTTTTGAGGTTGGAGGAAGGGCGGATCAGTTCGAGGTTTGTTTCACGACAAATGTCTGCCCACAGTTGAGGCATCGTTTGCTAGTTTGAAATTGCTCATCAAAGTGCTCGCCCATCTGGGCGCCGATCAGGCCACCTTTCATTCCGGCTCTTAGGCTTTCCAATACAGCCTTGGCGAGTGCTTCGGCAGGGATGCTTTTAACGATAGGTGTTCGAACAGCACAGCCCACGCCAAAGACGGTTCCCAGTGCAGCACCGAGCTGAATCGCCGAGTTACGCCTGCGGTTGCGAAGAGAAAGACAATAAGGACACTGCAATGGCATGGTTTGAGCTCCATGTTGGATAGGTTCATTGCGGTGATATAGGTCTGAAAGTTCTTGGAGTGAGACCTCCGTGTTTGTTGATTCCCTTTTTTGCGGGCAAGAGCCTGGAAGACAAGATAGTGGTCACCAGCGTGGACGGCACCGAGCACTCCATTGCCATTACCTTGAGCAATAACAGCGAACCGCCGCCGGACAGTTCGCACCAGCCGTAGCCCTCACCCCGGCCCCTCTCCCGCAAGCGGGGCCCCTAGCCCCCGTGGGGATAACGGCAAACGATGATCCATGTCCCTGGAACAAGGGGCATACAGCCCCGGCCGCCGCCCTGATTGGCTGTTTTCGCTAACGCCTGAGAATCATCTTTGGCAGCTTTGCCCATTTTCTTCGTGCTTCTCAGAAATGCCTTGGCTCGGATAGACTCGGTTTCTTTGCGCTTTTGCGGGCCACCAGCACCGGTCCGTGTCAGGTTTCTAGGGCAGCCTGAAGAGCGCTAGCAGGATTAAAACGAGCGAGAGGCGGGGTACACCGCGTCCGTTTCAGGCAAGACTTACAACACCAATAAGAAATGGGGCCAGTGACAGGCCGCACCGACTTCTGCTCAGGGGAGCACCATATGGAATTTGCGTCAGGGAAGCGCTTTTCAGCTTCCGCCATTCACCTTCCAAGCCTTTTCAAAACCGCCGCCAGCGCCGCCATTAGCGTGTTGGTGTTAAGCGGCTGTTCGACCCTGGACCTGGAGTCGTCGCGCCTGACTACCGACGAAGTCCGTACCACTGTCGCGCAAGACAAGGCCACGCTAAGCGAAGGCGTCGAGCCGCTGACCGGCCCGCTGTCGCTCGATGAGGCGATTGCCCGGGCGATCAAGTACAACGCCGACCGCCGTTACCGCGCCATGGAAGAAGCCGTGGCCCAGGGCACCTTTGAGGTTGGCAAGTACGACATGCTGCCCAAGCTGATTACCTCGGCCGGCTACCGTAACCGCAATAACGACCTGATCACCGAAAGCGAAGACTCGGTGACCGGCGAGCCGTCGCTGGCCAACCCCTATATTTCCTCCAGCCGCGAAGTGGTGACCTCGCAGATCGGCATTTCCTGGAGCCTGCTGGACTTTGGCCAGAGCTACTACGCCGCGCGGCAGAATGCCGACCGCGTGCTGATTGCCGGTGAGCGGCGGCGCAAGGCGCTGCATACCTTGATCCTGGATGTACGCGCCACCTACTGGCGCGTAGTGGCGGCGCAAAAACTGGTGCCGGTGCTCAAGGCCACCATCGCCGAGTCCGAAAAAGCCCTGTCCGATGCGCGCCAAGCCGAAGACGACCGCATTCGCTCGCCGCTGGAGCCGCTGCGCTATCAGCGCCAACTGCTGGAAAACCTGCGTTTGCTGGAAACCATCGAGCAGGAGCTTTCCACCGCCAGCACCGAGCTGGCCGCGCTCACGTCCTTGCCGCTGACCGTGCCGTACACCGTGGTCGAACCCACTGCGACGGTAAACACTCTGTGGCTGCAACAGCCCACTGACAAGCTGGAAGAAGTGGCGCTGCTGCGTAACCCGGACCTGCGCGAGGGCATCTATAACGCCCGTATCGCCCAGGAAGAAACCCATCGCACGCTGCTGAAACTGTTCCCTGGTTTGTCGTTCAACTACGGCTATAACCACAGCGACGACAAATACCTGATCCACGAAAACTGGAACGAGGCGAGCGTGCAGATCGCCTACAACCTGATGGGCCTGGTGTCGGCGCCGCAGCAACTGAAGTTGGCCGATGCCGGTGTGGCGCTGGCCGACCAGCGCCGCATGGCGATCCAGATGGCGGTGCTGAGCCAGCTGCATATCGCCCGCCTGCAATACGCCAATACCGCGCGCCAGTACGAGCGCTCGGATGCCATTGCCCAGGTGGATAGCCGCCTGGCCCAGCACGTGGCCAACCAGGAAAGCGTGCAGAAACAATCGGCGCTGGACCGTATCTCCCAACAAAGCACCGCCGTGCTGTCGCAACTGCGCCGCTACCAGGCCTTGTCCAACGCCCAGGCCGCCGCCTCGCGCTTGCAAGCGACCCTGGGTATGGAGCCGGTAGTCGATGGCACTTCCGATATGCCGCTGAGCCAACTGACTGCCGCGGTGGGCCAGTCGTTGCAGGTATGGGACCAAGGCAAGCTGCCGGCTGAGGACGTTCGCGAGTGACGCCGATGCGGCAACTGCTGGTGGCCGGTTTGTGTGTGCTGGCCCCGGCGGTCAATGCAGCAGGCGAGGGCAGTGGTACGGCGCTGGATAACCGCGAAATCCGCGCCCAGCTGTCGCCACTGCGCTACACCACGTTGGCGGCGGAAGTCGGCGCCAAGATCAACCGCTTTCCGTTGCGTGAAGGCGCGGCATTTAAACAGGGCCAGGTGCTGGTGCAGTTCGATTGCACCTTGCAACAGGCCCAGTTGGCCAAGGCCGATGCTGCGCTGATGGCCGCTAACGCGGCCTGGCGCGGAAACCAGAAACTCGCCGAACTCAATTCGGTAGGGCAGATGGAATTGGAGATTTCCAAGGCCGAGGTGCTCAAGGCCCAGGCAGATGTGGCGGGCAACCGCGCGCTGATTGGCAAATGCCAGATCGCCGCGCCGTTTGCCGGGCGCATTGCCGAGCAGAAGGTCCGCGAGCAGCAGTATGTGCAGGCTGGTCAGGCGTTGTTGGACATCATTGACGACAGCCAGCTTGAGCTTGAATTTATCGTGCCGTCGCGCTGGCTGGCTTGGGTGCGCGAGGGTACGGCGTTTGAAGTGAATATCGACGAAACCGGCAAGAGCTACCCGGCCAAGGTGCAACGCATCGGCGCGCGGGTCGACCCGGTCAGCCAGTCGGTCAAACTGACCGCCGTGATCGATGGCCATTTCAACGAACTGATTGCCGGCATGAGCGGCAGGGTTCAGATGGCGGCGCCGCAACCCTGAGCGCTGCAATCCGTCGCCCATGCTGTTACCTGCTGGATTGTTCAAACGTGTTAAACGCGCCACTTTCTGGAGCTAGCCGTGAACTCACTAATTTCTGCCCTGCGTAGTGCCGCTGGTGAACCTCTTTCCTCCCCAGTCGCCAGCCAACGCCGCCCCCTGCGCCATGCCTCGCAACTGCTGCCGCTGGAGCAGCGCTTTATGTTCGACGGCGCGGCAGTTGATGCCGCCCACGCCGCCACGGCCCACGACACCACGCCACCGGTGCCACCTGCTGTGGTAGTGCGCGCCGCCGAGCCGCTAAAAGATGAAGGCAAGAAAGAAGTGGTGCTGGTGGACACCTCGCTGGCCAATTACAAAAGCCTGGAAGCCGGTATCCGCGACGGCGTGGGTATTGTCGAGTTCGACGGCAGCAAGGATGGTCTGGCGCAGATCGCCCAGTGGGCGGCAACGCAGACCGGCTATGACGCGATTCATATTCTGTCCCACGGCAGCGAAGGCACGCTAAACCTGGGTACCAACCATCTGACCGAAGCCTCGCTAAGCGATGCCACCACGCAAGCTGAGCTGGCGCAGTTGGGCCAGGCGCTGACGGCGGATGGGGATTTGCTGTTGTACGGCTGTGATGTGGCAGGGGGCAATGGCAGCGCGCTCTTGGACGGCCTGGCCAGCGCCACCGGCGCTGATGTGGCAGCCTCGACCAACTTTACCGGCGGCGCCGCAGCCGGCGGTGACTGGGTGCTGGAGGCGCACGCGGGCAAGATCGATGCCGATGCGCTGGCCATTGCCGGCTACGAAGGTGTACTTGGGTTGGCCACCTTTACCGGGTCTGACGCTGATTACACGTCTACGACAGTGGTAAAAAACATCGACGGCCAAAACGTCACGTTCTCGGGCGGTGCCTCAGCCGGTGGTCTTGGCATCGATGGTAGTTATGGTACTGATGGGCTGTATGCCTATGAGGGGCCGACCAACGAAATCAAACTGACGATCTCCGCGCCACCAGGCTACTCGTTTGACCTCAACTCGTTCCAGGTTGGCGTACTGACTTCGAGCCTGACGGTCTCCTTTACCTATGCCGACAATACGACAGGCTTTTTTGTCCTCAACTCGCTCGCCAATGGCTGGCAGACGGTGTCCACCTCGTCGTTCGGCGTTCCGCTCAACGATGTTAAGCAGGTGGTCTTGAGCTCGGGAGACTTCGGTCTGTTTCAGTCTTTCGACATCAGTGACATCCGCAACACCCCGAACGTGGTCGCCGCCAGCCTCAGTGCCGACACCGGTACGCCAGGCGACTTTATTACTAACGTCGCCAGTCAAACTATTTCCGGCACGCTATCAGCCAACCTAGTGTCGGGCCAGCGCGTCGAGGTTTCTTACGACAACGGTGCAAGCTGGAACAACGCGACCACCTTCGCGGTTGGCAGCAGTTCCTGGAGTACCACGACCACGCTGTCCGGCAGCAACACCTTTCAAGCTCGAGTGACCGACGCGACGGGCTCCAGTGTGGCGTACACCCACACCTACCAGCTTGACACGACCCCACCCACCATCAGCTTCAGCGGGTTTGCGTTTTCGGCAGATACCGGTACTCCCGGCGACCTGGTCACCAACACCGCCAGCCAGACCGTCACGGCTACGTTGAGCGGCGCGCCGGCCGCTACCGACGTGGTGTGGGCCTCGACCGACAGCGGCAACACCTGGACGGACGTCACCGCCAAGGTCAGCGGCACCACCCTGACCTGGACGGGCGCCACCCTGAGCGCCACCAACCAGTCGTTGCTGTTCATGGTGACCGACCGCGCCGGTAACGACAGTAGCGTCAGCGTGCGAAGCTATACGCTCGATACCACTGCGCCGACCACCACCGTAAGCACGGCGAGTTTTTCTGCAGATACCGGTTCATCCAACACCGATTTCATCACCAAAACCGCTGCGCAGACTATCAGCGGCACCTTGTCAGCCAACCTGGCCAGCGGCGAAACCGTGTATGTGTCGCTGGACAATGGCAGCACCTGGACCGCCGCCACCGCTACGGTAGGCAGCAACGCCTGGTCGCTGGCCGGGGTTACGCTGGCTGGCAGCAGCACGCTCAAGGTCATGGTCAATGACCTGGCCGGCAACAAAGGTACGGTGCTATCGCAAGCCTATGTCTATGACACCACTGCACCGACCACGACTATCGGCGCCCTGGCGCTTTCCGCCGACACCGGTACCGCTGGCGACTTTATTACCAAGACCGCTGCGCAAACCATCAGCGCCACCCTGAGCGGCGTGTTGGCTGCGGGTGACGTGGTGTACGGCTCGCTGGATAACGGCGCCACCTGGACCGATATCACCAGCAAAGTGTCAGGCACCAGCCTGAACTGGAACGGCGTTACCCTCATTGGCAGCGGTACGCTGCAGTTAAGAGTCGTGGATGCAGCCGGCAATAACGGCGCGACCGCCTCGCACGCCTACACGCTGGACACCACCGCCCCAGCCACACCGCCTGCCCCGGTATTAGCCAGCGCCAGCGATACCGGCGCCTCCAACACCGACCGTATCACCAGCGACAACACGCCCACCTTTAGCGGCACCGCCGAAAGTGGCAGCACGGTGAGCATTTACGATGGCGCCACGCTGCTGGGTACTGCGCTGGCCAGCGGTGGGGTCTGGAGTTTTACCTCCGGTGCACTGAGCAATGCCAGCCACAGCATTACCGCCGTCGCCACCGATACAGCCGGCAATGCCTCGGCGGCCTCGGCAGCGCTCACCGTCGTCGTCGATACCACGGCGCCCAGCGTCGCGTCTGTTTCCGTGCCGGCCAATGGCACCTATTACAGCGGCGACTCCCTGGACCTGACCGTCAATTTCGACGAGGCGGTAACGGTCGACACCTCCGGCGGCTCGCCCCGTATTGCCTTGGTAGTGGGCGCCACCACGCGTTATGCGCAGTACGTCTCCGGCTCCGGCACCAGCGCGTTGACGTTCCGCTACACGGTGGTCAATGGTGACGTTGATGCAAACGGCATCACCATCGGGGCGCTGTCGACCAATGGCGGTACCCTCAACGACACCGCCGGCAACGCTGCCACGACCACACTTAATTCCGTGGGCAGTACCGCTGGGGTCGATGTCGATGGCTCCAGCCCGAGCATTACCGGCGTTAGCGCGACTACCGCGTCGGGCAGCTACGGTGCAGGCCAGACCATTACCATCACCGTCGATTTCAGCACCGCCGTGAACGTTGATACCACCGGTGGTACACCCATTCTCACGCTCGAAAGTGGTGGCACGGCTACGTACGTGGGAGGTTCTGGTAGCAGTACGTTGAGCTTCAGTTACACCGTAGGCGTCGGCGAAAACAGCGCGGACCTCGACTACAGCAGCACCAACGCATTGCAGCTCAATGGTGCGTCTATTCGCGATGCGGGTGGCTCGCAACAGAATGCGTCGATCGCCTTGGCTACGCCTGGCTCCGCCGGTTCGCTGGGGGCGAACAAGGATCTCGTGATCGATACCGCAGCACCGACTAACAGCGCGGCATCGATAGGGTTTTCGGCGGACACAGGCACGTCCAGCACCGACCTGATTACCAAGACGGCCGCGCAGACTGTCAGCGGTACGTTAGCGGCCAACCTTGCCAGCGATGAGCACGTGTATGTCTCGTTCGACAACGGTGCCACCTGGACCCAGGCCGCCAGTGCAGTGGGCAGCAATGCCTGGTCGCTGAGTACCACATTGAGCGGCAGCGGCACCCTGAAGGTGCGAGTAGTTGATGATGCTGGCAACATAGGCACCGCCGTATCGGCCGCCTATGTGCTCGATACCACGGCGCCCACCATCACCTTCAGCGGTATCGCGCTTTCCAATGACAGCGGCAGCAGCAACACCGACCTGATCACCAACGTGGCGGCACAAACCATTACCGCCACCTTGAGCGCCGCCCCGGCAGCGGGGGATATCGTATACGGCTCGCTGGATAACGGCGCCACCTGGACCGATATCACCAGCAAGGTCAGCGGCACCACCTTGAGTTGGAACGGCGTGACGCTGGCCGCCAGCGACACCCTGCAACTGCGGGTTACCGATGCCGCTGGCAATAACGGCGTGGCCACCAGCGCGGCCTATGTGCTGGATACCACCGCGCCCACTTCGGGCGTTGCGTCGGCAGGTTTCTCCGCTGATAGCGGGAGTTCAGGCAGTGACTTCATCACCAATGTGGCCTCGCAAACTGTCAGCGGCACGCTGTCAGCCAATCTGACGGCGGGCGAAATGGTCTATGTGTCGCTCGACAACGGCGCCACCTGGAGCATTGCCAGTGCCACCGTTGGCGCCAACACGTGGTCACTGACCGGGCAGACACTGACCGCCAGCGATACGCTGCTGGTCAAGGTGGTGGATGGGGCGGGCAACGACGGTGCGGTTTACTCGCAAGCCTATGTTTTCGATACCGCAGCCAGCGTCGCAACGGTCGACACATTGACCACCGATAGCCTGACGCCGGTGCTCACGGGTACCGCCAACCTGGCAGCAGGGGAAACGCTGACCGTGACTGTCGGTGGCGCTACCTATGATGTCACGCCGGTTGCCGGTGCCTGGTCGCTAGACCTGGCTACGGCGGTGCCCGCATCGGGCGTGCTGACGCTGGTGCTCAATAACCAGTACTCGGTGACGGCAACGGTCACCGACCTGGCGGGCAACACTGCCAGCGACACCAGCAACAACGAGTTGATTGTCGGCACGCTGCCGTCCCCATCCTCGGACCTGCCGCCGCCGTTGCCGGTACAAACGCAAAACCCCGGCGCTTTCGTGCCGCTACCTATCACCGCCACGCCGGTAGTCGCGCTGCCACCAACCGACGTGCCTGCACCTCTGCCGGTAATGGTGCCGCCAACACCAAACGTCTGGCCGAGCCAGGTGACGCCTAACCCGCTGGTGTTGGACTCCGGTTCGCTGGCGCAATCCCTGTACCCGGTGGCTGACGGCTCAGCCTTGACCAGCGGCCTGATTGTCTACGCGCCGATTGCTGATTTACGCCTGAGCTCTGGCGAGCGGATCTCTTTCCAATTGCCGGCCGACAGTTTTGTCTCCGCTGATGGTTCGGGTGGCGTGGTGTTCAGCGCTACTCAGTCCGACGGCCGCCCGCTGCCTGGCTGGCTTAAATTTGACGGCAAGAAACTGCGCTTTGAAGGCACGCCGCCCATGGGCTTTGAGGGCACTTTGAGCTTTACCGTGACCGCGCGCGACAGCAAAGGCAACGTTGCTGCCCAAGTGTTCAAGGTGGTGGTCAGCAAAGAGGGGCAGGGCGATAAACGCGTTCAGGCCGAGCCGACGGAGCCAACCGGCCGTGCCAGTTTGACTGAGCAGTTGCGTGGTGCCCGTAGTGCCGGCGCCGATCGGCTGGCCTTGCTGGCCAAACATGCGGTAGCCACGGGCGTTTCTGGATGAGTGCAGGGCCGGCTTTCAATCCACTGCTGTCGTTGTTGGAACTGGGGCAACGCGCCCGCCACGCCGAGAGTGCCAACGAGCTGGCCTTTCTCTCCGTCAACGACAGCCGCGCGCTGGCGCCGTATCGGCAGGCGGCCTTGTGGTTCGATGCCGGTGGCGTGCACACGCTGTCCGGCGTCGTCGCCGTCGAAGGCAATGCGCCCTATGCGCAATGGCTGGACGCGCTATGCCGGACCCTGGCCAGCCAGTACACGGCCGATACACCGCTGCTGGTTGACCCCACTCAATTGCCGGCCAAGGTCACCGACGCCTGGGATGAATGGCTGCCGCGCCACGCCGTGTGGTTGCCTTTGCAGCACCTGGGCAATGGCAACGACGGCAGCCTGACCCGGGGCGGTTTGCTACTGGCGGGCGACAATTCCTGGGTTCCCGAGCAATTGGCCTTGTTGGCTGAATGGATGGATACCTGGCAGCACGCCTGGCGCGGCACCCAGGGCAGTGTGCGGTGGTCGGCCGCTACTGTGCCGGCTCGTCTGCGCCGCTGGTGGCGCGCCCCGGCAAGGGGCAGTCGCTGGCGGCGGCGTACTGCCGTGGCCGTGCTGGCGATTGCAGCGCTGTTTATTCCGGTGCACCTCACGGTGCTGGCGCCCGGCGAATTGGTGCCGGCCAACCCCGCCACCCTTCGCGCACCGCTGGACGGGGTAATCGCCGAGTTCGCCGTGGTACCGAACCAGGCGGTCACGGCGGGGCAGCCATTGTTTTCCTTCGACCAGGCGCCGATTGCCAGCAAGTTGGAGGTCGCTCGCGAAGCGTTGTCCACTGCCCAAGCCGAGTACCGGCAAACCGCTCAACTGGTGCTGAACGACCCGCGCGCCAAAGCGCAGCTGGCACCCCTGCTGGGCAAGATCGCCGAGAAGCAGGCCCAGGCCACTTTTCTTGAAGGTGTGGCGCAACGTTCCCGTGTGGTGGCGCCTCAGGCCGGTATCGTGCTGTTCGACGACCCGGCGGAATGGATCGGCAAGCCGGCGCAAACCGGTGAGCGCATTTTGCAGATCGCCGCACCCGATGACGTTGAAATCGAAGCCTGGGTGCCTATTGGCGATGCCATTCCCTTGGCCGAACAGGCGACGGTGCATTTGTACCTGTCGGCTTCGCCGATGACGCCGCTGACCGGTACCCTGCGCTATATAAGCCCACGCGCCACTGCGCGCCCGGATGGCACCTTCGCTTATCGCGTGCGCGCCACCATCACCTCGGCCAGCGGGCAGCGTATCGGCCTCAAGGGCACGGTGAAACTGGTGGGTGAGCGGGTGCCGTTGATTTACTGGGTGATGCGCCGGCCTATGGCCAGCATCCGCGAATTTATCGCCTGGTGAATGGCGTGGCCGCGTCATTGCCCAGCCTGCGTGAAGAACTGTCGATTACGCCGGGGCCACGGCTGGTGGATGGCCAGCCGAGCTGGACGCTGCACGACCCGGTGCGCAATCAGTTTTTCCAACTCGACTGGCCGAGCTTTGCCATGCTCGAGCGCTGGTACCTGGGCGATGGCGCCGCGATTGTCGAAGCGATAAACCGCGACACGGCCTTGCAGCTGTATGACGACAGCTTTGCCAGCTTCCTGGCGTTTTTGCATGAGCAGCACCTGCTGCAGCCACGCCCCGGCAAGGCCGCCGAATTCGCCGCCTCGCGGGCCAAGCAACGCGGTACCCTGTGGCAATGGTTACTGCACAACTACCTGTTTATCCGCATCCCGTTGGTGCGACCGGACCGTTGGCTAAGCTGGCTGCAACCACACTTGGCCTTTCTGTTCAGCCCGCTGTTTCGCCAGCTCACGATTGGCGCTGGCGTCGTCGGCCTGGTGGGCTCCTACCGCGAGTGGGACCGCTTCACCGCCACGCTGCTGGACACCCTCAGCTGGCAAGGCGCGCTGATGTATGGCGTGGCCGTGGTGTTCGCCAAAACCTGCCATGAACTCGGCCATGCCCTGACCGCCAAGCGCTTTGGTTGCCGCGTGCCGACCATGGGCGTGGCGCTGCTGGTGATGTGGCCGGTGGCCTATACCGATACTAATGAGGTGTGGAAGCTGCCGCGCCGTGGCCAACGCCTGGCGGTGGCCAGCGCCGGTATCGTGACCGAGCTGGGCATTGCCGCCTGGGCCACCCTGGCCTGGGCGCTGCTGCCCGAAGGCGGGCTCAAGCAGGCGGCGTTTCTGCTGTCGACCACCACCTGGATTTCCACGCTGGTGATCAACGCCAGCCCGTTTATGCGCTTTGACGGCTACTACATCCTGTCCGACTACCTGGGCCTGCCCAATCTGCACCAGCGCAGCTTCGCCCTGGCCCGCTGGGACTTGCGCGAGCGCCTGTTCGCCCTGGGCGAACCGCCGCCCGAAGCCTTTCCCCGTCACCGGCATATCGGCTTGATCGTGTTTGCCTGGGTGGTGTGGATTTACCGGCTATTGCTGTTTCTTGGTATCGCCGCGCTGGTGTACCACTTCTTTATCAAGGCGCTAGGCATTCTTATGTTTGTGGTGGAAATGGGCTTTTTTTTGGCGTTGCCCGTATGGCGTGAGGTCAAGGTGTGGCGCGAGCGCTGGCCGGCGCGGCAACAGGGCAGGGCGCGGCGCAGCATGCTGCTGGCGCTGCTGTTGTGCGCGCTGTTTTTCGTGCCGTGGCCCGACCGTATTCGCACCGCCGGAATGCTCCAGCCACAACAACGCATGGCCCTCTATGCCCCGGCACAATCACGCCTGGACGCGCTGCCGATTGCCAACGGTGCCAGCGTACAAACTGGCCAGCCACTGCTTAGCCTGAGCTCCGCCGAGCTGGCCATGCGCACCGGCGAAGCCCAAGCACGGCATGCCGCGCTGGCCTGGCAATCGGCGGCAGCGGGTATGGACGCCAGCACCCGGCAAAACTGGCAGGTGCTTAACGACCAATTGGCCTACTCCAACGCCGAGCAAGCAGCGGTCAACGCCGACCTGCAGCAATACCAGCCGTTGGCACCCTATGCCGGGGTACTGGTGGATATCGACCCGGATCTGCGTCCCGGCCAATGGCTAAGCAACCGCGAATACCTGGGCTCGCTGGTGGCAGCAGGCACCTGGCAAGTTGTGACCTACGTCGACGAAAGTGCCGTGCACCGCATCGCCCCTGGCGACCGTGCGCTGTTTTTCGCCGAAGGCCTGGGCAGCCCGGCGCTGCACCTGACCGTCAGCAGCATCGACCGCGATGCCAGCCGCACCCTGGGCGAGCCGGCGTTGGCCAATCTGGTGGGCGGCGACGTACTGACCCGGGAAAAAAACGGCGTGCTCTATCCCGAGCACGCCGTATTTCGCGTGGTGCTGGCCGTGGCCGAACCCATCGCCGCCAACCACCCAGAATGGCGCGGCCACGTCACCATCGCCGGCCAATGGCAGGTGCCGGCGCTGCACTTTTTGCGCACGGCGGCATCGGTGGTTTGGCGGGAGGCGGGGTTTTAACGCGGTAACCCTCACCCCCAGTCCCTCTCCCGCAAGCGGCCAGAAGCGGACATTGCTCCAGGCAGCAAGGCAAGACTGGGATGCAACCTGCTGGCCTGGGATGGTGCTCAAAAGTGGGCTGTAGCTGATGCCAGTCCTGTAGTTCAGCCGCCGCGGAAAAACTCACCCGGGGTACAGCCGAACTGCTCGCGAAAGGCGGCGATGAAGGCCGAAGTCGAGTCGTAGCCGCAGCCCAGGGCCACATCGGTCACCCGTTGGCCCTGCTCCAGTGGCGTCAACGCGCCGATAGCTGCCGGTCGTGCTTGCTCAGCTTCATCTGTGAATGTGAGCCCAGTGATCCGGAGAAGCCCTAGCTTTCACTCGTACCAAATACGTTTCCCCCAGCATCGAAAGCATCGCAGACCATCGGTAGCCCGCTCGCTGGGTTAAAGTCGCAGAAGGAAGATTGATCACACTGCCAACGTTGGTTTGTGCTGACGTGCGAGGGGGCGTCGTATCTCCGTAGTCCGAGGTTTTCTTCTATGTCCGCAGAGGTTAAGGCAGGGCCGAAGCCCATCATGTTGTAAGACTCTAAGGGCTCTCCAATGATCGGTGTGATTCTGATGTGATAGTCACGCTCCCGTTCGAATGCAAACAGGCGTCTGGCAAGCTTAGCGATTAGTGATTTCAGCATGGGTAGCGCCTCAATGTTTAACTAGAAGGTCCTAGCACTTTTAGTCTCCATTGATTTTGGAAACTGCAAATCCTTGAGACGCCAGAGCCATGCATGGCCGACCGGCCGTCAATGTAGATGTTTTTTGTCCATAGGGCCGGGAGGGGAAAGCCAGTCATGGGGGGCGCTGTTGGATGGGGACAAAAGCCAGGCGAAAAACAGGTATCGGCCTGGAGCACTAAGAAATAGAGAAAGGGAAATACCGAGCGTCAGTTGGATCCCGGCTTCGATGTAAACGGTTGACCAAGCATCAAGATATTCGTCTTGATATGTGGATAAACAAAGCAAGTTTTGGTCGGCCATAAGCTGCTCCTGCTAATGAGTTGTGGGTAGGGCGAACTGGTGGCTGCGACTGATCACCTTCGTTCCCTCAGGACTCGTAGTGAATCTTGAATGAGGGAGAGTCGCTTGGGCGGTTTAACCTTCGATCGTAGAGGCGGGTAGTAGTGATGCTTGAGTGCCCTAGCCAATGCTGGACTTGAGCGATATCGGCCTGATGCTCGAGTGCGTTGGTGGCTGCTGTCACCCTTAGGCCGTGGACGCCTAACCCATCCACGAAGATCCCCGTCGAGCGTGCGTAGCTGCAAACGATCTTATAAATCCCATCAGCACTAAGGCACGCTCCAGCCTTGCTGCCTCGTAAGCCGACAAACAGAAACCCGTTTTTGTCCGACTGCTCCCGCGCAGACGCTAGGTAGCGAGTGAGCCGCTGCGACGCTTCGTCCTGAAGTGGGATGAAACGTAGTTTTCCACCTTTCCCCCGTACGCGAAGATGCGGCAGGCCGTCCCTTACTCGTAGGTCCGATACTCGAAGGTCGGCTACCTCTTGCCTTCTGAGTCCGTGATAGAGCAAAACTGCGAGTAGTGCGCGGTCTCGAAGTCCTTTCGGTGAGCTATCGTCCGGCGCATCCAAAAGTTGCTTTGCCTGCGAGCTATTCAACGCTGGTGTTTTTCCCTCATAGCTATCTGTGCGAGGGCGTCTAATCCCTCGTACGGGGTTGCGTGTGTGTCGAGGGTCACGCTCAATCAGATAATCAAACAGACTGGCGAGAGCTGCCAATTTTCGCCGGCGTGTTGCTGGTGATAAAGCGAGCTTTTCGAGTCGCGCGCGCCAGACAAGAACATGACCCCGCGATAGGTCGAGAAGGTCATCGCTGTTACGTATGTCGCCCAGATCAAAGAAGTCTCGAACATCCGATCGGTAGGCGCGCCGTGTTTGATGATTGTCGATATTCGCCAGCCATTCGGAAACTAGGCAAAACGAACCTGCCTGCTTGGAAGGAAGCAGGTCGACCACTGCCGCTCGACGGAGGTTCTTCTGAGGTACACCCATATCCATTTTCCGTCTCCGAAAAGCTCCTTCGTCGCTTGCTGGACGGGGAGGGGATCCAAGTCTTGATAACGTGCTTTATCAAGAGTTTTTGCCGAACGGTCGGGCGTAAAGCCCGTTCCAAGGCGGATGCAGTAACCGTCATGGCTTAAGCTACAGGCGTTCTGGAAAATGCAAGAGATGGGCGGTGTGCGGAGGAGGCCCACTTTCATGGACGGAGTGATACGGCGAGTTGGTCAGCATCTGGCGAGTGCGAGAACTGAAAATTAGCGAAATAAAAAAGGCGGCCCTATGGCCGCCTTTCTTCACGCTCTTACGACGCCATGAAGGCTTTGCGCAGTTTGCGCTGAGCAACCTCAATCACTTTTGACGTCTCGTTTAGCAGCTTGATCAACGGCAAGTCTTTCTCGACGAGCTTGATGACTTGCTCAGGAGAACAGAAAAGATTTTCTGGTTTGAGCAGGTCCTCAACAGTTTCGAAAACGCGCAGGGATTGAGCCCCTTTACGCCCCGGTTTATTGGTCATCGCGAGCAGTTTGATTGCTGGAGCTTTAACCTCGGACGCCTCGTGGACAAGCTCGGCATGAACAAGGGGCTGGCTCTTTTTGTTCTTTTTGTTCTTTTTGTTAACGCGGCTAACCGTCGCCTTCATTTTTGGGGGCAGACGCTGAAGCGACACAAGAAAAGGAAATTGGATCTCATCGATGAGGGGCTGGGGAAATGGGCATGGCGAGTTATCTTGTTTCATGGTGGTTCCTCGTTTGAGTGAAGCTGCTAAGTAGCCTCTTCATCATTTCGAGAAAACGGCCGCTTGGGTCGCCTATTCGGTACCATTTTGGGGTATGAGATCGACGAGGACACTGAGTGCGCTAGGTAAAGCGTTGGTCTCGCGTTCCTGTTTGGATCACCGTAAGAAGGTTCGTCCAACGCTGGGCTCAAGTGTGCGAAGGGGTTTCGGATGAATTGGCTGAAAGTAACTTTTGTTACCCCGCCAACCTTTGCTTGGTGGAAGATATCGGCCCAGACATCAAGCTCTTCGTCACTCATACCCTCAGCGGTATTCAACTGATCTACCTCTCGCATATAAATAGAGAAAGCCGGATCGCGCAGCCTCGCCAGAGGCAAACTCAGCGATGATCACGGCCGCTATCTTCCAGCCAGCAACCTGCGCATCTGAGCTGAGTAAATACATGGTTCCAGGTACTGCAATGGCAGCGAATCCGGTGAGATAGGCAACAGCTTCGATTGTTCGTGAGCGCGGTCGTTTGCGCATGTTGACCTCCACAAAATTGCCTCGAAAATGTGATCTGTGATCTGTGATCTGTGATCTGTGATCTGTGATCTGTGATCTGTGATCTGTGATCTGTGATCTGTGATCTGTGATCTGTGATCTGTGATCTGTGATCTGTGATCTGTGATCTGTGATCTGGGAAGTCACATCTCCGGTTTTTCGTTTCCTGCCAGCACGCCTGACTCGATAAGAGCTAGGCGAATCAGCGCGCTGACTGATCTGTTGGGGTTGTTGCTACGTTTGTTCTGCAGAGCCGTCTCCTCCAACTGATGAACCATCCACGTAGGCAAGTTGATTGTGATTGGGCGCATAGCTGACTCAGCTGGCCCTTCAGTCCCTCGATAAGTTCTGTCAACAAGCAGGCGGGTAGTCGGGCCTACCTCGAGTGCGGCGTACGAAGATTTGCGGGGAGGGTTAACCATGCAGCACCTCGTCCAGCAAGTTAGAAATCTCGTTAGCTGCATGCGAGTTGGCCGTTTCCACGACGCCAGTCCCTGCCGAAATGCACTCGCGATACACCAACCGTTGATAGCCGATCGATTTGGCTAGTTCGAAGCTCTCGAACGTACTTACGTAATCCCGGAAATCACCCCGCTCTCGATTACGAAGAGCAGGGTTAGTCGTTGCCAAGGCCTGGTAGATCAGTACTCGTAACCGAGGATTCATCTGGCGTACGTGTCGGACTTGCTCCTCAAGCTCCTGAAGGGTCTCCAGATCCAGCTGGCTGCAGGCGTGAGGTGCAATGAGGACGTCCGCAACGATCGCTGCGCTCAGCAATTCCTGACTGTTTCTACCCGGGACATCTACGATCACAATCTGATGTTGCTGATCGAGAACCCGGAGGGGATCGACCAGATTTCCGCGGCGCATCATCGTGCCAATTGAGGATGCAGGAGTGCTATCACGTACACCGCTCCAGTACATGGCAGACCCCTGAGGGTCGGCGTCCACCAAACAGACCTTAAGGTTCCGCTGTGAGAGGGCAACGGCCAAATTTGTTGCCAGTGTGGTTTTCCCGGAGCCGCCCTTATTACTACCAACGACAAGGATCATGTCGCGTCCTCTATGAAGTGTGATTTGCGATGTGTGAAATCACAGCCTGACATCGGTTTGGAAAATGCAACCGCTGCGAGCTCAGTCCGTGGACCGCTTCGGCTTAGGCTTCTGAGTCCACGGGCCGTTGAGGTGAGGAAGCCAGTCGTTGGTTTTACCCAGCCGCTCGACTAAGAGTCGAGCGGTCAGCCAATATCGATAGGTAGTCTCTGGAGCAGCGGTCTTTGCTTGTTCCTGGAGGAACCATCGGAGGTGTTTGGTCTGCCAGCACTGGGGGCGATCTTTTTTCCAGCGCTGCTCAATAGCGTCCTGGATTACATCTGCCTGCATGAGGTGGCGCTTTCTGGAGTGAGGAGAGCCGGTCAGAACCCCACCCAGGAATATCCGCATGTTGATGCTCACCTGGTCTCACTCCCTACGTATGAGTTGGTGACCTCCAAACGCTCATGCCCTAACTCACGACTAATGATCTGTCGCGCTGTATGTACGGAATCGCGGTCTTGGATACCCGCTCTTTCTGGGTAGGGGAATACTGGCGCAGCAGTTCCAACCAGATGCTTGTAACGTTCACATGCAAAGGCAGCGCGAAGTTCGTGAGGACCTTTGATTCCATGAAGCTTCATTAGCGGACGGCTAGGATTTACCTCTCGACGAATAAACCTGATATAGGTTTCATCCGGAGCCAATAGATTTCGGCTGCCGGCGGGGGACACCTGTCTCGCATAGTTCAGCGCATAAAGGATTTCGTCCGTAACGGATATCCATCTCGGAGCGAATGCACCGGAGCGGCCGCCCTTGCAGCCATTCTGAATATTGATGCGATTATTTTCCGCCTCTCGAGTAAGCCGAGGTAGGTCAGCCAGAATACATTCTCTAAGACGCATTCCAGTTGCGCGGGCTAGCAACACTATTGCCGCGGAACGGGGGTGCCCGTTTGCTATAAGTTCTTTGTGCAGATTATGGACTTGAGAAATATCCATTCCGTCGGGAATTGACCTGCGGATGTAGCAGCGTTTTTTATCGAGCGCTTTTGAAATCTCGTCGATTCGAACTTTGCAGTCTCCTCTGATGATCTCCAAGACCATATTCACAGTTGAGATACGGTTGGTTGCCGTCGAAACTGCGATTTCCTCCTCGTTCATCAGAAGCTTTAAATAAAGTACGTATTCAGAAAATATATCTTTTGTTATAAGTCGAATGTCTCGAATGTCGTACTCTTCATCTAGCCAGTCGTAAAATAGTTTGCTCCTTTCGGTGTGCGTTTTTACCGTGCTTTTGTGTCCGTTTACAAAGTGCTCATTCAGCGCGACCTTAGTTGCGTACTCAGGTTTGTTCCCTTTTCCAAAGTTTTTCGAGCTTGAGTTGCGACGCCTAGCCATTGTGATCTCCACGGGAAATCTCCTCGTTAACGAGGAGATTTCTACGAATAGGGAAAGTTGGGCAGCCAGGCTCCGCCAAGAGTTGGTTAGTGTTAACGGGACATAAGCCCGCAACTGGCTGAAAAGGAGGCTAAGCGCTGCGGTAGGAATGCAAGAACGCACCCTTTGGCTGACGCAAGCGCACTACATGGCCCTAGAGGTCCGATACGGACGGCGGAAAAGGCTGGCGGACTGACGAGGTACGCCGTAGTGCGGGAAGGGGAAACTCGCTGCTTACCGTGAATGCATTTCGGCCTGTCAGGCTGATGTCCTAAATGGACCGCATCGATGGTGGGCGTTGAGCTGCTGCTACGTACCGACTGAGCAGTGTCAGCGGTAGTGTCATAGAGCTAGAAGGGTGAATGCTAGAGCTGGCGTGGCATAGAGCACCAACCAGAAAAGCCGTCTCTGTTTAGAAGAGGCTAGAAAAATATGCTGCTTAAGGGCAGCTCACTTAGTCAGCCACCATGTGCTGATTTTTTTAGCAACCGAATCATTTCATAGAAAATTAATTACCTGCAAGCGATTTCTAGTACGGCGGGCATGTGTATCTGAACTCTTAGAAAGTGCGAAAAGGTGAACTTAAGTGCACCTTTTTGACATTTTCTGTCATCAGTAGCCAGCAGTGCTCTACAAAAGGTGAACATATGTGCACTTTTGTGGGGCTGCGGGCACTCACTGGTCAGCTATCAGGCAAAAAAGGTGAACATAAGTACACCTATTTATATATGAAGTCCTTGGTCGGCGGTAACGGAGGTGACCTTGGACTCCCAGAGCACGCGTGCGCAATACACTTTTAGTTTGCGCGTGTGGGAAAAAGGAAATCGCTGGGAATAAGCTACGCTAGAATGCTCATTCCTACGTATTTTCATGAATCTTCATCGCTTCCGGTCAGTAGAGGCCATTGGCTGCCATTTCGACCTTCAATTCGAGTTCATGTGCCTCCGCAACACCAACGCTGACTAACCGCCCGAGCATGCGGTCGATACGGGCGCGCATCGGATGCTTGGGTAGGAGCAATTCCCGCTCCTGGATCATCACAGCTGCCAACACGCGTTTCGACGCTGGACTGGACACTCAGTAAACACTTTCATGCGTGAAGCACGAGAGAGCTGAACGTCAGATCTTTTCCGAGAATGTCCGATAGCTTCCAGATCACGAACGGCAGCAATTGGCCGATTCCGGCCTGTCGTGACCGGCTGCTATCGGCCGGAAGCGGACAGTGATTCAACGAATAAATCTGTCCTCTCTTCGCTGAACCGTAACGGGCGTTACTGTTTACTTCAGGCGCGCCCACATATCACGCGCTCTCACTGGCGATTGCCTGCTCAAGCTGCTCTACCCGCGCTTTTACCGCTGGATGGGATTCAACCCAGAGACTGCCGAGATACTGTTTTACAGTTCTTGGCCCAATCAGTCGTTTGATGCCTGGAGCGTCCCGGGCTTGAAGCAGATCATGCGCAAGATCCAGGATGTCTTCGCTAAGAATCGCATTTGGCTGCCCGTACTCAATGTTGTAGTTCCAGACGCGTTGAATCTCTTTGATCAGCTTGCCGGCGGCCTTGGCGCTTTCAGTCCGAATTCGGGGCATTCCTGGTACCTAGTTAGGATGGGGCTAGCAGCCTATCGTGAGTGGCTTCAACCGGCCAATTGCTGCCGCCGTCGAACTCTTGTTATCGGTTATTCCGTTTTAAATCGTGGCCCGCGTTTTTAAGAATGCGAAATACTTGGGGTCGTCGTTGGCAAAGATTTCGTCTCCAGCCCCCATGTAAGCTCGCATAAGTTCGTCGGCAGCTCGATCAGTTTCCTCTTTCTCGTACAGTGCTTGGCCCAAACGCAAATGCAAAAATGGATTGCCGACTGCATCGGGACATGTCATCGCATACTCAAGGGCCTCTTTCGCGGAGGTAAAAAATCCGCCCTGGAAGCATGCATCGCCTATAGCGGCAAGCACCCATATCGCCGCTTCCCAATTATTTTTTGGTTCTGGGATCAACTCCCACGCTAAGTTGTACTGACGGATGGCAGCCTTGAAATCACCGCCTTCCAGGTGTTCATCACCCAATTGGCAAAACGCCTTGATCTGCTCATGGGTCAAGTCATCCAATTCGAAATTTTCCATCTGAAATCCCTATCTATAAGACTCAACCGCTTCAGCCGCCGATTTTGCAAGCAAGCTGGGCGATAAACAATCGTTAAGATCACGACGATATATTGGGCCGCTAATTAACAAGCGACTCTGCCGGACACCTAGTTTTTCAACAAAATCGGCCGCAAGCTGACGCGATCATATATCCGGTTCACTTTCCTCCAGACGGATTAGATTTAGATTAGGGAAGATTAGCAGCTGGTGACTAACTCCTCGGACCTAGGGCATTGCTGGGTTTCGAGTCACATAGTCAGAGGGTAGGTGGCTCGCTACAACGGTAAGGGCTACCTACTATGACGGTACCCCATACCTGCTGCGACGGTATCTCCCGCCTGCAATAACGGTATTTTTTTCTCATCCTGGCGCTTATTCAGGTGGCGGCGTTGCGCTTTACTCGGAGTTTTTTCGATCTTTACCAGATTGCCTTCCATGCAATAACTGAACGGTTGCCCATGATCGGTGCTCGACCGGCCCAAGGCGTCCAATGCTTTGTGCAGTAGCTGGCGAAATTTCGATTGATCGGTGGTTTTGCTGCCGGACAACCTATGGAGAGTTTCAATCTTCCGTGGAAACGGGGCTGCATGGCTCGAGTAGAAGGCGTGTAGCCATTGGGCTAAATAATGGCCATTTAGTGTTTGCCGAACTCCCCAGTGAATTTGGGTGAACTGGTCGTGTGCGAACATTTTGTGTAGACCAGGGTTAAGGCGAATTGTGAGCTGGCGGCTGTATTCATCACGGGAAAATTTGTTGATCAGACTTCCCTCAAAATGAATCAATGGTCCGGCCTGAACCTCGAGCGCACAGGCACTCAGCCGGCTAAGGCGACTGATGAGTGTTTTACGATTTGCGCCGGTGTCCGTTAATTGCAGCAGCTGCAACAACTCAGAAGCGGTAATGGTGCATTCCTGATCGATGGGCTGATTTTTCGCCAAATGCAGTACGGTCAGCCATACGTCCAGGTCGCCCTGATCAAGTTGTGCGCCGGTGTAACTGATCGTGATGTTTTTCTGAGCGGGAATATTTTCCCGCTCGAAGCAGCTCCGTGCCCCCTTTGCAATTGCCCCGAACAACGCCGAGCGTAATGCGATGTTAGGTACTCCCCGATCGGTATTAGGCCAAAGTGGGAGTGAGCGCGATGTACCTCCCACAACCGTGGCGCTCGGTTCTGCGGCTCGAGGCATGGCCAGTGCCTTTGCTTTCATCGCCTCGATTTTAGCGAGGCATCCGCGCACCGGGTGGGTAGATGCACTTAGGTTTTTTAGTTCGGCACAGGTTGATATTGGAGCCTCAGTCATTGTGGTAGCACCCACGAAGCTGCACACGCGTTCGGCTGAGGATCCAGGCAGATATATCGGTGCTCAGCCAGCCGACTGACCTGCTGCTGCCCAGCTCGTAGGGCGCGGGGAATTTACCCTCGGAGATAGCTCGGTAAATCGAGGAGCGTTTTTTCCCAACTACAAATTCGACCTCGGGAAGGCGGAGGAAACGTTTTTCGACCCCGAGATCCAGGTGATCATTACTACGTATTGTCATGCTGTGTATCTCACGCAACAGCGCTTCCACCGTCCTCGTGGTTAAAAGCGTTGAGTGATAGTGAGTTGGCAGCTCAGGTTTTTGCGCGGAAGTAGAGTGTCTAAACAGCTCTTCGCGCAGGGCCTGAGGTTATGGCCAGCAGAAAGTCAGGGCATGACTCACGCAGGTTTTAGGAATTAGATTTGAGGAGATCTAACAGATACAGGACGGATTTGTGGCGTCACTGTCGCTTTGATGTTGCAGCTAGCCGTTGCGCTAGTGCTATCCGATCTGGAAGTTCAGATTGGAAGTTTTGTGTGCCTGTTCGGCGGTCCCACGGTGTCCTACGACCCCCCGTGGGGTACCAATTTTTACCAGTACTAGGCCTGTGATTGCAACTGGCAGATATAAATTATTCTTTCAGGCTAGGTTCTCCCTGGTCGCGTTTGCTTTGATGGTGTCGAGGTAGTTCGCCCAGACTTGCATCATTTCTCGGCGCTCTTTCAAAAAGGTGGTCCTGTCATACGCCCGCCCGAGCGGATTTCTCACGGAGTGTGCCAGTTGGTGCTCAAGCAAATCATGTCGAAGTTCGAGGACCTCGGCCCCAATGGTGCGGGCCGATGCGCGGAATCCGTGGCCGGTCATCTCGTCTCCGCTGATGCCCATCCGACGTAAAGCAGCGAGGAGAGCATTGTTCGACATTGGGCGGCTCCCTCCCCGTGCCGAAGGGAAAACATATTGGTGCCTATCCGTTAACGGCTTCAGCTCTCTTAGCACTGCTATCGCTTGCTCACTAAGCGGGACGAGATGGTCTGCTCTGTCATGCTTGTTGACGGTAAGTCCTTTCATTTTTGCGCCAGGTATCAGCCATTCGCCGGCTTCGAGATCGAGTTCACTCCATTCCATATGCCGTAAATCGCCAGGTCTACAGAACAGAAGTGGAGCCAACTTGAGCGCACAACAAACGGGAAAGGTTCCGCTGTAGTTATCCATCACATTCAGAAGCGCGCCGAGCTTTTTAGGATCAGTCACCGCAGCGAAATGTTTTACGCGTTTGGCCGGGAGCGTCCTGGACAGATTTCCAATCTGGTGTGAGGGAGTGATCCCTGCAGCTTCAGCAAACTCGAAGATTTGTTTATAAATCTGCGCTACACGACGCGCCGTTTCGGCTGCGCCACGCTTGACGATTCGCTGAAGATTCTCGACCAATAAGGGGGTTGAAATACTGCTGATGGGAAGCTTCCCCAGCCAAGGATAAGCATTGAGCTCAAGCCTTTGTTTCACGGTGCGGGTGTACTCGGGATCCCAAGATGATTCGCGAACGGCGAGCCAGTGCAAAGCGACCGACTCAAACGTGTGTTGGTGATCAAACTGGCTGACTGCTTTAGCCATTCGCTTCTGGAGAGAAGGGTCATGCCCCGCTGCTAATTGCGCTCGAGCTTCGTCGCGCTTCCTCCGTGCGTCCAGCAATCCGACTTCGGGATAGACGCCAAAGGCCATGCGTTTTTCTTTTCCTAGAAAACGATATTTCAGCCTCCAGTACCGCCCCCCGTTGGGTTGCACTTCCATGTACAGACCTTGCTCGTCGTACAGGCGATAGGTCTTGTCCTGCGGCTTAGCATTTCGGCAGTTGATATCTTTCAGGGGCATGGGGGCACATCCTCTCAAGGGCGACTTGATGGGCGTTTTATGCCCCCGTTAGTGCCCCCGTCAACCATGGGATGTTCTGGGATTACCTGGGAAAACGCGGGCAACAAAAAAGCCGTAAAGCTTTGATTTCTCTTGGCTTTACGGCTTTTCTGGGTCTTCCTGGGAAGCTTGTTTGGTGGAGCCGGGGGGATTTGAACCCGGTAGTAGGCTTATCCATTGGCGGACAATGCTGGACAATGCCGGGTAGTCTTTGCGGCCAGTGTTCCCCATTCTTATAAATTCTGGCCTACATTGGTCAGTATTTTCGACACTTTTTCGACATTTAATAGCAAGTAATACCTGCAGTAGAACGCCAAAAGTTACGTAAATGGGTCGGGTACCAAAGCTCTCACTGCATTAAAAAGCGAGGGGTCTTTATCCAGTAGCTTTACAAGAGCTCGCTCGTATTGCGCACTTCCGCCATAGCCGAGCTTTGTTGCAATGGCGTTCGGGGCACCTGTAGACTTTATTTTAAAAAGTTTTGTTATTTCGGCCCAGTCCATGGATTTTTTTAGCGAGTTAAAGTTTGCTTGGCACGCTGCTATTAGACTTGGGCCGTCGATGTGTTGTACGGTTTGCACTCCCGCTTCAAATGACGTGTCGTCCAGCATGGCTCTCATGTGGCTTTCTCTGTAGCTGCGATAAGCAGTCATTTTGGATAAGTGTTGTGCGTCGCCGATGACGTCGATAGCTTTAATAATTACCTCTTGCAAACTTACCTTTTCGGCAGAGTGCTTTAGCATTTCTGAAATCACACTTGGGTGATAATAAACTGACTCTATCGCGTATACTTCCAGAGGGTGGACGCCGCCCTTTATTAATTCGGCGGTGTCGCTTCGGTTGTCCCCATCTACAAGTCCGCGCGCACTCATGAAATGGATGCTTTTTAGTGACTCTAAGGCCGACACGTTTTCGCATACATCTCTGCAGTTACCTGCGGGGATTACAGTCACACCCTTGAAAATTTGTTGGTACAGGGGGGCGTCTTTGCTTTCTGAGTTTCCTTCAATGAAAATAACCTTCTGGCGCGCTCCATATATTGCGTTAATTAAGGTTGTCGGTAATTGGTTTTCTGATTTTAAAATTTCTGCTTCCCATTGAAGCGGCTCTACGTACCTATATAAAATAAGGACGTCAGCTTCCGCGTCGTCTCTAGGTAGAGACAAATCATGTGTGGCAATCACCCAGCGTAGGTCAGGTCTTATGGATTTTAAGTATTGCAATAAGGGGGAGGAGATGGATCGATGAAGGTGTCTTTCTGGTTCGTCTATTATAATTAAAGAGTTTTCTTTAGAAAGGATGACTTCACAGGCAAGGATCAACGCGGAGCGCTCGCCGTCCGACATTTTTTGCACGCCATAGCTGAAGCCGTTTTTTGTTACGATGAGTGAGGATTTCTCGTCCCAGTCTATAGTTAATGGAATAGACGACTTTCGAATGGCTTCGTTAATTAATCCAATGGGTTCATTGGCGTTAATTTGAGGCAGTTTGTCGTTTTCTCCTTTCAAATGAGCTTGGCGATAATTTTTATTTATATCGTCGCATCTTGATTTGAGGTAGAAAAGTAGTGTTGAAAGTCGATCACCACTGTTGTGGTGACCCTTGTCGGATCTGAAAGTAGGCTGAGAGCTGTGGTTCTGGCTGTACCCTTCATATTGCTCTGCTTGTGCTGCAGATATCGAAACTGCAGAGGAGCCAAACACGACCTCTCGGTTTCCACTAATTAGGTTTTTTAGCGGCGTTTTTTTCGCTAAATGGAATAGGAATGTAGATTTTCCTGCGCCATTTTGCCCCAGAATGTATAAGCATTTTCCAGGCTCAATGAAAAGCTCTATGCTGCCGTCTTTTAGCGGGATTTCTCCAATTTTATTTGGATTGCTACTGTCTGTCATAATCTACTTCCATGTATGCGCTTTTGTGTGTGCTTTGTTGGTTAGAACTCTATTAGAATTGTAGTTATATCGTCCCATCTAACTTTATATCCCGCGTGCTCAAGCGTGCTAATTACGCCGCTTTGTAATTCCTCAAGGTCGCTGTCTGGAATTCCACTATCAAGATGTAAATCGTTTAAGTCCACATACGCTTCGCTGTGTCCCACTTTCACCGCTTTCGCGATAGCTTCGATTGTTCGCTTACGGATCTCATCCGGTAGCCCACTTCGAGCCAATAAAGCTAACTCCCTAGCTCGTTCTGCGGACATAAGCGTCTCCGAGGACATTGAGCCTCCAAGAAAGCTAGTTTCAAGCCTAGCAACAAGCTCTGCGTTCAATGATCGACCAGATGTTTTCGCAGCCTGGTCTGCCATCGCTCTTAGCTCGGTCGGCATTCGTAGTTTGAATTGCGGGTCTTCTCTGCTCATTTTGTGATGATGGACCACCGTGGTCTTGACATCAATAGAACCACCGTGGTCCTATTTGTCTAGTGGACCACGGTGGTCCTTTTTGTGGTCGAGGGGGCTCATGATGGAAGGAACAAACTTAACGCTGAAAGACTTGCTCAATCCGCCGCCAGTGATGCCCTGGCGTGAGTTCGCGAATTGGATCCGGATGAGTGAGGACCATGACACCGTTTGGGGTTGGATTCGTAATGGATATGTCCCATCGCACAAGCTTGGTAAGCACGTGATGGTCAACGTGGCATTGATGACTCAGCAGCTTCTAGAAAAGGAGTTCACGCTATGAAAAAGGAAGACAGCCTGGATCTGTGCAGCATCCCGACCTTTGCCGAAATGAGCGGTATCTCGGTGGAGCAGGCAATCGAGTGGGTCGATACCGGCACCATCCCAAGCATGCGTTTTATCGACTACCGCATGATCAATTTGGCCCGCTTCCGCGAAGACTTGCTGAGCGGCAAGAAGGAGTTCAAAGCGGGGGACTACAGCCATGCATAGTCCCAACACCGTAGTTCAAGCTGCTAACGCCACTTCCTACATTGGCCAAACCGTTCTGCTGGAACTGGTCTGCCCTGAGGAGCCTGAGTCTCATTGGTGCTGCGCCCACATTGTCGGTGTAGTGCTGCCTATGGATGGGGTCTGGAGCGACGGTTACTTCCTGGCCATCGACGCCGCTTCGAAACGACCTTATCCAGACGAAACCTTCTTCTGCGACATTCGCACCATACGGGTGATGCGGTACCGCGACCGGCATGGTTCCGGCAACGTACTGGGCCAAATCGCCCACCCTAATCTCGGCGGGTCAGGGGCCGCGCTCCCGGCTCGTCGGAACGGCTCTGCTGTTCCGGCGAACGGAAGCACGGGCGCAGCGCACCCTTGACCCTGCGCAGCCATGAACAGCCTATCGCGAGGAGTGTGGGGTAGCTTCATCACCCCACGCTCCCGAGCCCTCGGCGGCAAGAGCGGGTTAACAAGGGCAGAGCCCTTGGTTCTGCTCTCCAACCTGTCGCCATCACGGCCGCTTGTTCTAGCGGTTGTCCTCCTGCTTCTTTACCTCGCCTTAACTGCCTCCAGGGTGGCTAGCCAACTGCCGCCTGAGGAATTTCAACCCAGCGTAATCACCAACGACGCGGCTGACTGCGCGCGCAGCGGAGCGGCTAGGTACAGAGCGACAGCCAGCGCGCAGCCGGACGCGCGACGTCCCTGTAACACGTCAATGAAATCAGATTTGAACCGGCCAGTAGTGGCCATTGATGGAGAATCCCAAATGAAAGCCAAAGACCATGTTCGCCTTAACAACGATGGTTTCGAGTGCCCAACGGGCCGCATCTTTGTGGACCCGGGCAATGCTCGCATTACTGACCTGTCGAGAGTCCGCTTGCTGCGCTGTGCGGTCGATACGGTCCGCCAGCTTTACCGCGGGCTTATCCTGCCCCAGATAATGAGCCTGTTCGACAAGCCAGGGACCATTGTCGATTTCGCAGGTGAGCGGTGGCATGCCGGGCGCGTGAGCAAAGATTCGGGCTACCAGTACAAGCTCCAGAACGCCGACCTGGGTTTCGTTCTGCTGGTGAAAAACTTCAACACCAAGGTGGACGTGATTGGCCCGCACCTCAAAATCGAAGTGTCCCCCCATGCCATCGACAGCCTGAGCCCTGAACGCCTTCAGCAACGTCTCGACTACTACGCTTCGCATGTTCTGAGTAACGTCGAGCGTAACCAGTGCGCAGTTCACCTCGCCCTGGATGTACAGGGCTGGCAGCCACCGGCTGACCTTGTTGCTCGCATGCATTGCCGAGCGCGCACCCAGCGCGACATTTCCGGCATCAACCAGATCGAGTGGGACACCAAGTCGAGCGTCTACGGGCGTGGCGAAACCTTTATGTTCGGCTCTGCTGGTGCCATTCAGCTGAGCATCTACAACAAGACGGAGCAGGCCAAGGCCACCGATAAATTGGACTACTGGGAAGGCGTTTGGAAACGCCGTAACAGCTTCGACGACAACGATCCGGAGAACTACAACGCAGCTCAGGATGTATGGCGTGTAGAGCTTCGTTATCACCATTCTGTGGTCCAGCAATTTGCTGCTGGCTCCGTCGACCTTGCCACCGGCAAGGCCATTGAGACGAACTCCTATGAAGCGTTTGCAGGGCACTTGGATGGCCTGTGGCGGTACGGCTTGGGGCAGTTCCGCTTCCTCTCTCGCCCTGGCTATTTCGACCCCGTGTGGACGCTAATGCGCAACGATGCTCGGGTTGATCTTCCGGTGGATTCCCTGGTGGAAGCCACTGAGTACAAACGCCACTACAAAACCGCTCGCGGCTTCTCGGGCAAGAACGTCGAGCTGTTCCTGGGCAACTTCGTCAGCTTGCTGGCAAGGGAACGGGTGAGCGCAAAAAAGGCGTTCTCCACCCTAAAACAATGGGACTGTTGGCCCGTCATTCGCGATCACTACGCGGCTAAGGATATGAGCGAGTTAGACCTCTTCCAGCACATCAAAGACCGGCTGGAGGAACGACATGTGCGATGGGGGCGTGCCGTCTGATGGCCATAGAACCGTTACCGGATGGGCGCTGGAAGGTTGATGTAGAACCCATCAAGGGCAAACGCTTCCGTAAGACCTTCAAGACCAAGGGGGAGGCTCAGCGATTCGAGGCCACCTGCAGGGCCAAGGTTGTTGATAACCCTGACTGGTCGCCTAAGCCGAAAGATCGTCGGTTGCTAACCGAGCTGGTGAGCGCCTGGTTTGATCTGCACGGGCATTCGCTACGTGATGGTGAGCGTCGTCGGTCCAAGTTGGATCTGGTCGCTAAGCGTCTGCGAAACCCTCAGGCTGCAAAGCTTGATCCTCAGACTTACGCCCATGATCGGAGGGTGAGGTTAGGGGAGGGTACGTCACCGAAAACGCTCAACAACGAGCTTGGGTATCTGCGTGCGGTGTACAACGAATTGCGAGGCCTGGGCGTCATCGACTACGCCAATCCGCTTGCGTTGGTGAAGCCGTTGAAGATCCAGGAACGTGAGTTGTCCTGGCTGACCAATGAGCAAATTGGTGAGCTACTGGATGAGATCCGCAAGGGCTGCGACAACCCGCATGTTGAGATCATTTCGCTGATCTGCTTGGCTACCGGCGCCCGTTGGTCAGAGGCCGAGAAATTGAAGCCGACGGGGCTGCGAAATGCAGTGATTACGTTCAGCGGGACCAAGAGCGGAAAGGTTCGGTCGGTGCCTATCTCGACGGAGTTGGAAGCCAAGATCATTAAGCATTGGAAGCAGCATGGTCAGGCAAATTCGGCCATCACCTCATTCCGCCGCGCCTTGGCCAGGACGACCATTCAGCTACCGAAAGGTCAGGCCGCGCACTCGCTCCGGCATACCTTTGCGAGCCACTTTATTCAGAACGGCGGGAACATCTTGACCTTGCAAAAAATCCTAGGGCATTCCAGCTTAGTCATGACGATGCGGTACGCTCACTTAGCTCCTGAGCACTTGATGGACGCAGTTCGATTTGGTCCTGCTAGGCTACTTTAACTGTGCAAGATATGTTAGTTCTTGGACTACTACTCTTATATCTGCTTGGATTTTATCAATATCATGCCGTACGGCATTAAATCTTCTACTGTGAGCTGATTTGTCTCCTATGTCCTTTAGTTTTGGAAGGGCTTGTTTGGCATTTCTGGATAGATTCCATGACTGTTCGGAAAGAGTTATATTTATTAAGTCTGAAAGATATAAGAAGTCCCCCGATGGTCCTTGGATTTTATGCGCCAGATTGTAGGTTTCAAAAGTTTCAATAATAAGTGTTTCTATAAGCCGTCTGATCATGACTGCGCATGCATCGTACCAGCCATTCGCATAGCACCCATTTGCTTGGTGCATTATTTTTTCCAGATATCCTCGCGTTCCTCTAATTAGCGCGTGGGGAATAATGGATTGATCGTTTGAAATTAAGCCCTCCTCCGGAGGGAGAAGGCTTTTTATACAGTCATTTTCAAATGACTCAATGAAGGTTTTAATTTTGTTTGGCGTGAACATTAGTTAAAGTCTTTCAAATGCTTTGCCATGCTTTCAAAAATCTTTTCAATTTGTTCCGCCGATGACTCAGGGGAAATATGCAGTTGAATATTTATGTGAAGCTCTGGAGCCTTTCTGCTCGGGGGGTGTGCGCGTCCAGCGTGAGCCGCGTGAGGTGCTTCGTCAGTGGCTTGAGCTAGATCTTGTTTTGATAAAGCGGCTGCTGGTTGTGTGTTTTTTGACTCAGAGGATTTAGCTGATTTTTTTGCTGGCTGTTTAGTATTCGAGGTGCTTTTTACCTGTGGTTTTCTTTCTGCATTGTTGTTTGCATCTGCCTCTAGCAGTAGTACATAAAAGCGTGCATACATTTTTGCTGCGGGTTCGCCACACCTTGCATGGCTCATAAACCACTTTTTTAATTTCTCTACGTCGCAATCTTTATTGTCGAATATGTCTCTTACCTCTTCTGGGTAGGAGGCTTCTAATATTTTTCTACACACTTCGGGGTATTTGTCATCGTCGCGCCAATCGTTGGCCAGATCGGTAGGGCGACCTTCTTCGTCAAGTATTCCGATTTTTCTAAATGGGGAAATTATATTTGATCTAGCAGATCCAACGCTCATTTCGCCCAAGACGGAACTCAGATATGAAGGACCAACGGTGGTTGGGATTTTTTTCTTGAATTGCTCTCTTAGAGCCCACCAGTTTCCGCTGGCGATTTTTGGAAAAGATACTTCTGCACCTGCCATCTGAATTCCCTTTGCCCATGACGTTATTAGAGTGCGAAACCCTGTCGTTTCTGGACGATTTATAGATGACCCGCAGGGGGATTGATAGAGGTAATCGACACTTTTTCGACGCCCAATAAAAAACCCCTGAATTTCACTAGGAAAATCAGGGGCTTGTTTGGTGGAGCCGGGGGGATTTGAACCCCCGTCCGCCAGTCCGCTGCTGTCGGTTCTACATGCTTAGCCGTGTCTATTGAGTTAACCCTCAGCCGCCCGACGGGCAGGGTGCTTTGGGCGAGTTGTGTAAGTTTTAGCCGGTTCGTCCACAACGTACTACGCGGCGATTCTGTTCTATATGACAATCACTTCGGGTTTACAGACATCCCCTCGTGATTGCTGGAGCCGAAGCTACCAGAAGTGCGACTAGGCTGCTTACGCAGCTAGTTGGGCACCGTAATTGTCATCATTGGCAATTATAGAGTTTTGCAACAGTGGATTTACGAGTTCTGTTACCAACTCGGCATGCCCCTCAAGTTTTGTAACCGGCGTCGAATCCTAATCGGCCCCAAAACCTACCGTGATACACGATTGGGACCGGCAGTGTACGGGAAAGGTTCCGGTGAGTCGACCTGCTTGCCGTACGTCATCCTCGCCAACAGGCTATATGATTAGGCTCAAAAGCTTTCTGTAGTAACGTGCAGATATTCTGGAAGAGCTGCCCTATGCCGCGTACGCCGCGTTACCCCTTGCGCCAATGGATTTGGCGCGCGTTTCTGCAAAGCGCCCTGATTCCCCTGGTGTTGGTGGAGTCGGTGCTCATTGCTGTGTACCTGCTGACCAATACCGCCATCCGCGACACCCAGCTGGATTATCTGCAGCAACGGGCCGCTCAGGATCTCACTGGTACGGTACAGCGTGAGGGCGAGATCATCGGTCGGCGCCTGGAGGGGCTGGAGTCGCAGGCGAAGGTCTATCAGGCGGCAACTACCCGCGCCCTCAGCGACATGACGTACCACGCCGACGCGCTGGAGCGTTCGCGTTATTCGATTACCCCCGATGGCGTGCATTACACCCACCGCGACGATGGCCGCGCGGCGTCGTTCTATTCCAATGTCACGCCTGTGGATAAACAGGACCACGCCAAGGCCCTGCGCCTGTCGCGGGTCGACGTGTTGATGCGCTGGATCCGCGATGCCAACCCGCTGGTGTCGGCGTTGTATTTCAATGGCTGGGACAGCTACAACCGCATCTATCCGTTCTTCATGACCCCCGATCGTTATGCCCACGACATGGTCATCCCCGATTACAACTTCTATTACCTGGCCGATGCCAAGCACAACCCTGAGCGCAAGGTGGTGTGGACCGATGTCTACCTCGACCCGGCCGGCCAGGGCTGGATGATGTCGGCGGTGGCGCCGGTGTACCGCGACAATTTCCTCGAGGGGGTGGTGGGGCTGGATGTCACGGTCGGGCAGATGGTCAGCGAAATCGGCAACCTGCAGGTGCCTTGGCATGGCTATGCGGTGCTGGTCAGCCGTGATCAGCGGGTGATCGCCTTGCCGGCTGCGGGTGAGCAGGACTTCGGCCTCAACGAACTCACTGAGTACAGCTACGCCGAAGCCGTGCGCCGTGAAGTGCTCAAGCCCAATGACTTCGACCTCAAGGACCGCCGCGACCTGCAGCCGCTGTTGCAGGCGATGACCGCTAGCCGCAGCGATGTGAAGGAAGTGCTGCTCGGTGGCCGCAAACAGCTGGTGGCCTGGAGCGAAATTCCACAGACCGGTTGGCGGCTGCTGGTGGTGGTGGATGAGGCGAATATCTTCCAGGCCACCAAAAATCTGGCTGAGCGTTACCAGCAGATTGGTTACTTGTTGATCGCCGGCCTGCTGTTTTTCTACCTGCTGTTCTTCGCCTGGATGTGGCGGCGTTCGCGCTTGCTAACGGCCAAGCTGGCCAAGCCGATGGCCGATGTTGTCGACATGATGGGCGAGTTGGGCAAGGGCAATTTCAAGCCGCAGCCGGTGGACATCGAGATCGACGAACTGGCCTATATGGCCGACGCCGCGCAGCAGACTGGCCAGCAACTGCTGGCCAGTGAAGACGAGCGGCACAAGGCGCAAAGCCAGTTGGAGCTGGTGCTGGAGAGCACCACCGAAAGCCTCTGGGAAGTCGAGGCGCGGAGCATGACCATCACCGTGCGCGGTCGTGGGGTGAAGCGTTATGGCCTGAATATCCAGTGCCTGACCTTCGCCGAGTTCAACCAGCGCGTGCACCCCGACGACCTCGATCGCCTGCGCCAGCTGCGCTTCGGTTTCGCCGACAGCAGCGAGGACACCTTCGAGGCGCAGTACCGGTTTGCCGATGCCGACGGCCATTACGTCTGGCTGCTCAGCCGCGGCAAGGTGCTGGAGCGCGATGCCAAGGGCCGGGCCATGCGCGTTGCCGGTACCCATGTGGATATTTCCAGCCTCAAGCAGGTACAGGAAGACTTGCGCCGCACTAGCTTGGAAGCCCAGGAGGCCAGCCAGGCCAAGAGCCGTTTCCTGTCGAGCATGAGCCACGAATTGCGCACGCCGTTGAACGCGATTTATGGCTTTGCCCAGTTGATCGAGCTGGATGCCCAGGAGCAGCCAGGCAGCGAACAGCAGGCCGACTATGCGCGGGAAATCGTCAACGCCAGCCGCCACCTGACGGCGTTGGTGGAGGATATCCTCGACCTGTCCAGTATCGAAAGCCGTCGCCAGCAGTTGCAGTTCTCCTCGGTGGATGTCGCCGAGCTGCTGCGCAGTTGTGCCGAGCTGGTGCAGCCGGAAGCGTCGCAACGCGGGCAACAATTGCAAGTGCTGGCGGCCGAGCAGCCGGGCATGTATGTCTGGGCGGACGTGCGCCGCGTGCGCCAGGTGCTGCTCAACTTGCTGTCCAACGCGATCAAATACAACAGCCCGCAAGGCATGGTCAGCCTGGGTTATGAGGTGCGCCCGACCGGCATTCGGTTGTGGGTGCAAGACACTGGGCCGGGCCTCAACGACGAACAACAAGCGCTGCTGTTTCAGCCGTTTCAACGACTGGGCTGGGAAAACTCGACCATCCCCGGGGCCGGTATCGGCCTGGTACTGAGTCGCGAGCTGGCCGAGTTGATGGACGGTGAACTGGGCTTGTTGAGCACGCCCGGCATCGGCAGCCGCTTCTGGATCGACCTGCCTAGCGCTGCTGCTCCGGATAGCAGCGCCGCGGCACTGGCGCCAGCCGCTGAAGAAAGCAAAGAGCTGGCCGCAGTGCTGTGCGTGGAGGATCACCCAGCCTGCATGCGTGTGTTGCAGGAAGGGCTGCGGGAGATGGCCGATGTCCGTGGCGCAGCGTCCATTCAACGGGCCTATGCCTTGCTCGAAAGCTTCACCCCGGACCTGGTGCTACTGGACCTCGACCTGCCCGATGGCGATGGCCTGCATATTCTCGACATGCTGCGCCGTACGCCGCACCTGAGTGACGTGCCGGTGCTGGTGGTCAGCGCCGCTGCCGATGAGGATGTATTCGCCGATGCGGTGCGCCGTGGGGCACAGGCGTGCTTGGCCAAGCCAATCGATCTGCAGCAATTGCGGCGATTGGCGATGGAGCTGCTGGTGGATGTGGTGGTGATCGACCAGGAGTGATGTGGGGAGGTGGGAGGTTTGGCACTGATCCGCTTACTGGGCGCTACCGTACAGGCCACAACACACGCGGGATAGCGCTCAGTCGTTATGCCAAAACAGCGCGAAGGGCGCAGGTGGCGGACTTATCCACAGCCCGCCATTTGGCAGGCTGTTTGGCCCCGCGTTGCTGGCGGCCTAGATCATCCACGACGCATTCCACACCACGCGCCCGACGATCTGCAGATCGGCCAGGTGTTCCTTGGCGACGGTCATGGTGTGGTAGGCCGGGTTGGCGCTGATGATCGCGATGCCGCCGCCGATCTGACGTTGCAGACGTTTGGCGAACAAGTGCTGGTCCAGCAGGATCACGTAAAAAGCCTCGCTCTCCACGGTGTTCTTGCTGTGGTCGACCATCACCGTGTCGCCGTCGCTGAGCAGTGGCTCGTTGGAATCGCCATCCAGGCGCACGGCGGACAGGTTGGCTGGGTCCAGGCCCTTCTTGCGCAAGCTGTAGCGGGTAAACGCTAGGTGCGTGAGCACGGTGGCGCCGTCGGACCAATTGCCGTGCCCGGAGCTGATCTGCGCGTCGTACAGCGGAATATGCGCGTAGGTTTCGTCGTCCGGTTCGGCCGCCGGCGCGTTGCCTTGGCGGATATCACCTTCGCCTGAGGCCAGCCAGCCAATATCGACCCCCACCGCCTTGGCGATGTCGACACAGCGCGCCACTTTTGGCTCGCTCGCCCCGGTCATGTAGTACTCCAGGGTCCGCCGTGGAATAGCGGTAATCCGCGCCAATTCATCGCCGCTTCCGGCTATCTCCGCGCATTGCCTGATGCGTTCTGCCAAGCCTGCGCTCATTTCGTTTTGCCCTCGCAGGAAAGCGAAACGTCGCTCAGGGGCAAAGCGAAATTTCGCTTTGTCGCGAACCCCAAATGAATCAATGGGTTAGCCATTTTCAGCCTCTATAAATCCATAAATGGAAAGCGAAACGCCATTTTTCGCTTTACCTGATGGTTATAAATGGCTATGTTATGCCCTAGGTAACGTTAGAACTTCCAAAAAAACCACCCTGCCAGGGGTGGCTAGAAAGGACGCTAGGCATGAACAAAGCCGACATTCCGCTTGATCCCACCATCCGCTGGGAATGGATCAAGTACCAGCTGCGTGCCCAAGGCACGTCACTCGCCAAAATCGCCAGAGAGCTTGATGTCACTGGCCCGGCGGTCAAGAACGCGAAGCGCATTGCCTACCCACGCGTGGAGCGCGCCATTGCCAAGGCTCTGAGCCTGAAGCCGGTGCAACTGTGGCCGGAGCGTTGGAACAGCAACGACGACACTCCCAACCGTATTCGCGTACAGCGAGCAGAAAACAACGCAACTTATAGCCAAGAGAATAACCCAGGTTATATCTGCGAACACGCTAAAACGGCGGAGGGCGTCTAGACATGCGTCATACCCAGCCCGTCGCCCTCGTGGTTGCAATAAAGCCAGATATGGCTATGTCATGTAATGCCATCGTTGTTTCGCCGCGCCCGCGGGGTGAGCAGCATGCGTAATTGGTACACGGCCCAGGAACTGGCCGGCCTGCCAGGGCTGCCAGGTACCGAGCGGGCAATTCAATTGCGCGCCAAGCGCGAGCAGTGGCAAGGCCAACAGCGGCTCGGCAGCAAAGCCATGGAGTACGCCTTTGCGGTACTGCCATCCGCTACCCAGGCGGTGTTGCTACAGGCGGCAGTGAAAGCCGAGCCGGCAGAAGCGAACGCGGTGGTCGGTGCTGAGCGGAGCGCGGCATGCCTTACTGATGACCAGCGCTCGGTGATGACCGCACGCCTGGCCTTCATTCGTGACATCGAACGCATGAGCGCCACCGTCAGCCAGCAACGGGCGATTCTCAGCCTGGTGCAGTTGGCCAAGGACGGACAGTTGAGTGCTTACCTCAGCGAGCGAGTAGTCCGTGCGAATGATCGCAAGACGGCGGATCGCACCCTGTCGGAACGCACCCTGAAACGTTGGCTGTCGGCCTACCAGCACGGCGGCGAAGTCAGCCTGGCGCCACTGCGCCGGCAACAAGACATGGGCGTGCCCGACTGGGCGCCGGTGTTTCTGCGTTGCTACCAGCGGCCGAGCAAACCCAGTGTGGTGGCGGCTTACAGCGAGTTCGCGGTGAAGTGCCCCGGCGAGCGCCCAAGCATTCATGCGGTGCGCCGCTTTCTCGACAAGTTGAGCCCTGAGGTGCGCGAGACCGGTCGTCGCAGCCCACAAGAGTTGAAGGCCCTGCAGCCGTTCAAGCGGCGCAGCACCCAGAGCCTGCGCCCCTGCGATGTGTTCACTGCCGACGGGCACAAGTTCGACGCCGAGGTGCTCAACCCGCGCACCGGCAAGCCCTATCGGCCGGAAACCACCACGGTGCTCGATGTGCATACCCGCAAAGTGCTGGGCATCAGCATCGGCGAGGCGGAATCGACCATCGGCGTGATCGATGCACTGCGTGATGCGGTAACCCGTGGCGGCATGTTCGCAATTTTCTATGTGGATAACGGCTCCGGTTTTGCCAACGCCACGGTGCGCGAAGTGGTCGACCGCCTCGGCGGCACCATGAGCCATGCGCTGCCCTACAACAGCCAGGCGCGCGGCTTGATCGAGCGTGCGCACCAGAGCATTTGGGTTAATGCGGCGAAAAAGCTGACCAGCTACATCGGCGCCGACATGGACAAACACGCCGGCAGCAAGGTGCACCGCATCAGCCGCAAACAGCTGCGCGAAACCGGCAGCACACGGCTGATTCCCACCTTTGCCGCGTTCATGGCCGGGGTCGAGTTCGAGGTGCAGGCCTACAACAGCAAACCGCACCGCGGCCTGGGCAAAATCCGCGATCCGTTGACCGGCAGCCTGCGCCATATGAGCCCCGACGAAGCCTGGGAAAAGGCCTGCGCCGAGGGTTGGGCACCGCTACAGGCGCCCGCCGCCGTGGTGCAGGACCTGATGCGCCCGCAGGTGCAGCGCCAGACCGTGCGTGGCGAAGTGACCTGGGCCAATCAGCGCTATTTCCTTGCGGCCCTGCGCGACTTCCATGGCGAAGAAATCAACCTGTCCTACGACGTCCGCGATGCCTCGCGGGTCTGGGTTCGCACCCTGCAGGGTGAGTTCCTCGGCGAGGCGTTGCTGGACGGTAACGCCAGCGACTACATGCCGAAAAGCCTGCTCGAGCAAGCCTATGAAAAGCGCGAGCAGGGGCAGATGAAACGCGCCATCGACAAGCTGGAAACCCTCACCGGCAAACGGGTGCAGATGCTCGCCAGCCCCACCGCGCCCAGCGCCACCCTTGAGCCGCTGCAACTGCTCGACGCCCAGCGTTATGCCCAACGCCTGGACGCTCAAGCGGCGGCGAGTTTCCAGGTGCCCAACGACTCGATGGCGCGTTATCGCCTGTGGCAGCAGCTCGACAAACGCCAGGCCAGCGCCCAGGCGCTCAGCGACGCCGAAGCACGCTGGCACAGCCATTACCCGAGCACCCCGGATTTCGCCTCCGTTCAACGTATCTACGACTTCGCGGCCGCGCAGGCCAGCGCATGACCCTGGGAGTAAGCCCTATGAGTGTTTCGAAAATCATCCCATTGACCAACGTCGGCCTGTTGGCCACCGCCATCGAACGCGCCATGCAGCGCCCTGAGGGTTTGCCGGGCCTGGTGGTGGCCTATGGGCCGAGCGGCCTGGGCAAGAGTGTCGCCGCCGGCTGGGCGGCCAATATGCACCGCGCCTACTACGTCGAATGCCGCGACACCTGGAGCAAAAAAGCCTTCCTGTTGGCGATCCTGCGGGAGATGGCCATCAGCCCGGCGCGCACCTTGAGCGAGATGGTCGACCAGATCGCCGAGCAGCTCAGCCGCAGCAACCGGCCGATCCTGGTCGACGATGTGCAGTACCTGTTGGACAAGGCCGCCGCCAACGTCCTCACCGATATCTACAACGCCAGCCAGGGCACCATCGTGCTGATCGGCGAGGAGCGGGTGCCCCATAGCCTGGCCAAGCTGGAGCGCCTGCATAACCGCGTGCTCGAGTGGGTGCCGGTGCAGGCCGCCACCCTCGACGACCTGCGCAGCCTGGCCGACGCCAGCTACCCGAGCCTGCTGATTGCCGACGACCTGCTCGATGACCTGCGCAAGAAAGTACGCGGCTGCCTGCGCCGGGTGTCGGTCAACCTCTACCGGGTGTTCAGCGAAGCGCAGGCGATTGGCTGGGAGCGGGTTGACCTCAACCAGTGGGGCAACCGCGGCTGGTTCACCGGCGACGCACCGGCGCGGAGGGCGTGCGCATGAGTGCCTCCATACAACTTGCTATGACCGGTGGCAAAAGCCCTCACCAGCATGTCTGGGAAGCCGTGCGCCGCCTGCATGCCCGCTCGGGCGCACTGACCACCACAGCCATTACCCGCCAGAGCGGGCAGGGCGATAAAACCACCCAGGCCTACCTCGGGGCGTTGGCCAAGGCCGGCATCATCGCCAAGCAGCGGCGCCTTGCCAAGCGCGATGCGCAGTGGCTGTTGCTGCAGGATCAGGGCGCAGAAGCGCCGCAGGTCAACCACAAAGGGCAGCGCAGCTACAGCGGCCTGGCCCTGGAAAACATCTGGCGGGCGTTGCGCATTGTCGGTGAGCTGAGCGCCGCCGAAGCCGCCGAACAGGCCAGCATCAATGCCGTGCTGATCAGTGAAGCCGCCGCGCGGGTTTACCTGCAGGGCTTGTGCAGCGCCGGTTATCTCAGCCGTGTTGCCGGCACGGCGGGCTTGCCGACGCGCTATCGCCTGGTGCCCGACCGCAACACCGGTCCGCAGCCGCCGCAGTATCAGCGCAGCAGCTATGAGCAGCTGTTCGACCCCAACCTCAATCAGAAGGTGTGGAGCAAAGGCGAGGAGGGTGATGCCGCCGAACTGTGCGCCCTGCGCCTGGAGTGCGATGGCATGAACCGCACACTGGCCGAGGTCGAGTACTTCCTCGCCAACCGCGATACCAGCCAGGGGCAGACGCGCGCCGAAGTGCGGCGCTTGCTGGCGCGGGTGCGGGCTTCGATGCAGATGTGCGAGGTGCAGCCATGAATGCGCCGCGTACCGAAGCCTGGGGCGCGCAGCCGCCGCTGTTCGTGCAACTGCTGGGCGCCGAAGTGGCCCGCAGCACCATCACCGCTACCGGCAAACGCATCGGCATGAGCCGCAGTGCCATCAGCCTGGTGCTCGCCAACCGTTACCCCTCGCCGAGCACCGCCGGGGTCGAGCGGCGGGTGCTGGCGGTGCTCGGGCGCATCGAGTGCCTGGTGGTGGGCGAGGGCATAACGGCTGACGAGTGCCAACGCTACCGGGACAAACCGGCACCCACCCACAACCCCCAAGCCATGCAGAAGTGGAAAGCCTGCCTGCATTGCCATTTCAACCCCGATTGCCAGGAAGCCACGGCGAGTCGCCTGCACTGAGCCGCCGCAGCCCACCCATTGATCAAGGAGATAACTATGCACGCACAACAGATTCCCAGCGGTTTTCGTCAGGACGCCCACGGCCGTCTCGTTCCCGAAGCGCTGATCAAACCCATCGACAAAGAGCGTGATCGCCTGGTGACCTTGCTGGTCGATCGCGCCACCGAACTGAACAACGAACTGGCCGATTACAAGGCCGTGGCCTTTGGTGATATCGAAGCCTTTATCGAACTGAGCGCCGAGCAATACGGCGCCAAGGTTGGCGGCCGCAAGGGCAACGTCACCCTGCTGAGCTTTGACGGGCGCTTCAAGATTGTCCGCGCGGTGCAGGAAAACATCGCCTTCGACGAGCGCCTGCAAGCGGCGCGCGCGTTGATCGACGACTGCCTGCACGAATGGACCCAAGGCGCTCGCCCCGAGGTGCTGACCCTGGTCAACGACGCCTTTCGCACCGACACCAAAGGCGAGATCCGCACGGCCCGGGTGCTGGCCCTGCGCCGTCTGGATATCCAGGACCCGCGCTGGCTGCGCGCCATGCAAGCGATTGGTGACGCCTGCCAGGTGATCGGCTCGCGCTCGTATATCCGCGTGTACGAGCGCATGGGTGACAGCGACCAATACCAGCCCATCAGCCTTGATATCGCTGGGGTGTGAGATGGCCAGAAGCTATGCGATCTGCCGCATCAGCGGCGTTATCGAACTGGCGCACAGCGTGCCTGAGGGCTGCATCGCCCTTGCCGAAGGCGAGCGCGAAGCGTTGCGCCGCGTGATCAGCGCCACCGCGCAGATCAGCCCGGACGGCCTGACGGTTCCAGGCCTGACCCAAGCCGAAAACGAACAGCAACAGCGCGCGGCCATCGCTGCGTATATCCACACCCTGACCCCGCGCAACGGCGCACATTTCACTGCATTGGGAGCTTGAACATGCACACGAATCACTCTGTTAAACCCGCCGCGGTGTCGATGAACGCCGGGCTCAACCAGGCCGAGCATCAACGCATCGAGCAGGCCACCCGCGAGTTTCTCGCCCAGGGTGGCGAGATCGAGCAAGTCGGCTTTCAGATGCGCAGCGAAGCGCCGGTGTTTGTCATCAACCCCGAGCGCTCGCCGCTGTACCGCCAGCAGTTCTTCTCGGCGGCGTTGGTGGGCGCGCAAACCCTGGAGAAAACCCCGGCCGAACTGCGTTCCGAAGCCGCTGCCGTAATGGCTGCGGCGGCCTTGGGCAAGTCGCCCAAGTGGGTCGCGCAAAAGCTCAGCCTCAGCGAGAAGCGCGTGCGTCAGGTTGCCCGCGATTACCACATCACTTTTCGTACGCAGCGCTAGGAGGTTTCGTGGCGAAAATCACCATCACGTTAGAGGATCAGCGCCAGGGTGTTACATCCTCCCTGGACCTGCAGCAGGCCAGCCCGCGCGAAGCCGCCGGCCTGGTTCCCAGCCGGGCACTGAGCATGGGCCAGGCGCTGCTCGACATGGTCGCCATGCAGCAGGCCATCAATGCCGTGCCACGTTGCAGCCGCCTGCCGGTCTCAACCACGTTGCACTGAGCGAAACCATCCCGGCCTGGCCGGCGATGGTCTACCGGGCGTGGTGGCCCGGTACTGATGAGCAGCCAACACCGATCCCTGACGGCCGAGCAGCGCCCACATAGCCGCGGCGTGCGCAGTTCCGCCCGGGCACGAGCCACATGGGAGAATCACCGAATGGGAGAACCACCGCATGAGCGAGCCTTTATTCAGCAATGACAGCAACAAACTGGACCCCGCCAAGGTGCTGGCGCATATGACCGACCCGGCCGTGCTGACGCGCTGGGAAGGCACCCTGAAAGAGATGGTCGAAATCGCTGAAGCCAAGCTGCGCAGCGAGCTCGGCGATGTAGCTAACGTGCCGAGCCTGGCCCGTCATGTGGTGTTTGCCCTGTGCGACACCCTGGGCGGCAGCGTGGTTTATCTGCCGCGAGGGGATACCCTCAAACGTGCCATGCGCGACGCCGCGATCTTCCGCGACTGGCGCGACGGCGGCAAACAACCGGCCGACCTGGTACGCAAATACCGTCTGGCCAACCAGACCATCTACGACATCATCGCCCGGCAACGGGCACTGCACCGCAAGCGCGAGCCGGACCTGTTCGGCACCGGCAATAACAGCGTGCATTAAGCGCTCGTCTGCCCCTACAAATCCCCCTTTGAAAAGCCTCGCTAGCGCGCGGCTTTTTTCTTAAGTCCAGCTGACACTCCAGGCCAGTCGCGCTCGCGGCACCCTGGGGGCATGAATACTCCCGCCTTCGGCCGCACGGGCCACCGACTTCTCGCCAGGGGCATTACGCAATGAGCGTAAAAGCCCGGCTCATGGCTGCCGCCATCACCTTGGCCACGCCCACCGTTCTGTACTTCGAGGGGCGCAGCCTGTTCGCCTACCTGGACCCGGTAGGCATCCCGACCATCTGCGATGGCTGGACCCAGGGCGTGCAGCTTGGCGATGTAGCCACCGCCACGCAGTGCGATGCCCATACCCGCGAGGGCCTGGAACAGGCTGCAGCGATCTTGCTGCGTTGGGTGCCAGGCGAGGTGCTGGCGGGCATGAGTGCGCGCAGCAGTGCGGCGTTTCTATCGTTTATCTACAACGTCGGCCCCGGCAAGCCCGGGGTCAAAGACGGCTTTGTCTGGCTGAAGAATGGTCGCCACTCCACCTTGTTGTTGCACCTGCAGGCCGGGCGCGTGGCGCAGGCGTGTAGCCAGCTTTCGGCATGGACCCGTGCCGGTGGCAAGGTGCTGAGAGGGCTCGAACGGCGCCGTGCGGCAGAGCGCGAACTGTGCGAGGCCGAGCTATGAACCTGTCCGCCTGGAAAGCCCTGTGGCCGTTGCTGCTGGCCGCCGTGCTGGCGGCGTTGGTGTGGCGCTACGGCGCGGTGCAATGGCAGAGCGGTTATGCCCAGGCCAAGGCCGAAGGCGACGGTGCGTTGGCCGGGTTGCGCCTGCAGCACAGCCGCGAAGAGACCGAGCGCGCCGAGGCCGCCATGGTGCAAAACAGTCAGGCCACCCAGACCCTGCAGCGCGAGCAACAACGCGCCAACGACCTGGCCGCCGAACTGGCCAGCCAACAACGCCACAACCGCCAAACCACTGACCGCCTTAGCGGGGAGATTGCCCGTGTCAACGACCTGTATCGCGAGGCGCTGGATGCGCCGGCCAAGCCTTTGCCTGCTTGTGTGTTCACTGTTGGTTGGGTGCACATCTATGACCAAGCCAGCGGCGCCGCCCTGCCTGACCCCGCAGATTCCAGCGGAACTGCTGCGCCGCCCAACGCCGCCAGTGCCGCTGCGCAACTGGACTCAGGGCTCAGCCAGCGTGAGCTTCTGGCCCACCATATCCAGTACGCCGAACAATGCCGTAACACCACCCGGCAGCTGGAGCTGCTGATCGACCAGGTAACCGGTAAACCATGAGTTTTTCAATCGGAGATCTGTTCACCTGGGCCATCAGCCTGCTGGGAATCTTCACCACCCTGGTGTTCGGCCTGGTCAAGCTGCTGCTCTGGCAGTTCGAAAAACGCCTGGACGAGCGTTTCAGCGCTCAGGAAACCGCGCGCAAAGAAGCCAGCCAGGTGTGGGAGGGCAACTTCGAGAAAGTCTTGAGCCGTCAGGACAAAGACGCCGAAGCCCTGCGCCGCCTGGAGAATGAATTTCTGCGCTTCAAAGGTGAGCTGCCCCTGGAATACGTGCGCCGCGAAGACTGGGTGCGCGGCCAGTCGGTGATCGAGGCCAAGCTCGATGGCCTGGCCCTCAAATTCGAAAATCTGCTGCTCAAACGCACCCGCCAGGACTGACGCGCAACGCGTCGTTTTAACGCCTGCTCGGGCCTACTCGCCCGGGTTGTATCACCTGCGCCGGCAACCGGCGTTAGACCCCCGTTAGACACGCGCCCCAGCCCCTTGGTGAACCTTGTTCCCTTGGCGAACCTTCCCAGCCCCCACTCCATTGTTCGCGCCGCCTCTGCCCGCGTCCGGCTTTTATCTGCCTGGCCCTTGCAGCCTTACGCCGCACTGAAACTCCCGGTCGCTCGCCAGCCGCCAACATGGCGACATGCAACGAACCACCCCCAAGGGAGCCGCACACCCATGAACCTATCGCTACCGACGGCCAGCCAGATGCTCCTGCGTTTTGGTGCGCGTCGCCTCACCGAGCTGGCGGTGCCGGACACCGAACAAGTGATCGACCCACTGCTGCTGCAAGCCGCTGCGGCCGGTGCACCGCTGGACGAGTGGCTGAGCTCGGAGATCGCCATCGCCCAACAGGCCCTGGCCCGCATCGCCGATGCCGCCGGCCGGGCGCGCAGTGAAGTGCTGTTTTACCTGCGCTACCGCCAGGCCGAGCAGGCCGCCCCGGAGTGGGCGCTGGACGATGTGATGGAACTGGCCCGCTACCACCTGGTGGACAGCGCCGGCAAGAAGGGCTCCACCGTGCGGACCCGTTACCGCGATGTGCTCAAGCGCCTGCAGACCCTGGCTGCCGAAGACCGCGCCACTGCCGCGCCCACCAGCGCAGGTAGCAACTGATGCTGGGCGAGCTGGAAGACCTGATCCAGGCCCGCCTGGGGCTGCTGCGCGGCTCGCTCAAGCGCCTGACCATCGGCAGCTATGGCGGTGAACTGCGTGACCGCGACCTGTTGCCGGCGCTGCTCTCGCGCTGCCCGGCGGTGCTGCTGGAAACCCCGCGAGCGGTGTTCCACAAGCGCGCCAAGGGCCGCTACAGCATTACCATCAGCTTTCGCCTGGTGATCGCCAGCCGCCACCTGCGGGGTGAGCGCGAAGGTCGTCGTGGCAACGCCGAAGAGATCGGCAGCTATGCGCTGTGGAGCGCCTGCATGGCGCAACTGGTGGACTGGCAACCCTGGCCCGAGCGGGCGCGGATCGAGCCCACCGAGCTGCTCAACCTGGTCAATGGCCAGGCGCAAGCAGACAGCCTGTCGGTGCTCGGCCAGTCGTTTGTGATCGAACTGGATTGGCAGAAACCGCTGGAAGAACTACCGGACCTGTTGGGCATTGACCTGCAGTTCCACGTACCCGCAGGCAACCCGTCTGCGGTGGCCAACGACTCCATCGAATTGGGGACTAGCTGATGCGCGTTATCGCTGCACCTGATGCTCGCGTACCACAGGAAGGCACGCCGCGAGCCTTTATTGAACCTGCTCCGGCCAAGCCTGTGGACGTGCCGGATACCTCGTACTACCGCCGTCGGATTGCCGCGAAGGAGCTCCTGCTCGTTCCCGTCAGGCCTCGTCGCAGTGCCAAAGAAAACGCTAAAGGAGATACCCACGCATGACCATTGCCTTTGACACCATCCCGGCGTCGATCCGTAAACCCGGCGCCTATTTTGAATTCAACACCAGCCTGGCAGTTCGTACCCTGCCAACCAACGCCCAGAGCATTTGCTTCATCGTGCCCCTGAGCGAAGGCGCCACCGCGGCTGCCAACCAACCGGCGCAGGTGTACAGCGCTGCCGAAGCCAAGGCCCAGTTCGGCGTGGTCGCCGAAGAAATGGTCGCCGCGGCCATCAAGGCCTACCGCTATGCCGCGATCTCCTGTGTCGGCGTAGTGGTTGAAGGCTCCACCGAGCCGGATATCAGCGCTGCCCTGGATGCCACCGCACAAGGCGAGTACAGCATTCTGGTACCGGCCTGGTACAGCCAGGCGGCCCTGACGGCGCTGCGTACCCACATCAACACCTACACCGATTCCATCGAGCAGCAAGGCATCCTCGGTGTCGGCGCGCTGACTACCACGTTGTCCGCCGCCACCACCCTGGCCAACTCCCTGAACGCTGGCCCGATCACCCTGGCACTGCTGCCGGGTACCGCCTCCAGCCCACGTGAAGTGGCCGCCGCCTACGCCGCCCTGATCGCCTCGGAAGAAGACCCGGCGCGTCCGCTGAACACCCTGGTGCTCACCGGTATCAAGGTGCCGGCGATTGCCAACCGCCTCGGCCGTGTCGAGCAGGAAACCTGCCTGGCCAATGGCGTGACGCCGCTGGAAGTGGGCGCTGGTGATGTGGTGCAGATCGTTCGTGCTGTGAGCACTTACACCAAATCTGCGGCCGGCGAGGACGACGTTTCCCTGCTCGATCTGACCACCCTGCGCACCCTCTACTACGTGCGCAAAGCCTGCCGTGCCCGCGTTCGCCTGCGCTTCCCGCGCGCCAAGCTGTCGAGCAAAACCCCGGCAGCGGTGCGCAGCGAACTGCTCGATGTGCTGAAGAAATGTGAAGAGCTGGAGATCCTCGAAGCGGTCGACGCCAACGCCGACGGCCTGATTGTCGAGCGCTCTCTGCAAGACGTTAACCGGCTCAACGGAGCCATCCCTGCTGATGTTGTGAACGGCCTGCACGTGTTTGCCGGTCGCATCGATCTGCTGCTGTAAGGAGAAAATTATGTCGGATAACTATGTTGGGCAGATCGTCCTCTCGGTCAACGGGGCGGACTATGAAATCAAAGAGCTGAACCACACCCTGAAAACCGGTCGCATCGTGGTCAAGACCATGAACCGCAAGGGTCGCCCGCTGGGTACCGCTGAGGGCGTGGAGGACTACTCGCTGACCGTCAGTGTCGCCATTCCTAAAGCGGGTGAACCGGACTGGCGCGCCATGCTCGACGCCAAAATCACCATCGAGCCGCTCGACGGCGGTGGTCAGCGTGAGACCTGGACCGGCGTATCGCTGGTGCAGATGGGCAGCAAGTACGTCCTGGAAGGCGAGGCGACTCGCAACCTGGATCTGACCGCCCTGAACTACTACACGGAGTAAGTCGGCATGACGACCCACGAGAAACGCTGGGATGGCCTGACCATCACCCGTGATCTGGCGATAGGCGTTTTCTACGCGGGTTCTCGTCACAAGACCTTCACCCTGCGCGTACCCGTCGCTGGCGACTTGATTGCCGCCCAGCAAGCGTACCCGCAGGGCCCCATGCAACTGATCAGCATCGACGTCTACCGCCAACAGTTGCTGGCCTTGGGCGAGATTCCGACAGAGGCATTGACGGTCGAGCTGTTGCGCGCCGAATTGGCTGAAACCGATCTGGCGATCATCGCTCGCGCTGACGAAGACCTGGAAAAAAAGCTCGCGCCGCCGAGCGCGGCATCACCGATTGGCGACGGGTCGAACACGCCCTCGTAAAACACGGTTACCGGCTGGACGAAATCAGCCGCATGAGCCGCGCGGAAATCGACGCCCGCGTTGATCTTCTGGTAGGCCGCAAGGCCGGCACCACTCGCTACGTCAGTCAACGAAAGCGCAAATAGAGGTTAATCATGAGTTCAGATCCAAGCGTCTCATTGCGCATTCAGACCGAAGCCAGCAAAGAGGGCGCCAAGGCCTTGGCCGACCAGGCTTACAAGGCCAACGTCGCGGCCAGCAACCTGGCTCAGGCCGGGGTGACCAGCTACCAGATGGCCCGCCAGGCGCTGCGCGATACGTCCACCCAGGGCGCGAGCCTGTTGCGTCAGGAACTGCAGAGCGCGGGCAGTACCCTACGCGCCGTGAAAGCCCTGGCGGGTGGTGGGCGCGGCGAGCAGCTGCGCAGCTTCGCCAGCAACGGCCTGCACGACAGCGCTAGCCTGGATCGCCAGCTGATTCGTCTGCAACAGAGCAGCGGTATGAGCAACGGCCAGCGCCACGAGTGGCGTGACGAAGGGGCACGGATTGCCCGTGCCTATGGGCTTAATCGTGCGGATGTGGACAGCGGCTTCGGCACCTTGATTGGCGCCGGCCTGAGCTACTCCGCCGCGAAAAAAGCCAGCGACGCCTTGGGCCGCACGAGTGCCGTTACCGGTAGCGATTCGGCCACCCTTGGGCAGGCCCTGCTCGGCGGCGCCAGTGCCTTTAACGTCGACCTTAACCAGGACGGCGCGGCACTCGGTCTGCTGCAGAAAATGACCGTGGCTGGCCGTCTTGGTGGGCCGGGGTTCGAGCAACTAACCGAACTGTTCCCACGTATTGGCGCCAGTGCGGCGAGTGCCGGGTTATCGATCGAGCAGACTCTGGCGCTGCTGGGCACTTTGCCCAAAGCGGCGCTGCAAAGCGCGGAGGTTGGCGCCCTGATCAGTGCTGCCAGACCGGCGAACTTCTCGCCGGCCGCCGGTAGCAGCGTGACCAACTTAGGTGTGCGGGCCGGTCAGATTGGCAATGCCGCCGCGGTGTTCGGTAACGACCTGAACCAGAACCTGGCCAGCGCCAGCGGTACCTCGGCACGGGTAAAAGCCACTGTGGGGCAGGCGCTTGATCGTATGGCGCAACCGCTGAACAACAGCCTGGCACAGGCCGGCAGTTACCTGCTCGATGACCTCAACTTGTCCGGCGAGCAACTGTTGGGCACTGCCGCTGCGGCCGGTATTGGCGCGCATTACGCCGGACGTGGTGCCGGTGCGTTGTTCAACCGTTTTGTGGGGGCGCAGACCCTGCAAAACGTTGCAGTGGGCAAGGTGCTGCAGGACGCGGCAGGCGTCACCTCGGTGTTTGTCACCAACTGGCCTGTCGGCTCGTTGGGGATGCCCGATATCGGGCTGGACACAGGCGGCGCTGGAGCGGGCAAAAAGCCTGGGCTGGGCCGGCTTAGGGGATTGTTAAAGGGCGGCGGTGTTCGCGGGCTTGTTCTGGCAGAACTGCTGGACAACGCCGACGAGCTCTTCACTCCGCTTCCTGGCGATCGCCTTCCACAACCTGATGAAGAGAGTTCGGCCGCTCAGAACGCTGGTGCGGATTCCGCTTGGTTGCACAAGAACGCCGCGCGTATTCCTCAGGACGGCAGCGGCTTGAATGCCACTGATGGTGCCGCCAGCGAGTCCCAAGCCTGGGCCTCGGGCCTGTCTTCACGACTGGTCGACGGCGCCCTGGCGATGCCGATTGGCAGTGGTGCGCAGGCGGCCGAAACGCGCCTGGCGGAGCTGCTGAGCAAGCCCCTGGTGATCGAGGTCAGGACCGACAGCGACATGATCATGGCGGAAGTTGAACGCCGTACCGAAATGCAGATGAGGCGTGGACAATGAGTTGGGCTGAAACGTTATTCGACGCCTCGTTCCGGGGTGTACCGCTACAGGTCATCAGCGAGAATCTGGAGGGCACCCGCGCGCTGTCGCAGCATGGCACGCCCTACAAAGACGGCGATGCCGTCGTCGACCTGGGCCGCGCGGCGCGCAAGTTCGAGCTGAACGTGGTGGTCTATGGCAACAGCTACGAGCGCGAGTTGCGCGAGCTGCTGGAGAGCCTGGATACCCTCGGCCCGGGCGAGCTGATTCACCCGGTGTACGGCAGCCTCAACGTGGTGGTGCAGGACTGGAAAGTCTTGCACGCGGCCGACCGGCCGAACTACGCAACGGTGACCCTGCACGTTGTCGAAGCCAGTGCTGACGCACCGTTTTTCCCAGCCGATGAAACCGGCTGGCAGCATGGCCTGTACGACATGCTGGGGCGGGTCGACTCGCTGGTGGCGAAGGTCCAGGAGCTGATCAGTGGTGGTTGGGTCGGCTTGCTGGAAACCACCCTCGGCCTGCCGGGCATCGGCTTGCGTTTGCGCCAGCTGCGCTCGCAGATTCTCGGGGTGGTATCGGGGGTCACCTCGATGGCCAGCAACCCGGCAGGGGCTTTTGACCCGCTGCTTGATCTGCTGCGCACCCCCAGCGAAATCCGTGCGGCGATCCAGCTCAGCACCCCCAGCAGCCTGCGCGGCTTGCTGGCCCGCAGCGGTTTGCCGACCAGCGTGCCGGGCAGCGCCAGCCTGGTGGCGGAGGTAGCGCGGGTCGGTGCCGAGCTGTTGAGCAGTGCCCGAGTGGGCAATACCCCGGATGCCAGCCGCCTGCCGAACGCCATGCCGAGTGATCCGGTCAGTGCCAGCGCCTATGGCTTGCTGGTGCTGCTGACCACCGAGCTGGCGGTGTCCCATGCCCAGGCCGCCACGGCGTTGCTCGACGACGAGACACAAACCCAGACCCTCAGCCCGAACGAAATCGAAGGCCTGGCCAACCTGGTGCGCTCGCTGATCCAGGCCGCCATCCTGCTGCACCGCCGCCTGTATGACGTGGAAGTGGCGCTGCCGACCATCGAGGCGCTGCGCGGCATCGCCGCCCTGGTGCAGACCCGTGCCCAGCAAGTGATTCTGCTCAGCCCGCCGCTGCTCGAACGCACCCTGGAGTCCCCGGCCAGCCTGCGCCTGTTGGCCCACCGCTGGTACCAGGACCACAGCCGCGCCAACGAGCTGCTGCGCCTGAACCCCACCCTGAAAACGCCGCACAACCTTGCGGCCGGCCAAGTGGTGCGTGCCTATGCCCAGTGAATCGATAAGCCTGGCCATTGGCGGTGAAGCCCATGCGCACTGGGACAGCTGGTCGGTGGAGTCGGACTTGCGCACGCCGGCCGATGGCTTTGAGCTGGCGCTGCATACTCAGGACACGGCGCGTTTGTCGCAGGTGTTGGTGGAGGGCGCGCCGTGCACCCTCAGTTTGGGCGCTGATCGGGTGCTGAGCGGGCAGATCGACGAGTTGATCCACGAGGTGTCGCGAAGCGGGGTGACCATCAAAGTCACAGGCCGTGATCGTGCTGCGGCGTTGGTGGATAGTTCGGTGCCTTCGGTGTACCTGCGCAATGCTTCGCTCGCCGAGATCGTCCAGCAACTGGTCAAGCCCTTTGGCATTACCCAGATCGAGATCCGCGCGGCGGCTGAAAAGCCCAATAGGCTGATCCAGTTCGAGCGTACGCAAAACGCCTGGCAAGCACTGACGAAGGTGGTGGAAGCGTATGCAGCGTGGCCGTGGATGGAGCCTGATGGGCGGCTGGTAATCGGTGGCCCGGACTACAACGCCGCACCCGTGCACACCCTGGTGATGCGCCTGGATGGCAAGGGCAACAACGTCAGCAGTCTGTCGGTACGGCGCTCGTTTCCTAGCCGCTACAGCAAGATCACGGTGTTGGCCCAACACGGACAATACGACACCGATGACCTCAACCCGGAACGAGGGCAATTAAGCGCGACGGTGCAGGACACAACAGTGCCCGGCAATCGAGCTTGTGTCGTGCAGATAGCCGCTGAAAAACCGGAGGAGGTGTCGGCCGCTGCACTCGAGCTGATGAGCGTGAGCAAGCTGGAAAGCCTGGAAATTCAGGCCGTAGTACAGGGCCATCGCAACGCGGCAGGCAGTGTATGGGCGCCAGGCCAGCGGGTGATCGTACGCAGTGAACCGCACGGTTTGGACGGCACGTTTTTTCTGATGTCGCGCAAGCTCAGCCTGGCCCGCACCGGCGGCGCCACCACGCTGCTGAGGCTGCGGGCAGACAAGACCTGGAAAGCGAACACCACATCCACCGAAAGCTCTCTCGAAGTAAAGGCGGCGAAATGAAGACCTTTGCGCAAATGATGCGGCAACAGTCCGCCGCCGAACGCTCCAACTTCCGCCAGGCGTTCCGCGCCGTCGCTGCCCGCAATACCCAGGGCAAATTGATTGGCGTGGAGATGGAAGGCCTGGCCGGCGAAGCGGTGTCTGGCGAGTTGTTCCAGCACTACGGCTTCACCTCCGCGCCGCTGGCCGGGGCCGAATTCATTGCCGTGCCGGTGGGCGGTAATAGCCGCCACACCGTGGTGGTCGCCAGTGAGGACGGGCGTTACCGCATCACCCTGCAGGACGGCGAGGTGGCCTTGTACAGCGACGAAGGCGACCGCGTGCACCTCAAGCGTGGGCGGGTGGTCGAGGTGGTGACCCAGACCCTGCTGGTTAGTGCCGGGCAGAAGGTGCGCTTCGACACGCCACTGCTCGAGGTCAGCGGCCAGGTGCAGGTGAGCGGCGATATCAGCAGTGCCGCCGAGGTTCGCGACCACACCCGCAGCCTGCAGGCCGACCGCGATATCTACAACGGCCATACCCATGGCAGCGGCCCGGTGCCCACGCAAAAGCAGTGAGGCCGGTTTGACCCTACGCGCGCGTGGCAAGGCCTTGAGCCTTAAAACGCGCTGAAACTCCCCCCTGGTAACGCGCGAGGCAACCTACAGCCATGGACGCAGGAATTGAAACGACGACAGGCGATTTGTCCGGTGAGCGCATCCGCTCGCTGGCCAACGCCGTGTATCTCCGACTGAAGACCCCGCTGGGCAGCTACTGGGCCGATGTGTCGATGGGTTCGCGCCTGCATGAACTGGCGCGGGCCAAGGACCTGGCGCGGATCGGCAAGCTGGCCACGCAATACGCTGAGCAGGCCTTGCAGCCATTGCTCGATGACCGACGCGCGACGTCGGTGCAAGTGACCGCCCAGCAGCCCCATGACGGTTGGCTGCTGCTGGTGGTCGAGGTGGTGGATGCCGGTGGCAGCCCCCAGGTGTTCAAACATCTTGTGCAGGTGATCTGATGGCCTTTGTAGCCAACACGTACGAAAACATTCTGGCCGGCATTCTGCGTGACATCCGCAGCCTGCAGCCACAAGCCGATATCGGCAGCGACAGCGACAACTATGTGCGCGCCGCCGCCTTTGCCGCGGCCACCGAAGGCCTCTATCAAAAGCTCGCCTGGCTGTACCGGCAGATCTTTCCCGATACCGCCGATGAGGAAGAGCTGCTGCACGTTGCCGCACTGCGCAAAGTGCTGCGCAAAGAGGCGGTCGCCGCCACCGGCACGGTGCGCTTGAGCGGTGTCGCCGGTGTCGAACTGCTGCAGGGCGCCAGCCTCAAACACATCGCCAGTGGCGCGGTGTTCAACCTGCTGGACAGCGTGCGCATGGGCAGCGACGGCACCGCCACAGTCGCGGTAAAAGCCGCCGTGGCCGGTGCCGCGCTGAACGCCCTGAGCGGCCCCTTGAGCGTCACCAGCCCGCCCTTGGGCCTCGATGCGGCAGCTGCGTTTGTGCAGCCAACCGAAGGTGGCGAAGACCAGGAATCCATCGACTCGGTGCTGGCGCGCTACCTCGACATCCTGCAAAAACCACCTGCCGGTGGCGCCGATTACGACTTCGAGCGCTGGGCCAAGGAAGTCCCCGGCGTAGCCGGTGCCATCGCCCTGCCCAGACGCCGTGGCGCCGGCACAGTGGATGTGGTGATCACCGCCAGCAATGGCGCGCCATCGCCTGAGGTCACGGCGGCTTGCCAAGCCGCTATCGAAGCGCAGTGCTCGGTGATCGCCGATGTCCAGGTATTTGTCCCGGCCTTGCGCGTAGTCAATTGCAGCGCCCGGGTGGAACTGGACAGCGACTACCACCTGGAGGACGTGCAGGTCGCCGCGCAGGCTGCCTACGAGGCCTTGTTGGGTGCCTTGCAGCCAATGGAGCCGCTCAAGCGCTCGCAACTGGAAGCGATGGTCAGCAACCTGGCCGGGATCAAAGACCGCAGCGTGTTGACCCCGACTGGCAACGTCGCCGCAGCGGATGACCCCGAGCTGATCGGCTGGATTCGTCCCGGCACCATCACCCTGGAGCTGATGCCGTGACCAGCGTCGCCGACCAGCTACGGCTCCTGCTGCCCCCCGTAGCCTACGACCCCAATGCACCGCGCCTGTCGGCCGTGATTCAGGCCGAGGCAAATGCCTTGTCCACTGCCGAGAACCGCAGCGACGCGGTGTACCAAACGCTGTTCCCGGACACCGGCGAAGGCCTGTCCGACTGGGAACGGGTGCTGGCCTTGCCCGACCCGTGCCTGGTGGGCGAGACCCAGACCATCCGCCAGCGGGTGCACGCGGTGGTCAGCAAATGGCAAGGCAATGGCGGCCAGAGCCGGGCGTTTTTCATCGCCCTGGCTGAGGCCTTGGGTTACCAGATTTCCATCACCGTTTTTAAACCCGCGCTGGCGGGCCTTGCGCGAGCGGGCGACCCGGTCAACGGCGGCGATTGGAACTTCGCCTGGCGGGTGAATGCACCCGCGGTAACCATCACCCGCGCCGTGGCGGGCCTGACGGGCGCAGGCGATCCACTGGCGGTCTGGGGCAACAAATCACTTGAATGCCGGCTTAGCCAAATGAAGCCGGCGGAATCGATCGTAATTTTTGGTTATGGAGACGACTAATGCAGAAGATCGGCAATAGCACCGAGACGGCCAACCCGTCCGGCGAGTTCACCGAAGGTTCGCCAGCTGGCGGCACCCCATCCACCCTTATCAAAGCATCCTGGCTGAACGCCGTGCAGCGCGAGCTGCTGTCCGTTATCTCGGGCGCCGGCTTGAACCTGGACCCGAACAATGACGCGCAGTTGCTGCAGGCCATTCAAGGCCTGGCTGGCACGGCGGCGAAATGGGCCAACGTTTCGGGCAAGCCCGCGACTTTCCCGCCATCAACCCATAGCCACAGCTGGGATTCGGTGACCGATAAGCCGACCAACTTCCCGGTGGCCTGGAGCTCGGTAGGCAGCAAGCCGCAGTCGGTGCTGGGGCTCAGCACAGTGACCAGCCTGACGGCGAATGCCACGCTGACAGCTGCACAAATGGGGCTGGTTACGCTGGATGCCAGCGCAGGCGCGCGGACCTTCACGCTGCCTGCTGCCGATGTCAGTTTGGGCGTGGTTGACGTGATCGTGCGTCGTACTGACAACAGCGGTAATCGCTTGGTGGTCCAAGCGTCCGGCACCGACAAGATCAAGTTTCATACCCACTTGAATAACGCCGGATATGCCTTCCTGGTACTGATGGGCGCGGGCGATTGGTGGCATCTGCGCAGTGATGGTGCGGGTAACTGGATGCCGCTTGCGCGCCTGGATTCGACGCCGCTGGGCCGTCCGGTATTCGACACCGCCACCGTCTTTAGTCCCGGCGGCTACGGTGCCCTGAATGGCTCGATCCTGAATCGCGCGGAATGGCCGTGGCTTTGGGACCATGCGCAAGCCTCCGGCATGTTTACTACTGAGGCCGCCCGCGTTGGTCGCGAAGGTGGCTGGACCAGTGGAGATGGTGTCGCCACTTTCCGAGGTCCTGAAGTTCGCGGTGAGTTTTTGCGTGTGCTGGACGAATCTCGAGGTGTGGAGGCAAACCGTTTGATCGGTAGCTCTGCAGCCGACAGCACGCGTTCTCACTTTCACTACACGGATGGCACGTTGAATAGCCATCGGCACGTAATCACTACGGGCGGGGATGGCGTGATCGACGGTGGTTCCAGCAAGGCGACTATTTATGACGGACTCACATCAGTCGGAACTCGTACCGGTGATTGGGGCGGGATCGAAACTGCTCCGCGAAACATTGCCTATCCAGGCCGTCTGAAGTTGATCTAGGAGATAAACATGAGCGTGATTTATTTGATTGACGGTATCGGCATCCTGCGCGGGCCGGTCGAGTTACAAGAGGTTCCGGGCATAGGCATCCAACTGCCTAGCAACGCGGTGGCTTTGTCTGACCAGTTGCCAGAGCCGGATAGCGGTCATACCTGGGTGTTGATTGATACCCAGGCCAAGCAATTGGCCGACCACCGCGGCACTGTGTACAGCACCGCCGACCGCTCCGAGCAACACTACGAGTTGCTAGGTGATCTACCTGAAGATCTGACGCCAGTGGCACCGCCGTCCGAGTTTCATGAGTGGCTGTCCGGCGCCTGGGTGCTGAACCAGGACGCGGTTACCAAGGATGCGCGCGACCGTGCCAAGGCCACCCGCGACGGCCGCCTGAGCTACGCCACCACCCGCATTGCGCCGCTGCAGGACGCGGTCGATCTGGATGAAGCGACCACCACGGAAGTGGAGCAACTGCGCCTGTGGAAGCTATACCGCGTACAGCTCAACCGCATCGAACAGCAAGTGGGTTTCCCCGCGCAGATCGATTGGCCAGTGGCGCCAGCAGACGGCGAGTAACGGCTACTGCGTACCAGCAGTGCCAAACAGGCAGTGAAAACACCTTGCAGCGGTATGCCAAATACCCTGCAAGCCCATGCCAATTCTGACGCGTCCTCACATAAACACCCGCGCACAAAAAAGCCGACTCAAGGCCGGCTTCTCTGCTGGTCGTGCTAACCGGCCAATCAACTGCCGTTATCGCCACTGCCTTCGCTGTTCGGTGCTTCCAGGCGTTTCACCGCCATGGCCGACACTTCTGTGCATTTCTTGTCGTCACCCGCGGCCTTGGCCTGTTCGGCTTTGGTTTGCAGGTCGGTCACTTCGTTTTTCAGTGACTCGCTGAGGGTGGCTTTTTCGGTGGTCAGGGTGTCTTTGATTTTTTGCAGGTTGGCGTCGCACAGGTCGGCGGCGAACACGGGGGATGCCATCAGGGTCGCGGACAGTAGTGCCGCTGAATACAGGGCAATGCGCTTCATGGTGAATCTCCTTCTCGTGGCTGCAGCTCTCGTCCAGAACCCCGGTATAGGGCTCGCGGAGCCGTGAGGGGCGAGACTGTCAAAACCCGCTTAAGCAGCGGGCGTATAGAGATGGACTGGCAGTCAAACGCAGCGGTTCAAGGTTTTTTCCGCGCAAATCACCACCGTTGGCCGTAGTGCGGTTGCTGTGGGAGGGGCTTTAGCCGCGATGCCCTTGATTATAAAAGCTCGCGGCTAAAGCCCCTCCCACAGGATCGCGGTGCTGCGTCATTCAGCGATAGCTGACTGTCTACGCGGTTGGGTCACCCGATCCACCAGGTACACCAAGCCGTGATAGTCGATACCGCCATGCTGGCTCAGGCCGATTTCGCAGGTGCGGCTGGTGGAGATGCCTTCGTCGCAGTACTGCACGGCGTCTTTCAGGCTGCGCAGGGAGTGGGCGTTGAGCTCGGGGGTGGTGAAGCCTTTGTCGCCGGCAAAGCCGCAGCAATGAATGCCTTCGGGCACCACCACCTGTTTGCTGCACAGGCGCGCGAGGTCGATCAGCGCCTGGCTTTCTCCCAGGTGCTGGGTGCTGCAGGTAACGTGCACGGCGATGGGCGCTTCCTGAGGCACGAAGTCGAGTTTGTCGACCAGGTGAGTGCGGATGAAACGCACTGGGTCGTAAAGGTCCAGCCGCGTTTCGCTGAGGTCCTGGACCAAGCGCAGAGTGCACGGGCTGGTGTCGCAATAGATCGGGTCGAGGCCGCCGCGGCTGGCTTTGAGTAGCGCGCCAATCAGCTCCTGGCGCTTGGCTTCGGCTTGCTGAACGTAGCCCTTGGAGGCAAACGGCTGGCCGCAGCAGAGGTTGTCCAGGTTGTCGGGGAACACCACTTGGTAGCCGGCTTTTTCCAAAAGCCCCTGGGTTTTGCCCAGCAGTGATTGTTGCTCGCGGTCGCCGGCTGCGGGGCCCATGACCCGTGAAACGCAGGCCGCCAGGTACACCACCCGTGGCCGCTGATCGTCGATCGGCGGGTTGAAGCGGATGGCGCTTTCCGGCTGCGGCATTGCCACGTTCCACTGCGGTACACGCTGCTGCGAGGCTTTGCTGAGCAGCGCGGAAAGCTTCGCCAGGCGCGGCGCCCCGAGCATCATGCGCGCGCCGTTGGCGACATGCAGGGTGAAGCGTGCGCCTTGCAGGGCGGTGTGGAAGTTACGGCCTAGCCAACCGGCGGCCTTGCCTTGGTCTGCGTGCCGGGCGCGGAGTTTTTTCACCAGCTCGCCGGTGTTGATCCCCACCGGGCAACGCTGGGCGCACAGGCCGGTGGCGGCGCAGGTGTCGACGCCCTGATATTGGTAGTCGCGTTCCAGATCGGTGGTGTCGATGCCTGCACGTTGCTTGGCCTGGATATCGCGCCAGATCACGATGCGTTGACGCGGGCTGAGGGTCAGCCCCTTGGACGGGCACACCGGTTCGCAGAAGCCGCACTCGATGCACTTATCCACAATCTCGTCTGCGGCTGGCAACGGCTTGAGATTTTTCAGGTGCACCTGCGGGTCTTCGCTGAGCACCACGTCCGGGTTGAGGATGTCGCGCGGGTCGAGCAGGCGTTTGAGTTGCCACATCAACTGGTAGGCGTCGCTGCCCCATTCCAGTTCGACGAAGGGCGCCATGTTGCGCCCAGTGCCGTGCTCGGCTTTCAGTGAACCGCCGAACTCCACCGCTACCAACTGCGCCACGTCATCCATAAAGGCCGAATAGCGCGCCACTTGCTCGGCAGTGTCGAAGGCTTGGGTGAAGACGAAATGCAGGTTGCCCTCCAGGGCGTGGCCGAACAGGATCGCTTCGTCGTAGCGGTGTTTGTCGAACAGCGCGATCAGGCGATTGACCCCGCTGGCCAGGTGTTCCACCGGGAAGGTGACGTCTTCGATGATCACCGTAGTGCCGGTCTGGCGCACGGCGCCGACGGCGGGGAAGGTGTCTTTGCGGATCGCCCACAGCTGGTTGTAGACCTTGGGGTCGGTGCTGAAGTCGACTTGTTTTTCCACCGGGAAGCCGGCGAGGGCGGTCATGACCAGGCCGATCTGTTCCTGCAACAGGCTGTCGCTGGCGGCGCGCGATTCGATCAGCAGCGCGCAGGCGCCCTCCGACAATTCGCGAACAAAGGCCGGCATGCCTGCTTTGTTTTCTACCGAGCGCAGGCTGCGGCGGTCGAGCAATTCCACCGCCGACACCGGTTGGCTTTTCAGCACGGTGACAGCGTTGCAGCAGCTCGCTACGTCAGTGAACACGATCAGTGCCGAAGCCTTGTGCGGATGGTCGATCACGGTGTCGTAGGTCACCGCACTGATAAACCCCAGCGTGCCTTCTGAACCCACCAACAAGTGGGTGAGGATATCCAGTGGTTGGTCGTAATCCACCAAGGCGTTCAGGGACAGGCCTGTAGTGTTTTTCAGCCGGTATTTGTGGCGGATCTTGGCCGCCAGTTCACTGTTGGCGCGGGTGTTGCGGCCGAGCTCGGCAAGCTGTTCGAGCAAAGCGCCGTGGCTGCTTTCGAAGGCGACGACGCTGGTTGGATCTTCGCTGTCCAGACGCGTGCCGTCGGCCAATACCAGGCGCAGGCCGGCGAGGGTGTGGTAGGTGTTTTGCGCCGTACCGCAGCACATGCCGCTGGCGTTGTTGGCGACAATGCCGCCGATTTTGCAGGCGTTGATGGAGGCTGGGTCGGGGCCGATTTTGCGCCCGTATGGCGCCAGCCAGGCATTGGCCTGGGCACCGATGACGCCGGGTTGCAGACGGATCTGCCCACCGTTATGACGGATCTCACGGCCGTTCCAGTTATCACCCAGCACGATCAGCACCGAGTCGCTGATGGCCTGGCCGGAGAGGCTGGTGCCGGCGGCGCGGAAGGTCACCGGCACGTGTTCGGCGTGGGCCAGTTTTAGCAGCTGCACCACTTCCTCTTCGCTTTCCACTCGCACCACCAGCTTGGGGATCAGCCGGTAGAAACTGGCGTCGGTACCGAAGGCCAGGGTGGACAACGGATCGTCGAAACGCCGGTCGCGCGGGATCAACTGTTCAGCGGCGGCGAGGAAGGCGGCGGGCAGGCTCATGGACACTCCTGGAAGGTGGCGCGGGCCGCTCAAGCGGCCTCATCAGGCTTTACGGTGTTACACGCTACTTACTGCTGGAACTGCTCCACCTGCGCTTTGCCGACTTCGCGCACCAACGATTCTTCGCTGATATCGGCAATGGTCTTGGCACCGGTCAGCACCATGGCCACGCGCATTTCCTTTTCGATCAGCTCCAGCAGGTTAGTCACACCAGCGCCACCGGCAGCTGCCAGGGCGTAGATAAAGGCACGGCCGAGCATCACGGTGTCGGCGCCGAGGGCGAGCATGCGCACCACGTCGAGGCCGTTACGGATGCCGGAGTCCGCCAGAATCGCCAGTTCGCCTTTTACCGCGTCGGCAATCGCCGGCATGGCGCGGGCGCTGGACAACACGCCATCGAGCTGGCGGCCGCCGTGGTTGGAAACGACGATGCCGTCGGCGCCAAACTTCACGGCGTCCTTGGCATCTTCCGGGTCGAGGATGCCCTTGATCACCATCGGGCCTTCCCAGAAATCGCGAATCCACTCCAGGTCTTTCCAGGAAATCGACGGGTCGAAGTTGGCCCCCAGCCAGCCGATGTAGTCGGCCAAGCCGGTGGGGTTGCCACGGTAGGCGGAGATATTGCCCAGGTCATGGGGGCGGCCGAGCAGGCCGACGTCCCAGGCCCAGCTTGGATGGGTCATGGCCTGCAGCATGCGACGCATGCCGGCATTGGCGCCGCTCATGCCCGAGTGGGCGTCGCGGTAACGGGCGCCGGGCACCGGCATGTCGACGGTGAACACCAGGGTGGTGACGCCGGCGGCCTTGGCGCGCTCCAGGGCGTTTTTCATAAAGCCGCGGTCTTTCAGCACATAGAGCTGGAACCACATGGGCCGGTCGATGGCCGGCGCCACTTCTTCAATCGGGCAGACCGACACGGTCGACAGGGTAAAGGGAATGCCTTTGCTCGCCGCCGCTTTGGCCGCTTGTACTTCGCCACGGCGGGCGTACATACCGGTGAGGCCGACCGGCGACAACGCCACCGGCATCGCCAGGGTTTCATTGAACAGGCGGGTTTCCAGGCTCAGCTCGGACATGTTGCGCAGCACGCGCTGGCGCAGGGCGATGCTGGCCAGGTCTTCGACGTTACGCCGCAGGGTGTACTCGGCGTAGGCGCCGCCGTCGATGTAGTGGAACAGGAACGGTGGCAGCTTGCGTTGCGCGGCGATGCGGTAGTCGGAGGAGGCGGAAATAATCATCAGGTCGTCCCGTGTGGCAAAAGACTCAAGGCGGCCAAAACCACCCCGTTCAGTTCAGCCCCGGCGCCGCGCACGCGCCACCGGGGCCAGCGGGTTTTAGTGCACCAGCATGCCGGTGAGCCAATAGGCTTGCGCCAGGGTGATCAGGCCGACGAAGGCGGCGAAGATCAGGCTGTGTTTTAGGGTGAAGCGGAACAGGTCCGATTCCTTGCCCACCAGGCCAGTTGCCGCGCAGGCCACGGCGATCGATTGCGGCGAGATCATCTTGCCTGTCACGCCGCCACTGGTATTGGCCGCCACCAGCAGGGTGTCATTAACCCCGATCTGGTGCGCCGTGGTGGCTTGCAACGAGCTGAACAGCGCGTTCGACGACGTATCCGAACCGGTGAGAAATACCCCCAGCCAACCGAGGAACGGCGAGAAGAACGGGAACGCTGCGCCGGTGCCTGCCAATACCAAGGCCATGGTCGAAGACATGCCCGAGTAGTTGGTGACGAAGGCGAACGCCAGCACCATGCCGATGGACAGAATCGGCCAGCGCAGTTCGTAGAGGGTTTCTTTGAAAGTGGTCAGACCAGTTTTGAAGTCGATCTTCAGGATCAGCATGGAGATCAGTGCCGAGAAGAAAATCGCCGTGCCGGTGGCCGAGATCGGGTCGAGCTTGAAGATCGCCGGGATGGCGGTTGGCGCGGTGACGATCGGCGCCGTTTTGATCACCAATTGATCAAGGTGCGGAATGGCGAAGTTGAACACCGTGCTGTACATCGCCCCGCCCGCGGCGAACAACGCCTTGAACGGCTTGAGGGTCCAGATTGTCACCAGCACGGTGAGAATCAGGAACGGCGACCAGGCTTTGACAATCTCGCCCAGGCTGTAAGGCGAGGCGATGGTGGTGCGTGGCTGGCCGAAACCGCCGGCACTGGCCACGGCGCTGCCACCGCTGGCGCCAGCAATTTGCGCGTTGGCGCTGCGGCGTGGCTGCCAGACTTTGAGGAACAGGGTGAGCGACACCAAGCTGACCAGCGCCGAGGTGATGTCCGGCAGTTCCGGGCCAATGAAGTTGGAGGTGAAGTATTGGGTGATGGCAAAGGACAAACCGGCCACCAGCGCGGCTGGCCAGGTTTCTTTGATGCCACGCCAGCCATCCATCATCGCCACCAGCCAGAACGGCACGATCACCGACAGCAGCGGCAACTGGCGACCGGCCATGGCGCCGATCTTGAAGGCGTCGATGCCGGTTACCTGGCCGGCGACGATGATCGGAATACCCAGGGCGCCGAAGGCTACCGGAGCGGTGTTGGCGATCAGGCACAGGCCGGCCGCGTACAGCGGATTGAAGCCCAGGCCGACCAGCAAGGCGGCAGTGATCGCCACTGGCGCGCCGAACCCGGCGGCGCCTTCGAGGAAGGCACCGAAGGCAAAACCGATCAGCAGTACCTGCAGACGTTGGTCATCGGTCACCGACAGAACCGAGCTGCGGATGATCTCGAACTGACCGCTTTTCACCGTCAGTTTGTACAGGAACACCGCCGCGACAATGATCCAGGCGATGGGCCAGAGGCCATACAAAAAGCCATAACCGGCAGCGGCGAAGGCCATGTCGGCGGGCATCTGGAAGGCGACGATGGCGATCACGATCGATAACGCCAGGGTAATGCTGCCGGCCACGTGGCCTTTGAGGCGGAACACGGCCAGGGCGAGAAAGAAGAAAACGATGGGGACGACGGCCGCCAGGGCGGACAGCCCGAGGCTGCCCAATGGGGTGTACAGCTGTTGCCAGGTTTGCATCGTGGGTTGGCTCCCTGATTATTGTTGGGTGTGCCTTGTGTGTTGGGTCACGTCGCCCAGGCGCTGGTGGCGATGGTGGCGCGTGCTCAACCTGTTTGCCGGGTAAATTGGTCATACCAATTTACAAAATCGACGGCTCAGGGTAAAAGCCCTGCCCAGAGTCTGTCAATTTGTGACGCTACGACTTTGGTCGCGGGTGCAACTGCGGATGCCATCGCGGGTGCAGTTGTTCTTGTACGAATACAGTGCTGCTCGGTAGGCTGCGGCCCACGCGCAAGCAGGCAAGGTAGAGAAGGGCGGAGAGAGGCATGGGGTTCGGTCAGATACAACAGCGCCGTTTGTCGGACGATATCGTCGAGCAACTGGAGCGCATGATTCTCGAAGGCACGTTGAAGGCCGGCGAGCGCTTGCCGGCTGAGCGGGCACTGGCCGAGCAATTCGGTGTGTCGCGGCCGTCGTTGCGCGAAGCGATTCAGAAGCTGGCGGCTAAAGGGCTGTTGGTCAGCCGTCAGGGTGGCGGTAACTATGTGGCCGAGTCATTGGGCTCAACCTTCAGCGATCCGCTGCTGCACCTGTTGGAAAGTAACCCTGAAGCCCAGCGTGACCTGCTCGAATTTCGCCATACCCTGGAAGGCTCCTGTGCCTTCTACGCCGCGCAGCGTGCGACCGAACTGGACCATCAACGCCTGCGCGAAGCCTTCGAAGCGCTGCAGAAGTGTTATGCCAGCGAAGGCAAAGTCAGCCGCGCCGAGGAGGGCGCCGCCGATGCGCGCTTCCACCTGGCCATTGCCGAAGCCAGCCACAACGCGGTGCTGCTGCACACCATTCGTGGTCTGTTCGACCTGCTCAAACGCAACGTGGTGACCAACATCGGCGGCATGTACGCCCTGCGCAGCGAGACCCGCAACATGCTGATGCAGCAGCACAGCGAGCTGTATCACGCGATTGTCGAGGGGCGTGCGGAACAGGCGCGGGAAATCTCCAATCGCCATATTCATTACGTGCAGGAAGTGTTGGCCGAGGGGCTGCAGGAAGCGCAGCGCGTGGCGCGGGCGGAGCGGCGCCAGGGGTTTTGATTCTTGCGGGTTAACTCTTTGCCGCCGTCATCCCAGCGAAGGCTGGGACCCAGGAGGAAAAAGCTGACTAGCTACGCTAGTCATCCTTCCCTTTGGTGCGCACAGCGCGCTGCAACTCGCGATCGGAATCACGCTCACGCTCGGTGTGGCGCTTGTCGTATTCCTTCTTACCTTTACCCAGGCCGATCTCAATCTTGATCAGGTGGGCTTTCCAGTAGATCGACAGTGCCACGCACGCAAAACCTTTCTGCTGCACGGAGCTGGTGATCTTCTCGATTTCGCGTTTGTTCAGCAGCAGCTTGCGCGTGCGTACCGGGTCGGCGATCACGTGGGTGCTGGCGGTGGTCAGCGGCGCGATGTGCGCGCCGATCAGCCAGGCCTCATCGTTTTTCAGCAGCACATAGCTGTCGACGAGCTGGGCTTTACCCGCGCGCAGGCTTTTAACTTCCCAGCCAGCGAGCACCATACCTGCTTCGAATTTATGTTCGATGAAGTAGTCGTGACGGGCTTTCTTGTTTTGGGCAATGGTGCCCTCGGGGTGTTTTTTTTGCTTGGCCATAGGCGGCGCATTATAGGCAGTAGTCCTGCCGCTGGCGACAGTTTACGCAAGCGCTAGGCTCAGGTTGTCGCATGGCGCCGCTGGCCCTTGAGGGGGCTGGACGAATCTCGGACAATGCGCGCCTGTTTTTTCTGGCCACTTTGGCTCACTCATTTCCCGGCGATTTTTTATGGCAGGCGACGACGTTTCGATTCATGGCTCCTGGGCCAGCCGCTGGGTATTTATCCTGGCCGCCACCGGCTCGGCGGTGGGCTTGGGCAGTATCTGGAAGTTTCCGTATATGACCGGCGTCTACGGCGGCGGCGCGTTTGTGGTGATGTTCCTGCTGTTTATCGCCTTGCTCGGAGTGCCGGTGATGGTGGCGGAAACCCTGATCGGCCGTCGCGCGCGGCTGAGCCCGGCGAATGCCTTGAAGGCGCTGGCGGTACATACCGGGCATGGCGGCAAATGGTCATGGGCGGCGTTTGCCGGGATGGTCACGGCGTTGTTGATTCTGTCTTTTTATAGCGTGGTCGGCGGCTGGTCGCTGGATTACATCCTCGGCGTCGGCGCGGGAAATTTTCAGGGCATAGACGGCGAAAAGGCCGGAGGCTATTTCGCCGCCATGGTGGACGATCCGTGGCGAATGATCCTCTGGCACAGCGCGTTTATGCTGCTTTCGGCCGGCGTGATTGCCCGCGGCGTGGTCGCGGGGCTGGAGCGCAGTCTGCGGATCATGATGCCGCTGCTGTTTGTCCTGCTTCTGATTCTGCTGGGCTACAGCCTGACCACCGGCCACTTTATGGACGGCGTGCGGTTTATGTTCCACCTCGATCCCTCGCGCCTGATGGATGGACTGCTGCCGGCCATGGGCCATGCGTTTTTCTCCTTGAGCGTGGGCATCGGCTCCATCCTTATTTATGGCGCGTACATGCCCAAGCAAACCTCGATTACCGGCACGGTGATGGCGGTGGCGTTACTCGATACCTTTGTGTCGCTGTTGGCGGGTCTGGCGCTGTTTCCCATCGTGTTCGCTGCTGGCCTGAATGCGGGCGAGGGTCCGGGGTTGATGTTCGTCACCCTGCCGCTGGCCTTTGGTAACGTCGCGTTCGGTCAACTGATCGGTGTAGTGTTTTTTGTTTTGGTGGCGGTAGCCGCCTGGAGTTCGGCGATTTCCTTGCTGGAGCCGATGGTGGCCTATCTGGTGGAGCGCACCCGCTTCAGTCGCCTGTGGGTAACCTCGGCGCTGGCGTTTGGCTGCTGGTTCGTCGGCTTGGGCACGGTGTTCTCGTTCAATATCTGGAAAGAGGCGAAATTCTTCGTCACTGACGGCGGCGCCTTCCAGCTTTATCAGTGGGGTGCGGCGGGTGGCCTGGATCTGTTCGGGGTCATCGATTTCTTCACCTCGCGCATCATGTTGCCGCTCGGCGCATTGACCTTCGTGGTATTCGCCAGTTGGGTGATGGGCCGCGACGCGGTGCGCGACGAACTGGCCATGCGCAATGCCACGCTGTTTGCCGTAACCTTCTTCCTTATGCGCTATGTGGCGCCGCTGGGTATCCTCATCGTGTTTGCTGCGCAGCTATTCAAGTGAGATCTGCATGACCACCCATATTCAACGCTCCGCTTTGTTGCCCTATCCGGCGCAAGCTCTTTATGACCTGGTCAACGACGTGGCGAATTACCCGGCATTTCTGCCCTGGTGCGCCTCGACCACGGTGATGGAGGAAACCGACACCCTGATGCGCGCCAGCCTGCAAGTGGCCAAAGGCGGCATCAGCCAGCAGTTCGTCACGCGCAACATCCTGGTGCCGGGGCAGAGCATCGAGATGAATCTGGAGGAGGGGCCGTTTACCGAATTGCACGGTGTCTGGCAGTTCAAGGTGCTCACCGACAAGGCCTGCAAGATCAGTCTGGACCTGTCCTTCGAATATTCCGGGCAACTGGTGCGTGCCACCTTGGGGCCGCTGTTCAACCAGGCGGCCAATACCCTGGTGGATGCGTTTTGCCAGCGGGCCAAGCAGCTGTATGGCTGAGGCGTTGATTGAAGTCGAAGTGGTGTACGCCTTGGCGAGCGCGCAGCGCTTGCTGCGGTTGCAGGTGCCGGTCGGCACTACGGCGCGCCAAGCCGTGGATCGCAGTGGGTTAGCGGCGGAATTTTCCGAGTTGGATCTGCGAGGCTGCCCACTGGGGATCTTCGGCAAGGCACTAGCAGATCCGCAAGCGCGGGTGCTGGAGAGCGGTGATCGAGTCGAAGTCTACCGGCCGCTGCTAGCCGATCCGAAAGAGGTGCGCAAACAGCGTGCGGCAAAGGCGGCGGCTAAGCGCCTGTAATCGACAGGCCAGACACAAAAAAGCCCGGACATGTCCGGGCTTTTTCGTTTCGCCAGCAAAGGGCTTACTGCGGCGACGTTTCCAGCGGAGTCGGGGTCGGCACCGGTACGGTCTCGACGTCGACGTCTTTCTGGATTTTTTCCAGCAACGAACCTGGCTTGGCCGGCTCTTCTGGTTTGGCTTGTTCTTGCGCTTTCGGTTCGGCGGTCGGAGCGCCATCCGGGCCGAGAATTTCCTGGTCGCGGCTCACGCCCGGCATAAAGTCGCCGGACAGGCCCGCCAACTGGTCGTTGGCATCGAAGAGGATGCTCACACGCTCTTGCAAGCGCTGACGGCCGCCGGGCTGGATGCTGTACAGATAATCCCAGCGATTGGCGTGGAAGGTGTCAGTGATCATGGGGTTGCCCATGATAAACCGCACTTGGCGTCTGGTCATTCCAGGCTTCAACTGGTCTATCATGTCCTGCGTCACGACATTGCCCTGCTGAATGTCGATTTTATAAACCCCGGGGAATGAACAGCCGGCGAGTGCGAGTAAGCCCACAAAGGTGAGGCTAGTCAGCAAGAGCTTGGTGTTTTGCATCGGTGGGAGACTTCCACTATCTTGGCTGGGCAATTTGGCCACCGATCATACCTGCATTGAAGGGAGCTGCGAAGCAGCAACCACGAGAAAGCTGACCATGGTAGAAAATAGCGAACTACGTAAAGCTGGCCTGAAAGTGACCCTGCCACGGGTCAAGATTCTGCAGATGCTCGACTCTGCAGAGCAGCGCCATATGAGTGCGGAAGATGTCTACAAGGCACTGATGGAGGCTGGCGAGGATGTGGGTTTGGCCACGGTCTACCGTGTTCTGACCCAGTTCGAAGCCGCTGGTCTCGTGGTCCGTCACAACTTCGATGGCGGCCACGCCGTGTTCGAGCTGGCTGATGGCGGCCACCACGACCACATGGTGTGTGTCGATACGGGCGAAGTGATCGAGTTCTTCGACGCCGAAATCGAGAAGCGCCAGAAAGAAATCGTGCGTGAGCATGGCTTCGAGCTGGTTGATCACAATCTGGTTTTGTACGTGCGCAAGAAGCGTTGATTGGCATCTTCTGGTCGTCGGCCATGCTGCGTTGAGCGACGCCTGGCTCTAGCCCAGAAGCCCCAATCCACGTTTTTAGACTCACGCATTTAAAAGCGCCGCGTCTCCTGATCAAGGAACGCGGCGTTTTTTATTGCCCAGGTTTTAGGCGCTGGCGGCGCTGTTCACCATTTTGCGTGCGTGGGCCAGGGATTCCTTGGTCAGATCCACACCGCCCAGCATCCGCGCCACTTCTTCTATGCGGCCGGCGCTATCCAGCGTGGCCACGGCGGTATGGGTTTCGCCATCGCCACGGGCCTTGTGCACAAATAAATGTTGATGGCCCTGAGCGGCAACTTGCGGCAAGTGGGTGACGGTCAGCACCTGGCCGCGTTCCCCGAGGCGGCGCAGCAACTGGCCGACTACTTCGGCCGTGGGGCCGCCGATACCGACGTCCACTTCGTCGAATACCAGGGTGGGCACCCGCGAGGTCTGCGCGGTGATCACTTGAATCGCCAGGCTGATGCGCGACAGCTCACCACCCGACGCCACTTTGGCCAGGGCTTTGAGCGGCTGGCCAGGGTTGGCGCTGACCAGAAACTCCACCTGCTCCAGGCCCTGAGGGTGCGGGTCGGTGCTGCTGGTGCCGTGCAGTTCGATGCTGAAACGCCCGCCCGGCATGCCCAGGCGTTGCATTTCCACTTCAACGGCGGCGGCCAGGTTGCTCGCGGCACCGTGGCGCAGCGCGCTCAGCTCCTGAGCCTTTTCCTGGTAATGGCGGGCGTAGGCGGTCAACTCTTCGGCCAGGCGTTCGGTGGCCTGATCGTCGGCGTTCAGGCTTTCCAGCTCATCGAACAGTTGCTGCTGCATGGCGGCCAGTTCGCTGGGCAGAATGCGGTGCTTGCGCGCCAGGGTATAGATGGAGTCGAGGCGTTCTTCGAGCAGTTGCAGGCGCTCCGGGTCGGCGTCGAAGTGGTCGAGGAAGCGGTTCAGCTCGCCCATGGCTTCTTCCACCTGAATCTGCGCGCTGGCCAACAGGTTGATCGCTTCGCCGAGGGCGCCCGGCTGGCTGCGGAAGTTGCTCAGGCGACCCACGCTACTGGTCAGCGCCGACAGCACGTTGCCGCCATCGTTTTCACTGCATTGTTCGATCACCAGGCGGCAGGCGCTGAGCAGGCCTTCGGCGTTGGTCAGGGTTTTGTGTTCCTGCTCGAGCTGCTCAAGCTCGTTGTCGCCGAGGCCGAGGTTATCCAGCTCTTCCAACTGGTAGCTGAGCAGCTGGTGACGAGCGCGCTGCTCGTCGCTGGCGTTGGACAGGCGCTCCAGTTCGTTCTTGGTCTGTTTCCAGCGCTGCGCGGCGAGCTGCACCTGGCGCGCCAGGTCCTGGCTACCGGCGTACTCGTCCAGCAGGCGGCGATGGGTTTCTGGCTTCAGCAACGATTGGTGTTCGTGCTGGTTGTGGATATCGATCAGTAACTCGCCGATGGCTTTCAGGTCGCCCTGAGGGCAGGGAGAGCCGTTGATGTAGCCGCGCGAGCGACCTTCGGCGGTGATCACTCGGCGCAGGATGCACGGGCCGTCGTTGTCTAGATCGCGCTCTGCGAGCCAGGCTTTGGCTTCGGGAATATCGCTGAGGTCGAAACTGGCGAGGATGTCCGCCTTGTCGGCGCCGGGGCGGACCACGCCGCTATCGGCGCGATCACCTAGGGTGAGGCCCAGGGCGTCGAGCATGATCGACTTGCCGGCGCCGGTTTCGCCGGTGATCACACTCATACCGCCATTCAGCTCGAGGTCGAGATGTTCGACGATGGCGTAGTTATGTACGGAGAGATGTACCAGCATGGCGGAGGCTCCAGGCGTAAAGTCTGGTTATTTATACAGTGTTTGTTTTGCGCCTGACAATCCTCTCGCGCTCTTGAATCGTCAAATTGTGACCCCATATAAGCGGCACAGGCATGAGTTGAGGCTCATGGACGAATTAGAGAGGAGAACCGCATGGCCGACGAACAAACCCAGAATTCCCAGAATCCAGACATCGAAACTGCTGCCGAGGCTGCTGCGAGCGAGGACCTGGCTGCCCGCGTGCACACGCTGGAAGAACAGCTGGCGGCTGCTCAGGATCAGGCTCTGCGGGTTGCGGCGGATATGCAGAACGTGCGTCGCCGCGCGGAGCAGGATATTGAGAAGGCGCACAAGTTTGCCCTGGAAAAATTCGCCAATGACCTGCTGCCCGTAGTCGACAGCCTTGAGCGTGGTCTTGAGCTGTCCAACCCTAACGACGAGGCGATCAAGCCGGTGCGTGAAGGGCTCGAGCTGACCCTCAAGCTGTTCCAGGACACCCTCAAGCGCTACAACCTGGAAGCTATCGACCCGCACGGTGCGCCGTTCAACGCCGAGCACCACCAGGCGATGGCGATGCAGGAAAGCACCAATGTCGAGCCCAATAGCGTGCTCAAAGTGTTCCAGAAGGGTTACCTGCTCAATGGCCGCTTGTTGCGCCCGGCGATGGTAGTGGTGAGCAAGGCGCCAGCCGAACCGCAACCTTCGATTGACGAGCAGGCTTGAAATTCGCCGTAAGGCCCCCATTTATTAGTCAAGCGTTTAAGTGCTACCGCAGTTAGCCACCACTGCTGCGGCAACCAAATTCAGTTTCAGGAGAGCAAACATGGGCAGAATCATCGGTATCGACCTGGGGACTACTAACTCCTGCGTCTCGATCCTCGAAAACGGCAGCGTCAAGGTGCTGGAAAACGCCGAAGGCGCGCGTACCACTCCTTCGATCATTGCTTACACCAACGACGGCGAAATCCTCGTTGGTCAGTCGGCCAAGCGTCAGGCAGTTACCAATCCGCACAACACCCTGTACGCGGTGAAGCGTCTGATCGGTCGTCGTTTTGAAGAAAACGTCGTACAGAAAGACATCGAAATGGTGCCGTACAAAATTGTCAAAGCTGACAATGGCGACGCCTGGGTGGAAGTGAAGGGCCAGAAAATGGCTCCGCCACAAATTTCCGCCGAAGTGCTGAAAAAGATGAAGAAAACCGCCGAAGACTACCTCGGCGAGCCAGTGACCGAAGCGGTGATCACCGTTCCGGCCTACTTCAACGACAGCCAGCGTCAGGCCACCAAAGACGCCGGCCGCATCGCTGGTCTGGAAGTCAAGCGCATCATCAACGAACCGACTGCAGCCGCTCTGGCTTACGGTATGGACAAGGCCAAGGGCGATCACACCGTGATCGTTTATGACCTCGGTGGCGGTACCTTCGATATCTCGGTAATCGAAATTGCCGAAGTTGATGGTGAGCACCAGTTCGAAGTGTTGGCCACCAATGGTGACACCTTCCTCGGAGGTGAAGACTTCGACATCCGCCTGATCGACTACCTCGTTGACGAGTTCAAGAAAGAAAGCGGCATCAACCTCAAAGGTGATCCGTTGGCCATGCAGCGTCTGAAAGAAGCTGCGGAAAAAGCCAAGATCGAGCTGTCGTCCGCTCAGCAGACCGACGTCAACCTGCCGTACATCACTGCAGATGCCAGCGGTCCTAAGCACCTGAACGTGAAGATCTCCCGCGCCAAGCTGGAGTCGCTGGTGGAAGACCTGGTGCAACGCACCATCGAGCCTTGCCGTACCGCGCTGAAAGACGCCGGTATCGACGTTGGCGCGATCCACGACGTGATTCTGGTCGGTGGCCAGACCCGTATGCCGCTGGTGCAGAAGCTGGTGACCGAGTTCTTCGGTAAAGAAGCCCGTAAAGACGTCAACCCGGACGAAGCGGTTGCCATGGGTGCTGCTATCCAGGGCGCGGTACTGGCTGGTGACGTCAAAGACGTGCTGCTGCTGGACGTCAGCCCGCTGACCCTGGGTATCGAAACCATGGGCGGCGTGATGACTGCGCTGATCGAGAAAAACACCACGATTCCGACCAAGAAATCGCAAGTGTTCTCGACCGCTGATGACAACCAGGGCGCTGTGACCATCCATGTACTGCAGGGCGAGCGTAAGCAAGCTGCGCAGAACAAGTCGCTGGGCAAGTTCGACCTGGCCGAGATTCCACCAGCACCGCGTGGCGTGCCGCAAATCGAAGTCACCTTCGACATCGACGCCAACGGTATCCTGCACGTATCGGCCAAAGACAAGGCGACTGGCAAGCAGCAGTCCATCGTGATCAAGGCCAACTCGGGTTTGTCCGAGGAAGAAATCGAACAAATGGTGCGTGATGCCGAGGCCAACGCCGAGGAAGATCGCAAGTTCGAAGAGCTGGCCGCTGCCCGTAACCAGGGCGATGCCTTGGTGCACGCCACCCGTAAGATGATCACCGAAGCGGGCGACAAGGCCACTGCGGACGAAAAAGCCGCAATCGAAAAAGCGTTGGGCGAACTGGAAGTGGCCATCAAAGGCGACAGCAAGGAAACCATCGACGCTAAAGTAGCCGCTCTGTCCGAAGCTACCGCTCCACTGGCGCAGAAAATGTACGCTGAGCAGCCTCAGGCTGGCGAAGCGGCACCGGGCCAGGAAGAGCCGAAAGGCGGCGCTGACGATGTGGTCGATGCCGAGTTCGAAGAGGTTAAAGAAAACAAGTAAGCGTCCATTTGCTTGCTCTCCAACCCGGCCAGCCATCGTGCTGGCCGGGTGTTATCCGCCACGCGGGAGCTTGCTCCCGCGTTGGCGTGTCTGGAGAAGCCGATTTAAGAGTGTTGAAGAATTATGGCTAAGCGTGACTTTTACGAAGTGCTGGGTGTTGAGCGTGGCGCCAGCGAGGCAGAGCTGAAAAAGGCTTACCGCCGTCTGGCGATGAAGCATCACCCGGACCGCAACCCTGGCGACAAAGAGGCTGAAGAGCGCTTCAAAGAGGCCAACGAGGCCTATGAAGTACTTTCCGATGCCAACAAACGCGCAGCGTTTGACCAGTACGGTCATGCCGGCGTCGACCCGAGCATGGGTGGCGGTGGTGCGGGCGGTGCCGGTTTTGGCGGCGCGAACTTCTCCGATATTTTCGGCGACGTGTTCAGCGATTTCTTCGGTGGCGCTCGCGGCGGTTCCCGTGGCGGCGCGCAGCGCGGTAGCGATCTGCGTTACACGCTGGAGCTTGATCTGGAAGAGGCGGTGCGCGGCACCACTGTGACCATCCGCGTGCCGACGTTGGTCAATTGCAAAACCTGCGATGGCTCCGGCGCGAAGAAGGGCACCAGTCCGGTCACCTGTACCACCTGCGGCGGTATCGGTCAGGTGCGCATGCAGCAGGGCTTCTTCTCGGTGCAGCAAACCTGTCCGCGTTGCCACGGCAACGGCAAGATGATTGCCGACCCGTGCGGCACCTGCCACGGCCATGGCCGTGTCGAAGAACACAAAACCCTGTCGGTAAAAGTGCCGCCAGGTGTGGACACCGGTGATCGCATTCGTCTGTCCGGCGAAGGTGAGGCGGGCGCCATGGGCGGCCCGGCTGGCGACCTGTACGTGGTCGTGAATGTGCGCGAGCACTCGATCTTCCAGCGTGACGGCAAGCATCTTTACTGCGACGTGCCGATCAGCTTTGCTGACGCGGCGCTGGGCGGCGAGTTGGAAGTGCCGACCCTGGACGGCCGGGTGAAGTTGAAGATCCCCGAAGGCACGCAAACCGGCAAACTGTTCCGTCTGCGCGGCAAGGGCGTGGCCCCGGTGCGTGGCGGCGGTGCTGGCGACCTGATGTGCCGGGTGGCAGTGGAAACGCCGGTCAACCTGGACAAGCGCCAACGCGAACTGCTGGAAGAGTTCCGCAAGTCTCTGGCCACCGATGACAGCCACTCGCCGAAAGCCAGCGGTTGGTTCGAAGGTGTGAAGCGTTTCTTCGGCGACGTGTAAATCGGGCTGAGCGAGGCGCTTCTGGTGCTTCGCCGGCTGCAAGTTATTAGTTGGGAGCTGGATGCATGCGACGTATAGCCGTAGTGGGCGCCGCCGGGCGTATGGGGAAAACCTTGATCGAAGCGATTCGGGCGGCCGATGGCGCGACGCTGACCGCGGCGATTGATCGTCCGGACAGCAGCCTGATTGGCGCCGATGTCGGCGAGCTGGCGGGTGTGGGCAAGCTGGGTATCACCTTGGCGGGCAATCTCGCTGACGTGCTGGACCAGTTTGATGTGCTGATCGATTTCACCCATCCCACCGTGACCCTGAAAAACCTGGATGTCTGCCGCAAGGCCGGTAAGTCCATGGTGATCGGTACCACTGGTTTCAGCGTCGAAGAAAAACAACTGCTGGCCGATGCTGGCAAAGACATCTCGATCGTCTTCGCTGCCAACTTCAGCGTTGGGGTAAACCTCTGTCTGAAATTGCTGGATACCGCTGCGCGGGTTCTCGGTGACGACGTAGATATCGAGATTCTCGAAGCGCACCACCGCCATAAGGTCGATGCGCCGTCCGGTACCGCCGTGCGTATGGGCGAAGTGGTCGCCAAAGCCTTGGGTCGTGATCTGCAGAAAGTGGCGGTTTACGGCCGTGAAGGCCAGACCGGCGCCCGTGATCGCGAAACAATCGGCTTCGCGACAGTGCGTGCAGGGGATGTGGTCGGCGACCATACCGTGCTGTTCGCGGCCGACGGTGAGCGAGTGGAAATCACCCATAAAGCCTCTAGTCGTATGACCTTTGCGCGAGGTGCAGTGCGTTCGGCATTGTGGCTGGATGGCAAGTCTGCCGGGCTCTACGATATGCAGGATGTGCTTGATCTGCACTGAGACGACTAAACGGTTGTCATCTTGGGTAGACCAAAAATGCCTTTTTCTGTAAGCTACAGCTTTAGTGTGTCCACTAAAAGCGCGCAGTTAACTTGAAAAAGTGATTCTAAAAAAAGCGGGGTGACGTGTCTAAACGTCATCCCGCTTTTTTACAACCTGCGTATGCCCTGTCAGGCTTGATTTACGGGAGGTCTTCTTGACTAAGCCAGCCATACTCGCCCTTGCTGATGGCAGCATTTTTCGCGGCGAAGCCATCGGAATCGACGGTCAAACCGTCGGAGAGGTGGTGTTCAATACTGCTATGACCGGCTATCAGGAAATCCTTACCGATCCTTCCTATGCCCAACAAATCGTTACCCTGACTTATCCGCATATCGGCAACACCGGCACTACGCCGGAAGACGCCGAGTCGAACCGCGTCTGGTCCGCCGGCCTGGTTATCCGTGATCTGCCTCTGGTGGCCAGCAACTGGCGCAACACCCTGTCGCTGTCGGATTACCTGAAAGCCAACAACGTGGTGGCCATCGCCGGTATCGACACCCGCCGCCTGACCCGCATCCTGCGTGAGAAAGGCGCCCAGAACGGCTGCATCCTGGCCGGCGACAACATCTCCGACGAGCAAGCCCTGGCAGCCGCACGCGGCTTCCCTGGCCTGAAAGGCATGGACCTGGCCAAAGTAGTCAGCTCCACCGAGCGCTACGAGTGGCGCTCCAGCGTCTGGAACCTGAAGACCGACAGCCACCCGGAAATCGCTGCCAGCGAACTGCCGCACCACGTGGTCGCCTTCGACTACGGCGTGAAGCTGAACATCCTGCGCATGCTGGTTGAGCGTGGCTGCCGCGTTACCGTCGTGCCGGCGCAAACCCCGGCAAGCGAAGTGCTGGCGCTGCAACCGGACGGCGTGTTCCTGTCCAACGGCCCGGGCGACCCCGAGCCATGCGACTACGCCATTCAGGCGATCAAGGACGTGCTGGAAACCGAAATCCCGGTATTCGGCATCTGCCTCGGCCACCAACTGCTGGCCCTGGCCTCCGGCGCCAAGACCGTGAAAATGGGTCATGGCCACCACGGTGCCAACCACCCGGTGCAAGACCTCGATACCGGCGTGGTGATGATCACCAGCCAGAACCACGGCTTTGCTGTGGACGAGGCGACTTTGCCAGCCAACCTGCGCGCTACGCACAAGTCGCTGTTCGACGGCACCCTGCAGGGTATCGAGCGCACCGACAAAGTGGCCTTCAGCTTCCAGGGTCACCCTGAGGCGAGCCCGGGTCCGCTGGACGTTGCGCCACTGTTCGACCGATTCATCGAAGCCATGGCCGCGCGCCGTTAAGCCTGCCGACAGACCTTAGGATTCGAGAGTAGAAAATGCCAAAACGTACAGACATCAAAAGTATCCTGATCCTCGGCGCCGGCCCCATCGTCATCGGTCAGGCCTGTGAGTTCGACTACTCTGGCGCCCAGGCCTGTAAAGCCCTGCGCGAAGAGGGTTACCGGGTCATCCTGGTGAACTCCAACCCAGCCACCATCATGACCGACCCGGCCATGGCGGACGCCACCTACATCGAACCGATCAAGTGGCAGACCGTTGCCAAGATCATCGAGAAAGAGCGTCCCGATGCGCTGCTGCCGACCATGGGCGGCCAGACCGCTCTGAACTGCGCCCTGGACCTGGAGCGCCATGGCGTCCTGGAAAAGTTCGGCGTGGAAATGATCGGCGCCAACGCCGACACCATCGACAAAGCCGAAGACCGTTCGCGTTTTGACAAGGCCATGAAAGACATCGGCCTGGCCTGCCCGCGCTCGGGCATCGCCCACAGCATGGAAGAGGCCAACGCGGTGCTCGAGAAGCTTGGCTTCCCATGCATCATCCGTCCGTCCTTCACCATGGGCGGCACCGGTGGCGGTATTGCCTACAACCGCGAAGAGTTCGAGGAAATCTGCGCCCGTGGTCTGGACCTGTCGCCGACCAAAGAGCTGCTGATCGACGAATCGCTGATCGGTTGGAAAGAGTACGAGATGGAAGTGGTCCGCGACAAAAAGGACAACTGCATCATCGTTTGCTCCATTGAGAACTTCGACCCGATGGGCGTGCACACCGGTGACTCGATCACCGTAGCCCCGGCGCAGACCCTGACCGACAAGGAATACCAGATTCTGCGTAACGCCTCGCTGGCGGTACTGCGCGAAATCGGCGTGGAAACCGGCGGCTCGAACGTGCAGTTCGGTATCTGCCCGGAAACTGGCCGTATGGTGGTGATCGAGATGAACCCACGGGTTTCTCGCTCCTCTGCCCTGGCCTCGAAAGCCACTGGTTTCCCGATCGCCAAGGTCGCCGCCAAGCTGGCTGTTGGCTACACCCTCGACGAGCTGCAGAACGACATCACCGGCGGCAAAACCCCGGCCTCGTTCGAGCCGGCCATCGACTACGTGGTTACCAAGATCCCACGTTTCGCCTTCGAAAAATTCCCCAAAGCGGATGCCCGTCTGACTACTCAGATGAAGTCCGTGGGTGAAGTCATGGCCATCGGCCGTACTTTCCAGGAATCGCTGCAGAAAGCCTTGCGCGGCCTGGAAGTAGGCGTAAACGGTTTCGATCCCAAGCTGGATCTGACCAACCCGGAATCCAAGGCCGCGCTCAAGCGCGAACTGACCGTGCCGGGCGCCGAGCGCATCTGGTACGTGGCTGACGCCTTCCGTGCCGGCATGAGCTGCGACGATATCTACGCCTTGACCATGATCGACCACTGGTTCCTGGTGCAGATCGAAGACCTGATCAAAGACGAAGAGCGCATCAAGACCCTGGGCCTGTCGTCCATCGACCGCGATGTGATGTACAAGCTCAAGCGCAAAGGTTTCTCCGATGCCCGTCTGGCCAAGCTGTTGGGCGTGACCGAGAAGAACCTGCGCAGCCACCGTCACAAGCTGAAAGTGTTGCCGGTGTACAAGCGCGTCGACACCTGCGCGGCCGAGTTCGCCACCGACACCGCTTACATGTACTCGACCTACGAGGAAGAGTGCGAAGCGAACCCGTCGACCCGCGACAAGATCATGATTCTGGGCGGTGGCCCGAACCGTATCGGTCAGGGCATCGAGTTCGACTATTGCTGCGTACACGCCGCCCTGGCGATGCGTGACGATGGTTACGAAACCATCATGGTCAACTGCAACCCGGAAACCGTTTCCACTGACTACGACACCTCGGACCGCCTGTACTTTGAGTCGGTAACCCTGGAAGACGTGCTGGAAATCGTCCGCGTTGAACAGCCTAAAGGTGTGATCGTTCAGTACGGCGGCCAAACCCCGCTGAAACTGGCTCGCGCTCTGGAAGAAGCGGGCGTACCGATCATCGGTACCTCGCCTGATGCCATCGACCGTGCCGAAGACCGTGAGCGCTTCCAGCAGATGGTCGAGCGCCTGAACCTGCGTCAGCCGCCAAACGCCACCGTGCGCAGCGAAGACGAAGCGATTCGTGCCGCCAACAAGATCGGTTACCCGCTGGTGGTGCGTCCGTCCTACGTATTGGGCGGCCGGGCGATGGAAATCGTCTACGAAGAAGAAGAGCTCAAGCGCTACCTGCGTGAAGCCGTGCAAGTCTCCAACGACAGCCCGGTATTGCTCGACCACTTCCTCAACTGCGCCATCGAAGTCGATATCGACGCGGTGTGTGACGGCGAGACCGTGGTAATCGGCGCGATCATGCAGCACATCGAACAAGCGGGCGTGCACTCTGGTGACTCCGCTTGCTCGCTGCCACCGTACTCACTGCCGGCGCACATCCAGAACGAGATCCGCGAACAGGTCAAGAAAATGGCCCTGGAGCTCGGCGTGGTTGGCCTGATGAACGTGCAGATGGCGGTCCAGGGCGAGGACATCTTCGTCATCGAAGTGAACCCGCGTGCTTCCCGTACCGTACCGTTCGTGTCCAAGTGCATCGGTGTTTCTCTGGCCATGATTGCCGCGCGCGTTATGGCCGGTAAAACCCTGAAAGAAGTCGGCCTGACCGAAGAGATCATTCCGAACTTCTACAGCGTGAAAGAAGCGGTATTCCCGTTCGCCAAGTTCCCAGGCGTTGACCCGATCCTCGGCCCAGAAATGAAGTCGACCGGTGAAGTGATGGGTGTGGGCGATACCTTCGGTGAGGCGTTCGCCAAAGCGCAGATGGGCGCCAGCGAAATCCTGCCAACCGGTGGCACTGCGTTTATCAGCGTGCGCGACGACGACAAACCTCTGGTGGCCGGCGTTGCTCGCGACCTGATCAGCCTGGGTTTCGAAATCGTTGCCACCGCCGGTACTGCCAAGCTCATCGAAGCGGCTGGCTTGAAAGTCCGTCGCGTGAACAAGGTGACCGAAGGCCGTCCGCACGTGGTCGACATGATCAAGAATGACGAAGTCACCCTGATCATCAACACCACCGAAGGTCGTCAGTCGATCGCTGACTCTTACTCCATCCGCCGTAACGCGCTGCAGCACAAGATCTACTGCACCACCACCATTGCGGCGGGCGAGGCCATCTGCGAAGCGCTGAAGTTCGGTCCTGAAAAAACCGTACGCCGCTTGCAGGATCTGCATGCAGGATTGAAGGCATGATCAAGTACCCAATGACCGTCCAGGGCGCTCGCGCCCTGGAAGAAGAACACGCCCACCTGACCAAGGTCGTGCGTCCGAAGCTCAGCCAGGACATTGGCACGGCCCGCGAATTGGGTGACCTCAAGGAAAACGCCGAATACCACGCTGCTCGCGAGCAGCAGGGTATGGTCGAGGCGCGTATCCGTGACATCGAAGGGCGTATGCAGAATGCGCAGATCATCGACGTCACGGCCATCGAGCCGACCGGCAAGGTGATTTTCGGTACCACGGTGGAGATCGCCAACGTCGAGACTGACGAGCGCGTGACCTACCAGATCGTTGGTGAAGACGAAGCGGACATCAAACTCGGCAAGATTTCCGTCGGTTCACCCATCGCTCGCGCCTTGATCGCCAAGGAAGAGGGCGATGTGGTTGCTGTGCGCACGCCCAGCGGCCTGATCGAGTACGAGATCGTCGAGGTTCGTCATATCTAAGGCTCGCACCATCGACGCGGGTGCCATCAGTTGGCGGCTGGCTCAGACGTTCTGGGTCGGCGGCCTCTGGCTGCTGCATTTGGTTATGTTGCCGGCGTTGGAGCGAATTGGTCTGGCGCCGATGTTGGTCGAGGAAGTCGCCAATACCTTGAGCCCATTGCTGGTGCTGCTGGCAGCGGCTGGTTTGCTGCTGCAAGCCCTGGTTCTGCTGCAGGTCGAGCGCTTTGATGCCCTGTGGCGCGACTCTCGCGGCCAATTGCTGGTCGTGAGTTTACTGGTGGCGTTGGGCTACGGCGCGTTGCAGCGCTGGTTGCCGGACGCACTGCGTCTACAGTTATTCTGTTTTCTGGTCTTGGCGTTGTGCGGTGTGCTGCTGGTATTGCAGCCGGTGCCGGACGGCGAGGCAGCCAGGGCGCGCAAGGCGCGCCACTGACAGGGAGCGGGATATCAGCTGAAGCGGGTGACGTTGGACAACTGCTTATTGACCTTCGGGTTCTTGCGGTAGATCAGCGCCATCTTGCCGATGACCTGTACCAGTTCAGCCTTGGCGGTCTTGCACAGCTCGTCGATTGCAGCCAGGCGCGATTCACGTTCAGTGATTCTGAGTTGGATCTTGATCAGTTCGTGATCAGTCAATGCGCGCTCCAATTCGGCAAGCACACCTTCGGTCAAACCATTGTCAGCAACAATCAATACCGGTTTCAGATGGTGACCGATAGATTTGTACTGTTTCTTCTGCTCCTGAGTGAGCGGCATAATCTGACCCCTGCGTCTGATCTTGTAAAAAGCGGCGGCTAGTTTACCCGAGCGCTCTCGGTACCGCCCAGTTAATCACGCCCCGTTAATTTTTGAGGTGCCCAGTGGCACGTTCCAAATCAAGTCAAGGTTGGTTGAAAGAGCATTTCGACGACCCCTACGTAAAAATGGCGCAGAAGGACGGCTACCGTTCGCGTGCCAGCTACAAATTGCTGGAAATCCAGGAGAAAGATCGAATCCTGCGTCCGGGTAACACCGTGATCGACCTCGGCGCTGCACCGGGCGGCTGGTCGCAGGTAACCAGTCGAGTGTTAGGCGACAAGGGTCGCTTGATCGCGTCCGATATCCTGGAAATGGACAGCATCCCGGACGTTACCTTTATTCAGGGTGACTTCACGGAAGAGTCAGTGCTGGCGCAAATTCTTGAGGCTGTCGGCAATAATCCGGTAGACCTTGTGATTTCCGATATGGCCCCCAATATGAGTGGGGTGAAGATGGCGGATCAGGCGCGCTCGATGTATCTGTGCGAGTTGGCTCTCGATCTGGCTGGCCAGGTGCTGCGTCCTGGCGGCGATTTTCTGATCAAAATCTTCCAAGGCGAAGGCTTTGATGAGTACCACAAGCAGGTGCGGGCGATGTTTGAGAAGGTGCAGATGCGCAAGCCGCTGTCGTCTCGTGACCGCTCCCGCGAGCAATATTTACTGGCCCGTGGCTTTCGCGGGGCGCAAGATTGAACCCATGAAGAAACGGTTCAGTCGAACGTTATACGAATCGAGCGTTGTTTTGCCGCTTTCCACGGCAGTGCCTCATAAAGGGTTACAGACGCTTCCTGCCTAGGTTCGGAAGTTGTGTAGTAAGTTAGGCTGATCAATATCCAGCCGTAATGCGAGGTTCGTCCCGCGTGGGGCCTGCTTCAGAGGGTAGCTAATTGAACGACATGGCAAAGAACCTGATCTTGTGGCTGATCATCGCTGCCGTCCTGGTGACGGTGATGAACAACTTTTCCAGCCCGAGCGAGCCGCAGACGCTGAACTACTCGCAATTTATCGAGCAGGTCAAAGATGGTGGCGTGCAAAAAGTCACCATCGAAGGCTTCACCATTACGGGTATTGGCACTGACGGTAAGCCGTTCACTACCGTGCGCCCGATGATTGAAGACCGTGGTCTGATCGGCGATCTGATCAACAACAACGTCACCGTTGAAGGCAAAAAGCCTGAGCAGCAGAGCATCTGGACTCAGTTGCTGGTCGCCAGTTTCCCGATCCTCGTCATCATTGCGGTGTTCATGTTCTTTATGCGCCAGATGCAAGGCGGTGCCGGTGGTAAAGGCGGTCCGATGAGCTTTGGTAAGAGCAAGGCCCGTCTGCTGTCTGAAGACCAAGTGAAGACAACCCTGGCTGACGTTGCGGGCTGCGACGAGGCGAAAGAGGAAGTGGGTGAGCTGGTCGAATTCCTGCGTGACCCGGGCAAGTTCCAGCGTCTCGGCGGCCGTATCCCTCGCGGTGTGCTGATGGTGGGTCCACCGGGTACCGGTAAAACCTTGCTGGCTAAGGCCATTGCAGGCGAAGCCAAAGTCCCATTCTTCACCATTTCCGGCTCTGACTTCGTGGAAATGTTTGTCGGTGTCGGCGCCAGCCGCGTCCGCGACATGTTCGAACAGGCCAAGAAACACGCTCCCTGCATCATCTTCATCGACGAAATCGACGCCGTCGGTCGTCACCGTGGTGCTGGCATGGGCGGTGGTCATGACGAGCGTGAGCAGACCCTGAACCAGTTGCTGGTTGAGATGGATGGCTTTGAAATGAATGACGGCATCATCGTCATCGCCGCCACCAACCGTCCGGATGTACTCGACCCGGCCTTGCTGCGTCCCGGCCGTTTCGACCGCCAGGTTGTGGTTGGCCTGCCGGATATCCGCGGTCGTGAGCAGATTCTGAAAGTGCACATGCGCAAAGTGCCGATGGGCGACAACGTCAAACCAGCCGTTATCGCGCGTGGTACGCCCGGCTTCTCCGGTGCCGATCTGGCCAACCTGGTCAACGAAGCGTCGCTGTTCGCTGCTCGCGCCGGTAAACGCATCGTCGAAATGAAAGAATTCGAACTGGCCAAAGACAAGATCATGATGGGCGCCGAGCGCAAATCGATGGTCATGTCCGAGAAAGAGAAAATGAACACCGCGTTCCACGAGGCGGGTCACGCCATCGTCGGTCGCCTGGTGCCTGAGCATGACCCGGTCTACAAGGTCTCCATCATTCCGCGTGGTCGCGCTTTGGGTGTGACCATGTTCCTGCCGGAAGAAGATCGCTACAGCTTGTCCAAGCGTGCGCTGACCAGCCAGATCTGTTCGCTGTACGGTGGTCGTATCGCGGAAGAGATGACCCTGGGTTTTGACGGTGTTACCACCGGCGCTTCCAACGACATCATGCGTGCCAGTCAGATAGCTCGGAACATGGTCACCAAGTGGGGTCTGTCCGAAAAACTCGGTCCGCTTATGTATGCCGAAGAAGATGGCGAAGTGTTCCTCGGTCGTAGCATGGGCAGCCAGCAGAGCAACCTTTCTGCTGATACTGCCAAATTGATCGACCTGGAGGTGCGCAGCATCATCGACGAGTGCTACGGCACCGCCAAGCGCCTGCTGGAAGAGAACCGCGACAAGCTCAACGCTATGTGTGATGCGCTGATGAAGTACGAAACCATCGATGCCGAGCAGATCGACGACATCATGAATGGCCGTACTCCGCGCGAACCACGCGACTGGCAGGATGACGGTGATTCTGGCACCACGATCAGCAAGCAGGATCAAGCCGAAACCCCAGAGAAACCTATCGGTGGCCCGGCCGCTGAGCATTAAGGCCTGACATGTCCCTGACGCAACACCCGAACCGGCTGCCGTGTGGCAGCCGGTTTCTTGATTTAAGCCGCCCGCACGTAATGGGCATTCTTAACGTCACCCCAGATTCTTTCTCCGACGGCGGACACTTCAGTCGTATCGATCTGGCCTTGCAGCATGCGGCCGATATGGTCGCCGCTGGCGCGACGCTGATCGACGTTGGTGGTGAGTCGACGCGCCCTGGCGCACGCCCGGTTTCTCCGGTCGAGGAGTTGGAGCGCGTTGCGCCGGTGGTCGAAGCGATTGCCCGCGAGCTGGATGTGATTATCTCAGTGGATACCTCCACGCCGGCGGTGATTCGCGAGTCGGCGCGCCTGGGTGCAGGGTTGATCAACGATGTCCGTTCGCTTCAGCGTGACGGCGCGCTTGAGGCGGTGGCCGCAACCAATTTACCGGTGTGCCTGATGCATATGCGCGGCGAGCCCGGCACCATGCAGGACAACCCGATGTACACCGATCTGGTTGCCGAGGTGGGTGATTTTCTGAGTGAGCGCATGGCGGCCTGCATAGCGGCCGGTATTGCTGCTGAGCGCTTGGTACTGGATCCGGGCTTTGGCTTTGCCAAAACCTACGAACACAATCTGTCGCTGTTCAAGCACATGCAGGAATTGCACGCCCTTGGTCGGCCGCTATTGGTTGGTGTCTCACGCAAGAGCATGATTGGTCGGGCGCTGGGGCGGGAAGTGGGCGAGCGTCTGTATGGCGGCCTGGCATTGGCAGCCCTGGCAGTGGCCAAGGGCGCGCATATTTTGCGTGTGCACGACGTCGCCGAGACGGTGGATGTGGTGCGCATGATTGCTGCTGTTCAAGCAGCAGAATAAGAAGATCGGAGAGCATATGGGCAAGAAGTATTTCGGCACCGACGGTATTCGTGGGCGCGTAGGTCAGTTTCCGATCACTCCTGATTTCATGCTCAAACTGGGCTGGGCAGCGGGCATGGCGTTCCGCAAGCAGGGCGCTTGCCGCGTGCTGATTGGCAAGGACACGCGAATCTCCGGGTACATGTTCGAATCGGCCCTGGAGGCCGGGCTTTCTGCGGCGGGCGCTGACGTGATGCTGCTGGGGCCGATGCCTACACCGGCCATCGCGTACCTGACTCGTACCTTCCATGCCGAGGCTGGCATCGTCATCAGTGCCTCGCACAATCCCCACGATGACAACGGCATAAAGTTTTTCTCCGGTCAGGGCACCAAGCTGCCTGATGAGCTGGAGTTGATGATTGAGGAACTCCTCGATGCGCCGATGACCGTGGTCGAGTCGGCGCAATTGGGCAAGGTTTCGCGCATCAACGACGCGGCCGGCCGCTATATCGAATTCTGCAAAAGCAGTGTGCCCACCAGCACCGATTTCGCCGGTTTGAAATTGGTCGTCGATTGCGCCCACGGTGCCGCCTACAAGATCGCGCCGAGCGTGTTTCGCGAGTTGGGGGCGCAGGTCACTGTGCTTTCTGCGCAGCCCAACGGCCTGAACATCAACGAAGACTGTGGCTCCACACATATGGAGTCGCTGCAGGCTGCGGTCGTGGCCAATCAGGCGGATCTGGGTATCGGCTTCGATGGCGACGCCGACCGCGTGCTGATGGTCGATCACACCGGCGCCCTGGTGGATGGTGATGAGTTGCTGTACATCATCGCCCGCGATCTGCAGGAGCAGGGCAAGCTGCAAGGCGGGGTGGTTGGCACGCTGATGAGCAACCTCGGTCTTGAGTTGGCGCTGGCCGATCTGAAAATTCCGTTCGTGCGCGCCAACGTCGGCGACCGCTATGTCATTAGCGAATTGCTGGAGCGAAACTGGCAGATCGGCGGTGAGAGCTCTGGCCATATCGTTTGCTTTCAACACACCACCACCGGTGATGCGATCATCGCGGCGTTGCAAGTGCTGCTCGCGCTGAAGCGCTGGGACAAGAGCTTGGCAGAGGCGCGTCAGGGGGTGCGCAAGTGTCCGCAGGTGTTGGTTAACGTGCGTTTTGCTGGCGGTGTCGATCCCGTTGCCCATCCTGCTGTTACTGATGCCTGCGCGCGCGTAACTGAGCGCATGGGTGGGCGCGGGCGTGTCTTGCTGCGTAAGTCCGGTACCGAGCCGCTGGTGCGTGTGATGGTCGAGGGCGACGATGAAGCCCTGGTGCGTAGCTATGCTGATGAATTAGCTAAAGTAGTTACTGAAGTCTGTGCCTGATTCGGCTTGCTAATCCCTAATCTCTTGGGTAGCATCTGCGCCCACTTTGATCGACGAGGTAGAACATGCGTCGCCCCTTGGTAGCTGGTAACTGGAAGATGCACGGTACCCGCGCCAGCGTCGCTGAGTTGATCAAAGGCCTGCGCCTCTTGGCATTGCCGACTGGTGTTGAGGTGGCGGTTTTTCCGCCCTGCCTTTACATCAATCAGGTGATGACTGGTCTTGACGGTAAAGCCATTGCGGTCGGTGCGCAAAATTGCGCAGTCGAACCCATGCAAGGTGCGCTGACCGGCGAGATCGCATCGAGCCAATTGGCTGATGCAGGATGCACGCTGGTGCTGGTTGGTCACTCGGAGCGTCGCCAGATTCTCGGTGAGAGCGATGAGTTGCTAAGTCGCAAGTTTGCCGCTGCGCAATCCTGTGGTCTTACCCCGGTGTTGTGTATCGGGGAAACCCTGGCGCAGCGTGAAGCGGGCAAGACCCTGGAAGTAGTGGGTCGCCAGCTTGGCAGTGTGATCGAAGAGTTGGGTGTTGGTGCTTTCGCTCGTGCAGTTATCGCTTACGAGCCGGTTTGGGCAATTGGTACAGGCTTGACCGCAACGCCAGAGCAAGCTCAGGAAGTGCATGCAGCAATACGTGCGCAACTGCAAGCAGAAAATGCCGAAGTGGCTCGCGGTGTGAGAATTCTTTATGGCGGCAGTGTCAAGGCGGCCAATGCGGTTGAATTGTTCGGCATGCCGGATATCGATGGGGGGCTCATTGGTGGAGCCTCTCTGAATGCGGATGAGTTTGGTGCGATCTGTCGCGCCGCAGGAAACTAAGAGATGCTGGAAACTGTCGTTGTAGTTCTGCACCTGCTGGCGGCCCTGGGCGTTGTTGCGCTCGTACTGCTGCAGCAGGGTAAAGGTGCCGATGCCGGTGCCTCGTTTGGTTCGGGTGCTTCGGCAACTGTTTTTGGTAGCCAAGGTTCCTCTACCTTTCTTAGTCGTTTTACTGCTATACTTGCCGCCGCTTTTTTCATAACTAGCTTGGGCTTAGGCTTCTTTGCTAAGGAAAAAGCTAGCTCGCTGAGTCAGGCTGGTTTGCCTGCCCCAGCAGTGGTAGAGCAGCAGAAAAAACCGGTAGCAGAAGATGTGCCGGTGCTCGAAGAGCAAAAGCCAGCGTCTGACGCCGGCGACGTACCTCAAGCTCCAGAGCAGAAGTAAGTGCGTTAATTGCCGAGGTGGTGGAATTGGTAGACACGCTACCTTGAGGTGGTAGTGGCCATAGGCTGTAGGGGTTCGAGTCCCCTTCTCGGTACCAATTGAACAGCAAAGCCCGCTTCATGCGGGCTTTGCTGTTGCTGGGGGTTGGATTGACCCACGTGTGAGTTCGGTCGTATACTTCGGCCCCAGCTTTAACGTGGGGTTTGGCCGTTCGATCGCTCGATGGGCTCATGGCCAAAAAGGTTGTGGTTTGACCTTCTTTCCCCTGCAATCGGTTGTAGCGGAGCCCCTTTTTAGGGGCTTTTTGTTAGCCGGTTGCTTTGTTGGCTTGGCTGTTTTGTCGTTGGGCGTAGTGCTCAGCGGCGTCAAGGGATGGGCGTTTCGCCCATTTTTTATTTGTACGACATGCACGAGGGGTTCAAGTGTCGAGCAAGCTAGAAGAGTTGCAGGCCTTGCTGGCCCCGGTAGTCGAGGCCCTTGGCTATCAATGCTGGGGTATCGAGTTCCTGTCCCAGGGGCGGCATTCCCTGCTTCGCGTCTATATCGATCATGCCAACGGCATTCTTGTCGAGGACTGCGAAAAGGTCAGTCGCCAGTTGAGCGGTGTCCTGGATGTCGAAGACCCGGTAGCCAGCGAGTACACCCTGGAGGTGTCTTCGCCGGGCATGGACCGGCCACTGTTCACTATTGAACAGTTCGCCGCGCACGCCGGTGAGCAAGTAAAGATCAAACTGCGTTCACCCTTCGATGGGCGGCGTAACTTTCAGGGCCTCCTCCGCGGAGTAGAGGAACAGGACGTTGTGGTGCTGGTTGATGACCACGAGTATCTGTTGCCGATCGACTCGATCGACAAGGCCAATATTGTTCCCAGTTTTGACTGAGACGCGGATCCCGCGGATCCAATGGATTGCGAAAGGCGAGGCGTACGATGAGCAAAGAAGTACTGCTGGTTGTTGAGTCGGTATCCAACGAAAAGGGCGTACCGGCCGGCGTTATTTTTGAGGCGTTGGAGTTGGCTCTGGCCACTGCGACGAAAAAACGTTTCGACGTTGAAGTTGAACTTCGCGTAGAGATCAACCGGGTAACGGGCAGCTACGAGACATTCCGTTGCTGGACCGTGGTTGATGATCAATCGCTGTTCAATCTGGCATCCGAGCTGACGCTCGACGAGGCTCGCGAGATCAAGCCTGATGCCCAGCTTGGCGACACCATCGAAGAGAAGATCGAGTCGATCGAATTCGGTCGCATCGCGGCACAAACCGCCAAACAAGTGATCGTTCAGAAAGTTCGTGAAGCTGAACGTGCCCAAGTGGTCGAGGCTTACCGCGAGCGTTTGGGTGAAATCATCTCCGGCACCGTCAAGAAGGTCACCCGCGACAACGTTATCGTTGACCTGGGGAACAACGCCGAAGCACTGCTGGCCCGCGAGGACATCATCTCTCGCGAGACCTTCCGTGTTGGCGCACGTCTGCGTGCCCTGTTGAAAGAAATTCGCACCGAGAACCGCGGCCCGCAGCTGATCCTGTCGCGTACCGCGCCGGAAATGCTGATCGAGTTGTTCCGCATCGAAGTGCCAGAAATCGCTGAAGAGCTGATCGAAGTGATGGCCGCCTCCCGTGACCCGGGTTCGCGGGCCAAAATTGCCGTGCGCTCCAAAGACAAGCGTATTGACCCGCAAGGCGCCTGCATTGGTATGCGCGGCTCGCGTGTACAAGCGGTGTCAGGTGAGTTGGGCGGCGAGCGTGTCGATATCGTGCTGTGGGATGACAATCCTGCTCAGTTCGTGATCAACGCCATGTCACCGGCCGAAGTTGCCGCCATCATCGTTGACGAAGATGCCCATGCCATGGACATCGCCGTCGGTGAAGACAACCTGGCGCAAGCAATCGGCCGTGGCGGTCAGAACGTTCGTTTGGCCAGTCAGTTGACCGGCTGGACACTGAATGTAATGACCGAAGCGGATATTCAGGCCAAGCAGCAAGCTGAAACTGGCGACATCCTGCAAAGCTTCATCGACGAGCTGGAAGTCGACGAAGACATTGCTCAGGTGTTGGTAGAAGAAGGCTTCACCAGCCTGGAAGAAATCGCCTACGTCCCGATGGAAGAGATGCTTAGCATCGATGGCTTCGACGAGGAAATCGTCACCGAGCTCCGCGCTCGCGCCAAAGATCGCCTGCTGACCAAAGCCATCGCGACAGAAGAAAAGCTGGCAGACGCGCACCCCGCCGAAGACCTGCTCTCACTTGAGGGTATGGACAAGGCTCTGGCGCAAGAACTGGCAGTGCGCGGCGTGATTAACCGCGAAGACCTGGCCGAGCAGTCTATTGATGACCTGCTCGACATCGACGGTATCGACGCAGAGCGTGCCGGCAAGTTGATCATGGCCGCCCGAGCCCATTGGTTCGAGTAAGTAGGCGGCCTGAGGAGAGAAGTGCATGACGCAAGTCACGGTCAAAGAACTGGCCCAAGTGGTCGCCACCCCTGTAGAGCGTCTGTTGTTGCAGATGCGTGAGGCAGGTTTGCCGCACACGGGTGCCGATCAAGTTGTGACCGATAGCGAGAAGCAAGCCCTGTTGGCGCATCTCAAAGGCAGTCACGGCGAGAAAGTGGAAGAGCCGCGCAAGATCACCTTGCAGCGCAAAACCACCAGCACCCTGCGCGTTGCAGGGAGCAAAACCATCAGCGTTGAAGTGCGCAAGAAGAAAACCTTCGTCAAGCGCAGCAACGAAGAAATCGAAGCCGAGCAGAAGCGCGAGCAAGAAGAGCGCGCGGCTGAAGAGGCACGCCAACAGGCGGCTGAAGAAGCCAAACGTCAGGCTGAAGAAGCGACCCGTCGCGAAGCTAACGCTGGTGCGCCTTCGCAGTCGGCTGCTGATGCTGCGCCAGTTGCTGCGGCAGCCGCGCCTGTGGTTGCTGATATCGAGCTGCCGCCAGTGGTTGCTCCGGTTGAAGAGCGCAAGAAAGACGAGCAGCGTCGCCCGGACAAACCGCGCAACGACGACGATCGTCGTGGCGGCGACCGCAAGGCCACCGCGCACCGTCCTTCGGTCAAAGAGAAGGAAAAGGCTCCGGCTCCGCGCGTTGCTCCGCGTACCACCGACGAGGAAAGCGACAGCTTCCGTCGTGGCGGTCGTGGCAAGGCCAAGCTGAAGAAACGCAACGCCCATGGTTTCCAGAGCCCGACCGGTCCGGTTGTGCGCGACGTATCCATCGGCGAAACCATCACTGTTGGCGAACTGTCGCAACAGATGTCGGTTAAAGCGGCTGAAGTGATCAAGTTCATGTTCAAGATGGGCACTCCGGTGACCATCAACCAGGTTCTGGATCAGGAAACCGCGCAGCTGATCGCTGAAGAGCTGGGTCACAACGTCAAGTTGGTCAGCGACAACGCCCTTGAAGAGCAGTTGGCCGAGTCCTTGAAGTTCGAAGGTGAGGCAGTTTCCCGTGCACCGGTTGTGACCGTAATGGGCCACGTTGACCACGGTAAAACCTCGCTGCTGGACTACATTCGTCGCGCCAAAGTGGCTGCTGGCGAAGCCGGCGGTATCACCCAGCACATCGGCGCCTACCACGTAGAAACCGAGCGCGGCATGGTGACCTTCCTCGACACCCCGGGCCACGCTGCGTTTACCGCAATGCGTGCCCGTGGCGCCAAGGCCACCGACATCGTGATCCTGGTAGTTGCAGCGGACGACGGCGTAATGCCGCAGACCGTTGAAGCCGTTCAGCATGCGAAAGCCGCTGGCGTACCGCTAGTGGTTGCGGTGAACAAGATCGACAAGCCGGGCGCTGATCTGGAACGCATCAAAAGCGAACTGGCAGCTCACGGCGTGACCCCGGAAGAGTGGGGCGGTGACAACCCGTTCGTTAACGTTTCGGCGAAGATGGGTACTGGCGTGGACGAGCTGCTTGAAGCGGTTCTGCTGCAAGCCGAAGTACTGGAACTCAAAGCGACACCAACGGCTCCTGGCCGCGGCGTTGTGGTTGAGTCCCGCCTCGACAAAGGTCGTGGTCCGGTCGCTACCGTACTGGTACAGGACGGTACGCTGCGCCAAGGCGACATGGTTCTGGTCGGTTCGAACTTCGGTCGCATTCGCGCCATGCTCGACGAAAACGGCAAGTCCATCAAAGAAGCCGGTCCTTCCATTCCGGTGGAAATCCTCGGCCTCGACGGTACGCCAGATGCTGGCGACGAGATGAGCGTGCTGGCTGACGAGAAGAAAGCGCGGGAAGTCGCATTGTTCCGTCAAGGCAAGTTCCGCGAAGTCAAACTGGCTCGCGCGCATGCCGGCAAGCTGGAAAACATCTTCGAGAACATGGGCCAGGAAGAGAAGAAAACTCTCAACATCGTGCTCAAGTCCGACGTTCGTGGTTCGTTGGAAGCCCTGCAAGGTGCGCTCAACGGCCTGGGTAACGACGAAGTGCAAGTGCGCGTAGTCGGTGGCGGTGTCGGTGGTATCACCGAGTCCGACGCCAACCTGGCACTGGCCTCCAACGCTGTACTGTTTGGCTTCAACGTGCGTGCCGATGCCGGCGCGCGCAAGATCGTCGAGCAGGAAGGTCTGGATATGCGTTACTACAACGTGATCTACGACATCATCGAAGACGTCAAGAAAGCCCTGACCGGTATGCTCGGCAGCGACGTTCGCGAGAACATCCTCGGCATCGCCGAAGTGCGTGACGTATTCCGTTCGCCGAAGTTCGGTGCGATCGCAGGTTGCATGGTGGTTGAAGGTACGGTTTACCGTAACCGTCCGATCCGTGTACTGCGTGAAGACATCGTGATCTTCGAAGGCGAGCTTGAATCGCTGCGTCGCTTCAAAGACGACGCCTCTGAAGTCCGTGCCGGCATGGAATGCGGTATTGGCGTGAAGAGTTACAACGACGTCAAAGTCGGCGACAAGATCGAAGTGTTCGAGAAGATCCAAGTGGCTCGCAGCCTTTAAGCTCGAGCTGTTTTACGCAACGCCCGGTCCGGCTCACGCCTGGCCGGGCGTTTGCCGCTTTCAGACCGTCAGGGTTTTGTGCCGTGGCGGGAGGTAACAGGTAGTTAGATGGCCAAAGAATATAGCCGTACCCAACGTATCGGCGATCAGATGCAGCGCGAGCTGGCACAGCTGATCCGTCGTGAAGTCAAAGACCCGCGTGTCGGTCTGGTGACCGTTACTGCCGTCGACGTAAGCCGCGATGTCGGCCACGCGAAGATTTTCATCACCGTGATGGGCCAGGACACTGCGGAAGAAATCGCCCAGAACGTCAAGGCGCTGAATGATGCCGCCGGTTTCCTGCGCATGCAGCTGGCCCGCGCCATGAAGCTGCGCAGCGTGCCGCAACTGCATTTCCATTACGACGAAAGCGTAATGCGCGGTGCGCACCTGTCGGCGTTGATCGAGCGTGCGGTGGCCGAAGATGGCCAACACGTCGACGTCGAAACACCACCGGCTGCCGATAAGGAGTAACGGGTGGCTCAGGTCAAACGCATTCGCCGTAACGTCAGCGGCATCATCCTGCTCGACAAGCCCAAGGGCTTCAGTTCCAACGCGGCTCTGCAAAAGGTCCGCTGGTTGCTGAACGCCGAGAAGGCCGGCCATACCGGTAGCCTCGACCCCCTGGCCACCGGCGTGCTGCCGTTGTGCTTTGGCGAGGCGACCAAGTTCTCCCAGTACCTGCTCGATGCCGACAAAGGCTACGAGACGCTGATGCAGATGGGCGTTACCACGACCACTGCCGACGCCGAGGGTGAGGTGATCGAACGCCGTGAGGTGACCGTTGGTCGCGACGATATCGAGGCTGTTTTGCCGCGTTTCCGCGGGCAAATCAGTCAGATACCGCCGATGTACTCCGCCCTCAAGCGTGATGGTCAGCCGTTGTACAAGCTGGCGCGTGCAGGCGAAGTAGTGGAGCGTGAAGCGCGTTCTGTTACTATTGCGCGCCTGGAAATGCTGGGCTGTGAGGGCGAGCAGGCACGTTTGTCGGTGGCCTGCAGCAAAGGCACCTATATCCGGACCCTGGTGGAAGACATTGGCCAGGCGTTAGGTTGCGGTGCGCACGTCGCAGAACTGCGACGTACCCAGGCAGGTCCCTTTGTGCTGGCCCAGACGGTAACCCTGGAAGAGCTGGAACAGGTTCACGCCGACGGTGGCAACGAAGCAGTCGACCGCTTCCTGTTGCCCTCCGACAGCGGCCTGGAACACTGGCCTCTGGTGCAGTTCTCCGAGCACAGCGCGTTTTACTGGTTACATGGGCAAGCGGTTCGTGCCCCGGATGCGCCGAAGTTCGGCATGGTCCGCGTACAAGATCACAATGCTCGCTTCATCGGGATTGGCGAAGTGAGTGAAGACGGGCGCATCGCGCCGCGTCGTTTGATTCGGTCAGAATGACCGAACCATGCCGGGTAACCGGGGTGGGCGAGGGTGGCTGTTAATAGGCACGGTCACATCTCATTTTTTAATACGAGGATTTGTCCTCGGCCTATTGGAGATGCGTTCACTGGATGCAGCTCCTTACTGAGAGGAAGCCCACATGGCACTCAGCGTTGAAGAAAAAGCTCAAATCGTTACCGACTACCAACAAGCCGTTGGTGATACTGGTTCGCCAGAAGTGCAAGTTGCACTGCTGACCGCCAACATCAACAAGCTGCAAGGTCACTTCAAAGCCAACGGTAAAGATCACCACTCCCGTCGTGGTCTGATCCGCATGGTAAACCAGCGTCGTAAGCTGCTGGACTACCTCAAAGGCAAAGACGTTACCCGCTACAGCACCTTGATCGGTCGTCTGGGCCTGCGTCGCTAATAGCGAAGCTGCTAGAGGTTGGTTGTTTGTCGTTATTGGTTGGGGCTGCTCTGGCAGCCCGGTGAATAACGGCAGGCATCCAGCCTCAAGTTTTATCTGCACCATCGGTTTTGTCTGTATCACCTGGACAGTGCCCGGGTCCGAATCCCGGAGTTGCCCAAGAATTCTGCAAGAACACGATTTCCCCAAGGCAAAAAGAAGGTAAATACACCGTGAACCCGGTAATCAAGAAATTCCAGTTCGGTCAATCGACCGTCACCCTCGAGACTGGCCGCATTGCCCGTCAGGCCTCCGGCGCAGTATTGGTCACCGTTGACGACGACGTCAGCGTATTGGTGACCGTGGTTGGCGCCAAGCAAGCCGACCCAAGCAAAGGCTTCTTCCCGCTGTCCGTGCACTACCAAGAAAAAACCTACGCTGCCGGCAAGATCCCTGGCGGCTTCTTCAAGCGTGAAGCGCGTCCTTCGGAAAAAGAGACCCTGACTTCCCGCCTGATCGACCGTCCGATCCGCCCCCTGTTCCCTGAAGGTTTCCTGAACGAAGTTCAGGTGATCTGCACCGTGGTTTCCACCAGCAAGAAAACCGATCCGGACATCGCTGCGATGATCGGTACCTCGGCTGCCCTGGCTATCTCCGGCATTCCATTCGAAGGCCCGATCGGCGCCGCTCGTGTGGCTTTCCACGAAAGCACCGGCTACCTGCTGAACCCGACTTACGAGCAACTCAAGGCCTCGAGCCTGGACATGGTCGTAGCCGGTACCAAAGACGCCGTGCTGATGGTTGAATCCGAAGCCAAAGAGCTGACCGAAGACCAGATGCTGGGCGCCGTACTGTTCGCCCACGACGAATTCCAATCGGTGATCAAAGCCGTTGGCGAACTGGCTGCCGAAGTGGGCAAGCCAACCTGGGCTTGGGCACCGGCTGCCAAGAACACCGTGCTGCTGGACGCTATCCGTAGCGAATTCGGCGACGCCATCTCCCAGGCTTACACCATCACCATCAAACACGAGCGTTATGGCCGTCTGGGCGAGTTGAAAGACCAGATCGTTGCCAAGTTCGCCGTTGAAGGCGGCCCGTCCGCTGGTGAAGTGAAAGACGCTTTCGGCGAAATCGAATACCGCACCGTTCGCGAAAACATCGTTAACGGTAAGCCACGTATCGACGGCCGCGACACCCGCACCGTTCGCCCGCTGGCGATCGAAGTTGGCGTGCTGGGCAAAACCCACGGTTCGGCGCTGTTCACCCGTGGCGAAACCCAGGCTCTGGTCGTTGCTACCCTCGGTACTGCGCGTGACGCACAGCTGCTCGACACCCTCGAAGGCGAGCGCAAAGACCCCTTCATGCTGCACTACAACTTCCCTCCGTACTCGGTGGGCGAGTGTGGTCGCATGGGCGCCACTGGCCGTCGCGAAATCGGTCACGGCCGTCTGGCCCGTCGTTCGGTTCAGGCCATGCTGCCTGCCGCTGACGTGTTCCCGTACACCATTCGCGTGGTATCGGAAATCACCGAGTCCAACGGTTCGAGCTCCATGGCTTCGGTCTGCGGCGCTTCCCTGGCCCTGATGGACGCTGGTGTGCCGATGAAGGCGCCGGTTGCCGGTATCGCCATGGGTCTGGTTAAGGAAGGCGAGAAATTCGCTATCCTCACCGACATCCTCGGTGACGAAGACCACCTCGGCGACATGGACTTCAAAGTGGCCGGTACCGCCAAAGGTGTTACCGCGCTGCAGATGGACATCAAGATCAACGGCATCACCGAAGAAATCATGGAGATCGCCCTGGGCCAAGCCCTGGAAGCTCGCCTGAACATCCTCGGTCAGATGAACCAGGTGATCTCGACTTCCCGTAGCGAACTGTCGGCCAACGCGCCAACCATGATCGCGATGAAGATCGACCAGGACAAAATCCGCGACGTCATCGGCAAGGGTGGTGCAACCATCCGCGCGATCTGCGAAGAAACCAAGGCTTCGATCGACATCGAAGACGACGGCTCGATCAAGATCTTCGGCGAAACCAAGGAAGCGGCTGAAGCAGCACGTCAGCGCGTTCTGGGTATCACCGCAGAAGCTGAAATCGGCAAGATCTACGTCGGCAAGGTTGAGCGCATCGTCGACTTCGGCGCCTTCGTCAACATCCTGCCGGGTAAAGACGGTCTGGTGCACATCTCGATGCTGAGCGATGCCCGCGTTGAGAAAGTGACTGACATTCTGAAAGAAGGTCAGGAAGTCGAAGTGCTGGTACTGGACGTGGACAACCGCGGCCGTATCAAACTGTCGATCAAAGACGTAGCAGCGGCCAAAGCTTCGGGCGTTTAATCCCGGGTTTTATCGCAGCTTGAGAAGAGGGCCCCTTGCGGGCCCTCTTTTTTTGCCTGGAGAATAGCCACCTCTCTGGCGAAGATGTCACCACGCAACAAGGAAGCTGCACCTATGGAAAAGAGTCTTTGCCATTACCACCCGGCGCAACCGGCCACCTGGTTATGCCGCTCGTGCCCGCGGCACTACGGCGATTGCTGCACGCCGCTGAATGAGGACGCCCCGGAAGACCCGCCAACCTGTCCGTTATGCGCCAGCCGTATGGAATTCCTCGGCGCGGCCAACACTGCCCAGCCGTTCTGGGAACGTATTCCGCAATTCTTCGGCTATGGCCTGCAAAGTGGCCCTTTGGCCTTCAGCGCGCTGATCGCTCTGGCCAGCCTGTTTATGCCGGCTTCGATCATTCTGTGGACGCTGCTGTTCAGCATCGCCACCAAATACTTCTACAGCGTCATCGAGGCCAGCAGCGAAGCGCAGAAAGCCGCACCCACTCTGGCCAGCGCCTTCACCGGTGCCGGCTTCAGCCTGTTCTTCAAGCAACTGGCGGTATTTATCCTGTGCTTTGCGGCGCTGTGGATGGCCGCCAGCTTTGAAAGCGAAGGCCTGTACTGGCTGGTGAACATCGGCCTGTTGCTGGTGATGCCGGCGAGCATCATTCGCCTGGCGCTGGACAAGACGCTGGGCGCCGCCCTCAGCCCCGAAGAAGTGGGGCAGGTGATCAAGGCCATGGGCTGGCGTTACCTGATTCTCTGCGCCTTTCTTTTCATCCTCTGGCAGTCGCCCAACTGGGTGACGATGATGCTGTCCCACGGCCTGCCCAAGGTGGTGTTGCTGCCCATCGCGGCGTTCCTGTTCACCTATTTCGCCGTGGTCATGTGCGCCATGATGGGTTACGCGGTGTTCCAGTATCAGGGCGCGTTGGGCTACGTGATTGCCGAGGAAGACAGCCACAACGGCTTCCCGGCCGCCGAATACCTGCGCCGCCGGGCGATGGCCGAAGCGGAAATCCGCATCAAGGAAGGCCAGAGTCAGCAGGCCCTGGAAACCCTGACCGTGGCGCTGGAGCGCACTCCCGACGACCTCAAGCTCAACGAGCGCTTTCACCAGTTGCTGTTCAATCTCAATGCTCGCGAACGGTGCCTGCGGCACCTGGCGCATTACCTGCCGCTGGCGGCGCGGGCAAATCCTGCCCTGGCGGCCACAGCGCTACTCAATGCCCGCAAGCTGCAGCCGGACTATATGCCGGACGATGCCGTCGCCTGCGAACGCACTGCCGGCGCTTTGCTTGACCGCCACAAGATCCGCGAGGGCCTGAGCCTGCTGCGCAACCTGCACCAGCGCTTCCCCGACTACCCGCATATTCCCCGCGCCTACCTGCTCGCGGCACGTGGATTTGCCGAAGGCTTGGGCCAGGTGGAACCTGCGCAGAAGCTGCTGGCGTTCGTGCGTGGTCGCTACCCGCAATCGCCGTTACTGGCTGAAGTGGATGCGTTGCAAGCGATCCTGGAGCGGATGGCCAGCAAAAGCTGACTGTTCATGCAGATTGCATGTGAGCGAAGCGGCGAACTTGCAATCTGCACGATGCGGTGGGGCGGCGGTAATTTATAACCTATTGATAAATAACGAATAAAAAATATTATTCAGGTTGGCACAGGCCTTGCGATATCTCCTATGAAACCGCAGCCAGGACAGGTGGCGGAATTTTCAAATGAACTAGGAGTGAGACGTTATGAACAAGCCTTTCAACAAATTCGTTATTGCAGCTGCCACTGCCGGCGCCCTGTTGTCCCCTCTGGCGTTCGCCGACGTAGCTAACTCCCACAGCGCTCCGCTGATGATGGCCGCTACCACTGACACCGCTGAAGAAGCCGTGACCGATACCTGGATCACCAGCAAGGTCAAATCCACCTTCGTGGCGGACAGTGCCCTCAGCGCCCTGGACATCAAGGTTGAAACCAACAAAGGCGTGGTTTCCCTGTCTGGCGTAGTGAAAAGCGATGCCGAGCGTGACCTGGCAATTGCCAAAACCAAAGGCATCAAAGGCGTGAAGGCGGTTTCCGCCGACGGCCTGAAGTCGGCTGACTGATTCAGCTGACCGCCTGACAGCATTCCCCCCAGGCGCCGCCCTCACCGGTGGTGCCTGATTGGCCCAGACAAAGGAGGACTTCCCATGAATTCCGACGTGATCAAAGGCAAGTGGAAACAGCTCAATGGCAAGATCAAGGAACGTTGGGGTGACCTGACGGATGACGACTTGGATGTCGCCGAAGGGCATAGCGAGTACCTGGCAGGGAAACTTCAGGAGCGCTATGGATGGACCAAGGAAAAAGCTCAGGAAGAGCTCAACGACTTCTCTCGGAAGTTGTGAACACAATAAAAGCCCCCTTAATTGGGGGCTTTTTTTTGTGTTCACAACAGGCGGCTTCCGGGGCGTCGGCCATGCCGCGTTGAAAGCCGACTTTAAATGCTCACGTACTCAAGTACGCTGCGCTTTAAAGCTCCGGGGCGCCTGATTCGCTGGCGCTCACCCTTCGGGCCAGCCTGCGGCTGTTACTCCCGCTGGTCGTTGGTCCTGACCTTAGCCCCGAAACCCTCGACCGAGTAACGGCCGCAATCCAAACGGCTCCCCGTTCCCCTGTAGGAGCGGCTTTATCTCGCAATATGCCGCTGATAAACCCCCAACTGCTGCGTCTGCTCGGCATCCGGGTAGACGGCGCGCAGGAACTCGTGGAGTTCACTCACGCCTCTGCGGTCGTCTTGCTGGCCGAGTTGTTTGGCCAGTTGCAGGGTTAGGGCTGGCAGTTGCGGCGGGCGGTTGCGGGTTTGGATCAGTTTGCGCCAGGCACCCAGGGCGCGGGCGCCGTCGCGGGCTTGCAGCAGGCGTTGCAGCAGGTGCAGTTGCACGGCAGGGTGTTGCAGCAGGGTGAACTGCGCGCTGTCGTCGGCCAGGCGTTGCAGCAGGGGCTGGTTGGCGATGGCCTGGGGTAGGGCGAACAGTTGTTTCAGCACGGCGCTCAGCAGGGCTTTGTCTTCACGGCTTTTCGCTACGGGATAGAGACGCTCCAGCAGCAATAGGCGGTTGGGGTAGCGGTTGAGCAGGTCGATGCCGCGGCTGGCAGCCTGTTCCAGATTGAAGCCGCCGATCAGCTTATCGAGGGAAGCCACTTCGCGTTTGAATGGCGCGTCGGGGTCTTCCTTGTTCAGGTAGGCTTCGTCGACCTTCAGGCCACCAATCTGCTTGGGCAGCCACACGGCGAGAAACCCCGCGCCCATGCCGCCCAAGTGGGCATAGTAGTTGACGTGGTCGTTGGCCAGCAGCAGGCCATACAACTCTTTGCCCATCCAGATCGGCAGAATCCACAAGGCTGGCGCGCGGAAGTAGCCGAACATCGGTCCCAGCCAGTAGAAGAAATTGATCCGCCGCAGGCCATAGATGCCAAGGTACATGCCCATCAAACCAGCGATAGCGCCCGAGGCGCCGATGCCCGTTGCCCATACCGGGTCCATCACCCACCACAGCAGGTGTGAGGCTAGGCCACTTAGCAGATACAGGCCGATATAGACGGCGCCGCCCAAGGCACGTTCGAGGGCGAAACCGAAGATAAACAAGAACAGCATGTTGCCTGCCAGGTGGCCGAAGTCGGCGTGCAGGAACATCGCACCAAACAAGCCCTGCACAGTGAACTTGGCTGGGATAAAGCCAAAACGGTAGTTACTGATCTGGTTGCGTGCGGCTTCGGCCTTGGCGCGTGCGGCCTGCCAGGCCGGGTCGTCCTGATAGGCCGGGGTGTAATGCAGGGTGTTTTCGAACTGCAGATCGCTGAGGATCAGCTGCGCCAACTGCGCGCGCGGCGCAGCGGTGAAGGACTTACGCACCCGCTCTTCAAGTTTGTTGCGGGTGCTGAACGATTCGATAAACAGCGCTTTCTCGCGGTCGAGCAAACCGCCGTCCAGATAGATTTTGACCGCCGCCTGTTCACGCGCCGTGTCGCCGCCCTGGTAAGCGAAGTAGATGAGGGTGTTGAGCAGAATCAGCAGCAGGGTCAGGACCGGTGGTTTTTTCCAATCCAGCGGGTGTTCGGCGGGGATGATCAGCACAAGATGTCTTCCATGACGTTGGTCGTTGGGACTCGAGCATCTGGGCTAAGGCCAGGCAAGGCGAAAGTCTCTTTTTAAAGCGCAGCGTACTGTAGTACGTGAGCATTTAAAAAAGACTTTCAACGCCGTATGGCCGACGCCCAGAAGCTCGATACGATCAGCCGCGTTTGCTGTCGATGCGCACTAAGCGCCCGCCTTCAAAGCGCAGGAAATACAGCATGCCGCCTTCGCGCGGGCCATACACCCATTCCTGCACTTCCACTTCCGTGCTGGTGGAACCGCTGCGGGTTTTTTCGTAACCGACCACGCTGCTGCTCGCCGGCTCGCCGCATTTGGTTTGCACTTCGATGGCGCGGTCACCCTCGCTGGCGATGCCTTTGTCGCAACGCAGCGAGGCGTGGCCTTCGGCGGCCAGGAACAGCAAAGGGAGGCAGAGTAAAAACGACTTTTTCATGGCTGGGCATCCTGTCCAGTTTGTTTTTTGAAGAGGCGGTTAGCCGCCCCGTTTGGAATCGATATCGACCAGGCGGTTACCCTCGAAGCGCAGGTAGTAGTACATGCCGTTGCGCGGGCCGTAAGCCCATTCTTCGACCTGTACTTCGCTGCGTTCGCCGTAGTAGCCGTACACCACTTTGCTGGACAGCATGCTGCGGCTTAGCGGTGTACCGCATTTGCTTTCCACCTCTACCGTGCGGTCGTCCACGCTGACCAGGCCGCTGGGGCAGCGCCATGTCGACGAGGCGAAGGCGCTGTCGCCAAGCAGCAGGCTGAGGAGGGCAAACGCTTTCAAGGTGGGGGCTTTCACGGAGGCAGCTTTCACGGAGAGAGTCCGGTGAGCGATTGTAGGCAATAGGCTACACCGGTGTATCACGCCTGTCACACCGGTAAACCGCGCTGCAAACCCCTTTGCAGGGGCTTGCAGGGTGATCGGTCACTCGCTGTCGAGGTTCAGTGGCGAGGCCACGCGGCCGTTGCTTTGGGCTTCGCCGAGGCTGACGTCGACCATGTAGATGCGCTCATCGGCGAGGCCACCTTTGCTCACCAGGTAGTGCTTGATGGTGGCCGCGCGGGCCTGGGCCAGTTTGCGCAGCAGCACCTCGTTGTTGCTCCAGTGGGCGAGGATATCGGCGCGCAGTTTGGCGCTGCGCTCGTCATCGCTGAGCTGTTTCCATTCTTCCGCTGGCTGCTTTTTCAGGCGGGTGCGGTAGATGCCTTCGAGCATCGGCGCCTGTTCGTCTTCCGGTACCTCCAGCAGCGCGGCCTTGGCCGGCACCTTGTCGCCACGGCGTTGCAGCATTTTGTAGTAGATGTATTGGTACTCGCGGTGCAGACGCTGTTCGGCCAGCAACGGACCGTCGGCTTTCGCCGCGCTGAGTCCCTCTACTTCGAGGCGCAGCATCGGGCGTTCCTTCAGCGCGGCCGCCAGGGTGTTCAGACCACCCTCGGCATCACCATCGAGGGTGCTGCTGCCAGCGGCGAACTGCACAGTGCTGATGTCGACATCCGAGCCGCCGCTGACCAGTCCGGCAATAAATTTGAATGGTGCCGAGGCCGCACGCAGCACCAGGTTGCGCAGGGTCTGCCAGACAATCGGCATGACGCTGAACTGCGGATTATTGAGGTCGCCCGATACCGGCAGCTCCAACTGGATCTTGCCGTCAGTGTCCTTGAGCAGCGCTACCGCCAGGCGGATCGGCAGGTCGACGGCATCCGGGCTGTCCACTTGCTCACCCAGTTGCAGCTTCTCCACCACCAGCTTGTTCTCGGCGTTCAACTGGCCCTTTTCGATGCGGTAGTGCAGGTCGAGGTTGATCCGCCCCTTGCGGATGCGATAGCCGGCGAACTTACCGGAGTAGGGCGTCAGCGTGGTCAGTTCGACGTGCTTGAAGCTGGTGGTCAGGTCCAGGGCGTCCAGCGGCTCGAACGGGTTGAGGCTGCCGACGATGCTCACCGGCGCATACTGATCGACCTTGCCTTTGATATCGACCTTGGCCGCTTGCGGCTTGCGATTGTCGAGGGTGCCAATCTGGCCATTGAGCTGTTGAATGGCGGTGCCGAAGTTGGGTTTGAGGCTGAAGTCGGCGAAGTTGGCCGAGCCGTCGTTAATCGCTACACCTCCAATATGAATACCCAGCGGCTTGCCGGCCGGCTCCTGCTTTTTCGAAGAGGACACCTTCGGATCGGCCGGTTGCGGGATCACCAGGTCGCTGACGTTGGTGCTGCGGTCTTCGTTGATCATGAAGCGCGCATAGGGCTGGGCCAGGCTGACTTTGTCGATGGATAGACTGTCGCCGTGCTGGTAGTTGAGGCCATCAAGGGTCAGCTGCTTCCACTTCACGAAGTCGCGGCTTTTCAGGGTGTCGAGGGTGTGCAGCTGGTTCACCTGGGCGCGCCCGGTGATGCTCAATGCCAACGGCTCAGTGCTCTTCAGATCGACGGCCAGGTCGCTGCCGAGCAGACCGCTACGCAGTTCCAGGCGCACAAAAGGCTCCAGATAAGACTGCGCCACGCGCAGGTCGATGTCCTGGGTGGTGACCTTCAGTTGCGCGTTGACCGGGTTGAGATTGACCCGCCCGGCAGCAGTGATTTTGCCCTGCTTGCCCAGGCCCGTATCGAGCTTGAGGGTGAAAGGCGAGCCGTTGAGGCTGTCGAATTTTTCCAGGTCCAGGTTCAGCGGGCCGACATCCAGCGCCACCGGGTCTTTCGGCACGCGGTCGGCGAGGTGGATGCGGTAGCCACGCAGCTGCGTGTCCTGCAGCAGCACCTGCCAGGGTTTGGCCGGCTCGGTGGGTGCAGGCACCTGTTGCGCGGCGACGGCATTGGGGTCGGTGGGGGGTGTGGGTGCCGGGGCTTCGGTGCCTTCCGGCTGCGTGGCCTCCGGGGTCGGCGCGGGCTCGACTTTTTTGCTGACGGGCTTGCTGGCAAACAGCTTCTGCCAATCCAGCTGACCATCCTTCTCACGGGCGGCCCAGGTTTCCAGATTCTGGCTGCGGATCTTGCCGACCGTCACCAGTTGCTTGGCCAGGTCCACCGAAGTCTCACTGACTTCCAGGCGTTCCAGGTTCACCAGCGGGCGGTCGTCGACGCTCTTCATGGCAAACGGTGCGACGGTAATCGCGGCGTTGGTCAGCAGCAGCTGCGTGCCTTGGCTGAGGTCCAGGGTGTAATCGGTGCTCAGGCTGAGCATGCCTTTTTCCAACACCAGCGGCACCGCGTCACGCACATACGGCCAGAACGCTTTCATATTGCCGTCAGTGATTTTCAACTGGCCGCTGGAGGTGATGGGCGACAGGCTGACCTTGCCAGTCCAGTCCAACTGCCCGCCATACGGCCCTTTGGCCACCAGGGTCATGTCGGCGTTGTCTTCGGGGAGAGTGCTGAGTTTCTTCAGTTCCAGATTCAGCGAGTCATAGACAAACTGCACCGGTTCACTGGGGCGCAAGTCAGCGAACTGCAGGGCTCCTTCAATCAGTTGCAGGCGGTCCAGGCGCAGGGGGAAGGGTTTGGCGTTGGGGTCTTTGACTTCGGGACTGGCGGGCAGCTTGAACAACTGGGTCAGGTTGAGGGTGCCGTCTTTGCTGAACTGCACGGCGGTCTGGGACTTTTCCAGCTCGACGTCGGCCAGGTGCAAGGCGCCGGTCCACAGGCTGTCCAGTTGCAGGTTGGCGTACAGGCGTTGGAAGCCGATCTGGTCGGCAGCCGGTTCGCCGATATGCAAGCCCCAGGCGCTGACCTCCAGGCTGAACGGGTTGAGCTCCAGGCGCTCAAGCTTGGCGGGCACGGTGGCCATGGCCGCCAATTGCTGGTTGGCGATACGCAGGGCAATGCCCGGCAGAATCAGAAAGCCCAGCAGGCTGTATAAACCGAGGGCAATCAGCAGGGCGCCAACGGCGCGTTTCAATCCTTTGGGCATGGCGACGCTTCAACTTTCCTGGCAAGAAGTGGCTTGGAGTATGGCACGCGTCTGAGGTTCGGCACGTGCGCCAAGTTTCCTTTGTGGGACGTGAAGAGCATCGCGGCTAAAGCCGCTCCTACGGGTTGCACAACCTTGTAGGAGCGGCTTTAGCCGCGATGTTTTTAAAACTGCAGAATCAGCGTCTTCAGTGGCGGGCGGCCGTCGCTGGAGGGGAAGTCTGCTGCCGGCGGCATCACCTGCCAGTCACGCACCGGCCGGCCGAGCTTGTCGGCGCAGCGCAGGACTTGCTCACGCCAGTCTTCGATGGCGACTTTGGCCAGGTTGTTACAGCAGATCAGCACGCCATCGTCGGCGGTGGTGAGGATCGCCGGCTTGAGCAGGCTCTGGTAGTCACGCAACAGGTCGACGGTGCCGAACGCGCTTTTTGCCCAGGCCGGCGGGTCGAGCAACACCAGGTCGTATTGACGTTGGTCGAGGCGCTGGTAGCTGGGCAGTTTCTGCCCGCGGCGCTGAGTGATGGGCAGGCCGGCCAGTTGGCGAATCGCCGGGAAGTAGTCGGACTGGATGAACTGCATCGGGGCCAGCTCCGGGTTGAGTGCGCCGTTTTCCTTGCCGACCGCCAGGTTGCCCTCGGCAAAATCCAGGTTGCACACCTCGCGGGCACCGCCAGCGGCAGCACTGAGGCCCACGCCGCAGGTGTAGGCGAACAGGTTGAGCACGCTCTTGCCGGCGCTGTGCGCTTTGACCGAGCCACGGGCGTTACGCAGGTCGAGGAACAGCAGGGGGTCCTGCCCGGCATGGCGGCCGCGTACGCGGTAGTTCAGGCCCCATTCGTGGCCAACCATGTCGACCAAAGCTTCCGGCGCCGCCTGGTACACGGCGTCGCTGCGGTCGATACGCGAGTTGGTGCCGGAGCGGTCGTTGTAGACCAGCAGCAGGTCGAGGTTCAGTTCGGCGTTGATCAGTGCATGGGTGGCGAGCAGGGCGTCGCGCTCAAGGGCGCTGTGGAAACTTTGCACCAGCAGTTGCGGGCCATAACGGTCGATGGTCAGGCCGGAGGCGCCTTCCTGGCTGCCATGGAACAGGCGGTAGCAGTCCGTGCCTTGGCTGTGCAGTTCAGCCAGCAGCGGCTGACGATTAGCGAGGGCGGCGCGCAGCGCCTGATCGAGAGAAGACATGCGCCGCGGCTCGGAAAAGAAGGGCGCGCAGTTTACCACCGGGGTGTTCGCGGTAAACCTTGTAGGAGCGGCTTTAGCCGCGATGCTCTTGATCTTTAAAAGCATCGCGGCTAAAGCCGCTCCTACAGAGTCAAGCGCGTTCCAGCGCCAGCGCCACACCTTGCCCACCACCGATGCACAAGGTGGCCAAGCCCTTCTTGGCGTCACGCTTGATCATTTCGTGCAGCAGGGT
>NZ_QAOJ01000011.1 GCF_003050835.1 Pseudomonas sp. GV071 | reverse complement strand
CCTGCATGCGCAAGCTGCTAGTGATCCTGAACGCCATGCTCCGTGACCAGACCCATTTCGATGCGAATAAAGCTTGATTTGAAACACGGTTGCTCTCTACGTCGTTGCTCCGGGGGCCGTCACAACGGGCCATCCATGGCCCGATGCTCCTTTCGCGGCTCCTGCCGCTCAACCCCCTCCACAACGACTCCGCTCGGCCTGCGCCCATGGGGCGGGTAGATCAAGAGCAAGATCACAAGCCAGATCAAGATCAAAAGCCTGTCAGCGATTCCCTGTAGGAGCGGCTTCAGCCGCGATGTTTTTGATCTTTTCCACCTCTTGTCGGCAGCCATTGACCACTCCTCCCTCAATTGGGTTTACTGTATGCCCATACAGTAATTTCCCGTTGAGCTTCACCATGCTTCCTACCCCAACGCCCCTTGCCGATAGTGCCGCGGTCGGTAATGTCGTCTCTTTGGATTCGCTGCTGGACCGTCGTCGGGTCTGGAAGGGGCGGGCTATGCCGCAGCAGGCGGGGCATATCGCGACGGGGCATGCGACGTTGGATGCGTTGTTGCCTACGGGCGGTTGGCCGGAGGCGGCGTTGAGTGAGATTTTGCTCAGTGCTCCAGGGGTGGGGGAGTTGCAGTTGCTTTGGCCGACTGTGGCGCGGTTGACGCAGGCGGGGGAGCGGGTGGTGTTGGTGGCGCCGCCGGGTATTCCGTATCCCAGCGCCTGGCTGGCGGCGGGGGTGGATTTGCGCTGGTTGAGTGTGATCCAGGCCAGCGGCCGCGATGCGTTGTGGGCGACGGAGCAGTGTTTGCGTTCGGGCAGTTGCGGGGCGGTGTTGAGTTGGCCGCAGCAGGCCGATGACCGTGCATTGCGGCGTTTGCAGGTGGCGGCGGAAACCGGGCAGACGTTGGCGTTTGCCTATCGCCCGCTGCCGGAGGCGGTGAACCCGTCGCCGGCGGCCTTGCGCATTGCCATCGACACCCAGCCGGCGCAGTTGCGGGTGCTCAAGTGCCGGGGCGGATTGGCGCCGGCCATGCCTGTGCCGTTGGCGCGTTGAGCATGCGCTGGGTGTGTATTGTTTTGCCGCAGTTGGCGCTGGATGCGGTGTTGCGCGCCAGCAGCGACCCGGCGGCGCCGTTGGCGTTGGTCACCGGCACGCCGCAGCGGCGGGTGCTGCAAGCGGTGAATGAGGCGGCGCGCGAGCTGGGCTTGCAGGCGGGGCAGAGCCTGACCACTGCCCTGGCCCTGAGCCGCGACTTTACCCAGGTGGAATACGACCACGGTGCCATAGCCCGCTGGCATCAGTTCCTGGCCGCTTGGGCTTATTCCTTCAGCTCCCAGGTCAGCCTGCGTTATCCGCGCGCGTTGCTGTTGGAGATCGAGTCCAGCCTGGGTCTGTTCGGGCCCTGGCCGCGTTTCGAGGCACGCTTGCGCAGCGAACTGACGGCTCTGGGGTTTCGCCATCGGCTGGTCGCTGCGCCCAACCCGGTGGCCGCGCGCATGCTCGCCAATGCCTACGACGGCCTGGCCGTGAGCGACAGCCAGGTGCTGCATGAGCTGCTCGGGCAGATGCCGCTGAACCGCTTGGGGCTGGACAACAAAACCGCCAGCGCCCTGGCGCGCATGGGCCTGCGCAGCCTGCAACAGGTGCTGGCGCTGCCCCGGCATACCCTGGCCAAACGCTTTGATGCCGGGCTGTTGCTGCACCTGGACACGCTGCTCGGCCAGCGCGCGGTGGCGCTGGATTGCTACCTGCCGCCGGAGCAGTTCGAGCTGCGCATCGAGCTGAATTTCGATGTCGAGTCGACCCAGGCGCTGCTGTTCCCCTTGCGCCGTCTGACGGCCGACCTGGCTGCGTTTCTCGCCGGGCGTGACAGCGGCGTGCTGGGGTTTGTCCTGCACCTGGAACATGTCGATGGCAGCCACAGCCAGGTCGACGTCGGCCTGCTCAGCGCCGAGCGCGAGTCGACGCTGTTGTTCGAGCTGGTCCGCGGTCGCCTGGAACGTCTGCAAGTGCAGGCGCCGGTGCGCGCGGTGCGCTTGCAGGCCAAGGATTTGCCGGCCTTTGTGCCCGAGCACCGCGAGCTGTTCGACGAGCGCCCGCAGCAGTCGGTGCCTTGGCAGCAACTGCGCGAACGCCTGCGCGCCCGTCTGGGAGATGACGCGGTGCAGGGCATTCAGGCGCACGCCGACCACCGCCCCGAATGCGCCTGGCTGCCCAGTGCCAGCAGCAAACCGCTGCTGCCCACTGCCGGCCCGCCACGCCCGGGCTGGCTGCTGAGCGAGGCGCAGGTGCTGCGCGAACGCGCGCCGCAGATTCTGGCCGGACCGGAGCGCATCGAGTCGGGATGGTGGGACGGCGGCGACGTGCGCCGTGACTACTACCTGCTGCTGACTCGCAGCGGCCAGCGCGTGTGGGCGTACCGCCAGGTCAGCGGCCAGGACCAACCGGGCCCCTTTATGCTCCATGGCTGGTTCGCATGAGCGCCGCCTATGCCGAGTTGCACTGCCTGAGCAATTTCAGTTTTCAGCGCGGCGCCTCCAGCGCCAAGGAGCTGTTCGAGCGCGCCAAGCACCACGGTTACCAAGCCCTGGCGATTACCGACGAGTGCACCCTGGCCGGTATCGTGCGTGCCTGGCAGGCGGCCAAAGAGGCTGAGCTGGCGCTGATCATCGGCAGCGAAATGACCGTGGAGGACGGGCCGCGCATTGTCCTGTTGGTGGAGAACCTCACCGGCTATCAGCACCTGTGCCGGTTGATCACCCAGGGCCGGCGGCGCAGTGAAAAGGGCCAGTACCGCTTGCTGCGCGAAGACTTCGAAACGCCATTGGACGGGCTGTGCGCGCTGTGGCTGGCCGACCTCGATGCGGACGTCGACGAGCAGGGCGGCTGGCTGCGCGGGCGTTTTCCGGCGGCGCTGTGGCTGGCGGTGGAGCTGCACCAGGGCGCCGACGATGATCGACGTCTGCAGCAGCTGCTCGCGCTCGCTGAGCGCCTGGCAATTCCTGCCGTGGCGGCTGGCGATGTGCATATGCATGCCCGTGGTCGCCGCGCTCTGCAAGACACCATGACCGCCATCCGCCACCACTGCACCGTGGCCGAGGCCGGGCTGCGGCTGTTTGCCAATGGCGAGCGGCACCTGCGGCCGTTGGCGAATTTGGCGGCGCTGTATCCGCCGACGTTGTTGGCAGAAACCCTGACGATTGCCGCGCGCTGCAGCTTCAGCCTCGACCAACTGCGTTATCAGTATCCCCATGAGCTGGTGCCGGCGGGACATACCGCGACTTCCTGGTTGAAACAGCTGGCCGAGGAGGGCATGCCCTGGCGTTGGCCTGCCGGCGTCCCGGACAAAGCCCGCGAGCAGGTGGAACGCGAGCTGGCGGTGATCGCCGAGCTGCAATACGAGAGCTATTTTCTGACCGTGCACGACATTGTGCGTTTTGCCCGCAGCCAGAAAATCCTCTGCCAGGGCCGCGGCTCGGCGGCCAACTCGGCGGTGTGTTTTGTCCTCGGTATTACCGAGATCGACCCCGAACGCACCACGCTGCTGTTCGAACGTTTCCTCTCCAAAGAGCGCAACGAGCCGCCGGATATCGACGTCGACTTCGAGCACGACCGCCGCGAAGAAGTGCTGCAGTACATTTTTACCCGCTATGGCCGCAGCCGGGCGGCGCTCACGGCGGTGGCCACGACTTACCACGGTGCCGGCGCGGTGCGTGATGTTGGCCGCGCGCTGGGTTTGCCGCCGGATCAGATCAACGCCCTGGCCGATTGCTGCGGGCGTTGGAGCAAAGACGGCCCACCGCTGGATGATCTGCGCGAAGCCGGCTTCGACCCGACACTGCCCGAGCTGCACCGGGTGCTGGCACTGACCGTCGAGCTGATCGGTTTTCCCCGGCACCTGTCGCAGCACCCCGGCGGGTTCGTGATTTCCGAGCAGCCGCTGCATACCCTGGTGCCGGTGGAAAACGCCGCCATGGCCGAGCGCACCATCATTCAATGGGACAAGGACGACCTCGACCTGGTGGGCCTGCTCAAGGTGGATATCCTCGCCCTGGGCATGCTCAGCGCCATTCGCCGCACCTTCGATTTGCTCAAGTACCACCGCGGCCTGGCGTTGAGTCTGGCGACCATTCCGGCCGAAGACCCGGCCACCTACGCGATGATCAGCCGCGCCGACACCATCGGCGTGTTCCAGATCGAGTCGCGCGCACAGATGGCCATGCTGCCGCGCCTGCGGCCTAAAACGTTCTACGACCTGGTGATTCAGGTGGCCATCGTGCGGCCGGGGCCGATTCAGGGCGATATGGTTCATCCGTACTTGCGAAGGCGTAATGGCGAGGAGGAGGTGACCTATCCGTCGGAGGAGCTGAAAGTGGTGTTCGAGCGCACCCTCGGCGTGCCGCTGTTTCAGGAACAGGTGATGGAGTTGGCGGTGGTCGCCGCCGGTTATAGCCGCGGCGAGTCGGACGAGCTGCGCCGTTCGATGGCTGCCTGGAAACGCCATGGCGGCCTGGAGCACCACCGTAAACGCCTCACCGACGGCATGCTCGAACGTGGCTACGAAGCGGCGTTTGCCGCGCGCATCTTCGAGCAGATCAAAGGCTTTGGCAGCTACGGGTTTCCCGAGTCCCATGCGGCCAGTTTCGCCTTGCTCACCTACGCCAGTTGCTGGCTCAAATGCCACGAACCGGCGGCCTTCGCGTGCGCGCTGATCAACAGTTGGCCGATGGGCTTTTACAGCCCCGACCAGTTGCTGCAAGACGCCCGCCGCCATGGCATCGAAACCCGTGCGGTGGATGTGCAGGCCAGCGACTGGGATTGCTCGCTGGAGTTCGCCGCCGATGACCCGTTTTGCCGCGGCGCACCGGCGCTCCGCCTGGGCCTGCGGATGATCAAAGGCTTTCGCCAAGAGGACGCCGAACGCATCGCGGCAGCGCGGCCGTTTACCAGCGTGACCGAACTGATCCAGCGCGCCGAACTCGACGGTCGCGCCCGTGAACTGCTGGCCGATGCCGGCGCCCTGCGCAGTCTGGCCGGGCATCGGCACAACGCGCGCTGGGCGGTGGCCGGGGTGCAAGTGCAGGCGCCGCTGTTTGCCGACCTGATGCCGGTCGAAGAGGCGGTGGCGCTGCCGGCGCCCAGCGTGGTCGACAACGTGTGGGTGGACTACGCGACGTTGGGCACCACCCTCGGCCCGCATCCGCTGGCCTTGCTGCGCCGCGAGTTGCGCAGCCGCCGCTGCCGCAGTTCGGCGCAGCTCAAAGGCACAGAAGATGGAAGTTCGGTGCGCGTGGCCGGTCTGGTCAAAGGCCGGCAGCGCCCACAGACCGCCAGCGGGGTGATTTTTGTCACCCTCGAAGATGAATTCGGCATGGTCAACGTGGTGGTGTGGAACGAACTCGCCGAGCGGCAGCGGCGGGTGCTGGTGGGCTCGAGCCTGTTGCAGGTGGAGGGCAAGCTGGAGGCCAAAGACGGCGTGCAGCACCTGATCGCCAAGCGCTTGTTTGACCTGACGCCGTTGCTCAGTGGCTTGGATGTGAGTAGCCGGGATTTTCGCTGACGATCAACAGCATCGTACGGATCGCACGTCCCTGTAGGAGCGGCTTCAGCCGCGATGCTCTTACCGGCGCTCCATCTTATCCAGCAGCAGGGCCTTCACCGCCGGCCACTCGCTGTCGATGATGCTGAAGCGCACCGAGTTGCGCTTGCGCCCGTCGGGCATGATTCGTTCGTGGCGGACGATGCCTTCCTGGGTGGCGCCAATACGCAGAATTGCCGCGCGCGATTTGTCGTTGAGCTCATCGGTGGTGAACTGCACGCGCACGCACTCCAGTACTTCGAAGGCATGCTGCAGCAATAGAAACTTGGCCTCGGTGTTGGCCCCGGAACGCTGCACCGACTGCCCCAGCCAGGTGTGGCCGATTTCCAGTTTGCGGTTGGCGCGGTCGATCTTCCAGAAGCGCGTGCTGCCCAGCACCTGGCCGTCGCTGTTACGTACCAGCAGAAACGGCATCACCGTTCCCGCCGCTCGGCCGGCCAGGGCGGTGGCCAGGTACTGTTCGACGGTGTCCGGGCCGGGCACCACGGTCAGGGTCATTTGCCACAACTGACCATCGGCGGCGGCCTGCAACAGGCGCGGAGCGTCGTCGGCCTGCAGCGGCTGCAAGGTGAGGGTGGAGCCGACGAGGGTGGTTTGCAGAGAGAACGGCATAACGACAGGCCTTTTACCGGTGGATTCGGGCGCTCAATCGCCCAGTTTCATGGTCAGGCTCAGCAGGCCGGCACCCACCAGCATCAGCGCCAGCACCAGCAAGGCCACGGCCAGGCTGCTGCCGTGGGCGATAAAGCCGATGATCGCCGGGCCGAGCAGAATGCCGCCATAACCCAAGGTGGACACTGCCGGAATGGCCACATGCTCGGCCATCACCTTCTGTTTGCCGATCAGGCTGAACATCACCGGCACCACGTTCGAGCAGCCGGCGCCGACCAGCATGAAGCCCACCAGGGCCAACGGCCACGAGTCACTCCAGGTGGCCAGGAGCAAACCGGCAGCGGCGGTCAGGGCGCCGAGCAGTACCACGCGGCGGCGGCCGACTTTATGCACCACTGCATCGCCGGTCAGGCGGCCGATGGTCATGGTGCAGGCAAAGGCTACGTAGCCGATGCCCGAGTGCGCCGAAGCCAGCTGTTTGCTCTCCACCAGGAACACCGCGCTCCAGTCCAGCATCGCCCCTTCGGCAAGAAACAGAATGAAGCAGATCACGCCGATCATCAGCACCACGCCGTGGGGAACGGCGAAGGCCGGGCCCTGGCTGGCGCTGCCATAGGGCAGCAGGTCGGGGGTGGTTTTCAGCAACACCGCGACAATACAGGCAACCACCGCCAGCGCGGCCAACAGTGGACTAGCACCCACCGCCAGCAGCAGGCTGACCCCCGCCGCGCCAGCGATGCCGCCGACGCTGAACAGGCCATGAAAGCCCGACATCAGCGGCGTGTCGCTGTTTTTTTCGACCATCACTGCCTGCAGGTTGATGGTGCAGTCCAGGCAACCCAAGCCGGCGCCAAACAAAGCCAAGGCCACGGCCAGGCTGAGCCAGGACGAAAACACCGTCAGCAGCGGCAACACCAGGCACACCGCCAGGCTCGCGGCGACAATCACCCGCCGGCAGCCAAAGCGCGAGGCCAGGGCGCCGGCCAGCGGCATGGTCAACAACGAGCCGGCGCCCAGGCACAGCAACAGCATGCCCAGCGAGCCCTCGGACAGCGCCGCCCGCGCCTTGGCAAACGGCACCAGTGGCGCCCAAGCGGCCATGGCAAAACCGGCGATGAAAAATGCCCAGCGCGTCGAGCTTTTCTGCCGGGCGTGGGAGGGCGTGGCGAACGGGGTTTCAAGCGCGGACATGCAGGTTCCTGAACGTTAAGTCGGGCAATTAAAGGCGGGCGGCAGTCATAGCCAATCCATGCGTTTGAAGTTGGCATACAGGCCCACACAGCCAACGCCGATCACGCTGAGCACGCCGGCATAGCCGTAATGCCAGGTGAGCTCGGGCATGTATTGAAAGTTCATCCCGTAGATGCCGGCGATGGCGGTGGGGAAGGCAAGAATCGCCGCCCAGGCGGCGAATTTGCGTTGGGTGATACTTTGCCGGGAAGACTCCAGCAACAACCCTATTTCAATGGCGTGGTCGGCCATTTCGCGCAGGCCGGTGAGGTCTTCCATCAAGCGCTGCACATGGATCTGCACATCGCGAAAGTAGGGGCGCATATGTTTGTCGATAAAGGGGAAGTCCAGCTGTTGCAGCTCGGTACAGATCTCCACCATCGGCGCGATATAACGGCGGATGCGCAGCAGGTGGCGACGCATGCCCTGGATGCGCTCGACATCTTCCTGGCTCAACGGATTGCGCAGCACATGCTGTTCCATGTCTTCCAGCTTGGCGTTGAACTCTTCCAGGCGCGGCCGATAGTTTTCGATGACAAAACTGAGCAGGGCATACAGCACGAAATCTTCGCCGTGTTCGAGCATCAGCGGCTGCGCTTCGGCGCGCTGACGCACGCGGCCGTAGGAGGGTGATTCGCCATAGCGGCAACTGATCACATAGCCCTTGCCGGCGAACAGCTGGGTTTCGACGAACACCAGCTTGTCGTTTTCCATCACCGGCGAGTACAGCACCATGAACAGCGCGTCGCCGAAGGTTTCCAGCTTGGGTCGGGTGTGTTGCAGCAAGGCATCTTCGATGGCCAGTTCGTGCAGGTTGAACTGCTTTTGCAGGTTCAGCAGCTCTTCGCTGCCGGGGTCGTGCAGGCCGATCCAAACAAAGTGCTCGGGCTTGGCTGCCCAGTCCTTGCCTTCATTGAGGTTGATATCGGTAACTTTCTTGCCGTGGGAATAAACCGCTGCTGCAACGACTCTTGTCATGGTTGTTATCCGTACGCTCCGGTTTCGAGTGGCGCTGGGCGCCTGGCGCAAGCCTACTGCAAGACGCCGTTGCAGGGTGAGACAAGCGCATAGCGCGGTGCGATCCATCGGCCGGCAAATTAGCTGACGGCGCAGCCAGGGCGGCTATGCTCAGACGGGAAAACCGCAGCGCCACGGGAGGGTAAAGCATGGTTGCACCACGATTACTGACCGCGCTGGTTTTACTGGGCACGCTGGCCGCTACGACGGTTGGCGCAGAGGACGCGCCGGCCGAGGCGCCGGTGGTTTACGAGCGCGATGCCAGGGCGCTGACGGCCCTGCAGACCATGGGTAGTCAGTTGCGCGCGATCAAACGTTTCGAGATCGACGCCCAGAGCACCACCGACCAGGTGCTAGATACCGGCCAGACCCTGCAGTTCGCCCACCGCACGCGGCTTAAAGCCGAGCTGCCGAACAAGCTGCAGATCACCGTCGACGATCACCAGCACAGCAAAAGCCTGTACTACGACGGTAAGCACTTTGTGCTCTACGGCTCCCAGCACAACGCTTACAGCAAGTTGCCTGCACCCGCCAGCGTCGCCGACTTGCTCACTCAGCTACAGGACAACTTCGGCATTCAGCTGCCACTGGCCGACCTGTTCTACTGGGGCACCGAACAGGCGCCGCTGGATGAGGTGAAATCGGCGCTGTATATCGGCGACGAACAGCTTGGCGAGCAAACCTGTACGCACTACGCCTACCGCCAGGAGGGCGTCGATTGGCAGCTGTGGCTGCGGGTGGGCGACCAGCCTTTGCCCTGCCAGGTACTGATCACTGACCTCAGCGACGAAGCCCGTCCACAACACCGTGTGCGCTTGCAGTGGAACCTGCAGCCGACGTTCGATGCGGCCACCTTCAGCTTTATCCCGCCGTCCAATGCGCAGCCCGTCAGCCTGGTGCCGCGTCAAACCGAATCCAGCCCAGCGGCGCAGCCATGAAGGAGGTCAGCATGCGCAAGGTAAAACCAGCCAGCTGCGCCGCCCTGGCCCTGCTGATGGCGCTGAGCCCATTGGCGCAAGCCTGGCAGGCGCGGGGCGGGGCGCGCACGCAAGTGTTCCAGCCGCACAACATGGGCATGCGCCCGGGTGAGGGCGGCGGTGGCGTGCAGCGCCCAGTGCCGCCACGGCCGGAACCGCCACCACGACCCCCTGAGCCTCGTCCGGAGCCAGGCCCAGGTCCTGGGCCAAAACCCTATCCGCCTGGCCCCGGCCCGATGCCGCCGCCTCCACCCCCGCGGCCCATGCCTCCGCCACCTCCACCGCCGCCGTACCACTACCACGACGGCTGGTACGACCCGGTGGTGGCCGGGGTGGTTGTCGGTACCACCACGGCGCTGGTGATAGGTGCGGTGGTCAACAGCGTGCCGGCCAATTGTGTGCCGGTGCTGGTCAATGGCCTCACGTACCAGCAGTGCGGCAGCACCTGGTATCAGCCGCAGTACGTAGGCACCCGCCTGCAGTACGTGGTGGTGCCGCCGCCGATGTGAAGGCATAAAAAAAGCCCGGCAGCGCTGCCGGGCTTTCTTTATTCGGGGGGAGGTCAGCTGACCGCGGGTGCCGGCTTGCTCAGGCTGAGCTGCGCGGCGGCGATTTCGCGGTCCAGCTCGGCGATGGTCGCCTGCATCTGCGCGTGGCATTTTTCCATCAGCGCGGGGATGTCATCAGCCGTCATGCCCTGGGTGGAAATCGCCGGCAGGGAACGGATGCTGATGTCGCCACTGTTCCAGCGGTTGAGCTGCATCTGTGTGCTGTAGGTGCTGACACACACCGGCACAATCGGCACACCGGCGGCGATAGCCATCTGGAACGCGCCCTTCTTGAACGGCAGCAGACCCTTGCCCAGATTGCGCGTGCCTTCGGCGAACACCCAGATCGAGGTGTCTTTGTGCTGCAGGGTGTCGGTGGTGGTCAGCATGGCGCGCTTGGCTTTCACCGCGTTGCCACGGTCAATCAGCACATTGCCCGCCAGCCAGTACAGCTGGCCGAAGAACGGCACCCACTTGAGGCTTTTCTTGCCGATGCTCACGGTGCGCTTGGGCACCACGGCGCCGAGCACGAACAGGTCGTAATTGGACTGGTGGTTGGCCACGATCACGCAGGAAGACGAGTGATCGCGCAAGCCTTCGGTTTGCGTCTTCAGCTTCAACCGCAGAATCCACAGCGCTGGCCATGAATAAAGGCGGGCGCACAGGCGGCTGTTATCCGGATTAAACGGGCGGCACAGGCCGATCAAAATGCCCAGCACGCCTGCCAGAATAAAATGCAGGCCCATAAACAACATGCGCAGAAGGAAAAGCATTGGGACGCCCGTTTTGGATGAGGTCGCGCAGTGTACGGATGTGCACTATTTTCGGCAATCGCCGTTCGGAGGGAGTTTTGTTACAGGCTGCAAGCCAAGCGGCGAGCGGCTTACAGGCATAAAAAAGCCCGGCGCGGGGGCCGGGCTCTGAGTCGCGGTAATGCTTAAACAGCGTGCTTCTTGTCTTCCTCGATAGCCCAGTCGAGGGTTTCCAGCAGCGCCTTGCGCACCTTCAGCTTGGTGTTCTTGTGCGCCTTCATATTGATCTTCTTCAACTGCTGAGCCGCAGCGATGGCGGTTGGCAGCAACTGCTCCGGGGCGACCACGGTATCGAGGAAACCCGCGTCTACCGCCGTTTGCGGATTGAACATCTCTCCATTGATAACCGAGCGGTGGAACGCTGATTTACGCAGACGATCACGGGCCAACTCGATGCCGACGTGGTGCATGGTCATGCCGATCTGCACTTCGTTGAGGCCGATGCTGAACGGGCCTTCGACGCCGATGCGGTAGTCCGCCGACAACAGAATGAACGCACCCTTGGCCACCGCATGACCGCCACAGGCGACGATGATCGGGAAGGGGTGCGACAACATACGGCGCGCCAGAGTGGAACCGGCCGCCACCAGATTGATCGCGTTTTCCGGGCCGGAGGTCATCACTTTCAAATCATAACCGCCCGACAGAATGCCCGGCTGGCCGGTGATGATCACCACCGCACGGTCCTGCTCGGCACGGTCCAACGCTGCGTTGAACGCCGCGATCACATCCGGAGAAATGGCATTCACCTTGCCATTGCTCAGCGTCAGGGTGGCAATGCCGTCATCTAATTGGTAGCTGATCAGGTCGCTCATGGCACAAATCCTTGCTCGGGCAGTACATAAAGGTGGGCAGACGTTACCGAGCCCCAGAGTGTAGGTAAAGCGCTAAGGCTGACCGACCAGTCGCGCCCCAGGCCCTGCGACGCGCATTCGGGCGACTGCTACCGGCGCGCAAAATTTTCGCTTAAGCACATGAATCTGTTAAAAAATCTTTTGCCTTTAAGAGAAGCTTCGGCTAGATTAGCGCGCCTCGACAGACCTAACCCGTCGTCGAGACACGGTGAAGTGTCCGAGTGGCTTAAGGAGCACGCCTGGAAAGTGTGTATACGAGAAATCGTATCGAGAGTTCGAATCTCTCCTTCACCGCCATATATAAAAACGCCTGTAACTTCAACGAGTTACGGGCGTTTTGCATTTTGGGTTGTACGTAGTATTTGTACGTAAAAAACTGTCCCGAAAACTATCCTGCCTAGTTCCTCTATCGCTCCTCTATATGGCCCCGAATTGGCGCTATGGGTAACGATGCCTTTTGGCAGAAAGCTAATACCGTCGTGCAGGTCCTCGCGTGTGGCTTCGAGCCAGTATGGTGTCTATTGGCCATCCTTCGGAAGCGTGTAATCATGCTTACGTACGTACCAAAACGATAAAAATGGAGATGTGTATGGCGGGGTTAAGCTTGGTTGTGGCGAAGGTTTTAGAAAGCGTCGTCAACAATTCGAAGGGAAGCGGGGCGACCCTTACCGGGCTGCTTAAAACCGCAAGTCGTTACCCAATCAAGGTGGTGGTGATGGTTCTGACGTCTCCATACCTCCTTTGCTGTGTCGTTGTGCACTCCAAAATTCTGCGGCGTAAGGTCGTTGCCGGGCTAGGGCTCTTCGTTTCAATTCTATTGGCGTTGCTCTCTTTCACTTTCCTAGGAACGGTGATGGGGGCAGTAGCAGTGGGGAGTTATTTGGGAGTGCTTTGGGGAATTGGTGCCTTCTTCGGCACTATGGTGAGTTGGGTTTTAAACGTCGTTTTTGCGGCAGTGGTGCTTATGGGTTTTTCCACATTCTTTCTGTTCATGAGTGCGGAAGACGCCAACTCGCTATCCCGCTCGGTAGTAGCCGACTAACCAGTCTCGATTCTCTCCAGTAGAAAGGATTCTGCATGAAGTTTCGCCACCTTCTAGGACTCGCGCTTTGCCTCTGCTCAGCATTTGCATTGGCCGATGGCAACAGCCTGCTACCTGGGTGCCAAGCATTTATAAACGCTGTAGATGACGGGCAGACTCCCACTACCACGCAAGCATTTAAAGGTGGGCACTGCGCAGGTCTGGTACAGGCAGTGGGCCAGTTGGGGCCTATGCTACCCCCTGAAATGAGATCATGTGCACCCGATGGCGCGTCTATCACCCAAGGTGTGAGGATCGTTGCCAAGTGGATGAAAGAGAACCCAAGCTTCTTGAATCTTGATGAGACAGCACTCGTCACTACAGCCTTTAATCAGGTGTACCCCTGCAAGTAGGTTCAATTCTTCTACTAACGACAAGGAGGTTTTGATGAAGCTCTATGAATGGCTGCGCGGGCATTCACTCGTCATTGCGATTACGGCTCTGGGCCTGACGGGAGCTAATATTGCACATGCCGCCGATTGGGAAAGGTTGTTCGAGAGCGATGGCAGCGTCTACTCATATGACAAAGCCTCAGTTAAAAGAGTAGGGGGTTTCGTCACGGCATGGACTCGAACCGACCTACCTGAGGCTCAGATTACAGGCGGAAAGAAATTTCTCTCCCAGGTCGACCTAAACAAGTTTGACTGCCAAGAACGTATGAGTGCGACTCTCTCTATGACGGCGTATTCACTCAAAGACGGAAAGGGTGAAGTGGTAGCAAGCTTCAGCGAGCGAGAGTCCTCCGTTGAATACGAATACGTTATTCCTGGGACAGTTGGTGAGGCCCTTCTTAACGGTTTCTGTAAGGGCAACCTCTAGCTTTCTGGGTGGTTTCCCAGCCGTTCCGTGTGAATCGTGTGGAGTCTCCATTCGCTGGCACAGTGACTTGCACCGCAAACTCAGAGTTGGCAGCTGGCTCTTTAAAGTGGCTATAGCTGGTTTATTTGTTTCGCTTGCACTTGGCTTCATCCTGGACCGCGAAAAGTCAGCATTGCTTGTTGCTCTTGCCAGCTTTGCACTCTTGGTGTCAGGGATTTTTGTTACAGCGACTAAGCCAAATACGCCCTTGTAGAGGTAGTTAGCGATCTCAGCTAACCAGGGTTGTGAAGGGGGGTAAATGGACTGGCGAAAAATAAAACTCCACGGATGGCAATGGCTCTGGTTACTGGTCTCGATTCTGTTCGGGTGCCTTGCCGCTCGGATTACCGTTGAAACCTATCCGGATCGGTCGTGGGCGGATCATCAATACGCGATCAGTGTGTCGGGACTAACCATCGCTTCCTTAGAAGTAGAGCGCTACCTGGCGAAGCGCAATGGCAGCGCCAAGGTGGTTGATGATCGGCCAAGAACGCAAAAAGATGTCGATGCGCGGATTGCCAAAGCGACGGCAGAGCGAGATAGGCAGTTGGCTGAGCTTTCCGGTTTACGACGCGCTCATGTTGTCCGCAGTGTTCTGAAGTGGTCGGCGTTAAGCGCAGGGCTCTACCTGTTGTGCTGGGCCATGGCGGCGGTACGGCGAAGCCTCATCGCTGACCGCGCCGCCAAGCAGAAGCCGATGTAAGGCGAGCCGGGGTCCGTACCACATTTAGTCCGCTGGCTCGCTTCCCACCTCACCCATGCAACACAAATATCCCCACCTGCGGCGCCGGGCTCAGCCATTGGCGTTCGACTGTCCAGCCCGCTTGTTCCGCCAGGCGCCGGACCGAGTCGGGTGTGTACTTGTGCGAGCATTCGGTATGCAGGCGTTCACCTTCGCTGAAGTGGAATGACTGCCCGGCAGCTTCCACGTCTTGCTCCTGAGTGCTGACCAGGAACATCTCCATGCAGCTCTGTTCGGGGTTCCATTCAGCGACGTGGAGGAATTGTTCGATGTTGAAGGTGCCGCCCAGTTCGCGGTTGATGCGGGTCAGCAGGTTTTTGTTGAATTGGGCGGTGATGCCGTCGGCATCGTCGTAGGCCGCTTCCAGGGTGGCGATGTCTTTGAGCATGTCCAGGCCGACGATCAGGCGCGCATCGGTGCCGAGAAACGTCCTCACTGCACGCAGGAAGTCGACAGAGTCTTGTTGGCAGAAGTTGCCCAGGGTGGAACCGGGGAAAAATGCGACGCGGAGGCGGGTGCGTGCGGCATTAGGCAGGTCGCCGAGGTGGCAGAAGTCGCCCACTTCCGGCGCTACCCAGAGCGCGGGGTAGTCTTTTTGCAGTTGCACGGTGGCTTTGCGCAGGGCCGATTCGCTGATGTCCAGTGGGATATAGACGTCGAGTTGCGGCGAAGCTTCCAGCAGAAGCCGGGTTTTGATGCTGGCGCCGCTGCCGAATTCGATCAGGGCCGCGCCGTCCGGAATGCAGGTGGACAGCTCGTTGGCGATGTCTTTCAGCAGCGCGGTTTCGGCGCGGGTGGGGTAGTACTCGCGGGTGCGGCAGATAGCTTCGAACAGTTCCGAGCCGGCCGCGTCGTAGAAGTACTTGGGGGCGAGACTTTTCTCCGGTTTGCCTAAGCCATTGCGTACGTCCTGGCTGAAGGCGCTGCTGTAGCGCGCCACACTTTCGTCTTCGCCGGTCTGTTGTGAGGCGAGGTCTCGCGCCAGGCGCAGGCCGGAAAACATCCAGCGTTGGCCGGGGTAGAAAAAATTGCGGTAGCTGAGCCGCGAGTGGCCGCGGGGTGTGACGCAAGCACCGCCACGCAACACCAGTTGGCTGACCATGAACTTGCCGTTGTACTCACCGACGGCGCTGGCGGCGGGGTGAAAGCCTGGGTAAGGGGCGTAGGCGCTTTGGGTCCATTGCCAGGCGCTGTCTTCGATTTGCTCGAGCAGACCTGAACGGGCGGCGATTTCCCATTCGGTTTCGGTGGGCAGGCGCGCATTGGCCCAGGTGGCGTAGGCGCAGGCTTCGTAATAGCTGATGTGCATCACCGGGGCAGCGGCGTCGATGCCGCGCAGGCCGGCGAGGCTCATTTGCTGCCAGCTCTGGCCTTGTGGTTGCCAGTACAACGGAGCTTGCCACCCGTCCTCCTGGACTTTATTCCACCCTTCGGACAGCCACAGCTCGGCGCGCTGATAGCCACCATCGGCCATGAACGCCAGCCATTCGCCGTTGCTGACCAGGCGATCGCTGATCTCGAAGGGTTGCAGCCAGGTGGCATGTCGCGGGTTTTCATTATCGAAGGAAAATTCTTCGCCGATATGGCCAAGTTCCACCATGCCGCCGGCCATCAGTTGGTAGTGGCCGGGGCGATCGCCCGAGGGCTCGCGCCAGTTCGCGGCGTAGGCAGGCTTGAGTGGCGACAGGCTGAACAGATGGAGAATGTCCATCAGCAGCAGTTCCTGGTGCTGCTCTTCGTGGGCCAGCCCGAGGTCGATCAGGTCGCTCAGGTTGGCGGCGGCGGGGCTGTTGAGTAACCCTTGCATATGCTCGTCGACATGGCGGCGGTAGTCGCGAATTCTGGCCAGCGGCGGGCGGCTCAGCAGGCCACGTTGCGGTCTCGGGTGGCGGGGGCCCAAGGCTTCGTAATAGGAGTTGAAGAGGTAGGCGAAGGTGGGGTCGAACGTTTGGTAGCCAGGCAGGTGTGGTACCAGCAGAAAGGTCTCAAAGAACCAGGTGGTATGGGCTACATGCCACTTCGCGGGGCTGGCGTCGGACATGGATTGCACCACCATGTCTTCGTCGCTTAGAGGGGAAATCAGTGATTCGCTGTAACGCCGTACAGAAAGATAACGCTCAAGCAGGCTGCTGTTCATCGGGGTCCCTCTAGCAGCGCCGTTGTCAGGGCTGGCCCCGCGGGCTGGTCAGTGGCGCATGCGGATGAAAAGGCGCTCTTTGGCGCCTCGATTGAAGTTATAGGTCTGATGCATTGGGTTCTAAAAAAGTTCGTCGCGATTGGCTGGCGGCCGTCGAATGGCTGGCTGAACCAGCGTAGCAGCAGAGGTGGCTGTCACCTGTGTGGCGCTAGGGTGTCGGATGGACGGGCGATAAAAGCAGGGCCAGGACGGCGTCGCTGACCCTAGTGGTGCTAGCTGCCGCCAGCGGGCTGGTCGGCCTTGGTGTCCGGGGTTTTGCTGCCTGATCCAGAGCTAGAGCCACCGGGCGCCTCTTCGCGGCCCGTGCCGTCGGTGCCGGGTGCGGGGGCGCTGTCGGGGCCGTCGATACCTGTGCCGGTACCGTTGTCCACTCCGGTTCCAGGGGTGGGCAAGGTTGGTGGCGTGGGGTTGGTCGGGCCGCTGCTATCCGGGCTGGGCCCCGTGCTGTCGACGCTGCTTGCAGCCAGTGTTGCGCTGCTGAAACCCAGCAGTGCTGACAGGCAGAGCGCCATGAGCGTGGATTCGTTCATGCCATGTCTCCTTTGCAATAGTCGCTACTTACATTGGGCCCGCCGAGCGCGGCAGGGTTCGACAAAGCGGATCAATGGCAGGCCATACGTTTAGCGGTAGGGTCAGTCTTGGGGAGGTGTTTTTCCTGGGGGCGACGGTGCTGCCAACGGAATAAGTAACGGGCGCTGACGGTCGATAAACGTGCTGGAATCACGATGAGCCAACTTTACTCTTGGCTGTTTGAGTGCATTGATCGGCACCATAGTGAAACCGGCCGCCATCCCCTGCAGAACGGTGGTCAACTTGTCGTTGTCATCTTCCGAGAGAAAGCCTGACGCCCCGGCGCGAATATAGGCTTGGGTGGAGCGGGAAGGGCCGAGTGTTGAGTAGACCAGCACTTTTACGGATCGGCCGATTTGCGCTATCTGCGCCACGATTAATATTTGCGTGCGAAGGGCGCAGCGAAAATTGAAGATCACGATGTCAGGTAGATGCAGTTCACTCAATATCAAGGCCTGTTCAGGCTGGCCGGTCTCGGCGCAAATAGAATAGCCACGGGCTATGCACACACTTTTAAGTCGATCCCTGCTTGTTTCACGATCACTGGCTATCAGGATTTTACACATGCGCTTCCTGCGCTCCTCAAAAGTTCAGCCCACTCGAAATGAGGCCAATGTTAGGAGGAGCTTCAGGATTCTTGATGCAGGATCGTTCTGAACGGACAGAACGTAATGTTTAGCTCCGGTGAATTATTTTTCTTTCGTCAACCTAGGCCGTTGCGTTTCGCGAAATCCACCAGAGCGACAAGGTTAAAAGCGTTGAGTTTTAGTTGCAGACGGGTTTTATAAGTGCTGATGGTCTTATTGCTAAGTAGCAGAGAGTCGCCGATTTCTTTATTGGATTTCCCTTGAGCCAACATTTGCAGGACCATTATTTCCCGATCGGACAGACTGTTGAGCATGGCGTGCTCACTGCTGTTGGAGATGGTCGGGTTAACGGTGCTGAGGATGTCGGTCGGGAAGAAACTGTATCCCGACAGGGCTGCCCACACAGCGCGTTGCAGCTCCTCAAGATTGTCGCCTTTGGTGATAAAACCTGCCGCTCCGGCTTTCATGCAGCGGAACGCGAGCAGATCGGCCGGTTGTGAGGTCAAGATAAGCACCCGCGGGCGAGGCTTGAGTGTGCTGATCCGCGCCAGTACCTCCAAGCCATCTATTTTGGGGATGCCAATATCCAGAATTACCAAGTCCGGGCGGCTTTCTCTGATGATCGACAGGGCATCGACACCGTTGTCGGTTTCGCCAACTAATGTATGCCCTTCGCGCTCGAGCAACAGTTTGACCGCCAGTCGTATGACGGGATGGTCATCGACAATTAGTACTTTTCCCATGGGATTTTCCGTTTTGTTAAGAGTTGGTAGAGGTTTTGGTGATATTCAGCTGTTCAGAAAGTGCAACTTGGAGTTTCTCCAGGGTGTTACAGATATCGATTGCCAGGGATTTCATGTGGAGTTCGGATGTAGGTGTGTTGAATGCCTCCTCGTAGGCTTGTGTGGCGTTAATCAGCGGCTTGCAATTGATCAGGCGGGCGACACCTTTTAATCGATGTGCCAACAACGACAGTTCCTGCCATTGCTGTTCCTCGACTTTGTTGTTCAGTTGTTGCAGATCCAGTTCGTTGCTGGTGTGTAACTGGGTCAATAGCATGGTGATGAGCTTTTCGTTGCCATTGGTCAGGCCATTGATGCTGTCCTTATCAATAAGCAGTGCGTGTTCGGGTTTATCCATGCGGTAATTTCGTTGTTCCGCGGATGCACGAGGTTGGAGGTTGTTCAGGCAGGTTTGCAGTTCTGCCAGACTGACGGGTTTGAACAAGCAACCATCCATTCCGGCATCGATACAGCGTGTACGTTCTTCCTCTTGCGCATTGGCGGTAAAACCCATAATCCAGCAAGGCGGCAGGTGCGTTTGTGCTTCATGGGCACGCCATTCCCGCGTCAGTTCGTAGCCATCCATGACCGGCATGCTGCAATCGGTGATCACCAAGTCGACAGGCTGCTGCTTGAGCAAGGCCAGGGCTTGCAAGCCGTCTTCTGCTTCCTCAACGCTATGGCCTAGGAACTGCAGTTGCTGGCCAAGCAACAGCCGGTTGGCCGGGTGGTCATCGACCAACAACACCTTCAGTTTTCGATTCATGGAGTGAGTGATCTCGGGAGTTTGAGGGCGAGCGGCAGGCGCGGGTGCCAATGCAGGGGCGAGCAAATCGATGCTGATACGAGTGCCTTCACCTGGCGCGCTGTGTAGCTCCAGGGTGCCGCCCATCATTTCCACCAGCTGGCGGCAGATGACCAAGCCCAAGCCAGTGCCGCCGCGACTGTGCTTCACCTTGGCTTGAGTGAAAGGCTTGAACAGTTGTGCTTGATCCTCCCCGGAGATGCCAATTCCGCTGTCGGAAATTTCAATATGCAGTCGGACGTCGTCGCCTGTACGGGCGGTATTGACGTCGATCACCACACCCCCCGCGTCGGTGAACTTAATGGCATTACTGAGTAGGTTGGAGAGCACTTGCTTCAACCGACCAGCGTCCAGCGCGATATCCAGGTTTTCTTCAATGTGCTCTTCCAGGCGCAGGTACAAGCCTTTTTGCCTGGCTACGCCGCTGAAAATTCGGTTAACCGAGCGGACGATTTCGGACAAGTTGCAGCGATGGGCCATTAACGTAACGTTCCCTGATTCGATTTTGGCCAGATCGAGAATGTCGTCGATCAACTCGATCAATGACTTGGAGGAGCCGTAAGCCACTTCCAGGTCGTCGCGATCCCAAGCGTGTCCGCAGTCCATCCGTTGAATAGTCAGCTCCAGCAGGCCTATGATCGCGTTGAGTGGAGTGCGAATCTCATGGCTCATCACGGCCAGGAACCGGCTTTTCGCATCACTGGCCTGGACCGCACGATCATGTGCATCCCGCAACTGCTGTAGCAGCAATACGTTGGAGGTCATGTCAGCGTAGCCAGAAATCAAACCGGCGATATTGCCGTTCTTATCGGTGTACGGCCGATCCCACTGACGGAACGTCAGGTGCACGCCATTTACCGTGGCATCCAATTGGCGCTGGTCGGCAATGCCACCCTCTAGCACTCGGAAGTACTGGCGCTGGTGCTCTTCAGCTTGTTGTCGATCAAACAGAAGAAATTCGGAGGTGCGTTTGCCGATCACATCATCGGGCGTGATTCTGAGCTGCGCATAAAACACCTGATTGCAAAACACGAATCGGCCGTCGAGGTCGCGCACCGAAATCGCCATTGGGATGCTGTCCAGCAGCGTGCTACGAAACTCGAAACGCTTGGCTTCGAGCTGCATATGTTTGCGTTTGATGAAAAGATAAAGGATCAGGCTGATGAACAGCAGCGAGCTTAGGGCGGCGAAAATGCTGAGGATGCGGAACGAGCTGATGTACTCCTTCCACACGCTGGCTTTGGCAGGGGCAGCTGCTTTCCAACTGTTCATCAGGCCATTTATGTAGTTCGGGCCAAGCTGATCGATGGCTTTGACCATCACGTCGTACATCAGGGTTTGCTCGATCCTGATGGCGAAGGGCAGGTTGGCCTGGAAGTCGGGCAGTGAGGTTGAAACTTTCAAGTCCTCGGAAAAGTACTGCCGTATGAGGTAGGTAGCAGTCGGCAATAAGGTAATTGCGGCGTCTGCTTCACCATTGGCGACTGCCACCAAACTGTCCAGCTGAGAGTTTTTTCTCACTAATTGAATACTTGGGTCAGCTCGAGCGATTTTCTCGGCGACGAAATTGCTGCGTTGAATGGCTACTTTCTTGTTACGTAGATCCGCAAAATTATCGACCCTGGAATTTTTATCGATCACCAGCGCAAAGCTGCTAAGCAGATAAGGTTCGGTAAACCGCAGGTATTGTTCACGCTCTTGATTCGGCAATATGGTGGCAGCCATATCGGCTTCATTGTTACGCAGACTTTTTTCCAGTCCGGCCAGGTTTGGCGAGTCGACAATGGTGAAGTTTAGCCCTGTGTTTTGGCTAATTTGCGCCAGTACATCAATCACTACGCCGCGCACTTCGCCTGTTTCATCAAAAAAACTGTAAGGCGGCAATGAGCCATTGATGGCTATCCTGATATCAGTGTGGGTCGCCAACCAAGCTTGTTCACGCTCGGTGAATACGGTGTTTGCTGGCTTTTTGGAGTGGATATTGGCAGACCAATACTCCTCTATTTGCTGATTTTGAAAGGCTGCGACGCGCCCAATCACTTGGTTAAAGAGTGTGCGAAGTTTTATCTCGTCAGCGCGAAATAAAAAGCCATAGCCGTTTTCATTCCAGTTTTTTAGCGGGTAGGCGCGTAAATGGGAGAGCTCTCCCTGACTCAGGTAGAAACCTGTGACGATGGGGTCCCCAACAAACCAACGCTGGCGTTCATACTCAACGGCATGCAGGGCTTCCAATACGGAGTCGTGTTGCACCGTTGTTGCATTCGGGTATTGACCGGAAACTTGCTCTATAGGGGTGAAATCGCCGGCCAAGGCAATACTGCCTTGTACCTTTATTTTCGAAAACCCCAGTTCGGTGCCGCGACCCACGATGATTGGTGTGTTTGATATATAGGGCACCGATAACGTTACCTCATTCGCGGTACTGCTTATTATTCCCTTACCCAATACATCGACTTCGCCACGTTTCAACGCTTCCAACGCAGAGAAGTCGTCCGGGAAAACCAGTACCCGAGGCTCAAGTTGCAGGCTGGCACTGATTAAATGGATATAGTCTGCGACGATCCCCTTAAGGTTTTGGCCTTGAATTATTTCGTACGGCTCGAAGTTTTCTCTGCTGACACCCACAGTCAATGTCTTTTTGTTTTTTAACCAGGCCAGTTGCTCGGCCTCAACGGGCGGCGATAGTGAGGCGGCGGTAATGGTGGGCGAAAGGATGAGCAAATCTGCCGCCCGTGTTGATCCCGCTCCCATGCTGCCGAGCGCGCACACGATCAGCGCCAGCGCATGGGATATGCCCCATGGCCGAAAGCGGCGCAGTGATGGGAGAAGGATGTCCATCAAGTGTTTTGCGGAGATAACAGCCATTATACTGACTCAGGTATTTGGACGTGGGTGGAGCTATTTATTCAAACGGCGAACGGGGTTAGTTGGTTTTCAACAGGCGCCCGGTTTTTCGTTCCGCCATCCACCGCATCAATTTTTCGCCGCAAACCGGGGCGGAAAATAAATAGCCTTGGCCAATAGGGCATTTGAGTTTTTGCAGCATGTTGAGCTGTTCTTCGGTTTCAATGCCCTCGGCAACCAGTTGCACGCCAATGTCATTGCTGAACTTAACCATGTGTTCCACGGCAGCAACGCTGCGGTTATTTTTTAACAAGGCTTTGGTGAAACTCATATCCAGCTTTATTTCTGTACAAGGCAACTCGCAAACGCGCTGTAGCGACGACAGCCCTGTGCCGAAATCATCAATGGATACCTCGCAGCCCAGCATGCGCAGGTGAATGAGGTTCTCCAGACACGCTTCGGGGAATTCCAGAAAACCGGTTTCAGTAATCTCAATAACCAAATTGGCGGGGCGGAATTTTTGCGCAGCCAGTAAATTTCTAATTCGTTTGTGCAAGGAGAGATCTTTCAACTGCGCCGCATCGATATTTACTGACAACTTGAATCTATCGCCAAGTTGTTGCGTGCCAATGAAGTTCAGCGCCTGCTCGAGGACGGAAAACGTCATCGTATCCAGATGATTGAAGTGTTTCGCGACTTCGATAAATGCGGCTGGGCCAAGCAGGCCCAGCTCTGGGTGCTGCCAGCGCATTAGTAGTTCCGCGCCGACCACTTCCAGGGTGCAGAGGTCGAGTTTTGGTTGGTAATACGGCACGAATTCGCCGTTGCAGGCGGCGCGGCCAATGTCGTCGGCCGAAGGCATTTCGAACAGCGGCATCGACGGGCCTAATGCGCGCTTGGAGCGATAGCCGGCGATTGCTGTGTGCAAGTCTGCTTTGGAATAGGGCCGACGCAGGATGCCGAGAAGCGTATAGCCGGCATGGCGGGCCAACTGAGCGAGGGCTACGCGAATGTCAGGGCTGGCGTCGCTGATCAGCAGCAGCGAATCGATATTTCCGCATTCTCTGGCCTCACGTAGAAAGTTCAATTCGCGCATATCGGCGCTGGTGACTGTGCAGATCAGAACGGTGATTTCTTTTTCGGTTTTGACCCGTTCTATCGCGTCTGCATGGGAATTGGCGATTAATACGTTCTGAAAGCCCAAGGACTTGAGCGACGCCGCCAAAAGATGTTGGGAGAGGAAATGATCTTCGTAGATAAGGATAGTGGGGCTGGTCATCATCGTGTTCCTACGCAAAGATAAGCGGAGGAAATATCCCAGTGGCCCTATTTTTTTTATGTAGACACATTCTTCGTGCGTTGTAGGGAAAATCTTATGAGCGTGGATTTTTAACAGAAACGGCGTTTTGTCGGGTTGGGTGTTCCTGTTCTTCCAATCACCCTGCGCGTTCGCTGCGTGGCCGCGAGTTAGTCGTGCACTGAGTTAGTCCTTAGCAACCACCGAGGTCGCAGTCTTTTCGAGCGGAGTTCTGCGCGCTTGTCTGGCATCTCCCCGTCGAAACTTCGTCTACGCTGCACAGCATTATTGTTGGGAGGTCGTCACACAGTTAGCACCGGCTAATGGGGGCTACCTCTACGAACGCCTCAATCAAGAGTTTTAATCTGTGAAGAAAGTTGCCAACTGGATGGTGTTGCATCGTGTGCCGGTTCTGATAACCGCCCTACTTTTTTCTTGCGCAGTCGGATTTATTGCAAGCGAAGCCTATCGCCATATGCTCGAACGGCATTTTCGCGATGGTGAGCAGGCACTCATTCAGGAACACGCGTCGAACCTCGAAGGGTTCACTCTTAATGGCAAAGCCATGGGTGCCTTGCAGTTGGCGGGTACGTTGAATGCCATGGTCCGCGCCGCCTCTCTGGAGACCGATATCGGCAATGCCCGACAGTTCAACATTGCCCAGCCGGCCCTGCGCGTGATCGCCAAGCGGGTAGGGGCCAGTCTGGTGTTCGTGGTGGACGGCAAGGGCACGATCAAGAGTGAGTGGAACAACGAAAACCTTTCGCCCATCGGCCTCGACGTCAGTTATCGCCCTTATTTTCAGCAGGCCATGCGCCGGGCGCCTAGCGTCTACGGTGGCATCAGCTCGGTAACCGGGCGAATGGTGTATTACGTGGCGGCGCCGGTCTTTCTGCAGGCCGAGGGGGAGGAGGTGATTGGTGCGCTGGTGGCCCGCTACGAAGCCGACGAGCTCGGCCAGTTCGTGGTCAACAATGCGCAGCGCACCGGCATGCTGATTTCGCCACAGGGCGTGGTATTCAGCGCCGGTCAACGCGGGTGGAGCCTGCACACCGATGAGCCGAAAACTCCGCGTCAGATTCAGGCCATCGCCCGCAGCCGGCAGTTTGGTAGCTACTTTGATGATCCAACCCAAGTGCGCAGTCTACCGTTCAACCCGAATCGGTCCACGGTGCGCATTGACGACCAGCGCTACGCCGTGTCATCGACCACCGTCGACTGGAATGACCCTGGCGGCAAGTGGCGGTTGGTGTTCATCAGCGCCTTGGAACCGGTGGCCGCGGTGCAGAAGGGAGCGTGGGTCGGGCTGGCGACGGCGGCGCTGTGCGCGTTGCTGTTGTGGTTTGCCTTGCGCCGGCTCGCGGATCAACGGCAGCGTGAAATCGATGCGGAAGAGATCGTTCGGCAGCGGCAACGCATGCAGCTGGTACTGGATAACGCGCCAGTCGCTGTGTGCATCCTTTCCGACAATTTGCGGCCCGGTTCGCAAGGTGTTGTGCAATTCGCTAACCCGCTGTTCGCCAAGACCTTCGATGTGATGGTAGGCAGCTCGTTGCCGCGCCTGTATGTCCATCGCGGTGAGCGAGACAAGATTCGCGACCGGCTGCGCGACGAAGGCATAGTCGAACAGTACGAAACCCAGATGTATGACTGCAACCACCAGGCCCGCGACATGCTGGTCAACTTGCTGCGTGTCGATTTCCATGGCGAGGTCGGCGCGCTGGGGTGGCTGATCGACATTACCGCGCGCAAGGTGGCTGAACGCCAAGTGCTCAACGCGATGACGGCGGCAGAGGACGCCACCAAGATCAAAAGCGAGTTCCTCGCCAACATGAGTCACGAAATTCGCACGCCCATGAACGCGATTCTGGGCATGTCGTCGCTGGCCTTGCAGGGCGAATTACCGCCGGCCCAGCGCAACTACATCGTCAAGGTGCACCAGGCAGCCAATTCGCTGCTGGATGTGATCAACGACATCCTCGATTTCAGCAAACTCGAATCGGCCAAGATGGATATCGAGCACGCGGAGTTTAATCTGGAGGATGTTTTCGACGATCTTTCTAACGCCATCAGCCTACGTGCCACTCAGAAAAAGCTGGAGCTCCTGTTCGACATCCATCCCGGTATTCCCCATGGCTTGGTGGGCGACCGCCTGCGGCTTGCACAGGTGTTGATCAACCTGGGGAACAACGCGGTGAAGTTCACCGAGCGGGGCGAGGTGGTGGTCGGCGTCGAGCCGGTTATTGTCGAGGGCAACGGCTTGACCTTACATTTTTGGGTCAAGGACACCGGCATCGGCTTGACCGACGAGCACAAAGCCAAGCTGTTCAATAGCTTCACCCAGGCCGACTCCTCTACCACCCGCCGCTATGGCGGAAGTGGCTTGGGCCTGGTGATTTCCAAACAATTGGTCGAGCTGATGGGCGGCCAGGTTTGGGTGGAGTCGCAATTCGGTTCGGGCTCGATCTTTCATTTCGAGGTCAAGGTCGACTGCCTGAATGTCGACGCGCCGCGACCGGCGGCGATGCCGGCAGCAGAGCTGCAGCACTTGCGCTTATTGGTGGTTGATGACAATGCCAGCGCCCGGGAGATTCTCGTGACCATGGGCCGGGCGATGGGCCTGCAGGTCGATGAGGCGGCCAATGGTATCGATGCGCTAATCGCGGTGGATCAGTTGGAGCACGGCGGCAGCCATTACGACTTGGTGCTGATGGATTGGCAGATGCCGATCATGGATGGGGTGGACTGTGTCGAACTGATCCGTCAGCGCGAGCACCACCGTCAGGCCAAGATCATCATGGTTACCGCCGCCGGTGTTGAAGATGCCCGGCGTACCGTGCAGCAGCAGGCGGTGACCTTTGATGCAGTAATCGCCAAGCCGGTAACAGCGGCCTCGCTGCGAGCCACTCTGACCACAGTGTTGGGCGCGTCGGCCGATTTACCGGTGGCCATCTCCAACACGTACCAACTCTCCGCCGACCTGCGCGAACGGCTAGCGGGCAATCGTATTCTGCTGGTGGAAGACAACGAGATGAACCAGGAACTGGCCATAGCGCTGCTGGCCCAGGCCGAGCTGCAGGTGGTGGCAGTGGCTAACGGTCAGTTGGCCTTGGACACGCTGGAACAGGACCAGGCGTTCGCGTGCGTCCTGATGGATTGCCAGATGCCGGTGATGGATGGTTACACCGCCACCCAGCGCATCCGGGCCAACCCGTCGACCCACGCGATTCCGGTGATCGCCATGACCGCCAGCGCCATGAAGGGCGACCGGGAAAAGGCCCTGGCGGCTGGCATGGATGACTACATCAGCAAGCCGCTGAACGTCGCCAGCATGTTCACCATCCTCGGCAAATGGATTCAGCCACTCGGCCGCGCTACCACGCCAATCGAAGCGCTGGCCCCCAGCAACGAGCCTGCCGCCTTGCCGCCTTTACCGGGTATCGATGTCGATGCTGGCATGGCGGTGTGTATGAGCAATCTGCAGCTCTACACGAAAATGCTCGGCATGTTCCGTACCCAAGCTGAAGCCTTCGAGGCCGAGTTCGCGGCGCGGCAGGAAGCGGGCGATACGGTGGCGATGATTCGTTTGGCCCATACCCTCAAAGGGACCGCCGGAAACATCGGCGCCACAGGTGTACAGAGTGCAGCCGAAGCCTTGCAGTTGAGCTGCCAGCAGGGCCTGGCCGCAGCGCAGATCAGCGTGCAGCTGAATGCGCTGGTGGATCAGTTGTCGTTGGTCATCAGCAGTTTGCGCAGCATCGAGGCGTAAGCTCCGACAGGCCAGTCGGAACCAGGGGGTTCTGCTGGCGGGAGGGGTTGCTGACACTGGCCGCACAGCCCGCCACCGAGTCACGCCCATGCACGCTAAACAGATGCGCATCCTGATCGCCGACTCCGACCCTCACCGTCGTTTCACCGTGGAGAGATTTCTCAATCAGGCCGGCTGTTTCGGCGTTGCGGTGAGCGGCACGGTGCAGGAGCTGTTGAGCCTGCTCGGTTATCCGGGCAAACCCTTTGACCTGGTGCTAGTCAACCTTGATCTGCCCGATCAGCAAAGTCCCGCCGTGCTGGAGCAACTGCAGCATCACCGCAATGTGGTGCTCTACCGCAGTTGCTTTGTTTCCGGGCTGATGGCCGACCCGTTAGCGCAGGTAGCGGAAGGTCTGTGGGGCCTGCCGAAGGCCGCTGGAAACGAGCATTAAGCAGGTTCAGGAGTAGATCGCCGAATGATGCGGATAGTCGGCGGTGCGCGCGCCGATGATCATCTCGCTGACCCAACTAGTCAGAATCGAAGTGTACGTTTTCTGATCGCTGTCCTGGCTCAAGGCATGGTCGGCGCCATCGACCATGCGATGGGTGAGGGAGTGGGCTTTTTCGAAGGCGGCGCGGTAACTCATCAGGGTGGTGTGCGGCACGTAGTCGTCGTGCTCGGATTCAACCAGCAACACATCCCCAGTGAACCGCGAACAACAGGCCAAGGCGCGGTTTTGTTCCGGCAGGCACAGGGTGCGTCGATAGCGCGCCAGGCGTTCGCGGTCGAGCAGTTGTTTGGGCAGGTTCCACTCTTCGTCCCAGTACAGCGCCGGTACCCGTAAGGCCAGCCAGCGCACCGGGCGTATATCGGTGAGAAACGCCGACAGATAGCCGCCATAACTGCTGCCAATCACCGCGATCTTGTCCGGGTCGATCGACGGATGGCGGACCAGTTGGTCGTAGGCCGCGACTATGTCGGCCAGGTTTTGTTCGCGGGTAACGGTCTGTTTGCTCCCCGAAGTACGTTCGTGGCCGCGTAGATCGAAGGTCAGGCACACGCAACCAAACCCGGCGATGCCTTTGGCGCGTGCCAGGTCGCGCTGCTGGCTGCCGCCCCAACCGTGGACGAACAACACACCGGGCACTTTCTGTTCGGGGGCCATCAAGGTTCCGGCAATCAGTTCATCGTCGACGCGAATGTCGACGGTCTGGCTATGAGCTGGCATAGGTTTCAACCTTTACGAATTTGCTGAGGGTGCCGTGGGGTGGTACGGCACCGTGGTAGAGCTGTTGCGCACCTGGTGGACGGTCTTTGCCGTAGGTTTCGTAGGTGCTGGCGTGCAGTTGCTTTAGCGCCGGGTCAAGGTGAAACGCCTCAAGGGCGAAGATCTCCGCCGCACTGGCGCCACCAATACGCCAGGACTGTTCCAGCACCCCGGAGCGCTTCTTGCCCAGGGCATCGATACCTTGGGCAACATCGTAGTTGCGCCGTGAGGCGACCAGACCGAGGCAGTCGAAGGCAGCCTGCTCGTAGAGCACCGCCTGGTTGATGGCCAGACGCGCCTCGGGCGACAGGGGCAGGGCGTCCAAGGCGTCGTAGCCCCCGCGTACGATCACCAAGTCTGAGCCGCCGTAGACCTCGATACCGCCGTCGTCGTGAGTCAGGCGTTGGGTGCCGTAGTAGCTGGCGACCAAATTGGCGACTGCCACTTGACCGACGCTAAAGGTCACCACTTCTTTCAAGTGTTCTTCCAACACCAGGCCCCAGGTGGCCAGTTCCTGAGCATCCAGTTGTTGCAGAGAGTCTGCCAACTGCTGGCTATCTTCGACCAGTTCCTGACCCCGTCCAGCCTTGCCACGTACTGCTTTGATCCGCACCGGGCCTTGAGCCAGCATGGCGCGGCCTGCGCGTTCGGCGTCACCCGGGTCGAACACTGTATAGCCGCGCAACACCGCAGCGGCGGCCTGTTGATGGAAGCCTGTGTTCCAGCCGGGAGGGCTCACGCTGCACGGGTCGAACAGCGGGTGGCTGATGGCTTTGGTGGCCATAAAGGGAAAATCCACGGCGCCGCCGAAGAAGTCCGCGGCGCTGGTAATACCGAAGGCCTGCAGCTGTTCTGGACCAATCACGGTGTCGTCGGGGATCCAATAGCAGGGGGTGGGTGGTGTGGCTCCGAGGTGGACGGGCACGCCCAGCAGGGTGGCGATTTTTTCCGCCAGTGTGGCGTGCACCCGATGTTCGTGTTCGGGCGGCGGTTTGCCCAGGCTCAGCAGGGCCACAGCGGTTCGAGCGGTCCGGTCCATTGCCCAGCTCCTCTTCTGAGCCGGTGGGTGCTGCCCGCCGGCCTACAGAAGTTGAGAAGGACCAGAGGTCCGATCAGTTCCGCCTTTTGGATCAGCGGCGCGCCGGAGTTTTCCCTCAAGCGCTACGCTTTTGCTCGGACATTCTTGGTCGTCTTTTGCGTAAAAGGAGGACTTTTCATGATGGGTTACAGTATTTCGCCGCTTGAGCTTTGCCGGATCATTGAAGAGGCATTTTTGCCCACCCGCTGCGTGTGCACGTCGGTAGATGGCACCTCGCTGAACATCCAGTTGTTTACCGCCAACAGGGAGCGCGGCCATGAACAAGGCGGCTTTTCGGTGGTTGGTATCCCGGTCGCGGGCCTCAACAATAGCCGCGCCATTGCCCGCTTGGTCCTGGATCTGCGTGAAGAGTTTGCCCAGGGAACTCATACGTTCCCCGGACAAATGCCCTGGGCGCAAACCGGCCGTTAAGCCTGCTGTTCAGGCGCTTGAATGCGGTAAATGGCGACATACAACGCCGGCAAAAACAGCAGGGTCAGCAAGGTGGCGCTGATGATGCCGCCGATCATGGCAAACGCCATCGGACCCCAGAACACTTCGCGGGCAATCGGGATCATGCCCAGGCTGGCTGCCGCGGCCGTCAGTAGAATCGGTCGGGTGCGGTGATGGGTGGCTTCGATCACCGCGTCCCAAGGCGCCGAACCGGCCGCGCGGAACTCGTCGATCTGGGTCACCAGAATCACCGAGTTGCGGATGATGATGCCGATCAGCGCCAGTACCCCGAGAATCGCCACAAAGCCCAACGGTGTGCCAGTGGGCAGCAGCGCGGCGACCACGCCGATCAAGCCCAGCGGCGCGACACTGGCGACCAGAAATAGCTTCTTCACGCTTTGCAGTTGAATCATCAGAAAGGTCGCCATCAAAAACAGCATGAGCGGGATGACCCGGCCAATCGGTCCTTGGGCCTTACCACTTTCTTCCACGGTGCCGCCGGGCTTGATGCTGTAGGACTTGGGTAGCTTGGCGGCGAACTCGTCGATTTTCGGCTGCAGGTCGGCCATCAGGTCGGTGGGCTGTTTGTCGCCGTGCACGCTGGCTTTGAGGGTGATGGTGGGTTTGCGGTCGCGTCGCCAGACTAAGGGTTGCTCAAGCTCATAGCTGACGGTGGCGAAGGCGCGCAGCGGAATCGAGGTGCCGCGCGGGGTGGTGATTTGCAGGTTTTCCAGGGTTTCCGGTGAGCCGCGTTCGCCTTCCTGGGAGCGGCCGACCACATTGATCAGGTAGATGCTGTCGCGTACCTGGGTGACGTTGGCGCCGGTGACAACGCCATTCATCATCTGAGCCACGTCCTGAGAGGACAGGCCGAGCTGGCGCGCCTTGTCTTGCGCCACGTCGATTTTCAATACGCGACCCGGCTCATTCCAGTCGTAAATCATGTCGCCGATGTTGGCGTTGCCATCCAGCAGGCCAGCCACCTGCATGGCGTAGTCGCGCACCTTGTCGATGTCCGGGCCGCTGATCCGGTATTGAATCGGTCGGCCCACCGGTGGGCCCATTTCCAAGGGTTGCACCAGGCTGCTGATGCCGACGAAGTCTTCGCGCAGGCGTTTTTTCAGGCGGGCGGCCAACTGTTGGCGTGCTTCGAGATCGTTACTGACGATCACCAACTGGGCATAGAAGGGGTTTTGCAGTTGTTGGTCCAGCGGCAAGTAGAAGCGCGCCGCGCCCTCGCCAATGTAGGTGCTCCAACGCTGGATATCGGCGTCGTCTTTCAGCGTCGCCTCAAGGCGGTCGACCACCTGACGGGTTTCCTCCAGGCTGCTGTTCTGCGGCAGGTTGAGGTCCACCAGCAATTCCGGGCGGTCGGAGGAGGGGAAGAACTGCTGCTGGACGAACTGCATCAGCATAATCGAGGTGGCGAACAGCGCCACGGTCAGGCCGATGCTCAGCCAGCGGTGGCGCATGGACCACTTCAGGCCGCGGTCCATGCTGCGGGTTAGGCGGCCGGGTTTCTGGTCTTTTTTATGGCTAAGAGACTTGGGCAGCACATGCACGGCAATCACCGGCGCGAACAGCACTGCCACCAGCCAGGACACCAGCAGCGCCACGGCAATCACCGCGAACAGGGTAAACGTGTACTCGCCAGCCGAGCTGGCGTTGAGGCCGATGGGCACAAAGCCTGCGACCGTCACCAGGGTGCCGGTGAGCATCGGGAAGGCCGTCGAGGTGTACGCGAAGGTCGCCGCCTCGGCGCGGCTGTCGCCGGCTTCCAGGCGGGTGACCATCATCTCCACGGTGATCATCGCGTCATCCACAAGCAGCCCGAGCGCGATGATCAAAGCACCGAGGGAGATTCGCTGCATGGTGATGCCGCTGTATTCCATAAACACGAAGACCATCGCCAGCACCAAGGGAATGGAGCAGGCCACCACCAGGCCGGCGCGCACGCCCAGGCTGATAAAGCTGACGATGAGCACGATCACCACCGCCTCGAACAGTGCGCTGGTGAAACCGCCTACGGCCTTGTTCACCACTTCGGCCTGGTTGGACACCTGATGGACACCGACGCCGACCGGCAGCTCTGCGGTAATTTCCTCCATGCGCTGGTGCAATTGCTGACCAAAGGTCTGGATATTGCCGCCATCACGCATGGCCACGGCCAGGCCAATGGCGGGCTGACCATTGAAACGGAACAACGACTCGGGCGGGTCCTGGTAACGGTGCTCGATGGTGGCGAGATCGGCCAACCGATAGAACTGCTGGTTTATCCGTAGGTTCACCGCCTGCAGGTCTTCCTGGGAGCGGAATTCGCCCGAGGTGCGTACGGAGATTCGTTCCGGCCCGGCTTCGATCACACCAGAGGGCGTCACGCTGTTCTGTGCCTGCAGGCTTTGCATGACCTGCGCCTGGTCGATGCCCAGGGCAGCCAACTTGCGGGTGGAGAAGTTCAGGTACAGCACCTCGTTCTGTTCACCAATCAGTTGCACCTTGCCCAGGTTGGCGACGCTGCGGATATCCAGGCGCACCTGTTCAACGTAGTCGCGCAGTTGCCGGTAACTCAGGCCGTCGCCGGTAAAGGCGTAGATGCTGCCGAACACATCGCCGAATTCGTCGTTAAAGAACGGGCCCTGCAACCCTTGGGGAAATTCACCCTGGATGTCTCTGATTTTCTTGCGCACCTGGTACCAGATGTCCGGGATCTCGCTGCCGTCGGTGGTGTCCTTCAGGAAGACAAACACCGTCGATTCACCGGGCCGGGTGTAGCTCTTCACATAGTCGAGGGAGTCCAGCTCTTCGAGCTTCTTTTCGATGCGGTCGGTGACCTGTTGCAGGGTGTCGTTGACCGTGGCGCCAGGCCAGCGGGTCTGGATCACCATGGTCTTGATGGTGAAAGAAGGGTCTTCCTCGCGGCCCAATTCAAAGTAGGAAAAAATCCCCATCACCAGGGATACCGCCATCAGGTACCAGACCAGCGACTGATGGCGCAGGGCCCAGTCCGACAAATTGAAACCGCCCTTTTCCTGGCTCATTGCTGCTCCTGATTCATTGTCCGGTCCCGGCATCGAGGGTGACGATCTGCCCTGGCTGCAAGCTGTTCACGCCGGCACGAACCACCCGTTCGCCGTCCTTCAATCCGTCTCCAATCAGCACCTGATCGCCCTGGCGCTCCAGTACCTGCACCTGGCGCTGGCTAACCGCCTGACTGCTGGGGTCTATGACCCAGACCTTAGCGTGGGCATCGTCCTGGCTGGTTTGCGCAATCAGCACGCTGGCTGGCAGCCGGCTGTGGGCGCTGGCCTGGCTGCTCAGCTCGACATAAATAGTGGTGCCCAGGCGCAGTTCTTCCGGGGTTTGTTCGAGGGTCAGACGCACTCGCCGCGAGCGGGTGTTGGCATCGGCCTGCGGGGCCATTTCGCGGATATGTGCGGCAGCCTGTACCTCACTTTGTAGCTGAGAAATGACAGTGAAACGGGCGTTGGCGGGTAGGGTCGCGACTTGTTCATCCGGCAGGTCGAACACGGCTTCGCGTACGTCGGGACGGGCCAGGGTCAGCACTTCCTGGCCCGCAGCTACCACTTGGCCGATTTCTGCTCGCCAGGTCGTGACCACGCCGTCGAAGTCGCTGAGCAGGCGGGTGTAGCCGACCTGGTCTTTGGCCTGCTGCACATCGGCGGCCGTCTGGTCGAGGCTGGCGCGGGTGGTTTTCAGGCGGGTCTGGGCATTGTCGAGATTGGCCTTGGCGCCTACCCCGCGGTCGAACAGCTCTTGCTGGCGGCGCGCATCGGCCTGGGCCTCCAGCCATTGCGCGTTGGCACTGGCCATTTGTCCTTCACTGGCACGCAGCTGGTTTTGCTGGTCGCTGGGGTCCAGGGTGGCCAGTAAGGTTCCCTTGGCGACCTTGTCGCCGACATTCACGGTGCGCGAGGCGATCCGGCCGTTGGTGCGAAAGCCCACGGTGGTTTCGTAACGCGCTTCGATGCTGCCTGCGTAGCGGCCGACGGTGGCCTGTTGCTCGGTTTTCACCACGCTATACAGCACCGGCCGCGGCGCCGGTGCTTGCGCCTTGTCGTCTTTGCATCCACCCAGCAGCAGGGCCAGGAGCAGCCACAGGGGCGCAGTTCGCAACAGCATCATGGTTTCGCCTCCGCTGGCGGTGGCGGTGGCGGTGGCGGTGGCGATGGCGCGGCGATTTTGCTTTTCTCCGGCTCAGCGGCTTTTTCTGGCGCGGCAATGTCCACGATCTGGCCGGGATGCAGCAATTGCCCTCCGGCGACTACTACGTGCTGACCTGCCTGTAAGCCCTGGCCGACCAGCACGGTGCCGCTGCCGTAGGCAACATCGCTGACCGGCTGCAGGCTGACCTTGTTCTGCTCATCGACCAACCAGACCGCCGGCTGCTGCTGGTTCTTGAACAAGGCCGACCAAGGCAACACCACACGCTGGCTGGTTTTCGGGTGCACGGTGGCCGTGACCACTGCGCCCAGATTCATTTCCTCCGGCACATCCTGCAGGGCCACTTTGACCTTCACCGTGCCGCTCTGGGCGTCGATGGTCGGGGTGATCTCGCGCACCTTGCCCTGGGCGCTGATGGCCGGGCGATCGAGCAGGCTGACGGTGATTGGTTGCTCGGCCAGCTCGTGGTCGAACAGCGATTCGTAGACATCGAACACCGCATCGCGCTCACCGGCGCGGGCCAGGGTGAAGATCGGCACGGTGGCTTGCACCACTTGGCCTGTTTCGGCCTGACGCGCGGTGATCACGCCATCGGCGGAGGCCCTGAGTTCGGTATAGGTCAGCATGTCGCGGGCATTGGCCAGTTGGGCCTGGGCTGCGGCGTAGGCGCTCTGGCTGGAACGCAGTTGCGCCTGGGCCTGGTCGAACTCACTTTTGCTGGTGTAGCCCTTGGGCAACAGCAGGCGCTGTCGCTTGAAGCTGACTTCGGCCAGGCGCAGCTGCGCTTCCTGGGCCTGCAGTGCGGCGCGGGCGTTGTCGACGTTGCTTTGCTGCTCTTGCGGATCGAGGCGGGCCAGTACCTGATCGGCCTTCACCCGGTCGCCGACCTCCACCGAGCGTTCGATGATCTTGCCGCCGACCCGAAACGATTGCTGTGCCTGCACCCGGGCCTGGATATCTCCGGTCAGTTGCGCCTGATCGCTGAAGTCGCCCGGTTTCACGCTTTGCACCAGGACCCGTACGTGGGGCGGCGGTTCGCTTTTCCGGTCGCAGCCGCTGAGGGCTAAGCCTGCGGCCAGGGCCAGCAATGTGGCGAGTAATGGGGCGGGGTGCTCAAGCCGAGCGGGCATCTGTTGCTCCTAATTCCCTAATGACGGCGACAGGCCGTGTCGATGCATGGGATTGAGAGGAAGCGCTGCGCTGGAAAGTTCAAGTTTCTGCCCGGTTACCGGCCGATAGCAGGAGATCGTGCGCGAAGCCTGCACAGCGGCTAACTGGCACTTCGGCGTGTGCAATTGCCGTTACAACTGCGTGTGAACCGATCCGCGCGCGGGTCAGTCAGCAGCTAAACAGACTGACAACAACAAGACGCGGAGGGCACGCCCATGACCCATTGGGTAATCAGCTACAGCAAAGACCACAACACCTCGACCCTGGATGTCGAGCAAGCGGCCAAACCGAGCATTGAAGAGGCGGTGGACCATGTGCTGGCCTGGGCCGAGCAGAACCTGGAGAAGGGCGAGTTCGGCGATCCCCAGGAGCCGGCTAACGAGCCGCCGCTGCAACTGCTCAAGGACTACGGCATCACCATCACGGGCATTTTCGCCAAATAACACGCGGTCCCATCAGGGCTTTTCATACGGCGGGTACTGGTCACTGGGTGCCCGCTTCTCGGCCCGCGGGTCCGGCGCATCATCGGGAATACGTGGCGGGTGCGGCGGATCGATCTGCGGGTCGGCCAGGTCCGGAGAGTCCGGGTCGAAGCCCAGTTCGGGATCGATGTGTTTGCCGCCCTGTGTGCTCGGGTAGCTCGGTAGCCCACGTTTATTAGCGGGCGAATCGTGCGCCGGCGTTTGTTCGGTATCCACAGTGGCGCCATCAAGGTCGGGCGGTGTGGCGTTCTGCGTTTTCATGCTCACCTCCATCGGTACCTGTACAGGCGCCAGTCCGGTTTACCGGCCAGGCGCACAGGTGGTTTACGGGTTGTCGCTAAAACACTCAGGCGGCTTTACGTTGTTGCTGCAGCTCAGCCTTGAGTTGCAGTTTGCGGGCTTCCATCTGGGTACCCAGTTCCTTGAGCTGGGCGGCGCTCAGCAGCGACTTCGCCTGCTTGAAGAGGGTTTCTTCCTCTTCTTCGATATGGTGCTCAAGCAGCTCCTTGAGGACTTTGGCGCGTCCTGAGAATTCCACGCTGCCTGGCGCGGTACGTTTCAGGTGGGGTAATACCAAGGCATCCACGGCGCGGTGCTCTTCGATGGCTTCGAAGTACATTTTGGCCTCTTCCTTGCTGCCGGCTTTTTTGTACGCCGGGTAGAAAATCTCTTCTTCGATATGGGTATGGGCAAAGAGCTCAAGCTCCAGTTTGTCGATCAGCTCAACGCGTTTTTTCAAGGCGCGCTCAGTGGTGGCGCTGAGTTGCTCCAGCAGGTCGAGGACTACTTTGTGATCAGCTTTGAGCAGGTCAATGGCGTTCATGTTGTGTGCCTCATCGGGTCGGTTATCTGCGGTTTAAGAGGCGCGATCTGCGCCGCGCCCTAGTAGGTGGACTGGGGGAGGTCGCGAGGAGTTCGAGGTGTTTGGCCGCCGTCAGTCGAAGATCGACTAAGGCCCCAGTCCGATGACTGGGCCCTGCGCTGAGCGGGCAGAGTTTTTGAGCACAGGCTTCGACAATTTCGCCAGTGGTACGAGGGAGGTGTTAGCGAGACAGAATTGTCGGCTTTTGGCTAACGCGCCGGCGATCCTGCGCTAGGCTTGCAGGGCGGCGCAGCGTATGATGCGCGCCCGCTGGCGAGTCCTCGCTGGCGGCGAATGAGTTAATACACCGGGAGGTGCCCAGATGAGTGAGTCGCAAGAATACAGCCCAGCAGGGGAGAAACTGCAGAAAGTCCTGGCCCGTATTGGCATGGGTTCACGTCGCGACGTTGAAGCCTGGATTGCCGAAGGTCGGGTCAAGGTCAATGGCAACGTCGCCACCTTGGGTCAGCGCGTAGACCTGCATGACGCCATCGCCGTCGATGGGCGTTTGCTCAAACGCGAAGAAACCAGCGAAGAAACCCGCCGCGTGCTGATCTACAACAAGCCGGACGGCGAGATCTGCACCCGCGACGACCCGGAAGGGCGTCCTACCGTTTTCGACCGTTTGCCACGGCCCAAAGATGGCCGCTGGATCAATATCGGTCGCCTCGACATCAACACCACCGGCTTGCTGATGTTCACCACCGACGGTGAGCTGGCCAACCGCTTGATGCACCCCTCGTACCAGATGGACCGCGAATATGCGGTGCGTGTACGTGGCGAAGTCGACGAGGAAATGATCGAACGCCTGAAGGCCGGCGTGATGCTCGAAGACGGCCCGGCAAAGTTTACCGACGTACAGGTTGCTCCGGGTGGCGAAGGCTTCAACCATTGGTACCACTGCGTGGTGATGGAAGGCCGTAACCGCGAAGTACGTCGCCTGTGGGAATCTCAGGGCCTGGTGGTCAGCCGCCTGAAGCGCGTGCGTTTCGGCCCGGTGTTCCTGACCTCCGACCTGACCATGGGCCGCTGGCGCGAAATGAGCCAGCGCGAAGTGGACATCCTCGCTGCCGAAGTCGGCCTGGCGTCGGTGCAGCAAGAAGGCATGAAGCAAAAGACCAAGGAAAAGCTCGACCGCTTGCAGCGCAAGTCGGCCAAGCCGGTTGGCCGTGGCACACGCCCGGAGCGTACCTTGCGCCCAGCGCTGGACGGTGGCCCGGAGCGTCCGGCCCGTGCACCGCGTGGTGAGGGTGCTGAGCGTCCAGTACGTACGCCACGTGGTGAAGGTGCCGAGCGTCCGGTGCGTACTCCGCGTGGTGAAGGTGCGGACCGTCCAGCGCGTACACCGCGTCCGGAAAACGGTGAGCGTCCGCAACGCAGCGGCCCACGTCCGGATTCCGCGCCACGTGGTCGTGGCACTCCGGTAGCCGAGCGTCCCAGCGATACCAGCAAAAAACGTCCAGCTGGCAAGCCGGTACGGGTAGGTATCGAGTTGGCTGATCGCCCTGCGCGTAAGCCTGCGCCTAAGCGCGGCGGCCCAGCGGGTGGTGCCGGTCAGCGTCCGGGGCTTGGGCGTAAGCCAAAGTAAGTGTCAGGACGCAGTCGCGGCTAAAGCCGCGATGCTTTTTGCGATACATGCAGACAAAAAAACGGGGCTCACTGAGCCCCGTTTTTTTTATGCCGCCAATCAGATCACTTGCCAGCCCAGCGCTTCATGACCAGGGTGGCGTTGGTGCCACCGAAGCCGAAGCTGTTGCTCATCACATGATTGAGGGTGACGTTTTCCTGGGTTTTGGTCGCGATCGGCATGTCCGCCACTTCCGGGTCCAGTTCGTCGATATTGGCCGAGCCGGCGATAAAGTTGCCTTCCATCATCAGCATGCAGTAGATCGCTTCGTGTACGCCGGCGGCGCCCAGGGAGTGACCGGACAGGCTCTTGGTCGAGCTGATTGGTGGAGCCTTGTCGCCGAATACCGCACGCACACCTTTGATTTCCGCGACGTCGCCGACTGGAGTCGAGGTGCCGTGGGTGTTCAGGTAGTCGATCGGGCCGTCAACGGTGGACAGCGCCAGCTGCATGCAGCGGATCGCGCCTTCGCCACTCGGGGCGACCATGTCGTAGCCATCGGAAGTGGCGCCGTAGCCAACGATTTCAGCATAGATCTTGGCGCCGCGGGCCAGAGCGTGTTCCAGCTCCTCGACCACCACCATGCCGCCACCGCCAGCGATCACGAAACCATCACGCTTGGCGTCATAGGCACGCGAGGCTTTTTCCGGGGTGTCGTTGTACTGGGTGGAGAGGGCGCCCATGGCGTCGAACAAGCAGCTTTGGCTCCAGTGTTCTTCTTCACCGCCACCGGCGAAGACCACGTCCTGTTTGCCCAGCTGGATCTGCTCCATGGCCTGACCGATGCAGTGAGCACTGGTGGCGCAAGCGGAGGAGATCGAAAAGTTCACGCCCTTGATTTCGAACGGCGTGGCCAGGCAGGCCGACACGGTGCTGCCCATGGTGCGGGTGACGCGGTATGGGCCGATGCGCTTGACGCCTTTTTCGCGCAGGGTGTCGATGGCTTCCATCTGGTTGATGGTGGAGGCGCCACCGGAACCGGCAATCAGACCGGTGCGCGGGTTGGAAATCTGCTCAGGGGACAGGCCGGAATCAGCGATCGCCTGCTGCATGGACAGGTAGGCATAGGCCGCCGCATCGCCCATGAAGCGGAACACCTTGCGGTCGATCAGCTCTTCGAGGTTGAGGTCAACGGAGCCGGAAACGTGGCTGCGAAGGCCCATTTCAGCGTAGGACGGGTTGTGGCGGATACCGGCACGGCCAGCACGAAGGTTGGCGGAGACGGTGTCTTTATCATTGCCCAGGCAGGAGACGATACCCAGACCGGTGATCACGACGCGACGCATGCGGATAACCCTTAAAAGTTGTCAGTGGAAGTGAACAGGCCGACACGCAAACCTTCGGCGCTGTAGATCTCGCGGCCGTCGACACTCACGGTGCCGTCAGCGATGGCCAACACCAGGGAGCGGTTGATGGTGCGTTTGATCTGAATGTTGTAGGTGATTTTCTTGGCGGTGGGCAGAACCTGACCGAAGAATTTCACTTCGCCCGAACCCAGGGCGCGGCCGCGGCCGGGGTTGCCTTGCCAGCCGAGGTAGAAACCCACCAGCTGCCACATGGCATCCAGACCCAGGCAGCCTGGCATCACCGGGTCGCCTTCGAAGTGGCAGGCGAAGAACCACAGGTCCGGGTTGATATCGAGTTCGGCGACCAACTCGCCTTTGCCGTATTTACCGCCGGTGTCGCTGATATGCGTGATGCGATCAACCATCAGCATGTTGGGGGCGGGCAGTTGCGCATTACCTGGGCCGAATAGCTCGCCACGACTGCAGCGCAGCAAGTCTTCCCGAGTGTAAGCGTTCTGTTTGGACATGCGAGCTCCTCAATAATCCCCGTGCGGCAGGGCTAAGCGAATCATCTAGGCTGGTGGCGATATTGGAATGGCACCCGTTTATTTAGGGCATCGTAGCTACCAGCGTAGTCATAGACTGTTGCGTTGAAATGAAAGTCACAGACTCTGAGCACAGTTGTACACCCAGTGTTCCATTTGCCCCCTGCAGGGCAGTGCGCCACACCGTGCCAGACGCACTCTATCACTGTCGGCGCCGGCCAGGGTTCACACCAACGTAACCATGTTGTAACGCGGTTACGACTTTATGACAGCTTGCATGTTCCCTTGTCAGTCCGTGCTCTGGCTACTCGCCAAAGGTCGGGGGACCACCCATGCCTGCAGGATGCGCTGTAGGTCGGCGCGCTTGAAGGGCTTGGCCAGGTAGTCGTTCATTCCCGCTTGCAGGCACGCTTCGCGATCGCCCTGCAGGGCGTTGGCGGTAAGGGCAATGATCGGCAGATCGGTCCGCGCGGGAAGGCGGCGAATCTGTCGGGTGGCTTCATAGCCATCCATCACCGGCAGGCGGCAGTCCATCAGCACGGCAGCGAACTCGTGGCGCTCGACCGTATTCAATGCCTGGGCGCCATCGCCCACCAGGCTGACCTGGTAACCAAGGCTGCGTAGCATCGCTTCGATGACGGTCTGATTGACCGGGTTGTCTTCCACCAGCAGCACCTTGTGGCCTTTGCCGGAGCTGGCGTCGTCGACGCTGTGCTCGGCTGCTCGCTCGCTCTGGCGGGCAAAGGGTAGGGGAATTTCCAGGGTGAAAATCGAGCCGCGTCCTTCCTGGCTTTCGGCATTCAGGGTGCCGCCCATGCGCTCGGCCAGGGTGCGCGCAATCGGCAGACCCAGGCCGGTGCCGCCATAGCGGCGGGAGATGGAATTATCGGCCTGCTGGAAGGCATCGAACATGTGCTCCAGGCGCTCCGGTGAAATGCCGATGCCGCTGTCATGCACTGCGCAGCTGAACCACAGCACCTCGTTATCCAGCGCCTGCCAGCGGGTTTCGATGCGAATATTGCCTTCCTCGGTGAACTTCAAGGCGTTGCCCAGCAGGTTCACCAGAATTTGCCGGATACGCGTCGGGTCACCCTTGACCACCAACTGCTCCAGCCCTGCCTGGGTATCCAGCTGCAGTTGCAAACCGCGTTGCTGAGCGCTGTGTTGAAACACCTGGGCCGAGCTCTGAATCAGCTCCAGCAGATTGAAGGTGATGCGCTCCAGTTCCAGCGCGCCGCGCTCGATGCGGGAGAAGTCGAGGATGTCATTAATCACCTTGAGCAGGTGTTCGGTGGACTCGGTGGCCAGTGCCGAATATTCGGCCTGCTCATCGGTCATCTCGGTGGTTTCCAGCAACTGCAGCATGCCTAGCACGCCGTTCATGGGTGTGCGCAGTTCGTGGCTCATCATCGCCAGGAAGTCCGACTTGGCGCGGTTGGCCTGCTCCGATTCTTCCCGCGCCTTGACCAATTGGGCGATGCTTTGTTGCTGCTCGAGGCTGGCCTGTTCCAGTCCGCTGGCGAGGTTATTGATATGCCGGGCGAGGCCGCCGAGTTCGTTGTCGTCCACCTCGGGCAGGGCGGTGCGGTAGTTGCCGGCCTGAATCGCCTTCACCGCGTCGGCCATGGTGCTGATCGGTTGCGACAGGCGCCGCGCCAGGCGCCGCGCGACGAAGAAGGTCAGCAGCAAGGCGAACAGCGCCAACACCGTGGCTTTGAGCAGAATCGCCTGCTGCTGGCTGTTGAACGCGTCGTTGGACATGCCCACCACAACGCGACCGAGGTAATCATTGTCGAGGTGGCTGTTGCCGTTGCTGCTGGCGGAATAGGGCAGGTCTTTACTCAGGGCCAGGCGTTGCAGGTGAATCGGCGCGTGGAAGATTTCCACTTGGGTGGCGCTCTTGTCCTGGGCGGAGGCCTGTTCCTCGTAGGCGAGGATGTTGTCCTGGCGGTCGCGCACCTCAATAAACCGCACGTGCGGTGTATCGAGGGTGGCCTTGAGCAGGGTGTTGAGCACCTGGATATTGCCGGCGATCACCCCGTACTCAGTGGCTGGGGCCAACTGGTTAGCGATCAGTTGCCCGGTGTGGTTCAACTCCTGGCGCAGGTCCTGCAGGCGCACGAAGGTGAAAAAGCCGGTCAGCAACAGCGTCAGCAGCAGGGCAGGGCCTACGCTGATCAGCTGTGTACGGGTATGTATGTCCCACCCTCGGCGCAGGTTCATGGGATCTCTGCTCTCCTTCGCCCCCATCGCATGACACAACCTTGTCCATGCCTGGCGCAGCTGGATGTTATTTAAAACGGGCAAGTCTACCTGTTCGCGCGGCGCTCGGCGCAGCGGCTTTTTGCCCAGCCGTCGCGGTTTTTATCAGTGGCTGGTGAAAGGCTAGCGCGCAACACTGGTCGCAGCGCAGTTGCTCCGTAATAATGCCGCCAGCCCGCCATGCACAATGGCTCACTACGGATTGGTTATGACAGTTCAGCAACCTATTGCAGTTCTTGGCGGCGGCAGCTTCGGCACCGCGATTGCCAACCTTCTGGCCGAGAACGGCAACCCGGTCCGCCAATGGATGCGCGACCCGGAGCAGGCCGAGGCGATTCGTACCAACCGGGAGAACCCGCGGTACCTGAAAGGGGTGAAGATTCACCCCAACGTCGACGCGGTCACCGACCTGGCTGCCACCCTTGCCAGCTGTGAACTGATCTTTGTCGCCTTGCCGTCCAGCGCCTTGCGCACCGTGCTGCAGCCATTCGCTGAGGTGCTGGCCGGTAAACTGTTGGTCAGCCTGACCAAGGGCATCGAGGCGCAGACTTTCAAGCTGATGAGTCAGATCATCGAAGAAATCGCCCCGCAGGCGCGCATCGGTGTGTTGTCCGGGCCGAACCTGGCCAAAGAGATTGCCGCCCATGAGCTGACCGCCACGGTGGTCGCCAGCGAAGACGACGAACTCTGCCAGCGCGTGCAGGCCGCGCTGCATGGCCGCACGTTCCGCGTATATGCCAGCGGCGACCGTTTCGGCGTGGAGCTGGGCGGGGCGTTGAAGAACGTCTACGCGATCATCGCCGGTATGGCGGCGGCGCTGGAGATGGGCGAAAACACCAAGAGCATGCTGATCACCCGCGCCCTGGCGGAAATGACCCGCTTTGCAGTGAAGCTCGGCGCGAACCCGATGACCTTCCTCGGTCTGGCCGGAGTCGGCGACCTGATCGTGACCTGTTCCTCACCCAAGAGCCGCAACTTCCAGGTTGGTTACGCCCTGGGCGAAGGCCTGAGCCTGGAAGACGCCGTTACCCGTCTGGGTGAGGTGGCCGAAGGGGTCAACACCCTCAAAGTGCTCAAGGTGAAGTCCGAGCAGCTGCAAACCTATATGCCGCTGGTGACAGGCTTGCACGCCATTCTGTTCGAAGGGCGTACCCTGGCCCAGGTGATTGAACGCCTGATGCTGGCCGAGCCGAAAACCGACGTCGACTTCATTTCCACCACCGGTTTTTGATCCGTTACCTGATCGTTTCTTAGTGAAAGGGAGAGTGCCATGAGCGACAACTTCGACAAGAGCCTCGAGCGCGAGTCCATTGGTCTGCGCATTATCTGGATGCTGCTCTTCACCCTGTGCTGGCAAGTGGCGGCGACGCTGTTGGGTTTCGTGGTGTTGGTGCAGTTGGTCTATCGCCTGTTCTACGGCGCGCCGAATGCCGGTTTGCTGGGTTTTGGTGACAGCCTCAGCCAGTACCTGGCGCAGATCGGTCGCTTCGGCACCTTCAATACCGAAGACAAACCCTGGCCATTCGCCGATTGGCCGACCGCGCGGGCGCCCGATGGCGAAGTCGCCCACAGCATTCCGCCTGCGCCGCACCCGGTACGCGACGAAGAGCCGAAGCTCTGATGCGGCTGTGGTTATTGCGCCACGGTGAGGCCGCGCCCCAGGCGGCCACCGATGCTGAACGACCGCTGACGGCCCATGGGCGGGAAGAAGTGCGGCACAGTGCGGTGCAACTGGAAGGCCGGCCGATTTCCGCGATTCTCGCCAGCCCTTATTTACGCGCCCAGCAGACGGCGGAGTTGGTGCGTCAGGCCATAGGCTTTCGTGGCGCTGTCGGCACGGCGCCGTGGGCAACGCCGGACAGCGATGTGCGTGAAGCCTTGGCCTATCTGGATGAGCGCGAAGAAGCGGAGATTCTGCTGGTCAGCCATAACCCGTTTCTGGGTGAGCTGGGCGGCTTGCTGATTCACGGCCATCGCCAGCAGCCGCTGGCGATGCGCACCGCAAGCCTGGCTGAATTGGAAGGGGATTTCGCTGCGGCCGGGCTGATGAATTTGCTCGCGCTGGTGCACCCGCACTAGAGCAGCGGCCCACGCTGATGTGCTTTGGTGGGAGGGGCTTTAGCCGCGAGTTCTTGATCTCGAAAGCTCGCGGCTAAAGTCCCTCCCACAACAGCAAAAGCGTTATTGCGCTGTTGATTCGCCTTCGCTGCTGGGTTGCGCAACGTCAGCCGGGGTTTCCGTCAGCGGCTGTTCCACCACTGCTGGTGCGTTCTGCAGGCTGGTGGCATCCGGTGTGACCGCTGGTTGCTCCGCCACCGGCGCATCGCTGATCGGGCGCATGATTACCATGGGTTGCAGCGGCGGTTCTTCCACCGGCTCCACGGCCGGCGCCGCAGCCGGCTCGATCACCGGGGTAACCACTTCCTGAATCGCTGGCGCAGTAGTCGGGGCAAGCGCTTGCGGCTCTGGAATGCCGAGGTCTTGTTGCGGCGCGGGTACTGGCGCAGGCGCGGGCTCAGCCGGCTTCACGGGCGGCGGCAGGAACAGTTCCACCAGGGCAAAAAAGCGCTCATAGAACTTGGCCGACGACACCGTTTCGCTCGCCACTTTCACCAGCGAATCGTCGGTGGAGCCGATCGGCATCGACACCGAACCCAGCACGCCCACCCCCAGGCTCGCCGAGTTGTTCAGCTTCTTCAGCGCGTAACGGTCCTGCAGAGCGTTGGCGAACATGGTCGAGTGGTGATCGCTGGCGCCACCGTCGGTGCAGACCACGTTGAAGGTAATCTCCAGGTGGTTGTCGCCGCTCTGCTGGAAGCTCTTGTGGCCGCTGACCTGCTTGGGGTCGGCGCTGGTAATGATGTAACCCTGGCTCAGCAGTGCACGACGCGCTGCCTCGCAGGACACGGCGTCGCTGCTGGCGTAGTTGCGCGAGAAGGTTCCCGAGTCGGCGAAGTCTTCATGTTCATACACAGCGTTGTTGTTCGATGAACAGCCGGCAGCACCTGCCAGCAACAGCGCCAAGGCGGCGCCCTGCAGAGGGAATGGTTTGAACATTGGGGGTCCGGGCCAAAAAATAATGCGTTGCCTATTGTGCCTCAGAATCATCCTACAAGGTGTGCGCTTTCCCGCGTGACACGGCGCCAGGCGCCGCGGCTACAGTTCTAAACATTTCTCCCCTTGCGCGTGGCGGGTTGTGCGTGGAATAGTCCAACCAAGCAAGTGCTTGGTTTGGTTTTAAACGTTGTGCTCCGCATGTTGTTTCCCCACAAAAATAATTAGGAGGAGGCCCTGTGACGAATGCTGCCGTTTTGCCCTTAGAGATCTTCTTTCAGCGCGAAGCTCGCCACCCGGACAAACGCTACATGGTGCAGCCGCTGCCCGGCGGCCAGGTGCTGGAGCTGAGCTGGTCGGATGTTGGCGACCAGGCCCGCCGCGCCGCCAATTGGCTTCGTGCCCAAGAGCTGCCGGCAGGCAGCCGCATTGCCCTGGTGTCGAAAAACTGCGCGCACTGGATCATCACCGACCTGGCGATCTGGATGGCCGGCCATGTGTCGGTGCCGCTGTACCCCAATCTCACCGCCGATTCCGTGCGCCAGGTGCTGACTCACTCCGAGGCCGCGCTGGTGTTCGTCGGCAAGCTTGACGACTGGGCAGCCATGGCCCCGGGCGTGCCGTCAGGCGTGCGTACCATCGCCATGCCGCTGCACCCCGAAGGCAGCTTCGACGTTGATTGGAGTGACCTGCAGGCCTGCACGCCGATCCGCGACAATCCCATCGGCGGCCACGACCAGCTCGCCACCATCGTTTACACCTCCGGCACCACCGGTACGCCGAAAGGGGTGATGCACAACTTTGGCAACTTCGCCTTCGCTGCCGGGCATGGCAGCGCGCTGTTCGAGGCCGGCGAAGATGACCGCCTGCTGTCCTACCTGCCGCTGTGCCACGTGGCCGAGCGCATGTTTGTCGAGATGAACTCGCTGTATGCCGGCGAGACGGTGTTTTTTGCCGAAAGCCTCGACACCTTCCTGGTCGATCTGCGTCGCGCGCGGCCGACGCTGATCTTCGGCGTGCCGCGGATCTGGACCAAATTCCAGATGGGCGTGTACAGCAAGATGCCGGCCGAGCGTCTGGATTTCCTGCTGAAAATTCCCTTCATTGGCAAGCGTGTCGGCCACAAGGTGTTGGTCGGTCTCGGCTTGGATGCCGTGCGTTGCGCGTTGTCGGGCGCGGCACCGGTGCCGGAAACCCTGCTGCGCTGGTATCAGCGCCTGGGCCTGGACGTGCTCGAGGTGTACGGCATGACCGAGAATTGCGGCTACTCGCATATCTGTCGCCAGGGCAAGAATCGGCCGGGCTGGATCGGCCAGGCCAGCCCCGGCGTCGAAGTACGCATCAGCGAGCTGGGCGAAGTGCAGGTGCGCAGCCCGGCGACCATGCAGGGCTACTACAAGGACCCGGAACGCACCGCCGAAACCATCACCGAAGACGGCTTTCTGCGCACCGGCGACAAAGGCGAGCAGGACGGCGAGCACTACCTGCGCCTGACCGGGCGGATCAAGGAAATCTTCAAAACCAGCAAGGGCAAGTACGTCGCCCCGGCGCCAATCGAAAACCTGCTGGCGGTGCACCCGCGCATCGAGCAGGTGTGTGTGGTCGGCGACGGCATGCCGCAGCCGATGGCCTTGTGTGTGCTGTCCGATGTGGGCCGTGAAGAAGCCCTGAATGGCTCGCGTCCGGCCCTGGAAGGCAGCTTTAAAACCCTGCTGGCCGACGTCAACGCGGCACTCGATAAACACGAACAGCTCAGTGGCCTGATTCTGCTCAGGGAAGTCTGGGCAGTGGACAACGGCTTTCTCACGCCTACCTTGAAGATCAAACGCAGCGTGGTCGAAGACGCCTACGCGGGGCGTTTTGCCGAATGGTCCGGGCGGCGCGAAGCGCTGGTCTGGCATGACTGACTGGAACAAGGAACTGGTATGAGTTTGTGGCGCACCACCCCGGATCTGCAGGCCCTCAACAACCTGCGTAAAAACACCATCAACGAAGCGCTGGATGTGCGCTTCGATGCCTTTGACGACGAGTCGATCACTGCCAGCATCGTGGTCGACTCGCGCACCCACCAACCCTACGGCCTGCTGCACGGCGGCGCTTCGGTGGTGCTGGCGGAAACCCTTGGCAGCACCGCCAGCTACCTGTGCATCGACAGCAGCAAATTCTACTGCGTGGGCCTGGAAGTGAACGCCAACCACCTGCGTGGCGTGCGCAGCGGCCGCGTCACCGCCGTGGCGCGGCCGGTGCATCTGGGCCGCACCACTCATGTCTGGGATATCCGCCTGAGCGGCGATGACGGCAAGCCGAGCTGCATCTCGCGATTGACCATGGCGATAGTGCCCTTAGGTAATATGCCGCCGCCGGTCTAACCCCAATTTTTTTGTAGGAGCGGCTTCAGCCGCGATGCTTTTGACCGTCAAGCAAAAGCATCGCGGCTGAAGCCGCTCCTACGAGAAGGTGTTCTATTGCCCCTGGCCGTATCGCCATCATTCCCGGCAGTTACGGTCATTGCTGCCAGCGCCTGGCTTGCGGACAATCGCTCGAGTTTTGTTTCTGGACGTTCCGCGTATGTCGCAATCGGTGTTTTTTGCTCACGCCAATGGTTTTCCCTCAGCTACTTACGGCAAGTTGTTTGCCGCGCTGGCGCCTGAGTATTCAGTGCTGCACCTGCCGCAACACGGCCATGACCCGCGGTTTCCAGTGGATGACAACTGGGGCAACCTGGTCGATGAGCTGGTCCACCACCTGCGCGAATTGCCCGAGCCGGTGTGGGGCGTAGGCCATTCCCTCGGCGGTGTGCTGCATTACCACGCGGCGCTGCGCCACCCTGAGCTGTACCACGGCGTGGTGATGCTCGACTCGCCGGTGCTGACCCTGGCCGATCGCATCGTCATCCGCGCCGCCAAACGTTTCGGCTTTATCGACCGTATCACCCCGGCCGGGCGTACCCTGGGCCGCCGCGAAGCGTTCAGCGATTTTGCTGAAGCGCGGGATTATTTCTCGGCCAAATCGCTGTTCCGCCGCTTCGACCCTGAATGCCTGGACGCCTACGTGCAGCACGGCCTGCAAGCCGACGGCGAGGGCCTGCGCCTGTTGTTCGATCCGGCCACCGAAATCAGCATTTACCGCAGTGTGCCCCACAGCAACCCCGGCCGGCCGCAGCAGTTGCAGGTGCCGCTGGCGATGGTCCGTGGTCGCCACAGCCGGGTGGTCTTGCCCCATCACACCCGCTCGATCCGCCGCCTGCCGCACTGCCAGTACCTGACCTTGCCCGGCGGCCACATGTTTCCCCTGGAGCGCCCGCAGGCGACTGCCGAGCTGCTGAAAACCCTGTTCGACCGTTGGCAAACCCGCGTGGAGTCCGCATGAATTATTCCTTTGAAGAAGTGCGCCTGAGCCTGCCGCACATCGAACTGTCGGCCCACGTGTTCGGCCCGGAAGACGGTCGCCCGGTGATTGCCCTGCACGGCTGGCTGGACAACGCGATGAGCTTCGCGCGTCTGGCGCCCAAGCTCGATGGTTTGCGCATCATTGCCCTGGACTTCGCCGGCCATGGCCACTCCGACCATCGCCCGGCCGGCGCGCATTACCAGCTGTGGGATTACGCCTATGACGTGCTGCTGGTGGCCGAGCAGTTCGGCTGGCAGCGCTTCTCGCTGCTCGGCCATTCGATGGGCGCCATCGTTTCCGTGTTGCTGGCCGGGGCGATGCCCGAGCGCATCGAGCGCCTGGCGTTGATCGATGGCTTGGTGCCGTTTACCGGCGAAGCCGAGGCGGCGCCGGCCAAGTTGGGCTCGGCTTTGCGTGAGCAGCTGGCACTGGCGGGTAAGCGTAAGCCGGTGTACGAGAAGGTCGAGCAGGCGGTCAAAGCGCGGATGAAAGGGGTCGGTGGCGTCAGCCTGGAAGCGGCGCAGTTGTTGGCCCAGCGTGGCCTGATGCCGGTGCCCGGCGGCTACACCTGGCGCACCGACAGCCGTCTGACCCTGCCATCGCCGCTGCGCTTTACCCAGGCCCACACCGAGGTGTTCGTGCGCAGCGTCGCCTGCCCGGCGTGCCTGGTGGTCGCGGAGGGCGGCATGCTGCATGCGCAGCCGGCGGTGGTGAACTCGCTGCAAGGGTTGCCGTTCGACGTGCAGCGCCTGGCGGGCGGGCACCATTTGCACCTGGATGACGAAGCCGGCGCCGAGGCGGTAGCAGCCTGTTTCAATCGGTTCTTCGCCGTGCCTTGACTTGCCTCGGCCAACTGCGCAGGCTCGGCAGCTTCCGCCCGGCAGAGACAGGTTTCGCCATGATCGAGCTCTATACCGCCGCCACGCCGAACGGCCACAAGGCCTCCATCGTCCTCGAAGAGCTGGGGTTGCCGTACCAGGTGCACAGCCTCAGCTTCGACAAGAAAGAACAGAAAACCCCAGCCTTCCTGGCAATCAACCCCAATGGCCGGATTCCGGCCATCGTCGATCGTGAAAACGACGACTTCGCGGTTTTTGAATCCGGTGCCATCCTTATTTACCTCGCTGAGAAGACCGGCCAACTGCTACCCCAGGACGTCAAAGGCCGTTCGCAGGTGATGCAGTGGCTGATGTTTCAAATGGGCGGGGTGGGCCCGATGCAGGGCCAGGCCAACGTCTTTTTCCGTTACTTTCCGGAAAAACTGCAGGGCGCCATCGACCGCTACCAGCACGAAACCCGCCGCCTCTATGAAGTGCTCGACGGCCAGTTGGGCCGCGAGCAATACCTGGCTGGCGCCTACAGCATTGCCGATATTGCCACCTACCCCTGGGTGCTGCGCCACGAGTGGGCTGGCGTTTCGGTGGAAGGCCTTGAGCACCTGCAGCGCTGGTTGAAGCAGGTAGGTGAGCGGCCGGCGGTGCAGCGTGGCCTGAATGTGCCGGCCGCGACCATGGGCACGCCCGACAAGGTGGTGAAATCCGCCCAGAGCATGCTGATTCGATGAGAGGAACAATGCGACTGTTTAGCCTATTGGCACTTTCCCTGGCCTGCCTGGCCGTGCAACCGCTGTCCGCCGCCGACTTGCCTGGCAGCCAGGACCTGGAAATTCTTCCGCGCTTCCCGCGTGCCGAAATCGTCGATTTTCGCGATGTCGCCGCCCAGGAGCGGATCTATCCCCTCGGCTCGATTCGCCGCATCAGCGGCACCCTGCGTTATGAGCGGCAAATCGACAGTCAGGGCCACATGCGCTCGGTGACTTACGAACTGCCGGCCGAACACACCTCCGGCCAAGCCTTCAACGCCGCCCGCGACACCTTGCAAGAGCAGGGCGCCGAGTTGCTCTACTGGTGTGAAAGCCGCGAATGCGGTTCCAGCAGCCTGTGGGCCAACTCGGTGTTCGGCAACGCCAAGCTGCTCGGCGCCGATGACCAGCAGGCCTACTTGCTGTTGCGCCTCGCCGAACCCAAGCAGAACACCCTCGTGGCGCTCTATAGCATTACCCGCGGTAACCGCCGCGCGTATCTGCACGTGGAGCAGTTGGACAATCAAGCCGACCTCGGCGAACTGCTGCCAGGCCCGGCGACCCTGCTGCGGCAATTGCGCAACACCGGCGAGCTGGACTTCGTCAGCCTCGACGGCGAGCCAGTGGCGGCCTGGGCCGAATTGCTGGGGCGCACGCTCAATCAGGACAGCACTCTGCGCGTCAGCCTGAGCGGCAAATATGCAGCGGCCTGGCGCGATGCGTTGGTGGCCGAGCGGGTCCGTGCGGCGCGCATGGAAGTTCAGCAAGGGCCAAGCGACGGCCTATCCTTCAAGCTCCTGCGTTAAGCTCGGCTTCATTTTGCTCGCCCGGGTCTGCCTGGGCGGCTCTTCCCGTATTGGAGCGCTACATGCCGAACAATGACCGCTTATTGGTCCAGATCCTTCTGCTGGCGCTATTGGGTGCGGCCCTCTGGGTGCTGGCACCGTTCTTCTCGGCGTTGTTCTGGGGAGCGGTATTGGCGTTCGCCAGTTGGCCGCTGATGCCGCTGCTGACCCGCTGGCTGGGCGGGCGCGCATCGCTGGCGGCGGGCATTCTGACCGCCTGCTGGATGTTTCTGGTGGTCATCCCCTTGGTCTGGCTGGGCTTCAACCTGGCTGACCATGTGCGCGACGCCGTCAACTTGGTCAAAGACCTGCAAGTACAAGGTTTGCCTGCGCCGCCCGAGTGGCTAGGCCGCGTGCCGCTGGTAGGAGATCGTCTGGTGGGCTGGTGGATGACCATCGACCAACAGGGCGCGGCGGTGTTTGCCAGCGTCAAACCCTACCTCGGCGAAGTGGGTAACTGGTTGCTGGCGCGTAGCGCCAGGATTGGCGGCGGGGTGCTGGAACTGACCCTGAGCCTGGTGCTGGTGTTTTTCTTCTACCGGGATGGTCCGGCACTGGCCGACCTGGTACGCAAAGGCCTGCATCGCCTGATCGGCGTGCGCGCTGACCACTACCTGCACTTGATTGCCGGCACCGTACAGCGGGTGGTCAACGGCGTGATTGGTACGGCGGCGGCTCAGGCTGTGCTGGCTTTGATCGGCTTCTGGATTGCTGGCGTGCCGGGGGCGATTCTGCTCGGCATCCTCACCTTTGTGTTCAGCCTGATTCCCATGGGCCCGCCGCTGGTGTGGATTCCCGCCACCGCTTGGCTGGCCTGGAAAGGCGAATACGGCTACGCGATCTTCCTTGGTATCTGGGGCACCTTTATCGTCAGCGGCGTCGACAACGTGCTCAAGCCCTACCTGATCAGCCGCGGCGGCAACCTGCCCCTGGTGGTGGTGCTGCTGGGCGTGTTCGGCGGCCTGCTGGCCTTCGGCTTTATGGGCCTGTTCCTCGGCCCAACCTTGCTGGCCGTGGCTTACAGCCTGCTCAGCGATTGGGTGAAAACCGACCCGGCAACAGCGTCGGTGAAAATCATCGAAGAGAGATAGGCAACACAGCAGCGTGGGTAGCGCAGTGCTACCATCGCCGCCGTCTTTCGCTGTACTGCGTTCGCTGTGCAAAGGCTCAGGGCCAGGAAGGCACATTCACTTAAACATGGACATTGGTTGAGTCGACTCATGAAAAAAACAGGAATTGCAGTAGGCGTAGTGGTCGCTGTAGGTATTCTCAGCGCCGGCGGTGCCTGGTACACCGGCAAACAACTGCCGGACGTATTGGCAGGTTCCATTGCTGAAGCCAACCAGAAAGGCGCCGACGCGCTGCTGGGTACCGGCATCACCAGCAAGCTGGAATTGCTGTCGTTGGACAGCCATCTGTTCACCAGTACTGCCCACTACCGTCTGACCCTGGACATGCCGGCTTCCGAAGGCGAAGCGCGCCACGTGGAAGTGCTGCTGGTCGACAACATCCAGCATGGCCCGCTGCCGGCCTCGCGCCTGGCCAAGCTCAACCTGTGGCCGGTACTGGCCACCAGCAACTTCGCCTTGGAGCCCAACGAGCTGACCCAGAAGTGGTTCGACGCGGCCAAAGGCGCGGCACCGCTGACCGGCCAGGTGAGCCTGGGTTACGACCATTCCACCTCGGGCACCCTCGAGCTGACACCGTTGGATTTTGCCCCTGAGGAAGGCCAGAACGTTAAGTTCTCCGGTCTGAAACTGGATATCGATGCCAGTGCCCGTGCCGAGAAAGTCGCCATCAAAGGCGCTATGGAGAGCCTGCTGCTGAGTGGCACCGACACCAACGGCGAGGCAATCAAGGTCGAACTGCGTGACCTGACCATGGACAGCGACCAGAAGCTGGGCAGCGGTGAGTTCTACCTCGGCGACAGCAGCGTCAAGCTGGCCAGCGCCGAATTCAAGATTGCCGACAAACCACCTGTGCTGATCAAGAACCTGTCGCAGACCGGTAGCTTCGAAGAGGCTGCTGGCAAGTTGGCTGGCCATGTGTCCTACGACATCGGTCAGATCAGCTTCGCCGGCAAAGACATCGCCGGCGTGCAAATGCTCTGGCGCATGAAGGACTTCGATGCCGCTGCCGTGCAGTCGCTGGTTGAACTGTACAAAGACAAGTTGGCGCCGGTGCAACAAGCCCAGGCCCTGGGTCAGGAAGCGCCGGAAATGGCCTTCAGCCCCGCCGAAGAAGAAAAACTGAAAGCCGACATCGGCCAATTGCTGGCCGGCAAGCCGCATATTGCGATGGAAAAATTCAGCATCAAGACTGCCCACGGCGAAGCCGCGTTGAGCCTGTCGGTGGATTTCAACAAGCCGGAATCCTTCGAGCTGCCGCCACCTGAGCTGGCCAAGCAACTGATCGCCCAGGCGGACGCCAAGCTGTCGGTGGACAAAGCCGTGATCGGCGATGGCGTGCGTGTACAGGCCGCCATCGCTGGCGAGACCGACGAAAAAGCCATCGAAGAGCAAGCCAACATGTTCACCGAAATGGGCAGCGGCATGGCCCTGTCCACCGAACTGGTGGCGCTCAAGGGTGAGAAGCTGGAATCCAGCCTGCACTACGCCAACAACGAAGTGGTATTCAACGACCAGAAAATGTCGGTGGAAGAGTTCGCCATGCTGGTGATGTCCAAGGCCGGTGGCCTGGGCGGCGCGGGCGGTGACGAGCAGCCTGAAGGCATGGTGCCGGACGACGAGGCGCCAGAAGCCGGTGCCCTCGATGAAGAAGCGCCGGAAGAAATGCCGGAAGAGGTGCCTGAGGAGCAGTGATTCCCTAGCCCTCGGCAATCGAGGCCCAGCTTTTCCCTCAAGTAGTCTGCGGTGCTTGTGGGAGAGGCTTCAGCCTCGATGCTCTTGATCGTTCAGGCATAAATAAAAAAGGCCAGTCAAATGACTGGCCTTTTTTATTGTCGGCATTTCGGTTGCGCTATCAGCCCGCCATGGTCAAGCGGTTGCGGCCATCGCGTTTGGCCACATACAGCGCGCTGTCGGCGCGGCGCAGCAGGCTGTCCACTGACTCGCCGGGCAGCAGGCAGGCACAACCCAGGCTTACCGACACGTCGATGTGCTGGTTTTGCGCGGTGCACTGCAGTTCCTGCACGGCAAAGCGCAGGCGCTCACCAACCATCGCGGCGCCTTCGCGGCTGGTGTTGGACAGCAGCACCAGAAACTCTTCGCCACCGAAGCGGAAGATCATGTCGATATTGCGTAGCTGCGCCTTCAGCGTCGCGGCCATGGCGCGCAGCACTTCATCGCCGGTGCTGTGGCCGTAGGTATCGTTGATGCTCTTGAAGTGGTCGACATCGAGCATCAGTACCGACAGCGGTTGCAGGTTGCGGCGCGCCAGATCGACTTCGCGCTGCAAGGCCTGGTCCATGGCGATGCGGTTGCCGGTGTCGGTCAATGGGTCACGCAGGGCGCACTGCACGGCCTTGCGGTAGAGCAGGGCGTTGCGCAGCGGGAAGAGCATGCAGGCCAGCAGCGATTCCAGCTGGGTCAGCTCTTCTTCGGAAAAACGTTGGTTGCGGCGGAAAATCAGCTCGCCCAGGTATTCGCCGTCGTGGTTCAGGCGGTAGCCAGCCGAATGCGTGGCGCGGGTGCCAAGCTCCAGGCGCAGGTCGCTGGACGGCTGCTGGTAGGCCAGGGCGTGCAACGGCACCAGGCGCTGAACTTCACGGAAGAAAATGTCGAGAATGCGCTCGACTTCCAGGCTGGTCTGCAATTGCAGGTTCAGCTTCTGCCGCAGTTGCGCCAGCGAAACGGGGCGCACGGACTGCGTGCGGTTGCTGGCGAAACCCAGACGCTGCAGCTTGGCGGCATCAAAGTCGATTGTGTTGGTTTTGCTTGGGGGGACCATACCGGGGAACCTCGAGCGCGAAATGCGGCGACAGCTTCCCTTTTGCGAATAGTGTGCCAGGTGTCACATTTGTGTTTTTAAGCTAATAAAATCAGCTACTTATCAGTATCTATACAGTGCCAGCGGCAAGCTTTTGCCGCCGGTTTGCCGGTTGTTTGGCGAGGGGTGGCAAATTGCCGGTGGGCGTCTGAGGGTGATCGCCAATTTCTTGTCAGGGGTTTCCCGCGCGGTCCGTTACCCAGCAACCGTCGTCCCAGCGAAGGCTGCGGTCCGACGATTCGGGACCCAGAATGGCTTGGCGAGTGCGTTTTCCCGGAAAATTCTGGATCCCAGCCTTCGCTGGGATGACGGAGATTGCCCCGCTGGGGTGTGGCTTTCTTACTGCGCGTCGAAAGCCTGGCCATTCACGCCCTGGCTGTCCGGCCCCATCAAGTACAGGTACACCGGCATGATCTCGGCGGGCAGTGGGTTGTTCATCGGGTTTTCGCCCGGGTAGGCATGAGCGCGCATGTCGGTGCGGGTGGCGCCGGGGTTGATGCTGTTGGCGCGCACGTTGGTGACGTCGGCCACTTCATCGGCCAGGGTCTGCATTAGCCCTTCAGTGGCGAACTTCGACACGCCATACGCGCCCCAGTACGCGCGGCCCTTACGGCCGACACTGCTGGAGGTGAACACCACCGAGGCGTCTGGCGCCAGCTTGAGCAGTGGCAGCAGGGTGGCGGTGAGCATGAACATGGCGTTGACGTTGACCTGCATGACGCGCATGAAGTTGTCGCCCGACAGCTGTTCCAGCGGCGTGCGCGGGCCGATGATCGAGGCGTTGTGCAGCACGCCGTCGATATGGCCGAACTCGTTTTCGATCATCACCGCCAGTTCGTCGTACTGGTGCGCCAGGGCGGTTTCCAGGTTGAACGGAATCACCACCGGCTGCGGGTGGCCAGCGGCTTCGATCTCGTCGTAGACGGCGCTGAGGTTGCTTTCGGTCTTGCCCAGCAGCAACACGGTGGCGCCATGGGCGGCATAGGTTTTTGCAGCGGCAGCGCCGATGCCACGGCCGGCGCCGGTCACCAGGATGGTACGGCCCTTGAGCAGGTCGGGGCGGGCGGAGTAATCGAACATCAGCAATCTCTCTTAATAAAATGCCAGGCCGTGGGCCTGCAGTAGAACGGTCAGCAGCTGCACAGGGCGCGGTCGAGTACCGCGCGCAGTTCCTGCGGGTGATCGACCACCACGTCGGCGCCCCAGTGGTTGGGGTTGTCGTCGGGGTGGATATAGCCGTAGGTGACGGCGGCAGTCTTGGTGCCGGCGGCGCGGCCCGACTCGATATCGCGCAGGTCGTCGCCCACGTACAACACGCTGGCCGGGTCCAGGCCCAGGCGCGAGCAGGCCAGCAGCAGCGGCTCGGGGTCAGGCTTGCTGTTGGTCACATGGTCCGGGCAGATGAGGATCGCCGAGCGCTCGGCCAGGCCTAACTGCTCCATGATCGGCGCCGCATAACGCACCGGCTTGTTGGTCACCACGCCCCAGATCAGTTTGGCCTGTTCGATGTCGGCAAGCAGCTCGGGAATGCCATCGAAGGGCTTGGTCAGCACTGCGCAGTGCTGCTGATAGCGCTCGAGGAATTCCAGGCGCAGGGCCTCGAACTGCTCGGACATCGGGTCTACGTCGAAGGCACGCAGGACCATGGCGCGGGCGCCTCCGGAAACGTGGTCACGGATGTCCTTGTCGGCCATCGGCGGCAGGCCGTGGGCGGCGCGCATGGCCTGGGCAATGGCGATGAAGTCTGGCGCGCTGTCGAGCAGGGTGCCATCCATATCGAAAAGAACGGCTCGCAGGCGCATCAGGCTTCCTTCAGGGTCTGGATCATGTAATTGACGTCTACATCGTTGGCCAGCTTGTAATGCTTGGTCAGCGGGTTGTAGGTGAGGCCAATGATGTCTTTCACTTCCAGGCCAGCCGCACGGCTCCAGGCGCCCAGTTCCGAGGGGCGGATGAATTTCTTGAAGTCGTGGGTGCCGCGCGGCAGCAGGCGCATCAGGTACTCGGCGCCCACGATGGCGAACAGGTAGGCCTTGGGGTTGCGGTTGATGGTGGAGAAGAACACCTGGCCGCCGGGTTTGACCATGGCGTAGCAGGCGCGAATCACCGAGGCCGGGTCGGGCACGTGCTCGAGCATTTCCAGGCAGGTGACCACGTCGAACTGCTCGGGCATTTCTTCGGCCAGGGCTTCGGCGGTGCACTGGCGGTATTCCACCTGCACGCCGGATTCCAGCTGATGCAGTTGAGCCACGGCCAGCGGCGCTTCGCCCATGTCGATACCGGTGACGGTGGCGCCACGCTGAGCCATGGCTTCGCTGAGGATGCCGCCGCCACAACCAACGTCGAGGACCTTCTTGCCGGCCAGGCCGACGCGCTCGTCAATCCAGTTGACCCGCAACGGGTTGATGTCGTGCAGCGGCTTGAACTCGCTCTCGCGGTCCCACCAGCGGTGGGCGAGGGCGGAAAATTTGGCGATTTCGGCGTGGTCGACGTTGCTCATACGGGTTTTCCTCGAATCGAATTCTGTGCGGCTGGGCGAGGCAGCGGCAAATTAACCTACAGTGGCGCGGCCGGCAGCGATCTTGCGGCCCCAGGCGGTGGCGCTGGCGTGCAGTTTTTCTTCGTCCATGCGGGTCAGGCGGCGGTTGTCGAGCAACTGCTTACCACCGACCCAGACATGTTTGACGCTGTTGCGGTTACTCGCATAAATCAGCTGGGATACCGGATCGTACACCGGTTGCTGGGCCAGCTCGGTGAGGTCAAATGCCACAATGTCGGCGGCTTTGCCGAGTTCCAGCGAGCCGATCTGGTCTTCCAGGCCCAGGGCGCGGGCGCCGTTGAGGGTGGCCATGCGCAGCGCGCGGTGCACATCCAGGGCGGTGGCGGAACCGGCCACGGCCTTGGCCAGCATGGCGGCGGTGCGGGTTTCGCCGAGCAGATCGAGGTCGTTGTTGCTGGCGGCGCCGTCGGTACCGATCGCCACGTTGACCCCAGCGTGCCACAGGCGCTCCACCGGGCAGAAACCGCTGGCCAGCTTGAGGTTGGACTCCGGGCAGTGGATGACGCTGGCGTTGCTTTCCACCAGCAGGTGCAGGTCTTCATCGTTGATTTGCGTCATGTGCACCGCCTGGAAGCGCGGGCCCAGCAGGCCCAGGCGGGCCAGACGGGCCATTGGCCGTTCGCCACGTTGTTCCAGGCTTTGCTGCACCTCGAAGGCGGTTTCGTGCACGTGCATCTGAATGCCGGCGTCCAGCTCTTCGGCGAGCATGCGGATGTTTTCCAGCTTGTCGTCGCTGACGGTATAGGGCGCATGGGGGCCGAAGGCGACCTTGATGCGCGGGTGCAGGCGCAAGTCATCGAACAGGCTCAGGCCTTTACGCAGTGCTTCATCGGCATCACGGGCGCCGGGAATGGGGAAGTCCAGCACTGGGATGGTGATCTGCGCGCGAATGCCGCTGGTGTGCACCAGTTCGCTGGAGACTTCCGGGAAAAAGTACATGTCGGAGAAGCAGGTGATGCCGCCTTGCAATTGCTCGGCAATCGCCAGCTCGGTGCCGTCGCGAATAAAGGCTTCATCCACCCACTTGGCTTCGGCCGGCCAGATATGGTCTTGCAGCCAGTTCATTAGCGCCTTGTCGTCGGCCATGCCGCGGAACAGGCTCATCGCCGCATGGCCGTGGGCATTTACCAGGCCGGGTGTGAGGAGCATGCCGGGCAGCTCGCGCACTTCCGTTGCCGGATGGCGCAAGGCCTCGTCACGCGGGGCTATAAGGGCGATACGGCCGTCGCGAATACCCAACCCATGATCCTGCAACACCACGCCGGCGGGCTCGACAGGCACCAGCCAGGTCGGCAGGAGCAACAGGTCGAGCGGGGCGGCAGTGTTGGGCATGGCGGCATCCATTGGTTTATAACGACAGGGCTTACAGCAATGTAGTGCGACGGCTACGCCAGGTTGAGAAGGAGAACCTGGACAGGTTTTAGCGCTGGCGAAGTATACCCGAGCACCCAAGTCGGGGGCTCGCTATAATCCGCGGCTTTTCGCTTCTGAGTACGAGGATGGTCATGCGCGAGCAATTGTTGGCGGCAGAGAAGGTCAAGGCCATCGATTGGCGGGATGACGCGCTGTACCTGCTGGATCAGCGTGCGTTGCCTTTCGAGGAAACCTGGGTGCGCTACGAATCCGCAGCGGCAGTGGCACAGGCGATCAAGGACATGGTGGTGCGCGGCGCCCCGGCGATCGGCATTGCCGCCGCTTACGGCTTGGCCTTGGGCGTGCGCGCCCGCCTGGCCGAGGGTGACGACTGGCAGATGGCCCTGGAAGAAGATTTCGAAGTCCTGAATAACTCGCGACCGACCGCGGTTAACCTGTTCTGGGCGCTGAACCGCATGCGTGAGCGCCTGTATCGCCTGAAAGATAGCGACGACGCCCTGGCGATCATGAACGCCGAGGCCGTGGCCATTCATGACAGTGACCGCGAAGCCAACCTGACCATGGCGCAACTGGGCGTCGACCTGATTCGTCGCCACCAGGGCAACCTGCAAACCTTGCTGACTCACTGCAACACCGGCGCCCTGGCCACTGGCGGTTTCGGTACGGCATTGGGGGTGATTCGCGCGGCGTACCTGGACGGCCTGGTCGAGCGTGTGTACGCCGACGAGACCCGGCCGTGGTTGCAAGGCTCACGGCTAACCGCCTGGGAGCTGCTGAATGAAGGCATTCCGGTCAGCCTGAATGCCGACTCGGCGGCGGCCCATCTGATGAAGACCAAGGGCATTACCTGGGTGATCGTCGGCGCCGACCGCATCACCGCTAATGGCGATGTGGCCAACAAGATCGGCACCTACCAGTTGGCGGTCAATGCCATGCACCACGGTGTGCGTTTCATGGTGGTGGCGCCGAGTTCGACTATCGACATGAACCTGGAAAGCGGCGACGACATTCCGATCGAGGAGCGGGCTGGCAGCGAGCTGCTGGAATTGGCCGGCAAACGGGTGGCGGCAGACGTGCCGGCGGTGAATCCGGTGTTCGATGTGACCCCGGCTGACTTGATCGATTTCATCGTGACCGAGAAGGGTGTGGTTGAGCGTCCGGACAAGGCCAAGATGGCGTTGCTGATGTGCCGCAAGCGTTTGCACTAACTCCTTCATTTAAGAGCTGTTCCGTGCGTTCAGGTGATGTCATTTATATGGCGCTGCCTGACGCGCGGCGTGCTCTGCGGGGATAGGTTCGGGGCATCGGGTGTGGTACTCTCCGTCAGTTTTCAAGGGGGCCTGCCATGGTCACCCAAATTGCGCAGATCCATGCCATAACTCGTTGATTTGTCATGAGTCGTTGCTGGCCCCAAGGCCGCGACGGCGAGCTCCACGTCATTCAGGATGAATGCGCGGAGTTTCACCAGAAAAAGGAACCAGGCTTCTCATGGGCGAACTGGCCAAAGAAATCCTCCCGGTCAATATCGAAGACGAGCTGAAACAGTCCTACCTCGACTACGCAATGAGCGTAATCGTCGGGCGCGCCTTGCCGGATGCACGTGACGGCCTCAAGCCCGTGCACCGCCGCGTGCTCTACGCGATGAGCGAGCTGGGTAACGACTGGAACAAGGCTTATAAGAAATCCGCCCGTGTGGTCGGTGACGTAATCGGTAAGTACCACCCTCACGGTGACACTGCGGTTTACGACACCATCGTCCGGATGGCGCAGCCGTTCTCCCTGCGTTACCTGCTGGTCGACGGCCAGGGTAACTTCGGTTCGGTGGACGGCGACAACGCCGCCGCCATGCGATACACCGAAGTGCGCATGACCAAGCTCGCCCACGAGCTGCTGGCCGACCTCGACAAAGAAACTGTCGACTGGGTGCCCAACTACGACGGCACCGAAATCATCCCGGCGGTCATGCCGACCAAGATCCCCAACCTGCTGGTCAACGGTTCCAGCGGTATTGCCGTGGGCATGGCGACCAACATTCCGCCGCATAACCTCACCGAGGTTATCGACGGCTGCCTGGCGCTGATCGACAACCCTGAGCTGTCGATCGATGACCTGATGCACTACATCCCGGGTCCGGACTTTCCGACCGCGGCGATCATCAACGGTCGTGCCGGTATCATCGAGGCCTACCGCACCGGTCGTGGCCGTATCCAGATTCGCGCCCGCGCGATGTTCGAAGACATCGATAAGGTCGGTGGCCGCCAGCAGATCGTGATCACCGAGCTGCCGTACCAGCTCAACAAAGCCCGGGTGATCGAGAAGATCGCCGAGCTGGTGAAAGAGAAGAAACTGGAAGGCATCACCGAGCTGCGCGACGAGTCCGACAAGGACGGTATGCGCATCGTGATCGAGCTGCGTCGCGGCGAAGTGCCTGAGGTGATCCTCAACAACCTCTACGCCCAGACCCAGCTGCAAAGCGTGTTCGGTATCAACGTGGTGGCGCTGATCGACGGCCAGCCGAAGATTCTGAACCTCAAGGATCTGCTCGAAGCGTTCATCCTTCACCGTCGTGAAGTGGTGACCCGCCGTACCGTTTACCTGCTGCGCAAAGCCCGCGAACGTGGCCATATCCTTGAAGGTCAGGCGGTTGCCCTGTCCAACATCGACCCGGTCATCGCCGTGATCAAGGCCTCGCCAAGCTCGGCTGAAGCGAAAGAAGCCCTGGTATCCCGCGCCTGGGAATCCAGCGCCGTACAAGGCATGGTCGAAGCCGCTGGTGCCGATTCCTGCCGCCCGCAGGACCTCGACCCGCAATACGGTCTGCGCGATGGCATGTACTATCTTTCGCCTGAGCAAGCTCAGGCCATCCTGGACTTGCGCCTGCACCGCCTGACCGGCCTCGAGCACGAAAAGCTGCTGGCCGAGTACAAGGAAATTCTGGAACAGATCGGCGAGCTGATCCGCATCCTCACCAGCGCCACGCGCCTGATGGAAGTGATCCGCGAAGAGCTCGAAGGCGTGAAGGCCGAGTTCGGTGACAAGCGTCGTACCGAGATTCTCGATACCCGTCTGGACCTGACTCTGGGTGACCTGATCACCGAAGAAGAACGTGTAGTAACCATCTCCCACGGCGGCTATGCCAAAACCCAACCGCTGTCGGCCTATCAGGCTCAGCGTCGTGGCGGTAAAGGCAAGTCGGCGACCGGTGTGAAAGATGAGGACTACATCGAGCACCTGCTGGTCGCCAATAGCCACGCCACCCTGCTGCTGTTCTCCAGCAAGGGCAAGGTGTACTGGCTGAAGACCTACGAAATTCCGGAAGCGTCCCGCGCTGCCCGTGGTCGTCCGTTGGTTAACCTGTTGCCATTGGATGAAGGTGAATACATCACCACCATGCTGCAGATCGATCTCGAAGCCCTGCAGAAAACCGCCGGTGCCGACGAGGATCTGGACGACGCTGAAGACGTGATCGAAGGCGAAGTGGTTGAGGCTGAAGAAGCGGCCGAGGTCGAAGAAGTCGAAGGCGAGACCGCTGAATGGGTGGCTGAGCCTACCGGCGAGTACATCTTTATGGCCACCGCCATGGGTACCGTGAAGAAGACCCCGCTGTCGCAGTTCGCCCGTCCGCGCACCAGCGGCCTGATCGCCCTCAAGCTGAAAGAAGGCGACACCCTGATCGCCGCCGCCATCACTGACGGTGCCAAGGAAGTCATGCTGTTCAATGACTCCGGCAAAGTGATCCGTTTCGCTGAAAGCTCCATTCGCGTGATGGGCCGTGGCGCTCGCGGTATCCGCGGCATGCGTCTGGGCAAAGGTCAGACCTTGATCTCCATGCTGATTCCGGAGTCGGGTGCGCAGATCCTTACCGCCTCCGAGCGCGGCTTTGGCAAGCGCACTGCCTTGAGCAAGTTCCCACGTCGCGGTCGTGGCGGTCAGGGCGTGATCGGTATGGTCACCAAAGAGCGTAACGGCAAGCTGATCGGCGCCATCCAGGTGCAGGACGGCGAAGAGATCATGCTGATCTCCGACCAGGGCACCTTGGTGCGTACCCGCGTTGACGAAGTGTCCAGCTCGGGCCGTAACACCCAGGGCGTGACCCTGATCAAGCTGGCTAGCGACGAAACACTGGTTGGCCTTGAGCGTGTGCAAGAGCCTTCGGAAGTGGAAGGCCAGGTGCTGCTGGGCGAAGACGGCGAGGTGCTGGAAGGCGCTGAGTTGGAAGCGGCTGACATGGACAGTGCTGATCTCAGCGATGCCATCGACGCGGTGTCCGACGACGTTGTTGCTGATGACGAAGAGCAGCCAAGCGAAGAGTAAGCGGGCAGGGCGCTCACTTGAGGTGAGCGCCCTAACCCTGCACGAATGACAGCATGCACTGCCGCATCGTTGGCGGTGTGGGTGAACTGAGAGAGACTGACGTGAGCAAGCGAGCCTTTAACTTCTGCGCAGGCCCAGCCGCGCTTCCCGAAGCTGTACTGCAACGTGCCCAGGCCGAACTTCTGGACTGGAACGGCAAAGGCCTTTCGGTCATGGAAATGAGCCATCGCAGCGATGACTACGTGGCCATCGCCGAGAAGGCGGAGCAGGACCTGCGCGATTTGCTCGCTATCCCGTCGAATTACAAAGTGCTGTTTCTGCAAGGTGGCGCCAGCCAGCAATTTGCCGAAATCGCCCTTAACCTGCTGCCCGAAGACGGCACGGCCGACTATATCGATACCGGTATCTGGTCGAAGAAAAGCATCGAAGAAGCTCGTCGCTACGGCAACGTCAACGTCGCAGCCAGCGCCAAGCCCTACGACTATTTCGCCATTCCTGGCCAGAACGAGTGGCAGCTGAGCAAAGACGCGGCCTACGTGCACTACGCCAGTAACGAAACCATCGGTGGTCTGCAGTTCGATTGGATCCCTGAAACCGGTGACGTGCCGTTGGTGGTGGACATGTCCTCCGACATTCTGTCCCGCGAGCTCGATGTGTCGAAGTTCGGCCTGATCTACGCCGGTGCGCAGAAGAACATCGGCCCGTCTGGTCTGGTGGTGGTGATTGTGCGTGAAGACCTGCTGGGTCGCGCCCGCTCCAGCACGCCGACCATGCTCAACTACAAAGTCGCGGCTGATAACGGCTCGATGTACAACACCCCGGCGACCTTCTCCTGGTACTTGTCCGGCCTGGTGTTCGAGTGGCTGAAAGAGCAGGGCGGTGTGGCTGCCATGGAGCAGCGCAACCGTGCCAAGAAGGAGCTGTTGTACGGCGCCATCGACGCCAGCGGCCTATACAGCAACCCGATTGCCATCAATGCCCGCTCGTGGATGAACGTGCCGTTCCGCCTGGCCGATGAGCGCCTGGACAAGCCGTTCCTGGCTGGTGCCGACGCCCGCGGCCTGCTCAACCTCAAAGGTCACCGTTCGGTGGGCGGCATGCGCGCTTCTATTTATAACGCCGTCGGTCTCGACGGGGTCGAGGCGCTGGTGGCTTACATGGCGGAGTTCGAGAAGGAGCACGCTTGATGAGCGAGCACGAACTAAAAGCGCTGCGGGTACGCATCGACAGTCTCGACAAGAAGATCCTCGACCTGATCAGCGAGCGCGCCAGCTGCGCCCAGGAAGTGGCGCGGGTGAAAATGGCCGCGCTGCCCGAAGGCGAGATACCGGTGTTCTACCGCCCTGAGCGTGAAGCCTGGGTGCTCAAGCACATCATGGAACTGAACAAGGGCCCGCTGCCCAACGAGGAAGTGGCGCGTCTGTTCCGCGAAATCATGTCCTCCTGCCTGGCGCTGGAACAGCCGCTGAAAGTGGCCTATCTGGGTCCGGAAGGCACCTTCACCCAAGCGGCGGCGATGAAGCATTTCGGTCACGCGGTGATTACCGTGCCGATGGCGGCCATCGACGAAGTGTTCCGTGAAGTGGCCGCCGGCGCGGTGAATTTCGGCGTGGTGCCGGTGGAAAACTCCACCGAAGGCGCGGTGAACAACACCCTCGACAGCTTCTTCGAACACGACATGGTGATCTGTGGCGAAGTTGAGCTGCGCATCCACCACCACTTGCTGGTGGGCGATGTCACCAAGACCGACCGCATTACCCGTATCTACTCCCATGCCCAGTCCCTGGCCCAGTGCCGCAAGTGGCTGGATGCCCATTACCCGAATGTTGAGCGCGTAGCGGTGTCCAGCAACGCTGATGCGGCCAAACGGGTGAAGAGCGAGTGGAACTCGGCGGCCATCGCCGGCGATATGGCGGCGAGCCTGTACGGCTTGAGCAAGCTGGCCGAGAAGATCGAAGACCGTCCGGACAACTCGACGCGCTTTTTGATCATCGGCAACCAGGAAGTGCCGCCGACCGGTGACGACAAGACCTCGATCATCGCCTCGATGCGCAACCAGCCGGGCGCGCTGCACGAGCTGTTGGTGCCGTTCCATGCCAATGGCATCGACCTGACCCGCATCGAAACCCGCCCATCGCGCAGCGGTAAATGGACCTATGTGTTCTTTATCGACTTCGCCGGCCATCACCGTGATCCGCTGATCCGTGACGTGCTGGAGAAGATCAATCAGGAAGCGGTCGCACTGAAAGTATTGGGTTCCTACCCCAAGGCAGTGCTGTGACCCCGTTGATTCTCTGAGGAGAACCCATGAGCAGTAATTTTCTCGCCCTGGCTCAGCCCGGCGTGCAAAAGCTTTCGCCCTATGTCCCCGGCAAACCGGTGGACGAGCTGGCTCGTGAGCTGAACCTGGACCCGGCTAGCATCGTCAAGCTGGCCAGCAACGAAAACCCGCTGGGCCCCAGTCCGAAAGCGCTGGAGGCTATTCGTTTGGCTGCTGCCGAGCTGACCCGCTATCCCGATGGCAACGGCTTCGAGCTGAAAGCCGCCCTGGCTGAGCGCTGTGGCGTGCAGGCCAATCAGGTGACCTTGGGTAACGGCTCCAACGACATTCTCGAACTGGTCGCCCGCGCCTATCTGGCGCCCGGCCTCAATGCAGTGTTCAGCGAGCACGCCTTTGCCGTGTACCCAATTGCCACCCAGGCTGTCGGCGCGCAGGCCAAAGTGGTGCCGGCCAACGAGTGGGGGCATGACCTCGACGCCATGCTGGCGGCCATCGACGCCAACACCCGCGTGGTGTTCATCGCTAACCCGAACAACCCTACTGGCACCTGGTTCGGCGCTGATGCCCTGGCGCGTTTCCTCGCCAAGGTGCCGGAGCATGCGCTGGTCGTGCTGGATGAGGCGTATATCGAATACGCCAGCGGTGGCGAGCTGCCGGATGGCCTTGATTACCTGGCGGATCATCCGAATTTGCTGGTTTCGCGCACGTTCTCCAAGGCCTATGGCTTGGCCGCGTTGCGCGTTGGTTATGGTCTGTCGTCGCCGACCATCGCCGATGTGCTCAACCGCGTACGCCAGCCCTTCAACGTCAACAGCTTGGCCCAGGCCGCCGCCTGTGCAGCGCTGGCTGACGCTGACTATATGAATGACAGTCGTGCGTTGAACGATGCCGGTATGCAGCAACTGGAGCAGGGTTTCCGTGAGCTGGGCCTGAGCTGGATTGCGTCGAAGGGCAACTTCATTGCCGTGGATGTCGGCCGCGAAGGGATGCCCGTGTATCAAGGCCTGCTGCGCGAAGGCGTGATCGTGCGCCCGGTGGCCAACTACGGCATGCCCAACTTCTTGCGCGTGACCATCGGCACTCAGGCTGAAAACACCCGCTTCCTGGCGGCCCTGACCAAGGTTCTGGCCAGTGGCTGATGTCATGGCGGCGCAACAGCGCCCACCTATCATCGAGCGCCTGGTGGTGATCGGCCTGGGGCTGATCGGCGGCTCTTTCGCCAAAGGTCTGCGTGAAAGCGGGCTGTGCCGGGAAGTGGTCGGTGTCGACCTCGATCCTGAGTCGCGCCGCCTGGCGGTAGAGCTCGGTGTGGTCGATCGCTGCGAAGCAGATCTGGCTGCCGCCTGTCAGGGCGCCAGTGTGATTCAGCTGGCGGTCCCTATTCTGGCCATGGAAAAGCTACTGCGCGAACTGGCCAAGCTCGACCTCGGTGACGCGGTGCTGACCGACGTCGGCAGCGCCAAAGGCAACGTGGTGCGCGCGGCGCGCCTGGCCTTCGACGGTTTGCCAGCACGCTTTGTGCCTGGTCATCCGATTGCCGGTTCCGAGCAGAGCGGGGTAGAGGCGTCCAATTCGGAGCTGTTCCGTCGCCACAAGGTGATTCTGACGCCGCTGGAGCGGACCGATGCGGCTGCGCTGCAACTGGTCGACACGCTGTGGCGCGCACTCGGCGCGGATGTCGAGCATATGGCCGTGGAGCACCATGACGAGGTGCTGGCCGCCACCAGCCACTTGCCGCACTTGCTGGCATTCGGTCTGGTGGACTCGCTGGCCAAGCGCAGCGAGAACCTGGAGATTTTCCGTTACGCCGCCGGCGGTTTCCGTGATTTCACCCGGATTGCCGGTAGCGATCCGGTGATGTGGCACGACATCTTCCTCGCCAACCGCGAGGCGGTGCTGCGCACCCTGGACACCTTTCGCAGCGACCTCGACGCCCTGCGCGACGCGGTCGATGCCGGGGATGGCCATCAGCTTCTGGGCGTCTTTACCCGCGCCCGGGTGGCTCGTGAACATTTCAGCAAGATTCTGGCGCGTCGGGCCTATGTGGATGCCATGCACAGCAACAATGTGATTTTCCTCGCCAACCCTGGCGGCCGTTTGTCCGGTCGAATTCGGGTGCCGGGTGACAAATCCATCTCCCACCGCTCGATCATGCTTGGCTCGCTGGCTGAAGGTACTACCGAGGTAGAAGGCTTCCTCGAAGGTGAAGATGCCCTGGCGACCCTGCAGGCATTCCGCGATATGGGCGTGGTGATCGAAGGTCCACACCACGGCCGCGTAACCATTCATGGTGTCGGCCTGCACGGCCTGAAAGCGCCGCCTGGCCCGATCTACCTGGGCAACTCCGGCACCTCGATGCGTTTGCTGTCTGGTCTGCTGGCCGCGCAGTCGTTCGACGTGACTCTGACCGGTGATGCCTCGCTGTCCAAGCGGCCAATGAACCGCGTGGCCAAGCCGCTGCGGGAAATGGGTGCACTGATCGACACCGCTGCTGAAGGTCGTCCGCCGATGACCATTCATGGCGGTCGCCGCCTGGGCGGCATGACTTACGAAATGCCGATGGCCAGCGCTCAGGTGAAATCCTGCCTGTTGCTGGCGGGTCTGTACGCCGCTGGTTCCACCACGGTGATCGAGCCGGCGCCGACTCGCGACCACACCGAGCGCATGCTGCGCGGCTTTGGCTACCCGGTGAGTGTCCAAGGCAACAGGGCTACCGTTGAGTCTGGCCACAAGCTGATCGCTACCCATATCGAAGTGCCCGCGGATATTTCCTCGGCCGCCTTCTTTTTGGTGGCCGGTTCGATTGCCGAAGATTCCGAATTGGTGCTGGAACACGTCGGTGTCAACCCGACCCGTACTGGCGTTATCGACATCCTGCGCCTGATGGGCGCCGACATCACCCTGGAAAACCCGCGTGAAGTGGGCGGCGAGCCGGTTGCTGACCTGCGCGTGCGTTCGGCCAAGCTTAAGGGTATAGACATCCCTGAAGACCTGGTGCCGCTGGCCATCGATGAATTTCCGGTGCTGTTCGTCGCCGCGTCGGTTGCCGAAGGCCGCACCGTGCTGCGTGGCGCGGAAGAGCTGCGGGTGAAAGAGTCCGACCGTATCCAGGTAATGGCCGACGGCCTGCTGGCGTTGGGCGCGAAAGTCGAACCGACCCCGGACGGCATCATCATCGACGGCGGCACCCTGGGTGGTGGCGACGTGCACAGCCACGGCGATCACCGCATTGCCATGTCGTTCAGCGTCGCCTCGTTGCGCGCCACGGCGCCGATCCGCATCCACGACTGTGCGAACGTCGCCACCTCCTTCCCGAACTTCCTCGGCCTGGCCGCGCAAGTGGGTATCCGTGTTACTGAAGAGGGAAAATCATGAGCAACCAGGCGCCAGTCATCGCGATTGACGGTCCAAGTGGTTCCGGTAAAGGCACCATCGCCAGCCTGTTGGCGAAGAAGCTGGGGTGGAGTTTGCTCGACTCCGGCGCGCTGTATCGGCTGCTGGCATTCGCGGCACGTAACCATGGCGTCGACCTGACCAATGAAGAAGCGCTGAAGCTGCTGGCCGCTCATCTGGATGTGCAATTCGTTGCCGCCGCCAATGGCCAGCCGCAACGCATCATTCTTGAGGGCGAAGAAGTCACCGATGCGATCCGCAACGAGCAGATCGGTGCCGGTGCTTCGCAGGTCGCCGCACTAGGCGCGGTAAGGGATGCGCTGCTGCAGCGGCAGCGTGCTTTCCAGGAAATGCCAGGGCTAGTGGCGGATGGTCGCGACATGGGTACCGTGGTGTTTCCCGATGCGCCACTTAAGATTTTCCTGACCGCCAGCGCCGAAGAGCGCGCTCGACGCCGGTACTTGCAGTTGAAGGCCAAGGGTGATGATGTTAATCTTGCGAGTCTGCTAGACGAGATTCGTTTGCGCGATGAGCGCGACACTCAGCGTACGGTGGCACCGCTCAAACCAGCGGCTGACGCCATTCAGCTGGATTCCACCGAACTCTCGATCGAGCAGGTGCTGGAACGCATTCTGAGCGAAGTCGCCAACCGCGATCTCGCCGGATGACCAAGCAGGTCTGTAGGGAACCCAGTCTTTATCCCACAGCCGGCTTTTAAACTAACGAAACCCACGTTGTCTGGAATGTGGATGCTGGGCGGGTTTATCCGTCCTAGATCAATCAGGAATTAACATGAGCGAAAGCTTTGCAGAACTTTTTGAAGAAAGCCTAAAAACCCTCGACATGCAGCCGGGCGCCATCATCACCGGTATCGTTGTTGATATCGACGGTGACTGGGTTACTGTCCACGCCGGTCTGAAGTCTGAAGGCGTCATCCCGCTCGAGCAGTTCTACAACGACGCTGGCGAGCTGACCATCAAGGTCGGTGACGAAGTACACGTTGCGCTGGACGCGGTTGAAGATGGCTTTGGTGAAACCAAGCTGTCCCGCGAAAAAGCCAAACGTGCAGAGTGCTGGATCGTTCTGGAAGCGGCTTTCGCAGCTGAAGAAGTGGTTAAGGGCGTTATCAACGGTAAGGTTAAAGGCGGCTTCACTGTCGACGTTAACGGCATCCGTGCGTTCCTGCCAGGTTCTTTGGTTGACGTTCGCCCAGTGCGCGACACCACGCACCTCGAAGGCAAAGAGCTGGAATTCAAAGTCATCAAGCTCGACCAGAAGCGCAACAACGTTGTCGTTTCCCGTCGCAGCGTCCTCGAAGCCGAGAACTCCGCCGAGCGTGAAGCTCTGCTGGAATCCCTGCAAGAAGGCCAGCAAGTCAAAGGTATCGTCAAAAACCTCACCGACTACGGCGCATTCGTCGATCTGGGTGGCGTGGACGGCCTGCTGCACATCACCGACATGGCTTGGAAGCGCATCAAGCATCCATCGGAAATCGTCAACGTTGGCGATGAGATCGATGTAAAAGTGCTGAAGTACGATCGCGAGCGCAATCGTGTCTCCCTGGGCCTGAAGCAACTGGGTGAAGATCCATGGGTTGCTATCAAAGCTCGTTACCCAGAAAGCACCCGCGTCACTGCCCGTGTTACCAACCTGACCGACTACGGCTGCTTCGCTGAGCTGGAAGAAGGCGTTGAAGGTCTGGTACACGTTTCCGAAATGGACTGGACCAACAAGAACATCCACCCGTCGAAAGTCGTACAAGTTGGCGACGAAGTGGAAGTTATGGTTCTGGACATCGACGAAGAGCGTCGTCGTATCTCCCTGGGCATCAAGCAGTGCAAAACTAACCCGTGGGAAGATTTCTCGGGTCAGTTCAACAAAGGCGACAAGATCTCCGGCACCATCAAGTCGATCACCGATTTCGGTATCTTCATTGGTCTGGATGGCGGCATCGACGGCCTTGTTCACCTGTCCGACATCTCTTGGAACGAAGTAGGCGAAGAAGCTGTACGCCGCTTCAAGAAAGGCGACGAGCTGGACACCGTGATCCTGTCGGTTGACCCAGAGCGTGAGCGTATCTCCCTGGGCATCAAGCAACTGGAAAGCGATCCGTTCTCCGAATACGTTGCTACCAACGACAAAGGCGCGATCGTTCGCGGCACCGTCAAAGAAGTAGACGCCAAGGGCGCTGTAATCACCCTGGCCGAAGGCATCGAAGCTGTACTGAAAGCCTCCGAAATCAGTCGCGACCGCGTTGAAGACGCCCGCAACGTGCTGAAAGAAGGCGAAGAAGTAGAAGCCAAGATCATCAGCGTTGACCGTAAGAGCCGCGTAATCAGCTTGTCGGTCAAGTCGAAAGACGTTGAAGACGAAAAAGAAGCCATCAAAGAAATGCGCAAGCAGGAAGTTGAAACTGCTGGTCCGACCACCATCGGTGATCTGATTCGCGCACAAATGGAAAACCAGAACTAAGTTCTGAGCTTCCATTAAGAAAAAGGGCGACTTCGGTCGCCCTTTTTTGTTTCCGTCATTCAGGAGGGGAGGTTGTGAACACAGGGTTATGGTTTAAAATGCGCTACCCTTGCGGCGGGTCGGCGGCTAAATGCCGCTCTTGGTGAAATGGTGCTGCACTTGCCCCTCCAGGCTCTCGCTCGTATCATTGCGTTAATATCGATTTTAAATACCATTTTCGAATATAGAAAATTTATTCGTTAAAGAATCAAATAATTGGAGTACACCATGCACGTCGAAGTATTTCGTTTGATCGAAGAGGCAATGGAAGCTGATGAAGGGGCTGTTAAAAGTGGTCAGGCGCTGGAATGGGATTCGATTGCTGTTATTACCTTTATGGCTCTTGTAGATGAGCGTCTGAACAAAACGCTTTCGGCTGATGCACTTAATAAATGTGAAACCGTTGATGCGGTCGCTGAACTTGTAAATAGCTAGGGGTTGGTCATGGAGAATTCTTCGAATGGTCAAAGTCAAGTTCGCCGAGTAAGTAATGTTCGAGTGGCTGGCATATCCAGCGCTGTTCCAACTACGGTGGCTGAGGTCTCAAGCCTGGCGGAGAAATTCGGAGAGGAGTCCATCCAGAAAATAATTTCCAGTACTGGTGTTAAGCGTCGGCACGTTGTAGTCGGTGAATGCACGTCCGATCTTTGTGTTTCTGCAGCCGTTAGGCTTTTTGAAGACCTGTCCGTCGATCTCGATAGCATCACCACGCTGGTGTTTGTATCGCAGACGCACGACTACGCCTTGCCCGCTACGGCTTGTGTTCTGCAGGAACGGCTCGGATTACCTGTCACTGTCGCTGCGTTCGACGTCGCGTTGGGCTGTTCCGGTTACGTCTACGGACTCTGGCTGGCGGGCTCTTTGCTGTCTGCTAATGGTGGCGGCAAGGCGCTGCTGTTGGTAGGAGATACCATTAGCAAGATGGTGTCCGAAACCGATCGTTCTGTGGCAGCGCTGTTTGGTGATGCGGGTACGGCTACGCTCCTTGAGTACGACGACCAAGCTGCTGATATGCGGTTTATTCTGGGGTCCGACGGCCGTGGCGCCAAAAACTTGATTGTTCCAGGTGGTGGTTTCAGGGATCGTAAGGGGCAGGGTGAGTTTGTCCATGACAATGTAAGGACGCCTTTTGATCTCTATATGAACGGCGCCGAGATTTTTTCGTTTACCCTGGCGAGGATTCCTGCGCTGGTTAACGGCTTGCTAAAGGAGACCGGCTACGCTGAGGCAGACATCCAGAAGTTCGTATTTCATCAAGCCAACCGCTTTATGCTAGAACATCTGGGTAAGCGCATGAAGTTGCCAGCTGAAAAGTTTTTAATGAGCTTGGAAAATTACGGAAATACCAGCAGTGCATCTATTCCATTGGCGCTTTCTACTGAATACGCAAGTGCCAATTCAACGGCAAATGGCTTGCATATGTTAGTTGGTTTTGGAGTGGGCTATTCGTGGGGTGCATGCATTATTGATTTTGATAATGTTCATATCTCTCCGGTCACCATTGCTGCTTAGGGTTAACATGGAAAACGTTGGTCGCTCTCCTTTTAGTTTGCAGGGCAAAAGAATTCTGGTAACCGGTGCCTCTTCAGGTATCGGGCGAGAAATTGCCATCTGGCTGAGTCAACAGGGTGCACAGTTGATTATTACTGCTCGTGACTCTGAGCGGTTAAATATTACGTTTAACGCGTTAACCGGCTCCGGGCATGTGCAAGCACTCATAGACTTTCTGGATAAGTCAGATGTTTCGTCCTGGCTAAAAAGCCTAACTATGAGTGCTGCTCTGGATGGGTTGGTTCACGCGGCAGGTGTGCAATCGCCCATGCCTATCCGTGCGATGAGCCTTAATCATTGGGAGACGTTAATGAATACCAACGTCACTTCTGCGTTTTCACTGATCAAGGCGTTTCGCCAAAAAGGCGTTTGCAACCCCGACAGTAGTGTTGTGCTGCTCTCTTCAGTAATGGCCAAAGTTGGTCAGCCTGCTCTGTTGGGCTATTGCGCTAGCAAGGGTGCGGTTGAATCCATGGTTCGCGCTGCAGCACTTGAGCTTGCGCGTGAGTCCATCCGAATCAACGCAGTGGCTCCTGGAGTGGTAAAGACCGAGATGGCTGAATCGCTCGGGCAATTGGTGGGCACCGATTCCATGAATGCTATTGAGCAAAAGCATCCGTTAGGCATCGGTACCCCCTTGGATGTGGCCTATGCCGTTCACTACTTGTTATCGGCGGCTTCACGTTGGGTTACCGGCACGTCGTTGGTTGTCGATGGCGGTTATTTGGCAGAGTGAAATGAAGAATATATATATCGTCGGTGCTGGTAGTTTTGCCCGTGAAACGCGTATCTGGCTGAAGGACTGGCTCAAGTCCAACCTGGGCTGGCAACTAGCCGGATTCATCGCCGATGACTCCACTGCGCTGGATAAGTTTCCCGGCCTTCCTCCGATCGTGGGCGCCATCGACGACTATCAGCCAGCACCAGATTCTTACCATATATGCGCCATCGCCAAGCCCCAGGATCGGAAGAGGGTGGTCGAGAAAATGCTCGCGCGTGGCGCTGAGTTCATTTCAATGATTCACCCGACCGCCATCGTTGCGGAAAATGCTGCGCTGGGTCAGGGGTTAATTGTTTGTCCGAATGTAGTCATTTCAACCGACAGTGTTATCGGCGACTTCGTTAACATCAATATAGCGACTTCCATTGGCCACGACGTGGTCTTAGGTGCTTACAGTACCCTGAGCTCCCACTGCGATATCACGGGGGGGGCGAGCACTGAGGAGTGTGCATTTCTCGGTTCTCACGCCGTCGTTTTGCCAAAGGTCAAAGTGGGGAGTCATGCTGTGGTCGGCGCCGGAAGTGTCGCCATGCGGGCGGTGAAAGCGGGATCCACAGTATTTGGTGTTCCTGCAAAAAAGATATCGGGGTAATCATGAAAGAATATGCACGGATACGCGCTATCGAGTATGTGCTCCCTGATGGGGTTTTAAGTAATGAAACGCTTGCGGCGGACTATCCGGCGTGGGACGTGGAAAAAATATTCTCCAAAACCGGCATCAATACTCGGCGAGTAGTGGGTGCCGGCGAGTGCGCATCTGATCTGGCATTTAAAGCGTGTGAGAAGTTGTTCGCCACAGAAGCCATAAAAAAAGCCGATGTTGATTTTCTGGTTCTCTGTACCCAAAGTCCGGATTACTTTTTACCCGCTACTGCCTGTGTATTGCAGCACCGTCTTGGGTTGTCCATCACCTGCGGCGCATTTGACTTTAACCAAGGGTGCTCAGGCTTCGTTTACGGGCTTGGAATTGCCAAGGGTTTGATTGAAACCGGTCAGGCTAAAAATGTTTTGTTGGTGACGGCAGAAACCTACAGTAAGTACATCAATCCCGGTGATAAAAGCGTTCGTACCTTGTTTGGGGATGCGGCGGCTGCGACGCTGGTTTCCGCGTGTGAGGGCGAACAGGAGTATCTAAGTCGATTCAACTACGGGACTGATGGTGCCGGTGCACACAACCTGATTGTACCGAGTGGCGGGGCGAGAAATTTTATTACTGATCAGTCCTTGCTGACAGACACGGTCGACGACAGCGGCAATGTCCGTAATAGCTCGAACTTATTTATGGATGGTCCGTCGGTCTTTGAGTTTTCCATGACGCGGGTGCCGCAGCTATTTGATCGATTGTTTGATCAGGCTTTATCTGTCGAGAAGATAGACTACTTCGTGCTGCACCAGGCGAACAAATTTATGCTTGATTCGCTTCGACGGCGTTTGAAGATCCCGGCAGATAAGTTCATCGCTGAATATGAGCATTGCGGGAATACTGTTTCGTCCACTATTCCCATTGCGTTGAAAGCCGTTCAGGAAAAAGGCTTGTTGAAGGATGATACGTTAATGGCGGCGCTAGGTTTTGGGGTTGGCTATTCGTGGGCTGGTTGCATCATCAAATGGTAGCTGGTTTCTGCACGTCTGAATAAGAGTTAAGTGAATGGATTTGAGTCTGCGCCTAATCAACAGCTACTGGCATCCGCTGTGTCACGCCAGTGAATTGGCCGAAGACAAGGATTTTGTCCGGTTTAATCTTCTCGACTTCGAAGTGGTCGCCTATAACGACAAAGGGACTATCATCGCATTCGATAATCTCTGTCCTCACCGAGGTGCTCGTTTTTTTCTGGATGACTTTGGACGCAGTCGCATCAAATGTGAGTATCACGGTTGGAGTTTTATTGCCGGCCAAGCGAAAATTCCAAAGAAAGAAGAGTTCATCAATTGCGATATCGGTTCGGCGGCGCTGAATCAATTCAAGGTGGCGCGCTGCGGGGATTTTATTTTCTTTTCGCCGACGGCCGAACAGAATCTCCAGCAGCAGCTGGGTGCTGAGCTAGTTTGTCGGCTGGAGAGCATCTCCCAAGCGATCAAGTGCCGAAGTGACTTTAATAGATATCCTTTTGAGTCGTACTGGCCGATAGCGGTAGAGAACGCGCTGGAACCCGACCATATTCCCATGATTCATGGCGATTCACTTGCCCCGCTCAGACTGCAAGCGGGCGAAAATATTTACTACGGAGAAAACTCGATTTGGTTTTCTCCGCTGGGAAATAACGCGATTGATGAGAAGTTGGTGAAATTGGGCAAGTTCTTCGAGCCTGCGGAACGTTATCCCGGTTATATGAGTATCTATATCTTTCCATTCGCCATGATCTCCTCCACCCATGGCTACTCCTACTCGATGCAAAATTTCTTCCCTGGCGATCGAACCAAGACATTTTTTACCAGTCGGCTTTACCAGGCGCGGGAATCAAATCCTCGTTATGATGAAATGGTGAAGTCGCTCATGCTCTCAAGCGCGAGTACCAATAGAGCTGTTTTCGACGAAGACCACACGATCTGCAAACGTATTCCGGCTAAAACATGGTCGACCGACAACCCAAAATATTATGGGCAGCATGAAGAAAAGATTATTCACTTCAGGCAGTCCTGCCGTAGATGGGTGGATGATTGAGCCGCTTCGATCCAGTTCGTTGAGACTCAGCTGGCCTTATAAAGCGCCGGTATTGGCTGTAAATGCGAGGTTTCAAGGGGGGAGTGGGGGGCGGTTGCTGTTTTCTGTGTCGGCTTGTGTTCCTTCGACGTATTAAGGCTGTTCAAACCGATTCGGTCATGCTAAAACCTCTTTAGAGATGATCTAGTCGCTTGAAAACGAAGGGAAAATCATGACCAAGTCGGAGCTGATCGAACGCATCGTTACTCATCAGGGATTGCTTTCACCGAAGGATGTCGAGCTGGCGATCAAGACCATGCTGGAGCAGATGTCTCAGGCGCTTGCCACTGGTGATCGTATCGAGATTCGCGGTTTCGGTAGTTTTTCCCTTCATTTTCGCGCCCCTCGAGTTGGTCGAAACCCAAAGACTGGCCAGTCCGTCAGGCTGGATGGCAAATTTGTCCCACACTTCAAGCCCGGTAAGGAACTGCGCGATAGAGTGAACGAGGATGAATAATCCGCTGTAACAGGTCCGGGAATTGACGTGCCCGGGCTGAATTTTCTCCGCTCTCATCCATAGCGGCGAGAGTAGGTCTCTTGAAGTCACTTCCAATAATAATTTCCGGTAGACTATCGCGCGACCGCTGCGCCCAGGCGTGCATGCTGCTCTGCAATGCATCATGCCGTGGCAGATCAAGTGTCAGTATGCTGGCGTTTAGCCTCTAGAAAAATTCAGCAAACCGGCTTGATGCGGTTTAAATATCCAAGTTAGTGTTCAGAGCCAGAATTAAGTATTTTAAAAAGTCTCCCGGGCTGTCGTGGGGATTTTTATATTTTGAGAAAAGAAATGGATAATAAGCCGGTTTTTGTCACTCAGCCCCATTTGCCGCCCTTAGAAGAGTTTATCCCGTATCTGCAAACGATCTGGGACAATAAAATACTTACCAACGGCGGTCCCATGCATCAGGAGCTGGAGTCGGCTCTGTGTAAGTATCTAGGTGTGGAGTACATTTCGTTATTTAATAATGGCACCATCGCATTGTTGACTGCCCTCCAGGCGATGCGCGTTACCGGTGAAGTGATTACCACCCCTTATTCGTTCGTTGCAACGGCTCACTCTCTGTTGTGGAACGGTATCAAACCGGTGTTTGTGGATGTTGATCCCGATACGTTAAACCTTGATCCAAGAAAAATAGAAGCTGCCATTACTCCGCAAACGACAGCTATTCTGCCAGTTCATTGTTATGGCAATCCATGCGATGTTGTCGCTATCCAGAGGATTGCCGACAATTACAATTTGCGTGTGATTTATGATGCCGCGCATGCATTCAACGTAAAAGACGGTGGCGGCAGCGTTCTTCGTCACGGCGATCTAAGTGTATTGAGCTTTCATGCCACCAAAGTATTCAATACGTTTGAAGGGGGCGCGATTGTCAGCCCCGATGAAAAAACTAAAAAACTCATCGACCAGTTGAAAAACTTTGGCTATGTCGATGAGGTAACCGTGGTTGCCCCTGGCATAAACGGGAAGTTAAGTGAAATCAATGCAGCGTTCGGTCTTCTGCAACTCAAGTACATTGAAGGTGCGGTGTCCCGCCGGCGTGCTATAGACGAACATTATCGAGCGCAGTTTGATGCGATAGTGGGTGTTCGACCGGTCGAAATGATTGAGGGCGTAGCGGGAAATTATTCATATTTTCCTATTCTTGTCGAGGATGAATACCCGCTGAGTCGCGATGAGTTGTATCAGAAGCTGAAAGATAACAACATATTCGCTCGCCGTTATTTTTATCCGCTGATCAGTGACTTTCCAATGTACCGAGGTATGCAGTCGGCAAACCCGACTAATTTGCCGATTGCTTCGCAGGTGTCGCAGAAGGTTATTTGCCTTCCGATCTATCCGGAACTGAGCCATGAGGATCAGCTCAGGATCATCTCGATAATCGCTGCGCGCTAGCCAACCGCTGGCGTATGAGATCACTGCCAGGTTGGTTTGTAATGAACGAATCGACTTGCAATATGAGCGTAAGCAAAACGTGTCTTTGAAAAATACAACGTTTTTTGGCGTTATCTGGAATTTCTTCGAATTTTTCTTGAGGCGCGGAGTTGCGGCCATTGCAACCCTGGTGCTTGCTCGTTTTCTCGCACCAGAAGACTTTGGTTTAATTGCCGCTATCTCCATTTTCCTCGCGCTGGGCAGCGGTTTGATGGATTCGGGGATCCGCGATGCGTTAATTCGTCGAAGAAAATTAAATGACAGGTTGCTGAATACCGCGTTCTTTGCCGGGTTGTTTATGGGCCTGGTAGCCTACGCGCTACTGTACGTGGCTGCGCCTGCTGTCTCCGAGTTTTATGATAATGACAAAGTGCTCGACGTGATTCGTGCGGCGGGCCTCGTTATTATCATCAGTTCCGTTCAAATCGTGCCTTCAGCGCTGCTGGCAAACAAGCTGGAATTTAAATCGCTGCTATTGGCTAATTTTCCAGCTTCGGTGATTTCCGCCGCTGCAGCGTTACTCGCGGCCTATGCGGGTGCCGGGGTTTGGGCGTTGGTCATGCAGAGCGCGGTGTTCGCTCTGGTGTCTACGGTGTTTATCTTTCTGAAAGCAGGCTGGCGGCCGAAGTTTGAATTTGATTTGAAGCTGATCCTTATCCTCTACGGCTTCGGTTATAAGCTGTTTTTTGCCAATATCATTTCTATCATCGTCAGAAATATTACCCCTACGATCCTCGGTCGCTACTTGGGACTTACGTCTGCCGGCATCTATTATCTGCTGGATAAGATAATGGAACTGGTGATGGGCCAGTTGGTTTACGCGATTCAGAATGTCACTTACCCAGCGTTGTCGAAAGTTGGTTCCAATGATGAAGCGCTGAAGAGCTTCTACCAAAAAATAATCATCATATCCGCCGCCGTGGTCAGTCCGGTTTTAGCGATAGGCGCCGGGCTGGCGGCGCCAGTCTTCAATTTGCTGTTCAATGACAAATGGAATGCTGCGGTGCCTTACTTTCAAGTAATGTGCGCCGTGTATGTTCTTTATCCGTTGCACGCCATCAATCTCAATCTGCTTAAAGTCAAAGGGCGATCAGATATCTATCTGAAGCTCGAGGTTATAAAGGCTGCAATCGTGGTGTCTATTCTCACCGTTTCAATCAACTATGGTTTGTATGCCGTGCTCTTTGGCCAGTTGTTGAGTTCAATTCTTTGCTATGTGGTCAATAGTCACTATGCAAAGACGTTGATCGGCTACTCATACATTGAACAAGTCAAGGATTTTTCGCCTTATATCCTTGTGTCGTTGATCGTCGCTGGGCTGTGCCACGTTTTATCGACGGTGCTGGTAACGTTGCCAGCGCTGGTGAATATTTTACTGGTCGGGCCGGGGGCGGTTCTCCTGTATCTGGCGCTTTGTTATGTATTTAGACTGAGAGCGGTAGGGCTGATAAAGTCCATAATACCGGCACGCTGATGGAGCCTGTTTTGCGCGCGTACAAGTTTCTGATTTTTTCACCGTCTTACAACCCGAATGAAGGCGGGGCGGTGGTATTGCATAAGCTGTGCTCCCTGTTGAATGATTTGGGGCATGAGGCTTGCTTATACCCGCTGTTCAGAACGTTCGAGATAGGCCAGGAGCGCTGGCGCAGTGAGTTGTCAGGTTTTTTTGCCAGTTGGCTATTTGCGTGGCGCAGAAAGTTTGTTCAGAACCCAGCTTTCAACACCCGGTTATTGGCCTCGTTGCCGGCTGATCTGAACACCAACTGGATTGTCATCTACCCCGAAATCGTGCTCGGTAACCCATTGCATGCCAGCAACGTGGTGCGCTGGTTCTTGCATCGGCCTGGTTACCATATGGGGCGTATTTCCATTGGTGAGGGCGAATTTCATGTTGACTTCAATGAGTTCTTCACCGATGCCGCCTTGCCTGGCTGCTATAAGTCGCAGGAGTCCCTCAACGTCGTTCACTACCCATTCGACTTGTATAATCTGACAGGGGCTGCAAGCGATGAGACGCGCACCGGTACGGCGTATTGTGTTCGCAAGGGCAAAGGTAAACCGGTCGAACACGATCTGAGTGACTCGATTTTAATCGACGGCCTGGAGCATGCGGAAGTCGCGACTATCTTCAAGCGGGTCAAAACATTCATTTCGTACGACACCTATACGGCCTACTCTGCGCTGGCGGTACTCTGTGGTGCGGAGTCAATTGTGGTGCCGGACACCGGCGTGGAAAAGTTGTCGTGGTATAAAAATCCGGAGATGCGCTACGGGTTGGCGTATGGCTTTGAGGACCGTGAATGGGCGAAGGAAACGGCACCGCTGTTAGAGCCGACGCTTCGTAAGGGCGAGGCCAGGTCTGTCGCTTCAGTAATGAAATTCGTCGCTAACGTTGAGGAGTACTTCAATAAGCGTTAGCTAATCAATTTGGTTTGTGGGGAAGTTTATGCTGCTGAAAACAAAAATATTGAAAGCGGTTTTGCCTCCTGTAATTTTTGACTTGTTGCGTTCAGTATTTGGTCGAAAGATTCCCTTCTATAAAGCTTATCAGGTCGCTGTGAGAGGCAAGAACGGTGTCGAAATTGGTGGTCCGAGCGCGGTTTTTAAAACCATTCTCCCCTTGTATCAGGTGGCTAATCGCCTGGATGGGGTGAATTTTTCAAATGAAACGATTTGGGAAGGGGCGTTACGGCCTGGGGGTGAATATAATTTCTACAAAAACAAGGAGGGTGTGCAGTACGTGAGTGATGCTGCCGATTTAAGTGGCATTGAATCCGCTGCATATGATTTTTTATTGTCCTCCAATTGCCTGGAGCACGTCGCCAACCCCTTGAAGGCTGTTAGCGAATGGTGCAGGGTACTGAAGCCCAAAGGCGTATTTGTTTTGGTTTTACCCAAGAAAGAAAGCAATTTTGATCACCGAAGACCAATTTCGACGTTCGAGCATCTGCTTGAGGATTACACAGAAAATGTGGGTGAGGATGACCTAACCCATTTGCCAGAGATTTTGCAGTTGCACGACCTGGCAAGAGATCCACATGCAGGGACGCTAGAGCAGTTCAAGCAGCGTAGCCTGAATAATTTTAATAATAGAACGTTGCATCAGCATGTATTTGATATGGGGCTGATAGAGGAAATTCTCGAATTTACTGGTTTTGATGTTCTGCAGCGCCACGTTACTCAAAGTGACTTTTTTGTCCTTGGACGAAAAAGAGGCGATAATTAGATTTGCTTAGTTGATTTTTTATATGGAGCTTGGGGTTGGTTTTTATGGATGCTCATATTGTTGCGGTAGTGGTCACATTTTATCCGGATGAGGCAGCAGTTACAGAACTGGTGCGTTATTTTTCGTCTGCAGTCACTCGGGTGGTAGTCGTTGATAATACGCCGCTGCAAGCCAATGTTGATGTCGCTGCGCTTTTCAAGGATTTTTCCAGTGTTGAAGTTCATGCTTTGCACGACAACAAAGGTATTGCCACTGCGTTGAATGTCGGAATCAACATCGCCAGAGCACAAGGTGCCGACTATGTTTTGCTAAGCGATCAAGACAGTTGCCCGGCTGAGGATATGGTTCCGCAATTGTTTGCTGCGCTGAAGCAGTTGCGTCTTTGCGCAGAGAATAAAGTTGCCGCAGTTGGCCCAGTGTACGTGGATGGGCGTGACGGTAGCGTTTCGCCCTTTGCCCGGGTCGGCGGGTTCAGATACAGGTTTGCGGCGCCGTCCAGCGCTGAGCCCATCATCAAGGTGTCGGCATTAATTTCTTCTGGTTCACTTATCCCGTTGTCAGTGCTTGATGCCGTGGGTGATATGCGCGAAGAATTATTTATTGATCTGGTCGATACCGAGTGGTGTTTGCGCGCAGGTGTCGCGGGCTACGGTTGTTATGGCGCATATCATGCGCGCATGGTCCACCCGGTTGGCGACGAATTGATGCGTATAGGTTTCTTCAAGAAAATCGATGTGCCTATGCACAGTCCATTACGTTTGTACTATCAGTTCCGAAATGCCTTCTACTTGTATAAGGATTTATCTATTCCTTTGGCCTGGAAGATTAACGACCTCGTTTACAGGTTCGGATTGTTTCGTGCGTACCTGTTTTTTGCTCCGCACAAAGCAAAGTATCTCTGGTCTTTTGCTTCTGGATTTTGTAATGGATTAATCGGCAAGATGGGACGCAAAGGTCAGTAATGACCGGTCGCCGTGCGTGAGAGTCTCTCGTTTCAAGTTGGTTGAACATATAGTCAGGTAGGTTAGGTTTGGTGATGATACCCCGCGTCAATGTCCTGCTCTCTACTTACAACGGAGAGCGTTATGTCGCCGAGCAGATCGAAAGCCTGCTTTCGCAAGTTTATGTGCATGTGCTGCTGCATATAAGAGATGATGGCTCTCAGGATGGCACCCTCGCTATTCTTCGCGAGTTCGAGTCAAAGCATGAAAATATCAACGTGGTCGCGGGAAATAATCTCGGCTACGTCGCCAGCTTTTTTGAATTGTTGAATGGTGCAGACCGCACGTGTGAGTATTTTTCCTTCTGCGATCAGGATGATGTTTGGCTCCCCCGGAAGTTGATCACCGCGATTGAGCAGATTGCGGCCAGAGATACTGCCGTCCCAGTGATGTATTTCTCGCGTACCGAGTATGTGAATGAGCAGCTGCAGCACCTTGGTTATTCCGCCGAGCTGAATCGATCGCGTATAGGCTATGAAAACGCGCTTGTTCAAAACGTAGCGACAGGTTGCACCATTGTAATTAACCGCGTGGCGCGTGAAAGGGTGATTGCCAAGCTGCCGGCGTTTTGTCTAGTGCATGATTGGTGGGTATATCTCGTGGTATCGGCGTTTGGCGAGGTTATTTACGATCCCCAAGTTTACATCAAATACAGGCAGCATGCGGGTAACGCGATTGGTGCGGCAGACACCGTTCTCGGTGTCTATGCCCGTCGTATAAAGCGGTTTTTGGCGGCCACCAAGAATTCTGCTGCATCGTTACAGTTAGCGGAGTTTTACCGCTTGTACGAAACCGAACTGGATGTGCAGCGCAAGCTCAAGTTGGCGCAGCTTTGCTCTGCGAACAAGTCGTTACTTCTACGCGTGAGGCTGATTTTTACCGGCGGTTATCACAGAAATAGCCGCGTAGATGACTTCCTGTTGCGCGTTATTTTATTAATCGGCCGTTTCTAGTGGCTGGGCGAACCTCATGATCGTATGTGTATCCGGAGCATCGGGTTTTATTGGCCGGCATTTGTGCGCGGCGTTGCTTGGCCATGGTTATGTCGTGCGTGGCATCACTCGCGACATGCAAAAAAAACCCATCCAAGGCGTCGAATATTTTTACGGTGATATTTCCACCGGAGAGGGTGATTTCAGCGGTTTTTTTGCGGGTGTTGATTTGTTTTTCAATTGTGCCGGCGAGATAGTAGACCCCGCTCGGATGTTGTCGCTGCATGTGGATGGCACGGTCAATCTGCTCGGTTTCCTTCAGCAGGAGATGGTGCTCAGGTCCAAGCCTGTGCGCTGGATTCAGTTAAGCAGCGTCGGTGCCTATGGGTTGAGCAATCATCCAGCAAGCAGCGAGAGAACCGTTGATGTTCACACGGCTGAAAGGCCGGAAGACGTGTATGAAATTACCAAGACCGTGGCAGATCACCTGGTTTTGAATGCAGCCAATAAAGTGGAGCTATTGAGCTGTGTAGTACTGCGCCCAACAATTGTGGTGGGCGCGGAAATGTCCAATCAGTCGTTCTTCCAGCTGTCGCTAGCGGTCAAAAAGAAGATGTTCTTCTACGTGGCTGACCGGCATGCGATTGCCAATTATGTCCATGTCGACGATGTAATTGCAGCGCTGGTGGTCTGTGGTTTTGCGCAGCGCCAGGAGAGCGGCGTCTATATCGTCGCCAATGATTGCCCGCTGCGCGATGTCATCAACGCCATCGCCGATTTTTACCAGGTGTCGCGGCCGAAGGTCGTTGTTCCGCAATCAGTCACGCGTTTCCTCGCCGCGCTCTTTAGCAAAGTGCCCCGTTTCCCGCTGACGCAAAGTCGGATCGATGCGTTGCTCAAGCGCACGTCCTACTCGCCGGCGCTGTTGGCTTTGCACTATGGAGTGCGCAGCCAGTGTTCCTTGCCGGAGAGCATTCCCGCGATTTTGCAGGGCCGTCGATGATCCGGGTCACCATGAATTGGGAATTTGTCAGGTGGTAGTCAAGAAGAAAGTATGCCTGGTCGCGACGGTGCCGGTGGCGCTGAAGGTTTTTATGCGCGAACACATCGTGCGTCTATCGCAGACCTACGCCATTACGTTGGTTTGTTCAGGCGATGTTCGGGAGTTGCAGGCGCTGTTCGCTGGCCTTGATGTGCGCTGCGTGTCGCTGGACATCGAGCGAAAGATTTCACTGCTGGATGACTGTGTTTCGTTGTTCAAGCTCTGCCGTTTCTTTCGCGCAGAACGCTTCGCGGGTGTGCATGCGCTAATGCCTAAATCCGGTCTGTTGGCGATGATCGCGGCGAAGATGGTGGGGGTTCCGGTCAGGGTGCATATCTTCACCGGTCAGGTCTGGTCCACTGCTATTGGGCTGAAGCGAAAAGTGCTGAAAGCCATGGATATCCTGCTGGCCGCCTGTGCAACCCATCTGATGGCGGACAGCCCCTCTCAGCGCGACTTTCTGGTCGACGAGGGCATTGTGCGGCGGGAAAAAATCACCGTGTTGGGGCCGGGATCCATTAGTGGTGTGGATGGTACGCGCTTTCACACGGATGCGGCCGCACGCGCTGCCATCAGAACCCAACTGAACATTCCGGCCGATGCGGTTGTGTACCTGTTTATGGCCCGTGTCACTCGGGCCAAAGGCGCTATCGATATGGTTCAGGCCTTCGCTCAGATGGCAGAGGTGGCGCCGTTGGCGCATTTATTGGTGGTTGGGCCCGACGAGGAGTCGCTCGACAGCGAGTTGAGCAAACTGCTGGTCGCTTTCAAGGGCCGCTATCACCGAGTCGGCTTCACCGATCGCCCGGAAGACTTCATGGCTTCGGCCGATGTGTTTTGTCTGCCGAGCTATCGCGAGGGTTTCAGCCTGGCCACCATTCAAGCGGCCGGTGCTGGCTTGCCCGCCATTGCATCGAGAATTTATGGCCTGACCGATGCTGTGGATGAAGGGCGCACGGGGCTAATGCATGAGCCCGGCGATATCGACACCATCGCCCACTGCATGGCCAGGTTGTATGCCGACACGGCGCTACGGGAACAGTTGGCGGAGGCTGCACAAAACCGAGCCAACAGCAGTTTTTCGCAAGAATATATCGTTGGCCAGATGGTCCTTTTTTATCAAACGTTGTGGCCGTGATGATTGATCAAGAAAAAAGTAGAAAAGTGGTCGTGACCGGGGCCACAGGGTTTGTCGGCCGTGCGTTGCTGGAAAAATTGCTCGCCATGCCAGGTACTCAGGTGGTTGTCGCCTCGCGGCAGGCGCCCGCGGTACAGCGGCCCCATGTTGAGCATGTGCCGTTCGATCTGCTTGAACCCCTCGACCTTGAGCAGGCGTTCAACGGCGTCGATAGCGTGATCCACCTGGCAGCGCGTGTTCATGTGATGAACGAGCAGGCGCAACAACCGCTGCAGGCGTTCAGGCAGCACAATGTGGCCGCCACCTTGACGCTGGCTCAGCAGGCTTCCGAGCGTGGCGTGCGGCGGTTTATTTTTATCAGCACCATCAAAGTGAACGGTGAGCAAACGGCACCAAACGGCGCTTTTTCCGCCGACGAGGTAGTCAACCCGATCGACCCCTACGGTATTTCCAAGTGGGAGGCCGAGCAGGGGTTGTTGGCGATTTCGCGTGAGACAGGCATGGAGGTGGTGATCGTGCGCCCGGTGTTGGTTTACGGTCCGGGCGTAAAAGCCAACTTCCACAGCATGATGAAGTGGTTGAGCAAAGGCATACCATTGCCTCTGGGGGCAATTGATAACAAGCGCAGCCTGGTAGCGCTGGATAACCTGGTCGATTTGATCCTGACCTGTGTGGACCACCCGGCTGCGGCCAATCAGGTTTTCCTGGCCAGCGATGGTGAAGACCTGTCCACCAGCGAGTTACTGCGTCGTATGGGCCGTGCACTGGGCAAGCCGGCTCGTCTGGTCCCCGTTCCAGCGTGGTTGTTGAGTGTTGCTGCCTCGCTGCTGGGCAAAAAAGATATAGCCCAGCGACTGTGCGGTTCGTTGCAGGTGGATATCGGCAAAACCAGAAGGCTGCTCGATTGGCATCCAGTAGTGACTGTTGATGCGGCATTGGAGAAAACCGCAAGCCATTTTCTAGAGCACAGACCGCAATGATTATTTGCTTGTTTCTCGCCTTGGTAGCGGCTGCTTCGCTATTGATGACTTATGTTTTGCGTCGCTATGCCTTGTCCCGCAGCCTGATGGACATCCCCAACGCCCGCAGCTCCCACACCATCCCAACTCCCCGTGGTGGCGGTGTGGCGATTGTCCTGAGTTTCCTTCTGGCCTTGCCGCTGGTGGCTTTTCTGGGCGGTATCTCCTGGGCGCTTACCTTGGCGTTACTCGGCGCCGGTGGCTGGGTAGCGGTAATTGGCTTTCTCGATGACCACGGCCACATCGCCGCGCGCTGGCGTCTGTTGGCGCATTTCGCAGGGGCTATCTGGGCGTTGGGTTGGCTGGGTGGTTTGCCGCCGCTGCAGTTCGCTGGGGTCAGTCTGAATCTAGGCTGGTTCGGCCATATCGCTGCGGCGTTCTATCTGGTCTGGCTGCTCAATCTTTATAACTTTATGGATGGCATCGACGGCATCGCTGGCGTCGAGGCGGTGAGCGTTTGTCTGGCCGGAGCGTCGTTGTACGCGCTGGTTGGCCATGCTGATCTGGCTTTGGTTCCGCTCCTGTTGGCTGTGGCCAGCGCGGGCTTTCTGTATTGGAATTTTCCTCCGGCGAAAATATTCATGGGGGACGCCGGCAGCGGTTTCCTCGGTTTGGTACTGGGTATTCTCTCGCTGCAGGCCGCTTGGGTTGCCCCCCAGTTGCTGTGGAGTTGGTTGATTCTGTTGGCGGTATTCATTGTCGATGCCACGTGGACGTTGATGCGGCGCCTGCTGCGTGGTGACAAGGTCTATGAGGCCCATCGCAGCCACGCCTATCAGTATGCGTCGCGCCGCGCCGGTAGCCATTTGCCGGTGACGTTGGCGGTGCTGGTTATCAATATCTGCTGGTTGCTGCCCATTGCGCTGTGGGTGGGTGCAGGGGGGCTGGATGGGTTGCTAGGCTTTGTGCTGGCCTGTGTTCCATTAGTCTTTTTGGCCAACCGGTACGACGCAGGGAAGCAAGAGTAGTGAATAATGCCGTGGGTAACCGGCAGGACGATCAAGGATAGGAGAGAGCGTGGCGCGGATTAGTGAAAAAAACGGTACGGTACTGCGTGAGCGCCTGGTGGGCTTGCGTCGGCGGTACAAGCGCTTGCTCCAGGTGTTTGCCGATGTGGCGCTGGTGTGGGTGGCGCTGTGGATGGCATTTATAGTGCGTTTGGGCATTGATCGGCCGATCGATCCTTTCGGCGACTACGCCTGGCTGTTTCTGGCCGCACCTATCATCTCCATTCCTATTTTTATCCGCTTGGGTATGTACCGCGCGGTGATGCGCTATTTCGGCAATGAAGCCCTGGTAGCGATTTTCAAAGCGGTGTCGTTGTCGGCGCTGCTGCTCGGCGTTTACATCTACATGTACCGCGCCGATGTCATCGTGCCGCGCTCGTTGATGTTCAATTACTGGTGGTTGTGCTTGCTGATGATCGGCGGCCTGCGCCTGTTCATGCGCCAGTTCTTTTTGGGTGACTGGCTGCTCGCGGGCCAGCACGTGCCGTTCTTTCGTCAGGACGACGGCCTCCCTAAAGTCGCCATCTACGGCGGCGGCGCCGCTGGCAACCAACTGGTTGCCGCGCTGCGTATGGGCAAGGGCATGCGCCCGGTAGCTTTCATTGATGACGATGAGGGCATTGCCAACCGTGTGGTCGCCGGCCTGAAGGTGTACACCTCGCGCGACATCCCGCTGATGATCGAAGAAGCCGGTGTGCAGGAAGTGCTGCTGGCCATTCCATCGGCGTCGCGCTCGCGGCGGCGGGAAATTCTCGCGGCGTTGGAGGCGTATCCGCTGCATGTGCGCACCGTGCCCGGGTTTATGGATCTGGCCAGCGGACGGGTCAGTGTCAGCGACCTGCAGGAAGTGGATATCGCCGACTTGCTGGGGCGCGATCCGGTGCCGCCGCGCAGCGATCTGTTCGAGCGCTGCATTCGCAATCAGGTGGTAATGGTCACCGGGGCGGGTGGTTCTATTGGTTCGGAGCTGTGCCGGCAGATTCTCTCTTCGGCGCCCACCGCCCTGGTGCTGTTCGAGCACAGTGAGTACAACCTCTACAGCATCCAGAGCGAGCTGGAAGGACGCATTCGCCATGAGGGCCTGGGCACCAAGCTGATTCCGATTCTGGGCTCGGTGCGCAGCCCTGAGCGCTTGCTGGATGTGATGCGCACCTGGAGCGTCAATACGGTCTATCACGCGGCGGCTTACAAGCATGTGCCGATCGTTGAGCACAACGTCGCCGAAGGTGTGTTGAACAATGTCTTTGGCACACTGCAAACCGCGCAGGCGGCGGTGCAGGCAGGGGTTGAGCACTTTGTGCTGATCTCCACCGACAAGGCGGTACGGCCGACTAATGTGATGGGCAGTACCAAGCGTCTGGCTGAGATGGTGTTGCAGGCGCTGAGTGCCGAGAAGCAGCCGTTGCTGATGGGTAGCAAGGCCGGTGGGCAGGCGAATAAAACCCGCTTCACCATGGTCCGCTTCGGCAACGTACTGGGTTCGTCCGGTTCGGTGATTCCTCTGTTCCGTGAGCAGATCAAGCGCGGCGGGCCGATTACGGTGACCCACCCGAATATTACCCGTTACTTCATGACCATTCCGGAAGCCGCGCAGTTGGTGATCCAGGCGGGGTCCATGGGGCAGGGCGGTGATGTGTTCGTGCTCGACATGGGCTCGCCGGTGAAGATCGCCGAACTGGCGGAAAAGATGGTGCACCTGTCCGGTCTGACCGTGCGCAGCGAGCAGAACCCCCATGGCGATATTGCCATCGAGTTCACCGGTTTGCGCTCGGGTGAAAAGCTCTATGAAGAGCTGCTTATTGGCGACAACGTCAGCCCCACTGAACACCCGATGATCATGCGCGCCAACGAAGAGCACCTGCCTTGGGTGACTTTCAAGGAAGTGTTGAGCGCGATCTTTCTGGCGGTCGAGAGTGACGATTACGAGCGCCTGCGCGAATTGCTGCGTGAGCACGTTAACGGTTATCTGCCCGAGTGCGAAATCGTTGATTTAATTCATAAAAAACGCCTCGAAGCACCGGCGTCGGGTGATTTGACGCTGCATTGAGACAGCGCCTAAGTTGGCTTTCGTGGGGTGCTGAACACCCCGCGTAAAACCACTTAAGGAGTGTCACCATGCGTAATGGATACGTGTCTTCCCTGTTGTTCGCCACCCTCGCTTGTTTCTCCCTCGCCACCTTCGCTACAACGCCGGCCAAGGTCGACCCTGCTCAGCCAGCTGTCACTCAACCTGCCAAGGCGCCGGAGGTGGGGATGGTCAATCTCAATACTGCCGATGCTGCGGCGCTGGAACGCGAGCTGGATGGGATTGGTCAGGTGAAAGCCAAGGCTATCGTCGACCACCGTGAGGCCAATGGGCCGTTCACTTCGGTGGATGAGTTGCTGGAAGTGAAGGGCATCGGTGCGGCGACACTGGAGAAAAATCGAGCGAAGTTGAGTGTGCACTAAGCTCGAGGCGTGTAACAAAAAAGGCCGATCCTGTGATCGGCTTTTTTATAGGCAATAAAAAGGGCGACTGTGCAAGTCGCCCTTTTTGTTTCGCTGCTATCAGCCGCGAGCTTGCAGGGCGGCAATACGTTGTTCCAGCGGCGGGTGGGTCATGAACAAGGCTTTCAGGCCTTCACGCACACCACCGTTGATGCCGAACGCGCTCATGGTTTCCGGCATGTGCACCGGAACGCCTTGTTCCGAACGCAGACGCTGCAGGGCGCCAATCATCGCGCTGGTACCGGCCAGACGGGCGCCGGCTTCGTCGGCGCGGAACTCGCGGCGACGGGAGAACCACATGACGATGGTGCTGGCGAGAATGCCCAGAACCATTTCAGCGAAGAAGGTCGCCACGTAGAAACCGATGCCGTTGCCTTCTTCGTTCTTCAGCAGAACCTTGTCGACGAAGTTGCCGAAGATCCGCGCGAAGAACATCACGAAGGTGTTCACCACACCCTGGATCAGCGCCAGGGTAACCATGTCGCCGTTGGCGACGTGGCCGATCTCGTGAGCCAGTACGGCTTTCACTTCATCCGGGGAGAAACGCTCCAACAGGCCCTGGCTGACGGCGACGAGGGCATCGTTGCGGTTCCAGCCGGTGGCGAAAGCGTTGGATTCGTAAGCGGGGAAAATACCGACTTCCGGCATTTTGATCCCGGCGTTGCGCGACAGCTCTTCAACAGTTTGCAGCAGCCACTGTTCGTGACGGGTGCGGGGTTGGCTGATGATCTGGGTACCGGTACTCATCTTCGCCATCCACTTGGACAGGAAGAGCGAAACCAGCGAACCGGCAAAGCCGAAGACGCCGCAGAAGATCAGCAGGCTGGTGTAATTCTGGCCAGTGAAGCGATCCACCCCGAGCAGTTTGAGGGTGATGCTGGCGATAAGCAGAACCGCCAGGTTGGTGGCCATGAACAACAGAATGCGCATCATGGTGTGAGGTTTCTCCTTTGAGCAAAAGACATACGACTAGTGCGGGCTATATAAGGGCGGCCCCCCGCCCTATACAACTCGGCGACTATTTCAAACTGTGTCGTTTGTGCCGTTGAGGGTGCTGGTAAACAGCAGGCGGGTGAGCCGTGCGATGCGTTCGCTGTGTTGCTGATGCAGCGCTTCACGCAGTTGGTGGGCGAGGGTGGCGTGCACGCGGCGCACGCTGGGCGGCAAGGCCTCGCCCTCGGGCAGTGCGTGTGGCACGCCGCGCGATAGGCGCAGAAAGCCTTTTTCGCTGAGCACCGCCTGGTCCAGCGCGTCGTAATGAATGGTCGACTCGTAGCGCAGGTAACCTTCGTCGGCCAACCACAGCAACGCGCCCAGGCACGCCTGGTGGCGCTTGCTGGGCAGGCCGAACTCGTCCGGCTCTTCGCGTCCGATCAGGTCTTCGACATACAGCCCGACCTTGCGTGGAAAGGCCAGATACAGCGCCAGCAAGCCGGCAGCTGCATCTTTATAGAAGTCGTCGATCTGCAGATCCATGGTCGGCCCGGCGGCTTATTGGCTGTAGGTTTTGAGGAAGTTGCCGATGCGTCCGATTGCCTGGTCGAGGTCGTCGAGGCGCGGTAGCGTCACCACACGGAAGTGGTCCGGCCATGGCCAGTTGAACGCGGTGCCTTGTACGACAAGAAGTTTCTCCGACAGCAACAGGTCGAGCACGAACTTCTCGTCGTTGTGGATCGGGCAGACCTTCGGGTCGATTTTCGGGAAGGCATACAGCGCACCCATCGGCTTCACGCAGCTGACGCCTGGAATGCTGTTGAGCAGCTCCCAGGTGCGGTTGCGCTGTTCCAGCAAACGGCCTTGCGGCAACACCAGGTCGTTGATGCTCTGGTAGCCGCCGAGGGCGGTCTGAATCGCATGCTGGCTCGGCACGTTGGCGCACAGGCGCATGTTGGCCAGGATGTCGATGCCTTCGATATAGCTCTGGGCTTTGTGCTTGGGCCCGGAAATGGCCACCCAGCCGGAGCGGAAACCGGCCACCCGGTAGGACTTGGACAGGCCGTTGAAGGTCAGGCACAGCACGTCCGGGGCCAGCGAAGCGGTGGAGATATGCACGGCTTCGTCGTAGAGAATCTTGTCGTAGATCTCGTCGGAGAACAGCACCAGGTTGTGCTGACGCGCCAGCTCGACCATGCCTTCCAACACTTCTTTGGAATACACCGCGCCGGTCGGGTTGTTCGGGTTGATGATCACCAGTGCCTTGGTGTTCGGGGTGATCTTGGCCTTGATGTCATCGAGGTCCGGCCACCAGTTGGCCTGCTCGTCGCACAGGTAGTGCACCGGGTTGCCGCCAGCCAGGCTCACGGCAGCTGTCCACAACGGGTAGTCAGGGGCCGGGATCAGCACTTCATCGCCGTTGTTGAGCAGCGCCTGCATGGACATCACGATCAGCTCGGACACCCCGTTACCCAGGTAGATGTCTTCGATGCCAACGCCTTCCACCTGCTTCTGCTGGTAGTACTGCATCACCGCCTTGCGTGCGCTGAACAGACCTTTGGAGTCGCTGTAGCCCTGGGCGGTGGGCAGGTTGCGGATCACGTCCTGGAGAATTTCTTCAGGGGCTTCGAAACCGAACGGCGCCGGGTTGCCGATGTTCAGCTTGAGGATGCGATGGCCTTCCTCTTCCAGGCGTTTGGCGTGCTTGAGCACGGGCCCGCGAATGTCGTAGCAGACGTTGGCGAGCTTGTTCGATTTGCTGACCTGCATGGTGGGGATCCTGAATAAAAGAGCCGGCGCCGTGGCGAGTCGCCGTGGGCCGTGCGGCTTGGCAGTCTGTAACGCGGATGACAGACTGGCGTCTAACAAAGTGCCGCAATCATACGTGTGGCCCGAGCCTCGGAAAAGGTACAGCTCGGGCTTTTTTCAGCCAATGAGGTAGCCCCATGGACAAGCTTGAAAAACCGCTGGATACCTGGCGCGAGGAGCTCTCCGACGAGCAGTTCCACGTGTGCCGTCTGGGCGGCACCGAGCGTGCCTTCACCGGTAAATACCACGACGACAAAACCCCCGGCGTCTACCACTGTGCCTGCTGTGGCACGGCGCTGTTCGACTCCGAAGCCAAGTTCGACTCTGGCACCGGCTGGCCGAGCTACTACCAACCGGCGTCGAACGCCGCGATCACCAGCAAGGACGACTTCAGCCACGGCATGCACCGCATTGAAGTCACCTGCGCCAAGTGTGACGCCCACCTGGGCCACCTGTTCCCCGATGGTCCGCCACCGACTGGCATGCGCTACTGCATCAACTCGGCGTCGCTGAAACTGGTACCGCGCTAACGCGCCGTTGTTAATGCAGCGGAATATCGTGCGACACGGCTTTGAGCCGTGGCAGCCACCAGGCCACGGCGACATTCAACGTCAACAGCAGCACGGCAAACACCGGCAGTAGCGGCAAGCCCAGCTGGGCGCTCAACCACAACCCTCCGAACCAGGCGCCGGCCGCATTGCCCAGGTTGAAGGCGGCGTGACTGAGCGTCGCCGCCAAGCTCGCAGACTCGCCGGCCTGTTCCACCAGCAGCAACTGCAGAGGGGTGGACACGGCAAAGGTGGCAATCCCCCAGCCCAGCAGAATCAGCAGGGTTGGAATCTGCAGATGGCCAAAGAAGTACAAACCCAACACCAGCAGCGCGCTGGTGGCCAAGGCCTTCGGTACTGCCCGCTGTACGCCCCTGTCGGCCAGGCGCCCGCCAAAGATATTGCCCAGGGTCAGACCGATGCCCATCAGCAGCAGGGCGCCGTTGCTCTGGTCCGGGGTAAAGCCGGTGACCTCGCGCAGAAACGGGCTGATATAGGTAAACAGGGTAAACAGCGACACCGAGGTCAGGCTGCACACCAGCAGCGCATGCAGCACCGGCGGGCGAAAGATTCCGGCCCAACTGCCCGCCGCACTGCGTACGGGCCTGGCAGTGGCTGGCAGCCAGAAGAACTGCGCCACGACGGTTACCGCGCCAATGCCAGCGACCACAAAGAAGGTCACCCGCCAACTGGTGGTTTGCCCCAGCCAGGCGCCCAAGGGCACTCCGAGTACGTTGGCGATGGTCAGGCCGCTGATCACCATGGCCATGGCCGACGCTTGCCGATGTGGTGGCGCCAGGTCGCGGGCGAGCAGGGTGGCGCAGCCGAAGAAGCCGGCATGGCTGATCGCCGTGGCCAGCCGCGCGGCCAGCAGCCAGTGATAGTCCGGCGCCAGGGCGCAAGCCAGGTTGCCGAGGCTGTAGGCCAGCATCAGCAGAATCACCGCTTGGCGACGTGGCACGCGGTCAAGCATTGGCCCCAGCAGCGGTGCACCGACGACCACGCCAAGGGCATAGGCGCTGACCAACAGGCCGGCGTCGGCCAGGCTCACGTGCAGGTCGGTGGCCAGTTCGGGCAGCAGGCCCATGATGATGAATTCACTGCTGCCCACCACAAAACCGCCAAGGGCGAGGGCAAGCAGGGGCAGGGACATAAGCGTGCGGGCGTGCATTAAGCGGGGTTTCCAATCGGGGCGAAGGTACGGTGCGGCTTGTGGCTGCAAGAATCTTCGGATGGTGCGGAATAGGGTGTCACCCTCACGAATCGGGGTCCCAGCCTGCGCTGGGACGACTATGAGCGCATGCAAAACATCCGTCGTCCCAGCGCAGGCTGGGATCCAGAATGGTTCAGCAAACGGAGATCAAACCTTAGCCCACCCGAACGAGGCCGGGCATTTTAAGCGCTTTCGCGCTCCACCAGTTCGCATTCGAGCAAATTCAGTGGCTGCAACGGCTCATCGGCCTCGATCACGCCCAACGCCTGCAGCACCCGTAATGCTGCCACCTCGCCAATCTGCCGGGCCGGCGGCTTGATGGTGGTCAGGCTGGGCAGCAGCATTTCGGCGAAGGCGTAGTCACCAAAACCCACCACCGCGCACTCTTCGGGAATGCGCACGCCAGCGCGTTGGCCGGCCAGCAGGCCACCGGCGGCGAGGTTGTCGTTGGCGAAGATGATCGCGTCCGGACGCGGGCTGCGTTTCATCAAGGCGTCCATCGCCTGTTTGCCGCCTTCAAACGGTGTGGCATCGCTGCTGGGCACGAACACCCAGGGCTCGCGCCCGGCTTCGCGCAGGGTTTGCGCATAGCCATCGCGGCGTTCCAGGGCGCTGAAGTCGCCGGCCACGCTGTTCTGCACGAAGGCTATGCGCTGGTAGCCCTTGTCGAGCAGATAGCGCGCGGCTCGCACGCCAACGTCATGGTGGAGAAAACCGACCTGCATGGGCGCACGCTCGGGGCGGTAGTCCCAGATTTCCACCAGGGGGATATCGGCCTCGGCGAGCATCTTGTCGGTGCCGGGCGAGTGGAAATGGCTGGTCACCACCAGGGCCGCCGGCGACCAACCGAGAAACGCCCGCACGGCGTTTTCTTCCTGTTCTTCGGAGAAGTAGCTGGAGGCCAGCAGCAGCTGATAACCGTGGGCGGCGAGGGTGTCGCTGAAGCCTTGAATGGTGTTGGCGAAGATCGGCCCGGAGATGTTCGGAATCACCATGCCAACGATTCGTCCGCGTGCCGAGGCCAACCCACCGGCTACCAGATTGGGCACGTAACCCAGCTCGTTCACCACCGCCTGAATGCGCTCGCGCAGGTCCGGGGAAACCTGCTCCGGCTGGTTGAAATAGCGCGACACGGTAATTGCCGAAACGCCCACTTGCTTGGCGACCGTGCTCAAGGTTACGCGGCCGGCGCCACGGCGTTTGCGGGTGGGTTCTTTGTCGCTGCTCACGGTAAAAGCCGTTCCTGGGCGGGGAGAATGGCGGCCACGTTAGCGCTAACAAAAGAGGATTCGTAAATCACTTTATGGAATATAAAAGTAATTTAATAGTATTTGACGGTCTATTAATCGGCCGCTGATACTGGCGATGTTAGCGCTAACAAGCGCCGCGCTGTCGCCACGCACTGCCACTCGTACGAGCGAGACCAGACACCGACAGCTTCAACCCAAGCCCACCGCAGCAGTGGGCAACGTCTGGTCTAGAAGGGGCAGTTCACGATGCATACCACTCACACTTTTATCGCCCGTCGCAGCCCCCTGGCTGTTGCGGTTCTGCTGGCCGTACTCGGCCAACACAGTGTCGCTGCCGAGCAGCCGGCCACTACCGGCACACAAGCCGAAGACGCGCCGGTTCTGAACACCGTGACGGTTACCGCCACCCGCCGCGAAGAGTCGCTGCAGAAGGTGCCGGTGGCCGTTTCGGTGGTTGATGGCGAACAACTGGAGCGCGACAACCGCAACAACGTGTCGACCATCGTTCAGCAAGTGCCCACCCTCAACTACCGCAGCGGCGCGTCGAACAAAGACACCTCGCTGTTTATTCGCGGCGTCGGCACCATCACCACCTCGCCAGGTATCGAGCCTACCGTCGCCACCGTAATCGATGGCGTGGTGCTCGGCCGCCCGGGGCAGTCGACCCTCGACCTGCTCGACCTCGAACGCATCGAAGTGCTGCGCGGCCCGCAAGGCACGCTGTTCGGCAAGAACGCCTCGGCCGGTGTGCTGAACATCGTCAGCAAAGAGGCGCCGGAAGAAACCCAGGGTTACGTCGACTATTCGCATTTTGGTGGTGGCAATGAAAACCGCCTGCGCTTCGGCATCGGCGGGCGTCTGACCGACACCCTGAAAGGCTCGCTGACCACCTTGCTGGGCAAGTACGACGGCAACGTCGACAACGAATACAACGGCGACGACGCCAACGGCTACGACCGCAAAGGCGCACGCGGCAAACTTGAGTTCGAACCCAACGACGAACTGAAAGTGACCCTGATCGCCGACTACACCCAGGGCAAAGACACTATCCCCAACGGCGTGCTGACCCAGACCGGCGCTGCCTTCGGTTCGCTGGTCGACAGCAGCGTGTCGCCGAGTGACCACAACCGCAGCATCAGCAGCGAAATGAACACCCGCGTCGACGACCGCAACCAGGGCTTGTCCGGGCAAGTGGACTGGGCGCTGGGCGACTTCACCCTGACCTCGATCACGGCATGGCGTGGCTGGAACAACACCCAGTACCAGGACGGTGATCGCCTGTCGCAGATCGCCGTTGGCGCACCGCAATCCCAGGACAAAGGCCAGCTGGACTACAACCAGTACTCGCAGGAGTTGCGCCTGGCGTCGCCCAAAGGTGAGTTCAACGAGTACGTGCTCGGCGCCTTCTACATGCACGGCAAGAGCGAGGAGACCTACCGGCGTGCAGTCACTACTGCGGCGTCCACCCAGTCTGGCCGCGCCGACTACGAGGCAACCAACGACAGCGTCGCGTTGTTCGGTGAAAACACCTTCAACTTCACGGATGATTTGCGCGGCATTCTCGGCCTGCGCTGGACCCACGACGACCTCGAATACAAACATCAGCGCGTGCGCACGGGCGCTGCTACCGGGATCAACCCGAACTACGCCAGCGACGGCTCGGTGGACGAGGACGGCTTTACCGGCCGCGCGGGCTTCCAGTACGACATCAACGACAACCTGACCAGCTACATCACCTATTCCCGCGGCTACAAAGGGCCGGCCTACAACGTGTTCTTCAACATGCAGGCGCGTGATGAACAACCGCTGAAACCGGAAACCTCCAACTCCTGGGAAGTGGGCCTGAAAAGCACGGCGTTCAACAATCGCCTGACGGCCAACGTCGCGGTGTTCCACACCGAGTACGACAACTACCAGGCCAACTTCTACGACGTGGTCGGCGGCACGGTGGTAACCCGCTTGATCAACGCCGGTAGCGTGAAAACCGAAGGCGTGGAGCTCGATACTGCGTTCCAGGTCACCAGCCAGTTCAAACTCTCTGGCGCGCTGGCCTACACCAAAGCGCGCGTGGATGAGTTCACCTGCCCAGCCAATGCGGCCGCCAACTGCGACATCAATGGCAAGCCGCTGCCGTACAGCCCGGACTGGAAAACCTATGTACGCGGCGACTACACCATCCCGCTGGATAACGGCCTGGATATCGAGCTGAGCACCGACTACGCCTGGCAAGACCAAGTGCAGTACAGCCTTGACCAGAACGAGAACACCATTCAAGGCGCCTACGGCATCTGGAACGCCAGTGTCGCCCTGGCCAACTACAACCAGGGCTGGCGCGTGGCGCTGCTGGGCAAGAACCTCGCCGACAAGAGCTACTCCAACGGCCTGGCCTACAGCGGCACCAACTACGTGTACCGCTCCGTGCCACGGGATGACCAACGTTACTTCGGCGTAGAGGTGCGTAAGGATTTTTAAGCAATACGCGGTTCTTCCATCCACCGACAAGCGCCGGCCTCGGCCGGCCTCTTGGGCTTCGCCTTGAGCTCAACCCAACCTACGTGCAAAACCCCGTGGCAACCGCCGCAGAGCGAGCCACGGCTTTTCCGTCAGAGCAGGTACAGATGTTATGAGCAAGCAACCCCGTCAACTCAGCCTCGGCGCCTTTCTTATGGCAGGCGGCCACCATGTCGCCGCTTGGCGTCACCCCGACGTGCCGGCCAACCCGCTGGATTTTTCCAGCTACAAACGCACCGCGCAGATCGCCGAAGCGGCCTGTTTTGATGCGCTGTTCGTCGCCGACAGCGTGGCCGCGAGTACCGATGAAATCGCCAGCCACACCTCGCGTTCGGTGTACTTCGAGCCGCTGACCTTGCTCGCTGCCCTCAGCGCCGTGACCGAGCGTATCGGCCTGATCAGCACCGTTACCACCAGCTACAACGAGCCCTACCACGTGGCACGCAAATTCGCCTCGCTGGACCACCTTTCCGGTGGCCGCTCCGGCTGGAACCTGGTGACTAGCGATGCCGCCGCCGAGGCCTACAACTTTGGCCGCGACGCCCATATTCCCCACGCCGAGCGTTATGCCCGTGCCCGCGAATTCCACCAGGTGGTCACGGGCCTGTGGGACAGCTGGGCCGACGACGCCTTTGTGCGCGACAAAGCCGCCGGCCAGTTCTACGACCCGGCCAAGCTGCACGTGCTCAACCACAGCGGTGAACACTTCAAGGTCAAGGGCCCGCTCAACGTCGCGCGCTCGCCCCAGGGCCGGCCGGTGATCGTCCAGGCTGGCTCCTCGGAAACCGGCCGCGAACTGGCCGCCGAAACCGCCGAAGTGGTGTTCACCGCGCAAACCTCACTGGCCAAGGCCCAGGCGTTTTACGCCGACCTCAAAGGCCGCCTGGGCAAATTTGGCCGCAGTGAAGACTCATTGAAAATCATGCCGGGCGTGTTTGTCGTAGTCGGGCAAAGCACCGCCGAGGCACAGGAAAAGTTCGAGCAATTCCAGGAGCTGGTGGAGCCGCAAGTGGGCGTCGCCTTGCTCGGCAGGATGCTGGGTAACTTCGACCTGTCCGGTTATCCATTGGACGGTCCGCTACCGGAGCTGCCGCTGACCGAAAACGGCCAGCAAAGCCGGCAGAAACTGCTCACCGAACTGGCTGGTGCCGAGCACCTGACCCTGGCCCAGCTGGGCCGGCGCATTGCCGGCGGGCGCGGGCACTACAGCCTGATCGGCACCGCCACTGACATCGCCGATGAACTGCAAGCCTGGTTCGAAGGCCGCGCCGCCGACGGCTTCAACGTGCTGGTGCCACATCTGCCGGCAGGCCTGGAAGACGTCGCCAACTATGTTGTGCCCGAACTGCAACGCCGCGGGCTGTTTCGCAGTCAGTACCAGGGCCGTACATTGCGTGAGCACCTGGGGCTAGCGCAGCCTGGTAACCCATTTTTCTGACACAACTCGGCCCCTCCCACAAGGATCGTCGACACCCAAAGGACACTCCATGACCTACCTCGCCAACCCCGACCGCTACACCTCCATGCCTTACCGCCGCGTCGGTCGCAGCGGCCTGGTGTTGCCGGCCCTGTCCCTGGGCCTGTGGCACAACTTTGGCGACGCCACGCCGATCTCCACCCAGCGCGCCCTGCTGCGCACGGCGTTCGATCTGGGCATCAATCACTTCGACCTGGCCAACAACTACGGCCCGCCTTACGGCAGCGCCGAAACCAATTTCGGTCGCCTGCTCAAGGAAGACTTCAGCAGCCATCGCGACGAGCTGATCATCTCCAGCAAAGCCGGTTGGGACATGTGGCCCGGCCCTTATGGCCAGGGCGGCAGCTCGCGCAAATACCTGATTTCCAGCCTCGACCAGAGCCTGCAGCGCCTGGGCCTGGACTACGTCGACATCTTCTATTCGCACCGCTTCGACCCGCTTACGCCGCTGGAAGAAACCGCCGGCGCGCTGGCCAGCATCGTCGAGCAGGGCAAGGCGCTGTACATCGGCATCTCGTCTTATTCAGCCGGCAAAACCCGTGAGCTCACCGCCTTACTGCGCGAGCGCAAGGTGCCGCTGCTGATTCACCAGCCGGCCTACAACCTGCTCAACCGCTGGATCGAAAAAGACCTTCTGGATGCCACCGAGGAAGTCGGCGCCGGGGTGATCGTGTTCACCGCCCTGGCCCAGGGGCTGCTCAGCGACAAGTACCTGAATGGCGTGCCGCAGGACTCGCGGGTCAACCGTCCCGGTGGCGGTTCGTTGCTGCCCTCGCACCTGTCCGAGGCCAATATCGAGCGCGCCCGCGCCCTCAATGAAATCGCCAAACGCCGTGGCCAGAGTCTGGCGCAACTGGCCCTGGCCTGGACCCTGCGCGACCCGCGGGTGACCTCTGCATTGATCGGCGCCAGCCACCCGGAGCAGATCATCGAAAACGTCGGCGCCTTGAACAACCTGGCCTTCAGTACGGAGGAGCTGGCCGAGATCGACCGCTTCGCCGTTGAAGGCGGGATCAACCTCTGGGAAAAACCCTCCACCGATTGGGAATGAGCATGACGCTATCAACACGGGTTGCTGCGCTGTTGGCGCTGCTGGCCGCCAGCCAATTGGTGCTGGCCGATCCGGCCAGCCTGCGCATCGGCTACCAGAAGGGCTCGGCCAGCCTGGTGCTGGCCAAAGAGCACAAGCTGCTGGAGCAGCGCTTTGCCCAGACGCAGATCAAATGGATCGAGTTTCCGGCCGGACCGCAGATGCTCGAGGCGCTGAACATTGGCGCCCTGGATGTCGGCTCGACAGGCGATATCCCACCGCTGTTCGCCCAGGCGGCCGGCGCCGATCTGCTGTACATCGCCGCTGAACCGGCCAAGCCGCAGGCCGAGGTGATTGTGGTCGGCAACGACAGCCCGATTCACAGCGTGGCCGAGCTCAAGGGCAAGAAGGTGGCGTTTCAGAAGGGCTCCAGTTCGCACAACCTGTTGCTGCGCGCGTTGAACAAAGCGGGCTTGGCGTTCAGCGATATTCAGCCGGTGTACCTGTCGCCGGCGGATGCGCGGGCGGCGTTCGAGCAGGGCAGTGTGGATGCCTGGGTGATCTGGGACCCGTATTACTCGGCGTTGGAGCTGGAGGGCAAGGCGCGGTTGCTGGCCAATGGCGAGGGGCTGGGCTTGATCGGGCCGTTTTTTCTGGCGGCGCGGCCGTATGCGCAGGCCAATCCTGAGTTTATTCCGGCGTTGTTGGATGAGTTGGGTAAGGCGGAGGCGCTGACGCGTTCGGATAAAGAGGCGAGTGTGCGTTTGTTGGCGGGGTTTATGGGCTTGCCGGAGGCGGTGATTGAGCGGACGTTTACGCACCGGCCGGCGTCGCCGCCGATTGCGGTGAGTGAGGAGATTGTGGCGGCGCAGCAGGCGACGGCGGATTTGTTTTTGGCTAATCGGTTGTTGCCGAAGAAGGTGGATGTTGGGGCGGCCGTCTGGCGGCCCTGAGTAGGGGCTGCTTTTGTCTGCATTACCGCGTGCGCTGGGCGTTTTGTTTCGCGCCTTACGCGCGACCTACTTTTCCAGTCGCCGGAGTGCCGGCCACGAAAAAGTAGGCAAAACGCTTGCCCCGACCTCGGCCTTCGCTAACGGGGCGGGTGGAGCAAGATCAACAGCCAGATCAAGATCACAAACCAGGTCACAAGCGTGCTGCTTGCTCGATCTGCTTTGGTGGGAGGGGCTTCAGCCGCGATTCCTGCAAACGGTGGCTGTTGGCTTTTCGTGCTTCGGTGTTCTGCATTACCGGGAGCGCTGGGCGTTTTGTTTCGCGCCTTACGCGCGAGTTTCTTTTTTCAGTCGATAAAAAAGAAACCAAAAAATCTTGCCCCAACCTCGGCCCTCCGCTGCGCTTCGGGTCCCCTCATTCCGGCGCCGCTCCAGGGGCCAGCAGAACAGGCCATCCATGGCCTGTCTCTGCCTTTCGCGGCTCCCGGCCGCTCAACCCCTTACGCAGCGCCTGCACTCGGCCTTCGCTAACGGGGCGGGTGGATCAAGATCAAAAGCGAGATCAACAGCCAGATCACAAGCCAGATCACAAGCCAGATCAAATTCAAAAGCTCTAGGCTGAGCAAACTGTGTCCGTAGGAGCGGCTTCAGCCGCGATGCTCTTGATCAGCACTTCCCCCTAAATCCCACCCCCCATTCTTCGTTCAACTGGTATCGCGGAGTTCCCGCACTCCCATCACCGGTTCGGACGATACATGAGCACTTCTGATACCTCTCTGGCGCGCCGTTTTATTGAGTTGCCGGCGGAAAAACGGCGGTTGTTTCTGGCGGCGTTGGCGGCTGAGCAGATTGATTTCGGGCAGTACCCGATCGTGGCGGTGCCGGAGCATGCGCAGCGCAATCGCCTGTCGTATGCGCAGCAGCGTATGTGGTTTCTCTGGCAACTGGAGCCGCTCAGTGCGGCGTACAACTTGCCCAGTGCGGTGCGTTTGCTCGGGCCGCTCAATCGTGAGGCGCTGCAGGCCAGTTTCGATGGGTTGGTGCAGCGCCATGAAAGCCTGCGGACCACGTTTGTGCAGGAGGGGGAGGTGGCCTGGCAGCAGGTGGCGGAGCAGGCGACGCTGGCGTTGCAGTTCACCGATCTGAGCACGTTGGCCGAGGCCGACAAGCCGTTGCGTACGCAGCAGGTGGTGGCACAGCAGGCGGCGCAGCCGTTCGATCTGGAGCAGGGGCCGTTGCTGCGGGTGCAGTTGCTGCGCCTGGCGGCGGATGAGCATGTACTGCTGCTGACCATGCATCACATCATTGCCGATGGCTGGTCGATGAACATCCTGATCCAGGAATTTATGGCCGGTTACAACGCCATTGTCTGCGGCCAGCCGCTGCAGGCGCCGGCCTTGGTTGTGCAGTACCGCGACTATGGGCTGTGGCAGCGCAGTTGGCTGGAGGCGGGTGAAGCCGAGCGGCAGCTGGATTACTGGCGCGCTCACCTGGGCGACGAGCACCCGTTGCTGGAGTTGCCCACCGACCACCCGCGCCCGGCGTTGCCCAGCCATGCCGGGGCTCGGCTGGAGTTCGGGCTGGAGGCTGGCTTGCAGCAGGCGCTGAAAGCATTGGCCAAGCGCAGTGGCGTGAGCCTGTTTGTGGTGCTGCTGGCGAGTTTCAAGGTGCTGTTGCACCGCTACAGCGGCCAGGGCGATATCCGCGTCGGTGGCCTGATTGCCAACCGCACCCGTAGCGAAAGCGAGGGGCTGATTGGCTTCTTTGTGAATACCCAGGTGCTGCGTAGTCAGCTCACTGGCGCGCTGCCGTTCAGCCGTTTGCTGGAGCAGGTCAAGCTGGCCACCACCGGCGCCCAGGCCCATCAGGAGCTGCCGTTCGATGCGGTGCTGGAAGCCTTGCAGCCGGCGCGCAGTCAGAGCCATAACCCGCTGTTTCAGGTGATGTTCAATCACCAGCCGCTGGTAACGGATATCGCCGGCATGCAGTTGGCCGATGGTGTGCAGGTCGCCCATCTGCAGGCCGCGCAGAGCGCCGGGGTGGCGCGTCAACATGCGGCGGCCAGCGACCTGATGCTGGAAACGCGCGAGGAGGGCGAGCAGCTGTTGGCCGCCATCACCTACGCCACCGATTTGTTCGAGGCGGCGACCATTGAGCGCATGGCGGCGCATTGGCAGAACCTGTTGCGGGCGATCACCCAGACCCCGGAGCAGCCGATTGGCAGCCTTGCGTTGCTGGATGCCGCCGAGGTGCAACGCCAGCACGCCAACAATGTTTACCTGCAATTGCCAGCCGCCGCCCCGGCGGTGCAGCAGCTGTTCGAGCAGCAGGTCGCGCGCACGCCAACGGCCTTGGCGGTGCAACTGGCGGGCAGTTTGCTGAGCCTCAGCTACCACGAGCTCAACCAGCGCGCCAACCGCCTGGCCTGGCGCTTGCGCAGCCTCGGCATCGGTCATGGCAGCCTGGTGGCGGTGCAGTTGGGTCGCGACCTGAACCTGCCGGTGGCCTTGCTCGCGGTGCTGAAAAGCGGTGCTGCCTATGTGCCGCTGGACCTCAGCCTCAGCGCCGAGCGCCTGGCCCAGATGTGTGCCGCCAGCGGCGTGCGCTTGCTGCTGGGGCAGGGCGATAACCTGCCAACGCTGCCAAACGTTCCCGCGCTGTGCGTGGAGCAGGGCGCCGCTTGGCAGGACGACAGCAACCTCAACCTGCCGACCGCCGCCGAACAACTGGCCTATGTGATTTACACCTCCGGCTCCACCGGCCTGCCCAAGGGCGTGGCCATCAGCCACGGCGCCCTGGCCGGTTTTAGCCACCTGGCCGCTGACTACAGCGAGCTGGAGGCCCAGGACCGCGTGCTGCAGTTCGCCACCGCCAGCTTCGACGGCTTTGTCGAGCAGTTCTACCCGCCGCTGATTCGCGGTGCCGCTGTGGTCATGCGCGACAGCCGCAGCTGGGACAGCGAAACCTGGTTGCAGGCGGTGCAAGAACATGGCGTCACCGTCGCCGATTTGCCGGCGGCCTACTGGCACATGCTGGTCAAGGAATTTGCCGAGGGCGCACCGCGCACGTTCGGCAATCTGCGGCAGATCCATGTCGGTGGTGAAGCCATGGCGGTGGAGGGCCTGGAGCTGTCGCAGCAGGCTGGTCTCGGCGCCGTGCGTTTGCTCAATACCTATGGGCCGACCGAGGCCACGGTGGTCTCCAGCATTCACGACTGCAGTGGCCTGCGTGCCGCACAGGTGAGCTGGCGTGGCATTCCCATTGGCCGGCCGCTGCCGGGCACCCGTCTGTATGTGCTGGATGCTGAACTGAACCTGCTGCCGCCTGGCGCCATCGGCGAGCTGTATATCGGTGGCCCTGGTCTGGCCCGTGGTTACCACGGCCAGCCGGGGCTGACCGCCGAGCGTTTTGTCGCCGACCCGTTCAACCCGGGCCAGCGCCTGTACCGCAGCGGCGACCGCGTGCGTTGCCGCGCCGAGGGTGCGCTGGAGTACATCGGCCGTGTCGACCACCAGGTGAAGATCCGCGGTTTCCGCATCGAGCTGGGCGAAGTCGAAGCACGTTTGCAGCACTGCGCCGGCGTGCGCGAAGCCCTGGTGGTGGCGCCAGACCTCGGCAGCGGCGCCACCCTGGTGGCCTATATCGTTCCCGAACAGGCCGAGCTGGCTCTGGCCGACAGCGCCAGCCAGCAGCCTTTCCGCCAGCAACTGCGCGCCAGCCTGCAGGCCTCGCTGGCCGATTACATGGTGCCCAGCCACCTGCTGTTGTTGGAAAAAATGCCCCTCACCAGCAGCGGCAAGCTCGACCGCAAGGCCTTGCCGGCCCCCGATCCCAGCCAGCTGCAAGGCCACTACCGGGCGCCACAAAGCGAGCTTGAGCAGCGCTTGGCGAGCATCTGGATGGCGGTGTTGCAGGTGCCGCGCATCGGTCTTGATGACCACTTTTTCGACCTCGGCGGCCACTCCTTGCTGGCTGCCCAGGTGGTGGCGCGGATCAAGCGTGAGCTGGGCCTGAGCCTGCCGCTGCGCAGCCTGTTCGAGCACCCGACCCTGGCCGCGCTGGCCGCTGAACTGGCCGCGCAGCACCGCCATAGCGCCCAGGACTGGGACGAGATGGAAGCCTTTATGAATTCCCTGGAAGAGGTTTGAGCATGACCCCGAACACCACAGCACGCATCGCGGAAAAGTTCATCGGGTTGTCGCTCGAACAACGTCGCCAGTTCCTCGCCAAGCTGCAGCAAGACGGCAAAGACTTCAGCCTGCTGCCCATCGTCGCCAGCCGCCATAGCCAGAGCAGCCTGCCGCTGTCCTACGCCCAGCAGCGCTTGCTGTTTCTCTGGCAGATGGAGCCGCAGAGCGCCGCCTACAACATGGCCGCTGCGCTGCGCCTGACGGGCGAATTGGATGAGCAGCGTCTGCAAGCGGCGTTCGATGGCCTGCTGCAACGCCATGAGGCGCTGCGCACGGTGTTCCAGATCGACGGCGAACAGGCCGAGCAGCGGGTGTTGCCCGTGCAGGGCCTGGTGCTGCACCGGATCAAAACCAGCGAGGCCGAGCTGCAGGCGCAGGTGGACGCCGAGGTGGCCAAGCCGTTCGACCTGCTCAACGGCCCGCTGCTGCGCGCCAGCCTGTTCAGCCTCGGCGAGCAGGAAAACGTGCTGCTGGTGTGCATGCACCACATCGTCTCCGATGGCTGGTCGATGGACGTGATGGTGCGTGAGTTCGTGCAGCTCTATCAGCAGGCCAGCCTGCCGGAGCTGCCGCTGCAATACGCCGACTACGCCCTGTGGCAGCGGCGCTGGCTGGAGGCGGGCGAGGGCGAGCGGCAGTTGGCCTATTGGCGTGAGCAGCTGGGCGATGAGCACCCGCTGCTGGAAGTGGCACCAGACTTCGCTCGCCCGCCGGTGCAGAGCTACGCCGGCGCCACCGTGCGCTTCGACTTTGGCGCGCCGCTGTCGCAGCGCATGCAGGCGTTGGCGCGCAGCCAGGGCGTGACTCTGTTTATGCTGACCCTGGCCGGTTATGGCCTGTTTCTCGCCCGCCACAGCGGTCAGCAGGACATCCGCATCGGCGTGCCGAATGCCAACCGCGGCCGCGAGGAAGTGGAAGGGCTGATCGGCTTTTTCATCAACACCCAGGTGCTGCGCTGCCAGGTCGACCTGCGCCAGAGCTTCAACAGCCTGTTGGCCCAGGTGCGCGACACCAGCCTGGCGGCCCAGGCCCATCAGCAATTGCCCTTCGAGCAGTTGGTCGAGGCGCTGCAACCGGAGCGCAGCCTGGGGCATAACCCGCTGTTCCAGGCCAAGTTCAACCAGAACGTCGGCATGCAGCGCCACCTGCAATTGCCGGGCTTGAGCGTCAGCGAATACCCGCTGAATAAGGTCGGCACGCACTTCGACCTGGCCCTGGATATCACCGACAACGGCAGCAGTGTGCTCGGGGAAATGACCTATGCCAGCGACCTCTACCAGGCCGCCAGCATCGACGGGTTTATTGCCAGCCTGCGTGAACTGTTCGAACAGGTATTGGCGCAACCGGACGCGCCACTGCTGAGCCTGCTGGCCCAGCCCGAGGTGGTGCCCGCCCATGACCGCAGCCAGCTGCCGCTGGTGCTGCAACGCTGGAATGAGCAAGTCGCCCGCCAGCCGCAAGCGTTGGCCGCAGTGTATGGCGACACGCGCCTGAGCCACGCCGACCTGGACGCCCAGGCCAATCGTTTGGCCGCGCAACTGCAGCGCTGCGGCGTGCGCCCGGGCATGCCGGTGGCGGTGCTGCTGGAGCGTTCGCTGGACTGGTTGGTGAGCCTGCTGGCCAGCCTCAAGGCCGGCGCGGTGTATATGCCGCTGGATATAAAAGCGCCGAGCGAGCGCCTGGCGCAGATGATTGAGCGCGCGCAGGCGGCCGTGGTGGTCATGGCGGCCGACGATGCCCGTCACGCTCAATTGGGCTGTCAGGCTGTGTTTTTTGCGCCTGAACAGTGGCCAGTGCAGAGCACGCTTTATCCCGTGGTGCTGCATGCACAAAGCCCGGCCTATGTGATTCACACCTCCGGCTCCACCGGCCAGCCCAAGGGCGTGGTGGTCAGCCATGGCGCGCTGGCGAGTTATGTCGATGGCCTGCTGGAGCGCCTGGCGCTGCCACAGGACGCGAGCATGGCGCTGGTCTCCACCATCGCCGCCGACCTTGGCCACACCCTGGTATTCGGTGCCCTGTGCTCCGGGCGACCGCTGCATGTGGTCGAGCAGGAACTGGGTTTTGACCCCGACCGTTTTGCCGCCTATATGGCCGCGCAACAGATCGCCGTATTGAAGATTGTCCCCAGCCACCTCAATGGTTTGCTGCAAGCCGCGCAGGCGGCGGATGTACTGCCCAGCCATGCGTTGCTGGTGGGTGGCGAGGCCTGCTCCCAGGCGCTTTATCAGCGTGTGCGTGAGCTGAAACCGGGCTGCCGGTTTATCAACCACTACGGTCCCAGCGAAACCACAGTAGGCGTGCTTACCCATGAGCAGGAGGGTGAGCTGAGCGCGGGCAGTGTGCCGCTCGGTACGGCGTTGCCCGGTGCCCATCTGTATGTGCTGGATGAACTGCTCAACGCGGTGCCGCAGCGGGTTGCCGGTGAGCTGTATATCGGCGGCGCCAGCGTCGCCCAGGGCTATCTCGGCCAGGCCGCACTGACTGCCGAACGGTTTGTACCGGACCCCTTTGGCCCGCCCGGAGCACGGGTGTACCGCAGTGGCGACCGGGTACGCCGTGGCGCCGATGGTCTGATGCAGTTCCTTGGCCGCAGTGACGACCAGGTGAAGATCCGCGGCTACCGCGTCGAGCCCGGCGAAGTGGCCAAAGTGTTGCGCCAATTGCCCGGCGTGCAGGACGCCGCCGTGCTGGCGCTGCCGGTGCAGGAACAACTGCAACTGGTGGCGTATTGCGTCGGCGTGCTGGATGCCGCAGCAATCAAACACCAGCTGCAAGCGCAGCTTCCCGACTACCTGGTGCCGGCCCATATCCTGGTGCTGGAGCGGTTGCCACTGACCGCCAACGGCAAGCTCGACCGCCGCGCCTTGCCCAGCCCGCAAGCGCAGCAACAGTCGGCCTATACCGCCCCGGCCAACGAGGTGGAAAGCACCCTGGCGGCGATCTGGCAGGAGGTGCTCAAGGTTGCTCAAGTGGGTGTACACGACAACTTCTTCGAACTGGGTGGCGACTCGATCCTCAGCCTGCAGATCATCGCCCGCGCCAAACGCCAGGGCCTGAAACTCACCCCGCGTCAGCTGTTTGAAAAACAGACCGTGGCGCAGCTCGCGCAAGTGGCCAAACCGGTGGCCGCCAAGGTGGCCGCGCCCGTTGCAGCCAATACCGACACCGCACTGCTGCCCGTGCAGAAACGCTTTTTTGAGCGGGCAGTACCGTACCTGGATCCCAGCCTGCGCTGGGATGACGGAGTAGGGGCTGAAGGAGCGGCCGGGCGGCGATCCGCTTCAGCCGCGATGCGCTTGCAGCACTACAACCAGGCCATCTTGCTGACACCTCGTCATCCCCTGGCAGCAGAAGTCCTGAGCCAGGCGTTGCAACGCCTCCAGCAACACCACGAAGCCCTGCGCTTCAGCTTTATCCAAGAACACGGCCAGTGGCTGGCCCGCACCCGCGCCACCACCGATGCCGACCTGCTCTGGCAACGCGAAGCCGCCGATGCTGCCGATCTGAGCGCCATTGCCGACCAAGCCCAGCGCAGCCTCGACCTGCACAACGGCCCACTGCTGCGCGCCGTGCTGTTCAACCTGGCCGATGGCAGCCAGCGCCTGCTGCTGGTGGTCCATCACCTGGTGGTGGACGGTGTGTCCTGGCGCGTACTGCTGGAAGACCTGCACGCACTGTGCGCCGGGCAACCCCTCGAACCGGCCCCCAGCCAACAGCGCTGGGCCGAACAGTTGGCCCAGTGGACCCAGCAGGCCGCTGCTCAGGAGCTGGAGTATTGGCAGGGTGCCTTGCAGGGTGTGCATGCCGACTTGCCGGGCGCGCGCACCGACGCCAGCCTGCAAATCGCCGACGGCCACAGCCTGTATTGCCGCCTGAACAGCGAGCACACCCGCCAGCTGTTACAGCAAGCCCCGGCGGCCTACCGCACCCAGGTCAACGACCTGCTGCTTACCGCCCTGGCGCGCACTCTGTGCCAATGGAGCGGGCAGGGTAGCGCGCTGATTCAACTGGAAGGCCACGGCCGCGAGGGGCTGTTTGACGACATCGATCTGTCGCGCAGTGTCGGCTGGTTCACAAGCCTGTTCCCCCTGGCGCTGACTCCGGCCGCCGAGCTCACCGAGTCGATCCAGAGCATCAAGGAACAACTGCGCGGGGTGCCCAACAAGGGCGTCGGTTTTGGCGCCTTGCGTTACCTTGGCACTGCCGAACAGCAAACGGCGCTGGCCGCGCTGCCGCAACCGCGGGTGACCTTCAACTACCTCGGTCAGTTCGACCAGAGCCTGGCCGCCGATGGCCTGTTCGCGCCGGCCAGCGAAAGCGTCGGCGCCACCCAGAGTGCCGACCATGACCTCGGCAACTGGCTGACCATCAATGGCCAGGTGCTCAATGGCGAGCTGGAGTTGGGCTGGACCTTCAGCCGGGCGATGTTCGACGAATCCGTCATCGCCACCCTGGCCGAACGCTACCTGAACGAGCTGCAACAACTGATCGCCCATTGCCTGAGCGATTCAGCCGGCGGCGCCACCCCCAGCGATTTCCCCCTGGCCGGTTTTACCCAGCAGCAGCTGCAACAACTGCCGCTGGACCTGCGTCAGGTCGAGGCCATCTACCCGCTGTCGCCGATGCAGGAAGGTCTGCTGATGCACACCCTGCTGGAGCCGGGGTCGGGCATCTACATGATGCAGTACTGCTACACCGTCGACAGCGCCATCGACCCCGAGCGTTTCCGTCAGGCCTGGCAGGCCGTGGCCCAGCGCCACGATGCCTTGCGTACACGGTTCTCCTGGGGCGTCGCCGAGCGTTGGGTGCAGGTGGTGCAGCGCACCGCCACGCCGGACGTGCAGATTCACGATTGGCGTGCACTGCCGGCCAGCGAGCACCCGGCCAAGCTGCTGCAGATGCTCGCCGAAGAGCGCCGCGCCGGTTTCGATCTGCAGCACGCCGTGCCGTTTCGCCTGCGCCTGATTCAGCTCGACGCTCAGCGCTTCGGTTTTGTCCTGAGCAACCACCACATCCTTATCGACGCCTGGTGCCGCTCGCTGCTGATGGACGAGTTTTTCGCCATCTATGCCGCCCTCGGTGAAGGCCGTGTGGCCAACCTGGCGCCGGCCACGCGTTATGCCGACTTTATCGGCTGGTTGCAGCAGCAGGACCGCCCAGCTTCCGAGCACTTCTGGCGCGAGCAACTGGCCGGTTTCGAGCAGCCCACCTGCCTGCCGTTCGACCGCCAGCCGCTGCGCGATGCCGGGCATTCGCTGATCGGTGACCTGCAGACCCAGCTCGACCGCCCGCAAACCGAGCAACTGCAAGCCACCGCGCAGCGCCTGCAACTGACCGTCAACACTCTGGTGCAAGCCGCCTGGGCACTGGTGCTGCAGCGCTACAGCGGCGAGCGTGATGTGCTGTTTGGCGTCACCGTGGCCGGGCGCCCGGTGGACATGCCGGAGATGCAGCGCACCGTCGGCCTGTTTATCAACAGCATCGCCTTGCGCGTGCAACTGCCGCCGGCCGGCAGCGAGACCAGCGTTGGCCAGTGGTTGCAGGCGCTGTTCGCCCTCAACCTGCGCCTGCGTGAGCACGAGCATCTGCCGCTGGTGGACATCCAGGCCTGCAGCGAAATCGGCAAGGGCCAGCCACTGTTCGATAGCCTGTTTGTGTTCGAAAACGCGCCGATGGAAGAGGGCGTGATGGAGCAGGCGCAGAGCCTCAACGTGACCGCCGACTCCGGCCGCACCCACACCAACTACCCGCTCACCGTGGTCGTCTACCCAGGCCCGGCGCTGGGCTTGCACCTGTCTTACGACCAGCGCTGGTTCGACGCCAGCACCGTGCAGCAGCTGCTCAACGACTTTCGCTACCTGCTGCTGCAACTGGCCGCCGAGCCGCAGCAACGTTTCGACGCCTTGCCGGTGCTGGCTGCCAGCGAACGTCAGCAACTGCTGCACACCTTCAACCAATCGGCCCGCGACTACCCGTTGCAGCAGGGCTATGCGCCGCTGTTCGAACAGCAGGCGGCGGCGCATGCCGAGCGCATCGCTGCGAGTTGCGACGGCGAGCACTGGACGTACAGCGAACTGGACCAGCACGCCAACCGCATGGCCCAGGCCCTGTTGCGCGCCGGGGTGCAGCCGGACCAGCCGGTGGCCTTGCTGGCCGAACGCGGCTTGCCGTTGCTGGGCATGATCGTCGGCACCCTCAAGGCTGCCGCCGGTTACCTGCCGCTGGACCCGCACCTGCCGGCCGAACGCCTGCGCCATATCCTCACCCTCAGCCGTGCGCCGGTGTTGGTCTGCAGCGCCGAATGCGTGCCGGCCTTGCAGCCATTACTGGCGGCGGTGGAGGCCAGCCAGCGCCCGCAGTTGCTGGTCTGGGAGCAACTGCAACAAGGCAGTGACAGCCGCGCGCCGCAGTTGCCCATCGGCCCTCGGCACCTGGCCTATGTGATCTACACCTCCGGCTCCACTGGCCAACCGAAAGGGGTGATGGTCGAGCAGGCCGGCATGCTCAATAACCAACTGAGCAAACTGCCGTACCTGCAACTAAGCGCCGACGACGTGATCGCCCAGACCGCCTCGCAGAGCTTCGATATTTCCGTCTGGCAATTGCTCACCGCGGCCCTGTGCGGTGCGCGGGTGGAGATCGTGCCCGACGCTATCGCCCATGACCCGCAGGCGCTGCTGGCCCATGTGAATGCCAGCGGCATCAGCGTGCTGGAAAGTGTGCCGTCGCTGATCCAGGGCATGCTCGACGGCGAGGCCATCGCCTTGCCCGGCCTGCGCTGGTTACTGACCACGGGTGAAGCGATGCCGCCGGAACTGGCGCGCCGCTGGTTGCAGCGTTACCCGAACATTCCACTGATCAACGCCTATGGCCCGGCCGAGTGTTCCGACGATGTCTCGCTGACCCGCGTCAGCGAGGCCGAGACCGCCAGCATCTACCTGCCCATCGGCCTGCCCACCGACAACAACCACCTGCACGTGCTCGACGGCCAACTGGAGCTGGTCGGTGTGCGTGCGGTGGGTGAGCTGTGTGTCAGTGGCACGGGTGTGGGCCGTGGTTATGTCGGTGATCCGGTGCGCACCGCCCTGGCCTTTGTGCCCGACCCCTTCGCCCGTGAACCCGGCCAGCGTCTGTACCGCACCGGCGACCTGGCGCGGCGGCGGGTGGATGGTGTGCTGGAGTACGTCGGCCGCCGCGACCACCAGGTGAAAATCCGCGGTTTCCGTATCGAACTGGGCGAGATCGAAGCGCGCCTCAGCGAGCAGCCCGGCGTGCGCGACAGCGCGGTGCTGGCCCAGGAACAAGCCAGTGGCCGGCATCTGGTGGCCTATGTGGTGCCGAGTCAGAGCATCAGCGATGAAGCGCAGCAACGTGAGCTGCGCGACCAGTTGAAAGCCGCGCTGAAACGTCAGCTGCCGGAATACATGGTGCCGCAGCAATGGGTGCTGCTCGAGGCGATGCCGCTGAATGCCAACGGCAAGCTCGACCGCAAGGTGTTGGCGAGCATTGAAGGGCAGACGCTGCAGGGCGATTTCGCCGCGCCGCACACTGAGCTGCAACTCCAGCTGGCCGAGGTCTGGCAGGAGCTGTTGCAGGTTGAGCGGGTGGGGCTGCATGACAACTTCTTCGAGCTGGGCGGCCATTCGCTGCTGCTGGTGCGGGTGATCTCGCGGCTGAAAAACCAGCTGGGCGTCGAGCTGCCGATGCAGGACTTCTACCGCGCCAGCACGGTCGCCGAATTGGCGGCGTTAATTGAACAGAGCAGGGAGCTGGGCAGCGTGGAAGACGATTACGACGCCATTTTCGCCACCCTCGACGAACTGGAGGAGGCGTAATGCTCAAGCAGCCATCTGCACAAACCCAAGCACTGCTCGACCGCATCAAGGGCCTGGGCTTTGCCAAGCGCCGCGAGCTGTTTCAGAAATTGGCGCAGAAAGGCGTCAATGTCGGCCGCCTGCCCATTGTGCCGGCCAGCGAACGCGAGGCCTTGCCGCTGTCTTACGCGCAGCAGCGTCAGTGGTTTCTCTGGCAGCTGGAGCCGGACAACAGCGCCTACCACATGCCCACCGCCATTCGTTTGCAGGGCACGCTGGACCTCGACGCCCTGCAGCATGCCTTCGACGCCCTGGTGGCGCGGCATGAAAGCCTGCGCACGGTGTTTGTGCTGCACGAGGGCCAGCCGCAGCAGCGTATTCAGCCGGCACAGCCACTGAACATCGTTCGCCAGACCATGCCGGGTGCTGACCAGGCGGCGATTGCTGAGGTAATCAGCCGCGAGGCGCAGCGTCCGTTCGACCTGGAACACGGCCCGTTGCTGCGCGTGCACCTGCTGGAGGTGGCGGCGGACGAGGCGGTGTTGCTGGTGGTGCAGCACCATATCGTTTCCGATGCCTGGTCCATGCAGTTGATGGTCGAGGAGTTGATCGGCCTGTACCAGAACCGCCGGCTGGGCATCGATGAGGTGCTGCCAGACCTGCCGATTCAGTACGCCGACTACGCCGCCTGGCAGCGCCAGTGGATGGAAGCCGGCGAAGGCGAGCGGCAGTTGGCCTACTGGCGAGAACAACTGGCCGGTGGCGACACGCTGCTGGAATTGCCTGGCGACTGGCCGCGCCCGGCGCAGCGCTCGGGGCAGGGCGGGCGTCTGAGTGTGGAGCTGCCATTCGCCCTGGCCGCCGCGCTCAAACAGCTGGCCCAACGCGAAGGCTGCACGTCATTCATGTTGCTATTGGCCTCGTTCCAACTGCTGTTGCAGCGTTACAGCGGCCAGCAGCAGATTCGTGTGGGCGTGCCCTCGGCCAACCGCAACCGCGCCGAGACCGAGCGGCTGCTGGGCTTTTTCGTCAACACCCAGGTGCTCAGCGCCGAGATCGACAGCCAGGCCTCCTTCCTCGATTTGCTGCGCCAGGTGCGTGGCACTGCCCTGGAGGCCCAGGCCCACCAGGACCTGCCGTTCGAGCAACTGGTCGAGGCCCTGCAACCCGAGCGCAGCCTCAGCCATAGCCCGTTGTTCCAGGTGCTGTTCAACCACCAGGTCAGCGCCGCGGCGGGCAGCGGTTTAACACTGCCGGGCCTGCAAGTCAGCCAAGTGCAGTGGGCGATGCCCACCGCCCAGTTCGACCTGAGCCTGGACTGCACCGAGCACCCCGGCGGCATCAGCGCCGACTTCATTTACGCCAGCGACCTGTTTGCCGCGCCACGCATTCAGCGCATGGCCCGCCACTGGCAGAACCTGCTGCAAGCCCTGGTAAGCGCCCCCGAAGCGCGCCTGGGTGAACTGCCGATGCTCAGCGCTGCAGAGCGTGAGTTGACGGTAGAAACCTGGAACCAGACCGACCGCCAGTACCCGGATGCGCCGTTTGTGCATCAGCTGTTTGAAGCCCAGGTGGCGCGTCAACCACAGGCGCCGGCACTGCTTTTTGGCACGCGGCAACTGAGCTATGCCGAGCTGAATGCCGAAGCCAATCGCCTGGCCCAGCACCTGCGCGAGCAAGGTGTTGGCCCTGATGTGTTGGTGGGCATGGCGGCAGAGCGCAGTGTGGAAATGGTCGTAGGTTTGCTGGCCATTCTGAAGGCTGGTGGCGCCTATGTGCCGTTGGACCCGGAGTACCCGCAGGACCGACTGGCCTACATGTTCGAGGACAGTGGCATCGCCTTGCTGCTGACTCAATCGCACCTGTTGGATGCCTTGCCGATCCCGGTCGGGTTGAAATGCCTGGCGCTGGATAAGCCGCACGCCTGGGCCACCACCAGCGCTGAAAACCTCAAACTGGACCTGCACCCGGAAAACCTCGCCTATGTGATTTACACCTCAGGCTCCACTGGCAAACCCAAGGGCGCCGGCAACCGTCACCTGGCCTTGTACAACCGTCTGGCCTGGATGCAGGAAGCCTATGGCCTGGACGGCAGCGACAGCGTTTTGCAGAAAACCCCGTTCAGTTTCGATGTGTCGGTGTGGGAGTTCTTCTGGCCGTTGATGGTGGGTTCGCGCCTGGTGGTGGCCGGTGTCGGCGATCACCGCGACCCAGCGAAACTGGTGGAGCTGATCACCACCCAGCGCATTACCACGTTGCACTTCGTACCTTCGATGTTGCAGGCCTTTGTCAGTGATGAATTGTCAGCACGGTGCGTGGATTTGAAACGCATCATTTGCAGCGGCGAAGCACTGCCGGTCGAGCTGCAACGTCAGACCCTGGCGCTGTTGCCACAGGCCGGGTTGTACAACCTCTACGGCCCGACCGAAGCCGCCATCGACGTCACCCACTGGACCTGCGTGGAGGAGGGGCGCGATGCGGTGCCCATCGGCGTGCCCATCGCCAACCTGCAAACCTACGTGCTGGATGCCGAGCTCAATCCGGTCAGCCCTGGCGTAACCGGCGAGCTGTACCTCGGCGGCGTCGGCCTTGCGCGCGGTTACCATCGTCGCCCGGCGCTGACGGCCGAACGTTTTGTTGTCGACCCATTCCGCCCTGGTCAACGGCTGTACCGCACCGGCGACCTGGCCCGTCAGCGTGACGATGGCGTGATCGAATACGCCGGGCGTATCGACCATCAGGTAAAAATTCGCGGCCTGCGCATCGAACTCGGCGAAATCGAAGCCCGCCTGCAAGAGCAGGACGCGGTGCGCGAAGTGGTGGTGGTTGCGGTAGACAGTGGCAGCAGCAAACAGCTGCTCGCTTACCTGGTCCCCGAACCCGACACCCTGGCCCGCGCCGAGGCAGAGATTCAGGGCGGCTATGTGCAGCACCTCAAGGCACGCCTGCTTGAGGTGCTGCCCGATTACATGGTGCCGACCCTCTGGCACCTGCTGGAGCGCATGCCGCTGTCACCCAACGGCAAGCTCGACCGCAAGGCCCTGCCCAAACACGAGCCCGCCGCGCTGGTGACGGCGTACCAGGCGCCACGCAATGCCCTGGAGCAGCAACTGGCGGCCATCTGGCAAGAGGTGCTGCGCCTGGAGCAAGTGGGCGTGGATGACAACTTCTTCGAGCTGGGCGGTGACTCGATCATCTCCATCCAGATCGTCAGCCGCGCGCGCCAGGCCGGCATCCGTTTTGCCCCGCGCGATATCTTCCAGCACCAGAGCGTGCGCCGCCTGGCAGCGGTCGCCCAGCGCAGCGAAGCGCTGCAGGTGGAGCAGGGGCCGGTAACGGGCGAAGCGCCGCTGCTGCCGATTCAGCAGGCGTTTTTTGCCAGCGACATTCCCCAGCGCCAGCACTGGAACCAGTCACTGCTGCTGGCGCCGAATGAGGCGCTGGATGCCGCACTGTTGGCGCAGGCGCTGAGCCAACTGGTTTGCCATCACGATGCCCTGCGCCTGCGTTATCGCCAGGTGGGCAATAGCTGGGTGCAAGAACATGCCGGCAGCGAGCCAAACCACGACCTGCTGTGGCAGGCACAGATCGCCGATGCTGCGCAGGTGCCGGCGTTCTGCAGCGAGGTGCAACGCAGCCTCGACCTGAGCGCAGGGCCGCTGTTGCGTCTTGCGCTGGCGCAACTGGGCGATGGCAGCCAGCGTCTGTTGCTGGTGATTCACCACCTGGTGGTGGACGGCGTGTCCTGGCGGATTCTGCTGGAAGATCTGCAAAGCGCTTATCGCCAGTTGCAAGCCGGCGCCCCTGTCCGTCTGCCAGCAAAAACCACGGCCTTCCAAAGCTGGGGCCTGCGCTTGCAAGCGCACGCCCAAAGCGAGGCGATGGCGGCGCAAGCAGCGTATTGGCAAGAGGTACTGAGCGACGCGCCGCACGACTTGCCCGCCGACAACCCGCAAGGTTCTCTGCAACAGCGGCATGCCCGCAGCGTGGCCACCCGCCTGGATGCCGAGCACACCCGGCAGCTGCTGCAGGAAGCGCCAGCGGCTTACCGCACCCAGGTCAACGACCTGCTGCTGGCCGCCCTGGCGCACGCCGTGTGCGCCTGGAGCGGGCAACCCTCGACCCTGGTTCAGCTCGAAGGCCATGGCCGTGAAGAGCTGTTTGCCGACAGTGACCTGTCGCGCACGGTCGGCTGGTTCACCAGCCTGTTCCCGGTACGCCTGACCCCGGCGGCCGATATCGCCGGCTCGATCAAGCAGATCAAGCAGCAGGTGCAAAGCATCCCCGACAAAGGCCTGGGTTATGGCCTGCTGCGTCACTTTTCTAGCAGTGCGTATGGCAACGCTACGTTGGGTGAGCAACTGGCCGCGTTGCCGCAGCCGCGCATCACCTTCAACTACCTCGGCCAGTTCGATGCCGATTTTGCCGCCGATGCCCTGTGGACGCCGGCCAATGAAGGGCGTGGCGCCGGGCAGGATGAGGGCGCGCCGCTGGGCAATTGGCTGAGTGTCGATGGCCAGGTGTACCAGGGCGAGTTGAGCCTGAACTGGACCTTTAGCGGTGAGATGTTTGCCGTCGAACGCATCGAACAATTGGCAGCGGCCTATCAGCAGGCGCTGCTGGCCTTGATCGAGCATTGCCTGGTGGCCGACAACGGCGGGCTGACCCCCAGCGACGTGCCGCTGGCCCAGCTCAGCCAGGCGCAGCTGGACGCCTTGCCGGTACCGGCGCGCCAGGTGGCGACCATTTACCCGCTGGCACCGATGCAGCAGGGCATGCTGTTCCACAGCCTGTATGAGCCCGACGGCGCGACCTATATCAACCAGATGCGCGTGGATATCCATGGCCTGGATATTCCGCGTTTCACCCAGGCCTGGCAGCAGGCCGTCGACCGCCACGAGCTGCTGCGCGCCGGTTTTATCTGGGACAACGGCCTGGACAGCCCGCGGCAGATCATCCATCGCCAGGCCACGCTGACGGTCAGCGTGCAGCCGCTGGGCAGTGACACCGACGCCGTGGCCGCCGCTGAACTGCAGCGTGGTTTTGACCTGGCGCGACCGCCGTTGCTGCGCCTGAGCCTGGTGCAGACCGGCGCCCAGGCCTATCACCTGATCTACACCAGCCACCACATTCTGCTGGATGGCTGGAGCAACTCGCGCCTGCTCGGTGAGGTGCTGCAGGCCTATGCCGGGCAGCCGCTGGCGGCCCCGACCAGCCGTTACGCCGATTACCTCGGCTGGCTGCAAGGCCAGGACGCCGCCAGCCAGGCCTTCTGGCAAGCGCAACTGGCCCCCTTGGCCGAACCGACCCGGCTGGCCCTGGCCTGCGGGCCCAACCCCGAAGCGCGACCCGGCCAGAGCGCGCACCTGCTCGGCCTTGGCCAGGCCTTTACCGTGCAATTGCAGTCCTTCGCCCGTCAGCAGCAAATTACCCTCAACAGCCTGCTGCAAGCGGCCTGGCTAGTGCTGTTGCAACGCTACAGCGGCCAGCGCAGTGTGGCCTTCGGCGCGACGGTGTCGGGGCGACCGGTGGAGCTGCTCGGCATCGAAGAACAGCTCGGCCTGTTTATCAATACCTTGCCCGTGGTGGCCAGCCCGGACCCGGCGCTGAACGCGGTGCAGTGGGCGCACCAGGTGCAAGCGCAGAACCTCGCGCTGCGAGACCACGAACACACGCCGCTGGCCGATCTGCAACGCCTGGCAGGGCGCAACGGTGAGGCGCTGTTCGACACCTTGCTGGTGTTCGAAAACTACCCGGTGTCCGAAGCCCTGGCGGCAGCGCCGGGCGGCTTGCAATTCAGCAACCTGGCCTACAGCGAGCAGAGCGGTTATGCCCTGACCCTGATCGCGCAAGTGGGCGCCGAACTGGAGCTGGGTTTCCACTACCTGACCGAGCACTTCAGTGCGCGGAGCATCGAGCGGATTGCCGGGCAGCTGGTGCACCTGCTGGAGCAGTTTATCCAGCAGCCGCAACGGGCCATTGGCGATTTGCCGTTGCTGCTGGAGCGCGAGCAACAGCAGGTGGTGCAGGCCTGGAATGAGACGGCCAGGCACTACCCGGATGCGCCGTTTGTGCATCAGCTGTTTGAAGCCCAGGTGGCGCGTCAACCACAGGCGCCGGCACTGCTTTTTGGCACGCGGCAACTGAGCTATGCCGAGCTGAATGCCGAAGCCAATCGCCTGGCCCAGCACCTGCGCGAGCAGGGCGTTGGCCCGGATGTGCTGGTGGGGATCGCGGCAGAGCGCAGTGTGGAAATGGTGGTCGGTTTGCTGGCCATTCTGAAGGCTGGCGGCGCTTACGTGCCGCTGGACCCGGAGTATCCGCAGGACCGCTTGGCCTACATGTTCGAGGACAGCGGCATTGCCTTGCTGCTGACTCAAACGCACCTGCTGGATGCCTTGCCGATCCCGGCTGGATTGAAGTGTTTGTCGCTGGATCAGCCGCACGCCTGGGCCACTGCCAGCGCTGAAAACATCAGCCTGGACCTGCAGCCGGAAAACCTCGCCTATGTGATTTACACCTCTGGCTCCACCGGCAAACCCAAGGGCGCCGGCAACCGTCACCTGGCCTTGTACAACCGCCTGGCCTGGATGCAGGAAGCCTATGGCCTGGATGGCAGCGACAGCGTTTTGCAAAAGACGCCGTTCAGTTTCGACGTGTCGGTATGGGAGTTCTTCTGGCCGCTGATGGTGGGTTCGCGTCTGGTGGTAGCGGGTGTCGGCGATCACCGCGACCCCGCCAAACTGGTGGAGCTGATCACTACTCAAAAAATCACGACGCTGCACTTCGTACCCTCGATGTTGCAGGCCTTTGTCAGCGATGAACTGGCTGTGCGGTGTGTGGGTTTGAAACGCATCATTTGCAGCGGCGAGGCACTGCCGGTCGAGCTGCAACGTCAGACCCTGGCGCTGCTGCCACAGGCCGGGTTGTACAACCTGTATGGCCCGACCGAAGCCGCCATCGACGTCACCCACTGGACTTGCGTGGAAGAAGGCCGAGACGCGGTGCCGATCGGTGTGCCTATCGCCAACCTGCAAACCTACGTGCTGGATGCCGAGCTCAACCCGGTCAGCCCTGGCGTAACCGGCGAGCTGTACCTTGGCGGTGTCGGCCTGGCCCGCGGTTACCACCGCCGCCCGGCGCTGACCGCCGAACGTTTTGTTGTCGACCCATTCCGCCCCGGCCAGCGCCTGTACCGCACTGGCGACCTGGCCCGTCAGCGTGACGATGGCGTGATCGAATACGCCGGGCGTATCGACCATCAAGTGAAGATCCGTGGCCTGCGCATCGAGCTCGGCGAAATCGAAGCGCGCCTGCAAGAGCAACCGAGCGTGCGCGAAGCCGTGGTGGTGGCGCAGGACGGTAGCCATGGCAAATACCTGGTGGCCTATGTGGTCGCCGAGCCGGCTGCGGACGTGGAGCAGGGCGCCTTGATCGCTGAATTGAAAAGCCAGCTGCTCCAGCACCTGCCGGACTACATGGTGCCCGGCCAGTGGCTGCTGCTCGAGCGCATGCCGCTGTCGCCCAACGGCAAGCTGGACCGCAAGGCCCTGCCGGTGCCGGATCAGAGCCTGACCCAGCACGCCTATGTGGCACCGCGCAACGCCGTGGAAAGCCAACTGGTGGCGATCTGGCAGGACGTGCTGCGCATCGAACAGGTGGGTATCGAGGACAATTTCTTCGAGCTGGGTGGCGACTCGATCATCTCCATTCAGATCGTCAGCCGTGCCCGTCAGGCCGGTATCGCCATTGGTCCGCGTGACCTGTTCGAGCAACAGACCATCGCCAAGCTGGCCGAGGTAACGGGGGGTGAAACGGCGGCGCAAAGCCCGCTGCGGCGCATCCACATCGACCCGATGCAGCGTGCCGCCTTGCCGGTGCCCGAAGAGCAGATCGACGACGTCTACCCGCTGTCTCCGATGCAGAAAGGCATGCTCTTCCACACCCTCGAAGACAGCGGCGAGGCGCTTTACATCAACCAGGTCAGCCTGCCGGTAAACGGCCTGGACGTGGCCAAATTTGACGCCGCCTGGGCCTTCGTCACTGCCCGCCACGGCGTGCTGCGCACCAGCTTCCACTGGCAGGCGGACCTCAGTGAGCCGCTGCAAGTGGTGCACAAACAGGCGCGTATGCCGCTGCAGGTACTCGACTGGCGCGAGCGCACGGTGACTGATGAAGCCCTGGCCGCCTTGGCCCACGAGCAAGCCCTGCAAGGCTTCGAGCTGGACCAGGCGCCGTTGCAACGGATGCTGCTGGTGCAGTTGGGCGAGCAGCAGTACCAGATGATCTGGACCAGCCACCACATGTTGATGGACGGCTGGAGCAGTTCCAACCTGTTTGCCGAGGTGCTGCAGCACTACGCCGGCCGCGAGCTGGAAGGTACGCCGGGGCGTTATGGCGACTTTATCGCCTGGCTGCACAGCCAGGACAAAACCGCTCTGGAAGGCTTTTGGCGCCAGCAGTTGGCCAACATCGAACCGACTGCCTTGAGCCCGGCGGTGTACCCGCGGCATGTCAGCGAGGAGGTCGGTCACGCGGCGCTGTATTCCAACTGGGACGCGCAGTGGACGGGGCGCCTGCAGCAGCACTGCCGGCAGCTGCGCATTACCCCCAACACCTTTATTCAGGGTGCCTGGCTGCTGCTGTTGCAGCGCTACACCGGCCAGCGCACGGTGACCTTCGGCGCCACCGTGGCCGGGCGTCCGGAAAGCCTGGCGGGGGCGGACAGCATGCTCGGGCTGTTTATCAACACCTTGCCGGTGATCCAGACCCTGCAGCCGGAACAGCCGCTGGACCAATGGCTGCAGCAGTTGCAAGCCTACAACCTGGACATTCGCGCTTACTCCCACGCGCCGCTGGCCGACGTGCAACGTTGGTCGGGCCTGGGTGGTCAGGCGCTGTTCGACAGCATCATCGTGTTCGAGAACTACCCCATCGACCAGCGCCTGCGCGAGGCTGAACCGGCGGGCCTGAGTTTTGGTGCCTCCAGTGACCTGGGGGTGACCAACTTCCCGATGGACCTGGCGGTGCACCTGGGCGACAGCCTGATGATCGAATACATGTACCTGCGTGCCAGCTTCAGCAGCGAAGGCGTGGCGCAGATTCGTGCGCTGATGGAGGCCCTGCTCGAAGCCATGCTCGCTGCGCCGCAGGAACGCCTGGGCAACCTGCAACGTCTGCCGGCCAGCGCCATGGCCGAGCTGCAACAGTGGAGTGCAGCGCCTTACGCGGCGCACCGGGAACAGTTGCTGCCAACCTTGATTGCCGAACAGGCCGCCACGCAGCCTGATGCCGTGGCGTTGGTGTGCGGGGAGGCGCAGTTGACCTTCGCGCAGCTGGAGCACGCCGCCAACCGCCTGGCGCGCCAGCTGCAAGCCCAGGGTGCCGGCCCGGAAGTAGTGGTGGGCGTGGCCTTGCCGCGCTCGGTGGAGATGGTGGTGGCCTTGCTGGCGGTGATGAAAGCCGGCGCCGCCTATGTGCCGCTGGACCTCGACTACCCGGCCGAACGCCTGGCCTACATGATCGACGACTCGGCCATGGCCGTGCTGATCACCCGTAGCGAGCTGCAAGGCACGTTGCCGGTACCGGCGCAGGTCGCGGTGCTGGCGCTGGATCAGTTGCCCGCCCACGGCGACAGCCGCTCATTGCCGTCGCGCCTGCTGGCGGACAACCTGGCCTACCTGATCTACACCTCGGGCTCCACCGGCCGGCCGAAAGGCGTAGCGGTCAGTCACGGGCCGCTGAGCATGCATTGCCAGGCGATTGCCCAACTGTATGAAATGGACCGTGGCACCCGCGAGTTGCTGTTTATGTCGTTCGCCTTCGACGGCGCCCATGAACGTTGGCTGAGTACCCTGGCCAGTGGCGGCGCGCTGGTGATTCGTGACGGCACCCTGTGGACCCCGGAACAGACCTGTGCCGTGCTGCACGAACAGCGCATCAGCATTGCCTGCTTCCCGCCGGCCTACCTCAAGCAGCTGGCCGAATACATCGAAGCCAGTGGCGTGCCGGCCCCGGCCGTGCACACCTACTGCTTTGGTGGCGACGCGGTGCCGGAGCAGAGCTTCGAACAGGTCAAGGCGGCCTTGCGCCCGGCGTACTTCACCAACGGTTATGGCCCGACCGAAACCGTGGTCACCCCGATGCTCTGGCGGGTGCCCCTCAGCGGTCGCTGCGAGGCGGCGTATGCGCCTATCGGTAAAGCAGTGGGGCAGCGTTCGTTGCATGTGCTGGACGCTGAACTCAATCCATTGCCGGTCGGTTTTGCCGGAGAGCTGTACATCGGCGGTTATGGCGTGGCCCGTGGTTACCACGGCCGCCCGGACATCACTGCCGAACGGTTTGTGCCCGATCCTTTCGGTGCGCCAGGCGCCCGTCTGTACCGCACCGGCGACCTGGTACGCCTGCGCAGCGATGGCATTCTCGACTACGTCGGGCGCATCGACCATCAAGTGAAAGTGCGTGGTTTCCGCATCGAACTGGGTGAAATCGAAGCGTGCCTGCGGGCCCAGCCAGGGGTGGAGGATGCCCTGGTGATTGCCCGCGATGCCGCCTCCGGCAAGCAATTGATTGGCTATGTGGTGAGCAGCGCCGCCGACTGCGGCGAGACCCTGCGCGCCGCCTTGCGTAGCGAACTGCCGGACTACATGGTACCGGCGCAAGTGCTGGCCATGGCTGCCTTCCCGCTGACCCCCAACGGCAAACTGGACCGCAAGGCATTGCCGGAACCGAGCTTTACCAGCGCCAGTTTTGTCGCCCCGCGTAATGAGCAGGAGCGCCTGCTGGCCGAGATCTGGGCCGAAGTGCTGCAGGTCGAGCAGGTGGGCATTACCGACAGCTTCTTTGAACTGGGTGGCGACTCGATCCTCAGCCTGCAAGTGATCTCGCGGGTGCGTAATCACCCGGACCTGCAGCTGCAACTCAAACTGCGCGACCTGATGCGCCAGCCGACCATTGTTGGTTTGCTTGGACAGGGCTGCGAGGTTCAGGCGCCGATGCACAGCGTGAGTACCTTGGGCGCCGAGCAGTTTGCCCTGTTGCCGGTGCAAACCGAGTTCTTCGCCCGTCACGCCGAGCAGCCGCAGCACTTCAACCAGAGCCTGTTGCTGCAGGCCAACCAGCCGCTGAACCGTGCGGCCTTGCTGACGGCACTGAATGCAGTGCTGGCGCAGCACGATGCCCTGCGCCTGCGCTTTACTCAGGAGCACGGCCAGTGGCGCCAGGCCTACGCGCCGGTCAGCGATGCCAGCGAGCTGTTGTGGCAGGCAACGGTGGCCGATGAACAGGCGCTGTTGGCCCTGATCAACCGCGCCCAACGCAGCCTCGACTTGCACCAGGGCCCGCTGCTGCGTGCGGTGTGCGCGACCTTGAGCGATGGCAGTGAACGGCTGCTGCTGGTGGTCCATCACCTGGCCATGGACCTGGTGTCCTGGCGGGTGCTGAGCGAAGACCTGCTGCGGGCCTATCAGCAACAGTGCGCCGGCCAGACCGTGGTACTGGGTGAGAAGACCAGCAGCTACCGCGCCTGGGTCGAACATTGGCAGACACAGGTGCCACAGCTGGTGGAGCAGCAGCGCGCCTACTGGCTGGAGCAATTGGGAACGGAGACCAGCCCATGGCCGTGCGACAACCCACGCGGTAGCCAGCTGGCGTTGCATCAGGCGTTGGTCCGCCGTGCGCTATCAACGGATGACAGCGAACGTCTTCTGCGTGAAACCGCGCCGGCCTGTCAGACCTCGGTCAATGAGCTGCTACTCACTGCCCTGGCCAGCGCCCTGTGCCAATGGAGCGCGCAGGATTCGGTGCTGGTTGAGTTGGAAACCCATGGTCGTTACAGCGACGACAGCAGCCCGGAAATCAGCCGCACCCTCGGCTGGTTCACCAGCCAGTACCCGCTGCGCCTCAATCCCAACGCGGCACCGCGGGCACTGCGGGCCATCCAGGCGCAACTGGCAGCGGTGCCCACCCAAGGCATCGGCTACGGCCTGCTGCGCCACCTGGCTGGGGCTGATGTTCAAGCCAGCCTGGCGCACGGAGGGTCGCCACGGGTGAGCTTCAGCTACCTCGGCCAGTTCAACCCAGGCTTTGCTGAACAGGGCGAAGCGTTCAGCCTGGCCGCTGAACCAAGCGGCGATGAACACAGCGCGTTTACGCCATTGGCCAACGAACTGGAAGTGGTCGCGCAAATCAGCGAAGGGCGCCTGGAACTGCGCTGCAACTACAGCCGCCGGCGCTACCGCCGTCAGCGCATCGAGACCCTGATGGACGATTGCCTGGCGCAACTGCACCTGCTGATCGCCCACCGGGGCGCCCTGTAACCACCCGACCCAGCCCTGGCGCCGACTAGCCCGGGGCGACTCGAACATAGAGTGTGTGATGACCCTGAACAGCGATATTGAAGCCTTCCTCGACCTCGCCGACACCCGCCGCGCGAGCACACCGGCGCTGCATCAACTGCCCGTCAGCGAAGCCCGCCGGGTATTCGCCAGCACCACCGCGCAACTGCGCTGGCCAGCGCCGGCCGAGGTGCGCTGCGAGGCCTTGCAGTACCAGGCGCGCGACGGCCATGCCCTCGGCTTGCGCCTGTATCGCCCGGCTGAAACCACGAGCGAACCGTTGCCCGTGCTGCTGTTCCTGCACGGCGGTGGGTTTGTCCTCGGCGGCCTCGACTCCCACGACGGCGTCTGCCGCGAATTCGCCGCCCGCGCACACTGCGCCGTGCTCGCCGTCGACTACCGCCTGGCCCCCGAACACCCATTCCCCACCGCCCTGCACGACGCCGCCGACGCCATCGCCTGGCTGGCCGAACAGGCCGCCCATTGGCACCTGGACACCCAGCGCCTGGTGCTCGGCGGCGACAGCGCCGGCGCCACCCTGGCCACCGTCCTGGCCATCCAAGCCGCCCAGCAACCCGCCGCCGTGGCCCTCAAACCCCTGGCGCAACTGCTCTGCTACCCCGTCACCGACGCCTCACAGCGCAGCGAATCAATGGAACTGTTCAGCGAAGGCTACCTACTGGAAAGCGCCACCCTGGAATGGTTTTACCACCACTACCAACGCACCCCCGAGGACCGAATGGACTGGCGCTTCTCACCCTTACTGGCGCCGAACCTGACAGGCGTCGCCCCGGCACTGGTGGCCATAGCGGGATTCGACCCCCTGGTGGACGAGGGCAGAGCGTATGCACAGCGGCTGCAACAACAGAGCGTGCCGGTGCAACTGCTGGAATTCAGCGGACTGACCCATGACTTCTTGCGGATGGGAGCGGTGACTGCAGAGATTGCCGGAGTGTATGAACAACTGGGGCAGTGGTTGGAGGGCGTGTTTAGCCAGTAACGGCGGGGCACACTCGCAGCTCTTTTCCAGCAATCGCCGCTGAAGCCTCGAGTTTTTGATCTTGTTCTGGCTGTTGTTCTGGCTGTTGATCTAGCTGTTGATCTTGATCTACCCGCCCCATGGGCGAAGGCCGAACGGAGTCGTTGCGTAAGGGGTCGAGCGGCCGGGAGCCGCGAGAGGCGTGAAGGGCCATGGATGGCCCGTCTCGCCGGCCCCTGGAGCAACGACGGAGTGAGGGGAGTCGCAGCGCAGCGAAGACCCGAGGTTGGGGCAAGACTTTTTGGTTTCTTTTGTGTCGACTGACAAAAGAAACTCGCGCGTAAGGCGCGAAACAAAACGCCCACCACACGCGACAACGAAGAAAACCACCATCCTCATGAACCGAACAAAAAAGCCGCTTCAATCGAAGCGGCTTTTTCACATCACCCCAACGCTCAGTACTCCCACCGCAACGTCGCCGTAAAACTCCGCGGCTCGCCATACAGATCGCTATAAACGCTGGTACTGGCGTAGTACTCCTTATCAAACACGTTATCGACGTTGATGGTGCCCGTGAAATGCTCATCAAACTTGTAGCGCGCCAACACATCCACCAACGCATAACTTTCCTGTTTGGCAGTCAGCGTACGGTCAGTAAACACCTCAGTGTTGTCATAGCTGGTCTCGCTCTCCCAACGAACACCGCCCCCCAGAGTCAGGCGATTGAGGTCGCCCTGGAAGTTGTAAGTGCTGAACAGCTTGACGCTGTTTTTCGGGAAACCGACGTTCACGTCCACGCCGTCGGGGTAGTAGGTGTTGACGTGGCTGTAACCGGCCTGCATCTGCCAGCCCGGCAGAATTTCACCGGCTACTTCCAGTTCAACGCCTTTGACCTTGAGGTTGGTCGGGTCGACGTAATCGTTGCCGAATGCATCGCCCATGCCGGTTCCCGCCGGGTAGTTGTCGAGCTTGGTTTCGAACAGGGCGGCGGTGAGGTTCAGCTTGCCGTCGTAGTACTCGGCCTTGCTGCCGATCTCGTAGCTGTCGCCTTCGGCCGGGTCGACGAATTTGCCTTCCAGCGTCTGTGAGGTTTGTGGTTTGAAGATCTTGGTATAGCTGGCGTACACCGAGTAATTTTCGTTGAGATCGTAGACCACGCCGGCATACGGCGTGACTTCACCGGTTTCCTTGCGGTGACCACCTTCGGGAGCGTATTCGACGCCCGGGTCCCAGTAGTACTGCACGGATTTGTCGAGCTTGAAGTAGCTCACGCGAGTACCGAGGATTACCGACAGATCATCGATTGGCTTCAGGCGCACGGCGGTGTACGCCGCACTGTTGCGCTGTTCGTATTTGACGTCGCCTTCACGCTCCATCGGCGGCCGGGCGATGTCGCCATGCCACTTGTAGACGTTCGGGATGGCTGGGTTCCAGCTGCTGCCGCTGTAGTCATACCAGAGCGGGTAGGCGCCGGTGTTCATCCGGTATTTGCTGGCGCTGACGCCTACCATCAGTTCGTGCTCGCGGCCAAACAGACTGAAAGGACCGGTGGCATAGGCGTCGATGGCGTTCTGTTCCGGCTTGCTTGGCCACTTGGCAAAGTACAGATTGGTACCGGCCCCGGTTTGCTGATTGGGATACCCGTAGCTGCTGAACCAGCCATATTCCACGTCGTTGTCATCACGCGTGTTGGTGTAGGCCACCTTGGCCAGCCAGTCGTTATCGAAGCGGTGCTCGTAGGTGGTGAAGATCGAGGTGCGCTTGCGGTCGGCGTGGCTCCAGTCGGCCGCCGAGTTGTAGTCGCGGTCAAAGTCGGTGCGGTTGCCGTTGTCGAAGAACGCCGGGAAACCGAAGTAGCCGCAGGCGTCGCACTTCTTAACCTGGTAGTCGACACCGAAGCTGACGGTGTCACGCTCGGTGAGGTCGGCTTCGATGATGCCGTAGGCCACCTGGCGCTCGGTGCTCAGGCGGTCGGTAAACGAATCAGCAGTTTGGTAGGCGCCCACCAGACGGCCACGCACGTTGCCGGTTTCGGTCAACGGCCCGGACACGTCCACTTCAGTCCGGTAGTTATCCCACGAGCCAGCGCTGCCCTGGATCGACGCCTGGAATTCCTTGGTCGGACGCTTGCGCACCATGTTGATGGTCGCCGACGGGTTACCGGTGCCGCTCAGCAGGCCGGTGGAGCCGCGAACGATTTCGACCCGGTCATACACCGCCAGGTCATTGTCCTGGCTTTTCATTTCCGGCTCGAACACGGTGGGAATGCCGTCGACCTGGAAGTTCTCGATCTTCAGCCCGCGGGAAAAAATGCCCACCTCATCGTCGGACGAGTTGCTCTTCTTTTTGAATTCCACGCCCGGCGCCTGGGCGATGACGTTTTCCAGGCTGACCATGTTCTGGTCACGCATGCGCTGCTCGGTAATCACACTCACCGACTGCGGCGTTTCACGAATCGACAGCGGCATCTTGGTGGCGGTGCTGGTCGCGCCCGTGGTGTACGACCCGGTGCCCTCGGTCACTTCGCCCAGGCCGTTGGAAACGATCGAGGTGGCGCCCAATTCCATGGCGCTCTGGTCCGCCTTGACCAGGGTCACGCTGTTGCCGCGGATCTGGTAGCTGATCCCAGTGCCACGCAGCAAGGCGTCCAGCGCGGTGGCCGGCGGGTAGCTGCCTTTGAGCGCCGAACTCTTGCGGTTACCGACCAGGTCGGGGCTGTAGAGAATCTGCAGGTTGCCCTGACGTCCCAACTCCTGCAGGGCGCTGGACAACGATTGTGCCGGAATATCCAGCAGCAGGTCCTGCGCCTGCACCATGGCCGCATAGGGGCTGGCGAGGAACAGGCCAACGCTGCTGGCCAACAGTGACGGGCGCAAGGTGCGCTGAAGCATGAGCTTCATCCGTGGTGAAAGGTGCTTCGTGGAGGACATCATGATCTTCCGTGCATGTTGTTGAGTTAAGTTCGCATTTATAGGACGTGGTTGTGCAGCTAAACCGGAAAAATATTTTTCAGTTCCGGGAACTGTCTTTTCACGCCGGTTGCGGCGCGGCTTGTAGCTGGCCGTTATGCAGGTGAACCACCTGGTCGGCGAGGTCGAAATAACGGTCGTCGTGGGAGATCACGATGATGGTTTTGCCCAGGCGTTTCAGGTCGGGCAGCAGCTCGGTGTAGAACACCTTGCGGAAGGCCGGGTCCTGGTCGGCGGCCCATTCATCGAACACCAGCACCGGCCGACCATCGAGCCAGGCGTTGACCAGGGCCAGACGTTTGCGCTGGCCAGTGGAAAGGTCAGTGGTGGTGAAGGCGCCGTCGCGCACGCTGACCTTGTGCGCCAGTTCCAGGCGTTGCAGGTACTTGCTGGCATCGGCCGGCAAGGTCTGGTCGCCTTGCACCAGGTCATCGAACAGGTAGTAGTCGGCAAAGATGGTGGTGAACAACTGGCGGTAGTCGTCGCGGTCCTCGGGCGTCACCGCCTGGCCGTTGAGCAGCACCTCACCTTGCTGCGGCGGGTAGAGGCCGAGCAGCAGCTTGATCAGGGTGGTTTTGCCGCTGCCGTTGTCGCCGACGATAAACAGAATTTCCCCCGGCGCCACCTTGAGGTTGACCGGCCCCAGGTGAAACGCCTGCGCGCCTTCAACCGCCGGGAAGGCGTAAGCCACCTCGCGCAGTTCGATGCCCTGCATCGGCAGCGGCTCGTCCGCGTTGTCGGCCAGCAGCAGGTGCGGTTCCGGCGAGGAAAACAGCCGCGACAACTCGGCGATATGACTGAACGCCACCTGCGCCCGGCTGACGATGGGCAGGGTGGCCAGCAGGGTTTCCAGTGGGCCTTTCATGTACAGCAATACCAATACAAAACCGCTGATCACCGCCACATCGTTGTTGAACCACAGGCTCTGCAGGGCGATGGCGAGGGCGATCACCACGAAGAACAGCATCGAGCCGAAAGCCTTGGCGGTGACAAAAATGCTGATCGAGCGGATCTGCAAGCGGCAAATGCGCTCGGCGGTGGCCTGCAGTTGCTGGGTGAACATGCGCTGGCGGCGCGGGCGATGAATACGCAACTCCTTGGCCCCTTCGGCCACGGCGCGGTAATGCTTTTGCAGGTCGTCTTCGGCCTCACGGGCCTGGTGGAAACCGTGCAAGCCGAGGGACTGGGCGAAGAACTGCGCGGTGCAGCCAATCACGATGGCCACGGCGGTAATCAGAAACATCGGCCACGACAGAAACGCCAGGTAGCCCAGGCAGCCAAGGGTGACGGTGAACGAGATCGCCAGCGGCGCGAAGGCAAAAGCGAAGTCGCTGACGGTGTCGACGTCATGGGTCAGCACCGGAATCAGGCGGTGACTGCGAAAGCGCTCGATCTGCTCGATGGGCGCCGACAGCACCTTGGCGCCGAGGTCTTTACGCAGGCGGGCAATGATGTGCTGACCGATGTAGTTGGTGCCGATGTCGGCGGCAATCGAGCTGGCCAACGCCACCACACAGAACCCGGCAAATGCGATGACCACGCCGGTGCTCATGCCGTTTTGCGCATGCAGGCCGTTATTGATGGTGGCCAGCAGGGCGGTGATGCTCAGGCCGCCGAGCACGCCAAGGACAATACACAGGGTGGCCAGCGGCCAGAACGGTTTGAGCAGCGTGAGTAGTTCACGGATGGCGCTGGGCGCAGCGGGAGCAGGGGAAGTCATCAGCAGTTCCTGGAGTGAGCGCAGGCGTGATCGCCTGTGGAAAGGACGGCTGAGGGGGCGGGAAATTTAGAGTACGAGCATCGCGGCTGAAGCCGCTCCTACAAGGGTAGGCAGTGTAGGAGCGGCTTCAGCCGCGATGCTCTTAAAGCTCGCGAGCGACGCGAAAGCCCAGCCAATCCCCACGTACATAGGGTTCGCGGTAGTTGCGGTTGCCGGAGCGGGAAAAGATCGGCGCCTCGGTGTAGTCGTTGCCGCGGATCATGTGGTATTCGCAACTGGCCTCCATCCACGCGCTGCCGTCGCTGGGGGCGCCGTTGTAGCTGTCGTGCATGCAATCGGCCACCCATTCGTAGACATTGCCGTGCATGTCGTACACGCCAAAGGCGTTGGCCGGGTAGCTGCCGCCGGGCGAGGTAAAGCTGAAGCCATCCACCGGGCCGTAGGTGTTGGCGTGTTTGGCGATGCTGTAGGCGGCGCCTTCGTCGAAGGCGAACGGGAAGGGCCCAGGCGAGCCGGCACGGGCGGCGTATTCGCGTTCGGCTTCGCTGAGCATGCGGTAGTGCTTGCCGGTCTTTTTCGACAGCCAGGCGACATAGGCTTTGACGTCGTCGTAGCTCATGCACACCGCCGGCTGGGTGGGCCCCTGCGGGTAACGCGGCTTGCTCGCCACGCACTCGCGGCCGGGGCGTTCGTCACCGTTGGCGATGGTCACCTTGGCCTGTTTGACGTAGGCATCCCACTCACCGGCCGACACCTGGAAATGGCTGATGGCGAAGGGCTTGGCGAAGGTCACCGGGTGCAGCGGGCCTTCATCGGGCTGGCGGCCGACTTCCTCGTCCTGGGTGCCCATGGTGAAGGTGCCGGCCGGCAGCACGACCATCTGCGGGCAGTCTTTGCAGTCGCGAAATACGCTGCCCACGGCAGGTTTGTCCGCGGCCTGAACCGGCATCGCCAGCAGCAACAGGGCGGCGCTCAACAGGGTTTTCATAGGCAGGGTTCTCACAGCTGTTTGGCCAGCAGGTTGATGGCGCGGTCGATGTCCGCTTCGGTGTTGAGCAGGCCGGGGGCCATGCGCACCACCGGGCCGACATCGCGGTTGACGGCGTCGACGATCACGCCGTTGCGGGTGAGGTAGGCGGCAATCGCGTCTTCGTCGACATGGGGGGTTTTGAAGAAGGTGAAACCGGCGGAAAACGCCGGGCTGATGGGGGTGACCAACTGCACCCCCTTGAGACTTTGCAGGCGCTGTTTCAGGTAGCTGTTGAGCTGATGGATGCGTGCCTGCACATCGGCTTTACCCAGCAGCAGGTGCAGTTCGAAGGCTTTGCCCAGGGCCCAGCGGTGCTCGAAGCTGTGGTAACCGCCGGGGCTCATGACGCTGGCGAAGCTGTCGTCCGGGCGGGAAAAACTGCCGACCGTGGGGGTCATATTGTCCATGCCTGCCGTGGCCGAGCAGATGATGCCGGTGCCCCGCGGGCCGAACAGCCACTTGTGCGTGCCGGCAATGAAGTAGTCGCAGTTGAGGTCGGCGAAGTTGACGTTCTCGATGCCAAAACCATGCACGCCGTCCACGCACAGCAGCAGGCGGTCGGCCTCGGCGCGGCCCTGGTTGTGCTCGCGGACCATCTTGCCGATTTCGCCGATGGGCAATTTCACCCCACTGCCCGAATGCACCCAGGTCAGCGCCAGCACCCGGGTGTTGGGGCGCAGCTCGCTTTTCAGTTTCTGCACCACCTGGTCCACGCTCAGGGTTTGCGGATCGTCGTACAGGCGGATTTCGCGCATCAGAGTGTTTTCCCGCTGCTTGCGAAAACGCATGGCGGCATAGGCGGAGCTGTGTTCGTGCTCGGTGGTCAGCAGTTCCTGATCGGGGCGGATATGGATGCCGGTGTAGATCAGCGACAGGCCTTCGGTGGTGCTGCCGGTGAGGGCGATCTGCGCCGGTTTCACCCCGAGGTAATTGGCCGCCCAGTTGCGTGCGTTGTCTTCATGTTTCCAGATCGCTTCGCTCTCGTAATCCACCGCAGCGGCGGGGTTACGGTCCAGCTCGGCGCGGAACTGGGCGATGGCCTCGCGTACCGGCCTGGGGTGCGAGGTGATCAGAAAATTGGAGAAGTGCGCCAAGCTGTAGTCGAGCTCGAACAGGCTGCGCAGCTGCGGCCATTTTTCGCCCTGCTTCACGCTGAAGGAAGGGGTGGGTTCGGCGGCCAATGCCGGCACGCCGAGTGGCAAACTGGCGGCCAGTAACCCGGCCTGTTTGAGGAAGGTACGGCGGTCGGTCATAGCGTTCCCGTTTTTTAACTTGAAGAGCATCGCGGCTGAAGCCCCTCCCACAGCGGATCGCGTGCTTCTGTGGGAGGGGCTTCAGCCGCGATGCTTTTGAGGTTCAGGGTTTGGCCAAGCGCTGGGTCTGTTCCCACACGCGAAGAAAATTGCCGCCCCAGAGCTTGGCGATATCGGCGTCGGAATAGCCGCGGGCGATCAGTTCGGCGGTGACGTTGCGGGTGTCGCCGACATCGTGCCAACCGTCCAGGCCGCCGCCGTCGTTGAAGTCCGAGGCGATGCCGACGTGGTCGATACCAATCTTCTTCACCGCGTAATCAATCGCGTCGCCGTACTCCTTGAGGCCGGCCAGCGGCTCCTCTTCGAGAATCTTGTACAGCCCGCTGGCGTACTCACCGAAGCGCGCTTCGGGCCAGATGGAGATCACTGCATCGCCGGGCATCAGCGCGTTGGCCAGGCCGTCCAGGGGTTGCAGATCGAACTGCGCGCGCAGGGTGTTGAGCTTGTCCAGGGTCGGCTGGCTCAGTGGGCGCAGGTAGGCGGGGAAGCCGACAATCTGCACCACGCCGCCGCTGGTTTTGATCAGCTGCATCTCTTGGTCGCTGAGATTGCGCGGAATATCGACGAAGGCCCGTGGCACCGAGTGCGAGGCCACCATCGGTGTGCGGCTCAGGCGGGCGACATCCTCCAGAGCCAGGGTCGACATCTGCGACACATCGATGATTACGCCCAGATCGTTGAGCCTTGCCACCGCTTGTTCGCCCAGCGGCGACAGGCCGCCAAGGGCGTCGGCGCTGTCATTGAAAAACGGCAGCGGTCGTGACGAGTCGGCCCAGCTGTTGTTGCCCACGTAGCTGAAACCGAACATGCGCATGCCGCGAGCCGCCCAGCTGTCCAGCAGGCTGAGGTCGTCGCCCAGCGGGTAGGCGTTGAGCATGCTGATAACGATCGCGAACTTGCCCTCGCCAGCCAGGCGCCGGTAGTCGGCCGGGGTGTAGGCGATGCCGACCTGATTGGGGAAATCGCGGACCAGGCCGGTGATGATCTTGTAGCGCAGCTCCTGCTGGTGCCGCGCCTCATCGACAAAGGCCGGAGTAGGGCGGTGCGGCGCGTTCGGCCCGTTCCAGATTTCCGGCCAGCCAAACACCGTTAGCGCCGCACCGGAGAGGCGCCCGCGCGCCGCCTTGATCAGATCGAAACGGCCTTCGCCATCCTTGTCCGCCTCATTGCCCTCGGTGCCGAAATCCACCGGCACGGTGATGTGGCTGTCGAAGGAAACGATGCGCTCCTGTAGCTCATTGGCATGGCGGATCACCTCGGGCGGATAGGGCGCGGTGGCGCGCAGCAGGAAGTACCAAGCTGCGGCGGCCGCCACGGCGAGCACCAGCAACAACGAAACAACAAGCAGGATACGGCGGGTGTTTTTCATGCGCGAACCAAGAGAGGGGAAGGCAGAAAGGGAAACCTGTGCTGTTGGGTGGGACGAGCCGAGCGGCTGGAAATTTACTCAGGGCTTTGCCGGGCGCCGCTAAATTTCCTTGCTCAGCCAACGTTCTAGCTGGATTAGGTCAGGACTTGATGAGTGCGCGATGAGGTTTTCCCGACGAGGCTTTATGGCGGGGCTGGTGGTGACCGGCGCCGCCATTCCCGCTGTGCTGTACGCGCGCCGCGAGCGCGATTACGACGATGTACTGGAAGCCGGCCAGCGCCTGACCCCGGACGAAGCCACGGTGGACGCCGCGTCGGCCAGCGCCGCGCGGTTTGCCGATCAATTGCGCGGCATCTGGGACCTGCGCCTGACCGGCGTCGACCACGGCATGCTGGGGCTGCCGGCCAACGTCGAGCTGCTGCTGGACGTCGGCCCGAGCGGCCGTGCGGTGCGCGGCTACCTGGGTTTGCCGAGCACCTTGCGCAGTGAAAAACCGGCTGAATATCGGGTGCAGGGCGACCTCACCGGCATGCCCGAGGGCCAGCTGCGTTGGCGCTTGCTGGGCAGCGATGGCGTGCCGCGTTATGAATTTCGCGCGCTGCTGGATGAGGTCTGGGGCTCGTGGAGCGATGCCGGCAGCGCCTCCTTGAACGGCCGCATCGTTGATCTGCAACGGCCATTGGCGCAGGCCGAACAGGACTGCCAGTTTGTCGCGATCAAACGCGCCTTTCCCGAGGCCCGCGAGCGCACACCCCTGGCGCCGGCGTTGCTGGCCTGGCTGGTGTCGGCCGAGCACCGCCTGTTCCACCAGCTGTGGCACGCCAGCCGGGATAAATGGCGGCGCCTGGACCCGGACAAACGCAGCGCCCTGCGCGGTCTCGGCTGGCAACCCGGCCCGCGCAACGCCGAACGCGGCGCCCGCGGCCGGCGCAAACATTTGAACGGTTCCGGCGAAGACTTCTTTTTTATGCACCGGCATATGCTCGCCCGCGCCAGGGCGCTGCAGCCCGACCTGCCGAGCTGGCATGAACTGCCGCAACCGCCGGTATTTATCGAGCACGACCGCCAGGCGTTTATCCGCTACCACGACAACCACGATGGCAACTCGGTGCCGCCGGCCTGGGTGGTCAGCGACGACGAAGAACTCAGCCAGTGGCTGGCGCAGATCAAGGCCGACAATAGCCACTACAGCAACTTCCAGGTCTGGGAGTCGCAATACCAAGACCCCGAATACCTCAGCCGCCTGACCCTGGCGCAGTTCGGTTCCGAGGTGGAACTGAACATCCACGACTGGCTGCACATGCGCTGGGCCACGGTGACCCGCGACCCCTCCAACGGCATGCCGGTGACCGGCGACCGCGAGCAGTCCGACTACGCCACCCGCTGGTTTCGCGCGGAAAACGATTTTCTCGGCGACCCGTTTTCCTCCCACATCAACCCGGTGTTCTGGCGTTTCCACGCCTGGCTGGATGCCCGCATCGAAGACTGGTACCGCGCCCACCAGCGCTACCACCCCGGCGAAGTACTACGCCGCGAAGTGAACGGCGTGAACTGGTTTGCCCCCGGTCGCTGGGTGGAAGTCGCCGACCCCTGGCTGGGGCCGCTGACCCATGGTTGCGGCAACGGCGAGCAGGGCGGTGTCGCCTTCGAAAGCCAGGTGGCTGCGGAGATGGAAGTCGAGGTGATGAAACTCGGGCTGCGTATCGCCTTGAGTGGTGAGGAGAAGGTACCCGACCTGCTCAAACGCAGCCCGCGACGGCCGTGGTATGCGCGGAATTTGAAGGTGGTTCGTTAGGAAAGGATGCTGGGTCCCCGCGTGCGCGAGGACGACGGTGTTTCACCGTCATTCCCGCGAATGCGCTATGCAGCCGATCCGCAACTAGCCCCAACTCGCCGCCAGCACCGGCTGCAACGCCGCCTGATAGTTGGCCGGCAAACTGCTGCTCGATGAGCTCGGTGGGGCAAAGGCAGCCATCGCATCGATAAGCTGATTCACTTTGCTGGCAATCAGCGCTTCACCCGCCGAGGTCTGGAACGCGGTGACCTGCTTGCTGCTGTCACTGAACCAATCGCGCACGGTGAGGCGGTCGTTGCTTCCAAGAATGCGCACATCCAGGTCATTCGCCGAACGGCTGAACCACAGGTTGTCGGGGCCTACCGTTTCGAGAAAACGCACGTACTCGACATCGGCGGGCATTCTGCCGGTCTGCACGATGGTGTCGTGCCCATAGCCGCGGCCAAACACATAGGTGTCGTTGCCGGCACCGCCCACCAAGGTGTCGTTACCTGCACCGCCATCCAGAGTGTCATTGCCGCCCTGGCCTTCAAGCACATCATTTCCAGCGCCACCGCTCAGCAGGTTGTTGCCGCGGTTGCCGACCAGGAGGTTGTCCAGATTGTTGCCCGTAGCGTTGATGTCTTCGTCCCAGAGCTTCAGCGGTTCCAGGGTGTAGATGGTGTAACCACCGGCAACATTGGCGGCCTGACGGAAGCGTTCGATGCTGACAAAGCGGGTCATGTCGCTGACCTTCTGCCGCCCCGAATCGGCGATATAAAAGCCCAGCAGTTCGCCGCTGGTTTCGCTGAAAACCACGCCGGTGAGGGTGACCATATGGTTGACCGCGCCGTTGTCGTTGTAAGCCGGGTTATCCCACAACGTACCGGCGTTTACCGCCTGCATCACGCCACGGCCGCTGCGCAGCAAGTTGGCTGTGCCGGTCTCGTTGTAGCCGCTGATCAAATCGTTGCGCACACCATAGCTGGCCAGAATCGCTTGCTGCTGCAGAAAGTTCGAGCCGCCGCGCCGGTGGGGCGACAAGGTTGGGTCTTGCACCGTCCACTTGTTGTCGACGGCCACTTTCAACACGTCGCCCTCACTGGTGGGGCGGTCCGCCTGGGTCAGCAAGTTGGCAATCGCGGTCAGCGCGCAGGTGCCAAGGAAGGTGGGTTCGGCATCGCCCTGCATGTAGTCCAGCTCATTGGCCTTGGGGTAGCCATACACCAGACTGGCCTGGCCATCGACGCTGCCGCGCTCGGCCTTGGAGAAATCCAGCAGAATCAGGTTTTCGACATTGGCCGCCAGGGTGTGGCTGATGCTGGCCTGTACGGTATCGAGACCTTCGCCTGCCAACTCGACGGTGCGGTCGCCCCGGTTGTCGACGTAATAGGTGTCGTTGCCCGCGCCACCGAGCATGCGGTCGGCACCGGTGACGCCATCGAGAATATTGTCGCGGCTGTTGCCGATCAGCAGGTTGTCCTGCGCGTTGCCGGTGCCATGGATATCCAGCCCCTCCACCAGGCGCAGCTCTTCGATATGGGCATTGAGCAGGTAACTGGTGCTGCTGATGACCCGGTCGTAGCCTTCGCCTTTACGCTCAAGGATCACGTCGTTGACGCTGTTGACCACGTAGGTGTCATCGCCCAGGCCGCCTTGCATGTTGTCGGCGCCCGCGCCGCCGTCCAGATAGTCGTTGCCCAGACCACCGAGCAGGGTGTCGCTGCCGGCGCCGCCATAGAGCCAGTCGTTATCGGTCTCGCCGGCGCTGAGGGTCTGTTTGCTGTCGTTGGAAGCGGTAAAACCGATGAGGATGTCGTCACCGTCGCCGCCATACAGCACGTCGTCACCGAGCTGACCGAACAGCCGATCTGCACCGCTACCACCGTAGAGCAAGTCTTCGCCTGCGCCGCCCTCAAGGTCATCATTACCGGCATCGCCATACAGCGTGTCGTTGCCCAGGCCGCCGAGCACATAGTCGTCGCCATTGCCGCCGTAGATCAGATCGTCATCGGTTTCGCCGGCCGCGAGGCTTTGTTTGCTGTCATTGCTGGCGGTAAAACCGACCAGTACATCGTCGCCATCGCCGCCCCACAGCTGATCGTTGCCGACCTGGCCGAACAAGCGGTCGTTACCGGCTTCGCCGAGTAAGCGGTCATTGCCGGCACCGCCTTGCAACTGGTCTAGTCCGGCGCCGCCGAACAAGGTGTCCGCCCCGGCATCGCCAAACAGCAGATCGTTTTCGCTGCCGCCATCCAGGTAGTCATCACCGGCACCACCGACCAACTGATCTACACCAGCCTGGCCATAGAGGTAATCGTTGTCCGCCTCGCCAAACAGATAATCGCCCCCCTCGCCACCGACCAGCACATCGGCCCCCATACCCCCATACAGCGAGTCGTTGCCGACGCCACCGTCGAGGTAATCGGCGCCGTCATCCCCGGAGAGTTGATCATCACCTTCCTCACCGTACAGGCTGTCGTTGCCGGCATAACCCCACAGCGCATCGTTACCGGTGCCGCCCCAGATGCTGTCGCTACGTGCACTGCCACCGACATTGTCGTTACCGCCACCGGCAAGGAAATGAGTCAGCAGGCTGGTATTGAAATACTGCGTGTATGCCGCGTAGTAGTTGGCATTGAACGAATCGTCGCCATCGGTACCGACCATGTGATTTTGGTTTTCGAAATTGATCTTCACCCTGTTCGCGTCCCAACCGATAAATGCCGACCAATCACGGTTGAAAAACATATTGTCGGTGTCGCGCAAGCGGCGAAAATCACTGCCCGGTACACCTCGCGTAGCATCAACCCGGACAGGCGCAACAGCAGTGGCGCCGAAACGGCTATTGCCCTGAGTGAAAAACCCAAAGTCGTTAGCACTAACCGCCCCGATGCCGCGCTGCGCCAAGGTTTTCATTTCATCGCCATCGACCTGACCGTTCTCATTGAGATCGGCCCAGGCAGAGACGGAGTTGAGCTCGTTGCCAGAAAGTTGGCCGTCGGCATTGGTGTCGAGTGCGGTGAGTTGGTTGGTGGTGAGACCGCGTTGGTTTTGGTCGAACAGGGTGAGGGTTTTGTCGGCGATAGAGGAGGCGGTGTCGGTGGCTAGGGAGCGGGAATCGTAGAAGGCGCCGATGGGGTTGTGGTTTAGGCCCGAGTTGCCGAGCTGAAAACTCGGTACAAACTGGCTTTGGAATTGATTAAAGCTATTACGGAGAGTGTCAGAAAACCACTTGCTGAAATCATTGTAGAAATTTTTGTCCAACTGACCATTTTTATTGAATTTGTTGGCCAGATAATCGGTGCTGACAGCCCTATCGAACGTCAATTGATTGGACGGAATAAACTGCCATTTGGACGCTTCGTTATCAATCACGGCCTGCATTATGTGTTCAGGTCCAAGCCATTTGCATGAGGCGGCATCTTCTCCTTCGTAATAATCCCCGAGTCGTTTGATGTTATCGCGGATAATGTTTGCGCCAAAGGTGGCTAAGAGTTTGTTGATGTTGTCCACGTTGCTGTTTGGAAGTAGGTTTCCTTGAAAGTTATCTTTGTTGTAGCCAATTTGTTGAAGGGATGCGTATACAAAGTCTACACAGCTATTTGTTAGCAATTTATAAGTTTCTTTGTGGAATCCAAAACTTTGGGGGTTTTCGGAGAATTTTTTTAGTTTTGTAAATTGTTCTTCAGTGAGTTTTATAGTGACTTCGTATGTAGTTTGCTGATAAGCAGCGTTGTCATGAGGTGTGAGATAACCGGGGCCATGCATTTCTTCGCGCTCAGAGGAAAAGCCATAACTACTCGGCGTGGAGATACCATCACTGAGGCTGTACCACATATGTCCTCCGGATGACTTGTGGTGGTCGCCTATAAGATGTCCGTTTTTGTTTTCTTGATAGATATAATCAGTTCCGGTGCTCGACACTTTGTATGTCACCGTATATTCTTTGTTTGTGGTCATGAGTGAGATCCTTATATTTTAGGGGCGTAAGGCGAGATGCTTATGAAAGCTTCCATGCCGGAAAATGCCGGGGCTGGAGAAAGTGTTTTTATTTCTACGCGATAATTTCCAGGCGGGAGGGTGCGTATATCGATAGTCCGAGAAGGTCCCCAAATGCTCTTGCTGTCGATTTTTTTGCTGCACTTGTCTATATTGGAAAAAATGCTTTCCATAAATGTCTGGCGCGGGTGGTTTTTTTCGGATTTCTTGTTGTAGCAGAACCCTTCGTATCTACTGACTAGTTGTGTCTGTATTGTTTCGTCGAGAAATATTTCGTTGTCCTTAACAATCGTTAGATTAAGGGCTAAAGGTAGACCTTTGACGTCAAACCCCCCGGTGGCCAATTTTTGCTCTTCTTGAGATTGATAGTTTTCTGGGTTCTTCCAGTTAAATATCAGCGAGAATCGATAGTCATACTCCTTTTTTATAATGAAGCTTGATCTAAATACTTGGTCTGGCAGGCTGACGTCAAAGGGTCGCTGCTCGTAAAATTTATCGGCGCAGGCTTGCAGCAGAAAGCAGCAGCTAAGAATCAGTATTTTTGTTTTTTTCATATGCGATTTAAGTATGGTTCTTTCCATCACGAAAAAACGTCCTCTGCACTTCCGGAAAAAACGACCTTATTTTGTTGTCCTGAGTCATATAAATAGCTTTGTCTGAAGTAAGGGGAGCTGCTACTTGCACCGATGACCGCTTCCCAACCTTCGTCAATGAAACTCCAGCCTCTTAAAGACTCTTTGTCCGTCGTGCCAATAGCAACCGGATTTCCTGAAGATCTGTCTGTAGCAAAACCATGTAGTTCAGCTATTTTATTCCCGAATGAATCCCTCAGAATCCAATAGTTGTGGCTAGCAACACCCGCACCGAGAATGTCATAGGATCGAGCTTCTATAGTGAACATGCTTGTCATTTTTTAGTCCTTTAAGCTGTGGTTAGATTGATGCTTCAAGTGGTTTTTAAACTTAGGCGGAGCTTCGGATTCTTAATGGTGACTCTGGGGCGGAGCGCACTTAAGGATCCCAGCTTTAACGCGTTGAGCCCCGCTGTGCGCGCCTAAATCCACAAAATATGGCCCAATAGCTTTAACTGTTATTACTCCCGTACCTGTCGTATGTTCGTACGTGATCTGCGTGGAGAATCCTATGAGGTGGGGGTGATCAAAATTTTCTGTTTCAAATAAGACGGGCTTAAGGTTTTGCCGGGATATTCTGGTAAACCATGGCTCCTTGCTACTTAATTGAGCAATGGTTTCCTTCATGCAAAGTAATAGTGTGTCTGGTGAAGTGCTTGTTTTAATTGCAAAGCTCTCTTGTGCTGTTGGGGTGAAAGTTGAGCAAGATGGCACTATAAGCACAGAAAAAAAGATGGTTGTGTGATTTCTGTGGGTCGTGAGGCTCACCCAGGTTTTGGTGGCTCGCATCACCCCAGCTAAAGAAAAGGTAGCAATTAAATGTTTTCTGGCCATGTTGTTTGTCTGCCGTTACGCGAGTTGCAGTAAGGAAAACAGATGCGTTCTAGGATTGGCTATCAGAAAGATCTGAAGATGAAAGTTATTTTTTGAAATTAAAGATGCGTTTTCGCTTTAGCATGCACAAAAAAACTTGGAGAAAAAAGATGCGATGAAATAACGGTTAGCGCGGAAATTAGGGATTCTTCGTGATTTCGATATTCGGTTTTTTTTATTTGGGCTAGAGAGTCGACTGCTTGTGCGCCTTTAGGCTCGGCCGTACCTTGATCAATTTTGTAAACGGATACTGCCAATACTGCAGGTGAAATAATTTTCTAGTGTGCTAGGAATACCGCTGTCGCCACCTGTAACTAGAATAAATAGCCTACGATCTATTTCGAACATGGTGTCTACCTCAAAATTCGCTTTTTTGCGCGTCTTCGATGGCCGTTTTTATAATTTCTTCTTTTCTGCTCATTTTGATATCTCGCGATTATTTATTTTAGTTAACAGAAGGGCGTGCAAGAGAATTGTCAGTAATTGGGCGGTTGCGTCAACGATTAAGCCAATAGCTTTAATTCTCTCTAGCTTCTTGGATGCTTCATGTAGCGCGTTCTCGTTGTCTTTTGATGAGGCAGGAGGAGGAACATGAGCGCCGGAACTGGGTAAAGTGGCGAGGACATCCTTTAGTGGATTTTCGTTGGAGGAAAAGTATCGATTTGCAGCAGCCTTGGTTTGATTGCTGATAACTGTGCTAATTGATCCTGCAGTAATGACGCAGCAGAGCATTGCAGCGAATACTTTCCAAAGTCTGTAGGTGTTGAGGGTGGAAGGTGGCATTTTTTACTCATGTGTTTGAATGTTTTTTGGAGTCGGAAGTTGAGAGTTATGGTTATCTGTTTTTATTTTTTGCTCATGGTCTACGTCCTACAGTTGTTTGTTTGTGACTATAGAATGAGCTGGAAACACCAGAATGCTCTTTTCATCTTTAAGTCCCTTATAAAAGGAGTTTAATGCGGCTCAGACCCCAGTGCAGGCGGGGATAAAAACTTCTACCTTGGTTAAGATATCTCCATGTTCCTGTGGGTAGAGCCAAACTCGATGTATGCAAGCGTAAAGTAATGGAGAGCTTATACTTCTAGTGCATTCAACGAATTTGGTTTTAACGGAGACCTCATAATCGATCCGTCATGGCACAAGAATTCGTGGGATTTAAAATTGCGTACAGCGTCATCCGCTTCCATGCCGCTGCTTGATTTATACTGTCGGCAATTTGTTCTGGTGTGATTTTATTGGTGCTCATTCTGAGGTTCCTTTAGTGTTTTTGGATAGTCGACATTAAGTAAATTGTTAGTGTTATAAAGGCGGCGCCGAATACTTTTGATGATCTAATGAGGATGCCGCCCAAGAGTTCGATAAATCTGTTGTTGGCTTGAAATAGCATTTGCCCAATGAGCATATTCAGAATGCAAGCAACCATTAGTGGTTTATAAGTAAGGGTTGCGATGTGTCTGTTCGGATCTAGAATAAAAAAAGCTATTACTGCCATTCCGACTCCGCATAGGCCCTCTAGAATGTGATTGCTATTAAATGTTTTTCCTGATTGGATGAAGTGTCTTTTCACGTGAGTTTCACTTTCTTTTGTAGGGTGTGGGTATCTGGGCTTCTGTACGGGTTGTGTGACGTTGTTTTGGCTTTGCTATCTTTTGAGTTTGTTGATTTTAGTGGCTATATCCAGGGCGGTATGGTGTTTGTAAGAAAGCCAGCGGTATTACCTCCGAGGACGCTAGCCATTGCATTTGCGATAACTGTTGCGTCATCCAAGTGAAGTATATGATTAGGAGCGGGCTTGTCTTAGTAGGCCTCGCTACCTTTGATTGAGAGATCCAGTACTGAGGATGCTTGTTCTGCTTTTTTGAATGTTATGCTAATGGCTTGCCTCTATATTGTGTTTTTTGTAATGGAGTAAATAATAAAGGTTGTTAGGTAGCTGAATAGACTCACCGAAAATTTTATAATTAGAGCTCCTGTAAATTCTGATAGACGACTGTTTTTTTGATATATGTATGTTCCCGCGAGACTTAGTGGAAAGCATAGGGAGAGAGTGGCTTTATGGAAGTAACTTATTGTCGGCTCCCCTGAGTATCCATTCAGTGTGACGGCGGCAATTCCAATTCCAGTCAATAAGTCTGAGATTAATATTGATCCGCCTAGTTTCTTCATTATTGGTGTTGGCCTCATGCTGATGTCACCGAACTATACTGTTTGCGATGCCTTGCGGAACCACTTATGGTTTGGGTGTGTACGGCTGATTGGGGTTTCAAGTAAATACAAATTGAATGATCCTGTGTAATGGTTTTGGGGTGATCATTGTTTTTGTCCGTCTTTGTAAGTTTGTATTATTAAAAATGCTGCCGTTCCGAGAAATACGAGCGCCAGCGAAATAATTCCAGAGCCCAAGAGCTTTACAGCTTTGTATTTCTGCTCCCTTAAAAGTGCGCCGATAGTTAAAAGCCCAAAGCATGAAATATTTACTATCTTGCGCAAGGCTTCTGTTTGCTGTTCGCTAATGTTTATGTAATGAAAAAAAGTCCACGCTAAGATCAACCCTAAAAGCCATGCGAAAAAAGCTGCGAGTACAGATTTTTCTTGCTGTTCTGAAGGCGTTGTAGATATCTCGGGTTCCATCAAAGCTTTTTTAGATTGGTTATATGAAAAGTCGGGATGAGGCTCAATACCGTTCCGAAGTTTTGTAGGTGTTTTCCATCGGCTACGCCAGCGTGAAAGTTAGTTTGTAAATGGTTGGTTGTATTTTGGATCTTGGCGATCTTAAGGGTCGGTCGGCAATTCGAACACTCTGCCTGTGGAATAGCTAAATCAATACCTGAAATGGTGGTTGGGAAATTTCGTACTGAGAAAGTATCGAGTTTGATGTGTTTTGTTTAATGGCTGATTTCTTGGTGTTGATTATTTTGATGTGGTTAGATGCTCTCTGTAAGAATGTTCCTGCAGAACGATTGGTTGTTTATAAGTTGTGTCTTCTTTTTCGCAGATTCGAGTGTGCTCACAATTTTTTACCTCTCCCTAAAACTCTCACTCCCATACGCCTTAAGCGGACTCAAGAAGTAGTCAATAACCTTCCTCTTATCTGTCTTTATCTCCGCTGTAACTGCCATCCCCGGCGACAACTCAACTTCCCTATCTCCCACCCGTATGCTTTTCTCGCGTAGTTGAATACGCGCGCTGTAAACCAAGCCGCGTTTTTCGTCGTCGATGGCGTCGCTGGAAAGGGAGATGACGGTGCCGTGGATTACGCCGTATTTGGTGAAGTTGAACGTTTCGATTTTTACTTCGACGGCTTGGCCTGGGTGGACGAAGCCGATGTCTTTGTTTTCAAGGAGGGCTTCGACTTCCATTGGTTGGTCGCTTGGCACGATCACCATCAGCGGCTGCGCTTGGGTGACCACGCCGCCCTGGGTGTGGATGGCGAGTTGTTGCACGGTGCCGTCGACGGGGGCGGTGAGGTGGGTGAGGCGGTCGCGCTGTTGTGCTTTTTTCAGTTCCTGGCGCAGAGCGGAGATTTTCGCGGCGGCTTGTTGTTGCAGGTCGAGCATGGCTCGGCGGCTTTGCGCGAGCACGCTTTCGCGGCGTTGTTCGGCTTCTTTTTGGGCGGCTTGCAGTTCACTGACGCGGGCCTGTTGTACTTGCAGTTCGCGTTCCTGGGTAAGGCGCGCCTGTTCGCGTTCCAGCCAGGCGTGTTTGCCGAGAATGCCTTTGTTCTGCAGGGTCTTGTAGTCGCTGGCCAATTGGCGGGCGATGGGCAGGCTTTGTTGCAAGGAGGCGACGCTGACCCGGGCTGAGCGGATGCCGGCGGTTTGTTGCTCGATGGCGGCGCTGACCTGGTCGAGGTTGCTGCGCAGTTCCTGGTATTGGCCGTCTACCCAGCGTTGGGCGGCTTGTTGTTGGGCGGGTTCGGCGTCGCTCAGCAGGGTGGCGAGCGGCGCCGGTGGGCGCTGTTGGGCGATGGCGTCGAGTAGGGCAGTGGCGCGCGCCTGGTCGACTTCGGCGGCTTGCAGTTCGCTGTGGCTGCGCTGCACGTCGGCGTCGGTGATCTGGCTGTCGAGGTCGACCAGTCGTTGCCCGGCGCTGACGGTCTGGCCGTCGTGCACGTGAATGGCGCTGACTACGGCGACGTCGCTGGGTTGAATCACTTTGCTTTTGCCGTTGGGCACGATCTTGCCGGGGGCGCTGGCGACTACGTCGATTTCGCCGAAGCAGGCCCATAACAACGTAATGGCGGCGAAGGCCATCAGCAGCCATTGGCAGATGCGTGGTGCCGGGTGCACGGGCTGTTCCTGCAGGGCCAGGGCGGCGGGCAAAAATTGTATTTCGTCGCGCAGGTACGGCGGGCTGGCCATAGCCTTGCGCTGGCGCCAGGTCTGGCGCCACACGTTGCGGTAGCGGGTGAGCAGGTCGGTTTTGGCACCCATGGTTCACCCCTGCTGCAGGCGGTGCAGGCGGGCGTAGTGCCCAGCCTGGTTGGCGAGCAGATCGGCATGGCTGCCTTGCTCGACGATCTGCCCGCGGTCCATGACCACGATGCGATGGGCATCGCGCACGGCACTCAGGCGGTGGGCGATGATGATTACGGTGCGCCCCTGGCAGATGTGCTGCATGTTCTGTTGCACGATGCGTTCGGACTCGTAGTCCAGAGCGCTGGTGGCTTCGTCGAGAATCAGGATGCGTGGGTTGCCGATCAGTGCGCGGGCAATGGCGATGCGCTGGCGTTGGCCGCCGGACAATGAAGCGCCGTGTTCGCCCACCAGGGTGTCGTAGCCTTCGGGTAGCTCCAGGATAAATTCGTGGGCACCGGCCATCTGCGCGGCGTGGATCACGGTTTCGATCGGTGCGCCGGGGTCGGTCAGGGCAATGTTGTCGCGGATGCTGCGGGCGAACAGCAGGTTGTCTTGCAGCACCACACCGATTTGCCGGCGCAGGGAGCTGACGTCGGCCAGCGCCAGGTCCATGCCGTCCACCATCACCCGCCCGCGCTCGGGGCTGTAGAGGCGTTGCAGCAGGCGGGTGAGAGTGCTTTTGCCGGAGCCGGAGCGGCCGACCACGCCGATCACCTCGCCGGCCTGCAGGCTCAGGCTGATGCCGCGCAGCACTTCTGAGCCATCGGTGCGGTAGCGGAAGTGCACCTGATCGAACTCCACCTGGCCGCGCAGTGCTGGCAGGGTGCTGCGGTTGGCGGAGCGTGATTCGGTCTGGCTGTTGAGGATGTCGCCGAGGCGCTGCACCGACACGCCGGTTTGCTGGAAGCTGGTCCACAGTTGCGCCAGGCGCATGATCGGTTGGGCCACGCGGCCGGCGAGCATGTTGAAGGCGATCAACTGGCCAACGCTGAGTTGGCCATCGATGACCAACCGCGCCCCCAGCCACAGGGTGGCGACGGTGACCAGTTTGCCGACCAGGCCGACCGCTTCGTTGGCCAGAGTCGACAGGGTTTGGGTGTTGAAGCTGGCGGCGACATAGGCCGCCAGTTGGTTATCCCATTTGCGGCTGACTTGCGCCTCGACGGCCATGGATTTCAGGGTGTCGATGCCATTGATGCTTTCCACCAGAAACGCCTGGTTTTCGGCACCGCGGTTGAAACTCTCGTTCAGCCTGGCGCGCAGCACCGGGGTAATCAGCAGGGAGATCAGGAAGTACAGCGGCAGCGACAACAGCACCACCAGCGTCAGCCAACCGCTGTAGACAAACATCACGGCGATGAACACCACCGAGAACAGCACGTCGAGCACCAGGGTGATGCTGTTGCCGGTGAGAAAGCTGCGGATAGTTTCCAGCTCGCGCACCCGCGCCACCGAGTCGCCCACCCGGCGCGCCTGGAAATAGGCCAGCGGCAGGCTGATCAGGTGGCGGAACAAGCGTGAACCGAGTTCGACGTCGATGCGGCTGGCGGTGTGGGCAAACACATAGGTGCGCAGGCCGCTCAGCGCGGTCTCGAACAGCATGATCACCAGCAGGCCCACGGCGATCACATCAAGGGTGCTGTAGCCGCGATGGACTAGCACTTTGTCCATCACCACTTGAAAGAACAGCGGCGTCAGCAGGGCGAAAATCTGCAGGACAAACGACACCAGCAGCACCTCGCCGAGCAGCTTGCGGTACTTGACCAGGGCGGGGATAAACCAGGTGAAGTCGAACTTGCTCAGCTCACTCGCCACGCTGGCCTCGGAGCGCATCAGCAGCAGGTGGCCATTCCAGCGTGCCGCCAGGTCGTGCAGGCTTAACTGTTGGGCGGTTGGGAGCAGTGGGTCATGAATCAGTACGCTGTCGCCTTCGCAGCGGGCGAGGACGAAGAAACTGCCGTTGTGGTCTTGGGCAATGGCCGGTAAGGGCAGTTGCTGCAAGCGTTTGGCAGCGCTGCGGATGCGTTTGGCTTTGAGGCCCAGTTGCCTGGCCGCCAGCAACACCTCGGTGTAACCGAACAGACGCCCGGGTTCGGCGAAGTCGTGCTGTAACTGTTCGGGACTGGCGGCCAGGTGGTGGAAGCGCGCCAACATCACCAGGCAGGTGAGGGCGGTATCCATGGGCGCGGCGTTCGCGCTTCCTTGCTCGTGCTCTGGCATAGCGCTCCTTGCTGATACGCACAAATGCCGTGGCGGATTGCCGGCTTGTGCGTGGCGTGCAAGGCGATTCTGGGCGGTTGTCGAGAGGGATCAAGGCCGTGGTGGTTGATTCAGACGGCGGCTACGCAAGAACAGCGGGCAGCCTTCATTCAGGCAGGAATAGCCGGAACGAGAGCCGGAAAAAACGCTGATTGGCGAGTGGTGCGACGTCCCGCAACTCCTACGGCAGCAAGGCTTTGGCGGTAATGGGCGCTGCGAACAGCGCTGCCGAGTCATGGCCGATGCCCTCGACCGATACCTGCGGGTGGCTGATCGGTATTTTCCATTGCTGCGCCAGCTGCTGTTCGTAGTGCAGGTACTGCAGTTGGCGTTGCTGGCGGGTGGCGCCTTGCAACTGGGCGGAGCAGGAGCGGTCCATTACCCGGGCGGCGGGGTTGTTGTCGTCGGCGCCGACCAGGTAGACCACGTCGCGCGCGGCGTAGCGGCGGAACAATTGCTGGGCGCTGAGTTTCTGCTGGCTGGCGTAGGCCGGCAGTTTTTCCAGGCCGTAGCGGTAGCGGTTGTAGCCGGGGCAGTCGGTGGCTGCGCTGGCTTGCCAGTGGCCGGCGTGCCAGCGTTGGTGGTCGAAATACAGGTAGGACGACGGGCTGGCGACGCCATAACGCAGGTGGATGCCGCGGGTGGCGAGCAGGGTGTCGGTGGGGTTGAACACGGCGTAGCGCTGCACCAGTTGGCCGCCGGCAGAGTGGCCGATCAGCACCACCTCACGTAGCGCTGGGAATCGTTGGCGGTCGGCCAGTAAGGTCAGCAGGTCATCAAGCACCTGAAACGCCGACACCCCACTGAATGACGGGCTGCCATGCAGCCATTGGCCGGCCGCCCAGCGTGGTACGCCGGGGTGGCTGTCGGCGTCGGCATCGGTGAGAAACTGCGGGGCCAGCAGCAGGGTGGTGGCGGGGTCGAGGCCGGCGTTTTCCAGCAGTTGGCTGCCGCTGTCGAAATACTCGCTGCCATTGCGCTTGATACCGTGCAGCAGAATCACTGCGCGGGTCACGGGCAGGGCGGGGGTATCGAGCGCTGCGTTGGCGTACAGCACGAAGGGGTAATGGGCTTTGGCCGTGCCCAGTTCGGCGACCTGCGGGTTGGCGGCAAGCGCCGGCCAGGCGCACAACAGCAACAGCCCAGCGATCAACTGACGACCCATCTGCATCTCCGTGATTACCCAATGCCTGCCCGAGGCGTTCGACCAGTGCGCCGCGCGCCGGTTCAGCGCCGCAAGCGAGCGCGGATTGTGCACGCGGCGCCCCCTCAGCGAGCAAGTTTTTGATTGACGCTCTGGCTAATGCGGGTATATACACGCATCCATGCTGACTACTCATTGCCTCTGCACCAAACTTCGCCGCGCCGCCCGCAGCGTCACCCGTGTCTACGACGACGCGCTGCGCGAGCTGGGCTTGAACGTCGCCCAGTATTCATTGCTCAGCCATTTGCAGCGGCTTGAGCAACCGAGCATTTCCAATCTGGCCGAGGCCATGGGCCTGGACCGCAGCACGCTTGGGCGCAACCTCAAGGTGCTGGAGAACGACGGCCTGGTGCAGATGGGCGAGGGCAGTGATTTGCGCAGCCGTCAGGTGCAATTGACGGCGGCCGGCGTGAGCCGCCTGGAGCGCGGTGCGCGGGCCTGGCAAGACGCTCAGGCGCAGTTGGCGCTGCGTCTGGGGGCAGAAAAACGTGAGGCGCTCTGGCTGTTGCTGGACGACCTGGAAACCATCGATTAGCGGAGCAGGGCAATGACGGCATGGCGCGCAAGTAAGTGGGTGCTCGTGGGGGCGGCGTTGATCCTCGCGCTGTCGATGGGCATTCGCCATGGCTTTGGTTTGTTCCTGCCGCCGATGAGTGCGGCGTTCGGCTGGGGACGTGAGACCTTTGCTTTTGCCATCGCCCTGCAGAACCTGCTGTGGGGCTTGTCGCAGCCATTTGCCGGGGCGCTCGCCGATCGTTATGGGGCGGCGCGGGTGATGGTGGTCGGCGGCATTCTGTATGCGCTGGGCCTGGTGTTGATGGCCTCGGCCGATTCGTTGGGTTCGCTGTCGTTCAGCGCCGGTTTGCTGATTGGCTTGGGTTTATCGGGCACCACCTTTTCCGTGGTGCTCGGGGTGGTCGGTCGCGCGGTGCCGGCGGAGAAACGCAGCATGGCCATGGGCATCGCGGCGGCCGCCGGTTCGTTTGGTCAGTTCGCCATGTTGCCCGGCACCCTGGGGCTGATCGGCTGGCTGGGTTGGTCGGTGGCGTTGATGGCCCTGGGGGGCCTGGCGGCGTTGATCGTGCCGCTGGTGGCGATGCTCAAGGACAAACCGCTGCCAGTGCTTGGCCATGAGCAAAGCCTTGGCGAAGCGCTGCGTGAAGCGGCGGTACACAAAGGTTTCTGGCTGTTGTCGCTGGGCTTTTTTGTCTGCGGCTTTCAGGTGGTGTTTATCGGCGTGCATTTGCCGGCCTACCTGGTGGATCAGCACCTGCCAGCCGCAGTCGGTACCACGGTGTTGGCGCTGGTGGGGCTATTCAATATTTTCGGTACCTATATGGCCGGCTGGCTCGGCGGGCGCATGTCCAAGCCGCGATTGCTGGTGGCGTTGTACCTGGCTCGGGCGGTGGTGCTGGTGTGGTTTATCAGTGTGCCGGTGACCCTGTTCACGGCCTACACCTTCGGCGTATTGATGGGGGTGTTCTGGCTGTCTACCGTGCCGCTCACCAATGGCACGGTGGCGACGCTGTTCGGCGTGCGCAACCTGTCAATGCTGGCCGGGATCGTGTTTCTCTTTCACCAGTTGGGCGCCTTCCTCGGCGGCTGGATGGGCGGTTATCTGTACGACCGCACCGGCAGCTACGACCTGGTCTGGCAAATCTCCATCGCCCTCAGCCTGATCGCCGCCGCGCTCAACTGGCCGGTGCGTGAGCAGCCGGTGGAGCGCTTGCGGATGAGCCCGGCATGAGTCGCGCAGTCACCTGGGGGGGCGGCGCGACAGCGGCTGCGCTGGTCCTCGCGCTGGTCTGGTGGGGCTGGCAGCAAGGTGGTCTTGCCTTGTTGCAATTGGGCCTGGGCAGTTGCCTTTGACGCCATGGGGGATGACGGGTAGCGTGACCTGACTGTCTTCCGGCCACCGAGCGTTACCACCATGAGCCTGCGTCGCGTCCTCCTGCCTGCTGTCGTTCTGTCGTTGTTCTCGCTGCCCCTGCTGGCGGCCGAATGCCCGTCGTTGCTGCAGGGCGAATTGCCCAAGCTGCGCGACAAAAACAAAGAACAGATCAACCTCTGCGAACACTTTGCCGGCAAGCCGCTGCTGGTGGTCAACACCGCCAGCCACTGTGGTTTTGCCCCGCAGTTCAAAGGCCTCGAAGCACTGTACAAAAGCCACAAGGACCAGGGCCTGGAAGTGCTCGGCGTACCTTCCGATGACTTCAACCAGGAAGACCCCGACCTCGCCGAGACCGCCAAGGTCTGCTACGTCAATTACGGCGTGACCTTCACCATGGTCGAGCCGCAGCACGTCAAAGGTGATGAAGCCATTCCGCTGTTCAAAGACCTAGCCGAACAGAGCAGTGCACCGCGCTGGAATTTCTATAAATACGTGGTGGACCGTCAGGGCAAGGTGGTGGCCAGCTTCTCCAGCCTGACCAAACCCGATGATCCGGATCTGCAGGCGGCGCTGGCCAAGGCGATTGCGTCCAAGCCTTAACAGCATCGCGGCTAAAGCCGCTCCTACGGATTGTGCAACGTCGTAGGAGCGGCTTCAGCCGCGATCCCTGGAAACGCAATTTCTCCAACCTTACGGGTTTTAAGCTTCAGTTAAGCGGCGGGCGATAAGGTGATCCCCGTCGAAAGCAAAACACCTAACTGAAGAAAAGGAACGAACCCATGAACAAGTTCACTGCCCTGTTTACCATTGCCGCCCTGACCGCCACTGCAGGCCTGGCCCAAGCCCGTGACCTGGGTCCGGACGAAGCGCTGAAACTGCGTGATGCCGGCACCATTCAGTCGTTCGAGAAACTCAATGCCGCCGCCATTGCCAAACACCCAGGCTCGACCGTGAAAGAAACCGAGCTGGAAGAAGAATACGGCCGCTACATTTACCAGGTTGAACTGCGTGACGCTCAGGGCCTGGAATGGGATCTGGAGCTGGACGCCAGCAACGGCCAGATCCTGAAAGACCATCAAGACAAGTAATGAGCAAGCCCGTAAGTAAATGGCTGCTGCGCTACAGCGGTATCGTCGCCCTGGTCCTGGCCGTGCTGACCCTGAGTTTCACCGTGCACGCCCGCGATCTGGACCAGGACGAGGTACTGCGTCTGCGCCAGGAAGGCCGCATTCTGCCGCTGGAACAGCTGCTGCAACCCGCCCTGGCGCGTCACCCCGGGGCGAAGTTGCTGGAGGCTGAGCTGGAGGAAGAGGACGACGTGCTGGTGTACGAAATCGAACTGTTGACCACCGATGGCGTGGTCCGTGAGCTGGAAATCGATGTGCGCGACGGGCGCATTCTCAAGGACAAGGAAGACGACTGATGCGGCTGTTGTTGGTGGAAGATCATGTGCCCTTGGCTGACGAATTGCTCGCCAGCCTCGGTGCCCAGGGCTATGCCGTGGACTGGCTGGCCGATGGCCGCGACGCCGTGCATCAGGGTGCCACTGAGCCCTATGACCTGATCATTCTCGACCTCGGCCTGCCGGGCAAACCGGGCCTCGAGGTGCTGCGCGATTGGCGCGCCGGCGCCCTGGCGACGCCGGTGCTGATTCTCACCGCACGCAGTTCCTGGGCCGAACGCATCGATGGCCTGAAAGCCGGCGCCGACGACTACCTGAGCAAACCCTTTCACCCGGAAGAACTGCAACTGCGCATTCAGGCGTTGCTGCGCCGTTCCAAGGGGCTGGCCAACCAGCCACACCTGGAAGCGGCCGGCCTGCAACTGGATGAAACCCGCCAATGCGTGTTGCGCGAGGGTGAAGAGATTCAACTGACCGCCGCCGAATTCCGCCTGCTGCGTTATTTCATGCTGCACCCGCAGCAACTGTTGTCGAAAAGCCACCTGGCCGAACACCTCTACGACGGTGAAACCGAGCGCGACTCCAATGTGCTCGAAGTGCACGTCAATCACCTGCGCCGCAAGCTCGGCCGCGAGGTGATCGAAACCCGCCGCGGCCAGGGTTACCGCTTTGCCGGGTTGGGCGCATGAAGTCGATCCAGCGCCGACTCAGCCTCGGCCTGGTCAGCGTGTTGCTGGTGGTCGGTCTGTTGCTGGCGCAGAGCAGCCTGTGGTTGCTGGACCTGGCGTTGCGCCGTTATCTGGAGTCCGGCTTGCGCCATCACACCGAGACCCTGCTGGTTGCCACCGTGCGCGGTCCCACGGGGTTGCAGCTCAATGAGCAGCGCATTCAAGCCGCGTACGAACAGCCATTTTCCGGCCGCTATTTCCGCATTGATTTTGCCAGCGGCACGCCAGCGCCCTGGCGCTCGCGTTCGTTGTGGGACTGGGATCTGGCAGAGGCGAGCGAACCTGGCTTGCAGGACGAGTTGGGCAAAGGCCCCAACGAGCAACAGCTGCTGACTTACCGCGCCGACTACCGCCGTTACGGCCAGCAGATGTCGATTACCGTGGCGCAGGACTACAGCCCGATTCTCGCCAGCTTCCGCCAGGTGCAATACGTCGGCCTGGGCGTCGGTGCCGGCGCCTTGCTGCTGATTCTGCTGCTGCAACGCCTGACCGTGCGCAACTCACTGCGCCCGCTGGAACGGGTGCGCCAACAGCTGCAACAGCTGCAGCAAGGGCAGCGCTCGGCGCTGGATAAAGACGTGCCGCTGGAACTGGAACCGCTGGTGACCCAGATCAACCACCTGCTGGCCCATACCGAAGAACACCTACTGCGCTCGCGCAACGCCCTGGGCAATCTGGGGCATGCATTGAAAACGCCGCTGGCGGTATTGGTCAGCCTGGCGGAGCGCGACGAACTCAAAGCCCATCCCGACCTGCAAGCCACCTTGCGCGAGCAGCTGCAACAGATCGAACAGCGTCTGAGCCGCGAACTGGGCCGTGCGCGCCTGGCCGGTGAAGCACTGCCGGGCGCGCAATTTGACTGCGATGAAGAGTTGCCGGGGCTGTTCAGTACCCTGGGCATGATCCATAACCGTGGGCTGGACCTGACGTGGCGAGCGCCGTCCGGTTTGCGCCTGCCCCGGGACCGTGAAGACCTGCTGGAAATGCTCGGCAACCTGCTGGATAACGCCTGCAAATGGGCCGACTCAAAGGTGCAACTGAGTATTCAGCGAGAAGGCACCGGTTACCTGTTGTGGGTGGATGACGACGGGCCGGGCATCGATGAAGTGCGCCGCCGCGAAGTGCTGGAGCGGGGCACACGGCTGGATGAACAGGTGCAAGGCCATGGCCTGGGCCTGGGCATCGTGCGCGATATTGTCGAGGCGTGGGGTGGGCGGATCGAGATGCTCGACAGCCCGTGGGGTGGGTTGCGGGTGAGTGTTGAACTACCCAATCCGTAGTTTCTCCGGGTACCCCCGACTCCGGTTTGGGCCTTTACTCCGTCATCCCAGCGCAGGCTGGGATCCAGATTTTTCTGTCGTACGCCTACCGTGTGACAGCCACTACTCTGGGGCCCAGCCTGCGCTGGGACGACGGATGTTTGCCGTGAGGTTCCCGGTTTACATCCCGTTGGCAAAGCCCGGGTTGCTCATGTCGATCGCTTCACGCACCGGCTTCAATGCCACGGCGTATTTGCCGAGGATATCCAGGGCGTAGTCGATGCGCGCACGCAGGCGCTGGTCGTCTTCGCTGGCCGCTTCCGGGCCGTTCAATACGCCGCCGCAATGGCGCACCAGAATGTGCTCGGGCAGGTAGTTGACGCGGCAATTCTTGTAGCTGGAGGCGCGCATTTCACTGATCACGTACGGGCCACCGACGGCTGCCGAAACGCCAACCAACAGCCCTGGCTTGTGCGCCAGTTCGGCCTTGCTGGTGTAGATGAAAAAGTTCTTGATCGCCGGACACGCCATGCCGTTCCACTCGGGGACGATAACGATCACCGCGTCGGCGGCTTTCAGCTGTTCGGCGTATTGCGCCCACGGGCCGCTGTCTTCGGCTGGCCACAGGGGCAGGGGGCCGGTGCCCAGGTCGATGACGTTGCTGGTGGCCGCGGTGGTCAGCTGCAGGTCGATCAGGCGTTGCTGAAGGAAGTGGGCAACCTTGGCCGACTGGCTGTTGTTGCGGCTGGAACCGGCGACGATGGCGTAGTTGAGCATCTGCAAATCCTTGGCGGTAAGGGGCGAAATAGACAGCGCGCAGGCTAACCAGAGCGCGCGCTTGCGGCAAGGGGAGAAGCGTCAGACTAGGGATTGGATGGCGCCAGAAGCGCATCGCGGCTAAAGCCGCTCCTACGAAATGTGCGATCTCGTAGGAGCGGCTTTAGCCGCGATGATGTTGTTGCTGGTTAAACCCGGAACTGATCCATCAATGCCTGCTGGTGGTTAGCCAGGCGGTTGAGCGATTGGCTGACCTGTGCCGATTCATCGGCCTGCGCCGAAATCGATTCGGTCACGTCGCGAATCGAGGCGACGTTGCGGTTGATCTCTTCGGCCACCGAGCTCTGTTCTTCGGCGGCGCTGGCGATCTGCAGGTTCATGTCGGTGATCACCCCCACGGCATCGCTGATGCGTTGCAGCGCGCTGACGGCCAGTTCCACCTGCTGCACGCTGGCTTGCGCCTGGCGGTGGCTGCTGCCCATGCTGCTGACCACTTCGCGGGTACCGTTCTGCAGGCCCTCGATCACCTGGCGGATTTCTTCCACCGAGTCCTGGGTGCGTTTGGCCAGGTTGCGTACTTCATCGGCGACCACGGCAAAACCACGCCCGGCTTCCCCGGCGCGTGCGGCTTCGATGGCGGCGTTAAGCGCCAGCAGGTTGGTCTGTTCGGCAATCGAGCGAATTACTTCCAGCACCGAGCCGATCTGCTGGCTGCTGCTGGCCAGGCCCTGGACTTCTTCCATGGCCACGTTCATTTCATTGGCCAGCAGCTCGATGGCGCTGGTGGTCTGGCCGATCACGCCGAGGCCTTCGCGGGTGGCATCGTCGGCGCTGCGTGCGGCTTCGGCGGCCTGGGCAGCGTTGTGGGCGACGTCTTGAGCGGTGGCGCTCATTTCCTGGAAGGCGGTGGCCACCTGGTCGACTTCACGGTACTGCTGCTGCATGCCGGAGCTGGTCTGGCGGGCGATGGCCGAGGACTGGTCGGCGGTGCCGCGGGCGTCCTGCACCGAGCTTTTCACGTCGGCAATGATCGGCTGCAGCTTGTCGAGGAAGCGGTTGAACCAGCCAGCCAGTTCGCCCAGTTCGTCGCGCTTGGCGTAATCGAGGCGGCGGGTCAGGTCGCCTTCGCCAGTGGCGATGTTCTGCAGCATGGCGGCCACGCTGAGAATCGGCCGGGTCACGCCACGGGCTGTCAGCCACATCAACAACAAGCCCAGCAGCACAGCGACCAGGCCACCGAGCAGGGCCAGGGCGCTGTCGCCAGTGCGGCGGCTGTCCAACTCGGCTTCGAGTTTTTTCGCCGGTACGGTAAGGACTTTTTCCGGCACCTCGATCAACACGCTCCAGGGCTTCGATTCCGGGATCGGCTGCAGCGGTTCCAGCACCTGCAGCATCTCGCCTTCATGCAGCACCTGGGACTGGGCGCTGGCGGTCAGGCGGGTGAGTTCGTTGCCGTGCTCGCCGAAGCCTGCGCTCAACGGTTTGCCGAGCAAAGAGGCGTCGCGGCTATGACCGGCGAACAGGCCCAGCGGGCTGATGATGCTGACGTGGCCCTGGCCTTCGTACAACTCTTTATTGGCCTTGTTGCTGATCTCTTGCAGGCTGGCCAGGCTGATATCGACGCCCACCACACCGACCACTTTGCCATCCACTTCCACCGGGAAGGCGATGCTGGTCATCAGGGTTTTGACCTTGTCGACTTCATCGATATAGGGGTCGAGCACGCAGGTCTTTTTGCTGTCCAGCGGGCAGGTCAGCCAGGAGTTGTAGGGGGTGCCGTTGCTCATCACGGTGGTGTCGTTGAGCAGCTCCTCTTTCATTGCCTCGGGTTCCAGTTCGCCGCTGCTCGACTGTGACCAGTACAGGGCGAAGCGGCCTATGTCGTTACTGCCCAACGCGTCCTGACCAACGAATTGTGCGTCCTGGCCATCCAGGCCGTTGGGCAAAAACACCACGTACAGTCCGAGCAGATTGCCGTTGCCCTGCAGCGCGGTGTGCATTTGTTCGGAGAGGTCGGTGCGGATCGCACCGGCGTCGATGCTATGGGCCTTGGCCTGGGCGATGAGCATTTTCACCTGGCGGGTGAAGCCATTGCCGTACTGATAGGCATCCATGAAATACCGTTGGATGCGCAGCGACTGGGTTTCACCTCGGGCCGCCATGCGCTTTTGCGCCGCCTCTTCGAGCATGCCGGTGCTGGAGGCCTTGACCACCTCGGCAGTGCTTTTGGCTTGATACAGCGACGTACCGACCAACAGGGTGACGATGACCAGCAGGCAAAGGCCGGCGAGCAGCGTGATTTTCCACTGGATTGAGAGACGGCTAAGCATAAGGAGGTTCTCTTCTGAAACGTCGGAATGCAGGACTCATATCGGCACAGTTCGGCGCTTTGTTGATGCGCGAAGGTTGTTCGTGGTGCACCGATACCTGCTTGCAGATTAGGTAATCCGGGGCTTGGTCGTGCCCCGCCAAATAGGCAGGAAAGAATTATGCACACGCCTGGTTGAAATATTGAACGGATATTTGTGGAGCATGCAGAGGATTTTTGTTGACAGAGACACGACCGATTCATTGGCTAGAGGTTAAAAAAACTGACGATTCTGTCGCTAATGGTCTGAACTGAATTACAGGTTTCGCCTACAGCCATAACAACAAGCGCCGATACAACAGGACTGCCGTTGCCTGACGGTGCGCTGTTTAAAGGAGTGATCATGCGTCTGAAGACCAAAGTGATGCTGCTGGCCCTGGTGCCCGTACTTTTATTTGCCGTGGTGCTCAGTGGCGCCGCCACCCAGGTACTGCTCAGCCTGGCCGATGGCGAGGTGAAAGAAACCCGCGAACGCCTGATTCAGGAGCGCCAGCAAGAACTGCAGAACTACATGCAGATTGCTCTGGGTTCGGTACAAAGCCTTTACGATGCTGCCGCTCAAGGCGATATGGACAGCCGCGCACAGGCCATCACTATTCTGTCGAAAATCAAATACGGCAAAGACGGCTACTTCTTCGGCCATGACGCCAACATCGTGCGGCTGTTCCGTGGCGACAACCCGTTGGATGTCGGCAAGGTGCTGGCCGACCGCAAAGACCCCAACGGCGTGTTCGTCAACCGCGAGCTCTACAACGTGGCCAAGAACGGCAGCAACTACCTGCGCTATTCCTCGCCGTTGCCCACCAACGACAAAGTGCTGGTACCCAAGCTGGCCTACAACGTTTACCTGGCGAAATGGGATATGGCCTTGGGCACCGCGATCAACCTGGATGGCGTCGAGGCCGACGTGGCCAAAGTGCAGGATCAGATCAAGGCGCGCATCAGCACCATCGTCACCAGCATTGTGGTGATCGCCCTGGTGTTGCTGGTGATCTTCGGCATCGCCGGCATGGCCTTGGGTAATGCCTTTCTGCGGCCGTTGCAGCAGATCAAGAACAATCTCGACGACATCGCTGCCGGTGATGGCGACCTGACCAAACGCCTGCCGGTCAACGGCCAGGACGAGCTCGGTGAACTGGCCGGTTCGTTCAACGCCTTCGTCGCCAAGATTCATGGCCTGGTGCGGCAGATTGTGGAAATGACCGGCCAGCTCACCCACCTGGTGAGCGAGGTGTCGGCCCAGACCCAACGTGCCGACCAGGCGATGGCCAGCCAGCGCCACGAAACCGATCAGGTGGCCACCGCCATCAACGAAATGTCCGCCGCTGCCCATCAGGTGGCGCAAAGCGCCCAGGGCGCGGCCAACGCCGCCCAGCAAACCGACCAGGAAGGCCAGGCGGCGAAAAAGGTGGTGGATGGCAGCATCAGCCGCATTCACGCCCTGGTCGGTGATATCCGCAGCAGCGGCACCTCGCTCGACAGTCTGCAACAGGACGTGCAATCGATTGTCAGCGTGCTGGGGGTGATCCGCTCCATTGCTGAACAGACCAACCTCTTGGCGCTCAACGCCGCCATCGAAGCGGCGCGCGCCGGGGAAGCCGGGCGCGGTTTTGCCGTGGTCGCCGACGAAGTCCGCGCCCTGGCCAGCCGCACGCAACAGAGCACCCAGGAAATCCAGGGCATGATCGACCGCCTGCAAAAAGGCACCGAAGATGCCGTGACCGCCATGCGCCGCTCCAGCGAAGCCGGCGATGTCACCAGCCAGCAAGCCAACCAGGCCGGCTCGTCACTCGATGCGATTGCCGAACTGATCGCCACCATCAACGCCATGAACGCGCAGATCGCCAGCGCCGCCGAGGAGCAAACCGCCGTCGCCGAAGAGATCAACCGCAGCGTGCATCAGATTGCCGGCGCGGTAGAACGGGTGGCCGACGAGACCCAGCAGAGCGCGCAAAGTGCCCGCAGCTTGGCGGACTTGGGCAATCGGTTGGGGACGTTGGTGAAGCAGTTCAGGATTTGATCTCGACCTTCCACCGCATCGCGGCTGACCGGAGCGCCGGACCGGCCGCTCCTACGGACCTTACAATCTGTAGGAGCGGCTTCAGCCGCGATGCTTTTCAGGGTCGCTCACTCATCCTGCGACGTCCGAATATGCTTCGCGCGTTTTTCCAGGATCAGGTACACCACCACCGCCACGGCCAGCGGCAGCAGGAAGTAAATCACTCGGTAGCCAATCAACGCCGCGACGATATTGCCCTTGGCCACTGAGTGCTGCAGCAGGGCGATAAACACCGCTTCGAGCACCCCGAGCCCGGCTGGGATATGGGTGATCACCCCGGCGATGCTGCTGATCAGCAGGATGCCGAGAATGTCCCAGTAGGACACCTTGTCCGGCAGCAGAATAAAGATCATCGCTGCCATCAATCCCCAGTTCAGCGTGCCCAGCACGATCTGCGCCGAGGCCATGCGCAGGCTCGGCAGGGTGATTTCCTGTTTACCGAAGTGCCAGTTGCGGCGCTTGCTGAATTTGCACGCGAACAGGTAGACGAAGGCCGCCACCAGCAGGCCGAAGCCGATGTATTGCAGGGTGGTTTCACCGATTTTCCAGTGCTCGGGCAGGTCCACCAGGCGCAGGGAAAATACCCCGCCGGCTAGCAGGATGTAGCCCAGCCAGTTGGTCAGCAGGCTGATGCTGATCACTTTGGTGATGGTCGGCACGTCGAGGCCCAGGCGTGAGTACAGGCGATAACGCATGGCGATGCCGCCGACCCACGAGCTGAGGTTGAGATTGAAGGCGTAGCAGACGAAGGTCACCGGGATGGTCTGGCGCGCCGGCAGTTTGTGCTCGGTGTAGTGGCTGCCGATCAGGTCGAAGCAGCTGTACACCGCATAGCTGGCGGCGCTGGCGGCCAGGGCCAGGAGCAGGGTCTGCGCGCTGTAGGCGTGCAGGGCAGTTTTCACTTCCTGCCAGTTGAGGTTTTTCACCAGCAGGTACAACAGCACCGGCACCAGGCAGAAGAAGAAAATATTCAGCAGGCGTTTGCCCCAGACTTTCCAGGCCGCTTGCGGTTGGTCTTGCTCGGCGGTGGCGCTGTTGACGCTCATCGGCTTTCCTCGACGTTGCAGTGCACGCTGCCAGTGGGTTCTTCGACCACGCCCTGTGCATCGGCCACGGTCAGCGGTTTCAGCCGCGGCGAGTGGGCCGGAAACCAGCCGGCGATAGCGGGGAAGTGACGCAGAAAGTGGAAGGTCAGAAAGATGATCGGCGCTCGCCACCAGTAGCCGCGCATCACCCGTTCCAGGGTGACCTTTTTGCACTTGTTGGCGCCCAGGTCGGTGAGGTGGTTGTACAGCTGCTGATTGAAGGCGTGATCGCGGATGATCAGGTTGGCTTCCAGGTTCAACGACAGGCTCAGCGGGTCGAGGTTGCTTGAGCCGACGGTGGCCCATTCATGGTCCACCAGCGCCACCTTGCCGTGCAGAGGGCGCTGGCAGTATTCGTGAATCACCACGCCGTCTCGCAGCAGGTAGTTGTAGAGCAGGCGCGTGCACAGGCGCACCAGCGGCATGTCCGGCATGCCTTGCATCACCAGGGTCACTTTCACCCCACGGCGCGCCGCGTTGCGCAGTTCGCGCAGCAGCCGGTAGCCGGGAAAGAAGTAGGCGTTGGCCACCACCAGGCGGTAGTTGGCCGAACGGATGGCCTGCATGTACTCGCTCTCGATGCAGTCCGGGTATTGGTCGTTGTCACGCAGCGCCATGCGCATGCGCACATTGCCGCGAAAGTGATTGGCCGGCGACAACGGTTGCTTCTCCGGCCGTTCACCGCGGCGCACGGCGAGCAACTCGAGGGCGGCGCGGTGCACGTCGGTGACAATCGGACCGCGCACTTGCACGGCGTAATCCTGCTTGGCCATGGGGCCAAAGTCGGCCAGGTGATCGGCGCAGAAGTTGATGCCGCCGACAAAGGCGATCTCTGCATCGACCACCACTATCTTGCGGTGCAAGCGGCGAAACAGATTGGTGCGCAGCCCCATGATTTTCGGCCGCGGGTCGAAGGTATTGAGCTTCACCCCGGCGTCGGTCAGCGCCGCCACATAGGGCGCGCCGAGATCGGCGGTGCCATAGCCGTCCACCGTCACTTCCACGTGCACACCGCGTTTGGCGGCGGCAATCAGCACCTGCTGCAACTGCTGGCCGACTTTGTCTTCGTAGATGATGAAGGTCTCCAGCAGCACCTCCTTGCGCGCTGCCTGGATGCTGGCAAACACCCGCGGGAAAAACTCCTCGCCATTGATCAGTAGTTGCACCTCGTTGCCTTCACGCCACTCGTACTTCATAGGCGAATCTCCACGGCCAGCGGCGCATGGTCGGACAGATGCGACCAGGGTCGGGTCGACAACACCTGCGGCTCGTGGCTGCTGGCGTTGCGGATATAAATACGGTCCAGACACAGCAGCGGCCAGCGCGCCGGGAAGCTGCGTGCGGGCATGCCGTAATGCTGCATAAACACTTCTTGCATGCCGGCGCCGACCAGCACGGCATCGGCGCGCAGGCGCCAGTCGTTGAAGTCGCCAGCGACGATTACCGGCGCGTCCTGCGGCAGGCTGTCGAGCAGGCTGCAGAGCAGTTGCAACTGCTTTTGCCGGTGCACTTCGCGCAGGCCCAGGTGCACGCAGATGGCATGCACTTCGCGGTGGCCCGGCACGTCCAGCACGCTGTGCAACAGGCCGCGTTGTTCGTGGACGCCGACCGACACGTCGAGGTTGTCGTGGCGCAGGATGGGGAATTTCGACAGCAGCGCGTTGCCATGGTCACCGTCCGGGTACACCGCGTTGCGGCCATAGGCGAACTGCGGCCACATGCTGTCGGCGAGGAACTCGTACTGCGGCGTTGGCGGCCAGTTGCTGTAGCGCTTGGCGTGGGTCTGGTGGGTGCCGTGCACCTCTTGCAGAAACACCAGATCAGCCTCCATCGTACGCACCGCGTCGCGCAGCTCCGGCAGGATGAACCGCCGATTGAACACGGTGAAACCCTTGTGCATGTTCACCGTGAGAATGCGCAGGCTGTGCACGGCCGGGCGCAGTTGGTTGACCGGCAGGGGCACGGAGGTGACGGTACTCATAAGTTGATTCCTTGCGGTAGAACGCCAGGGCAAGTGGCCAGCGCCTGGGTGAGGTCGAACGACTGCAACAGCGCACGGGCATCGAACGGCGCGCGTACTTTTACGTCGTTGTCGAAATAGCAATACACATCCCGGGAGGCGTGGCTGGGCTTGCTTTCGGGGGCGATCAGGTGGGCATCAACGGGTTGTTTACCGTGACTCCAGGCGTCGATGCGCTCATGCCATCGCTTGAGCGCCGGCGCCGAATAGCCGCTGCTGTAGAGCTTCTTGTCGCCATGCAGGCGCATGTAGACGAAGTCGCTGGTGAGGTCTTCAGCGTAGGGCCATTTCTTCGCCGCATCGGCCACCACCAGGGCCACTTTGTATTGGCGCAACAGCTCGACGAAGGCCTCATCAACGAAGCTTTCGTGGCGGATTTCCATGGCGTGGCGCAGCGGTTGTTTGCCTGGCCAGTCGAGGTAGCCCTCCAGGTGGCGGCGCTCATCGCTGTGGCTGGCCAAGGTTTTGGCCGCACGGTGAGTGGTGGGCAACTGCTGGAAAAACGCCTCAATCAGCGCCGCGTCGAACTTGAAGCTTGGCGGGAACTGCCAGAGGATCGGCCCCAGCCGCCCCTCCAACTGGCCCAGCCCGGAGGCAAAAAAATTGGCCATGGGTTTTTCGATGTCGCGCAGGCGTTTGATATGGGTGATCAGGCGTGGCGCTTTGATGCTGAAAACGAAATCGTCAGGCGTGTCGGCCGCCCAGCCGCGATAGCGCTCGGGGGTTTGCAGGGCATAGAACGAGCCGTTGATTTCGATGCTGTTGACCGCTCGTGAGGCGAACTTCAGCTCGTTGCGCTGCACCAGGCCCTTGGGGTAGAACTCGCCGCGCCATGGCCCGTAACGCCAGCCGGATATCCCGATTCGAATGGCGGCCATGGTCAGTGCTGCTTTCGGTGTGGGGTAGGGGTTACCAGGGTTGCGGTCATGCGTGGTCCTCCCAGTCGGATAAGCGGTGGCGCGGGGTGGCGCCTGGTAATAGTTCCGACTGAGGGGGTAGGGGGGCAGTTCAGGTTATTTGCCGGGAGGCGGGGCGCCTGCAGTCGGGCTTTGCCAATGAGGCAGGCGGATCAAGATCAACAGCCAGATCAAAGCCCCCTCACCCCCAGCCCCTCTCCCGCGCGCGGGAGAGGGGTGACGTAGGGCCGTCATCCCACTCGGTTAGCTCCCTCTCCCGCTAGGCCGGCCGGGCAGGCGAGAGGGTTGGGGTGAGGGGCCGTTGATAAAGAAGACTATCGACGCTCGCCAAAAGATCGCCTGGCGCTCTTAAACCGGTACCTGCTGCCCCCCCGTCAACGTCCGCAAGTAATCCGCAAACCCGCCGACCATCCGCACATCCAACCGCGCGCTAGTGGTCACCTGCGGCAGCGCCGTCCAGGCAATACTGGCGCCGCTTTGCTGGAAGCGGGCAACCAGTTGCACGTCCTCATCCACCACCAACGGCTGAAACCCACCTGCGCGAATATAGGCCTGAGCGCTAAAACCGAGGTTGGCGCCGTGGATATGTCGATGCCCATCGCCGTTATGGTAGCGGCCCTGGTATTCAGCCTGGACCTCATCCGGTATATCGCCCCAGTCGCTGATCTGCACGGTCCCGCAAACCACGTCAGTGCCTTGCTGCAGCTGCGCCACCAACCAATCTTCAGCCACTTGGCTGTCGGCGTCCGTGCAGGCCAGCCAGCGCGCGCCCTGGTCGACCAGCAGACGCACGCCCTGGGCGCGGGCTTCGCCGACATTGCGAGCGTCGACGGCGATGGTCGCCACGCCATGGGCCAGGGCGATTTGCGCCGAGGCGTCGGTGCAGCTATCGAGTACCACCAGAATATGCACCGTCTCACCGTCGAGCTGCGGGTGGGCGGCGGCCCGTTGCATGGCCACCAGGCAGTTGCCGAGGAGGATTTCTTCGTTGTGTACCGGAATGATCACACCAATCATGTTGCTCTCCTGATCAGGCCTTCTTGTTCGGCTACCGAGGTGGGGTTTTCGCACCACACCTCCAGCAGTAAATCGGCTTCCTGGTGCCAGACCAGGCGCGGCATGCGTAGTAGGTGGTGCAGTTCGTGGTGCACTTGGTCGCCGGTGTGCGGGCAACCATCGATAGCCGGCCGCCAGTGACAGGCGAGCACGGTGCCGCCGGGGTTGAGGGCGTAGCGCATGCTGACAATCAGTTGCGTCAGGTCGTTGCTGTCCAGGTAGTAGCCCAGTTCGCTGAACACGATCAGGTCGAATTTGCCCGGCGGCCATTCCTTGGGCAGCCGACCTTGCCAGAACTGCACGTTGGGTCGTGCTTGCAGGCGGCTGCGGGCCAGGTCCAGGGCTGTGGGGGAGGTGTCGCAGCACAGCAACTGATCGCTGCGGGCGGCCAGGCGTGCGCTCAGTTCGCCGTTGGCGCAACCCAGTTCCAGTACGCTGGCATAGCGGCGTTGCGGCAGGCTGGCGAGGCTCAGGTAGCGTTTGCGCCGTTCATACCAGCGGGTGCGCATGGCCCAGGGGTCGGCATCGGCGCGGAACATCCCTTCGAAGTAGCTATCTGCCACGCTCATGGCTGGCCCTCACACAAACAGCAGTTCAAAAGGTTGCTGCAAGCGCTCCAGCGCACAGGCCGGTAGCACCGGCGGCAGGTCGGCTTGCGGGTCGGGATGAATCTGGCTGGCGAAGGCCTGAATGGCGTGGCGTTTACGCGCTTGCGTCCAGGTGTCGAGGTGCAGCTTGCGCGCGCGCTCCCAGGGGATGCGCGAGTCTTCCGGGTCGGCCCAATGCCAGGCCCAAATCGGCACTTCACACAGCGGCACGCCAAGCTGTTGGCTGGCGGCCAGGCAGGCGCGGGCGGTGGCTTCGTGGTCGCTGTGGCCGTCGCTGCGCCAGGTGGTGAACAGCACGTCGTTGGGTAGCAGGTAGCTGAGCAGGAATTGGGTCAGCTCCTCTTCGAACAGGTGCACTTGGGTGTCGGGCAGACCGCTGTGCAGCCATTTGTATTGGCTTTGGTCCAGACCCAGGCGGCGCAACGCCTGAGCGCTTTCCAGCGGGCGGGCGATGCTCAGGCGTTGCGGGGTCCAGTAATGCGAGCCGAGGTTGCTGGCAGTGCCAGCGGTGACCGATACCAGCAGCATGGGGATCTGCTGTTGCCCGAGCAGTTGCATCAAGCCGCCACAGCCGAGGATCTCGTCGTCCGGATGGGGCGCGACAACCACGGCGCGGGCACCAGCGGGTAGCAGTTGCTGCAGTTCGATCGGCTGCACGTCGCTCAGGCGCCGGGAGTGATTCCAGGCCTGCAACGGGGTGCCGATGAGTTGGCTATTGATCAGGTTCGGTTTCATAACATCCAGCTTCCTTCTGGTTCATCGGCAACCCGCTCACCCTGAGCGGCCAGGTCGCGTTCTGCATGGCTCTGTCTAACGTAGACAGGCAGGTCTGCCAGCAGTTGGGCAAATTTTTCATCGCGACAATACGGGGCTGCGCCGAGCGCGCGGCCGACGTGTTCAATGGCCTGCGCGGCGGCGAATTCGCACTGGCTGCGCAGGCGACGAACCAGGCGTTCGGCATCGGCGTAAGGGTGTGCGTCGATCCACGCGGCGCCGGCCCGTAGACTGTCGGCAGCGCCACTCAAGGCCGTATCCAGCGCGCCAAGATGAGCCCGTGCATGGGGTTCATCCCGTTTGTGGCAGTGCGCGCGCAGCGCCTCGCCCAGCGCTTGGGCGGCGCCGAACCAACAGGCGCCGATGCCCCCACCGCCTTGCCAGAAGCCCGGGCGTTTGAGGTAGGAACCAGGCGGCCCGATCAGATGACCACGAGCTTGATCGAAGCGCACTTCCACGCTTTTGGTCGCCGCCATGCCCACCGCGTGCCAGCCCCTGTCGGTGACGTCGATGCCCGGTTGCTGCAGGGCGACGGCGACCAATTGCTGTTGGCCTTCTTCATCCCAACAGGTGAGCAGTGCATGGCTGATTTCCTTGGCCCCCGAGCACCAGGCCTTGAGACCATCCAGGCGCACATCCTTGGCCGAAGTGCGGGCGTTGATCTGCACTTTGGCTTGCGGCGGTTCAGCTGCCCACATGCCCCAGGTACTGTCGGCGGGCATGGCGTAGTCGGCTTGCACTTCGGCAATGATCGCCAAGGCGTCGGTGTGGCCTTCGTAGAGTTTGCACAGGCTGAGGTCGGCCGCTGCTACCTTGGCCAGCCCTCGCCAGCGCTGCAGGGTGGCGCCGCCGGCCGGGTAGGGCAGACGGTCCAGGCCCTGTTCAACCAGCTGGCGCAGTACCTCGCCCGGTTGGCGTACCGGAGTACTGAGCGCGGCGAGAAAGGCCTGCAGATCGGCATCGCTGTAATGGCGTTCCATGCGGGGTGCTCCTCATGCGCGGGTGTCGCGCTGTAGCTCGAACAGCAGGAGCGAGCGGCCGGTGACGGTGAATTCGGCGTCGAATTCGAACGCTTCCTTGCTGTTGTCCTCCGGCCGGTTGCTATCGAGCAGGCAGGTCCATCCTGTGCCGCCGGTCACTGGCGGCAGGGTGAAATTGACCACGTCACTGTGGGAGTTGAGGATCAGCAGCAAGGTGGCATCGGCGCCTTTGCGGCGGATGCCGGTGGGCTGGGCGCGGCCGTCCATCAGCATGCCCAGGCAGCGGGCGTGCGGGTCTTCCCATTGCTCCGGGGTCATCTCGTTGCCGCACGGCGACAGCCAGGTAACGTCCTTGACCCCCAACTCCTCGTTGTACTGGCCGACTAGGAAACGCCCCCGGCGCAGGATCGGAAACGCCTTGCGCAGGCCGATCACCCGGCGGGTGAACTCCAGCAGGCTCTTGCCTTCGTCATCCAGATCCCAGTCGACCCAACCGGTCTCGTTGTCCTGGCAATAAACGTTGTTGTTGCCGTGCTGGGTGCGGCTGAATTCGTCGCCGGCTACCAGCATTGGCGTGCCTTGGGACAGCAGCAGGGTGGCGAGCATATTGCGCATCTGGCGCAGGCGCAGGCTGCGGATTTCCGGGTCGTCGGTGGGCCCTTCGGCGCCGTGGTTCCAGGAGATGTTGTTGTCGTTGCCGTCGCGGTTGTCTTCGCCGTTGGCTTCATTGTGCTTGTGGTCGTAAGACACCACGTCGCGCAGGGTGAAGCCGTCGTGGGCGGTGATGAAGTTCACCGAGGCGAACGGCCGGCGGCCGCGCTGGTTGAACAGGTCACCGGAGGCGGTGAGGCGGCTGGCCAGTTCGGCCACCTGGCCTTCGTCGCCACGCCAGAAGGCACGCACGTTATCGCGGTAGCGGTCGTTCCACTCCACCCAGCCCGGCGGAAAACCACCCACCTGGTAGCCACCGGGGCCGCAGTCCCAGGGTTCGGCGATCAGTTTGGTCTTGCTCAGTACCGGGTCCTGGCGGCAGGCGACGAGAAAGCTGTGGCGCTCGTCGAAGCCATCGGCGTAGCGGCCGAGGATGGTCGCCAGGTCGAAACGAAAGCCGTCCACGCGCATTTCCGTGGCCCAGTAACGCAGCGAGTCGGTGACCATCTGCAGCACGCAAGGGTGGCTCAAGTCCAGGGTGTTGCCAGTGCCGGAGTCGTTGATGTAGTGGCGTTTGTCGCTGGGCAGTAGGCGGTAGTAACTGGCGTTGTCGATGCCGCGCATGCTCAAGGTCGGGCCCAGTTCGTTGCCCTCGGCGGTGTGGTTGTAGACCACGTCGAGAATCAGCTCCAGGCCGGCGTCATGCAGGTGCGCGACCATCTCTTTGAACTCGTTGATATGGCCGCTGGCGGAGTAGCCGGCGTGGGGCGCGAAGAAGGCAATGCTGTTGTAGCCCCAGTAATTGTTCATGCCCTTTTCCAGCAGGTGTTTGTCGTCGACAAAACCGTGCACGGGCAGCAGTTCGATACTGGAAACGCCGAGCTTTTTGATGTGTTGCAGCAGGTCCGGGTTCATCAAGCCGGCGTAGGTGCCGCGCAGGTTTTCGGCCACTGCCGGGTGGCGCATGCTGGTGCCGCGCACATGGGCTTCGTAGATGATGGTGCTGTCCCATGGCACCCGCACATTGGGGCGCTCGCCCCAGGTGAAGGCGGGGTCGATGACCTTGCTTTTGGGCACAAATTTGGCGCTATCGCGTTTGTCGAAACTGAGGTCAGCGTCTTTGTGGCCGATGGTGTAGCCAAACAGCGACTCGGACCATTTGAGCTTGCCCACCAGTTGCTTGGCGTAGGGGTCGATCAGCAGCTTGTTGGGGTTGAAGCGGTGCCCGGCCGAGGGCTCGTAGGGGCCGTACACCCGGTAACCGTAAATCTGCCCCGGGTGGGCGTCGGGCAGGTAACCGTGCCAGATTTCGTCGCTGTATTCGGGCAGTACGATGCGTTCCAGCTCGGTTTCCCCGGTGCTGTCGAACAGGCACAACTCGACCTTGGTGGCGTGTGCGGAGAACAGCGCAAAGTTCACCCCCAGGCCATCCCAGGTGGCGCCCAGAGGAAACGGGTGGCCTTCGGAGATGCGCGATTGCCGCACGACTTGCGGTGCCGATTTCGGCGTTTTATGCGGCTTGGTCATGGTGACGATTCCTTCGGTTAAAGCGAGTTAATGTCGACTGTTTCTGACTCAGGCCTTGGGTGCCTTGGCCGCCGGTTTTTTTGGCGCGACGGGTTTGCTCGCGGTGGGCTTGGTCGGTTTGCCCGCGGTTGGTTTTGGTGGCGTGCTGGCCTTTGGCGCGGCCGGTTTGGCGGCTGGCTTTTTCGCGGCTGGCTTGGTCGGTTTGGGTTCCAGCAGTGCAGGTTTTTCCGCTTTGGCCGGTTTTTTTGCCGCCGGAATTGCCGGGTTAGGCGCGACCAGGGTTTTGCCTTTCACGCTGCGTTTGCTGGCAGGCACGCCGGCTTCGGACTCAGCCAACTTGATTGCCATCTGCCAATGACGTTCGGCCTGGCCCTCGGGCTTGCCTTCGGATTCCCAGATCTGGAAGGCGAATTCACTCACGCGTTTTTCATCGATGCTCATGGCCGTGGCTCCTGGAAGGGGTGTAACAAATTGACCGGGAAGTCCCGCAATAACTGGGCGAGGTCGAGGCGACCGTCCACCGGGGTATGGCTGCTGGTGGTAAAGGCGCTGATCAGCGAGTGGTGGCTGAGGTGCGGCGGCAGGCGCAACTGGGTGTCGCCCCAGGCGCTGGTGGCAATCAGCGGAATAGCAGTGTCGCCAAGCAAGGGCGTTGCCAGACGCGGTAGCACCACGATGACAAAACGTTCGTCGTCGACAAAACGGGCAAAGGCCAGCACGCGCTCGGCCTGGCTGCCGACCACTTCAAGGGGCACATGCTGACCCCGGGCGAACACCTGCGGCTGCTCGCAGCGCAGGCCCAGGGTGCGCTGGATCAGCCACTGTTTGAGCTGGCCGTTGGGCCACTGGGTAAGCAGTTCGGCGATGGGGCGCGGCTGATTGAGAGCGGCCTGGCGGGCGACAAAATCCACCGGGCGGCGATTGTCCGGGTCGACCAGGCTGAAGTCCCAGAACTCATTGCCCTGGTACAGATCCGGCACGCCAGGCGTGGTCATGCGCAACAGGCTTTGCGCCAGGCTGTTGAGCGCGCCGGCCGGCGCCAGGGAGGCGGCGCCAGCAGCAATCTCGCTGCGCAATTGCGCAGCGTCCGGGCTTTGCAGCAGCTGCTGCACAAAGCGTCGGCAGGCGCCCTCATAGGCTTCGTTATTGGCGCTCCAACTGCTACGCAATTTGGCTTCGCGCAGGGCTTTTTCCTGCCAGCCGAGCAGGCGTTGCAGGTAGGTGTCGAGGCCGCTGGCATCGTCCGCTGCCAGGCCCAGGGGCCAACTGCCGAGCAGGGTCTGGTAGAGCATCAGTTCATCGCCGGGGCTCGGCGCAATGCCATCGGCCAGCTCATGGCGCAGCGGCGCGGCGAGGCGCCACCAGCTGTCGATGCGTTCCACCAGCCAAGTGGAGCGTTCACTGAGTACGGCCAGGCGTGCGCGGGTGTCTTCGCCACGTTTGTGGTCGTGGGTGGCGGTGGTCAGCAGGTTGTCCGGCAACTGTTCGCCGCGGCGTTGCCAGGTGGCCTGCACCTCGGCCGCGGGCAGGCTGAAGTGCTGCGGATCGAAGCCCACGTCATTGCGCGACAGCAGCACGGCGCTGCGGTAGCAGGCGGTGTCTTCCACGGCTTTGGCGGCCGCCGGTGAGGTCAGTTGCTGGAAGCGGGTGAGCAGTTTTTGCCGCTGTTTGCGGGCCGGGCCTGGCGGCAGTTGGCGCAGGGCCTGGCCACCGAGCCAGCGGTCGAGGTAGCCGAGCAATGGCCAGTCAGCTTCACCGAGGCTGCCATGGGCAGCTTGCAAAGCCTGGTGGAAAAACAGCTGGTCTTGCGCCGAGCGCCCGTGGCCGCCGGCATAGGTGCGGTACACCGGGAAGTGCACGATTAGCTCCAGCAGCGCGCGGCGGATGGAGCCCAGGGTCAGGTCGCGGGTGGCGATATCGTCGCGGGCGACCAACAGCAAGCCTTGGGCGAGCGCTTCAAGGTCGCCGGCCAACGTGCCGTTCAGCACCAGCAAACGTGCCTCGCGCACCTCGTCCATAAAGTTGGCTGTACGTCCGCTGCGCTCTTCCCACAAGGCCGCCAACTGCAGTTGGCCGATGGGGTCGTGCTGCAGCTGCGACACCTCGTTCATAAACTCGTAACCGGTGGTGCCATCCACCGACCAGTTGCCGGGGAGCGTTTCGCCAGCGCCGAGGATTTTTTCCACGTAGATGGGGAAAGGCTGATTGGCCAGTGCCTGCGGGCGTTTGCTCAGCAAACCATTGACCCGCCGGCGAAGCTTGCGGCAGTAGCTGCCGGGGTTGGCCAGGCCGTCGACATGGTCGATACGCAGGCCGTCCACCAGGCCTTGCTGAATCAGCTGGAAGATCTTGCTGTGGGTGGCTTCGAACACCCGGTTGCGTTCTACCCGCAGGCCGCCCAGTTCGTTGATATCAAAGAAGCGCCGCCAGTTGATGTCGTCTGCCGCCGTGCGCCAGCTGGCCAGGCGGTAGTGCTGGCGTTCGAGCAACTGGTGCAGGTTGTTGAAGGCGTGCTTATCCAGGCTGCCTTCATCGTCGAGGGCGCCGGCCACCACTTCAAAATGGCTGAGGGCATCGGCCAGGGCCAAGCCCACTTCTGGCACCTGCACCACCTCCGCCAATTCAGTGCGGATCTGCCGGGCGCTGTGCCAGGCCAGCGGGTCGACGTCGAGGCTTTCGAAGCGGGCGGCAAAGGCTTGCAGGGTCGGTTCGTCGCTGGTTCTCAGGACGTCGGCGTAGGTAGGAGGGCTGAGCGGGAAACGGTGTTCGTAATGCTGGGCGTAGAGGCTGCCGGTGTCGGCGTCGAACTTGAGGAGGATTTCGCCAGCGGCCAGCACTTCGCCATAGTCGCTGCGCAGGAACGGCACCAACAGTTGGCCGACCATCAGCGGGTCGTGGGAGCGCCACTGAATATCGAAGAAGTTCGCGAAGGGGCTGGTGGGGCCCCATTCCAGCACGTCCAGCCACCAGGGGTTGGCGTCACCGCCGACGGCCATGTGGTTGGAGACGATGTCCAGAATCAGGCCCATGCCATGGCCGCGCAGCTCCTGCACCAGGCGTTGCAGTGCCGCTTCACCGCCCAGTTCGGGGTTGATGCAGGTGGGGTCGACCACGTCGTAGCCATGGGTGGAGCCGGGCCGCGCCTTGAGAATCGGCGAGGCGTAAATATGGCTGATGCCCAGGGCCGCGAAGTAGCTCACCAGGGGTACCGCGTCATTGAGGGTGAAGTCCTTGTGGAACTGCAGACGCACGGTGGCGGTAAGGGGGCGCAGTGGCTTACTCATGGTGCGTCCTCACTAACGGTGCCAAGTGGTCGCGGGCTCGGCGGGCCTGGTCCAGGCGCTGCAAACGCTGGCTGGGTTCGGGCCGTTCGAGCATGTCTTTGGCGTTGATCGGCCAGCGCCGCCGCCAGTTCGGGTGGGTGTCGCCGGGGCCGGGCAGGTTGGGTTGTTCGAACTCACCCATGGCGTCTTCCAGTGGCAGCAACACCAGGGGCGCCGGGGTGCTGCCGAGGAAGGACACGCTGGCATCCAGCTGTTCGGTGATGCTGTTGTCGCGGATCGGCAGCAGGGCGCAGTCCTGCAGGGCTTTTTGCAGGCAGTGTTTTTCCCACTGACGATGGTTGTGGTCGTCGACACTGTGCTCGCGGGTGCTGTGCCCGGCCTGTTCACGCCACTCGATATCACGGCCTTGCATCCAGCCGTGCAGGGTTGGCAGGTCGTGGGTGGTGGTGGTCGCCAGGGCGTCGTCGGGCCAGAACGGCGCCGGAATAAAACCGCCGTCGCGCTGTTCGAACAGGAGCACGCGCATGCCCAGCAAACGCCGCTGCGCCAGCTCTTCGCGCAGGCCTTCGGGCACGGTACCGAGGTCTTCGCCGATCACCAGCGCGCGGTTACGCCACGACTCCAGGGCCACCAGGCGCAGCAGATCCTGCAGCGGGTAATTGAGGTAAGCGCCGGCTTGCGCGGGGGCACCCTGAGGAATCACCCACAGGCGTTTGAGGCCCATCACATGGTCGATGCGTACGCCGCCAACATGCGCCAGGTTGGCTTGCAGCATTTCGATAAAGGCGCGGTAACCGTGGCGGCGCAGGCCGTCTGGCGAGAACGCGGAAATGCCCCAGCTCTGGCCCTGACGGTTGAGGATGTCCGGCGGCGCGCCGACGGTGAGGCTTTGCAGCAGTTCGTCCTGGCGCGCCCAGGCCTGGCTGCCGGCCCCGTCAGCGCCGACGGCGAGGTCGGCGATCAGGCCGATCTTCATGCCCGAGCCCAAAGCTGCCGCCTGAGCACGGTCCAGGCCACGGGCGATCAGCCATTGGCAGAAGGCGTGGTAGCCCACTTCCAACGCATGGTCGCTGGCGAACAGGTCGACGTTGGCATGGTTGGGGTCGCGGTAGTGCTCGGGCCAGGTGCGCCAGTCGCCGGGCATACCGTGGCGCACCATAAAACCTTGCAGCGCCTCGAAGCGGCAGTGCAGCAGCAGCGCATCGCCGCCCTTGAGCAAGAATTTGTCGAAGTCCGGGGTCAAGGCGTTGTGCTGGTCGCGGAAGCTGCGGTACAGCTGACGCAGTAAGCGTTGGCGGCTGTCGGTGACGCCAGGCCAGTCGACCAGATCGAGGCTTTCCAGTTGTTTGAGGCTGCCTTGCAGGCCACAGATCTGTAACGCATCGTTGACCGCCGCCTCGCCGAGCAACACGTCCGGGGCGGCATGCAGGCTGTTGAACAACAGACGGCTGGAGGGTGAGTAGGGGCTGTACTGCCCCGGCCAGGCGCTGAACATGGCGTGCACCGGGCTGATGGCCAGGGCGTCGGCGCCGTGCTGGGCGGCGCTGCGGGCGAGGTCGGCGAGCGCTTGCATATCGCCCAGGCCGCCATCGCCGGGGCGGCGCAGGGAATACAACTGCGCGGTCAGGCCCCAGATATGCCGGCGCTGGCCGTCGGTGAGTTCTTCCACGCTGAGGCATGCGGGCGGCGCTACGGCGACGGTCAGCTCACGGTCAGCAATGTGCAGGCGGTGGTAGCCGCAGTGCTCGATGGCATGCAGGCAGGCATTGCCATCCAGGCGGCCGTCGATGCGCCGGCCGTCTTCCAGCTCAAGCTGGTAGTGGGTGTCGCTGGCAAATTCGCTGGCCAGTGACAGCGGCCGGTGCAGCTCGTGGGTGAGCAGCGGCGGCAATTCGCGGGAATGGTGTTCATGTTCCAGGTGGGCGAGGCTGGCGGCGATCTGCTGCGGGCTCTGGGCGGCATAGCCGAGACTTTCCACCAGCGCGCGCTGGGACTCGACACTTACCCGTTGCGGCCGTCCATTGGCGTCCAGCCAATCGACACTCAGGCCCGCCGCGCTCGACAGGCTGGCCAGTTGCTCGTCGCTCATGCGCTTTCCTCGATAGATGCCAGTGCGCTGAAGGGGCCGCGTAATCCCTGTTGCGCGGCGTGCAGGTCAATGCGGTTGCCAAACACCACCCGCGCCGCAGAGCCCAGCGGCGGAGCGGTAACGGGTTGATCGCTGAGGTTGAGGTCAATGCGCAGCTTGCTGCCATCGGCCAGGGTCCAGGCTGCGCTCACGGCTTTCTTGGCCAGCACCTGGACATGGCCGGCGTGGCTGCCGGGCAGGCGCGGCACGATCAGTTGCTGGCGCAGCTCCAGCAGCTTGCGGTAGTAGATGCGCCAGGCCTGGTGGGTGGGGTCGATCTCAGGGGCGTAGTCAGGCAACGAGCTGTTGAAGGTGCCGAGCTTGTTGGGGTCGGGAATGCTGTCGCGGATGGCGCTGTCCTGAAACACGGCGAACTCGCGGAACTCATTGCGGCGGCCGTCGCGCACCGCTATGCCGAGCTCGTCATGGTGATCGGTGAAGAACAGAAAGGCCTGCCGCGAACCCCATTCCTCGCCCATGAACAGCAGCGGAATCATCGGCGACAGCAGTAACAGCACGGTGGCGGCTTTCAGCGCGTCGGGGTCGGTGAGGCAGGTCAGGCGTTCGCCGAAAGCGCGGTTGCCGACCTGGTCGTGGTTCTGCAAAAACAGCACGAAGGCGGTGGGCGGCAGGTGGCCGCTGGGTTCACCACGGGCATTACCGTGGCGGTTGGTCTGGCCCTGGTAGACGAACCCCTGTTGCAGGCAACGGGCAAGTTTTTCAGTGGGCTGCTGGGCGTAGTCCTGGTAGTAGCCTTCGTGCTCGTCGGTGAGCAGCACGTGCAGGGCGTTGTGGCCGTCATCGTTCCACTGCGCATCGAAACCGGCTTGCAGCAGTTCGGCGCTGTTGTCTTCGTTTTCGAGCACCAGGTGCAGGTGCCGCTCAAGCGGCACGCTGGCGCGCAGGCGCTGGGCCATTTCGATCAGAAAGTCTTTTTCGCTGATGGCATGCACGGCGTCGAACCGCAGGCCGTCGACCTGATAGTCGTGCACCCACATCAGGGCGTTCTCAATAAAAAAGTCGCGCACGGCGGGCTGGCGAAAATCGATGGCCGGGCCCCATGGCGTGCTGATGTCGTCGCGAAAGAAATCCTTGGCGTACAGGCCGAGGTAATTGCCGTCCGGGCCAAAGTGGTTGTAGACCACGTCGATAAACACCATCAGGCCCAAGCCGTGGGCGGTGTCGATCAGGTGGCGCAACTCGTCCGGGCTGCCGTAGCCGTTGTGCGGGGCGAAAGGCAACACGCCGTCGTAGCCCCAATTGCGCTCGCCGGGGAATTGCCCCAGTGGCATCAGTTCGATGGCGGTGATGCCCAGCTCGCGCAAACCTTCCAGTTGCCGTTCGACGCCGGCATAGCCGCCGAGCAGGCCGACATGCACTTCGTAGAGCACCGTTTCGTGCCAGGGACGGCCGCGCCAGTCACTGTGTTGCCAGGCGTAGGAAGTGGGTGCGGTGACCAGGCTGAAGCCGTGCACGGAATCTTGCTGCGCACGCGAGGCCGGGTCGGGCACCTGCTGGCCATCGTCTATGCGGAAGGCATAGGCGCCGCCCAGCGGGCAGGGCAGCTCACGGCGAAACCAGCCGCCGGGCTCCGGTTTCAGCGCGTGGGTATTGCCGTCAGCAAACACCACCTCGACGCTGTTGGCGCTAGGAGCCCAGAGGGAGAAATGCGTAGTGCCCTCGTCTAGGTGCAGGGCGCCATGTGCCGGCCGTGAGGTCGGCATAGGCATCAGTAGTAACCTCGCGCGCGGCCGGCGTGTTGTTGCAGCAGTTCTTTGTACAGACGGTCGTAGGGCTCCACCGACTGTTTCCAGTACAGCGGCGAGGCCATGGCCCGGCAGCGCATGGCGTGCAGCAGTTCGGGGTACTGGAACACATTGAGGGCGCGTTGCACGGCGTCGACATAGCTGTCGCGGGTGGCGCGGCGGAACAGGAAGCCGGTGACGCCGTCTTCAATGGTGTCGGCCAGGCCGCCGGTCTTGCGCGCGATGGGTAGCGAGCCGAACCGCTGGGCGTACATTTGACTAAGGCCGCAGGGTTCGAAACGAGAGGGCATGAGCAGGAAGTCACTGCCGGCGAACATGCGCCGGGCGTCCGTTTCGTTGAAGCCGATGCGCACCCCGACGCGGCCGGGATACCGTTTGGCCATTTCCACCACCGCTTGTTCCAGCTCCGGTTCGCCGCGGCCAATGATGGCCAGGCGCCCGCCGCCCTGAACGATGGTGTCGACCACTTCCAGGGTCAGGTCGATGCCTTTTTGCTGGACCAGGCGCGAGACCACGGCAAACAGCGGGCCGTCGTCGGCCTCGAGGTTGAACAGTTGCTCCACATACGCCGCGTTGGCGCGCTTGCCGTCCATGTTGTGCAGGCTGAATTTGGCCACCAGGTGCGGGTCGGTGCGCGGGTCCCAGCTTTCGTCGATGCCGTTGGTGATGCCGCTGAGGTGGCCTTCATGGGTTTTCGCCTGAAGCATGCCTTGCATGCCGCAGCCAAAGGCCTCGGTGGTGATTTCTTCGGCATAGGTGTGGCTGACGGTGGTGATGTGGTCGGCGTAGGTGATGCCGGCTTTGAGCAGCGACAACTGGCCGTAGAACTCCATGCCTTCCTGGCCTGAGGCTTCAGGCGGCAGGCCGAGTTCGGGGCTGCAATGCGAGTCGATCATGCCCTGGTAGGCAAGGTTGTGAATGGTGAACACGGAGGGCGTGGTCTGCTTCTGCCATTTCATGTAGGCCGGGGTCAGCGCGGTGGGCCAGTCGTTGGCGTGGACCAGGTCCGGGCACCAGCTCATGCCAGCGTTGGCGGCGGCAATATCGGCAGCAGCCAGGCCCAGGCGGGCGAAGCGGATGTGGTTGTCCGGCCAGTCGCGGCTGTTCTCGTCGCCATAAGGGGTGCCGGCACGCTCGTACAGTTCGGGGCTGATCAGCACGTATACGATCAGGCCGTCCGGCAGTTCCATACGGCCGATCCGGCACGGTGGCAGGGCGGCATGGCCGCGAATCTGTCCGACCACACGCATGGGGTGACCGCTTTCCAGCACCTGCGGGTAGCCGGGGATCAGCACGCGGATATCGTGTTGGCCGGAGAGGGCGCGGGGCAGCGCCGCCGACACATCGCCCAAGCCGCCAACCTTGATCAGGTCCGCCAGCTCGGAGGTGACGAAGAGGATTTTTTTCTTGCTGGGGTTCAGCGTTTGCGGTTTGTGGCTGTCCACAGGTGGTTGAGCCTTTGGCGTGGCAATCGAAGCGAAGTTGTCTAGCCGTTCCATCGCTATTGCAGTTCCCATACGTTCCTCCCATGGCGCCGCCGCTGGTGGCCGGCGCTCGTTTCGCTTAGTCAGCCGCGTAAATGTCTCCCCGCATTGGCCGGGCCAATACGACTTCAGGTGTGTTGGAGTGGATTGGCCCTATCACAAACAGGTCGTTGCCCCTACCTAAGTGCTGACTGGCCGGTCGGCGAAAAAGTTTCTACTTTTTTTCCCGCCCTCCAAGCGGCCAGTGCAGATGGCGCAAGGCCTGCTTGGCTGCTCGTGGAGCATCAAACCGGTGGCTGGCGTTCCGGTTCGGCAATCGGTTCGTGGCGGTGCGGGTTGACCGCTTCGGTGGTGGGGCTGGTCTGGAAGGCGGCGCGCAGTTGCGGCAGGCATTGCGGGTGTTTGTGGCTGATGAAGGTGATCAGGTTCTCGCGGATATAGCAGCGCAGGTCCCAGCCACTGGAGGAATCGCGCGAGCTGACCAGCACCCGTAGCTGGATGGCGCGGTCGCTGGTTTCCACCACTTGCAGCACGCTGACGCGCCCGTCCCACAGCTGCGGCACTTCCTGCAGCAGGCGGTCGAGCTCTTTGCGCAGCGGCTCCAGGGGGATGGCGTAGTCGACCCAGAAGGTGATCGCGCCGATCAGCGAGGAGGTGACCCGCGTCCAGTTCTGGAACGGGTTTTCGATAAACCATTGCAGCGGCACGATCAGCCGGCGGTCGTCCCAGATCCGCACCACCACGTAGGTGCCGGTGATTTCCTCGATCCGTCCCCATTCGTTTTCGACGATCACCACGTCGTCCAGGCGAATTGGTTGGGTGATGGCAATTTGCAAGCCGGCGATCAGGTTGCCCAGCACCGGCTTGGCGGCAAAACCCACTGCCAGCCCGGCGACCCCGGCCGAGGCCAGCAAGCTGCCGCCAAATTGGCGGGCGCTGGGGAAGGTCATCAGCATGGTAGCCAGGCCAAACAGCAGCACGAAAAAACTCAGGGTGCGCACCAGTACCCGGGTCTGGGTCTGGATACGCCGTGCGCGCAGGTTGTCGGCGATGTCCACCGGGTGGTGGATGAGGATCATCTCCTGCACCGCCGCGACCGCGCGCAGGCCCAGCCAGGTGAAGGCGGCAATGATCGCCAGGGTGGTGACGTGTCGCAGGGCGCTGATCAGCATCAGGCTGTCGTCGGCGGCGGTCCACACCGTTTGCAGGCCTAGCAGTGGCAGCAACAGGCACACCGGCTGGCGCAACTGCGCCACCAGCTCGCGCAGAAACGGCACCGGCTTGGCCAGGCGCTGCAGCACCTTGGTGAGCAGGCGCGAGGCGATCATCAACACCAGTACGGTGATGGCGGCGGCCAGCAGTGTTTTCAGCTCCGCCACCGGTAGGTGGCTGCGAAAGTCGTCGAACATAGGCGGTGCCCCGAACGTTGAAACCTTGTTAAGTGACCGGGGCAGGGCTAGGGGGTTCAGACGGTGGGCGATGCAATTTGCATGATGGCCATCTGGGTGGTTCGTGCAGATTGCCATCGCGGCGAGATCACGATGTTTTATAAGTGACTGATAAATAAGAGATAAATGTTTTAATCAGGCTTGGCAGTCATCTTGCAATTTCAGCTCCGTGCCTCACCGACCGCATCAGGAGCAGACCATGCAACCACTTACCGATCTCTATGTATCCGCCTTTCCCGGCCACGACGTGTCGCTGCAACCACGCCCGGATGGCACCTTTGTGCTGGCGCTGAAAAGCGCCGGCAACCAGGCGTTGATCAAAGTCATCGCCGGCAAGACCGTCTACAGCCAGGCGGCTGCCAACGACGAGATCCTCAGCCTGAAGCGCGAAGTGCTGATCCGCGATAACGCCCTGAGCGGCAACAGCGTGCATTGCACGGCGCACAAGCTTCCCACTTACAGCGGCCAGGAACTGAGCCTGCGGGCCATGCAGAGCCTGTTCAACCGTCGGCGGATTTCGCTCTGAGCCACCGCCCAATCTTCAGCGAGCCAAGCCAGGAGGCAGACATGAACGCATCGACTAAAGTGTTGGAGAGTTTTTTCAGTGATCGCCTGGCAGGCGAAGAGTTTGTCGTCTGCCTGCCCGAGCTGTATGCCCAGGTGCCGGACGAGCAGCCGCCGGAAGTTCCGGATGATGTACCGCCGGAACTGCCCCGTGGTGAGCCGACCGAAAACCCGGAACTGCCGCAGCCGCAGGATGCACGTTAAGGGCGAAAGACTGAACGCTCGTGGCGGCAGCCGGTCGGTTGTATAGCCCCAAGCAAATAAGCCCAAGCAATTAAGGAGAACGTGATGGTCGCTTTCGAAGCGTTGGCTCGAGAACTCGAAGCTCATCCGCAAAATGTGCATGGCTGGGAACGCGCGATCTGCATCACCAGCGGCGTGGCCATGGTCGGCACCGGCTTGCGCCATGGCGGCTTGCTCGGCACTGTGCGCGCCGCCCTCGGCAGTGTGGTCCTGCTGCGTGGGCTTACCGGCCGCTGCCCGGCCAAACGGGTAATTGCCGAACGCCAGGAAGAATTGCTGGCGGTCAAAGCCAAGCTCCAAGCGGCGGCCGATCAACTGGCCGCCTTGCACGCTGCCGGGGCGAAAAAGAGCAAATAGACCGCTTGCCACCGCCAGGCAAAAACGCCGGCGCCCCTTCCAGGGGCGTCGGCGTTTTGCCTTGAGCAGGCGTGCAGGCCACGCACTGCTAGGCTGATGACCTGCCTTCAGGAATATTCACCATGTACCCCAAGTGCGTTGTTGCGTTGCTGATGCTGTGTGTATTGCCTGTTCAGGCCGACTGGCTGGAGATACCCGATGGCCGTCGGGCGAATGGCGAAGACAGCATCGAAGTGATCAACCTGCTCGACGGCACCCTCAAGTTCTCCCTGCGCGCCGCCAGTCGCGACCAACTGCTATGCCGCGCCCGCGGCGTGGCGCAAAAACAAAGCCCCGGCGTGTACCTCTACCAGGAAGCAGGCAGCCAATGCGTGCTGCGCCTCTCCGCCCAAGCCGACCGCCTGGTGGCCGAAGACATCGGCGATTTCTGCCGCGCGCTCTACTGCCCACAGAAAGCCAGCATTGGCGTGCGGAATTTCAAACTGGCGGAGCCGATGCCGTTGACGGAGCAGATTAATGGGGGGTGGTGAGTACTCTGACAGCAGTAACTTCTCGTTGGCGGTGAGATAAACAGACTCTTCCTCGAAACCCCTGCAACCCAGCCGGCGGGAAAGCTCGGGTGAGCGCTGCATGCTAAACGGCCTCGGTAAACGGATTACCGGTTCCTTGCCGCTTCCGAGGAGACACCGCCATGGCGCTGACCCGCGATTTCAAACAGACCATCGCCGAACGGGTTGAACGTGAGCCTGAGTTCGCCAAATCCCTGCTCGATGAAGCAGCGTCGCTGTTTCTCAATGGTGAGCCTGATGTAGCGCGCCTGATCCTGCGCGACCTGGTCAATGCCACCATTGGCTTCGAACAATTGGCCGCGCAAATCCGCAAGCCGAGCAAAAGCCTGCACCGCATGCTGTCACCGACGGGCAACCCGAGCATGGACAACCTGGCGGCGATTTTTAATGCCCTGCGGATCAGCCTGGGGCTGCACATTGAGGTGCGTGGGGTGCCGGCGGTTTAATTCCAGGGTAGTTGCACCCAGACCCGTAGGGCGAAGGCTCGCCCTACGGAGTGTGATGCTCAGTTTTGCGGGGTGCCGACGTAATCCATCTTGCCGACTTCCACGCCGTTATGGCGCAGCAAGGCATAGGTGGTGGTGACGTGGAAGAAGAAGTGCTGCAGGCCGTAGGTCAGCAGGTACGACTGGCCGGTGAACTTGCGCTCTTTCGGCGTGCCAGGGCGGGTGACGATTTCACGTTCTTCGTTGCCGTCGACCATGGCCGGGGTGAAGGTGGCCAGGTAGTCCAGGGTTTCCTTGAGCAGGGCTTGCAGCTGTTCGAAGCTGGTTTCCACGTCGTCGTGTTTTGGCACGTCGATGCCGGCCAGGCGCGACGGTACGCCACGGGCGAAGTCGCAGGCGATCTGCACTTGGCGGGTCAGCGGGAACATGTCCGGGAACAGGCGCGCCTGGAGCAGGGCGTTGGGGTCGATGTTCTTGGCGCTGGCGTGGGCTTCGGCCTTGTGCAGCACGGCGCTGAGGCTGCTGAGCATTTGTTTGAAAACAGGAACGGATGCGGCGTACAGAGAAATGGTCATGGCAGTCTCCGGTTGAAGGTGGCGGGAGTATACGCGTGCCGAATTGGCAACGGTGACGTCAGCCAAGGCGCAGGGTGAAAAGCCTAAATTTCCTCGGCTTTCTGACGTCCCATCAGGCAACACCCTCTCTTTTTGCGAGTTGCCCGATGATGCACACCCTGCCACTCCCCAACGGCCGCTGCCTGCATGGCGACGAAAGCGCCGATGCCCTGCACTTGCAGCTGGATTTGCACGAGCCCATTCATGTGCGGCTGACCACGGGCGAGCCGTTGCAGGTGACGGCCAGCGAGGTCTTGTCGGCGCAGGCGTTGTGGCTGGTGAGTTACTGGCTGTTTGCCCGCGACCAGGCCTGCCAAACCCTGAACTGGGTGCTGCCGGCGGCGCCGGTCGATGCCTTGCAAAGCGGCTTGTTGCTAGGAGCCGCGGACGGTGCACTGCGCACCGAGCGCACGCTGTTCTGGCAGTTGCCCGGGCCGTGGTTGCTGGCCGGGCAGGGCGCTGCTTATCCGCAGCAGTTGATCATCAGTGACGGCAAGCGCCATCCCCGGCGGCCGGCCAAACCGGTGGGCGAGTTGTACCGCCGTTTCGATGCACGCCTGGGCCAGTGGATTTCCTTGCGCGCGCTGGATATCGACAGTGACCTCGAGCGCTTCAGCCGCTGGCAGAACAGCCCGCGGGTACTGGAGTTCTGGCAGGAAGGCGGCACGCTGGAGCAGCACCGCCAGTACCTGGAAAAACTCGAGCGCGACCCGCACACCCTGACCCTGATTGGCTGTTTCGACGAGCAGCCCTTCGCCTATTTCGAAGCCTATTGGGCCAAGGAAGACCGCATCGCGCCGTTCTATGCGGCGGACCATTACGACCGTGGCATCCACATGCTGGTGGGGGAAGACAGCCACCGTGGCCCGCACAAAGTCGCCAGTTGGCTGACTGCGCTGACCCATTTCCTATTCCTTGATGACCCGCGCACCCAGCGCGTGGTGGCCGAGCCGCGGGCGGACAACGCGCGGATGATCGGGCACATGCACAGCGCCGGTTTTCATTGCCAGAAGGAATTCGATTTTCCGCACAAGCGCGCGGCATTGATGGTGATCGAGCGTGAGCGTTTCTTTGAGCGCTGCGTGTTGCGCTGATCAGCTAGGTTGGGTTGAGCCGCAGGCGAAGCCCAACAGGCCGGCCAACGCCGGCGCTTGCCGGTCGCAAGAGTGAGCGGGTAGTGAGGTGAGGCAGTCCGTTGGGCTTCGTTTTGCTCAACCCAACCTACGTGCCGGCTTCAGCTTCGGCTTTGGCGACCTTGCGGCAATGCACCAGGGCATCGCGAATCATGAAATTCACCAGGGTCGGCGACACCCCGAGTTCCTTGGCGATGTCCTTTTGCGGCACGCCATGCAGGCGGTACATCTCGAAGGCGTAGCGGGTGCGTGCAGGCAACTGGCCGAGGGCATCGGCGATGTGTTCCAGCGTCGCGTAGTTGATGTGCAAGGCCTCGGGCGAGGCGTTGTGGGTGACCACATTCATGCCTTCTTCTTCGCTGCCGGCGTAGCGCTGTTCGAGCGCCTGTTTGCGGTAATGGTCGATGGCCAGGTTGCGCACGATCTGGAACAGGTAGCTGAGTTGGGCCTTGAACGAAGAGGTGATTTGCGGCGCCGAATGCAAACGGAAATAGGCGTCCTGGACCACGTCTTCGGCGCGTGAACGGCAGCCGGTAATGCGTGTGGCCACCTTGACCAGAATGGAGCGGTTGTCGACGAATGCTTGGAATAGGGGTGTATCGCACCTGCTTGTGGACAGTTGTTCCGTCATGGAATTCACCTTGCTACCGAGGGCAGTTAAACGCTCGCAGGAGGCTGCCTGCGAGCGGGGTAACAAACTATGTCCAATGATAATGATTGTCAATTGCGAGCGATAATAGATTTCGCTTGGTTGCAGCGGCATGACGTCCAAGTGATTTTTCCGTGGCACCCACTGCCGATAAAAACCGCCTAATTATTTTCCCTCGCCGTCCGTTCTCCACTGTGAAAGCCCGCGCAACCGGCCCGGGCACAACGGAGAGCGACCATGGTGTTCGATCGTGATGACGTGATTTTTCAGGTGGTGATCAACGGCGAAGAGCAGTACTCGCTGTGGCCTGACTACAAGGCCATTCCTGCCGGCTGGCGTGCCGTGGGCATGAGCGGTTTGAAGAAGGATTGCCTGGCCTACATCGAGCAGCACTGGACCGATATGCGCCCCCTGAGCCTGCGCCAGAAGATGGACCAGGACGCTGTGGTCGCCTGAGCATGAACGCGCCCGCCACCCTGCGTTTGCTCTGCCTGCCGTACTCGGGCGCCAGCGCCATGTTCTACCACCGCTGGCGCAAACGCCTGCCGCAGTGGTTGCAGGTGCAGCCGCTGGAATTGCCCGGCCGCGGCCTGCGCATGGACGAAGCGTTGCAGTGCAACCTCAGCGCACTGGTCAACCAGCTCGCCGATGAACTCGCTGGCGATCTCGACAGCCCTTACGCCCTGTTCGGCCACAGCCTTGGCGGCCTGCTGGCGTTCGAGCTGGCCCATGCGCTGAAAGCCCGTGGGCTGCCCGAACCCTTGTGTGTGCTGATTTCCGCCACTGCCGGGCCAGCGCGGCGCGATGTCAGTGACTACCGCGAAGCCAAGTCCGACGCCGAGTTGATCGCCAAGCTGCGCAGCCTGCAAGGCACCCCGGAAGAGGCCCTGGCCAATCAGGAATTGCTTGATCTGATGCTGCCGATTCTGCGTGCCGACTTCCTCGTCGCAGGCAGTTACCAGTACCAACACCGCGCGCCACTGCAGGCGCCGATCCATGTGTTCGGTGGCAAGGACGACAGCATTGCCGTCGACGAGTTGCTCGACTGGCAAGGCGAAACCGCCAGCGGTTTTTCCCTCGACATGTTCGCCGGCGGCCACTTCTTTCTGCACACCCAGGAAGCACCGCTGCTGCGTTGCCTGCGCCGCTATGCCGAGCTCTACCTGCTGCGCCACTGCGCCCGGCAGAACCGCAGCATCCCCCGCGTCGCCAGTTAAACCCCAGCCCGCCCGTTTTCGCCCAGGAATCCACCATGCCTTCGTTCGAACTTCCCCGCACCCTGGTTCACGCCCTGCAACGCCGCGCCGCGCAACAGCCGGATGCACTGGCGTTGCGCTTTCTGGAGGGCGATGACGGCGAAGGGCGGGTGCTCAGCTATGCCGAGCTGGATGGTCGGGCGCGGACCATTGCTGCGGCGCTGCAAAGCCGAACGAAGCTGGGCGACCGTGCGGTGCTGCTGTTTCCCAGCGGGCCGGACTATGTCGCGGCGTTTTTCGGCTGCCTGTACGCCGGGGTGATTGCGGTGCCGGCCTACCCGCCGGAGTCGTCGCGCCATCAGCATCAACTGCGGTTGCTGTCGATCCTCGATGACGCCGAACCGCGCCTGCTGTTGACCAGCAGCGACCAGCGCGACAGCCTGCAGCACATCGACAACGCTCCCGAACTGCTGCTGGTCGATGACCTTGATCCAGCGCTCGCCGCCAGCTGGCAAGCGCCGGAGCTGCAGGCCGACGACATCGCCTTTCTGCAATACACCTCCGGCTCCACCGCCTTGCCCAAAGGCGTGCAGGTCAGCCACGGCAACTTGGTGGCCAACGAGCTGCTGATTCGCCAGGGCTTTGGCATTCAAGCGGACGACGTGATCGTCAGCTGGCTGCCGCTGTACCACGACATGGGCCTGATCGGCGGCCTGCTGCAACCGATCTTCAGCGGCGTGCCCTGCGTGCTGATGTCGCCAAAGGCCTTCCTCGAACGCCCCGTGCGTTGGCTGGAAGCCATCAGCCGGTACGGCGGCACCGTCAGCGGCGGGCCGGACTTTGCCTATCGGTTGTGTAGCGAACGGGTCAGCGCCTCGGCCCTGGCCACGCTCGACCTCAGCGGCTGGCGTGTGGCGTTTTCCGGCTCCGAACCGATTCGCCAGGACAGCCTGGAGCGCTTTGCACAAAAGTTCGCTGCCGGTGGTTTCAACGCCAGCAGCTACCTGGCCTGTTATGGCCTGGCCGAGGCGACGCTGTATGTCACCAGCGGCGTGCGCGGCGAGGGCATTCCAGCCCTGGGGGTGAGTGCCGAGGCGCTGACCCAGAACCGTATCGAAGCGGGCGGCGACAGCCTGTTACTCAGCTGCGGCACGGTGCGGCCATTGCACCAGGTGCGCATTGTCGACCCGGCGACCCTCACCGTACTCGGCGACAACCAGGTCGGCGAAGTCTGGGCCTGTGGCCCGAGCATCGCCCATGGCTACTGGCGCAACGCAGAAGCAACAGCGAAAAGTTTTGTCGCCCTGGACGGCCACACCTGGCTACGTACCGGCGACCTCGGCGCCTTGCGCGACGGCGAGCTGTTTATCAGCGGTCGGCTCAAGGACATGCTTATCGTCCGTGGCCACAACCTCTACCCGCAGGACATCGAACGCACGGTGGAAACCGACGTCAGCCACGTGCGCAAAGGCCGGGTCGCTGCCTTTGCCGTGCAGCAGGATGGTGAGGAGGGCATCGGCATTGCTGCCGAAATTGGCCGCAGCGTGCAGAAAAATGTGCCCGCCGAGGCGCTGATCAACGCCATTCGCCAAGCCGTTGCCGAGGCCTATCAGGAAGCGCCGCGTGTTGTCGTGCTGCTCAACCCCGGCGCCTTGCCGAAGACCTCCAGCGGCAAACTGCAACGCTCGGCCTGCCGCCTCGGGCTGGATGACGGCAGCCTCGACAGCTACGCGCAATTTCCCGCCGATACGGCCGCCCGCGTTCCGGGCGAGGCCATCGAAACCGATCAGTTGCAGGCGCAAATCGCGGCCTTGTGGGCCGAGCACCTGCACGTGCCCAACGTGGCGCCCAAGGACAACTTTTTCCTGCTCGGCGGCAACTCCATCGTCGCCGCGCAACTGATGGCGCAACTGCGTGATCAACTGGGCGTGAACCTGGAACTGCGTCATCTGTTTGAAACCCGCCACCTGGGCGGATTCGCCAGCAAGGTCGCCGAACAACTGGCCCAAGGTGGCGCCGCAGAGGGGGCAATTCCCCGTCTGTCACGCCAGCAGAATCTGCCGCAATCAGCGGCGCAGAATCGCCTGTGGTTCCTCTGGCAGTTGGACCCGGACAGCGCCGCCTACAACATTCCCGGTGGCCTGCACCTGCGTGGCGAGCTCGACGACAACGCCCTGCGTGCCAGTTTCGCGCGCCTGATTCAGCGCCACGAAGCGCTGCGCACGGTGTTCCTCGAAGAGGGCGGTGAGGCGCTGCAACGCATCCAACCCAGTGCTGATCTGCACCTGCGCGAAGTCGACCTGCGCCACCTCAGCGGCACTGAGCAACAGGACGAAGCCGCGCGCCTGCGTGAGCAAGAAGCCAACGCGCCGTTCGACCTTACCCATGGCCCGTTGCTGCGGGTCACCCTGCTGCGCCTGGCCGATGAGGAGCAGCAATTGCTGGTGACCCTGCACCACATCGTTGCCGATGGCTGGTCGCTGAACGTGTTGCTCGACGAATTCTCCCGCCTGTATGCCGAAGCCTGTGGCGGCCAACCCGCCGACCTGGCGCCGTTGCCCCTGGGGTATGCCGACTTCGCCAGTTGGCAGCGCCAATGGTTGGCGGCGGGCGAAGGCCAGCGGCAACTGGCCTATTGGACCGCACAGCTGGGTGATGAAGCCCCGGCTCTGCAGCTGCCGCTGGATTACCCGCGCAGCGCACAACGCCAGCACAGCGCCGCGCGGTTTACCTGGAAGCTCGACGACGCCCTCAGCCAGCGCCTGCGTGAAATCGCCCGGGGCCAACAGGCGACGCTATTTATGCTGTTGCTCGCCGGCTTCCAGAGCCTATTGCTGCGCCACACCGGGCAAACCGACCTGCGCATTGGTGTGCCGGGTGCCAACCGTCAGCGCCTGGAAACCCAGGGCCTGCTCGGCTTCTTTATCAATACCCTGGTGCTGCGTGGCCAGCTCGATCCACGCCAGCCGTTTACCGAGGTGCTGACCAACGCCCGCGCCGCCACCCTCGAAGCCCAGGCCAATCAGGACCTGCCGTTCGACCAACTGGTGCAGGCGCTGGGCGGAACAACCCCGTTTCAGGTGATGTTCAACCACCAGCAGCGCGACCTCAGCAGCCTGCGCCGCTTGCCGGGTTTGCTCGCCCAGGAACTGCCGTGGCACAGCCGCGAAGCCAAGTTCGACCTGCAACTGCACAGCGAAGAAGACGCCCGTGGGCGCCTGACCCTGTCGTTCGACTACGCCGACGAGCTGTTCAGCGCCGCCACCATTCAACGCCTGGCGCAGCGCCTGGTGAGCCTGTTGCAGCAAGTGGCCGAACAGCCGCAGCTGGCAGTGGGCGCCATCGAGTTAATGAGTGCGGATGAACAGCAGCAACTGGCCGAGTGGAACCGGGCGCCGCTGCCTTCCCCAACCCTGCTACTGCCGCAGTGGCTGGAGCAGCACCGTGCGGATGACATCGCCTTGCTCTGGCAAAACCAGCGCTTCACCTATGGCCAATTGCACGCCGAGGCGAACAGCCTGGCGCAGCAGTTGCGTGAGTTGGGCGTGGGCCCGGATGTGCGCGTAGCCATCGCTGCCGAACGCTCGCCCGAGCTGCTGGTCGGCCTGCTGGCCATCGTCAAAGCCGGCGGCGCCTATGTGCCGCTGGACGCCGATTACCCCCGCGAGCGCCTGGCCTACATGCTCGAAGACAGCGGCGCCACGCTGCTGCTGACTCAAGCACATTTGCGTCACGCATTGCCGGTGCCTGCACAGGTGCAGGTGCTCGAACTCGCCCCCGTAGGCAGTGCTGCTCGCACCGTTGCGCTAACCAGCACCCCTTACGCGGTAAGCGGCGACAACCTGGCCTATGTGATTTACACCTCCGGTTCCACCGGCCAGCCCAAAGGCGTCGGCGTCACCCACGCTGCGCTGGCCGAGCGCCTGAGCTGGATGCAGGCTACCTACCAACTGGATGCCAGCGACGTGCTGATGCAGAAGGCGCCGGTGAGTTTCGATGTGTCGGTGTGGGAATGCTTCTGGCCGCTGATCACTGGCGCGCGTCTGCTGATGGCTGCGCCCGGCGAACACCGTGACCCCCAGCGTCTGGTGCAGTTGGTGCGCGAACATGGGGTGACCACGTTGCACTTCGTGCCGCCGCTGTTGCAGCTGTTTGTGCAGGAGGCTGATGTCGTCCATTGCAACAGCCTGCGTCGGCTGTTCTCCGGTGGCGAAGCGCTGCCGGCCGCCTTGCGTGATCGGGTGCTGGCGGCCTTGCCGACTGTGGCGCTGCACAACCGTTATGGTCCGACCGAAACCGCCATCAACGTCAGCCATTGGCACTGCCAGGCCAGCGACGGCGAGCGCTCGCCGATAGGGCGGCCGCTGGGCAATGTGCTGTGCCATGTGCTGGATGCCGAGTTGCAGCCGGTGCCGGTCGGCGTAGCGGGGGAGTTGTGCATCGGTGGCGCCGGTCTGGCCCGCGGTTATCTCGGGCGGCCGGGGCTGACCGCTGAACGTTTTATTGCCGACCCGTTGGGCGAACCGGGCGCGCGTTTGTACCGCACCGGCGACCGGGTGCGTTGGGGCGCCGATGGCGCGCTGGAGTACCTCGGCCGCTTGGACCAGCAAGTAAAACTGCGCGGCTTCCGCATCGAGCCGGAAGAAATCCAGGCGCGGCTATTGGCCGAAGCCGGCGTCGGCCAGGCCGTGGTGGTGATTCGCGACGGGCACGCCGGGGCGCAGTTGATCGGCTACTACACCAGCACGGTCGACACCGATGAAACCGTGCAAAGCCAACGCCTGCTCAGTGCCCTCAGCGCCCAGCTGCCGGACTATATGGTGCCCAGCCAGTTGCTGCGCCTGGCGCACATGCCACTCAGCCCGGCGGGCAAACTGGACCGTCAGGCCTTGCCGGAGCCGCTGTGGCAACAAGGCCAGCACATTGAACCGAGCACACCGTTGCAGGTGCAGATCGCGGCAATCTGGCGCGAGGTGTTGGGCCTGCCGCAAGTGGGCCTGGCCGATGATTTCTTCCAGCGCGGCGGGCATTCCTTGCTGGCCACCCAGATCGTCTCCCGCACCCGCCAGGCCTGCGATGTCGAGCTGCCGCTGCGGGTCTTGTTCGAGGCCAGCACCCTGCAAGCGTTCAGTGCGCAGGTCGCCGCCGCGCAAGCCGCCGGGCAGCGCAACAGCCAGCAGGCCATCGCCATTGTCGACCGCAGCCAGCCGTTGCCGCTGTCCTATTCGCAGCAGCGCATGTGGTTCCTCTGGCAGCTGGAGCCGGACAGCCCGGCCTATAACGTCGGCGGCCTGGCCAAGTTCACCGGTGCCTTCGACGTGGCGCGTTTCGAAGCGGCGTTGCAGGCGCTGATCCAACGCCACGAAACCCTGCGCACCACCTTCCCGAGCCGCGACGGCATTGCCTGGCAGCAGGTGGCGCCGCAGTCCAACGTGCAGCTCGGTTGGCAGGACTTTTCCAAGCTGAACGCCGCCGAGCGCCAGCAGCGTTTGCAGCAGTTCGCCGATGCCGATGCCCACCAGCCCTTCAACCTGGAGCGCGGCCCGTTGCTGCGCGCCAGCCTGGTCAAATGCGCCGAGCGTGAGCACTACCTGGTGCTGACCCTGCACCACATCGCCACCGAAGGCTGGGCGATGGACATCTTCGCCCGTGAGCTGGCGGCGTTGTACGAGGCCTTTGTCGATGAGCGCGAATCGCCGCTGGCTCCGCTGCCAGTGCAGTACCTCGACTACAGCCAGTGGCAGCGCCAGTGGATGGAAGCCGGCGAGCGCCAACGGCAGTTGGACTATTGGCTGAAGCAACTGGGCGATGAGCACCCGGTGCTAGACCTGCCTGGCGACCGTCCGCGTCCGGCGCTGCAGAGCCACCGCGGCGAGCTTTATCGTTTCGACCTGAGCAGCGACCTGGCCCAGCGCCTGCGCGCGTTCAACTCCGCCCATGGCCTGACCCTGTTTATGACCATGACCGCCAGCCTGGCCATCTTGCTGCAGCGCTACAGCGGCCAGAGCGACCTGCGCATCGGCGCCCCCGTGGCCAACCGTATTCGCCCGGAAAGCGAAGGGCTGATCGGCGCCTTTCTCAACACCCAGGTGCTGCGTTGCCAGGTGGATGGGCAACTGACCGTGCTGCAACTGCTGGAGCAGGTGCGCCAGACCGTGATCGACGGCCAGTCGCACCAGGACCTGCCGTTCGACCACCTGGTGGATACCCTGCAGCCACCGCGCAGTGCGGCCTACAACCCGTTGTTCCAGGTGATGTGCAACGTGCAGCGCTGGGAGTTCCAGCAAACCCGCGAGCTGGCGGGCATGAGCGTGGAGTACATCGCCAACGATGCGCGGGCCACCAAGTTCGACCTCAACCTGGAGGTCACCGACCTCGACCATCGCCTGGGCTGCTGCTTTACCTACAGCTGCGACCTGTTCGATGAACCGCGCATCGCGCGCATGGCCAGCCACCTGGTCAACCTGCTGGACGCCATGCTCGCTACCCCGCAACAGCGTCTGGCCGAACTGCCGCTGCTGACGGCAGACGAGCAGCAACACCTGCTCGCCAACCTCAGCGAAGAAGCCGGCGAGCACGCCCTGGATAACACCGTGCACGCACTGTTCGCCGCCCAGGCTGCAGCCACGCCGACTGCTCCGGCGCTGACCTTCGCCGGGCACACCCTGAGCTACGCCGAACTGGACGCCCAGGCCAATCGCCTGGCCCATTGGTTGCGCGAGCAGGGCGTTGGTCCGGAGGTGCGGGTAGGGCTGGCCTTGCCGCGTTCAACCGAGTTGGTCGTGGGCCTGCTGGCCATTCTCAAGGCCGGTGGCGCCTATGTGCCGCTGGACCCGGAATACCCGCAAGAGCGCCTGTACTACATGATCGACGACAGCGGTATTCGCCTGCTGCTGGGCCAGGCCGAGCTGTTCGACAGCCTCGGCGAATTGCCGGCTAGGGTACTGCGTTGCTGCCTGGCCGAGCTGGACCTCTCCGGCTACCCCAGCGCTGCGCCGGACGACCGCAGTTCACCGCTGCACCAGGCCTATCTGATCTACACCTCCGGCTCCACCGGCAAGCCCAAGGGCGTAGTGGTCAGCCAGGGCGAAATCGCCATGCATTGCCGCGCGGTGATCAGCCGTTTTGGCATGCGCCCGGACGACTGCGAGCTGCACTTTTATTCGATCAACTTCGATGCGGCCAGCGAACGGCTGCTCACGCCGTTGCTGTGTGGCGCCCAGGTGGTGCTGCGGGCGCAAGGCCAATGGGATGCGCAAGAAATCTGCGCGCTGATCCGCCAGCACCAGGTGAGCATCCTCGGTTTCACCCCCAGCTATGGCAGCCAACTGGCGCAGTGGCTGGCAAGCCGTAACGAGCAACTGCCGGTGCGCCTGTGCATCACCGGCGGCGAGGCGCTGACGGCCGAACACCTGCAGCGCATTCGTGGCGGCTTTGCCCCGGCGCAGTTCTTCAACGCTTATGGCCCCACCGAAACCGTGGTGATGCCGTTGGCCAGCCTGGCGCCGGAGCAGATGCCGGAGGGTGCCAGCAGCGTGGCCATCGGCAACGTGGTCGGTGCCCGCAGCGCTTACGTGCTGGACGCCGACCTGGCGCTGGTGCCGCCCGGTTCCACGGGCGAGCTGTATATCGGCGGCGCCGGCCTGGCCCGTGGTTACCACGCACGGCCCAGCCTGAGCGCCGAACGTTTTGTGCCTAACCCATTTGCCAACAGCGCGACGGGTGGGCGCCTGTACCGTACCGGCGACCTGGTGCGCCAACGCGCCGATGGTTTGCTGGAATACGTCGGCCGCATTGATCAACAGGTGAAGGTGCGTGGTTTCCGTATCGAATTGGGCGAGATCGAGGCGCGGCTTCTGGAGCACAGTGCCGTCGACCAATGCGTGGTGCTGGCCCTTGATGGGGCCAGTGGCAAGCAACTGGTGGCCTATATCGCCAGCGCCGTGGCCAGCGCCGACAGCGAGGCGCAACAAGCCTTGCGCGACAGCCTGAAACGCCATGTGCTGGCGCAGTTGCCCGAGCATATGCTGCCGACCTTCACGGTACTGCTGCCAAGCCTGCCGCTGACCGCCAACGGCAAGGTCGAACGGCGCGCCTTGCCGGCGCCGGACCAGGAGCAGAACCGTCAGCACTTCGTTGCCCCCCGCAGCGCCATGGAGCACAGCCTGGCGACGATCTGGCGTGAGGTGCTCAACGTTCAACAGGTGGGCCTGGCGGACAATTTCTTCGAACTGGGTGGCGACTCGATTCTGTCTATTCAAGTGGTCAGCCGTGCCCGCCAGCAGGGCATCCATTTCAGCCCGCGCGACCTGTTTCAGCACCAGACCGTGAAAGCGCTGGCCAGCGTTGCCAGCCATCAGCAGCAGGTGCTGAGCGAGCAGGGCGCGTTGAGCGGCGAAGCGCCACTGACGCCGATTCAGCAGTGGTTCTTCAGCACGGCAATGGCCACGCGCAACCACTGGAACCAGTCACTGGTGCTGCAACCACAGCAGGTCTTGGACGTTGGGCTGTTGCGCAAAAGTATGCAGCGCCTGGTTGTGCAGCACGATGCCCTGCGTCTGCGTTTCAGCGACGCCGCTGGCCACTGGCAAGCGCACTACAACGCCGATGCCGGCCATGAGCCGGTGCTTTGGCACGCCCAGGTGAAAGACTTCAACCAGGCCGAGCGGCTGTTTGCCGATGCCCAGTGCAGCCTCGACCTGCAACAAGGCCCGCTGCTGCGAGCGCTCTTGCTGGATGGGCCGGGCGGTGCGCAGAAATTGCTGATCGCCATTCACCACCTGGTGGTGGACGGGGTGTCCTGGCGGGTGCTGCTCGACGACCTGCAAAGCACCTATCGGCAACTGCACGCGGGCCAGAGCGAGGTGCAACTGCCGGCAAAAACTACCTCGATGGGCGAGTGGGCGGCGCGGCTGACGACCTATGCCAGCAGCGAGTCGCTGCGCGAGGAACTTGGCTGGTGGCAACAACACTTGAGTGGACCGGTGGCTGAGCTGCCGGGCGTGCGCCGTGACGGCAGCCACCGCGAGCGTGATGCACAAACCATCAGCCTGCGCCTGGATGCCGAGCGCACCCGTCAGTTACTGAGCGAGGCGCCAGCGGCCTATCGCACCCAGGTCAACGACCTGCTGCTGACCGCCCTGGCGCGCGTGCTCTGCCGCTGGACCGGCGAGCCTTCAACCCTGATTCAGCTGGAAGGCCATGGCCGCGAAGCGCTGTTTGATGAGTTGGACCTGACCCGCAGCGTCGGCTGGTTCACCAGCGCCTACCCGCTGCGTTTGCAGGCGCACGCCGACCTCGGCACGGCGCTGAAAGCCACCAAGGAACAGCTGCGCAACGTGCCGCACAAAGGCCTCGGCTATGGCGTGCTGCGCTACCTGGCCGACCCTGCCAGTTGCGCCGCCATCGCGGCCTTGCCCAAAGCCAAGGTGACCTTCAACTACCTCGGCCAGCTCGACCAGAGCCCAGCAGGCGAGGCCTTGTTGCAGTTGCTAGACGACCACCCCGGTGCCATCCACGCCGCCGATGCGCCGCTGCCCAATGAGCTGAGCATCGACGGCCAGGTGCTCGGCGGTGAACTGCAACTGCGCTGGACCTACAGCCGCGAGCGCTTTGACGAGCACAGCGTGCACGCCCTGGCGCAGGACCTGATCAACGAACTGCACGGCCTTATCGAGCACTGTCTGCAGGCCGGCAACGGTGGCTTTACGCCGTCAGACTTCCCCTTGGCCCACCTTAGCCAGGATCAGCTCGACCAGTTGCCGGTACCGGCGGCGCAGATCGACGACGTCTACCCGCTGACGCCGATGCAGGAAGGCCTGCTGCTGCACACCCTGCTGGAGCCGGGCACGGGCATCTATTACATGCAGGACCGCTACCGCATCAACAGCGCCCTCGACCCCGCGCGTTTCGCCCAGGCCTGGCAAGCGGTAGTGGCCCGCCATGAAGCGCTGCGGGCCTCGTTTGCCTGGAATGCTGGCGAGGCCATGCTGCAGATCATCCATAAACCCGGCGCCGCCGAACTGGATGTGCTGGACTGGAGCGACCTGCCTGCTGAGGAACACGAAGCGCGTCTGCAAGCGCTGCACAAAAGCGAGCGCGAAGCCGGTTTCGAACTGCTGCAACGGCCGCCGTTCCACCTGCGGCTGATCAAGCTGGAACAGGCGCGTTACTGGTTCATGATGAGCAACCACCACATCCTGATCGATGCCTGGTGCCGTGGTTTGCTGATGAGCGATTTCTTCGAAATCTACGCCGCCCTCGCTGAGCAGTGCGCGCCGCAATTGCCACTGGCGCCGCGGTACCGCGACTACATCAGCTGGCTGCAACGCCAGGACCTCAACCAGGCGCGGCACTGGTGGCAAGCCAACCTGGCCGGCTTCGAACGCCGCACCCATATCCCCAGAGACCGGCCGATTGTGCATGACCACGCCGGCGACAACGGCGGCATGCTGGTCGGTGACCGTTACACCCGTCTGCTGGCCAGCGAAGGCGCGCAGTTGCGCGAGTTGGCGCAGCGTCATCAACTGACCGTCAACACCTTTGCCCAGGCTGCCTGGGCGCTGGTGCTGCGCCGTTACAGCGGCGAGCGTGACGTGCTGTTTGGCGTCACCGTGGCCGGGCGCCCGGTGGGCATGCCGGACATGCAGCGAACCGTTGGCCTGTTTATCAACAGTGTGGCGCTGCGGGTGAAGGTGCCGGCACCCGGTGAACAGCGCAGTGTGCGTGACTGGTTGCAGGGCTTGTTCGCCGGCAACATGGACCTGCGCGAGCACGAGTACCTGCCGCTGGTGGCGATTCAGGAATGCAGCGAACTGCCCAAGGGCCAACCGCTGTTCGACAGCCTGTTCGTGTTCGAAAACGCCCCGGTGGAAAGCGGCGTACTCGACCAGGCGCAAAGCGTGAATGCCACCTCCGACTCCGGTCGCACCCACACCAACTTCCCACTCACCGTGGTCTGCTACCCCGGCGATGACCTTGGCCTGCACCTGTCCTACGACCAGCGCTATTTCGAGGGCGAGACCATCGAGCGCCTGCTGGGCGAATTCAAACGCCTGCTGCTGGCCCTGGCCGAGCACTTCCATGGCGACATGGCCGAGCTGCCGCTCCTGGGCGCGGCCGAACAGCAGTTGCTGACCGAGACCTGCAACCAGAGCGAACGGCACTACCCGCTGGAGCAAGGTTACGCGCGCCTGTTCGAAGCGCAGGTGGCCGCCGCGCCGCAACGGGTGGTCGCCAGCTACCTTGACCAGCAATGGAGCTACAGCGCCCTCAACCAACGCGCCAACCGTCTGGGCCATGCCTTGCTCGCCGCCGGGGTGAAGATCGACCAACCGGTGGCCCTGCTGGCCGAGCGCAGCCTCGACCTGCTGGGCATGATTGTCGGCAGCTTCAAGGCCGGCGCCGGCTACTTGCCGCTGGACCCCGGCCACCCGGTACAGCGCCTGACGCGCATCATCGAACTCAGCCGCACGCCGGTGCTGGTGTGCAGCCGTAGCTGCCGCGAGCAGGCGCAGGCCTTGCTGGAAGAACTCGGTTGCAGTGGGCGTAGACCGAAGCTGCTGGTCTGGGATGACGTGCAGGCCGGGCCGTGGCCTGGCAGTAATCCAGGGGTGTACAGCGCGGCCAATAACCTCGCTTACGTGATCTACACCTCGGGCTCCACCGGCTTGCCGAAAGGGGTGATGGTCGAGCAGGCCGGCATGCTCAATAACCAGCTGAGCAAGGTGCCGTACCTGCAACTCGGGGCGGACGATGTGATCGCTCAGACCGCCTCGCAAAGCTTCGATATTTCCGTTTGGCAATTCCTCGCCGCACCCTTGTTCGGCGCCCGCGTGGCCATCGTTCCGAATGCCATCGCCCACGACCCACAGGCCTTGCTGGCGCATGTCGCCGAGCAGCGCATCAGCGTGCTGGAAAGTGTGCCGTCGCTGATCCAGGGCATGCTCGCGGAGGAGGTGCAGCACGACCTGCACACGTTGCGCTGGATGCTGCCAACCGGCGAAGCCATGCCACCTGAGCTGGCGCGCCAATGGTTGCAACGCTTCCCGGCCGTCGGCCTGGTCAACGCCTATGGTCCGGCGGAATGCTCGGACGACGTGGCGTTCTTCCGCGTCGACCAGGCGTCGACGCAAAGCACCTACTTGCCTATCGGCAGCCCCACCGACAACAACCGCCTGTATTTGCTGGACGAGGCGCTGGAACTGGTGCCGCTGGGGGCCGTGGGTGAACTGTGCGTGGCGGGTACCGGCGTCGGTCGTGGCTATGTCGGCGACCCGCAACGTACCGCGCAAGCCTTCGTGCCCAACCCGTTTGCGCCCGACGAACGCCTGTACCGCAGCGGCGACCTGGCGCGGCGGCGGGCCGATGGCGTGCTGGAATACGTCGGACGTATCGACCACCAAGTGAAGATTCGCGGCTTCCGTATCGAGCTGGGGGAAATCGAAGCGCGCTTGCACGAGCAGGCCGACATCCGCGACGCGGCGGTGGCCGTGCAGGAAGGGCCGACGGGCAAATACCTGGTTGGCTATCTGGTCGCCAGCGCCGCCCAACAAGCAGATTCACCAGGCGCGCAAGTGCTGGAACAGGGCCTGTGGTTCGAACAGATCAAACAGCGCCTGCGCAGCGACCTGCCGGACTATATGGTGCCGCTGCACTGGCAGGTGCTCGAACGCCTGCCCCTGAACGCCAACGGCAAACTCGACCGCAAGGCTTTGCCAGCGTTGGATTTCGGCAGCCTGTCGGGGCAGACCTACGTGGCACCGCGCTCGGAGCTGGAACAGCAACTGGCCGAGATCTGGGCGCAGGTGCTGAAAGTTGAGCGGGTAGGGGTGCACGACAACTTCTTCGAGTTGGGTGGGCATTCGTTGTTGGCGACGCAGATTGCTTCGCGAGTGCAGAAGGTGCTGCAGCGCAACGTGCCGTTGCGGGCGATGTTCGAGTGCAGCTCGGTGGCGGAGTTGGCGGAGTACGTGGGGGGGCTGGATAGTCAGGTGGTGGCAGAGCGCAAGGCGGAGAAAGTAGAGGATTTGATGGCGAGGTTTGAAGCGATGTGATTTTTTGAGTGCGGATAAGTGGCGGCGTTCTTCTGCCAACAGCGCTCCCCGACCTAGGCCTTCGACCACAGCAAACTCAACACTCGAGGCTGAAGCCTCTCCCACACGGACCGAGCTGTTTGTGGGAGCGGCTTCAGCCTCGATGCTTTTGAACGCCCGCTTTTTCTTTCAATGCCTAAAAAGCATGTTTTTTATGCCTTTCGCGGCATAAAAATAAAATATCGTTAAATAACAGTGACTTAAAAATAGTAATTCCATAACGTTATTACAAAATAGGAAAAAGTTACTTTTTGAGATAAGCCCTTTCCCCAATCATTGCCCCCAACACCTTAAGACCGCTCTGCAATGGCCTTTTTGCCCTGTCGAGTGCTCGTTGGCCACTGTGCTGTTGGCTAACGAAGTAAGCAATCCCAAGGAGTTTTACATGGGCAATGTTCAAACCGCCGCGACAACGCAGCGGCTGTGGCAGCAGACGCCGGCCAGTGCCGATCTGGTCGATCTCGGCCATCGCCATCGCGAGCCATTGGCGCACAGCCGTCGTCATCACGTCGCTCCGGTCGGCGCCCTGAGTCGTCGGGAAAAAGTGTTGTTGGCGATCCTCGCTGTGGTCGCCCACGGGGGCCTGATCTATTGGCTGAATCAGCAAAGCACACCGCCGTTGCCGGTGGTGCCGCCGGAGATTCCGCCGATGGAAATCGAGTTCACCCGGCCGGCACCGCCGGTGGTGGAACCGCCTCCACCACCACCTCCGCCGCCACCGGTTGTGGAGCCACCACCACCCGTGGTGGATGAGCTGGCCGCCAAACCTGCGCCCAAACCGATTCCGAAACCGAAACCGGCACCACCGCCCAAGCCTGTACCGAAACCGGTCGAGCCACCACCGCCAGCGCCAACACCCCCTCCGGTAGCCGCGCCAGCACCGACACCCGCTCCACCAGCGCCACCGGCACCACCTTCGCCGCCATCATACGCGGCGTATTTGAAGAACCCGCAGCCGGAGTACCCGCCCCTGGCACAGCGGCGCGGTTGGGAAGGCACGGTGTTGTTGCGCGTTCGGGTACTGGCCAATGGCAGCCCGGCGGAGATCCAGATTCAAACCTCCAGCGGCCGTGAGCTGTTGGATAAGTCAGCGATACAAGCGGTAAAGCGTTGGACCTTCGTGCCCTCCAAGCAGGGCGGCCAGGCCATCGATGGCTGGGTCGTGGTACCGCTGGAATTCAAGATGCCGCGGTAACTGCAGCTCCGAATACGCATCAGCAGAAATTTACAGAATTAGAAAATTACAGAGAGAGTTGAATCATGAGCTTACTGGCCACATCCCCCCTCGAATCTATTGAAAGCGCGGTCATCTGGCTGCTGGTCGGCTTCTCCGTGCTGACCTGGGGCCTGGCCCTGTTGAAGGCCCTGCAGTTCGGCCGCCTGAAGCGCCAGGACCGCAAGTTCCAGAAGCTGTTCTGGGGCGCCTCCAGCCTGGATGGCGCGGCCGAGTTGGTGAATGCCCAGCCGGGCGCAGTATCGCGTGTGGCCCAGGCCGGCTTTGGTGCTATCCAGGTGCATGAACAAGCCCAGGACCTGAGCCAGGCGATCAACCACCAGGACCGCCTCGAGCGTGCCCTGCGTCAGCAGATCCAGCGTGAGCGCCGCTCCCTGGAATCGGGCTTGGCAGTGGTCGCTTCGATCGGCAGCACCTCGCCCTTTATCGGTCTGTTCGGCACCGTGTGGGGCATCATGGAAGCCCTGAAAGGTATCAGCGCCGCCGGTTCCGCCAGCCTGGAAACGGTAGCTGGTCCTATCGGTGCAGCCCTGGTTGCCACCGGTGTGGGTATCGCCGTCGCGGTACCGGCGGTGCTGGTTTACAACTACTTCCTGCGTCGCCTGAAACTCAACTCCGCCGACCTCGACGATTTCGCCCATGACTTCTACAGCCTGGCGCAGAAGTCCGCGTTCAAACTGATCCAGCTGCCAGGCGGCAAAGCCCCTGCGCAGAAAGTGAAGGAGGCGTCGTAATGGCCTTCTCCACTCAAGACAGCGATGAAGTACTCAGCGAGATCAACGTAACGCCACTGGTGGATGTGATGCTGGTGCTGCTGGTGGTGTTCATCGTTACCGCGCCGCTGCTGACCAACGCCATTCCGATCAACCTGCCGAAGACCGAAGCGGTGGCGCCGGTCGAGCAGAAAGATCCGCTGGTGGTAAGCATCGACGGCGACGGCAAGTTCTTCATCAACAAAGACGAAGTTCAGCTGGAACTGCTGCAAGGCAACCTGGAAACCGCCAAGGCCAAAGATGCCGAACTGCGCGTTCAGCTGCAGGCCGACGAGAAAGTGGACTACGGCCAGGTGGCTAAGGCCATGGCTTCGATCGAGCGGGCAGGAATTACCAAGCTCTCGGTCATTACCGCGCGCTAATCAAAACAACCGGTTTTGGTCGCCCTTCTTCAGGCAGGGGCAGGGCGGCCTATTTTCTTCTGCTAGTGAAGGTTAAACAGCATCGCGGCTGAAGCCGCTCCTACGAGGCTGCACAATCCGTAGGAGCGGCTTTAGCCGCGATAGGGCAAACCTCGCTCCCGAGTCTTAAGGATCCCCATGACCACCACCCTGTATATCTCCCCCGGCGCGTGCTCGTTTGCCGCCCATGTTGTTGTGCATGAACTGGACTTGCCGATTCAGGTGGAGCGCGTGGTGTTGCGCACGGCGGACTCGCCGATTCACCAGATCAACCCCTTGGGTCGGGTGCCGGTGTTGCAGTTGGATGATGGCCGGATCATTACCGAGAACAGCGCGATTCTGCCGTTCCTGGCTGACCTGAAACCGGCGACTACCTTGTTCGCGCCGGTGGGCAGTGTGGAGCGGGCGCAGATTCAGAGTTGGATTGGCTATCTGGCTTCTGAGGTGCATGTGGGTGGCTTTCGGCCGTTGAATCGGCCGGAGCGTTACAGCGCGGATGAGGGCGCCCATGCCGGGATTCGGGCGCAGGCGTTGGAGCAGCTTTACGCGGCGTTTGCGCATATTGATCGGCACTTGCAGGGCCAGGAATTTCTGGTTGCAGAGCGCTACACCATTGCTGATGCGTACCTGGGGGTGTTTGCCGGGTGGGCAGGGCGGGTAGGTGGCAAGCTGGACGAGCTGCAGGCGTTGACGCGGTTTCGTGAGGCGTTCAAGGCGCGGCCGGCGGTGAAGCAGGCGTTGGTGGCGGAGGGGTTTTAAGACTCGAAGGTCTTCATTCGCTCACCTACGGAGTACCGTCAAATCACCGTTCGCGCATGGCTTCCGAGCGCGCTTTGAGTACGGGTTTGAGCAGGTAATCCAACACGCTCTTGTGCCCGGTCACGATCCCGACATTGGCCACCATCCCCGGAATAATCAGCAACGGATGTTCATCGGTGCCCAGATGGTTTTTATCGGTGCGCACTTGAATCAGATAAAAGCTATTGCCCTTGTCGTCCGTCACCGTGTCCGCAGAAATCAGCTCCAGCTTGGCTTTCAGCCCGCCATAAATCGTGTAGTCATACGCGGTGAATTTCACCATCGCATTCTGTCCAGGGTGCAGAAACGCCACGTCCTGCGGGCGGACTTTCGCTTCGATCAGCAGGTTGTCTTCCAACGGCACCACTTCCAGCATGTCGCTACCCGGCTGCACCACGCCGCCGATGGTGTTGATCTTCAGGGTCTTGATGATCCCGTGCACCGGTGAAACCACGGTGGTGCGGGTGACCCGGTCGTCGATGGCGACGCTGGTGGCGGTGATTTTCTGCAGTTCGGTGCGTTTTTCGTTGAGCTCTTTCGAGGCGTCGGAACGAAAGGCCAGGTCGGATTCCTGCATTTTGCTTTTGATCTCATCGATGGCCGCTTCGGCGCGCGGAATGGCCAACGAGGTGGAGTTCAACGAACCGCGGATTTCCACGGCGCTGCGGCGCAGGCGGAGGATTTCCACTGGCGAAATCGCGCCGGTGCCCACCAGCGGTTCGGACATGTTCAGCTCTTGTTGCAGCAGGCCGAGGCTGGAGCGGTATTGCTCGACCTTGGAGCGGAATTCGGCCAGTTCCTGGGTTTTCTGCCGCAGCTGTTCGTTGAGGGTGCGCTGTTCGCTTTCCAGGTGTTTTTTCCGCGAGCTGTACAGCGCCAATTCGTCGGCCGCCAGTTGCGGGGCCTTTTCCAGAATGTCGGGGGAGAGCGCCATCGGCCGCCCTTCGGCTTCGGAAGACAGGCGCTCGACCCGCGCCACCAGCGCCAGGCGATCGGCTTCGGTTTCGCCACGGTTGGAGAGAAAACGGGTGTCGTCCAGGCGCATCAGTTTGTCGCCCTTGTTCACCATCTGCCCTTCGCGCACGAAGATCTCGGTGACGATGCCGCCTTCGAGGTTCTGGATCACTTGCACCTTGCTCGAGGGAATGGCTTTGCCCTCGCCGGTGGTGACTTCATCGAGCACGGCAAAGTGCGCCCAGCCGAGGGCGGTGAGCAGCAGGGCGCAGGTGGCCCACAAGGTGATGCGTGACAGCCAGGGGGAGTCTTCGCGGACCACGCCGTCGACTTCCGGCATGAACTCGGTGTCCTGCTTCTTCTGCCGCAGGCTGGAAAAATAGCCGCGTGGGGGTTGGCTCAGGTCCATGGGATTCCCGTTACACACTCAATTCGTTGACGTCACACCGAGGCCTGGCCAATGCGGCCTTTGCGCAGGGCATCGATGACTGCTTCTTTCGGCCCGTCGGCCATCACCTGGCCGTTGTCGAGCACCACCAGGCGATCGACCAGGCTGAGCATCGAGGTGCGGTGGGTGATCAGCAGCACGGTCTTGCCCTGGACCCAGGTTTGCAGCTTGGCTTTCAGTGCTTCTTCGCTGGCGTTGTCCATGGCGCTGGTGGGTTCGTCGAGCACCAGAATCGGTGGGTCGAGCAGCAGTGCGCGGGCCAGCAGTACGGCTTGGCGCTGGCCGCCGGAGAGCAGTTGGCCGCGTTCACCCACCGGTCGTTCGAAGCCTTGCGGGTGCGCCCGGGCCAGCTCGTTGACGCCGGTCATCTCGGCCACTTCCAGCATCCGTGCGTCGCTGACGTAGCGGGCGCCGAGGGTCAGGTTGTCGCGCAGGCTGCCAGACAACAGCGGCAAGTCGTGGGCGACGTAACCGATCTGGTGGCGCAGGTCGGCAACGTCGAGTTGGCGCAGGTCGAGGCCATCGAGCAGCAGTTGGCCTTCTTCGGGGGTGTAGAAACCCATGATCAGCCGCGCCAGGGTGCTTTTGCCCGAGCCGCTGCGGCCGATGATGCCGATGCGTTCGCCGGCCTGCATGTGCAGGCTGGCACCGACCAGGGCCGGGGCGCTGGCGCCGGGGTAGGTGAAGCTGACTTTGTGCATGTCCAGCGCGCCCTTGAGGTGGGTGCGCTCCAGCGGACGCTGCTTGGCCTGGCGCTCTTGCGGCATGCTCATCATCGCGTCGGTGCTGCGCATGGTGATTTGTGCTTGCTGGTAGCGGGTGATCAACCCGGCGATCTGTCCCAGTGGCGCCATTACCCGGCTGCCGAGCATGTAGGAGGCAACCAGAGCGCCGACGCTGAGGTTGCCGTCGATGATGCAATACACCCCGGCGATGATCGTCGCCATGCCGGAGAACTGCTGCAGAAACAGCGTGCCATTGGTGGCCAGGGCCGACAGGTTGCGCGCGTGGGCATCCAGGCGGGTCATGGCGCCGTGGGTGGTTTCCCATTTGTGCTGACGCTCGCTTTCGGCGCTGCAGGCTTTCAGGGTTTCCAGGCCACTGAGGGTTTCGATCAGCAGGGCTTGGCGCTCAGCACCCAGGGCCAGGCTTTTCTGCACCGTGTCGCGCAGGCGTGACTGGATGATCAGGGCAAAACCGATGGTGATGGGGAAGGCCAGCAGCGGGATTATCACGATCCAGCCACCGAGCAGGCCGATGACGATGATCATCAGCAGGGCGAAGGGCAGGTCGATGATGCTGGTCAGGGTTACGGCGGTGAGAAATTCACGCAGGCCCTGGAAGTCGTGGATGCTCTGGGCAAAGCCGCCGACGCTGGCCGGGCGGGCGATCATGGACATGCCCGTGATGCGTTCGAACAGGGTGGCCGACAGCACCACGTCGGTTTTCTTGCCGGCGACATCCAGCAAGTGCGAGCGCAGCACCCGTAGCAGCAGTTCGAAAATCGTGCCCAGCAACAGGCCGATGGACAGTACCCACAAGGTCGCGGTGGCCTGGTTGGGCACCACCCGGTCGTAGGTTTGCATCACGAACAGCGGCACCATCATGCCCAGCAGGTTGATCAGCAGGCTGGCGAGAATGGCGTCGGCGTACAGCCAGCGCGATAGCTTCAGGGTGTCGCGAAACCACGCCTCGACCCTTGGCACCAGCGGGGTGCGCAAGTCTTCCAGTTCGTGGCGGGGGCGGGCGAACAGCGCCTGGCCGGCGTATTCGTTTTGCAGCTGCTCGCGGCTGACCCATTGCTCGCCGCCTTCGGCCTCGCTGGGCAGAATCAGCGCCTGATTGTTCGGCCCCCATTCACGCAACACGGCGCAGCGCCCGCCTTTGAACAGCAGCAGCACCGGCAGGTTGAGGGCGGAAATGGCTTTCAGTTCCCGGCGCAGCAAACGTGCTTGCAGACCGGCGCGGGCTGCGGCGCGGGGCAGCAGTTCGGGGCTCAGGCGTTGTTCGGGCATCGGCAAGCCGGCGCTCAGGCTGCCGCGGCTGGCGGAGCAATTGTGCAGGTTGCAGAGGATCAACAACCCGTCGAGCAACGGGTCGTCATGGTCTAACCGCGGATCGCCGGAGGGGCCGGCCCGTTCCATGGTGGTCACAGTCTTGCTACTCCTGATTCAGACCTTGAGAACTCGGCTGACTGCTGTGTGAACACACCGTTGTAGAGGGGTTCAGACAATCGTCGCCGGACTTCAAACGTCGGGGCTGATACATACGCTATCGAGTAGGTTGGGTTGAGCGCAGCGAAGCCCAACAGGCCGGCCAGAGGCCGGCGCTTGTCGGTCATCTGGCTTACGCGTAGCGGTCTTGAGGCGGGCAGGTAGTTCGTATCTGTCCCTCAGGAGACCTTCACGCGGAGCCCTCTGGGCTCCCTGTTGGGTTGCGCTGCGCTTAACCCAACCTACGTAACGGCGTGCGCTTTACGCACGGGGTTATTTCATCGCAGGTAGTTGCGCTGTGCTCTTCACGTCGTTGAGGGCGGTGGCTTCGGTTGGCAGCACGGTGCCTTGTTTGTGTAGCAGGTCGCCCATGGCCGATTGCAGGCGGTACATCGAGAACTCTTCGGTGTAGCGCACTTCGACGTAGCGGCGGTTGGCGGTGAACAGCTCGTTTTCACTGTCGAGCAAGTCGAGCAGGGTGCGTTGGCCGAGGCCGAACTGGTCCTGGTAGGCCATGCGCACACGTTTGGTGTAGTCGGCGTAGTCGCGCGCTTTCGGGGTTTGCAGGCGGGCGTTCTGCATGGCGTTCCAGGCCAGCGAGAGGTTTTCGTTGATCACCCGCAGGGCATTGTTACGGATGTCCATGGCCTGGTTGATCTTGTAGGCCGAGGACTGCAGGTTGGCTTTGTCGCGGCCGCCGTTGAACAGGTTGTAGGTCATTACCACGCCGGCCCGCCAGGAGTTGTCGTGGCCTTCATCACCGGCGGTGTTGTTGTTGGCGTTAGCGGCCAGTTCGGCGTCCAGGCGTGGGTAGAAGGGCGACTTGGCCACTTCGTATTGTTTCTCGGCGGCGTTGACATCGGACTGCGCCGATTTCAGCAGCGGGTTGTTGTCGATCACCGTTTGCCGCGCGCTGGCGAGGTCTTCCGGCACCTGGCCTTTGATCGAGGCGGGTGTTTCCAGCTCGTCGGGCATGCGGCCGACGGCGCTAAAGAAGTTGGCCTCGGCGTCGGCCAGGTTCACTTCTTCGGTGTACAGGTTGTTGGCCGCCAGGGCCACACGAGCGGCGGACTGGTCGGTGTCAGCCGCGCTGCCCACCCCACGTTCGCTGCGCAGGCCAATCTGGTCACCCATGCGTTGGTGGGCCTGCAGGTTGTTTTTCGCCAGTGCCACCATCTCGCGGCGCTTCAATACTTCCAAGTACACCTCGATGGTGCGCAGGGCCAGGTCTTCGGCGGTGCCTTGAATGTAATACGCGCGCGAGTCGACCACGGCTTCGGTGCGGGCCACTTCATTGGGGGTGTTGAAGCCATCGAAAATCATCTGGCGCAAACGCAGTTGCGAGGTGCCGTACGTCAGTTGCTCCTTGTTGTGTCCGGTCAGCCCACGGGTGGTGGGGTTGTCGGTTTCCTCACGGCCGTAGCCGGCAATCGCATCGACAACGGGCAGGTAACCACCCTTGGCAACCTTGACTTGCTCCAGGGTGGAGCGGCGGTCGTTGATGCTGGCTTGCAGCTCAGGGTGGGTGTCGATGGTGCTTTGGATGGCTTCGGACAGACTCATGGCCTGCGCTTGAGCGCAGACCAAAGCCAGCAGCACGCTGCTCCACAAGGGGGTTAGTGCAGGCATGGGTACTTCTCCAGATGTGTGTGTTGTGTTGGTTTCGCCAATAAATTGGCTTATATGCCCAATGAACCGTTTCAGGCTTGTAACATCACAGCTAAGAACATCTTTAGAAGAAGCTAAGAAATTTTTGGAACAAGTCTTATGAACAAAAAATCTTATGCAGTGTGTGAAAACGAGCACATTGTTTTTGCCTGCAAGTCACGTTTTTCGGGGTCTGTGGCTCTGGCGAGGCTTGTAAATCACGGTCAAATGCAGTTTAGAGCGTCTGGAACGGGGAGAACATCTGCTGGTAGTTCGAGGCAGGCTAGGGCGATAATTTTTTGACGTCATGGCTTTTTGATGCAAGGCATCAATGCATAACTTTCAGTTGGTTTCTCAAATTCCTCAGGTTTTGAAAGGCTTTTGGCCCTTTTGAAATGTCGTGTCGACGGTCCGTCGGCAGCGGTAGTGAGGAAGGAATCATGGCTACGTTAATTGGTGTCGTCAGTAAGGTAATCGGCGAGGTCTATGCGGTAGCGAGCGATGGATCGCGACGCGCGTTGACTGAAGGTGATCGGGTCTACGCCGGCGAACAATTGGATACAGGCGCGCAAGGCGCCGTTGCCGTGGCCCTGGCCAACGGCGGTGAACTGACCCTCGGCCGCGAAAGCAGCCTCAATCTTGATTCCTCGTTGCTGGCCGGCCAAAGCGGTGGCAACGACACTACGCCCGTAGACCCCACTGCGCCGGCGACCCCCAGCGAGAAAGAACTCACCGACGTCGAAAAACTGCAGGCCGCCATCGAGGCGGGCGTCGACCCCACCCAAGAGGGTGAAGCCACCGCAGCCGGCCCAGGTGCAGGCGGTGCGGGTGGTGCAGGCGGCGCCGGCGGCGGTCGCTCCTTTGTGCTGCTGACCGAAGTCGGTGGCGCGGTCGACCCGACCATTGGCTTCCCCACTGAAGGCCTGGTGCGTGGCCCTGAATTTCCCGATCCGGAACCCGACGCCAATCGTGTGGCGGTAGACAGCGCGCCGACAGCCGGTGACGTGGCGATTGCCCTCGACGAAGACGGCGAGCTGCCCGGCAGCATCGAAGGCAGCAGCTACGGCGATGACCTGCCGGGTGTGCCGGCGTCCATCAGCGGCAGCCTCGGTTACAACTTCGGCGCGGACGGCCCTGGCGCGTTTTCCTGGAACGCGGTCGACCTGTCCGCCCTCAGCTCCCATGGCCTGGCCCTGGTCGCGGTGATCAGCGCCGATGGCCTGACCCTCACTGCCCACCGCGGCGGTGCTGACGGCCCGGTGGTGTTCACCGCGACCAACACCAACCCGCTCACCGGTGCGTACAGCTTCGAACTGCAACTGCCGCTGGACCACCCGGTGGCCGGCGCCGAAGACACCCTGAATCTGAACCTCAACTACACCATCACCGACGGCAACGGCACGCCGGCCACCGGTAACCTGGCGGTCAGCGTCAACGACGACAGCCCCGAGTTGGTGACCTTCGATGGCGAAGGCGAGGGCAATGGTGACAACGGCCCGCAACTGCTGGCCTTCCCCCACGTCGGCGGCACCGTGCATGAAGATGCCCTGACCCAGACCCCACCCAGCGAAGGCCCCAGCCTGTTCGCCCTGCCAGCCCAGCCGGCACTGAACGCGCCCTACGAGGGCAACAACGAAGACAGCGACCCGCAAGGTGCGGATGCTGATCCAGCGCAAACCGTGTACGCCAGCTACGAAGCCGGCCCCGGTTCGTTGCTCAGCCTGGTGAATTTCGGTGCCGATGGCATCGGCAGCTTCGGCCTGGTCAGCACCGCTACCGCCAACGCGCTGATGCAGGCCCAGGGCCTGACTTCCGGTGGCGTGGCCTTGGAATTCACCGTCACCATCGCCGGTGACGGCAGCTACACCACCCTGACCGCCAGCGTGCCCGGCTATGACGTGTTCACCCTGCAAGTGGGTGCCGACGGCAGCTTCAGCTTCACCCTGCAAGGCCCGCTGGACCACCCACAAGCCGATGGCGACGATGGCGAGCTGTTTGCCGACGGTGAAATCCTTGGCATCGACTTCACCCACCTGCTGACCGCCACCGACTTCGACGGCGACCCGGTGCAAGGCTTCGACCAGGCCAATGGCCTGTTCACCATCGATATCGAAGACGATGTGCCGACTGCCGGGAATGTCACCGCCAACACCGTGCTGGATGAAGACGGCCTCAGCGGCGGCATCAACGGCGGCCCGGATGATGCGCCCGGAGCGGCCACCAGCGTGAGTGGCAACCTGACTTACGCGGCCGGCGGCGATGGCTTGCAAAGTGTGGCCCTGAGCGGCCCGACCACCCTGGGCGGCGAAAGCGTGACCTCGACCTGGGATGCCAGCACCAACACCCTGACCATCAGCTCGGCCCGTGGCGCACTGCTCACTGTGGAGCTGACCAACACCGCTACCGGTGCTTACACCGTAACCCTGCTGCAACCGCTGATGCACGAAGCGGTGGATACCGAAGACGACATCACCCTCAACGTCGGCGTTACCGTCACTGATGGCGACAACGACCAAGCCAGCGGCACCCTGACGGTGACCATCAACGACGACAGCCCGACCATCCAGACCGCCGATATCGGCGGCAGCTCGTTCGTCACCTACGAGGGTAGCAACGCCGGTTACAACAACAGCTACGGCTACTACGTGAAGGCCGACGATGGCACCCCGGTGGATGGCAAGATCATCTGGGCGAACGTGCATAACCAGACCGTGGGCGATACCGTCGATATCAGCAACGTCGACCCGGCCCACACCGGTTTCTTCATCATTCCCAATGGCGCCAGCAACAACGCCGGCTTGAGCAATGGTGCTGAAGTCACCTTCAGCTTCGTTGGCGGCCAATGGGTCGCCTCTGTCGGCGGTACGCCACTGGTGGGTTCCGACGGTGCCAATGTGCTGTTCAGTGACGCCACCCTCAACCCGGGCGGTGCGCACCTGCAAGACGTCGGTGGTATTGGCAACCAGGACTGGGAAGACCTCACCAACAGCTCCGACTTCGACTATGACGACGTCAGCACCAACGTCACCTTTGGCTCGACCCTGCAATTGCAGGTGGATGAAACCCACCTGGACGTCAACGCCTCAGCCGACTTCAGCGGCGCCTTCAATGTGCAGCCCGGTGCCGATGGCCTGCAAAGCCTGACCTATGACCTGACCCTCGGCACCACCAGCACCGGCCTGGTGGATACCGCCACCGGTGAAGGGGTGGTACTCACCCTGGGTGCCGGTGGCATTGAAGGCCGTACCGTGGGTAGCAACGACCTGGTGTTCACCCTCAGCGTCGATGGCACCGGCAAGGTCACCCTCGACCAGATTCGTGCCGTGGTGCATGCCGATGGCAGCAATCCGGACGACGTCGATTACCTCGGCCTCGGCCACGTCAACCTGGTGGCCACCGCTACCGATAACGACGGCGATACCGCCACCGGCACCCTCGACCTCGGCGGGGTGATCAGCTTCCGCGACGACGGCCCGAGCATCGTGCCCGGCACTGCCGCCGGCATCGCGTTGCTGGTGGATGAAACCGACTTCAGCACCGATGCCCAAGCCGATTTCAGCGGCGCCTTTACCAGCAGCTTCGGTGCCGATGGCGCCGGCACTCTGGTCTACAACCTCAACGTCAGCGCCGCCGGTGCGGACAGCGGCCTGGTGGACACCGCCAGTGGCGACGCGATTCTGCTGTACAAAGAAGGCAGCGATATTGTCGGCCGGGTCGGTGGCCCGGCAGGCGACGTGTCGTTCAAGGTCACGGTAGCCGCCGACGGCGTGGTCACCCTCGATCAGCAACGCGCCCTTGAGCACAATCCTGACACCGGCCCGAACCAATCGAGCGGCAGCCTGGTGGCCAACCTGGTGCAGCTGAGCGCGACCATCACCGACAAGGATGGCGATAGCAGCACCGCCACCCTCAACATCGGCAACACCATTACCTTCAACGACGATGCGCCGGTGATCAATCCGGGCGAGGGCCAGGTGGCATTCCTGCAAGTGGATGAAACCTTCCTGGCCACTGACCACAGTGCCGATTTCAGCGGTGCCTTCAGTAGCAGTTTCGGTGCCGATGGCCCCGGTACCCTTGCCTACAACCTGAACGTCAGTGCCGACGGCGCCGACAGCGGTCTGGTGGACACCGCCAGTGGCGACGCCATTGTGCTGTTCAAAGAGGGCAACGATATCGTCGGTCGGGTGGGCGATGCCTCCGGCGCGATTTCCTTCAAAGTCACCGTCGATGCGGGCGGCACGGTCACCCTCGACCAGCAGCGCGCCATCGAACACAGTCCGGATACCGGGCCGAACCAATCCACCGGCAGCCTGGTGGCCAATCTGATTCAACTGAGTGCCACCATCACCGACAAGGACGGTGACAGTGACACCGCCACCGTCAACATCGGTGACCGCATCAGCTTCCTCGACGATGCCCCGAGCATCAGCGTGGGCGAGGGCAAAGTGGCCAGCCTGGTGGTGGATGAAACCGACCTGAGCGCCGATGCCCATGGCAATTACAGCGGCAATTTCAGCGGCAACTATGGCGCCGATGGCGCCGGTACCACCAGCTACAGCCTGGCGGCAGTGCCCGATGGCACGGTCAGCGGCCTGAAAGACACTGCCAGTGGCAACGACATCCTGCTGTACAAAGTCGGTGATGACATCGTCGGTCGCGTGGGCGGCTCGGCGGGGGCGATTTCCTTCGTGGTCTCGGTGGATGCCGCCAGCGGCGAGGTCAGCCTCGATCAACGCCTGGCCATCGTTCATAGCCCGGACACCGGCCCGGATCAGGCCACTGGCCTGGGCAGCGGTCTGGTGCAACTGACCGCTACCATCACCGACAAGGACGGTGACAGCAGCAGCGCCACCCTCGACCTCGGCAACGCCATCAGCTTCCACGACGATGCGCCGACTGCCGGGCAAACCACTGTGCCAGTGGTGCTCGACGACGAAGGCCTGTCGGGCGGCATCAATGGCGGTCCAGGCGATGTGCCGGGTGCTGCCACCAGCACCTCCGGCAACCTGACCTTTGCGGCCGGTGCCGATGGCCTGAAAAGCATTGTGCTGACGGGCCCGACCACTCTGGGCAGTGAAACTGTGACCTCGGCCTGGGATGCCGGCAGCAACACCCTGACCATCAGCTCCGCCCGCGGCGCGCTGCTGACCGTGACCCTCACCGATCCGGCCACTGGCGCCTACACGGTGAACCTCCTGCAACCGCTGATGCACCCGGACACCAGCACCGAAGACAACATCCTCCTGAACGTCGGCTACACCGTCACCGACAAGGACGATGACAGCGCCACCGGTTCACTGACCGTCTCTATCGACGACGACAGCCCGACCATTCAGGCGGCCGACCTCGGCGGCAATTCCTTCGTCACTTTCGAAGGCAGCAGCGCCGGTTACAACAACAGCTATGGCTACTACACCAAGGCCGCCGATGGCACGCCGGTAGACGGCAAGATCATCTGGGCGAACGTGCACAATCAAAGTGCTGGCGACACCTCCGACCTTGGCAGTCTGGACCCGGCCCACACTGGCTTCTTCATCATCCCCAATGGCGCCAGCAACAACCCTGGCCTGGTCAACGGTGCCAGCGTGACCTTCAGTCTGGTCGGCGGAGCCTGGGTTGCTTCGGTGGGCGGCACGCCGCTGACCGGTTCGGATGGTGCCAACGTGCTGTTCAACGACGCCACCCTCAATCCAGGCGGCTCGCACCTGCAAGACAACGGCAGTGCCGGCAACCAGAACTGGGAAGACCTCACCCTGGGCTCGGACTACGACTACAACGACGTGGCCACCAACGTTACCTGGGGTTCGTCGCTGCAATTGCAGGTGGATGAGACCGACCTCAGCACCAACGCCAGTGCCAATTTCAGTGGCACCTTCAACGTGCAGGCCGGCGCCGACGGCCTGGCCAGCCAGAGCTATGCGCTGAACGTTACTGGCTCCAACTCCGGGCTGGTGGATACCGCCACCGGCTCGACCATCATGCTGTTCAAAGAGGGCAGTGCCATCGTCGGCCGCGTTGGCGGCATGGGTGGTGATATTTCGTTCACCCTTAACGTCGATGCCAGCGGCACCGTGACCCTAGATCAGCTGCGCAGCATCGTGCACCCAACCCTGGACCCGGACGAAGCCGCGTACCTCGGTTCCGGGCATATCAGCCTGGGCTCCACCGTGGTGGATGGCGACGGCGACAGCGCCACTGCGTCCGTCGATATCGGCAAAGTTATCAGCTTCAAAGACGACGGCCCCAGTGTCGCCAGCAATGACGCTGTGCTGCTCGACGACGATGCCCTGGACAACGGCATTGCCGGCGGCGTGAATGACGACGTCGACACCTCGAATGCCACTGGCACCCTGGCGCACAACTACGGCGCCGACGGCGCCGGCTCGATTCAGTGGCTGACCACCGGCGCGCCCATTGGCTTCACCTACACCACCTCCGGCACCAGCCTGTTGGTGATGCAAGGCAGCACCAACGTGCTGACCGTGAGCCTCAACAGCAGCACCGGCCAATACAGCGTGGTGCAGAACGCACCGATCGATCACGCCAACGCGGACAACGAAAACAACCAGGCCTTCACCTTCAACTACCAGGTCACCGACAAGGACGGCGACAAGGCCAATGGCACCCTGCAACTGAACGTCGATGACGACACCCCGCAAGCGCAAAACGATGTGGCTTCGGTGCAGGTGTCGCAGCAGCAGAATTTCAACACCGTGTTCGTGCTGGACTTCAGCGGCAGCATCGACAACAGCGAACTGAACCAGATGCTGGTGGCGGTGAAAGCCGCGGCCCAGGCGCTGTTCAGTGGCACCACTGGCGATGTGCATGCGCAAATCGTGCTGTTCTCCAGCGATGCGTTGTCCTATCCAACCTTCGATAACTACGCCGACTTTGCGGCCAAAATCGACGCCGTCAATCCGGACGCTGGTGGTACCCGGCCGTATAACGGCAACACCAACTTCACCGACGGCGTGCACCAGGTGGTGACTGATTTCACCCCGATCCCCGGTGCCAGCAACCAGGTGTTCTTTATCAGCGACGGCAACCCCAACCTGGACCTCGGTACAGGCGGCAATTCGCTGAGTGATGCCGGTGCTATCGAGTGGAACAACTTCGTTGATAACAACCACATCACGGTCACCGCCATCGGCATTGGTGATGGCATCGACATCGGCCACCTCGGGCAGGTGGATGCGGATGGCACCGTTGACCCGATTCTGGTCAGCGGCTTCGATACCCTGATCGACACCCTGGTCGGCCAGATCGCCGGCATGGTCAATGGCAACGTGCTGCACGGCAGCGACGGCGTGGCCGGCACCAGCGACGACGATGGTTACGGCGCCGATGGCCCAGGGCATATCCAGTCGATTCAGGTGGGCGGCGTCACCTATGTCTGGGACGGGGTGAACACCATCGACCCAAGCAGTGGGGCGAACATTGTTGGCAATCAACTGACCAACATCGCCACTCCGGCCGGCGGCACCTTCTCGTTCAACTTCAGCACCGGCGCCTGGAGCTACAGCGCCCCGACGTCGCTGAGCGGCGACCAGGTGGAAACCTTCCAATACAGCATCGTCGACCACGACGGCGACCCATCCTCGGCCACCCTCACGGTGTACGTGGAAGACACCTCGCCGGTGGTGGCCACCGTCGATGAAGATGAACTGGCCACCGGTATCACCGATGGCGATGCGTTCACCACCATTGCCACCGGCAGTGTCAGCGACCTGAGCGCCGCCGGCAGCGGCGCGCAGTTCAGCCTGAACAGCAACACCAGCGGTCTGGCCTCGGCCACCTCCCATGGAGTCGCGCTGGTCTACAGCGTGGTCGGCAATACCCTGACCGCCACCGCCGGCCCAACAGGCCCGCAGGTGTTCACCCTGCAGGTGGATAGCAACGGCGACTACACCTTCACCCTCAAAGGCCCGCTGGACCACCCGGTTGGCAACGGTGATGACAACGAGCTGCTGACCCTCGATTTCGCCAGCATTCTGCAGGCCACCAACGGCGTTAATCCGCTGACGCTGGCCGGCAGCTTCCTGGTCAATATCGAAGACGACGTGCCGGTCATCAGTGCCGGCAACGCCACCGCCGCCTCGCTGCAAGTGGACGAAACCAATCTGCTGGACAACGCCAGCCACAACTTCGCCGGCTCGTTTACCGGCCTGTATGGTGGCGACGGCGCGGGCTCTACCACCTACAGCCTGAATGTCAGCAGTGCCGGGGTTAACAGTGGCCTGAAGGACAGCGCTACCAACAACGACATCCTGTTGTACAAAATCGGTAATGACGTGGTCGGCAAAATTGGCGGGGTGGGCGGAACTACCGTGTTCACCGTGGCGGTGGATGCCAGTGGCCAGGTGACCCTGGATCAGGTCCGCTCGATTGCCCACACCCCGGACACCGGTGCCGATCAGGCCGCCACCCTCAGTGCCGCCAACCTGGTGCAACTGACCGCGACCATCACCGACTACGACGGCGACACTAGCAGCGCCACCCTCAACCTGGGCAACGCTATCAGCTTCAAAGATGACGGCCCAAGCGTGGGTAGCAACAACACCGTGCTGCTCGACGACGACGCGTTGCCCAATGGCAATGCCAGTGGCATTGGCGATGACATCAACGCACAAAACACCAGCGGCACCCTGATCCATGGCTATGGCGCCGATGGCGCTGGGTCGATTCAGTGGCTGACCACTGGCGCACCGAGCGGCTTCAACTACGTCACCTCAGGCACCTCGCTGCTGGTTCAGCAGGGCAGCACCACCGTGCTGACCGTCACGCTGAACACCAGCACCGGTGCCTACACCGTGACGCAGAACAATCCGATCGACCACGCCACCGCCAATGCGGAAAACAACCAGGGCTTCAGCCTGAGCTACCAGGTCACCGACAAGGACGGTGACAAAGCCACCGGCAGCCTGAACATCGACGTCGACGACGACACCCCACTGGCCAAGTCCGACCAGGCCTATGTGCAGGTGGCACCGGCGCAGAGCTTCAATACCGTGTTCGTGCTGGACTTCAGCGGCAGCATCAACAATACCGAACTGAACCAGATGCTGGTGGCGGTGAAAGCCGCGGCCCAGGCGCTGTTTGCTGCGACCACAGGCGATGTGCATGCGCAGATCGTGGTGTTCTCGGATGGCGCGGCGTCGTACCCAAGCTATGACAACTACGCCGACTTCGCGGCCAAGATCAATGCCCTCAACCCGGCCACCGGTGGCACTCGGCCGTTCGATGGCAGCACCGATTTCACCGACGCGGTGCACAAGGTGGTCACCGACTTCACGCCGCTTCCGGGTGCGAACAATCAGGTGTTCTTTATCAGTGACGGCAACCCCAACCAGAACACCGGTAGCGGCGGCAACTCACTGAGTGATGCCGGTGCCATCGAGTGGAATAACTTCGTCGATAACAACCACATCAGGGTTACCGCCATCGGCATCGGCGATGGCATCGACATCACCCACCTGGGGCAGGTAGATCTGGATGGCACCGTTGACCCGATTCTGGTCAGCGGCTTCGATACCCTGATCGACACCCTGGTCGGCCAGATTGCCGGCGTAGTCAACGGCAACGTGCTGCTGGGCAACAACAACGCCGTAGGGGGTGGCGACGACGACGGCTATGGCGCCGACGGTCCGGGCCATATCCAGTCGATTCAGATCGGTGGTGTGACCTATGTGTGGGACGGGGTGAATACCATCGACCCAAGCGGCCCCGGGGCCAACATTGCTGGCAACAGCCTGAGCAATATCGTTACGCCTGAAGGCGGCAAACTGTCGTTCAACTTCAGCACCGGCGCCTGGAGCTACAGCGCACCGACCACCATCAGTGGCGACAAGGTGGAAACCTTCCAGTACAGCATCATCGACCATGACGGCGATCCGTCGTCGGCCACCCTGACGGTTTACGTCGAGGATGCCGGCCCGGTCATCGCCCGTGTCGACGAAGACGAACTGGCCGCCGGTATCACCGATGGCGACAGCGTCAACACCATCGCCACCGGCAGCGTTGGCGACCTGGTGTCCGGCCCTGGCACCGCGCAGTTCAGCCTGCTGAGCAACACCAGTGGCCTGCCGGCTGCGACCTCCCATGGCGTCGCCCTGGTGTACAGCGTGTCGGGCGATACCCTGACCGCCAAAGCCGGCGCCAGCGGGCCGCAGGTGTTCACCTTGCAGCTGTCGAGCAACGGTGACTACACCTTCACCCTCAAAGGGCCGCTGGACCATCCGGTGGGCAATGGCGATGACAACGAAATTCTCAGCCTGAATTTCGCCAGCATCCTCAAAGCCGTGGATGGCAGCAGCAACCCGATGACCTTGAGCGGCGGCTTCCTGGTGCAGATCGAGGACGATGTGCCGGTAGTCGGTCTGGCCACCGCGCCGGCACCGACCCTGCAAGTGGACGAGACCAGCCTGTCCACCAACGCCAGCGTCAGCTTCGCCAGCGCCTTTACCGGCGGCTACGGCGCCGACGCTGCGGGCAGCACCACCTACAGCCTGAACGTCAGCGCTGCCGGGGTTAACAGCGGCCTGAAAGACACCGCCACCGGCAACGACATCCTGCTGTACAAAATCGGCAACGATGTGGTCGGCAAGTACGGCGGGGTAGGCGGCACCACGGTGTTCAGCCTGTCGGTGAACGCTGCGGGCGAGGTGACCCTCGACCAGCAACGGGCGATTGCCCACACCCCGGAAAGTGGTCCGGATCAGGTCGCAGGCCTGGCCGCCGCCAACCTGGTGCAACTGACCGCCACCCGTACCGACTACGACGGTGACAGCAGCAGTGCCACGCTGAACCTGGGCAACGCCATCAGCTTCAAAGATGACGCGCCGAGCATCAGCCTCACCAGTGCCCAGTTGGGCACCCTGCAGGTGGACGAAACCAGCCTGGCGACCAACGCCAATGCCAGCTTCGCCAGTTCCTTCAGCGCCCTGGGTGGCGCCGATGGCCTGGCCGGCACCAGCTACAGCCTGAAGGTCAGTGCGGCGGGCGTGGACAGCGGCCTGGACGACTCGGCCACTGGGCAGAATATTCTGCTCAGCAACGAATCCGGGGTGATTGTCGGCCGCACCGCCATCAGCAATGAGCTGGTGTTCAGTGTCTCGGTCAACAGCAGCACGGGCCTGGTCACCCTCGATCAGGTGCGCGCGATCATCCATAGCCCGGATAGCGGGCCGGATCAGGTCGCCGGATTGGCTGCTGCCAACCTGATTCAACTGACTGCCACCGCCACCGACAAGGACGGTGACACCGCCACGGCCAACCTCAACCTGGGCAACGCCATCAGCTTCAAAGATGACGCCCCGAGCATCAGTGCCGGCGCGGCCGCTGCCGATTCCCTGCAGGTGGATGAAAGCAACCTGGCGACCAATGCGATCGTCAATTTCGCCAGCTCCTTCACCACCGTCGGTGGGGCTGATGGCATTGCCTCCACCACCTATAGCCTGAAGGTCAGCGCGGCGGGTGTGGACAGTGGCCTGGATGACTCGGCCACCGGCCAGAACGTGCTGCTCAGCGTCGAGAGTGGGGCGATTGTCGGTCGCACGGCCAGCAGCAATGAGCTGGTGTTCAGTGTGTCGGTCAACAGCAGCACCGGTGCAGTGACCCTGGACCAACTGCGTGCCGTGCTGCATACCCCCAATACCGGGGTGGATCAGGAGGTCAGCCTGAGTGCTGCCAACCTGGTGCAGCTGGTAGCGACTGTGGTCGACAAAGACGGCGACACCGCCACTGCTAGCCTCAACCTCGGCAGCGCCATCAGCTTCAAAGATGACGCTCCGAGCATCAGCCTGAGCAACGTCACCCCGGTGACCCTGCAGGTGGATGAAACCAACCTGGCCGGCAATGCGTCGGCAAACTTCACTGGCTCGTTCACCGCCGTGGGCGGTGCCGATGGCCTGGGGACTACTTCCTACAGCCTGAATGTCAGTGCTGCCGGGGTGAACAGCGGCCTGAAAGACAGCGCCACTGGCAGCGATATCCTGCTGTACAAGGTCGGTAACGAGGTGGTCGGTCGCGTGGGCGCCACCACGGTGTTTACCGTGGGCGTCGACACCGTTACCGGCCAGGTCAGCCTCGACCAGGCCCGCGCGATTCTGCACCTGCCCAACTCCGGGCCGGATCAGGTCGCCACACTGGGTGCCGCCAACCTGGTGCAACTGGTGGCCACGGTCGTGGACAAGGACGGCGACTCGGCCAGCACCTCGCTGAACCTGGGCAACGCCATCAGCTTCCGCGACGATGCCCCGACAGCGGCCAATATCACCCAAACCGGCCAGGCTTCCACCAGCCTGAACACCAATCTGATGATCGTCCTGGATATATCCGGGAGCATGGACAGCGGCGCCGGGGTGGGCAGCATGACCCGCCTGGATGTGGCGAAAAATGCCCTGCTGGAGCTGTTCGAACAATACGACGCGCTGGGTGATGTGAAGGTCAGTGTGGTGACCTTTGCCTCCTCGGCCACGCAAGAGGAGGTGTGGGTGTCGATTGCTGACGCCAAGGCCGCGATCCTGGGTCTGGACCCTACCACCAACACCAACTATGACGCGGCGTTGATCCAGGCGATCAGTACCTATGCTCAGCCGGGCAAGATCGTCACCGGCAATGTGCAGAACGTGGCGTACTTCCTCTCCGACGGTGAACCCAACGAGCCGAACGGTGATGCCGGGATTTCTAACGCTGCCGGCAGTGCAGGCGCGGGCTGGCCTGGCGGCGGTACCCTCTCGGAAGAGCAGGCGTGGATCAACTTCCTCACCGCCAATAACGTGCGCGCCTACGCCCTGGGAATGGGCAGCGGCAGCACCGAGGCGGCGTTGCATCCGATTGCCTACGACGGCACCACCAACACCAATACCACGGGCACCGTGGTCACCGACCTGAATAACCTCAGCTCGGTACTGGTCAGCACTGCCCAGGCCTCGCCACTGTTGGGCAACCTCACTACCGGTGGCAGCTTCGGTGCCGATGGCGGGTTCGTGCGCACCCTGACGGTGGATGGCAAAACCTTCACCTACGACAAAACCAGCAACACCGTGGCCAGTAGCGGTTCAGGCACGACTACCGGGGTCTATTCCTCCGGGATTCTCACCCTGGGCCTGCCTTCGGGTGGCAGCCTGGCGGTGAATGTGGGCACCGGCGCCTACTCGTTCACTCCACCGAGCGTGGTAAGCACGGCGATTGCCGCGACCATCCTGTTCACCCTGATGGACCTGGACGGCGACAGTAGCGCGCAAGCGGCGCTGAACATCGCCATCAGTGCCAGCCAGGCGCCGATGGTGGTGCGTGATGATCTGGTGTTGACCAACGTCAACGCGCAGACCGGTGCCGATGAGATCAACATCCCGACCTGGGCGCTGCTGGCCAATGACACCGGCCCGAGCCACAACCTGCTATCGACCATCGCTGCCAATGGCGCGTTGGACGGTACGGTCACTCACAACGGCTCGAGTATCACCTTCACCGAGATTGGCAACAGCTCCACCAACGGCGGCAGCTTCAACTACACCGCCTCTCTGGACCACGCCACGGCGCTGGATACGGCAGCGGTCAGTGTGGTGCGCGATGCGGGCGACAGCACCCTGGACGGCACCTTCCGCGATGAGATTCTGCTCGGCCGCGATGGCTCCGCAGACACCCTTAGCGGCGGTGACGGCAATGACATTCTGATCGGCTTGGGGGGCAACGACACGCTCAATGGCGGGGAGGGCAACGACATCCTCGCCGGCGGCGCGGGCAACGATGCGCTTAACGGCGGCAATGGCGTAGACACCGCCAGCTACATCGACGCCAACTCGGCGGTGGTCGTCAACCTCAGCGCCGGTACCTCCAGTGGCGGCGGAGGTTCGGATACGTTCAGCAGCATCGAGAACCTGATCGGTTCGGAGTTCAACGACACCCTGACGGGCAACAGCGGCGGCAGCAGCAACGGCAGCAACTACCTGTATGGCGGCGCTGGCAACGACACCATCAGCGGTCTGGGTGGCGATGACTTCCTGGTTGGCGGCCTGGGCAACGACACCCTGATCGGTGGCGATGGCCATGACACCTTCATCTGGGAAAAAGGCGGCTTGGGTGGCACTGACACCATCAGTGACTTCACCCGCACCGGCGCCAACTCGGATGTGCTCGACCTGTCGCAACTGCTGTCCGGGGTGACCCAGACCGGCACGGCGCTGGATGACTACCTGAGCTTCAACTTCGGTAGCACCACCACCATCAACATCAGCACCACGCCTGGCGGCGGAATTGCGCAGAGCGTGGTGTTGACTGGGGTGGATCTGGCGGCGGCTTACGGCGGGCCGGATGCGGCTACGGTGATCAATGGGATGCTCACCGACCACACGTTGAAAACTGACACTGTTTAAACGGTTGTTCCTGACTTGGCCCGCCTTTAATGGCGGGCTTTTTTTTGCCGATTTTGTTGCATGGATAGAGGAGGTTTTCTACCCCATGTGCGGAGCATTTTGTTTCGCGCCCAGCGCTCGTGACAATGAAACCGGACCAGCCCGCAAAGCAAACCTTCAAACCCCAGACCGCCGAAACTGCCCCGGCGTCACCCCTTTCCAGCGCTTGAATGCATGCATGAAATTGGACATCTCGCCGTAGCCCAAACGCTCCGCAATCTCCTCCAACGTCAAACCACCGGTGCCAAGCAATTCTTCCGCCAACGCCTGGCGTACCTCTTCAAGCAACAGCCGATAACTGCTGTTCTCCGCCAACAACCGCCGCCGCAAGGTGCGGCTGGTCATGTGCAGTTCATCCGCCAACTGCTCCATATCCGGCAACCGTCCAGGCTGGGCCAGCAAACGGTCGCGGATTCGCCCGCTGAGCCCGCCACGCACGCGGCGCTTGGCCAACAACGCCTGGCATTGCTGTTCGCAGTGCTGCATTACCTGCGGGTTGGCGCCGGGCAGCGGGCGGTCGAGCAGGGCGCGGGGGAAGATCAGGCGGTTTTCGCGGGCGTTGAACTGCGGGCGCACGCCCAGCAGGTCGAGGTACAGGCTGAGGTCTGCAGGTTCGGCTACGGTCAGGCACACGGCGGTTAGTGGCATCGGCACGGCAGTGAGGTCACGCTGGATGCTCAGCACCCCGGCCAGGTCGCGTTCGAGAATAAAGCCCGCCAAGGCTGCCGGCACCTGGTCCGAGTCGAGGATAAAGTGCGCTTCGTCATCCCGCTCTTCCAGGCGCATGCCGCTGAAGGCATAGGTCAGGTCCAGGTAACGCAAGCCCAGGTGCGCGGCGTCGCGGAAGTTGGCGCTGCTGAGCATGGCAAACCCCCAGATGCCATAGGTGTTGAGTTGGTAGCGCAAGCCAGCTTTGATGCCGATGCCCGGGATATGGCCGAGGGCCGTCACCAGATTGCCGATCAGCAGGAGCTCTTGGGTCGCGTCGATTTCGGCGCCGGGGTCGGCCAGTAACGCCAGGTCCAGGCCGGTACCCGCCAGGCAGGTGTCCAGCGCCAAGCCCTGGTCGAGGCCAAATTGGGTCAGCAGTTGGGCGCTGATGGCGCTGCGGCGGGTAGGCCAGGTGGGGGTGGCGGTGTTCGGCATGTTTTGTCCGAAAATCACAAGTTGATGGCCGACTATGCCATAACCATCGCCAGTGTGGCGTTCTAGTCTTAGCGCCGTGGCTACTGCCACTTGACCATCAGGGATAACAACAATGAACAACACGTCCCCGTCAGCGGCGCCCTTGCGCGTGCTGATTATTGGCGCCGGTTTTGCCGGCATGGGCCTGGCCATCCAGTTGCAGCGTGCGGGTATCAGCGACTTTCTGCTGCTGGAAAAAGCCAGCGACCTGGGCGGCACCTGGCGCGATAACCGCTACCCCGGCGCGGCCTGCGATGTGCCCTCGCACCTGTATTCCTTTTCCTTTGAACCGAAAACCGACTGGACGCGCAAGTTCGCGCCCCAGGCGGAGATTTTTGCCTACCAGCAGCACTGCGCCGACAAGTACCGGCTGCGCCCCCGTATTCGCTTCAACACCGAGGTGCGCCATGCGCAGTTCGACGCCGAGGCTGGGTTGTGGCGGGTTACCTGTGTCGATGGTGCGGTGCTGAGTGCGCAGGCGCTGGTGAGTGCCTGTGGTCAATTGAACCGGCCGTTGGTGCCGCGGATTGCCGGGCTGGATAGCTTCAAAGGCGAAGCGTTTCATTCGGCCAATTGGAATGCCGAGTACGACCTCACGGGCAAACGCGTGGCCGTGATCGGTACCGGCGCCAGTGCCATTCAATTCATTCCGCAGATTGCCCCGCAGGTGGCGCAATTGCATGTGTTCCAGCGCTCGGCGGCCTATGTGCTGAGCAAGCCGGACCGCGCCTACCGGCCGTGGGAAATCGCCGTGATGCGTCGCTTGCCGTGGCTGCAGAAGATCGACCGTGGCCTCAAGTACGTGCAGCACGAGGCGCGCGTGCTGGCCTTTACCGTAGTGCCGAAAATGATGAAGGCCATGCAGCTGAGGTTTCACTGGCACTTGCACCGCAGCGTGGCTGATGCGGCACTGCGCCAGCGCCTGGTGCCGGATTACCCCATGGGCTGCAAGCGCATTCTGATTTCCAACGACTACTTTCCCGCGCTGGTGCGCAGCAACGTGGAGGTGGTCAGCGAAGACATCGAGTCGGTTACCGAAACCGGCGTGCGCACGGCCGACGGCCGCGAGCGGGCGGTGGACGCGATCATCTATGGCACCGGTTTCGCTGCCACTGATTTCCTCGCGCCGATGCAGATCACCGGCCTCAACGGCCAGGACCTGAATGCGGCCTGGAAGGAGGGCGCCGAAGCTTACCTGGGCATTAGCGTCAGCGGTTTCCCCAATCTTTTTATTCTCTATGGCCCCAATACCAACCTGGGCCACAACTCGATCATTTACATGTTGGAGAGCCAGTTCGCCTATGTGCTCGGCTGCATCCAGCAACTGGCGCAGCAGCAACTGCGCTACATGGACCTCAAGCCCACCGTGCAGGCCGAGTTCAACCACAGTCTGCAAAAAGCCGTCGACCATTCGATTTGGCAGCAGGGCTGCAACAGCTGGTACAAAACCGCCAGCGGCAAGAACACCGTCAACTGGCCCGGTTTCACCTTCACTTACCGCCACTACACCCGCCGCCCGGAGCTTGCCCACTATGACTGCATTCGTTGAGCCGCCACGCTTGAGTCAACGCATTCTGGCCCGCGTGCTGCGCACCAGCCTGATTCTGCTGTTTCGCAGCCTGATTCGCCCGCCGATGCCGATTGCCGGGCAACGCTGGATGCTGCGCGCGCTGACAGCCTCAGCGGTGATTCCGCGCGGCGTGCGCCGAGCGGACAGCACATTGGCGGGCCTGCGCTGTGAATGGCACCGCCCGGCGCACGACACCGAGCAGGTGATGTTGTGGTTCCACGGCGGCGCCTACCTGATTGGTGCGCCATCCACCCACCGCGGCATTGCCAGCCAGTTAGCCAAGCGCGCCAAACTGGCGGTGTGTGTGCCGGATTATCGGCTGGCGCCGGAGCACCCGTTTCCGGCGGCGCTGGACGATGGGCTAGCGGCGTACCAGGCGCTGTTGGCGCAGGGTTATCGCGGCGAGCAGATTCTGCTCGGTGGCGATTCGGCCGGCGGCAATCTGGCGTTGGGCCTGGTGCTCAAATTGAAGGCGTTGAACCAGCCGTTACCGGCGGCGCTGGTGTGTTTTTCGCCGCTGACCGATGCCAGCCTGAGCCAACTGCACAAGCCGCCGGCTGGCGATCCGTTGCTGAGCTTGGCGTGGATTCAGCAGGCCGGTGCATTGTTCTGTCCGGCGAATATCGATCGCCGCGATCCGTTTCTGTCACCCGTGTACGCCGACCTCAGCGGCCTGCCGCCGTTGTTGATTCAGGTGGGCGAAGACGAAGTGCTGCTCAACGACAGCCTGCGGCTGGCTGAGCGCGCCACCGCGGCGGGGGTGACGGTGCAGTTGCAGCGTTATGCCGGCTGTTGGCACGTCTTTCAGGCCCACGCCGGGTTGCTGGATGTGGCGGACCTGGCGCTGAACCGGGTGGCCAGCTTTATTCAGGAGCAGCTCGCTCGTCAGGCAGGGCGCTGAAATGGACAACATTCTGATTACCGGTGCCGCTTCCGGCATTGGTGCGGCGACCGCGCGGCTGTTTCACGCCAAGGGCTGGCAGGTGGGGTTGCTGGATATCAACGAGGCGGCACTGGCCTCGTTGTCGGCGGAGCTGGGAGGCGCCTGGTATGCGCGCCTGGATGTCACCGACGTGGCCGAGGTGCAGCGCGTGCTGGGTGAGTTCTGCGCCCGGCATAACGGTCAACTGCGATTGCTGTTCAACTGCGCGGGGATTTTGCGTTTTGGTTTGTTCGAACAGATCAGCCAGGCCGAGCATGCCGCCATTCTCAACATCAACGTGCTGGGTCTGCTGAACATGACCCACGCCGCCTTTCCCTACCTCAAGGCCACGCCGAGCGCGCAGGTGATCAACATGGGCTCGGCCTCGGGCCTGTACGGCACGCCGCATATGGCCAGCTACTCAGCCTCGAAGCTGGCAGTGCGCGGGCTCACCGAAGCGCTGGATCTGGAATGGCGTGCCCATGGCATTCGTGTCGGCGACCTGATGCCGCCGTTCGTGCGTACGCCGATGGTTTCCAGCCAGCAGTTCGAACCACCGGCGCTGAGGCGGTTGGGGGTAAACCTGACAGCCGAAGACATCGCCGAGGCCTGCTGGCAGCAGGCCCACGGTGCGGCGGTGCATCGGCCGATCAGCCTGCAATTTAAAGTGCTGTATTGGTTGGGGCAGGTGTCGCCATCCTTCATGACCCGGTGGTTGATGGGGGTGATTAGCCGCCCGTAAGTCAGTCACGAAGCGTGATCTACCGCTTGTGATCCACCGCTTGTGATCCACCGCTCTTGATCTATCGCTTTTGATCTACCCGCCCCTTTAGCGCCAGGCCGAGCGGAGTCGTTGCGTAAGGGGTCGTAGCGGCCGGGAGCCGCGAAGAGGGATGGGGCCATGGATGGCCCTCAGCCCGGCCCCTGGAGCGACGACGGAGGGAGCAACCGTGTTTCAAATCAAGCTTTATTCGCATCGAAATGGGTCTGGTCACGGAGCATGGCGTTCAGGATCACTAGCAGCTTGCGCATGCAG
>NZ_QAOJ01000010.1 GCF_003050835.1 Pseudomonas sp. GV071 | reverse complement strand
GCGGTAACGGCAGACAGCTTGAATTGTGTTGTGTACTTGCTCATGAAAAACGCCCCAGAGGTTGGATTGGTGTCCAACTTCTGGGGCGCACTTCAAATGCGAACGCTCGTGGGAGGGACTTCAGCCGCGAAATATCTCGGATGAAACGCCGGTCGTTAAGGTGTCAGAGTTTCCCGATAGTCCTTCGCCTGCTGCACCAACCAATCGCGAAACGCCCGCAACGCCTCGGTTTCGGTTTTGCGCTCGGGAATCATCAGGTGATAGGCCTTGTCGCTTAAACAGGCGTGCTGCATGGCCACTATCAAACTGCCTTCGGCCAGTTCGCGCTGAATCAGAAACGGCGGAATCAGGGCGATGCCCATTTCGTGCTGCGCCGCCTGGGCGAGCATGGAAAACAGCTCATAACGCGGCCCGGTCATGTCCCGCGGCACGCTCATGCCCAGGGAGCCGAACCACTGGCGCCAGGCATAGGGGCGGGTGGTCTGTTGCAGCAGCGGCAACTGGGCGATGTGCTCGGCATCCAGCTCGCCGCTGGCCGGCAACAGTGCCGGGCTGCACACCGGCAGGGAGTTTTCCGGCATCAGAAAATGCGCTTCGGTACCCGACCACACAGCGTCGCCGAAATACACCGCCGCATCGAATTCGGTGTCGGCAAACAGAAACGGGCGGGTGCGGTTGGTGAGGTTCACCGTCACTTCCGGGTGCAGAGCCTGGAAGTGTTTCAGCCGCGGCAGCAGCCATTGCGTGCCGAAGGTCGGCACGATAGCCAGCTCTAGGCTGTTGGCGCCGTGCTGGCCCATCACCGACAGGGTGTCGCGCTCCACCGCATCCAGTTGCGCCGCTACCCGTCGGCCGTAACTCAGCCCGGCTTCAGTCAATTGCACGCCGCGACGGGAGCGGCGGAACAGGGCGATGCCGAGAAATTCCTCCAGGCTGGCGATCTGCCGACAGATGGCACTCTGGGTCAACGACAGCTCTTCGGCGGCCTTGGTAAAGCTTTGGTGGCGGGCGGCGGCCTCGAAGGCGACCAAGGCGGCGGTACTGGGGATTTTGCGGCGCATCGGCTACTCGTATGCGTTAGTTGCACTCGGAAATGGTCTATTTAGGCTTTTCTGCCCTTTCGAAGTGAGAAATTAGCACAGGTCTGTGCGAAAACCTCGTTTGCGCCTTTTCCCCAGGGCTGACTAGGATTAACCCCATCGCCAGCCACGGGCTGGATCGCACCCATCACTTGAGGATTTCGCACATGGCTTCCAACGCTCGCTTCAACTGGGAAGACCCGCTGATGCTGGACCAGCAGTTGACCGAAGAAGAGCGCATGGTGCGCGACAGCGCCCAGCAGTTCGCCCAGGACAAGCTGGCGCCACGGGTGATGGAAGCCTTCCGCCATGAACAGACCGACCCGAAAATCTTCCGCGAAATGGGCGACGTCGGGCTGCTTGGCGCGACCATTCCGGAGCAGTACGGCGGCAGCGGTCTGAACTACGTAAGCTACGGCCTGATCGCCCGTGAAGTGGAGCGCGTCGACTCCGGCTACCGTTCGATGATGAGCGTGCAGTCATCCCTGGTGATGGTGCCGATCAACGAATTCGGCAACGAAGCCACCAAGCAGAAATACCTGCCAAAACTGGCCAGCGGCGAGTGGATCGGCTGCTTCGGCCTGACCGAACCGGACCACGGTTCTGACCCGGGCTCGATGATCACCCGCGCCAAGAAAGTCGACGGCGGCTACCGCATCAGCGGCGCCAAAATGTGGATCACCAACAGCCCGATTGCCGACGTATTTGTGGTCTGGGCCAAGGACGATGAGGGCGCGATTCGCGGCTTCGTGCTGGAAAAAGGCTGGCAGGGTCTGAGCACCCCGGCGATTCACGGCAAGGTCGGCCTGCGCGCTTCGATCACCGGCGAGATCGTGATGGACAACGTGTTCTGCCCGGAAGAAAACGCCTTCCCTGATGTTCGCGGCCTGAAAGGCCCGTTCACCTGCCTGAACTCCGCACGTTACGGCATCAGCTGGGGCGCGCTGGGCGCTGCCGAGTTCTGCTGGCACACCGCGCGCCAGTACACCCTGGACCGCAAGCAGTTCGGTCGCCCGCTGGCGGCTAACCAGCTGATCCAGAAAAAGCTCGCCGACATGCAGACCGAAATCACCATGGCCCTGCAAGGCTGTCTGCGCCTGGGCCGGATGAAGGACGAAGGCACCGCGGCGGTGGAGATTACCTCGATCATGAAGCGCAACAGCTGCGGCAAGGCGCTGGATATCGCCCGCCTGGCCCGCGACATGCTGGGTGGCAACGGCATCTCCGACGAGTTCGGCGTGGCCCGTCACCTGGTGAACCTGGAAGTGGTGAACACCTATGAAGGGACCCACGATGTGCATGCCTTGATCTTGGGTCGGGCTCAAACCGGCATCCAAGCGTTCTTCTAAAATTCAGCTCAATAGCTGCTGCGCTTGATGCTGCTGCGTTGAAAGGAGGTTCGGAATGCTCATTGACTACAGTCAACTCCGCTTCCTCACCTCCTTTCGCCTTGCATCCTCTGCGCTCGCGACGCTATTGAGCCGAATTTGGTCTCGGTAAAAATCATCTAAACGCCTTTGCGAGATTCCCATGCCCGGCGCTCTGTCTCACCTGCGTGTTCTCGATCTTTCCCGCGTGTTGGCTGGCCCTTGGGCCGGGCAGATTCTTGCGGATCTGGGCGCCGAGGTGATCAAGATCGAGCGCCCTGGCGTTGGCGACGATACCCGCGCCTGGGGCCCGCCCTTTCTGCAGGATGCCGCTGGCGAAAACACCAGCGAGGCGGCCTATTACCTGTCCGCCAACCGCAACAAGCAGTCGGTGACCGTCGACTTCACCCAGCCCGAAGGCCAGCGCCTGGTGCGTGAGCTGGCGGCGCAGTCGGACATTTTGTTGGAGAACTTCAAGGTTGGTGGCCTGGCCGCCTATGGCCTGGATTACGCCTCGCTCAAAGCCATCAACCCGCGGCTGATCTACTGCTCGATCACCGGCTTCGGCCAGTACGGCCCGTATGCCAAACGCGCCGGTTACGACTTTATGATTCAGGGCCTCGGCGGCCTGATGAGCCTGACCGGTAAGCCGGATGACGAAGCCGGCGGCGGCCCGGTGAAAGTCGGCGTGGCGCTCACCGATATCCTCACCGGTCTGTATTCCACCGTCGCCGTGCTGGCCGCGCTGGCCCACCGCGACCGCGGTGATAAAGAAGGCGGTGGCAGCGGCCAACATATCGACATGGCCCTGCTCGACGTGCAGGTCGCCTGCCTGGCCAACCAGGCGATGAACTACCTGACCACTGGCAATGCGCCCAAACGCCTGGGCAACGCCCACCCCAATATCGTGCCGTACCAGGATTTCCCCACCGCCGACGGCGACTTCATTCTTACCGTCGGTAACGATGGCCAGTTCCGCAAATTCTGCGAAGTGGCCGGGCATGCCGAATGGGCCGATGACCCACGTTTTGCCAACAATAAACAGCGGGTGGCCAACCGCGCGGTGCTGATCCCATTGATTCGCCAAGCCACGGTGTTCAAGACCACCGCCGAGTGGGTGGCGGCCTTGGAACAAGCCGGCGTGCCTTGCGGGCCGATCAACGATCTGGCCCAGGTATTTGACGATCCGCAGGTACTCGCACGTGGCCTGCGGGTTGAAGTGCCGCACTCCCTCGGCGGCACGCTGCCGCAGGTGGCTAGCCCGATTCGTTTATCGGAAACCCCGGTCGAGTACCGCCAGGCTCCACCGCTGTTAGGTGAGCACACTGAGGCGGTGTTGCAGCGATTGTTGGGCTTGGATGCGGCGCAGATCGAGGTGCTGCGGCAGGCCGGAGTGGTTTGATCGGGCTGAGGCTGATCGGGGCTAAGGCCTGTCCTATAAAAACAAGCGGTCCTCTGTGGGAGAGAGCCTCGACTGCTGCAGCAGGTGATCATCGATCCGGCGGCGCGGAGCTTACTGACGGTTTTTCGCTTCGATCCACTGCGCCATGTATTTGGTGCTCTTGTGGTGATGATGGCGCAGCATCGTCCCGGTGAAGTTCTGCAGGCGGTGGTGGTCAAGGTTGGCCAGGCAATCTTCGATGCGCTGCATCAGCAACGCTCCCCATTGCCGACGCTCATAGCGCGCTGCCAGCAGTTGCCAGCCATGCGCCTGGGCTCGTTGCCAGCGCGCTTCGTCGCGGTACAGCTGCACCGCCGCGTCAGCGAAAGCAGCGGCATCGTTAACCACCTCGCCTGGCCACGGCCAGTCGCCGTGCATGCCTTCGGCGCCAATCGGGGTGGTCACGTTCGGCGTGCCACACAGCATGGCATCGGCGATCTTGCCTTTGATGCCGGCGCCAAAACGCAACGGCGCCAAGCACACGCGCGCGGCTTCCATTACCACCAAGGCATCTGGGGCCCAGTTCATGATGTGGAACCCCTGCGCCGCGTTATGCAGAGCGGTGGCTTTGGGCGGCGTGTACGAGCCGTAGATATGCAGCTGCGCCTGCGGTAGCTGCTGGCGGATCAGCGGCCAGATGCTCTGCTTCAACCACAGCACGGCGTCCCAGTTGGGCGCATGGCGGAAGTTGCCGATGCTGATGAAGTGCGCCCGTTCTTCAAATGGCAGCACCTCGCGCGGGGTGGCATCGAGCAGCAGCGGGCAGTGCACCAAGAGCGCGGCGGGCAGTTTGAATTGCTCGCAGAGCAGGGTGATTTCGGCATCCGAGACCATCAGGCTGAGGTCGCTGCGGTACAGGGCGGCGATCTCCCGTTGCGCGGTGTCGCTGGTGGCCATGTATGGGTACAACTGCGCGGCGTCGAGGTTGAACAGCGCGCTACAGTCATCGCCCAGGCCTGCGGCCATGTGGGCTTTGAATGTCAGGTGACGGGCATCGCGCAACGCATGCAGGTCGACGGTTTCCAGCACCCGCAATGCTTGTGGGCATTGCTGTTCGACGCGCCAGCCGAACTGCTCCTCCATCATGAACCGGTCGAACAGCACCACCGCCGGGTTCAGCTCGCGGACGAAGGTGTCGAAGCTCTCGTTGTTCAACTCGATCAATTGCTCGGCAATGCCGAGGGCCAGCAGGTCGGCTTTGTGTTCGCCCTCGTTGGCCGGGCTGGCAAAGGTGATCTGCCAGCCCCGCTCAAGGAAGCACTCCAGCAGTTGCATCATGTGCCCACTGGCGGCCGAAGAGCGGGGCTCGGGCCAGACGTAGCCGATAACCAGCAGGCTCTTGGGAGTAGGCGAATGGGGCACGGTGGCAATCCTGGGGGCGAAAACGGCGGCCATTATGCGGCATCCGACCGGGGGCCTCTATCGGGCTTTAATGCAAGGCATTATCATTTGCGCATTATTTCTATCGCGCGACCTTCCGCCTCCATGGCCGACCACGACCCCCATCACGATCCGCAGCCGCAGGCCCTGGTCGCGGCTGAGCCCGCCGGGCGCGCGGATTTCCTGCGGGTGTTTCTGTCGGAACGCTCGCGCATGGAGGCGCTGGTCAGCCGCCGGGTTGGCTGCCGGGCGACAGCGGCCGATCTGGTGCAGGACCTGTTCCTGCGCTTCTGGCGCCGCCCGCAGGTGCAGGTTGAGGAGCTCAGCACCTACCTGCTGCGTTCGGCGCGCAACATGGCCATCGATCATCTGCGCAGCGAAAGCTCACGCACCCGCAACGAAACGGGCCTGCTCAGCGAGCAACTGGGCGAGCCCAGCGCTCCGGACGCCGCGCTGGATGCCCGCCACGATCTGCAGAGGGTCGACCTGGCCCTGCGCGCCTTGCCCGAGCGTACGCGGCATATCTTTTTGCTCAATCGCGTGCATGGGCGCACCTATGGCGAAATCGCCAAGGCTATGCAGGTGTCCCAGAGTGCCGTGGAAAAACATATGATGCGCGCCCTCGATGCCTGCAAGGCGAGCCTGGAGTCGCCCGATCAATGAGCCGTTCTCACCCTTTGCGCGTGGTCGCCGACGTCGCACCGTCCCTCGAACAGCTTGCCTTGACCTGGCACGAGCGGCTGCGTGGGCAACCGACGGCGGCCGAGCGTCAGGCCTTTGATCAGTGGCTGTATGCCGAGCCGGCTCACGTTGAAGCCTACGCCCAGGTGCAGGCGCTGTGGGCGCTCAGCGAGCAGCCGGCGCAGCGCTTGGCGGCCGAAGAGGCGCAGGCGCTGGGCAGCTACCTGCAAGCGATGGACGAACCGCCGCGCCGCGGGCTGCCACGCTGGTGGCTAGGTGGACTGGCCAGCGCCGCCAGCGTGCTGCTGATGCTTGGCTTGCTGGGCTGGCAACCGCAGCGCTGGGTCGATTCGCTGCGCGCGGACTATGTGTCGGCACCGGGGCAGTTGCGGCAGATCACCCTGGCCGATCAGTCGGTGTTGCTGCTGGATGCCGACAGCGCCGTGCAGGTGCATTTCAGCGACCAGCAGCGCCGTATCGAACTGTTGCGTGGCGCCGCATATTTTCAGGTCAGCCATACCGGGCAGCCGTTTATTGTCGGCGCTGCCGAGGGTGAAGCGCAGGTGCTCGGCACCCAGTTCGAAGTACGCCTGCGCGGTGACGGGGCGCAGGTGACGGTGCAGTCCGGGCGTGTCGCGGTCACCGCCAAAGCGGGCGACACACCGCAGGTGTTGATGGCCAATCAGCAGGTGAGTTACGACCACGGCCTGGCCGCCAGCGTGCAGGGCGTCGACAGCGATGCCAGCCTGGCCTGGCGCCAGGGCTGGCTGACGTTCTACCAAATGCCCCTGGCCCAGGTGCTGGACGAAGTGCAGCGCTACAGCCCGGGGCGCATCGTGTTGCTTAACCCGGCTCTCGCGCAGCAGCGCATCAGCGGCAGTTTCCCCAGTCAGGACCCGGACCAAGTGCTGGCTTCACTGGCCAGCGTGGTCGGTTTTCAGCGTCAGCAGGTACTCGGCCTGACGCTGCTGCGTTAACCCAGAAAAATAATTTCAATCGACGGTGAGGTATCCGCCGTTGGCATCCGTGTAGTGCTTGTAATTGCGAATTGCTCGCAGTAAGCCCGGCCTCGGGTCACTTTCACGGATTAGGTGCTCATGACGTATATGTTCAGGGTTGGCAAACCGGCTTTTGGTCTTTCTCTGCTGCTGACCACCAGCGCGCCTCTGGTGGTGCAGGCCGCGGATGCACCGGTTGCGGCCAGCCAGGCGTTGTACAGCTTTGCCCTCAACGCCCAGCCGTTGCCCCAGGCCTTGAGCGCCTTCAGCCGCGTGACCGGCCTGAGCCTGGTTTACAGCGATGACGCCCCTTACAGCCTGCAAGCCCCGGCCATTCGCGGGCAGATGAGCGCCGAGCAGGCCCTGAGCCAACTGCTGCAAGGCTCGGGCTACACGTTCCGGCGCACCGACGAGCGCACCCTGACCCTGCAACGTCTGCATACCGACGGTGCGATGAACCTGGACGCAGTGAACATCGACGCCAGCTCCCAGCAAGCGCAGAGCTACCAGCCGCCACCGACCAGCAAGATCATGCGCTCCGAAGCGCCCCTGCTGGAGATCCCTCAGGCCATCGCCGTGGTTCCCCAGCAAGTGCTGCAAGACCAGCAGCCGCGCAACCTTGACGATGCCCTGGTCAACGTCAGCGGTATCACCCAGGCCAACACCCTCGGCAGCACCATGGACGCGGTGATGAAACGCGGCTTTGGCGACAACCGCGACGGCTCGATTCTGCGTGACGGCATGCGCACCGTGCAGGGCCGCAACTTCACCGCCAACGTCGAGCGGGTGGAAGTGCTCAAGGGCCCGGCCTCGATGCTCTACGGCATTCTCGACCCGGGCGGGGTGATCAACCTGGTCAGCAAGAAGCCGCAGCTGCAGCAATACAACGCCATCACTGCCCGCGCCTCCACCTATGGCGATGGCAAGAACGGCAGCGGCGGCCAGCTCGACAGCACCGGCGCGCTGGGTGATACCAACCTGGCGTACCGCCTGGTGGCCGACTACGACGACGCGGATTACTGGCGCAACTTCGGCAACAGCCGGGAGAAAACCATCGCGCCGTCGCTGGCCTGGTTGGGTGACGACACCACGGTGAATATGTCTTGGGAGCACCGCGAATACGTCACCCCGTTCGACCGCGGCACCATCCTCGCCAAGGGCAGCGACAAGCCCCTGAACATTCCCCGCGAGCGTCGTCTGGACGAACCCTACAACAAGACTGAAGGGCGCTCCGACCTGGCGATTTTCGACGTCGAGCACCGCCTCAATGACGACTGGAAAACCCACTTCGCCTACAGCTACAACCGCGACCGTTACGACGATTACCAAGCGCGCGTGACCGGCTACGCGGCCGGCAGCTCAACGCGTCTGGTGCGTCGCCTGGACGGCACCCGTGGGGCGGTGAGCACCGAACATTTCGCCACCCTGGACCTCTCCGGCGACCTGCAACTGGGCGGCATGCGCCACGAGGTGCTGACCGGTGTCGACCACGAATACCGCAAGATTTTCCGCTCCGACCTGCTGCGCCAGACCACCACCGTGCGCCTCGATTCGCAGGACCCGGTGTACGGCCTGGTGCCCGAGCCCACCACGGTCTCCGCCGCGGACAGCGACCAGACCGACAAGGTCTACAGCCAGTCGGCGTTCGTGCAGGACTCCATTCACCTCGACGATAAATGGATTCTGGTCGGTGGCGCGCGTTACCAGCTCTACGATCAGTTGGCCGGCAAGGGCCGTCCATTTGTGACGAACACCGATATCAATGGCCAGAAGTGGCTGCCGCGCGCCGGCCTGGTGTACCAGTGGAGCGATGTGTTCTCGCTGTACGGCGGCTACAGCGAGTCGTTCAAACCCAACTCCACGATTGCGGCGCTGAGCGGTGGCGCGGACATCAATGGCCTGGAACCGGAAGAGGGCAAGTCCTGGGAAATTGGCGCGAAGCTGGATATGCCGGGGCGCATCACCGGCACCGTGGCGCTGTTTGATATCGACAAGCGCAACGTGATGGTCAACGAAACGCCTGCCGGTTCCAGCCTATCCATCGCCCGTGCGGCGGGTGCGGTGCGCTCCCGTGGTCTGGAAGTGGATATCACCGGCCAGCTCACCGACCAGATCAGCCTGATCGGCACTTACGCCTACCTGGACGCTGAAGTGACCAAAGACCCTGCCCTGAAGGGCAACGACCTGGCCAACGTCGCGCGCAACACCGGTTCGCTGTTTGCCGTCTATGACTTCGGCCAGCTCATCGGCGGCGACCGCCTGCGGGTCGGCACCGGTGCGCGTTATGTCGGCGAGCGTGCCGGCGATGCGGAAAACACCTTCACCCTGCCGGACTACACCGTGGCCGACGCCTTCGCCAGCTACGACACCAAGCTCGGTGGCAAGAACCTCAAGCTGCAATTCAACGTGAAGAACATCTTCGACAAGACCTACTACTCCTCATCGACCAACGCCTACCTGATCTCGATTGGTGATCCGCAGATGTTCGAGGTCTCCAGCACGCTGGAGTTCTGAACAACGCCAAAGCCCCTCTCCCCAGCCCTCTCCCGCAAGCGGGAGAGGGCTGGGGAGAGGGCGCGCCGCACCGCGAATCGCGCCCATAAAAAAACCCGCAATTAAGCGGGCTAAACGTTCACGCAGGAAAACTCGGTATGGCGGGGTTTAGCTCGCCGCTTGCTCAAACATCACATACACCTTGCGGGTCGCTTCCAGCACTTCCCAGGTACCACTAAAGCCGGCGGGAATCACGAAACGATCACCGGTGCGCAGGGTTTTCGCATTGCCGTCGGCATCGCGCAGTACTGACACGCCCTGCAGAATTTCGCAGTACTCGTGCTCGGTGTAATTCACGGTCCACTGGCCAACCGCGCCATCCCAGATGCCACTGGCGAACTGCCCGCAGGGGCTGGCGTAGTGGTTGCGCACGCTTTGCTCGGGGTCGCCCTTGAGTACTTTTTCAGCGGCGGGACGGTAGTGTTCGGCGGCCGTGGTAGCGGCGGCGAAGTCGACGATGGCGTTGATGTTCATGCTGTGGTCCAGGTGTTGGTTTTATTGCTCGCGGACCCCGCGCAGCGGCGGGTGCTTGCCAGTTCGGCTAAGAGGCTCGCAGTCTATGTTTAATAAAACGAACATGACAAGGGCGTTTTCCCTATGTTTGTAAAAAATAATGGAAAGGCGCCGTGCTCTGGTTTAGTGTGGCCGGCACACTGGGCCGAGCAGGCCTTGCAGAATTTTTGACAGACGCGCGTTGCTGACGCCGGCTGTTTCGTCTTGATTAAAGCTCGACTAATAAGAGGACGCACACATGACTACCTTGAGCCGCGCCGATTGGGAAAAACGTGCCCAGGATCTGAAGATCGAAGGCCGTGCCTTTATCCATGGCGAATACACCGCTGCGGTGTCCGGTGACACTTTCGATTGCGTCAGCCCGGTCGATGGCCGTGTGTTGGGCAAGGTCGCCAGCTGCGATCTGGCCGACGCCGAACTGGCGGTCAAAGACGCCCGCGCCACCTTCAACTCGGGCGTGTGGTCGCGTAAGGCGCCGGTCGAGCGCAAAGAAATCATGATCCGTTTCGCCGCCTTGCTCGATGAGCACGCCGAAGAGCTGGCCCTGCTGGAAACTCTGGACATGGGCAAGCCGATCAGCGACTCGCTGAACATCGACGTACCGGGCGCCGCCCGCGCGCTGTCGTGGAGCGGTGAAGCCATCGACAAGATCTACGACGAAGTGGCCGCCACTCCGCACAACGAGCTGGGCCTGGTCACTCGCGAGCCCATCGGTGTGGTTGGCGCCATCGTGCCGTGGAACTTCCCGTTGATGATGGCCTGCTGGAAACTCGGCCCAGCGCTGTCCACCGGTAACTCGGTGGTGCTCAAGCCTTCGGAAAAATCGCCGCTGACCGCCATTCGTATTGCTCAACTCGCTATCGAAGCCGGTATTCCGGCTGGCGTGCTCAACGTGCTGCCAGGCTACGGCCATACCGTCGGCAAGGCCCTGGCCCTGCACATGGATGTGGACACCATTGTGTTCACCGGTTCGACCAAAATCGCCAAGCAACTGCTGGTGTACTCGGGCGAATCGAACATGAAACGCGTGTGGCTGGAAGCCGGTGGCAAGAGCCCGAACATCGTGTTTGCTGACGCACCAGACCTGCAAGCCGCCGCTGAATCGGCCGCTGGCGCCATTGCCTTCAACCAGGGCGAAGTGTGCACCGCCGGTTCCCGTCTGCTGGTCGAGCGTTCGATCAAAGACCAATTCCTGCCGCTTGTGATCGAGGCCCTGAAAGGCTGGAAACCGGGCAACCCGCTGGACCCGGAAACCAACGTCGGTGCCCTGGTCGATACCCAGCAGATGAACAACGTGCTGAGCTACATCGAAGCCGGTCACAGCGACGGCGCCAAGCTGGTAGCGGGCGGCAAGCGCACCCTGGAATCCACCGGTGGTACCTACGTCGAGCCGACCATTTTCGACGGCGTGACGAACTCCATGCGCATCGCCCAGGAAGAAATCTTCGGCCCTGTGCTGTCGGTGATTGCCTTCGACACCGCTGAGGAAGCCGTAGAAATTGCCAACGACAGCATCTACGGTCTGGCGGCAGCGGTATGGACCAGCAACATCTCCAAAGCCCACCTCACCGCCAAGGCCCTGCGTGCCGGTAGCGTGTGGGTGAACCAGTACGATGGCGGCGATATGACCGCGCCGTTTGGTGGCTTCAAGCAGTCGGGTAACGGCCGCGACAAGTCCCTTCACGCGTTCGACAAATACACCGAGCTCAAATCCACCTGGATCAAGCTCTGAGTTCGGCTGCGATCTCCGGGTCGTCGGCCATGCGGCGTTGCGTCCTCGCTTTTAATGCTCACGTACTGCAGTACGCTGCGCTTAAAAGCTGCGGGGCGCCTTGCCTGGCCTTAGCCCCGGAGATCTCGGTTTGCGTTGTCTCCAGTCTAGGTAAGGCTGGATAAAGAAGTTTTGAGGTCCGCCCCTGACTAAAAAGGGGCCGGCTCTACGAGCCATACCTGCGGCCGGGTTTCTGAGAGGAAACCCGGCCGTTTTTATTTTGCGGCCCAGCACAAGGAGATGACCTGTGGTCATGCGTTGGGGTACCTATTTCGCCGTGGTCGCGGCGGTGGTCAGCATCGGCTTGGCGCTGGGGGTGACCATGCCGTTGGTTTCGCTGCGCCTGGAAGGCTGGGGTTACGGCAACTTCGCCATTGGCGTGATGGCGGCCATGCCGGCGGTGGGCGTGTTGTTGGGCTCGGTATTGGCCGGTCGCTTGGCGGCGCGTTTTGGCACCACGGGCCTGATGCAAATCTGCCTGTTGGTCAGTGCCGTGGGCGTGAGCACCATGGCGCTAATGCCCAGCTATCCAGTCTGGCTGGTGCTGCGCCTGCTGCTGGGTGTGGCCCTGACCGTGGTGTTTATCCTCGGCGAAAGTTGGATCAATCAACTGGCGGTCGACCGTTGGCGCGGCCGCTTGGTGGCGCTGTATGGCACCGGCTACGCCTTGAGCCAACTGTGTGGCCCCTTGGTACTGAGCCTGCTCGGCACCAGCACCGACCTCGGTTTCTGGACCGGCACCGGTCTGTTGATCGGTGGTTCGCTGATGCTGTGGGGCCGCACCGGCGCGCCGAAGGTCGATGCCCATAGTGCGTCGGGCCGCGGCTTGTGGGCGTTCTGCGCGAGCATGCCGGCGATTGCCTGGGCGGTCAGTCTGTTTGCTGCCTTCGAGGCGATGATGCTGACCTTGCTGCCGGTGTACGGCTTGCACCAAGGCTTCAGTCAGGAAACCGCGCTGCTGATGGCCAGCGTGGTGGTGGTCGGCGATGCCTTGCTGCAATTGCCGATTGGCTGGCTGGCCGATCGGATGTCGCGCCAGCGCCTGTTTTTCGCCTGCGGCGTGGTGCTGATGATCTCCAGCCTGTGCGTGCCGTTGCTACTGCATACGCCGCTGATCTGGCCGGTGTGGGTGTTGTTCGGCGCCAGTGCCGGCGGGCTGTTTACCCTGTCGCTGATCCTGATCGGTGAGCGCTTTCGCGATGATCAACTGGTGCGCGCCAACGCCCATATTTCCCAGCTGTGGGGCATTGGTTGCCTGATCGGGCCGCTGGTGACCGGGGCAGTTAGCCAATGGGTGAGCGGGCACGCGTTGCCATTGCTGATGGCAGTCGGCGCGGCGGGGTTTGTGGTGTTGTTGATGCGGGGGAATGGTTTGGGTGAGCCGGTGAGGGCGTAGGTTGGGTTGAGCAACGCGAAGCCCAACGCGGGGGACTTTCGTCTGGCACGTTGGGCTTCGCCTGTGGCTCAACCCAACCTACGCGTGCTCGGCCAACAACCGCGCCACGGTCTCACCAACGATCCGCACCGCCGCTTCGGTCTTCGCATCCGGCTTGCTCGCATAACTCATGCGCAAGCAGTTGCGGTACTTGCCGGCGGCGGAAAAGATGCTGCCCGGGGCGATCTGGATCTTGTGCGCTTTCAGCTCGCGGTTCAGGCGGATGCTGTCAAAACCTTCGGGCATTTCCACCCAGATCATAAAGCTGCCTTGTGGCCGGCTGACCCGTGTGCCAGCCGGGAAATAGCGGCTGACCCAGTCGGTCATCTGGTCCCGGCTGCGCATGTACTGCGCGCGCATGCGGCGGATATGCGGCTCGTAGTGGCCGCCTTCCAGGTACTCGGTCAGCGCCAGTTGCGGCAATTGCGCGGTGGTGCCAGTGCCCATGTATTTCATGTGCAGCACGCGCTCCTGGTAACGCCCCGGCGCGATCCAACCGATGCGCAGACCGGGCACCACGGTCTTGGAAAACGAACTGCAGAGCAGTACACGGCCGTCGTCGTCGTAGGACTTGATCGTGCGTGGTCGCGGATAGTGATAAGCCAGCTCGCCATACACGTCGTCTTCGATGATCGCCACGTCATAGCGCTGGGCCAGGGCGATCAGCGCGCGCTTGTTGGCGTCCGGCATGATGTAGCCCATCGGGTTGTTGCAGTTGGGCGTCAACTGAATGGCCTTGATCGGCCACTGCTCCAGGGCCAGCTCGAGGGCTTCCAGGCTGATGCCGGTGAGTGGGTCGGTGGGCAGTTCCAGGGCTTTCATGCCGAAGCCTTTGAGTGCCTGCATCACCCCGTGAAAACTCGGCGAGTCGACGGCGACGATGTCGCCCGGCTCGCAAATGGCGCGAATGGCCGCCGACAGCGCTTCGTGGCAGCCCGTGGTGATGACGATGTCTTCCGCCGGAATCTGGCAGCCAGAGTCGAGCATCAACCGTGAGATCTGTTTGCGCAGCGGCAGGTGGCCGCGAATACAGCCGTAGGTCAGGCCGTTGAGGTCTTGCCGACGGCTCAGGCGCGACAGGCTGCGCAGCAGGGGCTTGAGGGTCGGGCTGGTGTGGTCGGGACGGCCGCGACCCAGCTGAATCAGCCCGTCACTGCCGGGTGCCACGCTGATCAGCTCCAGCACCTGGTCCCACTGCGACACTTCCACCGGCCGCTGCGCGGTGCGCGAAACCATGGGCAGCGCCGGCTTTTCGCGCTCCTCCGGCACGAAGTAACCGGACTTGGGCCGTGGCATTGCCAGGCCCTGGTCTTCCAGGTGTCGGTAGGCCTGCTGCACGGTACTCAGGCTGACCCCGTGCTCGGCGCTCAGGGCTCGCACCGACGGCAAGCGGTCGCCAGGGCGATACAGACCTTGTTCGATACGGGCACCGAGCAGTTCGGCGAGGTTCACATAGAGGGTCATGGCGAATGCCTGCAGGCTGGCAGAAAGGACAGATCGTGCTTTCTGTGGGCTGTTTTGGCAAGGCCCATACAGATGACGCCGAAAAACACCATTCAGCTATCAATGGCGGCTATCTGTATGGAGCAAATAGTGGTTTTTTGAATCTGTCATGCTTTTGCCGGCCCCGGCATCATCATTTCCCACATACACATGAAAGCAGGTGAGGGAAATGAATGGGCTTAGCGATGTTCGGTTGACCCTGGGTCAGCAAGAATTGGTTGGCAAACCGACGGTGGCCAAGGCGGTAGCGAACCGTCCAACCGTGCGTAAAGCGCCGATGTCGCGCTGGGCGGCCTTCTGGCGCCGGCTGACCACCCGACGCGCCTTGCTCAATCTGACCGACGTTCAGCTTACCGACATCGGCATTACCCGCGCCGAAGCCAACCACGAGGCCCTGCGTCCGTTCTGGACGTTGTGATATGCCGGCATAAATTTGTAGGAGAGGGTGTGAGGCCTTACATCACTTCCTTCAATCGATGCCACAACATGCCCAACGCCAGCAGCGGCGAGCGCAGGTATTTGCCGCCGGGGAAGGTTACATGCGGCACCTTGGCGAACAGGTCAAAACCACGGCTCTCCTGCCCGGCAATCGCTTCAGCCAATAAGCGTCCCGCCAGGTGCGTGGCATTCACCCCGTGGCCGGAATAAGCCTGGGCGTAGAACACGTTGCTGTGCTCCTTGAGGCGCCCGATCTGCGGCAGGCGGTTGGCGCCGATGCCAATCATGCCGCCCCATTGGAAGTCGATCTTGACCTTGTCCAGGTGCGGGAACACTTCGAGCATCTTTGGCCGCATATAGGCAGCGATGTCTTTCGGGTCGCGACCGGAATAGTGGCAAGCGCCGCCGAACAGCAGGCGGCGGTCGGCCGACAAACGATAGTAATCAAGCGCCACGCGCTGGTCGCAGAGCGCCATGTTCTGCGGGATGAGGGTGCGCGCCTGGGCCTGGCTCAGCGGTTCGGTGGCGATGATGTAGCTGCCGGCGGGCAGCACCTTGCCGCCCAGATTGTTGTTCAGGCCATTGAGGTGGGCGTTGCAGGCCAGCACCAGGTTGCTGGCGCGCACACTGCCGGTGGCGGTGTGCACCAGCACTTGGTTGCCGTAGTCGATGCGGGTCACGGCAGAGTGCTCGAACAGTTGCACGCCCAGTGACTGCGCGGCGGCAGCTTCGCCCAGGGCCAGGTTGAGCGGGTGCAGGTGGCCGGAACCCATGTCGATCAGGCCGCCGACATAGCGGCTCGAGCCAACCACCTGGTGCATGTCGTCAGCCTGCAGCAAGCGCAAGTCGTGGCGGTAACCGAGGCCGCGCAGTTCGGCGAGGTCGTCGGCAAAGCCTTCGAGGTCGCTGGGTTTGTTGGCCAGGTCGCAGTAACCCCAGGTGAGGTCGCATTGAATATTGAAGTGTTCGATGCGCCGGCGAACGATTTCCACCGCCTCCAGGCCGAGCAGCTTCAGCTCGCGCACGCCGTCGGCACCGACCACCCCGGCAAAGCGCTCAACGTCATGGCCGACGCCTCGAATCAGCTGACCGCCGTTGCGGCCGCTGGCGCCCCAGCCCATCTGGTTGGCCTCCAACAGCACCACCGAGAGGCCGCGTTCGACCAGCTCGATGGCGGTGTTCAGCCCGGAAAAACCACCACCGACGATGCACACATCGGCGCGTACCTCGCCGTTCAGGGTGGGGTAGCTGAGCCGACGGTTGGCGGTGGCGGCGTAATAGGACGGGGCGTGTGGGTGCGGCTTCACGGAAGGCTGAACGCTGGCGTTCATGTTTGAAATCCTGATTCTTATGTTTGGTAAATTTTACGCAGGATAAGCGCGGGGTCTGGACGAGCCAATAGGGCCGTAGGAAAAAACCTCCCTTCGGTCGTGAATGGACAAGACTGGGAAGGGAAACGGCCGGCTTTTGCTACCATGCCGCCCCGCCCGAGGACCTGCCCCATGAGCTGCAACAGCCGCAAGATCGACCACCTGCGCCAGCGCATCCCCAGCTTTGCCTGCGTGCCCGGTTGCCACGATTGCTGTGGGCCGGTGACGGCTTCGTCGGAGGAAATGTCGCGTCTGCCGGTGAAAAGCGACGCTGAACATGACGCCGCGCTGGCTGAATTCAACTGTGTGCACCTGGGGCCGCAAGGTTGCACGGTGTATGACCAGCGCCCGTTGATTTGCCGCCTGTTCGGCACCACGCCACGCCTGCCGTGCCCCAATGGCCAGCGGCCGGAAGAGTGGATCGATGAGCGAGTCGAGAAGGGCGTGCACCAACTGATCGCCAGCACCCGCCAGGTATTGGTCTAGGCCTCAGTCCGGAACCGGCAGGGTCAGGCTCTCTTTCACTTCTTCCATCACGATATAGCTCTTGGACTCACGCACGTGCGGGAGCTTGAGCAGGATGTCGCCGAGCAGTTTGCGGTACGAAGCCATCTCGGAGATCCGCGCCTTCACCAGGTAGTCGAAGTGGCCCGACACCAAATGGCACTCCAACACATGCGGCAGCTTCAACACAGCCCGTCGGAACTCTTCGAAAGTATCGCCAGATTTGTAGTCCAAACTAATCTCTACAAATACCAGCAGACTGGCCTTCAGGTGCTGCGGATTCAGCCGGGCGTTGTAGCCCATGATGATGCCTTCGCGCTCCAGGCGGCGGACCCGCTCGGTGCAGGGCGTGGTAGAGAGGCCCACCCGCTCGCCCAGTTCGGTGAAGGACAGACGACCGTCTTCCTGCAGGATCCGTAAAATATTACGGTCGATTTTGTCCAGTTCACGACGGCTCTGATGCTGGGTTCTCATGGGGAATCCGCCTCTGTATTAAGGGCTTTTGCCAAGAATTCTCGCCAAATATAGCTATCAATACAGTGAAATGCACTGGCAGCGGCTCCATATACTGCGCGGAATTTCGATCAAGATATCAAACGTCAGCGTAAAGTCGCGGCGAGGGAGCAAACCATGCGAGTTCTGGTGTTGGGCAGCGGTGTGATTGGTACCACCAGCGCCTACTATCTGGCCCGTGCCGGCTTTGAAGTGGTGGTGGTCGACCGTCAGGCCGCGCCCGCCATGGAAACCAGCTTCGCCAACGCCGGCCAGGTCTCCCCTGGCTACGCCTCGCCCTGGGCTGCCCCGGGTGTGCCGCTGAAAGCGATCAAATGGCTGCTGCAACGCCACGCGCCGTTGGCAATCAAGGCCACCGCCGATATCGATCAATACCTTTGGATGCTGCAGATGCTGCGCAACTGCACCGCCAGCCGTTATGCGGTGAACAAAGAGCGCATGGTGCGGTTGTCCGAGTACAGCCGCGACTGCCTCGACGAGCTGCGCGCTGAAACCGGCATCTCCTACGAAGGCCGCAGCCTGGGCACTACCCAGCTGTTCCGCACTCAGGCGCAACTGGACAACGCCGCCAAAGACATCGCCGTACTGGAACAATCCGGCGTGCCGTATGAGCTGCTCGACCGCGACGGCATTGCCCGCGTCGAACCGGCCCTGGCTGGCGTCACCAATATTCTCGCTGGCGCTCTGCGCCTGCCGAATGACCAGACCGGCGACTGCCAGATGTTCACCACCCGCCTGGCGCAGATGTGCGTTGAACTGGGTGTCGAGTTCCGTTTTGGGCAGAGCATCGAAAGCCTTGATCACGCGGGCGACCGCATCAACGGCGTGTGGATCAACGGCAAGCTGGAAACCGCTGACCGTTACGTGCTGGCCCTCGGCAGCTACTCGCCACAATTGCTCAAACCGCTGGGCATCAAGGCGCCGGTCTACCCGCTCAAGGGTTACTCACTGACCGTGCCGATCACCAACGGCGACATGGCGCCGACGTCGACCATTCTCGATGAGACCTACAAAGTCGCCATCACCCGTTTCGACAACCGCATCCGCGTGGGCGGCATGGCCGAAATCGCTGGTTTCGACCTGAGCCTCAACCCACGTCGCCGCGAAACCCTGGAGATGATCGTCAACGATCTGTATCCACAGGGCGGCAACCTGGCCCAGGCCGAGTTCTGGACCGGCCTGCGTCCAACGACTCCGGATGGCACGCCAATCGTTGGCGCCACTTCCTACAAGAATCTGTTCCTCAATACCGGCCACGGCACCCTCGGTTGGACCATGGCCTGTGGCTCTGGCCGTTTGCTGGCTGACCTGATGGCGAAAAAACAGCCGCAGATCAGCGCCGAAGGTCTGGATATTTCCCGTTATGGCCAAGCCAAAGAGAGCCTCAAGCATGCCCATCCAGCGCCAGCGCACTGAAACCCGTTACAGCGAAATCGTCATCCACAACGGCACGGTCTACCTGGCCGGCCAGTTGGCCGACAGTTACGCCGGTGACGCAGCCCAGCAGACGCGGGAAACCCTGAACAACATCGACCGCCTGCTCGCTGAGGCCGGTACAGACAAGAGCCGCATTCTGTCGGTGACCATTTACCTCAAGGACATGGCCGCCGGTTACGCCGGCCTCAACGCCGTCTGGGACGCCTGGGTGACCCCGGGCACCGCGCCGGCTCGCGCCTGCGTCGAAGCCAAGCTGTACACCGACGAAGCGTTGGTGGAAATGACCGTTATCGCGGCCTTGCCGTAAGCCTGCGCCCCACTCGAAAAGACCAAGAAGACCGTCGCCATGCGTCCCGCCCGTGCCCTGATCGACCTCGCTGCTCTGCGCCACAACTACCGCCTGGCCCGTGAACTGACCGGTGCCCGGGCGTTGGCGGTGATCAAGGCCGACGCCTACGGCCATGGCGCGGTGCCTTGTGCCCAGGCGCTGCAGAGCGAGGCCGACGGTTTTGCCGTGGCGGCGATCGAAGAGGCGCTGAGCCTGCGCGCGGCCGGCATCAGCGGGCCGATCTTGTTGCTCGAAGGTTTTTTTGAAGCCGATGAGCTGACGCTGATGGTCGAGCACGATTTCTGGTGTGTGGTGCATGCGCCCTGGCAGTTGGAGGCGATCGAGCGTGCGCAGCTGCGCAAGCCGCTGCAGTTCTGGCTGAAGCTGGATTCCGGTATGCACCGCGTCGGTTTTTTCCCCGAGCAATACCAGGACGCCTACCGCCGTTTGCAGGCCAGCGGCAAGGCCTCAAAGATCGTATTGATGACCCATTTTTCCCGCGCCGATGAGTTGGAGAATCCGCGCAGCGAAGAGCAGATGGCTGCGTTTGCCCAGGCCCGCGAAGGCTTGCAGGCCGAAGTCAGCCTGTACAATTCGCCGGCCATTCTCGGTTGGTCGCCACGTTTTCCCGCCCTGCAGAAAACCGACTGGGTGCGCTCGGGCCTTATGCTCTATGGGGCCAGCCCCTTCGAAACCCCGCACGAGCATGCCGCCCGTTTGCAGCCGGTGATGACCCTGGAGTCGAAGATCATCAGCCTGCGCGAGTTGCCGGCTGGCGAGCCGATTGGGTATGGCGCGCGTTATGTCACCGAGCAGCCAACCCGCGTCGGGGTGGTCGCCATGGGGTACGCCGATGGTTATCCGCGCCATGCGCCAAGCGGTACGCCGGTGACCATCGACGGTCAACCGAGCCGGCTGATTGGCCGGGTGTCGATGGATATGCTGACCGTCGACCTCACTCATCTGCCCAAGGCAGGCGTAGGAAGTCGGGTGGAATTGTGGGGGAAACAAGTACTTGCCAGTGACGTAGCCGCCGCCGCCGGCACCATTCCGTACCAGATTTTCTGTAATTTGCGCCGCGCTCCACTCGTCTATTCCGGGGCTTAACGCCAGAGCTGAACAGGATTGCCGGGCAAGTGTTGTAAATACTGAACGCTGTTGCGATGATGCGCCCTCAAATCGGCATATTCCCAAGGGGGCTCTATCATTGGACGTCGGCGTTCGACTGCAATCTATTCGCAAGCTTAAAGGCCTGTCTCAGCGTGAACTCGCCAAACGTGCGGGCGTCACCAACAGCACCATTTCCATGATCGAGAAGAACAGCGTAAGCCCCTCGATCAGTTCGCTGAAAAAGGTGCTGGCCGGCATACCCATGTCGTTGGTCGAGTTTTTCTCCCTCGAAGTGGAACAAGACAACCACACCCAAGTGGTTTACAAAGCGAGCGAACTGGTCGATCTGTCCAGTGGCGCGGTCACCATGAAATTGGTCGGCAAGGCGCATCCAAGCCGGGCAATTGCCTTTCTCGACGAGACCTACCCGCCTGGCTCCGATACCGGCGACGAGATGCTCACCCATGAAGGTGAAGAGTCCGGTCTGTTGGTGGATGGTCGCCTGGAACTGACGGTAGGCAGCGAGATTTATATCCTCGAAAGCGGCGACAGCTACTACTTTGAAAGCAGTAAGCCGCATCGCTTCCGTAATCCGTTCGCAGAGCCGGCACGTTTGATTAGTGCCACCACTCCAGCGAACTTCTAAGCTTTATGAGGTGGGCCTCGCTGCTCACCCATCAATAAAAAACGGAAAAACGCCGTCCATTGGGCGGCTTTGTTTTATCCCAAGGACCTGCGACAGGTTGCCGTGTTCCGGCAGGGCGACCTAATCGGTATACTGACGCCCGCTCGCGCAACCGTGGCCGCGAGCGTGACTAGCCACGATAGAGGGTGTAAGCGTGAACCTAATTAAGAAAATGCTGGCGGCGCACGTCGCTGTGTTGGCCCTCTGGGCGGTCAGCGCTCAGGCTGCGACGACCAATGACGACATCGCTGCGCGACTGAAGCCAGTGGGTGAAGTGTGCGTCCAGGGCGAAGAATGCAAAGGCATCGAAACCGTTGCTGCTTCGGCTGGCGGCGGCGCGAAAACGCCGGACGACATCATTGCCGCTCACTGTGGTGCATGCCACACCGCTGGCGTGTTGGGCGCTCCGAAGATCGGTGATAGCGCTGCCTGGAAAGAGCGTGCCGACCACCAGGGCGGCCTCGACGGTCTGCTGGCTAAAGCCATCACCGGTATCAACAGCATGCCGCCGAAAGGCACCTGTGCTGATTGCAGCGATGCTGAGCTGAAAGCCACCATCCAGAAGATGTCGGGTCTGAAGTAAGTCTCGATATTTAAAAAGAACCGCCTACGGGCGGTTTTTTTGTGCGGTTTTTCTTTTCAACGACACGGGCGTCATTCCAGCGATTTTGCAGTCACACTCCACAAGCCATCTTATGGAGATTGATCTGTGGCCCTTAGCTCCCTGGATTACGTCGTCGAGCAGATTCTGCAGCGCATCGACGGGCCGATTCACCTCGGTTTGCCCCTCGGCCTGGGCAAGCCCAATCGCCTGGTCAACGCGCTGTACCAGCGAATAAAAGCCGAACCCGATCGCTCGCTGACCATTTATACCGCCCTGTCCCTCGGCCGCCCTCACGCCAGCAGCGATCTGGAAAAACGCTTGATGGCGCCATTTCTCGAGCGCGTATTCGGCAATTATCCCGAGCTGGATTACCTCAAAGACCAGCGCCGCGGCGCACTGCCGGCCAACGTGCAGTTGCAGGAGTTCTATCTGCAACCGGGCAGCCAGTTGCACAACCCCAAGGCTCAGCAGCACTACGTCAGCCTCAACTACAGCCAGGTGGCGCGCGACCTCAACCGCAAGGGCGTCAACGTGGTGGCGCAGTTGGTGGCCGCCGATATCGCCCGGCCGGGTACCCTGAGCCTGAGCTGCAACACCGATATCACCCTGGATTTATTGCCCATGCTGCAGGCACGCAAGCAGGCTGGCGAAACCATCCTTTGCGTTGGCCAACTGCACGCCGACCTGCCCTATATGCCAGGCGATGCCGAGCGGCCGGTGGAAGACTTCGATCTGCTGGTCGAGGCCGGCGAGCCGAGCACGTTGTTCTCCACGCCGAACATGCCGGTGGGCGTTGCCGACCATGCCATCGGTTTGTACGCCAGCAGCCTGGTGCGCGACGGCGGCACCTTGCAGATTGGTATTGGCTCGATGGGCGACGCAGTGACTGCCGCCTTGCTCAATCGCCAGGGCGACAACGCCGGTTATCAGGCCCTGTTGCAGGACCTCAACGCGCCGCGTTGGGCTGAGCTGATCGAACGTTTTGGCGGGCTGACGCCCTTCATCCACGGCCTGTACGGCTGTAGCGAAATGCTGGTGCCGGGCCTGGTGGCGCTGTTCGATGCCGGTATCGTACGGCGCCCGGTGTTCCCCAACGAGCGCCTGCAACGCCTGGCCAATGCCGGTGTGCTGGACGAGCAGGGGCAGCTTGATCTCGCTTCCTGGCGCGACGCCGAGCCGGATCTTGAGTTGGACCAGGCGCTGGTCACCTGGCTGCAGGAGCAGGGTTTGCTGAGCGTGGATGTAAGCGTCGAGGGCCAGAACCTGCGCTTTGCCAACGGCCAGATGATTGTCGCCGACCTGGCCAACCCAGCCTGTGTTGCGGCGCTGCAACCTTACCTGCAGCCGTGCACGAGCGGCGTGTGCATCCACGGGGGTTTTTTCCTCGGACCACAAGCCTTCTACCGTCGCTTGCAGCAGCTCAGCGACGAGCGCCGTTCGCGTATCGGCATGACCGGCATCAGCTATATCAACCGCCTGTACGGCCAGGAAGACCTCAAACGTTTGCAGCGCACTCAGGCGCGGTTTATCAACAGCGCCTTTTGCATCACCTTGCTCGGCGCGAGCGCGGCCGACCAGTTGGAAGACGGTCGGGTGATCAGCGGCGTCGGCGGGCAATACGACTTCTTTGCCCAGGCCCATGAGTTGGACGATGCCCGTGCCATTCTGATGCTGCGCAGCTGGCGCGAGGCCGACGGTGAGGTGAGCTCGAATATCCGTTGGCAGTACGCCCACACCACCATTCCCCGCCACCTGCGCGACATCGTGATCACCGAATACGGCATCGCCGATCTGCGCGGCAAGAACGATGCGCAGGTGATCACTGCGTTGTTGCAGATTGCCGATTCACGCTTTCAGGACGAGCTGATTCAGCAGGCGCAGGACGCCGGAAAACTGGCCGAGGATTTTGTGTTGGATGAGGCGTACCGCAATAACACGCCGGAGCGTTTGCAGGCTTGCTACGAAAAGCATCGTCAGCTGTTTGCCGAATACCCGCTGGGGTGTGACTTTACCGAGGAGGAGCAGGACCTGCTGCGGGCGCTGCGCTGGCTGAAGAGCAAACTCAAGCTCAGCGAGATTCTCGAGCTGGGCAAGGCGGCGCTGTTCGATCAGCCGCAGCCCGAGGTGTTCAGCAAACACCTGGAGCGGCTGCAACTGGCGCAGCCGGATGGGCTCAAGGAGCAGCTGTATCAGAAGCTGGTGCTGGCTGGATTGCAGGCCACCTCGCCCTGACTAGGATCAGTGTGGGAGGGGCTTTAGCCGCGATGCTTTTGATCTTAAGAGCGTCGCGGTTGAAGCCCTCCCACCGTAGCCGGTTGGCGTTACTCGAGAAACTCGACCTTGCCGCCTTCCAGCGATTTGATTCGCGCCAGCGACTCGACCCAGTAGCCTTGCTGGTCGAGTTCTTCGCGGCCTTTCTGGAACGACTTTTCGATCACCACGCCGATACCGACGATGGTCGCACCGGATTGCTTGATCAGGTCGATCAGGCCGTGGGCGGCGCGGCCGTTGGCCAGGAAGTCGTCGATCAGCAGCACGCGGTCGCTGGCCAGCAGGTGCTTGGCGGAAACGGCGATGGTGCTTTCGGTCTGCTTGGTGAAGGAGAACACCTTGGACACCAGCAGGTTGTCGGTGAGGGTCAGCGACTGGTACTTGCGGGCAAAAATCACCGGCACACCCAGTTCCAGACCGGCCATGATCGAGGGGGCGATACCCGACGCTTCAATGGTCACGATCTTGGTAATACCCTGATCCTTGAACAGTTCGGCAAAGGCCGAACCGATCTGTTGCATCAGGCGCGGGTCGATCTGGTGGTTGAGAAAGGCATCGACCTTGAGCACCTGGTCGGACAGCACCACGCCTTCTTCGATAATCTTGTTTTTCAGCGCTTCCATCTCAGGGCTCTCATTTCAACTGTTGCTGGGTTTAGTAAAGGATTGGCGGGTGGGCAAGCGCGCCCGCTCACTTTTTCATCATGGCGCGAATATCGGCCAGGGCGGCGTTACCGCGTACCGCTTTGACTTCCACGGGGGTGTCTTCCAGGCCTTCCCAGGCCAGGTCTTCGGGCGGCAATTCATCGAGGAACCGGCTTGGTGAGCAGTCGATGATTTCGCCGTATTGTTTGCGCCGTGCGGCGAAGGTGAAGGCCAGCGTTTGCCGCGCGCGGGTGATGCCCACGTAGGCCAGGCGGCGTTCTTCTTCGATGGTGTCGGCTTCGATGCTGGAGCGGTGCGGAAGAATTTCCTCCTCCATACCGATGATGAACACGTAGGGGAACTCCAGGCCTTTGGAGGCATGCAGGGTCAGCATCTGCACGCCGTCGGCGCCTTCTTCTTCCTCTTGCTGGCGTTCCAGCATGTCGCGCAACACCAGCTTGCCGATCGCGTCTTCGATGGTCATGTCGCCATCTTCGTCGCGCTCCAGGGTGTTCTTCAGCGCGTCGATGAGAAACCAGACGTTACCCATCCGCGCCTCGGCGACCTTGTCGCTGGAGGCGTTCTGGCGCAGCCAGTTCTCGTAGTCGATGTCCATGACCATGCTGCGCAGCACGGCGATGGGCTCGTTCTCGGCGCATTGCTGGCGGATCTTGTCCATCCAGCGCTTGAACCGTTGCAGTCGCTCACTGTAGCGGCTGTCCAGGTGCTCGCCGAGGCCGATTTCATCGGCCGCGTTGTACATGGAAATTTTCCGCTCGGTGGCGTAGTTGCCGAGTTTTTCCAGGGTGGTGGAGCCGATCTCGCGGCGCGGCACGTTGATCACGCGCAGGAAGGCGTTGTCGTCGTCGGGGTTCACCAGCAGGCGGAAGTAGGCCATCAGGTCCTTCACTTCCTGGCGAGCGAAGAAGCTGGTGCCGCCCGACAGGCGATAGGGAATCTGGTGGTGCTGCAGCTTCAGCTCCATCAGTTTGGCCTGGTAGTTACCGCGGTAGAGAATGGCGAAATCGCTGTACGGCCGGTCGGTGCGCAGGTGCAGGCTGAGGATTTCCATGGCCACGCGTTCGCACTCGGCGTCTTCGTTCTTGCAGCGGATCACGCGAATCTCATCGCCATGGCCCATCTCGCTCCACAGCTTCTTTTCGAAGGCGTGGGGGTTGTTGGCGATCAGGGTGTTGGCGCACTTGAGGATGCGGCTTGTAGAGCGGTAGTTCTGCTCGAGCATCACCACCTTGAGCGAGGGGAAATCCTCTTTCAGCAGCATCAGGTTTTCCGGGCGGGCGCCGCGCCAGGCGTAGATCGACTGGTCGTCGTCGCCGACCACGGTGAACTGGTTGCGCTGACCGACGAGCATTTTCACCAGCAGATACTGGCTGGCGTTGGTGTCCTGGTATTCGTCCACCAGCAGGTAACGGACCTTGTTCTGCCACTTTTCCAGAATGTCGGCGTGTTCCTGGAACAGTTTTACCGGGAGCAGAATCAGGTCGTCGAAGTCCACCGCGTTGTAGGCTTTGAGCGTGCGCTGGTAGTGCATGTAGACGATGGCGGCGGTTTGCTCTTTCGGGTTGCGTGCCGCTTCCAGGGCTTCGGGCGGCAGGATCAGGTCGTTTTTCCAAGAGCCGATATAGCCCTTGATCTCGTCGATGCCGTCGTCGCCCGAGTACTCCTTCTGCATGATGTCGCTGAGCAGCGCCTTGATATCGCCGTCATCGAAAATCGAGAAACCCGGCTTGTAACCCAGGCGCGCGCCTTCTTTGCGGATGATGTTCATGCCCAGATTGTGGAAGGTGCACACCGTCAGGCCGCGGCCTTCGGCGCCTTTGAGCAGAGTGCCGACGCGCTCTTTCATTTCCCGCGCGGCCTTGTTGGTGAAGGTCATCGCGACGATATGCTGGGCGCGGATGCCACACTGCTGCACCAAGTGGGCAATCTTGCGGGTAATCACGCTGGTTTTGCCGGAGCCGGCGCCAGCGAGCACCAATAGTGGGCCGCCGACGTAGTTCACGGCTTCTTGCTGCCGGGGGTTGAGTCGGGACATCGTCGTGTATCAAAAGAAGTGGGCGCGCATTTTAGCAGGCCTGATGCAGAATGCCGTAACCGTCTGGATACTGTGACGTACACCTTGTTGGCTGCGTGATGGCCTTGGATATTTCGGCTAATGCAGTACGCTAGTGCCGCATCAGCGGGGGCTGATGGGGAAAGACATCGCACAGGACGTGCGCGAAGAGACGCCGATAACGGCGCGAAAGGGCGGTAGAACCGCCATGTGTGTTGCTTTGGGGGAAGTCGCTTGTCCGCGCGTGTCGAAACCTTGCGTATAGTCCTGCTGGCGGAAACGCCGGAATGGGCCGTGGTATTGCGTGAGCATCTGGCCGCGTCCGGCAACTCGTCGGCGTTGATTACCGCTCCGTCCTGGACGGCCGCCAGCGGTCTGTTCGATGACCAGACGCCCGGCCTGCTCCTGACCACCCCCCGCCTGCAGCCGGAACCGGGCAGTTGCCCGTTGCCCACCGTGCTGTTGCTTGAGCAGGAACCTGAAGAGCCGCCAGTCGGTGTCAGCGACTGGCTGGTGCGCGGCAGCCTGAATGCCGACCAGTTACGCCGTTGCCTGCGTTACGTGCGTGAACACGGTGTACTCAAAGACACCCTGCAGCGTCTGGCCGAACAGGACCCGCTGACCGGCATTGCCAACCGCCAAGGCTTCCAGACCCTGCTCACCGCCCAACTTGCCGAATTCAAAGGCCGTGGCCTGGCGCTAGGGCACCTGGACCTCGACAACTTCCGCCACGCCAACGACGCCCTCGGCCACCAGGCCGGCGACCGCCTGATTCTGCAGGTGGTGGCGCGCTTGAAAGGCCAGCTCTCGGTGGACGATCACCTGGCCCGCCTGGGTAGCGACGAGTTCGCCTTGTTGCTGGATATTCGCCGCGACCCCGAGCGCGCCGAGCGCATTGCTGTACGGATTACCGAAGCACTGTCCGAGCCCTATTGGGTGGACGGCGAAAGCCTGTTGATTGGCTGCAGCCTGGGCGTCGCCCATGCCCGCGCCGATGCCGGTGCCGACCCGCTGATGTGGCACGCGCATATCGCCATGCAGCAGGCCAAGAGTCAGCAGGGCTGCACCTTTCACGTGTTTGATGAGCGCATCAACCGCAATGCCCGCAGCCTCGCCGACCTGGAAAGCGAGCTGCGCCGGGCCTTGCGCCGAGATGAGCTGGAGCTGCATTACCAGCCGCGCCTGTGCCTTAAAACCGGGCATATCCTTGGCCTAGAAGCCCTGGTGCGCTGGCGCCACGCCGAGCGGGGCCTGCTGGCGCCCAACGAATTTGTGCCGCTGGCCGAAGAGAGCGGCTTGATCGTGCCGCTGGGCTACTGGGTGATTTCCCGCGCCCTGCGCGACATGCAGTGGCTGCGCGGCCGCGGCCTGCCGGCGTTGCATATGGCGGTGAACCTGTCGTTCCGCCAGTTCCAGGACAGCCAGTTGCTGCCGACCCTCAGTCGCTTGATCGATGAGCGTGGTGTGGATGCGCAATGGCTGGAGTTCGAGCTGACCGAAACCGCCGTGATGCGCCGCAGCGACCACGTGCAGCAAACCATGAAGGCCCTGGGCAAGCTGGGCGTGCGCTTCTCCCTGGACGACTTCGGCACTGGTTTTTCCTCGTTCGTGCACCTCAATAATCTGCCGATCACCATGCTGAAGATCGACAAGAGTTTTGTCGGCGGCATGGACGATCGGCCGGAGAACCGCCAGTTGGTGCGGGCGATGATCAACCTGGCGCACAACCTCGAACTGGCCGTGGTTGCCGAAGGCGTGGAGAACGCCGAACAGCTGGCGCTGCTGCGCCAGTTCGGCTGCGACCAGGTACAGGGTTACCTGGTCAGCAAGCCTCTGCCGCTGGCCGAGCTGGCGCGTTTCCTGGTGTTTGGCACGCGCCAGGCGATGCTGTCGAGCCCCATGACGGTCTGAGCTTCAGCAGGCGCGCGGTCTTCCATTCAAAACCCAGGGTCAGCCCCAGCGCTGCACAGGCCAAGCCGGCCGCCAGCCCCCACCACACGCCTTGGGCGCCCCAGCCCAGGTGAAACGCCAGCAGCCAGGCCGCCGGTGCGCCCACCAGCCAGTAGCAGACGATGCCCACCACGAAGGTGGTCTTGGCGTCCTTGAGCCCGCGAATGGCGCCCATGGCGATGGTCTGGATGCCGTCGAACAGCTCGAACAGCGCGGCAATCGCCAACAAGCTGACGGCCAGGGCGATGACGTCGGCGAAAGCCGGGTCGCTGGCATCCAGAAACAGATCGACCACCGCTTCTGGCGCCAGCCAGAACAGCAGGGCAAAGCCCAGCATGCACAAACCGCCCACGGCGATGCCCAGCCGCCCGGCTCTGCGCGCTTCTTCCAGGCGTCCGGCACCGAAATGCTGACCGATGCGGAAGGTCACCGCGTAGGAAATACCCACCGGCACCATAAAGGCGACGTACACCGATTGCAGCGCGATCTGGTGCGCGGCCAACTGCGTGCTGCCTAGCGCGCCCATGCACAGCGCAGCAAAGGCGAACAGGCCGGACTCCACTGCATAGGTGCCGCCAATCGGCAGGCCCAGGCGCAGCAGGTCTTTCATCGCGGCGCGGCCCGGTCTTAGCAGGCCGGTAAAGAGGGGGTAGGGGCTGTAAGCGCGATGACGCATTACATGCAGGGCGAGTAGCAATGCCATCAAGGTGCTGACAATAGCGGTTACCAGGCCGATGCCGGCCAGACCCAGGTGCGGAAGGCCGAACATGCCGTGGATCAGCACATAGTTGAGTGCCAGGTTGGCAACGGCGCCGCCAATACTAATGGCCATCACCGGGCCTGCGCGGCCGATGGCGCTGGTAAAGCCACGAAGGGCCATGAACGTCATGTAGCCAGGCAGGGCGAACACCAGCGTCGAGAGAAACTGCCCGGCGCCGTGCACGTTGTTGGGTGTCTGGCCAAACAGCAGCAGAATCGGGCCGAGGTTCCACAGCAGCAAACCTGCCGCCAATGCCAGTGCCCAACCCAGCCATAAGCCGTTTTGGGTGATCTGCAGCACGCCATGGTGATCGTTGCTGCCGTGCCTGATCGCCACCAGGTTACCCACCGCAGCTATAACGCCGACGCAGAAAATCGACACGAACGAATAGCTCGCCGCGCCAAGGCCGCCGCCAGCCAGCGCCGCAGGACCGAGCAGGCCCATCATCACGGTGTCGGTGAACACCATCATCACATGCGCCAGTTGCGCCGCAATCAAGGGGCCGGCAAGGCGCAGGATGGCTTTCAGTTCGGCGCGCGTGGCAGTTGGCATGATGAGTTTGGCTCAAGACAGGTGAGCGCCAGACTTTGCGGTCATGGCGTGAGAAGGTTAATTCTCATGGTTTACCCAGGTGCGCACAAAAGGATAAAAATGATGCTAGGCATGATTTAAACTCATGCCTTGTTTTCTGGAGTAATGCCATGCCACAGCGGCTTCCCGGTTTGTATGCCTTACGCGCCTTTGAGGCGGCGGCCCGTTATGCCTCGTTTACCCGGGCTGCCGAGGAGTTGGCCATTACCCAGAGCGCGGTGAGCCGGCATATCCGCACCCTTGAAGAGCACTTTGGTTGCCGCTTGTTCCAACGCGCTGGGCGCTCGCTACAGCTAACTGAGGCGGCGCGCATGTTATTGCCCGGAATCAGCGACGGCTTTGCGGCCCTGGAGCGCGCTTGCGCCACCCTGAGCGCGGACGACAGCGTGTTGCGCCTGAAAGCGCCCTCCACCTTGACCATGCGTTGGCTGCTGGCGCGGCTGTCGCGGTTTCGCCTGCTGGGCGATGGCATGGAAGTGCAGCTCACCAGTGCCTGGATGGATGTTGATCGGGTCGACTTTCATCACGAGCCCTTCGACTGTGCCGTGCTCTTGGGCAAGGGCGGCTTCCCCGAAGAGTGGGAGTGCGTAGAGCTTTTTGCCGAATGGCTGATTCCCGTGTGCGCCCCGGAAGCGGTTGCCCAGGGGCCATGGGACTTGCCCCGCCTGCAGCAAGCAGAGCTGCTGCACCCCACCCCGGACCGTCGTGACTGGCGCCGTTGGCTGCAGGCCACTGGCCTGACCGAGCAGGTCCCCCTCAAGGGCGGGCAAGTCTTCGACACGCTGGAGCTGGGTATGGTCGCGGCGGCGCGCGGTTATGGCGTGTCGATTGGTGATCTGGTGATGGTGGCCGAGGATGTCGCCCAAGGCAGACTCGGTCTGCCATGGCCCAGCGCGGTAGCCAGCGGCGATAGCTATTACCTGGTCTGGCCCAGGGCCCGGCGCGGGCAAGCGCGTTTTGAACGGTTACGCGATTACCTGCTGGCCGAGGTCGCGGCGATGAAGTTGCCGGACGTCGTACATCTTCGGTAACGTTTCTGTGTTCTATTTCCGACAGAGTACTGGCTAAATGCCGCGTTTTAATTGACGCACGAATTTACTCAAGTATTCTGCGCGCCCCGCCGAACACCTATTCAGCAGGCTGCCTTCCACAAGCGGGCGGCCTTATTTCTGCTTGTATTAGGAAAATGGCCTTCTCACAGCCGTATTACCCGACGGAGATGTAAATGTCCCAGCCCCGCTCTCGCATCGCCTGGCAGCTCGCGTCTGCCCTAGCGGTCATTTTGGTGTTGTTGATTGGTCTGAGCACCTTGTTCGCCTTGCGCTCCTTGAGCAATGCCACCTTGGCTACACGCGAAGAGCACCTGGGCAGCGAAGCACGCCTGCTGGCCGACCAGTTGAGCACCTTCCATGACAGCCTGCGTGAAAGCACCCAGCGCCTGGCGGGGTTGTTCGAGCAGCGTTTTCGCGATGGTTTGAATGTGCACGTCGACGAACGTGTGGCGGTGGGGCCTCTGCAGACGCCCGCGCTGTACCTGGGTGATACGCGTCTGAACAACGAATTCAACGAAGTCGATGAATTCCGCCACCTGACTGCCGGCGTGGCCACGGTGTTCGTGCGCGATGGCGATGAATTCGTGCGCGTCACCACCTCGCTGACCAAGCAAGACGGTAGCCGGGCAATCGGCACGGCATTGGATCACGCCCACCCGGCCTACCAGCGTTTGTTGGGCGGGCAGAATTATGTCGGCCGGGCGCTGCTGTTCGACCGCTTCTACATGACCCAGTACACCCCGGTTACCGATCCGTCAGGCCGGGTGATTGCGGTGCTGTTTGTCGGTTTCGACTACACCGACGCGCAGAACGCACAGTTCGATAACCTCAAACGCTTCCGCATCGGCTCTACTGGCTCGCTGGCCTTGCTCGACGAGCAAAAGCACTGGCTGGTGGCCCCAGCGGGTGCCAAGCAACCTGAGAAGTTCATCGACAGCGTGGTGACGCTGGCAGCTAAACCAGGGCAGGGCGAGTTCTGGGAAGATGGCGAGCAGACCTTCTATAGCGTTGCCATGCCGTTTGCCGGCGGGCCATGGACCGTGTTGGCGAGCATGCCCAAAGCGGAAATCCAGGCGGTGACCTGGCATGTCGGCAGCCAGTTGGCGATCGGCAGCCTGATCACCTTGCTGTTGGCAGTGGGCGCAGTGATCTGGCTTCTGCGGCGCAAGCTGCGGCCGTTGGGCGACTTGGTCGAGCAAGCTCAAGCGCTTGGCAACGGTGATCTCAGCGTGCGTCTGAACATTACCAGCCACGATGAAATCGGCGAGTTGGCTCGCAGCTTCAACCAGATGGGTGAGGCGCTGTCGACCATGGTGTCGCGCATTCGTGGTGCGGCGGAAAACGTCAGCAGCCGTGCCCAGGCATTGGCCGGGTTGTCCTCGGGTGCCTACGAGGGCATCGAGCAGCAATCCGGTGAGATCAGCAGTATGGCGGGCGCGGTGGAAGAGTTCAGCGCGACCTCGCTGAACATTGCCGACAACATGCGCCACACCGAACGCCTGGCCAATGAAAACTCTCAGCAAACCCGGATCGGTCGCACCTCCATGGAAGAGGCTTCGGCCGCGCTGGAGCAGATTTCCAGCTCGCTCAACGGTACTGCCGACGTCATCAACATTCTGGGCCAACGCTCGCAGGAAATTGGCGGCATCGTCAGCGTGATTACCTCCATCGCCGACCAGACCAACTTGCTCGCGCTTAACGCCGCCATTGAAGCGGCTCGCGCCGGCGAACAAGGCCGCGGCTTTGCCGTAGTGGCCGATGAAGTGCGTAGCCTGGCGGGCCGCACCCGCGATGCAACCAATGAAATCTCGGCGATGATCCAGAGTATCCAGGGCGAAACCAGCAGCGCCATTGCCACCATGGAGCAAGGCAAACTGCAGATGCAGGATGGCCTGCAACGCAACGCCAAGGTCGCCCAGGCCCTGACGCAGATTGCAGAGCAAAGCCAGGCCGCCGGTGAGCAGTTCGCTGCCATTACCACTGCAACTGGCGAGCAGAGCAGCACGGCGACCATGCTTAGCAGCAACCTGCAGAGCATCGCGCTGGCCAACAGCGAGCAGCATGAGGTGATCACCAACCTCGCAGAGACCGCCAAGGAGCTGGATAAGCTGGCAGCGGACCTGCGGGCAGAGGTCGGGCGTTTTCAATAGTTCCATGGCAGGCCGGCGCTACGTTGCGCTAAGCCATCAGTAAAAAACTCCCCGGCATCGTCCGGGGATTTTTTATGCCGCTGTAATCACTAGGCAACCCTTAATGATCCGCACGCGGATGGTGTCATTTACCTCGAACCCCGCTTGCTGGAGCCATAGCCCCTTGAGCTGGATCCACGGGATTTGCTTCGGTAGGGCATAGAGATTGTCGCGTTTGCCGGGGCGGGCGTAGTCGGCTGTTACTTTCAGGTGCCGTTCGGTGAAAGCGGGTACTAACGAAACTTCGTGGATGGTCATGGTTGGATCCTCTGCAGCGACTGGATGTGAAGGGAGCCTTGCGGCCCTGCAGCTGCAGTGTGCTCGGCTTAATACTGTATATCCATCCATGTTGTTCTTGTCTTGGTGCGGCAACAACTGAAAAACGGCTGGAGAAATCCCACACGCTTTTGTGGGCGCTCAGCCTTGTGGGGCGCCACGATATTGAAGCGCTTCGGCCAAGTGTGGGCGGGCTATGGCGCTGCTTTGTTCCAGATCGGCCAGGGTGCGCGCGACCTTCAGAATGCGGTGGGCTGCACGTAGTGACAGACCCAGGCGTTCACAAGCGTTCTCCAGCCAGGCTTGGTCGGTAGCCAGTAGCCCGCAGTGCTCGCGCAATCCTGGTAGATCGAGAAAGGCATTGGCCACGCCTTGCCGGCGCACTTGCAGGGCTCTGGCGGCCGCCACTTGCGCCGCGGCGCTAGCGCTATCGGCACCGCTTGGCGGGGCATGCAGTACGGTGGTTTCCCGCGCCACGGTGACTTGCAAATCGATTCGGTCCAGCAGCGGGCCGGACAACTTGCCGCGGTAGCGTTGCAGCTGCTCGGTGCTGCACCGGCAGCGGCCGCTGGGGTCGCCCAGATAGCCGCAAGGGCAGGGGTTCATGGCCGCCACCAGTTGGAAACGTGCTGGAAAATGCACTTTGTCTTTGGCTCGCGCGATGACGATCTGGCCGCTTTCCAACGGTTCGCGCAGCACCTCCAAAACGCGTCGATCGAATTCGGGCAGCTCATCGAGAAACAGCACGCCATGGTGGGCCAGGGTGATCTCGCCGGGTTGTGGACGACTACCGCCGCCGACTAACGCCGGACCCGACGCCGTATGGTGCGGGTGACGAAAAGGGCGCTGCGGCCAGGCGCTCATGGGCGTGTGGCTGGCCACCGACTGGATCGCCGCCACCTCCAGTGCTTCCTGTTCCTCCAGCGGCGGCAGAAGGCCTGGCAAGCGGCTTGCGAGTAAGGTCTTGCCGGTGCCGGGCGGCCCGGTAAACAACAGGTTATGCGAGCCGGCAGCAGCGACCAACAAGGCTCGTTTGGCAGCGGCCTGGCCTTGCACTTCGCTGAGGTCCGGATAGGGCGCACATTGGCGCAACAGGCCTTGGGCCTGATACGGCGCCAGGGTAGTCACGCCATTGAAGTGCGCGGTGAGCTCCAGCAGGTGATCCACCGCCAGTACGCTCAGGCCGGACGCCAGGCTGGCTTCTTCGGCATTGCTGCGAGGCACCACCAAGGTGCGTCCCGCTGCGCGCGCCGCCAGTGCTGCAGGCAATACGCCCTGCACCGGTCTGAGTTCGCCGGAAAGTGCCAGCTCTCCCAGGCATTCCATCTGGGCCAAGGCTGCTGCGGGTACCTGGCCGCTGGCAGCCAGAATGCCGAGAGCAATGGCCAGGTCAAAACGCCCGCCGTCTTTGGGTAAGTCGGCTGGAGCGAGGTTCAAGGTGATGCGACGTTGGGGGAATTCGAAGGCGCAATTCAGAATCGCGCTACGCACGCGGTCTTTGCTTTCCTTGACCGCGGCCTCAGGTAAACCCACCAGAGTGAACGTGGGCAGGCCGTTGGCCAGGTGAGCTTCGACGATGACGGCAGGGGCTTGCACGCCCACTTGGGCGCGACTGTGGACGATGGCCAGAGACATGGATCACTCCTTTGATCACATGCCGCTCAAGCGGAGTGGTTCACTCGCTCGGCGGCGATACCTTTGCTTCCAGATCCGCGACCTTGGCTTCCAGTGCTTCAAGGCGGGCTCGGGTGCGGGCGAGGACGGCCATCTGGCTATCGAACTCTTCGCGGCTGACCAGATCGAGCTTGCTGAAACCACTTTGCAGCAGGGCTTTGAACTGGGTCTCGAATTCACTGCGCGGCAACGGCGTTTCACCATTGAACAGGCGCGAGGCATGGGTGCTTAGGGCGTCGAGCAGGGCTTTAGGCGGCAGCATAAAAGGGTTCCGGAAAAGTCGGCTGGCAGTGTACCACGCAGCATCTAGGCTAACGGCTGAAGGGTTTTGCACGGTTTTGGCGCGTCGCTCACGCGGCGCTTGCACTGTTGTTGCGCGTGACTCGTGTGTGCCCTCTGGTCACGTTGCCGCTTGGGCGCAATAACTCGCTGAATTTCAAGCTTTTCGGCGAGCTGGCAAGGTTTCTGCTTAGTGGCCTATGACGCATGCACCGATGCAGTTCGGATGCGTAAGGCGAAGCGGGGGAGTCGTTTCGTCAGGAGCGATTGGTTGTGTCGAGAGCCCTCCCTGAGGACGTTCGATGCGTTACAAAGCCAGACACTGCGCTTAGACTTGAGCCGGGTTCGTTTTTCCTGGGGCAAGTCCACCAATACGGGAGAGAGTTTCATGAAGTTAGTAACTGCCATCATCAAACCGTTCAAGCTGGACGATGTGCGCGAGTCGCTATCGGAGATCGGCGTGCAGGGCATCACTGTCACTGAAGTCAAAGGCTTCGGTCGTCAGAAAGGCCATACCGAGTTGTATCGCGGCGCCGAATACGTGGTCGACTTCCTGCCCAAGGTGAAGATCGACGTGGCCATTGCTGATGATCAGCTGGACCGCGTTATCGAAGCCATCACCAAGGCGGCCAACACCGGCAAGATCGGTGACGGCAAGATCTTCGTGGTCAATCTGGAACAGGCAATTCGCATCCGTACCGGTGAAACCGGCACCGACGCAATCTAAGCCGCCGAACCCAACGCCCCAGGAGAAAACAATATGACTCTGCGTAAGCTCGCAGGGCTAGGAGCCCTTTTGTCCCTCGTTACCCCCGGCCTTGCAATGGCCGCTGACGAGGTAGTGCTAAATAGCGGTGACACGGCGTGGATGCTCACCGCCACCGCGTTGGTGTTGTTCATGACCATTCCCGGCCTGGCGCTGTTCTATGGCGGCATGGTTCGCTCGAAAAACATCCTGTCGGTAATGATGCAATGCTTCGCCATCACTGGCCTGATCAGCATTCTGTGGGTCGTTTACGGCTACAGCATGACGTTCGATGTCACTGGCATGGAACAGGGCGTTGTTAACTTCAATTCCTTCGTAGGTGGCCTGTCCAAGGCATTCCTCGCCGGCGTAACCCCAGCTAGCCTGACTTACGCTGTGCCGGAAGCTGTGTTCATCACCTTCCAGATGACCTTCGCGATCATCACCCCAGCCCTGATCGTTGGCGCCTTCGCAGAACGCATGAAGTTCTCCGCGATGCTGATCTTCATGGGCGTGTGGTTCACCCTGGTTTACGCACCAATCGCTCACATGGTCTGGAGCGGTAACGGCGGCCTGCTGTGGGACTGGGGCGTACTGGACTTCGCCGGCGGCACCGTGGTGCACATCAACGCCGGTATTGCTGGTCTGGTTGCCTGCGTAGTGATGGGCAAGCGTAAAGGCTACCCAACCACTCCGATGGCTCCGCACAACCTGGGCTACACCCTGGTCGGCGCCGCCATGCTGTGGATCGGCTGGTTCGGCTTCAACGCCGGTTCCGCTGTTGCCTCTAACGGCACTGCCGGTATGGCCATGCTGGTTACCCAGATCGCTACCGCCGCCGCTGCACTGGGCTGGATGTTCGCTGAGTGGATCACCCACGGTAAGCCAAGTGCCTTGGGCATCGCTTCGGGTGTGGTCGCTGGCCTGGTCGGCATCACTCCGGCTGCTGGTACCGTAGGCCCAATGGGTGCTCTGGTTATCGGTCTGGCTGCTGGCGTGATCTGCTTCTTCTGCGCCACCACACTGAAACGCAAACTGGGCTACGACGACTCCCTGGACGCATTCGGCGTACACGGTATCGGCGGTATCGTTGGCGCACTGCTGACCGGCGTTTTCGCAGCTCCGGCACTTGGCGGCTTCGGCACTGTGACCGATATCGGCGCACAGGTTTTCACCCAGTTCAAAGGCGTTGCCTTCACCGTTGTCTACACCGCGATCGTCACCTTCGTGATCCTCAAAGTGCTGGACCTGGTGATCGGCCTGCGTGTCAGCGAAGAGGAAGAGACTGTTGGTCTGGACCTCGCGCAACACAACGAGCGTGGCTACAACCTGTAAGACTTTCTTATAGGCTGCACCCGCACAAAAAATGCCCGGCTCTGCCGGGCATTTTGCATTTTGCGCTACCTTGAATTTACGACCTTTGTCGAGCCCGCTTAGGCTTGAAAACAGCGTTCGCTGAAATAAACTCAAACGCTCTGGCCTGCGCTCTTTGCTTTTTCTGGGAGCACGCTAGAATGCGCGCCGAAACGCCGGAGATGCTTATGTGGCAGCAACGCGAATTCAGCCTGCAAGCACGGCCTCGCGGCTTTCATTTGGTGACCGATGAAGTGACGGCGAAATTGCCGGAACTGCGCAGTTGTCGGGTTGGTCTGTTACATCTGTGGCTGTTGCACACCTCGGCTTCACTGACCATCAACGAGAATGCCGACCCGGCTGTGCGACGCGACTTTGAGCGTTTCTTCAATCGTCTTGCGCCTCAAGCCGACGGCAGTCATGCCGATAGCGGTTACGAGCACAACGATGAGGGCCCGGACGATTTACCGGCGCACTTCAAGGCCAGCGTGCTGGGCTGCCAACTGATACTGCCGATCACGGCCGGACAGTTGGCGCTGGGCACCTGGCAAGGGATTTACCTGGGGGAACACCGTGATTGCGGCGGCCCCAGAAGAGTGCTTGCGACCCTGCAGGGCGAGCCTCTTTGAATTTTTTCTGGCAATGCGCGACAGCGTGCGTTGCTGGGCTATAACTAATCTGCTTTTCGCAAGTCATGAGGTTAAACATGAGCGACGAAGATCTGGAACAAGACGAGCTGGAAGGTGGTGCAGAAGACGACGGCGAAGAGCTGGCGGCTGCTGATGATGGCGTGGCCGATGATGGCGATGACAGCGACAGTGACAGCGATGTCCCGGTAAAGGCTGGCAAGAAAGCCAAGGCTGCCGTCGATATCGATGAGCTGCCGAGCATCGAAGCCAAGCAGAAGGAGCGCGATGCGCTGGAGCGTGCCATGCAGGAGTTCCTGTCCCGTGGCGGCAAGGTGCAGGAAGTCGAGCCCAACGTGGTGGCCGATCCGCCCAAGAAGCCTGACAGTAAATACGGCAGCCGCCCTATTTAAGGTTTAGGCCAACAAAAAGCCCGCCAAATTGGCGGGCTTTTTGTTGGCCTTGCACTTCTGTAGCTCGCTCGATTTCGAGATGTGTCGCGGCTGAAGTCGCACAGATCAAAAGAATCGAGGCTGAAGCCTCCCACAATAAGCCAAGTTTTTCTGTGGGAGAGGAGGACGGCCCTCCGATTCAGCCTCGATTGGTTTTACGCCTCAATAGACGCGTCAGCCCCACTGATCCAGCACGCCTGGCAATTGCGCCAACGCCCGAATCTCTGCATCCGGGCAGCCTTCGCCTTCCCAGCTTTTCCCCTGCGGGTTGAACCAGATTGCCCGCATTCCGGCGTTCTGCGCGCCGCGAATATCGTCGGCCGGATGGTCGCCCACATGCACACCGGCACGTGCTTCTACGCCTGCGTGTTGCAGGGCTGTCACGAACGGCAGCGGGTCCGGTTTGCCGATGCCGAGGTCCTCGGCACACAGGGCGAAGCGGAAATAATCGGCCAGGCCCAGGCGGCGCACGTCGGCGTTGCCGTTGGTTATCACGCCCAGGGTGTAGCGCTCGGTGAGGTGCTCAAGGGTCGGCACCGTGTCGTCGAAAAAAGTGATGCGGTGGCGTGCGTCGAGCATGGCGTGGAAGGCTTGTTCGGCCATGTGCTGTGATTGTTCGGCGCTGTAACCAACCCCCTCCATCGCCAGAAACAACGTGCGTTTGCGCAGTTCGCTGAGGCGATAGCGCAGCGTCGGTTCAGCGGCCAGTACCTGGCTGCGAATTTCCCACAAATGCTCCACTGGCAGCGCCGCCAACAACGGAGCGTTTTCGGCCAGCCAGGTGCGCATGGCGGCCTCGGCGCCAGTGATCACGGGGAGGTTGTCCCACAGGGTGTCGTCGAGGTCGAAGGTGATCAGCTCAATGCTCATGGCTCACTGCTTTTGCGTTTGGCGCGGGGGTGGGCACCGTCGTAGACCGTGGCCAGGTGCTGGAAGTCCAGGTGGGTGTAGATCTGCGTGGTGGCGATGTCGGCGTGCCCGAGCAGTTCCTGGACCGCACGCAGGTCCTGGGAGGATTCGAGCATATGGCTGGCAAAGGAGTGGCGCAGCATATGCGGGTGCAGGTGTTGGCCCAGCTCGCGCACGCCGGCTTGGCCGACGCGTTTTTGAATGGCGCGCGGGCCGAGGCGTTGGCCTTTCGCACTGATGAATACGGCGTCGTCCATCGGGTTGGCCAGGGCGCGTTGCGCCAGCCAGTTTTCGATGGCTTCGCGGGCTTTGCGGCCCAGGGGCAATACGCGGGTTTTGCTGCCTTTGCCGAATACTTCCACCAGCCCGCCGGGCAGGTCCAACTGCTGCAGGTTCAGGCCGGCCAGTTCGGCCAGGCGCAAGCCGGAGGAGTAGAACAATTCGAGCATGGCTTGGTCGCGCAGGCCGATGAAGTCGTCTTCCACCGCACCATCAAGTAGCTGCGCGGTACGGTCGGCATCCAGGGTGCGCGGCAGGCGTCGTTCCCGTTTGGGCGGGGCGATGCCGGTGGCAGGGTCGTGCTGGCAAAGGCCTTCGCCGAGCAGATAGCTGTACAGCCCACGTGTGGCCGAGAGCAAGCGCGCCAGGCTGCGGGCCGACAACCCTTGCTGGTGCAGACGGGCAACGAAGCTGCGCAATTGGCGCACGTCGAGTGTGGCCCAGGAACTGATGCCTTGTTTCTCGCACAGGGCCAGCAGTTTCAGCAGGTCGCGCTGATAAGCTTCGAGGGTATGCGGCGACATCTGCCGCTCGCTGCGCAGGTGTTGCAGGTAGGCATCCAGGGCCGCTTGCATCAAACCGTGCTCCTGCCGACCAGGCGGGTTAGCGTACCGAACGCAGCGGGGTGGCGAAGCGCGGCAATACGCGGGCGAGAACTTCGGCGATGTAGCCGAGGAAGAGGGTCCCGAGGGAGCTTTTGTAGTGCTGGGGGTCTGGGCTGCCGATTGCCAGTACACCGTGCAAGCCTTGGTGGCTGAGGGCAACCACCGCTGCTGAGCCGACGGCGTCACGCTCTTCTTCGCCGAACAGGAAGGCCAGCTCGTGGCTACGCAGCACACCACAAATGGTCTTGCCGTCGGCCAGTAAACCACCGATGGCCTGGTGGGCTTCGGCAAAGCTTACCGAGCGGCCCACGCCGGTTGGGGTTTCGCTGAACAGGGTGAGACTGACGAAGGGCACCTGGAATTCATGGCGCAGGCTGTCTTCGACAGCGCTGACCACTTCTTCCAGGGTGCCGGCGTCGAGCAAGTCGAGGACCAGGCGACGGGTCTTGTCGAACAGCCGATCGTTGTCGCGGGCGACATCCATCAGTTGCGAAAGACGGTGGCGCATTTCGATATTGCGCTCACGCAGCAGCTTGACCTGACGCTCCACCAGCGACACAGACTCACCGCGCTGATGGGGAATGCGCAGTTCGGGAATCAGCTCGTCGTGGTCGACGAAAAACTCCGGGTGGGCCCGCAGGTAGGCGGCCACCGCTTCGGCGTCCAGAGGTGCGATAGGGTCTTGCTGCTTGTCGGTCATAGGCGAACCTGCCCTTCATAAACCCGGACCGCCGGCCCGGTCATCATTACGGGGTGCCCTGGGCCGGCCCATTCAATGAACAGACGGCCTCCAGGCAGTTCGAGTTGCAGGGGTGAATCCATCCAGCCCTGGCTGATAGCGGCTACCGCCGCAGCGCAGGCACCGGTACCGCAGGCCTGGGTTTCCCCGGCGCCACGTTCCCAGACGCGCAGCTTGGCATGCTGACGGTCGATAACTTGCAGAAAACCGACGTTCACGCGCTGCGGGAAACGGGGGTGGTGTTCCAGTTTCGGCCCCAGACTGTGCACGGGTGCATTGGCGACGTCGTCGACGCGCAACACGGCGTGCGGGTTGCCCATGGAGACGGCGGCCAGCGTCACGGCTGTGCCCTCGACATCCACTTGATAGTTCAGCGCCTGGCTGTCGGCCTGGAACGGAATGCGCGCCGGCTCAAGGATCGGTGCGCCCATATTGACGCTGATCTGGCCGTCTGCCCGGACATCCAGCTCGATGATGCCGCCGGAGGTTTCCACGCGGATCTGGCGTTTCATGGTCAGGCGCTTGTCCAGCACGAAGCGCGCGAAGCAGCGCGCACCGTTGCCGCATTGCTCCACTTCCGAACCGTCGGAGTTGAAGATGCGGTAGCGGAAGTCCACCTCAGGGTTGGTCGGGGGCTCCACCAGCAGCAGTTGGTCGAAACCCACGCCGGTGTTGCGGTCGCCCCATTGCTTGGCGTGTTTGGGCTGGATATGCGCGTGCTGGCTGACCAGGTCAAGGACCATGAAGTCATTGCCCAGCCCGTGCATTTTGGTGAATCGCAGCAGCATGACCGTTACTCCGGCAGCAGGCTTTCGCCAGCATAGAGTTCTTGCACGGTCTCGCGGCGACGCACTTCATAAGCCTGTTCGCCGTCGACCAGCACTTCGGCGCAACGGCCACGGGTGTTGTAGTTGGAGCTCATGGCAAAACCATAGGCGCCCGCCGAACACACCGCCAGCAAATCACCTTCTTGCAATGCCAGCTCGCGGCCTTTGGCCAGGAAGTCGCCGGTTTCGCAGATCGGGCCGACGATGTCGTAAGCGCGCGCGGCACCCTCGCGTGGCTGCACGGCCACCACGTCCATCCAGGCCTGGTACAGGGCCGGGCGGATCAGGTCGTTCATGGCCGCATCGACGATGGCGAAGTCTTTGTGTTCGGTGTGCTTGAGGTATTCCACCTGGGTCAGCAGCACGCCGCCATTGGCGACGATGTAGCGGCCAGGCTCGAACACCAGCTTCAGGTCGCGGCCGGCGGTGCGTTCACGCACGGCTTTGATGTAGTCGCTAACCAGCGGTGGCGTTTCGTCTTTGTAACGCACGCCAACACCGCCACCCAGGTCCAGGTGCTGAATCTGGATGCCACGTGCGGCGAGGCGGTCGATCAACGCCAGCAGGCGGTCGAGGGCGTCGAGGAACGGCGGCAGGCTGGTCAGTTGCGAACCGATATGGCAGTCCACCCCCAGCACTTTCAGGTTCGGCAGCTCTTGAGCGCGGGCGTATACCGCTTCGGCATCAGCAATGGCGATGCCGAATTTGTTTTCTTTGAGGCCGGTGGAAATGTACGGGTGGGTGCCGGCGTCGACATCCGGGTTGACCCGCAGGGAGATCGGCGCGATCAGGTCCTGCTCGGCAGCCACCTGTTGCAGGCGCTCCAGCTCATCGGTGGACTCGACGTTGAAGCAATGCACGCCCACTTCCAGCGCGCGGCGCATGTCGTCACGGCTTTTGCCAACGCCGGAGAACACGATTTTGCCTGGCTCGCCACCTGCCGCCAGCACGCGTTCCAGTTCGCCCGAGGAGACGATGTCGAACCCGGCGCCCAGACGGGCCAGCAGGTTCAGAACGGCCAGGTTGGAGTTGGCTTTTACCGCGTAGCAGACCAGATGCGGTACGCCTTGCAGGGCGTCGGCATAGGCATTGAATTGCGCGCTGATGTGCGCCCGCGAGTAAACGTAGGTGGGAGTACCAAAACGCTCGGCAATGGCGGACAACGCCACACCCTCCGCAAACAGTTCGCCTGTGCGGTAATTGAAGGCGTGCATACCGCCTCCTTAATGGGTGTGTTCAGCAGACGGTTGATCTTCGCCTGGCAGGTACAGCGGGCCTTTCTGGCCGCAGCCGCCGAGCAGAGACGAAATAGCGACGAGCGCGATAAGGGCAGTCAGTAGCCGCTTCATGGCGGATTCCTTGTAAAAGCAGTGATTGCGCCCGAGTATACCGGCCCCCCGGCGCCTTGCCTATGCGCCAGCCACTCAACCAGGACTCCCGTGCAGCGGGCTCTGGCGCTATCGTAGGGGGCTATGTTGTTGCCACTTCCGGTCCATTCAGGAGCTACGATGGATACCCCCACGCCCCTCGCCGGCTCAGTCTCGGTCGCCTATTTGCAGGGGCTGCTGGACTATCTGGGCCGCCAGGGCATCGCCGCCGAGACGCTACTGGAACCCTTGCAACTGAGCCCGGGGTTGTTGGCTCAGCGCGACCAGCGGGTGGCCGCCTCGGTGTATCTGGAGTTGATGGCGCGTGGCGTGGCACTGACCGGCGATGAGTTTTTCGGCCTTCACCTGGGCGAGGCGGTGCGCCCCGGTTACTACGGCGTGCTCGGTTACCTGTTGATGAGCTGCGCCACCCTTGGCGATGCCCTGCACCGGCAGGCGCGCTACGCCACGTTGGTGGGCAGCCTGGGGCATGTCGATCTGGCCGATGAACCTGCTCGCCCAGGCCTGGAGCCGCAGGTGGCGCACAGCTGGCAGCCGCTGTTGCCGCAACAGCAGCGCCAATTGAGCGAAGAAACCCTGGCCGGCTGGACCACCTTTGGCCACTGGATCAGTGGTCTGGACATCCCGCCCACCGAGGTGCGCTTCCAGCATCCAGCACCGGCCGATACCACGGAGTACCAGCGCATCTTCCGCTGCCCGGTGCTTTTTTCTCAGGCCGACAACGCCCTGGTATTCCCCAAACGTTTGCTCCAAGCGCCGCTCGGTCAGGCCGATGCGCAGGTGCGGCAAATGCTCGATGGCTACGCCGACCGCCTGCTCAGCGAATTACGCCAAGGTCAGCAGGTTCTCGACCGCGCGCGCCTGGAGCTGGCCAAACAACTGGCAGACGAGGGGCCGGACCTGGAGCGCCTGGCGCAGATTCTGGCACTCAGTCCACGCACCTTGCAGCGCCGTCTGCGCGAGACCGGGTTATCATTCAGCCAACTGGTCGACGAGACCCGTCAGCAGCTGGTACTTCAATACTTGCGCGATCCGACGCTGGAATTGGCTGACATCGCCTTTTTTGTCGGTTTCAGCGAGGCCGGTTCGCTGGCTCGCGCGTTCCGCCGCTGGACCGGGCAGAGTCCCGCCGAATACCGCCGTGCGCTGCTGAGCTGACACCCTATAACTGCTGCAACGCACACTGTGACGTTGCCTTATTTTTTGCCTGAGGTGCCCGTTATGAGTTTGACCGAAGCGCGTTTTCACGACCTGGTGGATGCCACCCAGGAATCGGTAGAAGACATTTTCGATGACAGCGGCCTGGACCTCGACCTGGAAAACTCCGCCGGCATCCTCACCGTGCGTTTCGCCAATGGCACGCAACTGATCCTCAGCCGCCAGGTGCCGATTCGTCAGCTCTGGGTGGCGGCTCGCTCCGGTGGTTTCCACTTCGATTACGACAGCGCCACCGATCGCTGGATCTGCGACACCAGCGATGAACTGCTCGGTGAAATGCTCGCGCGCATCACCCTGGAGCAAGCCGAAGAGGCGATCGAGTTCGATGAGCTCTGAGAACGCCAGCAGCGCGGTGCTGTTCCAGCCGGTCGCCGGCACCCAGGCGCCGGCTGAAGATATCGTGCTGTCGCCTTGCCGCCGCCAATGCTGCCTGGATGATGAGGACGTGTGCGTGGGGTGCGGTCGCCTGCTGTCGGAGATACGTGAATGGAAAGCCGCCGACAGCCCGCGGCGCCGCGAAATTATCGAGCTTGCGCTGACGCGGGTGAAACCCTCGCCTTTTGATCAGTCTTGACCAACGGGTCATGTCTTGTGCTACGGTCAGCCCAACCTCGTCCATACGAGGTGGCTAAAAACCCCGGCTTCGGTCGGGGTTTTTCTTTATTACCGCCTAGGGTTTGTCGCCTTGCACGCCATTGTTGGCGGCGGCATGCCTGCTGATTGTGAGTACCGTATTCATGACTGCTCCTGCGATCACCATTACCCGTCTGGACCTGCAACGCCTGGAACGGCTGCTTGATAACCTGGACGACTTCGGCCCCGGTGCCCAGGCCCTGGAGGCCGAACTGGCGCGCGCCCAGGTCGTCGGCCATGACGAAGTGCCGGCCGGCGTGGTGACCATGAATTCGCGAGTGTTCTGCCGCGAAGAAGGCAGCGGCAAGGAATATCACCTGACCCTGGTTTATCCCCAGGACGCTGGCGGCGAAGGTACCGTGTCGATCCTCGCGCCGGTCGGCAGCGCCTTGCTGGGGTTGTCGGTAGGCCAACACATCGACTGGCCGACGCCGGCCGGCAAGCTGATCCAGCTGACGTTGCTGGCCGTCGAATACCAACCCGAAGCGGCCGGCGCCTATAGTCAGTGATCGACGCGGGTTTTTAGAGTAGCGGCTCATTTACTGACAAGGAGGTCGAAATGCCCAGCTTACCGATGTACTTTCCCCCGGCGTTTTCCCTGTCCCAGGCGTTGCTTTGCGCTGATCTGGTGAACTACGGCTATGCCCAGTACGACCAGTGGGTGACCCAGGGCAAACCGCGCAAGCCTGAAGACTTCACCTGGCAACTGCCGCCACTGGATGGCTGGCAGTTTTCCGTGCCCGTGTGGAGCGTGCTCAGCGAGCTGCACTTTCTCAATGAGTCGGAACCCTTCGGCTTCGCCGCGCGCGACCCTGAGGGTGCGGTGTACCTGGTGTTTCGCGGCACCGATACGGTGCAGGACTGGCTCGATGACCTTGACCTGCCGCAGCGCAGCTACCCCTGGTTAAACGATGTCGGTCTGGTCCACGACGGTTTCCTCAAACTCTATACCTCGTTGCGCGACCTGGCCTTGCAGGCCGTCGACGAACTGCGCCCGCAAGGGCCTCTGTGGGTTTGCGGCCACAGTTTGGGCAGCACGCTGTCGAGCCTGGCGGTACTGGATATGCGTGAGCGCTGGCCGGGCCTGAGCTTGCAGCACTACAACTTCGCCAGCCCGCGCCTGGCCTCACCCGCCTTTGCCAGTTACTACAACGCGCTGGAGGTGCCGACGTATCGGGTGGTGAACGACAGCGATCTGGTGCCCGAAGTGCCGCCGGGGGTCAGCGACAATTGGCTCTACCAGCACCTGGGCCAAGCCATTACTTTTACCGCCAGCTATGCCAGCGTGGCGGGCGATCACAGCTTGGCCGATTGTTACCTGTATGCGTTGAACAACCCGCAGGCGCCGATGAAGAGTTGATCCAATCCCACGTCGGCGTTTTCAGGTCCGGCGCATCGCGGCTGAAGCCAGTTCTGCAGTCGCGTCAGGCGCGCTGCAACGCGCTGTTCAGCGCCGCTTCCAGGCGGGTTTTGTAGCGCAGGTAATGGATGGTCTGCGTCTGGCTTTCGCCGAGTACGCGGGACAGGTCCAGGTCGGTGATGTAGCACGGATAGCGCTCATGGCCGCTGCGTTGCGAGAGGATGTGGCGGGCCACGGCGCTGAACAGTTCGTTGCCGTATTCCAGTTCGGAAAATTCGCGGTGGTTACAAAACAGGGTGACGTGCACGCGGCCCTGTTCGGCCGGTTCGACGATTGCTTGTACGTCATAGAACGGGTGGCTGACGGCCGTCTGCGGTGGCGCGCGGCGCTCGAGGAACTGTGCGCGCATTGGCGCCGGCGGCAGCACCTCGTAGTAGAGAATGTCCAACGCCTCGGTCTGGGTCAGGTCGGCGTCCAACGGCAGCTGCGCATTGCGGCGGTAGAACACGGACTGCAGGAAACGCTGCAGCGGAGTCAGCAGGCTTTGTTCGTCGCGGAACGGCAGGCGCTGCCTCCAGAGCGCATTGCGCTCGTCCAGCACGGTCAGCTCGGCCACTTCTTCGTGCAGACGGTAGAACACCTGGATGCAATCCGGGCGGCCCAGGGGGAGGATCAACGCCAGGTCTTCGCCTTCCAGGGCGTGGCGGTCGAGGTGCAGTGGGCTGTAGCTGTTCTGCTCGCTGCCCAGTTGCTCCAGCAGCGCCGGCAGGTTGTTCAGAGCCACGTGGTCGACTTGCCCTGGCGTGAGTTTCAGCACGTGGTACTGCTGTTGAATCTGTACCAGGTAACGCTGGCCGCGCTCGCCGACAAAATGCGAAAGAATGTCGCGGAACAGTTCTTCCACCCGCTCGGCAATCGCCTGCGCACGGTTGCGGCAGAAGCAGCGCACTTTCAGCGTCGGCAATTTGCCGCCGGGCGGCAGGCTGTTGAGAAAATCGCGCAGGCAATCGAGCAGGGCGTTGGGGCCGTCGTAGCGGCTGACGGACAACTCGTTCCAGCTGTTGAGGCTGACCTGGTCGAGGGTCAGCACCAGGTTTTCCCGTACCCCGGAATAACCCAGCGAATCGGTGCGGCCGGTGGTCATGTGCACATTGAGCTGGCTGTGCTGCTTGAGCGGGTCGATGCCGACGTTGACCAACAGCAGCACCTCGTTCGGCGCGCTGCTGTGCAGCAGGGCGTCTTCGCTCACCGCCGGCAATGGCAAAGGCACGGCCTGTTGCAGGCTGCCGAGCAGGTTGGACAGCTCGAATTCGGTGAGGTCGCTGTCGCCGGGGTGCAGGGCGATGCGTGTGCTGCTGTCGATCACACCATTGCGGTGACACCAGGCCAGCAGCTCGATCAGCTCGCGCGCCCGCTTCAGTGGGGCGAAGTCGCGCCATTCCTGGCCGCCCATGCTGCCGTTGTACAGCGCCCATTGGCTTTCGTCGTTGCCATCACCGTTGGTGTTGAACACCAGGGTCAGGTTGTCTTCGGCCAGGTCCGGGGCGATACCAGGGTTGATGAACTCGATCTTGCCGGCCTTGCGTTCGAAGGCGGCATACAGGCGTCGACCGAGCACGCCGAGGTCGCGGCTGTTAAGCGAACTGGCGGCCTGCTGGGTGCGCGCAAACTGCGACAGAAAGCGGTAGCTGTACGTCAGCTCGTTGACTAGTACCCGGCGTTCGGCGCTGACCTGGCGCACTTTCCATTGGCTGCGGCTGTCGAGCATTGCCAATTGCCGGTGTTGCCAGCCCCAGCCGGCGGTGAGCTTTTCCAGCAGCAGGCGCTGCCAACTTTTGCGCCGGTTGCGCGGCGGGGTGCTGATTTTTTTGTTCACCTTGAGGTACAGGCAGCGACGGATCAGCTCCAGGCGCTCGGTTTCGCCACGACCGCTGAGGTATTCCTCAAGGCGACGGTAGACCACGATGTAGGGGTCGAGCTCGTCGAGGTCGAGCTGGTTGCTGAACACCGCCTGCTTAAAGCGCAGGCTCAGGCATTCGACGTTCGGGTGCTCGCTGGCGTACACCTCGGTGAGCAGCAGCTTGAGCGCCGATTTGTACGGCGACTCGATGCCCTTGAACAGCTGCCACATGCCGGCGCCAATAAACTCACCGGGCGGGATGGTGGCCAGGTGGCCGAGGTCGAGCACCTCGTCAGCGCGGATAAAACGTTTGCTCAGCAACTGATGGGTGTATTCGGCATAGCGTTTTTCTTCGTACACCGGTACCAGCCACCACAGCGGTGTACGCCCGGCCAGCCAGATTGCGGTGCGGTAGAACTCATCCAGCAGCAGGTAGTGCTGGGTGGTGCCGCAATCGTCGGAGGTCAGTTGCGCCTCGCGGTCACCGACGGTGAAACGCGCCGGGTCGATCAGGAAAAAATGCGCCTCGGCGCCCTGAGTCGCGGCCCATGTTTCCAGCAGCGCACATTTGCGCGTCAGCTCCTGAATTTCCTGGGCGGTCAGATTGGGCGCGTGGCAGACCCACACGTCCATGTCGCTCTGCTCGGCCTGCGCCACGGTGCCGAGGCTGCCCATCAAAAAAAGGCCATGGATCGGCATCGGCGGGTTGCCGCGTCGCGCCTTGTAGACAAACGAACGGGTCAGGCGCTGCGCTTCGCTGAGCAGTTCGTCGTCCGGCTCATAGCCGGATAGGCCCGCCGGGGTCAGGCCGGAGACATAGCCAGGGAGCAATGGGTGGTTAACGTGAAACAGCAGTGGCAGCAGCTTGAGCACCAGTTGCTGGCGCGTTGACAGGCCCTGCATGGCGCGGTCCAGACGGCCGCTATTGACCTTGAGAAAGCGCGCGCGCAGCTGCGCCAGAACCTTGCGATCGATCCCCTCGTCGATGTCGGGACGAATTTCCTGGGTGCGCGTCATAGCTAACTCATGCCGGTTGGTGGGGCTAGATTAACAGCCGCGAAACGCCGGTGGCAGAGCCTAAATATCGTCCAGATTGCTAGCGACTTGAGGGGCCAGGCAAAAACAGCCGGGGTTGGCGCTTATCGCCGGTCCGTGGCCGCTTCTGCCTGCGCGGGTCAGCGTTGACTTACGCCGCTTCTTCAACCGTCAGAATGGTCAGCAGGTCCTGGGCATGCTGGGCGGCGTCGAGGCCGAGGCTGGTCAGGTAGCCGCCATCGGGCAGAGTTACCAGGCCTTTGTCGTGCAGGCGTAAGGTGGCCGCAATGGCCGTAGGCGAGGCGATGTGGTGAACCTTGAGGCCTTCCTTGGTGTTGGAAAGGTTGTATAGGGCAAGAATTTCCAGCTCAGCAATCAGTTCAGGGGTAAATGACATGTTGGCTCCAGATTCTTGTAAGTGGCCCCGCTCGTACAGCGAGCCGGTGGCACAGTGAGACCCCAGACAGCGGGCAGAGGGATCGGTGTGGGGAGCGGCCGTTCAAGGGGCGGCGGTCTGCTTGTTCCTCCAGGTGTCGATGATCTGTTGATAGCGGCCATCGCTTTCGATCAGGCGCATGCCTTGGTCGAAACGCTCAAGCAACGCGTCGGCTTCGGGATGGTGACGGGAAAAGGATAGATAAAGATCGGGACGGTGCACGGTCATCACCGGGATAAATTGCCCGCGCAGCTCCGGGTGCTCTTCGAACAGCTGCAAGGCCGTGCCACGAAACGCCAGCATGTAGTCGACGCGTCGGCGTTGCAGCATCAGAAAACCGTTGATGTCCTTGCGCACCAGGATGCGGCTCAGGCGCGTGTCGTTGTCGAAATCAGCACCGTATTCATAACCATTGGTGACGGCCACGGTCTTGCCGACCAACTGGTCGAGGCTGTTCAGCGGTTTGCCGTTGTCTGCGCGTGCCCACAGCAGAATCGATTCGCTGAACAGTGGGTGGTGGGGCAGGCGGTACTCTTCAGCGATTTTCGGGTTGGGCGAGGTGTTGAAGCAGGCGACGATCTGCCCGCGCAGGGCTAACTGCATGCAGCGTGAATAGGGGAAGGATTCCAGCTGGATCTCGGTGCCGGTGGCGGCAAACGCGGCTTTGACGATGTCCACCGACATGCCCTGGATTTCCCCGTCGCGCAGGGCGGTGTAGGGGTACCAATCGTCTTCGGCGCCAATCTGAATGGTTTCAGCCTGAGCGCGAAGCAAACCCAGGGCGGCAAATAGCAGGGCCGCACACAGGGTTGTCCAACTGCTGAAATAGACACGATGGGTCATCGCTACAGACTCAGAAGCCACCCGGGTCGGGGGCGGGTCACAGCATGGTGCTATGACCGTGAGGCTAATCCGCTGCCCTGAGTCAAGGCAAGCGCCGCTTGTTGTCTATTCGTCTTCGTCGCTGCCGGCGGGCAAATCTGGCAGGGCGCGTAGGGCTTGCTCGTACCAGGCGGTGTCGAAGGGACGGTCGGCATCGAGCATGGCGTCGATCTCATGGGCGAGCACCAGGGCCATCAATTGCAGGATTTCTTCGCGCGGGTAACCGACCAGGGTCAGCTTGTTGTAAGCGGCTTTGGCGGCCGGCGGGTTGTCGGTTTCGATCTGGTTTTCGATGGCCTGGGTCAGGGTCGCTTCGGCGAAGGCTTCTTCGCTTTCATCGTGTTCGCTCATGGTGAGCTCCTCGGGAAACAAGGCGGCAGTGTGCCACGGTCTGTGGGCGATGGCGTACGCATTCATGTGGCTGATGGCGCTGGGCGATCCGCTGCGAGCGGTTTATAAGGTGCAACGCCCACTCCACCAGGAACGGAGACAGTCATGCTCAAACTGCACGGTTTTTCGGTTAGCAACTACTACAACATGGTCAAACTGGCGCTGCTGGAAAAAGGCATTCCCTTTGAAGCGGTCGATGTGCACGGCGGTCAGCGCGAAGAGTTTCTGCGCATTAGCCCCCGCGGCAAAGTGCCGGTGTTGCAGACCGAGCAGGGCTTTATCAACGAAACCAGCGTGATCCTCGAATACATCGAAGAAACCCAGAGCGGCAAAGCGCTTCTGCCCAGCAACCCGCAAGAGCGCGCGTATGTGCGCTCACTGATGCGCGAGATCGAGCTGTACATCGAACTGCCGGCCCGCGCCTGTTATCTGGAGGCGTTCTTTGGCGGCAAAGTGGATGAGGCGATCAAGGCCAAGAGCAAAGAAGACCTGACCTTGGGCATCGCCAGCCTGAAACGCCATGGCACGTTCGCCCCGTACCTGGCTGGAGAGCAGTTGAGCCTCGCCGACCTGTACTTCCTCTACAGCCTGGACTTGGCCTGCGTGGTGATGGGCAAGGTTTTCGCCACCGACGTGCTGGCCGATTTTCCGCAGGCCAAGGCGCTGTTCAAGCTGCTGAGCCAGAACCCCAATGTGCAGAAAGTGGCGGCGGACAAGGATGCCGAGATGGAGCAGTTTCTGGCGATGGCGCGCGGCGCCAAGAAGTAGTTTTCAGAAGCTGAAAAGCATCGCGGCTAACCGGCGCGCCGGACCGGCCGCTCCTACGAGATTTCACAATCCGTAGGAGCGGCTTTAGCCGCGATGGGTGTTGCAGGAATTAACGACCAGCCAGCAATGCCTTGCCACGCACCACCGCTGCCCGCACCTGATTCGGCGCGGTGCCGCCGATATGGTCACGGGCATTCACCGAGCCTTCCAGGGTCAGCACGGCGAACACGTCCTGGTCGATCTGGTCGCTGAATTTACGCAGCTCTTCCAGGCTCATCTCGGCCAGGTCCTTGCCGGTTTCCACACCGTATTTCACCGCATGGCCGACGATCTCGTGGCAGTCGCGGAAGGGCAGGCCCTTGCGTACCAAGTAGTCGGCCAGGTCGGTGGCGGTGGAGAAACCGCGCAGGGCGGCTTCGCGCATGATCGCGGTTTTCGGCTTGATCGCCGGCACCATGTCGGCGAAGGCGCGCAGGCTGTCGCGCAAGGTGTCGGCGGCGTCGAACAGCGGCTCTTTGTCTTCCTGGTTGTCCTTGTTGTAGGCCAGTGGCTGGCCCTTCATCAGGGTCAGCAGGCCCATCAAGGCGCCGAACACACGGCCGGACTTGCCACGCACCAGCTCGGGCACGTCGGGGTTTTTCTTTTGCGGCATGATCGAGCTGCCCGTGCAGAAGCGATCCGGCAGGTCGATGAACTGGAACTGCGCGCTGGTCCACAGCACCAGCTCTTCGGAGAAGCGCGACAGGTGCATCATCGCCAGCGAGGCAGCGGCGCAGAATTCAATGGCGAAGTCGCGGTCGGACACGCCGTCCAGCGAGTTGCCGCCGACGGCATCAAAACCCAGCAGCTCGGCGGTGATTTCGCGCTGAATCGGGTAGGTGGTGCCGGCCAGTGCGGCCGAGCCCAGGGGCATGCGGTTGGTGCGCTTGCGGCAGTCGACCAGGCGCTCATAGTCACGCGAGAGCATTTCGAACCAGGCCAACAGGTGATGGCCGAAGGTCACCGGCTGAGCAGTCTGCAGGTGGGTGAAGCCCGGCATGATGGTGCCGGCTTCGCGCTCGGCCTGTTCCAGCAGGCCCTGTTGCAGGCGGGTGATTTCGCTGAGGATCAGGTCGATTTCATCGCGCAGCCATAGGCGGATGTCGGTGGCCACCTGGTCGTTGCGCGAGCGGCCGGTATGCAGCTTCTTGCCGGTTACACCGATGCGGTCGGTCAGACGCGCTTCGATGTTCATGTGCACGTCTTCCAGGTCCACACGCCAGTCGAAGGTGCCGGCTTCGATTTCGCCCTGAATCTGCTTCAAGCCGTTTTCAATCGCGTCGCGCTCATCGCTGGTGAGCACGCCGACCTTGGCCAGCATCGTCGCGTGGGCGATCGAGCCCATGATGTCGTGGCGGTACAGGCGTTGGTCGAAGTTGACCGAGGCAGTGAAGCGGGCAACAAAGGCGTCGACTGGTTCGCTGAAGCGGCCGCCCCAGGATTGGTTGGTCTTTTCGGTGCTCATGGCAATGGCTCGGCTGGTGCGCAAAACGGGCAGACCGCGGTGGGCGGCCGGCGTGGAAAATTGTGCGGATGATAACAGGGTAGCGGGCAAAATCGCCGCGCCGCTTTGTCGTGTCAGCAACCCGCTCTCCAGCGGGCAAACGCCACGGCAATGTAGGGCGGATCACAGTTTTCACTACGAGATGGCCATTTGCTGCTTTATTTAGTCCGTGCAGCGCCAGCCCGCTTGCTGCCACGCATGCCGCCCCGGAAACTGTGCCGATGCGAATCGACTGGCTAAAACCGAAAAAAACCGCACCCGGCGAATTCTTTCTGCCCGAGCTGTGCCTGCCTGAAGCCTTACTGGTGCTGGTGCTGCTGGCCGAGTTGCTGGTGCTGGTGCTGGTGCTGGCCGAACCCATGCAGCCGGGCTTCAACTGGATCCGCCTGGCCCTGACCTCCTTGTTCGTGCAATGGATCGTGCTGCTCTCCGCCGGCCTGATGTGTCGCCTGCGGCCGTTGCTGGCGCGCTTGCCGGCGGCGCTTGCCGGGCTACTCTGTTGCCTGCTGGTGGTGGGTCTGACCCTGTGTTGCACGGCGGTGGCTGACTATTACGACCTGGGCGGGCCGTTGCCGCGCACCGGTGAGGTGAATCTTTACCTGCGCCATGCGCTGATAAGCCTGATCATGTCGGCGCTGCTGCTACGCTACTTCTATCTGCAGAGCCAATGGCGCCGTCAGCAGCAAGCCGAGCTGTCGGCACGGATCGAATCGTTGCAAGCGCGGATCCGTCCGCACTTTCTGTTCAATAGCCTGAACAGCATTGCCAGCCTGGTGGTGATCGATCCGTACAAAGCCGAGCAGGCGGTGCTGGATCTGTCCGACCTGTTTCGCGCCAGTCTGGCCAAGCCCGGCAGCCTGGTGCTGTGGAGCGAAGAACTGGAGCTGAGCAAGCGCTATCTTTCGATCGAACAATATCGCCTCGGCGAGCGTCTACAGTTGGAGTGGCAGGTGGACAATGTTCCGGCGGATCTGCCGATTCCGCAGCTGACCTTGCAGCCATTGTTGGAGAACGCCTTGATCTACGGTATTGCCCCACGTATCGAAGGGGGCGTGGTACGCATAGAAGCAGATTACAAAGACGGGGTGTTCCAGCTGTGTGTCAGCAACCCCTATGAGGAGGGCAGTGAGCACAAACCCTCTCGTGGTACACATCAAGCGTTGGTGAATATAGATGCGCGTCTTGCGGCACTTTTTGGCCCAAGAGCGAGTCTCAGCGTGGATCGCCGTGACGGGCGCCACTTCACCTGTCTACGCTATCCTTGTGCGAGACTCACGCAGGAAGCCCGAGCAATATGAATGTCCTGATCGTCGATGATGAACCCCTAGCCCGCGAGCGCCTCAGCCGTATGGTCGGTGAGCTCGATGGTTACCGAGTGTTGGAGCCCAGTGCCAGCAATGGCGAAGAGGCGTTGACCCTGATCGATAGTCTTAAACCCGATGTGGTGTTGCTCGACATTCGCATGCCGGGTCTGGACGGCTTGCAGGTCGCCGCCAAACTCTGCGAACGCGAAGCGCCGCCGGCGGTGATCTTCTGCACCGCGCACGATGAATTTGCCATCGATGCGTTTCAGGTCAGCGCCGTCGGTTACCTGGTCAAGCCAGTACGCCCGGAGAGCCTGATCGAAGCGCTGAAAAAAGCCGAGCGGCCGAATCGTGTACAGCTGGTTGCGCTGACTCGTCCGGCCGCCGAAAGCGGCAATGGCCCGCGAACCCACATCAGTGCCCGAACCCGCAAAGGCATCGAACTGATCCCGCTGGACCAGGTGATCTATTTCATTGCCGACCACAAGTACGTCACCTTGCGTCATGAAGGTGGCGAGGTGCTGCTGGACGAGCCCCTCAAGGCGTTGGAAGACGAGTTCGGTGATCGCTTTGTGCGCATCCACCGCAATGCGCTGGTGGCCCGCGAGCGTATCGAGCGCCTGCAACGCACGCCCCTTGGGCATTTCCAGCTGTACCTCAAAGGCTTGAATGGCGATGCCCTGATCGTCAGCCGCCGCCATGTGGCCGGCGTGCGCAAGCTGATGAACAACCTCTGACGTCGCCCGCCTGATTGGCTGCTGCGGCAGCTGGTCGCCCTGACGGCGGGTGCACCACCCGCGCGGCTGCCTTACTATGCGCGGGTTAATTCCGTTCGAGAGCCGTCATGTCGTCCCGCGAAATCCGCATCGCCACCCGCAAAAGTGCCCTGGCCCTCTGGCAGGCTGAATACGTCAAAGCCAGCCTGGAAGCGGCCCATCCCGGGCTGATCGTCAGCCTGGTGCCCATGGTCAGTCGCGGCGACAAGCTGCTCGACTCGCCGCTGTCGAAAATCGGCGGCAAGGGGCTGTTCGTCAAAGAGTTGGAAACCGCGCTGCTGGAAAACGAAGCCGACATCGCCGTGCACTCGATGAAAGATGTGCCGATGGATTTCCCCGAAGGCCTGGGCCTGTACTGTATCTGCGAGCGCGAAGACCCGCGCGACGCCTTCGTCTCCAACACTTACGAAAGCCTGGAAGCCTTGCCGCAAGGCGCGGTGGTCGGTACTTCCAGCCTGCGCCGCCAGACTCAGTTGCTAGCCCTGCGTCCGGATCTGCAAATCAATTTTCTGCGTGGCAACGTCAACACCCGCCTGGCCAAGCTCGATGCCGGCGAGTACGACGCGATCATCCTCGCCGCCGCCGGCCTGATCCGTCTGGGCTTCGCTGACCGCATCCGTTCCAGCATCAGTGTGATCGATAGCCTGCCCGCCGGTGGCCAGGGCGCGGTCGGCATCGAATGCCGCAGCGCCGATCGTGAAATTCATGCCCTGCTTGAGCCTCTGCACCACCACGAAACCGCCCTGCGGGTGAAGGCCGAGCGCGCCCTGAACAAGCACCTGAATGGCGGCTGCCAAGTGCCTATCGCCTGCTACGCCGAGTTGCAAGGCGAGCAACTGTGGCTGCGTGGTCTGGTCGGCCAGCCGGACGGCGGGCTGCTACTGCGCGCCGAAGCCACCGGCTCGGTGAAAGACCCACAAGCCCTCGGCGTGGGTGTGGCCGAAGACCTGCTGCGCCAGGGCGCTGCCGCCATTCTGCAAGCCGTTTACGGTGAGGCTAAGCCCGAGTGACGGGCTGGCGGTTGCTGCTCACCCGCCCGGCAGAAGAGTGCGCCGCCTTGGCTGCGACGCTTGCCGAGCAGGGTGTGTTCAGCAGCAGCCTGCCCTTGCTGGACATCCTGCCCCTCGCCGAAACCCCGGAACACATCGCTATCGCGCAGCGCCTCGAACGCTATTGCGCGGTGATTGTCGTCAGCAAGCCTGCGGCGCGCTTGGGCCTGCAGCTGCTCACGCGCTTTTGGCCACAGCTGCCGGCGAAGCAACCCTGGTTCAGTGTCGGTGCCGCCACCGGACAACTGCTCGCCGAGCACGGTGTGTCTGTGAGCTACCCCCCTCAGGGTGACGACAGCGAAGCCTTGCTCGCCCTTCCGGAACTGCAACAGGCCTTGGCTAACGTGGCAGCGCCGCAGGTTTTGATTGTACGCGGGGAGGGTGGCCGCGAAGCCCTGGCCGAGCGCTTGCGCGGCCAAGGTGTGAGAGTCGATTATCTGCAACTCTATCGCCGCCAACTGCCGCACTATGATGCCGGTACCTTGCCCGCGCGCGTTCAAGCTGAACGCTTGAATGCGCTGGTGGTCAGCAGTGGGCAGGGTTTGCAGCACTTGCTGACATTGGCCGGGACTGACTGGCCGGCGTTGGCGCAGCTACCCTTGTTTGTACCGAGCCCGCGGGTTGCCGAGCTGGCAACTGCCGCTGGCGCTCGTGCGGTTGTGGACTGTCGTGGTGCGAGTGCCGCGGCGTTGCTGGCAGCGTTGCGCGGATATACCGCCGCTGCCCTCTGATGCACAGGACGGATACGTGAGCGAAGCAACCTCCCCGAAAGATGACACCCAGCCCGCGCTGAGCGCGCCCATTCCTCCGCGCGTCGAGCCGCTGGCCAGCCCTGCGCCCAAGGGCCGCGGTAATGGCCTGGCGGCGCTGGCTTTGCTGATTGGCGCGGCCGGCGTCGCGGTGGGCGGCTGGAGTGTCTGGCAAGTACGCCTGCTGCAAGGTCAGGATCAACAACAGCTGTCGCAGTTGGAGCAAACCCGCAGTCAGGCACAGCAGTTGGCGCAGCGCGAGCAGGGCCTGACCGAGCGCCTCGCGGCGCTGCCAGACCCGCAGGAGCTGGAAAACCGTCGACGCTTGCTGGCGCAGTTGCAGGGTGATCAGCAGCACCTCAGCCAGCGCGTCGAAAGCGTGTTGGGCGCCAGCCGCCAGGATTGGCGTCTGGCTGAGGCTGAGCATCTTCTGCGTTTGGCCGCGCTGCGTCTGTCTGCCTTGCAGGACGTTGGCAGCGCCACCGTGCTGGTGCAGGGCGCTGACGAAATTCTTCGCGATCAGGACGACTCCGCGTCTTACGCCGCCCGCGAGCAACTGGCGAAAACCCTGGTGGCCTTGCGCGGCATCACCGCCCTGGACCGCACCGGACTGTTCCTGCAACTGGGCGCCATGCGTGAACAGGCGGCACAGTTGAGCACCCTGGTGCCGGCTTTCAGCAGCAAAGGCGAGCAAGTCAATTTCGCCGCCGAGGGTGATGGCCAAGGCTGGTGGGCGGAGTGGCTGGAAAAACTTTCGCGCTACATCCGCATCGACTTCCATGCCGACCAGAATGTGCGTCCGCTGCTGGCGGGGCAAAGCCTGACGCAAGTGCGCCTGGCCCTGACCCTCGCGTTGGAGCAAGCGCAATGGGCGGCTCTTAACGGGAAGCCCGAAGTCTATCGCCAGGCCCTGACCCAGGCGCGCAATGTGCTGGAAAGCTACTTCAACGTGGAAAACCCGGACAGCCAGGCGCTGCTCGCGCGCATCAACGAGCTGGTGAGTCAGCCGGTCGCCGTGGCGATGCCTGACCTGACGGCGGCTACCGATGCAGTGCGTGCCTATGTGCAGCGCCGCGAGAACGCCAGCCAGAAATTGCAGGACGAAAAACAATCGCAGAGCGACCAGCCGGCGGCTGAGGACGATCTGGAGGAAGTCAGCCCATGAGACGTGTGCTGCTGATTATCCTGCTGCTGATTGCGGCGAGTGTGCTGATTGGTCTGGCGGTGGTTGAGCACCCGGGCTACGTACTGATCGCCTACAAAAACTTCCGCTACGAATCGAGTCTGTGGGCGGCTGTGGCTCTGATTGCCGTGGTGTGTCTGGCGGTGTACCTGCTGCGCCTGTTGCTGAGCTTGGTGTTCGTCTCGGGCGGGGTGGTCAATCCCTGGTCGCGGCGTAACCGCAAACGTCGCGTGCAACTGGCCTCTGAACAAGGCTTGCTGGATCTTGCCGAGGGTCGTTGGGCCCGTGCCGTGCGCCACCTGCAACGGGCTGCCGATGGCGACCAGCAACCGCTGATTTATTACCTCGGTGCGGCACGTGCGGCCAATGAACTGGGCGAGTATGAACAGAGCGATGGCTTTCTGGAGAAAGCCCTGGAACGTCAGCCCCATGCTGAGCTGGCCATCGCCTTGGCGCATGCCGAACTTCAGCAAGCGCGCGGGCAAACCGAGGCGGCACTGGAAACCTTGCAGGTGATGCGTGAGCGGCATCCGCACCATCGCCAGGTGCTCAAACATTTGCAGCAGGTGCATCAGCAGCGCGGCGATTGGCCGGCGGTGATTGCGCTGTTGCCGGACCTGCGCAAAGACAAAGTGCTCGGCGATGCCGAACTCAGCGCCCTGGAACAGCAAGCCTGGAGTGCTCGCCTGGCGAGTGCTGCCAGCGAAGGGCTGAACAACGGCGAAATCGCCTTGCAACCGCTGACGCAGGCCTGGCAACACCTGTCGAAAAGCCAGCGCAGCGAACCGCAACTGGTCGCGGTGTATGCCCAGCAGCTGCACGCATTAGGCGCGCCGGAGGAAGCTGAAGAGGTGCTGCGCGCGGCCATCGCCCGCCAGTACGACAGCCGCTTGGCGGAGCTCTATGGCCAAGTGCGTGGGCGAGATCTGGCCAAACAACTGCAGACCGCCGAAGGCTGGCTGAAAGCCAATGCCAGCGATCCGTTGTTGCTGCTCTGCCTGGGCCGCTTGTGCTTGCAGAACCGCTTGTGGGGCAAGGCGCGCGAGTACTTCGAAAGCAGTCTGAGTTTTGCCCGCAGCCCGCAGGCGTGTGCCGAATTGGCGCGGCTGTTGGCGCAGCAGGGCGAGTTGGAACGCAGCAACGAGCTGTTTCAGGAAAGCCTCGGCTTGCTCGATCAGCACTTGCCGAGCTTGCCATTGCCGGAAGCGGTCAGCGCCTGATCCGTCTGCGACGTTTTGTCCCGCAGGCTTGGCGCCGCACCTTCCGGCAGCCTGCGGTAACGGACGTGCGGTGCCAGAAGGCCGATGGTTGCCGCCTGGCACTGGCTTGTAAGGCGTAGGCGCTTTCCTCTAACGTACCGCCTTTCTTTGCCTCCTCCGGAGTTGTCATGTCGCTGGCTAGCCCGCGTTCGCTGTTCTTCCTCGCCTTCCTCGCCTGCGTTGCCATGATGGGCGGCGCGTTGTACCTCGAACACGTAGTCGGCCTGGAACCTTGCCCGCTGTGCATCGTGCAGCGCCTGTGCGTGATCGGCTTCGGCGTGTTCTGTTTGCTCGCGGCTTTGCACAACCCGGGGCGTGGCGGCCGTCGTGCGTATTCGGTTCTAACCTTTGTGGCCTCTGGCGCTGGCGCGGCCGCCGCGATCCGGCAGATCTGGTTGCAGAACACGCCGCCTGATCCGATGGCCTCGTGCATGCCGACCAACTTCGACTACATGCTGCAAGCGCTTCCGTTCCAGAAGTTCGTCGCCTGGGTGCTGCACGGCACCGCCGATTGCGCCGAGGTGAGCTGGACCCTGTTCGGCATGAGCCTGCCGGAGTGGTGCCTGTTGGCCTTTATCGGCATGCTGATTTTCTCCGCTTACCAGTTCTTCCGCCGCGCCTGAGGCCTGCTCCTGCAGCGGCTCAAGGTCGCTGCCTCGCCGCCGTGTGCATTTGCTCAGGCCAAGCTGCATGCGGCATTCGGATCAAACGCTCGTATGAAACTTTCTCTCCCGGTGCCTTGTAGGCGCTAGCGGGCGGGCATAATCTGGCCAGCACAAAGCGTCGGTAAAATGCCGTTGTAAAGCGCCGGATGACAAAAAACCGTCTCGGAGCAGACGTATAACAGCATTACGATCAAGGGGAGTGAAGTCATCATGCTCGAGAGCTGTCAGAACGCCCAAGAACGCTGGGGTGGGGTTCATCTGTTAATCGACCGTTGGCTGCAAGAGCGTCATGAGCTGGTGCGCAGTTTTGACGCGCTGCATGACGAGGGTGCAACGCCTGCGACCAACGAACAGGCCCGGCAACATTTCTGCGAGGTGTTGGTGGACTACGTTTCCGCTGGCCACTTCGAGGTCTACGAACAGTTGACCAATGAGGCCAAAGCATTCGGCGATGAGCGCGGTCTGGAATTGGCCAAGCAGATCTACCCACGCATTGAAGCCATTACCGAAGTGGCGCTGGCCTTCAATGATCGTTGTGACAAAGGTGACTGCAGCGATGCAGTGGCCGTGGCAGCCGAACTGAAACGCCTGGGGCAATTGCTTCACGAGCGTTTCGAGTTGGAAGACTGCCTGATCGAAGTGCTGCACAACGCCCATCAGCAGCAGACCGCGCCCGCGGTGTAAGGCTGCCCGAGAGGCCGCTGCTCAGTCGGCGGCCTCCACCAATTCCAATTCAAATACCAGGGGTGAGTAGGGCGCGATCAGGTCGCCAGCCCCCTCGGCGCCATAGGCTTGTGCCGACGGAATCACCAACCGCCATTTGCTGCCCACGGGCATTTCCTGCAAGGCAATTCGCCAACCGGTAATCACGCTGTCGAGCTTGAACCAGGTCGGCGTAGCGCTTTCATCAAACACACTGCCATCGGCAAAGCGTCCCACGTATTTCACCCGCACACGGCCATTGGCGCTTGGCTTCTTGCCTTGTCCGCGCAACAGTTCGCTGTACAGCACACCGCCGGCCAATTCGTGTACGCCGGCTTTGGCTTTTTCATTGACCATAAAACGCGTCTCGGCCTGCACGGCTTTCTGATCGTCCCGTGGCGCGGCGGCCTGCTTGGCTTCGTGGTCGGCGAGTAGTTGTTCCATGCGCTTGGCATCGAGCTGCAACGGCTCGCCGCGGTAGGCTTGGCGCAGTCCGTCGAGCAGTGCCTGGAGCTGCAAGTCGGGGACTTCTTCGCGCAAACGTTGGCCCAGTTTTACCCCGAGGCTATAGGCCAGATCGTGTTGGTTTTCTTCGGCGTGAACAGAAGTTGCGAGCAAAAAAAACAGCAGAAAAAAGCAACGCGACATGGGCGTTCTCCGAGCGACAAGTGCGGCGATTATGCCAGCCCTTATCGCAGAACTGGCGAGTGGCGAAACACCCGGCTAGTATGGGCCGCACCAACGTTCGCCAGGAGGCGCGTCATGTCGGCCAATAAGAAATCGGTAACTACTCCTTTGCATCTGCTGCAGCAGCTTTCCCAAAGCCTGCTGGATCATCTCGAAAGTGCTTGTTCCCAGGCTTTGGTCGACGCTGAAAAGCTGCTCGCCAAACTGGAAAAACAACGCGGCAAAGCCCAGGAAAAACTGCACGACGCTCGCAGCTTGCTGCAAGCGGCAACCACTGCAGGCAAGAACAAAGCGCAGGCCAAAGCCAAGAAAGCCGTGGGCGAATTGGAAACCCTGCTCGACACCCTCAAAGCCAGCCAGGCTGAGACGCGCAACTACATCGTGCAACTCAAGCGTGATGCCCAGGAAAGCCTGAAATTGGCCCAAGGTGTTGGCAAGGTTAAAGAGTCGGTTGCCAAGACATTGGCCGCTCGCAGCGCCGCACCAAAACCGGTTGCCGCCAAACCGGCTGCCAAGCCTGCCGCTGCAAAAGCAGCTGCCAAGCCAGCCGCAAAACCTGCTGCGAAAGCCCCGGCCAAAGCCGCTGCAAAAGCACCTGCCAAGGCTGCTGCTAAACCCGCTGCCAAAGCACCGGTGAAAGCTGCCGCCAAACCTGCTGCTGCCAAAGCACCGGCCAAGGCCGCTGCCAAACCAGCGGCAAAAGCACCCGCCAAAGCCGCTGCTAAGCCAGCCGCCAAGCCTGCTGCAAAAGCCCCGGTAAAAGCAGCGGCTAAACCCGCAGCAAAACCGGCTGCCAAACCAGCGGCAAAACCAGCCGTGAAAGCCGCTGCCAAACCAGTCGCTAAACCAGCAGCGAAACCTGCTGCCGCAAAAGCTCCGGCAAAAGTCGCTGCCAAACCAGCGGCCAAACCAGCTGCCAAAGCCCCGGTAAAAGCAGCCGCTAAACCGGTTGCCAAGCCAGCGGCAAAACCGGCGGTGAAAGCTGCAGCCAAACCTGCCGCAGCGAAACCCGCTGTAGCGGCCAAGCCTGCCGTCGCCAAACCAGCCGCTGCTAAACCGGCCGCCAAGCCCGCCGCAAAACCTGCTGCTAAGCCAGCGGCCAAACCAGCCGTTGCTGCCAAGCCTGCTGCCCCGGTAAAACCGGCTGCTGCTTCAGCACCGGTCGCTGCACCTGCTGCTCCGGCTGCCGCTGCTCCGGCACCTGTCACCAACGACAGCGGCGTTCCAAGCGCTTCCTAAGTGTGAGTGATCGCGACGCGCAGCAAGTCCAGCGCGTCGCGATCATGCTGGCCGGCCACCGCGGTCAACCAGTCCTCTTGCGTTTCACCCTTCAGCCAGCTGTCCACCGCCTCTTGCAGGCGCTCCAGTAGCTGCCGCTCGGCTTGTAACTCCACACTCTTGATCTGTTCGCGCAAGGCACGCAGCCCTTCGTTGTGGCCGGCTGCTTCGCGCCAGCCTTGGCGTAGCTGGCGCAATGGCGTGATCACCTCTCGCTGCCAGGGCTCGGCCAGTTCACTTAAGGCGGCGGCGCGCGCCGGCGTACAGGCAACGCCACACTGTTGCAGCCAAGCCGCACACAGCAGCAGGCAAACATCGGCACCCTGTTGTTGCAAGCGCAGGCAGGCGGCTTCGATGCCGGGGCGTGCGTAGAAGGTCAGGGCGAAACTCCACAGGTCAGAGGACATGGTGCTTTCCAGGCGATTTGCGAACGAAGCTGGTAGACTCCGCCGCCATTATGATCCGACTACAAAACCTCACTCTACAGCGTGGCCCGCAGCGTTTGTTGGAAGACGCCGAGCTCACCCTGCACGCCGGCCAGAAAGCCGGTCTCATCGGTGCCAACGGCGCCGGCAAATCCAGCCTGTTTGCCCTGCTGCGCGGTGAGCTGACGCCCGACTCCGGCAACTGCTTCCTGCCCGCCGATTGGCGTATCGCCCATATGCGCCAGGAAGTCGATGAGGTCGATCGTATCGCCGTCGACTATGTGCTCGATGGTGATCTGCGCTTGCGCCAGGTACAACAGGACCTGGCCGCCGCCGAAACTGCCCACGACGGTGCCGCGCAGGCGCGTTTGCATGCCGAGCTGGACTCCGCCGACGGCTATACCGCCGATGCCCGTGCGCGCAAATTGCTCGCCGGTCTGGGTTTCAGCAACGAACAGATGGACCGCTCGGTTGGCAGTTTTTCCGGTGGCTGGCGCATGCGCCTGAACCTGGCGCAGGCGCTGATGTGCCCCTCCGATCTGCTGCTGCTCGACGAACCGACCAACCACTTGGATCTCGACGCCATCCTGTGGCTGGAGGAGTGGCTGAAAAGCTACCCCGGCACCATGCTGCTGATTTCTCACGATCGCGATTTTCTCGATGCCGTGGTCGACCATGTGGCCCATGTCGATCAGCGCAAGCTGACCCTTTATCGCGGCGGCTACAGCGCCTTCGAACGCGCCCGCGCCGAACGTCTGGCCCAGCAACAACAGGCCTACGAGAAGCAGCAGGCGCAGCGCGCGCACATGGAAAAATACATCGCCCGCTTCAAGGCGCAGGCAACCAAGGCGCGCCAGGCCCAGAGCCGGATCAAGGCGCTGGAGCGCATGGAAGAGTTGTCCGCTGCCCATGTCGACTCGCCCTTCGACTTCACCTTCCGTGAAGCCGACAAGATTTCCAGCCCGCTGCTGAACCTCTCCGATGGCCGCCTGGGCTATGGCGACAAGGTGGTGTTGGATAAAGCCAAATTGGGCCTGGTGCCCGGCGCACGGATCGGTTTGCTCGGCCCTAACGGCGCGGGTAAATCGACCCTGATCAAGACCCTGGTCGGCGAGCTGCCGGTCATTGGCGGGCGCCTGGTGCGCGGCGAGAACCTGGCGGTGGGCTACTTTGCCCAGCACCAGCTGGACTCGCTGGACAACAAGGCCAGCCCTTTGCTGCACTTCCAGCGCGTGGCACCGACCGAGCGTGAACAGACGCTGCGCGACTTCCTCGGTGGCTTCGACTTCCGTGGCCCGCGTTGCGATGAGCCGGTGCTGAATTTCTCCGGCGGCGAAAAAGCCCGCTTGGCCCTGGCGCTGATTGCCTGGGAAAAACCCAACCTGCTGCTGCTCGACGAGCCGACCAACCACCTCGACCTGGAAATGCGCCTGGCCCTGACCATGGCCCTGCAGGAATTCGAAGGAGCCGTGGTGGTGGTGTCCCACGATCGACACTTGCTCAAGAGCACCACCGACGAATTTCTGCTGGTCGCCGAAGGGCGCATTCAGGAGTTCGACGGCGATCTGGACGACTATGCTCGTTGGTTAGTCGACTACCGCGCGCGCCAGGCACCGGTCAGCGCCAGTACGTCGGCCGCCGACAAAACTGATAAACGCGCTCAGCGCCAAGCGGCTGCGGCGCTGCGCCAGCAGTTGGCACCGCACAAGCGGGAAGCGGAAAAGCTGGAAAAAGAGTTGGGCCAGTTGCACGAAAAGCTGGCGAAAGTGGAAGAGCGGTTGGGCGATGCGGCGATTTATGAAACATCGCGTAAAGACGAATTACGCGATCTTCTTGCCGAACAAGCGAAAATGAAGGCCCGTGAAGGCGAGCTGGAAGAGGCCTGGATGCTGGCGCTGGAACACCTGGAAAGCCTCGAGCAACAACTGGCCCAGGTCGACTAAGGCTTTGAACCTCGCGGGTTCTATCTACCCCTTTTGAGGCAACACTATGGAATGGCTAATGAGTCCAGAGATCTGGATCGCGTTTGCGACCCTGACCGCTTTGGAAATCGTCCTTGGCATCGACAACATCATTTTCATCTCGATTCTGGTCAGCCGGCTGCCCATCGAGCAACAACCCAAGGCTCGGTTCTTCGGCCTGGCCCTGGCCATGGGTACGCGGATTCTGCTGTTGCTGTCGATCACCTGGGTGATGCGCCTGACCGCAGACCTGTTCACCATGTTCGAGCAAGGCATCTCCGGGCGTGACCTGATCCTGTTCTTCGGTGGCCTGTTCCTGCTGTTCAAGAGTACCGCCGAGATTTACCACGGCCTGGAAGGCGCGGAAGAAGAGGCCAAGGCTGGTGGCAAGGTGTATGGCTTCATGGGGATCATCACGCAGATCGCCATCATCGACATCATCTTCTCACTGGACTCGGTGATCACCGCCGTGGGCCTGGTGCAGCACGTGCCAGTGATGATTGCCGCCATCGTGATTTCGGTGGGCGTGATGATGCTGTCGGCCAGCACTATCAGTGCCTATATCGACAAGCACCCGTCGCTGAAGATGCTCGCCCTGTCGTTCCTGATCGTGGTCGGTACTGTGCTGATCGCCGAAGCCTTCGAAGTGCATGTGCCGAAGGGCTACGTCTACTTCGCCATGGCCTTCTCGCTGGCGGTGGAAGCCATCAACATCAAGATGCGCACCGCCCGTGCCCGGGCGGCGAACAAGGATATTGAGCCGGTGCACCTGCGCAAGAACAGCCCGGACGCCTAAGCGGCTTCTGTGCTCCTCAACTGTGTGGCGACTGTGCTAGTCAGTCGCCACACAGCGCGTTACCGTAAGCGCCCCCCTTCTTTCTGAGGTTCGCAGCCATGCTGCTCGAAACCTGGTTGGCGTTTTTCGTGGCCTGTTGGCTTATCAGTCTTTCCCCCGGTGCAGGCGCGATTGCCTCGATGTCGGCTGGCCTGCAATACGGTTTCTGGCGCGGCTATTGGAATGCCCTGGGCCTGCAGTTGGGCCTGGCGTTGCAGATCGCCATCGTTGCCGCGGGCGTCGGTGCCATCCTGTCGGCCTCGGAGCTGGCCTTCAGCTTGATCAAGTGGTTCGGCGTGTTCTACTTGGTGTTCCTCGGCATCAAGCAGTGGCGCGCACTGCCCAGCAACCTGGCCGATGAAGCCGCAGAACGACCGACTGGCCGCCCCCTGAGTTTGGTGCTGCGCGGTTTTCTGGTGAACGTCAGCAACCCCAAAGCCGTGGTGTTCATGCTCGCGGTGCTGCCGCAGTTCATCGACCCCAAAGCACCGCAGCTGATGCAGTACCTGACCATGGGCGCGACCATGATTACGGTCGATCTGATCGTGATGGCCGGCTACACCGGCTTGGCTTCCAAGGTCCTGCGGCTGCTGCGCACACCGCGTCAGCAGCGGTTGATGAACCGTACCTTCGGCGCGCTGTTCGTGGGCGCAGCCGCTTTGTTGGCCAATGTCCGCCGAGTGGCAAGCTGATTTAGCTTCGTCGCTTGAGCTTCTTTTAACGGCGTGATCGGTTCAGATCGCGCCGTTTTTATTTGTATTTCGTTGCAGGCTTCGAGTGAGTCTATCGGCTCGATGAAGTAAAGCTTTGTTACAAGACTTGAGTGAGAACGTTAGGAAGGTAACAATGTCTTCCATTCTTATTTGGGATGGAATCATGTTTGCCTCTCCCCGCTTGTTGCTGTGCCTTCTCTCGCTGCTGTCCGTTTTTAGCCTGAACGTATTTGCTGACCCGGTGGAAGGAACCGCCCAAGCCATTCATTTTCTCGACTACATCGGCGCTGATTACGCCGACGCGGTGAATGCCGGCCAGGTAAGCAATAGCGATAGCTACCAGAAACAACTCGACGCCCTGAGCAGTCTGCAAGGCTTGATCCTGGCCCTGCCGGCCCGCCCGCAACGTGGCGACATCGAGCAAGGCGTCAGCGCCCTGCACGACGCCATTGCCCAACACCAGGACGCCGCTGTGGTCAGCCGCCAGGCCCGTCTGGTCAGCGCCCAAGTGGCGGCGGCCTATGAAGTCAGCCAGGCGCCGGTAATCACGCCAGACCCGACTCGCGGCGCGCCGATCTACGCCCAGCAATGCGCGGTCTGCCATGGCGACGCCGGCCTCGGTGACGGCCCGGCCGGGATCGGCCTGGAGCCCGCTCCATCGAACTTCACCGATGCCAAACGCCTGGGCCGCCTGAGCCTGTACGACCTGTACGGCGCCACTACCCTGGGTATCGAAGGCACCGACATGCCGGCTTTCGCCGACCAGTTGGATGAGCGTCAGCGTTGGGACCTGGCGGTGTATATCGCCAGCTTCAGCGCCGCAGCGCCTGCTGCTGCTCCGGCCGCTGCCGATGGCGCCAAGGCGAAAACCTTCGACCTGGCCGAACTGGCCCGTCAGACCCCGGACGAAATTGCCGCCACCCAAGGCGAGCCCGCTGCTGCCTTGTTCCGCAGCCAGCGCGCCCAGCCACCGGTGGTGCAGCGTGGTCCGCAGCAACTGCTCGACTACACCAGCGTGACCCTCGACAAGAGCCTGGCCGCCTACGGCAGTGGCGACCATGACCAGGCCTACGACCTGTCGGTAGCCGCCTACCTGGAAGGCTTCGAGCTGGTGGAAAGCTCGCTCGACAACGTCGACGCGCAGGTGCGTAAAGACACCGAAAAAGCCCTGATGGCCTACCGTCAATCGCTGCAGGACGGCTTGCCGCTGGAGCAGGCCAAAGAGAAGCTGGAGTTCGCCAAAGGCAAGCTGCAGGAGTCGGCCAAGCTGTTGGGCAGCGATGGCCTGAGCCAGTCGCTGAGCTTTATTTCGGCCCTGCTGATTCTGCTGCGCGAAGGCCTGGAAGCGATTCTGGTACTGGCAGCGATTCTGGCCTTCCTGCGCAACACCGGGCAGCAATCGGCTGAGCGCAGTGTGCACATCGGCTGGGGCCTGGCGATGGTGGCTGGGGTCTTCACCTGGGCGGCCGCGGCCTACCTGTTCGACGTCAGCGGTGCCCAGCGTGAGTTGCTAGAAGGCTGCACCGCGTTGTTCGCCGCCGTGATGGTGCTGTGGCTTGGGGTGTGGATGCACGACCGCCGTCATGCTGCTGCCTGGCAGGACTACATCAAGAGCAGTCTGGTGGGTGGCGGTGGCCGTTTCGGCTTCGCCATGCTGGCGTTCTTCTCGGTGTACCGTGAGCTGTTCGAAGTGATCCTGTTCTACGAAACCCTGTGGCTGCAAGCCGGCCCTGCCGGGCATAGCGCCGTGTTGGGCGGTGCGCTTGCGGCCTGTGTGCTGCTGGTCGGCCTGGCCTGGGTGATTCTGCGTGGTTCGGCACGCTTGCCGCTGGGCCTGTTCTTCGGCATCAACGCCGCGCTGCTCTGCGCCCTGTCGGTGGTCTTTGCTGGCCACGGGGTTAAGGCGCTGCAGGAAGCCGGCGTGTTCGGTACGCACCCGGTGCCGTTCATTGAGTTCGAGTGGCTGGGCGTGCACGCCGACCTGTACTCGTTGTCGGCCCAGGCCATCGCGCTGATAGCCATCGCGATTCTCTATGGCCGCAGCTTCGTCACCGCTAAGGGCCGGCAGCAGGCGCCCAGCGCCAACTGACGGTCGCCGCTAGGCAAACGGGCGAGCAGTGTCACACTGCTCGCCCGTTTTTGTTTTTATCCCACTTAGGAGTGCGCCGATGCGCGTGTGGATCGATGCCGACGCTTGCCCCAAGGCAGCCAAGGACCAGGTGGTGAAGTTCGCCTTGAAGCGCCAGTTCGAGGTGTTGCTGGTAGCCGGCCAAGGCCAGAGCAAACCGGCCTTCGCCTGTGTACGGCTGATCGTGGTGCCGGCTGGGCCGGATGCCGCCGACGACTACCTGGTGGAGCATGCCGTGCCGGGTGAGCTGGTGATTTGCAGCGACGTGCCGCTGGCTGATCGCCTGGTGAAAAAAGGTGTGGCGGCGCTGGACCCAAGGGGCCGGGAGTTCGATGCGGGGAACATGGGCGAGCGCCTGGCGGTGCGCAACTTGTTCACCGACTTGCGCGAGCAAGGCCAGGTCGGTGGCGGTCAGGGGCCTTATGGCGAGCGGGAAAAGCAGGCGTTTGCCAACAGCCTGGACCGCATCCTCACCCGCCTGGCGCGTCAGGCCCTGAGCTGAGGCGACGCTTCGGCCGGCGCCAGCCAGGCCAGCAAGGCTTCCAGCGACAGCGGCCGGCTGAACAGGTAACCCTGGATCAGGTCGCAGTCATTGGCGCGCAAAAACTCCAGCTGCTCAGCAGATTCCACGCCCTCTGCCACCACTTTCAATTGCAGCTTGTGCGCCATGGCGATGATCGCCGAGGTGATCGCCATGTCGTTGGCTTCGGCCGGAATGTCGCGGATAAACGAGCGGTCGACCTTCAGGCTGTTGACCGGCAATTTGCGCAGGTAGGCCAGAGACGAATAGCCGCTGCCAAAATCGTCGATGGAAATCTTCACCCCCAGGCGGCGGATCTCTTCGAGAATCTCCACGGCGGTGTTGAGGTTGTTCATCAGCGCGTTTTCGGTGACTTCCATCACCAGGCCCGCCGAGTCCAGGCCGGTGCGCTGCAGAATTTGCTCGATGGCCGCCGGCAGGACGCGGTTGGACAGGTTCAGCGCGGAGCAGTTGAACGCCACCCGCAGCTCGGGGAAGCCCGCTTTACGCAAGGTCATCAGGTCGCGGCAGGCGCGCTCGGCCACCCATAGGTCCAGCTCGACGATAAAACCATGTTGCTCGGCCAGCGGCGCGAACACCTCAGGGCTGACCGCGCCGCGCTGCGGGTGATTCCAGCGCGCCAGGGCCTCGAGGCTGATCACCTGGCCGGTCTCGCTGGCGACAATCGGCTGGTAATGCACGTGCAGCCCTTCTTCATTGAGGGCGCGGCGCAGGTCCTGCTCCAGGGTCAGGTCCATGTGGGCGCGGCGTTCCAGGTCGGGGCTGAAGCGCAGGCTGCGGTTGCGCCCGTGCTGCTTGCAATAGCCCACGGCGAGGCCGGCGTGTTTGAACAGCGCGTCGTAGTCCGGGCTGTCCTGAGGGAAGAGGCTGAGGCCGATGCTGGCGGTTTGCGTCAGCTGTCCACAGGACAGGCTGAACGGCGTCTGCAGTTGATCGACGATGCGGCTGGCCAGTTGTTCGGCCTGGTAGCCGTGTTCAACCTTGGCCAGCACGCAGAACTCATCACCGGAAAACCGAGCCAGCACGTCTTCGCCACCCAGGGCCGAACGGATGCGTTGCGCCACCAGTTGCAACAAGTGGTCGCCGCTGGAATGGCCGAGGCTGTCGTTGATCCGCTTGAAGTTGTCGAGGTCGATAAATAGCAGCGCCCAACGTTGTGGCGGCTCCACGGCGCTGAGGGCACGGGTGGCCAGTTGGGTGAAGGCGCGGCCATTGAACAGGTTGGTCAGTGGGTCGTACTGGGTGACCACGTTCAGCTGTTGCGCAACCCGCCGTAACTTGGCGTGTTGTTCGCGCAGGCGCTGCTCGGCCCAACTGGCACCGATGCCGGCAACGATGATGAGCAGGGCGATCAGGCCGATGGAAATGGCCATGACGCTTTGTTCGCCGCTTTCTGCTGTCGGGCGCAGCACATAGGCATACAGGTCGGTGGGCACCGCCAGGCTCAATGCGGCCATGCCGGTGAAGTGCATTGAGGCAATCGCCCCGCCCATCACCAGGCTGGCCAGAATCCGCAGCCAGTGCGCGCGCTCGCCGGTCTTGCCGCGGAAATAGAACGCCAGCACCACTGCTGCCAGCGAGGCGCCGATGGCAATCAGTACCGAGACGGTGAACAGCAGCGGGTCGTAATAGAGGGTGGCGGCCGATTCGATAGCGGCCATGCCGCTGTAGTGCATGGTAGCGATGCCGACGCCGGCGGTGACTGCCGCCGCCAGGTACTGCCAGGCTACCAGGCGTTTGCGGCTGATTACCCACATCACCGCATAGGACACGATGATGGCGATCAGCAAGGAGAGCAGGGTGATCTGGAAGTTGTAGCCAATGCTCAGCGGCGCGCTGAACGACAGCATGGCAATGAAGTGCATCGACCAGATGCCGCCGCCCAGGGCAAACGCGCCAACCCAGCGCCACAGTTCGCGGCTGCCCATGCTCCGGCTGCTGCTCACCCGGTTGGCCATCGCCAGGGCGGTAAACCCGGCGGCGCTGGCCACCAGGTAGGCGAGAAACACCAGGCTGGGGTCATGCCGGCAGTCGAGTATTACCGTCTGGTTGGCTGGCATGTCAGCAATGAAGTGCAGCAGTGACATCACGAACTCCAGCCCAAAAGGTTACGCGGTACGGCCCACAGTGGTGGCTAATTGCCATTTTGGCGCATCTTAAAGGGCCGCGCCGGCGAAGGCTATGCTTTTGCTCGCCGGGCATCGGCGCCCGTATTTGAGCCTTCGCTGAACATATCAGCCACAAAGATAGGTGCCAGTGCCGACGGCCACCAGAGTGCCGTCATCGGCATGCAGTTCCGAGCGTACCACCGCTACTTTGTTGCCGGAGCGCAGCAATACCGCCTTGGCGACGAAATGCTGGCCACGCCCGGGGCGCAAATAATCCACGCGCAAATCGATGGTACCCAGCTTCGACAGCCGTGCCATGCGCTCGCTGCTGCTGAGGTTCTGGTGGCGCTCGAAGGCACCGATCAAGGCCATTGCGCCGCCGGTGACGTCCAGTAGCGCCGAGATCACCCCGCCATGCAGGATGCCGTGGACGAAGTTGCCGACCAGGCCTGGCTGCATGGGCAGCGACATCAATACCTGCTCAGTGGACAACTCATCGATGCGAATGCCGAGCATCTGGTTGAACGGAATGCGTTCGAAGAAGCCCTGGACCGCCTGTTTCAGCTCCGGGGTGAGTTCGAAGGTCGGGTCGGTCATCAGGTCTGCGCTCCAGGGATAGAGCGCTAGCCTGCCGCAAAGGCAGCAGCCGGCGCCATAGCCGTAGCGGATTTGCCGGAGAGTTCGGCGGGCATGGCCGCAGGGCGCGATCGGCAAGGCATAAAAAAGGCGACCTTCGCAGGCCGCCTTTTCGTTACCTCAACGCACTCAGCGCAAAATCTGCGGCGCGGTGTCCGGCGGCAGGTTGTTGCGCAACGGCGCTTGCCCTTGCTGCTGGTAACCCGCGCCACCGAGCTGTTGGCTCAGTTGGTTGGCGACGTCTTCGCCCAAGGCTTTGGACACGTCACGCACCACGCGCGGACGGTTCAGCGCCACCTTGATATCGCGGCCATTTACCAGCTTGGTGTCCTGGCCTTCCCCCATCGCCGAGAAGGCCGAGGTGATCTCATAGGTCTTGGTGTTGATCAGGCTGAAGTTGGCCACCAAGGTCAGGCCGAGCACGGCCGAATAGCTGTCGGTATTGGCCAGTTCATTGACATCGCGGGTGAAGTCGATGTCCGAGACAGTGCCAAACAGCACGTAGTCGGCGCCTTTGAAGTGGCCGGCCTTGATGCGCTTGATCACGTCATACACATCGCCCTTGTACGAGTCGGTATACGGCGTGCCTTGCACGAGCTGGAACATGCCGGTACGCAGCAGTTCACCCTTGATGTCGCCGGTGAAGTTGCGCAGTTCGGTCTGCTCGATATAGCTTGTGGCGGCTTCGAACTCGCTGTAGCTAGCGGCGCCGCTGGCGCTGTAGTAACCCTCGCGGTAGGCGCTCTGGGCGGAAACGACGTGGATGTATTGCTCCACCGTCCGCTCATAGGCCAGGTCGATTACCGCGACTTTCGGCGCCGCTTGCGCGCTGCACGCGCAAGCCAGGGCAATCATGCCAATCCATACACGCATCGATTAACGCTCCGTGGTTTTGCGGATTTCTTTTTCGTCCATCCACTCGGCCAGGCCGCTTTCAACATCGACCAACTGCAGGCTGAATTTGTAGAAGACGTCCTTGTAATCACTGCTGCGCTTGACGATCGAGCTGATCGACCCCTCCAGGCGGTACTTGGCAGCGATCATGTTGCCGGTCTTGGCCACTGTGCTCTTCTTGTACATGCCGCTCTGGTTCTGCAGCTTGAGCTGGTCAACCTGGCTCTGCATCTCGGTGTTGTCGCTGGCGAAGCGGGCGGTGCCGGTCTTCATCAGTTGGGTCTTGATGCTGGTGGTGATTTCGCGGGTATCGATGTACTCGCTGGTCTTGTTCTTCACGTCGTACACCTGCACCACCGGGCGGCCTTGTAGTACGCCGGACTGGGCCAGGGAGCGGGTCATGGTTTCGGCGATCATCTGCAGGTCGGTGGAACCGAACTCGTTGGTCACGGTTTCCACCGCTTTGGTGTCGCCGTAGCTGATGTTCTTGCTGCCCAGGGTGGGCGAGGTGTTGGCGCAGCCGCTGGCCAGCAGGGCGATGGCGGCGATCAAGGAAAAACGTACAAACATGGCAAGGCTCTCTGAAACGGCAAATAGGGGACAGGCTTACGGCGTTTTGATTTCCAGGCGGAAATCCACCGCTTGTGCGGTCGGGGCGATGGCTTGAATAAAACTGACCTGCTCGCCGTACATCAACTGGCTCTTCCACACTTCCTCACCACCGACCGGGAAGCCTTCAGCGCCGATCCAGGCGAAGCGGTAATAGAACGTCTGGTTGCTGTAGCTGGTGTTGCTCAGCTGAACGTTGACAGTTTTGAAACCGTTTTCACGGGCGACGCGCATGGAGCCGACCACGATGTTTTTCAGTTTGCCCATGGCCACCACCTTGCTCGCCGAGGAGCCCGGCTCCGGTGGCGGTGGGGTGGCGCAGCCGGCGGCCAGCAAGGCCAGGGCGGCAACGGCGATCAGTTTCAAGCGCATGCAAAGACTCCGTACTTAAGGTTGTTTGATGCTGGCCACGGCGGTCGGGCTGATGCTCGACTGCACCTGGGCGGCGTTGCCGCTGGCAAATACCTGATTGCCCACGGCGCGCAGGCTGAACACCTGGTAGCGCTGCTCGACGTTGATCTTCACCAGCGAGCCGCCGACGCTGCTGGGCAGCGACACCTGGTGCTCGCCTTTCTTCAGACGCAGACGCACCACTTGCGTGGTGTCCGGCAGGGTGCGCCAGGTGCGGGTGTCGGCGCCTTCAAGGACGGCCGAGCCGATACCGACAGCCAGGCCCACCAGCGGGTTGGCATCGTTGATCTGCTTTTGTGCCACGCCTTTGGTGATGGCGCGCACGGTGGTGCGCACGATGATCCCCGGCATGTCGTCACGCAGGGCGCGACGGGACATAGCGGTGGTGCTGTTGAGTGCGGTGAGGTCCAGTTGCTGGCCGTCCACGCCAATCTGCGAGAAGGCAGCGGTGGACGTATCCGGCTTGATCACCGGGAACGACAGCGGGGTGATCACCAGGTTGTTGGAGATCGGCAGTGGCAGCGGAATGCGGATCGAGTCGCGGGCCGGCGCCAGGCCGCTTTGCACCACGATCAGAATGTCGCTCTCATCACCGGCGGCCGGCTTGTCGAGGTTGACCAGCGCCTGTTCCAGCAATGGCGTGTTCGGGCGCAACTCGGCGGCGGTGCGATAGCCTGGCGCGGCGAGGTCTTTTTCGCCCAGGGCTTCGTAGACGTAGCCGGCCAGGTAATGGCTGAAGGCACTCTGGTAGCTGTTTTTCAGGCCGACCACTTCCGGCGCGTCGAGGCTGGCGACCGGATAGCCTTGCAGGTCTTTGTACTGGGTCTTGACCCCTTCCTTCTCGGCCTCTTCCTCGCTCTTGAGGTATTCCTTGTCACGCAGCTCGGCGATCACCGCTTCGCGTTCGTGGGTTTTCTTGATCGCGGTGCGGGCACCGTCGAAATCGTTGGCCGCCAGCAGGTTCAACGCCATCTGGGTGGTCAGCATGACTTTCTCGTAGTCATACCCTTCGTAGCGACGGACCTTGTCGTTGACCAGGAAACTACCGAACTGTGCCAGGTACTTGTCGGTGTCGAGCTTCACCGCATCTTCCCACTGGCCCACCACCTGATCGGCCTGGCCCCAGGCGTTCTGGCTGCCGCCGAGGTCGCCCTTGGCGCGCAACAATTCACCTTTCTCGAAGTAATAGAGCAGGTCTTTTTCGTCGCCGCTGTTGTTCTTTTCCAGCAGGGTCAGGGCGGCGTCGACATTGCCGGTCGCCAGTTGCTGGTTGGTCTGCGCCAGTTCGGAGTCGTAGTTGCGAAACGCGGAGCAGCCGGACAACAGCGTGACTGCGCAAAGCGCGAGCAGAGAGGGGGCGCGGAATGCCATAGAAGGTTTTTCTTCCCTGAAAAATATAGCCGCGGGTGCCGGTCGGGCTGGAGTGACCCATTGGCAGAGGGCGCTGGCTTCCTGCCAATTCATCATAAAAAGAGGAGCTTAAATAGCCATTCGCGATAGCGAGGCGGCGCATTATAGGCGGGCAATGATGGCCATGTAACAGCTTTTTAATTTTTCCGGGCTAAGAAGTGCCATCACACAGGGCGCCGGACTCACTGCGTGGTCTAGCGTTGATCGGCTATTTCCAGCACTCGCGCGGGCTGCCGTTACCGGTGATGCCGGTGGTGCCAGTGCCATTGAGCATCAGGCTGGCGCAGGTGCTGTCGGCGCGTTGCGCGCCAAGTGGGGTGGCCAGCAGCCGGTAACCGCCGTCGCCGTCCTCCACGGTCAGACGGTACAGCCCGTTGGCACTGAGCACTTCGCTGCCCTGGGTGTGGGGAAGCTGCAGTTCGCCAATCGCCGTTTGCTCGGTAATAAAGACCTGATGCTGCGCGTGGTAACGCGCTTGGCGGGCGGCTGCATCGAGGAGCAAGGCCTGCGCCTCGGTGCGGTTGGCGCGCAGCACGAACTGCCGATAGGTCGGCGCCACCACGGCATACAGCACCCCGGCGATGGCCAACACCACCAGCAATTCCAGCAGGCTGAAGCCGCGCAGGCGATGGTCAGGGTGAGACATCGGTCACCACCTTCCAACTTTGCCGGCCATTGGCGCGCGGGCCGCTGGCCAGCGGTGCGCAGTTGACGCTGCCAAGCAGGCAGGGCATGCCGCGCTGCGGATCGACGACTATCTGAAGTGTGGTAGGAGCTACGAGGCTGAAGGGCGGCGCTCCGTTGTCACTGTCTTTGTCGTCGACGCGACCGTCACCGTTGACATCGAATACGGCGAACAGCGGGCGGCTACCCAGGGTTGGGTCGAGCACATACAAACGCTGCTCGGCATCGCTTTGGCACGGTTCGTTGCGGGGGCGGCGGGTGCGCACCACCAGCAGCTCACCCAGCATTTGCGGAGTTTCCAGTAAGCGCTCGGCTGCGGCGCTGGCGGTTGCCGCGCGCAGGTCGATGAACCAGCCCAGCTTGCCTTTGGAAGCGCTCCAATCAATCGGTTCGCGGCTGAGCGTGAGGCGCTCCTGCTCCTCGCCACCGACCGTGATGGTGCCGGCGTTCTGCAAGTGTTGCTGCTGCAATGCATCGCTGCTTACCGTGTCGACGGTCTGGGTGTTCTGACCCTGGGTGAAGCGGTCCCAGATGCCGTACAGACTTTGTCGGGCACGACTTTCAGGGTATGTGGTGCGCACGTTCTGCCCGCTGCCGACCAGCAGCAGATAGCCGTTCTCGGTAGGGTGTCTGACGATCTCGGGCGCCAGGCTGATGGGTTGTGCCGGTGAGTTCGGCGTACTGAACAGGGGGTAGCCACCAAACGACAGGCGAAAGTGCTCGACGCCAGCTGTGGTCGGTGGCGTTGCCGTGGTCAGACTGCCCGGGTTCGGCTCAAACAGGTCGAAGCGCCACAGGTTGCCCAGGCTGTCGCCGGCATAGGCGTAGTCGGCGTTGCCATCGCCATTGGTGTCGGTCACCAGTGGCATGGCCAACCCGGAGGCGGCTCGCGGTGTCGCCAGGCGTTTGATCAGCGCTCCGGTCTGCACGTCCACCAGTAGCAAGGCGGCGCTGTTGCCCACCGGCGCGACACCATTGCCCAACAGCACTGCCCACTGACCGGTATGCAAGCGGGCGATACTTGGCGTGCCGAACAGGTGGCCGAGGTCATTCTCAGGCGTGGCGTGCAGCTCCCAGAGCACACGCACATGTAGCGGGTCGCTGACGTCCAGCGCCAGCATGCCGCGAGCGCCGGCACCCAAGCTGACCAGCAGCACGGTATGCCAGGCATCGGCGAAATAGACATCTTGCGCCAGCAGGGCGCCGTCGACAAAAGAACGGTGCGGGTTGGCCGATCCTTGGCCGTAATCGGCAGCGGTCAGGGAGGGCAGATCGGCGAGCAGCGCCGATGGGATAAGCGCCAGGCGCTCTTCGCCGGTAGCGGCATCGAAGCCATGCAGCATGCCGTCGTTGGCGCCCACATAAACCTGCGGGCGTCGCGGCTTGGCCATGAATGCGGAGTAGGCGCCTGGCGGACCGTCGTACCGTTCCATAAGCGCGGCCCGGCGGTTGGGCGCGCTGACAACGAGCGGCAGGCTGTTGACGATATCGCCGAGCGGCGGCAGCGATGGGCGTAGCGTCGCGCAACCATCCAATTGGCTGCAGCCGTCGCCCCGTAGCAGGCTCACCCGCGCCGGTCCGTAGCCATCTTCGGCGCCGGCGGCGTTGCGGTTGAGCGCGGCCTGTTGCTGTGGGTTCAGGTTAGCCCAAGTGAATGGCTTGAGGCTGCCGTCGGTGCCGGGGAGCAGAGTCTGGCGCTGGGTAGCCAATTGCCCGCGGGTAGTCCACAACACCCGCGTTTTGCCCTCGCTCGACCAGCGCTCTTTGCTCAGCTCGCCCGTCCAGCCATCGGCGGAAAAACGCGTACGGTAGCGGGTGTCGGGATGCTCACCGGCGACGGTTGGCGCGGGGGAGTTTTCGCTACTGGGAGTGCATAAAGTGGCCGGGAAGGAAGCGTTGTCCGCAGCGGCCAGTTCAGGCATAGCCAGGCTCAGCGCGATCAGGAACATCCACGGGCAGACGTTCATGGCTGCCGATCCAGAAAAGTGCGCGCTACCACCGAGCGCAAGCACACCACAGCAGCGGAACAGTTGCCGTTAAGGTTGGAGGGCGCCAGCGTGGCGATAAAGGCCTGGCTGCTGACCTCGTAGTAATAGGTGCCAGCGAGCTTGGCGGCGTCGCCGTAGCGAGGGTTGGCAGCTTGTGCCGGTGCGGTCGGCACCAGGCGGATGTACCAGCGCACGCTGGGTAGCAGGGCGCTGCCCTCGCGCAGGTCCGGGTAGGGCGTGGCCTTGGAAAAATCCAGGACAGTGTTGCTGGCCACACCTTGCACGCAGGGCGGCGAACCGCAACTGGGCAGGGGGTCGAGGGCCAGGGCGATGCGCCGCTCCGCATCGCGCAGGCCCGCTTCGGCGGCGTTGAACAGGCGCTGCTGTTGCAGGTCCCTGGCCATCACCTGGGTTTCCAGTGCGCTATCGCGCACGCTGGAAACCGCCAGGCTGGTAATCACCAGCAGCAGGATCAGGGTGACGAGCAGTACGCTGCCGCGTTGGCTGTGGCGGCTCATGGCATGAGGTTTCGCAGGGTGACGGTGCTTCTGATCATCTGATACAGCCGGTCGGGCGCCGGGCGTCGCGCATCATCATGCCAGCGGCTCCAGGCGCGCGAGCTTGCAGCCACCGCGCGTGGTGGTAGTGGCGTACTCAGTAGCGCGGCATAACGCACGCTGCGGATGTAATCGCCACTGGCTGGAGCATCGGTGTAGGCGATCACCTGGGGTGATCCGGCCAGGCCCACGCCGAAGTCAAAGCGCAGCTCGGCAACCCCCTCGACGAGCGTGGCGGCACCGTCTTTGCTGGTGCATAACAGTTGCTGGTTGGTCGTCAGCGAGAGCTTCTCGACGAAGGCTTCCGGTGGCTCGCTATAGGGGCGTGCGAGGGCTGCGGTGTTCGCGGGCCGGCGATTGCCGAGGCAGTCCACATCCAGGCGGTCGCTAGGTTGGTAGCGCAGGCACAGAGCTTTGCCTTGCAGGGATTTGATTACCTGGCCGGCGGCAAAGGCGCAGCCGTTCACGCCGCTTTGCGCTTCGCTGAGTGCTGGGAACGCGGCCTCCAGGGTTTGATCCGGACGGCGTTTGAAACCGGTTTTGAGCAGTTGCTGGTCTAGCCAGGTGAGGGTGAAACGGGCATTGCTCTGGTTGTCGGCCTGGGCCCGCTGGAACAGATAGCTCAGCTGGTTATCGAGGACGATCCGGATCACCACCAGAATCAGAAAGGCGCCAATGACCAAGGCCACCATCAGTTCAACCAACGACACCCCACGTTGTGGTTTTTGCATGGCGAGCGCTCCCTAGATTTCGCTGCGAACGCGCACGTGGCAAGGCGCGTTACCGCGCGAGCATTCGCCCTGCCGAGCGTGCCAGGCCACGTGAATTTCGATGCCACTGCCGTTACTGGCGCACACGCCTGGGCTGGGAGAGCGGCATACATAGCTCGCACCACTGGGCAGCGCCTGGCTGCCAGGCAGCAGCAGGGCGAGCTCGGCATACCAGCAAGCGAGTTGGGCGGCAGGTTGGCTGGGCGGACGTGGACAGGGAGAAGCGGTTGCTACCGGCGGAGGAGCGGCCTGCAGGTAGGTGGACCATTCGGCGGGGGTGGCGCGAGCAGGTCATTGACAAGCATGGCCGCCGTACTGCGCTGCAGGTGGTCGTCGCCGTTGGCGATGGCACGGCTCTGTAATGCAGCCATACCGAGCATGCCGACACCAATCAGCCAGGTGGTGACCAGCACCTCTATCAGGCTGAAACCAGCGCTTGGAAATTCGAGGGTAGTCGATGGGTTCCTTGGGGTGTTCATCATGGCGCTCCCTGCCATAGTCAAACATGGAAATCAGACGCCTTGATTGTTTGCCCGGGGAGCACACGGGTGAAGCAGGCGCTGGCACTTTCGCCGTAGGAGTACTCACACGACCGCTTCAGTCATGGTGAATCAGCGACACAGTTCGGCGGCGCTTTGCCCGTTTTCCAGGCCCTGCTGATGGCGTACGCGCCCCTGCCGGTTGATCACCAATTGCCAAGCCACTTGGCCACCGGCATCGCAGAGGATGAAGCGCCCGTTGCTGGCGACAGTGCTGCCATTGGCTTGGTAGATCACGCTCTGGCTGGCGGCGCCGGCGCCTGCCCAGCGCAGGCGTTCGAGGCCGCGCTGGCGGGAATAGCGCAAGATGCGCTGGCTAACCGGAACGCGCAGCAGCCAACCCTGCGCCCAGGCCTGGTCACACTGCTGACCGGAACTGGAACCACAGAGTTCGACCCGCTGCATCAGCGCGATGGCTTCACCACGTGCGGCTTTGAGATGGCTTTGCAGGCTGTGGCGCAGGTCTTCCTGGCGCTGGTTGTGTAGGTAGTGGTTGAGGTTGGGCAAGGCGACGCTGGCGGCTACCCCCAGCAAGCACAGGGTCACCAGCAGTTCAGTAAGGGTAAAAGCGGAGCTTGAGCGCATGGCAAAACATCCTTGTCAGTAGCGGCCTTCCTGGCCTGTAGCGAGTGATGCGGTGGTGCTTAACTCGGGTGGCTGCTCAATTCGAGCACGCGGTCCACCAGCTTGTTGATGCCGGAGGCGGCCTGGCTGATGGATTGCGCCAGCATGTAGGCGGGGGTGGTAATCAGTTTGTGCTGCGGGTCTTCGACGATGTCGTCGACCGTGCACTCTTGGTGCTCAGCGCCCATGGCTGTGAGGGCGGCGGCGGTGTCGGCATCGTTGCCAATGGTGCAGATCACGCCGGGGCCGAATATTTTCGCCGCCATCGCCGGGGCGATGCAGATCAGCCCCACCGGTTTTTTCGCTGCGGCAAAGGCCTGGGCCAGGGCCAGCACGTCAGGTTGCACCGTAAGTTGCGCACCGTTAACGGCGAAGTCGCTAAGGTTCTTCGCCGCGCCGAAACCGCCGGGCACGATCAGCGCATCGAAGTCCTCGGCATTGGCTTCTCGTACATCCTTGATTGCGCCGCGGGCGATGCGTGCAGCTTCCACCAGCACGTTGCGACTTTCCGGCATTTCCTCGCCGGTGAGGTGGTTGATTACGTGGTGTTGGGTGACGTTGGGTGCGAAGCACTGCACCTCGACCCCGCGTTGGTCCAGGCGCAGCAGGGTGATCACGCTTTCGTAGATTTCCGCGCCGTCATAGACGCCACAACCAGAGAGAATTACAGCGACTTTCTTGTGCATGGCGATTCCCCGTTACTCGATGGGTTGGCCGAGCGTTCGGCCATCTGACTAAACCCGACGCTGAGTCAGCCGCCAAGTACCCTCGACCAACCCGTGCTGCCTGGCTGGTACAAGTTTGGACCGCAGTTTGGGGCAAAGCGCGTTATGAAAATGTCATTTAGTGTTTTTTCCGCCGTCGTCCCGGAGGTGTCTGTCGCTAAATGCCGCTCAGGTTGTCACCCCATGTCGCGGAGTCCGACGTGGCTCGGGGCTAGCATCGTTGCCTATAGTCCCAGCTTGTGGCCGGACAATAACAACGACGGGTGTGCCATGAATTACGTCCTTTACGCCGTACCTTTTTTCTTCCTGCTGATTGGGCTTGAACTGCTCGCCGACCGCTGGCGCAAGGTCAGTACCTATCGCCTGGCGGATGCCATCAACAGCCTCAGCGCCGGGGTGCTGTCAACCACCGTGGGGCTGCTGACCAAGGTGGTCGGCTTGCTCACTTATACCTTCGCCTGGCAGCACTGGGGCGTGTTCGAACTGTCAGCGCAGAACCTCTGGGTGTGGCTGTTTGCCTTTGTCTTTTATGATTTTTGCTACTACTGGAATCACCGCCTGGGCCACGAGCGCAACGTGCTGTGGGCAGCGCACTCGGTGCATCACCAGAGCGAGGAATACAACCTCTCCACCGCCCTGCGCCAGACCAGCACCGGGTGGATTTTCGGTTGGGTTTTTTACCTGCCGATGGCGCTGGTGGGGGTGCCGCCGCTGGTGTTCCTGACCGTCGCGGCGCTAAACCTGCTGTACCAGTTCTGGGTGCACACCCGCCACATTCCCAAGCTCGGTTGGTTCGAGTGGGTGTTTATCTCGCCGTCCAACCATCGCGTGCACCACGCGCAGAACGCGGTGTACATGGACCGCAACTACGGTGGCGTTTTCATTGTCTGGGACCGCCTGTTCGGCACCTTTCAGGAGGAACTGGACGAGGAACCCGTGGTGTTTGGCGTAACCACGCCGCTGGCCAGCTGGAACCCGTTGTGGGCCAACCTGCAGTTCTACGTGGTGCTCTGGCGTGACGCGGTGCTGGCCGAATCCTGGTGGGACAAGCTGCGCATCTGGTTCATGCGCACCGGCTGGCGCCCGGCAGATGTCGCGGCGAAATACCCGCAGAGCAAGGCTGATCTGAGCCAGTTCGTGAAATTCCACGTGCCGCTGCGCCCGGCGCAACAGCTGTATGCCGGCCTGCAGTTCGTGCTGTACGTGGCGGCAGGTAGTTTCCTGCTGGCCACCGGCGCGAACCAGAGCGTGGCGGTGCTGCTCGGCAGTTGTGCATGGATGGCGTTCGGGTTGTATGTGCTGGGGTTATGGCTGGAGAACCGCCCGCAAGCGCTGGGGCTGGAAGTCTTGCGTTTACTGCTGAATGCGCCGGCGCTGTGGCTGGCTGAGCAGGCGGGGTTGCTGCCGATCAGTACGTTGGGCTGGAGCCTGTTGGGCCTCTACAGCCTGGCCAGCGCGCTGGCGTTGGTGTTGGTAGCGCGCCGTGGCAGCGCCGCTTTGCCGGCCTGATCAGTCTTTCTGCGACTTCAGGTAACGGCGCAGCCACAGGGCGGCGCCGAGCAGAATCAGAGCGCCAAGCACCCACAGTTCATACTTCTTGATATTGCCCAGGATGCTTTCCATCACCGAGCCGAAGTGGAACGAGGCATAGCCCAGGGCGGCGGCCCAAACGATGGCGCCAATGCCATTGAGGATCAGGTAACGCAGCGGCGGGTAGCCCGACAGGCCGATGGCAACCGGCATCACCGTGCGCATGCCGTAGACGAAGCGAAAGCTCAGCACCCATAAATCGGGATGGCGTTGGATATAGACCAGCGCCTTGTCGCCCATCTTCTGCAATCGAGGTTTGCGTGCCAGCAGGCGGCGTCCGTGTTTGCGTCCCAGGTAGTACCAGAGTTGGTCGCCGGCATAGCTGCCGCAGAAGGCCACCAGCACCACCACGTTGATGTCCATGTAGCCACGGAACGCGAGGAAGCCGGCCAATACCAGAATGGTCTCGCCTTCGAAAAAGGTGCCAAGAAATAAGGCGAGGTAACCGAAGTCCTGCAGGAATTGTTGGAGCATCGTCAGCGTGCACGGCGAAATGAACGCGCAGCCTAACCCGCCAGCGCGTCAGGGGAAAGCACGATGGCGTATCTCAAAGGTAGAATGGCGGCCTGCTGCGGCGCGCCGTCGCATGGGCGGCAGGTTTGTCATTCTTTGGTCATAATGGCCGCCTATAACTGTCACACTCGCCCGTCTGTGCGGGCCCAGGAGTCTGCCGTGAGCTTTACCCCCGCCAATCGTCTGTTCCCCGCCACCCGCCTGCGTCGCAACCGCCGCGACGATTTCTCCCGCCGCCTGGTGCGCGAGAATGTGCTGACGGTAGACGATCTGATCCTGCCGGTATTTGTTCTCGACGGTGAAAACACCCGCGAAGAAGTAGCGTCCATGCCGGGCGTGGCACGCCTGTCGATTGACCTGCTGCTTAAAGAAGCCGAAGCCTGGGTCGCCTTGGGTATTCCGGCGCTGGCGCTGTTTCCGGTGACCCCGGCCGAGAAGAAGACCCTCGACGGTTGCGAAGCCTGGAACCCGGACGGTATTGCCCAGCGCGCCATTCGTGCGCTGCGCGCGAAGTTTCCTGAGTTGGGCGTGATCAGCGACGTGGCCCTGGACCCCTTCACCACCCACGGTCAGGACGGCATCCTTGACGAACACGGCTATGTGCAGAACGACATTACCGTCGACGCCCTGGTGCGCCAGGCCTTGTCTCACGCCGAAGCCGGTGCCCAGGTCGTGGCGCCGTCCGACATGATGGACGGCCGTATCCAGGCCATCCGTGAGGCATTGGAACTGGCCGACCACACCAACGCACGGATAATGGCCTACTCGGCCAAGTACGCCAGCGCCTACTATGGCCCGTTCCGCGATGCGGTCGGCTCGTCGCTGAACCTGGGCAAGGCCAATAAGGCCTCGTACCAGATGGACCCGGCCAACAGTGATGAAGCCCTGCACGAAGTGGCCGCAGACCTGGCTGAAGGCGCGGACATGGTGATGGTCAAGCCAGGTATGCCGTACTTGGATATTCTTTACCGGGTGAAAGAGGAATTCCGCGTGCCGACCTTTGTCTATCAGGTCAGCGGCGAGTACGCCATGCACATGGCGGCCATCCAGAATGGCTGGCTCAGCGAGGCAGTGATCGTCGAGTCGCTGACTGCATTCAAGCGCGCGGGTGCCGATGGCATCCTGACCTATTTCGCCGTGCGTGCGGCACAACTATTGAAGCAAGGGCAGTAAGCCCTCTTGGGAAACCCCGATGAATACCGAAGGACTCAGCAAGGCGGACGTGGTTAAGGCGTCAGCCGTAGCGGAACAGGCAGTGGAAGAGCTGGCAGCACCGGAGCCGGTGGTCGCGGAAACCGTCAGCGAGGCGGTGGTCGAAGAGCCAGTGGTCGCTGCCGTGGAGCAAGTACCCGCGCCTGCGCCGTTGCCGGTTCCAGGCCTGGACGACAGCAGCCTGTATATCCACCGCGAGCTGTCCCAGCTGCAGTTCAATATCCGCGTGCTGGAGCAGGCGCTGGATGAGTCCTATCCCTTGCTGGAGCGGCTGAAGTTTCTGCTGATCTTCTCCAGCAACCTGGATGAGTTCTTCGAGATTCGTGTTGCCGGGCTGAAGAAGCAGATTACCTTCGCCCGTGAACAGGCCGGCGCCGATGGCCTGCAGCCGCACCAGGTGCTAGCGCGCATCAGCGAGCTGGCCCACGAGCAGGTCGGCCGCCAGTACGCCATCCTCAACGACGTGCTGTTTCCCGAGCTGGCCAAACACAACATCACCTTTATTCGCCGGCGCTTCTGGACCACCAAGATCAAGGCCTGGGTGCGTCGTTATTTCCGCGCCGAAATCGCCCCGATCATCACCCCCATCGGCCTCGACCCGACGCACCCGTTTCCGTTGCTGGTGAACAAGAGCCTGAACTTCATCGTCGAACTCGAAGGTATCGACGCCTTTGGTCGCGACTCCGGTCTGGCGATCATTCCGGCGCCGCGTCTGTTGCCGCGGGTAATCAAGGTGCCGGAAGACGTCGGTGGTCCAGGCGACAACCATGTGTTCCTGTCGTCGATGATCCACGCCCATGCCGATGACCTGTTCCAAGGCATGAAAGTGAAGGGCTGCTACCAGTTCCGTCTGACCCGTAACGCGGACCTGTCGCTGGACTCCGAAGACGTGGAAGACCTGGCGCGCGCCCTGCGCGGCGAGCTGTTCTCCCGTCGTTACGGCGATGCCGTGCGCCTGGAGGTGGCCGACACCTGCCCAGCCCACCTGGCCGACTACCTGCTCAAGCAGTTCAACCTCAGTGAGAGCGAGTTGTACCGCGTAAATGGCCCGGTCAACCTGACCCGTCTGTTCAGCATCACCGGCCTGGATAGCCACCCGGAGCTGCAATACACGCCGTTCACCCCGGTTATCCCCAAGCTGCTGCAGAACAGCGACAACCTGTTCAACGTGGTGAGCAAGCAGGACATCCTGCTGCTGCACCCCTTCGAATCGTTCACCCCGGTGGTCGACCTGCTGCGCCAGGCAGCGAAAGACCCGCACGTGCTGGCGATCAAGCAGACCCTGTACCGCAGCGGCGCCAACTCCGAGATCGTCGACGCGCTGGTGGACGCCGCGCGTAACGGCAAGGAAGTCACCGCAGTAATCGAATTGCGCGCGCGCTTTGACGAAGAGTCCAACCTGCAACTGGCCAGCCGTCTGCAGGCGGCCGGTGCGGTGGTGATCTATGGCGTGGTCGGCTTCAAGACCCACGCCAAGATGATGCTGATCCTGCGCCGCGAGGCCGGGGAGATCGTGCGTTACGCCCACCTCGGGACCGGTAACTACCACGCCGGCAACGCGCGGCTGTACACCGACTACAGCCTGATCACCTCCGACGATGCGTTGTGTGAAGACGTGTCCAAGCTGTTCAGTCAGTTGATCGGCATGGGTAAGACCCTGCGGATGAAAAAGCTCCTGCACGCGCCGTTCACCCTGAAGAAAACCCTGCTCGACATGATCGCCCGCGAAACCGCCCTGGCGGCCGAAGGCAAGCCGGCGCACATCATCGCCAAGTTCAACTCGCTGACTGACCCGAAGATCATCCGCGCGCTGTACAAAGCCAGCCAGACTGGTGTGCGCATCGACCTGGTGGTGCGTGGCATGTGCTGCCTGCGCCCAGGCATCGCTGGCGTGTCGCACAACATCCACGTGCGCTCGATCATCGGTCGCTTCCTTGAGCACACGCGGGTGTTCTACTTCCTCAACGACTTCGACGAGAAGATCTACCTGTCGAGTGCCGACTGGATGGAGCGCAACCTGGATAAGCGGGTGGAAACCTGCTTCCCGGTGGAAGGCAAGAAGCTGATCATGCGGGTGAAGAAAGAGCTGGAGTCTTACCTCAGCGACAACACCCAGGCGTGGGTGCTGCAATCGGATGGCCGCTACGTGCGTTCCAGCCCGACCGGTAATCAGAATGCCCGCAGTGCACAGGCCGGGTTGCTGGAGAAATTGACCAACCCGCCGCTCAGCGTGCGGTAGTGGGCGCTCCTACGGGGTGTACGCCACCCAACAAAAAGCCGCTCCCAGGAGCGGCTTTTTGTTGGCCTCGATTTAGCCAACGCTGAGGGTCAAGCCGATCCGCTTCAGCCATTCTGCTTCGGCTTCGAAGTCGGCCTGGGTCAGCGGGTTGGCTGCCAGCCAGCCATCGGGGAAGGCCAAGTCCAGGCTGTCGTCGCTGGCGCGCAGTTTCACCTTTGGCATCTCTTGGGTGCCGCGAATGTGGTGGAACAGAATCGCGAAACGCAGCAGCACGCACAGGCGCATCAGCTTGATGCCTTCATCGCCGAACTCGGCGAATTTGTCCTTGGGAATATTACGCCGGTGGCCGCGCACCAAGAGTGCAAGCATCTGTTGGTCCTGGCGCGAGAAACCGCCGAGGTCCGAGTGCTCCACCAGGTAAGCGCCGTGCTTGTGGTAGGAGTAGTGGGCGATGTCCAGGCCCACCTCATGCACCTTGCTGGCCCAGCTCAATAGCTCGCGGTGCCATTCATCATCCAGGCCCCAGGACTGCGCCACATCGTCGAGGGCTTCTAGGGCTTTGGCCTCGACGCGTTGGGCCTGTTCCAGGTCGACGTGGTAGCGCTCCATCAGCGCGCTCAGGGTGCGCTCACGGACGTCTTCGTGGTGGTGGCGGCCAAGCAGGTCATACAGCACGCCTTCGCGCAGCGCGCCTTCGGAGTGGGCCATGCTGTGCAAGTCCATGGCGTCGAAGATCGCTTCGAGAATCGCCAGGCCGGCTGGGAAAATTGCACGGCGGTCGGGCTTGATGCCGTCCATGTCGAGCTTATCGACTTCGCCCAGTTTCAGCACCCGGCGCTTCAGCCAGGCCAGGCCTTCGGCGGTGACTTCACCGTTGCCGTGGCCGCCGGCTTTGATTGCCAGGCCCACCGCGCGAATGGTGCCCGAGGCGCCGACCGCTTCGTCCCAGCCGAGGCGGCGCAGCGCGTGCTCGATGCCCATCAGCTCCAGACGCGCAGCGGTGTACGCCTGGGCGTAGCGGGCGGGGGTGATCTTGCCGTCGCGGAAGTAACGTTGGGTGAAGCTCACACAGCCCATCTGCAGGCTTTCGCGCAGCAGCGGTTCAAAACGTTGGCCAATGATGAACTCGGTACTGCCGCCGCCGATGTCGGCGACCAGGCGTTTGCCGGGGGTGTCGGCCAGAGTGTGCGACACGCCGAGGTAGATCAGACGCGCTTCCTCGCGTCCGGAAATCACTTCCACCGGGTGACCGAGAATTTCCTCAGCGCGGCGGATGAACACCGAGCGGTTGCGCGCTTCACGCAAGGCGTTGGTGCCGACCACGCGCACGGCGCCCGGTGGCAGGCTGTTGGTCAGTTGGGCAAAGCGGCGCAGGCAGTCGAGGCCGCGCTGCATGGCTTCTTCATTGAGTTCGCGCTGCTCATCGATACCGGCGGCCAGCTGCACCTTTTCGCCCATGCGCTCCAGGATGCGGATCTCGCCGTGGTCAGCTTTGGCCAGAACGATATGGAAGCTGTTCGAGCCGAGGTCGATGGCGGCGATCATGGAGAAATGCTTGGCGGGGCTTTGCGGCATGGTGTGATGGTCTCAGAGCTGTAGCGCGACATCCTGCCATGATCAGGCGCTTGCGCCAACGCGGGTGGCGTGGCGGGATGTCGCTGCTGGAGTTGTTCTTTATAGCCGCAGGTGAGGCGGTGACAAGGTTCGGCCGCGCAGTATGCCGGTGCTGTACGTCGTAATTATGACCAGCGTCAGGCGCAGGGCTCAGAGAAACGGAGCGTTCACGGCAGTTTTAAGTTCAACGCCTGATCAGTATTTGCGCAGGCCACCATAGTGAACCTCAATCGGCTGGCGCTTTCGATGTTGTTAAAGCCGGGCTATGATGGCGCCACTTTACATCCTTGCGACCCTGGAGAGTTTCCATGAGCGAATTCATCACCCACGTCAGCGACGCCAGCTTTGATCAGGATGTGCTCCAGGCTGATGGCCCGGTGCTGGTCGATTACTGGGCTGAATGGTGCGGTCCGTGCAAAATGATCGCCCCGGTTCTGGACGAAATCGCCCAGACCTACCAAGGCAAACTGAAAGTTTGCAAACTGAACATCGATGAAAACCAGGACACCCCGCCCAAGTACAACGTGCGTGGTATCCCGACCCTGATGCTGTTCAAGAATGGCGCGGTCGAGGCCACCAAGGTGGGCGCACTGTCCAAGTCGCAACTGGCTGCATTCCTCGACAGCAACATCTAAGTCGTAAGGAATTTCTCCTTTGTGCCTGAAAGCCCCGTCCTGTGCGGGGCTTTTTCATTAGTCGAACACTAGACGCTCCGCAAAGCCGATGGTACATTCGGCCTCGCAATGGTTCCTCCATTGCTCTTCGTAAGCCGTCGCCGACGCATTCCTACTCGATACCCATCGATAAACAAGCAGGCGATCATGCTGCCTCTGCGCAGTTCAGGCCTCATAAGCTAAACGCTTATTTCCCCTCCTTATCGACTACGTCATTCCTATATGAATCTGACTGAACTCAAGCAAAAGCCGATTACCGAACTGCTCGAAATGGCCGAACAGATGGGCATAGAAAATATGGCCCGTTCGCGCAAGCAGGACGTGATTTTCTCCCTGTTGAAAAAGCACGCGAAAAGCGGCGAGGAAATCTCCGGTGATGGCGTGCTGGAGATCCTCCAGGACGGCTTCGGCTTCCTTCGTTCCGCCGATGCCTCGTACCTGGCCGGCCCGGACGACATCTACGTTTCGCCTAGCCAGATCCGCCGCTTCAACTTGCGCACTGGCGACACCATCGTTGGCAAGATCCGCCCGCCGAAAGAAGGCGAGCGTTACTTCGCGTTGCTCAAGGTCGACACCATCAACTTCGACCGCCCAGAGAACGCCAAGAACAAGATTCTGTTCGAAAACCTCACGCCCTTGTTCCCCAACAAGCGCCTGGTGATGGAGGCCGGCAACGGCTCCACCGAAGACTTGACCGGCCGCGTCATCGACCTCTGCGCGCCAATCGGCAAGGGTCAACGTGGTCTGATCGTGGCACCGCCGAAAGCCGGTAAAACGATCATGCTGCAGAACATCGCGGCCAACATTACCCGCAACAACCCCGAGTGCCACCTGATCGTTCTGCTGATCGATGAGCGCCCGGAAGAAGTGACCGAAATGCAGCGCACCGTGCGCGGCGAAGTGGTTGCTTCGACCTTCGACGAACCACCAACCCGCCACGTGCAGGTTGCCGAAATGGTGATCGAAAAGGCCAAGCGCCTGGTCGAGCACAAGAAGGATGTGGTCATTCTGCTCGACTCCATCACCCGTCTGGCGCGTGCCTACAACACCGTGATCCCGAGCTCCGGCAAGGTCCTCACCGGTGGTGTTGACGCCCATGCCCTGGAGAAGCCGAAACGCTTCTTCGGCGCTGCGCGCAACATCGAAGAAGGCGGCTCGCTGACCATCATCGCTACCGCGCTGGTGGAAACCGGCTCGAAGATGGATGAAGTGATCTACGAAGAGTTCAAGGGTACCGGCAACATGGAGCTGCCCCTGGACCGTCGCATCGCTGAAAAGCGCGTGTTCCCGGCGATCAACATCAACCGTTCCGGCACCCGCCGCGAAGAGTTGCTGACCGCTGAAGACGAGCTGCAGCGCATGTGGATTCTGCGTAAATTGCTGCACCCGATGGACGAGATCGCCGCTATCGAGTTCTTGCTCGATCGCCTCAAAGCGACCAAGACCAACGACGAGTTCTTCCAGTCGATGAAGCGCAAGTAACATCGGCAAGACAGGCAAAAGCCGGGGAAACCCGGCTTTTTGCTAACTGCGTATTGGCATCCAGCGCCCTGTGCGCTGTCCTGGCAGGCTAAACTTCGCACCTGGTTTTGCCCTTCTATCGAGCGCCCTACACGAGGCTCAAGCATGCAGTATCGCGATCTGCGCGACTTTATCCGTGGCCTGGAACAGCGCGGAGAGCTGAAACGCATCAGCCACCCGGTGTCGCCGGTGCTGGAAATGACCGAAATCTGCGACCGCACCTTGCGCCGCAAAGGTCCGGCCCTGCTGTTCGAAAACCCCACCGGGTTCGATATGCCGGTACTCGGCAACCTGTTCGGCACCCCCGAGCGCGTGGCCTTGGGTATGGGCGCCGAGGCGGTCAGCGAGCTGCGTGAAATCGGCAAGCTGCTGGCTTTTCTCAAAGAGCCGGAGCCGCCGAAGGGCCTGAAAGACGCCTGGTCGAAGCTGCCGATTTTCAAGAAGATCATTTCCATGGCGCCCAAGGTGGTCAAAGACGCGCCGTGCCAGGAAGTGATCGAGGAGGGCGACGACGTCGACCTCGGCAAGCTGCCGGTGCAAACCTGTTGGCCGGGCGACGTCGCGCCGCTGATCACTTGGGGCCTGACCGTTACCAAGGGGCCGAATAAAGACCGGCAAAACCTCGGTATCTACCGCCAGCAAGTGATCGGACGTAACAAGGTGATCATGCGCTGGCTGAGCCACCGCGGCGGCGCGCTGGACTTCAAAGAGTGGTGTGACAAACACCCTGGCCAACCCTTCCCGGTGGCCGTGGCCCTGGGCGCGGACCCGGCGACCATTCTCGGCGCCGTGACGCCCGTGCCGGACAGCCTTTCCGAATACGCCTTCGCCGGCCTGCTGCGCGGCAACCGTACCGAGCTGATCAAGTGCCGCGGGAGTGAATTGCAGGTGCCCGCCAGCGCCGAGATCGTGCTGGAAGGGGTGATCCATCCGGGCGAGATGGCCGACGAAGGGCCTTATGGCGATCACACCGGCTACTACAACGAGGTGGACTCTTTCCCGGTCTTCACCGTCGAACGTATTACCCGTCGGCAAAAACCGATTTACCACAGCACCTACACCGGCCGCCCGCCAGATGAGCCAGCTATTCTCGGCGTAGCGTTGAACGAAGTGTTCGTGCCGATTCTGCAGAAGCAGTTCCCGGAGATCACTGACTTCTACCTGCCGCCCGAAGGTTGCTCGTACCGCATGGCGGTGGTGACCATGAAGAAGCAGTACCCGGGGCATGCCAAGCGCGTAATGCTCGGGGTGTGGTCGTTTTTGCGCCAGTTCATGTACACCAAGTTCGTTATTGTCACCGACGACGATATCAACGCACGGGACTGGAACGACGTGATCTGGGCCATTACCACGCGCATGGACCCCAAGCGCGACACGGTGCTGATCGACAACACGCCGATCGACTACCTCGACTTCGCCTCGCCGGTCTCGGGCCTTGGTTCGAAGATGGGCCTGGACGCCACCCACAAGTGGCCGGGTGAAACCAGCCGCGAATGGGGCCGCGTAATCGTCAAGGATGAAGCGGTCACCCAGCGGGTCGACGCGATGTGGAAGGACCTTGGAATAGAGTGATGAAAGTAACCCTGCAACCCTCCGGCGCAGTGCTGGACGTGCACGCCGGCGAGCGAATTCTGGACGCAGCGCGCCGCCTCGGCTACCAGTGCCCGCAAGCCTGCCGTAACGGCAACTGCCATATCTGCGCGGCCTTGCTGGTGGAGGGTTCCGTGCAGCAGAACGGCGAGGCGCGCGACCACGGTGAACTGTTCACCTGCCTGGCCGAGCCGCTGGAGGATTGCGTGTTGCATTGGGATGGCGTGCTCGCCCCTGGCGAATTACCGCTGCGCACCCTGCGTTGCCAAGTGGTGGCGTGTACGGCGGTGGGCGGTGATGTCTGGCGTGTCAACCTGCGCGCGCCGGCCGGCAAACCGCCGCGTTATCACGCCGGGCAATACGTGTTGGTGCGCCGTGACGATGGCGAGCAGTCAGCGTTTTCCCTGGCCTCGGCGCCGTCTCAGGGGCGTGAGCTGGAGCTGCATATCCTCGGTCGTGAAGACAGCGCGCTGAATCTGCTGGCGCAATTGCAACGCGAGCCGCTGGTGGAAGTGCAGATGCCGTTTGGCGATGCGCACCTGGCCGAGTTGCCGGACGGGCCGCTAATTCTGATCGCCGCCGGCACCGGCATGGCGCAGATGCACAGCCTGATCGAGCATTGCCGTGCAACCGGCTTCAAGCACCCGGTGCATCTGTACTGGGGCGCGCGGCGACCGGAGGACTTCTACCAATTGCCGCACTGGGCCGACTGGCAGCAGATGGCCAATCTGCACCTGCATCAGGTGGTCAGTGATGTCTGTGGCTGGCAGGGGCGTTGTGGTTTGTTGCACGAGGCGGTGCGCGAAGACTTCCCTGACCTCAAGCCGCTGCATGTGTATGCCAGTGGCTCGCCGATGATGGTCTACGCGACGCTCGATGCGTTGGTGGATGCGGGGATGGATGCGCATCAGATGCGCGCCGACGTCTTCGCCTACGCACCCCGCTAAAAGCATCGAGGCTTCAGCCTCGATTCCTGCAAAGGATGTTCTCCAAAACAAAAAAAACCGCCCGAAGGCGGTTTTTTTATCGGCAGTTAGCAAGCGCTTAACGCACCTGTACCACCACTTTACCCACGGCCTTGCGCTGTCCCAGGGCGTTGATCGCGCCTGCTGCATCGGTGAGCGGGAAGGTTTGCGACACCAGCGGCTTGACCTTGCCTTCTGCAAACCACTTGAACAGTTGCTCGAAGTTGGCGGCGTTGTCGGCCGGTTGGCGTTGGGCGAATGCACCCCAGAACACGCCGACCAGAGACGCGCCCTTGAGCAGGGTGAGGTTGGCCGGCAGGGACGGGATGGTACCGCTGGCAAAACCCACCACCAGGAAACGACCGTTCCAGGCGATGGAGCGGAAGGCTTCTTCAAACAGGTCGCCGCCGACCGGGTCGTAGATCACGTCCACGCCTTGGCCGCCGGTGAGTTCCTTGAGCTTTTCCTTCAGGCTGCCTTCGCTGTAGTTGATCAGCTCGTCGGCGCCAGCGGCCTTGGCCACTTCGAGTTTTTCTGCGCTGCTGGCGGCCGCGATGACGCGGGCACCCATGGCTTTGCCGATTTCTACGGCTGCCAGGCCGACGCCGCCGGAGGCGCCGAGCACCAGCAGGGTTTCCCCCGGTTGCAGGTTGGCGCGTTGTTTCAGTGCGTGAATGGAGGTGCCGTAGGTCATGCCGAAGGCGGCGGCGCTGGCGAAGTCCATGCCGGCCGGAATTGGCATCACGCTGTAGCCAGGCACGGCAACTTGTTCGGCAAAGCTGCCCCAACCGGTCAGGGCCATGACGCGGTCACCGGGTTTCACGTGGGTGACTTTTTCGCCGACGGCCGCGACCACACCGGCTGCTTCGCCACCCGGCGAGAACGGGAACGGCGGCTTGAACTGGTACTTGCCTTCAATGATCAGGGTGTCCGGGAAGTTCACGCCGGCGGCGTGGACATCGAGCAGCACTTCGTTCTTTTTCGGTTCCGGGCTGGCGACTTCTTCCAGGACCAGGGTTTCGGCAGGGCCGAAGGCTTTGCACAACACGGCTTTCATTGGAGTGTTCCTCGCAGAGTTATGGCTTGGCAGTGTAGGTGCGTGGCCTGGCGGGTCAACGAGCATGGCCTGCCCTGATAAAGGTGTATAAGCGCCGGGCTATCGCTATGCTAGGGCACATACCCAGTCGAGGATGCGCACTGTGAAAGCTTGGTTTGTACTATTGATGGCCTTTTCCCTGCCGTTTGCCGCTCTGGCCAATGAAGAGAAAGAGGGCGGCGAAGGCGAAAGCAAAACACCGGCCGTGGCGTATATCAGCCTGGTACCGGCGCTGGTGGGAAACTACGGCACGGGGCCGAAGCTGAAGGTGTTCAAGGCTGATATCGCTCTGCAGGTTACCGGCAGCGAGGCCGAGGCCAAGGTCGAGCACCATGAGCCGCTGATTCGTAACCAGTTGGTGATGCTGTTTTCCCAGCAGACCGATGAGGCGATGGGCAACGTCGAGTCCAAGGAAAAGCTGCGTCAGGAAGCGTTGAAACAGGTGCAGGACGTGCTGACCCAGGAAGAGGGCAAGCCGCTGGTGGAAAACCTGCTCTTCAATAACCTGATCGTGCAGTAACCGCCACGCCTTCAGGTAGTGGTCCACACGCAGGTGCAATTGCGTCCCTGATGCTTGGCTTGGTACAGGGCCTGATCGCTATGGGCGACCAGGCTGTCGGGGTGGCTGTCACGGTTGGGCGTCACCGTGCTCAAACCGATACTCGCGCTCAGGCGTGACAGCGGGCTGCCCGGGTGGGGCAACTGCAACTCGGCCAGCGCCTGGTGAATGCGCGCAGCGATCATCTCGGCACCTTGCTCGTCAGTGTTGGCCAGAATCACCGCAAACTCCTCGCCGCCATAGCGGCACACCGCGTCGCCATCGCGCAGCAGGCAGCCTTGCAGTGCGGCCGCGACCTTGCGCAAGGCATCGTCGCCGGCCAGGTGGCCGAGCTGGTCGTTGTAGCGCTTGAAGTGATCGACATCCAGCATCAGCAAACTCATCGGCGCACCCATGCGTTGCAGGCGGCGCCATTCGCTGTGCAGTTGGTGGTCGAAGAAGCGCCGGTTGTACAGGCCGGTCAGGCCGTCGCGTTGTGACAGGTGCTGGAGCTGCGCTTCCAGTTGCAGGCGTTCGTTGTTATCGCGCGAGACGCCGATCAGGTACTCGTGGCCATTGACCTGCACCAGCTGCGCACTGATTTCTGCAGGCTGGATGCTGCCGTTACGGCGGCGCATTTCACGCTGGAAAATTTTCCCCTGGTTGTCGCCCTGGGCCTGACGCACCAGTTCCACCCAGGCATGGAACCCCAGCAGCAGGCTTTCCGGCTGCTCCTGCAGGCGCTGACGAAATTCCTCTTCGCTGTAGCCCAGGCTGCTGTAGGTGGCCTTGTTCATATGCAGAATATTGCGGTTGTGCGGGTCGATGATAAACAGCCCGTCGCGGCTGGAGTCGGTGAGGTCGACCACCAACTGCAAGCGTTCGCGGCTTTCGCGCAGCACCTGTTCGATCAATTCACGGCTGCTCACCTCCTGATTCAACCGGCTGTTGCTGGCGAGCAAGGCGCTGGCGCGGCGAGCGTTTTCCATCGCCAGAGCGAGGGCGGCCACCAGCAGCAGGGTGGTGGTCAGACCGGCGCCCAGCACCACCCACGGCAATGGGCTGGACAGCTCTTGCGCCAACTTGCGGGTGGGGTTGAGTTGCAGGGTGAAGTTGCGGTTGTTGAGCAGGTGCAGCGGCAACTCTTGCTGCAGACCGGCGCTGAAGTCGGCTTGTTCGCGGCTGTACAGCGGACGGCCAAACTCCAGCAGGCGCACGTTGAAGCCGGCGCTGTCGACGGTGTCGAGCAACTCGTCCATCAGGGTTTGCACGCGGAAGATGCCTTGCACGAAGCCATCGAACACCCGCTGGCCCTGGTCGTTCATTACGTACAGCGGGGTGTAGAGGGCGAAGCCGCGGCCGCCCTGGACCAGGTCGAAGCTGTTGGAAAATACCGCCTTGCCCTGGGTTTTGGCCTGCATGGCCAGCAGGTAGTTGGGATGCGCCGGGGTGAGCTGGAAATTCAGCGCCGCTTCGTTGCCCTCGATTGGCAGAATCCAGCGCAGACGCAGGTCTGCATCGGCCCATTGGATGGCCTGGTAGCCGCGAAAATGCTGCAACGAAAAGCGCGCTTCCAACGCCCATTCGTCCTGGTTCAAGCGGCCGTGGTGATTCCACAGCTCGGCTAGGCGATAGAGGTCTTGCGCCTGAGTGGTGAGGCTGCCTTCCAGCTGCCGGGTAAGCAGGCGAGCCTGCGCCGCCACCCGTTCATTGGCGTGGGTGCGCTCGATGGTGACCAGCTTCTGCCACAGCAGCAAACTGGCGGCGAGCAGCAACAAGGCCACCACCGCCAAGGCCAGGCGAGCGCGCCAGGCCGGGCGGGCAGCGGGTAACACTGAGGTGTCATGCAAGCTGTCTGGTTCCATGCACAGTGTCCGTGTTGCTTAATGCAGGACAACGATTCAAACAGCCTGAATCGTCGCCCATTCGCTAGCACTGACTGGCATCACCGAAAGCCGGCTGCCTTTTTTTACCAAGGGTAGTTCGCTCAAGCCAGGTAGATCACGTAATTGCCCCAAAGCAATGACACGCGGGAACGCCTCGACGAATTCAACGTCCAAGGCGCTCCACGGGTTTTTATCGGCGCTTGCCTTGGCATCGTAATAGTGGCTTTGCGGGTCGAGCGCCGTTGGGTCGGGATAGGCCGAAGCAATAATCCGGCCGACTCCGGCGATGCCGGGCTCGGGGCAACTGGAGTGATAAAAGAAGAACAGATCGCCCACCGCCATGCTGCGCACGAAGTTGCGCGCCTGGTAATTGCGCACGCCATCCCAGCGGGCATGGCCAAGACGCTGCAGGTCGTGGATGGAAAGTTCTTCGGGTTCGGACTTCATTAACCAGTGAGGCATGAACTTTGCTCTTCGCTCGTGGGGTTAAGTCTTGGTGGGCGGTTTTACCCATTTAGACGACAGCCGGTTGGCGTCAGAATTGCACATGCAGGCACCTTGCAGGAGAATGCCGCGCTGCTGAATCTAATGCCGCCGGACGGTCCAAAAACAAAAAATACGTCGTGGTTGTAGTGCGAAAGTTGCCTGGAAGGGGGAGGCAATCGATGAAGAAACGTAAACCAGATTTGTTGTGGGTATTGGTAATCCTGTTCGGTCTCGGTGTGGTAACCACCGGTTACACCCAGAGCCTTTGGGACCGTCAGAACGACGCTCCAGTCACATTGTCGCAGCAGCCTTAAGGCTGCCAGCCGACGCCCGTGATGGCCGCACCTGGTGCGGCATCGCTTTCCGTTGCAAGGGTATCGCCCAGGTACCACGCCTTGTCCGTCACCGTCGCATGCAAGCGCACATCCCAGCTGGCCAGTGCCAGGCGGTCGACTTTCTGACATTCATGGGCAAGGCCCAATAATGTCGGTTTGTGCCAATTATGGCGACGTTGCAAGTACGCCAGGCTGCGGTCATAAAAACCGCCGCCCATGCCCAGGCGCCCACCCTCCGGGTCGAAGCCAACCAATGGCAACAGAATCAGATCCAGTGCCCAGACCTTGCGTTGGCGTTGGCGTTTGGCCGTGGGTTCGGCAATGCGGAAACGGTTGGGGTGTAAACGTTCGTTCGGGCGCACGCGCTGAAAGACCATTTTGGTCGCCGGCCATGCACTGAGAACGGGCAAATAAGTGGCCTTGCCGCGCCGCTGTGCAGCACGCATCAGCGGGCGTGGGTCGATCTCGCCATCGTTGGGCAGGTACAGGGCAATGTGCCGAGCGCGACGAAACAAGGGTTGCTGGGCGAGTTGTCGATAGAGCTGTTCGCCGGCCTTGCGTTGAGCGCTGGCGCTGAGGGAGCGGCGGGCTTTGCGCAGCAGGCGACGAAGTTGTGGGCGGGTTAGCTCGGCGGCGGTCAGCATGCTGTGACGGCCAGGGCTCGCAGGCGCGAACCGTTGAAAGCCTCATCGCCAAACAGGGCGGGCAATGAGTGAAGAAGTAAGACCCCCCGACGTGCCGCTGTCGGCTTAGCCCTTGAACCCGAAAGTTCAAGGTGGAGGTTGCAGGGAGCGTTAAGGCTTTCCGTCAGGCGGACATGCACACCGGCTCCAACTTGCAACCCCCGGGTTTGTGCGTATCGGCTCAGGGACATCACCAACTGGCGCACACTCCAGGGAGCGGCGGCCAGTATACCCGAATAAACCGCTCTGCAATCAGCTATGGCTGCTGTCCTGATCGGTGGCCAGGGCACCATCCACTCGTTCCAGCAGGTCGCGCACATGGGCACGGGTGGAGCTGACGTCCTGATCCAGGCGCTGCTGTTTGTGCAGCAGGTCGTGGGTAATGTTGAGGGCGGCCATCACCGCCACGCGGTCGGCGCCGATCACTTTGCCGCCGCTGCGAATCTCGCGCATCTTGCCGTCGAGGTAGCGCGCGGCGCTTTCCAGGTTGGCGCGTTCGTCCGCCGGGCAGGCGATGCAATAGTCTTTATCAAGGATGTGAACGGTAACGGTGTTCGAGGTCATTAGTCCTGCTCCAGGGCTTTGAGGCGCGAAATCATCGATTCGACCTTATGCCGGGCCATTTCGTTCTTTTCGATCAGATGGGCGCGCTCTTCGCGCCAAGACTGCTCGCTCGCACGTAAGGCGCGGTTGTCCGCTTTTAGCTGCTCGACGCGTTGGATAAGCAGTTCCAGCTTGAGGGTGAGCGCGTGCAGATCGGCGTCTTCCATGGGCTCTCGCTAGGGCGTGGGTTTGTGGCAATGAAGTGGCGAAACTATATAGGAAGGCACAGGCCAAGGGGCAAACCCATTGACGTCGGCCAATGGTCTTGGCGCGCTTGCCGGTGCTAGGATACAAGGCCTCCATTCTAGTCATTGCGCCCTCTGGCGCCTAGTTGCCAATGCCCACACAAAATTCCCCGTACAGCGCTTTCGCCACCCTGCTCGCCAGCAGCGGTCAACCCGTCTCGCCAGCCGAGCTGCATGGCCTGTTGCTCGGCCGCAGCTGCGCCGGTGCCGGCTTCGATGTCGACTCCTGGCTGGTGGACGCCGCCGACCTGTTCACCAGCGAGCCGGCCGACAATATCCGCGCCGCCCTCATCGGTCTGCAAGAAATGGTCAAAGCTGAACTGACTGGCGATGACATCGCCGTGGTCCTGCTGCTGCCGTCCGATGACGCGCCGCTGGCCGACCGCGCCGCCGCCATGGGCCAATGGTGCCAGGGCTTTCTCGCCGGTTTTGGCCTGACCGCGCGCGACGCCGCCCTCAGCAGCGAAGCCATGGAAGTGCTGCAAGACCTCGCCGCGATTGCCCAGGTGCAAGAAGCCCTGGAGGAATCCGAAGACGGTGAAAACGACTATATGGAAGTGATGGAATACCTGCGTGTGGCACCGCTGCTGCTGTTCACTGAATGCGTGAAACCGGCTGCCCCGGCGGCGCCGAAACCATCGCTGCACTGACTTTTACCAGAACGAGTTCGCCCATGATCAGCATCCCCAAGTCGGAATACGCCCGTCGGCGCAAGGCGCTGATGGCGCAGATGGAACCCAACAGCATCGCCATTCTGCCGGCGGCGCCGGTGTACATCCGCAACCGCGATGTCGAGCACATCTACCGTCAGGACAGCGACTTCCAGTACCTCAGCGGCTTCCCCGAGCCCGAGGCGGTGATCGCTCTGATCCCCGGTCGCGAGCACGGCGAGTACGTGCTGTTCTGCCGCGAGCGTGACCCCGAACGCGAACTCTGGGACGGCCTGCGCGCCGGGCAAGACGGCGCTGTGACCACCTTCGGCGCTGACGATGCATTCCCGATTGGTGACATCGACGAAATTCTGCCCGGCCTGATCGAAGGCCGTGACCGCGTGTACTACGCCATGGGCACCAACCAGGAATTCGATCGCCACCTGATGGAGTGGATCAACGTCATCCGCTCCAAGGCCCGCCAAGGTGCGCAGCCGCCAAATGAGTTCGTCGCCCTCACGCACCTGCTGCACGACATGCGTCTGTACAAGTCGGCCAACGAAGTGAAGGTGATGCGTGAAGCCGCGCAGATTTCCTCGCGCGCCCACATCCGTGCGATGCAGGCCAGCCGTGCCGGCTTGAGCGAGTACCACTTGGAAGCCGAGCTGGACTACGAGTTCCGCAAAGGCGGGGCGAAGATGCCGGCCTATGGCTCGATCGTGGCCGCAGGCCGCAACGCCTGCATCCTGCACTACCGCGAAAACGATGCGCCGCTGAAAGACGGCGACCTGGTGCTGATCGACGCCGGCTGCGAAATCGACTGCTACGCCAGCGACATCACCCGTACCTTCCCGGTCAGCGGCAAATTCTCCCCTGAGCAAAAAGCCATCTACGAGTTGGTGCTGAAATCCCAGGAAGCCGCGTTCGCCGCCATCGGCCCGGACAAGCACTGGAACGAAGCCCACGAAGCCACTGTGCAGGTGATCACCGCCGGCCTGGTGGAACTCGGCCTGCTCGAAGGCAACGTCGACGAGCTGATCGCCAGCGAAGCCTACAAACCGTTCTATATGCACCGCGCCGGTCACTGGCTGGGCATGGATGTGCACGATGTCGGCGACTACAAAGTCGGCGGCGAGTGGCGCGTGCTGGAAGTCGGCATGGCGCTGACCGTCGAGCCCGGCATCTATATCGCCGTGGACAATCAAAACGTCGCGAAGAAATGGCGCGGCATTGGCGTGCGCATCGAAGACGACGTGGTGGTGACCAAAACCGGCTGCGAAATCATCACCAAGGACGCGCCAAAAACCGTCGCTGAAATCGAAGCCCTGATGGCCGCTGCCCGCGTGCAGGCGGCATAGGGGTGAGTGAAGCAAAACTCGCCATTATTGGCGGCGGCCTGGTGGGTGCCAGCCTGGCCCTGGCGCTTCAAGCCGGGGCCAAGGCGCGCGGCTGGTCGATTGTGCTGATCGAGCCGTTCGCCCCCGGCGACAGCTACCAGCCCAGCTATGACGCCCGCTCCACCGCGCTGTCCTACGGCACCCAGCAGATCTACCAGCGCCTGGGTATCTGGCCGAAGGTCGCCGAGCGCGCCGAAGCCATTCTGCATATCCATGTTTCCGACCGTGGGCGTTTTGCCGCCGCGCGGTTGAGCGCGGAAGAAGAGGGCGTGCCGGCGCTGGGTTATGTCGCCGAAAACGCCTGGCTCGGGCATTGCCTGTGGCAGGCGTTGGACCCTGAGGTGGTGAGCTGGCGTTGCCCCGCCGAAGTGGTGGCGATGCAGGCCATCGGCACTGGCTACCGCCTGACCCTGAATGAAGAAACCCTGCTCGATTGCGACCTGGCGGTATTGGCCGATGGCGGCCGCTCCAGCCTGCGGGAACAGCTGGGCATCACGGTGAAAAACACCGCGTATGAACAGAGCGCTTTGATCGCCAACATCAGCATCGGCCAGCCCCATGGCGGCCTGGCGTTCGAGCGCTTTACCGACGAAGGCCCGATGGCGCTGTTGCCGCTGTCGGATAACCGCAGTGCGTTGATCTGGACTCGGCCGGGCGACGATGCCCAGCGTCTGCAGGCCCTCGACGACCGGGCGTTCCTCGCTGAATTGCAGAACACCTTCGGCTACCGCCTCGGCGCTTTGCGCCAGGTTGGCGCGCGGCACGTCTACCCCCTGTCGCTGATCGAAGCGCAGGAGCAGGTGCGGCCCAACCTGGTGGTGCTCGGTAACGCGGCCCACAGCCTGCACCCCATCGCCGGCCAGGGTTACAACCTTGCCCTGCGCGACGTGCAGGCCCTGGCCGAAGCGTTGCTGACCAGCCCTGACAGGCCCGGCGACTTCGCCACCCTGCAGGGCTACCTGGCGCGCCAACAGCTGGACCAGAGCCTGACCGTCGGGTTTTCCGACCGCGTCACCCGCCTGTTCAGCAACGCCGAGCCGCTGCTGGCCACCGGTCGCAACCTGGGCCTGCTCGGCCTGGACATGTTGCCGCCGGCCAAGCGCTGGTTTGCCCGGCAGGCGATGGGCATCGGTACCCGTAGCGACGGTTGATCACTTTTCTGGCGGCCCTCCGGGCGGCCCGTGGATAGGCTGAAAGCATGGAAATGCGAGCGGATTTGGTAATAGTCGGGGCCGGTATGGTCGGCAGTGCGCTGGCCTTGGCCCTGCAACACAGCGGCTTGGATATTCTGTTGGTCGACGGCAGCCCGTTGAGCGTCAAACCCTTCGACCAGAGCGCCGCGTTCGAACCGCGGGTCAGCGCCTTGTCGATGGCCAGCCAACGCATTCTCGAACGCGTCGGCGCCTGGCCCGGCATCGAAGCGCGGCGCACCAGCCCCTATGGCGAGATGCAGGTGTGGGATGGCTCCGGCACCGGCCAGATTCACTTCTCCGCCGCCAGCGTGCATGCCGAGGTGCTCGGCCATATCGTCGAAAACCGGGTGATTCAGGACGCGCTGCTGGAACAGTTGCACGACACCGACCTGGGCCTGCTGGCCAATGCCCGCCTGGAGCAACTGCGCCACTCCGGCGATGACTGGCTGCTGACCCTGGCCGACGGCCGCACCGTGCGCACCCCGCTGGTGATCGCTGCCGACGGTGCCAACTCGGCCGTGCGCCGCCTGGCCGGTTGCGCCACCCGCGAATGGGATTACCTGCACCACGCCATCGTCACCAGCGTGCGTTGCAGCCAGCCGCACCAACTCACCGCCTGGCAGCGTTTTACCGATGACGGCCCGTTGGCCTTTCTGCCCCTGGCGCGCGAAGACGGCAGCCAGGGCTGGTGCTCGATTGTCTGGTCGACCACGCCGACACAGGCTGAACGGTTGATGGCGCTGGATAACGATGAATTCTGCCGTGAACTGGGCAAGGCCTTCGAGTGGCGCCTGGGCCAGGTGTTGGAAGCCGATCCGCGCCTGTGCATTCCGCTGCGCCAACGCCATGCGAAACGTTACGTCGAACCGGGTCTGGCCTTGATCGGCGACGCTGCGCACACCATTCACCCGCTGGCCGGGCAGGGCGTGAACCTCGGTTTTCTCGACGCCGCCGTGCTCGCTGAAGTGCTGCTGCACGCGGTAGAGCGGGGTGAGAACATCGCCGATGAGCGCGTGCTCAGCCGCTTCGAGCGCCGTCGCATGCCGCATAACCTGGCGATGATGGCGGCGATGGAAGGCTTCCAGCGCCTGTTCCAGGCCGATCCGTTGCCGATTCGCTGGTTGCGCAACAGCGGCCTGAACCTGGTGGATGGCCTGGCCGAAGGCAAAGCTCTGTTTGTGCGCCAGGCGCTGGGGCTTTCAGGCGATCTACCGGCGCTCGCCAAAGCCTGACGCGACCCTGTAGGAGCGGCTTCAGCCGCGATGCTTTTGAAGATCACAAGCATCGCGGCTGAAGCCGCTCCTACGAGGGATGTGGGTGTATCGCAACATCCCGACACACCTCGAGCCTCGGTGGCCAAGTGAGGTTCTTTATCATTTGCGGCCCTTCCGCTTTTTACGAGGACCTGCCTGTGCAGATTCGCCGCACGCTTCTTTCTCTCTTTGTGCTGATGGGCGCAACCACTGTGCAGGCCGCCGATGAGGTGGTGGTGTATTCCTCGCGCATCGACGAGCTGATCAAGCCGGTGTTCGACGCCTACACTGCCAAGACCGGGGTGAAGGTCAAGTTCATCACCGACAAGGAAGCGCCGCTGATGCAGCGAATCAAGGCCGAAGGCAGCAATGCCACCGCCGACCTGCTGCTCACAGTCGATGCCGGCAACCTCTGGCAAGCCGAGAACATGGGCATTCTGCAGCCCTTCGATTCAGCGGTGATCGACGCCAATATTCCTAGCCAATACCGCTCTTCCACCGACAGCTGGACTGGCCTGTCGCTGCGCGCGCGCACCATCGCCTACTCCACCGACCGGGTAAAACCGGCAGAGCTGTCCACCTACGAAGCGTTGGCCGGCAAGGAGTGGGAAGGGCGCCTGTGCCTGCGCACGGCGAAGAAGGTCTACAACCAGTCGCTGACCGCCACCCTGATCGAAACCCATGGCAGCGAAAAGACCGAAGAAATCCTCAAGGGCTGGGTCAATAACCTGTCCACCGACGTGTTCTCCGACGACATCGCCGTGCTCCAGGCAATCAACGCCGGGCAGTGCGACGTCGGCATCGTCAACACCTACTACTACGGCCGCCTGCACAAGCAGGACCCTAGCCTGGCGGTAAAACTGTTCTGGCCGAATCAGGCTGACCGCGGCGTGCATGTAAACCTGTCCGGCATCGGCCTGACCCAGCATGCGCCGCATCCAGAGGCGGCCAAGGCGCTGGTCGAGTGGATGACCGGGCCGGAGGCACAGGCGATTTTTGCCGGGGTGAACCAGGAGTACCCAGCAAATCCGAGTGTGAAACCGTCCGAAGAAGTGGCGAGTTGGGGCACGTTCAAGGCCGACACAATTCCGGTTGAGATCGCCGGTAAACGCCAGGCAGAGGCCATCAAACTGATGGACCGCGCTGGCTGGTACTAAAGAGCATCGCGGCTGAAGCCCCTCCCACAGGGAATCGCGGTCCTTTGTGGGAGGGGCTTCAGCCGCGAATCCTGCAAACGTATAGTTTGGCCCTTACCCCTACTCCAACCAGGCTCACCCGTGGTTCACCAACGTCGCTGGTACCTCATCTCTTTTGCCATCGGCGCGTTGGTGCTGCTGCCCCTTACGGTGTTGCTGCTCTCCTGGCAAACCATCGACCACGACATCTGGGCCCACCTATGGGATACCCAGATGCCGCGCCTGCTGGGCAATACCCTGATTCTGGTTCTCGGCGTCGGCCTTGGCGTCACCCTGCTCGGCGTCAGCCTGGCCTGGCTCACCAGCCTCTGCGAGTTTCCCGGCCGGCGTTGGCTGGATTGGGCACTGATGCTGCCGTTCGCCATTCCCGCCTATGTATTGGCGTTTGTCTTCGTAGGTCTGCTGGATTTCGCCGGGCCGCTGCAAAGTCTGCTGCGCGAATGGTTCGGCAGCGGCCTGCGGCTGCCGCGGGTGCGCTCCACGGGCGGGGTGATTGTGGTGTTGGTGCTGGTGTTCTATCCCTATGTCTACCTGCTCGCCCGCAGCGCGTTTCAGGCCCAGGGCAAAGGCCTGATGGAGGCGGCGCGGATTCTCGGTCAGTCGCCCTGGCAGGCGTTCTGGCGGGTGGCAATGCCCATGGCGCGACCGGCGATTGGCGCCGGTGTGGCGTTGGCGTTGATGGAAACCCTGGCCGATTTCGGCGCGGTGTCGGTGTTCAATTTCGACACCTTCACCACCGCCATCTACAAGACTTGGTACGGCTTCTACAGCCTGTCCAGCGCCACCCAACTGGCCAGTCTGTTGCTGCTCGCAGTGATGCTGGTGCTCTACGGCGAGCGCCGCGCCCGTGGCGCCAGTCGCCCGGCCAATGAACGACCACGGGGCCACGCGCTTTATCACCTGCACGGTTGGAAGGCGCTGGCGGCCAGCAGCTGGTGTGGCCTGGTTTTCGCCTGCGCCTTCCTGGTGCCGGTGCTGCAGTTGGTGGTGTGGTGTTGGCAGCGGGGGCGTTTCGACCTTGATGAGCGCTACGTCGGCCTGATCCTGCACACCCTGTATCTGGGCGCCATCGCTGCCGCCGTCACGGTGGCAGCGGCCTTGCTGCTGGTATTCGCCCGGCGCCTGGTGCCCACCCGGCCGATCCGCAGCGCGGTGAGCCTGGCCAACCTCGGCTACGCGCTGCCCGGCTCGGTGCTGGCGGTGGCGATCATGCTGGTGTTCAGCTACCTCGACCGTGAGCTGGTGGTGCCGCTGTCGCAGTGGTTGGGCGGCGCTGGCAAACCGCTGCTGCTCGGCAGTCTGGCGGCGCTGGTGCTGGCTTACCTGATCCGCTTTATCACCGTCGCCTATGGGCCGCTGGAAGGCGCTCTGGCGCGTATCCGGCCGTCGCTGCCGGAAGCCTCACGCAGTCTCGGGGTGTCTGGCTACGGCTTGTTTTTCCGCGTGTACCTGCCGCTGCTGGTGCCGGGTGCCCTCAGCGCCGCGTTGCTGGTGTTCGTCGATGTGCTCAAGGAAATGCCGGCCACCCTGCTGATGCGCCCCTTCGGTTGGGACACCCTGGCCGTGCGCATTTTCGAGATGACCAGCGAGGGCGAGTGGGCGCGTGCCGCGCTGCCGGCGCTGAGCCTGGTGCTGGTCGGCCTGCTGCCGGTGATCGGGCTGATTCGGCGCTCCGCGCGCCGCTACGGGCACTGACTCGGCGCTCGCTTGTATGCGTGTGTGCATGGGGCAGTCTTGCGGCTACAATGCGCGCCATTCGGTGTAGGACGTCATTCAGACCGGCCCGTTGAAATCTCGTGCAAGTGCCCTGTTTCGAAGGCTCAGCCACGTTTCTCGGTCCGCCCACACCTTCGCCAAGCCCGGAAGGAGAAACCCATGGGACAGCGCACGCCCCTCTACGAACAGCACCTTGCATTGGGTGCCAAGATGGTCGATTTCGGCGGTTGGGACATGCCACTGCACTACGGCTCGCAGGTTGAGGAGCACCACCAGGTGCGTCGCGATTGCGGGGTGTTCGACGTCTCGCACATGACCGTCGTCGACGTCAGCGGGGCCCAGGCCAAGGCCTACCTGCAGCACCTGTTGGCCAACGACATCGAGCGCCTGCAGGACCTCGGCAAAGCGCTGTACAGCGGCATGCTGAATGCCGATGGCGGGGTGATCGACGACCTGATCGTCTACCTCACCGACGGCGGTTACCGCGTAGTGGTCAACGCTGCCACTCGCGACAAGGACCTGGCCTGGATGCAGGCGCAAACCGCCGGTTTCGACGTGCAGCTCAATGAGCGCAGCGAGCTGGCGATGCTGGCCATTCAAGGGCCACATGCGCGGGCCAAAGTCGCCGAGCTGGTGTCTGCCAGCCGCGCCACCCTGATCCACGAATTGAAACCCTTCCAGGGCTTTGCCGATGGCGACTGGTTTATCGCCCGCACCGGTTACACCGGTGAAGACGGCTTGGAAATCGTCCTGCCCACCGATGAAGCGTCACACTTTTTCAATGAGCTGGTGGGCGCCGGTATCGCCCCCATCGGCCTGGGCGCCCGCGACACCCTGCGTCTGGAAGCCGGCATGAACCTGTACGGCCAGGACATGGATGAAAGCGTGTCGCCGCTGGCCGCCAACATGGCCTGGACCGTGGCGTGGGAGCCGGCCTCGCGCGCCTTCGTCGGCCGCCAGGCCCTGGAAGCCCAGCGTGCCGCCGGGGCTCAGCCGAAACTGGTGGGCCTGGTGCTGGAAGAGCGCGGTGTGTTGCGCGCCCATCAGGTGGTGCGTATTGAAGGCGTTGGCGAAGGCGAAATCACCAGCGGCAGCTTTTCGCCTACCCTGGGTAAATCCATCGCCTTGGCGCGTGTTCCTGCCGCAACGGGAGAACGGGCCGAGGTGGAAATCCGCGGCAAGTGGTATCCGGTGCGCGTAGTGCGGCCTAACTTTGTCCGTCACGGTAAGGCATTGATCTGATCGACGGCGCGGCGTCACGGAAAAACCGGGCGCCGCGCCACAACCTGCTAAATTTTCCTGGCGGACGTTCCGCCATCCAGTATCCGAGGACCAAGTCATGAGCAATATCCCCAGCGAACTGCGTTACGCCGCCAGCCACGAATGGGCCCGTCTGGAAGCCGATGGTAGCGTCACCGTGGGCATTTCCGACCACGCGCAGGAAGCGCTGGGCGATGTGGTATTCGTCGAGCTGCCGGAAGTCGGCAAGCAACTCGCCGCAGGGCAAGAAGCCGGTGTGGTGGAATCGGTGAAAGCCGCTTCCGACATTTACTCGCCGGTCAGCGGCGTGGTTACTGCGGTCAACGACGCCCTGGCCGATGCGCCGGAAAGCGTCAACGGCGACCCTTATGGCAGCTGGTTCTACAAGCTGCAACCGAGCGATGTCAGCGAGCTGGAAAAATTGCTGGATGCCGGCGCGTATCAAGCGGTCGCTGACGCCGATGCCTGATGACCGAGCGGCGGATATCCGCGTGGCGGATAGTCGCCCTACGTAGCCCTCGGCAGAGCCTGGACTATCCTTAAAAGCCCCAACCCCGGTTGGGGCTTTTTTATTCAGGAAGCCAGTGCCATGCCTCAGCACATAAGCCTTGCCGAGCTGAACCAGAACGCCGCCTTTGCCCGTCGCCACCTGGGCCCGGACGCTGCCGAACAGCAGGCGATGCTTGCCACGCTAGGCCTCGACACGCGCCAAGCGTTGATCGAGCAGACGGTGCCGCCGGCCATCCGCCTGAACCGCGCCCTCGACCTGCCGCCGGCCCTGGATGAGCAAGCAGCGCTGGCCAAATTACGCGGCTATGCCGAGCAGAATCAGGTGTGGACCAGCCTGATCGGCATGGGCTACCACGGCACCCTGACGCCCACGGTGATCTTGCGTAACGTGCTGGAAAACCCCGGCTGGTATACCGCCTACACCCCCTACCAACCGGAAATCGCCCAGGGCCGTCTGGAGGCGTTGCTGAATTTCCAGCAACTGACCATCGACCTCACCGGCCTCGACCTGGCCAGCGCCTCTCTGCTCGACGAAGCCACTGCGGCGGCAGAGGCCATGGCCCTGGCCAAACGTGTGGCGAAGACCAAGAGCAACCTGTTTTTCATCGACCAGAACTGCCACCCGCAAACCATCTCGGTGGTCCAGACCCGCGCCGAAGCCTTTGGTTTTGACCTGGAGATCGGACCGTTGGAAACCGTCGGCGCCCATCCGGTGTTCGGTGCGTTGCTGCAGTACCCCGACACCCACGGAGAGATTCACGACCTGCGCCCGCTGATCGAACAACTGCACGCGCAGCAGGCGTTGGTCTGCGTGGCGGCCGACTTACTCAGCCTGGTGCTGCTGACCCCGCCGGGCGAATTGGGCGCCGACGTGGTGTTCGGCTCGGCGCAGCGCTTTGGTGTGCCCATGGGCTATGGCGGCCCACACGCGGCGTACTTCGCCACCCGTGAAGAATTCAAGCGGGCGATTCCCGGGCGCATCATCGGCGTGTCCAAAGACGCTCGCGGCAACACCGCGCTGCGCATGGCCCTGCAAACCCGCGAGCAACATATCCGCCGCGAGAAGGCCAATTCCAACATCTGCACCGCGCAGGTGCTGCTGGCCAATATCGCCAGCTTCTACGCCGTGTACCACGGCCCGCAGGGGCTCAAGGCCATCGCTCAGCGGGTGCAGCGGTTGACCGCGATTCTTGCCGCCGGGCTGGAGCAGAAGGGCATCAAACGCCTCAACGCCCATTTCTTCGACACCCTGACCCTGGAGGTCGGTGGCGCCCAGACGGCGATCATCGACAGCGCCGCAGCGGCGCACATCAACCTGCGTATTCTCGGCCGTGGCCACCTCGGCGTAAGCCTCGATGAAACCTGTAGCGAACACACGGTGCGCCAGCTGTGGGACATCTTTCTCGGCGCTGACCATGGCCTGAGTGTCGAGCAACTGGATGGCGGCAACGTCGCCTCCGGCATCCCGGCGAACCTGCAACGGCGCACGCCGTTTCTCACCCACCCGGTGTTCAACACGCACCACAGCGAAACCGAGATGCTGCGTTACCTCAAGCAGTTGGAGAACAAGGACCTGGCGCTGAACCAGTCGATGATCCCGCTGGGCTCCTGCACCATGAAGCTCAACGCCACCAGCGAGATGATCCCCATCACCTGGCCGCAGTTCGCCCACCTGCATCCTTTTGCGCCGCTGGAACAGGCCGCTGGCTACCGGTTGATGATTGATGAACTGGAAGCCTGGCTGTGCGCGATCACCGGCTTCGACGCCATCTGCATGCAGCCCAACTCCGGCGCTCAGGGTGAATACGCCGGCCTGCTGGCGATCCGCAAGTACCACGAGAGCCGCAACCACGGGCACCGCAATATCTGCCTGATCCCGGCCTCCGCCCACGGCACCAACCCGGCCTCTGCCCAGATGGCGAGCATGCGGGTGGTGATTGTCGAGTGCGATGCGGCCGGCAACGTCGACCTCGAAGACCTCAAGCTAAAAGCCGAAGAGGCGGGCGAGCAGTTGTCGTGCCTGATGGCCACTTACCCCTCAACGCACGGGGTATACGAAGAAGGCATCCGCGAGATCTGCGACGTTATCCACAGCCGTGGCGGCCAGGTGTACATGGACGGCGCCAACCTCAATGCGCAGGTGGGCCTGACGCGGCCGGCAGACATCGGTGCCGATGTCTCGCACATGAACCTGCACAAGACCTTCTGCATTCCCCATGGCGGCGGTGGTCCGGGCATGGGCCCGATTGGTGTGCGCGCGCACCTGGCCCCCTTTGTTGCCAACCACCCGGTAGTGCCTTTGGACGGGCCGAACCCGCAGAACGGCGCGGTCAGCGCCGCACCTTGGGGCAGCGCCAGCATTCTGCCGATCAGCTGGATGTACATCGCCATGATGGGGCCGCAATTGGCCGATGCCACCGAGGTGGCGATTCTCGGCGCCAACTACCTGGCCAAGCGCCTGGGCGACGCCTTCCCGGTGCTGTTCAGTGGCCGCAACGAGCGAGTGGCGCATGAATGCATCCTCGACCTGCGGCCGCTGAAGGCGCTTACCGGTATCAGCGAAGAGGACGTGGCCAAGCGGTTGATGGACTACGGCTTCCATGCGCCGACCATGTCTTTTCCGGTGCCGGGCACTTTGATGATCGAGCCCACCGAGAGCGAGTCCAAGCATGAGCTGGACCGGTTTATCGAAGCCATGCTGAGCATTCGCGCCGAGATCGCGCGGGTAGAAAGCGGCGAATGGCCGGCCGAAGACAACCCACTCAAAGGTGCGCCGCATACCTTGGCGGACGTGATCGGGGTGTGGGAGCGGCCCTACAGCATCGAACAGGCGATCACGCCGACGGCGCACACCAAGGCCAACAAGTATTGGCCGACAGTGAATCGGGTGGATAACGTCTACGGTGATCGCAATCTGTATTGCGCGTGTGTGCCGGTGGAGGATTACCGGTAGGCCACTGGCAGACCGATTTTGTGGGAGGGGCTTTAGCCGCGATGTTCTTGATCATGAAGGGCATCGCGGCTAAAGCCGATCCTACAAGGGCATCCGCGTTATTCGCCCTTGATCTGCAACTTGGGCAGCAAGCCCAACAGCAGCACGTAGAACATGATCAGCAAGCCGCTGCCGAAGGCGCTGACCAGCTGCCAGACGGTGCTCGGCAAAAAGCCCAGCAGGTCCAGGCCAAGCAGCGACAGCAGGCGGTCGGTGAACCAGATGGCGTTTACCGCGACCAGCAGAATCAGCACGGTTTTCAGGGTAGAGAGGGGATTGCTCATGGCAACAGTCCTTGTCGAGGTAAGAAGAGCGTCGATGCTCGCATATTAGCCGCGCCGGCAATCGGACGCGGTCAGCAATCCCGAAGCGCGGCGTTACTGGGCCGGGGCGGGCTCGGCGGTCAGAATCGCTTGTGCCAGCTGATCGTCCGAGGCCTTCAGGCCGGGATGTTCGGCGCGCACTTTCTGCAATGCAGCTTCCAGATAAGGGCCACGAATGGCGCCGTTACTGGCAATGAAACTGCCGGCATCTTCCTGGGCGTTGACGATCACTTTGTGGTCGTGACGCGATGTCAGGTAGAAGGAGCCGGTGGTGGCGCCGGATGACAGCACGTTGCGCCAAAAATCGTCGGCCGAGGCCGAGGCAACAGGGACAATAACCAACAAGGACGCAATGACGAGTTTACGGTGCATGGTGTTTCTCCTGCGTGACAAGCGCAAAGGGCCTGAAGGTGTGACTTCAAGCCCAGCGCGCGAGTTCACACTGCTTTGCAGAAGCGCCTAGGCACAGGCTTTGATTTTCAGCACCACACCATCCTGGCCAACCACCTCCACCGGCGTGCCGGCGGGCATGTCCGGGCCGCTGACCAGCCACAGGCTGTCGCCGGCTTTGATCTTGCCCCGGCCACCGACAATGGCCTCGTGCAGGGCGAAGGTGCGGCCGAAAAACTCCTGGCCGCGCTGGTTCAAACCAGGCTGCTCTGAGGTCTTGCCGGCTTTGCGCAGGCGCTGCCACCAGATCACCGCAGTGAGCACCGAAAACACGGCAAACAGCAAGAACTGCCAGGGCCAGGGCAGGGCCGGGAACAGGTAGCTGAGCACGCCCACAGCGGCAGCGGCCATGCCGGTCCACAGCAGGTAACCGCCGGCGCCGAACACTTCCAGAATCAGCAGCAGGGTGCCCAGTGCCAGCCAGTCCCAGAAGGACAGGTGTTGCAGAAAATCCATCATGGGTAACGCGTCCTTAGGCTTTCTTGTTGCTGTCGAATGTCGCTTTGACGATCTCGCCAATACCGCCCACCGCGCCAATCACCTGGCTGGCTTCGAGCGGCATCAGAATTACTTTGCTGTTGTTCGCCGAGGCCAGTTTGCCCAGCGCATCGATGTATTTTTGCGCGACGAAATAGTTGATCGCCTGCACGTTGCCAGTGGCGATGGCTTCGGACACCACCTGGGTGGCGCGGGCTTCGGCTTCGGCCTGACGTTCACGGGCTTCGGACTCCAGAAACGCTGCCTGACGCTCACCTTCGGCCTCGAGAATCTGCGCCTGTTTCTTGCCCTCGGCGGTGAGGATGGCGGCGGCACGCAGGCCTTCGGCTTCGAGGATTTGTGCACGCTTGACCCGCTCGGCTTTCATCTGCCCGGACATCGCGGCCATCAGGTCGGCGGGTGGGCTGATGTCTTTGATTTCGATACGGGTGATCTTGATACCCCAGGGCGCCGTGGCTTCATCGACGGTGCGCAGCAGGCGCTCGTTGATCACGTCGCGCTGGCCGAGCATGGCGTCCAGTTCCATGGAGCCGAGCACGGTACGGATGTTGGTTTGCAGCAGGTTGCGGATGGCGTGTTCGAGGTTGTTCACCTCGTAGGCGGCCTGGGCGGTGTTGACCACCTGGAAGAAGCACACGGCATCGATCTGCACCGTGGCGTTGTCCGAGGTGATGACTTCCTGGGGCGGAATATCCAGGACGTTTTCCATCACGTTGATGCGCCGACCGATGCGGTCCATCACCGGCACGATGATGTTCAGGCCCGGGCGCAGGGTGTTGGTGTAGCGCCCGAAGCGCTCCACCGTCCATTCGAAGCCTTGCGGCACGACCTTGAAACCCATGAACAGAATGGCGACCGCGAGGCCGACGAAGAGGAAAAGCACACTGCCGATTTGCATAACGGATCCTTGTTGGTGAGTAACGGGTTGAGCCTTACACTGCTCTGGCTTTTGGTGGGAGGGGCTTCAGCCGCGAGCTTTTTAAGATCAAAAACATCGCGGCTGAAGCCCCTCCCACAAGGGAGACCCAGAGCCTACTTCTGTTCACTCTGCGGGGTAACCCGCAACACTTCCTCAATGGTTGTGAGTCCCGCCGCAACCTTCTGTGCGCCGGAGAGCCGCAGGCTGCGCATGCCTTCTTTGAACGCCTGGCGGCGCAGCGCCAGCAGGTCGGTGTCGGCGCTGATATACGGCTTCAGGCTGTCGCTCAGTTGCATGATTTCATACACCCCGGCGCGGCCGCGGTAGCCGGTGTCGCGGCACTCCAGGCAACCCACGGCCTTGTGCGCACCGGTGGGCAGGGGCGCGTTCCAGGGGCGGGTCAGCGACTGCCAGTCTTCCTCGCTGATCTCCAGCGGCTCTTTGCAGTGCGGGCACAGGGTACGCACCAGGCGCTGGGCCATGACCCCGAGCAAGGTGGCCTTGAGCAGGTAATAAGGCACGCCCAGTTCAAGCAGACGGGTGATGGCGCTCGGCGCATCGTTGGTGTGCAGCGTGGACAGCACCAGGTGGCCGGTGAGCGCCGCCTGGATCGCCATTTCGGCGGTCTCCAGGTCGCGGATCTCGCCGACCATGATGATGTCCGGGTCTTGCCGCATCAGGGCGCGCACGCCGCTGGCGAAGTTCAGGTCAATGTTGTGCTGCACCTGCATCTGGTTGAAGGCCGGCTCGATCATCTCGATCGGGTCTTCGATGGTGCACAGGTTGACCTCGGGGGTCGCCAGTTTCTTCAGCGAGGTGTAGAGCGTGGTGGTCTTGCCCGAACCAGTGGGGCCGGTGACCAGAATGATGCCGTTGGGCTGGCTGGTCATTTCTAGCCAGCGGCGCAAGTCGTCCGGGGAGAAACCCAACTGGTCGAAGTTCTTCAGCAGCACTTCCGGGTCGAAGATCCGCATCACCATCTTTTCGCCAAAGGCGGTGGGCAGGGTCGACAGTCGCAGCTCCACTTCGCCGCCATCCGGGGTCTTGGTTTTCACCCGGCCGTCCTGCGGTTTGCGTTTCTCCGCGACGTTCATCCGCCCCAGGGTTTTCAGGCGGCTGACAATCGCCATGGTCACCTGCGGGGGGAATTGGTAGACGTTGTGCAACACGCCGTCGATGCGAAAACGCACGGTGCCCTGTTCGCGGCGCGGCTCGATGTGGATGTCACTGGCGCGCTGCTGGTAGGCGTACTGGAACAGCCAGTCGACGATATTGACGATGTGCGCATCGTTGGCGTCCGGCTCCTGGTCACTGGCGCCGAGGTTGAGCAGCTGCTCGAAGTTGCCGATGTTGGTGGTTTTGCTGTCCACCGCCGAGGCACCGCTGACCGACTTGGCCAGGCGGAAGAACTCCACGGTAAAACGCTGGATGTCGGTAGGGTTGGCCACCACCCGTTTGATCGGGCGCTTGAGCACGTGGGTGAGGTTGGCTTCCCAGCTGGCGACAAAAGGCTGCGCGCTGGCAACGGTTACTGCTTCGTTGTCCACCGCCACGGCGAGAATCTTGTGGCGCTGGGCGAAGGCGTAGGACATCAGCGGGGTGACGGCGGCGACGTTGATTTTCAACGGGTCGATGCGCATGTACGGCTGCCCGGCAAGGTTGGCCAGCCAGATGGTCAGGGTTTCCAGGTCGAGCTTTTTGCCCGGCCGGCTGAGGTCGTCGACCTGCTGCAGGGCGATGAATTCCAGGGGATGTTGCTGGGCATTGCTGGAGCTGCGGCGGATCGCCAGCAGCTGTTCGGCGGTGTCCTGTACCAGGCGGCCCTGGGCCACCAGCTCGCGCAGCAGGTCGTTGAGATCCAGCGTGCGATCTTGGGCCTGGGTAGCGAAAGCTGACATGCGAACTCCTGGTTAACGCGGTGCGGCGAAACGAAATGACCTTCCCAGTGTGAGACCGGGAGGGTCAAGAATAGTCGCAAGCATGCCCGATTGCGTCGTTCGGCGCGACGCTCGGTGGCCTATCGAATCGCCGGTCTGCGAACCGGTTTGCGCTCTGGAGAAATGTACGCTTTTGTACAAGACAGGCTCAGTGGCTCTGCACCCCTCGCCCGCTTGCGGGCGAGGGGAAATGCCAGCGACCGAGTTAGCCGCGCAGAAGAGTTTTCCACGCCTTGGTGGTCAACACCGTCTGTGCCTGCTGGCTGCGGGCATCCAGGCAGTCGTCTTCGATGGCGCGGTGAGCCAGGTCGCGGAGTTTGTTCAGCTCGCCGTACAGGCGGTCGACTTCCGGTACTTCGACCAATACCTGGCGGGCCAGACGCAGCCACACCTGAATACGCTCGATACGCGGCAGTTGCTCTGCGAGGTCCTCCGGCTGCTGCTGGTAGCGGCCCAGTTGCAGGCTGCGGGCTTCTTCGGCCAGCAGAGTCGGCAGCCAATTGCCCAGCGGCGCGGCGCCCTGGCGGTTGCCACGGTTGTTGCGCTCGGCAGTCCAGGCGCTGGTCAGCAGCCACAGTGAGGTATTCAGCGAGAACTGGCCCCAGCGGGTGCCTTGCAGCTCGGCCTGGAACAGCGCGGGTGCGGCCTGACGCGCGTCGTCATCGGTGAGGCCGGCAACCACGCGCGGGCGCCAGTCGCTCAGCAGCGCATCGAGGCGCTCGCGCAGGTCATGGCTGCTGGCGCGCGGCGCGGCCTGGCCCAGGCTGCTGAGCAAGGCGCGCAGGTCGACCAGTTGCTCCAGCCATTCCACCAGCAGGCGCCAGTGACCATTGAAGCGGTATTGCTCGGCCAGGCGCTGGCTGCTGCCGAGCAGGTTCCAGGCCAGGGCGCTAAAGGCGCTGTCCAGGGGCTGTTCAACCGTCAGCTCCGGGTGCGGCAGGCTCAGCGAGTAGCTGTTGGCATCGAACAAGCGGTAACCGCGCTCGGCCTTGCTGATATCGCAGGGCATCAGCGGCAGGTCGGCAGCCAGCTCGGCGGCCAGCTCCAGCAAGGCTTGTGGCTCGCCCTGGCGCAGTTCCAGTTCGAGTTCGCAGATTTCTTCTTCCTGGCCGCCGGCCACCACCTTGCCGAGGTCCAGGGCGGCTTCCACCACCACTTTGGCCTTGCCGCGACCCCAGGCGATTTCGGCGCGCTCGCGGACGAAGTCGGTGGTGAAGATCACTTGCAGGGTTTTCTTGTCCAACTCAGCCAGGGCGGCAGGCCAGCAGCTGTCGTCGAGTTTTTTCAGATCGAGCTTGGCCTTGGCCACGTCCCAGTCGTACTCATTTCGCTCGGACAGGCCGGCGACGCTTTGCCCGCGGGTTTTCAGGGTCTGAATGAACTGGTCGCCGTCGCGACGGATGCGCAAGGCGATACGCGCCTTGGCCAGGTCGCGCTCGGGGGTGTCGAAGTATTGGTTGAGCAATTCGCGCTGCTCCCAGCCCGCCTTGTTGCGCTTTTTCAGCAGCGGGTGGTCGCGCAGGGCAGTGAGGGTTTCGCGGCTGACGCGGAGTTTGATTTCGGTTTCTTTCTGCATGGCCGGGGAATCCAAACGCTGTTAACTAAGGCGGTGAAGTGTACAGGCCCGCTGCACTTGCGTCCTGCGCCAACGCCAACCCCCCCCGCTGTCATTCCAGCGCAGGCTGGAATCCAGAATGGCCCGTCAAGCGCGACCTCCTGAACCAGCCTGGGTCCCAGCCTGCGCTGGGACGACGGTGCAGGTGGCCGCTTACGGTTTATTCCTGCACAACGATGCATCTATGATGGGCCTCGCCCGTGGAGACCTGGCATGCCATTACCATCGCTAAAAGAACAATTCGCCGCGCTGATCGCTGCGCCGTCGGTGAGCTGTACGCAACCGAGCCTGGACCTGTCGAACAAGGTGGTGATCGACTTGCTCAGCACCTGGTTGGGCGATCTAGGCTTTAAATGCGATGTGCAACAAGTCTCTCCCGGCAAATTCAACTTGCTCGCCAGTTTCGGTTCCGGCCCCGGTGGTCTGGTGCTGGCCGGGCACAGCGACACCGTACCGTTCGACGAAGCACTGTGGAAAAGCGATCCGCTGAAGCTCACTGAGGTGGACGACACCTGGGTTGGGTTGGGCGTCTGCGACATGAAGAGCTTTTTCGCCCTGGTGATCGAAGCGGTGCTACCGCTTCTGGCTCATCCTTTCAAACAACCGCTGCTGGTATTGGCCACCTGCGATGAAGAAAGCTCGATGGCGGGCGCCCGTGCCTTGGCTGCTGCTGGCAAGCCGTTGGGCCGCGCCGCAGTGATTGGCGAGCCCACCGGCCTGCGGCCGATCCGCCTGCACAAAGGCGTGATGATGGAGCGCATCGACATCCTCGGCCAGAGCGGCCATTCCTCCGACCCGAGCCTGGGCCACAGCGCCCTGGAAGCCATGCACGCGAGCATGGCCGAGCTGATGGCGTTGCGGCAGAAATGGCAGCGCCAATACCGCAATGAGCAGTTCAGTGTGCCGCAGCCGACGATGAATTTCGGCTGCATCCATGGCGGTGACAACCCCAACCGTATCTGCGGCCAATGCTCGCTGGAGTTCGATCTGCGGCCGTTGCCGGGGATGGACGCCGAGCAGTTGCGCGCGGCAATTCACGAGAAGCTCAGGCCGATTGCCGAGCGCCACCAAGTGAAGATCGACTTCGCGCCGCTGTTCCCCCATGTGCCAGCGTTCGAGCAGGCTGCCGACGCCGAGTTAGTGCGAGTGGCCGAGCGTCTTACCGGCCATCGTGCCGAGGCAGTGGCATTCGGCACCGAAGCGCCTTATCTTCAGCAACTGGGTTGCGAGACCATCGTGCTCGGCCCGGGCGATATCAGCTGCGCGCACCAGCCCGGCGAGTTCCTGGAACTGTCACGTTTGATGCCCACAGTGAAGGTGCTGCGTGAGTTGATTCAGCACTATTGCCTCACCCCATCCGTTAGCCAATGACCCATGACAAGGAGCACCCGCGTGTTGCAGCCCCAATTCCGACGATAAAGCTGACTTACCCGCTGTATCTGCACAGGCTTTCTCATCACGAATAAAAGGCTCTTCGCGTTATGCCCGAATACGTCAATTGGCTTCGCCATGCTTCGCCCTATATCAACGCCCACCGGGACTGCACCTTCGTGGTCATGCTGCCCGGCGACGGCGTTGCGCACCCCAACTTCGGCAATATCGTCCACGACCTGGTGCTGCTGCACAGCCTCGGCGTGCGTCTGGTGCTGGTGCACGGTTCGCGCCCGCAGATTGAAGCGCGCCTGGCTGCCCGCGGCCTGACCCCGCACTACCACCGCGACATGCGCATCACCGATGGCCCGACCCTGGAATGCGTGATCGACGCCGTCGGCCAGCTGCGGATTGCCATCGAAGCGCGCTTGTCGATGGACATGGCCGCCTCGCCGATGCAGGGCTCGCGCCTGCGGGTGGCCGGCGGCAACTTCGTCACCGCGCGGCCGATTGGCGTGGTCGAGGGCGTGGATTACCACCACACCGGCGAAGTGCGCCGGGTCGACCGCAAGGGCATTGGCCGCTTGCTCGACGAGCGCTCTATCGTGCTGCTCTCGCCAATCGGCTACTCGCCCACCGGGGAGATTTTCAACCTGGCCTGTGAAGACGTGGCCATGCGCGCGGCTATCGACCTGGGCGCCGACAAACTGATTCTGTTCGGCAACGAACAAGGCCTGATGGACGAGGCCGGCAAGCTGGTGCGTGAACTGCGCCCGCAACAAGTGCCCAACCACCTGCAGCGCCTGGGCAACAGCTACCAGGCCGAGCTGCTGGACGCGGCGGCGCAGGCCTGCCGCGGCGGGGTGAAACGCGCCCATATCGTTAGCTACAGCGAAGACGGCTCGCTGCTCACCGAGCTGTTCACCCGCGACGGTGGCGGCACCCTGGTCGACCAGGAGCAGTTCGAGCAACTGCGTGAAGCCAGCATTGAGGATGTCGGCGGCCTGATCGACCTGATCAGCCCGCTGGAAGAACAGGGCATTCTGGTGCGCCGTTCACGGGAGGTGCTGGAGCGCGAGATCGAGCAGTTCACCATCGTCGAACGCGACGGTCTGATCATCGCCTGCGCGGCGCTGTACCAGATCGCCGACTCCGACAGCGGCGAGCTGGCGTGCCTGGCGGTGAACCCGGAATACCGCCATGGCGGTCGTGGTGATGAGCTGCTGGAGCGGATCGAAGAACGGGCGCGGGCTCAGGGGTTGAAGACCTTGTTTGTGCTTACCACCCGCACGGCGCACTGGTTCCGGGAGCGCGGTTTCGAGCCCAGTGGCGTGGAGCGCCTGCCAGCGGCAAGGGCGTCGCTGTACAACTACCAGCGCAACTCGCAGATCTTCGAGAAACAGCTGTAAAAAGCATCGCGGCTGAAGCCGCTCCTACAGGATTGTGCGATCTCGTAGGAGCGGCTTCAGCCGCGATAGCGATTTAAGGATTGATAGAGAAGACGGGTGTTATGCAGTCTTCTGCGCCAACAACTGATACTGCTCTTCACCATCATCCCAACCCGCTTCCCAGGCGGCTGCCAATACATCGGCGGCGTGCGGCTGGTTGCTGATCGGGTTGCCAGTCAAACCGGCCATGTAGCCCTGTTGGTAAGCCTTGTTGAGGCTTTCCAGGCTCCATTGCGGGTCGTCTTCCTTGGGGATGGCCTCGGGCGGCGCCATGGGGTGGCTCACGTGGGGAAACTGGGCTAATGCTAGCCCTACCCAGCCGGAAACGACTGACCGTCGGTCCCGGCTTTTACCCCGCTGGCTTTTTTTGTGACGCTATCGACTAAACCGCCAAGGCCAGAATACTGGCCTGGTAAGCGGCCACAAAGGTGTCGAAATCGCCGCTCTGCTCGGCCTCGGTGGCCTCTTGGTCGGCCAGCGATTGCTGCACCGACTCCTCGAATGCGGCGCGTTGCTCGGCACTCAGCGGGGTGCTGCGGAAGTACTCGGCATGCACCTGGCTTTGCTGCAGGGAGAACTCGGCGAAGGTCTGCTGGTTCTCCTGCATGGCCGCCAGCACTTGCGCCGATGGCGTCAGCGCGGTGTCGGCCACCTTGGCGCGCTGGGCGGCCAGGGCTTGCTGGTGCAGGTCGCTGCCGTGGCTCTGGTCGAGCAGTGCGCTGAGTTTGCCGATGCTGTCGAGCAGCTCGTTGGCCCAGTCCTGCAGGCCGATGGCGACGCCGTTACGCTGCAGTTGCAGCGCAGGCTTGCGGCCTTCTTTGACCACGGTGAGGAAGTTGTAGGTGCAGCTGTGGCATTCGTTGCTGCTCAGGTCCGGGCTGTCTTGCAGGGCGCAGAACAACACGAAGGCGTCGATAAAACGCGCGCTGATCAGGTCGATGCCCATCGGCAGGAACGGGTTGATATCCAGGCAACGCACTTCCACGTACTGCACGCCGCGCGACATCAGCGCCTGAATCGGCCGTTCGCCGCTGTAGGTCACGCGCTTGGGGCGGATGTTCGAGTAGTACTCGTTTTCGATCTGCAGGATGTTGGTGTTCAGTTGCTGCCACTCGCCATCCTTCTTGGTGCCGGCTTCGGCATAGGCCGGGTAGGGCGTCGACACCGCGCAGCGCAGGCTGTCGGTGTAGCTGGCGAGGTCGTCGTAGCACGGGGTCAGGCCGGCCTGGGCGCTGCTCTGGTAACCCAGGTCACTCATGCGCAGGCTGGTGGCGTAGGGCAGGTACAGGGTGTGTTCGTCGAGCTGCTGCAACTTGTGCGGGCGGCCGCGCAGGAACCCGGCATCCAGGGCCGGCGAGGCGCCGAACAGGTACATCAGCAGCCAGCTGTAGCGACGGAAGTTACGGATCAGGGCGATATAGCGCTCGGACTGATAGTCGCGGGGACTCTGGGTATCGTCCTCGGCCACCTGCAGCAGCGGCCATACCGCTTCGGGCAGAGAGAAGTTGTAGTGAATGCCGGCGATGCACTGCATGGTCTTGCCGTAACGCAGGGCCAGGCCCTTGCGGTATACGTACTTGAGACGGCCGATGTTCGAGTTGCCGTACTGGGCGATCGGAATCACCTCTTCTTCCGGCAACGGGCAGGGCATCGACGGGCTCCACAGGTACTCGTTATCGAGTTTGCTGTAGGCGAAACGATGGATTTGTTCGAGATCGTCCAGGGTTACCGCCGGGTCGGTTTCGGCCGGGGTGATGAACTCCAGCAGCGATTCGGAATAGTCGGTGGTGATCTGCGGGTGGGTCAGCGCTGAGCCGAGGGCAATCGGGTGCGGCGTCAGGGCGAGCTGGCCCTGGCTGTCGACACGCAGGCATTCGCGCTCGATCCCGTGCAGGCACTGGGTAAGCAAATTCAGGTGGGCGGGCTTGCTGAGCAGTGCCAAACGGCGGGAGAGGAGGTCGCTCAATTTTGTGTTCCTTCGCGTCAGTCGGCCCTATATGGGGGTGGTCCTGACCGTCTACAAGGGGGGCAGATACGGAACCGGCGTGGTCGCCTGGTCGGCTTGTGTTCGACAGATTAACCGCAGCGCAAGCGGAACTCACGCTGCCGTTACCGGCGGTTATTTCACCCGGCGGTTACAGACAGGCGAACGTCGCTTGCGCCTTCGCCACCAGTTTGTCGTCCTGGTGCACCTCGGCTTCGATCACCTGGGTGCGACGCCCGGCATGCACCACCCAGGCTCGGCAGAGGATATCGCCCTCATCCACCGGACGGATGTAGTTGATCTTGCTCTCCAGGGTCACCGTGCCCGGGCCGCCGACCACGCTGTGGCTGGCCTGGCCCATGGCCGTGTCGATCAGCGAGAACAACGCGCCGCCATGCAGTTTGCCGTGCAGGTTGCGCAGGCCGTCGTGCATGCTCAGGCGCACGATGGCCTCGCCGCCGTCGGCCTTGAGAATGTGCAGGCCCAGCAAGCGGGCGAACGCGCTTTTGCTACCGACTTCATCCGCTGGCTGGGTCATGGGTTATTTCCGCAGTTGTTTGGCGTTGGCGAACAGCGAGGCCATGGCGTTGTTGCTAGGCGCTGGCTGCGTGGTGGGCTGGGCTTGCGGGCGTGGCTTGCCGCCACCTTTGTTGCCGCCGCCGCGCGGGCCGTCGATTTTCTCGCCCGGGGTGTCGCCCATGCGCATGGACAGGGCGATGCGGTTACGTGGAATGTCCACTTCCATCACCTTGACCTTGACCACGTCACCCGCCTTCACCGCTTCACGCGGGTCTTTGACGAACTTCTCCGACAGCGCCGAGATATGCACCAGGCCGTCCTGGTGCACGCCGATGTCGACGAAGGCGCCGAAGTTGGTGACGTTGGTCACCACGCCTTCGAGGATCATGCCCAGCTGCAGGTCCTGCAGGGTTTCCACGCCATCCTGGAACTCGGCGGTCTTGAACTCCGGGCGCGGGTCGCGGCCAGGTTTTTCCAGCTCGGCGAGGATGTCGCTGACGGTCACCAGGCCGAAGGTTTCATCGGTGAATTTTTTTGGATCAAGGCGCTTGAGAAAGCCCGCATCGCCGATCAACGAGCGCAGATCGCGGCCGGTGTCAGCAGCAATGCGTTCCACCAGTGGGTAGGTTTCCGGGTGCACGGCGGAGGCGTCCAGCGGGTTGTCGCCATTCATCACGCGCAGGAAACCGGCGGCTTGTTCGAAGGTCTTGTCGCCCAGGCGCGGCACTTTTTTCAGCGCGTCGCGGGTCTTGAACGCACCGTGGGCATCGCGGTGGTTGACGATGTTCTGCGCCAGGGTGGTGTTGAGGCCTGAGATGCGCGCCAGCAGCGGCACCGAAGCGGTATTCACGTCCACGCCCACGGCGTTCACGCAGTCTTCCACCACGGCGTCCAGGCTGCGCGCCAGCTTCAGCTGCGAGACGTCATGCTGGTACTGGCCGACGCCGATGGATTTCGGGTCGATCTTCACCAGCTCGGCCAGCGGGTCTTGCAGGCGGCGGGCGATGGACACCGCGCCACGGATCGAGACGTCCAGATCGGGGAATTCTTTCGCCGCCAGTTCCGAAGCGGAATACACCGAGGCGCCGGCTTCGCTGACCATGATCTTGGTCATCTTCAACTCAGGCAGTTTTTTGATCAGCTCGGCGGCCAGCTTGTCGCTCTCGCGGCTGGCGGTGCCGTTGCCGATGGAGATCAGGTCAACGCGGTGCTTGATGCACAGCGCGCCGAGGATCGCCAAGGTCTGGTCCCACTGCTTCTGCGGTACGTGCGGGTAAACCGTGGCGTATTCCAGCAACTTGCCGGTGGCATCGACCACGGCGATTTTGCAGCCGGTGCGCAGGCCCGGATCGAGGCCCAGGGTGGCACGTGGGCCGGCCGGGGCAGCCAGCAGCAGGTCGTGCAGGTTGTGGGCAAAGACGTTGATCGCCTCGGTTTCGGCGCCGTCGCGCAACTCGCCGAGCAGGTCGGTTTCCAGGTGGGTGTAGAGCTTGACCTTCCAGGTCCAGCGCACCACTTCGCCAAGCCATTTGTCGGCCGGGCGGTTTTCGTTCTTCACCCCGAAGTGCTCACCGATCATGCCTTCGCACGGGTGCAGGCTGCCCGGCGTCTCGTCTCCGATCTTCAGCGAGGAGCTCAAAATGCCTTCGTTGCGGCCACGGAAAATTGCCAGGGCGCGGTGCGAGGGCATGCTTTTCAGCGGCTCGTCGTGTTCGAAGTAGTCGCGGAATTTAGCCCCTTCCTCTTCCTTGCCGGCAATTACGCGGGCGCCGAGGATGGCTTCGTGCTTGAGGAAGCTGCGCAGCTTATCCAGCAGCTTGGCGTCTTCGGCGAAGCGCTCCATGAGGATGTACTTGGCGCCTTCGAGCACGGCCTTGACGTCGGCAAAGCCTTTTTCCGCGTCAACGAACCGCGCCGCTTCGCTTTCCGGGGTCAGGTTGGGGTCATTGAACAGGCCGTCGGCCAACTCGCCGATGCCGGCTTCCAGGGCGATCTGCCCCTTGGTACGGCGCTTCTGCTTATAGGGCAGGTAGAGGTCTTCGAGGCGGGTCTTGGTGTCGGCGAGGTTGATCTCGCGCGTCAGCTCCGGGGTGAGCTTGCCTTGTTCTTCAATGCTGGCGAGGATGCTGGCGCGGCGTTCGTCCAGCTCGCGCAGGTAGCGCAGGCGCTCTTCCAGGTTGCGCAGCTGGGTGTCATCCAGGCTGCCGGTGACTTCTTTACGGTAGCGGGCAATAAACGGAACGGTGGAACCTTCATCCAGCAAGGCGACGGCAGCGGCGACTTGCTGCGGGCGAACACCCAGTTCTTCGGCAATACGGTTGTTGATGCTGGCGACGTTGTTACTCATAAATAAAAAACCCACTTAAATAAGACGTGCTGACACAAAAACTTGAAGGCCGGCATTATACGCAGGCCCTTTTGCTCAGGGCCGGGAAAAATCTGCTAACGAATGGTGCGCACGTGCTGCGCGGTGTCTGCGCCATAATGCGCGACGATTTAAAGGAGCACCTATGAGCAATACGGCCCCGCTGGAAGGCGAAAAAATCCTGATCGTCGATGACGATCCCGGTCTGCGACGCCTGTTGGAGCGTTTTCTGGAAGAGCAAGGCTACCGCGTTCGTGCGGTGGAAAACGTCGAGCAGATGGACCGTCTGCTGTCGCGTGAGCTGTTCCAATTGTTGGTACTGGACCTGATGCTGCCGGGCGAAGATGGCCTCTCGGCGTGCAAACGCCTGCGTGAAGCCAACAACCAGATGCCGATCATCATGCTCACCGCCAAGGGCGACGAGAGCAGCCGCATCCAGGGGCTGGAGCAGGGCGCTGACGATTACCTGGCCAAGCCGTTCAACCCGCGCGAACTGCTGGCGCGGATCAAAGCCGTGCTGCGTCGCCAGACGGTTTCAGTGCCAGGCGCACCGGGCAGCGAAGACGAAACCGTGAGCTTCGGTGACTACGAACTGTTCCTCGCCACCCGCGAGCTCAAGCGTGGCGATGAAGTGCACATGCTCACCACCGGCGAGTTCGCCGTGCTCAAGGCCCTGGTGCAACACGCCCGCGAGCCGCTGACCCGCGACAAACTGATGAACCTCGCCCGTGGCCGTGAATGGGACGCCCTGGAGCGTTCCATCGATGTACAGATTTCCCGCCTACGCCGGTTGATCGAACCGGACCCGTCGAAGCCTCGGTATATCCAGACCGTGTGGGGCGTGGGGTATGTGTTTGTGCCGGATGGCAATAAATAACACCTGATCAACGCTGTACCGGTAGGAGCGGCTTCAGCCGCGATGCTCTTAAATCAAAAGCATCGCGGCTGAAGCCGCTCCTACGAGTTTGTGATCGAACCTTCTGCTACTCCATGGAACCCGCAGTCCCCCATGAAAACCCCCGTCTGGTTCCCGCAAAGCTTCTTCGCTCGCACCCTCTGGTTGGTGCTGGTGGTAGTGCTGTTCTCCAAAGCGCTGACCCTGGTTTATCTGATGATGAACGAGGACGTGCTGGTCGATCGCCAGTACAGCCACGGCGCCGCGCTGACGTTGCGGGCCTACTGGGCGACGGAAGAAGACAAGCGCCCGGTCATCGAGAAAGCCGCCGGCCTGCGCTGGACCTCCGATGCCGAAGAACCCCCGGGCGAGCAGCACTGGCCCTACACCGGGATCTTCCAGCGGCAGATGCGCATGGAGCTGGGCCCGGACACCGAGGTGCGGCTGCGCATTCACCAGCCGTCGGCGTTGTGGGTGCGGGCGCCGGCCTTGGGTGATGGCTGGGTGGAGGTGCCGCTGTACCCGCATCCATTGCGCGGGCAGAAAATCTGGGGCGTGCTCGGCTGGTTCCTGGCTATCGGGGTGCTCTCTACCGCCGCTGCCTGGATTTTCGTGCGCCAGCTCAATCAACCGCTGAAGCGCCTGGTCTCGGCCACCCGCCAACTCGGCCAGGGCCGCAGCGTGCGCCTGCCGATCAGCGATACGCCGAGCGAAATGACCGAGGTGTACAGCGCCTTCAACCAGATGGCCGACGGCCTCGAGCAAGCGGCACGTGAACGCGAGCTGATGCTGGCCGGGGTTTCCCATGACCTGCGCACGCCGCTGACCCGGCTGCGCCTGGGCCTGGAATTGCTTAACAGCGATACCGAGCTGGTCGAGGACATGGTCCGCGACATCGAAGACATGGACGCCATCCTCGACCAGTTCCTGGCCTTTATCCGCGATGGCCGCGACGAGCGCCTCGAGGAGGTCGACCTGGCTGACCTGGTGGCCGACGCCGTGGCACCGTTCAACCATGACCGCGAAAACGTGCGCCTGTGCCTGGAGCCGGTTCCGCCATTCCCGCTGCGCCGGGTGTCGATGAAACGCCTGCTCAATAACCTCATCGAAAACGCCCTGCACCATGGCGGCAACGCCGTGGAAGTGGCGGCTTACGTGTCCGGCGACAGCAGCGCGCCCTACGTGGTGCTCAGCGTGCTGGACCGCGGCACCGGCATCAACCCGGCGGAGCTGGACGATATCTTCAACCCGTTCATCCGTGGCGACCGCGCCCGTGGCGGTAAAGGCACTGGCCTGGGCCTGGCCATCGTCAAACGCATCGCCGCGCAGCATGGTGGCAGCGTGGAGCTGCGCAATCGTTCGGGGGGTGGGTTGGAAGCGCGGGTGTGTCTGCCATTGGGGCTGCTGTTGCCTCGGGATGCGGTGTAACCCGGCGTTTCTTCTTTTGCAGGAATCGCGGCTAAAGCCCCTCCCACAGGAAGCACGTTACCTGTGGGAGGGGCTTTAGCCGCGAGCTTTTGATCTTCGGGGAGACAGTCGGATACTGGCAAAACAGCAGCACAGAGGCCTCAGGGCTGATCTATGCTATGCCAGCGTCTTGGCCCGAGGTCCGCATGCCCGCTGTTTTCAAACATCCCCCGACGTGGACGTGGTGGCTGCCGCTTCCCCTGTTGCACCTGGCAACCTGGTGTTCGTTGTCCACCCAGTACACGGCGGGCATGGCGCTGTGGTACCTGCCGTTTGCCCTCGGGTTGGTGTTTACCTACTGGTGGGGCCCGCGGGTGCTTCTGGCGATTTACCTGAATGCCGCCCTCAGCGCGCCGCTGTGGGGGCTGGATTGGCACTGGGGGCCCCTGTTCGGCCTGCCGGAAACCCTGGGTACCGCCGCCGGCTGGCTATTGCTGCGGCGTCGTCAGTTCGACTTCGCGCTGCCCGACCTCAGCTATCTGATCCGCTACCTGCTGCTCGGCGTGCTGGTGCCGGTGTCCTTGCTCGCATTGTTGGTGCAAAGCGCCCTGTTTATCGCCGGCCAACCGCCCAAGGGTGACTGGGCGCTGGACAGCCTGAACATGTGGCTGGCGGACAGTTTCAGCACCCTGGTCATCGCCACGCCGCTGCTCAGTTACCTCACCGTTTACCTGCGTCGCCGTGGTTGGGTGGCGCCGGTGGACGACAACGCCCAGGTGCTCGCCGAGCCATTGCGCCGCCTGCCGCCGTGGTGGCTACTGGGCGGGCTATTGTTGGGCTTGCCGCCCTTGCTGAATTTTCTGCCGATACCGCTGACCTTGCCGATCCTCGGCGTGGTGATGCTCAGCCTGGCGATGCTCTGGGGCTACCCCGGCGCCTTGTGTGGCGCGGTGCTAAGCAGTCTGGTGATTCTTGCGCTGCCGCTGGTCCAGGGCAGCCAGAGTGCTGGCGTCCTGGTCGGCGCGCCGCTCAGTGAACTGCACCTCAGCGTATTGCTGCTGATGGTCGCCACCCTGCTGATTGGCCGCAGCCTCAGCGACTTACGTCTGGCCCTCAGCCGCAGTGCGCAGATGCAGCAACAGTTGGCGTTGGCCAACCTGGCCCTGGAAGCCAGCCCGCTGGGCATCTCGATTGCCGATGCGCGTCAGGACGACCTGCCGCTGATCTACTGCAACCCGATGTTCGAACGCATCACCGGCTACGCGCGCAGCGAGGTGCTGGGCCGTAACTGCCGCTTCCTGCAGGGCGAGGAGCGTCAGCAAGGCGGCCTGCATCAATTACGCGCCGCCTTGGCGCGTGGTGATGCGGCCCAGGTGGTGGTGCGCAACTACCGCAAGAATGGCACGCCGTTCTGGAATGAAATCACCCTGTCGCCGCTGCGCGATGACCGGGGCATCAGCCACTACATCGCCCTGCAAAACGACGTTACCTCCCGCGAACGCCAGGCCGCCGAAATCGCCTCGCGTCGAGAAGAGCTGCTGCGCCAGGCGCACCTGTTGTCGCAAACCGAGGCGATTGCCGATATCGGCGGCTGGGTGCTGGAAGTGCCTGGCCTGGACATGTTCTGGAGCGAAGGCTGCTTCCGCCTGTACGAGCTCGACCCCACTGGCGCCACCCCCGACTTCAATCAGGCTGTCAGCTACCTCGACAAGGAAGGCCAGGCTACCGCCCGGCGCACCCTCACCGACACCATGAGCGATGGGCGTTCGTTCGACGTCGAAGTGCGCCTGATCACCGCCCGTGGCAACTCGCGGTTTTTGCGCGTGATGGGCTTGGCGGAAATGGATGATGGTCGGGTGATCCGCATCTACGGTGCGATCCAGGACATCTCCGCGCGCAAGCTGACCGAACAGCAACTGCGTGAGCGTGACGAGTGGTTGCGGCTGTTCTTCGAGGCGCCGCTGATCGGCATGGCCATGATCAGCCCGCAAGGCATGTGGCTGGAGGTCAACAGCAAGCTCTGCCAGATTCTCGGCCGTGGCCGCGACCAACTGCGTGCCGGCGGCTGGGCACAGCTCACCCATGCCGATGACCTGCAGATCGAGCAGCCGCTGTTCGAAAGCGTGGCCCTCGGCGAGCGCGACGATTACGAGCTGGACAAACGATTTCTGCGTGACGATGGCAGTGTCATCTACACCCGCCTGAGCCTGCGCGCGGTGCGCGATCCGAACGGCAATCTGGAAGCCTGCCTGGCCTTGATCGAAGACATCACCGCGCGTTTCGAGGCCGAGGCGCGCTATCGCACCCTGGTGGAACACGCCCCGGAAGCGATCCTGCTGTTTACCGAAGACGGCGGCCTGGTGGACGTCAACGAAAACGCCGAGCGCCTGTTCAAACTCAGCCGTGACGAGCTGATCGGCCGCCGCCCGGTTGACCTCAGCCCGTTGCGTCAGGCCGACGGTCGCCCCTCGGCCCAAGCCGGGATGGGCTACACCACCGCCGCCCTGGAAGGCGCCGCGCCGGTATTCGAGTGGCTGCACCGCGACAGCGCCGGCCGCCAGCTGCCCTGCGAAGTGCGCCTGGTACGCATGCCCGGCGAGCAGAAATTGATCCGCGCCAGCGTCACCGATATTTCCGAGCGCCAGCGCTACCAGCGCGAGATCGAACGCCTGGCCTACAGCGACGAACTCACCGGCCTGCCCAACCGCCGCCTGCTGCTCGACCGCTTGCAGCACGCGATGACCCGCGAGGTGCGCGACAGCTCGTTCGGCGCCTTGCTGTTCATCGACCTCGACCACTTCAAAACCGTTAACGACAGCCTCGGCCACCCGGTCGGCGATGCCTTGTTACGCGAAGTCACCACCCGCCTGGCCGGCTGCCTGCGCGCCGAAGACACCCTGGCGCGCCTCGGCGGCGACGAGTTCGTGGTGCTTCTTGAAAGCATCGGCGACAACCCGGAAGTGGCCGGCGAACACGCCGCCGATGTCGGCGAAAAACTGCTGCAGAGCCTGCTCGGCAGTTACCACATCGACGGTCACGAACTGTCCATCAGCGCCAGCATCGGCATCGCCCTGCACCCAGTGGGCGAGCAGGGTGCCGCCGATGTGCTCAAACAAGCCGACACCGCCATGTACCGGGCCAAGCGCGGCGGGCGCAACGCCTTGCACTTCTTCGCCCCAGCGATGCAGGCAGCCATTGACCAGCGTCTGCAACTGCAGGGCGAGCTGCGTCAGGCCCTGGTCCGTGACCAACTGCACCTGGCCTTCCAGCCCCAGTTGGACCTGCTCACCGGCCAAGTCGTGGGCGCCGAAGTGCTGCTGCGCTGGACCCACCCCGAACGCGGCGATATCCCGCCGGCGCAGTTCATTCCGCTGGCTGAAGAGACCGGCCTGATCCTCGACATCGGCGCCTGGGTGCTCGACGAAGCCTGCGCCGCCCTGGCCCGTTGGCATTGGCGCTGGCCCGAGCTGGTGCTGGCGGTCAACCTCAGCCCCCACGAACTGCGCCAGTTCGACGTGGTGCAGCGGGTTGCCGATTGCCTGCAGCGGCACAACCTGCCGGCGCGCGTGCTGGAGTTGGAAATCACCGAGGGTGTGCTGCTCGAAGACGTCGACCAATGCATCGCCGCCATGCAGGCCCTCAAGGCGCTCGGGGTGCGTTTTGCCATCGACGACTTCGGCACCGGCTACTCCTCGCTGACCTACCTCAAGCGCCTGCCGCTGGACCGCCTGAAAGTCGACCGCAGCTTTGTCGCCGACTTGCCCGAGGACGCCAGCGGCAAAATGCTGGTGGAAACCATCCTGATGATTGCCCACAACCTCGGCCTGGAATGCGTCGCCGAAGGCATCGAAAACCTCGCCCAATACGACACCTTGCGCGGCCTCGACTGCGCCCTGGGGCAGGGCTTCTACTTCAGCCCGCCGTTGAGCGAGAGCAACTTTCTTGATTGGTTGCAGCAGCGCTAGCGCAGATCGGCCGACCAAGGCTGTTTTGTCGTGCCGCTCACCGGCTCCTGCCGCCATCCGAGTAAGAGCTTTCGGATAGTGGCTAGCCTCGGTTGGCAGTGCGCCAGTGATACGAGACTCTGCGACCCGCTTTGCTATACCCCGTTGTGGGTATCAGCAATGCGTGTAGTGACGCCCCCATTCGATTTTTGATACGTGGCTGCAGATCAGCGCAGCGGCCAGGTCCTGACGCTGATCGTCATCGGTTAAGCCGAATTTTCAGGAGTTTTGTACATGACCACTTTGTTGCTTTACAAAGAAATCAAGGCGCTGAACCGCGACGAACACAAGTCGCTGAAACTCGCCGGACTCAACAACAGCGAATTCGCCGCCGCCACCCACCTGGTGCCGCTGGCCGGCCTGGAGTTCTTCCAGGCCTCGCGCCACTACCCGATCGTCTTCATCGGTGAAGGCGAAGCCGCCATGCCGATCGCCCTGCTGGGCCTGAAAGAGGGCGACAACGGCTACGTCGGCGCCGATCATCAGTGGGCCGAGAACACCTACATTCCGGCCTTCGTGCGTCGCTACCCGTTCGTCCTGGCGCAAGACGGCGCCGAGAATTTCACCGTCTGCTTCGACTCCGCCTACCCGGGCTGGAACGAAGAAGAGGGCCGTGAGCTGTTCACCGAAGAAGGCCAGAACAGCGAATTCCTCGAAGAGATGATTCAGTTCCTGCAGAACTTCACCGCCGAAATGGAGCGCACCCGCCGCTTCGTCGCCAAGCTCAACGAACTGGAACTGCTGGCCCCGCGCAGCCTGAAACTGAGCCACACCAGCGGCGAATCCTTCGTGCTGAGCGACTTCCTCGCCGTCGACGAAGAGAAGTTCCTGGCCCTGGCCGACGAGCACGTGCTGGACCTGCACCGCTCCGGCTTCCTCGGCTGGATCTACGCCCACCTGACCTCCCTGGGTAATGCCAACCAACTGTTCGTGCACTACCTGGCCAAAAAGGCCGGCGAAGAGACCAAGCATTGATCGGTGCTTGAGCCATAAAAAAACCGGGCCATAAGCCCGGTTTTTTTATCGGTGAAGATCAAGCGCATCGCGGCTGAAGCCGCTCCTACAAGGGATTGCACATCTCCTGTGGGAGGGGCTTTAGCCGCGATGCTTTTGCATCTGAAAGCATCAGTCCAGAAGGACGATGCTGGTGCCCGTCATCTCGGCAGGCTTGGGCAACCCCATCAACGCCAGCATGGTCGGCGCGACGTCGGCGAGGACGCCGCCGTCGCGGATCTTCAGGGCGCGTTTGCCGACGTAGATGAACGGTACCGGCTCGCAGGTATGCGCGGTGTGCGCCTGGCCGGTGCTTTCGTCTTGCATTTGCTCGACGTTGCCGTGGTCGGCGGTGATCAGCGCTTCGCCGCCGACCTTGTCCAGCGCAGCGACGATGCGGCCGACGCATTCGTCCAGGCATTCAACCGCCTTCACGGCCGCCGAGAACACGCCGGTGTGGCCGACCATGTCGCCGTTGGCGTAGTTGACCACGATCACGTCGTAGCGCTGCTGCTCGATGGCTTCAACGATGCGGTCGGTGACGATCGGTGCGTTCATTTCCGGCTGCAGGTCGTAGGTGGCGACTTTCGGCGAAGGGATCAGGATGCGTTCTTCGCCTTCGAACGGGTCTTCCCGACCGCCGGAGAAGAAGAAGGTGACGTGGGCGTATTTCTCGGTTTCGGCAATGCGCAGTTGGGTCTTGCCGTTTTTCGCCAGGTATTCGCCGAGCACGTTGTCCAGGCTGCTGGCGGCAAAGGCGATGGGCGCTTTGATGCTGGCGGCGTACTGGGTGAGCATCACAAACCCGGCCAGTTGCGGCGCGCGCGGGCGGGCGAAGTCGGCGAAGTCGGGTTCGACGAAGGCGCGGGTCAGCTCCCGGGCACGGTCGGCGCGGAAGTTCATGAAGATCACGGCATCGCCGTCTTCGACCTTGGCGGGGGCACCAATACGGGTGGCTTTGACGAATTCGTCGCTCTCGCCGCGGGCGTAGGCGGCTTCGAGAGCGGCCTGGGCGGTATCGGCGGTGAATTCGGCGCTGCTGTCGACGATCAGGTTGTAGGCCTGCTCGACGCGGTCCCAGCGGTTGTCGCGGTCCATGGCGAAGTAGCGGCCAATGATGGTCGCCGTGCGGCCTTTGCCGAGTTTGGCGAAGGTGTCGTCCAGCAGTTGCAAGGATGGCTGGGCGCTTTTCGGCGGGGTGTCGCGGCCGTCGAGGAAGGCGTGCAGGTAGATGTTTTCGGCGCCGCGCTGGGCAGCCAGTTCGGCCATGGCCACCAGGTGGTCCTGGTGGCTGTGTACGCCGCCGTCGGAGAGCAGGCCGAGGATGTGCACGGCTTTGCCGGCGCTGACCGCTTTGTCGACAGCGGTCACGATGGCCGGATTGCTGAAGAACTCGCCGTCGCGAATTGCTTTGGTCACCCGGGTGAAGTCCTGATACACCACGCGGCCGGCGCCGAGGTTCATGTGGCCGACTTCCGAGTTGCCCATCTGGCCGTCCGGCAGGCCGACGTCCATGCCGCTGCCGGAAATCAGGCCGTTGGGCTGAGTGGCTCGCAGGTGGTCGTAGACGGGGGTGTTGGCGGCATAGATGGCATTGGATTCGGGGCTGTCACTGTGACCGAAGCCATCGAGGATGATTAGCACCAGTGGTTTGGGCGTGGCAGTCATTATCCGGCTCGCTTTTGGAGGAAATATTTTTGGGTTAACTGGCTCGAAAACGTAGCGAGCGAAGGTCAGGCAAGGCAAAAACGGGGGACGAAGCGGAGTTGACTGTAGTCAATGAGCATTCGTTCACCGTTTTTAACGCAGCATGGCCGAGCGCAGTAGTTTTCGTGCCAGTTGGAACGGTGCGGCATTTTAAAGCGAAGTTAGGGCTGCGTCACCGCTGGACGGGGTTTGGCCGCCCTTGGGGGCTGTGTATACTGGCCGACATTTTGTCGTTCTGGAACTTATTGATGCTCGCTCACCTGATTGAATTTGCTACTAACCACTATGTGCTCAGCGGTATTTTCGCAGTGCTGCTGGCAGCGCTGATCTTCACCGAGCTGAGCAAAGGCGGCGCCAGCATCAGCACCCGCGAGCTGGTCGCACTGGTTAACCGCGACGAGGGCATTGTTCTCGACGTACGCAACAACAAAGACTTTGCCACCGGCCGCATTGTCGGTGCGCTGAATATTCCCTACGACAAAGTCGCCGGTCGGGTTGCCGAACTGGAAAAACATAAAAGCAAAACCATCATCGTGGTCGACGCCCTGGGCCAACAGGCTGGCGCCGTCGCCCGTGACCTGAAAAAACTCGGTTTCAACGCGGCCAAGCTCTCGGGTGGCATGTCCACCTGGCGCAGTGAAAGCCTGCCAGTGGTGAAGTGATATGCCTGCCGTTGTCGTCTATTCCAGCGATTGGTGCCCGTACTGCATCCGCGCCAAACAGCTGCTCACCCAAAAAGGTGTAGCGTTCGAGGAAATCCGCGTCGACGGCAAGCCCGATGTGCGCGCCGAAATGACTCGCAAAGCCCGCGCCACCTCGGTGCCGCAAATCTGGATCGGCACCACCCACGTGGGTGGCTGCGATGACCTTTATGCCCTGGAACGCGCCGGCAAGTTGGACGCGTTGCTCAAGGGCTGATTTTTACTCCTTTAAACGATAAGAAGGTTTTTGCTAATGACTGACCAAGTGACCACTGAAGGCGCTGCTCAAGGCGCTGAAAACCCACAATTCTCCCTGCAACGCATCTACGTGCGCGACCTGTCGTTCGAAGCACCGAAAAGCCCGGAAATCTTCCGTCAGGAGTGGGCGCCAAGCGTTGCCATGGACCTCAATACCCGTCAGAAAGCGCTGGAAGGCGATTTCCACGAAGTGGTTCTGACCCTGTCGGTTACCGTTAAAACCGGCGAAGAAACCGCTTTCATCGCTGAAGTGCAGCAAGCCGGTATCTTCCTGATCAAAGGCCTGGACGCCGCGTCCATGAGCCACACCCTCGGTGCGTTCTGCCCGAACATCCTGTTCCCGTACGCCCGCGAAACCCTGGACAGCCTGGTAGTCCGTGGCTCGTTCCCGGCACTGATGCTGGCTCCGGTGAACTTCGATGCCCTGTACGCCCAGGAACTGGCGCGTATTCAGGCTGAAGGCGCGGGCGCTGCTCAGCACTAAGCTTCGCTGCAATAAAAAAGGCGCCCCGCGGGGCGCCTTTTTTTGTGGCCGTTATTCAGATCAAGAGCATCGCGGCTGAAGCCGCTGCTACAGGAAAAGGTGACCGTAGGAGCGGCTTTAGCCGCGATGCTGTTTGGATTTACTCGTCGCCAGCGGCGAAGTCGTAATCCATCGACTGACTTGGACCCTGCAGGTAGTAACCCTGGATGTAATTCACCCCGGCTTGCCACAAGGTGGCCAGCACGCTGGCGCTCTCCACGAACGGCACGATGGTCAGCTTGGCTTGCGCATGCAGGCTGCTGAGTAGGGTTTTCAGCGCTTCCTGGGCGTCGGCGGTGCTGAGGTCCTGGGAGAACGAACCGTCCACTTTGACGAAGTCGACACTCAGGTGCTTGAGCGTGTTGAACGGGTTCAGCGAGCAGCCAAACTGGCTCAGGGCGACCTTGCAGTGCAGCTCCGCCAAACCCTGGGTCAAGGCTTTCGCCTGTTTCAGGTAGGTGGTGGCATCCGGCTCGCTGAGCTGGAAGGCCAGGGCATCCGAGGGCAAACGCGCGGCTTTGAGGGCCACGCTCAGCCATGGCAACAGGGTCTGGTCCTGCACGCTGGCGTTCGACAGGTGCACGAACAGGCAGGTGTTGTGGCCCTTGGCACGGTGGTCGGCGAGCAGCTTGATCGAGTTGAGGATCACCCACCGGTCGATCTTCTCGGCCATGCCGGCATCGCGGGCGGCTTCGAGGAATTCGCCGGGAGGCACTTCGACGCCTTGCGGGTTGAGCAGGCGCAGCAGCACTTCGTAGTGCTCGCTGCTATCGCCCCGCAGGCTGATGATCGGTTGGAACAGCAGACGGAAACTGTTGTTTTCCAGGGCCTGCTGAACCATGGCGATGATGCTACCGCGGTTGGCGGCGGCGGCCAGTTCCTGCGCCGGGTTGTACAGCTTGAGCGCATTGCCATCGCCAAGTTCGTCGGCGCAGCGGTGCGCGCGGTCGACCACTTCCTGGGCGTTGGGGGTTTTTTCGTTGAGGCCGGCAACACCAATCGACAGGCTGGTCTGCACGGTGCGGCCGCTGACGTCGAACATATGCCCTTCGACCTTTTTCAGCAGCGCGGCCAGCTCGGGTTGCGCCTGTTCCGGGGGCTTGCCCGGTTGCAGCACGGCGAACACGTCGTCACCAAAGCGGGCCAATTGCGCGTCATCACTGAAGTGCTGGCGCAACAGGTTGGCGAGATCGGTGAGCAGCAGGTCGATGCCCGCCAGGCCGGTTTCGGCCAGCAGGTTGCTGTAGCGGTCGACGCGGATATAGCTCAGGGTCGCCGGCGTGCCGGCATTCACCGCGCGTTCGGCGGCAGCATCCATCAGCTCGAGGAAGTGGCTGCGGTTGAACAGGCCGGTGACCAGGTCCTGGCTGCTGATTTCCCGCAGCTTTTCTTCCAGTTCGGCGTTGCCGCTTTCGGCGCGGATCACCACCTGGATGCAGGGTTCGCTGTCGTAGGTGGCGGGCGAGAAGCTCATCCGGGCCGGGAAGGTCTGGCCGTTGGCCTTGATCCCGCTGCAGGTCAGTTCGGCACTGCCCTCGGCGCTCTGGTAGTTCTTCAGGAAGTCTTTGAAGTTGGCGTGGTCGCAGCTGGCGATCAGGTCGATCATCGGCATGCCTTCGAGCTCGTCGCCGTCTTCGTAATCGAACAGCTTCAGGTAAGCGCGGTTGGCATAGATGTGCATGCCGTCGTGCACGTAGGTGATGGCGTCCACCGAGCTGTCGAGCAGCAACTGGCAACGCTTCTCCGCTTCGCGCAGGGCGATTTCGGCCACACGCCGGCCGCGACGCTCTTCAAGGTTGGCCAGTTCACGATTAGCCACCAGGATCAGGCGCTCATCCTCGCCTTGCGGCAGGGCGTCTTGCGCGCCGAGGGCGAGGGCTTCGGTGATGGCGTCGGGGTCGTTGTCGGCGGTCAGCTGAATCAGCGGAATGTCTTTGGCCTGGCGGCGAATCGCATTGATCGCTTCGCTGGGGTCGAGGTTTTCACTGCTCGGCGCGGCAATCAGCAGGTCCCAGCTTTGCTGGAGGGCGGTGGCCAGGTCGTCGCTGGACGTCAGCCGGTGCACGCGGGTGGCGCGACCAGCATTGCGGAACAGGCTGACGAGACGCTCGGCCTCGTTCTGCGAGTCCTCGAGAATCAGCAGCCGGATGGTTTTTTTCTCAATGGCCATGGCGTGTGCTTAGACTGCGCCGAGCGGGCGCGAAAAGGCGACAAAAGGGGGTGTGCGGGGCAACTTACAGTGACTTCCAAAGTGAGTCAAAGTCTTCCTCGCCGCTTGCGCTCTGGTTCTTCTGTGGTGTGACCGGTTTCCCTTGTTCAGGGGGTGTCTGCTCTACCGCGCGGTACTCGAACTGGTTGAAGCTGCCGGTGCTGGTTTGCTTGCGGCTGAGCACGGCACGACGTTCTTCGCCGTTCAGGTTGATCTGCACTTTATTGCCTTCCTGGAACGGCAGGCGGGCGGTGATCAAGGTGGCCGGGCGCGAAATCGCGCTGATTTCTGGCAGCAGCAGGGCACGCAGGTACTGGCTGTTCTGGTCGGCCTTGCGTAGCAATTGCAGGCCACATGGCTGCGCATGCGGGGCGATCAGTTCGATACCCATCTGTGTGCCGCCACCACGAACCTGGCGAATCCAGCGCACCAGGGCGACGCTCCAGCTTTGTTCGGGCGAATCCTGTACGCCGAGCAATTCACCGGCTTGCAGTTGGGTTGGCACTTCTTTCGGCCAGCTCAGGCAATAACCGCCAGGGCTGTGGTTGACGATGGCCAGCTCGAACGTCGGGTAGCTGTTTTCGCCGGTGCCGGTAGCGGCCGCATCGGCTTCATTGGCCGGGCGCTGGTACTGGATTTCTTCGTGGGGCAGCGCCGCGTTCCAGTCCATGGTGACGTTGGCCTGGGCGTCGAAGGCGTTACGCCAGACATCCTTGGCGTCAGCATTGAACGCCTTGAAACTGGCGGTCTGGCGCTCTTCCGGGCGCTTGAGCACTTCGTTGAACGGCTTGCCGCCGGCCAGGAAGAAGTGCAGGGCGCTCATGCCCAGGCACAGGGTCAGGCTGCCCTGACCGGCATTGCGTTGGAAGGTGCGTTCGGCGATGTCGCCCCAGGCTGAGCTCAGGTGCTGCAGCAGGTCGATGCTCATGCCTTCGGGAATCAGCAGGCGCGATTCGCCGCGTTGCTCCGGCGTGAGCATCAAGTGTTCCTTGATCGCGTCCACCAGCGGCTGCGGGTCGATGCCCAGCAGGTTGTGCAACTCGTTGTCCTGGTACAGCGACTTGTAGCGTGGTGGGCCATCGACCTGAGACGGAATGGCGAACAGGCTGCCGGGTTCATCTGCCGCTTGCAGGTGCACCAGGCTGCTCCACGAACCGAGCACTTCGGAGAGCCGCGCAATGCCGCTCTGGCGCATCTGGTTGGTGCGCGCGCAGCCGAGCAGCAAGGCGATCAGGTAGGTCTGCTCAACGCTCAGGCCTTTGGTGTGCAGGGCCAGGTCGTCGCGTACGACAACGGTTTGCAGGGCACTGTTCTGGGCGATCTGGTAGAGCTTGTGCAGTTCCAGCCACAGGCCTTCGGGCACCGGGCAGTACAACTGGCTGGCGCGAATCAGCGGGCCGCACAGGCAGTGGGCTGCACGTTGAATGGCGATGGTCAGCAGTTGCAGCTGGTTGCGCTCGCGGCTGGTGCGTGACGCTTCCTGGGAAACGATCAGTTTGTAACCAGCGGCCAGGTGGTTTTCCAGGGCCTGGCAAAGGTTGGCCACTTTACGCGGGCGCTCATCCAGAACGATGGCCTGGTTGAGGAAGTGACGTTCCAGGTGTTTGCAGACGAAATACACTTCGGCGCGCAGCAGCTCGAGCAGCTGCAGGCGGTTTTCTGCGGGGGTGATCAGTTGGTTGAGCTCAACCAGGCATTGGTACAGCTGACGGGCCGTTTCGCCCAGATTGGCTTTCGGCAGGCCGGCGATCCAACGTTTCAGGTCGCGAGGGCTGGAGTCACAGAACGATAGCTTCTGCTGGTTTGGCGTGGGTACACGTAGCAGCAGGTGGGGATTCTGTTTATCCATGTAACTCGTAATCCATCTGGCTGGACACTCCTGCGCACGGGGGCGTGGCGAGTCGATCTGAATGTCTGGTTTTTCGAACTCTAGCAGCATCTTGCCACACCCGCAGCCAATCGAGGGTATGGCTAAGATGGCATTTTGCCTTTGTCGGCAGAGGTTTCTTCTGCTTGAGACCCCGGCGCCGACTTAGACGTTCAACAGCCGCGCAAATCAGCCGCTGTCGATGCGCCGCCAATGGCGGCGATCAGCGTGCGTCAGCCAGGCGTTCGCCCATGCGCGTGGCGCTGCCGGCGACCATGTGCTCAGCCCACTTCACCTGGTTCGGGCCAAACAGCACGATGGCGGTGGAGCCGAGTTTGAAGCGACCCAGCTCGGCGCCCTTGGCCAGCTCAATCGGCCCGCGTGCAGCGGCGTCGTAGCGGGTGGTTTTCAGCAGGCGTGCTGGCGGGGCGACCTGCCCGGCCCATACGGTTTCGATGGCAGCGACAATCATCGCGCCCACCAACACCACAGCCATCGGCCCGCGCTCGGTGTCAAACAGGCACACCAGGCGCTCGTTGCGGGCGAACAGCTCCGGTACGTTTTCGGCGGTGGTCTGGTTGACCGAGAACAGCCGGCCCGGCACGTACACCATTTCTTTCAGGGTGCCAGCCAGCGGCATGTGCACGCGGTGGTAGTCCTTGGGTGACAGATAGATTGTGGCGAACTCACCACCCATGAACGGCGCGGCGCGTTCGCTATCACCGCCGAGCAGTTCCACGGCGCTGAAGCTGTGACCCTTGGCCTGGAACAGGCGGCCATGTTCGATGGCGCCCAGTTGGCTGACTGCACCGTCGGCCGGGCAGAGTACTGCGCCAGGGGTTTCATCCAGCGGCCGCGCGCCATCCTTGAGGGCGCGGGTGAAGAAGGCGTTGAAGTTTTCGTAGGCGGTCGGGTCTTCGACCTGCGCTTCGCTCATGTCCACTTGGTACTGTTTGACGAACCAGTTGATCAGCGGATTTTTCAGCCAGGTCGCACGGCATTCAGCGATACAGCCAATCAGGCGCGACAGCAGGTGGTGGGGCAACAGGTACTGGCTGAGGATAAACAGACGGTCTTTCATGGGTGTCCTTGCATGGTGAATAAGTGGCCGGAAGTACGCGGGAGGTTCAGACCTCGATCGGCGTGTCCGGCAGGTTGCCCCACTCGCCCCAGGAGCCGGCATACGCCTTGACCCGTGGATAGCCCAGCGCCTTGGCCACCAGGTAGGTGAAGCCGGAGCGGTGATGGGTCTGGCAGTGGGTGATGATTTCTTTGTCTTTGCTGATGCCCAGTTCTTCGAGAATCGCCGGCATATCCTGGCGAATGCGCAGAGCACGGGTTTTGTCCATGCCGGCGGTCCATTCGAAATTCACCGCGCCAGGGATGTGGCCGCCACGGGCGGCGACGACTTTCTCGCCGCTGTATTCGAGTGGGCCGCGGGCGTCCCAGATCGCCAGGTCGCTGCTGCCCAGACGGCTTTGCAGGTATTCGCGGGTGGCGGTAGGGGCATCGTCAATGTGCAGGGCAACAGGTGCCTGGCTGCTGGCGGCCGGCACCTCGCTGCTGAGTTCGCGGTGCTCGGCTTGCCAGGCCAGCAGGCCACCGTCGAGGTAGTGGTACTGGCTGTGGCCGATCACATCCAGCAGCCAGATAAAACGGCCGGCCCAGCCGCCACCTTCATCGTCGTACACCACGTACACCGCATCGGGGTTGTGCCCCAGTTCGGCGAACAGTGCCTGCAGATTTTCAGCGCTCGGCAGCAAGCCGGGCGCTGGCGGCTGACCCAGTTGGGTGCGTTTGGGATCGACGAAGCGGGCGCCGGCAATATGGCCTTCGGCGTAGCGGGCTGCGCTGGTGAGATCGACCAGGATCAGCTCCGGCGCGTTCAGACGCGCAGCCAGTTCGGCGGGTTCGATGACCAGGGGCAAACCAGAGAAGGCGGACATGCTTGGCCTCCGAGCCAAATGATAAGGGGGCAAATTGTAGCGGAAAGGTTAGCGCCCGCGTTTGGCAAAGCTGGCCAAAGCGCGTTCGATGCATTGCGATATTTTGCCGAACGCCTGTACGCAAGGGTCGCTGAGCGGCGTGCCCTGCTGGTCGACCACCAGCAGCATCACCACCTTGCCGTTGTTGGCCAGCGAGCGGATCAGCATATGTTCACCGGGGAACAGGGCTTTCAGGGTGCCGGGCATGAGCGCGGAAAACTGCGCGATGTTTTCCGGGCTCAAGCGCAACTGCCCCGGCTGGGCCAGCAGGCGCTTGAGCACCTGGCTGTTGGCCGGGTCGAGGGTCAGCGCCTGGGCTTCTTTGGGCAGCCCGACGGTTTGCTGGGTCACCAGGCGGCTGTGCGTCTTGTCGGCCAGCAACACCAGCGCACGGCTCATGCCGCAGGCATCCAGGGCATCGCGGATGCAGGTGGTCAGTTGCAGCAGGTTGGCGAAGGCGCTCGGTTCGCGCAGCAGCTCGCGGCAGTGCTGCTGCCAGGCGGGCGAGGTGTCTTTGGCCACGGGTGGTGGCGGGGCCGCTTGCAGGCGACGGACATCCCAAGGCCAGAGCAAGGCCTGGGCCGGGTGCCATAGATCGCTGGCCGAGTATTGTCGCGCACTGTTTACCGCTTGCTGGTGAGTCAACTGCTGCAGCTCGGCCAGTGACACCTGCAGATACAGCGCGGTAATACGTTGCCAGCGCAGGCTGTGCGCGCTTTGCCAGCCGGCGTGGGAGCTCAGGGCCAGGGCATTGGCGAACACAATGGTGTTGCCAGGCTGGGTCAGCCAGCGCGACAGCGCCGGGTCGGCATCCAATAGCTGTTGCTGATGCAGCGGCTCTTCATTATTACGGGCAATGTGCAGCGCCTTGGCCAGCAGGCGGCGCTCGGTGGCCAACAGGCGGTAGGCCTGGATGATCCATGCCGGCAGGCGCCAGTGTTCAGCCAGGGCCAGGCATAGGGTGGGCAGTGACACCCCGAACAGCTCGCGCTCGACTTTTTGCGTAGGTTCGCCGAGGGCCAGCACGCGGTGTTCCCATTCTTCGATCAGCTCGGGGTGGGCTGCGGCCAATGGCCACAGCGGCGCCAGAAATAGAAGGCTGCTCCAGTGGATCTCCTGCCACAGCCGCGCCAGGCGATTGGCAAACAGGCCGCTGGCCTGTTGTGAGGCGTGCAGACTGATTAGCTGGATTTGCCGCAGCGGCTTGGGAATTTTGTCCTCGGCCAGCACCGGTAACATATTGAGAAGATCTTCTGTGCGCGCCAGGCCCAGGCGGCTGATGGCGATTTCCAGGCTTTCCGCAGGCTCGCTGAGGCTGTTGTTGCTGCGGTTGGCTTCACGCAACACCAGCAGGGCCAGCGAGGGGCTGGCCTCGATACGCTCGGCCACTTCGCGCAATGAGGTGCTGCTGCTGACCAGGGATCGCCGCACCCGCTCGTGGGTGGTTGCCAGGATTGGCAGGCGCACACTATCGAGATGCTTGAGCCAGGTTTTCAGGCTGGAGGGTAGCGGTGGCAAGGTCGGCATGTGTTTTTAGCCCATTGGCTTTTAACCTTAACTGGCTATAGTCTGGCGTATAAGTTCCGATAATTAGAAGGGCTGATTTTTATAACCCTTCCCTTGGCTGTGTCTTCTTGGCTTTTAAGTAACCTTCTATGGCAAAAATCATTGGCATCATTGTTGTGTTCGCTTCGGTTCTGGGCGGATACATTTTGTCCCACGGCAAGATCGCCGCGTTGATCCAACCCTTCGAGGTGATGATCATCGGTGGCGCTGCACTGGGCGCATTCCTTCAGGCCAACCCCGGCAGCACCTTCATGTCGGTGTTCAAGAAAGCCCTGAAGATGTTCGGTAACCGCTTTACCCACACCTTCTACCTTGAAGTGTTGAGCATGCTCTACGAGATCCTCAACAAGAGCCGTCGCGAAGGCATGATGGCCATCGAGGCCGATGTCGAAGACCCCGCCGCCAGTGCCATTTTCAGTAAGTACCCAGGCCTGCTCAAAGATGCCGGCATGACCGCGTTCGTCTGCGACTACCTGCGCATCATGTCCTCCGGCAACATGGCGCCGCATGAGCTGGAAGGCCTGTTCGACATGGAATTGGGCAGCCTCAAAGAAGAACTCGAACACAACTCCCACGCGGTCACCCGTATCGCCGACGGCTTGCCAGGCTTCGGTATCGTCGCCGCGGTACTGGGTATCGTGGTGACCATGGCCCTGCTCGGTCAGGTAGAGCAGTCGGCTCTCGGCCAGCACGTAGGTGCGGCGCTGGTGGGGACCTTCCTTGGGATTCTCGCCGCCTATGGTTTCTTCGGACCGCTGGCGACCTGCCTCGAACACGATGCCAAGGAAGAGTTGAACGTGTACGAAGCGATCAAGGCCACCTTGGTGGCGTCGGCCTCCGGTATGCCGCCGTCGCTGGCCGTGGAATTTGGCCGCAAGGTGTTGTTCCCCGCGCACAGGCCGAGTTTCAGCGAGCTGGAACAAGCGATTCGCGGTCGCTGATAGATGGATAACAACCAACCCATCATCGTTAAGCGCGTTAAAAAATACGCCGCAGGCCACCACGGTGGCGCCTGGAAAATCGCCTTCGCCGACTTCGCCGTCGCGATGATGGCGTTCTTCCTGGTGCTGTGGCTGATGTCCTCGGCTACTCCTGAGCAGAAGAAAGCCATCTCCGGTTATTTCCAGGACCCGGTCGGTTTCAGCGAAAGCGCCAGCCCCTACGTGATCGACCTTGGCGGTACGCCGACGCCGGCGCCGGACAAAACCCTGAACCCGGAAGTGAAAGACGCCAAGGCCGCCACCGATACCACCTCGGACACCGATAGCGATATCGCCCCGAGTGAAACCCAGGCCGAGAACATCGCCGAGAAACTCGAGAAAGAGCGCCTCGAACTGTTGCTGCAAGAGTTGCAGAACAAGGTCAACGAGAACCCCGAGCTGCAGCGCTTCAAGGACCAGATCCTGTTCGAGATCACCCAGGACGGCCTGCGCATCCAGATCATGGACGCCGCCAACCGGCCGATGTTCGACAGTGGCAGCGCGCGTTTGCAGCCGTACTTCGAAGACATCCTGCTGGCCATGTCCGACACCATCAAGGCGGTGCCGAACAAGATCAGCATCAGCGGCCATACCGATGCCAAGCCCTTTGTCGGGCGCGGCGACTATGGCAACTGGGAGCTCTCCGCCGAGCGCGCCAACGCCGCCCGCCGCACCCTGGTGGCCGGCAGTTACCCGGATGAACAGATTGCCCGCGTGGTGGGCTATGCCTCTTCGGCGCTGTTCGACCGCGACGACCCGATGAACCCGGTGAACCGTCGTATCGACATCATCGTGCTGACCAAAAAGGCTCAGCGTGCGATCGAGGGTGGGCAGGGTGCGGGTGAGGGTGGAGCAGATGCCCCGGCCGGCGAAGGCGCTCCAACTGCGCCAGGTACACCGGCTTCAGGCTCGCCTGTGCCAGCACCAGCTGGGGCGCAGACCACCCCTGAGCAACTCAAAGAAAAGCTCAACGTGTTTGACAACGGCGCGTTGAAGCTGGATCAGGCGCGGGAAAACTGAAGCCTGCTGTGAATGAAAAAGGCCGCGTCTCGACGCGGCCTTTTCGTTTCAGTAATCCTGCTCGGGCAGGGTCGAGATGATGTGCCGGTAGCTGGCCATCCGTTGCGGCTGCACGCGGCCTTCCTCGAGCGCCTTGAGCAAGGCGCAGCCGGGCTCGCGGTCGTGTTTGCAGTCGCGGAAGCGGCACTGGCCGATCAGGTCGTGGAATTCGATGAAGCCCGCCTCCACGTCATCGCGGCTGACGTGCACCAGGCCGAATTCGCGAATGCCCGGGGAGTCGATCAGTTCGCCGCCATTGGGAAAGTGGAACAGCCGCGCCGTGGTGGTGGTGTGGGTGCCCTTGCCGGTCAGCTCAGACAGCGGCCCGACACGGGTGTCGACTTCCGGCAGCAGGCTATTCACCAGGGATGACTTGCCCACCCCCGACTGGCCGACGAACACGCTGACATGCCCATCCAGCTCCGCCTGCAACAGCTGCATGCCGTTGCCATGGTGGGCGGACACTTCCAACAGTGGGTAACCCAGCTGGCGGTACACGCCGAGCAGTGCATTCAGCGCCACGGCGTTCTTGTCATCGATCAGGTCGGCCTTGTTCAGCAGCAGCAAGGGGCGGATGCCGGCGTGTTCGGCGGCAACCAGGTAGCGGTCGATGAGGTTGGCGTGGGGTTCGGGCAGCGGGGCGAAGACGATCACGATCAGGTCGACGTTGGCCGCCACCGGCTTCAGCACGCCACGGGTGTCGGGGCGGCAGAGTTCGGTATGGCGCGGCAGTTGCGCGACGATTACACCGATACCCTGGTTGCCGGCGCGCCACACCACCTGGTCGCCGGTCACCAGCGTCGGCAGGTTGGCACGTAGGTGGCAACGGAATACTTGGCCGGCCAATTCGCCGTCACGGGCTTCTACTTCCACTTGCACGCCGAAGTGGGCAATCACCAGGCCGACCTGTTCGGGGCCCAGGTCGCCGCCTTCCAGTGCGTCCAGCGATTGCGACTCGCGCTTGGCGGCGCGGGCAGCGCGCTCGCCTTGGATCTTCTCGATGCGCCAGTTCTGGCGACGGTTGAGCTGGCGTTTGGCCATGGGGCTTCCGGTGTGAGGGGGCAACAAATGCAGGACCTGCGACTGCGCAGGTGGGCGGCGAGTTTAGCACGCTGCTCAAGTTCGCCGCCGGGCGCTGTGGCTGAGCTAAACTGCGCAGCTACGTACGAGGAGCAGCCCCATCATGCAAAATCCGCAGAATCTGATCTGGATCGATCTGGAAATGACTGGCCTGGAGCCGGACACCGACGTGATCATCGAAATGGCCACCATTGTCACCGACAGCAACCTCAACGTGCTGGCCGAGGGCCCGGTGATTGCGGTGCACCAGAGTGATGAGGTGCTGGCTGCCATGGACGAATGGTGCACCCGTACCCACGGCGAGAGTGGCCTGACCCAGCGCGTACGCGACAGCAAGATCAGCGCCCAGGAAGCCGAAGCACAGACCATCGCCTTCCTCGAGCAATGGGTGCCCAAAGGCAAATCGCCGATCTGCGGCAACAGCATCGGCCAGGACCGTCGCTTCCTGTACCGCTACATGCCGAACCTGGAAGCCTACTTCCACTACCGCTACCTGGACGTTTCCACCCTCAAGGAACTGGTGGTGCGCTGGGCGCCGCAGATTCGTGACGGTTTCAGCAAGAAAGGCAGCCATCTGGCGCTGGACGACATCTACGACTCGATCGCCGAGCTGAAGTACTACCGCGAGCACTTCATCAAGAAGTTCTAAGCGCTCGAAGGCTCTTCGTAGGATCGGCTTTAGCCGCGATGCTTTTCACGTTAAAGAGCATCGCGGCTGAAGCCGCTCCTACGAAAGATGTATGACCTAACGCCCGTGCTGCGCCAACGCCCATTGCACATGCTCGCGGACCATCTCCGAGGCGTCCTCGCGTCGCGTTTCCAGGGCTTCCAGCACCGGAATGCTGGAAGGCGCATTGCCCAGGCCCACAGCCAGGTTACGCAGCCAGCGCTCATAGCCCGCGCGGCGTAGCGGCGAACCTTCGGTGCGGCTGAGAAACTCTTCTTCGCTCCAGCGAAACAGCTCCGCCAGTTGCGCGTTGTCCAGGCTATGCCGGGGGGCGAAGTCGCTTTGTTCGGTTGGCCGGGCAAAGCGGTTCCACGGGCAGACGATCTGGCAGTCATCACAACCAAACACCCGGTTGCCGATCAGCGGCCGCAGCTCAGTGGGGATCGGCCCTTTCAGCTCGATGGTCAGGTAGGAAATGCAGCGTCGCGCGTCCAGCACATAGGGTCCGACAAAGGCGTTGGTCGGGCAGATATCCAGGCAGGCGGTGCAGCGGCCACAGTGGTCAGCGGTGGTTGGTTCATCGACCGGCAGCGGCAGATCGACGAACAGCTCGCCAAGAAAGAAGTAGCTGCCGGCCTTGCGGTTGAGCACCAGGGTGTTTTTGCCGATCCAGCCCAGCCCGGCCTGCTCCGCGATAGCCTTTTCCAGCACCGGCGCGCTGTCGACAAAGGCGCGGTAGCCGAACGGGCCGATGGCTTGCTGAATGCGCTCGGCCAATTGTTGCAGGCGTTTACGGATCAGCTTGTGGTAGTCGCGGCCCAGGGCATAGCGCGACACATAGGCGGTTTCCTTTTCGCCAAGGCGCTGCGCCATCAGGGTGTCGCCGGGCAGGTAGTCCATGCGCAGCGACACCACACGCAAGGTGCCAGGCACCAGTTCATCCGGGTGCGAGCGTTTGCTGCCGTGGGCGCCCATGTAATCCATTTCGCCGTGATAGCCGGCCGTCAGCCAGCGCTCCAGGTGCGCTTCGTGTTCGCCCAGCTCCAGGCCGGCGATGCCGACTTGCTGAAAGCCAAGCTCACGGCCCCAGTCTTTGATCGACTGGGAAAGTGCGGCGAGATCGAGGGAGGGGGAGGACATGGCAACAGGCAACCGGGGCGGACGTGCGTATAATTCTGCCAGACATCCGAGCTGACTGACGCATGCCGCATTCCAACGCCCCCCTGCCCACCGCTTTACACAGTGCCGCCCAGGTACGTGATCTCGACGCCCGCCTGATTGCCGCGGGCACTCCCGGCTTTGAGCTGATGCAGCGCGCTGCCCATGCGGCCTGGCGTGCATTGCGTCAGCGTTGGCCGCAGGAGCAGGTGGTCACGGTGTTGGCCGGGCATGGCAACAATGCCGGTGACGCCTATTTGTTGGCCGCGCTGGCCCAGCGCGCCGGCTGGCAGGTGCAGGTGTATGCGGTGGGCGATCCGGCCCGCCTTTCGGGAGATGCGGCCAGTGCATATGCCGAAGCCAAGACTGCCGGTGTGAACGCCGAGCTTTGGCAGGACGGTGCCGCACTTCGTGGTGTGCTGGTCGACGGCCTGCTCGGCACTGGCCTTACCGGCGAGGTGCGCGCGCCTTACGCCCAGGTGATCGCAGGCATCAATGCGAGCGGCCTGCCCGTGCTGGCGCTGGACCTGCCGTCCGGCTTGTGCGCCGATACCGGCGTCGCCTTGGGCGCGGCGGTGAAGGCTGATCTGACCGTGACCTTTATAGGTCTGAAGATCGGCCTGTTCACCGGTGAAGCGCCGGCGCTGGTGGGCCATCTGCTGTTCGACGACCTGCAGGCGGATTCGCGCCTGGTGACGCAAACCGAGGCCGTGGCGCAGCGTCTGGCGGTCGCCACCCTGCCGCAACTGCCGCCGCGTTCGCCAACCGCACATAAGGGCCAGTTCGGCCAGGTGCTGGTGGTCGGCGGAGATCGAGGTTTCGGCGGTGCCGCGCTGCTAAGCGCCGAAAGCGCCTTGCGCAGTGGCGCTGGCATGGTGTCGCTGGCGACTCGCCCGGAGCATGTGCCGGCGGCACTGGTACGACGCCCGGAAATAATGACGGCCGGGGTCAGCTCGGCCAACCAACTGCTAGCCCTGACCAACCGCGCCACAGTGCTGGTGGTGGGCCCTGGCCTTGGTCAGGAGGCCTGGGGCCGCAGCCTGTTTTCAGTCGCACGCAGCGCCGAATTGCCGCAGGTCTGGGACGCCGATGCGCTGAACCTGTTGGCAGCAGCGCCGTGCGCCTTGCCAGCGGGCAGCGTTATTACTCCCCATCCCGGCGAGGCGGCGCGTTTGCTGGGCATTTCCACCGCCCAGGTGCAGGCCGACCGCCCGGCCGCCGCCCAGGCGCTGGCGCAGAAGTACGCGGTGGTGACGGTGCTCAAAGGGGCCGGCAGCCTGGTTGCTGCGCCGGATGGTCAACTCAATCTGTGCGACCACGGCCATCCGGCCATGGCCGGTGCCGGTTTGGGTGATGTGCTGGCTGGCGTCATTGGCGCATTGCTGGCCCAGGGTATGCCGGCCTTCGCAGCAGCCAGCCTGGGTGTCTGGCTGCATGCGCGGGCCGGGGAACAATTGGGCGCGCAGGGCCGCGGCCTGGCCGCCAGTGATCTGATTACCGTTATTCGTCAGCTTTTGCAGGAACAGTCGCCATGTCTGAACTGAGTGTGGATATCTATAAAGCCGACGAAGCGTCGATGCTGGAGTTGGGCGCGCGGATCGCCGAGTTGACCGGCGGGCGCGGCATCATCTACCTGCATGGCGACCTGGGGGCGGGCAAAACCACCCTGTCGCGCGGCATCATTCGTGGCCTTGGCCACACGGGCGCGGTGAAGAGCCCGACCTTCACCTTGGTCGAACCCTATGAGCTGGGCGCGGTGCGCGCTTACCACTTTGACCTGTACCGCCTGGCCGATCCGGAAGAGCTTGAGTTTCTGGGTATTCGCGATTATTTCGAGGGCGATGCGCTCTGCCTGATCGAATGGCCGCAGCGCGGAGCAGGCGTTTTGCCAAAGGCGGACCTGACCATTACCATTAGCCCCCATAAGAGCGGGCGCCTGCTGCGTTTTACGTCGCACAACGGATTGGGCGAGGCCTGGTGTGCCGCCTTAACCAAATACGAAAAGCATCAATAAGAGAGTGGGGTTGGGTATGCGCATGCGCGCGCTGGTTACCGGGGTTGCTGTGCTGCTTGCTGTATTGGCTGCCGACATTGTGGCTGCGGCCGATATCAAGAGCGTACGGCTGTGGCGCGCTCCGGATAACACCCGCCTGGTGTTCGACCTCTCCGGTCCGGTGACCCACAGCGTATTCACCCTGACCTCGCCCAACCGCATCGTCATCGACGTCAATGGCGCCACCCTGGCGACCAAGCTTGAGCAGCTGTCGATAGCCAATACGCCGATCACCAGCGTGCGCTCGGCGCAGCGCTCGCCGACCGACTTGCGCATCGTCATCGACCTGTCCTCTCCCGTGACGCCGAAAAGCTTCACCCTGGCGCCCAACCAGCAGTACGGCGACCGTCTGGTGGTCGATCTGTTCGACCAGGGTGCCGACAGCTCGCCGAGCCTGCCTTCGACCACCACCGCCGCCGCGCCAGAAGCGCCGGTGTCGCCGACCCAGCCGCCACCCAAACTGACTCCGCCCGACCCGAGCGGCAAGCGCGACATCGTGGTCGCCATCGACGCCGGCCACGGCGGCGAAGACCCTGGTGCGCTAGGCCCGCGCGGCGCCCGCGAGAAAGACGTGGTGCTCGGTATCGCCAAGGAGCTGCAGCGCCAGGTCAACGCCACCAAGGGCTACCGTGCCGAGTTGGTGCGTACCGGTGACTACTTCATTCCGCTGCGTAAACGCACCGAAATCGCCCGCAAGAAGGGCGCGGACCTGTTCGTTTCCATTCATGCTGATGCCGCGCCCAGCTCATCGGCGTTCGGTGCCTCGGTGTTCGCCTTGTCGGATCGCGGCGCTACCTCGGAAACGGCGCGCTGGTTGGCCGACAGTGAAAACCGCTCCGACTTGATCGGCGGTGCCGGCAACGTCAGCCTCGACGACAAGGACCCGATGCTCGCCGGGGTACTGCTCGACCTGTCGATGACGGCTTCGTTGTCTTCCAGCCTCAACGTCGGCCAGAAGGTGCTGAGCAATCTGGGCAGCGTGACCTCATTGCACAAACGTCGGGTAGAGCAGGCTGGGTTTATGGTGCTGAAGTCGCCGGACATCCCGTCGATCCTGGTGGAAACCGGGTTTATCTCCAACCCCAACGAATCGGCGAAGCTGGCCTCCGGCAGCCACCAGCAGTCGCTGGCGCGTTCGATTTCCAGCGGTATCCGCCAGTTCTTCCAGCAGAACCCGCCGCCAGGCACTTACATTGCCTTCCTGCGTGACTCCGGCAAGATCGCCCCTGGCCCGCGTGACCACATGGTGGCTCCCGGTGAAAGCCTGGCGTTGATTGCCCAACGGTATCAAGTAACCCAAGCGGCCATCCGCTCGGCCAACAACCTCAAAAGCGATTCCCTCAAGGCCGGCCAGCACCTGCAGATTCCGCCCACCGCGCTGGTGGCACAGCCATGAGCAACCTCTATTCGCCGCAAGCGCGGATTGAGTTGTTAAGCCCGCGCCTGGCCAACCAGATTGCTGCGGGGGAGGTGGTTGAGCGGCCGTCTTCGGTGATCAAGGAGCTGCTGGAAAACAGCCTCGACTCCGGCGCCACCCGCATCGATATCGACGCCGAACTCGGTGGCACCAAGTTGTTGCGCGTGCGCGATGACGGCAGCGGTATCGCCGCCGAAGACCTGCCGCTGGCATTGGCGCGGCACGCGACGAGCAAGATCCGCGAACTGGAAGACCTCGAAGCCGTGATGAGCATGGGTTTTCGCGGTGAGGCGCTGGCGTCGATCAGTTCCGTCGCGCGCCTGACCCTGACTTCGCGTACCGCCGACGCCGAGCAGGCCTGGCAGGTGGAAACCGAAGGTCGCGACATGGCGCCTCGGGTGCAACCCGCCGCCCACCCTGTGGGTACTTCGGTGGAAGTGCGCGACCTGTTTTTCAACACCCCGGCGCGGCGCAAGTTCCTGCGCTCGGAAAAGACCGAATTCGACAACGTCCAGGACGCGGTCAAACGTCAGGCCCTGGCGCGCTTTGATGTGGCCTTCCACCTGCGCCATAACGGCAAGACAGTGCTGGCGCTGCATGAGGCGCCGGATGAAGCCGGTCGTGCCCGGCGCGTGGCGGCGGTTTGCGGTTCGGCTTTCCTCGAGCAGGCAATGCCGATCGAGATCGAGCGCAACGGTCTGCGCCTGTGGGGCTGGGTGGGCTTGCCAACCTTTTCGCGCAGCAACACCGACCTGCAGTATTTCTTCGTCAATGGCCGCGCGGTGCGCGACAAACTGGTGGCTCACGCGATTCGCCAGGCCTACCGCGACGTGCTGTTCAATGGCCGGCATCCGACCTTTGTGCTGTTTCTGGAAATCGACCCGACTGTGGTCGACGTCAATGTGCACCCGACCAAGCATGAAGTGCGCTTTCGCGATAACCGCATGGTTCACGATTTCCTCTATGGCACTTTGCACCGCGCCCTGGGCGAGGTGCGCCCGGAAGACCAACTGGCCGCGCCGGCTGCCGTGGCCGGTATGTTGCGGCCCACTGGGCAGGCCGCGGGCGAGTTCGGCCCGCAAAATGAGATGAGCCTGTCGGCAAATGTGCTCGAGCGCCCGCTAAGTGAAAACACCTGGCGTGCGCCGGGTAGTGGGTACCAAGGGGGATATTCCGCGCCGCAGCCAACCTCTGGCCTGCCGATGGCCGAGAGCCAGGGCGTGTACCGCGAGTACTTTACGCCCCTGGCCAACGGCCCGACGCCAGCGGCCTTGCCGGACAACCAGGGTGACATCCCGCCGCTGGGCTACGCCCTGGCGCAGCTCAAGGGCGTGTACATCCTGGCTGAGAATGCTGTCGGCATGGTGCTGGTGGACATGCACGCCGCCCACGAGCGCATCACCTATGAGCGCCTGAAAATCGCCATGGCCAGCGAAGGCCTGAGCGGCCAACCGCTGCTGGTGCCGGAGTCGATTGCCGTAAGCCAGCGTGAAGCCGATTGCGCTGAAGAACATGCCGCCTGGTTCCAGCGCCTGGGGTTTGAGCTGCAGCGCCTGGGCCCGGAAACCCTCGCTATTCGCCAGATCCCGGCCTTGCTCAAACAGGCTGAGGCCAATCGCCTGGTGCATGATGTGGTCGCCGACCTGATGGAATACGGCACCAGTGACCGCATTCAGGCTCACCTAAACGAGTTACTTGGCACCATGGCCTGCCACGGCGCCGTGCGTGCCAACCGCCGTCTGACCATCCCGGAAATGAACGGCCTGTTGCGCGATATGGAAAGCACCGAGCGCAGCGGCCAATGCAACCACGGTCGGCCGACCTGGACGCAGCTGGGCATGGATGATCTCGACAAACTCTTTATGCGCGGCCGCTAAGGGCTACCTTCTATGTCCAGCCGCCTGCCTCCGGCAATATTCCTCATGGGGCCGACGGCCGCCGGTAAGACCGACCTGGCCATCGAGCTGACCCAGCATTTGCCCTGCGAGTTGATCAGCGTCGACTCGGCGCTGATCTACCGTGGCATGGATATCGGCACGGCAAAGCCGTCGAAGCAGCTGTTGGCGGAGTTTCCCCATCGCCTGATCGATATCCGCGACCCCGCCGAGCGTTACTCCGCCGCTGAATTCAGCGCCGACGCGCTGGCGGCCATGGCCGAAATCACCGCCAAAGGCCGTATTCCACTGCTGGTGGGCGGCACCATGCTGTATTACAAGGCATTGCAGGAAGGCCTGGCCGATATGCCAGCCGCCGATGCCGAGGTGCGCGCGCTGCTGGAACAGCGTGCGGCGAGCGAAGGTTGGGAGGTGTTGCACCGGGAATTGGCGGCGGTGGACCCGGAGTCCGCGGCGCGTATTCACCCCAATGACCCGCAACGGCTCACCCGAGCCTTGGAAGTATTTCTGGTCAGCGGCCAGACCATGACGTCGCTTAGAGAGCGTCAAGCCGCTCAAAACGGCGGTTCTAGCACAGCCGGTGCCCCGCAATTCCCCTATACTGTCGCCAACTTGGCCATTGCGCCTGCGCAACGCCAGGTTTTGCACGCGCGGATTGCCGAAAGATTTCAGGCCATGATGGAACAGGGCTTTGTCGAAGAGGTCGAAGCCCTGCGCAGTAGAGGTGACCTGCATGTCGGGTTGCCGTCTATACGGGCAGTGGGTTATCGCCAGGTCTGGGATTACCTCGACGGCAACCTGAGTCGGGAGCAAATGGTCGAGCGAGGCGTTATCGCCACTCGTCAATTAGCCAAAAGACAGTTCACCTGGTTGCGCAGTTGGTCCAATCTGCACTGGCTAGACAGTCTGGCTTGCGACAATCTGCCACGTGCCTTGAAATACTTGAAGTCGGTCTCCATATTGGACTGAGACCTTGCTTATTGCCGTCTACTCTTGGGGGTAAGGCGGCTAAGTCCACCACTTTTCATACTATAACTATCGATCTCCAAAGGAGTGCGGCACATGTCAAAAGGGCATTCGCTACAAGACCCTTACCTCAATACCCTGCGTAAGGAACGCGTACCGGTTTCAATTTATTTGGTTAACGGCATCAAGCTGCAAGGCCAGATCGAATCCTTCGACCAGTTTGTTATTTTGCTGAAGAACACTGTCAGCCAAATGGTCTACAAGCACGCAATCTCCACTGTGGTGCCGAGCCGTCCGGTTCGTCTGCCGAGCGCGACAGAAGGCGAGCAAGTCGAAGCAGAACCAGGTAACGCCTGATAGGAGTCTGCTTTGTTCTTCGAGCGTCATGAAGGTGGTGAACGGGCCATCCTGGTTCATCTGGAAGGCCAAGACCCAGAGGCGCGCGAAGATCCGCAGGAGTTCCAAGAGCTCGCCCACTCGGCGGGTGCGGACACGGTGGCGTTCATTAACGTGCCACGTCATCGGCCGACCGCAAAATTTCTGATTGGCAGTGGCAAGGTCGAGGAGTTACGCGACCTGGTCAAGGCCGAGCAGGCCGATCTGGTTATCTTCAACCACATCCTTACCCCGAGTCAGGAACGCAACCTTGAACGTGTGTTCGAGTGTCGCGTGCTCGACCGTACGGGGCTGATTCTGGATATCTTTGCCCAGCGTGCACGCACCCATGAGGGTAAGTTGCAGGTTGAGCTGGCGCAGCTCGATCACCTGAGCACGCGCCTGGTTCGCGGCTGGACCCACTTGGAACGGCAGAAGGGCGGTATCGGTCTGCGTGGTCCGGGTGAAACCCAGCTGGAAACCGACCGCCGCTTGCTGCGGGTGCGTATCGGTCAGATCAAACAGAAACTCGAACGCGTGCGCAGCCAGCGTGAGCAGGCACGGCGCGGGCGTAAGCGTGCGGATATTCCCTCCGTTTCGCTGGTGGGCTATACCAACGCCGGTAAATCCACCCTGTTCAACGCCGTTACCCAGTCAGAGGTGTACGCGGCGGATCAACTGTTCGCCACCCTCGACCCGACGCTGCGCCGCCTGGAGCTGGATGACCTCGGCCCCATTGTGCTGGCCGATACCGTGGGGTTTATCCGTCATTTGCCGCACAAGCTGGTCGAGGCCTTTCGCGCTACGCTGGAGGAGTCGAGCAACTCCGACTTGCTGCTGCATGTGATCGACGCGCACGAGCCGGACCGTCAGCAGCAGATCGAGCAGGTGTTAGCGGTGCTGACGGAAATCGGTGCTGATGAGCTGCCGATTCTCGAGGTGTACAACAAGCTGGATCTGCTCGAAGGCGTCGAGCCGCAGATTCAGCGTGATGAAGCGGGGCGTCCGCAGCGGGTGTGGTTGTCGGCCCGTGATGGGCGTGGCCTTGAGTTGTTGTCGCAGGCGGTTGCCGAGTTGCTCGGCAACGATCTGTTTGTAGGCACCTTGTGCCTGCCGCAGAAGTTGGGCCGCCTGCGCGCGCAGTTTTTTGCCTTGGGCGTAGTGCAAACCGAAGCGCATGATGAGCAGGGCGCCAGTCTCTTGGCTGTGCGGGTTCCACGTGTGGAGTTGAATAGGTTGATCAGTCGTGAAGGCTGGCAGCCGTCAGAGTTTCTGGAGCAACACACTTTGCAATAAAGCCTGCGACTGTGGCTTTGCTGCTGTTGGGTGGCATCTGTAGCATTGGCGGGCGCGCCGTGGGCGCGTCTTTGCTTTATCAGTATGGAGAGCGCTATGGCTTGGAATGAGCCGGGTGGCAACTCGAACAATCAAGACCCTTGGGGTGGACGCAAGGGTGGCGGTGACCGCAAAGGTCCACCGGATCTCGACGAAGCCTTCCGCAAGCTGCAGGAGAGCCTCAACGGGCTGTTCGGCGGCAGTAAAAAACGTGACAGCGATGGTGGCTCCAGTGGCGGCGGTGGCGGTGGCTTCGGCCTGATCGCTGTGGTCGTTGCGGTGTTGGCTGCTATCTGGCTGTACAGCGCCGTGTATGTTGTCGACGAGCAGGAACAGGCCGTGGTGCTGCGCTTCGGCAAGTACTACGAAACCGTCGGCCCAGGCCTCAACATCTATTTCCCTCCGATTGATCGCAAGTACCAGGAGAACGTCACCCGCGAGCGTGCTTACAGCAAGCAAGGGCAGATGCTCACCGAGGACGAGAACATCATCGAGGTACCGCTGACGGTTCAATACAAGATCAGCAACCTGCAGGATTTCGTACTTAACGTTGACCAGCCGGAAGTGAGCCTGCAGCAGGCCACCGACAGCTCGGTGCGCCATGTGGTGGGTTCCACCGCGATGGACCAGGTGCTCACCGAAGGCCGTGAACTGATGGCCAGCGAAGTCAAAGAGCGCTTGCAGCGTTTTATGGACACGTACAAGACCGGTATCACCGTTACCCAGGTGAACTTGCAGAGCGCCGCGGCGCCGCGTGAAGTTCAGGAAGCCTTCGATGACGTGATCCGTGCCCGTGAAGACGAGCAGCGCGAGAAGAACCTGGCCGAGTCCTACGCCAACGGTGTTGTGCCGGAAGCCCGTGGTCAGGCCCAGCGCTTGATCGAGGATGCCAGCGGTTATCGCGATGAAGTGGTTTCCCGCTCGACCGGTGAAGCAGATCGTTTCACCAAACTGGTCGCCGAGTACCGCAAGGCGCCGGAAGTTACCCGCGAGCGTCTGTACTTGGACACCATGCAAGAGCTGATGACCAACACCAGCAAAGTGTTGGTGACCGGCGAGAAAGGGCAGAACAATCTGCTTTATCTGCCGCTCGACAAGATGATCGATAGCCGTGGCGGTGCCGCTGCGCCGAGTGCTTCGAGCAATGCCGCCGCTGCTGATTTGGGTACGCGGGTGAATGCTGATTTGCAACAGCGTGATCTGCGGACAAGGGAGACTCGCTGATGAGCAATAAATCACTGGCTGCTCTGATTGTCGGCGTCGTCGTTTTGCTGGTTGGCTGGAACTGCTTCTACATCGTCTCGCAAACCGAGCGTGCGGTCATGCTGCGCTTCGGTCGTATCGTGCAGACCGATGTGGCGCCTGGCCTGCATGTGAAGGTTCCGTACGTCAACCAGGTGCGCAAGTTCGACGCGCGTCTGATGACCCTGGACTCCTCCACCTCGCGTTTCCTCACCCTGGAAAAGAAGGCATTGATGGTTGATGCCTACGCCAAATGGCGGGTGCTGGATGCTGAGCGTTACTACACCGCGACGTCGGGCATGAAGCAGATCGCCGATGAGCGTCTGTCTCGTCGTCTGGAAGCCTCGCTGCGTGACCAGTTTGGTAAGCGCACCTTGCACGAGTCGGTTTCCGGCGAGCGCGATGCGTTGATGGCAGACGTAACGGCTTCACTGAACAAAGCGGCGCAGAAAGAGTTGGGTATCGAAGTGGTCGACGTTCGCGTCAAGGCTATCGACCTGCCCAAGGAGGTCAACCGCAGCGTGTTCGACCGCATGAGTTCCGAGCGTGAACGTGAGGCCCGCGAGCACCGCGCCAAAGGTAAGGAGCTTGCCGAAGGTATTCGTGCTGACGCCGACCGGCAGAAGCGCGTGATCCTGGCTGAAGCGTATCGTGAAGCGGAAGAGATGCGCGGTGACGGTGATGCCAAGGCCTCGGCGATCTACGCCAAAGCCTACGGCATGGACCAGGAGTTCTACGGTTTCTACCGCAGCCTACGTGCCTACCGCGAAAGCTTCGCCGACAAGCGTGACGTGTTGGTGCTGGACCCCAGCAGCGACTTCTTCCGTTATCTGGAGAAGTCCAAGCCTTGATGTGAGTCGCTTCCGGCGGACGCCTGTCGTCCGTCGGGGTGACCGATCAGGCAAAGGTTGTTATGATGCGTCAGCCGGGAAATTCCCGGCTTTTTTGCGTCTGTGGGAATCATGTGGCAGGAACTCGGCATCGCGTTGTGTTTAGTGCTGGTGCTGGAAGGCATCCTGCCGTTCCTATATCCACGAGGTTGGCGTGAGACATTCATGCAGCTTTTACAGCTGTCTGATCGGCACTTACGCCTAATCGGGCTTGCCAGCATGCTGCTGGGAACAGTCCTCCTTTACTGGCTTCATTAATGGCTGCCGCCCGCAACGAGGGGAATGGCGAAATGGCAACGGTAGACCGCTGGCTGCTGCCAGATGGCATCGAGGAAGTACTGCCGCCGGAAGCGGCGCGCATCGAGGCGGCGCGCCGTCAGGTACTGGATCTGTTCCAGCGCTGGGGCTATGAGTTCGTCGTCACTCCACATATTGAATACCTGGAATCGCTGCTCACCGGCGCGGGCCAGGATCTGGATCTGCGCACCTTCAAGGTGATCGATCCGCAAACCGGCCGGCAGATGGGCTTTCGCGCCGACATCACCCCGCAAGTGGCGCGCATCGATGCGCACACCCTGCGTCGTGAAGGGCCGAACCGTCTGTGCTATGCCGGCAGCGTGCTGCACGCTCAGCCTCGCGCCCTGACCACCTCGCGCAGCCCGATTCAGCTGGGCGCCGAGTTGTATGGCGACGCCAGCCCGGCCAGCGACGTTGAAGTGATCAGCCTGCTGCTGGAAATGCTCGAATTGGCCGCCGTGCCGGACGTGCACATCGACCTCGGCCATGTCGGTATCTACCGCGGCCTGGCGCGTGCCGCCGGGCTGTCTGGTGAAGTGGAGCAGCAACTGTTCGACGCCCTGCAGCGCAAGGCGGTCGACGAAGTGGCGACCCTCACCGAAGCGGTACCGGCCGAACTGCAGAAAATGCTCCGTGCCCTGGCCGAGCTCTGCGGTGAGCGCGAAGTGCTGGACCTGGCCCAGGCCTGCCTGGTCGAGGCCCCAGAAGACGTACACCTGGCGCTGGACGAGTTGATCGCCATCGCCGATACCCTGGAGCGCCGCTACCCCGAAGTGCCGTTGTACTTCGATCTGGGCGAGCTGCGTGGCTACCATTACCACACTGGTGTGGTGTTCGCCGCGTTCGTGCCGGGTGTTGGTCAGTCCATCGCCCAAGGCGGCCGCTATGATGATATTGGTGCTGACTTTGGTCGGGCTCGCCCGGCGACTGGTTTCTCCACCGACCTGAAGACATTGGTGACGCTGGGCGCGATGCAGCTCGACGAGCCAGAGGCTGGGGTCTGGGCGCCGGACAATCATGATTTGTACCTGTGGAAGGCAGTTCGCCAGTTGCGTGCGCAGAACACGCGCGTCGTGCAGGCTCTGCCCGGTCAGGAAGTAAGTGCTGCGCACGAGGCGGGCTGCGATCGCCAGCTGGTGCTCACTGATGGGCGCTGGCAGGTTGTGCCATTGGCTGTTTAAAGGTTTCCGCTGGCTTTGGCCGGCATCAAGCTTCGAAGAGGACAAGTGTTATGGGTAAGAATGTCGTCGTCCTGGGCACCCAATGGGGTGATGAGGGCAAAGGCAAGATCGTTGATCTGCTGACTGAACACGCGGCTGCGGTAGTGCGCTACCAGGGCGGTCACAACGCAGGTCATACCCTGGTGATCAATGGCGAGAAAACCGTCTTGCACCTGATCCCCTCGGGCGTGCTGCGCGAAGGCGTGCAGTGCCTGATCGGTAACGGTGTGGTGGTCGCGCCTGACGCCCTGATGCGCGAAATCATCAAGCTGGAAGAGAAGGGCGTACCGGTGCGCGATCGTCTGCGCATCAGCCCGGCTTGCCCGCTGATCCTCTCCTACCACGTGGCGCTGGACCAGGCCCGTGAGCGTGCCCGCGGCGAAGCCAAGATCGGCACCACCGGTCGTGGTATCGGCCCGGCGTACGAAGACAAAGTGGCCCGTCGCGGTCTGCGCATCGGTGACCTGTTCCACCGCGAGCGTTTCGCCGCCAAGCTCGGCGAGTTGCTGGACTACCACAACTTCGTGCTGGTCAATTACTACAAAGAGCCGGCCATCGATTTCCAGAAAACCCTGGATGAGTGCATGGAATACGCCGAGCTGCTGAAGCCGATGATGGCCGACGTGACCTCCGTACTGCACGACCTGCGTCGCGATGGCAAAGACATCATGTTCGAAGGCGCGCAGGGTTCGCTGCTCGACATCGACCATGGTACTTATCCGTACGTCACCAGCTCCAACACCACCGCTGGCGGCATCGCCACCGGTTCCGGTTTTGGTCCGATGTACCTGGATTACATCCTTGGTATCACCAAGGCGTACACCACTCGCGTCGGTTCGGGCCCGTTCCCGACTGAGCTGTTCGACGACGTTGGTGCGTTCCTGGCCAAACGTGGCCACGAGTTCGGTGCCACCACCGGCCGTGCTCGTCGTTGCGGTTGGTTCGATGCCGTGATCCTGCGTCGCGCCATCGAAATCAACAGCATCTCGGGCCTGTGCCTGACCAAGCTGGACGTGCTCGACGGTCTGGAAACCATCCGCATCTGCGTGGGTTACAAGAACGAGAACGGCGCCGTCATCGACGCACCGACCGATGCCGACAGCTACATCGGCCTGGAACCGGTGTACGAAGAAGTGCCGGGCTGGAGCGAGTCGACCCTGGGCGCCAAGAGCCTGGACGAGCTGCCGGCGAACGCCCGTGCCTACATCAAGCGTGTGGAAGAATTGGTCGGCGCGCCGATCGATATCATCTCCACTGGCCCGGATCGCAACGAGACCATCGTCCTGCGTCACCCGTTCGCCTAAGCGCTAGCGCTGCCGCAGTTAGTGCGGTTGCATACGACAAAGGGTCGCCATTGGCGGCCCTTTGTCGTTTCTGCCTGTTTGTTCAGGTTGGCGGCATGGCGATTGCCTATCCTCAAGTTATCCCAGCGGTTGCCGTCACACAGGTGACGGGTATTGGAGGTTTGTCGTGTCAGCCATCGTTTCTCTCTTGCGTAGCCGCTTGCTGCGCCCGGTTTTCATTGCTCTTGGAATTGCACTGCTGGTGCAGGTCCTGGTGGCTGTTGCACTAACTCGGAGCACGGTCGGTGCGCTGGAGGTCGACCTGGGCACGCGCCTGGGGGCCGACACCCAGCGCCTGGAGTCCGAGTTGCAGGAAGCTGGGCGTGAGCTCTCCTCCGGACTCGGCACCTTGTCGACGCGTACCCGCGAGCGGCTGGCGGCGGGACTGTCATCGCGCTTGAAGGAGGAGCAGGCGCAGATACGCACGACCCTCGAACAGAACCTCAAAGATTCGGCCAACGACATGGCGCAGCTGCTTGCGGCTGTGGCACCACGAGCCATGTGGGATAACGACGGCCCGGCGTTGTCGGAATTCGCCCGCCGCGCCCAGCGCAACCCCAACGTGTTGTTTGTGGTGTACGACGATGCCCAGGGCCAGCACCTGACTCGCTACCTCAATCGCGAAAACCCGCTGATCAAAGCCCTGATGGAAAAAGGCGAGGGCGAGCGGGCGCTGGATAAAGTGCTCAACGCCGCACGCAACGACAAATCCGTGTACCTCATCGAGGCGCCCATCAGCCCCAACGGTGTGGAGATCGGCAAAGTCCTGATGGGGGTTTCCACCGCGTCGGTCGAACAGCAACTGGAGGCGTTGGATAAACGCTTCGCCGCGCTGATCGCCAGCGGTGATCAGTTGGTCGCCGATAGCCTGTCCGGCGCTGCCACCGACAGTACGGCCGCACTCACTGCGCGTCTGAAAGCGGCGCAGGCGGAAACCGCCGGTATGGCCGATGGCGCGCGCAGCTCGGTGCAAGAATCGGCGGCGACGCTGAAGTGGCGCATCGGCTTGAGCCTGGTGCTGGTCGGCTTGGGTGTGCTGCTGACCCTGGCGGTGGTGCTCGGTCAACGTGTGGTCAGCAAGCTGCACCTGCAGATTGCGGCGCTGAATGACCTGGCGGCGGGCGAGGGCGATCTGACCCGGCGTATCGAGGTGACCAGTCGCGACGAGATCGGCGACATGGCCATCGCGGTCAATCGTTTTGTCGAGAAGCTGCAGCCCATCGTTCGTGAAGCGGGCGAAGTGGCGGTCAGCACTGGCGTAGAAATCAAAGGCCTGGCCACCCGCAGCGTGGCAGCCGAAGCGGCGGCCGAACGTCAGCGCGACGAAGTGGCTGGCAGCCTGGAGGCGTTAGCGGTGATGGCCGGTGATGCCCAGGCGGAAAGCCGAGCCATGCAGGCAGCGTTGCAGCGAGTGGTATCGATCCGTCAGGACGCCAATGAAAACGCCGTGATTGCTACCAAGGTCGGTAGCTTGATTGAGGAGCTGGTGTCGCGCGTTGATGCAGGCTCAGCGGTGATCGAGCGCCTGGCGCGCCAGAGTGAACAGATCGAAATGGTCCTCACCGTTATCCATGGCATCGCTGAACAGACCAACTTGCTGGCGCTCAACGCAGCCATCGAAGCGGCCCGTGCTGGCGAAACAGGTCGTGGTTTTGCCGTGGTGGCCGATGAGGTGCGCGCGCTGGCCAGCAAGACTCAGCAATCCACTGGCGATATCCAGTCGCACATCACTGCCTTGCAGCAAGGTGCGAAGGAGGCGGTGTCGGTGATTGGTCGTGCCGGTCAGCAGGCCAATGAAGGTCTGGCGGCGCTGCGTGATAGCGAGCGGTTGCAGTTGTCGGTGCAGGCGGCGGTGGACGATGTGCACGCGGCGATCAAGGCGGCCACTCAGGCGGCGGCGCATCAAGCCGAAGGGGCGGATGCGGTGCGTGGTCGGGTGGAGGTAATCCATGCCGAAGCGCAGCGTGCGGCAGAGGCGGGGGCGGCGACGGCGGCCAGTGGGCGAGTGCTGGATGGCTTGGCGTCGCGATTGAAGTCGAGCCTGGGTCAGTTCCGCGTCTAGCCGAGCGAGAAATAAAGAAGCCGAGGTCGTCCTTGGCTTCTTTATTTTTGACCTGTCAGCAGCCAAATCGCAGGCACAAAAAAACCGGCCTAAGCCGGTCTCTTTGTTGCTGAGGTTGGTAGAACCTCAGTCTGAATTGGTGCCCAGGAGAAGACTCGAACTTCCACGATGTTGCCATCGCTAGGACCTGAACCTAGTGCGTCTACCAATTCCGCCACCTGGGCGTTGAGTTCGCTGATCGCTCGGCTACTTTCAACTACAACAACGTTGCCGCCGTTGTGGCGCGAAATATACGGGCCTGGCCGAACGTTGTAAACCCCTGAATATAAACGCTTTTCAGTAAACTGCAGGCACAAAAAAACCGGCCTAAGCCGGTCTCTTTGTTGCTGAGGTTGGTAGAACCTCAGTCTGAATTGGTGCCCAGGAGAAGACTCGAACTTCCACGATGTTGCCATCGCTAGGACCTGAACCTAGTGCGTCTACCAATTCCGCCACCTGGGCGTTGAGTTCATTGATTGCTCAACTACTTTCAACTACAACAACGTTTGCCGTCGTTGTGGGCGCGAAATATACGGACCGAGTTCAGGGTTGTAAACCCCTGGTGCGAAAAAAAACTTTATTCATACACGTGAGCAGACCAAGATAGCGTTTTCGCGCTTCAATAGGCGCATGACACTTACTTCTCTATATAGATAAGGCGAACCCTCTCTAATGGCCGATTGGCAATCCCTCGATCCCGAGGCCGCCCGTGAAGCGGAAAAATACGAAAACCCCATCCCTAGTCGTGAGCTGATTCTTCAGCATCTGGCTGATCGCGGTTCGCCGGCCAACCGCGAGCAACTGGTGGAAGAGTTCGGTCTCACTACTGAAGAACAGCTGGAAGCCTTGCGTCGTCGCCTGCGGGCGATGGAACGCGATGGCCAGTTGATCTACACCCGCCGTGGCACCTACGCGCCGGTGGACAAGCTGGACCTGATCCTCGGGCGCATCAGCGGTCACCGCGACGGCTTCGGCTTCCTGATCCCGGATGACAAAAGCGACGACCTGTTTCTGAGCCCGGCGCAGATGCGCCTGGTGTTCGATGGCGACCGTGCCCTGGCACGCGTTACCGGTCTCGACCGCCGTGGTCGCCGTGAAGGTGCGGTAGTGGAAGTGATATCCCGCGCCCACGAAAGTATTGTTGGTCGTTACTACGAAGAAAGCGGCATCGGCTTCGTGGTCGCCGACAACCCGAAAATCCAGCAGGAAGTGCTGGTCACCCCGGGCCGCAACGCCAACGCGAAGCAGGGTCAGTTCGTTGAGGTGAAAATCACCCACTGGCCAACCCCGCGCTTCCAGCCGCAAGGCGACGTGGTTGAAGTGGTCGGCAACTACATGGCGCCGGGCATGGAAATCGACGTGGCGCTGCGCAGCTACGACATTCCCCACGTCTGGCCCGAGGCCGTGCTGAAAGAAGCCGCCAAGCTCAAGCCGGAAGTGGAAGAGAAGGACAAAGAAAAACGCATCGACCTGCGCCATCTGCCGTTCGTGACCATCGACGGCGAAGACGCTCGCGACTTCGACGATGCGGTGTTCTGCGAAAAGAACGGCAGCAAGTGGGGCCTGTTCTCCGGCGGCTGGAAGTTGTATGTCGCCATCGCTGACGTTTCTTCGTACGTGAAAATCGGCTCGGCCCTGGACGACGAATCGCAAGTGCGCGGCAACTCGGTGTACTTCCCTGAGCGCGTGGTGCCGATGCTCCCTGAGGAGCTGTCCAACGGCTTGTGCTCGCTGAACCCGCACGTCGATCGTCTGGCCATGGTCTGCGAGATGAGTATCTCCAAGACCGGCAAGATGACCGACTACCAGTTCTACGAAGCGGTCATTCACTCCCATGCGCGCCTGACCTACAACAAGGTCAGCACCATCCTTGAGCAGCCGAAGAGCACCGAAGCCAAAGCCCTGCGCGGCGAATACGCTGACGTGGTGCCGCACCTCAAACAGCTGTACTCGCTGTATCAAGTGCTGCTGGCGGCCCGTCATGAGCGTGGCGCCATCGACTTCGAAACCCAGGAAACCCGCATCATCTTCGGTTCTGGCCGCAAGATCGCCGAGATCCGTCCGACCACGCGCAACGACGCGCACAAGCTGATCGAGGAGTGCATGCTGGCCGCCAACGTGGCCACCGCCGAATTCCTCAAGAAGCACGAAATTCCTGCGCTGTACCGCGTGCACGATGGTCCGCCGCCGGAGCGTCTGGAAAAACTCAAGGCCTTCCTCGGCGAGCTGGGTCTGTCGCTGCAGCGCGGCAAGTCCAAAGAAGGCCCGTCGCCCAAGGACTATCAGGCGCTGCTGGAAAATATCCGCGAGCGCCCGGATTACCACCTGATCCAGACCGTGATGCTGCGCTCCCTGAGCCAGGCGGTTTACAGCGCTGACAACCAGGGCCACTTCGGCCTGAATTACGAGGCGTACACCCACTTCACCTCGCCGATCCGTCGTTACCCGGACTTGCTTACTCACCGTGCGATCCGCAGCGTGATCCGCTCGAAGATCGACACCCCGCACGTCAAACGTGCTGGCGCGGTGATCATCCCGAAAGCGCGCATCTACCCGTACGACGAAGCCGCTCTGGAGCAGTTGGGCGAGCAATGCTCGATGTCCGAGCGCCGTGCCGACGAAGCCACCCGCGACGTGGTGAACTGGCTCAAGTGCGAGTTCATGAAAGACCGCGTCGGCGAAAGCTTCCCGGGCGTGATCACTGCAGTGACCGGTTTTGGTCTGTTCGTCGAGCTCAAAGACATCTACGTCGAAGGTCTGGTGCACGTCACCGCCTTGCCGGGTGACTACTACCACTTCGACCCGGTTCACCATCGCCTGGCAGGCGAGCGCACCGGTCGTAGTTTCCGTCTGGGTGACAGCATCGACGTCAAAGTCATGCGCGTGGACCTGGATGAACGCAAGATCGACTTCGAGCTGGCGCAAGCCACCATCGATGCGCCGATCGGCCGTAAAGGCCGTGCCACCACCTCGGCGACCAAAGGCGGCGCGCGCGAGCGTGCGGAAAAAGCCAATGCCGCTGGCGGCCGTGCTCCGGCTGCCACTGGCAGCACTGATGTGAAACGCAGCCGCGAAGTGAAAAGCGCGCTGCTCGCCGAAGCGAAAAGCAAAGGCAAAGCCAGCACTGCGGGCAAAAGTACTAAGCCCAGCAGTCACCGTAAAGGCCCGGCAAAGGCCGGCCCGGCGGCACCGAGCAAAAGCGGCGGGGCACGTAAGCCAAAGGGTAAAGCATGAGTCAGTTGGAAAAAATCTACGGCGTGCACGCCGTAGAAGCGTTGTTGCGTCACCACCCCAAGCGGGTCAAGCAGATCTGGCTGGCCGAAGGCCGTAACGACCCACGGGTGCAGGTGCTGCTGGAGTTGGCCGCGCAGTCGCGGATCGCTGTCGGTCAGGCTGAGCGGCGCGAAATGGACGCCTGGGTTGAGGGCGTACACCAGGGCGTAGTGGCTGAAGTCAGCCCGAGCCAGGTGTGGGGTGAGGCCATGCTCGACGAGTTGCTCGACCGCTCCGAAGGCCACCCGTTGTTGCTGGTGCTCGACGGCGTGACCGATCCGCACAACCTCGGTGCCTGCCTGCGTACCGCCGATGCGGCCGGTGCGCTGGCGGTGATCGTGCCGAAAGACAAGTCCGCCACCCTCAACCCCACCGTGCGTAAAGTCGCCTGTGGTGCGGCCGAGGTGATTCCGCTGGTGGCCGTGACCAACCTGGCGCGCACCCTGGAAAAACTCCAGCAGCGTGGTCTGTGGGTGGTCGGCACTGCCGGTGAAGCCGAGCAGGAACTTTACGAACAGGACCTGACCGGCCCGACCATCCTGATCATGGGCGCCGAAGGCAAAGGCATGCGTCGCCTCACCCGCGATCACTGCGACTACCTGGTGCGCCTGCCGATGGCTGGCAGCGTCAGTAGCCTCAACGTCTCGGTTGCCACTGGCGTGTGCCTGTTCGAAGCGTTGCGCCAGCGCAGCGTCAAGGCCAAAGCCAAGAAGTAATGCCGGCTCTGCGGTTGCGGGGAGGGCGCGCAATGCGCTTTCCCCGGTTGTTCAAATAATCACCAATTGCCTTGCGCCCCCCGGCCCCCTTCTCTACAATTGCGCCCCTTGCCGTGACGGCAGGCGCCTTCGTGCCCTGATGTCCGGTGAGCTAACAGTGTCATTCACTCCTTGTCTGACCGCCCTGGCGGCAGGCTACAACCCGTAAGGAGCATTTATGCGTCATTACGAAATCATCTTTCTGGTTCACCCGGACCAGAGCGAGCAAGTCGGCGGCATGGTTGAGCGTTACACCAAGCTGATCGAAGAAGACGGCGGCAAAATTCACCGCCTGGAAGACTGGGGCCGTCGTCAACTGGCCTATGCAATCAACAATGTTCACAAGGCTCACTACGTGATGCTGAACGTTGAGTGCACCGGCAAAGCCCTGGCTGAGCTGGAAGACAACTTCCGCTACAACGATGCCGTGATCCGTAACCTGGTCATCCGTCGCGACGAAGCCGTTACCGGCCAGTCCGAGATGCTCAAGGCTGAAGAAAACCGCAGCGAGCGCCGCGAGCGTCGTGACCGTCCTGAAGCCGATTCCATCGATGGCGACAGCGATGACAGCGACAACAGCGACAGCGACAACGCTGACGAGTAATCCACGGATCTATTGAGGAGCCAATCTCATGGCACGTTTCTTCCGTCGTCGTAAATTCTGCCGTTTCACCGCTGAAGACGTGAAGGAGATCGATTACAAAGATCTCAACACGCTGAAAGCCTATGTTTCTGAAACCGGCAAAATCGTTCCAAGCCGTATCACCGGTACCAAGGCTCGTTATCAGCGTCAGCTGGCTACCGCTATCAAGCGCGCCCGCTTCCTGGCCCTGCTCGCCTACACCGACAGCCACGGCCGCTGAGACCGGAAGGTCGATACGTAGTAAGGGATAGATCGCATGCGCGCAGTTGCTGAGTTCATCATGCGCGGTCGCATGCAAGCCACCCTGGTGGTGGTAGGTAGTGCGGCATTGCCGCTGCTGTTCTGGTTAAGTGCTGCTGCAGGGTGCCTGGTGCTCCTGCGGCGTGGTCTGAAGGACGCTGCTGGCGTTCTGGTTTGGGCTCTGCTGCCGGCCTTGGTCTGGTGGTATCTCGGCGAACCGCGCACCTTGTTGGTGTTGCTGGGCTCGCTGGGGCTGGCGTTGGTGTTACGCGCTGGCGGGTCCTGGAACCGGGTGCTGTTGTGCAGTGTTGCTCTGGGCCTGGTGTACGGTGTGGTGTTGGGTTCGCAGTATCGTGAATTCCTCGAAGCGGTAGCGCTGGAGTTGCAGAAACTCTTGCCGCAGGCCCTAGGGGAGCTCCATCAGCAATTGCCGGTGGAACAACGAGCGCGACTGGATGCCTTGCTGGTACCGGTACTGACTGGATTGCTGGCGTCGGTGCTGCAAATCGTCAGCCTGCTATGCCTGATTCTTGGGCGTTATTGGCAGGCGGCGCTGTACAACCCTGGTGGTTTCGGGCTCGAGTTTCGCGCCCTGCGACTGCCGCCAGCGTTGGCGATGGTGCTGCTGGTTTGCATGCTGCTAGGCCCGAATGTCGGGCCGCAATTGGCCATGCTGACCCCGCTGTGCAGCGTACCGCTGGCGTTTGCAGGATTGGCCTTGTTGCACGGGCTGGTCTTTGTGGGGCGACTGGGCAAGTTCTGGCTGGTCGGTGTGTACATAGGCCTGCTGCTGTTTATGCAGCTGATTTATCCGTTACTGGTGGCTTTGGCCATTGTCGACAGTCTGATTGATTTTCGCGGACGCCACGCACGCAACGGTGCCGGCCCCGCGAACGGTGAAGGTTAAAAGTTAAGAGGTAAGACCCAAATGGAAGTCATCCTGCTGGAAAAAATCGCCAACCTGGGCAACCTGGGCGACAAAGTGAACGTTAAGGCTGGTTACGGCCGTAACTTCCTGCTGCCGCAAGGCAAAGCCACTGCCGCTACCGCTGCGAACGTTGCTGCGTTCGAAGAGCGTCGCGCAGAGCTGGAAAAACTGGCTGCCGAGAAGAAAGCTTCGGCTGAAGCTCGTGCTGCTCAACTGGCTGAGCTGGAAGTGACCATCACTGCCACCGCTGGTGATGAAGGCAAGCTGTTCGGTTCCATCGGTACTCACGACATCGCTGACGCCCTGACCGCCTCCGGCGTTGAAGTGGCTAAAGCTGAAGTACGTCTGCCGAACGGTACCATCCGTCACGTGGGCGAATTCGACGTAGCTGTGCACCTGCACTCCGACGTTGAAGCTACCGTCCGTGTTGTCGTGGTAGCTGCTTAAGCAACACCAATCGTCTGGCACCCTGTGTGCGAGCGGTTTAACATCGGGCACGATTTGCGTAAGCAGATCGTGCCCTTTGTCTTTCTGTATTCCCTGTTTTGCATTCCTGACTCCATGTGGCCATGAACGATATTTCCGATCCCGAACAGTTCGACCTGCAAACCGCCGCGCTAAAGGTCCCGCCGCATTCCATCGAGGCCGAACAGGCCGTGCTCGGTGGTCTGATGCTCGACAACAACGCCTGGGAGCGGGTGCTGGACCAGGTCTCGGACGGCGACTTCTATCGCCATGACCACCGCTTGATCTTCCGTGCCATCGCCAAGCTGGCCGACCACAATTCGCCGTTCGACGTGGTGACCCTGTCCGAGCAGCTCGACAAGGAAGGCCAGACGTCGCAGACCGGTGGCCTGGCCTACCTCGGCGAGCTGGCGAAAAACACCCCGTCGGTGGCCAACATCAAGGCCTATGCGCAGATCGTTCGCGAGCGCGCCACGCTGCGCCAACTGATCGGCATCAGCAGCGAGATCGCCGACAGCGCTTTCAACCCGCAGGGCCGCCAGGCTGCCGAGATTCTCGATGAAGCCGAACGGCAGATCTTCCAGATCGCCGAAGCAAGGCCGAAAACCGGTGGCCCGGTCGGCGTGAACGCGCTGTTGACCAAAGCCATCGACCGCATCGACGAGCTGTTCAACACCGGTGAGGGCATCACCGGATTGTCCACTGGCTTCACCGACCTTGACGACAAGACCAGCGGCCTGCAGCCGTCCGACCTGATCATCGTCGCCGGCCGTCCGTCGATGGGTAAGACCACCTTCGCCATGAACCTGGTGGAGAACGCGGTACTGCGCAGCGACAAGGTGGTGCTGGTGTACTCGCTGGAGATGCCAGGTGAGTCGCTGATGATGCGGATGCTGTCCTCGCTCGGCCGCATCGACCAGACCAAGGTGCGCTCCGGTCAGCTTGATGACGACGACTGGCCGCGCCTGACCTCGGCGGTCAACCTGCTCAATGACCGCAAGCTGTTCATCGACGACACTGCCGGTATCAGCCCCTCGGAAATGCGCGCGCGTACCCGCCGTCTGGTGCGTGAGCACGGCGACATTGCCCTGATCATGATCGACTACCTGCAGCTGATGCAGATTCCGGGCTCCAGCGGTGACAACCGCACCAACGAGATCTCCGAAATCTCCCGCTCGTTGAAAGCCCTGGCCAAAGAATTCAACTGCCCGGTGGTGGCGCTGTCGCAGCTCAACCGCTCCCTCGAACAGCGCCCCAACAAGCGCCCGGTGAACTCCGACTTGCGTGAATCCGGCGCCATCGAGCAGGACGCCGACGTGATCATGTTCGTCTACCGCGACGAGGTGTATCACCCGGAAACCGAACACAAAGGCGTGGCGGAAATCATCCTCGGCAAACAGCGGAACGGCCCGATCGGTTTTATTCGGTTGGCGTTCCTCGGCAAATACACCCGTTTCGAAAACCTGGCACCGGGTAGCTACAACTTCGACGACGACGAGTAATTTCGACCCAGATCGGCCGGAGCCCCGCCTATGCTGCGTCGCGCGGTGCTCGTGATCTCATGGGCTTGAGCCCACTGCGGTCCCTGCGCTCCGGGCTTCTTGCCCAGACGACGCTCCGACCGATCTGGCGAGTCGAAATTAAGCCTCTTTCAGACCTTGTAGTGCGGCGAAATGAAGTCGGCGTCCACGTAGGGCGCCAGGTAGTCTTCCAGGCGCTGGCCGTCGGCACACTCAAAGTGCTCATCCGTATCGGTCAACGTATCCAGGCGGTCGATGCGGAAATTGCGGAAGTCGCCGCGCAGTTCGCACCAACTGCACAGCGTCCAGGTCTGCCCCCAGAAGAACAGCCCCAAAGGCCAGATGCAGCGTTCGCTGCTCTGGCCTTTTTGGTCTTTGTAGCCGAGCTGCAGCTTGCGTTGCTGGCGGATCGCCAGGCGTAGCTGGCCGAGCCAGTGCACGGGGTAGAGGTTGCTTTCCGGGGCGAACAGGTTATGTCGGTTGAGCTCGCTGCGCAGGTCTGCCGGCAGCACGCTGTGGATCTTTGCCAATGCCGATTCGGCGGCATGTTGCAGGGCCGGGTCGGCCCAGGCTTTGACCATCTTGGCGCCGATCATCAGCGCCTCGATCTCCTCGCGCTCGAACATCAGCGGCGGCAAATCCATGGGTTGACGCAGCACATAGCCGACGCCCGCTTCGCCCTCCAGCGGCACGCCGGACAGCGACAGGTCCTGGATATCCCGGTAGATGGTGCGCACCGACACCTGCAACCGCTCCGCCAGCCACTGCGCCGTGGTCAGGCGGCGGCTGCGCAGGAACTGCACGATCTGGAACAGGCGGTCGGCGCGTCTCATGGTTTGTCTCTAGAGGGTGGTGCTGCTATCGCGGCTGAAGCCGCTCCTACGGATTTCGCGGTCTGTAGGAGCGGCTTTAGCCGCGATGCTTTTAACAGCTCAGGACACGCTGTGCAGCCCCACGCTATTGCCTTCACTGTCTTTAATCAAGGCGATGAAACCATGCGGCGCGATCTCCGTGCGCGGTTGCACAATGCTGCCGCCGGCATTGGGGATGCGGTCCAGCACGGCGTCCAGCTTGCCCTCCACATTCAGGTATACGCGGGTGCCGCCGGTACCCGGGTGCATACCGGTCATGGCACAGATGCAGCCGCCCACGCCGCCGTTTTCTTCACCTGGGAAAATCCCCATGCGCGACATCGGCCCATCGACAATCGGCAGCTCAACGTCCAGCGCGCGCTGGTAGAAGGTGTGGGCGCGGTCGAAGTTGCTGACATACAGTTCAAACCAGTTCACGGCGTTCATGGCATTCATTCCTTGGCGATGTAGAGGGGTTGCAGGCGGGTCGTCCCTAGCTGCTGGTGGCTACTCTACGAGGGCCCTACTGACAGCCTTCTGTCAGTAGCCTGCAAAGATATTTCTGCGCCGCGCTGGGCTAAACTGCCGCTCCTTTTTTCCTGCTGTCGAGTTCGCCATGCGCCCTCTAGTCGCCACCATCGATCTGGCTGCCCTGCGCCATAACTACGCCGTCGCCCAGCGCTGTGCGCCAGGGCGGCAGGCCTTCGCGGTGGTCAAAGCCAACGCCTACGGGCACGGCCTGGCTGAGGTGGTTGCGGCGTTGGCGCAGGCGGATGGCTTTGCCGTGTGCTGCCTGGAAGAGGCGCAGGCACTGCGTGAGGTTAACGCCGACGCCCGTTTGCTGCTGTTGGAAGGCTGCTTTCAGCCGGCGGAATACCTGCACGCGGCAGCGCTTGGTCTGGATGTCGCGGTGCACAGCGCGGCGCAGGCCGAGGCGTTGTTGTCAGCAGCCCTGGCACAGTCGCTGAACGTCTGGTTGAAGCTGGACAGTGGCATGCATCGCCTGGGCTTTGCGCCCGCCGAGCTGCGAGCCTGGCATGGCCGCCTGGCTGGTACGACCAATGTCGCCGAGCTGAATCTGTTGGGGCATTTCGCCTGCGCCGATGAGCGCGGCCATGAGTTGAACGAGCAGCAGGTCGAGCAGTTTCTCGGCCTGCTGGACCTGGATTTCGACCAGCGTTCGCTGGCCAACTCCGCCGCGCTGTTGACCATCCCGGCGGCGCACATGGACTGGCAGCGCCCCGGCATCATGCTCTACGGCGCCACGCCGTTCGCCGAATTGAGCGCCAAGGACCTGGGCCTGCGCCCGGTGATGAGCCTGGCCGCGCAAGTGATTGCCCTGCGCGAAGTGCCGGCGGGCGAAAGCGTCGGTTATGGCGCCAGCTGGGTCGCGCAGCGGCCGTCGCTGATCGGCACCGTGAGTTGCGGCTACGCCGATGGTTATCCGCGCCATGCACCGCCGGGCACCGAAGTGGTGGTGCGTGGGCAGCGGGTGCCGCTGGCGGGGAGGGTGTCGATGGACATGCTCAGCATCGACCTCACCGACGTGGCCGGTGCGCAAGTGGGCGACGCGGTGGAATTGTGGGGCGCGCAGTTGCCGGTGGATGAACTGGCGCAGCGTTGCGGCAGTATTGGGTATGAGTTGTTGACCAAGGTGACTGGGCGCGTGCCGCGCATCTATCAAGCGTGATCGGCGGTCCTACGGGGGTACCGATTTTCTTGGGTTACACCAATCCTGTAGGCACCTGCAGCACATCCAGAAACAAGCACTGCTCCGGGCTCAGTGCGCCATCCTTGCCGCGCATGATGCAGCCTGAGCGGCCCTGGCTTTTCGCTTGGTACAACGCTTCATCCGCCGCCTTGTACAGCCCGGCGAACTGCTTGGCGTGTTGCGGAAACAGTGCGGCGCCGATGCTGATGGTCACGGCCAGGTTGTTGGCGCCATAGAGCACCGGGCGCGCCAGTTCGGTAAGCAGGCGCACGGCGATTTCCTGGGCGTGCTGCTCGGCTTCCGGGCCGCTGATAAGAATGGCGAATTCATCACCACCCAGACGCGCGACCATGTCGTTGCTGCGCACGTGCTCGCGCAGGCGCTGGCCGATGGTGCGCAGCATCAGGTCGCCGGCATCGTGGCCGTGGCGGTCGTTGATCGGTTTGAAGTGGTCGAGGTCGACCAGCAGCAGCGCCACCGATTCCTGGCGACGGTGGGCGTCGGCCAGTGCGTTTTCGACCCGCTCGATCAGGTAGCGGCGGTTCGGCAGGTCGGTCAGCGGGTCGTGGAAGGCGGCGTGCTGCAAGGCCTGCTCACGCTCACGCAGCTGCTGGTTGGCCAGGGCCAGTTCAGCGGTGCGCAGTTCCACCGCACGCTTGAGCTCGTCGGCGCTGGCCTGGATTTGCGACAGGCGCGCGGTCTTTTCCCGGTCGGCCTGTTGCAGGGCGGTGGTGCGCTCGTGCTTGAGGGTCTGAATGCGATAGGCGAGAGCGAAGGAGAACAGAATCGACTCCGCTGCCACAGCCAACGGGAACACATAGGCATTCCAGCCCGCCGGCTGGATCAAGCCGGTGGTGCGCATCAGCAGCAGGCCGGTGCTGCCCAGAATCAGGCCATAGCCGCACAGGTACAGAAAGGCCGGAAAGTAGTTCTGCCGCCAACGGATGAAGGCCGCACCCAGTGCCGCCGGAATGCTGGTGAACGACAGCAGGGCGATGATCCACGCCGCTGTGCCGCGCTGGCCAAACACATCCAGGGCCATCGCCACCACATACATCACGCAGGCCAGGTTCAGCAGGTGGTGGGCCCAGCGCACATAACGGCGGGTCTGCATCAGGGTCTGGGTAAAACGCGAGGCGAAAATGCCCCACAGCGACGGCAGGAAGATCCGGTCCAGCCACACCGGAACCGGGTGGTTGGGCCACAGGTACTGGAAGCCGTGGCCGGTCATGCTGACGATAAACAGCAGCGCGCCGCCGGTGGCCAGCACGTACCAGAAGTAAGCCGAGTCGCGCAGGCTGAAGAAGATGAACAGGTTGTACAGCAGCAGGGCGGTGATGATGCCGTAGATCACCCCCAGGCCGATGTTCTCGGTGGCGGCCAGCTGGGTGAGGTCATCCAGTTGCCAGACCTTGAGGGGAAAGGAGTTGCCGGCCGGGTCGTAGGTGCGCAGGTAAAAGGTCAGCGGTTCGTCGCCCATTTCCGGCAACTTGAACAGGGTGCGGCGGTAGGCATGGTCACGGCCGTCGGCGTAGTTCACCACCTCGCCGCCCTGGCGTTGCTGCCAGCTGGTGTGCGGGCCGGGCAGGTACAGCTGCATGTTCAGTTGGGTGACCGAGCCGACTTCCAGCCACCAGTGCGGCGGGGCATCGCTGCGCCGCTGCAAGCTGACTTTGATCCACCAGGGGTTGCGGCTCTGGCCGACGCTGGCCTTGCCATTGGCCGGTACGAAGCGCTGTTGCACGGCCGGATCGGCCAGGTCGGCGACTTTCAGCGTGGCGCCGACGTCTTCCAGCAATTCGATCTGCCCGTTCAGCGCCAGGCCGCTGCTGGTGCTGTCCAGGACGATTGGCGCGGCCGCAACGGCCTGGCTGCAGAACGCAGCCAGGCAGGCATACAGGCACATCTGCAGAATGTTCAGCCGCACCGCAAAACTCCTTGTAGCCAAGCGCTGCGGCCGGGCGATGAAAACTGCGTCGAGTATAGCCATGCCATCAGATTGTGATCACGGATCATATGAGACTTTTCTCGTCATCCATCGGCCATTAGCTGACTGACACAGTCGGATTCTGTACATTTTTTGTGCTATATTCCGCGCCCGCGATTTTCCATGCAACTGCCATACGGTTACCCCCATGCAAGCAGCCAAGCCGTTATTCGATTATCCAAAGTATTGGGCCGAGTGTTTCGGGCCCGCACCTTTCCTGCCAATGAGCCGGGAAGAGATGGATCAGCTTGGCTGGGACTCCTGCGACATCATCATCGTGACCGGTGACGCTTATGTGGATCACCCCTCGTTTGGCATGGCGATCATCGGTCGTCTGCTCGAAGCCCAGGGCTTTCGCGTGGGCATCATTGCCCAGCCGAACTGGCAGTCCAAAGATGACTTCATGAAGCTCGGCGAGCCGAACCTGTTCTTCGGCGTCGCGGCCGGCAACATGGACTCGATGATCAACCGCTACACCGCCGACAAGAAAATTCGCTCGGACGATGCCTACACCCCTGGTGGCCTGGCCGGCAAACGCCCGGACCGCGCCAGCCTGGTGTACAGCCAGCGCTGCAAAGAAGCCTATAAACACGTGCCGATCGTGCTCGGCGGCATCGAAGCGTCGCTGCGCCGCATCGCCCACTACGACTACTGGCAGGACCGCGTGCGCAACTCGATCCTGATCGACGCCAGCGCCGACATCCTCCTGTACGGCAACGCCGAGCGCGCCATCGTTGAAGTGGCCCAGCGTTTGTCCTTCGGCCACAAGATCGAAGACATCACCGACGTGCGCGGCACCGCGTTTATTCGCCGTGACACCCCGCAAGGCTGGTACGAAGTGGACTCCACCCGTATCGACCGACCGGGCAAGGTCGACAAGATCATCAACCCCTACGTCAACACTCAAGACACCCAGGCCTGCGCCATCGAGCAGGAAAAGGGTCCGGTGGATGATCCCGAAGAAGCCAAGGTCGTACAGATTCTGGCCAGCCCGCGGATGACCCGCGACAAGACCGTGATCCGCCTGCCGTCGATGGAAAAGGTGCGTAACGACCCGGTCTTGTATGCCCACGCCAACCGCGTGCTGCACCTGGAAACCAACCCCGGTAACGCCCGCGCCCTGGTGCAGAAACATGGCGAAGTGGACGTGTGGTTCAACCCGCCACCCATTCCCATGACCACCGACGAGATGGACTACGTGTTCGGCATGCCCTATGCGCGCATTCCGCACCCGGTCTACGGCAAGGAAAAAATTCCGGCCTACGACATGATCCGTTTCTCGGTAAACATCATGCGTGGCTGCTTTGGTGGCTGCACCTTCTGCTCGATCACCGAGCACGAAGGCCGCATCATCCAGAACCGCTCGGAAGACTCGATCATTCGCGAGATCGAAGAAATCCGCGACAAGGTGCCAGGCTTTACCGGGGTGATTTCCGACCTCGGCGGGCCGACCGCCAACATGTACCGCATTGCCTGCAAGAGCCCGGAAATCGAATCCGCGTGCCGCAAGCCATCGTGCGTGTTCCCCGGCATCTGCCCGAACCTGAACACCGACCACTCCAGCCTGATTCAGCTGTACCGCAGCGCGCGTGCATTGCCAGGGGTGAAGAAGATTCTGATTGCCTCGGGGCTGCGTTACGACCTGGCGGTGGAATCGCCTGAATACGTGAAAGAGCTGGTCACCCACCACGTGGGTGGTTATTTGAAGATCGCCCCGGAGCACACCGAGGAAGGTCCGCTGAATCAGATGATGAAGCCGGGCATTGGCTCCTACGACAAGTTCAAGCGCATGTTCGAGAAGTACTCGAAAGAGGCGGGAAAAGAGCAGTACCTGATCCCGTACTTCATCGCTGCGCACCCGGGCACCACCGACGAAGACATGATGAACCTGGCCTTGTGGCTCAAGGGCAATGGCTTCCGCGCCGACCAGGTGCAGGCCTTCTACCCCTCGCCAATGGCCACCGCCACCGCCATGTACCACTCGGGCAAGAACCCGCTGCGCAAGGTTTCCTACAAAAGCGACAGCGTGACCATCGTGAAGAGCGAAGAGCAGCGCCGCCTGCACAAAGCCTTCCTGCGTTACCACGACCCGAAAGGCTGGCCGATGCTGCGTGAAGCGCTGCTGCGCATGGGCCGTGGCGACCTGATCGGGCCGGGCAAGAACCAGCTGATTCCGCTGCACCAGCCGGCCACCGACAGCTACCAGAGCGCGCGCCGCAAGAACTCGACGCCAGCGGGTAGCCATAAGGTCGCCAAGGAAACCACCACCAAGATCCTTACCCAGCACAGCGGCCTGCCACCGCGCGCCAGCGACGGCGGCAACCCGTGGGACAAACGCGAGCAAGCCAAGGCCGCCGCGTTCGCCAAGAACCAGGAAGATGCCAAAGCGCGTCACGAGGCGGCCAAGGGCAACAAGGGCAAAGGCGGCAAGGGTGGCAAGAAGCCCGCGCGTCAGCCGGTGTTCCCGCGCTAGGTTTTTCGCCTGCAAACAAACACGCCAGCCTTCGAGCTGGCGTTTTTGTTTGGGAAAAGCTCAAGGCTGAAGCCTCTCCCACAAACAACGCGCTCCTTGTGGGAGGGGCTTTAGCCGCGATGCTTTTACTCTTCAGGGCTCATACCTTCCCGGCATATTTTTCATGCCTTGGATTTATCCCCCATACAGAACCCGCGTCCCATCTGCTTATTCGTTTAAACGCTAAAAATCCAAGTTTTAATTATTTTATTCCCGCCAATCCTCGCCATTACCTTGCCTGCACGCTTCCGGCAGCCCGCTGCCCAGACCTGATGCAGGAGTTCTCCCATGCCCGTTTCCCCGCTGTTACGCCGCGCCGCGGCTTCCACCTTGACCCTGGTGCTGGCCCTGGCCGCCAGCGGCGTGCTGGCGGGTGACCTGAAACAAATCCGTATTGCCGTGCCCGATATCAGCGCCGGCAAAACCCCGAGCGGCGCCGGGGTAGTGGACGTACTGCGCGACCGCCAGGACCTGGAAAAGGAATTCGCCGCCGATGGCATCGAAGTGCAGTGGACCTTCTTCAAAGGCGCCGGCCCGGCCGTAAACGAAGCCTTGGCCAACGGCCAGGTGGACTTCGCCTACCTCGGCGACCTGCCGGCCATCGTCGGCAAGGCCAATGGCCTCGACACCCGCCTGCTCAGCGCCACCGCCCGCGATGTAAAACAGTACCTCGGCGTGTTGCCGGGCTCGGGCATCACCTCGCTGGAAACCCTCAAAGGCAAGCGCGTGGCGATTTTCCGCGGCACCGCCACCCAACTGTCGTTTGACGCAGCGCTGGCCAGCAAAGGCCTGACCGAGCGCGACTTCAAAGTGATCAACCTCGACTACAACGCCTCCAGCGCCGCCCTGGCCGCCAAACAGATCGACGCCACCTGGACCGGCCCGGGCGTCTTCGCCCTGCAAGCCCGTGGCCTGGCCGAAGTGCCTATCAGCACCGCCGACCTCAACGGCGCGGGCAGTCTGCAGGCCGTGCTGGTTGGCACCGGCGCGTTTGTCGATGCCCATCCGGATATCGTCAAACGCCTGCTCAAAGCCCAGCAACCCGCCGTCACCTGGCTGCGCAACGAAGAACATAAACAGGCCTATGTCGACCTGGTGGCCAGGCTGTCGACCTACCCGGCGAGCATTCTCAACGCCGACGCCGGTACTCAGTCATTCGTGAAAATCTTCAACCCGCAGCTGGACCAGGAGTTCCTCGGCAACCTGCAAAACGGCGTTGACGTGGCCCTGGAGCAGAAGCTGATTCGCAAAGGTTTCACGGTTAAAGACTGGGCCCAGCCAGCGTTCCTCGATGCCGCGCTGCAAGGCCAGGAAGCCAGCGCCGCGCAGGCCTCGCGTTAAGTCGTCGGGCTGGGGGAGACGCCATGCGCCGTATCGACACCATCGCCACCTGGGCTCAGGTGATTGTTCGCGCCCTGGAAGCCGACGGCATTAGCAGCGCGCCGCTACTGCGTGAGGCCGGCATCGACCCGACCACGCTGCACGACGCCAACCAACGCATCGCCCAGGCCAATATGAGCCTGCTGTGGCGGGCGGCGCTGCGTGTCAGTGGCGATGAATGCTTCGGCTTGCGAGTCGCGCGATGCGGTTATCCGACCGACTTCCACGGCCTGTCGTTTGCCATGCAAAGCAGCTTTACCCTGAGCGAGGCGCTGGAGCGTTCGATCCGCTATTCCTCGGTGATCAGCACCTCCGCCGACATGCAGATCCAGCGGCTGCCCGGCGTTACCCGTCTGGTCTATGGGCTGGTTGACGGGGTGGTGGTGGAACGCATTGCCACTGAAGCCTTTATCGCCAGTGCGGTGCAATTCGCTCAGCAAACCTGGCGCGAGGCGGCGGTGATCAAGCGTGTCTGCCTGAGCCGGCCGACACCCGCTAACCCCGAACGCTGGGCGCAACTGCTCGGTTGCCCGGTCAGCTTCGATGCCCCGGTCAACGCCATCGACTACGACAACGCCTGGTTGCAGGCGCCGCTGCGCACCGGCAACAGTGAAGTGGCTCGCGGACTGGACCTGGTGTTGAGCGACTACCTCGAGCGCCAGCGCCGCAGTAATCTGCCCGAGCGCGTACGCAGCGTGATCGCGCGCCAACTGCCCCTGGGCGAAGTGCAGCAAAGCAAGGTCGCCGACGAACTCGGCATGAGCGTGCGCAACCTGCACCGCCACCTGCACAAACACGCCAGCAGCTTCAAAGATTTGCTCGACGAAAGCCGTCGGCAACTGGCAATCACCTACCTGCGCCAGTCGCACTGCTCCATCAACGAAATCTGCTACCGGTTGGGGTTCAACGAGCCGAGCAGTTTCAACCGCGCGTTTCGCCGGTGGACCGGCTGCAGTCCGGGGCAGTGGCGGCGTGAGGAGCTGACGCAAAGCTTGATGCCTGTTATGCCGCAGCGGTTGAAGCCGGCGGCGGTGATGCAACCTTTTGCATTGGCCGTGTAACCAACGCGGTCCCTGTACGAGAGGCTGAGCCTCTCTCACAAAAGCCCCCCACAGCGATAAGTTCCGCGTTGTCCATTTCGGACCATGGGTTGTCCGCCAAAGCCCGTCCCAGCCGCTTCGCCCTCCCTAGTATCAGCAGCCACTACCGAGATGCCGGGCCCACGATGGGACCCGCGCCGTTCTCCCAAGGAGCTGGCATGAACCGTTCACCCTACTGGCCGCAGTCGGCCCTCAAACCGTTAACCCTCGCCGTGCTGCTGGCCCTGCCTGGCGTGTTGCTGGCAGCCGAAACCGCACCTGCTCAAGAGTCTGAGACCAGCGCCGAACAGGACGCACCCAAACTCAAGACGGTGGTGGTCACCGCCCGCCGGCGTGCCGAGGCCGCGCAGGAAGTGCCCACGCCTATCACTACCCTGACTGGCGCCAACCTGGAAACCCAGAAGGTCTACCGCATTCAGGATCTGCAACAGGCGTTGCCCAGCGTAAACGTCGCCTATGTGCACGCGCGGGTGTCGAGCCTGGCGGTGCGCGGTATCGGCAACAACCCGGCCAGCGATGGTCTGGAAGGCAGTGCCGGGGTCTATCTGGACAACGTCTACCTTGGCCGCCCGGGCATGGCCGCGTTCGACTTGCTCGACGTCGAACAGCTGGAGCTGCTGCGCGGCCCGCAAGGCACCCTGTTCGGCAAGAACACCACCGCCGGGGTGCTGAACATCACTACCCGCGGCCCGACCTTCACCCCGGAAAAGACCCTTGAGGTGTCCGGTGGTGAGCGCGGTTATTTCCAGACCAAGGGCTCGCTCTCCGGCCCGCTGAACGACACCCTGGCCGGGCGCCTGTCGTTCTACCGCACCCGCGACGACGGCTACCTGGAAAACGACTACGACAACCGCAAGCTGCTTGGCGGCGAGCGCGAAGGCCTGCGTGGGCAACTGCTGTTCAAGCCCAACGACGATTTCAGCCTGCGCTGGATTAACGAGTACAACGAAGAAAACTCCACCAGCGGCAGTGCCGTGATCTATGGCGGCGGGCCGACGTTCTGGCAGCGCGCGACCCTGGTCGGCGCCAACCCGCAAGTGGGGCGCAGCAATATCGACGGTCGCCAGAACGTCAGCGTGCACCAGAATGGCAGCTCGGTTGAGGCCAACTGGAACCTGGCGGGCGGCTACACCCTGACCTCCATCAGCGCCTACCGCTACTGGCACTTCAACCCGGCCAACGATGCCGACCAGCTCGACGTGTCGGTCATCAAGGACTATGGCTACGAAGTGCACGACCGCCAGTTTTCGCAAGAGATTCGCCTGGCTTCGCCCAAGGGCGAGCACTTCGATTACGTGGTCGGCGCCTATGCCTTCAAGCAGGACTTGGGCAATCGGATTTTCTCCGACCTCGGCCCGCTGGCCGACCTGAACCTGATTGGTGCCAACCTCAACGCGCTGAACAATATCTACAGCGAAACCCACGGCAAGGTGGATACCGAGAGCTACGCGCTGTTCGGCCAGGGCACCTGGCACATCACCAACCGCCTGGACTTCACCGCCGGCCTGCGTGGCACCTACGAAGAAAAAACCGCCAGCGTCGAGCGCCTGGCACCGGTGGGCGGTGGCCCGACCGGCGCCTTCGGTGCCGCCGTGCGTGCCTCGCAAGTGGGTGCCTACGACAGCGGCGAGATCGGTCTGCACAACGCGGCGCCGTCGGCCTTGCTCAGCCTGAGCTACCAATTTACCGATGACGTACTGGGTTATGCCTCGTTGTCCCACGGCGAGAAATCCGGTGGGGTGAACCTGGCCATTGCCTCGGCACCGACTGCCGGCGCCGACTCGTTACTGGTCGGCCCCGAGCGCGCCAACGATGCCGAGCTGGGCATCAAAACCCAACTGTTCAACGACCGCGTGCAGTTCAATACCAACATCTTCTGGACCGGGGTCAACGGCTACCAAGCCACCTCGTACTACCAGCCGCCAGGCTCGGCTACCGGCTACCAGTTGCTGACCAACGCCGGCACCGTGCGCTCGCGCGGCGTGGAGTTCGAAGCGTCGGTGTTGCCGGTACGCGGCTTGACCATCAACGCCAACGGCTCGTTCAACGACGTCACCTACCTGGACTTCAAGGACGCCCCCTGCCCGGCAGAAGCGCCCGGCACCAGCTGCGACCTCAGCGGCGAGCGAGTGGCCGGCGCCTCCCGCTGGATCGGCAACCTCAACGCCGAATACAAATTCTCCCAGGTGGACCGCTTCGAACCTTACATCGCCGGCAGCTACAGCTACCGCTCCGACGCCGAAGGCACTCTGGATAACTCCAGCCTGGCGACCATTGATGGCTACTCGCTGACCAACTTCGTCACCGGTGTGCGAATCGAAACCGGCGACGGCCTGCTGGACGCGTCGCTGTGGGTGAAAAACGCCTTCGACAAAGAGTATTACCAAGCGGTCGGCACCGCCGGCAATGGCCTGTACACCGCTTCCCTGGGCCAGCCGCGCACCGCCGGCGTCACCCTGCGTTACGACTTCTGAGGTGCCCATGAGCCAACCTAAACACCTGACCCTCGGCGCCTTTCTGATGGGCAGCGGCCACCACCTGGCCGCCTGGCGCCACCCGAATTCCTACTCCGATGGCGGGCTGAACTTCGCCCACTTCAAACGCCTGGCGCAGACCGCCGAGCGCGGCAAGTTCGACGCGATCTTTTTCGCCGACAACCTGGCCATGCTGGGTGACAACGCGCTGGGTAAATACACCGCTTTGGGTGATGTATTCGACCCGCTGGTGCTGCTCTCCGGTCTGGCCACCGTGACGGAGCACATCGGCCTGATTTCCACGGTGTCCACCAGCTACAACGAGCCCTACCTGCTGGCCCGCAAATTCGCCTCGCTCGACCACCTGAGTGGCGGTCGAGCCGGCTGGAATCTGGTGACCTCGGCACTGGACCAGGAAGCGCAGAATTTCGGTCGCGACAAGCACTTCGAACACGATGATCGTTATGCCCGAGCCGAAGAATTTATCGACGTCGCCACGGGCCTGTGGGACAGCTGGGAGGACGACGCCTTTATCCGCGACAAGGCTGCCGGTGTGTACTTCCATCCGGAAAAACTGCACACCCTCAACCACAAGGGCGAGCGCTACCAAGTGCGCGGCCCGCTGAATATTCCGCGCTCGCCACAGGGCTACCCGGTACTGATTCAGGCCGGCTCTTCCGAGCCCGGCAAAGTGCTCGCCGCGCGTACCGCCGAAGTGGTGTTCACCGCCCAGCAAACCCTGGCCAACGCCCAGGCGTTTTACGCTGACCTCAAAGGCCGTTTGCCGTTGTATGGGCGTGCGGCGGATGAGCTGAAAATCATGCCGGGGATCTCGCCGGTGATCGGCCTTACCCAGAGCGAGGCGGAGGACAAATACGCGGAGTTGCAGAACCTGGTGGAGCCACGGGTTGGGCTGGGGTTGTTGGCGGGGATGGCGGGCGGGTTTGACCTGTCGGAGTACGACCTGGACGGGCCGTTGCCGGAGTTGCCGGTGAGCAATGCGATGCAGAGTCGGCAGCACCTGTTCATTGACCTGGCGCGGCGGGAGAACCTGACGATTCGCCAGTTGTACTTAAAGATTGCCGGGGCGCGGGGGCATCACACGGCGGTGGGCACGCCGGTGCAGATTGCGGATTTGTTGGAAGAGTGGTTTACCCAGGGTGGGGCGGATGGCTTCAACATCATGCCGCCGTTTTTGCCGGATGGGTTGGAGTTGTTTGTGGATTTTGTGGTGCCTGAATTGCAGAAGCGGGGGTTGTTTCGCACCGAGTATGAAGGGAAGACGTTGCGGGATAATTTGGGGTTGAAACGGCCGGTTAGTCGGTATGCGTAGGTAGTCTTTGGGCGGCCGGGGCGGGAGATAAACGCCAGATCAACAGCAGCCCTACGTTTGCTGTTTATCTCTGCGCCTGGGTCCCAGCCTGCGCTGGGACGACAGTGGCCTGGGCAAAAACCTCCGTCTTCCCAGCGCAGGCTGGGATCCAGAATCGTGCAGAAGGAGGGTGCTGGTTCCCGCGAACGCAAATCGCGCTGTTGATCTGGCTTGTGATCTTGATCTAGCAGCAGGGCAGCGAAGGGCCGAAACCTAACGCTCAGCGCACTCGGTAAAGAACACCGCCAGCGCTCGAAAACACAAGCTGGTGCGCAGCACCCAAGCTCCTGCGTCACACACCTGCCCTCTTTACGTGCGATGCTCTGCCCCACACCTCGCCATTAGCGCGATTTTGGTGCCGGGGCCTGGAGGCGGGTGGCGAATCCACCGGCCTCGCCCCGGCTGGCATAAGTCTTGCGCGGCTCACAGCCCGCCAAGGCTCGCAGGAGGCACGCCGTGTCGATTCATGTCGCATTGCACCATGTAACCCACTACCGCTATGACCGTGCGGTGGACCTGGGCCCGCAGATCGTGCGTTTACGCCCGGCTGCCCATAGCCGCACGCGGGTGCTCTCTTATTCGCTGAAAGTGCTGCCGGAAAAACACTTCATCAACTGGCAGCAAGACCCCCAGGGCAACTACCTGGCGCGCCTGGTGTTTCCGGAGAAGACCAATGAATTGCGCATCGAGGTCGATCTGGTCGCCGAGATGGCGGTGTTCAACCCTTTCGATTTTTTCCTTGAGCCCTACGCCGAAAAGATCCCGTTCGCTTACACCGCCGATGAAAAGCGCGAGCTGACGCCCTACCTGGCAACCCTCGAGCCGACCAAAAAATTCGCCGCCTATGTCGCCAGCATTGAGCGCGCACCATTGCCGACCATCGATTTCCTGGTGGCGCTGAACCAGCGCCTGAGCCAGGACATCGGCTACCTGATCCGCATGGAACCGGGTGTGCAAACGCCCGAGCAAACCCTGACCAACGCCTCCGGCTCGTGCCGTGATTCGGCCTGGCTGTTGGTGCAGATTCTGCGCAACCTCGGCCTGGCCGCGCGTTTCGTCTCCGGCTACCTGATTCAACTGACCGCCGACGTCAAAGCCCTCGACGGCCCCAGCGGCACCACCGTGGACTTCACTGACCTGCATGCCTGGTGCGAGGTGTATCTGCCGGGCGCCGGCTGGGTCGGTCTCGACCCCACCTCCGGGCTGTTCGCCGGCGAGGGCCATATTCCCTTGGCCTGCAGCCCCGAACCCTCGTCGGCGGCGCCCATCAGTGGTGTGGTCGAGCCGTGTGAGGCCGAGTTCACCCATGAGATGTCGGTGGAGCGTATCTGGGAGGCGCCGCGCGTCACCAAGCCCTACACCGATGAGCAATGGCTGGAGATCGAGCAGCTCGGCCGGCAGATCGACAACGACCTGCTCCAGGGCGATGTGCGCCTGACCATGGGCGGCGAGCCGACCTTCGTGTCCATCGATGACCCCGACGGCGCCGAGTGGAATACCGACGCCCTCGGCGACAACAAGCGCAAGCTCTCCGCCGAACTCTATCAGCGCATGCGCAAGCGTTACGCGCCCAAGGGCCTGGTGCATTTCGGCCAAGGCAAGTGGTACCCCGGCGAGCAGTTGCCGCGTTGGTCGCTGAACTGCTTCTGGCGCCATGACGGCGAGCCGATCTGGCACAACCCGGCGTTGATCGCCGATGAGCAGGAAGACTACAAGGCCGATGGCAAGCTGGCGGGGCTGTTTCTGGCCAGCGTGGCAGAGCGCTTGCAGCTCAACACCGAGTTCGTTTTCCCGGCCTATGAGGACAATTTCTACTACCTCTGGCGCGAAGGCGCGTTGCCGAAGAACGTCAGCGCCGAAGACCCGCGCCTGGGCGATGAAATGGAGCGCGCGCGGCTGCGCAAGGCGTTTGCCCAGGGCCTGGATAAGGTCATTGGCCAGGTGCTGCCGTTGGCCCGTAACGCGGCTGGCGATGCCTGGCAAAGCGGGCGCTGGTACCTGCGCGACGAGCACTGCCGCCTGGTGCCTGGCGATTCGGCCATGGGCTATCGCCTGCCGCTGGCTTCGCAGCCCTGGGTGAAGGCGGCCGAGTTTCCATTCGTGCATGCCCAGGACCCCAACCAGAATTTTGCCGAGCTGCCGCCCAGCGACGTGCTGCGTCTGCTGCCAGTCGAGCGCGGCGAAGTGCCGGCGAAAAGCGAGGAGCGCGAGCCGAAGATCGATGAGTCGGCGTCCTGGCTGACCCGCACGGCGCTGTGCGCTGAAGCGCGAGACGGGCGTCTGTACCTGTTTATGCCGCCACTGGCCGAGCTGGAGGATTACCTGGCGTTGGTCAGCGTGATCGAGGCCTGCGCCGAAGAACTGCATTGTCCGGTGTTGCTGGAGGGTTATGAGCCGCCGTCTGATCCGCGCCTGGGCAATTTCCGCGTCACCCCGGACCCCGGCGTGATCGAAGTGAACGTGCAGCCTTCGTCCAGCTGGCAGCAGTTGGTCGAGCGCACTGAGTTTCTCTATGAGGAGGCGCGGCAAACCCGCCTGACCACCGAGAAATTCATGATCGATGGCCGCCACACCGGCACCGGCGGCGGCAACCACTTCGTGCTCGGTGGTGCCACGCCGGCCGACTCGCCGTTCCTGCGTCGCCCCGATCTGCTGCGCAGCCTGATCAGCTATTGGCACAATCACCCGTCGCTGTCCTACCTGTTTTCCGGGCTGTTCATCGGCCCGACCTCGCAGGCGCCGCGCATCGATGAAGCGCGCAACGACTCGTTGTACGAACTGGAAATCGCCTTTTCACAGATGCCGGCGCCGGGCGAGCAATGCCCACCGTGGATCGTCGACCGTTTGCTGCGCAACCTGCTGATTGATGTCACCGGCAACACCCACCGCGCCGAGTTCTGCATCGACAAACTGTATTCGCCGGACAGCGCCAGCGGCCGCCTCGGCCTGCTTGAGCTGCGCGGTTTCGAAATGCCGCCGCATGCGCGCATGAGCCTGACCCAACAACTGCTGCTGCGCGCCCTGGTGGCGCGTTTCTGGCGCGAACCCTATGCGCCGCCGAAGCTGGCGCGCTGGGGCACCGAGCTGCACGACCGGTTCCTGTTGCCGCACTTTATTCAGCAGGATTTCGCCGACGTGATCGTCGACCTCAACGCCGCCGGTTACCCGCTGCGCGCCGAGTGGTTTGCCGCGCACCTGGAGTTCCGCTTCCCGAAAATTGGCGACTACGCCGTGGCCGGTATCGAGCTGGAATTGCGCCAGGCCCTGGAGCCTTGGCATGTGCTGGGTGAGGAGGGTGGCGCTGGCGGTACCGTACGTTATGTCGACTCGTCGCTGGAGCGCGTGCAGGTCAAACTCAGCGGCATGCCCCCGCAGCGCTACCTGCTCACCTGCAATGGCGTGCCGGTGCCGCTGCAACCGACCGGCCGGGTCGGCGAGTTTGTTGCGGGAGTGCGCTACCGCGCCTGGCAGCCATACAACTGCTTGCAGCCGACCATCCCGGTGCATGCGCCGCTGATTTTCGACCTGCTGGACACCTGGATGCAGCGCTCGCTGGGCGGTTGCCAGTATCATGTCGCCCACCCCGGCGGGCGCAATTACGAGACCCTGCCGGTGAACGCCAACGAAGCCGAAAGCCGGCGCATGGCGCGCTTCTTCCGCCTGGGGCACAACCCCGGTGTGCTGCCGGTGCCGGTGTTGCAGGTCAACGACGAGTTGCCGATGACCCTGGATTTACGTTTGCACCGAAGCTGAGCCATGACTTACCGCCGCCCTAAGCCGGCGGCGGGCTACGGGTGATATCCGTGGTCTGCGCTACGCTGTTTTTGACGGTTTTCTGTGATTGTTCCTGTCGTCTGCCGAGCGTTACATGCCTGACCTGCTAGACCTGTACCGGCTGACACCGGGTACCTACCACGAGATGCTCGACGGCGAGGGAAACCTGCGTGCCCATTGGCGCCGCATGTTCACTCAGCTGCAGCGCAGCAGCGTGCTGCAATTGGCCCAGCGCCAAGCCTTGCTGACTCGGCAGATTCAGGAAAACGGCGTCACCTACAACGTCTATGCCGACCCCAAGGGCGCCGACCGCCCGTGGGAGCTCGACCTGCTGCCCAACCTGTTGCCCGCTGATGAATGGCAGCAGATCGCCGCCGGCATCGCTCAGCGCGCCAAGTTGCTCAACAGCGTATTGGCCGACCTGTATGGCCCGCAAAAGCTGATCGCCGGCGGATTGCTGCCGGCCGAGCTGATCTTCGGTCACAACAATTTTCTGTGGCCATGCCAGGGTGTGCAGCCCCCCGGCGGCACCTACCTGCATGTGTATGCGGTGGACCTGGCGCGTACCCCGGATGGCCGTTGGTGGGTGACCGCCGACCGTACCCAGGCACCCTCCGGCGCCGGTTATGCCCTGGAAAACCGGCAGATCGTGTCGCGTGCGTTCCCGGAGCTGTACCGCGATTTGCAGATCCAGCACCTCAACGCTTTCTTCCGCACGTTGCAGGAAACCCTGGCGCACCAGGCGCCCACCGACGGCGAAGTGCCGCTGGTGGTGCTGCTGACGCCGGGGCGTTTCAACGAAAGTTATTTCGAGCACCTGTACCTGGCGCGCCAGCTCGGCTACCCGCTGGTGGAAGGTGGCGACCTGACCGTACGCGACGCCACCGTGTACCTGAAAACCCTCAGTGGCCTGCGCCGCGTGCACGCGATCATGCGTCGCCTGGACGATGACTTCTGCGACCCGTTGGAGCTGCGCACCGACTCGGCGTTGGGCGTGCCGGGTCTGCTGGAATCGGTGCGTCAGGGCCGGGTGCTGGTGGCCAATGCCTTGGGTAGCGGCGTGCTGGAATCGCCGGGTTTGCTCGGCTTTTTGCCGACCATCAATGAGCACCTGTTTGGCGAAGAACTGCTGCTGCCATCGATTGCCACCTGGTGGTGCGGCGAGGAGCCGGTGCTGGCCCAGGCCCTGGAAAAACTGCCGGAGCTGCTGATCAAACCGGCGTTCCCCTCGCAGAGTTTTACCCCGGTGTTTGGTCGCGACCTTAGCGAAGAACAGCGCGAGGCGTTGGCCAAACGTATTCGCAAACGCCCCTACGCTTACGTTGCTCAGGAGTTGGCGCAACTGTCGCAGGCGCCGATCTGGCAGCCGGAAAACGGTCAGCTGCAACCGCGCGCCATCGGCATGCGGGTGTATGCGGTGGCCGATGGCGAGGGCGGTTATCGCATCTTGCCGGGCGGCCTGACGCGGGTAGCGACCGAAGCCGATGCCGAAGTGGTATCGATGCAACGTGGCGGTGCCAGCAAGGATACCTGGGTGCTTGGCGAGCCGGCGCCCGGTGGCGAAACCAAACCGAATCCGAAAAACCTTGGCGGCCTCGGCCTGGTGCGCCGCGACCCGTATCTGCCGTCGCGGATCGTGGAAAACCTGTTCTGGTTCGGCCGCTATTGCGAGCGCTGCGACGACAGTGCGCGGCTGCTGCGGATCATGCTCGCGCGCTACGTCGAGGGCGATGATCCGCTGGCGCTGCAAGCGGCGGTAGAACTGGCAGAAAGCCTCAAGCTGTTGCCGGAAGCGGGTGATCTGCATGATCGCTTGCTGGTCGCCCTGATGGGGCCGGATTGGCCAGCCAGCCTGCGCGCCAATCTGCTGCGGTTGCAGTGGGCGGCCTCGCAAGTGCGCGGCAAACTTTCACGGGAAAACTGGCAGGCGCTGGTGCAGTTGCAACACGACGCGCAGATTCTCGACACGGAAGAGCCCGACTTCGGCGAGTTGTTGGATTTCCTCAACCGCCTGGTGATGTCACTGGCGGCGCTGTCCGGTTTTGCCCTGGACGACATGACCCGAGACGAAGGCTGGCGTTTTCTGATGGTCGGCCGGCAGATCGAGCGCCTGCAGTTTCTCGCCAGCAGCCTGGCGGAGTTTCTCCATGGCGTGGCGGTGTTCGACCAGGTCGGTCTGGAGTGGCTGCTGGAGCTGGGCAACAGCAGCATCACCTACCGCTCGCGTTACATGGCCGTGCCGCAGCTGATTCCGGTGCTCGACCTGTTGCTATTGGATGAACAGAACCCCCATGCAGTGCTGTTCCAGCTGCGCCTGGCGGTACGCTCGCTGAGCCGTTTGAACGAAGATTTTGCTGCGCCGCGCGAAGTAGGGCTGTCGATTCTCGCCGAACGTTTGGCCGCGTTTGACCTCGGCAGTCTGGAAAACCAGCTGTTCGGCGTCACCAGTTTGCGCGCGGTGCTGGATGGCCTGGTGGTGCTGCTCAAGCAGGTCTCCGAAGCCGCCGGGCACGCCTCCGATTGCCTGGCCCTGCGCCATTTCGCCCATGTCGACGATGTCAGCAAACAAACGGTGTCGGTGTAATGAGCGCGCGTTACCAGATTCTCCACGACACCCATTACCGCTACGACAGCCCGGTGTCGCTGGCCCAGCAGTTGGCGCATCTGTGGCCGCGGCCGAGCCCCTGGCAGATTTGCCTGGAGCAGGAACTGCAGATCAACCCCGAGCCCACCAGCCGCCGCGATGAGCAGGATGTGTTCGGCAACCCGATCACCCGCCTGGCCTTCGAACGGCCCCATGACGAGTTGCAGGTAAATGCGCGTTTGGTGGTGGAGTTGCGTGAACAGCCGGTGCTGGATTTCCACCAGTCACCAGCCTGGGACCACACCCGCAGCGTGCTCACCTACAACGGCAAGCCCAAGCCCGACCCGGTGCTGGACGCCTGCCGCTTCTGTTTCGAGTCGCCTTATGTGCGGTTGAAAAAAGCTTTTTCCGACTATTCCGACAGCTGTTTTCCGCCCAGCCGCCCCCTGTTGCTTGGTGTGCAGGCGTTGATGGAAAAGATCTTCCGAGAATTCACCTTCGACGCCGAAGCCACCCAGGTGGCTACGCCGCTGGTGGAAGTGCTGGAGCGTCGCCGCGGCGTCTGCCAGGACTTCGCCCACCTGATGCTCGCTTGCCTGCGCTCCCGAGGCCTGGCCGCGCGTTACGTCAGCGGTTACCTGCTGACCCAGCCACCGCCCGGCCAGCCGCGGTTGATCGGCGCCGATGCCTCGCATGCGTGGGTGTCGGTGTACTGCCCGAAACTGGGCTGGGTGGACTTCGACCCCACCAACAACCTGCGCCCGGCGCTGGAACACATCAGCCTGGCCAGAGGGCGAGACTTCTCCGACGTGTCGCCGCTGCGTGGAGTGATTCTGGGCGGCGGCAGCCATGACCCGGATGTGCAGGTCACTGTTATTCCTCTTTAAACCACCGCAGTCTGCTTTTGTGGGAGGGGCTTGAGCCGCGATGCTTTTGATTTTTTAAAAGCTCGCGGCTGAAGCCCCTCCCACATGGATTGCATTTCACTCGGCACTTTTCCGAAAACCACGTAGGGCTTGGTTTTTATTTTATGTGGAACTATAGTGCCAACTCTGTAGGAAACAAAAACTCATAAAAAAACCGAGCGGAGCCCGCCATGCGTATCGCCACCTTGTCCGTGTTAGCTGTGTCCGTGTTGCTTGCCGCGTGTGGCGAGCCGGAAAAACCGGCGGTCACCCACGTCGACTTCCAGAAAGAATTGCAAGCCAAGCTGATCAAGGCCAAGGCCGGTGATGTGATCGAGATTCCCGCCGGCACCTACCAGCTCGACCGCAGCCTGAGCCTCAAAGCCAGCGGCGTGACCATCAAGGGCGCCGGCATGGACAAGACCGTGCTCAGCTTCAAAGGCCAGAAGAGTGGCGCCGAAGGCCTGCTGGTGGATGCCTCGGACTTCACCATCGAAGACCTGGCGTTCGAAGACACCAAGGGCGACTCGCTGAAGGTGGTGGGCGGCAAGAACATCATCATCCGCCGCGTGCGCACTGAATGGACCAACGGCCCGGCCACCGAAAACGGTGCCTACGGCATCTATCCAGTGCAGACCGAAAACGTCCTGATCGATGGCGCGCTGGCCATTGGCGCGTCGGATGCCGGCATCTATGTCGGCCAGTCGCGCAACGTGGTGGTACGCAACAGCCGCGCGGAGAAAAACGTCGCCGGAATCGAGATCGAAAACACCATCGGCGCCGACGTCTACGACAACGTTGCCACCGGCAACACCGGCGGCATTCTCGTCTTCAATATGCCCAACCTGCAGCAGGCCGGGCGCGGCACCCGTGTTTATCACAACAAGGTGCAAGGCAATAACCTCGGCAACTTCGGCCACAAGGGCACACCGGTGGCCAGCGTGCCGGCAGGCTCGGGCGTAGTGATCAACTCCAACGACCAGGTGGAGATTTTCGACAACGATATCGGCGAGCACAAAACCGCCAACCTCATCGTCAGCAGCTACTTCAGCACCGGCTACACCAACCTCTCCACCGCCGAAGGTTTCGACCCCTACCCGGAGAGCATCTACATCTACGGCAACCGCTTTGGGCCGGGCGGCGACAGCCCTGACAACCTCGAACTCAAGGCCCTGCGCATCAGCCAGTACGGCCTGACCGGGCGCCTGCCGGACATCCTCTGGGACGGCTACGTCAACGTCGACAAGCTCAAAGACGGCAAGCTGCCGGCTGACCTGGCGATCTGCGTGGATAACGGTGAGGCCGGCATGATCAACGTCGATGCGCCCAACGGCTACAAGAACATCAGCACCGACATGAGCAGCCACAAGTGCAGCCTGCCGAAACTGCCAGCCATCGAACTGGCCTCGGCCAAAGCGGGGCAGGGTGCATGAGGGAATGGTTAGTGTTGGCGGGCACGCTGCTGTTGGCGGCGTGCTCCAAGCAGTCGGCACCGCTGTACTTGCCCGAGGGCGAGAACTACCCGCAAACCCTCAGTGAGTGGGGCATGTTGAAACTCGGCGACGGGCATTTGCAGCCCGTGGCCGAGGTCACCCCCTATGACCTCAATACGCCGTTGTTCACCGACTACGCGCACAAGATGCGCACCGTGTGGATGCCGTCAGGCGAGGCGGCGAACTACGGCGAGGAGCACTTCGACTTCCCTGTCGGCACGGTGCTGAGCAAAACCTTCTACTACCCCAAGGATGAGAAAGGCCAGTTGCGCCTGAACAGCCAGGACGACCGCGATGCCCACACCGGCCTGGAACTGGACCGCGTGCACCTGGTTGAAACGCGCATTCTGCTCAAGCAGAAAAGCGGCTGGGTGGCGCTGCCCTATGTCTGGGACGAAAAGCAGCAGGAGGCTCATCTGGAGCTGGCGGGTGACAGCCAGAGCCTGAGCCTGCTTGATGGCCAGGGCAAAACCCTGGCGGTGGATTACGAAGTACCCGACGCCAACCAGTGCGCCGGTTGCCACGAAGAAAGTCACGGCCAGGGCATCAACCCGCTGGGCCCCAAAGCGCGGCACCTGAACAAGGACCTGGTGTACGCCGATGGCAACGCCAACCAGCTGCAACACTGGCAGCAGAAAGGCCTGCTCAAGGGCTTGCCGGCAGAACTGGCGGGAGTGCCGCAGAACGCCTTATGGAGCCACCCACGGGCGGGCGAAAGCCTGGAGAAACAGGCACGCAGCTACCTGGATGCCAACTGCGCGCACTGCCATAACCCCAAGGGGCCGGCGCGCACGTCCGGGCTGATGCTCAACCTGGCGACCGCCACCGGTATTCATAGCGGGCTGTGCAAACAGCCGGTGGCGGCGGGCAAAGGTTCGGGGGATCGGTTGGTGGATATCCATCCGGGCAAGCCGGATGAATCGGTGCTGATCTACCGGGTCGAAAGCACCGACCCAAGCGTGATGATGCCGGAGCTGGGGCGCTCGGTGGTTCACCACGAAGGAGTGGAAGTGCTGACTCGCTGGATTGCCAGCCTGGACGGCGGCTGCTAGATCGCTATCGAGGCGTAGGTTGGGTTGAGCGCAGCGAAGCCCAACAGGAGGACCGATAAACACCGGCCTGTTGGGCTTCGCCTTTGGCTCAGCCCAACCTACGATCAGCTTCAGCTGCGCGTTTCTTCGCCTTCAGCCGAATCAGTAACCTCGTCCTCATCATCCTCAGGCGCCACGCCATGCTCTTGCTCATGGGCCAGCTTGCGTAGACGTTTTTCTTCTTTCTTCTGTTCCTTGGCTAAATCGCGCTGCTGTTTGGCGAAGGCGTAGTTGGGTTTGGCCATGGTGATCCTCTGCTGGGTATCGGTGCGCACTGCCATGATTAAAGCGCACCCGCTGTTTTTGCGCTGGTATTTCGGGCGCAACCAGGCAAATGGCGGGGGCCGTGCTAGCGTGTTTGGGGCACTCCTCACAGGCAAGGTGAATCACCATGGAAGACACCAACATCGTCAATGTCAGTACGGAGAAGTTCAACGCCCTGGCCACCCTGGCCCAGCAGTACGGCGCCGCTTTCGCGATCAAGATCCTCACCGCCATCGCCTTCTGGGTGATCGGCCGCTGGCTGATCGGCTTTGCCGTCGGCCTGGTGCAAAAGTCCCTCGGCCGGCAGAAGGTCGACCCCACTGTGCTGCGCTACGTGGGCTCGTTTATCACCGTGACCCTGAACATCATTCTGGTGATCGGCATCCTCGGTTATTTCGGTGTGCAGACCACCACCTTCGCCGCCCTGCTGGCCGCTGTCGGCCTGGCCATCGGCATGGCCTGGTCGGGCTTGCTGGCCAACCTCGCCGCCGGTGGTTTCATCATCGTGCTAAGGCCGTTCAAGGTCGGTGATTTCATCTGCGCCGGCGGCGTCACCGGCACGGTGATGGAGATCGGTCTGTTCGTCACCGCCATCAACACCCCGGACAATGTGCTGACCCTGGTGGGCAACAACAAGATCTTCTCCGACAACATCCAGAACTTCTCCCACAACCTGTTTCGCCGTGTCGAGCTCAAGGCGCAGATCTCCGGTGCTGCCGATTACCAGGCAGCCATCGCCCTGCTGAAACAGCGCATCAGCGAAATTCCCAACGTGCTCAAGGAGCCAGCGGTGGATGTGGAGATTCTGGAATTCAACCTGCTCGGGCCGGTGCTGGCGGTGCGGCCGTATTGCCACAACGACGCCTATTGGCAGGTGTATTTCGACACCAACAAGATGATCAAAGACGCCCTCGGCGAGGGCGGCTTCCCGGCGCCGATGCCGGCGCAGACGGTGATCATGCAGCAGCCGGCGTAACGCCTCCGGCCTCTGCAGAGGGTTTATTGCGGTTCGCGGTCCACCCACTTCGGTGCGACCGCCGGCTTCCACTGCGCCATTGCAGCGATCAACTCGGTAGGTGACTCGTTGATCTGCAGCATCGCCCGGTGCGGTGCACGGACGAAACGCTCTTCCACCAGGTGGTCGAGGAAGTCGTTGAGCTTGGCGTAGAAACCGTTCACTTCCAGTAGCCCCAGCGGTTTGCTGTGGTAGCCGAGCTGGCCCCAGGTCCAGACTTCGAACAGCTCCTCGAGGGTGCCGAGGCCGCCGGGCAGGGCAATAAAGCCGTCACTCAGTTCGGCCATCCGCGCCTTGCGAGCGTGCATGCCATCGACCACTTCCAGGCGAGTCAGACCGTTATGGCCGATTTCCGCGCTTTTCAGCGATTGCGGGATGATGCCGATCACTTCGCCACCGGCTTCCAGCGCTGCGTCGGCGACGATGCCCATCAAGCCCACCGCGCCGCCGCCGTAGATCAACTGGATACCTTGCTGCGCCAACGTACGGCCAAGGTTGATGGCTGCCTCACGGTAAACCGGGTTGGCGCCAGGGCTGGCACCGCAGAAAACGCATAGCGAACGCAACGACATAAGCAACTCCACAGGCAGAAACTGCCCCTAGGGTAGCGGCTGCCGGGGTGCTCACCAAGGGTTAAACGCCGAGGCGTTCATCACTGCAGGTGCCGCTGGCACCACAGGCGTAGGCGGCCAGCAGGCTGCGCAGCAGGTCATTAAAGATCATGGTCCGGTCCTCGTTGAATGAGTGGCCAGGCTACCCAGCGCGCGCGGTCGCGGCTGTTTGATTGTGTCGATAGGGGCAATAGCACTTTGGTAGTGCGGCTTTTTGCCTCGCGTTTGCTTGAGCCCGCTTGTGCTATCAATCGTCTGTGTAAACGCACGTTCATCTTTTTGTTGTCGCACTGCGCTTCGATGCGGCAGCTAAACCGGGCCATTGGCCCATCCTGCCAAGGAGTTCACCATGCTTCGCAAGCTTGTAGTCGCTTCCGTTCTTACCCTGGCCAGTGTTCAGGTCTTCGCCGCCGATTGCTCCGTGAACGTCGATTCCACCGACCAGATGAGCTTCGACACCAAAGAAATCAAAATCAGCAAAAGCTGCAAAACCTTCACCGTTAACCTGACTCACAGCGGCTCGTTGCCCAAGAACGTCATGGGCCATAACGTGGTGATTTCCAAGACCGCCGACATGGCCGGCGTTACCGGTGACGGCATGGGCGCTGGCATCGACGCCAACTACCTGAAAGCCGGCGACGACCGCGTGATCGCCCACACCAAGATCATTGGTGCTGGCGAGAAGGATTCGGTGAGCTTCGATGTGAGCAAGCTGAAAGCGGGCGAAGATTACTCGTTCTTCTGCTCGTTCCCGGGTCACTCTTCGATGATGAAAGGCGCGGTGACGCTGGTCGACTAAGTTGACGTAAATCTCGTAGGAGCGGCTTCAGCCGCGATTGCCTTGTGCAGGGATCGCGGCTGAAGCCGCTCCTACGAAGCTTTTGAAACCAGATACTTATCTGGAGTCGGTCATCTTGAAGATGCCTTGGGCATTGCTGCTGTCGAAATGCAGGTCCAACTCTCCGGTCTCTTCATCCACTTCCCGCTGAATAAACTCCACAAACGACCCCGGCACGCTGCGTTGCACGGTCTGCCCCTGGGCGTCGATAAAGTCGCGCTGCACTTGCACGGCTTTGTAGGCGGTTTGCATCACCCGGCGTGAACTGGAGATTTCGATGCTGTCTTTCATTGGCCGCAGCAGGGTGCTCTGGTGGTCGACCACGGCTTGCAGGTCGGCCACGCGGTCGGTGAGGTGGTTGAAGCGGTTACCTTCGGTGGCGATCCAAGCCATTTCCGCGCTTTCGCTGAGTAGGGCCTGGTAGTCACTTTCCTGGGCGGACGTGTGTTGGCAGTCGAAGGCCTGGTAAAGCGCCGGCATCAGCTCCAGCGCGGCGGCCAGGCTGCAATGGCGGGTTTGCCGCAGCGTGCGCAAGGTGGCCAGGTGCGCGGCGCTCAACGGATCACGGCTGGTGGCGCAAACGCGGGTGACCGCTTGCTGAAAGCCTTCGCTGAAACGCCCCGGGTGTAGCTCGGAAACGAAGAACTGGGCGATGTCCGCTGGCAGGTCCATTTGCCGGTAGGCATAGCCGGTCATTTTCAGTTTGGTCAGTGGGTAGGTGCGCACATCGGTAAAGCCCAGCGGCTCCAGCAGACGAGTGAAGGCGTGGCGACCGCGAGGCAGTTCGCCGTTTTCCGGCCAGTCGACGGTGCGGATGGCGCCGTGGTCGAACACCACCTGGCGGCCGTCCAGCAACTGTTCTTCTACATACAGGCGGCCGTTTGGCACCGCTTCCACCAGCTTGTGAAACAGGCACAGGTTAAGCGCTTCGGCCAGCCAGGCGCGGTGCAGTTGTTGTTCGCTGTTGGCAAACTGGCTCAGCCCCTGGGGGATCGCGACATGGGCAAACACCCACTCGGCGGCGGATTCACCGATGGCGGCGGTAACGAGCTGGAACAACTGCGGATCGCGGGACATGACGAAAACTCTGGACTGAGTGCGAGCCGCTATCAAACCTTCCGGCGGCGCGCGGAACAAGCGAAAAAAACTGCCAGGTTCATTCCATAAATTCCTGTACCGCCGCTATTCCAGCTGGTCGTGAATCCAGCGCACGAAGTCGCGCACCTTCGGCACCTCGGCGGCATGTTCAGCGTAGGCCAGGTAATAGGCGCTATTGCTGGTCAGGCTGTGTTGCCAAGGGATCACCAGCTTGCCTTCGGCCAGCTCTTCTTCCACCAGAAAACGCGGCAGCAGCGCCACCCCGCAACCCACCTGGGCGGCGCGGATACACATATAAAAACTGTCGAAACGCGGCCCGTGATAGCTGTGCTCGGTGTGCCGCTCCTGGCTGTAGAACCACTCATGCCAGGCCTCCGGGCGGGTGGCGTTTTGCAGCAGGACCAGGTCGGTGAGCTGGGTGGGGTCGGTGAAGGGCTCGGCCGGAAGTACGCTCGGCGCGCAGACCGGCACCATCTCCTCGCCGAACAGGCGCACGCACTCGGCGCCGGGGCGGGCGCTCTGGCCGAAGTAGAACGACACGTCGCTGCGGCCCTGGGCCAACTCGTCGGGCTCCACTTCGTTGAACACATCCAGGTGGATATTCGGGTGGCGCAAGCGCCAGCCCTTCAGCCGCGGCACCAGCCAGCGCGCGCCGAAGGTGGGCAAGGTAGCCACGCGCAGCACTTCGGTTTCACCGCCATAGGAGCGCAGGTAGTGGGTGGACATCTCCACCTGGGTCAGAATTTTGCGCACCTCGGCCAGGTACAACGAGCCGGCCGGAGTCAGTTGCAGGCTGCGCCGCACGCGGCGAAACAGCAGGTGTTGGACCACCTCTTCGAGCTGCGCCACCTGCTTGCTCACCGCGCTCTGGGTCAGCGCCAGCTCTTCGGATGCGCGGGTAAAACTCAGGTGGCGGGCCACTGCTTCGAAGCATTGCAGGGCGGTGAGCGAGGGCATATGGCGCTTGAGCATGGCAGTCCGGACGCGGGGTGAGGGTTTGGCATTACTAAACGGAATGATGTGTGGAGTAAAGGTCGTTTGTTGGGGGCGCGCCAGCCAGCTATTACTGCTGCCATCGAATTCACCCGCTATCGAAAAAGGTGCCATGACATGGTTGCTGCATTGCTGAACAAACTGGGCGTTGCCCCATCGCGTTATCAACAGGGCGCGCACGCCGTGTTTTCCCCTATCGACGGCGGTCAGATTGGCTCGGTGCAGTTGCAAGACGCAGCTTCCGTGCAGGCGCAGATCGGCCAGGCCGAAACCGCGTTCCAGGCCTGGCGCCAAGTGCCGGCGCCACGCCGCGGCGAGCTGATCCGCCTGTTCGGTGAAGCCCTGCGCGCCAACAAGGCCGAGCTCGGTGAGCTGGTGTCCTGGGAAGCCGGCAAGATCACCCAGGAAGGTCTGGGCGAAGTGCAGGAAATGATCGACATCTGCGACTTCGCCGTCGGCCTGTCGCGCCAGCTCTACGGTCTGACCATCGCTTCCGAGCGCCCAGGCCACCACATGCGGGAAACCTGGCACCCGCTGGGCGTGGTCGGCGTGATCAGCGCCTTCAACTTCCCGGTCGCGGTATGGGCGTGGAACACCACCCTGGCGCTGGTCTGCGGCAACTCGGTGGTGTGGAAGCCGTCGGAGAAAACTCCGCTCACGGCACTCGCCTGCCAGGCGCTGTTCGAGGGCGTGGCCAAGCAATTCAGCGATGCGCCGGCCAACTTGAGCCAGGTGATTATCGGCGCCCGCGAAGCTGGCGAAGCGCTGGTGCAGGACAGCCGCGTAGCTCTGGTGAGCGCCACCGGCAGCACGCGCATGGGCCGTGAAGTGGCGCCGGTGGTGGCCGCCCGTTTCGCTCGCTCGATTCTGGAACTCGGCGGTAACAACGCGATGATCCTCGCGCCAAGCGCCGACCTCGATCTGGCCGTGCGCGGCATTCTGTTCAGCGCCATCGGCACCGCCGGCCAACGCTGCACCACCCTGCGCCGCTTGATCGCCCATGAGTCGGTGAAAGACGAAATCGTCAGTCGGCTGAAAACCGCTTACGCCAAAGTGCGCATCGGCCACCCGCTGGAAGGCAACCTGGTCGGTCCGCTGATCGATAAACAGGGTTTTGATGGCATGCAGGCGGCGTTGCGTCAGGCCGAACAGGAAGGCGGCAGCGTCTTTGGTGGCACGCGTCAGCTGCAAGACCAATTCCCCAACGCCTATTACGTCGCCCCGGCCATCGTCGAGATGCCGGAGCAGAGTGCCGTGGTTCGCCACGAAACCTTTGCGCCTATCCTTTATGTGCTCAGCTACAGCGAGTTCGCCGACGCGCTCAAGCTCAACAACGACGTACCTCAGGGCCTGTCGTCGTGCATCTTCACCACCGATGTGCGCGAGGCGGAAATGTTCATGTCGGCAGTTGGCAGCGACTGCGGCATTGCCAACGTCAACATCGGCCCGAGCGGCGCGGAGATCGGCGGCGCGTTTGGCGGCGAGAAGGAAACGGGCGGTGGGCGTGAGTCGGGTTCGGATGCGTGGCGTGCGTATATGCGTCGGCAAACCAACACGGTCAACTACTCGCGCGAGTTGCCGCTCGCCCAAGGCATCACCTTCGACTGAAACCTACTGCGCTCGGGCAGGCGACGTTAAACACAGCTTCAAAAATGCTCATTGGCTACAGCCAACTCCGCTTTTTTCATCTGTGTTTGCCTTGCCTTGCCTGACCTGCGCTCGCTACGGTTTCAAAGAAGCATGCGGCGTTGTTGGTTGGGTTTCCTTTCGTTGGAGTCTGGTTATGCCGTTGAAGCAGTCGTGTTTGTGGGAAGAGTTGACGCCAGAACGCCCCAAGGCGGGCGCGTTAACGGGCGATCTGAAGGTTGATGTCTGCGTCATCGGCGCCGGCTTCACCGGGTTATCCACCGCGCTGCACCTGCTTGAGCAGGGCAAGCGCGTGGCGATTGTCGAGGCCCATGAAACCGGCCACGGTGGCTCCGGGCGCAATGTCGGGCTGGTGAATGCCGGCATGTGGATTGCCCCGGATGATGTTGAAGCAGGGCTCGGTCAGGAAGTCGGTAGCAAGTTGGTGGCGGAGATGGGTAACGCACCGTCGTTGGTGTTTTCCCTCATCGACCGCTACGAAATCGACTGCCAGGCCAAGCGCCACGGCACCTTGCACATGGCGCACAACGGCAGCGGTACCGCCGACTTGCAAAGCCGCTGCGCCCAATGGGTGCGCCGCGGCGCGCCGGTGGAGATGATCACCGGCGCGGCTTGCCATGCGGCTACCGGCACCAAACGCATCGACGCCGCCTTGCTCGATCGCCGCGCCGGCACCCTCAATCCCATGGCCTATGTCAGTGGCTTGGCCAAGGCGGTGGTGGGGCTCGGCGGTTTGCTCTATCACCATTCACCGGTCAGCCGGCTGGAGCGCCAGGGTGCCGATTGGTTGGTGGCGACGCCCCAGGGGGTGGTCACGGCCGAGAAAGTGGTGCTCGCATCCAATGCCTACACCGAAGGCGAATGGACTGAGCTGCGGCGCAATTTTTTCCCCGGCAGTTATTACCAGGTCGCCTCGGTGCCCTTGAGTGGAGCGGCGGCCGAGGCGATTTTGCCGGGCGGTGAGGGCTCCTGGGATACCCGTCAGGTGCTCAGCAGCATCCGTCGTGATGCCGATGGCCGTCTGTTGCTCGGCAGCCTGGGCAGCGCGGCGAACAAGCCCTTGTGGGCGGTGCGTGCCTGGGCCGACCGCATTCAGCAGTTCTACTTTCCGCAATTGGGCAAAGTGGAATGGCAAAGCACCTGGACCGGCACCATCGCTTTCACCCCCGACCACCTGATGCGTCTGTTCGAGCCGGCGCCGGGGCTGGTGGCTGTTACCGGTTACAACGGCCGCGGCGTCACCACTGGCACTGCGGTGGGGCGCGCGTTTGCCAACTACCTGCTCAGCGGGTCACGCGATGTATTGCCAATGCCCTTCCAGCCCATGGACGGCATCAGCGCGCCAGGGCTGCGCAGCGGATTGTATGAGTTGGGGTTTTCGCTTTATCACGCGGGGCAGTGTTTGCGGGTGGTTATCTAGCGCCGGACGTTCTAGCTCTATGTGGGTTTTGGTTTCTCCCAGCACCCGACCAGTACAGCTATGGGCTCTTTTCCTTCTTAAATGCGACCCCCTTCGCGCATTCCTGTAACCCTGCACTAGCCTGTATTGGTGCGTGTGCGCGCACTTTGCGCACCAGCGGTGTGCACTTCGGTGACAAGTACAGTTACGACGAGTTGCCCCGATTGGGGTGCTCGGTTGCTCTTGCCTGATCGTTAGGTTGCTCTTTAATTTTCTGTCGGGTTGCACCTTGTGAATTTGCTGGGTTGCACCCTGTTGAAGTAGGGCCTTTCGATGCCGTCGGTAAAACCATTCTGGTTTTTTTCGTCAGATCAAAAATGTGTGGCACGCCGCTTGCTCAACCATCTGCGCCTTCACATAACCCCTCAGGAGCAAAACTCCATGCCTCACAAGAAAACTTTTAAGAAAGGTATTCTGGCGTTCGCGGTTGCCAGTGCTATGAGCCTGACTTCCGTAGCCTTTGCCGATGTCGTTATCGGCGTAGCCGGTCCAATGACCGGTGGTAATGCTGCCTTTGGTGAGCAGCTGTGGAAGGGCGCCGAGCAGGCCGCGGCCGATATCAACGCCGCTGGCGGTATCAACGGTGAGCAAATCAAACTGGTTAAAGGCGACGACGCCTGCGAGCCGAAACAGGCCGTAGCCGTAGCCAACCGTCTGGTGGACTCGGACAAAGCAGTCGCCGTTATCGGCCACTTCTGTTCCTCGTCGACCATCCCTGCTTCCGAGGTTTACGACGAAGCAGGCATCATCTCCATCACTCCAGCCTCCACCAACCCGACTGTTACCGAGCGCGGCCTGTCTGGCGAGTTCCGTATCTGCGGTCGTGACGACCAGCAAGGCGTGGTGGCCGGCGACTACATCGTCGACAAGTTGAAACTGACCAAAGTCGCGATCATTCACGACAAAGACACCTACGGCCAAGGCCTGGCAGACGCCACCAAAGCCCAACTGACCAAGCGCGGCGTGAAAGAAGTGCTGTACGAAGGTCTGACCCGTGGCGAGAAAGACTTCAACGCCCTGGTCACCAAAATCCGTTCCTCGGGTGCTGAAGTGGTCTACTTCGGTGGCCTGCACGCTGAAGCCGGTCCGCTGGTCCGTCAGCTGCGCGAACAAGGTTCGACCGCGCTGTTCATCTCCGGTGACGGCATCGTGACCGACGAACTGGTGACCACCGCCGGTGGCGCGCAATACACCAAAGGCGTGCTGATGACCTTCGGCGCCGACCCGCGCAACATCGCTGACGGCAAACCAGTCATCGAGAAATTCCGCGCCAGCGGTTACGAGCCTGAAGGCTACACCCTGTACTCCTACGCAGCCGTGCAATCCGTTGCCGCCGCTTTCACTGGCATCAAAGGCACCGACGGCGCCAAGGCCAGCGCCTGGCTGAAGTCCAACCCGGTGAAAACCGTTATGGGCACCAAAGAGTGGGACAAGAAAGGCGACCTGAAAGTCTCCGACTACGTGATGTACGAGTGGGATGACAAAGGCAAATACCACCAGCAGTAAGAACTAGCTCGGCTAACCGCCCAAACGCTACCCGCGTTTGGGCGGTTAGTGCTTCTGGGCACTGCTGGTGTGTTTTGCAGGTGCGGTCGTAGTGGCTTCATCTGTGCAGCAGTACCCGTCTATCACTAGAGGCGGCAGGCCGAACCCCAAGGCACTGACCCCAACAGACGAGACTGCGTCAATGGACGGTATTTTCCTGCAACAACTGATCAACGGGTTGACCCTGGGATCGGTCTACGGGCTGATTGCCATCGGTTACACCATGGTTTACGGCATTATCGGCATGATCAACTTCGCCCACGGCGATGTGTATATGGTCTCTGCCTACCTGACGGCCATCGGCCTCGCGGTACTGACCTTCTTCGGTCTCGAATCCTTTCCGTTCCTGATCCTCGGCACGCTGATCTTCACCATTGTGGTGACGGGCGTGTACGGCTGGACCATCGAACGTATCGCCTACAAGCCACTGCGTAACTCCACGCGGCTGGCTCCGCTGATTTCCGCCATCGGCATGTCGCTGATCCTGCAGAACTATGTGCAGGTTTCCCAAGGCGCGCGTCAGCAAGGCGTACCCACCCTATTGGAAGGGGTGATCAAGTTTCACGTCGGCACCGGCTACGTGCAGCTGACCTACACCAAGCTGTTCATCATCATCGTCTCGCTGGTGGGCATGGGTGTACTCACCTACATCATCCAGAACACCAAGCTCGGCCGCATGTGCCGCGCCACTCAGCAAGACCGCAAGATGGCGTCGATTCTCGGCATCAACACCGACCGGGTGATCTCCTACGTGTTTGTCATCGGTGCCTGCATGGCGGCCCTGGCCGGCATGCTGATCACCATGAACTACGGCACCTTCGACTTCTACGCCGGCTTCATCATCGGCATCAAAGCCTTCACCGCAGCGGTACTCGGCGGTATCGGTTCGCTGCCCGGGGCGATGCTCGGTGGTTTGATTCTCGGCGTGGCCGAGGCGCAGTTTGCTGGCTTGGTGAACTCGGACTTCAAGGACGTGTTCTCGTTTTCGCTGCTGGTAATGATCCTGATTTTTCGACCGCAAGGGCTCATGGGTAAACCCCATGTGGCGAAGGTGTAAGCCATGTCGGCAAGCAACTCTATTGATATCAAGCGCTGCCTGATCGACACCGTTCTCGCTGGCCTCATTTCCCTGATCGTGTTCGGCCCCATCGTCGGCATCGTGCTGCAGGGCTATAGCTTCGACCTGCACCCGCAACGCCTGGCCATTCTGGTCGGCATCGTGATGGTTGGGCGTTTCTGCCTCAGCCTGTTCCTGCAAACCGCCCAAGGGCAGAAACTCGCCCACTCCATGCAAAGCAAAGACAGCGGCGTGCACGTGTTGCCGGCCGGCCACAAGTCGGCGCTGCGCTTTGTGATTCCGGTGTTGATTCTGCTGGCGATCTGCTTCCCGTTCTTCGCCAACAAATACCTGTTGTCGGTGGTCATTCTCGGTCTGATCTACGTGTTACTGGGCCTGGGCCTGAACATCGTGGTCGGGTTGGCCGGGCTGCTCGACCTGGGTTTCGTCGGCTTTTACGCCATCGGCGCTTATGGCCTCGGGCTGGGTTACGAATACCTGGGCCTGGGCTTCTGGGCGATGATTCCCTTGTCGATGCTGCTGGCGGCGTTTGCGGGGGCGTTACTGGGCTTCCCGGTTCTGAGGATGCACGGCGACTACTTGGCCATCGTGACCTTGGGTTTCGGTGAAATCATTCGCCTGGTCCTCAACAACTGGGTATCGCTGACCAATGGCCCGAACGGCATTCCAATTCCCGGCCCCACCTTATTCGGCTTGGAGTTCGGCAAGCGTGCCAAAGAGGGCGGTGTGCCTGTCCACGAATGGCTGGGCGTGAGCTACAACCCCAACGCTGAACTGATCTTCACCTTCGTGGTGTTGTTCATCGTGGTGATGGCCGTGCTCTACGTGAAACACCGCCTCACCCACATGCCGGTCGGGCGTGCCTGGGAAGCGCTGCGCGAAGATGAAATTGCCTGCCGCGCCATGGGTCTCAACCACGTGCTGGTGAAACTCTCGGCGTTTATGATCGGGGCTTCCACCGCAGGCCTGGCCGGGGTGTTCTTCGCCACCAAACAGGGTTTTATCGACCCGTCTTCGTTCACCTTCTTCGAGTCAGCGCTGATCCTCGCGATCATCGTGCTCGGCGGCCTCGGTTCGACCGTGGGCGTGGTGATTGCCGCCTTCGTACTCACTGTGGCGCCAGAGCTGCTGCGCAGCTTCGCCGAGTACCGGGTATTGATGTTCGGCATCCTCATGGTGCTGATGATGATCTGGCGGCCGCGCGGCCTGGTGCGTATCAGCCGTAACGGTTACGCGATTCGTAAAGGAGTGAAGCCGTGAGCAACGACGTCATTCTCTCGGTCGAGCATCTGATGATGCAGTTCGGTGGCATCAAGGCCCTGAACGATGTGAGCTTCAATATTCAGCGCGGTTCGATTTCGGCGCTGATCGGTCCCAACGGTGCCGGCAAGACCACGGTGTTCAACTGCCTCACTGGCTTCTACAAAGCCACCGATGGCGACATCACCCTGGACGCCCAGGCCAAGCTCACCAGCGTCGGCAAGATCATGGGCGAACCGTTCGAAGTCACCGACTTCGTCTCGCCGCCCAAGTTCTTCAACCGGCTGTTCTACAAAATGTTCGGCGGTACCCACCTGGTCAACCGCGCCGGCCTGGCGCGGACCTTCCAGAACATTCGCCTGTTCAAGGAAATGTCCGTGGTGGAAAACCTGCTGGTGGCCCAACACATGTGGGTCAACCGCAGCATGATCGCCGGTGTGCTCAACACCCCCGGCTACCGCCGTGCCGAAGAGAAGGCTTTGGATACCGCCTTCTACTGGCTGGAAGTGGTCGACCTGGTGGACTGCGCCAACCGCCTGGCCGGTGAGCTCTCCTACGGCCAGCAGCGCCGTCTGGAGATTGCCCGCGCCATGTGCACGCGCCCGGAAATCGTCTGCCTCGACGAACCGGCTGCCGGCCTCAACCCGGCGGAAACCGAAGCCCTCAGCGGCATCATTCGGCGCCTGCGCGAAGAACACCAAATCACCGTTCTACTGATCGAACACGACATGGGCATGGTTATGAGCATTTCCGATCACATCATCGTGCTCGATCACGGCGCGCTGATTGCCGAAGGCAACCCGGAAGAAATCCGCAACAACCCGAAAGTGATCGCTGCCTACCTGGGCGCAGACGAAGAGGAAGTGGCATGAGCAAGCCGATCCTCGAATTCAAAGACGTAGACGTGTTCTACGGGCCGATCCAGGCGCTGAAAAAGGTCAACCTGCACATCAACGAAGGTGAAACGGTGAGCCTGATCGGCGCCAACGGCGCGGGTAAATCCACGCTGCTGATGTCGATCTTCGGCCAGCCGCGTGCCGGTGGCGGCAGCATCGTTTACAACGGCATCGACATCACCAACAAGAGCTCGCACTTCGTCGCCTCCAACGGTATCGCCCAGTCGCCGGAAGGCCGCCGGGTGTTCCCCGACATGAGCGTGGAAGAGAACCTGTTGATGGGCACCATCCCGATCGGCGCCAAGCACGCGGACGAAGACATGCAGCGCATGTTCGAGCTGTTCCCGCGTTTGCTCGAGCGGCGTAATCAGCGGGCCATGACCATGTCCGGCGGCGAGCAGCAAATGCTCGCCATCGCCCGTGCGTTGATGAGTCGGCCTAAGTTGCTGCTGCTGGATGAGCCGAGTCTGGGCCTGGCGCCGATTGTGGTTAAACACATCTTCGCCACCCTCAAGGAACTGGCGAAGACGGGCATGACCATCTTCCTGGTGGAGCAGAACGCCAACCACGCGCTGCGCTTGTCGGACCGTGGTTATGTGATGGTCAACGGCGAAATCCGCATGACCGGCACTGGCCAGGAACTGTTGGGTAACGAGGAAGTGCGTAACGCCTATCTGGGCGGGCACTGATCACGCGCCCTTTCGGGGGCGCGTCTGTTGAATTTCGATACTGTCCCGCTGCAGCGTCGCGTTCATCGCGGCTAACGCCGCTCCTACACGTTTGTGCGATCCGTAGGAGCGGCTTCAGCCGCGAGCTCTTAGCGCCCATGCGAGGGCAGCAGGAGCACACCGAATGCACCACCTGCGCTTTTTCACCAACGCCGACGTCGTTCGCGCTTTGGATTACGCCCCCCTGATCGAAGCCCTGCGCACCGGCCTGGCCGTTGCCTGTGAGTCGCCCGTGCGCGGCTGCCACGACCTGCCTGACGACGCCAGCCTGCTGCACATGCCGGTGTGGCAGGAGGGGCAGGGCATCGGGGTCAAACTTGTCACCGTGTTCCCCCATAACAGTGCACGCCAGCTGCCCTCTGTGGCGGCGGTGTTCACCCTGTTCGACGACGCCACCGGCCAGCCGTTGGCCATGCTTGAAGCGTCGGAGATGACCGCGCGGCGTACCGCCTGCACCTCGGCGCTAGCTGCCGACTATCTGGTGCGCCACGACGCCGAGCGGCTGCTGATTGTCGGCAGCGGCACCCTGGCTGCGCACATGGTCCGCGCCCATTGCTGTGTGCGGCCGTACCGCACTATCGAGATCTGGGGCCGCAGCCCGGCCAAACTCGCGCCACTGGTGGCGCAGTTACAGGCCGAAGGCTATCCGGTGAGTGCCAGCGGCGATCTGCAAGGCAGCGTCGCCCAGGCCGACAGCATCACCTGCATTACCACCTCCCGTGAGCCGCTGGTACTGGGCGCCTGGTTGCAACCCGGCACGCATCTGGATTTGGTCGGCGCCTTCCTGCCCAGCATGCGTGAAACCGACTCCGCTGCCGTTGGGCGCGCGCGCATCGTGGTCGATACCCGTGAAGGTGCGCTGCACGAGGCGGGCGACTTGCTGTTCGCCATCGCCGATGGGGTTATCAACAGCCAGGCCATCGCCACCGAACTCAAGGATTTGCTCAATGGGCGCGGCCAACGCGCCGATGAGCAGGAAATCACCCTGTTCAAATCGGTGGGTTTCGCCCTCGAAGACCTGATCGCCGCACGCGCCTTGCTGGCGCAAAGCCCGGCCAGTTGAACTGTCCCCAAAAGCTGTGGGGCAATCTGTGGATAAGGTGGGCACAGGTAGGAAGGAGCCGCCATTCATGGGCCCTGCGCCATTCTGTAGGTTTTTTGTACAGGGGCCGTTTTAGCGTTGATTTCCACGTTAAAACAACGGCTTGGAGCGGTGTGGCGGCTTGCGTTGTGGCACGCGCGGGAAAACCCACAAGTTGCCCCCAACAACTGTGGGTAGTGTTGTGGATAAGCGTGGGAGCAATTGCTCGGTCCCTGTAACCACGCGGCATTCAGCGTATTGCGCAGTAAACGACCAATCCCCTGAAAGCCTCTCCGGCGGCATAACCCCGGCCGCTGCACAAGGGTTTTCCACTGCGCGCTGGGTTTTCCCCAGGAAACAATTTTCCCTGTGGATTTATGCAGAAAAACCTTGTGTAACAGCCGCCGATTTGCCTGCTGCGCCAGGCTGTGGAAAAACTGTCCCCAAAACCTGTGGATAGTTCTGTGGGCAAAATGGGGAAAGGTCTGTTCGAGCCCGTAATTTCGCGGCCTGGGGAAATCTGTAGGTTTTTTAACCAATCATTTTTTTGCCCACAAAACAGCGATTTACCTGGCTTTCAGCGCATATGTGCAGTAGCCCGTGATGAAAAATGCGCAGCTGTGGATATATCCAGTGGTTTTCTCCTGCCTGTGCATATCAGTGCAAAACAGGCTGCAAAAGCAAGGCTTTTCGGGCGCCTATCCACAGTTTTTGACTGCAGCGGCGCACAACTGTCCCCAAAAGCTGTGGGGCGTTCTGTGGATAAGGTGGGCAAAGGTCGCAAGGAGCCCCCATTCACGGGGCCTGGCGCAAATAGGGTGTTTTTTAACCACGCCGGCTTTGTCGCGTTAAAACAGTGAGTTATTCACTTTAAACGGGGCTTCCCAGGTAGTTTTGCGCACTTAACCCCAAAGTCTGTGGGCAGAGTTGTGGATAACGGTGGGAGTACTGCGTTTGAGCCCCGCAGCACTAGGTCTAGAGAGAATTGTATAGGAATTGATCAGCTGGGAGTAAATGTGCCTGGCGGCACTTATGCACAGCCTGCGTCAACCCATATTCAAGGTTTTTCAGTGGGTTAGCGGCAGTTTTCCTGACCGATTGGCAAGTTATCCAAAAGGCCTTGTGGATCAATCTGTGGATAAGGTGGGAGTAAGCTGGGGATGGTTGCCGTGAACTTTCTGACAGGGTAGGGCGGCGCAAGAGCAGAGTCGTAGTTTTGCAAGATTCTGGGTCCCAGCCTGCGCTGGGACGACCGAGGTTTTTGCACCTTCCGCCGTCCCGGCGCAGGCGGGGATCCAGGTTCGGAGATCGCAAGGTCCAGACTTGGGTGAGAGGTGGTCTGCACACTTGCCCCCAAACTCTGTGGGCAGAGTTGTGGATAACGCTGGGAGTACTAGCCAGGAGCCGCGCGTGGCGCGGCCTGGTGCAATTCGTACAGCAATTGATCAATTAGCTGGAAACGCCCGGCAGGGCACTTATGCACAGCCGGCGTCAATCGATATTCCAGCGTTTTCAGCGGCTTAGCGCGTAAACGTGCGGGCCGATTGATAAGTTATCCCACAGGCTTGTGGACGGAGCTGTGGGTAAGGTCGGCATAACCTGTTGATGACTACCCTTGATCCTATCCTGGCGGGGCCTGAGGAAAACTGTACGTTTTCTGCCCAAAGCCGCGCCGGCTGTGGCAATCAGGGCTGATTGGCGCCTAAAACCGTGGAGCGACCGAGCAATTGCAGGGCGCGGTCTGGGTAATCGGTGAATAACGCCTGGGCACCGATGTCCAGCAAGTGGCGCATAGCCGGCTGTTCGTTGATTGTCCACAGCTGCACGTTCAGGCCGCGGGCCTGGGCATCGCGGATCAGGCTGGCATCCACCACCAATGGGCCTTGCTCCGGCGGCAGCGCCAGCACTTGGTAGGACGGCGACAGCAGCTGCTCCAGGCCCAGCCAGTGCAACACCACCAGAATCTTCACCGAGGTCGGCCCGGCAGCGGTGGCCACATCGGGGCACTGATCATGGAAGGCGCGCAGGCTCGATTCATAAAAGCTGCTGACCACCACCCGTTGCTGCTGGTCGGCTTCGGTGAGCAGCTGGCACAGCTGCTCGGCGGCAGCCGGTTCGGCGTCTTTGATCTCCACTGATTTGGCGCTGCGCGGGTACTGCGCCAGCACCTCGGCAAAGGTGGGAATGCGGATGCCCTGGTTGCGGTAGGGATAACTCTCACCACCATCGGCAGTCCAGCGGTAACCGGCGTCAAGCGCTTGCAGCGCGGCCACGTCCTGCTCGGCGACCTGGCCGGCGCCGTTGGTAGTGCTGGCGACATCGGCGTCATGGGTAACCACCAACTGGCCATCGCGGGTCAGGCGCACGTCCATGTCCAACATATCCACATCCAGCGCGGTGGCGCGCTCGAAGGCGAACAGGGTGTTCTCCGGCCACAGCCCCATGCCGCCGCGATGGGCAATCACCAACGGTTCACTGCCCAAGCTGGTCAAGGCAATAGGGGGAATGGCCGGCTTGCTGGTCAGCAGCAAGACACCCAGGGCAATGGCCAGCAGTAACACCGGCGCCAGCAGAAAACGAGCGACACGCAACATGGCAAGCATCCAGGCCTGAAAAGAGGAGTGCGCTGACTATGCCAAAGCTGTGCCAGTGAAAAGAGGGGGCGCCTCGCAGAAAACGTCGCGGCGGGTTAAACGCTACCCAACCCCTGCCAATGCTTGGAGCCGATAAAGATAAAGCGCAGTTGCTGCGTCATCTTTGCCTGCGGGGTCAGGTGCTCGGGCAGCTCCAGCGCCAGCGGGTCGATCAGTTCGGGCAGGGTGGCGAATACGGTTTTCACCACCAGGTCGGCGATCACCGCCTGGGCGGCGATGTCCAGGTGCGGCAGTTTGGGCATGTGCCCGAGATCGCTCACCAGGTCGGCGGTAATGCCTTCGCGCAGGGCACCAATGGCTTGGCGCACGACCTTGGAGCCACCGTATTGCTCGCGGGCGAGGAACAGGAACTGTGAGCGGTTGGCGGCGACGTTGGTGAGGAAGATACGCACCGAGGCATCGATCACCCCGCCCATCTGCATTTCGTTGTGGCGCACCTGGCGAATGGCTTCGCGGAAGGTTTCGCCGACTTCGGTCACCAGGGCCAGGCCCAGTTCATCCATGTCGCTGAAGTGGCGGTAGAAACCAGTGGGCACGATGCCGGCGTGGCGGGTGACTTCGCGCAGGCTCAGGCTGCCAAACCCACGGCCGCTTTCCATCAGGTAACGCGCGGCATCAAGGAGCGCCTGGCGCGTCTGCTGCTTCTGTTCGGCACGAGGTGACATGCGTGGCGCGGTTCCCTGCGATGGTGTGCCGCGCACTCTAGCAAATGCCTTTGGCGGGCGTCGAACCTGTCGCGGGGTTGGCGGCTGATTGGCCGATGTGCTGGTCGATGATTTGGCGCCAGTGAACAAGTGTTGACTGAAAAGGGCTGTGTCTGGCACTTTGGTGAACAGTTGTTCACTGAATGGCGCTTGTCGCCTGCTCGCCAAGGAGCTCCCCTCCATGCCCCTTATTCCCTTTGCGCTGGTTCGCCACAGCGCCCGCTGGCTCGCGCCGCTGCGTTTCCTGGTCGCTCGCGGCTGGCTGCGCGAGGCCAGTGTCGACGCTGTCTTGGCCATCGTGCACCCGGCCTGGCGGTTGAACCGCGTGTTCGCCCGCCTGCGCGCCCGACGTTGGGTGGCGGACGATATGCTCGCCCTCACCCTGCAACCCAATGGCAACTGGCGCGGCGCTGAACCTGGGCAACACATCCAGGCCTATGTCGAACTCGCCGGTATCCGTCTGAGCCGCAGCTACAGCCTGACCGCGCTGCATGCCGACGGCAGTATCGAGATCGCGATCAAACGGCATCCCGGCGGACGCCTGTCCAACCGCCTGCTGGATTACCTGGCCGTCGGCGACGTAGTGGAAGTCGGCGAGCCCTTTGGCGAGTTGCACTGGCCGCATGACGCCGAGTCGGTACTGCTGCTGGCCGCCGGCAGTGGCCTGACACCTTTGTTGGGGTTGCTCCGGCAGGCCCTGCAAAAAGGCTTTGGCGCGCCGGTGGAGCTGCTGCATTACGTGCGCGACGCTGGCCAGCAGGCCTTCGCGCAAGAGTTGCAGGCGCTGCAGCAGCAATACCGCAACCTGCGGGTGCGTCCGATGTTCAGCAGCCAGTTGGGGCGCTTCTCCGTCGAGCACGTGCAGGGCAGCAGTGCGACCGAGGTGATCACCTGCGGGCCGTTCGGCTTTGTCAGCAGCGTGCGCGACTGGTGGGGCAGCACCGGCGCCGACAGGCCGCTGCAAGCCGAGTCGTTCAGCCCGCCAACCGTGAATAGCGAAAGCGGCCACAGCCCCTTGCTGATGCGTTTTGCCCGCGCCCAACAGGACGTGCTCGGCGACAGCGCCAGCCCGCTGTTGCAGCAAGCCGAAGCCGCCGGTTTGCGCCCCGCCCATGGTTGCCGCCAGGGTATCTGCGCCAGTTGCACCTGCCTGCTGCTCAGCGGCGTGGTGCGTGACCTGCGCAGCGGCGCGTTGCTCAGCGAGCCCGGCCAGGCCATTCGCCTGTGCGTGAGCGTGCCGCAGGGCGATGTGGTTGTGGATATCTGAGGAGAACCTTATGCGTAACGACCGCCAACTGACGGCCAGCGAACTGCAAGCCTTCGCCGCCGAGCTCGACGACCTCGGCCGTCGCACCCGCGCCGACCTCGGCGAGGTCGACGCCCGCTACATTCGCCGCCTGCGCAACGTGATCCGCCTGTTCACCCTCGGCGGTCGCGCCCTGTTGCTGCTCGGCTGGTTTCCACCGACCTGGCTGCTCGGCACCCTGCTGCTGGGCCTGGGCAAGATTCTGGAAAACATGGAGCTGGGCCATAACGTCATGCATGGCCAGTACGACTGGATGAACGAGCCGGAATTCAGCGGCCGCACCTACGAGTGGGACATCGCCGGGCCTTCGGACTTCTGGCGGCACACCCATAACCATATCCACCACACCTACACCAACGTGCTGGGCATGGACGACGACATCGGCTATGGCGTGGTGCGGCTGTTTCCCGAGCAGCGCTGGAAGCCGTTCTACCGCTGGCAGCCGCTGTGGGTCACGATCCAGGCGCTGCTGTTTCAGTACTCCGTGGCGGTGCAGCACCTGCGTCTGGACAAGGTCTACAAAGGCAAGATGAGCCGCGCCGAACTGCGTCCGCTGCTCAAGGTATTCAGCGCCAAGATCGGCCGCCAGTGGTTCAAGGACTACCTGTTTTTCCCGCTGCTGGCCCTGCTGCTCGGCGCTAACGCCATGGCGGTGTTGGCCGGCAACGCGGTGGCCAATCTGTTGCGCAATCTGTGGACCTTCCTGATCATCTTCTGCGGCCATTTCACCGAGCGCGCGGCGGTGTTTCCCAAAGAGATCGTGGTCAACGAAAGCCGTGGTCATTGGTACCTGCGCCAACTGCAGGGCTCCAGCAACCTAAAGGGCAGCAAGCTGTTTCATATCCTCAGCGGCAACCTCAGCCACCAGATCGAACACCACCTGTACCCCGACCTGCCGGCGCGCCGTTATGCGGCCATGGCGGTGGAGGTGCGCGAGATCGCTCGGCGTTACGGGCAGACCTATAACTGCGGGTCGCTGAGTGCGCAGTTCGGCACGGTGATGCGGCGGATCTGGGTGTACCGACGTCCCAACGTTGCCGCCGCCGGGGCGGCAAGTTGAATCATTTCGCCATCTCCTGAGTCGATAACTCTATGAAGCGCCGCACCAGGCCGTCGGCGACGCCTGGTTATACTGGCGCCCATCCCGCAGACGCCTCGCCGCATCATGCCGAGGCCTGTGGATCATGGAGAGTTGTGGATGACGTTGGCCCGTAAAGTGTTGCTCTGGTGCCTGGCCATTTTCCTGGCTGTGGTGGCGATCGTGTTGGTGGTGGTTGCCACCTTCGACTGGAACCGGGTGAAGCCGGTGATCAACGACAAGGTCAGCGAGCAACTCGGCCGCCCCTTCGCCATCAACGGCAACCTGGCGGTGCTGTGGTCGCGCGCGCCGGAGGAGACCGGTTGGCGCTCCTGGATGCCGTGGCCGCGTTTTGTTGCCGAAGACATCACCCTGGGCAACACCGACTGGGCCAAGGCGCCGCAGATGGTCAGCCTGCAGAAAGTGGAATTTCGCCTGGCGCCGTTGCCCCTGCTGTGGCGCAGCGTGACCATCCCGCGCATCGATCTCACCCAACCTACCGCCAGCCTCGAACGCCTGGCTGACGGCCGTAACAACTGGACCTTCACTCTCAAGCCGAGCGACCCCAACGAGCCGCCGTCGGAGTCGCCGTGGGTGGTGGATATCGGCGCCATTGGCTTCGACAAAGGTCAGGTCAAGGTCGACGACCAGAGCTTGAAAACCCAGATCGAACTGCTGATCGACCCGTTAGGCAAACCGGTGCCGTTCGCTGAGATCGTCGGCAAACCCAAGGCCGAGCAAACCGCGGAGCAGGGCGCCACGCCGCAGGACTACGCCTTCGGCTGGAAACTCAAAGGCCAATACAAAGGTCAGGCCCTGAGTGGCAACGGCAAGGTTGGCGGCCTGCTGGCGCTGCAAGACAGCCGCCAGCCGTTCCCGGTACAAGCCAACGTGCAGATCGGCACCACCAAGGTGTCGCTGGCCGGCACGCTGACCGACCCGAAAAACTTCGGCGCCCTCGACCTGCGCCTGCAACTGGCCGGCACCAGTCTGGGCAACCTCTATCCGCTCACCGGCGTGACCTTGCCCGACACCCCGGCGTACGCCACCGACGGCCACCTGCGCGCGCAACTGCGTGACCCGGCGGGCATGCAGTTCCACTACGAACAATTCAACGGTTCGATTGGCGACAGCGATATCCATGGCGACCTCAGCTACATCGCCGGCCAACCCCGGCCAAAACTCAGCGGCACATTGACCTCCAACCAGGTGCGCTTCGCTGACCTGGCGCCCTTGATTGGCGCCGACTCCAAGGCTGAACAGAAAGCCCGTGGGGTCACCAGCAAACAGCCGAGCAACAAGGTGCTGCCGGTGGAAGAGTTCCGCACCGAACGCTGGCGCGACATGGACGCCGACGTCACCTTCACCGGCAAGCGCATCGTCCACAGCGAGAAACTACCCTTCAACGACCTCAACGCCCACGTGCTGCTCGACGACGGCAAACTCAGCCTCGACCCGCTGCGCTTCGGCGTGGCCGGTGGCCAACTGACCTCCACCATCCGCCTCGACGGCAGCCGCACACCCATGCAAGGCCGCGCGCAATTGAGCGCGCGCAACTTCAAATTGAAAGAGCTATTCCCCACCTTCGCGCCGCTGCAAACCAGCTTTGGCGCGCTGCACGGCGACGTCGACCTGAGCGGCACCGGCAACTCGGTGGCGGCCCTGCTGGGCACCTCCAATGGCGATGTGCGCATGCTGATCAACGACGGTGCGGTGAGCCGTGAGCTGATGGAATTGGCCGGGCTCAACGTGGGTAACTACGTGGTCGGCAAACTGTTTGGCGACAAAGACGTAAGGATCAACTGCGCCGCTGCCGACATGGGCGTGAAGGACGGGTTGCTGACTACCCGCATGGTGGTGTTCGACACCGAGAACGCGCTGATTCATGTCGATGGCACCGCCAACTTCAAGACCGAGCAGCTGGACATGACCATCGACCCGCAATCCAAGGGCGTGCGAATTATTTCGCTGCGCTCGCCGTTGTATGTGCGGGGCACGTTCAAGAAGCCGGATGCCGGGGTGAAGACGGTGCCGCTGTTGGCGCGCGGGGCGGGGATGTTGGCGTTGGGGGCTATCGTTGCACCGGTTGCCGGGTTGGTTGCTCTGGTGGCGCCAAGCGGTGGCGGTGATCAGGTGAATGAGTGTGCGCCGTTGTTGGCGAAGATGAAGGCAGGGAAGTTGTAGTTTTCGGGTTGCGGCCCGGTGCCGCTTTTGGGGCGGTGTGATTCTTCGTTACCGCGTGCGCTGGGCGTTTTTGTTTCGCGCCTTACGCGCGACTCACTTTTTCCAGTCGCGGAAAAAGTAAGCAAAAACGCTTGCCCCCACCTTGGGTTTTCACTGCGTGAAAACTCCCCTCGTTCCATCGCTGCTCCGGGGGCACGCCACGACGGGCCGTCCCTGGCCCATCGTGCCTCTCGCGGCATCCCTGCCGCTCAACCCCCTCCACAACGATTCCACTCGGCCTGCGCTCAAGGGGCGGGCAGATCAAGATCAAAAGCCAGATCAACAGCAAATCAACAGCAAATCAACGGCCCCTCACCCCAGCCCTCTCCCGCAAGCGGGAGAGGGGGCAGATCGGAGTGGGTTTTTCGCTCTACGTCACCCCTCGCCCGCTAGGCCGGCCGGGCAGGCGAGAGGGGCCGGGGGTGAGGGGCGTTTGATTTGGCTTGTGATTTGTCCGCCCCTTTAGCGCCAGGCCGAGCGGAGTCGTTGCGTAAGGGGTCGTAGCGGTCGGGAGCCGCGGAGAGGGATGGGGCCATGGATGGCCCTCAGCCCGGCCCCTGGAGCAGCGACGGAGCGAGGGAAGTCGCAGCGCAGCGCAGACCCCAGGTAGGGGCAAGCGCTTTTGGTTACTTTTCTGGCGATTGAGAAAAGTGACTCGCGCGTAAGGCGCGAAACAAAAACGTCCAGCACCCGCGGTAATGAAGAACAACACAAAATGCGAAACCAGCACCAACGCTCTCAAGCATTCCCAGGCAACACCGGCAACCGAGCCAACCGCGCCGAAACCCCCAACGCCCCAACAAGCAACGCCCCAATAAACACCCCAACCCCCAACCACCCATAGTGATGCCAGAACACCCCACCCAAGGTCCCCGCCACACTGGACCCAAGGTAATAGCAAAACAAATACATGGAAGAAGCCTGCCCCTTGGCTACAAACGCCCGCCGGCCAATCCAGCTGCTGGCCACCGAATGCGCGCCAAAGAAGCCGAAGGTGAACAGCAACATGCCGATCAGAATCAGCGGCACCTGGGGGAACAGGGTCAGCAGCAGCCCGGCGAACATCAGCACAATCACCGCCCACAGCACTTTGCGTCGGCCCAGTTTGTCCGCCAGCGAGCCCACCCACGCCGAGCTGTAGATGCCCGACAGGTACACCACCGACAGCAATCCCACCACCGCCTGGCTCATGTGGTACGGCTCGCCCAGCAAGCGATAGCCGATGTAGTTGAACAGGGTGACAAACGCGCCCATCAGCAAAAACGCTTCAAGAAACAGCCACGGCAATCCCTGGTCACGCAGGTGCAGGCCGTAGTTGCCGATCAGGTTTTTCAGGTTCAGCGGGGTGGCGCGAAAGTGTTTCGACTCGGGCAGGATGCGCCAGAACAGCAGCGCCCCAAGCAGCGACATCAACCCCAGTGCGCCAATCGCTACACGCCAGTTGACGAAGTCCACCAGCACCCCGGCGATCAGCCGCCCGCCCATGCCGCCAATGGCATTGCCGCCGATATACAGGCCCATCGACAGGCCGATGAAGCGCGGATGAATTTCTTCACTCAGGTAGGTCATGCCCACCGCCGCCAATCCGCTCAAGGACAAACCGAGCAGGCCGCGCATCAGCAGCACGCCATGCCAGGTCGGCATGCAGGCGCTGGCCAGGGTGAACAGGGCGGCGCAGAGCAGCGAGAGGACCATGATCTGCTTACGCCCCAGGGCGTCGGAAATCGGCCCTGTAATCAGCAGCCCGATGGCCATCATGATGGTCGAGATCGAAAGCACCAGGCTGCTTTGCGCGGCATTCAGTTCGAACTCGGCCGACAGCACCGGCATCAGCGGTTGCACGCTGTACAGCAGGGCGAAGGTGGCGAAGCCGCCGGCGAACAGGGCCAGTGAGGTGCGGACGAATTGCGGGGTGCCTTTTTCGATAAAGGCTTCGGTTTGTTCAACCGTGCTCACCACCTCGGCGGCCGCGTCACGGGCGGCGTCGAGCAGGGCGGGGGAAGCGGAAGGGCGCACACAGACCTCGGGGTTGTTTCGATTCAGAGTAGCCAGGTGCAAAGAATAGTGAGCGGCGTTTATTATCTCCAATATATTGTTCGTGTTGATTGATCTGTTTTTCGACCTAATAACCGCCGGAGTTCGCCATGGAATTGCGCCATCTGCGCTACTTTGTCGCCGTTGCCGAAGAGCTGCATTTCGGGCGGGCTGCCGAGCAGTTGGGGATTTCCCAGCCGCCCTTGAGCCAGCAAATTCAGGCGCTGGAAGAAGAGATCGGCGCGCGCCTGTTTGAGCGCACCAACCGCCGGGTTGAACTCACCGAGGCAGGCCGACTGTTTCTCGACGAAACCCGGCAGATTCTCGCCCAGGTGGAAAAGGCCACGCAGATCGCCCGCCGCGCCCAGCAGGGCGAGATCGGTGAATTGAATGTCGGCTTTACTGCCTCGGCGCCGTTCACCTCGACTATTCCCCGCAGCATTCTGGCCTTCCGCCAAGCCCATCCACAGGTGCACCTGAGCCTGCGGGAAATGAGCAGCAAGGTGGTGATCGAGGCTCTGCAGGAACAGACCATACAGGTCGGGGTGATTCGGCCCTTTGCGCTGCCGGACAACATCAAGGCCGTGGAGCTGTTTCGCGATCCATTGGTGGCGGTGCTGCGCGCCGACCATCCGCTGGCCCAAGGCAATGACGACGGCATTTCGATTGCCGCACTGGCCGATGAGCCGTTTGTATTTTTTCCGCGCAGTTACGGCACCGGCCTGTATGACCAGTTGATCGGCTTGGCGCGCAACGCTGGTTTCAGCCCGCGCATCGCCCAGGAGGCCAGCGAGGCGATGACCATCATCGGCCTGGTGTCAGCCGGCCTGGGGGTGTCGATGTTGCCGGCTTCGTTCCGCCGCACGCGGGTGGATGGCGTGGTCTACCGCACCCTGCTGGACGAGGGCGCCACCAGTGCGGTGTGGCTGGTGGTGCGCAAGGACCAGCAAGCGCCGCTGGCGTTGGCCTTTGTCGAGCAGGTCACCCGCGAGGCAGCAGCATTACAGGCCAGTCAGGGCTGACCGGCCAGGCGTGCATCTGCGGCACCACCGAGGCGCTGGAGCAGGCGATGGCCGACGTCGTTGCTCCAGTTAAAGCTGTTCTGCAGCACCACCACGGCGGTTTTGTGCTGGCGGTCGAGGCCGATGTAGCTGGTGTAACCGGCCACCAGGCCGACCTGGTAGGTGATCTTCTGGCTGCCCACGCTGTCGACGATCCAGGCCACCGCCGCCGCCTCTTGCGGGCGGTCGACGCGCACGTTCAGAGTGTCCTGCAGCGCCGCATCCATCTCGGCATTGCCGGAGCCGTTGAGGTTGGCGGCGGCGTAGCTGAGCAGGTCATCGGCGTTGGAATACAGCGCCGCGGTGCCGTGCAGGATGTCGGTGAATTGCCAGTCCGGCACTGGCTGGCCGCGGCGGATGAATTTCGGTTGGTCGCCGGCATGGCCACGGGCGCGCTGGGCAAAGCCGGGCAGGTCTTCGGCGCGGTAGTCGGTGTTGCTCAGCCCCAGCGGCTCGGCCACCCGTGCCTGCAACAGGGCGTCGATCTTCTGCCCGCTGTGCAGCTCCAGCACATAACTGAGCAGGCCGTAACCGATGTTCGAATACTGCGGCCCCGGGTGCGCCGGGTGCTCGAATTCGGCCATGTAGCGCAGCAGGTAGTCGCGGTCGAAATGGCGGTAAAAGCTGTTACCGGTGAACAGGTATTCGACGAAATAACTCAGGGTCTGTGGCGTCATCGGCTGGCGTGGCAGGCCGGAGGTGTGGGTGGCCAGTTGCAGCAGAGTGATCTGCTTAGCGTCGTCGCTCAGCGGCGTGCCGGCTGGCAGTAATTGCTCCAGGCGGTCGTCCCAGTGCAGCACACCGTCCTGCACCAGCAGGGCCGCGATATCGCCGAGAAACCCTTTGCTCAACGAGCCGACGGCAAACAGGGTGTGGCCATCGGGCTTGCCGCCGCCGTCGTGATCGCGCACGCCGTAGCCATAAAAGTGCTTGTGGCCATCGGCGGTCAGTACGCCCACCACCAGCCCCGGTGTGCGCCCCGATTCCACCATGGGCGCGGCCAGCTCGTTGACCTCGCGGTCCAGATCACCGCTTTGCGCCAGGCGCAGGGCTTGCTCGTTGCTGCTGTCCAGCGGCATGCGCGACAGGGTTCCGCAGGCGCACAGCAGCAGTGAAAGCAAGGCACCGAGAAGCGGTTTGCGCAGGTGGCAAAGGGCAGAGGGGAGGCGAGCGGGGAACACGGGAACCTGCAGAAGGGCGGGGATGTAGGGGGTTCGACAGTCAGCGCGTGGGGCGCGTCACAGCTTAAGAGCATCGAGGCTGAAGCCTCTCTCACACCGACCGATGATCTGCGGTGGGAGAGGCTTCAGCCTCGATTGATGTTGCCGGTGACGGTATTACTTAACCGAAGCCAACTGTGCCTTCAGCGCTACACCGGCCATGATCGCGCCAGCGTGGCACTCATAGTTTTCCGGGTTTTTGTATTCGACGCCTTTGTAGTTGCTGGCGATTTCGATCACGGCGTTGGCGCCGGCGGCTTTGGCGGCGTTAGCCAGTTTGATCACAGCCGATTGCATGGCCCAGGCGCAAGCCACTTCGTCGGTCTTGTTGAAGGCATTGGTCTTTTGGCTGGTGGTGATTTGTGGGTTGATCACGGTGACCTTGCCCGCAGGCTTCTTGCCGGCCATGTAGAACTTCACGCTGCCATCCAGTTTGCCGGCGGCGGTCGCCTGGGCGATCACGGTTTCCAGCGGCAGGTAGTGGGTGGTGTCGCGCGCCTGGCTGATGCCGGGAATGGCGGCGAGCAGCAGGGCTGCGGCGGTGAGGCTTTTCAAGTGCATAGTCGTCTCCTTGACGGCGGTTGGGTGTTCTTTCATTGCCAGCGGCGGAAGATCAGCGAGGTGTTGACCCCACCGAAGGCAAAGTTGTTGTTCATCACGAACTCGTTGTTCATCTGCCGCGGTTCGCCGCGCAGGTAGTCTAGCTCTGCGCACTGCGGGTCGATGTGGTCGAGGTTCAGGGTGTGGATATAACGGTCGCTGTTGAGCATTTCGATGCTGAACCACGACTCAAGTGCCCCGCACGCGCCCAGGGTGTGACCCAGGTAACTCTTTTGCGAGCTGATGGCCATGCCCGAGCCGAACAGGCTGGCGGTGGCGTGGGTTTCGGCAATGTCACCCTGCTCGGTGGCGGTGCCGTGGCCGTTCACATAACCGATGGCGTGCGGGTCGAGGTTGGCGTCCTGCAGGGCCAGTTCCATCGCGCCGCGCATGGTCACCTGTTCCGGTTTGGTGGCGTGCTGGCCGTCGGCATTGCAACCAAAACCGACGATCTCGGCATAGATGGTGGCGCCACGCGCCTTGGCATGTTCGAGCTCTTCGAGCACCAGCATGCCGGCGCCTTCACCGATCACCAGGCCGTCGCGGCCACTGTCGTAGGGGCGCGGCGAGGTGTGCGGGGCGTCGTTTTTCAGGCTGGTGGCGTAGAGCGCGTCGAACACCATGGCCTCGGTCGGGCACAGCTCTTCGGCGCCGCCGGCGAGCATCATCGGCAGGCGACCGAACTTGATTGCCTCGTAGGCATAACCGATGCCCTGGCTGCCGCTGGTGCAGGCGCTGGAGGTCGGAATCAAGCGGCCTTTGAGGCCGAAGAAGATGCTGATATTGGCCGCGGTGGTGTGCGGCATCATGCGGATATAGGAGTTGGCATTCAGGCCGTCGGCCACCGAGTTGAGCAGCATGTTGCCGAAGGCTTTGATCTCTTCGGTGCTGCCAGTGGACGAGCCGCAGGCCACGCCCATGCGGCCATCGCGAATGCTTGCGTCGTCCAGCAGGCCGGCGTTGGCTAGCGCCTTTTCCGCGGCGAGCACCACCAGGCGGGACACCCGGCCCATGCTGCGCAACTGTTTGCGGTTCCAGGTTTTCGGCACCACGAAATCGTCGATGGGGCCGGCCAGACGGGTGTTCAGTTCGGCAAAGCGGTCCCACTCGTGCATGCGGCGAATGCCGCTTTTGTTGGCGCTGAAGTTGGCTTCGATGCTGGCCCAGTCGCTGCCCAGGGATGTGATGCCGGCCATGCCGGTAACTACCACGCGTTTCATCAGCACAGGCCTCCATTGACCGCGAGCACTTGGCGGGTGATGTAGGCGGCTTCGTCCGACATCAGAAAATTCACCGCGCCAGCGACTTCTTCCGGGGTGCCCATACGTTGGGCGGGGATCATCTTCATCATTTCTTCCAGCGGCAGATCGTCGTCGAGCATGGCCGTGTCGATCAGGCCGGGGGCCACGCAGTTGACCGTGATCTTGCGTTTGCCCAGCTCGATCGCCAGCGCCTTGGCGGCGCCGATCACACCGGCTTTCGAGGCGCTGTAGTTGACCTGGCCACGGTTGCCGATCATGCCGGAAACCGAGGTGATGCAGACAATACGCCCTGGCTTGCGGCGGCGAACCATCGGCATGACCAGCGGATGCAGGATGTTGTAGAAACCGTCGAGGTTGGTGCGCAGCACCACGTCCCAGTCGTCTTCGCTGAGCGCGGGAAAGGCGCCGTCGCGGGTCAGGCCGGCATTGCACACCACGCCGTAATAGGCACCGTGGGTTTCCACGTCGGCTTCGAGAATTTCCCGGCAGGCGGCGCGCTCGGCCACATCGAATTGCAGGATGCGTGCTTGCTGGCCGAGGGCGACCACTTCGGCCTGAACCGCTTCAGCCTCGGCACGGCCGCTGCGGCAATGCAGCACCAGGTCGAAGCCGGCGCGGGCCAGGCGCAGGGCGATGGCGCGGCCGATGCCACGGCTGGAGCCGGTTACCAGAATGGTGTCAGTCATGTGCGGGTTCTTCCAGGTAGCTGGCCACGTGCGGTGGGCGGAAAACGTTGAGGCGCGCCTCGGCATGAATGCCGGGGCCGGTCAGGTGGCATTCGAACACGCCCATGCCGTTGTCATCCTGCAGGGAACGCAGGGCGTGAATCTGCAACTCGGCACCCAGCGGGAATGCCTCGACGTTGCATTGGTAGTTGCGCGTGCCGAGCAGAAAACCGAGTTCCACCGGCAGGCCGACCTGGCGTGCCTGGCAGCCGGCAAACGCCGCCACGCTCTGCGCCATCAGCTCGATACCGACCCAGGCTGGCAGGCTACCGTCGGCTTGGCTGAACAGGCCGCCGGCGCGCACCTGCAAACGGGTGGTGACTTCTTCGTCGGCGAAGCTCAGCACTTCGTCCACCAGAATCATGTCGCCAGCGTGGGGCACCAACTCGGCAATTGGCCAGATCGTCATACGTGCACCTGGCCCAGGATCAGGCTGATGTTGTTGCCACCAAAGGCGAAGGAGTTGCTCATCATGCGGTACGGACCTTGGCCATCCAGGTGGGCGTTCAAATTGGTGAAAGAGAGCGCGGGCAATTGTTCATCGCCCTGGCCATCCCAGCTATGCGGGGGCAGGCGTTTAGCGGCCAGACTCAGCCAGCAGAACGCGGCCTCCAGCGCGCCAGCGGCGCCCAGGGTGTGCCCGGTCACGGCCTTGCTCGACGAGCAGGGCACGCCGGCCGGGAATACCTTGGCCACCGCCAGGCTTTCCATGGCGTCGTTGTGCTGGGTGGCGGTGCCGTGCAGGTTCAGGTAACTGATGTCTTCGGGCTGCAACTTGGCCTTGGCCAAGGCCTGGCGCATCACGTATTCGGCGCCTTTGCCCTCGGGGTCGGGCGCGGAAATATGGTGGGCATCGGAGTTGGCGGCGGCGCCCAGCAGGGCAATCGCTGACGGCTCTTTGCTCATCAGGAAGAGTGCGGCCGCTTCACCGATATTGATCCCGCTGCGGTTACGCGAAAACGGATTACACCGTTGATCCGACAGCGCTTCCAAGGCACCAAAACCATTCAGCGTCAGCTGGCACAGCGAATCCACGCCGCCACACAACACTGCGTCGCACAGGCCGCTGGCAAGCAGACGCTGGGCACTGAGCAGGGCGCGGGCGCTGGAGGTGCAGGCGGTGGAAATCACGTAGCAGGGGCCAGCAAGGTCGAGCTGCGCGGCGAGAAACTCGGCCGGCGCTGCCAGTTCCTGCTGGCCATAGTCGTAACTGGCCGGGAACGCGCCGTCTTGCAGAAACCGGCTGATGCCCTGGGTGGCTTCGTCGATACCGGTGGTGCTGGTGCCGAGCACCACGCCGATCCGCGCACGGCCATAACGGCCGATGGCCTGTTGAATATCGCCCTCGATCTGTTGCGCTGCCGCCCGCAACAACTGGTTATTGCGGGTGTTATGCGCCGTGCTGACGCCGTGCAACACCGGCAATTCGGCCTGCACCGCACCCACTGGCAACGGCCGCTCCGGCACCCAGCCGGCTTGCACCTGCATGCCGCTGGTGTCGCCAGCAAACAGGCGCTCGCTGACCTGGTGTTTGTCGTTGCCCAGGGCGCACAGCAGGCCCAGGGCATTGAGGTAGGCAGTCATGGCAATGTCTCGACGCGGTAGTTCGGCCCAGCCTGGGTGCGCAGCTGGAAATTCAGGGGTTGCGGATTGCTCTGTTGTGGATTGCTTTTCTGCGGGTAGATCACCTGCCAGCGGGTCTCGTCGCTGTCGCGTAACCAGCGTTGCTGGCCATGCTGTTGCCAGTCGGCGCCGGGGTAGCGGGCGGACACCTGTTCAACCGGGGTAAGGGCGAACAGCAAGGCGGCGAACAGTTCACGCGCCTCGGGGTTGGGCGGCAGCAGGCCGTCATTCTGCCACTGGTTGGCGCTCAGTAGTTGGCGCGCCAGCGGAATGCCCAGCGGGTCCATCAACGACCAGCGCAGCGCCGGCCCTTCCTGTTGCACCACCAACAGCCAGTCCTGGGTTTGCCCGGCCAGTTCACGCTGAACATGCAACTGCAGTGGCAGGTCCAGCCGTGGCGGTTGCTCGGGCAGCGGTGCCTGCTGGGCGCAAGCGCTCAGCAGTAGCAACAGCAGGAAGGGCAGCAGACGGCTTATCACAGGGGCATTCACAGGGGTTTCCGTACCGCGGCATTGACCAGGGTTTCATTGCGTTGGCCCACGGCCTTGGGTTTCACCAGCTTCCAGCGTTCGAGCAAACCGAAGTCGCTGGAACGGCTCCACCACAGGTAGGGGTAGGAGACATTTTGCGGGCCGAATTCGAAGCCTTGGTCGCGCAGCATCTGCAAGTACTCTTCGGCCGTGCGTTGCACGTGCATGGGGTGACGGAACAGCCAGCGGATCACCCAGGTGTCGATGTAAAACTGGGTCGACTCGGCGAACAGCAGCCAGCCACCCGGCTTGAGCACCCGCCAGAATTCGGCCAGGGCCGCTTCCTGTTCCACCAGGTGGTGGAAGGTCTGGTGGCAGAAAATCACATCGACACTGGCATCGCCCAACTGGATCGACGCGCAGTCGCTGCTCAGCAGCTGCACCTGCAAACCTTCGCGCTCGGCTTCGGCGCGGCTCATGGTCAGGCTGTGCGGGTCGGCGTCCAGGCCCATCAACTGCGCCGGGGCAAAGGCGTTCTGCAGCAAGCGGAAGGACTTGCCCTGACCGCAGCCGGCATCCAGCAGCACGGCGCCCTCGGGCAATGGCTGGCCGAGCAGGCCTTTGAGGTCGTTGATCGCCACCCGCAGCACGTGGTGCTGCCAGACGTGGCTCTGCAGGAACCAGAAGCCGAAGCGGGTTTCTTCGACGTACTTGTTCCCGGCCGGGTTGTGCGCGACAGGCTGCATCGGTGCGTTCATGGCTTCCCTTCCTGGTTGATCACGAGGTGGCGCAGAGCTCGGCCAATACCCGTAGGCGGCGCTTGGGTTCGGCCACGTAGGGGTTTTTCAGGTCCCAGGCGTAGCCTGCAAGAATCGAGCTGATCATCGCGCGGATCTCCGGCGAGCTGCCGGGGTGGTAGATCACGTCCTGGAAGCTCTCGTCGTACCAGCCTTCCACGTAGGCGCGGAAGGCGTCCACACCGCGCTTCAGCGGGGCGGCGAACTCGTTTTGCCAGTCCACGCTTTCACCGTTCAACTGACGGTGCAGCAAGCCCGCGGCCATGCTCGCCGAACGCATGGCGATGGTGACGCCGGAGGAAAACACCGGGTCGAGGAATTCGGCGGCATTGCCGAGCAGGGCAAAGCCCGGTCCGTGCAGGGTTTTGACGTTGGCCGAGTAGCCGCCGAGGCTGCGCACCGGGGTGTCCCACACGGCGTTTTTGATCAGGTTGCCCAGGCTCGGAGTCTCGGCGACAAAGCTGCGCAGCGCCGCTTCCAAGTCCTCCGGGCGACCCTGGTAACGTTCGCTGGAAGCGACCACGCCCATCGAGCAGCGGCCGTTGCTGAACGGGATCAGCCAGAACCACACGTCACGCATGGTCGGGTGGGTGGTGACCAGAATCTTCTCGCGGTCGAAGGTCGCATCGTCGATCCGGTCTTCGATATGGGTGAACAGCGCCTGGCGCACCGGGAAGGCCGATGGCGCTTCGAGGTCGAGCAGGCGCGGCAGCACGCGGCCATAACCGCTGGCATCGAGCACGAAGTCGGCCTGCACCTGGTACTCGCTGCCATCCAGACGGCGCACGGTGGCGGTGGGCTTGGCGCCGAAATCGGTGGCGATGATTTCTTCCTGGTAACGGATTTCCACGCCCTGCAGTTCAGCCTGGTCGGCCAGCAGTTTGTCGAAGGTGGCGCGCTGCACCTGGAAGGTCCAGCCCTTGCCCTCGGTGAATTTCTCGCGGAAGTCAAAGTGCGTGCGGCGCTCGCCCCAGGCGAACGCAGCGCCATTCTTGCGCTGGAAACCGGCGGCTTCGACCGCTTCGAGCATGCCCGCTTCTTCGACGAAATCCAGGCAATGGGCCAACAGGCTTTCACCGATGGAGAAGCGCGGGAACTGCTGGCGCTCGATGATCAGCACGTCGTGCCCGTTGCGTTTCAACAGGGCTGCGGCGATAGCGCCGGAGGGACCTGCGCCAATGACCAGTACGCGGCGCTGTTCCATTTCATGCGACACCATGGGGACTCCTTGTGGCGGACTGTTGCGAGGAAAGACGGGATTTGCCAACGCCGACCAGGGCCGGCAGCAAGGTGGAAAACAGGCTCATCAGCAGCAAGCTGAAATAGGTCAGGGCGTCGATCAATTGCAGTTGCAGGAGCAAGTTGAGGAACACCACTTCGGTCAGGCCGCGAATGTTCAGCAGCACACTTTCCGACCATTTCAGACGGCCGCTGGCTTCGGGCATGGCCCAGTGCAAGCCCAGCCAGCTGCCGAGCAGTTTGCTCAGCACTGGCAGCACCAGCAGGGCGCCGAGATTCAGCCAGGAATAACTGTCGCCGATGCCGTGGAAATCCACCCGCAGCACGCCGCAGGTGAGGATCAGCGGAATCGCCAGGCCATTGAGCAGCAGCTTCCATTGCCGCGCCGGGAGGGGCAGGGCAAAGGATTGCTTGAGGCCCGCCAGGCACAGCATGTAGCCAATACCGAATACCAGGGCGTTGAGCTTGAGCTGCTGGAACAGCAGCATCAGGGCGAAAAACGGCAGGCTGTAGAACAGCGGGTGACGCAGGCGCAGCGCTTTGTTCAGCAGCAGCGGCAAGCCGGCGGCCAGCACCGGCCAGAGCAGGGTGTGCGGGTCGGCGCTGCCTTGCGCCAGGCCGAACAGGCTCCAGCACATCAGGTCCATCAGAATCGCCGCGTGCAGTAGGCGCTTGATGCCATCGGCGGGGTAGCCGATGTTCTGCAGGTAGAGAAACAGCACCGGAATCGCGGTGATGGAAAACAGCAGGCCGATGCCCGCCGCGCTCAGCCAGGTGCGCTCGCCGGGCAGCAGCCACAGGGCGGCAGCGACGCCGGCCAGCAGCGGCAGGAGAAAACTCGGCAGGGCGATTTTCAGGCTGGCGCTGCTCAGCTCCAGGTCAACCACGTCGCTGAGGATATAACCCAGCAGCAAGGCAAAACTGAGGTTGTACAACAGGCTCAACCAGGTCGGCGCCAGCAGCTCTTTGGCTGTCAGTTGCCAGTGCGGTTCCACCCAGGCCAACAGCAGCAGCGGGATGGCGATGCTCGCCACCAGCAACTGGCCGACGATGGGAATCAGGCGCTGGCGACCTAGCAGCGCGACAGCGCCGTACAGGGCCAGGGCCAGAAGCCAGAAGACGATCACGTTCACGCTCGATGTTCCTTATCCGAGTGGCTGTCCTGCTCACCGGCCCAGGGCGAGAGCAGGAAACTGAAGGTCAGGCCGATGCTGATGGTCAGGCCGAAGTTGCTCACCGCCGGGGTACTGGACAGGGCCAGCAGGCCAAACGACAGCCAGGTGGTCAGCGCCGACAGCAAGGTGCCAAGCAGGCTGGTGGCGGCGCCGCCAACCCGTTCGCGCATGATGATGGCGTAATCCACACCGATGGCCGTGACCAGGAGTAAGCCAAACAGACTGAACAGCGTCAGCGGTTGTCCCAGCCAGCCGAGGCTGGCCAGGCTAGCCAGTGCCGCCAGCAGCGACACCGCCAGTACCCGCGCCGCGCCGCGCGGGCCGAAGGGCAGGCAGAGCAGGGCAAAAATCAGCAGGCAGGACGCCAGCTTCAGTTCGGCCGCGCTGATCTGCGTGGCGGCGAACAGGCGGTTCAGCTGGCCGAGACGGTCGACCAGCTTCACCCCCGGCAAACCCTCGGCTTGCGCCGCCAGCAGTTCGGTATCGCTGAGCCCCTGCAGGCTGACCAGCCCTGCCACCTGGCCGTCCGCCGCGCTGCCCAGCCACAGGTTGCGCCACGGCTCGCCGAGGGTGCCGGCCAGCGATTGTTCGATATTACGGTTGGGCAGCGCCTGCAACTGGCGCACTTCGTCCTGCACCTGCGCGGCGGTTACCCCGAGTGCCTGCAAGGCATCGCTGACGGCGGGCACGCGGCCCAGCGAATCGCGCAGGCTGGCTTGTTCGGAAACCGGCGCCACCAGTTGGCTGAGAGCCAGGTAGCTTTTCAGCTTGCCGTCGGCAATCAACTGGTCCAGGCGTTGGCTGAGCACCTGCTGGCGCTGCAGCAGCTGTTCTTCGTCCTTGCCGCGCACCAGGTAGAACTGGCTGGTGGGCTGGAAGCCAATGATGGTGCTGATCGCCATCGACTGTTGCAGCAACGCGGGCGGGGTACTGGCCCACTGGCGCAGGTCGTCCTTGTGCTTGAGCTGCAACACCCCGGCGGCGCAGAACAGCAGAAAGATCAGCAACAGCCACGGTGTACCGATGCGCAGCAACATCCGGCGGCGCCAGTCCAGCAAACGCTCGGCCAGGCCGTAGGGTTTGCGCCACGGCACGATCTGCACCTTGCCCAGCAACGCCGGCAACAGGCACACCGCACACAGGTAGGAACCGAGCAGGCCGGCCGAGGAGAAAATCGCCACCTGGCTCAAGGCCGGGAACGGGGTGAAGGCCAGGGCCAGGTAACCGATGACGTTGGTGGCCAGGCCCAGGCTCAGACCGAGGAAGGTGGCGCGCAGCGCTTGCCAGCTGTTCCAGGGTTGCAGGGTCCAGCTTTTCGACAGCAGGTGCAGCGGGTAGTCGATGGCGACGCCGATCAGGCTGGCGCCAAGCACCAGGGTCAGCACGTGGATGTTGCCAAACACTGCCACAGTCGCCGTCAACCCGGCGAGCACCCCAATAGCCGCCGGCAGCAGGGCCAGCAGCACACGCATGCGGCGAAAGGCCACGAGCATCAGCAACAAGGCGCCGACGCTGGAAATGCTGCCCATGAAACTGATTTCGCTAGTGGCCTGGCGTTGGCCGTGGGCCGAGTACAGCAGGCCGCTGCTGGCGAGGAGTTCGCCGCCCTGGGCTTCGATGTCGGCGCGGGCGTTGGCCACCAGATTCTCGACGGTCAGCGGCAGGTTGCCGTCGAAGGCATCGCCAGTGGTGCGGGCGCGCAGCAGCGCCCAGGTCTTGCCGTCGCTCTCGGCCAGCAGGGCGCCGCTGAGGTCGACCTGCACGTTATGAAAGTGCGGCAGGCTTTTTTCGATCCGCGCGCCGAGGCCCAGCCAGTCCTGCTCGGTACTGAGCAGGCCCTGGCTGTGGAAGGGGTCGAACAGGTCTTGCACGCGGCGCTCGACGAAGGCGCGCGGGTCTTGCTGGAGCAGTTGCCGATCAGCGCTGCCGAGCAGGGCCAGACGGCTGTCGAGCAATTGCTGGCGCAGTTGGTTGAGGTCGTAATTGACGTCCCACTGCACCTTCTCGAACACGGGCGTCTCAACCAGCTTTTCCTGCTGCCACTGCTGGCCGATAGCGGCGGCCTGGCGCAGGGCTTTTTGCCGGTCGGGGAAGCTGATCAGCAGCACCAGCTCGCGGTTCAGCGGCTCAGCAATGATCTTTTCCGCGCGCTGTTCCAGCGGGTCCGGGGTGTCGCTGGGCACCAGCTCCAACAGATTGGCGGACACCGGTGCGCCGGCGCGCCATTGCCAGGCGGTGAGCGCCAGCAAGGCCACCAGGGCGACGGTGAAGAGCCGTGGGCCCCAGTGCTCAATCCGCGAAAGCATGACGGTCCGTGTCGCTGAGCTGGCTGTCGGCGTGGCTGTCGGTCAGGCGCAACACCGTGCTGTCGCCCTGGGTTTCGCGCAGTTCGATTCGCGCCACCTGCTCGCCACCGGAAATCTGGATAGCGGTGAATATCTGCTTGAGCAGCAGGCTGCGTGGCACCAGGTCGAGGGTCCAGGCGTTGGCTTCGCCGGTTAGTGTCAGCTCGAAGTCCTGGCGCAGGCCGCTGCTGTCGCCTTTGAGCACGGAGAGAAACAGCCGGTTTTGCTGCGCGCTGGCGTTCTGTTGCGGCACCTGCTGCCAGCCTTGTAGCGTGCGTTTGGCAATGCCGTTGCCGTCGATGCGGTAGTCCTGTTGCAGCGGGCTTTGCAGCAGCCAGAGCAGGCCCAGGTCACGGCTCAAGACAAACTGCCCGGTGCTGGTCAGCGGCTTGGGCAGGGCGCGCAGGTGTTTTTCCTGGATGAACGGCCCGCGCACCACGGCTGGTTTGGCCAGTTGGGCGGCCAACTGGTCGAGGTCGAAGGCGAACGCCTGCGGCATCAGCGCCAGGCTCAGCAGCAAGGCCAGGAAACGTTTCATGCGATGGCCCGCTGCACGGCTTGGACGAACACAGTGGGCGAGGCCAATTGCATTTCCAGGCTGGCGATTTCCACCGCCACCTGCACGCTGCTGGCGCGGGTCATGCGCTCGCCGCTTTCGGCGTCGGTGATCAGGTAGTTGATCTTCAGGCGGTTCTCCCACTCCACCAGGTCGGCGCGCACGGTGAGGCGCTGGCCGAACTTGGCGCCGCGCATATAGCGCAGCTGCAGGTCGATGATCGGCCAGGCGTAACCGGCGTCGCGCATGTTGGCGTAGTTGTGGCCGATCTTGTCCAGCAGGGCACAGCGCGCCACTTCCAGGTACTTGACGTAGTGGCCGTGCCAGACCACTTCCATCATGTCGACGTCGAAGAACGGTACGAGGATTTCCACCTCGGCCTGGATCACCCCATTACTGCGCATACAGGCTCCAGTGGCGGCTACGGATGCGGGTCAGGCACAGGCGCAGTTCACGCTCCAGGGCGCGGTCCTCGATCACCGGCGGGAAGTCTTCGCCCAGTTGCTGGTGCATGGCGGCCAAGGAGGGCGGCAGCGGTCGCGCGTCTTCTTCATGGCCGCGCAGCCAGACGCCCTGGTTGGCGGCGATCAGGGTGGCGGCGGCGACCTGTTCGGTCAGCTCCAGGCTGCGCAGGGCATCGCGCGCGGCGATGGTGCCCATGCTGACTTTGTCCTGGTTGTGGCATTCGGTGGAGCGCGAGAACACGCTGGCCGGCATGCTGTTTTTCAGCGCTTCGGCGGTCCAGGCACTGGCGCCGATCTGCACGGCCTTGAAGCCGTGGTTGATCATCGCGGTGTGCGCCGGGGCGCCGGAGAGGTTGCTCGGCAGGCCGTGGTTGTAGCGGGTGTCGACCAGCAGCGCGAGCTGACGGTCGAGCAGGTCGGCGACGTTGGCCACCAGGTTTTTCAGGCCGTCCATGGCAAAGGCAATGTGCCCGCCATAGAAGTGCCCGCCGTGCAGCACGCGCTCGGCCTCGGCGTCGATGATCGGGTTGTCGTTGGCGCTGTTCAGTTCAATTTCGATGAACTGGCGCAGCCAGCCCAGGCTGTCGGCCAATACCCCGAGTACGTGCGGCGCGCAGCGCAGCGAGTAGCGGTCTTGCAGGCGGTGCAGCGGTGCGGTTGGCGCGTCGATGGCCAGGTCTTTGCGCAGCCAGGCGGCCACCTGGGTTTGCCCCGGGTGCGGTTTGGCGGCGAACAGACGCTCGTCGAAGTGCTCCGGGTTGCCTTGCAGCGCCACCACGTTCAGCGCGGTGATGCGGGTGGCCAGTTGCAGCAGGTAGTCGGCGCGCGAATAGGCCAGGCAGGCCAGGCCGGTCATCACCGCGGTGCCGTTCATCAAGGCCAGGGCCTCTTTCGGGCGCAGGGTCAGCGGCTGCCAATCGAGCTCGGCGTGCACCTCAGCGGCGCTGCGCACTTCGCCCTTGTACAGCACGTCGCGCACGCCGGTGAGGGTGGCGGCGACATACGACAGCGGGGTGAGGTCGCCACTGGCGCCCACCGACCCTTCTTCCGGAATCAGCGGCAGCACGTCGTGGTCGAGGAACGCTTGCAGGCGTTCGAGCAGTTCGATGCGCACCCCGGACACGCCTTGGCACAGCGACTGCAAACGCGCCGCCAGCACCGCGCGGGTGGCGACCGGGTCGAGCAGTTTGCCCAGGCCGCAACCGTGGAAGGTGAACAGGTGCCGGGGCAGCGCTTCCACGTGTTCCAGCGGCACGGCGACTACGCAGGAGTCGCCGTAACCGGTGGTCACGCCGTAGATCACGCCTTCCTTGTCCAGCAGCGAGTCGAGGAACTGCGCGCCTTTGGCGATGCGCTGGCGGAACCCGTTGTCGCTTTGCAGGGCGGTCGGGCTGCGCTGTTCGGCCAGGTTCACGACCTGCTCGATGCTGAGCGGTTGGGCGCCGAACACGACGACGGGGGCGTGGGTGTTAGTCATGGGCAATCCAGAAAGGGAAGAAGTTGAACCATTGCTGCGGCGCCTTCAGGCAGTAGTGCGCCAGCCGCTCGGCATAGGCTTGGGCGTGACCGGCAATCACCTGCTCGCGATCGCTGCGGCGCCACTCGATGCGCTCAGCGAAGGGTTCGAGGGTGACCTGGTAACGGCCATCGATTTTCAGACAGAAGAGCAAATTGATCGGGCATTGCAGCAGCCCCGCCAGCAGCCACGGGCCTTGCGGCAGGTCGGCCGGCTGGCCAAGAAAATTCACCCGTGCGCGGCGGCCGCCATGCAGCGGCACGCGGTCGCCGGCAATTGCCAGCCACTCGCCGCGCTCCAGGCGCTGGCTGAGTTGCAGCATGATGGCGGCGTCCAGTTCGCTGACCTGGATCAGGCGCAAATGGCTGGCGCCGGCCTGGTTCAGCAAGCGGTTGAACTGCTCGGCGTGCTTGGTGTGCACCAGCACATTCATCTGCACTTTTTCGCCGAGCTCGGCCAGGGCGCGGCACACCTCGAGGTTGCCCAGGTGCGCGCCGACCAGCATCTGCCCGCGTTTCTCGCGGTGCAGCTTGCCGCGGATATCCTCGGCATCGAGCAGGGTGATCTGCTCCAGGCCCAGGCGCCCGCTCCACACGTCGAGCTTGTCCAGCAGGGTGTCGGCAAAGGCCATGAACTGGTTGAACACCGAGCGCCGGGTTGGCTGCAGGTCGGTTCTGCCGCTCCAGTCGGCGAGGCGCTGCTGGTACTCGCGCACGCTGTGACGGGCGCTGCGGCCAGCAACATAGAAATACAGCACGATCAGGTGCAGCAGCGGGCTCAACACCCGGCGGCCGAGGTTACGCGCCAGCCAGGCGGTGAAGCTCATCAGCAGGTAGCTGCCGCGCTCGTTGTGCTTGGCCCAGTGCCCGCTACTCATGCCAGCAGCCTCCGGGTGAGGATCGCCGGCGAGCGCCAGAGCATGCCGAAGAACAGCTTGGCGTGCATTTTCGAGATCAGCACGTTGTCCAGCAGCAGGCGGAAATGCGACAGGCCATCCTGCGGGTAATGCACCTTGATCGGCACCCAGCTCATGGGCTGATTGCGCCAGCTCAGGCGGACCAGAATTTCGGTGTCGAAATCCATGCGCTTGCCGATGTTCACCGCGTTGATCAGCGCCAGGGTCGGCGCCAACGGGTAGATGCGAAAGCCGCACATGGAGTCGCGGATCTGCAGCGACAGGCTATTGATCCACACCCACACATGGGTGAGGTAGCGCGCATACAAACGGCCCTTGGGCACGCTGTGATCGTACTGGGGATAACCGCAGATCAGGGTCTGCGGCTGGTCCTTGGACTGCTGCAGAAACAGGCGCAGGTTTTCCAGGTCGTGCTGGCCATCGGCGTCCACCTGCAAGGCGTGGCTGAAGCCCAGTTTGGCCGCCTCGCGCAACCCGGCCATCACCGCACCGCCCTTGCCCTGGTTGACCGGCAGGTGCACCACGTAGGTGTCGGCCTGTTCACCGAGTTGGTCGATCACCACCGTGCATTCCGGGCTCGAGGCATCGTTGACCAGCACACAGGGCAAGCCCGCAGCGCGCAGCGCATCGACCACCGCAGGCAACGCATGCTCGTGGTTATACACCGGGATCACCGCGCAGACGGCGTGCGCCTGTGCGGGAGAATCAGGCTGGGACACGGGCAGCCTCCAGCAGAATGCGCCCGGACGAGCAGGCGGCCTCGCCATTGCGGTAGCTGAAGTACAACTTGCCGCGTTCGGCATCAAAGCGCAGGTGCAGCTGCAGGCGGTCGCCGGGGCGCGCCAGTTGCTGGAACTTCAACACTTCCATGCCGCAGAAGCGCTGCGGCAAATCCATGAAGCCGCGGGCCAGGGTTTGCGCCCAATCCACCTGCACCACGCCGGGCAAAATCGGCGTGCGCGGGAAGTGACCACTGAAATGCGCGAGGTCCAATGGCACGTCGAGCTCCAGGTGCCACTCGCCATTTTCTTCGCGCTGGCTGACCACTTCCGGCAGCAACGTGCGCGGCGCGTACAGCACCTGCTCAAGCACGGCCTGGGGCAGTTTTCCCTGGGCGTTCAGTGGCAGGTGGCGCACCAGGCGCCAGCGGCGTGGCAAGGCCAGGGCGATGCAGTGCGGGCTGAGGTGCTGGCGCAGGCTGTCGGTGAGCGCACGGCGGCCCTGGTTGCGCAAGGCATGCAGGCCGGCGTCATTCAGGGCGACCAGGGCGCCGATCGAGGCGCGCTTGTCCTGCACCACGCCAAACCGTGCGTCGGCCACCCACGGGTGACTGGCCAGCGCCTGTTCGAGCATGGGCAGGGAGATGCGTTTTTCTTCCAGCTTGACGATGCGGTCCAGGCGCCCGAGCAACTCGAAGCGGCCATCGGCGTGCAGGGTGGCGCCATCGGCGGTCTGTTCGGTGTGGCCGGCGGCCAGGTACGGCGAGCGAATGAACAGCGCGCCTTCCTCGTTCAGGCCCAGCTCGACGTCGGCAAACGGCTGCCACAGCGAACCGCCTTGGCGCCAGGCGATGCCACCGGTTTCCGAACTGCCGAAAATCTCGGTCGGCAGTTGGCCGAGCAAATCGCCCAGCTGCGCAGCGGTGTCTGCCGGCAGTGCGCCGCCGGAGGAAAACACCCGGCGCACACGGCCGAGTGCCGGCCAGTCGAGGTTGTCGCCCATGCGCTTGAGCAGGGCCGGGCTGGCGATCCAGGCGAAGTTTGGCTGGGCCAGGCTCCAGCGTTGCAGGTCTTCCGGGAACGGTTGGGCGCGGCGCACGAACACCCGGCCGGCACACAGCGGCCAGAGCACGCGGAACAGCAGGCCATAGATATGTTGCGCGGCAACGCTACCGACGATCACCGCATCGCCCAGTTCTTCGCCCCACAAGGTTTCCAGGGCCAGCACCTCGGCGTGCATCTGCCGCAGGGTTTTGTCGATCAGCTTGGGCTCGCCACTGGAGCCGGAGGTGCACAAGGTCAGGCCAACAAAATCCAGGTCCAGCGCGGCAGCTGGCAGCGGTTCGGCGTACAACTCGCTCAGGCTGGCATCGCCGTCCTGCTCGGTTATCCACAGGTCGACATGGGGCGCCAGGCGCTCGCGGCTCTGCGCTTGCAGGTCGGCCGGCAATAGCACGCGCACACCGGCACGCCAGGCGCCAAGCAGGGCGATGGCCAGCTCGCCGCTGTCTTCCAGGTGCACGGCCAGGTTACGCACGCCGCGCGCCTGCAGGCCGGCGGCCAGGCTCAGGGCCTGTACGCACAGGTCGGCATGCAGCAGCGCCGGCTCCAGGGTAACCGGGCGCTCCAGCACCGGATTGAGCAGGTGCTGCAGGTCAATCCACTTACTCATACATGGCCTCGCACACGTTGGCGCACCAGCCATTCAGCGGCGAACAACATGCCCATCAAAACGTAGGAAATCAGCCCGGTGTACAGCGTCCACCAGCTCAGTGGCGCCCACAGGGTCAACGCGCTCACCAGCGCGGCATTGAACAGAAAGAACCCGACCCACACCTTGGTCACTTGCCGGGTATAGGCAATCGCCACCTCGGGTAACTCCGGCTCACGCAGCCGCGCCAGGCGCTCGACCATCGGCGGGCCGTATTTCAGGCTGAGGCCGAACAGCGCCAGGCCAAACAGGCTGATCAGTGCCGGGTACCAGCGCAGCAGTGTCGGGCTGTCGACCAGGCCCAGCAGCACACAAAAGCTCAGGGCCGCGATGGCCATGCCGCGGCTGCCGGGCTTCTGCCCCTGGGCGAGGAAACGCGCCAGCCACAGCCCGCCCAGCAGCAGGGCGAAGAAACGCGGCGCCAGGTGCTGCTGGCCGTAATACACCGCGAATGGGTAGGCCAGCCCGGCCACCAGCAGCACCAGGCCAATCAGGCGGTTCATAACGCGAGCATCGAAGCGGGCATCATGCAGCGGGTGCGTTGACCAGGCGGAACACCGCCTCGACCACGTCACCGACGGTACGCACGGCCTTGAAGTCTTCGGCGGCGAGTTTCTTGCCGGTTTTGCGTTTGATGTGGTCGATCAGATCGACCGCGTCGATGCTGTCGATTTCCAGGTCCTGGTACAGGTTGGCTTCCAGGGTGACGCGCTCGGGTTCGAGTTCGAACAGTTCGACTAGCGACTCGCGCAGGGTGCTGAAAATTTCGTCACGGTTTTGCATGGTGGTCTCTCTTACGCGGCTTGCTGTGCGGACACGAACACAGCGAGGCTGGCCACGTTGGCAAAATGCTTGCGGGTGTCTTTGGCGTCGGCATCGATCTTGAAACCGAAGCGCTTCTGGATCGCCAGGCCCAGTTCCAGGGCGTCGACCGAGTCCAGGCCAAGGCCTTCGCCGAACAGTGCCATGTCGGCGTCGATATCGTCGGGGCCGATGTCTTCAAGGCCCAGGGCCTCGATGATCAGGTTTTTTATTTCAAGCTGCAGATCGCTCATCTTTGGCGAGCTCCTTAATAAAGTGTTGGTGCAGGTGTTCATTGAGTTTGCGCGAGGCGATTGGCGCCGAGCTGTGGGCGGCGAACTGCTGCGGGTCGATATCCTCGCCGACGCGCATCTGAAAGTGAAAACGCCGCGACGGAATGCGGTACCAGGGCTCGGCCTTGGTCAGGGTCGTGGGGGTGACGCTGATCACCACCGGGGTGACGATGCTGGCGCCGCGCAGGGCAATGGCCGCCGCGCCGCGGTGGAACTCCGGCGGCTGGCCCGGGGTGGTGCGGGTGCCTTCGGGGAACACGATCAGGGTTTGCCCACCGCGCAGGGCGTCGGAGGTTTCGTCGAGCATGTCCATGCTGCCGCTGTTGCTGATGTACTCAGCGGCGCGGATCGGCCCACGCATGCACGGGTTGTCCCATAGGCTCTGTTTCACCACGCAGTTGGCGTCACGGATAAAGGCGATCAGTACCACCACATCGATCAACGAGGGGTGGTTGGCGATCACGATCTGCCCGGGCCGGCCCAGGCGCTCGATGCCCTGCACCTCGAAGGTCAGCACGCCGGTGCGGTGCATGAATTCGACGAAAGCGCGGAAGGTCCAACTCACCGTGGCGCGGGCACGGGTGCGGCGCACCACGGCATCGCCCGGCAGCAAGGACAGCAGCGGGAATACCACGATGCGTAGAAACACGCCGCCCACACCAAACAGGGTGAAGCTCAGGGCAGTGGCGATCAGGCGCCACCAATAGGGCGCGCTGTAACGGCTCAGGCGCTGTTCTGTTGCCAGCTCCATTGTCGACTCCTCCAACGATGCTCCAGGGTGGTTGCGCCGTTACTCAGGGCGCGAACCAGGTTAAGTGCGTGCGGCCACTCTGCGGTGGCTGTATCGGCAGATGATGCGTTTGCTTGTAGCTGCAGCTGCCATTCCTGGCCGGGCTTGAGTAACAGCGCGACGGCATAAGGGAAGGGCACATCGGTGATCCACGGCGCGTAGGCGGCGGGCGGGGTGTCTTCGGCAATCACCAGCAGCACGGCCGGTGCGCCTTCGTTGAGCAGCAGTTGGGCTTCGATGATCGCGTGCTCGAGCGCGTCACCTTCGCCGGCCAGGGCGGTCATTTCACTGGTGTCACCGCGCATGATCGACCACTGGCCAATGATCGCGTTGTGCACCGACAGGCTGAATTGGGTGGGCGACAGTGGCGCTTGGGCGCTGACATCGCTGAGCAGGGCAAAGGTGCGTGGGGTTTCGCCATGGCGGGACATAAACACCAGCGGCAGCGGCGCGCCATGGGCGTCGGCCAGCGGCCAGGCGACACTGAATGCCATCCGCGCCAGGGGGCTCAGACGGCGGCGCTGCATGGCCGGGAGAAAATTCACATCGGGCAACGAATCGCTGGCGGCAGGCGGCTCGGACTGAAGGCTCCAGGCCTGCCAGTCGGCTTCTTGCTCGAGGCCAGGGGCCCAGGCGCGCCATTGTTCGATTGAAAAATGCATCGGCTGCTTTTTGCGTCCATGTAAAAAAAGAGGCGATCGTTCCTGGCTCCGGGGACCAGGTCTATCCGACAGCAACAGCTGTCTTCGCCGTTGTGGGAAAGCACAACCGCAATAGCGCCATAGCAAAGTGCCGGCATTATCCCGACGTGGCGGGGCACAGGCAAACATTGGTTACAGATGCGGATTGCGGGCGCTATTTTGCCCATGTTTGGGCGAAATATCCGCGCCGCTGGTCACTGTTCAATACTGCACCTCGCCCTGGCCCTGCGCTTTGCATAGAATCCCAGGCTATTCGAGGCTCAGGACGAGGTGGGGATATGCGACGTGTAGTGTTCAACCAGAAAGGCGGCGTGGGGAAATCCAGCATTGCCTGCAACCTGGCCGCAGTGAGCGCCAGCCAGGGCTACCGGACCCTGCTGATCGACCTGGATGCCCAGGCCAACTCCACGCAATACCTGACCGGCCTGACCGGCGAAGACATCCCCATGGGGATTGCCGATTTCTTCAAGCAGACCTTGTCCACGGGCCCTTTCTCGAAAAAGGGCCAGGTGGATATCTACGAAACCCCGTTCGATAACCTGCATGTGGTCACCGCCACCCGTGAGCTGGCCGACCTGCAGCCCAAGCTTGAGGCCAAGCACAAGATCAACAAGCTGCGTAAGTTGCTCGACGATTTGGCTGAGGACTACGATCGCATCTACCTGGACACCCCGCCTGCACTCAATTTCTATGCCGTTTCGGCGCTGATCGCGGCTGATCGCGTGCTTATCCCGTTCGATTGCGACAGCTTTTCCCGCCAGGCGTTATACGGCCTGCTTGGCGAGATCAACGAACTGAAGGAAGACCACAACGAAGGCCTGGAAGTCGAAGGCATCGTGGTTAACCAGTTCCAGGCCCGCGCCAGCCTGCCGCAGCAGTTGCTGGATGAGTTGATTGCCGAAGGATTGCCGGTGCTGCCGGTGTACCTGACCAGCTCGGTGAAAATGCGCGAATCGCACCAGGCTTCGGTTCCGCTGATATTCCTGGAGCCCAAGCATAAGTTGACGCTGCAGTTTGTGGAGTTGCATGACTTGTTGGAGGCGGGGAGTTAACGCTCGTTTGGTTTGGTTTGGTTTGGTTTGGTCTGGTCTGGCTGTGTTCTTGTTTACCGCGTGCGCTGGGCGTTTGGTTTCGCGCCTTACGCGCGAGTCACTTTTGTCATTGTCGGAATGCCGAACCAGACAAAAGTAACCAAAAACGCTAGCCCCAACCTTGGGTCTCCGCTGCGCTCCGACTCCCCTCGCTACATCGTTGTTCCGGGGGCCGGCGAGACGGGCCATCCATGGCCCATCACGCCTTTCGCGGCTCCCGGCTGCTCAACCCCCTGCACAACGACTCCGCTCGGCCTGCGATGAACGGGGCGGGTGGATCACAAGCCAGATCAAGATCAACAGCGGCCCTACGTTTGCTTTCTATCTCCGCTCCTGGATCCCAGCTTGCGCTGGGATGACGGAGGTTTTTGCGCAGTCCACCGTCATCCCAGCGAAAGCTGGGATCCAGAATCGTGCAGAGGTACGGTGTTCGTCCCGCGAACTAAGATCCCGCCCTGCTTGTGATCTGGCTGTTGATCCACCCGCCCCGTTAGCGAAGGCCGAGTGCAGGCGCTGCGTAAGGGGTCGAGCGGCCGGGAGCCGCGAGAGGCAAAGACAGGCTATGGATGGCCTGTTTTGCCGGCCCCTGGAGCAGCGCCGGAGTGAGGGGACCCGAAGCGCAGCGTAGGGCCGAGGTTGGGGCAAGCCGTTTTTGCTTACTTTTTAGGGCGACTGCTAAAAAGTGAGTCGCGCGTAAGGCGCGAAATAGAGCTTCCAGCTCACGCGGTAACGCAGAACGACAGCCTTTTTCGTGCGCGCGCATGTATAAAAAAACGGTCAAATCGACCGTTCGATAATCGAACGGATAGTCGATTATCGGATTGTCCCTCCCCCCACCGGGGCGTACTGTTTTCCCACCCGGCGTCCACCTCTCACCCGACGCCTCGGATAACAAGACGAGATCGAACATGGCTGAACTCCTGTCTCTGCGCGAAGCGGTCGAGCGCTTTGTCCATGATGGCGACACCGTCGCCCTCGAAGGCTTTACCCACCTGATTCCGACTGCTGCCTCCCACGAGCTGATCCGTCAGGGCAAAAAAGACCTGACCCTGGTGCGCATGACCCCCGACCTGGTCTATGACCTGCTGATCGGCGCCGGTTGCGCCAAGCGTCTGGTGTTTTCCTGGGGCGGCAACCCCGGTGTCGGTTCGCTGCACCGCCTGCGCGATGCCGTCGAAAAAGACTGGCCGCATGCGCTGGAGATCGAAGAACACAGCCACGCCGACCTCGCCAATTCCTATGTAGCTGGCGCCTCGGGCCTGCCGTTTGCGGTGCTGCGTGCTTACGCCGGTTCAGACCTGCCGAAGGTCAACCCGCTGATCAAGACTGTTACCTGCCCGTTCACCGGCGAAGTGCTGGCGGCGGTGCCGTCGGTGCGTCCGGACGTCACTGTGATCCACGCGCAGAAGGCCGACCGCAAGGGCAACGTGCTGCTCTGGGGCATTCTCGGCGTGCAGAAGGAAGCGGCCCTGGCGGCCAAGCGCTGCATCGTCACCGTCGAAGAAATCGTCGACGACCTCAACGCACCGATGAACGCCTGCGTGTTGCCGACCTGGGCACTGACCGCTGTGTGCCTGGTGCCGGGTGGCGCGCATCCGTCCTATGCCCATGGTTACTACGAGCGTGACAACCGCTTCTACCAAGCCTGGGACCCGATTGCCCGCGACCGTGCAACCTTCACCGCGTGGATCGATGAATACATTCGTGGCACCGAAGACTTCGCCGCTTTCCAGCAGAAGATCGCCAGCAAGCACGCCGCGGAGGGCAAGTGATGAGCGACTACAGCACCAATGAAATGATGACCGTCGCCGCCGCCCGCCGCCTGAAGAATGGCTCGGTGTGTTTTGTCGGTATCGGCCTGCCTTCCAAGGCCGCCAACCTGGCGCGCCTGACCTCCTCGCCGGATGTGGTTCTGATCTACGAGTCCGGCCCGATTGGCGCCAAGCCCACCGTACTGCCGCTGTCGATTGGCGACGGTGAGTTGGCGGAAACCGCTGACACCGTGGTGCCGACTGGCGAGATTTTCCGTTACTGGCTGCAGGGCGGGCGCATTGACGTCGGCTTCCTCGGCGCCGCCCAGGTCGACAAATTCGGCAACATCAACACCACCGTTATCGGTGATTACCACAAGCCCAAAGTGCGCCTGCCCGGTGCCGGTGGCGCCCCGGAAATCGCCGGTTCGGCGAAGTCGGTGCTGATCATCCTCAAGCAGTCGCACCGCACCTTTGTGGATAAGTTGGCGTTCATCACTTCGGTCGGCTTTGGCGAGGGCGGCGATCACCGTCAGCGCCTCGGCCTGCCAGGCAAGGGCCCGGTCGGGATCATTACCGACCTGTGCATCATGGAACCGGAAGCCGGCAGCAACGAGTTCATCGTTACGTCTCTGCACCCGGGCGTAACCCGCGAGCAGGTGGTGGAAGCCACCGGCTGGCAGATTCGCTTTGCCGACAACGTCAGCGTTACCGAAGCGCCGCAAGCCCACGAACTGGAAGCCCTGCGCGCCCTTGAAGCGCGCACGGCGGCGGCCCATGGTCAGGCAGGGGGTGAGGAATGAGCCGCGAGGTTTTCATTTGCGATGCGGTGCGTACCCCGATTGGTCGCCTGAATGGCGGCCTGGCGCCGGTGCGTGCCGATGACCTCGCCGCCATCCCGCTCAGGGCGCTGGTCGAGCGCAACCCGCAAGTGGATTGGAGCGCCGTCGACGAAGTGTTTATGGGCTGCGCCAACCAGTCGGGAGAGGACAACCGCAATGTCGCCCGTATGGCGGCGCTGCTCGCCGGCCTACCGGACAGCGTGCCGGGCGTGACCCTCAATCGCCTGTGCGCTTCCGGTATGGAAGCGGTCGGGGCAGCGTTTCGTGCCATCGCCAGCGGCGAGATGGAATTGGCCATCGCCGCCGGCGTCGAGTCGATGACCCGCGCGCCCTATGTGATGGGCAAAGCCGACAGCGCCTTTGGTCGCGGGCAGAAACTGGAAGACACCACCCTCGGCTGGCGCTTCGTGAATCCGGCGATGAAAGAGCAGTACGGCGTCGACCCGATGCCAGTCACTGGCGACAACGTGGCCGAAGACTACAACGTCAGCCGTGCCGATCAGGACGCCTTCGCCCTGCGCAGCCAGCAACGTGCGGCGGCTGCCCAGGAAGCTGGTTTCTTCGCAGAAGAAATCGTGCCGGTGGTGATCAAGGGCAAAAAAGGCGACAGCGTATTCAGCGTCGATGAACACCCGCGTGCCGACACCAATGCCGAAGGCTTGGCCAAGCTCAAACCGGTCAATGGCGCAGACAAAACCGTCACCGCTGGCAACGCCTCGGGCCTTAACGACGGCGCCTCGGCGATGATTCTGGCTTCGGCCGCTGCGGTGAAAAAGTTCGGCCTCACGCCGCGGGCGAAAGTGCTCGGCATGGCCAGCGGCGGAGTCGCCCCACGGGTGATGGGCATCGGCCCGATTCCGGCGGTGCGCAAGTTGCTGGAACGCTTGAACCTGTCCATCGATGCCTTCGATGTGGTCGAACTCAACGAGGCCTTTGCCGCGCAAGGCCTGGCGGTGATGCGTGACCTCGGCCTGGCTGACGACAGCGCCAAGGTGAACCCGAATGGGGGCGCCATCGCCCTCGGCCACCCGCTGGGCATGAGCGGTAACCGCCTGGTGCTGACCGCTGTGCATCAGTTGCAGAAAACCGGCGGCAAGCTGGGGTTGGCGACGATGTGTGTCGGCGTTGGCCAGGGCTTGGCTATCGCTATCGAAGCTATTTAAGGGCATCGCGGCTGAAGCTGCTCCTACAGGGTCATGCGATCCGTAGGAGGGGCTTTAGCCGCGATGCTTTTTGTTTTATTGGTTTGAACGGGGTTGCCGTTGCCGGGTCTAGACTCAGGCAAACCCTCTGATGAGTAACAATTTATGACCACCCCGCATTACACCGGCGAAGAGCGTAGCAAGCGCATCTTTGCGATCGTAGGTGCCTCTTCGGGCAACCTGGTGGAATGGTTCGACTTCTACGTCTATGCCTTCTGCGCCATCTATTTCGCCCCGGCCTTTTTCCCCTCTGACGACCCCACGGTGCAGTTGCTCAACACCGCCGGTGTGTTCGCCGCCGGCTTTCTGATGCGCCCCATCGGCGGCTGGCTGTTTGGCCGGGTCGCTGACAAACACGGGCGCAAGAATTCGATGATGATCTCGGTGCTGATGATGTGCGCCGGTTCGTTGGTGATCGCCTTTATGCCCACCTACGCCACCATCGGTGCCTGGGCGCCGGCCATCCTGTTGATGGCGCGGATGTTCCAGGGCCTGTCGGTGGGCGGCGAGTACGGCACCACGGCGACCTACATGAGTGAGGTGGCCTTGCGCGGCCAGCGCGGTTTCTTCGCCTCGTTCCAGTACGTGACCCTGATCGGCGGCCAGCTGCTGGCGGTGTTGCTGGTGGTGATCCTGCAGCAGTTCCTGACCGAAGAAGAACTGCGTGCCTGGGGCTGGCGCATTCCGTTTGTGGTCGGTGCCGCCGCTGCGGTGATTTCCCTGTTGCTGCGTCGCAGCCTGGAAGAAACCACCACCGCCGAGCAGCGTGCCGACAAGGACGCCGGCAGCGTTGCCGCGTTGTTCAAGCACCACAAAGCCGCGTTTATCACCGTGCTCGGTTACACCGCCGGTGGCTCGCTGATTTTCTATACCTTCACCACCTATATGCAGAAGTACCTGGTGAACACCGCCGGCATGCACGCCAAGACGGCGAGCTACATCATGACCGGCGCGCTGTTCCTGTACATGTGCATGCAGCCGCTGTTCGGCATGCTCTCGGACAAGATTGGTCGACGCACCTCGATGCTCTGGTTCGGCGCGTTGGGCACGCTGTGTACCCTGCCGATTCTGCTGGCACTGAAAACCGTCACCAGCCCGTTCCTGGCCTTTGTGCTGATTACCCTGGCCTTGTCCATCGTCAGCTTCTACACCTCGATCAGCGGCCTGGTGAAAGCCGAAATGTTCCCGCCTCAGGTACGTGCGCTGGGTGTGGGCCTGGCCTATGCGGTGGCTAACGCGCTGTTCGGCGGCTCGGCGGAATACGTCGCGCTGGGGCTGAAAAGCATCGGCATGGAAAACACTTTTTACTGGTACGTGACGGCGATGATGGCCGTGGCCTTCCTGTTTAGCCTGCGCCTGCCGAAACAGGCTGCGTACCTGCATCACGATCACTAAGATCGGCGGTTGCGGTGGCTGTTGTGGGAGGGGCTTCAGCCGCGAGCTTTTGATCTAAAGCATCGCGGCTAAAGCCCCTCCCACAATGGAACGAGGTTCTTTTTAAGGACGCTGTATGAGCAACAAGCTGTTCGACACTTACTTCACCCAGCCGGCCATGCGCGCGATCTTTTCCGATCACGGCCGGCTGCAGGGCATGCTCGATTTCGAAGCGGCGTTGGCCCGTGCGCAAGCGGCCACAGGGCTGATTCCGGCCGAGGTGGTGGCGCCGATCCAGGGTGCCTGCCAGGCCGAGTTGTTCGATGTCGATAGCCTCGCCGTGGCCATTGCCACTGCCGGCAACTCGGCGATTCCGTTGGTCAAAGCCTTGGGCAAACAGATCGCGGGCGTCAGTGCTGAGGCCGAGCGTTATGTGCACCTTGGCGCCACCAGCCAGGACGTGATGGACAGCGGCCTGGTGTTGCAGCTGCGCAGCGCCATCGACTTGTTTGAGCAGGACCTCACCCGCCTGGCCAATGCCCTGGCCAGCCAGGCCAGCCTGCACTGCGCCACGCCCATGGCCGGCCGTACCTGGCTGCAACACGCCACGCCGGTGACCTTGGGGATGAAGATCGCCAGCAGCCTCGGCGCCATCACCCGCCATCGTCAACGCCTGGCTGAATTGAAACCGCGTTTGCTGGTGCTGCAGTTCGGCGGCGCTTCCGGCAGCCTCGCGGCCCTTGGCGACAACGCCATGCCGGTGGCCGAAGCCTTGGCCAATGAGTTGAATCTGCAACTGCCGGAACAACCCTGGCACACCCAGCGTGACCGCCTGGTGGAGTTCGCCAGTTGGCTTGGCCTGGTGGCCGGCACCCTGGGCAAACTCGGCCGCGACCTCAGCCTGCTGATGCAAACCGAAGCCGGCGAAGTGTTCGAGCCGTCGGCGCCGGGCAAGGGCGGTTCGTCGACCATGCCGCACAAACGTAATCCGGTGAGCTGCGCCGTGTTGATCGGCGCCGCCACCCGCGCTCCGGGCCTGGTGGCGACAATGTTCTCGGCCATGCCGCAAGAGCACGAGCGCAGCCTGGGCCTGTGGCATGCCGAATGGGAAACCCTGCCGGAACTCTGCTGCCTGCTGTCCGGTGCCTTGCAACAGACGCTGGTGGTGGTGCCGGGTCTGGAAGTGAACGCCGAACGCATGCGCCACAACCTCGACCTGACCCAGGGCCTGGTGCTGGCCGAAGCAGTGAGCATCACCCTGGCCCAGCGCATCGGTCGCGACGCCGCCCACCACCTGCTGGAGCAATGCTGCCGGTTGGCGGTGGAGCAGGGCGTGCACCTGCGCCAGGTGCTTGGCGAAAACACCGAGGTCACGGCGCAACTGTCCAGCGACGAGCTGGACCAGTTGCTCGACCCCGCCCATTACCTCGGCCAGGCGCGTCTGTGGGTGCAGCGCGCGATTGCCGACCATCAGTTATTGAGTGCCTAGGAGCCTTGCATGCCTGCCGTACACCTCGCCGATGGCGACCTGAATTATCAACTGGATGGCAAAGCCGGTCTGCCGGTGCTGGTGCTGTCGAACTCGCTGGGCACCGACCTGCACATGTGGGACGCGCAGATCGAGGCGTTCACCCAGCACTTCCAGGTGCTGCGTTACGACACCCGCGGCCACGGTAAATCGCTGGTCAGCGAGGGCATTTACAGCATCGAACAGAACGGCCGTGACGTGCTGGCATTGCTCGATGCACTGAGCCTTGAGCAGGTGTTCTTCTGCGGCCTGTCCATGGGTGGCCTGATCGGCCAGTGGCTGGCGATCAACGCGCCGCAGCGCCTCAAGCGTGTGGTGCTGTGCAACACCGCCGCCAAGATCGGCAACGAGGATGTGTGGAACCCGCGCATCGAGATGGTCCTGCGCGATGGCCCGGCGGCGATGGTATCGCTGCGCAACGCCTCGATTGCTCGCTGGTTCACCCCGGAGTTTGCTGCGGCCGAAGTTGCCAAGGTCGAAGCGGTGGTGGGCATGCTCGCCGCCACCTCGCCGCAGGGTTACGCCGCCAATTGTGCAGCGGTGCGCGACGCCGATTTCCGGGAGCAGATTGCTGGCATCACGCTGCCGCTGCTGATGGTCTGCGGTACTGAAGATGCAGTCACCACGCCGGCCGATGGGCGCTTTATTGTCGAGCGCCTAAAGGGTGCCGAGTTGGTGGAGTTCCACGCCGCGCACCTCTCCAACGTCGAAGCGGGCGCGCTGTTCAGCCAGGCCGTTATCAACTTTCTTACCCACTGACTGGCGGACGCCCAATGGACGAAAAACAACGTTATGACGCGGGTATGCAAGTACGCCGCGAAGTGCTCGGCGACGCCCATGTCGACCGCAGCCTGAAGAACCTCACGCCGTTCAACGAAGAGTTCCAGGAAATGATCACCCGCCACGCCTGGGGTGATATCTGGACCCGCCCCGGCCTGCCGCGCCACACCCGCAGTCTGATTACCATTGCCATGCTGATTGGCATGAACCGCGAGGGCGAACTCAAGCTGCACCTCAAGGCCGCCAAGAACAACGGCGTGACCCGTGAAGAGATCAAAGAGGTGCTGATGCAGAGCGCCATTTACTGCGGGATTCCGGCAGCGAATGCGACGTTCCATCTCGCCGAAGAAGTGTGGGATGAGATGGGCGTGGAATCTTTGAAATGATCAATCAAAAGCATCGCGGCTAAAGCCCCTCCCACAGAGGACCGCGACTCCTTGTGGGAGGGGCTTTAGCCGCGAGCTTTTGATCGTTCAATCCCAGGCCGGCGCAAACGCCGGATTTACAATCCGCACATCCTTGCGCAAGGCGGCAATCGCGGCGCGGTCTTCGTCGTCCAGTTTGACCTTCAAGGCCTCCAGGTTGGCCTGCTGATTGACCAGGCTATTGGACTTGGGAATCGCCGCCACGCCGTCCTGTTCCAACACCCAACCCAAGGCAATCTGACTCGGCAGCACGCCATGTTTTTTGGCGATGCGCTGCACGGTTTCGGTGTCCGCGCCCTGGCCGCGCGCCAGTGGCGTGTAGGCGGTCAACGCCATGCCGTGCTGACGAGCGAAGTCGAGCACCGGCTGCTGGTTCAACAGTACGTGGTATTCCACCTGCACCACCGCCAGCGGTGCACCCAGCTCCACCACCGCCCGTTGCAGCAAGGCAACGTTGAAGTTGGCCACGCCAATCTGCCGCGCCTTGCCTTCGTCGCGCAGGGCCACCAGGGTTTCGACGCTGCGCTCCAGGCTCCAGCCTGCGGCGGCGTTGCCCGGCCAATGGATCAGAAACAGGTCCAGGCAATCGTCGCCCAGGGCTTTGCGGCTGGCGTCCAGTGACTGGCGCATGGCCTGCGGGGCGAGCTGGTCGTGCCAGACCTTGGTGGTGACGTGGATCTGCTCGCGTGGAATGGCGGTTTGCGCCAAGGCTTTGCCGACGGCGGCTTCGTTGTCATAAGCGGTGGCGGTGTCGATGTGCCGATAACCGAGGTCCAGTGCTTGCTCGACCAGGCGCGTGCAGTCATCGCCGAGCATCCGCCAGGTGCCCAGGCCGACTTTGGGAAGCTGCAGGCCGGTGCGGGTGGTGATGGATTCCATAAAGGGGCTCCCTGTGGGGTGGGTGTGGGGGTTGGACTCTACAGCGTTGTGTGCGTTCGCAATCACCACCGTCGTCCCAGCGCAGGCTGGGACCCAGCATGCTCCGGCATACGCGTCTGCTGAGCGACTCTGGATCCCAGCCTTCGCTGGGATGACGGGTGTTTTTGCATAAAAAAGCCCGTCACGAGGACGGGCTAAAGGTATTCACGCACAAGGAGTAGAGCTAGTCAGATCACAGCAACGAAATCGGGTAGCTGATGAACAAGCGGTTCTCGTCGAACTCGTTGGTGCTGTAGTCGCGGCGCATGGTCGAGTTGCGCCATTTGACGTTGAGGTTTTTGAACGTGCCGCTCTGCACGGTGTAGGCCAGCTCGGACTCGCGCCCCCACTCCTTGCCATCGGTGATGGTGCCGGTGTGCACGTTGTCACCGCTGATGTA
>NZ_QAOJ01000009.1 GCF_003050835.1 Pseudomonas sp. GV071 | reverse complement strand
TCCAAGAGTTGCTCGCAGTTGAGCCCACGCTGGTGGTGCTAGAAGCCACTGGAGGGCTTGAAAGACGCTTGGTTGCGGAGTTGGCAGCTGCGCAGTTGCCAGTTGTTGTGGTTAATCCGCGGCAAGTTAGGGACTTTGCTAAAGCGACTGGGCAGTTAGCAAAGACCGATGTTTTGGATGCAAAAGTCCTGGCCGCTTTTGGCCTAGCCGTTAAACCTTCTGTCCGAGAAGTGCCATCAGCGGAGCGGCAAGAGCTGATGGAGCTACTGGCCCGTCGCCGTCAGCTGGTTGAGATGATAGTTACGGAGGGCAATAGGCTCAAACAGGCTATCGGCAAGGGGGTGCGCAAAGAGTTGAAAGCCCACATTGCCTGGCTAGAAAAACGGTTACGCGAGAGTGATCGTGGATTGCACGAAGCCGTGGAGCAGTCAGATGTCTGGCAGGCAAAATACGATTTGTTGTGCGAAGTAAAAGGTATTGGGCCGGTGACGAGCCTGACCTTTCTAGCGCTCCTGCCTGAGTTAGGCCAACTGGATCGCAAACAGATAGCGGCCCTCGTAGGCGTCGCTCCCTATAACTGCGACAGCGGAACGATGAAGGGCCGCCGACGTATTTGGGGTGGTCGAGGCGAAGTGCGAAGCGTGCTTTATATGTCCGTGTTGAGCGGCATCCGCGCGAAGAATCCACCGATATACGAGCTATACACCCGCCTGAAGTTGGCCGGGAAGAAGAGCAAAGTCGCGATCGTAGCCTGCATGCGCAAGCTGCTAGTGATCCTGAACGCCATGCTCCGTGACCAGACCCATTTCGATGCGAATAAAGCTTGATTTGAAACACGGTTGCTCCTTCCGGCGCTGCTCCAGGGGCCGGCAGAACAGGCCATCCATGGCCTGTCTCTGCCTTTCGCGGCTCCCGGCCGCTCAACCCCTTACTCAGCGCCTGCACTCGGCCTTCGCCCATGGGGCGGGTAGATCAACAGCCAGATCAAGAACTGACCGAGGTGGCTGCTCGATTTGCTTTTGTGGGAGGGGCTTTAGCCGCGAGCTTTTGATCGTAAGAGCTCGCGGCTAAAGCCGCTCCTACAAGGTACCCTGTGGGAGAGGCTTCAGCCTCGATAGGCTTTACTCGGTTGCCTTCTTGGCCCGCGCTAAACGCCCAGGGCCATATTCCGAGCCCTGCCAATCCGCCTGGACCGCCTCATGTTTCTATATAACTTCGGCAGATCCCCAACCGGCGCCGTACCCAGCCGGAACATCCAATAAGCAAATCCAGTGGTCACCATCAACAGGCGTCGCTCTTGACGCTCTTCCATCTCAAGCAGTTCCTTAATAAAGCCGTAAAAACTGGCTTGGCTAAGGTAGTCATCATTGGCTTTTTCTAGCAGCCGAACGAAGGCAGACCTGACAGTACCGACCACCATCGCCAATGGAACTACTACCACGGCGAAGGGAAAAACCAGGTGTTTGGTCATCAGCCATGAGATCTCGCGGATATCGCTCATGAGAGTTGGCATCTGGGCATAGAAAGCTTCTTTATCCAGCAAGGTGACTACCACCGCTGCGGCAATCGCCATCAGCCCCCCCAGATACGAAGCGAAGTTCCCCGCGCCGGGAAAACCAAAGAAGCCCAATGCCTTTTTAACCACAGGATCTCCGGCCTTGGCGTGGATTGCGCTGTGCCATTCCCATTTTTCGATTAACGAGCGCGCCAGTGCTTCGTAGTCGGTCTGCTCGCCAAACAACTGGCTGAGTACCTTGACTCGATCACGCTCGGTCGACATCAGGGCATTGCGAAACTTGGGTGCTGCGGCGCCCGGGTTGGCTCGCAAATAACGTCGCTTACTGGATTCGACAATTAGCTGAGCGAAGCCAAATACCAGCGACACTTCAAAGCCGAGTACTACCCACGGCAGGTGTGAATAGTCCGTGGATCGGAAATAAAAACTGTCGACCATAGTCAGCACCATGGCGACAGTCATCAGCAGCGCAAGTAGAGAAATAAGGATAAAGATACGCGTACTAACCACGTAGCGAGGAATCAGGCGAAATTGGCGCCGATAACTTTTGACCTTGTGTGAGATCGACCGCATGTACACGTCCTTGTCATAGCTGCAGCGCCTTAATAGATCACATGGCAGCAGGCATTGCGACCGTTGCTTGATCGCCAGAAGCAGACAGCGAACCCTCATGACGCTGTGTTTAAACGCTCGGATTTCCGTTTGCAGGAATCGAGGCTGAAGCCTCTCCTGCAGGGGCACGGTGATCTTCTGTGGGAGAGGCTTTAGCCTCGATAGCCGTTACTTGGTTGCCCTCTTGGCCGCAATCAACGGCCATAAAAAAGCCCCGCACTCGGCGGGGCTTTCCTTTACTACCTCACAGCCATCAAGCCCGCTGCGACAGGTCCATCAACTCCCGATTCGCCACGGCATACATGGCGTAATCCGTGCCTGTCGCTGCACGCAGTTCACCCAGCATGGCTTTCCAGCGGTCCACCATCGGGCGGTGCTGTTCCAGCCACAGGCCGGTGCGCTCTTCCATGTCGGCTGGCGCGTCGGCCATTTGCAGGACGGCGACGGTGATTACCCGTTGTTGCCAGTCCAGGTCGTCGCGGAAAGCTTCGCGGGCCAGGGCTTGCCAGTTGTTTTCCACCGGCAGGCTGGTGATTTGTTGCAGGTACCAGGACAGTTCCAGCGAACCACCCACGGCGAAGTACGCGGCAGCCACTTGAGCCGGGTCTTGGCCGGTGATGTCGGCGGCTTCGATGATGGGCAGCAGGGTGTAGAGGTGGCTGGTGCCGGCCACGACACGGGCCAGCTCTTCAGGTACGCCTTGTTCGACGTAGCCTTGGAATTTGGCCAGCCATTGTTCGCGCGCCGGGCCTTCGAGCAGGCCGTCGAGCTGTTTGGCCAGGGCTTCCAGGCGCGGGGCGAAATGGCCGACGTCGCGGGCGGCGTCCAGTTCGTTGCGCCGGCTACGCAGGAACCAGCGGGTGGCGCGGCGACCGAGGCGCATCAGTTCGTCCATCAGCTGCAGTTGCAGGTCGGCGGGCACTTTGTAGTCGAGTGCTTCGATCTGCGCCCACCAGTACGGCAGACGGAACACGTCGCGCACGATCACGTAGGCGCCGGCCACGTTGGCAGCGCTCATGCCGGTGGACTCCTTCAGGCGCTGCACGAAGGTGATGCCCATGTGGTTGACCAGGTCGTTGGCGATCTGGTTGCTGACGATTTCACGCTTCAGGCGGTGGCGGCGCATGGCCTCGCCGAACTTCTTCGCCAGCAGCGGCGGGAAGGCGATTTCCATTTCGCGGGCGAGGTAGTCGTCGTCGGGCACCAGGGAGGTGAGCAGCGATTCCTTGAGGTCGATCTTGCTGTAGCTGATCAGTACCGACAGTTCCGGGCGGGTCAGGCCGTGGCCGTTGGCAACGCGCTCGGCCAATTGCTCGTCGGTGGGCAGGAACTCCATGGCCCGGTCGAGTTTGCCGGCCGCTTCCAGGGCGGCGATCAGGCGTTTGTATTCGCCCATGCTGCCGCGTGCCCGGCGCTGGGCCAGGGACAGTGCCTGGGTTTGTTTGTAGTTGTTGGCCAACACCAGGCTGCCCACCGCATCGGTCATTTCCGCCAGCAGCTTGTTGCGCTGCTTGCCGGTCATGTCGCCGGCGGCAACGATTTCGTTGAGCAAGATCTTGATGTTCACTTCGTGGTCGGAGCAGTCCACACCACCGGCGTTGTCGATGAAGTCGGTGTTGCTGGCGCCGCCATTGAGGCCGTATTCCACGCGGCCGAGTTGGGTCATGCCGAGGTTACCGCCCTCGCCCACTACCTTGGCGCGCAGTTCGCGGCCGTCGACGCGCAGGGCATCGTTGGCTTTGTCGCCGACGTCGACGTGGCTTTCGCTGCTGGCTTTGACGTAGGTGCCGATGCCGCCGTTCCAGAGCAAATCAACCGGTGCCTTGAGCAAGGCATTCAGCAGTTCGGTGGGTGGCAGTTTGTCGGCGCTGATGTCGAAGCGTTCTTTCATTTCCGGGCTGATGGCGATGCTTTTTGCGCTGCGCAGGAACAGACCGCCACCTTTGGAAATCAGCGACGCATCGTAGTCGGCCCAGCTGGAGCGCGGCAGGTCGAACAGGCGTTTACGCTCGACGAAGCTTGAGGCCGCATCCGGGTTCGGGTCGATAAAGATATGCAGGTGGTTGAACGCGGCGACCATTTGCAGCTTGTCCGACAGCAGCAGGCCGTTGCCGAATACGTCGCCGGCCATGTCGCCGATGCCGATCACGGTGGTCAGGTCTTTCTGCACGTCGATGCCGCGTTCGCGGAAGTGGCGTTGCACGGACACCCAGCCCCCTTTGGCGGTAATGCCCATGCCTTTGTGGTCGTAACCGGCCGAGCCGCCGGAGGCGAAGGCATCGCCCAGCCAGAAGCCGTATTCGCCGGCAATGCCGTTGGCGATGTCGGAGAAGGTGGCGGTGCCTTTGTCGGCGGCGACCACCAGGTACGGGTCGTCTTCGTCGTGGCGCACGACGTTTTGCGGCGGCACCACGTCGCCTTCTTTGAGGTTGTCGGTGATGTCCAGCAAGCCGGAAATGAAGATGCGGTAGCAGGCAATGCCCTCAGCCAGCACTTCGTCGCGGCTGCCACCAATTGGCATGCGCCGCGGCACGAAGCCGCCCTTGGCGCCGACCGGCACGATCACTGCGTTTTTAACTTGCTGGGCTTTCACCAGGCCGAGCACTTCGGTGCGGTAGTCCTCTTCACGGTCGGACCAGCGCAAACCGCCGCGGGCCACTTTGCCGCCGCGCAGGTGCACACCTTCTACCCGTGGCGAGTAAACGAAGATTTCGAACAACGGCACCGGCTTGGGCAGGTCGGCGATAGTGCGCGAGTTGAATTTGAAGCTGAAGTAGGACTTGGCCTGACCGTTGGCGTCGGTCTGGTAGAAGTTGGTGCGCAGGGTGGCTTTGATCAGGTCCAGGTAGCGGCGCAGGATGCGGTCTTCGTTGAGCACCGCAACGTCGTCCAGGGCGGTGAGAATCGCCTGTTCCAGACGCAGTTGTTTATCGGCCAGGTCATCGGCAGTGAGCTTGCGCGCCAGGTAGAAGCGGGTTTTGAACAGGCGCACCAATTCCTTGGCGATGTCGACGTGGTTGAGCAAGGCGCTGGCGATGTAGCTGAGGTCAAAGCCCAGGCGGATCTGCTTCAGATAGCGGGCGTAGGCACGCAGCAAGGCCACGTCGCGCCACGGCATGGCGGCGGTCAGTACCAGGCGGTTGAAGGCGTCGTTTTCGGCGGCGCCGCCAACTATCTGCACAAAGGCGTCCTGCAGGGTGTCGTTGAGCTGCTGGATATCCAGGTCCAGGCCTTCGGCGTAGGTGAAGGCGAAGTCATGAATCCAGAATTCGCGGCCGCTTTGGTGGTGCAGGCGGTACGGGAATTCACCGAGCACACGCAGGCCGAGGTTTTCCAGAATCGGCAGAACGTCCGAGAGTGCCAGTGGCGTGTCGGCGTGGTACAGCTTGCAGTGCAGTTCCTGGCCACCGGCGCTGAGCGGTTGGTAGAAGCTCATCACCAGCGGGCGCTCGTCCGACAGGCTCAGCAGGTGCTGCATATCCACCACCGCCGAGTGCGGGGCGAAGCGCTCGCGGTAGCCGGCGGGGAAGCTTTTCGGGAAGTCGGCCAGCACACGGGTGCCTTTGGCTTCGCCAAGACTTTCCACCACTAAACCGGCGTAATCGTCTTTCCACGAACGGCAGGCTTGAATGACTTCGCGCTCGATCTGCGCCTGGTCGATGTTCAGCTTGGTTTTCGGGTCGATACGCAGAATGAACTGCACGCGCGCCAGAACCGACTCAGAGAAGTAGGTCCAGAACTCGCAGTCGGTAGCTTGTAGGCGGTCGACCAGCACTTGCTGAATGCGGATGCGGCTTTCAGTGGAGTACACGTCGCGCGGCACATAGGCCAGGGCGTAGACAAAACGGCCGTAGGGGTCGGCGCGCAGGAACAGGCGGATCTTGTTGCGTTCCTGAATCTGCACGATGGCCAGCGAGGTGTTGTACAGCTCGTCTACCGGGGTCTGGAACAGGTCATCGCGCGGCAACACTTCCAGCACTTTCACCAGTTCTTTGCCCAGGTGACCCTGGGCGGTAAAGCCGGAACGCTGTTCAACTTCGGCCACTTTGCGGCGGATATAGGGAATGCTGCGCACGCTTTCGCTGTAGGCGATGGAGGTGTAAATGCCCATGAAGCGGCATTCCTTGACCACCTTGCCCTTGGCATCCAGCTCACGGATGGAGACGAAATCCGGGTACGCCGGGCGGTGCACGCGGCTCGGTTGCGCGGCCTTGGCGAACGACAGCAGCACCGGCTCGCGCAGGTACTTCACGGCGTATTCTTCGATATGCAGATCGGCGGCGGTGAGGCCGGTGCGCAGGCGCTTGGACAGACCCAGCAGGCTCGACTCGTCGTAGGTGATGTGGCCGCCTTCGGCCTCATCGGCCACGGTGAATTCTTCATAGCCTAAGAAGGTGAAGTGGTTTTCCATCAGCCACTGCAGGAACACTTTGATTTCCGCCAGCTCGGCGGCATCCACTTTGAGCTTGGCTTTGCCCAACCAGGTCAGCAGCTCGGTGACTTTGTTACGCATGGGCTGGAAGTCGGCGACGGTGATGCGCACTTCTTCCAGGACTTCGAGCAGGGCGTTTTCCAGGGTGCGCATGTCGGTGGCGTTGGCGCTGCGGTCGATCTCGAGAAAGATCAGCGACTCTTGCTGCACGTCTTTGCCGGTGGTGCCTTTTGGCAACACTTCCAGCAGTTCGCCCTTCTTGTTGCGGCGGGTGCTGATCACGCTGTTTTGCAGGGTGTGGATGCTGTAACCGCGGCGGTTCAGCTCCATACGGACCGAGTCGACCAGAAAGGGGACGTCGGGGTGCAGCACTTCCACGGCGGTGTGGGTGGACTGCCAACCATGTTTTTCGTAATCGGGGTTGAATACGCGTACCTGCGGCTTGGCGCTGTCGAAGCGCTCCAGCAGACGCCAGGCAGATAAGGTGCAACCGACCAGGTCGGAGAGGCGACGCTGGGTCAGTTCCTCGAGGGCGATGATGCCGAAAAATTGCTCGGCGAACAGGGCTACTTGTGACAGCGCCTGTTCGCTAACGTGCTGCGCCAGTGCCGCTTGCAGTTGTTGCTGAAAGTCGGCTTTGCTGGCCGCCGTAAAGAACGCCATGGTTGTGCTCCGCGGGGTTTGTTATTCGTGGAAGAGCTCGCTGAATTCATACCTGACTGAACGCGCCGTATACCGGTGCCGACAAATACGTGGGCAGGGCACCTTTCTATTCGGGTTGCACAACAGTCTAGGCCATTGTTGAAACCCGCCAGTGCACACGGCGACCATCAAGTCACGCGTAGCTTAACGATAGGCTGTGACCGAGGGATTGCGATGGGGCGACATATTCGGTCAACAGATGCGGTGCTCTATTGCAGCGGTTGCACGCCACTTTATGAAAAAACCAGCGTCGTCCCAGCGCAGGCTGGGACCCAGAATACGCGACGGTACGACGTTCTGAGCACGCCGCGAGATTCTGGATTCCTGCCTGCGCAGGAATGACGGAGTTCTGGATCTCGATCCGCGTGAACCGCCGCTCATTCCCCCTGGCCACGATAGCCGCCACTCCACGTTATGCATTAAAGTGTCACGCCATTCGCAGCCACCCCGCCGCCTTCGTCGCGCGGCTGCGAGCCGTTGCACCTCGTCAATCCGCCAGGAACCTTTCCACGATGGAACACCGCGAAGCGCTGGTCGCCCTGCGTCAATTTCTCTCCACGCAGATTCTGGGTCAGGAAAAACTCATTGAGCGGCTGTTGATCGCCCTCCTCGCTGACGGCCACATGCTGGTCGAAGGCGCTCCCGGTCTGGCCAAGACCAAGGCCATCAAAGAACTGGCCGAAGGCATCGAAGCCGAGTTCCACCGTATTCAGTTCACCCCCGATTTGCTGCCGGCCGACATCACCGGCACGGAAATCTATCGCCCGGAAACCGGCAGCTTCGTGTTCCAGCAAGGGCCGATCTTCCATAACCTGGTACTGGCCGACGAAATCAACCGCGCCCCGGCCAAGGTGCAGTCGGCCTTGCTCGAAGCCATGGCCGAGCGCCAGGTCAGCGTGGGGCGCAGCACCTATGACCTGTCGCCGCTGTTCCTGGTCATGGCCACGCAGAACCCGATCGAGCAGGAAGGCACCTATCCGTTGCCAGAGGCGCAGCTCGACCGTTTCCTGATGTACGTGAAAATCGGTTTCCCCGACGCGTCGGTGGAACGCAAGATTCTCCAGCAAGCCCGTGGCGAAGCGCTGAACGGCGAAACCAAGCCCGAGCACAAAGTCAGCCAGCAGGCGATCTTTGCCGCGCGTAAAGAAGTACTCGGCCTTTATATGGCCGACGCGGTGGAGGAATACCTGGTGCAGCTGGTGATGGCCACGCGCACCCCGGCCAAGTTCGACCCGGAACTGGCCGAGTGGATTTCCTATGGCGCCAGCCCTCGCGGCTCGATTTCCCTAGACCGCTGCGCCCGCGCCCACGCCTGGCTGGCCGGCCGCGATTTCGTGTCGCCGGAAGACATTCAGGCCGTGCTGTTCGACGTGCTGCGCCACCGCATCATTCTGTCGTTCGAGGCCGAAGCCGCTGGTATTGACCAGGACCGGGTGCTGCAACGCATCCTCGACGTGGTTGCCGTGGCCTGATCGCCATGCAACCGATTGCCGCCAGCGAACCCGGCATCCGCGTCAGCCTCGCCGAGCTGATCGAAATGCGCCATCGCATCCGCGAGGTGCAGCTGTTCTCCACGCCGGCGCGGCGCAGCCCCCTGGTCGGCCTGCACCACTCCAAATTGCGTGGCCGCGGCGTCGACTTCGACCAGGTGCGGGTTTACCAGCCCGGCGACGACGTGCGCACCATCGACTGGCGAGTTACCGCGCGCACGCAAGAGCCGCACACCAAGCTGTTCCATGAGGAACGCGAACGGCCGATCTTCATTCTGGTGGAACAGAGCCAGCGCCTATTTTTCGGCTCCGGTCTGGCGTTCAAGTCGGTGCTGGCGGCGCAGGTCGCGGCGCTGATTGGCTGGGCTGCGCTGAGCCACAACGACCGCGTCGGCGGCCTGGTGTTTGGCGACAACGAGCACCACGAAATCAAACCGCGGCGTAGCAAGATGAGCCTGCTGCAATTGCTCAACCGCATGGTGCGCGCCAACCAGAACCTCAACAGCGACATCCCTGCCGGCCGCGACACTTTCGGCCTGGCCCTGCGCCGCGCCCGCGAAGTGCTGCGCCCCGGCAGCCTGGCGGTGGTGCTGTGTGACGAGCGCGCGCTGAACGACAGCGCCGAGCAGCAACTGACCCTGCTGGCTCGCCACACCGACCTGTTGCTGTTGCCCCTATCCGACCCGCTGGACCACGCCCTGCCCGCTGCTGGCTTGTTGCAATTCAGCCAACGCAGCGCCCTGCTGGAACTGGACACCCACAACAGTGAACTGCGCGAGACCTACCACGCCCTCGGCGAAGCCCGTCAGGCGCGCTGGCAGGTATTGGCACAGAAACTCGGAGTGCCGTTGTTTCCCTTGAGCACCATGAACGACCCGATTGAACAGCTGCGCGATCATTTGCAGGCGCAGCGGCCGAGGAAAAAACAGTGAATCCCCTCGACCAATTGCAACCCTTGATTGCGCCGCCGCCGATTTCCTGGTGGCCACCCGCCCCTGGCTGGTGGCTGCTCGCAGCACTGATTCCGCTGTTGCTCTGGGGCCTCTGGCGTCTGCGTAAACGCCTGCCACAACGGGGCAAAAAATCCCGCACCGAGGTGCCGCTCGATCCGCTGCGCCTGGCCGCCCTGCAAGAGCTCGGGCAACTGAAAAAACCCTACGACGGCGCCAACGCGGGCCCTTGGTTGCAGCAGCTCAACGCCCTGCTCAAACGCCTGTGCCGCAGCCACTACCCCAATAGCCAGAGCCACACCATGAGTGGCCGCGCCTGGCTGGCGTACCTGGACAACCGCTGCCCGGCTGCTGGCCTCACCCGCTGGATGATTCTGGTGGAAGGCGGCTACCGGCCCGAATGCAAACTCGACGACAAGGCCGTGGATGGCCTCAACCAGGCCGTCGACACCTGGATTCGCAAACATGTTTGAGTTCACCTGGCCCTGGCTGTTCGTGCTGCTGCCGCTGCCCTGGTTGTTGCGCCTGGTGTTGCCGGCTGCCGACAGCGGCGAGGCAGCGTTGAAGGTCAGTTTTCTCAGCGAACTCGAAGGCCTCAGCGGCCGCCGTGCGCGCGCCAACCTGCCAGCCTGGCGGCAACAGGCGCCGTTCGCGTTGTTATGGCTGTTGCTGCTCGGTGCCGCCGCACGCCCGGCCTGGGTCGGTGAGCCGCTGCCAGTGTCGGCCAGCGGCCGCGACCTGCTGCTGGCGGTGGATGTGTCCGGCTCCATGGACTACGCCGACATGCAGTGGAACGGCAACGATGTCAGCCGCCTGACCTTGGTGAAAAACCTGCTCGGCGACTTTATCGAAGGGCGCAAAGGCGACCGCGTCGGCCTGATCCTGTTTGGCAGCCAGGCCTACCTCCAGGCGCCGCTGACCTTCGACCGCCACACCGTGCGCATCTGGCTGGACGAAGCCTTGATCGGCATTGCTGGCAAAAACACCGCGATTGGCGATGCCATCGGCTTGGCGGTAAAACGCCTGCGCCAACGCCCAGCCAACAGCCGCGTGCTGGTGTTAGTCACCGACGGTGCCAGCAATGGCGGGCAGATCGACCCGCTGACCGCCGCGCGCCTGGCCGCTGAAGAACAAGTGAAGGTCTACACCATCGGCATTGGTGCTGACCCCGAGCGCGGCGCGTTCGGCATGATGGGCTTGAACCCTGGTTTGGACCTGGATGAAGGCACCCTGCAGAAGATCGCCGAGATGACCGGTGGCCAGTATTTCCGCGCCCGCGACAGCGATGAACTGACCCTGATCGAAGCCAGTCTGGACAAACTCGAACCCGTGGCCCAGCAACCGACCATCGCCCGCCCTGCCCTCGAACTGTATGCCTGGCCGCTGGCCGGGGCGCTGCTGATGAGCCTGCTGCTGGTAGTTAACGCGCTGTGGCCGCACCTGCTGCAAAGCCGCCTGCAACAAGCCTTGCCGGCGCGGCCGAAATGGCGGCCGCGGATGAGGAAACGCCAATGATCGCGCTCTGGCCCCATTGGCTACGGCCGTTCTGGCTGGTGTTGCTGCCACTGCTGCTGTGGTTGCTGTGGCAACTCTGGCACCGCCAGCGCCGCGCTGGGCGTTGGCAGATGCTGCTGCCGCCGGCCTTCCATAAAGTGCTGCTCAGTGGCGGTAACCGCCGCGTCAGTCGCTTGCCGTGGATCGCCCTCGGTCTGTCCTGGCTGCTGTGCCTGTTGGCCCTGCTCGGCCCGAGTTGGCAGCACGTGGAGCAAAGCACGCAAAAGCGCGCCGACCCGCTGGTGGTAATGCTCGACATGACCCCCTCGATGCTCGCTGGCGACGTACAACCCAACCGCCTGGAGCACGCCAAACACAAAGTGCTCGACCTGCTGGAAGCGCGCCATGACGCGCAGACCGGCATCGTTCTCTACGCCGGCAGCGCCCACACCCTGGTACCGCTGTCCGACGACCTGGGCACCGCACGCAACCTGCTGGAATCGCTGAAACCGGCAATCATGCCCGAGGCTGGCCGTCGAGCTGACCTGGCCGTGGGCAAGGCCCTGGCACTGCTAGAGCAAGGCGCTCAGGGTAACGGCCGGCTGCTGTTGATCACCTCGGCACTCGATGACCAGGAGCGCCAAGGCATTCGTCAGGCGTTGGGCAAACATGGCAGCCGCCTGCAGATTCTCGGCATCGGCTCGGCCCAAGGCGCCCCTATTGCTCAGGAAGGCGGCGGCTTTTTGAAAGACGCCCAGGGCAGCATTTTGCTGCCGCGTCTGGACAGCGCCGGCCTGCGCCGCTTTGCCAACGAGTTGGGCGGCAACTACCTGCGCTCGCGCCTGGATGAAACCGACCTGCGCGACCTCGGCCTGCTGGAAGACAGCGAAAGCCTGCGCGACAGCGAACCGACCCAACTGGAAACCTGGGCCGACCAGGGTTATTGGTTGCTGTTACCGCTGCTGCTGTTGGCTGCCTGTGCCGGACGCCGCGGCTGGCTGTTCTGCTTGCCGCTGTTGCTGCTGATTGGTCCGCGACCCAGCTATGCCTTCGAGTTCAACGATCTGTGGCTGCGCGCCGACCAGCAAGGCGAACGCCTGCTGCAGCAACACAAAGCCGCCGAAGCCGCCGACACCTTCAGCGACCCGAAATGGCAGGGCCAGGCGCTCTATCAGGCTGGCGATTACGCCGGTGCCGCCAACCGTTTTGCCAGCGGTAACAGCGCTGCCGACCACTACAATCGTGGCAACGCCCTGGCCCGCAGCGGTGAGCTGGAAGCCGCGCTGGATGCGTACGACCAGGCGCTGGAACGCCAACCCGACTTACCTCAGGCGCTGAAAAACAAAGCCCTGGTCGAAGAGCTGCTGCGCCAACAGCAGCAACAGGAAAAAGAGCAGCAGAAGAAACAGCAGCAACAGAAACAGCAAAAGCAGCCAGGCAAAAACCAGCAGCAACCGGCCGAGCAGAACCCCGGCAGCGACACCGATAACAAACCCCCGCCGACTGCCAACAAACCCGGCGAACAAGACCCAAAGCAAGACCAGCAGCCCGGCCAGCAAGGCGCGAACCAGGACGCCAACGCCGAGCACAAAGGCGCCGAGGGCGGTGGCGACAAAGACGGCAAAACCGCCAAGGCGGACAAAGCCGACGCCAAACCGGGCGGTAAACCGCAGGCCGACGACGGCCAGCAGCAACATCTCGGCGCCGAACAGCGCCAAGCCATGGAACAGTGGCTGCGGCAGATCCCCGACGACCCGGGCGAGCTGCTGCGACGCAAATTCTGGTACGAACAGCAACAGCGCCAAGAGCCTAGGAATTAGTTGATGACCCGTCTGTTTTGCGCCTTTTTGCTGTGCCTGGTGGCCCTGCAGGCCAGCGCCGCGAACTTCACCGCTTCGGTGGACCGCAGCCGCCTGAGCGAAGGTGAAACCCTGGAACTGTCGTTGGAATCCGATGACGCCACCCTGTTCGGCAAACCCGACCTGGCGCCGCTCGACGAAGCCTTCGACGTGCTCGGTACCCGGCAGATCAACCGCCTGACCACCATCGACGGCTCGGCCCGCGCCACCACCCGCTGGATCATCACCCTGCAGCCGAAAACCGTCGGCAACGTGGTGATTCCGGCGCTGAGCCTGGGCGACAACAAGAGCGAGCCGATCACCCTGCAAGTGATCAAAACCGAAGCCAACAGCGACAGCGAATCGGTGGCCCCGGTGTTCATCGACGCCAGCCTCGATCAGGACAGCGTCTACGTGCAGGCCCAGGCGATTCTGACCCTGCGCATCTACCACTCGGTATCGCTGTACGACGACAGCGCCCTCACCCCGCTGCAAATCGCCAACGCGCGCATCGAATCGCTCGGCGACCCACGCACCTACGAAAAAGAAATCAACGGTGTACGCCATGGGGTAATCGAACTGCGCTACGCCATCTACCCGCAACAAAGCGGCGAACTGGACATTCCGGCGCTGGTCTTCAGCGCCACGGTCGCTGATCGCAGTCAGAACAACAGCGGCTACCAACCCTTCGGCCCACGCCCGGGTCGCTTGATGCGGGTGAAGTCGCCGGTGATTCCGCTGCAGGTGAAAGCCAAACCGGCTGAATACCCGGCGGATGCGCCGTGGCTGCCAGCCCGCGCCGTGGTGTTGAGCGAATCCTGGAGCCCGGAACCGGACAAAGCCCAGGTCGGCGATTCACTAACCCGCAGCCTTACCCTTAAAGTCGACGGTCTCTCCAGCGCCCAGCTGCCGCCACTGCCCGCCACCTCGGTGACCGGCCTGCGCCGCTACCCCGACCAGCCGCAACTGAGCAACAGCACCAACGAGCGCGGCCTGATCGGCAGCCGCGAAGAACGCGAAGCCCTGGTCCCCAACCGCAGCGGTCGCATCGAACTGCCGAGCGTCGACCTGGTGTGGTGGAACACCAAAGACGACCGCCTGGAACACACCAGCGTGCCGGCACGCACCCTGATGGTGGCCAACAACCCGGCGATGGACGTGGAAGCACCGGTCAACACCGACAGCGCCGAACCGCTGGTGGAGGGCCCACCGCTGTGGCCCTGGCAGTTGGCGACGCTGATTCTGGCCCTGACCACCCTGCTCGGCTTCGGCCTCTGGTGGCATGCCCGCCGTCAGCCAGCTGTCTCGCGCACCGCCCAGGTCGGTCCAAGCCCACGCAGCCTGCTCGACGACCTCAAACGCGCCTGCCTGGCCAACGACTCGCAAGCCACCCGCCAGGCCCTCGACGCCTGGGCCCGCCAGCAACCGGAAACCCTCGCCGACATGGCCGCACGTTTTGTGCCGCTCTCGGAAAGCCTGGACGGCCTCAACGGCGCCCTCTACAGCGAAAGCGGCCAGTACTGGCAAGGCGAAGAACTGTGGAAAGCCATCCGCGCCTTGCCGGCCGCCGAAGCACCAGCCGCCGCACAAGAAACCAGCCCGCTGCCACCGTTGTATCCACGCTAAAAAAAGCCAAAGGCATCGCGGCTAAAGCCCCTCCCACAGGAACCGAGTTTTATTGTGGGAGGGGCTTCAGCCGCGATTCCTGCAAACGATGATCACCGCACCGTTTAGGGGTTCGGCCTGAGCACTAGCGCCCCAAGCGGCGGCAGGTTCAATACCAACGACTGCACTTGCCCATGACTCACTTCCCCTTCGGTCTGCAACCCGCCACGGCTGCCGGCGTTGGAGCCGGCGTACTGTTCATCGTCGCTGTTAAGCAGTACCTGCCACTCGCCGGCCTGGGGCACGCCGATGCGGTAGCCTTCGCGCGGTACGGGGGTGAAGTTGTGCACGACCAGCAGCGGCACGCCGTCGTCGCCGTGGCGTAGCCAGGCGTAGACGCTGTTGCTGGCGTCGTCGCCGATCAGCCATTGGAAGCCTTCGGCTTTGCCGTCACGCTGATGCAGTGCGGGCTGTTGGCGATAGAGGTGGTTTAGGGCACTGACCAGGTTCTGCGTGCCTTGGTGTTCGCCGTAGCGCAGCAGGTACCAGTCCAGTTCGTGGTCGTGGCTCCATTCGCGCCATTGGCCGAATTCGCAGCCCATGAACAGCAGCTTCTTGCCCGGATGGCTCCACATAAAGCTCAGGTACAGGCGCAGGTTGGCGAATTTCTGCCAGCGGTCGCCGGGCATTTTGTCCAGCAGCGAGCGTTTGCCGTGCACCACTTCGTCGTGGGAAATCGGCAGGATGAATTGCTCGGTAAAGGCGTAGAGCAAGCCGAAGGTCAGTTTGTCGTGGTGGTGCGGGCGGTTGAGCGGGTCCTCGGCGATGTATTTGAGGCTGTCGTGCATCCAGCCCATGTTCCATTTGTAGGCGAAACCCAGGCCGCCACCTTGGGTGTCGTGGCTGACGCCGGGCCAGGCGGTCGACTCCTCGGCAATCACCAAGGCGCCAGGCACTTCGGTGTGCACCACGTCGTTGAGGTGGCGCAGAAAATCGATGGCTTCGAGGTTTTCGCGGCCGCCATGGCGGTTGGGAATCCACTCGCCATCTTTGCGTGAGTAGTCGCGGTAGAGCATTGAGGCCACGGCATCCACGCGCAGGCCGTCGATGTGGTACTGGCGCAGCCAGTGCAGCGCCGAGGCCAGCATGTAGCCATGCACTTCGTTACGGCCGAGGTTGTAGATGAAGGTGTCCCAGTCCTGGTGAAAGCCCTCGAACGGATGGGCGTATTCGTACAGCGCAGTGCCATCGAAACGGGCCAGGCCGTGGCTGTCGGTGGGGAAATGCGCGGGCACCCAGTCGAGGATCACGCCAATGCCGGCAACATGGCAGGCGTCGACAAATGCGGCGAAGTCCGCCGGGCTGCCGTAGCGCGCGCTGGGGGCGAATTGCGACAGCAGTTGGTAACCCCAGGAGCCACCAAACGGGTGTTCCATGATTGGCATCAGTTCGACGTGGGTGAAGCCCATGTCGTGAATATAGGGAATCAACTGCTCAGCCAGTTCAGCCCAACTCAGCACGCGGCCATCTTCGTGGTGGCGCCAGGAGCCGACGTGCATCTCGTAAATCGACAGCGGCTGGTTGTGCGCCTGGGCGTGTTGGCGGTTGTCCAGCCACTGCTGATCGTTCCAGACGAAGTCCAGCGGCTGCGCCACCACCGAGCCGGTGGCCGGTGGGTGTTCGGTGGCCAGGGCGATGGGGTCGGCCTTTAGCGGCAACACGCCGTGGCTGCCAAGAATTTCGTATTTGTACACTTCGCCTGCCTGCAAGCGCGGGATAAATAGCTCCCACACACCGGAAGGATGACGGGCGCGCATCACATGGCGGCGGCCGTCCCAACCATTGAAGTGACCGACCACCGAGACCCGCCGCGCATTCGGCGCCCACACGGCAAAGCGCACGCCGGGAATGCCGTTCTGCTCCATCAACTGCGCGCCAAAACACTTGCCCAGTTCGCGGTGGTTGCCTTCGCTGAACAGGTAGATATCGGTTTCACCCAGCTGCGGGCCGAAGGCATACGGGTCTTCGATTTCCTGCTCGCCCTCGCCCCAGCGGATGCGCAGCCGGTATGGGCGCTGCTCCTGCGGGCGGTGGGTGAACATGCCGGGCACTTCGCCCAGGGTCATTTCGCCCAGGTCCGCGCCGCTGTCGGCATCGATCAGGTTCACCCCCAGGGCACCAGGCAGATAGGCGCGCACAATTGGCCCCTGCTCATCGCTATGCGGCCCGAGGAAGGCAAACGGGTCGTTGTGTTCGGCACGCACCAGGGCCTGCACATTCGGGTCCGGCAGTTCGGCGTTCAGCGGCGCCAGCCCAGTAAAGTTGCTCATCGTGCTGCGCTCCCCAACAGGTGTTGGCCCAATTCCACCAGGCCCTGCACCGGCACATTCAGCCAGTCGGGGCGGTAGCGGGCTTCATAGAGAATTTCGTAGGCGGCCTTTTCCAGGCTGAACAACGCCAGCGCCGCCACTTCGCCGTCGCGTTCGTGCCAGGTGTGCGGCAGGTCGGCGGCGGCCAGGCGGTAGGCTTCCTGGAAGGCGGTGCGCGCCTGGCTGCGGTAGTTCGCGGCGACGGTGCGGCGCACGGCGTCGGCTTCACGCGAGGCGTCGGTGCTTTGCGTGTTGCGGATGGCCATGGCGGCGGCGTAGTCGAACGAGCGGATCATGCCGGCGACATCTTTCATCGGGCTGTGGCGGGTGCGCCGCTCCTGCAGGCTGCGGGTCGGTTCGCCCTCGAAGTCGATCAGGTAGGCGTCGCCCTGCACCACCAGCACCTGGCCGAGGTGCAAGTCGCCGTGCACGCGAATGCGCAGGCCACCGAGGCACAGCTGCGCAATCTGGTTAACGGCCGCCAGCAGTTGTTTGCCATGCGCCGCCAGCCAGGTCGCACTGTCGGCATCGGCAGTGTGGCTGTTGGCCACCTCGTCCAAGGCTTCCTGCAGCTGCGCACTGATGCTGCGGGCCCACTCATCGACGTCTTTCTGGGTGCTGGTGACGGCGCCGAAGTCGGGGTTGTCGCTGGGTTGGGCCAACACCCGGTGCATCTCGCCAAGGCGGCGGCCGAGCTGGCGAGCGAAGGCTGCCAGCTCGACGCTGGCCGGGGCAATGGCGCCATCGGCATCGTTCACCGCCGGGCTCGCCAGCTGATCACGAATCGCCCGCTCCAGGGTGTTCTGCGTCCACAGCCAGGCATCGCCCTGGTTGCTCAGGAAGCGCTGCAACACCATCAAGGTATGTGGCACGCCCTGGGCATCGACGCGGCGCACTTCGCCAAGCAGTTGCGGAATATTGGCGAAGCCCTGGGCGGTGAGGTAGCCGCCCATTTCGGTTTCCGGGTGGATGCCGGGCATTACTCGACGGACCAGCTTCAGCACCATGCTTTCGCCGATCAGCGCCGAGCTGTTGGACTGCTCGGCAGACACCAGGTTGACCTCTTCCTCCGGGTTGTCCGCCAGTTCGTGCAGCTGAGGCGTCGGCAGGAATTGCAGCTCGCTGCCAGCCGAATTAAGCACCTGGCCTTCACGCAGGTAGCGCACCACCTGCTGGCTGAATTCGCCGAGGGTGAAGGCGTCGGTCAACAGCCCTACTTCGCGGCCACGGCGCAATCTGGCCAGGGCCAGTTGTTGCGGCACGCTGCTGCCGGCTTCGTTTTCGGCGACATAGCTGAGGGGCAGTTGGTAATGCTCGTAGTGGTCGCCACTGCGCACCTCCACCTCGCTGAGCACGCTGCGTTCGCCAAAGGGCACGGCGTACAGCAGTTTGTATTCGGCGGCGGCATCGTCCAGGGCCGAGAACCAGCGGCGTTTCGGCAGGTAGGCCGGCAGCGATTCGCGGCTCAGGGTCAGGCTGGCGCGCGACTGCATCAGCTCGCTGAGATCACGTTTGATCACCAGGGTTGGCAGCTCCGGCATGCGGTCTACCGGCGGTACGTGCCAGGCCGGCATTTGCGCTTCTTCGGCGAGCAAAAACCAATAGAAGCCGTACGGCGGCAAGGTCAACAGGTAGTTGAGCTGGCCAATCGGCGGAAACGAGGTACCACCCACCATCTCCACCGGCACCATGCCGTTGTAGGCCGAAAGCTCCAGCTCGGCGGCTTGGGCGGCGCGCGAGACGTTGGCGACGCAGAGGATCACTTCGTGTTTGCCATCGACGCCGGTGTATTCGCGCAAATAAGCGAGGATCCGTCGGTTGGCCGGTGCGAGCATTTTCAGGGTGCCGCGGCCGAAAGCTTTCTGCTGCTTGCGGATGGCGAGCATGCGCCGCGTCCAGTTCAGCAGCGAATGGGTGTCGCGCTGCTGGGTTTCGACGTTGATGCTCTGGAAGCCGTAGAGCGGGTCCTGAATCGGCGGCAACACCAGGCTGGCTGGGTCGGCGCGGGAAAAACCGCCGTTGCGGTCGATCGACCACTGCATGGGCGTGCGCACGCCATCGCGGTCGCCGAGGAAGATGTTGTCGCCCATGCCGATCTCATCGCCGTAATACAGGGTCGGCGTGCCCGGCATCGACAGCAGCATGCTGTTGAGCAGCTCGATACGCCGACGATCCCGCTCCACCAGCGGTGCCAGACGGCGGCGGATACCCAGGTTGATCCGCGCGCGGCGGTCGGCGGCGTAGTAGTTCCACAGGTAGTCGCGCTCATGGTCGGTGACCATTTCCAGGGTCAGCTCATCATGGTTGCGCAGGAAGATCGCCCACTGGCAGTTGGCGGGAATTTCCGGGGTCTGGCGGAGGATGTCGGTGATCGGAAAACGGTCTTCCTGGGCGATGGCCATGTACATGCGCGGCATCAGTGGAAAGTGAAAAGCCATGTGGCATTCATCGCCGGGACCGCCGTCTTCGCCGCCAAAATACAGCTGGGTGTCTTCCGGCCATTGGTTGGCCTCGGCCAACAGCATGCGGTCCGGGTAGGTGGCGTCCAGTTCAGCGCGGATTTTCTTCAGCACCACGTGGGTTTCGGCGAGGTTTTCGTTGTTGGTGCCTTCGCGTTCGATCAGGTACGGAATGGCGTCCAGGCGCAGGCCGTCAACGCCCAGGTCGAGCCAGAAGCGCATCACGCTGAGCACTTCCTTGAGCACCTGCGGGTTGTCGAAGTTGAGGTCCGGCTGGTGCGAATAGAAGCGGTGCCAGAAGTACTGGCCGGCGACCGGGTCCCAGGTCCAGTTGGACTTCTCGGTATCGAGAAAGATGATCCGGGTTTCCGGGAATTTCTGGTCGCTGTCCGACCACACGTAAAAATCCCGGGCCTTGGAACCGGGCTTGGCCCGCCGTGCTTTCTGGAACCACGGGTGCTGGTCGGAGGTGTGGTTGATCACCAGTTCGGTAATCACCCGGATGCCACGGCTGTGGGCCTCGGCGATAAACCGTTTGGCATCGGCCATGCCGCCGTAGTCGGGGTGCACGTCGCGGTATTCGGCAATGTCGTAACCGTCATCGCGCCGTGGCGAGGGGTAGAACGGCAGCAGCCAGATGGTGTTCACGCCGAGGTCGGCAATGTAATCGAGCTTGGAAATCAGGCCGGGGAAGTCGCCGATACCGTCGTTATTCGAGTCGAAGTACGACTTCACGTGCACCTGATAGATCACCGCGTCCTTGTACCAGAGCGGGTCTTCGATAAAGGCCGCAGGCCGGCGTTTTTTGCGGCGTTCGGTGGTCGGTTTTTTCTCGCTATTCGGTGTATTCGCTTGGTCGCTCATTGCGTCCCCCCTTAGCCGGTTACGCGCACACGCCAGATACCGAATGGCTGGTGCCACGGTTCAATGCGCATCCATTGGGTTTTGCCATGCCAGGTCCAGGTGTGCCCGGTCATCAGGTCCTCACCGTGCAGGCTGGCATCGTCAGGTAGGCCGAACTCCCAAAGGGGCAGTTCGAAATGGGCTTCCTGGGCGTTGTGTGGGTCGAGGCTCACGGCCACCAGCACAAAATTGCTGAGGTCGGCCGTGCGCTTGCCGAACAGCAGAATGTTGTCGTTGTAGCAGGTGTAAATCTGCAAACCGAGGTGGGTTTGCAGCGCCGGGTTCTGCCGGCGAATGCGGTTGAACTGGGCAATTTCGCTGACGATATTCCCGGCCTTTTGATAGTTCCGCGGGCGGATCTGGTACTTCTCCGAATCGAGGTATTCCTCTTTGCCCGGCACCGCTGCCGACTCGCAGATTTCAAAGCCCGAATACATCCCCCAGAGCCCCGAACCCATGCTCGCCAACGCCGCGCGAATGAGGAAACCGGCACGGCCGTTGTTGTGCAAAAAGGCGGGGTTGATGTCCGGGGTATTGACGAAGAAGTTCGGCCGGTAGCAATCGCGCCAGGGCGCGGTATTCAGTTCGCTGAGGTAGCTTTCCAGCTCGGCCTTGGTGTTGCGCCAGGTGAAGTAGGTGTAGCTCTGGCTGAAACCGACCTTGCCCAGGCGCGCCATCATCGCCGGGCGGGTAAAGGCTTCGGCGAGGAAGATCACTTGCGGGTGAATGGCGCGTATATCGGCGATCAGCCATTCCCAGAACGGCAGCGGTTTGGTGTGCGGGTTGTCGACGCGAAACAGCGTCACGCCCTGCTCCACCCAACCCTTGACCACATCCCGCAGGGCCAGCCACAGATCGGGCATGGCGTCTTCGGCGTAGAAGTCGACGTTGACGATGTCTTCGTATTTTTTCGGCGGGTTTTCCGCGTGGCGGATGCTGCCGTCCGGCCGCCAGCTGAACCAGCCTGGGTGTTCCTTGAGCCACGGGTGGTCAGGGGAACATTGAATGGCGAAGTCCAGGGCGATTTCCAGGCCATGTTCCTTGGCGGCCTGCACCAGGGCGCGGAAGTCGTCAAAGCTGCCGAGTTTGGGGTGAATGGCGTCGTGGCCGCCGTCCTGGCTGCCAATCGCATAGGGGCTGCCGGGGTCATTGGCGCGGGCTTGCAGGGAGTTGTTGCGGCCCTTGCGGTGGGCGCGGCCGATGGGATGAATCGGCGGGAAATACAGCACGTCAAAGCCCATGTCGCGCACATAGGGCAGGCGTTCGATCACGTCACGAAAGGTGCCGTGGCGGTCTTCGTCGTCGGTCGCCGAGCGCGGGAACAGCTCGTACCAACTGGCAAACTCGGCCAGCTTGCGCTCCACCTCCAGCGGGTAGGCGGGGCTATTGATGCGATGCGGGTGGGCTTCGGTCAGGCGCATGGCCTGGGTGGTTTGCGGGTCGAGAAAGAAGCTCACGCGCTCTTCCACCGACTGGGTGTCTTGCAGCGTGCGCAAGCGCTCGGCCATCAGCTCGGCGTGTTCAGGGCCGGCGTGTTCAGCGGCTCTGCGCAGCAGCAGCTCGCCTTCTTGCAGCTCCAGGGTGAGGGGCACCCCGGCGGAGAATTTTTTCAGCAGCTCGTAGGTAAAGGTGGCGTAACCGTCCCACCAGGCCTGTACGGCGAACTGATAGCGGCCGGGCTGCTCAAGGCTGAACTGGCCTTGCCAGAGGTCATTGCCGAGAAACTCCAGCGGCACCCGGTGCCACTTTTCTTCCAGCTCGGCGCGCCACAGCACAGCGCCGTCGAGCTTGTCGTGGCCATCGGTGAAGATCACTGCGCTGACGGTGACAAGGGAGCCAACGACGCTCTTGGCGGGAAAGCGCCCGCCTTCGACCACTGGGGTTACGTCTTCGATGGCAATGCGCGGTAGCTGCAAGGCGTCGTCCAGTTGCAAGGAGGAGGCCTGACGTTCAGCAACCTGGTTGAGGGGAAGTAACGGGCGGGCATGCGACATCGAATCGGGCTCCATCACTGCAAACAGCCGCCGCCCGATGGATCGGGTGGCGGCTCGTTTGGATTCGTTGTCCCTGCGCAAAACAGGGGGCGTACAGTTCCGAGCCCCGTGGTAGAGCAAAAGTTCAGGGTTTTGATCAATGGCCAACGCCCGCGCACGGCGGTCGTTTCTGGGTCCCAGCCTGCGCTGGGACGACGGTAGTGTTTGCCCAAACCGCCGTCACCCCAGCACAGGCTGGGGTCCAGAATTGCTCCATTTACGCTACAGTCGCCCGCTTTCACCTTCCCGTGGCCCCATGCTCACCGCCTACCTCAGCCTGTTCGCCAGCGCCTTCATCGCCGCCACCCTGCTGCCGCTGCAATCGGAAGCGGTGTTGGTCGGTTTGCTGCTGACTGGCGGATACTCGCCCGCAGCGCTGGTGCTGGTGGCCACGGTCGGCAATGTGCTGGGTTCGCTGCTGAACTGGGTACTGGGCCGCAGCGTCGAGCGCTTTCGCCAGCGCCGCTGGTTCCCCGCCAGCCCGGAACAGATGGCGCGGGCGCAGCAGTGGTACAAGCGGTATGGCTGCTGGACCCTGCTGCTGAGTTGGCTACCGGTGGTGGGCGACCCACTGACCCTGGTGGCCGGGGTAATGCGCGAGCCGCTGTGGCGGTTTGTGCTGTTGGTTAGCATCGCCAAGGCGGGCCGCTATCTGGTGTTGGCGGCGGTTGTGTTGAACCTTGGCAGTAACCCGTAGGAGCAGCTGCAGATTCAATCGTCCAGCGGCGCGGGCGTCAGTGCTGCCGGGTCAGGCGCCGGCTTGCTCAGCTCTTTCTCGCTGGCCGGCAACTGGTCGACCGCGCTGAACAGTTGCTGCGGCTCGATGGGCCCCGCGTGTTCGAGTTTCTTCTCGCCGTCCTTGCCCACCAGAATCACCTTGGCCTGGGCACTGGCGCCCAGCTTAAGGGCGCGGATCAGGGCCATGGTGCTTTGCGGGTCGAGGTCTTTGCCGTCGCGTTTACCGATGGTGTTGACCACGGTGTACAGCACCATGTTGCGCTCCTTGAACGCTGCCTGGTTGGCTGGCTCCTTCAGCGCCGCCAGCAGTTTTACCAGGGCCGGGTCGGCCGCACTGTTGGCAATCACGATCACCGGGCGCGCCTGGCCACGGTCGGCGCTGAGCGGGCTGTCACTGTCATCGGCCAGGACCGGGCCGCTGAGGGCAACCATCAAGGCCAGGCTGAACGAGCGCAAAAACATACACACCTCCGTTGAAATTCCATCCCGTCAGAGATTGCTGCGCAGGGGCAAAGGTTCCTTAGTGGGTGAAAAGAGAAACGCCGGTGCAGCCTTTCCCCTCACCCTAACCCTCTCTCCGAAGGGGCGAGGGACTGGACCGGTGATTGCTCGGCGAACATCGCCAAGGCTCCCTCTCCCGCCACGCGGGAGAGGGGCTGGGGGTGAGGCCGCGGTCAACGCCGCCGAAACAGCGGCCGCGGCTCAATCGCCGAGCGCCCGTACAGCACACTCATCCCCGCCAAGCCTTTGAGTGCATCTTCCACCGACTTGTCTTCGCGCACGGCAAAGCTGTCGAACCCGCACTGGCGCATATGGCTGAGCTGGTCGCGCAGCACATCGCCCACTGCACGCAATTCACCCTGCCAACCCAAACGCTGACGCAACAGGTACGCCTGGCTGTAACCGCGACCATCACGAAAGCTGGGGAAGTCGATGGCGATCATTGCCACGTCGCTGAATGCCAGCTGCAGGTTTTCGACGTCATCATCCGGTCCCAGCAACAGCCCCTCGCCGGCTTGCCACTGCGCCAACGGCACGATGCGCAGCGCCGGGTCGTCGAACTCGATAACCGGCTGGCCCTCGCGCAAACGAATCAGTTTGTTCATGCCACCTCCTCCGCCCGATACACCCGCTCCTTGAACGGCTCCAGACCGATGCGCTGCACCGTGTCGACAAAGCGCTCCTGGTTTTCCCGGTAGTCGGTAAAGGTTTTTACGATGCGCTCGATCACCTGCGGCACCTGCTCGGCAGCGAAGGATGGGCCTATCACTTTGCCCAACGCGGCCTGCTGGCCCTGGGCACCGCCGAGGGTGATCTGGTACCACTCGCTGCCGTTTTTATCGACGCCGAGGATGCCGATATTGCCGATGTGGTGGTGGCCGCAGGCGTTCATGCAGCCGGAGATGTTCAGGCTCAGCTCGCCGATGTCGTGGAGGTAATCGAGGTCATCGAAATGCGCCTGAATGCCCTGGGCAATCGGGATCGATTTGGCGTTGGCCAGTGAACAATAGTCACCGCCGGGGCAGGCAATGATGTCGCTGAGTAAACCGATATTGGCGGTGCCTAAGCCGTGCTCGCAGGCGGCCGACCAGAGCGCGTAGAGGTCGCGCTTGCGCACGTCTGGCAGGACGATGTTCTGTTCATGGGCAATGCGGATTTCAGCAAAACCAAAGCGCTCGGCCCAGTCGGCCACCGCCTCCATCTGCACCGCCGTAACATCGCCTGGCGGCAACGCTGCGCCGGGTTTGGTCGACAGCACCACCGAGGCATAACCCGGCACCTTGTGGGCTTTGACGTTGCGCTCCACCCATTTCTCAAACGCCGGGCTGTGTGCCAGGTGGCTGCCGAAATCCAGGTCGATCACCGGCAAGCGTTCATAGGCCGGCGGCACGAAGGCGCTGGCGACCCGTTGGTACTCCCCCTCGGTGAGCTCGGCCGGGCCGTCTTTGAGGTGCTGCCATTCGCGTTCGACTTCGGCAGCAAAGGCCTCGATGCCGAGGGCTTTGACCAGAATCTTGATCCGCGCCTTGTACTTGTTGTCGCGCCGACCATGGCGGTTATACACCCGCAGAATGGCCTCGACGTAGGACAGCACGTGCTGCCACGGCAAACCATCGCGAATCTGCTGGGACAAGATCGGCGTGCGCCCCAGACCGCCGCCGACCATGACCCGCAGGAGCATCTGCCCGGTGGCGTCGCGGTACAGGTACAGGCCGATATCGTGCATCTGAATCGCTGCGCGATCTTCGGTTGCCGAGCACAGGGCGATCTTGAATTTACGCGGCAGGAACAGGAATTCCGGGTTGACCGTCGACCACTGCCGGAGGATTTCTGCCAGCGGTCGTGGATCCAGCAGCTCATCGGCGGCCACCCCGGCGAAGGCTTCGGTGGTGATGTTGCGCACGCAATTACCGGAGGTCTGGATGGCGTGCATCTGCACCTCGGCCAGGCGCGCAAGAATGTCCGGCACCTGTGCCAGTTCAATCCAGTTGAACTGGATGTTCTGCCGGGTGGTGAAGTGGCCGTAATCGCGGTCGTAGTCGCGGGCAATGCTCGCCAGGCAGCGCAATTGCTCGGCGCTCAGCGTGCCGTAAGGAATCGCCACCCGCAGCATGTAGGCGTGCTTTTGCATATACAGGCCGTTCTGCAGGCGCAGCGGCAGAAACTCTTCTTCGCTCAACTCGCCACTCAGCCGGCGCTGCACCTGATCGCGAAATTGCTCGACCCGCTCGCGCACCAGCGCGTGGTCGTAATCATCGTATTGATACATCAAGGCGGCCCTCGGTTAGTGAGGGGAACTATGCCGGTGTCCGGACTGGGGAAAACAGCGGCAGATCGGTGAATAAAAAGCGGATCAGAAGAAAACCAAAATCCCTTGTGGGAGGGGCTTTAGCCGCGAGCTTTTAAAAACAAGTGCATCGCGGCTAAAGCCCCTCCCACAAAGAGCAACTCCAGCGTAACGCATCATCTGATCCGCTTTTTTGAGCACAACCTGAGTCTGTTATCGGATCAGTTACGCCGCGATCATGGCCCCGCCTGATAAAGAGCCTGATGGGGCCATGCCATGACTGACCGTATTGCCGCGAAGATCATCGACACCATTGATCCGCGCCACCCGCTTCGCCTGACGCCTGCGCAAGCCGGCGGGCCGATTCATACCCGTGCCTTCACCGGCCTGTTCCGCAACCTGCGGCTGTACGGTGCAGGGCTTCTGTTTGCGATTTTCTTCGGTACAGCCTGGCTGAACTGGGAGGGTCGCCAGGCGGTGCTCTGGGACCTGTCCGGGCAGCGCTTCTATATTTTCGGCGCCACGTTCTGGCCGCAGGATTTCATTCTGCTCTCGGCGCTGCTGATCATCGCCGCCTTTGGCCTGTTCGCCATCACCGTGTTCGCCGGCCGCGTGTGGTGCGGCTACACCTGCCCGCAAAGCGTGTGGACCTGGGTGTTTATGTGGGTGGAAAAGGTCACCGAGGGCGACCGTGGCCAACGGATCAAACTGGATGCCGCGCCCTGGTCGCTGAACAAGCTGCTGCGTCGCTCGGCCAAGCACGGCCTTTGGCTGAGCGTCAGCCTGGTCACCGCAATCGGCTTTATCGGCTACTTCGTGCCGGTACGCCAACTGGCCAGTGAGCTGCTGAGCTTCAGCCTTGACAGCGGCAGCGCCACCTGGCTGCTGCTGTTCACCGCCGCCACTTACATAAACGCCGGTTGGCTGCGGGAAAAAGTCTGTCTGCACATGTGCCCGTATTCGCGCTTCCAAAGCGTGATGTTCGACAAAGACACCCTGCTGGTCAGCTACGACGCCGCCCGCGGTGAGAACCGTGGCCCACGGCGCAAAGACGTGGCGCCGCAGAGCGTTGGCCTGGGCGACTGCATCGACTGCACGATGTGTGTTCAGGTGTGCCCGACCGGCATCGACATTCGCGACGGCCTACAGCTGGACTGCATCAGCTGCGGCGCCTGCATCGACGCCTGCGACTCGGTGATGGACAAGATGGGCTATGCCCGTGGCCTGGTCGGCTACCGCTCGGAAAGCGCGCTGGCCGGTGGCAAAACCCACTTCCTGCGCCCACGCCTGGTGAGTTATGCCGCTGCCCTGGTGTTGATGATCGGCGCCTTTGTCTGGGCCCTGGATGCGCGGCCGCTGCTGTCACTGGACATCACACGCGACCGTGGCCTGTTCCGCGAAAACAGCGCCGGGCAGATCGAGAACATCTACAGCTTCAAGGTGATCAACAAGACCCAGCAGAGCCGTACCTATGAGCTGGCGCTGAATGACGACGGCCCGTTTGAACTGCGCGGCAACACCCTGGTGAATCTGGCGCCGGGGGAAATTACCGATGTGCCGTTGAGCGTAGTGCTGACCGCGCCGCGCCTGAACAGTACTTCGCAGCGGATTGGATTCGAGGTGCATGAGGTGGGTACGCAGGAGAATCGGGTGACGGGTTTCAGTACTTTTGTTGCGCCGCTAAATCGCTAACAGCATCGCGGCTAAAGCCCCTCCCACAAGGAGACCACGATCCCTGTGGGAGGGGCTTTAGCCGCGATGCCCTTGATCATCTACCCCGAGGTCCATCGCATGACTGCGCAGCTTTCCGTAGAGTACGTACCGGCGCCCCCGCCCGCGGTCATGTCGGACAAGATGAAACGCTACGAAAAATTCGCTGATGAAATTGCCGAACTGATTCGCACCGGGGTGCTTGCTGCCGGCGAAAAAGTGCCGTCGGTGCGCCACGCCAGTCGCACCTATGGGGTCAGCCCGTCCACCGTGTTCCAGGCCTATTACCTGCTGGAAGACCGCGGCCTGATCCAGGCGCGGGCGCGTTCGGGTTACTTCGTTCGCGAGCATGCCAAGCAGCCATTACCGGAAGCGCAGATCAGCCCGCGCCAGGCGCAGACCACCGACGTAGATGTCAGCGAACTGGTGTTTTCCGTACTCGGTTCGTTGAAAGATCCCAACACCGTGCCCTTCGGTTCGGCCTTCCCCAGCCCCGACCTGTTCCCCCTCGCCCGCCTGGCCCGCTCCATGGCGCAGAGCCTGCGCAACCTGTCGCCGCACGCGGTGATCGCCGACATGACCGCCGGCAACCCCGACCTGCGCCGGCAGATCGCCCTGCGTTATATGGTCAGCGGCGTGATGCTGCCGCTGGAAGAACTGGTGATCAGCAATGGCGCCATGGAAGCGCTGAACCTGTGCCTGCAAACCGTTACCCAGCCGGGCGACTTGGTCGCCATCGAAGCGCCGGCGTTCTACGCCACCTTGCAGGTGCTCGAACGCCTGAAACTCAAGGCCGTGGAGATTCCCGTGCACCCGCGCGAGGGCATCGACCTGCAGACCCTGGCCGACAGCCTGGCGCAGCTGCCGATCAAAGCTTGCTGGTTTATGAGCAGCCTGCAGAACCCCTTGGGCGCGAGCATGAGCGATGAGAAAAAGCGCGCCCTGTACGAGCTGCTGCATCAGCACCAGGTGCCGCTGATTGAGGACGACGTGTACGCCGAGCTGTACTACGGCACGCAGCCGCCGAAGCCAGTGAAGAGCTTTGACCGTGACGGCCTGGTGATGCACTGCGGCTCGTTTTCAAAAAGCCTGGCGCCGGGTTACCGGGTTGGCTGGGTGGCCGGCGGGCGCTACGCGGAAAAGATCAGCCGGCTGAAACTGATGACCACCATTTCCCCTTCCGTGCCGGCACAAGCGGCGATTGCCGACTACCTGCAACACGGCGGCTACGACCGCCACCTGCGCAAACTGCGGCACACCCTGGAGATGCAACAAAGCGCCATGCTTGCCTCCGCTGCCCGCCACTTTCCGGCGCAAACGCGGGTGACACGGCCCAGTGGCGGCTACTTTCTGTGGTTTGAATTTCCCCAGCAGGTGGACTCGCTGCAACTGTTCCAACTGGCGTTGGCGCAAGGCATCAGCCTGGCCCCGGGGCCGATCTTCTCCGCGACGCGGCGCTTCGGCAACTGCGCCCGGTTGAACCATGGGCACCCGTGGGATGAGCCGAGTGAGCGGGCGATGGAGATGCTGGGAAGGATTGCCGTGTCGTTTTGACGCGCTGGATTTAGGTTCCAGCGCGGCAAGGCGTGAGAGTTTCTCCATCTGCGGCAAACGGGCTGTTGTGGGAGGGGCTTCAGCCGCGATGCCTTTGCTCTAAAAAGCTCGCGGCTAAAGCCCCTCCCACAAAGACCGCATCACTTCGCAAATTACTCGCCAGCCGGTTGGCTCTGCGCTGTCGCCTGGCTGACGTTGCTCCCCGCCGGCACACTGCGGGTCAGCCACACGTTGCCGCCGATGGTTGAACCTTTGCCCAGGGTGATGCGCCCGAGAATGGTCGCCCCGGCATAAATCACCACGTCATCTTCAACGATCGGATGGCGCGGCTGGCCTTTGTGCAGTTGGCCGGTTTCGTCGGCGGTGAAACGTTTGGCGCCCAGGGTTACGGCCTGGTAGATGCGCACGTGGTTGCCAATGATCGCGGTCTCGCCGATCACCACACCGGTGCCATGGTCGATGAAAAAACTGTGGCCGATCTGTGCGCCAGGGTGAATGTCGATGCCGGTGGCCGAGTGCGCCAGTTCAGCGCTGATGCGGGCCAGCAAGGGCAAGCCGGCGCGGTACAGGTGGTGGGCCAGGCGGTGGTGAATCACCGCGAGAATGCCCGGGTAGCAGAGCAGCACCTCGTCCACGCTGCGGGCAGCTGGGTCACCGTTGTAGGCGGCAATCACATCGGTGTCGAGCAGGCGACGCATGCCCGGCAAGGCGCTGGCAAAGTCGCGGACGATGGCCACGGCGGCGGCCTCACCGGCCGGGTCGTCACCCCGTTGGCGAGCGGCGTAGGCCAGTTCCAGGCGTACCTGGTTCAGCAGGCAATTAAGGGCGTTGTCGAGGGTGTGGCCGACGTAGAAATCTTCGCTTTCCTGACGCAGGTTGCTCGGCCCCAGGCGCATCGGAAACAGCGCGCCGATCAGGCCGTCGAGGATGTTGGCCATGGCCTGACGCGACGGCAGTTCGCGCCCCACCAGCTCACGGGAACGGCCGTTGCTGCTGCGCCACTCGGCACGCACCGCGTGCAGTTCGTTGACGATCTGCTCCAATTGCCAATTCACCGGCTGGCTGACCGCCTCGCTGGGGGTTGGAGTCAGCTTGTCGAGGCCGGCGTTGAGCTGTTTAGTCATGGCAATCCCAGGTAGATCAGGCGGGATGGCTACTCTACGGCGCGGCTGATGGGCGGCCTAAATAATTAATTCGTTTAGGTTAAGAACCAAATCGTCTAGGCACAATTTCGTAGTACGTGGTGCATCAAAAGCTACCGTGCCCTTCTGCCATCGCCACGATCACTTTACGTTTTCCGGTAAAAGTCGAGCGGGCGTGGGCGGCGAGCATGTTGTCGAGCATCAGCACGTCGCCGCTGTGCCAGGCAAAGCTGATGGCGCATTCGTCGAGCACGCCGCGCACTTCGTCCAGCAGGCTGTCTTCGATCGGGCTGCCGTCGCCGTAATACACGTTACGGGGCAGGTCTTCTTCGTCGACGATGTCCAGCAGGTTTTCGCGGATATCGGCGGCCAGGTTAGAGATGTGGAACAGGTGCGCCTGGTTGAACCACACGTCTTCGAAGGTGCGCGGATGACGGGCCACAGCCTGGCAGGTCTGGCGGGTGCGCAACTCGCCGTCGTCTTTCCATTCGCAACTGATGCCCTGGCGCGCGCAGTAGGCTTCGACCACTTTCGGGTCGTCACTGTTGAACACCTGCTCCCAGGGCACATCCAGACCATTGCCAAAATTGCGCACGTACATCAGGCCATGGCGGGTGAAACGTTCATGAATGCGCGGGGCAATGCGGCGGAAGATCTCGCGGCTGTCGGCAATCGGCGTTTCGCCACCGGTCTCGGCAGCGAGCATACTGTAGAACCAGATTTTCATCGGCCATTCGCGGGTGTAGGCCTGCTCGTTGTGCAGCGGAATGCGTTGGTGCGCCGGGTATTCGGTAGAGGTGTAGACGCCCTGGGTGACGTTGCTGCGCGGCGTCGAACCGAACTCGTAATTGAGCAGCCCGTGGCCAAAGCCGCCGGCAAAAGCGCGAAACCGTTCGGCGTCGCCCACTGCAAAACCGCGGAACAGAATACCGCCGGCCTTGAGCAGATGGTTGTCCACCAACGGCCGGATCTGCCCCAGCGCTTCCAGCAGATCGACGCCCGCCTCCGGCGCCTGCACCAGCAACGGCAGGCTGCCGCCGCTACTGAGCAGCGGCTGAATGCTCAGCGGCAGCGGGCTGGCGACGCTGCTCATGCCAGCGCGTCCACAGCAGCGGCAAAGGCGCGGGAAAAACGATTGGCCACTTCATCCACCTGCTCGGCGCTGATGATCAACGGCGGCAGGAAACGCACCACGCTGCCATGGCGGCCACCGAGTTCCAGAATCAACCCACGTTTCAGGCACTCGGCCTGCACCCGCGAGGCCAGCGCAGTAAAGACTGGCGGATGGCCGAGCTTGTCGGCAGCGCCACGCGGGTCGACCAGTTCCACCCCGAGCATCAGACCACGGCCGCGGATATCGCCCATCTGTGGGTAGTCGCGCTGCAAGGTGCGCAGGTGATTGCTCAGGCGCTCGCCCATGGCCAGGGCGTGGCCAGCGATGTCGTGTTCACGCAGGTAACGCAGCACGGCGGAACCGGCGGCCATGGCCATCTGGTTGCCACGGAAGGTGCCGGCGTGGGCGCCCGGTGCCCAGGTATCCAGCCACTCGCGATACACCACCACGGCCAGCGGCAAGCTGCCGCCAATAGCTTTGGACAGCACCACCACATCGGGAATGATGCCGGCGTGCTCGAAGGCAAACATCTTGCCGGTGCGGGCAAACCCGCTCTGGATTTCGTCGACGATCAGGGCGACACCGGCCTGATCGGTGATCCGTCGCAACCCCTGCAGCCAGGCGATATCCGCCGGAATCACACCGCCCTCGCCCTGCACCACTTCAACGATCACCGCCGCCGGCAACAGCACACCGCCTTCCGGGTCGTTGAGCAGGTTTTCCAGATAGTTGAGATTGACCTGCACACCCTGCTCGCCACCCAAGCCAAACGGGCAGCGGTAGTCATAGGGGTACGGCAAGAACTGCACGCCATTGCCGAGTACCGCGCCCAAGGGTTTTTTCGGCCCGTGGTTGCCCATCAGATTCAGCGCTCCCAGGCTCATGCCGTGGTAGCCACCCTGGAACGACAGAATGCCGCTGCGCCCGGTGGCCGTGCGTACCAACTTCAGCGCCGCTTCCACCGCATCGGTGCCGGTGGGGCCGCAGAACTGGATCTTCGCTTCGCGAGCCAACGCCTCGGGCAGCACCGCGAACAGGTCTTGCACGAACTGGTCTTTGACCGGCGTGGTGAGGTCGAGGGTATGCAACGGCAGCTCGTCACTGAGCACCTGGCGGATGGCATCGATCACCACCGGGTGGTTGTGCCCCAACGCCAGGGTGCCGGCGCCGGCCAGGCAGTCGATAAACGTGCGGCCCTCGACGTCTTCCACATAAATGCCACGGGCCCGCTTCAACGCCAACGGAATGCGCCGCGGGTAGCTACGGGCATTGGACTCCTGGCGTTTCTGGCGCTCGAGCAAAGGCGACTCGTCGAACTGATACAGCACTTCTTCTGCGGCAATGGCACGCGAGGCGGTGGCGACTTGCATGGGGGTGATACTCCGTAAATGGCAGCGACTCAACCAACAGCGCGCCGGCGCGATCGGTATCCGTTGCAGAGGTAACGTGCGAGGTTGAGTCGGATTTAGGAGGTGGTTGCTTTGCGCTTCGGGCTTGGTTTCGTTACCGCGTGCGCTGGGCGTTTTGTTTCGCGCCTTACGCGCGGTGCTTTTGTAGGGTGTGCTCCGCGCACCAAGCGGTCTTCGGGCGAGCGGTGTTGTTCTTCTTTTCCGCGTGCGCTGGGTGTTTTGTTTCGCGCCTTACGCGCGACTCACTTTTTGCCAGTCGCGGCAAAAAGTAAGCAAAAAACGCTCGCCCCCACCTCGGCCCTCCGCTGCGCTGCGGGTCCCCTCGCGCCATCGCCGTTTCAGGGGCCGTCACGACGGGCCGTCCCTGGCCCATCGTTCCTTTCGCGGCGTCCCTGCCGCTCAACCCCTTACACGGCGATTCTGCTCGGCCTTCGCCCAAGGGGCGGGTAGATCAAGATCAACAGCCAGATCAACAGCCAGATCAACAGCCAGATCAACAGCCTCGATTGCTCTGGCTTTTGATTTTGCTTGGCTGTTGATCTACCCGCCCCTTGGGCGAAGGCCGAACGGAGTCGTTGTGGAGGGGGTCGAGCGGCCGGGAGCCGCGAGAGGCAAAGACAGGCCAAGGATGGCCTGTTTTGCCGGCCCCCGGAGCAACGACGGAGTGAGGGGACCTGGAGCGCAGCGCAAGGCCGAGGTGGGGGCAAGATTTTTTGGTTTCTTTTTTATCGACTGAAAAAAGAAACTCGCGCGTAAGGCGCGAAACAGATCGCCCAGCCCACGCGGTATAGAAGAACGTCCACATCAAAAACTCGAAGCTGAAACCTCTCCCGCATGGATTTTCGTTCCCGAGGGAGAGGCTTCAGTCTCAAGGCATCAGAACGGCCGACTCCCCGCCAAACTGATCCGCTTGAGATTACGGGTTTCCTTCGGATCAAACGCATTACGCGCATGCAGGGTCGCCTGGTTATCCCAGTAAACAATGTCCCCCACCTGCCACGTATGGGTGTAATACAGCTTCGGATTCTGCAGGTGCTCACGCAGCCGTCCTATCAGTTCCTTACCCTTTTCCGGATCAACCCCGGGAATCTCCACCTCCGTGTGCACACTGAGAAACAGCAAACGTTTGCCACTTTCAGGATGGGTGCGCACCAACGGGTGTTCGGTGCCCTGAATCGGCTCGATATCCGGGGTGCGGTAGGTAATGAACGTCCCGCCATAACCACCGTTTTTAATCCGCACGAACGGGTTGTAGTTGATCAGGCGCAGCCCCTCGATTTCAGCCTTGGTGGCCTCGGGCAGGGTTTCATAGGCCAACGCCAGGTTGGTCCAGCTGGTCTCTCCGCCTCTGCTCGGCACTTGCAGGGCGTAAAGCAACGAGCCGGCCGACGGCGTTGGCGTCCACTGGTGGTCGCTATGGGCCGGCAAGGCGAAGTTGCCCAGCTCACCGCCTTCGGTGTTGGCCACCCGGACGATGGTGGGTGCCTTGCCGTCAGCGCCGGAAGACAGCACGGGAAAGTCCGGGTGCGGCTGAAATACCGAGCCAAAGTAACTGGTGAAGTCGAGGTACTGGCGGTCGTCCAGTTGCTGGTTTTTGAAGATCAGAATGTGGTGGTCGCGCAGCGCCTGTTTCAGTTCCAGCACCTGCTCGGGGCGCAGTGGATGGCGGGCATCGAGGCCGTGCACTTCGGCACCGAGGGCCGCGTCGTGCAGCGGCACGATGGCAAAGGCCGGGGGTTCTTGGCGCAGCGCGGTGGCAGCTTGGCTCATACAGAAAATCTCCAGATCAGGGGGCCCGCCGTTGGCGGCGGGCTACTCAGGTTTCACACGTGGGGTCAGGCTTTCTTGATGGTCTGGCTGCGCTGGCCGTTGACGCCGTACGGCACTTCGCCGTGCAGGGTTACGCGGCGCACGATGCGCGACTGCGTACCGTAGTCGTCGACGGCGTAGTGCTGAGTCGAGCGGTTGTCCCAGATCGCCACGTCGCCCACCTGCCAGGTCCAGCGCACGGTGTTTTCCAGGCGGATCACATGGCTCTGCAGCAGGTTGAACAGGTGCGCCGAGTCGGCTGCGCCATAGCCTTTGATGCGTTTGACGAAGTGCCCGAGCAGCAGGCTGCGCTCGCCACTCACCGGGTGCACGCGTACCACCGGGTGCTCGGTTTCGTACACGGTGGAAGTGAATACCTTGCGGTAGTGCTCGGCGGCTTCGATCTGGGCGTTGGGCTTGATCGCGGCGTAGTCGTATTCGTTGCTGTGCACGGCTACCAGCTTGTCGGCCAGCTCTTTCAACTCGCTGGGCAGATGCTCGTAGGCGGTGGCGGTGTTGGCCCAGGTGGTGTCGCCACCGTATTCAGGCACCACCACCGAACGCAGGATCGACGCTTTCGGGTAGGCGTCGACGAAGGTCACGTCGGTGTGCCAGGAGCTGGCGCGCGCGCCTTTGGCCGAGTCCAGTTCCAGCAGGTAGTGGGTGCCATCGACCACGGGCACGGTCGGGTGCGCGACCGGTTCGCCGAGCAGTTTGGCGAAGGCTTCCTGGCTGACGTCATCCAGGTGAGTCTGGCCGCGGAAGAAGATCACTTTGTGTTCCAGCAGGGCCTGCTGGATGGCGGCCACGGTGTCGGCATCGAGGTCAGCGGAGAGTTTCACCCCGCGGATTTCGGCACCGATACGGCCGGCGACACGGCGGATGTCCAGTTGCACGGCGTGGCTCAACGGTGTGGCGAGTGCTGCATTGCTCATGGTGGTTTCCTCTTGTTAGCTCGGGTCAGGTCAGGCTCGGGGTTAGAAGTCGTAACGCAGGGTCACGCCGGCAGTACGCGGCTGACCCACCGACGCGGTGTAAGCGCCGTTGATGTAGGCAAAAGCGCTCAGGTAGTACTCTTTGTCGGTGGCGTTTTTCAGCCACAGCGAGGCGTCCAACTGGCCGTCGCCAACATCGGCGCGCACCCCGGTGGAGAGGTTGACCAGGCCGTAGCCGTCGATTTTCGAGAGGTCGGAGTTGTCCAGCGTGCCTTCGGCTTCAGAGCGGTATGAGTAGCTGGCATTCACGTAGGGCTCGAAGCCGTTACCCAGTTGCCACTTGTATTCGCTGTTGAGGTTGCCGATCCATTTCGACGCGCCGACTACGCGTTCGCCAGTCAGGTCGCAGGTCGCGGGTGCACCGGGTGCGGTGGCCACCTCGCCGGGGCACGGAGCGTCTTCAAACGACAGGTAGGTAACGTCGTTGTAGGAGCCGTTGACGTTGACGGTCAGGCCACGGGTAACCAGGGCGGTGGCTTCGAACTCGACGCCACGGCTGCGCACGCTGCCGGCGTTGGCCAGCACTTGCACCAGGGTGGTACTGCCCGCTGGCTGGTACAGGGTGGTGGCTTGGTAGCCGTGAATGCCGGTCCAGAAGACGTTGGCATTGAGCTGTAAACGACGGTCCAGCAACGTGCTCTTGAAGCCCAGTTCGGCATCATTGGCGCGCTCCGGGCCGACCAGCAGCGAGTCGGCGCCGGCGGTGGGCGCACTGGCCACCGCCAGGTTGACCCCGCCGGATTTCTCGCCGTGGGACAAGCTGGCATAGCCCAATACGTCATCGCTGAATTTGTAGCTCAGGCTCAACAGGCCGGATGGCGATGCGTTGTGCAGGCTCAGGTCGCCACTGTCATAGGCACCCAACTGCCGCTGGCGAATAGTCGCGCCCGGGCCAATTGGGGTTTCGCCGCCTTCGGGGGCGAAACGCTCGACCTTGGCTTGTTTCTCTTCATAGGTGCCACGCAGGCCGGCGGTGAAGTCCAGGCGGTCGGTGAGGTGGAAGGTGCCCTGCCCAAACAGCGCGTAGCTGTCGGTCACCACTTTGCCGTTGGCTTTGGTCGACACGCCGTCCAGCGAGTTGAAGCTGTTCTGCGCGGCCGGCAGGATAAAGCGGTCGGCCTCCGGACCGTAGTCGGTGAAGGTCTTGTTGCCCAGGTTGGAGTTGAACACGTAGGCGCCGACCACATAGTCGAAGAAGCCGCCGGTGGGCGATGCCAGGCGAAATTCCTGGGAGAACTGGCGGTCATGCACTTCTACGCCGGTGTTGTTGATCGCCGAGACGTTCAGGGTTTCATCGTTGGCCGGGGTGAAGTGCCAATAGCGGTAGGCGCTGACCGAGGTCAGGGTGAAGCCGCCATTGAGGTTCCAATTGGCCTCCACCGAGCTGCCGCCCTGGTGCACGCTGACGTTCTGCCGGCCGTTGATGTTCACTTCATTGCGGTCCGGATCATTGACCGGCGAAGCACCTACCAGCGCGGCCCGTTGGCGGTACTGGTCCGATTGGCCGTAGACCACCATGGTGCCCTGGGTGGAGTCTTCTTCGTTGTAGTCGTTGATCCAGCGCAGGTTGAAATCGTCGTTGGGCTGGAACAGCAACTGGCCGCGCACGCCTTGGCGCTCGCCGCCGTTGAGGTCATCGCCGTTGTAGATGTTCTTGGTGTAGCCGTCATCGCGGGTGCGGTACGCCGACAGGCGCCCGGCCAGGGTTTCGGTCAAGGCGCCGGAGACCGTGCCCTTGCCCTGGAAGTAGCCGTTTTCACCGCCCGACACTTCCACCGTGCGCTCCGGGCTGAAGGTGGGTTTCTTGGTGCTGATATTGAGCACGCCAGCGGTGGTGTTCTTGCCGAACAGCGTGCCTTGCGGGCCACGCAGCAGCTCGATCTGCTCGATGTCGAGCATGTCGAATACGGCCATGCCGGGACGACCTAGGTAGACGTTGTCGAGGTAGATGCCCGCGCTGCCTTCGAGGCCGTCGCTGGCCGGGTTGTTGCCGATGCCGCGCACCGCCACGCTGGATTGGCGGGCATGAATAAAGGCAACGTTGACGCTGGGCAGCACCTGCTGCAGGTCCTGCACTTTGTAGATGCGCTGGGTTTCCAGGGTGTTGCTGCTGAGGGTGGTGATAGGCGTCGGCACGTCCTGGGCATCTTCGGCGCGGCGCCGGGCGGTGACGGTGACTTTCTGCAGTTGGGTATCGGCGTTGGCCTTGGCCGCTTCGCTGTCTTTCTGGCTGGCATCCTGGCTGGTCACGCTGTCGGCTGCAGTTTCTTCTGCCGCCCAGGCGCTGTTCCATTGGCCGGCGCTGCTCAGGGCCAGAATCAGGGTCAGGGCATATTCCGGGGTGGCCAATCGGCGAAGATCCAACGGCCGCGCCAAACGCGGAGTAAACGGGTTGATGGTCGAACGCATCGTGCAAATCCTTGTGTGCTCGTTTGGCCACGCGGCTCAATTCGCGGGCAAAACGATCCCCCACCACGCAATCGCGGTGCTCGAAAATAACGGTCTGGTATTAGCGGGCGAGGACGTCAGCGTGGCTGCTTACGTCTGCCTATTTATCAGGCGTGGCAACACATGCGCTGGTGCGCTTGGCGTTGATGCTTGTTGCTGGGTTGTCGGCTCATGTGGCTCCCCTATCTACGCGGCGCCATATCCATATTCGTTTACGTTCTAACAAATACAAACATGCTGTGTTGACGGAATAAGAGCCTGCATTTAAAACCCTCACCCATACAGCAGCAAATGCCTTCGACTTATTTTTTCGATGCCAGGAAAGCATATGGACCTTCGACAACTGCGCTACTTCATCGCCCTGTTGGAACACCGCAGTTTCGTGCGCGCGGCGGATGCCATCGGCATTACCCAGCCTGCGTTCAGCCGCAGTATTCAAGGCCTGGAACAGGAATTTGGCTGCGCCCTGGTGGACCGTGGCAACAAGGATCTGCGCCCCACCCCCGAGGGCCAGGTGGTGCTGCAGCATGCCTTGCGCCTGGTGCAGGGCGCGGCCAACCTGAGCAGTGAAATCGATCAGATGACCAAGCTGGATGCCGGCGACCTGCGCTTTGGTTGCGGCCCTGCCCCAGCCGCACGCCTGGTGCCCAGTGCGGTGGCGCAATTCGTTAAACAGCACCCGCGGATCAGCCTGAGTTTCGAGGTGGATAACTGGGAAAAGCTCGGGCGCAGCCTGTCGCGCGATGAGATCGAGTTCTTTATTGCCGATATCACCCAGTTCGAGGCCGACCCCAACTTCCACACCCAGGCCATCACCCCGCGTCGCGGCATCTACTTCTGCCGCCCGGGGCACCCGTTGCTGGACAAAGACAGCCTGTCCACCAACGACCTCTTCGACTACCCGGTGGCTACGCCGAAGATTCCGGCGCGAGCACGCAAATACCTGGCGAACCTCAGCGGGCGCACCGACTTCAATCCATCAGTTACCTGTGAACACCTGCCGGCCCTGGTGGACATCGTGCGCAACACCGATGCCATCGGCATTGCCACCGAAGAATTTTTCGGCCAGGAACTGCAGCGTGGCGAACTGGTGCGGTTGTACTTCCGTAACCTGCCCACCAACATCGACGAGAGCCTGCAAGCCCGTTGCGGGATTGTCAGCCGTGCCGGTTATCGCCTATCGGCAGCAGCGCGGGCGATGATCGCGATGATCGTCGAGGTGGACAGCGAGTTGGGCCAGGAGAGCCTGGCCTATCAGGCAAATGCCTGTGCGTGAGGACTGCTGGTGATGGCAGCGCTCTGCCCGACCGCGCCGCTGAAGGTGTGCAGGTCCATCTCCACCACCAGGCGTTCGCCCAGCAGCCCGCCCAACAGTTGCAACGGCGGTTGGCACAGGTAGGCATTCAACGCGTCGCTTGACTGCCAGGTGCCCTGCAGCAACCACAGGTGTTGGTCGGTCAACGAGCGCTGCAGTGAATAGGCCAGGCAACCGGGCTCACCCAGGGATTGGCTGACGAGTTGCTGCAAACGGACTTCCAGCTCGGTGCTGGCGCGTGGACCTTCGCTGGCTTTGATAAAGACCAGGGTGCTGACTTGCTCAGACATGAGTCGTTCTCCTTGAAAGTCAGAAACGAAAAAGGTGGCGCAGCTAGCCGGGTGGCATGGGCCGATTACCACGGTTGCCAGATTACCCAGCGGCGCGCAGGCGGGTTATCCGTTTCCTGCTTTCCTTTTGCCTAATCCTGCAAAAAATCGCTGAAGCCGCCGGACCGGTTACAGCGGGCGTGGGCGCGCTGATTGTCCGGTTTACCTGATCCTGTCTTATGCTTGCCTAATCCTGCACAAACGCACCGACGGCGCTGGCCAAACGGCGTTCCCGTGCGCAAGCTGCGCGGCAATCGTCGTGATGCCACATCGAACGTGCATTTCCCCGTCTGCGGAGGCCCTCATGGAAATCGAAGTACAGCAACGCCAACACGAACTGGCGACGTTGATCGAGCGCTTCACCCCTGGCGAGGGCCCATTCCAGACTGCCATCGGCCCGCTTAGCCTGATCCGCTTCGACCAGCCCACGCCGATATCACGCGGGGTGCACAAACCGGCGCTGTGCATCATTGCCCAGGGCCGTAAAGAGGTGCATCTGTGCGGTGAAAGCTACGTGTACGACGCGCTGAATTACCTGGTGGTGTCGGTGACCCTGCCGGTGACCGGCCAGGTCACTGAAGCCTGCCCGGACAAACCCTACCTGTGCCTGCGCCTGGACCTTGATCCGGCAGAAATCACCCGCATGATCAGCGACGTCGGCCCGGTCGGTTTGCCGGCGCGCCCGGCCAGTCGCGGCATGTACCTGGACCGCATCGACGCCTCGCTGCTCGACACCGTCCTGCGCCTGACCCGCCTGCTCGACACCCCGCGCGACATCGCCATGCTTGCGCCGCTGGCGCTGCGGGAAATCTACTACCGCCTGCTGCGTAGCCAGCAAGGACAGCAATTGATCGAAATCGCCATGTGCGACAGCCAATCGCACCGCATCACCCGCGCCATTGAATGGCTCAACGCCAATTTCGACAAACCGCTGCGCATCGAAGACCTGGCGCGCGTCGCCAACCTCAGCGTGTCCGCCCTGCACCACCGCTTCAAAGCCGTCACCGCCATGAGCCCGCTGCAGTACCAGAAGCAGCTGCGCTTGCAGGAAGCCCAGCGCCTGATGATGAGCGAAGGCCTGGAAGTGGCCGCCGCCGGCTACCGCGTGGGCTACGAAAGCCCCTCGCAATTCAGCCGCGAGTACCGCCGCCTGTTCGGTGCCCCGCCGCTCAAAGACCTCGCCCGCCTGAAAAACATCGCCTGAGCGTCACGCCCTATAAGCGCTCCAGCAGCTCGGCGGTGGTGACTACCTGGTGGGCAAAACTCGGCGCATTAAGGGTGTGCGCGGCATGCATATGTTCATGGCTGAACGCCGCCGTGGCATCACGCACCAGGGTCACGTGGTAACCCAGTTCCGCGGCAAAGCGCCCGGTGCTTTCGATGCAGGTATTGGCGATCAAGCCGATCAGAATCACGTGGCTGATGCGCTTCTGTTTCAGCAGAAAATCCAGATCGGTATTGGCGAAACCACTGCCACCCCAGTGTTCCTTGACCACCGTGTCGCCTGGCTGCGGGGCGAAGTCCGGATGCCAGTCGCCACCCCAACTGCCCTTGGCAAACACCTGCGCCCGTGAGGCGCCCAACTGGTAGGGCGTGGGGTGATCCCAACCGGCGTACTCATCCGGCTCGGCGCGGTGGTGCGGCACGATAAACACCGGCAAGGCTTTGCTGCGTACCGCCTGGGTGATGGCTTTGAGGTTGGCGTGCAGGCCGACGGTCTGCGCTACATCGGCGACCAGGGGCCAGAGCTTGCCGCCCTCGGCGAGAAAATCGTTGTAGGGGTCGACCAGCAGCAAGGCGGTGTGGGCAGCGGGATAGGTAGACATGACGGGCTCCGATGGCGCTTTGGGGGGTGGCACCATCATCGGCCTGGCTGGGGTGGCCGGCCTATCGTCCATCGGCATGCGCGGCTCACACCTTGGTATAAGCGCATCGCAGCTGATTTACCTGCGAACTACTTCGCGCAGTACAACCCCGCCAACTCCACCCGCCCGAACTTGGCTTTTTCATTCAATGGCGTGATCGCCAGCAGCCGGTCAATGCGCAGCTCGACCTTTTCGTCATCCACCTGCACCACCAGAAACTCTTCTTTGCGCGCGTTGGTGTGGGTGTCCAACGCCACGGCTTCGAAGCGGCCGCCTTCGACCATTTCCACCAGCACGCGGTACTGGTACAGGCAGGCCATTTCCAGGTAGTCGTAGAGGTCACAGTCGAGCGGTTGATAGGGGATGTCGGGGGTAGTCATGGGCAGGTCTCCGTGCGGCAATGGCGGCAGCGTAGCGGGTTCTCTTGCCGAGTGTCGAACCCTGATCTATACCCCTTGCCAGCCCCTGTTTAGCGCACCCGGAAAAAAGCCCATGAGCGATGCCCAGTCGATCGAGTCCGGCCCCGGCCTGGACGTGCTAGAGCTGATTCACGAGAGCATCTTCGTGCGCGACCTGAACGGCCGCATCCGCTATTGGAACCAGGCCTGCGTGGCCTTGTATGGCTGGCCGGCAGAACAGGCGCTGGGCAAGCTGGCCCATGAGCTGCTGGGCTCGCAACACGCCGATGGCATCGAGGCGCTGGAGGCGCAGGTCAACAGCCTCGGCCGCTGGGATGGCGAACTGACGCGCCAGCGTGCCAACGGCCAGACGCTGCTGATAGATGCGCGCTGGTCGCTGCATAAAAATGCCCAGGGTGACGCCTTGGGCATCGTCGAAATCGGCCGCGACATCAGCGCGCGCAAGGCCATCGAACACAGCCTGGCGGAGAGTGAATACCGCTACCGCAATCTGTTCCAGGCCATGGCCGCCTCCTTCTGGGAGCTGGACTTCACCCCGATCGGCACTATGGTCCGCCAGCTGTTCGCCGCGGGCGTCAGCGACCTCGCCCAACACTTTGCCGACCACCCGCAGCTGGTGCGCGAAATGATGCTGCGCACCCGGGTGCTGGACGTCAACGAACAGACCGTGCGCCTGTTCGGCCGCGGCGACAAAACCGAACTGCTGCAATCGGTGGAGCCGTTCTGGCCGTCCGCCAGCACCGAGGTGTTTGCCCATAGCATCGTCGCCGCCGTGTCGCGCCAGCTCAACTACAGCAAGGAAACCCGCCTGCGCACTATCGATGGCCGCGAGTTTGACGCGCTGTTTACCGCCTCGTTTCCGCCAGAGAACATGAAAAAAGGCATCTTGATGGTCGGCGTCATCGACCTCTCCGAACGCAACCAGGCCTTCGCTGCGCTGGAGCGCATGCAAGCTGAACTGATGCACGCGGCGCGCGTGTCTATGCTCGGGGAGCTGACCGCCTCCATCGCCCATGAAATCAACCAGCCGCTGGCAGCTATTGCCACCAATGGCGAGGCCGGGCTGCGCTGGTTGAACCGGCCGTTGCCCAATACCGAAGAGGTGCGCACCCTCACCGAGCGCATGGTCGCCGACGCCCGTCGCGCCGCCGATATCATCACCCGCATCCGCAGCATGGCCCGCCACCAGAGCCCGCAGCGGGCGCCGCAAGTGCTCAACAACGTGGTCAAGGAAGCCGTGCAGTTCCTCCGCCATGAACTGCAGGCCCAGGGTGTGGAGGTGCGCCTGAAACTCACCCCTAACCTGCCCAAGGTGCAGGCCGACCGCACCCTGCTGCAGCAGGTGATCGTCAACCTGCTGGTGAATGCCATGCAGGCCATGGCCGAGAGCGAACAGCGGCAAATTACCCTCAGCACCCGCGCCCATGACAGCGGCGGTATCGAACTGGGGGTGGAAGACAGTGGGCCGGGGATTGCTGAAGAAAACCTCGGCAAGCTGTTCGACAGCTTCTTTACCACCAAGGCCAGCGGCATGGGCATGGGCTTGCCGATTTGCCGGACGATTGTTGAGAGTCTCGGCGGGAGCATTACGGCGGCTAACAGCGACGGTGGAGGTGCGCGGTTTGTCGTGCACCTCAGCTAAAAAGCATCGCGGCTGAAGCCGCTCCTACATCACCAACGCCTCCCCCACACAGCGCAACAACCGCTCCGCTTCGAACGGTTTCAGCAGCAAGCACACTGCCCCACTCGCCCGCGCCCGCTCGTGCAGTTCCTGCTCGGTGCGCGCGGTCATCAGAATCACCTTGCTGTCGCCATCTGCGGCCATCAGCCGCTGGGTCAGGTCGATACCGTTCATGCCCGGCATCTGGATATCACTGATCACACAGGCAAAGCGTGCGGCATCGCCGGAGCCGAGAAAGTCTTCGGCGTTGGCGAAATACTCGGTGGCATACCCCATTGAGCGCAGCAGGCTGGAGGTGGCCAGGCGCAGCGACTCATCGTCGTCGATCACCGAAATCAGCGGGTCTTGGGCCACGGTTTGCGCCACGCAATAAGGCTTGGGCGAGCACCGGTTGTCTCGCCACTGATGCTCAGCATGGCCCAGCCCGCGCGGGCTGACCATCATACGGAGGTTTAGGTGGCCAGCTCGCCGTCGGCTTGCAGCTGCAGTTCGCTGGCCATTTTCACCAGCTCGGCCAGCGAGCGCGCCTGCATCTTCTGCATGGCGTGGCCACGGTGGATCTTCACCGTGATTTCGCTGAGGCCAAGCTGGCCGGCCACCTGTTTGTTCATCTTGCCGCTGGTGACCAGCGCCATCACCTGCCGTTCCCGCGGGCTGAGGCTGGCAAAGCGTGTGCGCAGCAGTGCCGCGTTGCGGCCCAGATCGCGCTGGCTGCGGTCCTTGCCGATGGCGGCGGCCACCGCATCGAGCATGTCCTGGTCGCGAAACGGCTTGGTCAGAAAGTCCACCGCGCCGGCTTTCATTCCGCGCACGGACATCGAGATATCGCCATGGCCGGTCATAAACACCACCGGAATGGCGATCTGCAAGTCCAGCAGTTGCGCCTGAAAATCCAGCCCGCTCTTGCCTGGCAAACGCACATCGAGCACCAGGCAGGACGGGCAATCGGGGCGCTCGGCGGCGAGAAACTCCTGGGCCGAACCATATTGCCGGGTGGCCATGCCAACCGAGCGAAACAGACTGTCGAGCGCGCAGCGCAGCGACTCGTCGTCATCAATGATATGCACCAGTTCCTGTGGTTCTTGCGGCATGGCGGTTTTCCGGTCGGGTAACACTCATACCCAGGTATGAGTGCGGCGCCCCTTCGTAGAATGGTGGCGCCGTGGCCAGCTTCTTATAGTCGCTAATACCGGCGCAGGCCAAGCCTGCCAGCAGTAGCCGGGCCTCGATCCTTCACCGCTTAGCCGCAAGAGGTACACGCGATGGCCAGCTCACTGTCCTTTCTGGGCACTATTCACACTGCAATCAGCCTGGTGCCGGTGGTGGCCGGCGCCTACGGTTTTGTCCGCGACGGGCGCATCAGCCCCCATAGTCGCGTAGGCGACTGGTACCTGTACGGCATGCTCGGTTCGGTATTCAGCGCCTTCGGCCTGTCCAGCACCGGCGGTTTCAACAGCGGCCATGCCCTGGGCATCATCGCCCTGGCGGCGATCTTTTTCGGCCGCCATATCCATGCCGTGCAGCGCCTGGGCAACGCCCGCGAGTACCTGCAAACCGCGAGCATGACCTTCAGTTACCTGGTGCTGATGATCCCGGGGCTGAACGAAAGCCTGTCGCGCCTGCCCGTGGGCAACCCGATTGGCCATGGGCCGGACTCGCCGGAAGTGAAATTGGCAATTGGCATTGCCTTCGGGATTTTTTTGCTGGGCTTGGGGTATCAACTGCTGCGCTTACGTGGACGGCGCGTCAGCGCCTTCGCTTCGTAGGGGCGTCGATCAGCCATTGACCACCGTACCGCCGTTAACGTGAATAACCTGGCCACTGACATAGCTGGAATCGGCGCTGGCCAGATACACATAGGCCGGCGCCACTTCAGAGGGTTGCCCCGGTCTGCCCATCGGCGTGTTGCTGCCGAACTGGGCGACTTTTTCCGCGCTGAAGGTCGAGGGAATCAGGGGCGTCCAGATCGGCCCCGGCGCCACCGCGTTGACCCGAATACCGCGTTTGGCCAGGTTCAGCGCCAGGGAACGGGTGAACGAGGTGATCGCGCCCTTGGTCGAGGAATAATCGAGCAGGGTCGGGTTGCCTTTGTAGGCGGTGATCGAGGTGGTGTTGATGATGCTGGCGCCGGCATTCAGGTGCGGCAGCACGGCCTTGGTTAGCTGGAACAAGGCGAAGATATTGGTGCGGAAGGTTTTCTCCCACTGTTCTTCGCTGATGTCTTCGAGGTTGTCCTGCGGGTGTTGCTCGCCAGCGTTATTGACCAGCAGATCCAGGCGCTTCCATTCGGCCAGGCAGTTGTCGACAACGCCCTGGCAGAAGCTTTTGTCCGCCGCATCGCCGGCAAACAGCAGGCAGCCACGGCCCAGGGCGTGGATCTGGTCGCGGGTGTTGGCGGCATCGTCGTGCTCATCCAGATAAACAATCGCCACATTGGCACCCTCGCGGGCAAAGTGCAGCGCCACGGCGCGTCCGATACCACTGTCGCCGCCGGTGACAATCGCCACCAACCCTTCGAGCTTTCCGGCGGCCAGGTAGTACTCGCTGATGGTTTCCGGCTGCGGCTGCATCTGCGCTTCGCTGCCGGGTTGCTCGGTCTGGTGTTGGGGTGGCAGGGTTTGTTCTTCGCTCATTGTTCCCTCCAAAAGTAATGGCTTGCCAACGTCCCAACAGCAATGGCTCCTCACCGTCATCCCAGCGCAGGCTGGGATCCAGTGTTGCGCAGGAGAGCGGTGTATGCCGCACGATTCTGGGTCCCAGCCTGCGCTGGGACGACGGGGTATATCACACCGGCTTCGCACCCAGCTTTTTCCACTGCGCGCGGGTGATACGTTGGCGGTTGTGGTAGTCGTGCCAGGGGTCTTGCTCCAGGCTGTCAAGGCGCTCGCGCAGGTTGTCGACGGTCCATTGCGCGGCATTTTTCAGATCGTCCAATTCTTCACGACGAATCGGCACCGACACCGGTAAACCCGGCCGCGCACGTACCGAGTAAGCACTGGCCGTACTGGCGCCGCGCTGGTTGCGCAGGTAGTCGACAAAGATTTTTCCGACCCGGTTCTGTGGCCCCATCTTGTCGGTGAAGCGCTCGGGAATCTGTTGGGTCATGAATGTAGCCAGGGCCTTGGAGAAGGCTTTGACGCTGTCCCAGCCGGCCTGCTTACGCAGCGGTACGACGATGTGCATGCCCTTGCCGCCACTGGTTTTCAGCCAGGCCTGCAGGCCCAGTTCGTCGAGCACCGCCAGGGTCAGGTTGGTCGCTTCGACCATGCTGCGCCATGGCAACGCCGGGTCCGGGTCGAGGTCGAGAATCAACCGGTCGGGTTTATCCACCGTGGCGCTCCCGGCGCCCCAAGTGTGCAACTCGATGCAGCCCATCTGCACGGCGCCGATCAGCGCCGGCAGGCTGTCGATCTGCATCAGTTGGGCGTGGCCGGGGTCGATTTTTTTGTCCAGGTGGGTGATATGGGGAATGGCCAGGTGCTGGGCGTGTTTCTGGAAAAACTGCTCGCCCTCGACGCCATCTGGCGCACGCATCAGCGACACCGGGCGGCCTTGCAGGTGCGGCAGAATCCAGCGGCCGATGTCGTGGTAGAACTGCGCTAACTCGACCTTTTGCGTGCCGCTCTGGGCATCAATCACCCGCTCGGGGTGGCTGATGGATACGTCATCCAGGCTCTGCCGCTGCTTGCTGGCAGCACTGGCTTTAGCCTTGGTCTTGCCGCTCGGCTTGCTGGATGTGCTCGGCGGCGCCACTGCCTGTTCACGAATGATCTGCCTGGCCGGTTTGTCGGTTCGCTCGGCAATGAACGAGGCCTGGCGCACCAGCCCTTCACGGGTCCATTCGGCAAATTCGACTTCGCCCACCAGGGTCGGCTTCAGCCATTGCACGCCACGCGCCAGGGCGGCGCTCAGTGGTTTGGCCAGGGGTGTATCGGCGCGCTGCAGTTTTTCCATCTGCTTGAGCAAGTGCTGCAAGCGTTGCTCATCAAAACCAGTGCCGACGCGCCCGGCATAACGCAGCTTGTCGTCTTCATACACGCCCAGCAGCAGAGCACCAAAAGCACTGCGGCTGCCCTTGGGTTCGGTGTAGCCGATCACCACGAATTCCTGGCGCTGACGGCATTTGAGCTTGATCCAGTCATCGCTGCGGCGCGACACGTAAGGGCTGTTGGCGCGTTTGCCGACCACCCCTTCCAGGCGCATGGCGCAGGCGCTTGCGACGATGTCCTGGTGGCTGGCGGTGAAGGCTTTGGAAAAACGTAGCGGCCCGCGTTTGTGCTTGAGCACTTTTTGCAGCGCATCACGCCGTGCTTCCAGCGGCTGTTGGCGCAGGTTCTGGCCATTCAGGTACGGCGCATCGAACAGGTAATAGAGAATCGGCTGGCTCTGGCCTTCATCGAAAGCATTTTGCAGCCCCTGAAAATCCGGGAGCCCTTCTTCGTTGAGCACCACCACTTCGCCGTCCAGCCAGGAATCACCGAGCTGCAACGAACGCAACGCTTCCACCTGCTTGGGCAGGCGCTCCGTCCAGTCGTTGCCGTTGCGGCTAAACATTCGCACCTCGCCGCCCTGAATGCGCGCGAGCATGCGGTAGCCGTCGAACTTGATCTCGTAGATCCACTCACCAGCCGGCGGCTGGGTAACCAGGGTGGCCAGCTGCGGTTGGAACTTCTCGGGGATCTCGCCGTGGGGGTGGTTGGCGGCCTGGGTGTCGGCGGCGCTGACCTTGCCGGTGGATTTAGCCTTGGCTTTTGCCGGCTTGCTGGCGGCTTTTTTCGCCGTGCCCACCTCGCCACCGCTCAATACGCTTTTCGGCAGCTCATCGACCACGCTGTATTCGCTGGCCGGGCGGGCGACGTCATCCTGTTCTTTGATCAGCAGCCACTGCTCCTTGTCGCCACTGCCCTTGAGCCGGGTGCGCACCAGGGCCCAATCACCGCTGAGCTTTTCGCCCACCAGGGTGAACTTGAGCTTGCCGCTTTTGTAGCTGTCCAGCGGGTTGCCCTGGGGCTGCCAGACGCCCTGGTCCCATACGATCACATCACCCGCGCCGTATTGGCCCTTGGGAATGCTGCCCTCGAAATTGGCGTAACCCAGCGGGTGATCTTCAACATGCACGGCCAGGCGTTTGTCTTTCGGGTCGAGGCTCGGGCCTTTGGGAATCGCCCAGCTTTTCAGGGTGCCATCCAGTTCCAGGCGAAAGTCGTAATGGAGGTGGCTGGCGTCGTGTTTCTGAATCACGAAACGCAACGCGCCGGGGCTTTTGCGCGGCTTGCGGCCAGTGCTCTCGGGCGGCTCCGAGGTGATGCTGAAATTGCGTTTGCGGTTGTATTCGCTCATGGCCAAGCCCTCGGCGCCTTAACTCGCCTTGCTGGTTTTACTGGTTTTTTTCGGCGCTGCTTTGCTGGCCGCCGGTTTGCTCGCTGGCGCCGATGCGGCCTTGGCCTTTTTCGCCGCCGCCGGTTTGCCGCCCAGGCTGCGTTTGAGCAGTTCGGTAAGGTCGATGACATCGGCGCTGCGCCGGCCTTCTTCGCCCGGCACCTGTTCGACGGCTGCGATCTTGCCTTGCTGGGCCTTCTGTTCGACCAGTTGCATGATCTTGTCGGTGAAGCTGTCCTGATAGTCGTCCGGGCTCCAGTCGCCACTCATGTCCTTGACCAGGCGTTTGGCCATGTCCAACTCGGCTTTGGCCAACTTGGCGCCGCTCACCGCCGCCGGCAGTTCGAGGCTGGCCAGGCTGCGCACCTCACTGGGCCAGCGCAGCATCACCAGCACCATGGCATCGTCGATCGGCATCACCGCGGCCAGGTGCTGACGGGTGTGCAACACCACCAGGGCCAAGGCCACTTTCTGTGTGCTGGCCAGGGTTTCGCGCAGCAAGGCGTAGACCTTCTCACCGCGTTTGTCCGGGCTCAGGTAATAGGGGGTGTCGATGTTCTGCAGGGGGATGGCTGCGCTGTCGACGAAGGAGAAAATGTCGATGGTCTGGGTCGAGGTCGGGTGCGCTTCGCGGATCTCTTCCTCGCTGAGCACCACATAACGGCCCTTCTCGTACTGCACGCCTTTGACGATGTTGTCTTTGTCGATTTCCTTGCCGGTGACCTTGTTCACCCGCTTGTAGCCGACCGGGTCCATGCTGCGCTTGTCCAGCCAGTCGAAGTCCACGCCCTGCGCAGAAGTGGCCGAGGTCAGCGCGACCGGAATGTGCACCAGACCAAAACTGATCGCACCTTTCCAGATGGCTCGTGGCATGGCGTTGCTCTCCTGTTATCTATCGGGACGGGCTAGGCGGCGGCAGTCACAACATCACCCCATCGCTATAGGTCACGCGGTCCAACTGGGTGATATCGCTGATTTCGCGCAGCATGTTGTCAGCGGCAGTTTCCGCTTCGTTCTCGCACACGCAGCCCGGCACTATCACCCACAGCACGCGCACTTCGGCGCCCATGCGTTTGGGTTGGTACTCGATCAGGCCCACGTAGTTGTGCCCTTCTTTCATCGCATCGGTCCAGGCGATGCAGGTGTCGAAATCGCGAAACATGGCGGCGTCCCCCTTCTCGTGCCTTATCTGGCTCACAGGAATTGGGACGGCGGAGGGAAAAAAGAGTTGCAGTTTTGTTTGCCGCGCCTGTTCGCCGAAGTTCACCGAATTAAAACGGCGCTCCGACCAAAAGATAGGTAATAAGTTTTCGCCGTTGGTCGGAAGTTGCCGTTTCGCTTGGTCAATTAATGGCGCATGGCCAACCCCGAACTAACCTGTCGATGGCTCTGCCACGACCCCCCTATTTGATTGCACTTAATTAGCAGCAAAGTGCCATCACATGCAGCAGAAGGATCTGTGTCAGCAACAACTTCCCCCTGTTATTTATCGGCGTGAAAGTACGCGGATGGGCGGTAGCCTTGCGCCTTTAAAGCACGATTTATCAGCGAGATAGCAAACTAACAAAGCCTGCTAACGAAGTGTTAACGCAGCGTTACAGTTACACATGGAACTTATGTACCAACTAACCGCTATATGTAAGCCGCATTAAAAGTGCTAGCCAATTAATGGCACTTAGGCAACTAACGAAGTGCCCCCTATTTAGTTCCGCTATATACCAACACCTGCCAAGGAAGAGTTAGCCGTACTTGTCGTCGGGCGGGTCCTCTGCATCGCATAGGAGTCGGCGTTATGGTTCAAGTCAGTTATCCCGGTGTGTACATCGTCGAGAAGGCCAGTGGTGTTCGCACCATTACCGGAGTGGCCACCTCGGTCGCCGCCTTTGTCGGCTACACCCGCAAAGGCGTGCCCGACAAGGCTGTGGCCATTACCAGCTTCGCCGACTTCGAGCGCGGCTATGGCGGGCTGGACCGCGACAGCCCGGTGTCCTACGCGGTGCGCCAGTTCTTTCTGAATGGCGGTACCCAGGCCCTGATCGTGCGCGTGGCCAATGGCTACGGCAGTGCCGGCTGGGTGCTCAATAACGGCGCCGCAGCCGCTGCCCTCAATGTCACAGCCGCCAGCCCCGGTGGCTGGGGCAACAGCATTCGTCTGAGCGTGCAGCACACCGGCGTGCGCAACCCCGACAGCGACTTCAACCTGGTGGTGCTCGACGGCACCACGCCGCTGGAAACCCACCGCAACCTGAGCCTGGACAGCAAATCGCCGCAATACGTCGAGTCAGTGATCAACCACGCCTCGGCCTATATCCGCGTCAAGCGCGATGCGGCGCTGGTGTTCGGCGACAGCGGCCAGGCAGTGAGCGGCGCGATCACCTTCCCCCTCGACCCAAGCAACAACACCCTGGGCGGCACCCTCGACGGCACTACGCCTTTTTTGCTGACCCTGGAGGACGGGCCGTGGGCCGATATCGGTGACCTGGTCACCGCCGCCAACGACGCGATCATCGCCGCCGGCCTGGCGGCCAAGCTTCAAGCTTCGGAAACCGGTGCAGACGGCCAGGCCGGTAACGACCACCTGAGCCTGCAATCGCTGACGCCTGGCGAGTCGTCCAGCGTGGTGATCGCCGGCGGTGCCTTTGGTGGTTTAAGTGCTCTGGCGCAGCTCGGCGCCGCCAATGGCGGGCGCGAATTCGCTGGCGCGGTCGAGCACCGGCCGGCGGTGGTCAGCAACGTTGCGCCGGCCGCTGCCGGTGTGGATGGCAACCGTGGCACGGCCACCGACCTGGTGGGCAGCGAGTCGGATAAAACCGGCATCTATGCCCTGCTCGACGCCGACCTGTTCAACCTGCTGCTGATTCCGGAAACCTTCGACATGATCGGCGGCCAGGAGGCCGGGGTGATTCCCGCCGCCATCGCCCTGTGCGAAGCGCGCCGGGCCTTTTACATCGTCGACGCGCCGGCCAACCGCATCCTCAGCGATATTGGCAGCTGGGCCAACAGCGCCTCACAGTCGCGCAACGCCGCCACCTACTTTCCCGCCGTGCGCATCGTCGACCCCCTCGACGGTTTACGCCCGCGCGCCATGGCCCCCTCCGGCACCCTCGCCGGGGTGTACGCCCGCACCGACGCAACCCGTGGCGTGTGGAAAGCCCCGGCCGGTACCGATGCCAGCCTCAACGGCGTACTCGACCTGGCCCTGCCGGTGAACGACCTGGAGAACGGTCAGATAAACCCGCTGGGCATCAACGTGCTGCGCAGTTTTCCCGCTTACGGGCGGGTCGCCTGGGGCGCGCGAACGATGAAAGGTGGCGACGCCCAGGCCGACGAATACAAGTACATCCCCATCCGCCGCCTGGCGCTGTTCCTCGAAGAAAGCCTGTACCGCGGCACCCAGTGGGTGGTGTTCGAACCCAACGACGAACCGTTGTGGGCGCAGATCCGCCTCAACCTCGGCGCGTTTATGAACGGCCTGTTTCGCCAGGGCGCGTTCCAGGGCAAAACCCAGCAGGAAGCCTTCTTCGTCAAGTGCGACAAGGAGACCACCACCCAGGCCGACCGCAACCTCGGCATCGTCAATATCCAGGTCGGCTTTGCCCCGCTGAAACCCGCGGAGTTCGTCGTTCTGTCCATTCAACAGATCGCTGGCGATCTGCAATAAAGGAGTCGGACCATGGCCCAATTCGCGGTTAACACCCATCGCTTCGACCCCTACAAGAACTTCAAATTTCGCATCAAGTGGGACGGCCGTTACGTGGCCGGGGTGAGCAAGGTTGGCGCCCTGAAACGCACCACCGAAGTGGTCGAGCACCGCGAAGGTGGCGACCCCTCCACCTCGCGTAAATCGCCGGGGCGCACCAAATACGAAGCCATCACCCTCGAGCGTGGGGTCACCCATGACCTGGAGTTCGAAGCCTGGGCCAACAAGGTCTGGCATATCGGCACCGGCCTGGGCGCGGAAGTCAGCCTCAAGGACTTTCGCAAAGACCTGATTCTCGAGGTGTACAACGAAGCCGGCCAGGTGGTACTGGCCTACAAGCTGTTCCGTTGCTGGGTCTCGGAATTCCAGGCGCTGCCTGACCTCGACGCCAACGCCAATGCCATCGCGATCCAGACCCTCAAGCTGGAAAACGAAGGCTGGGAGCGTGACAGCGAAGTGGCCGAACCCTCCGAACCGGCGCTGGTGGGTTGACCGACATGGCGCGGGCCTTTGGTGCACTGGAAGACCTCGACCTGGATTTCGCCAGCGCCGACCGGCCGCAGTTGGTCACCCAGCTGCTGGCTCAGTGCGCGACGCCCCGGGACGCGGCGTTCTGGTGGGCGCAGCCGGTCAGTGGGCGCACTGCCGCGTTGCTGCAAGTGGCCGCGCGCAGTGAAAACCTCAGCGCCTTGCCGTTCAGCGCGCAGTGCAGCTTGTGTGGCGAGCCGTTCGAATTCGAGTTGCCGCTGGCGCCGTTACTGGCCACCGCCATCGACCCGGCGCCCCTCAAGGTCGAACTGCACAGCCGCACCCTGGCCCTGCGCCGCGCCACCGGTAACGACCTGCGCCACTGGCGCGCGGCGCGGCCGAGCAGCCAGGAGCAGGCGGTGCAGTTGATGCTCGACAGCCTGCTGCTGGAGGGCGAGGTGCAGGCCGAAGACCACGCGCCGCTGGCTGCCGCCCTGGCCAATGCCGACCCGCTGGCGGCCTTTGCGGTGGCCTGCCAATGCCCGGCCTGTGGCGCCGACCGCGAGGTGGATATCGACCTCGACGCCGCCGCCCTCGCCCGCCTGCAGCAACGTCAACGCGCCTTATTGCTGGATATCCACCGCCTCGCCAGCCGTTACGGTTGGAGCGAAGCCCAGGTGCTGGCGATTCCCGCGCCGCGGCGCGCGCACTACCTGGCCTTGATCGAGAGCCATCATGAGTGACTACTTTGCCGCGCTGCTGCGGGCCAGTGGCCTGAGCGGGCAGCCGTTCGCCGCGCCGACGGCGGACCTTGGGTTAGAGGAGTTGGAGGCGTTTTCGACGCCTACTGCCGGGGTGCCTCAGGCCAGGGCTGAAACGGCGTTAAGCCAGCCGGTAGCGGTGCCGCCAGCACCTGCTGTCGTTCAAGTTACCCACCCTGAATCCAGCACACCGGCCGTTAGCCAGCCGAGCAACCCCCTCAGCCAACCCGAGCGTGCACCTGCTGCTACCAGCGAGGCGTCGGTGCCGGAGATTAAAACCGAGGCTCAACCCGTAGTTGCCGCCGCCGTCAGCCAACAGGCGCTGGTGCAATCGGTACTGCGCTGGGTTGCCAGCGATCCGCAGCAAACGCCTGAGTCCGTCACGGTGACCAACACGCTTGCTGCACCGACGAGCCTGATGGTTTCTGTCAGCGAAACAGCGACCACTGCGCCGGTCGAATTGGCGCTGAACCGGCATACCGAATCGCAGGTGTTGGCGTCTCAGCTTACTCAGCCAACTCAAGTCCAGCAGGCAGCACTTGGCGATGCGTTAGCGACACCCAGCCACCCTGTTCTGGCGCCTGACCAGCCAGCGGCCGCCGTCATTCTGCAGCCGCTTGAACGCCCGACTGAGCCCGCAGAGCAACCCATCAGCATCTCCATCGGCGCCATCCACCTCCGCGTTGATGCCCCTGCGCCCCCGGCGCAACCGGTCGCTGCGGTAAAACCCGCGCCAAGCAAAACCGCTGCCGCCCCACGCACCGCCGTCACCGCCCGCAGCGGTTTGAGCCGTCGTGCGCTGAGGCCACTCTGACCATGGCCCTCGCCGATTCCGGACGCGCCATTGGTGCCGTCACCCGCCTGCTGCAAGACCAGCTGATTCGCCGGGGTTTCGAGGTGGCCATTGGCAAACCGGAACAGGCGGCGAAAACCGACAGCAGCAACCAGAAGCTCAACCTGTATCTGTTCGAAACCGCCTTCGACGGCCACCTGCGCAACCAGGTGCTGCGCGACGGCGAACGCCCACCGCTGTGGATGGTGCTCAAGTACCTGCTGACCGCCTTCGACGTGGGCGAAAACAGCGACAGCGCCGCCGCCCACGACCTGCTCGGGCGGGGTATCTCGGCGCTGCAGGAACTGGCCTTTCTGCGCCTGGACGCGCTGGTGGCCCTCGATGTGCGCAAGGCCCTGGAGAACAACCCGGAGCCGCTCAAGCTGAGCTTCGACGATGCCCCGGTCGAGCTGATTGCCAAGACCATGCAGGGCAGCGACGAGCGCTATCGTTTGTCGGTGGCCTTCCAGGTTCGCCCGGTGCTGATCGTGCCCGCTGCCCTGCCCCGTGGCGCGCTGCTGGTGGGCGTCGACTACAGCAGCGCGGCACAAACCGTGATCGGCCGGGACGGCGTGCAAATCGATGTCACGGCGTCCATGGGCGCCACCCTGCTGCGGGTGGAGCCAGCCCGCTTTGAACTGGGTGCGCCCTTCACCCTGTACGGCGATGACCTCAATTCCAGCAGCCACGAGGTGCTGCTCGGTGACGTGCCGCTGACCATTCTCGAACGCGCTCCCGACCGCCTGCGGGTGCAAGCCCAGGCAGCCAACGGTGCGCCGCTGGAGGACGGCACCCGGCTGTCGGCCGGCGAGCTGCCGTTGGTGGTGCGCCGGCGTCTGCTCAACGACCGTTTCCGTTCCAGCAACCTGCTCGCGGCCAGTCTGCTGCCAACCCTGACCTCGGCCAACCTGGTCGGCAGCGACTTGCAGTTGCAGGGTTTGTTGCTGGGTAAACACGACGACGATGTCACGGTGCTGTTCTACCGCCAGGTCGATGGCGCCACTGTGCACCTGTTCGACACCTTCACCGCCAGCGCCGATCAGCAGACTCTCACCGTACCCGGCGCGGCCGTCGCGGTGCCGGCTGGGGCCTACCAGGTGATTTTGCGGGTGAACAACCAGCAGGCCCAGGGCAGCCCTCTGGTGAACCTGCCATGAGCGGGTTTGTCCCCGGCCTGCAGGCGGACGACGCCTGCGCCCGCTACTGGCTGGGCCAGGTCACGCTGCGCCTGCGCCGTGAAGTCGGCTGGCTGTGGCGCGAGCGCGGCGACCAGGGCACGGCGGCGTTGCCCGCCGAGGTCAACAGCACCCTGTTCGCCCTCGACCTGCAGCGTTACCAGCACGACAAACAGCAGTTTTTTGCCAGCGACAGCACCGCCCGTTACCTCAGCGAGCAGCTCGACGACGCGGCGCCCACGGTCGACGGCGCCCAGGGTTCGTTTGCCTGGGTGGTGGCGCAGTTGCAGCTGAACGCGGTGGAAAGTTTTGTCCTCGCCCTGGCCTTGCTGCCCAGCCTGGATAGCGCTGCGGGCGCGGTGATCGCCTGCTGCCAGAACGACAGCAATCGCCAGGCGCCGACCCTGGCCCTGGCCCAGCGCCTATGGCACGCCCCGGAGCAATTGCTGCGCTGCCTCGACCCTGGCCATCGGTTGTTCAGCCATGGCCTGCTGCAACCCATCAGCGGCTGGGATGCACCGTTGCAGGTGCCTGTTCTGGTCGCCCGCCAGTTGCTGTTGGCCGACGGCGAGCTGCCGGCGGCCTTGCACGGGGTAACGGCTACCGACCAGGCCTTGCCCGAACAGGCCGCCGCGCGGGTGCGGGCGGCGTTGTTACGCACCTCGACGGGACTGCAGGTTCTACCGCTGTTGGGCGCCAGTGACGCGCCGCTGGCCGAGGTAGCCGCTGCCTGCAGCGCCGAAGCCGGGCTCGGCACCCTGCAACCGAGCCATGCGCTGGCGCCGGAACAACTGGCCGCCGCCATGACCGTCAGCTGGTTACGCGGCTGCACCCTGTACCTGAACGCGCGTGACCTTGGCGATGACCACGGCCATGAGCCCGCCCCCATCAGCCTCCCGCTACCGGCCTTGCCCTTGCTGCTGTGGCTGGGCGCCGAAGACCTGGCCCGCCTCAAAGGCCTGAGCCACACCCTGCCCGCCCTCAGCCTGGCGCCGCTCAGCTACCCGCAGCGCCTGGCGTTGTGGCAGCGGCATTTGCCCGAGGCACCGGCCCTGGCCGAACTGGCGCGGCGTTTTCGTTATGAACTGGGCGCGATTCAACGGGTGGCTGCCGAGGTGCACGCCTTGCCGGCAGCGCCGACCAGCAGCCAGGTGTTCGCTGCGGCGCGGGCCGACCTTGATCTCGGCAACCTGGCGCAAGCGGTGCAACCACGTTTTGCCCTCAACGAGCTGATGCTGCCGCCCGCCCAGGCCACCCAGCTGGACGAAATCATCGCCGCCATGCGCAACCTGACCCGCGTACACCACGACTGGGGCACCGCACGGCCGTGGAACGAAGGCGGCCTGGCGGTGCTGTTCGCCGGCCCGCCCGGCACCGGCAAGACCATGGCCGCCGAAGCCATCGCCCACCAGCTGGAACTGCCGCTGTACCGCATCGACCTGTCGCAGGTGGTGAACAAATACATCGGTGAAACCGAGAAGAATCTGCGCCGCCTGTTCGATGCCGCCGACGCCGCCGACCTGATTCTGTTCTTCGACGAAGCTGACGCCCTGTTTGGCAAACGCAGCGAAGTCAAAGACGCCCACGACCGTTACGCCAACCTGGAAATCAGCTACCTGCTGGAGCGCATGGAGCGCTGCAAGGGCCTGACCATCCTGGCCACCAACCGCCGCAAAGACCTCGACGAAGCCTTCCTGCGGCGCCTGCGCTTTGCCATCGAGTTCCCCCTGCCGGGCGCCGATGAGCGCCTGCGGATCTGGCGCAGCGTGATTCCGCCAGGGGTGGATGCCAGCGCCCTGGACCTCGACTTTCTCGCCCAGCGCTTTGCCCTGGCCGGCGGGCACATTCGCGGCATCGTGTTTTCCGCCTGCCTGCAAAGCGCAGACGACGGCGCGCCGCGGCGCCTGGAGATGCCGGCGGTGGTGCGCGCTATTCAACGTGAATACCAAAAACTCGACCGGGCCAACAGCCTCGACCAGTTCGGGCCATACGCCGAACTGGTCGCGGGCCAGAGGGTGGAACGATGAGCCAGGAATCGAGGCTGAAGCCTCTCCCACAAGGCAGCGGTGTGGCCATGAGCGTCGCCATCGAGGCGTTGCATCTGGACCTTCGCGGCATCGCGCCGGACACCGCCAAAGCCGCTGTGCGTCTGCTTGGCCCGGCGCTGGCGCGAGCGTTACGGCAACCGGGTGAGATCACCCTCAGCCACAGCAGCAGTGCTGAAGAGGTGGCCAGTGCCATTGCCCATCAACTTGCCCGCCGCCTCGGGAGCCTACAGCCATGACCCTGCTGCGCGGCGCATTGATCGAGTACGGCACCAGCCTGATTGGCCCGATTCCCAATGTGGTGATCTTCCAATTCAACCCCGAGTCGCTGTCGCGCTCGCTGGATATCCCGCCACGGCCCGGCGGTGCCACACCGCGTGAAGCCACCCAGGCCGGGGAAAAAACCGTGGAGAAAATCACCTTCAAGGCGCACTTCAGCGCCGCCAATATGCTCGACGAAGGCAAGGTGCTGGCGCAGTTGTTCGGCATCGGCCCGCAACTGGCGGCGCTGGAGAAGATGGTTCTGCCCAGCGCCAAACTCGCCGGCCTGCTGGGTGCCGCGCTGGACGCCATCGGCGGTGCCCTGGGCGGCGGTGGCGAGGCGCCGCCGGCGCAACCGATCCCGCGGGAAAAATACCCGCGCATCCTGTTTATCTGGGGCCTGACCCGGGTGCTGCCCGTGAGCATCGACTCGATGAGCATCAACGAACTGGAATACGACGCCCTGCTCAACCCCACCCGCGCCGAAGTGGACCTGCAACTGAGCGTGATCGCCGTCGACGACTGCTCCGACGACATCCTCGCCAAAGGCGCCCTGGAATATTCGACCCTGGCCAAAGAAGCCCAAGCCATCGCCAACCTGGCCAATACGGCCGAACAGATTGTTGAGTTGATCCCGCTGTGAATGGCGGCGCCCGAACGATTTATCGCGGCTGAAGCCGCTCCTACGAGCGCGCGCTGTACCCGTAGGAGCGGCTTCAGCCGCGATGCTCTTCAACCCGGAGACACCCTATGTTCCTGCCCAACTCCCGTTACGCCAAGGTCGCCACGGTGCAAACCAGCGATGGCCCGGCGTTGAAGCTGCGCTACCTCACACCCCTGGCTGGCGAGCCGGTGATGGTTCAGGCCGGCGACCGCCTCGACCTGTTGGCCCAGGCTCTGAACGGCGATGCCACGCAGTTCTGGCATGTCGCCGATGCCAACTCCGCGCTGGACAGCCGCACCCTCACCGCCGAGCCCGGCGACAGCCTTGTAGTGCCCAGGAGCTGAGCATGGCCGAGCAGCAATTTCGCCTGTGGTTTGGCGCCACGCCGGCCACCGCCGAGCAACTGCGGCGCATCGAGCAGATCGAGGTAACCCAGGAAATGGACGCCTGCTGGGAAGCCCAGCTGCAGATGGTGCTGTGCCTGGACGCCAACGGCGCCTGGTTACATTGGCCGGGCGACAGCCAGCAGCCGTTTTCGCGGGTGCGGGTGGAGCTGGATATCGGCAATGGCCGCTTTGTGCCGCTGATCGACGGGCCGCTGGTGAGTATCGATGCCGCCCTGGATGCCTTGCCCGGGCGCAGCACCGCTACCCTGTTGGTGCGCGATGACAGCGCCTTTCTCAACCGCGATGAGGAAACCGAACCGGCCTTCGAACACCGCAGCGCCAGCGCCATTGCCAGCGAGCTGTTCGGCCGTTTCAGCCAGGTGGCCAGCACCCGCATCGAGGCCACCACAAGCAGCCCGGAAACCACCAGCCGGCGTGGCACGGTGCTGCAGTTTCTGCACCAGTTGGCGGCGGCCAATGACCGCCACGCCTATGTGCTGCCGGGTGACACCGCTGGCGCCAGCATCGGCTGTTTCTGCGCCGACCCCGAAGGCCCCGCCGCACTGCCGCCCCTGGTGCTGATCGGCGCCCAGCGCAACCTGGCCAACGCCAGCGTGATGCAAGACCCCGACGGCGGTGAGCGCACCCAGGCGCAAGTGCTGCGGGTCGACGACCAGGGTGTCACCCAGTTCGAAACCAGCGCCGCCGACCTCGGCCTGATGCGCAACCTGCCAGCACTGCCCGCCGACCTCACGCCACGGCGGCTGCTCAACCCCAGCGACAACAGCCGTGAAGACCCCAGCGCCGCCGCCACGGCCCAGGCCAGGCGGCGCGGTTATGTCTACAAGCTCAGCAGTGAGGTGGTCAGCGGCTGCTACCCGGCGGTGCTCACGCCCTATCAAAAGGTCCGCGTCGACGCCGGCGCCACGCCCTACAGCGGCGATTACCTGCTGACCAAGGTGGTGCACCGCATCACCCCCTCGGCCTACAGCCAGAGCTTCGAGGCCAAGTGCAATTCCACCAGCGAGGTTTCAGGCGCGGCGGTGGCCGAGGCCCTCGGTGGCGGCCTCAATCTGTCGGTATCAGTCAGCGTGGGGATCTTTTGATGGAGGCCAATCTGGAAGAGCTGGTGGCACAGTTGGTCGAGCGCGTTGGCGGGCGTTATTTCGGCAAGTACCGCGGCGTGGTCACCGATGTCAGCGACCCCAACAACCAGTGCCGGATTCGCGCCACCGTGCCAGCGGTGCTGGGCGAACACCCCTGTGGCTGGGCGCTGCCGGCGGCGCCGTTTGCCGGCGATGGCCATGGCGCGGTGCTGCTGCCGGAGATCGGTTCCGGGGTGTGGATCGAGTTCGAGGCCGGGCAGCTGGACAACCCGATCTGGGCCGGCGCCTGGTGGGCCAGCGGCCAACGCCCGCAACCCCAGGGCGAGCAGGTGCGGGTGATCGTCTCCAAGGCGGGCCACCAGGTGATTCTCGACGATGCCGCCAACGAGGTGAAAATCGTCCATGGCGACAGCCTGATCGCCAAGACCATCACCTTGAGCGCCAGCGACATCGTGATCAGCTGCGGCGCCTGCGAGATCCGTATCAGCAACGAGTCGATCTCGCTCAACAACGGCCTGATCAAGGTCGGCCTTGCGGGCGTCAGCCTGGTCAATGGCGCGATGACGTTCGGGGTGCCGCCGACATGATCCCGATCCTCACCGAAACCAGCACGGTGATCTGCCCCCATGGCGGCCAGGCGCTGCTGATTACCAGCAACGTCGAAGCCAAGGTGGATGGCGCGGCGATGCTGCTGATCACTGACCGCCACCCGATTGCCGGCTGCCCGTTTTTCACCACAGTGCCGATGCCCTGCCTGAGCATCCAGTGGGTCACCGCGGCGGCGCAAACCAACCTGCATGGCATTCCCGTGTTGCTGCAAACCAGCGTCGGCCTGTGCCTTAACGCCGCCATGGCGCCGCAAGGCACGGCGGTGGTGGTGCAGGTCCAACAAAAAGCCAAAGGCATCTGACATGACCCTCTCCAGCGGACGGCACCTGGCATTTCCCTTTCACATCGGCAGCGATGGCCGCAGCGCAGCGCCGGTGGATGACGCCGCCCAGGTGCGCGACGAGCTGTTGCAGCTGCTGTTGACCAGCCCCGGCGAGCGCCTGTTTCTGCCGGAGTTCGGTGGTGGCGTGCGCAAGCTGGTGTTCGAGCCCGCCTCGGAGGCGCTGCGCGGGGTGGTCAAGGCGCGCATCACCAATGGCCTGTCGCGCTGGTTGGGCACGCGGCTGACGGTGGAGCTGATCGACGTCACCTGGGATGACAGCGCCGCCACCCTGGAGGTGACGGTGAAATACCGCCCCGCCGGCAGCCCGGATTCGCGGGTCGTGAAGTTTCAACGCAGTTCCAAATAAGTCGCCCTCAGACGACCAACAAGGACTTGTTAAACCATGACTGCCATTACGTTCCCAGATCTGGTTGATGACCGTGCCGATGTGCTGCAGAGCCATGGCCTGGACGGACTGAAACTGGCCCTGGTCAGCCTCGGGCCAGGGGCCAACCCGGCCTATGCCGATATCGAGCTGAGCTTTTTCAACGGCCTGCACCTGGCGGCAATCGTCGCCGACCTGAGCGCCGACCCCAGCCGCGTGCACCAGGTGTTTCGCCTGCGCGGGGGTAGCCGTGTGTTAGCCGGCAATGCCCTGGGCCAGGTGCAGGTCACCGCAGTCAGCGCGCTGGACAGCCGCCGTCTGCGCCTGCGCATCGCGCCGGTGGGTGACTACTCCACCTACCGCCTGGAACTGGTGTGGAACGCCAACCTGATCGACCCGTTTTTCAGCAGCATCGGTTTCAAGTTTCGCCCCGGTTGTTTCACCAACGACTGCGCGCCCGTGCAGCGTCATCGCCCCGCCCAGCCCAACCCCGGCATCGACTACCTAGCCAAAGACTACGACTCCTTCCGCCATACCCTCATGGTGGCCATGGCCGAGCGCGTGCCGGGCTGGGCCAGCACCAGTGAGGCCGACCATGACCAGGTGCTGATCGACCTGTTTGCCGCCGCGGCCGATGAGCTCAGCGACTACCAGGACCGGGTGATGGCCGAGGCCTATCTGGGCAGCACACGCAAACGTCTGTCGCTGGCGCGCCACGCCCGTTTGATGGACTACCACCTGCACCAGGGCAACCAGGCCAGCACCTGGCTGGCGGTGGATGTGGTGGCCGGCCAGGCGCCGTTCAGCCTCACCGATCAGGAACTGGTGGTGCACACCGTTGACCAGGCGGTGAGCTTCGCCAGTCGCCAGCAACGTCTGCCCGCTGCGCAACGCCAACGCCTGGACCCGCTGCTCAACCGCCTGCGTCTGTACACCTGGCGCGACGCGCAACCGGCACTGGCAGCCGGCAGTACCAGCGCCGATCTGGTGCCCTTCGATGGCCTGGCCGACCAGGCTGAGGCCGATGCCCTGCGCGACCTGGTGCGCAACGGCTTATGGCGTGAGCTGCTGATTGCCGAACGCCTCAACCCGCTGACCGGCCAGGTCGCCGGCCGCCAGCGCGGCAAACGCCAGTTGTTACGTTTGCTTAGCGGCAGTGAGGCAGCCGAAACCCTGTTCGACCCTCTCCTCAGTGTGTGGCTGGTGCGGGTGCATTGGCGCCGCGACGACGCCCTGCGGGCTGACTACAGCTTCAGCAGCTTTTGCCCCGGGCCACCGCCACAAACCGTCAGTGATGTCTCGGTGTTCTACGGCAACCTGCTGCCAGTGTTTTCCGGGCAGCCGCTGCAGGTGCAATTCCATGAACCGGGCAGCCTCTTGCCGAGCGATACCAGCACCGTCAAACACCGCCACTTCCAGCGCCAGGACCGCCATCAGGACGGCCGCGACTGGGTGCTCGCCGAGCTGCCCGACGACGGGCCATTGGCCTACCTGCCCACTGCACAGGGCGCGGGTGAAGTACCGGCGCTATCGACCCTCTGGCTAGAGGTCGAAGCCGCCGGTGGCGCGCGGGAAACCTGGGACGAAGTGGAAAGCCTGGTGCACAGCGATGACTCGGCGGAAAACGGCGACCACTTTATGGTCGAGACCGATGAGCTGCAGCGTAGCCAGTTGCGCTTCGGCAATGGCCGCAACGGCCGCCTGTTGCCGCTGGGTGCCACCGTGTATGCGCGCTACCAGATCGGCGTTGGCCCGGCCGGCAATATCGGCGCCGACCAGTTGCTGCAAGCCGAACCGCTGCAAGGCGCGCTGAATGGCGCGGTCATCGCCACCACTAACCCCTTCGACGTCAGCGATGGCCGCGCGCCGGAGCCGGCCGAGCGCATTCGCCGTAATGCGCCAGAGGCGTTTCGCGCCCGCCAGTTGCGCGCGGTGACCCTGGCCGATTACGTCAAACGTGCCGAAGAGGTGCCCGGTGTATCCCGTGCCGTCGCCCGTTATGCCTGGACCGGTAGCTGGCGCACGGTGCGCATCACCCTCGACCCCAGCGGCTTTACCGCCGTCGGCGATGAACACTCACAAGCCTTGTGGGACGAACTGCTGCCCCGTGTTTCAGCGCACCTGGAAGCCGTGCGACTGATTGGCGAGGACCTGGAAATTCGCCCACCGCGCTATGTGCCGTTGGAGGTGCAGGTGGTGGTGTGCGCCGCTGCCGACTACTGGTGCGAAGACCTGCGTTTTGTCCTCGAACAAGAGTTCTCCGAGCACTGGACCAGCGATGGCCGCCCCGGCTTTTTCCATCCGGACCAATGGACCTTCGGCCAGGCCCTGCACCGCAGTCTGATCGAAGGCCGCTTGCTGGCGGTGCCGGGGGTGGCGCATGTGGTCAGCATCGGCATGAAGCGCTTTGCTTCCCCGCTGCCGCTGCTAGTGGGTGCCGAACAACTGGCGATGGCCAGCGACGAAGTATTGCTGTTGGCCAACGACCCCGACCACCTGGAGCGCGGCTTACTGCGCTTTACCGTGCAGGGAGGGCGTCGCTGATGGCCTGCAACCCGCTGATCACCGACCCGTTCGTATTCCCCCTGCGCGCCGATAACCGTCCGGGACTGCCGCGCATTGCCGTGCGCATCGGCCGTTATGGCGACTTTGTCGAAGCCATGACCCGTGGCATCGATGCCGCCCCCGAACTGGCGGCCTGGACCCACCGCGAAGCCGATGACCCCGGCATCGCGCTGCTGCAAGGCGCGGCAATTCTCGGCGACATCCTCAGTTTTTATCAGGAGCACTACGCCAATGAGGCCTACCTGCGCACCGCCAGTTGGCGCGAAAGCGTGGCGGAACTGGTGCGCCTCACAGGCTATCGCCTGGCCCCCGGCATCGGCGGGCGCGCGACCCTGGCGTTCGAGGTGCGCGGCGACCAGCCGGTAATCCTGCGCAGCGGTTTCCCGGTAAAGGCCGAGCTGGCCGGACAACCAACCCCGGCAGATTTTCAGACCGACAGTGAACTGCAAGCCTGGTCGCACCTCGGCCGTTTTCACCTGTACCGGCCACGCAGCTATGCCGCCACCTTGCCAGTCGGCAGCAGCCGCTTCGAGCTGCATACCGTGGATGGCTACAGCGACAGCCGCAGCCTCGCCGCCTTCACCCTCAAGCCCGGCGATCGCTTGTTGCTGCAAGCGCCGGAACCGGCCTGGACCAGCAACGGCACCAGCCTCAGCGCACAACAGGCACCGCAGATCATCAAGGTAAAAAGCGTCAGCCAGGTGCTCGGCCGGGTGCTGGTGGAAACCGACACGCCCCTGCAGCAGGCCTGGAACCAACCGGTGGCGGCGTACCGGGTCAATCGTTCATTCCGCCACTTTGGCCATAACACGCCGGCGAAGATTGTCAGCAGCAAAAAGAGCGGCAACGACATCATCGGCGCCACGGAAAGCAGCACCGGGTATTTCCGTCACCTGTATGCCGGCCACCCTTGCACCAACAGCAGCGCCAGCATCGATCTGATCCCGGAACTGTTGCCGCTGGACGCCGAGTTCAGCGACCTGCATGCAGGCATGCGGGTGGTGGTGCAGGCGCGGGTCAGCAGTGCCAACACCAGCACGCCGGTGGCGCTCAGTGTGGTGCGCCGGGTCACTAGCGTGCGCAGCGCCAGCCTGAGCTTTGGCAATCTGCATGGCGCCAGCACCTTTCTCAGCCTCGACCAGCCGCTGATTCGCCACGCCATGAGCACCCAGCCCGGCAGCGATGTGCGCGACATCGTTGTGCATGAAGTGAGCAGCCCGCCGCTGACATTGAAACCGGTCAACAACCCCGCCGATGGCAGCTTTAGCACCGGCAGCAATGCCCTTCACTTCTACGGCACCCAGGTGCAGGCACGGGCCTTGGCGGGACGACGCCTGTACCTGCAGGGCGATGACGGCCGCCAGGTGGAGCTGTATTGCACCAACGGCGTGGCCAGCTTCACTACCTCGTTGCCTGAGGTGCCGCGGCTGTGGTGGCTGACCTTCGACCGCCCGCCCAGCCCCTTTACCCGCGCCGACTTCGATGAGGTGGCGCCGCGGGTCACTGTGTTCGGCAACCTGGCCGACGCCTCCCAGGGCAAACGTGAAGCGCAGGTGGTGCTCGGCAATGGCGACCATCGCCAGGCCTGGCAAACCTTCCCTCTGGCCAAGGCGCCGCTGACCTATTTCCTCTCGCCCGCCGCCATTCCAGCACAACAACCGGCGTTGCAGATCTGGGTCGAGGGGCGCTTGTGGCAACGGGTAGACAGCTTCTTTGGCCATGGCCCTCAGGAGCCGATCTATATCGTCCGCGAAGACGCCCAGGGCAAGAGCTTCGTGCAATTTGGCGACGGCGAAACCGGCGCGCGGTTGCCCTCGGGCCTGAACAATGTGCTGGCCGATTACCGCAGCGGCTCGGGCGCCTTTGGTCCGTTGAAAGTCGGTGCCAGCCCCACCGCCAGCGAACGTCCGCCAGGCTTCGACAAGCTCGGCCTGGCCGGTATCGTCAGCGGTGGCGCGGCGCCGGAAGCGGCAGAAAAAGCCCGTCAGACCGCCCCCGGCAAGGTGCAAAGCCTGGGCCGCCTGGTGAGCATTCAGGACTACGAAAGCGAAACCCTCGGGGTGCCCGGGGTGGTCACTGCCAGTGCTGCCTGGGATCTGCACGCCGGGGTGCCGGCGGTGATTCTGCGGGTGTTGCTGGAAGGTGGTCGCGAGGCGGAATTCACCGCAGTGAAGGCCACCCTCAGCCATGCCCAGCGCTGCCGTGGGCCCGACCGTTTCCCGCTGATCGTCGAGCAGGCGCTGCTGCGTTACGTGTTCGTCGACCTCAGCTATGCGCGGGTGCCCAGCTACCAACAGGCCGAGGTCGAGGCCGGCATTCGTGCGGCGCTGGGCCTGGTCAGCGATAGCCAGCATGAGCGCAGCGGCCTGTTCGGCCTGCACAAGCGCCGCCTCGGTGAGCGCGAATATGCCAGCACCATCGAGGGGGTGGTGCAGAACGTCGGCGGGGTGCTCTGGTGCAAGGTCAGCGCATTCGGCCGCCTGAGCAACAGCGTGCAAGACCCACTCGACGCTCCCCTGCCCTATGCACCGCGCAGCTATGCCGCCAGCGTTGCCTGCAGTGGCCATGAGCTGCTGCAACTGGCCGCGCCGCACCTGAGCCTGACCGCGCTCGCCGAACCCGGCGCAGGAGAATGCCCATGACCCGCGTGCCGCTGTTCGACCGCCTACCGGAGATCTACCGCACCCGCGATGCCGAGATCGTGCCGGCCAATCAGCTGCGCGCCTACCTGGGCGCCATCGAGGCGCCGTTCAGCGCCCTGCATGCCGATATCGAGCGGCTCTACGACAACCTGTTTATCGACACCTGCGAAGACTGGGCAATCCCCTACCTGGCCGACCTGCTCGGCACGTCGCACCTGAGTGGCGACCCGCACACCCTGCGCGCCGATGTTGCAGACACCATCGCCCTGCGCCGGCGCAAAGGCACCCTCGGCGCCATCGAACGGCTGGCGTTCAACCTCACCGGCTGGAGTTGCCGCAGTGTCGAGTTGCGGGAAAATCTGAGCTGGACCCAGCACCTCAATCACCCACGCGCAGATGCCGGTGGTGCCCCGCCCTACGCCAACCCGAACCGCACACGCTTCGACATTCCCCGTGGCGGCACCGCGCCGATTCGCGACCCGGCCGCGCTGGCCTTGCTCGGCACGCCGTTCGACCGCTTTGCCTATAGCGCCGACTGCAAGATCGCCCAGGACGGCAACCGCCACATCAACCTGCCCAACCTGGCGATCTTTCTCTGGCGCCTGGCCACCTACCGCCTGCCGCGGGTGTTGCCGCTGTGCAAAGGCGTCAGCAACCTCGGCACCCTGCCCGCCGGCCTGGCGCGCCGCGCGCTGCGCTTTGACCTGCACCCGCTGGACATTCCCGTGCAGCTGTTCAACACCGGCAGGCCGGGCTTCCTGACCGGCGAAGCGCTGACCCAGGCCGACGCGGTGCCAGGGCCGATACTCGCCCCGCGCCTCACCAGTGGCAGCATCGAAGGCCACCCCGAGGCCTATGTGCAGGTCGACTATTACGACGCCGGCAGCGACCCGCTCAGTGGCTTCGATCTGGCCGACGGCGGGCTGCAGTTGTTTATGCCGCAAACCTTGCAAGCGCTGTTGCCGGCCGACTGGCAGTGGCGTTATCGCGGCGACAATCTGTGCGCCTGGGAAAGCGGTTTGCGCCGGCCGTTGTCACTCGGCGAGATCGTTATCGACCCGGCGCTGGGCCGGGTGCTGGTCGGCCTGCAAACCACGGCGCAGACCAACCAGTTGGTCACCGACAACAGCGGTGAGCTGCTGTCGCGGCTGTACAGCAGCTTCACCTACGCCGCCGTCGGCCCGGTGGGCGCGCACCCGACGTCGCGCAGCCTGCCCGTCGACCCGCCGAGCGCCGACATCCGCCGCGTCGGCGCGATTGCAGGGGGTATCAGCCTGCAAGCAGCGCTGGCTGATCTGGACAGTGCCAGCGACCCGGTGGTTATCGAAATCCACGACAGCCTGGTGCACCGCATCGACCTTGCCGCGCTGCCCGGCACCTCGGTGGATGGCGGCCGTTCCTTGCGCCTGGCGCAGTCACTGACGCTAAGGGCCATGGGTGAACACCGGCCGATCATTCTCCTTAGCCAGCCGCTGGCATTGCGCCCGGTAGACGCCGCAGCCGCGACCCCGGAATACCCGCAGGTGCGCCTGCAGGGCCTGTACCTGGCGCCTGCTGCCGGTTTCCCAGCCGGCGGCGCGCTGATCGCGCGCGCCGCCGTCGCTCGCCTGGAACTGCTCGGTTGCACCCTGGCGCCCGGCGGCCACGGCCTGCGCGATGGCAGCCGCGCGCCGCTGCAGGCGGCGCTGCATCTGGTGGACGGCTACGACTTTGCCAGCAGCGCCGATGTCGATGCCTTTGTGCCGACCCCGGACATCATCATTCAACGCTGCATCGTCGGCTCCCTGGCGGTGGACAGCCGCTACCGCCTGGACATTCAGGACAGCGTGGTGGACGCCGGCCTCGGTTTTTACGATGCCGCCATCGGCCCCCTGGCCATCGGCGCTGCGACTGACCCGGACAACGCCTGGGGCGCGCCGTTGGCCTTTGCCGGCCTCACCTGTTTTGGCGCCGTGCGGGTGGCCGCCGTGGGTGGCAGCGGCGGCATTTTCACCCAGCGTTTTCAGGTGCTCGACAACCAGCACGGCTGCATCAAATGGAGCGCCTTCGCCGCCACCGACAACCGCAAGCCGCCCAATCATTTCTGCGTGCAAGGCGCACGCATCGTGTTTACCGCCGAGCGCTTCAACGCGCCGGGGTATGCCCAACTGCAACACGAAACCGACCGCCGCGTCCGTGAACTGGGCCCGGACGACGACGCCATGGGTGCCTTCGGCTTTCTGCTGGAAGCACACAAGTGGACCAATTTGCACGTGCGGCTCCGGGAGTTCACGCCCGTTGGCGTGCGGCCGCTGGTGATACCCATCAGTTGACGGAGGGAACCATGCAAGGCGATTTTTCCAAGCTCAATTTCGAGCCCCATGAGCACGAGCGCGGGGTCAGCACGCCTGACCAGGGCCTGCTGCGCAACCTTGCGGGCGTGTTGCACCAACAGGGCCGGGTAACCACAGATGCCGACCTCAGCGAAAGCCAACTGCTGGAGCTGGCCTGGGCTGGTCAAGCCGGGCGCGACATTATCGGCGCCGGTGTATGCGCGGTGCCGGCCAGCGAACCGCAAGGTTTTCATGTGGAGGTGGCGCAGGAAGTAGATGGCGCCGTGCAGGTACAACTGCGACCTGGCCGCGCCTGGGTGGATGGCATTCTCACCCGCCTGGCCGGTGCTGCCGACGCGCCGCTGGACCTGGTGACGCGCCAGGCCACGTACCTGGGCGCGACCACGCCAAGCGATATCAACGACGACGTGCGCGATGCGGTAATCCTCGAAGTGTCGCAAGAGGCGCTGCACGGTTTTCAGTATCCCCAGCGCCTGCTCGAACCGGCGCTCGGCGGGCCGGATACGGCCGAGCGCGCCTTCGTCAATTTCCGCCTGCGCCTGCTGCGCCTGGCCAAGGGCGAAGACTGCACCAGCATTCTCGGCAAACTGCGCGACGACCCGGCCAGCAAGGGCCACCTGAGCGTCACCCTGACCCCGCAGGTGGCGATTGGCGGCGACTGCCCGGTGGTGGGCGGTGGCGGTTACAGCGGCTTCGAACATTGCCTGTACCGCATCGAAATCGCCGAGGGCACCACCCCGCGCTTCAAGTGGAGCCAATGGAACGGCGGCCTGGTGGGCCGTGGCCGCTTCGACGCGAGCAGCGACCCCGATCGCGTCTACCTCGACGCCGGGCGCGCGGCCATCGTCAATTCCGGGCTCACCGAGTTCTACCTCGAAGCGCTGCAATACAGCGAAGCCAGCGGCAGCTGGGAAGTGGTGTACGGCAGCCGTGCCACCCTCAACACCGACCATGACCTGGAACTGGCCGCCCCGGCCACGTTCGGCAGTGTTCCGAGCAGTGGCGAGTCGGTGTTTATCCGCCTGTGGAACGGCCTGGCCGATATCGCCAGCTTCCCCGCCAGCGCGGCGCCAGTTGAATTGCACGACGGTATCCACCTGGCCTTCGACGCCGCCAGCGCCGGCAACTATCGCCCCGGCGATTACTGGACCTTCAGCGTGCGCGCCGGCGCCATCAACAACCCGCAGACGTTGATCGACCATGCGCCGCCCAGCGGCATCGTCTACCACCGCGCGCCGCTGGCAGAAATCAACTGGACCGGCCGGCGCAACACCGAAATCAGCGGCACTATCGAAGACTGCCGCAAACGCTTCCGCCCGCTGGTCAACCAGAAGGTCTGTTGCACCTGGCTGGTGGGCAATGGCATCACCAGCTTTGGTGACTTCAACTCCCTGGAAGAAGCCGCCGAGCACTTGCCAGCGGGGGGCGGCGAGCTGTGTCTGCTACCCGGCTTGCACCGCGCCAACCTGGAATTGGAAGGGCGCAGCAATGTGAAGATTCATGGCTGCCGGTGGCGCACCCTGCTGTTGCCCCATACCGAAAAACGCGACGAGCCGGTGCTGGTGTTCAGCAACTGCGTGGGCATTGAAGTGTGCGAGCTGGACCTGGTGACCTACGACAGCATTGCCGTGCTGATCCGTGGCGAGCGGGAAGGCAGCTGCCGCGATATCAGCGTGCATGACTGCCGGATGATCGCCCGGGTAAACACCATTCGGGTTGAGCATGCCGCCGCCGTCACCCTGTCCAACAACCGCTTGCACCTGCTGGACACCGTCGACGGTCTGGCTACCATTTCCCTCGCCGCCGATGATGTGCAGGTGGAACGCAACACCCTGGTGCTGTTGCCCTTCAGCGAACCCAAAGGCGAGCAACCCGAGCAGCCCGACGACGACCCCACCCGCGACCCGGCCGACCCCTGTGCAAAACCCGAGGTGCTGTACCTGTATCCGCTGTGGGTGATGACCTACGCCTACACCGTGTGGGGCTTCTTGCTCGCCCAATTGACGCCGCGACAGCCCTACCGGGCCTTGGGCGGCATTCATGTACGCGCCGGCAGCGAGCGCGTGCGGATGCTGGAAAACCAGATTGTTGGCGGCGCCGGCAACGGCATTACCCTTGGCGGTGAACTGGATGGGCAACCGGTGCGCGACGTCGACCCGGATCAGCCGCCGGTGGCCACGGTGGCCGCCGCTGAAGGCAGCGACAGCGTGGTGGTCACCGGCAGTAAAAAATCGGCGGAGGCCAGCGTCACCGTCGACGACAACGGCCAATTTCTCGCCCTGGTGCAGGACGAAAAAGGCAAACCGGTATCGGACCTCGACCTGTACCTGCAAGCCAGCCAGGTTGCCAGCGACCGCACCGATGCCCAAGGCATGGCCAGCATCAAAACCGCATCCGGTCGTTACACCCTCGACGTGGCCCCGCCGTACCAAGTGGTGCAAGTGGCCGAGGCGCGCGACCAGGGCACCCTGGTAAATGTCATCACCGTTACCACCAGCACCCGCAAAGCCAGCCGAGGTTTTCTGCATGAAATCATCATCGAGGCCAACGACATCTCGCTGATGGGCTTGTCGGCCATTGGCTTTGCCCCACGGCGTGGCGCGACCCTGCTGGGAGAGACCCGGCAGATCCCCGCTAACGACCCGAAAGCCGCCGTGCTGGCCTATATCGACGCGCTATTGCTCAACCTGTCGTTGACCCCGCTACTGCGTGCCACTGACCAGGTGCGCGACCTGCTGATTCTCAACAACCGCCTGCACCACAACCTGCAAAACCCGTTCACCGAACAGTTGCTCAAAGAGGCGCAATTTATCGGTCGCGGCGGGATTTCCCTGGCCTTGGTGGAAGCCGCGCGCATCAGCGGCAACCATATCCACGACAACGGCCCGCGCGCCGCCGACCCGGTGTGCGGGGTGTTTGTCGGTTATGGCGACAATATCGAAATCAGCGACAACCGCCTGAGCGCCAACGGCGCCGACACCCTGGACTACGAAGACAAGCGTAATGCCGGCCTGCGCGGTGGCCTGTACCTGCGCTTTGCCGCCGCGCTGACCAGCCAGTTGTCTACCTCCAGCGGGCGCAACGCCGCCTTGCGCGTGCATGACAACCGCATCGAACAACCGGTGGGCCGCGCCCTCACTGCTTTTGCCTTTGGCCCGGTGTCGGTGGGTAACAACCACTTCAACAGCGAACTCAGCGGTTTGCAGGGCTTTGTCGATACCTTTGTCGGCGGCGTGCTGCTGGTCAACCTCGGCGGCATTCACCGTTTGCTGGCACGGGTACTGGGCAAGTACCTGGACACCCCGCCGCTGACCTCGGGTGCCGGTACCAGTTTTTATGGCGACGGTAAAAAACGTTATGTCGTCGCCGCCGAACAGGCATTGCCCGGCGGCGAAACCCTGTTCAACGACAACTACATTCGCCTGGGCCAGGACAACCGTTCGCTGACCTCGCAAGTGCTCGGCTCGCTGGACGACCTGGGTTACTCGGCTAATACGTCGTCGGTGTACCGCAGCGACCCGTTTTTCGCCAATGCCTTCCTGCTTGGCGACAGCGTGCGCGCCACCGCCTCGCGCTTGCGTGAAGACGTTAACCGCACCCTGTCGCTGCTGAGCATCGGCATCCGCATGAACATGACCGCGCTGAACCAGGCCGACCATTGCATCGTGACCCTGCCCGAAGTGGAAACCAGCCCGTTGCCAACCATCAACCAACTCAACCAGGTGCTGGATCGCGAGGTCTGCGAAAAGCTGTTTTCCTCGCCCGCTGCCATCGGCCAGTTTCTGATCAAGGTACTGCAAGCCAACGCCGCGCAACTTGGCGGCAGCCTGTCCCAGGACGCCTTCAGCGGCAATCAATTGGGCGAACTCACACAGAACTCGGCCGCCCAGGCCGTGGGCCAGATTCACGCCACCCAGGTGCAAACCACCCAGCTCTACCAGATGGAGGCCTACCGCCTGGAGGCCAAGCACGGCAGTGATTACCCGGTGGTGCAAGGCATGAAAGCCCAGGCCTATGCCAGCGCGCAGAGCAACCAGCTGCTCGCCACCAGCCAGGAAACCCTGACCATCCGCGAGGCGCGAAAAAGCAGCAGCGACGGCGCGCAGTTCAGCGGCCGCCTGCTCAACGACCGCCAACAAGGCGTGGGTGGCTACACCCTGGACCTGATTGCCAGCACCGGCCGCGTAGTGGAGAACGTCGGCGTCAGCGACAGCAACGGCACCTTCAGCGCCAGCTTCAGCAGCGAACAGACCGCCGCCCTGGAAAAACAGAGCCCACTGTTTGCCAGGGTCAGTGATGGCAACGGCAAACAGCTGCTCAAAGACAGCAACCCCCTGCAATTTCGCGCCGGGGCCGAGCTGCACATCACCCTGATCGTGCCGCTGAAAGTGGTGCCCAAATCGGTGATCAAAGATGGCACGGTGATCTTCGGCACGCGCACGGCGCCCACTCCACCCACCGAGCCACCTACCCCCACCACGCCCACTGAACCGACCACGCCGAACGTGCCGCCCAAAGAGCCGCCAACACCCACCGAGCCGCCACCGGAACCCACGGTGCGCACACCGCTGAGCAAACTGGGGCTGGATGACACCACCCTCAAACAACTGGCGCGGCTGAAGGTCATCGACATCGAAGGCATCCTCGAAACCGACCGCGAGCGCCTGGCCAAAGTACTCGGCGGCGAAGAGCAGGCCCAGGCCCTGCTGGAACGGGCCAAACGGGTGCTCGATGGCAGCAAACCGAGCGGCAAAACCACGCCCGCCGATGTGCGCATCGACAAGGTCGCGATCCCCACCAAAAAGGCCGTGGTAGTGGCCAAGACGGTGACCACGCGGATCACCAAAGCGAGCAAACCAACCGGCGCGGCGAGCAGTAAAAAACCGGCGAAAAAACCGCCGAGCAAACCCGGCAAAAAATCCTGATGCAGGTAAAGCTATCGCGGTTGAAGCCGCTCCTACCGGTTGTGCGGTCTCGTAGGAGCGGCTTCAGCCGCGACGCCCTTGAGGAGCACCACGCATGTCGAGCTTTTCCGTCGCCGATCAACTGCACCGCCACAACGCCAGCTCGCGGACCTTTGCACCCGTATTGCAGGCACCCGTACAGGCACCGGTGTTGCAGGCATCCCCGGCCGCAGGCAAAGCCAAACCACCCGGCGCCTGTGCCTGTGGCGGTGGCTGCCCGCGCTGCGCCGGTAAACAACCGCTGCAGGCTCACCTGAGTGTCAGCCAGCCTGGCGATCGTTATGAGCAGGAGGCCGACCGCGTCGCCGCCCAGGTGATGGCCAGCCCCAGCGCGCCGCAACTGAACGCGCCGGTACAGATCCAGCGCCTGGCCAACGGCGCTGCCGAGCAGCAGCAAACGGTGCCGCAGAGCGTCGAACAGACCCTGGCCAGCAGCGGTCGGCCGCTGGAACCGGCGGTGCGCGAGAACATGGAGCAGCGTTTTGGCCACAGCTTTGCCGACGTGCAACTGCACCTCAGCGGCCAGGCCCAGCAGTCGGCGCGCGATGTCGGTGCCGAGGCCTATACGGTGGGCCGTAACCTGGTGTTCGACAGCGGCAAATACGCCCCCGAGACCCGCGCCGGGCAGCACTTGCTGGCCCATGAACTGACCCACGTGGTGCAGCAAAGTGGCTCGGCGCAAGGCACTGGTGCGCAACGTATGTTGGCGCGTTACCGCAACCCCAAGAGCAAGAACTCGATCGCCTTCGAGGGCGCGGACGAAACCCTTACCGACTCGAAAAACCAACCCTGGGTCGAGCATATCGACGTGGCCTTCACCGGCGCGGCGGTCGATGCCGGCCATGTCGCCGACGCCAAGGCCGCCGGTGATCCGCTGGTACCGCGCATGCCAACCGGCACCCTGACCGCCACCTATAGCGCCAAATCCAGCAACAAGCCCAACCCGCTGAGCGTGCCCATCGTCGGTGGTTCGACCATGCGTGGCATCGGCCTGACCGACAAGGTCACCGACAACAAAGTCAGCCGCATGGAAGGCCTGGGCTACACCGACTCGGATAACGTCAGCAGCGGCAATCTCACCGATCCGGTCGCCACCAAAGGCTGGGGCTCGCGTTATTCGGCAAGCGGCGCCGGCACCATGAATTACGCGATTTTCTTCGCCGGCCCGCAGGCCATTCACGAAGGCGCGCTGAACACCGGCTCACACGCCTGCGTGCACGTCGAGGACCACGACAAGATGCGCACCCTCAACCACCACACCTGGCGCGGCAAAACCACGGTCACCGTCAGCTACACCGATGCCGTGCGCAAAGACCTGTGCTGCACCCGCAAAGCCAACGGCAACACCGGCTGGAAAAACAACCCGTGCAAAGGCATCAGTTGCCCGTAACCCAGCCCTGCACGAGGAGAACCGCCATGTTCACCCACGCCCAACAACTAAGCGCCAAACCCAGCCGCCGTCCCAGTGCGGCGCCCAGTTCTGCCAGCGCCGCGCCGCCCGGCCGGCGCCTGGCCCGTTCCTCCTGCGCCTGCGGTGGCGGCTGCCCGAGTTGCAGCAGCAAACGCCTGGCCCGTGAGGGCGATGCACCTGCCGAAGCCGAAGGCAAACAGGCCGCCCCCGTCGCCGGCCCGGAGCCGCCGGAGTTTCGCGATTGCAGCCTGCGCAACACGGGCATCGACGATGCCAACCAGCGCCTGGAAACCGCCCGCCAACGGGCCCGCGATTATGTCGGCGCCGCCCGTGGCGTACTCGGCGCCGCGCCGGCGGCTGGCAGTGTTTACGCCACTGCCCTGGCACGGCATTTCATTGCCCCCAGCGACGCCCAGCGCACCGCCATCGATGCCACCTACCAGCAGATTCTCGGCACCCTGACGGTGAGCAACTTCATCTGCAACAGCAACAACATCTGCGAGGGCGAGCAAGCGTTCTGGCTGCCGGCTGATGACCTGATCCACGTTTGCCGGCCGTTCTGGGAACTGTCGCCGACCTGCCGGGCGATCATTCTGGTGCATGAAGGCGCCCACGATGCCGGCATCAGCGTGGTCGGCGCCCACGCGCCGAACCGCGGCAGCGCCGGTTACCCCACTGGCAACACCGCAGCACCCGCCGGGCAAACCACTGGCGCACGGATGGACAACCCCGACGCCTACGCGTTTTTCGCCGCGCATATCTGGCGCAACGGCGACACTGGCCGCAGCTGTTTCTGAGGAGGTTTGCCATGCACCGCTCGGTTGCCCAACTGCCGTCATTCAGCCGCGCCGCCCCGACGTCCAGCGCCGCTGCCGCCAGCCGCACGGCCAACCCACCGGCGGCGTCAGCCTGCGCCTGTGGCGGTGGCTGCCCGCGCTGCACCGCTGTGCGCAGCGCCGACCCGCCCGCAGCTGGCGCGCCCGCTCCGCCATCAGCCGCACCGGCAGCCGCGGCTGATGGCGTGCCGAAGTTCCTCGAGGGCGCAATCAAGATCAACGATGGCGGCAGCAAGGCCAGGGCCGAGACCGGGGTGTTCGAGCACTTCAACAGCTTCAGTGTCGACAGCCCCTTCGACGTCAGCACCAGCGGGGTGAAGATCGAAGAGCCGCCCAAGGGCATGTTCCAGTACGGCCTGGTGCAGAACCTGTTTTTCCACCACCTGGAACAGCGCTACGCCCCCCACGGCGACATGCTGGTGGATTCGGTGGGGCCGTTCGTGGACGTGTGGTTCACCGAAACGCCGCCGTTCTTCCACGAGAGCACCGACAACCCGGTGCTCTCCAGCCCCGGGCTGTTCGGCAGCTCGACCACCGTGGTGGCCAAGTACAGCGACAAACCCGGGGTGTCGTTCAGCGCCAAGGAAACCGCCTGCAACGAGCGCGTGGCGCTGAAGTCGGCGCGCAATTCGCTGGAGTTTCGTGCCGGGCTGGTGGCCCGCGACATGAACAACCCGGCCACGCTGATTCACCTCGCCTCCACCAGCACCACCTACGGCTACTGGTGGAACCTGCAAGTGGACAAACCCGGCGAGGCGATGGACTACCACATCGACACCAGCCCGGCGATGTCCGGCACCTACACGCTATCGGCGAGCGCGCCGGCGGTGGTGCTGAGCGGCAAACGGGCGGTGGAAGACATCAACGAAAAACGCGACGCCGAGAAACTCGACATGGCCTCGCGCTGCGAATCGGTCCTCGACCCACCGCCCTTACCCCTGCCCTGACTGCCGCCGTGCCCTTTTCCCCTGAGTCCGAGGTGCTTCCATGTCCACCCTCTTCGACGACCTGATCAGCCGCTACAAAACCCTCAACATCGCCTTCCCTGTCCTGAAGCCGGTGACCCTGGCGCAATGGACCCTGGAATCCGGCCATGGCACCTCGGAGCTGGCCAGCAAGCACCTGAACTTTGCCGGCTTGAAATGGCGCTCGGAGATGGTCGGCTTCGCCACCCCAGTGGAGTACCAAGCCCACGACGGCCAGGACTTCTACTGCAAATTCGCCAGCCTGGAGGCCTTCATTCTCGGCTATTGGAAGTTCATCTCCCGCTCGCCGTACAAGGGCTGGGAAGAGCATGCCGGCGATGGCAAAGGTTTTATCCAATTCATCGGGCCGATCTACAACCCGTCCGGCGCCGCCTATGTAAAACAGGTGCTGGCTCTGGTCAGCGACGCTACAAAACGCCTGAGCGCCGCGACCACCGTGGAAGTGCCCGCCACCCCGGTGGTCGCCGGCGCGCCGGCCGTGATCGTCATCGACCCCGGCCACGGCGGCGTGGCGAAAACCGGCGGCAGCAGCCCGAACAACGCCCACTCGCCCTCCGGCGAACTGGAGAAAAACTGGACCCTGGACTTCGCCAAACGCACCCGCAACGCGGTACTGGCCAAAGCCCTGGCCAGCGGCAAAAACGTCAAAGTGCTGCTGACCCGCGAAACCGACATCAACATCGGCCTCAACGCCCGCGCCAACGTCGCCAAAAGCAACGGCGCCAAACTATTCCTGAGCATCCACTTCAACGGCTTCAACGGCCAGGCGCGAGGCATCGAAGCCTTGATCAGCAAGGTCAACAGCAACCCCGGCGCCGACCGCGCCTTCGCCCAGACCGTGCACGACAAGGTGCTCGCCGTGCTGAAAAAACTCGACCCCGCCACCGTCGCCCGCGGCGTAAAAGAGCAAGCCCTGGGCGTACTCAGCGACATCGAACTGGGCAACAGCATCGCCACCCAACCCTGCCGCGCCTGCCTGGTGGAACTGGAATTCATGGACGTCCCCGCCGTAGAAACCCTGCTCCGCCTGGAACCCCCACAAGCCACCGCCGCAAAAAAAACCGCACTGAACCGCCAAGCCATCGCAGATGCCTTGGCCGATGCGTTGCTAGCGCAAGTCTGACCCCGCCCCAATCGCCCACGCTTCGCTGTTGATCTCGCTGTTGATCTCGCTGTTGATCTCGCTGTTGATCTTGATCCACCCGCCCCGTTAGCGAAGGCCGAGTGCAGGCGCTGCGTAAGGGGTCGAGCGGCCGGGAGCCGCGAGAGGCGTGAAGGGCCATGGATGGCCCGTCACGCCGGCCCCTGAAGCAGCGCCGAAACGAGGGCACCCGCAGCGCAGCGTAGGGCCGAGGTTGGGGCAAGATTTTTTGGATTTTTTTTTATGGTTCGGCTCACCGACGACTGAAAAAAGAAACTCGCGCGTAAGGCGCGAAACAAAACGTTCCGCACACACGCGATCAAACCAATCCCCCCTATCAAAGCCCCCGCCTTATATACCCCGCAAACACAAATCCCCTCCCCTAAGAACGAAAAAACATAACCATAGCCACAAAGGATATTGGTATATACCAGATTGAAACGGGTTAAATCCCGCCCATCGAAAACGAGACGCCACCCCCTCTAACCAGGGGCCCCTGGCTGGAGTACGTCAGAATGAACGCGGTACGGGTAATGCTCGAATACTTCCACCCCTGGCCCAACTCGGCCGGCTTCTACCTCGCCCGCGAACGCGGCTGGTACCAGGAACTGGGCCTCGACGTCGAACTGATCGTCCACGACCCCTTCCGTGGCGACACCCTGCAACACCTGCTCACCGGCGCCGCCGACTTCGGCGTATTCCCCAGCAACCGCCTACTGGTCCGCCGTGGCCTCGGCCAACCGCTGCAAGGCATCGCCGCCATCAACCACGGCGGCCTGGAATCCATCCAGACCCTCACCGACACCGGCATCCGCCGCCCCCGCGACCTGGCCGGTAAACGCCTGGCGCTGAACCCCACACCGCGCGGCCTGGCAATGGTCCGCCACCTGATCAGCAACGATGGTGGCGACCCCGACGCCGTGATCCTGGTCGACAGCGGCGTACGCGAACTGCGGCCCGAGCAACTGGCCGCCGGCATCGCCGACGCCAGCTTCGGCGGCTACTGGGCCTGGGAAGCGCTGATGCCCAGCCCGATCGCCGACGAACGCCGAGTGGTGCTACCCGTCGACAGCATTGGCGCGCCGCCTTATCACAGCTACCTGCTCGGCGCCCACGAACGCACCCTGGCCGAACAACCGCAATTGGTCCGCGACTTCCTCGCCGCCACCGCCCGCGGTTTTCTCGCCGTTGCCGCAGAACCGGGCATCGCCCTGGCCGCCTATGAAGGGGTGACACCGTACTTCCCCGCCGAACTGCTGAATGCCTCATTGCACGCGATTGCCCCGAGCTGGCTGCACGACGGCCGCTGGGGTGAGCAACGCGAACCGCTGCTGGCAACCTATGCGCAATGGCTGCATAGCCATGCCGTGTTGGATAATCCCGAGGTCTGGCGTGGCGCTACCAGCAACGCCTTCCTTCCCGACGCGGTGCAGCAATGAGCAATACCCCCTTACGAACCGCCCATGGTCTGGGCCTGGAGCCGGTCGCCGCCGATTGGCCGGCGCTGCGCGAAGCGGATGTCGAGCGCCTGCTGCTGGAGTACCCGCAACTGGGCGTGCTGCACAGCCTGCATTGGCACAGCCCGCGGCCGTTTTCTGCAGCGGGTTTGATCACCACCAGCAGCGGCACGTTGTTCGTCAAACGCCACCACCAGCGCGTGCGTGAAGCGGCCTGGCTGGAAGAAGAACACCGGCTGATCGCCCACCTGCATGCCCAGGGTGCGCCAGTGGCGGCGGTGGAGAGCAATCGCCATGGCCGCACCGCCACTCCCCAGGACGAATGGACCTACGAAATCCACCGGGTGGCCGCCGGGGTCGACCTGTACCGCGACGCGCTGTCGTGGACACCGTTCAACAGCACCGCCCATGCCCACGCCGCCGGCCAGGCACTGGCCAGGCTGCACCTGGCCGCCGCCAACTACAGCGCCCCGCCACGGCAAACGCCGGTGCTGCTGGTGAATGCGCGGCTGATCGAGCAGGCCGAACCGCTGGCAGCCATTGCGGCCGCCGCCGAAGCCGATAGCGCCTTGCGCGACTACCTGCAGGACAAGGACTGGTACGCGCAGCTGTCGACCTTATTGCTGCCTTACCACACCCGCCTGTGGCCATTGCTGGCCAAACAAACGCCGCTGTGGACCCACAACGACTGGCACGCCTCCAACCTGTTGTGGAGCGCAGACAGCGCCGATGCCCAGGTCAGCAGCGTGCTCGACTTCGGCCTGGCTGACCGCACCTTCGCCCTTTTCGACTTGGCCAACGCCATCGAGCGCAACGGCGTGCCGTGGCTCGACCTGGACCACGGCGGCACTGCCCCGGCGGACCTCGCCGCCATCGACGCCTTGCTGGCCGGCTACCACGCGGTAAAACCGCTGACCGGCGAAGACCGGCACACCCTCGCCGCGCTGTTGCCGCTGGTGCACGTCGATTTCGCCCTGTCGGAGATCGCTTATTTCCAGGGCGTGGTCGGTTCCACCAGCAGCGCCGACGTGGCCTACCACGCCTACCTGATCGGCCACCTGCACTGGTTCAACGGCGCCGAAGGGCAACGCTTGCTCAACCACCTGGGCCAGGTGCAGCCATGAACCTGACGCTGCCGGGCATCCTCGTCGACTGCAGCTGGTTGCAGGCCAACCTTGCGCATCCGCAGCTACTGCTGCTGGACGCCACGGTGGAGTTACCGGCGCCGCGTTTTGATGGTGACTACCGCGCCAGCAGCGGTTACCCAGGCTGGTTGCAGGCGCATATTCCCGGTGCTCGGCATGCAGATCTGCTCAACGAACTGGCCGATACCGAGGCCAGCTTCAGCTTTGCCCTGCCGGCCCCTACGCAGTTGCTTAGTGCCTTGGCGGCGTTGGGTGTCGGCGATGACGTTGGTGTAGTGATCTACGACCGTGCCGATGGTTTCTGGGCGGCACGCTTGTGGTGGATGCTGCGCGGTTTGGGCATCGACGCTGCGGTATTGGATGGCGGTTTTAATGCATGGCAGCGCGCGCAATTGCCGGTGCAAACCGGCGCAAGCGGTGCTGTGCGCACCACCGCGCCCACGTCGATTACGGCTAATGCGCCTAGCACACCCTACTGGGTAGACCGTGCCGAGGTTGAAGCCATTGTCGCCGGCCGCGCCGCAGGCACCCTCATCTGCGCCCTTGGCAGCGCCCTGTTCGACGGCAGCGCCGCCAGCCGTTACGCCCGCCGCGGGCACATCCCCGGCAGTTTCAACCAACCCGCCCGCAGCCTGTTCGATGCGCACGGTCACTACCTGTCCAAGGACGACCTGGCGCACCTGCTGGATACGTATTTGCACGACGACACACCCCTGATTCTCTACTGCGGCGGCGGTATCTCCGCTGCCGCCAACGCGCTGGCCCTGACCTTGTTGGGCCGCCAGCACGTGGCTATCTACGACGGTTCCCTGCAGGAATGGGCCGCCGATGCACGTTTACCAATGACCACCGGAGCAGCTCCGGCCTGACGCCTCACGGCTAATTCGGCTTTTTCATTCAGTCTGGCCACCTCGCGTTGCGCCGCTTCGGGTACCTTTGCGCCCGAAAAAAGCGTCGTAGCAGCGCAAGGACCAAGGAGCGCTCCACATGGCAACACCGTATAACCCCGCAGTACGCGGACAACTCAGCCTGCTCAGCCTGGCCATTGCCCTGGCCATCACCCCGGCATGGGCCGACACCAGCACCACCACCACAACCCTCGACGCGGTCACCGTCTACGGCCAGGACGACACCGCCTACCAGGCGAAAAAAGCCTCGGTCGGCGGCTTCGACGACGCGCCGCTGCTCGACACCCCGGCGTCGGTCGCGGTGATCACCGATGCCCGCTTGAAAGACCAGCAAGCGCGCCTGCTCAGCGAAGTGCTGAAAAACGACGCCTCGGTGGGCGACAGCTATGCGCCGGTCGGTTACTACGAAAACTTCGTGGTTCGCGGCTTCTCGCTGAACTCGGCCAACAGCTACAAAATCAACGGTCGCACCATTACCGGTGAGCAGAACGTCGCCCTGGAAAACAAACAGCAGGTGGAAGTGCTCAAGGGCTTGTCCGGCTTGCAAAGCGGCGTGTCCGAGCCTGGCGGCCTGGTCAATTACGTCAGCAAGCGGCCGGAGAATGTGCGCTCGGTAACGGTGTCCACCAACCTCGACGGCGAGCAGTACCTGGCCACCGACCTGGGCGGCTGGTTTGGCGAAGAACAGCAGTTCGGCATCCGGACCAACCTGGCGCACGAAGAGATTGGTTCCTACGTCGACCACACCGATGGCAAGCGCGATTTCGCCTCCCTGGCGGTGGACTGGAACATCAGCCCCGACGCCCTGCTCCAGCTCAATGCCGAATACCAGAAGCGCGAACAGCGCTCGGTACCGGGCTACCAATTGCTTGGCGGCACCGAGGTGCCCCATGGCGTCGACCCCCATGACCTGCTGGCTTACCAGAGCTGGTCGAACCCGGTGGGCATCGAGTCGCTGAATCTCGACGGCCTGTTCGAGTACCGCTTCAACGACACCTGGAAAGGCACCCTCAGCGCCTCGCGCAGCAAAGTGGTGATCGACGACTACAGCGCCTTCGCCTACGGCTGCTACTACACCGCCAGTTGCGCCAGCGACCTGTTGGCCCACTTTGGCGCCAATGGCGATTACGACGTCTACGACTACCGCAGCCCCGACGACACCCGCCGCAACGACGAAGCGCAAGCTGCTTTCAACGGCCAGTTCAATACCGGCAGCCTCGCCCATGACCTGACCTTCGGCACCAGCGCCTTGCGCCGTGTGGTGGACCGCCGCGCATCGGTGAACGAATACGTCGGCAGCAGCAATATCGACACCGACAGCGGCGACTTCACCCCCTACTCCGGTGAGCTGGGCGACTCCTACCGCCGCCTCGACAGCCGCCAGTACGGTCTGTTCGCCACCGACCGCATCACCTTCAACGAGCAGTGGCAAACCATCCTCGGTGGCCGCGAAGTGCGCCTGGACGAGAAAACCTTCGACAGCGACGGCAACACCGATCGCCACACTCAGCTGTGGAAGTTCCTGCCGCAGGCTGCGCTGATCTACAAGCCGCGCCTGGATACCTCGATTTACGTGAGCTACAGCAAGGGCTTGTCCCTGGGTGGCGAAGCCTCGTGGTTTGCCGCCAACTCGGGGGAAATTCTGCCGCCAACCACCTCCAAGCAACTCGAAGTGGGCATCAAGCGCGACTGGCAACGCCTGAGCCTGACCGCGGCACTGTTCCAGATCAGCCAGGACTTCCAGTACCCACGCCCGAACGGCGACGGCTCGTTCAACTACGTGCAGGCCGGCAAGCAGAAAAACACTGGCCTGGAACTCTCCGCCAACGGCCGCGTGAGCTCAAATCTGCAAGTCAGTGCCAGCCTGGCCGCCACCCGCGCGCGGGTAACCGACAGCGGCACCGACGAGTACGAAGGCCACCAGGCGATCAACGTGCCGGAAGTGCGCGGCACCCTGCATGCCGACTACAGCATTCCCGGCGTACCTGGCCTGGCTGTACTCGGCGGCGTGCAATACAGCGGCAGCAAATACGCCAACCGCGAAGGCACGGTAAAGGTCGGCGACTACGCGGTGTGGGACTTGGGTGGGCGCTACAGCACCAAGGTCGGCGACTACGACACGGTGCTGCGCCTGACCGTCGACAACCTGTTCGACAAGCGCTACTGGCGCGATGCCGGCGAGTTCATGGGCGACGGCTACCTGTTCCAGGGCGCACCGCGCACGGCGCGCCTGTCCGCCACCGTCAACTTCTGAGGCCGGCCATGCGCAACCTGATGATCAGTGTGCTGCTGACGACCTTGGGCCTGGCCGGAGGTTGCCAACAGCAACCCCCGGCCAACGACCAACTGGACGCCGTGCTGTGGACGCAAACCTCGATCGAGCATGAGCTGATCTACCGGCAAGTGTTTGCCAGCGCCACCCGGCAACTGGACGTGGCACTCGCCGACCCGAGCTGGGACGCCCTGCCCTTGCCGCCCCGTGATCTGAGCGGCTTGCCGCCGGCGGTGGTGGTGGATATCGACGAAACCCTGCTGGATAACATCCCGCTCAATGCCCGCGATATCCGCAATAACCAGGAGTACTCATACCAGCGTTGGAACACCTGGGTGCAGCAAGGGCAGGCACAGGCCTTGCCGGGCGCTGCGGCGTTTCTGCAAGCGGCGGCGCAACGTGGGGTGCAGGTGTATTACCTGACCAACCGTGAGCATGCGCAGGTGGCCGACACCGTCAGCAACCTGCGCTTGCGCGGCTTTCCGGTCAGCGATGCGCAACAAGTGCTGGCGGCAGCCACGCCAACCGGCCACTGCGAAGCGGCAGGCTATGGCAAAAGCTGTCGACGTCAGTGGGTGGCCGAACATGCGCGGGTGTTGCTGCTGGTGGGCGACTCGTTTGGCGATTTCGTCCAGGCCAAGGCCAACAACCTGGCGGCCCAACGTCAGGCTGCCGCGCCTTATCTGGGGTGGTTGGGTCAGCGCTGGTTCGTGCTGCCCAACCCCACCTATGGCAATTGGTACAGCGCGCCCTATGGCGACCAGGACGACCTGCCCATGGCGCGTAAACGTGAGTTGAAGCAGCAGGCGCTGGAGCTGCAGCAATAACGCTGCGCCCTGCCCCCTATCTAATCCGCTTGGAGAAGCACAGATGACACCGCTGGAAATCGTTGCCGTGTTGTTCAATGTGGTCGGCGTCTGGCTGACCGCTCAACGCATTCGTTGGTGCTGGCCGGTCAGTGTGGTGGCCGTACTGCTGTATGCGTGGATCTTCTATGACGTGAAGCTGTATTCCGACCTGCTCTTGCAACTGATCTTTGCCGTGCTGCAAGGCTACGGCTGGTGGCGCTGGAGCACCGGTCGGGTGGATGCCGGCAAGGTCCGGGTGGAACGTTTGCCGCCGCGCACAGCCGTGCTCAGCTTGCTCGCAGGCGTGGTCGGCGCTCTGACTCTGGGCAGCGTGATGCACTACCTCACTGACGCCTCGATCCCGTGGGCCGATGCCACGCTGACCTCGTTCAGCCTGGTGGCGAGCGTCTGGGCGGCGCGCAAATACGTGGCCAGCTGGTGGCTGTGGATCGTGCTCGACATCTTGTATGTGGGCATGTACCTGTACAAAGACCTGCAACTCACTGCTGGTCTCTACGCCGCCTTTGTGGTGCTGGCCGCTTACGGGCTGCGTGCCTGGCAGAAAGACCTGAGCAACCAGGAACAGCAACCCGCAACCGACCGCGTGGGCGCGGCAGCATGAGCGACAAACGCATCCGCTTGAATGGCCTGCGGCAAAACACCGTGGGCCACACCGCCATGGGCTTGTGGCGTCATCCGCACAGCCAGGCGCATCGCTACCGCACGCTGCAGCACTGGGTGGAAACCGCGCAAACGCTCGAACGCGGCAAATTCGACGCGCTGTTTATCGCTGATGCCCTGGGGCCGCTGGAGGTGTACCAGGGCAAGGTGGATGCGGCGCTGCGCGATGGCATTCAAACCCCCACCGATGACCCGCTGTTGCTGGTCAGTGCCCTTGCCGCCGCCACCCGGCACCTGGGCTTCGCGGTGACGGTGTCGAGCACCTACGAGCAGCCCTATAGTTTCGCCCGCAAGATGACTACCCTTGATCATCTGAGCGAGGGCCGCATCGGCTGGAATATCGTCACCTCGGCCCTCGACAGCGCCGCGCGCAACCTTGGCCTGGACCAGCAGATCCCCCACGACGAGCGTTATGCCATCGCCGAGGAATTCATGCAGGTGGTGTATGCCCTGTGGGAAGCCAGCTGGGCTGATGATGCGGTGCAGTTCGACCAAGCGGGCGGGGTGTTTATCGACCCGAGCCGGGTCCAGCCCATCGCCCACCAGGGCCGCTATTTTCAGGTGCCCGGCATCGCCCTGTCCGAGCCTTCGCTGCAGCGCACGCCGGTGCTGTTTCAGGCCGGCAGTTCCACGGTGGGCAAGGCGTTTGCCGCACGGCATGCAGAGGGGGTGTTTCTCTCCTCCTATGACCCGCAGATCACCCGCACCATGGTCGACAGCATTCGGGCCCAAGCCGCTAGCGCAGGCCGCGACCCGCAATCGCTGAAAATCTTCAATATCGTCACCGTGATCGTTGCCACCAGCGATGAAGCCGCCCAGGCCAAACTGCGCGACTACCAGCACTACACCAGCCTGGAAGGCAGCCTGGCGCGCTACAGCGCCTTGCTCGGCATCGACCTCTCGCAGCTTGACCCCGACCAGCCCCTGCAGTACGCGGAAACCGCCGGTATCCGTGGGCTGCTGGAGGTGTTTACCCGGCTGGATGGCAACCGCGTTTGGACGCCACGGGCAATTGGCGAATTTGTTGGCGTGGGCGGTGGCGGCCCGGTGATCGTCGGCTCGCCGCAGACCGTCGCCGACGAACTGGAACGCTGGATGGCAGTGGCCGACCTCGACGGTTTTAATATTGCCGACCCGGTGCCGCCGGTGACCCTGACTGATTTTGTCGACCTGGTGGTGCCGGAACTGCAACGGCGCGGTAGAGTCTGGACCGACTACCAAGGCGCGACCCTGCGTGAGCGTTTTCGCGGGCCAGGGCTGAGCCAGGTGAGCGACGACCACCCCGCCGCCCGCCACCGTCAACGTCGCCATCCACAGGGAAGCCCGGATGCCAGCTGAAGCCGTTCAATCACAGTTCCTGCGTATCCGCGACCAACTGGCCGCCGACCTTGCCCAGGGCGTGTTGGCCCCACAAGGCAAACTGCCGGTGGAACGCGACCTCGCCGAGCGTTTCGGCTGCACCCGCGTGACCTTGCGCCAGGCCTTGCAACAACTGGAAGTGGAAGGCCTGATCTACCGTAAAAACCGCAGCGGCTGGTACGTCTGCCCGCCGCGCATCCGCTACGACCCGACGCGCATCAGCGGCTTTATGGAGTACGTCACCGCCCAGGGCCGCACCCCGCAAACGGAATGCCTGAGTGCCGAACAGCGCCCGGCCGGCGCCTGGCTGGCCAAGCGCATGGGCCTGGCCAACGCCGAGGAGCCAGTGTTTTTCCTGCAACGCCGACGCTGGGTCGATGGCCGCCCGGTGCTGCTGGAACTCAACGCCCTGGTCGCCAACTGGTGCCCGGAGCTGCTGCAGGCCGACCTCAACACCTCGTTGACCACCCTGCTGCGCGAACAATTCGGCCGCGTGCAATCGCGCTGCGAACTGACCATGCACCCCGGCACCGTCAACGAACAACAGGCTGAACTGCTGCAACTGACACCCGGCTCCAGCAGCTTCTATCTGGAGCGTTTGAACTTCGGTGAAGCCGATCAGCCGGTGGAGTTCGACCAAGAATTCTGGCGCCCGGATGCATTGGCCGTGGTGGTGGATACCCGGTATCCGGGATAGACCGAGGTTTGCAGGAAGCGTACCGCATACTTTGTAGGAGCGGCTTCAGCCGCGAATCCTGCAACCAACTGTGCTCAGAGGTTCCCCACCCCGCCATCCACCAACAGCTCCGTGCCCACCACAAAACTCGACTCATCCGAGGCCAGAAACACCGCGGCCTTGGCCAATTCCGACGGCGTGCCCATGCGCCCCAGCGGCACCAGATTTCGGATGTCTTGGCGCAGTTGCTCCTGCTCTGCCGCTGGCAGCCCGAGCTTGCCCAGCGCGGCGGTTTCGGTCGGGCCGGGGCTCAAGCCATTGACGCGAATGCCGCGGTGCAGCAACTCACCGGACAGGGTCCGCGCCAACGACAACAGCCCTGCCTTGCTCGCCGCGTAAACGCTGCTTTGCGGCAGACCGATACGGGCGCTCACCGAGCCGCAGAGAATCACCGAAGCCGGGTTGGCCAGCAGCGGCAACAGCGCTTGCACGAGGAAGAACGGGCCTTTGAGGTTGGTCGCCAGCAGTTGTTCAAAGGTGGCCTCATCCCACTCAGCCAGGGGCCGGTGGGTGACGTCGCCGGCATTGATAAACAGCACGTCCAGCTGCGGCCAGTGCGCACTCAGCTGCTGCGCCAGACGCAGTTGCCCCGGCACGTCGCCGGCATCACTGGGCAGCAGCAAAACCTCGCTGCCCAGTTGCTGGCCGGCTGCCTTGAGGTTGTCGGAATCACGCCCGGTAATCGCCACGTGGGCGCCTTCGGCGAGAAACTGGCGGGCGGTCTCCAGGCCGATGCCGCTGCTGCCACCGGTAATCAATGCGTACTTGCCGTTCAAGCGGGCCATGACGTTGCTCCTGCAATGGGATAAAAAGCCATTGTTAGAGCGTTAGTATCTTTTGCCTAGTAGGCACCTTTTGCATACCAAGGAGCACTTGCCCCATGAACTCACTGACCAGCGTCGAGCGCTGCCCGATGATGGATTTTGTCGCGCTGATTTCCGGCAAATGGGCGATCCCGATTCTCTACCGCCTGATCGTGCTCGACGCGCCGGTACGGTTCAGCGAGCTGCAACGGGCAGTGGTGCCGATCACGCAAAAGGAGCTGACCCGCCAATTGCGCCTGTTCGAACGGCGCGGTCTGCTCACCCGCACCGCCTACGCAGAAATGCCGCCACGGGTGGAATACCGGATCAGCGAACTGGGCAAAACCCTCGGCCCAACCCTCGACTCCCTGGCCGATTGGATGCGCCGCAACGCCGACCAACTGGGCGAGGAAACGGCTGAACTCGACTCGTCCGCCTAAAGACCCGAAAAGAATTACCAAATGAATAATCGGTATTTATGGTTATAAAAGGGAGCCAGGTAGTCTCTGCCCATCGCCCCTTGTTCACGACAGTGAAGTGCCCCATGAAACCGACCGACAACGTTATCGACTTCGCCCTGCACCGCAAACGTAAACAGGCGCAGCAGCTCGCTCGGGTGATGTGGGAAATGTATGCACGCAACGCTGGATATGCAGCCCTGCAGATGATGCAGCCGCTCAGCCAGACCGAGACGCGTCACGCGTGAGTGCGCAAGACCCGGTGCGTTTTCTGGCCACCAGCGGCGAACCGGTGCTGGACCTGAACGCCCTTGAGTCCCTCGACGAAGACCCGATTTCGCAACGTGTCGCGCAAAACCTGCAACGCCTGCGCGGCAAACGCCACCTGTCCCTCGACGCCCTCGCCCGCCTGTGCGGAGTCAGCCGCGCGATGCTCGCGCAGATCGAATCGGGGCGCAGCGTGCCGTCGATCAAAGTGCTGTGCAAAATTGCCAAGGGCCTCAAGGTATCGGTCGCGGCGTTCCTCGAACACCGCGCTTTCGAAGGTGTGGAAGTGTTGGCCGCCAGCCAGAGCAAACGCCTGGTCAGCGCCAACGGCAGCTTCGTCAGCCGCGCGTTGTTCCCCTTCGATATCACCCGCCAATCGGAATTCTACGAACTGCGCGTCAGCCCCCTGGGCGAAGAACACGCCCAAGGCCATGGCCCCGGCGTGCAAGAGAACCTGGTAGTGGCCCAGGGCGTACTGGAAATCAGCGTCAACGACGAACGCTACCTGCTCTCCACCGGCGACTCGATCCTGTTCTACGCCGACCAACCCCACCGCTACCGCAACCCCGCCGACAGCGAAGCCGTCGCCTACCTGGTGGTCACCTACCCCGAGCGCCTGGATTAATCCAAAACGAAAAAAAAACATCGAGGCTGAAGCCTCGATGTTTTTGCTTTTAAAAATTGCCGCCCACCCGCCGCCATACCGACGCGCAGCCGATCGGTTTCTTACACAGTGCAGCACATGAGGGGCATGCCGTTGCAGCTCATCATCATCGGCATGCTGCAGTCGTTCATCATCTTCATCATCAGCGCGCAGCAGTTTTTCATCATGTCCATGTTCATGCCGGCCATGGGCATCAGTTTGCACATCATGCCGTCGGCCATCAGGGTGCATTCCATCACGCACTTCATCGATGGCATCGGCATGCCCATCATCGGCATCGGCATCATCGCTGCAGCCATCATCGGCATCGCCATGGCGCTCTGCGACATGCACATCATGCTCATGTTGGCGCAGTGCATCATCATCGGCATGCCGCAGTTCATCATCATCTGCATCATTTCGGCGCTGTTCTTGAACATCGCCATGTCCATGCCAGCGGCCGGCATCATCTTGCACATCATGCCGTCGTCCATCATTTCCATGCTCATGGTGGCCATCATCATGGGCATACCCATCATTGGCATCATCGGCATGGCGGTGTTCATCGGCATTTGCATCTGCATTGCATTCATCATGGTGTAGCTCCCTAAGCGATTCGATAGTGGACGAAGCGGATTGGGGCGAATTCTAGGGATGTCTCAGCCACCGGCAAGCTGGCGGCGCAGCAGCGGCGACGCCTGTTACGCCCATGGGAATGCTGCGAACTGTGCGCATCCGTCTGCTATGACATGGCAACCGACGGCACTACATCGACAGGCGAAACCATAACGCCGATTACGACACGATGGATATGCACAGCAGATCCATGCACCTAACCGAAAGAAATAAACGGTCTAACCAGACCGCGCTGTTTGCCAATCAACAACTGTTTTGCGGCGAACAGCAAAAGTGTTGGCCCTCGTACAGTTGCCTTTCCTTCTTCTATATATATGCAAAAAAGCATGTTTATTAACGAATAAACAACACTTAGGGTATATGCACCGGACCACCGGACCTTCTTGAATCTGACAGCGCCGCTCTATCACGGCCTGTTCAACCCAATGAGGCAGTTATGGTCCGTGAACCGCTTTCCCTCGCACCGCAGCACAAGGCCGTGCGCTGATGTCGAACCTTTCCCACGCCAAGCCCGAAAGCGACGTCGACATCGCGCCGCTGTTATTGCCCGCGCAGGTGCTGCGTAACGACGCCCAGGCCCTGCAAGCGGCTTATGAACTGGCCAGCGTCGCCCGTGAACACGCCGCGCGCCGCGACAGCCAGCGCAAGTTGCCGTGGGCCGAGATCGAACTGTTTACCCGCAGCGGCCTTGGCAGCATCGGCATTCCCCGTGAGTACGGCGGCCCGCAGCTATCGTTCGTGACCCTGGCCAAGGTGTTCGCGATCATCTCCGCCGCCGACCCGGCGCTCGGGCAGATTCCGCAGAACCAGGTGGGCGTGCTCAACCTGATTCTTGGCTGCGGCAACGAAGCACAGAAACGCCAGTTGCTCACCAGCGTGCTGGACGGCTGGCGCATCGGCAATGCCGGGCCCGAACGCGGCACCAAGGACACCCTGACCCTCAAAGCACGCATCACCCGCGAGGGTGACGAGTACGTCATCAACGGCCAGAAGTTCTATTCCACCGGTGCCCTGTTCGCCCACTGGGTGGCGGTGAAAGCGCTCAACGATGACGGCAAGCAGGTGCTGGCCTTTGTCCGCCGCGGCACGCCGGGCTTGCGCATCATCGATGACTGGTCCGGCTTCGGCCAACGCACCACCGCCAGCGGCACCGTGCTGCTCAACAACGTGCGGGTGGATGCCGATCTGGTGCTCGATAACTGGCGCGTGAATGACACGCCGAATATTCAGGGCGCCGTTTCGCAACTAGTGCAGGCGGCGATAGATGCTGGCATCGCCCGCGCCGCCATCGACGATGCCATCAGCTTTGTGCGCGAACGCGCCCGGCCCTGGGTGGATGCCAATGTCGAGCGGGCCAGTGACGACCTCTATGTGATTGCCGACATCGGCAAGCTGAAAATCGAACTGCACGCCTCCGAAGCCTTGCTCAACAAGGCAGGTCTGGTACTCGACCAGGTCGCGGCGGCGCCAATCAGCGCCGAGTCCGCGGCACATGCCTCAATCGTGGTGGCCGAGGCCAAGGCGCTGACCACCGAAATCGCCCTGCAGGCCAGCGAGAAGCTGTTCGAACTGGCCGGCAGCCGCGCCACCCTCGCCGAATTCAACCTCGACCGCCATTGGCGCAACGCCCGCGTGCACACCCTGCACGACCCGGTGCGCTGGAAATACCACGCCATTGGCGCCTACCGCCTGAACGGCCAACTGCCGGCCCGGCATTCCTGGATTTAAGCGAGCACGCCATGTCTATTTCTGCCCATGCTGCGTTGATCAGCAGCGACGAACAGGCGTTGATCGTCGCCCGCGACCTCGCCGACGAATTCAAACGCGACAGCGCCCTGCGCGACCGCGAACGCCTGCTGCCACTGAGCGAACTGGCGACCTTTTCCCAATCGGGTTTGTGGGGCATCAGTGTGCCCAAGGAGTTCGGTGGCGCCGGGGTGTCCAACGTCACCCTGGCCCAGGTGGTGGCCCTCATCGCCCAGGCCGACGGTTCATTGGGGCAGATCCCGCAGAACCATTACTACGCCCTGGAAGTGTTGCGGGTGAACGGCACACCGGCGCAGCAGTTGCGTCTGTATGGCGAGGTGCTGGCGGGCCAGCGCTTCGGCAATGCCCTGGCCGAGCTGGGCACCAGGACCGCCCATGAACGCACCACCCGCCTGAGCCGCGACGGCACCGGCTACCGCATCAACGGCCGCAAGTTCTACGCCACCGGCGCCTTGTATGCGCAGCGCATTCCCACCTCGGTGGTCGATGAACAGGGCGTGCAGCAGCTGGCCTTTGTGCCGCGCGAAAGCCAGGGCCTGAACGTGATCGATGACTGGAGCGGCTTTGGCCAACGCACCACCGGCAGCGGCTCGGTGCTGTTCGACAACGTATGGGTCAGTGCCGAGGATGTGCTGCCGTTTCAGAGCGCCTTCGAGCGGCCGACCACCGTTGGCCCGCTGGCGCAGATTCTCCATGCCGCCATCGACACCGGCATCGCCCACGCCGCCTATGAAGATGCGCTGCACTTTATTCGCAGCAAGTCGCGGCCCTGGATCGACGCCACCAGCGACCAGGCCACCCAAGACCCATTGACCCTTAAAAGCCTCGGCCAGTTGAGCGTGCGCCTGAGCGCCACCGACGCCTTGCTGGAACGTGCCGGCGAATTCCTCGACCGCGCCCAGGCCAACCCCACGGCCGACAGCGTGGCCGCCGCCTCGATTGCGGTGGCCGAAGCCCGCGCCATCAGCACCGAAACCTCGCTACTGGCCGGCACCACCCTGTTCGAACTGGCCGGCAGCCAGGCCACGCTGGCCGAGTACGGCCTCGACCGGCACTGGCGCAACGCACGGGTGCATACCTTGCACGACCCGGTGCGCTGGAAGTACCACGCAGTGGGCAACTTCTACCTCAACGAACAGAACCCACCGCTGCGGGGCACCATTTGATGAGCGCAGCGAATGCCGGCAAAAAACAGATCCTGCTGAACGCCTTCAACATGAACTGCATCGGCCATATCAACCATGGCCTGTGGACCCATCCGCGGGACAACTCCACCGACTTCAATAACGTCGAGTACTGGACCGAACTAGCACAGCTGCTCGAACGCGGGCTGTTCGACGGGCTGTTTATCGCCGACATCGTTGGCGTGTACGACGTCTACCAGAACTCGGTGGACGTGCCCCTCAAAGAAGCCATTCAACTGCCGGTGAATGACCCGCTGTTGCTGGTCTCGGCCATGGCCGCGGTGACCAGAAATCTCGGTTTCGGCCTCACCGCCAACCTCACCTACGAAGCGCCGTACCTGTTCGCCCGGCGGCTTTCCACTCTCGATCACCTGAGCCGTGGCCGGGTCGGTTGGAACATTGTCACTGGCTACCTGGACAGCGCCGCCAAGGCCATGGGCCTGAGCGAGCAGGTGGAGCACGACCGCCGCTACGACCAGGCCGATGAGTACCTGGAGGTGCTGTACAAGCTCTGGGAAGGCAGTTGGGAAGACGGCGCCGTGCTCAACGACCGGGAGCAGCGCATCTATGCCCAACCGGGCAAGGTGCACAAAGTCGAGCACCACGGCGAGTTCTACCAGGTCGAGGGCTATCACCTCTGCGAACCGTCGCCGCAACGCACTCCGGTGCTGTTCCAGGCGGGCAGTTCCGAGCGCGGTTTGCTGTTTGCCGGCCAACACGCCGAGTGCGTGTTTATCAGCGGGCAGAACAAGGCCTCGACCAAGGCCCAGGTCGACAAGGTACGCGCCAGCGCAATTGCCGCCGGCCGTAACGGCGAGGACGTGAAGATTTTCATGGGCCTCAACGTCATCGTCGGCACAACCGAAGCAGAGGCCCAGGCCAAGCTCGCCGAGTACCGCCGCTACGCCAGCGCCGAGGCCGGGGTAGCGCATTTTTCTGCCTCCACCGCCATCGACTTTTCCCAGTACGAACTGGATGAACCGATCCAGCACGTGAAGAGTAACGCCATCCAATCGGCCACCAAGATTCTGCAAAACAACGACTGGACCCGGCGCAAGTTGCTCGAGCAACACGCCCTCGGCGGACGCTATATCACCCTGGTGGGTTCGCCCGAGCAGGTCGCCGATGAGCTGGAAGCCTGGATCGCCGAAACCGGTCTGGACGGCTTCAACCTCACCCGCATCGTCACCCCGGAAAGCTATGTCGACTTCATCGACCTGGTGATTCCCGAACTGCAACGCCGCGGCTCCTACAAGACCGCTTATGCCACCGGCACCCTGCGCGAAAAGCTGTTTGCTCGCGCCGCGCAGTTGCCACCCCAACACACCGGCGCCAGTTACCGCCGTTAAGCCTCGGACACAGGAAAACCCTTGATGAAAAACGCGCCATTAAAAGCCTTGGTCACCGCCCTTGCCCTATTTGCCAGCAGCGCCTTCGCCGCTGACGCGCCATTGAAAATCGGCACCACCGCCGCCTTCGCCATTCCCCTCGAAGCCGCCGTAGCCGAGGCCGACAAGCAGGGCCTGAAGGTGGAACTGGTGGAGTTCACCGACTGGATCGCGCCCAACGTCAGCCTGGCCGCTGGCGATATCGACGTGAACTACTTCCAGCACATTCCCTTCCTGGAAAACGCCAAGACCGCCGCCGGTTTTGATCTGGTGCCATTTGCCCCGGGCATCATCAACAACGTCGGCCTCTACTCGAAGAAATACAAAAGCTTCGCCGAGCTGCCGGAAGGCGCCACGGTGGCCATCGCCAACGATCCGATCAATGCCGGCCGTGGCCTGCAACTGCTGGCCAAGGCCGGGCTGCTGACGCTGAAACCGGGTGTAGGTTTCAAGGCCACCGAAGACGATATCGAAAGCAACCCGAAAGACCTCAAGATCATTCAGGTCGAGGCCGTGCAACTGGTGCGCGCCTATGACGATGCCGACCTGGTGCAGGGCTACCCGGCGTATATCCGCCAGGCGAAAAGCTTCGACGCCACGTCAGCGATTCTCTTCGACGGCCTCGACCACCCGGAATACGTGATTCAGTTTGTGATCCAGCCGAAGAGCAAAACCGACCCGCGGCTGATCAAGTTCGTCGACATCTACCAGCACTCGCCGGTGGTGCGTGCTGCCCTGGATAAAGCCAACGGCACCCTGTACCAGCCAGGCTGGGCGCAGTAATGGCGGTTGCCAACCTGCCCCGTAACGCGCCGCTGGCGGCACCACAGCGCGCCGAACACACCGAGCTGCACCCGGAGCTGAACCGTGCCCATGTGCGCTTTATCGGCGTGGGCAAGACCTATGGCGACGTGCAGGCCTTGCAGGGCATCGACCTGGCCATCGTCCGTGGCGAAGTGTTCGGGATTATCGGCCGCAGCGGTGCGGGCAAGTCCTCCCTGATCCGCACCATCAACCGTCTGGAGCAACCCACCAGCGGCCGTGTGCTGATCGACCAGGTGGATATCGGCGCCTTCGACGAAGACCGCTTGGTGGAGCTGCGCCGCCGCACCGGAATGATTTTCCAGCACTTCAACCTGATGTCCGCCAAGACCGTGTGGCAGAACGTCGAGCTGCCGCTGAAGGTGGCTGGCATGCCCAAAGCAGACCGCCAGCGCAAGGTGCGCGAACTGCTGGAACTGGTGGGCCTCAGCGACAAACACCAGGCCTACCCCGCGCAGTTGTCCGGCGGCCAGAAACAACGCGTCGGCATTGCCCGCGCCCTGGTGCATGACCCCGAGATTCTGCTCTGCGACGAAGCCACCTCAGCGCTCGACCCGGAAACCACCCAGTCGATTCTCGCCCTGCTCAAAGCCATCAACCAGCGCCTGGGCCTGACCATCGTGCTGATCACCCACGAGATGGCGGTGATCCGCGACATCTGCGACCGCGTGGTGGTGCTTGAACACGGGCGCATCGTCGAACAGGGACCGGTCTGGGAAGTGTTCGGCAACCCGCAACACGAGGTCAGCAAAACCCTGTTGGCGCCACTGCAGCACGACCTGCCGGAAGAGCTGCGCAGTCGCCTGCACAGCTTCCCGGTAGCCGCCTCAGCCGCTGTGGTGCTGCGCTTGCAGTTCACCGGCAGCAGCCACGACGAGCCCGACCTGGCCGCCTTGTTCAGCGCCCTCGGCGGACGGGTGCGCTTGCTCCAGGGCGGCGTTGAACGCATTCAAGGCCATGCCCTCGGCCAACTGCTGCTGGCCGTGAGCGGCTCGGCGCTGGACGCCGAACGCCTGCGCAAACGCGCCGGCCAGTGGGCCCAACAGGTGGAGGTGCTCGGCTATGTGGTTTGATCGTTTGCTGCAAGGGGTGCTCGACACCTTTCTGATGGTCGGCGTGTCGTCGCTGATCGCGCTGCTGGCGGGCATTCCGCTGGCGGTGATTCTGGTCACCAGCGACAAGGGCGGCATCTACGCCGCGCCCCATCTGAACCGGGCGCTGGGCGCCTTCGTCAACCTGTTCCGCTCGATCCCGTTTCTGATCCTGATGGTGGCGCTGATCCCCTTCACCCGCCTGATCGTCGGCACCACCTATGGTGTGTGGGCAGCTGTGGTGCCGCTGACCATTGCTGCCACGCCGTTCTTTGCGCGCATCGCCGAAGTCAGTCTGCGTGAAGTCGACCACGGCCTGATCGAAGCCGCGCAAGCCATGGGCTGCCGGCGCTGGCACATCGTCTGGCACGTACTGCTGCCCGAAGCGCTGCCGGGCATCGTCGGCGGTTTCACCATCACCCTGGTGACCATGATCAATTCCTCGGCCATGGCCGGCGCCATCGGTGCTGGCGGCCTCGGCGATATCGCCTACCGCTACGGTTACCAGCGCTTTGACAGCCAGGTGATGCTCACGGTGATTGTGTTGTTGGTGATTCTGGTGACAGCGATTCAGTTGGGTGGGGATCGGTTGGCGCGGGTGTTGAACAAGCGGTGAGACCGAGTAAAGGCGATCGCGGCTGAAGGCGCTCCTACAAGTTGGCGCGGTCCTGTAGGAGCGGCTTCAGCCGCGATGCTCTTGCACCACAAAGTGTTGGCTCAGCAACTGTTGCCCCAGCAACAGCAAAGCAGCAATCCCCTGCCCAACCAACATCGGCGCCTTCTGGAACAGCCCTGAAAGCCCCGTATTCCGGGGCCTGCGCAGCTGGTACAGCACTTGCAAACCCCTGTGCAACGGCGCGAATCAGCCTGTTGCTCGCGCAACACCACAGGAAACCAACATGACTACAGCCCTGAATGTAATCGCCATCGCCGGTAGCTCGTACCGGCCTTCCCGCACGCTGGTGCTGGCCGAGGAACTGTTGGCGCAACTCACCCGGCAACTCAACGCCGACGGCCGCAAGGTACATGGCCAGGTAATCGAGCTGGGCAGCATTGCCCGCGATGTGGGCGGTGCGTTGTCGCGCAGTGAGCTGCCAGCCGAGGTCGAAACACAGCTACAGGCCATCGAGAACGCCGACCTGCTGATCGTCGCCTCGCCGGTATACCGCGGCTCCTACCCGGGCCTGCTCAAGCACCTGTTCGACCTGGTGGAAATGAACGCGCTGATCGACACCCCGGTGCTGCTCGCCGCCACCGGTGGCAGCGAGCGCCATGCGTTGGTCATCGACCACCAGCTGCGCCCGCTGTTCAGCTTCTTCCAGGCCCTGACGCTGCCCATCGGCGTATACGCCAGCGAGTCCGACTTCCTCAATTACCAGGTCAGCAACGAGCTGCTCAAAGCACGCATCCAACTGGCGGTCGAACGTGCCGTGCCGTTGCTGGCTAACACCCCGTTGAAAAAAATTGCCTGAGGCCCCTGCAATGAATGTGTTCTGGTTTCTCCCCACCCACGGCGACGGTCATTTCCTCGGCACCACCCAAGGCGCCCGCCCGGTCACCCTGCCCTACCTCAAACAAGTGGCGCAGGCCGCTGACAGCCTCGGTTACTACGGCGTGCTGATTCCCACCGGCCGCTCCTGCGAAGATTCCTGGGTAGTGGCCTCGGCCCTGGCGCCGCTGACCGAGCGCCTGCGTTACCTGGTGGCGATCCGTCCCGGGATCATCTCGCCGACCGTATCGGCACGCATGGCCGCGACTCTCGATCGCCTGTCCGGCGGGCGCCTGTTGATCAACGTGGTTACCGGCGGCGACCCGGATGAAAACCGCGGCGACGGCATTCACCTGAGCCATGCCGAGCGCTACGAAGTGACCGACGAATTCCTTAAAGTCTGGCGCCGCGTGCTGCAAGGCGAGTCGGTGGATTTCGACGGCAAACACATCAAGGTGCAGAACGCCAAAGCCCTGTACCCGCCGATTCAACAGCCCTACCCACCGCTGTATTTCGGCGGCTCGTCCGATGCCGCCCACGACCTGGCGGCCGAGCAAGTCGACGTGTACCTGACCTGGGGTGAACCGCCCGCCTCCGTCGCCGAGAAACTTGCCGATGTCCGTGCCCGCGCCGCCAAGCAGGGCCGCACGGTGAAGTTCGGCATTCGTCTGCATGTAATCGTGCGCGAGACCGCCGATGAAGCCTGGCAGGCCGCCAGCAAGCTGATCGAGCACATCAGCGACGAGACTATCGAAGCCGCGCAGAAATCGTTTTCGCGCTTTGACTCCGAAGGGCAGAAACGCATGGCCGCGCTGCACAACGGCCGCCGCGACAACCTGGAAATCGCCCCGAATCTATGGGCCGGCGTCGGCCTGGTCCGCGGCGGTGCCGGCACCGCGCTGGTGGGCGACCCGCAGCAGGTGGCCGCACGCATCAAGGAATACGCCGACCTGGGTATCGACAGCTTTATTTTCTCCGGTTACCCGCACCTGGAAGAGGCTTACCGCTTCGCCGAGCTGGTATTCCCGCTACTGCCAGAACCCTACGCCAGCCTGGCGGGGCGCGGGGTGACCAACCTTACCGGGCCGTTTGGCGAAATGATCGCCAACGATGTGTTGCCTGCTTCGCAACGTAAGCAGCCAGCTTGAGACCTTCGTTAACACGGACATTCTGGATCCCAGCCTGCTCTGGGATGACGGTGCTCCGGACAACAACTTCCGTCATCCCGGCGCAGGCCGGGATCCAGATTCTTGAATGAGGAACACCGTGTGAGCACCCACCCCAACCCGGCGGTACTCAACCCTCTGCAAACCGCCCGCCTGCTGGCCGCCGACTTTGCCGAAACTGCCGTCGAGCGCGACCAGCGCGGCGGCACGCCGAAGGCCGAGCGCGATGCGCTGCGTGCCAGCGGCCTGTTGGCCCTGAGCATTCCCACCCAGTTCGGCGGCATTGGCGCGAGCTGGAGTGAAACCCTGGCCGTGGTCCGCGAGTTCGCCAAGGTCGACAGCTCGATCGCCCACGTCTTCGGCTTTCAGCACCTGATGCTGGCCACCGTAAGGCTGTTTTCCCGCCCGGAACAATGGCAACCGTGGTTCGAGGCCACCGCGCGCAAGAACTGGTTCTGGGGCAACGCCCTCAACCCGCTGGACACCCGCACGGTGGTGAAGAAATTTGCCGACCACCGCGAGTTCTCCGGCAAAAAAAGCTTCTGCTCCGGTGCCACCGATTCGGAAATGCTGATTGCCTCGGCCATCGACGAAACAGCCGGCGGCAAGCTGCTGATCGCCGCCGTGCCGACCGCGCGCACTGGCATCACCCTGCATGACGACTGGAACAACATGGGCCAGCGCCAGACCGACAGCGGCAGCGCCAGTTTCGAACGGGTGCGGGTGGAAGAGTCGGAACTGCTGCTCGACCCGGGCCCGCTGAGCACCCCGTTCGCCTGCCTGCGGCCGCTGATTGCCCAGCTGCACTTCGCCCATATCTTCCTTGGCATCAGCGAAGGCGCGCTGGAAGAAGCGCGCCACTACACCCTCAAGGAAAGCCGGCCGTGGTTCAAGTCCAGCGCTGCCAGCGTCAGTGAAGACCCTTACGTACTGCGCCATTACGGCGAGTTCTGGGCCGCCCTGGAAGGCACCCGGCTGCTGGTGGAACGCGCCGCTCACCTGCTCGACGAGGCTTGGCACAAAGAGCACCACCTGAGCAGCGAAGAGCGCGGCCACCTGGCCCTGGCAATTGCCGCCGCCAAGGTCTCAGCCACCCGCACCGGCCTCGATGTGTGTAGCCGCTTGTTCGAGGTTACCGGCGCCCGCGCCACCCACGCTTCCCTGCGCCTGGACCGCTACTGGCGCAACCTGCGCACGCAAACCCTGCACGACCCAGTGGATTACAAGATTCACGAACTGGGCGACTGGGCACTGAACCACAGCTTGCCGACCCCGACCTTTTACTCATAGGCATGACCATGCAACTGCTTACCCTCCCAGCTTCTCCCGCACTGGCAACCTCGATCCGGGCCACCGCACAGGTGTTCGAAGACCCCAAATCGCAGGCCCTTCTCGCCCACTTGCAACAGGTCGCCCCCAGCGAGGCCAGCGTCCTGATCATTGGCGAAACCGGTACCGGTAAAGAGTTGGTGGCGCGGCATATCCACAACCTCAGCCACCGCAGCAGTGGGCCGTTCGTGGCGGTCAACTGCGGCGCGTTTTCCGAGTCACTGGTGGAGGCCGAACTGTTCGGCCACGAAAAAGGCGCCTTCACCGGCGCCCTGGCGGCCAAGGCCGGGTGGTTTGAAGAAGCCAACGGCGGCACCCTGTTCCTCGATGAGATCGGCGACCTGCCAATGGCCATCCAGGTGAAACTGCTGCGCGTGTTGCAAGAGCGCGAAGTCGTGCGCCTGGGGTCACGCAAAAGCATTCCTATCAACGTACGGGTGCTGGCCGCCACCAACGTTCTGCTGGAAAAAGCCATCAACGCCGGGCATTTCCGTGAAGACCTGTTCTACCGCCTGAACGTCGTCAGCCTGCAACTGCACCCCCTGCGCGAACGCCCCGGCGACATCCTGCCACTGACCCGCCACTTCGTGCGCAGCTACAGCGGGCGCCTGGGTTATGGCGACGTTCAGCTGAGCAGCGAGGCCGAACGCAAACTGGTGAGCTACGGCTGGCCGGGCAATATCCGCGAGCTTGAAAACGTCATTCACCACACCCTGCTGATCTGCCGCGACGACCTGATCCGCGAAGATGACCTGCGCCTATCGAACATGCGCATCGAGCGTCAGGACGAACAGCCAACCACCGAAGAGTCCGCCGAGGCCTTGCTGCAACGCGCCTTCCTGCGCCTGTTCGAAGAACAAGCCGGGGGCCTGCACGAAAAGGTCGAAGACACCCTGCTGCGCGCCGCCTACCGCTTCTGCCACTACAACCAGGTACACACCGCCAGCCTGCTGGGCCTGAGCCGCAACATCACCCGCGCACGGTTGATTGCCATTGGTGAGCTGGTGGTGAACAAACGGCGTGGGGAAGAGGTGCAGGCGGGGAATCGGGTGTTGCACCTTTCGATTTAGCCAGGCTGTTCGTTGCCCCCCTCACCCTAACCCTCTCCCCGGTGGGGCGAGGGGACTGGACCGTGACACGGTTGAGCTCCCCTCTCCCGCGTGCGGGAGAGGGGCTGGGGGAGAGGGTCAGCGGTACCCCCTAAATCACATGCGCCAACTGCAATTCGGTCAACGCTTCCACTTTCAGCGTGGCCAAGCGCGGATCGCGGCGATCCCGTGGCCGGGTCACTGGCACGCCCAGCTCCAGACGAATACTGCTCGGCTGCGAGCTGCCCATCACCAGCACCCGATCGCTCAGGTACAGCGCCTCGTCGACATCATGGGTCACCAGCAGCAAGGCAATGCCGTGGCGCTCGGCCAGTTGCAGCAACAGGTCCTGCAGCTTCATGCGGGTGAAAGCGTCGACGGCACTGAAGGGTTCATCCAGCAGCAACACCCGTGGCCGTGAATACAGACCACGGGCCAGGGCCACACGCTGGGCCATGCCGCCCGACAATTGCTTGGGCAAGGCCTCGGCAAAACCGTCGAGGCCGACTTCGCTGATCAGTTGCTGTACCCACTTTTTGTCGTACTGGGGGCCGGCGCTGAAGCCGATGTTTTCCGCCACGCTGAGCCAGGGCATCAGCCGTGGTTCCTGAAACACGAAAGCCACTTCACCGCCCTGCCCGCCACGGTTTACCGCGCCGCTGAACTCACGCTCAAGGCCGGCGGCGATGCGCAGCAAGGTGCTTTTGCCGCAGCCACTGGGGCCGAGCAGGCTGACCACTTCGCGTTCTTGCAACTGCAGGTGGATGTTGCGCAGCACGGTGACAGCAGCGAAATTCTTGCGCTCGACGCGCACGTTCAATAAGGCCTCGGCCATGCTCAACGCTCCCCGCCATTGCCGGTAAAGGCATCACGCCAATCGAGAAAATGCTGTTCCAGTTTGGCCAGCAGGCCATCACAGAGTTTGCCCAGCAGGGCCAGCACAATGATCGCCGCCAGCACGATGTCCGGGCGCGAGGTTTCGCGGCCGTCGGTAAGCAGGTAACCCAGGCCCTTGGTGGCGGCAATCAGCTCGGCCGCCACGAGGAACATCCAGGCCAGGCTCATGCCGCTGCGCAACCCGGTAAACAGCCCCGGCAGCGCCGCAGGCAAGAGGATGCGCCGCGCCAAACGGGCGGAACTGAAGCCGTACATCTGCCCCACTTCCACCAGCTTGCGGTCGATATTACGGATCGCCGCCACGCCGTTGAGGTACACCGGAAAAAACGCGCCGATGGCGATCAGCACCACCTTGGAGGTTTCATCGATGCCCAGCCACAGCAGCAACAGCGGCACCCAGGCCAGGCTCGGAATCGCCCGCAGGCCGGCGAAGGTCGGTTCCAGATAGGCCTCCGCTTCGCGACTCAAACCGACCCAGGCGGCGGCCAGCAAGGCCAGCGAAGCACCGATGGCAAAGCCGGAAAAAACCCGCAGCAGGCTTACGCCGATATGGCTCCACAACGGGCCGTCAGCGAGGTCGCGCAGGGTGAGGAAAATCTCGCTGGGCGCGGGCAACTGGTACGAAGGCACCCAACCGATGCGCACCACGAATTCAAGCAGCAACAAGGCTAGCACCGGCAACACCAAGCCTTTGCCACGGCGTTTCCAGGCGGCGGCGTTGAAGCCCGGCTTCCAGTGGTTTTCCGCAAGGGCGGGCAGGGTTTTGCTTTTGCTCGTCATAGGGTTGTCCCAATGTAACGATGTACAGGTGGGAGGGGCTTCAGCCGCGATGCTTTTAACAGCATCGCGGCTGAAGCCCCTCCCACAGGGGTAGCCATAAAAAATTACTTAGCCGCAACGGCCTGCTTGCTGAACGACGGCTCGATCAACTGATCCACTACGGCATTCACATCCACACCTTTGCGCACCAGTTCTTCGGTCACCAGAATCGGCGCCGCCGCTTTCAGCGCCGCAATGTGCTCGGCACCTGGCTGCGAATTGCTGAAATCAGTGCGCTGCAGTTGCAGCTTGGCCACGTCCAGCGGCAGGCCGGATTCCTTGGAAAGGATCTGCGCCAGCTCTTCCGGGTTTTCCTGTGCCCACTTGCGGGCTTTTTCATAAGCGCTGATCACCTTGTCGATGGCCTGCGGGTATTGCTTGGCGAACTTCTCGGTGACGTTGATCACGCCGTAGCTGTTGAAATTGACGTTGTGGTAAAGGATCCGCGAACCGGCCTGCAGCTGGCTGGCCGCCAGCAACGGGTCGAGGCCAGCCCAGGCGTCGACATCACCTTTCTCCAGGGCAATGCGGCCATCGGCGTGCTGCAGGTGCACCAGCTCCACATCGTTTTTGCTCAGGCCGGCCTGCTCCAGGCTGCGCAGGGTAAACAGGTACGGGTCGGTGCCCTTGGTGGCAGCGATCTTGTGACCCTTGAGGTCAGCGACGGTTTTGATCGGCGAGTCTTTGCCCACCACCAACGCGGTCCACTCCGGACGGCTGGCGATGTACACGGTCTTGATCGGGCTGCCGTTGGCGCGGCTCAACACGGCGGCCAGGCCGGCGGTGGAACCGAAATCGATGCTGCCACTGTTGAGGTATTCCAACGCGCGGTTGCTGCCCTGGCTGAGGGTCCAGGTCACCTTGCTACCCTCGCCCACGCTTTGCTCCAGCCAGCCGAAGTGTTTGAGCACCAGGCTGGTCGGCGAGTAGTAGGCGTAGTCCAGACGCAGCTCTTTGGGCAGCGCTTCATCCGCTTGCGCGCTGCCGAGCAAACCCAACGAAGAACCCAGCACCAGGCTGGCAACCGAGAAAAAACGAGCCAGACGGCTTGTGCTGAACGGGGTGGAACGCATGGCAGAACTCCTGACGAGGGCGGGCACGATTGGCGCTTTGCTTATTCCAAAAAGAAAGGAAAAGAAAGAACCTCGCTATTCACCAGGAATATTGCAGCACTCATGCCAACCCGTGAAACCCAGGCGGGCCGGGGCTTTGGCAGAAAGCATGGAAAAACGGCTGTTAGAGGAGAAACAGCCTGCTGATCAGGTGTTGCTGGAGCAACAGTTGTATGGCGCACAGTAATGGGAGGAACGCCCGCGACTGTTTGACCTCTCCCTCCGTGGAGTTGGTCAAGGCACAGCTGCCGCCACGCAAGCGCGGTGTGCACCCGATTAGTCCGAGGCGCGGTCGGCCTTACAGATCCAATTCGAGCACCGCACTTTTTGCTCGTGAACAACAGGGCGTGAACTGGTTGTTTCGGGCTTTCTCTGCGTCAGTCAAAAACGAATCCCGGTGGTCGGGCTGCCCGCCCAGTACAGCGGTCAGGCACGTTCCGCAAAACCCTTGCTCGCACGACACCGGAATAAAAACGCCGGCCTCCTCCAGTGCCTGAACCACCGTCTTGTCTGCCGGCACCAGAACCTGCAGGCCGGTGCTGCGCAGGCGCACTTCAAAGCTGCCAGCGTCGCCCTCGGCGCGCGGAGCCGCAGCGAAGTACTCGCGGTGCAACCGTGCCTCGGGCCATTGATGGGCGCGCGCACTGTTCAGCACGTGCTCCATAAAACCCGTCGGCCCACACACATACAGATGGGCCTGATCGTCCTGGGCGGCGAGCACGCCCGCCATATCGAGCTTTTGCTGCGCCGCTCCGTCATCGACATGCAGGTGCACCTGTGCGGCAAAAGCACTGTTGTGCAATGTGTCGATAAAGGCCGCACGGCCTTTGGAGCGTACGCAATAGTGCAGTTCGAAATCGCGTCCTTGCTGCGCCAGGCGCTGGGCCATGCTCAGCATCGGCGTGATGCCAATGCCGCCAGCCAACAACACGCTGCGACCGGCACCGCCCTGCAGAGCGAAGAGGTTGCGCGGCGCGCTTACCTGCACCGTCTGGCCGACGCGCAACTGGTCATGGACGGCACGGGAGCCGCCGCGCGAGGCGGCATCCTTAAGCACGCCGATGCAATACCGATGGCGCTCGTCGGGGTGGTTGCAGAGCGAATATTGGCGAATCAGCGCGCCCGGCAAATGTACGTCGATATGGGCTCCGGCATCGAATGGCGGCAGTACCGAGCCGTCCAACGCCACCAGTTCCACGCCGATGATTTCGGTTGCCAACCAGCGCATGGCAGCAATGCGCAGTTCCATCACGATGCGCTCCGCGCGATAATCGCCACCGGCTGCTCGCTGGCGATGATCCGTTGCAGAATGCGCCGCGACTGCACGCCACCGGCATCGATATTCAGTTTCAACAGGGCTCGGTCGGGATGGGCCAACAGGTTGCGTTGTTGCTGCTCAAGCATCTCGAGGTCTTCGGCAAAGATTTTGCCCTGCCCCATACGAATGGTTTCCGTGAGCTCGGAGTCGCCTGGGTTGAAGTGGCGGGCCATGCCCCAGAAGTACCAGATCGAGGTATCTGTTTCAGGCGTAATAAAGTCGACCACTATGCTGCCGGCCTTATGCTCGGCAGGCGCGTCGTAGCCACCCTTGCCAGCATGGGCGACGCCCACTTCAATCAACACATGGGACGGCGGAGTGAACCGGCAGATCTGCCAGCGATCCACCGGCACATTGTCAGCCAGGCCATTGCCACGTAACGCCGCCTGCCAGAAAGGCGGTGCCATCACGTTCTGCATAAAGCGACTGGTCACCACGCTGTCGCCTTCGACCTTGGTGGTAACCGGCGCCTCATCGATTTCCTTTTGGCCAATGCTTGAGGCGTGCACGTAGGTTTCGTGGGTGAGGTCCATGAGGTTGTCGATCATCAGGCGGTAATCGCAGGCGATGTGATACAGCCCGCCGCCATACGCCCACTGCGGGTTGTCCGCCCATTCCAGATGATGGATCAGTGCCGGATCGGCCAGTGCCGCGTCGCCCGGCCAGACCCAGATAAACCCGTATCGCTCCTGCGCGGCAAAGCGCTTGATGCAGGGAAAACTCTGCACGCGCTGGTTGGGCATCGACACGGTTTTTCCGTCCTCGCCCATCACCAGACCGTGGTAACCGCACACCAGATTGCCGTCGACAATGGATCCCAAAGACAGGGGTGCACCGCGGTGAGGGCAGAAGTCTTCCAGGGCCGTAACCTGACCCTGGGCATTGCGATAGAACACCATCCGTTCGTTGCAGAGGGTTCTGGCCAGCGGCTTGTCCGTCAGTTCGTCCGCAGTTGCCGCTACATACCATGTGTTCTTGGGAAACATGTTTCTCACCATTGGCTGTTATTTTTATGGATCCAATTTGTGCTTAGCCTCAGGTTAACCCGTAAAAATTACCAGCCAGTGGATCCAATAGCCGTTCGATCAGCGAACACCTTCTAGGCAGAAACGCAGCGCTGCATAGCTGCACGATCGGGCCAGCAAGCGCTACAGTGGCGCCCAAGCTTTGGATCCAAGAGAGCAATCATGAGTGGTGCCGGACAACGAGTGTTGAGCTTGCTTCGCAAGATGATCGTCGACGGCGAACTGGCCGCTGGCGATCGCGTCACTGAGACGTCCCTGGCCGAACGTTTGGGTGTATCGCGTATGCCCATTCGCATGGCGTTTCGTGCGTTGAAACAGGAAGGCTTGCTGATCGCCCAGGGCGCGCGCGGCCTGGCGGTGCGCAAGATGTCCGCCGAGGACCTGGCCGGCGCAGTAGAAGTGCGCGGTGTGCTGGAGGGCTTGGCGGCGCGGCAGGCGGCCGAGCGCGGGTTATCGCCGCAGACGCATACAGCGCTGCTGGCGTGCCTGGCAGACGGCGACAAGCTGTTCGAGAAGGGCTTTGTCAGCGAAGACGATCTGGTGCAGTACCACGACATCAACAAACGGTTTCATCAGCTGGTGGTGGCGGCCAGCGCCAACCCGGCCATCGCCGAGGCGCTGGCGCGCCATGCGCACCTGCCGTTCGCGTCGGTCAGCTCGCTAGCAGTGGACCGCAACAACCTGGCGCAGGAATATCGGCGTTTCAATTTTGCCCATCTGCAACACCATGCAGCGGTCGACGCGCTGGCCAACGGGCAAGGCGCCCGCGCCGAAGCAATCATGCGCGAGCACGCCAACGCGACGTTACGCTACGCGACGCTGTTCGGGCCGATCGACACCATCAGGAACGGCGTGAAAATTATCAATTAGCCTATTGGGCAAACCCGAATCAACGACAGTTCAGTGCAGTGTTTGGGCACCTCCTGGGTGCTGACCAGCAGGCAAAATGGCCATTCACACCAAGCGCTTTTCCTTCGACGGCCGATAGCCGTAGTAGGAGCTGTAGCAGCGGCTGAAGTGGCTGCTGGTGACAAAACCGCAGGCCAGGCCAACGTCTGCCACCGACAGTTTGCTGTGCTGCAGCAAGCGCCGCGCTTCGGTGATGCGCAGCTCCAGGTAGTAGCGTTGCGGGGTGGTGCCCAGTTGCTCGCGGAACAGGCGCTCGACCTGGCGTCGTGAACGGCCGACGTACTCGGCCAATTGGTCGAGTTCGAGCAGCTCTTCCAGGTTGGCTTCCATCAGTTCCACCACCTGGCGGGTGGGGTCGCTGATTTTCAGCAGGGACTTGGGGTTCACCCGCCGATAGCGCGAAGCCTCGAAGGCGAGGATGTCTTCAATGCCATCGACCAGGGCGCGGGTATGTTGCTGTTTGATCCATTCCAGAATCATGGCGGGTGCGCCGGAAGCGGACGAAGCGGTGAGTCGGTCGCGGTCAATCACATAACTTTCGCTTGTCACCTCGGCCCGTTTGGCGACTTCCACCAAGGCCGAACGATGCTCGGGATGAATGGCGCAGCGGTAGCCATCGAGCAGCCCGGCATGGCCGAGAAACCAGGCACCGTTCCACAAGCCGCCCAATGGCATGCCCAAGCGAGCGGCGTCGCGAAGTAGCTGCATCAAGGCTTTGTCGGCGTGCAAAGGCGTGCGGTAGCCACCGCACACCACCAGCATGTTCAAGTCATTGAGGCCGGCATGGTTAAGCTCGGCATCGGGACTGATCACCAGGCCCAGGTCGCTGATCACTTCATTACCGTCGAGGCTGAAATGCGTCACTGCAAACGAGTTGGCCTGCAGCAGATTGGCGGTGATCAGGGTGTCCAGCGCCTGGGTAAACGCCGGCAGGGAAAAATGCTCTAGCAGCAGAAAGCCCACCCGCGCCTGTTTGCCGGACGCTTTCTTGCCATCGTCCAGGTAGCGGTAGTTCTTGTTCTTCATCACGTCACTGAAGTCACGACGTTGCATTGCGGTTTGCCTCGCCTTTAACCAATACGTCCGGGCCCACGGTAGCTGAAAGGCACGGGCCTCGGCATGCTTGCCAGCGACAGAAACACACGCATGGCCGCTCGAATGCGAATGCTTGAGCAACCGCGCTGCTGGCATAATCCCGGTGAATTCATAGCGGAGACAAATAAATGGGCAGCGAAAGCTATGACCAGATTGCGATCTTCGCCGTGGTGGCCCAGGAGCGCAGTTTCACCCGCGCGGCGGCCAAGCTGAACATGTCGCAGCCGGCCTTGAGCCGGTCCATGCGCCAGTTGGAGGAACGCCTGGGCGTGCGCCTGCTGGCCCGCACCACGCGCAGTGTGTCGCCCACGGAAGCCGGTGAACAACTGTTGCGGGTGGTCGCGCCGCGCTTCGAGGAAATCGACAGCGAGCTGGTCCAGCTCAGCGAGTTTCGCGACAAGCCGGCCGGCAAATTGCGCCTCACCGCCGGTGAGCACTCAGCCAACACGGTGCTGCAACCGGTGCTGGCCAAGCTGCTGCCCGAGCATCCGGACCTGCACATCGAAATCATCGTTGACTACGGCTTCACCGATATCGTCGCCGAAGGTTTTGACGCCGGTGTGCGCCTTGGCGAACAGGTGGCCAAGGACATGATCGCGGTGCGCATCGGCCCGGATCTGCGCATGGCGGTGGTGGCGTCGCCGGACTACTTCACCCGCTACCCGAAACCCAAACTGCCGCGCGACCTCACCCAGCACAATTGCATCAATATGCGCCTGCCGACCTATGGCGGCGTGTACGTGTGGGAGTTCGAGAAAAAGGGCCAGGAGGTGAACGTGCGGGTCGAAGGTCAGCTTGTGTTCAACACCCTCGGCCTGCGTCTGGACGCCGTGCTTCAAGGCCTGGGCCTGGCCTATATGCTTGAGGACGTGGTGCAGCCGTACATCGATGACGGCCGCCTGGTTCGCGTGCTGGCCGACTGGTGCGAGCCGTTCTCTGGTTATCACCTGTACTACCCCAGCCGCCGCCAGTCATCTCCCGCCTTCACCTTGCTGCGCGACGCCCTGCGTTATGCGCAATAGGTAAGCGTTTTATTGCTGCACCGCCGCCAAGGCTTCGCGCGCACGTGTGGCCGCCTCGGCGCCGGCGTAGTCGCCGAGCCCCTGCACCAATTGCTGCAACTGCCCGACACTCAGCCCCACCCGCAGGCTGGCAGCCATGTGCGAGCGCAGCTGCGACTCGGCGCCCGGCGTAGCGGCCAACGCGCCGACAGTGGCCAGCTCGCGGCTCTGCCAGTCGAGGTTGTCGCGCTCGAAAATGTCGCCAAACAGGTGCGCTTGCAGGTACTGATTGATCACCGGGGCGAAATCGAACAGCGGCCCCTGAACCGGCGCACCGGCGATCCGCGTCTGGTTAGCCTTGCCGACTGCCAGCAAGGCTTCGCCGGTGGCGACCGGGTGTGAGGGCTCATGTCCGACGGCGTCCTGAATGCCGCGTTGTTTACGCGCTTCAACCACTTTCATCAATTGGCCAAGGGCATTGAGGCTGCGGGGAAAACCGCTGTAGGCGTAGAGCTGCACCAGGATCTCCTTGGATTCGCTGATGCTCAAACCGGCATCCAGGGCCTGATTGAGCGCGGCGTCGAGCGCAGGCATATCGCTTGCCGCCGTAGCGGCAGCAATCATAGGAATAGTCTGCTGTTTGGCCGACAAGCTGGCCGACGGCGCCGGCACAACCTCAGCTTTTGCGGTTTGGCCAGCGTTGTACTGCTCGTCACTGACCTGCTCCAGCCACTCCACTGCCTTGCCATCCACGCTGCCGGTAACCGCCAGGTGGGTCATCGCCGAACCCGCGGCCGCACCGTGCCAATGCTTGACGCCTGGCGGGCAAACCACCACGTCGCCGGGGTGGATGTGCTGCACCGGCTTGCCCCACTCCTGGGTCAGCCCGACGCCGGAAACCACCACCAGACGTTGCCCGGCCGGGTGCGTATGCCACGCCGAGCGGGCGCCAGGCTCGAAGGAAACGTAGGCACCCGAGGCCTCGATTTGATCACCTGCCGGGAACAGCGGCTCAACCCGCACCTTGCCAGTGAAATACTCCGCTGGGCCTGGCGCCGAGGGTTGGCTCCCGGCCTGGCTGATGTGCTGAGCAGCGTGAGCGGAGCCCGCGCTGCCAGCGGACTCGGCGGCCTCAACGAACGGGCTGGCCACGCAAATGGCGATGCCAAAAAGGGTCTGTTTCATTGCGCGGGTACTCCATCAAAAAGGGAAGCCAAGTTGCTTGTGAACAACTTACGCCGCGCGCATTGATGGATAAACCGCATCAGTGGCAATGCACTCATACCAGAAGCACATAAACGCAATCGACATTGGATGGCTAATCAACGAGTAGTACGGGGTCTATTCTCAGCCCCCTATTCAGTGAGGAACGCCCCATGACCCGCTTTACCCTCAACAACGGCGTCGCCATTCCCGCCCTGGGTTTCGGCGTATTCCAGATCACCGACCCCGCCGAGTGCGAGCAAGCCGTGCTGGATGCCCTGGACAGCGGCTACCGCCATATCGACACCGCCGCCTCGTACCAGAACGAAACCCAGGTGGGTAACGCCCTGAAACGCAGTGGCCTGGCCCGCAACGAGGTGTTCGTCACCACCAAGCTGTGGCTGCAAGACGCCCACTACGCAGGCGCCAAGGCCCAGTTCGAGCGCTCGCTGAACCGCCTGCAGCTCGACCACGTCGACCTCTACCTGATTCATCAACCCTACGGCGATGTGCACGGCGCCTGGCGTGCGATGGAGGAACTGCTGGAGGCCGGCAAGGTGCGCGCCATTGGCGTGAGCAACTTTCAACCCGACCGCCTGGCCGACCTGATGGCCTTCAACCGGATCAAACCGGCGGTCAACCAGGTCGAAGTCAACCCGTTCAACCAGCAATTGCACGCCGTGCCCTGGATGCACGCCAAAGGCATTCAGGCCCAAGCCTGGGCGCCCTTTGCCGAAGGTCGCAACCAGCTCTTTAGCCATCCGGTACTCACCGACATCGGCAAACGCTACGGCAAATCCGTCGGCCAGGTGGTGCTGCGCTGGGTGGTGCAACGCGGCGTAGTGGCGCTGGCGAAAACCACGCGCAAGGAACGCATGGTGGAAAACCTCGCGGTGCTCGACTTTGCCTTGAGCGACGACGATATGAACCGCATCACCGCCATGGACACCGCCACCAGCGCATTTTTCTCCCACCACGACCCGGCCATGGTGGAGTGGCTGACGGCGCGCAAGCTAGATGTTTGAGTGGCCAACAGCTAACAGTGGGTCGGTGGCAGCGAGGCTTGTCAGGGGGCGCACGCAGGTTCACAGCCGGCGCTCCGGCTCCGCCGCATGGATAAACACCGTGTAGGTATCCGCCGGGCGTTGGCCACCCGCCAAGTCCAGGGCATGACCGATTGCGCCTCGATGGTAGGTGGCGTGATTGAGCAGATGAAAGAGCATCTCCTGCCGCGTCATCGCTCCGCGCTGACCATCGGCAAACTGAAACGTAAGCCTCTGTTCAAGCTCATCGAGGCTGATGCTCGCCAGGTAGTCCGTTGCCCACTGATTGCTCGCCAGCAAGCGCTGCCTGAGCGCCGCAAACGGCGGCACGCTGGCCGTATTGGTGGCGCGGTGAGGCGGGGCAACGCCCAGCAGACGGGCCTTGAACAGCTCCTCAACGATAACCAGGTGGTTGAGCTGTTGGCACATAAACGCCAGCGACGGCTCGGCGGGTTTTTCCTGCGCGAGTGCCGCGATGGCTTGCAGGGTGCGCTCATCGGCCCAGACCTTGTAGCGGTAGGCATCGATCAACATCCCTGCTCCTTTGGCTGAGTGCAGCAACGCCCCTACTCCTCTTCCAACGCCATGCCGCGCAAGATGCCGGCCGATTTACTCGGGTCTTTCAAGGCCAGAATATTGTCATACAGCAGAATCATGCTCGAGCACACTTTGGCCGGGTTTTTAGCGAACTTTTGCGGATCGCTAATCACCTTCACCGCATCCCGATCCTTGGCCGTGGTGGCGGCCAGCACGCCTTGCAACTCCTTGGCGTAAGCCGACAGCGGCTTGGCCTTGACCGGATTTTCCCCCGACTTCTGGATGACCACCGTCAGCGCCGCCAGGTCTTCCTGAGTCAGCTCCTTCGGCAACTTAGCGATCAGGTCGGTCTTCGGCGCGTTGGTATCCAGACCGAGAAAACTCATGCAGTCGCCGGCGCTGGTCTTGTTCAGGTAGCGCAGTTCAGCGATCTGCGAGCGCCAGTAGCGAAGCAACGCCTGGTCCGGCGCGCGCGACAGATAGGCTGGCAGAATCGAGTCGAGGAACTTCGCTTGCAGCTCGGTGTGCAACTCGTCCATCGAGCGGCCGCGCTTCACGCCCTCGATCATCATGGCTTTCAGTTTGGCGTATGCCGGCGGGTCATAGGTCGACATCGCCGCAAACACCGGCACCTTCAGGATCGACCGCTCGATCACCGAGGCGTCCTGCCAGCCAGCGATACCCGACAAACCGAAGCGCCGCGAGTCGACCACTGCGGTGATGATGTGCTGCTGCTTCAACTCGTCCGGGCTGGGATACCACATGTCATGGGGGCTGGTGGCGATCACTTTTTCCACGAACTTGGTGGTGGCGCCGGCAGCGTAAAGTGCCTTGCGAAAGCTGGCGTTCACATCCAGCGCAGCACTGCCCCGCTCACCGTTCACCGAGGCGCTGTGAAAGCCGATTTTGCCCTTCTCGCCAAGGTAACGCTCACGGCCAGCCAGATAGGCCAACGCACAGGCGCTGGCACAGGTGTCGGGGGTATAGGTAATCAGCCCGCGTTCGGCAATCAGCCGCGCCAACTTGTCGCCCTCAGTGATTCGTCCACCGACGCTGTTCAAGTGAATGATGCGTACGCCCGGAGCTGAATCAAGGATCTTTTTCACCGCATCCGCAGTGCCAATCGGAATGCCGCCGGCCAGCTCCAGCTCAGTGTCATCACGCATCAGGCGCAGCGCATACGGCGCAATGCTGTCGGTGCCGGTGATCATGTGCACCGCATCGCGAATCACCGGCACGCCATCACTGATAAAACTGACCACCCCACGCAATATCGCCACGCACACCATCACGGTCGCCAGCGCCGCCCAGAACTGCTTACCGCCACGCGAAACATGGGCAGACGCCGAACGCACTATGCCGACAATCTGCCAAACCGACAGGGCCACGAAAAAGCCATAGAACAGCAAATTCAGCGTACCCAACACAGCGGCGCTGAGACTCAGTTGGTCGATAACGGCACGAAGGAACAGCGCTACCCCAAGTGACAGAAGGGTGAGCAGCGTGCCGAACACCCAATAGGCCACCCCGAGCGAGTAGCCACCGCGCCAGTGCTTGGCAATAAAGCCGCGTGAGCGGGTGGGTGATGGTGGCGGAACAGCAAAGGTGTCACGGGACTGCTCATAGGCGACCGGCTCGTCAGGCAGCACGAACTCTTCGGTGATCCCCGCATGGGTCAACGCGCTCGACTGACCGCAACTGAAACAGAAGCCGGCGCCAGCCGCGTTCTCGGCGGTGCACTTGGTGCAGTAGAAAGTCCCTTTCAAATCATTCTCCTGGTGGCCGGTTTTGGGGGCGGTTTCGTACTCCAATTACTCGAATCACACGACGTCAGTTTTTCTTTTGTAGCACGGGCTCAGTCAATTTGAGCTGGACAGGTGCAGCAGCTAGCTCACTCAAGGCCGTATGGATCTTTTCCTGAGTTTCAGCTGTCGCGGCAGCTTGAGCCCGAATTGCGCTTAACTGGTCAAACTGTTCATAGCGCTCTTGCTGCAATGCTTCTAGAAGCTCCGAGTTTTGCTGAATCTGTTGATACAAGAGCCCTTCGAACGCATTGGCTCGCGTATTGAGATTGATGTCAGAGTCAGCGGATTGACTAGCGTCGAATATTGCTGTTACGACGGTCGACACCACAGATACGAACACAGCAGCCACCGCCCACCACAAGCTTCTGTTCGCTCTATCAGCCGATTGTTTTGCCTCTACCTCTGAGGCACGGACTTGGGCGAGCCATTGCGGAAGCGCGACTCGAGTAACCGAATTCGCCAGGTCGCCGATATGCTTTAGCATCGCTCCCTGTGCAACCAGCATTTCCTTCATGCTCTCGGCTGTTGTTTCCGCAGCGCGCGCAGATCTTGCCTCAGCAGTCTTGGACCAATCGAACTTAGGTAATGACGGCTGCTCAAATTCAATCTTGGAGGTTCTGTCTGTGAAGCTTTTACTTAGCTCCGTCACGCGCGCTATGGTGTCCCATGCTTCCGGCTTCATCTTTGCCGTGAGAGCGTCTATAACCTTTCCGGCAGCCCTGATGCCCTTATAACTCGCAGCCATCTGAGCGCTCAGTGCTTCCCCTAAATGCAATCCAGAAAACAATAAGTTCCTGCTCTTCAATCTCTCTCCAAGCACGTCGAGAGGATGTCCCTCTTTCCAGCTGAATCCAGAGACCTCGAGAAGCGCCGCGGCAAGCTGTTGCAGCGAATCTTCCGCAAGAGATGAAATTCTCTCTTCAGAAACCACTTCACCGCCAACACTCAACGCTGTTTTGAGCGCACGCAAGCCAATGTCTCGATTCGGAGTGTCTTGTTCCGCAGGACTCGACATTTCCATCATCAGCCCAACATTCACAGGAGTGACCTCAAACCTCAGCCCTTCCAACTCAACAACAAGAGGCTCGGCTGGTTTTAAATCGTCCAGGCTAATTTTCTTAGGTATTTTTTCGTCGCTCATCGCGCCCACTGAGGTCAGGTACTGGTAACGCCATCGTCTCGTACTTCATAAATTAATTCAGCCTTTCCCTAATCACCTCTAGCAGTACTTTGGCAAGGGAATAATGGAATAGATAGAACCTATATCAGCGCTCGTCGCTATGTTCCCGCCGCCTTTTAAATTCTTCAGCATCATCGCGAGTCATGACTAACGACGGCGCCGTGGCATGAGCTTCTTTGGCTTCATCAGCGGTTAACTGACGCCCCTCGTGCTGCTCGATCAACGGAATCAGTTCGCTGATATCGGGCACGGTGACAATCACATAGCCAGCGGGATTCGGGCGAGCGGCCAACGCACCGTAAGCGCCTGCATCGCCAATCGCCAACGGCGCATTGGCGGGCTTGGGTTGAGCGGCCGCAGGACTTGGCGGGGTGCTGGGTACAGGCAGCGTGCCAACGTAATCCTGAAGTGTGCGAACCGTCAGGCGACTCAGCAGCTCATCTGGGTCCGTTGTCCCGGCAAGCTGCGACAACGCCGCGTCGTCAATCGACACGCCGATATCACTTTCAATCGCCATGATGATCTCGACTAAATCCAGCTCATCGGCGGGTGATGGTTGATTGGCGAATGAGGTGTCGAGCGCCACCTGTGATTGCGAAATGCCAAGGATCTCGGCTGTTTGGCTCAGGACGGATTGAGCGGCGACTTTCTTGGCCTCCGCCAGAGGCAGGTTGTTGTCTACGGCCAAGGCCATCAGGGGCATGCCCAGTAAAGCGGTTGTGAAAAGTTTTCGAACGTTCATTGTGAAACCCTCCTTGCGCCGTGCGCCTTGAAGCCCGCCGGCTACCTCGCCGCCAACGGCCGTTACTTGTCATCCGCTGCAGTTCCAAATCTCGGGCGAATGTCTGATTTAGCTCCAGCATCCAACAGGCGCATCGGAGGTCAGTCCCAATCCCTAAACTCGGAATACTCATGTTTTTTACACAGCGCCCTTTGCAACGTCCCATCCGCTCTGATGATCGAGGCGCCATAGCTGGTGTTGATAAAGACCTCACCGCTTTCGGTCATCCAGGAATCTTCAGGGGCTGCATCCAGGCCGAACAGAAGGGAAACCCCAACCGACTCGCCCTTCTCTGTCACCAGATAGACGTTGCCTCTGCTCGTTAACATGTGGGAAAGACCAGCCACCACGATCACGCCATTTTTTGTGGCGTAGATTTCGTCGATATTGTCCTTCACCACCTTGTGCGCTGCGCCTTTGCCGTCGACGAACATCAGTTCGCCGCCCCACTCGCCTCTATCGCTGCCCGTCAGCCAACCGCCGGCCATTTTTAGCGCCACTTGGGGCGTTTGGGTGATAACGGAGGACTCTCGGCCATTTTTCCCGTAGCTGTAGACAGTCGCCTGGTGGGATAAGGCCTTGAGGCGTTCTTTGTCGTTTTTATAGGTCAGCTTCGAGGCGTCGACCGGCGCTTCGGCATGGGTGCAGTCGACTTCTGCAAATGGGTGGGTTTGTGCGGGGAGTACGAGGGGCACATCAGGTGCTTTGGCGGCGCAGCCAAGCAGCAGGCACAGGCTGAGCAACATGACGACGGTCTGGGCAATTTGCATGGCGGTCCTTGCTGGCGTTGTGTGGAAAACCCGCATCCCGCGGGGGAACAGCGCTGTTGCTGGGCGGTACATTACTGAGGCAAAAACGGCCTGTCCATGGCGGCGTCCACTGCCGCCAACAGATGTTCCAGATGCTTACCGAGTCTGCCCCGCATTGAAGGCGGTATAGGGCAGGACCAGCGTATCCCCGACCACGCTGAGCGGCAGGTCGATCACCACCAGCGGAATGAAGGCGGCCAATACGCCGGCCTTGCCGTCGGTGAGCATCTGCAGGTACTCGACATCGGTGGCGGCCCCGCAGTATGGCCGGGGGCCGCAGCGGGCGTTGTCATCGAAGGTTTCATTGAGGGTCGCGCAGCCACTCAATAAGGCCAGTAATAACGCGGTAACCAGGGGTCGCATGGAAGTTCCTTTTCTCTGATGTAAAGGGCTAAGCCCTAACCGGCTTGAACCTGTTCCCTCAGCGCGGTTTCCTCGGGGCGCAGGGTCAATACGCGCACACCGTCACGGGTTACGGCCACGGTGTGTTCGAACTGGGCAGACAGTTGACCGTCGCGGGTCACCACGGTCCAGCCATCTTTTTGGGTGAACACCGCTGATGCTCCCTGGTTAAGCATCGGTTCGATGGTGAACACCATGCCTTCGCGCAACACCAGGCCAGTGTTCGGTTTGCCCCAATGCAGCACTTCCGGCGGCTCGTGCATTTCCCTGCCGATGCCATGCCCGCAATATTCGCGGACCACCGAGTAGCCATGCTCGCGCGCATGGCGTTCGATGGCATGGCCGATGTCACCCATTCTGCCGCCGGGGCGAACGGCTTGAATGCCTTTGCACAGTGCCTCATAGGTAACGTGCACCAAGCGTTGTGCCGGCGCGCTTACTTCGCCTATCAAGTAGGTTTTGCTCGAGTCGGCGATGTAGCCGTTTTTCTCCAGGGTGATGTCGAAGTTGACGATATCGCCGCTTAACAACACCTCGTTCGCGGCCGGGACACCGTGGCACACCACTTGGTTGCGCGAGGAATTCAGGGAGTAGGCAAAGCCGTACTGGCCTTTGCTGGCTGGCCGCGCGTTAAGCTGTTTGACGATGAACTGGTCGACCAGGTCGTTGACCTGCAGGGTCGAGCAGCCGAGCAAGTCCAGGCCATCGAGGTAGGTAAACACCGAGGCCAGCAGTTGACCGGCTTGCGCCATCAGGGCCACTTCTTCGGGGCGCTTGGTCATACCGAGGCGCCGTTGACGGCGTGCGGCGCAACGCCGGCGGCGTACAGTTCACGCACTACGATCTCGTTGAAACTCTGGGTTGGGTTCATCTCGCAGAGCATGCCGATCTTGATCCAGAAGGCCGCTTGCGCGTTGATCGAGCGGCACGACACGCCGCTCGCCTTGCGCAATTGGTCGTGCAATTCCTCATCGATATTTACGATGCCCATAGCTAGCGCCACCACATGATTTATATACGATTCATATATTAACCATATGACGCCAGTGCCTGAAAGGTTCAGATTGATCCACTGGCGATCTTTTTCTGCCGCAATCAATAAAAAGCCCCGCGCATGGCGGGGCTCTTCTAGCGCGGTAAACCCAGCGCAGCTTAGCGGTTGTTGTAACCGTCTTCGCTTGGGTCGTAGGTGATCTGGTAGATGTTGAAGGTCGAGCCGCCGATGCCTACACCGTTGTAGGTGATGCGGCCTTGGCCTTTGTACAGCTCTTCCATGCGCATGCTGTCTTTGCCGAAGTAGAACGGAATGAACGCCTTGCCGGTGGTGTGGCTGTAGGCGTCAGTAGGCATGCCGATCAGGTCGTGGGTTTGCTGCATGGACATGCCAGGGCGCAGTTTGGCGAACGGGCTACCAGCCGGAATCTGGCCGATGATTTGTTGCTCTTTGGCTTGTGGCGCAGACGGTTTTTGCTGGGCGCATGCGGCCAGCAAACCCAGGGTTACGATCAAGCTGACTTTGACGAACGTGCTACGCATTGCGTTTCTCCAGTGGGACTAAAGGAACTGGCAAAGGCGCTTAGCCTTCCTTGGCCAGGATTTCGCCGGTCGTTTTTGCCGCCACAGGACAAAGCCACAGCACAGGTAGCAAAAAAGGCTCGGACAGCGAGGGGGTTAGCAGTTACAGGCGGGCGTGTTCCTTGCCGCCAGAGGCTTGCAATCCTTTGTAGTGATGCTGATACGTGCGGCACTGTGGCAGGGTGATGGGGGGCATTCAATGGCTTTTGCTAAGGAACGGAGGTCTGTCACAGATTGCCGAAGACCAGTTCATCAGCCTCAACCATCTGGCGCTCGGCGTACCGGGAACTGATACCCACCACTACACCCAGCGCAATAATTCTGCCCTCGCGCTCAAGCAACAGCCGTGAACCCGCCGCCGACACCGGAGCGCTCAGTTGCAGGGCCAGCTCGCCGTTGTCGCCAGGATTGAGCACGTTGGTCGAGGACACCGTTGCGTGGCCAACCTGGCCGTTGACCCAGACGTTGACCGGGCTGTCTTTGCGCAGCGGCAGCGAGAGTGCCGATTCTTCGGGCGTTAGCAGGTAGATAACCGTCGCCAGGTTCTTCCCGGTGACGTCCGTGAGCTCCAGTTCTGGCCGCGCGGGTTCGTCCTTGAGCGCAGTCAGGGCGCTGGCCAGACCGTTGACTTGTTGCACCGGCATCTCGGCGGCATGACTGGCGTCATAAAACACCGGGGCGCTGTCGCCGTGCATTTCGTAGGCGTTCATCAACTCGCGTATTTCCAGCTCCTCCAGCTCAAGCAGTTCGGTGTCGTCCACTTGGGCGACGTTGACCAGCAGTATGGAGAGGCTCGGCACACCCGCTTGCCGGGCGATCTGGATATGTTCACGAGTGATCGGCAATGGGCCCTGGGTGGCGTTGACGACAATCACCGCGTGTTTTGCCCGCTGCGCCAGGCTGGCGATGCTGGATGCCGAACTGCCCTGTGGCGCAGTCGCGACGCTGTTGCTGCCTGAGCGGCACGGTTGCGGGCATTGCTGCAGTACTGCCACGCGGATGTCATCGCCAAGCAGCACGATGTCGGGGAGCGCGGCGCTCCAGGCTGGCAGAGTAAACAGAACGGCCATGGAGGCCAGTGCCATACGCAACGTCATCGCATCCCTCACTTAGGTGAACAGTCCTTGTGCGCCGTATCCTAACGGCACGGTTGCGCGGTGTCTGCTGTACTCCACGTTGGTACGCCCAGCAAACCGCCCCCTTTACTTGTTCCACCCCGGCCAATACCCTCTGCCGCGCAGGCACCGCCCTGCCATTTCTTACAGCGCAAGGCGCCGCCCTTTTCCAGCACCGCCTGGACGGTGGTGGTGACCGGGCATGAGGTTTTGCGATGAGCGAAGTCGTTGATCACGGCGTCCGTTTCGGACGAATTGCCGTCACCCTTCCGGTAACAGACATGGCCAAGGCCCATGACTTTTATACCCAAGTACTGGGCTTCACCAAGACGTTCGAGAATGGCAACCCGGTGGGTTTCATGATTCTCAAGCGCGACCAGGGCGAGCTGCATTTGACTCTGCATCCCCAGCACCAACCGAGCAGTTTTAATGCCGCTCACCTGTTGGTGGATGATGTCGACACGCTGTACGCCACCTGCGTGCAACACGGCGCACGGGTGATCAAAGGGCTGAAAAACCAGGACTACGGTTTACGTGCGTTCGTGTTTGCCGACCCGGATGGCAACCGTATCGATGTGGGGCAGCAGGTTTAGAAAAACCTGCCGTGCTGGGTTACGTTGAGCCACTCGTAGCTCAATGCTGATTAGACGTTCTCAAGCACCGGCGTTTGGTGACCCGAACGCACCACCACGGTATTGCGACCATCGGCCTTGGCCGCGTACAGCGCCTGGTCGGCGAGCACATAGGCGTCTTCGAAGCAGGCGCCCTGCTCTACGCTGACCAGCCCGGCGCTGATGCTGATGTGGCGTCCATCGACTGCCAGCACCTGGGCAGTATTGCGCCGCAAGCGCTCGACAATATCCCGCGCCACGGCCAAGTCGCAGCCATAAAACAACACGGCAAATTCGTCGCCACCCAGGCGTCCGGCGATGTCGCCTTTGCGGATGGTGTGTTTCACCAGGCTGGCGAAACGTTCGAGGATCGCGTCGCCTTCGGGGTGGCCGAGCTGGTCGTTGATGCCTTTGAAGTCGTCCATATCACAGAGCATCAAACACACTGGGGCCCGTACGTTATGGGCCAGTTCGATCATCTGGTTGCAGGACGCTTCGAAGTACGCGCGTGAGTAAAGCGCGGTAAGCGAGTCGACGTTGGCGCGGTGTTCCAACTCCGCCTTGGCGCGTTTGAAGCCGCTTTCCACGCGGCCATGCAGCAACAGCAACATCGCGCAGATACGCAGTACGGCGGCAATCACCGTGGCAATCAACAAGACCGCGAGCAGGCCTCGGTCCGGCGGCAAGTCCAGGCCCAGCGCGGGCACGGTTTTCGCCATGCGGTACAGGGTCACCAGCAGCACCACCAGGGCACTGAACAACATGATCTGCATCGGCAGCCGCGGCGCTAGCGGGCGAATGCTCAGGAGCAGGGCCAGAAACAGCAGTGCCTGTACACCGGTGCCGGCCGAAAACACCATCGCACGGGTGGCAAAGTCGGTTCCCAGCACCCAGGTGGACAACAACGCCAGGTAAGCCAGGCCCGCCACCGCCCAGCGCAGCCACATGCCTTTGCGCAGACCAAACCAGTCGCGCAGCCCTGCTTCGATCAACGGGATGGCGGCGAAGAAGGAAATATTGGCGACGATCAACATCAGCGGATGGGGCGCAATGGCGAAGGCAATCAGCAGAAAGCTGCCGAGGCTCAGCAGCACCTCGTTGGCCACCCACCAACCGAAGCCGATGCTGTGGCTCGATGAGCGCCAGAACACCCCGAGCAGGAACGCCAGCATCACATGAATGAGGGTGGAGAAAATCAAGATGCTAGGCAGATCAAGCGCGAGAGCCATGATTACGACTACCTTGGTGCGGCGACCAGCCGCCACTGATGCCCGGAGCGGCCTTGGCCAACCCTGAATAAAAAAGCCCACCGTGACGCGATGGGCTTTCAGCTATTTCCAGGAAGGGCTGACACGCTGTCAGCCACGCCTCCCGGCGCAAGCGCGGAAACTCTATCCGATATTGCGCCGCGAGGGTATTGGCTTGAGCAGGCAGGCTCGCCGGTGTCAGAAGCCGATAGTGGCGGACACCAGGTACGTGCGTGGCGTGGACAAGCTCAGCCCCGGCTCGCTGTCATCAGAGGCACCGGAGGATGCCCAGTAGCGGGCGTCCAACGCGTTCTCGACGCCGGCACGTAGGGTGATGTCTTTTTCTGCTGCCTTGAAGGCATAGCGCACGCCGAGGTCGAGACGTTCCCAGCCATCGATCTGCTTGGTGTTGCCCTGGTCCAGGTACTGCGAGCTGGAGTGGATGCCGCGTGCGGTCAGGGTCAGGCCGGCCAGGGTTGGCACGTCCCACTCGGCGCCAAGATTGACGTTGTATTCCGGGGTGGCTGGCGCACGGTTGCCGTCCGAAAGGCCGCCAACGGTGCCGGTCAGTTCGCTGTCGATATACATCACCCCACCGAGCAGGCGGAAGCCCTGCAGCGGCTCGCCAAACACGCTGAGCTCGATGCCTTTGTTCTCACGTTTGCCGTTGGGACCGAATACCCGCGAGGTGGCGTTGGTTTCGTAGGCTGGCTGCTTGATGCGAAAGGCACTGGCGGTGAAGGCGACGCTGCCGAAGTCGTACTTGGCGCCGACCTCAACTTGCCGGCTGATAAATGGCGGGAAGATTTCATTCGAGTTGCGCGAGGTGGTCGGCGCGATTTTGCCCTGGCTCAGGCCTTCCATGTAGTTGGCATACACCGAGAACTGCTCGCTGACCTTGTACAGAATGCCGCCAGAGGGCGAGACCTTTTCCTCGTCGTAGGCGGTGGCGCCTTTGACGTCGTTGGTCCAGTCATCCACCTTGACCCGCTGCCAGCGTCCGCCAAGGGTCAGCTGCAGGCGGTTGTCGAAAAAGCCCAGGGTGTCGGACAGTGCCACGCCGCTGAAACGGTTCTCGGTGTACACCTCGTCGTCCTGGCGCGTGGCTGTGCTCGGCGTCGGCGTTTGTACCGGGTCATACAAGTTGCTCGGCGCCGTGGCGTAACGTGCGCCGCCGTTGGTGAAGTCCATGTAGAAGTAGCTGGCCGCCAGGTTGATTTCATGGCTGACCGGGCCGGTGTCGAACCAGTTGCGCACGCCGGCCATGGCGGTGCGTACCGATTCGTCGCGGGTGAAATCACGCGGCTGCACAATGAAGTCGCCGGCATCGTTGGTCACCGGCACGTTGTGGCGCAGGAAGTCGTGGTTGCTTTCACGGGCACCGAAGGCGGCGTAGGCCATCAGCGAATCGCTTAGGTCGTACTCGCCGTTCACCGCGCCAAAGGTGTCTTCGGTGCGCGCCTTGCTCCAGGCCTGGGCGTAATTGCGGTGCACGTCGTCGGCATCCGGCACCTTGGCATTGGCGCCGATCAACACGCGCTCCTGGGGTGCATCGGTGTCGCGGGTGGTGTGGCCGATATCGGTGGACAGACGCAGGCGCTCGCCATGGAAATCCAGGCCCAGCACCGCCATCTCGCGGTCCACGCTCTGGTGATCCCACTCGGTGTCACCCGACTGTTTGACCCCGTTGAAACGCAGGCCGTACTCGTTGCTGTCACCGAAGCGGCGGCCGATATCCACGGCGCCACCGACCTGGCTGTCGGAGGCATAGCTGCCGGTGAATTCGGTCAACGGTTTTTCTTCGGCACGCTTGGGCACTATGTTGATCCCGCCGCCGACACTGCCGCGCGGCGAGATGCCATTGATCAACTGAGTCGGGCCTTTGACGATGTCGACGCGGTCGGCCATTTCCATGTCGATGGAATACGTCGGCAGCACGCCATACAGACCGTTGTAGGCGACGTCGGTGTTGAACAGGCTGAGGCCGCGGATGGTGAATTGCTCGAATCGGCCCCCGGCGGGATTGGTGGCGCGGACCGAAGGGTCGCTCGCCACCAGGTCGTTGAGGGTCCGCGCCTGCTGGTTCTTCGCTGCCTCACTGGTGTAGGTGGTAATGCTGAACGGGATGTCCATAAAGTCGCGCGAGCCCAGCAAGCCTTGCGAGCTGCGGCGCGCCACCTGGCCACCGGCGTAACGCTCGCCGTCGCTGCTGAGGTAACCGCCGGTGATCGCCGTCGGAGCAATTTCCAGGGTGCCGGAACTGTCTGGCGCCGGCACCAGGGTGTAGGCGCCCTCACCTGCCGACTGCAGCTGCAAACCGCTGCCTTGCAGTAGGCGCGCGAAGCCTTCCTGCACCCCAAAGGTGCCGGACAACCCGGCACTGTCACGGCCGCTGACCAGCGCCGGGTCGACCGACAGATTGACCCCGGCCTGGCTGGCAAAACGGGTCAACGCACTGCTCAAGGTGCCGGCCTGCACCTCGTAACTGCGGCGGGCGTCATCGGCCCAGGACGTGGCGCTGAACAGCGGGCTGGCCAGGCTCAACACCAGGCCCAGGCGGGACAACGGACGCAGAGCAAAAGGCAGGCGTTTGGCGCGGTAAGGCTGTACTGCTGGCATGGCAAGAGGCTCTCGATTTCTATTCACTTGCCTGGAATGACCGGCGAGGTGAAAAAAAGGGACAGCACTCACGCAAGATTTTTTCGCGGGACCAACGTCACCCAGTAACGGCTGCGACTCTGCACTTCGATGGGCAGGCTGGCCGCCAGCAGCGCCAGCACCTTGTCGGTGTTGTCGAGGCGGAAGCTACCGGTGACCCGCAAGGTCTCCAGCGCCGGCTCCCAACGCAACAGGCCTGGGCGGAAGCGGCTCAACTCGCGGAGGAAATCACCCAGTGGCTGGTTCTCCGCAATCAGCACACCCTCGCGCCAGCCTGGCTTGGCGGCGTCAAACGCTTGGAGCGGACCGATACCGCCGGCCTGCAAACTGATTTGCTGCCCTTCTTGCAGCAGCAATTCGGCGCCCGACAATGGCTGCACTCGCGCCACGCCGCTGACCACCGACACCCGGCAATCGCGCTCATTGAGGCGCACGCAGACGTCGCTGCTGCTGACCATCACCTGCCCATACGGCGACTGAATCGTCAGCATCGAACTGCCCGGCACGGTCAACGCCATTTCCCCACGCAGCAGGATCAGTTGGCGGGCAAGCAGGTCGACGTTCACCGCGCTGTCAGTACTCAGCTGCAGATTGCTGCCGTCGGCCAGGGTCAGCTGTTTGCGTTCGCCGGTAGCGGTGTGCAGGTCAGCGGTCCACACCTCCAGTGGCAACTGGCGGCCGAGCAGCCAGGCGGCCGGCACCAGCGCGGCGACACCCAGGGCTCGCTTGAGTGCGCCGCGGCGAGCGAGGTCCGGGCGATCCAGCGTGGCCATGGCCAACGCCGCTGGCACATCGGCAAACCGCTGACGCAATAGCTGCGCTTTCTGCCAGGTGCTTTCGTGCTGCGCATGGCTGCTACGCCACGCCTGCAGCCGCTGATGATCGGCCTCAGTGGCCGCGCCCGACTCCAGCAACGCCAACCAGCGCGCCGCCGCGCGGGCCACTTCGAGGGCTTCGCTGGCCATTAGAGCTCAACCAACAGGCAATGCTCATAGGCCTGCGCCATATAGCGCTTCACCGTGCGCTCAGACACCTCCAGGCGCTCGGCAATCTCGCGATAACCCAGGCCGTGCAACTGGCTCCAGAGAAACGCGCGGCGTACCAGCGCCGGCAGGCCATCAAGTAGCTCGTCCAGCGCATGCAGGGTTTCCAGCACCAACCAGCGCTGCTCCGGCGACGGCACACAGTCTTCCGGCAACTGCGCCAACGCTTCCAGATACGCCTGTTCCAGGCTACGACGGCTGTAGAAATTGCTCAGCAGGCGCTTGCCCACCGTCAACAGATAAGCCCGCGGCTCACGCAACTCCGCCAGTTGCTGGGAGCTGGCGAGTACCCGCAGGAACGTATCCTGGCTGAGGTCCGCCGCATCCCAGGCATTACCCACCCGCCGGCGCAGCCAGTTCTCCAACCAACTGCGGTGCTCGCGGTACAGCGTGCTCAGGCTGTGATCCGGGGGTGTCGCGGCGTCAATCATCGCTAGAGGCTCTGCCTGCGGAACAAATGAGAATGGATTCTATTTAAGACAGAGTGCGAATACCAAGACTTTTATGCAGGGAGTGACGGATAAGCGTGCGGGGCACTGGAGGGCGTGGCTCGATTGGGGGCGGAAAAGGGGCGGTACGATTGCGGGATGAAGTATCCGCGCCCTTTTGGGGTAAGCATCAACAGAATGTAGCTAGAAGGCTACACGCGAGACTATGATCAACACGCTCAGCAAAACATCCGAGTTCGATAGCTGGCTCGATGGCGTGAAGGATGTTCAGACAAAGGCAGCCGTGATGTCCCGACTGGACCGCGCCGAGGCAGGCAACTTTGGCGATTGTGAGCCTGTAGGTGATGGCGTCAGCGAAATGCGTATTTTTGTCGGCCCGGGGTACCGAATCTATTTTGTACGCACCGGCCACACGGCTTACCTGATGCTGTGGGGGAGCGATAAAACTGATCAGCAAAGAGGCATCAAGCGAGCTAAAGAGATCCTTAAAGCGTTGCGAGGAAATTGAAATGAACGAAGCTAAATTCAATCCTGAGGATATGCCAATCCTCGACTTGGACACCTCTGAAACCAGTCGCTATGAGGCCTCGCGCTTCCTCGATAGCCCGGAAGTCATCAGCGCGTATCTTGCCGAAAGCATGAAGGCACAAGACCCGCAATTACTCATGAAGGCGCTTGCCGAAGTTGCCAAGGCCCAGGGCGTCCACAAGGTTGCGCAAGAGGCGGGGGTGAATCGGGAAAGCCTGTACAAATCGCTCAAAGGCGGCGAAAAAACTCGCTTTGAGACGGTTAGAAAGGTGATGAAAGCGCTGGGGGTAGAGCTGACTGTACAGCCCATTGGCGCAACCACAGCCCCGCCAACCGTCGCCACACGCACTGCGGCAATCGCGAAAAAACCTGCCAAAGCGAAAGCCGCGGCAGCTGCAAAGCCCACAGCAGCAAAGGAACTTCACCAAGGTTAACGCTGCCGTCCAGCAGCCGTGAGCTTGATGTATTTCTGGAAAAAGAACCGCGTCGCTGTTCGACACTCGTTTGACACCGCCAAATCGGCCAAGCCGCGAAACGAGAAAGGTCCGTTAGGTGCACCACGCCTTTCTCAAGGTTCACCTCTTTTCTCCCCATCGAGTGGCCCATTAAGCCGAAAGCCCGAACCCTAATGCCCGCACTCAGTCCCTAGCAGATAGCCATCCAACGCAAGGACACCTGCATGGCCACAAAGCACATCAGCGCCCAGCAACTGGGACTTCATACAGGGCTGGCCAAGGGCGATGAAGAGGCCCTGTTCAAATGGCTGTTGGCGAGCTTTCTGTTCGGCAAACCGATCCAGCAACAGATTGCCGAACAGGCCTATCGCGTGATCGTTGAAAAGTACCAACGCGACACTCCACGCAAACTGGCCAACTGCACCCAGGCCGAGCTGGTGCGCATGCTCGGCGAAGCGCATTACGTGCGCTACGACAACTCCACCGCCGAGCGCTTGATCAAGCTGGGCAAACAGCTGATCGAGGACTACGGCGGCAAAGTGCGCAACATCCATGAGCAGAGCGCTGATCGGGCGGACCTCGAACAGCGTCTACAGGCGTTCAAGGGTGTAGGGCCCAAGACCGTGCAGATCTTTATGCGTGAGGCTGGGCCGGGGTTGTATTGAACGTCACACCAAGGGCGCAATCACCTTCTCCGCCATCTCGCCAAGCCGCTGCAACAGTGCCACCGAATCCCGTTCGATGCGTTTATGCAGCCCCAGGCGCGCCGCCAACCGGCCTATCCAGTGGCCGAAGCGATACTCCAGCGTGCGGGTAAAACGGGTGCCGGTAGCAGTGGCCGAGCAGTCGTAAGTCACCACCATCTGCAAGCCATATTTGCCACTCGCCCTCGCCTGCCAGCGTTGCCCGGCAATCACATCCAGCACCTGCCAGCGCAACGCGCCGGCGCGTCCGCCTTGATACTCGAACGTGCTGCCGGCTGGCAGCGAGCCTGGTGGGCCGTCGATGGCGATGTGGTAGGGATGCCATTCGTGCCAACGGGTCGGGCAGCTGACGTAGGCGAATACCTGCGCGGGTGAACGACGGATGTCGACGTGGTGCTGCATCCAACGGCTGGCGGTTGATTCCGGTGCCTCCCAGTAAAGCGTGCCGTAGATCCAGTCCCACAGCGGAAAGACGATGTTGAAGTTGTGCGTATGCATCAGCTCACGTGCATGGTGCAGCTCGTGCAAACGGCGCATCTGCCGAACCCAGGGCAGACCTGAAATCGGGTGTTGTTCGGGCAGGTGCTCGCAGGCATGCAGTATTTCGTAGCTGAGGTAGCCGAGCAGCATCGAACCACTGAACAGCGCGGCGACGTTGCTGTTGACCAGGCTTAGCAACCCGAACACACCCAGGGTGCCGAGAGCGAACACCGCGATCAGCCAGGGCGGGAAGAAGATCACGCGCCAGTCCTGGCGGGTTTCGAAGGCCATCTGCCCCTGGGCGAAGAAGCTGTGGTGGTCGCCCGTATGGCGTTTGTAGAACAGTGCGCTGAAGCCGTGTTTATGGTGCCCGAGGTGCTTGTGCACCATGTACTCGCCCCAGTTCTGGAACACCAGCGCCAGCGGAACGGCCAGCCACTCCCATGGCTGCACGTGCTCGGTTCTACTCCAGAACAGGCCAATGCACAGGGCGCCGAACAGCAGCACGAAGCCGCCGTGCAGCCAGGCGTTGTAACGCGGGTGGATGTCTGCCCGGTAACGGGCGCGGAACGTGGCGGTATCAAATTTCATCGGGCAATCCTTCTTGTCGAGGCGTTGACCGAAGATAAGCCGCTGGCCATTATTCGTATAACGGATATTCAGAAAGAGCTTTATTCATGATTACGAATTTGCGCCAACTGGATCTCAACCTGCTGCTGGTGTTCGACGCCCTGATGCAAGAGCAGAACCTGTCGCGCGCCGCCCTGCGTCTACACCTGAGCCAGTCGACCGTGAGCAATGCTCTGGCCCGTTTGCGCCAGCAACTCGGCGAGCCACTGTTTCAGCGCACCGCGCGCGGCATGGTGCCGACACCACACGCCCATTCGCTGTACACCCCGGTGCGCCAGGCCCTGCACCTGCTGCGAATAGGCCTGGGCCCGCAAGAAGCCATCGACCTGCAGGCCGAGCAGACGTTTCGCCTGTCGATGAACGACTACGCCCAGGCGCTTTTTCTGCCCGGCTTGCTCGCCCGCATCCATGCCCTGGCACCGCGCGTGGTGTTGTCGGTGCAATCGGACGATGCCGACACCTTGCTGCAGCGACTGAAGACCAGTGAGTTGGACCTGGCCATCGATTACCTGCACTTCGACGATGAAGACCTACGCTACCAACCCCTGCGTGAGCAGGACCTGGTGGTGATCGCCCGCCATGACCACCCGGCCTGCCGCGAAGGTTTGAGCCTGGCGCAGTACCAGGACAGTCAGCATGTCTCGGTGCATTCCCGCGCCGGCCGCGGCTCACCGCTGGAGATCGTCCTCGGCTCGGCCAAGTTGCGCCGCAAGGTGCAGCTCTATGTGTCGCACTACCTGGCGATTCCGGCCATCGTCGCGCAGTCCGACCTGCTCGGCACCGTGCCACGACAACTCGCCGAGCACTTTGCCCGGCACTACGCGCTGCAGATTTTCCCGCTGCCACTGGAGATGCCAGCGGTGCAGGTCAGCCTGATCTGGCACCAGCAGCAGGACCGCGCAGTGGGCTTGCGTTGGCTCAAGGAGCAGATCGTCGAGGCGTTCAGAACCGACCCTTGAGTGCCGGTTTTGCCGCGTAACACCGCCCTGGTGTAAAAAGACCACCTCTTATACGGAACCCTCGGCATGCCTGCGGCCGCGATCTACCTCTACGACCAGTGCTATGCCTCCAGCGTCAACGGCGTGGCCGACGTCATGCAGGTGGCCAACGCCCACCTTGCCGCGCAAGGCTCGACGCAGCGCTACAGCTGGACGTTTCTGGCCCACAGCGACCAGGTCATCGCCAGCAACGGCCAGCCCCTGGCCTCACGACGCCCCGAGGCCGGCGAGCAGTTCGACTTTATCTATATTCCCGCCTGCCACTACCAGGGCTATCACCCCTTTCGCGCCTTCCTTGATCAGCAACAGGTGCCCTGCGCCTGGCTGATCGAGCAATGGCAGCAAGGCGCCGAACTGATCGCCACCTGCACCGGCACCTTTCTGCTGGCCAACACCGGCTTGCTCGACGGCCGCGTGGCGACCACCACCTGGTGGCTGGAGGAGCAATTTCGCTCCTGGTTCCCGGCGGTCAACCTGCAGATGGACCCGGTGCTGACCCAAGCCGAGCGGCTGTTTTGCGCCGGCGCGCTGTCTTCCTACCACCTGCAGTCGATCCAGACCATCGAACGCCATTCCGGCGCCGAGCTGGCGGCTCAGTGCGCAAAAAGCCTGCTGATTGACGTCAGCCAGACCCAACAAACACCCTTCTTGCCGCTACTGGCTCAGCGTTCGCACAGCGATGCCGTGGTGCAGCAGGCGCAGGATTACTTGCAGCAAAATCTGGCGGCGCAGATCCGCCTGCCCGAGCTGGCCAAACGCCTGGCGGTCAGTGAACGCACACTGATCCGGCGTTTTCACCTGGCGCTGCAAAACACGCCATTGGCCTACCTGCAAAACCTGCGCATCGAGGCGGCGCGGGGATTACTGGAGGCTGGCAGTCAGCGCATCGAAGACATCGCCCAGGCGGTCGGTTATGTCGATGACAGCTCCTTCGTCCGTCTGTTTCGCCAGCGCGTTGGCCTGACACCGGCCGCGTACAGGCGCAAATTCCGCATTGGCGGCAGTTGAGCGATTGGCAGCATCCGCACATTTAGCGTCATTTTCGCCACTGGGCCTGTACGCTGCGGCCGCCTACCCTGGCGCCCATTGTCCATGAGGTGCGCCTATGAATGTCCTGATCGTCCACGCCCATCCTGAGCCTGCGTCCTTTACTTCGGCGCTGTTCCAAGCAGCCCGCGAACACTTCCAGAGCCAAGGCGCGACGGTGGAAGTTTCCGACCTCTACGCGACGCAGTTCGACCCGGTCGCCAGCGACCAGGACTTCACCAGCCGCGCCGAAGCCGACTACCTGGTGTACGCCCTCGAGCAACGCCACGCGGCCAAGGCCGGTACCCTGCGCAGCGACATCCAGAGCGAGATCGACAAGATCAACCGCTGCGACCTGCTGATCCTCAGCTTCCCCGTGTACTGGTATTCGATGCCGGCGATTCTCAAAGGCTGGATCGACCGCGTATTCGTTTCCGGCCTGTTCTATGGCGGGCGGCGGATCTTCGACCAGGGCGGCATGCGCGGCAAACGCGCGTTGGTCTGCGCCACCTTGGGCGGGCGGGAGCGGATGTTCTCCGCCGAAGGCATTCACGACGACCTGCGCGACCTGTTCCGTCCGCTACTGAAAGGCACCCTCGGCTACACCGGTTTCGAGGTGCTCGAGCCATTCTTCGGCTATCACGTACCGTACCTGGACGATCAGGCCCGCCGGGACATCCTCGGCGACTGGCAACAGGCCCTCGCCAACATCGATTCACGCCCGGTTCTGGCCATGCCGATTACCGGCGAATACAGCAGCAATTTCGAAGAGCGGATCGGCTGATTCAGCCGAGCACCGGCCTGACTGCGTTGACAATAAAGGACGAACACCCGGCGCTGCAGCACCCCGTTGCGGGGTGCGCAGTGCGGCAGACTCAGTAGCCGCGTTCGCCATACCAGGACATGAACTCTTCAATCCCGGGCATCTCCGACGCATTGGCGGCGCCGTCGATAACCACCTGCACCACTGCCGGCCGGTTGCTGTCCAGCGCCCGCTGCACCGCCCCGGCGATGTCTTCGGCGCGGTCGACATACTCGCCGTACGCACCAAAACCTTCGGCGATCTTGTCCAGGCGCAGCTGTTTGCCCCAGTGCGCTTCGGTTTCGGCCGAGTCCATACCGAAGGCGTTGCGGTACACCGCCACTTCCAGGCCCCAGGCGTAATCGCAGCCGACGATGCAGACGATCGGCAGGTTTTTGCGCACGGCGGTTTCCAGTTCGGAAATATGGAATTGGAACGCCGAGTCGCCGGACATCAGCACCACACGGCGGCTGTCGCCCACCGCCAGCTGCGCGCCGATGGCGTGGGGCAAACCGGTGCCCAGGTGGCCGAAGTTCTGGCACCACATGGCATCGCGGGCACGCAGTTGGCTGTAGGCCGAGGCGAAGATGGCGAAGGAGCCGCCGTCACGCACCATCACGGTGTTTTCCGGCAGCAGGCGCGTCGCCTCCACCACCAAATGCCCAGGGTGAATAGGCTGCGAGCGGGTTGGCAGGTTACTGACCATAACGCCGCGCACCTTTTGCGCCAGGGCGGCGAGCTCCGGCAGCTTGGCCGAAGGCTGGCGATTCAGCGCACGGATCGGTGCGGTTAGCTGCGGCACCACGTCACGCAGGTCGCCCACCAGCGGCACGTCGATGGGCCGGTTGACGCCGATGGCCAGGGAGTCGCGCTCGATATAGATCCACTTGCGATCCACCTGGCCTTTTTCCCAGTGCCGACCGGTGCCGTAGTGCACCGGTTCGCCGATCTCGGTGCCGATAGCGATCACCAGGTCAGCGGCGGCCACAGCGGCGGTACCGGACGGCGTCGGATAGGGAAAACATTGGCTGTCGAGCCCTGGCAATACCGCGCCGGCGCCAGGGGTGGTGATCACCGGACAACCGATGGCCTTGGCCAGTTCGGCCACCGCTTCGTGGGCACGGCTGACCAGTACGCCCTGCCCCACCAACAGAATTGGCGACTGCGCGTGCTTGACCAATTCCAGCGCTTCTTCGATGCGCTGTGCATCGGCGCCCTGGCGCACCAGGCGGTACTGCTCGGGGCGCTTCACTGGGGTTTGTTTGAGCTGTGACTCCAGCACGTTCATCGGGTACTCGATGTACACCGGGCCAGGCGTGCCGGACAGCGCGCGGCGAAAGGCTTCGTGGAAGATCTCATCCACCTGCTCGGCGAACTCGATGATGCCGACGTACTTCATGGCCTCTTCGAAGTACTTGGGCTGACGGGTGTACTGAAACTGGCCTTTGCGCACCTTCTGGTCGAACACCCGCTCACGCTGACCGGCGATAAAAATCGTCGGCACGTTTTCTTTCGCCGCGCAGATGGCCGCAGCGGCCAGGTTGGCAACGCCAGGGCCCTGGTTGCCGACTACCACGGAAGGAATGCCGGTCATGCGCCAGTGGGCATCGGCCATAAAGGCGCCCGCTTGTTCATGGTGCGGGGCGATTACCCGCCAGCCGCGTGCGGCAGCGGCATTGAACAGGCCGATAAAGCTTGGGTCGGGAATGCCGAACAGGGTTTTCATCCCTTCGGCTTCCATCAGTTCGAGCATTCTGTCGTGTACGAAATAGGTCATGGCGGTTAACTACCTTGGGACGGATTAATCTCAGCGCTGCGCGCTATTCAAAAAAGGGCTAGCGCCGGCTCAGCTCTCACCGAGCGCGCCGGCAATCAGGGCGTCGACGGTGGCGCCGTAGGGCGCAAACATCGCCGCGACCAGATCATTGCTGCCGCGCTCGACCACCGAGCGCAGGTTGGAAAATTCGAGGAACCCCTCGTAGCCGTGGTGGCGCCCGGAGCCGCTTTTGCCCACCCCGCCAAACGGCAACGTCGGCACCGCCGCATGCAGCGCAGCGGCGTTGACGCAGGCGCCGCCAGAGGTGGTGCGCGCCAATACCTGCTCGGCTACCGAGGCGCTGTGGGTGAAGATGTACACGCCGAGCGGGCGCTCGTTGTCGTTGATATAGGTGATGGCATCGTTGAGGGAGCGGTAGGTTTTCACCGGCAGAATCGGGCCAAAAATTTCGTTGCGCATCAGCGCCATGTCATCGGTCACATCCAGCACCAGGTAGAACGGCATGCGCCGCGCGGCTCGGTCCAGCGGGCCGCCGATTTCCACGATCTGCGCGCCCTTGCTGCGGGCATCATCGAGGTAGCCCAGCAAGCGATCGAGGTGGCGCTGGTTGATGATGCCGGTGGTATCCGGGTGGCTGGCGTAGTTCGGCAGGTTGCTGGCGAACAGTTGCTCGACCATCGCCACAAACTGCGTCCTCGCCGCCTCCGGCAGCAGCACGTAATCGACGGTCACGCACATCTGGCCGTTCTTGATGGTTTTGCAACCGATGATCTGTTCAACCGTCGCCGCGTCAAGGCCATCTTCAGCGATCAACGCCGGGCACTTACCGCCCAGCTCCAGGGTCACCGGCACCAGATTGTGCGCGGCCGCAACGGCCACCGAACGGCCGACCTGGGTGCTGCCGGTGTACATCAGGTGGTCCCATTCCAGCGTGGGGAAGTGTTGGGCCAATTCCAGGCCACCGGCTACAGCGGCAACCTGTTCCGGGTCGAAGGTGGCGCGGACCATTTCCAGCGTCAGCTCACTGCACGCAGGCGTCAGGTCGGACGGTTTGATAATGGCGCGGTTACCGGCGGCAAGCATCTCCACCACTGGGCCAAAGCCGATATCAAAGGGGAAATTCCAGGGCGCCATATTTCCGATCACACCCTTGGGCTGCGGCTGGATATAGGCCTTGGCGCTGCCATACAAGGCCGGCTCCATGGGGCGTGCCTGGGCTTTCATCCACTCGGCGAGGTTCTGCGCCACGTACTGCACGCGCCCCGCTACGCCGAGGCATTCCACCAGGTCGGCGAATTGCGTGGGGTGGGCGCCGAAGTCGGCCGCCAGGGCCTGTTGAATACGCTGACGGTTGCTCACCATCATCCCGGCAAAGGCGCCGAGCAGCTCCAGGCGCTGGTTGAGGCTGGGCGGCGGCTCGCGCAGGAAAGCGTTTTTCTGCAGGGTAAAGGTACGCCGCAGTTCAGCAATCGCCGGGGCATCGGAACCGGCGAGCGTGTCGCGTTCGATAAAAGCCATGGGGACGTCTCCTGATTGTTGTTATTGCTGTTTGAGATGAATGAATTGCCTGGTTTTCTTCGGCGCCGCGACCTCGTTATGATGCAACGCGCCAGCCCATTTCTAGGGTGAATACCTTAGATTCCGATAGCCCAAGCCAACGGACGCTCCATGAAACGCCAGAGCACTCGCGACAAGATTCTGCTCACCTGCCGAAAACTGTTTAACGCCAAAACCGTCGGGGCGGTAACCACTGCGGCTATCGCCGAGGCCGTGGGCATCAACGAGGGCAACCTGTACTACTACTTCAAGAAGAAGAGCGACGTGGTCGCCGCCCTCTTCGAGCAGTTCGCTGCGAAACAACTGCGGCTGGCCGAGCAGGACCGCAACCTGCGCGACTGGTTTGAGCTGATGTGGGAGTGGCGCTTTTTCTATCGCGACACCATGGCCATCCTGGCCATGGACCCGAGCCTGCGCAGCCACCTCAAGCACCTAGCCGACCAGGTGCAAAGCCGCGGACGGCTGAAGCTGATGGAAATGATCGAACTCGGCCAACTCAAGGCCACCGAGGCCGAACTGGATGTGCTGCTGGAAAACTGCTGGATCATTTCCACCTACTGGATCGAGTACCTGCACTCGCGCCACGGCATCAATCGGGTAACCAAAAAGCACCTCGACTGGGGCTACCGGCAGATGGCCGCGTTGTTTCAGCCCTACCGGGTAGCGAGCCAGCAGCTGTTGGCCAGCAGCGATTTTCTGCCGCACCCGGACCTGGCATGAGCGCTTCACTTGGCGTCGGCCCCGGAGACTTTTTCCATGCGCCAACGCATCAGGCGCTGCATGAAAGTTGGCGATAGCCGTTGCAGCAGCCAACCGACCCACACCTCGTTACGCGGCGTGGTGCAGAACAGCTTGCGGTTGCGCACGTCCTCAAGCACGTCACGGGCCACGAGGTCGGGAGAGGTACCTTTGGCGGCGTAGTGCTGCGCGGCTTGTTCCTGGCGGGTGGCAGCGGTGCTGCCGCGCATGGTGGTGTTCTTGATGATGTCGGTGTTGATGGTGCCTGGGCACAGAATGGTCACGCTGACGGAGGTGCCGTATAGCTCGGCCGCCAACGATTGCGACAAGCCGACCACCGCATGTTTGGCCGCGCAGTACGGCGCCGCACGGGGCATGGGGATGATGCCCGCGCCGGAAGCAGTATTGATAATGTGGCAGGGGCCGGTTTGTTTGAGCATGCGCGGCAGGAACGCGTTGATGCCGTGCACCACGCCCATCACGTTGACGTCGAGCATCAGCTTCCAGTCGGCCAGTTCACAATCGACAAACAATCCGGAATGCCCTACCCCGGCATTGTTGAACAGCAGATCGACCCGTCCTTCCTGCGCATACACGCGGTCGGCGAAAGCCGTCACCGCTCCGGCATCGGCAACATCCAGGGCAAACGCCTGACCACCAGGCAGGCTGGCAGCCACGGCTTGCGCAGCGTTCAGGTTGATGTCGAGGCAATACACACGCGCGCCGTTGGCGCCGAGCAAGGTCGCAATGGCGCGGCCGATACCGGCACCCGCACCGGTGACCACGGCGACTTTGTTGTTGTAGTAATGGGCAAGCTGGGACACGGCGATGGCGCTCCTGCTCCACCTTCTCCATCGCGGAGTAAGTGGTGAGATGGAAACGTGATGAACGGATGAGTCGATCAACACAACTAAGGTAATCACCTTATTTTTGTCGCCGAATCAGCGTCAACATCATCCCTGGCAGAAAAGCGTCCAGCGGCTGCTTGCGGCGCCCAGCGCTGCGCGCAAAAGACCCGTTGCAGAGCGGTTGATACCGGGTCATCAGAAACACAAATGGGTGCCCCCGTAGCGCCACGCCGCGCCCTTCAGCAGCAAAAGGATTACACCGAGAAAAACCATCCTTTTTGATGCCCGGCAAAGTTCCTACATTCGTGCAATTACTCCCTGGCCGGTGCATCGCTAATGTCCGTCACTCCTTAATTCCATCAGGGAGTGCCACATGACAACAACAATAAGGCTCGCCGGGTTCTCGCCAAAAGCGCTGGCCGTGGCTATCAGTCTGGGCGCTTGCGCTCAAGCGCAAGCCGTCAACTTCAACATCGGGGAGATCGAGGGGCAGTTCGATTCGAGCCTGTCCGTAGGCTCCAGCTGGTCCACCGCCAAACCGGACAAAGACCTCATCGGCCAAGCCAACGGCGGCAAGGGCTTCACCCAGACCAACGACGATGGCCGGCTGAACTTCAAGCGCGGCGAAACCTTCTCGAAAATCTTCAAAGGCATTCACGACCTGGAGCTGAAATACGGCGACACTGGCGTGTTTGTGCGCGGTAAGTACTGGTATGACTTTGAACTGAAAGACGAACACCGCGAGTTCAAAGACATCGATGACCACAACCGCAAGGAAGGTGCCCAGGCCTCAGGCGCGCAAATTCTCGACGCCTTCGTCTACCAGAACTACGCCATCGCCGATAAACCAGGCTCGGTTCGCCTAGGCAAACAAGTAGTGAGCTGGGGCGAAAGCACCTTCATCGGCAACAGCATCAACTCGATCAACCCGGTCGACGTGTCGGCCTTCCGCCGCCCTGGCGCCGAGATCAAAGAAGGCCTGATTCCGGTCAACATGTTCTTCGTGCAGCAGAGCATCACCGACAATCTTTCCGCTGAAGCCTTCTACCAGCTGGAGTGGGACCAGACCGTTATCGATAACTGCGGCACCTTCTTCTCCGGTACCGACGTGGCGGCCGATGGCTGCGACACCAATTACAACGTGCTGCAACCCGCGGCCATCGCGCAGTTGCTGCAAGACAAACAGAACGGCTTGCTGCCGGCCAATATCAACGTCGAGCAGGAAGGCCTGCTGGTTAGCCGTGGCGGCGACCGCGATGCGCGCGACTCGGGCCAGTGGGGGCTGTCCCTGCGCTGGTTGGGCGATGAGACCGAGTACGGCGCCTATGCCATGAACTACCACAGCCGCACGCCGATGGTCAGCGTGCAAAACACCAACCTGGCTGGCATCAACGCCGCGCTCAACGCGTTGCTGGTACAGGGTAGCCTGGATCGCGCGGCGGGGATTCTCACCGGCGGCGGCAACTACTTCCTCGAGTACCCGGAAGATATCCGCCTGTACGGCGTGAGCTTCTCCACCACCCTGCCTACCGGGACCGCCTGGTCCGGTGAGCTGAGCTACCGGCCGAACATGCCCATCCAGTTGAACACCACCGACCTCGGCGGTGAGCTGGGCAACACGGTGAACAACGCGTTCCTCGGCGGCCTGGCCAGCGGCGGGTTGGGTGCCGGCGTGGCAGCGGCACGCAGCATGGCCGGCTACGAAAGCAAAGGCTATGTGCGCAAGGAAGTCACCCAGGCGCAAACCACCTTCACCCACTTCGTTGACCAATTCATGGGCGCCGAGCGGATGACCCTGGTGGGCGAAGTGGGCGTGACCTATGTCGGCGCCATGACCGACGACATGAACGCACGCTACGGCCGTGACGCCACCTTCAGCGTTCCGGAAGTGGCCGCCGCACGCAATGAATACGGCAGCCATGGCTTCTACACCTCCTCTTCCTGGGGCTACCGCGCCCGCGCCATCTGGGACTACAGCAACGTGTTCGCCGGGGTCAACCTGAAGCCCAACGTGGCCTGGTCGCACGACGTCGACGGTACCGGTCCGGTGTTCAACGAAGGCTCCAAAGCGGTAAGCCTGGGCCTGGATGCCGAGTACCTGAACATGTACACGGCGAGCCTCAACTACACGAATTTCTTCGGCGGCGATTACAACATGCAGACCGACCGTGACTTCGTGGCCCTGAGTGTGGGCGTGAACTTCTAAGGCGTCCCCTGGCGATACCGTCTTCTTCTGATAACGGCCCGTACGCACGGGCCCTGTAGAGAATCAGTCCATGAACAAAACCAGCACGTTGTTTTCTGCCATCGCCCTGTCCCTGTTGGCCAGTAGCGTCATGGCGGCAGTCGGCCCGGATGAAGTGGCCAAACTGGGCACCACCCTCACCCCTATCGGTGCCGAGAAAGCCGGCAATGCCGATGGCAGCATCCCTAGCTATGACGGCGGCCTGCCGACCAATGCCGCGCCGGTAACCGCCAACGGTTTCCTTGGCGACCCGTACGCCAACGAAAAACCGCTGTTCACCATCACCGCGCAAAACGCTGAGCAATACAAAGCCAAGCTCTCCGAAGGGCAGCTGGCCATGTTCAAGCGCTACCCGGACACCTACAAGATTCCGGTGTTCACCACCCACCGCTCGGTGGGCATGCCGGCGGACGTGCAACAACGGATCAAGACCAGTGCGGCCAAAGTCACCTTGCTGGAGGGCGGCAGTGGCCTGAAGGGCTTCACCGAGAGCCGCTACTACGCCTTCCCGATTCCGCAGAACGGCCTGGAAGTGGTGTGGAACCACATCACCCGTTACCGCGGCGGTAACCTGCGTCGCCTGTATGTTCAGGCGGCGCCGCAGGTGAACGGCAACTACACCCTGGTGAACTTCGAAGACACCGTGGCCTTCCCCGAGCGCATGCCCGATCTCGACGCAAAAAAAGCCGCCGCCACCCTGCTGATGTTCAAGCAGCGGGTGACCGCGCCGGCGCGTATGGCCGGTAATGTGCTGCTGGTGCACGAGTCGCTCGACCAGGTGAACGACCCACGCATGGCCTGGATCTACAACGCCGGCCAACGCCGCGTCCGTCGCGCCCCGCAGGTGGGTTATGACGGCCCGGGTACCGCTTCCGATGGCCTGCGCACCTCCGACAACTTCGACATGTTCAACGGCGCGCCGGACCGCTACGACTGGAAGCTGGTGGGCAAAAAAGAGCTGTACATCCCGTACAACAACTTCCGCCTGGCCAGCCCCAACGTGAAGTACGCCGACATCCTCACACCCGGCCACCCCAACCCGGCCCTGGCGCGGTATGAGCTGCACCGCGTGTGGGTAGTGGAAGCGACACTGAAAGAAGGCGAGCGCAACATCTACGCCAAGCGGCGTTTCTATATCGACGAAGACTCGTGGATGATCGCCCTGTCCGACCACTACGACGGTCGCGGCCAACTCTGGCGCGTCGGCGAAGCCATGCTGATGCCCTACTACACACGGCAGATCCCGGCCACCGCGCTTGAGTCGCTCAACGACCTGATCGCCGGCCGCTACATTGCCGTGGGCCTGAGCAACGAGGAGAAAGAGTTCGTCCAGTTCGACCTCAAAGCCACTGCGGCCGACTTCACTCCGGCGGCGCTGCGTAACGAAGGCGTGCGCTAGTCTTCAGCTAACCTAGCGCCAACCCTTTGGCGCCGTGACTTGCTAGCCACGGCGCCAAAGGGTGTGCCGATACCGACCGGAAGCCAGACGTGACTAGCCTGCACAACCATCTACTGATTTTTATCTTGCGGCTGATGAACCGCAAACGCGGGCTGTCGGCCCTGCTGTCTTCGGACACGTTGCTCGCTCAAGAGCGCCAACGCGGCCCCGACCGGCCGACGGCCAACATGCAGCAACGTATCGACGTCAGCCTCGAATCCTTCAAGGGCTTCGAGCTGTACACGCTTAAACCGAAAAACCCACGCCCCGGCAACCACGTGCTGTATCTGCATGGCGGTGCCTATGTGCGTGCCATTACCCAATACCATTGGCGACTCTTGCAGCAAATGGTCGAAGAACAAGGCTGCACCATCAGCGTGCCGCTCTACCCGCTCGCCCCGGAACACACCTGTGCGCATGCCGTGCCATTCGCCTTGGGCGTCTACGGCCTGGCCCAGGAACGGGCGGCCGGGCAATCGCTGGTGGTCATGGGTGACTCGGCCGGCGGTGGTCTGGCACTGGCGCTGTGTTTCGCCCTGAGCGAACTGCAACGCCCACAGCCCAGGCACCTGATACTGATCTGCCCCTGGGTAGACGTGGAAATGAACAACCCGGCCATCGCTGCCACCGAACCATCGGACCCGATGCTCAGTCGCCATAGCCTCAAACAAGCAGGCCGCTCGTGGGCCGGTGCCTTGCCGCTGGCCCATGCGTGGGCCAACCCATTGCACGGCGACTTTCACGGTCTGCCTGACATCACGATCTACGCCGCGACCCGCGACATTGTTCATCACGACAGCCTGGCCTTGGCCACGGCAGCGCGCAAACAAGGGGTCAACGTCGACGTGCGAATGGGCCAGGGCATGATCCATGTCTGGCCCTTGCTACCGATACCCGAAGGCCGCGCCGCGCGCGCTGAAATCAGTCAGCTGTTACAGCCGACCCGCTAACCCTTTCCCTGTTTCCCCGACGTTCGCCCACTGGCGGCGCAGAGACTGCTCATGCCCAAAAACACCCACGGCTACCCCACCAGCCTTGCCGCCTGGACTACTGTCGCCATTCTGATGGTGGCGTACATGCTGTCGTTTATCGACCGGCAGATTCTCAGCCTGCTGGTCGAACCGATCCGCCGTGACCTGGCCATCAACGACACCCAGATGAGCCTGCTGATGGGCTTGTCCTTCGCCATTTTCTACACCCTGTGCGGCATCCCGCTGGGGCGTCTGGCCGACACCAAAAGTCGCCGTGGCCTGATCATGTTCGGCGTGATGTTCTGGAGCGCCGCCACCGCCGCCTGCGGCATGGCCAAGCTGTATTGGCAGTTCCTGTTGTGCCGCATCGGCGTGGGCATGGGTGAGGCGGCGCTGTCGCCGGCCGCCTATTCACTGATTGCCGACAGCTTCCCACCCGAGCGCCGCGCCACCGCCATCAGCGTGTATGCCATGGGCATTTACCTAGGCTCCGGTGTGGCCTTTCTGCTTGGCGGCCTGGTGATTCATTTCGCCTCGGCCCAGGGTGATCTGCACGTGCCGCTGCTGGGTGAAGTACGGCCCTGGCAGCTGATTTTTCTGATCCTCGGCGCCGTTGGCATTCTGTTCAGCCTGGTGGTGCGTACCATCAAGGAACCCCTGCGCCGTGGCGCCGGCGCGGGCGTGGCGATGCCCCTCAGCGCAGTGGCCGCGTATATGCGCGCCAACCGTCGCACCGTGCTATGCCACAACTTCGGCTTCGCAGCCCTGGCCTTCGCCGGCTACGGAAGCGCGGCCTGGATTCCGACGTTTTTTATCCGCACCTTCGGCTGGGATGCCAGCCAGGTCGGCATTGTTTACGGCAGCACCGTGGCCGTCTGCGGTTGCCTGGGTATCGTCTTCGGCGGGCGTCTGGCCGACCGGCTGACCAAACGCGGCAAGACCGACGCAAACATGCGGGTCGGCCTGTACTCCTCGCTGATCGCCCTGCCGCTGGTACTGACCTTTCCGCTGCTCGACAACGGCTTCTGGGTGGCGGTGCTGATGGCGCCTACGGTGTTCTGCCTGAGCATGCCGTTTGGTGTGGGGCCGGCGGCGCTGCAGGAAATCATGCCCAACCCCATGCGCGGGCAAGCCTCGGCCATGTACCTGTTTATCACCACGCTGATCGGCCTGGGGTTGGGCCCCACCAGCGTGGCGCTGGTGACCGACTACGTATTCGCCGACGACCATGCCCTGCGTTACTCGCTGCTGCTGATTACCGCGCTGGCGGTCGGCACCTCGGCAATTCTGCTCAGCCTCGGCCTCAAACCCTACCGCGCGAGTCTCGACTACTTGCAGCGCTGGACGCCCGAGGCCGGCACGCCGCCGCAGGGATGAAGCCATTCCGGCGCGGCAAGGATTAGCCGCGCCATGCGCCTGCCACATGGCTGATGATGAAGCATTCATCGCTTGCTCTTATCAGCCGGAAGCCCCGGTTTCAGTGGCTTTTCATCCTTTGGAATGACAGCTGAAAATCCATCTTGCCCGGCGGTTTTCTAATCCTTTGCCCTGTTATCGTCTTCAGCATCCCTGCCCTGGCCGTGCTAGCCACGAAGAGACCCGACCATGCACGAACTCACTGGCGAACTGCCCACCGGCGCCCGCGCACGCAACCTCGATGCCTTGTTGCCGCGTTTGCCGGCCCACCATGTGCAGCGCCCACGGCTGGCCCAGGGGCTGTTGGCCAGCCGCAGCAGCGTGACCCTGCTCAGCGCGCCGGCCGGCTTTGGTAAAAGTGTGCTGCTCAACGAATGCATCCGCCAGGCCAGCCTCAACACCCGCATCGTCTGGCTCGACCTGCTCGGCAATGCCCTGAGCCCGACCGAACTGCTCGAGCGCATCGCCAGCTCCCTGCACCTGACGCTGGGGGAAGACGAGGTAAAAAGCGAGCTCAGCCACCTGCTGAGCAGCTACAAACACCCGCTGTGGATCATCCTCGACGACTACCCACGCCAGCCCAGCCCCGAGCTGGATGAGCTGCTCGGCACCCTGCTCGAACGCACCCCGCACACCGTGCGCTGGTGGATCGGTTGCCGGCGGCGCCCGGCCTGGAACCTGCCACGCCTGCAACTGCAAGGCGACCTGCAGGAAGTGGACGCCCACGCCCTGGCATTCACCGAGCGCGACCTGACCACCCTGCTGCAGCACCGCGAAGTGAACTGCGCCAGCGAAACCCAGGCGCAGATTCTTGCCAACAGCGACGGCTGGCCGGCCGCCATCGGCCTGACCTTGATTGAAGGCAAACTCGAAGCGCTCACCAGCTACAGCGTGTCACCGTTGCTGCGCGACTACGTCGACCGTGAAGTACTCGCCGACCTACCGCCCGCGCTGCTGACGCCCCTGCAAACCCTGGCGCACATCCCCCACTTCAGCGTCGAGCTTTGCCACCATCTGCTCGCCGAGCACAACGCCGAACAGTTACTCGGCGAGCTGCGCGCGCACCACTTGCTGGCCAGCGACAACGACTCGGGCAACCACTGGGTCAGCCTGTGGGCGCCCTTGGCCCGCGTGCTGCGGGCGCACCCATCGACGCAGAGCACGCAGCCCACCCATGTGCGCGCCTGCCAATGGTTTGCCGCCCAGGGCGACGTGCGCGAGGCTGTCAAACATGCGCTATGGGCCGGCCAGCCTGAGGTCGCGGCCAGTTACCTGCACCGCTATGGCCAGGACCAATTGCTGGTCGGCGAAAGCGTTTCGCAGTTTCTGCACTGGCGCGAGGAGTTCCCCGCCGAGCTGTTCTCCTGCACACCACGCCTGGTGATGCTGCAGGTCTGGGCGATGCTTATCTGTACCCGCCTCGACGAAGCCGAGCGCTGCCTCGCCGAGCTGGCCAACTTTCTGCCACAACCCTCGGCCGAACGCCAACGGCGGCTGCTCTCGCACTACCAGGCCGCGCTCGGTGTGCTGCATTGCCAGCGCGGACAGCCCGAAGCCAAACAGCATTGCCAGGAAGCGCTCGAAGCATTGGAAGACGGCGCCTGGTCGCTGCGCATCCTCTGCCTGCAAACCCTGGCGCAACAAGCCACCGGCGAACAGCAACTGCACCTTGCCCGCCAGTACACCCGGGAAGCGCTGCGCCTGGCGCGCGCCAACGGCAATGTGCTGTTCGAAGCGCTGGTGAACGCCGACCATATTCATCAACTGCTGATCATGGGCGAGTTCGAACAGGCCTGGGAACACACCGAGGAATCCCTGCAGCTGCTGAAAAACGCCGGCCTGCGCGGCCCGGTGCTTGCACGTCTGCAGATGCTGCGCGGCTCGCTGCTGGTTACTCGCGGTGAACCGGCGCAGGCCAAAGCCGCCTTGAAAGAAGGTCTGCAAGAAGCCGAGCAGTGTGAAGACGCTTACCTGCTGTATGGCTATCTGTGCCTGGCCGACCTGATCAGCAGAGACGGCCAGCTCGACGCCGCGCAGCAACTACTGCGCACCGCCGAACGCAAAATGCAGCTCTACAAGGTGCCCGTGGTGCGCTACCGCGATGCCCTCGGCGTAGCCCAAGGCGAACTGTGGTTGCAACGCGGCGAAGCCGAAAAAGCCAAGCAGCTGTTCGCGGAAGTCCGCGAGCGCTTCAGCAGCGAATACGCCATGCCCCCTGCCGGCTTCTACGACCTGCACCTGCGCGCCCGCTTCGACGAAGCCTGCGCCAACATGGCCCTCGGTGACCTGGATGCCGCGCACCATGCCTTGCAGCACCTGCTGGCCGACTGCCAACAAAACGGCCATCACCAGTTGGCGGTCTACGTCGGCCTGCGCCTGGCAGAAACCCTGTGGCTGGAACAGCGCAAAACCCTCGCCAACCGCCAGCTCGCCCAGAGCCTGAGCGAAGCCGAACACCAGCAACACCTGCAGCCCCTGCTGCACCTGTATCAACGCCAACCGGAATGGCTGGCCAGCGAACTGGCGCAGCTCGACGAAACCACCCTGTGGCGCAAAAAGCTGTTGCAAGCCACCGACAAAAACCGCACCCCGATCACCCCGAGCGAATCGCCCCTGAGCAAACGCGAAGCCGCCGTGCTGAAATTCATCGCCCGCGGCCACTCCAACCTGCAAATTGCCGAGGCGATGTTTATCTCCGTGCACACCGTGAAAACCCACGCCAGACGGATCAACACCAAACTGGGAGTGCAGCGCCGAACCCATGCGGTGGCCAAGGCGAAGAATGAGGGGTGGTTGAGCTGAGCCACTGTGGCAGTTTGATTTTGCCGGGCAAATAGATAGCCTCTGCTGCAGGTTTGCACACCCTTCAGGAGAGCCCATGTCGCTTGAATCCGTGAAAGCATTTCTCGCCACGAACGCACCGGACATCACCATTCTCGAACACCAACTGAGCACCGCCACCGTCGCCCTGGCGGCGGCCGCGTTGGGCGTGGAAGAAGGCCAGATCGCCAAAACGCTGGCCCTGCGTCTCGGCGAGCAAAACGCATTGCTCGTCGCCGCCGGCCATGCCCGGCTGGACAACCAGAAAGCCAAAGCGGCGTTCGGCGCCAAGGCCAAGATGCTCAGCCCCGATGAAACACTCGAACTGACCAGCCACCGCGTCGGCGGCGTATGCCCGTTCGGGCTGCCCGCGCCGGTGACCATCTACTGCGATATCTCGCTGCAGCAGTACACCGAGGTGTATCCAGCGGCGGGGTCATCCAACAGCGCCGTGCGGCTATCGCCGGAACGCTTGGCCCAGTTGGTCAATGCACAGTGGGTGGATGTGTGCCGCAGCTGAGTGCGCCAGGGGAGCGACGGTTCTAAAGTTTGGGTGCGTACTGCATTTCGCCATTGCCGAACGACCAGTCTTCGCGCTGCACATCGATCAGGCTGATCCACACATCTTCTTTGCGAATGCCGGCCCGGGTGTGCAGGCCTTCGGCGACGGCCTGGTAGAACGCCTTCTTCACCTCGACTCTGCGCCCGGCGTTCCAGGTGATCTGGATAAACACGATCTTCGCCGTATAGCTCACGCCCAGATACCCGGCTTCGGGATACACCAGCTCGTCTTTGGCGTGGCGGTTGATGATTTGAAAGCGGTCGTTGACCGGCACATTGGCGGTGCTGGTCATGGCGTCGTAAATGACCTCACCAATGATTTTTACCGTTTCCGCTGTGTAGTCGGCGGCGACATCGATTCGGGCGAGTGGCATGGCGGCTCCTTTGTTGGCTCAACAGCGCGTCGAAAACCATTGCAGATGGGCGAGCTGTAACCCGATTGCCTTCACGGCGCCGACAGCGCCGCCGGCAGATCGACTTCAATCCGCAACACCGACTCAACCACTCGCACCCTCGCCTGCATCAGCAACAGCAGACGCTGCAAGCGGGCATAGGTCCAATTGTCTGCCGCCACATTGGAAGACCACGGACTGAGCTCAACACTCAGGCACACATAGCCACGCGGCAGAATGCTGCTGTGGACGTGCAAGAAAATCTGCGTTGGTTGCAGCGTGCGCTGCAGGTGTTCAAGCGCACTTTCCAGCAATTGCTGGTACTGCCGCACATTGATCCAGGCCGGCCGGAAGGTACCGAGGTTTAGCTCCACTGCGCAGCCTTTCTGGCCCAAGTCGCCGATTAGCGGGGCCAGGATATCGGCGCTCAAATGACCCAGGTCGTGGGCCTCGCGGGGAACGCTGTGGTCGTCCAGCTCCAGCAGTTCATCGAGCTTTTCCAGATGGCGATGGATGTCTTCGATAGACGGACGCAACGCATTGACGGCGTGTTCGATGGCCACCTTGTCGGCCTGCTGCACCACAGCAGCCAGCCCCTCCTGGAACACTGCCAGGTTCGCTGCCACCGCGCGCCTCACGGTGGCCAAGGTCTGGCTTTTCAATTGGCTGAGCAGCCGTGCTTGCGCCCCCTGGTGACGCAGTTCAATCAGCAAGTCATCACGCTCGCCGAGATAACGCATGCCACCGAGCATGGCGATCAGCTCACCCGCCGCATTGCGATACGGCAAGCACCACACATACACGGTGATGGGCGCTCCTTCTTCTTCCAGCACCCCCTCGACCATAAACGGCTCTTGCCACTGCACCGCATCGCGGTAGCGGTCGCTGCAGCGTTGGCGCAAGGCGGGCGACACCCAGGACGCCTCCTCCAGCAGGCTGTCACGGATATCGGCAAAGCTTTTACCGGCATGGGCCAGGTACAGCCGATTGCACATCAGCAAACGGCCTTGCAGATCGCGCACGAACATCGGGCTGGGGGCGGCGTCGAGCAAGGCGCGCAACATATCCTGTTCGGCGTTTAGCGTTGGACTGTCGACGGGTTCTTCGTCTGCCAGGCCGTGCTGACGCAGGATTTCGAGCAACTGAAAGTCGTTACTAACCGCGAGCTTTTCATGCAAACGGGCTTTATAGGTGCTGACGGTTTTGTAGCTCAGGCTGAGCTGCTCGGCGATGTCTTTGTTGCTGAGCCCCTGCCCCAGCAGTTGCAGCACGGTCAGCTCGCGCTCCGAGAGCTGTTGCAGTGCGCCTTTGTCCTGGTTTACCTCAAGGCGCGCAACCTCGCGGGGGAAGTAGCTGTGGCCACGCAGCACGGCGGCCAGCGCTACTTTCAATTCGCTGAGCGGCTCGAACTTGCTGACAAAGGCATCTGCCCCGCTCTGTCGTGAACGCGCCGCATACAGCCCCGGTTCCTGAGCGCTGTAAACCAGCAGCTTGACGCCGCCATGGCTGCTGCGCAGGCGGCGCAGCATATCCAGCCCACCGAGGCCGGCAATCTCCAGGTCAATGATCACCACCTCCGGGCGGTGCTCGCGGCACAGGCGCAACGCGTCCTGACGATTGCTCGCTTCGGCCACCACCTGGTGCCGGTCCTGCTCCAGCAAGCGGCGCAGTCCGTCGCCCATCAGCGGCTGGTTTTCCACCAGCATCACCGTACTCATGCGGTTGTCCCTTTCGCTTCAATCCCGCCCCAAGCGTAGCCCAGCTGTGGAGTGACTCTCACACCGGGTGGGAACGACTCCTACAGATCGCCCAGTGGTTGGCGCCGAGACTGATCTCAACGCTCAACTACCGAGGCAACCGCCATGAAAAGCTCACACACCCTGCTGGAGAACTTCCACCACAACCCCCTCGCTCAGGCCATTGGCCTGATATTGGCAGGCATGCTCAGCCTCAATGTGGCGCGCGCCGAAGCCGAAGACGCCGTGGTCAGCGCAGCCCCCCAAGAACAAAACCTGCCCTCGCAAGCCAGCCTCGATAGCGGTCGGTTGGCCAGCCCACTGACTGCGCTGCGCGCTGGCATCGCCGGCATTGAGGCTGATGGCTCGCAGGTGCAGTTGGACAACCCCGAGCTAAATGCCCAAGGCAGCGATGCGATCGTCGTACACGCCAGCAATAGCGGGCAGATCACCCTGAACGGCGGCAGCCTTACCCTGAACGACAACCCCAACGACTTTTCCCGCTCCGCCACCGCCATTCTGGCCGAGGGCGCGGGCAGCCAGGTGCTGGCCAATGACCTGAGCATTGGCGGTTTCAGCATGTGGAACATGCCGATCCAGGCCAACGATGGCGGCACTATCAGCCTGGCCCATTCCACCGTAGCAGCGGAACTGAGCATGCAGGCCAATGGCGACGGCTCGCTGCTAATCGTCAGCGCTGGCAGCGACGTCGGCAGCCTGTCCACTACCAATGCGTCGGCGCAGGTACTGGATTCCACCGTGCATGGCCAGTTGTCAGGCAGCGGCACCAGCAACCTCGACGTACAGCGATCCCTGCTCGACGGTTTTGGCGCAGGCCCTGCGCTATTTGCCGTGGGCGGGGCCACCGGCGAAACCGCGCACGTGGCCGTGCTCGACTCAACTATCCGAAACACCGCGCCAAACAGCAGCGGCCCGGCAGTTGAGCTGCTCGGCGAAGTAGCGTTGACCATGCAAGGCGGCAGCATCGAATCCCACAACACCGGTCTGGAAGCGACAGGTGTCAACGACCGGCACACCCAAACCATCAGCCTTGATGGCGTAGCAGTGAGGGTCGACAACGGCCCGCAGAACGTGGGCAACACCATCACTGGCCTGCATATCCGCGGCAACACCCAGGTGCTGCTCCAAGACAGCCAGATCGTCGTGCAAGGCGGCGACCAGACCGACTTCCAGCAAGGCTATCAAGACATCAGCGCCGGCCTGCGCCTGATCGGCAGCGACGTGAGCGTCACGCTGGATAACAGCAGTGTGTCGGCGCGAATGAACGAAGGCAGCCCCGCCGCCGGCGTGGTGCTGACCGGCTCCGGCACCACGGTGAACATCGTTAATGGCAGCGACGTGTCCGGCCAAACCGCCGGCATTCGCGCCCGCGATGACCGAACCTCGCGCCAGGACAGCTCACCGATCGACCAGGTCGTGATCGACGGCAGCCGCGTGACCGGTATCGACGGCCCGGCCCTGCTGGTCAGCGATTACGGCCGGCTGGACGTCACCGTACAGAACGGCAGCAGCCTGGATGCAGGCGATGGCAACTTGCTTACTGTCGAACACCTGGGCACCGCCAACCTGACCGTTGATGGCAGCACATTGAACGGCACCATCAGCAGGGATACCGCGACCGAAACTGAGTACTACTGGGACATGGACACCTACGACACGCTTACCCGCGAGCTGCGTTCCACCGCCAACGTCACCCTGAAAAACAACGCCCACTGGACCGGTCAGGGCAACAACATCGACGCGATGGTGATCGACGCTGACAGCCGCTGGGACATGAGCGCCGACTCCAACGTCGCCAGCCTCGATCACCACGGCGTAATTGCCTTCCAACCCGGCGGCGCCTACAAAACCCTGGCCGTCGAAGGCGACCTCAGCGGTGCCGGCACCTTCGCCATGAACACCGACCTGGCGGCCGAACAGGGCGACCTGCTTAGCGTGGGCGGCAGCATCAGCGGCGACCACCGCCTCGCCGTCGCCGACTCGGGCCGCGAACCCGGCGCCGCCAACGGCCAACTGCGCCTGGTGGACGGCAATGGCGGTGACGGCCAGTTCACCCTGGCCGGCCGCAGCTACGTGGATGCCGGTGCCTTCCGCTACAGCCTGGAACAGCAAGGCGACGACTGGTTTCTGCGCAATACCGCCACGGCGGATAACCCACAACCGGAAAACCTGTCCAACGGCGCCAACGCCGCACTGGGCAACCAGGCCGCCACCGCCACCCTGTGGAGCGCGCAGATGAACGCCCTGGTAAAACGCCTTGGCGAGCTGCGCATGGGCGAAGACAATGGCGGCGTGTGGGCCCGCGGCATCGGCAAAACCTTTGAAGTGGACAACGGCAACAGCCGCGGCTTCGACCAATCGGTAGTGGGCATGGAAATCGGCGCCGATACCGCCGTGGTCTTGGACGGCGGCAAGCTCTACGTCGGCGGCCTGGTCGGCACCGCGCAGTCTGACCAGGACTATGGCGACGGCAGCAGCGGCACCATCGACAGCAAGCTGATCGGCGCCTACGCCACCTGGCTGGATGACAACGGCTACTACGTCGACACCGTCGCCAAATACAACCGCATGAACAACGAGGTAAAAACCCTGACCAACACCGGCGAGCAAACCAAGGGCTCGTACAGCACCAACGGCTTTGCCGGCGATGTTGAAGTGGGCAAACACATCCAACTGCAACACGGCTGGTTTGTGGAACCGCAGGTGGAGCTCTCCTACACCCATACCGAGGGCGCGAACTACACAACCAGCAGCGGCCTGAAGGTGCAAGCCAGTGACGCCGATTCGCTGCAAGGCCGGGTGGGTTCGCTGTTTGGAAAAACCTTCAAACTGGAAAACGGCATGACAGCCCAGCCCTACGCCAAAGCCTCCTACGTGCATGAGTTCGCTGGCGACAGCAGCGTCAAGGTCAATGGCTACACGCTGGACAACCAGATCGCCGGCAGCCGTGCTGAAGTGGGCTTGGGCGGCATCTTGCAAGTGAGCGAAAAGGTCAAAGTTTCGCTGGATGTTGAACATGCCCAAGGCGAATCGGTGGAGGAACCGTGGGCCGTCAACCTGGGTGTGCGTTATCTCTGGTAACGGCGGGCAGGAAAACTTGGTCTGTCGTTCCAGCGACTCACCTGCGGTAGGTGAGCCTGACTAGTAAGGATGCTTTATGAACGCGCTCTCCCCTCGCCGTAAGCTGTTCGCGCTGACGTTGCTGGGAGCCTTGGCCGGCACCGCCCTGATGGTGCCGGTCAGCCAAGCTAGCGAAGCCACCGAAGGCTACTTCGTCATCCTCCGGCTGTATGGCCCGACCAAACCCTTCTTCGAGAAAACCTGGAAACCAGGTGACCTGAACAAACGCTGAAAAGCAGTTGAAAGCGCAACCACCACACTGCTTTTCATAGGGTGTGGTTTGCTCCATATTTATTGGTCCGCGCCGTTCTCCCGCGCGTCACGCCAACACTCAGTTCAACAGGAATGGTCATGAGCAACTTCCCAATCATTGCGACGGTACTTTCAATGATATTGGGCTTGTCCGTAACTCGCCTGCTGCTGGGTTCGCTGACCGTGTTCCGTATTCGCCGCGACGCGAAAGTGGACTGGATACCGTTAGTGTGGGCCGCCATTCTGTTCACCATGCAGCTCGATTTCTGGTGGGCGGTAAACTCGCTGCCCTCCATCAAAACCACCTTCACGTTTCCCGAGTTTCTCTTACTGGTATTGCTGGCCTTATCGCTGTTCATCTCCGCTGCGTTACTGCTGCCCAGTCGCAGCGAGGACGAAAAAGATGGGCTGCGGATTTATTTCGAGCAAGACGGCCGCTTTGCGCTGTTATCCATATCGGTCTATTTAATTTTCGGTTTTATCGTCAACGTGGTGCTCTTCGAAGCGTCACCGTGGGCGCCCTGGGGCGGGCTGGATCTGATCATGATGCTGCTGCCGTTGATTGCCTTCAGCTTCAACTCACGCCGCGTTTACAGCGTAATCACCTTGGTGTACGCGCCACTTAGCATCCTCGACATCACCATAACGCTGAGTAACTAGCAGCCCCGCACTGACACTCTGCAAAAAAATCCGCTTGAGCGTTAAGCAGTCAATCTCCCCTCGTTCCTTGGCCGAGAAGGCTTCATTGGGCGTGGCATCAATGGCATTATTCGCCCCTTTGCGCGCCGCTGTGCGCCACGTCTTATTCGGAGAACCGCTGTTATGGGCGCGCCGCACACCGCTACCGTCGTTCCACCTGGCTTTGCCCTGCAGGGCAAAGTGTCGCCACCGGGCTCCAAATCCATCACCAACCGTGCGCTGCTGCTGGCCGCCCTGGCCAAGGGCACCAGCCGCCTGACCGGCGCGCTGAAAAGCGATGACACCCGCCACATGTCCAACGCCCTGCGGCAAATGGGCGTGACCGTGGACGAGCCGGACAGCACCACCTTCGTGGTCACCAGCGCCGGTTACCTGCAGGCCCCCAGCGAACCGCTGTTCCTCGGCAATGCCGGCACCGCCATGCGCTTTCTTACCGCCGCTGTGGCTACGGTAAACGGCGACGTCACCCTGGACGGCGACGCCTATATGCAAAAACGCCCGATTGGCCCGCTGCTAGAGGCCATGCGCGCCGGCGGCATCCAGGTTTCCAGCGCCACCGGCTGCCCGCCAGTGCTGGTGCAAGGCAGCGGCAGCCTGAGCGCCAAAACCTTCGAAATTGACGGTGGGCTGTCCAGCCAATACGTATCCGCCCTGCTGATGCTGGCCGCCTGCGGCACCGCCCCCATCGAGGTAAAACTGACCGGCAAAGACATCGGCGCCCGCGGCTACGTCGACCTGACCCTGGCCTGCATGCAAGCCTTCGGCGCCAAAGTGGAGGTAGTCGACGAAGTCACCTGGCGCATCGCCGCCACCGGCTACCAGGCCTGCGACTACCTGATCGAACCCGACGCCTCCGCCGCCACCTACCTGTGGGCAGCCCAGGCATTGACCGACGGCAACATCGACCTCGGCGTCGCCGACGACTGCTTCACCCAACCCGACGCCAACGCGCAAACCTTTATCGCCGCCTACCCGGACATGCCGGCGGTCATCAACGGCTCGCAGATGCAAGACGCCGTACCGACCCTGGCCGTGCTCGCCGCCTTCAACAACACCCCCGTGCGCTTCACCGAACTGGCCAACTTGCGGGTAAAAGAATGCGACCGCGTGCAGGCCCTGCTCGACGGCCTTAACGCCATTCGCCCAGGGCTTGCGACCGTGGAGGGTGATGACTTGTTAGTGGCGGCAGACCCGGCATTGGCCGGCACTAGCTGCGACGCGCTGGTGGACACCCACAGCGACCACCGCATCGCCATGTGCTTCGCCCTGACCGGCTTGAAGGTGAGCGGCATTCGCCTGCTGGACCCGGAGTGCGTGGGCAAGACCTACCCAGGTTACTGGGATGCGCTGCGCTCGCTTGGGGTAACGGTGAATATGGCGGAGAGCACAGACTGAGCCGTCCTACTCTCGTCGGACGGCGACTTAGCGATTTGGGCCTGTAAATCAGGCGTCCCCTCCAGCCGCACTATTCTGGACTCCTGTTTCAGGAAAAAGGGGACAGTTTATTAATCGGCTCTACATTAGAGCAGTTAAATAAAATCGTCCCCTTTATATGGAATGAAATCTTTGCTTTTCAAAAACAAACACAATGTAACCGTTGCCACCACGAAAACAAAGAACAGCCAAGTGGTAACTTTTAAGTTTTACACATTATAAAAAGAATTTAAAATCATGAAGATACCGCCATGCATCTTATTTCAGTAATACACATGGCGGTTCAAATCAGAAAGTTAAATTAATTTGCAGGCGTGGCTGCCATCGCTTGCTTCAACATGTCAGATGCCTGCTTACAAGCCGCCTCTTGCGTTGCGGCAGGCATACTCGCCATTTGCTTTTTTGCAGTTTCATACTGCGACTTCATGGCTTCTCCCTGAGGGTTAGCAGCCACAACTTCATCAATTTGCTTGAAATACTCGGTGCAAGATGGGCCGAGGTCAGCTGCCATAGTGGCGCTCGACATTGCGATCAAAGCAATTGCGGTCAAAAAACTTTTCATAAAACACCTCTATTACATTTATCAAAATTACAAGATTAATTTTTATCCTGAAAAATAGATCGCTTGCTTGCGCCAAGCTTAAAGCCGAATGCAACGAACTTGCTTCAGTAGCAAAGTTTGACGTATTTGGTTGGCTTTAATTAGCGCAGTTAAACGAAGTATTAAAGGACACTTAAAAGCTTCGGGGATTTACAACGCAATAGCTGTAGGGTTTTTCTGAAAGCTTGTAGGAGTTGTTTGACGCACAGATGTGGAACACTGCCCATTGGCGTTCTCTCGCCACGATTTTCTGCCACTCATTTGACGGCTAAAATCTTGCCGCTGTATGAGTGGGTCAGCAGGTGTTGCAAGATTCTGACCTTGATCCACCAACCTTCCGTTACTGCCTTAGCAATACGCGGTTGGAGTCGTCTCACGCCTGCCTTGATCAAAGCACCCGCTTGCCATAAGCCACATCCGTTCAGCGTGCGGAGGTGCATCAGTACGATCGCTGTCATCTGCAAAACGGTTAATCAAGCTCTCCCGCCATGAATGCCCCTACGGAAGTCTGCCCACTTTCGCGTCGGCTAATGTTTCAGCCCTTATCCCGCCCACTCCCACTACAGCAAGGTCTTCGAAAAGGGAACAGATTTATTTTCCATACTCTGAACGACTATCTACTAGAAATTAGGGCAACATAAATAAATCCGACCTATTTTCGCTAGGCACTTAAACAAAGAACCTACCCAGCCGCAGGAACTTTTTGGCGTAAACAAACGAAAGTCCCCTACATCTCCAGCGTTGGCAGCTCACTAAAGTTGCACACCTCCGAGTCGGCCAACTGCTACCAACTTAGTACGTTCCCGAACGAGGAGCCTATCTGAATTAAACGTTACGGAGATGTATCAGAATGACCTTTATCAAAACCACTCTGTTCGCGCTGGTTGCTGCCGCTTCTTTTCAGGCGTTTGCCGCACCGATCAGTCACACCATCACGCTCGAAGCGACTGTTCCAACTTCTGACTTTTACGTACTGCCAAAAGATTCGACCTGGATCAACCAAACTCAGGTCCTCTCCTACAGCCCTTACACCGGCGACTTGTCCAAGTTGACCAAACAGTTCGACGTAAAAAATACAGCGGGCGCCATCACCGGTAAATTGCTGGCGCCAGCCACGCTGAGCAGCGGCTCCGCGAGCATCCCACTCACCGTAAAATTCAATAGCATCACCCTCTCCACCACCGACGCGTCAGTCGTGACCCAAGCTGCTGCAGCGGCTGCGTCCACCGTAAACCTCGAAATCATCCCGGTTCGCCAAGCTGGCACCAGTCACACACCGGGCAACTACAGCGGCAACGTACAGCTCTCGTTCGATGCTGCCATCTAAGTGAGCTTGATGCGCTTATCACACCCACTGCGATAAGCGCATTTCCAACGTATCACCGACTTCTACCAAAATTTTTCCTGCTGGCGCACCGCGCAGCAGGTCGTATCGCTTCGCTGAAAGTGGTGCCAATCATGTTCCGAATCACTCAAGTAGCTGCCGCAGTAGCCCTAGCTGCATACGGCGCTACATCGCTTCAGGCCGCTCCTTTAAGCGTGATAGCGCAAGCCCGGGGTTTGCCCAAGGAGTTTCACGAACACTTTTTCGACGTTCCTTTGGCCGTGCGCATCCGTCTGGATCGCCAGGAGTTAGGCGAAGCCATGGTCACGCTATCCAAAGATGAACGAGTCACTCTTGTAGAATTCACTGACACCCGCGACACCAGTCTAAGCAGCACCGAACTGGATAACTGGAAGGCTGAGTTGCAACGCGGTATCGCTCTCGGCCCCTGCCTGCAGCAGTGCAAAAACGGCCTGGTTGCCGCGCACTACAGCCTGGAGAACTCCGAACTGTCGTTACTGACCGATAACGCTGAACGCGATATCAAGGTAAGCAACTACCACCAACCTCCGGTAGATGGCAGCACCGGTCTCATGCTGCGTAATCAGATCAACCTCGCCGGCGGAGAGCAGCAGGACTCATACGGGCGCGTCGCTGTAAAAGGTCTGACCAGTGTCGGTAACTGGACACAGACGTTTTACGGCCAGGCATCCAGAAATGACACCCCGGACCAAACCCACCAATACCAAGTGTATGAGCTGCACACACAGAAAGAGTGGCAAGACCATTTTCTGCGGTTGGGTTATTTCACGCCTGAATCCATAGGGTTGAACCGTAACCTGCGCACGTTCGGCAACTCCCCTGACACCGCCATCGGGCTGATGATGGGCAGCTCCGACAGCCTTAGCAAAGACGGCAATCAACCGGCAATTTACCCCATCTACGTAACCGCCAACCGCAACGCCACCGTCGAGATCTACCGCAACGGCGCGCTGATCAATAGTCAACAGGTAGCGCCCGGTTTGCAGACCCTGGACACCCGCACATTGCCGGGTGGCATCTACGACATCGAAGTACGCCTGGTGGAAGACGGCATCGTAAGTTCCACTACCGATGAATTGGTGTACAAGCCCAATAACTGGAGCAATCCAGATCAACGCTGGCGTTACAACATTTTTGCCGGCCGTGAAAGCAGCGCGTTGAGCAACAGCACTACTCGCGAAGACGGCACACTGACGACCGGGATCGCTGCCAACTACCTTCTGCACCCGCGCGCCGTAGTAGGGATTTCGGCCCGCAAGATCAGCGAACAGAACCAACTGGGCACTTCACTGGACCTGGGGATTGGCGCCACCGCCAGCCTGTATGCCAACGTCTACCAAACCCAGAACCACGGTACCGGTACCGATCTGCAGGCGCTGTACAACTATGGCAGCGGTAGCCTTATTTTCAGCCACAGCCGCAGCTGGATGGACAACCGCAACACCTGGGAAACGCTGCCTGATGGCAGCCGAATACGCCAACGCCATAGCTACAACGGCAATATCAGCAACTCTGCCCTCGGCATCACCCACCGCCTGGGCCACCACGACAGCTTGAATGCCAGGATTTCCCACAGCGACGGTTATAACAACGGCATCGGCCTCGATGCTGGCTGGATGCGTAACAGCCAGCTGTTTGGCAACGACGCCAACTGGCGCCTTTCGGTGTTCGACCGCGCTGCGTCGGTCAGTAGTGGCAACGAACGCAATCGAGGTATCGACTTGAGTCTCAACCTGGCAATTGGGGGGCCAGGCAAGCGCCTGACGGCTAGCGTGGGTTCGCGAACCTCACGCGACGGCGATAACGACCGCAACGCCAGTATCGGCTACCAACAGGACCTCAAGGGTGACGTCCTGCGCCAAGTCACTGGCAACGTTAATGCCGACACTTATGGAGTGGGTTTGACGGGTACCGCCCAATTTGAAACAGACGTAACCCAGGGCGATCTGCAGCTGCAACGCTCCTCTTACAATCAGAACCTCTCCGCAAGCCTGAATATGGAAAGCACCCTGTTGATGGGCGCTCACAGTATGGCCCTGAGTGGTCAGCAGCTGACCAGCGACGCGGGCATGATCGTGGACTTGGACTCCGATATCGAAGACATCGAACTACGGGCGGATGACCTGAGCGGCCATTACGCCGTGCTTCGTCCGGGCCGCAACATCATCCCCGTGAGCGCCTACCAGAGAGGCGTGGTGCAGTTTGACTTTCAGGGCGTGCACACCCCTGCCGCCAGCATTCAGCCAGCTCGTGCCACCTACCACCTGAATAAAGGCGGCGTGGCCCACCAACAGGTGCGGCTAATAAAAACTGTCACGGTTTTTGGCCGCCTGATTGATGGGCGCGGCGCACCACTCAAAGGCGTGCATGTGCTTAACCACGCCAGTCGCGGCGTAACAGAAGTCGACGGATTCTTTTCGATGGAGTTGAGCGCCAAGACGCCAACCCTGGAGGTGGTGCGTGGCGAAAAAGCCATTTGCCGTCTGGCACTGGACCTCAAAAACCTTACCCGCGAAGGCGATGTGTTGATGACCGGAGACCTGTCCTGCGTCCAGGACAGCGGACTGGAAAAAATCGCTCAAGGCTAGGAAGCCATCTCGTTACGGCGCACGAGTACAGCGCCCCACTGCCAGATACAACGTCGCTCAGCGACGTGTAATTCAAGAGGTTTTTTTCGTGAAAACGTTTCTCTCCGCGGTTGCACTTTTCCTGTGCGCCACAGCCCAGGCCGGCCCCAGCATCAATGTCGGTACCGTTTACGACTACTTGGACGCAGGCAAGAGCACCTACCTTAAACGTGTATTCAACGGCGGAGAAAGCACAGCCTTCGTCCGAGTTAACGTGTATGAAATCACTTTCGATGCAGACGGCAAGAGCATTGAAACACCACTCGACAGTCTCCAAGACGACACTCGCAATCGCACCGGTTTGATTGCCAGTCCGGCCCGGTTGATCGTTCCCCCCAAAAGCATGCAGGCCACTCGTTTATTGTACCGAGGCGACCGCGGGCGTGAACGCTATTACCGGGTGCGCTTTGTGCCGGTAATGCCGGAAACAGAAGACAACTTCGATATCTCCGAAAGCGAACGCGACAACTATAAAGAATCGATGTCTGCCGGCATCAATATATTGGCAGGTTACGGCACGGTATTTTTCGTTCGCCCCGAGCACATACGTTTTGATACGCAACTGCAAAACACGCCGGATAGTTATCAGATAAATAACGCTGGCAATAGCACGATTGAACTGGATGAGTTCAAAGATTGCGACATCGCAAAACCCAGTGACTGCCTCCCCAGTCAAAAGCATCACATACGCCCTGGGAAAACCTTCGTTTTTCCAAAAACGCTGGGGCGGATCTATAGCTTCCACATGAAAGAAGGTGAAAAGAGCCAGAAAGTCGAGGTGAAAAAATGACTTTTGAAAAACCATTGTTTCAACGTTCATCGTGGCTGAAGTCAAAACTTTCCGTTTCTCTATATCTTTTTATTATCTCCATGAATTATGCCCTGGCGGCAGAACTCAACATCACTGCAAGTTTCCAGGCAGACGTGATTGGCAACAACACCAACGCCAATCAATTTACCAACACGACGCCGAACGGCGGGTATTGCATAAACTATCCAGACCTGTGCCGAAACAACGGTTGGTTTAGCATTTCCCTCCCCATGTCAATTCCATCTACACCTCTGGTTAAGGATGATCCGGTTCCCCTGCGAGTTCCTTATTCCTGGCGGGATCTAACGGTAACTCACTCTGACGGAACCACTCAAACCGTACAATTTAGAATTATCGGAATGGGGTCAGTTTATATATTGTCAAGCTCGGTTGGCAACCAATCTGCCCATTCCCAACTTTGGAATGGCGATTGGTATACCAATCCTGGCGCTGGATGCACACGTGGTTCTTTAGCGCACGTAGGAGGAAATTGGTTCAGGTTCTTCTGGTTTTTCAGATCGGATAACGCATGCGTTAAAAGCCCCACCTATAGCTTGGCGGGTATAAGCTTCTCTGAAAACAACATCATGTATGAATTGAGAACACCGAACCCTTTACAAATGAGTGCGGGCCAATACACAGGCACGCTTAGCTATACCGTAGGAAGAACGGGTGACATACAACTTGGCAATGGAGTCGCGAACGACCCTATCTTGAACCTAAACTTCAAACTTAACGTCAGCCACACGCTACGCGTACAGTTCCCAGTAAACTCGAACCTCCTGGCTCTGCAACCTCAAGGTGGCTGGCAGCAATGGATAAATAGTGGGGGAAACCAGCGTCCAAACAAGTTAACGATAAACCAGCCTTTCCGCCTGTGGGTATCATCAAGATTTAAAATGCAACTACAATGCCAATATCCAGTAGGCTCTGACTGCGGCCTTCAAAGTGATGACAACAATACGCAAATCCCGGTGAAAACCATGGTAACCCTTCCCAGCAGCCTCCAGGACACCAGCAACAAGCCCGTCAATAATTATTTATTAAGCAACAATATGATTAGTGTCTTTCAGCCCAGTAATATTATTTACGATGGGCGCTCCTCACTAAACTTTGAGATTGAAAAAAGCGGCGTAAATCAAATGATAGACAGCGGTGGTGGCCGCTTTCGAGGTAATGTAACCGTCATCTGGGACAGTGAGATATGAATCACGCCGCGCGCTGTTGGCGTGCAACGGCACTGACAGCCTGAAGGAAAAATGGCACACGTTTATTTCCCATACTCTAAATTCCTACCCATTAGAAAATTGGAGTAGCAACAGTAAATCCATCCCCTTTTCGCTGTGGAGTAGGGAAATGTATTCAGCGCAGGCCTTGGCGATGCTCGCCGAGCTTGGCATTTCGGCCAACGAGCTTGAAGCTCGTGGCCTGCCGGAGTATTCGCAAGCAGCCATTCTGGAGCTGGCGGAACGCGGGCTGGATGGGCGCGAACACTTCCTTGGCCCCGCCGCCGCGCAGGCATGGCGGTTGATGAAAGAGGCGGCTCGCGACGATCAGGTGGTGTTGCAGATGGTGTCCGGGTTCAGAAGCATCGAGCGGCAGAAGGCGATCATTGAACGCAAGCTGGCAAAAGGTCAGCCGCTTTCCCAGATACTGGCAGTGTCGGCACCACCGTGTTTCAGCCAGCATCACACTGGCCAGGCGGTGGACATAGGCACCCTTGGGTACCCGCCACTGGAGGTGGAGTTCGAATCCACCAGCGCCTTCGCTTGGTTGCAGCGCAACGCCGGCCAATTCGGATTCAGCATGCCGTACGCAAAAAACAATAGGTACGACTATAGCTACGAGCCATGGCATTGGTTGCACGGGGAAATAGCGGAAAGCATCTAGAGAAAAAGCGGCCACGGCGGATTCAATCGGTTAGCGTGTGTACTACTCCGTCGACAGTGCGTAACCACCAACCTCCCCACTCCTGTTGCGCAAACACCTCTCTAGCCGCCGCAAACCCATTCAGTGCAGCCGGGAAACCCGCATACACCGCCATCTGCATGATGGTTTCGACGATCTCCTGGCGTGACACGCCGACATTCAATGCGCCTTGAATATGCACTTTGAGCTGTGGCGCCGCGTTGCCCATGGCGGTGAGTGCGGCGACCACGGCGATCTCGCGGCTTTTCAGGTCCAGGCCGGGGCGCGAGTAGATGTCGCCGAAAGGGAATTCGATCAGGTAGCGGGCGAAGTCCGGGGCAATATCACTCAGGCTGGCGACCACCCGCTCGCCCGCTTCGCCGTCAATTTCGCGCAGTTTGGCCAGGCCACGTTCGTAGCGATTGTCACTGTTCATGGGGTCACCTTGTGGTTGCTGTGTGGGGTGGAGGCTGGGCCCTGTTCGAGGGTGCGGTAGTGGTCGATTTTTTCTTGCAGTACGGCAGCGGCCTGCTGCATGGCCTCTACTTCAGCCAGCACGTCGTGCAGATGGACTTCCAGTAGTTGCCGGCGCTCGGCCACGGTGCCATCGCCGGCGCTACGCAGTTGGGCGAATGCCTGCATCTTGCCGATGGGCATATGGGTGGTGCGCAGGCGCAGCAGGAATTCCAGCCAGGCCATGTCGCTGGCGGCATAACGACGTTGGCCGCCCGCCGCGCGGGCGACCGGTGCCAGCAGGCCGATACGTTCGTAGTAACGCAGGGTGTAGGCGGTAAGGCCGGTACGCTTGGCTACCTCGTCGATGCTCAGGTGAGCGCTCATCATTGCCGTCCTCCAGTAGCGGTGTGGATTGCAGGCTACTGGTTAGAGCGCACTCTAAGTCAAGCCCTCTGCAGCGTTGTGCGGCAGAGGCGTTCGAAGGCTGGGAAAGGCCGGTTCAGTCCAAGCCGGTTTTTCCCGGTGCCCAATAGGCTTTGGTCGGCATCCGTGCAGCCGGCGTACCGAGGCTTTTCAGCACTCGCCGCACGCGCTGAATGGTCGACGCCTTGCCAGTCAGCACAAAGGTGGCGCCGCTTGCGACCAGTGCCGGCAGGTTCTGCTCGAGCGCTTGCAGATGCTGATCATCTGGCTGGCGCTCAAACAACTCGGCCGTTCCCACCGGCAAGCGGGTCAGCGCCACCTGAGTGTGTTCCCGCGCGTTTACTTCCAGCATGCACAGCACCGCCAGCGTCGGGTTCTGCTGCTGAATCGCGTAGGCCAGGCCGATGGAGGTTTCGTCCCCCAGTACTACGATCGGGCTCGCGATGCCGGTCAGGTCCAACGAGTTACGCGGGCCAAATACATGCACCCGATCGCCTGCGCTCAACGAGGCCAGCCACTCCCCTGCCGGACTGTCGCCATGGGCGTAGGCAAACAGCCGGGTACAGCCGGTTTCGGGGTTCCACTCCATGGGCGTATAGGTGCGCGCGACAAAGCTGGCACCCAGCATGATCTGCATCTTTTGCCCGGCTACCCAGCGCACGCCCTGGAAGGCAGGGCTTTGCAGGGTGATCACTGTGAAGCGCTCATCCAGCGCCTTTACTTCGGTAACCGTGGCCTGTTTGGTAAACAGCGCCAGCACCACTTTGGCCAAGCCTTTTGGGCCTTGGGCAGTGGGCGTGTCCAGCTTCTGAAAACCGGCCATTAGTGCACCTCCCTGACGGGTAAGGGACGCTGACCATGACGCACCTCGGCGTGGCGTTGAACAATCAATGGCTGCATAACGAGTCCTCCAAGCGGCCCAGGCTGCGAGGGGTTCGGCAGCGGGCGTGGAGGCATGGTAAGCAGGCGCAGGATTGGCAACATTGCCTAATAGTGCCAATGTAATTTGAGATTCAGCCATTTTGAGGAATGTTGCCCGCCATGCCGATTCTCAACAAGCAGTCTCCCGCCACCGACTTTGTCGACCCCAGCGACGTACCTCGCCCGGTGGTGGCCTACGGCATGCTGATGGAGGACGTGGGTGAGCTGGAGCTGGATGTGCACCAGCACCGCCAAGGCCAGCTGATGCTGGTGATGCGCGGGATGATCAGCTGTGAAGTCCAGGGCGGGCTGTGGATCGTGCCGCCACACAGCGCCATCTGGATGCCCTGCGATGTGCTGCACAGCATCAAAGCGGTAGGCCCGATGGAGGGCTACAACCTGTTTATCGAGCCGGAGCTGACCACCACCCTGCCCGCCACCTGCTGCGCCCTGACCGCCACGGCGCTGTTACGCGAACTGCTGATTCGTGTGGCCAGCTACCCGGCGCTGTACCCCGAAGGCGGCCGCGAATCGCGCACCATCACCTTGCTCCTCGAAGAACTGGCCATGGCGCCCTCCGACAACCTGCACCTGCCGATGCCCACCGACCGACGCCTGCGCAAAATCGCCCAACTGCTGAGCAAAGACCCCGCCGACCGCAGCACCATGGAGGTCTGGGCGAAACGCGCCGGCCTTAGCGAACGCACCCTGGCGCGCATGCTCAAGCAGCAGACCGGCATGAGCTTTGGCCGCTGGCGCCAGCAATTGAGCCTGATGCTGGCGCTGCAATGGCTGGCGGCCGGTACCTCGATACAACAGGTGTCGGTCGACCTGGGCTACGAAAGCGCAGGCAGCTTCGTGACCATGTTTCGTAAAGCTTTGGGCACATCGCCGGGGCGCTATATGGCCGAGCGGCGTGGCGCGCCTATCGACAGCGCCGGGGCGCTCGGCAACGAGTGAGCGGCGCGTTGTCGTCCAGGCTGTTGAATTGAAAGCGCGAGGCAAACCGCCCGCCATTAACGCAACCCCAGCGCCAGCAACCCCAGCAGCGGCAGGAACGCCACGATCTGGAACAGCGGCTGAATGCCATAGGCATCGGCCAATAGCCCCAATGCGGCGGCGGCCATGCCGCTGACACCGAAGGTCAGGCCAAAAAAGTAGCCGGCCACCAGGCCGACACGGTTGGGTAGCAACTGCTGGGCGTAGACGATCATCGCCGGAAAGGCCGAAGCCATCAGCAGGCCTATCACGCTGCTGAGGGCGACCGTAACGCTCAGGCTGGCGTAAGGCAGCAACAGGGTGAACGGGCAACTGCCCAGCAAGGACAGCAAAATCACCCGGCGCTGGCCGATACGATCACCCAGTGGCCCGCCCAATAAGGTGCCGATGGCCACGGCGGCCAGAAACACACCGATCTGCACCTGCGCCTGGGCAACGCTCAAGGCGAAGCGCTCGATCAGGTAAAAGCTGTAGTAGTTGGCCATCACCGCCAGGTAGGCGTACTTGCTCAGAATCATCGCGCTCAGCAACGCCATGGCGGTCAGCCAGGTACGGCGCGGCAGCAGCTGCACATTGACGTGCTGACTGAGCTCGGGGGCTGTCTGACGTTCGATCCGCCGCGCGGCGTAACGCAGTAGCCACCAACCCAGCGCTGCCAGCAACGCCAGCCAGGCCACCCCCGCCGTGCCCCACCCTGTCAGCAGCGCCACGATCAGCAGCGGCGCCAGCGCAGAGCCGATGTTGCCACCCAGTTGAAACACCGACTGCGCCAGGCCAAAGCGCCCACCGGCGACCTGGCGACAGGCACGCGAGGCTTCCGGGTGAAAGATCGACGAGCCCAGCCCGAGCAACGCCGCCACCGCCACCAGGGCCGTAAAGCCGCGCGCCTGGCTTAACAGCAACACCCCCGCGCCCATGCACAGCATCGCCGTCGGCAGGAGCCAGGGATAAGGCCGGCGGTCCGCACAAAACCCCACCAACGGCTGGCCGACGGCGCCTATCAGGTGGAACACCAGGGTCAATGCGCCCACTTGCCCATAGCTGAGCGCGTACTGGCTTTTCAGCGTCGGGTACAGGCTGGGGAGTACGGCTTGCAGCAGATCGTTGAGCAGATGAGTCGCGCTGATCAGCAACAACAACGGCACGGCCGGTGACTGGCGAGTGGTGTTAACGGTCGACGCGGGAAAACCCATGTGGTGGCCACTTCCTCAACGGTGCAGCGCGTGGCGCGCGCGCACGAAGGGGGGCATTCAGCGGTTTTCGGCGTTTTTGCGCCAATGCATTTGGCTCATAGTAATTTTGCGCCGCCAACATAGTGGCGCAGAGCCACGTCACGTCTGGCTTATGCCATTACGAAATTAACAAATCTGTTTTTAGTATTAGTTTGCCGACCGCGTTTCCCGGATCGTCCGTTGCCAGACACATGCCCACTGGTTCAGGGCAACTCAGGTACGTTTTCGGAGCACTGTTCATGGCGGCAATTCGGCCCCTCACCTTCCCTTTCACCCTGGCAGTTACCCTGCTCACCGCGCTCGCGCTGACCACCCGTGTCCAGGCCGCCGAGGTGATTCGCATCGCGGTGTCCAACATCAGTGCCGGCCTCACTCCGGCCGGTGGTGGTGTGGTGGATGTGCTGTATGGGCAAAAGCGCTTCGAAGCGGAGTTCGCCGCTGATGGTGTGCAGGTGCAGTGGGTGTTTATCAAGGGTGCTGGCCCGCTGATCAACGAGGCCATCGCCAATGGCCAGGTGGACCTGGCCTATATCGGCGACCTCGCCGCCATCGTCGGTAAAGCCGGTGGCCTGGATACCAAGGTGGTCGCCGCAGCCGCCCGCGGGGTCAACCATTACCTGGCCGTGCGCCCCGGCTCACCGATCAGAACCCTGGCCGACCTCAAGGGCAAACGCGTGGGTCTGTTCCGCGGTACGGCGGCGCAGCTGTCGTTTATCGAGGCCTTGCGCACCGCGAACATGAGCGAGCGCGACGTGCAGGTGATCCACCTGGATTTCGCCGCCGCCACCGCCGCCCTGGCCGCCGGCCATATCGACGCCACCTGGGGTGGCAACAATGCCCTGGCCCTCGGTGAGCGCGGCATGGCTGACTTGCCGCTGTCGAGCAAAACCCTGCCAAACCACGCAGGCCAGTTGAGCGGTGTGCTGGTGGTGACCTCGACCTTTGCCGCGCAGCACCCACAGTTGTTGCAGCGCGTGCTGAAGGTTCACCGGCAAGCGGCGGCCTGGGCCAGTGCAGCAGAAAACCGCGATGCCTACATCCGCTTGCAGGCCGAACAAAGTGCCTACCCGCAAAGCCTGATTCGCGCGGAATTGCACGACGCCGACCTGGCCACCCTGCTTTCCCCAACCCTGGACGACGGCTTTGTCGCCCAGCTTGCCGCATCGGCCAGCACTGCCTACCAGGCGCGGCTGATCCGCCAGCCGCTGAACGTTGCACCGTGGCTAGAGCGCGCCGACAACAGCCGCTGAGTGCGCCTTAACCCACCCTTTCGCCAACCCAACCAGAACTCCCTACCACCCATGCGCCGGGCGGCGGGCATCAACTGCTCGAAGAAAAGGAACGCTCCATGAAACACCCCTACTCGCCCTGGCTGATCAGCTTGCCGCTGTTGCTCAGCGCGCCCTTGCTGCTCGCCGATGACAACAGTGCCCAGGAACTGGCCAATACGCCGCACCTGAAGACCGTGCACGTGCTCGGCCAGCGCCCGCAAAAAGACGTACAGCAGCAGCCCAACTCGGCGACCACCCTTGATGGCAAAGAACTCGAACGCCAAGGCATCCAGCGCCTGGAAGATCTCCAGCAACTGGCCTCCGGCCTCGACGTCAACATCGTCGACCCCTATGACACGCGCATCACCATTCGCGGTATCGGCGATGGCGGCGGCACCGAGATCAACATCGGCATGCCCAGTAGCGTCGGCCTGTTCCTCGACAATGTGTACCTGAGCCGCCCGGGCATGCTTTCCAATGATCTGCTGGATATCGAAAGCGCCACCGTGCTGGCTGGCCCACAAGGCACGCTGTTTGGTTACAGCACCACCGGCGGGGCCATCGATATTCACTCACGCAAGCCGACCTTCACCCCCGAAGGCTCGCTCAAGCAGTCGTTCGGCCAGCGCGGGTTCACTCAGTCGCAGGCGATGTTTTCCGGCCCGCTGAATGACACCCTGGCCGGGCGCATCAACGTGTCGCACACCGAGCGCGGGGGCTACGTGAAAAACGACTACACCGGCCACGACCTTGGCGGCAGTATTCAGGACGGCGTGCGCGGCCAACTGCTGTGGGTGCCAAGCGATGATTTCAGCCTGCGGGTGATTGCCGACTACAACGACGCCAACAACGACCCGGTGGCGGTGCTGGAGTCCACCCACCTCACCAACGGCGTCGACCTGTTCACCACCCGCGCGATTCGCGCCGGCGCCCATCCGGTGTACAGCGACCACGTCAATATCGACAGTGAAAACCACACCAAAACCCAACAGGGCGGCCTGTCGGCCGAGGCCAACTGGGGCCTGGCCGATGGCTACAACCTGCGTTCGGTCAGTTCGTTCCGCTACTTCGGCTACAAACCCAGCACCACCGACACCCTGGACATTCCGCTGTTCGCCGACAGTGGCGCGGATGTCCATGACCGCGTGTGGTCACAGGAACTGCGCCTGGACTCGCCCAAAGGCGAGCACTTCGACTACGCCATCGGCGCCCTGTATTTCGGGGAAAACCTCAACACCTGGGCCCACGACTATTACGCCAACAACAACCAGGCGCCGATCTGGTACGGCAACCGCGCGCTCAATGGCAAGCTGGTGCAACGTTTCGGCGCTATCGACGAGAAGCTCTTTTCGCTGTTCAGCCAAGGCACCTGGCACGTCACCGAGCGCTTCGACATCACCGCTGGCGTACGGGGCAGCTACCAGGAAAAATCCGGCTCGTTCCGCCGCGTCAACCGCAACGACTTCGACTCCGGCGATCTCAAGCAATACAACAAACTGCCGTCCGGCCTGCTCAATTTCAGCTACTGGTTCACCCCACAGTTGCAGGGTTACGCCAGCATCGCCTATGGCGAAAAAGCCGGTGGCTTGAACATCTCCTCCGGAGCTGCCGGCCGTGCAGGCTACGACAGCCTGTTCATCGACCCGGAAAAAACCCGCAGCGCCGAGCTGGGCATCAAGAGCAGTTGGCTGGATCGGCGTGTGGTGTTCGACGCCGCCCTGTTCTGGACCAAGGTCAACGACTTCCAGACCACCGCCTACGACGAAGAATTCCAGACCTCGTACCTGATCAACGCCGGCACCATTCGCTCCCGCGGCGTCGCCCTGGACCTGCAGGTGCAGCCGCTGGAAGGTTGGACCGTCGGCCTCAACGGCACCTTCCTGGATGCCAAGTACATGGAATTCAGCAACGGCCGCTGCCCCGCCGAAGTCACCCTCAAACCGGGTGCGCCAGCGACCTGCGACCTCAGCGGCGAACCGGTATTTCGCTCGCCACGCCTGACCTACAACCTCACCAGCCGCTACGAGTGGCCGCTGGATGACGGCTTGAATGCCTTTGTGTCCGGACGCTGGTCGTACCGCACCTGGGCCTACGGCACCGTGGAGAACTCCGAATACACGCGCATTCCCGGCTATGGCCTGCTGGCACTCTCGACTGGCCTCAGCGGCAAATATGGCGACGGCACCTGGAACGCTTCCCTGTGGCTGAACAACGCCCTGGATAAAACCTACTACCGCACCCTCAGCGCCGGCAGTTACGGCGAGGTATACGGCAACCTTGGCGAACCCCGCACCCTGGGCGTGACCCTGGGCTACGACTTCTGATCGGCAGGCACCCTTATGCATGACACCCCCTTCACCCGTCGCAGCTTTGTCAAAGGCTCCAGCCTGATGGCCCTGGCAACCCCGCTGCTGGCCAGCAATGCCTGGGCCCGAGCGCTTGGGCAAACCAACGGTGAGCCCGCCAGCGCGGCCTTGCACTGGTTGGCCGGGCAGGCGCCACAGGCGTTTGCCGGGGTCACCTGGGGCACGCCCTGGGCCCAGGGCAGCGTTCCGGCGGGCAGTGATTTCGAGCTGCGTGACAGTGCCGGCGCGGTGCAACCGCTGCAAAGCTGGCCGCTGGCCTGGTGGCCGGATGGTTCGCTGAAATGGTCGGCGCACGCCCTGGCACCAGGCGGCCAGCCGAGCGAACGCTACGGCTTGCAGGCGGTTCCAGCCAAGGGCAGACAAGGCGCCAGCCTGGTCAGCGAAACGGCAGCGGCCATCAGCGTCGATACCGGCGCGCTGCGCTGCCTGATTCCGCGCAGCGGGCCATTGCTGATCGAACGGATCGAACGCCGCGGCCAGGCCTCCTTGAGCGCCGCCGAGCTGACCTTGCTGGTGGACAGCGACCCGGATCAGCAACCTGTCGTCAGCCGCCGCTACCGCAGCCAGGTGAACACAGTGACGGTCGAGCAACAGGGGCCGGTGCGCGCGGTGATTGCCCTGCACGGTGTCCATCGCAATACCGGCACTGCGGGCGATGCCCTGCTGCCGTTCACCGTGCGCCTGTACTTTTACGCCGGCTCCAACGCGCTGCGCCTGATGCATACGCTGGTGTATGACGGCGACCAGCAGCACGACTTCATCAAGGGCGTCGGCCTGACCTTTGCTGTGCCATTAAACGCCCCGTTGCATGATCGCCACGTGCGTTTTGTCGGCGCCAATGGCGGGCTTCTGCATGAGGCGGTGCGCGGCCTCAGCGGCTTGCGCCGAGATCCGGGCCCCGGTGTGGTCGCGGCGCAACGGGCGGGCAAGGCCATCCCGGCGCTGGTCTCGCCGGTGGCAGAGGGGCTGCAGTACATCCCGGCGTTTGGCAGCTATCGCTTGCTGCAAGCGCACCCGGATGGCTACAGCATCAACAAGCGCACGGCCAGTGGCCAGGGCTGGGTTCACGTGGCCGATGGTCAACGCGCAGCTGGCGTCGGCTATATCGGCACGCCGGGTGGCGGGGTGGTATTTGGCCTGCGCAATTTCTGGCAGAGCTACCCGGCGCAACTGGACATCGATAACGCCCATACCGAGCAGGCGCAGGTCACCGTCTGGCTATGGGCCCCGCAGGCGCAAGCCATGGACCTGCGCCCTTACCACGACGGCCTTGGCCAGGACACGTTCGCTAAACAACGCGAAGGCCTGGACATTACCTATGAAGACTACGAACCCGGTTTCAGCACCGCTACCGGCGTCGCCCGCACCAGCGAACTGCAGCTTGAACTGCTGGCTGCCACACCCGACGACGAGCATCTGCTGGCCATCGCCGCACGGATTCAGGAGCCACCGTTGCTGCTCGCCAGCCCCGAGCGTTTACACGCCGCCGGGGTGTTCGGCCCGGCCTGGTCGCCGGTGCAGAAGCAGCGCCCTGGTGAAGCCGAGCTGGAACAACAACTGGCCTGGTATTTCGACTTCTACAAAAACGAAGTGGAGCAACGCAAGTGGTATGGCTTCTGGGACTACGGCGACGTCATGCACACCTACGATGGCGACCGTCATGTGTGGCGCTATGACGTCGGCGGGTTTGCCTGGGACAACTCCGAGCTGAGCACCGACCTGTGGCTCTGGTATTACTTTTTACGCACCGGCCGCCAGGATGTGTTCCGCATGGCCGAGGCCATGACCCGGCATACCGGCGAAGTCGATGTGCACCACCTCGGCCCCTTCGCACCGTTGGGTTCGCGGCATAACGTGCGGCATTGGGGCGACAGCGCCAAGCAGCTGCGGGTTTCTACCGCCGCCAATCGACGGTTTCTCTACTACCTGACCGCCGACGAACGCGTGGGCGACCTGCTGCGCGAGCAAGTCGAAGCGCTGAACACCCTGCGCACGGTGGTGCCGGCCCGCAAGATCGGGCAGAAAAGCGCGCAAGACCCGGACAAGGTCAATCTGTACTTCGGCATTGATTGGGGCGCTGTCGCCGCCGCGTGGCTGACCGAATGGGAGCGCACGGGCGACCCAGCGATACGCCAGCGCCTGCTCAACAGCATGGACAGCATCGGCAACCAGCCCCTGGGCTTTTTCAGCGGTTCGGCAGACATGCATATCGCCAGCGGCACCTTCGACCGGAACACCAGCGGCCAGCTGTATGTGCTGCACCTGAGCGCCGTGTTCGGCCTGGCGGAAATCTGTGGCGAGCTGCTGCGCCTACTGCCCTCGCCCGCCTTCGAGCATGCCTGGCTGGACTACTGCCGGCTGTACAACGCACCGGCCGCCGAGCAGCAACACGCGTTGGGCCAGGCCTTACCGAAAACCAACCTGACCCAGGCCCACGCACGGCTCAGCGCTTTTGTCGGCAACTACCGCCACGACGCGGCACTGCAACGCCGCGCCTGGCAGGAGTTCAGCGGCGGCAGCGGCGGCATTCCAACGCCCAACCGCACTTTCCGCCAGATGCCTACACCCGCCTACCTGTACCCGCTGGTGGAAGCCGAACCGGTGTCGGTGATCGACCAGAACTCCGGCAGCACCAGCAGCGCCAACCTGTCCACCAACGCCGTGGCGCAGTGGGGCCTGACCGCCATCGCCCTGCTCGCCCTCGCTGGCCCACCGCCTCACACCTGAACGTTACGCGCCGGTATCGCCGGCGTTTTCCGAGCCTTTTTCGAGAATGTGTGCATGCCTATTCAACAGTCCCCCGAGCTGCAAACCGATCACGCAGCCCGCCAACCGCTCATCCTGGTCGAGGACGATTTCCAGCAGTTTTCCCCGCAGCGCTGGACCATCGAAGCGCAGCATCCTGACACCCAGGTAAGCGCCGCTCATGGCCAGTTGCTGATCGACAGCGCCGAGGGCGTGACCGTCTGGCTGAGCCAGCCGCTGAGTGGCGCTTACCAGATTGAATTCAGCCGTCAGGTGCTAGTCGACGGCGGGCGCCACGACCGGCTTTCCGACCTGAATATCTTCTGGGCCGCTCACGACCCGCAGAACGCCCAGCTGTTTACCCGCAGCGGCGCTCTGGCCGAGTACGACAACCTCGACCTGTACTACGTCGGCATGGGCGGCAACGACAACAGCACCACGCGCTTCCGCCGCTACGACGGCCACGGCGAACGGTTACTGCTGGGCGAATACACCGACGCCGCGCACTTGCTTGAGGCCAATCGTACCTACCGGGTGCGCATTCGGGTGGATGGTCTGGGTACCGGGTTGTGGGTGGATGACGAGCTGTTTTTTCACGCCCGCCATCACGGCGTGCCACGCGGCGGCTACTTTGGCTTTCGCACCGTGACCTCGCGTCAGGCCATCGGCGATTTTCGCGTAACGCGGGTTCCCGACGCCTAAAGCTCGCGGTCGAGAAACCGCAGGGTCGCCTCCAACGCCGCCCGATTGCCGGCGGCGGTGGCCGCCTGGTCACCCCCCACCAGGCTATGGCCAAGGCCAGGCGCCTGCAGCAGGGTAACCCGGGCACCCTGCGCCGCCAGGTGTTGGGCAAACAATTGCGACTGTTCAGGTGGCACCACCCGGTCCGCATCGCCGTAGATCAACAACGTCGGCGGTAGCGGCGCCGCGAGGTAGGCAATGGGGCTGGCAGCGGCCAGCTGCTGCGCGGTGCAACGAGCCGGCACACAACCGAGCCATTGGCCACTGGCCTCGACGATAGCGGGGTAACCGGGGGTGGCCTGCAAACGCTGCAGATCGTAAATGCCGTACCAGCCCACCAGCGCCTTGACCCCCAGTGGTTGCCCGCCATTCAGTGCTGCCAATGCGGCCAGATGGGCACCGGCCGACGCACCCCAAAGGGCAATTCGATTGGGGTCGATGGCATAAAAACCAGCATCGGCGCGCAGCCACGCCAGGGCTGCGTGAATGTCCTCCAGCGCCGCCGGAAACGGTGCCTCGCCACTGCGCCGGTAACCCAGTGAAGCCACCGCGTAACCACGCGCCGCAAAGCGCGCCAGCACCTGGGGGAAATCCGCGAAGGTGCCCAGCGCACGGGGATGGCCGGCTGACCAGCCACCACCATGGATAAACACCAGCAACGGCGCCGCTCGACCATCGGCAATGTGCGGCGGCAGGTACAGATCCAGACGCTGTGACGCACCCGCCGAGGGCACATACGGCACATCGGTAATGGCACGCACGCCGCCGGCAAACTCACCCTCACGCAGCGGCCCGGCGTCCCCCGCCTGCAACGTGGCGGCAATGCCCAGGCCGGCGCTGAATGCCGGCACATCGTCAGTGGCGTGGCCAGCGCCGCAGCTCAACAGCCCCAGCACGGCCATGACCGCGCGCTTCAACTGGCCGGCCGATCACGGGCCAGCAGCTCGCTGTCGGCCTCGAGAAAACAGTCCATCAAGACTTGCGCCGGGTACGACAAGCGATGCCCGGCACGACGGACAATGCCGTAGTGGGTGAAGAACTCTTCACCCTGCATATCCAGGCCCTGCACCTTGAGTAGCTTGACGGTGCCATCGCGCAGGTACGGGTTGCTGGCACTGACGTTGGTCGTGCCGATGGCATCGGAATGCTGCACCACATTGATCAGGCTATGGCCGTTGTCGCACTCGATGGAGGTTTGAAAATCCGGCCGGCCGCTCAAGCCCACCAGCGCCTTGCGCAGGTTGGGTGGGCGCACAGTGCCCGCCAACGGGTAGCTGAACAGCTGCTCCAGGGACACCTCGGCAAACGCCGCCAGGGGGTGTTCGCTGCGACAGCAAAAGCCCCAGCGATGGGCGCTGAGCAACTGCACCTGGTAATCCGGGTTGACCTCAAAATGCCGCGCATCAGCGACGAAGAACTCGAACTCTTCGGCCAACAGGCGTTGCCCCAACGCCTGCCAGTTATCCACCTGAAAGCGCAGCCGCACTTTCGGCAAGCGTTTGGTAAACAGCCCGATGGCCTGCGGCATCACCCAGGCGGCGGGAGCCGGGCCACAGGCAAAACGCAGCTCACCGGCTTCCTTCTCATTGAACTGGCGCACATCGTTAAGCAGCTCGTTGGCATCACCCAGCAGGCGTCGTGCATGGCCGAGCACCACCAAGCCCTTGCGGGTCGGTTCGAGGTTGCGCGTGCGGTCCACCAGTCGCGCCCCAAAGCCTTGTTCCAAAGCTTGAATGCTGCGGCTGAACGCCGATTGGGAAATGTTCACCGCCTGGGCCGCAACGGTGAAATTGCGATGCTCCACCAGGGCAATAAAGTGGCGGAGCTGACGAAGATCGATATGCATAAAATCCGGCGTCCCAAAGGGACGAAATCAGAGAGTACGTTGGGCCTGAACGCCAGGGTTCATGGCGAAAAAAGCCCGCCGTGCAAGGCGGGCTCCTTGGCAACGCAGGTTCTTAACCTTCCCACTTGCCGCCTTCGACGATCACCGACTTCGGATCGGTGCCGTCAGCCAGTTGCGCACGCACGTACTGGTCGTACAGCTTGAGCAGGAACTGCTCTTCACCCAGTTTGCTCAGCTCGACGTTGACCCAGTCACGCAGCTCGATGTTGCCCTTCTTCACCGCTGGAGCAATCGGTGCTTCGCTGCCCAGTTTGTCTGCCAGCACGCGGTAGCCGGGGTTTTGTTTGGCCCAGCTGAACAGCACCAGGTTGTCCTGCGCGTAGGCGTCGCCACGGCCGTTGGCCAGGGCTTGCAGGGACTCGGAGTTCTTCTCGAACTTGAGCAGTTTCCAGTCCGGGTGATTTTTGGTCAGCCAGATATCGGCCGTGGTGCCGGTGGTGACGATGGTGGTTTTATCCGCCAGGTCATCAAGCTTTTTCACGCTGCTGCCATCGGCGACGATGGCCTGCACCGCTACACGCAGGTTGGGGTTGGTGAACTCCACCGCTTCGGCGCGCTCGGGGGTGACGGTCATGTTGGCCAGAATCAGGTCGACCTTGTCGCTCTGCAGGAACGGAATGCGGCTGGCGGGCTCGACCACCACGAACTCGACTTTGCTTTCATCGCCGAGCAGGTCCTTGGCCAAACGCTTGGCGATGTCAGTGTCAAACCCGACGTAAGTGCCGTGCTCATCGACGAAACCAAAGGGTGGTTTATCGCTGAACACACCGACCACCAGCTTGTCGCGGGCTTTGATCTTGTCCAGGTAACCGGCACTCGGCGCAGCCTCTTTGGCAGGCTCGGCACTCGCCTCTTTGCTGGCTTGTTTCGGCGCTTCCGAATTGCCACATCCGAGCAGAATGCTGGCCGCGAGCACGGGGAATAACAGGGCAGTTGAACGTTTCATCATGCTTTCCTTCTAGACATGTTTTCCAAGTAGGAGAACTTCTGCAGAAACTGCTGCGCGCGTGCGGTTTGCGGGTTGCTGAAAAAGCTTTCGGGGTCGTTCTGTTCGGCAATCACGCCGCCGTCCATGAACAAAATGCGATCGGCCACCGCTCGGGCGAAGGCCATTTCGTGGGTCACAATCAACATGGTCATGCCGCCCTCGGCGAGGCCGAGAATGACTTCCAGCACCTCCTTGACCATTTCCGGGTCCAGCGCCGCGGTGACCTCATCGAACAGCATCACTTCGGGGTTCATGCACAGCGCACGGACGATCGCAATGCGCTGCTGCTGGCCGCCGGAAAGCTCGCGCGGGTAGGCGTTGCGTTTGTCCAACAGGCCGATCCGGGCCAGCAGCGCTTCGGCCTGGGCCAGCGCTTCGCCAAAGGCGCGCTTCTGCACCTGCAAGGGGCCGAGCAGAATGTTCTCCAGCACGGTCTTGTGCGGGAACAGGTGGTAGCTCTGAAACACCATGCCGATGCGCTGGCGCACCGCACGCCAATAGGTGGTGCCGTTGAGTTCGGCGCCGGCAAAACGCAGGTGGCCGCCCTGCCCCTCTTCGAGGCCATTGAGGCAACGCAGCAAGGTGCTTTTACCGCACCCGCTAGGCCCGAGAATGACCACCACTTCGCCGCGCCGCACCTGCAGGTCGATGCCGTTCAGCACCGGGGTGGCGCCGAAGGTTTTAGTGAATTGAGTGAGTTCCAACAGAGCGGTCATGCATGACTCCAACGACGTTCGAGCACGCGAGACACGGCCGATAGCGGAAAGCACAGCAGAAAGAAAAAGGCGAAGAGAAAGCCGTAGATCAGCACCGACTCATAGGTCCGTTCGATGATCTGCTGGCCCACCTTGATGACGTCCACCACACCAATCAGTACCGCCAGGGAACTGGTCTTGATGATGCGGGTGTAGACATTGATGGTCGGCGGCGTGATGCGTTTGAGCGCCTGCGGCAGCAGGATCTGCGTGTACAGCCGCGGCCTGTCGAGGCCGATGGCCAGGGCCGCTTCGCGCTGGCCACGGGGCAACGAATGCAAGCCGCCGCGCACCACCTCGCCGACCTCGCTGGCGCCCCATAACGACAACACCAACACCGCGCAGCTGAAGCTCGATAGCGTGGCGCCGAGGAAAATCGGCAGGCCGAAAAACAGCAGGTACAACCACACCAGCACCGGTATGGCGCGAAACAGCTCCAGGTAAATCCGCAGCGGCCACTCCAGCCACCGGTTGCGCAGGTCGCGCAGCACGCCATACAGCAACCCGCCGAGCGTGCTGAACACGATCGACGCCACGGAAATGCTCAGCGTCTGCCACGCGCCCTTGGCCAGTTGCGGTGCCGAGACCAGCAGCAGATCAAGACCCGAACTGGGCATGCTGCAACCTCCTTTCCACGCGCACCAGCAACAGCGACAGCGGCAGGAACAACAGCACACAGATGGCCGTCATCACCGCAAGCATCTCGTAGGTTTTGTAATACAGGGCGATATAGCTTTTGGTGGTGTAGAGAATCTCCGGTACCGCCACTGCGGAAACGATGGTGGTTTCCTTGAGCAGAAAAATGAAATTGGCGAACAGCGCCGGCAGGCTGAGAATCCCCGCCTGTGGCAAGACCACGTGACGCAGCAGTTGCCAGCGCGACAGGCCAATGGACAGCCCCGATTCGATCTGGGTTTTCGGCACTGCTTCCACCCCGGCGCGCAGTACCTCGGTCAGGTAGGCGCCACCGAGAAAGGTCATCGCAATAATTGCCGCGCTGAACCCCGACACCCGGATACCGACACTGGGCAGCGCGAAGTAGATAAAGAACAGCTGCAACAGCAGCGGCGTGTTGCGCGCTACTTCGATATAGCCCTTCACCAACGTACTCAACACCCGCACGCGCAGAACCAGAATCGACGTGTTGAGCAGCGCGACAAGCAACCCGGTGGCGATGGCGATAACGCCCACCTGCAAGGTGACCAGCACCGCCTTGGCAAACGCCGGCAAGGTGGACCAGACAAAATTCCAATCGAAGCTCATCGCGGCAGACGCTCCCCGGGCTGCAACAGCGGCACGTCCACCGCAAAGGTGTCGGGGTACTTGATGCCAGTGCCGGTGTTCAACACCACCACCCGCTCGCCCGCGCGAATCCAGCCGGCCTCGCGCAACTGGCGCGCGGCGGCATAGAGTGCCGCGCCTTCCGGGCAAACGAACGCGCCCTCCAGCTCGGCCACCTTGCGTTGTTCGGCCAGCAGGTCGGCGTCATCCACGGCGATGGCATAACCGTCGCTTTCATACAGCGCTCGCAACACCAGAAAGTCGCCGAGCGCCTTCGGCACGTTGATGCCAAAGGCCACCGTGCGCGAATCCGGCCAGAACTCCGAGGCCTCGGCGCGCGCTTGCCAGGCTTTGACAATCGGCGCACAGCCACTGGCTTGCACCGCCACCAGCCGCGGCAGTGGCTGCTCGGCTGGCAGCCAGCCCAACGCACGCAATTCCTGAAACGCCTTGTGGATACCGATCAGCCCCACACCACCGCCGGTGGGATAAAGGATCACATCGGGCAGCCGCCAACCGAACTGCTCGGCAATCTCGAAGCCCATGGTCTTCTTGCCCTCGATGCGGTACGGCTCTTTCAGCGTCGAGGCGTCGTATAGACCACCGGCGGCCACCGCCTCGGCCACCTGCTTGCCGGCATCGGAAATCAGCCCGTTGACCAAGTACAGATGCGCACCGGAAATAGCGGTTTCCAAACGGGTAATCTGCGGCGCGTCCTGCGGCATCACCACCGTGGCTTCGATACCGGCGCGGGCGGCATACAGCGACCAAGCGGCTCCTGCATTGCCGTTGGTGGGCATCGCCAGCGCACGCACGCCCAACTCCTTGGCCTTGGACACCCCCACTGCCGCACCACGCGCCTTGAAGGAGCCGGTGGGAATGATGCCCTCGTCCTTTAGCCACAGATCGTCGATGCCAAGGTCCTGGCCGATGCGTGGCGTTCTGAACAACGGGGTAAACCCTTCCCCGAGGTTGACCACGTTGGCCGGGTCCAGCACCGGCAACAGTTCGTGGTAACGCCACAGGCTGGCTTCGCGGCCGAGCAGATCGGTCGGCTTCCAGGCGCTGCGCAGCGCATCAAGGTCGTAATCGACCAGCAGCGGCGCGCCAACCTCGCTCAGTTGCTGAATCTGGCTGGCGTCGTAACGCACGTTGGTCTTCGGGCAATGCAGATGGGACAGATAGCTATAGGGCATGGCAGGCGCCTAAATGGGCAAAAAGGGTTTGCCGCTCGGCGGCAAGGCCAAACAGGCGAGCAGGCATTCAGCAGTGGATGTGCTGGATCACGTCGACCGGCAGTCGCGTGGAAATGCGAGGGAATACTTCGATGTGCCTGGGCGAACCAGCGCGGGGATATGTGCCATCAGCATGACGACTCTCCAGGTAACGGCGCGTTCGTGGCGCGCTTCGGTCTAGAACTGCGGGGTAACCGCAAAGGTTCATGGAGCGGCGCGCCGATTGATCGGCAGGTACGCGTGGAGAGCAAACTCTATAGATATAAAAATCTTATTTTAAATATCGTTTATGCATAACCATATGGCCGATATGTCGCATTCACCCGCCGGCAGTGGCTGAAACTCCAGCCACAAACGCCGTGATAACCCCGGTCTCGCACAGACGCCTCGATGGGTAGGCATGCAACAGCCGCCGCCGAGCGTAATAGAGCAGCGCTCCACCGCCCAAACCGCTACAATCGCGTCCTTTTTTGCGCATACCCCTGGATTCCCACCGTGATCTCTACCGCCAATATCACCATGCAGTTCGGCGCCAAGCCGCTGTTCGAAAACGTTTCCGTCAAGTTTGCCGGCGGTAACCGCTACGGCCTGATCGGTGCAAACGGCTGCGGCAAGTCGACGTTCATGAAGATTCTCGGTGGCGATCTGGAGGCTTCCGGTGGCCAGGTAATGCTCGAGCCGAACGTGCGCTTGGGTAAGCTGCGTCAGGATCAGTTCGCTTACGAGCAGTTCACCGTGATCGATACCGTGATCATGGGCCACGAAGAATTGTGGAAAGTGAAGGCTGAACGCGACCGCATCTATTCGCTGGCGGAAATGAGCGAAGAAGACGGCATGGCCGTGGCCGAGCTGGAAACCGAGTTCGCCGAAATGGACGGCTACACCGCCGAATCGCGCGCCGGTGAGCTATTGATGGGCCTGGGTATTCCGTTGGAACAGCATTTCGGCCCGATGACCGAAGTGGCGCCAGGCTGGAAACTGCGGGTGCTGCTGGCCCAGGCGTTGTTCTCCGATCCGGAAGTGTTGCTGCTCGACGAGCCAACCAACCACCTGGACATCAACACCATCCGCTGGCTGGAAAACATTCTGACCAGCCGTAACAGCACCATGATCATCATTTCCCACGACCGTCACTTCCTGAACAGCGTGTGCACCCACATGGCTGACCTGGACTACGGCGAGCTGCGTCTGTTCCCGGGCAACTACGACGAATACATGACCGCCGCCACCCAGTCGCGCGAGCAACTGCTGTCGGACAACGCCAAGAAAAAAGCGCAGATCAACGAGCTGCAAAGCTTCGTCAGTCGCTTCTCGGCCAACGCCTCGAAAGCCAAGCAGGCCACTTCCCGTGCCAAGCAGATCGACAAGATCCAGCTGGCCGAGGTCAAGCCATCCAGCCGCGTCAGCCCGTTCATTCGTTTCGAGCAGACCAAAAAGCTGCACCGCCAGGCCGTTATGGTCGAGAACATGGCCAAGGGTTTTGACGGCAAGACCCTGTTCAAGGGCTTCAGCTTCCAGGTCGAAGCGGGCGAGCGCGTGGCGATCATCGGCCCGAACGGTATCGGCAAGACCACCCTGCTGCGCACCCTGGTCGGCGAGCTGACCCCAGATGCCGGTAACGTTAAATGGACCGACAGCGCCGAGCTTGGCTACTACGCCCAAGACCACGCGCACGACTTCGAAGACGACGTCAGCCTGTTCGACTGGATGGGCCAGTGGACTCAGGGCGAGCAGATGATTCGTGGCACCCTGGGGCGCATGCTGTTTTCCAACGACGAAATCCTCAAGTCGGTGAAAGTGATCTCCGGTGGTGAGCAAGGCCGCATGCTGTTCGGCAAGCTGATCCTGCAAAAGCCCAACGTGCTGATCATGGACGAACCGACCAACCACTTGGATATGGAGTCCATCGAGGCGCTGAACCTGGCGCTGGAAAACTACCCGGGCACACTGATTTTCGTCAGCCACGACCGTGAGTTCGTATCGTCCCTGGCCACCCGCATCATCGAGCTGTCGCCTAGCGGCGTGGTCGACTTCAGCGGCACCTACGACGACTACCTGCGCAGCCAGGGTGTGGTGATCTAACCCCATTTCGCTGTCATCGACGCCCCGCTTTTGCGGGGCGTTTTTGTAAGGGCCATGGAGGGGAAAATGTTCAGTCGAAAACAACTGATAGCAGCGGCGCTGCTGATCGTGCTGGCGGGTGCACCTTCGGCGTTTGCCGGTCAGCCCACGGCTGAGGCCAAGCAGATCATCGCGAGCTTCGTCGAGCAGATCGTGGACCACTGGGTGCGCCCGCCTTCGGCGCGCAATGGCATGGTTACCCATGTGTTAGTGCGGATCAGCCGCGACGGTCGGGTCGAGACTGCCGAGGTCAGCCAAAGCAGCGGCGACAGCGCGTTCGATCAGGCGGCGGTGCAGGCGATTCGCGAGGTGGGCAGCCTGCCTCAGGTTAGCGAGGTGGACACTGCCACCTATGAGCAGACGTTCCGTGAACGGACCGTGGAGCTGTCGCCGGAAGGGATTTCGGGGTAAGAGGGCATCAGCCAAGACGATGCGCAGAGCAGCATTCCCTTGCGCCATTCCGGGCCCCAGCCTGCGCTGGGGCGACGCTGGCTTTGGCCTCGACCCCGTCATTCACTCGCCTTATCCAATCGTTAGCTGCCTTTCCTTCTCCCGATTCTGCCGCCATCATTGCCGCAGGTTTTCGGTGAAGTTTCAGCATGCATACCCAAGCGCCCAGCTCCCTGGCGATCACGGGGCAGATTCTGTCCATCGTGTTCTATACCTTTCTCGGCTTTCTCTGCATCGGCATTCCGATCGCGGTGGTGCCTGGCTTTGTGCACAACGAACTAGGTTATGGGGCGGTAGTGGCCGGCCTGACCATCGCCTCGCAATACCTCGCCACTCTCCTCACTCGCCCCGTGGCCGGGCGCCTCGCCGACAGCCTCGGCACCAAACCGGCGCTGGTGTATGGGCTCTGTGGTATCGCCGTCAGCGGTCTGTTGACGCTGCTGTCGACGGAGCTCACTCACCTGCCGTTGCTGAGCCTGGTGGTCATGCTCGTCGCGCGCCTGCTACTGGGCGTAACCCAAGGCTTGCTCGGGGTTAGTACCATCAGTTGGGGCATCAATCAGGTCGGTACCGAATACACCGCGCGGGTGATTTCCTGGAACGGCATCGCCGCTTACGGTGCCATCGCCATCGGCGCGCCGGCGGGGGTATTGATGGTCGACGCCTGGGGTTTCTGGACCATGGGATGCGCCCTCACCACCTTGGCGCTACTGGGCTTGCTGCTGATCCGCAAACGGGCCTCGGCCCCGGTATTGAAGGGCGAGCGGCTGCCGTTCAGCACAGTGCTGGGGCGCATCGCGCCGTATGGCGTGGGGTTGGCGCTGGGTTCGATTGGCTACGGCACGCTGACCACGTTTGTCGCCCTGTACTTCGCCAGCAAAGGCTGGAGCGGCGCGGCTTACAGCCTGTCGGCGTTTGGCGTGGCGTTTATTGGCGCGCGGGTGTTGTTGATCGATGCGATCAAGCACTACGGCGGTTACAGCGTGGCGATCGGCTGCATGGGCATTGAAACCCTGGGCTTGCTGTTGCTGTGGTTCGCGCCTTCGCCGCTGTGGGCGATGGCGGGGGCGGCGCTGACCGGCTGCGGCCTGTCGCTGGTGTATCCGGCGCTGGGGGTGGAGGCGATCAAGCAGATTCCCGACAGCAGCCGCAGCGCCGGTTTCAGTGCCTACGCGGTGTTCTTCGACCTGGCATTGGCGATCGCCGGACCGCTGATGGGCGCCGTCGCGTATGGCTTTGGCTACAACGGCATCTTCCTCGCCGCCGCGCTGTTAGCCGTGCTTGGCTTGACCCTCAGCCTGTGGCTGGCGCGCCGCGCACAACGTTCGCAGACTTAATGCAGTGAGGCCTGGTGATCGGTCAGATCAGGGCCCAGCACCGTACTGAAAAACTCCACCGCTTCGGCGTTCATGCGCCGGTGAATGCGCTGACGGTCCACGCCTTCAGCGTCCTTGCACAGCATCGGCATCATCTGTTCCTGCTCGGCTGAGCACGGCGACATAAAGATGAAATGGCCGGCGCCATCCAGCAGTTGGTAGTTGGGCGGCTGCGGCAGGCTGTGGGTCAGCGCCAGGGCATTGGTTTCGATGGCGAGCAGTTGGTCGTTGGCACCGGCGTACATCAGCACCGGCAGTTTCACGTCCTGCAATTCGTCCTTGCCGAACATCAGTCCCAGTGGTGCCAGCAGCATCAACGCTTTCACCCGCGGGTCGCTTTCCGCCACCAGGTCATCGCGGTCGGCCACCAATTCGCCCTGGGTGCGGCAGGCGTCCTGATCGCCGGGGTGAACCTGGCAGTAGTCACGCAGCAGCTGCATCTGCGGTTGCGCGCCGCCGACGATCAGCGCGGTTTCGCCACCGGCGGAATAACCGATCATGCCGATTCGCTGCTCATCCAGAAACGGCTCCAGCCAGGGGTCCTGCAAGGCGTCGGTGATCGCCTGGGAAATCTGCATGGGTCGACCGTAGAGGTTGCTGAGCGTACCGAGGCGGCTCTGGTCGGCGTAATTGTCGCCAGGGTGCACCACCGCCAACACCACGAAACCATGCTTGGCCAGGTAGGTGGCCAGATCGTGCTGGGCCAGCGGGCTGCCGCTGTTGCCATGGGACAACACCAGCAACGGATAGTGACCGGGCGCCACCGGCGCATCCTGGCCGGCAGCAATATGGTAGGGGCCGATGTTACTGACGGTGGCATGGGCGAAGGCTGGGTAGAACGCCACCGCCTGCATCGGTTGCTGATCGAGGGGGTCGCGCAGGGTCATCTGGTGGAAGCCGACGGTCATCCGCCCGCTGCCGGTCGCCGCCAACGTCGGCGCAACAATGGCCACCAAACCGAGCAACAGCAGCAACCCACGCGCAAAAAAGGTGCTCACCCCTCACCTCCACAGCCAGCTTCATTACCTGCAAACGTCTGCACAGCGGCGGTGAGCATGAGCTCGATACCGCGGTTGTGCAAACACATGTCGGTTACAAAAGCATGACTTGTGCCAGAAAAATCCCCGTGCAGCCGCCCCCCTTGCGGGCCACTGGTGTCAGGACAAAAAGCCCGCTCCGATAGTACCGACCAGCTCGGCAGGCCAAAATCGGCGCTTCGACGCACAGGTCCGCTACGGGCTGAACCAAGCCGTCGACCGCAGCCAGCAAAGCGTCAATCTCGGGATGAGCCTGAGCGTCTAAAAAACCTGAGTCAGCGCTACGCAAGCAAAAAAAATCCCCGCCGAAGCGGGGATTTTTTATTGGCGGCTTACTTAAGCAGCAACGAACAGATCGGCAACTTGCTGGTTAGCCGCTGCCAGTGCTTGCGCGCGCGGCTCTTCGCCGTAGGCCAGGCCTTGAGCGCGAACGACTTCAATATCGGTGATGCCGAGGAAACGCAGCACCAGTTGCAGGTAGTCTTCGTGGGCGATGCCGCTCGCTTGGCCAGCGTGGATGCCGCCTGCGGTGGAGACGATCACCACTTTCTTGCCGCCGGCCAGGCCTTTAGGACCGTTCTCGTCGTAGGTGAAGGTTTTGCCAGCGACGGCGATGCGGTCGATCCAGGCTTTGAGCTGGGTCGGCACTGTGAAGTTGTACATCGGCGCGCCGATCACGATGGCGTCAGCAGCCAGGAATTCGTTGAGAGTGGCTTCGGCCAGATCCGCTTCATGCTTTTGCGCAGCATCACGCAGCTCAGCTGGGGTACCGCCGGCAACCAGGCTGGCAGCGGACAGGTGGCTGAAAGCGTCGTCGGCGAGGTCGCGGTAGCTGACCTGAATACCGGCGTCGCTGGCTTGCCAGGCGCTGACCACAGCTTTGCTCAGTTGGCGCGAAGCCGAGTTGTCGCCGAGGATGCTGGAATCGATGTGCAGAAGTTTCATGGGGCGTTCTCCAAGTAAGAATCGCCGTTTGGCGATGGAATGGTGGCAATCCTACTGGTGAAACCAATAGCCTAATAGTCAGCAAAAATGTGATAGTTCGTCCCACTGGTAGGACGATAACTTTCACCCTGAGCCTTTTATGCAAGATCTCAACGACCTGTTCTATTTCGCCAAAGTGGTAGAAGCCGGTGGTTTCGCCGCTGCCGGACGCCTGCTCGGCATTCCCAAGTCGCGTTTGTCGCGGCGCATTGCCGAGCTGGAAGAACGCCTCGGCGCCCGCCTGTTGCAACGCAGCACGCGCAAACTGGCGCTGACCGACATTGGGGAGCACTACTACCGCCACTGCCAGACCATGATTCTGGCTGCCGATATGGCCGACGAAGCGGTGGCCACGCACTCCAGCGAACCCCGTGGACGCTTGCGGGTGTCGTGCCCGACGGCACTGGCTGAGTCCTACCTGTCGCCGATCATCAATGACTTCCTCGGCAGCTATCCGCAGGTGCAGCTGGAAATCGTCCTGCTCAACCGCCGCGTCGACCTGCTCGCCGAAGGCATCGATGTCGCTCTGCGGGTACGTGACGAAGGCGACGAAGACCCAGCCCTGATCGCGCGCAAGCTGCGCCCAGCGTCGGCGGTGCTGGTCGCCGCGCCGTCACTGTTGGCCGGCCGGCAGATCGCCAACCTGCAGGACCTGCATTCGCTGCCCGTACTCGGAGCCCTCGACCCCGACCGCAAAGTGCACTTCCGCCTGGTCGACAACCAAGGCAACAAGCGTGAGATCGCCCTGGAGCCGCGTCTGGCCATCGAAGATTTTATGGTGCGCAAAAACGCCGCCATGGCCGGTCTGGGCTTTTCCATGTTGCCGTTGATGAATTGCCACGAAGAGCTGGCCGACGGTCGCCTGGTGCAGTTGCTGCCACAGTGGAACCTGCCCGGCGGCTATCTGCAGGCCGTGTACCCGCACCGGCGCGGTATGCTGCCGGCGGTGCGCGCCTGGATCGAACACATCACCGAAGCGTTTCGCGGTGACTGGACCCAGCCTGTCTGAGACCCGTCTTTACGATTCGAAGAAAGCCTGACAAGGAATTCACATGAACAACGAACAAACCGCCGCCTTTCTCTTGCAGTTACCCGGCGTGCGCGAAGACCTGAAATGGGGGGACAACCGCGTGTTCTCCATCGCGCAGAACAAGATGATCGCCGTCATCAACTTTATGGGCGAAGGCCTGGCTTTCAAGGTCGATAAGGAGCTGTTCCTCGGCTACGTCGACCGCCCCGGCATCCGCCCTGCCCCATATCTGGCGCGCGCCCACTGGATCCGCCTGGACAAACCCGAGGTGGTCAGTACCGCCGAGCTGCAAGAACTGCTCACCTGCTCCCACCAGCTCGTGGTGCGCAAGCTCCCCAAGATCCGCCAGGTGGGTTTACTGCTCGACCCGCTCTAGGCGGCAGGACGTATCCCGCAACCGGGTAAGCGTTTTCGCACAACCCACCGCCACCCCGCCTACAGTCGCACTGCACCCGAACAGAAATGATTGCCCAGCTTTTTCATTTCTATTTGGAGCACGCCATGAAACCTCTATTCGCCCTTTCCATCAGCCTGCTGGCCACCTGCATTCTGATGGGCAACGCCCAGGCTGCCGACGGCGCCCATTGGAGCTACGAAGGCGCGCATGGCCCGGAACACTGGGCCGAACTCGACCCTGCAAACGCCGCCTGCAACGCCAGCAAAGAACAGTCTCCGGTTGATATCAAAGCCGGCGAAAGCCTGGCGGCCAAGCTGCCGGCGCTGATCTTCAACTACAAAAGCAGCAGTGCCGAGGTGATCAACAACGGCCATACCGTGCAGGTCAACCTGCCTGCCGGCAGCCAGCTGAAAGTCGGTGATGTGAGCGCCGAGCTGCTGCAGTTCCATTTCCATGCGCCCAGCGAAGAACGCTTCGACGGCAAAACCTATCCCATGGATGCCCACCTGGTGCACAAAACTGCCGACGGCAAGCTGTCGGTCGTAGCCGTACTGTTCAAGGAAGGTCAAGAAAACCAGGCGCTCAAACCCATCCTTGCCGCGTTGCCGGCAGCCGGTAAAAACCACCCGCTGGCGACATTCGACCCCGCCGGGCTGCTGCCAAGCGACCAACGCTACTTCCGCTTCCAGGGCTCGCTGACCACCCCGCCGTGCAGTGACGGTGTGAGCTGGCAGGTACTCCGCGAGCCGGTTGAAGTGTCCAAAGCGCAGATCGCTGCGTTCCGCGCCTTGTATCCGATGAATGCACGGCCGGTGCAGCCGTTGAATGGTCGGGTGATCGAGGTTAGCCAGTAAGCCACACACTGCCGCTTCTACGACCCACGCACTGCCGTAGGAGCGGCCGGTCGCGCTGATCAGCCGCGATGCGCTTGAGCGCCCACAGGGGTCACCGCAACACGCGCAGCAGATGTTTCCCGCCAAATAGCAGCCACTCCAGCCACAGCGCCTGATGGGCTAGCACAATCCCCCAGAACACCAGCTGAAAATCGACCTTGCGGGTTTTATGCCGGTACAACTGTTGCGCCACCAAGGCGCCGGGCCAACCGCCCATCAACTCCAGCAGGTGCAGTCGGTTTTCCGGCGTGCGCCATTCACCGGCCATGGCGCGGTGTTTGTCATAGCCGTAAAAACCCACAGTCAGCACGCTGGCCACTGGGTACAGCGCCAATGCCCAGGCCCAGTGCTGGATTACGAATAGCTGCCAGGCACCTAGCGCCGGTGCAGCACAGAGCAACGCGAACACCACCAGTTTGAAGCCCAGTTGCCGGGGCATCGCCATGCTTGATGGTAGACGTTGGCGTGCCGGTTTCCTGGCTGCTGCCACACGCGGCGCGGCTTGCCGGGGTTTAATGCGAATGGAAGGCTGATCCAGGCTCAACCCCTGCAGGCGCATATGCTCGGCCCGCAACCGGCCGTTCTCGTCCTTGCTGGCGATATAAAACACCCCATCGCCGGCCAGCGGGCGACGGTCGCCATGCATGGCGCTGATATGTACAAATACTGCGGGGCCCCCGCCTTCGGGGGTGACAAAGCCAAAGCCCTTGTCGTCGTTCCAACTCTTGATCGAGCCGCGTAGTTCCATCCCTTCTGGCTCCAGCAATCCCATTGAACCGCGCAGCTTACAAGAACATCGCTGTTTTCGTAGGAGCAGAGTGCGGACATGGAAACGGCGCCGCTCTTGCGAGGGGCGCCGTTGTTAAATCGGGGTTAATCAGTTCCCCGATTTAACCTTGTTCCACAACCGTGTGCGGATGCGGTCGGTGGCCAACGGCATGGCCTCCAGGGCAAACATGGTTTTCATCGTTTCGGCACTTGGGTACACCTTGGTGTCGGCTTTCAGGTCCGCACTCACCAGGCCGTCGGCTTTTTCGTTGCCGTTGGCGTAGCGCACGTAGTCGCTGATCTGCGCCATCACGTTCGGGTCGAGCAGGTAGTTCATAAAGGCGTAAGCGGCTTTTTCATCCGGGGCGTCGACGGGCATGGAGACCATGTCGAACCACATCGGCGCGCCCTCTTTCGGAATCACGTAACCGATGTCCACGCCATTTTTTGCCTCTTTGGCGCGGTTGGCGGCCTGCATGATGTCGCCGGAGAAGCCGACTGCCACGCAGATCTCGCCGTTGGCCAGGTCGCTGACGTATTTGGAGGAATGGAAGTAGCGCACGTAGGGGCGGATCTGCATCAGCGTCGCTTCGGCTTTTTTGTAGTCAGCCGGGTCTTTGCTGTGATGCGGCAGGCCCAGGTAATGCAAGGTGATCGGCAGCACTTCCGGGCCGTTGTCGAGAATCGCCACGCCGCACTGGCTGAGCTTTTTCATGTTCTCGGGTTTGAGGATCAGGTCCCATGAATCCAGCGGCACATCGCCGAGCACGGCTTTGACCTTGGCCACGTTGTAGCCGATGCCGGTGCTGCCCCACAGGTACGGGAAGCCGTGCTCGTTACCCGGGTCGTTGGTTTCCAGGGCCTTGAGCAGCACCGGATTGAGGTTGTTCCAGTTGGGCAGCTGGCTCTTGTCGAGCTTCTTCAGCGCCCCGCCCTGGATCTGCCGGGCCATGAAGTGGTTGGAGGGGAACACCACGTCGTAGCCGGATTTGCCGGTCATCAACTTGCCGTCGAGGGTTTCGTTGCTGTCGTAGACGTCATAGATCGGCGTGATGCCGCTGGCGGCCTGGAAGTTCTTCAAGGTGTCCGGCGCGATGTAGTCGGACCAGTTGTAGATCTTCACGGTGTCGGCAGCCTGGCTGACCGACGCCACCAGCATGAGCGGAGCAATGAGTTTGAACATGGGACTTCTCTGTACTTTTTGTTTTTGGGAGGTACTGCATACAAAGGGTTTCGGGGCTAGAGCCAGGCAGGCGCCCCGCAAGCCTTACTTACTTGAAGATCAGCACATAGGTTTTGCGCACGGTCTCCTTGATATCCCAGATGCCGAGGGTGTTAGCCGGCATCATCAAGGCGTCGCCCGCGTTGATTTCCATCGGTTCACCGCCTTCGGGGGTGAAGGTGCAGCGGCCGGAAATGATGTGGCAGAACTCTTGTTGCACGATCTGCCGACGCCAGACGCCGGGCGTGCATTCCCAGATACCGGTTTCCACCCCATCGGTGCGCTCGACGCTGGTGGTCGAGGCCACGGCGACGACGTCGCTCAACGGCACAGCAACCGGGAAGGACTCTTCGAGCACGGCGGCGGGGGTGTTTTTGAAATGGGTGATGTTCATAGGGCACTCGTTATTCGTTCAAATGAAAGTGATCAGTCCCCTCTCCCGCGTGCTGGAGAGGGGTGTAGAGCCGCTGAGTCTGTTGGGTTTACTTCATAAAACCTTCCATGAACTGCGCCAGACCGCTGGCAACGCTGCGTTTCCACGGCGCGCTACTGGGGTCGGCGAGCACTTTGTCTTCGTTGACGAAGCTTTTGATAATGGCGTTGTAGCCCAGCCAGCGGCAGGGTTCCGGCTCCCAGGTGCGCAAGCCCTGCCGGATGCTGCTGTCCAGTTGCACCCAGGGTTGGCGGGTGAGCACGCTGGTTTCGCCGAGAATCAACTGCGCCAGGGTACGACCTCCGAGGTTGCTGGCCCCCACGCCTTCGCCGCCATAACCGCCGGACAACGCCACCTGATTTTTGCGGTCGCAAATCATGTGCGGGTGGAAGCTGCGCGACATGCCCAGGTTGCCGCCCCAGGAATGGGTGATGGGCACGTTTTTCAGGATTGGAAACAGCTCGCCAAACAGGTAGCGGCGCAGCGCTACTTCTTCGTCGCTGAGGCTGGCGTCAGCGCGCAGTTTGCCGCCGAACTTGTAGCCACCACGGGCGCCGAACACCAGGCGATCGTCTTTGGTGCGCTGGCCGTAGGTGACCTGGCGACTGGCTTCGCTGAAGGCTTGACCGCGCTCCAGACCGATCTCAGCCCAGGTGGCCGCCGGCAACGGCGCGGTGGCGACGATCAGGCTTTGCACCGGCAGCAGGTGGTTGCCCAACGGCGGCAAGGTCACCGAGTACCCTTCGATTGCCGGCACCACCCAGTTGGCGCGGACCTCACCTTGTTCGGTGCGCACCAGGCCAGGCTGCCAATGCCGGACACGGCTCTTTTCGAACAGCTGCACGCCCATGCGTTCAACGGTACGCGCCAGGCCGCGGACCAGTTTGGCTGGGTGAATGGTGGCGCAATGCGGCGTATGAATGGCGCCATACGGCGTGGCGATACGCAGCTGCTCGTTGAGCTCATTGACCGACATCCAGCGGTAGTCCGCTTCGGTCAGGCCCTGTTCGTACAACGCGCGCAACTGGCCACGCAGGCTGGTTTCCTGCTCCGGGTAACGGGCGGCGGTATAGAGGATGCCGGCTTTGCGGTAGTCGCAGTCGATGCCTTCGCGCTGCAGCACGGTGGCCACTTCATCGGGTATGCCGTGCAGCAGTTGATGGGATTCCTGCCGCGCTGCCAGTGGCAGGCTGGCCAACAGACGGTCTTCGCCGAGCAGGTTGCCCATCAGCCAGCCGCCGTTGCGCCCGGACGCGCCAAAGCCGGAAATCTCCGCTTCGACGATGACAATGCGCAGCTCCGGGGCCTGGCGTTTGAGGTAGTACGCGGTCCACAAGCCCGTGTAGCCGGCGCCGATGATCACCACGTCGGCTTCCATTGCACCCACCAGCGGCGCGCGCGGAATCAACGGCTCCTCGAGCTGATCCATCCACAGACTAACGTTGCGCCATGCGCTCATGCCCAGCTCCAGTATCTATTCGCCAACTTATGGCGCAGAGACTAGAGGCTAGATTCCTGGCTTGTCTTGCGCGCGGGCCCGCGAAGAAATTTGCCTGGCCACACCCTGCTTGGCGTTCTGCTTCAGATAAGCCTTGGGCGTCAGCCCGGTGTGCTGGCGGAAGCAGCTATAAAAGGCCGAGAGCGAGTTGAAGCCGGCAGCGAAGGCCAGCTCATCGATGCGCACCGGCGCCGTGGCCTTCTCCACGGCCGCCAGCAGGTGCTGCAGGCGCGCCTGGTTGACGTAGCGGTAGAAGCTCTGGCCCAGCACCTGGTTGAGTAGGTAGGAAATCTGGTTGCGGCTGTAGCCGGTAGCGGTGGCCACGTGTTGCAGGTTGAGCTCGGCATCCAGGTAGGGTTGGTGTTGCTGGAAATAATGCTGCAGGTCGTCGGCGAGAAAGCCCAACTGGCGCGCCGACAAACCCAGGCGGCTGATGGCCGGGCGGCTGTCACTGACCTCGGAGTGGGTGGCGCTGGCCTCGTGCATCAACGACGCGTATTCGTTGACCTGCCAGATCAGCCCGTCGCGCACGGTCAGCGCCTCGCTGGTGCGAAACGACACCAGCCCTTCGCCGCCGCGCAGGGTGATGCGGTATTGGATAAAGGCGGTGTCGCCGTCCACGCGAATGCGGTCGCTGTGCTCCAGCGCCTCTTCCGGGTCGCGCGGCATGGTGGCGAGTACGTACTCACGCAACTCCTCCAGGCGCAGCACGCGAGCCTGGAAAAAGTCGTTGTACTCGACGTCGGGGTGATAGAGCGCCATCACCCCGTCGAGGTCGCGGTATTTCCAGCAAAGGTGATAACGCAGCACCACGTCGCGGGTGATAGCGGTCTGCTCCGGGCTGTCAAACCGCTCGGTGGGCGAAACCGGAAAGTTGGGGCTGCGGGTCATCTGATCTACCTGACTGCATGGCAGTTCGCAGTTTACGGCTGAGCGGCGCTCCAATCTATCCAGCCAAACTGCCAGGTAGCCAGAATCAGCAGACCAAAGCCGATGCGGTACCAGGCGAACATGGCGTAGCTGTGGTTGGCGATGAATTTCAGCAGGCCGCGCACGGCGATCATGGCGAAGATAAAGGCGGTGACGAAGCCGATGGCGAACACCGGCAGATCGCTCTGCTGGAACAGGTCACGGTACTTGTAGCCCGAATACACCGCCGCACCGACCATGGTCGGCATCGCCAGGAAGAACGAGAACTCGGTGGCGGTCTTGCGCGACAGGCCGAACAGCAGGCCGCCGATGATGGTGGCGCCTGAACGCGATGTGCCGGGAATCATCGCCAGGCATTGGGCGAAGCCGACCTTGAGGGCATCCTTCCAGGTCATCTCATCGACCGTTTCAGCATGCACGGTGTGCTGGCGGCGCTCGGCCCACAGCATGATCACGCCGCCAACCACCAGAGCCGCGGCCACGGTAATCGGGTTGAACAGGTAATGGTGAATCATGTCCGCGAAGATCACCCCGAGGATCACCGCTGGGAAGAAGGCGATCAGCAGGTTGCCGGTAAAGCGTTGGGCCTGGCGGTCCTTGGGCAGGCCGAGAACCACGTCGAAGATCTTTTTGCGGAATTCCCAGACCACCGCCAGGATGGCGCCGAGCTGGATGATGATGTTGAACGCCATGGCCCGTTCACCGCCGAAATTCAGCAGATCGGCGACGATAATCTGGTGCCCGGTACTGGAAATCGGCAGGAACTCGGTGAGCCCTTCGACAATACCCAGAATCAACGCCTGCGCAGCGCTCCAAAGATCCATGCAACTTCCCCCAATGGGCGATGCCCCGCATCGCCAGATAATGTTGTCGACGAAAAGGTGTCGGCAGAAAGAAAACCAAAGACCAACCGAGCTTCAGGCGCTTGGGAATGCCGCTTTGGCGCCGAAATGTAGCAGACAACTTACACCGATGCTGCTGCCTTTAAGCACAATTCCCCTGTAGTGTTGCAAAGCCATCACCAGCGCCTACTTTCAAGGCTGTACAACAACAAAAACGCCTGGAGTTCCGCATCATGCAAAGCCTGCGCAAACTACCGATTCACAGTCGGCTGTGGCTGATTCTGGCCGTGGCCTTGGTCATGCTGGTCAGCCTTGGCTTGTTGATGCTGCAGCAGATCAACCACGACCTGTACAGCGCCAAGGTTCAAAAGACCCAACATGTGGTGCAAAGTGCCGCAGGCGTGCTGACTTATTTTCAGGCCCTGGAAAGCGCCGGCACCCTGACCCGCGAGCAAGCACAGAAACAGGCCATGGAAGCGATCCGTGGCCTGCGCTACGGCAAGGATGACTACTTCTGGATCAATGACCTCGGTCCGAAGATGGTCATGCACCCCACCAACCCGAAACTCGAAGGCCAGGACCTCAGCGGCCTGAAGGACCCGGACGGCAAATTCCTCTTCAACGAGATGGTCGCCATCGCCAAAGCCAAAGGCGCCGGTATGGTCGACTACCGCTGGCCGAAACCGGGCGCCAGCGAGCCGGTACCCAAGGTTTCCTATGTACAGTTGTTCCAGCCCTGGGGCTGGATCGTCGGCTCCGGCGTGTACATCGATGACATGCAGGCCGAGTTCCGCGAGCAGGCCATTCGCGCCTCGCTGCTGGGCCTGGGCATCGCCGTGCTGATGGCGCTGTTGGTGCTGTACATCAGCCGCAGCATCACCCGACCACTGCGCGAGGTGGTCAGTGCGATGGCCAATATCGCCAGCGGCGAAGGCGACCTGACCCGCAGCCTGAGCAGCGACGGCCAGGACGAATTGGCCGCCCTCGCCACCCACTTCAACACCTTCACCAGCAAACTGCGTTCGGTGATCAGCCAGATGCTGCAGGCGGCGACCGCTCTCAACCAATCCGCCGACACCCTGGGCGGCGTGGCCGGCAAATCCCAACAGGACAGCCAGCAGCAAGCCATGCAGATGGAACAGGTGGCCACCGCCATCAATGAAGTCACCTATGCCGTGCAGGATGTGGCCAAGAACGCTGAACAGGCCTCCAGCGAAGTGCAAGGCGCCGAGAGCAATGCGCAGCAGGGCCAGGCCAATATCGAACGCAGTCTGCAGCAGATCGACAAGCTTTCCGGCACCATTGGCGAAGCCGTCGAAGTGATCCGAACTTTGGCTCAGGAAACAACCCAGATCGGCGGCGTGCTGGAAGTGATACGCTCCATCGCCGAACAGACCAACCTGCTCGCCCTCAACGCCGCCATCGAGGCTGCGCGGGCCGGTGAACAGGGGCGCGGGTTCGCCGTGGTGGCCGATGAGGTTCGCCTGTTGGCCCAGCGCACACAGAAGTCGACGGCCGAGATTCAAGTGATGATCGAACGCCTGCAGAGCAATTCCGAAGCGGCGGTGAACGTCATCAACGAAAGCAGCAAAGCCTCGCAAGTGACCGTCGAACAGGCGCGTCAGGCGGGGGAAAGTTTGAACCTGATCAGCCAGTCGCTACGCAATCTGACCAGCCTCAATGCCTCCATCGCCAGCGCCACGTTGCAGCAGGCGCATGTGGTCGAGGACATCAATCAGAACGTCACCGACGCGGCCAGTCTGGCGCACAACACGGCGATGGCCGCCGAGCAATCGAGCAGCGCCAGCCAACACCTGAATCAACTGGCCGATGAACTCAACCGGCTGTTGCGGCAATTTCGCGTATGAGGAATGCATGACGAGCATGGAACACCAGGAGATCAATCTCCAACAGCCGGAAAACCAGGATCTGATCTGGGATATGGAGAGCATGGCCCGCCGCGAGCTGGCCGAGCGCTTCATCCGCCTGTTCGAGAACCGCTTCTGCGTGTATTCCGAGTCGGTGCGCCAGCTGTACACCAACTACACCCTGCACTTCCCCACCGACCTGGGCCGCAAGATGGTGGTGCTGCCCAACGCCTACGCCTTCCACGACACCCTGCATGGCATCGACGCGGCGGCCGTGCGCAAAACTGGTTTATGTGTGTTGCCGGGGGTGCTAGTGGGAAAACCGGGGCTGCTGCTCAGCACCGAAATGAAGGACGACGGCAGCACGCCGAAGACCATGCCATTCAAACCGGCGCTGGCGCAGATCATCAACAGCCAGAAGAAGCTCGGCGACGTGTTCCTGCCGATCATGATGAAGGGCGACCTGCGCGAGTTCGACCAGCAGATGCCCTACATTCACCTGCATCGCTTGCAGGTGAACAAGCTCACCCACCTGTCGACGTTCGAGCGCGACGACATCCACCAGACCATCACGCGCAAGATGCTGATGCTGTATCGGCAGGCGGATAGTTTGGTGTGTTAGGCCCAAGCATCGCGGCCTCAGCCGCGATGTTTTTAATCAGTCCTGACTCACCGCGCCAATCTTGTGAATCGACAGATCCGCGCCGTAGTACTCATCTTCCTGATTCAAGCGAATACCGGTGGTGGCCTTCAGCACGCCATACACCAGCAGCCCGCCGACTAGCGCCACCAGCACGCCCAGGCCGGTGCCGATCAACTGGCTGATCAAGCTCACACCGCCCAGGCCGCCGAACAATTGCTGGCCGAAAATTCCGCAGGCAATCCCGCCCCATACGCCGCACAAGCCGTGCAACGGCCACACGCCGAGCACGTCGTCGATGCGCCATTTCACCTGTGTGGCGGTAAACGCCCAGACGAACAATGCGCCGGCCACCAGCCCGGTGATCAACGCGCCCACCGGGTGCATCAGATCGGAACCCGCGCAGATCGCCACCAGCCCGGCCAGCGGGCCGTTGTGCAGAAAGCCTGGGTCGTTACGACCGACGAACAACGCCGCCACCGTGCCGCCAACCATCGCCATCAGCGAGTTGACCGCCACCAGGCCGCTGACGCTGCCCAGGGTCTGCGCGCTCATGACGTTGAAGCCGAACCAGCCGACGATGAGAATCCACGAGCCCAGGGCCAGGAACGGAATATTTGACGGCGCAAAAGCCACCAACTTGCCGTCGCGGTAACGGCCGTTGCGTTTGCCCAACAACAGCACCGCGCCAAGGGCCAGCCAGCCGCCCATGGCGTGCACCACCACTGAACCTGCGAAGTCATGGAAGCTGGCACCAAAACGCTCGGCCAACCAGGCCTGCAGGCCGAAGTTGCCATTCCAGATCAAGCCTTCGAAAAACGGGTAGATAAAAGCCACGATCAGAATCGTCGCGCACAGCTGTGGGCCGAACTTGGCGCGCTCGGCAATGCCGCCGGAAATGATCGCGGGAATAGCTGCGGCGAAGGTCAGCAGAAAAAAGAACTTCACCAGCGGGTAACCGTGCTCGGCGGTCAGCTCGCTGGTGGGCACCAGAAAGGTCACGCCATAAGCCACCCAGTAGCCGACGAAAAAGTACGCCAAGGCCGACATGGCGAAGTCGGAAATGATCTTCGACAAGGCATTCACTTGGTTCTTTTGCCGGACTGTGCCAACTTCCAGAAAGGCGAAGCCGGCATGCATGGCCAGCACCATGACCGCGCCGAGCAGAGTGAAGACCGTGTTGGAACCCGAGATCAGGGTTTGCACGGCGCTGTTGAGGTTTTCCATCGATGAAGCGACTCCGGCAGCGAAAAAAGCACCAAAGCAGCTCAAAGCTCCACACGCACGCACCAGGATGACGCCACAACGCACCAGTTCTGCCCAGGCGAGCGAACCGATTTAGTACCAGGAAAACGGGCAGGAAAATTGAGCGATCAGTTCTTTTCTTTATTTTTCATTCGGTTGAGCAACACTGTTGCCACCTTGTTCAAGGGTTAATATGCGCGATTACGGCGCAAATCCAGCCCATTACGCACCAGCAGAATGCAAGCGTTATACCAAGCGCCCCAGACCGCAGGACTGGCCGCCACGGGCGTCGGTAGATGGAACCATCCATCTGGCTGGCGACTCGAACCCCAAAGACCTCAACTCAAGGAGATTCACCATGGTTAGCAAGGCCAACGAACGCGCCCAGGAAGAGCTTCTCGCCGAATTCCAGGCCCTTATCGCCGACACCGAAAAACTCCTCGATCACACCGCCAGCCTGGCCGGCGCCGAAGCCGATGAACTGCGTCTGAGCATTCACGACAGCCTCAAACGCGCCCGCGACACGCTGCAACTCACCGAACACAGCGTGCGTGATCGTGCCGAAGAAGCCGTCGCCACTGCCGAAGCCTATGTGCAGCAGAACCCCTGGCAATCGGTCGGCATCGCCGCCGGCGTTGGTTTCCTCCTCGGCCTGTTGGCCTCCCGCCGCTGATATGAGAGACGGAATGGACGCCCTGCCCCCACCGCCACTGCAAGGTCGCGGCCCCTCGCCCAAACGGTTGAGCGCAGCCTTTCTTGGATTGCTGCATAGCCATATCGAGCTGTTTGGTATCGAGCTGCAAGAACAGAAAAGCCGCACCCTCAACCTCCTGCTGTTTGCCGGCTTAGCCCTGGTGTTTGCCCTGCTGTTGTTATTGGGCCTTTCTGCCTTGGTGCTGATTCTGGTCTGGGACAGCTACCGCATTGCCGGGGTGGTCGGGCTATGTGTGTTCTATGCCTTGGCGACACTGATTTTTGCCATGCTGCTGCGCAATCAGGTCACCGATGAACACTCCCCATTCAGCGCCACCCTCGAAGAGCTGGCCCGTGACCGTGAGCGCCTGATGCCATGAGCCAAGCCACCAAACCCACCCGCCAGGAACTGCGCAAACAGCTGGTGCGCTTGCGCATGGAAATGCACCGCCACGAATTGCGCCACGAAACCCAGGAACTGCTGCAACCGCTACGCAAAATGCGTGGCACCGCCACGAGTTGGCAGAGCAGCCTGAGCAGCGGTCACGCCCCACTGTGGGGCATGGCCGGGGTGACTTTGCTCGGTTTTTTTGGCGGTAAAAGCAAGAAGCTCACCCGCTGGCTGAAAATCGGTATCAGCCTTTATCCGCTGGTGGCGGTTGCTCTCAAGAATCGTCCGCCACGCTAACTACCGTCTGTCCTACAACTGGCCACCTTCTTGCAAAAGGAATGGGATGAACAGCAATCCTGCGCTGTTCATCGCCCAGCCTTGCGCGGGCGGAACTGCAAACCGCTACTAAGGATGTGACTGTGATCGACGGGCAACCGCTTGCCTGCTTCCAGCCGTTTATTGATACCGCCACCGGCCGTATCGCCGGTATCGAAGCATTGGGCCGCCTGCAACAGGACGACGGCCGTCTGGCTTCGGTGGGGCCGCTGTTCGCTGACCCCAAATTCCCCATGACCGCCCTGCGGCGCCTCGACCGGGAGATTCGTGCCGATGCATTGCAGCGTTTTCACGCAGCACCGGCCGACTGGTTTCTGAGCATCAATATTTCCCCGCGCTGGATCGGCCGCTTGCGCCCGAACCAGCCGCTGCCCAGCCTCAAGCAGCTGGAAAAACATGGCGTGGCGCCTGAGCGCATCGTCTTCGAAATCACCGAACTGGGCGGCGGCAGCCTGCGCCTGCCGGAGGTGGTGGCGCGCTACCGCGAAGCCGGCGCACGCATCGCCATCGACGACTTCGGCGCCGGCTACTCGCAGCTCGACCGCGTGCTGGCCCTGCAACCGGACATTCTCAAGCTGGACATGCGCCTGTTCCAGGAAGCCGCCCGCGGTGGTCCGAGCAGCGAAGTGGTCAAAGCCCTGGCGCAGATGGCCGAAAAAACCGGCTGCTGGATCATCGCCGAAGGGGTGGAAACCGAGGCCGAACTGGACTTCGCCCTCGAATGCGGTTCGCGTTACGTGCAGGGCTTTCTGTTCGCCAAACCCGAGCGCGAGTTCTTCCCGGCCGATGCCTTCGTCGAGCGCTTCGCCGAGCTGCGCAACCGTTACGTCCATAACAAATTGGCCGAGCGTGCGCGGCTGATGTCGCTGCGCCAACAGCTCACCGGCCTGATGAACAGTTTGAAAGCCTGGGCCGAAGCCGACGTGCCGCTGGCCAACCTGCCCGCACCCACCGCCTACCCCTGGTTGCTGCGGGTATACCAATGCGACCGCAACGGCACCCAGCTCACCCCCAACCTGGAATGGACTGGCAGCGGCTGGCGTGAAGACGGCAAATACCTGGGCCACAACTGGTCGTGGCGACCTTACTTCTACCAATTGCTCGCCGAAGGCTGGGATGAGCGTCGGCTGATTCTGTCGTCCACCTACCGCGACGCCACTAGCAACCAATATTGCCTAACCGCCGGCCAATTCATCGACGACGGCCAGCGTTTGCTGCTGTTGGATATTGACGTGGCGGGGTTGTAAGGCCTCAACGCCGACCTCGTAGGAACGGCCGGGCGGCGATCCGCTTCAGCCGCGATGCTGTTGATCTTCGTCGACCCCAAGAGCATCGCGGCTGAAGCCGCTCCTACGGGAGATTCGAATACCCACCCTTGCAGCCCGGCCGCGGAACCGGGAAGCTAGCCCCCATCAGCCACTGAACGGCGAGGACTGGCCTTGGACTGGCACACACTGCTCAACCGCGAACGTCTCGGCAAACCGACCCACAGCGCCACTGAATTGGGGCGCAGCCCGTTTCACAAAGACCACGACCGCATCATCTTCTCCGGCGCCTTCCGCCGCCTGGGGCGCAAGACCCAGGTGCACCCGGTCTCCAGCAACGACCACATCCACACCCGCCTGACCCACTCCCTGGAAGTCAGTTGCGTCGGCCGTTCGCTGGGCATGCGCGTTGGCGAGATGCTGCGCGACGCCCTGCCCGATTGGTGCGAGCCAAATGACCTGGGCATGATCGTGCAGTCCGCCTGCCTGGCCCACGACATCGGTAACCCGCCTTACGGCCACTCCGGCGAAGACGCCATCCGCCACTGGTTCCACCAGGCCGCCGGGCGCGGCTGGCTGGATGGCATGAGCGAGTTGGAGCGCCAGGACTTCCTGCATTTCGAAGGCAACGCCCAGGGCTTTCGTGTGCTCACCCAGCTTGAGTACCACCAGTTCGACGGTGGCACCCGGCTGACCTATGCCACCCTCGGCACCTACCTCAAATACCCGTGGACCTCGCAACACGCCGAAGCCCTGGGCTACAAGAAGCACAAGTTCGGTTGCTACCGCAGCGAGCTGCCACTGCTCGAACAGATCGCCAGCAAACTTGGCTTGCCAAAGATCGATAACGAGCGCTGGGCGCGTCACCCACTGGTGTACTTGATGGAGGCCGCCGACGACATCTGCTACGGCCTGATCGACCTCGAAGACGGTCTGGAAATGGAGCTGCTCGACTACCCCGAGGTAGAAGCCGTGCTGCTCGGTCTGGTCGGCGACGACCTGCCGGAAACCTACCGCCTGCTCGGCCCCCACGACTCGCAACGGCGCAAGCTGGCGATCCTGCGTGGCAAGGCCATCGAGCATCTGACCAATGCCGCCGCACAGGCCTTCGTCGAACAGCAGGACGCCTTGCTGGCCGGCACCCTGCAAGGCGACCTGGTGGAGCACATGCACGGCCCGGCCAAGCGCTGCGTGCTGGGGGCAAAAAACATGGCGCGGGAGAAAATCTTCCAGGACAAACGCAAAACCCTTCACGAGATCGGCGCCTACACCACCCTGGAAATTCTGCTGAACAATTTCTGCGGTGCGGCCCTCGAACTGCACTCAGGCGGCGGCCTGTCGTTCAAGAATCAGCGCATTCTCGATCTGCTCGGCCATAACGCACCCAAGGCCGACTGGACCCTGCACCGCTCGTTCCTGCGCATGATCGATTTCATCGCCGGCATGACCGACAGCTACGCTACCGAAATGGCCGCCGAAATGACCGGGCGCTCCAGCCCGGTATAACGGCAAACGACTAGAGAGGCTTATGCGTACGCTCTTGCGGCAAGTGTTCAGTTGGCAGTCCGGCCCACCCGCCTGGGGCCCGGCAATGGTGGCCATGCTCGGCTGCGCCCTGCCGTTGATTCTCGGCCTGTTCAGTGGCCACCCGGGGTTTCTCTGGGCCTCGGTGGGCGCGTTCCAGGCCGCCAAGGCCAACCCCCTGCACCGCTTCGGCATGCTGCGCATGTTGCTGCTGATCGGCCTGGGTGCCTGGAGCGCAGGCTTGGGCTTCTGGGGCGCTGACCACCCACTGGTCAGCCTTGGCCTGTTCGCCGTGTTCGGCTTTCTGCTGGCCTGGCTGCAGCGCTTCGGCGCCGAGGCCGGCAAGCTCGGCATCGGCCTGGCGATCTGCTTGTGCCTGGGCCAGGGCCAGCATGGCGTTGGCACCCTCAGCAATCCCTATGCGGTGGGCATGCTGTTTATTCTCGGTGGTCTGTGGGTGACCCTGCTGGCATTCGCCTTGCGCGGAGTGCATGGCTTGCGCATGTGGCCACGCATCCCGCGCCTACTGGGCATCCTCAAAGTTCTACGGCGCCACGCCAAACGCCAACCGCGGCGGCAATGGCTGTTGCACGCCATCGGCTGCACCCTGGCGTTTGCCTTGGCCGGCCTCACCGTCGAGCTCGCCAACCTGCCGCGCGGCTATTGGCTGACCATCACCGTGGTCGCCACCTTGCAGCTGGAGTTTCAGGGCAGCCTGGTGCGCGCGCTGCAAGCCAGCCTGGCGAGTTTTTGCGCCGCTTCCCTGCTGATCTATTTCGGTCACAGCCTGCAAAGCCCACCGGTGATGGTGGCGGTGATGCTGCCGTTGATCGCCATGAGCCGCGCCTTCCAGGCGCACCACTACGGGCTGTTCGTGCTGCAGACCACCCTGTGCTTTTTGCTGCTTACCGAAAGCCTCTCGCAAGACTGGCACCTGGGCCAGGTGCGCGTGCTCAACACCCTCAGCGGGGTGGCGATCGCCCTGTCAGTGGCGTTGTTGATGCATGGCGTGCGGCATTACCTGAACCAGTACCTGAACCAACGCCAGGCAGGGAAAACGCTAAGCAACGAAAGCCCGGTGAAGACCGTTTCAGAAGAGTGACAAAAGCACGTTATTTCGGCGGCAGGAAAGCCAACCCTTCACTATGCTTGGCTCTTGCTTCGGCGAGGGGTTGAGCGCAGCGATACCCATGCCGCCCCGCGTTACCCAGCAGTACCTGCCTGTACCCTCTGCGCTGTTCAAGGAGTGATGCGCAATGAGCAAGTCCCGTCGTGTCGAACGTCGCTATTCGCTGCACGTGCACATCAGTGTGCTCTTCACTTTTTTACTGCTGGTCACCGGCGTGGTCCTGGGGCTGTTCAACTACCGGCAAACCACCCAGGTCATCTACTCCAGCAGCAACGAGCTGTTCAGCCGCATCCAGGAAGATGTGCAGCACGACCTGCTCAACACCTACCAGCCGATCCGCCACCTGCTCAGCCTGCTGGCGCTGCAGGAGAGCAACCAGGCCGCCGACCACTACGAGCGCATGGCGCTGCTGCCCTCCTTCGTCCAGGCTCTGCGCGACAACCCCAAGCTCGCCTCGCTGTACCTCGGCTATGACGACGGCGATTTCTTCATGGTCCGGCCGCTGAACACGCAAACGCAGAAAGACAAATTCGACGCGCCGAAAAACGCCGCCTACCAGGTGTGGACCATCGATCGCATGGGTGAGTCGGCACAAACCGAATCGGTGCAATCGGAGTCGGCCTACTTCGACGCCGACATGCAGTTGATCACCCGCCGGCAGAACCTCAAGGAACGTTACGACCCACGGGGCCGCAGCTGGTTTGCCAGCGCCCGTGCGCGTAATGAGCAGATCACCACCGCCCCCTATGTGTTTTTCTCCACCGGCAATGTCGGCACCACCCTGGCCCGCGCCAGCGGAGAGCACGCGGTGATCGCCGCCGACCTGACCCTCGACGACCTGTCCGCCACCCTGAGCAAACACAAGATCACCCCTTCTAGCGAAGTGGTGCTCTACGACGCCAACGGCAACGCTATCGCCTATCCCGACAGCAGCCGCCTGATCGTACAGGCGGACAAAGCCCAGTTGGCCAAGGCCCGCGACCTCAGCCCAATCCTGGCGGCCCTGATCGACCACGACCTGGCTGGCGCGCCCACCGGCAATCTGAGCCTGGCGCAGCGCAACTGGGTGGTTTCCCGTACCCACCTGATTGAGGGCGGCCCGCAAGGTCTGGAGCTGGCCCTGGTGGTGCCCGAAGACGAACTGCTGGCCGACGCTTACCGCATCCGCTGGCAAGGCGCGCTGGTCACCCTGGCGATTCTGCTGCTGTGTCTGCCGCTGGGTTGGCTCAGCTCACGAATCATCATTCGCCCGCTGCGCAGCCTGGTGCAGGAAGCCGAAGCGATCCGCCGCTTCGACTTCAGCCACCCGAGCAGCGGCCATTCGCCGGTGCTGGAAATCGACCAACTGGCCACCTCCATGTCGCGCATGAAGGAGACCATTTCCAGCTTCCTCAATATCGCCTCCAGCCTGTCCGCCGAAACCCGTTTCGACACCCTGCTGGCGCGGGTGCTGCAAGAAACCGTGGACATCAGCGGCGCCCAGGGCGGCCTGCTCTACCTGTTCGACGCCGACAGCGGCAGCCTGGAACCCAAGGGCCTGATTCTCGACAAACAGGCGCGCGATCTCGGCGAGTTGGCGTTACCCCAGTACCAGGCTGGTGCCGACGACATGCCAAGCTGGCTGAAAGGCCCCGCCCATGGCGGCAGCAGCGCTACCCTGAGCCTAGGCTTTGACGAGGCGGCGGTGTTGCAGCCAATCCTGTTGACCCTCGACTGCCCGCGCATTCACCTGGCTGCCACCGGCCTGCATAACCGTCAAGGCCAGACCCTCGGCGTGCTGGTGTTGCTGCAGCGCGACACCGGCCATATCGACGACTCAGCCATGCTGCGGCCGGAACGCATCGCCTTTGTCGAAGCGGTTTCCGGCGTCGCGGCGCTGTGCATCGAGAGCCAGCGTCTGCTGGAAAGCCAGAAGAAGCTGCTCGATGCATTCATTCAATTGATCGCCGGCGCCATCGACGCGAAGAGTCCCTACACCGGCGGCCACTGCCAGCGGGTACCCGAGCTGACCCTGATGCTCGCCCGTGCCGCCGCCGACAGCGAGGAGCCAGCCTTCGCCGCCTACCAACCCAACGACGACCAATGGGAGGAGCTGCACATCGCCGCCTGGCTGCACGACTGCGGCAAGGTCACCACCCCGGAATACGTGGTAGACAAAGCGACCAAACTGGAAACCCTGTACGACCGCATCCACGAAGTACGCACCCGTTTCGAAGTGCTCAAACGCGATGCCTGGATCAGCTACTGGCAGAGCGTTGCCGGCGGTGGCGATAAGGCGCAGTTAGCCACCTTGCGTGATGAACTGCTGGCCGCCCTGGACGATGAGTTCGCCTTTGTCGCCCGCAGCAACCTGGGTGGCGAAGCCATGGCCGATGCCGACCTTGAACGCCTGCGGCAGATCGGCATGCGCACCTGGACCCGCACCCTCGACGACCGCCTCGGCGTGTCCTGGGAAGAGAACCAGCGCCAGAGCCGTACTCCCGCGCCGCCGTTGCCGGTCAGCGAACCCTTGCTGGCGGACAAACCCGAGCACCTGTTCGAGCGCGGCGAAAAAGACCGCATGCCGGAAGACAACCCCTGGGGCTTCAAACTCAACGAGCCGGAATACAAATTCAACCGAGGCGAGCTGTACAACCTGGGCATTACCCGCGGCACGCTGACGGCGGAAGAGCGCTACATCATCAACAACCACATCGTGCAAACCATCCTCATGCTCAACCACCTGCCCTTCCCGGCGCACCTGGCCAACGTCGCCGAGATTGCCGGTGGGCACCACGAGAAAATGGATGGCAGCGGCTACCCGAAACGCCTGCGCCAGGAAGAGATGAGCCTGCCGGCACGGATGATGGCGATTGCCGACATCTTCGAAGCCCTGACCGCCGTCGACCGCCCGTACAAAAAGGGCAAAACCCTGTCCGACGCGCTGAACATCATGGTTGGCATGTGCAAAGGCGCGCACATCGACAAAGCGCTGTTTTCCCTGTTCGTGCGCAGTGACCTGCACATGCAATACGCCCAACGCTTCCTGCAGCCGGGGCAGATCGACACCGTCGATGTCGAAGCGTTGTTGGCCAAACTGGGGTAGGTTGGGTTGAGCCCCGCGAAGCCCAACAAGGAGCCCAAGGGGCTCCGCGTGCAGATCCCTGTTGGGCTTCGCCTGCGGCTCAACCCAACCTACCTCCGTCAATAACTCAGCGTCCTCGCGCCAACAACAACTCCCGTGCCGCCTGCAACGGCCGCGCATCGACCCAGGCGTCAATATCGACGTCACCTTCGAGAAAGCCGTGCAGGTTGAGGAAGTCCTTCTGGATGCGCAGAAACTCCAAGCGTTCAGCCGAAAGACTCGGCGCCAGCGAGCGATGGAAATCACCGCGATAGGCCTCGGCCACCCCTTCACGCCCAGCCTTGGTTTCGGCCTGCAAAATCGCCAGCAGGTCGTCACGGTTGTCACTGGCCCAATCGGCAGCACGTAGGGTCTGGGCCAGAAAGCGCACCACCAGGTCGAAGTGGTTGTCGAGCAGGTCCTGGTGCACGGTGATCGGCCGTGGCGTGCCGTTATTGATGCGCTGTCTCGGCTCGGCGATCAGGTCCAGATCGATACCCACCACCAGGCCTAGACGTCGGGCCGCATCGGCGGCCGAAGCACCTTTGACGTAAACGGCGTCGACCCGCCCCTGCACCAGATGATCAAGCCCCGACCACAGCCGCTGCAGGTTCTCCTGCGGCGTCGGCGCGCCTTCCTGTGCAGTCAGCGCCACCTCCACCAACTGCACATCATCAAAACCCAGCCCGGCCAGCGCCAAGGCACCTTTATAGCCATGCAGGCTCATGGCCCGGGCGATGCTGCCAGCACGGCTGTCGGCCCAGGCGGGCAAAGCCAGGCGTTTACCTTTGAGGTCGGCCGGGCTGCGAATGCCGGAGTCGGGACGGACCAGAATGGTTTGCCATTCCTCGATCCAGGTCAGACCGATCAATCGGCTTGGTGCGCCGGCGGCACGGGCTGCCAGCGCCGGGACGTTGCCGCCTTCGCGAAACAGCCCCGGCAAGTCGTGATCGTAATGGTGACGGCCCAGTTGCCGAGCTTCTTGCAGCGTCTCCACCGGCAGGCCATCGGCGGAAAATTCTTCACCAAGCCAACCGAGGTTATAAGCAATGCCCGAGGCGGTTGGCACCGGGCAACGGGTGAACCAGATCGTGTCGAGACTCAAGCTCTGGGCGGTGGCAATAGCGGCAGTGGACATACACGAACTCCTGGCAATGGCTGATTGGCAGCTACAGTGCAGCGCCCATGCCAACGGCGGCAGGCCCCGCCAGGCGGGGCTTTGACGAGTTCGACGGGCACTGCTGCTGCGTCGCCAGCAACCCTTGCTGCTGCACAGGCAGCAACCAGGCGGGCACTGCTGCGTCAGCAACAAAGGCCCGCACAAATAACGGCGAAAGCCTCGCCATTACTGGCTTGCAGCCCCATGGCATAGAACCTGCTCCCACCCTGTTCAGGAGCCTGCCGAACCCGGCAGCCAGTCAGTTGAGGTGAAACATGAGTGAGGCCCAACGCACCGTCGCCAGCCAGGCGAGCGTGGTGCTGATCAGTGAAGAACAGGCGATTGCCGTGGCCAGGGAGATTGCCCAAGAGATCGCCGCCATCGCCGCCGACAGCAGCCAGAACGGCCAGCTGCCACGGCGCCAGGCCGAACTGCTGTCCAGCAGCGGGCTGACTGCGATTGGCGTGCCGAAACAGTTTGGCGGTCTCGGCGCCTCGGTGCAGACCATCGTCGAAACCGTGCGCATCATCTCGGTGGCCGACGGCGGCGTTGGCCAGTTGCTGCAGATTCACAACGTCATGTTGCGCGGCATTTTCAGCGGCTACAGCGACGAGGTACGCGACCACCTGATCGCCGATGTGCTGGCCGGTAAACGCTTGGGCAATGCCCTGGCCGAAGTCGGCGGCAAGAACAAATTCGCCCTGAAAACCCGGGTCGAGCGCCGCGCCGACGGCAAGCTGGTGCTGAACGGCAGCAAGTTCTACTCCACCGGGGCCTACCTGGCCGAATGGATTTCCCTCACCGCCACCTCCGATGACGGCGGCGTCGGCGTGCTGGTCAACCGCAATGCGCCAGGCCTGACGCTGGTGGATGACTGGGACGCCTACGGGCAGAAGAACTCGGTCAGCGGCACGGTGATTTTCGACAACATCGAGCTGGATGAAGCCTACGTGGTGTACCGCCAGGGTCCGATGAAACGCACCGGCCTGACCTTCCCGCAAATTCTCCACGCCGCCATCGACACCGGCATCGCTGCCGGCGCCCTGGACGCCGCCGTGCACTACCTCAATAACCACGCCCGACCGTGGGTGGAAAGTGGCGTCGAGCACGCCAATGAAGAGCCGCACATCATCAAACAGATCGGCGAATACGCCGTGGCCCTGCGCGCGGCTGAATCCTTGCTACGCGACGCCGCACGGGTGTTCGACGCCCACGAACAGGACCCGGACAACAAAGAACTGCAGGACGAACTGATCCTCTCGGTCGCCACCGCCCGCGCCCACTCCGACAGCGCCTCGCTGAAGATTTCCAGCGACATCTTCTCGCTACTCGGCGCCAGCTCCTCGCTAATCAAATGGAACCTCGACCGCTTCTGGCGCAACGCCCGCGTGCACACCACCCACGACCCGATCCGCTGGCGTTTGCACCACGTCGGCAACTACTACCTCAATGGGGTGGATCCGGGTGAATACACGGCGATTTTGAATGCGAAGCAGGCGGAAGGTGCGACGAAGAAGTAAGACGTATCGCTGGCGCGATTCTGGGTCCCCGCCTGCGCGGGGACGACGGTATCCGTGATAAAAACCTCCGTCATTCCCGCGAAGGCGGGAATCCAGGGGCAGCAAACGCAAACCCCAGGCATCCCCCATCCCCAATCGAATTACGTAAGATGCCGGTCCCTCAACCAAGAGCCCCCGGCCATGAGCAAATACGTTGTCGACGCCAATTACCGCTTTGTCGCGGCCTACCAGGAAGTCAATGCGCGCATCAGCCAGCGCCAGCAATCGCTGAACCTGTATGTGTCGCTGGTGGTGGCGCTGCTGGCAGCCCTGGTGGCGTTGAAGCCGGGTACCAATGGCGCCGAGCTGCCGATCGAGTGGCTGGTACTGGGCTTTCCGGTGGCCTCCACCAGCCTGGCCTTTCTCAACTTTAAAGCCGAACGGGCGATCAGCAACCTCCGCCGCTTTCTCTCCAGCCTCGAACAGCTAGGCGAGCTGCACGAACAACTGCCCAGCTACAACACCGACCCACAGTGGGCGCAAGGTGCCAACAAGGCACGCCGTTTCCACGACTACGCCAGCGTGGTGCTGGTGGCCGGCGGCAATGCCATCGGGCTGGGGGCGGTGTGGAAGATTTACCCGGAGCGGATTGCCGAGAACCCGTTGGTGATCTGGGTGAGTGCAGCGGTGGCAGTAGCCGCTTTGGGGTTGCTGCTGGTGACGCCGTATTTGAGTTACAAGCCCAAAGCGTAAGGCTCACGACCGAGACGCGGCGGATATCCGCCCTACAGTGCCGTACCTCGACGTAGGGCGAATATCGCCGCAGGCGATATCCGCCGATTAGCAGATGTCAGGGTGAATCAGACCACCTGCTCCAACAACTTCTTCCCCTGCGGCCAAAGCCCAGTCATTTTCCACTGCTGCTCCAGCACCCCAGGCCCGAACTCTTGCGAACCGCCGAGGTTTTCGGCCAGCGCCTGGAAGTACGCGCCCTCTTCGATTAGCAGAATCAGCTTGGCCACCTGGATGATGCCTTCGCCCCAGAAGGTCGCGCCGCCGTTGGCTTCCAACAACGCAGGAATGTTGGCGTCGCGCTTGAGGGTCTCGACGATAAAGTCCGACTCGATCTGCGTACGGTCCAGGTACAGCGGCAACTCACGCGCCAGGGTCACCCGTTGCGAGGCGGCGTAACGCAGCGGCAGCACGCGATGGGCGCCAGCCCAGCCGCCGAGGTAGGGCGTGTGCACGTGGGCCACCACGTTGACGTCGGCGCGCTCGCGCAGCACCTGGCCATAGCGTTTGCCACTGCCGGCTTCCTTGCTTTCGCTCAGCGGTGCGCCCGGCGCCAACGATTCATCCAGAAACACCACGCCGTCGTAGCTGACCACCGAAACGCCGATCTTCTGTTCATCAGCCCACGGGCTGGGTGCACGCAAGGCCACCACCAGGTCGGTTTCCGGCAGGCGCAGATAAACCTGCAAGGTGTTGGTGGCGGTCAGGGTGCGGGTTTCCTGCAGTACACGGAAAGCCTTGGCGAAATCGCGTTTGGCTTGGGCAACGAAGTCGAGTTGCGCGGAGTTCAACGAGGGCTGGCTCATGCTCGGTTCCTGTTGGGGGTACCACTGGATTAGTGGCCATGACAGCCCTAGAGCAGAACTTGTGCCAGCGCCCGCAGGCCCCGTAACTCGGGCTTTTCAGCCTGCCGCGCGGCGGCTCTGTTGCCTGCCAAGCATGAAAGTGCTGCTGGACTGCTGCTCCACCAGCAGCCTTCTCCTGCACGCACCCTCGCTTAATGCTCCAGGCCACGGAAGGCGCGGCCTGCAGCGCCGTGCAAGGCCGTGGCATGGGCGTTGCAATCCTGCTACCACGGCTTTTCCAGCCACCCTTAGGAGCAGCAATGAGCACTGAATTCTTCTGGCGTTTGCCACTGGGCACCGACGGCCCACAACTGAGTACCGACAACCACAACCGCGGTGCCCACAGCCATCGTCCCGGCAATATCGCCCCCGGCCGCCTACCCAATGGCGAGCCGGATGATTTCACCTACATCGACTACATCGCCCAGGTGGCCAAAGCCGCCGAGCTGGCTGGCTTCGAAGGCGCACTGCTGCCCACCGGCCCGGAGCCATGGGTGGTGGCGGCAGCCCTGGCCCGTGAAACCCGGCGGATCAAGTTTCTGATCGCCTTCCAGGCCACCTGGACCCTGCCCGCCTACGCAGCCCAACAAGCCGCGATTCTGCAGAACCTCAGCCGCGGGCGTTTGGACTGGAACATCATCACCGGCGGCAACCCGGCCAGCCAGCGCGCCAATGGCGACTACCTTGAACACGACCTGCGCTACAAGCGCACCGGCGAGTTCCTCGACATCATCCAGGGCTTGTGGGCCAACGAAAAATTCTCCTACGAAGGCGATATCTACAAACTCGACAACGGCGCCCTGCCCCCTGGCTTGCACAACGAGCGCAAGCCAGGTGTGTACTTTTCCGGTTTCTCCGATGCCGCCCTGGATGTCGCCGCCAAACACGCTGACGTGTACCTGAACTGGGCCGAGCCGGTGGACAAGCTCAAACCGCATATCGAGCGCGTGCGTGAACTGGCTGACAAACAAGGGCGCACCGTGCGCTTTGGCCTGCGTGTCGACCTGTTCGCCCGTGAAACCGAAGAAGCCGCCTGGCGCGACCTGAAAGCGCAATACGACCGTCTAAGCAGCAAGAGCAGTGCCCTGGTGAAGAACTTCACCAGCGGTTCCGATTCGGTCGGCGCCGCGCGGCAAACCGCCTACCACCAAAACGTCGACCGCTTCGAAGACCTGATTCTCGGCCCGAACTTGTGGGCCGGTTTTGCCAAGGCCAAACCGGGGCCGACCGTGGGCCTGGTGGGCAGCCACGAGAACATTGCCGAGCGCTTGGTGGAGTACCGCGACGCCGGTTTCTCGACCTTTATTCTGGCCGGCAACCCGCACCTGGAAGAGGCCCTGCGCATCGGCCAGGAAGTGCTGCCCCTGGTGCACCAGCGCCCCGCCGCCAGTACCGCTGCGGATGACCGCCAGAAGGCCAGTGCCTGATGACGACTGCCAAACAAACCACCGTGAGCCAACCGCTCGACACCCTCTGGTACACCCGTTGCCCGGTGCCCACCGGCCTCGGCATTGCCGTGCAAAAAGGCTGGCTGGACGAGACCCTCGGTGCACTCGGCACCCAAGTGCAATCGATGCGCGAATCCGCCAACAAGGCCGTGCGCGAATCGCACTTCGACCACAGTCTGCAGAACTCGGTACGTCATGGCGGCAACATTCCCGCCATCTGGGCCCGCGCCCAGGGCCGGCAGACTCGTGTAATCGGTTTGTCCTGGGCGGACGAGGTGCAGTTGATCCTCACCCGTCCGGACAGCGGTATCAAAACCGTCAAAGACCTCAAGGGCCGCACATTCGGCCTGCCGGACTGGGCCAACGCGCAGATCGACTTCACCCGCGCCCAAGCCCTGCGTGGCCTGGAAAACGCGCTGAAACTGGAAGGCCTGGAGGTGCGTGACGTCGAGTTGGTGGACTACCGCTATGGCGGCACCTTCAGCGACAACCAGGTGCAGGACATCGCCGGCACGCCGGTGGCCAGCAGCCACCGCGCCGAGGGGCGCAATGCCGAATTGCTTGGCCTGCTGCGCGGCGAGGTAGACGCGATCTTCCTCAAAGGCTCCAGCGCCGCGCAACTGGCCCACGATCTCAGCCTGCACACCGTGATCGACACCGGCTCGCACCCGGAACCGCTGATCCGCTCCAACAACGGCACGCCGCGCACCCTCAGCGTCGACCAGCACCTGCTGGACCAGCATTACGACGTTGCCGTGGGCATTCTCGACAGCGTGTTGCGCGCCGAGCAATGGGCCTGGCAACACCCCGACGACACCCGCCGCTACCTCGCCCGCGAAACCAACAGCAGCGAGTACTGGGTGCGTGCGGCCTATGGCGAAGACGCCCATCTGCGGCTGAAAACCGAACTCGCCGACAGCGCCATCGCCGCCCTGCAAGACTTCACTGCGTTCCTCCACCGCTGGAACTTCATTCCCCAGCAGTTCGATGTGCGCGACTGGATCGATACCCGACCGCTAGACACCCTGCGCAGTGCCCACACGGCACTGGCAGGCTGATCGGCCGGGCTCAACAGGAATTATTCATGAGCTCACTGGAAACCCTTTGGTACACCCACAGCCCCGTGCCCACGGGCCTCGGTATTGCCGCGCAATCCGGGCGCCTGGCCGAAGCCTTTCGCCCGTTCGGCACCAATATTCAGTCGCTGCGTGAATCCAGCGAACGTGAGGTGCGCGAGGCCCACTACGACCATCACCTGCAGAACTCGGTGCGCCATGGCGGCAACATCCCCGCCATCTGGGCCTATGCCGCCGGGGTGGAAACCCGCGTGCTGGGCCTGTCGTGGAGCGATGAGGTGCAGCTGATTCTGACCACCGAAGACAGCGGCGTGCGCAGCATTCGCGACCTCAAGAACCGCCGCTTCGGCGTGCCGAAATGGGCCAACGTGCAGATCGACTTCACCCGCGCCCAAGCCCTGCGTGGCCTGGAAAACGCGCTGAAACTCGAAGGCCTGGAAGTGCGCGACGTGGAGCTGGTGGACTACCCCTACGGCGGCACCTACAGCGACGAGCAGAAACACCACCTGTACGGCTCGGAAGTGGCGCTGAACAACGGCCGTCACAGCCGCCGCAACAACGAACTGATCGGCCTGTTGCGTGGCGACATCGACGCGATCTTTCTCAAGGGCGCCCACGCCGCGCAACTGGCCAACGAATTTGGCTTGCGCGTGGTGGTCGACACCGGCTCGCACCCCGACCCGCTGATCCGCTCCAACAACGGCACACCGCGCACCCTCACGGTCGACGTCAACCTGCTCGAAGAGCATTTCGATGCCGCGGTGCGCATCGTCGATACCGTGCTGCGTACCGAGCAATGGGCCTGGGCCAACCCGGAGGAAACCCGGCGTTTTCTCGCCCGCGAACTGAACACCAGCGAGTACTGGGTGGCAGCTGCCTACGGCGAAGATGCCCATCGCCGCCTGCGCACCAACTTCGATGAACGCTCGATCCATTCCCTGCAGGATTTCACCGATTTCCTCCATCGCTGGGACTTCATTCCACGGCGCTTCGATGTCCGCGACTGGATCGATACCCGGGTGCTCGAACACGTGATCAGCGCCACCACCCGACGGGCGATTTAAGCGCTGCTGCTGTAGCAACACACACAACTTATTGCTTCTCCAGAAGCACCCCTGCAGCAACTTCTGCTGCTGGCCTTAGCGGCAACTGCGTGGTTACCCTGATAATTCCAAGGAGGAACTTTCAGGGTAACCACGCAGTTGCTTTTTTTCTGTTTTAATTTTCTTTTTTGTATTTATAAAACCCTTTATTTACAGCCACTTATAAATTTAATAACGCGACACCCAACATAATAAAAACTCTTGGCACAGTCCCTGCTATCTCCCTCTCAGTACTGCAATTAATCAACACCACAGCAGAGCGAAAACCTATTCGCCAGACCCTGCGTTTATTACTGTTGTCCGGGAGGGAACATGTTAAAGATCAACCCAATCACCAAAGGCATCTGGCTGGCATTTGTGCTGACCAGCGCCACCGCCAGCGGCCAGTTGCTGGCTGCCGAGCCGGCCAAGACCACGGCCGAAACTGCCGATAGCAGCACGGCCGAAACCGACAACGCGCCGACCCTGAAAACCGTCACCGTCACAGCCCAGCACAAAGAAGAAACCTTGCAGGAAGTGCCGGTGGCCGTATCGGCTATCAACGGCAGCAGCATTACCGCCGACGGCGTGCGCGCCATGGGCGACATCACCACCTTCGTGCCCAACGCCGCAGCGAAAAACCCCGACGGCGATGGCCGCCCGCGCTGGTACATCCGTGGCCTGGGCACCGGTGACACCGGCGCTGCCACCGTCTACCCGGTGGGCATCTATGCCGACGATGTTTACCTGAACGCGCCAGTGGCTGGCGGCGGCCCGCTGTTCGACCTCGAACGCATCGAAATCCTGCGTGGCCCGCAAGGCACCCTGTACGGCAAGAACACCACCGCCGGTGCCGTGAACGTGATCTCCAAGAAGCCCACCTTCGACACCGACGGCTACGGCACCCTGGGTGTCGGCACCAAGAGCGAACGCATCGTAAACGGTGCCATCGGTGGCGCCCTGGTGGACGACAAACTGGCTGGCCGGGTGTCGATCTACTCGGAAGAACGCGACGGCTTTACCCGCAACGAAACCGCCAACCAGAGCTACGGCGACGTCAACAAGAAGGCCTTCCGCGCGCAGCTACTGGGCAAGTTCGGCGACAACTTCGAAGCCCTGTGGAAGGTCCACGGCCGCCAGTTCAAAGGCGACGGCAGCAGCGGCTCATTGCCGGTTGGCACCTACTACCCGCCGACCAACTACCAGCGCCCTGATGGTCGCAAGATCGAGCTGAACGTCAACGAAGACTACAAGCTCGACCATGACGGCACCTCGCTGACCCTCAACTGGGATCTCAGCGACTACAAACTGACCTCGATCACCGCCTACGACTACCTGCGCAACCAGTCGCTGGCGGACGCCGACTACGGCCCCTATGAGGTAGCCGGGCGCACCGACACCGACAACGAATACAAACAGTACAGCCAGGAATTCCGCCTCGCCTCGCCACAACAGGAAACTCTGCGCTGGCTGGCCGGCGCGCATATCTTCCACGAAGACCTCGACAGCTCCGCCGTGCGCAACGTAGTGCCCGGCCCGGCCGCCACCGGCGCTGCCAGCAACCAGACCGGCACCGTCTACCGCGACCTCAACTACGACCATAAAACCGACAGTTACGCGCTGTTCGGCAACCTCACCTACGACTTCACCGAGAACCTCACCGTTACCGGTGGCCTGCGCTGGACCAAGGAATACAAAGACATTGACCTCAACCTGGTGCAACTGCGCAGCGTCGCCGGTGTGCGCTCGCCAGTGCTGGGCGCCGACAACAACGGCAACTCGAAAAAAGGCGATGACTGGGAAGCCTGGACCTACGACCTGACTCCCGAATACCGCATCAACGACAACCTGCGGGTGTTCTTCCGCTACGCCCACGGCTTCCGCTCGGGCGGCTACAACACCGGTTTGTCAGGTGGCTTGTCCGGGCTGACCACGGTGGACCCGGAAGAGCTGGACTCCTACGAAATCGGCCTGAAGTCGGAATGGCTCAACGGCCGGGTGATCGCCAACGCCACCGCCTTCTACTACGACTACAGCGACATCCAGGTGAACCTGCTGACCGTCAGCAACGGCATCCTCACCACCGCCCTCACCAACGGCGCAGCCGGCAAGGTCAAAGGCGCCGAACTGGAACTCGAAGCCCAGGCCACCGACTACCTGCACCTGCGTGCAGCGCTGTCGCACCTGGACACCGAATACACCGACTTCAAAAACGTCAACCCCAACACCGGTGCGGTAACCGGCGACTACAGCGGCAACCGCTTCGTCCGCTCACCAGAGCAAGTGATCTCCCTAGGGGCCGACTACACCATCCCACTGGGCGGCGCCGGCAAGCTGGTGGCAGGTGCGGATGCCAGCTACCGCGGCAAAGAGTATTTCCTCGCTGACCGCCAGGACGAAGACACCCTCAGTCAGGACCACTACACCCTGGCCAACGCCCGGTTGAGCTGGTTCAACCATGACGAGAAACTGAGCGTGACAGGGTTTGTGAACAACCTGACAGACCGCAAATATCAAGTGCATGGCCGACCCAACGGTGCCGTGGGCAGCGGCCAATACGTGATTACCTATGGCGACCCGCGCACAGTTGGCGTGAGCGTTACCAGCCGGTTCTGAGGAGTGACTGGCTAAATAAAAACGGAGCGAGAAATCGCTCCGTTTTTTTTGCCCCACCGTTTGCAGGAATCGATGCTGAAGCCTCGAGTTTTTGATTTTGATCTGGCTTGTGATCTTGATCTGGCTGTTGATCTTGCTCCACCCGCCCCGTTAGCGAAGGCCGAGTGCAGGCGCTGCGTAAGGGGTTGAGCGGCCGGGAGCCGCGAAAGGCAAAGACAGACCAAGGATGGTCTGTTTTGCCGGACCCTGAAGCAGCGCCGAAACGAGGGGACCCGAAGCGCAGCGTAGGGCCGAGGTTGGGGCAAGCCTTTTGCCTACTTTTCGGTGGCCGGCATCCCGGCGACTGGAAAAGTAGGTCGCGCGTAAGGCGCGAAACAGAATGCCCCGCGCACGCGACAAAGCAGATCAGCGCCGATCTCAAAGCAAAAACACTCCCCACGTTGCTGCCCCAGCAACACCCCACCAGCACCCACCCTGCCCGCCCACCAACACCCTCCCCGCAACCCCGCGCCACACCTGGCTCGCAGCCCTTGGTACAGCTCTTGCTCTACCCCTGCATTAGCAGAAAAAACCCAAGGAACACCCCATGCCCAAACCCATCAATGTGGTCGCCATAGCGGCCAGCACATTCACCCCTTCACGCACCCTCGTGCTGACCCAAGCCATCCTCGCCGAGCTGGATAACCAGTTGCCGATCACCAGCCACCTGATCGAATTCGGTAGCATCGCCCGTCAGGTCGGCGGCGCGCTGAGCCGCAGCGAGCTGAGCGACGACATCGAGCAACAACTGCAACGTATCGAAAACGCCGACCTGCTGCTGGTCGCCACCCCGGTGTACCGCGGCACCTACCCCGGGCAGTTCAAGCACCTGTTCGACCTGATCGACATGAACGCCCTGATCGACACCCCGGTGCTGCTCGCCGCTACCGGCGGCAGTGAACGCCATGCGCTGGTAATCGATCACCAACTGCGCCCGCTGTTCAGCTTCTTCCAGGCCTTGACCCTGCCGATTGGGGTGTATGCCAGCGAGGCGGATTTCAGTAACTACCAGATCACCAGCGAGCCCCTGCAGGCGCGTATTCAGCTGGCCGTCGAACGTGCCGTTCCCCTGTTTGCAGCGCGACCGTCTGCCTTATTGAAGACGGCCTGATTCGTGAACAACCCACGCCACACCTTTCTGCTCAATTTCATGCTGCTGGCCGCTTTCAGTGGCGCCACCATCGGCATGGCCAAGATCGTCACCACCCTGTATGCCCTGCACCTGGGGGCCAATTCCATGCAGGTGGGGATCATCTCGGCGATGGAGTCGCTGGGCATGATCTTCCTCACCCTGCCGGCCGGTTTCGTGATTGCCCGTTACGGCGCGCGGCGGGTGTATTTCCTCGCCAGCTTAGGGCCGATGTTGCTCAACCTGGCGATTCCGCTGTTCGGCCACTGGTTGTGGTTGGCCGCTGCGCGCTTGCTGATCGGCCTGTGCATTCCATTTCGCATCGTGTCGATGAACAGCGCCTTTCTTCAGCAACTGCGCCATATCGGCAGCAGCAAGGCCGGTTGGTACCGCGGTGCGCTGACGGTGGGCATGGGTTTGATCGGCCCGTTGCTGGGCAACTGGCTGAGTTCCAGCACCAGCTTCACCCTGGGCTTTGTCGTGATTGGCCTCGCCTTCGGCGCCATGGCCGGCTACAGCCTGGGTTTCTGGAGCGATGCACCCGCCGCGCCGGCCACCGAGCTGGCACAGGGGCCGGCGCTGGGCATGTTGGCCGACATCAAAGCGATGGTGGCCAATGTCGAAATCGCCGAGAGCTGCCTGATCGAGCTGGTCGGCAGCGCCACCGGCTCGTTGTTCGGCACCTTCATCATTCTGTTGGCGATGGACGTCGCCAAGCTCAGCCAGACCCAGGCCGTCAGCCTGGTGATGGTCCAGGGCCTGGCCTCGGTGGTGGCGTTGTTCAGCCTCGGTTACCTGCTGCAACGCATCGGCCGGCCGGTGGCCTATGTGCTCAGCCTGGGAGCGGCACTGGCGGCATTGACGCTCTTGGGTTTTGCCCAGAGCTATTGGCTGCTGGCCCTTGGCGGGGTGTTGCTGAGCACCGGAACCGCGCTGATTCACCTGGTGAACATGACCCAGATGAGCGAGCACGCCATGGATAAAAGCAAGATCTCCGGCCTGTTCAACCTGGCCAGCATGCTCGGTGGCTTCAGCGGCGCCATGCTCGGCGGCGTGCTCAGCCACTACCTGGGCCTGGCCAATCTGTTTCTCTGCTGGATCCCGGTGGTGCTGGTCATGGCCCTGGTCTGCCGGCTGCGTGCGCTGCGTCGGCAAACGCGTCCCGTGTTGTTGAGTGAGGTGTGAAATGAGCCTGTTGTCCCGTTACGCGCTAAAGCTTACCTGGCTGATTTCGCCCCTGGCGTTGCTCGCGCTGTGGAGCGCGGTGACCAGCGCCGGGTTGTTCCCCAAGACCCTGCTGATTCCGCCGTTGTATGTGCTGCAAGCCTTTGAGGAATTGCTGGCCAATGGCGAGTTGCAGGAGCACCTGAGCAACAGCCTCAGCCGCCTCGGTTTCGGCTTTGTCATCGGCTCCCTGGCGGGCCTGGCCTTCGGCGTGCTGATGGCCTTGTCGAAGACCGTGCAGGTGTACTGCGGGCCGCTGTTCCATGCGGTGCGCCAAGTGCCGAGCATCGCCCTGATCCCGATGTTCGTGCTGTTCTTCGGCATCGAAGAAACCTTCAAGATCGTCATCGTCGCCAAGGCCGCGTTTTTCCCGGTGGCGCTGGCGGCCAGCGAAGGGGTGAAGGCGATTCCGCGCAGCTATTTCGAGGTGGCCAATGTGTTCCGCCTGCCCTGGCCGACCCTGGTGCGCGAGATCGCGTTTCCCGCTGCCGCGCCCCCCATCATCACCGGCCTGCGTATCAGCCTCACCCGCGCCTGGGTGGTGCTGGTGGCGGCTGAATTGCTGGCGGCCGACAGTGGCCTGGGGCAGATGATCGAGATGGGCCGACAAATGCTGCGCATCGACATTGTGATGGTCGGCGTGGTGGTCACCGGGGTGATTGGTTTTGCGCTGGATTTCGGCTTCCGTCTGCTGGAACGCCGTCTGTTCCGCTGGCAAGCGCGCTAGGAGATGACGATGAAATATCTAACCCGTTTGCAGGGCCTGCGCGGCCTGGTGCTACCGCTGATGTTGGTGCTGCTGTGGGACGCCCTGTCGCGTCAGGGCGCCACCTGGGCTTATGCATTGGTGCCGGTGAATACCATCGGCGCCGCCTTTGTCGAGCTGCTGGGCAATGGCGAGCTGCTCACTAACCTGCTCGCCAGCCTGGCGCGCACCAGCAGCGGCCTTGCCCTGGGCATCGTCTTTGGGGTCAGCGTCGGGGTGTTGATGGCGCTGTCGACAATCGCTGATCGCCTGGTTGGCCCGCTGTTTCATTCGATTCGCCAGGTGCCGATGCTTGGCTGGATTCCGCTGATCGCCATGTGGTTTGGCAACGGCGAAACCTCCAAGGTGCTGATCGTCACCCTCGCCGCCTTCTACCCCATGGTGCTCAACACCTACGAGGGTTTTACCGGCGTCGACAAACGTTACCGCGAGGTCGGCCGGGTGCTGGAACTCAGCCGCCTGCAGCAGTTTTTTTACGTCCTGCTGCCGGCCGCGCTGCCGAGTATTGCCAATGGTGTATTGCACGCCCTGGCGTTTGCCTGGGTGACGGCGGTGGGCAGTGAGCTGTTCCTGTCCTCCGGTGCCGGCCTGGGCAACCTGATGATGAACGCCGAGGCTGGCGCGCGCATGGAGATCATTGTGGTCTGCGTGCTGTGCATCGGCCTGTGTGGCTACCTGATGAACTTGCTGTTTTCCCGCCTGAGCCGCTACCTGCTGCGCTGGCGCAATATTCGTGGATAGGTGAACGCCGTGAACGCACAACTCCAACATGCTCCGCTGGCCACTGCTGCCGCGCTACCGGGCGCCCTGCAGATTCAGGGCCTGTCCAAGCAGTACCGCATCGAAGGGCAGCCCCTGCAGGTGCTGCAGAACATCGACCTGAACGTCAATCCGGGTGAATTTGTCAGCATCATCGGCGCCAGCGGCTGCGGCAAATCCACCCTGCTGCGCCTTATCGTCGGCCTCGACAACGACTACAGCGGCGAGATTCTGCTCGACGGTGAGCGCATCACCGACACCAGCCTGGAGCGCGGCATCGTGTTCCAGGACCACCGTTTGTTCCCATGGATGACGGTGGAAAAGAACATCACCCTGGCGCTGAAAAACCAGCCGCTGGCCAAGGCGGAAAAACAACGGCTGGTCGCCGAGCACATTGCCCTGGTCGGCCTCACCGGCTTCGAGCAAGCCTACCCACACCAGCTATCTGGCGGCATGGCACAACGGGCGGCAATTGCCCGGGCGCTGATCACCCAGCCAAAGATTCTGCTCCTCGACGAACCACTTGGCGCCCTGGACGCCTTGACTCGCGTGCACCTGCAAGGCGAGCTGCAACGCATCTGGGTGCAGCAGCGCAGCACCATGATCATGGTCACCCATGATGTGGAAGAAGCCCTGTACCTCGGCGACCGGGTGATCGTGCTCGACTCCTACCCAGGGCGGATCAAACACGAAATCCGCGTGGACCTGCCGCATCCGCGTGACCGCGCTTCGCCGGAATTGAAGCGCTTGAAAGATGAATTGTTGAATGAGCTGACCGGGCATTGATGGCCTAATTCGGTCCCTGTGAGAGGGGCTTCAGCCGCGATGCATCTGATCTCAGCGTGTCGAACCAGCAGCGTTTTCAGGTCCGACGAATCGCGGCTGAAGCCCCTCCCACAAAAGCGGACCGAGTTTTTGCCTGCAAGGGAAAAGGGGGGGTCAATCTGAACCACCCCCGATTTCTCGGACAGTTTAATTACGCACTTCATTCATCGCGCTGAACTCCAGCGGTGTACGGTATCCGAGAGCACTGTGCATCCGCTGACGGTTGTAAAAGACCTCGATGTAATCAAAAACCTGAACGCGTGCCTGGTCACGGCTTGCGAAGTCCTCGTGGTGCGTCAGCTCTTGTTTCAGCGAGCCGAAAAAACTCTCCATAACGGCGTTGTCATACGGCATACCTTTGCGGCTGGTGCTTACCACTAGCTGTTCGGTTTCGAGTTGCTGCCGATACGCGTTGCTGGTGTATTGCACACCTTGATCGCTGTGATGAATCGTTTCTTCCACCTGCTTACGTCCTTGCAAAGCCATATTCAAGGCGGCGCTGGCTAGCTGTTGGTCCGCTCGCTCGCCCATTGCCCAGCCCGCGATTCGGCGTGTGTACAAGTCCAGTATTGCCGCCAGATACAACCAGCCCTGACGAGTCGGTATGAAGGTAATGTCCGCTACCCAAACTCGATCACGACCGGGGCTAACAAATGGCCATTTCAATCTGTTTGGTGCAACGGCCTGACGCTGATAAGGCGCTCTTGCATGCACATAACGCCGCCGGCGGCGGCTTTGGATCTGGTTGATCTGACGTAACCGTTGCACTCGATTTCGCCCACACGTCTCTCCCTTTCGACGCAGCGCATGCCATATCCGCTCTGCTCCATAAGCCTCTCGGCTTTGCGTATGCAGCAGCCGTATTTGGCTCAACAGTCGGGCGTTATCTAGGTTGCTGGCGCTTGGTTTACGCCCGGCCCAAGCGTAGTAACCACTGGTGGAAACCGAGAGTACCTGGCACATCTTGCGTACTGAGTAAGTCTTTTGGCTTCTGATCCAGGCGTACTTCACGACAGCTCTCGCGCAAAGTACGCCGCCGCCTTTTTTAGAATCTCGTTCTCTTCCTTCAGCCGCGCATTCTCGCGCCTCAACGCACTTAGCTCATCGCTGCTGGCTTTCGGACGACCACTGCCTTGGAACGCTTGATCGCCCTTGTCCTGCATGTCTTGGGTCCATTTGTAGAGCCGGTTTCGCGGGATGCCTAACTCGCGAGCGACGACGGCGGCTGGCTTGCCGGATGTCTTCAGAAGACGGACAGCTTCGCGCTTGAACTCTGCTGTAAACCGATTACGTTGTTCCACCAAACACCTCCTCGGGGATCGCCCCCTTTCATAGGTGTCCGAAATATCGGGGGTGGTTCAGATTTATTATTCAACCCTGAATTATAGAAACTTAATGAATCGGCCCCCTTTTTTTCGATTGCTGGGTAAGATCAGAGTTAATCCACATGATACGTAAAGGGTAGCCTCACGCCTAACGTGATTGCCAATTAAAGCCTTCTTTTTTAGCCCGCTCGACCAACCTGGGAAGATATTTAGGGATACTATTGAAATAAGCGTCAAAAACAGCCCCATCAACAGGATCCCCGAGAATCTCATCCTTATAAACAATATCGAACCTTGCGTCCTGATCAACAGCCTCCCTTCTGGATGGAGAGGGAGCAAATCGTTGGAGACTTTCAATGCCTCCAATCAACATCAATTGTTCAAATTCGCCGACTCCAAAATCTATTTCTTCCAGACTAGCCAATGAGTCAGGATCTTTTAGCGCTGAAAAATAAGCATCTTTTCCTTGGGATATAAGCCACAAAACAAAGTGTTGATTTGTATCATCAGTTACTGCACCGTTTATCACTTTTTGCGCCAACATCAACCATATATTGTTCTCAACTGCAGAAAAATAAGCGCTAAGGTACAACCTAAAATCAGTTACTTCTTCATCTGACATTCCTTCCAGTACATTTTCAGCAACGTCCAGAAAAACATCCTGATCACCTGCACTAGTCTTCTTGAAGGACTCGACCAGCACCCAAAATTCATCTTTATTCATATATTTTCCATTTTTAAATGAGCCTATTTTTTCTGAAGCGCTAACCATGAGGACATCAGGCATCATCATTGAGTTAATTACTATCCATAGTAGAAAAGAGATTTTAAATGGCATTATCAGGGATACTTTTAAACCTATAGGAAAAAGGGGACAGATCTGCCCCCTTTTTTCATGCCCCCATTTTTTAGTCAATTTAAAAACGCCTTACCCTTCTATTAACTCACGTACAAGACATTAAAAAACATAGCAACTTTTAGTACGAGTCGTCTCGTACCTCCAAAAAATAACGGTACGACTTGGTGAAATTAGAACTGAGTGTGGCGATGTTCACCACCGGCACGCCGTTGGCGGCCTGGGTAATTGAAGTGGCGCTCCCGGCGGCATCTACGGCGAGTTCAGCGGCGGTGCTGAGTAGCGGATTTGCAACCAGCACGCCTACCAACAGGCGAGCGATGCAGCGGGAAAAACGACTGTGCACATCCATGTAGGCGTCTCGTTTTGGCAGCGTGGCGAGGCTGCAAAACTTACGGACTGAGCGGCGTCGCTGGCTGCCGGACCGAGCCGAGGCGACTGTGGGAAGGTGAATGGATGTGCTCGGAAATGAACACCGCGACGCACTTATCTCACCTACACGTTGAAATCCTGTAGGCAACCGGTACACCCGAAGCGGCACGAAACTGACAATCCGGTCATTTAGCCGTCACCCTGATGACCGTCTTGAACAGGTATAAGGGCACGCTACCTTTTCCCTATTTCCTGGTCTGGCGTCATTGGCATGCGCACTCGCAGCAAACTCGTGGTATCCGTTCTGGCCCTGGTGGTGGTCGCCGTTGCGGTGAAAGGCTTTCTGCCCAAATCGGCGGCCGGCAAAAGTACCGGCCCGGTGGGTATTCCGGTGCATGTGGTGGCGGTCAAACAGCAGGATGTGCCGCGTTATATCAGCGGCATCGGCACGGTACTGTCGCTGCACAGTGTGGTGGTGCGCACCCAGATCGATGGCGTGCTGACCCAGTTGCTGGTCAAAGAAGGCCAGTGGGTGAAAGCCGGCGACCTGATGGCGCAGATCGATGACCGCGCCATTCGCGCCAGCCTCGACCAGGCCAAGGCGCAGCTTGGACAAAGCCAGGCGCAGTTGCATGTCGCCGAGGTGGACCTCAAGCGTTACAAGGTACTCAGCGTCGATGACGGCGTGTCCAAGCAAACCCTCGACCAGCAGCAGGCGCTGTACGACCAACTGAAAGCCACGGTGCTGGGCAACCAGGCCTCTATCGCTGCAGCGCAGGTGCAGCTGTCCTATACGCAAATCCGTTCACCGGTGGCGGGTCGCGTCGGCATTCGCACCGTGGACGCCGGTAATTTTCTGCGCGTGAGCGATGCCCAGGGCCTGTTCAGCGTTACCCAGATCGACCCGATTGCCGTCGAGTTCTCGCTGCCGCAAAACCTGCTGCCGACCTTGCAGCAATTGCTCAATGGTCCCACTCCGGCGCTGGTAAATGCCTACCTCAGCGACCACGAACAAACCGGCACCCTGCTGGCCCAGGGCCAATTGCGCCTGATCGACAACCAGGTTAGCGCCACCACCGGCACCCTGCGTGCCAAGGCCGAATTCGCCAATGGCGGGCAAACCTTGTGGCCGGGCCAGTTGGTGACGGTGAAGGTGCAGACCACGGTCGACAAAGACGCGTTGGTGGTGCCGCCACAGGTGGTGCAGCGCGGGTTGGAGCAGTACTTCGTCTACCGGGTCAACGGCGATGCCGTGGAAAGCGTGCCGGTGAAAGTGCTGTATCAGGACAGCGAGCTGAACATCATCCAGGGTGTGGCGCCTGCCGATATTCAGGCCGGTACCGTGCTGATTCGTGACGGCCAATCGCGTTTGAAACCCGGCGCGAAAATCGAAGTGCTCAGTGATGAACCGCCACCCGTGACCACCGTTCAGGTGCAGCCATGAAAGGCCGTGGCTCGGTGTCGGCCTGGTGCGTTGACCACCCCGTCGCCACCCTGCTACTGACCTTCGCCCTGGTGCTGCTCGGCGTCATCGCCTTTCCGCGCCTGCCCCTGGCGCCGTTGCCCGAAGCCGAGTTCCCGACCATCCAGGTCAACGCCCTGTTGCCTGGCGCCAGCCCGGACACCATGGCCTCCTCGGTGGCCACGCCACTGGAGGTGCAGTTCAGCGCCATCCCCGGCATGACCCAGATGACCTCCACCAGCGCCCTGGGCTCGACCAACCTGATTCTGCAATTCACCCTCGACAAGAGCATCGACACCGCCGCCCAGGAAGTGCAGGCGGCGATCAACACCGCTGCCGGCAAGCTGCCGCAAGACATGCCCAGCCTGCCCACCTGGCGCAAGGTCAACCCGGCCGACAGCCCGGTGCTGATCCTTACTGTCAGCTCCGACCAGATGCCCGGCACCGAGCTCAGTGACCAGGCCGAAACCATTCTCGCCCGCCAGCTCAGCCAGATTGATGGCGTCGGCCTGATCAACATCTCCGGCCAGCAGCGCCCGGCCATTCGGGTGCAGGCCTCGCCAGACAAACTCGCGGCGCTCGGCCTGACCCTGGCGGACATCCGCGTGGCCCTGCAGCAAACCAGCCTGAACCTGGCCAAGGGCGCGCTGTACGGCGATTCGAGCATTTCCACCCTGTCGACCAACGATCAACTGTTTCAACCCGAGGAATATGGCCAGCTGATCGTCTCCTACAAAGACGGCGCGCCGGTGCACCTGCACGATGTTGCGCGGGTGATCAATGGGTCGGAAAACGCCTATGTGCAGGCGTTTTCCAACCAGCGGCCGGGGCTCAACCTGGTGATCTTCCGCCAGCCCGGCGCCAACATTGTGGAAACCGTCGACCGCATCCAGAGCGAGCTGCCGCGTTTGCAGGCAATGCTCTCGGCGTCGGTGGATGTCACCGTACTCAACGACCGCACGCAAACCATCCGCGCCTCCCTGCATGAAGTGGAAATCACCCTGCTGATTGCGGTGATTCTGGTGGTGGCGGTGATGGCGCTGTTCCTGCGCCAATGGTCGGCGACCTTGATCGTGACCAGCGTGCTCGGCGTGTCGCTGATTGCCAGCTTTGCGCTGATGTATGTGATGGGCTTCAGCCTCAACAACCTGACGTTGGTGGCCATCGTGGTCGCGGTGGGTTTTGTGGTGGACGACGCCATCGTGGTGGTGGAAAACATTCACCGCCATCTGGAGGCTGGCGACGGCATGCGCGAGGCGGCCATCAAGGGCGCTGGCGAGATCGGTTTTACCGTGGTGTCCATCAGCTTCTCGCTGGTGGCCGCGTTTATTCCGTTGCTGTTTATGGGTGGCGTGGTCGGCCGGCTGTTCAAGGAGTTCGCCCTCACGGCGACCTCGACCATTCTGATTTCGGTGGTGGTTTCGCTGACCTTGGCGCCGACCCTGGCGGCCCTGTTCATGAAGGTGCCGGCGCATGACGGCGAACCCCGCAAAGGCTTTGGCGACTGGCTGCTCAGCCGTTACGACCATGGCCTGCGCCGTGCCCTCAACCACCAGCGGCTGATGCTCAGCCTGTTCAGCGTCACCCTGGTGCTGGCGATCATTGGCTACGTGTTTATTCCCAAGGGCTTTTTCCCGATCCAGGACACCGGCTTTGTGCAGGGCACCACGGAAGCGGCGGCAGACGTCTCGTTCCCCGACATGCTGGCCAAGCACAAGGAGCTGGCCAAGATCGTCGCCGCCGACCCGGCCGTGGCGGTGTTTTCTCACTCGATTGGCGTGAGCGGCAACAACCAGACCATCGCCAACGGGCGCTTCTGGATCACCCTGAAACCCCGTGGCGAGCGGGATGTGTCGGCCAGCGAATTTATCGACCGCATCCGCCCGAAACTGATGACCGTGCCGGGTATCGTCCTGTACCTGCGCGCCGGCCAGGATATCAACCTCAGCGCCGGCCCCAGCCGCAGCCAGTACCAGTACACGCTGAAAAGCAACGACGGCCCGAGCCTGAATCTGTGGACCCAGCGCCTCACCGAACAGCTACGCAGCAATTCGATTTTCCGCGACCTGTCCAACGACCTGCAGTTGGGCGGCAGCATCACCCACATCAGCATCGACCGCAGCGCCGCCGCGCGTTTTGGCCTGACCACCAGCGACGTCGACCAGGCCCTGTACGACGCCTTCGGCCAACGGCAGATCAGCGAGTTCCAGACCGAGACCAACCAGTACAAGGTGATTCTCGAGCTCAATGAGCAACAACGCGGCAAGGCCGAAAGCCTGAATTATTTCTACCTGCGCTCGCCGCTCACCCAGGAGATGGTCCCGCTGTCGGCGCTGGCCAAGGTCGATGCGCCCACTAGCGGGCCGCTGTCGATTGCCCATGACGGCATGTTTCCGGCCGCCAACCTGTCGTTCAACCTGGCTCCTGGCGTGGCCCTCGGCGATGCCGTGCGGGAGCTCAACCAGGCCAAGCTGGACATCGGCATGCCGGCCGAAATCGCCGGCAACTTCCAGGGCGCCGCGCAGGCCTTCCAGAGTTCCCTGGCCAGTCAGCCGTGGCTGATTCTGGCGGCGCTGGTGGCGGTGTACATCATTCTTGGCGTGCTCTACGAGAGCTTCGTGCACCCGCTGACCATCATCTCCACCCTGCCCTCGGCCGGCCTCGGTGCGCTGATCATGCTGTGGCTGTGCGGCCAGGACTTTTCCATCATGGCGCTGATCGGCCTGGTGCTGCTGATCGGCATCGTCAAAAAGAACGGCATTCTGATGATCGATTTCGCCCTCGAAGCCCAGCGCGAACGTGGCCTGACGCCTGAAGAAGCGATTTACCAAGCCTGTATCACGCGCTTTCGGCCGATCATCATGACTACCCTCGCCGCCCTGCTCGGCGCGCTGCCGCTGATGCTCGGATTTGGCACCGGCGCCGAGCTGCGCCAACCACTGGGGATTGCCGTGGTCGGCGGCCTGCTGGTCAGCCAGGCGCTGACGCTGTTCACCACGCCGGTCATATACTTGGCCCTGGAGCGGTGGTTCCACCGCAGCCAGAACGCGTTGCACACCGCCACTGAACATTGAGATTGGCCATGCGCATCCTGATTATCGAAGACGAAGAAAAGACCGCCGACTACCTGCACCGCGGCCTCACCGAGCAAGGTTATGCGGTAGACGTCGCCCGTGACGGCATCGAAGGCTTGCACCTGGCGCTGGAGAACGACTACGCGGTGATCGTGCTCGACGTGATGCTGCCCGGCCTCGACGGTTTTGGCGTACTGCGCGCACTGCGGGCGCGCAAGCAGACCCCGGTGATCATGCTTACCGCCCGCGAACGGGTGGAAGACCGCATCCGCGGCCTGCGCGAGGGCGCCGATGACTACCTGGGCAAACCGTTCTCCTTCCTCGAGCTGGTGGCTCGCCTGCAAGCCCTGACCCGCCGAAGTGGTGGCGGCCACGAGCCGGTGCAGATCGCCATTGCCGACCTCGCCGTCGACCTGATCAGCCGCAAGGCCAGCCGCGCCGGGCAGCGTCTGGACCTGACCGCCAAAGAGTTCTCCCTGCTCAGCGCGCTGGCCCGCCACCAGGGCGAAATCCTGTCGAAAACCGCGCTGGCGGAAATGGTCTGGGACGTCAATTTCGACAGCGACGCGAATGTCGTCGAAGTGGCGATCAAGCGCCTGCGCGCCAAGCTCGACGGCCCCTTCCCCGGCAAGCTGCTGCACACCATCCGTGGCATGGGCTATGTACTGGAGAGCCGCCATGGCGAATGAGGCCCCCGCGATAAATGCAGGGCTGAGCAAATCCATCGCCCTGCGCATGAGTGCGCTGTTCACCCTGGTGGCGCTGCTGGTGTTTCTGCTGATTGGCGGCGCCCTCTACCAGCAAGTCGACAAGGGCATGAACATGCTGCCCGAGGCTGAGTTGGATGCGCGTTACAGCGTACTGGAGTCGGCCATTGACCGCTTTGGCACGGACGAGCACTGGGCCAAGATCACCAACAAACTCACGCTGCTGAGCGAGGAAGACAAGCGCATCCGCTTCTGGGTGGTCAGTGGCAACCCCCACTTCGAATTCGGCAACCCCGACGACGCCATCCGTGAATTTGCTGCTGGCTCGTTGGGTATTCGCGATATGGAAATAGACGACCGCGCCTACCCGCAGAAAGTGCTGGTCAGCCAATTTCAGGCCAAAGACGGCCGCCCACCGCTGCGTTTTCTGATTGCCATCGACACCGAAACCTTCTGGCAAACCCAGCACCACCTGCTCATAGCGCTGATCAGCCTGGCGGTGGTGGGTGTGCTGCTGGCCTCGGCGCTGGGCTACTGGGTGGCGCGAGTGGGCTTGCGGCCGCTGATCAAGCTGTCTGCCGAAGCGGAGAAACTTACGCCGCCACGGCTGTCCGGGCGCTTGCAGTTGTCGAGCCTGCCGCCGGAGCTGAAGCAGTTCGCCAGTGCCTTCAACACCACCCTCGGCCGTGTCGAACAGGCCTACACCCGCCTGGAATCCTTCAACGCCGACGTCGCCCACGAACTGCGCTCGCCGCTGACCAACCTGATCGGTCAGACCCAGGTGGCACTCACCCGTGGCCGCTCCGCCGAACACTACTTCGAAGTGCTGCAATCCAACCTGGAAGAGCTCGAACGCCTGCGCTCGATCATCAACGACATGCTGTTCCTCGCCCGCGCCGACCAGGGCGACAAAGCCACGCAACTGACCAGCACCTCGTTGGCGGCTGAAGTGGCGACGGCAGTGGACTACCTCGACTTCATCCTCGAAGACGCCGGCGTGCAGGTGCAGGTGCACGGCGACGCCCAGGTGCTGATCGAACGCGCACACTTTCGCCGCGCGCTGATCAACCTGCTCAACAACGCCGTGCAACACACGGCGGCCGGGCAGACCATCAACGTGCATATCGACCGTCAGGAGCAGCGGGTGAGTATTGGCGTGGCCAATCCGGGCGAGGTGATTGTCGGCGAGCATTTACCGCGCCTGTTCGAGCGCTTCTACCGGGTGGACGCAGCGCGCACCAATAGCGGCGCCAACCATGGCTTGGGCTTGGCGATCGTCAAGGCGATTGCCTTGATGCATGGCGGCGAGGTGTTTGTGGATAGCCGCGATGGCGTCAACACCTTTGGTATGTACCTTCCCGCCTGACACCCCCTTGTCGCAATCCCTACACACTCCTCGTAGGTTGGGTTGAGCAAAGCGAAGCCCAACGCGGTCTCAGGATGGCGTATCTTTACGCCTGCGTACGTTGGGAAGGCCCTTGTTGGGCTTCGCTTTGCTCACCCGAGCGCGGGCCGACCCAACCTACACACCATCGCACCTCATTCATGGAATTCAGAATGCGCCACAGACAAGTAATCAACGCCTCAGTCAGCCCCAAAGGTAGCCTGGAGACATTGTCCCAACGCGAAGTGCAGCAACTCAGCGAAGCCGGTTCCGGCAGCATCTACGCCCTGTTCCGCCAGTGCGCCCTGGCTATCCTCAACACCGGCGCGCATATCGATAACGCCAAGACCATTCTCGACGCTTACAAAGACTTCGAAGTGCGCATCCACCAGCAAGACCGTGGTGTGCGCCTGGAACTTCTGAATGCGCCGGCCGACGCCTTCGTCGATGGCGAGATGATCGCCAGCACCCGCGAGATGCTGTTCAGCGCCCTGCGCGACATCGTCTACACCGAGAACGAACTCGACAGCCAGCGCATCGACCTGGAAACCTCCCAGGGCATCACCGATTACGTCTTCCACCTGCTGCGCAACGCCCGCACCCTGCGCCCCGGTGTAGAGCCGAAAATCGTCGTGTGCTGGGGCGGCCACTCGATCAGCACCGAGGAATACAAGTACACCAAGAAGGTCGGCCACGAACTGGGCCTGCGCAGCCTCGACGTCTGCACCGGTTGCGGCCCCGGTGTGATGAAAGGGCCAATGAAAGGCGCCACCATCAGCCACGCTAAACAGCGCATCACCGGCAGCCGTTACCTGGGCCTGACCGAGCCCGGCATCATCGCCGCCGAGGCGCCGAACCCGATCGTCAACGAGCTGGTGATTCTGCCGGACATTGAAAAACGTCTTGAAGCGTTCGTGCGGGTGGGCCACGGCATCATCATCTTCCCAGGCGGCGCCGGCACGGCCGAGGAGTTCCTGTATCTGCTGGGCATTCTGATGCACCCGGATAACCAGGACCTGCCCTTCCCGGTCATCCTTACCGGGCCGCGCAGCGCCAAAGCCTATTTCGAGCAGTTGCACGCCTTTATCGGCGCAACCCTGGGCGAAACCGCGCAAGCGCATTACCAGATCATCATCGACAACCCGGCCGAAGTGGCGCGGCAGATGACTGCTGGCCTCAAGGAGGTGAAACAGTTCCGCCGCGAGCGCGCCGACGCCTTTCACTTCAACTGGCTGCTGAAGATCGACGAAGGTTTCCAACGTCCGTTCGACCCAACCCACGCCAATATGGCTGCGCTGCAGCTGAACCGCCACGTGGCCCCGCATGAACTGGCGGCCAACCTGCGCCGAGCGTTTTCCGGCATCGTCGCCGGCAACGTGAAGGCCACCGGCATTCGTTTGATCGAAGAATTCGGCCCCTATGAAATCCATGGCGACCCGCAAATCATGGAGCCGCTGGACCGTTTGCTGCAGGCCTTCGTCGAACAACACCGGATGAAATTGCCGGGTGGCGCGGCGTACGTGCCGTGTTATCGGGTGATTAACAGCTAATCGCTTCATCACCACCCATTGTCCGAGGCCCTCTGATGCGTGAATTCCACTTCTACGAACCCAAGCTCGGCCATGGCCTGAAACACGACCCGCTGAACTCCATCGTTGCGCCTCGGCCCATCGGCTGGATCTCCTCACAGAGCCCTGAGGGCGTGTTGAACCTGGCGCCTTACAGCTTCTTCAACGCCTTTAACTACACGCCACCGATCATTGGTTTTTCCAGCATTGGCTGGAAGGACAGCGTGCGTAATATTGCCGCCAGCAAGGAGTTCGTCTGGAACCTCGCCAGCCGGCCGTTGGCCGAGCAGATGAACACCAGCTCGGCGCTGGTCGCCCCTGAGGTCAACGAATTTGAGTTGGCCGGCTTAGCCACCGCGCCGTCGCGTCTGGTGAAACCGCCGCGGGTACTGGAAAGTCCGGTGTCGTTCGAATGCCGCCTCAGCGATATCGTGCAACTGCAAAGCGCCAATGGCGACCTGCTGGATACCTGGCTGGTACTGGGTGAAGTGGTGGCCGTGCACATCGACACTGCGGTGCTCGAAGACGGCGTATACAACACTGTGCTGGCCCAGCCAATCATGCGCGGCGGTGGCCCCACCGACTACTTCAGCATCAGCGAAAGCCAGCGTTTCCACATGCACCGGCCGGTGGTCGACAAATAACCGCATGGGTTCCGCTGCGCGCGCCTGGGCGAAACCCATCATGGCCCCACAAAATTTCCCTCGAACCTTCCAGCCCGCGCGGCCTTCTTAACTAACACCGCCGCCCCCCCTACAGGATGTATCGCATCATGCTGGAACCCCTGCTGCTCGCCACCGCCCGCGTCTCCACCTTCGACCTCGAACGGCCGCTGACCAACGCCAGCGGGTTTTTCTTCGCCCGCGATGAGCGCCTGTTTCTGGTCACCAGCCGCCACGTGGTGATCGACGAACCCACCGACCACCACCCCAGCCATCTGCAAATCGAACTGCACACCAACGAGGACAACCTGGCCGAGTCCACCGGGTTCTCCATTCCGTTGTTCGAAGATGGCAAAAGCCTGTGGCGCCAGGGCACCGATTCGGGCGGCGAGATCGATATCGCCCTGGTCGAGATCGACCGCAGCGCCCTGCCGCCGACCACGGTGTACCAAGCCTTCACCCCCGAGCACCTGGCGGACATCACCAAGAGCATCGAAATCGGCAGTGCCTTGCTGGTGGTGGGGTTCCCTCTGGGCTTTCACGACACCCTGCACCACATGCCGGTCGCACGGCAGGCCAGCATCGCCTCGGCCTTTGGCCTGCGTTTCAAGGGCGAGGGTTACTTTCTCACCGACGCCCGCACTCACCGCGGCTCCAGCGGCGCGCCAATCGTCATGCGCCTGCCGGCCGACGACAAACGTGAGCTACCGTGGCTGCTGCTCGGCGTGCACTCCTCGCGCCTGGACGTGAACCGCGACCTGGAGATCGACGAAGCCCTGGGGCTGAACTGCGCCTGGTATTCGGATATTTTGCTGACGTTAAGCGAGTGAATCGTTGGGCTTCGCTGCGCTCAGCCCAACCTACGCCGCACACACGTTTATTCAAAACACCGGATTGTCGTCTTTGTCGATGCTGACCACCTTCGCCAGCTCGCCCAGCGCTGCGGTTTCGGCATCGATTTTGTACTCGAAATGCTGGTCCGCCAGAATGCGGTGATACACCGCGTCGCTGCCGCCGCTCTGGCGGCGGATGGCTAAAAACGCCTGGGGTTCCTTACCGACCAGTTTCGCCGCGTTCCAGACCAGGTGATGGGCAAAGGTGCGCTGACTCATGGGATGTTCCTTGTGTCGCGCGCTGACGAAGCGCCAGCACAGGTCCCGAGTATGCGCGCCTTTGCCCACCGCCACGGCACTGCCATCCTTTGTCCAGTGCAAAGCCGCGCACAGCGCTCAGACGAAGCGCTTGCTTTGAGAAACTTTTCTCTTTAAAAACAAATGGTTTCATGCGATACCAGGGCATCCTTGCACATTAACTACCCAACGAGTTAATCAATGAAAACCGTGGCGATGGTGTTGTTCCCCGACTTTTTGTTGCTCGACATGGCAGGCCCCTTCGAAGTGTTTTCGGTGGCCAACCGTTTTCTCGCGGAAAACGACTGGTACCAGCTGGTGACCATCGGCAGCGAGCACCGGCAGATTCGCGCCTCCAACGGCGTGACGGTGCAAAGCCACCTGACCCTCGACGACGGCTGCGAACCCTACGACCTGCTGCTGGTTCCCGGCGGCCCCGGCGCTTACAACGAGCGTTACCCGGCGGTCACCCGCTGGCTGAAAAACGCCGTGCAACGTTGCCCGCTGTACGGCTCGATCTGCACCGGCGCGTTTATCCTCGGCGAGGCCGGCCTGCTAGATAACCACCAGGTGACCACCCACTGGAACTACACCGAGCGCCTGGCAAAGCGCTACCCCAAAGCGCGCATCGGCACCGACCAGATCTACATCAAAGACCGCCGCCTGCTGACCTCCGGCGGCGTCACCGCCGGCATCGACATGGCGTTGGCAGTTGTCGCTGAAGACCATGGCAAAGCCATCGCCGTCGACGTTGCCAAAGTGCTGCTGGTGGCAATGAAACGCCAGGGCGGCCAAGCCCAATTCAGCCCCATGCTGGCAGCGCTGGCCGAACAGGATTCACCGGTCAACAAAGTGCAGACCTACGTGCTGGCGCACCTGGACGAAGAGTTTTCCGTCGAACGTATGGCCAGCCTGGCCGGCATGAGCGCTCGGCATTTCGCCCGCGTCTTCAGCCGCGAAGTGCAGATGACGCCGATGGAATTCCTCCAGCACGCCCGCATTGATCGCGCCCGCAGCCTGCTGGAAAGCACCGACCTGCCACTGAAAACCGTGGCCTACCGCGCCGGTTTGGGCAGCACCCGGCACATGCGTTTTCTGTTCAGTGAAAAGCTCGGCCTGACGCCAATTCAATACCGCCAGCAATTTGGCTAGAGCACCCGGCCTAGAGGGTGTCCGTATTGCGCACCTCGTTGGCCGCCACGGGCCTTCATTGACGCCGCTTCGCTGTTCAACGCCTGCCAGAATCAACGGCAGCTTTGAACAGAGGAAGAACCATGACCAGTTTCCAATGGATGCCCCGTTGCGCCGCCAACACCCATGACGAGAACGATGCTGAAACCCTGGTCACTGGCGGTTTGACCCCCTGGCGCGAACGCCTGGCGAAAAACCTCATCCACACCCTGCTCGGCGAAAAGATCACCGTCCCCCAACTGGCCCAAGCCTGCGCCCTCTCCCGCAGCCACTTCTCCCGCGCCTTCAAACGCAGCACCGGCATGTCCCCGCAAGACTGGATCCACCGCCAACGCATCGCCCAAGCCAAACGCCTGATCCAGGAATCCGACATGACCCTGACCCAAATCAGCGCCGAATGCGGCTTCTGCGACCAAGCCCACTTCTCCCGCACCTTCACCAAAACCGAAGGGATAAACCCCATGGTCTGGCGTAACAGAGCAGCGAGTGGCAATAGCTAAGCAATAGCGAACTCTTAACATCAAAAGCTCGCGGCTAAAGTCGCTCCTACAAGGGACCGAGGTCGGGCTGTTGATCTTGATTTGGCTTGTGATCTGGCAGTTGACCTACCCGCCCCTTGGGCGAAGGCCGAGCAGAATCGCCGTGTAAGGGGTTGAGCGGCAGGGACGCCGCGAAAGGAACGATGGGCCAGGGACGGCCCGTCGTGACGGCCCCTGGAACGGCGATGGCGCGAGGGGACCCGCAGCGCAGCGGAGGGCCGAGGTGGGGGCGAGCGTTTTTTGCTTACTTTTTGCCGCGACTGGCAAAAAGTGAGTCGCGCGTAAGGCGCGAAACAAAACGCCCAGCACACACGCAATACAGAAAAACGAAAAGCCGGTGCGCACAGCCCACCCTACAAAACCACCAACACCAGCACCGCGCATTCGACGAGTTCAACCATCGCCCCAGCCGTATCGCCGGTAGTGCCGCCCAATCGCGCCATCATCACCCGGCGTAACCAGGCAAACAGCAGCAACCCTCCCACCAGAATGACCACCGCGCTCCAGCCAAACAACAGCATCGCCAGCGCATGCGCGGCCAATACCAGCGGCAACCGATCTCGCGGCAGATGCTCGGCCAGCGCCTGCCCCAACCCACCCGCCCGCACATAAGGCGTGGTCATAAACAGCACCGGCAACAACCCCCGCGCCAACCAGGGCGCCAGCAGCAACACACTCGAATGCCCCTGCTCCACCAGCGCCACCAACGCGGCGAACTTGAGCAGCAACACCATCACCAATACCACCACCGCAATCGGCCCACTGCGCGGGTCCTTCATGATGGTCAGGGTGCGCTCGCGGTCGCCAAAGCCACCTAGCCAGGCATCCGCACTGTCGGCCAAACCATCCAGGTGCAGCGCCCCACTGAGCGCGACCCAGGCCGCCAACAACAACGCCGCATGCAGCAGCAAGGGCGCGCCGCTGAGCAATGCATTCAGACAGAACAACAGCACCCCGATCAGCAACCCCACCGCGGGGTACCACAGCAGCGACCGCCCCAACTCCTGCGGGCTGGGCATCCCCGGCAAACGAACGGGCAAACTGGTCAGAAACTGCACCGCGATCAGCAGCGGAATCATCAGGCCTCCGTCAGCAGGCAAGGCGCCTGCACGTTCAGGTGGTGCAGGCTGGCGTGTTGCACCTCCACGAGCAGCAAGTGCTCACGGGGCAAACCGCGGGCCTGGGCCAGCAGCAGGCGCATTACCCCGCCATGACTGATCAGTAACACGCGCTTGCCGTCGTGGTCGGTGGTCAGTCTTTCGATAGCGCCCAGCACCCGCTGGGCGAAGGCCTGCACCGGCTCACCATCGGGTGGAGTAAAGGCGTAAGGGTCGTTCCAGAACAGCCCGAGCTCGGTTTCCTGGTCAGCCATCAATGCCAGCGCCGTGCGGCCTTCCCAGGCACCGAAGTGCAGTTCGCGCAGATCCGGTTCGAACAACAACGGCGTGCGCCGCTCGGCCGCCAGTTCATGGGCAAACGCCGCGCAGCGTTGCAGCGGCGAACTGACGATCAAGTCCCAGGGGCCCGCCTCGGCCACCGCTGCGCTCATCTGTGCCCAACCTTCGCGGGTCAGGGCGTCATCGATGCTGCCGCGAAAACCGCCAGCGAGTTCGGTGACGCCGTGGCGCAGCAGGCTGAGCTGGATAGTCATGCCGGGCGATCCGCCACAGCCGCTTCGGCAAAGGTCGCCATATCGCTGTGCAGACAGCAGGCCATCTGCAGCAACGGCACCGCCAACGCCGCGCCACTGCCCTCGCCCAGGCGCAGGCCCAACTGCAGCAACGGTTGCCCTTGCAGCGCCTCCAGCACCGCGTGATGACCCGGCTCAGCCCCTTCATGGGCGAACAGCAACCACTGCCGGCAATCGGCATTCAGGCGCACCGCGAGCAACGCAGCGACGGTGCAGATAAAGCCGTCCACCAGTACCGTCACGCCTTCCTGGGCGCAGGCCACGTAAGCGCCGACCAGGGCCGCAATCTCAAACCCGCCGAGGTGCTGCAACAGCGCCACCGGGTCGCTCAGGTGCGCCTCGTGCAGCTGCAGCGCCGCCTCGATCACCGCGACCTTGTGGGCGACACCTTGCGCGTTCAGGCCCGTGCCGGGGCCGACGATCAACTTCACCGGGCAGCCCAGCGCGGCAGCCGCCAGGGCGCTGGCCGCCGTGGTGTTGCCAATGCCCATCTCGCCGCCGATATACAGCTGGGCGCCGCCGGCCTTGGCCCGGCGCACGCTGTCACGCCCGGCTTCGAGGGCGATGTACAACTGGGTCTGGGTCATCGCCGGGCCCTGGGCGAAGTTGAAGGTGCCGGCGCCGAGGTTCAGGTGGCGCACATTCGGCAGTGGATCCAGCGGTGTGGCGGTGCCCAGGTCGATCACTTCCAGCGCCGCATCCAGGTGGCGTGCCAACACGCTGATGGCCGCACCGCCGCCAATGAAGTTGCGCAGCATCTGCCCGGTGACTTCCTGCGGGTAGGCCGACACGCCTTCAGCGACGACACCATGGTCGCCGGCAAAAATGGCGATCCACAGGCTGTCGATCACCGGTCGCTCGCGGCCCTGCATGGCGGCCAGGTCGATGGCCACCTGCTCCAGCGCGGCCAGCGAGCCGGCGGGTTTGGTCAGCACTTGCTGACGTGCCGTGGCCTTGCTTTTGGCCACTGCATCCAGCGGCTGACAGGGTGCAGCCCACCAGGACAAACTCATAACGGCGCTCCTTTGAGAATCATCGGTAACCCAGCCACGGTGAAAATCACCCGCTGGCAACGTGCAGCCAGGGCCTGGTGCAACCAGCCGGCCTCATCGACATAACGGCGGGTGAGCTCGCCCAGCGGCACCACCCCCAATCCGGTTTCATTGCTGACCAGCAGCAGGCGCCCTGGCAACCCATCCAGGCAGGCCAGCAGCGCCTCGCGTTCCGCGGCCAGGCGCTGGGGGTCGTCGAGCATCAGCAGGTTGGTCAACCACAGGGTCAGGCAGTCCACCAGCAAGCAATGTTCGGGGGCGGCGTGGGCCTGCAGAACCTCAGCCAGACGCACGGGTTCTTCGACCAGGTCCCAGTAGGCAGGCCGGCGTTCGCGGTGCTGGAGAATTCGCGCGCTCATTTCGCCATCGCCGGCCTGGGAGGTGGCGATATAGGTCACCGGCCAGCCACTTTCCGTGGCCAGGCGCTCAGCCAGACGGCTCTTGCCCGAACGGGCGCCGCCGAGAATCAGTTCATGCATGGTTCACTCCCTTGACCGCATAACCCAAAGAAGACGCACGGACGCTCATAACCCACACCTGCTCCTGATATTTTGCGTAGCGTTTTTGTGGGAGGGGCTTCAGCCGCGATGCTGTTGATTTTAAGAGCTCGCGGCTAAAGCCCCTCCCACCTGAATGGCGAATGTCATTCAAATCCCGCACAGCTCCTTCAACCGAGTGGTGTTCAGATGCTGCTCAACCAAATCCGCCAAGCGCTCCAGGTCACGCTCTCGCAGGGCGTGGTAATCCACTTGCTGCACATCGCTCAGCCCGGCCCAGTGCAATAGCGCGCTGCAGGCCTCTGGGCTTTCGAACAGGCCGTGCAGGTAGGTGCCGAGAATCTGCCCATCGGCGCTGCGTACGCCGTCACAGCGGCCGTCGTCGAGTTGCACGGCGAACTGTTCCAGGGCCGGCCCACTGCTGACCCCGGCGTGAATTTCATAACCGCTGATGCTCGCGTCTTCCAGGCACAGCCGGCCTTGCACATTGCGTAGCTGTTTGTGCTCGGCCAACACCGTATCGAAGTCCAGCAAGCCCAGGCCCGGGCTGGAGCCGGCAGCACCTTCCAAGCCGAGCGGGTCATGCAACTGGCTGCCGAGCATCTGCAGTCCGCCGCAAATGCCGAGCAGCTTGCCGCCGTAGCGCAGGTGTTTGTTGATCGCCGCTTCCCAGCCATTGCTGCGCAGCACCTTGAGGTCGCCACGGGTGCTTTTCGAGCCCGGCAGGATAATCAGGTCGGCGGGCGGAATGGCCTGGCCGGGGCCGATAAATTGCAGGTCCACCTGCGGGTGCAGGCGCAGCGGGTCGAAGTCGGTGTGGTTACTGATCCGCGGCAGCACCGGCACCACCACTTTCAGCACCTGCTCGGCCTTGACGGTCTGGCGGGTGTCGATGGCGTCTTCGGCTTCCAGGTGCAGGTCGGTGAGGTACGGCAGCACGCCGAGCACCGGTTTGCCGGTGCGCTGCTCCAGCCAGTCGAGGCCGGGTTGCAGCAGGCTCAGGGCGCCACGAAAGCGGTTGATGACAAAGCCTTTGACCCGCGCCTGCTCACTCTCGGAAAGCAGTTCGAGGGTGCCGACCAGGTGGGCGAACACGCCGCCGCGGTCGATGTCAGCGATCAGAATCACCGGGCAATCCACCGCTTCGGCAAAACCCATGTTGGCGATATCGCCGGCACGCAGATTGATCTCTGCCGGCGACCCCGCGCCCTCGACCATCACCACCTGGTAGGCGCCGCTCAGGCGCTGATGCGACTGCAGCACAGCCTGCATGGCGACCTTTTTATAGTCGTGGTACTGCGCCGCTTCCATGCTGGTAACGGCGCGGCCATGGATAATCACCTGGGCGCCGGTGTCGCTGTTGGGTTTGAGCAGCACCGGGTTCATGTCGGTGTGCGCCGGCAGGCCGCAAGCCTGGGCCTGCACGGCCTGGGCACGGCCAATTTCGCCGCCGTCCACGGTCACGGCGCTGTTGAGCGCCATGTTCTGCGGTTTGAACGGCACCACGGCCACGCCCTGACGCTGCAACCAGCGGCACAACGCGGCGACCAGGGTGCTTTTGCCGGCATCGGACGTGGTGCCTTGCACCATTAACGTGGCGGCCTGCGCCTGCAAACTACTCATCAACCCATTCCTTCAAAACACCGGCCAACCGCTGCCACTGCGCTTCATCGGCGGGCAGGCCAACCCGCAGGCTGCTATCGCCGGCAAACAGACGCAGCAGCACGCCACGGCGGGCAAAAAAATCGTGCAGTGCAGCAGCCTGCGCGCCCTGCCACCACTGGAACAAAGCACAGCCACCCTTGGGCGCCAAACCGTGGGCAGCCAGCAACTGGGCCAGGCGCTGACTGGCCTGCAGCGCGCGTTCGCGTTGCTGTTGTTGCGCCGCAATATCGGCAAAGCAATGTGCCGCCACCGTGCGTGTCGGGCCATTGATGGTCCATGGCCCCAGCCTATCGGCCAGCGCCTGCAACAGCGGCGTTGCCGCCAGCACACAGCCCAGCCGCGCCCCGGCCAAACCAAAAAACTTGCCGAACGAGCGCAGCACAATCAGCCCGTCGCGCTCGCTTTCGGCGGCCAGACTGAGTTCCGGGGTGATGTCGATAAAGGCTTCATCCACCAGCAACCAACCGCCGCGCTCGGCCAGCACAGCGTGCCAAGCCAGCAACTGCTCGCGGCGGCACAGACGGCCGGTGGGATTATTCGGATTGACCACCACCAGCACATCCAGACCGGGCAACTGCGCCTCGACCTCAGCGTCGGTTATCTCGATCACCTGATGCCCGGCCTGGTGCCAGGCGTGCGCATGTTCGGCGTAACACGGCGACAGCACGCCCACCCGGCTGTGTTCGCGCAGCCGTGGCAACAGCTGAATCGCCGCCTGCGAGCCAGCCACCGGTAACAGCTGGCTAACGCCGTAGTAGCCGCACGCGGCGGCATGCAAACCATCGCCGGTTTCCGGCAAACACGCCCAGGCACGCAGGGGAATCGGCGGCAGCTCAAAGGGCCAGGGGGCGATGCCGGTGGACAGGTCCAGCCAGTCACCCAGAGCGATGCCGTAGTCGCACGCTACCTGCTGCAAACGCCCACCGTGCGGCAGGCCGCCTTCGACCGGATCACGCAAGCAGGCGCCCTCCCAGCAGCAACACCAACAGCCACAACAGCACACCACGGCGCACCAGACGCACGGCGCGTTCGATGGCATCGGCGTCGGCCGGCGGGCCTTCGCCCAATGGCGGGCGCTCACGCAGGGCGCCGTGGTACATGGCCGGGCGACCCAGGGCCACGCCCAGAGCACCGGCCCCGGCCGCCATCACCGGGCCGGCATTCGGGCTGTACCAGGTGAAGCCTTGGCGCCACCAGCAGCGCAGGGCCAGGCGGGTGTTGCCGAGCACGGCGTAGGTCAGCGCCACCAGGCGCGCGGGAATCAGGTTGAGCACGTCGTCGATACGCGCCGCCGCCCAGCCAAAACGTTCGAAGCGCGGGTTGCGGTAACCCCACATGGCATCCAGGGTATTGCTCAGGCGGTACAGCACCACACCCGGCGCACCGAGCAGGACAAACCAGAACAGCGCGGCAAACACCGCGTCGCTGCCGTTCTCCAACACCGACTCGGTGGCGGCCAGGGCTACGCCCTGCTCGTCCAATGCCGAAGTGTCGCGGCTGACGATATACCCCACGCGCTCCCGCGCCTTGGTCAGGTCGCCATCACGCAGGGCCTGGATAATCGGCTGCGCATGCTCGGTCAGGCTTTGCAGGCCCAGGGCCAGGTACAGCGCGGCGATTTCCACCAGCCAGCCGACATAGGGCAGCAGGCTCAGCAGCCAGGCCGCCATGGTCAGCGGCAATACCGCGATCACCCAGGCTGTAACGCCATGGCTGCGCCAACCGCGGCCGCTGTCGTCTTCGGCCGCGCTATAGGGGCGGTTGAAGCGGCGCTCCAGGGCATTGGCCAGTCGGCCGAAACCCACCAGCGGGTGCCAGCGTTTTGGCTCGCCAAAACAGGCGTCCAAGGCCACACCGGCAACACTGAGCAAGGCGATGCTCATGGTTTTTCCACCCAGCCGTCAGTGAACAGCAATTCGTCCAGCGGCCGTGGCGTGGCCCAGCCTTCCTGTTGCAGCATCGGCGCCGCATAGAATTCCGGCACGGGCCCCAGGCACAGCACCGCCACAGGCTTGGCACCGACCGGCAAATGCAGCAGTTCGGCCAAGGCCTGCGGCTCGAACAACGACACCCAGCCCACCCCCAGCCCTTCGGCACGCGCCGCCAGCCACAGGTTCTGAATGGCGCAGGACACCGAGGCCAAGTCCATCTCAGGCAGGGTGCGGCGGCCGAACACATGGGCTTCACGGCCATCACCGAGGGCGATCACCAGCAGCTCGGCGCAGTCGCGGATGCCTTCCACCTTCAGGCGCATAAACTCATCGGCGCGCTGGCCGAGGGCCTCGGCAGTGCGCACCCGCTCCTCTTCCACCAGGCCATGAATGGCACTGCGCAGCTCGGCACGGGTGATGCGGATAAACCGCCACGGCTGCATCAGGCCGACGCTGGGGGCGTGGTGGGCCGCTTCCAGCAGCCGCGCCAACACTTCGGGTGCCACCGAGCCGCCGCTGAAGTGGCGCATGTCTCGCCGTTCGGCAATGGCGCGATAGACCGCCGCGCGCTCGGCGTCGCTGTAGGCGTGCTCACTCATGCCGGCTGCTGCTCTCCGCGTTCGGTGGCCTGTAACGCTACAGGTGCCGCGCCCGGTAAAAATAGCGCGGCAGCCGCTGCTGGGTTGGAGGGCATATACAGGTGGATGTACGAGGCGGTCAGGCGGCCGATGCGGTACACCGCTTCACTGGTGCGCTTGTAGGTTGGGCACACGCCACGGGCCAGCGGCGTCAGGGCGCAGTCCAGTTCCGAGTAGTGGTAGGTGTGGCCACGCAGGCGGCCTTCGGGCAGGTCGATTTCCTGCAGGGCCAGGGCCTTGAGCTTCTTGTGCATCTGCGCGCTGCCGGGCAGCAGGCCAAGCAGCTCGCCTCGGGCGCCGTCCTTGTCGGTCAGGGCGTCGAGCAGATAGAGCATGCCGCCACATTCGGCGTGCAGCGGTTTGCCGGCCGCATGGTGGGCATGGATCGCGGCGCGCATGGCCTGGTTGGCCTGCAGCGGCGCCAGGTGTAGCTCGGGGTAACCGCCGGGCAGGTACAGGCTGTCGACCTCGGGCAGTGCGTTGTCGCGTAACGGCGAGAACTCGATCAGTTCGGCGCCCAGCTCACGCAGCAGGTCGAGGTTGGCTTGGTAGAGGAAGGCGAACGAGGTGTCGCGCGCCACGCCAATGCGGATGCCGGCTAGCAAGGCCGGAATATGCCGCGCCGTCTCAGGGGCGGCGAAGGTCACCGGCGGCGGCAGGCGGGTGTCGGCGCTGGCGGCCAAGGCATCGGCCGCAGCGTCCAGGCGAGCGTCGAGGTCTTCCAGTTCTTCGGCCTGCACCAGGCCCAGGTGGCGGCTCGGCAGCTCGATCGCAGCGCTACGCGGCAAAGCGCCGTACCACTTGATACCGGCTGGCAGGCAGTCGCGCAGAATTTCACCGTGACGGGCGCTGCCGGTGCGGTTGGCCAGCACGCCGGAAAACGGCAGGTCAGCCTGGTAGGTGGCCATGCCGTGGGCCATGGCGCCGAAGGTCTGGGCCATGCCCGAGCCATCGATCAAGGCCAGCACCGGCACGCCGAAATGGCGCGCCAGGTCAGCGGCCGACGGCGTGCCGTCGAACAGCCCCATCACGCCCTCGATCAGAATCAGGTCGGCCTCGGCCGCGGCTTCCCAGAGCAGACGCCGGCTTTCGGCGGCGCCAACCATCCACAAGTCCAACTGATACACCGGCGCCCCACTGGCGCGGGCGAGAATCATCGGGTCGAGAAAGTCCGGCCCGCATTTGAATACCCGCACCTTCTTGCCTTGGCGCGTGTGCAGGCGCGCCAAGGCGGCGGTAACGGTGGTTTTGCCCTGGCCAGAGGCTGGCGCAGCGATCAGCAACGCCGGGCAAGCGTGGGCGGCAGCGTGGCTCAAAACTCCACCCCGGCCTGGGCTTTAACCCCGGATTTGAACGCATGCTTGAGCATGCCCATTTCGGTGACGGTGTCCGCCGCTTCGATCAATGCCGGCGGCGCGCCACGGCCGGTGGCGACCACGTGCTGCAACTCCGGGCGACCGCCGATATCGGCAAGCACGGTGTCGAGGTCGAGGTAGTTGTGCTTGAGGGCGATGTTCAGCTCGTCGAGCACCACTAGGCCGATGGCCGGGTCGTTGAGCAATTGCTTGGCCACGACCCAGGCGGCCACGGCTTTGTCGATGTCGCGCTGGCGGTCCTGGGTGTCCCAGGTGTAGCCCTCGCCCATCACGTGGTAGCTGACTTCTTCGGGGAAGCGGCGGAAAAATTTCTCTTCGCCAGTGCTGGCGGCGCCTTTGATGAACTGCACCACGCCGACTTTCATGCCGTGCCCCAGAGCGCGGGCAACCATGCCAAACGCCGAGCTGCTTTTGCCTTTGCCGTTGCCGGTGTGCACCAGCAGCAAGCCGTATTCGTCCTGGGCTTGGGCGATCTTTTCGTCGATCAGGGCTTTTTTGCGGGCCATGCGCGCTTTGTGGCGGGCGTCGCGCTCTGCGGATTCGCTCATTGCTTACCTCTGCTGGACCCAGGGTCGAAGCTGATTTGAGGCTAGCGGAGAATTACAGACGCACGGGTGGCAGGAAGCCACACGACGCCAAGCAAAGCCCTCCGCAATGCCATGGAACTGCGACAGGCCGGTCTCCGGGCTTATGAGCGTGGCCGGATGCGGCCAACAGAAAATCGCGCCTTCCCATGACGAATCACAGTGGCTTTGCGGGTTTTCAGCTCAATTACCGTTGCGGGGGCAGCGTCGGATTGAAGGCACGAGAGGTGCCATTACCGACTTCCCTGTTTCACCTCTAGAAGAGGCACCTGAAGCAAGGCTGGCAGGGTAGAGGGTTGGGGGTTGAGCGTCAAATTGGCTGATGGGCCCGCTGCTGAAATCTTTTCAATGCCTGGGCATAAACCCCGGTGGCTTGCTCGCCAACCACTCAACAAACGTCTGCAAGCGCTCATCACTGAGCAGCGCCTCGCGACTGCTGTAGGTCAACGCCAGCTCTTTTTCGCTGAACAACCGATGAATCTGGTTATGGCACGCCCGGCACACCCACAGCGTGGCGGTGATGCGTTCGCTCTTGGCGAACTGTTTCTGCACGTAGGGTTTGTTGTGCAGCGCCTTGGGGATGAGGTGGTGGCGGGTCAGCGGCACGGGGCGCCGGCACAGTTCGCACTGGTCCGGCTGGGGTGGCAGGCGTATCGGTTCAGGCATGGGCGAGCTGTATCAGCGTTTGCGGCACAGGGTCAGGCCGTCGCCGATGGGCAGTAATGACAGGTCGACACGCTGGTCATTCTTCAGCCGCCGATTGAGGGTCTGGATCGCGCGAGTGTCGGCGCTGTCCGGTGACTGCTCAAGCACCCGGCCGCTCCACAGGGTGTTGTCGAACAGAATCACCCCGCCTTTGCGCACCAGGGCCAGAGCGTGTTCCAGGTACACCGGGTAGTTGGCTTTGTCGGCATCGATAAAGATCAGGTCGAAGCTTTCGCCGCGCCCTTCGCGCTCCAGTTGCCCGAGGGTTTCCAGGGCGGGCGCCAGGCGTAGCTCGATGCGTTCTTGCACCTCGGCCTGGAACCAGTAACGACGGGCGATGTGGTTGTAGTCGCCCGGCAGGTCGCAGCACAGCAGGTGGCCGTCTTCGGGCAAGGCGCTAGCCATGCACAGGGCGCTGTAGCCGGTGAAGGTGCCGATTTCCAGCAGGCGTTTGGCGCCGGTGAGCTTCACCAGCAGCGCGAGGAACTGGCCCTGCTCGGGCGCCACTTGCCAGCGCGCCATGGGCATGGCCTGGGTTTCGTCACGCAGGCGTTTGAGCAGCGGGGTTTCACGCAGGGACACATCGAGCAGATAGCTGTACAGCGCATCATCGAGCGAGAGGGTGCGGGCAGTCATGCAGTCCATCCTGGGCAGAAAAAACGAAGGGTCTAGCGCACCACTGTTATTGCCGGCGGGTCACGGTGTGCGTGCCAACCGATCGGGACTCAGCACGCGCTTGGCGTCGACATAGCTTTTCAGCCAATAGGCGGTGGACAGACTGTCCAGGCGGACGGTGCCGCCGCTGGACGGCGCATGCACGAAGCGCCCTTCGCCGACGTAGATACCGGCATGGCTGACCTTGCCGCCACCGGCCGTGGCAAAGAACACCAGGTCGCCGGCCTGCAACGCCTCACGTTTGATGCTTGGCGCGCGCATGCTGATCAGCTCGCGGGTGGAGCGCGGCAACGAGATACCGGCGGCGTCACGGTACACATAGCCAATCAGGCCGCTGCAATCGAAACCGCTGTCCGGGGTGTTACCGCCATAGCGATACGGCGTGCCGACAAGGCCGAGTGCGCGGAACAGCACATCATCCGCCGCAGCAGGCTGTTCAGCGCTGGGCGGGGCATAAACGATGGGTTTTGCGGGGGGTGGGGAGCTGGCGCATGCCGTGAGCAGCGCAGCGAGTAATACGAGTAGCAGACGGGCCGGAGCGGGCATAAGCGAGGCGGCTCAGAGGTGGTTCGGCGTACTCTGCCCTTGAGAAGCGCGTGGCGCAAGGGTTGGTTGAGAATTGGCGTTTGCAGGAATCGAGGCTGAAGCCTCGAGTTTTTGACTTTGTGTACCGCCAGAAACACAAAACCCCCGATTAACGGGGGTTTTGTCGGTAACCGACTGGCTTATGGATGCAGTGGGTTACGGCTGGTCTGCGCGGTGTTCACCGAGGCCAGGGCCAGAGCGCGTTTGGCTTCGATGAAGGTGCGGCTCCAGTACTTGTCGTCCAGGCTGTCTACCCGCACTCCGCCGCTTTTGCTGCTGCTGGAGTGGATGAACTGGTCATCGCCCAGGTAGATACCGGCGTGGCTGACGCGGCCACGGCCACGGGTGCTGAAGAACAACAGATCGCCCGGTTGCAGATCATCACGGGCCACCAGCGGCGCGTCCAGGTTGATCATTTCGCGGGTAGAACGCGGCAGGCTCATGCCCGCCTCTTCCTTGAACAGATAACCGATAAAGCCGCTGCAGTCGAAGCCGGTGTTGGCCGAGGTACCACCGAAGCGGTAACGGGTGCCCACCAGCGACAGGCCATGGGCCAGGATGCTGTCAGCGAAGGTCGGAAGTTCGTACGGTTGGTCCTGAGCGAAGTCCGGCAATGGGTCAAGGCCATCATCGTCGACATCTTGATCAGCAACTTGCTGGCTGCTGGTTTGCTTAGGAACTTCAGCGTTTTGTGGGGCCGGCTGATAGCCAGCGCATGCCACAAGGAACACTGAGAGTGCGAGGGGCACGAGGGGTGCAGAGCGTTTGAGCATGGGCACGACCGTGGACGAAAAATTTATGAAGGCGCGAATATGCCTTCCATAACGGTTATATGCAAATTTAATTGGCCAGAGTGTGACTCAGTAGTATCGGCAACACATCTAACGCTTTTCCGCGAATATGGACGTCCACATACGGGCTCAAAGCCCCGTCCTGCGGGTTGATTTCAACGGTAAAGCCCCCCGCCTGGCGCGTGCGCAGCACCGGTTCGGCAATGTACGGAAAGCTCGCTGTAGTACCCACCGCGATAACCAGATCAAAACCCTTGCGAAGCTCGTCGTAGAGCGTTTCGATGGCTTTTTCGGGAAGCATCTCCTCAAATAAAACGACCGGCGGTCGGAGAACGCCCGCACATTGTTCGCACCTCGGTGGCAACGGGCGGTCCAAGTGCCCCGCCAATTCCTCGCTCACCGCCCCGCATGATTGGCAGGACAACGGCGCCAGCTCGCCATGGATTTCGATCAAGCGCTCTGGGTCGCAACCGGCCTGGCGGTGGTAGCCATCAATGTTCTGCGTCAGCACCCAGCATCCGGGTTTACGCCGCTGCAGCTCGGCAATCGCATAGTGGCCGGCGTTGGGTTTGGCGTTCAGGCAGGCGCGCCCGAGTTCGGCCAGGTACTTCCAGCACAGCGCCGGATCGCGCTGCAGCATGGGCCCGGACAACGCCGCCTCGATGGGAATGCCTTCAGCTGTTTCGCCGTTATACAGGCCGCCCAAGCCACGATAGGTGGGCAGGCCTGAGTCAGCCGACAATCCGGCTCCGGTGATAATCAGCAAGCGCTCGGCGCGCTGCAGGGCTTCAACTAGACGTGGGTCCGTCAACAAACACCTCATCCTGTGGGAGGGGCTTTAGCCGCGACGCGTCTGATTTTTGCGTTTGCAGGAGTCGCGGCTGAAGCCCCTCCCACAATTAACCAATGACTCAATGATTGACGGTGTGCGCCAACATCCACGACAGCTGCGCCATGGGCCGGCCGCTCTGTTCATGCCAGGTGTTGAATGCCGCCTGCACAGCGGCCAGCTCTTTGAGGCTGGTGGGGGCTTTGTCGATGATGTCCTGGGCTTTCAGTGCCGCGACCACATCTTCAGCCGGGATAAAGGTGTCTTTGCCCACCATGCGCAAAAAGCGCATCGCCGACAGCCCGCCCAACTGGCTGCCGTGCTTGGCCAGGTACTTCCACAGGCCGACGATATCGGTGACCGGCCAATCGGCAATCAACGCGCCGAAACTGCCCTTTTCCTTGGCCACATCCAGCACGAACTGCGCGTTGCGCGGCACGCTCCTGAGCTTGCCCAGGTGGCGGATGATGCGCGCGTCCTGCATCAGCCGTTCGAGGTGGTCGGCGCCCATCAGCACCACCTTCTCTGGGTCGAAACCGAAGAACACCTGCTCGAACGCCGGCCATTTGGTGTCGACCAGGCTGTGCTTCAGCCCGGCACGAAAAACCCGTAAAGCAATCAAGGACAAATAACGGTCGTCAGTGATGTTGCGCAATTGCGCTGGGGTTTTGACGGTGGGCAGTTGCGCGTCCAGTTTGGCCTGCGAACCGAAGCGGTTCAGACAGTATTCGTTCAGCCATTTGTAGTCGCGCATTCAGCGTCCTTCTATATATAGAGGCGAAGTGTCGTGAAGTCGGTGAATTACAGGTTCATCACATCAAGAAACCGCGACGGCGCACTTTCGTCGATGCGCAGGTTCTCGAAGTCGAACAGCTTGCGGTCAGCCAGTTGCGAGGGCATCACGTTCTGCAGGGCGCGGAACATGATCTCGGTGCGGCCCGGGGTTTTACGCTCCCACTCCAGCAGCATTTCCTTGACCACCTTGCGCTGCAGGTTTTCCTGCGAGCCGCAGAGGTTGCACGGAATGATCGGGAAACCTTGCAGCTCGGAGTAGGCCTCGATGTCCTTCTCACTGCAGTAGGCCAGCGGACGGATCACCACGTTGCGGCCGTCATCGGCGCGCAGCTTGGGCGGCATGGCCTTGAGGGTGCCGCCGTAGAACATGTTGAGGAAGAAGGTTTCCAGGATGTCGTCGCGGTGGTGCCCGAGGGCCATCTTGGTCGCGCCGATCTCGTCGGCGAAGGTGTACAGCGTGCCGCGGCGCAGGCGCGAGCACAGCGAGCAGGTGGTTTTTCCTTCCGGCACCTTTTCCATGACCACCGAATAGGTGTCTTTTTCGACGATGTGGTACGGCACGCCGATGCTTTCCAGGTATTGCGGCAGTACGTGCTCGGGGAAGCCAGGCTGCTTCTGGTCCATGTTCACCGCGACGATCTCGAACTGGATCGGCGCCACCTTCTGCAGGTGCAGCAGCACATCGAGCATGGTGTAGCTGTCTTTGCCGCCCGACAGGCAGACCATCACCTTGTCGCCGTCTTCGATCATGTTGAAGTCGGTAACAGCCTCGCCGGCCTGACGGCGCAGGCGTTTCTGCAGTTTGCTTTGATTAACCGAAAGGGTGCCCATGGTGCGAAAGGTCCGGAAGTGCTGAACGCGAAGGCGCGCATTTTACGCAGAAAGCAGCATTTCCCCTACCCCGTGCGGCGCTTATTGCTTGTTCAAATCCCAGTCAAAGCGATAGCGGGTCTTGCCGTCGAAGGCTTTGAGCTTCTGCGCCAGGGCCGGTTCGGCGTATTTCAGCAGGTGCTCGCGCACGCCCTGCTCGCCGCCAAAGTCATCGGCGTACCAGTCGTAAATGCGCGATAGCACCAGCTGTTTATCTTCAAACGCCACGCCGCGCGGGTCGTTGATATAGGCGCGAGCGCCGTCGTTGAGCTGTTGTTCAGTGTTCTTGGTGCTGAGGGTAAAGGCCGGCAGATTGGGACAACCGAGGCTCGCGCAGTTGAGCACGTAAAACACCCGCGGATCTTTCCAGATCGGGCGAAGGATGCGGTGCTGTATATCGTTGAGGGTGAGCTTCTGGCCAGCCACTTCGGTGACCTTCTTGTCCCATGGGCCGAACTGGTACCAGGCGCCCAGGCTGGTGATCGAGTCCACCGGGTATTTCTTCAGCACCAGTTGGGTGACCAGGGCGTTGTACAGGTTGACCCAATAGGCAAACTGTTCGGCGCGGGTGAACTGACGCGGGTCGAGGTCGCTGAGCTGCTCGATATAGACGTCGAGCAAACGGCGGTGCACCGAATCGACATGGGCATAGTCGAAGCGGGCAATGCCGTCTTTCGGGCTGGTCTTCAGGTAGCGGGTCAGCAGTTCCTGCCAGGCGCTGTGGTCGATGTGGGCGGCGCGGCTTTCGTCGCTGGCATTCCACATGTCCCACAAATCGGCAGAAGGTGCGGCCCACGCAGAACCAGAGAGCAGGCCAGCGAACAGCAGAGAAACAGTGACGAACAAGGTGCGCAACCGGCGCATACGATAATTCTCCATAACGGCTACACGGACCGTAGTCTGCTGCGTGGGACAGGTCCGAACCTTGCGAGTTCCGCCACACAAGCCCGTCCGTTCGCTGTGCTAGGCTGCGGCCATGACTGCCACCCCCTCCTCCGCCCTGCCCGTTGAACTGGATAACAGCCTGGATCTGGCCGATCAGGTGCTGTTATTGCTGCGCGAAGCCTCCGATGGCTGCAGTGAATACCAGTTGATTCAGCAGCTGAAAAAACGCCACTCCACCCACATTCCCAACCTCGGCCTGGCCGACAAACTGGTGCTGTTTCGCACCCACTTCCTGTTGTTCAACGCGCTGTACCAATTACGCGACCGCCTGTGGCAAGAGCAAAGCGCGCACCTGGCGATCAACCCGTTATGCGTGCAATTGCTGCCCTATAGCGCTGGCCAGGCCAGCCTCAGCGAAGCCGACCCGTTGCGCGAGTACTACCTCGATACGCGGCATTTACGCGACACCAGCGAGGGTGATGTAGAGAAACTTCTCACCAGTTTCTGGAAGCGCATGCAGGGCGGTGACGAAAAGCGTGCGGCACTGGAGTTGTTCGAACTCGACAACAGCACCGAGGCGCTCAATCTCGCCACTATCAAACAGCGTTACCGTCAGCTCGTCAGCCAGCACCATCCGGATCGCGGCGGTAGCACTTCGCGGCTGCAGTCGATCAATCTGGCCATGGAAATTCTTGCCCGCTATTACCGCTGACATTTAGAGACTGATTTGCTCTAAAACCACGCCCCACGCGGCCTCCAGCCCCTGCCTATACTGCGACATACGGTCGCATTGGTTCGGCCCTGCACCCTGCGCAGCTACTCACGCACGCCGGGCGCTACGCTGGGGGGCGACCGTTATAACAAGAGGAGGTGTCTCGTATGATCCATCACGTTTGGGGGCTTTTCGCGCATCCTGACCAAGAGTGGCAAGAGATCCGTGGCGAAGAAGAAAGCATCAGTCACATGTATCTCACCCATGTGCTGATTCTCGCCGCGATTCCCGCAGTTTCTGCCTATATAGGAACCACCCAGGTCGGCTGGACCGTGGGCAACGGCTCCCCGGTGATGCTGACCGAAGCCAGCGCGCTGTGGATGACTGTCATGACGTACCTGGCGATGCTCGGTGGCGTGGCCGTCATGGGCGCCTTCATCAACTGGATGGCGCGAACTTACGATGCAAGCCCGGACATGGGCCGCTGCGTGGTCTTCGCTGCTTACACGGCAACACCGTTATTCATCGGCGGGCTCGCAGCCCTCTATCCCAACCTGTGGCTGGCCATGTTCGTTGGCACCGCCGCGATCTGTTACACGGTCTACCTGCTCTACGTTGGCATACCGACCTTTATGAACATTCACCAGGACGAAGGCTTCCTGTTCTCCAGCTCGGTGCTGGCAGTGGGCCTGGTGGTGCTGGTGGCAATGATCGCGATGTCCGTGATCTTCTGGGAGATGGGTGTAGGCCCTGTCTACACAAGTTGACACCTGCCTGAGCGACACAACGAAACCGCCGTTTGGCGGTTTCGTTGTTTTAGGCAAGTGGCCGGCGGCGCGCTTGGGCATAATCGCGCCTGTTATCCGGAGGAACTCGATGCCCGAACTGCTTAATGCTCGTGTCGAGGCTTGCTACCAACAAGCCGAAGCGTTTTTCAGACGCCGCTTTACCCGCCCCGAAGTCAGCCTCAAGTTACGTGGGCAAAAAGCCGGGGTGGCCCATCTCGATGAAAACCTGCTGCGCTTCAACCCCCAGCTGTACCGCGAAAACCAGGAACACTTTCTCAAGCAAACCGTGGCCCATGAGGTCGCGCACATGATCGCCCGCGAAATGTTCGGCCCGCACATTCAGCCCCACGGCGAGGAATGGCAACTGATCATGCAGGGCGTCTACGAACTGCCGGCCGACCGCTGCCACACCTACGAGATCCAGCGCCGCAGCGTGACCCGCTATGTCTACAGCTGCGCCTGCCCCGACCGCGACTTCCCCTTCTCCGCCCAGCGCCACACCCTGGTACGCAAAGGGCGGCGCTACTACTGCCGCAGCTGCAAAGCGACCTTGGTGTTTAGCGGTGAGCAGCGGGAAGAGTAAAAAGCATCGCGACTGAAGCCGCTCCTACAGGGGATCACCGTTTAACTGTAGGAGTGGATTTAGCCGCGATGCTCTTGAAACATTACTCAAACACCGGCCTGAAAAAGCTGCGTTCATAACTGAGAACGCACTGGGTGTCCTGCGCGTACTGAAACGCGGCCAGGCACTCGGGGTCTTGCATCGAGTCGTGTCGGTACTGCTCGTAAGTCGCCAGGCTGGGGAAAGTGAACAGCGCCAGGGCGATGTTGTTGGCGCCTTCGGACGGCAGAAAGTAGCCGTGATGCTGGCCGCCGAAGCGCTCTACCAACGGAATCCACAGTTTGCCGTAGCGCTCGAATTCCTTGAGCTTGTTTGGGTCGAGCACGTAGCGCAGGTAGCAGGTGACCATCGGGTTTATCTCAGTAACGGTGTTGGCGGAAATCGAGGCTGTTGGTCTATTTGACCGGGAAATCCTTTCCCCACAAGCGCACGGCCTTCGGCCCTTCCACCGGCCCTTCGAAGATAAATTTCTGCCGCACGCCGATCTTCGCCGGTACGGTCAGTTCTTCCGGGTTGGCGCTGTCGGGGGCCAGGTTGCTGGCGTAGTCTTCCTGGTCAATGGCGAGCAGGGCGCCGTTGTCCCACAGGTTGATCAGACGCACCGGTTGCTCGGTGAGGTTTTTGAAGCCGATCAACACGCTCAGGTTGCCCTCGACCGCCTCGACTTTCAGCAGCTTGACCTCGACCTTGCCGGCCAACTGATCGTACTGCGAGATGATCACCGCACCGTCGGCACCCTGGGTCGATTTGCGGCCTTCGGTCACACCTTCAGAGGCGCCGCCGAGCAGGTTTTTTCCCGCCGAAATGGCCGATGAAACTGCGGCCTTGGCAGAGTCCTTGAGAGTACTGCCCTCGCCCGCCGGCTCTTCGGCGCAGACCATGCCGGCGCCCAATAGCAGTGCCAGCGCCATGCTTGTCCGTGAAAGCTTGCCCATCAATATTGCTCCTTGTGCGCCGGTTTCGTAGGGCGTGTTCGCCCTACGTGGAACCCGCTTTTTAGCACAGGAGCCGATCAGGCCACCACTTTACCGGCGCGCAGTGTAGCGACCTGCTCAATGCTGTAACCCAATTCCGCCAACACCTCGGCGGTATGGGCGCCGACTGGCGCACCGATATGTCGAGGCGCCGGCAAGCCGCTGGAGAACTTGATCGGGCACGCCATCTGCCGCTGCGGCGTGCTGCCTTCGCGCGGCACCTCCACCACCAATTCACGAGCCTGCAGTTGCGGGTGCTCAACGGCTTCCGCCAGGCTCAGCATCGGCTCGACGCAGGCATCCAGGGCGGAAAAAATCTCGCCCCACTCGGCGAAGTTGCGCTTCTCGAACTCGAGTTGGATCTGCTGTTTCAGTGCTTTCTGCTGCTCCGGTTTGGGCGACAGGCCATGGGCAGCCAATTCTGGCCGGCCGATGGCCGCGCAGAGCTGCTGCATAAACTGCGGCTCCAGGCTGCCCACGGAAAACCAGCGGCCATCGCGGGTACGGTAGTAGTCATAAAAGCTGCCGCCGTTCAGCGCCTGGCTTTGCATCTTCGGCTCTTCACCGCAGGCGAGGAAACCCGCACCCGCCATGGCGTGAAGACTGAAGGCGCAGTCGGTCATGCTCACGTCGATGTACTGCCCCTGCCCCGTTACCTGGCGCTGAATCACTGCCGCCAGCAAACCCATCACCCCGTGCAGCGAACCGCCAGCAATGTCTGCCGCCTGGATGCCCAACGGCAGCGGGCCACTGTCCAGACGCCCGGTCTGGTCGGCGATGCCGGACAGCGCCAGGTAGTTGATGTCGTGGCCCGCGCGATCCTTGTAAGGTCCGGTCTGGCCATAGCCGGTAATCGACACATAAATCAGCTTGGGGTTGATGGCCTTGAGCGCCTCATAGCCGACGCCCAGCTTGTCCATCACCCCCGGGCGAAACTGCTCAAGCACGATGTCGTAGTCCTGCACCAGTTGCTTGACCACCTCCACCGCCGCCGCCTGTTTCAGGTCCAGGGCGATGCCACGTTTGTTGCGGTTGAGGTAGGCATGGCTGGCAGCCACGCCGTTGTCGTGGGGCGGCAATACCCGCACCAGGTCCATGCGACTCGGCGATTCCACCCGCAGCACCTCGGCGCCCATATCGGCCAGCAAAAGCGAGGCAAAGGGGCCGGGAAGCAGCGTGGAGAAATCGAGAATCTTCAGCGACGACAGCGGGCCTTTCATGGCGCATTCCTTTTTATTGTTGGGTTGCCTGACCTACAGCTTAAAAACCTGACGAGCGTTGCCGTGGAGGAACTTGCCGAGCACGTCCTCACTCAAGCCCAGTTCGTGCACCTGGCCCATGCATTTTTCCAGGGACAGCTGCGGGAAGTTGCTGCCAAACAGCACTTTGTCCTGGCCATAACTACGCATGAACTGCAGCAGCTGCGGCGGGTAGTAACGCGGTAGATAGGCCGAAGTATCGATATAGATGTTGTCGTGCTTCCAGGCCAGGCCGATCATTTCATCGGTCCACGGATGGCCGATGTGCCCGGCAACAATGCGCAGCTCGGGGAAGTCCAGCGCCACTTCATCCAGATACGGCACCGGTCTCCCGGTTTCCGACGGCATCAGCGGACCGGTATGGCCCACCTGGGTGCAGAACGGAATATCCAGCTCGATGCATTTCACGTACAGCGGGTAATACAGGCGGTGGTTGGGCGGCAGTTTCCACAGCCACGGCACAATGCGCAGGGCCTTGCAGCCATGCTCGCTGACCGCCCGCTCCAGCTCCCTAACGGCAGCTACCGGCTTGCTCAGATCCACCGTCGCCACGCCAACAAAACGCTCGGGGAAGGCGCGGGTAAACACCGCCACTTCATCGTTTGTGCACAGCCAGCGCTCGGGGCGACACCAGGCGGCGAGCATCAATTTGTCGACCCCGCCCTGATCCATCAGCGCCACGGTTTGCGCCGGGTCCAGATGCCGATCGAGCAAGTGCGCCGAGCCGGATTTCTCGAACAGGCGCGCCACTTCCGGCAGCTCCTGATGGGTGCGGCCAGTGGCGACCTGGGCCCAGGCGTCGATGGCATTCATGACGTAGCCTCCTTATTTCAGAGCTTCATGCCGCGGCTGATGATCTCTTTCATGATTTCCGAGGTGCCGGCAAAAATCCGCTGAATACGGGCGTTCGCGTACATCTTGCAGATCGGGTATTCCCACATGTAGCCCCAGCCACCATGCAGTTGCACACCTTCGTCGACCACCTTGCCAAGCAATTCGGTGGTAAACAGTTTGGCCTCGGCGGCAACTTCCGGGGTGAGTTTTTTCTGGTTGTGGTCCATCACGCAGCGGTCGACGAAGACCTGGGCGACGTCCACCTGGGTGCGCATTTCGGCGAGCTTGAATCGGGTGTTCTGGAAGTGCGAAATCGGCCGATCGAAGGCCTTGCGCTCTTTGACGTAATCGATGGTCACCTGCAGCGCCGCCTCAGCCCCACCGACTGCGCCACAGGCGTTGGTCAAGCGTTCCTGGGCGAGCATGTTCATCAGGTAGAAGAAGCCGCCCTTGGCATCGCCGAGCAGGTTTTCCTTGGGCACTCTGACGTTATTGAAGAACAGTTCGGCGGTGTCCTGGCTCTTCATGCCGAGTTTTTTCAAGTTGCGCCCGCGCTCGAAACCTTCCATTCCACGTTCCACCAGGAACAGGCCCATGGCGTGCTTGTTCGCCGGGTCAGTCTTGGCCGCGACAATCACCACGTCGGCGAGCAGGCCATTGGAGATAAACACCTTGGAGCCATTGAGTTCGTAGTGGTCGCCCTTGTCGACGGCGGTGGTGCGCATGCCCGCCAGGTCGGAACCGGCACTCGGTTCGGTCATCGCCACAGCGAGGATGCATTCGCCGCGAATGATGCCCGGCAGAAAACGCGCCTTCTGTTCGGCGTTGCCGTAGTCAGCGATATACGGGCCGCACAATGCCGAGTGCAGCGGCAACATAAAGCCAGCCTCGTTAATGTTGGCCAGCTCCTCGCACATGATCTGCTCGTAGCGAAAATCCTTGAGGCCGCTGCCGCCGTATTCCTCATCAGCCCAGGGCAGCAGAAAGCCCATCTCGCCGGCCTTCAGCCACACCTCGCGGCTGACCACCCCGGCTTCTTCCCAGGCGTCCTGATGAGGCACCACTTCCTTCTGCAGAAACGCGCGAAAGGCGTCGCGAAACAGGTTGTGTTCGGTGTCGAAATGGATGCGTTGCATGTGGGGCTCCCTGCGAATTTATTGTTCCGCAGGGTAGGCGCCGCTCAGCGCAGGGCTCAATGACGCAAGTGCTCAGGGTGGGTTGACCCATTCGGCCACAGCGCTCGATGCATTCTAGCGGCGAGTGATCAGGCCCTGCCGCGCCACGCGCACCAGATCGCGCACGCAGCTTTCCAGATTGGCCGCACTCGGCGCCTGCACCACGGCGAGGTCAAAGCTGTCGCGGGCAAAGCGCTGCAGCGACTCGTCGTCACCGACGAACTGGATCTGGAAGGTACGCGGCCCGCCCCAGCGCTTCGGCCAGCCTTCGAGGTAGCGCAGCAGGGTCGGCTGGTGATGGCCGCCGAGGAGGATTTTCGGGTTGCGCAAAGCCAGGCCACTGGTGATCGGGGCCAGACGCAGCAAGGGGCGGAGATTCAGCGAGGCAGCAACAGGAGTCGGCGCAAGGGCCAGGGTAACGGGGGTGTTCAACGCAGTGGGGGCATTCATGTACGGGTCTCTCGCCTCAAAAGCTTCGCAGGAAGCGGTGAGAGGCAACACCGAACCAGCGCTTTAGCGGTATTTCGAAGCAGGTCCCTTGTTCAGGTACATCTGACTTCGCTGAGCGCCCCGCAAGTAGCTGTTTAAATCGGCGCTGGCGGCAATCCTAGGGAAGCAGGCGCCGCGCTGTCAACCCTGCGGCGTGCCGGCTGCCAACCCATCCTTAGGTTAGGTCCGCTACGTTAGCGGCAATTTTCCGCCCTCCTGGCCGGCCAACCGGGCCCTCGCCGCGCCAGGCGAAAGTGGCCAAACACCGCGTTTAACGTTTCAGCCAGTAACAGGGGAAACAGCTGAAATTGTCGGACAAAACGCACGAACAAGCAGGAAAACACCGAACTAGAGCCACCCCAGGCGCTGCGCTTGTAGTGGCATGAATCCTGTACTACCGCTTGCGCTGATGTACGCGCCCTGGAGGGGCGTGGGGGCTTGCCCTGGATGGCGACAACTGCCTTATTCATCCCCTTGCGAGAGCGCATATGAACAACAATAAAACTCTGCTCGCCCTCTGCCTTGCCTCTGGTTTGCTGCTGTCGAACCAGGCCGATGCAGGATTGTTCGGCTCCACCGGCTATACCCAGACCAAATACCCGGTGGTTCTGGCCCACGGCATGCTCGGCTTCGACAGCATTCTTGGCGTGGATTACTGGTACGGCATTCCCTCGGCCCTGCGCAGCGACGGCGCCAAGGTGTACATCACTGAAGTCAGCCAGCTCGACACCTCGGAAAAACGCGGCGAGCAACTGCTGGCACAAGTGGAAGAAATCGTCGCCATCAGCGGCAAACCCAAGGTCAACCTGATTGGCCACAGCCATGGCGGCCCGACCATCCGCTACGTGGCTGCTGTGCGCCCGGACCTGGTGGCGTCGGCGACCAGCGTCGGCGCTCCGCACAAAGGCTCGGCCACCGCCGACTTCCTGCGTCAGATTCCTCCGGGCTCAGCCGGGGAAACCGTCGTCGCCGGCATCGTCAACGGCCTCGGCGCGCTGATCAACTTCCTTTCTGCCAGCTCCAGCACCACCCCGCAAAACGCCCTGGGCGCACTGCAGTCGCTGAACACGGCGGGCGCGACAGTGTTCAACGCCAAGTACCCGCAAGGCATTCCCACCAGCGCGTGCGGCGAAGGTGCCTACAGCGTGAACGGCGTGCGTTACTACTCCTGGGGTGGCACCAGTCCGCTGACCAACGCCCTGGACCCGAGCGACCTGTTGCTCGGCGCCTCGTCGCTGACGTTCGGCAGCACCGCCAATGACGGCCTGGTGGGTAAATGCAGCTCGCACCTGGGTCAGGTTATTCGCGATGACTACCGAATGAACCACCTCGACGAGGTCAACCAGACCTTCGGCCTCACTAGCCTGTTCGAGACCGACCCGGTCACCGTGTACCGCCAGCAAGCCAACCGCTTGAAAAACGTCGGCCTGTAAGGCCTTTGACAATGGCTGAGCCCGCAATGGGCTCAGCCATCAGGTCCACCGGCTGGAGCGAACACCGATGAAAAAACTGCTGCTGTTGCTGCCCGTTTCCTTTGCCGTCTGCGTGGCGGTGATGCTCTACCTGCAACCCCTGGAAAACGCCGCAGAACCTGCTGTGACCAGCGCCGTGAAAAAACCACTGCCAGCGGCTGCTTCCAAGCCTGCTGCCGATTTGGTCGCCCCACAGATCGCCGCCCTGCCCGCCACCCTCGCGCCCCTGCCTTCGTCGTTCAAAGGCACGCAAGTGGACGGCAGCTTTCAGGTCGACGGCGCCGGCAACCTGCTGATTACTGCCGACATCCGCCACATCTTCGATTACTTCCTCAGCTCCTACGGTGAGGAGTCGCTGAAAGACAGCGTCAAACGCCTGCGTGCGTACATCGCCAGCCAACTGCCGCAACCCGCGCAAGAGCAGGCGCAAACCCTGCTGACCCAGTACCTCGACTACAAGCGCGACCTGGTGCAGTTGGAGCGTGACCTGCCGCAAATGGCCAACCTCGACGCCCTGCGCCAACGCGAAAGCGCCGTGCAAGCCCTGCGCGCGCGACTGTTCAGCGCTGAAGCGCACCAAGCCTTCTTCGCCGGCGAAGAGGCCTACAACCAATTCACCCTGCAGCGCCTGGCCATCCAGCACGACGACAAACTCGACGCTACCGCCAAAGGCGTGGCCATGGACCAACTGCGCGCCAGCCTGCCGGAAGAGTTGCAGGAAAGCGTACTGCCGCAATTGCAAAACGAACTGCACACACAAACCGAGCAACTGCGCGCCGAGGGTGCCAGTGCCGAACAAGTACGGGCCTTGCGCCAGCAACTGGTTGGCGCCGAAGCCACTAGCCGCCTGGAAACCCTCGACCAGCAACGCGCTGGCTGGAAACAGCGCGTCACCACCTTCGCCGCCGCCAAAGCACAGATCGAAAACCAGAAAGGCCTGAGCGACGGCGACAAACAAGCCGCCATCCAGCAATTGGCAAACGAGCAATTCAACGAAAACGAACGGCTGCGGCTAGACGCAGCGGTGGAGTTGTCGGCGAGTAATTAGGGTTGGTGCCGCTTCTACACCTTCCGAGTTACCACGCACAAAAAAGCCCCGCACCAGGCGGGGCTTTTTTATGGCAGCTGATCAACCAGCGATTTTGCGATCCAGGGAGAACTTGCCGGCGCCTTCTACCAGCAGCGCAGCGCTGATGGTGGCCAGGATCAGGGCGTATTCAAAGCCGTTGGTGGCCATGAAGAAGCCATTGCCGATGTGCACCGCGAAAATTGCCACCAGCATGGCGACGATCAGCGAGGCAGCAGCCGGGCGAACCAGCAGGCCGATTACCAGGGCCAGACCGCCAAAGAATTCAGCGCTACCGGCCAGCAGGGCCATCAGGTAACCCGGGGTGATGCCGATGCTCGCCATCCACTGACCAGTGCCTTCCAGGCCGTAGCCGCCGAACAGACCGAAGAGCTTTTGCGAGCCGTGGGAGGCGAAGGTCAGACCGGTGATCACGCGCAGGATGGTGATGCCGAAGCCAGCGCGGGTAGCCAGTACGGTGTTGATCAGTTTGTTCATGGTGCATTCCTTAATGGGAGGCTTAGTAGGTGTTGGTGGGCGTAGTTTAAATAATAATATCGATACGACTAGCGGCATTTTCGGTTAATACTTATCGATAAATTAGATAACAAAACCTCTCTCCAGACCGTGTGAAAACGTAGCGAGCGAAGGTTTAGCAAGGCAAACACAGGCGAAAAAGCGCAGTTGACACGTAGTCAATGAGCATTTTTCGCCTGTGTTTAACGCCGCTAAACCGCGCGCAGTAGTATTCACACGGTCTGCGTCACTTCTTGGAACTTGCCACTTTGCCCTTAGGCACCAACTGCTCGCGCTCTCGGTCATAGGCCAGGTAGTACTTGTTCACCGCATTAACGTAGCTGACTACGCCCATTCCTACCTGCTCCATGGCAATTCGTTCGACCTGAAAGAACCACTGGTTGGCATTCAGGCCACGCCGCCGGGCTTCTGCGCGGAAGCCTTGTACCCGTTGCGGGCCGAGGTTGTAGGCGGCCAGGACGAAGGCCATGCGCTCGCGCTCGTTGATCTGCGCGCTGTTGAAGAAGTTGCGGCGGATGCGCGCGAGGTACTTGGCGCTGGCCTGTACGTTGCCCTCCAGGCCCTTCACGTCGCTGATACCAACGCTGCGGGCGGCGGCCGGGGTGATCTGCATCAGGCCGGTGGCGCCGCCGCTGCCCCGCGCGGCCGGGTTGAGGGTGGACTCTTTAAAAGCCAGCGCGGCCAGGGCCAGCCAGTCGATGTCTTGCTCGTCGCCATAGCGTTGCAGCACCGGGCGGACTTTTTCCAGGCGCTGGCGATCACCGCGGTCCAGCGGGTAATGCACCTTGTACAGGCGCCGGTAGATGCGCTGAAACGCTACATCCTGGTCGGTGGGGCTGCTGTAACCGCTGAGAAAACGGTCGATGGCGGCGCGCAGCATCGGCGCGTCCGGGCGCACGAACCAATTGATGTCGCCCTGCTCGGTAAGCACCAGTTGCCGTTCGATCCGCAGCTTGGGCATGACCTTGCTCCAGCGCTCGGCAATCGGCAGTTCCACGGCGGTATAGGGAAAGATGCCGGCTTCGACCATTTCCAGCACGTCTTCCACGGCCAGGCTCGGGTCGACCCATTCGATGCTGATCGGCGGCAGCTTGCGCAGCGCCAGGTGCTGGTTGATCTCTTCCAGCGCCTCGGCCGCCGCACTGCCTGCCGGCAAGGCCAGGCTGCGACCGGCCAGTTGCTCGATACGCTGATAACGCTTGTTGCCCTGGCGGCCGACCAATACCAACGGCACGTGGGCGCGAATCGCCATGCTCGGACTCACGTCCTGGCCGCTGCGGGCGTTGAGCAGCTCGCCGGGCACCACCAAGTCGCCCTCGCCGCGCTGCAGGGCGCTGAGCAGTTGGTCTTTGGCTTTGGGGATGATCTTGAGGGTCAGCGGGCGACCATCATGGGCATTGCGATTGAGGTATTGCTCGAAGGCTTTCAGGCGGTGGTATTCCAGGCCGATGGCCTGGCCTTTGACTTCACCGGAGCTGTTGCGACTCTGGTTGACCAGTACCCGCAAGACCCCGCTGCTGCGGATTTTGCTCAGGTCACGGACCTCGCTCGGGTGCTGCCAGCCTTCCTGAGGCCCGGCCAGGCGTGCAGCCGCCGGCAAGGGCAGCAACAGCAGGCTGAGTAGGAGCAGCAAGACACGCGTCATTCAATCTCCAGGTGCCGGGCCAGAGGGGCTGGCAGCGGTCACCGTAAAATTCCGATCGCCTCAGAGTGGCGGGTCCAAGGACTAGTTCCCCAGTGAAGAGTGGCTAGTTCCCTGGCAAAAAGGGCGCGGAGGGTCGCACAGCTGGCAGCGGGATGCCAGCCAAAGTCTGTAACCGCTTTAACAACACGCCATAACTGATTGTATTTTATAGCTTTATAGATACGACCACGGAGATGCTAAGCTGCACCGCTTCGCAGTGAGGTAGCACCATGCAACTCATCGACATTGGCGTCAATCTGACCCACGACAGCTTTGCCCAGAACTATGAAGCAGTGCTCGCCCGGGCTTACGAGGCCGGTGTCTGCCAACTGCTGCTGACCGGCACCAGCCTGGAGGGCAGCGAAAAAGCCCTGAACCTGTGCCGGCAAACCGATGAGCATGGCACCCGCTTGTTCAGCACCGCCGGGGTTCACCCCCACGACGCCAGCAGTTGGACCAGCAGCAGCGCCACGCAATTGCGGGCGCTATTAAAAGAGAGCTCGGTGCGCGCGGTGGGCGAATGTGGGCTGGATTTCAACCGTGATTTCTCGCCACGTCCACAGCAAGAAAAAGCCCTGGAAGAACAGCTGGCGCTGGCGGTGGAATTGCAGATGCCGGTGTTTCTGCATGAGCGCGACGCCAACCAGCGCCTGCTGGAAATCCTCCGTGACTACCGCGACCGCTTGCCGGCCGCCGTAGTGCATTGCTTCACCGGGGAGAAACGTGCGCTGTTCAGCTACCTCGATCAGGACCTGCACATCGGCATCACCGGCTGGATTTGCGATGAGCGCCGCGGCACCCACCTGCATCCGCTGGTGAAGGAAATTCCAGTGGGCCGTCTGATGCTGGAAAGCGATGCGCCCTACCTGCTGCCGCGCACCTTGCGACCGAAGCCGAAGAATGGTCGCAACGAACCGGCGTATCTGCTGGAAGTGCTCAATGAAGTGGCTCGGCATCGCGAAGAAACGCCCGAACACTTGGCCGCCCATACCACCGCGTGTGCCCGCGCGTTCTTCGACTTGCCAGCGCTTTAAGCGCCCTACCCCAGACTGCCGACCCGCGGTGCCGACGGGGCGATTTCGCCGATCTTTTCCAGCCGCGCACGGACGATGTTGCGGCTGATATTCAGCAGGCGGCCGGTCTGCAACTGGTTGCCGTGGCAGAAGCGGTAGGCGGTGCGAAACACCGTCTCTTCAATGTGCTCATACAGGTCCGGCAGGTTCTGCTCGAACAGCGCGGTCAGCGCCGTCTCCAGGTCTACCGGCGCCGCTGCCGCCACGGCCGGGCTGTGGCTGATCGCTTGAGACGGCGGTGCGTCGTGGCGTATGCCAGCGGTGCGCATGTCGACCAGGTGTAAGTCATTGGGCTGCACCCGCTCGTTACGGCACACCAGCAAGGCGTGGTGAATGGCGTTTTCCAGCTCGCGGATGTTGCCTGGCCAACTATGGTTCAGCAGTTTGTGTTCGGCCTCGACGCTCAGGCTGGCGCGTTTATAACCCAAGCGCTGGCAGTGTTCTTCCATGAAAAACTCGGCCAGCGGCATGATGTCGCCCGGGCGTTCGCGCAGTGGCGGCAGGCGGATGGTGGCCACATGCAGACGGTAGAACAGGTCTTCGCGGAAATGCCCGGCCACCACCGCGTCGGCGAGGTTGACGTTGGTGGCAGCCACCAGGCGCACATTGATCGGGATGGGCGTGCGTGAGCCCAGGCGCACTACTTCGCGTTCCTGCAGCACGCGCAACAACTTCACCTGCATGTTCAGCGGCAGGTCGCCGATTTCATCGAGAAACAGCGTGCCGCCCTTGGCCGCTTCGAACCAGCCGGCCTTGCTGCTGGTGGCGCCGGTGAAGGCGCCTTTCTCATGGCCGAACAGCTCGCTCTCCACCAGGGTTTCAGCAAAGGCGCCGCAGTTCACCGCAACAAAGGGTTCTTTGCTGCGATTGCTGAGGTTATGGATATGCCGCGCCACCAGCTCTTTACCGGTACCGGTCTCGCCGATAATCAACGCATTGGCCTCGCTCGGCGCCAGGCGTTCGATGCGGCTGAGCAACTCCTGCGAACGGGGGTCCTTGAAAACCAGCACGGTGGCGCGTACCGACTTGGTCAGTTCGCGGGCGTTGGGATGAGTGAGCAACGACATAGTGCATACCTGCGGGCAAAGGGCGCTGGCGGCAATCATGCACGAAGGCAACATAGATCCAAAAATTATTAATTAATCTTTATATATTCGATTTGCATCTATTGGTTAAACGCTGCTGCTGGAGCAGCAATCGGCCAGCAGCGGCTGCCCAGGCAACAGCAAGAGCCCCATCGGCAATAGCTTAAAAACCCGCCAAACCCAGCTAATACAAGGCCTGCAGCGCCTGGCATGCATTCTGCTGTCTGCCTGTAAAGCGCGGATGTTCCGCCGAAAGGAGAGCGACATGAACAGACTTTGGCGTAGCAGCCTGACGGCGTTGGCCACCCTGGCCGTCAGCCTGAGTGTGCTGGCAGCAGAACAACCGAGCTCGGTGAAGATCGCCATCGTGGCCTACACCCAGGGCGGCAAACCGACCTTTGGTGGCATTCCCGGCCGTGTGATCGAGGAAGGCTGGCTGGAACAGGAGCTGGCCAAACAAGGCATCAAGCTCCACTGGATCGCCCTGCCCCACGCCGGCGCCGGGCCGCAGATCAATGAAGGCTTCACCAACAACAGCATCGACTTCGCCGTGCGTGGCGACCTACCTTCGGTCATCGGTGGCGCTGGCGGTGTGCCGGGCAAACTGATCGTGCCTGGCGGCAGCGGCAACAACGTGTACCTGGTGGTGCCAGCCGGTTCCACGGCCACCAGCATCGAAGACCTCAAAGGCAAGCGCGTCGCCCTGCACCGTGGGCGCCCATGGGAATTCGCCTTCACTAACTTCCTCGCTAGCAAACAGCTGAGCCTGGCCGATTTCAAAATCGCCAACCTCAATCCACAAGTGGGTGCGGCGGCGGTGTCTGCCGGCAAAGTGGATGCCGCGGTGCTGCTCAGCGAGGCCTACGCGCTGGAAGACAAAGGCGTCGGCAAGATCATCTGGTCGACCAAACAGGGCGACAACTCCTGGCGCCTGGTCTCGGACCTGTGGGGTACCGACACCTTTATCCAGCAGTACCCCGAAGTCACCCAACTTCTTGCCACCGCCTGGATCAAAGCGGCCTGGTGGATTTCCCAGGAGCAGAACCGCGACGCCTATTACCTGCTGTCGTCCAAAGCCGGTACCGCCGAAAGCGTGTTGCGCCGTGATGACCAGGGCGACCCGGTGGCCTGGAAAGATCGCTGGGCGCCGAAGAGCAACGCGCAGCTCAAAGCCCACTACCAGGCGCTGTCCCACTACGCGTTCGAGAACAAGCTGATCCGCGACGAAGTGGACCTCAGCCAGTCCTTCGACACCCGTTTTACCAACCAGGCGCTGATCAACCTGCACTTGGAAGACTACTGGCCGAGCCTTAAAGGCCAAGTCAGCAGCAACCCCTGACGGTCGCTGCGTCCCCTCTTCCATTTTTCCGAGACCTGCCCATGAGCATCGAATTTTTCACCCGCCTGCCCCTGCATGGCGAAACCCAGTTCCTCCCTGGCGACCCGCGCAACCGCGGTGACTGGTCGAACAACCCCAATAGCACCGGCGCCGTGTCGACCTTCGACGCGGAAGACGACTTCACCTATATCGACTACCTGGCACAGATCGCCCGAGCCGCCGAGATCAACCGCTTTGGCGGGGTGTTGATGGTCAACGCGCCGGGCGGCGAAGAGCCGTGGACGGTGTGCTCGCTACTGGTCCGCGAAACCCGCAAGCTGAAATTCGTCACCGCGTTCCAACCCTTCCACTTCTCGCCTTTCGCCGCTGCACAAATGGCCGCGACCTACCAGCGCGCCTCGCGCAATCGCCTGGTGTGGAACATCATCAACGGCGGTTCGGAAGTGATCCAGCGTCAGGTCGGCGACTTCACCGAGCACGACGACCGCTACCTGCGTGCCAGCGAATTCCTCGACGTGGTGAAGGGTTACTGGCACAACGAAAACTTCCACTACGCCGGCAAGTACTACAAAGCCGAAGGCGGTGGCCTGCGAGGCCCACAGAAAAAAGCCGAGTTGCCACTGATCTGCACCGCAGGCTCCTCGGACGCTGCCCGCGAACTGGCCGCCAAGCACGCCGATTACTACCTGATGCGCGCCGAGCGCCCGGAAGATATCCGCGCCTTGATCGACGACGTGCGAGCCCGTGCGCAGAAGTACGGCAACCACAGCATTCGCTTCGGCTTGTCTATTGACGTGATCACCCGCCCCACCGAGGAAGAAGCCCGCGCCGAGGCCAAACGCTTCTTCGACGAAGGCCTGGCCAAAGGCGTGGTCAAGGCCCTGGCTGCCCACTCGGGGCTGCGTTCGGCACGCAAGCTGAGCTTCGAACACGAGTACGCCGAGAAAGGCGAAACCCAGGCCTATGACGACTTTTTCATCTACCCCAACGTCTGGTCCGGCTTCGGCTACATCGGTTTGCCTCCGGGTGTGGCACTGGTCGGCAGCTACGACAACGTGGTGGCGCGCATCCGCGAGTACAACGCGGTGGGCATCGACTTGTTCTTCCTCGCAGGCTACCCGCACCTGGAAGAAACCTACCGCCTGGGCGAGCACATCCTCCCGCACTTTCGCAGCGAACGCGCCGCGCTGAGCCGTGGCAGTGATGCCCCGGTCGGCCTGCACGCGGTCAACGGCGCCTGAGGAACTGAGCATGTCCATTGAATTTGTCGGCATGGTGTTTCCCAGCCAATGGTCCGAGAGCAAAGGCCCGCGCGCTGCAGGCTTTGACCTCGACTACCTGCGCCACCACGCCCGCGCCCATGAAAACGCCGGCTTCGACCGGGTGCTGATTGCCAGCGGCCCGGGGGGCGCCGACAGCTTGCAGATCGCCGCGTTTGCCGCCGCGCAAACCGAGCGCCTGGGCTTTATGGTGGCCCACCGCCCGGCGCTCACCTCGCCCACCGTGGCAGCCCGTTCTTTCGCCACCCTCGACCACACCACCGGCGGCGGGCGCATTCGCCTGCACGCCATTACCGGCATCACTGCTGAGCCGGGCGAAGGGGATTTCCTCCTGGATAAAACCGCGCGTTACCAACGCACGGATGAATACCTGGAGATCGTTCGGCGCACCTGGGCCAGCGACGAACCCTTCGATTTCGACGGTAAATTTTTCCAGCTCAAGGGCGCGTTTTCGCCGGTAAAACCGGCCGGGGCGATCCCGATTTCGTTTGGCGGCTCCTCCGACATCGCCTACCAGATCGCGGTCAAACATGCCGATTTATATGCGTTGTGGGGCGAGCCGTTGAGTGGGGTTGCCGAGCAGATCGCCAAGCTGCGCGCCGCCGCGCAACAGGCCGGCGTGGCAGCGCCACGGGTGAGTCTGTCGGTGCGCCTGATTCTCGGCGCTACTGAGGAGCTGGCCTGGGAACGGGCTTACCAGATCCTTGCGCAGATCAAGCAGAACCCGCAGTTTGCCGAAGGCAGCGCCTGGTCCAAACGGCTCAAGGGCACTGGCTCCGAACGCCTATTGGCGGCAGCGGCGGCAGGCGATCGCCACGATCGCGCATTGTGGATGCCGACCGCTTCGGCGGTGGGTGCCTATGGCGACACCACAGCGCTGGTGGGCACGCCGGAAACGGTGGCAGAAGCCTTGCTGGATTATGTCGACCTGGGCGTTACCACGTTCTTGAACCGGGGTTATGACCCGCTGTACGACACCGTCGACTACGGCCGCTGGATCATTCCCGCAGTGCGTGAAGAAGCGCGCCGCCGAGAGCTGGCGCGCGCTTCGTGAGGTAGCCTCAGCTGGCGGTGGCCAACAGCGGCGCACGGGGTGCGCTGCTCAGGCTTTGGTGGCCGAGGTAGTCGTACAGCGAGCTGGCGATGTCGTTCGCGCGAATCGGCAGCACCGACAACAGGGTGTCGCTAAGGCCATGGCTGGCCTGGCAGAAGCCCTGCATATACACCGCCGCCTGGCAACGCGCGTCGGTGATCACCCGGTAGTCGCGGTCCACGTCGAAGTCGCCCAGGTACTGGCTCAACGGCTCCAGCAGGTGGCGGTGCATCTGCCGCTCGTAACCGGTGGCCAACACCACGGCGTCGTAGCGGTGCACATCAAGCTCACCACTGGCGCTGTGGCGCAGGGCCAATTCGATGCCATCGCCATGGGCGGTTGCGCGCTCGACAGTGCGCAGGTGGTGGAAGGCGTGGCGCTGAACGCCGGAGACTTTCTGCCGGTAGAAAATCCCGTAAATGCGTTCGATCAGATCGATGTCCACCACCGAGTAATTGGTGTTGTGGTATTCGCGGATAAAGCGCTCGCGCTCGGCACCGGTCTGGCTGAACACCAGGTCGGTGAACTCGGGGGAAAACACCTCGTTGACGAAGGGGCTGTCGTCAGCCGGCTTGAGTGCCGAGCCGCGCAGAATCATGTCGACCTGTACCGAGGGGAAGCTGTCATTGAGGTCGATAAACGCCTCCGCCGCACTCTGCCCGCCGCCGATGATCGCCACCCGCATCGGCTTGCCGCTGACACACGGCTGCTGCGCCATGCGCTCCAGGTAATGCGCGTGGTGGAACACCCGGGCATCGCCCTTCAGGCTGCGGAATGCTTCCGGAATTCGTGGCGTGCCGCCGGCGCTGACCACCACCGCGCGGGTCTGGCGCACAAAGGTTTCGCCGTGGCTGTCGCGGGAAATCACCCGCAATGATTCGACCTTCTGGTTATGCAGCAGCGGCTCGATGGCCAGCACCTCTTCGCCATAACGGCTCTGCTCGCTGAACTGCGCGGCGACCCAGCGCAGGTAGTCGTTGTACTCCATGCGGCACGGGTAAAAGGTGCCGAGGTTGATGAAGTCCACCAGGCGGTCGTGGGCGTGCAGGTAGTTCACGAACGAGTACGGGCTGCTCGGGTTGCGCAGGGTCACCAGGTCCTTGAGAAAGGAAATCTGCAGCTCGCTCTGGGTCACCAGGGTGTTGCCGTGCCAGCGGTAGTCGGCCTGTTTGTCGAGAAACAGCACGTCCAGCGCGCCTTGCTGCTGCGCGCGTTCACGCAGGGCAATGGCCAGAGCCAGGTTGGAGGGGCCGAAACCGATGCCGATCAGGTCGTGAATGGCGGCAGGTGCTACAGATGGGGTCATGTCCAGCGTCCTCTGGAGAAGCCACGCGCGAGGGTGGCAGGAGTATCGGGTGGCGGCTGCGAAAGTCGCCTGTGGTGTAAGGACGAGGACGGGGAAATGAAATTTAGGTGGGGACTGTAGGAGCGGCTTTAGCCGCGAAAGGCTGGACCTGAAAACGCTGAGCGCGGCTTATTCGGCATCCCACTCGCGCATCCGCACGCGGCAGTGCTTCATGGCATTGACGATGTGCTTTTCCACCAGGCTCTGGGAGATATCCAGGCGCTGGGCGATTTCGTCATGACTGAGGCCTTCGAGCTTGCGCAGCAAAAAGGCGTCGCGGCACAGCGCGGGCAATTCATCGAGGGCACGCTGGAGTAATTGCAGGCGTTGATCCTGGGCCAGCGAGCGGTGTGGCGAGGGGCAGAAAAACTGTTCTTCCTGATCCAGCACATCCAGGGTTTCGGTGCGCCGCAAGGCGTTGCGGCGGTGCTCGTCGATCACCAGGTTGAGCGCCGTTCGGTAGAGAAAGGCCCGGGGCGACTCGATCTGCGCTTGACTGGATCGCTCCATCACGCGCAAATAAGCGTCATGGGCGACGTCCGCCGCGGCGTGTCGGTCCCCCAGCTTGGCGCTCAAAAAGCGCACCAGCTCCCGATAGTAAATCTCCAAAACAACCCCCGGCCACAGACGTGACGGCGAACATTGCGATAAGGTTGAGCACCCTGACCGTCATACTGGCAGTATGGAATTATTCATTTTATAATAATTCTCATCAAGATTTATTCTCACCTGCCAGCATGTCACCTCGCCGCTTCAGTACCAGGTAACCGGTATTCCCTGATGAATAACGCCCCTTCTCCCGCCAACGACGACCCTCTGGTCGAAGTCGCCGCACACTGGTGCATGCGTTTGCATGCCACAGATTGCACGGATGAAGAGCGCGCACAGTTCCAGCTGTGGCTTGAGGAACACCCCAGCCACGCCATCGAATACGAAGCCATGCTGGAAATCTGGGACCTGAGCGAGCAGTTGCCTGCCAGCCAACCTTCCCCCTCACAGCGCCCGGCGTTGCGCCAGGCCCTGCCAGTTCCCACCCTCCCCGTGCGCCCGCGTCGGCGTGGCTGGCGGCCGCAGGCCCGGGCCATCGCCCTGGCGGTGGTAGCCCTGCCACTGGCGGCCTACGGCGGCTGGATGATGGGCTGGCTACCGAATTCGTACGAACATTACGAGACCGAGCAAAACATCAGCCGCATCACCCTTGGCGATGGCAGCGAAGTCGAGCTCAACAGCAACAGTGACATCAGCTTCAGCAACTTTCGCGACCAACGCCACGTCAGCCTGAACACCGGCGAAGCGTATTTCCACGTCACCCACGACAGTGCCCACCCCTTCGTGGTCAGCGCTGGCGAAGGTTCGATCACCGTCACCGGCACGCGCTTCAACGTGTGGAAATACCAGGACAGCGTGGTGGTCACCGTCACCGAAGGCTCGGTGCGGGTGCAGAGCGAGCGCCAGGGTAACGACAGCACCCTGACACCCAACATGCAGGCCAGCTTCAAGTCCGGCGATCTCAAACCCAAGGTGGTTTCGGTGGACACGCAAACCGCCCTGGCCTGGCGCGACGGCAAGCTGATCCTCAACAACATCACCCTCGGCGAAGCGGTGCCGATGCTCAACCGCTACCTCGACGAGCCGCTGCTGCTCGCCGACCAGAGCACCGCCGACATCCGCATCGGTGGCATCTACAGCACCCGCGACATCGCCAGCCTGGTCAAGGCGCTGCCCAAAGTGCTGCCGATCAAGCTCGAGCCGCAAAGCGACGGCACCACCCTGATCCGCAACCGCAACGCCCGCCTGTAACGCCTAAATTTCTTAAGCGCACCTTCGTTTATCTGGCAGACCCTGACGAGCCTGCCAATGAGTGCCCTGATCACCCCCCGCCGTATTCTCCTCACCCTGCTCTGCCTGACACCGTTGGTGGCCGTTGCCACCTGGCAGGCGCTGCCGTTTCGCAGTGATGAACTGGCGACCGTGCAGGTGGTGCGCGGCACTATCGAAAGCAGCGTCAGCGCCCTCGGCACCTTGCAGCCGCGGCGTTATGTCGACGTCGGCGCGCAGGCTTCCGGGCAGATCATCAAGCTGCATGCCGAGCCTGGTGAGCAGGTCGAAGAAGGCCAGTTGCTGGTGGAAATAGACCCTTCCACCCAGCAAGCCAAGGTGGATGCCAGCCGATATTCCATCGACCAACTGAAAGCCGAACTGGACGAGCAACGGGCACAGAACGAGCTGGCCAAACAGCAGTTGGCGCGGCAGCAGCAACTGGCCCAGGGCGGCGCCACCCGCACCGAAGACGTACAAGTCGCCACCGCCCAGGTGCGCGCCAGCCACGCACGCATCGCCATGTTCCAGGCCCGCATCCGCCAGGCCGAAGCCAGCTTGCGCAGCGACGAAGCCGAGCTCGGTTACACGCGAATTTATGCGCCTATGGCTGGCACCGTGGTCGCGGTTGATGCCCGCGTCGGCCAGACCCTTAATGCCCAACAGCAAACCCCACTGATCATGCGCATCGCCAAGCTGTCGCCGATGACCGTGTGGGCGCAGGTGTCCGAGGCCGATATCAGCCGGATCAAACCCGGCATGCACGCCTGGTTCACCACCTTGAGCGGCGATGGCCGACGCTGGAACGGCAGCGTGCGCCAGGTGTTGCCGCTGCCGCCAACCCCGCTGGACCAAGCCAACCAGGGCGGCGGCAGCCCCAATGCCCAGGGCGGCGGGCGCGTGGTGCTGTACACCGTGCTGCTGGATGTCGACAACCGGGACGGCGCGCTGATGGCGGAGATGACCGCCCAGGTATTTTTCGTCGCCGGCAAGGCCGACGACGTGCTGACCATCCCCCTCGCCGCCCTGCAGGATGCCACCGCCACGCCGGACACCTACAAGGCCCTGGTGCTGGGCAAAAACGGCCAGATCGAAAGCCGCGACGTGCGCACCGGCCTGCGTGATCGCATGTTCGTCGAGGTGCTGGCCGGCCTCGACGAAGGCGAACGCCTGCTGATCGGCCCACCTGGCGGAGCGGCTGAATGACTGCCCAGGCATTGGACGCCAACCCCGCCACCGCCCTGATTGCCCTCAACGATGTGCGCAAGCAATACGGCGGCAACGGCGCGCCGGTGGTCGAGGTGCTGCGTGGGGTGTCGCTGCAGATTTACCCCGGTGAATTTGTCGCCATCGTCGGCGCTTCGGGCTCGGGCAAATCGACGCTGATGAACATCATCGGCTGCCTCGACCGCCCCAGCTCAGGCAGCTACCAATTCAGCGGTGTCGACGTCGCCCAAATGCAGGCCGATGAGCTGGCCTGGCTACGCCGCGAAGCCTTCGGTTTTGTGTTCCAGGGTTACCACTTGATTCCCTCCGCCAGCGCCCAGGAAAACGTCGAGATGCCGGCCATCTACGCCGGCCTCAGCCACAGCCAACGGCAGGCGCGCGCCGCGGCGTTGCTGGAACGTCTGGGCCTGGGCAGCCGGCGCGGCAACCGCCCGCATCAACTATCCGGCGGCCAGCAGCAGCGGGTATCGATTGCCCGCGCGTTGATGAATGGCGGCCATATCATCCTCGCCGACGAACCCACGGGCGCGCTCGACACCCACAGCGGCGCGCAGGTCATGGCCTTGCTCGATGAGCTGGCCGACCAGGGCCACGCCGTGGTGCTGATCACCCACGACCGCGACGTCGCCGCCCGCGCCCGGCGCATTATCGAAGTGCGCGATGGCCTGGTGATCAGCGACAGCGCCACGTCCCATCCGCCACTCAGCCATGCCCAAGGGCAGCAGCAGGTGGCGCAGTTGCAGCAGCGATTGTGTCAGCCGCAAACCAGCACGGCGTCCTGGGCCGGGGAACTCGTGGATGCCCTCAAAGCGGCCTGGCGGGTGATGTGGGTGAACCGCTTTCGCACCGCCCTGACCCTGCTTGGCATCATCATTGGCGTGGCCTCGGTGGTGGTGATGCTGGCCGTTGGCGAGGGCAGCAAACGCCAGGTGATGGCGCAAATGGGCGCCTTCGGTTCGAACATCATTTACCTCTCCGGCATTGCCCCGGTGCCGCGTGCGCCGGAAGGCGTGGTCAGCCTCGACGACCTCGCCGCCGTCGGCACCCTGCCGCAGGTGCAGCAGATCATGCCGGTGAACGGCGGCGACACGGTGGTGCGCTACGGCAACATCGACTTCTACGCCTACACCCGCGGCAACGGCGTGGCCTTCCCAACCATCCTCAACTGGCCGGTGGCGCAAGGCAGTTTCTTCAGCCAGGCCGACGAAGACCGCGCGGCCACGGTCGCCGTGATCGGCCAGAAAGTGCGCGACGCGCTGTTCGCCGGCATCGCCAACCCGATCGGCCGCTACATCCTGATTCAGAACGTGCCGTTCCAAGTGATCGGCGTGCTCAGCGCCAAAGGCGCCAGTTCCGGCGATGACGACAGCGACAAGCAGATCGTGGTGCCCTACTCCACCGCCAGCATTCGCCTGTTCGGCAAACACAATCCGGAGTTCGTGGTGCTCGCCGCCGCCGACGCCAAGCGCGTGCACGAGACCGAGCAAGCCATCGACCGGCTGATGCTGCGCCTGCACCGTGGCGTGCGCGATTTTCAGCTGACCAACAACGCCGCCATGATCCAGGCCGAAGCGCACACGCAGAACAGCCTGTCGCTGATGCTCGGCGCCATCGCCGCCATCTCGCTGCTGGTGGGCGGCATCGGGGTGATGAACATCATGCTGATGACCGTGCGCGAACGCACCCGCGAGATCGGCATTCGCATGGCTACCGGCGCCCGTCAGCACGACATCCTGCGCCAGTTCCTCACCGAAGCGGTGCTGCTCTCGGTGGTCGGCGGCATTGCCGGCATCGGCCTGGCATTGCTGATCGGTGGTCTGCTGCAGCTGAGCCAGATCGCGGTGGTGTTTTCCCTGACGGCCATGGCCGGCGCGTTTTTCTGTGCCCTGATCACCGGGGTGGTATTCGGCTTTATGCCCGCGCGCAAAGCCGCTCAACTCGACCCCGTGACTGCGTTGACCAGCCCATGAAACGACTCGTGCCCTTGTGCCTGCTGCTCAGCGCTTGCACCACTCCGCCCTTGGAAACCGCTACGCCTGCGCCCCCGGCACAATGGCAAGCGCCCACTGCCGAGAACGGCGCCGCCGTGCACAGCGACTGGTGGAGGCAGTTCGGCAGCCCGCAACTGGACGAGTTGATCGCCAGCGCCGAACGCGACAGCCATGACCTGGCCGCCGCCAAAGCACGAGTCCACCAGGCACGCGCCAGCAGCGTGATTGCCGGCGCGCCGCTGTGGCCGGAACTCAAAGGCGGCTTCGAAGCCGGGCGCGAACGTTTGTTGCGGGGTGACGGCTACAGCCAATTGGACAGCGACAGCTACGACCGCAGTGTGGATTCGTACACCGGCACCCTCAGCGCCAGTTACGAACTGGACTTCTGGGGCGGCCGCGCGGCAGCGCGAGACAGTGCCTTGCTGGCCCAGCAAGCCAGCGAATACGACCTGGCCACCGTGCGCCTGACCCTGCTCAGCAGCGTCGCCAGCAGCTACCTGAACAGCCTGGCCCTGGCCGAACAACTGCAGATCGCCGAACAGAACCTGGCCAATGCGCAGCAGGTGCTCAACCTGGTCGAGCAACGCTACCAGGCTGGTGCCGCTACTCAGCTGGAGCTTGCGCAACAACGCAGCCTGGTGGCTATCCAGCAACGCCAACTGCCGCTGCTACGCCAACAGGCCATGGAAGCGCGCATCGCCCTGGCGCTGCTGCTCGGTCGCCCGGTGCAGCAGTTGGCGCTGACGGATGAACGCTTCAATCAACTGCAGTGGCCGGCGATCCACGCTGGCGTTCCCAGCGACCTGCTCAGCCGCCGCCCCGATATCGCCAGCGCCGAAGCCCGCCTGTCCGCTGCCGCTGCCGACGTGACAGTGGCCCGCGCCGCCATGCTGCCGAGCCTGACCCTCACCGCCACCTTCGGCACCGGCGCCGACAAATTCCACGACCTGGTGCAAAACCCCTTCTACACCCTGGCCGCCGGCCTCAGCGCGCCGATCTTCAACGCCGGCAAACTGGCCGCCGGCCGCGACCTCAGCCAGGCGCGCCAGAACGAACTGCTGTACAACTACCGCAGCGCCATCGACGCCGGCTTCGCCGACGTGGAGAAGGCGCTGACCGCCATCGCCGGCGTCGACCAGCAACGCCACTGGCAAGAACAAGAACGCCACCACGCCCAACGCGCCTTCGACCTCGCCCAGAACCGCTACCAATCCGGCGCCGAAACCCTACTCAGCGTGTTGGAAACCCAACGGGTGCTGTACCAGGCACAAGAGAGTGGTGTGCAGCTAAGGCTGGCGCGTATGCAGGCAGCAATCGCTTTATACAAAGCGTTAGGTGGCGGCTGGCAAATTGCCGAGACTCACGATCAAAAGCATCGCGGCTAAAGCCCCTCCCACAACCAACCTCATTCCCCTGCAGGAGAGGCTTCAGCCTCGAGTTTTTGATCTCGGTCTGGCTCGTGATCTTGATCCGGCTGTTGATCTACCCGCCCCTTGGGCGAAGGCCGAGCGGAGTCATTGAGCAGGGGGTTGAGCGGCAGGAGCCGCGAAAGGCGCATCGGGCCAAGGATGGCCCGTTGTGCCGGCCCCCGGAGCAATGATGGAGTCGAGGGGACCCGTAGCGCAGCGAAGGGCCGAGGTTGGGGCAAGCCCTTTGGTTACTTTGCGGCGACTGGCAAAGTGACTCGCGCGTAAGGCGCGAAACAAAACGCCCAGCGCACGCGGTTATGAAGAACGCCGCCTGCTCCCTATAGCGCAGATATCCGCCCTACGCCGAATACTCCGGCGGCAACGGCGGCAACTCATCCAGCAACTGACTCAAGCCCACCGACCACTGCTCCCGCACGCCCATAAAATACGGGTCGTTCTCCAACACCCGAAACCCCGCCGGCACTTGCAAACTGTTGGCCTTGTACACCACCACATCCAACGGAAACCCCACCGACAAATTACTGCGAATGGTCGAATCAAACGACACCAGCGCACAGCGCAACGCCTTGTCCAGATCAGTGTGGTAATTCAGCGCCCGATCAAGAATCGGCTTGCCGTATTTACTCTCGCCAATCTGGAAATACGGCGTGTCATCCGTGGCCGCAATGAAGTTGCCCAGCGGGTAGATGTTGTACAGCTCCGGCTCCTGCCCGGCGATCTGCCCGCCGACCAGAAACGAACAACTCAAGTCCACCCCGGCGGCCATCGGCGAGTTGGTATCGCGGGCCATCACCTCACGCATGGTGTCGCCCACCAGGGTGGTCGCGTTGTACAGATTGACCACGTTGTTGAGGTGCACGCCGTCATGGCTCAAACGCGTGCGCAGCAGGTTGATCACCGCCTGAGAGGTCGCCAGGTTGCCAGCGGTTTGCAGCACAATCAGGCGCTCCCCCGGCACGGCGAATACGTGGAGTTTGCGAAAAGTGGCGATATGGTCGACCCCGGCGTTGGTGCGCGAGTCGGAGACAAACACCAGGCCCTCGGCCAGGTTCAGTGCTACGCAATAGGTCATGTTGGCATCCGATCCATAAAGACGAAGACGCCCGAACCAGTTCAAGCCGGTTCGGGCGCTAGGGTGTTGACCATACTAGTCACGGTTTGGTTTTACTGTTGTTGCACCTGAACACGGGTGGGCGACACTTCCACATGCGCGTGCATCTGCTCTACCCCACCGCCACGGCGCATACCACGGACCGGGCAGGCGTCCAGGTAGTCCAGACCGACCGCCAGCTTCAAATGGCGCTCGGCACGGGTCAGGCAGTTGGTCACGTCAAAGCTGTACCAGGCGCCGTCCAGCCAGGCTTCGGCCCAGGCGTGACTGGCCAGGTGATCGCTGCTGTCGGTGTACAGGTAGCCCGACACATAACGCGCCGGCACACCGAGGCTGCGCGCACAGGCGATAAAGGCGTGCGTCTGGTCCTGGCACACACCCTTGCCACTGGCGAAGGCTTCAGCAGCACTGGTCTTGACGTCGGTGACGTCGGCTTGATAGCGAATATGGGCGTTGAGGCGGTTCATCAAATCGATCATGCACGAGCGATCACGGCGGCTGGCGCATTCGCTTTGGGCGAAATCACGCAGCGCCTGGTCGGCCTCGGTCAACCGGGTGGTACGCAGGAACGGCAGCGGCGACTGGTCTTCGTGCTCGCACTCGCGTTGCTCGTCGATTTCCACCTGGCCACGGGCACCGAGAATGATGCTTTCGTGCGGTTCGTCCAACGTCAGCACATGGAGGATATTGCCGTAGGGGTCGACCTGGGCGCGCACCGGGCGCGGCAGGTTGAGTTCCCAGCTGATCACCTGCTGACGCTCACTGTCGTGCGGGGTCATGCGCAGGTACTGGATGCTGTTACGCACCTGATCTTCGTAGTGATAGGTGGTGTCATGGCTGATTGAGAGTCTCATGCGACCTCCAGGTAAGACGTTTGAATGGCTTGGCCTAGCTGGCGCACCAGCAGGATGAAATCGGTGAGCCAGCCATGCAGGCCCTCATCGAGTACTTCATTAATGCTGGTATAGCGCAGGCGCGCTTCCAGCTCTGCCGCCAGGCGCTGGGCCGGACGACCGTTATCACCCGGCAGGCTGGAGAGCATCAGGTTCAGTTCGTCCATGCACGAGCGCAGCGAACGCGGCACTTCAGCGCGCAGCAACAACAGCTCGGCCACCTTGCGGGTGTTGGGCGAGCCACGGTAGATCTCGGCAAATGCCTCGTACGACGAAAGTGCCCGCAGCAAGGCGGTCCACTGGTAGTAACTGCGCGCCGGGCGACCATCATTTTCGTCGATGTCTTCGCCGAGCATTTCGTAGCGGGCATCGAGCAGACGCAGGGTGTTGTCGGCACGTTCGATAAAGGTGCCCAGGCGGATAAAGCGGTACGGGTCGCCACGCATGATGGTGCCGAAGGTGGCGCCGCGGAACAGGTGGTTACGCTCCTTGGCCCACTCGCAGAAACGACTGATGCCGTAGCGGCCCAGGCCCTGCTCGGCAATGCCGCGAATCTCCAGCCAGGTGGCGTTGATGTTTTCCCACATGTCGGCGGTGATCCGCCCTCGCACGGCATGGGCGTTGGTGCGCGCCGCTTGCAGGCAGCAATAGATGCTCGCCGGGTTTTCCGCATCCAGGGCAAAAAAGTGCAGCATGCGCTCGGCATGCAGCGGGCCGTGGCGCTCCAGGTATTCGTCCAGGGTGCCGGTGATCAACAGCGGCAACGCCAGCTCTTCCAGGCCATTGCCGCGCCCGTCCTGGGGCATCAGCGACAGCGAGTAACTCACTTCCAGCATGCGCGCGAGGTTCTCGGCGCGCTCCAGGTAACGGGACATCCAGTACAGGTCAGAGGCAGTGCGGCTCAGCATAATTAGTCCTCCACCACCCAGGTGTCTTTGGTGCCACCGCCTTGCGACGAGTTCACCACCAGCGACCCCTCTCGCAACGCCACGCGGGTCAAGCCGCCTGGAACCACTCGGGTGTCTTTGCCGGAGAGCACGAAGGGGCGCAAATCGATATGGCGCGGGGCGATGCCGTTTTCCACGAAGGTCGGGCAGGTCGACAGGCACAGGGTCGGTTGCGCGATATACGCTTCCGGACGGGCAATCAGGCGGGCGCGGAAGGTTTCGATTTCCGCCTTGCTCGCCGCTGGCCCCACCAACATGCCGTAGCCGCCGGAGCCTTGGGTTTCCTTGACCACCAGGTGCTCGAGGTTGGCCAGCACGTGCTGCAGTTCCACCGGTTTGCGGCACTGGAAGGTCGGCACGTTTTTCAGAATCGGTTCTTCGTCGAGGTAGAAGCGGATCATCTCGCCGACATAGGGATAGATCGATTTGTCATCCGCCACGCCGGTGCCGATCGCGTTGGCCAGCACCACATTGCCGCTGCGGTAGGTCGACAGCAGGCCCGGCACGCCGAGCATGGAGTCCGGGTTGAACGCCAGCGGATCGAGGAAAGCGTCGTCAAGGCGGCGGTAGATCACGTCCACCGGTTTGGCCCCGGCGGTGGTGCGCATAAAGACTTTGTCGTCACGCACGAACAGGTCGGCGCCCTCCACCAACTCCACGCCCATCTCGCGCGCCAGGAAGGCGTGTTCGAAATACGCGCTGTTGTAACGCCCTGGCGTCAGCACCACTACCGTCGGGTTGTCCAACGGGCTGGAGCTTTTCAGAGTGTCGAGCAGCAGGCTCGGGTAGTGGTCGATGGGCAACACGCGCTGCGCGGCGAACAGCTCCGGGAACAGACGCATCATCATCTTGCGGTCTTCGAGCATGTAGCTCACACCGCTGGGCGTACGCAGGTTGTCTTCGAGTACGTAGTAACTGCCGTCACCGTCGCGCACCAGGTCGACCCCGGAGATATGCGCATACAGATCGCGGTGCAAGTTCAAGCCCTGCATCGCCAGTTGGTAGCCCTCGTTGGCCAGCACCTGCTCAGCCGGAATAATGCCCGCCTTGATGATGCGCTGGTCGTGATAGAGGTCCGCGAGGAACATGTTCAACGCCTGCACCCGCTGGATGCAGCCACGCTCGACAATCCGCCACTCACTGGCCGGAATGCTGCGCGGGATGATATCGAAGGGAATAAGACGCTCGGTGCCCTGGTCGTCGCCGTACAGGGTGAAGGTGATACCGGCCCGATGGAACAACAGGTCGGCTTCGCGGCGGCGCTGGGCCAGTAACTCATCCGGGGTATCCGCCAGCCAACGGGCGAATTCTCGGTAATGCGGACGACATTCGCCGTTCGCCAGGTACATCTCGTCATAAAAGGTGCGGGTCATGCCGTACTCCTTGTCACCCGGACGTGCATAGCCATTGCAAAGCCCGAGCCATCCGTCTTATTCGTTATAAATCAGTTACTTGTAAATAAGACACAAGCCTTACGCACCAATAACGCGCATTCCATCTGCCGCTGTACGCGGCCACGCCCTGTTGCGCGGCAACTGCTGGCCGAGCCTCAAGCGAAACGCCAAGGCAACCTGTTTCCCTATGACCAGCATAGTCAGGGTTGATTTCAACAAAATGCTTGTGCCCCAGATAATTGCGCCCATCACGCCGCCGGGCATCTTCCTTGAAGCTGCCCGCCAGTGCTGTAGCCCACGGCCCACAAGGCCTGCGATATTGCTCCTGTCCTTGGCCGACTCCCCTTACGGCCACCCGCTCCCGACCGCTCACAAGGCGGTCGTTTTTTTGTGCCGCTCCACGGTTCTCGTTCTGTGCCGCCGGTGGTTCCACCCTTTCGTTCTCTGCCGCCGTCATCCCAGCGAAGGCTGGGACCCAGACTCTTGTGACGAACACCGTTACCTGGCCAATTCTGGGTCCCAGCCTGCGCTGGGACGACGGGGTTTTAGTGCGACGGTGTTTTGGTTAGAGGGCCGCGAGTTCCAACCAGCGCCGATAAAACCCCTCCGCCACCTGGTTCAACGCCGCCACCTTTTCAGGCAACTCATCCAGCATCTTGCGCATCGACTGCTGGCTCGGCTGGGTTTCGTCCAGCAGGTGCGCCCAGTCGGTCAGCCACAAACGCACCAGTTCTTCGGTCATTTCCGGATGGCCTTGCAGACCAAGCACTTTGTCGCCCCAGGCAAACGCCTGGTTCGGGCACCAGGGGCTGGACAGCAGACGCTGCGCGCCGGGGGGAATATCGAAGGTGTCGCCGTGCCATTGGTAGATCGGGAATTCGTCCGGCAGGTGTTCCAACCACGGGTTGCCTTCGGCCTGGCTGGCCTGCCACAGCGGTTGCCAACCGATTTCCCGGTACGGCATGCGGTGCACCGCTGCACCCAAGGCCTTGGCCAACAGCTGGCCGCCCAGGCAATGGCCGAGCAAGGGAATGTCGCGCTCGATGAAATACCGCAGGGCGTCGACCTCCGCCCCAATCCAGGGCAAGGGGTCGTTGACGCTCATGGGCCCACCCATGATCGCCACGGCCTTGGGCCGGTCGAGGTCGTAACCGTCGAGTTCGCCAAGGTCCACACGCAAGACGGTGAAATCCAGCTGTCGCTCATCCAGCACCCGGGCCAGATGGCCGGCCGGGCAATAGTCGACATGGGTGAGTATCAGAATATCGCTCATTACTGAACCGCCTCTTTTTTTCAACCTCTTGAGGCAAACGCCGTGCCGAGGTCGGGGCAGCTCTACAGAAAAACCCTACAGAGCGCCGGCCAGCCTGAGGACCAGCCGACGCATCCGAGGTTTGGCGCCAGTTTTACGCCGGGTCAGACCCGCAACCCTTTGAGTTCCTGCGTAACACCCCAGCCGTCGAGAACGCCACCCAAGGGGGCGACCATGGACTCCAGGTCGTGCTCGAACGCACCAATACCGTCGTAGGTGGCGTACATCACCTTGCTGATCAACACGTGCCAGGCGCCGTCATCACGTACGCTCACCTGAGCATTCAATACTTCACTGCGGAATTTCTTCGCCACCTCACGGGCCCGCTCCTCATCGGGAAAAATGGCGTAGAACTCGATCGGGTGGATACGGGCGAAATCGAAGCCGCCCTCTTTCATCCGGCGCAGAACATTACTGCTGATGTCGTTTGGGCTTGCTGTGCTCATGATGCGACCCCCTCACATGCGATGGATGGATTGACCGCTTTCCCATTGCTGCTGCCAGCTGACTGCACTGACGTCGCGACAGACCCGAAGGCCCATCACCTGAGGCTTGCTGCATTTGCTTGCTGCGACATAGAGCGTTTGCTGCAGGTGCCAGAACAGGCACCCTGTTTGAGCGTAGTGCCATTACGGTGATTGTGCAGGTTTGGTTACAGGACTTTTTGACGTAAGGCCGGATGCCCCAGCAACAGCGAGGTTTTTGATCTGCTTGTGATCTGCTTGTGATCTTGATCTGGCTGTTGATCTACCTCGCCCCTTCAGGAGGCCGAGTGGAGGTGCTGCGCAGGGGGTTGAGCGGCAGGGACGCCGCGAGAGCCACGATGGGCCAGGGACGGCCCGTCGTGGCGTGCCCCCGGAGCAGTGCCGGAGCGAGGGTACCTGGAGCGCAGCGGAAGGCCGTATGCCGGGGGCTAGACCTTTTGCTGACTTTTGGGGCAATGCCAAAAGTTAGTCGCGCGTAAGGCGCGAAATAAAACGCCTAGCGCACGCGGTAAAGAAGAAACACCATTGAGCCGAAAGCCAACACAGCGCTTTTGCCTTTGAGGTTTTGCTTTTCTACATTACCGCGTGCGCTGAGCTTTTTTGTTTCGCGCCTTACGCGCGAGGCACTTTTGGCATTGCCCCAAAAGTACCCAAAAGGTCTAGCCCCCACCTGGGCCCTGCGCTTCGCTTCGGGTCCCCTTGTAAGCTAAATTCAACCTGCTTCAGACCGTGGTTCCCTTTGGTTACGAGACCGTGAGGGAGCATGGGTCGAAGCAGGTTTCTCT
>NZ_QAOJ01000008.1 GCF_003050835.1 Pseudomonas sp. GV071 | reverse complement strand
GCGGTAACGGCAGACAGCTTGAATTGTGTTGTGTACTTGCTCATGAAAAACGCCCCAGAGGTTGGATTGGTGTCCAACTTCTGGGGCGCACTTCAGACCGCGTTCAAGTGTGGGAGGGGCTTCAGCCGCGAAGCCTTTGATCTTCACGGCGGCAAAGATCAACGCCCGGCGCGGGACTCGCTGATGTAGAAGCGCGCCTTCTTGGCATTCTTGGTGCAGCTTTCGTAGCCTTCGAATTGTTGCGAAGTCTTGGCGCCGGTCAGCAGCGTCAGGGCTTTGGAGTAGCTCACAGTGCCGGAGAAACCCTCGGCCTTGGCGATATCCAGCTCGCGCCAGGCGGCGTCCGACTGTGCCGCGCAACTGTCGCGGTAGGCGGTTTTCGCGGCACAACCGGACAACGCCAGCACCATCAGGGGTAAGCAGATCCAGGCTTTCATTAACTTTGCTCCAGAGAAGGAAAACAGCCAGTAAAGGGTAGTCGAGTACGTGTGTTGATCTGACGTCAGGGAGGCAAAAAAGTGCGACTCATCTGGCAGCGCATAACCAGCGCGAGTATGGTCGCTAAAGGTCCGAGTTAGAGGCCGGCGATAGTAGTAGGGAGTGGCTCATGAGTAAACGCGTAGCGCTGGTGTTGGGGGCGGGAGGCGCACGGGGTTATGCCCATATCGGCGCCATCGAGGAACTGGAGCGACGCGGCTATGAAATTGCCTGCATTGCCGGTTGTTCGATGGGCGCGGTGGTCGGCGGCATCTACGCCACCGGCAAGCTCCCCGAGTACCGCGCCTGGATCGAAAGCCTGGACTATCTCGACGTGCTGCGCCTGCTCGATGTGAGCTTTCGCCTGGGGGCGATTCGCGGTGAGAAGGTGTTCGGGCGCATTCGCGAGATGGTCGGCGAGATCAATATCGAAGACCTGCGCATCCCTTACACGGCGGTGGCCACCGACCTCACCTTCCAGCAGGAAATCTGGTTCCAGCAAGGCAACTTGCACCAGGCCATGCGCGCCTCGGCGGCGATCCCCAGCCTGTTCACCCCAGTGATCCAGGGCAAACGCATGCTGGTCGACGGCAGCCTGCTCAACCCGTTGCCCATCGTGCCGGTGGTGGCCAGCCACTGCGACCTGATCGTGGCGGTTAACCTCAATGCCAATGGCCAGCGCCATTACCAACTGCCAGTGATCGAACGGCCGGCGGCGTTCAAAACCAAACTCGATGGGTTGATGGGCACGCTGGGCTCGCGCATCCCCTTCCGGCGCAAACTGCCTAGCCCGGAAGAGGAAGCCGTACTGCTGGAAGCAGCGGCCAGAGCCGAGCCCAACCCCTGGCTCGACCCACCGGCTGCCGCCCCCTCACCACGCCCGGACGAAAGCCCGACGCCCAACTCGGCCAGTGGTTCGCGAGTCGCCGAAACGGGTAGCCCGGCGTCGTTGCTGGAACTGGTCAACCAGAGTTTCGAAGTGATGCAGACCTCGTTGGCGCAGTACAAGATTGCCGGGTATCCGCCGGACATTCTGGTCAATGTGCCGCGGCGAGCGTGCCGGTTTTTCGAGTTTTACAAAGCGCCGGAGTTGATCGAGTTGGGGCGGATTATTACCAGCGATACCTTGGATCGGTATGAAGAAGAGAACGGCTGATCCAGTCGTCCACCGCCTCCCCCTCACCCTAGCCCTCTCCCCGAGGGGCGAGGGGACTGATCGTAGTAGCCGCAGATTCGGCGTTCGGCTCCCCTCTCCCGCTTGCGGGAGAGGGGCTGGGGGGTGAGGGCCTGCCGTTACGCGCTCTGTAACCGATACCCCACCCCCGCCTCCGTACTGATAAACCGCGGATTCGCCGGATCATCCGCCAACTTCGCCCGCAAATGCCCCACCACCACCCGCAGGTAATGGGTGTCCTCAACATGCGTCGGCCCCCAGATATCCTTGAGCAACTGCTGCTGCGTCACCACCCGCCCCGCATGCTGCGCGAGCTGCGCCAGCACCGCATATTCCTTGCGCGTCAGGCTCACCTCAACGCCCTCCACACTCACTCGCCGGTAAGCGAAGTCGACCGTCAGCGGCCCCACGCTCACCGTCGCCTGCGGGCTCTCCCCCGCCTGCGATTGGCGCAATAACGCGCGCACGCGGGCGAGGAACTCCTGGATGCCGAATGGCTTGGTTACGTAGTCGTTGGCGCCGTTGTCCAGCGCCTTGACCTTCTCCCCTTCACCCGCGCGCACCGACAGCACCAGCACCGGCACTTGCGACCATTCGCGCACTTCGCTGAGCACTTGCTGGCCGTCCATGTCCGGCAGGCCGAGATCGAGCACCAGCAGGTCCGGTTTGGCCAGTGCCGCCTGCGCCAGGCCGTCGCCGCCGGTGGCGGCTTCGATCACGTGGTAGCCCTGGGCGGCAAGGCTGATGCGCAGGAATTTGCGAATCTGCGGTTCGTCGTCGATCAACAGGATGGTGCTGGCGTTGCTGGTCATAGAAGGTCGTTATCAGGGCTGGGTTGCGGGTGCAGGGGCAAGTGTAGAGTCAAGCTGGCGCCACGCCCATCGAGACCTTCGCCCACCGTCACCCGACCACCGTGGGCGCCGAGCATGCCTTGGCAAATCGCCAGACCAAGGCCCGTGCCCTGCCCGCCCCGGTCACCGCGTGCGGCGGTGTAGAACATGTCGAAAATCTTCGCCCGTTCAGCTTCGGGAATGCCCGGGCCCTGGTCGCTGACGACGATGCGCAACTCGCTGGTATCGCTCTCCACGGCCACGCGCAACCGGCCTTGCACCGGGGAAAACCGTGCGGCGTTTTCCAGTACGTTGATCAGCGCCTGCTCGATCAAGGCAGCGTGCACGTAGAGCAGCGGCAGTTCGGGCGGCACCTGGGTTTCCACCTGCAACGGCGCCAGCAAGGGGCGCAGGCGCTGAAGGGCGCTGGCGACGATGTCTACCGGCGCCACCCAGTCGCGTGCCAGTTTTAATCCACCGTGGCCGAGCCGGGTCATGTCCAGCAGGTTCTGGATATAGCGGTCCAGGCGCTCGGCTTCATCGCGGGTGCTTTCCAGCAGCTCGATGCGGTCGCTGTGGGGCAGTTGGCCATCGAGGGTCAGCAGGCTGTCGATGGCGCCGCGCATAGCAGTCAGTGGCGTGCGCAGGTCGTGGGACACCGAGGCCAGCAAGGCGCTGCGCAGTTGCTCGGTTTCGCCGTGCAGGCGTGCGGCTTCGAGGTCTTGCGCCAGTTGCGCGCGGGCCAGGGCCTGGGCCAATGGCTGACCAAGGGCGCTGAGCAAACGACGGCGCTCAATGCTCAGTGGCTGCTGGTTTTTCGGGCTGACGCCGAGCAACAGCAGCGGGCCGTCTTCGCCCGACAAGGGCCACCACCACCAGCGCCCGCTGGGCAAGGTATCGGTGCCCAGACCGGCCGCCTGGTCATGCTGCCAGGCCCATTCGGCGGCCATGCGCTCGGCCTCGCTAAGTACGCGACTTACCCCGCCTTCCACCTGCCATTGGCTGTCAGCCGTGCGGCCCATCAGGCAAATGTCGACGTCGCTCCAACCGGCCAACTGCTGGCTCGCGGCCAACACCACGGCCTGGCGGTCGGTGGCAGCGGTGAGTTTGCGCGACAGCTCGAGCAGCGCCGCAGTTTCACTCTGGGTCTCGCGCAGTGCCCGCAGTTGCCGACGTTGGCGCGCCGCAAGGTTGCCGGTGAGCGCCGCCATCAGCAGAAAAAACAGCAGGGTCAGAACGTCTTCGTGGCGGTGGATGGCCAGGGAGAAATGCGGCGGAATGAACAGAAAGTCATAGGCCAGAAACGACAGCACGGCGCTGAGCAAGGCCGGCCCGGAACTGGTGCGCACCGCCACCAGCAGCACGGCCGCCAGCAGCACCAGGGAAATGTTCGGCAACGGCAATACCTGGGCAACCACCCAAGCCACCAGGGTGGCGACCGCGGTGGCAGCGACAGCCAATAGATAGTCGCCACGCTGCAGCGGATGGCGCGCACGCAGTGTGCGTGAACGCTGCGCGACTTCGCTGTCGAGCACGCTGATTTCCAGGCCATCGCCATGACGCAACAGACGCTGCGCCACCCCGGCACCGAACCAACGCTGGCGGCTGCGGCCCACCAGAATCAGACTGGCGCGGCGTTCGGCAGCGTGCTGGATAAGGGTTTTTGCCACCTCGCCGGCACGCAGCGTGATCACTTCGCCACCCAGGCGCTCGGCTAATTGCTGCGCTGCCTGCAAGCGCGTACGGGCGTGTTCGTCCCGCGCCGCACCGGTGTCGACATGCACCAGGCTCCAGGGCAAATGGCGACGCTCAGCCACCCGGCAAGCGTGGCGCACCAGGCGTTCGGCCTGAGCATCGGCATCGATACCCACCAACAGGCGTCCGCGCACTGTCGGCGCATCCTGGCCAAGTTGGCGATAGCCCTGATTGAGGTCGGCATCCACCCGCGCGGCGGCGGTTTGCATCGCCAGTTCGCGCAGGGCAGTGAGGTTGGTCTGACTGAAAAATGCATCGATGGCTGCGCGTGCCTGCTCCGGCACATAGACCTTGCCGTCACGCAGGCGCTCGAGCAATTCACGCGGTGGCAGGTCGATCAGCAGCAGCTCATAGGCTTCCTGCAACACCCAGTCGGGCACGGTTTCGCGCACCTGCACGCCGGTGATGGCTTGCACCTGGTCGTTGAGGCTTTCGATGTGTTGCACATTGACCGTGGTGTACACGTCGATGCCGGCGGCGAGCAGGTCCTGCACATCCTGCCAGCGTTTGGCGTGACGGCTGCCGGGGGCATTGGTGTGGGCCAGCTCGTCGATCAGCGCCAGCTTCGGTGGCTTGGCCAGCAGGCCATCGAGGTCCAGCTCGCTGAGCTGCATGCCGCGGTAGTCGAGGCGCTTCAGTGGCTGTTGCGGCAGGCCCACCAGCAGCGCTTCGGTTTCGGCACGGGAATGGCTTTCCACCACCCCGGCCCGCAGGTCGACGCCTTGGCGCAGTTGCGCCTGGGCGGCCTGGAGCATGGCGTAGGTTTTGCCTACCCCGGGTGCAGCGCCCAAAAACACCTTGAGCCGCCCTCGCCCATTGCGGCTGTCCACTTCCGCCAGCAAGGCGTCGGCGCGTTCGCTATCGCTCATGTTGCTCCAAATTTTTTACCTACGATGCGCACTCTAGGAGCGGCTTTGGCCGCGATGCTTTTAAGATCAACAACATCGCGGCTTAAGCCGGTCCTACAGGGATCTTCGTCTTATTGCGGCTGTTCTGCCAGTGCGAGGTTGAGGGCCAACACGTTCACCACTTCCGGCCCAATCAACGGCCGCTGGGCGTTCTGCTCCACCAGCCGTTGCAAGGCACTCGCGTCGATATTGCGCGCCGCGGCAATCCGGCTGATCTGGTACTGCGCGGCCGCCACCGGCAGGTCCGGGTCCAGGCCGCTGCCGGAGGTGGTGACCAGTGCCATGGGCACCGCGCCCTGCCCGGCCACGGCAAGTTTGTCACTGTCGCCGGCAATCCGTTCACGCAGCGCCGGGTTGCTCGGCGCCAGGTTGCTGGCACCGCTGGAGACGGTGGCGAAGCTACCCGCCGAAGGTCGCGACTGGAACCACTGGGCGCCATCGAAGGGCTGCGCGATCAGGCTAGAGCCACGCAGGTGGCCCTGGTTGTCGTGGATCAGGCTGCCGTTGGCCTGGTCGTTGAAGGCGAGCTGGGCGACGCCGGTGATGGCCAGCGGATAAGCCACCCCGGTGAGCAGAGTCATCAAGGCAATCAGGCTGACGGCAGGACGTAGATAGCTGTTCATGATGGTTTCCTCAGGCCAGGCCAATGCTGGTCAATAGCAGGTCGATCAATTTGATCCCGACAAAGGGCGCGAGCAGACCACCGACGCCATAGATCAGCAGGTTACGGCGCAGCAGGCTGGCGGCATCCACCGCTTCCACCCGCACCCCACGCAGCGCCAACGGCACCAGGGCGATGATGATCAGGGCGTTGAACACGATGGCCGAGAGAATCGCGCTCTGCGGACTCTGCAGGTGCATCACGTTGAGCACGCCCAGTTGCGGGTAGATGCTGGTGAACAGCGCCGGCAGGATGGCGAAGTATTTGGCCACGTCGTTGGCGATGGAAAAGGTGGTCAGTGCGCCACGGGTAACCAGCAATTCTTTACCCACCTGCACCACGTCGAGCAGCTTGGTCGGGTCGGAGTCGAGGTCCACCAGGTTGGCCGCTTCACGGGCGGCCTGGGTGCCGTCGTTCATGGCCATGCCGACGTCCGCCTGGGCCAGCGCCGGGGCATCGTTGGCACCGTCGCCGCACATGGCGACCATCTTGCCGTCGGCCTGTTCGGCGCGGATACGGGCGAGTTTTTTCTCCGGGGTGGCTTCGGCGATCACGTCATCCACCCCGGCTTCGGCGGCGATGGCGGCAGCGGTCAATGGGTTGTCGCCGGTGACCATCACGGTGCGAATACCCAACTGGCGCAGCTCGGTAAAACGCTCGCGAATCCCTGGTTTGACCACGTCTTTGAGGTGGATGGCGCCGAGCAGTTTGCCGTCGGCACAGACCAGCAACGGTGTGCCGCCACTCTGGGCAATCTTGTCGATTTCCCGCGACAGCACCGCGGGCATTTCCCGACGTTGCAGGCCGACAAAGCTGAGCAAGGCATCCACTGCGCCCTTGCGGTAGATATGGCCGTTGCAGTCCACGCCAGACAAGCGAGTCTCGGCGCTGAAAGGAATGGCCACTACCGAATCGCGCGCCGGCTCTTGCATAGGGTGCAGGCCGCGCAGGTACTCGACGATGGATTTACCTTCCGGGGTGTCGTCGGCCAGCGAGGCCAGCAAGGCGCCCTCGGCCAGCTCTTTACCGCTGACACCGGGGGCGGCGTACAGCGCGCTGCAACGACGGTTACCGAAGGTGATGGTGCCGGTCTTGTCCAGCAGCAGCACGTGCACATCACCCGCCGCCTCCACCGCACGGCCGGATTTGGCGATCACATTCAGGCGCACCAGGCGGTCCATGCCGGCGATGCCGATGGCCGACAGCAGGCCACCGATGGTGGTTGGAATCAGGGTCACCAGCAGCGCCACGAGGAACACCAGCGGCAGTGCGCCACCGGAATAAATCGCGAACGGCTGCAGGGTCACCACCACCAGCAGGAAGATCAGGGTCAGGCCGATCAGGAGAATATCCAGCGCCACTTCGTTGGGGGTTTTCTGCCGTTTGGCACCTTCCACCAGGGCGATCATGCGGTCCAGGGTCGACTCGCCCGGGTTGACGCTGATGCGCACCAGCAGCCAGTCGGAGACCACCTGGGTATTGCCGGTCACGGCCGAGCGGTCGCCGCCGGACTCGCGAATCACTGGCGCCGATTCACCGGTGATCGCCGCCTCGTTGACCGCAGCAATGCCCTCGATCACTTCGCCGTCGCCGGGGATCATCTCGCCGGTTTCCACCCGCACCACTTCGCCTTTGCGCAGCGAGGCGGCCGGCACGGTTTCGAACGTGCCGTTGTGCAGGCGGCGACGGGCAAACATTCCCTGGGTGCCCGCCCGCAGGCTATCGGCGCGAGCCTTGCCGCGGCCCTCGGCGAGGGCTTCGGCAAAGTTGGCGAAGAGTACGGTGAACCACAACCACAGGGCGATCTGCACCGCGATAAAGGTCGGTACCGGTTGCCCTGGCAGGCCGCAGAGCACGGTGGTGAAGATGGCGGTGAGTTCCACCACCAGCATCACTGGCGAGCGCACCAGCTGGCGCGGGTCGAGTTTGACGAAAGCCTGAATCATCGCCGCCTGCCACTGGTTACGTGGCTTGGTCGGAACAACAGGAATCTGTGTTTTAGCGTTCATGACAAATCCTTCTTAATGACCGAGCAGGCTGAGGTGTTCGGCCACAGGCCCCAGGGCCAGTACCGGCAGGAAGGTCAAACCACCCACCAGCAAAATGGTGATGGTCAGCAGGCTGACAAACAGCGGGCCGTGGGTCGGGAAGCTGTTCTGCCCCACCGGCACCCGGCGTTTGGCCGCCAGGCTGCCGGCAATCGCCAGCACCGGCAGGATGTAGCCGAAGCGGCCGACCAGCATGGCCAGGGCGATCATCAGGTTGTGGTACGGCGTGTTGGAACTGAAGCCACCAAAGGCCGAGCCGTTGTTGGCGGTGCCGGAGGTGTAGTTGTAGAGAATCTGGCTGAGGCCATGGGCGCCCGGGTTGCTCACCGAAGCGTTGGCAAACGGCAGCACGGCGGTCAGGGCACCGAGCACCAGCACGCCCAGGGGCATCACCAACAGGGTCAGCACCAGCAGGCGCACTTCGCGGGCTTCGAGTTTCTTGCCGAGGTATTCCGGGGTGCGGCCGACCATCAGGCCGCAGAGGAACACCGCGATCAACACGAACAGCAACATGCCGTAGAGGCCCGCGCCTACGCCGCCGAAGATCACCTCGCCGACCATCATGTTGAACATCGGCACCAGGCCACCAAGGGCGCTGAAGCTGTCGTGCATCGAGTTCACCGAACCGCTGGAGGCGGCGGTGGTGGCCACGGCCCAGAGTGCAGAAGCGCCGATACCAAAACGGCTTTCCTTGCCTTCCAGCGAGCCGCTCTGCTCGATGTTCAGGCCGGCCAGCGCCGGGTTCGGTTGCAACTCGCTGTACAGCGTCACGCCAACCCCGAGCACCAGCAGAATCAGCATGCAGGCGAGAATCGCACGGCTCTGGCGCAGGTCTTTGACGTAATGGCCGAAGGTGAACACCAAGGCTGCTGGAATCAGCAGGATCGACGCCATCTCGAACAGGTTGCTCCACACCGTCGGGTTCTCGAACGGGTGCGCCGAGTTGAGGCCGAAGAAGCCACCGCCGTTGGTGCCCAGTTGCTTGATCGCGATCTGGCTGGCGGCCGGGCCCAGTGGCAGGCTTTGTTCGCTGCCTTGCAAGGTCAGGGCATCAAGGTAGTGGCTGAAGGTTTGCGGCACGCCCTGCCAGACCAGAAACAGCGCCAGGGCAATACACAGCGGCAGCAAGCCATAGAGGGTGCCGCGGGTGAGGTCGACCCAGAAGTTGCCGACCGTCTGGCTGGAGCGGCGGGAAATGCCGCGGCACAAAGCGACCAGCACGGCCAGGCCGGTGGCGGCGCTGACAAAGTTCTGCACGCCGAGGCCGACCATCTGGCTGAAGTAGCTCAGGCTGGCTTCACCGCTGTAGGCCTGCCAGTTGGTGTTGGTAACGAAACTGACGGCGGTATTGAACGCCAGGGTCCATTCCAGACCCAGCATGTGTTGCGGGTTGAGCGGCAGCACGCCCTGCAGCAGCAGAATGGCGAACAACAGCAGCAGGCCGGCCAGGTTGAAGGCCAGCAGCGCGAAGGTGTAACCCTTCCAATCCTGTTCCTGGCTGGCATCAACGCCCGCCACCCGGTAGCTGAAACGCTCCACCGGCTGCAGCATCGGCGAAAGCCAGGTACGCTCGCCCTCCATTACCCGGTAATAAAAGCGCCCGAGCCACGGCGCCGGCAACAGCACCAGGGCGAAGAACGCCACCAGTAACAACACGACATGACTGTCCATTGCGGCTCCTCAGCTACGGCCGGCGCGCAACAGCGCAACCAGCAAGTAAATGAACAGTCCGCTGGCCAGCAGCAGGGACAACCCGTCCAGAAGGTGCATGAGTGTTTCTCCGTCATACGGCGAATACCGCCTGGGGAGAATTGTCGGGATGAGGGGCGTAAAGGGACGAGATGCGGGGGCGGACATTGGCGTAAAGAACGCGTAAAAAACTGCCGACATCGCTCTGGTAGGAGCGGCTTCAGCCGCGATGCTTTTGATCCTCGACCACAGCGTTTTCAGGCCTGGCCAATCGCGGCTGAAGCCGCTCCTACAGAGGGATGCGAGCGCAGCGGTGGTTTTGTACCAAACTGGATACAGTAACGACATGTTGTCGATACGCCCCACCCTCAGCATGGCGCCCGCACGCCACCTGCCCCACGAATTACGGAGCCTACGCCCGATGGAAGCCCTCAACGACCGGGACGTCCGCTCGAGAACCACCCGCGCACTGATCGTCGACGACAATATCGAGCTGCGGGAGCTCCTTAGCGGTTACCTCACCCGTTTCAACATCGCCAGCGAAGCCGTCGGCGATGGCGCCGGTATGCGCAAAGCCATGGCCGCCAGCCGCTTCGATGTGATCATTCTCGACTTGATGCTGCCCGGCGAAGATGGCCTGGAACTGTGCCGCGAGCTGCGCAGCACCTCGGACATTCCGATTCTGATGCTCACTGCCCGATGCGAGCCGACCGACCGCATCATCGGCCTGGAGCTGGGTGCCGATGACTACATGGCCAAGCCCTTCGAGCCTCGCGAGCTGGTGGCGCGGATCCAGAGCATCCTCCGTCGCGTACGCGATGACCGCGATGTGCCGCGCACCGATGAGCGCTCGAGCATTCGCTTTGACGACTGGCAACTGAACGGTGTGTTGCGCCAGTTGCAGGCCCCCGATGGCCTGGTGGTGCCGCTGTCCAATGCCGAGTTCCGCCTGCTCTGGGTATTCCTCGAACGCCCGCGCCGGGTACTCAACCGCGAGCAGTTGCTGGACGCCGCCCGTGGTCGTTCGATTGAAGCCTTCGACCGCAGTATCGACTTGCTGGTATCACGCCTGCGGCAGAAACTCGGCGACGACCCCAAATCGCCGCGCCTGATCAAGACCGTGCGCGGTGAGGGCTACCTGTTCGACGCACGAGAGATTGGTTGATGCGCTCTGCCGATACCCTGTTCGCCCGCCTGTTCGGCATGCTGTTGCTGTCTATTGTGCTGGCGCATTTGCTGGCCTTTGCCTGGTTCAGCCAGTACGGCAGTCCGCAGTTTCGAGGCCCGGAACAGGGACCGCCCCCGCCGACAGCGGCTGAGCAATCGCACCCCGGCCAACCACCGATGGAGGGCCGCCAGCCACCGCGTCCTGGCCCGGGCCGTGGCCCCGGACCACTGACGGGTCCACTGGTACCGCTGTTGTTCCAGATGTTCACCCTGGTGATCGCCGGCTGGTTTGGTGCCAAGTTGCTGAGCCGGCCGATTCAGCGTTTATCCGAAGCCGCCGAGCGCCTGGCGGAAAACCTCGACGCCCCGCCGCTGCCGGAAGAAGGCCCGCGCGAAGCCCGCCAGGCCGCGCACACCTTCAACGTCATGCAGCAGCGTATTCGTGAGCAGGTGAAGCAACGCGGGCGCATGCTCGCCGCGGTCTCCCATGACCTGCGCACACCGTTGTCGCGCCTGAAGCTACGCCTGGAGCAAGTGCCCAACGCCCATCTGCGCGAACGCATGGGCCAGGATCTGGCGGAAATGATCGACATGCTCGACGCCACCCTGCGCTACTTGCACGAGCAGCGCGCCACCGAGGCGTTGCAATGGTTCGACGTGCAGGCGCTGGTCGAGTCGCTGACCGAAAACGCCCAGGACCAAGGTTCTGACGTCAGCCTGCAAGGCCACTGCGCGCCGCTGCGGGTGCAACCTCTGGCCCTGCGCTCGGCGATCAGCAACCTGCTCAACAACGCCCTGCGTTACGCCGGCCATGCGCGCATCGAGATGCACGACCATCAGGCATTCATCGAAGTGCACGTCTGCGACAACGGTCCCGGCATCGCCCCCGAGCAGCGGGAAAGTGTGTTCGAACCGTTCTTCCGCGTCGAAGGCTCGCGCAACCGCAACTCCGGCGGCGTCGGCCTGGGCCTGACCATCGCCCGCGAAGCAGCGCAGCGCCAGGGCGGCGATATTTCCCTGCGCGAGACTCAAGGTGGCGGGTTGACCTGCGTGTTGCGTTTGCCGCGCCAATAGGGTTTTAACGATGCACCGGTGCACCTGGATCCCAGCCTGCGCTGGGATGACGGTAGTTTTTGCACCAACCTCCGTCGTCCCAGCGCACGCTGGGACCCAGAATTTTTCCTGCGGCCCCCTCACGCCCAAACGCCTCCGCCGCTGTGTTGTGTAGAGGCGACGATACAAACTGCACACACCCTGGACATACAGCCCCCGGAGTCTGGCATCACCGAAGAAACCCTCTTCGGGTTCCAACTTCACAGGAGCGACTCCCATGATAAGTGGTGTCAGCGGTTACTCGAGCTACTCCTATAGCTCGACGGCCAGCTCACGTAGCAGCAGTTCGAGTAGCAGCAGTGCTACCAGTTGCGTGGGTGGGTCGACGGATGCCCAGGAGAAACTGTTCAAGCTGCTCGATAGCAACAGCGACGGCAGTGTGGACAAAGATGAACTGACGACGGCATTGAGCAAGGCCCAGGAAAGCGACTCCAGCCTGGGCGATATCGATATCGACGATCTGTTCGCCCAACTGGATGCCAACAGCGACGGCAGCATCGACCAGGATGAAACCGCCGCCATGGCGCCACCGCCACCACCCGGCGGCCCGCACGGCCCGAACCCGGAAGAGCTATTCGCCAGCCTCGACAGCGACAGTGACGGCAGCGTCAGTCAGGACGAGCTGACCAGCGCCATCGGCGACAGCATGAGCAGCGACGACATTTCGACCCTGTTCGCCTCCCTCGACAGCGACGAAGACGGCAGCTTGAGCCTGGACGAAAGCAAGGCCCTGGCCGGCCCACCGCCACCACCGCCACCCTCGGCCTCGGGCAGCGACACCGACGAGCTGTTCAGCCAGTTGGACGCCGATGGCGATGGCAGCATCAGCAAAGACGAGTTGAGCACCCTGCTGAGCGCCACCGATACCTCCAGCAGCACCTCGACCAGCAGCGCCGACAGCGACAAGAACGCGCTGTATGCCAGCCTGGTGCAGGCGTTGATGAAGCAGTATGAGACTGGCGCCGGCTATGAAGCCTCCAGCGTGGGCAGTCAGATCAGCATCGCGGCTTGATGCTTTGCTGAACAAACAACAAGGGCGCCTTTTCGGCGCCCTTGTTGTTTCAGTCCCCCATTCCCCGTAGGAGCGGCTTCAGCCGCGATGCTTTTGCTTCAAGAGCATCGCGGCTAAAGCCGCTCCTACGAAATTACGGTGGGGGCTTGGTTTACCTCGAAGCCTTGCGCCGCAACGCCGCCGGGCTGAAGTTGGCGTCATCCGGCGACGGTTTGCTGAAGTCGGCGGTGCCAGGCTCTTCGTTGTCCAGCCACTGCACGCTGTAACGGCGTGCCTGCAGGTCGTGGAAGGTGTCCAGCGCGGTCCACACCGCCGGCAGCTCGTAGAAGCTCTTCAGGTAGGCCATCGACACGCGCCACAAGTCGCCACGCCCGTCGTACTGGTCAACCACCGCCGCGCCCCAGCTGTCTTCATCGAGGAACAACGTGCGCTTGGAGTAGATGTGCCGCGCGCCGGCTTTCAGCTTGCCTTCCACCACCCACACCCGATGCAGTTCGTAGCGGGTGTATTTGGGGTTGATATGGCCTGGCTTGAGCAGGTCGTCGTATTTCACTTCCGGGCTGGTGAGCAGGTAGTTGTTGTAGGGAATGTAAATTTCCTTTTTGCCCACCAGGGTCCAGTCGTAGCGGTCCGGGGCACCGTTGTACATGTCGGTGTCATCGGCAGTTTTCAGGCCGTCGGAGGCTTCGATCGGGGTGTCGTAGGCCAGGGTCGGCGCGCGCCGCACGCGACGCTGACCGGGGTTGTAGCCCCAGGCCTGACGCGGCTCTTTGACCTGGTCGAGCATCTCCTGCACCAGCGCACCGTTACCGGCCAAACGTGCCGGCGCGGTGGTGAAGGTCATGTAGAAGAACAAGGTGTTGTTGAGGTCGGCGTAGGTGCCTTTGGGGTTGTAGAAGCGGAACAGCGCTTCGTCCTGAGAGGTTACCAGCGAGTACTGACCGTTACGCTGCACACCGGCCTCGGCAGAACGGCGAATCACATAGGTACCGCGATAACGCACGACGTGGTTCCACACTGCTTCCACACCGCTTTGTGGAATCGGGAACGGGATGCCGCCGTAGGCATCGGCAAAGCCGTTGCCGCCGTCCAGCACTTTGGCGCTGGTGGCGTTGTTGAAGGTGTTGTCGTAGATCCACTGCGGCGCGGAGCCAGTGCGGTGGGTCGGGTAGATCGGCATCTGGAAGGTATCGGGGTAGGCATTGAACAGGGCAATCTGCCCCGCCGTCAGGTTGGCCTTGTACTGCTCCAGGTTGGCTTTGGTGATGGTGAACTGCGGCTTCTCGCCGGCAAACGGGTCGACATGGTGCGCGCCCGGGCCTTTGTAACCGGCCGGGGCTTGGGTCATGCCGCCGGTCCAGGCGGGGATGGTGCCGGCGGCGTTGCCGGCCTTCTCCGCGCCGAACGGCGTGAGGGTGGTTTTCAGTGTGGCAGCTTGCTGCGCGGACACGCCCGCCAGGCTGTCGGTGGTGCCTACGGCCAACAGAATGGCCGCGAGCAGCAGTGAGTTTTTATTCAACATGCACGGTTCTCCAGGATTCTGTCAGGCATCAAAACGAGTACTTGGCGCTTAACGACACGTTGTCGCGGTCGCGCATCGAGTTGTTGCGGCCAGCGCCGTAATACTCGGTGTACTGCAGACCCACTTCGAAAGCGTTCAGGTAGCTGGCGTCCATCCCCAAGGTGTACGCCTTGCGGCCCTCGATAAAGTTGCCGGTGCGGTCCGAGTTGCCCTGGAAGTCATCCTGGTACACCACGTAAGGCGACAATTTCACCCCGGCGTAGACGTCGTTCCAGCTGCCGGAAAGCAGCAAGGTGTAGCCGTAGCTGTCGCGGCTGATCTGGTCGGAGTCTTTGGCGTCGCCCACGTAGGCCTTGTCGGTGGTGCTGGCAAACTTGCGCTCGCTGCCGTCGTAAGCGGTGTATTTCAGGCTGCTGCCGCGGATATGTTGTGAGGCGACTTCTGCCACACCCATGACCGAGTCGAAGCTGACCAGGGGGCCGAAGTTGTAGATGGTGGACAGCGAGATGTTGTAGGTCTCGGCGCGTTCGTAGTTTTCGAACAGTTGGGAGCGGCAGAGTTGCTTGCCGGAGACGGCGGCACAGGCTTGGTCACCTGGGGTATTAGCATCGTAAATGTTTGTTAGCCCGTTGACGCCCTGAAGCAAGATATCGCCCAGCAGATCGTCGGTCGCAGCAATGCTGATTGGTGCGTTCGGGCGGTAAGCCACCTCACCGGAAAAGGATGCATCGCCGACAGTGGTGTTGAAGCTGAACCCGTACATGCGGATATCTTCGACATAGTCGCGGCGGGCCTGGGCGTTGCTCGCAGTGTCGAAGGTCGCCAGCGCGCCCGCATATTGGAACGGCAAACTATCACCAATAAGCTGTCCAGCAATCGCGTTAACGTCAACGCCGTTGTAGCCGGAAAGATCAATCGCGATTTGTGGTTCTTTGGCGTGGTAGTTGACGAAGTAGAAACCAAACTCGGTGGAGTTCAGCTCTTCGGCGATATAGCGGAACGAGACGCCAAACTGGCCGCTGTCGTCAGCTTCAATGTCTTTGCCAATGTTGGCGACTTTAAACACACCAGTGTTGCCATTCACGTAAGAGTTAGGCCCAAACGGACCGGTGCCCAATCCACCGATGCCAAAAGCGGCGTAAGCGGAGTAAAGCGGCATCAACGGCGCCAGATCTGCCTCGGTCGTATACGCCGTATTCCCCCCCTCGGCGAACAAGTCCGTTTCACCAAAATACGTTCCCGCCGGGTCCAGTTGGGTCTCTTTCCATTTCCACTGGTAGAAGGTTTCCATGGACAGATTGTCGGTCAGCCCCACGCTGAAGCTAAGGGCCTCCATCGGCACCAGCACTTCCTTCAGCTCGGAGCCAGGCAGGTGGAACTTGGCGGCGTCCACCGGGTTAACCGTGTTGATCCCACCGCGATAGAACACCCCCTCGCCCCAGCTGATCACCTGACGGCCGACTTTGGCAGCCACCGGCTGTTCGTAGATGTCCCAGTTGCCATACAGGTAGGCGTCGAGAATCTGCGCCTTGCGCCCGGCGTTGTGGCGGGTGTCTTCGGTGAACTCGTTGTCGTTGGGGAAGTTCTGGCTGGGGCGCTCGACACCACCGGTGGTGCCGTAATAGTCGCTGCGCTTGTCCATGATCTGGGTGTCATAGAACGCGGTGCCGCGCACGAACAGGCCGTAATTCTGGTACTTGGCCGAGAGGTCGGAGGTGGCTTTGTACACTTCGGAAACCAAGCCGGTATCGAAGTTGCGGTTGCCGTCGTCGGCGTTGATATCGGTGATGTTGCTCTTGTCGCGGCCCTGCACGCGCCACATCGAGCCGTAGGACAGGGTGGTGTCCAGCGAGCCGGTCACCTCGTTGTCCGCGAAGCTGAACTCCGCCCCTTGCACCGTACCTGCCACCAGCAATGGCAGCAGCGCCAAGGCTGCCCCCGCCTGCCATGGGCGTACTTTCAACCTGGAAAAGCACACACGTGTGTTCATCGACAACGCTCCTTATCGGCCAAGATTATTCGGGCAGCGCTGGTGGCCACCCTGTTTTTATTCGTCTCTCGGCTGCTGGGGACCGGCTTGCACCTAGCCTTTTTGGCCCTCAGCAGAAACTCCATCGCCCCCATGCAACTTCACCGAGTCGGTGAGCCTTCATGTCTAATTGGTACGATAGTGCAGGCAAAGTAACAAAGTGTTGCTCTGCTGCCAACCGGTGAAAACAAAATAGCTGGTGTTTGCCAAATCGCGGCTGAAGCCGCTCCTGCGGGTTGTGCGAAGAGTAGGAGCGGCTTCAGCTGCGATGCTTTTCGCCCAATAAAAAACCCGAGGCGCTGTGGGCGGCTCGGGCTGGGTGTAGCGGCAACACTCACTGCACGGTGAAGCTCTTCTGCGCCAACAGGCGATCGCCCTGGAACACCATGAAACGCCACTCGCCTTTGACCAGTTCGTTGTACTCGCTGAATTCGAACGCCATTACGTCCTGCGGCGCGCCGACCACCAGTTTCTGCTCGACCACCAGCTTGTCGTGACGGCCATCGGCCGACTGGATGCCGGGGGTGAGGTACAGCAGGGTCAGCGGGGTGTCGTCGGCCACTTTGTTCAGCAAGGTGTAGCGAATGCCGAATTTGGTGCCGAGTTTGGCCGGGATCACATCGGTGCTATGGATGGTTTGCTGAGCACGGGTCAGTACGCGCTCGCCGGGCTGCAGGTCTTTGGCGGAGGTTTCAAAAATCCCGAACTCCACCGGGCCATCTACACGCACCTCAGCCGAGGCCAGTTGGCTCAAACCACACAGCAGCAATGCTGCCAGCGAACTCATACGGATGACTTGCATATCGCGCTCCTTGTTTGGGGATCGCGAGAGCTTATGACTCCGCAGTGACAGTCTGATGACAGCAGAAAAACATCAGCTCGGGTCCTGTTTCAGGTTCCTCGGCAGCACATTGAGGAAGTTGTCGCGCGCCACTTTCTGCGCCACGTCGGCGGGTAACGCATCGAGGAACGGGTCGAAACCGTGCAGTTGCTCCCCCAGGCCATCGAACTTGCCGACCACATCGGAGCCGAGCATAAAGCGCTCGGGAAAACGTTTGACCAGCGCCAGCCATTCACCGTCGGGCTTGCCGCTGTCGTCGAGCAGATAGGGTTTGAGCACGCTCCACGACAGGTCGATGTACAGGTTCGGATAGGCCTCAAGCATGCGTTCCAGAGTCGGCCGCACGAAGTCCAGTTGGATCTGGTGACGGTGCAGTTCCATGCTGGTGCCGGCATGGGCCCAGATAAAGCGCGTATGCGGATGGTTACGTAGCGGCTCTTCGATCTCGGCCAGGTACAGCGGGTTTTTCTCCCGTTTGGAGGTGATATTGCTGTGCAAGAGCACCGGCATATCGTGCTCGGCCGCCAGGTGATACACCCGCGCCATGGCTTCGTTATTGGCCCGCGGGGTATCACCGGAAGTAATCGCCGTGAGGTCATCGTGGCGGGTGAATACTTCGCCGATGCCCTGCCACAAACCGGGGTACAGCTTGAGCAGGCGCTCGATATGCGCGTCGGCGTTTTTGTCCACCGGGTTGAAGCCGGAAATGAACGGGTGGAAGCGTTTGCGCTGCTGCTCATTCAAATCGCCGACGGCGGCGGCGACGTAGAAATCGGTGGCGCTGTACCAATAGGCATCGGCGTCATCGCCGGCGTAATAACGCGGGCGCTTGGGTTCGTCTTCGTGCCATTTCTTTGCCAGCGGAATACCGGTGATCATCACGTGGTCGACGCGATTGGCATCCATCTGCTGCAACAGCGCCGCCATGCCTTCGGTTTCCTGAAAGAAGTCGACGTAGTGCAGGTGGGCATCGGTGTAGTGGTAGTCACGGGCCTGGCTGAGGCTGGCGATAGCCAACCAGGCGACTAGGATGGTGCTGGACTTGAGAAAAATGGACAACGCTTCACTCCCTGAAAATGCCTGCCAAGCATAGACCCTCGTTCAGGCTTGCAGGTTCAGGCGGCGCCAAGCAGGATGCTCTATCCCGGCCGTTGCCGCTTCCCTTGAACCTAGAGAGTCGTCATGACCATCACCGTCACCAGCCAGTCCGCCAGCAGCTATCGCCACACCATCCAGATCGCCGAACTGGCGCCGCTGTTCACCGATATGCCGACGGAGCTCGGTGGTGAGAGCTCGGCGCCCGATCCCCACGACTATTTCGATACTGCTCTGGGCGCGTGCAAGGCCCTGACCGTGACCCAATACGCCCGCGCCCGTGGCATGCCACTGACCGGTATCGAGGTGGCCGTCAGCCGCGACAACAGCAAGGAGCGTGAAGGCCATTACACGCTGAACGTCACCCTGACCTTGCAGGGCGAACTCAGCGAAGAACAGCGCGCCAAGCTGCTGGCCATCGCCGACAAATGCCCGGTGCACAAGCTGATGACCAGCACCGAAATCCACGTTGAAACGCAGCTTGGGTAACTGACCATGGCCAGCCCGATTGTGCTTCGCCCGCGCCCGGAAGATGTCGAAGGGCAACCCATCCTGCGCCCACTGCCGTCGGCCCAATGCCGCAGCGTCGGGCCGTTCGTGTTTTTCGACCATATCCTCAGCAACCGCTATGCGCCGGGCACCGGCATGAACGTGCGCCAGCACCCGCATATTGGCCTGTCGACCCTGAGTTATCTGTTCGAAGGCGCCCTGCTGCACAAAGACAGCCTGGGGTCGGACCAGTATGTGGCGGCCGGCGACGTCAGCTACATGACCGCGGGCTCAGGCGTTGCCCACGTGGAGCGCACGCCGGCCGAGCTGTGGCAAAGCGGCTCGCAGTTGCATGGCCTGCAGCTGTGGTTGGCACTGCCCAAACATTTGGAACAGGGCACGCCCAGTTACAGCCACCACGCCGTGGCCGAGCTGCCGGAAAGCGAGGCGTTGGGCGTGCGTATTCGCCTGGTGGCCGGTGAAGGGTTCTGCCTGAAATCGCCGGTACCGGTGCCCACCCCTACCCTGCTGGCGGATATTCATATGAGCACCGGCGCTGCGCAGTTTATTGCCGCCGAACACCCGCAGCGGGCGCTGTATCTGGTGAGCGGCGAGGCGCGGCTGGAAGACCAGGCGCTGCACGTGGAGAGCATGCTGGTACTGCCGGAAGGCGAAACCTACACCCTGTTCGCCGAGAGCGACTGCCAGGTGATCATGGTTGGCGGTGAGGCACTGGATGGGCCGCGGCGGATGAACTGGAATTTCGTGGCCAGTGATTCGGCGTTGATCGATCACGCGCGGGAGAAATGGGCGGCACGGGATTGGCCGACGGTGGCGGGGGAAACGGAAAGGATCGAGTTGCCGCGTTAATACAGCCAGAAGATCAACAACTCGCGGCTAAAGCCCCTCCCACAGGAATCGCGTTTCCATGTGGGAGGGGCTTTAGCCGCGATGCTTTTGACGTGCCAGTTACAGCACTTCTTTGAGCAAATGCGCCATGGTGTTGAACGCCCGCTCAGCAACCACGGGGTTGTATTTCATCATCGGCATATTGTCGGCTTTCGGGTCGGTGAAGGAATGCACCGCACCGCCGTAGCTGACCAGTTGCCAGTCCACACCGGCTGCGTCCATCTCCGCTTCAAACGCCGGCAGTTGCTCTTTGGGCACCAACGGGTCGGCGGCGCCATGCAGCACCAACACCTTGCCTTTGATGTTGTTGGCGTCGGCGTTGTTCGGCGTGTCGAGGGTGCCATGGAAGGACACCGCAGCTTTCACCGGCGCGCCATCGCGGGCCAGTTCCAGGGCGCAGCAGCCGCCGAAGCAGAAGCCGAACACCGCCAGTTTGTCACTGGCCACTGCCGCGTGTTTCTGGCTCTGCAGAACCTCCAGGCTCGCCTGCATGCGTTTACGCAACAGGGCGCGGTCGTTCTTCAACGGCATCATCGCCGCGGCGGCCTGCTCGTGGCCGTTGGGGCGAACCTGGGCGCCGTAGATGTCGGCGACCAGCACCACGTAATCCTTGCCAGCCGCTTTCTTCGCCAGGTCGATGGCGCCGTCGGTAACGCCCATCCAGTTCGGCGCCAGCAGCAGGCCCGGTCGGGCGCTGGTAACGCTGGCATCGAACACCAACTGGCCTTCGTAGGCTTGGCCATCAACGTCGTATGCCACGGGAATAACGCTGAACTCGCTCATTGCTCACTCCTCTCCTAGGTCATTGGTTGGGTAGGTTGGGTTGAGCCGCAGGCGAAGCCCAACGATACGGTAACGCTGGCCTCCACACCGCTTCCAATCAGGACGCTACCGCTGCTTCGTCCTGATTGGAAGCGCTGGGGGGGCACAGTTGTGGGTATCGTTGGGCTTCGCTGCGCTCAACCCAACCTACGCCGCTCTTGCATAAAACACCAAAAAGACAAAACCCGCCGAAGCGGGTTTTGTGTTCACTCTAGTCGTTAAACCGACAGCTCGACGAGCAGCTTGTTGAGCCGGCGCACGTAGGCGGCCGGGTCTTTCAGGCTGTCGCCAGCGGCCAGGGCCGCCTGGTCAAAGAGGATATGCGACAGGTCGCCGAAGCGCTCTTCGCTCTGCTCGTTGTCGAGCTTCTCGATCAGTGGGTGCGCCGGGTTGAATTCGAAGATCGGCTTGGAGTCCGGCACCTTCTGCCCGCTGGCTTCGAGGATCTGGCGCATTTGCAGGCCGAGGTCCTGTTCGCCAATGGCGAGAATCGCTGGCGAGTCGGTCAGGCGGTGGGAAACCCGCACTTCGCTGACCGAGCTGCCCAAGGCCGCTTTCAGGCGCTCCACCAGGCCTTCTTTGGCCTTGGCAGCTTCTTCCTGGGTTTTCTTGTCTTCGTCCGAATCCAGGCTGCCGAGGTCAAGGTCGCCACGGGCTACGTCGACGAATTGCTTGCCGTCGAAGTCGGTGAGGTAGCTCATCAGCCACTCATCGATACGGTCGGTGAGCAGCAGCACTTCGATGCCTTTCTTGCGGAACACTTCGAGGTGCGGGCTGTTCTTCACCTGGGCGTAGCTTTCGCCGGTGAGGTAGTAAACCTTGTCCTGGCCTTCTTTGACGCGGCCCAGGTAGTCGGCCAGGCCGACGCTCTGCTCGCCGCTGTCATCGCTGGTGGAGGCAAAACGCAGCAGGCCGGCGATTTTCTCTTTGTTGGCGAAGTCTTCGGCCGGGCCTTCTTTGATCACTTGGCCGAAGTTTTTCCAGAAGCCTTTGTATTGCTCAGGCTCGTTTTTCGCCAGCTTTTCCAGCATGTCTAGCACGCGCTTGGTCAACGCCGACTTCATCGAGTCGATGATCGGGTCTTTCTGCAGAATTTCACGCGAGACGTTCAGCGACAGGTCGTTGGAGTCGACCACACCTTTGACGAAGCGCAGGTACAGCGGCAGGAACTCGTCGGCCTGGTCCATGACGAACACGCGCTGCACGTAGAGCTTGAGGCCCTTCGGCGCTTCGCGGTGGTACAGGTCGAACGGCGCACGGCCCGGTACGTACAGCAGCGAGGTGTATTCCAGCTTGCCTTCGACCTTGTTGTGGCTCCAGCTCAGCGGGTTCTCGAAGTCATGGGCGACGTGCTTGTAGAACGCCTGGTATTCCTCGTCCTTCACTTCAGTGCGCGGACGGGTCCACAGCGCGCTGGCGCGGTTGACGGTTTCCCACTCGGCTTCTGCCGGCGCGTCTTCACCCTGCTGCTCTTTCGGCAATTCGATCGGCAGCGCGATATGGTCGGAGTATTTGGTGACGATATTGCGCAAGCGCCAGCCATCGGCGAATTCGCTTTCGGCGGCTTTCAGGTGCAGAACGATACGGGTGCCGCGTTCGGCTTTCTCAACGGTGGCGACTTCGAATTCGCCCTCGCCTTTGGAGGTCCAGTGCACGCCTTCGCCGGCCGGTGCGCCGGCACGGCGGCTGTACACGTCCACCTGGTCGGCAACGATAAAGGCCGAGTAGAAACCCACGCCGAACTGGCCGATCAGGTGCGAATCTTTTTTCGCATCGCCGGACAACTGCTTCATGAAGTCGGCAGTGCCGGACTTTGCAATGGTGCCCAAGTGGGTGATGGCGTCTTCGCGGCTCATGCCGATACCGTTGTCCTCGAGGGTCACGGTGTTGGCGGCCTTGTCGAAGCTGACGCGAATTTTCAGCGCATCGCCACCTTCCAACAGGGCCGGATTGGCCAGCGCTTCGAAGCGCAGTTTGTCGGCGGCGTCGGAGGCGTTAGAGATCAACTCGCGAAGGAAGATTTCCTTGTTGGAATACAGCGAATGGATCATGAGGTGCAGCAGTTGCTTCACCTCGGTCTGGAAGCCCAGGGTTTCTTTTTGAGTTTCCACACTCATGGTCGTTTAACTCCAAGCAGATGGCAGATGCCGTAAAACGGCGATGACCAAGAGATGGGGGCAACGACTTCGATTTCAAGTGGTTAGCGATCTGCGCACGACGTGCAATTCTGGATCCCAGCCTGCGCTGGGATGACGGCGGTATTTGGCAAAACTCCGTCATCCCAGCGCAGGCTGGGATCCAGACTCTCTGTGCGACCACCATTTGCCGCTAAAACACATAGCCGCTAAGGCTCCAGCAACTCAATCGAGGTGATCTGCGCCGGCAGCACCGCAAAGCTCGCCCCGCCCTGCCCTTTGAGATTGCGCTGGACGACGATCTGGCCCTCGGTGTCGATGCCGTTGAAGCGCCCTTCGACCATGCTGCCGCGCTCGGTGAGGATGCGCATCTGCAGGTTCATGTAACGGCTGGGGTTGCTTTGCAAGCGCTCCAGGCTGAAGCGCTGGCGACGGTCCAGCGAGCTGTTGGCCACCGGTGCAGTGCTGGCGACCTGGGTGTTCTGCGGTTTTTCCGCGACGCTGGCCGCCGGTTTTTCCTCAACCTGGTAACGGTCACCGACCACCACCCAACCGCGGCTCGGGCTTTTACGCAAGGCGACGGGCAGTTGCTCGGCACGGTCGTTGATGCGCGCCTCGACGTCCAGGCTCAGGTTGCTCGCCGGGAAGTTCACCCCCGGCAAGATACCCAGTTGCACACGCTCAGTGGCGTAACGGCGTTTGAGGTAATCGGTGATCACATATTCCAGGGTTTCGCGCGAGTCGTAGCGGCTGTCGACCTTGCCGTCGACATAACGCAGGTGATCGGTGAACACCTCGATGGTGCCGCTCAAGGTGGTTTTGAACTGCGGCGGCAGCACCAGGTGGAAGTCGCCTGCCAGCTTGTTCGGCCCTTGCGGCTCGAGCTTCAGGTGCAAGGTGTAGGCATGGTTGAGGCGACGCGCTTCGGGCAGTTCCTGTTCCGGCAGCAGCCAGCTCAGTTGCACTTCAGGCAGGTTGCCGGTGTCTTGCGGCAGCACGTCGACGCGCACCGGCGCATTGCCGTTGGTGGCCAGTTGCGGGATGCGCACAGTCACTTCGCGGCGGGCAAATACGTCCTCGCCCTCACGCAGGCTGAGCACGCCATCGATCAACTCGCCTTGTTGCGGCGCGAACGGCTGGCCGTTGAGGCTGCCGCGCAGGTGGATGGCCAGCTCGGCCGGGGCCTGTACCGGCGAGCGCGCCCAGTCCAGGCTGAGAATCGCCTGCAGGCGCTGGGGATCCTGGTTCGCCAACAAGGTCAGGCCGACAATCAGCGGAATAAAGCCCATGGCGCCCAGCACCACGGCTTTGCGCGCCTTGCGCCAATGGCGCAGCACGTACACCAGGGTCAGCGGCGGCAACAGGCTGCCCAGGCCCCAGAGCAGGCTGGTGTCGAACGCCAACATGACCAACCAGACCAGACCGACCAGAATCAGCAGCAAGCCACTGAGGATCAGCAACGCATCCATCTACACATCCTTATTGGTGCCCACAGACGTCTGACCGTTAATCAGCATGTAACTCAAGATTCATCCACTTTGAAATGCGCCCGCGCGGTAGCAATCGGCTCGCTGCGGGTGGTTTGCCAGGCGGTGATCGCCACGTTGGCCACCCGCCGCCCCTGACGCCAGACCTGGCAGGAGGCGAAGGTGTCACGATAGTGACCGGCGCGCAGGTAATCTATCGAGAAGTCGATGATTTTCGGAAAGTGCGGGGTTCCCATGAACATCAGCAGGTGGAGCATGGCGCTGTGTTCCATGAAGCCGGCAATTACGCCGCCATGGATGGCCGGCAGAATCGGGTTGCCGATGCTGTCTTTGTTGGCCGGAATGCGGAACACCATGTCATCGCCCAGGCGCAGGCATTCGATGCCCAGCAGCTTGGCATAGGGGGTCAGTTCCAGCAGTTCGTCGTAGTTGTTCTTCTCGTGCGCCGCCTGCACCAGTTGGCTCAGGTTCAGGGTCGGCAGATCGTGTTCGCTCATGCCTGGCCTCCGTCGATGGCGCCTTTGAGCTGCTCGGGTTTGACCGCCGTGCTCTTCAGCTCGGTGTCGCCCTGGGCGCCCTTACCCATACGCATGAATGTGCCGACCACGTTGGCAATCGGCTGCTCGGGGTCATCCTGGTAGGCGTAGCCGCGGGTAAAGATGATGTTGGGGGTCACGCGGTAGCATTCGGCGACGCCGAACACGTCTTTATTGGGCTCGGCCGGGCGCATGTAATCGATGCGCAGATCCAGGGTCGGGCAGATCTCGAAGTCCGGCAGCACACAGATGGTGGAGATGCCGCAGGTGGTGTCCATCAGGGTGGTGATGGCGCCGCCATGAATCACGCCGGTTTCCGGGTTGCCAATAATCTGCCGGCTGTAGGGCAGGCGCAGGGTCAGACGCTGGCTGTCGATGGCATGCACGGTCAGCCCCAATACCTGACAGTGGCGCAATGCCGACAGGAAACGCTGGGCGCGCTCTAGAATCAGGCTATCGCTCATGTTCAAGGCCTATCTTATTGATCCATAAGGGCCGCATCATACCTTCCCGGCCCATGGATTGGAGCCGTCCGTCCGCGCCAATGGCGACTTTGCTTGGAACTTCGCGCAGCAGGTCACGCTCCAAAAGCGCAGCGATGAGAAAAATCGCCCCTATAAAGCGAAAAAGGACCGAGCCCATGAAAAACCCAATTGCCTATGCCCTGCTACTTGCCGCCACCATGACCATGGCTGCCTGCGACAAGACCCCTGAAGACAAAATGGAATCCGCCAAGGAGTCCGCACAGGATTCGGCCGAATCGGCACAAGATGCCGCCAAAAAAACTGGCGAAGCCATTCAGCAGAAAGCCGAAGAAGCCCACGACGAAGCCACCAAGTAATTCGTCGCTGCGCTGTACAAACAAAGGCCCACAGATGTGGGCCTTTGTTGTTTCTGGGGGATCAAATCCATCGCGGCTAAAGCCGCTCCTACGGTACGCACTATCCGTAGGAGCGGCTTTAGCCGCGATAGCCGTTACGCTATCTCAAGGTCGGGCTCAGCATAATCAGCAACGTGCACACCAACCCGATGATCCACACCAGCGAACGCTGCCAATGCAGGTCGCCCCAGTACAAAAACAGATACAGCACTCGGCAGACCACGAAGATCACCGCCAGGGTGTCGACAAGCCAGCCCGCGGTCTGCGTGACAGCCGCCATCAATACAGCAGCGGCGAACAACGTGAACGCCTCGAAGGTGTTCTGATGCGCCGCATAGGCCCGCGCACCCAATCCCGTTAGCCGCGCCTGTTGCGCGCGCGGATGGTGGTTGTCATACCCCCCACCCTCCTTGTTCATTTCCCTGGCCAGTGGAATCTTCGATACGAAGATCAAAACGGCCGTGATAAACACACACCAGAACGGCAAGCTCATTGGTTGTTCTCCTTGTTATTGGGCTGCGTTTGGAGTGTAGCGCAGCGGCGTCGTTCATCTTTTCCACGAGGCGGCTGACGCCGTGATGCTTTTGATGTTCCGATTTCAGCCGCGCTACAAATCGAGATCGAGCGAGCTAGAGCGAGGCAAGGCGAAAAGGCTTTTTAAAGCGCAGTTGGCTGTAGCCAATGAGCATTTAAAAAGCCTTTTCAACGCAGCATCGCCGACGCGCAGCCGATCGTTCAGGCAAAAAAAAGACCACCCGAAGGTGGCCTTTTTATTGCCGTTAACGCTTACGCGTTTTTGGCGGTCCAGCCGGTCAGCTCAGCGAGTGCCTTGCCGATGTCAGCCAGCGAACGCACGGTTTTAACGCCGGCGTCTTGCAGGGCGGCGAATTTCTCGTCCGCAGTACCTTTACCACCAGAGATGATGGCGCCGGCGTGGCCCATGCGCTTGCCTGGAGGGGCAGTCACACCAGCGATGTAGGACACCACTGGCTTGGTCACGTGGGCTTTGATGTAAGCAGCAGCTTCTTCTTCAGCCGAACCACCGATTTCGCCGATCATGACGATGGCTTCGGTTTTCGGGTCTTCCTGGAACAGCTTCAGGATGTCGATGAAGTTGGAGCCTGGGATCGGGTCACCGCCGATGCCGACGCAGGTGGACTGACCGAAACCGGCGTCAGTGGTCTGCTTCACAGCTTCGTAGGTCAGGGTGCCGGAACGCGAAACGATGCCGACTTTACCTGGCAGGTGAATGTGACCAGGCATGATGCCGATCTTGCATTCGCCCGGAGTGATCACGCCTGGGCAGTTCGGGCCGATCAGGACTACGCCCAATTCGTCGCACTTGACCTTGGCTTCCAGCATGTCGATGGTCGCGATGCCTTCGGTGATGCACACGATCAGCTTGATGCCGCCGAAAGCAGCTTCCAGGATCGAGTCTTTGCAGAACGGAGCCGGAACGTAGATCACGCTGGCGGTAGCGCCAGTTTTGGCTACAGCTTCAGCCACAGTGTTGAACACTGGCAGGCCCAGGTGAGTGGTGCCGCCTTTGCCCGGAGTCACGCCGCCAACCATTTTGGTGCCGTAGGCAATGGCTTGTTCGGAGTGGAAAGTACCCTGCGAGCCGGTGAAGCCCTGGCAGATAACTTTGGTGTCTTTATTGATCAGGACGCTCATTACTTGCCCTCCGCAGCTTTGACGACTTGCTGAGCAGCGTCGGTCAGGCTGGTTGCCGCGATGATGTTCAGGCCGCTTTCAGCCAGTACCTTGGCGCCCAGTTCAGCGTTGTTGCCTTCAAGGCGCACAACCACCGGGATCTTCACGCCCACTTCTTTCACTGCGCCGATGATGCCTTCGGCAATCATGTCGCAACGAACGATGCCGCCGAAGATGTTCACCAGAACAGCTGCAACGTTGGTATCGGACAGAATGATTTTGAACGCTTCGGTAACGCGCTCTTTGGTTGCGCCGCCGCCTACGTCGAGGAAGTTGGCTGGCTTGCCGCCGTGCAGGTTGACGATGTCCATGGTACCCATGGCCAGGCCAGCACCGTTGACCATGCAGCCAATGTTGCCTTCCAGGGCTACGTAGTTCAGTTCGAACTTGGCAGCGTGGGCTTCACGTGGGTCATCTTGCGACGGGTCATGCATAGCGCGCAGTTTTGGCTGGCGGTACATGGCGTTGGCGTCGATGTTGATCTTGGCGTCGAGGCAGTGCAGGTTGCCGTCAGCCTTGATTACCAGCGGGTTCACTTCCAGCAGTGCCAGGTCGTAGTCCTGGAACAGTTTGGCCAGGCCAACGAAGATGTGGGTGAACTGCTTGATCTGGTCGCCTTGCAGGCCCAGTTGGAAGGCCAGGTCACGACCTTGGTACGGCTGAGCGCCTACCAATGGATCGATGGTGGCTTTGAGGATCTTCTCAGGGGTGTCGTGAGCGATCTTCTCGATGTCCACGCCGCCTTCGGTGGAGGCCATGAACACGATGCGACGGCTGGAGCGGTCAACGACTGCGCCCAGATACAGCTCTTTGGCGATATCGGTGCAGGACTCAACCAGAATCTGGTTGACCGGCTGGCCATTGGCGTCGGTCTGGTAGGTCACCAGACGCTTGCCCAGCCACTGAGCGGCGAAGGCCTTGGCCTCTTCCTTGCTCTTGACCAGTTTCACACCACCGGCTTTACCGCGACCACCTGCGTGGACCTGGGCTTTAACAACCCACTCAGTACCACCGATTTTGTCGCAGGCCTCAGCGGCCGCTTCCGGGGTGTTTACTGCGAAGCCTTTGGATACGGGCAGGCCGTACTCAGCAAACAGTTGCTTACCCTGATACTCGTGAAGATTCATGCTTGTCTACCGTCTTCGTTAGGTATTGCGCATTCGACGCTGCGTGATAATTGCCGCGCCACCTGTGACCGTTTTCGAGAAACGATCCGCCTGGGCATTCCGCAGTACATCTTCACAAGGAAGAGGCACGAACGGGCCGCCCGGCGTGGTTCTTGTTGTCGCTTGTTAGCGCTTCTTGCGGTTGGCGATGTGGATGGCGCCGCCATTCACTGCCAAGGCCGCTTCGTGCAGCGCTTCGGACATGGTTGGGTGCGAGAACACCATCATGCCCAGGTCTTCGGCACTGGTGCCGAATTCCATACCGATTGCACCTTGTTGCACCAGCTCGGCCGCAGCCGGGCCAATCACGTGGACGCCCAGTACGCGGTCAGTCTTGGCATCGGCGATGACCTTGACGAAACCGGCGGTGTCGTTGGCTGCCATGGCACGGCCACTGGCGGCGAACGGGAAGGTGCCGACGTTGACAGCAACGCCTTCAGCCTTGAGCGCCTGCTCGGTTTTACCAACCCATGCGATTTCCGGGTGGGTGTAGATAACCGATGGGATCAGGTCGTAGTTCATTTGCGCTTTGTGGCCGGCGATACGCTCGGCAACCATCACGCCCTCTTCCGAAGCTTTGTGCGCGAGCATGGCGCCACGTACCACGTCACCGATGGCGTAAACGCCCGGAACGCTGGTGGTGCAATGGTCGTCAACGAAGATGAAGCCGCGCTCGTCGAGGGTCACGCCGCTATCGGAGGCCAGCAGCTCGGTGGTTACCGGGCGACGGCCGACAGCCACGATCAGCTTGTCGAACACCTGCTTCTGCTCGCCATCGGCGTCAGTGTAGGTGACGGTGACTTGCTTCTTCTTCACGTCGGAACCGGTCACGCGAGCGCCCAGTTTGATCTTCAGGCCTTGCTTGGTGAGGATCTTCAGGGCTTCTTTGGCAACAGCGTCGTCAGCAGCCGGGAGGAACTTGTCCAGGGCTTCGAGCACAGTCACTTCCGAACCCAGGCGAGCCCAGACCGAACCCAGTTCCAGACCGATTACGCCAGCGCCGATAACGCCGAGGGTTTTCGGTACGGCTTGGAAGTCCAGAGCGCCGGTGGAGTCGACGATTACGTCCTGGTCAACCGGGGCCGGTGGAATGTCCACAGGGCGCGAGCCGGAGGCCAGAATCACGTTTTCGGCTTCATAGACAACGGCTTTGCCGTCCAGACCGGTCACTTCAACCTGCTTGTTGGCCAGCAGCTTGCCGTGGCCTTCCAGCAGGGTCACACCGTTGGCCTTGAACAGGGTGGCAACGCCGCCAGTCAGGTTCTTAACGATGCCGTCTTTGCGAGCAACCATGGCCGCGACGTCGATGGTGACCTTCGGCGCGGAAATACCATGGATAGCGAAGCCTTCGTGGGCTTCGTGATACTTGTAGGAGCTGTCCAGCAGCGCCTTGGACGGAATGCAACCGACGTTCAGGCAGGTACCACCCAGGGCAGTTTTGCCCTCCTTACCCTGATACTTCTCGACACAGGCAGTTTTCAAACCCAGTTGAGCAGCCTTGATAGCGGCTACGTAGCCCCCTGGGCCAGCACCGATAACTACCACGTCAAATTTTTGCGTCATAACTCATTCCTTTTCGGATGAAACCCGGCAACCCCTTGTGGGGGCCGCCGTGATCAGAGAACGGATCAGATATCCAGCAGCAGACGCGCCGGATCTTCCAGCAGGTTCTTGATCGTTACCAAGAAGCTCACGGCCTCCTTGCCATCGATCAGACGGTGGTCGTAAGACAGCGCCAAGTACATCATCGGACGGATGACAACCTGACCATTGATCGCCATCGGGCGCTGAATGATGTTGTGCATGCCAAGGATGGCAGCTTGCGGCGGGTTGACGATCGGGGTCGACATCATCGAACCGAAAGTACCACCGTTAGTAATGGTGAAGGTGCCACCGGTCATTTCATCGATCGACAGTTTGCCCTCTTTGGCCTTCTTGCCGAAGGTGGCGATGCCGCCTTCAACTTCAGCCAGGTTCATCAGCTCGGCGTTACGCAGAACCGGAACCACCAGGCCACGGTCGCTGGATACGGCAACGCCGATGTCCTGGTAGCCGTGGTAGACGATGTCGGTGCCATCGATCGAGGCGTTGACCGCCGGGAAGCGTTTCAGCGCTTCAACCGAGGCCTTGACGAAGAACGACATGAAGCCCAGACGTACGCCGTTGTGGGTCTTCTCAAACAGGTCTTTGTACTTGCTGCGCAGGGCCATCACTTCAGTCATGTCGACTTCGTTGAAGGTGGTCAGCATGGCCATGGTCGATTGAGCTTCAACCAGACGCTCGGCAACCTTGGCGCGCAGGCGGGTCATCGGAACGCGTTTTTCCACGCGGTCGCCAGCGGCGAATACCGGAGCAGCGGCAGCCGGAGCAGCAGCGGCTTTGGCAGGTGCGGCCGGAGCGTTTTTCTTCGCTTCGATGGCAGCAACCACGTCTTCTTTGGTCACACGACCACCTTTGCCGCTGGCGGCAATGGTGTTGACGTCGATGCCGTTCTCTTCAGCCAGCTTGCGTGCAGCTGGAGCGAGGATCAACTCTTCTTTGCCAGCGGCAGGTGCAGCAGCCGGAGCGGCGGCAGCGGTGGCAGCAGGTGCAGCGGCAGCGGCTGGAGCAGCAGCGGCGCCAGCGTCACCCAGCTTACCCAGCAGCTCGCCGCTGAGTACGGTGTCGCCTTCGTTTTTGACGATTTCGGCCAGAACGCCGTCGGCTTCAGCCAATACTTCCATGACCACTTTGTCGGTTTCGATGTCGACGATCAGGTCGTCGCGCTTGACGGCGTCGCCCGGCTTCTTGTGCCAGGTAGCAACGGTGCCGTCGGCAACCGATTCCGGAAATTGCGGGGCTTTGATATCGATAGCCATTGTGTACGTATCCTTAAATTCGGGTTCTTCAGCGAACGGGCGGCAGGATCGCTGCCGCCCGTTCTTGGACGAAGGCGTTAAACAGTAAAGGCGTCCTGCAGCAGTTTTTCCTGCTGTTCGGCGTGCATCGATGCGTAACCACAGGCCGGAGCAGCAGAGCCTTCACGGCCGGCGTACTCGAGGAACAGGCCTTTCTTGTGCGCGGTGGTGACACGACGCATGTGGTGCTGGCTGCAATACCAGGCGCCTTGGTTCATCGGTTCTTCCTGACACCAGACCACGTGCTCGAGGTTCTTGTACGGAGCAAGCACTTCGGCGAGGTCTTCTTCAGGGAACGGATACAGCTGCTCGATACGCACGATGGCGATATCTTCGCGGCCTTCGGCGCGGCGTTTTTCCAGCAAGTCGTAGTAGACCTTGCCGCTGCACAGCACCAACCGTTTCACTTTCTTCGGATCGAGGCTATCGATCTCTGGAAGCACTGTCTGGAACGAGCCTTCGGCCAGGTCTTCCAAGGTCGAGATGGCCAATTTGTGGCGCAGCAGCGACTTCGGCGTCAATGCGACCAATGGCTTACGCAGCGGACGGATCACCTGGCGACGCAGCATGTGGTAGACCTGCGCCGGGGTAGTCGGTACGCACACCTGAATGTTGTGCTCAGCGCACAGCTGCAGGTAACGCTCCAGACGCGCCGAGGAGTGCTCAGGCCCCTGCCCTTCATAACCGTGCGGCAGCAGCATGGTCAGACCGCACAAACGGCCCCACTTGTGCTCACCGCTGGTGATGAACTGGTCGATAACCACTTGTGCACCGTTGGCGAAGTCGCCGAACTGGGCTTCCCAGATCACCAGCGCATCCGGCTTGGTGGTCGAGTAACCGTATTCGAAAGCCAGTACCGCTTCTTCCGACAACAGCGAGTCGTACAGGTCGAACTTCGGCTGACCGTCGTACAGGTGTTGCAGCGGAATGTAAGTGCCCGCGTCCTTCTGGTTGTGCAGCACCGCGTGACGGTGCGAGAAGGTGCCACGGCCGACGTCCTGACCGGTCAGGCGGATCGGGTGTTTGTCGAACAGCAAGGTGCCGTACGCCATGGTTTCGGCGAAGCCCCAGTTGATCGGCAGGCCGCCAGCGGCCATTTTCTGACGGTCTTCTAGAATCTTAGAAACCTGACGCTGAACCACAAAACCATCGGGGATTTCCAGCAGCTTGGCGGCCAGTTCCTGCAGGGTTTTCAGCGGTACGCGGGTATCGTGACGAGCCGTCCAGGTGTGACCCAGGTACGGGCGCCAGTCCACGAACAGCTCTTTGTTAGGCTCTTTGACCAGGCTTTTTACTACGTGCAGACCGTTGTCCAGCGCGTTGCGGTAGTCGTCGACCTTGTGTTGCACGCTTTCGGCGTCAAGGCTGTTGGACTGGGTCAACACGTCGGCGTACAGCTCACGGGTAGTGCGCTGTTTGGCGATCTGCTGGTACATCAGCGGCTGGGTGCCGTTTGGCTCGTCGGCCTCGTTGTGGCCGCGACGACGGTAGCAAACCAGGTCGATCACCACGTCACGCTTGAACTGCATGCGGTAGTCGATGGCCAGCTGGGTGACGAACAACACGGCTTCCGGGTCATCACCGTTGACGTGCAGAATCGGCGCCTGAATCATCTTGGCGACGTCGGTGCAGTATTCGGTGGAACGCGAGTCTTCCGGGTTACTGATGGTGAAGCCAACCTGGTTGTTGATCACGATGTGCACGGTGCCGCCAGTCTTGAAGCCGCGGGTCTGCGACATCTGGAAGGTTTCCATGACCACACCCTGACCGGCGAATGCCGCGTCACCGTGCAGGGAAACCGGCAGCACCTTGTCACCGGCGGTGTCGTTGCGACGGTCTTGGCGAGCGCGTACCGAACCCTCGACCACTGGCGAAACGATCTCCAGGTGGGACGGGTTGAACGCCATCGCAAGGTGCACTTCGCCACCGGCGGTCATTACGTTGGAGGAGAAACCCTGGTGATACTTAACGTCACCGGAGCCCAGCTCGACCAACTTCTTCTTGCCTTCGAACTCGTCGAACAGGTCGCGCGGGTTCTTGCCGAAGGTGTTGACCAGCACGTTGAGACGGCCACGGTGGGCCATGCCGATGACGATTTCCTTGGTGCCATAGGAACCGGAACGCTGGATCAGCTCATCGAGCAACGGGATCAGGCTTTCGCCACCTTCCAGACCAAAACGCTTGGTGCCCGGGTACTTGGTACCGAGGTATTTTTCCAGGCCTTCAGCGGCAGTGAGACGCTCGAGCAGATGGCTCTGCACCTCAGGGGAAACCGTCGGACGACCGCGCACGCTTTCCAGACGCTGCTGGAACCACTTGCGTTGCTCGGAATCGACGATGTGGGTGAACTCGGCGCCAATGGTGCGGCAATATGTCTGCTGCAAGGCCACGTAAATCTCGCGTAAGGTCGCCTCCTCCTTGCCGATGTAAAGCTCACCGGTACGGAAGGTGGTGTCGAGATCGGCGTCTGTCAGGCCGTAATGATTGATCGCCAGATCAGCTGGTGCCGGGCGCTGCCACAGACCGAGCGGATCGAGTTGAGAGGCCTGATGGCCACGCATCCGATACGCCTGAATCAGTCGCAAGACTTCGACCTGCTTCTTCTCGTGCTCACTGCTCACGCTGCCGGCAGACACCGGTTGAGCGCGACGCTGGTTCTTGGCCAGCAGCACGAAATGATCGCGTACCGTCGAGTGGGAAACGTCATTGGTGACGTTGCCATCGGCCGGCAGCTTCTGGAAGTAGGTGCGCCACTCTTCTGGCACAGCGTTGGGATCGTGCAGGTAGAGCTCGTAGAGCTCTTCCACGTAGGCAGCGTTACCACCGGATAGGTGGGCACTGTCCCACATGCGCTGCATCACGCTTTCTTGCATGCTTGGTCACCCTCGGTAAGGGGACACCACCGGCGTGGAAACCGCATGAAATTACCCCGCCTAACCTCGACTAGGTAAAGCCACTTCGGATCCCGCAGATAGTCCGGGTACCAGCCCGGATGCCCCTGCTGGTCGTCATTTTTCAAAGTGAGAGGCGTCGCCTTTTGGGTAACGCCTCGTTCTTAAACTACGGCGCCGAATAGTCGGCGCCGCAGGTACAGCAGATAAAGCGTTAAATCAGATACCGCTCTGCAACAACATGCTGCGTACGTGGCCGATTGCCTTGGTCGGGTTGAGACCTTTAGGGCAAACGTTCACGCAGTTCATGATCCCGCGGCAGCGGAATACGCTGAACGGGTCATCAAGTGCAGCCAGACGCTCTTCGGTGTGGGTGTCACGGCTGTCAGCCAGGAAACGATAGGCTTGCAGCAGTGCCGCTGGACCGAGGAACTTGTCCGGGTTCCACCAGAACGATGGGCAGGACGTCGAGCAGCACGCACACAGAATGCACTCGTACAGACCGTCGAGCTTTTCGCGCTCTTCCGGAGACTGCAGACGCTCGATAGCCGGCGCCGGAGTATTGTTCTGCAGGAAAGGTTTCACCTTTTCGTACTGCTTGTAGAAGATGCTCATGTCGACGACCAAGTCACGGATCACCGGCAGACCAGGCAGCGGACGCACGACCAGCTTGTTGCCTTTAACCACCGCCGACAGCGGGGTGATGCAGGCCAGGCCGTTCTTGCCGTTGATGTTCATGCCGTCGGAGCCACATACGCCCTCGCGGCAGGAACGACGGTAGGAGAAGCCTTCGTCCTGTTCTTTGATCAGTGCCAGCACGTCCAGGATCATGATGTCTTTGCCATCAGTATCGATCTGGAAGTCCTGCATGAACGGAGCAGCATCCTGGTCCGGGTTGTAGCGGTATACGCTTACTTGCAGCAGTTTGGCGTTAGACATTGCAGCCACCCTTAGTAAGTACGGATCTTGGGTTCGAACGCCGGTACAGTCTTCGGCGCGAAGTTGACGGCACGCTTGGCAACACGCTTCTCACCTGGGAAATACAGGGAGTGGCAGAGCCAGTTTTCGTCATCCCGATCTTCGTAGTCTTCACGAGCGTGAGCACCGCGCGATTCTTTACGAACCTCAGCGGCAATCGCCGTTGCTTCAGCCACTTCAAGCAGGTTTTGCAGTTCCAACGCTTCGATACGAGCGGTGTTGAACGCCTGGCTCTTATCGTTGATTTTCACGTTGGCAATGCGCACGCGCAGATCAGCCAGCTGGGCAATGCCCTTCTGCATGTATTCGCCGGTACGGAATACACCGAAGTAGTTCTGCATGCAGCTTTGCAGTTCTTTACGCAGGGTAGCGACGTCTTCACCGTCAGTGCGCGAGTTCAGACCGTCGAGACGCGCCATGGCAGCGTCGATGTCGGACTGGCGAGCGCGTGAGTAGTCGACGCCTTCTTTCAGAGTTTGTTCCAGGAACAGACCGGCAGCACGACCGAACACCACCAGGTCGAGCAGCGAGTTGCCGCCCAGACGGTTGGCACCGTGAACCGATACGCACGCCACTTCACCTACCGCGAACAGACCTGGAATGATCTGGTCAACGCCGTCAGCGTCCTGGGTGATCGCCTGGCCATGAATGTTGGTGGCAACGCCGCCCATCATGTAGTGGCAGGTCGGTACAACCGGGATCGGCGCTACAGCCGGGTCAACGTGGGCGAAGGTCTTGGACAGTTCCATGATCCCTGGCAGACGGCTGTGCAGAACTTCTTCACCGAGGTGATCGAGCTTCAGCATTACGTGGTCGCCATCCGGGCCACAGCCGTTACCGGCGATGATTTCTTTAACCATCGAACGGGCAACAACGTCACGACCAGCCAAGTCTTTGGCGTTCGGAGCGTAACGCTCCATGAAACGCTCGCCGTGCTTGTTGATCAGATAACCGCCTTCACCGCGGCAGCCTTCAGTAACCAGTACGCCGGCGCCGGCGATACCGGTCGGGTGGAACTGCCACATTTCGATGTCTTGCACCGGCACGCCAGCACGCAGGGCCATACCAACGCCGTCACCGGTGTTGATCAGGGCATTGGTGGTGGACGAGTAGATACGGCCTGCACCGCCAGTTGCCAATACAGTGGCGTTGGCGCGTACATAGGAGGTTTCGCCAGTTTCGATGCAGATGACGATCATGCCGACAAAGGCACCCTCTTCATTCTTCACCAGATCGACGCCGTAGTATTCGTTGAGGAATACGGTGCCGGCTTTCAGGTTGGCCTGGTACAGGGTGTGCAGCAGGGCGTGACCGGTACGGTCAGCTGCGGCGCAAGTACGAGCAGCCTGGCCACCTTTGCCGAAGTCTTTCGACTGGCCACCGAACGGACGCTGATAGATGCGGCCTTGTTCGGTACGGGAGAACGGCAGCCCCATGTGCTCGAGTTCGAACACGGCTTCCGGGCCTACGGAACACATGTATTCGATCGCGTCCTGGTCACCGATGTAGTCGGAGCCCTTGACGGTGTCGTACATGTGCCAGCGCCAATCATCGTTCGGGTCTGCCGAGGCGATAGCGCAGGTGATACCGCCTTGTGCCGACACAGTGTGCGAGCGGGTCGGAAACACCTTGGTCACTACTGCAGTCTTGTGGCCGCCCTGGGCCAGCTGCAGTGCGGCGCGCATCCCGGCACCGCCACCACCAATAATGATGGCATCGAAGGAAAGCGTATTAATGTTAGCCATGAATCAGATACCCCAAAGAATCTGCACGCCCCAGACGAAGTACGCGAACATGGCAATGCCACACGCTGCCTGGAACAGAAAACGCACACTGGTCGCCCACTTGCCCAACGCCATCGGGGTCAGGTAGTCAGTGGAGATCGTCCACATACCCACCCAGGCGTGAACGCCCAGAGCAACCAACGCCAGCAGGCTGAAAATGCGCATCCAGTTTTGCGAGAACAGACCATGCCAGACGGTGTAGTCCAGGCCTGGGTGAACCACGAGGTATCCAATCAGGAAGAGGAAATAAGCCGCGAGTACAACCGCAGACACGCGCTGGGCCATCCAGTCATATAGCCCGGAGCGCGAGAAATTCGTGACGTTAGTTACCATATCCATACTCCCGCCAGCACAATCACTACCGCCGAAACGACGAGTACGATTTGCGAGCCCAGCTTGCCGCCTTCCAGCGTCTCACCGACACCCGCGTCCATAATCAAGTGGCGCACACCGGCCACCAAGTGATACAGCAGCGCGGAGAGCAGGCCCCAAATCACAAACTTGGCCAGAGGGCTGGCCAGGCACGCGGCCACCTGCTTGAAGCCATCCTCGGATTCGAGGGACTTGTCGAGTGCATACAACAGCACTGCCAAACCCACAAAGAGGATGACACCGGAAATCCGGTGCAAGATGGACGTGTAAGCAGTGACTGGGAGTTTGATCGTCCTTAAGTCTAGGTTTACAGGTCTTTGGCTATTCACGGCTTTTTTCACACGGAAGGGCCCCTAACAATCAGGGCAAAGTTGTCGGGAAGTGCACTGGTCAGACCCACTGCCCCGGGAGTGACAACCTCCAGAATAAAGGCTTTAAGGCCCCTGGCGGTCGGTGGGGGAGTATAGACAGTTAGGTCACTAATGACAACGAAAAGGCCTACCCCAAACCGCTCATTGCGCTCTGTGAATAAAAGGCGTAAATAGCGCGAAATTCAACGGTAAATACCTCTGCAACCCTTCTGGCATATGGGTTCTCGCAAATTGACTTTGGGATTTATCTCTCTATAGTGTGGCGGGCCCTGCGTGGGGGGCAGTCTGGTGATTTCAAGCATAAATAGGAGGCCACACATGGCTGACAAAAAAGCGCAGTTGATCATCGAGGGCGCAGCCCCCGTCGAGCTGCCCGTTTTATCCGGCACCGTTGGTCCCGATGTTGTAGACGTACGGGGCCTCACCGCCACGGGCCATTTCACTTTTGATCCTGGCTTTATGTCGACCGCCTCGTGCGAGTCGAAGATCACCTATATCGATGGTGACAAAGGCATCCTGCTGCACCGCGGCTACCCGATCGAGCAATTGGCCGAGCAGTCCGACTACCTGGAAACCTGCTACCTGCTGCTTAACGGCGAACTGCCCACCGCAGAACAGAAAGCCAAGTTCGTCGGCACCGTAAAGAACCACACCATGGTTCACGAGCAGCTGAAGACCTTCTTCAACGGCTTCCGTCGCGACGCCCACCCGATGGCCGTCATGTGCGGCGTAGTCGGCGCCCTTTCGGCGTTCTACCACGACTCGCTGGACATCAATAACCCGCAACACCGCGAGATTTCGGCGATTCGCCTGGTGGCAAAAATGCCAACCCTGGCGGCGATGGTTTACAAGTACTCCATGGGCCAGCCCATGATGTACCCGCGTAACGACCTGACCTACGCTGAAAACTTCCTGCACATGATGTTCAACACCCCGTGCGAGATCAAACCGATCAGCCCGGTACTGGCCAAGGCAATGGACCGGATCTTCATCCTCCACGCCGACCACGAACAGAATGCCTCCACCTCTACCGTGCGTCTGGCCGGCTCCTCGGGTGCCAACCCGTTCGCCTGTATCGCTGCCGGTATCGCTGCGCTCTGGGGCCCTGCCCACGGCGGCGCCAACGAAGCCGTGCTGACCATGCTGGACGAGATTGGCAGCGTCGAGAACATCGACAAATTCATCGCCAAAGCCAAAGACAAGAACGATCCGTTCAAGTTGATGGGCTTCGGTCACCGCGTTTACAAAAACCGTGACCCGCGCGCCACCGTAATGAAGCAGACCTGCGACGAAGTGCTGAAAGAACTCGGCATCAAGAACGATCCGCAGCTGGAACTGGCTATGCGCCTAGAAGAGATCGCCCTGACCGATCCGTACTTCAAGGAACGCAACCTGTACCCGAACGTCGACTTCTACTCGGGCATCATCCTCAAGGCTATCGGCATTCCGACCAGCATGTTCACCGTGATCTTCGCTTTGGCGCGGACCGTCGGCTGGATTTCGCACTGGAAAGAAATGCTGTCCAGCCCGTACAAGATTGGCCGTCCACGCCAGCTGTACACCGGCTACCCGCAGCGCGATATCACTGCGCTGAAAGACCGCAAGTAAGCGTTATGCGGTAACGAAAAAGGCCACCCCAGGGTGGCCTTTTTTATTGCAAATTACCTTTTCGGTTTCCGGGTCGTTGGCCATGCTGCGTTGAAAGCCGACTTTAAATGCTCACGTACCGAAGTACGCTGCGCTTTAAAGCCGACTTTCGCCTTGCCTGGCTCTAGCCCCGAAACCCTGAACCGAGTTACGGCCGCAATTTTTTAAAAGCAAAAACGCGTTACTTCTTCTCGGCTCTCTCTTTCATTCCCTTAAGCGTATTAAACGGCGCATCCACCACAAAGCTGTTGGCCAACCACGACGGCACGCTACCGCCCGGTTCAGTGGTCACCTGATAGGTCACTTCCACGCCATCGGCGCCTTTTGGCGTCAGTTTCCAGAAGCCATCGACCTTGGTCACGCGCACATAGCCCTTCTCTTCCGGCTGATAGGTAGGCAGGCCTTCGAGCTTGCGCAGCACGCTGCCGTCGGATTCTTCGGTGGTGGTGACGTGAATGATCGAATCCCGTGCGGTTACCGGCCATGGCGGGCTGAAACGGGTGTAGGTCCAGCTCTCGGCACCTTCGCTTTTGAGCAGCTTCTGCTCGCTGCATTGGAAGATCCACTTACACGACCCACTCACGTCTTCCTGCAATTTGCGCAGGGTGGCGATATCGCTCTTGATGGTGGTGACACCACGATAGGCTTTGTACTGCGAACCTGGCACCTCGCTGAGGTACACCTTGATGCCATCTTCGTCCTTCGCCACTTTCCAGTCTTCGGCTTGCGCCACTGCGGTTGCCAACAGGCTTACAGCGCACACACCGGCCACTTTACTTAGCAAACCCATCACGAACTCCTTACTGATGATGCCCAAGGTGCCCAGCGGGCCTTCGGACTTTTATTGGATAGCGGCGCCCACGCCTGTGACGGTGGCCTGCTCCAGCCAACCCAGCAGACGAATCGCCTCGTCGCGACTGTCACCACAGACGTCGGCGTCGGCAGCAAACGCCGAGCACACAGGTGGGCGCTCGGGTGAACCGAACAGCGCACACAAATTATCGACCGACAGATGCAAACAACGTTCGCCAGCGGGCTTGCCGTTGGGCAAACCGGGAATCGGCGAACTGATGGAGGGGGCGATGCAACAGGCACCGCATCCTGCGCGGCAATTCATGACGACAGCTACCTCATGACGGGGACCCGTTCAGCCCAAGGGCGACGGTAACGGGCGGCGATTCTACCTGTGCCGCCACCCGCCGCAAAGCCGCTACAGCACTACCTTTACGCTATTTCAGACGGGTAATCAGGCTGGAGGTATCCCAACGCCCGCCGCCCTGCCCCTGCACCTCGGCATAGAACTGATCGACCAATTGGGTAACCGGCAGTACCGCGCCATTGCGCTGTGCTTCGTCGAAGACAATCGCGAAATCTTTGCGCATCCAGTCGACGGCAAAGCCGAAATCGAATTTGCCCTCGAGCATGGTCTGGTAGCGGTGCTCCAACTGCCAGGACTGCGCTGCGCCCTGGCTGATGATCTCCATCGCACTCTGCACATTGAGCCCCGCTTTACGGGCGAAATGCAGCGCTTCAGCCAACCCCTGGAGCAACCCGCCGACGCAGATCTGGTTGACCATCTTGGTTAACTGCCCGCTACCCACGGGGCCCATCAGCTTGACCAGCTTGGCGTAGCTTTCGATCACCGGCGCCGCCCGCTCGTACAGTGCCGGGTCTCCGCCCACCATCACCGTCAGCATGCCGCTCTCGGCACCGGACTGGCCGCCCGACACCGGCGCATCGAGAAAGCCCAGCTCGCGCTCGGCCGCGAGGGTCGCCATCTCGCGGGCGATATCGGCGGACGCCGTGGTGTGGTCGACCAGCACGCTTCCGGACGCCATGCCAGCAAACGCCCCACTTTCGCCCAGCAACACCGCACGCAGGTGCTGATCATTGCCGACGCAGGTCATCACCAGCTCAGCCCCCTCCACCGCCTCACGCGGCGTCTCGGCGCTTTCGCCGGCGAATTCGTCGCACCACAGCTCTGCCTTGTCTGCCGTGCGGTTGTACACCGTCACCTGATGCCCTTCGCAGGCCAGGTGGCCGGCCATATGAAAGCCCATGGTGCCGAGCCCGATAAATGCCACAGTCGCCATTGCTCATCTCCTCATTGGGTTACTGCAAGCTTGGTTTCTACAAGCGTAGAGCGCCCTGACGATTTGGCCGGGAGAAAATCCCCCACTGCGCCGGTCAGAACCCTTGCAGCCCCCTGGCATGGGGTTTGCGGGGCGTCGAAAGGCCTTCCATACTGTTTGCCCAACGGATGGAGAGAACGATGGGATATTGGTTGGTGATCGACTTGGAGGCCACCACAGAAGAAGGCGGCTGGCCGGTTGCAGACATGGAAATCATCGAGATCGGTGCCAGCCTGGTGAACGCCGAGGGTCGCGAAGTCGACCACTTCCAGCGTTTCGTCCGCCCGCTGCGACGCCCGCACCTCACCAGTTTCTGTAAACAGCTGACCCATATCAGCCAGGCCCAGGTCGATGCAGCCGCCCCGCTGGCGGCCGTGTGGCCGCAGTTCGAACGCTGGCTGGCGACGCACCAGCCGCGCCTGGTGGGCTGGGCCAGTTGGGGCGATTACGACCGTAAGCAGTTGGAGCAGGACTGGCAACAGCACCAGCTCAGCAGCCTGCTCAGCCGGGTGCCGCACCTGAACCTCAAGCAGCGTTTTGCCAAGGCCCGGCAACTGCAGAAACCGGTGAGCCTGAACACCGCTTTGCAATTGGCCGGGCTGAGTTTTCAAGGCCAGCAACATCGCGCCCTGGAAGACGCCCGCAATACCGCCCGACTGTTGCCGTTGGTCCTTCCCGCGTCGTAAAGCAGCGTATTAGCGCGGCTGGCGTAGGTGACGATGACGACTCGCTTGGGCATACTGGCCGACCCTTTTTTCGTCCCTTTAAAGGAAAAGTCCATGTTCAAGGTCAACGAGTACTTCGACGGCACCGTCAAATCCATCGCCTTCGGCATGGCCGAAGGTCCGGCCACCATCGGCGTGATGGCCGCTGGCGAATACGAATTCGGCACCAGCCAACTGGAAGTCATGCACGTCGTTGCCGGCGCTCTGACCGTGAAACTGCCGGGCACCGACGCTTGGGAAACCTTCGAAAGCGGCAGCAAATTCACCGTGCCCGCCAACAGCAAATTCCAGCTGAAAGTGGCCGTCGACACTGCCTATCTGTGCGAGTACCGCTAAGCTTCAAATCGATAACAGGAGCGGCCAAGCCGCCCATTTGCGTTTGAGCTAAAAGCATCGCGGCTAAAGCGGTTCGCCGCCCGGCCGCTCCTACAGAACCCCGTAGGAGCGGCTTTAGCCGCGATTAGCCCCAACGCCATTCTTGCTTACTGCCACGCTCCAACTGGACACTCCCATGCCTGGGTCCAAGCCTGCTGTTTCCATCGCCATCCCCATTCTGCTGCTGATCATCGCCATGAGCTCGATTCAAGGCGGCGCAGCGCTGGCCAAAGGGATTTTCCCGGCCGTTGGCGCCGAAGGTGTTTCCGCCCTGCGCCTGAGTCTGGGCGCGATCATCCTGTGCCTGGTGATGCGCCCATGGCGCACACCACTGAACCGCGCTGGCCTGAAGTCGCTGATCGGCTACGGCGCGTCGCTGGGGGTGATGAACCTGATGTTCTATATGTCGCTGAAGACGGTGCCGCTGGGCATTGCCGTGGCCCTGGAGTTCACCGGGCCGCTGGTGCTGGCGATGCTGTCGTCGCGACGCTTTATCGACTTCGTCTGGATTGCCCTGGCGGTGATCGGCCTGGGTCTGCTGCTGCCGGTGAACCCGGCCAACGCCCAGCTCGACCCGACGGGCGCCGCCCTGGCCCTGGGCGCTGGCGTGTGCTGGGCGCTGTACATCATCTTCGGCCAGCGCGCCGGCAGCGAACACGGCAACCACACCGTGGCACTCGGCACCGTGGTCGCCGCGATCATCGTGTTCCCCATCGGCGTGTATTCGGCGGGCAGCGCGATGTTTCACCTCAGCCTGCTGCCGGTGGCGATTGGCGTGGCGATTCTATCCACCGCCCTGCCCTATAGCCTGGAAATGTTCGCCCTCACCCGCCTGCCCGCGCGCACCTTCAGCACCCTGATGAGCATGGAGCCGGCGATTGCCGCACTGTCGGGGCTGATCTTCCTGCAGGAAAAACTCAGCAGCAGCCAATGGATCGCCATTGGCGCGATCATCGTCGCCGCCATTGGCGTGGCCCTGACGGTAAAACCACAGCCGGCGAAGAACCAGCCGCGGGATATCAAGCTGGCTGAGTGACCTCAGCCTCGCCATCGGCATGGTTGAACTGCAGTTCGGCCAGACGCCGGTACAACGGATTGCTGGCCACCAGCTGAGAATGACTGCCCAACGCCACCAACTGGCCCTTGTCGATCACGGCAATGCGGTCGGCACTTTTCACCGTGGCCAGGCGGTGCGCAATCACTAGCGTCGTGCGCCCGGCCATCAAGGTTGGCAACGCCTGTTGAATCAGGTGTTCGCTCTCGGCATCGAGGGCACTGGTGGCTTCGTCCAGCAGCAGAATCGGCGCATCCACCAACAGCGCGCGGGCAATCGCCAAGCGCTGACGCTGACCACCGGATAAGCCCAGACCGCCATCGCCCAAATGGGTTTTATAGCCGTCCGGCATCGCCATGATGAACTCGTGGGCATGGGCGGCACGGGCGGCCGCTTCCACTTCGGCCTGGCTGGCTGAGGCGCGGCCGTAGCGAATGTTGTCTTCCACGCTGCCGAAGAACAGCGCCGGGTTCTGCGACACCAGGGCAAAGCAGCGACGCAGATCGACCGGGTCGAGCTGGGCGATAGGCAAGCCTTCAACGCGAACCTGCCCTTCTTGCGGGTCGAAAAAGCGCAGCAGCAAGTCGAACAAGGTCGACTTGCCCGCGCCGGATGGGCCAACCAGAGTCAACGTTTCCCCTGGCTCGACCTGCAGGCTGATGCCATCCACGGCAAACCGGTCGCGTCGCGTCGGATAGGCAAAACGCACCGCGTCCAGTTCGATACGCCCGCTGACCTGCTCGGGCAGCACCAGCAGGTCGCTGCTCGGCGCCTTGATTTCGCTGCGCGCCTGGAGCAATTCGGCAATCCGCTCGGCCGCGCCAGCAGCGCGCTGCAACTCGCCGAGCACTTCGCTGAGGGTGCCAAAGGCAGTGCCGACGATCAGGCTGTAGAACACAAATGCAGCCAGCTCACCGCCGCTGATGCGCCCGGCGATCACATCCATGCCACCGACCCAAAGCATCACCCCAACAGCACCGAGCACCAGCAGAATCACCACGCTGATCAGCCAGGCGCGTTGGGAAATACGCTTGCGCGCGGTTTCAAAGGCATCTTCCACCGTGCCACCGAAGCGGCGCTTGTCCTGCTCCTGGTGGTTATAGGCCTGCACGGTCTTGATCTGCCCCAGGCTTTCGCCAACATAACTTCCGACATCGGCAATGCGGTCCTGGCTCAGGCGCGAAAGGCTGCGCACCCGCCGGCCGAAAATCAGAATCGGCGCGATCACCAGCGGCAGCGCGGCAATCACGATCAGCGACAGCTTGGGGTTGGTGACAAACAGCAGCACGATACCGCCCACCAGCATCAGCACGTTGCGCAGAAACAGCGACAGCGAGGAGCCGATCACCGACTGCAGCAAGGTGGTGTCGGCGGTCAGCCGCGACTGGATTTCCGAACTGCGGTTGCTCTCGTAAAAGCCCGGATGCAGGGTGATCAGGTGGTTGAACACCTTCTTGCGGATATCGGCGACAAAGCGCTCGCCAATCCACGACACCAGGTAAAAGCGGGTAAAGGTGCCCACTGCGAGGGCCACCACCAGCACCATAAACAGCGCGATGGACTGGTTGAGCATATGCGGCGACTGGGTGGCGAAACCCTTGTCCACCAACAGCTTCACCCCCTGCCCCATAAACAGCGTGATGCCGGCGGTGAACATCAGCGCGAACAACGCACCGATCACCTGCCAGCGGTACGGCGCAACAAACTCGCGCGTCATGCGCAGCGCCTTGCGCTGACGGGAAGACAGAATGGAGATCATGCGGGGCTCGAAGATTGAGGGGGGCTAGCGTTAGATGGGGATGGCAAGCGCGGACAACAAGCGGCAAACACATAAATAGAACACTCCGCGATCCAGCCCCCTCTCCCTGGGGAGAGGGTTGGGGAGAGGGGGAGGCTCAAGCCAAACCTCAGCGTCGCACCCTCACCCTCACCCTCACCCTCACCCTCACCCTCACCCTCACCCTCACCCTCACCCTCACCCTCACCCTCACCCTCACCCTCACCCCCAGCCCCTCTCCCGCGCGCGGGAGAGGGGAGCTAAATCGAGGACAGCGGGTACAACAACTCTTCCTTGTACCCCGCCCACACCTTCGCCACATCGGCAAAGCTGTCATCCAGCACCGCATCGCCGCTGTCGACCAGCAGCGGCCTCCCTTCGAGGGTCGCCAGCTTGCGTTTGGTCGCCACCACCCGCAGGTTATCCAACCCAATGGCCCGCACCACACGCGGGCTCACCTGCTGGTTACCTCGCCCGAGAATATGCCCCTGCCCGCCAATGGCCGTGACCAGTAGCACCGCCGGCTTGCCGTTCACCAGCTCAAACAACTGCGCCTCGGTAACATCCAGCGCCAACACCCGGCCGTTTTCGATCACATCGACACCGAGCAGGGTGGTCTGCAAGCCGAGGTTATGCGCCAAGCCATGCAGCGTTGAGCCTGGCCCCAACACATAACGCACATCCTGCTGCCAGGTATCTTCCAGCCAGGCGGCGATTTCGCTGAGCACCAGCTCTTCGGACTCTACCCCGCCCTGCTTCACCTGCTGCACAAAACTGCCTTCCTGCGGCACGCTCAATTCGCCGTACCAGCGCGCCGCCACCCGACCATCGCGTAGAGCGGTTTCGTCGATGTCGCGTACTTCGGCGTTGCTCAGGCGCACCAGGCCGCCTTCGATCAGGCGCCGGGTCAGCTCGCCAGCGGCACGCGGGCTGACCGCGTAGACGCCCGACTGAATCTTCACCCCGGCCGGAATGCCGAGCACCGCTTGCCCCTCCCGGGCCACGGCGCAGACATCCCGCGCGGTGCCGTCGCCGCCGGCAAACAGCAGCAACGCCACGCCTTCGGCTTGCAGCGCTTGCACGGCGTTGCGGGTGTCGGCAGCGCTGGTCTGGGCCGCGCTCAAGGTGCCGAGCAGGCGGTGCTTGAAGCCCATTTCAGCGAGCAGATCGCCGCCCATCGGGCCGGGAAAGGTCAAAAACTCCAGGCGCTCGCGCAGCGGCAGCAACAGCTCCAGCGCCACCCGTGTGCGTTCGGCTGCTCGCGGCTGAGCGCCACGGGCCAGGGCTTCGGCGGCCACACCGTCACTGCCCTTGAGGCCGGCAGGACCACCCAGGCCGGCGAGTGGGTTGATGATCAAACCGAGATGAAAAACCGACATACGAGCCTCAATAAGCGGGAACTAGTTGGCCCGCGTCGATTCACAAAACTAATGCCCAACTGAAGGGATGGCAGCACGCGGTGGCGTGTTTGTCATTGGGCTTTCATTTGCGCCGACTACCCTTGGCGCACCACCTGATGAGGAGACAGGCCATGAGCTTGCACACCCTGCATACCGCTGAACGCCGCGTTGTACCGTTGCCACCCCAGCACCCTGTGGGCGGCGCTATCATCGACGCCAAGGGCCGCGAGATTCCGATTACCGAAGGCATGGTTCAACAGGCCTGCGAGCAACTGGAAGAAGCCGCACTCGGCGAGCCAGAACACGACTGAGCGAGAGCGGCGTAGGTTGGGTTGAGCGAAGCGAAGCCCAACTGCGAGACCGATACCGATGCCAATACCGACAAGCGCCAGCCTCTGGCTGGCCTGTTGGGCTTCACGATGTTCAGCCCAACCTACACCAACGTCCCACCCAACGCCCGCACCACTTGCGCCAGCTCTGGCGCTTCGCCGCTCAACTTCACATGCAAACCATCGATCTCGCGCCGAGCCGGGTAGTGTTTGCGCAGGGCGTCGAACGCGGCTTTGCGCTCGCTGGAGGTACCCAGCAAACTGCGGCGGAAATCGGCGTCGTCACGGCGCGGGTCGTAGATCGCCCGGCATAGCGCACCCAGCGCTACTGGCAGCGAAGCGGTGGCGTCGAGGCCAAATTCGGTCAGCCAGTACGGCGGCAGCAGATCGTCCAGTTGCACCCGCGCCGGCAGCTTGAAGTGCTCACAGAACGCCTGATAAATCTGCGCCGTGCCGCGCAACTTGCCGTCCAGGCTGTAGCCAGCGATATGCGGGGTGGCCAGCAGGCACAGTTCGGCCAGGTCGACATCCACCTGCGGCTCGCCTTCCCAGACATCCAGCACCGCTTCCAGGTCGTGACGCTCCAGCAGCAGCTCGCGCAGCGCGGCGTTGTCCACCACCGGGCCACGGCTGGCATTGATCAGCCAGGCGCCTGTTTTCAGCTGGGCCAGACGTTCGGCATTCAACAGATGGCGGGTACTGCTGATCAACGGCGTATGCAGGCTGATTACATCGCAGCGCTGAATGATGTCTTCCAGGCTCACATAATCGCCCCCCTCCGCCGCCTGCCGTGGCGGATCGCAGACCAGCACCTGCCAGCCCAGCCCGCGCAGCACATCCACCAGACGACCGCCAACCTGCCCCGCCCCCACCACACCATAGGTGCGCCGGGCCAGATCGGCGCCACTGACCTCGGCCAGGCACAGCAAGCTGCCCAGCACATAGTCGACCACGCCACGGGCGTTGCAGCCCGGCGCGCTGGCCCAGCCGATACCGTGTTCGGCGAAATAGTCGAGGTCCAGGTGGTCGGTGCCGATGGTGCAGGTGCCGACAAAACGCACCTTGCTGCCTTCCAGCAACGCGCGGTTGGCCTGGGTCACCGAGCGCACCAGCAGCACATCGGCGCGGGCCACGGCGGCACGGTCGAAGGCGCGACCGGGCATACGTTCGATCTCGCCGAACTCGGCAAAAAACTCGTCCAGCAGCGGAATATTTTCGTCGGCAAGAATGCGCATGACAGGCTCCAAAAGTCTGGCGGACATTCTAGGACGGATGCCGGCGCGGGGCGACGGCGGATTTTCCCTGGCTCCTTGCTGGGCTCTTTCCTGACTGGTGCGTCAACGCGTAAACTCGCGATTCCTTTGCAAGCTCTGTCCTGGCGCAGCCCGCGCTTTAAGTGCTTTTTACCCACAAAAGCCACTCGGACAGAAGCGAGTGCCCGGCCACCACTGCCGATACAGTGCGCACTTACAAAAATGGACTGCCTTGTGATCGCCCGCGAATCCCGCTTTTCTCGTTCCATGCGCGAACTGCGCGCCCTGCTGGTTCTGGCCCTGCCCATCATGATTGCCCAGCTGTCGCACTCGGCGATGGGCTTTGTCGACGCCGTGATGGCCGGCCGCGTCGGCCCCCGTGACCTGGCCGCCGTGGCCCTGGGCAACTCCATTTGGGTGCCGGTCTATTTGCTGATGACCGGCATCCTGCTGGCCACCACACCGAAAGTCGCCCAGCGTTTTGGCGCCGGCCAGGTGAGCGAAATCGGCCCCCTGGTACGCCAGGCCCTGTGGCTGGCCCTGGTGGTAGGCATCGCCGCTGGCATCATGCTGTGGAATGCCAAGCCGATTCTGGTGGTGATGGGCGTCGACCCCGAGCTGGTCGGCCCGAGCATGGTCTACCTGTACGGCATCGGCTGCGGCATTCCCTCGGTGGCGCTGTATTACGTGCTGCGCTGCTTCAGCGATGGCCTCGGCCGCACTCGCCCGAGCATGATGATCGGCGTGCTCGGCCTGCTGCTGAACATTCCGCTGAACTACATCTTCATCTATGGCCACTTCGGCCTACCCGCCTTGGGCGGCGCCGGTTGCGGCTGGGCCACGGCGGTGGCGATGTGGTGCATGTTCTTCGCCATGCTGGCCTGGGTGCGTTGGGCACCGGTGTACAAAAACGCCGGGCTGTTCAGCCACTTCGAATGGCCGCGCTGGGAGCCGATTCAACGGCTGCTGAGCGTCGGCTTGCCGATTGGTATCGCGGTGTTTGCCGAATCGAGCATTTTCGCCGTGATCGCCCTGCTGATCGGCAGCCTCGGTGCCGACGTGGTCGCCGGCCACCAGGTGGCGCTGAACTTCAGCTCGCTGACATTCATGATTCCGTACGCCCTGGCCATGGCCGTGACCGTGCGGGTCGGCCACTCCCTCGGCGCTGGCGACCCACGCCAGGCGCGCTTTGTGGCCGGAGTGGGAATCCTGACGGCGCTGGCGTTTGCCTGCGTTGCCGCGGTGCTGATGTATCAACTGCGCACCGAGATCGCCAGCATCTACAGCCGCGACTCGGCGGTGATTGGCGTGGCCTCGGCGCTGATCGTATTTGCTGCGCTGTACCAGTTTTCCGATGCCGTGCAGGTCACGGCGGCCGGCGCGCTGCGCGGCTATCAAGACACCCGCGTGACCATGGTCATGACCCTGTTCGCTTACTGGGGCATTGGGTTGCCGGTGGGCTATGCGCTGGGGCTGTCGCACTGGTTCGGCGAACCGAGCGGACCGAAAGGCTTGTGGCAGGGGCTGATCGTGGGGCTGACGTGTGCTGCTGTGATGCTGAGTATTCGGCTGGCGCGCAGTGCGAAGAAACGGATCAAGATTCACGCGGCCAAGTAGGTTGGGTTGAGCGCAGCGCAGCCCAACTTGCGGTCTGCACGCGGATCCCTGACAGACTCCATGTTGGGCTTCGCCTTTGGCTCAACCCAACCTACGTCTTTTTGCGAATCCAATACAGGTAAGTGCCGGCCTCTTCCTGTTGCTGCACCAGCTCATGGCCGAGGAATACGCAGAACTTGGGGATGTCGCGGCGGGTTGAGGGGTCGGTGGCGATGACTTTGAGCAGGCCGCCAGCCGGCAGGTCGCGCACTTTGTTGTGCAGCATCATTACCGGCTCCGGGCAGAACAGGCCGGTGGCGTCGAGGGTGCCGTCCAGCGGCGCGGCGGGATCGAATTCAGACATGAGTCACTCCAGAAACTGACGGCCATTTTCGTCAAATGGCCGCCTCGGTCAAACCCTGTTCGCCTACTTGCTCAGCCGGCGCAGGTGGCAGGTCACTTCTTCCCGATCGTGGTAGAGCTGTTTGCAGCTGATGCTGGCCCTTACCCCACGGGCTTTGAAGCCCTCTTCAATGCGTTCGAGCAGACGCTTCACTTCGGCGTAGCGCTGTTTCATCGGCAGCTTCAGATTGACCACCGCCTCGCGGCAATGGCCCTCGCCGATCCAGGTTTCCAGCAAGGCAGCGTTGCGCGCGGGTTTCTCGACGATGTCGCAGACCATCCAGTCCACCGGCTGTTTGGGCGTCCAGGTAAAACCGTCGACCATCAAATGCTGCACCAGGCCGGTGTCCATCAGACTTTCGGCCATCGGACCGTTATCGATGGCGGTCACCAGCATGCCACGACGCACCAGTTGGTAGGTCCAGCCGCCGGGCGAAGCGCCAAGGTCGACGCCGGTCATGTCGCCGTTCAGGCGCTCGTCCCACTCTTCACGGGGAATGAACTGGTGCCAGGCTTCTTCCAACTTGAGGGTGGAGCGGCTGGGGGCTTCGCGCGGGAACTTGAGGCGCGGAATACCGCCGGGCCAGAACGCCGAGTTGTTGGTTTCGGCCAGGCCGAGGAACACTTCGCGGCCGCTCTTGAAGGTCAGCAGCAGGCGCGGTTTACGCTCGTCTTCGACCAGGCGCCCGGCTTTCTTCAGGGCATTGCGCAGCGGCGCTTCGAATTTTTTGCAGAAGTTCGACAGCTCTTTGCCGTCGTTGGTGTCCAGCACTTCCAGCCACAGGCTGCCGCACACGGGCAGGTCCTGCAGGTGGGTGAGCAGCACGCTGATGCGGTCGGTTTCCGGCAGGTCGATGAACTGCCCACGGGCCCATTGGCGCGGGAAAATCAGCTGAGCGAAGCGCTGGCCACGCATCAGGCGCTCGGGGCCGTCGGCGTCGGTGCAGATAAATTCGGCGTAGGCGGTATTGGGCTTGGCCTTGGCGTACCCCGCCACCTCCAGGCGCGCGGCGTGGTCGCTTATTTCCGAGCACACCTCGCTTTCGAAACCGGGGCGGCAGTGCAGCAACAAAGTGGTCATCAGGTGTTCTCCTCAGGGCGCGCATGATAGCCGAGTTGGAACCCCGAGCGCTCAAGGGCAGTCAGTTGAAAGGCGCAAGCCTTCAAGGCGAAACCTGCCGCGCCAGCTAGGCTAGATCTGTCCTGCAGTTTCTACCTATGCACCCTTCGACGCAGCCCAACTGCGCACCCCGGGCTTTACCGTGTAGCCCCATAAGGAGATGAGCATGCCATCCCGCAATAGCCTCAACAGCCGCCAAACCCTCACCGTCGGCGCTAAAACCTATACCTACTTCAGCTTGCCGGAGGCCGCGAAAAAGCTCGGCAGCCTCGACAAGCTGCCGATGTCGCTGAAAGTGCTGCTGGAAAACCTGCTGCGCTGGGAAGACGACAAAACTGTCACTGGCCACGACATCCAGGCCCTGGCGGACTGGCTGAAAACCCGCAGCTCCGAACGTGAAATCCAGTACCGCCCGGCCCGCGTGCTGATGCAGGACTTCACCGGCGTACCGGCGGTGGTCGACCTGGCCGCCATGCGCGCTGCCATGGCCAAGGCCGGCGGCGACCCACAGAAGATCAACCCGCTGTCACCGGTGGACCTGGTGATCGACCACTCGGTGATGGTCGACAAGTTCGCCAGCACCAGCGCCTTCGAGCAGAACGTCGAGATCGAGATGCAGCGCAACGGCGAGCGTTATGCGTTCCTGCGCTGGGGTCAGAATGCCTTCGACAACTTCAGCGTTGTGCCACCGGGCACCGGCATCTGCCACCAGGTCAACCTGGAATACCTCGGCCGCACGGTGTGGACCAAAGAGGAAGATGGCCAGACCTTCGCCTTCCCCGACACCCTGGTCGGCACCGACTCGCACACCACCATGATCAACGGCCTCGGCGTACTGGGCTGGGGCGTGGGCGGCATCGAAGCGGAGGCAGCCATGTTGGGTCAGCCGGTATCCATGCTGATTCCGGAAGTGATCGGCTTCAAGCTCAGCGGCAAGCTGAAGGAAGGCATCACCGCCACCGACCTGGTGCTCACCGTTACCCAGATGCTGCGCAAGAAAGGCGTGGTGGGAAAATTCGTCGAGTTTTATGGCGACGGTCTGGCCACCCTGCCCCTGGCCGACCGCGCCACCATCGCCAACATGGCCCCGGAATATGGCGCCACCTGCGGCTTCTTCCCGGTGGACGACATCACCCTCGGTTATCTGCGCCTGTCCGGCCGGCCGGATGCCACGGTGGCGTTGGTCGAGGCCTACAGCAAAGCCCAGGGCCTGTGGCGAGAGCCGGGCCATGAGCCGCTGTTCACCGACGCCCTGGCGCTGGACATGGGCACCGTAGAAGCCAGCCTGGCCGGGCCGAAACGCCCGCAAGACCGCGTCGCCCTGCCTGCCGTGAGCCAGGCCTTCGATGATTTCCTCGGCTTGCAAATGAAGCCGGCCAGCACCGAAGAAGGCCGTTTGCTCAGCGAAGGCGGTGGCGGCACGGCGATCAACGACGGCGCCAGCGCGGGCGAGGCGGACTATGAATTCAACGGTGAAAAACACCGACTCAAACACGGCGCCGTGGTGATCGCCGCCATCACCTCGTGCACCAACACCTCGAACCCCAGCGTGATGATGGCCGCCGGCTTGCTGGCGAAAAAGGCGGTGGAAAAAGGCCTGCAGCGCAAACCCTGGGTGAAAAGCTCGCTGGCCCCCGGCTCGAAGGTGGTGACCGACTACTACAACGCCGCCGGCCTGACCCAGTACCTCGACGCCCTCGGTTTTGACCTGGTGGGATACGGCTGCACCACCTGCATCGGCAACTCCGGACCACTGCCGGAACCGATTGAAAAAGCCATTCAGCAATCGGACCTCACCGTTGCCTCGGTGCTCTCCGGCAACCGCAACTTTGAAGGCCGCGTGCACCCGCTGGTAAAAACCAACTGGCTGGCCTCGCCCCCCCTGGTGGTCGCCTACGCCCTGGCCGGCAGTGTGCGCATGAACCTCAGTGAGGACGCCTTGGGCACCGGTAAAGACGGCAAGCCGGTGTACCTGCGCGACATCTGGCCCAGCCAGGCAGAAATCGCCGAGGCGGTGCAGAAAGTCGACACCCAAATGTTCCATAAAGAGTACGCCGAGGTGTTTGCCGGCGATGAGAAGTGGCAGGCCATTGAGGTGCCGGATGCCGATACCTATGCCTGGCAGGCCGATTCCACCTACATCCAGCACCCGCCGTTTTTCGAGCGCATCAACGAGGCGCCGCCGAAAATCGGCAACATTGCCGACGCCCGCATCCTTGCCCTGCTCGGCGATTCGGTGACCACCGACCACATCTCCCCGGCCGGCAACATCAAAGCCAGCAGCCCGGCCGGCCGTTATCTTCAGGAAAAAGGCGTGCAGGCGCAGGACTTCAACTCCTACGGCTCACGCCGCGGCAACCATGAAGTAATGATGCGCGGCACCTTCGCCAACATCCGCATCCGCAATGAAATGCTCGGCGGCGAAGAAGGTGGCAACACCCTGCACGTGCCCAGCGGCGAGAAGCTGGCGATCTACGATGCGTCGATGCGCTACCAGCAGGAAGGCACACCGCTGGTGGTGGTGGCCGGCAAGGAATACGGCACCGGCTCGTCCCGCGACTGGGCGGCCAAAGGCACCAACCTGCTGGGCGTCAAAGCGGTGCTGGCGGAAAGCTTCGAGCGCATCCACCGCTCCAACCTGGTGGGCATGGGCGTACTGCCGCTGCAGTTCAAAAACGGCCAGGACCGCAAGACCCTCGGCCTTTCCGGCAAGGAAACCCTGAGCATCGGCGGCCTCGACAATGTCGAGCTGAAACCGCTGATGCACCTGCCCTTGACCCTTACCCGTGAAGACGGCAAGCAGGAGCAGTTCGAGGTGCTGTGCCGCATCGATACGCTGAATGAAGTGGAGTACTTCCGCGCCGGCGGGATTCTCCACTACGTGCTGCGACAATTGATCGCTGGGTAAGCCGCGAAGGCTCTGGCTGGCGGCCTCGGGCAGAACCCCGCGCCGCCGGCCTTTTGCGACTATGGTGTTGAAAACTGTGCGCCAGTTCAAATCTGGTTACACTGCGCGGGAAATTTGACGTCGGAAATTTCTCCTCAACTTTGCTCGGCAGCGGCCGATCAGAACGGCACGGACATTACGGATAAAGCCCCATGCGCAACAATCAGCCCGTCACCCAACGTGAACGTACCTTTCCTGCTCAGCAACGCCTGATCTCCACCACTGACCTCAAAGGCGAGATCACCTACGCCAACGATGCGTTCGTAGAAATCAGCGGCTTCACCCGCGAGCAGTTGATCGGTTCTCCACACAATATGGTTCGCCACCCCGACGTGCCGCCGGCGGTGTTTGCGCATATGTGGACGACGTTGAAATCGGGCCGACCGTGGATGGGCATCGTCAAGAACCGCTGTGTCAACGGCGACCACTACTGGGTCAACGCTTACGTCACGCCGGTGCTGGAAAACAGCCAAGTGATCGGCTTTGAGTCGGTGCGGGTAAAACCCACCGCGGAACAGGTTCGTCGCGCTGAAGCGCTGTACCAAAGGATCAATGCGGGCAAAGCAGCGATTCCGTCGAGCAATTTCTGGCTGCCGATTCTGCAGAACTGGGTTCCCTTCATTCTGATCAGCCAGATCGGTTTTGTGCTGGGTGCCTGGCTCGATTTCCACTGGGGTTTTCTGCTTGCGGCAGTGCTTTCAGTACCCCTCGGCCTGCTCGGCCTGAACTGGCAGCAACGCGGTATCCGCCGCCTGTTGCGCCTCGCCGAACAAAGCAACTCCGACCCGCTGATCGCCACCATGTACACCGACAGCCGCGGCCCACAGGCACGCCTGGAAATGGCCATGCTCAGCCAGGAAGCGCGCCTGAAAACCTGCCTGACCCGGCTGCAAGACAGCGCCGAACACCTGACCGAGCAGGCCCAGCAGGCCGACACCCTGGCGCAGAACAGCTCCAAGGGCCTGGAACGTCAGCGGGTGGAAACCGAACAGGTCGCCACCGCCGTCAACGAAATGGCCGCCACCACCCTGGAAGTGGCCAGCAACGTGGCACGTACCGCCATCGCCACCCAGGAAGCCAACCGTCTTACCGGTGAAGGCCGCAGCATTGCCGGCGAAACCCGCGAAGCCATTCAGCGCTTGTCGGTATCGGTGGGTGAAACTGGCGAAACCGTGACCCGCCTGGCCCAGGACAGCAACGAAATCGGCGGCGTGGTCGATGTGATCAAAGGCATCGCCGACCAGACCAACCTGCTGGCCCTCAACGCCGCCATCGAAGCCGCACGTGCCGGCGAGATGGGCCGTGGTTTTGCCGTGGTCGCCGATGAAGTGCGCTCACTGGCGCAGCGCACCGCTGAGTCCACCGGGCAAATCCATCAGTTGATCGCCAAGCTGCAACGCACCGCCGAAGAGGCCGTGCTGACCATGGAGATCGGCCGCAAACAGGCAGACGAAGGCGTTGAGCGCGTGCTCAAGGCGGACCAGGCGTTGGTGGGTATCAGCGAAGCGGTGGCCAACATCGCCGACATGGCCGACCAGATCGCGGCGGCGGCGGAAGAGCAAAGCGCGGTGGCGGATGAGATCAACCAGAACATCACCACCATTGCCCAGTTGGCCGATCAGACCTCTGGCGAAGCGCAGAACACCGCGCAGTTGAGCAAGGAGCTGACCATCACCGCGCAGCGGCAGTCGGCGTTGGTGGAACGGTTTAACCGCTGACAATCAGCCCATAAAAAACGCCACCGGCCGCAGCGGCCCGTGGCGTTTTTTTTATGCCTTTAGCAAGCAGATCACTCGTAGGAGCGGCTTCAGTCACGATGCTTTTGCTGCCACCCCTATTCCCAGGCGCGGCCCAATCGCGGCTGAAGCAGTTCCTACAGGGAACATCGGCTCAACCTAAAAAGCGGACGATGTGTTCAGCAGCACTCTGCAGATGCTGTTCATGGCTAAACCCCGATGACTTCAGCGGCTTGAGGTCATGGTCAGCCGCCGCCAGCCACAGCACTTGGATCTGCTTCGACAACGCGTACTGCACCACCGTCTCTTTATTGCCCAAGGCATCCCGCTCGCCCTGCACGATAAAGGTCGGTGTGCGCAGTTCGGCCAAATGCGCCACCCGCGGTTTCTCTGGCTTGCCCGCGGCGTAGAACGGATAGCCCAGACACACCAACGCATCCACGCCCAATTCATCGGCCAACAAACTGGCCATCCGCCCGCCCATGGACTTGCCGCCGATGGCCAGCGCCCCTGCGACCTGTTGGCGCACCGCGGCATAAACCGCGCGCCATTCCTCCAGCAAACGCGCCTGCGGATTGGGCGGCCGGCGGCCGCCATCGAGGCGGCGCTGCGCCATATAAGGAAACTCGAAACGCACCACAGCCAGGCCCTGCGCGGCCAACAGCTCGGCCATTGCGTTCATGAACGGGCTGTCCATCGGCGCGCCAGCTCCGTGGGCGAGGATCAACGTCGCGCGCGCTTCGCCCTCGGGACGGTTCCACAGCCACTCCCCTGCTTCCGAGGCGCCTGATGGTGCTTGATACAGATCAATATCGCCGCTGGTCGGTTTCGCCATGCTTGCCTCGCCTTCAATAACTAGAGAAATCTGCGGATGGGCCTGACATGAGCACAACAACCACGACTGCCTACGACTATAAGGTGGTTCGCCAGTTCGCCATTATGACGGTGGTATGGGGCATCGTCGGAATGGGCTTGGGGGTATTCATCGCCTCCCAACTGGTCTGGCCACAACTGAACTTCGACCTGCCCTGGACCAGCTTCGGGCGCTTGCGTCCGCTCCATACCAACGCCGTGATCTTCGCCTTCGGCGGCTGCGCGTTGTTCGCCACCTCTTACTACACCGTGCAACGCACCTGTCAGACCGCGCTGTTCGCGCCGCGTCTGGCTGCCGCCACCTTCTGGGGCTGGCAACTGGTGATCGTGCTGGCCGCGGTCAGCTTGCCACTGGGTTACACCAGCTCGAAAGAATACGCGGAACTGGAGTGGCCCATCGACCTGCTCATCACCGCCGTGTGGGTCGGTTATGCGGTGGTGTTCTTCGGCACCCTGCTCAAGCGCAAGACCAAGCACATCTATGTCGGCAACTGGTTCTACGGCGCGTTTATTCTCACCGTGGCGGTTTTGCACATCGTCAACAACCTGGAAGTGCCGGTCAGCCTGACCAAGTCCTACTCCCTGTATTCCGGCGCGACTGACGCCATGATCCAGTGGTGGTACGGGCACAACGCCGTGGGCTTTTTCCTCACCGCAGGCTTTCTCGGGATGATGTATTACTTCGTACCCAAGCAGGCCAACCGCCCGGTGTATTCGTATCGCCTGTCGATCGTGCACTTCTGGGCGCTGATCACCCTGTACATCTGGGCCGGTCCGCACCACCTGCACTACACCGCGCTGCCGGACTGGGCGCAATCGCTGGGCATGGTGATGTCGCTGGTCCTGCTGGCACCGAGCTGGGGCGGCATGATCAACGGCATGATGACCCTCTCTGGCGCCTGGCATAAGTTGCGCGACGACCCGATTCTGCGCTTCCTCGTGGTCTCTCTGGCGTTCTACGGCATGTCGACCTTTGAAGGTCCGATGATGGCGATCAAGACCGTCAACGCCCTCTCCCACTACACCGACTGGACCATCGGCCACGTGCACGCTGGCGCCCTCGGCTGGGTGGCGATGATCAGCTTCGGCGCGCTGTACCACATGGTGCCGAAACTCTGGGGCCGCCCGCAGATGTACAGCATGGGCCTGGTCAATGCGCACTTCTGGTTGGCCACCATCGGCACCGTTCTGTACATCGCCTCGATGTGGGTTAGCGGCATCACCCAGGGCCTGATGTGGCGCGCGATCAATAGTGACGGCACCCTCACCTACTCGTTCGTGGAGGCACTGGAGGCCAGTCACCCCGGGTTCATCGTGCGCATGGTCGGCGGTGCGATCTTCTTCGCCGGCATGCTGCTGATGGCCTACAACACCTGGCGCACCGTGCGCAGCGCACAGCCGGCCGAAATGGCCAGCGCCGCGCAGATGTCTTGAGGAGAGCGGCCATGAGCAAACATGAAGTACTCGAAAAGAACGTTTTCCTGTTGGTGCTGTGCATGGTGCTGGCGGTCAGCATCGGCGGCCTGACGCAAATCGTGCCGTTGTTCTTCCAGGACGTAACCAACAAGCCGGTGGACGGCATGAAGCCCTACACCGCGCTGCAACTGGAAGGCCGCGACATTTATATCCGCGAAGGTTGCGTGGGCTGCCATTCGCAGATGATCCGCCCGTTCCGCGCAGAAACCGAACGCTACGGCCACTACTCGGTGGCCGGTGAAAGTGTCTGGGACCACCCGTTCCTGTGGGGCTCCAAACGCACCGGCCCGGACCTCGCCCGCGTTGGCGCGCGTTACTCGGATGACTGGCACCGCGCGCACTTGTACAACCCGCGCAACGTCGTGCCTGAGTCGAAGATGCCGGGCTATCCCTGGTTGGTTCAGCACCAGCTCGATGGCAAGGACACCGCGAAAAAGCTCGAAGTGATGCGCCTGATGGGCGTGCCGTACACCGATGCCGATATCGAAGGCGCCAGCGCTGCCGTCCAGGGCAAGACCGAGATGGACGCGGTGGTTGCGTACCTCCAGGTGCTCGGCACCGCCATCAAGAACAAGCGCTGAGCAGGGGAATCTAAAATGACTGTTTTCTGGAGTTGGTACGTCTGCTTCCTGACCTTGGGCAGCCTGTTTGCGTTGCTCTGGCTGGTGTTTTCCACCCGCAGCGGTGAAACCCCCAACGGCGGCGACAAAACCATGGGCCATGCCTTCGATGGCATCGAGGAATACGACAACCCCCTACCGCGCTGGTGGTTCCTGCTATTCGTCGGCACCATTTTCTTTGCCTTTATATACCTGCTGCTGTATCCGGGCCTGGGTAACTGGAAAGGCATTCTGCCGGGCTACAGCGATGGCTGGACGCAAGTCAACCAATGGCAACGTGAAGTGGACAAAGCCGACGCGCAATACGGCCCGCTCTTCGCCCGCCTGGCCGCCATGCCGCTGGAAGAACTGAGCAAAGATCCCGAGGCGCTGAAAATTGGTGGTCGCCTGTTTGCCACCAACTGCTCGGTGTGTCACGGCTCTGACGCAAAAGGCACCGTCGGTTTTCCAAACCTGACCGACACCAACTGGCGCTGGGGCGGTGATGCCGAAACCATCAAGACCAGCATCCTCCATGGTCGCATGGCGGCCATGCCAGCCTGGGGTCCGGTCATTGGCGATGCTGGGGTGAAAAACGTTGCGGCCTATGTGCGCACCAGGCTGGCGGGCTTGCCGCTGCCAGATGAAAGCGACGCTGATCTGGATGCAGGTGGTACCACCTATGCCACAACCTGCTCGGCCTGCCACGGACCGGAAGGCACCGGCACAGCGGTAATGGGCGCTCCCGACCTCACCCACCCTGCCGGCTGGATCTACGGCAGCAGCCTGACCCAACTGCAACAAACAATCCGTCACGGCCGTATGGGCCAGATGCCGGCGCAAGAGCAATTCCTGGGTAACGACAAGGTGCATGTACTGGCCGCTTATGTATTAAGTCTGTCGCGCCAGCAGCAATAGTTTGGTGATCAGTGAGCATGGCGCGACGGACTGCGGGTCATGCCCACTGACACATCTAACCCCTCGATCAACCGCGCCGATTGCCCCATCAAGCAAGCTGACCGAATGGCCAACCCCACCTTTGGTCGCGATGCGACCCAGTGTCGCACCCTGACGACCGGTAACGGTCATGGTGCGTTTTCATCTACTAAGCTGGCGCATTAGCCGTCAGTGTTTGCTATGAGGCACAAGACACATTCGTTGACGGTTAGGGATAAGGGCGGACACCTGAGAACCATCCTCATTTAGAGGCCGAAATACCTTGTTTCAGGTGTCTGAAAGCCTTATCGCTGCGGCCTGTGGCGTTGCAATGACTACGTCGTTTCCTCATACTTGCCGCCGATTTTTACCCCTAAAAAACACCCTAAACCGTGGAACCTTAGAATGAGCACAGCAATCAGTCCGACTGCTTATAACTATAAGGTGGTCCGCCAGTTCGCCATCATGACGGTGGTCTGGGGGATCCTTGGCATGGGCATGGGCGTCTTCATTGCCTCGCAATTGGTATGGCCGGAGTTGAACTTCGGTTTGCCATGGACGAGCTTTGGTCGCCTGCGCCCCCTGCATACCAACTTGGTGATTTTCGCCTTCGGTGGCTGTGCTCTGTTCGCTACGTCGTACTACGTAGTTCAACGTACCTGCCAGACTCGTCTGATCTCAGACAGCATGGCGGCCTTCCACTTCTGGGGCTGGCAAGCCGTGATCATCGGCGCGGGTATCACCCTGCCGCTGGGCTACACCACCTCGAAGGAATACGCTGAACTGGAATGGCCTCTGGCTATTCTGCTGGCCGTGGTCTGGGTGACCTACGCCGCCGTGTTCTTCGGCACCATCATCAAGCGTAAATCCAAGCACATCTATGTCGGCAACTGGTTCTACGGTGCCTTCATTCTGGTGACGGCGATGCTGCACATCGTCAACCACATGTCCCTGCCGGTTTCGCTGTTCAAGTCGTACTCGCTGTATTCCGGCGCGACCGACGCGATGATCCAGTGGTGGTACGGCCACAACGCCGTGGGTTTCTTCCTGACCACCGGCTTCCTGGGCATGATGTACTACTTCGTGCCGAAACAGGCCGAGCGTCCGATCTACTCCTATCGCCTGTCCATCGTGCACTTCTGGGCGCTGATCACCCTGTACATCTGGGCCGGTCCGCACCACCTGCACTACACCGCTCTGCCGGACTGGGCTCAATCGCTGGGTATGGCCATGTCGATCATCCTGCTGGCTCCGAGCTGGGGCGGCATGATCAACGGCATGATGACCCTGTCGGGCGCCTGGCATAAGCTGCGCACCGACCCAATCCTGCGCTTCCTGGTGGTCTCCCTGGCGTTCTACGGCATGTCGACCTTCGAAGGCCCGATGATGGCCATCAAGACCGTCAACTCGCTGTCGCACTACACCGACTGGACCATCGGCCACGTACACGCCGGCGCTCTCGGCTGGGTAGCGATGATCTCCATCGGCGCCCTGTACCACATGATCCCGAAACTCTGGGGCCGTCCACAGATGCACAGCGTTGGCCTGATCAACGCCCACTTCTGGCTGGCGACCATCGGTACCGTGTTGTACATCGCTTCGATGTGGGTCAACGGTATTACCCAGGGCCTGATGTGGCGTGCCATCAACGAAGACGGCACCCTCACCTACTCCTTCGTTGAAGCGCTGCAAGCTAGCCACCCGGGCTACATCGTGCGGGCACTCGGTGGTGCGTTCTTCGCCTCCGGCATGCTGCTGATGGCCTACAACACCTTCCGTACCGTGCGCGCCTCCCAGCCAGCTGAAGCAGAAGCCGCCGCTCAGATCGCTGTAGTTGGAGCTCACTGATGAGAAATCATGACGTAGTCGAGAAGAATATCGGCCTGTTGGCCTTCTTCATGGTTATCGCCGTAAGCATCGGCGGCCTGACTCAGATCGTTCCATTGTTCTTCCAGGACGTTACCAACAAGCCGGTTGAGAACATGAAACCGCGCTCGGCCCTGGAGCTGGAAGGTCGTGACATCTACATCGCCAACGGTTGTGTCGGCTGCCACTCGCAGATGATCCGCCCGTTCCGTGCTGAAACCGAACGTTATGGCCACTACTCGGTAGCCGGTGAAAGCGTTTGGGACCACCCGTTCCTGTGGGGTTCCAAGCGTACCGGTCCGGACCTGGCCCGCGTTGGTGGCCGCTATTCTGACGACTGGCACCGTGCGCACCTGTACAACCCGCGCAACGTAGTACCTGAGTCGATCATGCCGGCTTACCCGTTCCTGGTAGAAAACAAGCTCGACGGCAAAGACACCGCCAAGAAAATGGAAGTTCTGCGTTCCATGGGCGTGCCTTACACCGACGAAGACATTGCCGGCGCCCAAGCTGCGGTCAAAGGCAAAACTCAAATGGATGCTGTGGTGGCCTACCTGCAAGGTCTGGGCACCATCATCAAAAGCAAACGGTGACATGTGATGGATATCGGGATGATTCGCGGTCTTGGCACCGTAGTCGTAATGGTCGCTTTCGTAGGCCTGGCGCTCTGGGTTTTCAGTGGCCGCCGGCAGAAAGACTTCGACGAAGCCACCCTGCTGCCGTTCGCGGATGATCCCGAAGCCATCAAGCACGTCGAGCAAGAGCAAGCTTCTAGGAGTAACAAAGAATGACCCTCTTCTGGAGTCTGTACGTCACTGTACTTACCCTGGGCACCATCGCCACGCTGACATGGATTCTCCTGTCCACGCGCAAAGGCCAACGTGCTGAAACCACCGACGAAACCGTCGGCCACTCCTTCGATGGCATCGAGGAATACGACAATCCGCTGCCCAAGTGGTGGTTCATGTTGTTCGTCCTGACCATCATCTTCGCCCTCGGTTACCTGGTGCTCTACCCGGGCCTGGGCAACTGGAAAGGTGTGTTGCCGGGCTACGCCTACCTGAACAACGAGACCAAGCAGGAATTCTCGAATGGTCAGCCAGGCTGGACCGGTGTGCACGAGTGGGAAAAGGACATGGCCAAGGCTGACGCCAAGTTCGGTCCGATCTTCGCCAAGTTTGCCGCCATGCCGATCGAAGAAGTGGCCAAAGACCCGCAAGCCCTGAAAATGGGTGGCCGTCTGTTCGCTTCCAACTGCTCGGTTTGCCACGGCTCCGACGCCAAAGGTAACTATGGTTTCCCTAACCTGACCGACGCCGACTGGCGCTGGGGCGGTGAAGCGACCACCATCGAAACCACCATTCTCGGCGGTCGCCACGCGGTGATGCCGGCATGGGGCACCGTCATCGGTGACCAGGGCGTACGTGACGTCGCTGCATTCGTGCTGACCCAACTGGACGGCCGCAAGCTGCCCGAAGATGCCAAGGCAGATGCTGCCAACGGCCAGAAAATCTTCGCGGCCAACTGCGTGGCCTGCCATGGTCCTGAAGGTAAAGGCACCCCGGCAATGGGCGCGCCGAACCTGACCCACCCAGCGGCTTTCATCTACGGTTCGAGCTTCGCTCAGCTGCAGCAGACCATCCGTTACGGTCGTCAGGGCGTGATGCCTGCTCAGGAACAACTGCAAGGCAAGGACAAGGTTCATCTGTTGGCGGCTTACGTCTACAGCCTGTCCCACGGCAACACCTCGGATGCTGCAAAAGAGCAAGCCGAGTAATAGCCTCGTAAGAAATTGCTTAGGAGCCTGCCCACCGGGCAGGCTCCTGATGCAAACCCCCGTTTTTCCCCTCGCTCCGCCCTCCCCCGCACTAGCTCAAGCCTTACGCGACTTCACGTCGCAGCATTAACCCTGCAATCAACGCGTATAATTCAGAGCGCACTAGTCGCTTTGACCTCCGTCGGCACGCATCGACGAGGCTTTTTCCACTGCCGTGGTACGCCCGATGAGTAAGCAGATCCCTGTTCAAGACATCACCCCGCCCGCCAAGCCTGCGGATAAGTCCGTGGACCTCTACGCCTCCCGGGAAAAGATCTACACCCGCGCCTTCACCGGTTTTTTCCGCAACCTGCGCATGCTCGGCGGCGCCGGTTTGTTCTTGCTCTACTTCGGCACCGTCTGGCTCAACTGGGCTGGCCACCAGGCCGTGTGGTGGAACCTGCCAGAGCGCAAGTTCTACATCTTCGGCGCCACCTTCTGGCCACAAGACTTCATCCTGCTTTCGGGCATCCTGATCGTCAGTGCCTTCGGCCTGTTCTTTATCACCGTATTCGCCGGCCGCGTGTGGTGCGGCTACACCTGCCCGCAAAGCGTGTGGACGTGGATTTTCATGTGGTGCGAAAAGGTCACAGAGGGTGACCGCAACCAGCGCATGAAACTCGACAAGGCGCCGATGAGCGCCAACAAGCTATTGCGCAAGTTCAGCAAGCACAGCCTGTGGCTGCTGATCGGCCTGGTCACCGGTCTGACCTTCGTCGGTTACTTCTCGCCGATCCGCGACCTGACCATTGATTTCTTCACCGGCGAAGCGGATGGCTGGGCCTATTTCTGGGTTGGTTTTTTCACCCTCGCCACCTACGGCAACGCTGGCTGGCTGCGCGAGCAGGTGTGCATCTACATGTGTCCCTATGCGCGCTTCCAGAGCGTGATGTTCGACAAAGACACCCTGATCGTCTCCTACGACCCACGCCGCGGCGAACGCCGTGGCCCGCGCAAGAAAAACGCCGACTACAAGGCCGAAGGCCTGGGTGACTGCATCGACTGCACCATGTGCGTTCAGGTTTGCCCCACCGGCATCGACATCCGCGACGGCCTGCAGATCGAGTGCATCGGCTGCGCCGCCTGCATCGACGCCTGTGACACGATCATGGACAAGATGGAGTATCCGCGCGGGCTGATCAGCTACACCACCGAACACAACCTGTCCGGGCAGAAGACCCACCTGGTGCGGCCACGTCTGATCGGTTATGCCGTGGTCCTGCTGGCCATGATGGCCTTCCTGGCCACCGCCTTCGTGCTGCGCCCGCTGGTAGGTTTCGACGTCAGCAAAGACCGCGTGCTGTTCCGCGAAAACGCCGAAGGGCGGATCGAGAACGTCTACAACCTGAAGATCATGAACAAGGACCAGCAGGCTCACACCTACGTGCTCACCGCCAACGGCCTGGATGATCTGCAGCTGGCCGGCAAACGCGAGTTCAAGGTCGATGCCGGGGAGATCATCACCCAACCAATCGAGCTGTCGGTGTCACCGGAGAAACTGCCCTCGAGCACCAACGAAGTGGTCTTCGTGCTCGAAAGCGCCGACGACCCGGCTACCCACGTCGAAACCAAGAGCCGCTTCATTGGCCCGAGTATCCGCTGAGCCAATTGCCCCCTACACTAGCGCCCTGCAAAAACCAGGTCACCGATTCAGAGAGACAACCAATGCCCGCAACAGCAAGCAGTCCCTGGTACAAACACATCTGGCCCTGGATCATCATCGGCATGCTGACCACTTCGGTAGCCCTGACCATGCATATGGTATTCATCGCTGCCGATGGCCAGGACACTCTGGTAACCGACAACTACTACGAAGCCGGCAAAGGCATCAGCCGCTCCCTGGACCGTGAACGCCTGGCCAAGGACCTGCACCTGGAAGCCCGCGCCACCCTCGACGAAGTGACCGGCGAAGTCAGCCTGGTGCTCAGCGGCGACAGCCGTCCCGAGACCCTGGACATGAACCTGATCTCGCCGACCCAGGCCGACAAAGACCGCCACCTGACCCTCAAGCGCAGCACCAGCGAGCCAGACCGTTACGTCGGCCAGCTGTCGGAAGCCGTTGAAGGCCGTCGTTTCGTCGAGCTGCTGGGTCAGCAAGGCGAGCAAACCTGGCGTCTTTTCGAAGAAGAGAAAGTCGGCGCTGGCGTCGAGCTGAAACTGGGTGACGAGCCGATTCCAGGCGCCGAAACCCAACGTTAAGCCCATGAGCACGCCCCTGCCCTGCTATCACTGCGGCTTGCCGGTTCCCGCCGGCAGCCGCTTTTGCGCGACTGTGCTGAACGAGCGCCGCGAGTTCTGCTGCCCCGGCTGCCAGGCCGTGGCCGAAGCGATTGTCGCGGGCGGGCTGGAGAGTTATTACAGCCACCGCAGCGAAAGCTCGGTGAACCCGCAGGCGCTGCCGCAGCAGTTGCAAGACGAGCTGGAGCTGTACGACCGCGCCGACGTGCAGAAAGACTTCGTCCACCATGCCGCCGACCTCGCCGAAACCACCCTGCTGCTCGAAGGCATCAGCTGCGCCGCCTGCGGCTGGCTGATCGAACACCGCTTGCGCCAGCTGCCGGCGGTGGCCGAGGCGCGCCTCAACCTGTCCAACCACCGCTTGCAGGTGCGCTGGGCCGATAGCCAACTGCCGCTGAGCGCGCTGCTCGGTGAGCTGCGCCATATCGGTTACGCCGCCCACCCCTACCAGGCCGACCGTGCTGCCGAACAACTGGCCGCAGAAAACCGCCTGACCCTGCGCCAACTGGGGGTCGCCGGACTGCTGTGGTTCCAGGCGATGATGGCGACGATGGCCACCTGGCCGGAATTCAACATCGACCTCAGCCCCGAGCTGCACCAGATCATGCGCTGGGTGGCGATGTTCCTGACCACGCCTATCGTTTTCTACAGCTGCGCCCCCTTCTTCAAAGGCGCCATGCGCGACCTGCGCACCCGTCACCTGACCATGGATGTCTCAGTCTCCCTGGCCATCGGCAGTGCCTACGTGGCGGGCATCTGGACCGCCATCACTGGCGTCGGTGAGTTGTATTTCGATGCCGTCGGTATGTTCGCCTTGTTCCTGCTCACTGGCCGTTACCTCGAGCGGCGCGCACGCCAGCGCACGGCCGCAGCTACGGCACAGCTGGTCAATCTGCTGCCCGCCTCGTGCCTGCGCCTGGACGCCGAAGGCCAGAGCGAGCGCATTCTGCTGCGCGAGCTGCAACTGGGTGAGCAGGTGCTGATTCAGCCTGGCGCCGTGGTGCCGGCCGATGGCCGCATCGTGCAGGGCCAGTCGAGCGTCGACGAGTCGCTGCTGACCGGCGAATACCTGCCACTGCCACGCGCGGTCGGCGATCTGGTCACCGCCGGTACCCTCAACGTCGAGGGGCCGCTACACGTCGAAGTGCTCGCCCTGGGGCATGACACACGACTGTCCGCCATCGTCCGCCTGCTCGACCGCGCCCAGGCCGACAAACCGCGTCTGGCCGAACTGGCCGACAAAGCCGCGCAGTGGTTCCTGCTCGCCACCCTTCTGTTGGTGGTGGTGATTGGCGCCGTCTGGTGGCACCTAGACTCCAGCCGCGCCTTTTGGGTAGTGCTGGCAATGCTCGTCGCCACCTGCCCGTGCGCGTTGTCGCTGGCCACACCGACCGCCCTCACTGCCGCCACCGGCACCCTGCACAAGCTTGGCCTGCTGCTCACTCGCGGCCATGTGCTGGAAGGCCTGAACCAGATCGACACGGTGATCTTCGACAAAACCGGCACCCTCACCGAAGGCCGCCTGACACTTCGTGCCATTCGCCCACTGGGCAAAGACAGCGACGACGCCTGCCTGGCCCTCGCCGCAGCCCTGGAAAACCATTCCGAGCACCCGATTGCCCGCGCCTTTGGCCAGGCCCCCGCAGCAGCCGAATCGGTCAGCAGCATGCCGGGGCTGGGGCTCGAAGGTGTGATTGACGGGCGTCGCCTGCGTATCGGCCAGGCGACATTCGTCGCCCAACTGAGCGGCGCGCCAGCCCCAGCGATGCCGGACGAAGCCGGTCAGTGGCTGCTGCTGGGTGATACACAAGGACCACTGGCCTGGTTCGTTCTCGATGACCGTCTACGCAGCGATGCCCCCGCCCTGCTGGCAGCGTGCAAGGCGCGCGGCTGGAAGACCTTGCTGCTGTCCGGCGACACCTCGCCGATGGTCACCAGCGTCGCTGCCGAACTGGGCATCGACGAAGCCCACGGCGGCCTGCGCCCCGACGACAAGCTGGCGATGCTGCACACCCTGCACAGCCAGGGCCGCAAGGTGCTGATGCTCGGCGACGGGGTCAACGACGTACCGGTCCTGGCCGCGGCGGATATCAGCGTGGCCATGGGCTCGGCCACCGACCTTGCGAAAACCAGCGCCGATGCGGTGCTGCTGTCCAACCGCCTCGACGCCCTGGTGCAGGCCTTCAGCCTGGCGCGGCGCACCCGTCATGTGATCATCGAGAACCTGTTGTGGGCCTGTCTGTACAATGGCCTGATGCTGCCGTTCGCCGCCCTCGGCTGGATCACTCCGGTATGGGCGGCGGTCGGCATGTCGGTCAGTTCCCTGACCGTGGTACTCAATGCCTTGCGGCTGACGCGCCACCGCGCTCTGCCTGCGAGCGCTGGCAGCGCCTGACTGCCCGGAGCCTGTATGCCCGCCTTATACCTGTTGATTCCGATAGCCCTGCTCATCGTTGCGGTGTGCATCTTTATCTTCTTCTGGGCCGTCAACAGCGGTCAGTACGATGACCTCGACGGTCCCGCCCACAGCATTCTGTTCGACGACCAGGACCCCAATCACCTGGCCGGCGTCGACCAGGCCGACGGCCATAAACCGGATGACGAACAGGAGCCGCCCCGTGCTTGAATTGGCGCCGCTACTGGTTTCGGCGGTGATCCTTGGCCTGCTCGGTGGCGGCCATTGCCTGGGCATGTGCGGCGGTCTGATGGGCGCGCTGACGTTGGCCATTCCGCCGGAACAGCGCAGCCGCCGCTTTCGCCTGCTGCTGGCGTACAACCTCGGGCGGATTCTCAGCTACGCCTGTGCCGGCCTGCTGATCGGCATGGCCGGCTGGGCCGTGGCCAATAGCCCTGCAGTGATGGTGCTAAGAGTTGTCGCGGCGCTGCTGCTGATCGCCATGGGCCTGTACCTGGCCGGCTGGTGGAGCGGGCTGACCCGTATTGAAGCGTTGGGGCGCGGGCTGTGGCGCTATATCCAGCCGTTCGCCAGCCGCTTGATGCCGGTCTCCAGCCTACCCCGCGCGTTGCTGCTGGGCGCGCTGTGGGGCTGGTTGCCGTGCGGTTTGGTCTACAGCACCTTGCTGTGGGCGGCGAGTCAGGGAAATGCGCTGGACAGCGGCTTGCTGATGCTGGCCTTCGGGCTGGGCACCTGGCCGGTGCTGCTGGCCACCGGCATGGCGGCCGAGCGCCTGACTGCCGTATTGCGCAAACGCAATGTGCGCATGGCTGGCGGTTTGCTGGTGATTCTGTTCGGTTTATGGACGCTGCCGGGCCCCCATCAGCAATGGCTGATGGGGCATGCGATGCACCATTAAAACGGTGCTCAGGACATCATCAGACTGGACATTTCCGTCAGCTGGTCAGGGCTCAGACCCGCTTCCTTGATCGCCTTGATCAAGTTGCCGTTTACCGTAGCGATAGCGCCATTCAACGTGGCGATTTCGCTTTGGATGCCCTGCGCTTTCTGCATGCGCTCTTCTTCGGAAAGGCTCTGATCGGCCATCACCGCCTGCAACTCGGCCTGTTTTTCCGCCAACTGCGCTTTCAGTTCACGGAGCATTTTCAGCGCCTGCTTGATGCTATCCGGCAGGCTGCTCTCATCGATGTCATCGTTCTTGGAGGCAGCACTGATTTTCTGCGCCTGCTCCGACAAGGTGACTTTGATGCCCTGCAGCGCGGTGAGCTTGTCCACCGGCGCGTCATCCGGCTCGCGGTTGGCCTTGATGGCGACCTGTTGAGCCAAATGTCCTGTGACGTTGCTGGTATTGATCGGCAACATTTCCCTTCTCCCTACGTAGCGACACAAGGTTGTCGGCTGTCGGAGCTGGAACTTAAGTCCATGGCCAGGCCGGGAGCTAAGCTGATACCCTTACGCTTCGTGTGTGCTTGGCTACAAAGGATGCCTCGCAATGAATGAAATGATCAAAACCCGCGGCCTGCCGGCCGTGCATTGCAAAGACTGCAGCCTTAGCGGCCTGTGCCTGCCGCTGTCGATGGACCTGGAAGATATGGACGCACTGGACGACATCGTCAAACGCGGCCGGCCACTGAAAAAGGGCGATTTCCTGTTCCGCCAGGGCGACCCGTTCACCTCGGTGTTTGCCGTGCGCTCTGGCGCGCTGCGCAGCTTCAGCGTCTCCGATGGCGGCGACGAACAGATCACCGGCTTCCACCTTCCGAGCGAACTGATGGGCATGTCGGGCATGGACCAGGAGTCCTACCCCACCTCGGCCCAGGCCCTGGAAACCACCACCGTTTGCGAAATTCCCTTCGAAAAGCTCGATGACCTGTCGCTGCAGCTGCCGCAACTGCGCCGCCAACTGATGCGCATCATGAGCCGCGAGATTCGCGACGATCAGCAGATGATGCTGTTGCTGTCGAAAAAGACCGCTGACGAGCGCATCGCCTCGTTCCTGATCAACCTCTCGGCGCGCTTCCGTGCCCGTGGTTTCTCGGCCAACCAGTTCCGTCTGTCGATGTCGCGCAATGAAATCGGCAACTACCTGGGCCTCGCGGTGGAAACCGTATCCCGCGTGTTTACCCGCTTTCAGCAGAGCAACCTGATCGCCGCCGACGGCAAGGAAATCCAGATTCTCGACCCGGCACAGCTGTGCGCCCTGGCTGGCGGCAATCTGGAGCAGTAAGCAAGCCCTGGCCGGCGCGACTTGTTAGAATCGCGCCTTTGCCCGAACAGCCAGTAGGACCTCGCGATGATCTTCGACGACTTCAGCATCAAATCCCTGATTCGCCCCGTGCCAGATTTCCCCAAGCCTGGCGTGATCTTTCGCGATATCACCCCTCTTTTCCAATCGCCACGCGCTTTGCGCATGGTCGCCGACAGCTTCGTGCAGCGTTACGTTGAGGCCGAGTTCACCCACATCGGCGCCATGGATGCCCGTGGTTTTCTCATCGGCTCGATCATTGCCTATGCCCTGAACAAGCCACTGGTGCTATTCCGTAAGCAAGGCAAATTGCCAGCCGATGTGTTGGCCGAGGGCTACCAGACCGAATACGGCGAAGCGTTTCTGGAAGTGCACGCCGACAGCCTGTGTGAAGGCGACTCGGTGCTGATTTTCGATGACCTGATCGCCACGGGCGGCACCCTGCTGGCGGCCTCGGCCCTGGTGCGCCGGATGCGCGCCACGGTGTTCGAAGCGGCGGCGATCATCGACCTGCCGGAACTGGGCGGCTCGCAAAAGCTGCAGGACGCCGGCATTCCAACCTTCTGCCTGACCAGTTTCGCGCTCTCTGATCGCTGAAACCTGCGGTTTTAGCCAAGCACCAGCTGTTACCCCCGCGCGCCCCGGCCAACCTTGTTGGTCGGGGCGCTGCACTTAGGTTGGGTGTTCCTGTTGCCAGCTTGGGCCAATCATTGAAACCAATCAGTGATCAACCCTGAGCCGTACAACAAGAAAGGTCGCCCTGTGGCGACCGTCAGGAGCCTCCTATGACCGCCATCCCAACGCCCTCCAAACTGACCAAGCCCAACGCCAGCTTTCCGGTGCGGCGCATGGACTTCACCTTTGCCGAAACGGAAAAATACTGGTGGAGCAACGACCCGTTCATGACCCACTTCATGAACAACCTGTCGTCGCTGTTCCCCTATGGCGAAATGTTCTTCGTCGATAGCGTGCGCGCCGTGCGTGACACCATCACCGAGCCGCAGCTGAAGAAAGACATCAGCGCCTTCATCGGCCAGGAAGCCATGCACTCCAAGGAGCACGCGACCTACAACGAGTACGCCGCCCAGCACAACATCGACTTGGAAAAGCTCGAGCTGCGCATCAAGGTATTGCTGGAGTGGGTAACCAAGATCACCACCAAGAAACAACGCCTGGCCGCCACCTGCGCCCTTGAACACTTCACCGCGACCATGGCCCAGCAACTGCTGCAACGCGAAGACCTGACCACCCAGATCGACGACCCGAAGATGTACCAACTGTGGATGTGGCACGCGATCGAAGAGAACGAGCACAAAGCCGTGTGCTACGACGCTTACCAGGCGGTGGGCGGTGGTTACTTCACCCGCGTGGCGATGATGGCGATCTCCACCGTGATCTTCTTCGGCGTGATCGGCTGGTTCCAGGTGCACCTGCTGCGCAAAGACCGCCAACTGTTCAACCTGCGCAGCTGGGGCCGCGGCCTGCGCACCCTGTTCAGCCTGCGTGACGGCTTCCTCACCAAACTGGTGCTGCCGTATCTGGACTACTACCGTCCAGGCTTCCACCCGTTCGACCACGACACCAAAGTGCTGGAACAGCGCTGGAAGGACCGCCTCGGGTTTAGCGGTTAATACACCTCCCCCACCAATCGCCTATCGGCCCCCTCTCCCGCTACGCGGGCAGAGGGGACTGAATGGCGTTACGCCCCCAACCTCAACTCCCCCACCGCCTGCAACACCGTGGCCCCGGCAAACATCATCAGAATCTGCTGCTGCGCCTGTGCGCAGATCTGCGGGCGGCGCTCGACCTGTTCGATGTATTCCAGCGACTGCTGAAACAACTGCCGGCTGATCATCGAGGACACCTGGCGCACCGCTGTCGGTTCCAGGCTGGGTAGCAGCTGCAGCTTGCCGAGGTCCTCGGCCATGTCGTTGGCGAAGTCTTCCATCATCTGTTCCAGCGCTTCACGCAGCACCTTGGAGCTGCCGTGCAGCTCACGCACGCCAACGATAAAAGCCTGGGGGTTCTGCGCGGCGTAGTGGAAAAACAGCTCCACGGTTTCGCTGCACACCCGCTGACCGCGGGCCAGGTCAACGCCGAAGGTCAGTTTGCTCGCGGTGTTCTGGCCAGCACGTTCGGCGGCCTCAAAACGCAGGTCGCGCAGCGGTTGGCGAATGCGTGCGGCCATCTCGGCAATCATCGCCAGGCCCAGATCGTCCACGGTTTTGAAGTGGCGATAGAAGGTGTTGGGGTTCAAGCCCGCCTCTCGCGCCAGCTCGCGCAGGCCCAGACCACTGAGGCTACGGCTGACCGCCGCCAGGCGCAGCGCGGCATCCAGCAACAAACGTTTGCCCTGGGCGGTAACGGTTTTGGTAGCAGATGGCTCGGCCGTGGTGGTCATGGCAGGTGGTCGCCCTACGGAAGATTGGGTTGAGTTTCCGGTATACGGGTGTATACATGGAGCCAAGGTATACGACTGTATACACGGTTAGCAAGACACACACTGTAGACAGCGAAAACAATCACAACAGGAGCTTGTTCATGGGCGCACAACCTGCCGTTTCACCTGCAGATGCCACCCCTACCGACGCCACCCCAGGCGCCGTGCGGCACACCAAGATCGCCATCATCGGCAGCGGCTTTTCCGGCCTAGGCATGGCCATTCGCCTGAAGCAGCAAGGCGATAACGATTTTCTCCTGTTCGAAAAGGAAGCCGGCGTTGGCGGCACTTGGCGCGTCAACAACTACCCTGGTTGTGGCTGCGACGTGCAATCGCACCTGTACTCCTTCTCCTTCGAGCCGAACCCGGAGTGGACGCGCATGTTCGCCCGCCAGCCGGAGATCAAGAGTTACCTGGAAGGCTGCTGGGAAAAGTACCGCCTGGCACACAACACTCTGCTGCACACCGAAGTGGCCGGCATGCGCTGGGACGATCAGGCCGAGCTGTGGCGCATCCATGACCGCGCCGGCAATCACTACACCGCGCAGTTCGTGGTGTCCGGCATGGGCGCCCTCTCCACCCCGTCGATTCCGCACCTCAATGGCCTGGAGAACTTCACCGGCAAGGTCTTCCACTCCCAGCAGTGGGACCACGATTACGACCTCACTGGCAAACGCATCGCCGTGGTCGGTACCGGTGCCTCGGCCATCCAGTTCGTACCACGGATTCAGAAGCTGGTCGGTCAACTCGATCTGTATCAGCGCACCGCCCCGTGGATCATGCCCAAGCCCGATCGCGCCATCAGCGACAAAGAACGCGCGCGCTTCAAGCGCTTCCCGCTGGCGCAGAAAGTCTGGCGCGGCCTGATCTATGGCGTGCTGGAAAGCCGGGTGATCGGTTTTGCCTTGCTGCCGCGGATCATGAAACTGGCCCAATGGGTCGGCAAAGCCTTTATCAACAAGCAGATCAAGGACCCGGTGCTGCGCGCCAAGGTCACGCCCAACTACACCATGGGCTGTAAACGTGTGCTGATCTCCAACGACTACTTTCCGGCCCTGACCCAGCCCAACGTCGATGTGATTACCGACGGCATCCAGGAGATCCGCGCTAACAGCATCGTCACCGCGGACGGCAAAGAGCGCCCTATCGACGCGATCATCTTCGGCACCGGCTTCACCCCGAGCGACCCCATGCCCCGTGGCGTGATCTTCGGCCGCGACGGCGTCGACCTGCTCGACACCTGGCCGGAAGGCCCGCAAGCCTACAAAGGCACCCTGACCGCCGGTTTCCCCAACCTGTTCTTCCTCATGGGCCCGAACACCGGCCTGGGCCATAACTCGATGGTCTACATGATCGAATCGCAGATTCAGTACGTGCTGGGCGCCTTGAACCTGCTGCAAAAAGGCAACCTGCAAAGCCTGGAAGTGAAGCGCGACGTGCAAGACCGCTTCAACGCCAAAATCCAGGGCCAACTGGGTAAAACGGTGTGGAACGCGGGGGGCTGTATGAGCTGGTACCTGCACCCGGTCAGCGGCCGTAACTGCACCGTGTGGCCGGGCTTTACCTGGCGCTTCCGCCTGCTGACGCGCAACTTCGACCCAGCGGCCTATCATTTCAATCGCACCCAGCCGGCACACCCGGCTCAGGGTTATCTACCTACCGTGGCTCAGGCCAGCGAGGTGGCAGCATGAAATCCTTCGAAAACAAAGTCGCCGCGATTACCGGCGCCGGTTCCGGTATCGGTCGCGCGCTGGCTTATGGCCTGGCCCGTCAGGGTTGCCACCTGGCCCTGGCCGATGTGAACAGCGAAGCCCTGGCCGAAACCGCCGCCACGGCGCGCAAGCTGGGTGTCACCGTGACCGAAAACCAGGTCAACGTTGCCGAGCGCGAAGCCGTGCATGCCTGGGCCAACCAGGTGGTGCTCGACCACGGTCGGGTCAACCTGGTGTTCAACAACGCCGGCGTCGCCCAGGGCGGCACCGTCGAGGGCAACGACTACGCCGATTACGAATGGATCATGAACATCAACTTCTGGGGCGTGGTGTACGGCAGCAAAGCGTTCCTGCCGCACCTCAAGGCCTCGGGCGATGGTCATATCGTCAACGTATCGAGCGTGTTCGGCCTGTTCGCCCAGCCGGGCATGAGCGCTTATAACGCCACCAAATTTGCCGTGCGCGGTTTTACCGAATCGCTGCGACAAGAACTCGACATGGCCGGCGGCGCGGTATCGGCCAGCTGCGTGCACCCAGGCGGGATCAAGACCAACATCGCCAAAACCGCGCGGATGAACGACAGCCTGAGCAAGGTCACCGGCCAGGCGGCGGACCAGGCGCGGCAGCAGTTCAATGATCAGTTGCTGCGCACCACCCCGGACAAAGCGGCGCAGGTAATTCTGCGCGGCGTATTGCGCAATAACCGGCGGATTTTGATTGGTGCAGATGCCTGGATGCTGGATGGCATGCAACGGCTGCTGCCGTCGCTGTATCAGCGTTTGGTGGTGGGGTCGATGCGGCTGGCGGCGAAGTTTGCGCCTAAGCCTAAGCGTGGGGTTGGTGAGGGGAAAGTGACCGAGTAAAGGCTTACCCTCTCCCCTAGCCCCTCTCCCGTAAACGGGAGAGGGGAACTGCTCACCGATTGCCCGGCTTACGCGGTCAAGCCCCCTCTCCCGCTTGCGGGAGAGGGTTGGGGAGAGGGCCTGGCCATCACGCCATATCCGACCGTGGCAACCACACCCGAATCAACGAAAACAAGCGTTCCAGATCCAACGGCTTGGCCAGGTAATCGCTGGCCCCAGCCTTCAGGCATTGCTCCTGATCGTCTTTCATCGCCTTGGCCGTCACCGCAATAATCGGCAGCTTGGCGAAGCGCGCATCCTGGCGAATCCGCTGCGTGGCTTCGTAGCCATCCATCACCGGCATCATCACGTCCATCAGCACCAGATCAATATCCGGGTACTCCTCCAGCTTATCCAAAGCCTCCTGGCCATTGCCGGCGCTGATCACCTGCACGCCCTTCTCGTCCAGCGCACTGATCAGCGCATAGACGTTACGCATGTCGTCATCCACCACCAGCACCTGGCGATTGGCGAACACCTCGTCACGATTGCGCGCCGCCTTGGTGGGTGCCTTGCGCAGGCTGCCGGCCGGGGTTTCGACCTTGTGCAGGAAAAGCGTGACCTCATCCAGCAAGCGCTCCGGCGAGCGCGCGCCCTTGATGATGATTGAGCGTGAATGCTTGCGCAGGCTCTCTTCCTCGCCGCGAGTGAGCGGCCGCGAGACGTAGACGATCACCGGCGGGTAGGCGTCGATATGCTCGCTGGCCATGCGCGTCAGCAGCTCATTGCCGTGCATATCCGGCAACTCCAGGTCGATGACCATGCAATCGAAAGGCATCTGCCGCAGCAGTTGCAACGCCTGCTCGCCATGGGAAACCGCGGTGACTTCGATCTCCAGATCGTCGACCAACTGCGCGATGCTGTCGCGCTGACGGGCATCGCCCTCGACAATCAGCAGGCGTTGGACCTTCTGCGTCAACCGCGCTTCCAGGCGAGAGAACACCTCCACCAGCGATTCACGGGTGGTCGGCTTCTGCGCATAACCGATGGCACCCAGGTGCAGGGCCAGCTCGGTGCGGTCGTCGGTGGAAATCACATGCACCGGGATATGCCGCGTGCGCGGGTTTTCCTTGAGGCCCTGCAAGATCGACAGCCCCGGCTCATCAGGCAGGCGCATATCCAGCAGGATCGCGTCCGGCTGGTTGGCCTCCAGCAATTGATTGGCCTCGGTGGAGCTATGAGCCACCAGGCAGCGATATTTCAACTCATGGGCGAGGTCAAACAGAATCTGCGCGAACTTCACCTCGTCCTCGATTACCAGCACGCAGCGGCCAGGTATGTCGTGGCGATCACGGTCGTCGGGAAAGCTCGGCTGCACGCGCGCCAGGGCTTCGTTGCGCGGCGCCTCGGCTTTGCCGTCATTGGCGGCCACGCGGTGGCTCGGCTCGCTGGCCATGAACAGGCGCTCGGGATTGAGCGCTGGCGGCGGCAGCGGATCGGCGTAGTTGAGCGGCAACCACAGGGTGAACCGGCTGCCTTGGCTCGCCTCGCTCTGCACCTGAATATGGCCACCGAGCACCTCGGCCAGATTGCGTGAAATCGACAAGCCCAGACCAGTACCACCAAAGTGCCGGTTGATGCTGCCATCGGCCTGGCGGAACGCCTCGAAAATCACCTCTTGCTGCTCGGGGCTGATACCGATGCCGCTGTCAGTGACCACAAACGCCACACCGCCATCCGCCGGCTCGATGCTCAAGCTGATGGTGCCGACGCGGGTGAACTTGAAAGCGTTGGACAACAGGTTTTTCAGCACCTGCTCGACCCGCTGCGCATCGCTGACAAAATGCACTGGCGCATCACTGGCCACCCGCACCTCGAAGGCCAGTTTTTTCTCCACGGCCTGCGGCTGGAACAGGGTTTCCAGGCCATGCGCCAGGCGCTTCAGCGAGGTTTCTTCGGGGCGAATTTCCAGGCGCCCGGCCTCGACCTTGGACAGGTCGAGAATGTCGTTGATCAGCGCCAGCAGGTCTTTGCCGGACGAGTAGATCAGCTCGGCGTGTTTGATCTGCTGCTCGTCCAGATTGCCTTTGCCGTTGTCTGCCAACAGCCGCGACAGAATCAGCGAACTGTTCAGCGGCGTGCGCAACTCGTGGGACATATTGGCGAGGAATTCCGACTTATAGGTACTCGCCTTCTGCAGCTCGTTGGCACGGTGCTCCAGCTCGCCACGGGCTTGGGCAAGGGAGTGGTTGCGCTCATCCAGCTCGTCGCGCTGGCGGGTAAGAAATTGGGTCTGTTCGTTGAGCTGATCGTTGGTCTGCTCCAGCTCCGCCTGCTGTTGCTCCAGATTGACTTGGGACTCCTGAATCAACCGCGACTGGTCTTCCAGTTCCTCGTTGGCGCTGCGCAGTTCCTCCTGCTGCACCTGCAGCTCTTCGTTGAGCTGCTGGGTTTCGTGCAACGACTCGTGCAGGCGCTGGCGATAGCGCGCGACCTCGATGGAGGTGCCAAGGCCGTCGGTGATGGAGCGCACAAAGGTCTGCTCGCGCTCGGTCAGCTCACGCATAAAGCCCAGTTCGAGCACGCCATTGACGTCGCCATTGTTCTGGATCGGCGCCAACATCACCGACGCCGGGGCGTCGCTACCCAACCCGGAATTGACCGTCAGGTAGCTGCCGGTAAGGCCGCCCACGACCCGCGCTTGGCGGTCCACCGCCACCTGGCCGACCAGGCCGGTACCGTCGTTGAACGACTGCGGCTTGGCTTGCTCCTCGGCAGCGAAACCATAGTCGGCCACGCGCTCCAGCTGGCCATGGTCCTGGCGTACATAAAAGGCGCCCACCACCATGTCCAGGTAATGGCCCAGAAAGCTCAGGGCAGTCATGCCGATGGAGGCGGTGTTGGGCTGGCCAATAATGCGTTCGGCCAACTGCGATTGGCCCTCGCGCTGCCAGGCCTGTTGCTGCAGTTGCTCGTTCACTTTTTCCTGCTGCTTGAGCAGGCTGGCGTAGAACGTCGACAAACCCATCAGCTCACGCCGGCCAAAAAACGCCAGGATGCCGCTGAACGACAGGTTGAAAATCGCGTACAGGCTGATGGTGACAATGGCGGTAAAACTGGCCCGCTCGTTGCGGTCGTGGCGCAGTTGCTGCTCGGCAGCGATGAAGTCGTTGAAGTGCTTGCGGATGCTGTCCATCACCGAGCCACCAGCGACCTTCACCGTGACCGGCGGCGCATTGGTGGCTTGGCGTTGCGCGATCAATTTGGTCGCAGCGATGGCCCAGCGCTTCTGCAAGTCTTCGATATCGCGCAGGCGCTCGAGTTGGGTGGGGTTGTCCTTCACCAGCTCGCGCAAGCCCTGCATCTGGCTGCCGATTCGGATGCGCGACTCTTCATAGGGAGCCAGCACCTCGGTTTCGCCGGCAATCAGATAACCGCGCAGGCCGGCCTGCTGGTCGATGGTCAGGCGATAGCCTTCGTTGGCCTGAGCGATCACCTGGTCCGTGTGTTCCACCCAACTGAGCACATACAGCAGATAAGCGATCAGGGCGATAAACAGGCCCGTTCCGACCACCCCCGAACCTATTGGCAACGCCAGGTTGCGGGTCAACATACGGCGAAAGGCGTGCTCATCGACAGTGGCAGCACTGTTCATCTCGAGTCCTCCGATAGAACAAGTCTTGAAGCTAGGACATGGATGCCGGTTCCCTGACATCCGTTCAAACAACCTGCGGCAAAACCTGAGGTTGGTTGAAATGTAGCTCTAACGGAGGGGTCTTGCGTTGTATTCGTCCTACGCGGGTATAACGACCAACCCAACAAAAACACCCATCGTCCCAGCGCAGGCTGGGACCCAGAATATTTAGCCGAGCACCTTTTCCTGCACCACTCTGGATCCCAGCCTTCGCTGGGACGACGGTGATAGGGGCTTAGCCAGCGAGCACCCGCGCCAGGGTGGCGCGTACTTTATCCATACCGTCATCCAAGGCACGCTCGATCTCGGCCATGGTGATCACCGCATGGGTCTTGCCCGCCGCCGGGTTCACCACCAGAGCGAGACAGGCGTAAGGCATTTCCAACTCACGGGCCAGAGCGGCTTCGGGCATGCCGGTCATGCCAATGATGTCGCAACCGTCGCGCTCAAGGCGGGCCACTTCGGCCACGGTTTCCAGACGCGGCCCCTGGGTGCAGGCATACACGCCGTGACTGCTGTAGGCCACGCCTTCAGCGGCCAGGGCGTCGATCAGTTCGTCGCGCAGAATGTCGTTGTAGGGGTAGCTGAAATCGATGTGGGTCACGTGCTCCAGCTCACCCGCGAAGAAGGTGTGCTCGCGGCCGTGGGTGTAATCGATGATCTGGTGCGGCACGCAGAAGTGCCCGGTGCCCATGGCGGCGTGGATGCCGCCTACGGCGTTGACGGCCACGATCACCTCGGCGCCGGCATGCTTGAGCGCCCAGATGTTCGCGCGGTAGTTCACCTGGTGCGGCGGAATACGGTGTGGGTGGCCGTGACGGGCGAGAAACAGCACTTCACGGTCGGCATAGTTACCCCGCAGGATCGGCGCCGACGGTGCGCCATACGGCGTTTCGATATTGAGCACGGCGCTGATGGTCAGGCCTTCCAGCTTGGTGAGCCCGGTACCACCAATAATTGCGTAAACAGTCATCAAGGACGTCCTTAGATCAGTTGTGCGGCTTGCAGATCGCCCACGGCTTGCAGCCAACGCGGGCTCTGCTTGTAATCGGTACTGGCAAAGCCTTGGCCACGCATGCGCGCCAGGCCTTGCGGCGGGGCCACTTGCAAGCGCTGCAAGGCGCTCAGGGCCAGTTCGGCGGCGGCGCGGTCGTTGCAAACCAGGCCCATGTCGCAGCCCGCGTTCAGCGCCGCTTCAATGCGATTGGCGGCATCACCGACCACGTGGGCACCGGCCATCGACAGGTCATCGCTGAAAATCACCCCGTCGAACTGCAACTCGCCGCGCAGGATTTCCTGCAGCCAGCGACGCGAGAAGCCAGCGGGTTGGTCGTCCACTTGCGGGTAGATCACATGGGCCGGCATCACCGCCGCCAGTTGCTTACTCAGGCGGGCGAAGGGTTGCAGGTCGTTGGCGCGGATCTCGTCGAGGCTGCGCTCATCCACTGGAATGGCGACGTGGGAATCTGCTTCAGCCCAGCCATGGCCGGGGAAGTGTTTACCGGTGGCAGCCATACCAGCCGCGTTCATGCCGCGGATAAAAGCGCCGGCGAGCAACGCGGCGCGCGCCGGATCGCCATCGAAAGAACGGCTGCCGACCACAGCGCTGCGTTGGTAATCCAGATCCAGCACGGGCGCGAAACTCAGGTCCAACCCGACGGCCAGCACTTCGGTGGCCATCAGCCAACCGCACTGCTCGGCCAGCCATTCGGCATTGGCGTTATCGGCCACTGCACGCATCGCCGGCAGGCGCACGAAGCCCTGACGCAGGCGCTGCACGCGACCACCCTCCTGGTCCACCGCCAGAAGCAGATCCGGGCGTACGGCGCGGATGGCTTGCGACAGCTCGCGCACCTGGCGCGGGTCTTCAATATTGCGCGCAAACAGAATCAGGCCGCCCACCTCGGGCTGGCGGAGAATCTGACGGTCTTCGGCGGTCAGCCAGGTGCCGCCGATATCCAGCATCAATGAGCCTTGCAGGCCAACAGTCATAACAAATCCTTAGCAGAGGTCTGCCGTCGCCCACTGTGGGCAAGCGGCTTCGTCGATTTTTACCGGGCAGTGGACGGGCACACGCGAGAAGAGTTCCAGCACGTGGGCATTGCGCAGGCGGATGCAGCCGTGGGACAGCGGCACGCCCATGGGCTCGGTGTCCGGGGTGCCGTGCAGGTAGATGTAGCGGCGGAAGGTGTCGACCGCGCCGAGACGATTGATGCCGGGCTCGCAACCGCTGAGCCAGAGAATGCGGGTGAGTATCCAGTCGCGGCCGGGGAATTGTGCGCCGAGCTCGGCATTCCAGGTTTCACCGGTCCAGCGCCGGCCACGCAGCACCGCGCCCAGGGGCAGGCCGTCGCCGATCCTGGCGCGCACTATGTGCTGACCGCGGGGAGTTTTGTTCGAACCGTTTTGCTCGCCAGCGCCGTTGAGCGCGGTGGAAACCGGCAGACGCAGCACCAACTGCCCATTGGCGAAGCCATAGAGTTGCTGGTCGGCGATGGAGATATGCAGCGAATCGAGGATCGTCATGGGCGGCAAGCTTAGCCGATCCCGCCTGCCGCTTGCAGCAGGCGTTTTAGCCCATTACACCTTGCTGGGTGTTGGTGCCGGGGTGCTGCTTTTGCTGCGCGGGCGCAGTTGGGCGGTGGCCAGGGCTTCGTCGGTGACGCCGGTTTCCGAGCGCATACCAGCCGCAAGAAACGGCACCATCAGACGCATCACCTGCTCAATCGAGGTGTTGACGCCGAAATCGGTTTCCGCGATGGCGCGCAGCGCCTTGATGCCGGACATGCTGAACGCCGCCGCGCCGAGCATGAAGTGCACGCGCCAGAACAGCTCGATCGGTGGAATACGTGGCGCGGCTTCGTGGACCAGGCCCATATAACGACGGAATACCTTGCCGTACATGTCTTCCAGATAGCGGCGCAAGTGGCCCTGGCTCTGGCTGAAGGCCAGCCCCAACAGACGCATGAAAATCGATAGATCGTTGCCGCTACGCGGTTTTACCGCCAGGGCCTGCTCCACCAGCATTTCCAGCAACTCTTCGAGGCTGGCTTTGCTTTCCGGCTTGGCTTGACGGCGGTCCAGCTCACGTTCGAGGCTGGTGCAGAACGGCCCGAGAAAGCGCGAGAACACCGCTTGAATCAGGGCTTTTTTCGAACCGAAGTGGTAGTTCACAGCCGCCAGGTTGACCCCAGCCTTGCTGGTGATCAAACGAAGGGAGGTCTCGGCAAAACCCTTTTCCGCAAAGAGTTGCTCTGCAGCATCAAGGATGCGTTCGACTGTTTCTGACTGGGCCATGGGATTCACCTGACAAACACTTGTTTGAAACATACGTTTCAAGTCGAGATCTTGTCAAGTCGCGCGAACCGTATTTTGGCTGGTCAGTCACGAACCTCTCTAACTGCCCTTCCCTGCTACGGTTCCTGCCCCCAACAGCAGAAAGATTGCCTATCTCTAAAAAGGAGGATTGCCAAGCGGCGATCACTGTATATAATCCCAGTCACTGTATAAAAAGACAGAGACCGGACATGCTAAAACTGACGCCACGCCAAGCCGAGATTCTCGCCTTCATCAAGCAATGCCTTGAAGACAACGGTTACCCACCCACACGTGCCGAAATCGCGCAGCAACTGGGCTTCAAATCGCCCAACGCCGCTGAAGAACACTTGAAGGCCCTGGCCCGTAAAGGCGCCATCGAGATGACCCCCGGTGCGTCCCGCGGCATTCGCATTCCCGGCTTCGAGCCAAGCAGCGAAGAAGAGCAAGGCCTGCCCATCATCGGTCGCGTCGCTGCCGGTGCGCCGATTCTCGCACAACAGCACGTCGAAGAATCTTGCCGCATCAACCCCGAGTTCTTCCACCCTCGCGCCGACTATCTATTGCGTGTACGCGGCATGAGTATGAAAGACATCGGCATTCTCGACGGGGACCTGCTCGCCGTCCATACCACCCAGCAAGCCCGTAACGGCCAGATCGTGGTCGCCCGCATCGACGACGAAGTCACTGTAAAGCGCTTCAAGCGTGAAGGCGACACAGTTTGGCTGATCGCCGAAAACCCCGAATTCGCCCCCATCGAGATCAACCTGCAAGAACAGGATCTGATCATCGAAGGATTGAGTGTCGGCGTTATTCGCCGCTGAGGAGGCTGTATGCAGTTCCCACAAGCGCTGGACCGTTCCCAACTGCCGTTGTTCGACGCCTTCCTGACGCAATCGTCGGCGCCGCTGTTGACCGATATCGTGGAAACCGGTTGGTTCGAAGAACCAGAACCAGAGACATTCAGCGAGCTGTCGCTGCGTGGCGCCGCCGGGAACTGCCTGCACCTGCTCGCCCCGATCTTGCGTGAACTGAGCCAGAACCAAGACGCCCGCTGGCTGACCCTGATCGCCCCACCGGGCAGCCTCACCCAGGCCTGGCTGCGCGATGCCGGCCTGAACCGTGAACGTATTCTGCTGCTGCAACCACGCGCCGGGCAGAGCCCGCTGGAATTGGCCTGTGAAGCCTTGCGCCTGGGCCGCAGCCATACTGTGGTCAGCTGGCTGCATCCGCTGCACCGCCCTGCTCGCGATCAACTGGCCAGCGCTGCACGTACCGGCAAGGCACAGAGCCTGAACATCAGCTTGGGCTGATCCACAAAAAAAATCGCGGCTGACCGGAGCGCCGGTCAGCCGCGATGCTTTTGATCTGTTTTTTGGACCCGTAGCAAAGGCTCAGTGCAGAACGCGCGGCCCTTCTTCCTTCTCGAAATCACCTTCGGCCAAACGGCCGGCCATCTGCACGCCCACATTGAGCATGGCCTTGGCGACTTCAACATGGTGGCCTTGGAGGAATGCCTTGGCATCTGCCGAGAAATCCAACACGACCAATGCCTCCTCATCCTCGGCGCGACGCAGGGCGATGCGCCCGTCGGGCAACTCGACAATTTCCAAAAAGGATGTAGGCATAAACTAAATCTCCACGTAAGGCCGGCAGTGTATCAGTCCGTCGGCCTTCTTCCCTAGCCCAGCCATCCATTCACCTGACGCAACGGCCAGAAAAAACCCTCAGCATTCGCTCAGGGTTTCGCGGAAACGCAGGGCCAGCACCTTGAGCTGCTGACGCCAGCTCTCCAGCTCGGCACGGGGCAATAGCGGCTCATCTTCGTCCAGGCTATAGGCCTGAATCAACGGCAAGGTCGGGTCGACTTTGGCTTTGGCCGGCGCCTTGGGCGGCTGGAACAGGGCCTGATAGGCACTGATCAGCTGCGCCAGCCAGGTTTCCGATTGCTGAGCCAACTCCACCAGCTCCGCAAGTTCAGGACTTGGTGTAGCGCCCAGCACCGCCGGCGTGAGTATGGCTTCGACCCGAGGCACGTTGACCTCGTCAAAGCGGTAGTAGCCCGCCACTTCATGGCAAATGCCGAGCAAGGCCCCATACAGGTGGAACAGGCAGGCTTCGCGTTCGGCCAGAATCAGCGCCGGGGCGTTGACCGCCTGGCCATCTTCGGCACGGCGCCAGGCTTCCAGCGACAGGCCAGCGAAAAACAGTTTTTGATTGGTGCGGGTATAGAGTTCATGGGCCATTGCGGCGCCCTCCACAGCAGACAGACTCACTATACGCGCGCCAGCCGAAGCTGACGCGCGTGCTAGGGCTTAACGCTTGTCTTCGACCTTCCAGGCATTGCCGTCATAGAAGGCGCGCCAACCCGTCGGTTTGCCCTCCACTTCGGTCTGCACGTACTGCTCTTTGGTCTTGCGACTGTAGCGCACGACGGCAGGACGGCCATCCGGGTCTTTCTTCGGCGCCGACATCAGGAAGTGGTACTTCGGATCGATCTCGTCTTTGTGCGGGATCAGTTCAATGATCAACGGCGCGCGGGTTTCGCGGTTTTTCGGGAACTGGCTGGCAGCCAGGAACAGGCCGCTAGCGCCGTCGCGCAGCACGTAAGTGTCGTTGACCTTCTCGCACTTGAGCTCCGGCATCTTCACCGCATCCATTTTGGGTGGCGCTGGCTCGCCACTACGGAGCAATTTGCGGGTGTTCTTGCACTCAGGGTTGGTGCAGCCGAAGAACTTGCCGAAACGGCCGGTCTTCAGTTGCATCTGGCTGCCGCACTTGTCGCACTCCAGGCTCGGACCTTCGTAGCCTTTGATGCGGTACTGGCCTTGCTCGATCTCGTAGCCAGCGCAATCCGGGTTGTTACCGCAGATATGCAGCTTGCGGGTCTCATCCAGCAGGTAGGCGTCCATCGCCGTGGCGCAGATCGGGCAGCGGTGCTTGCCGAGCAGTACCAGGGACTCCGACTCGCCCTCGTCGTCCGCGGCGATCTCGTCACCTGGCACCAGGTTGATGGTCGACTTGCAGCGCTCTTTCGGCGGCAGGCTGTAGCCCGAGCAACCGAGGAACACGCCGGTAGACGCGGTGCGGATCATCATGTGACGACCACATTCGCGGCAGGCGATATCAGTCGGCGTCGGCTGGTTGGCACGCATGCCATTGTCGCCTTCGGTGGCCACTTCGAGCTTTTTCTTGAAGTCGCCGTAGAACTCGTCGAGCACGTTTTTCCACTCGCGCTCGCCCTGGGCGACGTCATCTAGGTTCTCTTCCATGCCGGCGGTGAAGCCGTAGTCCATCAGGTTGGAGAAGCTTTCGCTCAGGCGTTCGGTAACGATGTCGCCCATTTTCTCCGAGTAGAAACGACGGTTGTGCAGTGCCACATAGCCGCGTTCCTGAATGGTGGAAATGATCGCCGCGTAGGTGGATGGGCGGCCGATGCCGCGCTTTTCCATCTCTTTCACCAGGCTGGCTTCGGAGTAGCGCGCTGGCGGCTTGGTGAAGTGCTGGCTCGGGTCGAGGTTGAGTAGCTTCAGCGCTTCGCCTTCGCCCATGTCTGGCAGCACGTCGTCATCGCCCGGCTTGCTGATCTGCGGCATGGCGCGGGTGTAACCGTCGAACTTGAGGATACGGCCCTTGGCACGCAACTCGAACTCGCTGGCTTTGACGCTGACGGTGGTCGACAGGTATTCGGCCGGTGGCATCTGGCAGGCCACAAATTGGCGCCAGATCAGTTCGTAAAGGCGCTCGGCATCACGCTCCATGCCCGACAGCTGGGTCGGCTTGAGGTTGACCTCGGAGGGACGAATCGCTTCGTGCGCCTCCTGGGCGCCTTCCTTGCTGCTGTACACGTTCGGCTTGGCCGGCAGGTACTTCTTGCCGAACTCGCCTTCGATAAAGTCACGCACCATGGTCACGGCGTCAGCCGAGAGGTTGGTGGAGTCGGTACGCATATAGGTGATGTAGCCGGCTTCGTACAAACGCTGGGCCATCATCATGGTCTTCTTCACCCCGAAGCCCAGACGGTTACTGGCCGCCTGCTGCAGGGTGGAGGTAATAAAAGGTGCCGACGGTTTGCTGCTGGTCGGTTTGTCTTCGCGTTTGACGATGCTGTACGCGGAGTCTTTCAGCTTGGCCAGAGCGGCGTCGGCCTGCTGCTTGTTCAGCGGCTTGAAGGCCTCGCCGTTCTGACGGGCCACTTCAAAGCGCACGTTGGCACCTTTGGCGGTACCCAGGTCAGCGTGGATTTCCCAGTATTCTTCCGGGTTGAACGCGCGGATCTCGCGCTCACGTTCCACCACCAGCTTCACGGCAACCGACTGCACACGACCGGCCGACAGACCACGGGCAATCTTCGCCCACAGCAGCGGCGAGACCATGTAGCCCACTACGCGATCGAGGAAACGCCGCGCCTGCTGCGCGTTGACGCGGTTGATGTCCAACTCGCCAGGTTTGGAGAACGCTTCCTGGATGGCCTTCTTGGTGATTTCGTTGAACACCACGCGCTTGTAGCGGCTGTCATCACCACCGATGGCTTCGCGCAGGTGCCAGGCAATGGCTTCCCCCTCGCGGTCCAAGTCGGTTGCGAGATAGATGGTGTCAGCATCTTTGGCGAGACGGCGCAGCTCTTCGACGACTTTTTCCTTGCCAGGAAGAATTTCGTACTTGGCTTTCCAGCCGTGCTCGGGGTCGACGCCCATGCGCGATACCAGTTGGCGCTTGGCTTTTTCCTTGGCGCTCAGTACCGGCGCGTCGGCTGCAGCAGCCTTTCCACGCTTGACGGGCTCTTTGGCTGCACTGGCCGAACCGCTGGTAGGCAGGTCACGGATATGGCCGATGCTCGACTTCACCACGTATTGGCTACCCAAATACTTGTTGATGGTCTTGGCCTTGGCCGGGGATTCCACGATGACCAGCGATTTGCCCATGGATCGGAGATTTCCTGAATTTGAGTACTGAAAGGCGGGAGGCCGCCTTTCGCGGCACCGCTATATATAGTGGTGACTAAGGTGAGGTCAAGGGCGGATCACGTTCGATGCATGCTCAAGGCCGCACGAAGAGATCAGGTTCGGCCTCGATCAGAGCAAAGCGCAGCATAGTCTGGCCGTCCACCTCGACGGTTGAGGTAAACATGCTCAGCGGCCGCACCCAGAGGCCGTATTCGCCGTAGAGGGCCTGATACACCACTACCTCCTCTTCCGTCTCGGAGTGCCGTGCGACACCGATCACGCGGTATTCGGGACCCTTGTAGTGACGATAGAGGCCTGGTTGCAGCGACATCATGGAATTCCTCACATCTTTCAAAAAATAAAGTCTATTCCGACAAAAATAAAAACCGGGGCACAGGGCCCCGGTTGTACACCGCCTCGCAAATGGGAGTGCGCTCGTCGCCGAGCGTTCCCTTAGATGCGTTCGAAGACGGTGGTGATGCCTTGGCCGAGGCCGACGCACATGGTCGACACGCCAAAAGTACCGCCATTCTGCTTCATCACGTTCAGCAAGGTGCCGGAGATACGCGCACCAGAGCAGCCAAACGGGTGACCGAGGGCGATAGCGCCGCCGTGCAGGTTAACCTTCTCTTCCATCTTGTCGAGCACTTTCAGGTCTTTCAGCACCGGCAGAGCCTGTGCAGCGAAAGCCTCGTTGAGCTCCCAGAAGTCGATGTCGTTGATGCTCAGGCCAGCGCGTTTCAGTGCTTTCTGAGTCGACGGCACCGGGCCGTAGCCCATGATTGCAGGGTCAACGCCTGCCACTGCCATCGAGCGGATCACGGCCATCGGCTGAATGCCGAGGTCTTGAGCGCGCTGCGCGGACATCACGATCATGCACGAAGCACCATCGGTGATCTGCGACGAAGTACCGGCAGTAACGGTGCCGCCTTTCGGGTTGAACGCAGGCTTCAGGGCAGCCAGGCTTTCGAGGGTGGTTTCCGGACGAATGGTTTCGTCGTAGTCGAACACCTTCAGGAAGCCGTTCTCGTCGTAGCCTTGCATCGGGATGATTTCATCCTTGAACTTGCCTTCGACGGTAGCCTTGTGAGCCAGACGGTGGGAACGCTCACCGAATGCATCTTGAGCTTCACGGCTGATGCCGTGCATCTTGCCGAGCATTTCAGCGGTCAGACCCATCATGCCCGACGCCTTGGCGGCGTACAGCGACAGATGCGGGTTTGGATCGACGCCGTGCATCATGCCAACGTGGCCCATGTGTTCCACGCCACCGATGACGAACACGTCGCCGTTGCCGGTCATGATCGCCTGGGCTGCGGTGTGCAGGGCGCTCATGGAGGAGCCGCACAGGCGGCTGACAGTTTGTGCAGCGCTGGTGTGCGGGATCGGGGTCATCAGCGACGCCATGCGCGCGATGTTCCAACCTTGTTCCAGGGTCTGGTTTACGCAGCCCCAGATCACATCTTCCACTTCAGCTGGGTCCAGCTTCGGGTTGCGTGCCAGCACGCCGGTAATCAGTTGCGCAGACATGGTTTCTGCGCGGGTGTTGCGGTGCATGCCGCCTTTGGAACGACCCATCGGGGTGCGACCGAAGTCGACAATCACCACGTCTCTTGGATTCAGGCTCATAAATTCACTCTCGCTCTATGCGTTACGCGCTTAACCGAAGAAGCTCTGGCCGTTGGCGGCCATCTCACGCAGCTTCGCGGTGGGGTGGTACAGCGCGCCCAGGTCGGCGTATTTGTCAGCCAGGGCAACGAACTCGGCTACACCGATGGAATCGATGTAACGCAGTGCACCACCACGGAAGGGAGGGAAGCCGATGCCGTAGATCAAGCCCATATCGGCTTCAGCTGCGGTTTCGACAATGCCGTCTTCCAGGCAACGAACGGTTTCCAGGCACAGCGGAATCATCATGAAGTTGATGATGTCTTCATCAGTCACTTCACGCTGTTCAGTGATGACTGGTTTGAGCACTTCGTAAGCAACCGGGTCCGAAACTTTCTTCGGCTTGCCGCGCTTGTCCATCTCGTACGAGTAGAAACCTTTGCCGTTCTTCTGGCCCAGGCGGTTGGCTTCGTACATCACGTCGACCGCGGTACGGCCTTCGACAGCCATGCGATCCGGGAAGCCTTCAGCCATTACGTCACGGCCGTGGTGGCCAGTGTCGATGCCGACTACGTCAGAGAGGTAAGCCGGGCCCATGGGCCAGCCGAACTTCTCCATGACTTTGTCGATGCGCACGAAGTCGACGCCGGCGCTGATCAGCTTGGAGAACCCGCCGAAGTACGGGAACAGCACGCGGTTGACCAGGAAGCCTGGGCAGTCGTTGACCACGATCGGGCTCTTGCCCATTTTCTTGGCGTAAGCAACGGTGGTCGCCACGGCTACGTCGCTGGACTTCTCGCCACGAATAACTTCAACCAGCGGCATCATGTGCACGGGGTTGAAGAAGTGCATGCCGACGAAGTTTTCCGGACGCTTGAGGGCCTTGGCCAGCAAGTTGATCGAGATGGTCGAGGTGTTGGAGGCCAGAATGGCGTCTTCACGAACCACGCCTTCCACTTCAGCCAGAACGATGGCTTTGACCTTCGGGTTTTCAACCACAGCTTCAACCACGATGTCGACGTGACCGAAGTCGCCGTAGGACATGGTTGGGCGGATGGCGGTCAGGGCTTCAGCCATCTTGGCTGGAGTCAGACGACCTTTGGCGACGCGGCCACCCAGCAGCTTGGACGCTTCGGCCAGGCCCATCTGGATGCCTTCCTCGCGGATATCCTTCATCAGGATCGGCGTGCCTTTGGAAGCCGACTGGTAGGCGATACCGCCGCCCATGATGCCGGCGCCGAGAACGGCGGCCAGTTTCACGTCTTTGGCGATGGCGTCGTAGCCTTTGGCTTTTTTCTTCAGTTCCTGATCGTTCAGGAACAGGCCAACCAGGCTCTGCGAAGCAGAAGTTTTGGCCAGTTTCACGAAACCGGCTGCTTCTGTTTCCAGGGCTTTGTCACGGCCGAAGTTGGCCGCTTTCTGGATGGTTTTGATCGCTTCAACCGGCGCCGGGTAGTTCGGGCCAGCTTGACCGGCAACGAAACCTTTAGCGGTTTCGAACGCCATCATTTGTTCGATCGCGTTGAGCTTGATCTTTTCCAGCTTCGGCTGACGCTTGGCCTTGAAGTCCAGCTCGCCGGAGATGGCGCGCTTGACCAGGTCCAGAGCAGCGGCTTGCAGCTTGTCAGCGGCAACAACAGCGTCGACAGCGCCTGCTTTGAGGGCGTCTTCTGCTTTGTTTTCCTTACCGCCGGCGATCCACTCGATGGCGTTATCGGTACCGATAACACGTGGCAGACGCACGGTGCCGCCAAAACCTGGGTAGATGCCCAGTTTGACTTCTGGCAGGCCAACTTTGGCACCACTAGCGATGACGCGGTAATCCGCAGCCAAGCACATTTCAAAACCGCCGCCCAGAGCGATGCCATTGATGGCCGCTACGGTCGGAACGCCAAGGTCTTCGAAGTCGCTGAAGATTTTGTTGGCTTCAAGGTTGCCGGCTACCAGCTCTTCATCGGACAACTTGAAGTTGTCGACGAATTCGGTGATGTCGGCGCCGACGATGAATACGTCCTTGCCGCTGCTGACGATTACGCCCTTGATCGAGGCGTCGGCCTTGATGGCGTCCACAGCCTGGCGCAGTTCGGCCAGTGTCAGACGGTTGAATTTGTTGACGGACTCACCCTTGAGGTCGAATTGCAATTCGACGATGCCGCTCTCAAGAGCCTTAACCGTGATGGCTTTACCTTCGTAAATCATCAACTGATCTCCACGGTATGGAAGCTGAACTAGTACACGTCGGACGCCAAGCAGCGGACTGATCCGCAGCAGAACCGCTCAGAAGACTAGTCTCCAACGGCCTGACATACCCGCCGACGCGATATTCGGGCGGCCTATGAACCGTGCCGCACAAAGCAAACACTTGATTCATACGCCCGTTTGATTCGGGTGCGCACACCTTCGTGCAAAAGAATGCGCTTGTCAATTGGAGCGCTTCGTCTGATACGCCCTCACCTGAATTTGACCGATATGCCAGACAAATCATTCCAACTGCTCTAGGCCGCGGCTGGCGGGCTACCCGACCAATGCCATCAAGGTGATGTCGGTCACAGCTAGCCAAAGCGAAACGCTGCAGGTACAGTCGTCTCAACACGCCAGAAGTGCGTGACAAAAACAAAAACAATGAAGTCCCACGGAGTAACTATGTCGAGCCGTCTGCTTGCCATCTCGCTAAGCGCCGTACTGACCGCCCTTCTGTCCTTCCAAGGCGCCACCGCCGCCAATGTCCCTACCGACAACCTGCTGAAATTGCATCAGCTGCGTCTGGCCGCGCAGAAAAGCCTGGGCGATTTCTATATGTACAACAGCATGGACGGCGATCAGCGCTACGCGCGCCAAATCGAGGAATCGGTGCACGACGCCCACGCCCGCCTGGCGGAAATCACCGAGTTGCCGGGAGAGGCCTCGAAAGCCATGCGCGCCCAGCTCGAACAGCAGCTGAACGCCTATGACGGCGAACTGAAAGGCCTCACCACGGCGATGAAAACCCAGGGTTTCACTGACCTGCAGCCGGTCGCCGACCTGGCCACCCGCAATCAACAACTGATGGCCCTGAGCAACGAGCTGTACAGCAAGATTCAACAGGAAAGCGGCCAGATCGTGCCGCCGATGACCCAACAAAGCCGCGAGCAAAGTCTGCTGATGCAGGCCATCGCCGTGGACTATGCTTCTCGCAGCGCGTCGGTGGGTGGCACCTTTATTGGCAGCGCAGCTGGCGATGAGAAAACCATCGATGACCTGGTCAACCAGTTCGCTGGCCAGCTCACCACGCTGGAGAAATCGCCGCAAAACACCGCGCAGATTCGCGAGTCGTTGAATGGCATCAACACCAAGTGGCGTTACATCGAGAAATCGCTGAAAAACTACAACGAGAACTCTGTACCCTTCGTGGTCAGCAAGTACTCAGACAGTATTATCGATGGGTTGGAAGGAGTTTCGGCGCAGTACCTGGCCGCCAAGCTTTGACCGAGCCGTTAGCTTGACCCTCGACTTTCCGGCCTGCCTGGCCACCCCAGCCCGCATAAACCCGGGCTTTTTAATTTGTGTTCTGAAGGCCCTACGCCAGGGCCTTCAAAATCGCCGCTACCGGCTCAAGACCTTCCACCTCGCCACGCTCGCCCCAACACAGGGCAACCATCTGTTTGCTGGCTTCGACTTTGTAAACGTCGGCCGGCAAGGTTTGCAGGTGCGCGAGCAGGCGCTCATCGGGGCACGGCTCGCGCCATTGATTCACCCACTGCCCCGCACTCAGCTGCCAGTAGGTCCAGCTGTCCTCAGCACCTTTGCGACGGGCGCGATGGTATTGCGGGCAGGGGCTCGGCGGCTCTTCAGGCAGCCAATGCGGCCATTCCTGGCGCGACAACTGCATTCCCAGCCCCTGCTGGCGCGCTGCCATGCGAATGGCCATGCGCCCTTGCTGGCGGCGCGAAGGCCGCAGCCAGGCCAGGGGACTAAGCACAACGGCAGTAAGCAGTAATACGATCCACACGGTCATACAAAGTAGTTCCACAACTAAAAGGCTGCATTTAGCCAACAATCGAAGCCATACTTCGATCATTCGTCTCAGGAGGAGTCACCGTCATGCCGTACACGCACATTCTGGTTGCCTTGGATCTTTCCGAAGAATGCGACCCGGTGATGAAGCGCGCCTATGCGCTCGCCACCGCCAGCCAGGCCAAGCTGTCGCTGGTGCATATCGTTGAGCCGATGGCCATGGCCTTTGGCGGCGACGTGCCGATGGACCTCTCCACCCTGCAACAACAGCAATTCGAACAAGCCCGCGAACGCCTGGACGCTTACTCCGCCAAATACCCGGAGCTGGGTACTGATACCCGCCACTTGGTCTACGGCCAACCCCGCCAGGAAATCCACCGCCTCGCCGCCGAACAGGGTGCTGACCTGATCGTGGTCGGCAGCCATGGCCGTCACGGTTTGGCGCTGCTGCTGGGCTCTACTGCCAATGACGTGCTGCACGGCGCGCCGTGTGATGTGCTGGCGGTACGCCTGAAGAAACCGGAATAAAACCACGATCTTGTAGGAGCGGCCGGCCGGCGCTCCGGTTCAGCCGCGATGCTCTATCTTAGAAGCATCGCGACTGAAGCCGCTCCTACAAGGTTCAACGCGAGTGGCTACTCCGGCAAATCTCCCGCACTCATGACCATCGGCCGAATCTTCTGCAGCTGGGTTTCCAGCGAATGAGTAATGCTGGTCGACATCGAGAAGAACGTCAGAAACGCCTTGAGGTTCGAGTCGCCTTCACAGACGTCGTGAATGCGCTGCCAGAACGCCTGGTTGACCAGCTGCAATTGCTGGAACAAACGCACCAACCCCTTCAGCTCCCAATCCGCATGCCGCCCTTCACGGAAGTTGAAGTACTGACGCGAGAGATACAACGACACCGCGCGCAGGATGAATTCCTGGTTATTGGCAAACGGCAGGTGGTTGAACGCCATCGGTTTTAGCTTGCTCAGCACCGGACAGGCGCTGGTGGGCATGATCAGGCCGAGCAACGCGCGCAGGCCCTCCTCCAGACCCACCTGCTTGCTGTACTCCCGCTCCGGGGTACGCACCCAGAAATGCGCTTTCTGGAACGCCGGCAAGCCGTGGAAATCCTCGATCACCCGGTGCAAGTCCACCGCCGCGGGGCAATGGCTGTATTGCTCACGGTTGAGCGGGCAGTTGCTGCACTGGTGATACTCCAGCCGCGTCCAGGCCGGCGCCAGGCGCGCGCGCTCCTGGTCGTACTCGCGGTTGAGTTCGATGCGATAGCCAAACTCGTGACTATCGTCGAGGGAAATCCGGTACTCGATGGCCATTCAGGTCTGTGCCTCGCGAATCAGTCGTCCAACTCAGCCCAACGTTCCAGCAGGGCGTCCAGCTCTTGCTGCGCAGAATCCAGCAGGGCCAGCGTTGCTGCGCTTTCCGCCGCCGGGCGCTGGTAGAACGTCGGGCCGGCAATTTCTTCGTTCAGTTCGGCGATCTTGCCTTCCTGCGCCTCGATCAGACCTGGCAAGGCTTCCAGTTCGCGCTGCAGTTTGTAGCTGAGCTTTTTCTTTGCCAGCGGAATGTCCGCAGGCTCCACGGCAGCGGCGGCAACCGGCGCCGGTGCGGTGCTTTCCGGCTTGCCGGATTTGCTTTCACCCACGCCCAGCAACTTCGGCGAACCGCCCTGGCGCAGCCAATCCTGGTAGCCACCGACGTATTCACGCACCTTGCCCTCACCTTCGAACACCAGGGTGCTGGTTACCACGTTGTCGAGGAAGGCCCGGTCGTGGCTGACCATCAACACGGTACCGGCGAAGTTCGACAGCACTTCTTCCAGCAGCTCGAGGGTTTCCACATCCAGGTCGTTGGTTGGTTCGTCCAGCACCAGCAGGTTGGCCGGCTTACTGAACAGCTTAGCCAGCAACAGACGGGCACGCTCGCCACCGGACAACGCTTTCACCGGCGTGCGCGCACGCTGCGGGCTGAACAGGAAGTCGCCGAGGTAGCTCAGCACATGGCGGTTCTGGCCATCGATCTCGATGAAGTCGCGGCCTTCGGCGACGTTGTCGATCACGGTCTTTTCCAAGTCCAACTGATGGCGCAACTGGTCGAAGTACGCCACTTCCAGACGGGTGCCGACTTCCACTTTGCCGCCGGTAGGCTGCAGGTCGTCGAGCATCAGCTTGAGCAAGGTGGTTTTGCCGGTACCGTTGGCGCCGAGCAGGCCGATGCGGTCCTGGCGCTGCAGAACCATGGAGAAGTCTTTGATCAGCTGCGGGCCGCCTGGGTGAGCGAAGCTGACGTTCTCCAGCACCATCACTTGCTTGCCGGACTTCTCCGAGGTGTCCAGCTGGATGTTGGCCTTGCCGGTGCGCTCGCGACGTTCGCTGCGCTCAACGCGCAAGGCTTTCAGGGCGCGTACACGGCCCTCGTTACGGGTACGACGGGCCTTGATGCCCTGACGAATCCACACTTCTTCCTGAGCCAGGCGTTTGTCGAACAAAGCGTTGGCGGTTTCTTCGGCGGACAGTTGCGCTTCTTTATGCACCAGGAAGCTGGCGTAGTCGCCGTTCCAGTCGATCAGGCCGCCGCGGTCCAGTTCCAGAATGCGTGTAGCCAGGTTCTGCAAGAAGGACCGATCGTGGGTAATAAACAGAACAGCGCCCTGGAAATCTTTCAGGGCGTCTTCCAGCCAGGCGATGGCGCCGATATCCAGGTGGTTGGTTGGCTCATCGAGCAGCAGCAGGTCCGGCTCGGACACCAGCGCCTGGGCCAGCAACACCCGGCGACGCCAGCCACCGGACAGCTCGGCCAGGGTTTTGTCAGCTGGCAGTTGCAGGCGGCTCAAGGTGCTGTCGACCAATTGCTGCAGGCGCCAGCCGTCTTTGGCTTCCAGCTCCTGCTGCACGTGCATAAGCTTGTTCAGGTCTTCGTCGGTGACGATGTTCATGCTCAGGTGGTGGTACTCGGCGAGCAACGCGCCGACGCCGTCCAGGCCTTCAGCCACCACATCGAACACGGTACGGCCATCGGCCACCGGCAACTCTTGCGGCAGCTCACCGATTTTCAGACCCGGGGCGCGCCATACCGAACCGTCGTCGCCCAGGCGATCGCCCTTGACCAGACGCAGCAGGCTGGATTTACCGGTGCCGTTGCGGCCGATGATGCACACCCGCTCGCCACGGGCGATCTGCCAGGAAATCTTGTCCAGCAGCGGCATTGCGCCATAGGCCAGGGAAACATCGGTGAACTTGAGCAGCATGGTCGCCTCGGAGGGGAATAGCTGCGGCCATGTGCGCAGTGCGCGACAGCCGCTGGAAATCTCTTTGCCGGGCGCTTTTGGCATCGGCAAAACTGGGCGCGCATTCTACCGAGTTGCGCCCTTGGCCGGGTGGCATTTTTTTGAACCTTCGCGATCTCGTAGGTGCGGCTTCAGCCGCGATGTTCTTGATCTTGGCGTTTGCAGGAATCGCGGCTGAATCGGATGGCCGCCCCCCCTCCTACAAAACCCCGGCGCTTTCGCTTTCGTCACCGCCCGGCAAAAGGCTAAGCTAGCCACCTTTAGCGTTCTGGCCATCGCGCCAACGCCTTTCAGAATTTTCAGCTCGGAAGTGTCATGCGCGGTCGTCTGCTCTGCCTGTTTTCCTGCCTGCTCCTCTCCTCCGTCACCCTCGAAGCCTCTGCGGCCGCCAGCCTGGCGCAACAGCGGTTGTTCTATGACGAGGCCAAACGTGCGCTGGCTAAGGGTGACAGCGGCCCTTACCGGATGTACGCCAACGCCCTGGCCGATTACCCGCTGGAGCCGTACCTGGCCTACGACGAGCTGACCTACCGACTGAAAAGCGCCAGCAATGCCGAGATCGAAAAATTCCTCGCCGAGCACGGTGACCTGCCGCAGGCCAACTGGATGAAGCTGCGCTGGTTGCGCTGGCTGGCCGAGCGCGGCGACTGGAAGCCGTTCGTCAAATACTACGACCCGAAGATGAATTTCACCGAGCTGGACTGCCTCAATGGCCAGCACCAGCTCATCAGCGGCCAGACCGCTGAGGGTTACGCCAGCGCGGAAAAACTCTGGCTGGTGGGCAAATCCCAGCCGGACGCTTGCGAGCCGTTGTTCAGCATGTGGGCCAACGCCGGCCAGATGACCGAAACCATGCGCTGGAAGCGCCTCAAGCTGGCCGTGCAAGCACGCAACTACAGCCTGGCCAGCCACCTGACCCAGACCCTGACCACCCTCGGCAGCCAGGGCCAGCTGATGATCGACGTGGCGCAAAAGCCCGCCATGCTCAGCCAGACCGCACGTTTCACCCCGGCCAGCCAGACCATGGCCGACGTGGTCAGCATCGGCTTGCGCCGCCTGGCCAAGCAGGACCCGGAAAAAGCCATCAGCCTGCTCAATGACTACACCCAGCGTCTGCCATTCTCGGCCGAAGAAAAGGTCGCCATCGCCCGCGAAATTGGCCTGACCCTGGCGAAAAGCTTCGACGATCGCGCCCTGCCGATCATGACCCAGTACGACCCGGAGCTGCGCGACAACACCGTCACCGAATGGCGCGCACGCCTACTACTGCGCCTGGGCCGCTGGAGCGATGCCAACCAGTTGATCCGCCGCATGCCGGCCGATCTGGCCAGCACCAACCGCTGGCGCTACTGGCAAGCGCGTAGCCAGCAACTGGCCGACCCAAACAACCAAGGCGCGGCCTTGCTGCTGTACCAACCGGTGTCCAAGGAGCGTGATTTCTACGGCTTCATGGCCGCCGACCAGCTGAAAACTCCGTACCAGCTGACCAACAAGCCGCTGCTGCTGGACCCCAAGCTGGTGCAGAAAGTGCGCAATACCCCAGGCATCCGTCGCGCCCTGGAATTCCACGACCGTGGCCAGATCGTCGACGGCCGCCGCGAGTGGTACCACGTCAGCCGCCTGTTCAGCCGCGACGAGCTGGTAGCCCAGGCACGCCTGGCTTACGACAAACAGTGGTACTTCCCTGCGATCCGTACCATAAGCCAGGCGCAGTACTGGGATGACTTGGACGTGCGCTTCCCGATGGCTCACCAGAACACCCTGGTGCGCGAGGCCAAGGTGCGCGGTCTGCATTCGAGTTGGGTGTTTGCCATTACCCGCCAGGAAAGTGCCTTTATGGACGACGCCCGCTCCGGCGTCGGCGCCAGCGGCCTGATGCAACTGATGCCCGGCACCGCCAAGGAAACCGCACGTAAATTCAGCATCCCGTTTGCCCCGCAGCAACTGCTCGACCCGGACAAGAACGTGCAGTTAGGCGCGGCCTACCTGAGCCAGGTGCACGGCCAGTTCAACGGCAACCGCGTGCTCGCCTCCGCCGCCTACAACGCCGGCCCCGGCCGCGTGCGTCAGTGGCTGAAAGGCTCGAACCACCTGGCCTACGACGTGTGGGTGGAAACCATCCCGTTCGACGAAACCCGCCAGTACGTGCAGAACGTGCTGTCTTATGCAGTGATCTACGGCTTCAAGCTCAATGCCCCGCAGCCGTTGGTGGATTGGCATGAGCGGTTCTTCGACGACCAGTGAACGAGCTGTTCGCTGGGGCTTTTGCTCTAGGGCGCGCACGCTAGATCTCGCGAGCTAGAGTCATCCAAGGCAAAAAGCCCTGCTGAAAGCGGAGTTGGCTGTAGCCAATGAGCATTTCAGCAGGGCTTTTTAACGCAGGAGGGCCGACGCGCAGCAGATCGTTTCCCGCCCTACTCCAAAATTTCGACTTCCATTCCCACTGCCAGCTCCCCTTCTCCTTCATTGATCAGGTTCTGCCCGAAGTACACATCGCCTTCTTTCTCGCGATAGGTTTTCAGGGTCGCCAGCGGTTCACGATCGCTGCTGCGCTCGCCGGTTTGCGGGTCGATGGTGGTGAGGATGCAGCGGCTGCAGCCCTTGGCCACGCGAAACTCGATGCCGCCGATACGAATACGTTTCCAGCTGTCTTCGGCGTAGGCCTCGCTGCCCTCCACCACCAGGTTCGGGCGAAAGCGCAGCATTTCCAGCGGGCGGCCGACGCGGGTGGACAGGTCGTCCAGCGACGCCTGGCCAATCAACAACAGCGGATAACCATCGGGAAAACCGACCTTCTCCTGCGGGCCGAGGCTGCCGGGAATATCCCGTGCACGGTCCACCGGTACATGCACCAGGCGGCAGGCTTTGCCGAGAAAGCGGCTGAGCCACTCGGCCGCTTCGTCGCCGGCATCCGGCACCACCATGCTGTCGCTCCAGATAAAGGCACCGCGCATTTCGGCGTCCGGACCCGGTACCGGCACGTCGAGCGCCTGGAAGCCTTCAGCGTTGAGGGTCAGGCCGCCCTGCTCGTTCCACAGCGCCGACAATTGCGACATATGCGCCATCGCCCGCTGGGTGAAGAAGCGCCCGTTGCTGGCGTCCACCAGCATCCAGCGTCGATCACCAAGCATGCCGATGCTGTCCAGCTGCACACGCGGCAGGCTTTCGCCAATGGCGGATTTCATCGGGAAACGATAGAGGGCGGAGAGACGCATAGCTAAGGTCCTGAGTGGCGTTCACAAGGGACCGTTATACGGAATTGCGCGGTAATGGCTCAAGAGGCACGTAGGTTGGGTTGAGCCGCAGGCGAAGCCCAACGAGCCGATCGCGGTAGCCGCAGCAACGCAATGTTGGGCTTCGCTGCGCTCAACCCAACCTACGCCGCGTTCCGGCCGTCACTCGTCGAGCATCAGACGTTCGCGAATCACATCAACGAGCTTATCCGGCTGAAACTTGGACAGGAAGTTATCGCAGCCAACCTTCTTCACCATCGCTTCGTTGAAGCTGCCGGACAGCGAGGTATGCAGCACCACGTAGAGGTCTTTCAGGCGGGGATCGCTACGGATTTCGGTGGTCAGGCGGTAGCCGTCCATTTCCGGCATTTCCGCGTCGGTGAAGACCATCAGCAGTTTGTCGGTCATCACATGGCCTTCATCGGCCCATTTCTTCAGCTGGTTGAGGCCCTTCAGGCCGTCGGTGGCCACGTGCAGTTTCAGGCCTAGCTGGGACAGGGTGTCACGCAACTGCGCCAAGGCCACGCTGGAGTCATCCACCAGCAGCACTTCGCGGCCGCGGGCTTTTTCCAGCACCGGGTCGGTCAGGCGGTCGCCGGAAATGGTGGCGTTGTACGGCACGATCTCGGCCAGCACTTTTTCCACGTCGATGATTTCCACCAACTGCTCTTCCACCTTGGTGATTGCCGTCAGGTAATGCTGGCGGCCAGCGCCACCCGGGGGCGGCAGGATGGAATCCCAGTTGAGGTTGAGAATGCGGTCGACGCCGCCGACCAGGAAGGCCTGCACCGAGCGATTGTATTCGGTGACGATGATGGTGCTTTTTTCATCCGGCACGATCGGGCGCATGCCGATGGCTTGGGACAGGTCGATTACCGGCAGGGTCTGGCCACGCAGGCTGACCACGCCACAGACGAACGGGTGGCGGTGCGGCATCAGGGTCAGCTTGGGCATCTGCAGGACTTCCTGCACTTTGAACACGTTGATCGCGAACAATTGCCGGCCTGCCAGGCGGAACATCAGAATTTCCAGGCGGTTCTCACCCACTAACTGGGTGCGTTGGTCCACTGAGTCGAGAATGCCGGCCATGCTGTGCTCCTGTTGTGTCTGTCGAGTCTAGCTGTTGCTAGCCACCTTATCGGCGGCAGGTGACACAACTGAAATGTGTCTGACGTGGGTGCCATCATGCCGTGCCATCACTGTAGGCACAATCGCACTCCCTCGTAGGCGGCAGTCTGCTCCGGCTTTATTCAGGCGTCCATGCCCAGTAGCGGTGAACCGGGCGGCAGGTGCACCCGCAGCGCGGCGGGTCTGGCATTGAAGCGCAGCGCTGTGCTTTCCAGCGGCTCGCCATCGAGGTTGAGGTCCAGGCCTTCCGGCGCTTCGATCTCGACCCAGGGCAGGCGCGCATTGATAGACACGCTCTCCAGGCCGAGGATGCCGCCGGACAACAGCGTGCCCAGGGTGCCGACCACGTCCTGCGGCGCCGGAATGATGCAGATATCCAGCAGCCCATCGTTCACCCGAGCTTGCGGGCACAGCACATGGCCGCCGCCAGCCTGGCGGCCGTTGCCGATACCGAGGGCGAGAAAATCGCCTTCCCAGGTGAAGTCCGGCCCTTTGAAGCGACCGAACGCCGCGTGCACATCGGAGAAACGGGTCAGCCCGGTGAGGAAATACGCCGCGCCGCCAAGCACCCGCTTGAGCTCTTCGGACGTATTGACGGTGATTTTCGAGCCAAAACCACCGGTGGCCATATTCAGGAACAGTTGACCGTCCACTTCACCCAGATCGATCGGCGTGGCGGCCTGGTCCAGCAGCGCCAGTGCTTCCAACGGCACCAGCGACACCCCGGCGGCGCGTGCAAAGTCGTTGGCGGTGCCCAGCGGCAGCAGCACCAGGCTGGCATCGGCGTCGGCCAGCGCCATGGCCTCGGCAACGTCACGCAAGGTGCCATCGCCACCGCCGGCAATAATGGTCGGGTAACCGGCGGCCAGCGCCTCGCCCACCAGGCGTTGGGCGTCGCCACCCTCCCAGGTCACCCGCACGGCCAACTCCCAGCCCTCGTCACGACGGGCCTGCACGGCGGCGCGCACGTCTTCGTTGAGGGCCTGCTTGCCGTGCAGAATCAGTAAGGCTTTACGCTCGCTCATCATCAAATCCTTTAGTCGCTTGGCCAACCCTAGCACCAGCTACCGGACCTGACGAAAAGCCTAGGCCGGGTAGCCGGTTATCTTGCGGATGCTCTGGTACAGCGGCTTGAGCTGCCTGTACATGCGTTGGTACACCTCGCGGTACAAGCGTTCATAGATTTGTTGCGCCTGCGGGTTGGGCTCGAACACCTGGCCGACCCGGGTCATGGCGGCGATGGCGGTGGGAAAGTCCGGGTGCAGGCCCAGGCCAACGGCGCAGTCGATGGCGGCGCCCAGCCCGGAGGTTTCATACACATGCGGACGCTCGGCCGGCAGGCCGAAGATATCTGCCGTCAGTTGCATGGCCGCATCGCTCTGCGAGCCGCCGCCGGATACCCGCAGCCGGGTGATCTTGCTGCGCGAGCGCTTTTCGATCTGCTCCTTGCCCTGGCGCAAGGCGTAGGCCAGGCCTTCGAGAATCGCGCGGTAGATATGCGCGCGAGTGTGTACGTCGCCAAAACCGATGATCGAGCCCTTGGCCTCCAGCCCCGGCTCGCGGATGCCGGGGGTCCAGTAGGGCTGCAGCATCAGGCCCATGGAGCCGGCCGGCACGCTGTTGACCAGCTCATCGAACAACACCTCGGGCTCGACGCCCAGCTCTTTGGCGCGCTGCATCTCGAGCAAGCCGAATTCCTGCTTGAACCAGCTGACCATCCAGAAGCCGCGGTAAATCATTACCTCGGTGTTGAAGTGATCGGGAATTGCCGCCGGAAACGGCGGAATCAGCGGCACGGTTTCCAGGTAGGTGCGCCGCGTGGTGTTGATGGTTGCCGTAGTGCCGTACGACAAGCACGCCGTGCTCGGCTCCACGCCGCCCGCACCCAACACCTCGCAGGCCTTGTCAGCACCCGCGGCAATCAACGGCAAACCTTCAGGAATGCCGGTATGGCGACTGGCCTCGGCACTGATCACGCCCAGGCGTTCGCCGGGCTTCACCAGGTCAGGCAACTGGTTCTGCCGCACCGGCATGGCCTGCCATTTCCAGTCACTGCGCGCCGCCCATTTCAGGCGTTTGTAGTCGAACGGCAGGTAACCGACACAGCACGCCACCGAGTCGACAAAACGCCCGCACAGGCGATGGGTGAGAAAACCCGAGAGCAGCAACACCTTGTCGGTCTTTGCCCAGATCTCCGGTTGTTCCTGCGCCAGCCAGTTCACTTCGGCCTGGGCGCGGAAGTAATCCACCGTGGCTTCTTCGCGGATCAGTTTGAACAACCAGCCCCACGGCCCTTTGATTTTGTCGCGAACCTCGGCCCGGCGTTGGTCGAGCCAGAGGATCGCCGGCCGCAGCGGTTTGCCATCGGCATCGACGGTGATGATGGTGCCGCGCTGGGTGGTCAGCGACACGCCCTTGATCTGGCGTTTGTCGATGTCCACTTGCTGCCAGAGCAACCGGCAGGCTTCGCCCAGGCTCTGCCAGTAGTAGTCCGGGTCTTGCTCGGCCCAACCGGGGTGCTGCGAGTAGTAGGCCTGCAGGTCGACCTTGCCCTTGCCGAGCAGGTTGCCCTGCAAGTCGAACAGCAACGCGCGCACGCTCTGGGTGCCGTTATCGATGGCCAGCAGGTAGCTTTTTTCGCTCATGTCGGAGGCCTTTTATTCTTGTTCTGAAGGCAGGCTGTAGCAGCGTTGCCACAGGCTCAGGTAGCGCTGTTGTTCCTCCTGCCAGCGCGCATCGCCCCAGCCCAGGCGGGCTTGGCACAGCTCGCGGATGCGCGGCAGAAACTCGGTGGCGCCGTGAGCCAGCAACAGGCCCAAGCGGGTGCGCCGCAGCAGCAGGTCGTCCAGGTGCAGCACCAGCTCGTGTTCAGCTGCGAACGCCAGCTCGGCCCACAGGGTGTCGGTGGCGCCCACGCAATCGCTGCCGATTTGCTCCAGCAGCGGCAGCAGCAATGGCAATTGGCAGCCATAGCGGCCAGCCAGGCGCCGCTGTTGGCCGGCTGTCAGACCGGCGATAGGCTCTGCGATCAGCGGCCGAAACACCGCACCGCCCTGGTCGCTGATGGTTTTCCCCAGCATCGGCGCGCAAGCGTTCAGCACTTCCAGCGCCAACAAGCGGAAGGTGGTCAGCTTGCCGCCGGCCAGGGTCACGCTGCCCGGCTCGGTCCACAGCACGTGTTCGCGTTTTTCATCCGACGGTTTCAGGCTCGCCGCGCCGCTGGCCACCACTGGACGCACCCCCGCCCAGGTCGACAGCACGTCATTGGCGCCAATTCCGGCATGGGGAAACTGCTGCGCACAGGCGCTGAGCAGGTAGTCGACCTCCGCGCTGCTGATGCGTGCTTCCAGGTCGATGTCATCGCCGTGGTCGAGGTCGGTGGTACCGATCACCGTGGCGCCTTCCCAGGGGAATACAAACACCGGGCGGCGATCTGCCGCGTGCATAAAGCTGAAGGCATGGGCCAGCGGCAGACGCCAGGCCGGCAACAACAAATGACTGCCGCGCAGCGGGCGGATATGTTCGCCACCGTCCTGCTTACGCAAGCGGTCGGCCCAGGCGCCGGTGGCCTGGGCCACCACGCCGGCAGTGAATTGGTAGCGCTGGCCACTTTCGCTGTCTTCAGCCTGCAGGCCGATCACCCGGCCATCGGCGCGGGTCAGCTCCAGCACCTTGAGGCCATTGAGCGCCTCGCCACCGTCAGCCCGCGCTTCACCGAGCACGCGCATGACCAGGCGGGCATCGTCGGTTACCGCGTCGAAGAAGCGTGTGCCTCCCTGCAGCTGTTGCTCTTTCAGGCCAGGCGCCAGGTACTGCAGCGCGGCTTTGGGGAAATATTCATGGGTGCGTTTGCCGGCCAGGGCGTCGTACACCCGCAGCAAACTGCCGAACACTTTTGGCCCGGGAAACTGGCCCTGGTAATGCGGCATCACAAAGCTCAACGGGTCGACCAGACCTGGCGCCTCGCCAAGCAGACGCTGGCGTTCGTGCACCGAATCGCGGGTCAGTTTGAACTGGCCCTTGGCGATGTAGCGCAGGCCGCCGTGGACCATTTTCGACGAGCGACTGGAGGTGCCCCAGGCAAAATCCCGCTGCTCAATCAGCAGACAACGCCAGCCGCGCCGCGCCGCCTCACGCAGAATGCCGACGCCGCTGATGCCGCCGCCGACCACGATCAGGTCCCAGTCACGTGCCGCCAGCTCGGCTAGCTCCTGTTCGCGCCAGGCCGCGTTCCAGGCCGCTGTCATTTCAGCAGCACGCCGGGGTTGAGGCGCTGGTCAGGGTCGAAATGGGTGGCCATCGCCTGCAACGCGGCGATACCCAGCGCACCCTTTTCCACCGGCAGGTACGGCGCGTGGTCGCGACCCACGCCATGCTGGTGGCTGATGGTGCCGCGGTTGTTGACCACGGTGCTGCTCGCCAGGTGTTTAAGTTTTTGCCAGCGCGCGTGGGTGGTGGCGTAGTCGAGACCTGGGCGGAATACATAGGTGGTGTAGATGCTCGAGCCTTCGCCATACACGTGCGACAGGTGGGTGAACACATGCACCTGTTCGCCCTCATCGCTGAGGCCGCCGCGCAAGCTGGCTTCGATTTTGTTCAGCAGGCTGTCGACATTGCTCCAGTCGGTGGCCGTCTCCAATGTGTCGACGGCATAACCGGCCAGCCACAGGCCTTCGCGCAGATAAGGGAAACGGAAACGCCCTTCTGCCCACTTCTTGCCGAGCAGGGTGCCGGTGAACACGCCACCAAAACTTTTCAGCAGGGTCTTGGCCTGTTTCAGCGACAACGCGTTTTGCGCGCGGTTGCCGGTGACACCGAAGGTCAGCATGCATTTGCCATCGCGAGCGCCGCGCAGGGCCAAGTATTTTTCCAGCCAGGCGATCTGCTCGGGGTGGCCGGCCAGGGCCAGCTGGGTTTTGGTTTCAATGGCGTTCGACAGGCGCAGCATCGACAGCGGTACTCGCGCCTGGCCGAGGTTGCGGATCGCTTCCAGCGCCTTGGCCCAGGACGGCAGGAACACCGCGTAGAACTTCTCTTCCACCGCCAATTTGGTGACCCGCACCTGCACCGAGGAAATCACCCCGAAGCGGCCTTCCGAACCCAGCACCATTTCGCGCAGATCCGGGCCGGCAGCCGACGCCGGAAAGGTCGGAATCTGCAGGGTGCCGGCGAAGGTTTCCAGGGTGCCACCGGCGAACAACTGCTCGATGCGCCCGTAACGCAGCGACTGCTGGCCGCTGGAACGGCTGGCCACCCAACCGCCGAGGGTCGACAGTTCCCACGATTGCGGGAAATGGCCGAGGGTGTAACCCCGGGCGCGCAGCTGGCTCTCCACTTGCGGACCGTTGGCACCCGGGCCGAAGGTGGCGATCAGGCTCTGTTCGTCGAGCTCCAGCAGGCGGCTCATGCGCTCCAGCGACAGGGTCAGCACCGGCTTGGCACTGGCCTGCGGATTGATATGACCGGCCACCGAGGTGCCACCGCCGTAGGCAATCACCAGTACGTCCTGAGCGGCGGCCCAGGCCAGCAACTCGCGGATTTGCGCCGTGGTTTCTGGGTAGGCGACGCCGTCGGGGAACACCTCGAAGCGGCCTTCGCGCATCGCCAGCCAGTCCGGCAGGCTCTGGCCACGGGCGTGGCGCACACGGTCTTCGGCGTCAGTGCTAACCAGCGGATGCAGCGCCAACCGCGAGGCCGGCACCTGGGCCAGCACCTGCGCCAGGCTGGCGTCGGGCAGCGGCTGGCCAGGGCCGATCAGCTCGGCCAGAAACGCACCGCCATGGGCCGGCAACTCCACCACCGTGGCCTCATCACCCCAACCGTTCCAACGCCGCATGCCTGTCTCCTTGTCTGTTTCGAACCGATGGATTCGCTGCCTATACTAGCCAGCCGCTTGGAAAGATCACTGTCGAATCAAGACAGCACCAGTGGCCAATCAAGACAGTCCCTCAGAATAAGAACGACGCCATGCAAGCACTTGGCTACACCTCAGTCCCTGCACTGCTCAAGTACCTGCGCCATGCCGAACAGCTGGGCCTCGACCAGGCCCCTGCCCTCGCTGCGGCCGGCCTGACCACCAGCGACCTGGAAGACAACGGCCGCCGTCTGCCCAGCGAAGCCCACGAAAAACTGCTCGAGCATTTGCTGCGCGAATCCAACGACCCGCTGTTCGGCCTGCACGCCGCGCACTTCACCCAGCCGGGCTCGTGGAGCGTGCTCGGCTACATCACCATGAACTGCGCGACCCTGGGCGAGGCCATGAGCCGCATCGTGCCCTATGAAAAACTGGTGGGCGACATGGGCGTCAGCCGCCTGGAACCGGCCGGCGATCATCTGCGCCTGATCTGGAGTTGCCGCCATCAGCCGGCGGAGATTCGCCGGCACATGGTCGAGAACGTGCTGACTTCCTGGCTGCTCTACGCACGCTGGATTGCCGACATGGACCGCTCGCCGCAGGAGGTGTGGTTCGAGCACCCGCAGCCAGCCAATACCGAGCTGGCCGAATACCATCAGGTGTTTGGTTGCCCGGTGAAGTTTGAGCAGCCGGTCAACGCGTTGTTGGTGCCGATGGAATACCTCAACGTGCCGCTGCGCCAGGCCGACGCCAACCTGCTGCGCACCCTGGAGGAGCACGCGCTGACGCTGATGGCCGGGCTGGACGAAGGTGAGCCGCTGCCGCTGCGGGTGAAAAACGCCCTGCGCCTGCTGCTCAAAGACGGCCTGCCGCGCAAGGAGCGAGTGGCGGAAAAATTCGAAATGACAGTGCGCACCCTGCAACGGCATCTGCAGCAGGCGGGCACCAGTTACCAGGAGATTCTTGATCAACTGCGCCAGGAGCTGGCCGAGCATTACCTCACGCGCAGCACCCTGCCGGTACAGGACATTGCCTATTACCTGGGGTTTACCGAATCGCGCTCATTTCACCGCAGCTTCAAAGGCTGGACGGGGATGACACCGGGGGAGTATCGCGAGGCGCATCGCAAGGGGGCTGATCTAGCGTAAGCCCGTAGGAGCGGCTTCAGCCGCGATGCTCTTGATTTAAAAGCATCGCGGCTGAAGCCGCCCCTACGGACCTCTGTGGTCTATCAGTTCAGCACTTCACTCAGGGGAATAAAGTTCACGCTCTCCCCTTCGCTCAACGTCCTGCCTTCCGGCACTTCCACCAAGCCTTCAGCCCAGGCCGCACTGCGCAGCACGCCGGAACTCTGGTTGCTGTAGAGCACGGCGCGGCCGTTTTCGATACGTGCGCGCAGGTATTCGCGGCGCTCGCCGGCAGTGCGCCAGACAAAGCCCGCCGGCACCGGAAAACGCAGCGGCAACACGTCTTGCACGCCCAGGCGGCGCAGCAGATACGGCCGCGCCAACAGGGCAAAGGTCACCAGCGTGGAGGCCGGGTTGCCGGGCAAACCAATCACCGGCACGCCACGGAAATGGCCGAAGGTCAGCGGCTTGCCAGGCTTGATCGCCAGCTTCCACAACGCCAACTCGCCCTCTTCGCGCAGGGCATGGCCAAGGAAGTCCGCCTCGCCGACCGACACGCCGCCAGTCGAAAGAATCAGGTCGACGTTATCGAAACCACCCAGGCGCTGGCGGGTGAGCTCGAGGTTGTCCGGCAGAATGCCGCCATCGATCACCTCGCAACCCACCTGGCGCAGCCACTGGATCAGCAAGGTGCGGTTGCTGTTGTAGATCTGCCCTGGGCCGAGCGGCTGGCCCGGCTCGATCAGTTCGTCACCGGTGGACAACACCGCCACGCGTGGACGGCGCACTACGCTCAACTGCGCCACGCCGAGGGTGGCGCACAGACCGAGCTTGATCGAATTCAGGCGGGTGCCCGCGACCAGCACGGTTTCGCCGACACGGGTTTCCTGGCCTTGCGGGCGGATGTTCTGGCCGACGTTGAGGGCTTCGGTAAAACGCACGCGACCGTCGTCCAGCACCTCGGCGTTTTCCTGCATCTCCACACAGTCAGCGCCCGGAGGCACTGGCGCGCCGGTGAAAATCCGCGCGCAGGTGCCGGGCTGCAAGTGCTGCGGTGCCTGGCCGGCAAAGATCCGCTGGGTCACTTCCAGCGGCTCGCCACGCCAGTCGGCCAGGCGCAGGGCGTAACCGTCCATGGCGCTGTTGGGCCACGGCGGCAGATCGAGGCTGGCCACCAAGGGCGCAGCCAGCACGCGGCCATGGCCATCGGCCAGGGCGACCTGTTCGACGTCAGTGATCGGCGTCGCTTCGGCCAGCGTCAGCAAGCGCTCCAGCGCCTGCTCCACCGGCAGCAGGCCGGGGCGTTTGCTCTCGGTCATCCGCGGCTCTCGCACGGCGCAGCCTGTTTCAGGTGCGGGACGAAATTGCACGGGCGGTGACGGTTATCCAATTGCTCGGCGAGGATGCCGTCCCAGCCGGTGCGGCAGGCATTGGTCGAGCCTGGCAGGCAGCACACCAGGGTGCCGTTGGCGAGGCCAGCGAGCGCGCGGGACTGGATGGTGGAGGTGCCGATGTCTGGCACCGAAATCTGGCGGAACAGCTCGCCAAAGCCGTCAACCTGCTTGTCCAGCAGACAGGCCACCGCTTCCGGGGTGCTGTCGCGACCGGTGAAACCGGTACCGCCAGTGATCAACACCACTTGCACGCTGTCTTCGGCAATCCAGGTGGCGACCTGGGCGCGGATTTTGTACAGATCGTCTTTGAGCAGCACGCGGGCGGCCAGGTTGTGGCCGGCAGCGGTGAGGCGATCAACGAACAACTGGCCCGAGGTATCGGTCTCCAGGGAGCGGGTGTCGCTGACGGTCAGTACGGCGATATTCAGGGGCACAAAGGGTGCATCAGCCTTGGTGTTCATAGGCTCAATCCGGTTGTGGGGGAGGCAGGTCGGTGTTTATATCACAGCCCTCGCCCTCATCGCGCCAGGAGCGCCCATGACCGATAGCACCGCCCTGCCCCACTGTTCGATTCTGCTGCTGGCCGGTGGCCGTGGCCAACGCATGGGCGGCCTGGACAAGGGCCTGGTGCAATGGCGCGGCAAGCCGCTGATTGCCCATTTGCAGGAGCTCACGCGGCCGTTGACCGATGACCTGATCATTTCCTGCAACCGTAATCTCGACGCCTACGCCCCCTATGCCGACCAGTTGGTGAGTGACGGCAATACCGACTTCCATGGGCCTCTGGCAGGTATTCGCGCGGGCCTGGCAATGGCGAAAAACCCGTGGCTACTGGTGTTGCCCTGCGATGCGCCGCTGGTGGATTTGCCGCTGCTGCAGGCCATGCAGCAACTCGCAGCGCAGCAACAGAAACCTCTGATGCTGCGTCGTGGCGCGCAGTGGGAGCCGTTGTTCAGTCTGCTGCCTACCAGCATTGCGGCCGGTGTGGAGCAGGCGTGGCAGGCTGGCAAACGCAGCCCGCGGCAGGTGTTTGAATTGCATGGGGCGGTTTATCTGGATTTGGCTGAAGACGATCCGCGACTGGCCAACCTGAATACGCCGGAGTTGTTGCTGGCTACCGAGGTTAGCCGCGATGTTTTTGATCTGCGTTCCGGTGGCCAGTGAACTTGACCGTTAGGCTTGCGTCTCATGCTGCGTAAAAAAGCTGAGCCACACGCGCAGGCAACAGCCTGCCTATAACGGAGAAAAACCATGAACCAGCGGATCATTCCCGCCTTTGCTTTGGCCTTTGGCCTTGTCGCTCTCGCCGGCTGCTCTTCGCCCTCGGTGATCACTCTGAACGATGGTCGCGAGATCCAGACCGTCGACCAACCGGAATACGACAGCGACTCCGGTTTCTACGAATTCGAGCAGTTGGATGGCAAACGCACCAAGGTCAATAAAGACCAGGTCCGTACCGTCAAGGAACTCTGAGGGGCGCCCCCAGTTGCGGCAAAAGGGGCTGGCCCGAATAACAAAATTTTCTGGCTAACCCCTTGTGCGCTAAAACTTTTTCAGTAAAATCTGGCGTCATTCGGAGTGTAGCGCAGCTTGGTAGCGCGTCTCGTTCGGGACGAGAAGGTCGCAGGTTCGAATCCTGTCTCTCCGACCAATCCCTGAAAAACCCGCCCTCTTGGCGGGTTTTTTATTGGCCGCGTTTTCGCCTTTAATGAACACGGCGAAACCAGCCCAATCTTTCCTTTATCGAGAATAAACATGAGCGCAGAAAAAACCGTAAACGGTTATGTGATCAAGCAGATCGGCGCCGGTAATTGGTGGGTGTGTGCAAGCTCTGGCGAGCAAGTTGCCGGACCGTTGCCCAGCGAGAAAATGGCCTGCGAAGTGGCCGAAGTTTTCGAAGACACTCCTCCGCCACCACGCCGCCGTGGCGAAAAGGACGACGACTAAGCGTTAGCGCAGAAACGCCACGACCTGGTCAGCCTCGAACGGCCAGTTCAGCTCCGCGCCCGTGTCGCAGCGGCGCAGCACCGGAATGCGCAGGCCGTAGATTTCCACCTGCGCTTCGTCGTCGCCGATATCCACCAGCTCGACCAGCAGCCCGTGCTCGACAAAGGGCATCAGCAACGCTTCGGCCACTTCACAGAGATGACAACCTAGGGTGCCGAACAATTGGCATTCGGGAAGCATGACTGCGCCTCAAAAAATGTTGAGGCGCAGTTTAGCCGACTCACTCGTCGCTGGCAGCGGCGTTAGTCTGGGTTTGCGGGGTGATCAGGCCTTTGAGGCCACTGAGCAGACGGTCGTTGAGCGTCTGCGCCTTGTCCAGATCCTCCTGGTCGAAGCGATCGTCCAGACTGAACGCGCCTTTGAGCAGATCGGACATGGTTTTCGCCGGGTCGTCGGACAGCCCACTGGCGGTCTGCAGCCCGTCCACCAGACTCTTCGCGTAGTCCTGCAGGGCACTGTTGCTCGCCCCGGCTTTGCTGCCACCGGCGACTGAGCCGTAGGTTTCGGTGGCGCGCACGCTGGCGGTGGTCATGTTCAGCGACATAGTAGCCAGCTGGGTGCCGTTGATATCCAGCTTCACCGCCTGGTCGAACGCGCCCTGCAGATCACCGGAATAGAACTTATCGGAGATGTCCGAGACTTTGCTGAACAGGTCCTTTAGCGAAGCCATCTCTTGATCGTTGAGATCGCCATCCACTTCCACCGAATAACCCGCAACCTGAATGGTCTTGGTCGAAGACGAACTGCCGTCTGCGGACGAGGTACTGTCGCTGGACGCAGCGTTAGCCGCCTTGATACTGATCTTGTCGCCTTCCAGGGTGGTCAGGTCGAGGTTGAAGCTCTGCGCCTGTGCCTGGTAGTTGCGGTTGCTGTAATCGCCAGTGATCGAGGTGGTGCTGTCAGCGCCATCGCTGGAGCCGGACGACGGTACGCCGAGGCTTTCGCCGAGCTTGTCCAGACCCGCAGTGATTTTGTTGTAGGTCTCGTCGATGTCGCTGGCGATCTTGCCGCCCAGCACTCCCAGGCCATCAAGAATTTTCTTCGCTTCGGCAAAGCCCTGCTCCACGCCTTTACGCGCCTGCTCGAGCATGTCTTGCAGCTCGGCCGGGTCGGCGCCGGAGGCGGCCTTGGCTTTGATGCTGCCCTCGACGAAGCCGAGAATGCGTTCGGAGACTTTGTCGGGCGTGTAGTCACTGGCCTTGCCACTCAAGTCGCCGGCCTTGAGGCCCAACTTGTCGGCCAGGCGATTGGCCAGGGTTTTCTGCGGATCAATGGAACCGCTGGTGGTAGACGCGTTGCCGACATTGCCAGTACGCAAGTTGGCGGGCAGAAAGGCAGTAGATGAAGTAGCCATGGTCGTTTTCCTCGACAGGACATCTGCAAGGTTGACGGCAGCCCCCTGGGAAAGTTGAGGGCATTTCGCCATACGCCCGACAGATGGTCCTACGCCAACCACAGAAAATTTAGCTGGCAACTCCCGCCGCGGCCAATAGCACCAGAGCCGCTGCTTTAGCTTCGGCTGCCTGCTGGTCGGGGCCTTGCAGGTGCGCCATGTCAACCGCGCCTTCGAACAGAAACTGCAGCTGGCGCGCCAGCACCTCGGGCTTGGCCACACCCAGGCGCTGCAACGCGTCTTCGAAATAGGCGGCGAAATAGCGCTTCTGCGCAGCCGCCTGTTGGTGCACCGGGTGGCTGCGATCAGAAAACTCCGCGGCAGCACTGGCAAACAGGCAGCCGCAGAAATCGTCCTGCTGCAGCCAGCGTTGCAACCCATCAAAGGCACCCAGCACCGCAGCCCGCGGCTCGGCATGGTCGCGGGCAAAATCCAGGCGCTGGCGTATCTCGGCAAAGCGCGATTCCAGGGCGGCAACGATCAGCTCGTCCTTGGATTTGAAGTGGTTATACAGGGTCATTTTCGCCACCCCCGACTCGGCCAGGATGCGGTCGATGCCGGTGGCGTGATAGCCCACCCGATTGAACAGCGACAGGGCGGTTTCGATCAATTGCTCGCGTTTGCTTGCTGCCATGTAAGGCCTCCTGAGGGCCGCCATTATGCGCGGGCCTCGCCAACCGCTGAAAGACGCTCGCCGCCCCTGGCGAAGATTTGTCGGGAAAACTTTCGCTTGAACTATACAGACCTGTCTGTTTAACATCCAATCCACACCACAACAACATGAGCGATACCGTTATGCGTCTTTCTGTGATGCCCAGAGGCCCTGCCATGGTCCTGCTGATGTTGTTGAGCCTGCCCAGCTTCGCTGACGGCCTGCGCTTCAGCCTGGTGAAAACCGCACAAACCGAAACCCTGGACGCCTTCACCTATGCCGGTGGCAGTTGGACCGACAAGGTCAAGGTCAACCACACCGCAGTGTTGATCCAGCACCACGCCGCTACCCTGCTATTCGACACGGGCCTGGGCCGGCAGGTGGACAGCCAGTTCGAGGAAATGCCGGCCTGGGACAAACCGCTGCTGCAGTACGGCGCGGTGACCCCGACACGCGATCAGCTCGACCGCGACGGGATCAAAATCGACCGGATCCTGCTGTCCCACGTGCACTGGGACCACGCCTCGGGGCTGGTGGACTACCCCGAAGTGCCGGTTTGGGCACCCTATGACGATATCGACTTCAGCCATATCTCCACCCCGCCAGCCGTGCTGCCCAGCCAGTTCAAGCACAAGGTGCTGTGGCACCCCTATGAACTGGAACCCCACCCCTTCATGGGTTTTAGCGACAGCCTCGATCTGTTTGGCGATGGCAGCCTGGTGCTGGTGTCGCTGCGTGGTCATACGCCGGGCTCGGTGGGCCTGTTTCTGACCCTGGACGACGGGCGGCGGTTCTTTTTCACCGGCGATGCCAGCTGGCGCCTGGAAGGTTTTACCGGCCCCCATGAAAAATTCTGGCTCAGCCGCAGAATGGTCGACAACGACCGCGAACAGACAGCTAACGTGCTGCAAATTGTGCACGATCTGGCGCAGAACAACCCGCAGCTGACCATCGTGCCCGCCCACGACGCAGCGGTGCAGGACACCCTCGGCTATTACCCGCACTGGGTCCAGTGAAGCGGCGCCAACGCCCGGCAGACTAAGGTCTAAAGGGCGTTGGGCATTTCCTCGTGCTTAGATTCATACGCGGTAACAAATCGGTCACACCACCACCGACCGATACCCACACGAGGAGAAAACAATAATGAGCAAAGCTCCCCTCGCCCACGCAGTCGCCCTGGCTGCCGTTGGCGTTTCGTTGTCCCTTCCAAACATTGCCCACGCCGATTTCATCAAAGACAGCAAAGCCAGCCTCGAGCTGCGCAACTTCTACATGAACCGCGATTACCGCCAGGACGGCAGCCCCAACCCGCCGGGCGTTACCGGCAAGCCTGGCGAATTTCGCAGCAAGTCGGAGGAATGGGCGCAGGGCTTTCTGCTGCGCTACGAGTCGGGTTACACCGATGGCACGGTGGGCGTTGGCGTTGATGCCCTCGGCACCCTGGGGGTGAAGCTGGATTCGGGCCGTGGCCGTACCGGTACTCAGTTGCTGCAGGTGGATCGGGAAACCGGCCGGGCGCAGGACAGTTATGGCGATGCGGGGGTGACAGCGAAACTGAAAGCCTCGAAGACCATTCTCAAAGTCGGCACTCTGGCGCCCAAGCTGCCCGTGCTGCAAGCCAACGACTCGCGCCTGCTGCCGCAAGTCTTCCAGGGCGGCCAGCTCAGCTCGCTGGACATCGACAACCTGACCCTGGATGCCGGCCAGCTGAAACGGGTGAACTACCGCGACTCGTCCGACTACGAAGAAATGGTCATCAATGGCGGCGGTCGGCGCGGCATCGTCACCACGGCCGGCCTCACCAGCGACGAATTCAACTTCGCCAGCGGCAGTTACAAGTGGAACGACCAGCTCACCACCGCCTATAGCTACGGCAACCTCGACGAGTTCTACAAGCAGCACATCGTCAACCTGACCCATGTGCTCCCACTGGCTGACAAGCAGTCGCTGAAATCCGACATCCGCTACGCCCGCTCCACCGATGACGGCAGCCACAGCAACGTCGACAACAAGGCCTTCGGCGCCATGTTCACCTACAGCCTCGGCGGCCATGCCTTTGGCGCCGGCTACCAGCGCATGAGCGGCGACACCGGCTTTGCCTACGTCAACGTTACCGACCCGTTCCTTGTCAACTACGTGCAGATCGGCGACTTTGCCGCCAAGGATGAAAAGTCCTGGCAGTTGCGCTACGACTACAACTTCGCCGCCATCGGCATTCCCGGCCTGACCTTCATGACCCGCTACCTCAACGGCGACGACGTCGACCGCGTCGGTGGCGCCAACGACGGCAAAGAGTGGGAACGCAATATGGATATCGGCTACATCGTTCAGGACGGCCCGCTGAAAAACGTCGGCGTGAAATGGCGTAACGCCACGGCACGCTCGAACTTTGGCAATGACCTGGATGAGAACCGCTTGATCGTGAGTTATACGGTGGGGTTGTGGTAAGCCTGTACTCGGCACGTTGGGCTTCGCTACGCTCAACCCAACCTACGTAATTGAGCACGACCGTAGGTTGGGTTGAGCCAAAGGCGAAGCCCAACAGACCGGCAACAAAAAGCCCGCCAATTCGGCGGGCTTTTTGTTCACGGGCAAACCATCAATCAGCCAAGCGCCAGGTCGTACCGCCCTTACCGTCTTCCAGCACCACGCCCATGGCCGTGAGCTCGTCACGGATGCGGTCGGACTCGCCCCAGTTCTTGTCGGCACGTGCCTGCAGGCGTGCGGCAATCAGTGCGTCCACTTGTGCCGCGTCGACCTTGCCTTCAGCCCCGGCACGCAGGAAGTCATCCGGCTCCATCTGCAGCACGCCGAGCACGCTGGCCAGCTCTTTCAGGCGCGCCGCCAGACCGGCAGCGGCGTTGCTGTCGCTGTCGCGCAGGCGGTTGATCTCGCGCACCATCTCGAACAGCACGGCGCAGGCTTCGGGAGTGCCGAAGTCGTCGTTCATCGCCGCGGCAAAGCGCTCGACAAACGCCTCGCCACCGGCAGCCGGTACCGACGGCAGGCCTTTCAGCGCGTGGTAGAACCGCTCCAGCGCGCCTTTGGCTTCCTTGAGGTTATCTTCGGAATAGTTGATCGAGCTGCGATAGTGGCTGGACACCAACAGGTAGCGCACCACTTCCGGCTGATACTTTTCCAACACGTCACGGATGGTGAAGAAGTTGTTCAACGACTTGGACATCTTCTCGCCGTTGATACGGATCATGCCGCAATGCATCCAGGCGTTGGCGTACGGCTTGCCGGTGGCCGCCTCGCTCTGGGCGATCTCGTTTTCGTGGTGCGGGAATTCCAGGTCGTTGCCGCCACCGTGGATGTCGAAGGTGTCACCCAGGCAGCAGGTGGACATCACCGAGCACTCGATATGCCAGCCCGGCCGGCCCGCGCCCCATGGCGACTCCCAGCTTGGCTCGCCCGGCTTCACGCCTTTCCACAGAACGAAATCGAGCGGATCTTCCTTGGCTTCGTCCACTTCGATACGCGCGCCGATGCGCAGGTCTTCGACCTTCTTGCGCGACAGCTTGCCGTAGCCGAGGAACTTATTGACCCGGTAGTACACGTCGCCGTTGCCCGGCGCGTAGGCGTAGCCCTTGTCGATCAGGGTCTGGATCATCGCGTGCATGCCATCGATATGGTCGGTGGCGCGCGGTTCCATGTCCGGCTTCTGGATGTTCAAGCGGGCTTCGTCTTCGTGCATGGCATCGATCATGCGCGCGGTCAGGGCATCAAAACTCTCGCCGTTGTCGCGGGCGCGGTTGATGATCTTGTCGTCGATGTCGGTGATGTTGCGCACGTAGGTCAGGTCATAGCCGCTGAAACGCAACCAGCGGGTAATCAGGTCGAACGCCACCATGCTGCGGCCGTGGCCCAGGTGGCAGTAGTCGTATACGGTCATCCCGCACACGTACATGCGCACCTTGTTGCCATCGAGCGGCTTGAACGGCGCCTTGGTCTTGGTCAGCGTGTTGTAGATGGAAAGCACGTTAATTCCTCAAGCCCACGAATCACGCAGGGTCACGGTACGGTTGAACACCGGCTGACCAGGTTTCGAGTCTTTGATATCGGCGCAGAAGTACCCTTCGCGCTCAAACTGGAAACGGTCTTCCGGCAATGCCTTGGCCAACGATGGCTCGGCACGACAACCGGTGAGCACCTGCAGGGAATCGGGGTTGATGTTGTCGAGGAAGCTGGCGCCTTCTTCGGCTTTTTCCGGGCTTGGCGAGCGGAACAGGCGGTCGTACAAACGCACTTCGCACTCGACGCTGGCAGCGGCCGGCACCCAGTGGATCACGCCTTTGACCTTGCGGCCTTCGGGGTTCTTGCCGAGGGTGTCGGGGTCGTACGAGCAGCGCAGCTCGACGATGTTGCCGTCAGCGTCTTTGATCGCCTCGTCTGCACGGATCACGTAGCTGCCGCGCAGGCGTACTTCACCGCCCGGTTCCAGGCGCTTGTAGCCCTTTGGCGGTTCTTCCATGAAGTCGTCGCGGTCGATGTAGATTTCGCGCTCGAACGGCAAGGCGCGCACGCCCATGTCGTTTTTCGGGTGGCAGGGCAGTTCGAGGTTCTCGACCTGACCTTGCGGGTAATTGGTGATCACCACTTTCAACGGACGCAGCACGCACATGGCGCGTGGGGCGTTGTGGTCGAGGTCGTCACGGATGGCGAATTCGAGCATGGCGAAATCGACGATGCCGTCGGAGCGGTTGGTGCCGATCATTTCGCAGAACTTGCGAATCGAGCCTGCGGTGTAACCGCGACGGCGGAAGCCCGACAGGGTCGACATGCGCGGGTCATCCCAACCATTCACGTGCTTCTCGTCCACCAGTTGCTTGAGCTTGCGCTTGCTGGTCACGGTGTAGCTCAGGTTCAGACGCGAGAACTCGTACTGACGCGGGTTGGCCGGCACCGACAGGTGCTCCAGGAACCACTCGTACAGCGGGCGATGGCCTTCGAATTCGAGGGTGCAGATCGAGTGGGTGATGCCTTCGATGGCGTCCGACTGACCGTGGGTGAAGTCGTAGTTCGGGTAGATGCACCAGGTGTCGCCGGTCTGGTGGTGATGGGCGTGACGAATGCGATAGAGGATCGGGTCGCGCAGGTTCATGTTCGGCGAAGCCATGTCGATCTTGGCGCGCAGCACGCGGGCGCCGTCTTCGAACTCACCGGCTTTCATGCGCGCGAACAGGTCGAGGTTTTCCTCAACCGAACGGTCGCGGAACGGGCTGTTCTTGCCAGGCTCGGTCAGGCTGCCGCGGTATTCCTTGGCTTGCTCGGGGCTCAGGTCGTCGACATAGGCGTTGCCGGCCTTGATCAGCTCAACGGCCCAATCGTGCAACTGGTCGAAATACTGCGAGGCGTAACGCACCTCGCCGTCCCACTGGAAGCCCAGCCACTGCACGTCGCTCTTGATTGCGTCGATGTATTCCTGGTCTTCCTTGGCCGGGTTGGTGTCGTCGAAACGCAGGTTGCACACGCCACCGAATTCCTCGGCCAGGCCGAAGTTCACGCAGATCGATTTGGCATGGCCAATGTGCAGGTAGCCGTTGGGCTCCGGCGGGAAACGGGTAACGATCTTGCTGTGCTTGCCGGAATCGAGGTCAGCCTGAACGATCTGACGCAGGAAGTTGGCAGGAACAACGGGGGCGGCTTTGCCATCAGCGGAGGGAACAGCAGCGGAGTCGTGAGTGGGCTTGCTCATAGGATCCTTGAACGTACAGGTGCGCAGCCAGGGTAGGCCGACCAAAACAAAGCGCTTATCATAGCCGAAGCTGTCAACCCCCTGACAGGCCTTCGAATTTCTCGACAGAGTGGATTTTCCCATGATCAAGCTGCACACCAACCACGGCGTCATCACCCTGAACCTGTTCGCTGACAAGGCACCGGAAACCGTTGCCAACTTCGAGGAGTACGTTAAGGCTGGTCACTACGACAACACCGTATTTCACCGCGTGATCAGCAACTTCATGATCCAGGGCGGCGGTTTCGAGCCAGGCATGAAGCAAAAAGCCACCCGCGCCACCATCAAGAATGAAGCCAACAACGGTCTTTCCAACAAGGTTGGCACCGTGGCCATGGCCCGCACCATGGAGCCACATTCGGCCTCCGCGCAGTTCTTCATCAACGTTTCCGACAACAACTTCCTCGACCACAGCGCACCGACCGTTCAAGGCTGGGGCTACACCGTGTTCGGCGAAGTGGTGGATGGCATGGACGTGGTCAACAAGATCCGCGCTGTAGCCACCACCATGAAATCCGGCCACCAGGACGTTCCGGTTGATGACGTGATCATCGAGCGCGCCGAGATCGTTGCCGAGTAAGCCGATTGATCACTCTTCTGATCTCGGATCTGCACTTAGAAGAACAACGCCCGGACATTACCCGGGCGTTTGTGCATTTTCTCGCTGGCCGTGCCCGCACGGCTGGCGCCCTGTACATACTCGGCGACTTCTTCGAAGCGTGGATCGGCGACGACGCCATGAGCCCGTTCCAGGCCTCCATCGCCCAGGCCTTGCGAGAACTGAGCGACAGCGGTACTGCCATCTACCTGATGCACGGCAACCGCGACTTCATGCTCGGCCAAGGCTTTTGCCGCACGGCCGGCTGCACGCTATTGGCAGACCCGACCAAGATCGAGCTGGGCGGCGAACCGGTGCTGCTGATGCATGGCGACAGCCTGTGCACCCGCGATGAAGCCTATATGCGCCTGCGCCGTTACCTGCGCCACCCGCTGACCCTGTTCATTTTGCGCAACCTGCCCCGTCGCACCCGCGAGAAGCTGGCGCGCAAACTGCGCAAGGAAAGCAGCGCGCAAACGCGGATGAAGGCGGCCGATATCGTCGACGTTACCCCGGAAGAAGTGCCGCGCCTGATGCAGGACTATGGCGTGCGCACCCTGATCCACGGCCACACCCACCGCCCTGCCGTGCACCGCTTGCAGGTGAACGGCGAAGCGGCCCGACGCATCGTGCTGGGCGACTGGGACAAACAGGGTTGGGCGTTGCAGGTGGATGACCAGGGCTTTCAGCTGGCTGCGTTCGAGTTTATCCAGGCCTGAACGCATTGAGGCTGAAGCCGCCCCCTTGGGAGCGACTTCAGCCTCATGCTTTTACGGCCCTGCTGGCTCAGTCCGGTTGCGGCGCTATCGGGTAAAACTCGCCACCACTCCACAAACCCAACCAACTCTGCCCGTCGATCTCACGGGGCACCGCCAATTCCACCAGTTGGTAAAACACATTGCGGTGAATCAACGCCTCAAGGTTGCTGCGGATGTGCACGTAGGGTGACGGTTCCTGAGTATGCGGGTCGATGACAAAGCGCAGCGGGTGTTCGGGCCCTGCCTCGCTAACGTCTTCAACATTGGTGGTAAACCGCAGCAGCTGAGCCTCGCCTTCCCCTTCAACCTCAACGCTGACCGCCACAAAGGGCGCATCGTCGACGGTGATGCCGACCTTCTCCACCGGGGTAATCAGAAAATAATCATCGCCGTCGCGGCGAATGATGGTGGAGAACAGCCGCACCATGGGTTTGCGGCCAATCGGCGTACCCAGGTAGTACCAGGTGCCGTCACGGGCGATACGCATATCGATATCGCCGCAGAAATCCGGGTTCCACAGATGCACAGGCGGCAAACCTTTGCTTTTCGGAATCTGCCCGAGCAGATCGCCCGCCTTGCCTGGATCAGTCATGCCCTCTCCTCTTTATTCATTCAGGCCCAGCAGGCGCCTTGCGTATTCCTGCATGGGCGGCCCGAGCAAGTCGTCGGGCTTGGTGTCATATAACGTCAGAAAACCGCCACGGCTACGAATTCTTGCCGTGTCCACCAGGTAGCGGGTGTTGGTTTCGATCAGCATCACCTGGATCACGCTGTGGTCGATGCCCAAACGGTCCAGGGCTTCCTGATCTTCCCACTCCTCCACGGTGCCGATGCGATCATCGGCGCCGGCGAAGCGCGCGTACAGCAAGTAATTGGCCCCCGCCGCCCGCGCCTGGCTCAGCGACTCCTCCAACCCTGCCGGGGCTTTGGCGCGACGGACCATGGGGAAATATTCGACAAAGCCATCGAACGCCTGTTCCGCCACCACGTTAGGCCGCGGGTAATGACCGCCGGGCGGCACAAAATGGCCCTGGGCGATGTAAATGAACGAGTCCGCTTGCAGGCGCCATGGGCTGGAGCGGCGAATGTCGCTGTGGTCCAACAGGCCGGCATCGCTCAGGTGATAGAGAGTGCCATCGGCCATATCGCTGACCTTCATGCAGCCCCCCAGGGCCAGCACAGTCAGCAGCACAATCAGGCTACGCATTAGTAAGTCTCCGCAAGCCGGTGACGGAAAACCGGCGAATAGCCGGCTTATTGCAGCTTCCGCGCCACATTCCTACGCGCTCACCAGACTAAACCGACAGCTTACGCTACTTGCACACAGCGGTTGGTTTCCCTCAAAAGCCCTTATCAAGCAGCAGGGCCTGCTTTCGAGCCATGCGTTCAAGCCGCGCATTGGTAGGAACAACAAGCTTTATAAACGCACTGCCCACCCTCTCCGTAAACGCTCGTTCGGCATACACAGGCTCGTAAGCACAGCCCTGCAATGCAGCCGCCAGAAAAGCGCCTGGCAGGACGCGGCTGAACAAACTGACACTGGCGTTATTGATGGGCTTTGCCACTAGATTGCTTCCTTGATTGCCCTTATTAGTCAGCGAGTGAAATCTCTTTAAAGCTGCCGTCTTCCAGATAAAAAAGATTGGCCGCCGATTCGAACGTAAACAACGAAACCCCGTCTTTCGCCATATTGACTGCCAACGTGCAGTTGCTCGCCGCAGGGCCGGCCCCTTGGCTACAAGCGGATTTGTAACTACCGGGTTTTACCGTGTTGATGCCCATCGCCTGGATGTTCTCTCCAGCTTTCAGCACCCGCTCCTTGCCGCCCTCCCCACTCAAGGCCACTACCAACAGAAAGCGGCTGCCGCCAGCCGTTTCCAGCTTCAGGGTCGCGTAGTCAACCTCGCCGTCGCCATCAAAATCCCCCACGGCTTTTGTATAACCGCTGCCAGTTTTGTCGTTGGCGCGTAGCTGAGCGTTGGGGCCATGGGCCAGGAGGTCTGGCGGTACTTCTAAAAGCTCGGTGCTGGCGACAACAGCGGTCGTACAAAATACAAAAAAAACAGCCAAAGCGGCGGGTAACAAGTGCTTATCCATGTACTTACCTCGTAGGTATGCAGACCGACTTAGGTAGCGAAAAATAATTAATTGGCGACAACTTCCATTCCTGTCGCACGCATCACAAGTGGCAGCGGGGGCATTTTTTTCTATAAGCGGACGAGTTAATCGGAGCATTTTCCAATAAGCAGTACAGTTTTTCTCAGCCGTCGGTTCTCACCACAAACTTGTAAATAACCTTCCCCCTTGAAGTTACTGACCTAGAGAATCAGGCCAGGTGTGAATCAGCAAACTTAACCGAGCGGCCAGTTTTACAGACAGCTGTACCTAACCCCCTGCACTTTTTTTGGCGTTGACCGGGAAAACCGCGTTTTGCCGAATCAGCACGCCCATCGCGATTATCGTGTGATTTATTACCGAGGTTTGCAGGTAAAGCGGCTTTAGGTGGGACACTTCGGGTGTGCCGGTTGAGTTGGCGCTGGAGCAGGCGCTCTCTCTGCTGGACTGTATGGAGCAACTGATTCTGAGGCGCGAACCGCGTGGCGAGGATAGTCAGACCAGCCCCCTGCAGTACCTCAACGACCTCACCCGCGCGCTGGTGGGGTCGGGTTTTGAGGGTTTGTGTGCGTATGAACCAGCGGCGGCCTAAGGGCTGAACAGAAGCGGTGGCCCTCTACAGGGAGCCACCGCGATAGCGGAGTAGTGCGGCGTCTCTTCTCTGGTTAGCGCACGCCTTTGCACCACGGCCACTGGCGGCCACTGCGGCTTTAAAACCGGTTAATTGCGGCGATCTCGCTTGCGCGGCGTGGCGATCGGAAACTCCTGAAGCCGAATCACCGAGGTCATGCGATACACCTCTGAATTCGGCTGATTGGCTAACGCAGCCGGGCCCTGGTCATTGACCACATGCCAAATGCCGCCGTCCCCGGCAATCACCGAACTGCTGATGGATTTAAGGCGTATACCGCGCGTGGCAGGTGCCTCAATGGCGCTGGAGGCATGCACGTTTTGCCCCATCACGAACAGCGAGTAGATGGCCAAGCCCGCCGCTTCATGGGACTTAACAGCCGAGCCCACTACATAGGATGCAAAGCCGTCTTTGTCGCCATTTTTCCAGGCCGCCTGGCTGGGTGGGTCGTAAGGCATTTCACTCTGGTAAAACAGGGTTCTGCCCCGCTCACCGTTCCAGATGACCTGGTTTTTCTGGTAGTGCTCGACAAACAAGCCCAGGGCATTGACGTCATCACCGTTTACCACCAAGCCATGATCGGCCTTGTTCGAGTCCCAACCTGCACCGGTGCCATGGTCCGCGCGCCACAGCCAGGTGTGGTCGAGAATCACGTTGTTGTTATTGACCTCGATGCTGGTTGTAGCCTGACCCAGCAACGGGCCACCGATGCGGACAAACACATCACTAACGGTGGTGGGGTCATGGGACTCACCCGCATAACTGCCCTTCTCGCCTATTTTCAACAGAACGTTCGAATTGATAGGCCCCGCCTCAATCAATAGGCCGGAAAGCATGACGCCAGTGATATTGGCCACTTCAATCGCGGCAGTGCCATTGGCGGCAACCAATGAGGGAAAGCCCAAGCCCAATATAACGGTGTCTGGCCGAGAGACTTTCAGCGCCTCACTGAGCATATAAATGCCGGGCGTCAATACGATGTTTTTACCGGCGCGCAGCTGACGATTGATAGTGACGGCGGAATCGCTTGGTTTAGCGATATAAAACGTCTGGATCGGAAGCTGGCGACCATCACGGGATGACGCCGACCAATCAAAACCTGAAGTATGAGTTTTAGCGTGCGGTACAAAGACGTTGAAGTTGTTTTTACTATCGACATAGATAAACGGTGCTTCGCGGGAGGCCGGTGTAGTCGGCAAGCTCGTAATGCTGCCTGGGTCAAAGTCGGTGACCGGCGCACCATCCACGCCGGAAAACATGTAGTTCACCGCGCGCCCATCCCAGTAACCGATGGAGCTATTACGGGTATACCAGTGGGCTTGGGCTTTCTGCACCTTGCCATCACCGCTGATAACCGAACCTCGCACCCGACTATTGGCCATGTAGGTGCCAAAGGCATAGGCGCCATATTGGCCGCTCAGTTGCAGATCACCGAGCACATTGACCCTCCGCAGTGGCGCAGCCTGGGAAACCGCCCAACGCAGGGTATGGGGCGCAGCTATCCCTTCCGGGTAGGGCCGCTCGGCGTCTTTGCCCACCGGACGCTGGATGGGGTTGATGGTGAGGTTGCTCAACGAGCGCCAGAACTGGGTGAGCGAGTTGGACTCGAGGTTATCGTCCTGAGGGTTCCCCGCCGGGTTGTACTGCACGGGCTCAACATGCAGTGCGCCATTGATGCGCACGTCTTCAGGCGAGCGGCCCAGGCCGTAGATGGCGGTGTAATAACCTACCTCGGCGTTGACGATACCGGTCGCCGTAGCCGGATCATCCTGGCCTGCAGCGCTGCCGTAAGTGCCCGGCATAAAGAACACCGCATGCCGGTTGGTGCTGAATTCGGTTTCCGCAGAAAAACGCTGCAGTGTCTGGTTTATCTGCGCCAGCGGCGTGCTGGGCTTGAAAATAGTGACATTCGGGCCGAAGTCGGGAAGCGGATCTTTTTGCTTCTCCGCTGCCGTGTTGGCAATTGCCGGGTTGGCAACTAATGCTGCCAGCGCCCATATCCCGACCAGGGCCTTGGTGGTTGAGTGAGTGTTCATTGTGCGCATCCATTTAATTAGATTTATTTTCGGTGGATATCCTTCAGCGGTACATTCCAACCTCGCCAAGGCGAACGGCGTTGGAATAAGGAAATTGAACAAAAACAAGGGATACGGACCAATCGTTTTTAACTCTGCAAGGTATCGCCACAGCGAATGATTCAAAACCAGCAGACAACAAAAAACTTGCTCGCTCACACTTTGCAGTGTGCAAATTAAAGACATAAAAAGTCCCCAACCAGACTGATGCTGATGGAGGCTTTATATTTTTTATTTGGCTGACGGATAGATGGATTTATCGACGCTTCGCCAAAGAAGTTGATACGACGCTTATTGTCGCCTTCGACGTTGCCAGTCGCCGCGATAAACCACACCACGATTACCAGACATACACATTCTCCTCAGAGGTAGCGACCTTTCCAGGCGTAAAGCACGCAGCCCGCCCCCGGCTTCTGGGCACTCAACGAGCCGCGTGGCGAAGCTGTTCAATGATCTTGCGCGCGCGGTTGGCGCCGACATCCACATGGATATCGATCATTGGGGGCGTGCCGAAGCGGCACATGTTTTGGTACTGGGCTTCGATGATCACTTTGTCTTCTTCGAAGGTCAGCGCAGTCTGCTCAACGACCTTGGCTTTGATCGCCTCATGATCGCTTTGCGGGTTGGTGGCGATGGTCCAGAAGTAATGGCTGGTGGTTTCGGTTTCTGGGGTTACGCCATGGAAGCCGCGCATATGGAAACCACCGCGCTCCGGGTCGGTCATCGAGTCGGTGTTGGCGTCTACCGCGCCGGTCCAGATACGCAGATGGCTGACGTGAAACTCGATTTCCTGCCAGCGATCGACGCGGTCTTTGAACGGGTAGGCGGCCACATAGGTGGGTGGCGGAACCGAGCCCGGCATATAGCGAGTGACGGTCACCGTGCGCTCGTCGCTCTCGACCCTCATCTCGGCATTCATATGGATGCTGGCGTTGCCGCCGATGGTGCGCAGGTGCACATAGCCCAGATGGCTCAAGTCCATCAGGTTGTCGTGGATAAGCTGGTACGGCGCGTCGTAGTGGTACACATCGCCATCGAAAATGTACTTGCCGCTGCTGTGCACGTCGTACGCCGGCGGCTCGCAGTTCGGCTCGGGGTGCTCGCTGCTGCCGAACCAGATCCACACAATCTGGTCGCGCTCTTTTACGTGATACGCCGGCACCTTGGCCTTGCTGGGGATTTTGTCCTGCCCCGGAATTTCAATGCATTTGCCGTCGCCGTTGAACAGCAGCCCGTGGTAACCACAACGAAGGCCGCGCTCATCCAGGGTGCCGTTGGAAAGCGGCAGCGCGCGGTGACAGCAGCGGTCTTCCAGGGCGGCAACCTGGCCGTCCGGGGTGCGGAACAGCACCACCGGTTTGTTCAGCAAGGTGCGGCCGACGGGCTTGTCAGTGAGTTGCCAACTCAGCGCCGCGACGTACCACTGATTCAGCGGAAAGCTGGGCACAGGCGCCGATGCGGCGACTTCGTAAGCAAGGGATTCGCTGGCAGAGACAGTCATGTTGGTTCTCCCGAAATTCGAGTGGGGTCAGGGCTGATTCAGAGGTGCACGTTCAGAGGTCAAGGACCAGGCGTGGGGTCTTGGCGCGTGAACAACAGGGAGTGAATTGATCGTTGCGGGCGTGCTCGGAGTCGGTCATGAACTGGTCGCGGTGATCCGGCGTGCCGCTCAGCACGCGGGTGATGCAGGAGCCACAGATGCCCTGCTCGCAGGAGGTTTCAATCTCGATACCGGCGTCATCCAGCACTTCGAACACCGAGCGGTCTGCGGGAATCTGGAAAACCTTTCCTGAGCGGGCGAGCTCCACTTCGAAGGCCTGGTCCCCGTCGTGATCGATAGGCGCCGCAGCGAAGAACTCTCTATGCACTTGGTCCTCTGGCCAGCCAGCCGCTGCGGCGGTGGTGAGGATGTAGTCCATAAAGCCGCCGGGGCCGCACACATAGATATGCCGACCGGGTTCAGGGCGTTGCAGCAAGGCGCTGGCATCGAGTTTCGACGGCTCTGCGCTGCTGTCATCGTGCAACGTCACCCGCGGGGCAAAGCTCGCGTTTTCCAGTGAATCGAGAAACGCTGCGCGGTCGCGGGAGCGAAAGCAGTAATGCAGCTCGAAGTCGGCCCCCTGTCTCTCAAGCTCATGGGCCATCGCCAGCATCGGCGTGATGCCAATGCCACCGGCGATCAGCAGGTGCCGCTGACCGTGCGCTGCCAACGGAAACAGATTGCGTGGCTCACTGATCTGCAGCGCCTGGCCCTGCTCTACTCGCTCGTGCATGGCCTGGGAACCGCCGCGAGACAGCGGGTCTTTGAGCACGCCGATCAGATAGCGATGGCGCTCCTCCGGCGGATTGCACAGCGAGTACTGGCGAACCACGCCCGATGGCAGATGCACATCGACGTGGGCGCCCGCCGTGAAGGCCGGCAGCAGCTCACCGTTGGCCAGACGCAGTTCGAAACTGCAAATGCCGTCGGCCACGTGCGCTTTGCGATTGACTAAAACCTGGAGCATAAGACGACCCTCCACAGCAAAGTGGCTGCAAAAAAGCGAAAGGAAATAGCGGAGCTAGGGCGCTCGCTTTATGGAGGACTGGTAACGGCTGGAAGTCGTCGCGAACGACAGGTGAAGGCAAAACGGTTCATGGGAGCTACCTGTTATTTATTTTTGTAAGAGCGGCTGTCGCCTATGATGCGAGCAGCCCACGCACTGCGCGGCTGGGAGTAGAATCCAATCATTTAGTTGCGGTGTCAACTAGTTTGCCTATGCCGTTTATCTCACTTTCAAGGCTCGTTTTATGTCGGATACCGAAAAGCTCGACCTGAACCGCTACGTTCCAGCGATGCTGACCTTCCTGGCCAACAAACTGGCCACCGGCGCTTCGATCAGCTACCGCAAGCATTTCGGCATTGGTGTGGTGGAGTGGCGGCTGATCGCCCTGCTTGCCGTCGAAGACAACATCACCGCCAATCGCATCTGCCAGGTGATAGGCCTGGATAAAAGCGCGGTCAGCCGCTCGCTTCAGCAGCTGGAAGCGGCAGGTCGAATTTCAGGTCAAGTCGACAGCAAAGATGGACGCCGCTACGCGGTCAGCCTGACGCCCGAGGGCAAGGCGTTGCATGACCGAGTGCTCAAGGTGGCGCTGGAACGAGAGCGGCGCCTGCTTAGCGATTTCTCGCCCGCAGAGGTCGATACGCTGGTGAACCTGCTGAGCCGGATGCAGACCACGGTGGGCTACGTTAACGAGTACGACCCGCCAGCTTCTGCGTAAGGCTGGGGCGCTGGAGGGATGTGGTCTGCATTACTTGCCCTTCGCAACGCCTGACTACAAACCGCGCTGCCATTCCTGGCGCAAGCGCGCCTCCTGCGGTTGCTCGATGGCCTGGCGCACCTGGGCCAGCAAACGCGCCTTGTCGGCACCCAAGGTGCCTTTGAGCACCAGGTAGTTGGAGGCGTGGTCGCTGCGAAATACCGTGTTGTTGAGCTCCAGGCCCTGCAACAGGCGTTCGACTTCGACAAACAACTGCTGCTGACTCAACGGCCGATAGTCCGTAAAACCCTCGCGAAAACGCGCTTCGCCCTGGGGGAAACTGACCACCAAAGTGGAGAGAAACTCCGGTTGCGCGGCGTTCATCAGGCGCGCGGAGTTGTCCGCGTGCTGCTCACTCAGGGTGGTGCCACCCAGGCCATTGAGGACCATCACCGAGCGGGTAATGCCAGCCTGGCCTAGCTTGTCCAAGGCGCTGAGGGTCGACTCGAAGGTCTCGCCTTTGTTGACCCGCGCCAGCACTTCATCGTCACCTGATTCGGCGCCCACATAGGCCATGCGCAAACCGGCATCGGCCAGTTCCTTGAGCTCCTCGACCGACTTCTTGCGCAGGTTGCGCGGCAAGCAGTAGCTCGACACCCGATCCACTTCCGGCATGTGCTGGCGAATGGCTTCGAGGATCGCCAGCAGACGGCGGGTTGGCAGCACCAGGGCATCGCCATCGGCAAGAAACACCCGCTGGACGATCAGTTGCTCGCCGCAGCGGCGGATTTCTTCCAGTACGTCGGCCTCGTCGCGGGCGCGGAACTTCTTCTGCTCGGGGGTGTACATCTCGCAGAACCCACACTTGTTCCACGAGCAGCCATTGGTGACCGGCAGAATCAGCGAATGGGCTTCACTCGGCGGGCGAAACACCGGTTCGATATAGCTGATGGGGAATGACTGAGCACCCATGCGCGACGACTCTTGAATAGGGGTTGGGAATCACCGGGCGGGCTTAACCGCCGATAATTTTCATCACAGTGACGCCGCCGGAAAAGGCCACATCCTGTTTATCGCCGAGGGCTTTCATCAGCAGCCCTTGCAGCGCTGGCAGCGCCTGATGGCGCGGCTTTTCCAGCAGATCGCCAACGTAGTGCCGGTTGCTGGAGGACAGGCAACCATGCAGCCAGCCGGTGGACGACAGGCGCAGACGCGAACAGGTGCGGCAGAACGGCACGCTTTCATTGGCAATGACGCCGAAATAACCACGGCCCGGAATCTGGTAGCGCAACGCCGTGGCGTCCAGCGGCGCGTCGGCCTGTTGATACTCGTAGTGCTCGCCAATCATTTCCAGCAGTGCCGGCATGCTGATGAACTGCTGCTGGAAGCTGTTGCCGTCACGGGCCAGGTGCCCCATGCGCATCAGCTCGATAAAGCGCAGCTCGAAGCCACGCTCCAGGCAGTAGTCGAGCAGCGGCAGCACCTGGTCGATGTTCTGCCCGCGCAACGGCACCATGTTCAGTTTGATTTTCATGCCCGCCGCCCGCGCCTGCTCCAGGCCGTCGAGTACCGTTGCCAGGTCGCCGCCACGGGCGATGCGGCGGAACGCATCAGGGTCGAGGGTATCCAGGGAAACGTTGAGGCGGCGGATGCCGGCATTCAGCAGAATCGGCAGTTTTTTCGCCAGCAGCTGGCCGTTGGTGGTCAGGCTGATGTCACGCAGGCCCAGGGTGCTGACGCCCTGCAGCAAGGCGTCGAGCTTGGGACTGACCAGCGGTTCGCCGCCGGTGATACGCAATTGTTCGATGCCCGCCGCTTCGATCAGGTAGGCCACACCGCGCACCATGGCCTCGGCCGACAGCTCGTCCTGCGCAGCTACCAGACGTTTGCCATCCGGCACGCAGTAGGTGCACGCGTAGTTGCAGGCGGCGGTCAGGCTGATTCGCAGATTGCGGAAACGCCTGCCCTGACGGTCGACGATCATGGGCGACTCCGGCGGTGGATAGGCCGGAGTATAAGCCCGCAGTCAGCGGTTCTGCATGGCTTGCATGCGGAAATAGGCTGACTGAATGGGCTCAAATTACAGGCGTCTCGCCATCGCGCTTGCGCTTGTTACCCATGCGCACGCCGATGTCCATGAGGAACTGGAAGAAGCCTTCCTGGTCTTCCAATACATTGCTCCAGAACGGCGAGTGATACAGCGCCACGGCGCCGTGTACCAAGGCCCAGGCGGCACAGTAGTGGAAGTAAGGCGGCACGTCTTCGAGCTTGCCTTCGGCAATGCGGCCCTTGATCAGCAAGGTCAGACGCTCGAAGTTAGAGGCGCGGATCTTGTGCAACTGCTCGACCATTTCCGGTACCTGATTGCCCTTGACCACCTTCTCTTCGAGGCGGTCGAACAAACGGTAGCGCTGCGGATCACGCATGCGGAATTCGAAATAGGCCCGCGACAGCGCTTCCTTGTCGCGGTCAACGTCGGCCGAATGCAGCAGTTCGTTCAAATCACGCTCGTAGTCGAGCATCAGGCGCAGGTACACCTCGGCCTTGGATTTGAAGTGCTTGTAGATGGTGCCTTTGCCAATCCCTACGGCGTCGGCGATCATCTCGACCGTGACGCTATCCTCGCCCTGTTCAAGGAAGAGTTTCAGCGCGACATCGAGAATCTCTTGCTCGCGGCGGCGAAATTCACGGATCTTACGGGGTTCTTTCTGCATAGGAAGAGACTGCGGCGGTCAAAAATCGAAGCCGCGTATTATGCCTATTTAGTGCCAAATTGCACGGATCATCAGACCATGTACGCCTTTCATGACGAGTTTCAGCAAGATCCCGGCCTGCGCTATCTCAATCACGCCGCCGTAGCACCCTGGCCGCGACGCGCCTCGCTGGCGGTGGCACAGTTCGCCGAACAGAACGTTTTGCTCGGCGCCCGCGACTATGCAGACTGGATGGATGTGGAGCTGCGCCTGCGTGAGCGCTTCATGCGCCTGCTGAATGCACCCTCGAGCGATGACATCGCGCTGGTCAAGAACACCTCGGAAGCACTGTCGTTCGTGGCCTTTGGCCTGGACTGGCAGCCCGGTCAGCAAATCATCATCAGCGATGAAGAATTCCCCTCCAACCGCATCGTCTGGGAAGCCCTGGCGCCGCTCGGCGTGGAAGTGGTGCAAGTGAGCCTCAGCGGCAGCGACCCGGAGCAGAACCTGCTCAATGCCTGTGGCCCGAAAACCCGGCTGATGGCGATCAGCGCCGTGCAGTTCGCCAGCGGCCTGCGCCTGGACCTGAACAAACTTGGCCACGGCTGCCGCCAGCGCGGCGTTCTTTTTTGTGTCGACGCCATCCAGCAACTGGGCGCGCAGCCCTTCGATGTGCAAGCCAACCAGTGCGACTTCGCCATGGCCGACGGCCACAAATGGCTGCTCGGCCCCGAAGGTCTGGGCGTGTTCTATTGCCGCGCGGAGCTGCGCGAACAGCTGAAACTGCATGAATACGGCTGGCACATGCTTGAACGCATGGGCGATTACACCCGTACCGACTGGGAACCCGCCAAAAGCGCCCGGCGCTTTGAGTGCGGCAGCCCCAACATGCTTGGCGCCATGGCGTTGGAGGCCAGCCTGTCGCTGCTGGAGGAAGTCGGCATGGCTCAGGTCGGACAACTGATCGAAGAGCGCGTGCAATGGCTGCAGGACGGCCTCAGCGCCCTCCCCGGCGTCGCCTTGCACACTCCGCTGAACCCGCTGCGCCGCGCCGGAATCATCACCTTCAGCGTCGATGGCCAGGACACCCAGGCCCTGTACCAGCGTCTGAAGCAGGAAAACGTGGTGTGCATTCCGCGCGGCAAAGGTATCCGTTTGTCGCCGCACTTCTACACCCAGGCACGGGTAATTGAAGAAACCCTGACCGTGCTTTCGCAGGCCGTTGCTGGCTGAGAACTCAACAGCCGCGCCAGTATTCCAAATCCGTTTAAGCAGCGGGCCGGCAGCACTGGCAGATCGGCGAAGTTCACCAATACTGGTGAGTACTGGCGTGTGGCATCTCCCCCAAGTGCCCCGCCAGCCAAGGTACCGTGGACTGTGTACCTTGATTTACTCCTAATGGTCTTAACCCGGATTCATTCCCCCAGAGTCCGGGTTTTTTTTCCCTTCGTTTTTATAGCTGCTGCGCTCGGCCATGCTGCGTTGGAGGCAGGGGTCGAAATGCTCATTGGCTTGATGCCAACTCCGCTTTCTCGCCCTACCTCCGCCTTACCTGGCCTTCGCTCGCGACGCTCTAAAAGCGAAGTTAGTGTAGGCGGGGATATCTGAGGATCACGATCAAAGGCGGCTTCGCTGCGCTGGCCATTTCGACCTGTTTTGTATGAGCGGCTTCAGCCTCGAGGCTCTTTAGCCGGCGACGTGGGCCAGGGGGAACAGGCGTTTGAAGTTTTCGCTGGTTTGCGCGGCGAAGGTGTCGTAGTCGACGCCGCGATGCTGGGCGAGGAATTCGGCGACTTCGCGGACGTATTGCGGCAGGTTGGGTTTGCCGCGGTAGGGGATTGGCGCCAGGTACGGGGCGTCGGTTTCCACCAGCAGGCGGTCGGCGGGGACTTGGCGGGCGACTTCGCGCAGGGCGTCGGCGTTGCGGAAGGTGACGATGCCGGACAGGGAAATGTAGAAGCCCAGGTCCAGCGCCGCTTTGGCCATCGGCCAGTCTTCGGTAAAGCAGTGCAGCACGCCAGCGGTTGGCAGCGCCGCTTCGCGCAGCAATTCGAGGGTGTCGGCACGGGCTTCGCGGGTGTGCACGATCACTGGCTTGCCGGTAATTTTCGCGGCTTGCAGGTGCAGGCGGAACGACTCGCGCTGCAGCTCGGCGGCTTCCGGTTCGTAGTGGTAGTCCAGGCCTGTTTCGCCAATAGCCACTACGCGCGGGTGATCGAGTTCGCTGAGCAGCCAGTCCAGCGCGGGCGCGGCACCGGCTTCGAGGTCCAGCGGGTGGACGCCCACCGAGCAATCGACATCGGCGTAACGTTCAGCCAGGCCTTTGACCGCTGCGGCGTTCTCGGCACTTACCCCGATGCACAGGAAATGCCCGACGCCCCGGGCGCGCGCGGCGTCCAGTGCAGCATCCAGGGAGCCGCCATGGGCGGCGAGGTCGAGGCGATCGAGGTGGCAGTGGGAGTCGACAAGCATCAGCAGCAGGCTTACATCGTGTGGGTCGGGCGATCGGAGGTCAACGCACCGGCCAGGTAGGTTTCGATCTTGTTGCGGGCGGTGTTGTCACCGTCGTTGAACTGCACGCCAACACCGGCGGCGCGGTTGCCTTGGGCACCCTTGGGGGTGATCCAGACCACTTTGCCGGCGACCGGGATTTTTTCCGGTTCATCCATCAGGTTGAGCAGCATGAACACCTCGTCGCCCAACTTGTAGCTCTTGTTGGTGGGGATGAACAAACCGCCATTTTTGATGAAGGGCATGTACGCGGCATAGAGCACGGACTTGTCCTTGATGGTCAGGGACAGGATTCCGTTACGCGGGCCAAGATTCGGTGGCATGCTCATGCTGCATTCCTAGCTTACTGATTCAAGGGCTGATTCTAGCCTTGTCCGGGCAGACTTGCCCACTGCACAAGGAGTGCTTCGAGTAGCAAAACGCGATTCAGGTTGGCTTTGCTCAGCACTTTCTGCCTCTGCATCAGCAACCACTCCTGCATTGCCAAGACTTTGGCCTGAGCCGATTTGTCCGCCAGGTACTGCACCACCTTGCGCATATCGGTGAGGCCAAGGCCGTCTTCGTCTTTGGTCAGCTGGTAGCGCAGCATCAATTGCGCCCAGTCGCAGAACCAATCGAACAGCTGCAGCAAGGGGATGCTGTTCCAGCCTTCGGCCAGTTGGCTGGCGGCGATCTGCTGTTTGAGCAGCTTCTTCACCCCGTCCACCACCTGCGCGCGCTGCTCGCGTACACCTTGAGTATTGAGTTTGACCGCATTCAGCGGCGAGCCGGCGGCCAGCGTCAGCAACTCGCCCCGCTCTTCTTCGCTGCAGTCGGGCAGCGCATCGGCCAACCAGGCCAGGCTTTGCGCCTCGCTGGGCAACGGGCAGGCTTGCTGCACGCAGCGGCTTTTGACCGTCGGCAACAAGCGGCTGGGCTGGTGACAGACCAGCAACAGCACGGTGTCGCCAGAGGGTTCTTCCAGGCTTTTCAGCAAGGCGTTGGCGGCGTTCAGGTTCATCGACTCGGCAGGTTCGACCAGTACCACCTTGCGTCCGCCGAGCTGCGCGGTCTGCACCACAAAACCGACCAGCTCACGGACCTGATCGACCTTGATAGCCTTGTCGGCCTCTTCCGGCTCGAGCACAAAATTGTCCGGATGGGTGCCCGCCGCCAACAACATGCAGGATTTGCACTGCCCACACGCCTTCAATTCTTGCGGCGAGCGGCACAGCAGCGCCGCCATCAGATTCTCCGCCATCGCCCGCTTGCCGATACCGGCGGGACCATGCAGCAAATAAGCGTGGGCGTGTTGCGGACGACCGGCGAGGGTCTGCCAGAGCGCGGCCTGCCAGGGATACACCTCAGCCACGGGCACGCTCCAGCAGTTCCGGCAACAGGCCAGCCAATGCAACCTGCACCTCATTCAGCGTCTTCGCGGCGTTCACCACGCGGTAGCGCTGGGGTTCGGCGGCGGCGCGTTGCAAGTAGGTGTGGCGCACAGCATCGAAGAACGCCCGACCCTCCTGCTCGAAGCGGTCGAGACGTCCACGGGCGCTGGCTCGGGCGAGGCCAACCTCCACTGGCAGATCGAAAATCAAGGTCAGGTCGGGGCGCAGCTCGCCCTGAACGAAGGCTTCCAGCGCGGCAATCCGCTCTTGCGACAAACCACGGCCGCCGCCCTGATAGGCGTAAGTAGCGTCGGTAAAACGATCACACAGCACCACGGCGCCACGCGCCAGGGCCGGGCGAATTACCTGCGCCAAGTGCTGGGCGCGGGCAGCGAAAACCAGCAGTAACTCGGTATCAGCCGCCATCGCCTCATCGCTCGGCGCCAGCAGCAGTTCACGGATGCGCTCGGCCAACGGCGTGCCGCCGGGTTCGCGGCTCAACACCACGTCCAGGCCTTGCGCACGCAGGTGCTCGGCGAGGTATTCGCGGTTGGTGCTTTTGCCGGCGCCTTCCGGGCCTTCGAGGGTAATAAACAGGCCAGTCACAGGCGGTCCCTTAATGCTTATTGCACAGCCGGCACAGGGGCCGGGCTGGAGCGGTAATCGGCGCGTCGCTTGAGTTGGAACTCGCGAACGGCTTGGTTATGGGCGTCGAGGTCGTCGGAGAATACATGGCTGCCATCGCCGCGGGCGACAAAATACAGGCTCTTGCCGTCGACCGGGTGCAACGCGGCGTGAATGGCTTCGCGGCCAACCATGGCGATCGGCGTCGGTGGCATACCGGCAATCACGTAGGTGTTGTAAGGCGTGGCTTCGCGCAGGTGGGCGCGGGTCAGTTTACCGGTGTAGCGCTCACCCAGGCCGTAGATCACCGTGGGGTCAGTCTGCAGTTGCATGCCTTGTTGCAGGCGGCGAACAAACACACCCGCGATCTGCCCGCGCTCTTGCGGTACCCCAGTTTCCTTTTCAATCATCGAAGCCATGATCAAGGCGTCATACGCTTGCTTGTACGGCAGGTCGGCGTCGCGCTGCTGCCACTCCTCGTCCAGCACGGCGGCCAGGCGAGCGAAGGCTTGCTTGAGTAAGTCGATATCACTCATGCCGCGCACGTAACGGTAGGTGTCGGGGAAGAACAAGCCCTCGGGGAACACACCGGCCTGGCCGATGCGTTCCATCACCTGAGCGTCGGTCAGGTTGGTGATGCTCTGCTCCAGCTTGACCTGCTTGGCCAATGCCGCGCGCACCTGACGGAAGTTCCAGCCTTCCACCAGAGTCAGGCTGTATTGCACCACGTCACCGCGCTGCCAGAGCACCAGCATGTCTTTGGCCGTGGCGCCGGGGTTGAGCTGGTATTCGCCGCTGTGCAGCGCCTGGCCGGACAGGTTGAAGCGCCAGTAAAGGCGCAACCAGAAGGCGCCGTGCAGCACCCCTTCACTTTCCAGACGATTGAGCACGCCGCCAGGCGTTGCTCCGGCCGGCACTTCCATGACATAGCCAGCAGGCACATTCAGCGGCTGCGTGAGCGCGCTGTTTTGCTGCCAGACGAAGAAGGCCAGCAACAAGCCAGCCAGCAGCACTCCGCCTTCCAATAGCAGCAGTAATTTACGAATCACGAATTAGCAGTCCAGTAGGTCGCGGGCAAGGCTTTGCAGTTTACGGGTGAGCGGCCCAACCGGCCAGCGATGGCCTTGCAGCGCGGTGACCGGCCACACACCGTAGAGGCTGTTGCAGACAAACACCTCATCGGCCGCCAGCAGTTGCTCCAGGCTCAGCGCCTGAATCGACAGCGGGATTGCCAGGGTTTCGGCCTGAGCCAGCAGCTCGGCACGCATTACCCCAGCGACGCCGGAGCGACTGAGTTCAGGGGTGATCAATTGACCGTCGCGGACGACAAACAGATTGCTGAAAACCCCTTCGATTACCCGGCCGGACACGTCCAGCATCAGGCCTTCAGCGTGTTCGCAGTCTTGCCACTCTGAACGGGCCAGCACCTGTTCCAGGCGATTGAGGTGTTTGAGGCCCGCCAGCAACGGCTGCTCGGCCAGCCTCGTCGCACAGGGAAACAAGCGTATGCCCTGTTCGGCATTGACGGTCGGATAGGCCGGAAATGGCGAAGCCAAGAGGATGCGCCGTGAGCTTGCCGCCGCTGGCGCCGCGTACCCGCGCAAACCATCACCACGGGTCAGCAGCAGCTTGGCCACCCCCTCCCCGACTTCGGCGGAGAATGCCAACAGCTCAGCGCGAATCAACGCCAGGTCGGCAGGAATAGATAAACGCTGACAGCCCTCGGCAAGACGCGCCAGGTGACGCTCAAACAGCTGGGGTCGGCCGCCCTTGATGCCGATGGTTTCAAACAGCCCATCGCCATAGGCCAGGCCGCGATCCGTGAGGGATGCGGCCTGTGCCGGGCAACCATCCACCCAGCTCAGCATTACTCGGCGAACCGGCGGAACACCAGGGAGCCGTTGGTACCGCCAAAACCGAACGAGTTGGAGACGACGATATCGATTGGCATGCTACGCGCTTCGTTGGCCACGAAGTCGAGGTCGCAGCCTTCGTCAGGCTCCTCCAGGTTGATGGTCGGTGGCGCTACCTGATCACGGATGGCCAACACACTGAAGATCGCCTCCACCGCGCCCGCCGCACCCAGCAAGTGGCCGGTCATGGACTTGGTCGAACTGACCGCCAGCTTGTAGGCGTGGTCGCCAAATACCGTCTTCACCGCCTGCGCTTCGGCCAGGTCGCCGGTTGGCGTCGAGGTACCGTGGGCATTGATGTACTGCACCTGGTCGGGATTTACGTTGGCATCACGCAGGGCGTTTTTGATGCAACGCGCGGCGCCAGCACCGTCTTCAGGTGGCGACGTCATGTGGTAGGCGTCGCCGCTCATGCCAAAGCCGATCAGCTCGGCATAGATGCGCGCACCGCGGGCCTTGGCGTGTTCCAATTCTTCCAGTACCAGAGCGCCGGAACCATCGGCCAGGACAAAACCGTCACGGCCTTTATCCCATGGACGGCTGGCGCGGGTCGGGTCGTCATTGCGGGTGGACATGGCGCGAGCGGCAGCGAAACCACCGATACCCAGACCGCAGGCAGCCATTTCTGCGCCGCCGGCAATCATCACGTCAGCTTCGCCATAAGCGATGTTACGGGCCGCCATGCCGATGCAATGCGTACCTGTGGTACAGGCGGTGGCGATGGCGTAGTTAGGCCCCTGCAGACCCAAGTGAATCGACAGGAAACCGGAAATCATATTGATGATCGAGCCAGGCACGAAGAACGGCGAAATACGCCGTGGGCCTTGGTCGAACAGGGCTTTGCAGTTGTTCTCGATATTGGTCAGGCCGCCAATGCCCGAACCCATGGCTACGCCAATGCGTTCACGGTTGGCGTCGGTGACTTCCAGCCCGGCGTCACGCACAGCCTGAAAGCTGGCCGCTAGCCCGTACTGAATGAACAGGTCGATTTTGCGAGCATCTTTGGCCGAGAGGTAATCCTCGACGTTGAAGCCTTTCACCGAACCACCGATGCGGGTGGTGAAGGCGGAAAGATCCGTATGCTCAATCAGGCCAATACCACTTTGGCCGGCCAAAATACCCTGCCAGCTGCTTGGAACATCGGTACCCAGGGGCGACAACATGCCCATACCGGTGACCACGACGCGTCTACGCGACACAGCAATCTCCTCTTATGCGTTTTACACAGCGCTCGACATGCGCTTAAAGAAAAACCGCACGCCTTGTGGGCAGTGCGGCTTTTCCAAGTCGGGAGTCGACGATTACGGGTTATTACGCGTGAGCGGTAACGTAATCGATAGCTTCCTGAACGGTGGTGATTTTTTCGGCTTGCTCGTCCGGGATTTCGGTTTCGAATTCCTCTTCCAGAGCCATCACCAGTTCAACGGTGTCAAGGGAGTCGGCACCCAGGTCTTCAACGAAGGAAGCGCTGTTGGTCACTTCTTCTTCTTTGACGCCCAGTTGCTCGGCAACGATTTTCTTGACGCGTTCTTCGATGGTGCTCATACCTTGTTTTCACTCCTAATGAACAAATCCAGGCAGCTGGTCTGTGTCAGTGTATAGAAAGGGTTTTGCGCATTTCAAGCTGAATGCCGAAGCCCCTCTGGATCACTCCAACGATATGTCTATAAACCAATTGCAGCTTTATAACGGATTTTAGACAGCTCGTATGACAGTTTTCCGCAGGGCGGCGTCACATTCAACTCATATACATTCCGCCATTCACGGGAATAGTAGCCCCGGTCACGTAGGCTGCGCCATCGGAAGCCAGGAAAGACACCACGTTGGCGATCTCTTCGGCCTGGCCCAGACGACCCAGCGGAATCTGCGCCTGAAGCGCTTCACGCTGCGCCTCAGGCAGCTCGCGGGTCATATCGGTATCGATAAAACCTGGCGCCACCGAGTTAACGGTGATCGCCCGCGAACCTACTTCACGCGCCAGGGCACGGCTGAAACCTTCCAGCCCGGCCTTGGCTGCCGCGTAGTTTACCTGTCCGGCGTTGCCCATGGCGCCCACTACCGAACCGATATTGATAATTCTGCCCCAACGCGCCTTGGTCATGCCGCGCAAAACGGCCTTGGTGACCCGATACAGGCTGCTGAGGTTGGTGTTGATGACGTCGTGCCACTCTTCGTCTTTCATCCGCAGCATCAGGTTATCGCGGGTGATGCCGGCGTTGTTGACCACGACCAGCGGCGCACCAAACTGCTTCGAAATGGCTTCCAGCACGCTGGTGACCGACTCGTCGCTGCCCACGTCCAGCACAAAACCTGCGCCTTCAATGTTGTTGGCTTTGAAATACTGGGTGATGTTTTCCGCACCCGATGCGGAAGTGGCGGTGCCGACTACAGTGGCACCCTGACGACCCAACTCAAGGGCAATGGCCTGGCCAATACCACGACTGGCGCCGGTAACCAGCGCAACCTTTCCTTGCAGACTCATGGAAGCTTCTCCTAATCAGGCCAGCGCCGCGCGGGTGGCGGCATAGGCGTCTGGGGTGTCGAGATTGTAGGTATTGATGCCTTTGACGCAGCGCTTGTTCAGACCGGACAACACCTTGCCTGGGCCACATTCCACCAGACTGGTCACGCCCGACTCCGACAAACGCACAATGGATTCGACCCAACGCACGGGGTTGTACAACTGCGCGAGCAGGTCACGCTTGAGCACTTCAAGATCGTCCACCACCGCAGCGCTGACGTTCTGTACCAGAGCGATTTGCGGCGCCTGCCAGTTAATCGCAGTTACCGAATCAGCAAACTGTTCGGCCGCCGGGCGCATCAGCGCGCAGTGCGACGGTACGCTTACCGGCAACGGCAGGGCGCGCTTGGCGCCACGGGCCTTGCACGCCTCAATGGCACGCTCGACTGCCGCTGCGGAGCCGGCGATTACGACCTGACCCGGAGCATTGAAGTTCACTGCGCTGACCACATCGCCCTGCGCCGCTTCGGCGCAGGCAGCCAGCACATCAGCATCTTCCAGACCGAGAATCGCGGCCATACCGCCCTGCCCGGCCGGTACGGCTTTTTGCATAAGCTGGCCACGACGCTCAACCAGCTTCACCGCATCGGCAAAACCCAGGCTACCGGCGGCAACCAGCGCCGAGTATTCGCCCAGGCTGTGGCCGGCAACAAACGCCGGACGCGCACCTGACTCGGCCAGCCACACGCGCCACAGCGCGATCGAGGCTGCAAGGATGGCAGGCTGGGTTTTATCGGTTTGATTGAGGGTTTCTTCCGGGCCGGACTGAGTCAGTGCCCAGAGGTCATAACCCAAAGCCTCGGAAGCTTCGGCAAAGGTATCAAGCACCAGCGGCTGCTGTGCGCCGTGCTCGGCGAGCATTCCCAGAGACTGTGAGCCTTGGCCTGGGAAGACGAATGCGAGGGATGCAGACATGTGGACGGTCCCTAATGGTCTGATCGTCGGGAGGATCACGCGCGAGCTAGTCGAGCGCAACAAACTGACAGTTGGATGACAGGCTACCGAGCGCGGTCACATCGGCAGCACACGCATTACAGCAACAGATGTTCGAGACGGCCATGCAAGCGTTGCGGCAAATCTTCGCGCACTTCCATGACCGCCCGGCGAATGGCGCTCTGAAAACCTTCCGGCCCGGCAGCACCATGACTTTTCACGACGATGGCCTGCAAACCCAGAAAGCTGGCGCCATTATGCCGCGCCGGGGCCAGTTCACTTTGCAGGCGCTTCAGCACCGGCAACGCCAGCGAACCGATCAGGCGTGAACCAAGGTTCTGCTTGAACAAGGCCTCCATGCGCGCGGAAATCATCGACGCCAGACCTTCGCTCGACTTCAGCAGGATATTGCCGACAAACCCGTCGCACACCACCACATCAGCCTCGCCACGATACAGGCCATCGCCTTCGATGAAACCGATGTAGTTCAACTCACTGACCGGCTGCAGCAGGCTGGCCGCCAGTTTGACCTGCTGATTACCTTTGACGTCTTCGGTGCCGACATTCAGCAGCGCGATGCGCGGGCGCACCACGCCCAGTGCTTCGGCGGCCACCGAGCCCATCACGGCGAACTGATAGAGGTGCTCGGCACTGCAATCGACGTTGGCACCCAGATCGAGCAACTGGCAATGGCCGCGCTGAGTGGGGATGGCCGTCATCATCGCCGGCCGGTCGATACCGGGCAGGGTTTTCAGCAAATAGCGCGAAAGCGCCATCAAGGCGCCGGTATTGCCGGCACTGACACAGGCCTGAGCCCGGCCATCGCGCACCAGCTCCAGCGCCACGCGCATGGAAGAATCCGGCTTGCTGCGCAAAGCCTGAGCCGGACGGTCATCCATGGCGATCACTTCGCTGGCCTGCTCAACGTGCAGACGTGCGCGATCGACACCGGAATGGCGGCCAATCAATTCATTGAGTAAGGAGGTTTGGCCGACGAGGACCAGGTGTAACGAGGGGAATTCAGCCAAGCAGGCAATGCAGGCTGGAACAATGCTGTGGGGACCGAAGTCCCCACCCATTGCGTCAATCGCGATGATCGGAGCGGACAAGGATTACTCGTCAGCGCCCTTGTCGATCACTTTGCGGCCACGGTATACGCCTTCTGGCGAAACGTGGTGACGCAGGTGAACTTCACCGGTGCTCTTCTCTACGGACAGAGTTGCAGCGTCGAGTGCGTCGTGCGAACGGCGCATGTCGCGTGCGGAGCGGGATTTTTTGTTCTGCTGAACAGCCATAATTAATTAACTCCTAAACGTTTGGGTCACGCTTTAACTGTGCCAATACACTGAACGGGTTGGACCGCGATACCTCGTCCTCGCTCGGTTCAGGCTCTTCAAGGCCTGCCGGTTGCTGGCAATCTTCTGGATCATGCAGAGGCACGATGGGCAAGGCGAGCAACAGCTCCTCCTCGATCAACGCCGGCAGATCCAATGGATCCTCACCCAATTCCAGCACGTCGTAGCCTTGCGGCACAGACTGGGTATTCGCACCTTCTTTCACCACAGCGTAACTGCATTCACTGTGGATAGGCAGGGCGACCAGCTCCAGACAACGCTGACAAACCATCTTGACCTCAACGTCGATCGTGCTGTGCATCACTGGCGATCTGCGTTCATCGCGCTCGAAAACAAACTTCGCACGGATGACACCGACATTGTCGGCAAGCGGGTCGCAGAGACGCTGCAAATCGGCTAGGGGCAGCTCACCTTCAAGGGTGGCACCACGATCAGCCAGTTTGCGCGGATCAACGTGAGGAGGAATCGGGCCATTCAACATAGGCGCAGCATTCTAGGGATGCACCCCTGCTCTGTCAAAGGGAAATTCAGCCTGGGCGCCAAGCTGCACGCTGGTTAGAATCGCCAGCGACTATAAAGGAATCAATATGTTGCCTCTACTCCTCGCCTCCAGCTCCGCCTACCGCCGGGAACTGCTGGGGCGCTTGCGCCTGCCCTTCGCCTGCGCCAGCCCGGATATCGACGAAAGCCGCCTGGGCGGCGAAACGGCCGAAGCCCTGGTACGACGCCTCGCCGAGCAGAAGGCCCGGGTACTGGCCGAACAGTATCCGCAGCACCTGATCATCGGCTCCGACCAGGTTGCCGTGCTCGGCGAGCAGATTCTCGGCAAACCCCACGACTTCGAGCGCGCCCATCGCCAACTGAGCAATGCCAGCGGCAATAGCGTGACCTTTCTCACCGGTCTGGCACTGCTCAATACCGCCAGCGGCCACTGCCAGGTCGACTGTGTGCCGTTTACCGTGCACTTCCGCCCACTCGATGCCGCGCGCATCAGCCGCTACCTGCACGCCGAGCAGCCATACGACTGCGCTGGCAGCTTCAAGGCCGAAGGACTGGGCGTCAGCTTGTTTCGCGCCACCGAGGGCAGCGATGCCACCAGCCTGGTCGGCCTGCCGCTGATTCGCCTGGTGGATATGCTGCTGCTGGAAGGCGTGGAGCTCCCTTAAGTCCCCTCCTTTATATATGCCGAACGAAAAGTATCGCGGCAAAAGCCACTCTTACGGATTGTCCGGTCCGTAGGAGCGGCTTCAGCCGCGATGCTTTCAACCACAATAAAAAAGCCCGGCATCAGCCGGGCTTTTTCGCAAGACAGAAACGATCAGCGCAGGGTCGGCCCGGAAAAGCCCATCCACATGGCCGCATGCTCAGCCACGCTGGCACCGAGCTTTTTCGCGAAACGGTCGAACGGGGTTTCCTGCACGGTGTAATCCACCAGCTCTTTCTCGCCGATCACGTCACGCGCCACCGAACTGGTATTGCCCAGGCCGTCGATCAGGCCCAGCTGCAGCGCCTGCTCGCCGGTCCAGATCAAGCCGGAGAACAGTTCCGGATGCTCAGCATCCTTCAGGCGCTCACCACGCCCTTGCTTGACGCTGGCAATGAACTGTTTGTGCGTGGTGTTCAGCACGCTTTGCCAGAACGCCGTCTCGTCCGCTTTCTGCGGCTGGAACGGATCAAGGAAGGCTTTGTGTTCACCCGAGGTGTAGACACGACGGTCGACGCCGAGCTTCTCCATGGTACCCACGAAACCAAAGGTCGCCGCGGTTACGCCGATGGAACCCACCAGGCTGGCCTTGTCGGCATAGATCGAGTCAGCGGCGCTGGCGATGTAATAGGCACCCGAGGCACCCAGATCGGAAATCACCGCATACACCTTGATATCAGGATGCTCACCGCGCAGGCGGCGGATTTCGTCGTAGACGTAGCCAGACTGCACCGGACTGCCGCCCGGGCTGTTGATGCGCAGGATCACACCCTTGGTGTTCGCATCCTCAAACGCGGAGCGCAAGCTGCCGACAATATTGTCCGCGCTGGCCGCTTCCTGGTCGGCGATCATGCCGCGGATTTCCACCACGGCGGTGTGCGACTTGCTTTTCGACGCGCCCTTGGAGAAGTCCAAGCCTGGCGTGACCATGAGAATCACGCCAAACAGGTAAATAAAGGTCAGGGTCTTGAAAAAAATGCCCCAGCGCCGCGCCCGACGCTGCTCCTGCACACTGGCGAGCAGGGTCTTTTCCAGCAACTTCCAGCTTTTGTCGTCATTCGACTCGTTCGACATATCCACTCGTCCCTAGCGTTGTGTGAGCCCCGCGCGAGTCCAGCCAGGCGCGCAGCTCGGAAAAATGTTCAACCATCAATCGTGGGCCGCAGCCGCTTAGAGTCTGCAGCGATTGCGCGCCGTAACCGACCGCTACCGAATCCATGCCCGCATTACGCGCCATCTGCAGATCGAAAACCGAGTCGCCCACCATCAACGCGCGCTCGGCCGGAACACCGCAGAATTCAAGAATCTGCTCGAGCATCAGCGGTTCAGGTTTACTCGCGGTTTCATCGGCGCAGCGGGTGATATCAAAGAACTCAGTCCAGCCCTGATCCGCCAATACCCGGTTCAAACCGTGACGCCCTTTACCGGTCGCCACCGCCAATTGATAACCCGCAGCACGGAAGGCTGTCATCGCCTCGGCAACCCCAGGAAACAACTGCGAGGGCGTCGACTCCAGCGCCAGGTAATGCTCGCTGTAGGCGCGGCAGTAACGCTGCGCCAGCTCGGCATCATCGAGATCGGGGTACAGCGCCACCACCACTTCCGGCAGGCCCAGGCCAATGATGGCCTTGAGCTCGGTATCGCTACGCGGCGGCAGATCGCATTCACGCGCAGCCATGTGCAGCGCCGCGACAATCCGGCCAATGGAGTTAACCAACGTGCCGTCCCAGTCAAAGATCAACAGTTGGTAATCAGACTGCACTCAAACGCTCCACGGTCTTGCGCCACATGTCATCGACCGGTGCTTCCAGCTTCAACACGCCACCTTCAGGCAGTGGCACATTCAGCTCATAGGCATGCAGGAACAGACGCTTGCCGCCCAGGCCGCGAATTTCACTGGTGAAATCGTCATCGCCGTATTTGGGATCGCCGGCGATGCAATGCCCGGCATGCTTGGCGTGCACGCGAATCTGGTGGGTGCGCCCGGTCACCGGCTTGGCTTCGACCAAAGTGGCGAACTCGCCGAAACGGCGCAGCACGCGGAACAGGGTCAAGGCTTCCTTGCCCTCTTCATTGATCTCGACCATGCGCTCGCCGGAACGCAGGTTGCTCTTCAGCAACGGCGCGTTGACCTGCTTCTTGGCGGTAGCCCAATGGCCACGCACCAGCGCCATGTAGCGCTTGTCGATACCGTCTTTGCGCAGCGCTTCATGCAGATGACGGAGCATGCTGCGTTTCTTGGCGATCATCAGCAGCCCGGAGGTATCGCGGTCGAGGCGATGCACCAACTCCAGGTCCTTGCAGTCCGGCCGCAGCTGGCGGAAGGCTTCAATCACCCCGTAGTTCAAACCGCTACCGCCATGCACAGCAATACCGGACGGCTTGTTGATCACCAGCAGGGCTTTGTCTTCGTAAACGATCGAGGCTTCCAAACGCGCCAGCAGGCCCTGGGCCAACGGCACTTCTTCGTCTGGCTCGGACATGCGCAGCGGCGGCACGCGCACGATGTCGCCGGCCTGCAGTTTGTACTCGGGTTTGATCCTGCCTTTATTCACGCGAACTTCGCCTTTGCGCAAAATTCGGTAAATCAAAGTCTTGGGCACACCTTTGAGACGAGTGCGTAGGAAGTTATCGATTCGCTGGCCGGCAAGTTCCGGCTCAACCTCGAGCAGCTGGACGCCGGAGGTAGGGGGAGTGGGTTCTGTCATGGCCGCGATGATAACAATTTTTATTGATTTGAAGCACTTAATCATTGCTGCTATAGTCCCGAACGCCGCCAAAAGTGGCCCGGTTGCGGATGATCGCTAACATGCCATCCCCTCCCGTGTGCAAAGTTGATTCAGGACGTAAGGCCGTCCGACGGGTTACTCGGTAAAGAATGGCTGAAAAAGGCCACGAGTAATTCGGAAATAAAGCCTTGAGCCATGACGCGTTGACTGCCCTCGGGGGAGTCAGCGGTAAATGCCAACCCGCTGCAGATTCTGCGAGCGGCACCCGATTTTCAGCGATACGTGTAGGGTGGAGATGCACAACCTCGGACTGCGTAGCTTTAGAAGACGTGTTATTTCGTCCGCTCCCGTTGGTTGATTCCTCCTCCTGACCAAGTGCTTGTTTCACAACAGCAAGCAGGAGACGTCCGTCGCCACCCCGGCCCCGTTGGCCGGCGTTGTTAGACATGGAACGACTTACAACCGTTTCTGACGAGCCCTGACACCGACCCTGAGAGTCGTGTGTGCCGAACGCCGTTTCCGGCAGCCCGGAAACCGACGGTACTACATGAAAAGAATGCTGATTAACGCAACTCAACCTGAAGAGTTGCGTGTCGCACTGGTAGATGGTCAGAAACTCTTCGACCTCGATATTGAATCGGGCGCTCGCGAGCAGAAAAAGGCCAACATCTACAAGGGTAAAATTACCCGCATCGAACCTAGCCTCGAAGCCGCTTTTGTTGATTTCGGCTCCGAACGCCATGGCTTCCTGCCCCTCAAAGAAATCTCCCGCGAATACTTCAAGAAAGCCCCTGAAGGCCGCGTCAACATTAAAGAAGTGTTGAGCGAAGGTCAGGAAGTCATCGTTCAGGTGGAAAAAGAAGAACGTGGTAACAAGGGCGCCGCCCTCACCACCTTCATCAGCCTGGCCGGTCGCTATCTGGTTCTGATGCCCAACAACCCACGTGCCGGTGGCATCTCGCGCCGCATCGAAGGCGAAGAACGTAACGAACTGCGCGAAGCGCTGAATGGCCTGGTCGCTCCGAGCGACATGGGCCTGATCGTACGCACCGCAGGCCTGGGCCGCAGCAGTGACGAAATGCAGGGCGACCTCGATTACCTGCTGCAGCTGTGGGCCGCTATCAAAGAAGCCTCGCTGGACCGCGCTGCGCCTTTCCTGATCTACCAGGAAAGCAACGTGATCATCCGCGCTATCCGCGACTACCTGCGCCAGGACATCGGCGAAGTATTGGTCGACAGCGTTGAAGCCCAGGAAGAAGCCCTGAGCTTCATCCGCCAGGTGATGCCGCAGTACGCCAGCAAGATCAAGCTGTACGAAGACAGCGTGCCGCTGTTCAACCGCTTCCAGATCGAAAGCCAGATCGAAACCGCTTTCCAGCGCGAAGTGAAGTTGCCGTCTGGCGGCTCCATCGTCATCGATCCGACCGAAGCCTTGGTGTCCATCGACATCAACTCGGCGCGCGCCACCAAAGGCAGCGACATCGAAGAAACCGCACTGCAGACCAACCTCGAAGCAGCCGAAGAAATCGCTCGCCAATTGCGCCTGCGTGATATCGGCGGCCTGATCGTGATCGACTTCATCGACATGACCCCGGCCAAGAACCAGCGCGCCGTGGAAGAGAAAGTCCGCGAAAGCCTGGAAGCCGACCGCGCCCGCGTCCAAGTGGGCCGCATCTCGCGTTTCGGTCTGCTGGAAATGTCCCGTCAGCGTCTGCGCCCGTCCCTGGCAGAAGGCAGCGGCATCGTCTGCCCGCGCTGCAACGGCCAAGGCATCATCCGTGATGTGGAATCGCTGTCGCTGGCGATCCTGCGCCTGATCGAAGAAGAAGCGCTGAAAGACCGCACCGCCGAAGTCCGCGCGCAAGTGCCGATTCCGGTTGCCGCCTTCCTGCTCAACGAAAAACGCAACTCGATCACCAAGATCGAACTGCGTACCCGTGCACGCATCGTCATTCTGCCGAACGACCACCTGGAAACTCCGCACTTCGAAGTGCAGCGTATCCGTGATGACAGCCCTGAAGCTCTGACCTCGCAGTCGAGCTACGAAATGGCTGCCGCCGAAGTGGAAGAAGTCGCCCAGACCAGCGCCACCCGCACCCTGGTTCGCCAGGAAGCGGCGATCAAGACCACTCCGCAACGCGCACCGGCTCCGGTCGCGGCCAACGAGCAACCTGTCGCTGCCGCTGAACCAAGCCTGTTCAAGGGCCTGGTGAAGTCGCTGGTCAGCCTGTTCGCCGGCAAGGAAGAAGAGAAGCCAGTCGTCGTCGAGAAGAAAACCACCAGCGAGCGCCCACAGCGCAGCGACGAGCGTCGTAACGGCCGTCAGCAGAACCGCAACCGTGGTGGCCGTCGCGACAACGAAGAACGCAAACCGCGTGAAGACCGTGGCCCACGTGAAGAACGTGCACCGCGCGAGCCGCGTGAAGAACGCGCCCCTCGTGAAGCCCGTGAGCCACGCGAACCGCGCGACGACGTAGCCGCACCCGAGCGCGCTCCGCGCGAAGAACGTGCGCCACGTGCACCGCGTGAAGAGCGCAAACCACGTGAGCCGCGTGCTCCGCGCGAAGACCGCGCCCCACGTGAAGACCGCCCACAACGCGAACTGCGTGAGCCGTTGGACGCCCAGGGTCAGGAGACTCCGAGCGAAGAGCGTGCCGAGCGCAAGCCGCGCGAAGAGCGTCAGCCACGTGCCCCGCGTGAAGAGCGTCAACTGCGTCCAGTCGCTGATGCCAACGGTAATGAAGAAGAACTGCTGAACAACGAAGAGCAGCACGACGAAGAGCAAGAGAACGCAGAAGGTGGCGAGCGTCCACGTCGTCGTTCCCGTGGTCAGCGTCGTCGCAGCAACCGTCGTGAGCGTCAGCGCGATGCCAACGGCAACATCATCGAAGGCAGCGAAGAAGGCAGCAGCGAAGAAACCCACGGCGAGACCGAAGGTAATAGCGCCAACGCCGAAGTCGCCGTTGCTGTAGCCGCTACCACTGCGGCTGTAGTCAGCGAGATCGTTGCCGAGCAGGCTCCTGCCAGCGAAGCGGTTGAAGCGCCGGTAGCCGAGCGTAGCGAACCTGTTGCTGCTGTTGAAGCGAACGTCGTTGAAGCGGCCGCCGTAGAAGCTGCCGCCGCTGTTGAAGCCGCGCCGGTTGAAGCACCTGTTGCTGAAGCCGCAGTTGTCGAAACACCAGTCGCCGCTGAACCGGCACCAGCCGTGGAAGCGCCAGCTGTCGCTGAAGCTGCACCGGTCGAAGCAGAAGCAGCTCCGGTCGCCGCCGAACCAGAAGTGGTGGTGCAAGTTGCCGAAGTAGCCGTGGTTGCCGAAGTGGTTGCCGAGCCTGCACCGGTCGTAGCCAGCAATGGCCGCGCGCCGAACGACCCACGTGAAGTGCGTCGCCGTCAGCGTGAAGCCGAGCGCCTGGCCAAGGAAGCTGAAGAAGCCTCCGCTGCCGTGGTCGAAGCGGTAGTTGCTGCTGAGCCGGTTGGCGTTACTGCCCACGCAGTGGCTGACGTAGAGCACACTGTTGAAGCCGAACAAGCCAAGCAGGAAGAAGCGGTCGAACCCGCTCCAGTGCACGTGGCTGAACCGGCTGTAATCGCCGAAGAAACCAGTGTCGAGCCAAACGCCGCGCCGGAAGAAATCGCCGAAACAGAGAAAGAAGAAGACAAGGACGAGAGCAAGCCGCTCGTTTAAGCCTTCGCAGAAATGAAAAAGGGGATGCCAGTGGCATCCCCTTTTTTATTGCTCGCCAGAAAAGTCAAAGATCAACAACGCGAGGCTGAATCGAATGGCCGCTCCCCCTCTCCCGCAGGAAACGAGGACCACTGTGGGAGAGGCTTCAGCCTCGATGTTTTTCAGCCGGCTTTACGCTGCTCGGCCACATCCAACACGCCCGACACCAGGGCGTAGCCGTGGTCCTCGTTGCGCCACACCAACCCGCCTTGCCACATGCGGCGCAGGGCCTGGCTCAGGCACAGTTGGGAAATCGGCACTTCGGCATCGATCAGGCGTGTATGCATTTCCTGCAAGGTCAGCGCCTGGCCGTGCTCGCTGCATTCACACAGCACGTCGAGAATCTTTAACCGCGGCTGGCTGCACTTCAGGCCTGCCGCACCAAGAATGCGTTTGAAGCGCTGGTTGCCATGTTGAACCGGCAAACCGCTCAGGCGCAGCATCTGGGGTTGGTTCATGCCTGCCCCTCCATCATCTGGGCGGCAACGTTGTAGCCGCCCTGCACGTTGTCCAGACCCAGAGCTACCCTGCCCTCGTCCGGTCGAATCGGTTGTTTCATGTGCAACTCCTTGACCATGGCGCTCGTGGAAAAATGTGGCGCCTTATTAACAAGACGGATGAGCAGGGAAAAAACCGCAAAAGAATCTGACAATAGGTCGAAATTTTTCTGCGCCCCGCTACTGCCACGCCCCACGAAACATTTCCTTGCATCTGCCGGTGCGGGTTTTGCGCCAGCTATCCGTCTTGTAGGTAGAGACGTCTGAAACCGCGAAAGTTTCACCCCTCCTTTTCCCGCAGTGCGCACCCCGCGCTGACCTACTCCTATTGCCAAGCCCCTTGTTTATGTCGAAAAAAACCCGCGCCAAAACCTGGTTCCTCGTACACAGTTGGCTAGCCTTGCCCATCTGGTTCTTTCTGCTGATTGTGTGCGTCACCGGCACTCTGGCGGTGGTCAGCCAGGAAATCGTCTGGCTGGCCAATCCGCAAATCCGCGCCAGCCAGCCCGCTGACGAAACCCAACCGCTGAGCTACGGCCAGATCCTCACTGCCATCCAGCAGGAACGCCCTGAGCTGGCGGTGGAATGGCTGTCCAGCCCGGAGGAATCACACTTCGCCCTCACCGCCCAAGTCAGCGAACCGGGTGGCGGCACCTTCCGCCTGTACATCAACCCCTATACCGGGGCGATTCAGGGCGTCAGCCCGAACTTCGACTTCCAGGCCTTCACCCGTGCCCTGCATGGCTGGTGGCTGGTGCCCTTTACCAATGGCTATAGCTGGGGTTGGTACCTGGTGTCGTTACTCGGCCTGCCGCTGTTGGTGTCGTTGATCACCGGGCTGGTGGTGTACAAGCGCTTCTGGAAAGGCTTCTTCACCCCGCGCCTGCGCTTCAACCAGGGCGCACGGATTTTCTGGGGCGACTTCCACCGCCTGAGCGGCATCTGGTCGATCTGGTTTATTGCGGTGATCTCCATCACCGGCACCTGGTTTCTGATCGAAGCGCTGCTGTCGAACCTGCATATTTCGATTTCCACCGAAGGCCCGCCGGCCTTTGTCGCCCGCCATGAAGTGCCGCTGACGGCCGATGGCCTGGCCCCCAAACAACTGGACCTGGACCGCATCAGCGCGATTGCCACCGAACAGATTCCAGGCCTCGAGGTGAGCTTTATTTCCATGCCCGAAGATGCCTACAGCCACTACAGCGTCGGTGGCCGCGGCTGGTACCCGCTGATGTTTCAGACCGCCGATATCAACCCCTACACCGGCGCCGTGGCGGGCGCCAACCTGCTGGATGACCGCAGCGCACTGGAGTTCGTCACCGAGTCGATGCGCCCGCTGCACACCGGCGATTTTGGGGGGTTGTGGATCAAACTGATCTGGTTCTTCTTCGGTCTGGTGCTGAGCATGATGGTGCTCAGTGGCTTGCTGATCTGGAGTAAACGCACGGTGCAGGCCACCGCCAACCTGGCCAAACGGGCACAGCGGGTGCGCACACAAACACTGTCCCCCAGCCAGGTAACGGAGGGCCAGCCATGAGCAACGCCATCGCCCAACCACAGAGCACGGCCAAACGCCTGTGGCACAAGTACCGCTTCCACCTGAACATCGTGTTGGTGCTGATCCCCTTGGGCTTCATGCCGGCCTATCTGCAGAACGCGGCGATGTTTCGCGGCACCCTCGGCCTTGGCGAACGGGACATCGGCGAGTTTGCCGTCGGCCCGTGGACGGCGCGGGTGGCCGAATGGCATGTCGGCGAACCGGAGGCCGAAGGCCAGGCCGGCAATATGAAGGAGTTCACCGTGGCCCTGTGCCAGGCCTGCCTGCCACAGGTCAAAGCCGCTTACCTGCGCATTGGCAAACCGCGCAGCCTGCGCACCGCCGGCGCCCTGTTGTCCGGCAGCCCCTACCGCTTGATGGCCGAAGTGGTGGTGCCAAAAACCACCACCGCCAGCAGTGAGCTGTGGCTGACGGTGGAAGGCTGGGATGGCCGCGTGCATCAGACCGCCATTCCCCTGACGCAAGCCTCCCCTTCCCTGGTCACCTGGCTCGAACGCCAACCTGGAGCCCGCCCATGAGTCGCACCCGTTCTTTGCTTTTCGCCGCCCTGGCACTGGCCAGCAGCAGCCACGCGCTGGCCCATGGTCTGTACTGCCAGTGCCACGCGCTTGAGAACAACCAGGTGCGCTGCACCGGCGGTTTATCCGATGGCACCGCCCTGCCCGGCGCCACGCTGGATGTGATCGGCCATGACGAAAAGACCTTGGTGGCCGGCAAGCTCGGCGCTGACTCCAGCTACACCTTCACCCGCCCCGAGGGCGCGTTTTATGTGCTGATGGAACTGGGCCCAGGGCACACCGTGGAAATCGACCACACCGACATCCCTCTCCTCTGAGCCTGAGCGGCGGATATCCCGATGGGATATCCGCCCTACGCAACAGAGGCTCGCAGCAGGTAGAATGCGCGCCGTTTCCATGGGTTCCCTAACCCCATCGATCAAAAAGGTCCCGCTATGTCGCTGATTCACCCAGACCGCCGCCGCGTCGCCCTGACGTTTCTGGTGCTGTTCCACATCCTCATCATCATTGCCAGCAACTACCTGGTGCAGTTGCCGATCACCCTGTTCGGCTGGCATACCACCTGGGGCGCGTTCAGCTTCCCGTTTATCTTCCTGGCCACCGACTTGACCGTGCGCCTGCTCGGCAAAGGTCCGGCGCGCCTGGTGATCGCCCAGGTGATGGTGCCAGCGCTGGTGGTTTCGTACATCGTCTCGGTGCTGTTTCAGGAAGCCAGTTTTCGGGGCGTTGGCGCGCTGCTGGAATTCAATGAGTTCGTGCTGCGCATTTCCCTGGCCAGCTTCCTCGCCTATGCCTTCGGCCAGATTCTCGATATCCAGGTGTTCGATCGCCTGCGTCGCCTGCGCCAGTGGTGGATCGCGCCCACGGTATCGACCATCTTCGGCAACCTGCTGGACACCTTCGTGTTCTTCGCCGTGGCCTTCTGGCACAGCAGTAATCCGTTCATGGCCGAACACTGGGTGGAAATCGCCACCGTCGACTACGGCGTCAAGCTGACCATCAGCTTGCTGCTGTTCGTGCCGCTCTATGGCGTGCTGCTCAATGCCATTCTGCGCGTACTGGCGGGCCGTCCGGGCGCATAAACACACCTCTGCGCAGGAGCGGCTTCAGCCGCGATGCTCTTGATCTGATACTGCGGTTTGCAGGTCCAGCCAATCGCGGCTAAAGCCGCTCCTACAAAAAAGCCGTCGCCCCCACCTAAGTTTGGCGCTGCTCAGCCGCCTATCAATTTTTGTGCACAATCCAAAATAAAATTGTTCCACATACTGTCCACAAGTGATTATGATCGGCACATTCTGACCAGGCAGACAGATTTTACTGCCGGAAAGACGGAGGGCCGTGACCCCTCGTAAGCCCATGACCGAACAAAAACAATTGGCAGGCTAAATCATGACAACCCCCGCTAGCTCCAACCGCTCGGACCTTATTTACGGCCTCGACGACCGCCCGCATTTCAGCGCCGCGTTGTTTGCCGCGCTGCAACACGTTCTCGCCAGCTTCGTTGGCATCATCACCCCCACCCTGATCATCGGCGGCGCACTGGGCCTGCAGAGTGAAGTGCCGTACCTGATCAGCATGGCGCTGTTCGTCTCCGGGCTGGGCACCTTCATTCAGGCACGCCGCTTCGGCCCGATAGGCTCCGGCCTGTTATGCCTGCAAGGCACCAGCTTCGCCTTTATCAGCGTGATTCTCAGCGCCGGCTTCATGGTCAAATCCCGTGGCGGCGGCACCGACGAAATTCTTTCGACGATCTTTGGCGTGTGTTTTCTCGCTGCGTTTATCGAAGTGGCCCTCAGCCAGTTCATTGGCAAGCTGCGCAAGCTGATCACCCCGGTGGTGACCGGCACCATCATCACCCTGATGGGCCTGTCGCTGATCAAGGTGGCAGTCACCGACATGGCCGGCGGTTTCGGTGCCGCCGACCTCGGTGCCCTGAGCAACCTCGGCCTGGCCTTCCTGGTGCTGGCGATCATCGTCGTGCTGAACCGTTTCGACGTGCCGATTCTGCGCCTGGCCGCGATCATCATCGGCCTGGGTATCGGCTTTGTGGTGGCCTGGGCGATGGGCAAAGTGGACTTCGCCGCCATGCCGGACGTGCCGGCAGTCAGCATCCCGATGCCGTTCAAGTACGGTTTCTCGTTTGACTTCTATGCCTTTATTCCGGTGGCCGTGATCTTTCTCATCACCCCGCTGGAAGCGGCCGGCGACCTCACCGCCAACTCAATGATCTCGCAGCAACCAGTGCGTGGTCCGGTGTATATCCGCCGGATCAAATCGGGCCTGCTGGCGGACGGCCTCAACTCGGCCATGGCCGCCGTGTTCAGCAGCATGCCGATGGTGACCTTCGCGCAGAACAACGGCGTGATCCAACTCACCGGTGTGGCCAGCCGTTACGTGGCGTACTTCATTGCTGCGTTGCTGGTGTTGCTGGGCCTGTTCCCGATGGTCGGCGCGGTGCTGCAACTGATGCCCAAACCGGTATTGGGCGGCGCCACCCTGATCATGTTCGGCACCGTCGCGGTGGCGGGGATCAAGATCCTCTCCGAGGCCGGCCTGCACCGGCGCAACATGCTTATCGTCTCGATCTCCCTCGGGCTGGGCCTGGGCGTCGCCGCCGTGCCGGAAGTACTGCGCGAGCTGCCTAGCGCCCTGCACAACATCTTCGAATCGCCAATCACCGTCGGCGCCTTCGCGGCCATCCTGTTGAACATCTTCCTGCCGGAGGAGTATCTGGATGCCATCGAAGAAGATGAATTCGACCCGGAAGCATCGATCGTGGAAGTGATGCAGAACCCGAGCGACGAAGACATCGCCAACGATCTGGCCCGCAACGGCAAAGTCAGCCTGCAGAGCTGATCGCCCCCCTCTTCAACCCGCGTACTGAACCACGCCCACGCCGCTGCGGTGGCGGGCGCTGGCCGGTACGCGGGCTGGAAAGCGCTGTAAAACCACTACAACAAGGAAAACCACATGAACCTGAAGCGTTTGCCGCACTGCCTCGCCCTGTCAGCCGGTCTGTTTACTGGTAGCCAGGCTGCGTTGGCGGATGACCTGCTGCAATGGCAGAACAACAGCCTGACCTACCTCTATGGCCAGGATTTCAAGGTCAACCCTGAGATCCAGCAAACCGTAACCTTCGAGCACGCCGACGGCTGGAAGTACGGAGACAACTTCCTTTTCATCGACAAGATTTTCTACAACGGCAAAGCCGATGCCGGTGTTGGCAACAACACCTACTACGGTGAGTTCAGCCCGCGCCTGTCGCTGGGCAAGATTACCGGCGAGAAGATTGCTTTCGGCCCGGTCACCGACGTATTGCTGGCGATGACCTATGAATTCGGCGAAGGCGATGTCGAGTCGTACCTGATCGGCCCAGGCTTCGACCTGGCCATCCCCGGGTTCGACTTCTTCCAGATCAACTTCTACAACCGCCAGACCGAAGGCAACCGCCCGGGTGATGACGTATGGCAGATCACCCCGGCGTGGAGCTACACCATTCCGGTCGGCGACTCCGACATCCTTATCGATGGTTTCATGGACTGGGTCGTCGACAACGACGAGAACGCCCGTGGCACCTATCACGCCAACCTGCACTTCAACCCGCAGATCAAATATGACCTGGGCAAGGCGTTGAACTGGGGCGCGAAGCAGCTGTACGTCGGTATCGAATACGACTACTGGAAAGACAAGTACGGCGTCGACAACGACAGCTTCCTCGGCGACGAGATCCTTGACGGTACCAACCAGAACACCGCCAGCTTGCTGGTGAAAGTGCATTTCTGATTGAGCTGTGAGGTACGAATGTCCGCTGGGTAGGTAGTGACATTCGGGCAACAATAAAGGGGCGAACCGGCTTATGGACGGCTCGCCCCTTTTTGCGCTGCGCGCTTGCCGCGACCCTTACCCCCGGCCCCTCTCCCTCAGGGACAGGGCTAGGGTGAGGGAAAGTCGCCCAGGCAGCATAAGAAGAAAGGGCGGACCCCGTGTGGTGGCCCGCCCTTTTGCATCAAGGGACGACGGATGAGCGCCCCTCGATAACAACCAAACTGCTTAGCTCGCGCGAGCCATATTGCGCAGCGCTTTCACCTGATCATGGTTGCGCTGCACACCCTGACGCTGTTTCTCCAGGATGCTGCGCACGTTGGACGGCAGGTCTTTTTCCAGGGCTTCTTTGTAGTGCTTGAGCGCTACGTCTTCGCCGCGCTCGCATTCGTTGAGAATGGCTTTTTCGCTATGGCCGGTAAGTACGCTTTTCAGGTTCACCCAACCGCGGTGCAGGGTGCCGGTGGCGCTGGAGCTGGTTTCCGGGTCGCCGCCCAGGCTGCGTACCAGCTGCTGCAGCTCACCTGCAGCAGCGGCACATTCGGCCGAGCGCTGGGTGAACAGGCCTTTGAGTTCGGTATTTTCGATGTCGTTCGCGCACTCACGGAAGCCTTTCTGGCCGTCTTTGCTGGTCTCGATCAGGTTGTTGAGCAGCGAAATGGTGTCTTTGGTTTCCATGGTCAAAATCCTCTTTTGGCGAGCAGCAGTGGCTGCACGTTTTGGCCGGTGTGGTTAACCGACCGCTCGCAAAAGTGGACGTGGCCGATTGGCCAAAGGTTCAGGCAAACCGCCGACAGGCCGCACTGACAAGGGTCTGATATCACGCGGCAAAGGCAGGCCACATCGGGCCTGCAACCGCTGGTCGCCGTACCGGCTTTATGGCGTCTGTTTGGCCTTCTGGCGCTTGAGGAAATCGACTTTCCACTGCTCCATGCCCATAAATTCAGAGTCCAGATTGGCCTCCACCTGGTACTTCTCTTTTAGCGCGGCAATGGCCTCGTGCTGCTCGGCGAGGAACTGGTCGAAGCGCTGAATCAGCTCCGGGTGTCTGGTGCTGGAAAGGTTGAACGTGCCACGGGTGAACGGCAGCTTGGAGTCGAACACCAATGCGCCGGGCCGGGCGCGGATATTGTCGAGGTAGTAGGTGGCGACCACCACGTTGAAGTAGGCGCCATCGGTTTCCTTCTTCAGTGCCAGCTTGATCATGCCGGGCAGGTCTTCGCTAGCGGTCAACTGGGTTTGCTTGGCGTCGATACGCGACTGGTACGCCCAGGGCGTCCAGCCGCTCACGATAGCCAGGCGCTGGAGTTTTTCCACGCCCATGCCCTGCTGCATGGGCGGCACCAATACGCCATCCACGTAGTTCACCACCGCCTGGCTGTACTGCACGTTTTTGCCGGCTTTCTGCGCTTGCGCCCAGTTGGGGTTGTCGGGGTATTTGAAGTCCACATCGCCTTGCAGCAGGGCCGGCAGCAAGCGGTCCACTGGCAGCGCGCGGTATTCCAGTTGGATGCCGGCCTTGGCGGCAAACAGGTCGAGCACTTCACGGGCAAAGCCGGAATAGACGCCCTGCTTGTCCGTGCTGAAGTGCGGCATAAACGGCGAGTTTTCCACGCCGACCACGTAGGTTTGTGCGTGGGTGGTGGTGGTGGCGAACAAGGCGGTGATCACACTGCAAACGAGCTTTCTCACAACAGGCTTCCTTTCTTGTTTTTATGGCGAAGATTGCGCAGTTCTGTAGGAGCGGCTTCAGCCGCGATGCTTTTAAAAAATCAAACACATCGCGGCTGAAGCCGCTCCTACGGGACGGTTTTACCTACCCACCCGTCATGCTCATAAACCGCAGCACCTGCACTTGCTCGTGCTGGGCGAAGTGGTGGCGTTCGGGTTTCAGTTGCAGCGCATTGACCAGCGCTTCGCGCAGGCGCTGGCTGTCGCCGGGGTGGGCGCGCATGAGGTGTTTGAGGTCCAGCGCGCCTTCGTGGCCCAGGCACAGGACCAACTTGCCTTCAGCGGTCACCCGCACGCGGTTGCAGTCGCCGCAGAAGTTGTGGCTGTGGGGCGAAATAAAACCCACCTGGGTGTCGCTGCCGACCACCTGCCAGTAGCGCGAAGGGCCGCCGGTAACGCGGCTGCTGCGTACCAGGGCAAAGCGCTCTTCGATACGCGCGCGCACCTGGTCGCTGGAGCAGAACGTGTGTTCGCGCTGGTGGCTGGTGATGGTGCCCAGGGGCATTTCTTCGATAAAGCTGATGTCCAGGCCACGGTCGACGGCGAACTGCACCAGGTCGTGCACTTCGTCGTCATTGCGGCCTTGCTGCACCACGCAGTTGAGTTTGATGCGCTTGAAACCGGCGGCTTGCGCGGCGTCGATACCGGCCAGTACCTGGTCGAGTTTGTCGCGTCGGGTAAAGGCGGCGAAGCGTTCTCGCTGCAGGGAGTCGAGGCTGATGTTCAGGCGCTTGACCCCGGCGTCCTTCAACTGCCCGGCCATTTCAATGAGCTGCGAACCGTTGCTGGTGATCGCCAGGTCTTCCAGCTCGCTGCGCGCGCCCAGGCGTTCCAGCAACCCGACCACGCCCTTACGCACCAGCGGCTCGCCCCCAGTAATGCGGATGCGCTTAACCCCCAGGCCGATAAAGGCATCGGCCACGTTGTACAGCTCTTCAAGGGTAAGAATTTGCGCGCGCGGAGCGAACTGCATGTCTTCGCTCATGCAGTAGGTGCAACGAAAATCGCAGCGGTCGGTGACGGACAGACGCAGGTAGGTGATGCGCCGCCCGAAGGGGTCGACCAGGCTGGCGTCAGGTGCAAGCGGCAAGGACAAGACGGATCTCCAACTGCTCTGGGAGCCGAAAAATTGTTGTTATGGTTTTAGCTGACCACGAGGTCAGGAATGTACCCAAAAAATGCTGATCGCGTATACAACAATTTCTGTGAATTGATGGGTTTCGGCTACGCCTCTACCCATCCCGGATGACGGCGTTGAGCGCCGCGCAAACGCGGTGCTACCATGCCCGACCACTCAGCAAGCCCATCGATGCGGTGCCACAGCAAAAAGAGTCTTTAGATGACCAGTATTCGCGAGCGCAACAAAGAGCTGATTCTGCGCGCGGCCAGTGAAGAGTTCGCCGACAAGGGCTTCGCCGCCACCAAGACCAGCGACATCGCCGCCAAGGCGGGCTTGCCCAAGCCCAACGTGTATTACTACTTCAAGTCCAAAGAAAACCTTTACCGCGAGGTGCTGGAAAGCATCGTCGAACCCTTGCTGGCGGCCTCGCAGCCGTTCAACCAGGGTGGCCAGCCGGCCGATGTTTTACGCGCCTACATCCGCTCGAAAATCCGCATTTCCCGCGACCTGGCCTATGCCTCGAAAGTGTTCGCCAGCGAAATCATGCACGGTGCCCCGCACCTGTCTGCCGAGCAGACCGCCCAGCTCAACGAGCAAGCCAAGCACAACATCAGCTGCATCCAGGCCTGGATCGATCAGGGCCTGATGGCCAAGGTCGACCCCCACCACCTGCTGTTCAGCATCTGGGCCGCAACCCAGACCTACGCCGACTTCGACTGGCAGATCTCGATCGTCACCGGCAAAGCCAAACTCGACGACGCCGACTATGAAGCGGCAGCCGAGACCATCATTCGCATGGTGATTGGCGGGTGTGAGGTGAGTGAGGGGAGTGTTAAGCCGGTGAAGGTCGTTGGCTGAGTGGAAATCGTAAATCGCGGCTGAAGCCGCTCCTACAAATTGTGCAGTCCGTAGGAGCGGCTTCAGCCGCGATGCTCGTGATCTTCAGCCAATATCCGCCTGCAACCCCACCGCCAACACCCCTTTCACCGCGCATTGCTCATCGATGTCCGAGGTATCGCCGCTGATGCCGATGGCGCCGATCACCTGATTGTTCGCATCCCGAATCAGCACGCCGCCCGGCGCCGGAATCACATTGCCGTGCGCCAGGGTATTTACCGCGGCGATAAAGCTCGGGCGCTGCTGCGCGTCGCTGGCGATCTGCCGCGACGCTTTGCCCAACGCCACTGCGCCCCACGCCTTGCCGATGGCAATCTGCGGGCGCAGCAGGCTCGAGCCGTCTTCACGCAATAGCGAAATCAAATGGCCGCCGGCATCCAGCACCGCAATGGTCAGCGGCGCCGTCGAAATAGCGCGGGCAGCGGACTGTGCTTGCGCAGTGATGCGGGTAGCGGTTTCAAGGGTTAGCGCGCTCATGTTCGATCCTTTCTTGTAATTGGAAAGCGGTAGGAACACACCGAGGCAAGGCCTACGGTGCAATCTGAAGACGGCTTTAACTATCGCAGCCAAAACAAAAAACGCAAGCATTCGATACAATCAAAAACTTTTTTGTATACATACATAAACAGCCAGTCCCTTGCCCCCTCTACAACCCCAGCTAAAACAGGCGTTTTAAATCTATTTCGCCTCGCAGCGCTTTGCCCAAGAAAAATTGTTGACCGCAAAGTCATGGCCTGAATAGAATCCGCCACAGCAAGTTGTATACAATTTAAGAACAAAAGAGGCACAACAAATGGCCAAAATGAGAGCAATCGAGGCAGCCGTCCTCGTGATGCGCCGCGAAGGCGTCGACACCGCGTTTGGTATTCCGGGCGCCGCGATCAACCCCCTGTACGCCTCGCTGAAAAAAGTCGGCGGTATCGACCACGTTCTGGCTCGCCACGTGGAAGGCGCTTCGCACATGGCCGAGGGTTACACCCGCACCAAGGCTGGCAACATCGGGGTGTGCATCGGCACCTCCGGCCCTGCCGGTACCGACATGGTCACTGGTCTGTACAGCGCCAGCGCCGACTCCATCCCGATTCTGTGCATCACAGGCCAGGCGCCGCGTGCCCGTATGCACAAGGAAGACTTCCAGGCCGTCGACATCACCAGCATCGTCAAGCCGGTGACCAAGTGGGCGACCACCGTCATGGAACCGGGCCAGGTGCCTTACGCGTTCCAGAAAGCCTTCTATGAAATGCGCAGCGGCCGCCCAGGCCCGGTGCTGATCGACCTGCCGTTCGACGTGCAGATGGCGGAAATCGAATTCGATATCGACGCCTACCAACCGCTGCCACTGAGCCGCCCTGCCGCCAACCGCGCCCAGGCCGAAAAAGCCCTGGCGCTGTTGAACGATGCCGAGCGCCCGCTGCTGGTTGCCGGTGGTGGCGTGATCAACGCCGATGCCAGCGACAAGCTGGTGCAATTCGCCGAGCTGGTTGGCGTACCGGTGGTTCCGACCCTGATGGGCTGGGGCACCATTCCGGACGATCACCCGCTGATGGTCGGCATGGTCGGTCTGCAAACCTCGCACCGCTATGGCAACGCCACCCTGCTGGAATCGGACCTGGTGTTCGGTATCGGTAACCGCTGGGCCAACCGCCACACCGGTTCGGTGGATGTGTACACCGAAGGCCGTCGCTTTATTCACGTGGACATCGAGCCAACCCAGATCGGTCGCGTATTCAACCCGGACCTGGGCATCGTCTCCGATGCCGGCGCCGCGCTGGATATGTTCATCACCGTGGCCCAGGAATGGAAAGCCGCTGGCAAGCTGAAAAGCCGTGCCGCCTGGCTGGAGTCCTGCCACCAGCGCAAGCGCACCCTGCAGCGCAAAACCCACTTTGAAAACGTACCGGTAAAACCGCAGCGCGTTTACGAAGAAATGAACGAAGCGTTCGGCAAAGACACCTGCTACGTCAGCACCATCGGTCTGTCGCAGATTGCCGGCGCGCAGTTCCTGCACGTCTACAAACCACGTCACTGGATCAACTGCGGCCAGGCCGGCCCCCTGGGCTGGACCATTCCGGCAGCGCTCGGTGTGGTTAAAGCCGACCCAACCCGCAAGGTTGTCGCGCTGTCTGGCGACTACGACTTCCAGTTCATGATCGAAGAACTGGCCGTGGGCGCGCAGTTCAACCTGCCGTACATCCACGTGGTGGTGAACAACTCCTACCTGGGCCTGATCCGTCAGGCGCAGCGTGGCTTCGAGATGGACTACTGCGTGCAGCTGGCCTTCGAAAACATCAACGCACCGGAAATCAACGGCTATGGCGTCGACCATGTCGCGGTTGCCGAAGGTCTGGGTTGCAAGGCCATCCGCGTGTTCGAGCCGAACGACATCCAGCCGGCCTTGCGCCAGGCCCAGGAGCTGATGGCTCAGTACCGCGTACCGGTGGTGGTGGAAATCATCCTGGAGCGCGTGACCAACATCTCCATGGGTACCGAGATCAACGCGGTCAATGAGTTTGAAGACCTGGCGTTGACCGGGGCGGATGCGCCGACTGCGATCTCGCTGCTGGATTAAAAGGCGGCCCTCTCCCCCAGCCCCTCTCCCGCGAGCGGGCAAGGGGAGACAAACGACCTCAGCGCCTACACAAAACTGTCCCCTCTCCCGCCTGCGGGAGAGGGCTAGGGAGAGGGGCCTTTGCCCTTCCTTCCCCAGCCAAATCGAGGAGAAGCTCCATGCCACGCTTTGCCGCCAACCTGTCCATGCTGTTCACCGAAGTGGACTTTCTGGACCGTTTCGACGCTGCCGCCCAAGCCGGCTTCAGCGGCGTTGAATACCTGTTTCCGTATGACTTCCCGGCCGAAGAAATCAAGGCCCGTCTGAACGTGCACAAGCTCGAGCAGGTGCTGTTCAACCTGCCAGCTGGTGACTGGGCCAAGGGTGAGCGCGGGATCGCCTGCCACCCAGACCGCGTTGAAGAGTTCCGCGCCGGTGTCGACAAGGCCATCAGCTACGCCAAGGTACTGGGCAATAGCCAGATCAACTGCCTGGCCGGTATCCGCCCGCAAGGTCCGGACTGCGCCACGGTTGAACAGACCTTCGTCGACAACCTCAAGTACGCCGCCGACAAGCTGCAAGCCGCCGGGATCAAGTTGGTCATGGAAATGATCAACACCCGCGACATTCCAGGCTTCTACCTGAACACCACCAAGCAGGCCCTGGCCATTCGCGACAAGGTCGGTAGCAGCAACCTGTTCCTGCAGTACGACATCTACCACATGCAAATCATGGAAGGGGATCTGGCCCGCAGCCTGGAAGGCAACCTGGCCGTGATCAACCACGTGCAGCTGGCCGACAACCCCGGCCGCAACGAGCCAGGCACGGGCGAAATCAACTACCGCTTCCTGTTCGCGCACCTGGACCGCATTGGTTACCAGGGCTGGGTCGGCTGTGAATACAAGCCTGCCACCACCACCGCTGCCGGCCTCGGCTGGCTCAAGACTCATAACGCCATTTAAGGAGAACCTCCATGGCTAAAATCGGCTTTATCGGCACCGGCATCATGGGCAAACCCATGGCCCAGAACCTGCAAAAAGCAGGTCACACCCTGTTCTTCTCCGAGCACTTCGACAAGGCGCCGGCAGACCTGCTGGGCGAAAACGGCGTTGGCCTGGCCAACCCGAAGGAAGTGGCGCAGGAATCCGAATTCATCATCATCATGGTGCCGGATACCCCCCAGGTTGAAGACGTACTGTTCCGCAAGGACGGCGTCGTTGAAGGCGCAGGCGCCGGCAAAGTGGTCATCGACATGAGCTCGATCTCCCCTACCGCCACCAAAGCCTTCGCCGAGAAAATCAAAGCCACCGGCGCTGCCTACCTCGACGCCCCGGTTTCCGGCGGTGAAGTGGGCGCCAAAGCAGCCACCCTGTCGATCATGGTCGGCGGTTGCGAGAAAGCCTTCGAACGCGCCCTGCCGCTGTTCCAGGCCATGGGCAAGAACATCACCCGCGTCGGCGGCAATGGCGACGGTCAGACCGCCAAGGTCGCCAACCAGATCATCGTCGCCCTGAACATTCAGGCCGTTGCTGAAGCCCTGCTGTTCGCCGCCAAGAACGGCGCCGATCCAGCCAAGGTGCGTGAAGCGCTGATGGGTGGTTTCGCCGGCTCGAAGATTCTCGAAGTGCACGGCGAGCGCATGATCAAAGGCACCTTCGACCCGGGCTTCCGCATCAGCCTGCACCAGAAAGACCTGAACCTGGCCCTGGCCGGCGCCAAGGAACTGGGCCTGAACCTGCCAAACACCGCCAACGCCCAGCAAGTGTTCAGCACCTGCGCGGCCATCGGTGGCAGCAACTGGGACCACTCGGCACTGATCAAAGGCCTGGAACACATGGCCAACTTCTCGATCCGTAAGGACTGAAAGCGATACGTGGGTTGGGCTGGGTGGGGCGCTGCCTGAAAAATGGCCTCCCCGCTTGTTGGGCTGCACTGCACTTAGCCCAACCTACACACCGCGAGCCTTCGGGCTCGCGGTGACCTTTTTCGATCTGCCCGGCAAGCGGTGTCACGGCCTGCGAGCCGGGTGGGTCGATTTCAGTCCACAGCCCTTGAGCACGAGGGTTGTGGACTGCAATCGACCTGCACCCAAAACAAAAAAAGAGCTTGGAGTAGTCCTGATGAGCCTCGACCCGAAAACCCTGCTGCGCGACCTGTTCGCCACCGCCATCGACGCCGCCCACCCGCGCCAGGTACTGGCCGATTACCTGCCCGCTGACCGCAGCGGCCGGGTGATTGTGATCGGCGCCGGCAAGGCCGCCGCGGCCATGGCCGAAGTGGTGGAGCGCGAGTGGCAGGGCGAGGTGTCCGGCCTGGTGGTGACCCGCTACGAACACGGCGCCAACTGCCAGAAGATCGAGGTGGTGGAAGCCGCCCACCCGGTTCCCGATGACGCCGGCGAACGCGTCGCCCGTCGCGTGCTGGAGCTGGTCAGCAATCTGCAGGAAAGCGATCGAGTGATCTTCCTGCTCTCTGGCGGCGGCTCTTCGCTGCTGGCCCTGCCCGCTGCCGGCATCAGCCTGCAAGACAAACAGGCAATGAACAAAGCCCTGCTGAAATCCGGCGCCACCATTGGCGAGATGAACTGTGTGCGCAAGCACCTCTCGGCCATCAAGGGCGGGCGTCTGGCCAAAGCCTCATGGCCAGCCAGCGTATACACCTACGCGATCTCCGATGTACCGGGTGATGAAGCCACGGTGATCGCCTCCGGGCCAACCGTTGCCGACCCCACCACCTCGCAGCAAGCGCTGGCGATTCTGGCCCGCTACAGCATCGAGATTCCGGCCAACGTGCGCGCCTGGCTGAACAGCCCGGAATCGGAAACGGTGAAACCCGGCGACCCGTGCCTGAGCCGCAGCCACTTCCAACTGATCGCCACCCCGCAGCAATCGCTCGACGCCGCTGCCGCCAAGGCCCAAGCCGCCGGTTTGCCGACCCTGATCCTCGGCGACCTGGAAGGCGAATCGCGGGAAGTGGCCAAGGTGCATGCCGGCATCGCCCGGCAGATCCAGCTGCATGGCCAGCCGCTCAAACCGCCGTGCGTGATTCTCTCGGGCGGCGAAACCACCGTCACCGTGCGCGGCAAAGGCCGCGGCGGGCGCAACGCCGAATTCCTCCTGAGCCTCACCGAAAGCCTCAAGGGCCTGCCGGGCGTGTATGCCCTGGCCGGTGATACCGACGGCATCGACGGCTCCGAAGACAACGCCGGCGCGCTGATGACGCCGAGCAGCTACAGCCGCGCCGCCGCCCTCAACCTGAGCGCCAGCGACGAGCTGGATAACAACAATGGCTATGGCTACTTCGCGGCCCTGGACGACTTGATCGTCACCGGCCCGACGCGGACCAACGTCAACGATTTTCGCGCCATTCTGATTCTTGAGAAGCCTGCCCAATGAGCCTGCACACGCCCAAGTCCGATAAGAAAGTAAAAATCCTCGCCACCCTCGGCCCTGCCGTAAAAGGCGTGGACGACGTTCGCCACCTGGTGGAAGCCGGGGTGAACCTGTTCCGCCTGAACTTCAGCCACGGCGAACACGCCGACCACGCCCAACGCTACCAGTGGGTACGTGAAGTCGAGCGCCAGCTGAACACCCCGATCGGCATTCTGATGGACCTGCAAGGGCCCAAGCTGCGCGTCGGCAAATTCGCCGCCGGCAAGGTCAACCTCAGTCGTGGGCAGGCCTTTCGCCTGGACCTGGACAGCACCCCGGGCGATGAACGCCGGGTCAACCTGCCGCACCCGGAAATCATCGAAGCGCTGGAACCGGGCATGAGTCTGTTGCTCGACGATGGCCGCCTGCGCCTGGAAGTTACCCGCAAGCAGAACACCGGCGTCGACACCCTGGTGAGTGCCGGCGGTGAGCTGTCCGACCGCAAGGGCGTGAACGTGCCCGAGGCCGTGCTGCAGCTGAGCCCGCTGACCAGCAAAGACCGCGTCGACCTCGACTTCGGCCTGCAACTGGGCGTGGACTGGGTGGCGCTGTCGTTCGTGCAGCGCCCGGAAGACATCATCGAGGCCCGCGAGCTGATCCAAGGCAAAGCCTTCCTGATGGCCAAAATCGAGAAACCGTCGGCGGTGCAGCACCTGGAAGAAATCGCCCGCCTGTGCGACGCGATCATGGTGGCCCGTGGCGACCTGGGCGTGGAAGTGCCGGCCGAGAACGTGCCGCGCATTCAGAAAGACATCATCCGCACCTGCCGCCAGTTGGGTAAACCGGTGGTGGTGGCCACGCAGATGCTGGAGTCGATGCGCTTCTCCCCTGCCCCCACCCGCGCCGAAGTAACCGACGTGGCCAACGCCGTGGCCGAAGGCACCGACGCGGTGATGCTGTCGGCCGAAACCGCTTCCGGCGATTACCCGCTGGAAGCCGTGAGCATGATGGCCAAGATCATCCGCCAGGTGGAAAACGGCCCGGACTTCCAGGCCCAGCTCGACGTCAGCCGCCCCAACGCCGAAGCCACCGCCTCGGACGCCATCAGCTGCGCGATCCGGCGCATCAGCGGCATTCTGCCGGTGGCGGCCCTGGTCAACTACACCGAATCCGGCAGCTCCAGCCTGCGCGCCTCCCGCGAGCGACCGAAAGCACCGATCCTCAGCCTGACCCCGAACATCCAGACCGCCCGCCGCCTGACCGTGGCCTGGGGCATTTACTCGGTGGTGAATGCGCGGTTGAGCAAGGTGGATGAGATCACCACCACGGCACTGGAAATCGCTCAGGCGCAGAACATGGCCAAGCGTGGGGATACGGTGGTGATTACAGCGGGTATGCCGTTTGGGCAGTCGGGGACTACCAATAGCTTGCGGATCGAGACACTGCTGTAAATCACAGAAACTAGGGTTTCGGGGCTAAGGCCAGGCAAGGCGAGACCCTGCGGAGCAACGCAGCGTAGTTAACTACGTGAGCAGCGCACGCAGGGTCTCAACGCCGCATGGCCGACGCCCCGGAAGCCGGACAGGAACACCCAAATCCCATCTGGTTCATGCCAGTTAGGCGTCCTTCGTGCCCTCGTTGGGCGCCTTTTTTTATTTGAATCGTTGGGCTTCGCGTTGCTCAACCCAACCTACGGATTTGTAGATTTGTAGGTTGGGTTGAGCAACGCGAAGCCCAACAGGCCACACCGACAATGACCCAATTCACCTACGGCAAAGCCCTGCTCAACGGCTGCAGCCAGATCTTCCTCCAGCAGCATCCGCTGTTCGGCGCGTTGTGCCTGTTGGCCATTGCTGTCGGCGCGCCGGACCTGCTTGGCGGTGCTCTGCTCGGTGGCTTGACCGCCGCCCTGGTGGCGCGTCGCCGCGGCTACACCCAGGCCGATATCGACGCCGGTCTGTACAGCTACAACGGCGTGCTGCTGGGCCTGATGCTGTGCAACCGCTTCACCTGGTCGGCGTTGCTGCCGCTGTTGATCATCGCCAGCGCCGGCGCTTCCAGCCTGGTGCTCAACCGCTTGATGCGCGGCAACCGCCAACGCCAATGGCTGCCGGCCTTTACCGCCCCGTTCGTGGGGCTGAGTTGGTTGGTATTGAGTTTGCTGCCCGCCACCCTGGCACCACCGCTGCAGGTGTGGCCGAGCGTGCCAGTGAGTTTGGATGTGCTCGGCATCGGCGCGGCGCTGCTCAAAGGCATCGGCCAGGTGGTATTTCTCGGTGAACCGCTGGCCGGCGCCATTCTGCTGCTTGGTCTGTTCCTCGCCAGCCGCCGTGCGGCCGCATGGGCCGTGCTGGGCTCGGCCATCGGCCTGGCGGTGGCGCTGCAACAGGGATGGTCCACGGACCATGCGCTGAACGGTTTGTATGGCTACAACGGCGCGCTGGTGGGCGTGGCGCTGAGCCAGGTGTACCGCAACCCGGCGATTATTCTGCTGGGGATTTTGCTCGCCCTGCCCTTGCAGCCGGGTTTTGCCGCCTTTGCCCTGCCGGAGCTGACGGCGCCGTTTATTCTGGCCTGCTGGCTGGTGCAGGCGACGCATCGCACGTTACGGCGAGGGGCCGAGGATTCGCGGCCCAAGCAGCCCCTCAAAAAATCAAAAGCTCGCGGCTAAAGCCCCTCCCACAAAGAGCCTCGATTTATGTGGGAGGGGCTTTAGCCGCGATGCTTTCTAATCGCCCACAAAAAAGCCGGCACTAGGCCGGCTCCTTCACAACAGAAAACTCAGTGCGCGACGCGGCTGGTGCCGTTGACGCTCATGATACGAACCCGCTCGCCAACACGGAAAATCTCGTTTTCCTGAACTTCCTGCACGTAGGCACGCATGCTGCCGTCGTCTTCCCTTACGGTGATTTCCACGCCCTGGGTACGGGTCAGGCCTTCTTCGGTCGCCGAACCCAGCAGACCACCGGCTACCGCACCAATCACGGCCGCGACAATGCTGCCCTTGCCGCCACCCACAGTGCTACCCGCTACACCACCGACGGCGGCACCGGCGATTCCGCCGATTGGGGTTTTGGTGCCTTCGATTTTCACTGGGCGCAGCGATTCGATGGTGCCCATGCGCACGGTTTGCACGGTGCGCGCTTCGTCGCGCGAATAGCTGTCGCCGGTCAGGCTCGACTGGCAACCGGTCAGAGCCAGTGCCGCCACCGTGAACGATGCGACTAACAAAACAGACTTACGCATAACGGTACCTCCGGGAGATGACGAGCTATTAGACAGCGCCACTCGCGACACTGTCACGGTCGCCACATAAGAATAATTCCGGCTCAAGCCGAACGGCGTTATCAGGGGGCCAAACGCTCCCGCGACCAACTGCCGTTTTCTAGACGATAGTTCAAACGGTCATGCAAGCGACTGGCGCGGCCCTGCCAGAACTCGATGCGTTCAGGCACCAAGCGGTAACCACCCCAGTGCGGCGGGCAGGTTGGCGCCTGGTCGAGAAAGCGTTTTTCAGTGTCCGCCAGCAAGCCTTCGAGCTCGGCACGGTCGGCAATCACCTGGCTCTGCGGCGAGGCCCAGGCCCCAAGGCGACTGCCCAATGGGCGCACCTGGAAGTAGTCGTTGGACTCCTCGGCACTGACCTTCTCCACCCGCCCTTCAATGCGCACCTGACGCTCCAGTGCCGGCCAAAAGAAGGTCATAGCAGCAAACGGCCGCGCTTCGAGCTGCTCGCCCTTGGCGCTGCCGTAGTTGGTGAAGAAAGTGAAGCCGTAGGCATCCAGGCTTTTCAGCAGCAGCACGCGGCAATGCGGACGCCCTTGGGCGTCGACCGTGGCCAGGGTCATGGCGTTGGCTTCCACCGGCAGTTGCTCGGTGTTGCGCGCATCGCTGAACCATTGCTGGAACAAGGCCAGGGGCTCAGCCGGGGCTTGCGCCTCGGTGAGCCCGTCGCGGGTGTAGTCTCGACGCATATCGGCGAGGTTGGCGGTCATCACGCAGCTCCTAAAGCACGCAGTTTTTCAACACTGTACGGTCGGCCGCCAGGCTCAGTTTTTCGCCGCAGCGACCTTGTCCGTAGACTGCGCCGGATCGGCCTTCACGACCTTGACCGGTGTCGTCTTTGCAGCAGTTGGTTTGCTCGCCGCCGGCTTGCTCGCAGCTGGTTTGACCGCTGGTTTTTTCGCCGCCACAGCAGGTTTTGCCGCCGGCTTGGCAGCCGCTTTTTTCACCGCTGGTTTGGCTGCGGTTTTAGCCGGGGCCACGGCCGGAACCGGGTCGTTACGCACCAGGGTCTGCGCAGCCGGCACTGGCGCCGGTTGGTTGTACTTGGCCAGCAGCGCACTCATGGTGTCTTGCGGGGTCAGCATGATTTCCACACGACGGTTGAGGGCGCGGCCTTCAGGGCTGTCGTTGGCGGCACGCGGCAATACCGAGCCGAAACCACGCACCATCAGGCGATCATTCTTCAACCCGCTCAAGCGGAAGATCGCGGTCACGGCGCGGGCGCGTTCCAGGCTCAGTTCGCGGTTGCGGGTTTCTTCACCGCTCGGGTCGGCATGGCCGAGGATCAACACCGCCACTTGCTTGTCGTTTTCCACCAGCTTGGCGACACGGGTGATCGGGCCCAGGGTGACCGGCATCAGCATGCTCGGGCGATCGGGGTTGAAGGTCGAGTCCGCTGGAGCGGAGACCACCAGCAGGTTTTCCCGGCGCTCCAGCTGAAACTTGCTGCCATCCAGCGCTTCGCGCAGACGCGGCTCGTACTGATCCATCCAGGCTTGGGTGATTTTCGGGTCGGGCATGGCCACAGCGGCTTTCGCTTCGGCTTTGTCATCACCAAACGGCCACCACCAATGGCCACCGCTTTCAGGTTTGGCGGCGCTGGCCACAGGGGCTTTGGCAGCGGCGGAAGCGTCAGGGGTTTCGGGGGTAGAAGAACACGCAGCAAGAGCGACGCACAGCGCCAGGGCAGCAGCAGACTTGATCGGAAACATTGGAACCTCAAACACAAAAAAATAAGCTCAAGAACCAGATGGCCCACGCTCTCTGCTTCGGAGGGCGCTATGGCCGGGACCTGGTTCGCGTAGCTGGCTGCTTCTAACGGGCAGCCATGGCAACGGTGCAGCGGCAAAGATGATCACAATTGACGAACGCCCGATGTCCTATCTGCGCGTCCGCCCCCAATGTAAACAGCTTCGTTGTGAAATATTCGTAACAACTATAGGCAAGCACCCAGTGTGCGCGCCAACTTCTGCGCCCGTGGGTCCATCAATACGTAGGGCCCGAGGGTATTGGTGACGAAGCCGAAAGCCACCTTACACTCAGGATCGGCAAAGCCGATAGAACCGCCAGCGCCGGGATGACCAAAGGCACGTGGCCCCAGGCCATAGGTGCCGTTAGGCACGTCCGGTTGGTCGAGCATGCAGCCGAGGCCAAAGCGGGTTTGCGTGAGCAGGGTTTTGTCCTCACCAACGCTGTGTTCGCGGGTCAGTTCGGCGAGCAATTCACTGTCGAGCAACTGGCCGCTCAGCAAGCCGCTGTAGAAGCCTGCCAGGCTACGCGCATTGCCGTGGCCATTGGCCGCCGGCTGTTGCATGCGCCGCCACTCCGGCTTGTTGGTGCTGGTCATGATCGATGGCGGGTTGGCGAAGGCGCGGGTACTCATGGAGGCCGGCTCGCTCATCATGGTTTTCAGCAGGCGCTGGGCCGAAGCGTCGCCAAAGTTGCCCTTGGCGCGGGAGATTTCCGCCACCCGGTAGAACTCCTGATCAGCCAGCCCGACATGGAAATCCAGCCCCAGCGGCTGCGCGGTACGGGCGACGATGACATCACCCGGACCTTTGCCCTCAACCCGGCGCAGCAACTCGCCCACCAGCCAGCCATAGGTGATGGCGGCGTAGCCATGGCCAGTGCCCGGCGTCCACCACGGGGTTTCTGCAGCGAGCGCAGCGGTCATGGTGTCCCATTGGTACAGCGCTTCGGGCGGCAGCATTTCACGCACCGCCGGCAGGCCGGCGCGGTGGCTGAGCAACTGGCGCAGGGTGATCTGTTCTTTGCCCGCGGCAGCGAACTCCGGCCACAGCGAGGCCACCGGCACGTCCAGGGCCAGTTTGCCCTCTCCTACCAGCTGCAAGGCAGCGACGGCAGTGAAGGTTTTGGTGCAGGAAAACAGGTTGGCGATGGTGTCGGTATTCCACGCCTGCTCACCGGCCTTGTCGGCGGTACCGCACCAGATGTCGATCACGGTTTCGCCGTCGATCTGGATGCACAGGGCGCCACCGCGCTCCTGGGGGTCTTCGAACAGGGCGGCGAAGGCGTCTTTGACGGCTTCGAACTTGATATCGAAATAGCCTTGCACTTGCTGCACGTTCAACTCCTCAGGCAGGACTCAGCGGATGGGTAGTCTGTGACCACCCACCACACGCAGGAAACCATCCGAAAATCGGGCAAGCATTTAACCGCGACCACCACCGGCACCGCCGCCGGCGCCGTCATGGCCACCGGCGCCGCCACCCGGGCCGCCGTGGCCTTCGCCACCTTTGCCCTCTCCACCCTTGCCCTCGCCCTTGCCTTTGCCCTCGCCACCTTTACCGGTGCCGTCAGGTTTGGCCGGTGCCGCAGCGGGTGCTGCAACAGGCTTGATTACTGCCTGCATGGCCTCGAGGTTGGCTTTGCGCACGGCTTTGACAAAGCCGTCGAATGGCCGGTCGGTAATCGCCACCAGGCCGAAGTGGCCGTTTTCGCCGTCCAGCAGGCGACCGGTCACCGGTTGGTCGAGGTATTGGAACAGGTGGGTGCCGACGATCATCGGCTCCTTCACTGCCTCTTCAACAAAGTGCGCATAGGCCGGGCCACGCTGCTCTTCGTTGTACACCTCGCTGACGCCGCCCCAGAACGGGCCGCGGTCGCGCGAGCCGAAGTGGAATTCGGTGACCAGAATCGGCTTGTCGAGGGTCTTCAGCGCGGCGAAGTCATAACCGTGCTGGGGCTCCTTGGTATAGAAGTTGAAGCTCAGCACGTCGCAGTACTGGGCGCAGGAGGCCACCGCTTCCGGGTTGCTGGCGGCGAAACGGCCACCCAGCAGCAGGTGGTTAGGCGCGTGCCAGTTGAGCGCGTCGTCGATGGTTTTGAAGTAGGTGTCGGCGAACAGGCGCTGGAACTGCTGCATGTCCGCTTCGATGGCCGGGTGCTCGGGGTTCGGGCGTGGCGCCTGGAAACCCGGGTCTTCCATCAATTCCCAGGCCGGCAACTCGATGCCCCAGGCTTTGGACAGGCCGTCCTGATTGCGGTACTTGTCGCGCAGCATTTTCAGGAAGGCGCGTTTGGCCGGTACATCCGTGGTCAGGTTCAGGGTGCCGTAGGCCAACGCGTAACGGGCGTTGGGGTCATTGGCCGGACCGGCCCAGGCCAGTTCGTTGTCGGCGAAGAAGCCGACCAACCACGGGTCGTCACGGTGATCGCGGGTGGCGATGGCCACGGCGCGTTCGGCGGCCATGGCGAAACGCGGGTCGAACGGGTCAGGCATGCCGCCCCACCAATCGACGCCGGTGCTGATGGTTTTGTAGTCGCCACTGATCGATAGCGGCAAGGTGTACGGCATGCGCTTGGCGGCGGCCAGCGACGGATCGCTCCAGTTGCCGACGGTGTTGAAGCCCCAGGCTTGCAGACGGTCCAGGGTGTTCTGGGTCCAGCGTGCGGCATCGAAGCTCTTGGTCACGCACATTTCTTCGGCCACGGCCGGCTTGGCCGCTTCAACAGGCGCCGCCACGACTGGCGTCGGGGTGGCGCTGGCGACCGGGTTGCCGGCTTCGTCGACGGCGGCTTCGCTGTCGTCTTCGCTGACCACCTGGGCGCTGCTCTTGTCGGCCAGGTCGGCGCACTTCTGCTGCGGCCAGGTGCGCTGTAGGTTGGCGCGGTAGAAGTCGAACCAGCGGCCCTGGTCGAAGTTGCGGCCTTTGGCGGCGCCGGTGTCGGCACGGCTGCTGCTGCCGCCGTAGTAGGCGGCCAGCGCCTCGCCATCTTTCGGCAGGCTGGTGAACATGCTTTCACGGCCTTCGACGTAGGTGGCGCTGTTGCCGGCGCTGATGGTGTTCACCCCGAGGGAGTAGAACGGGTGCCCTTCAGGGGTCACCAGGAACCAGCGGCCATCGCGTTTCTCGGTACGGAAGAAGCCCGAGGCATCGAAGGTCGGGCCGCCGAGCAGGCCGCCGTACTGGTCGGTTTCACCGCGTTTTTCCAACCAGCCCTTGAGCTGACCGGCTTCCTTGGCCGCAGCGGCTTTCAGTTGCTCGTCGCTGCCAACCTTCTCCGGCCACTGCCCGCGGGTGTATTGGCCATAGGCGTCGACGATGCCGGTAAAGAGTTGCTGCTGGGTTTCGTCGCCTTCGCGCACACCAAACCGGCCGAGCAGGATGCTTTGCGGCACGTCCGGACGGCTCATGTAGATGCCCACGGCGCTGACCTTGCTGAGGTCCAGATCGCCTTCGACGGTGTCGGCGAGAATTACCCGCTGGCCATCGACGGTCCACGGCATCGCCGGGCCGGCACGCATGCCTTGAGCGCGCGGCGAGGTGGCGTGCAGAGGGATTAACAGGTTTTGCGCCGGGCCGGCTGGCAGCGCGATGCGGCTGGTGAGCACCTTGCCGTCGCTGCTTTCCATGCGGATGTCGAGGGTCAAGGCCCAGTCCATGGCGTTCTGGATGCGCAGGGTCATGACATTGGCTTTCGACCAATCCCACGCACCGTTCTGCGGGGTCAGACGCAGGCTGGGATTATCCGAAGGGTTGAACGTCACCCGCCGCATCGGCTCGCTTTCGGCCGCCAGTTCAGCGGTCAACGAAGGCAGGCTGGCGTTCTGCGTCTGCACCTGCACCACATCGGCGGGGCTGACGAAATTGAATAGCGTCTGTTGCTCGGCGGCCAGCGCCAGGGGGGGCGCTGCAACCATCAAGGCGAAAATACCGGGCAGTGAACGGCGAATCATGTGACGGGCTCTCCTAAACAACCAGCCAATAGACAGCAGGCTTCGAAATTGATGCTGTCTTAAGTAATTTCTCGGCGAAACGGTGGCAAGGCATTGAGAATGGCCTTGCCGTAGCGTTGGGTGACAACGCGTCTATCCAAAAGCGTAATAGTGCCGCGATCAGCCTCGGTACGCAGCAGGCGACCACAGGCTTGTACCAGACGCAGTGAAGCATCCGGCACGGCGATTTCCATAAACGGGTTGCCGCCACGGGCCTCGATCCATTCGGCGAGGGCCGCTTCCACCGGGTCATCCGGCACGGCGAAAGGAATCTTGGCGATCACCACGTGTTCGCAGTAAGCGCCGGGCAAGTCGACCCCTTCGGCAAAACTGGCCAGACCGAACAGCACACTGGCTTCGCCGTCGTCGACGCGCGCCTTGTGCTTGTTCAGGGTTTCCTGCTTGGACAAATTGCCCTGGATGAACACGCGCTTACGCCAGTCGCGGTCCAGGCCGTCGAACACGTCCTGCATCTGTTTGCGCGACGAGAACAGCACCAGGGTGCCGCGCGACCCTTCGACCAGGCCGGGCAGTTCACGGATGATGGCGGCGGTATGGGCGGTGGCATCGCGCGGGTCGGCTTTCAGGTCCGGCACCCGCAATACACCAGCGTCGGCGTGTTGGAACGGGCTTGGCACCACGGCGGTGACGGCCACTTTCGGCAAACCAGCGCGCATGCGGAAACGATCAAAAGTGCCCAGCGCCGTGAGGGTGGCCGAGGTCACCAGGGCGCCGTAGGCGACGTTCCACAAACTGCGGCGCAGGGTTTCGGCAGCCAGGATCGGGCTGGCGTTGACCTCGATGTCGAACATCGCCCCGCCTTCTGCCAGGGTCAGCCAACGCGCCATGGGCGGGCTTTCCTCCGGATCTTCAGCGGTGAACGCCAGCCACAGTTCCCAGTTGTTCTGCGCGCGAGCCAGCAGACTGCCGAACAGCGGGTACCACTCCTCGGCCTGGTGGCTGGCGATGCCGATGGCGGCCTCGCCATCCATGGATTTTTTTAGCAGTTCGGTAAGGCCGGTGAACAGGTCGGTTAGGCGCGAGAAGCCCTTTTTCAGCTCCAGGCCCATCTCGGTCAGGTGCTCCGGCACCACGCCACCGATAAAGCGGTGACGCGGGCGCTCGCGGCCTTCCATGTCTTCACCGGCCTTGAAGTCGGCCAGTTGCTCACAGGCATTGAACATGAATTGCTGCTGGGTGCGGATTTCCCGCGCCAGGATCGGCACTTGCTCGATCAGGCGGCCGAGGTCGCCGGGCAATTGGTTCTGCGCCAGCAGCTTGGTCAGGTTCTTGGCCGTCAGCTCCAGCCAGTCGGCGGTGGAACGCAGGCGGGTGAAATGGGCGAAATGGCCGATGGCCTTGTCCGGCAGGTGGTGGCCTTCGTCGAACACGTAGAGGGTGTCGCGCGGGTCGGGCAGTACGGCGCCGCCGCCAAGGGCCAGGTCGGCGAGGACCATGTCGTGGTTGGTGACGATCACGTCAACCTTGCCCATGCCTTCGCGGGCTTTATAGAAGGCACAGGTTTGAAAGTTCGGGCAATGGCGGTTGGTGCACTGGCTGTGGTCGGTGGTCAGACGCGCCCAGTCGGCGTCGTCGATGGTCTCGGACCAGTTGTCGCGGTCACCGTCCCACTTGTTGCCGGCCAGCTTGGTGACCATCTCGGTAAACAGTTTCTGGTTGCCTTGGTCGACTTCGATTTTGAAGCCTTCCTCTTCAAACAACGCCGCCGTCGCGCTTTGCGACTCGCCTTCCTGCAGCAGCAGGTCCAGTTTGGACAGGCACAGGTAACGGCCGCGGCCCTTGGCCAGGGCGAAGGTGAAACTCAGGCCACTGTTGCGCATCACCTCGGGCAGGTCTTTGAACACGATCTGCTCTTGCAGGGCGACGGTGGCGGTGGCGATCACCAGGCGTTTGCCGGCGGCCTTGGCCAGGGGAATGGTCGCCAGGCTGTAGGCCACGGTCTTGCCGGTACCGGTGCCGGCTTCCACCGCCACCACGGCGGGGTCGCTGCTGCGCCGGCCTTCGTCGTCGACCTTGATGGTGCCCAACACCTTGGCGATCTCGGCAATCATCAAACGCTGGCCATAGCGTGGCTTCAGCCCTTTGGCTTCGAGAAAGCGGGAATAGGCGCCCTGGATCTGGGACTTGATTTCGGTACTGAGCACGGAGGGTTCTGCGAGGTAAGCGGGCGGGATAAATGTTCAGTGGTCAAACTGGGCGGCTATGATAGCGCGCGTTTTGCTAACCGCCGACCGGAGATTGTGAATGACTGTATATGCCCTGCTCTACGCCCTGCATGTTTTGGCTGCCGTTGTCTGGGTGGGGGGCATGTTCTTCGCCTGGATGGTCCTCCGCCCGGCCGCCGTTACTGCCCTGGAAGCCCCGGCCCGCCTGCGTTTGTGGGGCGAAGTGTTTCCGCGCTTTTTTCTCTTTGTGTGGGTGTGTGTGCTGGTGTTGCCGATTGGCGGCGTGGGCATGCTACAGCTGCATTTTGGCGGTTTCGAGACAGCGCCCAAGTATGTGCAGGTGATGATGGGCCTGTATCTGGCCATGCTCGCCCTGTTCATCCGCATTCAGGCGTTGCAATTGCCGGAGCTGAAACGGGCGATTGCCAGCGAAGACTGGCCGGCGGGTGGCGCGGTGTTGGGCAAGATCCGGCGCCTGGTGGGGCTTAATTTGTTGATCGGGATTGCCGTCATCACCGTTGCGGCGACGCGCGCGAGTTTTTAACAAGCATCGCGGCTGAAGCCGCTCCTACAGGAGACCGCGGTTCCCGTAGGAGCGGCTTCAGCCGCGATTAGCCGTTACTGGATACGCACCAGATTAACGCTACCGGCGCTGCCGTTGCCGCCCGGCTGCCCAGGCTGACCGGGCTTGCCTGGCTTGGCGCCATCGGCGCGGTACACCAGACAACCTTTCGAAGCGCCGCCCTGCCCGCCTTTACCGGCTTCGCCCGCCGCGCCGCCCAAGCCGCCATCGACTCTCACCCTGAGCAGGTTATCGGGGAAGTTCGCCGGTACTTCCAGACGCACCTGGCCGCCGGCCGCGCCGGTCTGACCGTCGCCACCGTTCTGGCCGTCATAACCCGGCTCGGCTTCACCCCAGGTGCAACCCGGCGCTTGACCGTCGGCGCCGTCCAGCCCCTGGTAGCCCGGTCGGCCGATGCCGCCACGCGCGTCGATGGTCATCTCGCCCACCTGGGCCTGTTCCAACCGGATACTGAGATTACGCCCCGGCGTGGCTGGTTTTTCGAAGCTGCCGCTGGCACCACGGGCATTGATATGCGCGCCAGTCGCCAGTTCGGCATGCCGCGCTTCCAGGCGGAACGGTTGGCTGCTGGGGGCAATCGAGATATGCGCGTCGCGGCCCATTTCCAGCTTGCCCACACGAATTTCGGTGACCGTAGCCGGCACCACCAGGGTGGCCGACTCGGCGATCTGCAAACGATCAAGCAGCAAGGTGCTGGTGGAATTGGGCAGGCGCAGCATGGAGTTGGCGGCGACCGCGACTTGCACCTCGGCCTGGGCCAGGGCGCTGGCCAGCAGCAGTGGCAGGGCGAATGCGGCGAGCAGTGGCTTATGCATGCTGCACCTCCACATCGCTGCTGGTGCTGTCGACTACCGCTGCCTGGTTGAGCTCAACCGGCGCTTGTTCGGCAACTGCCTCGGGGACGGCGTCGATCACGACGGCGGTCTGTGGCTCGGCCAGGCCGTACAGATGAAAGATGCCAAACAGCAGCACTTGCACGCGGTGCAGGTTAATGTTGGCCAAACCACGCAGGCGCGCGCCGAACAACCCCAGTTCCACTACATGGGCCAGCAGCACCAGACCACCTAACACGTTCAGCAGCAGGTCCACCGGTTTGTTCAGCGGGCTGAACAGGTTGACCAGCACCAGCAACCAGAACACCGCCACCGCGGTTTTCCCCACCTGCAAAAACACCTTCATCCCACGCTCCCCTTGTTATTTTTTGCTCGTCGCGCACCTTACCCCTTAGCGGGTGAACGAAACCAGCGTGCCAGACAAAAAACAACGGAGGCCAAGGCCTCCGCTGTTTTTTTCCACTCAACAGTACGATGTTGCCCTAGCGATTCTCCCTACCGAGTGACGTGCAACTCCACTCGACGGTTCTGCGCACGCCCGCCATCCGTGGTGTTGTCGGCCACTGGCTGGCTCTCGCCGTAGCCGACGACCGACAGCTTGCTGGCGGGTATGCCTTGCGCGGTAAGGAAGTTCGACACGCTCTGGGCGCGCCGTTCGGAGAGTTTCTGGTTATAGGCATCCGAGCCTTTGCTGTCGGTATGCCCAGCCACTTGCACGCTGACCAGCGTGGCGCCGCTGAGGCGTTTACTGATTTCCACCAGCGCGCTTTTGGCGCTTTCGCTCAACTCGGCCGAGTCGAACGCGAACAACACATCGCCAGCGTCGCTGAGCACGATGGTTTCGTTCTGGGCGACAGGCGTGGGTTCAGGTTCAGGTGGTGGTGCCGGCGTAGCCGCAGGGTATTGCGGCAATGGGCAACCACTGGTGTTTACCGGGGTATTGGCAGGCGTATCGGCGCAGACATCACGGCGATCATGAACTCCATCGGAGTCGTCATCACCATCCAGCGCATAGCAGATCAAACCGAAAACGGTACAAATGGGCCAGTTCCCCTGATTGACCACGGCATCCCCGTTACTGGAGGTAGTCATGCAACCAGATAGAACACTGCTGACCAGAAGAATGGGTACCGTTACCCGTAAGGATAAGGTTGGCATTTTATAGTCTCCTGAGTCACCGGCGAGTGCCGGTAACTCAGAAGTAAAGACCCGCAAACTGCGCCGCACAAGGCGTACAGCGCAGTATTAACGGGGGCTTGCGGTTCTGCTAACGATGGATCTTGATTTCCACGCGACGGTTCAGCTGACGGCCATCGGCTGTCTTGTTGTCCGCCACAGGCACGCTTTCACCGGCACCGACCACGTCTACGACGTTATTCGGCGACACGCCATTGGCCACCAGATAGTCAGCCACGGACTGCGCGCGGCGTTCCGACAGTTTCTGGTTGTAGGCATCCGAACCGACACTGTCGGTATGCCCGCTAACGGTCAGCTTGGCATTCGGCGCTTCGTTTTTCAGGCGGGTGGCAATGGTGTCCAGCTTGGTTTTGTCGGTTGCGGTGAGCTTGGCCGAGTCGAATTCGAACAGCACGTCACGAACCACGATCACTTCATCTTCAACCACCACGACCTGCTCTTGCACTTCCTCAACTACCGCTGGTGGTGGGCAACCATTGGCATCCACACGGGTGCCTGGCGGTGTGCCCGGGCACTTGTCACGGCTGTCTGGCACGCCGTCACCGTCTTCGTCGCCGTCGCCATGGCTCCAGCAATAACCTGCAGCCAACGCGGCGCCACCTAATGCGCCCCAGCCAGCCCAGGCTGAACTCTCGATAGCACCCAACGCGGCACCACCTACACCACCAACCGCTGCACAGGTTGGCCAATCGGTTTTCTGTAAACCGGCGCAGCCGGTCAGCAAAGTACTCAACAGAATCAGGGGTACTGCAGTCCTTTTAATGCTCATATGCACAGTCTCCTCAGGGGATCGGCGTAAACCGACACTCTGGGATTAAAGACGGCACTTTTAGAATCCGCCAGCACTAGGCCATATCGCTGCATCCAGCTAGGCTTGTCGCTCATGTTCGAGGATTTTCGATGACTGAAAGTTTTTCTGCGCGCACGCCGCAACAAGCGGTGGCCGCGCTTCTGGACCGTTACGCGCCGGCGCGTCTGCTGGTGGTCGGCGCGGTGGACTTTCCCGCCGTGCTCGCCTTCCAGCAAGCCCACCCGGACAGCATCTGCGCTTTCGCTGCAGCCGGCCCGCTGCCGGCCGATCTGGCGGCGCAACGTTTCGACCTGGCGCTGATCGCCGACTGCCTGGAGCACCTGCCCAAACGCACCGGCCTGGAACTGCTCGGCGGCATTCGCAATCTGAATGCCAGTCGCCTGGCGGTGCTGGTCGACCTGCCCGCCTGCGGCCTGCATGACACCGACCTGTATGCCCTGGCCCTGCAAGCCAGCGAACGGTTCAAGCGCGACGAACAGGTGCTGACCCTGTTCACCTACGACCTGCGTGAATACAAACAGGTGCCGGACTGGCTCAACGCCAAGTTCTGGGCCAACCCGGCAAACTTCGGAAAGTACTGGTGGTAGTTGCTATGCCCCCTTCACACACCCCGGAAACAGCGTGCCCCTGCGGCAGCGGCAACTTGCTTGGCGCCTGCTGCGGCCACTACCACGACGGCACCCCGGCGCCGAGCGCGGAAACCCTGATGCGCTCGCGCTACAGCGCTTACGTGCTAGGCAATATCGATTACCTCAAGGCCACCACCCTGCCCGCCCAGCAAGCCGAACTGGACACTGCCGCGATGCAGCTCTGGAGCGCCCAGAGCACCTGGCTGGGGCTGGAAGTGGAAAGCGCCGAAGTGCTTGGCGGCAAGCCTGAACATGCCTTCGTCACCTTCACCGCGCGCTGGCACGACGACAGCGGCGAGCATGCGCACCGCGAGCGTTCGGGGTTTGTGCAGAACGACGGGCGTTGGTACTTCATCGACAGCACGGTGCCATTGAAGGCCACGCGCAATGATCCGTGCCCCTGTGGCGGCGGGTTGAAGTTCAAGAAGTGCTGCGCGGGGTTTGTATAACGCCATGCTTTCTGTGGGAGGAGCTTCAGCCGCGAGCTCTTGACCTTAAAAGCTCGCGGCTAAAGCCCCTCCCACAAAAACAAAGCCCGCATTGCGCGGGCTTTTTTTATTCCTGCAATTTCAGGTGCGAGATATCCGGCGGTGGTCCGGCCGGTGCGGTTTTGGCCTGGCCCATGTCGCTACCGGCAGGCGCCAGGCTGAACTGGCTGAGGTCGACCTTGGGCGCTACCGGTTCCGGTTTCTCGTCCTGCAGATCAACACCCACCGGCGCAATGCCAAAGTCCGGCGCTTCCACGTCGCTGAAGGCGGCCATGTACTCATCACGCGGGGCGACCACCAACGGCTTGGGCGAGCCGGCACTGCTGGCGGCGGCGACCGGGGCTGCAACGGGTGCCGGCGGCTCGTAAGGAGGTGGCGGGGCCAGCTCCACTTCTTCGATCTCGACGTCCATGTTGCAGACTTCGACCAGCGCTCCGGCGCGCTCGATGGTCGCGCGGTATTTTTCCGCCGCGGCTTCGTCGAGGTTGTTCTTGATCACCAGACGACGGCCGGAGAACAACAGGGCGATGCGCTGGGCGTCGGCCTGGAACAGCTTGGCCATGTTGGCTTTCACCTGATCCAACTGGGCACCGGGCACCAATTGTCCGGAGAAGGCGATCTCGTAGCGGCTCATGGGTGCTCTCCTGTCCGAGTCTGTCCTGTCCGAGTCAGCCGTCAGTATGGCGCAGATTTTTTTACATAAACAACAGGTTGCCCACAAGCTGCGGGTTGCGACACACTCGGCCAACAAGGAGTCCGCCATGCGGCAGCACGCCACCTGCACCACCTACTTGAGGTTAGTTCTTCTGCTCGGCCTGGTCGCAGGCTTGGGTGGCTGTTCGTGGTTTTCCGGTGAGCTGCAAGACCCCAGCGTGCAGTTGCAGAAAGTCGAAGTGGTCAGGGCCCGGCTGGTGGAACAGGAATTCTTGTTGCACCTGCGCCTCGACAACCCCAACGACAGCGACCTGCCGATCCGCGGCATGACCTTCAGCCTCTACCTCAATGACATCAAGCTGGCCGATGGCGAGTCGGATGTCTGGGCCACTGTGCCGGCCAACGGTCACCGCACCCTGAAGATTCCACTGCGCACCAACCTGTGGAGCAAGCTCAAACCCATCGCCAAGATGCTGGAAAAACACGACCAGCCGATTCGCTACCGCTTCTATGGCGTAGCCGACACCGGCGTATTGTTCGGCTCGAGCGTGCACCTGGAACGAAATGGCGAGATAATTCCCGGCGATTTTATTCCGGAGTAACCCGCTAATGAGCAACGAACCCCACGTCCACGGTCCCGACTGCAACCACGACCATGATCATGACCACCACCATGACCACGGCCACGTGCACGGCCCGGACTGCAACCACGGCCATCAAGAGCCCGTGCGTAACGCCCTCAAGGACGTAGGCCGTAACGATCCCTGCCCTTGCGGTAGTGGCAAGAAATTCAAAAAATGCCACGCGGCTTGATGATTTAAGCCCGTACTCAAAAGCCCGCCCCGTGCGGGCTTTTTTGCTTTTGTAGGGTGTGCTATGCGCACCATTGCGCACTCGGATGAATCGCTTGGTGCGCATAGCGCACCCTACAAAAGCAATCGAACCACCCAGGTTTCTTCCAGTCAGTTGCTTACATGCCTTAACGGAGCTCTCCGATGATCGATCTGTATTACTGGACCACGCCCAACGGCCACAAGATATCGCTGTTTCTGGAAGAGGCTGGTCTGCCTTACAAGGTTCATCCGATCAACATTGGCAAGAACGAACAGTTCGCGCCGGACTTTCTGAAGATCTCGCCGAACAACCGCATCCCCGCCATTGTCGACCACCAGCCGGCCGACGGTGGCGAGCCGTTGTCGATTTTCGAGTCGGGGGCGATTCTGTTGTACCTCGCCGAGAAGTACCAACAGTTCATCCCCCGCGATCTGCGCGGGCGTCAGGAATGCCTGCAGTGGGTGTTCTGGCAAATGGGTGGGCTGGGACCGATGGCCGGGCAGAATCACCACTTCAATCTGTTCGCGCCGGAAAAAATCCCCTACGCCATGAAGCGTTATGTGGATGAAACCGCGCGGCTGTATGGCGTGCTCGACAAGCAGTTGGAAGGCCGCCGTTTTATTTGCGGCGACGATTACACCATTGCCGACATGATCAGCTACCCGTGGATCGTGCCCCACGAGCGCCAGCAGCAGAACCTCGCCGACTTCCCCAACCTGCAGCGCTGGTTCAACGCCATCAAGGCGCGCCCGGCCACCGAACGGGCTTATGCCCTGGCCGAGCAGATCAATCCGCAGCCGAAAAAATAACCCGCGCCACACGCCCGTCCTCGCTTGCGCGGCGGCGGGCGCCTCACTAACGTAGCGCCTGCCGTTTTTAATCGATTTTTGCAGGAGCTTCAGACCATGGCGTCGCCATTCTTCACGCGTTTCACAGCTGCCGCTGCCCTGGTTGGCGCCGTGAGTCTCAGCGGGTGTCAGAGTTGGCTGGACAGCCACTACGCCGACAGCCTGCCGCCCACCACCGGCATTCAGCCGATCAAGGGCCTGGCACAAAGCGTGTCGATCCGCCGCAACGCCCTGGGCATGCCGCTGATTGAAACCACCACCTTCCATGACGCGCTGTTCGCCCTCGGTTATGTGCACGCCGGCGACCGCCTCAGCCAGATGGTCGGCATGCGCCTGATGGCCGAGGGTCGCTTGTCCGAGATGGTCGGCCCCGGCGCCTTGGAAATCGACCGTTTCATGCGCGCGGTGAACCTCAAACAAAGCGCCGAGGTGCTGTACAAGAGCAGCTCGCCGCGGATGAAGAAGTTCTTCGAAGTCTATGCCCGTGGCGTCAACGCCTACCTGTACCGCTACCAGGACAAGCTGCCAATGGACCTGGCCGAGTCTGGCTACAAGCCGGCCTACTGGAAGCCGGAAGATTCGGTGCTGATTTTCTGCCTGATGAACTTCGGCCTGTCGGTGAACCTGCAGGAAGAGATCGCTTCCTTGGCGCTCGCACAGAAAGTCGGTAGCGACAAGCTGGCCTGGCTGACTCCGACCTACCCCGACGAGCCCCTACCGTTCGATGAAGCAGACAAACTCAAAGGCCTGGTGCTGAGCGGGCAGATCCAGGGCCTCAGCGCCCTGGGCAAAGTCACCGAACAAATCGCCGGCCTCGACATGCTCGGCGTCGCCGCTTCCAACAACTGGGCCATTGCCCCGCAGCGCAGCCGCAGTGGCAAGAGCCTGCTGGCCAACGACACCCACCTGCCGCTGTCGATGCCCTCGGCGTGGAACTATGTGCAGATCCGCTCGCCAAAATTCCAGGCCGCGGGCGTGTCGATTGCCGGTGTGCCGGCAGTGGTGGCCGGTTTCAACGGCAAGCTGGCCTGGGGCATGACCATGGTCATGGGCGACAACCAGGACCTGTTCCTGGAGAAGATCAAACGCCAGGGCAGCCAGGTGCTGTATGAGGCCGACGGCAAGTGGGTGGCCGCCCGCGTGCGCCAGGAAACCTTCTTTATCAAAGGCCAGCGCCCGGTGCGCGAGGCGATTTACGAAACTCGCCATGGCCCGCTGCTGAACAGCGTGTTGGGCGAGCGCAAACACATGCTGCAACCGCTGCAGATCAGCAGCGGTTATGGCATCGCCCTGCAAAGCGCTGCGCTGGATGGCGACAAGACCCTGGACGCGTTCTTCAACCTGTCCCGCGCGCAATCGGTGGACCAGGCCTTCGAAGCCGCCCGTGATATCCGCGCCATTCCGCTGAACCTGGTGTTTGCTGATGCCGAACACATTGCCTGGCAAGTGACCGGCCGTTACCCCAACCGCAAAGCGGGTGTCGGCCTGCTGCCCTCCCCCGGCTGGAATGGCCAGTACGACTGGGACGGTTACGCCGACCCGATGCTGCACCCCTATGACCAGGATCCGGCGCAAGGCTGGCTGGGCACCGCCAACCAGCGCACCATTCCGCGCGGCTACGGCATGCAGCTGTCCAACTCCTGGTACTACCCGGAACGTGGCGAGCGCATCGCGCAGCTGGCTGGCGCCGGCAAGCACGACGCGAAAAGCATGATCGCCATGCAGTACGACCAGACTTCGCCGTTCGTGGCCAAGCTCAAAGGCATGTTCGAAGCGCCGGGCATGGCCCAGCCGCTGAAAAAAGCCATTGATGCCCTGCCCGCCGCCGACCGCGCCAAAGCACGCGAAGCCTACAGCCGCCTGATGGCGTTTGACGGCAACCTGCGCGCGACCTCGGCCGATGCCGCGTTGTACGAAGCCTTCCTGCAGGAAAGCATGCGCCAGACCTTCCTCGACGAACTGGGCCCGGACACCAGCGCCGCCTGGAAAGCCTTGGTGGACAGCACTGACCTGTCCTACTCCGCACCCGCCGACCACCTGCTCGGCCGCGAGGACAGCCCATTCTGGGACGACGTGAAAACCCCGCAGAAAGAAGACAAACCGGCGATCCTCGCCCGCAGCCTGGTGGCCGCAGTCAACCTTTGCGAGAGCAAACTGGGTGCCGACCGCGCTACCTGGCAATGGGGCAAGCTGCACAGCTACACCTTCGCCACCGACACCACCCAGATGGCCAAGTACCTGAGCAGCGGAGATGCCACCAGCATCAATGCGATCAAGGGTTACCTGGACCGTGGCCCGTATGCGGCCGGCGGCGACCACACCACCCTCAACGTGTCCGCCTACCATTGGGGCGAAGGCTTCGACACCTGGCTGGTGCCGGCGATGCGCATCGTCGTCGACTTCGGCCAACCGGAACCGATGTTGGGCCTGAACAGCACCGGCCAGTCCGGCAACCCGGCCAGCCCGCACTACGCCGACGGCATCGACGCCTGGTTGAAGGGCCAGTACATGACCTTCCCGTTCCAGTCGCAGAACCTCGACAAGGTCTACGGCACCAAGCGCCTGCTGCTGACCCCGGGCAAGTGACGACCGTTCGTCGAGCCTGGCTGAACTAAAGCCAGGCGTGGCGACTCAGAGACAGTGGACTTACTCCATAGATCTTTTTAGGGCACCTCTTGGTGCCCTTTCTTTTGCCTGGAGAAAAGCCGAGAGGACAGACAACTGCACATCGGGTTGAACTAAAGCCCGTCAGGCCGTTCAGACCCTATGCATCGTTTGATTCTCCGGGCGCCACCTTAGGCGCCTATTTTTTTGCCTGGCGTTTGGTGCTGATCTTCGTCACCCACGCAATTCTGGGTCCCAGCTTTCGCTGGGATGACGGTGCAAGGCTTCAGAGTTTTGTGTTCCCCAAAAGCATCGCGGCTAAAGCCCCTCCCACAAGAAACGAGATTTCCTGTGGGAGGGGCTTTAGCCGCGACGGGACAACACAAACCGGGCAGGTACCCACCCGGTGCATTAGAGGGAATCAGTCTTCGTCTTTATCCGGCATCCCATCCACGACGCCTGCGGTGTTATCCAGCAGGCTCTTGGTGGCAGTTTGCAGGAAGGCTTCCAACTGCTTTTTCAGCTCAGGATCGATGTCGCCCGGTACACGGGTGGCACTGGCCTTGGCGCCCAGTTGGTAGTCGTACAGACGCGGTTCGAACCCTTTAGGCTGGATCAGGATGCGCTCAGGGGTGACGATGGCAACGGTCTGCTCGCCGCCGGACGGCTTGATCACACCAATGCCATGGTCGCCTTCAGGCAGGGTCAGCAGGTCGCGACCCCAGCACTGGTGACGCACCTGGCCACCGAGACGGCCCATGATGGTCGGCACGATGTCGATCTGGGTGCCAACGGTGTGGCGCAGCGGGCCGAATTTTTCCTGGATGCCCGGGCCGATCAACAGCAGCGGCACGTTGAAGCGGAACAGGTCCATCTCGGTCAGTTGCTCGTCGCTGCCAAAACCATGGTCGCCGACGATCACGAACAGGGTGTTCTTGAAGTACGGCGCCTTACGCGCTTTCTCGAAGAACTGCCCCAGCGCCCAATCCGAATAACGCATAGCGGTCAGGTGCTCGTCTGAGCTGGTACCTGTGTTGGCGCGTTCCACTGGCAAGTCCGCCGGCAAGGCGTAAGGGGTGTGGTTCGACAGGGTCTGCAGCAAGGCATAGAACGGTTTCTTGCCGAAGTTGGTTTCCAACTCCTTGGCGCCGCGGTCGAACATGTCCTGGTCGGACACGCCCCAGGTCGGGTCCATGAACACCGGGTTAACGAAGTCTTCGCGGCCGATGAAGTTGGTCATGCCCTGGTTGCTGAAGAACCCGGACTGGTTGTCCCACTGGAAGTTGCCGTTGTAGACGTAGAGGTTGTCGAAGTCACGGGCATCGAGCAGTTGCGGCAGGCCGGAGAACTTGTGGTTGCCCTCGGGCATGCGCATCAGGTACTCGAAGCTTGGCAGGTTGGGGAAGCACGCCATGGTGGCGAACATGCCCTGGTGCGTGTGGGTGCCGTTGGAGAAGAAGCGGTCGAACAGCACGCCCTCTTTGGCCAACTTGTCGAACTCGGGGGTGATGTTCAGCGGGCTGCCGAGGGCGCCAACAAAGTGCCCGGCAAAGCTTTCCATCAGAATCACCACCACGTTCTTCACTTCCGGCAAGGTGCCATCGGCCGGCGGGGTGAAGTCACGACGAATCGCCGCTTTGTCAGCGTCCACCAGCACGTCGTGCGGGGTGAGGATCATCTTGCGCACGATCTCCTGGGCATCGGCATCGGCCATGGTGGATTTCCAGGCGTTCTTGCGATGGGAGGAGAAACTCGCTTGCGCCGCAGACACCAGGGTCAGCGTGCCATTGAGGCCCAGCTGGTTGGCGAACATCGACTCCGTGGTGTACGCATCGCCCCAACGCAGGGGTGGGCCCTGGGTCAGGGTGCCACGGGCGGCCAATACGGCCAGCACCAGGCACAGCACGAAGGCTACGCCGCGCACGGGCCAAGAGGTGCGCGCACGTGGGCTGGCGCTGAACATCGCCGCCTCGCCACGGGAGCGGCTGAGGCCATCGAGGCCCTTGAACAGTTTCCACAGCAGCCAGGTCGCTACTGCCCAGGCCAACAGGTAACGGCCCACCGGGAAGCCGTTCCAGAGCATGCTCAGAACGGTTTTCGGGTCTTCCTGGAAGTACTGGAATACCAGGCTGTTCAGGCGCTGGTGGAACTCGCGGTAGAAGTCCAGCTCGGTGAGGCCAAGGAACAAAGTGACGCTGGCGAAGAACGTCAGCCACACCCGCATCCAGCCACGGCGGGCCATGGCGGCAGGAATCAGGATGGAAATCAGCAACGGCGCACAGGCATACACCACCACCCGCAGATCGAAACGCATGCCGTTGAAAAAGGCTTCGGCGAAGGTCGCGAAGGTGTCTTCACCGATCAGCTCGCGGTTGTACACCAGCAACGCCACGCGCATAAGCGTGTACATCAGCAGGAAGGCACACGCGCTGAGGAAGGTGAAAATCAGATGGCTTTTAAGGGTGGGGGTACCGCGCGGCGATACGGAAGAACTCAGGGCGTCCGATTGGGCCATGTTGTCCAAAACTCACTGATTAGGCGTACGAAAAATGGGTGACGAAGAATACTCCTACATCAACCCAAGAGCGAAGCCGCAAATAGTCAGCGAGTGAATGTGAAAATTTCGTTGAGAAATGGTCGAGGGGCCTGTAGGAGCGGCTTTAGCCGCGATGCTTTCACCCATCTAGAGCATCGCGGCTAAAGCCGCTCCTACGAGGTCATCGAACAGGTAACTCAGTCATTACTGGGCTTGCCGATGGCTTGCAGCACGTACTGCGGCAGGGCGAAGGCGCCCAGGTGCACTTCAGGGTTGTAATAGCGGGTGACAATTCCACTGCCGGCAAAACGCTGGCGCAGGGTCTCCAGCGGGATGTTGCGCAGGCCCGCGTTGGTCGCGCCCCAGGCGAAGGTCATGGCACCGCCGATGTAGGTCGGCACCGCTGCCATATAGAAATGCCAGTCAGCAAACAGGCCGTTCATGCGCCCGGCAGTGTTCTGCACGCCGTCCAATTGCATGAACGGCGTGCCGTTCTGGGTCACCAGAATGCCGCCCTCGTTCAGGCAGCGGCGGCAGGCCTGGTAGAAATTCTCCGAGAACAGCACTTCGCCCGGGCCGATGGGGTCGGTGGAGTCGGAGATGATCACGTCGAATTTCTCTTCGGTGGTGGCGACAAACCGCATGCCGTCATCGATCACCAGGTTCAGGCGCGGGTCGTCGTAAGCGCCCTTGGAGTGCTCGGGGAGGAACTCCTTGCACATGTCGACCACCGTGCCGTCAATCTCGACCATGGTGATCTGCTCGACGCTGCGGTGCTTGCTCACTTCACGCAGCATGCCGCCGTCGCCGCCACCGATGATCAGCACTTTGCGCGCCGCGCCATGGGCCAGGATCGGCACGTGGGTGAGCATCTCGTGGTAGATGAACTCGTCGGCTTCGGTGGTCTGGATCACGCCGTCCAGGGCCATTACCCGGCCCATGCGAGGGTTCTCGAAAATTACCAGGTGCTGGTGCTCGGTGCGCACTTCGTGCAGCAGTTTGTCCATGCGAAAACGTTGGCCATAGCCTTCGTAGAGGGTTTCCTGATAGTCGCTCATGGCGTTGCTCCTCTGCGCCGCGCGGGAAAATGCGCGGAATAATCCGGTGACTGGGGCCCGTAGCCCCAGGCGAGGCGCGCATTCTACGTGGCGACTGGTGACAGGTCGAACCTTGTGGCTATCTGCGAAGCGCAAAAACATCGCGGCTAAAGCCCCTGCCACAAAGACCACGCTACCTGTGGGAGGGTAGGCGGCCATCCGATTTGGCCGCGACGCCTGAAAACGAATTCAACCGCAAGAACCGGCGAGACATGCCCACCATCTGGTCGTTATGGTAAGCGCCATGAGCACACACCCCACTCCCCTGCTTCTGCCCTATGTACCGCCGTGGAACTGGCAGCAGTTTCACGCCTACTTCGCCCTGCGTTGCCTACCGGATATGGAGCGGGTCGACGAGCACGGCTACCGGCGCACTTTTCGGATCAATGCGGTATGCGGCTGGTTCGCCTTGCGTCATGTGCCCGAGCACAGTGCGTTGGAACTGACCGTCAGCCCCTCGGCCGAAGCCTTGCTGCCCCTATTGGCGGCGCGGGTAGAACGCATGTTCGACCTCAACACCGACACCACCCTGATCGCCCAGCACCTCAGCCAGGACCCGCACCTTCGCGCCCTGGTCGCCCGCTACCCGGGCCTGCGCATTCCCACCGCCTTCGACCCATTCGAACAAGCCGTGCGCGCCATCGTTGGCCAGCAGGTGACGGTAAAAGCGGCGGTGACTATCGTGGGCCGCCTGGTCAAACGCCTCGGCGAAGAACTCGCAGATGCGCCCGAAGACGGCCCTAGCCGGCTGTTCCCTACCCCACAGGCGATTGCCGAGGCCAACCTCGATGGCATCGGCATGCCCGGCAAACGGGTGGCGACCTTGCAGGGTTTTGCCCGTGCTCTGGGCGACGGCAGCCTGGCGCTGCATGCCGATGACGGCGTGGAGGATCTGCTCGAACGCCTCTGCGCCCTGCCCGGCATCGGGCCATGGACGGCGCAGTACATTGCCCTGCGCGCCTTTGGCGTGGCCGACGCGTTTCCGGCCAGCGACCTCGGTTTGCTCAAGGCCAGACTCTGGGGCAGCGCCGGCATCAGCGCCCGCGCCCTCACCGCCCAGGCCGAAGCCTGGCGCCCCTGGCGTGCCTATGCCGCCATGTACCTGTGGCAAAGCTACGCCGAACCGGAGGAGTGAGACCATGCACTACCGCTACCACGACAGCCCCATTGGCCCGCTGCTATTGGCCGGCGACGAACAGGGCCTGCGCCTGTTGCACATGGACGGCGGGCAGCCTTGGCAATTGAACGAAAACTGGCAGGCGGCGGATGCCGAGCTGGACGAGGTGTGCCGGCAACTGGACGAGTATTTCGCCGGCCAGCGCCAGCAATTCCAGTTGCGTCTGGCGCCGCTGGGAACACCGTTTCAACAAGAGGTGTGGCAGGCGCTGCAACGGATTCCCTTCGGCCGCACCTGCAGCTATGCCGACTTGGCGCAGCGCATCGCGCGGCCCAGGGCGGTGCGCGCCGTGGGCACGGCCAATGGCGCCAATCCGATTGCGGTGGTGATTCCCTGCCATCGGGTGATCGGCAGCAACGGCACCCTCACCGGCTACGCCGGCGGCCTGGAGCGCAAGCAGCTGTTGCTGCAGTTGGAAGGTGCCTGGTTACTGTAGAAAGGCTCAGATACGCACGTTGCCGCGCGGCCCGGCGATGGCCCAGATGATCAACCCGAGCAGCGGCAGCAACACGATCAACAGTATCCACAGCACCTGCTTGCCGGTTTCCGCGCCGCTTTTCAGTACGTTGATGATCGCCCAGATATCCAGCGCCAGAATAATCAGGCCAATCAGACCGCCGTAACCGTTACCCATAGTCGTACTCCTGAGGATGAGATTGCTCCTCTAGGATAGTCGCCTAAGGCTAAGGTTCAGGGAGTTGTTGCCATCAGCGTGATTGCGCGCGCGGGCCCATCACGTACCAGTTGAAGAACCCCAATAGTGGGAACAGCACCAGCAGGCTCACCCAAAGGGTTTTCAAGCGTCGGGCCACCGGGCTTTGCACCACGTTATAAGCGGCCCACAGGTGCAACGCGAGCAGCACCGCCAGGGCCGCATAGGCCCAATAGCGGTAGCTGTAATAGTCGAAGTCCAGAAACATGGCCTTTCTCGTCGCGGCGGGTACTACTTAAAGAGCCCGGTTGCCGCCGCGAGGTTCCACTTTCCGCATCGGCCGCCGGTCAGTAGGCGTTGAGGTCGATCAGGGCGAAGCTGGCCAGGGTCTGATGGCCCGGCAGTTCGCCGCCCTCGCGGGCCAGGCCACAGGTCTGCAGACCGGCCTGTTGGGCAGCGTCCAGCTCTTCGACGATGTCCGAGAGAAACAGCACTTCATCCGCCGGCACACCGATGCTGGCAACGATGCTGCGATACGACTGCGCATCGCGCTTTGGGCCCGAAGTGGTGTCGAAGTAGCCCGAGAACAGCGGCGACAGATCACCGGCCACCGAGCAGCCGAAGATCAGTTGCTGCGCCTGGATCGAGCCCGAGGAATACACGTACAGCGCGTACCCCTCCTGCTTCCAACGTTGCAGCGCCTCCACCGCATCCGGGTAGACGTGCCCTTTGAGCAACCCCGCCTTGTACCCCTCGGCCCAGACCATGCCTTGCAAAGCCTTGAGCGGTGTGGCCTTGCGGTCTTCGGCGATCCAGGCGAGCAGAATCTCGACCACCCGCAACACATCGGCCTGCGGCTCGCCGCTCAATTCACGCACTGCCTGCAGCTGCTCGGCCACCGGCGGTTGGTGGGCATTGAGCAGGACGAACTCGGGCAAGTGCTCGGCGGCAAACGGAAACAGCACATCAAAGACAAAACTCACCGCGCTGGTGGTGCCTTCGATGTCGGTGAGGATGGCTTTGATGGGCATCGAAAATCCTGAAATCTGTCGGACAAAAGAGCTGTTGGTGGGAGGGGCTTCAGCCGCGAGCTTGTGATCTTAAAAGCTCGCGGCTGAAGCCCCTCCCACAGGGACCGAGTCAATCCTCTAAACGAGGAAACTGGCTGGCGATGCTGTCGCCGGTGAAATTCGCCACCCAACCCTCGGGGTTGTTGAACAGGCGAATGGCGATGAAGTGCGGGTGCTCGCCCATGTCGAACCAGTGGCGGGTGCCGGCGGGCACCGAGATCAGGTCGTTCTTTTCGCACAGCACGGCGTACACGTAGTCATCGATATGCAGGGTGAACAGGCCGCGACCCGCCACGAAGAAACGCACTTCGTCTTCGCCATGGCGATGCTCATCGAGGAATTTGGCGCGCAGTTCGGCTTTTTGCGGGTGGTCGTCATTGAGGCTGACTACGTCCACCGTCACGTAGCCGCGTTCGACCATCAGCTTATCGATCTGCGGCTTGTAGGCGGCAATCACTTCGTCCTGAGTAGCACCCGGTTTGATCGGCGCCACGGCCTGCCAGCGCTCGAACCGCACGCCGACGGCCGCCAGGGTGCTGGTGATGTCTTCCAGGTGGTTGAGCACCTTGTTGGGGATGTCCGGGGTGGAAACGGAAAAAACGCTAAGGCTGCTCATACAGTGGTCTTCCCTAGGGCAAGCATCTTCAGCTCGCACTCAAACAGAAATTCAAAGGCTTCGACCTGGCGTAGCGCATCGTTCATTTGCGCGCCCCAGGTGTACAGGCCGTGGCCGCGAATCAGGTAACCGACGCAGTCGGGGTGCTGTTCCAGCCAGGGCTGGACCTTGGCGGCCAGGCGGGCGATGTCCTGATCATTGTCGAAAATCGGCACGCGCACCTGCGACTCGTGGGTGGCGATGCCGCTGAAGGCTTTCTGCAATTCGTAGTCTTCGAACACCAGCTCGTTGGCGTGGGTCGCCCGCGACAGCACGGTGGCATTTACCGAGTGGGTGTGCAGCACCGCGCCAATGTCGGCGCGCCATTGGTACAGCTGGGTGTGCAGCAGGGTTTCGGCGGAAGGCTTTTTGCCCGGCTCCAGGCTGTTGCCCTGAAGGTCGGTGGCCAGCACATCGTCGCGGCCCAGTTGGCCTTTGTGTTTGCCCGACACCGTCAGCAGCGCTTCAGTGGCTGACAGCCGTGCCGAGTAGTTGCTGCTGGTGGCCGGCGACCAGCCGCGGCCATAAAGAAAACGTCCTGCCGCAATAATGTCGTCGGCCAATTGTTCGCGGCTCATGCCCGCTCCTCATTCAAATCCGAGTGTTGCAAAGGTGGCTGTGCGAGATTGCGGACGTTGTCGCTTGGCAAACGCATACCGATGATAACCGCTGCCGCCGTCGCCGCCACACTGGCGATGGCGAAGGTCCATGCCGGACCCAACGTGTTCCAGCTGTAGCCCGAATACAGGGCGCCGAATGCGCCACCAATGCCCGCCAGCGCGGCGTACAACGCCTGGCCCTGGCCTTGCTGGTTGGCGCCGAAACTGCGCTGAACGAAATGAATCGCCGCCGCATGAAAACTGCCGAAGGTGGCTGCGTGCATCACTTGGGCCAGCACCAGCACGGCCAGGTGCTCGGCAAAATTGCCCAGTAGCAGCCATCGCAGGGCGGCCAACAGGAAGCTGGCCATCAACACTTGGCGTAGGGAAAAGCGCTGAAGAATCCGCACCATCAGCAAGAACATCAGCACCTCGGCCACCACCCCCAACGCCCACAGCTGGCCAATGAAACCACGGGCATACCCCAGGGCTTCCAGGTGCAGGGTCAGAAAGGTGTAGTACGGCCCGTGGCTGAGCTGCATGAGCCCCACGCACAAGTAGAACGCCAGCACGCCGGGCTGGCGTAACTGGGCGAGAAAGCCGCCGGCACCCAGCTGGTTTTCGCGGACATAGGGCTGGGCATTGGGCACCCAGCAACTGCTGATGACGATGCCGGCCATGATCACGATCAGCGCCCAAGGGTAGATATCCAGGCTCAGCCATTCGAACAGCTTGCCCAGCGCCGCCACGCAGACGATAAAACCGATGCTGCCCCACAGACGGATCTGGCTGTAACGCGCCGCCTGCTCGCGCAAGTGGGCCAGGGTGATCACCTCGAACTGCGGCAACACCGCATGCCAGAAGAACGCATGCAGGGCCATGATCAACGCCAGCCAGGCGTAGCTCTTGCTGATGAAGATCAGGGTGAAACACAGCAGGGTCGAGGCCGCGCCAAAACGCACGATGGCCAGGCGCTTGCCACTGCGATCACCCAGCCAGCCCCACAGGTTGGGTGCCACGCAGCGCATCAACATGGGAATCGCCACCAGCTCGCCAATGCGCGCCGAGCTGAATCCCAGGTGATGGAAGTACAGGGCCAGAAACGGCGCGGTCGCGCCGAGCAGGGCGAAGTAGAAAAAGTAGAAGCTGGATAAGCGCCAGTATGGCAGCGGGCTGGCCATGCTCAGTTCAACCGGCCACGCCCATCGCACCCACTACGGGTGCAAGGGCGAGATAGGCGATCACAGCTGGCCCAGTACCGGAGTGCTGACCTGCACGTCGGCATTCTGTGCGCGGTTGCGCAGCAGGTGGTCGAGCAACACGATGGCCATCATGGCCTCGGCAATCGGCGTCGCGCGAATGCCCACACACGGGTCGTGACGACCTTTGGTGATGACGTCCTGCGACTGACCAGCGACATCAATGGAGCGCCCGGGGGTGGTGATGCTGGAAGTCGGCTTCAACGCCAGGTGAGCAATGATCGGCTGGCCAGACGAGATGCCACCCAGAATGCCGCCCGCATTGTTGCTGAGGAAGCCTTGCGGGGTCAGCTCGTCGCGGTGCTCAGTGCCACGCTGCGCCACGCAGGCGAAACCGGCGCCGATTTCCACGCCCTTGACCGCGTTGATGCTCATCAGCGCGTGGGCCAGTTCGGCGTCGAGGCGGTCGAAGATCGGCTCGCCCAGGCCGGGCATCACGCCATCGGCAACCACGGTGATTTTCGCGCCTACCGAATCCTGGTCGCGGCGCAGCTGGTCCATATAGGCTTCCAGCTCCGGCACTTTGCTCGGGTCGGGGCAGAAGAAGGCGTTGTCTTCGACGCTGTCCCAGGTCTTGAACGGGATTTCGATCGGGCCCAGCTGGCTCATGTAGCCGCGCACCTGAATGCCGAAGCCGGCCAGGACTTTCTTGGCAATGGCGCCGGCGGCAACACGCATGGCGGTCTCGCGCGCCGAGCTGCGGCCACCGCCACGGTAGTCGCGGACGCCGTATTTGTGGTGGTAGGTGTAATCGGCGTGGGCCGGGCGGAACAGGTCCTTGATCGCCGAGTAGTCCTTGGACTTCTGGTCGGTGTTGCGAATCAACAGACCAATCGGGGTGCCGGTGGTTTTGCCTTCGAACACGCCAGAGAGAATTTCGACTTCGTCGGCCTCCTGGCGCTGGGTGGTGTGGCGGCTTGTGCCGGGCTTGCGGCGGTCGAGATCGATCTGCAGGTCCGCTTCACTCAGCTCAAGGCCAGGTGGGCAACCGTCGACGATGGCGACCAGGGCCGGGCCATGGCTCTCGCCAGCGGTGGTGACAGTGAACAGCTTGCCGTAGGTATTGCCGGACATGCAGGGCGCTCCGCGAAAATCAGCCACGAACCATCAATGACAAACGACGGTTACAAAACAGGGCGTGGAGTATACCTGCGCCATCCGACCAGTTCATCCTCGAACCTTATTCCATCTCCTGCGTCCAAACGCCTACCTCCTTATAAGTAGCCACCTTGATGCCGCGCGCGCTTGCCCTGCTGCTGTTGCTGTTTTTGCCGGCCCTGGGCCAGGCGCAATCTTTCACCGTGCTGCAACGGCCAATGAGCCTGAACACCGGCAACGGCGAGCTGTTCGGCACCCTGCTGCTGCCGAAAACCGACGGGCAGGTGCCCGTGGTGCTACTGATTGCCGGCTCCGGGCCCACCGACCGCAATGGCAACAACCCCGAAGGCGGCAACAACGACAGCCTGAAACTGCTCGCGCAAAACCTGGCCCGTAACGGCATCGCCAGCCTGCGCTATGACAAACGCGGCATCGCCGCCAGCCGCCCCGCCACCCCGGATGAACGCGACCTGAGCGTGGAAAAGTACGTGGCCGACGCCGTGGCCTGGAGCGAGAAACTCCGGGCCGACGGGCGTTTTTCCAGCCTCACCCTGGTCGGCCACAGTGAAGGCGCGCTGATCGCCACCCTTGCTGCTCCTGCGGCCGGCGCCGATGCGTTGGTGTCGATTGCCGGCACCGGCCGCCCGATCGACCAGGTGTTAAAGGAACAACTGCGCGAGCGTCTGCCCGCTCCGCTGTTGCCGCAAAGCCTGTGGACCATCGACCAGCTCAAGGCCGGCCAGCCGGTGCCGCATGTGCCGGACGACTTGCAGGTGCTGTTTCGCCCCAGCGTGCAGCCCTATCTGATGTCGTTGTTTCGCCAGGACCCCACCGCTGCCTTCGCCCGCCTGCGCATGCCGGCGCTGATTCTCCAGGGCAGCCACGATATGCAGGTGGAAGTCGGTGACGCCGAAGCGCTCAAGGCCGCCAACGCCGCTGCCGAACTGGTGGTTATCCCCGGCATGAACCATGTGCTGCGCATTGTCGCCAATGAGCCCAAGCAGCAGTTGGCTTCGTACAACAACCCGCAGCTGCCGTTGGCGCGCGAGCTCACCAGTCGCTTGGTTACCTTTATTCAGAGCCACGCTAAGTAGTAGCACCACGCCAGCCTCAAGCGCAGCGCGCGGTAGCCGATAGAAGCCATGACTAGTACGCTCGTACGCACACGGCTTGTGGAACACGCCCATGGCAGACACCGATACCGAACAAACCGCGCCACCGCCCGAGGAGACCGCCGTCGCCGAGGTCAACGAGGCGCTGCCCCATCCCTGGAGCGCCCTGCCCGATGAGCAGTGGCGCCTGCTGCGCCTGGCGCCACTGCCGGCTGATCGCTACACCGGCCCACGGCCCCTGCGCTTTGTGCAGATGGGCCGCCTGGCCCGGCACAGCCCGGACCAGAGCTTTCTGCGCCTGACCATCAACCTGCACGGCATCCTCACGCGCAAAAACGATAACGTGCTGGAAGTGTGGATCGACCATCGCCGCAAGGAAGTGCGTTTCGGCCCGGACCGCGGACTGCACCTGGAACCGATCAACCGTGGCCTCGGCCGCTTTCTGCTGGCACAGGGCATCGCCTGGGCCCAGCAACGCTGCGCGCATTACACCGTCGAAGGCGGCGTGCTGGGGATCAAGGATGCGCTCAGCGAAGACGCCCGCCTGCGCCGCGACCACTTTCTCAAGGCCCAGGGTTTCGACCTCGACTACACCGACCCGCAGCAGGCCAAAGCCACCTATTCGGCGCCGCGGGTGAGTTCGCTGCGCGGTGACTGGAACAAGGAAAAAGTGCAAACCCTCGAGCTGCTCGACGCCGCCGCGATGCTCGAACACGCCGACCACAACTTGCGCGAGCAGGATGTACAGATCGTCAAACTGCAGCAACGCATCGATGCCCTGCGCCGCGAAGACGGCACCCAGCGCTTTACCATCGCGTGTCTGGTGGCGTTTTGCGTGTTTCAGGCGGGGTTGTTTATCTGGATGGCGTCGCGCTGATCAGGCTCGGTTTTTTGTGGGAGGGGCTTCAGCCGCGAGCTCTTGATTTTAAAAACATCGCGGCTAAAGCCCCTCCCACAAGGCATTCCGTACGCGGTTAAACCTTCGCGGCAAACAACGCCTGGTGCTGCCGGCACTGCTCAGCAGTTAGCAAGAACACCCCGTGCCCACCATTGACGAACTCCAGCCAGGTGAAGTCCACCTCCGGGTACAGCGCTTCCACGTGCACCTGGCTGTTGCCCACTTCCACCACCAGCACGCCCTGCTCGCTCAAATGGTCGGCGGCTTCGGCCAGCATGCGCCGCACCAGGTCCAGGCCATCGTCGCCGCAGGCCAGGCCCAACTCCGGTTCGTGGTGGTATTCGGCCGGCATGTCGGCGAAATCTTCCGCGTCGACGTAGGGCGGGTTGGAGACGATCAGGTCAAAACGCTGCCCCGGCAGCCCGGCAAAGCCGTCGCCCTGCACGGTGTACACGCGATCATCAAGGCTGTGCCGCTCGATGTTCTGGTTGGCCACTTCCAGCGCTTCAAAAGACAGGTCGGCAAGCACCACTTCCGCGCCTTCGAACTCGTAGGCGCAGGCGATACCAATGCAACCTGAGCCGGTGCAGAGGTCGAGGATGCGTGTCGGGGTACCCGGCAGCCAAGGACCGAAGCGTTGCTGGATCAGCTCGGCAATCGGTGAACGGGGAATCAGCACGCGCTCATCGACCATAAACGGCAGGCCGCAGAACCAGGCTTCGCCGAGCAGATAAGCAGTGGGAACGCGCTCTTCGATGCGCTGTTTGAGCAGGGTGTGCAGGTAGTCGCGCTCGTCGTCTTCGAGGCGGCAATCGAGGTAGGCGTCGGCAACTTCCCAAGGCAAGTGGACCGCGCCCAGCACCAGCTGCCGCGCTTCGTCCCAAGCGTTGTCGGTGCCATGACCGAAGAACAATTCCTCGGCATGAAAACGGCTGACAGCCCAGCGAATGTGGTCACGCAGGGTACGCAAACGGGAAGTCGAAACGGTCACAGCGGCATCTCCAAAGTCGAGGCCGGCAGTTTAGCCGAAGGCGCCTGAGCCTCGGTTGGTTTATTGCAGCAGGCGTGCAGCCAGCGCAATCCGTGGGGTAGCACACGCGTACAAGCAAAAAGATTCACAGCCACCGCTTGTGGGGTGACAATGGCGCCAATTCGCGTCTGTCAGGAGCCAAGACATGTCCCAACCGCAAACCTTACTCCAGCTCACCGGCCGCAGTTACGCGCCGGCCAGTTTGAGTAATGCCTGCCTGCTGATCATCGATGCGCAAGAGGAATACCGCAGTGGCGCCATGCCCCTGCCCGGCCTGGACGCCGCCATCGCCGAAATAGCCGCCCTGTTGGAAACCGCCCGCGCCAACGGCACGCCAATCGTTCACGTCAAACACCTCGGTGTACCCGGCGGTTTCCTCGACCCGCAGGGGCCACGTGGCCGTTTCATGCCCGAGCTGGCGCCGCTGCAGGGCGAAACCATCGTCGAAAAACGCCTGCCCAATGCCTTCTCCGGCACCGACCTGCATGCCCGTCTGGAAGCCATCGGCCGCCTTGACCTGATCATCTGCGGGTTCATGACCCACTCCAGCATCAGCACCACCGTGCGCGCCTGCAAAGACTATGGTTACCGGTGCACCCTGGTGGATGGTGCCTGCGCCACCCGCGATCTGCCCTATGGCGACGGCGTGATCAGCGCCGCTGAAGTGCATCGGACCGAAATGGCGATTCTGGCGGACAATTTCGCCGCCCTGGTCAGCCATTCCAAAGCCTTGATCTGAGGCAACCCCGGCGCGGCTCAGGGTGCGATCCTTGGGCCCCATTTGCGGGTCCAGGCGCTGTTTCTAACGCCGCCAGACTGAGCGCAGCAGTTTTCACAGGGTCTGGAGGGGCCCTGAGTGAACGTTGCTGACGTGTATCGGTCATACCGCCGACACCCTGAAAGGAAAGCGCAATGAAATTGTCTGATGGTTTCGACGCCCGTCGCCTGCGCCCACGCGGTCCTGGGAGCTGGCGCTGGCGCTTCGCCGCCGCGCTTTCGGCGCTGTTCGCCATGCTTGGCATTCTGCTGGCAATGGCCGGCGCTGCCACCTTGTTCGGCCACCCGCCGGCCCTTGGCGGGCTGAATGACACACCCGGCAACGCCACGGTGATTCTTGTCTTCGGTTTGTTTCTGCTGTGGTTGGGCGTGGTCGCCTGGCGCCGCTGCCGTCGCCGTCTGCGCCGCCCGAGTGATCTGGCCCTGGCGCCACACCTGATGAAGAAGCACGACTAATCCACCCGTGAACGGCCACCGCTGAATGGGTAAACTAGGCCCTATTCGCGGAGACCTCCCATGCAAGACGACGATTTTTCCCTATTCAAAGCCGAAACTCGCGGCATCAAGCCCATCCAGCACGACCGCGCTGAGACCGGCAAACCCAAGGCCGACCGCGCCCGTGTGCAGGTCCTGCGCCAGGCGGCGACCATCTCTGAAGGCGTCACCCGGGTCGACGGTCTGTCTGATCAGTTCGTTATCGACGTCGGCGCCGAAGACCCGCTGTACTGGGCTCGCGATGGCGTGCAAGAAGGCCAGATGCGCAAGCTCAAGCTGGGTCAGGTGAGCTTCGAAGGCAGCCTCGACCTGCACGGCATGAACGTGGAAAAAGCCCGCGACACCCTCTGGGAGTTTCTTGCCGAAGCCAACAAGCTGGAAATTCGCTGCGTGCGTGTCACCCACGGCAAAGCGGTGCGCATGGACGGCAAGCGGCCGATGATCAAAAGCCATGTGAACACCTGGCTGCGTCAGCACCAGGGCGTGCTCGGGTTCACCTCGTGTTTGGCCAAACACGGCGGTACCGGCGCTATTTATGTGCTGCTCAAACGCACCATGATGGATGGCCGCGACGAGTAAAAACCCACCGTTCCTTCGGAAAATGGCTGCATAACAGACTGCTGCTGGCGTGCTGTGCGCTTGCAAGGTTAAGCCCAGCGCCCTACCCTGCGTCTCTGCTTAATTACCAATGCCTTACAGGTAGATCCATGTCTCTGGAACAGAACTACACCGCGATCCTCAGCCAACTGGGTGAGGACGTTTCCCGCGAAGGCCTGCTCGACACGCCCAAACGTGCCGCCAAAGCCATGCAGTACCTTTGCCGCGGTTATGCACAGACCCTGGAAGAAGTCACCAACGGCGCGCTGTTCAGCTCCGACAGCAGCGAAATGGTGCTGGTCAAGAACATCGAGCTGTACTCGCTGTGCGAACACCACCTGCTGCCGTTCATTGGTAAAGCCCACGTGGCTTACATTCCGAGTGGCAAAGTGCTGGGCCTGTCGAAGGTCGCGCGTATCGTCGACATGTTTGCCCGCCGCCTGCAAATTCAGGAGAACCTCAGCCGCCAGATCGCCGAAGCCGTACAACAGGTGACCGGTGCCCTCGGCGTAGCCGTGGTGATCGAAGCGCAGCACATGTGCATGATGATGCGCGGTGTGGAGAAGCAGAACTCCTCGATGGTGACCTCGGTGATGCTCGGCGAATTCCGCGAGAACGCCGCCACCCGTAGTGAGTTCCTCAGCTTGATCAATTGATCGCTGCGAAATTGAAAAAACCGGCCGTGTGCCGGTTTTTTTGTGTTTGTCGGGGCACCTCCTGGTGCGCATAGAGCCCCCCTACAAAAGCACATACCTTCAATCACCAAATGGCGTGCGCCGGGATACTCCTGCCTTTCCCAGCGGAGCCTTCCCATGCGGCCTACCTTGCTATTTTGCGCGCCCTTGCTGGCGTCCACTTGGGTGACCGCGGTGCACGCCGACACCCCGGCGCTGTTCAGCGATGCCACGCTGAATGTGCTCAGCCGCAACTTCTTCCTCAACAACGACACCCGCACCGGCCATAACGGCGACAGCTACAACCGCGAATGGGCACAGGGTTTTATCGGGCGTTTCCAGTCGGGGTACACACCTGGCCTGCTCGGCGTGGGCGTCGATGCTCACGGCTTTGTCGGCCTGCGCCTGGACAGCGGCGGAGGCCGCGCCGGCACCGGGTTGCTGCCGGTAGGCGATTCCGGCAAGGCAGCGGGTGAGTATTCCAGCGCTGGTGGCGCGCTCAAACTGCGCCTAGGCGATACCCAGCTGAAGCTCGGCGAAATGGAAGTGGAAACCCCGGTGTTCGACACCGCCGACAAACGCCTGCAACCCGAATACGCCACCGGCGCCCTGCTGCAGGGCCTGGCCGGCAGCGACCTGAGCTGGACCGCCGGACACTTCAGCGCCTTCAAAAACCAGGACGAAAGCTCGTCGCGCAGCGACTTCGACGGCTATGGCGCCTCCACCCGCAACCAAAGCATCAGCCTGCTCGGCATCCAAAGCGCAGCCAACCACACCTGGGGCGGCGCCCTGTACGTGGGCGAGCTCAGCGACACCTGGCGCCAGTACTACGGCAACCTGCACCTGCAACAAACCCTGAGCGACAGCAGCCGGCTGAACTGGGACGCCAACCTGTACCGCACCCTCGGCTCAGGCGCCGAACGCGCCGGCGCCATCAACACCACCGCTGTCAGCCTGCTGGGCAAACTCAGCATCGGCAGTCAGGCCTTCAGCCTCGGTTACCAGAAAATCAGCGGCGACACGCCGTTCGACTTTGTCGGCGGCGACTCTGTTTACCTGGCCAACTCGATCAAGTACGCCGACTTCAACGGCGCCAATGAACAGTCCTGGCAACTGCGCTACGACCTCGACCTGAGCCAGGCCTTGCTCCCCGGCCTGACCTTTATGACCCGCTACGTGCGCGGCAGCGATATCGACGGCAGCCACGCGCCCAAAGGTGGCGCCTACAACCCCTACGATGCCGAACTGGGCAGCTACGTGCCCAACCAGGGCGATGGCGGCAAACACTGGGAGCGTGATATCGAAGGCAAATACCGGGTGCAATCGGGCGCTGCCAAAGACCTGGCGTTGAGCCTGTCGTACGTCACCCACCGCAGCAACGACGCCCAGGCCGGACGCGATATCGACCGTCTGTATGTGGTGGCCGAATATCCCCTGGATGTACTCGGCGGCCACTGAATGGGGGCTGGCAAAACACCCGGCTAATTTCGCAAAATAGCCGGGTGTTTTGCTCTTGAAACCTGCCCACAAGGACGTCCGTTTTGCGCCAGATCCTGCGCCCCCTGCTACTTCCTGTTCTGAGCCTGCTGTTCGGCAACGCCCACGCGGCCAGCGTCAGCAACGCCACGGAGCTGCGCGACGCCTTGCGTGGCAACGCGCAAGCCGTAGACCTGCAAGACATCCCCCTCGACCGTGGCTGCGGGCCGATGGGCTGCGTAATCGATATCGCCGAGCTGCGCATCCAGCTCGACCAAGGTCAACTGCAACGTGTCGATGGCAAGCCCCTGCACTGGCAGGAGCAGGGCAAGGATCTGCCCGAGCTCGATTGGTCACCCCTGAGCGCCTACCGCGTCAGCAGCGCCGGAAAAAACTGGGGCATCTGCCTGGAGTTCACCCACAGCGGGCTCGGCAAAAGCGGCGCCTTTCAACGCTGGGGCAGCCTGGTGCTGGTACCCTTCGACGGCGCCCAGCCTGGGCCGAACGCCTACCGCTTGCTGGGCTACTGGAGCGGCTGCGACAGCCTGCAGGTGGGCAGCGAACCCGGCCAGGTGCGCCTGCCCATCGTCAGCCAGAAGCCGGCCAGCGCGGAGCCGGCACTGCAACTGCGGCACTACCGCTGCGACGCCAACGGCTGCCAGGCCGACGCCACCGGCACGCCGATCCGCGAGCAAAATGGCGCGCTGCAACTGCCGCCCCTGTAGGCTGTGCTGATCCATCGTTTGGCCGGCACTCCCCCGCCGGCAGAGCGTTTTGCCTGAGCGTTTCCCCACGCCTGAGTGTCTGCTTCTAAACCGCCTCACCACTGTCAGGGCCAGCCATGTCCACCCGCTCCTTCCTCTACCGTCACCCCTCCGCCGGCCTGCTGCTCGTGCAACTGCTCGGCGTGTTGCTCTACCCCTGGATGGAAGACACCGCCCTGGGCCGCGCCGGGTTCGGCGCCTTTGGTTTGGTGGTATTGGGCATGGCCCTGCACGTGGTCAATCGCAGCTCGACCCACACCTGGATTGCCGTGCTCTTGGCCGCGCTGCTGCTGGGCCTTTCCGTGCTCGACCAACTGATGCCGACGCTCAGCCTGGAGGTAGTGATTTCCCTGCTCGAAGGGCTGTTCTACTTCTACGCCGCCGGCAGCCTGATCGCCTACATGAACGCCGACCAGCGCGCCACCGCCGATGAGATCTACGCCGTCGGCGCCACCTTCACCCTGCTGGCCTGGGCCTTCGCCCACCTCTACACCTTCTGCCAACTGCTGCTGCCCGGCAGCTTCGGCGCTCTGCTCAACCCCGACGCCGCACGCACCTGGATGGAACTGCTGTTCCTCAGCTTCACCACCCTGTCCGGTGTGGGCCTGGGCGACATCATTCCGCTGACGCCAATGGCGCGCTCGCTGGTGATGATCGAAGAGTTCGTCGGGGTCATGTACCTGGCGTTGGTGGTGTCGCGGTTGATTGCGTTGACGGTGATCAAGCGCTGACCCCGTCAGCAGCAACAGCCGCTACTGCTCCTGGCGAAAAACCACCTCACCGCTATCCAGATTCTCAATCAGCGAATTGATCCGCACAAACGTCACCTGCCCCTCGAACGCCTTGGCATTGCTCCAACTCACCCGGTAGCGCTGCCCAGCCTTGAACTCGACGTTCTCAGCCTTGAACCCACAGCGCTCGCCGCCTGGGCCCATGGCGTTCTTCGACAGCCAGCACCATTGCAGCGAATGCGTGCCCGCTGGCACTTCCAACGCCTGAAACCCGCGTACTGGAGTGGCCGTAGCAGCTCCGGCCAGCAGGCGACCATCCAGATGGGTGGCGAGCAACAGGCGGTGGGTGGAAAGGCCGGCTTCCCGCGTGGACGACGTGCTGAAGTAGATAACCGACGTGGCAGGGGCGTTTTGGGCCAGGTCGATAGGTTGCACGGCGGCGATATCGGTTTGGTAGTTGTTGTAGGTGAAGGTGGAGCAGGCAGTTAGCACAAGACTCAGGGAGAGAACGCCGAGGGCGGTACAAAAACGGGGCATGGGTGGCGGCCTTGGGAGGTGCATGAATGGCGGCATTATCGCTGTAGGTAGGGTCGCGTGCACCAGAGCGTTCTTGCCGCAGAGAGCCAATTGTTAGAACTGCAGTTAATAAAGAAAAAAGGGGACAGACTTATTATTCAACTCCAAATTAGAGCAACTTAATAAATCTGTCCTCTTTTCGCTGTAAATTCATCTAACTGCTTACAAAAATTTTGAACCGACAAAAAATCAACTACGCTTTCAAAACCAAAATAAGCACTTGACGAACTCTCGTCTTTTTTCCCGCAATTAAACATAATCACGATGGATAAATAGCCCTCCAATTGACTCTCTGCCTCGCCATCTAGACAGGTTATCTGAATATCGCCCTCTAGCGGCAGATACGGAGAAGTTTCACCCCCCATCCCAGATAACAGCTGTGCGATATGAGCCCTAAGATAAACGGCGAGCCTTCTAAAGTCCTCTCTGTGAAATCTGCACTTAAACTCCTCATCTAGAAACCTGGAAAACATCTCGTCAAATTCGCACCGAATTAAAAAATCGAAAACCCCTTCTTTTGGAAGCATTTTCGCAGGGTTAAATGCTAATCCTCCCGCCTCAGTTATAAGATGCACACTCTATTACCTCTCATTAAAATAGAAAAAGGAGAAAAAGGGGACAGATTTATTATCCAACTCTAAATTAGAGCAATTTAATAAACCTGCCCCCTTTTTACTTCTAAACTAGAGCAACTTAATAAATCTGCCCAATCCGCTCCAGATATCTTTAAAAAAATTCACGCCTAAGCAATTCAAAGTTAGAATTTTTCCTCATTGCCTTTTCTATATCAGAAGAGCACTCTGTAGCATTTATATAGAGCAAAATCTTATGCTCCGGGTATTTTTGCTCTGCTGGATCGCCGTCAAACGGATCAACATTTAACTTTAAAATAAAATTCTCGGAATCGCTTACGCCCCACATGTAGTAAACACCGCCTTGATAAGAACTATCTCTTTCTTCGAAAACTTTCCCTAGCGCTTTTTCCACATCATCTTTCGCCGACAGGAGACTTAATCTTTTCGCACCATATAGATCATACGACATAGTCATTTTGGCAACATCACACTTGGGGCACGACTTGCGGCTGTTGCCGCAGAGTCATAAATCATGAAATTAACTTCACGTCCTGCTTGACCGCTTAGCTTACTCGACAAATCTTTTAAGCCAAGGACTTGTAAGTCTCTCGCACTCAACGGCCCCGTACGCGAAACAGGGGACAGACCACGTTTTCTAACACATTTTCTACTTGTCTATTTTCGGCCTAACAGGGTTACCTCGGCTCGCCCTACGCCCCAAAGCCTCCTCTACTTCTTGAGAGAATCGAGTGCTTCCCAACGCGTAATTCCCGTTAGTTGAGCATCTAATTTGCTCCACCAGTTTTGGATCTAATTTAAGCGCAAATAGTTCTCTATAGTTTTTTTTGCACTAGATACTCCTTCCGTGGCTAACGCCGTGTAGATCGAATGGGGATTAACCAACACTGAAGGCTCCGACTGTGCATTGATCCGGTAACTCGACCATTGGTATTCCGCTGGGTGCTCGACAATCCGGGCTCTTACCGGGTTTAGCTCTATATATCGATAACAGGCCAGCACATAATTTTCTTCCTGCAACAGACAGGACCTAAATCGCCCTTCCCATAGCGTGCCCGTGCGGCGATAGGTTCTTTTTACATACTGAACGTAGCGCTGACCTAAACCCTTCATCATTCGACTTACACTGTGCTCTGTAGAGGGTGTCAGAAGCAGGTGGACATGATTGGTCATCAAGCAATATGAATGTACAGCGCAACCGTGCTGACGGGCTTGTTCGAAAAGTTGTTTTAGATAAAACACATAGTCGTCGTCAGAGAAAAAGCATGCCCCGCGATTATTCCCGCGCTGGATCACATGAAGCGGTACACCCGGAATAAGCAACCTGGCACGACGTGGCATAGGGAAATCCTTTTCCTATCTTTATATTCATAATCGATAAACGTGGCCTGTCCCCTATTCGGTTCTGATCACAACTCTACATCTACAGATGTTTTTAAATCGCAATCCATTTTTATGAATTTTTGCCATCCGGTAACTGCTGCCCACCAGTCGGCCAGGGAGAAAAAACCCTCTTTCTGAGCTATCCAATCCTCGTTAGCTTCTATATCTACTTGAACGCCCGTTTTTGTAATGGTCAACGTGACGTCGTTGCCACCTGTTTCGTACTCCCCTTCCCCTCTCTCGGCCATTTCCAAATAGCTTAATAGCTGTGCACACTCTCTATCTGTCTGAGCAACAGCGGGTAACGTATTGCAAATATACCGCTCATAACGCTCTTTCTGGCCCTTATCACCTTCGAAAGAACCTTGCCAAAACAGCACTCGTTCTCCCCTATCATTTAACCCAGGGCTCACATAATAAAATTTTAAATACATCGCTTTAGTCTCTAAGGCTCTTGAAATATGGGGTACACGGTAGCTCGGGGTACTAAAAATCCTGTGACTTTTACACCGGAGGGAGTTACAGACGTCCATCTATCTCCAGAAATTATTTTGTTCGGGCTATTCCACGCAGCGTCCACCTCTAGCGAAAAGGGGACAGAAAAGGGGACAGATTTATTATTCAACTCTAAATTAGAGCAACTTAATAAATCTGTCCCCTTTTCCTGTTCACGCCTAGCGACTCAAATAAAAGCTCTTTATTTCGTCCGACGCCCTACTCAAAGAAAGGGCTTTCTTGAACTGACTGGAAAAATAATTCAGCTCAGAGGACGCCTCCATTAAAACCGTATCGTTCACATTATCCGCCAGCCAACCATTGAAGTAGTCTGAATTGAAGAAATGATTCAGATCAATATATTCAAATGCGCCGATTAAAAACGGGATCAGACCAACTGCTGGATACCAGCGACAATCAACCTCTTGCTTCCACCAATTGCATAACTCTTCAACAAGTTGATCGGCAACACGAGCGGCTTCCTGCTTGGGGTCAAAGCCTCTTAATGTTGCTGCCTCTGCATAATCACGCCCGTAGTAAGCCTCTATAACAATACTGCCAATCGCAGGATCCAGCGCCTCACGCTCAAAAAAAGTGTAATAGCTCTTAGGATACAAATAGTAAACAAAAAACGAGCCGCGAAGGTCGTGATCAACCTCCTCCGTCAGCGTAATAATTTCCCTTGCGGCATCAACACTAAGACTCGGATGCAGAGCGAACAGATGCGGCGCTCGCAGGTGCAGGAGCTGACGTTGCTTCGCCTGAGGCAACTCACCTCTGAGGTAAAAATCAGAGGCGGCGGATAAGTACGCGTCCGGATCGGGATGATCTACCAGGCGCGTTTTTAAGTAGTTTGCGAATAGCGACCAATTGCGCTGCCGCCTCTCCTGATCGCTGCTACCAACGGAACTCCAAGCTGACGTGTCCATTATTTTATCTCGCACAAACCAGACAGACCGTACTCAGGACTTTTAAGTATCCAGTCCCGAGAGTTTTCACTGGTTATTATGTCAGACTTTTTAGCCTTGAATGTAGCCCAGTAAACAGGAGCCTCAGAAGCAGATCGGAGCCCAATTGTTCTATGCAATATATCTTCTCACACCACCCACCAGTTTATCTCTAGAAATCTCCATAGGAAAAAGGGGACAGATTTATTAAACTACTCTAACTTTGGTCGCCCCCGACCTCGTTGTTCAATTCGCAACCCTGCTATCCGCTCTACCTCATCAACGAATCTGTTATTTCCCGTGAGCTGCCCTCGTTGTACAGCTTCTTTTATCAGCTTTATCTCGCCGCTAGTAATGGACTGACGAACAAACTCAACGTAGCGCTGACTTCGCTCGGCCGGCGTGCTTCCCAATGAACAAAAGCAAGGATCAAAATCTATCCAACTTTCATTTTGCAGGGCATGAACCGCATAACTAGACCATGGGTAATCTGCAACGTCTTCTACCATTCCCGCACGCACGGGATTTAGCTCTATGTAGCGACAACAGGCGAGGAGGTAACTATCGCTCTGCACAATGCTCGATTTGTACCGGCTCTCCCACAACGTACCGGTCCGCCCTTCCAGCTTATTACGGTAGCGGGTTGCACGAGCCGCGAGCGTTTTCATGAACTGACCCAAACCTGCAATCGAATCGCCGGGGGCGAGTAAAAGGTGTACATGATTACTCATCAAACAATAAGCGTAGACCTTTATGCCAAACGCTTCTTTAAGCTCACGTAAATCCACAATGTACCGTTGGTAATCCGCCGCCTCAGCAAAAACCAACTGACGATTGTGGCCTCGCTGAACGATGTGATGCGGGTAGTTCGCGAGAACCACCCTTGCCATTCTAGGCATTTTCGAGCTCCTCCTTGAGCGTTGCCGCCTGCAAAAAATTAGAGTCGTTTAATAAATCTGTCCCCTTTTTACTTCGAATCTGTCCCCTTTTCGCTGAAGTTCAAGGCCATGAATAAACTGTCCGGGGAATCTGGAGTGGTTCAATCCGTCCCCTTTTCGCTTCGCCGGCGCCTTTTGCACCCCAAAAACAATCAGACTTTTCGTACTAAACCTGCATCCACCGTAGCTAGAGCAAAATTCTTTTGCTCGGGAACGAAAAACTCAACCTCATAAGCCAAAGGCTGATCAGCATTGCCATGCACAATAACAATCGTGCCTTCCGTTCCTTCAGGTATAAATACTTCATCTCCAGTAATTATTTTGGCCTCAACCCCTTCCCGGAGAAGAACGACATCATTTTCGCGAAATATATTCATTTTTTTGCCGGAATTCCTGTTACAAGGCGAACGGTACCTGAGCCGTCTTTCAAGAAAAAGGGGACAGATTTATTATTCAACTCTAAACTAGAGCAACTTAATAAATCTGTCCCCCTTTCGCTCTTTTGCACTAATCACCCAAAGCGTTTAATCAAATACTCCCTGTATTTATCGGGTGAAACATTAATCAACCTCGAAACATTTAGCCCATTGACAGCGTATACATCGACTACAGCCTCAATAAAATAATACTGTTCCGCTGGCAACTCGCTCAACACTTCACTATTCGACTCAACAAAGCAGATCATTTCTTCAAGCGATCGAAGATGGGCAAGGTATCGAGCAATTTCCTCGTATGCCGATATATACAAATTGCTTTTTACAACCCCTTGAACACCATCAAACTCTTCAAGTATTTCAAGTAGCTTCCCCTCAGACAAAAGCCGCAGAGAGAGCAACCAACCCACAAAACCAGCAAATACCTTAGCGCTTGAGTGCATTATCCAATGCCCCTCAATAGTTCACGCACATACTCAACATCGCTCCAGGTGTTTGGATATGACCCCGGAGGTCGATTGTCTGCCTTTCTAATAAAATTGCTAAGTCTAGTTTGCATTTCAACTGCCTTCTGGGGACGGAGAAAAAGGGGGCATATTTATTATTCAACTCTAAATTAGAGAAACTTAATAAATCTGCCCCCCCCTATTCTGTCATTCTCCTTTTCGTTCTCTTAACACACTTTTTCTTACCAACAATTTCATATCAGTTTCAAAACTTTCAAATCGTGTCGAAACAACTCTGCCTCGCTCGGAGGCACCCCGACCAGAACATTATCAATTCCATCTTTAACAATTTTATTTTGGATCATTTGGCGCGCACGAAAATACCAATCTTTGTCCCACCCACCAGATAAAACCAAAAGGATGACACGCCACATTAAATCCTCCACGGGGCGTTCAAATACACTTTCAAATTGATAATCAACATAAGCCAAGGTTTGCTCGTGAGGCCATCCCTTCATCACCGCATGATCTCGGCACCCCTCGTAATAGCACTCCAAAGCCCATAACTTAAGGGTTTCATATGTTACGCGCTCTTCATGCAACATTTCAGAGTTCCTTTTTAGTCGGACGAATTACACCGCCACTATAGGAAAGGAGATAGATTTGTTATTCAACTCTAAATTACAGCAACTTAATAAAACTGTCCCCTTTTCCGCTATTTTTTCGCTCCCCCCCTTTTAATCATCGCGAAAAATCAAGCCCCCCCCTTAAGCTCAGCAATAACCTCTGGATCACCAATCGCTATAAAGCCACCTTCTGGATCGTCAAAATCTCCAAACCTCTTTAAAACCAGACCTTTCCTGCTCGAAACGAATTTTACTAGTTCTATATCGGATTGCAGTTTCCCACTCCAACCATTTATGAGGAGATCATCTAAATCCAACCCTTTAGGCACAGCAACAATGTAGGAAGCGCGTTCAGCGAACAGTACTTTAACTGCAATATCATATAGGTCACAGGTCAATCTTGCACCGCCATAAAACTTCAAACCTTTGGCATCCTCCAAGCAAACTTCTGGAAATCTTACTTCCTCAGGAATATCTATACCATTAAACTTTATAGCGCCCCACAACTTTCTGCACTTGACCACTCTCGAATTTGGCTGCCAGGTTTCATTCCCCACGAGCAGAATAAATTCGTAGCCGGGGCGCCCATCCATTAAGCGACACCCCAAAAACTTAAAGACCTTAACTATTGACTCGAATGAGCGCTCAGGAACAAAAAAACTTGCAGCCGATATATTTTTCCACTCACGCCTATCTAACGAAGGTATATGTAGTACTTCGTTCGTATCTGAAACGTCACTGGAAACCAGTAATTTAATATCAGTAAACATAGTGACTCCCCGATTCGTCATTAAAGTGCGACCCTCGATTTTGAGAGTTCCCGTCTCCAAAGTCGTGGCCTCCCGCGTCGTCTCGTATAACTACAGAAAAAACGAAAAAAGGGGACAGATCGAGAAATCGGGGGTGGTTCAATCTGTCCCCTTTTCGCTTTTATAGCTTACATCCGCCTCGCCAGCTTTTTCGAGTCGTGCCGTATACGTTGAGTTACACCACTCTCACTCAACCTAATCAATTCTTCCTTTAAAACATAAGACGATGGAATGCATTCTATCCACTTCATTGCCATGTTCACCCAGTACTCACTTTCACTTTTTAAGCCAGCAACTACCAAGCGCTCACATGGGAAGGCTTTGAAAAAATCATCAGACATTCCGTGGCCCCTAAGGCCTTCTAGAACGCGTAGTTGAAACTGCTCGAAACTTGCTTCCAACACCGGCAAAAAAAACACACAAGAGTCGCCATCATCTAGTTCCAGTATTCCGGTTGCCGTACTGCGCATCCAAAATGCATTAGTTGAAACCCCCAACGCTATTCTTTCACCAAACAATACCGTAATTGGCAACCATTGCGTTTTCTGCGAGGTGCCATATATGAATGCATCATTCCATTTCAGATTAAGAGTAGAAAGCTCGCTTCGAAGAGCGGCAAGCAGCGTATCTTTCATTTATTTATTCCCGGCGTGTGAACAACATTTACACCACGCTATTTCATAAACACACTAAATTGCTCACGCAGCGCAGGGGTCCAATTCATACCGTAATGCCCGCTCCACTCGTACGTTCTAAGTACACCACCTTCATTCCAAATACCGCCGCCTACGATATTTTCAGAAGACGGGACTTTTCCTGCCATTAGTATTCCGTCATGCCCTAAGTTATTTCCCCCCATGATAAATCTCTGAGTAACCGGATCAAAAATTAAGTCAATCGGCTTAATAGAAAAATGGAACAGATTTATTAATCAACTCTAAATTAGAGCAACTTAATAAATCTGAACCCTTTTCTGCCGCAGCTATCTGGAAACTTAACCATCCAAAAGTTTTTTTACTTTCGCGAGATCTTCAGGATGGCGTCGAAGGTATTTTTCACAGGCCAGTCGAATGCACTCAGATAGAACTGCGTCGCTAATAATGATTGTATTCTCGGTACTGAGTGAAAACCCGTAGGAAAACTCGACCCCATCAAAATGCTCTTCATCAAACGGGCTATTCATATCTGGAAAATTACAGCATGCGCCATCTGTACTGAACCCCCACTTTTTCACGATATATCCAATCGCTTCTAAAAAACACCCATCATTATACATTCTGTCAAAATAGCCCTTAACAATCCTGTATGGATCCGACTCACTATATGGCTGCCCAAATAACTCTTCCATACAAACACCACCTTATTTCGGATGAAAATTGGTCACAACCTCCGTCTTGCTATCTAAATAAACTCTAAAAATGACTCCTCCCACAACTAGAAAAAGGCGTAGAAAAGGGGAAAGATTTATTATTCAACTCTAAATTAGAGCAACTTAATAAATCTGTCCCCTTTTCTGCCAGAGCAGCCTAATAAAGCTGCCCCTTTTTTAAATCAGGCCAAACTCTCGCAACTGCCTTTCACTCGCAAACTCTAATCCACCGCTCTCGACCCTAGATCCATTTGAATAGTGGGAGAACCCACAGACATTGCACTGATAAGCCAACAAACCATTATACTTACCTATAAAGGCACGCATTCCATCAGTTTCACAGCTGGGGCATTTTTCATCAACTTCGACAGTCGCCAACTCCTCGACTGTATCGCGTAAAAACCTCGCAATCGACTCTGTATCTCTAGCCTGACGCTTCAAAACAACACTCTTGAAATTAATTAAATCACTTACCTTAAAGGAAGAGTACTCAACTGGGATCTCCCTCTCATCTAACTTTGCAAAACCATCTACCCCATAGTCCAAAAACGGCTCCCCTGTAAGATACTTATGATTGCTCCTCACCCAAAACAAAATAACTTCAAGAACTTTCCTCAAAGGCGTTTCATCACTAAAAGCTGCCACTACCGACTGGAATTCATGCCATATCTTTATAGGTAGAGTACGCATCAGCTGCCCACTTAACTGGGAAAGAAAAAAAAGAGGACATTATTATTCAACTCTAAATTTGAGCAATTTAATAAATCTGTCCCCTTTTCGCTCATAGCGTGCCCGTCCGGCGATAGGTTCTATTTACATACTGAACGTAGCGCTGACCCAAACCCTTCATCATTCGACTTACACTGTGCTCTGTAGAGGGTGTCAGAAGCAGGTGGACATGATTGGTCATCAAGCAATATGAATGTATAGCGCAACCGTGCTGACGGGCTTGTTCGAAAAGTTGTTTTAGATAAAACACATAGTCGTCGTCCGAGAAAAAGCATGCCCCGCGATTATTCCCGCGCTGGATCACATGAAGCGGTACACCCGGAATAAGCAACCTGGCACGACGTGGCATAGGGAAATCCTTTTCCTATCTTTATATTCATAATCGAAAAACGTGGTCTGTCCCCTATTCGGTTCCAATATTCGGTTCCAATATTAGGGGCCTGCTGCTGCTCCACCTTATTTCCTATATTTAAAATTACAGAATATGGACTACTCGTATTAGGAGAAGCGAAAAACGTGGTCTGTCCCTATTCCGTCCTATCTGAATCGCAGTCATCAGGCGTCAGATCTAATGCAATCAACCAATTCAAGAATTAACTTATAGTAAAATCCTTTTTCAAGCAGCAGGCATACACTACCACCCACATCATCATAAAAATGCAACTTTTCCTGAACTGAACCTTGGACTAAAGCAACACCGCAGGCATCGAATATATATATAGGAGAATAAAAGAAAATATTATCTATTACCTCATCGGACACCTCGTGTTTTTTATATTTTTCGCACACCACTTCCTCGTAATCTGTCAGCACACACTCTCGAAGCTCTAAAATCTCTTCAGAAGAAAAATCTAACAGCGCAGGATATTCTCTCTGCCCTTGCAACTCAAACTCAAAACCTCTACACAGCTCAAGCAAGTCATAATTAAATTTATTATTTCCGTACTTTCGACCAAGTATATAAATGAAAACCTTACCCTCACCAACTGAAAATCTCTCAACTTCAAAAGCAACTAACTCAATATCTCCGACTACCATGGCTGATTACTCCCTTTAGCTTTAAAACCTAGCTCTCTTAAAACTTTCGCCGGAACAACTTTTTTCTCCAAGGAAAAAAGGGGACAGATTTATTAAGTTGCTCTAATTTAGAGTTGAATAATAAATCTGTCCCCTTTTCGCTCCGAAGTTAGGAAGAATCAGCATCCGAAGGCGGTTAAGTAAGTGCCATTCAAAACCGCCCCCTTAACGCTTTAACAAGATTATGCATCGCCACAAGCGGAGATTCATTACCTTTAGAATATATACTGCACGAAGTCATATCTTCTGGATAGTCGAAACCCGCATAGATCTCCTGAAGTCGACTCACCTTATCTTCGTCGGAGCCGCCTGACATTTCAACATTTAATAAAAAAGCTAGCCTCCACTTATCCAACCCAGAAATATCATCTGATGTTCCTGCCTGCTTTAACATCAACCCGAGGAGTTCTTCATTACTTAGATATTCCCCACCAGCAATAACAGCAACATCCATGTTTTCAGTATTATCGTCGCTCGCAAGCTGACTGATAGCGTAATCAAAAATTTCATTTCTTTCTACCCACCCTCTTCTAAACCCCAAAACAGCCGTCGACCAGCTCATCAACCCCAATTCAATCAATGTCTTGAACGGAGACATTATTTTCCTCCTATTTTTTGGGAACCTGGTTAGGCAGCCCCGTAACTTTCCCGCCCGGAATAAAGCGTCGATGAGTTACATTCCCTTCATCAACAATCCATTCAAGAAAAAAAGGGGACAAAGAAAAAAAGGGGACAGATCTGTCCCCTTTTCGCTTTGCCGACTGCAAAAAATTAGAGTCGTTTAATAAACCTGTCCCCTTTTTACGGTAGTTCGCCAGAACCACCCTTGCCACTCTAGGCATTTTCGAGCTCCTCCTCGAGCGTTGCCGACTGCAAAAAATTAGAGTCGTTTAATAAATCCGCCCCCTTTTTACGCTGTTTAATAAATCCGTCCCCTTTTTACGCTCAGCCCCTTCAACTTCTCAGATATGGAAAACCCGCCAGGATTCATACCTTTAACATGTTGCTCCCAATCTTCCTTTTCGTTCTTTATGGACAGTATTCGACGATGTAACCACTTTCAAGTTCTTGCTGCATCATTATGGCTAACTGTTGCCCCTCGGCGACATGCTGAAGTTCAGCCTCTGCCGTAGAAAAACCAGACTCGGGAGGATAGTCACTATTAAAAGTTGCTTGATATACGCTATCCCATTTACCGACTCGCACCCTAAGCTTCTGAGAGATGGGTAAATCGTCTATATCCACGTGCCCCATTCTATCTATATCCGGGCAAAATATCGGCCCTGCTAAGTATTCTCTGACTAGATTTAGTTTAATCATGGTAAAGGCTTCCAAGAACTAACCGGGTTAGCTCGAACCACAAATCCGTTAGAGCTAACACCAATTGCAATATTTTGTTCAACACCGTTGTATGTGAGGCGATACACGTTCGCCGAACCATTGGTGCCGACCACTGTTCCATGCTCAAGAGCGTTCATAACCACATTTGGAATGTCATCTCGTGAGATGCCTTTATTGACAAAATCGATTTCATGCCGCTTATAGATATGTTGCAACCCAGCAGCATCCGTACCCTCCTCCAACCACACGGTTCGACCATCCGGTAACTTTCGGATATCAACCACATTTCCTGGCGTGATTTTAGTGCCTGCAGGCAAACTCGAGATCAGCTCCTCCTTCATCAAAGCCGAACCTGACGCTCCTCTTACTCCCCCCGCTATCCCTCCCATCCCCGCCAGCGCCAAGCCTAGGATAACTTCCTGTTGATAACCTGGATCATTAAGCATGAAAACATAATTCTCGAGGGCTTTTTCGGTGTCTCCGTGGTGTGCGTAAAGAAGTACAGATGAATAATTAAGCTGCCATTGGGGAGCGGTTTTATAACCCTCCTGAATGGCCGGAGCAGCAGCGACATACATCTTGTACTCCGTAGGCTCCATTATCATCCAGGGCTTGCCTGCATCATCCAGCAACGTGTAGCTGACTATGACACCATTGGCATCTTTGTTAAGGGCCACGTTGCCCAATGATTGGCTGGAGACTCCGGCGACTTTGAGAACGGTAGCGCATCCTGCCCCCGAAGCGTCTTTCTTACAGGCGTCATATTGCTCCTCGAATTCATTCCAATGGGCCGTTAAGTTGTATTCCGTCGCATTCTTTGCAACCCACGCGGCAGTCTGCACCTCGTTGACATCGCCCCCCTGTGCCGTTGCTGTAAGAACCCCAATTATTTGAGAGTTCATTACCAGCAAGCTTTTCTTTTGCTCAGGATCCATCTGGACATACTGCTTCGCCAGGGCATCCACCACTGCCTCGTTAACACCAGCAGCCAACGCGCCAGTTTTGAAGTCCCCGCCCGCAGCCTCTGCTGCTAAACCGCCCATTACGGCATGCAGAGCGATCTTCGCCGGGCTTCCGTTTTTTAGGTCCCATTTATCCGCCGCAGTCATGTCGCCGATCAGGTTAAAACCTGCGGCGGCAAAGGTACTGGCTAAGGACGTTTGCAGCGCATCCCCCAAGCTTCCGTCACGGCCCAGAGCTTTGTTAAGTACTGCTGACGTGGTGTTCTGCAGAGCCTGGTTCGCGGCGAACTGGCCCACGCCCTGCAAACTGCTCAAACCACCAGCAGTGTTAGAAACGGTGACCGCCCCCGAATTAGCCATAGCCCCATTGGTGGCGTTAGTCGCTGCCGGAGCCGGCCCCGTCTGAGTACTTGTCCACTCGTTGTAAACCCCTGCGGTAAGGCCTGCAGTTGCGCCAGCGACCATGTAGTTTTTCAGGTTGTCGCTGCTGAACGTCTCTTTCAGCGCGCTACCCACGTTGCCTTTGTTGTTGATGGTGCTTACGGTGGCGGTGCCGGCGGCAGACGTCAGCATTGCGGTTGCGGCGACGTTGGCCCAACCTGCGGCCACTGTGGAGCCCACAGCCGCGCCACCGGCTACGGCAGATGCGCTTGCTGTACCGGCCGCGGCCATGGCAGTACCTGAACCTGCAGTTGCGCCGGCGGCAGAGCCGACCAAGCCAGACGCTGCGCCTGCGGTGAAGTAGGTCACGATGATTATGATGATGATCATCGCCGGCCCGCCCAGGCCGGAGTGGCTGTCGCTCCACCTGTCGTGGAGCTCTTTGACCTGACGCCAATCGACGTCGCCGCGTGCCTCTGCTTCTTTTAGCCAGGCCATGCTCGGGTCGGCTTTGACCATCGCGTCGATGGATTGGCTGACCGTTTCTTTGTTGATCTGCCTAACGTCGATATGTAGCCCTTCGACGGCTTTGATCAGTACTTCGCCCTTGGCGGAAAGCTGGCTCTGGCGCAGGGTTTCATCAACCTTGCCCTTGTTTTCCATGCTGGTCCAAACCCAGCTACTGCTGCTTTCCTCGTGGCTTTCCTGATGTTTGTCTTTGACAGCCTCGAAAGAAATGGCGCCGCCACTGTCGAGAACTAAGTCACCACCGCTGTCCAGCTTGGCTTTGCGATAAAGCTGGTCGCTGCCACTTTCCAGGGTGAGGTCACCACCGGTGGTGATACTGGAACCGATATTTTTGATATCGGTGACTTCATCTCGCTTGGCTTCCTTGGTTCCCCAGGAGCCCTTGGCCTTCTTGTCATAGAGGCTGTAATCCGAGTTTTCCGCGCTGAGCACCGCTAGCTGGTTGCTCGCATATAAGTAAGCTTCATTAACGGCTTTCAGGTCGCTAGCGCTGACGACTAGGTTGTTACCTGCAGCGATCTTCAGATCACCACCCGCTTCAATAACGCTAGAAACCTGCTGTACATGGTCCTCTTTGCGAGTGACCTTTTTGCCGCCGCTCTTGCGGTAGGCATCCAGGTGGTTTTCGTTTGCCGCAGAAGCGATGGTCACATCGCCCACTGCCTGCAACGCCACATCACCTCCAGCTTTAACGGTGCTGCCAACGATGGCCAAATCACGGCCGGCTTTAGCGCTCAGGTCGCCACCGACCTCAATGCCAGCGCTGTATTGGGTAGCTTGATCTCTGTTGCTATACCCCTTGCGATTGCTGTTATTGGCAACATCCCTCTCACTCTGGCTAACAACCAACAGATCCCGCCCAGCGCTAAGTTCGGCATTGCCACCAGCCTTCAGATTCCCGCCCTGGTTGACGATGTCGCGCCCAGCCGACAGCGTCAGCCCATTGCTGGCTTCAATCCCCGCCGCGCTATCAACAAAGTCTTCCCGTCGCTCGAAGCCCCTCTTGGCGGACTCATGGGTGGTCACGCTGCGTTCGTTGACGATGTCGCCGGTCAGGGCGATGGCGCTGACGTCTTTGCCGGCGATGATCCCGCCTTTGGCGTTACGGATGCTGTCGGTGGCCAGTAGCGACAGGCGTTCGTTGCTTTGCATCAGGCCGCTGTTGTTGATGCTGTTGGCGCTGACGCTGAGGGTGTTGCTGGCGCGTAGGGTGCCGCTGTTGTTGAGGGTGCTGCCGGAAATCAGGGCGACGTCGCGGCCTTGAATGAGCGCGCCGGTCGGGGCCAGGCGGTCGTTGGCTTGGGCGAGGTACAGCACCGGCACCAGTACTTTCTGACCGTTCACGTCCTGTTCCTGCATCCATACGATGTCGTGGGTCAGTGCGGCCACTTGTTCGGCGCTTAGGGCAATGCCGGGCACCAGGTTGAGGGCCGTTTTGCTGGCGATGGCGTTGTCCATCAGGTATTTGAACTGGGCTTCGTCCGAGGCCAGGCCATCGAGGAAACGTTTGCCGGTGCGCGCGACTATGGCTTCTTGCACCAGGCGCTGTTCGTACAGGCCGTCGCCGAGACGGCGCTGGGTGAGGTCCTGGTTGTAGCCGATGATGTTGAGCAGGTAGTCGGAGCTCAAGAAGCCACGCAGGGTGGCGAACGCCGGGTTGGTTTCCACCAGGTACGGGTGGCTGCTGTCGGTGTTGACGTGGAACAGACCGTTCTGCCCTTGCGGCAGGTTGAAGGTTGGCAGGGTTACCGCTTGGTGGCTGCTGTCGGGTGGCAGTTGCGGGTTGATGCTGATGTTGGTGGCGATGTTGCTGCCGGTGGCGCTGGTGTCGGCGGTGTTGCCGCCGGCGACGTAGGCGAAGGTCGGGCGTACCACGCTGCTGTCGAAGCCGGCCTGGGCGGTGATGTTGACGGCGCCGGCAGTCTGGATGATGCCGGAGTAGCTGAGGTCGCCGCTGGGGGTGGCTGTGATGCTGCGGAAACTTTCGGTCTCTTTCTCGGTGCGGCCGATGAAGTGGTTGAGGGCGGCGGTCAGGCTGTTGGAGTCGACGCTGCTTTTGTTCCAGTAGGCGGCGGTGAATTGTTCGGCTTCGCGCTGCCAGCTGCCGATGTTTTCGGTGCGTTCGGAGCGGAACACGCGGTAGGTACGCACCTCGCCAGGATCGATGCCGGTGTTCTGCAGGTTGGCCACGCGCACGGTGAGATCGCTGCCGGCGCTGATCGAACTGCTCTGGTTGGTCAGGGTGGTGCCGCGCACGTCCAGCTTGCCGCCGGCGGTGAGGAAGGAGGCCCCGGTGCTGTCGGCGCTGACGGCCAGGCGGTCGAACTCTTCGATTTCCCACACGCCGTTGCGTTTGCCGTCGCAGTCACCGGCGCCGTAGTAGCGGCTGCACGGCAGCTCGGCGATGCGCGCGCTGTATTTGCTTTGGGTGGTGGTAAGGACGTCGCGGATGTTGTTGACGGCGGTGGCGTGAATGCTCAGGTCGCCGCTGCTTTCGAGGGTGCCGGAGCGGTTTTCCACCAGGGTGGCGGCTTCGTCCTGGTCGTTTTTGGCGATGCTCAAGGCGCCCAGGCTGTACACGGTGGCCAGGCGGTTGGTGAAGCTGTCGGTGCGCAGCGCCATGTCGCTGCCGCTGAAAATCAGGCCGCCGTCGTTGCGCAGGCTGGCGGCTTCGATGCGCAGGGTGGTGGCCGCGCCGAAGGTGCCGTAGTTGTTGAGGCTGGCGGCGCGGGCGAGCAGGCTTTGCGCGGCGCTGATTTTGCCGCGGTTGACCAGGTTGCCGCCGACGCTGAAGTCGGCTGCACCGCCGGCCTTCCACTGCGCGTCCACACCGGTGTCGACGCTGGCGGCGACCACGCTCAGGTCGCCCTGGCTGAGCAAGGCACCGTTGCCGCTGTAGGCGCCGGTGAGGGTCAGCTTGAGATCGCCATCGGTTTCGATGCTGCCGTCGTTCTGCCAGGTGTCGCCGGTGGCGGTGATGCTTTCTTTGGAGAGCAATTTGCCGCTGGCGGTTTGGGTGAAGGTGCCGACGGTAAGGCTGATTTTTTGCGCTTGCAGTTGGCTGGTGTTGGTCCAGTTGGCGACGTCCAGGCTCAGTTCGCCTTGGGTGACAAAGCTACCGCCAGCGTTGCCGACGTCGGCCAGGGCCAGGGCAAATTGATTGCCGAGGTGGCGCACGCTGCCGCGCTGGTTGCTGAGGCTGGCGCTGGTCAGGCTGAGTTTGCTGTTGCCGACTTCGACCAGGCCGCCATCGTTGTTGAACAGGCCGCCGAGCACGAACTGGCTTTCACCGCTGCTGCCGAGGGCGCGCAGTTTGCCGCCGTTGTTGCTCAGGCTGTCGGCATTGAGCAGCAGGTTGGTGGTGGCTTCGAGCAGACCGTTGTCGTTGTTGAGGTGGCCGCTCAGGTCGAGGTCGATCTGGTTGGCGCCCAGCGAGCCGCCCTGGTTGTTGAGGCTGGCGGCGTCGACCTTGAGGGTGGTGCTGGCCAGCAGGTTGCCGGCCTGGTTGCTGATGGCGCCGGCGGTGACGGTTTGCCCGGCCTGGGTGGCGGCAATGCGGCCGCCATCGTTGTTGAGGCTGCCGCTGGTGGTAACGGTCACTGCGCCGCCGTCGGCCTGTACGGTGCCGCCTTGGTTATTGAGGGTGGCAGCGCTCAGGGTCAGGGCAGCGGCTTTGCTCAGCAGCAGGCCATCGGCGCTGTTGTTGAGGGTATCGGCCAGGGTCAGGCTCAGGGCTTTGTTGCTGGCGATGGTGCCGGCGCGGTTGTTCAGGTTGTCGGCGGTGACGGTCAGGGTTTGCTGGGCGACCAGTTGGCCGCCACGGTTGTCGATGCTGGCGGCGTTTACCGTGGCATCGCCCACGGCGAGCACCTTTTTGCCCTGGTTGTTGAGCTGTTGCAGGTCGGTGTTCAGGCTGCCTTGGGAGCTGATGCTGCCGTTGTTGTTCAGCGTGCCGCCCTGCAGGTCGAGCAGTGCAGCCGCGTTGCCGCTGCCGTCGGTTTTTACCCCTGTCTCGATGCTGCCGTTGTTGTTGATGACGGCGCCGTTGAGGGTCAGGTTGGCGCCGCTGGCCAGGCTGCTGGCAATGTCGATTTGCTCGGCGGTGAAACCGGCGGTGTTGCTGGCGTAGAGGGTGTCGGTCAGTTCGACCTGCTTGGCGTTGGCGGTCACGCTGCCGGCGCTGGCCACGCGGGCGACGGTGAGTTTGCCGTTGGCGTCGATGTTGATATCGCCACCGCTGGCGGCCATGTCGGCGGCCAGTTTCACCCCTACCCCGGCTTCGGTGCCGACCAGGCGAATGGCGCCGGCGTACATGCCGCCGAGGGCCGAGCTGTCGATGGCGAGCAAGGGTTTGCTGCTGCCGTCGTCGGCTTTGGCGGTGGCCGTCAGGGTGGTGGCGTCGACCTGGTTGCGGCCGGCGATGATGTTCAGGCGCTGGGCCTGAAGTTCGGCGTTGAGGGTGGCGCTGCGGGTGATCAGGTCGAATTGGCTGATGTTCGTCGCATTGAGGCCGGCGCCTTCGATGTTGATGGCGCCGCCGTTGACGTCGAAATGGTCGAGGCGCCCGCCATCGATGACCGGGGTGCCTGTGGTGAGGGTGGCGCGCGGCGTATTGATAAAGCCGCAGCCGTCGCAGCTGATGCCGTGGGGGTTGGCCACCACCACGTGGGCGCCCTGCCCGGCAACTTCGGTGTAGCCCTTGAGCTGGCTCTGGTTGCCGCCGGTGACCTCGTTGAGGATCAGCGTGGCGGCGCGGCCGTTGAGGTTGCTGTTGCCGAGGATCACCCCGCCCAACTGGGTCTGGTTGAACGCGGCCGTGCCGTTGTTGAGGATCAGCCCCTGCTGGCCGACGTTGTAGTCGGTGAACTTGTTGTGGGACAAACCACTGCCGTTGGGGGTGGCGATGTTCACCACCGGCACGCCGTTCTGCGCGCTGCCCAATTGCGTGTTGCCGCCCGCTGCGGCGTCCACGGTGAGCTCCGCGGCGGTGCTGACGATGGGGTTGAGGAACATCACACCGGCAAGAATGCAGGCGATGTTTTGGAAAAACGGGCTACGAACGTCCATGCATAAAACTCCAGCCGGGCAGCGACACTAAATCGTTGAAAAGGCGCTTAGAAAAACAGATCGAATCGGAAGTACAGCGGGTGCTCCTGACGCTCGATGGCGTCCGGGCGTTCCAGGGAGCGGGCGAAGGTCACGCTGGCGGCGACGTTGCGGCCACGGGTGCTGAACTCGATGGCATTGCCGGACAGACGCCCGTGCTGGTCACCGTTGTGGCCGTTGCCGTGAATCACCCCGAGGTCGTAGGCCAGGGCCACGCCGTATTCCTGCAGAAACGGGCTGAGGGCTTGCCAGGCCACCGGCCGGCGCCAGCGCACTTGGTTACGCCAGTAGGCGCCGCTGTCGCCAGACAACGATTGCTCCTTGAACCCGCGCACGGAACTGAGGCCGCCAAGGCTGATGCGCTGCGGGCTGAACAGCACGTCTTCGCTGCGCTGGCCGTTGACCAAGCTGTCGACGCTGAAGTTTTCGTTCCACAGGGTGAAGGGCTGCAGGTAGCTGGCGGTGAGGCTGTACTTGTTGTAACGGGCCACCGGCTGGCTGTGGTGCGGGTCGCCATCGCCCTGGGCGTCGAAGGCGCCGGTGCCTTGTTGCCAGCCGAGGTCGAAGTTGACGAAGGCATTGCCGATGCGCCGTCCATGGTTGAAGCCCAGTTGGCTTTCGGTAAGGCGCTGGCTGGAGACATCGATGATGTTGTTGTTCAGGTAGTTGCGGGTTTGCAGGTGGCTGATGCCGAGGTTGGCGGCGGTCTTGCTGACGTCGTCGCGGTGCAGCACCCGCTCGGCGCGCAGGCTGTGGGTTTTGCTGTCGCCATCGGAGCCGAAGGTGAAACCGGCACCCTGGCTTTGGGTACGGTAGTAGCTCTGGCTGTAGCTGTAGTTCAGGGTCCACCAGCCGTAGGGCAGGCTGTAGCCGAGGCTCTGGTTGGCCGAGTGTTTCCAGTGGTCACTGACGGTGTCGCCACCGCCGCGCAGGCTCAGTTGGTCGGCAAGGCCCAGCGGGCTGTCCCAGACCAGACCTGCGCCCCACTGCTGCTCGCCCGTGGAACTCTGGCCATCGTTGTGGCGGTTGAGGTTGGCTTGCCAGGGCTTGCCGCGCTCGCCTTGCAGCTGCACGCGGCTGCCGCCGACGGCTTGGCCAGGCACCAGTTCCAACTGCGCGGGGCGCGATTGCAGGCGGTTGAGCTGGTCGACCATCTGCTCCAGCTCACGCAAATCGAGCACCTCGCCGGTATGGCCGGGAAAGGCCATGGCCAGTTCGCGCGGGCTGGCGATGGCGGAGTCGTTGAGGCCTTCCAGTTGCCCTTCCACCAACAACACCTCGAGCTCGCCGTCGGCCAAGTCCTGCTGCGGCAGGTAGGCGCGGGAGGTCACGTAGCCGTGGTCGAGGTAGTACTGGGTGATGCTTTTCAGCAGCTCGTTGAGCTGGCTGCTGCCCAGGCATTGGCCCTCGTAGGGGCGCAGCAGCTCGGCCTGACGGGCCGGGCTGATCAGGGTGACGCCTTGCAGTTTGATGCTGCGGATGGCGAAACACGGGCCCTGCGGATTGGCAGCCGGCGCCGTCGAGTCGACGCTCTTGCCGGGCAACTGCTGGAGTTCTTCCAGGCGTTTCTGCTGCTCTTGCAACACCCGCTCCTGGCGGTCGCGAATCAGGTCGCGGTCGGCGGGCAGTTCGGCAAATACGCTGGGGGTTACAGCTAACAAGGCGCAAAACAGCGCCCTACGACGTAGCGCAGGCATAGGCCTTCAATCCCTTGAAGAGAGGTAGGACGAAAAAATTAGGCGCGGATTAAAACGGATTAACAAAAAGCTGGCGACGGATTTCTGACCGAGTGGCCATTATTGCGACATCACTCACAAGGGGAGGGTAAAAGTCTTACAGATATGGGGGAAGTGGGACGGGAGTACGCAGAGTTTTGCAGTTTCAGGACCGGCCAATCGCGGCTAAAGCCCCTCCCACAGAAGAACTCGATCTCTGTAGGAGCGGCTTCAGCCGCGAGCTTTTGCTGTAAGGCTCAGGCCGTTAGGCGCTCGCGCAACCGCCCGAGCATGCCAAACAGGCTGCCGACCTTGTCGCGCTCCTGGTCATCGCGGGGTTGCTCGGCAACCCGGTTGATCTGCTGCGCTGGTGCAGCGCGCCATAGCTGCGCTTGCTCGGCGGCGGCTTTCAGGCCTTTTTCGAACAGGCCGCGGCGGATCGGTTTGGGCAGGTAGCGGAAAATCTGCGCTTCGTTGATCAGCTTAAGCAGCGCCTGGGTGTCGCAGAACGGCGTGATCACCAGGCTGAGCAAACCGGGGTGGGCCTGGGCCAGGCTTTTCAGCAAGGGCGCGGTGTCTTCGCCGGCCAATTTGAGGTCGCTAACCAACAGATGCACCGGCTCGCTGTTGAGCACCGCCACCGCTTCGACCACGTTGCGCGCGCGCAGCAGGCGGTGGCCAGCAGCGGCGCAGAAGTCGCCGACGCAGGCCAGGGTGTCGGCGTCTTCGTCGAGCAGCAGCACGTTGAGCGGCTCGTCGTTGGCGGGCGGTAGTTCCAATACCGGCGTTTGCCGCGCGGCGATCTCGGCGGCCTGGCGCAGGGTGAAGGCCATTTCCTGCTGGTCCCAGGGTTTGCTCAGGTAACGGAAGATGCCGCCGCTGTTGAGGGCATCCATGGCGGCGTCCATGTCCGAATAGCCGGTGAGCAGAATGCGCAGGGTATTGGGGGCAATTTCCCGCGCTTGCTCCAGCAATTGCGCGCCGGTCATTTGTGGCATGCGCTGGTCGCAGACGATGATCTGCACCGACTCGGTTTTCAGGCGTTCGAGGGCGCGCAACGGGTCACTTTCGGTAAGCACCTCGTACTGGCGGCGGAACTGCAGGGCCAGGCTGCGCAGAATGCGCTCCTCGTCATCGATAAACAGAATTCGTGTGCTCATCTCAAGCGCTCCGCTGCAGGGGGGTGGGGGTCGCCGCGTCGGGCGCGCCGCTGGTGCGCGGCAGGCGCAGGAGAAAGCGCGTACCGCGCCCTGGCTCCGAGGCCACACGAATCAGCCCGCCGTGGTCCTGAATAATTTTGAAGCTGATGGACAGACCCAGGCCGGTGCCCTGGCCGACCGGTTTGGTGGTGAAAAACGGGTCGAAAATACGCGCCAGTACAGCGGCTGGCATGCCTTTGCCGTTGTCTTGCACCGAGATAAATACGGCGCCTTCATCGGCCCAGCTTTTCACCTGGATCTGGCCGTAGCCGTCGATGGCCTGGGCAGCGTTTGTCAGCAGGTTGAGCAGCACCTGGTTGATCTGCGACGGCGCGCAGGCAATGCGTGGCAGCTCGGCCAGTTCCATCAGCACTTCGGCTTTGTCTTTGGTGGCATTGCGGGCGATCACCAGGGCGCTGCGGATGCATTCATTGAGGTCGACCTCCTCGCTCATGGCGCGGTCCAGGCGAGCGAAGTTCTTCAGCCCGACCACCAGCTCGGCGATCTGCCCGAGGCCATACAGGGTGTCGTTGAACAGCTGGTTGAGGTCTTCCATCAGCAGCTCCGGCGCTGCTTCTTCGCGGGCCTGGGCGGCGGCTTCGAAGGCTTGCGCCAGTTGCGTTTCGCTGCAGCTCGGGTCGGCCAGGCAATCGCCCAGGGTTGCCTGCGCCTGCGCCAGGGTGAACAACGGCGCGCTGAGGTCACGCAGCAGTTCGACATTGTTTTTCACATAGCCCAGCGGCGTGTTCAGCTCGTGGGCAACACCGGCAACCATCTGCCCGAGGGACGCCATTTTTTCCGACTGCACCAGCTGCGTCTGCGATTCCTTGAGATCCACCAGGGCTTTGCGCAGCACCGTGTTGCGCTGGGCAATGCGCGCCTCCATGGCCTTGAGCAGGTCGAGCACGGTGCCGATGCCCTGGTAGCGGCCCTCTTCGTCCACCAGAATGAAGTCTTCTGTGATCGGGTATTGCAGCTGGCCGGTGATCTGTTTGGCGGCATCGTCCAGGCTGGCGTCCAGGCGCACCACCAAGGGCGCCGGGTTCATCACTTCAACCACCGGATGGCGGCCGCGCAGGTCGCGGCCGAAGCGCTGCATAAAGATGTCCTGCAACACGGTGCGACTCACCAGGCCACTGGGGCGGCGCTCGCCATCCACCACCGGCAGCGACAAAAAGGCTTTGTGTTCGGGGGTCAGCAGGCGGTCGGCGACTTCGCTGATGGTCATGTTCGGCAACAGCGGCTCGACCGGCTTGAGCAAACGACTGAGGGCGGTGGCGGTGGTCATTGCGAAAGCATCCTTGGGGAAACGCGTTCGCCATTCAACCAGCGCCAAGTTGCCGACATGTGACAGCCATCACAATGGACCGCCGGTACATTTGCTGAACGCACTGGCGCGCCGGTTGATCCAAACTGGTGAGTAGATGGATTACCCTGTTTTCTGGTTTAAGGAGAAATGTATGCCTTGGTATGCCTGGCTGATTCTGGTGTTGGCGCTTGGTTCGATTGTCGGTGGCTTGATGATGTTGCGCGATACGGCGAAGAAGTTGCCGTTGACGGATGAGCAGTTGCGCAAGGTGCATGAGCGCAATGCGGAGATGGATGCCAAAGAGGCGCGGGATCGGTAGGCCGAGTGCTGGCGTGAATTGCGGGCACTGAGCGGTCTTTTTCGCGCATTTAAGGCAAATCAAGAACATCGCGGCTGACCGGAGCGCCGGACCGACCGCTCCTACAGGGGAGCGCCGATAGGCTTTTGATCTTGATCTTGCTGTTGATCCACCCGCCCCGTTAGCGCAGGCCGAGCGCAGTCGTTGTGGAAAGGGGTTGAGCGGCCGGGAGCCGCGAAAGGCAAAGACGGGCCAAGGATGGCCCGTTTTGCCGGCCCCTGGAGCAACGACGGAGCGAGGGAATCTGGAGCGCAGCGCAAGGCCAAGGTTGGGGCAAGCCTTTTTGGTTTCTTTTTTGGCGACTGAAAAAAGAAACTCGCGCGTAAGGCGCGAAACAAAACGCCCAGCGCACGCGGTAATGAAGAACACCAAAAGTAGCCGGTACGCATCGCGTTAGCCTCAAGCCAAGCGCAACACCACGGCACCAGCCACTATCACGCAGGCGCCCAGAATGCGCGCCGGGCTCAGGTGCTCTTTGAGGAACAGCCCGGCGATCAGCATGCCGAACAGAATGGCGGTCTCACGCAGTGCCGCGACCACCGCCACCGGCGCCTGGGTCATGGCCCATAACACCAGGCAATACGACGCCACTGTGCCCAACGCGCTTAGCGCCCCCATGCGCCAGTAGATGCGCGCATAGGCCACGAACACCACCCGCCGGGCCAGTAGTGCCCATGCCAGCAGCAACACGCCTGTCAGCAGAAACAGCCACAAGGTATAGGCCGCAGCGGCTCCCGCATGCCGCACGCCCACTCCGTCCACCAGGGTATAGGCGGCAATCACCACGGCATTGAGCAGCGCCAGCAACAGCCCCTGGCGTTGGTTGGCGGAGCGTTTGCCGGGTTGCCGCGCCAGGGCCATGGCGAGAATGCCCAGGCAGATCAGCACGATGCCCGCCAATGCACCCAGGCCCAATGGATCGTCCAACCAACACAGGCTGGCCAGCGCCACCAGCAGCGGTGCGGTGCCGCGCATGATCGGGTAGGTCTGGCTCATGTCAGCCAGGTGATAGGCGCGTGCCACCAAGGCGAAATACACCACGTGCAAGAGCACCGAGGCAGCCAGGAATGGCCAGCTTTCGACCGCTGGCTGCGGCAACCAGGGCAGCAGCACGGTGGCCAGCAACCCGGCGCAACTGGTCAGCAGCACGGTGCTCAACAGTTTGTCGGGGCCGCCTTTGACGATGGCGTTCCAGCTGGCGTGCAGCAGCGCGGCCAGGAGTACTACCAGATAGACAGACACACGCGCTCCTTAGACGGCGTAGGGCAAGGGCGGAGTGTATAAGGCGGCGATCAACCAACGGAATACGCAGCACTGCTTTGATTGAGCAGCTGCGGTTGCAGCAGGCGGATGTCCGATTCGATCTCGTCGATGATTCGCGCAATGTCGTCGCGGTGCAGGCTGGCGCTGCAGGCAATACCGGCAATCGACAGCAAGGTGGCGTTGCTGCCTGGTTGGAAGATGCGTACCTGCATCGAGTTCGGGCTGTCCATGCTCGCCTCCAACCCCAGGGGGGCGAAGTGTTCCTGCATCTGCACACAGGCGGCGGGAAAGGAGCGTTTCACGGCTGAACCTCGTGGGTGGTTGGCCAGAAGGTAGGAACAAGCCTAGGTCACACCTTTGCCCTTTGCCCCGCATTTGGTCAGCTCAGCGCCGTGGCCGTGAATGACCGTTGGACCGAATGCCTGAACCTTCGCCTGCAACCCCGTCTCGATAACGTAGGGCCCACCGTGGAGGCTCAAGGTCGACGAGCCAGAATTAACTGAAAAAACCGCTCGTTCGCCTGCTCACCTGCCCTCTTGCCCTTTGTGAGACAGCAGCAACCTGACCAGGAGATTGATACTGATGGCTACGCCGAAAAAACCTGCCCCTGCCAAACACAAAGACTCATCCGGCACCCCACCACCGGCCTCAGCCGGCCTTCCCGCCAGCGCCACCGCCGAGCAAGTCGGCCAAGCGCAAGCCGTGGAGAAAACCGTTAGCGGTTGCCCGTTCAATGCCAACAAGGCCAAGGAATACGGCCCGGCATCTACGCGCCCCAGCCCTGGCGAAACCGTCGACGCTCCACCGATTGCCGGCGCCAGCACCCTGAGCGAAAACAACGCCAGCGGCAAAACCGGCGCTGCGCAACCCGGCGTCAATGCCAATAGCGGCGAGCTGCCGCGGGTGCAGGCCGACAGTGCCGGCCAGGGGCTGACAACCAACCAGGGGGTGCCGGTCGCCGACAACCAGAATTCGCTGAAAGCGGGCCTGCGCGGCCCGGCGCTGCTGAAAGACTTTATCCTGCGCGAGAAAATCACCCACTTCGACCATGAGCGCATTCCCGAGCGCATCGTGCATGCCCGCGGCTCGGCCGCCCACGGTTTCTTCGAGGCCTATGAAGACCTCAGCGAGCTGACCCGCGCCACCCCATTTGCCGCCAAGGGCAAACAAACCCCGGTGTTCGTGCGGTTCTCCACCGTGGCCGGCGAGCGCGGTTCGAAAGATACCGCCCGCGATGCCCGTGGTTTTGCGGTGAAGTTCTACACCGACCAAGGCAACTGGGACCTGGTGGGCAACAACATCCCGGTGTTTTTCATTCAGGACGCGATGAAATTTCCCGACCTGATCCACGCCGTCAAACCCGAGCCCCACAACGGCATGCCGCAAGCGGCGTCGGCCCATGACACCTTCTGGGACTTCATTTCGCTGTCCCCTGAGTCGGCCCACATGATCATGTGGGCAATGTCCGACCGTGGCATTCCACGCAGCTACCGGATGATGCAAGGCTTCGGCGTGCACAGCTTCCGTTTCGTCAACGCGCGCGGCGAGTCGAGCTTTGTGAAATTCCATTGGAATCCCAAACTCGGCACTCACTCCCAGGTGTGGGACGAGGCGGTGAAGGTCTCCGGCGCCGACCCGGACTACCACCGCCGCGACCTCTGGGAAGCCATTGAAGCCGGCGCCTACCCGGAGTGGGAACTGGGCGTGCAGGTAGTCAGTGAAGAACAGGCGGAGAAATTCAGCTTCGACATTCTCGACCCGACCAAGCTGATCCCCGAGGAGCTGGTGCCGGTGCGCCCGATTGGCCGCATGGTGCTGAACCGCAACCCGGAAAACTTCTTCGCCGAAACCGAGCAAGTGGCGTTCTGCGCTGCCCATGTAATTCCGGGCATCGACTTCAGCAACGACCCGCTGCTCGCCGGGCGCATTCACTCCTACGTCGACACCCAGATCAGTCGGCTGGGCGGCGCCAATTTCCATGAAATCCCGATCAATGCGCCCTTGGCCCCGGTGCACAACAACCAGCGCGACGGCATGCATCGGCAAACCATCAACCGCGGGCGGGTGTCTTATGAGCCCAATTCGCTGGCCGGCGGCTGCCCGTTCCAGACCGGCGAGATTGGCTTTGTGCCGTTTCCGGAACCGCTGGAAGTGGGCGATGAAGTACGCGGCAAACCCGAACGTTTTGCCGAGCACTACAACCAGGCCACGCTGTTCTTCAACAGCCAGGCGCCGTTCGAGCAGCAGCACATCATCGATGCGCTGCGCTTTGAACTGAGCAAGGTGCAGGTGCCGGCAGTGCGTACCCGCGTGCTGGCCATGCTGCGCAATATTTCCGAAGAGCTGGCGCAAGAAGTAGCCAATGGCTTGGGCGCCCCCTTGCCACAGCCGTTGCCCAAGGCACTGGCCGAGCCGGTGGCTGCCGAGGTTGAACTGTCGCCCGCGTTGTCGCTGCTGGCGCGACCTGGGGATGGCAGCATCACCACACGGATGGTGGCCATTATCGTCGGACCCGACATCGATGGTGCCAGCGTGAAAGCCAGCGCTGATGCGTTGATCGCCGGCGGCGCAGTGGTGCGCCTGGTGGGCCATCGCGTAGGGCCGTTCAAGACCGCAGGTGGTCCGGAAGTGGTGGCGGATGCCTCGCTGAACAACCAACCCTCGCCGACCTTCGACGCGGTGGTGGTGCCCGACGGGCAGGCCGCCATCGATGCCTTGAAAGTGGATGGCCGCGCCCTGGAGTTTCTGCGAGATGCCTTCCGCCACGGCAAGGCGATTCTGGCAGTGGGCGCCGGTAAGGAGTTGCTCGACGCTGCGGATATTCCGCTGGCCGATAATCCACCGGGGGTGTTTATCGACACCAAGGCGGATAAGGGCGTGCTAAACGACTTTATCAAGGGCATCGCCAGCCACCGCTTCCCGGAACGGGAAACCCATCCACCGGTGGTGTAAACCCCGCACAGCAAAACGCCCGGCATCGCCCGGGCGTTTTGCTTGAGGTAAAAAGCGTCGCGGCTGAAGCCCCTCCCACAGTGTTTTGTGGGAGGGGCTTCAGCCGCGATGCCTTTGTTTTGAAGCTACGTTAGCTCGATCAGCGCCTGCACCAGCTCGTTCTGGTTGAACGGTTTGCCAATGTGCGGCAGGGCCAGGTCGGTGTCGTCGAGCTTGTCGGCATAACCGCTGGCGAGCAGCACCGGAAGCGTCGGCCAGCGCTGTTTGATCTGTTGCGCCAGCTCAGCGCCAGTCATCTCCGGCATGGCCAGGTCGGTAACCACCACATCGATATTCGGGTTGCCGGCCAAGCGCTCCAGCGCCTCGGGCCCGGAGCTGGCTTGGAGGGCGGTGTAACCGAGGTCGTCCAGCATGGCGGCCGTGCTCAGCAGCACCAGCGGGTCGTCGTCCACCACCAGCACGGTGAGCGCTTGCACGGTGGCGGACAAGCCAATCACCGGTGCTGCGTTGGCGACCTCGGCCTGCGCCGAGACATTAGCTACCGGCAGCCACATTTCGGCGGTGGTGCCCTGCCCCACTTCGCTGCTGAGCATCAGTCGGCCACCGGATTGCTGGGCAAAACCATGCACCATCGACAGGCCCAGGCCAGTGCCCTTGCCCACGCCCTTGGTGGTGAAAAACGGTTCGCGGGCGCGCTCCAGGGTTTGCGCGTCCATGCCGGCGCCGCTGTCGGTGACCGACAGACACACATAACCGCCAGCTTTCAGCTCACCGTCATCGGCGGCGAGGGTTTCCTCACGAGCAGCGATCACGATCTGACCGCCAGTGGCCATGGCATCGCGGGCGTTCACGGCGAGATTGAGCAAGGCCATTTCCAGCTGATTGCTGTCGGCCAGCAAAGGACTCAGGCGCAGTGGAAAGCGCACTTCGATACGGGTTTGCGGGCCGAGAGCGCGCTGCAACATGTCCGACATGCCGCGCACCAGCACCTGGGCATCCAGCGCTTCGACCACCAGCTTCTGGCTACGGGCAAAAGCCAGCATGCGTTGCGTCAGACTGGCCCCGCGCTGCGCACCCTGGATGGCGTTGTCGAGCAAATTGAGAATGCGCGCCTCGTCCGGCACGCGGCGGCGCACCACTTCCAGGCTGCCGAGAATCACCATCAGGAGGTTATTGAAGTCATGGGCGATGCCACCGGTGAGGCGCCCGAGCGACTCCATTTTTTGCGCCTGAAACAATGACTCTCGGGCCTTTTCCAGGGCGCGCTGGGCTTCCATGCTGTCGGTGATGTCGCGGGTAATTTTGGCAAAGCCGATCAGCGCGCCGAGGTCGTTGCGGATCGGGTCGACCACCACGCTGGCCCAGAACCGCGTGCCGTCTTTGCGAATCCGCCAGCCCTGACTTTCAAAGCGGCCCTCGGCCAGGGCCCGGTTCAACCCGCGCTGCGGCTCGCCTTTGGCGACGTCTTCCGGGCTGAAAAACACCGAGTAATGGCGGCCGATGATTTCTTTCGGGGTATAGCCTTTGATGCGCTGGGCGCCGGTGTTCCAGTTGGTGATCATGCCCTCGGGGTTGAGCATGTAGAGGGCGTAGTCAGTGACGCCATCGACCAGAATGCGAAATTGCTGCTCGCTCTGCTTAAGCGATTCTTCGGCCATTTTGCGCTCGGTAAGATCGCGAGTGACCTTGGCATAACCAATCAACGCACCGCTGGCGGTGCGAATCGGGTCGATCACCACGTGGCACCAGAAGCGTTCGCCATTCTTGCGCTGGCGCCAGCCTTCACCTTCGAAGCGGCCTTCGGTTTCAGCCGTCAGCAAGGCCAATTGCGGCATGCCATTGGCGCGGTCTTCTTCGGTATAGAAACGGGAAAAGTGCTGACCGAGGATTTCTTCCTCTTCGTAGCCTTTGAAGCGCTTGGCGCCGGCGTTCCAGCTGCTGACCAGGCCCTGGGTGTCGAGCATATAAATGGCATAGTCCGTCACCGCGTCGAGCAACAGCCGGTAGCGGTCGTCGCTCATCAAGGGGTCGGGCTTGCGTTTAACCTGGGGCATGCAGGCTCCGGGGAGCAGGAATAAATGAAAGTGCAGATGGGCAGATCATAGCGGCCCTCGCGACAAGCGGTCTATTGGCCGCAAACGGCACGGCTAGCAGCGGCTCCAGGGGCTGAGGCCTGATGTGCTGTAGAGCACGAGGCTTGGCATTCGTTCTGAGTATTTAAATGGGCGAAACGGCGTCGCTACGCTTGCGAGTGCTCCGGCACAACACTCGGATGCACCACCCTGTTACTTAACGCCCCGTCCACGAGCACCAGCGTGGTGCATTTGCAATTTATCGTTACCTGCCAGTGTTTTACCGCCCTGGAGAATAGCCAGAAGCGGCGGGATTCTGATCCAATATGTCGTCATATTTACAATGGTTCGAAAATTGCTGGCATACACTCGTTCGGGACTGTTTCCCGTCGAACTTCCGCGTTATCTCACGTGATCAAAACACTAAGGACACAATCGATGAAGAAAGCATGGCTGACTCTTTCTGCCCTGGCCCTGTGCATTGGCGCCGGTTCGCTGCAAGCCAAAGAATTCAAAGAAATCCGCTTCGGGGTTGATCCTTCCTACGCTCCCTTCGAGTCCAAAGCCGCTGACGGCAGCCTGGTTGGCTTCGACATCGACCTGGGCAACGCCATCTGCGCCGAGCTCAAGGTCAAGTGCAAATGGGTTGAAAGCGACTTCGACGGCATGATCCCCGGCCTGAAAGCACGCAAATTCGACGGCGTGATCTCCTCGATGACCGTTACCCCGGCCCGCGAAAAAGTCATCGATTTCTCTGACGAGCTGTTCTCTGGCCCTACCTCCCTGGTGTTCAAGAAAGGCGCTGGCCTGACTGCTGACGTGGCAAGCCTGAAAGGCAAGACCGTTGGCTACGAGCAAGGCACCATTCAAGAAGCCTACGCCAAGGCCGTGCTGGACAAAGCCGGGGTGAAAACCCAGGCCTACCAGAACCAGGACCAGGTATACGCCGACCTCACCAGCGGCCGTCTGGATGCTTCCATCCAGGACATGCTGCAAGCCGAGCTGGGCTTCCTGAAGTCGCCACAAGGCGCTGACTACGAAGTGAGCGAAGCCATCGACAGCGAACTGCTGCCAGCCAAAACTGCCATTGGTATCTCCAAAGGCAACGACGAGCTGAAAGCCCTGCTGAACAAAGGCATCAAAGCGCTGCACGATGACGGCAAATACGCCGAAATCCAGAAGAAGCACTTCGGTGAGCTGAATCTGTACCTCGGCAATAAGTAATAAAGAGCCGTACATGCTGTTTGAAAGCGTAGCGAGCGCAGTAGCTTTCAGACGGCATGGGGTTAATCGCCCACCCCTGCAAAGGGGTGGGCGTTTTGTTAGAAGTGAAAGGTCAGATTCATGTTTGAAAATCTGCTGCAATTTCTCGGGCTGTCCGCCTTCAGCTTGAAGGGCTTTGGCCCTCTTCTGCTGCTCGGCACCTGGATGACCATCAAATTATCGGTACTGTCGCTGCTTGTAGCCGTGGTTCTCGGCTTGCTCGGCGCCAGCGCCAAACTGTCCAGCGTGCGCGCCTTGCGCATTCCGGCGCAGCTCTACACCACCCTGATCCGCGGCGTGCCCGATCTGGTGTTGATGCTGCTGATTTTCTATAGCCTGCAAACCTGGCTGTCGTCGTTCACCGACGCCATGGAATGGGATTACATCGAGATCGACCCATTCGCCGCCGGGGTCATTACCCTCGGCTTCATTTATGGCGCGTACTTCACCGAGACCTTCCGCGGCGCGATTCTCGCGGTACCGCGTGGGCAGGTGGAAGCGGCCACGGCCTATGGCCTGAAACGCGGTCAGCGGTTTCGTTATGTGGTGTTCCCGCAGATGATGCGCTTCGCCCTGCCGGGCATCGGCAATAACTGGATGGTGATGCTCAAGGCCACCGCGCTGGTGTCGATCATCGGCCTGGCCGACGTGGTGAAAGCCGCGCAGGACGCCGGCAAGAGCACCTATCAATTGTTCTACTTCCTGGTGCTGGCGGCGCTGATCTATCTGGCCATCACCAGTGCTTCGAACTTTGTCCTGCGACGCCTCGAACGGCGCTATGCGGCTGGCGCGCGGGAGGCAGTGCGATGATCGAGTTGCTGCAGGAATACTGGAAACCCTTCCTCTACAGTGACGGCGTCAATGTCACTGGCCTGGCCATGACCATGTGGCTGCTGAGCGCCTCGATCTTCTTCGGCTTTCTGGTGTCGATTCCACTGTCCATCGCCCGCGTATCCCCCTCGCGCTGGGTGCGCTGGCCGGTGCAGTTCTACACCTACCTGTTCCGTGGCACACCGCTGTATATCCAGCTGCTGATTTGCTACACCGGCATCTACAGCATTGCCGCAGTGCGCGAAGTGCCGCTGCTCGACTCGTTCTTCCGCGACGCAATGAACTGCACCATCCTGGCGTTCTCGCTGAACACCTGTGCCTACACCACCGAGATTTTTGCCGGTGCCATTCGCAGCATGAACCACGGGGAAGTGGAGGCGGCCAAGGCCTATGGCCTGAACGGTTGGAAGCTGTACGCCTACGTGATCATGCCCTCGGCCCTGCGCCGCTCGTTGCCCTACTACAGCAACGAAGTGATCCTGATGCTGCACTCCACCACCGTGGCCTTCACCGCGACCGTGCCGGACATTCTCAAAGTCGCGCGGGACGCCAACTCGGCGACCTTCCTGACCTTCCAATCGTTCGGCATTGCGGCGGTGATCTACCTGGCGATCACCTTCGCCCTGGTGGGCCTGTTCCGCCTGGCGGAAAAACGCTGGCTGGCCTTCCTCGGTCCCGCGCATTAAGGATTGCCCATGCGTCATCTACAGCACGACCTGCTCGCCCCGGTGCCCGGCACCGCCCGGCAGATTCACAGCTTTCATTTCGGCCCCGAGCAAAGCGCCAAGAAGGCCTATATCCAGGCCTCGCTGCACGCCGACGAACTGCCCGGCATGCTCGTCGCCTGGCACCTGAAACAGCGCCTGGCCGAGCTGGAAGCCGCCGGCCAACTGCTCGGTGAAATCACCCTGGTGCCGGTGGCCAACCCGATTGGCCAGGCCCAAGTGGTGATGGACATGCCGCTGGGGCGCTACGAGCTGGAAACCCGTGAGAACTTCAACCGCGCCTTTCTCAATGTCAGCCAGCAGGTGGGCGATGAAGTCGCGGCGCTATTGAATGACGACGCCGAGCACAACCTGCGGCTGATTCGCGCCAGCCTCAAACAGGTGCTGAACAGCCGCACCGCGGCCACCCAGCTGCAATCGCAACGCCTGACCTTGCAACGCCTGGCCTGCCAGGCCGATGTGGTGCTCGACCTGCACTGCGACTTCGAAGCCGTGGCGCACCTGTACACCACGCCGGAAGCCTGGGCACGGGTCGAACCGCTGTCGCGCTATATCGGCACCGACGCCAACCTGCTGGCCAGCGACTCGGGCGGGCAATCGTTCGATGAGTCGTTCAGCCTGTTCTGGCTGCAATTGCAGCAGCGGTTTGGCCAGCAGTTCCCGATAGCCCAGGGCGCCATTGCGGTGACCGTCGAGCACCGTGGTGTGCTGGATGTCAGCCATGAGCAGGCCGCGGCCGATTGCCAGGCGATCCTCAACTACCTGACCCATTGCGGCGTGATTGCCGGTGAAGCCCCTGCCCTGCCCGAACTGCGCCAACCAGCGACGCCGCTGGCCGGGGTTGAGCCGGTAACCACTCCGGTCGGTGGCCTGCTGGTGTTCAGCGCCACACCGGGGCAGATCATGGCGGCCGGCGACCTGATCGCCGAAGTCATCGACCCGATCAGCGACAGCGTCACGCCCATTCATTGCAGCACCGCGGGCCTGCTCTACGCCCGCTCGATGCGCCGTATGGCCACCGCCGGCATGGCCATCGCCCACGTGGCAGGCGCCGAGGCCTACCGCAGCGGCTACCTACTTTCGCCTTGAGGACTTCCCGCCCATGTACAAACTGACCATTGATGGCCTGCACAAAAGCTACGGCGACAATGAAGTGCTCAAAGGCGTGTCGCTGAAGGCCGAGAGCGGCGACGTGATCTGCCTGATCGGCGCCAGCGGCTCGGGCAAGAGCACGTTCTTGCGCTGCATCAACTTCCTCGAACAGCCCAACGATGGCGCCATGAGCCTGGATGGCCAGCAGGTGCGCATGGTCGCCGACCGTGGCGGCATGCGGGTTGCCGACGAAGACGAACTGCAGCGCATCCGCTGCCGGCTGGCCATGGTGTTCCAGCACTTCAACCTGTGGAGCCACATGACGGTGTTGGAAAACATCACCATGGCCCCGCGCCGGGTGCTGGGCGTGAGCAAGGAAGAAGCCGAAACCCGTGCCCGCCGTTACCTGGAAAAGGTCGGCTTGCCCGAGCGCGTGGCCAATCAGTACCCGGCCTTCCTCTCCGGCGGCCAGCAGCAGCGCGTGGCGATTGCCCGGGCGCTGGCGATGGAACCGGAAATCATGCTGTTCGACGAACCCACCTCGGCGCTCGACCCGGAACTGGTCGGCGAAGTGCTGAAAGTGATCCAGGCCCTGGCCGAAGAAGGCCGCACCATGATTCTGGTTACCCACGAAATGGGCTTTGCCCGCCAGGTGGCCAGCCAGGTGGTATTTCTGCACCAGGGCAAGATCGAAGAACAAGGCGCGCCGAAGGATGTGCTGGATAACCCGCAGAGCGAGCGGTTGCGGCAGTTCCTCAGCGGAAACCTGAAATAATCCCCCGTCGTCCCAGCGCAGGCTGAGACCCAGAATGTTTCGGCGGACGTATTCCCCCAGACGATTCTGGATCCCAGCCTGCGCTGGGATGACGGTGTGAGGTTGGAGGCATGCGGCAAACCCATAAAAAAACCGGGCACAAGGCCCGGTTTTTTATTGGCTGAAATTACTTAGGCCTTGGGCAAGGTAACGCCCAGTTGGCCCTGGTATTTACCGCCACGGTCTTTGTACGACACTTCACAGGCTTCGTCCGACTGCAGGAACAGCATCTGCGCCACGCCTTCGTTGGCGTAGATTTTCGCCGGCAAGGTGGTGGTGTTGGAGAACTCCAGCGTCACGTGACCTTCCCATTCCGGTTCCAGCGGGGTGACGTTGACGATGATGCCGCAGCGCGCGTAGGTGCTTTTGCCCAGGCAGATGGTCAGTACGTCGCGCGGAATGCGGAAGAACTCCACGGTGCGCGCCAGGGCGAAGGAGTTCGGCGGAATGATGCAAACGTCGCTTTTGACGTCGACGAAGCTCTTCTCATCGAAGTTCTTCGGGTCGACGGTGGCCGAGTTGATGTTGGTGAACACCTTGAATTCGTCAGCGCAACGTACGTCGTAGCCGTAGCTGGACACCCCATAGGAGATCAGCGCGTTGGCGCCTTCGGCCCGCACCTGACGCTCCACGAAGGGCTCGATCATGCCGTGCTCTTGGGCCATGCGGCGAATCCACTTATCCGATTTGATGCTCATGGCGAGGTGTCCTGAATAGCGAGGTGAAAAAGTGTGGGCATCTTACCGGGAGCCACGGCTGGGTTCAAAGGTTGGCGTTCCAGCGGAGCGCACGGACCTGTGGGAGGGGCTTTAGCCGCGATGCTTTTCAAGATCAAGAGCATCGCGGCTAAAGCCCCTCCCACAGGACCTCATGCGGGTTAGCGGGATTTATCAGGCGTTAAAACTGCGGGGTGTATTTGACGGTAAACATCACGTTGCGAGGGTCGCCGTAGTAGTTGCCGCCGTTAATGTCGTTGTACGAGGGGATGTAGTACTTCTTGTCGAACACGTTGTTAAGGTTCATCGCCACGCCGATCTCATCGGTGGCCTGGTAAGCCAGACGGCTGCTCCAGATCGCCACACCGGGCAATTCGAATTCGCCGTACATGCTTGGGGTGTGCGAGTTGGCGTTTACCCCGGCACCAACACTGACGCGGTTGAAGTCGCCCGGCAGCTTGTAATTGGCCCACAGACGGAGCATGTGTTTGGGCGTCCAGGTGCTGAAGATACTGCCTTGCTTTTCTGGGTCTTTGAGGTATTTGGTGGTGTTGTAGGTGTAGCCGGCAGACAGTTGCAGGTCAGTCAGCACTTCACCCGTAACCTCCGCCTCGAACCCCTGGCTGCGCACCTTACCGGACGCCCGCGAGCACAACGAACCGTTGGCGCACACGTAACCCAGTTCAGGCAATTGCGTGGCGCGGTTTTCCTGGTCATAGCGGAACAGCGCGAAGGACACGTTGACCCGGCCATCGGCCAGCTCACCCTTGAGCCCGGTTTCGTAGTTGGTGCCTTCGATAGGCTTGAGCGGCTGCTTGTCGAAGGTCGGCTCCGGCTGCGGAATAAACACGTCGGAAACGCTGCCGTACACCGACCACTCCGGCGTCAGCTCATACACCAGCCCCGCGTAAGGCGTGACCCGACCGCTGTTTTTGATCTTCGAATCGCTGCCCCACTCCGGGTACTCGATACCTTGCTCAATGTACTGGCTGGTGTACTGGTACTCGTACCAACTGGTGCGCGCACCAAGGATCATCGTCAGCGGGTCGAGGAGCTTGACCCGCCAGGTGCCGTAGATGCCCTTTTGGCGAACATCGTACTGGCTGGGATCGAGCTCGCCAGCGGCAGCGATGCTGTCCATGTCCCAGTTCGGCCGATGGTGGTCGATATCAAAGATGTTCGCCCCCGGCGTGCGGTACGCGGCATAGGCACCGTGGCTGGTGTACTTGGAGTAGTTGGCGCCCAGCACCGCGGACTGCTCGAAGCCCAGGCCTTCGAATTTGCCGTCTACATACATGTCCAGCCCACGGTTCTTGCTCTGATAGTCAGTGCTGTAGTTGAAGTGGCGCGGGCCGCTGCCGTCGGGTTGGGCAGCCACCACCATGTACTGATAGGTCGCTTCGTTGCTTTCGAACATGCCGAACATCGACGTCTTGAATTTCCAGTCGTCGTTGAAGCGGTGTTCAAGGTCCAGGTACACGGATGTCTGATCGTTAGTGCCACGGTTCCAGGTCGAGCCGGTGTAAGTGGAGCGTGACAGGTCGAGATCGCCGCCATCGGCATAGCGCATCAGGCCGAGGAAGAACGGCCGGTAGTGGCCTTGGTGATGGTTGAAACCGACACCCAGGGTGGTGCTATCGCTCAGGTCGAAATCCAGCGCGCCGTATACCGTCTGGTCCCAATTCCACTTGTAGTCGACGAAGGAATCACCCTGCTGGTAATCGACCACGGTACGCCCGCGAATGGTGCCCTCGTCGTTCAGCGGACCACCCGCGTCCAGCTGCAGCCCATAACGGTCCCAGGAGCCGGCTTTACCGGTGATGGTTACGGTGGGTTTCGCTTGCCCGCGTTTGCGCACCAGGTTGACCGCCCCGCCCGGGCTGTTGGCGCCTTGCAGCAAGCCAGCCGCGCCGCGCAGAAATTCCACACGGTCGTAGATCACCATCGATTCGGTCAGGTAGCTGCCCAGCGAATAGACGTTACGCGGCGTCGGCACGCCGTCGTATTGCAGCGCCTCGATATCGAAACCGCGGGAGAAGATGAACATGCCCGGCCCCGGCGACTTGGTCGAGGTCATACCGGTAGTGTTGATCAGCGCCTCGGTGAGGCTGGTGATGTTCTGGTCGTCCATGCGCTGACGGGTGAGCACGCTGACCGACTGCGGAATGTCTTTGAGCTTCTGCTCGCCCTTGCCGATGGTTACCGCGCCGGTGGTGTAGGAGCCGGAACCTTCGGTAGTGCTGCCCAGGGTCTGGCCATTGATATCGGTGGCACCCAGTTCCAGCGCACCGCCGGTTTGCAAGGTCACCAGGCTGTAGCGTGTGGCGCCCTCCTGGCGCAGTTGCAGGTTGCTGCCGGCCAGCAGCTTGGCAAAACCTTCCTGCAACGAGTACTCGCCCTGCAGACCTGGCGAGCTGAGGCCGGCGGTCTGCGATGAGGCAAACGACAGCATCACACCGCTGGCAGCGGCGAACTGGCTGAGCACGGTACCCAGCGGGCCGGGGGCAATCTGGTAGCGGATCTGGCTGGCGTCGGTTTGCGCCCAGGCGGGTTGGACCGCGCCGAGTAACAGCGGGCCGCCGAGGGCAAAGCCGAACAGCGCCAGGCGGATGCCTCTTGCCAGGGGGTTGTGGTGCTGGGTCATCAATCTCGATCCTTGTGCCGTGGGCAGATTTAGTGGCGGTTAAACCGCTCTACTGCTTGAGCCGGATGAGAATTGAAATCAGCAACCCAGATAAGAAATATTTTCATCAAGACGAAATAATCACGCCTCGACCCGCACCCAGTAGCGGGAAAAACTGCGCACCCGCACCGGCAACGACGCCGTCAGGTTGGCCAGCACGGCGTCGCTGTCGTCCACCGTGAAGGCGCCGGAAACCCTTAACTCGGCGACCTCCGGCGCGCAGCTCAGATGGCCGGGACGGTAGCGCGCCAGCTCGGTGATGAAATCGCCCAGGCGCCAGTCGATGGCCACCAGCATGCCCATGGTCCAGGCGCTGCGGTTGGGGTCGGCCGGTTGCGGCGCGCCCAACTGGCGGGCATCGAATTGCAGTTGCTGGCCCGCCTCCACGCGCTGGGCGATGGCGGGCGACACGTCGCTGCGCACCTCCACCGCATGCTCCACCACGCTGACGGCGGTGAACTGCTCCCCCAGGCGTACGTTGAAGTCGGTGCCCAACGCACGGATGCGGCCGTGACGGGTTTGCACCAGCAACGGCCGTGGCGTTGCCACTAGCGAGTCCGGCGCGGTTTGCAGACGGATTTCGCCATGGCGCAGGGTGATCAGGCGCTCGCTGCTGCCGTAGTGCACGTCCACTTGAGTATCGGTATTGAGGTCCAGGCGGCTGCCGTCAGCCAGCATCACCTGCCGGCGCTGACCGGTACGTGAGGCGTAGTCAGCACTCAGCGGCGAGAACTGGTAACTCGCCCCTGCCAAGCCAAGGGCCGCAAACACCAGTAGCGACTTCATCGCCAGACGCCGCTCCACGCCGGCCTGGGTCAGCACAGGCAAAGCCAGGTCCAGCGGCACGCCGCGCAGCTGGCGTTGCAATTTTTCCACCCGTGCCCAGGCCCGTGCATGGTCGGGCGAGGCGGCCAGCCAGGTCTGCCAGGCGTGGCGCTGGCGTTCGTCGGCGGCGCCGTCGTTGAGCTGCACATACCAGTGCACGGCCATTTCCAGGCAGCTGTTGGGCATCTTGGGCAAGGCGGCCATCAGTCTTCCACCAGCAACAGGCATTGCAACAGGGCTTTGCTCAGGTGGTTTTTCACCGTGGTCACCGACACGCCCAGGCGTTGGCCTATTTCCACATAGCTGAGCTCTTCCAGCTGGGCCATGAGAAAAATCTGCCGGGTGCGCGGGCCCAGGCCATCGAGCATGGCGTCGATGGCCAGCAGCGATTCCAGAATCAGGTGACGGGTTTCCAGGCTTTCTTCATAGGCCTCGGGCCGGGCGGCCAAAGCTTCGAGGTAGGCGTTTTCCACGGCACGGCGGCGGAACAGGTCAATCAACAGACCACGGGCGATGGTGGTCAGGTAATGCCGTGGTTCCCGAACGCTCGGCGCGGTGCGGGCGTTGAGCAGGCGCACGAAGGTGTCCTGCGCCAGGTCGGCGGCATCGGCCGAGTTGCCAATGCGGCTACGCAGCCATTTCTGCAGCCAGCCGTGGTGTTCGCCATACAGGCTTTCCACGCTGTGCAGGGGGAAAAAGTTGTCGGTAGACATGCCGCCAGAAACGCCACAGATGATAATTCATCTCATCTTCTACGATTTCTCATTGGCGTTGCAACGGCTGATTACAGATTGCCTGCCCGGAGCGGGCGCCTAATCAGCCGCCACTCCGGGAAAGCGCGCCGGTTTAATCGTCGGAAATCACGATGTTCGGCATAGCCGGTGCGTTCTGTCCACTCTGAGCAATACGCGCGCCGACGGCACGGGCGACTTCCTGGTAGAGCATGGCGATCTGGCTTTCCGGGTCGGCAATCGCGGTCGGTTTGCCGCCGTCGGATTGCATGCGGATGGCCATCGACAGCGGCATCGAGGCCAGCAGGTCGACGTCATACTGCGCTGCCAGCTTCTCGCCGCCGCCTTCGCCGAACAGGTGCTCGGCGTGGCCGCAGTTGGAGCAGATGTGCACGGCCATATTTTCCACCACGCCAAGCACCGGAATGTTCACTTTGCGGAACATTTCCACGCCTTTGCGCGCATCCAGCAGGGCCAGGTCTTGCGGAGTGGTGACGATCACCGCGCCAGCCACCGGCACTTTCTGCGCCAGGGTCAGCTGGATATCACCGGTGCCCGGCGGCATGTCGACGACGAGGTAATCGAGGTCGCCCCAGGCGGTTTGCGTGACCAGCTGCAGCAAGGCGCCGGAGACCATCGGACCGCGCCAGACCATCGGCGTGTTGTCGTCGGTGAGGAAGGCCATCGACATCACTTCCACGCCATGGGCCTTGATCGGCACAAACCACTTCTGCTCTTTCACCTGTGGGCGGGTGCCTTCAGGAATGCCGAACATGATGCCTTGGCTGGGGCCATAGATATCGGCATCCAGAATGCCGACCTTGGCACCTTCACGGGCCAGGGCCAGGGCCAGGTTGGCGGCGGTGGTGGACTTGCCCACGCCGCCTTTGCCCGAAGCCACGGCGATCACGTTCTTGACGTTGGCCAGGCCCGGCACCTGGGCCTGAGCCTTGTGCGCGGCAATTACGGTGTCGATCTGCACAGTGGCGCTGTCGATGCCGTCGACATTTTCCAGGGCCATTTGCAGCATCTGCGCCCAGCCGTTCTTGAACAGGTCGGCGGCGTAGCCCAGCTCCAGGCGCACCCGCACCTTGCTGCCGTCGATGCTGACATCGCGCAGGCAACCGGCGGTTACCGGGTCTTGATTGAGGTTGGGGTCAGTGAACTGGCGCAGGGTCGCTTCGACCACCTGGCGGGTAACAGCGCTCATGGGGCAACTCCGAAAGGCTGAGCAAAACAGGCGGGCATATTACTCCAGCGCAGATCGATTTGTGGCGTTGGGCTTCGCGTTGCTCAACCCAACCTACGCCAGATCCGTAGGTTGGGTTGAGCCACAGGCGAAGCCCAACGGCCCGTCACGGGTGAAAAAATTCGCCCGGGCCTTTATAGTTGCCGACTTCCCTCGTAATGCCAGTGCAGCCGATTACCATGTCCGAGCCCCGCAAAATCCTCGTCACCAGCGCCCTGCCCTATGCCAACGGTTCGATTCACCTTGGCCATATGCTCGAGTACATCCAGACCGATATCTGGGTGCGCTTTCAGAAGCACCGCGGCAACCAATGCATTTATGTCTGCGCAGACGACGCCCACGGCTCGGCCATCATGTTGCGCGCAGAGAAAGAAGGCATCACGCCGCAACAGCTGATCGACAACGTCAAAGCCGAGCACAGTGCCGACTTCGCCAGTTTTCTGGTCGACTTCGACAACTTCCACTCCACCCATTCGGAAGAAAACCGCGAGCTGTCGACGTCGATCTACCTGGCCCTGCGCGACAAAGGCCATATCGCCACGCGTTCGGTGACCCAGTATTTCGACCCGGAAAAAGGCATGTTCCTGGCCGACCGCTTCATCAAGGGCACCTGCCCGAAATGCGGCACCGACGACCAGTACGGCGACAACTGCGAAAAATGCGGCGCCACCTACGCGCCCACCGAGCTTAAAAACCCGCGCTCGGCCATTTCCGGCGCCGTGCCGGTGTTGAAAGACTCCAAGCACTTCTTCTTCAAGCTGCCCGACTTCCAGGCCATGCTGCAAACCTGGACCCGCAGCGGCACCCTGCAAGACGCGGTTGCCAACAAGATCGCCGAGTGGCTGGATTCCGGCTTGCAGGAGTGGGACATCTCCCGCGATGCGCCGTACTTCGGCTTCGAAATTCCCGATGAGCCCGGCAAGTACTTCTACGTCTGGCTGGACGCGCCGATCGGCTACATGGCCAGTTTCAAGAACCTCTGCAACCGCACGCCGGAGCTTGATTTCGACGCGTTCTGGAACAAGGATTCGACTGCCGAGCTGTACCACTTCATCGGCAAGGACATCGTCAACTTCCACGCCCTGTTCTGGCCGGCAATGCTCGAAGGCGCGGGCTACCGCAAGCCGACCCAGATTGCCGTGCACGGGTACCTGACCGTCAACGGGCAAAAAATGTCGAAGTCGCGCGGCACCTTTATCAAGGCGCGCACCTACCTCGATCACCTGTCGCCGGAATACCTGCGTTACTACTACGCGGCCAAGCTCAGCCGTGGCGTTGATGATCTGGACCTGAACCTCGAAGACTTCGTGCAGAAGGTCAACTCCGACCTGGTCGGCAAGGTGGTCAACATCGCCAGCCGTTGCGCCGGGTTTATCCACAAAGGCAATGCCGGCGTGCTGGTCGACAGCAATATCGCGCCAGAACTGACCGACGCCTTCCTCGCCGCCACCCCGAGCATCGCCGAGGCCTACGAGGCCCGTGACTTTGCCCGTGCCATGCGCGAAACCATGGCCCTGGCCGACCGTGCCAACGCCTGGATCGCCGACAAGGCGCCGTGGGCGCTGGCCAAGCAGGAAGGCAAGCAGGACGAAGTGCAGGCCGTGTGCGCCCTGGGCATCAACCTGTTCCGCCAGTTGGTGATTCTGCTCAAGCCGGTATTGCCGACCCTGGCCGCCGACGCCGAGGCCTTCCTCAATGTGCCGCCGTTGAGCTGGGACGACCACAAGACCCTGCTGGCCAACCATCAGTTGAATGCCTTCCAGCCGCTGATGACCCGTATCGACCCGAAAGCCGTGGACGCCATGACCGACGCCTCGAAAGAAGACCTGGCCAGCAGCGAAGCCGCTGCCGCCCCTGCCGGCAACGGCGAACTGACAAAAGACCCGCTGGCCGCCGAAATCGGCTTTGACGCTTTCGCTGCCGTCGACCTGCGCATTGCGCTGATCGAGAAATGCGAGTTCGTTGAAGGCGCCGACAAGCTGCTGCGTCTGACCCTGGATATCGGCGATGCCAAGCGCAATGTGTTCTCCGGTATCAAGAGCGCCTACCCGGACCCGAGCAAACTCGAAGGTCGCCTGACCCTGTACGTGGCCAACCTGGCCGCGCGCAAGATGAAGTTCGGCGTATCCGAGGGCATGGTGCTGGCGGCCGGTCCTGGCGGCGAAGAGATCTACCTGCTGAGCCCGGACAGCGGCGCGAAGCCGGGCCAACGGGTCAAGTAATACGCTGTGAGACGGGGCTGAATGGTTCAGCCCCGCTGTATTTTTTGGCAAGGACGCGACGATGAAACTCAACTGGATGTTGCCTATTCTGTTGCTGGCCCTGGTGGGCTGCAGCAAACAAGACGGCTATGAAAATGCGCGGGCTGTTTCCGGCAGTGCCGAGGTTCAAGGCGAAAAAGCCAAAGCCGGCGCGTTCCTCGCTTACGAACACTACGTCACCCTCGAACTGGAAAAAGCCGCCGTCAGCAAACGCCTCGCCGACACCCGCGAGGCCTGCACCAGCGGGCGCTTTGGCCAGTGCGACCTGCTCGGTATCGAGCAAGGCGAAAGCACGTACAACGCCGGCACCCTGAGGGTACGCATTGTCCCTGACGGGGTAGAAAAGCTGGTTTCGCTGGCCGGTGAAGGCGGCACATTGGTCAGCCGCACCACGCAAGCCGAAGACCTGGCCCAGGCCGTCTCCGACAACAACCAGGTGCGCGAGCGCCTGCAGCGCCAGTACAAAACCCTTGAGCAGTTCCAGGATCGCAAGGACCTCAGCGTCAGCGACATGCTCGCCCTCGCCCGCGAGATGGCCGAGGTACAGGTGCAACTGGACGCCACCTCCCAGGAAGCCGCGCAGCAGCAACGGCGGATCAACACCAACCTGCTGACCCTGACCTTCCGCACCGAAACACAGCGCCCCGGCCGCTTCAGCCGCATCGGCGATGCCTTCGGCGACCTGCTCGACAACGCCACCGACGGCACCACCAAAGCCTTGGAAGTGCTCGGCTACAGCATCCCCTTCCTGATCGTGCTGTTCCCGCTGGCGCTGCTGGTGCGCTGGCTGTGGCGCAAAGTCACGCGGCGCGGGCTGCAGGGCCGGAACAAGGGCTGAAATCGCATTGGGCCCGCATGGGCTCGCACGGAAGCACAGCATGAAAAAATCTGAAGCCGTGATCCTCACCCTGGTGACGGGCGGCGTGTTGTTCAGCCTGTTTCACCACAACAACGTGTACCGCGACCGCTATGCCAGCCGCGCCGATTGCGAGCGCGACTGGCAGAACAGCAGTTACTGCGAACCCGTGCCCTCTGGCGGCTATGGCGGTAGCGTCGGCACCGGTGGCTGGGGCAGCCGTAATCGCACCGACTACTACGGCCCCAGCTACGAAAGCGGCTCGCGCCCCAATACCGCCCAGCGTCAGCTGATTGCCGGCAATGAAGTGGTCAAGCGCAGTGGTTTTGGCCACTCGGGTGCACGTTTTTCCGGGGGTGGTTAGTGCAGCGTATCGCCTTCACGCCGCGCCCCAACTGGCAGCAGCGCTGCGAAGAACTGGGCTTCACCTTCCACAGTATCGATGGCGTGTACTGGGATGAGTCGGTGGCCTATGAGCTAACCCTGGCCCAGGTGGAAACCCTCGAGCAGGCCAGCGAAGAACTGCACCAGCGCTACCTGGCCGCCGTCGCCTGGGTGATTGAGCACCAGCATTTCGAACCCTTCGACCTGCCCACCCACGCCATCGCCCTGATCGTCGAGTCCTGGCAACGCCAAGAGCCGGCGTTATATGGCCGTTTCGATTTTTCCTGGAATGGCCAGGGCGCACCCAAGCTGCTGGAGTATAACGCCGACACCCCCACCAGCCTGCTGGAGGCCAGCGTGGTGCAGTGGTATTGGCTGCGCGACGTGCTGCCAGAGGCCGATCAGTTCAACTCGATCCATGAAAAGCTGATCGCCCGCTGGCAGGACATTGCCCAGGGCCAGCGCGTGCATTTCGCCGCCATCGACGGCCATGAAGAAGACACCGGTAACGCCCGCTATATGCAGGACGTGGCGCAACAGGCCGGCGTCGACACGCGCTACCTGCCGGTGGAAGCCATCGGTTTCGACGGCCAGGGCTTTGTTGACCTGGACGATCAGCCGATCACCCGCTGCTTCAAGCTCTACCCCTGGGAATGGCTGCTGGAGGACGAGTTCAGCGAGCACCTGGCCAGCAGCACCCTGCGTTTTCAGGAGCCGGCCTGGAAGATGCTGATGTCGAGCAAAGCGATGCTGCCGATTCTCTGGCAACTCAACCCCGACCACCCGAACCTGCTGGCCGCCAGTTTCAACGAAGACCTGCCCGGGCGTTATGTGCGCAAGCCGCTGTATTCCCGTGAAGGGCAGAACATTCGCATCGTGGCCGGCGAGCAATCGCAGGAAAGCGACGGCCCACATGCCGACGGCCGTTTTATCTACCAGGCCTTCGCGCCGCTGGCGAAATTTGCCGACAGTTACACGGTGCTCGGCAGCTGGATGGTCGGCGATCAGGCCGCCGGCCTGGGTATTCGTGAAGACGCCAGCCCGATCACGCGCGACAGCAGCCGCTTCGTCCCCCACTACTTTGTCGACTGAGGCGCGCGCGCCCTTTCGCTGTTCAGGAGCATTTCCGTCATGGCCCTACTGACCAACCTGCCCACCTTCTTTGTGTATTTCGCCGCTGCCCTCGGCTTGTTTGGCGCGTTCATTTTTATCTACCTGCACCTGACCCCCTACCCGGAACTCAAGCTGATTCGCGAGGGCAACCTGTCCGCCGCTCTGGCATTGCTGGGCAGCATGCTCGGCTTTGCCCTGCCGCTGGCCAGCGCCATTGCCCACAGCGTCAGCCTGCTGGACATGCTGGTGTGGGGCCTGGTGGCACTGGTGGCGCAGGCGTTGGTGTACCTGCTGGTGTCGCGCTTGCTGCCGGAGCTGCGCAACGGCATTGGCGAAGACCAGACCGCCCACGGCCTGTTTCTTGGCGGCAGCGCCTTGTGTGTCGGGCTGATCAACGCCGCCTGCATGGTGTACTGAGGCGGCGCCATCCCGGATAATGGCCGCCCCTTCTGGCCATGCAGCGAATGCACCCGCGTGATGACCGCTTTTTTCCTCGCCCTGATCGGCGCCGCGCTGGTCAATAACCTGCTGGTACTGCTGCCCGCCGGGGCCGACACCGTGCAGGTGCGACGGGCGCAGTTGGCCTTGCTCGGGCCGGCGAGCGCACTGCTGATTGCCCTGGCGACACCGCTGGGCTGGCTGCTGTTTCACGGCGGGCTGGCGCCGCTGCACCTCGATTACTTGCGTCTGTTCGTTTACCTGCCGCTGCTGGCAGCATTGGCCTGGGCGAGCCTGACGCTGGTGCGCCGCGTTCGTGGGCAACAGTTCGAAGGCTTGGGCTGGCCCTTGCTGGTCAGCAACGGCGCCGCCTTGGGCAGCGTGCTGCTGGCGGAGCCGCAGTCGTTTGTACAGGCCTTGGCGCAGGGCATTGGCGGCGGGCTGGGCTTCTGGCTGGCATTGCGGGTACTGGCTGATCTGCTTGAGCGCATCGACCACCGCGCCGTACCGACCGCCTTGCGTGGCATGCCATTGGTGTTGATCGGCGCCGGCCTGATCGGCTTGGCGCTGCTGGGCCTGCAAGGGCTGGCACCGCGATGAGCAGCCTGATTTCAGTGATCGCCATCGACGCCCTGCTGCCGCAAACACAATGCGGCAAGTGCGGGCACCCAGGCTGCAAGCCCTACGCCGAAGGCATCGCCCAGGGCGAGGCGATCAACAAGTGCCCGCCCGGTGGCGAAGCGACCATCGAGGCGCTGGCGCAGTTGCTCCACGTGCCGGCACTGCCGCCGGAGTTGCCGCCCATTCCGCCGCAGTTGGCGTTCATTCGCGAAGCCGAGTGCATCGGCTGCACCAAGTGCATTCAGGCCTGCCCGGTGGATGCCATCGTCGGCGCCGCCAAGCTGATGCACACGGTGATCGCCGACGAGTGCACAGGCTGCGAACTGTGTGTGGCGCCCTGCCCGGTCGACTGCATTGACCTGGTACCGCTGGCTGAAGCACAAGCCCAGGAACAACGCCTGCGCGCCGACCAGTTCCGCCAGCGCCATGAAAGCCACTTGGCCCGCCTGCAGCGTGATGAAGCGCGGCGTCAGGCCGAGCGCGCCGCCCGCGCCGAACGCCAGGCGCAGCCTGCCGCTGCCGCCACGCTGGATCCGGTGCAAGCAGCAATTGAACGGGTAAAAGCGCAGAAGGCGACCACCTCCGACGAGCAGGTCAAACGCCTGAAAATCGAAGCGGCCATGGCCCAGGTTGCGTACAGCAAGGCGCAGAAACAGTTGGCCACCTATGGCACGGCGGAACTGGCGCAACAGGTCGAAGAACTGCGCCTGGCTGCTGCCGCCGCCCAAGCTGCCCTGCAAGCGGCCATGCCGGCGCCGAGCGAGGACAGCCAGGTGGCCTTGAAAAAAGCCAAGATCAGCCTGGCCGTCGCCCGTGCCGCGTTGAAAAGTGCCGAGGCCAGTGGCGCCGAGTTGGCGCCGCTGCAGGCCAATCTGGCCGCAGCCGAACAGGCCCTGCACCAGGCCGAAGAGGCCTGCAACAAGCCGGCGCCGGATTTGCTGCGCATCGACAAACGCCCAATCGACAGCCAGTTGCGCGAGCTGAAAACCGAGCTGGCCTATGCCCGCGCCGAGGTCAGCAAACTGCAGCGCCGCGAGCCGGTCGACGAAGCTGCACTCGCCAAAGCCCAAACCCGTTTGCACGACGCCGAGGCGCGGCTCGATGCCTATCAACCCCACTAATCTGGCCTTCGACCCGCGCCCGAGCATGCAATGGGTACTGCTCGCCTGCGTGCCTGGCGCGCTGGTGTTGAGCTGGCAATACGGCTGGGGCACGCTGCTGCAGTTGCTACTCGGCCTGCTGACGGCGCTGGCATGCGAGGCGCTGGTGCGACGTCTGCGTCGGCAAGCGGCTGATCCGCAACAGGCGTTGGCCGGCATCGCCGTGCTCGGTGACGGCAGCGCACTGGTCAGCGCCACCTTGCTGGCCCTGGCGTTGCCGCCCTATGCGCCGTGGTGGCTGAGCGTCAGCGCCGCAGCCTTCGCCCATCTGTTCGGCAAAGCGCTGTTTGGCGGCTTCGGCAAAAACCCATTCAACCCGGCGATGCTCGGTTATGCCTTTGCCCTGCTGGCCTTCCCCGCGCAGATGAACCACTGGCCAGTGCCGGGTAGTGGCCAAGGCCTGCTGGCCGGACTGCAACAGATCGCCAGCGGCCAGTTGCCGGTCGACGGCTGGAGCCAGGCCACGGTGCTCGACAGCCTCAAGCACAACGACCGACTTACGGTGGACGAGCTGTTCCAACGTAACCCGGCGTTTAGCTCGTGGAGCGCCGGCTGGGTCAACCTGGCCTTCCTGCTGGGCGGCCTGCTCCTGCTGCAACAAAAGATCATTCGCTGGCACACCCCGGTGGGCCTGCTCGGCGCGCTGTTTGTCGCCAGCCTGCTGTGCTGGAACGGCTCGGGCTCGGACTCCAATGGCTCGCCATTTTTCCACCTGCTCTCCGGGGCGACCATGCTGGCAGCGTTTTTTATCGCCACCGAGCCGGTGTCCGGGCCCAACAGCGACCGCGCGCGCCTGCTGTTCGGGGTCGGCGTCGGGCTGCTGGTCTATGTGATCCGCACGTGGAGCGGGTATGCCGACGGCGTGGCCTTTGCCGTATTGGCCATGAACCTGTTGGTGCCGCTGCTGGAGCGGCAGGCGGCACGGCGCGAGGAGAGGCTGGCTGATGAATAAACGTGCGTGTGCGCTGCTGGTTGCCGTGTTGCTGGTGCTGATCGCCGCGGTGGTCGGTGTCGAGCGTTTGCTCAGCGCGCAGATAACCGGCGAACGGCAGGCTGCCAATGAACGCGCGCTGCTTGATCTGCTGGCGCCTGGCAGTTACGACAACCATCCGCTGGCCAGCCCCATCGTCCTACCCGACAGCGAAAAGCTGGGGTTACCCGCCCCCGCTTCCGCTTACCTCGCCACCCGCAACGGCGTTGCCAGCGCCGTACTGTTGCCCGCCCGCGGCAACGGTTACGAAGGCAGCATCGAGCTGCTGCTGGCAATTTCCCCGGCCGGCCAATTGCTCGCGGTGAAGGTGCTCAGCGAACACGAAACACCCGGGCTGGGCGATCTCAGCAGCGCGGCGAAAAGCCCCTGGCTGCGCGGCTTTTTCGGCCATAGCCTGAGCGACACCGATTGGCGCATGAAGGCCGACGGCGGCCAGTTCGACCAGATGGCCGGCGCCACCGTCACCTCGCGCGCGGTCAGCCAAGCGGTGCAACAGGGCTTGCGCTATTTCGACGAGCATCGCGCCGTGTTGCTGCCGCCGGTGGGGCCATGAGACCGCTGGTGCTGGTGGGTTTGGCGCCATTACTGGGGGCCACGGACCTGCTGATCAAAGCCCTGGGTCTGAGCCTGGTGGCGTTGCCGTTGCTGCCCCTGCTGGGCGCGCTGGCGATGCTGCTGCAGCGGGTTGAAGCCAGGTTGCGCACACTCATTTTGCTGGCCTCTGCCTGCGCTCTGCTTAGCCTGGCGGACCTGCTGCTGCAGGCCTGGGCGCTGGAGCTACGTACTGCGCTGGGAATTTTTCTGCCGCTGCTGTTGCTGACTGCGGCCCAGCCGCCGGCGAATGCCGCCGAAGGCCTGCGCTATGGCGCCCTGTTCAGCGCCGTCGCCGTGCTGCTCGCGGCGCTGCGTGAAGGGCTCGGCAGTGGCACCGTGCTCAACCACGCCGAGTGGCTGTTCGGCCCCGCAGCAGGCAGCTGGCAATTGCACCTGCCAGGTTTCAGCGGCCTGCACCTGTTCGCCTTGGCGCCCGGCGCGTTTATCCTGCTGGGCGTGCTGTGGGCTGCTGCCCGTCGCCTCTTCCCCTCCTCTTCCACCACCGACTCCGACGCCTGATGAACGCCGCCAAACGTTACGAGATCTTTCGCCGTCTGCATGAAGACAACCCCGAGCCCAAGACCGAACTGGCGTACAGCACGCCATTTGAACTGCTGATTGCAGTGATTCTGTCGGCGCAGGCCACCGACGTCGGCGTCAACAAGGCCACGGCCAAACTCTACCCCGTGGCCAACACCCCAGAGGCGATTTACGCCCTGGGCGTGGCGGGGCTGAGCGAGTACATCAAGACCATCGGCCTGTACAACAGCAAGGCCAAAAACGTGATCGAAACCTGCCGCCTGCTGATTGAGCTGCATGGCAGCCAGGTGCCAGAAAGCCGCGAGGCGCTGGAGGCGCTGCCCGGCGTCGGTCGCAAGACCGCTAACGTGGTGCTCAACACCGCCTTCCGGCAACTGGCCATGGCGGTCGACACCCATATTTTCCGCGTCGCCAACCGCACCAACATCGCCCCCGGCAAGAATGTGGTCGAGGTGGAAAAACAGTTACTCAAGTTTGTGCCCAAGGAATTTCTCCTCGACGCCCACCATTGGCTGATCCTGCATGGCCGTTATGTATGCCAGGCACGCAAGCCGCGCTGCGGCAGTTGCCGGATCGAAGACCTGTGCGAGTACAAAGCAAAAACGTCCGACGATTGACTCATTTGTGATTTACCTGACAGTCGATTGAAAAAATCTTTTTTACCCGTCCCGTGTTTGCCGATATAAGGTGCGCCAATGGCCCTGTAGCCGGGAGTGGACGTCAATGAGCACTAGCAAAGAAGAACTGGAACTCGACGAAGACGTGGTAAGCGACGATAGCGACGAGGTGGTGGAAGCCCCGGTCGAGGTGGCGAAAACCAACCTGACCAAGCGCCGCATCATCGACAATCTCTTGGAAGAGCGACGGTTGCACAAACAACTGGCCGAATACGATTTCGATCTGTGATCACCCAATAAAAAGCCCGACATCAAGTCGGGCTTTTTATTGGTCGCTACATCACCACGAAGGGTGCGTCTCTTCAATCGCCGCGCGACGGCGACAGCAGTTCAATTTTGTAGCCATCCGGGTCTTCAACAAACGCCAGGATGCTGGTGCCGTGTTTCATCGGCCCCGGTTCGCGGGTGATCTTGCCGCCACGGGTGCGGATGTCTTCGCAGGCTTTGTACACATCCGCCACTTCCAGAGCGATGTGGCCGTAGCCGGTACCCCGCTCATAGCTGTCGACGCCCCAGTTGTGGGTCAGCTCGATCACACTATTGTCCGCTTCATTGCCGTAACCAACGAACGCCAGGGTGAACTGCCCGTCCGGGTAATCCTTGCGGCGCAGCAGGGTCATGCCCAGCACTTCGGTATAGAACGCGATGGATTTATCCATATCGCCGACACGCAGCATGGTATGCAGCAGTCTCATCAGTCGTTTCCTCATCGGTGCCCGTAGTCTCGGGCTTAGAAAAGCAAACCCCGGCTCATGGCCGGGGTCTGGTCGAGCTTGGCTAGCTTAGAACAGCTTGCGGCCCTTGTTGGCGGCGATGCGCATGCGCAAAGCGTTCAACTTGATAAAGCCAGCCGCGTCAGCCTGGTTGTACGCGCCGCCGTCTTCTTCGAAGGTGGCGATGTTGGCGTCGAACAGCGAGCCTTCGGACTTGCGGCCGGTAACGATAACGTTGCCTTTATACAGCTTCAGGCGCACCACACCGTTCACGTGGGCCTGGGAGGCGTCGATCATCTGTTGCAGCATCAGACGCTCAGGGCTCCACCAGTAGCCGGTGTAGATCAGGCTGGCGTACTTGGGCATCAGCTCGTCTTTGAGGTGAGCGACTTCGCGGTCGAGGGTGATCGATTCGATCGCCCGGTGAGCGCGCAGCATGATGGTGCCGCCTGGGGTCTCGTAGCAGCCACGGGACTTCATGCCGACGTAGCGGTTCTCGACGATGTCGAGACGACCGATACCGTTCTCGCCGCCGATTTTGTTCAGCGTTGCCAGCACGGTGGCCGGGCTCATTTCCACGCCGTCGAGGGCAACGATATCGCCGTTACGGTAGGTGAGTTCCAGGTACGTCGGTTTGTCTGGAGCGTTCTCGGGGGAGACGGTCCATTTCCACATGTCTTCTTCGTGCTCGGTCCAGGTGTCTTCCAGAACGCCGCCTTCATAGGAGATGTGCAGCAGGTTGGCATCCATGGAGTACGGCGATTTTTTCTTGCCGTGGCGCTCGATCGGGATGGCGTGCTTCTCGGCGTAGTCCATCAGCTTCTCGCGGGACAGCAGGTCCCACTCACGCCACGGAGCAATCACTTTCACGCCGGGCTTGAGCGCATAAGCGCCGAGTTCGAAGCGAACCTGGTCGTTGCCTTTGCCAGTGGCGCCGTGGGAAATGGCGTCAGCGCCGGTTTCGTTGGCGATTTCGATCAGGCGTTTGGCGATCAGCGGACGAGCGATGGAAGTACCCAGCAGGTACTCGCCTTCGTACACGGTGTTGGCGCGGAACATGGGGAAAACGAAGTCGCGCACGAATTCTTCGCGCAGGTCGTCGATGAAGATTTCCTTGACGCCCATGGCCTGTGCCTTGGCACGAGCCGGCTCAACTTCTTCGCCTTGACCGAGATCGGCGGTGAAGGTCACCACCTCACATTGATAGGTGTCTTGCAGCCACTTGAGAATTACCGAAGTGTCGAGGCCACCGGAATACGCCAGGACAACCTTCTTTACGTCCGCCATGCCATCACTCCACGGGGTTCTACGGAAAACCCGCGATTCTACTGGCAGCCACGACCGATTTACAGAGGCGCGACAGCTTATGACGATGAAGCGACGGATTCTTTCGTCTAAACGACGACTGGCTCAGGAGGTGGCAGCCGGCTTTATGGGCGCGGCGGTAGCTGGGGTAGTCGGTGCCGGCGCCAGCGGCTGCCGCGACAGGTGCACCGTCACGCGGCGGTTTTTCGCCCGATTGGCGGGGTTGGTGTTGGGTACCAAGGGGTATTGCTCGCCATGGAAACGCACCAGGATCTGTTCTTCCGGTACGCCATTGGCCTTGAAGTACTCCATTACCGACAGCGCACGGCGGCGCGACATGTCGCGGTTGGTCAGGCGATTGCCGCCATTGTCGGAATGGCCATCCAGTTCGATATGGTTAACGCTCGGATCGGCCTTCATGTATTGCAGGATGATTTCGAGTTTTGCGCGGGAAACATCGTCGAGATCAGAACCTCCGCCCGGAAAATTAACCTGGGCTTGTTTGATCTGATCGAAGTTCACTGGCAGCAGTTTGGTCGTGCAATCCAGATAATCGTGGTAGGCCTTGTTGAATTTCACCGGTAGGAGCCGGACTTCAATGCCTTCACCGCCTTCCGGAGTGCGGTGGCGCACCAACGGGCTGCGGCCTTCGAGCAAACCGGTTAGCAAGCGCGTGCCCTGCTGCTGGGTGCTGTTGAATGGCATGACGCCGTTATCGACGTTCACCACGCCCAGGTTGATATCTCCACGGCCCGGCTGCCAAGGCGCAGCGGCGGCCACCAGGGTGGCCGAACCGGCGCCCAGCCAACGCTCCCGCGCCTGCAGGCGAAAGGTCACCTGTTCACCGGCACGGCGGACAAATTGCCCTTGGCCAAAATCAGTAATGTCTTGCGACAGACGGCACTCGAATTGATCGCCATCGACCTTCCACTCAACCTTTTCCAGGCGCGTCTGAAAGGTGATCGCCATGGCCGGCAGGCTGGCGAAAAGACTGAACAAGGCGAGATAGCGCTGGCGCACGGTAGGCTCCACAAGGATTTACTGCATTCTCAGGGGGTATCGGTTAGCGCTGGCAAAACTTGATAGCGGGTGCCGCTGTCAGGCTTTTCCGGTAGCATTCGCAGCAGTTTTTACCGCACAAATTTCGCTGATCTGGTATTGCCCCCCATGACTGACCGCCTAACCCTGCTGCGCCCAGACGACTGGCACATTCACCTGCGCGACGGCGCGGTGCTGCCACACACGGTCGCCGACGTCGCGCGCACCTTTGGCCGCGCCATCATCATGCCGAACCTGGTGCCGCCAGTGCGCAACGCCGTCGAAGCCGATGGCTATCGCCAGCGCATTCTTGCTGCACGCCCGGCCGGCAGCCAATTCGAGCCGCTGATGGTGCTCTACCTCACCGACGTGACCAGCCCTGACGATGTGCGCACTGCCATGGCCTCGGGTTTCGTTCATGCCGCCAAGCTCTACCCGGCGGGTGCCACCACCAACTCCGACTCCGGCGTCACCAGCGTCGACAAGATTTTCCACGTGCTGGAAGTGATGGCTGAAGTCGGCATGCCGCTGTTGGTACACGGCGAAGTGACCCGCGGCGAGATCGATGTATTCGATCGCGAAAAGGTATTTATCGACGAGCACCTGACCCGTGTGGTTGAGCGCTTCCCGACGCTGAAAGTGGTGTTTGAACACATCACCACCGGCGACGCAGTGCAGTTCGTCAACAGCGCTCCGGCCAACGTCGGCGCCACCATTACCGCCCACCACCTGCTGTACAACCGCAATCACATGCTGGTTGGCGGCATCCGCCCGCACTTCTATTGCCTGCCGATTCTCAAGCGCAATGTGCACCAGGAAGCCTTGCTGGACGCCGCCACCAGTGGCAGCGCCAAATTCTTCCTCGGCACCGACTCGGCGCCCCACGCCCAGCACGCGAAAGAAGCCGCCTGTGGCTGCGCCGGTTGCTACACCGCCTACGCCGCCATCGAGCTGTACGCCGAGGCCTTCGAGCAGCGCAATGCGCTGGACAAACTGGAAGGTTTTGCCAGCAAGAACGGCCCGGACTTCTACGGCCTGCCGCGCAATACCGATACCATTACCCTGGTCCGTGAAGAATGGACTGCCCCGACCAGCTTGCCGCTTGGCCAGCACAGTGTCGTCCCGCTGCGCGCCGGTGAAAAACTGCGCTGGCGCCTGCTGGAGCAAACTGCGTGAGTGAAGACAACTACGACGACGAATCGGAAGGCGGCGGCAGCAGCGGTTCGCGCCACCCCATGGCCGAGCGTTTTCGCGGCTACTTGCCCGTGGTGGTCGACGTCGAGACTGGCGGTTTCAACTGCGCCACCGACGCCCTGCTGGAAATCGCGGCAACCACCGTCGGCATGGATGAAAAGGGCTTCCTGTTCCCGGAACACACCTATTTCTTCCGCATCGAGCCGTTCGAGGGCGCCAATATCGAGGCGGCTGCGCTGGAGTTCACCGGCATCAAGCTGGACCACCCGCTGCGTATGGCGGTGAGCGAGGAGTCGGCGCTCACTGATATCTTCCGCGGCATCCGCAAGGCGTTGAAAGCCAATGGCTGCAAACGGGCGATTCTGGTCGGCCATAACAGCAGCTTCGATTTGGGTTTTCTCAATGCAGCGGTGGCGCGCAACGATCTGAAACGCAACCCGTTCCACCCCTTCTCCAGCTTCGACACCGCCACCCTCGCCGGCCTTGCCTACGGGCAGACGGTACTGGCGCGCGCCTGTCAGGCGGCCGGTATGGACTTCGATGGCCGTGAAGCGCATTCGGCGCGTTACGACACCGAGAAGACCGCCGAGCTGTTCTGCGGCATCGTCAACCGTTGGAAAGAGCTGGGCGGTTGGCAGGACTTCGACGACTGAGTACGTCCGTAGCCCGATAAAAAAACCCGGCCCCAGCGCCGGGTTTTTTATTGACCATTTGCTGGCCTTTTACCGTTTATCGGTGCGCGGGTTTGTCGACGCCAATATCCCTTCTACGTTTTGACAAGCGTTCTCATTAACATTAGTATCCTTCGCATCAAGCCATTTTGAGTGTTGGGCCTTTTATGTACGTATGCCTTTGCATGGGTGTCACTGACGGTCAAATCCGCGATGCAATCAACGAAGGTTGCTGCAGCTACCGTGACGTTCGTAATGCGCTGGAAGTTGCCAGCCAATGCGGAAAATGCGCGACCCTGGCCAAGCAAGTGGTGCGCGAAACCCTCACGGAAGTGCAAAGCAGCCAGGCCGCCCTCGCCTACCCTGCAAATTTTGTTATGGCATAAAAGTAGTCGTTTTCTGAAAACCGGACCGAGTGTCCGGTTTTTTTATGCCCAAAATTCAAGCAGTTAGCGCCGAGACGCGGAAATAAAACATTCGTATTCGGTTTTAATTTTCGTTTAAATTCAAACACTTACATTTGACAGTCGAAAAACACAGGGTCAGACTCTCACGCTATCACTCCCTTGCACGGCAGGACCCCGACATGAAAGGCGACAAGAAAGTCATCCAGCACCTCAACAAAATCCTCGGCAACGAGCTGGTCGCCATCAATCAATACTTCCTGCATGCGCGCATGTACGAAGACTGGGGCCTGAAAAAGCTGGGCGAGCACGAGTACCACGAGTCCATCGATGAGATGAAACACGCGGACAAACTGATCAAACGCATCCTGTTCCTCGAAGGCCTGCCGAACCTGCAAGACCTCGGCAAGATCCTGATCGGTGAGAACACCAAGGAAATGCTGGAGTGCGACCTGAAGATCGAGCACAAAGCGCACATCGATCTGAAAGAAGCCATCGCCTACTGCGAAAGCATCGCCGACTACGCCAGCCGCGAGCTGCTCGAAGAGATCCTCTGCTCCGAGGAAGATCACATCGACTGGCTGGAAACCCAGCTCAGCCTGATCGACAAAGTCGGCCTGCAGAACTACCTGCAATCGCAGATGGACGAGTAACTCGTCAGGCATAAAAAAGCCCCGCATCAGCGGGGCTTTTTATTTACTGCGTTTTGATCAGGCGTCCGCTTTAGCGGAGGCTGCCTTGACCAGGGTTTGCAGTTCACCCTTTTCGAACATCTCAACCATGATGTCGCTACCGCCAACCAACTCACCGCCAACCCACAGTTGCGGGAAGGTTGGCCAGTTGGCGTATTTTGGCAGGTTGGCGCGAATTTCCGGGTTTTGCAGGATGTCGACATAGGCGAATTTCTCGCCGCATGCCATGACAACCTGAGCCGCCTTCGACGAGAAGCCGCATTGCGGGGCGTTCGGCGAGCCTTTCATGTACAGCAGGATGGCGTTGTTAGCGATCTGCTCTTTGATAGTTTCGATGATATCCATGGGTACCTCAGCACTAAGGCCTATCTGACTGTCCAACTCGCCGACTCACGGGCCGACACGGTGGCGGGCATTGTAACGGAAAGCCGCGCGCTTGGCGCGACCCTCCTATCGTCGTATTCCGCAGGCGTTGCAGGCCTAAGCCGTGGTGCGGCTCAGGCAGCCGCTACTACAACCGGTACGCCATTCAACGCGGCATTGCCCGACAGCACATCGAGCTGGCGCTCATCAGTCAGGTCATTGGCGCTGGCACCGGGCTGCGCGCTGGCAATCGCCATCTGCACGCCCGGGCGGCCATGGCCCCAGCCATGCGGCAGGCTGACCACGCCTTGCATCATGTCTTCACTGCCGGCCACTTCCACTTCGATCATGCCCACCCGCGAGCGCACGCTGACCAGTTGCCCGTCAATAAGCGCGCGGCTGGCCATGTCCTGCGGGTTCATCAGCAACTGATGGCGCGGCTTGCCCTTCACCAAGCGATGGTAGTTGTGCATCCAGGAGTTATTGCTGCGTACATGGCGACGGCCGATCAGCACCAGCTCATCGACCTTGGGCACCGGTTGCGCGGCAAAACGCGCCAGGTCATTGAGCACTATCTCGGGCGCCGCCTGCACGGTTTTGCTCGGAGTTTTCAGGCGTTCCAGCAGATTGGGTTTCAGTGCGCCCAAATCGATGCCATGGGGGTGTTCGCGCAACTTGGCCACTGACAGCTGGTGCTCGGATTTGTCGCCGTACAGGCCAAAACGCAGGCCCATGTCGATCATCTGCGCCGGTTCCATGGTCGGTTTCAGCACCGTTTCTGTCTTCGCAGCAAAGGCTTTGGCCAGACCGACGAAGATCTCCCAGTCATGCAGTGCGCCTTCGGGCTTGGCCAGCACCGGCTCGTTGAAGCGGGTGACGTTGCGCACAGCGAATACATTGAAGGTGGTGTCGTAGTGATCGTGCTCCAGCGGCGCAGTAGGGGGCAGGATCAGGTCGGCGTAGCGGGTGGTTTCGTTGATGTAGAAGTCGATGCACAGCATGAACTCCAGGCCATCCAGCGCCTGCTCCAGTTGCCGGCCATTGGGGGTCGACAGCACCGGGTTGCCGGCCACCGTGACCAACGCACGTATCTGCCCTTCGCCCGGGGTCAGCATCTCTTCGGCCAAGGCCGAAACCGGTAGCTCACCGGCGTATTCCGGCAGCCCGGAAACCCGGCTTTGCCAGCGGTTGAAATGACCGCCCGAAGTGGTCGCGACCAAATCCACCGCCGGCTCAGTGCACAGCACCCCGCCCACGCGATCGAGGTTGCCGGTAACCAGGTTGATCAGTTGCACCACCCATTGGCAGAGCGTGCCGAATACCTGGGTCGACACGCCCATACGGCCGTAACACACGGCCTTGTCGGCGGCGGCGAAGTCTCGGGCCAACTGGCGAATGGTCTCGGCCGGCACACCGCAACGGGCGCTCATGGCCTCGGCAGTGAACTCAGCGACGGCACTGCGCACCTCGTCTATCCCGTCGATGGGTAGATGGCTGGTGCGGGTCAGGCCCTCTTCGAACAGGGTGTTGAGCACGCCAAAGAGCAGTGCCGCGTCTTGTCCCGGACGTACAAAAATATGCTGATCGGCAATCGCCGCCGTTTCGCTACGGCGCGGGTCGACCACTACCACTTTGCCGCCACGGGCCTTGATCGCCTTCAGGCGCTTCTCCACATTCGGCACGGTCATGATGCTGCCGTTAGAGGCCAGCGGGTTGCCGCCGAGAATCAGCATGAAGTCGGTGTGGTCGATGTCAGGGATCGGAATCAGCAAGCCATGGCCGTACATCAAGTGGCTGGTCAGGTGGTGGGGCAACTGGTCCACCGAGGTCGCCGAGTAGCGATTGCGGGTTTTCAGTTGGCCGAGAAAATAGTTGCTGTGGGTCATCAGCCCATAGTTGTGCACGCTCGGGTTGCCTTGATAGATGGCCACCGCGTTCTGCCCGTGACGAGCCTGAATGTCCGCTAGGCGATTGGCCACCAGGTCGAACGCCTCGTCCCACTCGATGGCCTGCCATTCACTGCCGACACGGCGCATCGGTTGGCGGATGCGATCAGGGTCGTGCTGGATGTCTTGCAGGGCCACCGCCTTGGGGCAGATATGGCCGCTGCTGAAGGTATCCAGAGCATCACCCTTGATTGAAAGGATCTGCTGACTGCCGTCAGGTTGGGTCTCGGTTTCGATGCTAAGCCCGCAAATGGCTTCACACAGGTGACATGCACGGTGATGGAGGGTCTTGGTCATGGCCTAGCCTCATTTTTATTTGGGACGACTCATCCGGTCGGTAAGCGTCCACTATAGGAGTGCCTGCCGAGGCTTCGCCATAGCCGTAAGCCCCATGAATCGGGGCCTATCAGGCCAATCCATAGACCTGATCAGACCGCGACTACAGCATTTCAAACCTGCCAACCACGGCGCGTTTCGGCGGATATATGCCATTTATATCGATAACAACGGCTTCGCTAGTCGCATTACTCAAACAAAGTGCGTATCTTTAGGCCACTGTGCTGCATGTGTACCGCGAATCGCAACCTGGTGTTTAGATCTCGATCCAACCATCTACACGTATTCCGATAACTCTTTGCACTCAGTACTGGCTGGGCCTGTAGCCCGCCGCAATCCACTCTGTTCAAGGATCTACACCATGGCTAATCGCGAAACTGGTACCGTTAAATGGTTCAACGATGAAAAAGGCTTCGGCTTCATCACTCCAAGCAACGGCGGCGCTGACCTGTTCGTGCACTTCAAAGCTATCCAATCCGATGGCTTCAAAAGCTTGAAAGAAGGTCAGACCGTATCTTTCGTGGCCGCTAAAGGCCAGAAAGGCATGCAAGCTGAAGAAGTACAGGTAGTCTAAGACTCCCCGCGCTTCATAAAAAACCCCGCTTCGGCGGGGTTTTTTTATGCCCAACGAATGACGTTTTCCGCCCAGCGCATGCCGCCCAGAGGTTTGCCAATCCACTTGGCGGCAGTGTACAAAGGCTGCCCCCGGGCGTGGCCTGGCGTACCAGAACAGCTGGCGTGAGACATCTTGTACAAGCATCGCTGCGGTCAAAGATGACACGACGCGACATTTCCTTATAAGATCCGGCCTCCCCATTTCGTCGCACCGTGCGGCCCCCAGCCGCTGGTAGAGCCCTTTTTTCCTGTGAAAACCAAAGGCTTGCTCGCCAGCGTTATCGTTGTACAAAAGGTAGTTAATGATGAGCGCAAGACACTTTCTCTCGCTAATGGACTGCACGCCCGATGAGTTGCTGGGTCTGCTCCGTCGTGGCATCGAGCTGAAGAGCCTGCGCAATCGAGGCATCCTTTTCGAACCGCTGAAAAATCGCGTGCTGGGCATGATCTTCGAGAAGGCCTCGACACGTACCCGCCTGTCGTTCGAAGCAGGCATGATCCAGCTTGGCGGCCAGGCCATTTTCCTGTCGCCGCGTGACACCCAACTGGGCCGTGGCGAGCCGATCAGCGATGCCGCCATTGTCATGTCGCGCATGCTCGATGCGGTGATGATCCGCACCTTTGCCCACAGCACCCTCACCGAATTCGCTGCTCACTCGCGCGTGCCGGTGATCAATGGCCTATCGGACGACCTGCACCCCTGCCAGTTGCTCGCCGACATGCAGACCTACCAGGAACTACGTGGCTCGATCAAAGGCAAAACCGTGGCCTGGATCGGCGACGGCAACAATATGTGCAACAGCTACATCGAAGCCGCCCAGCAATACGACTTCCACCTGCGCGTGGCCTGCCCACACGGCTACGAGCCGAACCCGAGTTTTATCGCCCAGGCCGGCGAGCGCGTCAGCATCGTCCGCGACCCAGTGGAAGCGGTCTCCGGCGCCCACCTGGTGAGCACCGACGTGTGGACCTCGATGGGCCAGGAAGAAGAAGCCGCCGAACGCCTGGCGCTGTTCAAGCCCTACCAGGTGACCCGTGCCCTCCTCGACCAGGCCGCCAGCGACGTGCTGTTCCTGCACTGCCTGCCCGCCCACCGTGGCGAGGAAATCAGCGAAGACCTGCTCGACGACCCGCGCTCTGGCGCTTGGGACCAGGCCGAAAACCGCCTGCACGCGCAGAAGGCGCTGCTGGAAATGCTGGTTGAGCCAGGCTACCGCCCGGCATGAGTGCCGCCGCACTGCTGAGCCTGCGCGACCTCAGTTGCGGCTACCGCGATCATCCCGTGGTGCAGCAACTGAACCTGCAGCTGAACGTCGGCGACATCGGTTGCCTGCTCGGCCCCTCGGGCTGCGGCAAGACCACCACATTACGCGCCATCGCCGGCTTCGAGCCGGTGTTGACTGGCGAGATCCAGTTAGGCAGCAGCGTGATTTCCCGCGCCGGTTTCACCCAGGCCCCGGAGAAACGACGCATCGGCATGGTCTTTCAGGACTACGCGCTGTTCCCGCACCTGACCGTGGCCGACAACGTCGCCTTCGGCATCCGCGAGCAGGCTAACTGCGAACAGGTGACGGCCGAGCTACTGGAGCTGGTCAAGCTCTCGACCCTGAGCAAGCGCTTTCCCCACGAACTGTCCGGCGGCCAGCAGCAACGTGTGGCCCTGGCCCGAGCCTTGGCGCCAGCACCGCAATTGCTGCTGCTTGATGAGCCCTTCTCCAACCTCGACAACGAACTGCGTCGGCGCCTCAGCCAAGAGGTGCGCGAGATCCTCAAGGCACGCGGTACCAGCGCCATCCTGGTCACACACGACCAGGAAGAGGCCTTCGCAGTCAGCGATCAGGTCGGGGTATTCAAGGAAGGTCATCTCGAGCAGTGGGACACGCCCTACAACCTCTACCACCGCCCGCAAACGCCCTTTGTCGCCAGCTTTATCGGCCAGGGCTATTTCGTCCGCGGTGCACTGCTGAGCCGCGAAGCGGTGCAGACGGAACTAGGCGTGGTGCGTTGCCAGCCCCGCGACTGGCCGAGCGGCAGCCCGGTGGATGTGCTGCTGCGTCCGGACGACATCGCCTACGCCGAACAGGGCGAGCAACAGGCGTTGGTGCTGGGCACCAGCTTCCAAGGCTCAAACACCCTGTATCGCCTGCGCCTGACCACCGGCGGGCATGTTGAAGCGCTGCTCCCCAGCCATGTGCAGCGCCAGGTCGGCGATTCAATCGGCGTGCGCCTGGCCGCCGAACAGGTGGTGACCTTCGCCGCCCCCGGCAGCCAGCTCTAAAGCACCACCACCTGATCGCGGCCGCTGTCCTTGGCCTGGTACAGGGCGCGATCGCCGCGCTGCATGGTGGTTTGCCAGGGCTCCGGACTGACATAGCGGCTGATGCCCACCGACAAGGTCATGCGCAGTTGCGCAAAGCCTTCCCACTGGGTCACGCTCAGTGTCTGGCGCAAGCGCTCCATGGCGTGCATGGCGCCAACCTCGTTGGTATTGGAAAGCACCAGCAGAAACTCTTCGCCGCCCATGCGCGCGACAAAATCCACATCGCGCACCACCCGTTGCAGAATCTTCGCCAACTGGCACAACACCGCATCGCCGCCGGCATGGCCGTAGGCGTCGTTAACGTGTTTAAAGAAATCCAGATCGATCAGGCACAGGACAAAATCGTAAGTGCCGCGGTCCGCCAAGGCCTTCTGCTGGTCCAGCACTTCATTGGCGAAGCGGCGGTTGTACAGGCCAGTCAGCTCATCGGTGATCGCCAGTTGCTGGATACGCTCCAGCGCCACCTGCAGGTCGCGGTTGCGCTCCTGGAGGATGTTGCGCAGCCGGCTCATCTCCAGGCCAAGCATCGACACCCCGGCAATCAGCACAAAAAACGCCGGGGCGCGGATTGCCTCGATATGCCAATCGAACACTACGCCTTTGTGGATCAACGCCACCATCAGCAGGCCATAGCACAACGCGGTGAACAGCCCGATGCGCACAAAGCCGCGCAAACTCAGGCGGAAAGCGCCGAACATCAGCACCACCAACACCATCATCAGAAACAGCGAACGCAGGCTTTCAGCAAAATACACGCTGACGAAGATCACCCCGATCGCCCAGCTCATCTGCGGGAAGGTCAGGCTGGGGTCGTGAAAGCGCAGGTTGAGGTTGAACCAGGTCAATGCCAGAAAGCCAGCCATACTGGCCAGCACGGCAATGGTCAGCAACAGCATGCCGGCCACCGTCAATTGCATGAAGCCGCCAGCAAACGCCAGCCAGCACAGCAACAGGTAGCCCAGGGAGGCACTGCTGGCTAACAGAATCCGGCGTACACGCAACAGTTGTTGGCGAGACGGCATCGGCGGGTCCTTCTCCGTAAGGATCGTTAGCGGAGTATAACCACCCGAGTGCGCCTCGCCCGTCTTGTCAGCGGTACCCCGTCACAGATGGAGACGGCCACTGGCCACCAGTACGGCGTGCCCGGCGATTTTCACCCGCTCGCCCTCCAGCCGGCAGAACAGCTCGCCGCCGCGCGCTGAACACTGGAACGCATTCAGCTCGACTTTATCCAGACGCTGCGCCCAGTAAGGAATCAGGCTGCAATGGATCGAGCCGGTCACCGGGTCTTCATCAATGCCGATAGCCGGGGCGAAGTAGCGGGAGACAAAGTCATGCTGCTGGCCTGGCGCAGTGACGATCATGCCCAACCATGGCAGCGTGGCCACGGCTGCGAGGTTGGGCTGGCAATCACGTACCTGCTGCTCGTTTTCCAGCACCACCAGCAACTCTTTGCCGGTATCCAGCACCTCAACGATAGGCGCATTCGCCGCCGCCTTGATCGCGTCACTGGCAGCGATCACCTGGCCCGGCAGCGTGGGGAAATCCAGCACCAGGCGCTCGCCGTCACGGCTGACGCTGAGGGCGCCGGACTGGCAGATGAAGTCCAACTGCGGCGCGGTTTCGCCATGCAAGGTGAACAAGGCAAAGGCGCTGGCCAAGGTGGCGTGGCCGCACAGCGGCACTTCACAGGTGGGGGTAAACCAGCGGATATGCCAGACCGCGCCTTCTTTCACCACAAACGCGGTTTCCGCCAGGTTGTGCTCGGCGGCAATGGTCTGCATGCGCGCCGCGCCCAACCAGTTGTCCAGGCGATAGACAATCGCCGGGTTGCCGGCAAATGGCTGCTGGGTAAAGGCATCGATCTGGTGGAAGTCGAGGGACATGGGCGCGCTCCTTGGCAATGAAAGGCGCCCACGATACCCATTTGCCAGAACACCGGCCTGATACAGCCGGCGCTTATTGCAGCGTTACAGCGGGCTGGAGTCGTCGCTACGCACCCGCTTCACCGCGTCCAGCCAGCCGGCATAGAGCTTTTCCCGGTGGGCGCTGGCCATCCGTGGCTCAAACAGATGCTGGCGATGCCAATGCTGGGCAATGGCGTCGAGGTCGGGGTAGATGCCCGCCTGCAAGCCCGCCAGGTAGGCCACGCCCAAGGCCGTGGTTTCGGTGACTTCCGGGCGCTCCACCGGCACGCCGAGAATATCGGCGAGGAACTGCATCACCCAGTTGTTTTCGACCATGCCGCCGTCCACGCGCAACGCACTGGGAGCGGCAGCGCCGTCCTGACCCATGGCAACCAGCAGGTCGCGGGTCTGGTAGCACACCGACTGCAGGCCCGCAGTGACGATTTCCTTGATGCCGGTATCGCGGGTCAAGCCGAAGATCGCGCCACGGGCTTTCGGGTCCCAGTACGGCGCGCCGAGGCCGGTGAACGCGGGCACCAGGAACACGCCGCTGGCATCGCCGGTCTGCTCGGCCAGGGCTTCGGTGTCACGGGCATGGCTGATCAATTTGATGCCGTCACGCAGCCACTGCACCGCCGCGCCGGCGACAAAAATACTGCCCTCCACCGCGTAAGTCACTTCGCCTTTGAGGCGATAGCCGACGGTGGTCAGCAGGCGGTTTTGCGACACCACCGGCTGCTTGCCGGTGTTCTGGATCATGAAGCAGCCGGTGCCGTAGGTGCTTTTCACCATGCCAGGCTGGAAGCACGCCTGCCCCACCAGCGCGGCCTGCTGGTCGCCAGCCATACCCAGCACCGGAATGCTCGAACCGAACCAGTCGGCGTCGGTGGTGCCGAAATCGGCCGCGCAATCGAGCACCTCGGGCAGCACGCTGGCGGGAATCTCGAACAGCGCCAGCAGGTCGGCGTCCCATTGCTGGGTATGGATATTGAACAGCATGGTCCGTGAGGCATTGCTGGCGTCAGTCTTGTGCGACTTGCCGCCCGTCAGGCGCCAGAGCAGAAAGCTGTCGACGGTGCCAAATCGCAGCTCGCCGCGCTCGGCCCGCTCTTGCGCGCCGGGCACGTGCTGGAGAATCCAGCGCAGTTTGGTCGCGGAGAAATACGGGTCAATCAACAGGCCGGTCTTGGCCGCGACGGTGGCCTCGTGACCGGCGTCTTTCAAGCCGGCACAGTAGTCGGCGGTGCGGCGGTCCTGCCAGACGATAGCCGGGTGGATCGGTGTGCCGGTGGCGGCGTCCCAGACCAGGGTGGTTTCGCGCTGGTTGGTGATGCCGATTGCCGCCACTTCCGAGGCGTGCAGGCCGCTTTGGCGCAGGGCTTCGCGGCAGACTTTTAGGGTGCTGAGCCAGAGGTCTTCACCGTCGTGCTCAACCCAGCCATCTTTGGGGAAATACTGTTTGAATTCCTGTTGCGCGCGAGCCACCGGCGAGCCCTGGGCGCTGAACACAATGGCGCGGCTGCTGGTGGTGCCTTGGTCGATGGCAAGAAGGTACTGGGACATCTGCGCTTCCTTGTTATTTTTCGTTAGGACATCGCCAGCGGCGAACCTGCTTGTTTATTCGCGGCCAATCGACGCGAAGGAACCCTGGCAATGGGTGGCCAGCACCTCGGCCGCCAGCTCCACTTCCAGGCCGCGACGGCCAGCGCTCACGTGAATGGTGGGAAACTGTTTGGCGCTTTCATCGATAAAGGTGCGCAAGCGCTTTTTCTGGCCCAGCGGGCTGATACCGCCAAGCAGGTAACCGGTGGAACGTTGCGCCGCTGCCGGGTCGGCCATATCGGCTTTCTTCACCCCGGCGGCGTGGGCCAGGGCTTTGAGATCCAGAGTTCCTGCCACCGGCACCACCGCCACCAACAGCTCGCCTTTTTCACTGGCCGCCAGCAGGGTTTTGAAAACGCGTGCCGGGTCCAACCCGAGCTTTTCCGCTGCCTCCAAGCCGTAGGACGCGGCCTTTGGGTCGTGGCTGTAACTCAGCACCCGGTGCTCGGCTCGGGCTTTTTTCAACAGGTCGATGGCTGGGGTCATGTTCGAATGTGAAAATAATCAGACAAAGTTCGCGTACCTTAGAGGCAGGCCTGGCAAAAGTCGAGCGCGACCCGCGTGCCCTGATCGTCACGCAAGTTGCTTATAATGCCGCGCAAAACAAGGAAGCCCCCATGACCCTGGCGCCCCGGCAGCAAGACATTCTCGACCTCGCCCGCGAACGCGGTTACGTCAGCATCGACGAGCTGGCGCAGGCCTTTGCCGTGACCCCGCAAACCATTCGCCGCGACATCAACCAACTGGCCGAACAAGGCCTGTTGCGTCGTACCCACGGCGGCGCCGCCAGCGAAGCCTCGAGCACCCAGAACACTGCCTACACCATGCGCGCCGGGCTGATGCGTGATGAAAAACAACGCATCGCCGAGGCCATCGCCGCTCAGGTACCGGATCACGCCTCGGTGTTCATCAACATCGGCACCACCACCGAAGCCATCGCCCGCGCCCTGCTCAACCACCGTGGCTTGAAGGTGATCACCAACAACCTGCACGTGGCCGCACAGCTCAGCGATAAGGCCGATTTCGAAGTGCTGGTGGCCGGCGGCACGGTGCGCAGCGACGGTGGCATCGTCGGCCAGACGGCGGTGGATTTCATCCAGCAATTCAAAGTCGATTTCGCCCTGATGGGCATCAGCGGCATCGACGACGACGGCAGCCTGCTCGACTTCGATTACCAGGAAGTGCGGGTGTCCCAAGCCATCATTGAAAACGCCCGCCAAGTGCTGCTGGCCGCCGACTCAAGCAAGTTCGGCCGCAACGCCGTGGTGCGCCTGGGCTCGGTCGGCCTGGTCAACCAGCTGTTCACCGACCGCGCGCCGTCGCCCGCCCTCGCCCGCCTGCTGGCCCAGCATAAAGTTCAGCTAAAACTGGTCTGACGCCGCCCGCTCCGAGAGCAGCGGATACCGCCGCTCTCGGTATTTGCCCTACCCATCAAAAGAATCGACCGCTCGGCGACTGAATGACTCGCATGGCTGGCCAGTAGCAAAACATTCGGCTACCATTTTCGAAATCGAACATTAGAACGTTCACTTTCGACTTCAGAGGCCGGCCATGCACGCAAAGCAGAACCCCACCAGCACGGTTGCGGAAATCTATGACGTGGCTGTGGTCGGCGGCGGTATCAATGGTGTGGGGATTGCTGCCGATGCGGCCGGGCGTGGCCTGTCGGTGTTCCTTTGCGAAAAAGACGACCTCGCGCAACACACCTCGTCCGCCAGCAGCAAGCTGATCCATGGCGGCCTGCGCTACCTCGAACACTACGAATTCCGCCTGGTCCGCGAAGCACTCGCCGAGCGTGAGGTGCTGCTGGCCAAGGCGCCGCATATCGTCAAACCCATGCGTTTTATTCTTCCCCACCGCCCGCACCTGCGCCCGGCGTGGATGATTCGTGCCGGCCTGTTTCTCTACGACCACCTCGGCAAACGGGAAAAACTGCCCGGCTCGCACGGCGTGCGTTTTGGTGCCGGCAGCCCGCTGAAAGCGGAAATCAGCCGCGGTTTCGAATACTCCGATTGCTGGGTCGATGACGCCCGCCTGGTGGTGCTTAACGCCATGGCCGCCCGCGAAAAAGGCGCGCACATCCACACCCGTACCCGCTGCGTCAGCGCCCGGCGCAGCAAAGGCCTGTGGCATATCCACCTGGAACGCGCCGACGGCAGCCTCTATTCGATTCGCGCGCATGCCTTGGTAAACGCCGCCGGGCCGTGGGTGGCGCGCTTCATCAAAGACGATCTGCAACAGAAATCGCCCTATGGCATTCGCCTGATCCAGGGCAGCCATATCGTCGTGCCGCGTTTGTTCGACGGTGAGCAGGCGTACATCCTGCAGAACGAAGACCGCCGCATCGTGTTTGCCATTCCTTACCTGGAACGCTTCACCCTGATCGGCACCACCGACCGCGAATATCAGGGCGACCCCGCTCAGGTAGCGATCAGTGCCGAAGAAACCCAGTACCTGCTGGACGTGGTCAACGCCCACTTCAAGCAGTCGATCAGCCAGGCGGACATCCTGCACACGTACTCCGGCGTGCGGCCGCTATGTGACGACGAGTCGGATGATCCCTCCGCCGTCACCCGCGACTACACACTGGCGCTGTCCGCCCACCCTGGCGAGGCGCCGCTGCTGTCGGTGTTCGGCGGCAAGCTGACCACCTACCGCAAGCTCGCCGAATCGGCCATGGGCCAACTGGCACCGTTCTTCAGCAAGATGCAGGCAAGCTGGACCGCCACTGCGCCGCTGCCCGGTGGCGAGCAGATGAGCAGCCGCAGTGCCTTGGTGGAAGCCCTGTGCAACCAGTACGGCTGGCTGCCGACCCAGGTCGCCCGCCGCTGGGCCAGCACCTATGGCAGCCGCAGCTTCAATATTGTGCAAGGCGCCAACTCGCTGGAAGACCTGGGCGAACATATGGGTGCCGGCCTGTATGCCCGCGAAGTGGATTACCTGTGCCGCGAGGAATGGGCCCGCGATGCCGCCGATATTCTCTGGCGCCGCAGCAAGCTGGGCCTGTTCATGACCCCGGGTCAGCAGGCGCGCTTGAGTACGTATCTGCAAAGCCCGCAGGGAGTCAACGCGGCGTGAACTGAATCTGTGTGTGCTAGCAAGACCTCTGCCCCGCTCTGCGGGGCTTTTTTATGGGTGTTACCCATCGATCGGCTGTGCGTCGGCGGGGCGGCTTTCGCCTTGCCCCGCTCTCTCTAGCTCGCTCGATCTTGAGCGAGGTGAAGGGCGCGATTTTTGATCCGGCTTAGTAGACGGCGATATGCGAGTCGGCACGCGGTTCGGTGCCGCCACACAGCACACCGGTTTGCGCGTTGCGCAGGATGATCTGCCCGCGCCCATAGTCGGTTCGGTCACACGCCACTTCGATCTGATGCCCGCGCCGTGCCAGGGCAAATGCCAGGTCGCGGGACGCTTCCTGCTCGATTCCTACCTGCATGTCCCCCAGCCACTGCCAGCGCGGGGCATCCAGGGCGGCCTGCGGGTTGAGGCCGAAGTCCACCAGATTCATCACCATCTGCACATGCCCTTGCGGTTGCATGTAGCCGCCCATCACGCCGAACGGCCCCAGCGCCTCGCCGTCTTTGCTGAGGAAACCGGGAATGATGGTGTGGAAGGTCTGCTTGCCCGGCGCCAGGCTGTTGGCGTGGCCGGGGTCGAGGCTGAATTCCGAGCCGCGGTTCTGCAGCGCAATGCCGCTGTCCGGTAACACCACGCCAGAGCCGAAGCCGTGGTAGCAGCTCTGGATAAACGACACCATATTGCCCTCGGCGTCCGCAGTGGCCAGGTACACAGTGCCACTGGCATGCGGGTCGCCAGGCTGCGGCGGCTGGGCGCGCTCACCAATCTGCGCGCGGCGGCTGTCCAGGTAACCGGAGCTGAGCAACTGCTCCACCGCTACGCGCATCTGCTCGGGGTCGGTGATGTGGTGCAGGCCGTCGCTGTAGGCCAGTTTCATGGCTTCCAGCTGGCGGTGCCAGGTGAGCTGGCTGTCGCGCTGATCGAACTGGAAACCTTCGAGAATCTTCAGCGCCATCAGAGCAATCAGGCCCTGACCGCTCGGGGGGATTTCCCAGACATCAACGCCACGGTAGTTAACGCTGATGGGCTCCACCCATTTTGGCCGGTAGTCATTCAGATCACCGGCGCGCAAGTAACCGCCGGTGGCTTCGGCATGCGCCGCCAGGCGCTGGGCGATGCTGCCACGGTAGAAACTTTCACACTGGGTGGCAGCCAGTTCGGCCAGGGTTTCAGCCTGCGCCGGGTTGCGAAACAGCTCGCCGGCCTGCGGTGCACGGCCATCGATGAGAAAGGTGGAGAACCACTCTTCGAGCAGCGGTTGGCGCTCGGGCGTGTATTCCTCCAATGCCGTCTGCCATTGGTGAGCGACCACCGGCGACACCGGAAACCCGTCAGTTGCCAGGCCGATGGCCGGCTGCAGCAACGCCGCAAATGGCAGGCGACCAAAACGCCGGGAAAGCTCTGCCCAGGCCGCCGGACAGCCCGGCACCGTCACCGGTGCCCAGCCATAAACCGGCATCTTGCTGTGCCCCGCCGCCTGCATGGCCTCGATGCTCAGCGCCTGTGGCGCATGGCCGCTGGCATCCAGACCGTGCAGTTGGTTCTTCACCCACACCAGGGCAAAGGCGTCGCCACCGATACCGCAACCTGTCGGCTCGACCACCGTCAACGCCGCCGCTGTGGCGATGGCGGCGTCGATGGCGTTGCCGCCCTGCCGGAGCATTTCGATGCCCGCCTCCGCCGCCAGCGGCTGTGAGGCGGCGACCATGCCGCGGCGGGCGAACACGCTCTGGCGCTGGGAGCCGTAGGGGTACTCATGGGCAGAAAATTTCAACATGGGCAGAACTCGCAAAAGTAAAAACTGACGTGCGCTTATTGGCCAGACTTGATCCGCGACCACTCGCGGGTGATCACCCGCTGGATCGCCGGCGGCAGGTCGGCAGAAACGAACAGTTTGGCGATCACCGCATCGCTGGGGTAAATGCCGGGGTTGTCGCGCACTTCGGGGCTAAGCAAGGCGGTGGCGTCCTTGTTGGGGTTGGCGTAGCCGACGTAATCACTGACAGGAGCAATCACTTCCGGGCGCAACAAGTAGTTGATCAGGGCATGGGCGCCAGCCGGATTGGTGGAGTCCTTGGGAATGGCGATCATGTCGAACCACAGGTTGGCGCCTTCCTTGGGAATCACGTAACGGATGTCGATGTTCTTGCCGGCTTCCTTGGCGCGGGTTTGCGCCTGCATCACATCGCCGGAGTAACCGATGGCCACGCAGATATCGCCGTTGGCGAGGTCGGCGGTGTATTTCGAGGAGCTGAAATAGGTCACCGACGGGCGCAACTTCTGCAGCAACGCGGAGGCCTTTTTGTAGTCTTCCGGGTTGCTGCTGTTGGGGTCCATGCCCATGTAGTGCATGGCCTGGGGAATGATTTTCACCGGCGCATCGAGGAAGGCCACGCCGCAGCCTTTGAGCTTGGCCAGGTTGGCCGGGTCGAACACCAGCGCCCAGGAATCCACTGGCGCGTCGGCGCCCAGGGCCGCGCGAATTTTCTCCACGTTGTAGCCAATGCCCAAGGTGCCCCACATATACGGCACGGCGTATTTGTTGCCGGGGTCTGCGGCTTCCAGGCGGGCCATCAGACGCGGGTCGAGGTGCTTCCAGTTGGGCAGTAATTCACGCTGCAACGGCTGGTAGGCGCCGGCGCGAATCTGCTTGGGCAGAAACTGGCTGGACGGCACCACCAGGTCGTAACCGGAGTGGCCGGAGAGCAGTTTCGCTTCGAGCATTTCATTGGTGTCGAAGACGTCGTATTGCACCGGCGCGCCGCCGTCTTTTTCGAAGTTCTTCAGGGTGTCCGGGCCGATGTAATCGGACCAGTTGTAGAAACGGATCGGCTGCTCGGCGGCCTGAGTAGCCGGCAGAATGGCCAGGGCGCAGAACGCGCCCAGCAGTGTGCGTGAAACGGAAATGCGCAAGCCCATGCTGAAGATCCTTGTGGTCAGAGAACGCGGCCGATAGCGGCGCGCGGACGAGGATGGTGCGGTCGACTGGCAGTACTCAAACAACGCGGTGACGGGTCAGACGCCCGTTTCAAGAAAGCGCACCAGCTCAGGCACAGTGCCTTCAATGTGTTCGCGCAACACGCTTTCGGCCCTGTGCGCATCGCCGGTGCGAATGGCATCGAGGATCACGCTGTGTTCCTCGCGGGCGCTCATAGGTTTTTCCACGTGCTGCAGCCACAGGCGCATGTGCGGCTCGATCACCGAATACAGCGCGCTGATCTGGCGCATCAGCCGCGGCCGCTCGCTGAGACTGCACAGGTATTGGTGAAACACGCGATGGCGGCTGACCCACTCGGCGCTGTCGTCGCGGCACTCATCCATTTCATCGAGCAGGCGCTCGAGCTTGTTCAACTGGCGCTCGCTGATCTTCGGCACTGCCACCCGCAGGGCCAGGCCCTCGAGGGCGCTGCGCATCTCGAACACTTCATGCATCTCGTCGATGTTCAAGCCGCTGACCACCGCCCCGCGGTTGGGCCGCAAGGTCACCAACCCTTCCGCCGCCAGCCGGCGAAACGCCTCACGCACCGGCATGCGGCTCATGCCGATCTCGGTGGCGATTTCCTCGGCGATCAGACGGTCGCCGGTACGGTACTGGCCTTTGCAGATGGCGCCGAGCAGAAAGCTGTAGGCCTCCTCTTCGGCAGTCATCGGCTGGCGCTCGGCGTAGGTAGGGACCAGATGCATCAACGCTCTCCTTCTGGATTTTTGGATCCAATTATCCATAGATGCAAATTAGCAAGATATGGGCCAGGGGCAGCTGGAATTACTTATCATTTTGTTTTTAAAAGAGTTAGTCAGAGATCAGGTTAGCGGCGAGGGGGATCAAACCGGCACGGATCGCCACATCTCGGTGCGGCTTTGTTACCTCTGCGCACACTTTGCGGAGCAAAACCCTCTCCCCAGCCCTCTCCCGCAGGCGGGCAGAGGGGGCGGACCGAGTTAGCCGAAAGAGCTACGGTTTAGTTCTTTTAACGCAGCCATGCCGACGCGCAGCCGATCGATTAATTGCACGCAAAAAAATGCCCGACAGATGGGGAATCTGTCGGGCCGATACACCCAGGAGCGGGGGTGTGAAGGGAGGAGCATCAATGAATCATCTACAACCTCAAGCCACTTGCGCCAACTGCGCCTTCGCCTGATTCAAGCCTTTTTCCATAAATTCGCCACCCAGGTTCAAACCCTCGGCGTGGATAAAGCTGACGTCGTGAATCCCGATAAAACCCAGAGCCTGACGCAGGTAGGGTTCCTGGTGATCGGAACTGCTGCCGGCGTAGATGCCGCCACGCGAGGTCAGCACATAGGCGCGCTTGCCAGTGAGCAGGCCTTGTGGGCCGGTGTCGGTGTATTTGAAGGTGACGCCAGCACGCAGCACGTGGTCGAGCCAGGACTTCAGGGTGCTGGGGATGGTGAAGTTGTACATCGGTGCCGCCAGCACCAGCACATCGGCGGCCAGCAGTTCGTTGGTCAGGGTGTTGGAGCGAGCCAGCGCGGCTTTTTCCCCGTCGCTTTGCTGCTCGGCTGGGGTCATCCAGCCACCGAGCAGGTCCATGTCCAGGTGTGGCACCTGGTCCACGGCGAGGTCACGCACAGTGATCGTGTCGCCAGGGTGAGCGGCTTGCCACTGAGCGATGAATTGCGCGGTGAGTTCGCGCGATACCGAGCCCTGTTTGCGGGCGCTGCTTTCGATAACCAAGACCTGGGACATGAGACTGACTCCATCTGCGTTGTGCGTTGTGCGTTGTGCGTTGATGGAGTAAGACTACGGGCACAGATATTGATTAAAAAGCGGAAAAAACCGCTGCAAACCATCTATTAATTTGATTTATCCCCGAGCAAACTCTAGGCTTTCGCCTCACACCGGTTTGCAGGTCACTTTGATCCGCATCTTGATCACCTGGGCCGTGAAACGGCCGGTCAGCAGCGCGTCTTTACCCGGCTGCAGGGTGACCTTGCGGGTACGCGGCGCTTCCGGCCCGTTGCGAAATACCGCCGAACATTCGGCAGCGGCCTGCCCATAGTTGTACAGCTGGACGGCGCCCATATTGAAGTCGACTTCCTGGGTCGATGCCGACACCTCGGCGCCATTCATGGTTTTTTCCAGTTCGATGGGGAATGCCAGGGCACTCAGGGAGAAGGCACTCAAGGGCAGCGCAAGCAGGACGGCAGAGACGATTTTTTTCATTATTGGACTCCAATCGGGAGCCCAGCTTAGGACAAGAGGATGCGAGGATGAAAGCGCCCCGGGTAACCCTGGATCAATGGCGAACCCTGCAAGCGGTGGTCGACCATGGTGGTTTCGCCCAGGCGGCCGAAGCGTTGCACCGCTCGCAATCGTCGGTGAGCTACACCGTGGCGCGCATGCAGGAGCAACTCGGCGTGCCGTTGCTGCGCATCGACGGACGCAAGGCGGTGCTCACCGAAGCCGGTGACGTACTGCTGCGCCGCTCGCGACAACTGGTGAAAAACGCCAGCCAACTGGAAGACCTCGCCCACCATATGGAACAAGGCTGGGAAGCCGAAGTACGTCTGGTGGTAGACGCCGCCTACCCCACCGCGCGCCTGGTGCGCGCCCTCACCGCCTTTATGCCGCAAAGCCGCGGCTGCCGGGTGCGCTTGCGCGAAGAGGTGTTGTCCGGGGTGGAAGAGGTGCTTAAAGACGGCATTGCCGACCTGGCAATTTGCGGGTTCAACGTGCCTGGTTATCTCGGCTCGGAAATGAACCCGGTGGAGTTCGTCGCCGTCGCCCATCCCGAACACGCCCTGCACCGTCTGCAACGGGAAATCAGTTTCCACGACCTGGAATCGCACATGCAGGTGGTGATCCGCGACTCCGGCCGCCAGCAACCGCGCGACGTTGGCTGGCTCGGCGCCGAGCAGCGCTGGACCCTCGGCAGCCTGGCCACCGCCGCCACCTTCGTCGCCAGCGGCCTGGGTTTCGCCTGGTTGCCACGCCACTTGATCGAGCGCGAGCTGCGCGAAGGCGTGCTTAAAGAACTGCCGCTGGACCGTGGTGGCAGCCGTCACCCGACCTTCTTCCTCTATACCAACAAGGACAAACCCCTGGGCCCGGCCACGCAGATTCTCATCGAACTGCTGCGCAACTTCGACGCCGCGCCTCTGGATGCACCGTTTGCCGCACCCGCCATGCACAGCTGATCCAACCCTTGCCAGGAGGCGCCCATGCCGTATTTCGACCACGATGAATGCCAGCTGCACTACGAAGAGTACGGCACCGGCAAGCCCCTGATTCTGGTGCACGGCCTGGGCTCCAGCACGCTGGACTGGGAGTACCAGGTGCCGGAGCTGAGTAAGCACTACCGAGTGATCAGCCTGGACGTGCGCGGCCATGGCCGCTCCGACAAACCGCGGGAGAAATACAGCATCGCCGGCTTTGCCGAAGACGTCGCGGCGCTGATCGAACACCTGAATCTGCCGCCGGTACACCTGGTGGGCATTTCCATGGGCGGCATGATTGGCTTTCAGGTGGCGGTGGATTACCCGCACCTGCTGAAGAGCCTGACCATCGTCAACAGCGGCCCGGAAGTGAAGATCAAACGCCCCAAGGACGCCCTGATGGTGGCGCAGCGCTGGACCCTGTCACGCCTGCTCAGCCTGGAGGTGATCGGCAAGAAACTCGGTCGGCTGCTGTTCCCCAAAGCCGAACAGGTGGAGCTGCGCCTGAAGGTGGAACGGCGCTGGCCAATGAACGACAAACGCGCCTACCTCGCCAGCCTCGACGCCATCATCGGCTGGGGCGTGCGGGAACGACTGGCGCGCATTACCTGTCCTACGCTGGTGGTTACGGCTGACCACGACTATACCCCGGTGGCGGTCAAACAGGCGTATGTCGAGGAGCTGCCCAACGCCCGCCTGCTGGTGGTCGAAGACTCTCGCCACGCCACGCCCATGGATCAACCCGAGTTCTTCAATGCCCAGTTGTTGGCATTCCTGGCCGAGGTAGACGGTTAAACTCCCCGGCCTTAAACGATGCGCTGCACCTCCATCAGTAACCGCAATCCATACCAATAAAACCCCATAACCAGGTCCATCTCCATGTTGAAAAAAGCCACCCTCTTCGCCTGCTCCGTATTGTTTGCCGGCCATCTGTTTGCTGCCGAAAACACCCATGTACTGATCACCACCAGCCTCGGTGACATCGAAGTCGAACTGGAAGACGCCAAGGCGCCAATCAGCACCGCCAACTTCCTCGCTTACGTCGACAAGGGTTTCTACAGCAAGACCGTGTTTCACCGGGTGATTCCGGGCTTCATGATTCAGGGCGGCGGTTTCGACACCGACATGCGCCAGAAGAACACCGCATCGCCGATCAAGAACGAAGCTGACAACGGCCTGCATAACGTGCGTGGCACCCTGGCCATGGCCCGTACCGGCGTAGTCGACTCGGCCACCAGCCAGTTCTTCATCAACCAGAAAGACAACGCCTTCCTCGACCACGGCGGCCGCGACTTCGGCTACGCGGTATTCGGCAAGGTGGTGAAAGGCATGGACATCGTCGACAAGATTTCCCAAGTGCCAACCGGCCGCTATGCCGGCATGAGCGACGTGCCGAATACGCCCGTGCTGATTCTGGCCGCCAAGCGTCTGTAATCGGTAGTTGCAGGACGTGAAAGCGTAGCGAGCGACGGTTAGGCAAGGCAAAAACAGGTGAACTAGCGGAGTTGGCTGTAGCCAATGAGCATAGTGAGCCTGTTTTTAACGCCGCCTAACCGAGCGCAGCAGCTTTCCAGAGAGGTTTGCGATGTATCGCCGTTTTGAGCAACTGATCGATATCTTCCGCCCCGCTCCGAGCGAAGCACCGCCCACCGATGTGTGGCGCTTCTATATCTACTTCCTGCGTCAGGCCTGGCCAAGTTTCGTCGCCTTGATGGTGGTGGGTCTGATCGTCGCGCTGATCGAAGTGGCGCTGTTCAGTTTTCTCGGCGATATCGTCGACTGGGCGCAAAGCACGCCCCCCGCAGAATTTTTCCGCCAGCACGGCACCGCCCTGCTGTGGATGGCCGCCGTCACCCTGCTGCTGCGGCCGCTGTTCAACGGCCTGCATGGCCTGTTGGTGCACCAGACAATCAGCCCTAGCCTCACCAACCTGATCCGCTGGCAAAACCACAGCTATGTGCTCAAGCAGAGCCTGGGGTTTTTCCAGAACGACTTCGCCGGGCGCATTGCCCAGCGCATCATGCAAACCGGCAACTCCCTGCGCGACTCCGCCGTGCAAGCCGTGGACGCGCTCTGGCATGTACTTATTTATGCCATCAGCAGCCTGGTGCTGTTCGCCGAAGCCGACTGGCGCCTGATGTTGCCGCTGTTGGCGTGGATCGCCTGCTACATCGCCTCGCTGGTGTACTTCGTACCGCGGGTGAAGGAACGTTCGGTAATCGCCTCGGAATCTCGGTCGAAACTGATGGGCCGCATCGTCGACGGCTACACCAATATCGCCACCCTGAAACTGTTCGCCCACACCAACTTCGAGCAGAACTACGCCCGCGAAGCCTTGCAGGAACAGAACGTCACCACGCAGATGGCCGGCCGCGTGGTCACCTTGATGGACATGGTGATCACCAGCATGAACGGTGCGCTGATCGCCGGCACCACCGGGCTGGCGCTGTGGCTGTGGAGCCAGGGCTTGATCTCGGTCGGCGCGATTGCCCTGGCCACCGGCCTGGTGATCCGCCTGATCAATATGTCCGGCTGGATCATGTGGGTGGTCACCGGCATTTTCGAAAACATCGGCACCGTGCAGGACGGCATGCAGACCATCGCCCAGCCGCGCAACGTGCTCGACATCGCCCAGGCGCCGCGCCTGCAGGTACCGCAAGGTGCGGTGAGCATGCGCAATGTCAGCTTCCACTACGGCAAGGGTGGCGGCGTGATTGGCGGGCTGGATCTGGAAATTGCCGCAGGCGAAAAAATTGGTTTGATCGGCCCGTCTGGCGCGGGCAAATCCACCCTGGTCAACCTGTTGCTACGCCTGTATGACATCGAAGGCGGCGAGATTCTGATTGATGGCCAGAACATCGCCGAAGTCGCCCAGGAAACCCTGCGCGAACGCATCGGCATGGTTACCCAGGACACCTCCCTGCTGCACCGCTCGATCCGCGACAACCTCTTGTACGGCAAGCCCGACGCCACTGACGCCGAGCTCTGGGAAGCGGTACGCAAGGCGCGCGCCAGCGAGTTCATTCCGGAGCTCTCCGACGCCCAGGGCCGATTGGGTTTTGATGCCCACGTCGGTGAGCGCGGAGTAAAACTTTCCGGCGGTCAGCGCCAGCGCATCGCCATTGCCCGCGTGCTGCTCAAAGACGCGCCAATCCTGATTCTCGACGAGGCCACCTCGGCGCTGGACTCGGAGGTGGAAGCCGCTATCCAGGAAAGCCTCGACAGCCTGATGCAAGGAAAAACCGTAATCGCCATCGCCCACCGGCTGTCCACCATCGCCCGAATGGACCGCCTGGTGGTGCTGGATAAAGGCCGGATTGCCGAAAGCGGCACGCACTCTCAGCTGCTGGCGCAGAAAGGACTGTATGCGCGGCTGTGGCATCACCAAACGGGTGGGTTTGTTGGTATTGATTAAGGGCATCGCGGCTGAGGCCGCGATGCTTTCTATCTAACCCACTGCACCGCAAAATTAGATAGCCTGCTAACAATATCGATATCAGTGATCTGTATTACAACCAGCATCGATTTCTCCCACAGCGCCGCAACTGGTCAGATAGCCACACCAACCCGCTATCGAGGACCACCATCATGAAAACCGCCGCAATTGCCGCATTTGCTCTGATCGCCAGCGCACCTTTCGCGTTTGCCCAGAGTGCTCAATCCAGCAACGCCAAAGCCGCCGACATCCCTACCGTGCAATACGAATACGGCATGCAGCTGGACGTGAAAAAAGTGCTTTCGCTGACCGACGTATCCAACGTGGCCGGTGTAGTGCCCGTCACCATGGTTTACGAAGACAGCCAGGGCCGTGTGCAAAAAGTGAAATACCTGGAACTGGGCGGCGCCGATGACCACAGCTGATCGCCTCGCCACTGCTGGTTTCAACCGATAAAGAGACCAGCAGCGGCGAGCGACAGCTCAAGAATGGGCATCTGCCACTAAAGATAGCTTGCTTCCTATTGGAATTAACCCTAGTCTCGAACCGCGACAACTTGTCGCACCAGAGAGCTTCAATCCAAGCCTTCATTGCCCTTCAGAAGGTTTCAGTTGCCGCTTTCATTCGACCCCCGACCGTTGAGGAAAGACCATCATGAAAATAGCGTCACTGGTTACCGCCGTTCTCTCCGGGTTTGCCCCGAGCGTATTTGCCGACGACCTGAACCCTACTCCAGGTGCTGGCCTGCCCACTGAGAAATACCACTACGGTATGAAGGTCGACGTGGCCAAGGTGCTGCACCGTACCGACAACTCCGGCAAAACCGGCGTCGTTCCCGTCATCGTGGTTTACGAAGACAGCCTGGGTGAAGTGCACAAACTGAAGTACCAGGAATGGGGCGGCCGCGCGCAGAACAGCTGAGCTCAACCGCTTACAATCTCGGCTGAACCACTCCCCCCAAACCACGGTGATCCTTGTGGGAGGTGCTTCAGCCGCGATGCTTTTGATCCCGCTACAGCCCTCAACTAGTCCTGGCGAAACGGCAACAGCGTCTTTGCCTCTTCGGCATACGCTCGAATCCCTTCCCGCTCATCCTGCAGAAAATCCGCCACCGCATCCCGCAACCCCGGGTGGCAGAGGTAATGCCAGGACTGGGTAATCACCGGCTCAAATCCGCGAATCAACTTGTGCTCGCCCTGGGCACCGGCATCAAAACGCTGCAACCCCTGGCTGATCGCATAGTCCATGCCCTGGTAGAAACAGGTCTCGAAATGCAGGCGATCGAACTCCGCCAGGCAACCCCAGTAACGCCCATACAAACTATCGCCACCCACCAGGCTAAAGGCCATGGCCACCGGCCGTGAACCTTGAATGGCAAACACCACGCGAATCGCCTCGGGCATCCGTTCGGCCAGCAGGCTGAAGAAGGTTCGTGTGAGGTACGGCATCTGCCCCCGCACCGCATAGGTGTTGGCGTAGCAGGCGTAGACAAAATCCCACTCGGCCTCGCTTAACTGAGCACCTTCGCGCCACTCGAAACCGATGCCCTGCCCCGCCACCTGCTCACGCTCCTTGCGCATCTGCTTGCGTTTGCGTGAGGCCAAGACGTCGAGGAAGTCGGCAAAGTCGCGGTAACCGCGGTTACGCCAATGGAACTGACAACCCAGACGCTGCAACCAATTCTCGCGGCCATCGAGCAAGGCACTGGCCAGTTCGTCGGTGAAGTTGATATGCAGGCTGGACAGCCCCTGGCCGGGCAACCCATCGGTCAATTCGTTGAGTAACTGCGAAGCGCTGTCGGGCAGCCCCAGCAAGCGCGGCCCGGTCACTGGCGAGAACGGCACTGCGCCGAGCAGCTTGGGGTAATACCGAATACCGGCACGCTGGCTGGCGTCTGCCCAGCCATGGTCAAACACGTATTCGCCATAGGAATGGCTTTTCAGATAGGCCGGCAACGCCGCCTGCAACTGGCCCTGCTCACTCAGCCAGACCCGGTGCGAGGCCTGCCAACCGCTACGGCCTCCAATGCTGCCGCTGTCTTCCAGAGCCGAGAGAAACGCATGACGAAGAAACGGCTGCGACTCCGGCAGCAAGGCATCCCAGGCAGAGGCGGAAACAGCGGACAACGAGTCGAGAATCTGCACAGGCATTGGCGTATCCATGGCGAGCTAGACGGCCGGGACATCATAACGGCAGGTTCAGGATGCGTCTGCCTACCTGGCCCGACCACCCGCCTCCTAGATCGAGCGAGCTAGAGTGAGGCAAGGCAAAAACCGGTTTTCAAGCGCAGTGGGCTGGTGCCCATGAGCATTGCAAAGCGGTTTTTAACGCAGCATCGCCGACGCGCAGCCGATCGCCGCCAAACACGATAAAAAAGCCCCGCACGAGGCGGGGCTAAGAAAGGAGCAGAACCTTTATTGCGTATAGCTACAACTTAGAACGCGTATTGAGCGCGAACGATGAAACCGTCGCCGTCGTCGTCACCGGTGCGCGAGGCAGCAGTGGTGCCGGTGGCGTTGGTCACGCCATCAACCGACGCCTTGACGTAGGTGGCGCTGATTTTTACCGCTTCGTTGGCGTACCAGTTCACACCCAGGTTGTGGACTTTGGCATCACGGTCGCCGGAATCCAGGGTTACGGTCTGAGCAGGAGTACGGGTGCTGTCGTCATCAACCGAGATGCTGTCGAAGCGGTAGAACACTTCCCACGCACCGATCTGGTTGTTGGCAGGCTTGAGGGCATCGAACTTGCCGAGTTTGTAGCCGCGAGCTTCACCGGTCAGGGTGTAGGCCACTTGCACGTAGCCGCCTTTGGCTTCGACGTCCTGGTACAGCGCGTTGTTGGTGTCAGCCTTCAACTCACGGGTCATGTATTCGCCCTGCAGGGAGAACGGACCCATTGCCCAGGCAGCTTCCAGACCCAACGCGGTGTCATTGTCGTACAAGCCAGTGGTGGTGTTGCTTTGGCCAGCGAACACGACACGGTTGCCGTTCGTACCCGCATCGTTACCACCGGTAGTGGCTACGCCACGCATGCCCAGACGGCTGCGGAATTGCGCGTCAACAGCCGAGTCGGAAACGTCACGGCGAGCGGCGCTGAAACCGAAGTGCAGCACGTTGCCAGCGTCGTGCAGCGGAGCGAACACGCCACGCAGGTTAGCCTGCTTGTTGCTGTCGCCATCGGTGTCGTTGTTGTCTTTGGCAAACGCGCCAGCCGATACATAGAACGAGTCGCCGAAGGTGCTGGAAACCTGAGCACCCATGCCGTTCTGGTGGCCGTTAGCCCAGTCGATGATGTCGTAGAAGGCGTTACGCTCAGGAGCGGTTACCCACTTGGAGCTGGTGGCTTTTTCCAGGCCGAACTCTGGGTCGAAACGACCTACTTTGATCACAGCCGGGTTGAAACCGATGTAGCTGATCGACGCTTCGTCGAAGTAACCGTCATCGGCAGAACCGGAGTTGTGCGAGAAGTCATAGTTGATGTTGTACAACCAGTCGCTGAACGCGATACCGGAGAACTCCAGGAACGCACGACGGAAGTAAGCAGCGTCAGCGCTATCGCCGTTCTTGGTGTAGATGCCATCGAACTGGCTGTAGTCAGCTTGCAGACGGCCGCCGATTTTGAAACCGAACGACTTGTCAGTAGTAGCCACTTCAAGGCCACCTTTAGTTTTTACAACGATGTCAGCGCCGTCAGTAGTAACGGTACCGGCGAAAGCCTGGGCGGAAATGGCCAGGGCCAGGGCGCTGGCGGCAATACCGGCGAAGTGCTTACGGATCATCGAAGAATTCCCCTATTGGTCTTTGAAATACACCCGAGCGGCTGGCTCGTTTGTGCTGGGGGGAATACTGGCGGGGGGTTATTTCAGCTCAGTTGCTTTTATATAAATGTTTTATGACAAAGGAACTTTTTTACTTCGAATAGGAATAACCATCCAGACGCTCTAGGACGGCGCTTACAGGCATTTTTCTGGCACCCTGCCAGCATCTGAAAGGATGACCACGGGCAAAACATTGCTGTCACAAAGCGGGAACATGACAACCGCTGGTCAGCCGGATACGGAGCGGATTCAAGCCAATGGCTTACGTTCGTCATGGCCAATCTGGACGGTTTTGCAGGAGAAAACGCGATAAATGCGCCTCAGCAACAAATCTAATAATTCGATTATGAAAGGGCATTTTTTGCGCTATTAACCGAAATCAAATCGATAGATCATTGCCTCCAACACCAGCGGCATCCCCCGCCTGGCTGGCGCCTTGCGGCGCTGGGCAGGCCCAACGAGCGCCATCTGGCTAACCAACGGAGGACACAAATCATGATCGAACGTCGACCTTTTGAGCAGATGGGTGGGGCCAACCACGGCTGGCTGAATGCTCGCCACCACTTCTCGTTTGCCGAGTACTACGACCCGAAACGGATGAACTGGGGCCAACTGCGCGTGTGGAACGACGACGAAATCGCGCCACAAAGCGGCTTCCCCCGCCATCCGCACCGGGACATGGAAATCATCACCTACGTTCGTGAAGGGGCTATTACCCACCAGGACAACCTGGGCAATCAGGGCCGTACCGAAGCTGGTGACGTGCAGGTAATGAGTGCCGGTACCGGCATCGCCCACAGCGAGTACAACCTCGAGGATGAAACTACCAAGATCTTCCAGATCTGGATTCAGCCCACCGAGTTCAACGCGCCGCCAGCGTGGGGTGCCAAGCCGTTCCCGAAAGGCGAACGGGCCGGTGCCTTCGTAACCCTGGCCAGCGGTGACAAAGCCGACAGCGACGCCCTGCACATCCGTGCCGACGCCCGCTTGAGCGCCGCCACCCTGAAGGCCGGTCAGCAGACCGAGTACCGCCTGGGCAGCGACCGCAAGGCGTATCTGGTTGCAGCCAGTGGCGTGATCAGCGTCAACGGCGTGCAAGCCAACGCCCGCGACGGTATCGCGGTGAGTGGTGAAGATGTGTTGGTGTTCAACGCCGTCGAGGATGCGGAAATCATCCTGGTGGATGTAGCCTGATCGCCCGCGTCACGCAGTAGAAAAGGCAGCCTTCGGGCTGCTTTTTTTTGCCTGAAAAGCATCGCGACTGAAGCCCCTCCTACAGATTGCGCACGTCTGTAGAAGCGGCTTCAGCCGCGTTCCCTGGAAACAACAAAACCCATGTGCAGCCAGCCCATCTCAGGCTAGGCTACGGCTCTTTTTCCGCCGGAGCTGCCGCCATGAGCCAAGACACCCCATCCGTCGACACCGCCGCCGCCATCGAGCCGCTAACCAGCACCGAAGCGCGCGTGCTCGGCTGCCTGGTGGAGAAACAGGCCACCACCCCGGAAAGCTACCCACTGACCCTCAATGCGCTGGTGCTGGCCTGCAACCAGAAGACCAGCCGCGAGCCGGTGATGAACCTCACCCAAGGCCAGGTCGCCCAAGCCCTGCGCGCCCTCGAAGGGCGTGGCATGGCGCGCCTGGTGATGGGCAGCCGCGCCGACCGCTGGGAACACCGCGTCGACAAGGCCCTGGAGTTGGTGCCAGCCCAGGTGATCCTGCTCTGCCTGTTGCTGTTACGCGGCCCGCAAACCCTCAACGAACTGCTGACCCGCAGCAACCGCATGCACGACTTCGACGACACCGCCGCGCTGCAACACCAGCTCGAACGCCTGGCCACGCGCGGCCTGGCCGTGCAGGTGCCACGTCAGGCCGGACAGCGGGAAGACCGCTATATGCACCTGCTGGCCAGCCCGGAAGAGTTGGCGGCGGCGATTGCCAGTAGCGGGCGCAGCAGCGACGGGCCGGCGCCTTCGCAATCGCGGATTGATGAGTTGGAAGAGCGCATCGCCCAACTGGAAGCGCGGTTGGCGAAGCTGGAAGAAGCGAACGGCTAATCACACACCTGGGACGACAGAGTGAGCCCCGACCCTCACCCCTAGCCCCTCTCCCGCAAGCGGGAGAGGGGAATAGATTTAGGTCGCCGCCATTTACTCGTTCGGCCCCCTCGCCCTCTGGGAGAGGGCGGGGGTGAGGGGCCTTTGATCTTCAGAACCAAAAAAACCGGCTCAAGGCCGGTTTTTTTATGGATCAATCCAACATCCCCACATGCTTCGGATGGCTCGCCACCCGCTCAAGCCAGGCCCGTACCGCCGGGTACGGTTCCAGATCAAAACCGCCTTCATGCGCCACATGGGTGTACGCATACAAGGCGATATCAGCGATGGAGTAATGATCGCCCACCAGGTAGTTGGTGAGCTTCAATTGCTGCTCCATCACCTTCAGCGCCTTGTAGCCGCCCTTGCGGGTGGCTTCGTACTCGGCCTGGCGTTCTTCCGGCAAGCCCTGGTACAGCTTGATAAAGCGCGCCACGGCAATGTACGGCTCATGGCTGTACTGCTCGAAAAACTGCCACTGCAGCACCTGGGTACGCAGGCGCGGCTCGGTGGGCAGGAACTCGCTGCCGTCGGCGAGGAAATTCAGAATCGCATTGGACTCCCACAGGCAGGTGCCGTCTTCGAACTGAAGCACCGGGATCTTGCCGTTGGGGTTCATGGCGAGAAATTCCGGGGTCTGGGTTTCGCCCTTGAGAATGTCCACCGGCACCCACTTCGACTCTTTGCCGAGCAGGTGCAGCATCAATTTGACCTTGTAGCAGTTGCCGGAGAGGTAATCGCCGTAAACCTTGTACATAGCAACCTCCTGTAGTGCGCAGTGATCTCTAACTTAAGCAGCCTTTTCGAGCTGAGCCTGACGAATTACGTTGGCCAGACGCGACAGGCCCTCACCCAGTCGATCCGGGGAGATATGGCTGAAGTTCAAGCGCAGGTAGCCGGGGTTGTCTTCCGGCTGGGCGAAGAACGGCTCGCCGGGCATAAACGCCACGTTCTCTTTCAGCGCTGCGTCCAGCAGGGTGCGGGTGTCCAGCGGCTGCTTGAGGGTCAGCCAGAAGAACAAGCCGCCCTGCGGCACATTCCAGTCGGCCAGATCAGCAAAGTGCTCTTCCAGGGCCACTTGCATGGCGTCGCGACGAACGCGGTAGAAGTCACGCAGCTCGGCCAGGTGCGACTTGTACTTCTCAGTGCCCAGCCATTGCAGCGCCTGCCATTGGCCCACGCGGTTGGTGTGCAGGTCGGCCGATTGCTTCAGACGCAGCAGGTGCGGGAACAGGTCGGGAGTCGCGATCAAAAAGCCCACGCGCAGACCCGGCAGCAGGGTTTTCGACACGGTGCCGGTGTAGATCCAGCTGGCCTTTTTCAGGCGGCTGACAATCGGTGTGGCGCTGCCGGCATCGAACACCAGTTCGCGGTAGGGTTCGTCTTCGATCAGGGTCACGCCGAACTCGTCGAGCAAGGCCGCTACGGCGTCGCGCTTGGCTTCGCTGTAACGCACGGCCGACGGGTTCTGGAAGGTCGGGATCAGGTAGGCGAAGGCTGGTTTGTGTTGCTCCAGACGCTGACGCAAAGCGTCCAGCTGTGGGCCGTCGGCCTCTTGCGGCACGCTAAGGCAATCGGCGCCGAACAGCTGGAATGATTGCAACGCGGCCAGGTAGGTCGGTGCTTCCAAAAGGATTTCGGTGCCCGGATCGATAAACAGTTTCGAGGCCAGGTCGAGGGTCTGCTGCGAACCGCTGACGATCAGCACCTGGCTGGCGTCGCAGTCGATACCCAACGAGCGCGCGTCGGCGGCAATAGCTTCGCGCAGCGCCGGCTCGCCTTCGCTCATGCCGTATTGGCCCATGCTCAGCGGCATGTCGGCCCACTCCACTTTCGGCAGCATCGGCTCGGCTGGCAGGCCACCGGCGAACGACATCACTTCCGGACGCTGGGCGGCAGCCAGAATTTCGCGGATCAAAGAGCTTTTAAGACGGCTGATACGTTCGGAGAAGGCCATACAAGTCACCGGTAGCAAAGGCAGGGAAAAATAAGTCAAACTGGTTGACCGAAATCGATTAAACCGAAACTACGACGATACGGACAACTACGTCAATATGCTTGACCTTAAAAACTCAACCACTCAGCAAAATGCCATGGAAGCGTTTTTCTTTGGCTACCAGGCGTTCACCGCCAAAGCCGATGAAATGCTCGCCCGCCGTGGCCTGAGCCGGGTGCACCAGCGCATTCTGTTTTTTATTGCCAGAAGTCCAGGCATGAACATGAAGGAGCTGCTGGCGGTGCTTGGGGTCAGCAAACAGGCGCTGAATATGCCGCTACGCCAGTTGCTGGAAATGGACCTGGTGCACAGCGATGCCGCCACCGACGACAAACGCAAACGCCTGCTCTACCTCACCCCTGAGGGCGGCAAGCTGGAAGGCGCGTTGCGCCGCGAGCAGGTGAAGCTGCTGCGCCGCGCTTTCGATGAAACCGGCGAGCAGGCGGTAAACGGCTGGTTTGCGGTGAACCAGGCGCTGGCCCGTCAGGCCATCCAGACCGACGAGTAAGCACAGTCGGTACAAAACAGACGAACTGGTAAAACTGTACGGCTGTTTGCGCCAATTGCTGTATTGGGACGGCAACCCCCGCCACGCTTAGGCTGAGCGCTCATCTGGAGTGGAACACCATGAGCCTCGAACTGCTGCTTGCCTTTGTCGCCTTCGCCTTTGTCACCTCGGTGACGCCCGGCCCGAACAACACCATGCTGCTCGCCTCCGGGGTGAACTTCGGCATTCGCCGCACCGTGCCGCACATGCTCGGCATCAGCTGCGGGCTGATGTCGTTGGTGCTGGCGGTCGGTCTGGGCCTGGGCCAGGTGTTCGAACAGGTGCCCATGTTGTACGTCATGCTGCGCTACGTCGGCGCCATTTACCTGCTCTACCTGGCGTGGAAAATTGCCCGCTCCGGCGCCCCGGAAGCCAATAGCGACGAGCGCGGCAAGCCGTTCGGTTTCTTCCAGGCGGTGGCATTCCAGTGGATCAACCCCAAGGCCTGGATCATGGCCCTCGGCGCCATCACTACCTTCGCCCCGCAGGAAAACTTCGTCGTCAACGTGCTGCTGATCGCCGCCGTGTTCGCCCTGGTCAACTGCCCGACCATGAGCGTGTGGACCGCCGCCGGCAGCCTGCTGCGCAACTGGTTGCGCAACCCGCGTGCGCTGCGCTGCTTCAATATCAGCATGGCGCTGCTGCTAGTCGCCTCGCTCTACCCCATCTTCAAGGACGTGTGAATGGAAGCCACCACCACCCAACCGCTGCGCCCTTTGGCCGATAGCTCGCCGTCTGCAGTAGTCGCCGGCTTTATCGCGATGATGACCGGCTACACCAGCTCCCTGGTGCTGATGTTCCAGGCCGGCCAAGCCGCCGGGCTGACCACCGCGCAAATCTCCTCGTGGATCTGGGCGCTGTCGATCGGCATGGCGATCTGCAGCATCGGCCTGTCGCTGCGCTACCGCACGCCAATCACCGTAGCCTGGTCGACGCCGGGCGCTGCCCTGCTAATCACCAGCCTCGGCCATGTGAGTTATGGCGAGGCGATTGGCGCCTATATCACCTGCGCCGTGTTGGTGATCATCTGCGGCCTTACCGGCAGCTTCGAGCGTCTGGTCAAACGCCTGCCGGGTTCCCTGGCGGCGGCCTTGCTGGCCGGCATTCTGTTCAAGATCGGCAGCGAGATTTTTGTCGCCGCCCAGCACCGTACCGGCCTGGTGCTGGCGATGCTGTTCACCTACCTGCTGGTGAAACGCGCGCAGCCGCGCTACGCGGTACTCGCCGCATTGCTGGTCGGCACTGCGCTGGCCGGTTTCATGGGTTTGCTGGATTTCAGCGGCTTTCATCTGCAGGTGGCGGTGCCGGTATGGACCACGCCAAGCTTCTCGCTGGCGGCGACTATCAGCATTGGCATTCCGCTGTTCGTGGTGGCGATGACTTCACAGAACATGCCCGGCATCGCCGTGCTGCGTGCCGACGGCTACAGCGTGCCGGCTTCGCCGCTGATCAGCGTCACCGGCATTGCCTCGCTGCTGCTGGCGCCGTTCGGCTCCCACGGCATCAACCTGGCGGCCATCAGCGCCGCGATCTGCACCGGCCCGCATGCCCACGAGGACCACAGCAAGCGCTACACCGCGGCGATGTGGTGTGGGGTGTTTTATGGTTTCGCCGGGATTTTCGGCGCCACCCTGGCGGCGCTGTTTGCCGCACTGCCGAAAGAGCTGGTGCTGTCGATTGCCGCCCTGGCGCTGTTCGGCTCGATCATCAACGGCCTGACCAATGCCATGGCCGAGCCCAAGGAACGTGAAGCGGCGCTGATCACCTTTATGGTCACCGCGTCGGGCTTCAGTCTGTTTTCGATTGGCTCGGCATTCTGGGGGATTGTGGCGGGGGTGCTTACCTTGCTGATCCTCAACTGGCGTAAGGCCTAGTTTTTTGTGGGAGGGGCTTTAGCCGCGATGCTTTTGACCTTGAAGAGCATCGCGGCTGAAGCCGCGCCTACGGGCTATGCGTTGTGCCGCCGTCACGCCAAGCGGAAATGCTCCACCATCCCCTGCAATTCATGGCTCAAGCTCGCCAGTTCAATACTGGACGCCGCCGTGCCTTCCATCGCCACCGATGACTGATCCGCACTGCTGCGAATGTTGGTCACGCTGCGGTTGATCTCTTCGGCCACCGAGCTCTGCTGCTCTGCCGCGGCGGCAATCTGCTGGTTCATCTGGTGAATCACCGACACCGCCGCAGCAATGCTGCCCAAAGCACTTTCGGTTTCCAGGGCATCGCTCACTGTGAGCTCCACCAAGGCGGTGCTGCTCTGAATCTGGCTGACCGAACTCTGCGCGCCTTTTTGCAGGGCGCTGACCAGCCGCTCGATTTCTTCGGTGGACTGTTGCGTGCGCTTGGCCAATGCCCGCACCTCATCGGCGACCACGGCAAAGCCCCTGCCCTGCTCACCGGCACGTGCCGCTTCGATGGCGGCGTTAAGCGCCAGCAGGTTGGTCTGTTCGGCCACGCTCTTGATCACGCTGAGCACCGAAACGATGTTGTGGATTTCACTGCTCAGGCTCTGAATGCTGGCGCTGGCGGAGCTGGAAGAAACCGACAGCTGCTCGATACGCGCCATAGTCTGGCGCACCACGTTCTGGCCATTGGCGACCTTCGAGTCGGCCGTCTCCGCCGCCCCGGCCGCTTCCTCGGCGTTGCGCGCCACGTCGTGCACGGTAGCGGTCATCTGGTTCATGGCGGTGGCGACCTGCTCGGTTTCCTCTTTCTGGCTGGCCACTTCGGCATTGGTCTGTTCGGTGACGGCCGACAACGAGCGCGCCGAGGTGGCGATCTGATTGATCCCGGCCTGCAGGCTGCCGACCATGTTGCTGAGGCTGCCCGACATCTGCTGCATGGCGCTCATCAGTTGGCCGACTTCGTCCTTGCTACGCACCTCAATCTGCGTACTCAGATCGCCCTCGGCAATCCGCGTGGCGATATGAATGACACTCTGCAGGGGTTTGACGATGCCGCGAGTAATCAACAACGACGCGCACAAGCCGACCAGAATCGCCAGAGCCGAGGAGCCGAGAATCAGCACCGAGTTGGCTTTCAGTTCGGCCTGCATGGCCGCGTCCTGGGCGGCATAGGCCTGGTTCACTTCGCTGACTACCTGCTCGGCGCGTTCACGCATCTGCGTGTACACCTCGCGCTCCTTGGCCAGCAGATCGGTGTATTCGGCCAGCTTGCCGCTGAAGGTGGTGATATTGGTGCTGACGTCGTTGAGCACGGTCAGGTAGCCGGAATCTTTCACGCTGCCTTTCAAGGTTTCGGCCAGCTGCAGGGCATCGTCCGCCTGGGCGATCTTGGAGGACTCCAACGCTTCGCCTTCTACCGCCTTGCGGCTTTGCGCCAGGCGCACATGGGCTTCGTTCATGGCTTGCAGCATCAGGCGCGAAACCTGGCTGACCTGGCCGGCCTGCTCGATGAATTCGGCGCCGTTCTGGCCTTGCGAGTCTTTCAGTTCATAGGCGCCGTCATCGGCCAAGCCGGCCTGCAACAGGTCGAGGTTGTTGGCCACGCTGGTCACCGACCAGCTGGCCATTTCCAGCGCCAGGTCCTTGGCCAGGGCCAACTCGACAAACTGGTCGAACGAGGTGCGGTAGCTGCCCAGGGCCTGTTCCACGGCGTCCATCGCCGGGGCGCTGGCGGGCGATTGCTGTTTCAGTGCGGCGGTGGCGGCGAGAATGCCTTCCACGCCTTTGCGCAGGGAGTCGGCTGCCTTGGCATCGCCACTGATGGAGAACGCCTGCTCATCCAAACGCACCCGCAGCACCGCGCTGTTGATCGCCGACATCTGCTTGAGGCCATCGAAACGTTGGCTGATCACCTGCAACGAGGTCACGCCAATCGCCGCCACCACCGCCGTCAATAACAGCACCAGGCCAAATCCGCCGCCCAGCTTCTTGGCCATGCCCAGGTTGGCGAAACTGCGTTGCACCATCGAAATCATCACAGCGGTCCTCTATCGAATACTCAACGACAGAACGGTTATTCAAGATTCGTGCGAAGTTGCGGCGCGCGGGGGCGATGTACAAGCGGCTTTACCCAGAGGCATGGCAAATAGCTATGCCGGGGTCGTTTTCAGAACAAAAAACTGGCGCCAAGGGTTTATTCGCGCCTGAGGCGAGCACCCGCGCAGCGCGGCTCTGCCCCGTGGCGGCGCACCAGGCTGGCCGCTGGCTGACAGGCTGCTGACAACAGTCATCGCACAACGAAAATCTCTATTTGCCACCGAAAAATCCTGCCGCCTCGACAAAAGCCTCTTACCAGCCTCGCTGAAAGCTGCGTCGTTACTGAGCTAACGAAATTTTTCCTCTAGCACTTTCGTCTAACAGCGCATTGACAAAGGCGAATGGCTCTGTCGATAATCCGACACAGTTGTACGACAACATATAACAACAAGAACAATAAAAGCAGGACCACGCCATGACGACTCGCATGCACGCCTGTCCCCTACCGCGCCAGCCCTCGGCCCGGTCGTTCGTTCGCCCGCACGGGCCACCCCACCCTTTCGAATTCGCTGACGGCTAGCCCTAGCCCGCAGCAATAGCTTGGCCGTTTTTCGGCTCAAGTCTCACGCCCTGGCACGGGGCAATTCAGGTTCCACCACAGATGCAGGCCACGGTTTGGCCCGCAGGGGAACGGCTTTTTCAAAAAATGGGAGCACAACAACAATGACCCGCCGCACCACTCGATCTCTCGCCCTGTTGGGCGCCGGCAGCATGGCTTTGGCCATGCCCATGATCAGCCAGGCCGAAGGCTTTCTCGAAGACACCAAGGCCACGCTGAACCTGCGTAACGCCTACTTCAACCGCAACTTCACCAACCCGGCCTACCCGAGTGCGGCCAACCCGCAGAACAAGGCCGAAGAGTGGACACAGAACTTCATTCTTGATGTGAAATCCGGCTACACCCCAGGTGTAGTGGGCTTTGGTGTCGACGTACTGGGCACCTTCTCGCAGAAACTCGATGG
>NZ_QAOJ01000007.1 GCF_003050835.1 Pseudomonas sp. GV071 | reverse complement strand
GTGGTCGCGGCGTTGGCGGTGTTGCCGCGAGCCAGGTTGCGGTTGTCGGCGTTGATGTAGAAGTTGCGCAGACCCAGAGTGGCCTTGCTGTCTTCGATAAATCCAGCGGCACTGGCTTGTTGGGCGAGCGCGCCGACAACGGCGGCGAGGGCGAGTGGGTGCTTGGTCATGTTGTGCTCCACAGAAGCGTTTTGTTATTTGGTGTGGTCCGTTGGTTGCTTTTAATCGCTATATTTGTGTGACTATAGCGAATGGCCTGAAACCGCTGAAAATGGGCGTTTCAGGCAGTAGTAAAGACAGCGGACGGCGTGCATAACGCCAAAACTTGACTTTAAAGTCAAATATTTTCAAGATGCGCGCCATTGCCACCCGAGCTTGAAACTCCCTTTATCGCTATATTCTCAAGGAGATAGCGCTAGGCGTGGAACGTGAAAAACTTTCTTCTGTCGTCGTTCACCTCACTGCTAAAAACCATAAAACAAGGAGTTGTCCATGATTCATCGTATGTCTCGCCTGGTTGTCACCTTATCTGCCACGTTCGCCCTGAGCGGCGCCTTTGCTGATGAGGTGCAGGTGGCGGTAGCTGCCAACTTCACCGCGCCGATTCAGGCCCTGGCGGCAGATTTCGAGAAAGACACCGGCCACAAGCTGGTGGCCTCTTACGGCGCTACCGGTCAGTTCTATACCCAGATCAAAAACGGCGCGCCGTTCGAAGTGTTCCTGGCCGCCGATGACACCACTCCGGCCAAGCTCGAAAGCGAAGGCGAGACCGTCAAAGGCTCGCGCTTCACTTACGCTATCGGCTCGCTGGCGCTGTGGTCGGCGAAAGAGGGTTATGTCGACAGCAACGGTGAAGTGCTGAAGAAAAACGCCTTCCAACACCTGGCCATCGCCAACCCGAAAGCCGCGCCTTACGGCCTGGCTGCAACCCAAGTGCTGGAAAAGCTTGGCCTTAGCGCTGCCGTACAACCGAAGATCGTTGAAGGCCAGAACATCACCCAGGCTCTGCAATTCATCTCCACCGGCAACGCCGAGCTGGGTTTTGTCGCCCTGTCGCAGGTATACAAAGACGGCAAGATCACCAGCGGTTCCGCCTGGTTGGTGCCCGCCAGTCTGCATGAGCCGATCAAGCAGGACGCCGTTATTCTCAACAAAGGCAAAGACAGCGCTGCTGCCAAAGCCCTGGTGGAATACCTGCACGGTGCCAAGGCGGCTGCTGTGATTAAATCCTACGGTTATCAACTCTAAGTTCTGAGGAAGGTTGGCGATGTCATTGACCAGCGCTGATTTCGCTGCGATCTGGTTGACCCTGCAATTGGCATCGCTGACCACCGTGCTCTTGCTGGTCATCGGTACGCCCATCGCCTGGTGGCTGGCGCGTACCCGTTCCCGGCTCAAGGGCCCGGTGGCCGCTGTGGTGGCGTTGCCGCTGGTGCTGCCACCGACGGTGATTGGCTTCTACCTGCTGATTACCCTCGGCCCCCACGGGTTTATCGGGCAGATCACCCAGAGCCTTGGCCTGGGGATCTTGCCGTTCAGTTTTGCCGGCTTAGTGGTCGGCTCGGTGTTCTACTCCATGCCTTTTGTAGTGCAACCGATTCAGAACGCCTTCGAGGCCATCGGCGAGCGGCCGTTGGAAGTGGCGGCGACACTGCGCGCCAGCCCCCTCGACACTTTTTTCAGCGTGGCCCTGCCCATGGCGCGGCCAGGCTTTCTCACCGCGGCCATTCTCGGTTTCGCCCACACCATTGGTGAGTTCGGCGTGGTGCTGATGATTGGCGGCAATATTCCGGATAAAACCCGAGTGGTCTCAGTGCAGATATTCGACCACGTCGAAGCCATGGAATACGCCCAGGCCCATTGGCTGGCCGGCGGCATGCTGGTGTTCTCCTTCGTCATTCTGCTGGTGCTGCAGGCCAAAGGCCGCACCAAGGCGGTGGTGAGATGATCGAGGCGCGCTTCAAGGTCGACTATTCAGGCTTTGGTCTGGACGTCGATTTGCAGATTCCCGGCCGCGGCGTCACCGCCTTGTTCGGTGAGTCCGGCTCGGGCAAAACCACCTGCCTGCGCTGCGTTGCCGGTTTGGAGCGGGCTGGTCAGGGTTACCTGCGGGTCAATGGCGAAATCTGGCAAGACAGCGCCGCGGGCTTTTTCCTGCCCACTCACCAACGCGCGCTCGGCTACGTGTTTCAGGAGGCCAGCCTGTTTGCCCACCTGTCGGTGCGGCGCAACCTGGAGTTCGGCTTCAAACGCATTGGCGGTGCCGCGCAGCGGGTGAAGCTGGCGCAAGCGGTGGAGTTGCTCGGCATTGAGCATTTGCTCGAACGTATGCCCGAGCACCTGTCTGGCGGCGAGCGCCAGCGCGTCGGCATCGCCCGCGCCCTGCTCACCAGCCCGAAACTGCTGCTGATGGACGAGCCGCTGGCGGCGCTCGACCAAAAACGCAAAAACGAAATCCTGCCGTACCTGGAGCGTTTGCACGACGAGCTGGATATTCCGGTGTTGTACGTCAGTCATGCCCCCGCCGAAGTGGCGCGGCTGGCCGACCATCTGGTGCTGCTCGCCGAGGGCCGCGTGTTGGCCAGTGGCCCGGTGAGCGAGTTGATGGCGCGGCTGGACTTGCCCCTGGCCCAGAGCGATGACGCCGGTGTGGTGGTGCAAGCGCAGGTGCGCGACTACAACGCCGACTATCAACTGCTGAGCCTTGGTTTTGCCGAAAGCGAACTGCGTTTTCAGGTGGCCCATACGCCGCTGCCGCTGGGTAAGCAGATGCGCTTCAAGGTGCAGGCCCGCGACGTCAGCCTGGCCCTGGATAAGCCGGCACACAGCAGTATTCTCAATGTGTTGCCGGTAACCGTGGTGGCCGAGGTGGCCGCCGAAAACAGCGCCCATGTGCTGGTGCAGCTGACTATGCAGGGCACACCGTTGCTGGCGCGGATCACGCGTTTTTCCCGGGATCAGCTTGAATTGAAGGTCGGCCAAGCCCTCTGGGCGCAAGTGAAGTCCGTCGCGGTGTTGGCCTGACAATGGAGAGGGCAATGCTGGAAAAACTCGACACCTGCCGCGCGCTGGAAGAACAACTCTGCACCGGCCAGCACTGGCCGCCGGAGCTACGCGCGGCGTTGCATGAACTGCTGGAGAAAATCACCCTGGCCGGGCATGAGATCAACCTGTTGAGCCTGGGCCTGTTCCTCGCCGACTTCGTGCCGCGGCACAGCCTGGACCGCGCCGAAGAGTGGCAGGAGCGGGCGGCCAAACGCTGGTTCAGCCACAGCAAACCGCTGTTGATTGAGCGCCTGGCAGACTTTTTTATTGGGGCCGATGCGGCCTACAGCAGGCCTTCGTAAGCCAGGTCGTAGGCTTTGCCCAGGTCGATGGTTGCCGGTTTCTGCGCCTTGCTGTCACCGGCTTTGCGCTCGGTGGCTTTCATCGTTGCCGGGTGAGCGAAGTCCACCGGTACCAGTGCGCTCGCCAATACCACGCCTTCCAACAGAAACGTGCCCGCGCCGCCTGCACCTTGGCCCGCCGTGGCGCGGCGATTGAGTATCAACTTCTCGACCTTGTTGGCCGTGCAAAAGCTGCTCAGCGCGCGTACGAACGCGGCGACATCTTCCTGTGTCGGGTTTTTCGGCACCGCCAGCTTGTTGAATTTCTCTGCCACCAGGCTGTGGCTGGCGCGCGTGCCGGCGAGGGTAACGATGCGCGCTTCATTGGCCTTCAACAGCAGGCCGGCAACCACGCTACTCAACGTTTGCCCATCGAGCGGCGGGTGCCATTCGGCGCGCGGCCCGGTTTTTTGTCGTGGTTGGACTTATCCATGGGTTTGTAGCCCAGCTGGGTTTTGTCCTGGGCGCCCTTGGCAAAGGCCGAGAAGGGGAAGCTGAAACCGGCTTTCTTCTCTGTGGCGTCGGTGGTGGCATCCACTTCGCTCGGTTGTTCGGGCAGGTCGGTGGTCATGGGGGAGTCCGCAGGGATATATAAAGAGGGAACGGTGTTTCCAGGTATCGCGACTGAAGCCTCTCCCACAAAAGACTCATCTGGGAGCGGCTTCAGTCGCGATGCTCTTGGGGCTTAGCCCGACAACCCGACGTACACGTTCTGCACGTCGTCATGGTTATCCAGCGCTTCGAGGAAGGCTTCGACTTCTTCCATTTGCGCTTCGGTCAACGAGGTCACCGGGTTTTTCGGACGGTAGCCCAGGCTGGCCGAGTTCACGGTAAAACCGTATTCAGGCAGGGCGCGGCTGACGGCGTCGAGGTCGGTGGGTTCGGTGATGAACAAGGTGGCGCCTTCTTCAGCGGGCTCAAAGTCTTGAGCGCCAGCTTCGATAGCGGCTTCTTCCGGATCGGCAGCGCCCTCCGGGCTGGCTTCGATCATGCCGACATGGTCGAAGTCCCAGGTTACCGAACCGGACGCGCCCATCTGGCCCTTGCGGAACAGTACGCGGATTTCGGCGACGGTGCGGTTGATGTTGTCAGTCAGGCACTCAATGATCACCGGCACCTGGTGCGGGGCGAAGCCTTCATAGGTCGCGTGGTGGAACGTCACCGTGTCACCCAGGAGGCCGGCGCCTTTCTTGATCGCGCGCTCCAGGGTGTCTTTGGGCATCGAAGCCTTTTTCGACTGGTGGATGGCCAAACGCAGCTTGGGGTTGAGGTCCGGGTCGGCGCCATTACGGGCAGCGATCATGATTTCCTTTACCAAGCGACCAAAAATCTTGCCTCTGGCGTTGGCGGCGGCTTCTTTCGGTTTGGCTTTCCACTGTGCGCCCATTGCTGGCTCTCTTGCTCTGACGGGAAGTAAGGCTCGTGGCGCGGTATACAGGGCCGGTTGGCGGCCGTAAAACCAGGGCGACGAAATAAGGTTGCCGATTTTAGTCGCTCTGCCGCGCGCTGGCACCCCCTGAAATCGAGTTGCCTGTCGCAGGGTCAAGGCTCGACTGTTTAACACTTTTGCGTAAAAGCGATGACAGCGCTGTAGCAGGGTCGCATCATTCAGCGTCCTTTTACCCTCCACCCATCAGCAAACGGTCCGCCAACGGCTTATGCCCACTCCCTTCGCTCCAGTCTCGCTCGGCTATGCCGCACTCTCGGTCAGTGGCCAGGTGCGCACGCACAACGAAGACGCGGTGCTTTGCTGCCCGGCCCTGAACCTGTGGGCGGTGGCCGATGGCATGGGCGGTCACCAGCGCGGCGAAGTGGCCAGTGCCCTGGCGCTGGATACTCTGCTGGAAGCGGTGCATCAGGGGGAGTTGTTGGAGCACGCTGTGCACAGCGCCAACGCGGCGATCATCGAGGCGGGCGAGCAAGATCCCGACTCTGCCGGCATGGGCACCACCCTGGTGGCCGTGCGTTTCACCAACGCCCAGTTCGAACTGGCCTGGGTCGGCGACAGCCGCGCCTACCGCGTCAGCGGGCAGGGCATCGAACAAGTCAGTCGCGACCACAGCCTGGTGCAGGAACTGATCGATGCCGGGGAACTCAGCCCGGACGAAGCGCGTAATCACCCGCGACGCAATGTGGTCACCCGCTGCCTGGGCCAACCCGAGCTGAGCCTGGAGGTCAGCGTGGTCAGCGGTACCTTGGCGCCGGGCGAGTTGCTGCTGCTATGCAGCGATGGCTTGAGCGGCGAAGTGCGCGATGAGCAGATTCAGCAACGCTGCGCTTCGGCGGCCACCCTCGACGAGCTGGTCGAGCAACTGATCGCAAGCGCCAACGAGGCCGGCGGGCGCGACAATATCTCCTGCATCGTGATCGGGCTCGCAGTCGTGGAACAAATCGGCGCGAATCAGCGCCCACAAAGTTTCCTCAGGAAACTTTTGAATCTAGGAAAACTCTGACAATTTGTTGGAAAATGCGCCGAAACTCGGAAATCCTTCGCCGAGCGCACGACACAGCCAACGGGCGGCACTGCCAGCGACTTCTACGCCCTGCGACCTAGAGCCTCCGGCCCGATAACTATAACGACGCGTATCGACCTTCTTATGAATGACAGCTTGCTAGAAATTCCCGGTTACCTCGTGCATGGCCGCTTGGGAAAAGGTGGTATGGCCGAGGTGTACCTGGCCACCCAGGAGTCGTTGCATCGCCAGGTGGCGATCAAGGTGCTGCTCAGCGCAGACGACGAAGCCTTCAGCAAGCGCTTCATCAAAGAGGGGCATATCGTCGCCTCCTTGCATCACCCCTCGATCATCACCATTTACGACATCGACCAGTTGCCCGATGGCCGCTACTACCTGGCCATGGAGTTTGTCGCGGGCGGTGACCTGGCTCAGCACAAGGGCGAAATCTTCGAAAGCCAACGCGCCCTGGCCATCGTCCGGCAGATCGCCAGTGGTCTGGCCGTGGTGCATGACAAAGGCATGGTGCACCGCGATATCAAGCCGGCGAATATTCTCTTTCGCGCCGACGGCACGGCGGTGATTACCGACTTCGGCATCGCCAAAGAGCTCGACCTCAACAGCGAGCTGACTCACTTCAATATCGCGGTCGGCAGCCCTGCCTACAGCAGCCCCGAGCAGGCGCAGTGCGAAGCCCTGGATGCGCGGAGCGATATCTACAGCCTCGGCGTGATCCTGTTGGAGATGCTCACCGGCACCAACCCGTTCAAAGGTTCCAGTTACACCCAGACAGTGATGAACCATGTGCAGATGGAGGCGCCAGAACTGCCGGACCGTCTGCGCCAGTTCCAGCACCTGCTCAACCGCATGCTGGCAAAGAACCCGGACGACCGTTTTGCTGACTGCCATGTGCTGTTGGCCAGCCTTGCCGAATTGAACGAACAGGACCTCGACCACACCCGTCTGACGCCGGTGGTTCCGATCAACGCCAAGAGTAAAGAGAAGGCGCTGAAAGCGGTGCCGGCATCGGCGCCTGCGGTGACGGTGCCGAAGACCCAGCAGGGCAAGTCCAAGCTGTGGATGGTCGCCCTCGGTCTGCTGCTGGTGATCGGTGGCGCTGGACTTGGCGGCTATTACTACCAGCAACAACAGAAGATCAGCGAGTTCCTCACCCAGGGCGAACTGAGCCTCAACGAAGGCCAACTGGTCGACCCGCCGCAGCACAACGCCGACTACTTCTACCGCCAGGTGCTGCTTATCGACAAAAACAACGCCCAGGCCCTGGATGGCTTGCAGCGGGTGTTGCAGGCGCGCATCGCCAACAGCCTGAACCTGGCGCAGAAAGCCGCCAATGAAGACAAGCTGCTGCAGCCCGAAGGCGACAACGCGGTGTTCTATTACCAGCAGGTGCTTGGCTGGTCGCCGGGTAACGAGCAGGCTCTGACCGGGCTGCAAGCCGTGGCTGAACGGTTCTACGATTTGAGCGAAGTGGCCTACGACAAACTCCAGTACGACCAGGCCTTGCAACTGATCAAAAGCGGCCTGGAAGCCCAGCCCGATAACGAGAAACTGCTGAAGAGTCTGGATGGCCACGACGAGCGGGTACGCCAGACCCAGGCGGCCATCGCGGCACGGGCTGCGGCGAAGAAAAAGGCCTCTGCGGCGGCCGCTTCAAGCAGCCGTACAACGCCCACTAGCAGTGCGTCGGCCGCTCCTGCCGATGAAAAAAATCCGAATGTAGTCAAACGCTTGTGGAATAAACTCTTCAACTAGTGGCAAAGTGATACTCCTTTTCTGCGAGGCTCCGGCGGGCCTCGCACTAAGGGTTATTCGCCCCCCGCTGGCTGTCATTCTCAAGGTCGTGCCGCATGCTCAGGATTCATTTCAGCGACAACCGTCAGGCCCCCATCTGGTTGGTCGACGAGCGTTTTACCATTGGCCAGGACAGCCGCAACAACCTGGTACTGACCGACAGCGATATCAGCCCCTTCCATGCGGAAATCCGCCAGGACCACGGCCTTTACTACCTCACCGATTGCGGCACCGCCGCCGGCACGTTCGTCAATGGCGACCGGGTGGGCGCGCGGTATCAACTGCGCTCGGAAGACAAAGTACGCCTGGGCAGCCTGGAACTGACCGTGATCGACCCGGCGAAGAGCAAACCTAAACCGGCCGCCGCTCCGCGTTGGTTCTTGCAGGTGATCACTGGCGAGGAGCACCAAGGGCATAAATTTCACGTCACCGGCTCGATGACCTTCGGCCGCTCGGTGAAGTGCGAAATGTGTTTTGGCGACCTGGAGCTGTCGCGCCGCCACGCCGAGTTCTTCCTCAAGGACGAAGTGCTGGAGATCAAAGACCTGGCCTCGGCCAACGGCGTGTACGTCAACCACCAGAAAGTCGGCATGGCCGTGCTGCAACCCGGCGACCAGGTGCGCATGGGCTCGGTGACCCTGCTGGTGATTGGCCCGAAAGTGGAAGTGGCGCAAGCCGATGCCGAAGACGCGACGCTGTTTATGCCAGTGGTCAACATCGCCAAGCCGACGGTGATCAAACCGGTGGCCCAGGCGGCCACCGTCAACCCACTGAAAGTAGCGGCGGACAATGCCGTGCAGCAAGAGGCCGCGGTCGAAGCTCGCCCGGTGAATAAAGTGCTGCTCAGCGTACTGGCGTTGGTGCTGGCCATCGGCGGCGCATTCGCCCTCAAGACCCTGCTCTGACATTTTTTCGTTCAGCTCAAAATATCGCGGCTAAAGCCGCTCCTACGGACCCTTTGATCGGTAGGAGCGGCTTTAGTCGCGATGCTTTTTGCTCGTGAAAAATCGTTAACCTGCTGATAGCTAAGCTATTTCTTCGCTATCAATGCTATCGATGACAGCTATCGCGAGCGTTCACTTTTTAATCAGCTGGCGATCCGTAAGATTGGCCCCGTACTCACTTACGCCACCCCAATCTTCCGGAGCAACCATCATGAAATCTCAAGCATTCGCCGCACTGTTTATCGCTGGTCTGTTCACCCTGCCAGCCGCTCATGCCGAAGGCGGCGCTGACCGTCTGCAACAAGATCACCGCATCGCTTACGAAGGCGGCTACATGGTCCTCGACCGCGTTGCCGAAGGTGGTGCAGAACGCACCAACCGTGTTGCCGAAGGCGGTGCAGAACGTACCAATCGTGTCGCTGAAGGTGGTGCAGAACGCACTAATCGTGTCGCTGAAGGCGGCGCAGAACGCACCAATCGTGTCGCTGAAGGCGGCGCAGAACGCACCAATCGTGTCGCTGAAGGCGGTGCAGAACGCACCAATCGTGTCGCTGAAGGCGGTGCAGAACGTACCAACCGTGTCGCTGAAGGCGGTGCAGAACGCACCAACCGTGTAGCCGAAGGCGGTGCAGAACGTACTAACCGTGTTGCTGAAGGCGGTGCTGATCGTCTGCAAGCACGCACTCTGGCCTGATCCCAGGCCAGGTTTCACCTTCCTTCAAAGCCCGGCACTGGCCGGGCTTTTTGTTGCCCGCGATTTCACTGCGGTTTAGGTTTTTTACTACTGTCGTCCCAGTGCAGGCTGGGACCCAGAGTTCTGGATGGGGCGAGTTTGCGTGGCTGCCGCAATATTCTGGGTCCCAGCGTTCGCTGGGACGACGGTGGTTTGGGGTGAAACGTTACGCAACCGCTTCATCCGCCATTGCCACCAACTCCCAGATATGCCCGTCCAGGTCCTCAAACCCGTGCTGGTACATAAAGCCGTAATCCTTGGGTTCACTCAAGGTTCGCCCACCGGCGGCCAGGGCTTTGCGAACCAAGTCATCCACCGTTTGCCGATCCGCCACGCCCAGGCAGGTCAGCACTTCGCTGTGGGTTTTCGCGTTGCACAGCGCCTTGGGAGTGAAGGCCTGAAATTTCTCCTCGGTCAGCAACATGGCGTAGATGTGCTCACCAAGAATCATGCAGGTGGCCGTGTCATCGGTGTATTGCGGGTTGAAGGTGAAGCCCAGCTCGGTAAAAAAGGCGATGGCTTTGGGCAGATGCTTGACTGGCAGGTTGACGAAAATATCCCGAACCATGGTGGTTGCTCCTTAATGGCGGGTCGCTGGATTCAGCGACTACACCCTTGGTCGAACGCCAGCGCGGCAAATCGACAGGGCGCAGCCATTTATTTAGACCAACCACGGTTACAGCAGGGTGGTAGTGGGTAACCGTTCAGCGTTTTCATGGGCGCCATGGCCATTTTTGCAGGTGCCGTTCTGGCAGTCGCCGCTGCAGGTTTTCTTCTGTACCCGGCGCTCGGCATGGATTTCCGCCAGATCACGGCGGCGCATGTACACGTGCAAGGCGGGAGTGAGGTTGAGGCGGTCGTCGATGTTCTGGTCGAGCAACAGTTGCAGGCAGTCGCGGTTGAGGCTCATCAGATCGCCTTCGACCTGCACCCAGACGAACTCACAGGCTGGAGTAATGCTGCTTTCCAGCACGTCGAGGCCAAAGGAGTCCTCGCTGAAGCGCACCAGGTGCTGGCCGGTTTTGGTGTTGAAGCCGACGAAACCCTTCAGCTCGTCGGCGGCAGCACAGATGCTCGCGGATGTGATGTTCATGCTCGACCTCATGGGCAAAAGCGCCGTGGCGCGGGTCGCACGGTTATACGGCGGCCCTGACGGTAGGCTCTTGCCCCAGATCAACGTGAGCTCAATGAGAACTCATTGCATCCAGTCAGTCGTCTTCGGGTTTCGCTGGCGGGCCTTTGTGCTCGCCATCGCCAAGGCCTGGCGGATGGTCGGGCATGGCGGCCAGGGTGCCGTTGAATTCGTGGCAAACACCTTTGAAGGTCTTACCGTCCGGGCCGCTAAAACTCACGGTGGCACCTTCGCTCTGGCCTTTGCAGGCTTCAATGGCGAACGGCGGCGGGCCTTTGTGATGCTCGCCATCAGGTCGCGGCGGGGGCATGTCGGCGGCCATCGCCAGAATATTCAGAAAGGTGGCAGTGAATGCCGCAACGGCAAGCAGGGGAAGATGGCGCATGGCAACTCCTCGAAAACGGGAGGCCATTCAAACCACAGCGCTTTGGGCGCGCACGCGACTTTACCCTGTCGATACAAAAAAACGGCTGGGCTGAGGGGGGGGGCGAGAGCGGAGGGAGCGAGAGTGCAGAAATACAAACGCCCATGGCGCGCGGTGGCACCAAGGGCGTTACGGCAGGATCAGTCCTGGCGGCTGGTGACTTCCAGCAGGTGGTAGCCGAACTGGGTTTTCACCGGGCCCTGCACCACGTTGACCGGGGCGCTGAACACCACGGTGTCGAACTCTTTAACCATCTGGCCAGGGCCGAACGAACCGAGGTTGCCGCCGTCACGGCTGGACGGGCAGGACGAGTTGTCTTTGGCCACCTGGGCGAAATCGGCACCGCCTTCGATAGCGGCCTTCAGTTCATTGCACTTGGCTTCGGTGGACACCAGGATGTGGCGAGCGGTGGCTTTAGGCATGGCAGAAACTCCTTATGAGAAAGGCCACGAGCCTACCGGAATTGCCACCGTATTCAAGGCTGACGCACCGGCATCAGACCGCTTGCAAGCGCTCGATGGCCAGCGGCGTATTCATTCGCAGGGCCAGGTCCAGCGCACTCAGGCCACCCTGTTCACGGGCGTCGCGGTTGGCGCCATGGGCCAGCAACAGGTCGATGGCTGCGCCTTGGTTGAACATCGCCGCCATCATCAAGGCGGTCTTGCCATCCGGCGTCGCCCCCTCGACATCAGCGCCCTTGCTCAGCAGCAACTCCAGCATCGGCAGGTTGCCCTTGAACACCGCGCCGGCCAGCGGCGTCTGCCCATTGTTATTGCGCAGTTCCGCATCGGCGCCGAGCTCCAGCAGCATGGCCACGGTGTCGAGATGGCCGTGGTAGCTGGCCAGCATCACCAGGCTGTCGCCCTTGTGATTGCGCAAATTTGCCGGCAGGCCTTGGCCGAGCAGCGCCTGCAATTCGACGGTGGCGCCGTTGCGTGCGGCATCGAATACCCGTTCGGCAAAGGCCAGGGTTTCATCATCAAGGGCGGGGGTTGGGGTAGTCATGGCGGCTGCTCCGTGCAAAGGCGGGTAGGACGTAGTGAGCGGCAGCTTAGTCGCTGCAAGCGGGACGGGCTTATTGAGATTGTTGATAGCGGCGATGGGTAATTTGCGCCATGAACGCCCGATGCTTTTTGTACGAACGTTCCTATATAGTTTCGCCTGCTACGGATGGCAATGTGCCAGAGGTCGACCACCTCTGCAGGGCTACGCCGTAGCCTTCTAATAATCAAAATGGATTTGACCATGCTGACACGTTTGCTTCTGACCGCTCTCGCCGCCTCGGTACTGAGCGCCTGCACCGCGACCACCTCCCTGCGCGCCACTGACCCGGAACTGGCGTTGGCCATCAACAAAGACAGCGAAGTCACCCTCGACTCCCCGGTGCATCGCACCTACGACACCACCAGTTTTGGCCAGTATCAATTCAAAGCGACCAAGCCCGGCATGGAACCCATGTACGGCCTGGTGCCATTGAAATTCAATGGCGGCTACCTGACCGCCGACATCCTGCTGTTCGCCCCGGCGCTGTTCTTCAACCTGCGTGAGGTCTACCCCATCTACGAGTTCGACGTGGCGCAGGGCGTGGTGCGTTACAAGAAAAAAGAGAGCGACCAGTGGATGAGCTACAAACCCACCAGCGCCGAGGCGGAGCGGGCCAAGCAGTACTTCGTTAAGTAAAAATGCAGAGGCAGAGGCCATCTTTCGGATGGCCTTTTCGCCCCTCTAGCCTGCGGGTTTGCGCTTTCAGGATGTCGATCTACGCTTCGAGGATTCCGTGCCACTCAATTTGATGTCACTTGGTAATCTCAAGGAGGAGTGTCGAATGGACCGTCCCCGTTTCGCTCATCGCCAACGTGCTGTCGTTTTGCTGGTGGTCTGCGCAATCCTCAGTAGCTGCATTTCGGTACCTACCGGCACGTCGCGACTCTATCGAAAAAATGACGACAAAGTAGCCACCGCTACCACCAGTGCCACCCCGGCAAAACCTGCTGCTGACACGACAACTGTAACCGCTGCTGACAAAGTGATATGGGACAAAACGGTATTCAGCAACAAGGTTTCCTCAGAGCTGACTATCCGCCAGGCACCGGGAGGCGCGGATAAAACCGGTGCAGACGTATTCGCTATTTACCTCAGTGACGGCTACTTCAAGTATTTGAAGGACCTTGGCGGCGTTAACGAGGTGATAGTGATTGCGCAGTTCACTGAAACCAACGCAGGCACCGAGGCCGACACGGTAACCCGTATTCTCGGCCCGCATTTTGGGGTGTCAGATAACGCGGGTATACCGGCACTGGGCGAGCTGTTATATGGCCCTAAAAATCTGGACGCCGATCACCTGCATATGAAGTTGACGGTGCTCGAATATGACCAGGGTGAAAACGCCAATACCGCCGCGTTTCTTGAGTTCATTGATTCAGTAACCAAGACCATTTCCCTCGCCAACCCGGTGACAGCGGCAGAGCGGGCGTTTGCGAAGGAGATTGCCGCCAGTCTGTTAAGCCTCAACAAAGATGATGTGGTGATGACGATCAACATCAACTTCACCGGTAATGCAGGTGACCTCGCCAATCAGGGACGCAATGGCTCTTTTATTCCCTTGAACGTGGGCGATTACGTGCTGATCAACAAGGAGCATTGCGTGCCCGCCAACTGCTATTTCCAGCTGAGCAGGGATGGGGAGATGTACAACCCGTTTGCCTGGATTGGCGACGTTGCCTTACTGGTTCCCACCGCCATGCGCAGGGCCTGGACTGACACACCGGACCACGCCTCGTTGGACGATGTGGACATGGGTGCCCTGACTTACGAGGACCATATCCTCGCGAAAAAAAGCTCCTCATCCGTGGATCCCTATACCGACAAGACCTGGCTGGGTCTTTCCATCGTCAGAGGCGGAAACGCGGCGCTTTGGCAGAAACGCAAGCTCCTCAGTCAAGCGGAGCAGTCGATTCAAAGTTTGATCAAGATGCCGGGTGAAGGCATCAGCTTCAGTCAGAACTACGACACGGCCCAAAAGGCGCTGGGGGACGCGCGAAAAATCGAGTCGCTGAATAACTCAGGCATTGTGTTTGTTCTGCCAGTCGATAGCGACGGGGCCTTCGTGCCTACCGCCGCTAGCAGCGAGTATTGCCTTTACCACGCGCGCACCATTACCGATATTGCTGCCAGCTTCTATCGCCTCGATACCAACGGTATCCCGCAGCAACTTGCCGCCAGCGATATCAGCAAAAACACCGCTAAAACCACGCCCAACAACACCTGTTTCACCGTAGCTTCCTCTGGCCGCAGTCCCGGCACTTACGACATGGTCGCCGCCTACAAAGTGGGTGGTGAAGTCCTCACGCAAAAAGTCCGCTACAAAATCGAAAAATAATTCAGTGCTCGCTTAATTCCCCTATCGAAGTGGTCGCCTTCTACCCTGTGGCCTGTTGTTTCGCGCAGGCCACCTGGGTTGTACCCCGCAGGCTGCGGGGTGTGGTCGACGACTACCGTTCGGTGCTGCCAGGAAGGCGGCCCGCTGGGGACTATAAGAATCAAGCATGCGCCAACACACTCGCGTCACCTTTCGCCCTGCCAATCGGATGCAGGTGCTGCTTCGCGATACTGAAGACTCGCTGGGCCTGATCGCTGACATTTCTGCCGGCGGCTTTCGGCTGATGTCCGAGCTGCCGATTCTGGTCGGGCAGGTCTATCACGTCAGTATCGAAGTGCCGATCAGCGCGGCGCGCTTTCGCCTGGTGGAGGTGGCGGTGATCTGCCAATGGTCACGCAAGACCGGCCGCTCGGGGCGCTTCGAACAGGGCTTTGCGCTGCAGGAGCCAGCGCAGGCGTATACCGATCTGGTGGATTCGTTGAAGGCGACGTTGGTGCTTTCTCGCAGCCAGAAGGTGTGACGTTCGGCCGAATCAACTGTGCGTAGGGCGGATATCCGCCCTACGTCCCGTTTAACCGAGGCTTCCGAGGATATTCACCGCGACCTTCTCCGGAATCTCATTCTGCGACAGCACATGCAACCCCGGGCTGAACACCCGGGCATAACGCGCCAGCAACGGCCGCAACTGCGGCATCACGGTAAGGATCGGCGGGTGGCCGTCCTTGCGCAGTTTTTCCTTCACGACCGGCATGGCGTTCTGCAGCTGGTTGAGCAGGTTGGGTTCTACCGGAATGTTGTCCAGGCTCACCGGGCCGGCTTGCTGGGCGATGCTCAGGGCGCTGAGCAGGGTATTTTCCAGGGCGTTTTCCAGCACGAACACCGATAGCTCACGGCGCTCGCCGGCAATCCCGCCAACGATGCTGCGGCGCAGTGCGTAGCGCACGTCGGAGGCCAGTAGCACCGGGTCTTTGGTGGTTTCGCTGCCCTCGAGCAGGGTGGTGGCGATGGTCACGATGTCTTTCAGCGGCACTTCTTCGAGCAGTAACTGGCGGTACACCTTGTGCTGTTGGGTAAAGCTCAGCGCGCCCTTGAGGTGTTCGGCGAGTTTCGGTGCCTGCACTGCCAGGCGTTGCATCAGGTGGTCGACGTCATCATGTTTGAAGATGTCCGGCAGGTGTTCGCGCACCACTTTGTTCAGGTGGGTGGCGATCACGCTGGCGCAGTCGATCACCTGGTAGCCGAGGTTCAGCGCCCGCGGTTTGTCGTTGGGCAGAATCCACACCACCTGCATGCGGTAGGCCGGGTCGGTGCCGAGAATGCCGTCGATCTCGCCGTACAGTTCCGGGCCGGGTATGGCCATCAATCGGTCGGCATGCAGCTCGGCGCCGTCGATGCGTTCGCCATTGATGTGGATGTTGTACTGCGCCGCCTTGAGCCGCAGGCTGTCGCGAATCTGCACTTCCGGGAGAAGAAAGCCGAGGCTCTCCGAGAGGGTCTGGCGCACCCCGCGCACCCGCTGCGGCAGCGGTGAGCCGGAGGCCTCGTTGACCAGCCCGACCAGTTTGTAGCCAAGCGAAATCGAGAGCCGCTCCACCAGGGGAATGTCTTCCCAGGCCAGGTTCTGCGCGCGCTCCTGGTCCATGGCTTTGCTGATGGCTTCGGTCTGCTCCAGGGTCGCCGCTTCCATCGGCGGCTCGGCACGGGCTACCCGCCAGGCGATAAAACCGATCAGCGCGGCAAAGCCGATAAAGGCAATGTGCGGCATGCCCGGCACCAGGCCGAGAATCAACACAATGCCAGCCACGGTGTACAGCAGCGGCGGCGAGGCCAGCATCTGCTTCTGCACCAGGCTGGTGATTTCCGCCGACTCATTCACCCGGGTGACGATGATCGCCGCTGCGGTGGACAGCAGCAGCGCCGGAATTTGCCCGGCCAGGCCATCACCGATGGTGAGCAGGGCGTACTGGCGGAAGGCCTCGCCGGCCGGCAGGTCGTACATCATTACGCCGATGGCGACACCGCCGAACAGGTTGATCAGCAGAATCAGAATGCCTGCTACCGCGTCACCCCGGACAAACTTCGAGGCACCGTCCATGGCGCCGTAGAAGTCGGCTTCCTTGGACACATCGGCGCGCCGCTGTTTGGCTTCATCCTGGGTGATCAGTCCGGCGTTGAGGTCGGCGTCGATCGCCATCTGTTTTCCGGGCAGGGCGTCGAGGGTGAAGCGCGCCGTCACCTCCGAAATGCGCTCACCACCCTTGGTGATGACCATGAAGTTGATGATCATCAGGATCACGAAGACGATCATGCCGACAATGAAGTTGCCGCCAATCACCACCTCACCGAAGGCCTCGATCACCTTACCGGCGGCGTCGGTGCCGGTATGGCCACTGAGCAACACCACCCGCGTGGAGGCCACGTTCAGGCACAGGCGCAGCAGGGTGGTGACCAGAATCACGGTCGGTAGCAGAGAGAAGTCCAGCGGCCTGCGCGACGACACACTGACCAGCAGCACCAGAATCGCCAGGCCGATGTTGAAGGTAAACAACACATCGAGCAGCAGCGGTGGCAGCGGCAGAATGATCATCGCCAGCACGGCCAGGACCAACAGCGGAATGGCAATGCGTCCGCTGCGCAGGGTGAGGGTCAGTTGCTGCAGTAGGTTCATGGTCAGACTCGGCTCAGCAATTCATCGGGGATTTCAAGGTTGCGCGCCAGTACCGGCGCACTGCGGCGCCCCTGGCGGTGCGCCTTGAGCTGCAGGATGTAGGTCAGAACATGGGCCACGGCCTTGTAAAGCTGGGTCGGGATCTGTTGGTTGACCTGGGTGGTGAAGTAAATGGCGCGCGCCAGCGGCGGCGCTTCGATCACGTCCAGTTGATGGGCGTTGGCCATCTTGCGGATGTACAGCGCGGTTTCGTCCAAACCCTTGGCCAGCACATAGGGGGCCTGGGCTTTTTTCGGGTCGTACTTGAGCACCACGGCAAAGTGCACCGGGTTGACCACCACCACGTCGGCTTGCTTGATCACGCGGTTGATCTGCCGTTGCGCCAGTTGGCGCTGCACCTGCTTGATTCGCGCTTTGACCTCGGGGCGACCTTCCTGGGTTTTGTGCTCTTCCTTGCGCTCTTGCTTGGTCATGCGCAGCTTTTTGCGGAAGAAGAAAAACTGCAGCGGAATGTCGATCACGGCGAACAGAATGAACACTGCCAGCAGCACCAGAATCAGGTCGTAGGTCTGTGCAAACGCGCTGCCGATGGCGGTGGGCAAGTCGCTGCGCTGCAGGGCAATGAGCTTGGGCACGGCGTGGATAATCTGCAGGTAGGCCACGCTCACCAGTACGGCGATCTTGGCCAGCGACTTGAGCAGCTCCACCCAGTTCTGCATGCCGAACATGCGCCCCAGGCCGCTAATCGGGTTGAGCTTGCTCAGCTTGGGGCTGAAGTTTTTTGCGGAGAACACCCAACCGCCCGGCACCAGGCTGAACAGCACCACCAGCACCGGGGTGAGCAGCAGCGGCAGGAGAATCTTGATAAACAGCAGCAGGTTGTGGGCGAGGATCAGGTCCAGGTCGTCCAGGCCCATCTCGCTATGGCGCAGGTCCAGGTAGGCCAGCGAAAAGCTCTGGCGAATACCCTCATAGAAGTACATGGCGCTGAACTTCAACACCAGCAGCGTCACCAGCAGCGAGATGGTGGTGGAGAGGTCTTTGGAGCGCGCGCTCTGGCCGTCCTCTTTGCTCTTTTTCAGCTTCTGCTGGGAGGCGTCTTCGGTCTTTTCCTGGGCGCTGTTCTGCTCAGACACGGGCACCTCCGCGCAGCAGTTGGCCGATGTTGTTGAGCAGCTCGCGGGACAGATGCAGGTAGCTGTCGGGCAGGTTGGGCAGGGTCAGGTAGATGCACAACAGGCCGACCAGAATCGACATCGGAAAGCCTAAGGAAAACAGGTTGAGGGTCGGCGACACGCGGTTGAGCAAACCGAAACAGAACTGCACCAGGACCATGCAGAACACCAGGGGCAGGGTGATCAGCACCGCCGCCGCCAGCACCCAGGACAGCGCGTAGATCACCGTTTCAAAGCCGTCGTAATGCAAGCCGCTGCCCACCGGCCAGAACATGAAACTCTGGTACAGCACGCTGACCGCCAGCAGGTGGCCGTCGATGGCGAAGAACAGAAACACCAGCAGCACGAAGTACAGCTGGAACATGATCGAGGACGACGACACGCCATTAATCGGGTCGTTGAACACCGCCATGCTCAGCCCCAGTTGGGTCGACACCACGTCACCGACCAGGGTGAACACGGTGAACACCAGTTGCAGCGCGACGCCGAGCAGAATGCCTATGGCGATCTGTTCAAGGGCTGTGAGCAGGCCTTTGGCCGACAGCGGATCAATGCTCTCCATGTGCGGCAGGGCCGTGGCCAACGCCAGGGTCACGGCCAGCGCCAAGAGAATACGCACCTGCTTGGGCACGGCTTTGTGGCTGAAGATCGGTGCCATGCTGAACAGCGCCAGAATCCGGCAGAACGGCCACCAGTACACCTGCATCTGCTGCAGGTAGTGGCCGGCCTGAAAGATCGATTCGCTGGCAGGCATGGCAGTCAGCCGACCATCCCGCCAGCGTTCTTGAAGGTCTGAATAAACAGGTCGCACAAGGTGCGCACAATCCAGTGGCCGGCGAACACCAGCATGCCGAGCGTAATCAGCAGGCGCGGCAGAAAGCTCAGCATCTGTTCGTTAATCTGCGTGGCGGCCTGGAACACGCTGACGATCAGGCCGCCAATCAGGCTCGGCACCACTAGCACGCAGACGATCAGCGCGACGATGTGCACGGCGTTGGCGACGATCTCTACAGCGCTTTCGGGAGTGATCATGGCGGCGCGTTCCTAAAAAGGCTGAACGCTGGATGACAGCGTGCCCATGGTGAGTGCCCAGCCATCGACCAGCACGAAGATCATCAGCTTGAACGGCAGCGAGATCATCATCGGCGACAGCATCATCATGCCCATCGCCATCAGCACGCTGGCTACCACCAGGTCGATGACCAGGAACGGGATAAAGATCATGAAGCCGAGCTGGAACGCGGTTTTCAGTTCGCTGAGCACGAAGGAGGGCAGCAGCAGGCTGAAGTCCAGGGTGCTGAGGTCATCCGGCACGGTTTCTCCGGCCAGGGCGACCATGGTGTCCAGGGCGCTCTTGCTGGTTTGCGCCAGCATGAATTTCGACAGGGTGGCTTTGGCGTGGCCGAGGCCCTCGGTGAGGGTGATCTGGTCGGCTTCGAACGGCACATAGGCGGTGCTGTATACCTCCTGCCAGACCGGGCGCATTACCAACATGGTCAGGCACAAGGCGATGCCGATCAGTACATTGTTCGGCGGGCTCTGCTGCAGGCCGATGGCCTGGCGCAGAATCGCCAATACGATGATGAAGCGGGTGAAGCAGGTCATCATCATCAGCATCGCCGGCAGGAAACCGAGCAAGGTCATGACGATCAGAATCTGCAGCTTGACGCTGACTTCCTGGCCGTTGGCCGTGTCGTTCAGGCTCAGCAGCGAGATCTCGCCCCCAGCCGCCTGCGCGGCCAACGGGCACAGGCCGGTCAGCAACAGAGCGAGCAGGGCGAGGGCACGACGGGCTGTCATGGCTTGATGTCGCTGATGCCGTTGCCGCACAGCTCGACAATGCGCAGGCCGTAGTTGCCATTCATCACCACCACCTCGGCCTTGGCGAACAGCGCGCCATTGACCTTCACATCCAGCGGCTCGCCGGCCAGCTTGTCGAGCACGATCACGCTGCTGGCATCGACGTCCATCAACTCTTTAAGCGAGATTTCGGTGGACGCCACTTCCAGGGTCACATTCACCGGAATGCGGCCGAAGAAACTCAGGTCCTGCTGCGGCAACTGCGCGGCGTGGTCCTGGCTACCGGAGTCGGTAACGGGGCTGGCCACGGCCAGGTCGTCGTCGTTGATCAAAGACTCGAATTCGTTATCGGAAAGTTGGCCGTTCATGGGTTTTTCACGCTCTCAAGCGAGGTAACAAAGAGGGAGCCGTCTTCTTCGAAGAGGGTGCCGCGAAACAGTTTGTGCTGGTTGATGCGCACCTCGGTGTGCTCCAGCAGGCGCACCATGAGGATGTCGTTGACCTGCAGGGCGAGCACTTGCGAGAGCGGCATCTGCACCGCTGCCACCACACATTCCAGGCGCACCGGCAGGTGCTGGATGTGTTTGGCCGGGTTGCCGCTCAGGCTGGTGCTGGCCGGGCCACTGAGGCGTGCGGTCAGCTCGTCGACCAGTTGGTTGTCCAGATAAAGAAAGATCGAGGACTGGCTGCCGGACAGGTGACTGATGTACTTGAACTCGGCGACGTACTCCCAGACCGCGGGGTCGAAGTCGTTTTCATGGGGCGTCAGGTTGCCGAAGGTCGATCCCGACAGCAGCGCGCGGGCGAAGATCTGGGTGATGTCGATACCCAGGCGGTTGCGCATGCGCTGCTCGGAGGTGCTAACCGGTGGCGCCTCTTCGCTGGGCAGGCCGGTGCCGCCGTAATAGCACTCCAGCGCTTCGGTCAACAGCGGCCGGTCAATGGCAAAACCGACCTTGCCGTAAATCGACTTATATATACAGTCCGGATCACTGGTGCGCTCTTCCAATACCTCGACTTTGGACAGTTCAAGGTTGATGCGGTAGTTGCGCAGGAAGTAGTCACCAATAATACGTGGGTATTTACTGGCCACTTCTTTAATGTGCTGGGGGATCTTGTGGTAATGCCGTCCCAACTTCTGCGGTTTTAACCGCGTCACACTGTCCGCTGATACGCGGTGATGAACTTTAGAATGACCAGTCATAGTTAGGGCCGTATTCCTGGATAACCCGCAGAACCCTCTGGAGATAGTCGGAGGGCACTGATGCGTTGCTGCCTGATCACAGGCGGCGAAAACGCGACATAGCCGTGCTGACCCCGTGGGGGCGGCTTTGGCATGGGGTGGAGTCTGGCGTGGGGAGGGGGAAAATTTAAATCAATAGAAATCAAATGCTGTTTTTGATGGGCATTGCGCCGCGTTGATTTTAATTAAGCACAAGTGATTTCGTGAATTGCGTCACCGTTGTGTAGGGTTTTTCCTACGAGCTGATCTGCGCCCTGTATCGGACCTGGCGAGTGGCGCGGAAGTTCAACGAAGCGCCCATAAGAAGTTCATGCGCAGGTGTAAAAGGCGACCCTGGTGACAGTTGTATTAAAGGGTCATGAGAAAAATATTTCGTGCTACCCGTTCACACTTGCGTGCAGCAATAAACAGTTGCGAGTGTTTGAGCGACGACCACAGGTAATTGACCTTGAACAGTCTTAGCCACGCACAGACATATCCATCAGAAGTGCACTTCGATGCGCCCGCGGCCACCGGCCACGTGGTGGTGATCGGGCACGGTGATGAAGCCAGTTATGCCCTGTTGCGCCAGCAGTTGGCCGACCAGGGTTGCCGCGTTCGGCGCTGCAGCAGCTTTATGGAGCTGGATGCATCGCTGCTGGCCAGTGCACGTCTGGTGTTCGTGTTTGTCAGCAGCCAGGCCGCCGCCGACCTGTATGCCCAGGCCAGCGCCTTGCTGCGCCAGACCGGGCATATCAGCCTGGTGCCGATCGTTGAATACGCCGACCAGGAAAAGGCCGCCGCGCTGTTGGAACTGGGCTGCGTCGATTACCTGCTGGCACCGTTCAGCGAAACCCAGGTGGCCGCCTTGTTGCGCCGCCAGGAGCACGCCAGCAACGCCGAAGAAGGTTTTGTTTCCTGCTCGCAAGCAGGCCGCCGTTTGCTGGCCATGGCACAACGTGTGGCCCTGACCCGCGCGCCGATTCTGATTACCGGCGAGACCGGCACCGGCAAGGAGCTGATGGCGCGTTACATCCATCGCTTCTCGACCGCCACCGGCGACGCCCCGTTTATTGCCGTCAACTGCGCCGCCATTCCGGAGCAGATGCTCGAGTCGATTCTGTTCGGCCACGAGCGCGGCGCCTTTACCGGTGCGGTCACCGCACAACCGGGCAAATTCGAACTGGCCAACGGCGGCACCTTGCTGCTCGACGAGATCGGCGAATTGCCCCTGGGCCTGCAAGCCAAGTTGCTACGGGTGCTGCAAGAGCAGTGCGTGGAGCGCCTGGGCGGGCGCAAGGAAATCCAACTCAATGTGCGTATCGTCGCCGCCACCAACCGTGACCTGCAGGCCGAAGTGGCCGCCGGGCGTTTCCGTGCCGACCTGATGTTCCGCCTCGACGTATTGCCGCTGCACATCAGCCCGCTGCGAGAGCGCAAGGAAGATGTGCTGCCGCTGGCGCGCCGCTTTATCCGCAAATACGCGCCGCAGGAAAGCAGCGACAACCTGCTCACCAGCGATGCCTGCCAAGCCCTGCTGGCCCACGACTGGCCGGGCAATGCCCGTGAACTGGAGAACACCCTGCAGCGCGCCCTGGTGCTGCGCAATGGCCTGTTCATTCAGCCGCGCGACCTGGGCATGAACCTCGACAGCCTGCCAGCGGCCGAGCCGCTGTTCGCCATTCTTCCGCCGGGCGAGGGCGGCAAGGCGGCCCTGCGTGCCAGTGGCAAGTGGGCCGAGTACCAGCATGTTATCGACACCATCCGCCGCTGCGGCGGGCATAAAACCCGTGCCGCCGAATGCCTCGGCATGACCACCCGCGCCCTGCGCTATCGCCTCAATGCCATGCGTGAGCAGGGCGTGCAGGTTCCGGTTTAAGACCTTTGGGAGAAACAGCATGAGTGCCATCAACACGGTTCAACAGGGCTTGCTCAGCCAGCTCAATCAGCTCAGCCAGATCGCCGAAGGCGAGGCGATCAAACCGGCCATGCAGCTTTCTGGAAACCACCCGCAAGCGGGCATTGGCGCCTCGTTTGAACAGGCGCTGCGGGCGGTGGATGCCGAGCAAGTGAAAGCCAGCGAATCGATGGCGGCGGTGGACAGCGGCGAAAGCGAAAACCTGGTGGGCGCGATGATCGACAGTCAGAAAGCCAGCCTGTCCTTCACCGCCTTGTTGCAGGTACGCAACAAGCTCAGCGGTGCCTTCGACGACATCATGAGAATGCCCCTTTAACGGGCCGGGATAAGCCAACGTGCTAGCGCAAATCAAAAGCCGATTCCCCGCCGGGTTCAAACTGGACCCGCGCCTGTCACTGCTGGGCATGGCCGCACTTGCGGCGGTCATCGCTGTGGCGGTGGTCTATTCGCTGTGGCGTGACAACGATTCCTTTCGCCCGCTGTATGGCGCTGGCGAGGGTTTTCCGGCCGCCGAGGCCATGCAGGTGCTGGACGCCGAAGCGCTGCCCTATCACTTGCACCCGCAAAGCGGGCAGATTCTGGTGCGTGAACAGGACCTGGCCCGGGCGCGCATGCTGCTCGCCGCCAAGGGCGTGAAGGTGGCGGTGCCCGCCGGTTACGAACTGTTCGATAAAGAGGAACCATTGGGCACCAGCCAGTTCGTCCAGGACGTGCGCCTGAAACGCAGCCTGGAAGGCGAGCTGGCGAAAACCGTCATGGCCCTCAAAGGCATCGAGCAGGCTCGCGTGCACCTGGCCCTGGAAGAGAGCAGCTCGTTCGTGGTCAGCCACCGCGCGCCGGCCAAGGCCTCGGTGATGCTGCAGCTCACGCCCGGCTCCAAACTGAAGCCCGAGCAGGTGGCCGCCATCGTCAACCTGGTGGCCGCCAGCGTGCCGCAGCTGAAACCCGAAGACGTCAGCGTGGTCGACCAGCACGGTGCGCTGCTGTCGCGCGGCGTTGGTGCCTGGAGCGGGCCGTCGCAGAACTGGGAAGTGGTCGACGACTACCAGCAGAAAGCCGTGGCCAACATCGAGCAGGTGCTGGCGCCGATTCTGGGTAACGACAACTACCGCATCAGCGTGGCGGCCGACATCGACTTCAGCCAGAAGGAAGAAACCTTCCAGGCCTATGGCGAGGCGCCGCGCATGCGCAGTGAAGTGCTGCGTGAAGAAACCACCCTCGACCAACTCGCCCTCGGCGTGCCCGGCTCACTGAGCAACCGCCCGGCACCGACGCCGCCGGCCGATCCCAAGGCCACCGACCCGAAAGCGACAAACACCGCCGAGGCGCTGAAAACCGAGAACAAGGCCGCCACCTCGACGCGCAACGAAAGCACCCGCAACAACGACTTCGACCAGAGCGTCACCCACATCAAATACCCGGCCTTTGCCCTGCGTCAGCAAAGCGTGGCGGTGGTGTTGAACGCCGCCAATGCGCCCGAAGGCGGCTGGACCGACAAAGCCCGCGGCGACCTCGAGGCGATGATCAAGAGCGCCGTCGGCTTTAACGAAAAACGTGGCGATAGCGTGACCCTCAGCGTGTTCCCGTTCACCGCCAGTGAGTTGGCCCCGGCCGAAGAACTGCCGTGGTGGGAAAAGGACGCGGTACTGGCCCTGATCAAGCTTGGCGTGTTCGGCCTGATCAGCCTGCTGCTGTTGCTGATGGTGGTCCGCCCGGTGCTGCGCAACCTCACTCAGCGCACGCAGTTGCCGGCCTTGCCAGAACCTGCCGACGCCGACCTGCTGGCAGCCCGTGAAGGCGAGCGGCGCTTGCACCTCACGCCCACCCAGCGTGGCGAAGAACTGCCCGGCATGAACATTCTCGGCGAGCTCAATCCGCTCTCGGAAATCCGCCTGCCGGCACCGGGCTCCGGCCTGGAAATGCAGGTGGAACATTTGCAGATGCTGGCGAAAAACGACCCCGAGCGCGTCTCGGAAGTGATCAAACACTGGATAGGCCGAAATGACCGAGATCTCAAACCCGCCTAACGACGGCCGTGCCCTCAAACCGCGCCCTGCCACCCGTGCGATCAATTCCATGGAGCAGGCGGCGATTCTGATGCTGAGCATGGGTGACGACATTTCCGCAGGGGTGCTCAAGCACCTCACCCGCGAAGAAATCATCGGCATCAGCCAGGCCATGGCGCGCCTGTCCAACATCAAGCAGCCGATGGTTTCCGATGTGATCGGGCGCTTTTTTGAAGACTACAAAGAGCAGAGCAGCATCAAGGGCGCCTCGCGCAATTACCTCTCCGGCATGCTCGGCAAGGCGTTGGGCAGCGACATTACCCGCAACTTGCTGGACAGCATCTACGGCGAAGAGATTCGCGCCAAGATGGCCAAGATGGAGTGGATCGACCCGCGCCAGTTCGCCGCCTTGATCGCCAAGGAACACGCGCAGATGCAGGCGGTGTTCCTCGCCTTTCTGCCGCCGGGCATGGCCACCGATGTACTCGAGTGCATGCCGGTGGAACGCCAGGACGAGCTGCTGTACCGCATCGCCAACTTGAGCGAGGTGAACAGCGATGTGATCGCCGAGCTGGAGCAGTTGATCGACCGCAGCCTCAGCGTGCTCTCCACCCAAGGCTCGCAAGTGCGTGGGGTGAAGCAGGCGGCGGACATCATGAACCGCTTCAAGGGCGACCGGAACCAGATGTTCGAGTTGCTGCGCGCGCACAACGAAGGCCTGGTGACGCGCATCGAAGACGAGATGTACGACTTTTTCATTCTCTCGCGGCAGAACCAGGACGTGCTCCAGGTGCTGCTGGAAACCATCCCTCTGGAAGAGTGGGTGGTGGCCCTCAAAGGCGCCGAGCCGGCGCTGGTCAAGGCCATTCAGGGCGCGCTGCCCAAGCGTCAGGCTCAGCAGATGGAATCCATCAGCCGCCGCCAGGGCCCGGTGCCATTGAGTCGCGTCGAGCAGGTGCGCAAAGACATCATGGCCGTGGTGCGCGAAATGTCTGCCGAAGGCGAACTGCAGGTGCAGCTGTTCCGTGAGGCCACCGTCGAATGAAGCCGCCCCTGATGAACGTCAAAGTGCTCAAGGCCGATGCCCGCAGCTGGCGGCCGTACCGCTTTCCACCGCGCTGCAACGTGCTGCCCGGTGGCGACTGGAGCGGCGACCCGGCACAAGTGCAGCGGGCGGTCGCCGATGGTTTTCAGCAGGGCCTGGAGAAGGGCTACCTGGAAGGTTTGCAGCAGGGCCAGGACGCCGGTCAGCGTGACGGTTTTGACCAGGGCCGCCAGGAAGGTCTGCGCAATGGCCGTGACGAAGGTCGCCAGGAAGGGCGGCAAGCCTTCGACACCGCCGCGCGCCCATTGGACGCCCTGGCCGCTGAATTCCGCCGCTTTGCCCAGGACTTCGAGCGCTCGCGCCAACAGCAGCTGCTGGAACTGGTGGAGAAGGTCGCCAAACAGGTGATCCGCTGCGAACTGACCTTGCACCCGACGCAACTGCTGAGCCTGGCCGAAGAGGCCCTGGCGGCGATGCCGGGCGAGCAGGGCGAAGTGCAGATTCTGCTTAACCCGGAGGAGTGCGCACGGATCAAGGAACTGGCCCCGGAACGCGCCAGCGCCTGGCGGCTGATTCCCGATGAGCGCCTGAGCCTGGGCGAATGCCGGGTGGTCACTGCGCAAGCTGAAGCCGATATCGGCTGCCAGCAGCGTCTCGACAGCTGCATGGAAACCCTGGCTGAACACGTGCAGAGCGAGGCCTGAACATGGCCCTGGGCGAAGCCTTCAAACTCGACGAAGCCCTGCGCTCGCTCGACTCGGTGCAATTGGCCAAGGTCAGCGGCCGCCTGGTGCGGGTGTCTGGAATGCTCCTGGAAAGCCTCGGTTGCCGGCGCATGACGGGCCAGCGCTGCATGGTCGAACAGGCTGACGGCACGCTGCTGGAAGCCCAGGTGGTGGGCTTCAACCGCGATATCACCTACCTGATGCCGTTCAAAAAACCCATGGGCCTGACCGCCGGCTCGCGGGTGTTTCCCGCCGAAGAAGAAACCGCGCTGCGCATCGACGACTCGTGGTTAGGCCGGGTGGTCAACGGCCTGGGCGAGCCACTGGACGAACTCGGCAAGCTCACCGGCCGCGATCCATTGCCAACCGAGTTGCCACGGGTCAACCCGCTGAAACGCCGGCCAGTCACCGAAGCATTGGACGTCGGCGTGCGCGCCATCAATGCCTTGCTCACCGTCGGCAAAGGGCAACGTGTTGGCCTGTTCGCTGGCAGCGGGGTGGGCAAGAGCGTGTTGCTCGGCATGATCACCCGGCAGACCAAGGCCGATGTGGTGGTGGTCGGTTTGATCGGCGAGCGTGGCCGCGAGGTACAGGAGTTCATCCTGCATTCCCTCGGCGAAGAAGGGCTGCGCAAGGCCGTGGTGGTGGTGGCCCCGGCTAATGAATCGCCACTGATGCGCCTCAAAGCCGCCGAGCTGTGCCACAGCATCGCCGCCTATTTTCGTGACCAGGGCAACGATGTTTTGCTGCTGGTGGATTCGCTCACCCGTTACGCCATGGCCCAGCGCGAAATCGCCCTGGCGCTCGGCGAGCCACCGGCCACCAAAGGTTACCCGCCATCGGTGTTCGGCATGCTCCCGGAACTGGTGGAAAGCGCCGGCAATGGCGCCGATGCCCGTGGCAGTTTGAGTGCGCTGTACACCGTGCTGGCCGAAGGCGATGACCAGCAAGACCCTATCGTCGACTGCGCCCGCGCCATTCTTGACGGCCATATCGTGTTGTCGCGGCGCCTGGCCGATGTCGGCCATTACCCGGCCATCGACATCAGTGCCTCGGTGAGCCGCTGCATGACCCAGGTCAGCGCCGTGCCGCAGCAACGCGCGGCGCGGGCGTTCAAAGAGTTCTACAGCACCTTTGAAAAGATCAAAGAGCTGATCCCGCTCGGCGGCTATACCCCGGGCATGGACACCAAAACTGACCGCTCGGTGCAACTGGCCCCCGCCCTGGAGCGCTTTCTGCGCCAGGAAGTGGGCGAGGGCAGTGAGCTGGGCGTGAGCATCGCCACCTTGCAGAGCATCCTCAAGTAGCCATGAAAGAGCAGATAAACGTACTCGCGCGCCTGGCCAGTTTGCGTGGCAGCAAGGTGCAGGAAGTGATGGGCCGGGTGAACTACCAGCGCAACCTGTGCCAGCGCTACCGCAACAACATCACCGGGCTCAGCCGCCTGTGCGGCTTCAGTGTGCCGGTGACCACCTCGTTGCAATGCAGCAACCAGCAGCAATACAAAGCCACCCTGTTCAAGATGCTCGAACTGCAGCGGCGTGAGCTGGGGGTGGCGGAAGAATTTCTCGGCCGTATCCAGGCCGAACTGCTGCGCGCCATGCGCAACGAGAAAGTGATCACCCAGTTGATCGACAGCAAGATGAGCCAGTGGCAAGACCTACTGGCCCGCCAGGAACAGAAAATCCAGGATGGCCTCGCCGCCCAGGCGTGGTGGCGGGCGCAGGTTTCTTGAAGTTTTTCAGTGATCGATTTAAGTGACGGGTTAAAACGGTCGCCTGTTGCTCTGTAACCACCTTTGTTGGACGCACCCATGGAAATCACTCGGCAGTTCAAGCCCGTCGTCGCCACCCAGAGCGAAGGCCCCGTAGTTGCTTCGGGCAGCGCCGTTGGCGCGCAAAAGAAAACCGCCAGCACTGGCCCGAGCAGTGAAAGCCTGCCCCTGGAGCAGTTGCAGGAAGCCCTCGGCAGCCTGCCGGAAATCGACATGGACAAGGTCCAGCAGATCAAGGCCGCCTTGCAGCGCGGCGAGATCAGCCTGGACCTCGGCGCCCTGTCGCGCAGCATGCTGGCCTACCACAGCGGCAGCGATGCGTGAGCGCTAAACGCGAACAACTGCTGAGCCTGGTCGAGCGCGAAATCCAACAGGACTGCGCCGACTACCTGCGCCTGCGCGGCCTGATGCAGGAGCTCTACGAGTTTCTGATGAGCCGGGATACGGCGCGCATTGATGTGATCAACCAGCAGGTCAGCCAGTTGGTGGAAGACACTCGGCTGCGAGCCGAGCGGCGCAGCAAGGCGCTCGGTGCCTTTCGCCTGGATGCGGATGCGGCGGGGATGTATCGGTTGTTCGAGTTGTACCCTGGCGTACGGCGTACGCAGTTGCAGCAGTATTGGAGTGAGCTCGGGCAGCTGGCCGCTCAGTGCCAACGGCTGAATGAGCGTAATGGGCAGTTGTTGGCCATGCATAACGACATTCTGGTGCAGCTGTTGGGCGGCTCTGCTGATAGTGGGCTTTACGGCCAGCAAAGCTACTGAGCGGGGCGCCGGACCGTAGGGCGGATATCGCTTTGGCGATATCCGCCGATACTCGGTGCATTTGGTGTCGCGGGCGTTCTGGGTTACCGCGTGCGCCGAACGTTTTGTTTCCCGCCTTACGCGCGAGTCCCTTTTGGCATTGCCGGATCGCCGGACCACCCAAAAGGAACCAAAAGGTCTAGCCCCAACATACGGCCTTCCGCTTCACTCCAGGTCAACTCGCTCCCGTCGTCGTTCCGGGGGCCGGCAAAACGGTCACCTTGGCCCGTCTTCGCCTTTCGCGGCTCCCTCCCGCTCAACCCCCTACACAACGACTCCGCTCGGCCTCCTGACGGGGGGGTAGAGCAATATCCAAGGCCAGAGCAGATCAAGATCAACAGCCCCTCTCCCTAGCCCTCTCCCGCAAGCGGGAGAGGGAACTGATAGGTGCACGGCTTTAGCCATACGTCACCCCTCGCCCGCTTGCGGGAGAGGGGCGGGGGAGAGGGGCTTTTGATCTGGTTTTTAGGTGTGTCCGTTCGGCTGCTGCTTTACCTTTAGCGGAGAGGGAAAACGACTCATACCGGCCATCCCTCACTAAGCATCGCTTTCGTGAAAACCCTATCTGCCACCGCAGTCAACAACTCGGCCTCTCTGTTAAAGCAGGCCTGCACATGGGCGCGGACAGCCGAAGCAATGGCAACTAACGCGGTGGCGTTCAGCTCCGTAAATCCGCTCTCGGTTTTCCATTTGCACACGTAGCCAGGGTCGATAACGGCGGCCAGCGCAGCTCCGTTGATAAGCGCCTGACTATCGCGGCCAGTGTCGAGCCTGACACCGTTGAACTCTATGCCTTGAATCTCAGCTTCATATCGCCGCTGTGCAATCTGCTGTGCGGGCTCAGGCTCTAGAGCTGCAGCTTGCTCCGCTCGGTAGGCCGTTAGTGCTTCACTACTTAGCGGAACAAGGTGAGGTTTTATAAACGCTTCGTCCCCCGGCAGCTGGTAGGCAAAGAGTTGGTTCGTTTCAAGGTCAATAAAATGTTGCTGCGCCATTATCTGGACTCCTTCCAAGCAAAACCTGCGGTAGCAGAAACGGTGTACTCGGCGCCTGGTTTGACCAGCACCACGTGGTTAAGGACGGCTGTTGTGCCCCCGCCCAGCGTGAGGCTCTGAGTGAATACGGTAACCCCGTCCACAACAAAGGTCAGTGCCTGGTTAATCGCGTAACCGGTCTGGACTTGCACAAGAATTGGGCGACCGGTTGTGTTGGTGTAAGTTGTGCCGGAGACGCGGCTAGCGGTGACATCGATATAGGTTTGGCCGTATCCGAGTGACGACAGCGCTGTTAAGGCCTGGCCGCCAACGCCCTGGACGATCGAGGGCGTAGCGGCCCAGGTTCCGGCAGTGGTCTGGGTCAAGTCAGCAAAACCTACTACCCGGAATGGCACTCCTGTGCGGGCTGTCGTGGAATAAACGATGTTCTTCGCTGTGGCGGTTGCACTGATAGCGGTAGTGCTGAGCAGCGTTGTTTCATCAAGGTTCAAGCCACCCGCCAGATTGCAGGCGGCGAGCTCAACAGTTCCGCCACTATCAATGGCGAGTACCGCGATACGAGCACTCGTTGCATTGGTGGTTCCGAGCGTAGCCCCTTGGGGGATCACCAGCGATAACGTAGGTACAGCCCGTGTATTGACGGTGCCGGTGCTAATCGAGCTTGAGCGAAAATCTAGCGAAGTCGCTGCCAGCGTAAATGTCAGTGCGTTAGCCGCCACAGCGGCAGAGACGCTTTGAATCTGCTTTATAGAGTTGGCAACGTAAGCCGTCGTGGCCAACTGAGTTGTGTTTGTTCCTAAGGCCGCCGTCGGGGCTGTAGGCACGCCGCTCAGCACTGGCGATGCCAGCGGGGCTTTGAGCGCCAGCGCATTGGTTACCGTCGTGGCGAAGTGCGCAGCAATCGCGGCCTGAATAGTGGTGCTGGTTTCGGTTTTGCTGAACGCGTCATTAATGCCAAAACCCGCCAGTGTGCTGGGCTTTGCGGTGATGCTGGCCCAGGTGTTGGCGTCGGCGACAAGCCGCTGAACGGCGACAAATAGCTGGCCATCATCCTCACGGTTCAATGTCAGGCCCGCGCCTTCAATGACGGCGACCAGCTCGCGTTGTAGTGCGTTCAGCCACGCGGCTTTGATGGGGGTCGCCGGGACGGCGCCGACCGGGTTGCCTTCGGTAAATTCACCGGCTGGCGTAGCCGCCGATGTGCTCTCGCTGATCTTCTGCATCAGTTGCCTCCGTAGCCGAGGGTCAGGTTGGATTTAGCCGGTTTCATTGGGTTGAGCCGGTAGTCGCGTTGGGTATTTCTGTTTCCCTGGAGTGGGTCGCCGGCGCGGGCCTGGTTGGCGGCTGCGGCCACGAAGGCCTCGGTTCCGCTGGCGTTCTGGGGTAAGTCGAACAGCGTCGAAGGTGCAGCAGGTAGCTTCACGATGTGCTCCGGGGTTTTCTGGGTTAAGGGCTAACCAAGCGGCTCACCGTTGATGAGCCCGATACTGACCACACGCTCGATGCACCGGCGCAAATGCCGCTGTGCAGTGCCTCTAACGTGTCGATGAATGCATCTTGGCAGCCTGGGGCAAACGCTGAGTTTCAGCTCCGTGTAAGGCCCAACCTCACACCTTGTGCTACGGCTTTGAAGCCGGGCGCCCCCGCAACCACGCACACCGATATTCGCCCCACGCCCTTAATTCGCTACCCCATCCAGTCGCCTATCTCCTGGTAATCCTGCACACCGCAGCCAGGCGGAAACCCTGTTTCCGCCTGCCGCCCAGCACCGTCCAGGCGGAAGTTCTTCTTCTCCATAAAGTCGAGCTAATTGCCTATAAATCAACAAGTTATAGGTATGGCATCGATATTGCTCAATGGCATTCAGAGGGGTACATAACCATGGCAATTGATTCCGACTACGTGCAACAGATGGCAACGCAACTGGCGCAATACGACGTCCAGGCCGGGCAGGCGCGGGCCAAACGCAGCGAGACCAAATACAACGCCGAGTTGAAGGCGGTTGGCGATCTGAAAACCGCCCTGAGTACCTTTGCTTCCGCCGCCAAGGCGCTGAAGAGCACCAGTAGCAGCGCCGACAGCATGCTGATCAACAGCGCCAAGTTCAGCAGCGAAGGCGTGGCCACCGCCAGCGTCGGTGCGACGGCGGTGAGCGGCAGTTATGAATTTTTCGTCAAGCAGCTGGCTAGCAAAGACCAGGTGGCACTGCAGGGCCTTACCGATGCGGACCTGGGCAGCGGCAGCCTGACCTTTGGCCAGGGCAGCGAGAGTTTTTCCGTCGATATGAGCAGCATCACCACGCTCGACGGCCTGGCTTCTGCAATCAATAACGCCAGCGACAACACCGGCCTCAAAGCCACCCTGGTGCGCAGCAATGGTCAGGTCAACCTGGTGCTCACCAGCGAGAAGACCGGTGCCGATCAGGCCATCAGCCTGAGCAGCGACAACGCCGCCGTGCAGACCGCCGTCGACGGGCGCAAACAGCTGTCCACCGCCAAGGACGCCATCGTCTATCTGGGTGGCGAGAGTGGGGTGGAGCTGACCAACAGCAGCAACACCTTCGATGCCGCCATCACCGGCGTCAGCCTGACCTTCAACAAGGTCACCGGCCCCGACGACGAGCTGCTCACCGTGGACATCGACCAGGACGTGTCGGCGACCAAAGACAAACTGCAAAAGTTTATCGACGCCTTCAACACCCTGATGACCAGCATCGGCTCGCTCACTGCCAGCGGCAGCGACAGCAGCGCCCGTGGCGCGCTGGCCGGCGACGCCAGCGTGTTGGCGATCAAGTCGGTGGTCAACAACCTGGTGCGCACCAGCTTTGGCGACACCTCGCTGATCAACTTCGGCGTCAGCTCGAATAACAGCGGCAAGTTGACCCTGGACGCCAAGGCCTTCGAAAAGGCCATCGCCGCCGACCCGGATGGCTTTGAAACCCTGTTCACCGGCAAGGGCAATCTGCTCGACAGCCTCGACTCATCGCTCAAGGTCTACACCAGCAGCTCCAACGGCCTGCTGACCTCGCGGGTCGACAGCCTCAATGAAAAGCTGAGCAAGATCAACGATGACTACGACACCTTGCAGGTGCGTTACGACAGCTCATACAGCCGCTACCTCAAGCAGTACACCAACCTCATGCAAGTCATGACCTCCATGGAACAAACCAGCAGCCTGTTCGTATGAATACCTACAACCTGAACGACGGTTACGACAGCTACCGCTCGGTAGACCTGGAGGCCAAAGCGGCCTCCGCCTCGCCCTATGAGCTGGTGCTGATGCTGTTCGACGGCCTGCTCGACGAGCTGGCCCGGGCCCGTGGGCATATCGAAGGCAAGCGCTACCAGCAAAAAGGTCGCTCGCTGGAGAAGTGCCTGAACATTCTCAACGGCCTCAACGGCGCCCTCGACTACGAGCAGGGCGGCGAGTTGGTGCAGGGCCTGGCGCGGCTGTACGACTACTGCATCTACAAGGTCTCTGACGTCAGCGTGAGCCTGTCGCTCGCCGACCTCGACGAAGTGGTGCGCTTGCTCGGCACCCTGCGCGAGGGCTGGGAGGGTGTCAGTGCCTCGCGTTGAACGGTTGCGCCTGCTGCACGAGCGTTTGCAGCAGGTGCTGGCCGCCCGTGACTGGCTGGCATTGGGCGAGGTGGACGCGGCCATTCGTGAAGAGCTGCAGCGCGACGTACCGCCGAGCCTGGAACGCCAGCGTCTGCAACAGCAGCTCAAAGAACTGCATGGCCGGGCTTATCAAGCCTGCGCCGGCGAATGTGAGCGGGTGCGCCAGCTGATGCTGTCGCACCTGGAATACGCCGAAGGGCGCTCGGCTTACGAGCGCGTCGAACTGCTGCAAAACCGGAGTTAACACGTGCTGCAACTGATCAACACGCCTGCTGCCCAGGGCACCTTGCCGGGCGACGAAGCCATCGCGCCACAAGCCCAGGCCGGCAATCGTCCGCTAGCCACCGGCGAGGGTTTTGTGCTCGACGCCCAAGCGCTGTTGGCGAGCGCCGTGCCGAGCAGCGAAGCCTTGCCAGCCGAGGTCACGCCAGCGCCGGCCGAGCCTGCTGAACTGCTCGACGGGCTTGCGCAGTTGCCGCTGGACCCGAGCCTGCAACAGCAGGAGCTGAGCGCCGAGCAGTGGCTGCTGAGCATGCTCGGCCAGCGCATGACCACCGTGCAGGCGCGTGACGGTGACGCTGCGCAAGGCGCTGAGCAGCCTCAGGTCGATGCGGCGATGGCTCAGGATGTGCTCACTCAGGCTCAACCGGTGTTGCCCGCGTTGAACGTCAAACTGGCTGCGCTCAGCACCGTCAGCAGCGACGCAACACCTCCACTGCCGGCCGCTAATCAGGACAGCGACAGCGATGCCCTCAGTGCCTTGCTCGCCACTTTAGCGGCGGGTGCCGAACCCGCCACGGCTAGCACGGCAGTCACGGCAGATAGCAGTGCTCCGGCGATCAGCGCGATGACCGCCAGCAGCCCGACGCCAGCAACCACTGCGGTGCCACAGGAGCTGGCCGCCGCGCCGCTGGAGCGCCATTTGCGGTTGCAGGCACCGGAGGCCAAGTGGGGCGAACAGATGCTGGTGGCGCTGCGCGACAACGTCGAGCTGCAACTGCAGCAGAAAGTACAGAGCGCCACCATCCGCCTCGACCCGCCAGAGCTGGGCAGCATGGAGATTCTCCTCAGTCACGAATCCGGGCGCCTCACGGTGCAGATCTCGGCGGCCAACAGCGACGTCGCGCGTTTGCTCAACAACACCAGCGAACGCCTGCGCCAGGAGCTGGTGGGGCAGAACTTTTTGCAGGTGAACGTGCAGGTGTCGTCCGACAGCTCCGGGCAACAGAGCCAGCAACAGGCCCGTCAGCGCTTGCCGGTGGAAGAGCAAATTCTCGCCGCCGCGCCGGCGCCCGAGCAGGAGCAACGGCAGGGCAAACGCGGCGACGACATTCTGGTCACCGTTTAACCGACGGCCACGCGCATCAAGCGTGGGGCCTTATTCACAGCATCTGGATAGCGAGCTTTTTATGGCAGTGCCACGGGTCATTCTCATCATGCTGGTCCTCAACATGTTCGTCGTGGTCGGCGGCGTGGTGACCAACTACTTGCTGCTCAAACCGTTGTTGCATGGCGGCAGCGCCATCGCCAGCACCGCGCCGGCAGCGCCCGGTGCGCCGGCCGGTGAAGAGACGGCCGCGCAGGCGTTGGCTGGTGAGCAGGAAGCGCCTGGCGAGCCCGGCGAGTTCACCTTCTTCCCGGTGCAAAAGGTCATCGTCAGCCTGCGTGGCGGCGAGCGTGAGCACTACTTTGTGCTCGACCTGGTCTTGCAGGCTGAAGCCGACGCCGACCCGAAAAAGCTCGAACAGGCCGACCCGATGGTGCGCAGTTCCGCCGTGGCCTACCTGTCGGCGATGAAGTTCGAGGAGCTGCGCAACCTGACCATTCCGGCCCTGCAAAGCCAATTGGAAACCGCGCTGTTGGCGGATTTCGCCAGCCGCAAAGTCGTCGCGCCGTTCCAGCATGTGCTGGTCAGCAAGATGCTCGTGCAGTAAGCCGCCATGCATGCCGTCGACTACGCCGCCCAGCCCACGCCCCGCGCCCTGTTCGCCCCCGGTGCCGAACAGCGCTGGGTGCGCCAGTACCTGCCACTGGTCAAACGCATCGTCAGCCAGCTGTCGCTGCAGGCCAGCCAGGCCATGGACCGCGAAGACATGGAGCAGATCGGCCTGATGGGTCTGCTCGAATGCCTGCGCCGCTACGGCGAACCCGACGAGCAGTTCGGCCGCTTCGCCGCGCTGCGCATTCGCGGCGCGATTCTCGATGAACTGCGCCGCCTCGACTGGCGTCCGCGCCAGCTGCGCCAGCAGGTGCACAAAGTGCGCGATGCCATTCGTGCCCTGGCCCGGCGCCTGGGCCGGGTGCCGAGTGAGGAAGAGGTGCTGGCCGATACCGGTCTGTCGGCCAAGGCCTACCAGGACTACCTCTGCGCCGACGCCAGCGAGGCCATCGAAAGCCTCGACGAATTGCTGCAGAACGGCCATGACCAGGCCACCGCCGGCTTCGAAGACCGCCTGCATAAAGAGCGCTTGCTGGAGCAGGCCCTCGGCGCGCTGAACGAGCGCGAGCGGCTGATTCTGACCCTCTACTACCAGCACGAACTCAGCCTCAAAGAGATTGCGCTGGTGCTGGATTTGACTGACGCCCGCGTGTGTCAGTTGAGCAAACAGGCACTGGCCAAGGCCTGCCGTTTTTTAACCGATAAACCCCAAGGTGCTTAGGTGCTGTTATGCAGAAATTAATCGGAGCACTGATCATCGTCGGCTGCGTACTGGGCGGCTACACCATGGCCCATGGCGTGCTGTCGATGCTCTGGCAGCCGGCCGAGATGTTGATCATTCTCGGCGCCGGCATCGGCACCCTGGTGGTGGCCAACCCCAAGGAAGTGCTGCACGAAATGTGCGTACAGCTCAAAGACGTGTGCGTGTACAAACGCCGCGGTGAAGAGTTTCAGCGCCAACTGCTGATGATGCTTTACGAGCTGCTGGAGATGGTCGACGCCGGCGGTCTCAAGGTGCTCGATGCGCACATTGAGGAGCCCGAGCAGAGCGAGCTGTTTGCCAAGTATCCGTTGATCCGTCAGGAGAAAAACCTGATGGCCTTTATCGCCGATAACTTCCGCCTGATGGCCATGGGCAAGATCAGCGCCCACGAGCTGGAAGGGTTCCTTGAACAGGAACTGGAAGCCATGGAGCACGCCCTGCTGCAACCGGCGCGCTCGTTGCACAAGGTCGGTGAGGCGATGCCGGGCTTCGGCATTCTCGCGGCGATCATGGGTATCGTCATCACCATGGGCAATATCGGTGGTTCGGTGGCCGAAGTCGGCGCCCACGTTGCAGCGGCACTGGTGGGGACCTTCCTCGGCATCTTCTGCTGCTACTGCCTGATGGACCCGCTCTCCAGCGCCATGACCCAGCGAATCAAGACGGAACTGTCGGCGTTGGAATGCGTGCGTACCACCCTGGTCGCCCATGTCGCCGGCAAGCCAACGCTGTTGGCCGTGGACGCCGGGCGCAAGTTGATCGAGCAGGACGTCAAACCGGCATTCAAGCAACTGGAAGTCTGGGTGACCCAGTACGAGGAACAAAGGGACGCCGCATGAACAAGCGTGCAGGTGGTAACAAAGACCGCGAAATCATCATCAAGCGGCGCAGCCGCAAAGGTCATGACGAGGCCCATGGCGGTGCATGGAAGGTGGCATTTGCCGACTTCACCATGGCCATGATGGCGCTGTTTATGGTGCTGTGGATCGTCCAGCCGCAGAGCCATCTGGAGAACCCGGCCGCCGGTGACCTGGCGGCCAACCCGCTGGTGGATGGCGGCGCCGGGGTGTTCGACGGCACCAGCAAAACCCCGATCGAGCTGGACGGCATGCCGATGCCGGCCAAGCCGGAAGTGTTGGCGCAGGGCAGCGGTCAGGCCAGCGGCAGCAAGACTGAGGCGCAGCATGAGGGGGAGGCCGACGGCAACACGCCGAAGCACTACCAGTCCACCGCCGACTTGCAGGAGCTGGCAGCGCTGATTCGCCAGGTGTCCGGCAAGGTCGACGCGCTGGCGAATATCGAAGTCAACGTGGTGCCCCAGGGCCTGCGCATTCTGATCAAGGACGACCAGAACCGCTTTATGTTCGAGCGTGGCAGCGCCACCCTCAACCCGCATTTCAAAGGGCTGTTGGTTGCACTTTCCGGGGTCTTGGCCAAGGTCGACAACAAGCTGATTCTCAGCGGTCACACCGACGCCGTGCAGTACCGCCAGCGCCAGGGCTACGACAACTGGAACCTCTCCGGCGACCGCGCCCTGCGTGCACGCAATGTGCTGGTGGAAGCGGGCATGCCGGCCGCCAATGTGCTGCAGGTGGCAGCGCAGGCGGATGTGATGCCGCTGCGCGCGGACGACCCGAAGGATGGCGCCAATCGGCGCATTGAAGTGCTGTTGCTCACCGACAGCGCGGAGAGTCTGTATCGGCAGTTGTTCGGCGAGAGTTATGCGCGGGTGAAGTTTTCCCAGCAGGGCGCCGAGTTTGAAGGTGGGCAGCCGGTGGAGAAGTTGTAGGTCGCGGTTTGCAGGGTTCGCGGCTGACCGGAGCGCCGGACCGGCCGCTCCTACGGATTGTGCGTCCTTGTAGGAGCGGCTTCAGCCGCGATGTTCCTGATCTAATCCGCGCAATACAGCTGGCGCGTCTCCACCGCGAAATAGCATTTGCCGATCGGCCGCAAATTAATCACCGAATCCACTTCACCGCCATACATCAGGTTGAACAGCAGGTCGTTATCGATGTTGCTGGAGGCATCCAGGTCGGTGGCTTTGCCTTTCTCCACCCGCAAGCGCATGCGGTTGAGAAAGGCTGATTCGACGATGCCGGACGTCTCCATGATGCTCTGGCCCTGGCGGGTCATGGCGTAGAAACGACCGTCCTTGACCAGCAGGGTGTGGCTGACTTCGATGCTGTGGCCATCGCGCAGAATCACCGCACCGCTGGAGCTGTAGCGACCATTAAATTCATTGCTGGACTTGAAGTTCACGCACACCAGTAGCAAGCCGAGCAAAGCGCCCACCACCAGCAGCGCGCCGCCGATAAACCAGCGGCACCTTTGCACTCGACTCATTGCAGGCAGCTCCGCAGTTGCTCGTCGGCGACCTTGGCGATCTGCGCCCGGTTGATCATCATCCAGCGCGTGGTATCGCGCTGCACGCAGAGCATTTCAAAGAACCCGGCGTTGGCGCCGAGGCGAAACTGCACCGGTTGCTCCGCCAACCCGGCTACCCGCACGGACAGTGCGGCCGTGTCGCTCTGCAACTGCGCCAGGGCCTGGGGCGCGGTGGCGGCGTAAACGAAATGTTTGTTGCCGATATCGCGCTCAGCCACCAGTACCTGGGACTGGAACAGCGCGTAGTAGATATAGGTGAACACGATCAGGCTGAGCAACGCCACGACCGCCGTCGCCACCATCAGGGTGGCCAGGCGTTGCTGATTGGCGGTGCGGTTGGCGCGCCGCGGCAGCTGCAGTTGTTCGAAAAAACTCGGCGCGGGTACATCGGCAACATTGTCGAAATTGACCAGGAATTTCGGGCTGAGCATGTAGCCGCGGCGGGGCAGGGTCTGGATGATTTCGCGCTTTTTCTCGTCCCCGAGCACTTGGCGCAGGGCGTAGATCTGCTGGTTCAGGCTGCCCTGACCGACAATCCGGTCGCTCCAGGCAAAGGCCAGCAGTTCATCACGCGCCACCACTTCACCGGGCACGCGCAGCAAGCGTTCCAGCAGACGGCTGCCGGAAAAGCCCAGGTCGACTTTCTCCTCGACGCCATCCCGGCAGAGAACCAGTTGATAGCGGTCAGGGTGAAAGTGCGCCTGGCATTCATCCGAACGCCCGGTGCGGATTACCAACGCAGGCTGGACCTCTTGGGTCCCGGTGCGCGGCATGGTTTCACTCATCGTCATATGTGCCTGCAAGGACCCCGGTGCTTTGTGAGCATTTGCTTAAGCAGCTACAAAAAAATACAAAGCGGTCGGCATTTTGGCGTCAAAAAAAGGTTGCATCAAGGACTGTGTCGGAAATTTCTTACAAGCTGGCTAGTTATATAGGCCAAATCCGCTGTTTTGCGCAGTGCCCGACAGCCGGAAAAGTTGCACCAACGACAACGCCCCGAACGAGTCGGGGCGTTGTTACCGCGGGGTAGTGCGTAGGTCTTAGCCCAGCAGGGACATAACCATGCCTGGCATCTGACCGGCTTGCTTGAGCATCGAGATGCCCGATTGCAGCAGCATGCTGTTCTTGGTCATGGTGGCCGATTCGGAAGCGAAGTCAGCGTCCATGATGGTGCCGCGTGCTACGTCGGTGTTGTCTTTCATGTTGGCCAGGTTGTTGGCGGTGTGGTTCAGACGGTTGATGTTGGCACCGAACTGAGCACGCAGGGAGCCGATGCTGTCCAGCGCGTCGCTCAGGGTGGTGATCATGCCGTTGGCAGCGGTGCCGTCAGCGCCAGCGATTTCAGTACCGGGAGTGGTGCTGTCCGGGGTGGCGTATTGAGCCGACAGGGTGTCCAGGGCAGTGGTCAGGTCGGTCAGCGGTGTGCTCACGTCCAGGGTCAGTTTTTCATCAGCGCTGGCGCCGATCTGGAAGTCCAGGGCAGCAGAGAACTTACCGGCCGAACCGTCGGTTACCGCCGAAGCGCCGCCGTCAGAGAACAGGCCTTCACCGGCGTACTTGGTGTTCTTGATCACGTTGCCCAGTTCCTGACCCAGTTGGTCGTACTCGGCCTGCATGGCGTCGCGGTCATCGGAGCTGGCAGTGGCGTTCGCCGATTGGGTGGCGAGGTCTTTCATGCGCTGAACGATGTCGGTCATTTCGCTGAGTGCACCCTCGGAGGTTTGCAGCAGCGAGACAGCGTCGTTGGTGTTGCGGGTGGCTACAGCCATGCCGCGGGATTGGGCGCTGAGGCGGGTAGCGATCTGCAGGCCGGCAGCGTCGTCGGCGGCGCTGTTTACACGGTAGCCAGTGCCCAGGCGCTGTTGGTTGGTGGACAGCGCGCTGTTGGTTTTGCCCAGGTTGGTTTGAGTGACCAGAGCGGAGTAGTTGGTATGAATCGACAGAGCCATGATGGTAATCCTTCGAGCTAGTGGGCTTGAGTGAAGCTGGCTGTGATCGCCTGCTGAAAAGGTAAGGCGACAGGTCGATTGGTTGGATTAAGGGGGGCGGTGAATTTCTTTTTTTGCGGGGAGGGCGGCGCTTATTTAGAACCATGCGAAGGAGGTGGTATTGCCGGCGCGCGGCAGCTGGGCATTAGGCCCCGCGCCGTTGCAACGTGCACTTGGGCTGTTCATTGAACAGCCCCCGATATGCCTCGGAAAATCGCCCCAAATGCCAGAACGACCACCGCATCGCCACCTCTGCCACCGTCGTTTCCTCCGGTGCCGCTCGCGCTAAATCACGGTGCGCGGCGTTCAAGCGGCGCAAGCGCAGCCAGGCACTGGGGGTAATGCCAGTGAAGTGGGTAAACGAATGTTGCAACTGCCGCACCGTCACCCCGGCCGCCGTGGCCAGTTGCAGGACATTGAAGTTGTCTTCGGGGTAGGCGCTGGCCAGTTCGAACACCTGGCTGACGATGCGGCGGTCTTCGGCCAGGCGCCGTTGCCGCGGCTGGTCGAGTGAACGCGAGGAGCTGTCGAGCACGAACAAACAGTCATCGACCAATTGTCGCGACAGGTTGGCATCCAGGCTGGCGCCGGGGGTGGCCGAGAGTGTGTTCAGCACGTAACTCAGCCAGGAGCTGAATACTTGGCTCTGTTGCGATTTCAAAGGGGTCAGCAGCAGGCCGTCGAGGCTGTCGGCGCAGGGCGCCTGGCCCATCAGATTGAGGTCGACCACCACGGCCACTTCGCGGTAGTTCTCGGGGGTGATCCAGGTGTTCTGGCTCTGGCTGTTGAGCAGATAAAGGGCGCCATCGGCCATGTCGAAGCTGAACACCAGGGCATTGTCGGGTGCATGGAAATGCTGCTCGACGCGGGTGTTCATCCGCTCTTCGTAAGCCTCCACGCCGTTGCACTGGGCATGCACGATGCTGCCGTGGAAACGCCCGGACGACATCTGCGCGTAGTGCTGCTGCCAGCCATCAATGGCTGTGCGCTGTTGGTCCACATCGAGTGTCTGGAGAACCTTGATCGGCATGCGCCCCCCGAGCCTGCAGAAAACTACTGCGCTCGGCTGGGCGGCGTTAAAAACAGACTCGCAATGCTCATTGGCTACAGCCAACTGCGCTTACTCGCCTGTTTTTGCCTTGCCCATCCTTCGCTCGCTACGTTTTCTCATTAATAAAGAAGTCGCCCGATTATGGCCGGGCTCGCGAGCGCGATTGTTTAGCCGTTTGCGGAGCTTAGGTTGGCGGTTTAGCGACTAAACGTCGCATGCGCCAAAAAGTGGCAGGGCGCTTTGCGCAAACTGGATAGATGCCCCAATTGCCGGCCGTGCAGACTCGGTGCCTTCAAGAACAACTCCCTGAGGGTTTATGAAAGGCGATCTGCAACAGCTGAAAACTTGGCTGAATAACAACAAAGTCACCGAAGTCGAATGCCTGGTCTCCGACCTCTCCGGCATCGCCCGCGGCAAGATCTCGCCCACCAACAAGTTTCTCGCCGAGCAGGGCATGCGCCTGCCCGAGAGTGTGCTGCTGCAAACGGTGACCGGCGACTTTGTCGACGACGACGTGTACTACGACCTGCTCGATCCTGCCGACATCGACATGCACTGCCGCCCCGATGAAAACGCAGTGTTCCTGGTGCCATGGGCACTGGAGCCAACTGCCCAGGTGATCCACGACACCTACGACAAGATGGGCAACCCCATCGACCTGTCGCCGCGCAACATCCTCAAGAAGGTGTTGGCGCTGTACACCGCGAAAAACTGGAAGCCGATCGTGGCCCCGGAAATGGAGTTCTACCTGACCGAGCGCAGCCCGGATCCGGACTATCCGTTGAAGCCGCCTGTGGGCCGCTCCGGTCGTCAGGAAACCGGTCGCCAGTCGTATTCCATCGAAGCCACCAACGAATTCGATCCACTGTTCGAAGACATGTACGACTGGTGCGAAGCCCAGGGCCTGGACCTCGATACCCTGATTCACGAGGAAGGCACGGCGCAGATGGAAATCAACTTCCGTCACGGTGACGCCCTGCAACTGGCCGACCAGATTTTCGTGTTCAAACGCACCATGCGCGAAGCCGCGTTGCGTCATAACGTGGCCGCCACCTTTATGGCCAAGCCGATGACCGGCGAGCCGGGCAGTGCCATGCACTTGCACCAGAGCGTGGTGGACCTGACCACCGGCAAAACCGTGTTCGCCAACGAAGACGGCAGCATGAGTGAGCTGTTCCTCGCGCACATCGGCGGCCTGCAGAAGTACATCCCGGAAACCCTGCCGCTGTTCGCACCCAACGTGAACTCGTTCCGCCGCTTTCTGCCGGACACCTCGGCGCCGGTGAACGTAGAGTGGGGTGCTGACAACCGCACCGTCGGCCTGCGCGTGCCGGAATCGGACCCGCAAAACATGCGCGTGGAAAACCGTCTGCCGGGCGCCGATGCCAACCCGTACCTGGCCCTGGCGGCCAGCTTGCTGTGCGGTTACGTCGGCATGGTCGAAGGCCTGAGCCCAAGCGAACCGGTGGTTGGCCGTGGTTACGAGCGCCGTAACCTGCGCCTGCCGCTGACCCTGGAACAGGCGCTGGAATGCATGGAGCAGTCGACCATGGTCCAGGAATACCTAGGCCAGCGTTTCCCATCTGCGTATGTGGCTGTGAAGCGTGCCGAGCATGAAAACTACAAGCGCGTCATCAGCTCCTGGGAGCGCGAGTTCCTGCTGCTGAGCGTGTAAAAAACAACAACCTTAAGGGGCGTCTCAATGAGCAAATCACTGATCAAAACAGTGCTGGCTGGCAGCGTATTGCTGCTCAGCGGCGGCGTGTATGCCGCCGGCGTGGTGAACGTTTACAACTGGACCGACTACATCGGCAAGACCACCTTGAAAGACTTCCAGGCGGAAACTGGCATCACCCCGGTGTACGACGTTTTCGACTCCAACGAAACCCTGGAAGGCAAGCTGCTGGCTGGCCATACCGGTTACGACGTGGTCGTGCCGAGCAACCACTTCCTTAGCCGGCAGATCCGTGCCGGGGTCTTCCAGAAGCTGGACAAGAGCCTGTTGCCCAACTTTAAAAACCTCAGCCCGCAATTGCTCGAGCGCCTCCAGGAAAACGATCCTGGCAACCAATACGCCGTGCCGTACCTGTGGGGCACCAACGGCATCGCCTACAACGTGGCGAAGATCAAGGAAGTGTTGGGCGTCGACAGCATCGACTCCTGGGCTGTGTTGTTTGAACCGGAAAATCTGCAAAAGCTGAAAGCGTGCGGGGTGTCCTTTATGGACTCGCCGGACGAGATCTACCCGGCCGTACTCAACTACATGGGCAAAAACCCGCGTAGCGACAAGCTGGAAGACTATAAAGAAGCGCAGAAAAAGCTCGATGCCATTCGCCCCTATATCACCTACTTCCACTCCTCCAAGTACGTGGCGGACCTGGCCAACGGCAATATCTGCGTAGCCTTCGCCTACTCGGGTGATGCCTTCCAGGCCATGAGTCGCGCGCAGGAAGCCAAGAACGGTATCGACATCGCCTATGTGGTGCCCAAAGAGGGGGCCAACCTGTGGTTCGACATGCTGGCCATTCCCGCCGACGCCAAAAACGTCGCCGAGGCCCATGCCTACATCAACTACCTGCTCAAGCCCGACGTGATCAGCCAGGTCAGCGATTTTGTCGGTTACGCCAACGCCAACCAGGCGGCGGATACGGTGATGGACCCGGAAATTCGCCAGAACCCGTCCATCTATCCGTCGGATGAGGTGCTGAAAAAACTCTACGTTTCCTCCGAATGGACCACCGCCGTAATGCGCTGGACCACCCGCGCCTGGAACAACTACAAGTCCGGTCGGTAACTGGCCCTTGTAGGAGCGGCCGGACCGGCCGCTCCTACGCGATCAACATCGAGGCTTCAGCCTCGATTCCTGGAAACACAATCAGCCGCTTGGGGCGTGCAAACCTCCAGGCTAAAGGCCTTTGTATGTCGTTGAATTCTTCTCTCTCTGGCGCAGCTAGCACTGCCCACACCGCCTCCTACTACCACGCCACTCGCAACAAACAGATCGACTTCCCCGTGCTCAATGGCGCGCAGGACTGCGATGTGTGCATCGTCGGCGGTGGTTTCAGTGGCCTCAACACGGCCATCGAACTGGCCGAACGCGGCCTCTCGGTGGTGCTGCTGGAAGCCCGGCAAATTGCCTGGGCGGCCAGCGGTCGCAATGGCGGCCAACTGATTCGTGGCGTCGGCCACGACTTGTCGAAATTCGCCGGGCAGATCGGCACCGACGGCGTTGCCACCCTGGAACGCCTGGGCCTGGAAGCCGTGGAAATCGTCCGCGAGCGCGTGGCCAAATACGGCATCGACTGCGACCTGCGCTGGGGCTACTGCGACCTGGCCAACACGCCGCAGCATTACCAAGGTTTTATCGAAGACAAACAGGCGCTCGAGGCCATGGGTTACGGCCATGAGCTGACCCTGATCGAGCCTGCGCAGATGGACCGCGTGGTCGGCTCCAAGGTGTTTGTCGGCGGCATGATCGACAGCGGCTCCGGCCACCTGCATCCACTCAACCTGGCCCTCGGCGAAGCCGCCGTGGCGCACAAGCTGGGCGTGCGGATTTTCGAAAACAGCGCCGCGCAGCGCATCGAATACGGTGCCAAGGTCAAGGTGCACACCGCCTCCGGTATGGTCCGCGCCAATCACCTGGTGCTGGCTGGCAACGCCCACCTGGCTGGTCTGGTGCCTGAACTGAGTGGCAAGGTATTGCCCGCCGGCAGCTACATCATCGGCACCGAACAGCTCAGCCCGGCCCAGGCCGAACAACTGATTCCTGGCAATCGCGCCCTGTGTGACCAGCGGGTTGGCCTGGACTACTTCCGCCTCTCGGCTGACCGGCGTCTGCTGTTCGGTGGTGCCTGCCATTACTCCGGTCGTGACCCACAGGACATCGCCGCCTACATGCGGCCGAAAATGCTGCGGGTATTCCCGCAACTGGCCGAAACCCGTATCGACTTCGCCTGGGGCGGCACCATCGGCATCGGCGCCAACCGCCTGCCGCAGATCGGTCGTCTGCGCGGGGAAACCAACGTGTACTTCGCCCAGGCCTACTCCGGCCATGGCGTGAACACCACGCACCTGGCCGGGCGCCTGCTGGCCGAAGCTATCTGCCGTCAGGACAGTACTGGTTTTGACCTGTTCGCCAGCGTGCCGCACATGAAATTCCCCGGCGGCAAATTGCTGCGCACGCCGCTGCTGGCGTTGGGCATGTCGTGGTATCGGTTGCGCGAGATTGCTGGGTTTTAAGGCGAGACGGACATCGGTGTCTTTCCCGCCATTCTGGATCCCAGCCTTCGCTGGGATGACGGCGATAGGTTGAGCACCTCCGTCATTCCCGCGCAGGCGGGAATCCAGATTGCTGGAGGTGATCAGCTTCTTCCGGCAAACAAACACCCCAGTGTCTTTCCTTCAACCCAATCGGCCCGAACGGGTCGACTAACGTCCCCGCCACCATCGCCGCCAGAATCTGCGGCGCGGGTGGAATTTTCGACAACGTCGCCATCACCCGATCCCGCAGGAACGGCAGCACCCGCGAGTCCGATTGATAGAACGGCGTAAACGCTCCCGACAACGCCTGAAAGGTGCGCACATGCAGCCGTCGTGAAGCCGCGTAACGGGGCAGGGCGCTGGCCAGGTCGGTGCTGGTGTTCAGCGCATGCATCAAGGCGCGCGCATCGAGCAGGGCCATGTTGGCGCCCTGGCCCAGTTGCGGGCTGGTGGAGTGGGCGGCGTCGCCGATGATCGCCAGGCTTCGCCCCACCGGCATGGCCAGGGTGTGATGACCGTAGCGGGCGAGGGTCATGTCGTCGAAATCGTTGATCTGCTGCAGATAACTTTCGCAGTCCGGCCAAAGCCCGGCGACGTGGTCTTTCCAGCTGTTGATACCGGCGCGTTTCAGCGCCTCGACCTGATCCGGTTTGGTGCTCCAGAAAAACGCACTCATGTCGGCGCTGCCCGGCCCGGCTTTGCCGATGGGCAGCACGCCGATCATGGTGGTCGCGCGGTGGTAACGCTGCACCAGGGCTTGGCTGCTCAGGGCGGCCTGGTCAGCCTGCAACGAGGCCCAGAAGGCGCCATACACCAGCGGCTTGGGTTCGCTCGGTTGCAGGGCCAGCATTTTCAGTTTGGAGCGCGAGCCGCTGGCATCCACCACCAGGTCGAACGGCCCGGCCTTCGCTTGTCCATTACCCACCAGCCAGGCCTGGTCGCCACGGGTGTCCAGGGTGTCGACATCCAACCCGGTCTCCACCCTGATGCCTTCTGCTTGTGCCGCCTGGAACAACACGTGGAACAGTGCGGCGCGGTGCACGGCGATGCCATAACGGCCGCCCTTGATCGCGGCGTAGCGCACATCGAGAACAGTGCGCCCGCTCTGCGCATCGGCGCCGTACAAGCGGTCGATGCGACTGCCCAATTGGGCGATGGCCTCGAACAGGCCAAGGTTCTCCAGCACGCTGAGGCCGGTGGGTTGCAGAATCAGCCCGGAGCCAACCGGCGAAGCTTCGGCAAAGCGCTCGAACACCGTCACCTGGTGTTCGCTGCGCTTGAGATAAAGGGCGGCCGCCAGGCCTGCAGGGCCGGCGCCGACGATGGCAATGCGCAGCGGTTTGATCACCTGAATTCTCCAGCCCGACTACAGTGGGCATGTCCTTGGAACGGGGGAAGGGCGCTGCTGGTCGAGTGCCATGGCGCGTTGCCGTTATACCTGCAAAGCGCTGAGTCGGTAAGCCCGAGCGCGTCGCGTTACGGGCAAAAAAATGGCCAGTGGGGCGAACCCGACTGGCCATGTTTTCTGCTGTGGCGCATCAGCTGCCGCCGCCTGCGCCACCCCCGGCACCGCCTGCGCCACCGGCACCGCCAGAGCCGCCACCGGTACCGCCGCCCACACCGCCGCCAGTACCACCGGTGCCAGTTCCGCCGGTTCCCGTACCGCCTGTGCCAGTGCCACCGCTGCCGGAGCTGCTGCCGCCACCGCCGCTACCGCCGGAAGGGCTCATGGTGCCGCCAGTTCCTGTCGTGCCGGCACCGGTGCCGGTGGTTCCCGTCCCGGTGCCGACACCTGTGCCGGTACCGCTAGTACCGGTGCCAGCGGGTGCGCCGGTTCCCGTACCGGTGTTGCCTTGGCCAGTGGCGCCAGTACCGGTGCCGGTGCCCGGACTGGTCGCGTTAGTCCCGGAGGTGCCGGTGCCTTCACCCGACGTGCCAGCTTCCGGGGCGCCCACGCCGTTGCCGGGGCTGACTGTGGCGGCCAATACCAGGGTGGAAGAAGAGGCGGCCAGCAGGCCGCTGAGTACCAAGGCAGTGAAAGGTAATTTGCTCATCATCGATGCTCCATTTCTGTGAGTTACCCAGAGTGGAGTGGCGGCAATTTGCCCTTGTTCGACAAACAGGACCAGTGGTCGTAACGCAGAAACAACAAAGGCGCCTGAGCGGCGCCTTTGAGTAGAGCGATCAATCAATGCCACCAGCGTGGCTGACCCCAACGTTGCTCTTCGCTGTCGAGTTTTTTGTCGACGGCTTGGGTGGTGTCATCAGCTTTCTGGCTTTTGCTTTGCTCGGTGGTCTGTTTGCTGGTGGCGGCGTCGTAGCTGTGGTTTACATCAGCGCCAGCGAAGGCGGTGCCAGTCAACAAAGCGGTGAGCAGGGAAGCGGTAACGATGGTTTTCATGGTGTGTTCCTCAAGGGGGTTGTGAGTGACTTCGGGGCCAAGCTTCCCCTGTCACCGCTTCCTTGAGAAACGCATGGTGTTGGTAGTTGATATCGCTGAAATTGATTGTCGCTAAGAGCCCCGCCCTAGACCTCGTGGCCTTCTTTAGGAGCGGCTTCAGCCGCGATCCCTGCAATCGCTGATCATGGCGCAAACCCCGATATATCAGCCAAACCGGTGAGGAGAAAACGGCGCTAACGGCACTGAGGTTTGCAACCCGCTGGCCATCTCCGCCAGCAACTGCCCCGTCACCGCACCCAGCGTCAGCCCCACATGCCCGTGGCCGAAGTTATAGAACACCTGCGGCAATAACCGCGACTGGCCCACCACCGGTTTGCTGTCCGGCATCGATGAGCGAAAGCCCATCCACTGCGACGCCGGCTCATGCTGCAGGTTAAGAAAACGCCGCGCGCCATTGGCCAGGTAGCGGTAACGCCGTGGGTCCGGCGCGGCCTGAGTGCCGGCGAATTCCACCGTGCCCGCCACCCGCAACCCCTGCGCCATCGGCGTCATATAGAAGCCACCGGCGCCCCAACACACCGGGCGGTTGAGCACGGCGCCGGCTTGTTCGAACAGCACGTGGTAACCGCGTTCGGTGTCTTGCGGCAGTTCGTCACCCAATGACTTGGCCAGTTGTTTGGACCAGGCACCGGTGCACAACGCCACCCGCTCGGCCGTCAACGTCTGACCACTGGCGAGCACCGCGCTGACCTGTTCGCCGCCTGCGCTGCTGCGGTGGATATCGCGCAATTCACCGCGCTCGAAGCGCCCGCCCAAGGCGAGAAAACGTTGGAACAGGCAAAGGCTCAACGCATACGGATCGAGCGTGCGGCTCACCCCGGGCAACTCCACGCCCAAAGCAGCGCGGGCGTTGAGTGCCGGCTCCATGGCATGCAGTTCGTGGTTTTCCACCAGCCGGATTGGCACCTCGAAGGGCAGGTGATAGGCGACCATTTCCTCCGCTACCCGCCGCTCATGGGTTTCGAAAATATACAGCGAACCGTCGTGGCGAATCAGGTGGTTGGCCTGGGCGTCGTCCAGCAGCGTGCCCCAGGAACTCATGCACGGCTTGAGCAGGGTATCCAGGTCACGGCTGATGGCGTGCACCCGCTGCTCGCTGGAGTGGCGCAGAAACTGCCACAGCCATGGCGCGATCTTGCCCAGGTAGGCCGGGCGGACTTTCAGCGGGCTGTCCGGCTTGAGCAGCAACGCTGGCGCCTGGCGCCAGATGCCCGGGGTCGCCACTGGCTCCACCGAGTAGGTGGCAAAGGTGCAGGCATTGCCAAACGAGGTGGCGGTGCCGGGGAGTTGGCGGTCCAGCAGGGTCACGCGCCAGCCGTGGCGTTGCAGCCACAGGGCGGTGGCGATGCCGACCACGCCGGCACCGACTACCAGGGCGTGTCCGCGGGTGTGATGGGTGCGGGTGTGATGGGTTGTGCTCATGTGCGGCTCGTTATCGGGCTCTTCGAGATCGGTTCAGAGCGCCACCTTACCCCGAGCCGCAACGGCATGTTTGGTCGCGGGTCCGCACGAAAATTTTGCGGCTTAAATCGATTGGCCGAGTGCCTGGCGCACCTGAGCGGCGGCCGGATCATCAGCCGGCGTCACCAGTGCATAGTTGTATTCGGCACTCGACCAATAATCCGCCTGCAATTCGCCATCGCGCCGCGCGCCGCGGCTCAGCAGGTAGTTCTGCGGGCCTGGCGGGCGGATGTAGAAACTCACCTTGCGCCCGTTCGGGTCCTGGTACACCAGCATCGCTGCCGCGCCCTGTTCGGTGCTGATCATCCGCCCGCCCACCGGTTGAAAACCGGCGGCGGCGAGGTCGGGCATCCGGTCGGCGCGTGCAAAGTGCTGGTCCAGCCAGCCCTGGGCATCGCCACGGCTGGCGCTCCAGTCGCTGGCCATGCCGTCGTTGACGGCGAACATGCGGTAGGCCTGCACGGCGTCGGCCATCGGCAGCATATGGCTGGCAAAATTGAGGGTGCGCGCCTGCCAGCCGCCAACGCCGCCGAGGCTGACGGCAATCAGCAGCAGCGCGGCGGTAGCGAAGTGGCGGCTGCGTTGCCGGCGCAGGCCGTGGCGGATGGCGAACGGGTCCAGCTGCGGGTTGGGTGGCAGCTGCAGGGCGCCGCTGAGGGCCGCGCGCAGGTGCTGGGCGTCCTGTTGCCAGGCGCGTACCTGGGCGGCGACCTCGGGATGCGCGGCGAGGTACAGCGCCACCTGTTCGCGTTCGGCCTCGTTCAAGTGGCCGTCCACGTAGGCATGCAAGTCGTGGTCGCCGGGGGGCAGAGTGATCATTTCAGGACCCGTAAAGAAGGGGTGGTGATTTCGCCCTCGCCGAGCTGGCGTAATGCCTGGCGCGCGCGGGACAAGCGGGACATCACGGTGCCGATCGGCACGCCGAGGATATCGGCGATCTCTTGATAACGCAGGCCCTCCACCGTGACCCAGAGCAGAATCGCCCGTTGTTCATGGGGCAGGCGCTCGAAGGCGGCGAGGGTGGTTTGCGCCACCACCGTGCGTTCGGCCGAAGGCGAATGGTGCTCGTCCTGGCCACCGGTGAACAGTTCCAGCAGGCGCCGGTAGCGGCTGGCGCTGCGCTGCGCATCGAGAAACTGGCGGTACACAATGGCGAACAACCAGGCGCGCAGATCGCCGTCCGGTTGTTTGCTGGCCCAGGCGCCCAGGGCTTTTTCCAGGCTGGCTTGCACCAGGTCGTCGGCGCTGCTGGGGTTGCGCGTCAGCGACTGGGCGAAGCGGCGCAGGCGGGGGAGCAGATCGCGCAGTTGGTCATCTATGCCGTGCATGGCGGTCCAGGTTGGTCGTGTCAGCAGAGTGTGGTGAGCAAGACGCCACTGCGCGGAGATTATTCCCGAAGGGTGGAAAAAATAAATAAACACCCGGCCGGGAATAAAACCCTAGCACGTGCGTCTGACGGCACCTTCGCCAGACTCTGGAGCTTCCCATGGCCGACAGTGACCCGCAGCAACGCCCACCCCTCAGCCCGGTAAACCTGGCCTTGCGCCTGGGCGCCATTGGCGCCGTAACCGTGTTGATCGCCGCCGCCCTGGCTTACACCGGCGGCTACTTCAGCCCCGAGCGGGTGACCCCGGCGCGGGTCGTCGATGTGCTCGAACACAACAACGGCGAGCACCCGGGCTTTCGCCGCAACCACCCCAAAGGCATCTGCGTGACCGGCTACTTCGACAGCAATGGCGCCGGCGTCGAGTTGTCCTCGGCCGAGGTGTTTAGCGCCACCCGCACGCCGGTGCAGGGGCGTTTTTCCTTGCCCACCGGCAACCCGTATTCGCCCGACAGCGCGGCACCGCTGCGCAGCATGGCCCTGCGTTTTCAACAAGCCAACGGCCAGCAGTGGCGTACCGGCATGAACAGCATGGCGGTGTTTCCAGTGGGCACCCCGGAAGCGTTTTTCGGCCTGCTGCAAGCCACCGCGCCGGACCCGGCCACCGGCAAACCCGACCCGAAAAAGGCCGGCGCGTTTTTCGCCGCCCACCCGGAAACCGGCGCCTTTCTGGCCTGGGTAAAAACCGCCAAACCGGCGGCCAGCTTCACCACTGAAACCTACAACAGCGTCAACGCCTTCTACCTGACCAATGCCGCAGGCGTTCGCCAGACCGTGCGCTGGAGCATGGTCGCCGACGCCCAGGCCGACAGCGCTGCGCCGACTGCCGACGACTACCTGCAAGCCGACCTGCAACAGCGCCTGGCCAACGGTCCGCAGCGCTGGAGCCTGATCCTCACCCTGGCCAATCCCGGCGACCCGAGTAACGACGCCAGCAAAGCCTGGAGTGGCGAACACCGCCAAGTGAATGCCGGCACCCTGGTGATCGAACACGAGCAGGCGCAAGACAACGGCGCATGCCGCGACATCAACTACGACCCGCTGATTTTGCCGAGTGGCATCGAAGGCTCGGACGACCCGCTGCTGGCCGCCCGCTCCGCCGCCTACGCCGCCTCGTACCAACGCCGCGCCGGTGAAGTTGAATCGCTGCCGCACCACGCCAACGCAGCCCAGGAGCAGCGCCCATGAGCACTCAACACTTCTCTGCACCGGCACGCCTGCTGCACTGGCTGATGGCCGTGATGATCATCGCCATGCTGTTTATCGGCGTGGGCATGGTGGCCTCGGTGTCCGAGCGGCACCAATGGCTGATCAACCTGCACAAGCCCCTGGGTATTGCCATTTTGCTGTTGGTAATCGTGCGTTTGCTGGTGCGCTTTACCCACGTGACGCCGGCATTACCCGTCGACATGCCCAGCGTGCAGAAGCTCGCGGCGAAGCTCTCCCATGTGCTGCTGTATGCCTTGATGCTGGCCTTGCCGCTGGTGGGCTGGGCGATGATTTCCGCAGCCGGCGACCCGGTGATGCTTAGCAGCAACCTGCGTTTGCCCGCGCTGCTGGCCGCCAATGCGCCGACTTTCGCCGTGCTGCGCAACGCCCATACCTACCTGGCGTACCTGTTGTTTGCCACGGTGTTGCTGCACCTGGCCGGCGCGCTGTTCCATGCCTGGATTCGTCGCGATGAGGTGCTCGGTAGCATGCTCAGAGGTAAGTAGGCAGATCAAAATCTCGCGGCTAAAGCCCCTCCCACAAATGACCATGAAACCTTGTGGGAGAGGGGGGCGGCCATCCGATTCAGCCTCGATTGCCGTTACTCGGTACAACATTTGCTGCGCCGTTTCCTTTCAGCCACACCGAAAGGAATCTGCATGCTGATCGCTCACCTCTCCGACCCGCACATCTGCCCCGAAGGCGAGCTCTATCAGGGGCTGGTGGATTCCAACGCCATGTTCCTCGCCGCCGTGGCGCAGGTCGCGGCACTGGACCCGCCGCCCGATGTGGTGATCATCACCGGCGACCTGATCGATGATGGGTCGCCGGCCTCCTATTCCCATGCGCAGAAACTGCTCGCCGTTATCCAGCAACCGCTGCTGCTGATTCCCGGCAACCACGACGAGCGCGAAGCCTTCCGCGCAGCCTTTGCCGCTTCTGGCTATTTGCCGGAAAACGGTCCGCTGCACTTTGTCGCCGGGCAGTACGGTCCGGTGCGTATCGTCGCCCTGGATATCACCATCCCGGGCCTGCACCACGGCGACTTCGACGACGCGGCCGCCGCCTGGCTGGAGCAGACACTGGCCGCCGAACCCCAACGCCCAACCCTGGTGATGCTGCACCAACCGCCGTTCGCCAGCGGCATTCCCTACATCGACCTGTACGCCTGCCACAACGGCCCACGCCTGGCCGAGGTGATTGCCCGGCATCCGCAGGTAGAGCGACTGGTGTGCGGCCATATTCACCGCTTTATGCAACTGCGTTTCGGCGGCAGCCTGCTGTGCACCGCGCCGAGCACCACCACGGCAATTGCCCTGCGGCTGCGGCCGGATGCTGAGGAGGCCTCGTATATCGAGCCGCCGGCCATGCTGCTGCATCACTGGAAAGCCGACACCGGGCTGATCACCCATTGGCTGCCGATTGGCGAGTTTGCGGGGCCGCTGCCGTTCGCGTAGGGCGAATAGCGCCACCGGCGATATCCGCCGCCGCACAGCCATGGACATCACCGTCGCAGTGGGCGGCAGGGCTTAAGTCGGCGTAACGACGGATACCCGCTAGCGGGTAGTCGCCCTATTGGGTGCGCCATTGCCCCCCGGCTTTTTCACAATCAGTGCGCGCCTGCGACTCATCCTTGAGGTCGTAGTAATAGGTCAGCACTTGCGCGCCTTTGGGGATGTTCGCTGAGTCGGCGTGGCTGTCCTTGCTGCTGGAACGCTGGTTAGCCATCGACTCCTGGGTGAGGGTGGCGATGCAGGTGCCTTTGGGTTTTTCCGGGCAACTGGCGACTTTGGTTTTACTGCTGGCCAGCGTCTCCTTGCTTTCGTTGCTGCACGACCAGTCGATGCTGCCGGCTGGCACGCCTTTGTATTCGTAGCAGGATTTGCCTTCCACCATCGGCACCGAGGCGCTTTGTGCGCGGGTTTCGACCATGCAGGCTTCGGCCCACACGCCGCTCGCGGCGAGGCTGGTCAAGAGCAGAACGAGGAGTCGAGCATTCATGGTGGTGGCCTTTTATTGGGGGCTTTGAGCTGTGAAGCGGGGTTAGCCTTTTTGGTTCAGCAGGTTGGATGAATGGTATTGGCGCGTACCTGTCTACACTGCACAGCAGTCCCTCAATCTGGAGTTGGTCCATGACCCTGGCTATCCGTGCGCTGTTGACGTTGATGCTGTCGTTATTCGGTTTTACCGCCATGGCGCAAAGCGACGCCGCCTACCAAGAGGAGGCACAGCACGCCAAGGCGTTGCTGCTCAAGGCGGTGGACTACTACGAGAAGAACGGTGATACCGCGTTCGCTGCCTTCAGTCGCCAGGGCGAGTTCGTTACCGGCCAATTGTATGTGTACGTGGTCAACACCCAGGGCGTGATGCTCGCCAGTGGTGGACCCTCGGTGATGCTGGTGGGGCGCGATGTGTCGGCGACCCTCGACGAGGACGCGAAGAAAATCTTTGCCCGCGCCCTCAGCGAGCCGGAAGGGGAAATGCACGAGGCCGAGTACCGCTGGGTCAATCGCCAGGACGGTAAGGTGGAGCGCAAGCACACCTATTTCCAACGCATCAACGACCGCATTCTGGCCGTCGGCTTTTACCTGCCACGGGCCAAGCCCGCGGAAGCGGAAAAGCTCTTGGCTGAAGCCAGCGAAGCCATCAAAAAAGAACCGAAAACCACCTTCGCCGCCATCAACGACCTTGACCCGCGTTACCTGCAGGACGACCTCTACGTGTTTGTGGTCGACCTCGACAGCAAACGTTTTGTCGCCCACGGCTACAACCGTCGCCTGATCGGCACCGACTTCGCCAACCTGAAAGCCCCCGACGGCGTCGAGATCGGCCAGCGCATGCTCGATGCGATCAAAAAGGACGGCAAGGGCGAGCTGGAATACCTCTGGCGCAACCCGGTGACCGAACGCAACGAACACAAGCATGCGTATCTGCAGCAGGTGGGTAATTACATGGTGGCGGTGGGGTATTACTCGCGGTAGCCGCCGCTCCTACAAAGATCAGATGCAGACGCTTAGCCATCCTCCCGCCGAATCTCTTCAAGCATCGCCTGCGCCGCAGGCGACAGGCTGTGCCCGGAGCGGGTAACCACGCCATAGGCCGACTGCTGCGCCGGCTGATCGCTGGTTAAGGGCAGCACGGCCAAACGCCCATTCTGCACATCGTCCGCCACTACATCCCATGGCGACATGCTGATCACGTCGCTGCTGGCCACCAGCGCTTTGAGCACCAGAAAGTTGTTGCACTCGATCTCCAGCAGTTGCTGGCGCCCACTGAGTTGCCCCAGGGCGGCGGCTACCGTGTCGGGCAGTTGGGTGCCGGCCAAGGGGTAACGGCTGAGCATGGCCCGGTCGACAGTGGCCTCGCGGAGCAGCGGGTGACCGGGACGGCAGAAGAACACCCCGTGGTGGATGCGCAGCGGTTCGATATGCAGCAAGGGGTCGCCAGCGAACTCGCGGATATCGGCCACGAACAGCTCCAGGTTGTCGTTGAGCAATTGCTCGCGCAGTGGCAGCCAGCCGTCGATCACCAGTTGCACATGCACCTTGGGAAAACGCGTCACCAGTTGTCCCAGTGCTCGCGGTATCAGGCGCGCGGCAGGGTAGGGGCCGCAGCCGACGCGCAGCTCACCTGCTTCCAGGTTGGCCAGTTGGCTGACCGCGTTGTGCAACGAGCGGCTGGCCTGCAACAGCCGTCGCGCATGTTCCAGCACCAACTGGCCATGGGCGGTGAGCACGGCGTTGCGCGGGCCGCGGTCGAGGAGGCGGCAGCCGAGGCTGGCCTCCAGCGCCTGAATGCTGCGCGACAGAGCGGGTTGACTGAGGTTGATCGCCTCTGCCGCACGGGCGAAATGGCCGTATTCGGCAACCGCGACAAAATGGCGAAGCTGGCGTAAGTCATTCATGCGAATCTCGCATCAGAAGCTGGATAATTTTGCATTGGAATTATCAGTCTGCCTTTGCCAACCTGCGCCAGTCCATAACAACAAAAGAAAATCCTTCATGAGCGCACTCAACCGATTCAGCGGTTTGCTGCTGGCTGCGGCGTTGCCGTTGACGGCTCTTGCCGACCTGCCTGCCGAAACCATTCAGCCCTCGATCAATGCCGAGCTGGCCGAACACACCAAAGTGTTCAACAAGCAGATCTACAAAGTTACCGACACCGTCTACTCGGCAGTCGGTTGGAGCATCGCCAACAGCGTGATGGTGATTGCCCCCGAGGGCCTGATCATTTTCGATACCGGTGAGTCGCCAGAAGAGTCCGCCAAGGTTTTCGCCGAGTTCCGCAAAATCAGCGACAAGCCGGTCAAGGCCATCGTCTACAGCCACTTTCACCCCGACCATATCAACGGTGTGAAAGGCTTCGTCAGCGAAGAGCAAGTGAAGAGCGGCGAGGTGCAGATTTACGCCCATGAAACCCTGCTCGACAACGTGGTCACCCAGGGCGCGCTGGTCGGCCCGATCCTGGCCATGCGCTCGGCCTACACCTTCGGTGCGGCGCTGAACGCGGCGGATCGCAAGGACATGAACGGTGGCATCGGTCCGATTGCCGTCGGTGGGCAGAGCACCTTCATTGCCCCCACCATCACCTTCAAAGACCAACTCGACACCACCATCGCCGGCCTGCCGGTGCAGTTTCGTTGGGCGCCGAGCGAGGCGCCGGACGAGATCGTCATGTACATCCCCGGCAGCGGTGTGCTGCTCAGCGCCGAAGTGGACCAGGGCCCGACCCTGCCGAACATCCACACCCTGCGCGGCGCCAAATTCCGCGACCCGGTGGCGTGGGTGAATAGCCTCGATCTGTTGCGCAGCTTCCATGCCCAGTACCTGGTGCCCTCCCATGGCCGCCCGGTGAGTGGTGCTGACCAAGTGGAAGAAGTGCTGCGCATGACCCGCGACGGCATCGCCTATATCCACGACCAGACCGTGCGCTGGATGAACAAGGGCCTGACCCCGGACGAGTTGGTGGAAAAGGTGAAACTGCCGCCGCACCTGGCCGGCTACACCCCGTACCTGCGTGAGTACTACGGCACGGTGAAACACAGCGTGCGGCAGATTTACGAAGGCTACCTGGGCTGGTTCAAAGGCGACCCGGTCGACCTCGACCCGATTCCTCCGGTGGAAAAAGCCAAGCGCACCGTCGAGCTGATGGGGGGCCATGACAAGGTGCTGCTGGCTGCTGGCGATGCCTACCTGAAGGGCGACTACCAATGGGCGGCGGAGCTCGCCACCTATGTGATCCGCATCGACCACGAAGACAAACTGGCGCGCGACATCAAGGCCCGCAGCTTCCGCAAACTCGGCTACGCGCAGATGAACATCAACTGGCGCAACTGGTACCTGATGAGCGCCATGGAGCTGGAAGGCACCCTGGGTGAAGAGCAACTGGCGGAAATGGCCAAGCGCTTGCGCGGCACCTTCCTGTCGCCGGATATGCTGAAAAACCTGCCGGTGAAAGTCTTCCTGCAGAACTGGATCACCCGTGTCGACCCGGACAAAGCCAACGACGTGAACCTGACCCTGGGCTTCGTGTTCCCCGACATCAACCAGCAGTGGGCCCTGGAAGTTCGCCGTGGCGTGGTGCAGTTGCACCCCGGAATTCCAGACGGCACGACGCTGAAACTGACCCTCGACAAAACTTACCTGGACACCGTTATCAGCGGCCAGAACAGCCTGCTCAAGGGCGCGGTGCTGGGCGATGTGAAGGTCGATGGCAACCTGCTGGATATCAAAACCTTCCTCGGCTGCTTCGACTTCAGCGACAGCCCGATCAGCCTGACGGTGCGTTGAGATGAGCGTTCCTCTGACGTCGCGGCTGTGGTTTAGAACCGTGCTGGCGCTAGTGGTGCTCGTGGTGCTGGCGGCTGCCGTGCTGTTCAGCCAGCGCCAGGTGATTCGTGATGCCGCCGAAGGTTATGTGTTTGGCTACCCGCTGGTGATTACTGAAATCACCCGCGACGGCTTTAACCACAGCCTGGCGCCTACCCAGCACCTGGTGCACGTGCAGAAATTCCCCGACGCGCACTTTCGCGAGATCGTCCGGCCCAACGTCGACACCCTGTATTCGGTGGCGTGGCTGGACCTGAGCGAGCAGGCGCTGGTGTTCGAGATGCCGGCCACCGAGCGCTACAACGTGATGCAGTTTCTCGATGCCTGGACCAACGTTTATGCCTCGCTGGGCCCGCGCACCACGGGCAAGGACGCGGCCACCTATTTGCTGGTCGGGCCGAATTGGAAGGGCACGGTGCCGGAAGGCATGCTGCTATTGCGCTCGCCGACGGCGATTGCCTGGCTGCTCGGCCGACTGCAAACCAATGGCGTGGCGGACTACGAGACGGTGCACGGCATCCAGCAGCAGATCAGCCTGACGCCGCTGAGTGAGTGGCAGCAGGGCAAACGTTCGGCGTCGCTGGTGCCGCCGGTGAAGGTCGAGCGCGGCGTGCCGCCGCTGTTCCAGATGCGCGCGCTGGAGAGCCGCGACTTCTTCCAACGCCTGGCGCGCTTGATGGCCAGCAATCCGCCGTCGGCCACCCTGGATCAGCCGGCGCTGCAAGGCCTGGCGCGTTTGGGCGTGCAGCCCGGGGCTGAGGTGCCGGCGTGGGGCTGGCTGCAGCAACGCGCGGTGGCGCTGGGTATCTGGCTGGCCGAGCGCAAGCTGCAAGACGTGATCGCCCACCCGGTCGACCTGAAAGCCGGCTGGCGGGTGCCACCGGCGCAAGTTGGTCGTTATGGCAGCGAGTACGGCTTGCGTGCGGCGGTGGCTATGGCCGGGTTTGGCGCCAACCTGGGCGAAGACGCGGTGTACCCCAATGGCGTCAAAGATGGTGAGGGCAACGCGCTGCAAGGTGGCCAACGCTACCGCCTGCATTTCGCTGCCGGGCAGTTGCCGCCAGTGCGCGCGTTCTGGTCGGTGACCGTCTACGACGCCGACGGCTACCTGGTCGACAACCCCTTGAACCGCTACGCCCTGGGCGACCGCGACGCGCTCAAACGCAACGCCGATGGTTCGCTGGATATCATCCTGCAAGCCGATGCCCCGGCCAGCGAATGGCAAGGCAACTGGCTGCCGATTCCAAAAGAGGGTGGCTTCGCCCTGACTGCACGGCTGTACTGGCCGGAGGCGGCGATTCTGTCTGGTAAGTGGAATATGCCGGCCATCGAGCGGGTGCGGTAGGTTGGGTTGAGCTAAAGGCGAAGCCCAACGATACGTTGCGCTCAGGCCTATTGCCGCTGCCACAGGACGATTGAGAGGTAACGGCAGTGGTCTGTTTGGCGGCGCTGGCGGGGCGGACTCAGGCGTATCGTTGGGCTTCACGTCGTTCAACCCAACCTACCCAAAAGTGCGGGGTGAGTGGGCTGAGTTGCAACGTATCGTTGGGTTCAACCTACACCCCAACAAGGAACACCCATGCACCTGATGTCCTTCCTCAAAGGCGCCCTCGCCATGTTCTGGCTGATGGCGCTGCTCAACATCATCTATCCCTTTGGTGAACCGCTGCACCGGCCACTGTTACTGGTGACCGGCGTGCTGTTCGCCGCCCATGTCGGCGAAGCCTTGCTGTTCAACAGCCGCCTCAAGCGCCAGGCGTTTCCGTGGCTGGAACGGGCGCAGGTGTTGCTGTTTGGTTTCCTGCATTTGCGTGGGCTGGCGCGCTAAGCGGCCCTCACCCCCAGCCCCTCTCCCGCAGGCGGGAGAGGGGAGCTGAACTGCGACCTTGCTGCAACCCCAATCAGTCCCCTCGCCCCTCGGGGAGAGGGCTAGGGTGAGGGGGATGATCCACCACCGATCTACAACCGCCCATCCGCCGCCACCTGCATAAACGCCGAATCAAAGCGCAGTTTGATATTCGCCGGGCTACCGATCACCACGCCATTGGCGAAGGAGATGCCGATGCTCTGCGCGCTGGTGGCTTTGCCGAGCATGCCGTGGCTAAAGGCAAAGGCGCTCATCCGTTCCATGGCCGCCGGCAGCCCCGGGCTTTCGGCAAAGGTCACGGCGCTGCGGGCGGAGTAGAACGAGCGGTTTTTGCGGCGCTGGGCCTCGTAGTCTTCCAGCTCGATACCCGCACCTTTGGCAATGGCGCTGAGGGTGGCGGCGCCTTTGTCGTCCGTGGCGCGCATCCGTTGCATGGTTTCGAACCACGCCCCGGTCAGTGCCCGGCCCAGGGCCGGGTTGGCGCGCAGGGTGTCGGTGTTGACCGCGAGCAGCTGGACTATTTCTCCAGGAATGCGGTGCGAGCTGAACACCAAGGTGCTGTCGCCCGCGGCCTTGAGCTGCGCCAGCGTCGGGTTCCAGGCCGCCACTGCGGCGATATCGCCGGCGCCATAGGCAGCCAGCAGATCGGCCTCGGCGGTGGGCGTTACGCTCACATCGTCTTCGCTCAATTGCACCGACTCCAGCGCACGTACCAGCAGGTAATGCGCCACCGAATTTTTCGCCAGATGCACCTCTTTGCCCTTGAGGTCTTGCGCCCGCAGGTTTTTGCCGCGCAGCAGAATGCCGTCGTTGCCTGCGGAGAAGTTATTGATCAGCAGCGCCGTGGTATCGATTCCGGCTGCGGCGGGCAGGGACAGGGCCTGGAGGTTATTCATGGTGCAGCCATCGAACTGGCCTGCGGTGTATTGCTTGACCGCATCGGTGGCGTCGTCGACGCGCACCAGGTCAATGCTGATGCGGTACTTCCTGGCCCATTTGGCCACGATCTTCTGCTGCGCCGCATAGCCCCACGGCAACGCGCCAGCATCGTTGCTCCAGCACACGCGAAATTGGTCACGGGCCAGGGCGCTGGTGCTGCTGCCCAGCAGCATCACAAAGGCGATGACCAGAAAACGGGAAAGGCGCATGCAAGGCTCCAGCAGAGGGCAAAGGGGTAAGCGCCGCGAGCTTATCCCAGGGCGTTGGTGTGTGTGGTTTGTGTCGACAAAATTGAGAACCGTGCTTACCTCTGTAAGCAAATTTTCAACCCAGCACAGCCATCCAATGCGCCGTCATATTCCAGGCAGATAGTAGTTATAGAGAAGATGCTTGCTGCGTTTTCTTCCCGATGACAATGGACACTTCAGGAGAGCCCTATGAGCACGTTCAAAACCCAAGACGGCACCGAGATCTACTACAAGGATTGGGGCAGCGGTAAGCCCGTACTGTTCAGCCACGGCTGGCCGCTGGACGCCGATATGTGGGAATACCAGATGGAGTACCTGAGCTCCCGCGGTTACCGCACCATCGCCTTCGACCGCCGCGGTTTCGGCCGTTCCAGCCAGCCGTGGACCGGTTACGACTACGACACTTTCGCTGACGACATCGCCCAACTGATCGAACACCTGGACCTCAAGGACGTGACCCTGGTGGGCTTCTCCATGGGTGGCGGCGATGTCAGCCGTTACATCGGCAAACACGGCTCCGCGCGCGTCGCCAAGCTGGTGCTGCTGGGCGCGGTGACGCCGATTTTCGGCAAGACGGCAGACTTCCCTCAGGGGGTGGACAAGTCTGTGTTTGACGGCATCAAAGGTGGCCTGCTGAAAGACCGCGCGCAATTTATCAGCGACTTCGCCACGCCGTTCTACGGCATCAATCAGGGCCAAGTGGTGTCCGATGGTGTGCTCACCCAAACCCTGAATATCGCCTTGCTGGCGTCCCTCAAAGGCACCGTGGATTGCGTGACCGCGTTTGCTGACACTGACTTCCGCCCGGATATGGCCAAGATTGATGTGCCGACCTTGGTGATCCATGGCGACGGCGACCAGATCGTGCCGTTCGAAACCACCGGCAAACTGGCCGCGCAGTTGATCAAAGGCGCGCAGTTGAAGGTGTATAAGGGCGCGCCGCACGGCTTTGCGGTAACCCATGCGCAGCAACTGAATGAAGATTTGTTGGGCTTTATTGCGCAGTGATTTGAGTCGGCGGATACCCACGGGGTATTCGCCCTGCTCACGGTCCCGTAGGAGCGGCTTCAGCCGCGATGCTGTTGATTTCATCGTTTGCAGGGATCGCGGCTAAAGCCGCTCCTACAACACCGCGTTTTGGGTTACAACACCGTCTCCCTTTTCACGGAAGAACCCCACCATGCCCTTCGACTGGCACGCCGACCCCATCACCGCACACACACCGCTGGATAAAAACTACCGCTCCACCCAGAACGTGCGTCGGTTTTTAGCCGAGCAGTGCCGCGCGGACGTCAAACTCACCCGAGACTTCATGGCCTGGATCCGCAGCGGTGAGCCGCAGACCATGGGCGACGTCGCCGCCGAGTGGACCCGCCGTCACGGCCAGGGTTAAAACCGCCAGGTAGCCCCGTCACCGCCGAACTGTCACAGCAACACCCCATTCACCGGCTGTGCTGCCTCCGGCGCCGGTTCGCCGAGCATTTCCAGCACCGCAATTTCATGCCCGCGGCACATTGCATCCAGCGGCAAATCATTGGGTTGGGTGTCGAACGGGTCGGCAATCTGATCGCCCAGCGCATCCAGGCCAAAAAACGTATAGGCCAGCACGCACACCGCAAACGGGGTGAACCAGCCGATGCTGTCCACCAGGCAGAACGGCAGCAGAAAGCAGTACAAGTGCACGATGCGGTGCAGCATCAGAATGTAGGGGTAGGGGATGGGGGTGTTCTTGATTCGCTCGCAGCCGCCCAGCACGTAGTTCGCGCGGTTCAACTGCTCGTCCAGATGCACCTGGACGATATCGCTGGCGCCGGATTGCCGGGCCAACTCCATGGTTTGTTCGCCTAGGCGATGCAGCAATGCGCTGGGCGGGTTCTGTTTGTCGGCGAGGGTGTGGCGGGTGGGTTCGTCCAGCAGGCGCTGCAATTCTTCACTGGGCTCGGTGCGGCGCAGTTGGTCTTTCAGGGTGTAGCCAAAGGCGATCAGCAGGTTGAGCAGTACACGGCGTTCTTTGTCGGCCGCCGCCGGCAGCAGGGTGAGGATCTGCCGAGTCAGGTTGCGGGTCACGATCGACAGTTCGCCCCACAGGGTGCGCGCCTCCCAGAACCGCTGGTAGGCCACCGTGTTGCGAAAGCCCAGGCAGATCGCCAGGGTCAGGCCCCAGAGGGTGAAGGGCGTGGCGGTCAGCACCACTTTGTAGTGGTACAGGGTGCCGTGGCTGGCCACCACCAGCGAACTGATCAGCACGGTGAACAGCACCTTGCGCCAGATCGCCGTGATGATCGACCCCTTGAGCGAGAACAGCAGCACGAACACGGACGGGTTCTGTGGGCGGGTAATCATGCGCGGCCTCGGGGGCAATGGAGCGTGGCCGGATTGTGCGGCATCGGCCACCTGGCGTGCCACTCTTCCTCTGTTGCCTGCTTGAGGCAGAATAGGCGCCTGCAACTGCCAACCAGAAAAGAGGCCAGCATGATCGAAGTCACCGAGGTGTCCATTAGCGAGCTGCGCGCCGCGCTCGAAAGCGGCCGCACCACCGCCGTAGAACTGGTGCAGGCCTACCTCGCGCGCATCGACGCCTATGATGGCGCCGACACTGCCACCGCGCTGAATGCCGTGGTAGTGCGCAACCCCGACGCCTTGCAAGAAGCGCATGCTTCCGACGCCCGCCGTGCCAAAGGCGAAGTGCTCGGCCCGTTGGACGGCATCCCCTATACCGCTAAAGACAGCTACCTGGTCAAAGGCCTGACCGCCGCGTCCGGCAGCCCGGCTTTCGCCAACCTGGTGGCCCAGCGCGACGCCTTTACCATTGAGCGCCTGCGTGCTGCTGGCGCCATCTGCCTGGGCAAAACCAATATGCCGCCGATGGCCAACGGCGGCATGCAACGTGGCGTCTATGGCCGCGCCGAAAGCCCGTACAACGCCGCTTACCTGACGGCGCCATTTGCCTCCGGTTCGTCCAACGGCGCTGGCACCGCCACTGCTGCCAGCTTCGCCGCCTTTGGCCTGGCCGAAGAAACCTGGTCCAGCGGCCGGGGCCCGGCCTCCAACAATGGCCTGTGCGCCTACACGCCGTCGCGCGGGGTGATTTCGGTGCGCGGCAACTGGCCGCTGACGCCAACCATGGACGTGGTGGTGCCCTACGCACGGACCATGGCCGACCTGCTGGAGGTGCTCGAACACGTGGTGGCCGAAGACAGCAACCCGCGTGGCGACCTGTGGCGCCTGCAGCCCTGGGTGCCAATCCCGCCGGTAGCCGAAGTACGCCCAAGCTCTTACCTGGACTTGGCCGCCAAGCCCGCCGCCCTGGCCGGCAAACGCCTGGGCGTGCCGCGCATGTTTATCAACGCTGACCCGGACACCGGCACCAGCGAAGCCCCCGGCATCGGCGGCCCGACTGGCCAGCGGATCATCACCCGCGCCTCGGTGATCGACCTCTGGAAGGACGCGCGCAACGCCCTGGAAGCGGCCGGCGCCGAAGTGCTGGAAGTGGACTTCCCGCTGGTCTCCAATTGCGAAGGCGACCGCCCTGGCGCGCCGACCGTGTTCAACCGCGGCCTGGTGTCGCCGGAGTTTCTCAACCACGAACTCTGGGACCTCTCCGCCTGGGCTTTCGACGACTTCCTGCAAGCCAACGGCGACCCGAAGCTCAACCGTCTGGTGGACGTCGACGGTCCGAAAATCTTCCCCCACGACCCCGGCACCTTGCCCAACCGCGAGGGCGACCTGGCCGCTGGTATGGACGAATACGTGCGCATGGCCGAGCGCGGCATCACCCCCTGGGACCAGATCCCGACCTTGCCCGAAGGTCTGCGTGGCCTGGAACAAACCCGCCGCATCGACCTGGAAGAGTGGATGGACAAGCTAGGGCTGGACGCGGTGCTGTTCCCCACCGTCGCCGATGTCGGCCCCGCCGATGCCGACGTCAACCCGGCCTCGGCGGATATCGCCTGGAGCAACGGCGTGTGGGTGGCCAACGGCAACCTCGCGATCCGTCACCTGGGCGTACCGACGGTGACCGTGCCGATGGGCGTGATGGCCGATATCGGTATGCCGGTGGGGCTGACCTTTGCCGGGCGGGCTTACGATGACTCGGCGTTGCTGCGCTTGGCGTCGGCGTTTGAAGCCACTGGCAGCAAGCGGCAGATTCCGCCGCGTACGCCGGCGTTGGGATAAGCCTAGCCCTCTCCCCCGTCCCCTCTCCCGTAAACGGGAGAGGGGAGGGGCTCACGCCATATCACTCTGACTGAATTCCTCCCCCAGAAAATCAATCAACGCCCGCACCGACGGCAGTAACCCACGCCGCGAAGGGAAGATGGCGTGCACGATGCCGCACTTGGGCGTCCACCCCGGCAGCATTTCCACCAGGGTGCCGGCCGCCAAGTCATCACGCACTGCCACCTTCGGCAGGTGCACGATCCCCACCCCCGCCAACGCCGCATCCCGGAGCGCCCGCAGGTCGTCGGTGATCATTCGTGGCTGGTGGTTGATGCGCAGGCTGGCGCCCTCGCTGTTGAACAACTCCCACTGATACTCGCGTTGCTGCCCGCCCCAGAACAGGCTTGGCAGGCGGCTCAATTCTTCCGGCGCAAAACCCACGTCCAGGCACTGCGCGTACTGCGGGTGGCCCACCAGGCATTGGGTGCTGTTGGCCAATACCTTCATCACCATGTCGGTGTTTTCCAGCGGCGGAAAACGCACGCGCAGGGCGATATCGAAACCTTCATGGAGCACATCTACCCGCCGGTTGGTGGCCTCCAGCGCCAGCTCCACCAAGGGGTACTTGAGCATGTAGCGCGTCAGCATTGGCCCCACCCAGGAGTTCAGCAGCGTGGTGGGGCAGGCCAGGCGGATGAGGCCGCGGGGTTCGCTGCGGTTGCGCTCGATCACTTCGGCGGCGCTTTCCGCCTCCACGCGCATGGCCACGCAGCGTTGGTAATAGGCCTGGCCGATTTCGGTCAGGGCGCTGTGCCGACTGGTGCGCTGCAACAGGCGCACGCCCAGGCGCTCTTCAAGCTGAGTGATGCGCCGGCTGAGTTTGCTCTTGGGCATATCCAGCGCCCGCCCGGCCGCCGCGAAGCCGCCGTGTTCCACCACCTGGGTGAAGTAGTAGAGGGTGTTGAGGTCTTCGATGATCGTTCTCCAAATAGAACGCTAGAGGCAATTTTTGCAGTCTAGTGCAAAAAGATGATCGATTTTAATCTTTACCCATGCCGCGACAACACGGCAGCGAAGCAAAAACCTTAACGCCCAACAGCGGGCACCCAAACAGAAAGCGAGGAACGCACCATGACTACTTCTTACAAATACAACCGTCTGGACAAAGAAAACGCCGTGGTTCTGCTGGTAGATCACCAGGCTGGTTTGCTCTCCCTGGTTCGCGATATCGAACCGGACAAATTCAAAAACAACGTGCTGGCTGTCGCTGACCTGGCCAAGTTCTTCAAGCTGCCGACCATCCTCACCACCAGCTTCGAAACCGGCCCCAACGGCCCGCTGATGCCAGAGTTGAAAGAGATGTTCCCGGAAGCGCCGTACATTGCTCGCCCTGGCCAGATCAACGCCTGGGACAACGAAGACTTCGTCAAAGCGATCAAGGCCACCGGCAAGAAACAACTGATCATCGCCGGCGTGGTCACCGAAGTCTGCGTAGCCTTCCCGGCACTCGCCGCCATCGAAGAGGGCTTTGATGTGTTCGTGGTCACCGACGCCTCCGGCACCTTCAACGAAATGACCCGCGACGCCGCCTGGAACCGCATGTCCGCCGCCGGTGCGCAACTGATGAACTGGTTTGGCGTGGCGTGTGAGCTGCACCGCGACTGGCGCAACGACATCGAAGGCCTGGGCACCCTGTGCGCCAACCACATCCCGGACTACCGCAACCTGTTCACCAGCTACAACGCCAAGAAGTAAGGCGCAAGGCATAAAAAAACCGGAGCTCAGCTCCGGTTTTTTTATAGGTTCAGAAAAGCATCGCGGCGAAAGCCCCTCCCACCATGGAACTCCTATTCCTGTGGGAGGGGCTTTAGCCGCGAGCGCTTGATCTTCGGCTTGCGCTACGCGATCGCCAGCGCCTTACGCTGCTGCTTGACCCGGTACATCTCGCGGTCAGCCAGTTTTATCGCCTCATCGGCATCCACCCCATCGGGCATCAATGCCACCACCCCGACACTGGCGCCCGCATAACGCAGCTCGCCATTGTCCAGGGCATAGCGGCCAATGGTGGCGCTGGTCAGGCGTGCCTGCAGGTGGTCGGCGGCATTGCGCATGGCACCGGCCAGCTCATGCGGCTCGGCCTGCATGCCCATGGCAATCACCACGAATTCATCGCCACCGGTACGCCCCAGCACATCGCTGGCGCGCAAGCAGCCCTTGAGGTGGGCAGACACCTGCTTGAGAAAGGTGTCCCCCGACTGATGGCCGTAGGTGTCATTGATCGACTTGAAGCCATCCAGATCCACAACCGCCACCAGCGCATAACGCTGCTCGCGTTTGGCCAGGGCCAGCACGCGCGGCACCTCACTGAGAATTGCCCGGCGGTTGTACAGCCCGGTGAGCGAATCGGTCAGCGCCAGGGTGGCCAACTCGCTGTTGGCCTCCTGCAGGCGCTCCACCAGGTTTTCCCGCTCCAGCGAATAACCGAGCAGGCTGGAAAGCAGCAACAGCAACGGCTCTACCTCGGGCGATCGGGCGACCTGCTCGGCACTGGCGGCGCATACCGTGCCCAACACACGGCCGTCCTGAGCGCGGATCGGCGCGCTCACGTAGGTGCGAATTCCCAACGCCTTAGCCGCCTCGGAGTCACCCCAGCACTCGGCGACGTTGTCCGAATACATGCGGTTTTCTTCCAGCGCGCGTTTGCACAGGGTGTCTTCCCACGGCACCACCAAGCCCTCGGGAATGGTTATGGAGCCCACATTGCGAGCGAACTCGATGCGCTGCACCCCATGTTCCAGGTCGATGGTGGTCAGGTACGTCGACTCCATGCCAGTAACACGGTTGAGCAGCGTCAACAGTGGGCGGGTAAGTTGTTCGACCGTCCTGGCCTTAGGCACTGTTTCGGATAAGAACGACAGGAGATGGTCCATGGCGGAGCTCGATACTGGCTGGCTACCTGATAAGTGATAGCAAAAGACTTACATTCTGGATAGCTCTAAGCCGACATGTTGTGCGGCATTTCGCAGGCTCGGGATCCCGCCATCACCCCCGCGAATACCCCACAAACCTGGACACCCGCGCCGCCACTGCCTAGCGTGGCCCTTCCCAAGGAAGGAGCCCGCCATGTCCGGCTTGCTACGCAACCTCATCGCCGTTGTTATCGGTCTGCTGCGCCAGGGGCGTCACGGCGTCGCTGACACCGTGTTCAGCCACTTCTGGGTAACCCCGCTGGACGCTGGCCTCAAGGTGCTGAAAAGCGACAAATACCTGCAGTACGACGAAACCGCGCAGTTCGACTACCTACTGCAGATCGGTCAATTTTTCCCCGTGCTGCGCGCCGGCGCGAGTTTTGTGAACGTCGCCCAGCAGGTACAGTTTCTGCGCCCGGTGCCGTTGTTCAGCCGGGTGCGGGTGGCCACTCGGGTGCTGTACGCCAACGAAAAATGCGCCTACTTCGGCCACCGCATTTACGCCAAAGACGCTTTGGCCGCCGAAGTACTGGTGAAAATGAAATTCAAACAAGGCCGCGCCACCCTGGCGCCCGCTACCTTTCTGGCTTGCAGTTTCACCGAGATGCCGGCCCAGGTGCAGCGCTGGGAAGTTGCATTACAAACGCCCAGCACTGCCCCCCTTTGTTTCTTGCAGCGTTAGCGAATGCTTTGGATGCTGCCCTTGTTGCCGGTGACTTTCACGTCGACCTGTTTAAAGAAGAAGTAGTCTTTGACGTTGACTTCGTAGCGTGGCGCCAGGATCAGATCGGAGCCGGAGCTCTTGACCGCTTTGTAGGCCGCCGCTGCTTTGGTCGATGCTACCGGGTCGAACAGGTTGAACGCCGAACCGCCGACGCCTCCTTAGGCAACGCCGTCTGCAAACTGGCTGTCACCGCCCATCTGAAGGAAACCGAAAAGCAGATTGGTCGACGACTGACCGCTGATTTTTTCGCCGACGGCGACGTCAGCTTTCAGCGCTGCGTCCACGTTACCCACCAGTGGGGCTGTGGGCTGACTGACGTTGTGGCTCATGCAGCCAGTAGTAACTAGGGCAGTGGCGATAACCAATGCCGGCATCAAAAAAAATTTCATGTTCAAACTCCGGAAATGACGCGTTTAAGGTTCTTCTGTAGCGGCGCCAATTTAGGGGGAGGGGAGCAGGCTTCATGTCAGTCTGATATTTCACGACTGTAGGAAATGGGGTGTTTTTGGTAGGAATTGGTAACCGTCATAGGCCGCTCTTACCTCCCCAGTTCATGGCGCAGGCGCCTGCGGAGACGGCCTATCATCCCCGCGAATACCCGACAAACCTGGACACCCGCGCCGCCACTGCCTAGCGTGGCCCTTCCCAAGGAAGGAGCCCGCCATGTCCGGCTTGCTACGCAACCTCATCGCCGTTGTTATCGGTCTGCTGCGCCAGGGGCGTCACGGCGTCGCTGACACCGTGTTCAGCCACTTCTGGGTAACCCCGCTGGACGCTGGCCTCAAGGTGCTGAAAAGCGACAAATACCTGCAATACGCCGAAACCGCGCAGCTCGACTACCTACTGCAGATCGGTCAATTTTTCCCCGTGCTGCGCGCCGGCGCGAGTTTTGTGAACGTCGCCCAGCAGGTGCAGTTTCTGCGCCCGGTGCCGTTGTTCAGCCGGGTGCGGGTGGCCACGCGGGTGCTGTACGCCAACGAAAAATGCGCCTACTTCGGCCACCGCATTTACGCCAAAGACGCTTTGGCCGCCGAAGTACTGGTGAAAATGAAATTCAAACAAGGCCGCGCCACCCTGGCGCCAGCTACCTTTCTGGCCGGCAATTTCACCGAGATGCCGGCCCAGGTGCAGCGATGGGAGGCTGCACTGCAAGAACCCGGCAACCACCCTTAGCGCGGCGTCACGCCAAGCAAGATGGAAATCGCCCCCAGCAGAATCAGCGCCCAGTAGCCCGCACCGACGACGATGAACACCGAGGTCCAGCCGGACAACCCCGAGTTGCTGGCACCGCTCGGGTCACCGCTGGCCAGGTTGGCCTGACGCTGGATCGCCATCAACGCCAGCACCCGCACTATCAACAGCGCCATCACCGGCAGTAGCGCCACCACCATCGTGCGTTCGTCGCCGTAAGCCAGCAGGTTGATCAGCCAAATCACCACCGCGAGCCCGACAAACACATGGGGCGCTGCAGCGTATCGCCAGTACGGCAGCTCCCGTGCCGCCAGGCGTTTGTTGATCAGGCCAAACAGGCTGTGGGTAAAAAACAGATAAAAAATCGACCGCCACAATGGCGTCACCGGCTCCCCCGCACTGCGACGCTGGGTGTACCAGTGCTTGAAGCTCCAATAAAACGAATACCAGCCGAACGTCAGGAGAAACAGCAGGCAGACCTTGCGCAGCGAAACGACAAAAAAGGGTGCGCCGTGTTCGCTGGAGAGTTTCTCCACCAGCTCGGCTTTGGGGGCGTTGTAAATGTTTTCCATGACCTGTCCTTGGTGGGGGGAAGTTAGTCCTGCCTGGCGGAGAGTGGCCGTAGTGCGGTGTAACTAAACCGATAGTCAGCGGGCGGCGCTGCCATTCAACTGTGCCTGCAGGTCGACAAACGCCTGGCCTACACAGCCCTTGGCGCCAGCTTGGGCGAGGTGTTGTCTGGCTGTGGCCGGGTCACTTGTGGCTTCATAAAGTGCCAGTTGCAAATAGGCTTCCGCTTGGGTGTCTTCCAACGTCAGCAGCAAGGGGTGCAGGGCCATGTCGTCGTGCATGGCGTTGCCTTCTTTGTACATATCGGTCATGCGTAAATCGAAGCACTGCGGGTGATCGAAGGCCTGCAACGGGTAGTAGCTGCTGTATTGATCAGGTTTTTGCAGGCTGGCCAGTAACGCCCGCATGGCCATGGCGGTTTGCTCGGCATCGGTGGGAGAGGGGCTGTCCGGGTCGAGGCGCGAGCAATAGGCCGCGAAGGCCAGGCTACCTGCCAGCAAGTTGGTTTTCGTGATCTTGTACAGCTGATCGCATGCCTTGGCTCTGGCGGACACACGTATCCAGGCATCGGTCGCCGCTTTAAGCCGGTCGATATGAGCATGGGCAAACAGCCCCGGGGGAAAACCAAGGTCGGCTGAAACCTCCAACTCGAGCTCGTACTTTTCCAGCAGATCATTGAGTTCGCGGCGCTTTTTCAGGGTCTCGCGGGGCGTGAGTTTGGACTGCACACCATCGTCCGGCAGGACGCCCAACTTCATCAGTTCTGTAAACGCATCACGGGTAGCGATCGCCGTTTCGTACTCCGCCTGGCCCAACTCCGGTTCGGCAAAACAACGGCCTGCAAGCAAACAAAGGCCCAGCAATAGCCAGGCGGGGAGGGCGCGATCCATCACACAACGGCTCCATGAGAACGCAGCGCCGCGTGGGGAACGTGGCGTGCTCGGGGCGCGGAGTGAGAACACCCGCGCAGCGCCTGTAGTGTCGGGGGGACGGTGGCTAAAAATCAATATCGGCGGTAGGCCAGATACCGGGTTTTCTTCACGTTGTCGGGCGATTTGCCAGCGGCCTCACAGCGAGAGCGGTTTATCACCCAACAGAAGGCCGGCGGTGCGCCACCGGCGATGTTGTGAATCCCATCTATCGAGCAGCAGCCGCTGCTTACTGCTGCCCGGTAAATGCCAAGGTAAACCAGGTGCCCGTGTCGTCACTGCGCACCCACACCTCACCGCCATGCGCCTGCATGATCGAACGCACTATCGCCAAGCCCAGCCCGCCCGAGTCTCCGTGTAAGGTGCGCGAGGGGTCGCAGCGGTAGAAGCGTTCGAACAGGTGCGGCAGGTGCTCGGCGGCAATCGCCGGGCCGTGGTTGTGTACGCTCAGTTGCAACATGGTGCCTACGCATTCGGTGGTCAGGGTCACCGGTTGGCCCGGTGCGCCGTAGCGCAAGGCGTTGGCCAGGAGGTTGGCCAGCGCCCGGCGCAGCAGGTCCGGGTCGGCCACCAAACTGCCGTGGGCTTGATTGCGCAACGGCATGTCGCGCTCTTCGGCCATGCCCTCGAAGTACTCGCACAATTGTTCGCCGAGGGCGTGCAGGTCGACGGTCTGGCGAGTGATGGCGTCCTGCTCGGTGCGGGCCAGAAACAACATGCTGTCGATCATCCGCGCCAGGCGTTCGTATTCCTCCTGGTTGGACACCAACAAGTCTTCGTACACCGCCACCGAGCGCTCACGCTGCAAGGTCTGTTGGGTGTGGCCCATCAGGTTGCTCAGCGGCGTGCGCATTTCATGGGCGAGGTCTTCGCAGAAGCGTGACAGCTGGGCGAAGCCGCGTTCCAGGCGCGCCAACATGTGGTTGAGCGCCTCGCTCAGCGGCTGCAGTTCGGTCGTGGCGTGAAACTCATCGAGGCGCACGTGCAGGTGTTGGCTGTCGATGGCCGCCGTGCGCCGCGCCAGTTCACGCACTGGGCGCAGGCCGCGTTGGCTCACCAGCCAGCCGAGAACAAACGCCAGCAGCACGCCGCTGGCCAACGCCAGGCATAACTTCAGCCGGTACGCCGCGAGCATTTGCGTGCGCTCGGTAAGCAGCTTGCCGGCGATCAGCGTCAGTTGCTGGTTGCCGCGCGGCATCTGTTGCCAGGCGAGGCGCAACGGCGCGCCCGAGGGGTCGTCGACCAACTGCGCGGTGGCGCTGGCCGGCAGTGCCGGGCGGGGCAAGCTGGGTGGGTTGATTTCGATCAGCACCTCACCGTTGCCGTCCACCACCCACAACAGATTGTCGCGATTGCCGAGCATGTTCTCGTACAGCTGCGGCCGTTCACGCAGGGCGTCGATGCTCTGGGTATCGGCCAGAATCGCCTGCATCCGCTGCACCCGGCCGAGCAGGGCCTGGTCATCGCGCCAGGCAATTTCCCGTTGCAGCGAGTGGTACAGGTAAAAGCCGATAGCGCCCAACAGCAGCGCGCTGACCAGGGCAAACATCAGCGCCAGGCGCACACTCAGCGCCCGCGGCGCCCAGCGCCTCATGGCTGGACCGCCAGGGTGTAACCCATGCCGCGCACGGTATGAATAAGCTTGGCCGGGAACGGGTCATCGACCTTGGCGCGCAAGCGGCGGATGGCCACGTCCACCACATTGGTGTCGCTGTCGAAATTCATCTGCCACACCTGCGAGGCAATTTGCGCCCGCGACAACACCTCGCCCTCGCGGCTGAGCAGCAAATGCAGCAGGGCAAATTCCTTGTTGGTCAGCGTCAGCCGTTGGCCTTGGCGGGTGACCTGGCGGCGCAACAGGTCGAGGTGCAAGTCGGCCACCAGAAACTGCTCCACTTCACGGGGCGGGCCACGGCGCAGCAAGGTGCGCACCCGCGCCAGCAGCTCGGCATAGGAAAACGGCTTCACCAGGTAATCGTCGGCGCCCAGCTCCAGGCCTTTGACCCGGTCTTCCACGGCGTCGCGCGCGGTCAGAAACAACACCGGCGTTTGCTGCTTGCGGCGGATGATTTGCAGCAGCTGCCAGCCGTCGATGCCCGGCAACTGCACATCGAGAATGATCAGATCGAAGCTGTGCTCCTGCGCCAGGTGCTGGCCGTCCAGGCCATTGCCCGCCACCTCCACCAGATAGCCCGACTCACTCAGCCCCTTACGCAAGTAATCGGCCGTCTTCACTTCGTCTTCCACCAACAGGATGCGCATCGGTTCCTCCTACACAGGCGCATAAGGCTAGGCGCTTGTGCGCCAATCTCCCATTACAAATTGGTAATCCAGGCGTAATCGGCCCGTGGGGCAGGGCGGCGCAGCATGGCCGTCACCAGCCATTGACCGGACCCTGCCATGCTCCTGCGAACCGCCCCGCTCACGCTTCTTGCACTGACCCTCAGCAGCCACGCCCTGGCCGAATCGCCAGTCGCCCAGCGGCCTGACGTTACCCTGGCCCTGGCCAACCAGTTGCTTAGCACCACCCTCGCCACCTGCCACGCCCTGGGCCAGACCGCCGTTGCCGCCGTGGTCGACCGCGGCGGCAACCTGGTGGCGCTGCAACGGGACGACAACGTCGGCCCGCACAACACCCTGGCCGCGCAGCGCAAAGCCTTCACCGCGCTGTCGACCAAAACCGCCACCAGCACCCTGGCCGAACGCGCCCGCAGCAACCCCGATGCCGCCAACCTCACCACGGTCAGTGAACTGCTGCTTCTCGGCGGCGGGCTGCCCTTGCGTGTCGGCGACCAGGTCATCGGCGCCATCGGCGTAGCCGGCGCGGGCGGCAGCGCCAACGACCAGGGGTGCGCCGAGGAAGCTATCGCCCAGCACCTGCCCACCCAGCCATAACCCAAGGAGTTCCACCATGAAACGCCTCACCACCGCACTGGCCGGCCTGGCCCTGAGCGCCATCGCCAGCCTCAGCCACGCCGCCGACAACCCCCTGAGCGTGCACGTACTCAACCTGCAAGATGGCCTGCCATCGGCCAGCGTACAGGTCACCCTCGAACAACAAACCGGCAGCACCTGGACGCTGCTCAACAGCGGCACCACCAACGAACAAGGGCGCATTCCGGCCCTGTACCCCGAAGGCAAACCACTGGAGAAAGGCACCTACCGCGTCACCTTCAAAACCGGCGACTGGTTCCGCAGCCACAACGCCGCCACCTTCTTTCCGGAAGTGCCGGTGATCTTCGCCGTCGACGGCGCCGTGGCCCACTACCACATCCCCCTGCTGCTGAGCCCGTACGGGTTTTCCACCTATCGCGGTAATTGAGTGGTTGCAGCAGATGAACCAAGCCCCGCGAGTACGGGGCTTGGTTTGGGCTGACGTCCGTTACATACACAAAACCCCGCCAGTGCGGGGTTTTCACATTGCAAACAGAGCGGCTTTTTTATGCCTTGGTAATCGCGTTGGTCTTCGCCGCCACCACAACCGCCCGCAGCGCCTGCAACGTCACCTTGCCCGCCGGAAACTCCAACACCCCACTTTCCGCCAAGGTAAACAGCCGCTCGCCGCTGTGCAGCGTCAGTTGCATAAACGCCAGATGCTCCGACCACGAGCGATAACGCCGTGTCATGAAAATTGCGTGCTTGGACGTGACTTCGCGCACCTGCGTCAGGGCAATGCGGCGCGTCTCTCCCTTGTGGGTGACCACCAACTCGTCACCGTGGACAAACATCGGCGAGCACCTAGACACCTTCAGCCACTCCCAGCCAAACCGCCACAGCAACGCCAGCACCACCAGGGAAAACACCTGCGTCTCGGTGGTGGCTTTTTCCAGCAGCGCGAAGAGCATCATCAGCGCCATCGCGCTCAGGCAGACCAGCGTGATCAGGCGATAAAAATGTACCTTGTGGATTTCAGAGAGAGTCAGCAGGCGGAGTTCCATGGGCGAGTTCCTGGCGGTGCGCAACGCAATCGGCAATTGGAACAGACAACCGCGCGCGCCACCCGGGCAAAGCGCAAAACTGTGGCCCATCCCTTATTTTTCCGGCCTGCGCCGCGGCTGGGCTATCATCCGCGCCCGCTCACTAACGGTTGGCCCACATGCCCGGCAACGCCCTCTACACCGACCTGTCGGGTTACTACGACCTGATGTGCGCCGACATCGACTACCAGGCGCAAAGCCACTGCGTGCACCGCCTGCAGCAACTGTTCGGCAACACCGGAAAACGCCACCTCGACCTCGCCTGCGGCACCGGCCCCCACGTGCGCCACTTCATCGACGCCGGCTACCAGAGCGCGGGCCTGGACATCAACCAACCCATGCTCGACCGCGCCGCCCAACGCTGCCCCGAAGCGCACTTCAGCGCCCAGGACATGTGCACCTTCACCCTCAGCGAACCGGTCGACCTGATCACCTGCTTTCTCTACTCCATCCACTACAGCGCCAGCATCGAGCGCCTCAACGCCTGCATCGCCGCCGTGCACAGCGCGTTGGCCGAGGGCGGGGTGTTCTGCTTCAACGCCGTGGATAAAAACAAAATCGACAACAACGCCTTTGTCGCCCACACCGCCACCCATGAAGACGGCGAGTTTGCCTTTAGCTCCGCCTGGAGTTACCCGGGAGAGGGCGAGCGGCAGGCATTGAAGTTACGGATCGAGCGGGTCGTGGCCGGGGAGAAACAGGTGTGGCACGACGAACACCCGATGGTAGCGGTGAGTTTTGCTGAATTGCAGGAGCTGTTGGCGCCGTATTTTGAAGTGCATGTGTTTGGGCATGACTACCAGAAGCTGTTGGAGTGGGATGGGGTAGAGGGGAATGGGGTGTTTGTTTGTGTGAAGGTTTGAGGCGTGGGCGATAGGGTATTTGTACAGTTCACTCGTCACGCTTCTTTTGACCTCGCCCGATGTTCCGTTGGTTTTCTTTGTGAACGTCCGTATTTAAGTCTGGCTACAGCTCTTATTGTTTTAGAAGTTTCCTTTCCTCTTTAAAGAACATGCGGCTTATGCCGTTTGAGAATTCTCCGTCTTCTAAGTTTTCTGTTGTAAACCCCCATGCTAGAGCAGCTGGCTGGTTAAGCAATGTTATGTTCGTTGGGTTTTTCTGAACTAGACAAATAGTTCTCAGTTGATAATTACTGTCATCCGCGCCTGTGGAGGCTATGGATATCCCATGGGTTCTATTTACTTAACGAGCGGCAGGGGTATTCAGATGGAAGTCATCACGGTAGGGCTTGGCTCCAAAGAGTTTTTTCTCAATAGCCTGCTTATTGCAGTACTGCCGGTAGCTCTGTTGTTGGGCGTGGAGTACATGGCCACCAAACGTTTTAGTAGTGTGGGCTTGTTATTGGGGGCCGCAATTTTCCTTTTGCTCCAAAGTTGGTGGGTGTACCAGGCCAAGGGAAAGGTTTTTGTCGAAGACGGCGCACTGCATGTTCGGTCCGGCTTTTACAAAGCCCAATGGCCACTGGAAGGGTTGAGTGCTTCAGCCATCAACGCCGCAATCATGGGAGGGGGTGTTCGCATCAATGGCACGGCCATGTATGGCTTTCGCGCGGGCTGGTTTCAAATCACCGGAGACCGGATATTTTTCCTGACAACAAGCAACTCGGCTGCCTGCATTGAGCAGAAGGGAGTGGTGGTGCTTTGTTTGGATCGTGATGTTATTGATCGACTTAAAGGGCTTATCTAAGCGTTGGAAAAGGGGGGGGCTAGAAGTTAGAGCACTAAAAATAAATCTGTCCCCTTTTCGGTCATTAACTCTTTGCCCTATATGCAAAAAGCCCCGCACAAGGCGGGGCTTTTTATTAGCTTCATCCCCAACATCCATGGCAGGTTGTGGGGCGAACGTACTCTGATGTCAGCGGGCCATCAATCCCAGCTCAACGCCCCACCAGTCTGATACTCGATAACCCGCGTCTCGAAGAAGTTCTTCTCTTTCTTCAAGTCCATGATCTCGCTCATCCATGGGAACGGGTTGGTGGTGCCTGGGTACTCTTCTTTCAGGCCGATCTGCGACAGGCGACGGTTGGCGATGAATTTGAGGTAGTCCTCCATCATCGCGGCGTTCATGCCCAGTACGCCGCGCGGCATGGTGTCGCGGGCGTATTCGATTTCCAGTTGGGTGCCCTGGAGGATCATCTGGGTGGCTTCGTCTTTCATCTGCGCATCCCAGAGGCTCGGATTTTCGATTTTGATCTGGTTGATCACGTCGATACCGAAGTTCAGGTGCATGCTTTCGTCGCGCAGGATGTACTGGAACTGCTCGGCGGTGCCGGTCATTTTGTTGCGGCGGCCCATGGACAGAATCTGGGTGAAGCCGCAGTAGAAGAAGATGCCTTCCAGTACGCAGTAGTAGGCGATCAGGTTGCGCAGGAACTGGCGGTCGGTTTCCGGGGTGCCGGTTTCGAATTTCGGGTCGGAGATCGAGCGGGTGTATTTGAGGCCCCAGCTCGCCTTCTTAGCGACCGATGGAATCTCGTGGTACATGTTGAAGATCTCGCCTTCATCCATGCCCAGCGATTCGATGCAGTACTGGTAGGCGTGGGTGTGGATCGCCTCTTCGAAGGCCTGGCGCAGGATGTACTGGCGGCACTCGGGGTTGGTGATCAGGCGGTACACGGCCAGTACCAGGTTGTTGGCAACCAGGGAGTCGGCGGTGGAGAAGAAGCCCAGGTTGCGCATGACGATGCGGCGCTCGTCTTCGCTCAGGCCGTCATTGCTCTTCCACAGGGCGATGTCGGCGTTCATGTTTACTTCTTGCGGCATCCAGTGGTTGGCGCAGCCGTCGAGGTATTTCTGCCAGGCCCAGTCGTATTTGAAGGGTACGAGCTGGTTGAGATCGGCACGGGCGTTGATCATTTGCTTGTCGCCAACGTGCACGCGGGCGCTGGTGCCGGCCAGGTCGTCGAGGCCTTCCTGAATGTCGAGGTCGTTCAGCGAAGCTTTGGCGCGGGCCACGGCGTCGGAGTCGTTGGCGTCTACGGCGCGGGCTTCCAGCGCGGCGTTACCGCCCACCTGATTGAGCTTGTCGAGGCTCATGTCGTTGACGGTGGCAGTGGTGGTGGAAGCGGCGGTTTCGGCGCCGTCTTCTTTGTCGAATTCGTCCCAGCTCAGCATGTTCGTTGCTCCCGCTTGAGGGCCGTGCGCCTTGGGCGGGCGGCCTTTGTGAGTTTCCAGTCTAGTTCGCTGCTCGTGCACACAAAGCAATGACTGACCTTTGGTTTTATCCAGCCAGGCGATGGGTTGCCGGGGTGGTGAGTTGTTCGTGGGGTTTGAGCGGCTCCCCGGCCGTGGTGCTTGTAGCGTCTTGTGGCGAAACAGTGGGTTCGGCTTGAGATTCTGGATCCCAGCCTGCGCTGGGATGACGGAGGTTTATACGTCTATCACCGTCGTCCCAGCGAAGGCTGGGACCCAGATTCCCGAGGGGAGCTACGTTCCCCGATTATCACTGCAAAGCTGAGCCCGCCAAGGCTCAGCTTTGCCTACTGCTGTTACTGGCAGGCTTCGCAATCCGGCTCGTCGATGGCGCAAGCCTTCGGCACTGGTGCTGGACCGGCTTGCGGTGCTGGCGCGGCCGATTGAGCCGGCGCTGCACTTTGGCTTTCGCCGCCACCGCTCGACACCGCGTTCAGTTTGCTGGTGCTGATGGTGGATTTTTCGGTGCTGGTGGCGGCCAGGGCACGGAGGTAGTAGGTGGTTTTCAGGCCACGGTACCAAGCCATGCGGTAGGTCACGTCCAGTTTCTTACCGCTGGCGCCAGCAATGTAGAGGTTCAGGGACTGGGCCTGGTCGATCCATTTCTGGCGACGGCTGGCGGCGTCCACGATCCACTTGGTGTCGACTTCGAACGCGGTGGCGTAAAGGTCTTTCAACTCCTGCGGAATACGCTCGATCTGTTGTACCGAACCGTCGTAGTACTTCAGGTCGTTGATCATTACCGAGTCCCACAGGCCGCGGGCTTTGAGGTCGCGAACCAGGTACGGGTTGATCACGGTGAATTCGCCCGAGAGGTTCGATTTCACGTAGAGGTTCTGGTAGGTCGGTTCGATCGACTGCGACACGCCGGTGATGTTGGCGATGGTGGCGGTCGGTGCGATGGCCATGATGTTGGAGTTACGGATGCCTTTCTGCACACGGGCACGTACCGGCGCCCAGTCCAGGCTTTCGGCCAGGTCGACGTCGATGTATTTCTGGCCACGTTGCTCGATCAGGATCTGCTGCGAGTCGAGCGGCAGAACGCCTTTGCTCCACAGCGAGCCCTGGAAGGTTTCGTAGGCGCCACGCTCGTCAGCCAGGTCGCAAGAAGCCTGGATGGCGTAGTAGCTGACCGCTTCCATCGAGCTGTCGGCGAACTGCACGGCAGCGTCGGAGCCGTACGGGATGTGCTGCAGGTACAAAGCGTCCTGGAAGCCCATGATGCCGAGGCCGACCGGGCGGTGCTTGAAGTTGGAGTTCTTCGCTTGTGGCACCGAGTAGTAGTTGATGTCGATCACGTTATCGAGCATGCGCACGGCGGTGTTCACGGTGCGTTGCAGTTTGGCCAGGTCCAGCTTGCCGTCGACGATGTGGTTCGGCAGGTTGATGGAGCCCAGGTTGCAAACGGCGATCTCGTCCTTGTTGGTGTTCAAGGTGATCTCGGTGCACAGGTTCGAGCTGTGGACCACGCCGACGTGCTGCTGCGGGCTGCGCAGGTTGCACGGGTCTTTGAAGGTCAGCCATGGGTGGCCGGTTTCAAACAGCATGGAGAGCATTTTGCGCCACAGGTCTTTGGCCTGGATGGTCTTGAACAGCTTGATCTTGCCGCCGTACTGGGTCAGGGCTTCGTAGTACTCGTAGCGCTCTTCGAAGGCTTTACCGGTGAGGTCGTGCAGGTCTGGCACTTCGCTTGGCGAGAACAGGGTCCATGGGCCGTCGTCGAATACGCGCTTCATGAACAGGTCTGGAATCCAGTTGGCGGTGTTCATGTCGTGGGTACGGCGACGGTCGTCACCGGTGTTCTTACGCAGCTCGATGAACTCTTCGATGTCCATGTGCCAGGTTTCCAGGTAGGCACACACAGCGCCTTTGCGCTTGCCACCCTGGTTAACGGCTACAGCCGTGTCGTTGACCACTTTCAGGAACGGCACAACGCCTTGCGATTTGCCGTTGGTGCCTTTGATGTAGGCGCCCAGCGAACGTACCGGGGTCCAGTCGTTGCCCAGGCCGCCAGCGAATTTGCTCAGCAGGGCGTTGTCGCGGATGGCGTCGTAGATGCCGCCCAGGTCGTCCGGCACGGTGGTCAGGTAGCAGGAGCTCAGCTGTGCACGCAGGGTACCGGCGTTGAACAGGGTAGGGGTGGAGCTCATGTAGTCGAACGACGACAGCAAGTTGTAGAACTCGATGGCGCGGTCTTCTTTCTGCTTCTCTTCAATCGCCAGGCCCATGGCCACACGCATGAAGAACACTTGCGGCAGTTCGAAACGGATGCCGTCTTTGTGAATGAAGTAGCGGTCGTACAGGGTTTGCAGGCCCAGGTAGGTGAACTGCTGGTCGCGCTCGTGGTTGATCGCCTTGCCCAGTTTTTCCAGGTCGAAGTCGCGCAGAACCGGGTTCAGCAGTTCGAATTCGATGCCTTTCTCGATGTAGGCCGGCAGCGCTTTGGCGTACAGGTCGACCATCTCGTGGTGGGTGGCGCTGGTGGCGACGCCGAGGAAACCCAGGCCTTCGGCGCGGATGTTGTCCATCAGCAGGCGGGCGGTGACGTAGGAGTAGTTCGGCTCACGCTCTACCAGGGTACGGGCGGTCATCACCAGGGCGGTGTTGACGTCGTTCTGGGCCACGCCGTCGTAGAGGTTTTTCAGGGTTTCGCGTTGGATCAGGTCGCCGTCGACTTCCGCCAGGCCTTCGCAGGCTTCGGTGACGATGGTGTTCAGGCGGCCCATGTCCAGCGGGGTAACGCTGCCATCGGCGTGGGTCACGCGGATGCTTGGGTGCGGCTGAGCCGGTTCGTTGCTGCTGCGTACGGCGCGGTCTTTGGAGCGGGCGTCACGGTAGATCACGTAGTCGCGGGCAACCTTCTGCTCGCCAGCACGCATCAGGGCCAGTTCAACCTGGTCCTGAATCTCTTCGATGTGGATGGTGCCGCCAGATGGCATGCGACGCTTGAAGGTGGCGCTGACCTGTTCGGTCAGGCGCGCAACGGTTTCATGAATACGCGACGAGGCGGCAGCAGTGCCACCCTCTACGGCGAGAAACGCTTTGGTGATGGCTACGGTGATTTTGTCATCGGTATACGGCACCACGGTGCCGTTACGTTTGATCACGCGCAGTTGGCCAGGGGCGGTGGCGTTCAGGTCCTGGGTGGTGTCAGGCACTTGAGGCGCTACGGCCTGCGGGTTCTCGCGAGAGAGGTCGGTCTGCATTGAAGTCTCCGTGTTCTGCATTTATCTAAGTTTGGACACTGGACGGTGTTGCCGTTCATTCCATTGTTTTCTGTGGACCAGGTGTTTCTATAACCACTATTTCTACAATCCAAATGCCCTGCACACAGCGCCTGTCGACTAGGGAAGGGCTGGCAGCAAGGTCTTACAGCAGGGTGTTTGGGTAAGGCTCAAGCGCTTCCTTGGCTCAAAAAGTTACAGTTCGTTGGTTAAAACGTAACCACAATACCTAGTGGTGCTTGCCTGGTGGCATTACACCGAAAGCTGGCCGTTCGTCACGCATTTTTTAGGCCAGTTTTCAAATTCGCCGCCCGGGCGGCGAATGGGGAATTAAAGAGCGTTCACAGCTACCGGTGGTGGCCATCGAAAGGGCCGGGGCGTTTCATTCTAGTAGTGTCCGGTAGGTCACCAAAACCCAACATGTAGGTGTTTGGCGCGATGGGGATACAAGATAGAGCGCTGACCGACTCATTGCAAGGTGACTGTTACACACAGCCTGTGGATAAACCTGTGGGTTACTTTGGGGTAACTGGGCTTAGCCCGCACGGTCACTGGGATAGACCGATTTACACCACTCGTCGCCGGTTAAATGGTCGTTCGCAGCGCTTTGTCGCCGCTGCGAAGTTTTTCACCGTACCACTATATGTTGTGTTTTTTATTGCAGCGTTGGCATGGGCTGTGCAGTCGCTGGCGAGCTTTTGCGGTGGGCCGTTTCCCCCTCTTCCTAGCCCTCTCCCCAAGGGGCGAGGGGACTGATTCGTGCCGGTGCGGCGGGCGGCGATTGGCTCCCCTCTCCCGCGTGCGGGATAGGGGCTGGGGGAGAGGGCCGCCCCTTGATATACAATGCCGCCCTTTCCCGGTCGCGGCCCAAGCAGTAGGAGACAGTGGTGGAGCAAGAAGCCTGGCAAATCCTTATTGTCGAAGACGACCAGCGTCTGGCCGAGCTGACGCGCGAGTACCTGGAAAGTAACGGCCTCAAGGTGGCCATCGAGGCCGATGGTGCCCAGGCTGCGGCGCGCATTCTGCGTGAGCAGCCGGACCTGGTGGTGCTCGACCTGATGCTGCCGGGCGAGGACGGTTTGTCCATTTGCCGCAAGGTACGCGGCAGCTACCACGGCCCGATTCTGATGCTCACCGCGCGCAGCGACGACATGGACCAGGTGCTCGGCCTGGAGATGGGCGCCGACGATTACGTGTGCAAACCGGTGCGCCCACGGGTGCTGCTGGCCCGAATCAGGGCACTGTTGCGCCGCAGCGAGGGCAGCAGCGAAGCGGTGGTGGTCGATCAGCGCCGTCTGGAGTACGGCGTGCTGGTGATCGACAGCGCCATGCGTGAAGCCTGGTTGCGCGAGCAGAGTATCGAGCTGACCAGCGCCGAATTCGACCTGCTGTGGCTGTTGGCCTCCAATGCCGGGCGCATTCTGTCCCGCGAAGAAATCTTCACCGCCTTGCGCGGTATCGAATACGACGGCCTCGACCGCTCCATCGACGTGCGCATTTCCCGTATCCGCCCCAAAATCGGTGACGACCCCATGCACCCGCGGCTGATCAAGACCGTGCGCAGCAAGGGCTACTTGTTTGTCGCCGAAGCCGCCGAAGCGTTGGCGAGCTAACGCCACCTATATAACGAAGAACAGGACGCCCGCCAGATGAACTCGATTTTCCTGCGCATCTATGGCGGCATGCTGGCGGCCTTCGTGCTGGTCGCCTTGCTGGGCGTGTTCAGCTTGCACCTGCTCAACGAGGTGCGCTCCGACCAGTACCGCGAACGCCTGGCGCGCGGCACCTTCAGTTTGATGACCGATAACCTCGCCAACATGACCCCGGTGGAGCGCCGCCGCGCTGTGGTGGTGTGGGGTCGTTTGCTCGGCATTCCCCTGGCGCTCGAACCGTTGGCTAGCCAGACGCTGGACAGCCGTGCGCGCAACCGCCTGCTCGACGGCCAGGTGCTGGTGGAACAGACCGGCCCGCATGCCGCCAAGGTCTACGGCCTGCTCGGTGACCAGGAGCAACTGGTGCTGGTGGGCGAGGTGCAGCAAATCAGCGAACAACTGGCGCGCGCCACCGTGTACCTGCTGATCGACGAGCTGATCCGCTTCCCCATCGCCGAGCAACCGCAACGCCTGGAAGCGCTGGCCGCCGCCAAGGAGTTCGGTTTTAACCTGCGCCTGGTCAAGCCCGACCAGGCCGAGCTGGACGACGACCAGCGTCGGCGTATCGATGAAGGCGACACGGTGATGGCGCTGGGCAAGGAGGGCGACTCGATCCACGTGTTCTCCGGCGTCACCGGTACGCCCTGGGTGCTGGAAATCGGCCCGCTGTACCAGATGAATCCCTATCCACCGCAGCTGTTGGTGCTGATCGGTGTACTCGGTCTGAGCCTGATCGGCCTGATCGTCTACCTGTTGGTGCGCCAGTTGGAACAGCGCCTGCTGGGCCTGGAAGAAACTGCCACGCGCATTGCCCTGGGCAAGCTGGAGTCGCGGGTGCCGGCCGGTGGCGCCGATTCGGTGGGGCGCCTGGCGGCAGCGTTCAACGCCATGGCCGAACACCTGCAGCGCTCGCTGACCATCCAGCGCGAGATGGTCCGCGCGGTGTCCCACGAACTGCGCACGCCCGTGGCGCGCCTGCGTTTTGGCCTGGAAATGATCGGCGACGCGCAAACCGACGCGGCCCGGCGCAAGTACATGGACGGCATGGACGGCGACATCCAGGACCTCGATAAGCTGGTGGACGAAATGCTCACCTACGCGCGCCTGGAGCAGGGCGCGCCGGCGCTGCACTTCCAAGCCATCGACCTCGACGCCTTGCTCGACCAGGTGATCGACGAACTGGCGCCGCTGCGCCCGGGCGTGCGCGTGGAGCGCGGGCCTAGCATTCACGCCGTCGACGGCAGCGGCGCGTTGGTGGAAGCCGAGTGGCGCTACCTGCACCGCGCTCTGCAGAACCTGGTGAGCAATGCCATGCGTCACGCCGAATCGAGGGTGCGCCTGAGTTACCAGGTGGGGCTCAAACGCTGCCGGCTGGACGTGGAAGACGACGGGCCGGGCATTCCCGAAGCCGAATGGGAACGCCTGTTCACCCCCTTCCTGCGCCTGGACGACAGCCGCACCCGCGCCTCGGGCGGGCATGGATTGGGTTTGTCGATTGTGCGCCGGATCATCTACTGGCACGGCGGCCGCGCCCAGATCAGCCGCAGCGAAGCCCTCGGCGGCGCGTGCTTCAGCCTGGTGTGGCCGCGCAAGCAATAACGCCGAACAACCGAGGTTTGCAGGGATCGCGGCTGAAGCCGCTCCTACGGATTGTGCAACCTTGTAGGAACGGCTTCAGCCGCGATGCTCTTAAGCTACAGCGATCAAGCTCAACAACCGCCCATCAAACTGCCCGAATTGCCCCTGCAACTCACTGCCGCTTTTCCACTCGGCCGACAAATCCGTCAGCAAGCGCAGCCGCGCAAACCCCGCGTTAGTCCACTCCAGCACTTCGGCATGTTCGAAGTAAAAGCGCTGCAAGGTCAGCGGGTAGAGTGCTTTGAACACGCTCTCTTTCAACGAAAAGGTCAGGGTCACCAGCAGTCCCAGCTGCTCCGGATCGAGCAAGCTGGCGCGGCGCAGTTCGGCCGGGGTGAGGATTTCTTCCTGCAGGCGCGCGGCGCGCTCGCTGCTCAGCAGGTTTTCCACGTCCAGGCCCAGACCACGCCAGTCGCTGCTATTGGCAACAATGGCGGCTGCCCAGTTTTTGCCATGGGTGATCGAACCGCTCACTCCGGCCGGCCATTGCGGCGCGCGGTCGGCGCCTACCGCTGGCACCACCTCGCTGCCATTCAAGCGGCGCAGCGCCTCGCGGGCACACACGCGGCCAGCAAGAAACTCGGCCTGGCGCTTGGCCACGCCGTGGGTGAGGGGGATCTGGCTGTGCTGGAAATCATCGGGCTGCAGCTGCGCCGGGTCGAACTGGGTGCTGATGAACTGGATATTGGCCAGAGGCTGCGGCTGCGGCAGAGGCCAGTGGTCACTCAGCGGGCTGCAGCAGGCGGGGAGGGTATAGGTCGACATGGCCGCATTCTGCCGGGTCGCGGCCCATGCGGCCAGCCTTGGCGGCGATTAGCGTGGCGCGCACTTACATTTCTTTGCACAACCGTAACAAAGCGACACGGAACCTCGCGGCCACATTTGCCAGACTGCCGCCGCGTTTCTTCGGAACGCAGGTGAGGTTGTAGTTTGGCCCTGACGCTTCGAGGCGGAAGGCACCAAACCTTAGTCACTGATTAAGTGCGGGAGCCCGTTTGGGCTCCCGTTTTTTTTGTCTGGTAGTGGGGGCAAGGTGGTTCGTTTGCAGAAATCCAGGCTTCAGCCTCGATCTTTTGATCGGGTACCATCGGCCAGTTCGTAAACGCATCAAGGCCCGCCATGAAACCCGAAGACCTCCTCCTGCTCGTCACCCGCGAGATGCCCTATGGCAAGTACAAGGGCCGGCTGATTGCGGATCTGCCGGGGCCGTATCTGAATTGGTTTGCCCGCGAAGGTTTCCCCAAGGGCGAGATCGGCCAGTTGCTGCAGTTGATGCAGGAGATCGATCACAACGGCCTCAGTGAGCTGCTGACGCCACTGCGCAACAAGTCCCGCCCACCCCAGTAATTCCGCGCCTTGCGCAACTTTCCCGGTTTGCTTCTATGCTGCAAAAACTGCCTCGTCAGCGCGGGCGGTTTTGGGGGACGTGCGTGAGCGCTTGGCGCCGCGCTTCATAGGGATCGTGTGGGGCACTTCGAATGCGGGACAAACGTCGCCTGTTCGTGTTGGTGTGGCCTTTCATCGCCATTGTCGTGCTGCAGGCTTTGCTGGCGGGCATCAGCCTGGAGGTGATGTCGTCGGTGCGCGCCTATGTCACCGGCGAAAGCCTGTGGAGCAAGGGCCAGAAGGACGCCTTTTCCTACCTCCATCTATATGCCGACACCCTCGACGAAGCTGATTACCAGGCCTACCAGGCCGCCATCGCCATTCCCCTCGGCGACCACGCCGCGCGCCTGGCCATGGACTTGCCCAGTCCGGATTACCGCGCCGCCTATGAAGGGTTTTTGCGCGGCGGCACCCATCCGCAGGACATTCCCGGGCTGATCTGGTTGTACCGCGACTTCCGCCAATTCAGTTACCTGGCCCGTGCCGTCGAGCTCTGGCGGGTCGGCGACGGTTTTATTCTGGCCTTGCAGGAGGTGGCCGAGCAGATGCATCAGGCCATTGCCGCCGGCACGGCCACGGCGGCGCAGATCCATGCCTGGAACGAGCAGATCTATGCGATCAACCTGCAAGTCACCCCGGTGGCGAAAGCCTTCTCTGACACCCTGGGCCAAGGTTCGCGCTTTATTCAGCAATTGCTGCTGGCCGCCAATGTGCTGGCGGCCCTGGTGCTGATTCTATTGGCCACCTTGCGCACCCTGAAATTGCTGCAACAGCGCGAGGCCTTTGATCAGGCGCTGCGCGCCGAGAAGGAGCGGGCGCAAACCACCCTGGCCTCGATTGGTGATGCAGTGATTCGCACCGACCAGCGCGGCTGCCTGGAGTACATGAACCCGGCCGCCGAAGACCTGATTCTGTGCCGCATCGACCAGGCCCGTGGGCGTGCCCTGAGCACCTTGTTCCATCTGCAGGATTCCGATACCCAACTGGCCGACGCGCCGTTGCTGGAGCGCATTCTGGCCGGTGAGATCGGCGGAAGTGCGCATGCCCAGCAGGTGGTGCGCCTGGACGGCAGCAAGGTGGCGGTCGCCCTGGTGGGGGCGCCGATCCAGATTGCCGGGCACATTGCCGGGGCGGTGCTGGTGCTGCACGACATGACCCGCGAACGGCAGTACATCGACACCCTGTCCTGGCAGGCCTCCCACGATGCGCTCACCGGCCTGGCCAACCGTCGTGAATTCGAGCAGCGCCTGGAGTACGCACTGGCGCGCCTGGAAACTCACCCCGGTCAGCATGCGCTGATGTTCCTCGACCTCGACCAGTTCAAGGTGGTCAACGACACCTGCGGGCATGCGGCGGGTGACCAGTTGCTGCGCCAGGTCTGTGTGCTGTTGCAGGAGCACCTGCGCGAGGGTGACACCCTGGCACGCCTGGGCGGCGATGAATTCGGCATTTTGCTGGAGAACTGCCCGGCGGCCCCGGCTGCGCGGATTGCCGAGTTGTTACGAATTACCGTGCAGGACCTGCAGTTTGCTTGGGACGGGCGCAATTTCAGTATTGGCGTGAGCATCGGCCTGGTCAGCCTGGCGCAGTCGCGCATCACCCTCGCTGAAGCGCTGCGCTCGGCCGACATGGCCTGCTACATGGCCAAGGAAAAGGGCCGTAACCGGGTGCAGGTGTACCAGAGCGACGACTCGGAAATGTCTAACCGCTTCGGCGAAATGGCTTGGGTGCAGCGCATTCATGCCGCGCTGGAGGAAGAACGCTTCTGCCTTTATTACCAGCAGATCGCTCCGGTGGCGGCCGAGCAGGGCGCGGGTGCGCACCTGGAACTGCTGCTGCGCCTGCGCGATGAAGACGGCCAACTGGTGCCGCCGATCCGCTTTATTCCGGCGGCCGAGCGTTATGGCCTGATGCCGTTGATTGACCGCTGGGTGGTTAGCCATGCCTTCAGCGTATTGGCCCAGCGCCAGGCCAACCAGGACAGCGACCCGATTGCCACCTGTGCCATCAACCTGTCCGGGCCTACCTTTGGCGACCAGGCGTTTCTCGGTTTTCTGCGCGAACAGTTCGCCCTGTTCAATATCCCGCCGCAGCAGGTCTGTTTCGAAATCACTGAAACCAGCGCCATCGCCAACCTGGGCAGCGCCATGCATTTCATCAGTGAGCTGAAAACCCTCGGCTGCCGGTTCTCCCTGGATGACTTCGGAGCCGGTATGTCCTCGTTCGCCTACCTCAAGCACCTGCCGGTGGACTACCTGAAGATCGACGGCAGCTTCGTCAAAGACATGCTTGAAGACCCCATTGACCGCGCCATGGTCGAGTCGATCAACCAGATCGGCCATGTGATGGGCAAACTGACCATCGCCGAGTTCGTCGAAAGCCCGGCGATCATGCAGGCGCTGGCCGAGGTGGGGGTGGATTACGCCCAGGGGTATGCGATTGCCAAGCCGCTGCCGTTTGGCCGGGATGTGCGCCTGAGTGCGTATGTCGAACCTTTACCGGCGGCGTCCTTGTAGGAGCGGCTTTAGCCGCGATGCTGTTGATCTAAAAAGCATCGCGGCTAAAGCCGCTCCTACAGGTGATGCGTCAGCTGGTGGTTTGTGGCAAGAATTCCGGCCGCGCTGGCAGGTTTTCTTTACGGTCTTCCCAGCCCCGCCGCCAGGCTTTGGCGGGCGTAACGTTTAATTGCCAACCCACCCTGGCTAGCCACCCAGCCCAGCCAACCCCCCACCTTGTGAGCCCTGCTCCCACAGGTTGTTATGAATGCAGCGGCCCCAAGCGGCCACCCCATAACAACAATCCAGGAGGCGCAATGAACGCCGTGCACGCTCGCAAACCTACCCCCATCGAAGCCCATAACCCCATCGGCACCGACGGCTTCGAGTTCGTCGAATACACCGCGCCCACGCCCGAAGGCATCCAGCAGCTGCGTGAGCTGTTCACAGCCATGGGCTTCACCGAAACCGCCAAGCACCGTTCCAAGGAAGTGTTTCTGTTCCAGCAGAACGACATCAATTTTGTCCTCAACGGCAGCCCCACCGGGCATGTCCGCGAGTTCGGTCTCAAGCATGGTCCGAGCGCCTGCGCCATGGCGTTCCGCGTGCACAACGCCGCCCAGGCCGCGGCTTATGTCGAGTCGCAGGGCGCCAAGCTGGTGGGCAGTCACGCCAATTTCGGTGAGCTGAATATCCCCTGCGTCGAAGGCATCGGCGGTTCGTTGCTGTACCTGGTGGATCGCTACGGCGACAAGACCATCTACGACGTCGACTTCGAGTACATCGAAGGTCGCACCCCGCAGGACAACGCGGTCGGCCTCAGCGAAATCGACCACCTGACCCATAACGTCAACCGCGGCCAGATGGACGTCTGGTCGGGCTTCTACGAACGCATCGCCAACTTCCGCGAGATCCGTTATTTCGATATCGAAGGCAAGCTCACTGGCCTGCTGTCGCGGGCGATGACAGCGCCCTGCGGCAAGATCCGCATCCCGATCAACGAGTCGGCCGACGACAAATCGCAGATCGAGGAATTTATCCGCGAGTACCACGGCGAAGGCATCCAGCACATCGCCCTGGCCAGCGACGACATCTACGCCACCGTGCGCCAGCTGCGCGCCAACGGCGTGGATTTCATGACCACCCCCGACACCTATTACGCCAAGGTCGATACCCGGGTTGCCGGTCACAGCGAGCCGACCGCGGTGCTTAAAGAACTCAACCTGCTGATCGACGGTGCTCCCGGTGATGACGGCATCCTGCTGCAGATTTTCACCAACACGGTGATCGGCCCGATCTTCTTCGAAATTATCCAGCGCAAAGGCAATCAGGGGTTCGGCGAGGGCAATTTCAAGGCGCTGTTCGAGTCCATCGAAGAAGACCAGGTGCGCCGCGGCGTGATCGCGGCCGACTGAACGAGGAACTGAGCATGAGCCGCAACTGGATCAGTTTTCCCCTGCGCGAAGGCGAGTGTTCGCGCCAGGCGCACTGCGATTTCCCCGAAGGCACCTACGAGCGCGAAATGGGCCGCGAGGGCTTCTTCGGTCCGGCCGCGCACCTGCACCACAAGCACCCGCCCACCGGCTGGGTGGATTGGCAAGGGCCGCTGCGCCCGCATGCCTTCGACCTCAACCGGGTGCCGAGCGAGAGCGATTGCCCGCTGGCCGCGCCGCTGGCGCTGCACAACAGCGACGTTCGCATTCGGGTGTGGAAATGCAATGGCGCCATGGGCCACCTGGTGCGCAATAGCGACGGCGATGAATTGCTATTCGTCCACGAAGGCAGCGGGCATTTCTACTGCGACTTCGGCCACCTGGAATACCGTGACGGTGACTACCTGGTGATTCCGCGTGGCACCGCCTGGCGCATCGAGGCCACGGCGCCGAGCTTCTTTTTGCTGATCGAAAACACCGACGGCGCCTACCAGCTGCCCGACAAAGGCCTGCTCGGCCCACACGCGATCTTCGACCCGGCAGTGCTCGACCACCCGCGCCTGGACGAGATCTTCAAAGCGCAGCAGGACGAGAGCACCTGGCAGATCCGCATCAAGCGGCGTAACCAGATCAGCACCGTGACCTACCCGTACAACCCGCTGGACGTGGTCGGCTGGCATGGCGACAACACCGTGGTGCGCCTGAACTGGCGCGACATCCGCCCGGTGATGAGCCACCGCTACCACCTGCCGCCGTCGGCGCACACCACCTTTGTCGCCAACGGTTTTGTGGTCTGCACCTTCACCCCGCGCCCGGTGGAAAGCGACCCCGGTGCGCTGAAGGTGCCGTTCTATCACAACAACGACGACTACGACGAAGTGCTGTTCTACCACCGCGGCAACTTCTTCAGCCGCGACAACATTGAGGCCGGCATGGTCACCCTGCACCCCTGCGGTTTCCCCCATGGCCCGCACCCCAAGGCGCTGAAAAAGAGCCAGGAAAGCCCGGCGACGTTTGTCGAGGAAGTGGCGGTGATGATCGATACGCGCCGTGGTTTGGAAATTGGTGAAGCGGCGGCGGCGGTGGATGTGGCGGCGTATGTGGATTCGTGGCGGGCGCCGGGGAAAGGGTAGATAGGTGTTGGCCTCGGCCCTCTCCCCTAGCCCCTCTCCCGCAAGCGGGAGAGGGGAACTGAACACGGTCTGCGGGTCTCCCCTCGCCCGTTTACGGGAGAGGGGCCGGGGGAGAGGGCCGCGATGTCCCGCCCTGCGCCATTTAAAACAAATCAAACAAACAGGTCCCTATGAAACTCGCATCCCTGAACCAAGGCCGTGACGGCCAGCTTATAGTGGTCTCCCGCGACCTGATCCGCGCGGTGAAAGTCCCAAACATCGCGCCCACCCTGCAGGCCGCGCTCGACACCTGGGCCATCACCCGGCCCAAACTCGAAGCCGTCTACCAACGCCTCAACGACGGCCTTGAAGGCGAAGCCTTTGCCTTTGACCAGAGCGCCTGCGCCAGCCCCTTGCCGCGCGCCTACCACTGGGCTGACGGCAGCGCCTACGTCAACCATGTGGAGCTGGTGCGTAAAGCCCGTGGCGCGGAAATGCCGGAAAGCTTCTGGCACGACCCGCTGATCTATCAGGGCGGCGCCGATACTTTTATCGCGCCCCACAGCCCGATCCTGATGGCCGACGAAGCCTGGGGCATCGACCTCGAAGCGGAAATTGCCGTGGTCACCGATGACGTGCCCATGGGCGTGTCGGCGGCTGAGGCGGCGGGGCATATCCAGTTGCTGATGCTGGTCAACGACGTGTCGCTGCGTAACCTGATTCCCGGCGAGCTGGCCAAGGGTTTTGGTTTCTACCAGAGCAAACCCTCGTCGAGCTTTTCGCCGGTGGCGATCACTCCGGACGAGCTGGGTGACAGCTGGCGCGACGGCAAGGTGCAGCGGCCGCTGACCTCGCATATCAACGGCGAGCTGTTCGGCCAGCCGGATGCCGGTACCGACATGACCTTCAATTTCCCCACGCTGTTGGCCCACGCGGCGAAAACTCGCGGGCTAGGGGCGGGCAGCATCGTCGGCTCCGGCACCGTATCGAACTATGACCGCAGCGCCGGCAGCAGCTGCCTGGCGGAAAAACGCATGCTCGAAATCATCGAGCATGGCGAGGCGAAAACCCCCTACCTGCGCTTTGGCGACCGGGTGCGCATCGAGATGTTCGACAGCGCCGGGCAGAGCATTTTCGGCGCCATCGACCAGGTGGTGACGGAGTACCGGGGCTGAGCCATGTTGACCCTCTACGACTACTGGCGCTCCAGCGCCGCCTACCGGGTGCGCATCGCCCTCAACCTCAAAGGCCTGGCGTATCAGGCGGTGCCGGTGCATTTGGTCAAGGATGGCGGCCAGCAGCACAGCGCCGATTACCGGGCGCTGAATCCCCAGGGTTTGCTGCCGTTGCTGGTCGACGGCAATCAGCGTATTGCCCAGTCCCTGGCGATTCTGGAATACCTGGAAGAGCGTTACCCGCAACCGGCGCTGCTGCCCAGGGACCAAGGCCAGCGGGCGCAGATCCGCAGCATCGCCCTGCATATCGCCTGCGACATCCACCCGCTGAACAACCTGCGGGTGTTGCAGTACCTGAGCAGCGAGCTGGGCGTCGATGCGGCCGGCAAAGATGCCTGGTACCGCCACTGGGTCACCACTGGCCTGGCAGCAGTGGAGCAGGGCCTGCAACAACAGGCCACGGAGCTGTCATTGGGCGAACGGCCGGGTTTACTGGAAGCCTGCCTGATTCCGCAGGTGTACAATGCGCGCCGTTTTAACTGTGACCTCCATGCGTACCCACGCATTCTCGCTGTGGTCGAGCGCTGCAACTCGTTACCGGCATTCATCAATGCCGCGCCGGAGGTGCAGCCAGACGCCGCGGTCGTTCCGTAACGGACGCCGCGCGCCGACTGCACCAAGGCTGACTCAAAGCTGTACTGCCTTGTGAAATTCCGCCGAGCCACAAGCCCGGCGGGTCCGATCCCGTCACAGATAAAAACAAGTAGGTGACGTTACATGCACGACAGTCTCTCCTCAGGCCAACTCAAACGGGGCCTGAAAAACCGCCACATCCAGCTGATTGCCCTCGGTGGCGCGATCGGCACAGGGTTGTTCCTGGGCTCGGCCGGGGTGCTGAAAAGCGCCGGGCCATCGATGATCCTCGGCTACGCCATCTGCGGCTTCATTGCCTTCATGATCATGCGCCAGCTTGGCGAGATGATCGTCGAAGAGCCGGTGGCCGGCTCCTTCAGCCATTTTGCCCACAAGTACTGGGGCGGGTTTGCCGGCTTCCTGTCGGGCTGGAACTGCTGGGTGCTGTACATCCTGGTCGGCATGTCCGAGCTCACTGCGGTCGGCAAATACATCCACTACTGGTGGCCCGACGTGCCGACCTGGGTGTCGGCGGCGGGCTTCTTCGTGTTGGTGAACGCCATCAACCTGGCCAACGTGAAGCTGTTTGGCGAGGCGGAATTCTGGTTTGCGATGATCAAGGTGGTGGCCATCGTCGGCATGATCGCCCTGGGCTGCTACCTGCTGTTCAGCGGCGCCGGTGGTGAACAGGCGACCGTCACCAACCTGTGGGCGCAGGGCGGGTTTTTCCCCCATGGCGTCAGCGGTCTGGTGATGGCCATGGCCTTTATCATGTTTTCCTTCGGTGGCCTGGAGATGCTGGGCTTTACCGCTGCCGAAGCCGACCAGCCGAAAAGCGTGATTCCCAAAGCGATCAATCAGGTGATCTACCGCATCCTGATTTTCTATGTCGGCGCCCTGGTGGTGCTGCTGTCGCTGACCCCGTGGAATCTGCTGCTGGAGCACATCAACAGCGCCGGCGACCCCTACAGCGGCAGCCCGTTTGTGCAGGTGTTCTCCCTGCTGGGCAGCAACACTGCGGCGCACTTGCTCAACTTCGTGGTGCTCACGGCGGCGGTGTCGGTCTACAACAGCGGTACCTACTGCAACGGCCGCATGCTGCTGGGTCTGGCCGAGCAGGGCGATGCGCCGAAGGTGTTCGCCAAGGTGGATAAACGCGGCGTGCCGGTAAATGCCTTGATGCTCTCGGCGCTGGTGACCTTCCTGGCCGTGGTGGTGAACTACGTGGTGCCGCAAAACGCCCTGGAACTGCTGATGTCTCTGGTGGTGGCCGCATTGGTGATCAACTGGGCGATGATCAGTTTCTCGCACCTGAAATTCCGCCAGCACATGGACAAAGAGGGCGTACGCACTGCCTTCCGCGCCTTGCTGTTTCCCTACGGCAACTACCTGTGCCTGGCGTTCGTGCTGTTCATTCTTGGCGTGATGCTGCTGATTCCGGGCATTCAGGTATCGGTGTACGCGATTCCGGTGTGGCTGGTGATCATGTGGGCGTGCTACCGGTTGAAGTTGTCACGGGCCAAGACGGCAGCGTTGCAGGCCGTTACTGACTGACTCGGTCCCTGTGGGAGGGGCTTTAGCCGCGAGCGTTTAAAATCAACAGCATCGCGGCTAAAGCCCCTCCCACAACACCCCTCAGCCCGGCTATTCTGCCGCTCTGTTCTATGTCCGGTTTCCCCCCCCATGCTGGTGATCTCCAACAACGTGCACCTGCCCGACACTGACATCGAGCTGAGCGCCATCCGTGCCCAGGGCGCTGGCGGGCAGAACGTCAATAAAGTCTCCAGCGCCGTGCACCTGCGCTTCGACATCAATGCCTCCTCATTGCCACCGTTCTACAAGGAACGCCTGCTGGAATGGCGCGACAGCCGCATCACCAGTGACGGCGTGGTGGTGATCAAAGCCCAGCAATACCGCACCCAGGAACAGAACCGCGCCGACGCGCTCGAACGCCTGAAAGAACTGATCCTGGCCGCCAGCAAAGTGGAAAAGAAACGTCGGCCGACCAAGCCGACCCTGGGCTCGAAAAAGCGCCGGTTGGAAGGTAAGAGTCAGCGGGGGGCGATCAAGGCGGGTAGGGGCAAGGTGGATTTTTAGCTGGAGATCAAAAACGCGAGGCTGAAACCTCTCCCACATAGAGCGCAAGACCCTGAGGGAGAGGCTTCAGCCTCGATTCCTGGAAACGAAAATCTCGAGTCAGCCACTTACCTTGGCGATAGCAGCGGCCAGGTAATCGAGATGCTGACTGTCCATCCCCGCCACATTGGCGCGCCCGGTGCCGACCATATAGATACTGTGCTCATCACGCAGCCGCTTGACCTGCTCCGGGTTCAAGCCTGTGTACGAAAACATCCCGCGCTGCTGGCCAATATGGGCAAACCGCTCAGCCAGCCCGTACGGCTGCAACGCCGTCAGCAAGCCCTGGCGCAGTTCGGCGATGCGCATGCGCATGGCCTCGACTTCTTCCTGCCACAACCGCTGCAAACTGTCGTCGGCGAGAATCTGCGCCACCACCGCTGCGCCATGGGCAGGTGGGGTAGACCACAGGTTGCGGGCGATGGCGGCCAGTTGGCTGCGCACGTCCACCAGTTTGTCCGCCGTGGCACTGCTCACCAACAGGGCGCCGGTTCGTTCGCGGTACAGGCCGAAGTTCTTCGAGCATGAGCTGGTTACCAGTACGTCTGGCAGCTCTGCAGCGAACAGGCGCACGGCCCAGGCGTCGGCTTCCAGACCTTCGGCAAAGCCCTGGTAGGCGAAGTCGATCAGTGGCAGCAGGTTACGTTCGCGCACCACCGCCAGCACCTGGCGCCATTGCTGCGGGTTCAAGTCGAAGCCGCTGGGGTTGTGGCAGCAGGCGTGCAGCAGCACCACGTCGCCGTGGGGGATTAGCTGCAGGGCCGCGAGCATGGCGTCGAACACCAGGCGGTTGTCGGCCTCGACGTAGGGGTAGTGCTGAACTTTGAGCCCGGCAGCGGCAAACAGGGTTTCGTGGATCGGCCAGGTTGGGTCGCTCAGCCAGATGCTACGGCCCGGCAGACAGCGGTGAATAAACTCGCCGGCCAGACGCAGCGCTCCGGTGCCACCCGGCGTTTGCGTGGCCCCGGCACGATTGGCGTTGAGCAGGCTTGAATCGGCACCGAACACCAGGCGCGCCAAATGCTGGGTGAACAGCGGGTCGCCGTGGCCGCCTATGTAGCTCTTGGTGGTCTCACTTTCCAGCAGGTGGCGCTCGGCGATTTTCACTGAACGCAGGATCGGCGTGTTGCCCTGTGGGTCTTTGTACACGCCAACGCCGAGGTCGACTTTGTGCGGGTTGCTGTCGCTGCGGTAGGCGTCGATCAGGCCGAGGATCGGGTCGCCCGGCACCCGCGCCACCTGGCCAAAATGGCTCACTTCAAACCTTCGGCGGTCTTGGCCACCTGGTCGGTGCGCGCGGCCATGATGAAGTCGTTGCGGTGCAGGCCTTTGACCGAGTGGCTCCACCAGGTGACGGTGACCTTGCCCCATTCAGTCAGCAGGCCGGGGTGATGGCCTTCGGCTTCGGCGATCTCGCCGACTGAGTTGGTGAAGGCCAGGGCCTGTTTGAAGTTCTTGAAGGCGTAGAGCTTTTCCAGCTGCAACACGCCGTCGCGCACTTCAATGTTCCAGTCCGGAATTTCCTTGATCAGCACCGCCAGTTCCGCATCGGACACTTTCGGCGCATCGGCTTTGCAGGCTTCGCAGTGGGCTTGGTTCAGGGCAGTCATCAGGGGCTCCTGTGGGAAAAGGGAAGTTAAGCAGCTTTAGGGGAAAATTTCGGCGGATGCAAACCCAGTTGGGCGGCGTGGGCGACCATGGCCATGACGTCTTCATGGGCCAGATCAAACAGGCGCTTGAGGTCGGGCAGAACAAAATACAGCGGCTGCAGAATGTCGATGCGATAGGGCGTGCGCATCGCTTCCACTGGGTCGAAGGCCTGGTGTTCCGGCGCGTCCGAGAGGCTGTAGAGGGTTTCTTTGGGGGACGAGAGAATGCCGCCGCCGTAGATCTTGCGGCCCTGCGGTGTGTCCACCAGGCCGAACTCAATGGTCATCCAGTACAGGCGGGCGAGGAATACCCGCTGCTCTTTGCTGGCCGCCAGGCCGAGCTTGCCGTAGGTGTGGGTGAACTCAGCGAACCAGGGGTTGGTCAGGAGCGGGCAGTGGCCGAACACTTCGTGAAAGATGTCGGGCTCTTGCAGGTAATCGAGTTCTTGCGGGGTGCGGATAAAGGTGGCGACCGGGAATTGCTTGCTGGCGAGTAATTCAAAGAAGGTCTGAAACGGGATCAGCGCCGGCACCCGCGCCACCCGCCAGCCGGTGCTGGCCTGCAACACGCGGTTGATTTCATCGAGTTGCGGAATACGCTCGTGGGGCAGGGCCAGTTGCTCGATGCCGTCCAGGTATTCCTGGCAGGCGCGGCCTTCGATCACCTTCAGCTGGCGAGTGATCAGGGTGTTCCACACCTGATGCTCGGCCTCGGGGTAGTGAATAAAGCCGCTGTCATCCGGCTCGCGTGCCACGTAGTGCGACTGCTTCATCGCTGCCTCTCGGTAGTTGTTGTTATTAATGACTGCTAGGTGGGACTAGAGATAACCGTTGGCGTGCAGCTTTTCAGCCCCATGGCGGCGGCAGGCGATTGGCGTTGGTGGCAAATTTCGTAAAGAAATGATGACGAGTCGGCGCGGGCAGCGAGGTGTCGCGTTGCTGAGACGTCAATCCGTAAACTATCCTTTACGAAAATTCCGCCGCCTTGTCAGGTTTCTCCGACGGTGACGGCACCAGAACAACAAAAACAGAGCCCGCCATGCGTATCAAAGTCCATTGCCAGAACCGAATTGGCATTCTTCGCGACATCCTCAACCTGCTCGTCGAGTACGGCATCAACGTGGCCCGCGGTGAAGTCGGCGGTGAGCAGGGCAATGCCATCTACCTGCACTGCCCGAACCTGATCAACCTGCAATTCCAGTCGCTGCGGCCCAAGTTCGAGGCCATCGCCGGGGTGTTCGGGGTCAAGCGTGTGGGGCTGATGCCCAGCGAGCGCCGCCATCTGGAGCTGAATGCCTTGCTCGGCGCCTTGGAGTTTCCGGTGCTGTCCATCGACATGGCCGGCTCCATCGTGGCCGCCAACCGCGCCGCTGCCCAGTTGCTGGGCGTGCGTGTGGATGAAGTGCCGGGCATGCCGCTGGCCCGTTATGCCGAAGACTTCGACTTGCCCGAGCTGGTGCGCGCCAACAAATCGCGGATCAATGGCCTGCGGGTGAAGATCAAGGGCGACGTGTTTCTCGCCGACATCGCCCCGCTGCAAACCGAGCATGAAGAAAGCGACGCCATGGCCGGCGCCGTACTGACCCTGCACCGCGCCGACCGCGTTGGCGAGCGCATCTACCATGTGCGCAAACAGGAGCTGCGCGGCTTCGACAGCATCTTTCAAAGCTCGCGGGTGTTAGCCGCCGTGGTCCGAGAAGCACGGCGCATGGCACCGCTGGATGCGCCGCTGCTGATCGAGGGCGAAACCGGCACCGGCAAGGAATTGCTCGCCCGTGCCTGCCACCTGGCCAGCCCGCGTGGGCAGTCGCCCTTTATGGCGTTGAATTGCGCCGGCTTGCCGGAGTCGATGGCCGAGACCGAGCTGTTCGGTTACGGCCCAGGCGCCTTCGAAGGGGCGCGGCCGGAGGGCAAGTTGGGGCTGCTGGAGCTGACGGCAGGCGGCACCCTGTTTCTCGATGGCGTCGGTGAAATGAGCCCGCGTCTGCAAGCCAAGCTGCTGCGCTTTTTGCAGGACGGCTGCTTTCGCCGGGTTGGCAGTGACGAAGAGGTGTACCTCGATGTGCGGGTGATCTGCGCCACTCAGGTCGACCTGTCCGAGCTGTGCAGCAAGGGCGAATTCCGCCAGGACCTGTACCACCGCCTCAACGTGCTGAGCCTGCACATTCCGCCGCTGCGTGAATGCCTGGATGGGCTGATGCCGTTGGCTGAGCACTTTCTCGACCAGGCCAGCCGGCAGATCGGTTGCCCGCTGCCCAAGCTGGCGCCACAGGCGTTCGAGAGGCTCAGCCACTACCACTGGCCGGGCAATGTGCGGCAGTTGGAAAACGTGCTGTTTCAGGCGGTGTCCTTGTGCGACGGGGCGCGAGTGTTGGCCGAACATATCCGCCTGCCGGACTATGGCGCGCCACAACCGCTGGGGGATTTTTCCCTGGAGGGCGGGCTGGAGGCAATTCTCGGGCGGTTTGAACAGGCAGTGCTCGAGCGCCTGTACCACGAGCACCCGAGCAGCCGGCAATTGGGCAAACGCTTGGGGGTTTCGCATACCACCATCGCCAACAAGCTGCGCCAGTATGGAATTGGCAAGCCGTAGGTTGGGTTGAACGCAGTGAAGCCCAACGATACGCCGCAGTAAGCCCCAACGCTGACGCCCACCAGGACGACAGTGGGCAACCAATGTTCTGTTTGGCAGCGGTGAGAGGCGGGCTACTCGGTATCGTTGGGCTTCGCTTAAGCTCAACCCAACCTACACCGTACGACTTAGGTGCAATGGTTTGCGGCGACGAGAAGGCGTTCAATACCCCCGTCCTGCGTTCTGCGTGATCACAGGCAAGGTATTGCGAACGCTCCTTCCCCGGAGCGTTTCGACTGGGCGGCCCGATGGTCGCCTTTTTTTGTCTAAAATTTTCTCCGGCCCCTCTAAGACCATGGTTCTAACCCGTTAAGACCATGGTCGAATGGCCCGCCGGGGAGGGGAGGGCTACAAAAGGCACCATACAAAAACAACTATTCACCGAGGTATCTCCGATGAGTGCTGCGTCACTGTATCCCGTACGTCCCGAGGTTGCGGCTAACACCCTGACCGACGAGGCCACTTACAAGTCCATGTACCAACAGTCGGTGATCAACCCCGACGGTTTCTGGCGTGAACAAGCCAAGCGCCTGGACTGGATCAAGCCGTTCACGGCGGTGAAGCAGACCTCGTTCGACGACCACCACGTCGACATCAAATGGTTTGCCGACGGCACCCTCAACGTCTCGGCCAACTGCCTGGACCGCCACCTGGCTGAGCGTGGCGATCAGGTTGCAATCATCTGGGAAGGCGACGACCCGGCCGACCACCGCGAAATCACCTACCGCCAACTGCACGAAGAAGTCTGCAAGTTCGCCAACGCCTTGCGCGGCCAGGACGTGCACCGCGGCGATGTGGTGACCATTTACATGCCGATGATTCCCGAGGCGGTGGTGGCCATGCTGGCCTGTACCCGAATCGGCGCAATTCACTCGGTGGTGTTCGGCGGCTTCTCCCCAGAAGCCCTGGCTGGCCGCATCATCGACTGCCGTTCGAAGGTGGTGATCACCGCTGACGAAGGCCTGCGCGGCGGCAAGAAAACCCCGCTGAAGGCCAACGTCGACGACGCCCTGACCAACCCGGAAACCAGCTCGATCCAGAAAGTCATCGTGTGCAAACGCACCGGCTCGCCGATCAAGTGGAACCAGCACCGCGACATCTGGTACGAAGACCTGATGAAGGTTGCCGGCAGCGTCTGCGCCCCTAAAGAAATGGGCGCTGAAGAAGCCCTGTTTATCCTCTACACCTCGGGCTCCACCGGTAAACCCAAGGGCGTGCAGCACACCACCGCCGGCTACCTGCTGTATGCCGCGTTGACCCACGAGCGCGTGTTCGACTACAAGCCGGGCGAAGTCTACTGGTGCACCGCCGATGTCGGCTGGGTGACCGGCCACAGCTATATCGTCTACGGCCCGCTGGCCAATGGCGCGACCACCTTGCTGTTCGAAGGCATTCCGAACTACCCGGACATCACTCGGGTGTCGAAGATCATCGACAAGCACAAGGTCAACATCCTCTACACCGCACCCACCGCGATCCGCGCCATGATGGCCCAGGGCAAGGCGGCGATTGAAGGCGCCGACGGCTCCAGCCTGCGTCTGCTCGGTTCGGTGGGCGAGCCTATCAACCCGGAAGCCTGGAACTGGTACTACGAAACCGTCGGCCAGTCGCGCTGCCCGATCGTCGATACCTGGTGGCAGACCGAAACCGGCGGCGTGCTGATCAGCCCGCTGCCAGGCGCCACGGCGCTGAAACCGGGCTCTGCGACCCGGCCATTCTTCGGCGTGGTGCCGGCCTTGGTGGACAACCTCGGCAACCTGATCGAAGGCGCCGCCGAGGGCAACCTGGTGATTCTCGATTCCTGGCCAGGCCAGGCTCGCACCCTGTACGGCGACCACGACCGTTTCGTCGACACCTACTTCAAGACCTTCCGCGGCATGTATTTCACCGGTGACGGCGCCCGTCGCGATGAAGACGGCTACTACTGGATCACCGGCCGTGTCGACGACGTGCTCAACGTGTCCGGCCACCGCATGGGCACCGCCGAAATCGAAAGCGCCATGGTCGCCCATCCGAAAGTGGCGGAAGCCGCGGTGGTCGGTATGCCGCACGACATCAAAGGACAGGGCATCTATGTGTACGTGACGCTGAACAACGGCGAAGAGCCGAGCGAAGCGCTGCGTCAGGAGCTCAAGCAATGGGTGCGTAAAGAGATCGGCCCGATTGCTGCGCCGGACGTGATCCAGTGGGCCCCGGGCCTGCCGAAAACCCGCTCGGGCAAGATCATGCGCCGCATCTTGCGCAAGATCGCCACGGCCGAATACGACAGCCTGGGCGATATCTCCACCCTGGCCGATCCGGGTGTGGTGCAGCATTTGATCGATACCCACAAGTCGATGCAGCAAGCGGTGGCATAACGTTTACCGCCGCCTTTAAAACGCCCGCGTAACCGCGGGCGTTTTTGTTTTGATTTTTGTGGGAGGGGCTGGGCGGCATTCCGATCAGCCGCGATGCTCTTAAAGATCAAAAACATCGCGGCTAACCGGAGCGCCGGACCGGCCGCTCCTGCGGGGCATTGTGTGGGCCAATTTTTATCGGCCTTGTTCAAGCCGGTAGCACCCACGATTCACAACGGGGCAATAGGAAACAGCCTGCCCGTTTTATGGGCAGTTTTCCCCCCCGGATAAAAATCCATTTCCGGCAGAAATCCAGCAACCACAAGGGTTGTTAAAAAGCCGGCACGAAACCTGCTTTAGCTTCTCGTTTAATCCAGCTCTGTGCGCTGCCTGTTTTGCCGGCGCCTGTCAATAGCCTGGCCACGCCGCCAGGGTCTTTTGTAATTACTTGTCGCATTGAAGAAATATCGGCTTTGGGGCTGTCGTTAGAATGCCGCCACCCAGACGCCGCTACTCGCGCGTCGGCCGATGAGCTTCGTCCCTTCGGGTTATCACCCGGCAAAGATGGCGACTCTTCCTATAATTTCATGGTCAGCCTGCCAACCAGCGCTCGACCTATTCGAAGGAGTCCATGATGAAGAAGCTCGCCCTTCTCGGCGCCCTGGCGGTGTCCCTGCTGTCGTCCCTGGCTATGGCCGATGATGCCAAGCCACTGCGTATCGGTATTGAAGCGGCTTACCCGCCCTTCGCCTTCAAGACCCCTGACGACAAGATCACCGGCTTCGACTACGACATCGGCATGGCCCTGTGCGAAGAGATGAAGGTTGAGTGCAAGTGGATCGAACAAGAGTTCGACGGCCTGATTCCTGCGCTGAAAGTGCGCAAGTTCGACGCCATCCTGTCGTCCATGTCGATCACCGACGACCGCAAGAAATCGGTCGACTTCACCGGCAAGTACTACTCCACCCCCGCCAAGCTGGCGATGAAGGCTGGTACCACCATCACTGATCCGCTGACTGACCTCAAAGGCAAGAAGATCGGCGTACAGCGTTCCTCCGTGTACGACCGCTACGCCACCGAAGTCTTCGCTCCAGCTGGCGCCGAGATCGTGCGTTACAGCTCGCAGAACGAAGTGTTCCTCGATCTGACCTCCGGCCGTCTGGACGCGACCCTGGCTGACTCGGTGAACATCGATGACGGCTTCCTGAAAACCGACGCTGGCAAAGGTTTTGCCTTCGCAGGTCCCGATTTCACCGAAGAGAAGTACTTCGGCGAAGGCCAAGGCATTGCGGTGCGCAAGGGTGATAAAGCCCTGGCTGACAAGATCAGCGCGGCCATTCTGGCCATCCGCGCCAACGGCAAATACAAACAAGTGCAGGACAAGTACTTCGCCTTCGACGTTTACGGCAAGTAACCCGCGCTTACTGAAAGTGGCACAGGCTCGATAACAGCGGGATGTGCCACTTTTTATTTGCGCGACAAAAACCTGTAGGAGCGGCCGGTCCGGCTAACCGCAGCGCCGGACCGGCCGCTCCTACGGTGACGTTTATTCTCACGGGCTTTTCATCATGCTCAACGGCTACGGCTCGACCATTCTTGATGGCGCATGGCTGACCATTTCCCTGGCGCTGACCTCGATGGCGCTGGCGATTGTGCTCGGCCTGATCGGCGCTGCGTTTCGCTTGTCGCCAATCAAGTGGCTGGCCCTGTTGGGCGAAACCTATTCCACGGTGATTCGCGGCATTCCGGACCTGGTGCTGATCCTGCTGATTTTCTACGGCGGCCAGGACGTGGTGAACCGCGTGGCACCGCTGCTGGGCTTTGAGGATTACATCGACCTCGACCCGTTCGTCACCGGCGTATTCACCATGGGCTTCATCTTTGGTGCCTACCTGTCGGAAACCTTCCGGGGCGCCTTTATGGCCATTCCCAAAGGCCAGAGTGAGGCGGGCGCGGCCTATGGCATGAACGGCGCGCAAGTGTTCTTCCGCGTGCTGGTGCCGCAGATGATCCGTTTCGCCATTCCCGGCTTCACCAATAACTGGTTGGTGCTGGTCAAGGCCACTGCGCTGGTGTCCACGGTGAGCCTGCAGGACATGATGTTCAAAGCCAAGAGCGCCGCGGATGCGACTCATCAGCCGTTCACCTTCTACCTGGTGGTGGCGGCGTTGTACCTGGTGATCACCAGTGTGTCGCTGCTGCTGTTGCGGGCGTTGGAAAAACGCTATTCGGTGGGCATGAAGGTGGCTGAATTATGATTTTCGATTTCGCGCCCATCTGGGAAAATTTCCACCTGTACCTGGGTGGCATCCTGATCACCCTCAAGCTGCTGCTGATTTCCCTGACGGTCGGTCTGGCGGCTGCCATTCCGCTGGGTTTGATGCGGGTGTCGAAGCAGCCTCTGGTGAACGCCACGGCCTGGCTCTACACCTATGTGATCCGCGGTACGCCGATGCTGGTGCAGCTGTTCCTGATCTACTACGGTCTGGCGCAGTTCGAAGCAGTGCGTAACAGCGTCCTGTGGCCGTACCTGTCCAATGCCACTTTCTGCGCCTGCCTGGCCTTTGCCATCAATACCAGTGCCTACAGCGCCGAGATTCTTGCCGGCAGCCTGAAGTCGATTCCCCATGGCGAGATCGAAGCGGCCAAGGCCATGGGCATGTCGCGCGCCAAGTTGTACCGCCGCATCCTGCTGCCATCGGCCCTGCGCCGGGCGCTGCCGCAGTACAGCAACGAAGTGATCATGATGCTGCACACCACCAGCCTGGCGTCCATCGTCACCCTGGTGGACATTACCGGTGCGGCAAAAACCATCAACTCGCAGTTCTATCTGGCCTTTGAGGCCTATATCACTGCCGGTGCCATTTACCTGTGCCTGACCTTCGTGCTGGTGCGCCTGTTCAAGCTGGCCGAGCGCCGTTGGCTGGCCTACCTGGCGCCACGCAAGGCCTGAGAATTTTCCGTTTAGCAACGCCAGCTGCGGCTGAACCATTGCCTGTCGAGAACCTGAACCATGTACAAACTCGAAGTCCAAGACCTGCATAAACGCTACGGCAGCCATGAAGTGCTCAAGGGCGTGTCGCTGGCGGCCAAGGCTGGCGATGTGATCAGCATCATCGGCTCCAGTGGTTCGGGCAAAAGTACTTTCCTGCGCTGCATCAACCTGCTCGAGCAGCCGCACGGCGGCAAGATCCTGCTCAATGGCGAGGAGCTGAAGCTGGTCGCCAACAAGGACGGCGCGCTGAAAGCAGCCGACCCCAAGCAGCTGCAGCGCATGCGTTCGCGCCTGTCGATGGTGTTCCAGCACTTCAACCTGTGGGCACACATGACCGCCCTGGAAAACATCATCGAAGCGCCGGTGCATGTACTTGGTGTGCCGAAAAAAGAAGCCATCGAAAAGGCTGAGCACTACCTGGCCAAGGTTGGCGTGGCGCATCGCAAAGATGCGTACCCGGCGCATATGTCCGGCGGTGAGCAGCAGCGCGTGGCGATTGCCCGTGCCCTGGCGATGGAACCGGAAGTGATGCTGTTCGACGAACCGACCTCGGCGCTCGACCCCGAGCTGGTGGGCGAAGTGCTGAAAGTGATGCAGGACCTGGCCCAGGAAGGCCGCACCATGGTGGTAGTGACCCATGAAATGGGCTTTGCCCGTGAGGTCTCCAACCAACTGGTGTTCCTGCACAAAGGCGTGGTGGAAGAGCGCGGCTGCCCGAAAGAAGTGCTGGCCAACCCGCAGTCCGACCGTTTGAAGCAGTTTCTTTCCGGCAGCTTGAAGTAAGCTTCAGCGCGCTTCGTTTTTCCAACTTTGCTGCACACCTCGCATGCACGCGCATGCCATCAGAGCCTAAACTGCCAGCCATGACTGCCCACCGAATCGGTTTTCTCCTCTGGCCCAACACCAAGGCCATGACCCTGGCTCTGGCCGAAGAAGCCTTGCGTGTCGCCCAGCGGGTGCACCCGGATGTGGCCTACGAGCTGGTGTTTCTCCAGGCCGAACCGGCTGCCGAGGGCGCCTGGCGTCTGCCCGGCGAGCCATGGGCAGGCAGGCTCGAAGGTTGTCAGAAACTGTTTTTGCTCGCCGATGAGCCGCCGGGTCACCTGGCTCCGGCGCTGTCCAGCGCACTCAAGCAACTGGTGCGTGCAGGCTGTGTGATCGGTGGGCTGTCGGCCGGGGTTTATCCGCTGGCCCAGCTAGGCCTGCTCGACGGCTACCGCGCCGCCGTGCACTGGCGCTGGCAGGACGACTTCACCGAACGTTTCCCGAAAGTGATCGCCACCAGCCACCTGTTCGACTGGGACCGGGATCGCCTGTCTGCCTGTGGTGGTTTGGCGGTACTGGACCTGCTGTTGGCGGTGCTGGCCCGCGACCACGGCGCCGAGCTGGCCGGTGCGGTGTCGGAAGAGTTGGTGGTCGAGCGCATCCGCGAAGGTGGCGAGCGCCAGCGCATTCCATTGCAGAATCGTCTGGGTTCCAGCCACCCCAAGCTGACCCAGGCCGTGTTGCTGATGGAAGCCAATATCGAAGAACCGCTGACCACCGACGAAATTGCCCAGCATGTGTGCGTCTCCCGTCGTCAGCTTGAACGCATCTTCAAGCAGTACCTCAACCGCGTGCCTAGCCAGTACTACCTGGAACTGCGGTTGAACAAAGCTCGCCAGCTGCTGATGCAAACCAGCAAATCGATCATCCAGATTGGCCTGTCCTGCGGCTTCTCATCCGGCCCGCACTTCTCCAGCGCCTACCGCAACTTCTTCGGCGCCACCCCCCGCGAAGACCGCAACCAACGCCGCAGCAGCAGCCCGTTTGAGCTGAGCTCGATCCCTTCCGAACGCGGTTGATCGGTTAACGATCAAAAGCATCGAGGCTCAAGCCTCGATGCTTTTGATCCTGAAAATCTGCTAGGCAACGCAGATCGAGATCGAGCGAGCTAGAGCGATACAAGGCAAAAATGTGTTTTGAAGCGCAGTGGGCTGTAGCCCATGAGCATTCAAAACACATTTTTAACGCAGTAGCGCCGACGCGCAGCCGATCGTTGGTCAAACCCCCAACAGTGTTTAGACTGCGCCTTCGCGACAGCTTCTGTCGCCTTTATGAAAGCCGCGAAAATTAACGGGTTGGCGCTATAAGAAGTTGTCGCATGCCGACAATGCCCTCCCCAATTCAGTCCCTACAATTCATTCCAGCGCCGGCCTTTGGGGTCGGCGGTCCTTGTCAGGAGAGCTTCGATGTCCGTTGAGCAAGTGCAGGTACAGCGCGCCGATTTCGATCAGGTGATGGTTCCCAACTACGCCCCAGCCGCTTTTATTCCGGTGCGCGGCGAGGGTTCCCGAGTCTGGGATCAGAGCGGCCGAGAGCTGATCGACTTTGCTGGCGGTATCGCGGTGAACTCCCTGGGCCATGCCCACCCGGCCCTGGTCAAGGCGCTCACCGAGCAGGCCAACAAGATCTGGCACGTGTCCAACGTGTTCACCAATGAGCCGGCCCTGCGCCTGGCGCACAAGTTGGTGGACGCCACCTTCGCCGAGCGCGTATTCCTCGCCAACTCCGGCGCTGAAGCCAACGAAGCCGCCTTCAAGCTGGCCCGTCGTTACGCCAGCGATGTGTATGGTCCGGAGAAATTCGAGATCATCGCCGCCACCAACAGCTTCCACGGTCGCACCCTGTTCACCGTGACCGTCGGCGGCCAACCGAAGTATTCCGATGGCTTCGGGCCGAAAATCGAGGGCGTCACCCACGTGCCGTTCAACGACCTGGCCGCGATGAAAGCCGCGATTTCCGACAAGACCTGCGCTGTGGTGCTCGAGCCGATTCAAGGCGAGGGCGGCATTCTGCCGGCCGATAAAGCCTACCTGCAGGGCGTGCGTGAGCTGTGTGACGCGCACAACGCGCTGCTGGTGTTCGACGAAGTACAAAGCGGCATGGGCCGCAGCGGCGAGCTGTTCGCCTACATGAACTACGGCGTGACGCCGGACATCCTCTCCAGCGCGAAAAGCCTGGGTGGCGGTTTCCCCATTGGCGCCATGCTGACCACCAGCAAAATCGCCTCGCACCTGTCGGTTGGCGTGCACGGCACCACCTACGGCGGCAACCCGCTGGCCTGTGCGGTGGCCGGTGCGGTGCTGGATGTGATCAACACCCCTGAAGTGCTCAATGGCGTCAAAGCCAAGCACGAGCGTTTCAAAACCCGCCTGGAGGCGATTGCTGCCAAATACGGCATCTTCACCGAAGTGCGTGGCCTTGGCCTGTTGATCGGTGCGGCCCTGAGCGATGCCTGGAAGGGCAAAGCCAAGGACGTGCTCAATGCCGCCGAAAAAGAATGCGTGATGGTGCTGCAAGCCGGTCCGGACGTGGTGCGTTTCGCCCCAAGCCTGGTGATTCCGGATGCCGACATCGACGAAGGCCTCGACCGCTTCGAGCGCGCCGTGGCCAAGCTGACCCAAGCCTGACGGCTGTACGCGGACGCTGAAGCTTCTTCCGTCGTTGTGGGAGGGGCTTTAGCCGCGAGCTTTTGCTTTTAAAAGCTCGCGGCTAAAGCCCCTCCCACATGGACCGAGTCTCTGGCGTTCCCGCTTTTCATTTCAAAAGAGAATTTAAGGAGTAACACCATGCTGGTGATGCGCCCTGCGCAAATGGCTGACTTGGCTGACGTGCAACGTCTGGCTGCGGACAGCCCGGTTGGTGTTACTTCGCTGCCGGACGATGCGGGCCGGCTGGGCGACAAGATCGCCGCGTCGGAAGCCTCGTTTGCCGCCGAAGTCAGCTTCAACGGTGAAGAGAGCTATTTCTTCGTGCTGGAAGACACCGACACCGGCCGCCTGGTCGGCTGCTCCGGGGTGGTCGCTTCGGCCGGTTACTCCGAGCCGTTCTACAGCTTTCGCAACGAAACCTTCGTGCACGCCTCGCGCTCGCTGTCGATCCACAACAAGATTCACGTGTTGTCGCTGTGTCACGACCTTACCGGCAACAGCCTGCTGACCAGCTTCTATGTGGAAAAGCCACTGGTGGATTCGCCGTGGGCCGAGCTGAATTCCCGTGGCCGTCTGCTGTTCGTCGCCAGCCACCCGGAGCGGTTCGCCGATGCGGTGGTGGTGGAAATCGTCGGCCACAGTGACGAGCAGGGCGACTCGCCGTTCTGGGACGCCGTGGGCCGTAACTTCTTCGACCTCAACTACGCCGAAGCCGAGCGCCTGTGCGGGCTGAAAAGCCGGACCTTCCTCGCCGAGCTGATGCCGCATTACCCGATCTATGTGCCGCTGCTGCCGGACGCTGCCCAGGAAGCCATGGGCCAGGTCCACCCGCGCGCGCAAATCACGTTCGACATCCTGATGCGCGAAGGTTTTGAAACCGATCACTACATCGACATCTTCGACGGCGGCCCGACCCTGCATGCGCGTACCTCGGGCATTCGCTCGATCGCCCAGAGCCGAGTGGTGCCAGCGCGGGTCGGTGAGCCGGGCAAGGGCCGTCTGTATCTGGTCGCCAACGGCCAACTGCAGGATTTCCGTGCGGTGGTGGTCGAGCTGGATTGGGTGCCGGGCAAGCCGGTGAACCTGAGTGCTGATGTTGCTGAGGCCTTGGGCGTCGGTGAGGGCGCGAGCGTGCGCCTGGTTGCGGTTTAAGAGGAATAGCCATGATCGTTCGTCCCGTGCGCAGTGCCGACTTGCCTGCCTTGATCAACCTGGCCCGCAGTACCGGTGCCGGCTTGACCACCTTGCCCGCCAATGAAGAACGCCTGGCCCATCGCGTCGGTTGGGCGGAAAAAGCCTTCCGCGGCGAAGCCACCCGCGCCGATGCCGACTACCTGTTCGTGCTCGAAGATGACAACGGCGAAGTGGTGGGTATTTCCGCCGTCGCCGGCGCTGTCGGCCTGCGCGAGCCTTGGTACAACTACCGCGTCGGCCTCACAGTGAGTGCCTCGCAGGAACTGGATATCTACCGCGAAATCCCGACCCTGTTCCTGGCCAACGACCTGACCGGCAACTCCGAGCTTTGCTCGCTGTTTCTCAAGGCCGACCACCGCACCGGCCTGAATGGCCGCCTGCTGTCGAAGGCGCGTTTTCTTTTTATTGCCGAGTTCCCGCAGTTGTTCGGCAACAAGATCATCGCCGAGATGCGTGGCATGTCCGATGAAGCAGGGCGCTCGCCGTTCTGGGAAAGCCTCGGTCGGCACTTTTTCAAAATGGAATTCTCCCGCGCCGACTACCTGACGGGCGTGGGCAACAAGGCGTTTATCGCCGAGCTGATGCCCAAGTTTCCGCTGTACACCTGCTTTCTCTCGGAAGAGGCGCGGCAGATCATCGGCCGTGTGCACCCGGACACCGAGCCGGCGCTGAACATGCTCAAGGCCGAGGGTTTCAGCTACCAGGGTTACGTCGACATCTTCGACGCCGGCCCGGCCATTGAGGCAGAAACCTCGAAGATTCGCGCCGTGCGTGACAGCCAGGCGCTGGTGTTGGCCATTGGCACCCCGGGCGATGACGCCACGCCATTCCTGATGCACAACCGCAAGCGCGAAGACTGCCGCATCACCGCCGCCCCGGCGCGGCTTGCCGCTGGCACCCTGGTGGTCGATCAGGCCACCGCCAAACGCCTGCAACTGAAAGCGGGTGACCAGGTACGTGCGGTACCGCTGGCTGTGGAAAACAAGGAGCTGAGCCGATGACTAGCCATTACATTGCAGGTGCTTGGCACGATGGCGCCGGCGAGGCGCTGGAGTCGCTGAACCCGGTGACCCAAGCCGTGGTATGGACCGGCAAGGCCGCCACCGCAAGCCAAGTGGACGCGGCCGTGCAGGCCGCGCGCCAGGCCTTTCCAGCCTGGGCCAAACGTTCGCTGGATGAGCGCATTGCCGTGCTCGAACGCTTTGCCGCCACCCTGAAAAGCCGCAGCGACGAGCTGGCGCGCACCATTGGCGAAGAAACCGGCAAGCCGTTGTGGGAGTCGGCCACCGAAGTGACCAGCATGGTCAACAAGGTCGCCATCTCGATTCAGAGCTACCGCGAACGCACCGGCGAGAAGAGCGGGCCACTGGCCGACGCCACCGCCGTGCTGCGCCACAAGCCCCACGGCGTGGTGGCGGTGTTCGGCCCGTACAACTTCCCGGGCCACTTGCCCAATGGCCATATCGTTCCGGCGCTGTTGGCTGGCAACGCGGTGGTATTCAAACCCAGCGAGCTGACCCCCAAGGTCGCCAAGCTGACGGTGCAGTGCTGGATCGAAGCCGGCCTGCCCGCCGGCGTGCTCAACCTGGTGCAAGGCGCGCGTGATACCGGCGTGGCCCTGGCGGCGCATGCTGGCATCGACGGCCTGTTCTTCACCGGATCTAGCCGTACCGGCAACCTGTTGCATCAGCAATTCGCCGGGCGTCCGGACAAGATTCTGGCGCTGGAAATGGGTGGCAATAACCCGCTGGTGGTCGAACAGGTCAAAGACCTCGACGCGGCGGTGTACACCATTATTCAGTCGGCGTTTATTTCGGCCGGCCAACGTTGCACCTGCGCGCGCCGCTTGCTGGTGCCTAAAGGCGAGTGGGGCGATGCCATGCTGGCGCGCCTGGTGGCGGTGGCCGCGACCATTCAGGTCGGCGCCTTCGATGCCCAGCCGGCACCGTTCATGGGCTCGGTGATTTCCCTGGAAGCCGCGCGCCACTTGCTCAAGGCCCAGGAGCAATTGCTTAGCAACGGCGCCACAGCCTTGCTGGCAATGAGTCAGCCGCTGGAAAACGCCGCCTTGCTGACCCCGGGCATTATTGACGTAACGGCAGTGGCCGCGCGCCCGGACGAAGAGTTCTTCGGCCCGTTGCTGCAAGTGATCCGTTACGCTGATTTTGCCGGCGCCATTGCCGAGGCCAACAACACCCAGTACGGCCTGGCCGCCGGCTTGCTGTCGGACTCGGCCGAGCGCTACCAGCAGTTCTGGCTGGAAAGCCGCGCCGGCATCGTCAACTGGAACAAACAACTGACCGGCGCCGCCAGTTCGGCCCCGTTCGGCGGTGTGGGCGCTTCCGGCAACCATCGCGCCAGCGCCTACTACGCGGCGGACTATTGCGCCTACCCCGTGGCCTCGCTGGAAAGTGAAAGCCTGAGCCTGCCTGCAACCCTGACCCCGGGAGTCAGCCTGTGACTACGACAAACGCCTATGAAGTGAACTTCGACGGCCTGGTGGGTCCGACCCACAATTACGGTGGCTTGTCCTACGGCAACGTCGCCTCGCAGGGCAACAGCCAGCAGGTGTCCAACCCCAAGGTCGCGGCCAAGCAGGGTCTGGCGAAAATGAAGGCGTTGATGAAAATGGGCTTCAAGCAGGGCGTGCTCGCTCCGCAAGAACGCCCGGACGTCGCCGCGCTGCGCCGTATCGGCTTTACCGGCAGCGACAGCGAAGTGATCCAGCGCGCCGCCAAAGAGGCGATGCCGTTGTTGGTGGCCAGCTGCTCGGCCTCCAGTATGTGGACGGCCAACGCCTGCACCGTCAGCCCCAGCGCCGACACCCGCGACGGTAAGGTGCATTTCACCGCCGCCAACCTCAACTGCAAGTACCACCGCAGCCTGGAACATCCGACCACCAGCCGCATTCTCGGCGCGATGTTCGCTGACCAGGCGCACTTCGCCCACCACGCCGCCTTGCCTGCCGTTGCCCAGTTCGGCGACGAGGGCGCGGCCAACCACACGCGTTTCTGCAAAGGGTACGGCGACGCTGGGGTGGAGTTTTTCGTCTTCGGCCGCAGCGCCTTCGACGCGCGTTTCCCTGGCCCGCAGCGCTACCCGGCGCGCCAGACTCTGGAAGCCAGTCAGGCGGTAGCCCGTCTGCATGGTCTGGACGAGGCCGGTGTGGTCTACGCCCAGCAGAACCCGGCGGTGATCGATCAGGGCGTGTTCCATAACGACGTGATCGCCGTGGGGAATGGCGAGGTGCTGTTCTATCACCAGGACGCCTTCCTCGAAACAGACAAGGTGCTGGCCGAGCTGCACGACAAACTCAGCCGCCGTGGCGGTCGTCTGCAGGCCGTGTGCGTGCCGCGCGATGCCGTGAGTGTCGAAGACGCCGTGCATTCCTACCTGTTCAACAGCCAGCTGTTGTCGCGTGCCGATGGCGGCATGCTGCTGATCGTGCCGGAGGAGTGCCGCAACAACCAACGCGTGTGGCAGTACCTGGCGCGGCTCACCGCTGAAGACGGACCGATCCGCGAAGTGCAGGTGTTCGATCTCAAGCAAAGCATGCAAAACGGCGGTGGCCCAGCTTGTTTGCGCTTACGTGTGGCGTTGAAGGAAGACGAGCTGAACGCGGTAAACAGCGGCGTGATCATGACGCCGACGCTGTATGACACGCTTACTGTGTGGGTCGACAAGCACTACCGCGACCGCATGGCGGAGAGCGATCTGGCCGACCCACAGCTGCTCACTGAATGCCGTTCGGCATTGGATGAGCTGACGCAGATCCTTAAACTAGGCTCTGTGTACCCCTTCCAGCTTAATTGAGAGTGTTTTGATCATGTCCGATAGCCTGCAACTGATCCTCGAAGATACCGACGGCACCCAGCTGGAAACCTCCTGCACCCGTTTTGCCGTGATCTGGCAAGGCAAGGAAGTGTGGATTCAGCAAGACGGCCGCGGCCAACTGATCATCGGCGTGGACGTGGAGGAGGGTGACGAGGAATACGCCAACCTGCTGCTGCGCCCGCTGGCCACCAACCTGGTGAGCCTGGAGCTGGAAATGGAGCCGGCTGGGCAGATCGACGACGAAGACGGTCACGTCCACGGTCCCGACTGCAACCACTGATACCCGCCCCCACTAAGACGGAACTTAGCCCATGTTAGCCCTCGGCAAGTTGCTGGAACTGACCCTGGTAGGCCGCGAACCGGCCGCCAAGATTCAGCTGACCCCCGAGGGCGCTCGCTTGCGCTGGCTGGCCGAGGGCGCATTGGAAATCACTCCGCCGGCGGGGCAGGACAGTGGCCTCGACCTGCTGTTGTCAGCCGGCATCCACGGCAATGAAACGGCACCGATCGAGCTCCTCGACCGTCTGCTGCACAGCATTGCCCGCGGCGAACTGAAGCCGCGCGCACGCATGTTGTTTCTGCTCGGCAACCCCGAAGCCATGCGCAAGGGCGAGCGGTATATAGAGCAGGACATCAACCGCCTGTTCAACGGCCGTCACGAGCAGAGCAGTGGTTTCGAGGCCCTGCGTGCCTGTGAGCTGGAGCGCTTGAGCGCGACCTTTTTTAATCAGGCCCCGGCCGATGTCCCACGCCAGCGCCTGCATTACGACCTGCACACCGCCATTCGCGGCTCGAAGATCGAGCAATTCGCCCTCTACCCCTGGCGTGAGGGCTGCAAGCACTCGGTGCTCGAGCTGGCGCGCCTGAAGGCGGCCGGCGTGGCGGCGGTGCTGCTGCAAAGCAAGGCGTCGATTACCTTCAGCGCCTACACCTATGCGCAGTTGAATGCCGAGGCCTTCACCCTGGAGTTGGGCAAGGCACGCGCCTTTGGCCAGAACGATGGGATCAATCTCGAGGCGCTGGAAGCGCGCCTGCGCTGCCTGATCGAGAACCGCGAGCCGGCGTTGGACGCGAGTAACCTCGATGGCCTGCAGCTGTTTGCCGTGGCGCGGGAAATCATCAAGCACAGCGATTCCTTCCACCTCAACCTGCCGGCGGATATCGAGAACTTCAGCGAGTTGCCGGTCGGTTATGTGCTGGCTGAAGACATTGCCGGCATGCGCTGGGTGGTGGAAGAGCAGGGCGCGCGGATTATCTTCCCCAACCCCAAGGTGAAAAACGGCCTGCGCGCCGGCATTCTGGTGGTGCCCACCAGCGCCGCTGCACTTTAATCGGCATTTAGTCGTAGTAGCTCTTGTCGCTCTCGGGCGGCTGCTTTAGGGTCGAGGGTCCGCCGTGAAGGAGACCCGTAATGCCCGTTATTGACCTGCGTAGCGACACCGTCACTCAACCAACCCCCGGCATGCGCGAGGCTATGTTGCATGCCCCGGTGGGCGACGATGTGTATGGCGAAGACCCCACCGTCATCCGTCTGCAAGAGTACCTGGCCGATAAGCTTGGCTTCGCCCGGGGCCTGTTCGTGCCCAGCGGCACCATGAGCAACCTGCTTGGCCTGATGGCGCATTGCGAGCGCGGCGACGAGTACATAGTTGGTCAGGAGGCGCACACTTACAAATACGAAGGTGGCGGCGCGGCGGTGCTCGGTTCGATCCAGCCGCAGCCGTTGCAGGTCGAAGCCGATGGCTCGCTGGACTTGGCGCGCGTGGCGGCAGCGATCAAACCGGATGATTTTCACTTTGCCCGTACCCGTCTGCTGGCGCTGGAAAACACCATGCAAAGCAAAGTGCTGCCGCTCAGCTACCTGGCGGCTGCACGCAAACTGACCCAGGAACATGGCTTGCAACTGCACTTGGACGGCGCCCGTTTGTACAACGCAGCGGTGAAACAGGGCGTTGAGGCGCGGGAAATTACTCAGTATTTCGACTCCGTTTCGGTGTGTCTGTCCAAAGGCCTGGGCGCGCCGATTGGCTCGGTGCTGCTCGGTACCGAGCAGTTGATCGAAAAGGCACGGCGCCTGCGCAAGATGGTCGGCGGGGGTATGCGCCAGGCCGGGATTCTGGCGGCAGCCGGGCTTTATGCCCTTGAGCACCAGGTGCAGCGACTGGCCGACGACCACGCCAATGCCGCGGCTTTGGCGGCCGGCCTGGTGGAGTTGGGCTATAGCGTTGAGCCGGTGCAGACCAATATGGTCTACGTTCAAATGGCTGATCGAGCGGCGGCGTTGAAGGTGTTTCTGGCCGCGCGGGGCATCACCATTTCGGCCTCGGCGCGCCTGCGTCTGGTCACCCATCTGGATGTCAGCCGGACTGATATCGACCAGGTGATCGAGGCATTCGCCGCCTTTGCCCGGGAGCCTGGGCAAAAAACTGCTTGAAATCGCCGCTAACTATCGAACAAAGGCACTGTACCCCGGGGCTTGGGCCGATATAATGCGGCCCTTTGCCGGCCTAAAAGCGGTAGCCATTAGCCCTGCCGCGCGCTGTACCTAATTAGATCGCCGCCTTCCCGTGGGAAAATTTATGAAAAGCGCAGAAATCCGTGAAGCCTTCCTCCGCTTCTTCGAAGAACAGGGTCACACCCGTGTTGCTTCCAGCTCGTTGATTCCGGGCAATGACCCGACGCTGCTGTTTACCAATGCCGGGATGAACCAGTTCAAAGACTGCTTCCTGGGCCAGGAAAAGCGCGCCTACACCCGCGCCGTCAGCAGCCAGAAGTGCGTGCGCGCAGGCGGCAAGCACAACGACCTGGAAAACGTCGGTTACACCGCACGTCACCACACCTTCTTCGAAATGCTCGGCAACTTCAGCTTCGGCGACTACTTCAAGCGCGACGCGATCAACTACGCCTGGCAATTCCTCACCTCGGACAAATGGCTGAACCTGCCCAAAGAAAAACTTTGGGTAACGGTCTACGCCAGCGATGACGAGGCCTACGACATCTGGACCAAGGAAGTCGGCGTACCGGCTGAACGCATGGTCCGTATCGGCGACAACAAGGGCGCGCCGTACGCTTCCGACAACTTCTGGACCATGGGTGATACCGGCCCGTGCGGTCCTTGCACCGAGATCTTCTTCGACCACGGCGCCGACATCTGGGGCGGCCCACCTGGCTCGCCGGAAGAAGACGGTGACCGTTACATCGAGATCTGGAACAACGTTTTCATGCAGTTCAACCGCACCGCCGATGGCGTGCTGCACCCGCTGCCTGCACCGTCGGTGGACACCGGCATGGGTCTGGAACGGATCAGCGCCGTGCTGCAGCACGTGCACTCTAACTATGAAATCGACCTGTTCCAAAGCCTGTTGGCCGCTTGCGCCAAGGCCATTGGTTGCACCAACGACGATCAGCCGTCGCTGAAAGTAGTGGCTGACCACATCCGTTCCTGCGGCTTCCTGATTGCCGACGGCGTAACCCCGTCCAACGAAGGCCGTGGTTATGTGCTGCGCCGCATCATCCGTCGCGCTTGCCGTCACGGTAACAAGTTGGGCGCCAAGGGCAGCTTCTTCTACCAGATCGTTGCCGCGCTTGTGGCTGAGATGGGCGAAGCCTTCCCAGAGCTGAAACAGCAGCAAGCGCACATTGAGCGCGTGCTGAAGACTGAAGAAGAACAGTTCGCCAAGACTCTGGAGCAGGGCCTGAAAATCCTCGAGCAGGATCTGGCCGAGCTCAAAGGTAGCGTGATTCCGGGCGAAGTGATCTTCAAGCTGTACGACACCTTCGGCTTCCCGATGGACCTGACCGGCGACATCGCCCGTGAGCGCGAGCTGACCCTCGACGAAGCTGGTTTCGAACGTGAGATGGAAGCCCAGCGCGTGCGTGCACGTTCGGCCAGCTCGTTCGGCATGGACTACAACAGCCTGGTCAAGGTCGACAGCGAAACCGTATTCCTCGGCTACAACGCCACCTCCGGCAACGGCAAGGTTCTGGCGCTGTTCAAAGCCGGTCAGCCAGTCGATGCGCTGGCCGCAGGCGAAGAGGGCGTAGTGGTCCTCGACCAGACCCCGTTCTACGCCGAGTCCGGCGGCCAGATTGGTGACTGTGGTTTCCTGCAGGCGAATGGCGTGCGCTTCGATGTGCGCGACACCACCAAAGCTGGCGGCGCGTTCCTGCACCACGGCGTGGTCACCGAAGGCAGCCTGAAGGTTGGCGCTGCGGTTGAGTCCCACGTTGAAGCCGACGTACGCCAAGCCACTTCGCTGAACCACTCGGCCACCCACTTGCTGCACGCGGCCTTGCGCCAGGTGCTGGGTGAGCACGTGCAACAGAAAGGCTCGCTGGTTGATAGCCAGCGCCTGCGTTTCGACTTCAGCCACTTCGAGGCGATCAAGCCTGAGCAGATCAAAGCGCTGGAAGACATCGTCAACGCCGAGATCCGCAAAAACACTGCGGTCGAGACCGAAGAAACCGATATCGAAACTGCCAAGAACAAAGGCGCCATGGCGCTGTTCGGTGAGAAATACGGCGACAACGTGCGCGTGCTGAGCATGGGCGGCAGCTTCTCCGTGGAACTGTGCGGCGGTATTCACGCCTCGCGCACCGGCGACATCGCGCTGTTCAAAATCATCAGCGAAGGCGGCGTGGCCGCTGGCGTGCGCCGTATCGAAGCGGTCACCGGCGCTGCGGCGTTGGCGTACCTGAACGGTGCTGAAGAACAACTGAAAGAAGCCGCGGTGCTGGTCAAAGGCAACCGCGACAACCTGTTGGACAAGCTCGGCGGTCTGGTTGAACGCAACCGTCAGCTGGAAAAAGAACTGGAGCAGCTCAAGGCCAAGGCCGCGAGTGCGGCAGGCGATGACCTCTCCGGTTCGGCAGTGGATGTGAAAGGCGTGAAGGTACTCGCCCATCGTCTGGATGGCTTGGACGGCAAGGCGCTGTTGGCGCTGGTCGACCAGCTGAAGAACAAGCTCGGCCGCGCAGTGATCCTGCTTGGCGGGGTGAGCGATGACAAAGTTGTGCTGGTCGCAGGCGTTACCCAGGACCTGACCGCGCAGCTCAAGGCTGGTGATTTGATGAAGCAGGCCGCACAAGCGGTCGGCGGCAAAGGCGGCGGTCGCCCGGACATGGCGCAGGGCGGCGGCGTTGACGCCGGCGCACTGGATGCCGCGCTGGCGCTGACTGTGCCATTCGTCGAACAGGGTCTATAACGCTCGACCCAAGTTGCCGCCTGCTGCCCGGCAGGCCTTGGCAACGGGTCGAGGCGACTGATTAATGAGGGGCTGAGGCAGCTGCAAATGGCTTTGATCGTACAGAAGTTTGGGGGCACCTCCGTCGGCACCGTCGAGCGTATCGAGCAGGTGGCCGAGAAGGTCAAGAAATTCCACGAAGCCGGCAATGAGCTGGTCATCGTGTTGTCGGCCATGAGCGGTGAAACCAACCGCCTGATCGACCTGGCCAAGCAGATTAGTGAGCAACCGGTTCCGCGCGAACTGGATGTGATGGTGTCCACCGGTGAGCAGGTGACCATTGCCCTGTTGGCCATGGCCCTGATCAAGCGCGGTGTGCCGGCGGTGTCGTACACCGGTAATCAGGTGCGCATTCTCACTGACAGCGCCCACAACAAAGCACGCATCCTGCAGATCGACGACCAGAAAATTCGCGCTGACCTCAAGGCAGGACGCGTGGTGGTAGTCGCAGGTTTCCAAGGTGTGGACGAGCAGGGCAACATCACTACCCTCGGCCGTGGCGGTTCCGACACCACTGGCGTAGCCCTGGCGGCGGCGCTGAAGGCGGATGAGTGCCAGATCTACACCGACGTCGACGGTGTTTACACCACCGACCCGCGCGTAGTGCCCCAGGCTCGCCGTCTGGACAAGATCACCTTCGAAGAAATGCTGGAAATGGCCAGCCTGGGCTCCAAGGTGCTGCAGATTCGTTCGGTGGAATTCGCCGGCAAGTACAACGTCCCGCTGCGCGTGTTGCACAGCTTCCAAGAGGGTCCGGGCACCCTTATTACTATTGATGAAGAGGAATCCATGGAACAGCCGATCATCTCCGGCATCGCCTTCAACCGCGACGAAGCCAAGCTGACCATCCGTGGCGTGCCGGATACCCCCGGTGTGGCCTTCAAAATTCTCGGCCCGATCAGCGCCGCGAACATTGAAGTGGACATGATCGTGCAGAACGTCGCGCACGATAACACCACCGATTTCACCTTCACCGTGCACCGCAACGACTACCAGAACGCCCAGCAAGTGCTGGAGCAGACTGCGCGCGAGATTAATGCTCGTGAAGTCAGTGGTGATCTGAAGATCGCCAAGGTATCGATCGTAGGTGTTGGCATGCGCTCTCATGCGGGTGTTGCCAGCCGCATGTTCGAAGCACTGGCCAAGGAAAGCATCAATATCCAGATGATCTCGACCTCTGAAATCAAGGTTTCGGTGGTGATTGAAGAGAAATACCTGGAGCTGGCAGTGCGCGCACTGCACACCGCCTTCGAGCTGGATGCCCCAGCCCGGCAGGGCGAGTAAGCGATTATTCGAAAGGCGCGGTTGATTCCGCGCCTTTTGTCTTTTTGGCGGGGTAGGCGGAACTTTCTTTCTGCCTACACTAGTCAATACTTGGGTGACGGCAGCGGGGTGGTTGATATGCGCCGCTGCCGTCACCATTTTAATTTTTGCAGACTGTCTAGTTGTCCTGAACTGTAAATCCGTAAGGAGAAAGGGAATGCTGATTCTGACTCGCCGGGTCGGAGAGACCCTGATGGTAGGTGACGATGTCACTGTCACCGTGTTGGGCGTTAAAGGTAATCAGGTGCGAATTGGCGTCAATGCGCCGAAAGAAGTTGCTGTGCACCGCGAGGAAATCTACCAGCGCATCCAGAAAGAGAAGGACCAAGAACCAAGCCACTAATTTTTATCAATTTTTGGCTTTGCAAACGGGGAAAACATGGATATCATGCGCCCCGTGTTGCGGAGAGGTGGCCGAGTGGCCGAAGGCGCTCCCCTGCTAAGGGAGTACACCTCAAAAGGGTGTCGGGGGTTCGAATCCCCCCTTCTCCGCCATTAATTTCAACGAAATTGATGTTCTGGGATTTAACGGTAAGTCGTTGAAATTACTGGAAAAATTGGTTGAAGATCAATTTCGAAGCTGTATAATTTGCGTCACCTGTGCACTCATAGCTCAGCTGGATAGAGTACTCGGCTACGAACCGAGCGGTCGGAGGTTCGAATCCTCCTGAGTGCACCATTTAAACAGCCTGATTTGTTGCTAAAACAAGTCGGCGATTTAAGTCAGAGATTGAAGTTGAGAGTCTCTGAAAGTAGTAAAAAGTTGTACTTGCACTCATAGCTCAGCTGGATAGAGTACTCGGCTACGAACCGAGCGGTCGGAGGTTCGAATCCTCCTGAGTGCACCATATTTAAAGGGCCTGCAGACATGCAGGCCCTTTTTTATTGCCTAGGATTTAACACAGCCGTCGGCATCGAAGCTGATGCTGCGCTTGCGGTTGTTGTCCTGTTTGTCCACGTAGTTGTAACGCAGTTTGCCGTTCTGGCTGCTGATGCTGTGCGGTTTGCCGAGCATGCTCTCGACGTCTGCTCGCGACATGCCGGCGCGCGCCTCCTTGTCGATCATGGCCTTGCGCCGTTCCCTGGCTGTGAGCAGATTGCCGCAGCCGTCCTCGCGCTGACCAATACCTACCACCGCTCGGTGTTCTTGTTCCGTGGGTTTTGTTGTGGGCTGGTTTTTTTCGGCGGCTTTTTCGGTTTCTTTGGTGCCGCCACTGGGCGGTGGGTTATCCGCCGTCTGTAGCTGGGTTTGTTGATCACTTGCGCAGCCCAAATGGGTGAAGGTGACTCGCCCGTTGTGGTCTTCGCAGCGGTAAACAGTCGCGGCAAACAGCGCGACTGGGCAGAGCGATAGGGTCAGTGCGGTAGCGCAAAGTGCGGCATGCATTGGGGTGTCCTCCATGACGTTTGTTCGTCCACCCTACGCCTATTTTTTCTTCGCTCTGTCGTGCCTCCAGGGCTTTCTAATGCGTCGTACAAAGGATTCAGAGAAAACCTAGCTTTGTGGTGCAAGCGCTTGTTCTTGCCTGATTTTGTCGCATGCAAAGCCTAGGAGCAGTGGTATCATTTGCCGGTCAGCCTCGCCGAGGCTTATGGATTGCCATCATGGACTTACCCAGTAGTAGCTCAATACCTCGCTTTACCAATCAAGAATTGACTGATTGATCCCTTTGGCGCGCTCTGCCGCTGGGGGTGGAGTGTGCTATGACCGAAGTAGAAGCAAAAAAGCCGCAAGAAAGTCTGCAGGACCGACTCGCACAAGTCGTTGAACTGCTGCACCGGCACAAGCTGGTCGAAGACCTGACGCATCGTCAGGAAGGCCAGCATCAGGAACGGGTGGAAAGCCTGGTCCACCGGCAGAATCTCGCCGAGTTGCAACGCAAGCTCGATGATCTCCACTCCGCCGACGTTGCCCACATTCTCGAAGCCTTGCCGCTCGATGACCGTCTGACCGTATGGCAGTTGGTTAAAGCCGAGCGCGATGGCGACATCCTGCTGGAAGTATCCGACTCGGTTCGTGAAACGCTGATCGCCGACATGGACGATCACGAGATTCTCGCGGCCGCCAAGGACATGGACGCCGACGAACTGGCCGACCTGGCGCCAGAACTGCCGCGTGACGTTGTCCACGAACTGATGGAAACCCTCGATGCGCAGCAGCGCGAGCGCGTGCGCTCGGCGTTGTCTTACGAGGAAGATCAGGTCGGCGCGCTGATGGACTTCGAGATGGTCACCATCCGCGAAGATGTCAGCCTGGAAGTGGTGTTGCGTTATCTGCGCCGCCTGAAAGAGTTGCCGGGCCATACCGACAAACTCTTTGTGGTCGACTACGACGGCGTGCTCAAGGGGGTGCTGCCGATCAAGCGGTTGCTGGTTAATGATCCGGACAAGCAAGTGGCCGAGGTGATGGCCGACGATCCGGTGAGCTTTCACCCGGACGAAGACGCCTATGACGCCGCACAAGCGTTCGAGCGTTACGACCTGATTTCGGCGCCTGTCGTCGATAAGAACGGCAAGCTGATCGGCCGTCTGACCATCGATGAAATGGTCGACCTGATTCGTGAAGAAAGCGAAACCGAAGTGTTGAACATGGCGGGTCTGCGCGAGGAAGAAGATATCTTCGCCTCGGTGTGGAAATCGCTGCGTAACCGCTGGTCCTGGCTGGCCGTCAACCTGATCACCGCGTTCATTGCCTCGCGAGTAATCGGCCTGTTTGAAGGCTCCATCGAGAAGCTGGTAGCGCTGGCGGCGTTGATGCCTATCGTGGCCGGGATTGGTGGCAACTCGGGCAACCAGACCATCACCATGATCGTTCGCGCCATGGCGTTGGACCAAGTCAGCACCGGCAACACGTCACGCCTGATGCGCAAGGAATTGGCGGTTTCGCTGTTCAATGGCGTGGTCTGGGGTGGGGTGATCGGTGTGGTCGCTTACATGCTCTACGGCAGTTGGTCGTTAGGCATAGTGATGACTGCGGCGATGACGCTCAACCTGTTGCTCGCAGCGTTTATGGGGGTGCTGATTCCCATGACCCTGACCCGTTTGGGGCGCGATCCGGCGCTGGGTTCCAGTGTGATGATCACTGCGGTGACCGACAGCGGCGGCTTCTTTATCTTCCTTGGCCTGGCAACGCTGTTCCTGCTCTAGCGCCCTTTGCAGGGGGCAAACCGCAGACATAAAAAAACCGCCGTTGGCGGTTTTTTTATGGAGGCTTGGAAACTGAAGCAGTGGGGGCCGGCTTAGGCCTCTTCCGCGTTCATCTCGGCATCGTGGGCGATCAAAGCGACCAGGGCGTTTTGCTGGCGACGGGACAGTTGGCGAAACCGTTGCAGCAGCTCACGCTCATGCAGGGACAGTTCCGGTCTATCGAGGCGCATGCTCAGGTCTTCGTCCAGCGAGCCTTCCTGGAGCATGCTCTGTTCCAGACGAGCGATGATCTCGGAGTTCATGCTGCGGTGATGATTACGCGCTACATCCGCGATGCGCTCGCGCATGCCATCGGGTAAACGAACGACGAACTTGTCAGCCGTACGGCTGGAATAAATAGCCTGTTTCATAGGGCGCATACATTTAAACCGGTTAGTTCAGGGAAGCGATGCTGGCACTTGGCTGCATGATTGTCACCGGTTTGACCATCAATAGCACTAGCCGTTCAACGGGGAACGAAGAAACCCCTGTTGACTTAGCAGTCACTGCATCAGTTATTTGACGCCAAATCTGTGTCGCATTTTGAACCGGCTAAAGGCTTTGTGCCAGCACCAACTGTCGAAAATGCGCGCCATTTGTCAAAGTGGTCACAATTGGTACTTCAGTGCGGTTTATTTAAGCTGATGTTTTCCTCTGCGTCTCGCCCGCAAGGCTCGACATTAGAGCGGTTTCACCTTTTCTCTGCTACGGATCGTTTTGATCAGGCAAGATTGCCGCTGAATTTTGCCCAGCGCCGAAAACGCGCTGAGCAATGCAGCGAGGTGTTGATAGATGGGCACTCTGATTTATCTGATCGGGCCTTCCGGCTCGGGCAAGGACAGCCTTCTGCAAGCCGCTGGCCCACAACTCGAAGCGCGGGGCTGTCATATCGTGCGGCGGGTGATAACCCGTTCGGCGGAAGCGGTGGGGGAGGAAGCCGAGGCGGTCTCTCCCGAGCAGTTCGAGCAGATGGAAGCGCAGGGCGCGTTTGCCATGAGCTGGCGCGCCAACGGCTTGGCTTATGGCATTCCCGCTGAAATCAATGCGTGGCTGGCGGCAGGTGACGATGTGCTGGTGAATGGTTCGCGCGCTTATCTGCCAGAGGCGCGGTGTCGTTATCCGGATCTGTTGGCGATCCTGCTGACGGTCGATCTCCAGGTACTGCGCGAGCGCCTGCTGGCACGCGGCCGTGAGTCGCTGATAGAGATCAATGCACGGCTGGCACGCAACGCCCAGTTCCAACTGGCGAACACGGCGCAAGATGGTTCATTGCAGGTGCTGGATAACTCCGCCCACTTCGAGCGCACCGTCGCTGCACTGCTCAACCTGATCGTCACCCACCGCCACTAGACCAGGTCCAGCGGCAGCTCGGTGGTTCGTTTCACTTCGCTCATGGCGATATTCGAATGGGCCTCCAGCACGTGGGGGCGCTGCAACAACTGATCGCGCAGAAAGCGCTCATAGCTGGCGATGTCCTTAGCCACCACCTTTAGCAGGTAATCGGAGCCACCAGCCATGGTGAAACACTCCAGCACCTGTGGGTAACCGACTATTTCCTGTTCGAACTCGGTGAGATTGTTTCGCCCGTGCGCAGACAGTTTGATGTTGACGAACACCGTGATCGAAAAGCCCAGCAGCGCGGGATTGAGCAAGGCGACTTTGCGCTCGATCAGCCCCTCTTCCTGCATGCGGTGAATGCGCCGCCAGCACGGCGATTGCGACAACTCGACTTTTTCCGCGATCTCGGCAGCTGAGAGGTCGGCGTTGTGTTGCAACAGGCGAAGTATCTTGCGATCGATAGGGCTCAGAGGGTTGTGCATGACTCGTTCCCAATTGTTTTTGTTCTTGGATAGATCATGCACAAGAGTGGCGCCGGAACCCAAAAATAGAAAGAAAAAAGCCGTACCGCCCAGTCATATTCTTAGCCATGCGCCCGGGCAGTGATCCTGTCGGGGCGAAGCAAGGGCGGCTTTCACCGTAGCTGCCCAGGTCGCCATAAAAATAACAGGAGCGCCCGCTATGTCACTGGCCGAGATCCGCCTGGATGACAAGTACCGACTCGCAACCGGTCACCTTTATCTCACCGGCACCCAGGCGCTCACCCGTCTGCCCATGCTGCAAAAACAGCGCGACAGCGCCCATGGCCTGAATACCGCCTGTTTTATCTCTGGCTACCGCGGCTCACCACTGGGCAACCTCGACAAGAGCCTGTGGGAAGCCAAGACCTTTCTGCAAGACAACCACATTCACTTCCAACCCGGCGTCAACGAAGAGCTGGCCGCCACCGCCGTGTGGGGCAGCCAGCAGACCAGCCTGTTTCCCGGCGCACGTTACGACGGCGTGTTTGCCATGTGGTATGGCAAGGGCCCGGGCGTGGACCGTTGCGGCGATGTATTCAAGCACGGCAACTCCGCCGGAGTGTCTGCCCATGGCGGTGTGCTGCTGTTGGCTGGTGACGACCATGGCTGCAAATCTTCCAGCATCGCCAACCAGAGCGAGCACGCGTTTATCGCCGCCTCGATTCCGGTGCTCAACCCGGCCAACGTTCAGGAAATTCTCGACTACGGCATTCTCGGCTGGGAGCTGTCGCGCTACAGCGGTTGCTGGGTGGCACTGAAGACCATCGCCGAGAACGTCGATTCTTCAGCAGTGGTGGATGTCGATCCACTGCGCGTGCAAGTGCAACTCCCTACCGACTTCCAACTGCCTGAAGACGGCGTGCACATCCGTTGGCCAGATCCGCCTCTGGTGCAGGAAAAACGCCTGAATACCTACAAGATTTACGCCGCTCGGGCGTTTGCGTTGGCGAACAATTTGAACCAGGTAAAACTCGATTCGCCGAATCCACGCCTGGGCATTATTACCACCGGCAAATCCTACCTGGACGTACGCCAGGCGCTGGTCGATCTTGGTCTCGACGATGAGCTCTGCGCCCAGGTTGGCCTGCGAGTGCTCAAGGTCGGCATGAGCTGGCCGCTGGAGCCGGTATCGGTGCATGAATTCGCCCAGGGTCTGGACGAGATTCTGGTGGTGGAGGAAAAGCGCAGCATCATCGAAGATCAGCTCACCGGCCAGCTCTACAACTGGCCTGTGGATAAACGCCCACGCGTGGTCGGCGAATTTGACGAGGAGGGCGTGTCGCTGCTGCCAAACCTCAGCGAACTGACCCCGGCGATGATTGCCCGCGCCATTGCCAAGCGCCTGGCACCGATCTATTCCAGTGAGCAAATCGAATCGCGTCTGGCCTTCCTCGCCGCGAAGGAAAAAGCCCTGGCCGCGCCGAAACACAAGACCGTGCGAACCCCGCATTTCTGCTCCGGTTGCCCACACAACACGTCCACCAAAGTGCCGGACGGCAGCCGCGCGCAGGGCGGCATTGGCTGCCACTACATGACCCAGTGGATGGATCGCAACACCGATACCTTCACCCAGATGGGCGGCGAGGGCGCGACCTGGATCGGCCAAGCGCCCTTCACCGATACCCCGCACATCTTCCAGAACCTGGGCGACGGCACCTACTTCCACTCCGGCCAGTTGGCCTTGCGTGCAGCGGTCGCGGCCGGGGTCAACATTACCTACAAAATTCTCTACAACGATGCTGTGGCCATGACCGGTGGTCAGCCTATCGATGGCGAACTGCGCGTCGATCAGCTCAGTCAGCAGGTGTTTGCCGAAGGGGTGAAACGCATTGCCCTGGTTTCCGATGAGCCAGACAAATACCCCAGTCGAGCCGGTTTCGCCCCTATCGTCAGCTTCCACCATCGCCGCGAGCTGGATGCGGTGCAGCGTGAGCTGCGTGAGTTCAAAGGCACGTCGGTGATCATCTATGACCAGACCTGCGCCACGGAAAAACGTCGGCGGCGTAAACGCGGCAAGCTGGCCGACCCGGCCAAACGCGCCTTTATCAACCCGGCGGTGTGCGAGGGCTGTGGCGATTGCAGCGTGAAGTCCAATTGCCTATCGGTGCTGCCGCTGGAAACCGCCCAGGGGCGTAAACGGGAAATCGACCAGAACTCCTGCAACAAGGACTTCACCTGCGTCGATGGCTTTTGCCCAAGCTTTGTCACCGTCCATGGTGGACGTCTGCGCAAGCCGGAAGCGTTGGGCCATGGCGCGGATTTCCCGGTGCTGCCCGAACCATCGCAGCCAACCCTGGAGCGGCCTTACAACATCCTGCTCCCGGGCGTGGGTGGCAGTGGCGTGACCACCGTCGGCGCCTTGTTGGGCATGGCGGCGCATCTGGAAGGCAAAGGCTGCAGTGTGCTCGACCAAGCTGGCCTGGCGCAGAAGTTTGGTCCGGTGATTACCCATATCCGCATCGCCGCCGCGCAAGACGATATCTATGCCGTGCGCATTGCCGCCGGTGAGACCGACTTGTTGCTCGGGTGCGATCTGGTGGTGGCCGCCAGCGAGGAGGCCTTGGCCAAACTCAACGAACAGATCGCCCATGCTGTGGTGAACAGCCACGAAGCGGCGACCGCCGAGTTCACCCGAAACCCGAACGCCGAGTTTCCCGGCGCGGCCATGCAACAGGCCATCGTTGAGGCAGTAGGAGCGAGCAAGACCCATTTTGTCGAAGCCACCGAACTGGCCACCGGCTTGATGGGCGATAGCATCGCCACCAACCTGTTCATGCTCGGTTATGCCTACCAGTTGGGCCTGGTGCCGGTGAGCGCCGAGGCGATCAATCAGGCGATCGAGCTCAACGCGGTGGCGGTGCCATTGAATCTGCAGGCCTTCCTTTGGGGGCGTCGTGCCGCTCATGCACCGCAGGCGGTGGCGCAACTGGCCAAACCCGACGCCGCTGCACAGTTAGCGGAAAAGGAACAAACCCTCGAGCAGCGACTTGAACGCAACTCCGCGATGTTGCGCGACTACCAGAACGAGGCCTATGCCCAGCGCTACCGGACGCTGGTCGAGCAGGTGCGTGAAGCGGAAGAGCGCGCATTTCCTGGCCAGCCGTTGGCGTTGACCGAGGCGGTGGCCTTCAACTACTTCAAGTTGCTGGCCTACAAGGACGAGTACGAAGTGGCGCGTCTGTACAGCAACGGTGAATTCACCCGCCAGTTGGCGGCGCAATTCGAAGGTGACTACCGCTTGCAGTTTCACCTGGCGCCGTCCTGGCTGAGCAAGCGTGATTCGCGTACCGGTGAGCTGCGCAAACGCAGTTTTGGTCCGTGGATGTTGCAGGCATTTGCACTGCTGGCGCGCTTCAAGTTCTTGCGCGGCAGTCGGCTTGATCTGTTTGGCTACAGCCACGAGCGCCGCTTGGAGCGTGAGCTGATTGGTGGTTATGAGGCTGACGTGGCGCTGATTCTGCAGCACTTGCAGGACGCCAAACGCCACAGCGCATTGGCATTGGCGCGTATTCCGGAGCGCATTCGCGGCTACGGTCACGTCAAGGATCAGGCCTTGCTAGCCGTCAGCCGGCAGGCCGAAGAACTGCGGCGCACGCTGCGTGATGAGAGCAGCGCCCCCTCTACGTTGTACGTGGCTGCCGCCTGAGGAACGGCACGGTTGCGCCGCCGCACTGATGCCAGGGCGGCGGCGTTTTTACGCCTGGCAAACACATGACAAAAACGCGGCTCGCCGTTAACATGCCGGCCGGTCGGCAACGCTTGCCGGCTTGCCACGTTCTGCACTGCGTTTGTCTCCTTAGTTCAATGGATAGAATAAGCCCCTCCTAAGGGCTAGATGCTGGTTCGACTCCAGCAGGGGACACCATCTCTAGCGGTCTTTTTTGCTCCTTTCTTTTTATCTGTCGCCAACCGCTGCGACGGAATATCTGTGCTCGCTGCTTGAAATATTGAACAGCCGATGCGTATTTTGTACGCGCCGCCGCTAGTCTGCGGACGGCTCCAACAAGGATAAGAAGTTATGAGTACTGATGGCCCCAGATCCCTTGCCGTGCAATTGGCCGGCATCGACGAAATTGAATGCGTAACCCCTGACCTCAATGGCGTACCGCGCGGCAAAGTGATGACCGCCGAAGGCTTTCTGGAGGGGCGCCGGCTGCAGCTGGCGCGAGGTGTGTTGCTGCAATGCATCATGGGCGGCTACCCGCCGGCGCCGTTCTATGGAGGGGACGATGGCGACCTGGCGTTGAATGCCGAGCCTACTCAGATTCACCGTCTGCCCTGGAGCGACGTGCCGCGTGCCCTGGCCATCTGCGATGCCGATGAGCTGGATGGCAGCAGCTCGGGGCTGTCGACCCGCGGCCTGCTCAAGCGTGTGCTGGCGAGTTACAGCGAGCGCGGTCTGGCGCCGGTGGTGGCGACTGAACTGGAGTTCTTTGTCTTCGCCCCCAACCCGGATCCGCAGCGTCCGTTCCAGCCGCCGGTAGGGCTTGATGGCCGTCGTGAAGATGGCTGCTCGGCGTTTGGCGTGTCGTCGAATGCCGGCCTGCGCCCGTTCTTCAACGAGGTGTATCGCTGCATGGCGGCCCTAGGCTTGCCGCGCGACACGTTCATGCATGAGATGGGTGTCAGCCAGTTCGAGATCAATCTGTTGCACGGCGATGCGCTGTTGCTGGCCGACCAGACCTTCCTGTTCAAACACCTGCTCAAGGAAGTGGCGCTCAAACACGGCATTACCGTGGTGTGCATGGCCAAGCCGCTGGCGCACACGCCCGGTAGCTCGATGCACATTCACCAGAGCGTGGTGGAGCAGGGCAGTGGGCGGAATATTTTCACCGCCGCCGATGGTGACGCGACGCCGGCGTTCTACCAGTTCATCGCTGGCCAACAAGCGGCGATGGCGGATTTCACCTTGCTGTTCGCGCCGAACGTGAACTCCTATCAGCGTCTGTTCCACCCTTACGCATCGCCGAACAACGCCTGTTGGTCTCACGATAACCGCGCTGCCGGCCTGCGTATTCCGGCCAGTTCACCGGTCGCGCGGCGAGTAGAAAATCGCTTGCCCGGTGCCGATGCGAACCCCTATCTGGCCCTGGCTGCCAGCTTGGCGGCAGGCCTGTACGGAATCGAGCAGGAACTGCAACCGAGCGAGGCAATCCAAGGCGAATTCGACGTGCCGGATGCCTTGCGGTTACCGTCTACGATGCAGGCTGCAATCGACCGTCTGCAGCGCAGCACGTTGGCGCGCGAGATGTTCGGCAACGAGTTCATTGACGGCTACATTGCTACTAAGACGATGGAGCTCACCAGCTTCTTCGATGAAATTACCCCGTGGGAGCGCCGTGTGTTGGCCGCCCAGGCGTAAGTGTCACCCGCCAGGCCGTTGTGGCCTGGCCCTCATTCAAGGAGCCGTTCGGAAAGCTGATGCATCGAATCTGGAAGTCTTTTCGAGCGCTTTATTTCGCCAGCCTGTTGATGCTGATCGGTTCGGGTCTTCTGAGCACCTACCTCGGCCTGCGTCTGGCTGCCGATAAAACTGATTCGTTATGGGTCGGTGCACTGATGGCCGCCTACTATCTCGGGCTCGTGCTGGGCGGCAAGGTCGGTCACCGTTTGATTGCACGCGTTGGCCATATTCGCGCCTACGTTACCTGCGCCGGTGTCGTCACTGCGGCGGTTCTGGGCCATGGCCTGCTCGACTGGTTGCCGGCCTGGGTGGTGCTGCGCGCCATCGTGGGGGTCGGCATGATGTGCCAGTACATGGTGATTGAGAGCTGGCTTAACGAGCAGGCCGAAGCCAGCCAGCGCGGTATGGTGTTTTCCGGTTACATGATTGCCTCGTACCTCGGACTGGTACTGGGACAACTGGTGCTGGTGCTGCATCCGGCGCTGGGGCTTGAACTGTTGATTCTGGTGGCGATGTGTTTCTCGCTCTGCCTGGTGCCTGTCGCAGTGACCCGCAAGATTCACCCCGCACCCATGCGGCCCGCACCGTTGGAGCCACGGTTTTTTATCAAGCGAGTGCCGCAATCGTTGACTACCACGCTGGTCTCCGGCCTGGTCATCGGTTCGTTCTACGGGTTGGCTCCGCTGTACGCCGCGCGTCAAGGGTTGAGCAACGAACAGGTCGGTCTCTTCATGGGCTGCTGCGTATTGGCCGCCCTGGTCGTGCAATGGCCATTGGGTTGGTTATCGGACCGGCATGATCGCGCCGTGTTGATCCGTGGGTGTGCCGGGCTGTTGGTGTTGGCGGCGTTGCCTTTGGCGGTTATGCCAACGGTGCCGCTGGAATTGCTGATCCCCGTTGGCTTTGTCCTCAGCCTGCTGCAGTTCAGTCTGTACCCCTTGGCTGTTGCGTTTTCCAACGACCATGTCGAGGGTGAGCGGCGGGTGTCGCTGACAGCCATTCTACTGGTGACCTTCGGCATCGGCGCCTGTATCGGGCCGCTGGTGGCTGGCGGCTTGATGCGGCAATTCGGGCCTAACATGCTTTTCGCCTTTGTCTGCTTCTGCGCGGCGGTGCTGGTGCTGCGTATTCGTCCGGATGCGGTGACCAATCTGCACCAAGTGGACGATGCGCCGCTGCACCATATGTCGATGCCGGACAACATGACCAGCTCGCCGTTGGTGGCGGCCCTTGATCCACGGGTAGACGAGCAGATCGTTCACGATCAGATGCAAACGCCGTCTGCCGCGGCCGTGGAAGACCCGGCCGATACCAAGTCGACCTGATGGCCTGAACCCGCACAAAAAAAACGCCACCTCGTCGGGTGGCGTTTTTGTGTGTGCGGCTCGCGGCTTAGTCGTCGATATCGTCGCGTCGCGCTTCGCGTTGCAGCTGGTAGACGAAGCGGTCGATCTGCCGCTGCTCCAGGCCGTTCATGCGGTGAAAACGCATGCCAACGAAGGTCAGGTCGAGTTTCTCGTCATAAACCATATGGCGTAATTCGACGGCGGTAGTCATCGAACCGAAGGGCAGTTGCGCCACCAAACGTTCGTACACCTGACCAGACTGCAGGCCTTTGCTGGCATCGCCAGGGAAACGCAATTTGCAGCCCGTGGCGGAGATATCCAGTAGGTGGCCTTTTACCGGCACTTTCAAACGGTCGCCGCCCAGTTCGATATTGACTGGCTGGGCTTGCTTGAGCGGCGCTCGGTAGGCGTTGCGGCGTTGGTGGTAGAGCACCTCGGTGGGCATCGGGCACCAGTAACAGTTGGAGCCTTCCATCTGCCCGACCTGCACCTGCTGCTTGTACTCCCAGGCGATGCGCACGCCTTCGTGAAAACCTTCGATGCGAAAATTCTCGCCCGCTTTCAAAAAGCGCTCGCCGTCGTTGGGCACCATTTCATCCAGCGCCACCAGACCGCGCTCGCGGTTGATCTGAATGATGAAGGTCTGAAAGCGCTGGGAGCGTTCATGGAAAGTGATGATCAGCGGGTCGCGGTGTTCTTCCAACTGGCGCAGCGCAGCAAAAACTTCCAGCGGAGCTTTGAGGACTTTCGGTGGTTGCGGGCCATCACCCGCGGCGAAGGGGTTGGACACGGTCCAGAATTCTCCGAGCAAAATACTATGGCGCTATTGAAGTAGGGCTCAAGAATACTAGCATCGTGCCAGCACGTCCCCTGCGCCTTGTTATAAGTGGTTCTCAGGCCTGACTGAGCGGGCGCTGCTGGCCGATTCTAGCGGCACCGCCGCGACTGTCATAGAGCCCTGGCGTATCGGAGTTCCCACGCAGAATACCGAGCATGCCACCCACTGACGCCTGGTTGGCGCGAATCAACCTGCCGTTGCGGGTATTGGCCGCTTGGCAACGTTCTAGCAGGGCGCTGAGTTCAGCGCCACGGTCGAGCAATTCGCTACCGACAGGCGACTGTTCGGCCAGGGCGTTGAGGCCGCTTTGGTCGGGAGTCAGATTGAGGGTGGTGAGCAACTTGTTGCGTTCGCCGCCATGCTGACCGAGGACGGCGAGCAGCGGTTGCTTGTCCGCCAGAATGGATTCCAGGCGGGGCAGGTCGCGGTCGGTGAGGGCTTGGAATTCGGCGTCGATCAGTTCAAGTAACTGCGAGGCGGTGCCGATGTCTTCATTGAAGAGGTGCAGCAGGGTTTTGTCGTGCATGGCGAACTCTCGGAGTTAGGCGTCCAACACCCCCAGAGTCGCCCAAAAAGGGTTAACGCTGGGATTCGAAATCGAGCAGTTTACTGGCTACGCGTTTGCTGTCGACTTGGTAGCTGCCATCGGCCACGGCCTGTTTCAGGCGGGCGACGCGTTCTTTGTCGACAATCGGTTGCTCACTAAGTTTGTCAGTCACTTTCTGCAACTGTTGTGCCTGCTGGCTGAGCTGCACCGATTCACCGGTTTTCGCGGTGCTTTGTTCGGCGGCATTGGCTGGCGCGGCGGGTTGCGTGGCGCTCGCGGTATCGTTGCGGCTACCAGTTTGGGTCGTAGTGGTACGCCCGGTGCTGGTGGACGCGGCGGCATTATTTAGCCGGTTGATATCGATAACCATGATGCAAAACCTCAGACGGTGTTTGGACGCTTGCCTAGCTTGTCGGCGCTGGTTGAGAAAACTTTAAATTTTTTTTCCTCAGGTCGTTTGCCGCGTCCTACAGGCGGTCAGTGTATGAAAAGCCACAGCAAATTGCGCGCAGAAAACGGGTTTACATTTGTACGTCTACTTGCCCTGGGCCGACTACGCGCGCGCGAATCACCCGCTGCGAGCTCAAATTGCGAATGCGGATCTGCTCACCGATCACACCATCGGACAACGCTTCCCCAGGCATGCGCACATTGATACCGCCTTTTCGGGCGCTGATCACCACCTGATCCTTCTTGCGAATGGCTTTGGCCTGTTCGATGGTCACCGGGGCCAGCACCTGATCGGTCATCACGCCGCGGGTGAGGCGGGTGCCGAGCACCTGGCCCATATCCGTCATATACCCCTGCGTCAGCAAACCGACATCGCGCTCCACCAACGCCACGTCCATTTCACCCAGCGTGGTGTCGCGCTTGAGGGGGCGGATGGCGATCACGACCTTGCGGTACAGCTTCACCTGCGCCGGCACGAACACCGTCCAGGGCGTGGCCCCTTCGCAGCTGACCTTGACCGTTACCCGACCAACGGGCTGCGCTGGACTCTCCAGGGAAGTAGTCAAATCTTCGTCGCACAGGGCCAATTGCAACCGTGGGTCGAGTCGGTTGATTTGGATCTCTTGCCGCGCCTGGATTTCGCTACGCTCTAAATAGTCCTGAACCGTGACCTCAAGAAAGCCTTGGCTTGCGCCGATAAGTTGTTCAGGTAATGTCAGCTCAGCGGCCGCATAATGTGTGTGGCTAAATGCCAGCAAAGCCAGCCATGATCCGATTGCTGAAGGCAATCGGCGCGGCGAGTGTCGGAAAAGTGGCAGTTTCAGTTTCATATTGGCTTCAAAGCAAAGCCCGTGCCGGCTGCTAGGCTAAGCAGGGTTCGGTGACCAAACATTCGAAAGAGGGGCAGGGTATGGCCGGAGTGATGGACTCGGTTAACCAGCGTACGCAGTTGGTGGGGCAAAACCGACTGGAGCTGTTGTTATTCCGCCTTGATAGCAAGCAGCTGTACGGCATCAACGTGTTCAAGGTGAAAGAGGTGCTGCAATGCCCCAAGCTCACCATCATGCCCAAATCCAGCCCGGTGGTTCGCGGGGTGGCCAATATTCGTGGCGGCACCATTCCGATTCTTGATCTGTCGATGGCCACCGGCCGTGCCGGGCTCGCCGACCTGGAAAGCAGTTTCGTCATCATCACCGAATACAACACCAAGGTTCAGGGTTTTCTGGTGCGTTCGGTCGAGCGCATCGTCAACATGAACTGGGAAGAGATCCATCCGCCACCCAAGGGCACTGGGCGGGATCACTACCTGACGGCAGTGACCCACCTGGACCAGCAACTGGTGGAAATCATCGACGTGGAGAAAATCCTCGCCGAAGTGGCGCCTATTTCCGAAGCGATCAGCGCTGGCGTGATTGATACCGCCACCCAAGGCAAAGCGGTAACCAAGCATGTGCTGATCGTTGATGACTCGTCGGTGGCACGTAAGCAGGTCACGCGTTGTCTGCAGTCGGTGGGCGTTGAAGTTACGGCGCTCAACGACGGCCGTCAGGCCCTGGAGTTCCTGCGCAAACTGGCGGACGAGGGCAAGCGTCCCGAAGACGAATTCATCATGCTGATTTCCGACATCGAGATGCCGGAAATGGACGGCTACACCCTGACGGCGGAGATCCGTGCGGACTCGCGCATGCAGAAACTGCATATCCTCCTGCATACTTCTCTGTCGGGCGTATTCAATCAGGCTATGGTGAAGAAGGTCGGTGCGGACGATTTCCTGGCCAAGTTTAGGCCGGACGACCTGGCATCCCGCGTGATTGAGCGCATCAATGTTTCGGAATGAGGGCTGAGGGCTTTACGGCCCTTCAGCAACCCATATGTATGGTGAGGCAGCGCTAGTGTCTTCAGGTAACGTGGATTTTGAGCAGTTCCGGATTTTCCTGGAAAAGGCTTGTGGCATTGTGTTGGGTGCCAACAAGCAGTACCTGGTCTCCAGCCGGCTGAACAAGCTGATGGAACAGAACAGCATCAAAACCCTGGGTGAGCTGGTGCAACGCATGCAGAGCATGCCGCGCGGCGGTTTGCGTGAGCAGGTGGTCGATGCCATGACCACCAACGAAACCCTGTGGTTTCGCGACACCTATCCCTTCGAAGTATTGAAAAACCGGGTCTACCCCGAACTGCTCAAAGCCAACCCCAGCGCGCGTTTGCGCATCTGGTCGGCAGCTTCGTCATCGGGCCAGGAGCCCTACTCACTGTCGATGGCCACTGATGAGTTCGAGCGCAGCAACCTCGGCCAGTTGAAGGGTGGGGTGCAGATCGTGGCGACGGACTTGTCCAGCGCCATGCTGCAAGCGTGTAAATCCGGTGAGTACGACAGCCTGGCCATCGGCCGTGGTTTGTCGCAGGAGCGTTTGCAGCGTTATTTCGACCCCAAGGGCGGCGGACGTTTTGCCATTAAGCCGGCGATCCGCACGCGAGTGGAGTTTCGCGCACTGAACTTGCTCGACAGCTACGCCAGTTTGGGCAAATTCGACATCGTGTTCTGCCGCAACGTGTTGATCTACTTCTCTGCCGAAGTGAAGAAAGACATCTTGCTGCGCATTCACGCCACGCTGAAACCCGGCGGTTATCTGTTTCTTGGCGCATCCGAGGCGTTGAACGGGCTGCCCGACCATTACCAGATGGTGCAGTGCAGCCCTGGCATTATCTACAAGGTGAAGTAAGGCTTTAGCGATACATAAAGGGAGGCTCATGGGCCTCCCTTTTTTATGCCTGCTATTCAAGCTGCCGCGTAATTGCCGCCTTTGCCACAAGCGGCAAACCCCTCACGCGAAACCACGTTGCCGTTGCCGGGCAGCGGAAAAGCCTTGCCGTTGCCGCCGTGAATCACACCTTAAAATTTATTAAACTATTGATTTATAAGGATTAAATAAGTTGGCATAGGCTTTGCTAAATGTCTTGCACGGAAAACCAGTTCGCCAGTTGGCAAGGTTCGCAGACATGAGCATCAGCTTCGATTCAGCACTCGGCATTCACGAAAAGGCATTGGGCTTTCGCTCCCAGCGGGCCGAAGTGCTGGCCAACAACCTCGCCAACGCTGACACCCCCAATTTCAAGGCCCGTGATCTGGATTTCGCTTCCGTGCTCGCCGCCCAGGCGGACAAGAGCAAGAACGGGTCCTTCTCGCTGGCGACCACCAGCACCGGCCACATTGCCGCTGAAGGCTTGGATAACGGCGACGCTGGCCTGAATTACCGCGTGCCGACACAGCCCTCGATTGACCAGAACACCGTCGATGAGCAGATCGAGCAATCCAATTACGCAGAAAACGCTGTGCAATTCCAAGCCAGCTTCACCCTGCTGAATGCCAAATTCAAAGGCCTTGTTGCTGCGATTCGCGGCGAATAACGGAGACCATCACCATGTCCCTTTCCAGTGTCTTCAATATCGCCGGTACCGGCATGAGTGCTCAGACCACCCGCCTGAACACCATCTCCAGCAACATCGCCAACGCCGAGACTGTGTCCTCCAGCGTCGACAAGACCTACCGCGCCCGTCACCCGGTGTTCGCCACCGTGTTCACCGACCAGCAGGCGCAGCAGAACGGCACCGGCACTTCCCTGTTTGCCGACCAGGACAACTCCGGTCGTGGCGTGCAGGTAATGGGCGTGGTGGAAGACCAGAGCAGCCTGACGCCGCGCTACGAGCCCAACCACCCGGCGGCGGACAAGGACGGCTACGTCTACTACCCGAACGTCAATGTGGTCGAGGAAATGGCTGACATGATCTCCGCCAGCCGCGCGTTCCAGACCAACACCGAAATGATGAATACCGCCAAACAAATGATGACCAAGGTTCTGACCCTGGGTCAGTAAATCGAACGTAGGGGAAAGAAATGGCCGTCGATAGCGTAAGCACCCAGAGTTCGATCCTGGACCAGTATGCCGTCAAGGACACTACTACCACGGACAAGACCCTGGGCAAGGATCAGTTCCTGCAACTGCTGGTAGCCCAGATGAACAACCAGAACCCGCTGGACCCGCAAACCAACAGTGAGTTTGTGGCGCAACTGGCGCAGTTCACCCAGGTTGAAAGTCTCGACAACCTCAATACCAGCGTGGAAAGCATCCTTTCCAGCACCCAGTCCTCGCAGGCGCTGCAAGCCTCGTCGCTGGTGGGTCGCAAGGTGATCCTGTCCACCGACACAGCGGTGGTGGATACCAGTGAAACCTTCAAAGGCAGCATCGCGCTCACCAGTGGCACCGACAACCTGTACGTCAACGTGCTCGACAGCAAAGGCAATCAGGTATCGCGCGTCAACCTGGGCCAGCAATCAACCGGCCAGATCACGTTTATGTGGGATGGCAAAGACTCCAGCGGCAATGTCATGGCGCCCGGCACTTACAGCTTCGATGCCATTGCCTCGGTAAACGGCAAAGAAGTGGCCATGGGCACCAGCCTGCCAGCCAACGTCGATAGCGTGACCCTGGGTATCAACGGCGGCGAAATGCTGCTCAACCTGGCAGGGCTCGGCAGCATCGGCATTTCCAAAGTTCAAGTGATAGGTCAATAACTGCCGGTAGCCCGGCGTTCAGGAGCATCCCATGTCGTTCAATATCGGACTTAGCGGTATCAAGGCCGCCTCCAGTGACCTGAATATCACTGGTAACAACATCGCCAACGCCGGCACTGTGGGCTTCAAACAGTCCCGTGCCGAATTCCAGGACCTGTATTCCTCGTCCATGCTGGCTTCCAGCAGCAACGCCATCGGTAGTGGTGTGCTGCTGGGTAACGTGGCGCAGCTGTTCAACCAGGGCACCATCGACTACACCGAAAACGCCCTGGACATGGGTATCAACGGCAACGGCTTCTTCGTGACCAGCAACAATGGTTCGATCAGCTACACCCGTGCCGGTTACTTTGGTACCGACAAGGTCGGCAATATCGTCGACAACAACGGCTACAACCTGCAGGGCTACTCCGTTGATGCCAACGGTCAGCTGCAGAACGGCGTGGTCGGCAACCTGAGCATTCAGACTTCCAACCAAGCGCCGAAGGCCACCACGGCTATTACTCAGAGCTTCAACCTGAACTCCAGCAGCAAGGCGCCGACGACCACGCCGTTCGACCCGAGCGACCCCACCAGCTACACCTCGTCGACCTCGGTGAACATCTACGACGCCCAGGGCAATGCCCACGTCATGACCCAGTACTTCATCAACAATGCCGACCCGGCTGCGGCTCCGCCGGTGGCGAACGACTGGACCATGAACGTATTGATCGATGGTCGTAACCCGCAAAACCCGGCACTCACTACACCTGCGACCACCAACATTACCTTCGATGGGGCCGGGCAGCTCGCCACAGTTACTCCGGGTGCGGGCTTGGGTTACACCAACAACAAACTGACCATCACTGGCTGGGTTCCCGCGCAGTCGGATGGTGCTACGCCGCCTGTATGGTCCTCCAACGGGGCCGATGCTTCGGCGGTTGTCACCCTGGACATTCGCGGTTCGTCCCAGGTGTCCAGCACCTTCGCGGTCAACGCCGTGACCCAGGACGGTTACACCACCGGCCAACTTTCCGGTCTGGAAATTGACGACACCGGCCAGATCTTTGCCCGCTACACCAACGGCCAATCGAAGATTCAAGGGCAGGTGATTCTGGCCAACTTCGCCAACGTGCAGGGCCTCACGCCAGTGGGTAAAACCCAGTGGGTGCAGTCGGCTGATTCGGGTGAGCCGGTGGTCGGTACGCCGCGTGCGGGCACCTTGGGTTCGTTGACTGCCGGTGCGTTGGAGTCGTCCAACGTGGACATCTCCACCGAGCTGGTCGACCTGATCGTGGCGCAGCGCAACTACCAGGCCAACGCCAAAACCATCGAGACCGAAAATGCGGTGACGCAAACCATCATCAACCTGCGTTAAGTCTTTGTCGCCGGCGCTTGCCGCTGGCGGCAAACCGTCGCCGCACACCTGCAAGGGGCTTCTTCGGAAGCCCTTTGTTGTTTATAAAAATTCTTTTATATCAACGGCATACATTATTTTTTCGGGATTGGCACGATGCCTGCTTTGTAGCTTGCATAGAGCCGCAGGCCGCCAGCGTTTGGCAGGGCCCAATCTCGGAGAAAACACGATGGATAAAATGCTGTACGTCGCCATGACAGGGGCGAGCCAGAACACCATGGCTCAACGCGCCCATGCCAACAATTTGGCGAACATCTCCACCAACGGTTTTCGCCGTGACTTCGAACAAGCGCGTTCCATGCAGGTATTCGGCGACAGCTTTCCGTCGCGCGTCTACGCCATGAGCGAACGCCCCGGCACCGACTTCACCCCCGGCACCTTGCAAGACACTGGCAACCCCATGGACGTCGCCGTCAGTGGTGAGGGCTGGATGGCGGTGCAAGGCCTGGACGGCAAAGAAGCCTATGTGCGGACCGCCAGCCTGAAAATCGACGGCCTCGGCCAACTGCGCACCGGCAGCGGTTTGCCGGTTTTGGGCAACGGCGGGCCGATTTCCGTGCCGCCGGAGCAGAAGGTGGAGATCGGTCAAGACGGCACCATCACCATCCGAGCGCTGGGCGAGGCACCCAATGTGCTGGCCGAGGTGGACCGCATCAAGCTGGTCAACCCCGACCTCAAGCAAATGGAGAAGGGCCTGGACGGCATGATCCATTACAAGGGCACCACGCCACCGCTGGCAGACACCAACGTCAAGCTGGAGTCGGGCTTTGTCGAAACCAGTAACGTGAATGCGGTGGAGGAGATGACCTCGATCCTCTCACTGTCCCGCCAGTTCGAACTGCAAGTGAAGATGATGCGAACGGCCGAAGACGACGCCACGTCCCTGGCTCGTGTTTTGCAACTTAGCTAAATATCAGTACGCGGCGCCGTGATGTCGGCGCCCGAGGAGAACATTCATGCTTCCGGCTCTGTGGGTCAGTAAAACCGGTTTGTCCGCCCAGGACATGAACCTGACGACCATTTCCAACAACTTGGCCAACGTCTCGACCACGGGTTTCAAACGTGACCGCGCCGAATTCCAGGACTTGCTCTACCAGATCCGTCGTCAACCCGGCGCGCAGAGCACGCAGGACAGCGAACTGCCGTCCGGCCTGCAGCTGGGTACCGGTGTGCGCATCGTCGGCACGCAAAAAATGTTCACCATCGGCAGCCTGCAAACCACCGAGCAGCCGCTCGACATGGCAGTCAACGGCCGTGGTTTTTTCCAGGTGCTGCAGCCCGATGGCACCATCGCGTATACCCGTGACGGCAGCTTCCACCTGAACTCCGACGGCCAAGTGGTGACTTCCAATGGCTTCCCGTTGGAACCGGCCATCGTCATTCCTGCGGAAACCCGCACCTTTACTGTGGGTGAAGACGGTACCGCCTCGGTGACCACCGCCGGCAACCCGACGCCGCAGATCGTCGGCAATATTCAAACCGCCGATTTCATCAACCCGGGCGGCCTGGAAGCGGTCGGCAAAAACCTGTTCCTGGAAACCGCTTCCAGCGGTGCGCCGCAAGTCGGAACGCCTGGCCTGACCGGCCTGGGCACCATCGAACAGAACACCTTGGAAAACTCCAACGTCAGCGTGGTGGAGGAGATGGTCAACATGATCACCACCCAACGCGCCTACGAAATGAACTCCAAGGTGATTTCCACCGCGGACCAGATGCTGTCGTTTATCACCCAGAATCTTTAATTACTGGCTGGGTTTAGCCACAGCCCGTTTGGCCCGCCATAAGGAGCTGGTAGGCATTCGGTGGCTCGCTCCGCTTCTGCTTTGTTTGTGAGGTACTCGTTATGAAACGGCTGATTCTTCTCCCCCTGCTTGGCCTCGCTGCTCTGAGCGGCTGCGTTGCGCCTCCGCCCAAGCCGAACGACCCTTACTACGCCCCGGTGTTGCCGCGTACGCCGCTGCCGGCTGCACAGAACAACGGTTCGATCTACCAGACCGGTTTCGAGAACAACCTGTATGGCGACCGCAAGGCCTACCGCGTGGGTGACATCATCACCATCACCCTCAACGAGCGCACCTCGGCGAGCAAAGCGGCCAACTCCGATATCGCCAAAGACAGCTCGACCTCGCTGGGCCTGACCTCGCTGTTCGGTGGCAGCGTCTCGGTGGACAATCCCGACGTCGGCATCAACCCGCTCAACGCCAGCAAGCTGAGCCTGGATGCGGCCTATAGCGGTTCGCGTGATGCCTCGGGCAAAAGCACTGCGGCGCAAAGCAACAGCCTGACCGGTTCGGTCACTGTGACCATCGCCGAGGTGCTGCCCAACGGCATTCTGGCGGTTCGTGGCGAGAAGTGGATGACCCTTAATACCGGCGATGAGCTGGTGCGCATTGCCGGTCTGGTCCGCGCCGATGACATCGCCACCGACAACACCGTGTCGTCCGCCCGTGTGGCCGATGCGCGCATCACATACTCGGGCACTGGCGCATTTGCTGACGCCAACCAGCCGGGCTGGTTCGATCGTTTCTTCATCAGCCCGCTGTTCCCTTTCTGAGTGCCGGTCATGATCAAACGACTGCTTACCGCCTGCTGTCTCCTGCTCGCCGCTTCGGCGGTGCAGGCTGAGCGGATCAAAGACCTGGTGACCATCCAGGGTGTGCGTGCCAACCAGTTGATTGGCTACGGCCTGGTCGTGGGCCTCAATGGCAGTGGCGACCAGACCACGCAAACCCCGTTCACCGTGCAGACCTTCAACAACATGCTGGCGCAGTTCGGCATCAAGGTGCCTACCGGCGGCAACGTGCAGCTGAAAAACGTCGCGGCGGTGTCGATCCATGCCGACCTGCCGGCCTTCGCCAAGCCGGGGCAAACCATTGATGTGACCATCTCCTCGATCGGTAACGCCAAGAGCCTGCGCGGCGGTAGCCTGCTGATGACGCCGTTGAAAGGTATCGACGGCAACGTCTACGCCATTGCCCAGGGCAACCTGGTGGTCGGCGGCTTCGATGCCGAAGGTGGTGACGGCTCGAAAATCACCGTCAACGTACCCTCGGCTGGCCGTATCCCCAGCGGCGCCACCGTTGAGCGGCCGGTACCAAGTGGCTTCGATCAGGGCAACACCCTGACCCTCAACCTCAACCGTCCGGACTTCACCACGGCCAAGCACATGGTCGACCAGATCAACGAACTGCTCGGCCCCGGTGTGGCTCAGGCCATCGACGGCGGTTCGATCCGCGTCAGTGCGCCGCTCGACCCCAACCAGCGCGTCGACTACCTGTCGATCCTGGAAAACCTCGAAGTGGACGCCGGGCAAGCGGTGGCGAAAGTCATCATCAACTCGCGTACCGGCACCATCGTCATCGGCCAGAACGTCAAAGTACAGCCGGCCGCCGTTACCCACGGCAGCCTGACCGTGAGCATCACCGAAGACCCGATCGTCAGTCAGCCGGGTGCTTTCTCAAACGGCCAGACCGCTGTGGTGCCGCGCTCGAAAGTGGATGCCTCGCAGGAAACCAAGCCGATGTTCAAGTTCGGCCCGGGGACCACGCTGGATGAAATCGTCCGGGCGGTTAACCAGGTGGGCGCATCGCCGTCCGACCTGATGGCAATCCTGGAGGCGCTGAAGCAAGCCGGCGCGCTCCAGGCTGATCTGATTGTGATTTAAGGAGGCAGCCATGGACGCGAAATTGACATCCGGGGTTGGCTCCACACTCGACAGCGGCGCCTACAGCGACATCAATCGCCTGGCCAATCTGAAGGTGGGTAAGGACCGCGACAGCGAAGCCAACATCAAGAAGGTGGCGCAGGAGTTCGAGTCGCTGTTCCTCAACCAGATGCTCAAGGCCCAGCGTTCGGCAAACGAAGCGTTCTCCGAAGGCAACTTCATGAACAGCAACGAGGCCAAGACCTACCAGCAAATGTATGACCAGGAGCTGGCGGTCAAAATGTCCAAAGAGGGCGGTATCGGCCTGGCCGACGTGCTGGCGCGTCAGATGTCGAAGATGCAGAAGGGCGTCCACAAGGCTAACCCTTTTGCCCAGGCTGGCGACGCCCTGGCCACCACTGGCGTCAGCGCCACCATCGGTGTGAGTGCCGCCACCGCGAGCGAAACGGCGAACAAAACCCTGACCAGCAAGGCGGTCAAGGAGTTGCCGGCCGTGGACAGCGCCCGTGACGACAGCAAGCTGCTGAATAAGCGCCGCTTGTCACTGCCAGGAACTTTGACTGACCGATTGCTGGCCGGAATTGTCCCAAATACAACGAGTGCCACCAGTAACGATGGCAAACCGTTGGCGCAGAACGATTGGTTGGCCGCCAATTCGGCGAGCAACAGCGCTTCGATTGGCGCGACCGCGAGCGGAAAAAACGCCGACTTGACCGCTGTCGACGCCACCAGCGGCCGCCGCTTGGCGCAACCGCCGCTGGCACCGGGTAAAGCCGCGTTCAAATCAGCGGATGAATTCATCTCCACCATGTTGCCAATGGCCAAAGAGGCCGCTGCCAAGATTGGCGTAGACCCAGCCTACCTGGTGGCCCAGGCCGCGCTGGAGACCGGTTGGGGCAAGTCGATCATTCGTGATTCCGACGGCTCCAGCAGCCACAACCTGTTCGGCATCAAGGCCGCCGGCGGTTGGAATGGCGAATCGGCACGCGCCCTGACCACCGAATACAAAGGCGGCCAGGCGGTGAAGGAAGCGGCCAAGTTCCGCTCCTACGACAGCTTCCAGGACAGCTTCAACGACTACGTAAGCTTCCTGCAGAACAACGACCGTTACGACGGTGCGCTGGATAAAACGGCCAACCCGAAACAGTTCGTTCGCGAGTTGCAGCAAGCCGGCTACGCCACCGATCCGCAGTACGCCAATAAAGTGGCGCAGATCGCCAAACAGATGCAGACGTACCAGACCATCGCCGCGGGCGAAACCACCGTTACGCGTTTGTAAGGATGCAGTGATGATGTTTTTAGTGAGGAATCGACATGGCTGACTTGTTATCAGTAGGGCTGTCGGGCCTGCGCAGCGCGCAGACCGCCTTGACGGTGACCGGGCATAACATCACCAACGTCAACACGCCGGGCTATTCGCGCCAGGAGTCGGTGCAGCAGACCAACATCGCCCAGTTCACCGGCGCCGGTTATATCGGCTCCGGTAGCCAGGTGGTCGACGTACGCCGCCTGGCCAGCGACTTCCTCACTAATCAGGTGCGCACTGCCACTAGCTCCAACAGCGAGCTGCAGTCATTCAAGAGCCAGATCGAGCAGCTCGACTCGCTGCTGTCCAACAGCACCACCGGCATCAGCCCGGCGCTGCAGAAGTTCTTTGCCTCGCTGCAGACCGCCTCCCAGGACCCGTCCTCCACCGCCGCTCGCGAAGCGCTGCTGTCGCAGGCCTCCGGCCTGTCGAGCTCGTTTAATACCCTGTACGACCAGCTGGACAAGCAGAACAGCCTGATCAACCAGCAAATGAGCGCCCTGACCACTCAGGTGAACTCGATGGCCGCCAGCGTGGCCAGCTATAACGACGCCATTGCCCGTGCCCGGGGTACCGGCGCCGAGCCCAATGACTTGCTTGATGCCCGGGAAGAAACCATTCGGCAGATTTCCGAGATCATCGGCGTGCAGAGCGTTGAGCAAACCGACGGCAGCGTCAGCCTCTTCGTGGGTACCGGCCAGCCGCTGGTGGTGGGCAACACCGCCTCGACCCTGACGGCCAAACCGGGTGTCGAAGATCCAACGCGGTTCCAGGTTGACCTCAGCATCAACGGCGTATCGCAGACCATCACCTCGCAAATCAGCGGTGGCGAAATGGGCGGCCTGATCGCCTATCGCGACACCACCCTGGACAAGAGTTACAACAGCCTCGGGCAGATGGCGACTGTGCTCGCCGATACCGTCAACAAGCAGCTGGGGCAGGGGCTGGACCTCGCCGGTCGCGCCGGTAGCCCGCTGTTCAGCGATATCAACGACCCCACTGCGGCCTCGCTGCGGGTGCTGGCGCAAGCGACCAATACCGGTAGCGCCACGGGTTCGCTGGCCATCACCAACTCCAGTGCGCTGACCACCAGCGACTATCGCCTGGATTACGACGGCACCAACTTCACCGCCCGCCGTCTGAGCGACGGCGCGACCATGAACGTCACCGCCAGTGCGGGGCCGCCCTATACCATTTCGCTGGCCGACCCAAGCACCACGCCGGCCACCGACCAGGGCTTCGAAGTCACCATCAATGGCACCCCGAATGCCGGTGACCGCTTCAGCCTGCAACCGACCCGTCGCGGTGCGTTCAACTTCGGCACCGATCTGCAGTCGGCTGACCAGTTGGCCTTCGCCGGCTCTGCGCGCGCCCAGGCCACCACCAACAATCGCGGCACTGGCGTGATCAGTCAGCCGAATCTGACCAGCGGCCCGTCGCCGATCGATGTCACCGACCTGCAGGACCTGTTCGGCACCGGCTTGCCGCTGACCTTTGACTCGGCCACCAACACCCTGACCGGCACGCTGCCGGCGGGTGCGACCCTGAGCTACGTGTCGCCGTCGACCACCGCGCTGACCCCCGGCCAGTCCAATACCCTGCGCCTGGATTACACCGACCCGTCGACCAACAACACGTACTCCTACGAATTCACCATTACAGGTACGCCGCAATCGGGCGATACCTTTACCCTGGGGCAGAACACCGCCGGCACCGCCGACAACCGCAACGCGTTGAAACTGATCGACCTGCAAACCCAGAAAACCGTAGGTGTTGGCGCTGCCGGTACGGGCGCCACCTACAACAACGCCTACAGTGGCCTGGTGGAGCAAGTTGGCTCGCTGACCGCGCAGGTGCGGGTGAATGCCGACGCGGCGGAAACCGTCCTGACCCAGGCGCAAAACAACCGTGATTCGCTCTCCGGCGTCAGCCTGGATGAAGAAGCGGCGAACCTGGTGCAATTCCAGCAGTACTACAATGCTTCTGCACAGGTGATTAAAGTTGCGCAGTCGTTGTTCGATACGCTCATAGGCGCCTTCAACTGAGGCTAGTTAGTTATGCGAATTTCCACTATCCAGGCCTTTAACAGTTCCGTCAGCGGGATGCAGAAGAACTACGCCAACGTTTCGCGCACCCAGGAACAGATCAGTACCGGCAAACGCATCCTCACCCCGGCTGACGACCCGGTTGCGTCCGTGCGTCTGCTGCAGCTGAGCCAGGAACAAGCGCTGAACGCCCAGTACACCTCCAACAACACCGCCGCGCAGAACAGCCTGAATTCCGAAGAGGCCATTCTCAGCTCCATCGAGACCGTGCTGCAGCGCATCCGCGAAATTGGCGTACAGGTCGGCAACGGCACGCTGGACTCCACCGACCGTTCGTCCCTGGCCACCGAGATCCAGCAGCGCGAAGATGAACTGCTCAGCCTGATGAACAGCAAAGACGCCAGCGGCCAGTACCTGTTTGGCGGTTCCCAATCCGGTCAGCAGCCCTTTGTGCGTAACGCTGACGGCACCTACAGCTACCAAGGGGATGAATCGGAGCGTGCGGTGCAGGTGGCCAGTAGCACCTTCGTGAACCTGGGCGACGACGGCAAGGACCTGTTCGAAAATGTCTTTAACGCCAACCGAGTGACCACCAACCACCCCACCGTCGGCGTGAATGTCGACGGCACCGTGAGCACAGGGCGGATTTCCCTGGGCCTGGTCACCGACAAGACTGCCTACGACACCACCTTTCCCTCAAGCAACCCACCGGTTGCCACCGATGGCATCGGCATTCACTTTCTCAGCAGCACCGATTACGTGGTCTACGACCAGGCGACTTTGCCGGCCGGTTACGACTGGACCACCTACAACCCGGCCACACCACCCGCCGGGCAGCTGGCTACCGGCGCTCTGGACACCAACTCGGCCACCTCCGACTTCATCAATTACGGTGGGGTTAAGGTGCAAATCGACGGCGTGCCGCAGAACGGCGATGACTTCACCGTCAACCGCAAACCGGACGAAGAAAAGCGCAGCCTGCTCAACACCGTGTCCGACCTGCGCAAGGCGCTGCAAGGCTCCGGTGACTCCGCTGAAGATGCCCGCGTGATCCGTGACGTCGCCGCCGTAGCCCTGTCCAACCTCGACTCGGTGTACAGCAAAGTGGACGCCGTGCGCGGCTCGGTGGGCGCGCGCCTGAACACTCTGGACTCCACCGGCGACTTCATCGCCGACGTCACCCTGGTCAACACGTCGGTTCAATCTGATCTTGAAGACCTGGACTACGCGGACGCCATCTCCCGGCTGTCACTGCAGAGCACCATTCTTTCCGCGGCGCAGCAGAGCTACGTGAAGATCGCCAATCTCAGCCTGTTCAACTACATCACCTGACCGACCCGCCGCGCTGCCAATGCGCGGCGGTGATTTGCGCTTTCCCTTGCGTTTCCGAGGGTTGGCACCATGCTTGCTATGGTGACCTCACTACAGAAACGTGCGCCATAAAATTGTCAATGGAGCCAGAGGCCGTGCTATAGAGCGCGTCAGCATCTGGTCAGGCAGGGGAGAGCGGTATGTTCGATGGCAAGTCCGTATTCATTTCTGGCGGTACCGGCTCCTTTGGCCGGGCCTTTATCCGCACCCTGCTCAATCGCTACCAGCCCAAGCGGGTGGTGGTGTTCTCCCGTGACGAGCTCAAGCAATACGAAATGCAGCAGGAGTTCAACGCGCCCTGCATGCGTTATTTCCTCGGCGATGTGCGCGACGCCGAACGCGTCCAGCAAGCCATGCGTGGAATCGATTTCGTCGTCCACGCCGCCGCCCTGAAGCAGGTGCCGGCTGCCGAGTACAACCCTTCCGAATGCATCCGCACCAACGTCAACGGTGCCGAAAATATCATTAATGCGGCCTTGGCCAATGGTGTGGAGAAGGTCGTTGCCCTGTCCACCGACAAGGCTTCCAGCCCGATCAACCTGTACGGCGCCACCAAGCTGCTCAGCGACAAGCTGTTTATTGCCGCCAACAACATCACCGGTGGCCAGCAAACCCGTTTTGCCGTGGTGCGCTACGGCAATGTGGTCGGTTCGCGCGGCTCGGTGCTGCCGTTCTTTCGCAAGCTGATCAACGACGGCGCGGTCGATCTGCCGATCACCGACGAGCGTATGACCCGCTTCTGGATCACCCTCGACGAAGGCGTCGAGTTCGTGATGAAGAGCTTCCAGCGCATGCATGGCGGCGAGCTGTTCGTGCCGAAGATTCCCTCCGCGCGGATCGTCGACTTGGCCTCGGCCCTGGCACCGGAGCTGCCGCACCGTCTGGTGGGGATCCGCCCCGGTGAGAAGCTGCACGAGATGATGATTTCCCGTGATGACAGCAACCACACCTTCGAGTTTGCCCGGCACTTTGTGATTGCCCCGTCGATTGTCTTCACCGAGCAGAGCGACTATGCGCTCGATGGCCTGGGGGAGAGGGGCGTACCGGTCAGCGAGAGCTTCGAGTATGTGTCGGACACCAACACCCATTACCTGAGCATTGACGAGCTGCGTCAGCTTGGCCAAGTCTGGTCCTGATTCGATGATCCCTTACGGCCGGCAAAGCATATCCGCGCAGGATATCGACGCGGTGGTCGAGGTCCTGCGTTCCGACTGGTTGACCCAGGGGCCGACCATTGAACGCTTCGAACAGGCGATGGCCGCCACCTGTCAGGCCCGTCACGCGGTTGCGGTCAGCAATGCCACCGCGGCGCTGCATATTGCCTGTCTGGCCCTGGACCTGGGCCCCGGCGATTGGCTATGGACCAGCCCCAACACCTTCGTCGCCAGTGCCAACTGTGGTTTGTATTGCGGCGCGCAGGTGGACTTTGTCGATATCGATCCGCTGACCCTTAACCTCAGTGTGCCCGCCCTGGCCGCCAAGCTGGCGCAAGCGCAAAGCCGTGGGCGTTTGCCGAAAATTGTAGTGCCGGTGGCTTTCGCCGGGCAGAGCTGCGATATGGCCGGCATTCGCGCGCTGGCCGAGCAGTACGGCTTCAGGATCATCGAAGACGCCTCCCACGCGGTCGGCGCCAGCTACCGTGGCCGGCCGGTTGGCTGCGGCGATTTTGCCGATATCACGGTGTTCAGCTTCCACCCGGTGAAGATCATCACCACTGGCGAGGGCGGCTTGCTCACTACCCAGGATGATCAATTGGCCGAGCGCCTGCGCCGCTTGCGCAGCCACGGCATCACCCGTGACCCGGCCTTGATGACCCAGGCCAGTGACGGCCCCTGGTACTACCAGCAGCTCGAGCTTGGCTACAACTACCGGATCACCGATATCCAGGCGGCGTTGGGGCTGTCCCAGCTCACTCGTTTGCATGCCTTTGTCACGCGCCGCCGGGCACTCGCGGCGCGTTATGCCGAGCTGCTGGCGGACTTGCCGTTGACCTTGCCGAGTGCGCAACAGGACGCGGAGTCGGCCTGGCACCTCTACCCGGTGCGTGTGCAACTGGATGCGCTGCACAGCGATCAGGCGCAGATCTTCAGCGCCCTGCGCGCGGCCGGAATTGGCGTGAACCTCCATTACATTCCGGTGCATCTGCAGCCGTTCTACCGCCAGCTGGGTTTCGCTGACGGTGACTTCCCCGAGGCCGAGCGTTATTACCGCCAGGCCATGAGCTTGCCGCTTTACCCGGATATGACCGACGAACAACAAGAGCAGGTGGTGCAGGCGCTGATCAGCGTCTTGCATTGACCGAGCGGAGAGCGCGCCCATGCGTGAGCTGACTGAACAAGAGCGTTTCTGGCAAGGCGAGTTTGGCGATCAGTACGTCGACCGCAACGATGGCGAGCTGCCCGTGGCCTGGGCCACGGCATTCTTTGCCCAGGCCCTGCGTAACGCCGGGCGCCTGGAGAGCGTGCTGGAGCTGGGCACCAACCGCGGCCTCAACTTGCAGGCATTGGCGCGCCTGTTTCCGCGCACCCAGTTGCACGGGGTGGAGCTGAACGCCAAGGCCTGCGAGATCGCCAACAGCCTTAACGTGGCGACGGTGTGGCAGGGCTCGTTGTTCGATTACCCGCTGAGCCAGACCGTTGACCTGAGCTTTACCAAAGGCGTGCTGATCCACCTGCCGCCGGAGTTGTTGCCCCAGGCTTACGCCAAGCTCTATGACGCCAGCCAACGGTATGTGCTGATTGCCGAGTACTACAGCCCGGCGCCGGTCGAGGTCAGTTATCGCGGCCATACCGGCAAGCTGTTCAAGCGTGATTTTGCCGGCGAGATGCTTGATCTGTATGCCGATCTGCGCCTGGTGGATTACGGCTTCGTGTATCGCCGCGACAGCAATTTCCCGGCCGATGACCTCAACTGGTTTCTGCTGGAAAAACGCCCATGAGCAAGGTGGTGATCATCCCGGCCCGCGGCGGCAGCAAACGCATTCCGCGCAAGAACATCAAGCTGTTCCATGGCCAGCCGATGATCGCCTATTCCATCCGTGCCGCCCTGGCGGCCGGGGTGTTCGACCGCGTTGTGGTCAGCACCGATGACCCGGAAATCGCCGAAGTGGCCTGCAGCCTTGGCGCCGAGGTGCCGTTTGTGCGCCCGCCAGCGTTGGCCGATGACCATGCCGGCACCGTCGAGGTGATCCAGCATGCCCTGGCCGAGCTGGCGCAGCTCGGCTACCAGCCCGACTACGCCTGCTGCCTGTATGCCACCGCGCCCTTTGTGCAGCCGGCCAGCTTGCGCGAGGGCCTGGCGATTCTGCAGGCGCGGCCGGACAAGGAGTTTGCCTTCAGCATCACCAGCTACGGTTTTCCGGTGCAGCGCGCCATTCGCCTGAATCCGCAGCAGTGCATCGAGTCGCTGTACCCTGAGTATTACGAAACCCGCTCGCAGGATCTGGAGCCGGTCTACCACGATGCCGGCCAGTTCTATTGGGGCCGCAGCGCCGCCTGGGCGCGCGGTGAGGCCTTGTTTGCGCCGCACTCATTGCCGGTGCTGTTGCCCCGGTACCTGGTGCAGGACATCGACACCCCGGAAGACTGGCACCGCGCCGAGCTGATGTACGCGAGCTTGCAGCAGCATGGGGATATCTGACGTGCGCGTCCTGTTCCGGGTAGACGCCTCCCTGGTGGTCGGCAGCGGCCATCTGATGCGCTGCCTGACCCTTGCCCGGCAGTTGCAGGAGCAGGGCGCGCACCTGACCTTTGCTTGCCGTGATCTGCCCGGCGCGCCGTTGCAGTTGATCCCCGCGGAGTATGAGTTGCTGCGCTTGCCGGCCCTGGCGAGCGCAGCGGTCACGGCGGCCGAGGCGGCCATCGATGGGGCTGCCGACAGTCGCGCCCTGGCACAGCAACTGGGCGGGCGCCAGTTCGATTGGTGCGTGATCGACCACTACGGCCTGGATGCCCTCTGGCACCGCAACGCCCGTGGGTTTGCCCGTCACCTGATGGTCATTGATGACCTGGCCAACCGCCCGCTGGATTGCGACCTGTTGCTCGACCAAGGCTTCGATGACCAGTCCAGCGCGCGTTACGCCCCCTGGTTGCAACAGCCTGCGCAGGCCCTGTTCGGCCCGGAGTTTGCGCTGCTGCGTGAAGAGTTTTTGCTGGCCCGTGCCCGCACTGCACCGCGCTCCGGCGCCTTGCAGCGGGTGCTGGTGTTTTTCACCGGCGGTGATGATGGCGGCGAACTGTTCAAGGCGCTGCAGGCGTTGGTGGGCTGGCGAGCGGAGGTGCAGGTGGACGTTGTGATAGGCGCCGCCCATCCCCAGGGCAGCCAGCTGGCCGCGTTGTGTCAGACGCAAGGCTGGCAATTGCATGGTCAGATTGATTACATGGCCCGATTGCTGGCCGAGGCGGACCTGGCAATTGGTGCGGCAGGCTCGTCATCCTGGGAACGCTGCGCCCTGGGCGTGCCGGCGCTGGTGGCGGTGCTGGCGGATAATCAACGCAGCCTGGCGGCCGGTTTGCACAGCCTGGGCGCGGCGATCAATCTGGGCGATAGCGCGGCCCTGACGCCTGGCGATTATCGTCGGGCTCTGGACGGTTTGGATGCGACGCAGCTTGCCGCGTTATCGGTCCGCGGCTGGGCGCTGGTGGACGGCTTGGGCGCCGGGCGAGTAAGCCTGGCGATGCTGGATATTTTGGCCAGGCCGCAGGCCCTGGCAGCAGAAGGTAGACACTGATGTCGCACAACAGCTTTGCCATCGCTGGCCGCCTCATCGGCGCCGACCAGCCGCCGTACTGCATTGCCGAGGTGGGCATTAACCACAACGGTGACCTCGACTTGGCCCTGCGCATGATCGATGCCGCCAAGGCGGCCGGTGCCGATGCGGTGAAATTTCAGACCTTCAAGGCCGAGGAATTCTGCGGCGATCCGCAGCAGATGTTCACCTACAAGTCCCAGGGCCAGAGCGTTACCGAATCGATGCTGGCGATGTTCCAGCGCTACCAGTTCAGCCCCGAGCAATGGCGCCAGGTAAAGGCCTATTGCGCAAAAGTGGGCATCACCTTTTTCTCGTCGCCACAGAACCGCAGCGACCTCGACCTGTTGCTGCAAATCGGCGTGCCGGCGATCAAGGTGGGCTCGGACGATTTCACCAACCTGCCGCTGCTGCGCTCTTATGCCGAAGCCGGTTTGCCGCTGATTCTGTCCTGCGGCATGAGCGATTTGGCCGAGGTGCACCAGGCCCTGGAAGGGGTGGGCTGGTTCGCCGGCAAGCCGGTGGCGCTGCTGCTGTGCACCTCGCAGTACCCGACGCCGGACGCCGATGTGAACCTGAGTAAACTGACCACCCTGCAACAGGCCTTCCCCGGTTTGCTGGTGGGTTTTTCCGATCACACCCAGGGGCCGTTGGCGGCAGCCTTGGCGGTGGCGCGTGGCGCCCGCCTGTTTGAAAAGCACTTCACCCTCGACCACGACCTGCCAGGCCCGGATCACTGGTTCTCGGAGAATGTGCAGGGGCTTACCGAGTGGATCGAGCATATCCACCGCGCCAGCCGCATTCTCGGTTCGCCGTTTGTACGGCCGACAGCCGCCGAGGTGGATATGCGCATTCTGGCGCGCCGCAGCCTGATGGCGATCCGCGCCATTGCCGCCGGGGAAACCCTGACGGCGAACAATATCGGTTTGCGTCGCCCCGGCAACGGCCTGTCACCGGCGCTGTTCGACCAGGCCATTGGCAGCGTTGCCACCCGCGCCATTGGCGAAGGCGAGCTGTTGCAGCTGGGCGACTTCGTGGTCGGAGCGGGTCGATGAGCGAGGCTGGCGCATTCAGCTTGCGCCGCGTCGAAGCGGCCGATGCCGAGCTGCTGCTGCGCTGGCGCAATGCCGAGAGCAATCGCCCGTTCATGTACAACACCGCGCCTATCGAGTTGGCCACCCATATGCGCTGGCTGGCTGCCGAGCTGGCCAACCCGCAGTCGCGCCACCTGGTTTTTCAACAGGGCGATGAGGCCATCGGTTACGCCAGCCTCACCGACATCACGGTGCAGCATCGGCGGTGTTCCTGGGGCTTCAATCTGGCCGATACCCCGCAGCCCAAAGGCAGCGGCGCGCGCATGCTGTTTTGCGTCGCCGACTACGCGTTCACCGAGCTGGGTCTGGAAAAAATCTGCTCGGAAGTCCTCAGCTTCAACAGCGCCAGCCTGCGGGTGCACCAACGCCTGGGCTTTGCCTCGGAAGGGCGGCGTCGGCGGCATATTCATCGCGACGATGGGGTGTTCGATATCGAGCTGTTCGCCTTGTTCGCCGACGCCTGGCAGACGCAGCGCCAGGCGCTGCTGAGTGAGCTGCTAGATGGCTGAGGCACGCGGGCTCGCCGCCCATCAACCGGCCTACTTGCCCTGGCTGGGCTATTTCGAACGGATTGCCCGGGTAGAGGTGTTTGTGTTCCTCGACACCGTGCAGTTCGAGAAAAACAGCTTTATCAACCGCAACCGGATCAAGACGCCCCAGGGCGCGCAGTGGCTGACCATCCCGGTGCGTACCCGTGGCCATCTGGATGGCACCCTGCGCGATACGCAGATCGACAACAGCAAGAACTGGCGTGCTGACCATCTCAAGGCCATCAGCCTGAACTACCGCAAGGCGCCGCAGTTCGCCGAGCGTTTTGGCAAACTCGAGGCCTTGTATGCGCAATACGAAGACAACCTGGCCGAGCTGTGCTGGCAGCAGTTGCAGTTCTGGTTGGCGGAGCTTGGCATTACTACTCGTCTGGTGCGTGCCAGCGACCTGGCACTGAGCAGCCGCAAGTCGGAGCTGGTGCTGGATATCTGCCGCAGCCTGGCGGCCGAGCATTATTTGTCCGGCGCCCTGGGGCGCGATTATCTTGATGAGGCGGCATTTGCGGCAGCGGGCATCGAGGTGTGTTATCAGGCGTTTTCCCCGCCCAGCTACCCACAGCTGTGGGGCGAATTTGTGCCCGGCTTGAGTGTGCTGGACTGGTGGATGAACAGCGGCGACAGCCGAACCGAATGCAGGGAGTGGCTATGAGTTTTTCCAACGAGTGGGAACAGCGGTACGCCGAGAACACCCATCTGTCGGTATGGCCCTGGTCCGATGTGGTCAGCCTGACCCGGCGTCATTGCCGCGATCTGGGCGCGCACAGCCGGGTGCTGGAGCTGGGCTGCGGGGCCGGGGCGAATATCCCGTTTTTCCAGGCGCTGGGGGTGGACTACTACGCCATCGAAGGCAGCCCGACCATTGCCGCCAAGCTGCGTGAGCGCTTGCCGCAACTGGCCTCGAACATTGTCACCGGCGACTTCACCCAACCCTGGGATTTCGCCCCGGGGTTCGACCTGGTGATCGACCGTGCGTCGCTGACCTGCAACGGTGGGCAAGCGATTCGCCGCTGCTTGCGCCAGGTCTATGACGCCTTGCGGCCCGGCGGTTTTTTTATCGGCGTGGATTGGTACTCGACCCTGCATTCGGACTATGCCCTGGGCGAGGAGGGTGAAGACCGCTACACCCGCAAGGCCTTTACCACAGGCTCGTTCGCCAACACCGGCAATGTGCATTTCTCCGATCAGGCGCACCTGCGCGAGCTGTTTGGGGACTTCCAACTGCTGGCGCTGGAAGAAAAACAGTCCCAGCGCCATGAGCCCGCCGACCATCATCGTTTCGCATCGTGGCTGCTGGTCGCCCGTAAGCCGTTGGGCTGAGCCATGGCCAAACCGATTGTGGTGGTGGGCGGTGGCGTTGCCGGGCTGTTGGCGGCACGCTGGCTGCAGGCCTGTGGCAAACCGGTGCTGTTGCTGGAGCGCGCTGAGGCTTGCGGTGGCTTGTTGCGCTCGCAGCAGGTTGGCGACGGCCATGTGTTTGACCTGGGCACCCATATCCCGGCGTTCACCGGCCAACCGGTGGTGGACGGGCTGATGTTCGACAACCTCGGGCTGACCTGGCAGGACGTGCCGGTGCTCAAGGTCGGCAATGTGTTCCAGGGCGTGCTGAATACACGTAGCCAGTTTCTCGACCTCACCCGCTTGCCGCGAGAGGACTACCAGGCCTGCCTGGCGGACTTGATCAGTGCGGCGGAGCCACCGCAAGCGGTGGCCAATCTCGATCAGGCCTTGCACCAGCATTTTGGCGCGGCGCTGGTGCAGCGCGTGTTCAAGCCGCTGCTCGGGCGTTTTTACCAGGCCAGCCTGGAACAGCTCAGCAGCAAGGCCCACCTGTTTCTCGGCTATGGGCGGGTGATCGCCGGCTCGCCGCAGGCCTGCCGCGAGCTCAAGCGCTCGCCTCTGTACGACAGCAAGGTGGGCTTTGCCGACTACACCGAAGGGCGCAGCGCGATTCGCCATTGCTACCCGAGTGAAGGCGGCATGGGCGCGTGGACCACGGCCTTGTGTGAGCAACTGGTCGCCCGGGGCGGGCAGTTGCTGACCGGTGCCGACATCCGCAGCGTGGACCTGAACAGCGGGCACTTGCTGCTCGCCGATGGCAGTCAGCATGACTTCGAACAATTGGTCTGGACTGCGCCGGTGGCGTTTCTCGCCCGCGCACTGGGGCTGCCGAGTACGGGTGGGCCGCCGCGGTTCCTGCCGATTCGGCTGTTTCATCTGCTGCTCGATCAGGCGCCGGGCTGTGATTGTCACTACGTTTATCTCAACCAGGTCGGCGCGCGGGCCTTTCGCGTCACCTTCTACGACAACTTTTTACCGCGCCCCGGCGAGCCTTGGCGGGTGACGGTGGAAGCCCTCGAACGCGGCGATGAAACGCCGGTCGAGCAGGGCCAGGCGGTGATCGCGGAACTGCGTGCGGCCGGCTTGCTGACTGCCGATTGTGTGGTTCGCGTGGTGGCGGAGCAGGCGATCACCAATGGGTTTCCCGAAGTGACCCTGGCCCAGGAGGCCGCGCAGCAAGCGTTGCGTGAGCAGGTCTCAGGTTTGTCCGAGCGGCTGCTGCTGTGTGGGCGTAACGCTTCGGACGCTTTTTTTATGACTGATGTGCTGCTGGAAACTGCCCGGCAGTTGCAACAGCGCTTCGGCCAACCGGATTTGCTCCAGGAGGCGCAATGACGCAGGAAACCGTATTGGTGATCGCCGCCCATCCCGACGATGAAGTGTTGGGCTGCGGCGGCACCATCGCCTGGCATGCCGCCCGCGGTGATCAGGTGCATGTGGCGATCATGGCGCAAGGGCTGTTCAGCCGCGGCACGCCCGCTGAGGCCGAGCAAGCCGCGCTGCGCAGCGCCTGCAAAAACGCCAATGCCATCCTGGGGGTCGCCAGCCTGGAATGCTTCGACCTGCCGGACAACCGTCTCGATAGCCTGGACCTGCTGGATATCGTGCAAAAGGTCGAAGCCCTGGTGCAGCGTCACCAGCCCGGCGTGGTCTATGGGCACTGGAGCGGTGACGTGAATATCGACCACCGTTTGCTGCACGAGGCAGTGGTAACCGCTTGCCGGCCGCAGCCGGGGCATCCGGTGCACACGCTGCTTTTTTTCGAGGTGGCGTCTTCTACCGAGTGGCAGATTCCCCATAGTGCGCCGGCGTTTCTACCGAACTGGTTCAACGATATTTCCCAGACCCTGGACGCCAAGCTGCGTGCCCTGGATGCCTATGCCATGGAGATGCGCGCCTGGCCGCACCCGCGTTCGGTACGCGCTGTCGAGCACCTGGCGCGGTGGCGCGGGGCAACGGTTGGGGTAGACGCGGCAGAAGCCTTTGTTCTCGGGCGCCGCCTGAATTTTCACTGAGTGATGACTGCCAGTCGTCACCGCAACGAGCCAGATCACCATGACTCAAACTTCGAACACGCCTGACTGGGTCAATACCCAGCTGCAGCTTTCCAGCGGGCCGCAGCTGTTTGCCAATGCCGGCATCAGCCGGTTGCGCCAGAGTGTCGAGCAGTCTTTCGCCCAGCGCCAGTTGAGCGGCGGCGCGGCGCTGACGCTGAACGGCGCGGACGCAGCAGCCCTGCAGCCTGGGAGCCAGGAGGCCATAGTCGCCTTTGCTGCGCTGGCGGCGAACCGCCAGTTGCCACAGCTGCTCGACACCTGTGCCGAAGCGCTGCGCCCCGGCGGACGGCTGGTGCTGGATTTGCGTTCGCCGGCCCATTGGCAGGCGGCGTTTGCGGGCGATATGGAGCAGTGGCCGGAAAACGCCCGTGAGGATCAGGCCACCGCGTTCTGTGCGCCCAGCGACCTGCTGGCCCTGGCCTCCGCACGGGGGCTGAGCCTGGTTGCCCTGGAGCCCTACGCCGGGCTGTGGGACAACGCCTTGCTGTATCGCGCCTTGCCCCATCGGTTCAAATGGTTGCGTCTGCTGTCCTGGCTGGAAAGCGATGAGCACCTGCATGCCCTGGCCCTGTTGCTGGAACAGCAGGTACTGGCCAAGCTCTCGCCGGTAGCCAGTGGTCGTTACCTGGTGAGCTTGGAAAAGCGCCCCGACCCTGCCGTCAACGTGCAGTGGCTGACGCGCTTGGCCGCGCTCGAGGCGGTGGTCGATAGCCCGACGCTGGCCGGCATCGAGACGCTGCTTGGTTTGACGGCCGCGCAGTTCGCCGAACAGGGCGCGGCGCACGCAATTTCCCTGCGTACCCGCCATGTGCTGTACCTGCTGCTCCGTGCCTTGGCGGCTTACCGGCCCGGCTTCGAGCCCCAGGCCTACCTGGATCAACAGACTCAACAGCAACTGCAGCACTGGCTTGGCGCCGATGCCATTGATCAACGCAACATGGCCATCGTGCATGACTGGGCCGGCGATCAATTGCTGCGCCAGCAGGTCAATCTGGCGGCCGGCCTGGACTACCAACTGGCCACCAGCCTGTTGCGTGAATACTTCAAGACCCACAGCGGAGTCAGCTCGTGAAGTCGTCTGCGATTGTTTGTTTTCTCTGGGAATCCCAACTAGGCGTGTTGCGCGAGTTCTTCCGCCGCCACGGGCCGCTGACGGTGGTCACCTTGTCGCCCTACGCGACCCAGGCGTTGCTGGATGTGGTCAACGAGGTCGGGGCCAAGCTGTTCGTGGTTGATCATGAACTGGGGCCGGCCGGTGCCGCGCGCATCAACGCCGAGCTCGCGCCTTTGCGCCAGCGGATCAACACTTATCTGGAAAGCCCGCTGAGCACCCTGGAAGGGGAAGACAGCCCGGCGCTCGTGCCGGTACTCGGCGCCCGTCTGCATGTTGAACTGCCGCTGCTGCTGACCCTGTTGCAAGGCCTGGAGCTGGCACAGGAGAGTTACCGACTGTGCCTGATGATCGCCAGCGAAGATGTCATGAGCGTGGCCAAGGTCGGCATGCTGTGGGCGCGTGAACAGGGCATACCGTCGTTACACCTGTCCCACGCGCTGGCCTTGAATGATCCTCACACCGTGCATGCCCAACTCACCGCGGATAAACACGCGGTGTACGGCCAGCGTGGGCTGGAGGGCTATCTGGACTACGGGGTGCCGGCCGAGCGTATGTGCGTGACTGGCAACCCGGCCTGGGACAAGTTCGTCAAGCTGCGGGGCGAGCGAGGGCTGCGCAATGGCGAGCTGCGGGAAAAATATGCGCTGCGTGCAGGCCAACCCATTGTGGTGTTCGGCACCACCTGGACCAGCAGCCTGACGGCCCAGGGCGACGAGGGCATATTCGGCCAGACCGTGGGCAACTTTATTGACGCCTGCGAGGCGCTGCGCCGCGATGGCGTGCTGTGCAACCCGATCGTCAAAGACCGGCCGCCCAACTACCACTTCGGCGAGCGTCGCTTCAAAGAACTATTGGCCGAGCGGGGTGCCGATCCTGCCTATTACTTCTATCTGGTCGACGACGCGCCGTTGTGGGCGGCTGCCGCCGATGTGCTGATCGCTATTGACTCCAATTACTGTGTCGAGGCCATGCTCTGCGGCACGCCGGCGATCAACCTGCAGCACCCGGCCAACAGCGTGTTCGGGCCTTGCTATGACGCGCGGGCAGGGGTCACCGATGTCGAGGCCTCGGGCTTGGCCGAGGCGATCGGGCGCTTGCTGGTGGATTCCGAGTTTCGTGCCGCGCAGGTGGCGCGTGCCACCGCGGGCTTGCCGTATTTCAACCTGGGAATCGATGGCCTGGCCAGTGCGCGGGTAGCCGAGTTGATGAGCGAAATGGCGGTCGGTCTGGTGCCCAAGCTGCTGACCTGGTTGGAGGCACGTCTGCCGATTGCCAGCGAGCGCGCCCTGATTGCCGAGCGCTTGCAGCGCTGCCAGGTGCAACGGCCGGTGTTGGGCGTGCTTGTGCTCGACAGCCAGGGCAATGCCACGGCCTTGCGCGCCACACTGCACAGCCTGCAGCGGGCGTTGCCGGCGCCGATCAAAACCGCGGTATTCAGCACGGCCGCAGCCGTTGCTGGGGAAACCGAGGTAGATCAGTTTCAGATCAGTGCCGAGACGCTGGTCGAAGCGGTGAACGCCTACACCGTGGGCGAGCAGGGCGTGGCGCCGTTTGACTGGCTGATCATCGTCGAGGCCGGCGTTGAATTTACCCAGGCCGGTTTGCTCCTGCTGTGCCTGCAGTTGGCCGAAGCTCAAGCCGCCGAGCCGCACACTGGCGAGGTCGCCCACGCGTTCTTCTGCGATGAATTGCAACGTACCCCGCTGGGCGCCATCGGCGGGCTGTTCAAGCCGGATTTCAACCTCGACCTGCTGCTGAGTTTTCCTGCCATGGTCGGGCGGCATTGGGCGTTTCGCCAACGCAGTGTGGTCGAGCTGGACGGCTTTAACCCGCTGTTCGCTGAGGCCTTCCAGCTGGACCTGCAGTTGCGCCTGGTGCAGGGCTGCGCCGGTCAAGGCTTGCACCGCGTACCGGAAGTGCTGCTGATTGCCGACCTGCCCAGCCTGGCGTTCAACCCGGCCGAGCAAGTAGCGCTGGAGCAGCACCTGGCGGCGCGGGGTTATCAGGCCACGGTGCAGGCGTTCCTGCCGGGGCGCTACTACATCGATTACGGCCACCCTCAGCAACCCAAGGTGTCCATTGTCGTGGCCGTGCGTGACCACTTGCCGTTGGTGCAGCGCTGCGTCGATACCCTGCTGGAGAAAACCCGTTACGCCAACTACGAGCTGTTGCTGGTCGACTGTGGCAGCCAGGACGCCCAGGCCTGCAGTTGGCTGGCCAGCGTCGAGGCGCTGAACAACGAGCAGGTGCGAGTCTGGCGCTTTGACGGCGAGTTCAATTTCGCCGCCATGGTGAACGCCGTGGCAGCCACCGTGGAGGCAGAGTATCTGCTGCTGTTGAGCCACGACGTACAGGTTGTTCAGGAGGATTGGCTGGAACAATTGCTCAACCATGCGCAGCGTCCTGAGGTCGGCGTGGTGGGGGCCAAGGTCCTCGACCCGCAGGGCAGGATCGAGCAGGCCGGCATCATTCTCGGTCTGCACGATGTGGCCGGACGCGGTTTTGCCGGCGAAGCGGGGGATTCCCCCGGCTATATGAACCGACTGCAGGTGGCGCAGAACTACAGCGCGGTGGGCGCCGCCTGCCTGATGGTGCGCCGTGAACTATTGGTCGAGGTGGGCGGCATGGATGAGCAGCATTTGTCTGCCTTCTATGGCGATGTCGATCTGTGTCTGCGCATGCGTGCCGCCGGTTTTCTCAACGTCTGGACGCCCCACAGCGTGGTGGTGCGCAACGGCATCGAACTGCCGGCCCTGGCCATTGATGGTGCCCTGGCTCGGCAAACGGCGTTCAAGGCCGAGCGCAATGAGATGTACCACCGCTGGCTGCCGGAGTTGGCGAGTGACCCGGCATACAACCCGAACCTGTCGCTGAGCAACTCGGGCTTTCTGTTCGACTACAGCAGCCGCCGGGTGCAGCCGCTGTTGCCGCAGATTCTTTGCTACGCCGCTGATAGCACCGGTTGTGGTCATTACCGCATCAAGCAGCCGTTCGCCGCCATGCGCGACCAGGGGCTTATCGATGGGCTGGTCAGCCATACCCATATGCTTCCGGTGGAACTGGAGCGTTTTCACGCCCAGTCGGTGATCTTTCAACGTCAGATCACTGAGCAGCAGATCGCCGAGATGGAGGAGGTCAAGGCGTTGTCTTCGGTGTTCAAGGTGTACGAGCTGGATGACTACCTGCCTAATCTGCCGCTAAAAAGCACTCACCGCGACGCTATGCCGCGCGACGTACGCAAGTCGATGCGCCGCGCTATCGCGCTGACGGATCGTTTTGTAGTGTCCACCGCGCCGCTGGCCGAGGCATGCGCGGATATGCACCCCGATATCCGCGTGGTGGCCAACCGCTTGCCCGTCAGTTGGTGGGGCGGCTTGAAGGCGCAGCGGCGAGTCGGGCGCAAGCCCCGTGTCGGTTGGGCGGGCGGGTTGAGTCATACCGGCGACCTGGAGTTGATCGTCGACGTGGTGCGCGAGCTGGCTGATGAAGTCGAATGGGTGTTTTTGGGCATGTGCCCGGAGCCGCTCAAACCTATCGTTCACGAGTTCCATGCCGGCGTACCGATTGAGCACTACCCGGCCAAGCTGGCCTCACTGAACCTGGATCTGGCACTCGCGCCGCTGGAGCAAAACCAGTTCAACGACTGCAAAAGCAACCTACGTCTGCTGGAGTACGGAGTGCTCGGGTTTCCGGTGATCTGTAGCGACGTGATTTGCTACCGCGATGGCCTACCGGTGACTCGGGTAAAAAACCGCTTCAAGAACTGGGTGGATGCCATCCGCATGCACCTGGCCGATCTGGACGCGACCGCGCGCATGGGCGACGAATTGCGCAGCGTTGTGCGGCGTGACTGGATGCTCGAAGGCGCCAACCTGGAGAATTGGCTGAAGGCCTGGTCGCCGGATTGACGGTCAATCAGGCAGTTTTTTTCGTTGCCGCGCACTGAAGAAAGCCCCCGAGGATCAATCGGGGGCTTTTTTTCGCACGGGCTTCACGGGGGGAAGTTTTCACCTAAGTGCCGGTTTTGCCGAAAGTTTGGCGTCATCAATCTGCCGATTGAGGTGGTCTACTGGTTGTTTTTTATACAGTTGGCGACGAAAGGTAAGGGGCGACCCTCCAGTTTTTCCCAGGCTGCCGATACATAAGTCGTGGATATGGTTTGTTGGTGTTCCTAAGGCTCCAGGCAAAAAAATTAAATTTTTTGCTAAAGCTCCAAGAACAAGCGCCGATAAACACTTCGAATGCGAATTCTAGGGGCGCCTGAGCTGCAGGCCCCGAACGTCGCAAGCTCAGGCAAATACTAGGTACTCGGGAGACGCCCAAATGGCACTTACAGTTAACACGAACATCGCTTCGCTCAACACTCAGCGCAACCTGAACGCTTCTTCCGGTGCCCTGAATACTTCCCTGCAACGTCTGTCCACTGGCTACCGCATCAACAGCGCCAAAGACGACGCCGCCGGTCTGCAGATTTCTAACCGTCTGACCAACCAGATCAGCGGCCTGAACGTAGCGACCCGCAACGCCAACGACGGTATCTCGCTGTCGCAAACCGCTGAAGGCGCGCTGCAACAGTCGACCAACATTCTGCAACGTATCCGTGACCTGTCCATCCAGGCAGCCAACGGTTCGAACAGCGACACTGACCGTGCCGCCCTGCAGAAAGAAGTGACCGCTCAGCAAGCTGAATTGAGCCGTATCGCTGAAACCACCACCTTCGGTGGTCGCAAGCTGCTCGACGGTACTTTCGGTACCACCAGCTTCCAAGTAGGTTCGAACGCGTTCGAAACCATCGACGTTACCTTGAAGGATGCTTCTGCTGCCAAGCTGGGTTCGTACCAGATCGGTGGCGGTGCTACTACTGACTCCGCTGGTGCATCGGCTGCTTCGGCATCCACTGTTGCCGGTACAGTCCAGGCAGGTAGCGGTGTGGCCTTCGCTGCCAACGACATCACTGTTGTAGGCGGCGGTCAGACCAAAGTCGTTTCGACCGTGTCTGGCGACAGCGCCAAGAGCGTTGCACAGAAATTTGACGGCGCCATCGCAGGGCTGTCGGCAAGTGCCCGTACCGTGATTCAGGCTGATGTGAACCTGACCTCGGGCTCGGTGACTTTCAACCTGAACGTGGGTAGCAACACCGTACAAATGGTCGGCGTGACTTCCAACGAAGACCTGGCCAGCCAGATCAACTCGAACTCCGGTAAGTTGGGCCTGACTGCCAACTACGACTCGCAGAACGACAAGGTCACCATTACTTCGGCTACCGGTGAAACCATCAAGTTTGGTACCGCAACGCTGGCTGGTGGTACCGGTACCATTGACGTGGCTGTGCAAGGTAACGACGGCACCTACAGTGCAACTCAAGACGTAGCGGCCGGTGGTGGTACTGCGACTGGTTATGTGCAGCTCGATTCGCCAGTCTCGTACGCAGTAACCGGTACCAGTACTGAGGTGTTTGGCACTGCTGCTGCTACGCTGAAAACCGTAGGTGATGTGGATATCTCCACCGCTGACGGCGCACAACGTGCAATCGCTGTAATCGACAACGCTCTGGCCAACATCGACAGCCAGCGTGCGGACCTCGGTGCTGTACAGAACCGCTTCGACAACACCATCAGCAACCTGCAGAACATCTCTGAGAACGCTGACGCTGCTCGTAGCCGGATCAAAGACACCGACTTCGCTGCTGAAACTGCAACTCTGTCGAAGAACCAAGTGCTGCAACAAGCTGGTACCGCGATTCTGGCTCAAGCTAACCAACTGCCACAGTCGGTTCTCAGTCTGCTGCAATAACGCAGAAAGAGGCGCCAAAATCAGTGGGAGGAAGGGGATGACCCTTCCTCCCATTTGGCCATTGTGAGGTAACTAAAATGGATGTCTCCAACATTACGTCTGTTGCTGCTCTCCCCAGGCAAAACCGCGATGGGGCTACTGCGGTAGGTTCTGGTCAGCAGGCTGCAAAGGATTTGAAGCCAAGCGGTAGTTCGGACTCCACCACCGACGCGCAGGCGGATGGCGGAAGTATTGATGCAGCGGTCGCTGATATTCAGTCTTTCGTGCAAACGGTAAAGCGTGGTTTGAATTTCAATGTCGATGACTCAAGCGGCGAAGTCGTGGTCAAAGTTATCGACACCGACTCCGGCAAGCTGGTACGACAGATTCCTTCCGAGGAACTGCTGAAACTGGCTGAACGCCTGGAAGACATTCGCAGCCTCATGTTCGAGGCTAAAGCGTGAGTTGGTACGGTTCTTGAGTACAACTCGCCAGATCGGTTCCTAAAGGGAATTCGGGACGTTATTTTGACGGAGGTGCGAGATGGCTGGTGTAACTGGCATTGGTTCGGGTATCAACATTGACGATATCGTGACGGCTTCGGTGGCGGCTGAAAAAGCGCCCAAGCAGAACCAGATCGACAAGCTCGAAACTAAAACAACCACCAAACTGACCGCTCTGGGTTCGCTGAAAAGTGCTGTAAGTGAGTTCCAAAGTGCTTTGGCACTGCTCAACAGCCCTTCCAGCTTCCTGGCCAAGTCGGCCACTTCGTCAAATACCACGGCCCTCAACGCTACCGCGTCGCAAAGTGCGATAGCCGGTACGTACAAAGTCGAAGTCTCTCAACTGGCTTCCAGTAGCAAGATTGCTTCCGCAGCGTTCAGTGGCGGCAGTACCACTGCATTCAACACCGGCAGCCTGAGTATAAAAGTGGGTGGGGAAGATGCGCTGACGCTCAACGTCGACAGCACCAACAACACCCTGGCCGGCATGCGCGATGCCATTAATACCCAAGGCAAATCCGCGGGTATCAGCGCCACCATCGTGACCGACAGCCAAGGTTCACGCCTGGTCCTCACCAGCTCGAAGATGGGTGATGGCAAAGACATCACCATGACCGGCACCAGTACCGGCACGGGCAGTACTTCCCTGGAAGCCCTGACCTTTCCACCGGCGGCCCTGGACCCAGCTGACTTTGCCACCACTGCCGAGTACGACGCGGCAGTCGCCGAAGCGACGCTCAAGGGCGGCAAGACCATTGCTACTGCGCAAAGCGCCAAGCTGACCGTGGATGGCCTGGCGGTGGTGAGTGATTCCAATACCATCGACAAGGCCATTGATGGCATCAGTTTGAAGCTGACGGCCGTAACTGAAACCGACAAGCCTCTGACGCTGACCGTGGCGGACAACACCACGGGTGTTCAAACCAACGTGCAGAACTTCGTGACTGCGTACAACAAGATGATGAGCACCATCAACTCGTTGACCAAGGTCACCACCGTTACCAACAGCGATCCTGTGGTCGCGGGCCTGGCCGGTGACTCCACTGCCCGGGCGCTGGTCAGTTCGATCCGCAATGAGTTGGTTTCGGCGCAATCGGGGACCGGTTCGATCTCGGCGCTGGCGAACCTGGGGATTACCACCAAGCAGGACGGTACCCTGGAAGTCGACACCGCCAAGCTCACCACCGCAGTCAGCTCAAACTACGAAGGCGTCGCCGCTTATTTCACCGGCGATGATGGCCTGGCCGCTCGACTTACGACTAAGCTCAAACCCTATACCGATGGCGGTGGCATCCTTGAGCAGCGCACCACGGCGCTGAACAACACCATCACCAGCCTCGACAAGCAGCAGGACGATCTCGACCTGCGCATGACGGCGCTGCAAACGCGGCTGTACAAGCAGTACAACGCAATGGACGCCCTGGTATCGCAACTGTCGACCACGGCCGACAGCCTGGCATCGCAGCTTGATAGCTTGCCGGGCCTGGTCAAGAAGAGCTGATTTGCACTCATGTGCCCTGGCTGATAGCTTTTTTTGATGATGAAAAAGCTCAGGTCAGGCATAAAGCTCCCGCGAAACTGGCCGATAGCTTGAATATCGAAACAGCGGTTCACGAGGGTTTGCAAAATGAGAGCGATGTCGGCGATGAATCAGTACAAACAAGTGAGCGTCTCGTCTCAAGTGTTTGAAGCAAGTCCTCATCGTTTGATCCAGATGCTGATGGAAGGCGGTCTGGAACGTCTGGCTCAGGCTCAAGGCGCCATGGCACGTGGCCAGGCTTCGACCAAGGGCGAACTGATCAGCAAAGCCATCGGTATCGTTGGCGGTCTGCGTGAAGGCCTGGACATGACCAAGGGCGGCGAAGTCGCACAGAACCTTGATCGCGTTTACGAATACATGATCACCCGCATGCTGGAAGCCAACAAAAGCAATGACCCCACCCCGCTGGTCGAGGTGTCTGGTCTGCTGCGTGAAGTCAAATCCGGCTGGGATGCGATCGCACCGTAAGGTGGGTGAGGAAAAGGAAATGGCTAACTCCGTGCTGCAACAAATCGAAAGTACCCGCCTGGCCCTGATCGACGCCTTTCAGAAGGAAGATTGGGAGCGTATCGGCGCCCTGGACAGCTCCTGCCGTGAACAGGTGAGTGCCGCCATGGCTGACAGCGCCGATATCGAAGAAGCGTTGCGCGAGCAAATGGAGGCGCTGGTGGAGGTGTATCGCCAACTGACCGCCGCCTGTGTGCGCAAACGCGAAGCCGTTGCTGACGAGCTCACCGTGCTGGTCAAGTCCAATCAAAGCGCCAAAATCTATCAGATGTTTGGCTAGTCAATTCTTTGTAGCTAACCTTTCGGCTAGAGGGGTTAGCTACAAAGCTCTGCGTTAATTTCTCAATACAATGACGTACCTGGTTGAACTGGGTAGAAAAAATCACGTCATAAAATTGACTGCGTACAAAAAATTGACTCTACTAGTGGCCAATTGCTCTCGTTTATTTTCATTTTTCGCTATTGGCGCTTTCTTCACTCCCAGGATCAGAACCAGACACTATGTGGCGTGAAACCAAAATTCTACTGGTCGATGACAACAGCGAACGCCGCCGCGACCTGGCGGTGATTCTTAATTTTCTTGGGGAAGAACACCTGGCCTGTACCAGCCAGAACTGGCGCGACACGGTCGACAAGCTCGAGAGCCCCCGCGATGTGTTGAGTGTGTTGCTCGGGGAAGTCACCAGCAAAGGTGGCTCGCTGGAACTGCTTAAACAACTCGCCGTGTGGGACGAACAGCTGCCCGTGCTGCTGGTCGGCGAAGCGGCGCCGGCCGAATGGCCCGAAGATGTCCGTCGCCGGGTGCTCAGCACCCTGGAAATGCCGCCCAGCTACAACAAACTCCTCGATTCTCTGCACCGTGCCCAGGTCTACCGCGAAATGTACGACCAGGCGCGCGGCGCGCGTGCCCGCGAGCCGAACCTGTTCCGCAGCCTGGTCGGTACCAGCCGCGCCATTCAGCAAGTGCGGCAGATGATGTCGCAGGTGGCCGATACCGAGGCCAGCGTGCTGATCCTTGGCGAGTCCGGCACCGGCAAGGAAGTGGTCGCACGTAACCTGCATTACCACTCAAAACGCCGGGATGCGCCGTTTGTACCGGTGAACTGTGGCGCGATTCCGGCCGAGCTGCTGGAAAGCGAACTGTTCGGCCACGAGAAAGGCGCGTTCACCGGCGCGATCACCAGCCGGGCAGGGCGCTTCGAACTGGCCAATGGCGGCACCCTGTTTCTCGACGAAATCGGCGACATGCCACTGCCCATGCAGGTCAAGCTGCTGCGTGTGCTGCAAGAACGCACCTTTGAGCGTGTGGGCAGCAACAAGACCCAGAGTGCGGACGTGCGCATCATTGCCGCGACCCACAAGAACCTCGAGCAGATGATCGAAGCGGGCACCTTCCGCGAAGACCTCTATTACCGACTCAACGTGTTCCCGATCGAGATGGCACCGCTGCGTGAGCGTGTGGAAGATATTCCGCTGCTGATGAACGAGCTGATCTCGCGCATGGAAGTGGAGAAGCGCGGTTCGATCCGTTTCAACTCCGCCGCCATCATGTCGCTGTGCCGCCATGACTGGGCCGGCAACGTTCGTGAACTGGCCAACCTGGTGGAGCGCATGGCGATCATGCACCCCTATGGCGTGATCGGTGTACTGGAGCTACCGAAGAAATTCCGTCAGGTGGATGACGAGCACGATCAGCAAGCCGCCAGCGTGCGCGACGACCTGGAAGAGCGTTTCTCCTTTAACAGCAACGTGCCCAGTTCCGATAACACCGCCATGCTGCCGCCCGAAGGCCTGGACCTGAAGGACTACCTCGGCAACCTCGAGCAAGGCCTTATTCAACAGGCTCTGGACGATGCCGGCGGCGTTGTCGCCCGTGCTGCCGAACGTCTGCGCATCCGCCGCACCACCCTGGTAGAGAAGATGCGTAAGTACGGCATGAGTCGTCGGGATGACGATGAACAGTCGGATGATTGACGCGAAATTTCCTAAGCTATAACTAGTGCCTTGAAAAATAAGGATATTTTTTTAGGCACGGCGATTGCTAGTTTTCTCTCGACTGACCGTCTTATGACGGCTCACCGGGTGAGAGAGAACCATGAAGCCAACCGCACTCCCAACGTCCAGCACTGCCGAAGACATCGAGGCCTCCAGCCGCGAGGGGCTTGAGCAGGCGTTCGCCATGTTCAGCCAGATGTCGACCCAGCTCAGTGACTCCTACAACCTGTTGGAAGCGCGGGTTACCGAGCTCAAGGGCCAGTTGGCGTTGGTCAGCGCCCAGCGTATGCAGGAGTTGGCGGAGAAGGAGCGCCTGGCGCACCGTCTGCAGAGTCTGTTGGACGTGCTGCCCGGTGGCGTAATCGTCATCGACGGCCAGGGCGTGGTGCGCGAGGCCAACCCCGTGGCCTGCGCGCTGTTGGGCAAGCCGCTGGTGGGCATGCTTTGGCGCGAAGTGATCGCACGCAATTTTGCCCCGCGTAAAGACGATGGCCACGAGGTGTCGCTGAAAAACGGCCGGCGCCTGTCCATCGCTACCCGCTCTCTGTCCGCCGAGCCTGGTCAGCTGGTGCTGCTTAACGACCTGACAGAAACCCGTCAGTTGCAAGACCAACTGGCTCGCCACGAGCGGCTGTCGGCCCTCGGCCGCATGGTTGCCTCGCTCGCCCATCAAATTCGCACCCCCCTTTCCGCTGCCTTGCTGTACGCCAGCCACCTGACCGAACAGGTGCTGCCGGTCGATCAGCAGCAACGTTTCGCCAGCCGCTTGAAAGAGCGCCTGCACGAGCTCGAGCATCAGGTTCGCGACATGCTGGTGTTCGCCCGTGGCGAGCTGCCGCTGCCGGACCGCCTGGCACCGAAAAAACTCTACGACGCCCTGCGTTCTGCGGCCGAGTCCCATGTGCAGGGCATGAACGTGCGCTGGCAATGTGATGCCCATGGCGGCGAGCTGCTGTGCAATCGCGACACATTGGTCGGCACCGTACTGAATCTGGTGGAGAACGCCATTCAAGCGGCCGGTCGCGACGCCCGTTTGAAAATTCATTTCTACACCCGTGGTCAAAACCTGCGTGTGTGCATCAGCGACAACGGTCCAGGCATCGACGCCAATACCCTGGCGCGCCTCGGTGAGCCGTTCTTCACCACCAAGACCACCGGCACTGGCCTCGGTCTGGCGGTGGTCAAGGCGGTGGCCCGTGCCCATCAGGGCGAGCTGCTGCTGCGCTCGCGTCCAGGGCGTGGTACCTGCGCCATTCTTGTTTTGCCGCTGATCTCGGTGGCCCCAACGGTTTTCCAGGAGTAACCCCATGGCTAGCAACGTTTTGCTGGTGGAAGACGATCGCGCTTTGCGTGAGGCTCTGGCCGATACCCTGACTATTGGCGGCTATGAGTTCTGCGCGGTAGGCAGTGCCGAAGCGGCGCTGGATGCTCTGGCGCGCGAGTCGTTCTGCATGGTGGTCAGCGACGTCAACATGCCCGGCATGGACGGCCACCAGTTGCTCGGCCTGATCCGCAGCCGTTATCCGCAACTGCCGGTGCTGCTGATGACTGCCTTTGGCGCGGTTGAGCGCGCGGTAGACGCCATGCGTCGCGGTGCCGCCGATTACCTGGTCAAACCCTTCGAACCCAAGGCCTTGCTGGAACTGGTCGAGCGTCACGCCCTGGGGCGCATGAGCAAAGACGACGGCGACGGCCCGGTAGCACTGGAGCCCGCCAGCCGGCAATTGCTCGACCTGGCCAAGCGGGTAGCGCAAAGCGATTCCACCGTGCTGATTTCCGGCGAGTCGGGTACTGGCAAGGAAGTGCTGGCGCGCTACATTCACCAGCAATCGCCACGGGCGAACAAACCCTTTATCGCCATCAACTGTGCGGCGATTCCGGACAACATGCTCGAAGCCACTCTGTTCGGTCACGAGAAGGGCGCCTTTACCGGCGCTGTCGCTTCACAGCCGGGCAAGTTCGAGCTGGCTGAAGGCGGCACCATCCTGCTCGACGAGATTTCCGAGATGCCCCTGGGCCTGCAAGCCAAGCTGCTGCGGGTGCTGCAGGAGCGTGAAGTGGAGCGGGTAGGCGCACGCAAGCCCATTGATCTGGACATCCGTGTGCTGGCCACCAGCAACCGTGACCTGGCTGGCGAAGTGGCGGCGGGGCGCTTCCGTGAAGACCTGTTCTATCGCCTTTCGGTGTTCCCGCTGGGCTGGCGCCCGCTGCGCGAGCGCACCGCCGATATTCTGCCGCTGGCCGAGCGTCTGCTGGCCAAGCACGCGAAGAAAATGAACCACGCCCCGGCGCGTCTCTCTGCCGAGGCGCAACACGCGCTGACTGGCTACCCTTGGCCGGGCAATGTGCGTGAGCTGGATAACGCCATTCAGCGCGCCCTGATCTTGCAACAGGGTGGCGTGATTCAGCCGCAGGACCTGTGCCTGAGCGGCCCGATCGGTCTGGCACCCCTGGCCAGCCCGGCACCGACCCTGGTGGCGGTGGTCAGCGGGAGCCCGCTGCTGCCCGTGAGTGATGACAGTAGCGACAGCGGTGCGCTGGGCGACGACCTGCGCCGCCATGAGTTCCAGATGATCATCGACACCCTGCGTGCCGAGCGCGGCCGCCGCAAGGAAGCCGCTGAACGCCTGGGCATCAGCCCGCGTACCTTGCGGTACAAGCTGGCGCAGATGCGCGATGCGGGGATGGATGTTGAGGCGTATTTGTTTGCCAGCTAATTCCATCGTCCAATAAAAAGCCCGGCACAAATGCCGGGCTTTTTGCTTTGTTGGGCTTCGCTGCGCGATCCCGATCAAAGCGGGCTGATACGAATCAACATGCCCAGGTTAGAGTGATCCAGATACGTCAGCTCGCCGGTTTTCAGGCGCGCGGTCTGTTTCAAACGCTCGCTGCCGGTGAGCAAGCCGGTGCCATCGAACTGGTTGATCCAGAAGTTGGCGTCCAGATCGACAAAACGCACCTGCTTCAAACTCAGGGTGCCTTCCACCGGGTAGTGGCCAAACTGTTGGTTGCCGGTGTTGATGGCGATCTTGGTAGGCGCCTCGCCCATGCTCTGTTGCCAGGCCTGGTGCAGCAGCACGGTGTAGCCGTTGTTCTGGTTCAGCTTGGCGGCTTCGCCATTCAGCGCTGTGCCACGGGCATTGTCGGCAGCGCTGCCTTGCACGCCGGCAGCCCAGTCATCCGGAGCGGTCTGGCTGGCAGGAATCGGCTCGCCGGCTTGGCGAAAGATGATCAGCTCAACCTGGTACAGGCCATCGGCAAATGCCATGGGGGTAACCAGGCTGAGGAGCAGGGCGAAACAACGGAGGGCACGCATTCGGTAGTCCTTTATTAATCAAGCTTGTTTGGGCGTCAGGCGTTCGAACAGCGCCTCTAGAGTATTGAAACGCTCTTCCGGGCGTTCCATTGGCACCTGGAATTTGAACTGCGTGGCGCCTTCGAATTTGTAGCGATTGGGCTGGCCTTGGATCAGCTTGATCAGCACCAGGGGATCGACCTGGGTGTCAGCGGCAAATTCAATCTTGCCGCCTTGCGGGCCGGCGTCCAACTTTTTGATGCCAAGCTGCTCGGCTTGCAGTTTGAGCAGTGTCAGGCGCATCAGGTTCTTGGTCGGCTCGGGTAGCAGGCCGAAGCGGTCGATCATTTCCACCTGCAAGTCGCGCAGGGCGTCTTCGTCGGCGGCCGAGGCGATGCGTTTGTACAGGATCAGCCGCGTATGCACATCCGGCAGGTAAGCATCGGGAATCAGCGCCGGCACCCGCAGGTTGATTTCCGGGCCGCCGCCAAGCGGTTGCTCCAGGTTCGGTTGCTCGCCCTTGCGGATGGCTTTCACCGCGCGTTCGAGCATCTCCATGTACAGGGTAAAACCGACCGCCTGAATCTGCCCGCTCTGGCCGTCGCCGAGCAGTTCGCCGGCGCCACGGATTTCCAGGTCGTTGGTAGCCAGCACAAAGCCGGCGCCCAGGTCCTGGGTATTGGCGATGGCTTCCAGGCGCTTTTCCGCGTCCGGGGTCATCTGCTTGCGCGGCGGCGTCAGCAGGTAGGCGTAGGCCTGGTGGTGGCTGCGGCCGACGCGGCCACGCAGCTGGTGCAACTGGGCCAGACCGAACTTGTCGGCGCGCTCGATGATGATGGTGTTGGCGCTTGGCACGTCGATGCCGGTTTCGATGATGGTCGAGGCGATCAGCACGTTGAAGCGCTTGTGGTAGAAGTCGCTCATCACCTGTTCCAGCTCGCGTTCGTGCATCTGCCCGTGGCCGATGCCGATCCGCGCTTCGGGTACCAGCTCAGCCAAGTCGGTCGCGCACTTCTCGATGGTTTTCACATCGTTGTGCAGGTAGTACACCTGACCGCCGCGCAGCAGTTCACGCAGTAGCGCTTCCTTGATGACCGGCTTTTGCTGCTCCATCACAAACGTGCGTACCGACAAACGCCGCGCCGGTGGCGTGGCGATGATCGACAGGTCGCGCATGCCCGACACCGCCATGTTCAAGGTGCGCGGAATCGGCGTGGCGGTGAGGGTGAGAATGTCTACCTCGCTGCGCAGCGCCTTCAGCTGCTCCTTCTGGCGTACGCCAAAACGGTGCTCTTCGTCGATGATCACCAGGCCGAGGTTTTTGATCTTCACATCGTCCTGCAGCAGCTTGTGGGTGCCGATCACGATGTCAATCTTGCCCTCAGCCAGTTGTGCGACGGCGGCTTTCACTTCCTTGTCGGACTTGAAACGGCTCATCACTTCCACGGTCACCGGCCAGTCGGCGAAGCGGTCGCGGAAACTGTTGTAGTGCTGTTGGGCGAGCAGGGTAGTGGGCACCAGAATCGCCACCTGCTTGCCGCTGTGCACGGCAATAAAGGCGGCGCGCATGGCCACTTCGGTCTTGCCGAAACCCACGTCGCCGCACACCAGGCGGTCCATAGGTTTCGGCGCGAGCATGTCGGCCATCACTGCTTCGATGGTGGTTTGCTGGTCCGGGGTTTCTTCGAACGGGAAACCGGCGCTGAAGGTGGCGTAATCCACCAGCGGGTCTTTGAACGCATACCCTTCACGCGCAGCCCGGCGGGCGTAGATATCCAGCAGCTCGGCCGCCACATCGCGCACCTGCTCGGCGGCTTTACGCTTGGCCTTCTGCCAGGTTTCCGAACCCAGGCGGTGCAACGGCGCCAGGGCGTCGTCGCTGCCGGTGTAGCGGGCGATCAGGTGCAGGTTGGCCACCGGCACATACAGCTTGGCCTCGTCGGCATACGCCAGCATGAGGAATTCAGCGGTCTGGTTATCCACTTCCAGCGTCGCCAGGCCCAGGTAGCGGCCAACACCGTGGTCGATATGCACCACCGGAGCGCCTTCGCGCAGCTCGGTGAGGTTCTTGATCACCGCGTCGCCATGGTCGCCGCGGGTTTTCTCCCGGCGCCGGCGCTGCATCACGCGTTGGCCGAACAGTGGGCTCTCGGCAATCAGCGCCAGGGCCGGATCGTCGAGCTGCAAGCCGTCGTCCAGCGGTGCGATGGTGATCGCCAGGCGCTCTTTGCCGGTGGTGAAGTCGCTCCAGCCTTCAACCTCGATCGGCTTGAGGCGCAAGCGGGCCAGCAACTCCAGCAGCACTTCGCGGCGCCCGGCGGATTCGGCGGTAAACAGCACGCGGCCAGGGAAATCGTTGAGGAAGTTTTCCAGAGCGGCCATCGGTTGCTGGGCTTTGGCCTGAATCGCGAGGTCGGGCAGGGCCTGGGCAGCAAAGCGCTCGCGGCCGACGCCAACGTCGACATCCTGCTGGCTGACGACAACGCGCGGCCAGTTTTTCAGACGAGCAAAGCAATCTTCCACTGGCAGAAACAACTCACCCGGCGGCACCAGCGGCCGCTCAGGGTCGACGCGGCGCTCTTCGTAGCGGTTGCGCACGTCGTTCCAGAAGTTCTCGCTCGCCTGCTCGATGCCCGGCAGGGAGAACACCTGGGTGTCGCTGGGCAGGTAGTCGAACAGGGTGTCGGTTTCATCGAAGAACAGCGGCAGGTAGTACTCGATACCGGCCGGTGTGATGCCGCTGTTCAGATCCTGATAGATGGTGCAGCGGCGGAAATCCACGTCGAAACGGTCGCGAAAGCGCGCGCGGAAACCGGTTACGGCTTCTTTATTGAGCGGGAATTCACGCGCCGGCAGCAGACGGATCGACTCGACCTTGTCGATGGAGCGCTGGGTTTCCGGGTCGAAGGTGCGCAGGGTTTCGATTTCGTCATCGAACAGGTCGATGCGGTAGGGCTGCGCGGTGCCCATGGGAAACAGGTCGATGATCGCGCCACGCACGGTGAACTCGCCGTGTTCGTACACGGTTTCCACGTAGCGGTAGCCGGTGGCCTCCAGGCGCGTGCGCATTTGCTCCACGTCGAGCTTCTGGCCAACATCCAGCACCAGGCTGCTACCGAGCAGAAAGCGCTTCGGCGCCAAGCGGTGCAGGGCGGTGGTGATCGGCACTACAAGAATGCCGTGGCTCAGCTCTGGCAGGCGGTAGAGGCTGGCGATGCGCTGGGAAATGATGTCCTGGTGTGGCGAAAACAGGTCGTACGGCAGGGTTTCCCAGTCGGGAAAGTGCAGCACCGGCAGTTCCGGGGCGAAAAAACGCAACTCCTGCTCCAGGCGCTCGGCGCTCTGGCTGTCGGCGGTCAGCAACAGGGTGAAACGTTTCGCCGCATTGGCGGCTTCGGCAATCGCCAGGCTTAGTGCGGCGCCGGGAAGGTTGCCCCACGTTTGTTTGCCAGAGGCGGCGGGAAGGCTGGGTAGGCGCAATACGGACACGAGAGGTCGTGGCTCCGGTTAGGATTAACCCGGCCGATTGTAACTATCCGAGCTCTATGCTGTCAGTGTTTCGTCCGCTGCAGATTGCCGCCGGTTGCGGAGGCCGTCATAATGTAGCCCGTTTTTTCAGCCCCTACATATTGTTGAAGGTATTGCCCGTGACTCAGAAGCCTGATCAGTGTCTTGGTGAATGGATTGATCGTGAAGCACTCGCGGAGGCGATGATTCCGCTGATTGGTCAGCTCTACCGCAATAACAACGTGGTGACCTCGATTTACGGCCGCAGCATGATCAATCGCTCGGTTATCCAGATTCTCAAAGCCCACCGTTTTGCCCGTCACCGTCAGTCGGATGAAAGCGAACTCTCGGTTCACGAGACCTTCGCTGTTCTGAAAGAAATGAGCAGCCTTAAGCTCGGCGCCGCTTCGGTGGACCTCGGCAAGCTCGTGGTCAAATTCAAAGCCGAAGGCAATGGCCGCGCCATCGAGCAGTTCGTGCGTGACGAACTGGCCGCTGTTGTCGGCAAACAAAACGGCACCCCGCGTAAAGGCACCGACGTAGTTCTGTACGGCTTCGGTCGTATCGGCCGTCTGCTGGCACGCATCCTGATCGAGAAAACCGGTGGCGGCGACGGCCTGCGTCTGCGCGCCATCGTGGTTCGCAAAGGCGCCAGCAACGACCTGGTGAAACGCGCCAGCCTGCTGCGTCGCGACTCGGTACACGGTCCGTTCAACGGCACCATCACCGTTGATGAGGAAAACAACACCCTCACCGCCAACGGCAACCTGATCCAGATCATCTACGCCAAAGACCCGAAAGAAGTCGACTACACCCAGTACGGCATCAGCAATGCGCTGCTGGTCGACAACACTGGTGTATGGCGTGACGCCGAGGGCCTCGGCCAGCACCTGGCGTGCCCAGGCGTTGACCGCGTGGTGCTGACCGCACCGGGCAAAGGCAAACTGAAGAACATCGTGCACGGCATCAACCACGGTGAAATTACCCCGGACGACAAGATCATCTCCGCCGCTTCCTGCACCACCAACGCCATCGTGCCGGTGCTCAAAGCGGTGAATGACAAGTTCGGCATCGTTAACGGCCACGTCGAAACCGTTCACTCGTACACCAACGACCAGAACCTGATCGACAACTTCCACAAGGGCGACCGTCGTGGTCGCAGCGCGCCGCTGAACATGGTGATCACCGAAACCGGTGCCGCCACTGCTGCCGCCAAAGCCCTGCCGGAACTGGCTGGCAAGTTGACTGGCAACGCCATTCGCGTACCGACACCGAACGTGTCGATGGCCATCCTCAACCTGAACCTGGAAAAGGCCTCCACCCGCGAAGAAATGAACGAGTACCTGCGCTACGTCGCACTGCACTCGGACCTGCATCGCCAGATCGACTTCGTCAATTCGCTGGAAGTGGTATCGACCGACTTCGTCGGCTCGCGCTTCGCCGGTGTGGTCGACGCTGAAGCCACCATCTGCAACGACAACCGCGTTGTGCTGTACGTTTGGTACGACAACGAATTTGGTTACAGCTGCCAGGTTGTGCGTGTGATGGAAGACATGGCGGATGTAAATCCTCCGGCTTTCCCGCAGTAAGCGCGGTACAGGCATAAAAAACGGGAGCTTCGGCTCCCGTTTTTTTATCTCGATTTTCTTGGTGAGTCGCCAACGCTGTAGGAGTGGCTTCAGCCGCGATGCGTTTGATCTGGGGTTAAGGTTTGCAGGCCCGGCTCTTCGCGGCTAAAGCCGCTCCTACGGGGTGGTGAGCAAGCGCTCGCGCAGCTCCTCCGACAATCCATCCTGCGCCAACCAAAGTCCCAGATACGCCCGGGCAAACTCGGCATTGTGGTTGCGGTACACCTGCTTGCCGTTGAGTTCCAGCACCAGGCCACCTTCAGCGCTGTAGTTGAGGGCGTAGCGATCGCCGGGCTGGATATCCTTGAAGTTGGCTTCCATCGGTTCGATTTCCGCGCGTAAGGCTTGCAGGCGGTCGGCAGGCTGTTGCCGTTCGAGGGTGGTCCAGGCCGCTTTGATTACGTCGCTACGGTCGATGGCGCGCAGGTAATACAGCTCCAGGCGCTGGTCGCGCATTTGGCTGACGGCATCGCGCGGGCTCACGCCTGCGTCGGTGTAGAACGCTACGGCATACAGGTCTACCCACAGGTAGGTGAGCACAGTCTGGCTCTTGAGTTGCAGCTGCTCGCGCTCGCTCGGGAAGGCGGCTTGTTGCAGCGGTTCGCTGGCCCACAGGGCATTGCTCAGCAGCAGTAACAACAGGGTGAAGGTCAGACGCATGGCAGGGCTCGTGCAGACAAATGCGTTGCCAGCATACGACGTTGGCGATGACAGTTGTTTGGCCACTTTTGCACTGTTGCCGACTGCTACCAGGTGTTGGTCGCAATCGTTGCTGTCGAGGGCCAAGCCCGCGCGTTATCCTTGCTCGCCCGCGTTGACCTCCGAGTGCCGCCTTGTCCTGCCGCTATCTTGCTGTTCTGGTTTGTTTATTGCTGGTTGGCTGCGGCCCGCAGGTTGCTGAGTTCGGTGGCCCGACCATGGGCAGCCACTACACACTGAAATACGTTGCCGGCGAACACACGCCGGCCCAGGCCGAAGTGCAAGCGCAGGTGGAGCGCGTGCTGGCCGAGGTCGATCAGCAGTTCTCCACCTGGCGCGCCGACTCTGATCTGTCGCGCTTCAATGCCTTGCCCGCCGGCAGCTGCGCCGCGATGCCCGCGCCCGTGCGCGAGCTGGTGATCTTCGCCAATACGCTGTGGGAAGACAGCGATGGCGCTTTCGATATCACCGTCGAACCGCTGATGAACCTCTGGGGCTTCGGCCCGCAATCCCGTGGCCAGCAGGTGCCATCGGCCGAGCAGATTGTCGCCGCGAAGGGGTTGGTCGGCCAGGCCTACCTGCGTATCGACGGCGAGCAGCTGTGCAAGGACATTGCCCTGCAGCTCGACCTCAACAGCATCGTCGCCGGCTACACGGTGGACCGCATCGCCGCGCTGCTCGGCACCCTGGGCATCGACAGTTATCTGCTGGATGTCACCGGCGAGCTCAAGGCTGCCGGCCACAAGCCTGACGGCACGCCGTGGAAAATCGCCATCGAGGCACCGCGCGATGATGTGCAGGTGGCCGAGCAGGTGCTGGCGCTGGACGGCTGGGGGGTGTCGACTTCTGGTGACTACCACAACTATTTCGAGCGCAACGGCCAGCGTTACTCACACACCCTTGACCCACGCACCGGCGCGCCGATCTCCCATCAGTTGGCCGAAGTGACGGTGCTCGATCGCTCCACCCTGCGCGCCGACGGACTATCGACTTTACTGATGGTGCTGGGCCCCGAGCGCGGTTTTGCCTTCGCCGAGGAGCGCGGCATTGCGGCGTTGTTTGTCAGTCGCACGGCCAGCGGTTTCAGCAGCCGGGCCACGGCGGCATTCAGCCGTCAGTTTGCAAAGGCCCACACGCCGTTAGCAGGAACTCGCGATGTAGTGCATTCAACGCTCGCCTACGTCGCTACCAATCGCTAATGTGCGCAACACAAAGCCGCAGCTAAGCTGCGCAGCAGTTTTGAGCTGTTTCAGAGGAGTGAACATGGCGGTCTACAACTACGACGTGGTGGTATTGGGTTCGGGTCCGGCGGGCGAGGGGGCAGCGATGAACGCCGCCAAGGCCGGGAAAAAAGTGGCGGTGGTCGACAACCGTCGCGAGGTCGGCGGTAATTGCCTGCACCTCGGCACCATCCCGTCCAAGGCCCTGCGTCACTCGGTTCGGCAGATCATGCAGTTCAACACCAACCCGATGTTCCGCCAGATTGGCGAGCCGCGTTGGTTCTCCTTCCCGGACGTGCTGAAAAGCGCCGAGCGGGTGATCTCCAAACAAGTCACCTCGCGCACCAGCTACTACGCGCGCAATCGCGTTGATCTGTTCTATGGCACCGGCAGCTTCTCCGACGAGCAAACCATCGAAGTGGTTTGCCCCAACGGCGTGGTGGAAAAGCTGGTGGCCGCGCAGATCATCATCGCCACCGGCTCGCGCCCGTATCGCCCGGCCGATATCGACTTCCACCACGAGCGGGTGTACGACAGCGACACCATCCTCACCCTCAGCCACACCCCGCGTCGCCTGATCATCTACGGCGCCGGCGTGATCGGTTGCGAGTACGCCTCGATCTTCAGTGGCCTGGGCGTGTTGGTCGATCTGATCGACAACCGTGACCAGTTGCTGAGCTTCCTCGACGGCGAAATCTCCGATGCCTTGAGCTACCACCTGCGCAATAACAATGTGCTGGTGCGTCACAACGAGGAATACGAGCGCATCGAGGGCATGGACAACGGCGTGGTGCTGCACCTCAAGTCCGGCAAGAAGATCAAGGCCGACGCCTTGCTCTGGTGTAACGGCCGCACCGGTAACACCGACAAACTGGGCCTGGAAAACATCGGCATCAAGGTCAACAGCCGTGGCCAGGTCGAAGTCGATCAGAGCTACCGCACCAGCGTTTCCAATGTGTTTGCCGCCGGTGATGTGATCGGTTGGCCAAGCCTGGCCAGCGCTGCCTTCGACCAGGGTCGTTCGGCTGCGGGCAGCATCATCGAGAATGGCAGCTGGCGGTTTGTGAACGACGTGCCGACCGGCATTTATACAATTCCGGAAATCAGCTCCATCGGTAAAACCGAGCAGGAACTGACCGCGGCGAAAATCCCCTACGAAGTGGGCAAGGCGTTCTTCAAAGGCATGGCGCGGGCGCAGATCGCCATCGAGCCGGTGGGCATGCTCAAGCTGCTGTTCCACCGCGAAACCCTGGAGATTCTCGGCGTGCACTGCTTCGGCTATCAGGCCTCGGAGATTGTGCACATCGGCCAGGCGATCATGAACCAGCCGGGTGAAGCCAATACCATCAAGTATTTCGTCAACACCACGTTCAATTACCCGACCATGGCCGAAGCCTATCGGGTGGCTGCGTTCGACGGCCTCAACCGGCTTTTTTGAGCAGCACCGACCGGTGGCCTGAGCCGGTCGGGGAGCAGGACTGTTTCGGGGTCAGCGATTCGCGAGCGTGGCGCTGGCCAAACCGGGAAAGTCTGTAATCAGGCTGTCCACACCGAAGTCAGCGAGTCGGCGCATCAGTGCCGGTTCGTTGACCGTCCATACCGACACATGCAGCCCCTGTTTCTGCGCTTTTAGCAGACGCTCGGGGGTGCACAGCGTCCAGTTCAGCGCCAACAGCGTACAGCCGTAGTTCTGCGCCACTTTCAGCGGGTCGAGCCAGGCGTATTCAGCCACCAGGCCACGGCTTAGGTCCGGCGTCAGGTTTGCAGCAGCGCGCAAGACCTCCCGTGAGCTTGAAGTGATCGTCACCTTGTCGAGCAAGTTGTATTCCTGGGCCAGTTCACGAATGGCCAGCACGGTGCTCGCGGCGCGCACCCGCGAGGCGCTTTTGACTTCCAGCTGCCAGTGCTCGAAATCGCACTTCTCGAACAGCTCGGCCAGGCGAGGAATGGGCGTTGGCTGCACTGAACCCGGGCCGCCTTTACGGGCGTCGTAGGTCACCAGTTCGGCGGCGTCATGCTCGACCACCTTGCCGCGGTGGCCGGTGGTGCGTTTCAGGGTCGGGTCGTGGATCACCATCAGCTCGCCGTCGCGGGACAGATGCAGGTCCAGTTCGCAGCGGCGCACGCCGTGTTTGAGGCATTGCTGGAAGCTCGCCAGGGTATTTTCCGGTGCTTCGCCCTTGGCGCCGCGGTGGCCGTAGATCAGGGTCACGGTTGCTCCTTGCTGGAATCGTATTCAGTTGGACGGGGTAGGCGCGGCCGGCTGAACGGCGCGCGGCTGGAAGTGGCGAACGGCGTCGACCACATGGGTGTTCTCGAAATACACGCTGAAATCGCGGTAGTCCCAGCGGGTGATCGGCGGGTTGCCGACCGGCTTGTGCTCTTCGTCCGGCAGGCCGAACTGGTCGAGCACGCTGCGCTGCAGTTGGCCACGCGCGGGCAGGGGGATGTTACTGGTGCCTTGCTCACCGAGGGGAATTTCCAGGGTGTCGGCCTGCGCCGCCAAGGGCAGCAGGCTGAGGAGCAGGCTTAAAAACAAAGTCGGGCGGGGCATGGGCATCTCTTTGGCAAGTCTGTCAGCGGCGAGCGTTTCAGTAGCCAGCATTTCAGTAGATTAGTCGCTGGGTGTTTCGCGGGCTTGGCGACGTTCCATCGCCTGCTTTTGCAGAATATGCCGAGCGAGCAATTGCCGTTGTGCGTCGGTCAACGCTTCGAACTCGGTGCCGATTTCGAACTGGCCGTTTTCCTGTTGGCGGCAGTGAATCACCTGCGCGCGCAACAGCAGGCCAAGGGCTTGCGGCATCAGGACCATTTTCACCGCCAAGTGGCTGCCGGCCGGCACTGGCTGGGGGTGCTCGAAACTCACGCCACCCTCGGACAGAGTCACCCGCTTGGGGGCACCGACTTCACGCACCAGGTTCTGCGCCAGGGCCTGGCCGAGCAGGTCGATGCGCTTGTTGACCACCTTCAGGTAGCTGGCCAGGGTGCGGTCGCGCTCGCCGATATGGCGCAGCAAATGCTGTGATTCGAAGTCGGAGAGGTGCAGATCGCTGAGCAGGTTGAACAGCGGCGAGTCGTCGTGCAGGGCTTCGCTGGCCACCGCTTCGGCGCCGGACAGCAGGCTGAATTCCAGTGCGATCGTATCGTTGATGCGATAGTATTCGCGGCGATCACTTGCATCGTTTGACGTCATGGCGAACCCATGGCTGCGGTGGTTGTCAGAGCCTGAGCTCTAAGCAGTGTGCCGAAAGTGTAAGGCCGCAAGCCGTGCCTCGCCACTGTTGGATTTTGTACAGCAGGATGCCCCTTCCTTCGCAGCGAAAACTCTCCTTCTATGTTCAGACCGCTGTCCGTTTTCATCGGTGCACGTTACACCCGTGCCAAACGCCGAAATCATTTTGTTTCGTTCATCTCCCTGACCTCGATGATCGGCCTCGCCCTGGGCGTGGTGGTGATGATCGTGGTGCTGTCGGTGATGAATGGCTTCGACTATGAAATGCGCACCCGCGTGCTGGGCATGGTGCCCCACGCTACCGTCGAGTCGCCGGAACCGATCAGCGACTGGCACGCCATGGCCGACAAGGTGCTGCAACACCGTCAGGTGGTCGCGGTGGCGCCTTTCACCCAGATGCAGGGCTTGCTGACCCACGACGGCAAGGTGCAGAAGGTGTTGATCAATGCCATCGACCCGGTCGAAGAGGCGAAGGTCTCGATCATCGACAAGTTCTTCAAAGAGGGCAGCCTCGACGGGCTCAAGGAAGGCGAGTTCTCGATCATCATCGGCGACAAGGCGGCCAGCAAACTCGGCGTGAAGGTCGGTGACAAACTGACCTTCGTCGCCCCGGAAGTCACCGTCACCCCGGCCGGCATGTTCCCGCGCCTCAAGCGTTTCACCGTGACCGGCATCTTCCACGTCGGCGCCGGCGAGATCGACGGCTTCCTGGCCCTGGCCAACATCCACGACATCGCCCGTCTGCACCGCTGGAAACCCGATCAGGTGCAAGGCCTGCGGCTCAAGTTCGCTGACCTGTTCCAGGCCCCACGCATCTCCTGGGAAATTGCCGGGCAGTTGGGTGACCGCGATTACTACGCCCGCGACTGGACCCGCACCCACGGCAACCTGTACCAGGCCATCCGCATGGAAAAAGCCATGATCGGCCTGCTGTTGCTGCTGATCGTCGCGGTGGCCGCGTTCAACATCATTTCCACCCTGGTGATGGTGGTGAACGACAAGAAAGGCGACATCGCCATTCTGCGTACCCTCGGCGCCACACCTGGGCAGATCATGCGGGTGTTCATGGTGCAAGGCACCGTGATCGGTGTGGTCGGCACCTTGATCGGCGCGGTATTGGGCATCGTCGCCGCGTTGAATGTGAGCAGTTGGATTGCCAGTGTCGAGAGGCTGCTGGGGTTCAAGTTCCTCAATTCCGATGTGTATTTCATCGACTACCTGCCTTCGCAATTGATGGCCCAGGACGTGCTGCAGGTATGCGGCGCGGCCTTGGTGCTGAGTTTCCTCGCCACTCTTTACCCGGCCTGGCGCGCGGCGCGCACCCAGCCTGCGGAGGCGCTCCGTTATGAGTAATGTCGCTATGCAAGCCACAGCCAACCAAGACAAGCCCGGCCACGCCGTTCTCAGCTGCCGCAACCTGGGCAAAAGCTACGACGAGGGCCCGCAATCGGTCACCGTGCTGGCCGACCTGCAACTGGAACTGCACCCCGGTGAGCGCGTAGCGATTGTCGGCAGCTCCGGCTCGGGCAAGAGCACCTTGCTCAATATGCTTGGCGGCCTCGATACGCCGAGCACCGGCAGCGTCTGGCTGGCGGGTGAAGAGCTGTCGGCACTGAGCGAGAAAAAACGTGGCCTGCTGCGTAACCGCGCCCTCGGCTTCGTTTACCAGTTCCACCACCTGCTGCCGGAATTCACCGCCCTGGAAAACGTCTGCATGCCGCTGTTGATCGGCAAGGTGGCGATCCCGGAAGCCCGCCTGCGGGCAACCAAGCTGTTGGAGCGCGTCGGCCTCGGCCATCGCCTGGCACACAAGCCGGCCGAGCTGTCCGGTGGCGAACGCCAACGTGTGGCGATTGCCCGTGCCCTGGTCAACAACCCCGGTCTGGTACTGCTCGACGAGCCCACCGGCAACCTCGACCACCACACCGCCCAAGGCATTCAGGACCTGATGCTGGAGCTCAGCCGCGATTCGAAAACCGCCTTCCTGGTGGTGACCCACTCGATGGAGCTGGCGCAGCAAATGGACCGGATCTGGCGCCTGCAAGACGGCAAGTTGGTGGACGCCTGATGTTCCGCCCGCTCAGCATTTTCATCGGCCTGCGCTACACCGGCGCCAAGCGCCGCAACCATTTCATCTCGTTCATTTCCCTGACCTCGATGATCGGCCTGGCCCTGGGCGTGCTGGCCATGATCGTGGTGCTGTCGGTAATGAACGGCTTCCAGCGTGAAATGAGCTCGCGGATTCTCGGCATGGTGCCGCACGCGACCATCGCCGGTGTGCAACCGATTGGCGACTGGCACCAGGTCGCCGAGGCGGCGCTGAAGAATCCGCAAGTGACTGCCGCCGTGCCGTTCGCCGAGCTGGAAGGCATGCTCTCCTACAAAGGGTTGATGCAGCCGGTGCAGATCAACGGCATCGACCCCAAGGAAGAAACCAAGGTCTCGATCATCGGCAAGCACATCGTCCAGGGCAGCCTGGATGCGTTGCAGCCCGGCGAGTTTGGCGTGGTAATCGGTGAAATCACCGCGCGCCGTTTCCGCCTGAATGTCGGCGACAAGCTGACCCTGATCATCCCCGAGCTGAGCAACGCCCCCGGCGGCATCACCCCGCGCATGCAGCGTCTGAATGTGGTCGGTGTGTTCAAGGTCGGCGCCGAGCTGGATGGCTCCATGGCCCTGATCAGCATCGCTGATGCCGGCCAGTTGCAACGCCTGCAAAGCGGCCAGGTACAGAGCGTGCGCCTGGCGCTGAAAGACCTGTACCAAGCACCGAAAGTATCGGCGGAGGTGGCCAGGCAACTGGGCGAAGGCTATCGCCCGAGCGACTGGACCCTGACCCAGGGCAGCCTGTTCAGTGCGATGAAAATGGAAAAGACCATGATCGGGCTGCTGCTGTTGCTGATCGTCGCCGTGGCCGCGTTCAACATCATCGCCACCCTGATCATGGTGGTCGCCGACAAAGGCGGCGACATTGCCATACTCCGCACCCTGGGCGCCACACCTCGGCAGATCATGGGCGTGTTCATGGTTCAGGGCACCATCATCGGCGTGATCGGCACCGTGGTCGGCGGTGTGCTCGGCGTGTTGGCCGCCTTGAACGTCAGCGCCCTGGTGGGCTGGCTGGAACGCATCAGCGGCCAGCAGATCTTCAGCTCCGACGTGTACTTCGTCAGCAACCTGCCCTCCGAACTGCAAGGTCTGGACGTTGTGTTGATCTGCAGCGCTGCGTTTATCCTCAGCTTCCTCGCCACCCTCTATCCCTCCTGGCGAGCGGCGCAGATACAGCCGGCAGAGGCGCTGCGCTACGAGTAACAAAAAACGCCGCATAAAGCGGCGTTTTTTGTTGGGGGCATCCGTTCGTAGGATAGGTGGCGCGCAGCGATACCCATCAAAGCGCTGCCCGCTCCCGTCTGACTTTCTGACGCTTCTTCCAACTACTACGCACCCACCAGCGCCAATACAGCATGGTCAGCGCATAGCCCAGCACGCCGGCAATCAGCCCGGCCAGTACCGAGCCCAGCAGGAACGGCGCCAGGATCGGTTTCCACAGCAGTTGAATCAGCTCCCACGACGGCGCTTCGAAGAAGTGGCTGATGCGCGGCCAAACGTTGGTGGTGATTTCCCCCGCCGGTATTTGCAGGACCCAGGAGCCGAGTTTGTAGGTGCAATAAAACACCGGCGGCATGGTGATTGGGTTGGTCAGCCATACCAGGCCCACAGAGATCGGCAGGTTGCCACGCAGGGGAATGGCCAGGGAAGCGGCTAGCAGCATTTGCAGAGGCAGGGGGATGAACGCGGCGAACAAGCCGACGGCCATCGCGCGCGCGACTGAGTGACGATTGAGGTGCCAGAGGTTGGGGTCATGCATCAGCGTGCCGAGAAAGCGCAGCGACTTGTGCTCCCGAATCAGGTCGGGATTGGGCATGTAGCGCTTGAACAGGCGGCGCGGCATAGGGCATCTCTGGCAGGCGGAAAAAGGCGGATTATGCCCAGATTGTGCGGGGGCAATGCGTTGACTTTGTGACAACAAATAAGCAGCGCCGGTTTGCTTTAAATAGCGCCGGCAGGAGCAGCTGTTATGCGCACAAGGATGTTGGCGCTGGCCGTGGGCCTGATGGCGCTGCGGTTTGTCCCGGCGTTGCCGTCGGGCGGTTGGCTACTGGCGATTGCACTGGTGGGCGGGTTTTTGCTGGCTTGGCCTCGAGCCTATTGGTGCAGCACACAAGGACGAGCGCTGGGCCTGGCGTTGCTCGGGTTCGCCTAGGCCTGCTTGTCGGCCAGCGCAGCGTTGGAGGACCGCTTGGCGCCGCAGCTCGATGGTCAGGTGGTGTGGCTGCAGGGGCGGGTGGTCGGCTTGCCGGCGCAAGGTAGCGAGGGCGTACGTTTTCAGTTGCAGGAGGTCAGCGCGCGGCGGGCGCAGTTGCCGGGGCGGTTGCGCTTGAACTGGCACGGCGGGCCGGCGCTGCAAGCGGGCGAGACCTGGCGCCTGGCGGTCAAACTCAAGCGCCCGCGCGGCTTGGTCAACCCGCAGGGCTTTGACTATGAAGCCTGGTTGCTGGCGCAGCGCATCGGCGCCCAGGGCTCGGTGAAGCACGGTATGCGCTTGCAGGCCGCCAATGGTCCGTTGGCCTGGCGTGATCAATTGCGTCAGCGCCTGTTGGCGGTGGATGCTTTTGGTCGTCAGGGCGGGCTTGCAGCGTTGGTGCTGGGTGATGATTCCGGTGTTTCGAGCGCCGATTGGCGAGTGTTGCAGGACACTGGCACGGTGCACCTGATGGTCATCTCTGGTCAGCATGTTGCGTTGCTGGCGGGGCTGCTCTATGGCCTGGTGGCCGGTTTGGCGCGGCTGGGATGGTGGCCGGCGCGGTGGCCATGGTTGCCCGTGGCCTGCGCTTTAGCGGCTATTGGCGCACTGGGCTACGGCGTGCTGGCCGGCTTCCAGGTGCCGGTGCAGCGCGCCTGCCTGATGGTGGCGTTGGTGTTGCTCTGGCGCCTGCGCTTCCGCCACCTAGGGGTGTGGTTACCGATCCTGTTGGCGCTCGATCTGGTATTGCTGGCCGAGCCCCTGGCCAGCTTGCAGGCGGGTTTCTGGCTGTCGTTCGGCGCAGTGCTGGTGCTGCTCTGGGTATTTGCCGGGCGTCTCGGCGCCTGGCCCTGGTGGCGTACCTGGGGGCGGGCGCAGTGGACCATGACCATCGGCCTGTTGCCTTTGATGCTGGGGCTGGGTTTACCGCTCAGCCTCAGCGCGCCGCTGGCCAATCTGCTCGCCGGGCCGTGGGTCAGTGTGGCAGTGGTGCCGGTGGCCTTGCTCGGCACCCTGACGCTGCCGATTCCCTGGCTGGGGGAGGGCCTGTTGCAACTGGCCGGTGGGTCGCTGGAGGTGTTGTTCCGCTTACTGACGTTATTGGCCGATTGGCAGCCAGCCTGGCTGGCAACCCGGGCACCCGCTTGGACCTTGCTGCTGGGCGTTGCAGGGGCCGCACTGCTGCTGGCGCCAGCGGGCGTATCAGGTCGGGCGCTGGGCCTGGCCATGCTGCTGCCCATGCTATTTCCTCCGCAAGCCGAGGTGCCGATGGGCCAGGCCGAGGTGTGGCAACTGGATATCGGCCAGGGCCTGGCGGTGCTGGTGCGCACCCGTCACCACGCGCTGCTGTACGACGCCGGCCCACGCTCCGTCGACTTTGATAGTGGCGAGCGGGTGGTGGTGCCGTCCTTGCGCGGCCTTGGCTTGCGCCAGCTCGACCTGCTACTGATCAGCCACGCCGACAACGACCACGCCGGCGGCGCCCTGGCCGTACAGCGCGGCCTGAACGTGGCGCGGGTGCTCAGTGGCGAGCCGAACGAACTGCCTGCCGCCCTGGCGGCCCAGCCCTGTGCCAATGGCGAAAGCTGGCAATGGGATGGCGTGCAGTTTCGCACCTGGCGCTGGCCGCAAGCCGGCGAGGGCAATCAAGCCTCCTGTGTGTTGTGGATCGAGGCCCAAGGCGAGCGCCTGCTGCTCACTGGCGATATTGATGCCGCCGCCGAAGCTGCCTGGCTGGCGGCCAACCCGACCGTGCAGGCCGAGTGGTTGCAGGCGCCGCACCATGGCAGCCGCAGTTCCTCGTCGCTGCGTTTTCTGCAAGCGCTGGCGCCGCATTCGGTGCTGCTGTCCCGCGGCGCACACAACAGCTTTGGCCATCCGCACCCGCTGGTAATGGCGCGTTATCAGGCGTTGGGGTTGCGGGTGTACGACAGTGTCGAGCAGGGCGCGGTGCGGGTTCGCCTGGGCGCTCGCACTCCAGCTTCGGGCCAGCGTGAAGAACATCGATTTTGGCGGGAAAAATGAGAACCGCGACGGTCGGCGCGCTGGCGACCCTATGCTAGAGTGGCGCCACTTTTGTCAGGGCCACTTTCCAATAAGGCCCGCTTAACCAGGCCGCTTTACCAAGGAGAGCCAACGCCGTGTGGGAGCTAGTCAAAGCAGGTGGCTGGATGATGCTACCGATCATCCTGTGTTCCATCGCTACCGTGGCCATCGTTGCCGAACGCCTGTGGACCCTGCGGGTCAATCGTGTTGCACCGCCCCATTTGCTGGGCCAGGTGTGGCGCATGATCAAAGACAAGCAGCTGAACAAAGAAAAGCTCAAGGAACTGCGCAACAACTCGCCGTTGGGGCTGATTCTCGCTGCCGGCCTGACCAACTCCAAACATGGTCGCGAGATCATGAAAGAGTGCATCGAAGAGTCGGCCAGCCGCGTTATCCATGAGATGGAACGTTACCTCAATGCCCTCGGCACCATTGCTGCCATGGCGCCGCTGCTCGGCCTGCTCGGTACCGTGTTCGGCATGATCGAAATCTTCAGCGGCTTTATGGACAACGGCCAGGCCAACGCCGGGCAACTGGCGGGCGGTATCGGCAAGGCGCTGGTAACCACTGCTGCCGGCCTGATCGTGGCTATTCCGGCGGTGTTCTTCCACCGTTACCTGCTGCGCCGCGTCGATGAGATCGTGATCACCATGGAGCAGGAAGCCATCAAGCTGGTGGAAGTGACCCAGGGCGATCGCGAAGTCGATTTCGTTGAGGACAGCAAGCCGTGAAATTTCGCCGCAGAGCCAACAGTGTCGCCCGCGATGAGGTGTTCCTGAACCTGACGTCGCTGATCGACGTGATTTTCGTGCTGCTGCTGTTCTTTGTCGTCACCACCACTTTCAGCCGCCCGACCCAGCTGAAAATCGACCTGCCGGAAGCCGCCAGCGGCACGCCGCCGGAAGCGACCCAACTGAAGCAGATGGAAGTGGCGATTGCCGCCGACGGCACCTACTCGTTGAACGACCAGGTGTTGGCCAAGAGTGATCTGGCCACGCTGATGGCGGCCATTCAACGTGAGTCGGATGGCGACAACAGCCTGCTGCTGACCATCAATGCCGATGGCAAAGCCACCCACCAGGCGGTGGTCACCGCCATGGATGCCGCCGGTAAGCTGGGTTTCAGCCACCTGCGCATCACCACCATCGAGGCGCCGTCGGCGCCTTGATGTATCGCCGCTAAAGGCCGGCCTCTGATGGCTGCTTCGGAAAAACTGCTTAACGCCTGGTACCAGGGCCATCCGGCCCTGCGCCTGCTATGGCCGCTGGAATGCCTGTACCGCGCGGTAGTGCAGCGCAAGCGCCAGCGTTTTCTGGCCGGCGAGGGCGAGATCTACCGCGCTCCGGTGCCAGTGGTGGTGGTCGGCAATATCACCGTGGGCGGCACCGGAAAAACGCCGATGATCCTCAGCCTGATCGCCCACTGCCAGGCCCGTGGCCTCAAGGTCGGAGTGGTCAGCCGGGGTTATGGCGCCACGCCGCCCCAACTGCCGTGGCGGGTGCGTGCCGAGCAGTCTGCCAGCGAAGCTGGCGACGAGCCGCTGCTGATCGTGCAGCGCACCGGCGTGCCCCTGATGATCGACCCCGACCGCTCCCGTGCCGTGCGTGCCTTGCTGGCAGAAGAGACGTTGGACCTGATCCTCTGCGACGACGGCATGCAGCACTACCGTCTGGCACGGGATATCGAGCTGGTGCTGATCGACGCGGCGCGCGGTCTGGGCAATCGCCGCTGCCTGCCGGCCGGGCCGTTGCGTGAACCGGTGGAGCGCCTGGATAGCGTCGACGCCGTGCTGTTCAACGGCGCCAGCAGCGACAGCGCCGAGGGCTTCGCTTTTACCTTGCAGCCTTCGGCGCTGGTCAACGTGCGCAGTGGCGAGCGGGTGGGCCTGGAGCATTTTCCTGCTGGCCAGGCCCTGCACGCCGTCGCCGGCATCGGTAACCCGCAGCGTTTCTTCAACACCCTCCAGGCGTTACACTGGCGCCCGATTCCCCATGCCTTCGTCGACCATGCCCAGTTCGATGCCGCGCAGCTGAATTTCAGCCCTGCATTGCCACTGGTGATGACTGAGAAAGACGCCGTGAAGTGCCGCGCCTTTGCCGCCGATGACTGGTGGTACCTGGCCGTTGATGCGCAGCCTTCGCCGGCCTTTCTGGCCTGGTTCGATGGCCGCCTTGAAAGCCTGCTGGCGTCCCGCTGAAGCTCTCCATTCAACCGTTTTAAGGATCATGCAATGGACCCGAAACTGCTCGATATCCTCGCCTGCCCCCTGTGCAAAGGCCCGCTGAAGCTGGCTGATGACAAGTCCGAGTTGGTGTGCAAGGCCGATGCCCTGGCCTTTCCGGTGCGTGAAGGCATCCCGGTGATGCTGGAAACCGAAGCCCGCAGCCTGAATGTCGATGAGCGCCTGGACAAGTAAATGAGCACAGTTTTCACCGTCGTAATTCCCGCCCGTTTCGCCTCTACCCGCCTTCCAGGCAAGCCGCTGCAAGACATCTGCGGCAAGCCGATGATCCAGCACGTCTGGGAACAGGCGAAAAAAAGCAGCGCTCAACGGGTGGTGGTGGCCACTGATGACGCGCGCATCGTCGAGGCCTGCAAAGGGTTTGGCGCCGAGGTGGTGCTGACCCGCGTCGACCACAACTCCGGCACCGACCGCCTCGCCGAAGTGGCCAGTGCCCTGGGCCTGGCGGGCGATGCCATCGTGGTCAACGTGCAGGGCGACGAGCCGCTGATTCCGCCGGCCGTTATCGACCAGGTTGCAGCCAACCTGGCCGCCCACCCCGAGGCGGCGATGTCGACCTTGGCCGAGCCGATCGAAGAAGTGGCGGCGCTGTTCAATCCCAACGTGGTCAAGGTGGTCACCGACCAGAACGGCCTGGCCCTGACCTTCAGCCGCGCGCCGCTGCCCTGGGCCCGCGACGCCTTTGCTGCCAGCCGCGAGCAACTGCCGGCCGGTGTGCCGTATCGCCGTCATATCGGCATTTACGCCTACCGCGCGCAGTTCCTGCACAACTTTGTCAGCTGGGGCCCGTGCTGGCTGGAAGACACCGAATGCCTGGAGCAACTGCGTGCCTTGTTCCACGGTGAGCGCATTCATGTCGCCGACGCCCTCGAAGCACCGCAAGCCGGTGTCGACACCCAGGAAGACCTGGAGCGCGTTCGGCGCCTGCTGGGGGCCTGATGCGGGTTCTGTTCGTGTGCCTGGGCAATATCTGCCGTTCGCCCTCGGCCGAGGGCGTGTTCCGCCAGCAGCTGTTGCAGGCCGGGTTGGATGGCCTGGTGGAAGTTGATTCCGCCGGCACCGGCCCCTGGCATGTGGGCAAACCGGCAGACAGCCGCGCCAGCGCTGCGGCGCTGCAACGCGGTTATGACCTCTCGGCCCTGCGCGGCCGGCAGGTGAGCAAGGCCGACTTCGAGCGCTTCGACCTGATCCTGGCCATGGACCACAGCAACTTCGCCGACCTCAAGGCCTTGCAGCCGGCCAATAGCCGCGCCGAGCTGGACCTGTACCTGCGTCGCTACCAACTGGATGAAGACGAAGTGCCCGACCCTTACTATGGCGGCGCCGATGGTTTCGAGCATGTGCTTGACCTGCTGGAAAGCGCCGGCGCGCAGTTGCTCAACGAAGTGCGGGGCCGCCTATGAAGTTGTCCGAGCAGGTCTCGCTCAAGCCGTTGAACAGCTTTGGCGTCGACGTGAAGGCGGCGCTGTTTGCCGAAGCCGATAACGACGCCGACGTGCGTGCCGCCCTGCAACTGGCCGAGCAACGGCAGCTGCCGTTGCTGGTGATTGGTGGCGGCAGCAACCTGCTGCTCACTGGTGATGTGCAGGCGCTGGTGCTGCGCATGGCCAGCCGTGGCATTCGCATTGTCGAAGACGGCGAGCAGGTGCTGATTGAAGCCGAGGCCGGCGAGCCGTGGCACCCTTTTGTGCAATGGACCCTGGCCCAGGGCCTGGTTGGTCTGGAAAACCTCAGCCTGATTCCCGGCACTGTCGGTGCGGCACCGATGCAGAACATCGGCGCCTATGGCGTCGAGATCAAAGACGTCTTCCACAGCCTGACCGCGCTGGACCGTCAAACCGGCGAGCTGCGTGAATTCGGCCTGGCCGACTGCAACTTCGCCTACCGTGACAGCCTGTTCAAACAGCAGGCCGGGCGCTGGCTGATTCTGCGCGTGCGCTTTGTGTTGAGCCGGCAGCAGACGTTGCACCTGGAATACGGGCCGGTGCGTCAGCGCCTGAGCGAGCAGGGCATCGACAGCCCGACAGCCAGCGATGTCAGCCGTGCCATTTGCTTAATCCGTGCGGAAAAGCTGCCGGACCCGGCGGTGCTGGGCAATGCCGGTAGCTTCTTCAAGAACCCGTTGGTGAGTGCCGAGTTGGCGGCCAAGGTGCGTGCTGAGCACGCTGATGTAGTGGCCTATCCGCAGGCCGATGGCCAAGTGAAATTGGCTGCTGGCTGGTTGATCGAGCGGGCAGGGTGGAAGGGTTTTCGTGAAGGCGATGCCGGCGTGCATAAGTTGCAGGCGTTGGTGTTGGTGAATTACGGGGGCGCCACCGGTAGCGAGTTGCTGGCGTTGGCCAAGCGGATTCAGGCGGATGTGTTGGCGAAGTTTGGCGTGGAATTGGAGATTGAGCCGAACGTGTTGTAGGTTGGGTTGAGCGCAGCGAAGCCCAACGTTACGCGATTTGTTGGGCTTCGCTGCGCTCAACCCAACCTACGGGTAATCGATTTACCCAAACAAAAAACCGCGCTCAAGGCGCGGTTTTTTGTTTATGGCGGGTAACTCAGTTCACCTGCGCACCCTTGGCAATCCACGCCCCGATCAGCTCACGCTCCTGCGGCGTCATCTGGGTCAGGTTACCCAGCGGCATGGCCTGAGTGGCCACAGCCTGCGCTTGAATGCGCGGGGCCATTTGCTGGATCTGTGCCGGCGTATCAAACATCACCCCAGCCGGTGCCGCGCTGAACATGCTGTTGGTGGGCTTGGCCGAGTGGCACACCGCGCAACGCACTTGAATCACTTCATGCACCTTGTCGAAACCCGCGCCGGCCGCTGGCGCAGTCGCCTGGGCTACCGGTTGCTCAGCCGGGGCTGGCTGCTTGGCGGCTTCTTCAGCGGCTTGCTTGGCGGTCTTGCCACCAATGGCGGTTGCTGGCAGCGGTTGGTACTCGATGGTTTTCGCCGCCTGAGCATCGCTCGCACCGCTAACGGTGGACAGGCTCGGGCCGGTGACAAACGCCAGGCAGATCATGCCCAGGGCGCCGGCCGGCAATGCCCAGCTGAAGCTGTTGCTGGTGTGACGGGTGTTGAAGTAGTGACGCACGATCACTGCCAGTACCGCGATGCCCGACAGGATCAGCCAGTTGTAGTGGCTGCCGTAGGTGCTCGGGAAGTGGTTGCTGATCATGATGAACAGCACCGGCAAGGTGAAGTAGTTGTTGTGGCGCGAACGCAGCAGGCCTTTGGCCGGCAGGGCCGGGTCTGGTGTGCGGTTCTCTTCGATGGCTTTCACCAGCGCGCGCTGGGCGGGCATGATGGTGTTGAACACGTTACCGACCATGATCGTGCCGATGATGGCGCCGACATGGATGTACGCGCCGCGACCGCTGAACACCTGGCTCAGGCCGTACGCCGCGCCAACCAGCAAGGCGAACAGCACCAGGCCGAGCAGGGCCGGTTGTTTACCCAGGGGTGAGTCGCAGAGGAAGTTGTAGATGAACCAGCCGCTGACCAGAGAACCGACGCCGATGGCGATGGCCGCTGCCGGGCTGAGGTCGCTGCCGGGCATGATCAGGTACAGCGATGGGTTGAGGTAGTAGACGATCAGCAGCAGGGTAACGCCCGACATCCAGGTCCAATAGGCTTCCCATTTGAACCAGTGCAGGTTGTCCGGCATTTTTGGCGGAGCCAGTTTGTATTTTTCCAGGTGGTAGATGCCGCCACCGTGGATGGCCCAGAGATCGCCTGCCAGACCGTCGCGCGGGTTGACCCGGTTGAGGTTGTTTTCCAGCCAGACGAAGTAGAACGAGGCACCGATCCAGGCGATGCCGACGATCATGTGAACCCAGCGCACCGCCAGGTTCGCCCATTCAATCAAATGTGCTTCCACAGTCTTTACCTCTTTCCCGGGCTCGGCACGCCGAACGCCAGGCTTCTCTTATTGGTGGGGGTTGAGGAGAACCTGTTCATCCTCGGTAAAAAAATGCTCATCGCAGTTGTTGCCTGAACCACTGCGATCAACCACCAGGAAGTCATCCCGCTTTTCGATCGTCAGCACCGGGTGGTGCCAAACGCCGCGATGGTAATTAATGCCCTGCTTGCCATTGCTGACAAACGCACGGACCAACTCTGATTCAGGTGCATCGCCAAGTGGCGCGACCACGATCAGAAAGGGGTTGCCGAGCAGCGGTATAAACGCCTGGCTGCCCTGCGGATGGCGCTCCAACATGCGGATGGTCAGCGGCATCTCCAGCTTTTCAGCGCTGAAAATACTGATGATCGCCTTGTCATCCGGCTGCGCGGTCTCAACCGTTGCCAGCTTGTGGTAACGGCGGGTGGAACCGTTGTTGATCATGAAGTAGTCGCTGCCTTCGGTTTCAATCACATCGCCAAAGGGGGCGAAGGCTTCTTTGCTCAGCGGTTCGATGATCAGTGTGCGCATGTTGGTCTTCTGTTCTTTGATTGCTTTTGGTTTTTTGCTTTTTGTGGGAGGGGCTTTAGCCGCGATGCTTTTATTTTGAAAAGCTCGCGGCTGAAGCCCCTCCCACAGGTCGTGCGTTGCTCTTTATTTCGCCACTTTGCCAAACAACCGCAGACGGCTGACACCACCATCCGGGAACACGTTCAGGCGGATGTGGGTGATCGGGCCCAGGGCTTTGATCTGCTCGGCGAACTCGTGCTCGGCGTGCATCTGCAGCTTCTGGCTTGGCAGCAGTTCGCGCCAGAACAGGCTCTGGGTTTCGATCTGGCTGTCGGTGCCGCCTTTTACGAAGGCGCCCTGGATCGAGCAGCTGTCCGGGTAGTTGCCTTTGAAGTGCAGGGTGTCGACGACGATGCGTTCGATCTCGCCCGGGTGGCCAAGGGCGACGATCACCCAGTCGTTGCCCGGAGTACGGCGGCGGGCAGTTTCCCAGCCATCGCCCATATTGATGCCGCGGCCCGGGTTGAGGATGTTGCTCATGCGGCCGAAGTGCTCGTCGGAGCACGCCAGGGCACGGCCGCCGTTGAGGGCGCTGGCCAGGTCGACCTGTTCGTTGTCACCAACATTGGACCAGTCGCGGAACGGCACGCCGTAAACGCGCAGACGGGCAACGCCGCCGTCCGGGTAGATGTTGAAACGCAGGTGGGTGAAGGCCTGGCTGTTGGCGATTTCGTGGTAGTGGTGGCTGTTGCCTTGCAACTCCACGGCGCCCAGTACTTCAGTCCACTCGGTGCTGTCGCTCGGGTCGCCATCGGCTACGAAGCAGCCTTCCAGGGACGCCGACGGCGGGAAGTTACCGGTGAAGAAGCTGGTGTCGATATCCACGCCTTTGATCGAGCCGGGTACGCCCAGTTTGATCACGGCACTGTCGTAGCCTTCGAAGCGCTTGCGGCGCGATTCCCAACCATCCATCCACTTGCCGTTGTCATCGAACACGCCTTCTTTCCACACCGCTGGTGTGGGCTGGAACAGGCGGTTGACGTCGGCGAACCAGTCATCGGTAACCGAGATGGCTTTGGTGCCCAGGCGGGCGTCGGCGAGGTTGACGTATTTTTCGAAAGGTACGGCGTAAGCTTTCATTGTTTGTCTGCCTTAGTGGGGGCGTGGGAGGTGGCGGCGTTAGGAGCTGAGGCCCTATAGGGTCTGCAGCCGGAACAGCGCGATCTTGTTGATTTCGGCCAGTGCCCGCGTGAACTCTGCTTCTTTGGAGTTATGAATACGCTCCTCGAAAGCCGCGAGAATCTGGTGCCGATTGCTGCCCTTGACCGCCATGATGAAGGGAAACGCGAACTTCGCTTTGTAGGCGTCGTTCAGCTCGGTGAAGCGTTGGAACTCTTCAGCCGTGCATTCGTGGATGCCGGCACCGGATTGTTCCGAGGTGCTGGCTTCAGTCAGTTCGCCACGGACCGCGGCTTTGCCGGCGAGGTCCGGGTGAGCGTTGATCAGTGCCAGTTGTGCGGCGTGATCAGCGCTCAAAAGGATGTCGGCCATGCGGCTATGCAGGCCGTCGATGTCATCGACGCTGGAATCAACCCCCAGATCAAAGGCTTTCTCGGCAACCCACGGGGAGTGCTCGTAGATATCGGCGAAGGCGGCAACGAACGCGTCGCGGCTCAGGGTGGACGGGGTCAGGGTCTGGAAGCGGCTCATTTCGCGCTCTCTTGGCTGAAAGGGTGAGTGGCGTGCCAGTGCTTGGCGATGTCGACGCGGCGAGCGAACCACACCTGCTCGAAGCCCTGCACGTATTCAATAAAACGTTGCAACGAGGCCAGACGCGCCGGACGGCCGATCAGGCGGCAATGCAGGCCGATGGAAAGCATCTTCGGCGCCTCGCCACCTTCGGCGTAGAGCACGTCGAAGGCGTCTTTCAGGTAATTGAAGAAGTCATCGCCACTGTTGAAACCCTGCACCTGGGTGAAGCGCATGTCGTTGGTGTCCAGGGTGTAGGGGATCACCAAATGCGGCTTGCCGGTGGAGTTGTTCGGTTCCCAGTAGGGCAGGTCGTCGTCGTAGGTGTCGGAGTCGTAGAGGAAGCCGCCTTCCTCCATCACCAGGCGCCGGGTGTTCGGGCCGGTGCGGCCGGTGTACCAGCCAACCGGGCGCTCGCCGGTGATTTCGGTGAGGATGCGGATGGCTTCGAGCATGTGCTCGCGCTCCTGGGCCTCGTCCATGTATTGGTAGTCGATCCAGCGGTAGCCGTGGCTGCAGATCTCGTGGCCGGCGTTGGCCATGGCGCGGATCAGGTCCGGGTGGCGCTGGGCGGCCATAGCCACGGCGAATACGGTGAGCGGAATACCAGTTTTCTCGAACAGCTTGAGAATGCGCCAAATGCCTGCGCGGCTGCCGTATTCGTACAACGACTCCATGCTCATGTTGCGCACGCCTTGCAGTGGCTGAGCGGCGACCATTTCCGAGAGGAAGGCTTCCGACTCTTTGTCGCCGTGCAACACGTTGCGTTCACCGCCTTCTTCGTAGTTGAGCACAAAGGAGATGGCGATGCGGGCATTGCCTGGCCAGTGCGGATGGGGGATGTCGTTGCCGTAACCGATCAGGTCGCGAGGGTAGTCAGCGCTCACTGCAGGTATTCCTTCTTATGAATGGGTGCGGTCGCTGCAAATGCCTGGTAGGCGGTGGGCAACCGTGATGGAGCGATTGTATACAAAGTAGTGGGTGTTTTGTAAATGGAAAATTTCACTGTTTTTTCCATTTGCACATGATCATTAAGCGTAGCCCAACGCCCGGCCTTGGCTGCGTGGCGTGCCATTGTGGTGCATGCGGGGAAAAGTCGCGCTGCGACTGGGCAAGAAAGCGTTGAACAAATTGGTGTGAGTGATTGTGTACAATTTTTCATTGGAATGTCTCGAAAACAAAAGCGCGCGTGCTATGCTCCGACCGCGCCCCGGCGAAGCCGCTGGCCTGGCGCTCCGAATTCAACTGCATAGAGGAGGCGTGGCGCCTGCGTTCAACGCAGCTGCCCGAAACCGATGGGACGTTTAACCACCCACGTACTGGACGCCGCGCATGGCTGCCCAGGTAGCAATATCAAGGTTGAGTTGTACCGCGTTGAAGCATCCAGCGTGGTCCTGATCAACACCCTGCACACCAACGATGACGGCCGTTGCGACGCGCCCGTGCTGCAAGGTGAAGACTACGCCTCAGGCGTTTACCAACTGCATTTCCACGCCGGCGACTACTACCGCGCCCGTGGTGTGCAACTGCCGGAACCGGCTTTTCTGGATGTGGTGGTGCTGCGCTTTGGTATCGATGCCGGCCAGGATCACTACCATGTGCCGCTGCTGATTTCGCCGTACAGCTATTCGACGTACCGCGGCAGCTAGTCCGCTTCCCCGTAGGAGCGGCTTCAGCCGCGATGCTCTTGATGTTGAAAAGCATCGCGGCTGAAACCGCTCCTACAGGATATGTGTCATCCCTTCTCTTACCGACTCAACAGCGATGCCGTGCCGGCCCCGGCAAATAGCGCAGCGCTGACGCGGTTGAACCACACTTGCCCCTTGCCTGAACGCAGAAACCGCGCTGCCCCACGCGCGCCCAGGCCATAGAACAGCTTGCAGCCCAGATCCAGAATCGCCCACGTGGCGATCATCACCATCAGTTGTTTGAGGATCGGCTCCCCGGCGCTGATGAACTGCGGCAAAAACGCGGCGAAAAACAGAATGTCTTTCGGGTTGCTGGCGCCCAAACCAAAAGCTTTGAGAAACATGCTGCGCCAGCTTGGCGGTGTAGGCGCCTCTTCTTCGGTGCGCACCGGTTTCGCCGCCAGGCGCGATTCCTGCCAGCTCTGGTAGGCGAGGTAGAACAGGTACAGCGCGCCGACAATTTTCAATACGCCGAACAAGGTGGCCGAGGCCAGCAGCAGCGCCCCCAGGCCCAGGGCCGAGGCGCTCAACAAGCAGATCGATGCGCTGACTCCGCCCAGAAAGGCTGGCGCGGAGCGGCGCAGGCCGTAGTTCAAGCTGTTGCTGACCATCAGCAGGGACAGAGGGCCGGGAATAATGATCACGATCAGCGCGGCGGTGCTGAACAGCAGCCAGGTTTCAAAGCTCATACGGTCCTCGTTTAGAAGCAGCAAAGCCCCGACGCTCGAACGCCGGGGCTTTTTATTGCGGGTTGCGTGTGGGTGCAGAGATTACAAGAAGGCGAATTTCGCCGCGCAAATAATCGACAGCACATACAGGCTTGGGGTGATTTCTTTGTGTTTGCCGGTGGCCAGTTTAAGCACCACGAAGGTGATGAAGCCCATGGCCAGACCATCGGTGACCGAGAAGGTCAGCGGCATCATCACCACGGTAATGATCGCCGGGATGGTGTTGGTGTGGTCTTCCCAGTCGATGTGGGCCATGCCGCTCATCATCAGCATCGCCACATAGATCAGCGCGCCAGCGGTGGCGTAGGCAGGGATCATGCCGGCCAGCGGCGCGAAGAACATCGCCGCAATAAACAGCACGCCAACGGTAACGGCGGTGAGACCGGTACGGCCACCGGAGGCCACACCAGCGGCGCTTTCCACGTAGCTGGTGACGGGCGGGCAGCCGACCAGGGCACCGAAGGCGCTGGAGGTACTGTCAGCCTTCATGGCTTTGCTGAGGTTTTCGATGTGGCCGTTGTCGTCCACCAGGCCGGCACGCTGGGCAACGCCCATCAGGGTGCCTGCGGTGTCGAACATGTGCACAAAGAGGAAGGCCAGAACCACGCTGATCATGCCGACGTTCATCGCGCCGGAAATATCCATGGCCAGCCAGGTCGGCGCCAGGCTCGGTGGCATGGAGAAGATGCCACCGAATTGCACTTCACCCAGACCCCAGCCAATCAAGGTGACGGTGAGAATGCTGATCAGGATGCCGCCGAAAACGCGGTGGTATTCCAGTACCGCAATCATCAGGAAGCAGATGGCAGCCAGCAGCGGACCGGCTGCAGTCAGGTCACCCATCTTGATCAGGGTGGCAGGGCTTGCAACCACGATACCGGCGGTTTTCAGACCGATCAGGCCAAGGAACAGACCGACCCCGGCGCCCATGGCAAAGCGCAGGCTTGCCGGGATGCTGTTGAGCAGCCATTCACGGATGCGCGAGAAGGTGAGGATCATAAACAGAATGCCGGAGAGGAATACCGCCCCCAGCGCGATCTGCCAGCTGTACCCCATGGTGCCGACCACGGTGTAGGTGAAGAACGCGTTCAAGCCCATGCCCGGTGCCAGGCCAACTGGCCAGTTGGCGTAGAGGCCCATCAGGAAGCAACCGAATGCTGCAGCGATACAGGTGGCGACGAAGGCCGCACCGTGATCGATGCCGGCGTCGGCCATGATGTTGGGGTTGACGAAGATGATGTACGCCATGGTGATGAACGTGGTCAGGCCGGCGGCGAGCTCGGTTTTGACGGTGGTGCCATGCAGGCTCAGCTTGAACAGCCTTTCCAGCAGGCCGGTGCGCGCAGGCGTCGCGGCGTAGATTTGTTCTTGTTTTGTGCTTTCCACAGCGGGGTACTCCTCAATTCTCTTATTTTGGTCACCGAGTCCTGCATCCTTATAAGAAGGGTGGCAGAGCTCTGAGGTAGGTGGCTTACGTGGTGCGCTTGCTGGTGTTTTGTTGACTCTTTGGTCAGGAAGTCACACGAGCGCGATTATGCGTTTGTATACAAAAAAAGCAATTAATGTTTTCACTGTTGCGCAAATTGCTCTTATTGATTGTCCGGTGCTTGATAAGCAGATTGTATGCGACAGTTTGATTTCAGATTTTCTAATAATATGTTTTAAAACAACAAGGTACGGTTGCTTCTTGTTTTCAGGCTAGGCGCCTGGCGTTCCATGAGGGAGGGTTTTTGCGGTTGACATGGGCGTGTTTGGTGCAAAAAAGCCGGTGCTTTTGTCCTGTTACGCCGGAAAAAACTAAGAAATGCACAGGGCGTAGGTCGGCAGCGAAACGGGCTGGGGCTGGCGGTAAGCCGAGCGAGTTAGGAGCTGCCGCTTCGATTGTGTACAATGCGCCGGTATTTTCACCCTCTATTTTCCCGCCAAAGGCTTGCCAGCACTGGGGGGGAACGCAGTAGAGTCGCGCATGACCGCAGAACTTCTGACGCGAGCCCGAATGAACGAACAATTGCAGCCCCTAAAGAAGCAACCGCGTGCTGTTAAAGCCAGCCACAGCGGCACTCAGGATGACGTGGTTTACGCGCATATCTTCGATGCCATCCTGGAACAACGCCTGGCGCCTGGCACCAAGCTGAGCGAGGAAGCGCTGGGTGAGATCTTCGGCGTCAGCCGCACCATTATTCGTCGCGCCCTGTCGCGCCTGGCCCATGAAAGCGTGGTGCTGCTGCGCCCTAACCGTGGCGCGGTTGTGGCCAGTCCCAGTGTTGAAGATGCGCGGCAGATTTTCTACGCACGCCGCATGGTCGAGCGCGCCATCACCGAGCTGGCAGTGGAACACGCCACCGCCGAGCAACTGGCCGAACTGCGCCAGATGGTCGCCGACGAGCAGACCAGCTTTTCCCGTGGCGACCGTGGTGCCGGCATCCGCCTCTCCGGCGAATTCCACCTCAAGCTGGCCGAAGCGGCAAAAAACGCCCCGCTGATCAGCTTCCAGCGCAGCCTGGTGTCGCAGACCTCGTTGATCATTGCCCAGTACGAAAGCGGCAGCCGCTCGCACTGCTCCTACGATGAACACAACCAATTGATCGACGCCATCGAAGCGCGCGATGCAGTGAAGGCTGTCAGCCTGATGATGCATCACATGGATCACATCGACAGCAAGCTCAACCTCGACGAAGACAGCGCTTCGGATGACCTGCATGCGGTGTTCTCGCATTTGCTGCAGACCAAGAAAAAAGCACCGCGCTCAGCTGCGCCGCGCTAGTTTCTCCGGTCAATAAAAAACCGCCCTCGTTGGGCGGTTTTTTTATGGCTAGATCAAAAGCTTCGCGGCTGAAGCCGCTCCTACGAATGGTGCGGTCCGTAGGAGCGGCTTTAGCCGCGATGGCTTTTAGCGCTTATGCACGCTCTGACCCGCCGCAAACGTCTCTTGCACCGCCCGATCGTCGCCAATGGTCATCAGCACAAACAACTTCTCTTCCAGGTTCTTGGCCTGCTGGAGGCGGTACGACAGCAGCGGCGTGGCGTGGTAGTCGAGGACGATAAAGTCCGCGTCGTTACCCTGGGCGAAGCTGCCGATCTTGTCGTCTAGACGCAGCGCCTGCGCGCCACCCAAGGTGGCCAGGAACAGCGATTTGAACGGGCTCAGTTTGTTGCGCTGCAGCTGCTGCACTTTGTACGCCTCGTTCAGCGTTTGCAGCATGGAGAAGCTGGTGCCGGCGCCGACGTCGGTACCCAAACCGACGTTGACCTTGAACTGCTCCGCCTGCTTGAGGTTGAACAGGCCGCTGCCGAGGAACAGGTTGGAGGTCGGGCAGTGCGACACGGCCGAACCTGTCTCGGCCAGACGCTGGCATTCCTCGTCGCACAGGTGCACGCCATGGGCGAACATCGAGCGCTCACTGAGCAGTTGGAAGTGATCGTACACATCCAAGTAGCCCTTCTGCTCGGGGAACAGCGACTTCACCCAGGCGATCTCGTCGACGTTCTCCGAGAGGTGGGTGTGCATATACAGGTCGTCGTATTCGGCCAGCAATTTGCCAGCGGCTGCCAGCTGTTCCGGGGTGCTGGTCGGAGCGAAACGCGGCGTCACGGCGTAGTGCAGGCGCGCCTTGCCGTGCCAGCGTTCGATCAGCTCTTTGCTGTCGTCGTAGCTCGACTGCGCGGTGTCGGTCAGGTAGTCCGGCGCGTTGCGGTCCATCATCACCTTGCCGGCGATCATGCGTAGGTTCAGGGCCTGGCTGGCCTCGAAGAAGGCGTCCACCGACTGCTTGTGCACGCTGGCAAAAACCAGGGCGGTGGTGGTGCCGTTACGCAGCAGTTCCTTGAGGAAAATCTGCGCCACATCGGCGGCGTGGGCCGGGTCGGCGAACTGCTTTTCGGTGGGGAAGGTGTAGGTGTTCAGCCAGTCCAGCAGTTGCTCGCCATAGGCGGCGATCATGCCGGTTTGCGGGTAGTGAATGTGGGTGTCGATAAAGCCCGGGGTGATCAGCGCATCGCGGTATTCGATAACGTCCACGCCCTTGAGGGTTGGCAGCAGATCCTTGGCGTGGCCGATTTTGGCCACCTGGCCATTGTCGACCACCAACACGCCATCTTCGAAATACTCATAGGACTGCGCGTCACCCACCAGGGCGGGGTCGGCAATGCTGTGCAGGATGGCGGCGCGGTAGGCTTTTACGTGGCTAGTCATGGCAGTCTCGTGGTGCGTATTTATTGGTGTTCGGGGCTGTTGGGCTTCGCGGTGCTCAACCCAACCTACGTTCCGTTATCCAGGTAGGTTGGGTTGAGCCGCAGGCGAAGCCCAACATCGCAATTTATGCTTTGGCGCGGCGCGAGGCGGGGATCAGCTTGGCGACGCTTTCGCCGCTCTTTTCGCCCTGGCCAAAATTGGCGTTGTAGGTGGCGATCACTTCACCGGCAATGGAGATGGCGATCTCCACCGGCAGCTTGCCTTTGACTTCGGCGATGCCCATCGGGCAGCGCATTTTCTGCATCACCTCGGCACTGAAGCCGCGGTCACGCAGACGGTGTTCGAACTTGACCCGCTTGGTCTGCGAACCGATCAGGCCGTAGTAGGCGAAATCGTTGCGCTTGAGGATGGCGGCGGTCAGTTCCAGGTCGAGCTGGTGGTTGTGGGTCATGACGATGTAGTAACTGCCAGGCGGCATGTTCTCCACTTCATCGACCACTTCCTCGTTCACCACCTTGGTGGCGCCATGGGGAATCTGCTTGGGGAATTCGTTTTCCCGCGAGTCGATCCACCGCACCTTGCACGGCAGGCTGGCCAGCAACGGCACCAGGGCGCGGCCGACGTGGCCGGCACCAAACACGGCGATATGCGCCTGCGGTTGGCCCATCGGTTCGAACAGCAGCACGGTGGCGCCGCCGCAGCACTGGCCGAGGCTGGCGCCCAGGCTGAAGCGCTCCAGGCGGGTGTCCTGGGTGCGGCTGACGAGCATTTCGCGGGCCAGCTCCATCGCTTTGAATTCCAGATGGCCGCCACCTACGGTTTCGTAGATACGGTCAGCGGTCACAACCATCTTCGAGCCGGCATTACGCGGGGTTGAGCCGAGCTCTTCGATGATGGTCACCAGCACGCAGGGCTGGCCCTGCTGCTGCAAATCGGCGAGGGCGCTGATCCAACTCATTTGCTCAGCCTCCAGGTGCGAAGCGGTTTGGCGGAACGGGACAGGCGCCAGTCGTCATCGGCTTTCGATGGGGCGGCGGTTTGTTCCAGCAGGACCAGACGCGGCAGAGCGTCGGGGCTCTGTGGCGCGGCTGGAGTGGTTGTCTGTGCGGTGTGTGTTGTCATTGTTGTTCACCGTTTTGTGTTTGATAGAGCTTTTGTGGGAGGGGCTTTAGCCGCGATGCTTCTGATTTTAAAAGCTCGCGGCTAAAGCCCCTCCCACGGGGTCATGCGGTCTCGACTGTCGCGGCAGCCTCGGCCTTCTGCGCCTTCAGCACTTTTCTCATCTGCTCCACACCCCAGAGCACGCGCTCAGGAGTTGCCGGGGCGTCGATCGAGGGTTGCACGCGGTAGTCAGCCAGGCTGGCGACGGCGTCTTTGATCGCGCACCAAGCGGCGATGCCGAGCATGAACGGCGGCTCGCCGACGGCCTTGGAGTGGAACACGGTGTCTTCCGGGTTCTTGCGGTTTTCCACCAGCTTCACGCGCAAATCCAGCGGCATGTCGGCGATGGCCGGAATCTTGTAGCTCGCCGGGCCATTGGTCATCAGCTTGCCCTTGGCGTTCCACACCAGCTCTTCCATGGTCAGCCAACCCAGACCTTGCACGAACGCGCCTTCCACCTGGCCGATGTCGATGGCCGGGTTCAGCGAGTTGCCGACGTCATGCAGGATGTCGCCGCGCAGGAACTTGTACTCGCCGGTGAGGGTGTCGACGATCACTTCGATGCAGGCAGCGCCGTAGGCGAAGTAATAGAACGGCCGGCCAGCGGCTTTGCTGCGGTCGTAGAAAATCTTCGGCGTTCGGTAGAAGCCGGTGGCCGACAGCGAGATCTGGCCGAAGTAGGCCTTCTGAATCATCTCTTCAAACGACAGGTACTGGTCACGCACGCGTACCTGGCTGTTGCTGAATTCCACGTCTTCCGGGGAAACCTTGTACTCGCGGGTGAGGAAGTCCACCAGCCGCGCCTTGATGGTTTCGGCGGCGTTCTTGGCCGCCATGCCGTTCAGGTCTGCACCGCTGGACGCTGCAGTCGGCGACGTGTTCGGCACCTTGTCGGTGTTGGTGGCGGTGATCTGGATACGGGCGATATCCACCTGCAGCACCTCGGCGACGATTTGCGCCACCTTGGTGTTCAGGCCCTGGCCCATCTCGGTGCCGCCGTGGTTCAGGTGGATGCTGCCATCGGTGTAGATATGGATCAGCGCGCCGGCCTGGTTGAGGAAGCTGGCGGTAAAGCTGATGCCGAATTTGACCGGAGTCAGCGCCAGGCCTTTTTTCAGCACTGGGCTTTTCTTGTTGAATTCAGCGATTTCAAGGCGGCGTTTGGCGTAGTCACTGCTGGCTTCCAGTTCGGCAGTCATCTCGTGGATGACGTTGTGCTCGACCGTCTGGTGGTAGTGGGTGACGTTGCGCTCGGTCTTGCCGTAGTAGTTGAGCTTGCGCACTTCCAGCGGGTCTTTGCCGAGGTCGCGGGCGATGGCATCCATGATCTCTTCGATCGCCACCATGCCCTGCGGGCCACCGAAGCCGCGGTAGGCGGTGTTCGACGCGGTGTTGGTCTTGCAGCGATGGCCGTTCACCGTGGCGTTGCCCAGGAAGTAGGCGTTGTCGGAGTGGAACATGGCGCGATCTACGATGGAGTTCGACAGGTCCGGCGAGTAGCCGCAGTTACCGGCCAGTTCGATCTCGATACCGTGCAGCAGGCCGTCGTCGTCAAAGCCGACGTCGTACTCGACGTAGAACGGGTGACGTTTGCCGGTCATCTGCATGTCTTCAACACGCGGCAGGCGCATTTTGGTCGGCCGTTTGGTCAGGTGCGCAATTACCGCACACAGGCACGCCGGGCTGGCAGCCTGGGTTTCCTTGCCGCCAAAACCGCCGCCCATGCGGCGCATGTCGATAACGATTTTGTGCATCGGCACGCCCAATACTTCGGCCACCAGTTTTTGCACTTCGGTGGCGTTCTGCGTCGAGGTGTAGACGATCATGCCGCCGTCTTCGGTGGGCATTACCGAGGAAATCTGGGTTTCCAGGTAAAAGTGTTCCTGGCCACCGATATGCAGCGAACCCTGCAGGCGGCGCGGGGCCGTAGCCAGCTTGCTCACTGAGTCGCCGATCTTGTGCTGGTGGCTGTCGAGCACGAAGTGTTTGTTGCGCAACGCTTCGACCACGTCGAGCACCGGCTCCAGGTCTTCGTATTCGATGATCGCCGCCATGGCGCCTTTGCGGGCGTTTTCATGGGTGTCGGCGGCCACGGCAATTACCACCTGGCCCACGTACTGCACCAGGCCATCGGCCAGCAGCGGGTCGCCGGGGGCCACGGCGCCGATATCCAGCAGGCCGGGTACGTCTTTGTGGGTGATCGCAATGGCTACGCCGGGAATGGCGTAGCAGGGCGACACGTCGATCTTGGTGACGCGGGCATGGGCGCGGTCGCTCATGCGGGCATACACGTGCAGTTGGTTGGGGAATTCCAGGCGGTCGTCTACATACACCGCTTCGCCGGACACATGCTTCTCGGCGCTTTCGTGTTTGACGCTCTTGCCGACGCCGGTGGTGATGCCGGCGCGGAACAGTTCGGCCAGTTCGGCCTGGCTTTTCGGGGCGTGGTGGTTAGACATAAGCGGTCACCCGTGTTTCGACGTCTGGAGTTTGCAGCTCAAGGAAGAATTTACGCAGCAGGTTCTGTGCGGTGAGCAGGCGGTATTCCTTGCTGGCGCGGAAGTCGCTCAGCGGGCTGAAGTCCTGGGCCAGGGCTTCGCAGGCCTGTTCGATCACGTCCATGTCCCAGGCGTTGCCTTGCAACGCGGCTTCACACGCAGCAGCACGTTTGGGGATCGCGGCCATGCCACCGAACGCGACGCGGGCGCTTTGCACCACGCCATCGGCGACCACGATATTGAACGCGGCACACACGGCAGAAATGTCGTCGTCCAGACGTTTGGACACCTTGTAGGCGCGGAAAGCCTGGTTGGTCTGGTGGCGCGGCACCACGACCTTCTCGATGAATTCGGCTTCCTGACGGGCAGTGACCTTGTAATCGAGGAAGTAATCTTCGATTGGCAGGCTGCGGGTCTGGCCACCTTTGCGCAACACCACACGGGCGCCGAGGGCGATCAGCAGGGGCGGGGCGTCACCGATCGGCGAGGCGTTGCCGATGTTGCCGCCGAGGGTGCCCTGGTTGCGGATCTGCAACGAAGCGAAGCGGTGCAGCAGCTCGCCGAAGTCCGGGTATTCCTTGGCCAGTGCGCCGTAACAGTCGGACAGCGCTGTGGCGGCGCCAATCTCGATGGCATCGTCGGTGAACTCGACGCGTTTCATCGCTTCCACGTGGCCAACGTAGATCATCACCGGCAGTTCACGGTGGAACTGGGTGACTTCCAGGGCCAGGTCGGTACCACCGGCGAGCAGACGGGCTTGCGGGTTGGCGGCATACAGGTCGGCCAGGTCGGCGACGGTCAGCGGCAGCAGGCAGCGCTTGTCACCGCTGTTGAGCTCGGCGGTTTCCTGTGGCGCGATGGCTTGCAGCTTGGCGATGGTTTCAGCTTCGGCGGCGTCGAACTGATCTGGCTGCTTCTGGCAGCAGGCCTGTTCGGCGGCATCGATGATCGGGCGGTAGCCGGTGCAACGGCAGAGGTTGCCGGCGAGGGCTTCCATGGTCTGACCTTTGTCGAAGCCGTCGCTGTTCTTTTGCAGCGCAAACAGCGACATGACAAAGCCTGGGGTGCAGAACCCGCATTGCGAGCCGTGGCAGTCGACCATGGCTTGCTGAACGCTGTGCAATTGGCCCTGGTGCTTGAGGTCTTCAACGCTGATCAGCTGTTTGCCGTGCAGCGAGGAAACAAAGGTCAGGCAGGAGTTGAGGGTGCGGTAGCGGATGCGCGGGGTGCCGGACGAGTTGTCCAGCTCGCCGACCACCACGGTACAGGCGCCGCAGTCACCGGAAGCACAGCCTTCTTTGGTGCCGGGTTTGGCCACGTGCTCACGCAGGTAATTGAGCACGGTGACATTTGGGTCGAGACGCTGCTCAGTACGCAGCTCACGGTTGAGTAAAAACTGGATCAAGGACGACCTCCAGGCACTTTCTTGTTTTGTATGGCACGCGTTTTTGGGCGGGGCGAGGGTTGCGTTATGGCTAACCCTCTCCCCCGGCCCCTCTCCCGCAGGCGGGAGAGGGGTGAACAGCCGTTGAATTTGTTTGGCGAATTTAGAGAATTCTGACTTTTGGGTCAATAAAATATTTGACTCTTTAGTCAAGCAATCCGCGTGCCCGACGATCAGTCTTTTCCCAGCACTGACGAAATAGGTTTAGCCCGCGTGCTCCTGGGGTTTTCGGGCTAACCCTTTGTTCAGGTTTTTTTCACGAAAATTTGATCGCTGCGTTTCTAGCATCCGCCTCCATTAGCCCAAGGGCGGAAGGACGACGTGAACGCAATGCTGAAAGTAAAGGCGATACGCCCAGAGATGCTGACCCTGATCGGCAGCGCATTTCTCCTGCTGGCCTGCAACCCGGTGTTGTGGGGGCATATCTTCAGCATTACGCCGAGCACCGGTGCGGGTCTGATGATGCGCGTGGCCTTTGGTCTGATTGTGTTGGCGCTGTTCAACCTGGTGCTGACGGTGCTGGCGTTTCGCTGGCTGCTCAAGCCGGTATTGACCCTGCTGTTGCTGGTCAGCGCCGGTGTGGCGTACTTCATGAGCCAGTACGGCGTATTGATCGATTTGGGCATGCTGCGCAACGCCGCGCAGACCAACCCCACCGAAGTGCGTGACCTGTTGTCGCTCAAGCTGGCGGGTTATGTCCTGTTTTTGGGCATTTTGCCGGCCGTGTTGCTGTGGCTTACCCCGGTGAACTATCGCAGCTGGCCGCGTGAGCTGCTGAGCAAGGTGCTGGTGAGCGTGGCCTGTGTTGCGGTGCTGGGCAGCGTGGCGCTGGTCAACTACCAGGGCCTGGCCTCGCTGTTTCGTAACCACCATGAACTGCGCCTGATGGTGGTGCCGAGCAACTACGTCGGCGCTTCGTTCAGCCTGCTGCGTGAGCAAATCGCCACCGGCGAGCAAGCGTTTCGCACCCTCGGCGAAGACGCGGTGAAGGCGCCGGCCTGGCAGAGCCGTCGGCACAAGTCGCTGACCGTGCTGGTGGTGGGCGAGAGTGCCCGCGCTGATAACTTCGGCATCCTCGGTTACGAGCGTGACACCACGCCGAAACTGAAGGCGCAGGCGGGCGTCATCGCCTACCCGGATGCCCATTCCTGCGGCACTGAAACGGCCGTGTCGGTGCCCTGCATGTTCTCCAACCTGGGGCGTAGCAACTACAGCGCGAGCAAAGCCTATTCCCAGGAAGGCCTGCTGGATGTGATCAAGCGTGCCGGGCTTGATGTGGTGTGGCGCGACAACCAATCGGGTTGCAAAGGCACCTGCGACCGGGTGAGTTTCGAAGACGTCAGCAACTTCAAAGACCCGACCCTGTGTGCCAACAGCGAGTGCCACGACGAAATCCTCCTGCAAGGCCTGCAGGGCTTTATCGACAACCTGAAGAACGACACCGTGCTGGTGCTGCACCAGATGGGCAGCCACGGCCCGGAATACTTCAAGCGTTACCCCAAAGCCTTCGAGCAGTTCACCCCGGTGTGCACCAGCAACGCCCTCAATGAATGCTCACGCGAAAGCATCGTCAACGGCTACGACAACACCATTCTGTACACCGACCATGTGCTGTCGACCCTGATCGACGTGCTGCGCAGCAACCAGGACAAAGTCGACAGCGCCATGCTGTACATGTCTGACCATGGCGAGTCGCTGGGTGAGTACAACCTGTTCCTGCACGGCACGCCGTACATGATGGCGCCGGAGCAACAGAAGCACGTGGGGATGGTGGCCTGGTTCTCCGACAGTTATCAGCAGGAGTTTCAAGTGGATGCCGACTGCCTGCGTGCCCAGCGGGAGCAGCCGGTGAGCCAGGACAATTTGTTCAGCTCGATGCTGGGGTTGTTGCAGGTGAACACCAAGGTCTACGACAAGGGCTTGGATATGTTTGCCGGCTGCCGGAAGTAAAACCTGTAGGGCGCCAACAGACACCGTCATCCCAGCGCAGGCTGGGATCCAGAATTTTGCAGATGATGGTGTACGTTCCAGGAGTCTGGGTCCCAGCCTGCGCTGGGACGACGGTTGTTTATTCCAAGGTTTCAGGCCAGCTGCGATTCACTCAACTGATGCTCTTCCCCTGCGTAGTAGCTGCGCACCCGCGGGTCCATGACCTTGCGCCACAGCGGGGGAAACAGCGCCAGCACAATCATTCCGGCATAACCATTGGGTAACTGCGGGCTGTCGTCGAAGTGACGCAGCACCTGGTAGCGACGCTTGGCGTAGGCGTGGTGGTCGGAGTGGCGTTGCAGGTGGAACAGGAACAGGTTGGTCAGCAGAAAGTTGCTGTTCCACGAATGGCTGGGGTTGGTGCGTTCATACCGGCCGTTGTCCTGCTTGCGCCGGTGCAGGCCGTAGTGTTCGACGTAGTTGACGATCTCCAGCAGGGTCAGCGCCACGAACGACTGGCCAAGGAAAAACAGCGCGCCCATCCAGCCAAACGCCAGGCTGAAACCGAGCAGAAAACCCGCGCTGATCAGGTACCACCAGACCAACTCGTTACGCCAATGCATGGCCGGCAGGCCGCGGCGTTGCAGGCGCTCTTTTTCCAGCGCCCAGGCATTCAGAAAGTTGTGTTTATAGGCGTGCGGCAGGAACGCATACAGGCTCTGGCCATAGCGTGACGACGAGGCGTCTTCCGGGGTGGAGACATGCACATGGTGGCCACGCACATGCTCGACCTTGAAGCCGGCATAACACACCGCCGCCAACAGCAGGCCGCCGGCGTTCTGTTCCAACTGAGGGTCTTTGTGGATGAACTCGTGGGCCACGGTAATGCCGATGGCGCCGGTCACGGTGCCCACTGAGAGCACCCAGCCCAGGCGGCCGACCCAGCTCCACGCCTCATAGTGCACAAAGGCCCAGCCGGCCCACACCAGCATGCCCAGCAGAAACGGCACAGTGGCCAGGCTCAGCAGGCGGTAGTAACCCTGCTTGTCCATCTTCGGCACATCGGCCACTTCGTCGGGGTTGGCCGGGTCGCGGCCGACAATGGCATCCAGAATCGGGATCACGCCAAACACGATGGTGACGACCAGATAGGCCCAGGCATCGGCATGCTCGCTGCCAATGGACCAGTAAAAACTCATGGGCACGCCCAGTACGGGAATCAGCCAGATCCAGTAACCGGCTTTTTTCAGGGCGATCATCCAGGAGGAGGGCAGGTACGCAAACATGGTGAGCTCCGTTGTTTTTGAGAGGGGAGTCGACCGGCAAAATTGTAGGACAATCCACTTGCCGAAAGTCCGTTCCCAACCCAACCTTTTGGACGGCAAGCCGCTTGGCTGTAACCTTGGCGGGGTAACACGCTGTGTTACACTCCCGCGCGTTTTGGCAAGCTACTGCGCTCGGTTAGGCGGCGTTAAAAAGTCGGTGAAAAATGCTCATTGGCTACAGCCAACTCCGCTTTTTCACCGACTTTTTGCCTTGCCTACCCTTCGCTCGCTACGTTTGCCCACTTTCTCCCTTGAAGGACCAACATGACTTTCAAAGCCCCTGACAGTCTCGCCGAGCAGATCGCCCATCATCTGGCCGAGCGCATCATTCGCGGGGAATTGAAAGAACGTGAGCGGATTCAAGAACAGAAAGTCACCCTGGCGCTGAACGTCAGCCGGGGTTCGGTACGCGAGGCCTTGCTGATACTCGAGCGCCGGCACCTGATCACCATCCTGCCGCGCCGTGGTGCCCACGTCAGCGAGCTGACCCCGCATAACGTCAAGAGCCTGTACACGCTGGTGGTCGAGCTGTACATCCTGCTCGGCTTTGCCGTCGCCGAGCGCTGGAAAACCACTGAAGACCTGCAGCCCTTTGTACTGATCCAACAGCGCCTGAGCGACAACGCCGCCCAGGGTGACATCGACAGCTTCGTGCAGAGCAGCTTCGATGTGATGCGTGCCGCCTTCCCGTTCGCCAACAACCCGTACTTGCAGGAAACCCTGGAGAACCTGTTGCCAGCGATGAGCCGCACCTACCACCTGGCCCTGGAAAAACGCAAAACCGAGATGAGCCAGTTCCTCAATGCGTTTGCCGGCTTGTTGCAAGCGGTGATTGCCCGCGACCCGGCCCAAGTGCGTGAAACCCTCACCGCCTACAGCAAACACAATTGCCAGATGGTGCTTGCCGCCATGGCTGAGCGCTAAACCCACGTGGCTAAGGAAGGCGTTCTATGCGGCTGAAGTGCATCAAGCTGGCGGGTTTCAAGTCGTTCGTCGACCCCACCACGGTCAACTTCCCGAGCAACATGGCGGCGGTGGTCGGGCCTAACGGCTGCGGCAAGTCCAATATCATCGACGCCGTGCGCTGGGTGATGGGCGAAAGCTCGGCGAAGAACCTGCGCGGCGAGTCGATGACCGACGTCATCTTCAACGGCTCCAATACCCGCAAGCCGGTGACCCAGGCCAGCATCGAACTGATCTTCGACAACAGCGACAGCACCCTGGTCGGCGAATACGCCGGCTATGCCGAAATCTCGATTCGCCGCCGGGTCACCCGCGACAGCCAGAACACCTATTTCCTTAACGGCACCAAATGCCGGCGCCGTGACATCACCGACATCTTCCTCGGCACTGGCCTGGGGCCGCGCAGTTACTCGATCATCGAGCAGGGCATGATCAGCAAGCTGATCGAAGCCAAGCCCGAAGACCTGCGCAATTTCATCGAAGAAGCCGCCGGCATTTCCAAGTACAAGGAACGCCGCCGCGAAACCGAAAACCGCATTCGCCGTACCCACGAAAACCTCGCGCGTCTGACCGACCTGCGCGAAGAGTTGGAGCGCCAGCTCGACCGCCTGCATCGCCAGGCGCAGTCGGCGGAGAAGTACCAGGAATACAAAGCCGAAGAGCGTCAGCTCAAGGCCCAGCTGTCGGCGCTCAAATGGCAGGCACTGAACGAGCAGGTGGGGCAGCGCGAAGCCATCATTGGCAACCAGGAAATCGGCTTCGAAGCCCTGGTCGCCGAGCAACGCAATGCCGACGCCAGCATCGAGCGTTTTCGTGACGGCCACCACGAGCTGTCCGAGCGCTTCAACCAGGTGCAGGGCCGCTTCTATTCCGTGGGCGGCGATATCGCCCGCGTCGAGCAGAGCATCCAGCACGGCCAGCAGCGCCTGCGCCAACTGCAGGACGACCTCAACGAAGCCGAACGCGCGCGCCTGGAAACCGAATCGCACCTAGGCCACGACCGCACCTTGCTCGCCACCCTGGGTGAAGAGCTGGCGGCGCTCGAGCCCGAGCAGGAAGTCACCAACGCCGCCGCCGAAGAAGCCGCCGCTGCCCTGGAAGAATCCGACAGCGCCATGCAGGGCTGGCAGGGCCAGTGGGACGACTTCAACCAGCGCTCTGCCGAGCCTCGGCGTCAGGCCGAAGTGCAGCAGTCGCGCATTCAGCAACTGGAACAGAGCCTGGAACGCCTGGCCGAGCGCCAACGCCGCCTGAATGATGAGTTGGTGCTGCTGTCTGCCGACCCGGAAGACGCCGCGATTCTCGAACTTAGCGAGCAAGTAGCCAGCAGCGAGCTGACCCTGGAGGAACTGCAAAGCGCCGAGCAGGCCCTGGTCGAGCGCCTGGAACAATTGCGCGGCGAACTGCTGCAAGCCGGCCAGGCCCAGCAGCAGGCGCAAGGCGAACTGCAGCGCCTGAACGGCCGACTGGCTTCCCTGGAGGCGCTGCAACAAGCCGCGCTGGACCCGGGCAAAGGCACCGCCGACTGGCTGCGCGAACAGCACCTCAATCAACGTCCACGCCTGGCCGAAGGCCTGCGGGTAGAAGCAGGCTGGGAACTGGCGGTAGAAACCGTGCTCGGCGCCGACCTGCAAGCGGTCTTGCTCGACGACCCGCAAGCATTGTCCAGCCTCGATCTGGCCAGTTTCGAACAAGGTGATTTACGCCTACTCAGCCCAGCCAAGGGCGGCGCGCGGGTGGCCGGCAGCTTGCTCGACAAGGTCGACGCCAGCGTCGACTTGGCGCCCTGGCTGGCCAAGGTCAAGCCGGTTGAGAGCCTGGACCAGGCCTTGGCCCTGCGCGGCCAACTGGGCGACGGCGAAAGCCTGATCAGCCGCGACGGCTACTGGGTTGGTCGGCACTTTTTACGCGTACGGCGTGCCAGCGAAGCCGAGAGTGGCGTGTTGGCGCGTGGCCAGGAAATCGAGCGCCTGGGCTTTGAGCGTGATGAACGCGAAGCCAGCCTGGCCAGCCTCGACGAACGCCTGCAAGCGCTGCGCGAAACTCAGCAGCAGCAAGAAGAGGCCCGCGAACAGCAACGCCGCCGCCTACAAGATGAAGCGCGCCGTCAGGGCGAGCTGAAGGCGCAGTTGTCCGCAGGTCAGGCCAAGGTCGAACAGCTGACCCTGCGCCGCCGCCGTCTCGACGAAGAACTCAGCGAGCTCGGCGAGCAACGCGCCATCGAAGCCGAACAACTGGGTGAGTCGCGCCTGCAACTGCAAGACGCCCTCGACGCCATGGCCATCGACACCGAGCAGCGTGAGCTGCTGATGGCCCAGCGTGACGCCCTGCGCGAACGCCTCGACCGGGTGCGTCAGGAAGCCCGCCAGCACAAAGACCACGCCCACCAGTTGGCCGTGCGCCTGGGCTCGCTCAAGGCCCAGCACGACTCCACGCGCCAGGCCCTGGAACGCCTGGAACTACAAGCCGAGCGCCTGCACGAAAAACGCGAGCAACTGAACCTCAACCTCGACGAGGGCGCGGCGCCGCTGGAAGAGCTGCGCATGAAGCTCGAAGAGTTGCTGGACAAACGCATGGGCGTGGAAGACGAACTCAAGCTGGCGCGCCTGGCCCTGGAAGATGCCGACCGGCAACTGCGCGACGCGGAAAAACGTCGCAGCTCGGCCGAGCAGCAATCGCAGCTGCTGCGTACCCAGTTGGAACAGCAGCGGATGGAATGGCAGTCGCTGAATGTGCGGCGTAAAGCCATCCACGACCAGCTGATGGAAGATAACTACGACCTGCACGGCGTGCTTGGTACGTTGCCCAATGATGCGAACGAAAAGTCCTGGGACGAAGAGCTGGAACGCCTCGCTGCGCGCATTCAACGTCTGGGCCCGATCAACCTCGCGGCGATCGACGAGTACCAGCAGCAGGGCGAGCGCAAACGGTATCTGGATGCTCAGGACGCCGACCTGGTGGAAGCCCTCGACACCCTGGAAAACGTCATTCGCAAGATCGACAAAGAAACCCGCAATCGCTTCAAGGAAACCTTCGACCAAATCAACGGTGGCCTGCAGGCGTTGTTCCCGAAAGTCTTCGGTGGCGGCAATGCCTACCTGGAATTAACCGGTGACGATTTACTCGACACCGGCGTAACCATCATGGCGCGACCACCGGGCAAGAAAAACAGCACCATTCATCTGCTCTCCGGGGGTGAAAAAGCGCTAACCGCATTGGCTCTGGTATTCGCTATTTTCAAACTCAACCCGGCGCCGTTCTGCATGCTCGACGAAGTGGATGCGCCATTAGATGACGCCAACGTTGGACGTTATGCGCGCCTGGTGAAAGAGATGTCAGCGACCGTGCAGTTCATCTATATCACCCACAACAAGATCGCTATGGAAATGGCCGATCAGTTGATGGGCGTAACAATGCATGAACCTGGCTGCTCACGGCTTGTCGCAGTAGATGTCGAGGAAGCCTTGGCTTTGGTGGAGGCATAACGCGTGCAGCGGTGTAAAGTTGCCTTTCGTCGTGCTAGCTTATTGCCCACTCTTTTTTGTATCCGGGAAATGTCAGTCAGAACATGGAGTTGATACACGCAGTCCGAAGTTACTGACGGCAGTTTTTGTTGGGTTATAGCGTTGAGTCACAGGGCGGATGCCCTTCTTTATTATTTTTTCAGGGGCTACAGAATTACATGGAAATCGGTCTGCGTGAGTGGCTGATCGTCATCGGCATCATTGTTATCGCTGGCATTCTGTTTGATGGCTGGCGCCGTATGCGCGGTGGCAAAGGCAAGTTGAAGTTCAAGCTGGATCGGAGTTTCTCCAATCTTCCCGATGACGATGGCGCCCCCGAATTGCTCGGCCCGCCGCGCGTCCTTGAGCGCCATGCCGAACCCAAGATCGAAGAAGAAGACCTGCCGGCCATGAGCCCGCGCGAACTCAATCGTCGTCGCGGCAAAGTGGTAGAGCCGAGCCAGGGCGACCTCAACCTGGGCCTCGACGAGCCGGTGCCAACCCTGCTCAACCCGGTTGACGATGAACCGAAAAAACGCAACCCCGCCGTCCCGCAAGACAGCCGCGATCTGCCGCCGGTAGAAGAAGTGCTGGTGATCAACGTGGTGGCCAAAGAGGGCGAAGGCTTCAACGGCCCGGCCCTGTTGCAGAACATTCTGGAAAGCGGACTGCGCTTTGGCGAGATGGATATTTTCCACCGCCACGAAAGCATGGCTGGCAATGGTGAAGTGCTGTTCTCGATGGCCAACGGGGTTAAACCCGGCACCTTCGACCTGGACGACATCGACCACTTCAGCACCCGCGCCGTGAGCTTCTTCCTCGGCCTGCCCGGCCCGCGTCACCCGAAACAAGCGTTCGACGTGATGGTGGCTGCCGCGCGCAAACTGGCCCATGAATTGAGCGGTGAACTGAAAGATGACCAGCGCAGCGTAATGACCGCGCAGACCATCGAACACTACCGCCAGCGCATCGTCGAGTTCGAGCGCAAGGCACTGACCAACAAGCGCTGATTCATCCGGCGCGTTTTAACGTTTTAATCGAGCAGCTTCGGCTGCTCTTTTTCGTTTTGCCGGCAGGTGACTCGTCGCCTGCCAAATGAGAGCTGCCCGTTATGACCGACGCCCAAACCGCCGCCACCCGTATCAGCCAATTGCGCAGTGAGCTGGACCAGCACAACTACCGCTACCACGTGCTGGACGAGCCGAGCATTCCGGACGTCGAGTACGACCGTCTGTTCCATGAGCTCAAGGCGCTGGAAGCCGAGCACCCGAAATTGGTCACTGCCGACTCGCCGACCCAGCGCGTTGGCAGCCTGGCGTTGTCGGCGTTCGGTGAGGTCAAACACGAAGTGCCGATGCTCAGCCTCGGCAACGCCTTCGCCGAAGACGACCTGCGCGACTTCGACCGCCGCGTGCGCGAAGGCCTGGCCGATGAGCTGCCGGCCGGCGACCTGTTCGGCGGCGGTGCCAATGTGGAATACAGCTGCGAACCCAAACTCGATGGCCTCGCTGTCAGCCTGCTGTACCGCGACGGCCTGCTGGTGCGCGGCGCCACCCGCGGCGATGGCAGCACCGGTGAAGACATCAGCGTCAACGTACGCACCATCCGCAACGTTCCCCTCAAGTTACAGGGCAGCGGTTGGCCGGCGGTGCTGGAAGTGCGCGGTGAAGTGTTCATGTCCCGCGCCGGTTTTGAACGCCTGAACGCCAGCCAACTGGAGCTGGGCGGCAAGACCTTCGCCAACCCGCGCAACGCTGCTGCCGGCAGCCTGCGCCAGCTCGACTCGAGCATCACCGCCAAGCGCCCACTGGAGTTCTGCTGCTATGGCATCGGCCAGGTACAGGGCGAACTGCCCGACACCCAGATTGGCATCCTCAACGCCCTCAAAGCCTGGGGTATGCCCATCAGCCGCGAGCTGAAGCTGGCCAAGGGCGCCGAGGAATGCCTGGCCTACTACCGCGATATCGGAGAGCGCCGCGACGCCCTGGCGTACGAAATCGATGGCGTGGTGTTCAAGGTCAACAACCTGGCCTGGCAGCGTGAACTGGGCTTCCGTGCCCGCGAACCACGCTGGGCCATCGCGCATAAATTCCCCGCCAGCGAAGAGCTGACCGAGTTGCTTGCCGTGGAGTTCCAGGTCGGCCGCACTGGCGCCGTCACCCCTGTGGCACGTCTGCGCCCGGTGAAAGTGGCCGGCGTGATGGTGGCCAACGCCACGCTGCACAACATGGACGAAGTGGCGCGCCTGGGCCTGATGGTCGGCGATACCGTGATTATCCGCCGTGCCGGCGATGTGATTCCGCAAGTGGTGCAAGTGGTGCTCGACCGTCGTCCCGCCGACGCCCAACCCGTGCATGTTCCGGAAAACTGCCCGGTATGCGGCTCCCATGTGGAGCGCACGCAACTGGTGAAACGCAGCAAGGGCCGTGAAACCGTCAGCGAAGGCGCGGTATACCGCTGCGTCGGCCGCCTGGCCTGCGGCGCGCAGCTCAAGCAGGCGATCATTCACTTCGTCTCGCGCCGCGCCATGGACATCGAAGGGCTGGGCGACAAGAGCGTCGAACAGCTAGTGGACGAAGGGCTGATCAGCTCGCCCGCCGACCTGTACAAACTGACCTTCGAACAGATCGTTGAGCTCGAAGGTTTTGCCGAGCTGTCGAGCAAAAACCTGTTGGCCGCCATCGAAAACAGCCGCAAACCTGAGCTGGCGCGGTTCATTTTCTCCCTCGGCATTCCCGATGTCGGCGAAGAGACGGCCAAGGTCCTGGCGCGTTCACTGGCCTCGTTGCAGCGAATCAAACAAGCGCTGCCGGAAGTGCTCACCTACCTGCCCGACGTCGGCCTGGAAGTGGCGCATGAGATTCACGAGTTCTTCAGCGACAGCCACAACCAGAGCGTGATCGAGCAGCTCGAACAGGTGCTGGATATCCAGGGCCAGGGCGAGCTCGGCGCAGAGTATGCCGCCAGCACCACGCTGGCTGGCTTGCTCGACAAACTGCACATTTCTTCGGTCGGCCCCACTGGGGCGAAAACCCTGGCGGCCAAGTTCGGCGAGTCGCTGCAAAAGGTGCTCGACGCTGACTGGCTCGACCTGCGCCAAGCCCTCAGCGAGAAGCCGGCGAACGCTGTGCGCGAGTTCTTTGCGGTCGAAGAAAACAAGCAGCGTGCCCTGGCCATCGAAGCGCAACTGCGCGAGTTCGGCATGCACTGGGAAAGCGAAAAACGCGTGGTCGAAGGCTTGCCGCTGGCGGGCCAGACCTGGGTGCTGACGGGCAGCCTGGAAATCATGAGCCGCGACATCGCCAAAGAAAAACTCGAAGGCCTGGGGGCGAAGGTGGCGGGTTCTGTTTCGGCGAAAACCACCTGCGTGGTGGCGGGGCCGGGGGCTGGCTCGAAGTTGGCCAAGGCCAATGAGCTGGGGCTGAAAGTACTCGACGAAGCCGAGTTCTTGAAGGCGTTGGCGGGCTACGGCATTGAGGTTTGACCCTGCCAACCGAGGTTTGCAGGAGTCGCGGCTGAAGCCCCTCCCACAAAAAAACGCGATTCTTGTGGGAGGGGCTTTAGCCGCGATGCTGTTGATCTAGTGAATCAATTGATCGCGTCGGTCAACGCTTTGGCCGGTACGTACTTGACCACTTTTTTCGCCGCGATTTCGATCGCTTTGCCGGTCTGCGGGTTGCGGCCGGTGCGGGCCGGGCGGTCGGCCACTTTCAGCTTGCCGATGCCCGGCAAGGTGATTTCGTCGTAGTTCTCCAGGGCATCGCTGACGATCTCGCTCAGTTGTTCCAACACCGCCCGCACGGTCGCTTTCGAGGCGTCGGTGGCTTCGGCGATATCGCTGATCAGTTGGTCTTTGCTCATGGCCATGCTGGTGCTTCCTTAAACGGATTCTTGAGGGGTGTTGCGCGAAAGCCGGCACGCTAGCACAAAAGCCTTGGCCATTCAGGCGTGACACGGAATTTTCATCCCTCCCTTCAAGCGCCCGCCAGTAGTGGCCGATAAGACAGACAAGCGGGGCGCGTTGCACTGATCTCACTTTGCCTGCACGGCGCCCGATAAAACCGCGGCAAGCGTCTACGCTTGCACTAGTTGTCCTGTCGTTGGGAGAGTCATCATGCTGCGTGTGTTCGCCGACCTGGGTTTTCGTTGGAAAATCGCCCTGCCGATTCTGGTACTGGCGGTGTTGTTGGTGCTGATGGGCGTACTGGGGGTGCGTGGCATCACCCAAGTGGCTGACTCCAGCAGCAAATTGACCAACCGCTACTTGCCCGCCATCAGCCTGCTGCTGAACGCCGACCGTGACCTGTACCAGGCCTTCGTCGCCGAGCGGAGCATGCTGGACGAGGGTGCCAGTTCGCACATGGACGCCCTGAAAAGCTCCCACGCCGAAAACCTGCAGCAAGCCTACGACCGCGTACACAAATACGCCGCCATGGACCCCAGCACCGAAGCGAAGGCCCTGGTAAGCCAGTTCGACCAGGGCTACGCGATCTGGAAAGCCACCACCCTCAAGGTGGTTTCGCTCACCACCAGCGACCCGGACGCCGCCAGCGTGCTCAGCTTCGGCGACAGCGAAAAGCAGTTCGAGAGCATGCGCGATGCCATCGACAAACTCGGCGAGCTGGAAGACAACGCCGCCAACGCTGAAGGCACCTCTGCCATCACCCAGGGTGAAGAGCTCACCTGGCAACAAGGCGGCATCGTCGGCTTCGGCCTGCTGGTGTGCCTGATTCTGGTGGTGGGCTTCCCGATTCTGGTGACCCGTCCGCTGGAAAACCTGCTGCACCGCATCGAACAGATCGCCGACGGCGATGGCGATTTGCGCGTGCGCCTCGACGTGTTGTCCCGCGACGAACTGGGCAAACTCAGCACCGCGTTCAACCGCTTCCTCGACAAGTTGCAACCGCTGATCAAAGAAGTCGGCCGGGTGACCGGCGAAGTCGCCGCCTCGGCCCAGAGCCTGGCCGGCATGGCCGCCGCCAACGACCGCCTGATCAGCAGCGAGCACGCCGCCGTCGACCAGGTCAGCACCGCCGCCACCGAAATGAGCGCCGCAGTCAACGAAGTCGCGCGCAACGCGCAGAACGCCGCCGATGCCGCACGCACCGCCGAAACCCAATCGCGCGAAGGCGCCCAGGTGGTCGGCGCCACCATCACCGCCATGCGCCAACTGGCCCATGAAGTGGAAAGCGCCTCCGGCACCATCCAGACCCTGGAACAGGAAACCGCCAACATCGGCGCGGTGCTGGCCGTGATCAAAGGCATTGCCGAGCAGACCAACCTGCTCGCCCTAAACGCCGCCATCGAAGCCGCACGGGCAGGGGAGCAGGGCCGTGGGTTCGCCGTGGTTGCCGACGAAGTACGCGCCTTGGCAGCACGTACCCAGGACTCGACCAAAGACATCCAGAACATGATCGAACGCCTGCAAGTGGGCGTGCAGAACGCCGTGAAGGCCATGGATTCTGGCAGCATCAAAGCCCGCGACAGCGTCGACCGCGCCGCCGGAGTCGACCAGATTCTCTCCGAGTCCAGCGACTCGGTGGGCCGCATCAACGACATGGCCGCGCAGATCGCCACCGCCTGCGAAGAACAAAGCAGCGTCACCGAAGAGATCGCCCGCAACATCAGCGACATCCGCGACCTCTCCAACGAAGCCGCCGCCACCTCGGAAAAAAGCACCGAAGCCAGTCAGCGTCTTTCCGAGTTGTCGTCCGGGTTGGCCAAGCTGGTGGGCAGCTTCCGCGTTTAACAGCATCGCGGCTGAAGCCGCTCCTACGAATCGTGCGATGCCACGGTCCTGTAGGAGCGGCTTCAGCCGTGATTGGCCGGACCTGAAAAAGAAGCTCCCATAGCCCCACTCAATACCTACCCGCCAATTTCCATATCGATTTGATAGCCCCCCGGTCATCTGCCTTTCCTACCGTGCGAGCTCCTTCATCGCTATGGAATTGCCATGAAACCGATCTTCCTGAGCCTCTCACTAGCCGCCTGTTTTCCCCTGTTTGCTCAAGCCAGCGGCCTGGCCGACTTCACCCTCACCGCCAACGCCGCCATCTCCGGCTTCAACCGCGAGAACCTCACCGGCGTCACCCCCGCGCAATGCGCCGAGGCCTGCCAGGGCAGTGAGCGTTCCGGCTGGTGCGTGTCGTTCGACTTCAACCGCACCACCAGCGCCTGCGACCTCAGCGACAAACGCGCCGAAGACGTCGGCGGGTTGAAAACCGACTACAGCGACAACCCCTACGACCACTACTCGCTCAAGCCCGATCCACTCAAAGCGTTCGCCCGCGTAAGCAATGCCGCCATCTCCGGCTACAACGTGGAAAACCTGAAAAGCGTCACCCCCAAGGACTGCGCCAGCGCCTGCACAGACGCCAGCCGCAGCAGCTGGTGCAAATCCTTCGACTACAACAAAACCACGAGCGCCTGCGACCTCAGCGACAAACGTGCCAGCGACGTCGGCGGGCTGAAAACCAACTACAGCGGCAACCCCTATGACCACTACTTCGTGGTGGCCGGCGAGGGCATCGCCAGCCCGGTGCCGGGCAACAAACACGTGCTGTTCATCGGTATCGACGGCCTGCGCGGCGACGCCCTGTTCTGCGAAGGCTGCGCCGTCACCCCGGCCCTGAGCGCCCTGGCCAACGGCGGCGCGTTTCACCGCAACGTGCTGGCCGGCGGCCCGCAAGATACCGTCAGCGGCCCCGGCTGGGCCACCAACTTCACCGGCTTCTGGGCCGACGCCCACGGCGTGACCAGCAACAGCGAAACCCTGCCGATGCTCAAACCGCACGTCTTCGACCTGCTCAAACAAAGCTACCCAACCGCCACCGTCGGCGTGGTGGGCGACTGGTACAACATCACCCACAACCTCAAACCCGCAGGGGCCGACTTCGTCGTCGCCAACAGCGCCAAGAACTCCCAGCAAGCCACCGACACCGTCAAGGGCTGGCTCGCCTGGAAGAACCCGCCCACCGCGATCTTCTACTACCTGCACAACGTCGACATCCACGCCGCCAGCTACGCGCCGCTGAACGCCAACTACCAGAGCAAGATTCGCGGCGAAGACGCGCAGATCCAGCAAGTGCTCGACACCCTGGCCGCGCGCCCCGGTTACGCCAACGAAGAGTGGCTGATCGTCGTCGCCTCCGACCACGGCGGCCTGAACAGCGGCCACGGTGGGCAGAGCGCCGGCGAGCGCAGCACCATCCTGATCCTCAACAACAGCTACCAGAACCCCGGCAAAACCGCCTACTGCGTCGGCGATATGAGCGCCACCCCGCTGCTGCAAATCGACGGCGCCACCCCGCATATCCTCGACTTCCTCGGCCTGCCAAACGCCACCGCCGGGCACAAATACGCCGGCTGCGGGTTATAGGGCAGGGCGTCGCAAGTGCTTGTAGCGGATGCTTTTTTAAACCGCACGAGGCGGTTGTAAGTTATCGACAAGCCGGTACAATGGCGCGGCCTTCAGCCTTGAAGGCACGCGTTATGGTGACCCCCATCGGTCCCCCCGCAACGATTACCCGTTAACCTGGTCAGGTCCGGAAGGAAGCAGCCACAGCGGGAACATTGTGTGCCGGGGTGTGGCTGGTGGGGGTTGCCTCCTTCTAGAGTCAGGTTTTCTCCCTCTTTCCCACTTTGCTGCGCCACCCTGTCTACGCTCTTGCAGGTAGCGCTACGGATTACTCCTGCCTATTAGGTTGATGGCAATCAACCGTTGGGCTGATCAAATGGGCAAAGGTGACAGTGGATGAACGATCTCCCTGAGAACGAAAAACAAATCGCCCTGGCCGTCATCCGGGAAATGACCAAGTCGCGGCGCAGCATGCAGGACATTCAGGACGCCGCAGACGAGGTGCTGAGGGTCTATCGCAAAGTCACTGCGCCGAAAGGGCCTAACCGCGTGCTGGCGGCGTTTCGGCGCATCGTGCTGCCGTTTGGCAGTCGCTGACTTTCCTCACCGCCCAGCCGGTAACCGCTCCTGCGCCCACGCCATGGCATCGGCTGACACCGCCGGCACTGTCGCCTGGTGATAGGTGCGCGCCGCGCCCTTGTCGCCAATCTTGTAATTGCGCGCTTGCACGTCCACCCCCAAGGTTTTAAACCGCGTCACCATCTTGCTGGTGAGCGGCGCCGGCACCACTTCATCGTTGTCGGCTTGCAGCACGAGCAGTGGCACCTGCGGGCGGGTGTTTTCCGTGTCGGCCAGGCTGGCCAGTGCGCCGTTGAAGGCGGCGTAGTCGGCGTTGGCGTTTACCAGTTCGCTGGTTTTCAGGCTCCAGGCGTCCGGGGCAGAGAGGCCGCCTACGCAACGTTCTTCTACCAGGCGAATACGCTTTTTACCTTCGGCAGTGAGCATGGCGTTGGTGTCCAGCCCAGGTGCGGCGGCGCCGATGCCGACGGTCATCAGGGCGCCAAAGCCGTTGGCGTTGCTGTCGGGGTGGGCTTGGCTGTAGGCCACCAGGGCGCTCAGGTGCGAGGCCGGGGCGATGGCGATGGCGCCTTTGAGGTTCAGGCCCTGGCCATAGTCGGGGGCGCGGGCGGCGGTGTAGATGGCCGCCTGGCCGCCCTGGGAGTGGCCCATGACCAGCCAGTTGTTGCTCAGGCTGGGGTTCAGTTGGCGGGCAGCAAAGACCATGTCGATGGCGCCGCGCGCTTCCGAGTCGCCGACCAGGTACGGGTGAGTGCCGGGTGTGCCGAGGCCCTGGTAGTCGGTTTGCACCACGGCATAACCGCGTTGCAGCCATTGGTCGAGGCTGGCGCTCATCAGGTTGATGTAGTCGCGCGCCGGGTAGTCGGGGCCGTTGCGCGACGGCGCGCAGATGTCGGCGATGCCAGTGGTGCCGTGGGTCCAACTAATCACCGGCCAGCCGCCGGCGGGCGGGGTGCCGCTGGGGATGGCGACGGTGCCGGAAACGGCCAGCGGTTTGCCGGCGACGTCGGTGGAGCGGTAGAGCAGCAACCAGTTCTCGGCGGCGCTGGGCAAGGCGCTTTGATTGGTTACGGGGCGGGCCTAGATCAGGTCGCCATGCTGGCCCGGAGTCAGTGCGGGCGGGGTGTAGAAGGCGTCGCCGGCTGGGCCTTGGGCGATGGTGCTGGGCGCGGTGCTGTCCAGTTGTGAGCAGCCGCTGATCAGGGCCAGTGCGCCGGCGGCGAACAGCGGCAGACGTCGAGTGTGCAAGACCATTGTTGTTGTCCTTGTCGGGTCCGATGGGCTCTCGATAGTGGGCGCCGTGGCTGCCTCGGGGTACGGAAATAGGTTGTTGTGATGGCCGGGCAACACGCAGATAAATCCCGACTACCCTTGTTCGAGTTTCCGTCTAACCCCTCCAAGGAGCAGTTGCCATGGCTTTGCGCATCAACGACCTGGTCCCGGACTTCAGTGCCGACACTGACCAAGGTCCGATCACTTTTCATGACTTCATCGGTTCCAGCTGGACCATTCTGTTTTCCCACCCCAAAGACTTTACCCCGGTGTGCACCACCGAATTCGGCGCGGTCGCTCAGTTGGCGGTCGAGTGGGCCAAGCGCGGCACCCAGGTGATTGGTGTGTCGGTGGACGGCGCCGAGTCGCACAAAAAATGGAAGGGCGATATCGAGGCAGTGTGCGGCGCGCAGGCGTCGTTTCCGATCATTGCCGATGAAAGCCTGACGGTGTCCAAGGCGTTCGATATGTTGCCGGCCGAGGCCTATCTGCCCGATGGCCGCACCCCGGCCGATACCGCCACCGTGCGCTCGGTGTTCATCATCGGCCCGGACAAAAAGCTCAAGCTGTCGATGACCTATCCGATGTCGGTGGGGCGCAATTTTGCTGAGGTGCTGCGTGCGCTGGATGCGTTGCAGCTGACCTATAACGTGCCGCTGGCGACGCCGGCCAACTGGGCGGTGGGGCAGGATGTGATTGTCGCCCTGGCGCTCAATGATGAGCAGGCGCGTGAGAAGTATGGGGCGCTGGATATCAAGTTGCCGTATTTGCGCACCGCTAAAGCGCCGAAGTAATTTGCCGTAACCGTCGAGGCCGCTCTTAGGCGTTAAGGGCGGCCTCGTTGCGTTTAGGCGGCTTCCTCGCTGGGGCCTTCACCTTCGATGCAGGCTTGCAAGGTGGCTTTGGCAGCGCTGATCAGAAAGTGACACGCGTGGTTGAGTTGCGCTTGGCGCGGCCCTTTGGCGCCGTTGCCGTGCAACACCAGGGTTTCGGCAACGTCGAGCAGGCTGTGGGCTGAGTCCAGGGCTTCGGTGATGGGAATGCCAGGTTGAACCGCGAAGAGTGCTTGGCGGTCGTCACCGCAGAGGTGGTAGGGAACGCGGACGGTTTTAATCATGGGGCACCTCCACAGGCAGTTGGGCGAGGGGAGGTGAGGGGACGAGTACGGGATGAACGTAGTTCATAGGTTTAACTCCACTACTAATTTGGGAGCTATCACCCATCGCTGCTAAACGAAGAGGGTGGCAGCCGTACGCGGGTTAGCAGACCGGTTAGTAGTCACCCGGCGCACCCGAGGGTGCCCCACGTACGACCGCCATAAGACGAAACAGCAAACACAATAAGCGCATTTGCTGAGTCGGTAGGAGGTCGCTTGGTTGCTACTAAATCCGAGCTGCTAAACCCGGTCGCAGAGTTGATTCAGCGACAGCGGGACTATAAAAGCGCGCTCGACAGACCCACAACCAGCAACCAGAGCGTTACGACGTTTCCTACGGCACAAGCATCCTAGCCGGGCGGCTTTAGTTCAGCAAAGCGCTCGCCTGGTAATAAGCATCGCGGCTAAAGCCGCTCCTACAGATCGCACAACCCGTAGGAGCGGCTTTAGCCGCGATGCTTGTGACGTTCGGGCCGCCGCGAGACATAGCTAATCTGCCACCATTGAATAGTCCTACAGCTTTGTAGGAAGATTACGAAACACCTGTATGCGTATACAGGTTTCGCCGTCTTCCTCGCTGCCAAGGACACGCCCCGATGTCGCGTTGTTTGTTCCTGCTCTGCCTGCTGTTCACCACCACCTTTACTCTCACCACCACCGCCCACGCCGCTGCCCCCCGCACCTTTGCCGAAGCCAAGAAAGCTGGTTGGAAGCTGTATGCCGCCAATCCGGTGGAGTTCTATTGCGGCTGCCGTTTCACCGGCAACAAGGTGGATCTGAAAAGCTGCGGGTATGTGCCGCGCAAAAATGCCCAGCGGGCTTCGCGTATCGAGTGGGAGCACATTGTGCCGGCCTGGGTGATTGGCCATCAGCGGCAGTGCTGGCAGAAGGGCGGGCGTTCCAATTGCTCGCGTTCGGACCAGACCTATCGCCTGGCCGAAGCCGATTTGCACAACCTGGTGCCGAGCATTGGCGAGGTCAACGGTGACCGCAGTAACTTCGGCTACGGCTGGTTGCCGCAGAAGCCCACGCAGTACGGCGCCTGCCCGATGGTGGTGGATTTCAAGGCGAAAAAAGCCATGCCCCGTCCGCAGGTGCGCGGCATGGTGGCGCGTACCTATTTTTATATGAGCGAGCGTTACGGCCTGCGCCTGTCCAAGCAGGACAAGCAGATGTACGCGGCGTGGAACAAGCAGTACCCGGTGAAACCCTGGGAGCTGGCGCGCAATCAGAAAGTGGCGTGCGTGATGGGCCGCGGCAACCCCTATGTCGGCAAGGTCGACCTCAAAGCCTGCCGCTGAAACTGCTCACCACAGGTGCACGGCCAGCCCGAGCAAGGCGCAGCTGGCCAGCACCTCAATCACGCCGCGTTTGAGCGGGAACAGCGCAATGAAGGCCCACAGGGCAATCAGCGCCGAGGCCCAGTCGAACTGCCCGGCAAAGCCCTCTGGCCACAACACGTGGTAGGCGAAGAACAGCGCCAGGTTGACGATTACTCCCACCACCGCTGCGCTGATAGCGGTGAGTGGGGCGGTGAAGCGCACCTGGCCGTGGGTGGACTCCACCAACGGGCCGCCGATGAGAATGAACAGAAACGACGGCAGAAAGGTGAACCAAGTGACCAGGCAGGCCGCCACGGCGCCGGCGAGAAACAGCGCGTCCGGGCCGAATACCTGTTTGCCGTAGCCGCCGACGAAGGCGACAAAGGCCACCACCATGATCAGCGGGCCGGGGGTGGATTCACCCAAGGCCAAGCCATCGATCATCTGCCCCGGGTTCAACCAGCCGTAGTGGTTCACCGCGCCCTGGTAGATATAAGGCAGCACTGCATAAGCGCCGCCGAAGGTGAGCAGGGCGGCTTTGGTGAAGAACCAGGCCATTTGCGTGAGGGTGCCGTGCCAGCCGAACAGCGCGGTTAGCGTTGCCATCGGAACACACCAGAGTACGGCTGCGATGACCAACAAAACCAACAAGCGGTGCAGCTTGAAGCGGGCGTGGGACGGCGTGGGCGTGTGATCGTCGACCAGCGCCGGACCATAGCTGTGCGGGTTGCCGCCGCTGTGGCCGCCAAGGCTGAACAGTTCCGGCCGCCAGCGCCCGCCCAGCCAACCAAGCAGACCGGCGCCGAGTACGATCAGCGGAAAGGGCACCTGCAGGGCAAATATCGCCACAAAGGCGCCGGCCGCCACGGCCAACAGCCAGGGATTTTTCAGGGTGCGCGAGCCGATGCGGTGAGCGGCGTGCACGACGATGGCGGTGACTGCCGGCTTGATGCCGTAGAGCAGGCCAGCCACTGCCGGTGTTTCGCCAACACTCATGTACAGCCACGACAGCGCGATGAGTAGCAGCAACGACGGCAACACGAACAAACCGCCGGCAATCACCCCGCCCCAGGTGCGGTGCATCAGCCAGCCGATGTAGGTGGCCAACTGCTGGGCTTCCGGGCCGGGCAGCAGCATGCAGTAGTTCAGGGCATGGAGAAAACGCCGCTCGGAAATCCAGCGCCGGCGCTCCACCAACTCCTGGTGCATCAGGGCGATTTGCCCGGCTGGGCCGCCAAAGCTGACCAAACCCAGTTTCAGCCAGAACCAGAAGGCCTGCGCCAGGCTGACGGGTTGTGGGGGCTTGTCCGTCATCCATTATTCACTCTGAAGGGCTTACCAACTGAGCCGCCACGCCAGGGCCGCGAGGGTGATCAGCAGCACCGGCAAGGTCAGCACAATGCCGACTTTGAAGTAGTAACCCCAGGTGATGCGAATACCTTTGCGCGCCAGCACGTGCAGCCACAGCAGGGTGGCCAGGCTGCCGATGGGGGTGATTTTCGGGCCCAGGTCGCAGCCGATCACGTTGGCGTAGATCATCGCTTCACGCACCACGCCGGTGGCGGCGGAGTCCTGAATCGACAGGGCGCCAATCAGCACGCTGGGCAGGTTATTCATCACCGATGACAGCAGTGCGGTGCTCAGCCCGGTGCCAATGGCGGCGGCCCACAGACCATGGCCGGCAAAATAGTCGAGCAATTGCGTGAGGTAGGCGGTGAGGCCGGCGTTTTTCAGGCCGTACACCACCAGGTACATGCCCAAGGAAAACACCACGATTTGCCACGGCGCATCGCGCAGCACGCGGCGGGTGGAAATCACATGACCGTGGGCAGCCACCGCATACAGTGCTGCTGCGCAAATGCCGGCGATCACGCACACCGGCACGCCGAGTGGCTCCAGGGCGAACAGGCCGACCAGCAATACCACCAGCACACCGACGCCGACGGCGAAGGTCGGCCGGTCGCGAATGGCGTCGGCCGGTAGCTTGAGGTCAGCGGTGGCATAGCTCAGCGGAATGTCGCGGCGGAAAAACAGGTAGAGCACCGCCAGGGTTGCGGCAACGCTGACCACGTTCACCGGCACCATCACTGCGGCGTAGTCGTTGAAACTCAGTTTGAAGTAGTCGGCCGAGACGATGTTCACCAGGTTCGACACCACCAGCGGCAGGCTGGCGGTATCCGCGATGAAGCCAGCCGCCATGACGAAGGCCAGGGTGGCGGCCGGGGAAAAACGCAGCGCCAGCAACAGGGAAATCACGATGGGCGTGAGGATCAGCGCCGCGCCGTCGTTGGCAAACAGCCCGGATACCGCCGCGCCGAGCAACACGGTAAAGGCAAATAAACGCCGGCCGTTGCCCCGTGCCCAGCGCGCCACATGCAGCGCCGCCCATTCGAAAAAGCCGGCTTCATCGAGGATCAGGCTGATCACGATCAGGGCGATAAAGGTTGCCGTGGCATTCCACACAATCGCCCACACGGTGGGAATGTCGTGCCAGCCGACCACGCCGAACGCCAGGGCGAGCAGCGCCCCGACACTAGCCGACCAGCCGACGCCGAGACCTTTGGGTTGCCAGATAACGAGGAGCATGGTGAAAGCAAAGATGGCGAAGGCGACCAGCATGGGATTACTCAAATAAGAAGATCAAAAGCTCGAGGCTGAAGCCTCGATTCCTGCAAACGATAAATGCTGAAGACTTCAGCCCGCTTGGGCCCGCTTCAGGGCAGCACTGTAATCGCAGGCGGCTTCCATTGGCCATTGGCGACTTCAGGTTTCGGCTCATACAAGCGCAGCACGCCGTAGAACGGCCCCGGTGGCACCGGCAGCCAGTTGCTTTCCATGGCGATGCCGGGAGACAGGCGTTGCAGGTGCAGGGTCAGGCCGCCGTCGGGGTCGCGTTGCAGGCGGTCGAGCATGCGCGAGTTGACCAGGTAGCGGTTGAGGCGGTTGTCGATCAGCAGTTGAGTGTTGGCGTCGTACAGGGTCAGCGACCAGAAGGCGTCCACCGGCGGCAATTGGTCTTTGCCAAAGTGCAGGCTGTAGCGGGTGCGAATGCCGTTGAGTGGGCGCTGGTATTCGTCGTTGAAATAGCCAATGAAGTTGGCTTCCTCGGCCGAGGCGGCGAACAGGCCCACGGCGGCACCGGCATAACGCGCCAGGTAGTTGTTGGCCAGGTGTTCGCGGTCGCCGAACAGCTCGGTGGTGGGGATCTGCCCGCTGTCCACTTCGGCACTTTTGAAGGTGGCGAACTCCGCGCGCGCGTCGTTGATGCCGGCTTGCAGGGCGTTGTATTGGTTAGCGGTCAGGCGGTCCGGGTAGAACGGCTGGTCGCTGTTGATGCCGATGCGCGCCAGGCGCCGGCGCAAGGCCACTTCGGTGGGGTGCGGCGGGGCGAACTGCAAAAGGAAATCTATCAGCCGGAACACGTCGGGCGTGGGGCTTGGGTCGGGGCTGGGCACCGGCCAGTCGAGCTTGGCCGCGGTCGGCCGCGCTTCCAGTTTCAGGTAGCGGCTCAGGGTTTGCAGGGTGTAGCCCTGTTGCACCTGGCGCATCTTGGCCATGTCGCGGGCGTCGAACAATTGGGTGCGGTACAGGGCATAAACGAGGCTGCTTTCGCTGCGCACGACTTCGTCGACGTTCTCTGGCGTGGGGCCTTGCCAGTCCGGGCCGGCAATCAGGTAGCGGCCGCCCTTGCTGCCGGTGGTACGGCTGCCGAGGTAGGCGAAATTCTGGGTGAAGATATCGCTCAGTTGCACCGAGAAATACCGTTCGCTGTCCACCGCCGGCAGGGTCAGGATGATCGGCTCGGCACGCAGGTCGAGCCAGGCGAAGGAGTAACGGGTGTCCGGAATCGGCGACTGCACGGCAGTGGTCTTGCCGTTGTAGACGTCGGTGTTGTGGGCAATGCGATTGAGTGGCGCCTGGTAGGCCGTGCTCTCGGTATCAATGGCCTGGATATAGAGGGTTTTGTACATCTCCAGCATCGGGTAGCCATAGATGTAGGCCTCCTTGGCGATGGCTTCAGCCTCCAGCGGTTCCACCTTGACCTCGGCCCGGGCCACCACGGCGAACGCCAGGCCAAAGCAAAACGCGAGCAGGGCGTGTGATTTCATGCAGGGCGCCTGTTGAAGAGGGGAATGGCCGGCGCGAGTGCGCGGCCTTGGCAGAAAGGTAGACCGGGTTGTGACGGTTTCACAGCTTGTGCAGCAAAAACGCTGCGGACCATTGCCGGGGCTCGCTGGCATCTGGGATAAAGAGCGGCGTCCAGCGAATGGGGTTCCGTTTATATGCCTGCTACTGCTGTTTCCTCCTGGTTTGGCCAGGACTTCACCCAACTGCACCCGCTGCTGCAGCAACTGCACCTGGATGGCGGCACGCTCAGCGGCACTGTCGAACTGGATTTAGCAGCCGGTTTCGCCGGCTGGGTGGGGCGGCGGTTGGCGGCCAAACTGGGCATTCCGAGCGAGTCGGGGAGTTATCCCTTCGAGGTTCACATCGAACATCGCCAAGGCCAGTTGCTCTGGTCACGGCTCTTCGCCCAGAGCCACGCCATGCTCTCGGTGTTCGAGCCAGTCGGCAGCCATGCCAGCGGTTACTGGAGGGAGGTCACCGGCGCTACCGAACTGCACTTGCAGGTGGATATCCAGGACGGCGGCTGGCACTGGCGCTGCGTCGGCATGCACCTGCATGGCGTGCCGTTGCCTTTGTGGTTGGCGCCACGCACCCGTGCTTATAAAGAAGTGGAAGGCGGCGCCTACCGGTTTTACGTGGGCTTTTCCTTGCCGCTGCTCGGCACCGTGCTGTCCTACAGCGGCCTACTGCAGGCTGAATTGCTCAACGCCAACCCGGCGTTACTGGCAGGTGCGCAATGAAGACGTCAATAGCATTACTGCTGTGCCTGCTCACGTGCCCGGCGTGGGCCGAAACCTTTGACCTGGCCTGCTTCTACAGCGCCGCCGACAACGACGAAGGCCTGGCCAGCTACCCGCACTGCGCGCGCCGCGACGGCGACACCTATCGCCTGGCCCCCGAGCACTTGCAACGCCTGAGCTTCGACGATAACGGCCTGGCCAGCGCCGCCATCGACGGCGCGATGTTCTACATCAAAGCAAGCGGCGCCACCCTCAAAGTGCTGACCTTCGACAACGGCGCCGACTACTTCGAAGAAGGCCTGACCCGCGCCTGGGTCAACGGCAAAGTGGCGTACTACGACAAAGACTTCAATCAGGTGATCGCACCGATCTACGACTGGGGCACCCCCTTCGCGGATGGCCGGGCCGAGGTGTGCCAAGGCTGCAGCCGTGGCCCATCCGATGGCGATGGGCATTGGGCGATGGAGGGCGGTAAGTGGGGCGTGATTGATCGCAGCGGTAAGGTGGTTGAGCCGCTGCGTTAGTCCGCGGCTTTTTCGGCCAGCCGTTCGCCGCTCTCCAGCTTGCTCAGAATGCGGTCCAGCCGTTCGGTGATCGCCAGGTCGATTTTCTCGTGCAGGCGCATGATCTCCAGTTCTGCGCGCAGGTTCACTTCGAAGTCCAGGCTGGCGGCCAGGCGGTCTTTGGAGGCCTGGCGGTTCTGGCTCATCATGATGATCGGCGCCTGAATGGCGGCGACGGTGGAGAGCATCAGGTTGAGGAAAATGTAGGGGTAGGGGTCGAAGGCCATGCCGAAGTGCGCGAGCACGTCGGTGTTGAGCAGCATCCAGCCGAGCAGAATCACCGAGAAACCGATGATGAAACTCCACGAGCCGCCAATTTCGGCGACCCGGTCGGACAGGCGCTGGCCGTAGGTGGAGGCGTCGTCGGCCACGTCGGCAGCGTCACGGCTGACCGGGCGGTGGTCGGTCATGTGCTCCAGCACGTTGACCTCTTCGGGTTCGAGGTCGGCGCCATCCTTGCCGAGAAAACGGGTAGCCAGGTGGTCCAGGGTTTTTTTCGTGGCAGCCATAGCGAAGGTGTCCGTAGCAGGGAGGAGGGTGGCCAGCAGCTGGAGTCAGGGTGTGCCGAATGGCGGTGGTGCGGCGGTTAGAGCGGGTGGCAACGGCCGAGTTCAGTGACCGCCTGACGGGTTTTTACCACGCGCCTGCGCGAAAAGCCTTGCCCTCAGGGTAGGCGTAAACCCGGCCTGCCGGGCTGTGTGCCAAGCCGGATGCATTTTGCCCCGTGCTCCGCTAGGATTAGCCCCACTTCTTGCCCCCCAGTTGCGACGGTTTTCGATGAGTTATCAGGTTCTTGCACGTAAATGGCGTCCGCGCTCGTTCCGCGAAATGGTCGGCCAGACCCATGTGCTCAAGGCTCTGATCAACGCCCTCGACAGCCAGCGCCTGCATCACGCCTACCTGTTCACCGGTACCCGCGGCGTGGGCAAGACCACCATCGCGCGGATCATCGCCAAGTGCCTGAACTGCGAAACCGGCATCAGCTCTACCCCCTGCGGCACCTGTTCGGTGTGCAAAGAGATCGATGAAGGGCGTTTTGTCGACCTGATCGAAGTCGACGCCGCCAGCCGCACCAAGGTAGAAGACACCCGCGAGTTGCTCGATAACGTGCAGTACGCACCGAGCCGTGGGCGCTTCAAGGTTTACCTGATCGACGAAGTGCACATGCTCTCGTCTCACTCGTTCAACGCCTTGCTGAAAACCCTCGAAGAGCCGCCACCCCACGTCAAGTTTCTGCTGGCCACCACCGACCCGCAGAAGCTGCCGGTCACCATCCTCTCCCGTTGCCTGCAGTTCTCGCTGAAGAACATGCCGCCGGAGCGGGTGGTCGAGCACCTCACCCACGTGCTGGGTGTGGAGCAAGTGCCATTCGAAGACGACGCCCTGTGGCTGCTCGGCCGCGCCGCCGATGGTTCGATGCGCGATGCCATGAGCCTCACCGACCAGGCCATCGCCTTTGGTGAAGGCAAGGTAATGGCCGCCGATGTGCGCGCCATGCTCGGTACCCTCGACCACGGCCAGGTTTACGGCGTGCTGCATGCGTTGCTGGAAGGCGATGCGCGCGGCTTGATCGAAGCGGTGCGCCACCTCGCCGAACAAGGCCCGGACTGGGCCGGCGTATTGGCTGAAATTCTTAACGTATTGCACCGCGTCGCCATTGCCCAGGCCTTGCCTGAGGCGGTGGACAACGGCCAGGGCGACCGTGATCGCGTGCTGGCACTGGCGCAAGCCTTGCCGGCCGAAGACGTGCAGTTCTATTACCAGATGGGCCTGATCGGCCGCCGCGATTTGCCGCTGGCGCCGGACCCGCGCGGTGGCTTCGAGATGGTGCTGCTGCGCATGTTGGCCTTCCGCCCGGCGGATACGGGCGATGCGCCGAGGGTGGCACTAAAGCCACTCGGGATTAGCCAGGCCACTGCTGATCCCCGACCCAACCCAGTGGCCGGCGCGGCTATGGCTGCGCCGGTTGCGGCTATTGTTGCTGCTCCGGCTCCAGCTCCAGCTCCAGAGCCTGAACCGGTTGCGCCTGCGCCTGTCGTGGTGGCGGAGCCTGTGGTTGCAGCCCCGGTTGTTACGCCTGCGCCTGTCGTGGCTGTAGCAGAGCCCGAGCCTGTTGCTGCCGTCGCCGAACCCGTTGCTGCAGCCCCGATTGATTTGCCCTGGGAAGAGCAAAAGCCGGTCGCTGTTGTGCCGGTCCCCGAACTGATCAACGTACCCGCCGAAATTGCGCCAGCGCCACTGGTCCCTGCACCCGCTCCGGTGGCCGTGCAAACCGAAGCGGCCGTGGTCATCAACACCCCGGCCGGTGTCAGCGACGACGATGACGACGAGCCGCCGCTGGGCGATGACGATTACTACGTGGCCGAAGGCGAAACCGACGCCTACCTCGACGCCCTGGATTCCATGGGCATCGAAGCGCCTGCGCCGGCCGACCTCGCGCCATTGCCCGCCGCCAAACCGGCCACTGGCCTGGCGGCTGAATGGCTGGAGCTGTTCCCGCGCCTGGGCATTACCGGCCTGACCGGTAGCATTGCCGCCAACTGCAGCCTGGTGGCGGTGGAGGGCGACACCTGGACCCTGCACCTGGACCCCGGCCAGAGCGCGCTCTTTAATGCGACCCAGCAGCGCCGTCTGAACGATGCCCTGGATGCTTACCACCAGCGCCCGATCAAGCTTGAAATCGAGTTGCGTACGCCGGAGCAGGAAACCCCGGCCCAGGCCGCCGCGCGCAAACGGGCCAACCGCCAGCGCTCGGCCGAGGCGTCGATCCATGACGACCCGCTGGTGAAAGAAATGATTCAGCAGTTCGCCGCGATCATTCGCGACGGCACCATTGAGCCCGTCGACGCCCCCGTAGCGTCTTGACCCATTTACTAACTTGAGGTGATTCCCATGATGAAAGGTGGCATGGCCGGCCTGATGAAGCAGGCGCAGCAGATGCAGGAAAAAATGGCCAAGATGCAGGAAGAACTGGCCAACGCCGAAGTGACCGGCCAATCCGGCGCCGGCCTGGTCAGCGTGGTGATGACCGGACGTCACGACGTCAAGCGCATCACCCTGGATGACAGCCTGATGCAAGAAGACAAAGAAGTACTGGAAGACCTGATCGCTGCCGCCGTTAACGATGCAGTGCGTAAGGTCGAAGCCAGCAGCCAGGAAAAAATGGGCGGCATGACTGCCGGTATGCAGCTCCCACCTGGTTTCAAAATGCCCTTCTGATTGTTCGGCGCGCCCAGTCGATGCACATGGCGGCGTTGCCGATGAACTCGGAATCCTCATGGGCTACAGCCCACTGCGGTTCCTCGTCCACCAGCGCCTTGCCCTGTACATCGCCTGAACGCGTCGGGTGCCGATATCTGCGAACTGATGTTTGCAGGAATCGAGGCTGATCTTCTGTTTATCTTCACACCGGACCTTGCGCCATGAGCTTCAGCCCGCTGATTCGCCAGTTGATCGATTCCCTGCGCATTTTGCCCGGGGTAGGGCAGAAGACTGCCCAGCGCATGGCGTTGCAGATGCTCGAGCGTGACCGTAGCGGTGCGTTGCGTCTGGCCCAGGCGCTGACCCAGGCGATGGAAGGCGTCGGCCATTGCCAGCAATGCCGCACCCTTAGTGAGGATGCGGTGTGCCAGACCTGCCTCGACCCGCGCCGCGACGACAGCGTGCTGTGTGTGGTGGAAGGGCCGATGGATGTGAATGCGGTAGAGCAAACCGGTTTCCGTGGGCGCTACTTTGTGCTCAAGGGCCACCTGTCGCCGCTCGATGGCCTGGGCCCGGAAGCCATTGGTGTACCGGAGCTGCTGGCGCGCATCGAGGCGGGCAATTTTGCCGAGGTGATTCTGGCCACCAACCCCACGGTGGAAGGCGAAGCCACAGCGCACTACATCGCCCAGTTGCTCAGCAACAAAGGCCTGATCGCTTCGCGTATTGCCCATGGCATGCCGCTGGGTGGCGAGCTGGAGTTGGTGGACGGCGGCACCTTGGCCCATGCTTTGGCGGGGCGTCGACCGATCAATCTGTAGAATTTCGCTGGTATCCACTACGTGGAGCTAGTAATTCGCACTTGAGAGGAATTACCATTTGCGCACTTTTCCTGGGCGATGGTCTTTCTGGTGCATTCTTCGGCGGCTGAGCAATCCCTGCAGCAGTTGTACAGCGAGCATCACGGCTGGCTGAACGCCTGGCTGCGCAAGCGTTTGGGCTGCGCGCACAACGCCGCCGATCTGGCCCAGGACACCTTTATGCGGGTGCTGGCCAAGGACAGCGAACTGCCAGCCATTCGCGAGCCGCGCGCCTACCTGTCGACCATTGCCCACTCCCTGATGGTCAATTTCTGGCGCCGCCAAGCGATTGAGCGCGCCTACCTCGACGCCCTGGCCTTGCAACCCGAGCAATACGCGCCCTCGCCGGAGGAGCGCGAGCTGATCATGGAAACCCTGTTGGCCATCGACGCCATGCTGCTGCGCCTGCCGGGTAAGGTGCGCCAGGCATTTTTACTGTCGCAGCTGGATGGCCTGACCTACGCGGTGATTGCCGAGCGCCTGCTGGTGTCCGAGCGCATGGTGAAGAAGTACATGGCCCAAGCCATGCTGCACTGCCTGCTGCTGGAGCAAGCTGGATGAAAGCGCCGGCTCTGGATTTTGCCGTGCTGCAACAAGCGGCCGACTGGTTTGCCACCTTGAGCGGGGGCGCGGTCAGTGAGCCGCAGCGGCAGGCTTGGCGTCTGTGGCTGGCCGCCAGCCCCGAACATGCAGCGGCCTGGCAGCGGGTGGAGGCCATCAGTGGCCAGTTCGAACGGCTGCCGAGTGAGCGCCGTCGGGCGGCGGGGCAGGCCCTGAGCGCGGCGGGCAGCAGCCGACGGCGCGCCATTGGCATGTTGGCGCTGCTTTGCGGCGGCGGTCTGCTCGCCCTTGCCACGGCGCGGCGCAGTAGCCTGCAAGCCTGGGTTGCCAGTGAACGCACGGCCATCGGCGAGGTGCGTGAAACCCGTCTGGCAGATGGCACCCAGCTGTGGCTGAACAGCAATAGCGCCGCCGATATCGACTACACCGCCAACCTGCGCCGCGTGCAGCTGTTCCGCGGTGAAGTGTTGATCGAGAGTGCCCACGACACCCTTGTGCCGGCGCGGCCGCTGGTGGTCGACAGCCAGCAAGGGCGCATGCGTGCGCTCGGTACCCGTTTCAGCGTGCGCCAGGGCGACGGCTACACCCAGCTCAGCGTGTTTGAAGGCGCGGTGGAAATCACCCAGGCGCCGGCCTTGGCGCCGCACGTGATCAACGCCGGCCAGCAAGTGCGTTTCAGCGCCGACGGCGTGGCTGCCGTGCACGCCGCCGAGCCGGGGCGCCAGGCCTGGAGCAAAGGCGTGCTGCTGGCCGACAACATGCGCCTGGAAGACTTTATTGCCGAGCTGGCCGATTACACCCCCGGCTACCTCGGCTGCGACCCGCGCATTGCCGATTTGCGTCTGGTCGGCGCCTACCCGCTGGCCGACCGAGAAAAGATTTTTGCCGCCCTGCAAAGCAGCCTGCCGGTGCGCGTGAGCCGCCGTACCCCGTGGTGGATCACAGTGGAGCCGAATTAACGGCAACGACGCCTAACCTATGGCGTTCGCGTCTCCTTGTGGGAGGGGCTTTAGCCGCAAGCTCTTGAGGTCAGAAGCGTCGCGGCTAAAGCCCCTCCCACATAGCCGTCGTAAGGCGAAAAATATTTTTGCCATCGTGGTTCCCCTTTTTGCCGTTCGCTTGGCCTCTGGTGCATAGGGCATGCGCAGCGCGTGCAGCCACCCACCAAACGGAAACCTCCATGGCGTCGAATTCCTTCCTGATGTCCACCCCTGCCTGCCGTCTGCGCCCGGCCGTGCGCATTGCATTGCTGGCGCTGCCGCTGGCCGCTGTGCAACCGCTGCTGGCCCAGGCCTCTGACCCGGTTGCCGCACAACAGGCGGTTCGTGGCTACCAGATTCCGGCTGGCCCGCTGTCCTCGGCCCTGAGCCGTTTCGCCGGGGAGGCAGGGGTGTTGCTGTCGGTGGATGGCCGTCTGACCGAAGGCAAAACCACCCAGGGCCTGCAGGGTGCCTACGGTGTCGATGAAGGTTTTGCCCAACTGCTGTCCGGCAGCGGCCTGAGCGCAGGCCGTGACGGGCAGGGCGGTTACACCCTGAGTGCCAGCGGCGATGGCTCGGCGCTGGAGTTGCCCGCCGCGTCGGTAAAAGCCTTCGCCCTGGGCAACGCGCTGGGCAGCATGGAAGGCTACAACGCTACCCACAGCAGCGTGGCGACCAAAACCAGCAAGGCACTGGTGAAGACTACCCAGAGCGTGTCCGTGGTAACCAACGAGCAAATCGCCAAGCAGGGTTCGGTTACGGTCTCCGAAGCGATACGTTATACCCCCGGTGTGCTGACCAATCCCTATGGCAGTACCCACCGTTACGACTACTTGGCCATGCGCGGCATCAACGATGGTTCGGTGGACAACATCATCATCGATGGCCTGAAATCCATGGGCGACCCAGGCTCGTATTCCAGCCTGCAAATCGACCCTTACTTCATCGAGCGCATCGACGTGCTCAAAGGTCCGTCCTCGGTGCTTTACGGTCGCAGCAACCCCGGCGGTCTGGCCTCGTTGACCACCAAACGCCCGGAATTTACCCAGTCGGGGCGCTTCGATCTGTCGGTAGGCAACAACGACTACAAGAGCACCGGCTTTGATGTCACTGGCCCGCTCAACGAGAACATTGCCTACCGCCTGGTGGGTATGGCCAAGGACACCGATACCCAGGTCGACCACGTCGATGAAACCCGTTACGCGCTGATGCCAAGCCTGGCGCTGAACCTCGACGAAGACACCTACCTGAATCTCTATGCCTATCTGCAACACGACCCCAACGGCGGCTACCACGGCAGTGTGCCGGCGTCGGGCACCCTGCACACGCGCAACGGCCAGCGGATTTCCTCGAGCTTTTTCGAGGGTGATCCGAGCGTGGAGAATTTCAATCGCACTCAGCAGATGCTCGGTTATGAGCTGGAACACCGTTTCGACGACGTGTGGAGCGCGCGGCAGAATTTCCGTTATCTGGATGCCGAGGTAGAAAACAACCAGGTGTGGGGCAGTGGTTATCTGAGCCCGACCAGCAACGCTCTGTACCGCGGATACAGTGGCGGCGATGAGAGCCTGCATGCCTGGATCGTCGACAACATGCTGCAGGCCGAATTCTTCACCGGTGCCATGCAGCACACCGTGCTCACCGGCCTGGATTACCAGTACTCGAAAAACCATGTGGTTTACCAGCAGGACTACACCTCGGTGAACTCGGTCGATGTGTTCAACCCGGTTTACACGCCCAACGGCCTGTCCGCTCTGACCACCGCCAGCGATGCCTTGCGCCGGCAGAAACAAACCGGTCTGTACCTGCAAGACCTGATGGAACTGGGTGGCTGGAATTTCTCGCTGGGCGTGCGCCAGGATTGGTATGACGTGTCCATCGACGACGATGCACAGAGCACCAAGGACGCCAACCGGGGCGACAACTTCAGCGGCCATGCTGGCGTGCTCTATGCCTTTGAGAATGGCTTGTCGCCCTATATCAGCTATTCCACCTCGTTCAACCCGACCTCCAACTATTCCGACGGCGCGCAGATTCTCAAGCCCACCACCGGCAAGCAGTGGGAAGCCGGCCTGAAGTTCCAGCCGCCCGGTACAGACGATCTGTACACCCTCTCGTTCTTCACCATCGAGATGGAAAACCTGTTCGCCAAGGAAAACGACTTCAGCCTCGACTACGAATACAAGGGCGTCGGCGGTATCGACTCCAAGGGCATCGAGCTGGAAGCCCGTGTGCACCTGACTCCGCAACTGCAACTGATGGGCAGCTACACCTACAACAAGGTCGAGTACAGCAAGTCGTACTTCGTCTTCGACGCGCTGGGCGGGGTGGAAGATGCCAAGGGCAACACGCCGTACCAGACCCCGGAGCACATGGCCAATGTCTGGGCTGACTACACCTTTGCCGGCGACCTGTTGGCCGGCTTGTCCATTGGTGCGGGTGCCCGTTACACCGGCTCCAGCTATGGCAGCGATCTCAACGACTTCAAGGTGCCGTCTTACACGCTGTTTGATGCATCGGTCAGCTACGACCTGAGTCAAGTTGGCCTCAAAGGCACGTCGGTACGCCTGAACGCCAACAACCTCACCGATGAGTACTATGTGGCCAGCTGTTACTCGGCAAACTCCTGCTATTTAGGTGAGGAGCGCACAGTAGTGGCGACGGTTACTCAGCGCTTTTAAGTCTCGAGCAGATGATCCGTGCAGGAGCGGCCGGTCCGGCGCTCCGATTAGCCGCGATGTTTTTGATTTTCTCAAAGCATCGCGGCTAATCGGAGTGACGCCCAGCCGCTGCTACGAAATCGGGGTCACTGCCTGAAAGTTTGTTGAAAACCAAGCAAGCGCTCGGTATGGTCGGCCAAACCTTTGCGGGAGCCCGCCATGTCTGCCTTTCAGGAATACTTCGACGAATCGCACCAGTTGATTCGGGATTCGGTCCGCCGTTTTGTCGAGCGCGAGATCCTGCCCCATGTCGCCGATTGGGAGGAGGCCGAGAGCTTTCCTCGCGAGCTGTACCTGAAGGCCGGCGCTGCCGGGATTCTCGGTATCGGTTATCCGGAGCGCTTCGGCGGCAGCCATGAGGGCGATCTGTTTGCCAAGGTGGCCGCCAGTGAAGAGCTGATGCGTTGTGGTTCCGGTGGGTTGGTGGCGGGGCTCGGTTCACTGGATATCGGCCTGCCGCCGATTCTCAAGTGGGCGCAGCCGGCGCTGCGTGACCGGGTGGTGCCCGAGGTGCTCAGCGGCGAGAAGATCTGCGCCCTGGCGGTAACCGAGCCGAGCGGCGGCTCGGATGTTGCCAGCCTGAAAACCCGCGCGGTTCGCGATGGCGATTTCTACCGGGTGACCGGCAGCAAAACCTTTATCACCAGTGGTGTGCGCGCCGATTACTACACCGTGGCGGTGCGCACCGGTGGCGATGGCTTTGGTGGCGTTAGCCTGTTGCTGATCGAGAAGGGCACCCCCGGTTTCACCGTCGGCCGCCAGCTGAAAAAGATGGGCTGGTGGGCGTCGGACACCGCCGAGCTGTTTTTCGATGACTGCAAGGTGCCGGTGGGCAACCTCATCGGCGCCGAGAACATGGGTTTTGCCGGAATCATGGCCAACTTCCAGTCCGAGCGATTGGCGCTGGCGATCATGGCCAATATGACCGCCGAGCTGGCGCTGGAAGAATCGCTGAGCTGGGCCCGCCAGCGCGAAGCCTTTGGCAAGCCGATCGGCAAGTTCCAGGTGCTCAAGCACCGCTTGGCCGAAATGGCCACGCAGTTGGAAGTGTCGCGCGAGTTCACCTACCGCCAGGCGGCGAAGATGGCGGCGGGAAAATCGGTGATCAAAGAGATCTCGATGGCCAAGAATTTCGCCACCGATATCGCCGACCGTATCGTTTACGACGCGGTGCAGGTGGCGGGTGGTATGGGCTATATGCGGGAAAGCCTGGTGGAGCGCCTGTACCGCGACAATCGAATTCTCTCCATTGGTGGTGGCACCCGTGAGGTGATGAACGAGATCATCAGTAAGCAGATGGGGTTGTAACGCGCAGGTCGACAGTAACGCGCGGGTCAACAGCATCGCGGCTGATCGGAATGCCGCCCAGCCGCTCCTACGGGCTCTCCTGCGGCGATTCCACTAAGTGCGTAGGACCTTTCTCTTCTTGGCACCCTTGTTGCAATCACCCCATTACCTACCGCACAGCGTCAAAAAAACTGCGGTCACTGGAGATGGTCATGAGTCAGGGTGTCGAGTTCAATCGCCTAATGTTGGAAATGCGCTCCATGCAAATGGAGGCCATGGCCCGTCCGAAAGTCGCGGCAGCACCGGCAGAAGTCGGCGCGCCGAGCTTTTCCGACATGCTTGGCCAGGCCGTCAACAAGGTCAACGAAACCCAGCAAGCCTCCAGCCAACTGGCCGAAGCCTTCGAAATTGGCAAGAGCGGCGTCGACATCACTGACGTGATGATCGCTTCGCAGAAGGCCAGCGTGTCCTTCCAGGCCGTGACCCAGGTGCGAAATAAGCTCGTCCAGGCATACCAAGACATCATGCAAATGCCGGTTTGAGTTCCTGGCCTTGTCCAGAAACTCAGCGCCCCGTTCTAGGGTTGTGTAAGAAAAAAGATAGTGAGTTAAGAAATGGCAGAAGCAGCGATCAGTAACGTACCCGCCAAGGCAGATTCCAACGAGCCGAAGAAGCCGCTGTTCGGCCTGACGTTCCTGGAAAACCTGTCGCAGATGACCATGCTTCGGCAGGTCGGCCTGTTGGTCGGTCTGGCGGCCAGCGTGGCCATCGGTTTTGCTGTGGTGCTGTGGTCGCAACAGCCCGATTACCGTCCGCTTTACGGCAGTCTGGAAGGGATGGACGCCAAACAAGTGACGGAGACGCTGGCTGCCGCCAATATTCCGTACACCATGGAACCCACTTCCGGTGCGCTGCTGGTCAAGGCCAGCGACGTTGCCCGTGCCCGTCTGCAGCTGGCCCAGGCCGGTGTGTCGCCGCGTGACGCCAACATCGGTTTCGAGATTCTCGATGGCGAGCAGGGGCTGGGCACCAGCCAGTTCATGGAAGCCACCCGCTATCGCCGCGGCCTGGAAGGCGAGCTGGCGCGCACCGTGTCGAGCCTCAACAACGTCAAGGGTGCCCGTGTGCACCTGGCCATTCCGAAGAGCTCGGTGTTCGTCCGTGATGACCGCAAGCCCAGCGCCTCGGTGCTGGTTGAGCTGTATCCGGGCCGTGCGCTGGAGCCGAGCCAGGTGATGGCGATCGTCAATCTGATCGCCACCAGCGTGCCGGAACTGAGCAAATCGCAAATTACTGTGGTCGATCAGAAAGGCAACCTGCTGTCTGACCAGCAAGAGCTCTCCGAGCTGACCATGGCCGGCAAGCAGTTCGATTACAGCCGCCGCATGGAAAGCATGTTCAGCCAGCGCGTGGACAGCATTCTGGCGCCGGTGCTGGGCAATGGCCGTTACAAGGCCGAAGTGTCGGCAGACGTGGACTTCAGCGCGGTCGAGTCGACCTCGGAAATGTTCAACCCTGACCAACCGGCACTGCGCAGCGAACAAAAGGTTAATGAAGAGCGTTCCAGCGCCGCCGGCTCGCAAGGCATTCCTGGCGCGGTCAGCAACCAGCCGCCTGGCCCGGCCAGTGCGCCGCAGCAAGCCGCTGCTGGCGCTCCTGCGCCAGCCGGGCCGATTGCCGCAGGTCAGCCGCTGCTGGATGCCAATGGCACGCAGATCGTCGACCCGGTCACTGGCCAGCCTAAACTCGCGCCATACCCGGCCGACAAACGCGAACAAGCTACCCGTAACTATGAGCTGGACCGCTCCATCAGCCACACCAAGCAACAGCAGGGCCGTCTGCGTCGCCTGTCGGTCGCGGTGGTGGTGGATGACCAGGCCAAGATCAACGCCCAGACTGGCGAAGTTACCCACGTGCCGTGGAGCGCCGCCGACCTGGCCCGCTTCACCCGCCTGGTGCAGGACTCGGTCGGTTTTGACGCGGCGCGTGGCGACAGTGTCAGCGTGATCAACTCGGCGTTCACTGCCACTCAGGGCGAAGAGATCGAGTCGATTCCGTTCTACACCCAGCCGTGGTTCTGGGATGTGGTTAAACAGGTCCTGGGCGTGTTGTTCATCCTGGTGCTGGTATTTGGTGTGCTGCGTCCGGTGCTGAACAACATCACCGGTGGCGGTAAAGGCAGCAACGCCCTGGGCCACGATGGCAGCGATGTCGAGCTGGGTGCCATGGGCGGTCTGGATGGCGAGCTGTCCGCTGATCGTGTGAGCTTGGGTGGCCCGGCCAGCATCATGCTGCCAAGCCCGTCCGAGGGGTATGATGCGCAACTTAATGCGATCAAGGGTCTGGTAGCCGAAGACCCGGGTCGAGTAGCACAAGTGGTTAAAGAGTGGATTAACGCCGATGAGTGAGAACCGCACACCTGCCAAACTGACCAAGGTCGATAAAGCCGCGATTCTGCTGCTGTCCCTTGGCGAGACCGATGCGGCGCAGGTATTGCGTCACCTCGGGCCGAAAGAGGTGCAGAAGGTCGGCGTGGCCATGGCGCATATGCGCAATGTGCAGAAAGAGCAGGTCGAGCAGGTGATGGGCGAGTTCGTCGAAACTGTCGGCGACCAGACCAGCGTTGGCGTCGGCGCCGACAGCTACATCCGCAAGATGCTCACCCAGGCCCTCGGCGAGGACAAAGCCGGCAGCCTCATCGACCGTATTCTGCTCGGTGGCAGCACCAGCGGCCTGGACAGCCTGAAGTGGATGGAACCGCGCGCGGTTGCCGACGTGATCCGCTACGAACACCCGCAGATCCAAGCCATCGTGGTCGCCTACCTCGACCCCGACCAGGCCGGTGAAGTGCTCGGCCACTTCGACCACAAGGTGCGCCTGGATATCGTCCTGCGCGTGTCCTCGCTGAACACCGTGCAGCCGGCGGCCCTGAAAGAACTCAACCTGATTCTCGAGAAGCAGTTCTCCGGCAGCGCCAACACCTCGCGCGCCACCATGGGCGGGGTGAAACGTGCCGCCGACATCATGAACTTCCTCGACAGCTCGGTAGAAGGCCAGCTGATGGACTCGATCCGCGAAGTCGACGAAGACCTGTCCTCGCAGATCGAGGACCTCATGTTCGTGTTCGACAACCTTGCCGATGTCGACGACCGTGGCATCCAGGCGCTGCTGCGTGAGGTATCTTCCGATGTGCTGGTGTTGGCGCTCAAAGGTGCTGACGAAGCGATCAAGGAGAAGGTCTTCAAGAACATGTCCAAACGTGCCGCCGAACTGCTGCGCGACGACCTCGAGGCCCGCGGCCCGGTTCGTGTCAGCGACGTCGAAGGCGCGCAAAAAGAAATTCTCACCATCGCCCGCCGCATGGCCGAAGCCGGGGAAATCGTCCTTGGTGGTAAAGGCGGCGAAGAAATGGTTTAAGGCACAGCATGAGCAACAAGGAAGGTCCCAGCGAGCTGATTCGCGCCAAGGATGTCAGCGGCCTGGCCCGCTGGGCCTTGCCGAGCTTCGACCCCGAGGGCGAACAGCCCGCCGAAGAGTTGGCGCCCACGGCCAACGAACACAGCGCGCATGCTGCGCCCGAACCCGAGGTGAATGCCCAGGGTGAAGAGGTGCAGATCGAGGATGTCAAACCCTTGACGCTCGATGAGTTGGAGGTGATCCGCCAGGAGGCCTATAACGAAGGTTTCTCCACCGGCGAGAAAGACGGACTGCGCTCCGGCCAGGTCAAGGCCAAGCAGGAAGCCGATGCCGCCCTGGCCATCAAGCTTGCCAGCCTGGAACAGGTGATGACCCAACTGCTGGAGCCCATCGCCGAGCAGGATCAGCAACTGGAAGTGGCGCTGGTGCAACTGGTCAGCCACATGACCAAACAGGTGGTGCAGCGCGAGCTGACCACCGATTCCACGCAGATCCGCCAGGTACTGCGTGAAGCCCTCAAGCTGCTGCCCATGGGCGCCGCCAATGTGCGCATTCATATCCACCCGCAGGACTTCGAACTGATCAAGGCGCTGCGCGACCGCCACGAAGAAACCTGGCGCATTCTCGAAGACGAAACCTTGCAGCCCGGCGGCTGCCGCGTGGAGTCCGAGCAATCGCAGATCGACGCCACCATCGAAACGCGTCTGGCGCAGATGCTCAAGCAACTCTTCGAGCAGCAGCGCGAACAAGCCACCTCGCCGGCCGAGCCGGACATCCAGATCGACCTGGACAACCCTGAGGCCATCCATGCGACTTGAGCGCCTGAGCTTCGCCAAACGCATGGCGGGCTACAGCGAAGCTGTCGAGTTGCCGGCGCAGCCGATTGTTGAAGGACGACTGCTGCGCATGGTCGGCCTTACCCTCGAAGCCGAAGGGCTGCGCGCCGCATTGGGCAGCCGCTGCCTGGTGATCAACAACGGCAGCTACCACCCGGTACAGGTTGAGGCCGAGGTGATGGGTTTTGGCGACGGCAAAATCTTTTTGATGCCAGTTGGCAGCCTGGCTGGCATCGCCCCGGGCGCCCGTGTGGTGCCATTGCCCGACAGCGGCCGTTTGCCGATGGGCATGACCATGCTTGGCCGGGTGCTTGACGGCACCGGTCGCGCCTTGGACGGCAAGGGCGGGATGAAGGCCGAAGACTGGGTGCCGCTGGACGGCCCGACCATCAACCCGCTTAACCGCCACCCGATTGACACGCCGCTGGACGTCGGCATCCGCAGCATCAATGGGTTGCTCACCGTCGGCCGCGGCCAGCGCCTTGGCCTGTTCGCCGGTACCGGCGTGGGTAAGAGCGTGCTGTTGGGCATGATGACCCGCTTCACCAACGCCGACATCATCGTGGTCGGGCTGATTGGTGAGCGGGGCCGCGAGGTAAAGGAATTCATCGAGCACATCCTCGGCGAAGAAGGCATCAAGCGCTCGGTGGTGGTGGCCTCACCGGCGGACGATGCGCCGCTGATGCGCCTGCGCGCCGCGATGTACTGCACCCGTATCGCCGAGTATTTCCGCGACAAGGGCAAGAACGTGCTGTTGCTGATGGACTCGCTCACCCGTTTCGCTCAGGCGCAGCGGGAAATCGCCCTGGCCATCGGCGAGCCGCCAGCCACCAAAGGTTACCCGCCATCGGTGTTCGCCAAGTTGCCCAAACTGGTGGAGCGCGCCGGTAACGCCGAAGCTGGTGGTGGCTCGATCACCGCCTTCTACACTGTGTTGTCAGAAGGCGATGACCAGCAGGACCCGATCGCCGACTCCGCGCGGGGCGTGCTCGATGGCCACTTTGTGCTGTCGCGGCGCCTGGCGGAGGAGGGCCATTACCCGGCCATCGATATTGAAGCCTCGATCAGTCGGGTGATGCCGGCGGTGGTCGACGCTGACCACATGCGCAATGCGCAACGCTTCAAACAGCTGTGGTCGCGCTACCAACAAAGCCGCGATCTGATCAGTGTCGGTGCCTATGTGCCAGGCGGTGATCCGGAAACCGATCTGGCCATTTCCCGCCACGGCGCGATGGTCAACTACTTGCGCCAGGGGCTCAACGACAATGAAAGCCTGCAGCAAAGCAAAGAAGCACTCGCCGCGGTGTTCGCACCGGCCCCGCCGCGTTGACGGGCCGCTAAGGAAGACCAAGTAAATGGCGGTACAAAGCCGAGCGTCACGCCTGGCCCCGGTGGTGGACATGGCCGAGCGCGAAGAGCGTGAAGCGGCGCGCAGCCTGGGCCAATGCCAGACGCTGATGAACCAGGCCGAAGGCAAACTCAAGGATCTGCACCGCTACCTGGGCGACTACCAGCAGCAGTGGATTACCGAGGGCCGCAACGGCGTGTCCGGGCAATGGATGATGAACTACCAGCGCTTTCTGTCGCAGCTGGAAACGGCGATCAAGCAGCAGAACCAGAGCGTGGATTGGCACCGTAACAACCTCGACAAGGCCCGCGAGCTCTGGCAACAGAAGTACGCGCGGCTGGAAGGGCTGCGCAAACTGGTGCAGAAGTACATGGATGAGGCGCGGGTGGCCGCCGACAAGCGCGAGCAGAAGTTGCTCGACGAGTTGTCGCAGCGGCTGTTGCAACGTGAGCGCAATTGATTTCTGCTGCTAGAGTGGTTGAAGCTACAAGCGTTTGTGTTGCCAGGCTTTTTTCCAGTTTTTCAATAATCAGGTTTATTTGGGGTAGGGGAGCTTTCCATGGCCATCACTTCATTGCCGTCGAGCGACGGGCAAGAGCTGACCATCCGTATTCAGGGACGTTTTGATTTCGGCGCCCACCAAGCCTTTCGCGACTCCTACGAGCGCGTCAATTTCACGCCCAAGCGTTATGTGGTTGACCTCGACCACACCACCTACCTCGACAGCTCTGCGCTCGGCATGCTGCTGCTATTGCGTGATCACGCCGGCGGCGACCATGCGCAGATCAGCCTGGTGAACTGCAACGCGGACGTGCGCAAGATCCTCGCGATTTCCAACTTCGAACAACTGTTCAAGATCATTTAAGGTTGCCAGTGATGGACGCGCGCCTGTCCATCCTCATCGCGGAAGATAACGCCGCCGACCGCATGCTGCTGTCGAGCATCATCAGCCGTCAGGGCCACCGGGTGCTTACCGCCGCCAATGGCCTGGAGGCGGTGGCGATGTTCGAGCAGGAGCGTCCCGACCTGGTGTTGATGGACGCCTTGATGCCGGTAATGGATGGCTTCGAGGCGGCCCGGCGCATCAAGCTCAAGGCCGGCGAAGCGCTGGTGCCGATCATTTTTCTCACCTCACTGACCGAGGGCGAAGCCTTAGTGCGCTGCCTGGAAGCGGGTGGTGACGACTTTCTTGCCAAGCCCTATAACCGGGTGATTCTCGACGCCAAGATCAAGGCCATGGACCGCCTGCGCCGCTTGCAGGCCACGGTAATGGAGCAGCGCGACCTGATCGCCCGGCACAACGAACACCTGCTCACCGAGCAGCGGGTGGCCAAGGCAGTGTTCGACAAGGTGGCGCATTCGGGCTGCCTCGACGCGCCAAACATTCGTTACCTGCAATCACCCTTTGCCGTGTTCAACGGCGACTTGCTGCTGGCCGCGTTCAAGCCCTCGGGTGGCATGCATGTGCTGCTCGGCGATTTCACCGGCCATGGGTTGCCGGCCGCGATTGGCGCTATGCCGCTGGCCGAAGTGTTTTACGGGATGACCGCCAAGGGGTATTCGCTGTCGGAAATCCTTCGCGAGGTGAACGCCAAGCTCAAGCGCATTTTGCCGGTCGGGGTGTTCTGCTGCGCCACTCTGCTCAACCTGAGTTTCCAGCGTCGGGTGGTCGAGGTGTGGAACGGCGGGTTGCCCGACGGTTACCTGCACCGCATCGCCACCGGCGAGCGCTTGCCGCTGGTGTCGCGGCACTTGCCGCTTGGTGTGCTGGAGCCGGCAGATTTTCGCGACGCCTGCGAGATCTACCCGATGGAACTGGGCGACCGTCTGTTCCTGCTCTCCGACGGTGTGTTGGAAACCCGCAACCCTGCCGACCAACTGTTTGGCGAGTCGCGCTTGCTCAATGTTTTCGCCGCCAACCGTCAGCCCGACCTGCTGTTTGATGAAATCCAGATGGCGCTCACCGCCTTCCGCGGCGAGGCGCAGGACGATGTAAGCATGGTCGAGGTCTGTCTGGTCGAGGCTGACTCGCTGCCGCGTCCGCCGCTGGCGTTTGCCGACAGCGGGCAGAGCAGCCCGCAGGATTGGGCTGCCAGCTTCGAATTCCGCGCGCAGACACTCAAACGCTTCAACCCACTGCCGTTCCTGTTGCAGCTCCTGCTGGAAGTGCAGGGCCTGCGCCTGCAGGGCGGGGCGCTGTACAGCGTATTGGCGGAGTTGTATTCCAATGCCCTCGAGCACGGCGTGCTGGGCCTCGACTCGCAGCTCAAGTGTGATGCCGCGGGTTTTGCCCAGTACTACCGCGAGCGCAGTCGGTTGCTCGCCGAACTGGATCAGGGCTATGTGCGCTTTCACCTGCAGCTGTTGCCTGAGGTGGCGGGTGGGCGCTTGGTGGTCAAGGTCGAAGACAGCGGCCCGGGCTTCGATGTATCGGGTGTACTGGAGCGTCAACGCACAGCGCAGAGCTTGTCCGGGCGTGGCCTGAGTCTGATTCAGCGGCTGACCGAACGCTCAACCTGGGCAGACGACGGCCGCGGGGTGAGCGTGGAGTTCTCGTGGACCGATCAGGCATAATCGCTGGCGTTGCGCTCAGGGAGAGGTTAGGTGGCTGATATTCATCTCGACAGTGCCGTGCTGGCTGGTCTGCAGGACATCATGGAAGCCGAGTATCCGTTGTTGCTGGATACCTTCGTGGCTGATTCCGAAGAGCGCCTGCGCCTGCTGCACGAAGCCTTGCGCAATGGCGACGGCCATGAGCTGCGCCTGGCCGCCCACAGCTTCAAAGGCAGTTGCAGCAACATGGGCGCGCCTTTGCTGGCGCAGCTGTGCAAGCAACTGGAGGACGACTCGCGCAGCGACACCGTCCTCGACGATGCCCCCGAGGTGCTGGAACAGATCGAACGTGAGTTCGCCATCGTGCGCATTCTGCTCAAGTCCGAACGCCAGCGGTTTTCCTTGCTCTGACTTGTCTCCTTACACCAATTAGAAAACGTAGCGAGCGAAGGCCAGGCAAGGCAAAAACAGGCGAGCAAGCGGAGTTGGCTGTAGCCAATGAGCATTGCGAGTCTGTTTTTAACGCCGCATGGCCGAGCGCAGTAGTTTTCATTGCCGATACAAACTTGGCCCACACCTTGCTATATCCCTGGCACGACCCATCCGCACGGAGAGAGTGCTAAATGTCCGTTGCCTCAGATCCACTCCTGAATTCCGCCCCCGTGGCCAAGCCGCAAGCGGCGTCTGCAAAGCCTCAGCCGAAACAGGCCGAGCCCAGCAACGACGATGCTTCCAGCTTCGCCAAGGTGTACGCCAAGGAGCGCCAGGACAAGGCTGTCGACCGCAACGAAGCGGCGGCAAAAGCCAAGCATGCCAAGGCCAATGACAAGGCTGACGACAAGGAGATGGCCGCCGACGCGCCGGCAACGGCAACCACAGCCGAGCCGGAAGTTGCCGATAGCGGCAAACCGTTGCCGACCGACGCCGAGAGCGCCGACGCCGAGCCGGTGCTCGATCCGATGATTCTGCTGGCCTTGGCCGGCCAGAATCTGCAGCCGGCGGCTACCGAAGACAGCGCCTTGCCGACCACGGGTGAGGGTGACGACACCCTGGAGATCCCGTTGTCGCTGACCGGCCTGGTGACCCCACAGATCACCCAAGCCGAAGACGACGGCCACGATCCGCAAGTGGATGCCATGAGTGAATTGCCGGGCGTTGACCTGGTCCTCGATCTGGCGGCCAAGGCCCAAGCGGCGACGCAGAAGGGCGGTACTAACCCATCCGCTGCCCAGGCCGGGCAGACCGGTGGCCAGGACTTTGCCGCCGCCATGGCTCAGCTCACCGCCAAGCCCGAAGGGGGTGAGAGCCAGGTGACCGACGAACTGGCGTTGTTGGACAAAGGCAAAGACGGCATCGAGGCGCTGAAAGACAGCAACACCGACCTGCACAGCGACGCCTTTGCCAACAAGCTCAGCGCGCTGAACCAGGCGGTCAACCAGCAGGTTACTCAGGCACAACGCACGCCATTGGTTCCGGGTGCACCGGTGTCCATGCAGCAGGGTGTGTGGACCGACGAGGTGGTGGACAAGGTGATGTGGATGTCCAGCCAGAACCTCAAGTCGGCCGATATCCAACTCGATCCGCCAGACCTGGGCCGCCTCGAAGTGCGCATCAACATGGGCCAGGATCAGGCCACTCAGGTGACCTTCGCCAGCCCGCACATGGGCGTGCGTGATGCGGTGACAGAGTCGATGCATCGCCTGCGGGAGATGTTCACCCAGCAGGGCATGAGCATGGACGTCAACGTTTCCGACCAGTCGCTGAACCGCGGGTGGGCCGGGCAGAACGGCAATGACGGTCAGCAGAACCGTGGTGGTTCCAGCAACAATGGCTTTGGTGGCGGTGATGAAGAGATCAGCGTCAGTACCAGCGAGATCCGCAGCAGCGGCTCAGTAGCGGGTGGCCGCGGCCTGGTGGATTACTACGCGTAATGTGACCGCGCCCGCGCACGGCGAGCTGATCGCCAGGCGCCGGTGATCTAGACTGACAACGCCCGCGTACCGCTCTGGTACGCGGGCGTTGTTGTGTCTGCGGGGCAATTTTCAGTGACAGGGCTTAGCCCGGCTGGTATATCGCTGCGCCCCGTTGGCTTAGAACCAACGGCGCAGATTGGCTTCAGAAAAACAGGGGAGCCGGCGCGGGGCGCACTTGCTGGTATATTCCCGGCGCATCCTCCGCTATGTTTGCTGCATCCATTAGTGAGCAACTGCCGTGCAAACAGCTTGTTAGCACTTGTGCCTGGCAAGCTGGCATAACACTTGCTCCTAACCCTTTGAACACGGATAGAATTCCGATCAGTGACGGATTATTGGCATGGCTAAGAAAGAAAAAGCAGCACCCCCGGCCGATGGCGCCGCTCCGGCTCCTGGCAAGGGCAAGCTGAAGCTGATCATTCTGATCGTGGTCGGTCTGCTGATTGCGGTCGGCGGCTCGGTCGGCGCCACCTGGTTCTTCCTGCACAAGAGTGCCCCTGCGGCCGAAGCGGCCAAAGAAGGTGAGCACGGCGCTGCCGAAGAGGGCAAAGGCCCGGACGGCAAACCGCTGAAGAAAGAAGCGATTTACGAAGTGCTGGCGCCGGCCTTTATCGTCAATTTCAACGTTAACGGTCGCCAGCGCTACATGCAGGTCAGCGTCGCCCTGATGGGCCGCGACCAGGCGAAGATCGACGCCCTCAAGGTGCATATGCCGGTGTTGCGCAACAATCTGGTGTTGCTGTTCTCCGGGCAGAATTTTGACAACCTGGCTACCCCGGTGGGCAAGGAAATGCTGCGTCAGCTGGCCACCGCCAGCGTGCAGGAACTGGCCAAGAAAGAGGTGGGTGATACCACCATCGAACAAGTGCTGTTCACCAACATTGTTCTTCAATAACCCCGTTTTCAGCTCTCAGTAGGTAACGCAGATGGCCGTCCAAGACCTGTTGTCCCAGGATGAAATCGATGCCCTGTTGCATGGTGTCGACGACGGCGCGGTGGAAACCGAAGACGCCGCCATTCCCGGCAGCGTCAAGAGTTACGACCTGTCCAGCCAGGACCGCATCGTGCGCGGGCGCATGCCCACCCTGGAAATGATCAACGAGCGGTTTGCCCGCTACACCCGTATCAGCATGTTCAACCTGTTGCGCCGCTCCGCCGACGTGGCCGTGGGCGGTGTGCAGGTGATGAAGTTCGGCGAATACGTGCACTCGCTGTACGTGCCCACCAGCCTCAACCTGGTGAAGATGAAACCGCTGCGCGGCACCGGTCTGTTCATTCTCGACGCCAAGCTGGTGTTCAAGCTGGTGGACAACTTCTTCGGCGGCGATGGCCGTCACGCCAAGATCGAAGGCCGCGAATTCACCCCCACCGAACTGCGCGTCGTGCGCATGGTGCTGGACCAGGCGTTCGTCGACCTCAAGGAAGCCTGGCACGCGGTGCTGGATGTGAACTTCGAGTACATGAACTCGGAAGTGAACCCGGCCCTGGCCAACATCGTCAGCCCAAGCGAAGTAGTCGTGGTGTCGACCTTCCACATCGAGTTGGACGGCGGTGGCGGCGACCTGCACGTAACCATGCCGTATTCGATGATCGAGCCGATCCGCGACATGCTCGACGCCGGTTTCCAGTCCGATGTCGACGACCAGGACGAGCGTTGGGTCAAGGCCCTGCGCGAAGACATTCTGGATGTCAGCGTACCGTTGGGCGCGACCATTGCCCGTCGCCAACTGAAGCTGCGCGACATCCTGCACATGCAGCCCGGCGATGTGATCCCGGTGGACATGCCCGAAGAAATGATCATGCGCGCCAGCGGCGTACCGGCCTTCAAGGTCAAGCTCGGCGCGCACAAAGGCAACCTGGCCTTCCAGGTGCTGGAACCGATTGAACGCTGATAGCGGGCGCATCAGCCCACAGCCATCAGCTCACCCACACATGCACTACACCGGATAACGCAAGGCGAGGAACACATGGCAGACGAAGAAGAAACCTCCCCCGAAGAGCAGGCACTGGCGGACGAATGGGCTGCGGCGCTCTCCGAGGCTGGCGATGCGAGCCAGGACGACATTGACGCGATGCTCAACCAGAGCGCCAGTGAAAACAGCGCGCCACGGGCACCGATGGAGGAGTTCGGCAGTTCGCCGAAAAACAACCTGCCGGTGAGCATGGAAGGGCCGAACCTGGATGTGATTCTGGATATTCCGGTGTCCATTTCCATGGAAGTGGGCAACACCGAAATCACCATTCGCAACCTGCTGCAGCTCAACCAGGGTTCGGTGATCGAACTCGACCGCCTGGCCGGTGAGCCGCTCGACGTGCTGGTAAACGGCACCCTGATCGCCCACGGCGAAGTGGTGGTGGTGAACGAGAAGTTCGGCATCCGCCTGACTGACGTGATCAGCCCAAGCGAACGAATCAAGAAGCTGCGCTAAACCATGACCACTCCGTTTTTGCGCCGCGTGGCGGCGCTTGTCACGGCAGGCTGGGCCTTCGCGGCACAGGCTGCCGAGCCCGGTAAAACCATTGCCACACCGATGGCCGAGGGTGGCATGGGCGGCCAACTGGTGCAGGTCCTACTTGGCCTGTTGCTGGTGATCGGCATGATTTTCGTGCTGGCCTGGCTGCTGCGCCGGGTGCAGCAGATCACCCCGCGCGGTGGCCAGGTGATCAAACTGGTGGCCAGCCAGGCGCTGGGGCCGCGGGACCGTCTGGTGCTGGTACAGGTTGGTAATGAGCAGATTCTGCTGGGCATCAGTGCCGGGCGCATCACGCCGTTGCACACCTTGAAAGAGCCGGTGCAATTGGCCGATGCCGAGCCTGCCACACCGGAGTTCGCCCAGCGCCTGATGGAGCTGTTGGGCAAGGATCAGAAGGACAAACCGTGATGACTGCGTTGCGCCTGCTGCTGGCAATTGGCTTGAGCCTGGCGGCACCGATGGTTCTGGCGGCCGACCCGCTGAGCATGCCGGCCATTACCATGACCACCAACCCGGCAGGGCAGCAGGAGTATTCGGTCAGCCTGCAGATTCTGCTGATCATGACGGCGCTGACCTTTATTCCAGCGTTCGTCATGCTGATGACCAGCTTCACCCGCATCATCATCGTGTTTTCCATTCTGCGTCAGGCCCTGGGCCTGCAGCAGACACCGTCGAACCAGATCCTCACCGGTATGGCGTTGTTTCTGACCATGTTCATCATGGCGCCGGTGTTCGACCAGGTGAACCGCGATGCCTTGCAGCCTTACCTGAACGAGCAGATGACTGCGCCGGACGCCATCGCCAAGGCCGAAGTGCCGGTGAAGAACTTCATGCTGGCGCAGACCCGCTCTTCGGACCTTGAACTGTTCATCCGCCTGTCCAAGCGCACCGATATTCCCTCGGCCGACCAGGCACCGCTGACCATTCTGGTGCCGGCGTTCGTGACCTCGGAGCTGAAGACCGCGTTCCAGATCGGTTTCATGATCTTCATCCCGTTCCTGATCATCGACCTGGTGGTCGCCAGTATCCTTATGGCGATGGGCATGATGATGCTGTCACCGCTGATCATTTCCCTGCCGTTCAAGATCATGCTGTTTGTTTTGATCGATGGTTGGGCCCTCATTATTGGCACCTTGGCCAGCAGCTTCGGCGGCACGTAAGCGCCACGCCGGGCCGGGAGAACGCACATGACCCCAGAAGTAGCGGTAGACCTGTTTCGCGAAGCCCTGTGGCTCACCGCCGTGATGGTGGCGATCCTGGTGGTGCCAAGCCTGGTGGTGGGCCTGATCGTGGCCATGTTCCAGGCGGCCACGCAGATCAACGAACAGACCCTGAGCTTTCTGCCCCGTCTGCTGGTGATGCTGGTTACCCTGATCTGGGCGGGCCCTTGGCTGATCCGCTCGTTCATGGAATACATCACCAACCTCTACACCAACATTCCGTACGTGATCGGCTAAGCCATGTTCGAGCTCAGCAGTGCACAGATCGGCGGCTGGGTGGGCGGCTTCATGCTGCCGTTCTTCCGCATTGCTGGCTTGCTGATGACCATGCCGATCATTGGTACCCAACTCGTGCCGATGCGTGTGCGGATCTACCTGGCGTTGGGATTCACCCTGGTGATTTACCCCAGTCTGCCGCCAGCACCACAACTGGATGCGCTGAACCTGGCGGCGGTGTTTCTGATCGCCAAGGAAGTGCTGGTGGGGGTGATGCTCGGGTTTGTCCTGCAGTTGTTTTTCCATGCCTTCGTGATTGCCGGGCAAATTCTGGCCACGCAGATGGGCTTTGGTTTTGCCTCGATGGTCGACCCTACCAACGGCGTGTCGGTGGCGGTGATCGGGCAGTTCTACACCATGATGGTGACCTTGCTGTTTCTGGCCATGAACGGGCATCTTGTAGTGTTCGAGATCATGGCTGAAAGCTTTGTCACCTTGCCGATCGGCACCGGCCTGAGTACCAATCACTTCTGGAATATCGCCACCGGCCTGGGCTGGGTATTGGCCGCCGGTTTGCTGCTGGTGCTACCGGCGATCACCGCGCTGCTGGTGGTCAACATCGCATTCGGGGTAATGACCCGTGCCGCCCCGCAGCTGAACATCTTTTCCATCGGCTTCCCGCTGACGCTGGTGATGGGCTTTGTGATCATCTGGATCAGCCTGTCGGACTTTCTCTCTCACTATCAGGCGATGGTCACTGACTGTCTGCAGCTGCTACGTGAACTGGTACAGGCGAAATAGCGCATGGCCGAGAACGAGAATGGCGCGGAGAAGAGTGAAGAGCCCACGGAAAAGCGACTTCGCGAGTCGCGAGAAAAGGGCCAGATTGCGCGTTCACGCGAGCTCAATACCTTTGCCGTGCTGATTGCCGGGGTTGGTGGGTTGATGAGCTATGGCGGCGCCATTGGCGACGCGATGATCAGCATCATGAAAGACAATTTCACCCTCAGCCGTGAGCTGCTGATGAATGACGGCAGCATGGCGCTGCAGTTCGAAAACGCCATTTACATCGCCCTGATGGCATTGGTTCCGCTGTTTATCGTATTGCTGGTGGCCTCGATTCTTGGCCCTATCGCCCTGGGTGGCTGGCTGTTTTCGCCGCAATCGATGGCGCCGAACTTCGGCCGCATGAACCCATTGCCGGGGATCAAACGCATGTTCTCGGCCAAGGCCGGGCTGGAGCTGCTCAAGGCTCTGGCCAAATTCGCCCTGGTCCTGATCGTGGCGCTGGTGGTGCTCAAGGCCGATACCCAAGACCTTCTGGCGTTGGCCAATGAGCCGCTGGAAGCGGCGATCATGCACAGCATTACGGTGGTCGGGCGCAGCGCCATGTGGATGGCCTGGGGGCTGATCTTCATCGTCGCCGTGGATGTGCCGTTCCAGCTCTACGACAACCGGCAAAAAATGCTCATGACCAAGCAGGAAGTGCGCGACGAGTACAAGGACAGCGAGGGCAAGCCCGAGGTCAAACAGCGCATTCGCCAGATGCAGCGCGAGATGGCCGAGCGGCGGATGATGGCGGCGGTGCCGCAAGCCGACGTGGTGATTACCAACCCGACTCACTTCGCGGTGGCGCTCAAGTACGACCCGGTCAAGGGCGGCGCACCGATCTTGCTGGCCAAGGGCGGCGACTTCCTCGCCCTGAAAATCCGTGAGATCGCCAATGAGCACAAGGTAATGGTGCTCGAATCGCCCGGCCTGGCGCGGGCTATTTTCCACTCCACCGATCTGGATCGGGAGATTCCGGCCGGGTTGTACCTCGCGGTCGCCCAGGTACTGGCTTACGTCTACCAATTGCGCCAATTCCGCTCCGGCAAAGGCAAGCGTCCTGACCCGCTGAAAGATCTGCCCATTCCGCCAGATCTTCGTCGCGACGAATAGCCGTCGTTTCGCATACCTACAAAAACACGCTCCTGCATTCAGCAAGTTGGACGACTTCTTGCAAAAGCCCCGCTATCGACGCGTTTGCGTCAAAAGTTTGAATGGCGAGGAAAGGGCTTGTGGCAATAGATCGCGCACAACTGGTCGGTGATGTACGCAGTAACCTGGCGGGCTTGCGTCACGGCAATATCGGTATTCCGCTGTTGCTGCTGGTCATGCTTGGCATGGTCATGCTGCCGGTGCCGCCGTTCATTCTCGACGTGCTGTTCACCTTCAGCCTGGCCTTGTCCATCGTCGTCCTGCTGGTAGCGATCTACGCCTTGCGACCGCTGGACTTCGCCGTCTTCCCGACCATTCTGCTGGCTGCCACCTTGCTGCGCCTGGGCTTGAACGTAGCCTCCACACGGGTGGTCTTGCTCCACGGCCAGGAAGGCCACGACGCTGCCGGTAAGGTGATCCAGGCCTTCGGTGAGGTGGTGATCGGCGGTAACTATGTGGTCGGTATTGTGGTGTTCGCGATCTTGATGATCATCAACTTCGTGGTGGTCACCAAGGGTGCCGGGCGGATTTCCGAGGTAAGCGCGCGCTTCACCCTCGACGCCATGCCCGGTAAGCAGATGGCCATTGACGCCGACCTCAACGCCGGCCTGATCGACCAGGTGCAAGCCAAGCTGCGCCGCAGCGAAGTGGCGCAGGAAGCCGACTTCTATGGCTCCATGGACGGTGCGAGCAAGTTCGTCCGCGGTGACGCCGTCGCCGGCCTGCTGATTCTGTTCATCAACCTGATCGGTGGTATGGCCATCGGTATCGTCCAGCACGACCTGAGCTTTGGCGATGCGGGCCGCATCTACACCTTGCTGACCATCGGTGACGGTCTGGTGGCGCAGATCCCGTCGCTGCTGCTGTCGACCGCTGCGGCGATCATGGTGACCCGTGTTTCCAGCTCCGAGGACATGGGCCAGCAGGTTACCCGGCAGATGTTTGCCTCGCCCAAAGCCTTGGGTGTGGCAGCGGCCTTGATCATCGCCATGGGCCTGGTGCCCGGCATGCCGCATTTTTCCTTCCTCAGCCTGGGCCTGGTGGCCGCGGGTGGCGCCTACTGGATCGCCAACAAACAACGCAAGGTCAAGGTCGCCGAAGTGGCCGAGGTGCAGCGTCAGCAGGAACTGCTGCCGGCGCAACGCGCCCAGGAAGTCAAAGAGCTGGGTTGGGATGACGTGACCCCGGTGGACATGGTCGGCCTGGAAGTGGGCTATCGCCTGATTCCGCTGGTGGACCGCAATCAGGGGGGGCAATTGCTGGCGCGGATCAAAGGCGTGCGCAAAAAGCTGTCGCAGGAGATGGGCTTTCTGATGCCCTCGGTACACATCCGCGACAACCTCGATCTGCAGCCCAATGCCTACCGTCTGACCCTGATGGGTGTCAGCCTGGCCGAAGCCGAGATCTACCCGGACCGCGAGCTGGCAATCAACCCCGGCCAGGTGTTCGGCCCCCTCAACGGGGTGGCCGCCAAAGATCCGGCGTTCGGGCTGGACGCGGTATGGATCGACCAGTTCCAGCGCGATCAGGCGCAGTCGCTTGGTTACACGGTGGTGGATGCCAGCACCGTGGTTGCCACGCACCTTAACCAGGTGCTGCACAAACATGCCCATGAGCTGTTGGGCCATGAAGAGGTCCAGCAACTCCTGCAATTGCTGGCCAAAGCCTCGCCAAAACTGGCGGAAGAATTGGTCCCGGGTGTGGTCTCGCTGTCGACCCTGCTGAAGGTTCTGCAGTCTCTGCTGCAAGAGCAGGTACCGGTGCGGGATATCCGTTCCATCGCCGAAGCAATCACCAACGTGAAGAGTCAAGATCCCGCCGCTATGGTCGCTGCGGTACGTGTCGCGTTGTCCCGCTCAATCGTGCAAAGCATTGTGGGACTAGAGCCGGAGCTGCCTGTGATCACCCTCGAACCAAGGTTGGAACAGATATTGCTCAATAGCCTACAGAAGGCCGGTCAAGGCTCCGAGGATGGCATTCTCCTGGAGCCGAGTATGGCCGAGAAGCTGCAGCGTTCTCTGGTGGACGCTGCGCAACGCCAGGAAATGCTCGGCAAGCCAGCCATCCTGCTGGTAGCCGGTCCGGTTCGGGCGATGCTCTCGCGGTTCGCACGGTTGGCAGTACCGACCATGCACGTGTTGGCGTACCAGGAAATCCCAGACAACAAGCAGGTCACCATCGTTGCCACGGTGGGTCAGAACTGAACTGAGGCTTAGGTCATGCAAGTTAAACGCTTTTTCGCCGCCGATATGCGTCAAGTCATGAAATTGGTTCGCGATGAGCTGGGCGCTGATGCGTCCATCATCGGCACGCGCCGGGTTGCCGGAGGCGTGGAACTGACCGCCGCCCTGGACTACCAGGCACCGATGATGCCTGCCCGTCAGCCTAACCCTGAGTTGGAAGTCGAGCTGCGTCGTACCCAGTCGATGTTGGTGTCGGCCCATGCTGACCTGGCCACCCGCGTGTCTGGCGAGAAGATGAAAGACGGCCAGTTGTTCGCCAACGAGTCGATCGTTGCGCCTGAGCTGCCGGCTTCGTTTGTCCGCCCTGAGCGGCCAAAACCTGCCGCTGCGCCGGCACCGGCTCCAGCACCTGCAATGGCGGTGGCAACCGACCAACGCAGCCTGGATGCCATGCGTTTCGAATTGAATGGCCTGCGTGAGCTGATTGAAGTGCAACTGGGCTCCATGGCCTGGGGGCAGATGCAAAGCCGGCGCCCGCAACAAGCGGCGCTGTGGCGTCGTCTGCAACGCATGGGCCTGCCGGCTGAGCTGGCGCGTGTGCTGTTGGAGCGGGTGTCGAAAGTGCCAGAGCAGCGTCAAGCCTGGCGCATGATCCTCGCTCACCTGGCGCACGCGATCAAAACGCCGAAGGTCGAGCCATTGGAGGAGGGCGGAGTGATTGCCTTGGTTGGCCCGGCTGGTATGGGCAAAACCACTACACTGGCAAAAATGGCCGCGCGTTATGTTCTGAAATACGGCGCCCAGCACGTGGCGTTGGTGAGCATGGACAGCTACCGCATTGGCGCACAGGAACAACTGAAAACCCTGGGCCGCATTCTCAATGTATCGGTGACTCAGGTGGACCCGGGCCAATCGTTGACCCAGGCGCTGGAGCCGCTGGCACGCAAGCGTGTGGTGTTGATCGACACCGCTGGCCTGCCAGGCAATGACCCGGCGCTGCACATGCAGTTGGAAACCTTGGCCGGTCGTGGGGTCAAATCGAGAAATTATCTGGTTTTGGCTGCTACCAGCCAGAGCCAAGTGCTCAAGGCCGCCTACCATAGCTATAAGCGTTGCGGTCTGACTGGCTGTATCCTGACCAAGGCCGATGAAGCGACCAGCCTCGGTGAAGTTTTAAGTCTGGCTATAAGCCAGCATCTACCGGTAGCCTATCTGGCAGACGGTCCGCGGATTCCGGATGATCTGCATGTTGCCCGTAGCCACCAGTTGGTGAGCCGTGCGGTAAGCCTGCAGGCCCCTCAGGAGCCAAGCGAGGATGCGATGGCCGATATGTTCACCGGGCTGTATCAGAACCCGGCTCGTCGCGCCGGCTGATCAGTCGGTTTGGCGAGATAGCAGTAAAGTTTTCAACCGTTTGGGTCGCCCTCTAAGGGCAACCTGAACGCAATCAGCCAAGTGGCCCCAGTCGAAGCTAGACAAGGTGTGTGGATAACATGGGTATGCATCCCGTACAGGTGATCGCGGTGACCGGCGGCAAAGGTGGCGTCGGCAAGACCAATGTCTCGGTCAATCTATCGCTGGCCCTGGCTGACCTGGGTCGGCGGGTGATGCTGATGGACGCCGACCTGGGCCTGGCCAACGTCGACGTGCTGCTCGGCCTGTCGGCCAAGCGCACGCTGGCGGATGTCATCAGTGGCGAATGCGAACTGCGTGATGTGCTCCTGCAAGGTCCGGGCGGTATCCGCATCGTGCCGGCAGCCTCCGGCACGCAAAGCATGGTGCAACTCACGCCCATGCAACACGCTGGCCTGATCCAGGCGTTCAGCGATATCAGTGACAACCTCGATGTATTGGTGATCGACACCGCGGCCGGTATCGGCGATGCGGTGGTGAGCTTCGTGCGGGCGGCTCAGGAAGTGATTGTGGTGGTGTGCGATGAGCCGACCTCGATCACCGACGCCTACGCGCTGATCAAACTGCTTAACCGCGACCACGGCATGAGCCGTTTCCGCGTGCTGGCCAACATGGCCCACAGCCCGCAAGAGGGTCGCAACCTGTTTGCTAAGCTGACCAAAGTGACTGACCGTTTTCTCGATGTCGCTTTGCAGTACGTCGGTGCAGTGCCTTACGACGAATCGGTACGCAAGGCGGTGCAGAAGCAACGTGCAGTTTATGAGGCCTTCCCTCGCTCCAAGTGCGCCCTGGCCTTCAAAGCCATTGCGCAGAAGGTCGACACCTGGCCGTTACCAGCGAATCCACGCGGGCACCTGGAGTTCTTCGTGGAGCGTCTGGTCCAGCAACCCCTTGCTGACACGGCCGTATGACATCAGGCAATGGGCTCCGTATGTATAGCAAGGCACAGGCGCAGGACTCCCAGCACCAGTTGATCGAGCGTTACGCCCCACTGGTCAAACGTATCGCCTACCACTTGCTGGCACGCTTGCCGGCCAGTGTGCAGGTGGAAGATCTGATCCAGGCCGGCATGATCGGCCTGCTCGAAGCCTCGAAAAAATACGACTCCACCAAAGGCGCCAGTTTTGAAACTTTCGCCGGCATTCGCATACGCGGATCTATGCTGGATGAAGTACGCAAAGGCGATTGGGCACCCCGTTCGGTGCACCGCAACAGTCGGATGGTGAGTGACGCAATCCGAAAAATTGAAGCCAGAACAGGCAGAGACGCTAAAGATCAAGAAGTTGCGGCCGAACTCCAATTGAGTCTCGAGGATTACTACGGCATTCTTGGCGACACTTTGGGCAGCCGCTTGTTCAGTTTCGACGACCTTCTTCAGGACGGCGAACACACGGGGCTGCGTGAAGACGCTGGCGTTACCCACTTCGAGCCTTCGCGCGATCTGGAAGATGAACGTTTCCAATCGGCATTGGCAGCGGCCATTTCCGGGCTGCCGGAGCGCGAACAGTTGGTGTTGTCGCTGTATTACGACGAAGAACTGAATCTCAAGGAAATTGGCGAAGTGCTGGGGGTCAGCGAATCGCGGGTCAGCCAGTTGCATAGCCAGTGTGCCGCTCGTTTGCGTGCACGCTTGAGCGAGTGGCGCGCTAGCTGAGCGGTACTGCCAGTTTCTCGATTCAACGCGCATCCAGGTGCTGGGTGCGTTTAGGACTGTACGGAGGTCGACTTGGACAAAAACATGAAAATCCTCATCGTTGACGACTTCTCAACGATGCGACGGATCATCAAGAACCTCTTGCGCGACTTGGGATTCACCAACACCGCTGAGGCAGATGACGGGACCACGGCTCTACCCATGCTGCATAGCGGCAGCTTCGACTTTCTCGTGACTGACTGGAACATGCCGGGTATGACCGGTATCGACCTGCTCCGCGCAGTGCGCGCCGATGACCGTCTCAAGCACCTGCCGGTGCTGATGGTGACCGCCGAAGCCAAGCGCGACCAGATTATTGAAGCGGCGCAAGCCGGGGTGAATGGCTATGTAGTCAAGCCGTTCACAGCCCAGGTCCTGAAAGAGAAGATCGAAAAAATCTTCGAGCGTGTTAACGGCTGATACCAGCCGTGGGGGCATTATGGCGCACGACGATCTACCCATGGGCGACCTTGAGTCGTCCTTAAAATCCAATGCCCGCGAGCTCGTTGAGAGCCTTGAGAAAGGTAATTTTGGCGACGCGGTGCAGCTCATCCATGAGCTCAATAAAGTTCGTGATCGCGGGCTTTATCACGAAGTGGGAAAACTGACGCGTGAGCTGCACAACGCCATCGTCAACTTCCAGCTCGACCCGCGCGTGCCACACGCCAAAGAAGTGTCGCAAATCACCGATGCGACTGAACGCCTTAACTATGTTGTGACCATGACCGAGAAAGCGGCCAATCGCACCATGGATCTGGTGGAGCAGAGTGCGCCGCTGGTCAACGACCTGCATGACGAAGCCACCAACTTGAGTGCTGACTGGGGACGCTTCATGCGTCGCGAGTTAGGCGCTGAAGCGTTCCGTGAATTGGCCAAGCGCATCGAATTGTTCCTGGCCCGTAGTGAGCGTGACAGCAGCAAGTTGTCCGCCCACCTCAATGACATTCTGTTGGCGCAGGACTACCAGGACCTTACCGGTCAGGTGATCAAACGCGTTACGCAGCTGGTTACCGAGGTGGAAAGCAACCTGCTGAAACTGGTGCTGATGGCCAGTCAGGTAGACCGTTTTGCGGGTATCGAGCACGACCATGCCGTGCTGCGCGCCGAGCAAGAAAAACAAAAAGAGCCTTCTCATGGTGAAGGTCCGCAGATTCATGCCGATAAGCGTGAAGACGTCGCCTCTAATCAGGATGACGTTGACGATCTGCTATCCAGTCTAGGGTTCTAGGGAGCACACCAATGAGCTTCGGCGCCGATGAAGAAATCCTCCAGGACTTCCTGGTAGAGGCCGGCGAAATTCTTGAGCAGTTATCGGAGCAACTGGTCGAGCTGGAAAGCCGCCCGGATGATTCCAATCTGCTCAACGCTATTTTCCGCGGTTTCCATACCGTCAAAGGTGGCGCCGGGTTCCTCCAGCTCAATGAGCTGGTGGAGTGCTGCCATATCGCCGAAAACGTGTTCGACATCCTGCGTAAGGGTGAACGGCGCGTTGACTCGGAGCTGATGGACGTTGTCCTCGAAGCACTGGATGCCGTGAACGGCATGTTTTCCGAAGTGCGTGAGCGCACCACGCCAACGCCAGCGACGCCTGAACTGCTGGCCGCGCTGTCGCGTCTGGCCGAGCCACAGACCGCCGCCGAACTCGCCGGTGCGACCGCCGAGCCCGTGGCTGCTGAACCCGAAGCTGAAGTGGATGAAGCGCCTGCTGCGGCGTCCGGTGATATCACCGACAGCGAATTCGAGCAGTTGCTCGATGCGCTGCACGACGAACCCAAAGCACCGGCCGCTGCTGCCAGTGGCGACGAAATCACTGACGACGAATTTGAATCCTTGCTCGACCAGTTGCATGGCAAAGGGCAGTTCGCTGCCGCAGCGGCACCCGCCGCGCCAGCCGCGCCGGTCAGCGCAGCGCCAGCCAGCGAAGCCCCGGCGGCTGCCGGTAGTGGCGATGAAATCACCGACGACGAATTTGAAGCCCTGCTGGATCAACTGCACGGCAAAGGCAAGTTCGTTGAGCCTACTGCGCCGGCGGCACCCGCTGCTCCGGCACCGGTAGCGGCGGCTACGCCGGCTGCCAGTGGCGCTGGCGACAACATCACGGATGACGAGTTTGAAGCCTTGCTCGACCAGTTGCATGGTCAAGGCAAGTTCGTCGAGCCGACTGCCCAGGCGCCGTTGCCAGCTGCTGCTGCGCCAGCCAAGCCTGCTGCACCGGCGGCCAAGCCCGCCGCGAAAGCGGAGCCTGCAAAACCGGCTGCTGCCAAACCGGCCGCCGCTGCTCCAGCGCCGGCACCGGCTGCTGCAGCTGCCGATAAAGCCTCGCCAGCCACCGAAGCTGAGACCACTGTTCGGGTCGACACCGCGCGCTTGGACGAGATCATGAACATGGTCGGCGAGTTGGTGCTGGTGCGTAACCGTCTGGTGCGCCTGGGGCTCAACAGCGGCGACGAGAACATGTCCAAGGCCGTCTCCAACCTCGATGTGGTGACGGCCGACCTGCAGACCGCGGTGATGAAAACCCGCATGCAGCCGATCAAGAAAGTCTTCGGCCGCTTCCCGCGCCTGGTTCGTGACCTGGCGCGCAGCCTGAAAAAAGAGATCAACCTGGAACTGGTGGGGGAAGAAACCGACCTCGACAAGAACCTAGTGGAGGCGCTGGCCGACCCGTTGGTGCACTTGGTGCGCAACTCGGTGGACCACGGTATCGAGTCGCCGGAAAAACGCGAAGCTGCCGGCAAGAGCCGTGGCGGCAAGATCGTGCTGTCGGCGCAGCAAGAGGGTGACCACATCCTGCTGTCGATCTCTGACGACGGCAACGGTATGGACCCCGACGTGCTGCGCGCCAAAGCGGTGGAGAAGGGCGTGCTGGACAAAGACGCCGCCGACCGCCTCAGCGAAGCCGAATGCTACAACCTGATTTTTGCCCCGGGCTTCTCGACCAAAACCGAGATCTCCGATGTGTCCGGCCGCGGTGTCGGCATGGACGTGGTGAAAACCAAGATTTCCCAGCTCAACGGCATCATCAACATCTACTCGGCCAAGGGCCAGGGCACCAAGATCGTCATCAAGGTGCCGCTGACTCTGGCGATCATGCCGACCCTGATGGTGATGCTTGGCAACCAGGCCTTCGCCTTCCCGCTGGTCAACGTCAACGAGATCTTCCACCTCGACCTGTCGCGTACCAACGTGGTCGATGGCCAGGAAGTGGTGATCGTGCGCGACAAGGCGTTGCCGCTGTTCTACCTCAAGCGCTGGCTGATCAGCAGTGCGCAGCATGAGGAACAGCACGAAGGTCACGTGGTGATTCTGTCCGTGGGCACTCAGCGCATCGGCTTTGTCGTCGATCAACTGGTGGGCCAGGAAGAAGTGGTAATCAAGCCGCTGGGCAAAATGCTGCAGGGTACGCCGGGGATGTCCGGGGCCACTATCACCGGTGACGGGCGCATTGCCCTGATTCTGGATGTGCCAAGCATGCTCAAGCGTTACGCGCGCCGTATCTGATTACGGCGTGTTCGAGACTACGCGTGAAGACAGCAGGGAGCGTGGCATTTACTCGGTGTAAATAAGCGCTTCGCCTGCCCACGCAGCACCAAGCGCGGTGGCCCACAGGGGCCTCGGGCGGGTTCAAAGGAGCGGTTATGGCAGTTAAGGTTCTGGTGGTGGACGATTCCGGCTTTTTCCGCCGGCGTGTCTCGGAGATTCTCTCCGCCGACCCGAATATTCAGGTCGTCGGCACTGCTACCAATGGCCGGGAGGCTATCGATCAGGCCCTGGCGCTCAAGCCTGACGTGATCACCATGGACTACGAAATGCCGATGATGGATGGCATCACTGCCGTGCGTCATATCATGCAGCGTTGCCCAACTCCGGTACTGATGTTCTCCTCGCTTACCCACGAAGGCGCGCGCGTAACGCTCGATGCGCTGGACGCTGGTGCGGTGGATTTCCTGCCGAAGAATTTCGAAGACATCTCGCGCAACCCCGAGAAGGTCAAGCAGTTGCTGTGCGAGAAGGTGCATAGCATCGCCCGCAGTAACCGCCGTTACAGCAGTCTGCCCAGCGCCCCGGCAGCACCTGCTGCGACCCCTGCACCGGCGCATGCGCCGAGCACCAGCAGCGCGGCGGCACGTCCGGCACCTGCCGCACCGCGGCCAGCCGCCCCCGCTCCAGCCGCCGGGAATGCCCCTGCTTCCAGCGCCGCGCCCAAGCGTAAGGCCTACAAGCTGCTCGCCATTGGCACGTCCACCGGCGGCCCGGTCGCTCTGCAACGCGTGTTGACCCAGCTACCGGCTAATTTTCCGGCGCCCATCGTGCTGATCCAGCACATGCCGGCGGCCTTCACCAAAGCCTTTGCCGAGCGTTTGGACAAGCTGTGCAAAATCAGCGTCAAAGAGGCTGAAGACGGCGATCAATTGCGCCCTGGCCTGGCCCTGCTGGCCCCTGGCGGCAAGCAGATGATGGTCGACGGCCGCGGCACAGTGAAAATTCTGCCGGGCGATGAGCGTTTGAACTATCGCCCGTGCGTGGACATCACCTTCGGCTCCGCCTCCAAAGCCTACGGCGACAAGGTGTTGGCCGTAGTGCTTACCGGCATGGGCGCCGACGGCCGCGAAGGCGCGCGCCTGCTCAAGCAGGGTGGCAGCCAGGTGTGGGCGCAGGATGAAGCCAGTTGCGTGATCTACGGCATGCCCATGGCCATCGTCAAAGCCAACCTGGCGGACGCGGTTTACAGCCTTGATGACATCGGTCGACACCTGGTGGAGGCCTGTGTCTGATGGATGTACTCAGCCTTATCGGGGTGATCCTGGCGTTCGTTGCCATTCTGGGGGGCAACTACCTGGAAGGCGGCCACGTCGGCGCGCTGATCAATGGCCCGGCTTTTCTGATTGTGGTGGGCGGCACGCTGGGAGCAGCGTTCCTGCAGACGCCGATGACAGTGTTCAAGCGTTCGCTGGTGACTGTGCGCTGGATCATCTTTCCGCCGCGCATCGACCTGGTTGGCGGCATCGATCGCGTGGTCGGCTGGAGCATGACGGCACGTAAAGAAGGTTTGCTGGGGCTGGAGGCGGTCGCAGATGTCGAGGCTGACCCCTACGCCCGCAAAGGTCTGCAACTGCTGGTGGATGGCGCCGAACCAGAGGCTATCCGCAGCATTCTGGAGGTTGACCTGTATACCCAGGAAGGCCGTGATATTCAGGCGGCCAAGGTGTTCGACAGCATGGGCGGTTACTCGCCCACCATCGGCATCATCGGCGCCGTGATGGGCTTGATCCATGTAATGGGCAACCTGGCCGATCCGAGCATGCTCGGCAGTGGCATCGCCGTTGCCTTTGTCGCCACCATTTACGGTGTGGCGTTCGCCAACCTGTTGCTGTTGCCCATGGGCAACAAGCTCAAAGCCATTGCCTTGCGCCAATCGCGGTACCGGGAAATGCTCCTGGAAGGAATTCTCTCCATTGCCGAAGGGGAAAATCCGCGTTCGATCGAGCTCAAGCTGCAAGGCTTCATGGACTAAAAGGTTCGGCTGCATATGGCCCGTCGGCGGCATCAGGAAGAACACGAAAACCACGAACGTTGGCTGGTGTCATACGCGGACTTCATTACCTTGCTGTTCGCGTTTTTTGTGGTGATGTACTCGATCTCATCGATCAACGAAGGCAAGTACAAGATTCTTTCCGACAGCCTGGTCGGTGCCTTCAACCAGCCGGACCGTGCCATCAAGCCGATTCCGGTGGGCGAGGAGCGGCCGCTGACCACCGAGCCCGAGCGGCCGCTGGATCAGGACACACCAGCCGGTGAAGACCCGAGCAAGGCCCTGCAGGAAATCAGCGACGCGGTGAAAGAAGCGTTTGGCGACCTGATCAAGAGTGACCAGTTGACCGTGCGGGGCAACGAGCTGTGGATTGAAATCGAGCTCAATTCCAGCCTGTTGTTCCCCAGCGGCGATGCGATTCCCAACGATACGGCGTTCACCATTATCGAAAAGGTTGCCAAAATTCTGGCACCTTATGAGAATCCCATCCATGTGGAAGGGTTCACAGATAATCTTCCGATCAAAACCGCGCAGTTTCCTACTAACTGGGAGCTGTCGACGGCGCGGGCAGCTAGCATTGTAAGAATGATGGCCATGGATGGTGTAAACGCCGGACGCCTGGCAGCGGTCGGTTATGGTGAGTTTCAGCCGATTGCGGATAACGCTACGGCAGAGGGAAGAGCGCGCAATCGCCGGGTCGTGCTGGTGGTGTCACGCAACTTGGATGTGCGACGCAGTGTAAGCGGTGTAGGAAGTGGTCATGCGCAGCCCGACGCCGCGTTAGAGCGGGCTGGCACACAACCTGCACCATCGCCAGCGGTGCAGCCGCCCGCGGGCGGTACTGTCAATTCCCCGTCGCCGACCCCTTAGGTTGGCGCTTGTTCTCGGTAAGCCCTTGGTGCGCCGGGAGGATAACGAACATGAGAGTCTGGGCAGTAGCCAATCAAAAAGGTGGGGTAGGCAAGACCACCACAAGCATCGCACTGGCGGGCCTGTTGGCCGACGCCGGCAAGCGTGTGGTTGTGGTCGATCTTGATCCACATGGCTCCATGACGAGCTATTTCGGGCATGACCCCGATTCCCTGGAGCACAGCGCGTTCGACCTGTTCCAGCACGGCGGCAATGTGCCGCAAGGGCTGCCGGGGCAATTGCTGCTGCCCACCAGCCATCCCTCGATTTCCCTGATGCCGTCCAGCACCGCGCTGGCCACCCTTGAGCGTCAGTCGCCGGGGCAGAGTGGCCTGGGCTTGGTGATCGCAAAAAGCCTGGCGCAGCTGTGGGACGATTTCGACCACGCCATTATCGACAGCCCGCCATTGCTCGGCGTGCTGATGGTCAACGCCCTGGCCGCCAGCCAGCAGTTGGCGATTCCGGTACAGACCGAGTTCCTTGCGGTAAAAGGCCTGGAGCGCATGGTCAGCACCCTGGCAATGATCAACCGCTCACGCAAACAGGCGCTGCCGTACACCATCGTGCCGACCCTGTTCGACCGCCGTACCCAGGCATCCCTAAGCACCCTGCGGACCTTGCGCAACTCCTACCCCGATCACCTGTGGCCGGCCTACATTCCGGTCGACACGCGCTTGCGTGATGCCAGCCGGGCAGGGCAGACGCCATCGCAGTTCGATGACAAAAGCCGCGGTGTGTTGGCGTATCGCGCGCTGCTCAAGCATTTGCTTAGCAATGAACTGGCGGCGCAGGTCGCGTAACCATGGCGATTTTTGCTATCAAGGCTGGCTCAAGTCGCGCGCCCCTGCTGCCGATATATGAGTCAGTTCATTCATTCGGATTTTGTCTATGAGTCGTCCTATCGCAACCGCTACGCGCCCGCAGCTGGCTTTGCAGTCCTACCTGGACGGCCTGCTGCAGGAAGCGGCTGCCGAATTGGCCGACGCTCAGCCGGTTGAGCCGATCAGCCTGGCCGTGGTGCAAGCCACAGTAGCGGCTCCCGTAACCGCGCCGGTGCGCCCGTTGCCGGTCGCGCCTGCGCCAGTGGCCAAGGCCGTTGCGGTAGCGGCGCCGGTTGAATCCGATGCGATTTCCCTCGATGAATTCGAAGCCGCCGTGCTGGAAGAGCAGGTGCGCGATGCGCGTCTGCAAGCGCCACCGGTTGCCGCCAAACCGGCGGCGGTCAACGTCGAACGCCCAACCCTGGTTCTGCCGACTTTGGAAATGGCCAAGCCGCTGTTGATGCCGACCTTGTTGGTCGAGCAGCCGGCGCCGGTGGCTGAAAAACCGGTGGCAAAACCGGTAGTGCTCGCGCCACCCGTGGCCGAGTCGGTGGTGGCCAAGCAGATTCAAACGGATATGGCGCCCACGCCGCCACCGCTGCAACTGGACGGCCAGCCGAGCTGGGGCGAAGAGCCGTTCGAGTGCCTGTTATTCGATGTGGCCGGCCTGACATTGGCCGTGCCGCTGGTGTGCCTGGGTTCGATCTACCCCTTGGTCGGTCAGGAACTGACGCCGCTGTTTGGCCAACCGGACTGGTTCCTCGGTATCCTGCCGTGCCAGGCCGGTAACCTGCGGGTGCTGGACACCGCGCGCTGGGTGATGCCTGATCGCTACCGCGATGATTTCCGCCAGGGCTTGCAGTATGTGATTTCCGTGCAAGGCTACGAATGGGGGCTGGCCGTTCACCAAGTCAGCCGCTCGATCCGCCTGGACCCCAAAGAGGTCAAGTGGCGCAGCCAACGCAGCCAGCGGCCGTGGTTGGCCGGAACCGTAATTGAACACATGTGCGCGCTGGTGGATGTCGCCGTGCTGGCTGAGCTGATCGCCAGCGGCGCCGCCAAACGCTTGAGCAGCGACGGGCGCGTGCATTGATGATTGAACAGCCCTGCCAGTGCGGGGCTTTACCGTAAACGGCGGGTCACACCCGTACGCCGCGCGAGCGGCATTGATGAGGCTAGGGATATGAAGAAAAATTCCGCACAAGGTTCCGAAGATCCCATTCTGCAGTGGGTGACGTTCCGCCTGGATAACGAAACCTACGGCATCAATGTGATGCAGGTGCAGGAAGTCCTGCGCTACACCGAGATCGCGCCGGTGCCAGGTGCCCCTAGCTACGTGCTGGGGATCATCAACCTGCGCGGCAACGTGGTGACGGTGATCGACACCCGCCAGCGTTTCGGCCTGGACTCCGGTTCGGTTACCGACAACACCCGTATCGTCATCATCGAAGCCGACAAGCAAGTGGTTGGCATCATGGTCGACAGCGTCGCCGAAGTGGTTTACCTGCGCCAATCGGAAGTAGAGACCGCGCCTAACGTCGGCAACGACGAGTCGGCCAAGTTCATCCAGGGCGTATGCAACAAGAACGGCGAGCTGCTGATTCTGGTTGAGCTGGACAAAATGATGTCCGAAGAAGAATGGTCCGAACTGGAGAGCATCTGACCCATGCTCGACATCGCGCTGTTGGTGCTGGCCCTGGCCTGCGTCACGCTGGGCGGCACCTGCATCTGGCTAGCCGGGCGACAGCGCGAATTCGTGCGGCAGTTCGAGCACCAGGCGCAGCGCGATGCGCTGCGCGACCAGGCGATCAAAGAGCTGAAGAAACGCCTGGATACCTACCTCACCGGTAGCATCCGCATGGGCGAAGAGCTCTACGAACTGCGCCGAACCGTGGCGCCGATTCCGGACAAGCTCAGCCAGATTGAGCAGCGCGACCCGAGCAACCTCTCCTTCACCCAGGCTGCGCGGTTGGTCGGCCTGGGCGCCAGCGTCGATGACCTGACCCAATCGTGCGGCCTCAGCCGCGCCGAAGCCGAACTGGTCAGCAAACTGCATCAAGCCAAGCGCTGAGTTCTGATTACATCGAAAATCCCTGTAGGAGCGGCTTTAGCCGCGATGCTGTGGATTGTAAAAGCATCGCGGCTGAAGCCGCTCCTACGGGAACGGCCGTTTAATCCAGCAATGGCTGCGGCGTATGCGGGGTTACGTCTTTCTCGCCGCCGTCATCCGGCACAAACCCTTCAGGGCTTTTGCCTTTCAAGTACCAGGCAAACGCAATGATCTCGGCGATGCTTTTGTACAGCTCTTCGGGAATCGCATCGCCCAGTTCCATACGCGCCAGCAAACGCACCAGCTCGGCGTTTTCGTAGATCGGCACTTCGTATTCACGGGCAATCGCCAGAATCGCTTCGGCCAGTTCGTCGTCGCCTTTGGCGCTGAGGTTTGGCGCGCTCTTGCCATCGTAGGTGAGGGCAATCGCCTGGCGGGGGGCTTCGCGTTTCATGCTTTGTCGTCGATCCAGCGTTGTTCGAGGGTGGTCCGCGGGCCTTGCGGGGGGAAACCTTGCTGACACTCCAGTTCGCCGACATTCAGGCCGGCCGCGGTGAGGCGGTCGCGCAACGTGCCCAGTTCCTTGTCGATCAACTGCACGGTGCTGATCTTCTCGGCCCACAGCTGACTGGTGAGGCTGCCACGGGCAATCTGCGCCTGCACTTGTAGCGGGCCGAGCGGGGCGAGGTCGAAGGCCAGTTCGATGCGCCACACTGGTTCTTGCTGCTGACCTTTCTTGCCGCCTTTGCCGTTCTGTTTTTCTTCCTGCACGTCCTCGCGCTGCATTTTCAGCTGCAGCGGCACCAGGTCCTGCTGGTTACGCATCGGCACTTCCATTTGCCAGGTGGTGAGCAGGTTGCCCTCCGGTGTCAGTTGGCTTTGCGCCAGGCTGGACAGTTGGTGTGTCTGCAGTCGCGAGACGGCGGCAGCGGCGAGCTTGAGCAGGCTTTCCAGGTCGCCTTCCTTTTCTAGCTCCTGCTGCAGCTTGGTCGGCAGGGGAAAGCTCAGGCCCGGTTGCTTGACCCCGGTTTGCCCCAGGGCGCCCAGGGCGTTCCGTAGAAATACCGGCAATGCCTGGCCGAGGTTGGCGCCGATGGTGTTGGGGTTGATCGCGGTGCCACTGGGCAAGGCCGGCAGAATCTGCGCGATCAGACGCAGCAGGTTGGCTTTCATGTCTTGCGACAGGCCGGCGGTGTTGCCGCTGAGCAGCTTGGCTTCGAGGAACATGCCGCTTTTTTCCAGGGCCTGGGCCAGGCCTTTGGAGTCGCTGAGCTGGGCGCCATCGGGCAAGGAGCCGAGCAACTTGTCGATGCTGGCACGCACCCCCTCGGGCAAGCCTTCTTTACCGCTCAGGCCTTGCAGGGATTTCAGCAGGTTTTCCAGCGAGCCCTGGCGTGCCTGTTGGCTACCCAGCTGTTGGCCCAGTTCCAACTGGTCGAGGCGCCCGCTCAGTGGCAGAAAGGCCAGCGATTGGTTGCTCTGCACCTGGGCGGTGAGCAGGCTGCCGACCGGCAGATTCAACGGCGTTTCCAAGGCCAGCTTGCTGCCCGCCATGGAGGTATTCAGCAAACTCATCACCACCTTGTTCAGCACCTGCTGGGTGTGCTGTTGCACAAAGGCCTGGCTGGATTCGACCTTGCCCTGGATTACCGTGCCCGGCGGCATGGCGTCGCCATCCAGGCTGGTCAGTGGGTTGCCGCCGGCAGCAATTTGCAGCACCACCGACAAGCGAGTATCGGTGACGGCGGTGACGCCTACAGTGCTGCCCGGCACCAGCGGCTGGTTGGTGGTGGCTTGTACGGTGGCAGGCTGGCCGGTGGCCAGGTTGAGCTTGAGCAGCACCTGCTGGAAATTCTGTGCGAGGTCTTTGACGCTGACCACTTCGGCCGTGGTGCTGTCGCCTACCGCCAGCAGGTCGCCCAGCGGTTGCAGCAGTTTCACTGCGGCGTCGGCCACCGAAGTGTTCGGTCGCGTGGTCGGGGTGACCGGGGGGAGTGGGCGAGTGCTACTGATTTCGCTCATCGGCGGTTTACAACCTGTCGAAAAAGCCAGCTTCGAGGGGCGGGCATGACATGTATAATGCCGCCCCGTCCGGGTCGGCCGTGCTGTTGGCTTGCCTGAGTATAGCGGCCAAGCTTGCCTGGACTTGATAGCGAAATGCAGGGCAAAACCTGCCTACCCGGATTTTATCTCCGGCCCCTAGCCCGAAGGTCAGCCTATCCTTGAATAGCCCCTTACTCGAAGCTGTGGCGCTCGCCTGCGAGCGGGACTGGCGCATGCTCTTCGAGCGCCTGGAGCTGCGTCTGGCCGCCGGGGAAATGCTGCAGATCAGCGGCCCCAACGGCAGCGGCAAGACCAGCCTGCTGCGCTTGCTCGCCGGGCTGATGCAACCCACCGCTGGTGAAGTGTTGCTCAATGGCCAGCCGCTGGCCAAGCAACGCCATGAGCTGGCGCGCAACCTGCTGTGGCTCGGCCACGCGGCGGGCATCAAGGGCCTGCTCACCGCTGAAGAAAACCTCACCTGGCTCTGCGCCTTGCACCAACCCGCCAGCCGCGACGCCATCTGGCAGGCGCTGGAGCAGGTCGGCCTGCGCGGTTTTGAAGATGTTCCCTGCCACACCTTGTCGGCAGGCCAGCAGCGCCGCGTGGCGTTGGCGCGTTTGTATCTGGCCCCGCCGCCGCTGTGGATTCTGGATGAGCCGTTTACCGCGTTGGATAAAACAGGTGTCGCACAATTAGAGGCGCACCTGGCGCAGCATTGCGAACAGGGCGGCATGGTGGTGTTGACCACCCACCACAGCTTGGCGCAGATGCCCGCAGGCTACCGCGAACTGGACCTGGGGCAACGCCACGCATGAGTAACGTATTTACCCTGTTGGTGGCCCGCGAAGCCCGTCTGTTGTTCCGCCGCCCGGCCGAGTTGGCCAATCCGCTGGTGTTCTTCGCCATCGTCATCGCCTTGTTCCCGCTAGCGGTGGGGCCGGAAAGCCAACTGTTGCAAACCTTGTCGCCGGGGCTGATCTGGGTCGCTGCACTGTTGGCTGTATTGCTCTCGCTAGACGGCCTGTTTCGCAGTGATTTCGAAGACGGTTCGTTGGAGCAGTGGGTCCTTTCGTCGCACCCCCTGGCTCTTCTGGTATTGGCCAAGGTGCTGGCACACTGGCTGTTTTCCGGCCTGGCCCTGGTCTTGCTAGCGCCCTTGCTGGCGCTGATGCTCGGTTTGCCGAGCCAGTGCATTCCGGTTTTGTTGATGACGTTGCTTTTGGGAACCCCGGTGCTCAGCCTGTTGGGCGCTGTGGGGGCGGCACTGACCGTCGGCCTGAAACGCGGTGGCCTGTTGCTGGCGCTGCTGATTCTGCCGCTGTACATCCCCGTGCTGATCCTCGGCAGCGGGGCGCTGCAAGCCTCGTTGCAGGGGCTACCAGTGGTCGGTTACTTGCTGTGGATGGCCAGCCTTACGGCCCTGGCCATTACCCTGACACCTTTTGCGACCGCCGCAGGCCTGGCCATTAGCGTCGGCGAATAATAAATACGTGGTTACCCTGATGAATTGGACTTGGTTTCACAAATGGGGCTCGCCCAAATGGTTCTACCAGATCAGCGGCCGCTGGCTGCCCTGGTTGAGCGTGGCGGCCGTGCTGCTGATCGCCACCGGCCTGGTCTGGGGGCTGGCGTTCGCGCCTCCGGATTACCAGCAGGGCAATAGCTTTCGCATCATCTATATCCACGTGCCGGCGGCCATGCTGGCGCAGTCCTGCTATGTGCTGTTGGCGATCGCCGGCCTGGTGGGCCTGGTGTGGAAGATGAAAATCGCCGACGTCGCCTTGCAGTCCGCCGCGCCCATCGGTGCCTGGATGACCGCCATCGCGCTGCTCACCGGCGCCATCTGGGGCAAGCCGACCTGGGGCTCGTGGTGGGTGTGGGATGCCCGCCTGACGTCGATGCTGATTCTGTTGTTTCTGTACTTCGGTGTTATTGCGCTGGGCAACGCTATCAGCAACCGTGACAGCGCGGCCAAAGCCTGTGCAGTGCTGGCGCTGGTGGGCGTGGTGAACATCCCGATCATCAAATACTCGGTGGAGTGGTGGAACACCCTGCACCAGGGCGCCACCTTCAAAATCACCGAACGCCCGGCCATGCCGGCGGAAATGTGGTTGCCGCTGCTGCTCATGGTGCTGGGTTTCTACTGCTTCTTCGGCGCCGTGCTGCTGATGCGCATGCGCCTGGAAGTGCTCAAGCGCGAAGCCCGCGCCAGTTGGGTGAAGGACGAAGTGGCGCAGCAGATAGCGCAAGGGGGCGTGCGATGAGCTTTGCCTCGTTCAGTGATTTCCTCGCCATGGGTCACCATGGTCTGTACGTCTGGACCGCTTATGGCATCAGCCTGGCGGTGTTGGCCCTCAACGTCGCGCTGCCAATTCTGGCCCGCCGTCGTTACCTGCAAGAAGAGGCGCGCCGTTTGCGCCGGGAGAGTCAGAAGTGAATCCGCTGCGTAAAAAGCGCCTGTTGATCATCCTCGGCATCGTCGCCGGGGTGGGCATTGCCGTCGGCCTGGCGCTCAGCGCCCTGCAGCAGAACATCAACCTGTTCTACACCCCCACCCAGATCGCCAATGGCGAAGTACCCCACGACACCCGCATCCGCGCCGGTGGCATGGTCGAGAAGGGCTCGCTGGTACGCAGCGGCGACTCACTGGACGTGCAGTTCGTGGTCACCGATTTCGCCAAGAGCGTGACCATCCGCTACCGCGGCATCCTCCCGGACCTGTTCCGCGAAGGGCAGGGCATCGTCGCCCTTGGCAAATTGAATGCTGACGGCGTGCTGATCGCCGATGAAGTGCTGGCCAAGCACGACGAAAAATACATGCCGCCGGAAGTCACCAAGGCGCTCAAAGACAGCGGCCAGTCCGCGCCTCAGGATGGCGCGGCGTATGCCCCGGCCAACGCGGAGAAACAACCATGATGGCGGCTCTGATCGTTCCGGAAATCGGCCATCTGGCGATGATCCTCGCCCTGTGCATGGCGCTGGTGCAGGCCACCTTGCCAATGATTGGCGCCTGGCGCGGTGATCGTCAGTGGATGGGGCTGGCCCAGCCCGCCGCCTGGGGCCAGTTCAGCTTCCTGCTGCTGGCCTTCGGTTGCCTGACCTGGGCGTTCATGACCGACGATTTCTCGGTGGCCTACGTCGCCAACAACTCCAACAGCGCTTTGCCCTGGTACTACAAGTTCAGCGCCGTGTGGGGTGCCCACGAAGGTTCGTTGCTGCTGTGGGCCTTGATTCTCGGTGGCTGGACCTTCGCCGTGTCGGTGTTCTCCCGCCAGTTGCCGCAGGTGATGCTGGCCCGTGTGCTGGGCGTGATGGGCATGATCAGCATCGGCTTTCTGCTGTTTCTGATCATCACCTCCAACCCCTTCGAGCGCCTGCTGCCGCAAAGCCCGGTGGACGGTCGTGACCTCAACCCGCTGCTGCAGGACATCGGCCTGATCGTGCACCCGCCGATGCTGTACATGGGCTATGTCGGTTTCTCCGTGGCGTTCTCCTTCGCCATCGCCGCCTTGCTCGGTGGCCGTCTGGACGCCGCCTGGGCGCGCTGGTCGCGGCCCTGGACCATTGTTGCCTGGGCCTTCCTCGGCATCGGCATCACCCTCGGTTCCTGGTGGGCGTACTACGAACTCGGCTGGGGCGGCTGGTGGTTCTGGGACCCGGTGGAAAACGCCTCGTTCATGCCCTGGCTGGTGGGCACGGCGCTGATCCACTCGCTGGCGGTCACGGAGAAACGCGGCGTGTTCAAAAGCTGGACCGTGCTGCTGGCCATCGCGGCGTTCTCCCTGAGTTTGCTCGGTACCTTCCTGGTTCGTTCCGGGGTGCTGACCTCGGTGCACGCATTTGCCTCGGACCCCGAGCGCGGTGTGTTCATTCTGGCGTTCCTGCTGCTGGTGGTCGGTGGCTCGCTGACCCTGTTCGCCCTGCGTGCGCCAGTGGTGAAAAGCCAGGTGGGCTTTGCCCCCTGGTCGCGGGAAATGCTTCTGCTGGGTAACAACCTGGTGCTGGTGGTTGCCGCCTCGATGATTTTGCTCGGCACCCTCTACCCGCTGGTACTGGATGCCCTGACTGGCGCCAAGCTGTCGGTTGGTCCTCCCTATTTCAACGCGTTGTTCGTGCCGCTGATGAGCCTGCTGATGGTGGTGATGGCGGTCGGTGTGCTGGTGCGCTGGAAAGACACCCCGGTGAAATGGCTGCTGGGCATGCTCGGTCCGGTGCTGATCGCCAGCGTGGTGCTCGGTGGCGTGGCCTCGATGGTGCTTGGCGACTTCAACTGGGCGGTGCTCGCCGTCTGCCTGCTGGCCGCCTGGGTGCTGCTGGCCGGGGTGCGCGATCTGCTGGATAAAACCCGCAACACCGGCCTGCTCAAGGGCCTGGGCAAACTGACCCGCAGCTACTGGGGCATGCAACTCGCTCACTTCGGTATCGCCGTGTGCGCCTTGGGCGTGGTGTTGTCGAGCCAGAACAGCGCCCAGCGCGACATGCGCATGGAGCGTGGCGAGTCCACCGACCTCGGCGGCTACCACTTTATCTTCGATGGCGCCGAGCACTTCCAGGGCCCCAACTTCACCTCCGACCGCGGCACCGTACGGGTAATCGAAGACGGCCAGGAAGTGGCCGTGTTGCACCCGGAAAAACGCCTGTACAGCGTGCAGCAATCGGTGATGACCGAAGCCGGCATCGACGCCGGTTTCACCCGCGACATCTACATCGCCCTCGGCGAGCCGCTGGATAACGGCGCCTGGGCCGTGCGCATTCACGTCAAACCTTTCGTGCGCTGGATCTGGTTCGGCGGTTTGCTCACCGGCTTCGGTGGTCTTCTGGCAGCGCTGGACCGGCGCTACCGGGTCAAAGTCAAAACCCGAGTGCGTGAAGCCTTGGGCCTGAGTGGAGCACAGGCATGAAGCGGGCGTTGTTGCTGTTACCGTTGGCGGTCTTTCTGGTGGGCGCGGTGTTTCTCTACCGCGGTCTGTTCCTCGATCCCTCCGAGCTGCCATCGGCCCTGATCGGAAAGCCGGTGCCGGAGTTCTCGCTGCCTGCGGTTGATGGCGGCAAGACCCTGACCCGCGCCGACCTGCTGGGCAAACCGGCGCTGCTCAACGTCTGGGCCACCTGGTGCATTTCCTGCCGGGTTGAACACCCGGTGCTGAACAAGCTCGCCCAGCAGGGCGTGCGGGTTTACGGGGTCAACTACAAGGACGACAACGCCGCCGCGCTGAAATGGCTGAAGGAATTCCACAACCCCTACCAGCTCAACATCAATGACGCTGAGGGCAGCCTGGGGCTGAACCTGGGCGTGTACGGTGCGCCGGAAACCTTCCTGATCGACAGCAAGGGCATCATCCGCCACAAGTTCGTCGGCGTGATCGACGAGGTGGTCTGGCGTGAGCAATTGGCCGGCCTGTACCAGGCGCTGGTCGATGAGGCCGGGCAATGAAGCGTTGGCTAGCTGCAGCAGCGTTGGGCCTGAGCCTGGTCGGTGTGGCCCAGGCCGCCATCGACACCTATGAATTTGCCAACGACGCCGAGCGCGAGCGGTTTCGCCAACTGACCCTGGAACTGCGCTGCCCCAAGTGCCAGAACCAGGACATCGCCGACTCCAACGCACCGATCGCCGCGGACCTGCGCAAAGAGATCTACCGCATGCTCGGCGAAGGCAAAAGCAACGAGCAGATCGTCGACTTCATGGTCGACCGCTACGGCGAGTTCGTGCGCTACAAACCGGCCGTTACCGCCCGCACCTTGGTGCTGTGGTACAGCCCGGCAGCGGCGCTGGGCACCGGCTTTCTGGTGATGGTGGTGATTGCCCTGCGTCGGCGCAAAGCGGTTGCCGGCCCTGACGCCGGCCTGTCGGGCGACGAGCAGGCGCGTCTGGACGCGCTGCTCAAGGCTGATCAATCTTCTACCGAGCAATTCAATTCTGTGCCTGCGGACAAAAATTCCCAATGATCGAATTCTGGCTGTTTGCCGGCCTGCTGTTGCTGGTGGCCTTGGCATTTCTGTTGATCCCCGTATTGCGTGGCCGCCGTGCCCAGCGCGAAGAAGACCGCACCGCCCTGAACGTGGCCCTGTACCAGGAACGCGTGGCGGAGCTGACTGCTCAACAACAGGCCGGCACCCTCAGCGCCGAGCAGTTGCAAACCGCCCAGGCCGAAGCCGCGCGTGAGCTGCTGGCCGATACCGAAGGCGCCGACCTGGCGCGCAGCTCCAAGCTGGGCAAGTGGGTGCCAGTGGCCGCCGCTGTGCTGGTGCCGGTGTTGGCGCTTGGTATGTACTGGCATTGGGGCGCGTTGGACAAAGTCGAGCTGACCCAGGAAATGCCGCAGGCGCCGCGCACCATCGAAGAAATGACCGCGCGCCTGGAGCAGGCCGTAAAAGCCCAGCCAGATTCCGCCGAAGCCTGGTACTACCTGGGCCGCGCTTACATGAGCCAGGAGCGCCCGAACGACGGCGCCAGCGCGTTCGAGCGAGCCATCGCCCTGGCCGGCCGGCAGCCGGAGCTGCTTGGGCAATTGGCCCAGGCGAAGTACTTTGGCAATGATAAAAAATGGTCTGCCGAGCTGCAGGGCCTGACCGACGAAGCCCTCAAGGGCAACCCGGAAGAAGTCACCAGCCTCGGCCTGCTGGGCATCGCGGCCTTCGAAGACAAGCGCTTCCAGGATGCGGTTACCTACTGGGGCCGCTTGGTCGCCCTGATGCCCGCCGATGATCCATCGCGCGCGGCCATCGAAGGCGGTATCGAACGTGCCCGCAGCAACCTGCCGGCCGACCAGCAAGCCGCGCAGCAGCCGGCCGCCGTTGCCGAAAGCGGCGCGGTGTTGAAGGTGCGTGTGCAACTGGCGGCAGACGTGCAAGCCAAGGTGCAACCGGGCGACAGCGTGTTCGTGTTCGCCCGCGCCGCGTCCGGCCCACCGATGCCGCTGGCGGTGAAACGCCTGACCGTCGCCGACCTTCCGGCCGAGGTCAGCCTGGCCGACAGCGACGCGATGATGCCGCAACTGAAACTCTCCAACTTCCCTCAGGTCATACTGCAAGCTCGCATCTCGCGGGCAGGCAACGCCAAGGCGGGCGAGTGGATTGGTCGCAGCCAGCCCTTGGCCAGTAGCAGCAAGGATCAGCAACAGCTGACCATCGATTCGGCAGACGGACAGGCACAATGACAACTCAGATGGGTGTGAACACAGCGCGCTGCGCTGCCGCGGTATTGCTCGTGCTGTTAGCCGGCTGTAGCGCGCCACCCATTTCGCCGCAGTCGCAACCACAGCCGTTCCCGCTGCCGCCGAGCACCACCCCGGACACCCCGCAACGCTCCACCCAGCAACCGAAAAGTGCGCCGCTGCCCACCCAGGCACCGGCCACCACGCGGATGAAAGCCCACCCACACTTCGCCCCGCCGCCTGGCGTGAGCAGCTACTGGGATACCCAGTTGGGTGTGTATGTATTGGATAAGGTGCCCAACCTGTATTACCGCGAACGCACCTACTACCGCTGGGACAATGGCTGGAAGTGGGCGACCTACGCCAATGGGCCGTGGACCGCGGTGGACAGCACCGGCCTGCCGCCGGGGTTGAATCGGTTGCATCGATAGTTTTCCCACCCCGATCCCCGGGACACCGTCATCCCAGCGCAGGCTGGGATCCAGAACCTTGCAGTGGATTACCGTCCGCTGATTGATTACCGAACCTGGGTCCCAGCCTGCGCTGGGACGACGCAAGTTGCGCTCCTCTCAGTACTCTCCAAGGAAGCCGCGAACGTCGTATTAGCGCGGCGTCTTGCTCGCTTTGGCCATAATCAAATACCCCAGCAGCGCCGCAAAAAACGAGCCGCTGAGAATGCCGATGCGGTCCATCCCCGCCAGTGGGCTGACCCCCGGCTCAAACGCCAGCGAGCCGACAAACAGGCTCATGGTGAAACCGATGCCGCACAGCACCGCCACGCCCAACACCTGACCCCAGTTCGCCCCCTCTGGCAGCTTGGCGATGCCCAGCACAATCGCCAGCCACGACAGGCCGAACACCCCCACTGTTTTACCCACCAGCAGCCCGCAGGCAATACCCAGCGGCACCGTGTGCAGAAAGCTGTCCAGGCCCAAGCCGGTCAGCGGCACGCCGGCATTGGCGAAGGCGAACAGCGGCAGGATGCCGAAGATCACCCAGGGGTGCAGCGTGTGTTCCAGCGCGCGAGCCGGGGAGGGCACGCCCTCGCGGGTGCGCAGGGGAATGGTGAAGGCCAGGGTTACCCCAGCCAACGTGGCATGCACGCCGCTTTTAAGTACACACACCCAGAGGATCAGGCCGACCACCATGTACGGGCTGAGCTTTTGCACGCCGGCACGATTGAGGCCGATCAGCACCGCGATACACACGGCAGCCAGCAGCAATGAGCGCGTAGAGAGGTCGGCGGAATAGAACAGGGCGATGACAATGATGGCCCCCAGGTCATCGATGATCGCCAGGGTCAGCAGAAACAGCTTGAGCGTCAGCGGCACCCGCGCGCCCAGCAGTGCCAGTACGCCGAGGGCGAAGGCGATGTCGGTGGCCATCGGAATCGCCCAACCGCCCAGGGCCTCGGGGTGGTTGCGGTTGATTGCCCAGTACACCAGCGCCGGTACCAGCATGCCGCCGATGGCGGCCATACCCGGCAAGACGATCTGTGATGGGTGAGAGAGGTGGCCTTCGAGCACTTCGCGTTTCACCTCCAGGCCGATGGTCAGGAAGAACAGCGCCATCAGCCCGTCATTGATCCACAGCAGCAGCGGTTTGCCGATCTCCAGGGCGCCGACGCGGACCATCACCGGGGTGTCCAGCAAGCCGTTGTAGAGGAACGCCAGCGGCGAGTTGTTGATGATTAGCGCGAGCAGGGCGGCGGCGATCAGCAGCTGCCCGCTGGCCGCTTCCATACGAAAGAAACTGCTCACTACATGGCGAAAAGACAACGGCGCGCTCCCTGGCCGCAAGGCCGGCAAAAACAGTTGCGCAGAGGATAGCTGCTTCACTGTAACTGGGCGGCTGGCAGTGCGGTTTCTATACTGGCGGTCAGAAAATGTGGAGGTGCGCGTGCATCAGCGTGAAGGCCAGGCGCTTGCCTGGGGATGTCTGGTAGTTGCCATGGCCTTGTGGGGAAGCTCGTTCATTGCCTTGAAACTGGCGTTCACTGAACTGCCACCGATGTGGGTGATTTTCGGCCGGATGGCCTTGGGCAGTCTGGTGTTTCTGTTGGCCTGGCGCTGGCGTGGGCGCATCGAGTACCGCGCCGGCGACTGGAAATACCTGCTCGGCCTGGCTGCCTGCGAGCCCTGCCTATACTTCATCTTCGAGGCGCTGGCGCTGCAACGTACCAGCGCCTCGCAAGCCGGCATGATCACCGCCTTGTTGCCGCTGCTGGTGGCGGTCGGCGCCTACCTGACCCTGCGCGAACGCATCACTCGCACCACCCTGGCCGGTTTTCTCCTGGCGGTGGTCGGTGCGGTGTGGCTGAGCCTGGCTGGCGATGCCGATGAGCACGCGCCCGCGCCGCTGTGGGGCAACTTCTTCGAGTTTCTGGCGATGCTCTGCGCCACCGGCTACACCTTGTTGCTCAAGCACCTGTCGAGCCGCTATTCGGCGTTCGCCCTGACTGCGCTGCAGGCGTTTGTCGGTTCGCTGTTTTTCCTGCCGCTGGCGTTGTTCAACGCCGGGCTGCCGGCCGAGATCAGCGCCCAGGGCTGGGGCTCGGTGGTGTACCTGGGCATCGTCGTCACGGTCGGCGCCTATGGCCTGTACAACTTTGGTGTCGGCCGCTTGCCCGCCAGCCAGGCCTCGGGTTTCACCAACTTGATTCCGGTGTTCACCTTGCTGATGGCAGTGCTGTTTCTCGGTGAGCGGTTAAATGCCTGGCAACTGTTGGCGGTCGGGCTGGTCTTTATTGGCGTGGGCCTCAGTCAATGGCGCCGCGACCCCAGCGTGCCAACGCCCGCTGGAATTCTCGATTGAAGGTAGCGTCATGAGTGATTCAACACCGCTGGTTGGCAGAGCCTGGGCCCGCGAGGCCATCCGCATTATCGAAGCGGACTTTCAGCGCAGCGCCGACACCCACCTGATTCCTCTGACACTGCCGGGCCTGCCGGGCATCGAGCTGTACTTCAAGGATGAGTCCAGCCACCCCACCGGTAGCCTCAAGCACCGCCTGGCGCGTTCGCTGTTTCTTTACGCGCTGTGCAACGGCTGGCTGCAACGGGGGGCGCCGGTGATCGAAGCCTCGAGCGGTTCCACGGCCATCTCCGAAGCCTATTTCGCCCGCTTGCTCGGTCTGCCGTTTATTGCGGTGATGCCGGCCACCACCTCGAAAGAGAAGATCGCCCAGATCGAGTTCTATGGCGGCCAGTGCCACCTTGTCAAAGACCCGACGCAGATTTATGCCGAGTCCGAACGCCTGGCGAAAGAGAGCGGCGGCCACTTCATGGACCAGTTCACCTACGCCGAGCGGGCCACCGACTGGCGCGCCAACAACAATATCGCCGAGTCGATCTTCCAGCAGATGCGCTTCGAGCGTTTCCCCGAGCCGAGCTGGCTGGTGTCCAGCCCCGGTACCGGCGGCACCCTGGCGACCCTCGGCCGCTACGTACGTTACCGCCGCCACGCCACCCGGATTCTCTGCGCCGACGCCGAGCGCTCGGTGTTCTTCGACTACTACCGCACGGGCGATGCCAGCCTGCGCCTGGACCACGGTTCAGGCATCGAAGGCATTGGCCGGCCACGGGTAGAAGCGTCGTTTTTGCCGTCGGTGATCGACGCCATGTGCAAGGTGCCGGACGCCTTGTCACTGGCGGCCATGCACTACCTGGCGCAGCGCCTCGACCGGCATGTCGGCGGCTCCAGCGGCACCAACCTGATCGGTGCCTTGCTGGCGGCCCAGCGCATGGTCGCGGCCGGCGAGCGCGGCTCGATTGTCGCCGTGCTCTGCGATGGCGGCGAGCGTTACGCCACCAGCTACTACAACCCTGACTGGCTCAAGGCCCAGGGCTACCAGTTGGATTCCCTGATCGAACAGGTGGCCGCCTGCGCCGAACGTGGCGAGGCGTTGCCTGATCTCCCCACTGCAGGACTCTGAGCGATGAACGATGCCGCGCTGACCTTTCGTTTTGCCCAACCAGGTGATGTCGCCGAGCTCACCCAGCTGTTGCTGGAGCACGGTCCCAACCCTTGGAATTACCTGCCCGAAGACGGCGTGCGTGAGCACTTGAACAGCATTGCCGACGGTGCGGTGGAAGCGGTGCTGGCTGAACAGGATGGGCGGATTGTCGGCTTCGTCAGCTACATCCAGACCTGGCAATTTGCCGACCAGCAACCGGCGGCGCGGCGTGAGGAACCCCAGGGTTATATCTGCGAAGCGGTGGTGCATCGCGATATGGCGGGCAAGGGACTGGGCTCGATCCTGTTGGAAAAGGCCGTCGCCAGCCTCGGCGAGAAAGGGCTGGTCGACATCTACATCGACCGCCACGAAGAAAATGCCGCCTCAGCCGGCATGATGCGCAAAGCCGGCTTCAGCGAGTTGCATACCTACGCTGACCCACAGCGCCGGCCGAACGGGTCGCGGCGTACTACCGTGTGTTATCAGAAAGTCGGTGGTTGATAGCCTGATGAGGTCAATGTGGGAGGGGCTTTAGCCGCGATGCTTTTAAAATCAAAAGCTCGCGGCTAAAGCCCCTCCCACAACAGCCAATCTGCGTATTCGTTACGCCGCAAACCCACCATCAATGGTCAGGTTGGCACCGGTGATGTAGCCGGCTTCCGGGCCTGCCAGGTAGCTGACGAAGCTGGCGATCTCTTCCACTTTGCCGTAACGGGCCAGTGCCATGCCTTGTTTCAGGGTGTCGGCAAACTCGCCGCTGTCCGGGTTCATGTCGGTGTCAACCGGGCCAGGCTGCACGTTGTTGACGGTGATGCCACGGCCGCCCAGGTCGCGGGCCAGGCCTTTGGTGAAGCCGACGATGGCCGATTTGCTCATGGCGTAGATCGAACCACCGGCAAACGGAATGCGCTCCGCGTTGGTGCTGCCGATGGTGATGATGCGGCCGTTGTCACGCAGGTGGCGAGAGGCTTCCTGGCTGGCGATGACCACGCTGCGCACGTTGATCGACAGGGTGCGGTCGATGTCTTCCATGCTCAGTTGTTCGATCGGGGCTACCGCCAGTACGCCGGCGTTGTTGACCAGAATGTCGAGGCCGCCGAAGGTTTCTACCGCTTGGCTGATGGCGCCGCGGATGGCTTGTTCGTTGGCGCTGTCAGCGCGGATGGCGATGGCCTTGCCACCAGCGGCGACGATCTCGGCCACCAGGCCTTCCGATTGTTGTGCGCTCTGGCTGTAGGTGAAGGCCACGGCAGCGCCTTCACGGGCCAGGCGTTTGACGATGGCTGCGCCGATACCGCGGGAGCCGCCTTGGACGAATGCAACTTTGTTAACGAGGGATGCTTGAGTAGTCATGGTGTTCTCCAAAGTAAGTAAGGGGTGATTCGTTAAGTGGGTATGTCGCTTGGTGTTGGGGCTAGTATCCGCAGCTAATTACCCTGCGAATAGCTGGTAATACGGATATGCTTTCGATCCAAACTGTATGGAGTAAGCCATGGACACGCTCAATTGCATCGAATGTTTTATTCGCAGCGCTGAGGCGGGAAGCTTTGCCCAAGCCGCGCGGCGCCTGGGGTTGACCCCCGCGGCCGTGGGCAAGAACGTCGCCCGCCTGGAAGACAGCCTGGACGTGCGGCTGTTCCAGCGTAGTACCCGCAAGCTGAGCCTGACGGAGGCGGGGGAGTATTTTCTGGCTGAAGCAGCGGGCGGCTTGAGCACCTTGCAGCTGGCGATGGGCAACCTGACCACGCTCAAGAGCCAACCGGCCGGCACCTTGAAGGTGAGCATGGGCCTGTCGTTCGGCCGCGAATACATGGTGCCGCTGCTCGGCGAATTCCTGCAGCGCTACCCGCGGGTAGTGCCGGACTGGCATTTCGACAACCGCCCGGTGGACCTGATTGCCGATGGTTTTGATGCAGCGGTGGGCGGCGGTTTTGACTTGCCGCTTGGAGTGGTGGCGCGTGAGCTGGCGCCCGCACACCGGATTCTGCTGGCTTCAAAAAGCTACCTGGAAACCGCCCCGGCACTGCGTTCGCCGGCCGACTTGCCGCAGCACGCCGGCATCCTTATCCGTTCACCGCAGACCGGTCGCGTACGGCCCTGGACGTTGCGCAACCGTGACGGTTTGCTGGCCCCCATCGAGATTCAGCCGCGCATGACCTTGAGCGACCCGGAAGCCGCCTGCGCAGCCGCGCAGATCGGCCTGGGCATCGCCTTGGTCAGCGTCGCCCATGCCTTGCCGTATCTGGAAAAAGGTAGCGTGCAGCGGGTGCTGCCCGATTGGTACGTGGATACCGGCGCGACCACCCTGTACTTCGCTGGGCAGAAACTACTGCCGCAGAAGACCCGGGTGTTTGTCGACTTTGTCGTGGAACGCTTTAAAGCGTTGGGGTTGGAGAAGCGCTTGTCGGCGCTGGTGGGGCCAGCGGCGTGAGCGCCTGATGCTCGACCGTTCGCGGTCGAACCCGCTCTTGCAACTACCCGTCGTTGCGACGGGTAGTTGCGGGCATGGCGGTGCTTACATCGACCACTTGACGCTGAACATGGCGTTGCGAGGCGCGCCGTAGTTCAGGTTGTTGAAGGCGATACCGCTGTAGTACTCCTTGTCGAACAGGTTGTTGATGTTGACGCGAGTGTCGATGTGCTCGCTCACCTTGTACCCAGCCATCAGGCCGACAATGGCGTAGGTTTCCTGCTCCAGACCCTGTTCGCTCTGGGTCGCGCTCTGGCTGACCACGTCGGCACCGACACGGAATTTCTGCAGTTCGCCCGGCAGGTTGTAGACGGTGGCGAGTTTGAACAGATGGCGTGGCTTGGTTTTGTCGAAGTACTCGCCTTCGTTGCTTTCATCTACGTCCTGGCGGAACTTGGTTTCAACGTAGGTGTATGACGCGCTGCCTTGCCAGTTGTCTGTCAGAGCACCGGAGAGTTCGAGGTCCAGGCCCTGGCTACGAATCTTGCCGGACGCACGCTGGCAGTAGTCGTACGAAGTGGGCTGCCACGGGCACGGGTTGGTGCTGCTGGTGTCGTCGGTGCCCACGTTCATCTGATCGATCTGGAACAGCGCCACGTTGGCGTTCAGGCCGCCGTCGAAGTACTCGCCTTTCAGACCGATTTCATAGTTCTCGCCTTCAATCGGCTTCAGCGAACTGCCACTGGCGTCATAGACGTTCTGCGGTTTGAAGATGTCGGTGAAGCTGGCGTAGACCGAGTAGGTGTCGTTGAGGTCGTAGATCACCCCGGCGTAGCGGGTGACATGACGCACTTCCTTGGTGTGGTCGGAACTGGTCACGACGCCGAAGGAGCTGTTCTCGATCTCGCGGTCCCACCAGTCCAGGCGTGCACCGAGGATCACTTTCAGCGGGTCGGCGATGTTCAGGCGAGTAGTTACGTAGGTGCCGATCTGGCTCTCGTCGGTCTTCTGCGCCCAGCCGCTCATGTCGAAGCTCGGTTTGCTGGTATTGGTGTTTTCCCACGCACCCGGAGCGATTGCGCCCAGTGGGCTGCCGTCGGTGTAGGTGAGGCCGCCGGAGCCGCCATGCTCGTCGAAGATCTCTTCGCGGTAGCTGCTACCGACCACCAACTCATGCTCGCGACCGAGCAGTTGGAAAGGGCCGGACGCCGAGAGGTCATAGGCGCTGTGGTCGTCGACGGTGTTGTAAGCGCCGGCGCCGAAGCTGGTGGTGGCGCAGCCGGAGGCGTTGTAATAGCAGTCGTTGTAGGTGCCGAGCATTTGCTCGCGGCCCCACATCTTGTTCATCGCGAACTTCACTTTCCAACCGTTATCCAGGCGGTGCTCGAGGTCGCCGAACAGGGTGGTGACGGTGGTATCCCAGTAGGACCAGTCGGCGCCGTAGTTGGTGCTACGCGACAGTTTCAGGTCTTTGCCGCCCGGTACGTCGGGCAGGCCTACCCAGTTTTCGTTCTTGTTGTCGTTCTGATACGAGGCACCCAAGGTGAGGGTGGTGGCGTCATTCAGATCGGCTTCGGTGATGCCGTAGAACAGGCCGCGCTCTTTGCTCGCGTAGTCCTGGAAGCCCTGCGTGGTCTGGTAAGCGGTGACTGCACGGCCGCGCAGCGAGCCTTGCTCGTTGAGTGGTCCGGACACATCGACTTCGGTGCGGTAGCTGTCCCAGGTGCCGGCGCTGGCGCTGATGCTGGCTTGCGGGGTGGCGGTCGGACGTTTGCGCACCATGTTGATGGCGGCGGACGGGTTACCCGCACCCTGCATCAGGCCGGTGGCGCCGCGGACGATTTCCACGCGGTCGTACATGGCCATGTCAGCGGCCGAGATCACGTCCTGGGTGTAGGTCGAAACGGTGGTGGGCATGCCGTCGTACATGATGTTGTCGACGTCGAAACCACGGGCGCTGTAGTTCTGCCGCGCGGGGCCGTACTGGTTGATGACCAGGCCGGGGGTGAATTTGACCACGTCATTGAGGTCATTCATGCCCTGGTCGTCCATGCGCTGACGGGTGATCACGCTGACCGACTGCGGGGTCTCGCGGATCGACAGCGGCAGCTTGGTGCCGGTGGCCATGGCGCCCGTGGTGTAGGACTTAGTCCCTTCAGTAGTCGCCTCGCCTTTCAGGCCCTTGGCATCGATCGCGGTGGCATCCAGTTCCACGGCGGTGCTCGGTTCAGTGCTGGCAACCGCAGCGGTGTCAGCAGCATGAGCGGCCTGGGCCACCCACAAGCTCAAAGCGATGGCGGTAGCCAGCGGCGAAAGGTGATGACGGTGCATGTGAAGGGTCCTGTGTCCGAATTCCGGCAGAGTTTTTGTGTGGCCTGTCTTTTTGCAGGCAAGCCGAACCCGTCGCTCAATGGCTGAACGTTCAAATTTGATGGGTATGGATGCGGCGGGAGGGAGTGTAAGTAAATGTAAGATGTTAGTAAATGGGAAATCCTGTCATTTGATATGTGTTGGCAAACACGAATGTGACAGGCCAAAAAAAGGCACCCGGTTTTGCCGGGTGCCTTGGGTGTGCGAGGAAGGGCTTACCCTTCGCGAATACCGAGAATATCCCGCGCCACCGCTTCAGCAATGCGAATGCCATCAACCCCGGCGGAGAGAATGCCGCCGGCATACCCGGCGCCTTCACCGGCCGGGAACAGACCGCGCACATTCAAGCTCTGCAGGTCATCGCCACGGGTGATACGCAGCGGCGAGGAGGTGCGGGTTTCGATGCCGGTGAGCACCGCGTCGTGCATGGCGAAACCTTTGATCTGCTTGTCGAACGCTGGCAGCGCTTCGCGGATGGCTTCGATGGCGAAATCTGGCAGAGCGTCGGCCAGGTCAGTCAACTGCAGGCCGGGTTTGTACGACGGCTCGACGCTACCAAGCGCGGTGGTGGCCTTGCCGGCAATAAAGTCGCCTACCAGTTGCCCTGGTGCGTTGTAGTTACGCCCGCCCATCACATAGGCGTGGGACTCCAGGCGCTCCTGCAGCTCAACCCCGGCCAGTGGGCCGCCCGGGTAATCCACTTCCGGGGTAATGCCGACGACGATGCCGGAGTTAGCGTTGCGCTCGTTGCGCGAGTACTGGCTCATGCCGTTGGTGACCACGCGCTCGGCTTCCGAGGTGGCAGCCACCACAGTGCCGCCTGGGCACATGCAGAAGCTGTACACCGAGCGGCCATTCTTGGCGTGGTGCACCAGCTTGTAGTCGGCCGCGCCAATCTTCGGGTGGCCAGCGAATTTGCCCAGGCGCGCCTGGTCGATCAGCGACTGCGGGTGCTCGATACGGAAACCCACCGAGAACGGCTTGGCTTCCATGTACACGTCGCGGCTGTGGAGCATGCGGAAGGTGTCGCGGGCGCTGTGGCCGAGGGCCAGGATCACGTGCCGGCTGGCGATCTGCTCACCGCTGGCGAGGGTTACGCCGGTCAGTTGGCCGTCGTCGATCTGCACGTCGGTAACGCGCTGTTCAAAGCGCACCTCACCGCCCATGGCGATGATCTGCTCGCGCATATCGGCGACCACGCCGGTGAGGCGGAAGGTGCCGATGTGCGGTTTGTTGACGTACAGAATTTCTTCCGGCGCGCCGGCTTTGACGAACTCGTGCAGCACTTTGCGGCCAAGGAATTTCGGGTCTTTGATCTGGCTGTACAGCTTGCCGTCGGAGAAGGTGCCGGCACCGCCTTCACCAAACTGCACGTTGGACTCGGGGTTGAGCACGCTTTTGCGCCACAGGCCCCAGGTGTCTTTGGTGCGCTGGCGGACTTCTTTGCCGCGCTCGAGCACGATCGGCTTGAAGCCCATCTGCGCCAGCAGCAGGGCGGCGAAGATGCCGCATGGGCCGAAGCCGACCACCAGCGGGCGTTCGCCCAGTTGCTCAGGGGCCTGGCCGACAAATTTGTACGAGGTATCCGGGGCGATGCTGATGTGGCGGTCGTCGCTGAATTTATTCAGCAGGGCCGCTTCGTCGCTCACGGTGAAATCGAGGGTGTAGATAAAGCACAGCTCGGCGGATTTTTTCCGCGCGTCGTAGCTGCGCTTGAACGGGGTGAAGTCCAGCAGCTCGTTATCGGCGATGCCCAGGCGTTGAACCAGAGCAGGGCGCAGGGCCTCGTCGGCGTGGTCGATAGGCAGCTTGAATTCGGTGATTCGTAACATGGGGCAATCCAGTATCAGGGCCGGAGGTCACCCGGCAGCTTGGCAAGGCGGCGATTATAGCCGCGAAAGCGCGGATACGATGCCCACGTAGGGCGAATATCCGCTGGGTACCAAGCTGCGCCCGGCGGTGCTGGCGTTGAAGCAATGGTTGCTGGCTGAGGCGCGGGGCTGACTGCGTCGTAACCTTCAGTATTCTGGGTCCCAGCCTCTGCTGGGACGACGGTGAGCGCTCAAATATCTCCGTCATCCCAGCGCAGGCTGGGATCCAGAATCCCAAGGCGAACCCACAAACCGGCAAAAGAAAACCTAGGGGTGAAGCTTGCGCTGCACCTCCGCCTGCTTTTCCCGGTTCTCCCTGCGCCGCAAGTCCTCGTCGTACCTGTCCTTTTTATGTTGCTCGGCGTCTGCGCGCATCTGCTCGCGCTTTTGCTCGCGGCTAGCTGCATCGCTGTCTTCAATCACAGTAATGCCGGTGGCAGTCGGTACCTTGGCGTCGTCATCGTCGCTGGACTGTGCGTCGTCGACGGCAGCGGGCGCGGTGGCTGGAATGTTCAGCACTCCGCTGGGCGGCACGGGTTCGATGATGCGGGTGGTTTGCCCACTGCCTTCCGGGCAGGGAACGGTGGCATAGGTGGTGCTGCCATCGCGGGCAACGCATTTGTACACCTGGGCCTGGGCGCATGCAGGCAAGAGGATCAGGGCGATCACGGCCAGCTTCAAAGTGCTTCCCTCACTTTGTGGTTCGAAGGCGCTCAGGCTACAGGCTCTGTATCCGCGTTGAAACACTGGCAACTGGCCGCCTCAGTGCCTCAGGCGAGCAAGCTTAACCAGGCCGAGGCCAGCAGCAGCACCGCCATCACCTGATTGAAGCGGCGCATGCCGGCATCACTGCGGCAAAAACGGCTGACGCCACGGCCGAGGGCGGCCCACACGCCCAGACAGGGCACCGCGATCAGAAAGAACAGCAGCGCCAACTGCGCCACCCGGCTGGTTTTGTCCGGGGCATGGGCGGCGAATACACCGACCACCGCCAGCGCCATCATCCAGGTTTTCGGGTTGACCACTTGCAGGCCGGCAGCCGCCGCCATGCTCAGGCGTTCACCGGCTTGCGCGCGGGCGTTGTCCAGGCCCACCGCCGGGCTGCGGAAAATCTGCCAGGCCAGGTAACTCAGCCAGGCGATTCCGGCCCAGGCCATCAGTTGCTGCACCTGCGGGTGCTGGCTAAGGGCATCACCAATGCCGAGACCGACCAGCAACACCAGCAGTGCGGCACTGGCGCAGGCGGCCAGCACTAGCGGCAGGGCGGCAGTGAAACCGAAACGTGCGCTGTTGCTCAGCACTAGCAGGTTGGTGGGGCCAGGGGTGATCGAGGCGACCAGGGCGAATAACAGGAAGGGCAGCAAGTCCACGGGGGCGCTCCAGCGAAGGTCAGGAGCCGTCATGGTTGCAGGCGGGTGGCGCTCAGTCTGGATGATTTGTGCAGCGCTTGCGGTAGTCCGCCGGGGTCAGTTGGTAGGCGCGACGGAACCAGCGGCCGAGGTGGCTCTGGTCGGCAAAACCGAGGGCGCTGGCGACCTGCGCCGGGGTTTCGCCACGGGCCAGCAGATGGCGGGCCTTGGCCAGGCGCAGTTGAATCAGGTAGGCGTGTGGGGCCATGCCGAACGCCGCTTTGAAGGCGCGGCTGAGACGGAAGCGGTCGACGCCGCTGACCCGCGCCAGGTCGTCCAGGCCGATGTCGTCGTGCACATGGGCATGCAGGTAATCACGCGCCCGTTGCGCCACCAACGGCAGGCGCGGATCGAGCTGTGAAGTCTGCCGCCAATGCAGGTGTGCGGTCATCTGCGCCAACAGGCCATCGAGGGCGGTCTGGCGGACGATGCGCAGCTCATTGCCATGCAATGCCTGAAACGCCTGCAGGGTGGCCTGAGCCAGAGGTGCATCACCGAGCAGGGTGCTGGCAAAACCCGGTTGGCAGGCCGCCGGTGCCTGTTCGAACAGGGCGTGCAGTTCGCGTTCCAGCCACTGCGGGTCGAGGTACAGCATGGAATAGGTGAAGCCTTCGGCCGAGGGGGCAGTGCCGTCGTGGATCTCGCCAGGCTCGAGCATAAACACCTGGCCGGGGGTGCTGATGTGGCGCTGCTGGCGGCAACTGAACTGCTGCACACCTTGCTCGGTAACGCCTATCAGGTAGCTGTCGTGCCAATGCGGGTCATAGGCATGGCCACGGAAATGCGCACGGATGGTCTCGATGCCGGTATCGGCATCCTGGGCGAGATCAATCCAGTTGCGTGAGGCCATGCTGCAAAACCAGAAAACAGGAGGGTCGGGCTAGTATGCCGGCGGAGGAAAAGGCTGTCTGGAAGTTTTGTGCACCCCTCACCCCCAGCCCCTCGCCGCTCTGGGGAGAGGGCTAGGGTGAGGGGCAGCAGCCAGCGGGAGTTTCAAGGATGGGAAGTAGAGACCATGGTATTCAGCCATGGCCGCAGGTAGCAGGTGGAGATCACCTTGGTGTCGCATTTTCCGTTGGTCAGCGCCTCGCGCAACTTGCCGATATCGGCCCGCTCCACGTAACGCCGGGCATCTTCCATGTCGTCGGCCTGGCCATAGCCGCCATTGAGCATTTCGCTCAGGGCTTCCTGTTTGCTCCAGCCCTGGATCACGGTGCGGAACATCGCTGCCATCAGCCCGGTGCGGTCGCTGCCGTGTTTGCAGTGCATCAGTACCGGGCCGCGGGTTTCGGCCAGTTGCAGGGTGTTGAGCACGCGCAGCACATCGGCATCGTCGACGCGGTCGGCATGCAGAGGAATGCTGATCAGGTTGATGTCACTGTTGCCTAGCCACTGCTGGTCATCGTCCTTGATAAAGGTCACCACCGTGCGCACTTGTAGTTGCTTGAGCACCGCCAGGTTCTGCGGCTGCGGCAGGGCGCTGCGGTACAGAGTCGGGGACATTTCGAACAGCTTGAACGAGCTGTCCACCGGTCGCGCCCAGGTCTCGGCTTGCGGGCCGCTAAGCAGAGGGATTGGCGTGCCAGCGGCACGCAGGTGATGCGCTAACAGGCCAGCGCTGCCCAGCAAGGCGATGGCAACCGCAACGGACAACAGCAGACGACGTGACGTGCGCATGGAAACTCCCCGAATAAGGGAGCCCATGCTAGGAATCAGCGAGTGAAACGCTGATCAAATCGATGTGAAAAAAGAGTGAAGAAACGGCGCTGCTCAGTTGTTACGCGAACCGCCGAAGTAGCCACAACCGCGCTCCACTTTGCCGTTGCTGCGCAGCTCTGCGGACAGAAATGACACCGCCCCGCTGGCACTGTCGACACAGCGTTGCGGCGCGATCCACAGTTCCAGGCGCAGGCCGTTGGCTTCGCTGGTGAGGTTGAAACGGCCGTCCGGCAACTGCTCTTCCAAGTAGGGCAGGGCCAGCGGTTCCTGGTTCGGGCGTTCGAGCACCAGGCCTTTGGCGTTGACGCTGACACTCCAGTCCGGCTCGTGGCCGCTGGCGCGCAGCATCTGGCGTTTGAAGTTGGGGTCGTCGCAGCCGTGGCCTTCGCGTTGCACGCGGTACAGGCGGGTGAGGTTCAACTGGCCGTCGTTGCCGGAGGTTTTGCTGGCGTCGAGGTTGCCGCTGACATCGGCGAACAGGGTGGCGTCTTTGGTGTCCAGCAGCGATGCCGACTCTTGCAGCAGGCCGGTGTTGCCACTGTCATTGATCAGAAAGTGGCGTTGTTCCAGGCACGGGCGCAGCAGCAACTTGCCGCCGCTGACGCTCAATTCACCCTGCATGCGAGTGCCGGTCGGGACCGGGGCTTCCTCCGGGCCGTAGGACATTGTGCAACTGGCGAAAATCGGCAACAGGGCAAACAGCAAAGGGCGTACAGCGCGCATCGGGTGGGTCTCCTGGCAAGTGCGGCCACGTTACCCACGGGTTGCTACTCACACAAGAGCGAAGAGCAAAATCAACAGCTCGCGGCTAAAGCCCCTCCCACAAGGGCACGCAGTCTCCTGTGGGAGGGGCTTTAGCCGCGATGCTCTTTTATCCGACGGTATAAATCTGCCCGGTCTGCTTACCTTCCACGCTCTTGGCATACGCCAGCGCCACGTCTACCGCCGGCACCGGTTTGAAGCCGCGGAAAAACGGACCATAGCTGTCCATGGCTTCCACCAGCACGGTCGGGCTGATGATGTTCACCCGCAGGCCGCGCGGCAGTTCGATGGCGGCGGCTTTGACGAAGCTGTTGAGCGCACCGTTGACCATGCTCGCCGAGGCGCCGGCAACGATCGGGTCGTCGCTGAGTACGCCGGAGGTGAAGGTGAAGGAGCCGCCGTCGTTGATGAACTCGCGGCCGATCAGTAGCAAGTTGACCTGGCCCATCAGCTTGTCATTCAGGCCTACAGCGAATTGCTCGGCCTGCATTTCCGCCAGGGCGCCGAAATGCACCGAGCCGGTGGCGGCTACCAGCGCATCGAAGGGGCCGATCTCCTGGAACAGTTTGCGGATCGAGGCGGTCTCGCGGATGTCCACCTGGTAATCGCCGCTGCTGCGGCCGACGCGGATCACTTCGTGGCGCTCGCTCAGTTCACGTGCTACCGCTTGGCCAATGGTGCCGCTGGCACCGACAAGGATGATTTTCATGGCACTGCTCCTCAGAGAAGGAAAAAGACGTGGGGGTTGTGAGTGGCTTGCAGTGTAGGTCGGCGGTTTGTAGGCGATAATCCGGCTAATTGGAAACCTTTGGTTCTCGCTGGGAAACAATCGACATGAGCGAAATGGATGACCTGGCCGCCTTTGCCACCTTGGTGGAGGCCGGCAGTTTTACCCAGGCCGCTGAGCGTCTGGGCTGCAGCAAGGGGCAATTGTCCAAGCGTATCGGCTTGCTGGAGCAGGGCCTGGGTATCAGTCTGCTGTACCGCACCACGCGCAAGCTGTCGCTGACTGCTGCCGGCGCGGCGTTATTGCCGGAAGCCCAGGCGCTGGTCGCGCAAGCCACCCGCGCCCGGCAAACCCTGGCGCGCTTACAGGAGGAGGCAACGGGAGCGGTGCGGATCACCGCGCCGGTGTCCCTGGGCGATACCTTTTTCGATGCGCTGCAACTGCAATTTGCCCAGGCCTATCCGCAGATCCGTATCGAACTGGAATTGAGCAACACCTACCGCGATCTGGTCGCCGATGGGTTCGACCTGGCGATTCGCAGTGGCGAGCAAACCGATGACCGTCTGGTGGCCCGGCCGCTGTTGTCGATGCAGGAACTGACCTGCGCCAGCCCGGCCTACCTGGCCGCCCATGGTGAGGTGCAAACGCCGCAGCAGTTGAGCGAGCAGGTGTGTCTGCTCAACAGCCACTACAGCGGCGCGGAAGAATGGCTGTACCACCGCCAGCATGAGCTGACGCGGGTGCGCGTGAATGGCCCGTTTGCCAGCAACCATTACAGCCTGTTGAAGAAGGCATGCCTGGGTGGCGCAGGGATTGCGCGCCTGCCGTCTTACCTGGTGCATCAGGAGCTGTTGGACGGCAGCCTGGTGTGGCTACTGCGCGACTACCAAACCCGCATCAGCCCGGTGTTTCTGGTGCACGCTTACCAGCATGGGCTGCCCAAACGCACCCAGGTGTTGGCGGATTATCTATTGGCATGGTTCGAACAGCGGCGGCAGGAGTTGGATGTGTTGACGGCGGTGCGCTAGCGGGGAGTTTCGTTTGCAGGGATCGCGGCTTAAGCCGCGACGTTTTTGACCTTCTACAAACGCTGATCGGCTTTGAGCAGGGTTTCCAGACACTGCTCCTGAATCCCGTAAAACGTTTTGATGCCTTGGATCTTTTCCATCATCTCGGCTGGGTCGACCGGAGCGGGGCGTTTCACCGCGAGGATCATTTTGTTTTTGTTGGTGTGTTCCAGCGAGACAAATTCGAACACCTTGGTTTCATACCCGCAGGCTTCCAGCAGCAGCGCGCGCAGGCTGTCGGTGACCATCTCGGCTTCCTGGCCCAGGTGCACGCCGTACTGCAGCATCGGCCGCAGCATGCTCGGGCTGCTCATCTGCGGGCGGATCTGTTTGTGGCAGCAGGGCGAGCACATGATGATCGCGGCGTCGCTGCGAATGCCCAGGTGAATGGCGTAGTCGGTGGCCACATCGCAGGCGTGCAGGGCGATCATGATGTCGATGGCTTTGGGTGCGTAGGTGCGCACGTCGCCATGCTCGAAGCTCAGCCCCGGTTGTTCCAGACGTGAAGCGGCGTCATTGCCCAGGCGCACCATGTCTTCGCGCAATTCAACGCCGGTGACCTTGCCCTGGCGGCCGAGGCTGTTGCGCAGGTAGTCGTGCATGGCGAAGGTCAGATAGCCCTTGCCGGAACCGAAGTCGACCGCGTGAATGGTCTCGTCTGCGGCACGCTGCTGCAGCGGCGAGCTGGCCAGGGCATGGGAAAACACCTCGACGAACTTGTTGATCTGCTTCCACTTGCGCGCCATCGCCGGCACCAGCTCGTGCTTGGCAGTGGTCACGCCGAGGTCGGTGAGGAACGGCCGAGTGAGTTCGAGAAAACGTTTTTTCTCGCGGTCATGGCCGCTGCTGGTGCCTTCGCGCTCAACCGCTTTGCCAATGAACAGACGGCTTTTGTTCTTCTTGCCGAAGGTCAGTTGCACATCATCGGTCAGCGACAGCAGGTGGGCATTTTTGAACGAGGCCGGCAGCAGTTCGGCGAGCAGCGCCAGCGCTTCAGCCGGCGCGTGGTTCTTGGTGATGTCGCGAGTCTTGTAGGTGTAGACGAACGACAGACAGGCCTGGCCGCGTACCGTCACCGGGCGAATCGTCACGCGTTGCAGCTCGGTTTCCTCGCCCTGGTATTTGCTCAGCAGCACTTTGACCAAGGTGTTCTGCACCAGGCTTTTTTCCACCAGAGCGAAAAACTCGCTGAGGTCATCGCTGGCGGTGGCGGAGGAAACTTCAACTGACATGGACGGGCCCGATCATCACTGGCTGGCAAGGGGCGGTAATGCTACAGGGTTCGCGCGCCTCTGTGGCGGCGCGCCAGCAGGTGGTCGATGGACAGCACACCGGGGCCACGGGCCATCAGGTAAAGCAACACGGCGGCCCAGGTGCCGTGGGTGGGGTAGGCGTCGGGGTAGACGAACAACTGAATGGTCAGGGTCATGCCCAGCAGTGCCAGGGCGGAAAAGCGCGTGGCCAAACCCAGCAGAATCAGCACGGGAAAGAAATGCTCGTTGAAGGTGGCCAGGTACGCCGCAGTTTCCGGCGGAATCAGTGGCAGGGCGTACTCGCTGCTGAACAACGGGATGGTCGAGTCGGCCAGGTGCGGGTTGTCGAACACAAAGGTGCCACTGACCAGGTCGACGGCAAAACCCTCGACCTTGGTCTGCCCGGATTTCCAGAACACCGCGGCAATGGAAAAGCGCGCGATAAAGGCGATCAGGCTGTGGGGGATTTTTTCGAACAGATCGTTCAGGCGGTTCATGGCGTCACTCGCAGGAGAGCGCGGTGATCGCGCCGTAATGGATAAGCAGCGCCAGGCAGGCACTGAGGTCGAAGTCGGCTGGGCAGTCGGCCGTGGCGGCGGCAAACGGCTGGCCGTTCTGGAGGTGGGTGATAAAGGCGGCACTGGCGGCATCCACAGCAATGACCAGGACATCCAGCTGATGACGCAGGACCAGGCAATGTTCCGGCTGCTCGATGACGACCTGCTCAGTCGCCCCTTCACCCTGGTGCGCTGCCCATAACGTGCGCACCGCGTAAGCCGACGACAGCACGTGCACCGAGGGGTGCAGGTGAAACACCAGGCCGGCCAGGTGCGCGCTGTCGCTGACCGCGGCCGCCAGTTGCTGGTTGCTCACCGGGTCGGCGTCCGCAGCGTGATAGGCCTGAATACGCTGGGCCTCCAGCCGGGCGACATCCGCCAGATAGGGCAGCGAACGGGCCGGCTCGAAGTCGGCGATAAAGTTCGCCAGGTCATCGCCGTAGTGCACCAACAGCCGTGAGCGCGGTGGATGCTGTTGCACATACAGCTGCGCCATGGCGCGGAAAAACTCGACGCCGACCAAGGCTTGCACCACCGGGTAGCTGTCGGCCAGGGCATTGATCAGCGAACTCAGCACATTGTTGCGGTACACGGCAAACCGCGCCGCCGGGTCGGAGCCATTGCCGGTGTGCAAGCCGCCGGGCGTGCTGGGCTCAATGCCGAGCAGGGCATGCTGGAAATCGGCTTGCAGGCTCACGGCGCGAGCACCCGTTCGGCCAACTCGGCTTCGGCGAGTAACTGAGGCAGGGGCGGAACATCGTTGTCCCATTCGATTAGCGTCGGCAGCGGGCCCAGTTGGTCGATGATTTGTGCATAGAGCGCCCACACGGCGTTATCCACCGGCGCGCCATGGCTGTCGATGAGCAGGCGGGCGCCGAGGCTGTCCTGGTCTTCGGCAAAACCGGCCAGGTGAATCTGCTGCACGGCGGCCAACGGCAATGCCTGCAGATAGGCCTGCACGTCGCGCTGGTGATTGACGCAGGAGATGTACAGGTTGTTGACGTCCAGCAGCAGGCCGCAGCCGGTACGTTGCACCACCTCACGGATAAACTGCGCCTCGCCCAGGCTGGAGTGGCTGAACTCGACATAGGTGGCCGGGTTCTCCAGCAGCATCGGGCGTTTGAGGAAGGACTGAGTCTGATCGATGTGTTGGCAGACCCGCTCCAGCGTCGGCCGGTCGTAAGCCACTGGCAGCAGGTCATTCAGGTACGTCGGGCCGTGGCTGGACCAGGCCAGGTGCTCGGAAAAAACCGCGGGCTGGTAGCGTTCCAGCAGCGCCGCCAGACGTTGCAGGTGCTGCTGGTCGAGCGGCTCTTCGCCGCCAATTGACAAGCCAACCCCATGCAGCGACAGCGGGTAGTGCTGGCGAATCTGCCCGAGGTAATGGTGAAAGGGGCCACCGGCGACCATGTAGTTTTCCGCATGGATTTCAAAAAAACCAATGCTCGGCCGGCTGGCCAGAATGTCTTGGTAATGCTGGGATTTCAGGCCCAGGCCAGCACGCGCTGGCAGGCCGGCAGGGGACGCACGAAGGGGCAAGGGCTGGTTCATGGTCGTGCGTCCCGACGGCTCAGGCTTTTTCTTTGAAGGCAGCCAGTTGGCCAAAGCCGGTCGGCGAGGTCGGGCTGGCGGTTTTTTCACAGGTGCCCTTAGGTACCAGTTTCCAGGCGTTGCCCTGGAAGTCTTTCGCGGAGGTGCCCGCGCAGGTGGTGCCGGCGCCCGCGGCGCAATCGTTTTTGCCTTTCATCGCTACGCCAAAACACTTGTCGTTTTTGTCGTCGGCGGCATGGGCCACCATCGGCGCGGAGGCAATGCTCAGGGCGCTGCCCAAGGCCAGGGCGAGGGCGGCGGTGTGCAGGGGACGGTTGTTCTTGTTCATGGCGTTCTCTCTATTCATTGAAGGAGCAGGTCATGGCTGCCTGCTTAGTGAAGTAGAGAAATGAGGCGAGTAGTTGTTACAGCGTGCGCGGAAAGTTTTTCCGTAGGAGCGGCTTTAGCCGCGATTGGTCGGGCCTGGAAACGCAAAGATCAAAAAGCATCGCGGCTGATCGGAATACCGCCCAGCCGCTCCTACAGGGGTTGTTTTTCAGGCATAAAAAAGCCCCGCATGACGGGGCTCTCGTAGGGGGGGCTGGTATCAACCGCCGAGGTAGGCGTCGCGAACCTTTGGGTCAGTGAGAAGGGCTTCACCAGTTCCCTGCATCACCACATGCCCGTTCTCAAGCACATACGCACGGTCAGCAATCTTCAACGCCTGGTTGGCGTTCTGCTCGACCAGGAACACCGTCACGCCATCTTTGCGCAGCTGTTCGATGATCTGAAAGATCTGCTGGATGATGATCGGTGCCAGGCCCAGGGACGGCTCGTCGAGCAGCAGCAGTTGCGGCTTGCTCATCAGCGCACGGCCGATGGCGAGCATCTGCTGTTCGCCGCCGGACATGGTGCCGCCGCGCTGGTTGTAGCGCTCCTTCAAGCGCGGGAACAGGTGCAAGACCTTGTCCAGTTGCTCTTGGTAGTCGCCCTTGTCGGTGAAGAAGCCGCCCATGGCCAGGTTCTCTTCCACGGTCAGGCGGGCAAAGATGCGGCGGCCTTCGGGCACCACCGCGATGCTTTTACGCATGATCTCGCTGGACTCCAGCCCGACCAGCTCTTCGCCCTGATAGCGGATGCTGCCTTTGGCCGCGCGCGGCGAACCGCAGAGGGTCATCAGCAGGGTCGACTTGCCGGCACCGTTGGCGCCGATCAGGGTGACGATCTCGCCCTTGTGCACTTCCACGTTGACGTTATGCAGCGCCTGGATCTTGCCGTAGAAGGTGGAAACGTTATCGAAATACAGCATGAGTTACGCCTCCCCCAGATAGGCTTTGATCACATCCGGATTGTCGCGAATCTGCTCCGGTGTGCCGTCGGCCAGGGGCGTGCCCTGGTTGATCACCACGATGTGGTCGGAAATGCTCATCACCAGCTTCATGTCGTGTTCGATCAGTAGCACGGTGACGTTGTATTCATCGCGCAGCACGCCGATCAGCTGTTTCAGCTCTTCGGTTTCGTTCGGGTTGAGACCCGCCGCCGGCTCGTCGAGCATCAGCAGGCGTGGGCGGGTCATCATGCAGCGAGCGATTTCCAGGCGGCGTTGCTGGCCGTAGGCGAGGGTGCCGGCCGGGCGGTTGGCGACGTCGGTGAGGTTGACCTTGTCCAGCCAGTGCGCGGCGAACTCCATGGCATCGCGCTCGCTTTTGCGGAACGCCGGGGTCTTGAACAGACCTGCCAGGAAGTTGGTGTTGATGTGCCGGTGCTGGGCGATCAGCAGGTTTTCGATGGCGGTCATGTCCTTGAACAGGCGCACGTTCTGGAAGGTCCGCACCACGCCCTTGCGGGCGATCTCGTGGCCAGCCAGGCCCTGAATCGCTTCACCGTCGAGCAGCACGGTGCCGGATGTGGGCTTGTAGAAACCGGTCAGGCAGTTGAACACCGTGGTCTTGCCGGCGCCGTTCGGGCCGATCATCGACACCACCTGTTTTTCCTGCACGGTCAGGCCCACACCATTAACGGCCAACAGACCGCCGAAGCGCATGCACAGGCCGCTTACTTCAAGAATCGGGCGGCTCATTGCTTCAACTCCAGGTGAGGGCGCTGCATGGGCAAGAAGCCCTGTGGACGCCAGATCATCATGAACACCATCAGGGCACCGAACAGCAACATGCGGTACTCGCTGAAGTTACGCATCAGCTCCGGCAGCAGGATCATCACGATGGCGGCCAGAATCACCCCCAACTGCGAACCCAGGCCGCCGAGCACGACGATGGCGAGGATGGTCGCCGACTCCAGGAAGGTGAACGACTCCGGGGTGATCAGGCCTTGGCGGGCGGCGAAGAAGCTGCCAGCAAAACCGGCGAAGCAGGCGCCCAGGGTGAAGGCCGATAGCTTGATCACGGTGGGATTCATGCCCAGCGCGCGGCAGGCGATTTCGTCTTCACGCAGCGCTTCCCAGGCACGCCCGATCGGCATGCGCAGCAGGCGGTTGATCACAAACAAGGCCAGCAACACCAGCAGCAGGGCGACCAGGTACAGGAAGATCACCTTGTAGATCGAGTTGTAGGCAATGCCGAAGTACTCGTGGAAGGTTTGCAGGCCTTCCGCCGCCTTGCGCTCGAAGCTCAGGCCGAACAGGGTCGGTTTGTCGATGTTGCTGATGCCGTTCGGGCCACCGGTGAGCTCGGTGAGGTTACGCAGCAGAATGCGGATGATCTCGCCGAAACCCAGGGTAACGATGGCCAGGTAGTCGCCACGCAGGCGCAATACCGGGAAGCCCAGCAGGAAGCCGAACAGCGCCGCCATCAGGCCGGCAATCGGCAGGCACAGCCAGAAACCGAAACCGTAGTAGTGCGAGAGCAGGGCATAGCTGTAGGCGCCGACGGCGTAGAAGCCGACGTAACCCAGGTCCAGCAGACCGGCCAGGCCGACCACGATGTTCAGGCCCAGGCCGAGCATCACGTAGATCAGGATCAGGGTGGCGATATCCACCGCGCCGCGCGAACCGAAGAACGGCCACACCAGCGCCACCACCACCAGCGCCAGCACGAACCAGCGCTGGGTCGACGGCAGGGTGAGGAAGTTGGTCGCCGAGGACGGCACGCCTGGCACTTTGGGCAGCGCACTCAGGGCCTGGTCGAACTGGCTGCGAAACAGCTGCCAGACGAACATGGCGATTGCGCAACCGAAGATGGTCCACAGAGTCGGCGCGCTGGCACCGTGCACTTCCAGCTGGATGCCGACGATGTTCAGCTTCAGGCCGAGAATCGGGTAAGCCACGGCCAGCACCAGCAGGGCGCTGAAAAACGCCGTTTTGAGCTGCTTGGCGGTAATTGAGGTGCTCATACTTTTTCAACCTCCGGGCGACCGAGAATGCCGGTCGGGCGGAACAACAGCACCAGCACCAACAGGCTGAACGCCACCACGTCTTTGTACTGGTCGCCGAAGATATCGGCGCCAAAGGCTTCGGCTACGCCCAGCACCAGGCCACCCAGCATGGCGCCGGGAATGCTGCCGATGCCGCCGAGTACCGCGGCGGTGAACGCCTTGATGCCGGCGAGGAAGCCCAGGTTGGGGTTGATCACCCCGTATTGCATGCCCAACAACACCGCCGCGACGGCCGCCAGGGTGGCGCCGATGACGAAGGTCAGGGCAATGATGTTGTTGGTGTTGATGCCCAGCAGGTTGGCCATCTTGATGTCCTCGGCGCAGGCGCGGCAGGCGCGGCCCAGGCGGGAACGGGAGATGAACAGGGTCAGGCCGAGCATCACCAGGAAGGTGACGACGAAGATCAGCACCTGCATGTAGGAGATCACCACACCATTCATGGTGCTCTCGCCAAACACGAAGTTGCCGGGGATCAGGTTGGGAATCGCTTTGTCTTTGGAGTTCTGCGCGAGGAGTACCTCGTTCTGCAGAAATATCGACATACCGATTGCCGAAATCAGCGGGATCAAACGGTTGCTGCCACGCAGCGGTCGGTAGGCGACCCGTTCAATACTGTAGCCATAGGCACTGGCGACAATGATGGTGGCTGCGAAGGCCGCGATCAGAATGATCGGCAGGCTGTCGAGGCCGAGCATGGTCAGACCGGCGATCACCAGGAAGGCGACGTAGGAACCGATCATGTACACCTCGCCGTGGGCGAAGTTGATCATGCCGATAATGCCGTACACCATCGTGTAGCCGATGGCGATCAAGGCGTAGGTGCTGCCAATGGTCAAGCCATTAACCAGCTGCTGTAAGAAATGGTAGATGTCAGGCATCAAAACTCTCCTGAAAACTTACAAAACCTGTTGCGTGACTCGATAGCTGCGTCAGGTCGACGATTGCGCCATGCAGGGCCTGTAGGGGCTGCATCCCACCGGGGGGGACTGTCAGCTGTGGTTCGCAGCAGGACAGGGGTACTCAATCGCTTCCATCACGAAGCACGCCTTGTGCTTCGCCCCTCGCGGGGCCGGCTCGCGCCGTTCAGACCTGCCTGGGCGGGTCCGCCTTGCTATATAGCTTGGGAATGGGGTTTTGAAAGCTTTCGCGTGGGTGCCGCTCGTAGCTTATGGCTGAGCGTGGACCCGTTTACCTCTTAAAACAAAGCCCACTGCACATGCAGTGGGCTTCGGGTTGCGGCTCGAAACTTACTTAGCTTCGGTTTTGGTGCCGTCAGCGTGCCAGTCGTAGACCACGAAGCTGAAGTCTTTCAGATCGCCTTTGGCGTCGAAGCTCAGGTCACCGGTCGGGGTGGCGAAGGTGTTGGCGCGCAGGGCGGCAGCAACCTTGGCAGTGTCGGTGTCACCGGCTTTCTTGATGCCTTCGGCAATCACTTGTACCGCGGCGTAAGCCGGGAACACGAAAGGACCGCTCGGGTCTTCTTTCTTGGCTTTGAAGGCTTCAACCAGCGCCTGGTTTTTCGGGTCCTGGTCGAACGACTTCGGCAGGGTTACCAGCAGGCCTTCGGAAGCCGGGCCAGCGATGGCCGACAGCTCTTTGTTACCCACGCCTTCTGGGCCCATGTAACGAACTTTCAGGCCTTTCTCAGCCGACTGACGCAGCAGCAGGCCGAGTTCCGGGTGGTAGCCGCCGTAGTACACGAAGTCGACGTTGGCTTGTTTCAGTTTGGAGATCATCGCCGAGAAGTCTTTGTCGCCGGCATTGATGCCTTCGAACAGGGCTACTTTCACGCCTTTGGCTTCCAGGGTCTGCTTGACCGCGGTAGCGATGCCTTCGCCGTACTGCTGCTTGTCGTGGATAACAGCAACGGTTTTCGGCTTGATGTGGTCAGCAATGAAGTTGCCGGCGGTTGGGCCTTGCAGGCTGTCCAGACCGATGGTGCGGAATACCAGCTGGTAGCCACGAGCGGTGATTTCCGGGCTGGTGGACGCCGCGGTGATCATCAGGATGCCTTCATCTTCATAGATGTCGGAAGCCGGCTGAGTGGAGCTGGAGCACAGGTGGCCAACCACGAACTTGACTTCGTCGTTGACGATTTTGTTGGCCACGGCAACGGCTTGTTTCGGGTCGCAAGCGTCGTCGTACACAACGCCTTCGAGCTGCTGGCCGTTTACACCGCCAGCCTTGTTGATTTGTTCGATAGCCATTTTGGCGCCGATGAACTGCATCTCGCCGTATTGAGCGACAGCGCCGGTAACCGGGCCAGCCAGGCCGATCTTGATGGTGTCAGCTGCTAGTGAATAGCTGGCGACGCCGGCCATAGCCATGGCAGCAAACAGTTGCTTAGTAGCCTTGTTCATAGTGCTCCACTCTTATGTTTTTTCGTTTTTTATAAGACCCACGTGCGCAAGGTGCGCAAGTGGACATGCCCTGTTGGTCTAAGTTGCGGGGCCGAAATGAAATTCCCGGCCACAGTCCCTGGCAACTTTAACGGCGGAGTTTAGAGTGCCGATTTATGCCTTGAAAAGCGGCGACTGATGCCGTCTGTAAGCAATGTCGCTAAATCGCAATAAACGTATAGAAAAACGGCGTGCCGCTGTGGGCGGTTTGTACGTCAGGCGGCGCTTGTTTCATTGTGGTGCGCCGCTATCATGGCCGCCCCGAACGGTGGACCACCTTTTACATTTTGTCGAACAAAGAGCCCGCGATGACCGACGCCATCAACCCCCTTTACGCCAATCCACTCTATGCGAAGTTGCTGGGTGAAACCGCTGCTATTACCTGGCAGGAACTGCAGCCGTTCTTCGCCCGTGGCGCCTTGCTGTGGGTGACGCCGGGCATGGACCTGGTTGAGGTTGCCATGGCCGTGGCTGAAGACAACGGCGGCCAGGTCGGCGAATGGCTGCAAAGCGCCGCCATCAGCAAAGTGGAAGCCAGCCTGGCCGAAGACCTGCTGGCCCGCGACCCGCAGTTGTGGGCGGTGGTGGTGGCGCCCTGGGTGCTGATTCAAGAGCGGCCCTAACCGGCCCCGTCCTACGAATCAGCGTTGGGGGCTAAGATGGCGTCATTCTGACGTGTATGGAGCCCTTGATGAACGCCGCCCTCCCTTCTATCGCATTCGCCGGCATCGGCCTGATGGGCCTGCCCATGTGCCAGCGCCTGTTGGCCGCCGGCTATCCGCTCACCGTATGGAACCGCTCGCCGGACAAATGCGCGCCGCTGCTAGCCGCTGGTGCCCGTCAGGTCGCCACCCCCGCGGAGCTGTGCGCCCATGCCGACGTGGTGATGCTGTGCCTGGCCGACACCCGCGTCGTGCGCAAAGTGGTGTTCGGTGAGCAGGGTGTAGTGGAAGGGGCGAAAGCCGGCCAACTGCTGGTGGACTTTTCCAGCCTGGAACCTGCCGCCACCCGCGAAATGGCCGCCGAGCTGGAAAGCCGCAGCGGCATGCATTGGCTCGATACCCCGGTATCCGGTGGCGTGGCCGGTGCCCAGGGCGGCACCTTGGCGATCATGGCTGGTGGTCGTGAAGATGACATCGAGCAGGTGCGACCGATCCTGATGAACCTCGGCCAACGTCTGACGCGCATGGGCGCGGTGGGGGCCGGGCAGGTGACCAAGGTGTGCAACCAGATGATCGTTGCCTGCAACGCCCTGGTGATCGCCGAAGTGGTGGCCCTGGCGGAGAAATCTGGCGTCGATGCCAGCCTGCTGGCGCCAGCCTTGGCCGGTGGTTTCGCTGATTCCAAGCCGCTGCAGATCCTCGCCCCGCAAATGGCTGAGAGCCATTTCGAACCGATCAAATGGCATGTGCGCACCTTGCTCAAAGACCTCGATACCGCCGTGAAACTGGCCCGCGAGCATGACTCCAGCACTCCCGTCAGCGCCCTGGCGGCGCAGTTGATGCGCTTGCATGGCAGCAACGTCGGCAACCTTGAGCGCGACCCGGCCACTCTGATCGAGCTGTACCGGGAGAAGCATTAATGAAGCTGGCGGCCAATATCTCCCTGCTGTTTACCGAACTGCCCCTGCTGCAGCGCATTGCCGCCGCAGCCGCCGCCGGTTTTACTGCGGTGGAGGTGCAATACCCCTACGAGGTGCCGGCGATCCAGTTCAAGGAAGCGTTGGCCGCTGCGGGTCTGCCGCTGGTGCTGCTGAATATCGCCGCGCCCGACCTGGCCGCCGGCGGACCCGGCCTTGCGGCGGTGCCGGCGCGACAGGAGCAGTTTGACCAGGCCTTGCAGGAAGCGCTGACCTATGCGGCGATGGTCCGCCCGCAGTTCGTCAACGTGTTGCCGGGACGCCTAGCCGAGGGCGTCAGCCGCGAGCAGGCGCTGGCGACGTTGGCTGCCAACGTACGGCGCGCGGCTAAGGAGTTTCAGCTGTTGGGCATCAAGGTGCTGAGCGAGGCGATCAACCCGCTGGATATGCCGGGCTTTCTGATCAATACGCCGGAACATCTGCTGGCGCTGATCGAGGCCGTGGACCATGCCAACTTCGCCGCGCAACTGGACCTTTATCACATGGCCCGTCAGGGCCTGGATCTGCCACGAGCGATTGCCGCCCTGGCGGGCCACATCGGCCATGTGCAGTTCGCCGATTGCCCCGGGCGCAACCAGCCTGGAACCGGCAGTGTGGATTTTGCCGGCGCCATTCAGGCGTTGCGTGGGGCGGGTTACAGCGGCTGGTTGGCGGCGGAATATCGGCCCTCCACCAATACCCAGGGATCCCTGGGTTGGCTGGCCGAATGGCGGGATGCCGGGTGGATCAGTCCTCGCTAGTCTCGTCGAGCTTCCAGTAGCCGGCAGCTTTGAAGAAGTCTTCGTTGACGCCGAAGTCGTCCAGCAACACACGACGAATTCGCCGCGAGGTAGCCGACTCTGCAGCGACCCAGGTGTACAGCGAGCCACCCGGTAGGCTGCCAAGGGCTTTTACGCCGCTGAGCAGGTCTTGCCCGGCCTCGCGGTGCAGCCACTGTATCTCGACATTGGCCGCACTCTGCAGGGTTTGCTGCTCGGCGGCGTTTGGCACTTCTATCAACGCCAACACCTGCCGGCTGGCCGGCAATTCTTCCAGGCGGCGGGCGATGGCGGGTAGGGCGGTTTCATCGCCAATCAGCAAGTAGCTGTCAAAGATATCCGGCACGATCATGGAACCGCGCGGGCCGCCTATATAAAAGGGTTGGCCAGATGTCACCTGTTCCGCCCAGGTCGATGCCGGGCCGTCGCCGTGGAGCACGAAGTCGATATCCAGTTCATTTGCAGCGGCGTCGTAGCGGCGCGGCGTGTAGTCGCGCATGGCTGGTTTAGGACCGTCGTCGTTGCCCTTGCCACCAAACTGCATGCTTTCCAACGCCGCTTGCTCTTCGGCGTTTTGCGCGAAGAAACACTTGATATGGTCGTCGCTGCCCAGGCTGATAAAGCCGGCGAGCTCGGGCCCGCCCAAGGTGACGCGGCGCATATGGGGGGTGATATCGGTAACCCGTAGCACCTCCAGACGACGACGTTTGATTTCATGCATGACGCGGTGAATGCCCATCGGGTTGGCGGTTGTCATTGCGCAGTCTCCTGGGTGGCGATAGGGCCGGCCGCGATGGCCGTGGCGGCGGCGTTCAGCAGGTCGCGCACGCGGATGATCTCCGCCTCGCTCCACTGCCCGTGGTGCAGTTGCAAGGCATGGCGCAGGTTGTGCACCGCCTCGTGAATCGGGGCCGGGCGGTCATGGCCGCGCAGCGAGCGTTTGCTTACTTCCAGGCGTACCTTCAGGCCCTCCAGGGCCACCTGTTGCTCGGCCAAAGAGGCCTGGCCAGCAGCGGTGACGCTGTAGAGTTTTTTGCCGTTCTGCGCGTCGCCGCTAATCAGGTCGCTTTCTTCGAGAAAGGTCAGGGTCGGGTAGATCACCCCTGGGCTCGGGGCATAGGCGCCTTCGAACATGTCTTCGATCCGGCGGATCAGGTCATAGCCATGGCTTGGCTGCTGAGCAATCAGGTCCAGCAGCAACAGCTTCAAATCGCCCGGGGCAAACACCCGCGGCCCGCGCCCGCCACGCCCACCGGGGCGGCGTTCGAACTCATCGGTTTCGCGCATGTGTGGATGGTGATGGTGAAAGTGATGGTGGTCTCGCATCGTTCTGCTCTCGTCTTGGGTTATCTAAGATATAACTTAAGATATATCTTATTGCGTGTGCAAGCCCAAATGACAAACGGTCTCAACACGTGCAGTGGGAGGTACGTCACGAGGCCCATATTCAGTTACATAAGCTTTACGAATGTTCACAGACACGGGGGACGCGAGGCTCTAGATTGCACCCTGGTGCTTTGTCCTACAGTTTTTCTGTAGAGGCCCGGCCGGTTTCATAAGAACAACAAAAGAGAATTCCGTTATGTCCAGTGCTACTCAGGCAGCCAATGCGTGGCGTGTCTTGTTCTTGCTGTTTCTCGCCAATCTGTTCAATTTCTTCGACCGCAGCATCCCCGCGATCATCATCGAACCGCTGCGCCATGAGTGGAGCCTGAGCGACCTGCAGCTCGGTCTGGTCGGTACTGCCTTCACCATCATCTATGCCATTGCCGGCGTGCCGCTGGGACGCATGGCCGACACCGGCTCGCGGCGCAAAATCATGGGCTGGGGCCTGATGGCCTGGAGCGGCCTGACTGCCGTCAACGGTTTTGTCACCGGCTTCTGGAGCTTTCTGCTGGTGCGCATGGGCGTGGGTATCGGCGAAGCCAGCTACGCGCCGGCCGCCAACTCGCTGATCGGCGACCTGTTCCCCGCCAGCAAACGTGCCCGCGCCATGGGCATTTTCATGCTTGGCCTGCCGCTCGGCTTGCTGTTGGCGTTCTTCACCATCGGCGCGATGGTCGAAGCGTTCGGCAGCTGGCGTGCGCCGTTCTTTATCGCGGCTGTGCCGGGGATGATCCTGGCGATCTTCATGTTCTTTATCCGTGAACCGCAGCGGGGCGCTGCCGAAGTGGTGCAAGTGGCGGCGGTGAAAGTCGATCGCCCGGTGCGCAAGGTGCTGAGCATTCGTACCTTCTGGTGGCTGATCGTCGCCGGCCTGTGCTTCAACTTCGCCACCTACGCCTGCAACTCCTTCATGGTGCCGATGCTGCAACGCTACTTTCTGCTGCCGTTGGGCCAGGCGGCAGTGGCAACCGGCATCATCGTCGGTGTCACTGGTTTGTTCGGGCTGACCATCGGCGGCTGGTTCGCCGACAAGGCCCACCAGAAGTCGCCCCGCGGACGCCTGTTGATGGCAGCTGCTTCGATGGTGATCGCCACGGTTGCCACCGCCTGGGCGTTGACCCTGGAAGCGGGTGAGATTGCCCTGTTCGTCGGCATTTTCAGCATCGGCTGGCTGTTCTCGTACAACTTCTACACCTGCGTCTACACCTCGATTCAGGACGTGATCGAACCTCGCCTGCGCGCTACCGCCATGGCCCTGTTCTTCGCCGGCCTGTACTTGCTCGGCGGCGGCCTCGGCCCCGTCGTGGTGGGCTGGCTGTCCGACCACTTCGCCCATTCGGCCATGTACGCCGCAGGCGCTGCGGAAATGAACGAAGCGTTCAAGGCCGTTGGCCTGCATGACGCCATGTACCTGATCCCGATAGCGATGCTGCTGACCTTGCTGGCGCTGCTGCAGGCTGCTCGTCACCTACCGAAAGATGCCTTGGCCATGCGTCAGTCCATGGCTGCCAACGCCGAATAAGGCGTTTTCCTGCCGCTCACACAAAGGCCCGCTTATGCGGGCCTTTGTGTTTCTGCCGTTAAATGAATATCGCCTGGGCCTTATATTTAAGGTCGGAGTGCTTTTTATATTCGTGGGTATGTTTTTGGATCGCCGTCCATTTCCGGCACCGGGGTCAACAGCAAAACCTACACGCCAGGTCTTTTCGCGCCTGCCGCGCGCCCAACGGTGTACCGGTGCTCGAGATCGCCAAAGTAAATTCATCTCACGGCCGGCCCCGTTAAACGGGTTGCCGGACCGTAATAAAAAAGGCCGCTCTCTAGGGACGCGGCCTTTTGCATTTCCAGTTGTTTAGCTCACCTTCAACACCAGCTTGCCAAAGTTCTCGCCACTGAACAGCTTCAGCAACGTCTCTGGGAAGGTTTCCAGCCCGTCGACAATATCTTCTTTGCTCTTCAGTTTGCCGGCCGCCATCCAGCCGCCCATTTCTTTGGCGGCGTCGGCGAATTGGCTGGCGTAGTCCATGACCACGAAGCCTTCCATACGCGCGCGGTTGACCAGCAGCGATAGGTAGTTGGCCGGGCCTTTGACGTTTTCTTTGTTGTTGTATTGGCTGATGGCGCCGCAGATAACGATGCGTGCTTTCGGCGCGATGCGGGTCAGCACAGCGTCGAGGATGTCGCCGCCGACGTTGTCGAAGTACACGTCTACGCCTTTCGGGCATTCGCGTTTCAGGGCAGCGTGCAGGTCTTCGTTTTTGTAGTCGATGACGCCGTCAAAGCCGAGCTCGTCTTTCAGCAGTTGGCACTTCTCTTTGCCGCCGGCGATGCCGACTACGCGGCAGCCTTTGATCTTGGCGATCTGGCCGACCACACTGCCCACGGCACCGGCTGCACCGGAGATCACCACGGTGTCGCCTTCTTTTGGTTGGCCGACGTCAAGGAAGGCGAAGTAGGCGGTCATGCCGGTCATGCCCAGGGCCGAGAGGTACAGCGGCAGTGGCGCGCGGTTGGGGTCGACAGGGTAGAAGCCTTTGGGCTCGCCGAGGAAGTAGTCCTGTACGCCGAGGGCGCCGTTGACGTAGGTGCCTACGGGGAATTTGTCGTTTTGCGAGGCGATCACTTTGCCGACGCCGAGCGCGCGCATCACTTCGCCGATGCCCACTGGCGGAATGTAGGACTTGGCGTCATTCATCCAACCGCGCATGGCCGGGTCGAGGGACAGGTATTCGTTTTTCACCAGAATCTGGCCGGGGCCTGGTTCGCCCACTGGGTTTTCCACGTAGCTGAAGGTGTCGCGGCTCGGGAGGCCGACTGGGCGCTGGGCGAGGAGGAATTGACGGTTGAGTTGGGTGGTCATGGTTAAACACTCATGGCAGGGAAACAGTGGTGATAGACCGCTCACCGCCCAAGGGCAAGGTTTGATCATCAGCGGAATGCAGGCTTATCCATCTGCTAAATGCCGTTGCCATCACTGCGCTGGATAACCGCTCCTCGTGACCTTTAATAGTGCTGACGCCGGCCCCGCGCGGCTGGCTAGACTTGCCGCCACAACAATTCGATACCACTAAAGAGGGATAAAGGAATGAGCATGACTTTCTCCGGCCAGGTTGCCCTGGTAACCGGTGCTGGCAACGGGATTGGCCGTGGCACGGCGCAGGCATTCGCGGCCGAAGGCCTGAAAGTAGTGGTGTCGGATGTCGATGTGGCCGGCGGTGAAGGCACTGTGCAGCTGATTCGCGATGCCGGCGGCGACGCCACGTTCATCCGTTGCGACGTGACCAAGGACGCCGAAGTGCAGGCTCTGATGGCCGGTGTGATCGACGCCTATGGCCGTCTGGATTACGCCTTCAACAACGCCGGTATCGAGATCGAGAAAGGCCGGGTGGCGGAAGGTACCGAAGCCGAGTTCGACGCCATCATGGGGGTCAACGTCAAAGGCGTGTGGCTGTGCATGAAGTACGAGCTGCCGTTGATCATGGCCCAGGGCGGTGGCGCAATCGTCAATACCGCGTCGGTGGCCGGCCTGGGTGCGGCGCCAAAGATGAGTATCTACGCCGCGTCCAAGCATGCGGTGATCGGCCTGACCAAGTCGGCGGCGATCGAATACGCGAAGAAGAAAATCCGCGTCAACGCCGTGTGCCCGGCGGTGATCGATACCGACATGTACCGTCGTGCCCACGAAGCGGATCCGACCAAGGCCAATTTTGTAGCGGCCATGCACCCGGTCGGCCGCATCGGCAAAGTCGAGGAAATCGCTGCGGCAGTGATGTACCTGTGCAGCGATAACGCCGCGTTTACCACCGGCCATTCGTTGGCCGTGGATGGCGGCTCTACCGCGATTTAACCCGTGAATACGGTCTGCTTTTTGTCACCTTAGCGGCTGGTAATGGAAGCTGAGGCTTAAAGCGGCCGTCTCGCCCTTCTCCAATAACCGCAACCCCGGCCGCCCTGGCAGGTGGTGTGCGTTCACCGGATGGCTCACCGGCTCGAAGCAAAAGAACGGTTTATCTGGCGGGCAGAACAGCAGGAAGTATTCGCTGCCGGTGGCCCGCACTTCCAATTGGTAACCGGCATCCGCTTGGGTAATCAGCGCCCGACCATCCCAGCCGGTAAAACCGTTATCCACCAGCTCATCCGGCAACCCTGCGGGCTGACGGAAATTCCATTCCGGCGGCAACGCACTTAGCTCGGTGGGCAAACGCCCTTCATCACACAGCCACACCTGATCCGCGTGCACCTGCAATTGCGTTGCAGCGGTGCGCGGCAAATACGGGTGCAAACCCAGCCCATGCCAGCAGGGTTGCTCTGCCAGGTGGGTAACTTTCAGTTCAATGCTCAACCGCCCGTTGTCGAGGCGTATGTGCTGTTCGGCGCGGTAGGCGAACGGCACCTGGCTCTCAAGCTTCAGGACCAGGCTCGAGGCGCTGTGCTCCACCACGCTCCAGGCCTGCTGCCAGGCGCTGCCATGAATCGGCAAGGGGTCGTTGCTGGCGTTGGGGCTGAGGGCCAGCCAACCCTCGGGACAATCGAAGCCGCCATTGGCAATCCGGTTGGACCAGGGCGCCAGTGGGTAACACGCCAGCTGACGAGGTCCATCGGCATCCGCCGGGCTTGGGCGCAGCAGGTTCAAGCCGTCGCTGCGCCGGGTCCAGGCCACCAGGCTGCCGCCAATCGCGGGGGCCACGGTCAGGCGGGTGAGGGCGTCTTCGATGCTGACAAGGGCGGTGCTGGTCATGGGCGTTACAACCTGTAAGAAGTGGCGCAGGTGAATGCGCGAAAGGATGTCGTTATGCCGCAGTTTTGCGGCGCCTCAAGGGGTGTCATCGTACAACCGCTGGGATATGATGGCCGCCTGCCCGTTAGCCGAGAATGACCGTCAACATGGAAATCCCAAGCCCCCAGCCACGTGTGCGCCGCAAGCATCGCAGCCTCGCCCAGGAGTTGGTGACCGAGCTGTCGCAGCAAATTCGCGATGGCCTGATCAAGCGGGGTGAAAAGCTGCCGACCGAGTCGGCGATCATGGAAGCCCAAGGCGTCAGCCGTACCGTGGTGCGTGAAGCGCTTTCGCGGTTGCAGGCCTCGGGGCTGGTGGAAACCCGTCACGGCATCGGCACCTTCGTGTTGGATACGCCGAGCCCCAGCGGCTTTCGTATTGATCCGGCGACCATTGTCACCCTGCGCGATGTGTTGGCCATTCTCGAATTCCGTATCAGTCTGGAAGTGGAGTCTGCCGGCCTGGCCGCGCAGCGCCGCACCGACGCCCAACTGCAGGCCATGCGCGATGTGCTCGACGCTCTGCGTGAAAGCGCGGCGCATTCCGGCGATGCAGTGGCCTCGGACTTCCAGTTCCACCTGCTGATTGCCGAAGCCACCGGCAATCGCTACTTCACCGACATCATGAGCCACCTGGGCACCAGCATCATTCCGCGCACGCGGATCAACTCGGCGCGCCTGGCCCATGATGATCAACGCCATTACATGGCCCGCCTGGAACGTGAGCATGAGCAGATTTTCGAAGCCATCGCCCGCCAGGATTCCGATGCCGCTCGCGCGGCCGTGCGTTTGCACCTGACCAACAGCCGCGAGCGCCTGCGCCAGGCCCACGAAGCGGCGCAGTTGGCCAACCAGGACTGACTGCTAGGCACGTCGGCGGTACGTCAACAGGACGATGCCGCTGACCACAATCAGCCCGCCAATGATCTGCCCGGCACTCAGCAACTGGTCGAGGATCAGCCAGCCAAACACCAGGCTTGCCACTGGTTCGACGTTCATCACCGGTGCGTTACGGGCCATGTCCAGTCGTGTCATGCAGACAAACAGCAGTGAAAACGCCACGCCATAAAGCACCACCAGGCAGGCGAGGGCGAGCCAGCCCTCGCTCGCTGACGGCAAGCTGACACCCCCCGGCATCACTCCGCTGGCACCTGCAATTGCCACGCTGGAAAACACGATAAGCATGGTCAACATGCTGCGCACCGTGCCTTTCATGCCAGCCAGTTTGTTGTCGGTGATCCACAGCGCCACGGCAAATACCGCGGCCGCGCCAATGCCGAACAGCACGCCCTCGGCCCATTCGATGCCATCGTCTACGCCATTCAGGCGCGCGGGCACATCCAGGGCGAATACCAGACCGAACAGAATCACCCCCATCAACAGCAGCGAACGAGGCGTGGGGCGTGCGCCGCCCAAGGCCCAGGTCAGCAGCACCAATAGAATCGGCGCGACGTTGACGATCAACAGCGCCAACGCCACGGGAATGCGCGCCACGGTGGAGTACACGCAAAAGCTCTGGGTGGCGATCAGCAGGCCCAGCGCCAACTGCCAAGGCAAGGTGCCGGCCGGCAACTTCAACGAATCACGCCGCCACCACACCAACCCGGCCAACACCAAGGTGGTGACGCCGGAGCGGCACAGAATCGCCAGGAGCAAACCGGTGTCATGGTCGAAGGCGATTCGCGCAGCGATATGGTTACCGGCAAAACAACTGGCCAGAAATGCCAGGGTCAGCACAGCGATATGACGGGGGAATAGGGCAGGGGCAGACATGACCATCCTTAGAAAAAAAGCCGCACCCAATTTAACCGGTGCGGCTAATGCTGCTTAGAAAAAAGGGCGCGCAGCGCCCTGTAAAACGCTACTTGAATGTGCACATTCGAGATCTCCTGAGCTAAGGCCAGGCAAGGCGCCCCGCAGCTTTTAAGCGCAGCGTACTGTAGTACGTGAGCATTAAAAGCGAGGACGCAACGCCGCGTGGCCGACGATCAGGTGATCGATTTCTTACAACACTACGCTCGGCAGCCACAACGAGATTGCTGGGATGTAGGTGACCGCCATCAGCACGGCAAACAGTGCCACGTAGAACGGCAGCAACGCTTTCACGGTGGCTTCGATAGTGACCTTGCCCACCGCCGCACCCACGAACAGCACCGCGCCTACCGGCGGTGTAATCAAGCCGATGCCCAGGTTCACCAGCATGATCATGCCGAAGTGCACCGGGTCGACGCCGATACCGGTGATGACCGGCAGCAGAATCGGGGTGAGGATCAGAATCAGCGGCGCCATGTCCATCACGGTGCCGAGCAACAGCAACATCACGTTGATGCACATCAGGATCACGTAACGGTTGTCCGACAGGGTCAGGAACGCGGTGGTGATCTTGGTGGGGATTTCCATCAGGGTGAGGATGTAGCCAAAGCTGGCGGCAAAGCCGATCAGGATCATCACGATGGCGATGGTCCGCCCGGCGCGGTGCATCAGCTTGGGCAGGTCGCGCCATTTGTAGTCGCGGTAGATGAACATGGTGACGAAGAACGACCACAGCACGGCAATCGCGGCCGACTCGGTGGCGGTAAAGATGCCGGACAGAATGCCGCCCAGAATGATCACCATGGCCATCAGGCCCCACAGCGCTTCAGCGGCGATTTTCAGCGCCTGGCGCATCGGGATCACTTCGCCTTTGGGGTAGTTGCGTTTGCGGGCGAAGATCATGCACAAGACCATCATCACCGCGCTGAGCAGCAGGCCCGGACCGATACCGGCAATAAACAGCGAAGCGATCGACACGCTGCCGCCAGCAGCCAGCGAGTAGAGCACCGAGTTGTGGCTAGGCGGGGTGAGTAGCGCTTGCACCGAGCCGCTCACTGTTACAGCGGTGGAGTAATCGCGCGGGTAACCGGCTTTTTCCATTTCCGGAATCAGCACCGAACCCACCGAAGCGGTATCTGCCACCGAAGAGCCCGAGATGGCGCCGAAGAAGGTCGAGGCCATGATGTTCACCAGCGACAGACCACCGCGCACAAAGCCTACACACACGCCGGCCAGGGCCACCAGACGCCGGGACATACCGCCCTCGGCCATGATTGCGCCAGCCAGGACAAAGAACGGAATCGCCAGCAGCGAGAACTTGTTCACCCCGCCCGCTACCTGAATCATCAGGGCATCGAAGGGGATATCGATCCACCAGGCACCGATCAGAGCGGAGAGGCCCAAGGCGTAGGCCACCGGCATGCCGATCAGAATCAGTACGATAAAACTGCCCAACAGTATCAGCGCATCCATTTATTTGGCCTCCATTGCTTCTTCAACGTCATAGCTCATGACGCGGCGTTTGCTTTGGTCGCCGAGGAAGAGTTTTTCCAGTACGAAAATCAGGGTGATCACGCCACCGATAGGAATCGGCAAGTAGGAGATACCCACCCGCAGCGACGGCATTTCACCGAGAAACTGGTTCCAGGTGCCGGCGCACAGCTTGGCGCCCTTGACGATCATGAACACGCAGATCAAGGCCATCAGCAGTTGCACCACCACCGCCAGAATCTGCCGCAGTGCCGGCGGCATACGTTCGGTGGCCATGCCCACGGCCATATGGGCGCCGGCGCGGTAGCTGGCGGCGGCACCAAAGAAGGTGAATACCACCATCAGCAGAATGGCGGTGGGCTCGGGCCAGCTGGAGCCGCTGCCAAGCACGTAACGGCAAAAAATGCCCCAGGGAATAATCAGGGTCATGACCAGAATCGACAGCCCGGCAATGCCGATGCAGGCGCGGTAGATCTGGTCATTGATGCGCAACAACGTGTTTCTCATGGGACTTCACCAGCGGTGTTGTTCAGAGTGATGGTCTATTTGCGGCCCTCTGTAGGCGCGGCTTCAGCCGCGATGCTGTTGAGATCACAAGCATCGCGGCTGAGCCGCTCCTACGAGCACGCGGATGTACGAGCTTACTGAACGGCTTCGATACGCTTGATCAGTTCAGCGTAAGGGGCGCCGTACTGAGCACGAACTGGCGCAGTCGCATCGACGAACTCTTTGCGCTGGGCATCGGTCAGGGTGATGAATTCCACGCCCGCCGCTTTCAGTTTGGCTTCGCTGCTGGCGGATTTTTCATCCCACAGTTTGCGTTCTTCGAACTGTGCTTCGCGGGCCAGTTTTTTCACCAGCGTTTGCTGCTCGGGGGTGAGTTTTTCCCAGGTGGTTTTCGACATCACCACCGGTTCCGGCAGAATCAGGTGGCCGGTCAGGGTGTAGAACTTGGCGTTCTGGTAGTGGTTGTGTTCGAGCATGGTCGGCGGGTTGTTTTCCGCGCCGTCGATCACCCCGGTTTGCAGGGCGCTGAAGATTTCGCCGGTGGCCATGGCAATACCGTTACCGCCCATGGCGTTGATGGTGTCGATAAACAGTGGGTTGCCTTGTACGCGAATCTTCATGCCCTTGAGGTCGGCCATCTGGCGCACCGGCTTCTTGGTATAGAGGTTGCGCACGCCGCCATCCATCCAGGCCAGGGCCACCAGGTTGAAGTCGGAGTTGGTGATTTTGTCGAGAATCTCCTGACCGATCGGGCCGTCGATCACGTCACGCATATGCTGGTTGTCACGGAAGATGAACGGCATGTTGAACACGTTCACGTCCGGCACCACCGGGCCGACGATGCCCAGGCTCACGCGGGTCATCTGGATGGCGCCGAGCTGCACCTGCTCGACCACTTCCTTTTCCGAACCGAGCACGCCACCGGCGAACATCTTGAAGGTGATTTCGCCTTTGGATTGCTCTTCCAGCTTCTTGCCCATGGCTTGTTCGGCCACGACCGGCGGGTAGCCAGTGGGGTGTACTTCGGCGAACTTGATATTCAACGCATGGGCACTGCTCGACAGGCAGAACACCAGGGGCAGGGCGGCGGTGAGAAGGGTGCGTTTGAAGTTCATGGTTAAAGCTCCGTTTTGTTTTTGTTTGAGGGTGGCTTGGGTAAGGCTTTTCAGGACGCGAACAACGGTTCCTCCAGACCCTTTACTCCCGGCTGCAAGGCGAACACACCGCCGGCCAATGGCTGGTCGCTGAGGTCGCCGCCGGGGCGGATCGAGGTGACGAACAGGGTGTCCAGCCCGGCGCCGCCGAAGGCGCACATGGCCGGCTTTTTCACCGGTACAGCGAGGGAGCGGTCCAGCCGGCCCTCGGGGGTGAAACGGTGCACCAGGCCGGCGTCGTTGCCGCAGATCCAGTAGCAGCCATCGGCGTCTACGGCGGCGCCGTCGGGGCGGCCCAGGTGGAGGTTCATGTCAACGAACAGCCGGCGGTTGTGCGGCGTGCCGGTGTCGGTGTCGTAATCGAAGGCCCAGATCTTTTGCACGCTGGGGTGCGAGTCGGACAAATACATCGTGCGGCCATCCGGGCTGAAGCCCAGGCCGTTGGGCACGATGAAATCGCTCAGTTGCGCGCTTAGCGGTTCAGCTTGGCCAGCGCTGTAGCGGTACAGCGCGCCGACCGGCGAACCCGCAGCCATATCGAGGAACATGGTGCCGGCCCAGAAACGGCCCTGGCGGTCGCAGCGGCCGTCGTTGAAACGCATGTCGGGGTGCGCGTGTTTGACTGGCGCCAGGCGGCTGCTGGCGAGGCTGCCATCGTCATTGGCATTGAGGCGGAACAGGCCGCTCTGCATCCCGGCAATCCAGCTGCCATCGGCATGCCGGGCGATGCAGGCGAGCATTTCTGGCGCCTGCCAGCTGTGGCTCTGGCCATCACTGGCGCGCCAGCGGTGCAGGCGCTGGGCGGGGATATCGACCCAGTACAACGCCTGTTCAGCCACGCTCCACACCGGGCTTTCACCGGTGGCGTTGCGGGCGTCGACAATCAGTTCAGCATCCATGGCAGCGCAGTTCTCTGTGTTGTTTTTATCAGAAGAGCGACAGCGGTACGGCAGTAAACAGGCTCAGTCGCCGAACGGCCCGGCGGCCACAAATGCGCCGCCCTGGTAGACCATCGCCGGGTCATCGGCGGCCGGCATCGGCTGCGCTTCGACCTTGGCGCGGAACACTTCCGAGCTGTCTTGCGGCGCGTAGCCAAGGTGGCAGGCGAGGCGGTTATCCCACCACTGTGTGGCGTTCGCCGACGCTCCGTAGACCACGGTGTGGCCGACGTTGGGGGTATAGAGGGAACGCTCGAGCAATTGCGTGAGGTCGGCGAAGCTCAGCCAGGTGTGCATCATTCGGCGATTCTGCGGCTCGGGGAACGAGGAGCCGATGCGGATGCTCACGGTCTCGATGCCGTAGCGGTCGAAGTAGAAGCTGGCCATGTCTTCGCCGTAACTCTTGGACAGCCCGTAGTAGCCATCCGGACGGCGAGGGGAGGCGGCGTCGAGCTTCTCGTCTTGCTTATAGAAGCCGATCACATGGTTGGAGCTGGCGAAGATCACGCGCTTTACGCCATGGCGGCGCGCGGCTTCATAGATGTGGAACACGCCGCAGATATTGGCGCCGAGGATCTCCTCGAACGGGCGCTCTACCGATACGCCGCCGAAATGCAGGATGGCGTCGACGCCTTCGACCAGCTGGTGTACGGCCTGTTTGTCGGAGAGATCGCAGACCTGCACTTCTTCATGGGCGCCGGCAGCGGGCGCCATTTCGGCGATGTCGGAAAGGCGCAGCACCTTGGCGTAAGGGCGCAGGGTTTCGCGCAGCACTTTACCCAGGCCGCCAGCGGCACCGGTAAGCAAAAGGCGATTGAACGGAGTGGGGGCGTTAGGGGTACTGGTCATGACTGGGCCCTGAATTTCTTGTGTTTGTTTTTATGGGTTCGATCAATGCCGATCAACAATGCGCGATAGCGGTGCGCTGTTATCGGTTGTCGTATGACTTGGCTGGATTATCAACAGCCCCCGCAAACTTTGTCAACGCGACTTAGGTAGAAAATTCGTGTGCGCCGTTGCTGGCTAAACTGCGCCAACCGTGGCCTTGGAGCGCGGTGTAGCGCGCTGTCCGCTAAGCAGGGAAGCATCTAGCGCGGCGCTTTACTGAAAGAAGCGGCTGTTCGAAAAGGCCAGAACGACGGGGGCCGGCAGGATCACTACGCCTATAGTCGTAGACGACCGGCTGCGAAAAGGGGATGACAGTCTTGATGGTTGTACGATAACGTAACTCTGCGTTTGCGATTGAACCCAGCGCCTTTTCTTCGGCAGTAGGGCAATCGGTCTGCCACGCCTTAATCCACTACGCGCTTTACAGGGTGTTCGAATAATGAATCCACAAGAACTGAAGTCCATCCTCTCTTCCGGCCTGCTGTCTTTCCCTGTGACTGACTTCGACGCAGCCGGTGATTTCAATCCCGAATCCTATATCCGTCGCCTGGAATGGCTGGGGCCATACGGTGCGTCGGCATTGTTCGCCGCCGGTGGCACAGGCGAATTTTTCTCGCTGACCAACCGCGAATACTCCTCGGTGATCAAGACGGCCGTGGACACCTGCGACGGCGGCGTGCCAATTCTCGCCGGCGTTGGTGGCCCAACCCGCCAGGCCATCGAAATGGCCCAGGAAGCCGAGCGCCTGGGCGCCAAAGGTTTGCTCCTGCTGCCGCACTACCTGACCGAAGCCAGCCAGGAAGGCGTGGCCCTGCACGTTGAACAAGTGTGCAAGTCGGTAAAGATCGGCGTGGTGGTCTACAACCGTAACGTCTGCCGCCTGACCCCAGTGCTGCTGGAGCAACTGGCCGAGCGCTGCCCGAACCTGATCGGCTACAAAGACGGCCTGGGCGATATCGAACTGATGGTGTCGATCCGTCGCCGCCTGGGTGATCGCTTCAGCTACCTCGGCGGCCTGCCGACCGCTGAAGTTTACGCTGCTGCTTACAAGGCCCTGGGCGTCCCGGTTTACTCCTCGGCGGTGTTCAACTTCATCCCGAAAACCGCGATGGACTTCTACCACGCGATTGCCCGTGACGATCACGCCACCGTCGGCAAGATCATCGATGACTTCTTCCTGCCGTACCTGGACATTCGCAACAAGCGCGCCGGTTATGCCGTGAGCATCGTCAAGGCCGGGGCCAAAATCGCCGGTTACGACGCAGGCCCGGTGCGTGCACCGCTGACCGACCTGACTGCCGCCGAGTACGAACAACTCGCCGCGCTGATTCACGCCCAAGGCCCTCAATAAAGAGGGTCTGCAATAACGCGCGCGACCCGCTAGCAAACCAGCCGCTGAAACCAGCGGCTGTGGTTTCTTTTTCAGGAGGCTTTTCCGTGGCCAACAGCGAACAAAAGCGTTTCGACAACTACATCGGCGGCGAATGGGTTGCCGGTGCCAGCTACTCGAACAACGTCAACCCGTCCGACCTTGCCGATGTGATTGGTGAATACGCCCAGGCCGACGTTGCCCAGGTCAACCAGGCCATCGACGCCGCCCGCGCCGCGTTCCCGGCCTGGTCCACCTCCGGCATCCAGGCGCGCAGCGATTCCCTGGATAAAGTCGGCAGCGAGATCCTCGCCCGTCGTGAAGAGCTCGGTACCCTGTTGGCCCGTGAAGAGGGCAAGACCCTGCCCGAAGCTATTGGCGAAGTGACCCGCGCCGGCAACATTTTCAAATTCTTCGCTGGCGAATGCTTGCGTCAGGCCGGCGAAGTGCTGGCCTCGGTACGGCCTGGTGTTTCCGTGGAAGTCACCCGCGAGCCGCTGGGCGTGGTCGGCCTGATCACCCCGTGGAACTTCCCCATCGCCATTCCGGCCTGGAAAGTCGCCCCGGCGCTGGCCTACGGCAACTGCGTAGTACTGAAACCGGCTGACCTGGTTCCGGGCTGCGCCTGGGCCATTGCCGAAATCATTTCCCGCGCCGGCTTCCCGGCGGGCGTGTTCAACCTGGTGATGGGCGCTGGCCGTGTGGTCGGTGAAACCATCGTCAATAACACCAAGGTTGATGGCATCAGCTTCACCGGTTCGGTGGGCGTGGGTCGCAATATCGCCACCCAATGTGTCGCCCGTGGCGCCAAGGTGCAGTTGGAGATGGGCGGCAAAAACCCGCAGATCATCCTCGACGACGCCGACTTGAAACTGGCCGTGGAGCTGGCGGTACAAAGCGCCTTCTACTCCACCGGCCAGCGTTGCACCGCCTCCAGCCGTTTGATCGTGACCGCCGGCATTCACGACAAATTCGTCGAGGCGGTCGCCGAGCGGATGAAGTCGATCAAAGTCGGTCACGCCCTTAAAGCCGGTACCGATATCGGCCCGGTGGTTTCCCAAGCCCAACTCGACCAGGACCTGCGCTACATCGGCATCGGTCAGGAAGAGGGTGCCCGTCTGGTGGCTGGCGGTGGTCTGGTGACCTGCGATACCGAAGGCTACTTCCTGGCGCCGACGTTGTTTGCCGACAGCTCTGCCGAGATGCGCATCAGCCGTGAAGAGATTTTCGGTCCGGTGGCCAACGTGGTGAAAGTGGCGGATTACGAAGCAGCACTGGCCATGGCCAACGACACCGAGTTCGGTCTGTCGGCCGGTATCGCCACCACCTCGCTGAAGTACGCCAACCACTTCAAACGTCACGCCCAGGCCGGCATGGTGATGATCAACCTGCCAACCGCCGGGGTGGATTACCACGTGCCGTTTGGTGGCCGTAAAGGTTCGTCCTACGGCTCGCGCGAGCAGGGCCGTTACGCGGCCGAGTTCTACACCACGGTCAAAACCACCTACATCGGCTAACCCCGAACCAGTGGCGAGGAGGGCAGCGCAGGCTGCCCTCCCACTCAGAAAAAAAGCTCAGCCAGTCCCGCATAAAAACAAATAGGGAAACGGTCATGAACACAGCAAGCCACGGGCAGGCGATTGCCAGCGCGCCCGTTATCACCGAGCTGCAAGTGGTACCGGTTGCCGGCCACGACAGCATGCTGCTGAACCTCAGCGGCGCCCACGGTCCGTTCTTTACCCGCAACATCCTCATTCTCAAAGACAGCGCCGGCCACATCGGCGTTGGCGAAGTGCCGGGCGGCGAACGCATTCGTCAGACCCTGGAAGATGCCCGCAGCCTGCTGCTGGGCCAATCCATCGGCAACTTCAATGGCCTGCTCAACCAGGTACGCCAGACCTTCGCCGACCGCGACAGCGGCGGCCGCGGCCTGCAAACCTTCGACCTGCGCATCACCATCCATGCGGTCACCGCGTTGGAGTCGGCACTCCTCGACCTGCTCGGCCAGTTCCTCGGCGTGCCCGTGGCGGCCCTGCTCGGCGAAGGCCAGCAACGTGAGGCGGTGGAGATGCTCGGCTACTTGTTCTATGTCGCCGACCGCAATAAAACCACCCTCGGTTACCGCAACGAAGACGACGCCGACGAGGCCTGGTTCCGCGTGCGCAACCAGACCGCGCTGGACCCCGAAAGCATCGTCCGCCAGGCCGAAGCGGCGCATGCCCGTTACGGCTTCAACGACTTCAAACTCAAAGGCGGCGTGCAAGCCGGTGGCGCCGAAGTGGAAGCGATCCGCGCCTTGGCCGAACGTTTTCCGCAGGCGCGTATCACCCTCGACCCCAATGGCGGTTGGACGCTGAAAGAGGCGGTCAGCCTGTGCCGTGATCTGCATGGCGTGCTGGCGTATGCCGAAGACCCGTGCGGCGCCGAGAACGGTTTTTCCGGTCGTGAAGTGATGGCCGAGTTCCGCCGCGAAACCGGCCTGCTCACCGCTACCAATATGATCGCCACCGACTGGCGGCAGATGGGCCACTGCATCCAATTGCAGTCGGTCGACATTCCGCTGGCCGATCCGCATTTCTGGACCATGCAGGGTTCGGTGCGGGTGGCGCAGATGTGCAACGACTGGGGTTTGACCTGGGGTTCGCACTCCAACAACCACTTCGACATTTCCCTGGCGATGTTCACCCACGTGGCCGCTGCCGCGCCGGGCAAAGTCACCGCCATCGACACCCACTGGATCTGGCAGGACGGCCAGCACCTGACCCGCAACCCGCTGCAGATTGAGGGCGGCTTGGTGCAGGTGCCGAAAACCCCGGGACTGGGTGTGGAGTTGGACTGGGACGCGCTGGCCAAAGCCAACGAGCTGTACCAGGGCATGGGCCTGAACGCCCGCGACGATGCCGTGGCCATGCAGTTCCTGATTCCGAATTGGACCTTCGATAACAAACGACCTTGCCTGGTGCGCTAACGCCCCAAGGTCAAACCTCACCCGCCACAACAACAAAAGTGGGAGCACACAACGTGCAAGAGACAAAACCAACCCGCAAGCGGTACCTGATTCTGCTGATGCTGTTTCTGGTCACCACGATTAACTACGCTGATCGGGCAACCATCGCGATCGCCGGTTCAAGCTTGCAAAAAGACTTGGGTATCGATGCGGTCACCCTCGGTTATGTGTTCTCCGCCTTCGGCTGGGCCTATGTGCTGGGGCAGATTCCCGGTGGTTGGCTGCTTGACCGATTTGGTTCGAAGCGGGTGTATGCCGCCGGCATTTTTGCCTGGTCGTTGTTCACCTTGCTGCAGGGTTTCGTCGGCGGTATGCCAGTGGCCTGGGCTGTGACCACCTTGTTTGTCCTGCGCTTCATGGTCGGCTTTGCCGAAGCGCCGTCGTTCCCCGGCAACGCCCGTATTGTCGCTGCCTGGTTCCCCACCGCCGAGCGCGGCACGGCCTCGGCGATCTTCAACTCGGCGCAGTACTTTGCCACCGCATTGTTCGCGCCGATCATGGGCTGGATCGTATACACCCTGGGCTGGGAACACGTATTTGTGGTCATGGGTGTGTTGGGGATCGTGTTCTCCGGCATCTGGATGAAGACCATCTACAACCCCAAAGAACACCCCACCATCAACAAGGCTGAGCTGGATCACATCGAGCAAAACGGCGGCCTGGTGGACATGGATCAGTCGCGCAAAAGCGATGGCCCGCGCTGGGACTACATTCGCCAGATGCTGACCAATCGCATGCTCCTGGGTGTCTACCTGGGTCAGTACTGCATCAACGCCATCACCTACTTTTTCCTCACCTGGTTCCCGGTGTACCTGGTGCAGGAACGCGGCATGACCATTCTCAAAGCGGGCATCATTGCCTCCCTGCCAGCCATCTGCGGTTTCCTCGGTGGCGTGCTGGGCGGGGTGATCTCCGATTACCTGCTGCGCCGTGGCCACTCGCTGACCTTCGCTCGCAAGCTGCCAATCGTCTGCGGCCTGACGCTCTCGGCGAGCATGGTGCTGTGCAACTATGTGGACGCTGAATGGATGGTCGTGGGCTTCATGACCCTGGCGTTCTTTGGCAAAGGTCTGGGTTCGCTGGGTTGGGCCGTGGTGGCCGACACCTCGCCAAAACAGATTGCTGGCCTCTCCGGCGGCTTGTTCAACACCTTTGGCAACCTGGCTTCGATTACCACGCCAATCGTCATCGGTTACCTGATCAACTCCACTGGTTCGTTTGAATGGGCCCTGGTATTCGTCGGTGCCAACGGTTTGCTGGCGGTGTTCAGCTACCTGGTGATCGTCGGCAAGATTCAGCGTGTTGAACTGAAAGAGCCACCGACCAAAGGCGGCACCGAAGTACTGAGCCCAGCCCACTCCTGAGGAGCGAGTGTCATGCAGTTGATTGAACATTCCGACTCGCCGCGCTACATCCGTTTGCACGAGCTGGATAACGTGGTGATTGTGGTCAACGACCAGGGGGTGCCAGCCGGCACCACCTTCGCCGATGGCCTGACCACCCTCGAGCGGGTGCCGCAGAGCCACAAGATCACCCTCGAAGACATTCCCGAGGGCGGGCGGATCATTCGCTACGGGCAAACCATCGGTTATGCCCTGAAGCCGATCCCCCGTGGCAGCTGGGTCCAGGAAGACCAACTGCGCATGCCCACCGCGCCACCGCTGGACAGCCTGCCGCTGGCTACCGAGATTCCAGAGGCCCAGGCGCCGCTGGAGGGCTTCACCTTCGAGGGTTACCGCAACACCGACGGTACCGTCGGCACGCGCAATATCCTCGGCATCACCACCACCGTGCAGTGCGTTACCGGTGTGCTTGACCACGCGGTAAAACGCATCAAGGACGAGCTGCTGCCCAAGTACCCCCATGTCGATGACGTGGTGGCCCTGACCCACAGCTACGGCTGCGGCGTGGCCATCACCGCCACCGATGCGTACATCCCGATCCGCACCGTGCGCAATCTGGCGCGCAACCCCAACCTGGGTGGGGAAGCGCTGGTCATCAGCCTGGGCTGCGAGAAGCTGCAAGCCGCGCAGGTGATGCACGAGGACGACGCCTCTGTCGATCTCAGCGAACCCTGGTTGTACAAGCTGCAGGATTCCAGCCACGGCTTTACCGAGATGATCGAACAGATTATGGAACTGGCCGAAGTACGCCTGAAAAAACTCGACCAGCGCCGCCGCGAAACCGTGCCGGCCTCCGAGCTGATTCTGGGTATGCAGTGCGGCGGCAGTGACGCTTTTTCCGGCATCACCGCCAACCCGGCGCTGGGTTATGCCAGCGACCTGTTGCTGCGTGCCGGCGCCACTGTGATGTTCTCGGAAGTCACCGAAGTGCGCGACGCCATCTACCTGCTGACCTCCCGGGCGCAGGACAAAAAAGTGGCCGAAGAGCTGGTGCGGGAAATGGACTGGTACGACCGCTACCTGGCCAAGGGCGAAGCGGATCGCAGTGCCAACACCACGCCAGGGAACAAGAAGGGCGGGCTGTCGAATATCGTCGAGAAGTCGCTGGGCTCGATCGTCAAATCCGGCAACAGCGCCATCAATGGCGTGCTCGGCCCTGGCGAGCGGTTTAACCAGAAGGGCCTGATTTTCTGCGCCACCCCGGCCAGTGATTTTGTCTGCGGCACCCTGCAACTGGCCGCCGGCATGAACCTGCATGTGTTCACCACCGGCCGTGGTACACCCTATGGCCTGGCCATGGCGCCGGTGGTGAAAGTGTCGACCCGCACCGAGCTGGCCCAGCGCTGGCCCGACCTCATCGACATCGACGCCGGGCGCATCGCCACCGGCCGGGCGAGCATCGAAGAGCTGGGTTGGGAGCTGTTCCACTTTTACCTGGACGTAGCCAGCGGCAAGAAAAAAACCTGGGCCGAGCACCACAAGCTGCACAACGACATTACCCTGTTCAACCCGGCGCCCATTACCTGAGTGCTGGCTCGCATCAAAAGCATCGCGGCTAAAGCCGCTCCTACGAGAGTCCCGCAGGAGCGGCTTTAGCCGCGATCCCTGCACACACAGGAGTTCCGATGAGCAAGCCCAAGGTTCTACAGGTAGGCCCCCTGACCGAACGCTTCCAGCACAACCTCGCCGAACGCTACGACGTCACTCCGCTGTGGCAGCAACCCGACCCGCACACGTTTCTCAATACCCACGGCGCCGAGTTCGAAATGCTCGCCACCTCGGCACGGTTTGGTTGCTCGCTGGCTCAGCTCAACGCCATGCCCAAGCTCAAAGCCATTTGCAGCTTCGGCGTCGGTTACGACTCGATTGCAGTGGACGCCGCCCGTGACCGCGGCATCGCCATCAGCACTACCCCCGACGTGCTCAACGACTGCGTGGCCGACCTGGCCATGGGCCTGATGATCGACACCTCGCGCAAGCTCGCCGCCTCCGAACGTTTTCTGCGTGCCGGTGGCTGGCTCAAGGGCAACTTCCCCCTGGCCCGTCGGGTTAGCGGCAAGCGCCTGGGCATCGTGGGTCTGGGGCGTATTGGTCTGGCGGTGGTCAAGCGTTCCAGCGGTTTTGACATGGAGGTGCGCTACCACAATCGCTCGCCGGTCAAAGACAGCCCTTACACCTATGCAGCCAGTCTGCTGGAGTTGGCGCGCTGGGCCGATTTCCTCGTGCTGACCTGCCCGGGCGGAGCGGCCACCCACCATATCGTCAACACCGAGGTGCTCGCCGCACTGGGGCCGACCGGCATTGTGATCAACGTCGCCCGTGGTTCGGTGATCGATGAGCAGGCACTGGTGACTGCCTTGCAGAACGGCACCCTGGGCGGCGCCGGGCTGGACGTGTTCGAGGCTGAACCGAAAGTGCCGCAAGCGTTGTTGAGCCTCGATAACGTCATGCTGCTGCCCCATGTTGGCAGTGCCACGGAAGAAACCCGGCTGCAGATGGAAGAGCTGGTACTGGCCAACCTGCAGGCCTTTGTCGAACGTGGGCAGTTGCTGACCCCGCTGTGAGTTCGCGGGCTCGCCCGCAAACCGCGCCCAAGCCACAAGCCTGAGCGCGTTTCCCCCCTAGAGTTGTCTGCTACACCCCAAGGTGCGCCACGAGCGCACCTTTTTTATGGGCGCGAAAAGATCAAAAACATCGCGGCTAAAGCCCCTCCCACAAGAAACCTCATTCAACTGTGGGAGGGGCTTCAGCCGCGAGCTCTTGATCTGTGTGGCAGCACGACAAAAGCCTGGACGAGGCGCTGCCAGGGGTAAAGAATCCGTGCAAACAAAAACACGGACGTCCCGCGATGAGCACAGATTCCTCTGCCATTCGCCAAACCCTGGCCACCCTCTACCGCGACGAATCCCGCCGGGTGCTGGCCACCCTGATCCGCTTGCTCGGCGATTTCGACCTGGCCGAGGAAGCCCTGCACGAGGCCTTCCGGGTCGCCATGGAGCAATGGCCGCGCGACGGCATGCCGGCCAACCCGCGAGCCTGGCTGGTGTCCGCGGGGCGCTTCAAAGCCATCGACAACCTGCGCCGCCAGGCGCGCTTCGACTCCCTGGAACACCACGCCGAACAGCTGGCAGCCCTGACCAGCGCTGAGCGCGACGACGACAGCGTCGAAGACGACCGCCTGCGTCTGATCTTCACCTGCTGCCACCCGGCCCTCGGCGCCGATGCCCAGGTGGCACTGACCCTGCGCGAGATCTGCGACCTCAGCACCGAAGACATTGCTCGCGCCTTCCTCACCACGCCCAGCACCGTGGCCCAGCGAATCGTGCGGGCCAAGAACAAGATCCGCGATGCTGGCATCCCCTATGAGGTGCCGAGCCGCAGCGAACTGCCGGAGCGCCTGGAGGCGGTGCTGCGGGTGGTCTACCTGGTGTTCAACGAAGGTTATTTCGCCAGCTCGGGTGACTCCCTGACCCGCAGCCATCTGTCCAGTGAAGCGATCCGTCTCGGCCGGCTGCTCCTGGAGCTGCTGCCGGAGGCCGAAGTGATGGGCCTGCTGGCGCTGATGCTATTGAACGAATCACGCCGCCCGGCACGGCTGTCGGCCAGCGGTGAGCCGGTACGCTTGAGCGATCAGGACCGCTCGCTGTGGCTGCGCGAGTTGATCAGCGAGGGTGACGAGCTGGTGCTGCAGGCGCTGCGCTCCCGGCAGTTTGGCGTCTATACCTTGCAGGCGGCGATTGCTGCGGTGCATGCCGAGGCCGCGCACAGCGATGCCACCGACTGGGAGCAGATTGTCGGCCTGTATGGCGCTTTGATGCAGGCCGCGCCTTCACCCGTGGTGGCGCTCAACCGGGCGGTGGCATTAGCCATGGTCGAGGGTCCGCAGGTGGCATTGGAGTTGGTGCAGGCCCTGGCCAGTGACGAACTGGCGGACTACCACCTGGCCCATGCGGCGCAGGCCGATCTGCACCGCCGCCTGGGCCAGAAACCTGCGGCGATAGCGGCCTATCAACGGGCGCTGGCTTTGGCCCAGCAGGGGCCTGATCGGCAGTTTCTCGAAGGCTGCCTGGGTGAACTGAACCGGCAGTAGGCGACCGCCTGTCGCCACCTGAATTATTTTTTCTGCCGGTGTCGATTGCCGCGCCGGTCATTCGACTATTGAGCAACTAGCCCCCTGAACTGGAGCGCCGCGATGAAATACCTCTGCCTGGTCTACAGCAACGAACACGACCTGCACAGCCAGCCCGACAGCCCCAAGGACGAAGAGTGCTTCGCCTATGCCCAGGCCGTGCAGGACAGCGGCCGCATGCTCGCCGCCGAAGCGCTGCACCCGGTGGAGACCGCCACCACCGTGCGCATGCGCGGCGGCAAGCTGTCGATAACCGATGGCCCGTTCGCCGAAACCAAGGAGCAACTGGCCGGCTTCTACCTGATCGAGGCCCGTGACCTCAACGAAGCCATCCAGATTGGCGGCAAGATTCCCGCCGCCCGGGTGGGCTGCGTCGAGGTGCGGCCGGTACGTGAGTTGGACGTTTAAGCGAGTCACCTGCAAACGGAGGAAACGCGATGAACCGCACACCCGAGATCGTCAGCCCTGAACACTGGCTCGAAGCCCGCAAAGCCCTGCTGAAACGGGAAAAAGCCTTTACCACCTTGCGGGACCAACTCAACGAAGAACGCCGCCGCCTGCCGATGGTGGCGGTGACTGCGGATTACCGCTTCGACGGCCCGCAGGGCGAGGTCAGCCTGCTGGAACTGTTCGCCGGCTGCAGCCAGTTGCTGGTCTACCACTACATGTTCCACCGCGACACCGGCGTGGGCTGCCCCGGCTGCTCCTTTGTGGTCGACAACATCGGCCACCAGGCCCATATGCAGGCCCGTGATACCCGCCTGGTGCTGGTGTCGCGCGCGCCGTTGGCCGAGATCGAGCCGTTCAAACAGCGTATGGGCTGGACGCTGCCGTGGTACTCCTCGTTCAACAGCCGCTTCAACTACGACTACCACGTGACCCTCGACCCGAGTGTGGCGCCGGTGCAATACAACTTCCGCGACCAGGCCGAGCTGCAGCGCCTGGGTCTGGACCACCACCTGAGTGGCGAGCAGCCGGGCGTCAGTGTGTTTCTGCGCGACGGCGAGCAGGTGTTTCACACCTATTCCACCTATGGCCGTGGCCTCGACCTGCTCGATGGCACCAATAACTGGCTGGACCTTACCCCCTTCGGCCGCCGCGAAGGTTGGGGCGGCATGCCTGATCTGCACGGTGCCGGCAAGTTCTGGTGGAAGCTGCACGACCAGTATGAGCACGCCAGCAGCTCCGCCCCCAGCTGCTGCAAGGAATGAGCACAAGCGCATGCGCGCACTACCCGGCACCTGCCATCAGCGGGTTACCTACTTGAACGAGACGACCTGAACCATGACCCGGAGAACCTCCATGTTGAGTTTTATCGTGATTGCCGTGCTGGTTGTGGTAGCGGTGTTGCTGTTGGTGGTGTCCCGCCAGTCGGACAGCTTCCACGTCGAACGCTCACGCACTATTGCCGCGCCGATGGCGGAAGTGTTTGCCCAGGTCAATGACTTCCACCTGTGGCAGGAGTGGTCGCCCTGGGCCAAGCTCGACCCGGCCATGCAGGTGACCTACAGCGGCCCGAATAGCGGGGTGGGCGCGGTACAGAGCTGGGTCGGCAACAATCAGGTGGGGCAGGGCAGTTCGACCATTGTCGAAAGCCGGCCGAATGAACTGATCCGCATGAAACTGCAGTTTCTCAAACCGTTCCAGGCCAACAACGACGTGGCCTTCACCTTCGTACCCGAAGGCGACAAGGTGCGCGTGACCTGGGCCATGAGCGGGCCGAAGAACTTTCTGGTGAAGGCCATGCACATGGTCATGGACGTCGACAAAATGTGCGGCCAGGCATTTGAGCAAGGCTTGGCGCAATTGGAAGTGCAGGCGCAGCGCCCCTGAACGTCAGCTATGGGGGTGGTAAGCCACGCGGTTACCACCCTGGTTCTTGGCGTGATACATCGAACTGTCCGCCTGCTTGAGCAACTGCATAGGCGCATCGCCGTGTTCGGGGTAGAAGGCCATGCCGATGCTCGGCAGGATCTGCACCTGCACGCCGCCCAACTCCATGGGTTGGCTCAAGGTGGCGAGAATTTTCTGCGCAACCCCCAGCGCATGTTCCGGCAGGTCGACGTTTTCCAGCAGCAGCACGAACTCATCGCCGCCAAAGCGCGCCACGGTATCGACCTCGCGCACGCAGGCCTTCAGCCGCGCCGCCACTGCTTGCAGCAACAGATCGCCGGTGGCATGGCCATGCTGGTCGTTGATCGCCTTGAATTTATCCAGATCCAGGTACAGCAGGGCCACTTGGCCATACTCGCGGCGGGCACGGGCTAGGGCAGTGTGCAGACGGTCATGCAGCAGGGCACGGTTGGGCAGTCCGGTGAGCTGATCATGCTGGGCAATGTGCAGCAGGGTTGCCGTGAATTGTTTGCGTTCGATGGCGGCCGCGATCTGAGTGGAGACGAACTGCAGCAGTTCCTGATCTTTGTCGGTGTACGGCGAGCTGCCGGCATAACGCTTCAATACCAGGGTGCCGATGATGCTCTGGTGCGACTGCAACGGCACCCCCAGCCAGCACTGCTGGCCGTCGCTGCCGAGCAGACGGTGCAGACGCTTGGGCAGCCAGGGTTGGGTTTGCCGGGTCAGCAATAGCGGATGGCCGCTGCGCAGGATCTCCTGATTGAACAGGCTGATATCGGTTTTGGTGTGTGCCTGCGGTTGTTCGTCCACGTGGTAGGCAAATGTCAGCTCGCCGTCCGGCTCATCGCGCAGGCTGACGGAAAAGTTCAGTGCCGGCAGCAGGGCGACAATGATCTGGTGGATGCGCTCAAACAGGGTCGACAGGCTTTCCGCGGTGTGCGCGGCTTCAGAAATTGCATAGAGCGCGGCCTGCATCGACTCGGCCTGTTTGCGCGCGCTGATATCGCGTGCCACCGCCACCCGCAATTGATCGGCGGGTGACCAGCGTGCCGACCACATGATGTGCACCTCTTGACCGTCTTTGCGCAGGTAGCGGTTCTCGAAGTGCAGCTTGGGGTCGCCGGCCATGATTTCGCTGGCGGCCTTCAGGGTTCGTTCGCGGTCATCGGGGTGGACCAGATCGAGCATTTGGCGGCCAACGATCTCATCCGGCGTATAGCCGAAAATCTGCTCGAAGGCGGCACTGACATAGACAAAATGGCCTGCCCTGTCGACCACGCACACGGCGTCGAGCATCAGGTCGATAAAGCTGGGCGAAGGAGCGTGGCGACTGGGCATGGTGCTCAGCATAATGCCTGGAATACGGGGTTGCCATGTTCGCTGAAGGCTATTTGCTAGTACGCGGCCTTTGCGCCCTGTGCGGTGAAGGACCGGGCCCGCCTGGGCGGATAAAAAAAGCCCGTCACAAGGACGGGCTAACTGTGTTTCCACACGAGGAGTCAAGCGTCGAGCGGTACCGCGTTACAACAGAGAAATCGGGTAGCTGATGAACAGGCGGTTTTCGTCGAACTCGTTGGTGCTGTAGTCGCGACGGATGCTTGCGTTACGCCATTTCAGGTTGAGGTTCTTGAATGTGCCGCTCTGCACGGTGTAGGCCAGCTCGGACTCGCGCCCCCACTCCTTGCCATCGGTGATGGTGCCGGTGTGCACGTTGTCACCGCTGATGTA
>NZ_QAOJ01000006.1 GCF_003050835.1 Pseudomonas sp. GV071 | reverse complement strand
ACCCTGCTGCACGAAATGATCAAGCGTGACGCCAAGAAGGGCTTGGCCACCTTGTGCATCGGTGGTGGGCAAGGTGTGGCGCTGGCGCTGGAACGTTCCTGATCGTGTAGGGTGAGCCGGTTGGCGTTCGGGCGCGGACCGGCACACCCTACGACAGCCGCTGCAGCAACCGACCCACCTCTGCAAAATCACGCACTGTATGAAAGTTCGCCACCCCGGCGAACTCGCTGAAATCCGTTTCGCCATACCCCGCCACCTGCGCGCCGGCGCTGATGCCCGCTTGCACCCCCGGCACGCTGTCATCCACCAGCAGGCAATGTTCGACTGGCAGACCCAGCAAGGTGGCCGCGTGTTCGATCAGTTCGGGCGAGGGCTTCCAGGCCTGCACTTCGTAAGCACTGACGATCCGGCCGGCGAATACCTCGAGTAAGCCAACCGCGCCGAGGCTGGTTTCGATCTTTTCCCGTGGGCCATTGGAGGCCACGCAGATCGGTAACTGCAGGTCGCGGACAAAGGCCACGGCGCCGGGCATTTCCTCTACCTGGTCGCGCAGCAGCGGCAGGCTGAGGCGGCGAAACTGATGCGCCAGCTGCGGGCCGTCCAGGCGCGGGTATTGCGCGCAGATTTCGCGGATGAACTGGGCGAAGGGGATGCCGCGAAAGCGCAGCAATACTTCCTCGACGGGCAGGGTTATCTGTTGCTCTGTCAGGAGCTGTTGCAGCAGCTGCGCGGCGAGGCGCTCGCTGTCCACCAAGGTGCCATCGCAGTCGAAAATCAGGCCGGCAATCGTCACAGGGTCGGGTGCTCGTAGTAGGGGAACGAACAGTTGGGACCACAACCCGCGCCCAGGGTTTTGCCCGCCGGCCCATGCTGCAACTGTCACGGCTGGTCGCCAGAATGAAAAAAGCCCCGTCTGAAACGGGGCTCTTGGGTTAAGGTTCAGGTGCAGCTCTAGCGTTTCGCGGGCATCAACGGAGGTGATAGCATTTGGCCTTATCTGCGGCTTTACCTCGGGATCCCCGAGCTCTCTCTGCAAGGACGCCTGGCATGGCTGCACCTTCGAAACGTCTTGAACGCGCGCTGATCAGCGGCGCCCTGTTGCTGCTGCTGTGGTTGCCCTTGCCAATCGGCAGCAACCGCGACTGGTCGATGGGCGTGTTGGTATTGCTCTGCTGTGGTCTGGGCGCCGGTTGGGCAGTGAACGCCCTGCGCCGCAACCGCGACCTCGGTCCTACCTTGCGCCCGGCATTGCCGATGCTCGGCCTGCTGCTGCTCAGCCAGGTGTGGGTGCTGGTGCAGTGGCTCAGTGGGATGACCGTGGACGCTGCCGCTACCTTTCAATACCTGATGTTGGGCGTCGCCTACAGCCTGTTGTTTCTGTTGGTGGTGGACCTGTTTCGCACGCGCAAACGCTTGAGCCTGCTGCTCGCCGTGCTGGTGGTGAGTGGCACGTTTCAGGCGTTTTTTGGTTCGGTGATGACCCTGTCGGGCATAGAGGGCTTGCTGCTGGGCAGCAAGACCAGCTACCTGGGCGATGCCACCGGTACCTTCATCAACCGTAATCACCTGGCGGGTTACCTGGAGCTGACCATGGCGGCGGGCGTCGGCCTGCTGATGGCGCTGCGTGATGAGCGGCCGTTCCGTTGGGTGGATGTGCTGGAGACGCTGCTGGGCCCGAAAGGGCGCCTGCGCCTGGCGCTGCTGCTGATGGCCATCGCGCTGGTGATGAGCCATTCGCGCATGGGCAATTCAGCGTTTTTCACCAGCCTGCTGCTGGTGGGCGGGGTGTTCATGCTGATCAACAAAGAGCATCGGCTGCGTAATGCGCTGATCTTTGCCGGCCTGTTGATCGTCGATGGGCTGATCGTCAGCCAGTACTTCGGCTTGGACAAAGTGGTGGACCAGATCGGCGCGGCGCAGCCAGCCGGCACGAGCAATGAGCTGCGCGCCAACGTGTTGCACGCCACCTTGCCGCTGGCCCAGGAACGCCTGCTGACCGGGCACGGCGCCGGCACCTTCGAAGTGCTGTTCGGCCACGTGGCCGGGCCTGAAATTGCCCTGCATTTCGACCACGCGCACAACGACTATCTGCAGTTTGTGGTCGAGTACGGTGTGCTCGGCAGCCTGCCATTGCTGTTGTTCGTGCTGTTCGGGCTGTACCACGCGCAACGCGCCATGTGGCAGCGCGAATCGACCTACCGGGCCGGCGTGGGCTTTGGTGCCAGCCTGGGCATTGTCGCGCTGCTGATCCATTCGATGGCGGACTTCAACCTGCAGATCCCGGCCAATGCCGCGACCTACGTGGTGATCTGCGCGATTGGCGTGTTGGCCAACCATCACTACCGTGACCGCCGTGTGCGGGCGCGGACCTGAGGTTTAGCGGTCGTACTCGGCCAGGCGGCTGACCACCTGGCGTCGCCACACCTGCGCGGCCAGCACGCCGATGATGATGCCGCCCAGGTTGGCCGCCATGTGCAACACCGAGGTGCTTTGCCGCGGCAACAGGCCCTGCGCCAGCTCCAGAAACAGGGCCAGCAGCACGGCGTAGAGGAAGGTCCAGAACATCAGCGTGCGGGGGAAGGCGAGCCGCGCACTGAACACCAACAGCGCAAAGGCGGCAGCGTGGTGTGACCACTGCTCCTCAATTGCCACCGGCACCCAGTCAAAGCCCAAGCCATCGATAACAATCGCTGCCAGGATGCCGGCGAATACCAGTATCACGATGAATCGACTCATTAGATGTACGCCATCAGGTTTGAATTTATTGGTCTATTTCGCTTGGGCGGGCTTTGGGCTTGAACTTGAAAAGCTCACGTTTGGGCAGGGCAAACAACATGCGCCCGTGGTGGCGATTTACTAGCATATAGATGGCCGTACACACCGCCAAGTTGGCCACTGTCAGGGTCACAAGTGCAATCAATACGCCAGCATCGGCATAGGCACTTGGAATATTCAGCGGAAGAATCAATTGCGCGGCCACATCAATAAAGAAGTGGTGCAGTACATAGATGGGAAGTGTGTAACGTCCCAATGTTTGCAATAGGTTCAATTGGAAGTGTTTGGTCAACAGACCAATAAAGTCCAACGCCGCTACCACCAGGCAGCAAGAGATCAGGAACTTCACGCCCGGTACATCCACCGCATCATAGCGAAGTGCCAACTCACCTAATGCAAGAAACGCCACACAGGCAACGGCAAATCGCAGCGGATGAAAACGTTGGATGATCTGTTCGATATAGGGTTTGCCATAGCAACCAATGGTGAAGAACACAGCATTGCTGGCAATGCTGCGCAAACTCCAATCTTCCATCGGCACTAACTGTTTGGCCAATATCGACAGCAACGCCATAAAGGTGAAGGTCAGCAGCACTTGCTGATTTCCCAGCTTGCACACGCTGAAGAACAGCACCAGGGCGTACAGGTACCAGATCGCCGTATTGCCCACCACCACGTCACGGGCGAAGGCTTCGAGGGTCAAGGGGAAGGCCTCTGAGCCGTGCACGAAATCTGGATTGAAGTGGGAAATCAGGTAGGCGCGGAAGCACCAGTCCATCACCACCCACAACATATACAGCCAGAGGAAAGTCGCCACCCGAGGCTGAAATATTTCCCGCCAACTGCGTTTGAACACAGCACTGTTTGCAAGAAACCCGGATATAAGAAAAAAGAGTGGCATCCGCATGGTGCCAAGACCAGTAATAAAGACTTGCAGAACTTTGTAGCTGTTGGTGTCGGCGAATTCTGGGCACTTGGCGAGGAAATACATAGAGGTGTGATAGATCACCACCAAAATAATGCAGATTCCTTTTGCCGCGTCCAGGCATTCGCTTCGAGAGGAAACTTTTTGAGCGTTCATACTTTTCCTTGTTGCAGCGCCAAGGCCCGTGCTGACCCCGGGGGGGTCAGCTGGTAGCGGAAAGTTGCTATGTGCGTTGGGTGGAATGCTTTTGTTTCGTGGGGTCGGCCGAGTTCTCATATGCATATTCCAGGCAAAGGGTTGTTTCTCTCTCGCCGGTGAGCGACTTAGCTAAAAATTAGCGCAGAGTCATAGAGCCGAGGGGGGGGCGATAGTTCAGCCGCTTTGAGTGCCAGGCACGGTTTTTTGTTTTTTTTGTGTGTCTCAGCGAGAAGGCGCGGACATGCTTCTGGGAAGGTGTTTCGAAGTAGTAATAGCTGAGCAGGCATTTTGGAATGAGCAGCGCAAAGAACAGCACCATGGACAGGCTGCTATAGAAGAGACTATCGGCGATACCCATATAGCGAGTTAGTTCAAATACGACTAACTGCAACGGGAAGTGCAGCAGGTAGGAGGAGTAGGTCAGGTTGCCGACCATGGCGAAACGCCGGCCCAGGTAACCGCGCCAGGTTTCCGCCTGCGCCAGGCTAAGAATGGTCAGCGGGAACGGCAGCGCCACCGGAATGAAACGGGTCGCGGCATGAATGGCTTTGCCGATCATCGGGTGCTGGTGAGCGGGCAGGATGCCTTCGAGCAGCAATTGCACGAGCCCCCGCAGCCAGCCGGTTTTCACTTCCACCAGGGTGGCCAGCCACCGCGCGCCGGGCCTTTGCTGCGTAAGCACTGTCGGTGGGTAAGGAGCTGGGCTGGGATGCCAGCAAGGTCAACGTCAATGGCGGCGCCATTGCCATTGGCCACCCCATCGGTGCATCAGGTTGCCGTGTGCTGGTGACCTTGCTGCACGAGATGATCAAGCGGGATGCCAAGAAAGGTCTGGCGACCTTGTGCATTGGTGGCGGGCAAGGCGTGGCGTTGGCGCTGACAATCCGCTCGGCAAATACATCCAGCAGCCCCACGGCCTGCAGATTGGTTTCGATCTTGTCCCGTGGCCCGTTGGAGGCCACGCAGATCGAAGGCCGGCGATAGTCACAAACAGGTGCTCCTCGATAATGCAGACAAGCTGTTGTGACCGCAGCGACGGCCCAGGGTTTGCAAGTCAGAAGATTTTCCCGCAACGGTAATGGGGATTGGCGATCATAAAAAAGCCCCGTGCTAGACGAGGCTTTTTATCCATAGCGGGACAGCGCGAAGTACCGTGAGGCGTTTCGCGCGGTTCAAGGGAGGTGATGGCATTTGGCCTCGCTTTCGGTATCGGCTCGCTCTGACCTAGCCCCATCAGCAAGGACGCCTGGCATGGCTGCTGCTCCCTCAAAACCGCTAATCAGCGGCGCTTTGCTTTTGCTGGTAGGCGGGCTGTTTGGGCTGCTGCATAAGGAACAACGCCTGCCCAACGGCATCCTTCTCGTCTGCCTGCAGCTGGTGGACGTGCTGGTCGTCAACCACTACGTCGGCATGCAAAACCTGATCGATAGCGAGGCCCGGCATATCACCGGCCAGGTGCCTGGCAGCGTGTTCCAGGCGGCGTTGTGGCAGCGCGAATCGGTGTACCGCAATGGGGTGGGGTTTGGCGCCAGCGTGGGGATTGTGGCGTTGCTCATGCACTCGTTCGCCGATTTCAATCTACAGATTCCGGCGAATGCGGCGACCTATGTGGTGTTCTGTGCCATTGCCGTGATTGGCAATAACCACTACCGCGAACGACGCGCTTGTAAGCGGGATTGAAGGCTTGAGTCTAGTGGGAGAGGGTTTTTAATTTAGTAGTCGCCCGCCGCTTCGCGTAGCAGCAGCCGACGTTTCCAAAGCAGGGCAAGGCCCATTCCCAGCAGCACTCCCACTACGTTGGCGAACATGTCACCAACAGAGGCTGTGCGCGCGGGCATCAGCCCATGGACAAACTCAATCAGCAGAGCCAGCAGCAGGCAGTAGAGCACGGTCCAGAAAGTCAGCGTTCTGGGAAACGCCACGCGAGCGAAGAAGACCAATGCCGCGAAAGCCGCTGCGTGATACAGCCAATCCTGGTAGGCAAATACTTGTGGCAACGGCTTGGGGCTAAGACCGCCCAGCAGGACGCTCGCCAGTACAGCCAGGAACAGCACGACCAGAACAATACGACCCATCTCAAATTCTCGAATCTTGTGGTTGATCTCTAGTGCCGGAACCTGACTGCGCGGCTGCGCGTTATTACCCCAACTCTCTTTGCGCAGCTTTAACCTTGAACAGTTCACGCTTGGGCAGGGAAAAAAGTATACGGCCATACTGTCTATTGAGTATCCAATGCAAAAACAAACAGGCGGAAATGTTGATCGCGATAAAGCCAGCAAGTGCGAATAAACTGAGATCCAAGTGCGTTGTCGGCACCTCGATGGGGAAAATAAGCTGCGCAGCGATATTAATAATAAATTGATGCATTACATAAATTGGCAATGTGTTGCGTCCAAGGTTTTGCAATAATTCCAGTTTTAAGTATCGGGTTGCTAGGGAAATTGCATACAGTGAAGCGATTACAAGGCACGTACAAATCAGTACTCTAACGCCAGGTAAATCAATAGCATCATAGTGTAATGTTATTTTGCCAAAAAGCAGAAAAGCGGAAAAGGCCAAGATAAAATTGCGTGCCGAAAAGTGCGTAGTAATGTGTTCCACATAGTGCTTGCCGAAACATCCTGCGCAGAAGAACACCACGTTACCGCAGATAATGCGCAGGCTCCACTGATCAGCCGAGAAGATTTGTCGGCATACCACGGAGATCAGCAGCAAAACGGAAAAGGTCAACCATTTGTGCTGGCTACCGATTTTGCACGCGCTGAAGAAAAGAACCAGCGCATATAAGTACCATATGGGTGTGTTGCCCGTGATTACGTCATGCAAGAACTCATCAAGAGTTTGCGGAACGTCTTCCCCTCCAAGCACAAAGGCTGGATTGAAATGTGTAATAAGCATGTCACGGAAGAGCCAGTCCAGCCATACCCACAATATATACAGCCACAGCAGCAACGCCACACGTGGCTCAAATATTTCCCGCCAGCTGCGTTTGAATACAGCAGTATGTGCAAGGTAGCCAGAAATCAAAAAGAACAACGGCATGCGCATTGTCCCTAAACCGGCGATTATAAGTTGCACATCTCTAAAGCTCTCTGCTTCAAGGAATTGGGGGTTCTTGGAAATGAAAAAATTAAACGTATGGAACATCACCACCAAAATAATGCAAATTCCTTTTGCCGCGTCCAGGCATTCGCTTCTGGAGGAGGTTTTTTGCGATTCCATACTGTTCCTTGAGTTAGCGCTACTACTGGTGCTGACGGTGTCTGCTGGTTCCGCGGGTGTCCGGAAGCTGGAGTGGGTGTCGACATCAACACCTTTAAGCAGCTGGGTTGGCCGGATTCTCATGTGCATACTCCCACGCGCAGGGGGGGTTAATGCGCTCTGGCCGCCATACGTTCCGGTATTTTTGGCGCAGAGGCATGAAGCGAAATATCTATCGATAGTTCAGCCGTTTTGAGTTCCAGCCACGGTTTTTTGTTTGTTTGCGGCATTCAGCATGAAGGCGCGTACATGCTTTTGCGCAGGTGTTTCGAAATAGTAGTAGCTCAACAGGCATATAGGAATGAGCAACACAAAAAACATAATCATTGATAGCGGGTGGTAGAAGAAACTATTGGCGATACCCATATAGCGAGTTACTTCAAATACGACTAACTGCAACGGGAAGTGCAGCAGGTAGGAGGAGTAGGTCAGGTTGCCGACCATGGCGAAACGCCGGCCCAGGTAGCCGCGCCAGGTTTCCGCCAGCGCCAGGCTGAGGATAGTCAGCGGGAACAGCAGCGCCACCGGAATAAAACGGCTAGCGGCATGAATGGCTTTGCCAATCAGGGGGTGCAGGTGAGCGGGCAGCAGGCCTTCGAGCAACAGTTGTACATGGCCCCACAGCCAGCCGGTTTTCACTTCCACTAGGGTGGCCAGCCACAGCGCGCCGGTCAGCCCGAGCACGATGGGCAAGGCTTTGTTGAGCAGGCCTTGCTGACACAGGTAACGGTAGAAGCGGAAGATCGCGCCGCCGAGGAAGAACGAAAAGATCCCGCGGCCGAGAATCGGTGCCACGGTCAACACCAGCAGGCCCACGACAATCATCGCCAGCACCGCCTGCAAACGCAGACGGAACAGCAGGCAGACGGTGAAGAACAGCAGGTACATCAGCACTTCCACCGACACCGACCACACCGGGCCGTTGAACGATGGCCCCTGTTCCAGGCCCCAGCTGGAGGCCATGAACAGGTTCAGGACGAAGTGGTAGGTATCGTTGAATGGCACCACAAAGTAGTCACCCGTGCTGGCCATCACCCATTTCTGCGCGAGCAGCACAAATACCAACGTGGCGAAATGCAGCGGGTAGAGCCGCGAGAAGCGCAGGGCAAAGAACTGCCAGGCGCTCACCTTGCGTTCGGCGATCTGCTCGGCATACAGCCAGAAAAAAATGAACCCGGACAGCGAGAAGAAGAAGTCCACCGCCAGCCAACCGGTGTGGTACAGCAGGTAGAACACCGAGTAGAACGGCTGCGCTTCCATCTCGTAGGGCATGAAGGTGCTGCCGGCGTAGAAGAAGTGCTGCCAATGCCAGAACACCACGGCAAGCGCCGCCAGACCTCGGATGAGGTCCAGAGAGTAAAAACGTTTAGGGATGGACGCTGTCATGGCGGGCTCGCGGATTGATCGCTCGGGGGTAAATGGGCGACTTCCTCGTGCGCCCGGGTGGGCAGCGCGCTGGGGTCGCCTGGCTGTAACTGATTGAAAACCTGGCGGAACATTGGGACTAACAAATCGCCGCCGCGTTCACTGAGATGATCGTCATCGATGTAAACCGGTTGCCCCTGCACATCGCCTTCACAGCGCCCACCGCGGCACAGGTAGGGCAGCGGGTCGAGAATCTTCACCCCGCAGCGCGCGGCTGCCAGGTCCTGGGTGTCCCAGACAAAGGCGTTACGTGCGCGGTATTCGTCGAGGGAAATCGACACTTCGATGCTTTTCCCCTGCATCAACGCGCGGCCCATGGTTTTCGGTACATCCAGCTTCAACTCGGGAATCGGCCGGACCATATACACCGGCCGGTTGCGGGCGAACTCGCAGGCCGAGGCGATGATGCCTTCACGTATTTCGCCCAAGTACTCCGGGGTGCGCGAGGTAAACGGCTTGTCGAAGTACAGGTACGGCAGGGCCATTTCGGCGCCGCGCTCCGGCTCGTTGGGACCCAGTACATACAGCGAGGTGCGGTTGATGATGATCAACGGCGCCTGGCCCAGTTTCGGATCGTCGACGCTGCGTTCGGCCTGGTGTTCAACGAAATCGCCGCAGCGATAAGTAAGCTGGTCGGAGGCCTTGACCTTGGCGATGGTCGGGCAGTTGCTCATGGTCCAATCCAGCACATATTGCTGCTTGCCCGGCAGGGACCGTTCGACCGCCCGGATCAGCGCCGCCGCATGGCTGTCACCGACCACGATCACGCCCAGTTCATCGCCGCCGTAGGTGCATTCCGGCACCTTGGAAAACTCGTTGGCCAGGCACTCGGCCTTGCGCGGATTCTGGTTTTCGGCCTCGGCAAACACCGCATCGATCTGCCCTGGCAGGCGCCCGGGCACACCGTGCTGGAGCAGCACCACCAGGCTCGGCACCATCACCACCAACAGGCTGGCGGCAATCGCCAACGTGGTCAGCCCTTTGGGCAATCTGTTCAGGCTGCGGCGTGCCGGGGTTTCGATAAAGCGGTAAGACAGCGCGCCAAGTACCAGGGTCAGTACCAGGCCCAGGGCAATTGCCAGTGACGACTGCTGGCGCTGGATATACACCAGGCTGACCACCAGCGGCCAATGCCACAGGTACAGCGAATACGAGCAATCACCCAGCCATTGGGTGAAGCGGCTGGCGGTCCATAGCGAACCCTGGCGTGCCGCCAGAAGTACCAGCAGGGTGCCCGTCACCGGCACCAGTGCGCGCCAACCCGGCCACAGGCTGCTGGCATCGAACAACAGAATCGAGCCGATCAGCAGGGCAAAACCCAGGGCCTCTATCAGCCGTTGCCACAGCGCGCTGAGGCGCATCTGGTTGGCGGTCAGGTACAGCAGGCCACCGGCGAGCATTTCCCAGGCCCGGGTGGGCAGCAGGTAGAAGGCCGCCGAGGTCTTGATCGGGGTGATGTACACGCACAGCAGCAGCGACAGCAACAGCCCGGTGGCGATCATCAGCACTTGCGGGCCGCGCCCCGGCTTGAGCTTCCACACCGCCAGCATCGCCAGCGGCAACAACAGGTAGAACTGCCACTCCACCGATAAAGACCAGGTGTGCAGCAACAGCTTGTCGTGGGAAGCGCTATCGAAATAGCCATCCTCGCTCCAGAACACCAGGTTGGAGAGAAACGACAGGGCGCTCAGCGCATGGCGCCCGAGAATCCGGTATTCGGTGGCCGGCAAACACAGCCAGCCCACCACCAACAGCACGCCGCACAGCACCAGCAAGGCTGGAATGATCCGGCGCGCGCGCGACAGGTAAAAATCGAAAACGGAAAACACCTTGCTGCCGGCGCTTTGTTTTTCCAGGCTGCTGAAGATGATGCCCGTCATCAGAAAACCGGAAATCACGAAGAACACGTCTACCCCAACGAACCCCCCGGAAAAGCCACTGACGCCAAAGTGATAAAGCACAACTGAAACCACGGCCCAGGCTCTGAGGCCATTGATATCCGTTCTGAATCCCTTACTGGTACTGGTCATTTTATTGCCTGTCAAAGACCACCCTTTCTGCGAGGTGGGCCCTGGAACTGTGGCGCGGAAAAACGAACCAGCGCGCATCCTTGCGCACCGGCATTGACGAAAAAAGAGGAGGGGCGTTGCGGTTGTTACTTGCCTTTGAGGTACAGCTCTTCAAAGCAGAAGTTGGTGGCTTCCACGTACCCTTCGGCACTGCCGCAATCGAAGCGTTTGCCTTTGAATTTGTACGCCAGCACGCAACCGGCTTTGGCCTGTTTGAGCAGGGCGTCGGTGATCTGGATTTCGCCGTTCTTGCCAGGCTCGGTGTCGGCGATCAGGCCGAAGATGTCCGGGGTCAGAATGTAGCGGCCGATGATCGCCAGGTTCGACGGCGCATCTTCGGGTTTGGGTTTTTCCACCATGCTGTGCACGCGGTAGAGGTCGTCACGAATCAGCTCGCCAGAAATCACGCCGTACTTACTGGTCTGATCAGCCGGTACTTCCATGATTGCCACGATCGAGCAGCGGAACTGGTTGTACAGCTTGATCATCTGGGTGAGTACGCTGTCGCCATCGAGGTTGATGCACAGGTCGTCCGCCAGCACCACGGCAAAGGCTTCGTCACCAATCAGCGGTTGGCCGCAGAGGATCGCGTGGCCGAGGCCATTCATGGCCACCTGACGGGTGTAGGAGAAGGTGCAGCCATCGATCAGTTCGCGGGTGCCTTTGAGGAAGTGTTCCTTGTCGGTGCCGCGGATCTGGTGCTCCAGCTCGTAGCTGATATCGAAGTGGTCTTCCAGCGCGCGCTTGCCACGGCCGGTGACGATGGCCATGTGTTGCAGGCCGGCGTCGCGGGCCTCTTCAACGCCGTACTGAATCAGCGGCTTGTTGACGATGGGCAGCATTTCTTTGGGCATGGCCTTGGTGGCCGGCAAAAAACGCGTGCCGTAACCGGCCGCAGGGAACAGGCATTTGCGGATCATAAAAAAGCTCCTGAAAGGAATTAAACCCGTAGGTTGGGTTGAGCACAGCGAAGCCCAACAAGGAGCCCAACGGGCTCCGCGTGTAGATCCATGTTGGGCTTCGCCTTTGGCTCAACCCAACCTACTTCGTCCGATGTGATTCGTTATTGCGCGTACCCTTGCGGGTTGGCCGATTGCCAACGCCAGGTGTCGCTCATCATTTGTTCCAGGCCGCGTTCGGCTTTCCAGCCCAGTTCGCTGGCGGCCTTGGCCGGGTCGGCCCAGCATTCGGCGATATCCCCTGGGCGACGTGGCACCAGTTGATAAGGCACGGGCTGACCGCTGGCGTGTTCGAAGGCGTGGACCATCTGCAGCACGCTGTAGCCCTGGCCGGTGCCGAGGTTCCAGATCTTCACCCCGCCGTTGTCGACGATTGCCTGCAAGGCTTTGAGGTGTCCGTCGGCCAGGTCTTCGACGTGGATGTAGTCACGCACGCCGGTACCGTCGACGGTGGCGTAGTCGTTGCCGAATACCGACAACTGCTTGAGTTTGCCGATGGCCACCTGGCTGATATAGGGCAGCAGGTTGTTGGGAATGCCGTTCGGATCTTCACCAATCAGGCCGCTGCTGTGGGCGCCCACGGGGTTGAAGTAGCGCAGCAAGGCGATGCTCCAGCGCGGTTCGGAACGCGCCAGGTCCTGCAGCAGCTCTTCCACCATCAGCTTGGAGCGGCCGTAGGGGTTGGTCGGCGTGCCGGTGGGGAAGTCTTCGCGAATCGGCATCTGTGTCGGTTCGCCATACACCGTGGCCGACGAGCTGAACACCAGCCGGTAGACACCCGCCTGGGCCATGGCCTGGCACAGGGTGACGCTGCCGGCGACGTTGTTTTCGTAGTAGGCCAACGGCTTGGCCACGCTTTCGCCGACCGCTTTCAGGCCGGCGAAATGCAGCACCGCGCTGATTGGTCGTGAGGCGAACAGTTCATCGAGCAGCACCCGGTCACGGATGTCGCCCTGAATGAATTCCGCCTGCTTGCCGCAGATTTTTGCCACCCGTTGCAACGACTCCGGCGAGCTGTTGCACAGGTTGTCCAGCACCACCACCTCGTAGCCCGCTTCCAGCAGAGCCAGGGTGGTGTGCGAGCCGATATAGCCGGCACCGCCGGTGACCAGAATGGTTTCGCTCATGGGGCATCCCGCCTGTACTTAGCGCCACTCATCCGGGCAGCTGGTTTTCCAGTCAGCGAAGGCGGTGGCCAGGCTGTATTGGTAGGGGTAGCCGTTTTCCACGAGGAAATGCGGCAGCACATTGTTCGAGCGCACCAGCTTGCGAATGCGCACCGGGCTGAACGGATGCTTGATCCCCAGCGGGCGGGCGATGGCATCAATGCTATAGGCCACGCCGAGCAGCAGCGGGTAGGGCACGGCCGGTACTTTGCGTTCGATGGCGGCCACGCTGCAGACGGTTTCCACGTACTCGGAAATCGACGGGCCAGGGTTCATGGTCATGTTGAACAGGGAGAAATGGCCGCCCTGTTCTTTCTGCCGCGCCAGTACCCAGAGCATCGCCGCGCACAGCTCTTTCACGTAGGTGCCGGCTTTGCGTGTGGTGCGGTTGCCCATGTAGAAGAAGTAACGCTTGATCACCGCTTTCACCAGGCGCGAAACGTTGCCGCCTTCGCCCGGACCGAACACCACGCCAGGGCGCACGATCACCAGATGACGGTTGGCCTTGTCAGCTGCCAGCCAAGTCTGGTGAATCTTCTCGGCCGCCAGTTTCGAGCCGCCGTAAGCGGTGGCGGGTACCGGCAGGGTGCGTTCGTCTTTCTGCTCTTCGCTCGGTCCGTAGGGGGAGATCGAGCTGGTGAAAATCAAGTCAGTGCAACCCACCAACTCAGCCCAGGCAGTGACGTTTTCGGCGCCCAGCAGGTTGGTTTCGTAGTACTCGAAATCTTCATGGCCGGGCTCTCTGTGCACGGCGGCGAAGTTGGCGATCAGGGCCACGGTTTCTTCCGGCTGCCAGCTGATGGGCTGGCGCACATCACCGTTGATCTCGACGATTTCGGCGCTTTCATGCACCAGGCGAGCACGGTAGGGGAAGGGTTTCTGGGTGACCTGCTCTTTGTCGAACAGGTAGACCTTGTCGTAACCACCTTGGGCAATGAGTTGCTTGGCGAAGAACACGCCAATAAAACCCGAGCCACCAAAAATCACGGCGCAGTTCATCTGTTCCATCCTTAAATTCAATGTGCGAGGAGCCGACCGCCGGTGCGCTGCACCGGCGTGGCTACGGACTACCCGGGGGGATCAGGCGCGGCCGTATTTGTCTTCGAAACGCACGATGTCGTCTTCGCCCAGATACGGACCGGACTGCACTTCGATCAGTTCCAAAGGAATTACACCGGGGTTCTCCAGGGCGTGGACCTGGCCGATGGGGATGTAGGTGGACTGGTTCTCAGTGACCAGGAAGGTGGTGTCGCCGTTGGTGACCTTGGCCGTGCCGCTGACCACAATCCAGTGCTCGGCGCGGTGGTGGTGCATCTGCACCGAGAGCTTGGCGCCCGGCTTCACGGTAATGCGTTTGACCTGGTAGCGGTGACCGTCGTCGATCGAGTCATACACACCCCAGGGGCGGTACACCTCGCGGTGGTTGATGTGCTCTTTGCGGCCACCGTCTTTCAACTGCTCGACGATTTTCTTCACGTCTTGCACGTTGTTTTTGTGCGCCACCATGATCGCGTCCTTGGTTTCGACGATCACCAGGTCTTCGACGCCCACCAGGGTCACCAGACGGCTGCTGGCATGCACATAGGTGTTGCTGCTGGCGTGGTGCAGCACATCGCCCTTGAGCACGTTGCCGTGTTCGTCCTTGTCGCTGACGTCCCACAGTGCCGACCAGGAACCGATATCGCTCCAGCCTGCATCCAGCGGCACGACCACGGCGTCGGCGGTTTTTTCCATCACGGCGTAGTCGATGGAGTCATCCGGGCACAGAGCGAATTCGGCCGCATCCACACGGGTGAAGTGCAGGTCCAGCTGGCCACCGGCCAAAGACTTTTTGCAAGCCTCGAGAATGGCGGGTTGGAAGCGTTCCAGCTCTTCGAGGTAACGGCTGGCGCGGAACAGGAACATGCCGCTGTTCCACAGGAAGTCGCCGCTCTTGAGGTAGTCGGTGGCGGTGGCCAGGTCCGGCTTCTCGACGAACTGGGTGACGGCAAAACCACCGTCGCCGCTCGATGCGCCTTTCTCGATATAGCCGTAACCGGTTTCCGGATGATCGGGGACGATGCCGAAGGTCACCAGCTTGCCGGCCTCGGCCAGCGGCATGGCGGTGCGCACGGCCGTGTGGAAGGCGTCGACGTCTTTGATCAGGTGGTCAGCCGCCAGGACCAGCAGCAGGGGGTCCTGGCCGTCGGCCACAGCTTGCAGGGCCGCCAGCGCGATAGCCGGGGCGGTGTTACGGCCCACTGGTTCGAGCAGGATGTTGGACTTTTCCATATCCAGCTGGCGCAGCTGTTCGGCGGCGAGGAAGCGGTGTTGCTCATTGCAGATCAGGCGGGGCAGGGCGATATCCAGGCCCTTCAGACGAGCAATGGTGGCCTGCAGCATCGACAGCTGGGCGTCGGCCAGTTGCAGAAATTGCTTGGGGTTGAGTTGGCGCGACAGCGGCCACAAACGTGAGCCGGAACCGCCAGCCATGATGATAGGTAGAAGCATGGTAGACCTCCTTGTTGCAGTCATTCAGTCAGGGCTGGACGCACAGTAGTAAGAGTAGTTCGTTGTACCGCAGGGCCCGAGGCCAGCAACGCGTCGTCGACGAACGCCTGGATGCGTTGCTTGAAAATGCTTTTGTCGAAGGTGGCCGCGTGGGCATGCAGGGTGGCGGGATCGAAGGTCACCGCGCCACTTTCAACCTGCTGAACCGCTTGTATCAGCGACTCCACCGTCTGTTCGGGGAACAGGATACCGGTTTTACCGTTAATTACCGTCTCCAGGGCACCGCCTTTGCCATAGGCAATCACCGGCGCGCCGGCTGCCATGGCTTCCACCGGTACAATGCCGAAGTCTTCCATGCCCGGGAATACCAGGCCGCGGCAGCGTTGCAGCAGGTCCTTTATTTCCGGGAACGGTTGGCGGCCCATCAGTTTCACATTGGGTTTGGCGATGGCTTTGAGCTTCTCGAAGATCTCGCCTTCACCGACCACCACCAGCGGCAAGCCGAGCTGGTTGAAGGCTTCCACCGCCAGGTCGGCGCGTTTGTAGGCGACCAACTGACCGAGGCACAGGTAGAAATCCCCGCGCACTTCGTTCGGGCTGAATTCGGTGGTGTTCACCGGTGGGTAGATCACCTCGGCATCGCGGCGGTAGAACTTGCGAATGCGCTGGGCGACGAAGTTGGAGTTGGCGATGAACTGGTCAACGCGATCGGCCGACAACCGGTCCCACACCCGCAGCCAGTGCGAGACGAAAGGGAACAGGGTGCGGATCAGGCGCCCGGCGCCCGACAGGTACTCGTGGTACATGTCCCAGACATAACGCATCGGCGAGTGGCAGTAGCAGATGTGCACGGCGTCCGGGCGGGTGACCACACCTTTGGCCGGGCCGGACTCGCTGCTGAGGATCAGGTCGTAGGCCGACAGGTCCAACTGCTCGAGGGCCATGGGCATGAACGGCAGGTATTTCTGATAGTGCTTCTTCGCCCCTGGCAGGCGCGAAATGAAGGTGGTGTTGATGGTGCCGGTGAAGGTGCTGGGCAAGGCTTTGCGCACCACGTCCTCGTTGCACACATGGATAAACAGGTCAGCCTGCGGGAACAGTTCCACCAGTGCCGAACACACGGCTTCGCCGCCACGATTGCTGAGCCACCAGTAATGGATGATTGCGACTTTCATTGGAACTCCCGAATTACCTGAAGAACACCGTTTGCCGAAGTTTCCCAGCTGAAGCGCGCGACGTTGGCGCGTCCCTTTTCTTTCAGGCTCTGGGCCAGGGCTGGGTTGGAGATGAGCTGCTCGATTTTTGCTGCGATGTCGTTGATGTCGTAAGGCGAGCAGTACAGCGCCGAGTCACCACAGACCTCGGGCAGGCTGGCTGCGTTAGCGACGATCACCGGGCAATCACAGGCCTGGGCTTCCAGCGGTGGAATGCCGAACCCTTCGTAGAAGGAGGGGTAGATAAACGCCGCTGCACCGCTGTAGTAACCAATCAGCTGCTCGTCGGACACCCGCCCGAGCAATTTGATCCGGCTATCGGATTCGATTTTTTCCACCAGGCCCGGGTCGGCAAAGTTCTTGTTCAGCGAACCGACGATGTACAGCTTGTGGCTGTTCTGTTTGAGCAGGCTGAACGCGCCGATCAGGCCGTGGAAATTTTTCTGCTGGTTGAGCGATGACACCGCCAGCAGGTAGGGCTCGTGTGCTTCCTGCGGCTGCGGCTGAAACAGCTCGGACACCGCGTTGGGCACCACCACCACCTTGCTCGGTGGAGTCTTGTAGATGTCGCAGATCTCACCCTTGGAGAACTCGCTGACGGTGATCACCTTCAGCGAGCTTTTGATCGTGCGCGGCGTGGCCAACTGATACGCGAGGCGGAACTTCCATGAGAAGTTTTCCGGGAAACGCTCAAAGGCAATGTCGTGCAGGGTGGAAATCTTGTTGCGGTAGAACAGCGGTGCGGTGTTGGCCAGATTGACCAGCAGCGGCGAGCCGTTCTTCTTCAGAAACAGCGGCAGGTCGATCTGCTCCCAGGCATGCCCGGTGCGGCTGCCAATCACTTCTGCACCCAGGGCGGCGGCGGCTTCGTGCTGCACGATGTTGTGCGGAGTGACGAAGCGCACCTCGGGCAGCAGCTTCTTCAGCTGCAAGCTGATTTCCAGGGAGTAGCGCTGTACACCGGTGATCGACTGCGTGAGAAAACGGGCATTTATATAGATCAATCTTCAGGTCCTTTCATACCCGGGTCTGGCATCGGTGAAACGGGCCTTGTGAAACGTAGCGAGCGAAGGCCAGGCAAGGCAAAAACAGGCGAGTAAGCGGAGTTGGCTGTAGCCAATGAGCATTGCGAGTCTGTTTTTAACGCCGCCTGGCCGAGCGCAGTAGTTTCACGAGGTCCGTTCAAATCTTGTTTACGTGCAGCGGATCCAGCTTGCCGGAAAGCAAATGCTTGAACGCCAGCAGGTTGCCGCGCAGGCGGCCGGGGAAGTCTTTGATGCGCACCATCAGCAGGGTTTTCACCACGTTGGCGGTGATGTTTTTCGACATCAGCAGGCTGGCTTTGCCGTAGCTCATCGAGCCTTTCTTGAGCAGGAAGATCGGGTTGGAAATCTGCGAGTAGCCAAACCGCACACCGCTGGTACGCCCGGAGCTGGAGCCCAGGTGCACGCCGCGGCAGGTTGGCAACAGAATCAGTTCGCCACGGGCGCGGGCGCGGCTGGAGTAGTCGAAGTCTTCCTGCCAGCCGTACATCGGCAGGTTCTCGTCGAAGCGCATGTCCAGGGCGATGGTGCCGCGGTAGCTCATGTTGCAGCCGTACAAACCGTCGACGCTGCGAATGGTCGAGCTGCTCGACCAATGCGCTTCAGGCGCCTTGCTGCCAGCCAGGTACAGGGCTGCATCGGCTTCACTGACGCCGAACTCGCTGTTGACCCCGTCGGCCAGCACATTGCCGGTGATGCCGACCACTTTCGATTGCGCGATCAGGGCCTGGGCGGCGCTTTCCAGCCAGTTGGAGGCGGGGCGGAAGTCGTCGTCGTAGAAGGTCACGAACCAGTCCTTGGGATCCAGGCCCGCCACCAGCGGCAACAATGCCTCCAGGCCGGCGTTGCGCTGAATGGTCAGGCTGGCGCGCGAGAGCAGGATGCTGGTCTGCCCGGCAGCCACCGTCGGGTGTGCGGCGAGGCCTTCGACGTCTTTGTCTTCACTGCCGACGATCACCACGTGGGTGGCGGCCAGGGTCTGGCGTTCAAGGTAATCGAGCAAAAGATAAGTTTCTTTGGCGCGGCCTTTTGTAGCGATGACGACGAATGCTTTCATTTGACGAGCCCATCATGTTTAACGTTGAAGATGCGAGCCAGGATGCCCAGTTTCCAGCACAGAAAAATCAGGCAGACAAACACCACCAGTTCCCCGAATACCCGCGCGATGGCCATGCCCATGGCGCCGTAATAGATGCCCAATGGGACTGCGCACAGCAGGCTTAGTGCGGCGCCGAACAGAATCACTTTGGCCAGCAGGCCTTCCTTGTGCAGCGGGATCAGCACGTAGCTGCTCAGCACCAGGGTCACGGCGCTGATCGGGAACAGCAGCGCCATGCATTGCAGAATGGCCACGCTCTGTTCGAAACCAGGGCCGAAGATCAGCGGCACCACCCACTTGCCCAGCACCAGGGTGCAGAGCAGACCGCAGGCACCGATGCCCACCAGCAGCAACATGGCCTTGCGGATCAGCGCATGGGCGCCGTCGGTGTCGTTGACGAACAGTGCGGTGATGCGTGGAACGAAAATCTGCCCGGCCGGCGCCATCACGCTCAAACCGATGGCTATCAAACGCTCGGCAGCGCCGAACACACCGACCTGCTCCGAGGTGGAGAGGATGCTCAGCAGGTAGGTGGAGGAGGCCACCAGCAATGCCGACGTACCGGTGTACAAAAATACCGTGCTGGAGCTGCGCACCAGGGCCAGGCCGTCGCGCAGGCTGACTCGCGCTTTGGCAATTTCCCGCCGTACCAGCCAGTGCGCAGCCGCCAGGGCAATGGCGCCCGAGGCCAGCAGCGAAAGCATCACCAGGTCGGTGTCGCCTTCGTCGCGCACCAGGCTGAAAATCAGCGCCAGGCTGACTGCGAAGCCCAGCACCTCCAATTTCACCGCGCTGCGTGGGCGGCTGCTGCCAGTGAAGTACCAGCCCAGGTTGAACGCCGACACGATGCCCAGGGTGACCGCCGCCATGCCGGCTACCGGGTAGGCCTTGAGCACCGGCGACAGCCAGATGGCAATGGCGCCACCGATCAGCGCCAGCACCGCGAGAATCAGGCGCGCGCTGAGCTGTTGGCCAAACAGGCCGGCGTAGCGCTCCGGCGCCGCGGTAGCAATGTCGCGCATGCCGACGGTGGCAAAACCCCATTCCACAAAGCGCCAGGCAATGGTCATCAGCGACATCGCCGCGAGTACCACGCCATAACCTTCTACCCCCAGCACCCGCCCGTAGAACGGAATCAGCAGCAGCAGGTAGAGGTAACGCAGGGTGTAAGCCAGGTAGACAAAAATGAAGTCAGCGCGGGATTGACCGGGGGTTTTACTCATCGTGGCACGTCACCGAACGGGTGATGCATGGGCGGTTGAATCACGCGAAATACCTTGGGGGCTTCAGGTTGAGGAAGTTTTTTCGGCGTGGTGATGATCACCGCCAGCGCCAGGCCATAGAGGAACGAGTTGAAGCTGCCGAAGTCAGGCGTGGTACTGGTCAACAGGCCGACGATGAAGGCCGGAATGTACGAGTAGCGGCAGCCGGTCATCAGCGCCCGGCTCAAGCCGGAGGCATGCACGGGCAGCTTGCGCATCAGGGTTTGCAGGGCGAAGGCGAAATACAGCACGCCGCCCAGCACCCCGGTGTTGCTGAGGATCGCCACCAGCGAGTTGGACACCCGCGTGGCGCCGATGCCCACGCCCAAGCCGTAGCTGTCGATCAGCGCCTGCCAGCCCACTGCGGTCCACATACTGCGTTCTTCATAGGAGCTGGTCTGCGATTTGTTCAGCACCATCTCGTTGATCTTTTCGATGATCGGGTCGAGCAGGCCGGGGGCAAACAGCACCACCACGCCGACGCCCACCAGCGCCGTCCAGGCCACCCAGAACTCCAGGCCCAGGCCCTTGGGGGAGAGCAGGTCGGCGCGGCGTTGGCTTTTGCGAATCGCCCACTCGATGACCGCTGCGAGGAAGAACACCAGCAGGCCGACGTAACCGGCCGAGGAGGTCGACAGCCAGACAAACAGAATCAGCAGCGGGATCAGCACCGGTACCACGCGCTTGCGCAACCAGCGTTCGGGAATCGCGTGGCGGAAGAAATACAGCAGGCTCAGAAACATGATGCAGCGGCCACCAAACACCGAGGCCTCGGGCATCAGGCCGACGATGCGTTTGCCGCCCATGATCTGCACTTCGGTCATCAGCGCGTAGCTGGCGGTGCGGAACGGCGAGAGCACCGCGTCCATGCCCACGTACTGGCTCATGTAGTCGAGAAAACCAGTCAGCACCGCCATCGCGCCACCCAGGCACATGGCGTTCAGTGCGTGTTTGCGCATCTCGGGCGAGCGCAGCAGGCGGGTGAAGGCGAATACGGCAAATACCGAAATGCTCAGGTACGCCAGCTGGGAGAAGTTCTGCGAGGTGGGCATCAGCGGCTCACCAAACGTCGACAGCTCCAGGCGCACCGGAATGATGGTGATTTTGCCCATGAACAAACGGGGCATGAAGATGGTGACGAAGATCGCTACCAGCCAGAACATGAACAACAAGAACAGGCGTTTTGGTGAAAACGCCGCGCCGGCAAAGAATTCCAGCCCACCCGGGCTGGCGACGCTGCGCAGAATGATCAGCAGCACCACCATCGGGGTCGGGGTGAGGGTCAGGCCGCCGGTGATTTCCGGCGGAATAACCGCAAAGGCGCCAAACGGAATGGAGCCGAAAAACAGGTACAGCAGCACGTGCGCTCTGCCGAACAGGCCGAAGAGGGCAAGCCCCCAAAACAAGGCGATAGGTAAGGCGTCCATGGTGCTTGGGTAACGCTCGTGCAGAGGGGTGGAAGTAACCCGTCCGGGCAGGGCCAGGACGGGCTGGTGCAGTCAGGCCGAAGGCCTTAGTAGATGTTTTTCGACAGCAGGGTGAACGGCGTCTTGATCAGGATTTTCACGTCCAGCCACAACGACCATTGGTTGATGTAGTTGAGGTCCTGGTTGACCCGTTGCTGCATCTTGTCGATGGTCTCGGTTTCACCCCGGTGGCCGGTGATCTGCGCCAGGCCGGTGATGCCCGGTTTGATCCGGTGACGGGCCATGTAGGCGCGGATCTTGTCGGTGTAGTAGATGTTGTGGGTCACCGCGTGAGGGCGAGGGCCGACCAGGGCCATTTCCCCGAACACCACGTTGAACAGCTGTGGCAATTCGTCGATCGAGGTGCGGCGGATAAACGCGCCCACTTTGGTGATGCGGTCGTCGCCACGGGTGGCTTGCTTGACTACGGTTTCTGGCGCGTGAACCCGCATCGAGCGGAATTTCCACACCTTGATCACTTCACCGTTCCAGCCGTGGCGTTCCTGTTTGAACAGGATCGGGCCAGGGGAGGAGCGGCGTACCGCAATGGCGATGCCGATCATCAACGGGCTCAGCAGCAGCAAGGCGAGGGCGGCCAGGGAACGCTCCATGGCTTCCTTGGCGAACAGAGCCGCCGGGTGCGAACTGATCGGGCTTTCGTTGAGGTAGATGGCGGGCATGTGTTCGATTTCGGAGATCGACTGGTTGAGCAGCAGCATCGAACCGAAGTCTGGAATCCACACCACGTCGACGCTCATGTCGAGCAGGTCGATGTAGATGTTTTCGATGTGTTGCACCTCGCCCAGCGGCACGGCGATGTACACCCGGCGAATGTTTTCGCGCTCGATCACCTCACGCAGTTCGTTGAGGTTGCCCAGCACCGGCAGGTCGCAGTTGTCGTTGGCGTTGCTGTTCTCGGTGGCGATCATGCCGATCAGAGGCACGCGGCTCGGGTGGCTGAGTTTCTCTGCCAGCTCTTTGGCCAGGGTACCTGTGCCGACGATCACCGAACGGCGGTCCTTGCGCAGTTTGCGCGAGTGCAGACGGGTGATCATGCGCAGTGGGATATAGCTGAGCACCTGGACAGTGAAGCCAAGAATCGCCCAGCTGAATACCACTTCACGGGAGTACACACCGGTGGTCTGCGTGGCGAAGGCGATGGTCATCAGCGCCCCCAGCAGCAGGCACCAGCCAGCCAGCAAACGGCCCATGCCCGAGAGCAAGCGGTGGCGTTTGTGGTAGACCTGCAGGGCGGCGTAGCAAGGCACCGAACCGAGGATGGTGAGAACACCGAGTACCCGGTATTCGCTCGGGATCGAGCCGAATTTCATCACCACCAAGGCGGTGAGTACCAGGTTGGCGAGGAACATGGCAGTCACCCATTGGCCCCAGAAGGTCAGGCCACGGCGATTTGCCATGAGGTTGCTGTGTTGGGAAGTCATTTAGCGGTTACCTCCACGCGTGCAGTAGTTTCGGGTCCATGCGCTCTCGTCGGTGGCGCTCATGCAGAGCGTCTGGTCCAGACCGTTGGTCTGGGCGAGGGCGAACAGTGATTTCGCAGCTTCGTTGGTGCTATCCATGGCTTGGCGTGCAGAAGTGACAGCGTTCACGCGTTGTTGGTGGTTCAGCATTGGCCACGCGCGTAGGCCAATGCTTGCCAGTTCCAGCTGCACATCGGGGCGGTAAGGGCCCCAATGGTTGGCTTGGTTGAGTGCGTGGGCGAATTCGGCATCGAACTCGCCCAGGGCGTATTTGCTATGGGCCAGGTGCGCCCAGGTGTTCGGCCAGGTCGGGCGTGCCGCAGCAGCCTGGCGAAACGCCTGGGCCGCCAGCAGGCGCGAGGGGCGGGCGCTGTCGGCGCCAACCGGCTGGTCGAAGGCCTGCCAGGCGTACACCTGGCCGAGTTGATCGAGGTAGGTGCCACTGGCCACCGGGCTGAAACGTTCAGCCTGTTGTGCAGCGTTGAGGGCGGCCTGCCATTTCTGTTCAGTGGGTGCCACGTTGGTCTTGTGCCAGCGCTGTACAGCCAGTTCGGCGCGGTAGCTGGCCAGGCCCGCCAGGGCCATTTCGCCAGCCGGCAGCAGCAAGGCCACGGCACCGGCCAGGCACACCACCGTAAGGACTCGCTGGGTGGTGCTCTGCGGCTTCGGCGGCTGGCGGTTGCTGCGCCGTTCGCGGCTGCGGGGTTGTTCTACGGCCAGATCGTTCATGCAGCACTCGCGTTGGCAAAATGGCTTCGGGCGATGCGCCACGGGTTGTCGTCCACCAACAGGCGGGCGGCCGACTCACCGAGCAATTCGGTGGCGTGGGCGAGGCCAGGTAACAAGTTAGGCGGACGATGTTTCATGTTGTGTGCATCACTGGCGAGAATCGTGACCTGCCCGGCGAGTAGAAAACGTTCGGCCAATTCCTGCGCAGCGGCGCCAAAATCGCCGGCAACCGAACCGGCCGTGACCTGCAATAAACAGCCTTGAGCGAGGAAAGGTTCAATCCGTTTGTAGTTATTGCCACCCATCAGGCTTTTGTTGCGCTCGGGGTGGGCAATCAGCGGCTGGATGTTGTTCTTCAGCATCCAGGCAGTGAGCTTGTCGGCCTGCGCCGGAATCTCCTGGTGGGGGAATTCCAGCAGCAGCACGTTGCGCCCATTCCACTCGCCGAGGAACGGCAATTCGCCGCGCAGGGCCAGGTTGATCAGGTCCGAATCAAACCGCGCTTCGGCCGCTGCACTGACCTGCAGAGGAATGCCGGCCTTGCTCAAGGCCACGGCAAAACGCTCGACCACGGCACTGATGCTGGTCTTGCTGTTGTTGTAGCGGCCCGGGTGCAAGTGGGGCGTGCAGACCATGTGGGTGGTGCCGCAGGCAACCGCGTGCGCAGCCAGCTCCAGGGCCTGGTTCATGTCAGCGGCACCGTCGTCGATGCCTGGCAGCAAGTGTGAATGCAGGTCAATCATGTCGCCTCCGGGCGAAGCTCACGCAGGCCATGCGCCTTTTTCAGGGCGCACAACAGGCAGCTTGCGGCGGATTAAAAAGTTATCGGCAGGTGATCCATGACCTGCGTCGAGCGCAGGTTCGGATCCATCGGCAAGTGGTCAAAAGGCCCCACTCAGTGTCACAAGTCCGCCAGACATCAGCGCTGTGGTTGCGGCGTTTCGCCGTAGTTTTCGTAGTAGTTGGAGTAGCTGTAGCCGTAACGTTTGGCCTTGCGCAGGTCCACTTGGTTAAGCACTACACCGGTCACTGGTGCATTGTTCTGCAGCAGCTGACCCACGCCTTTCTGCACCATCGGAATCGAGGTGCTTTCGGCGCGTACGACGTACAACAGTGCGTTGGAAATAGTTGCCAGCAGCATCGAGTCGCTGACCGCCTGGGTGGGTGGCGAGTCGATGATGATACGCTGGTAGCGGGTTTTCAGCAGGTCGAGAATGTTGGTCAGGCGCGACGACGACAGCAGTTCCTGCGGATTCGGCGGCACCATGCCGGCCGGCATCATGTCGACGTTGCCGACAGTGCGGATGCAGTCTTCGAGCTTGGCGGTACCGGCAATCAGGTTGGCCAGGCCAGGCGTGCCGACCGGGAAGTCGAAGTTGCGGGCCATGGTCGGACGACGCAGGTCGGCATCGATCAACAGCACTTTTTCGATGTGCGCGATGGAGAACGCCAGGTTGCTGGCGATCGAGCTTTTGCCCTCGCCTGGAACGGAGGAGGTGACCAGCACGATCTGCCGCGGGGTATCCAGGTCAGACAACACCAGGCTGGTGCGCAGGGTGCGGATCGACTCGCAGAAACGCTTGTCCTCGTTCTGCTCGAACATGTGCGCAATCTGCTGGCGTTTCTTTTTCGCCACCATCGGGATGACCCCGAACACCGGCACATTGAGTTTGTTCTCGACGTCGTCAGTGCTTTTGAAGGTGTTGTTCAGGGCTTCGAACAGCAGGGTCAGGCCGATGCCCATCACCGCCGCGAGCACGGCGGCAATCGAGACGATCATCGACTTGCGTGGTTTGCTCGGTTTGATCGGCACGATGGCTTTGTCGACCACGCGTGCGTTCGAGGAGTTGATGTCCGAGGTCGCTGCGGTTTCTTTCAAGCGGGTCAGGAAGGTTTCGTACAGCACGCGGTTGCTGTCGACTTCACGTTGCAGCTCGCGCAGCTTGAACTCTTTGCGCGAAATGTCCTGGATCTGCGCCTTGTTGCTGTTGAACGACTTGTTCAGCGAGCTTTCGTTGGCTTGAGCCAGTTGGTAGTTGCGTTCGATACCGGCGACCACCAGTTCCACCTGCGACTGCAAGCTGGCGGTAGCGGCGGCGAGGTCAGAGCGCGCGGCAACCATGGCCGGGTGCTTGTCGCCATAACGACGCGACAACTCGTCGACCTTGGCTTGGGCCTTGGCCACTTCGCCTTTGAACTGTTGAATCAGCGGGTGACCGAGCACGGCCGGCACACTGGCCAGGCGGTCGAGGCCGCCGGAGTTCATGGCCTGCACTTGGCGATACTGGCTTTCGGCTTCGGCACGGGCGCGGCGGGCATCGATCATGCGGTTGCCGGTCATCGACAGCTCGTTGGCACTGATGGTGGCGACACCGTCGACGTCCACCAGGCCTTCGGATTCGCGGTATGCCTGCAGGGTGTTCTCGGCATCCTTGAGTTTGCCGCGCAGCTCTTGCAGACGGGAGTTCATCCAGCTGGTGGTGGCCAGCGACATGTCGAGGCTGGCGTCCAGTTGGCTTTCGATAAAACCATTGGCCCAGGCGTTGGCGATTTTTGCCGCCAGCTCGGCGTCCGGCATTTCTACCGTGATCGCCAGCAGCTTGCTCTTGCCCACCAACTGCACGCCGACCATGTCGCGTACACGCTGGGTGACTTGATCGAAAATGTCTTGTTCGCTGGGGCCGCTGTCATCGTCATGGAACAGGCCAGGGGCGAACTCGGCGACGCCCAGCGATTTGATCATGCCGCGCAGGCTGAACAGTGGTTGTGGCTGCTGGCGCGGGTCGAACAGCGGGTGACGGGTAAGATCCAGTTCATTCACCACGCGCTCGGCGAGGGCACGCGATTGCAGCAAGCCCAGTTGGGTTTGCAGGTATTCGCTGGTGGTGTCGGCCGGGTCGTAGATCTGTTGGAACGACAGCACCTGAGGATTCTTTTCCTCGATCATCAGGGTGGCGCTGGCCCAGAACAGTGGCTTGATGTTGAGTACCGCAACCACGGCCAGCATGGTGACGATGACGACCAGAGCGGCGATGTTCCACTTGGCTTGCCAGAGCACGCTGCCGAGTTTCACCAAGTCGATGACGTCGTCGTCTTCGTTGGTATTTCGGAAGGGCATGACGCGTTCTGCGTTGATGCGCTGGATATCGTTCATCAGAAAAAACCTTGCTCGATGGTGATGGTGTCGCCAGGCAAAATGGCGGTTTCGAGAGTGGCTTTCTCGCCTTGGCGGGTTTCGCCATTACCACGAACGATGGTCACGCGTTTGGTCGATGCACGTTCGGTCAGGCCGCCGGCCAGCGCGATGGCGCGCTGCAGGGTGAGCCCGGGTTGATAGGGATAGCCGCCGGGTTTCTGCACTTCACCGCTGATATAGAACTCGCGGTAGGTGATGACGCTGACCGTGACCTTGGGGTCTTTCAGGTAGCCGTCACGCAGTTTGTCGGCAATCAGTTCTTCGATCTGGTTAGGGGTTTTGCCCAGTGCTTTGACCTGCCCCAGAAACGGGTAGGAGAAAGTGCCGGCGTCGTTCAGGCGAACCTCCTCGAAGCTCAGATCGGCTTCGCCATACACGGCAATGCGCACGACATCACCGGAGGCCAGCTTGTACTGACCATCGCCTTCGGCGAGGGCCAGTTGGCAAACAATCAGGGTCATCAGCGAAACAAGAATTCTGCGGATCATAGGTACGACTCAGATATAGGTACGACTCAGGTTGCTATCGCTCAGAGACTGCCGGTGAAGCTGATCATGTAGACGTTACGGGTGTAGCTTTCATCGGCGGCGCTGGAGTCGTTGTCCTTGTAGGTGTACCCCAAGGCGACATCCAGCCAGCGGCGCGGTTTGTAGGTCAGGCTTACACCCGAACGGGACAGGTCGTCCGAACGGTCCTGGCCTTCGTAGTCGCGCGTGGCAAATTCATAAAACACCTTCGAGGTGATCCGCGGGGTCCATTCGTGCGACCAAGCCAGCATGGTGCTGGTGTTCTTGATTGCATCCGAACCGTCGTCACCTTCATCGAAAGCGCGGCTGGTGGTGAGACTGACCTTGGAATAGGTACGCGGTTCCCAGTCGACGCCGATCTCCCACATCGGGCTGTTGAGGTCGTCACGGCTGCTGTCATCGAAGTCTTTTTTCTCGTAGCCAACACGCACCTTGCCGGTGGTTTTCGCTGTGGCTTCCCAGGTGCCACCGACCAGCACGGCATCGGCCTTGCTGTTGCGCGGGCTGTCTTTGAGCACGTAGTCGTAATCAGCGTGACGCAACTCGACCAGTGACTCGGTCGAACCGCCGAGGCGGTGGTACCAGACCGCGTTGACGGCGGTGGTGTCGCGCTCTTCATCGGCGTTGATGTCGCCGCTGTTGTCGTAACGCAGTTCTTCGTAGGTGGCGCCGAGGTCGAGGCGGTTGGCCGCCGATTGCGAGCCCAGGGTGTACACGCCACCGACGGAGGTGGAGTGGTACTTGTCGTTTTCATCTTCCACGGCGGTGTCGCCGGTGTCTTCGGTCTTGCGGTACTGCGCCTGCAGCTTGAGACGCTGGCTGGCGCTGAATTCCATGATGCTGTCCAGCGTCACCTTGTGGTCGGTGTTACTGGCATCGGAGTCGTCGTGGTAGATCTCGCTGTTGGCTTCATAGCGCAGGCGGTACGCGCTGTTGCGGTCCTCGGCCAGCAGCTCGAAAGCCGGTTTGATGCTGGTGATCCACGACGATTGTTTGTCGTGTTCGAGTTCGCGGAAGTTGTCGTCGTAGCTTTCCTTCACGCCCAAGGTCGGGGTGAATTGCAGGCCGAACACGTCGACACTTTGTGGTTCCAGTGCCCAGGCCGAGGCGGGCAGTACGGTCGGAGCTGCAAGCGTGAGGGCTAGCCGACGGATCGATTTCATGCGAAGTCCTTGCTGTGTTCATTCCTGCGGCGAGGCGCGCGTCAGGGCATACGAGAAAGCTGTGCCGCTTCGCTTAGTGCGCGGCATTTACAAATGGTTTCATCAAGTTATGTGCCGTGTATCAGCTCGGGCTGGCGCTGTTCAGATTACTGGCGCTGCCGGCGTTGCCTGTGCTGGGTACGCCGGTTCCACTGCTGTCCACGCTCAGGCTGGCCGCACCGGCGGCGGTGGGCTGCAGATCGGACGCCAGGGTGGCGAGCTCGGCGGCTTGCTCCGGGGTAACGGCAATCGCTGCGGCGAGAATTTCGTTGAGTTGCTGCGGCGCGGCAGTGACCAATGCCGACACCAGGACGCTGGCCAATTCCGGGTGAATGGCGACGCTTATCGAGGCAATGGTCGCCGCGTTTTCCGGGGAGCGCTTGGCCAATTTGCCCAGCGCAATCGCCAGGCTCTGGCCAGTGGCGGCGCTGAGGCTGCGCACCTGGTTAATGCTCAGCGGCACGTGCGCGGCCTGAAGCGCGCCAACGGTTTGCGGGTCGGCATGGGCTGCGTTCACGGTCAGCAAAGACAACAGGGCGGTGGCGTAGATGGCACGCATGGGATGTCCTTCAGGGCTGGCCTGGTGCAGAGCTGGCGATGCTGGCCAGCCTCGGAAAAACGGTCCTTTCCCCCACGCTACCGCCCCAAGGTTACACGTATGGTCCTTGATAACGCTGTGGCTGTAAGTGTGGTGAAAGCAGCTTCGGTGACGCGTTTTAACGGTCTTTTCACGCGCTCTTGATGTGGCTCAAGGGCACGCGTACAGGTTGTTCACGACTCAATAACTGCAGCAGGATCATCACCCGCTCGGTGCCATCCATTGCCAGGAAGATGCCTTCCAGCGTGTTCAATGGCCCCTGGATGATTTGCAGCTTGTCGCCCGGCTTGAACAGCTGGCTGGGCATCTCCCCCGAACAGCGCGCGCGCAAATGCTCGATCACCTGATCGGTGACCGTGGCGGGGCCGTGGTTGAAGTTGACGATGCGACTGACTCCGCGTGTGGAGCGCAGCGCAGACCAGTTGTCCTCATGGCTCAACTGGATAAACAGGTAACCGGGGAAAAGCGATTCGAGCACGCTTTGGCGCTTGCCACGCAACAGGCGTTGCGTCACCAACTGCGGCCGGAAGGTCACATAATTCTGCCGGAGCAAATTGTCCTCGGCGCGGCTGTCTTGACGTGCTTTGCACTGCAAGAGGTACCAGGCCGGCTGGGTGGTGCTGAGTCTTTCCATAGACCGTTCACTCCACTTCGCGAGATCAAGCTGGCTGAGATATCTGGGGCTGTGCGCTGAAAAAGCCTACGCACCTGCTCCAGGACCTAATTCCCACAAAGCACAAAATATGCCACTACCTAAATGCCATGCTAACGAAGCAATGTGTCGCTTTCATGGCGCTCGCGATTAGCGAGGATTTCTAGCTGATTTCGTTAGGTTTATTTTTATTGAAAAGTTCAAAAAAAATTAACCGGCGCGCAGCGGGGGCGGAGCATAAGCTGGCTTTTGCAGGGATGGCAACCTGCTATCTTTAAAGTTGTGAACTGTATTAAGTCCCTTACACATCAGGGAAAACGCTGTTTTTTCAGTGCGAAACATCCCACTGCAGCACCGCCTGGTCAGGGTTTGACCCGACTTTGGTTGGATTGTTTTTTTTGCTTTTGTTCAAGGTTTTTTCCGTTCGTTCGTCCGATCAACGGTCGGTTTGTAACGGAGAAATTACCCGCTGCAGCCCAAGCGTCCCAGGCGCTAGAGCGATTTGTGCACACTTGCTGTGCAGTAAAAGTCCCTGCTGCTACTAAACGATGACAAAGCGGGCTTTTTTAGACGGTCGGCGTTGGTTTTTACGCCGTATCGGCCAGGCGGCAGGTCTATCGTGCCGTGCAGGCGAGGTGAAATGGCGCAGATTGTTGTTGTGCTGCTCGTGGGGCAGCAGTGTAAAAGCCGGTGTAGAGCCGTCTGGCGGGGTTCTATGGGGTGCAAGGGACGCCCGGTTTTGGCCCGAGCGAGCGCTAGGTTCTGCTGAGGAAGCGAGAGTCGCCGCTTCGCTATAGCGAATGGCTTACAAGACGTGGGTCGGATATCGCCTTTTATGCTTGTAGGAAGTTTCTTAATCTATACCCGTCACTGAAGCGCAGGGAGTGCTTCAGGATCAGGGACGATCGACCATTGCCATGATGGCTGCCGACAGGATGTTGGGATGGTCTGAGAAAAACCCGCTTCGGCGGGTTTTTTGTTTTCTGCTGTTTGGGTTTGCTTGGCGTTTAGTGGTGATCTTCCTTGGCTGTGTGACAGTCCCCGCGAAGCAGTAACTAGTTAAACGTACTGCTCACCACCCCCGCTTCAATCACCTTGGCTTCAATCACCTTCTCGCTGCCCAAATTCCTAACCCGAATTACATCCCCCAACTGCCCATTTGCCAACGCCTCACCCACCGCCTTGGCCTGAATCCCATCCTGGTTTGCCTGAATCACCACCTGCTGCCCGCGCTTGACTAGCACCGCCCCGGTCAGTAACGCCGGCGTCAGCTGCTGGCCTTCACGAATGCGCCGCTTGGCACTCAAGCCCACCACCTGCTCAACCTGGTTGAAATACCCCCGCGTCGCCTTGGCGATGTTCACCGGCTGCAGCTGCAGATCTCCAGCGGTGATGCCCTGCCCACGCTCCAGCCCGACACGGGCAAACACCACCGGCACAAACACTGTGGCCAAGGTGCTGGCATTGACCTTCCAGCCCGACGCATCCGCGCAGCTCAGCACGAAACGCTGACGTGCCAGGGGCGATGGATCGTCCCCGCTACGTGTCACCAACAAGGGTTGGCTGCACGGTTGGGCGGGCAGGGCGCCAGGCAGTTCGTGTTGCAGTTGTACCTGCGGTTTTTGCCAGCCCTGCTGCTTGGCCAGCGGAGTGATCAGCTGCTGCATCTGTTGCGCCAACGCCTTTTCCACTTGCTGGCGAGAGGTGTCGCTGGCCTGGCTGATGGCGCTCAAACCGAGCAACAGGAAAAGAGCGGAAATGGCTCTTCCGCATGGCCTGCAATAACGCCGCGAAAGCGGAAGTGCAGCGCCTTTATTGTTTCTGATGGTTTTTGAATTATTCAATTAAATCAGCCAGATACAGTTGTTTTAGCAGCCCGGCACGGTTCGTGCTCTAGCCCAATCAGCAAAATGTACCGAGAGGGTTGGCTGATGAGTATACGGGTTGAAGAAGCACTGGGCGTGCACGTACGTGCCCTCGATTTACGCATGCAGCGTAGCGAAATTCTCGCGGCCAACCTGGCCAACGAAGACACCCCTGGCTTCAAGGCGCGGGACATCGATTTCGCCGGTGAGATGTCGCGCCTGAACAGCCCGTTCAGCGCGCAACTGACGGCCAGTACCAGCAGCGCCACGAGCGAGCTGATGTACCGCGTGCCGACTCAGCCTTCACAGGATGGCAACTCGGTGGAGCTCAGCGTCGAGCAGGCGGAGTTCTCCCGCAACTCGATGGATTTCCAGACCAGCCTGACCTTTCTCAGCATGAAATTCCGCGGCCTTAAACAAGCCATCGAAGGACGTTAAGCCCATGGCATTCGATTCGATCTACCGCATCGCCGGCTCGGCGATGAATGCGCAAACCGTGCGCCTCAATACCGTGGCCTCGAACCTGGCCAACGCGGATTCCGCTGCCACCAGTGCCAAGGATGTGTACCAGGCGCGCAAGCCGATGTTTGCCGCGGTGTACGAGAACGGCGAGCTCTCGCGCAATGCCGGCATGGGCGGCGCCCATGTCCAGGTGCTCGACGTGGTGCAGTCCGGACGTGACCCGCAGCGCCGCTACGAGCCCGGTAACCCGCTGGCTGACCGCGATGGGTATGTGTTCTACCCCGACGTCAACGAGATCGAAGAGATGACCGACATGATGTCGGCCTCGCGCAGTTTCGAAACCAACGTTGAAGTGCTCAACCGTGTGAAAAGCATGCAGCAGGGTCTGCTGAAACTGGGAGATGCCTGATGGCTAGCGTGAGTTCAACCAGCACTACCACCAACAGCAACGACACCGCACTGCCATCCCAGGCGGTGAACCTCAATGACGTGTCGGAGCTGCAGAACAATTTCATTAGCTTGATGGTCGCCCAGGTGCAGTACCAGGACCCGACCAACCCGGTGGACAGTTCGCAGTTCATCAACCAGTACTCGGCGCTGTCGCAGGTGCAGAGCCTAGAGAACCTCAACACCATCCAGAAGAACAGCCTGGTGCTCTCCGACAACCTGCAGAACCTTACGGCTGCCGGATTGGTGGGCCAGCAGGTGATGGTCGCGGCCGACAGCGTGCAGCTCGACGGCACGGCCCTCAGCGGCCAGGCCAAGCTGGAGCACAACTCGTCCACCACTACCCTGCAACTGACCAACGCCAACGGTGTGGTCACTGAAGTGCAGTTGGGCCCGCAGGATGCCGGGCTGATGAGTTTCAACATCGACCCCGAAGCCCTTGGCTTGCCTGCCGGCAAGTACGACGTGGCGATCAAGACCAGCAGCGGCGAAATCCCCAAAGTGGAGATCGGCGGGGTGGTCAGCAATGTCCGCGTTAGCAGTGAAGGCCCGGTGCTGGAGGTTGAAGGCATTGGTTCGGTGCCGTTCTACAACATCGTTGAATTTGGCGCCGGCACCCGCACGGCCTGAGCCCTTCTTTCCATTCCAGACAAGGTGACCCTCCATGAGCTTCAACATTGCCCTGACCGGCCTCAACGCCGTTAGCGACCAACTCGACACCGTCAGCAACAACATCGCCAACGTCGGTACCGTCGGCTTCAAATCCTCGCGCACCGAGTTCGGCAGCGTGTATGCCGACAGCCAGGCCATGGGCGTTGAAGTACTCGGCAACACCCAGAGCATCAGCCTCGGCGGCTCGCTGACTTCCACCAGCCGCAGCCTCGACCTGGCAATTTCCGGCGGTGGTTTTTTCGTGGTGAAAAACACCACGGGCGAGCAGCAGTACACCCGCGCCGGTGTGTTCGGCACCGACACCGCCAACTATGTAGTGAACAGTTCCGGCCAGCGTCTGCAGGGCTACCCCACCGACGCCGACGGCAATCTGCTTAACGGCACCATCAGCGACCTGCAGCTGAAAACCGGCAGCCTGCCAGCCAAGGCCACCGACAGCTTGGGCTTTGTCGCCAACCTGGACGCCGATGAAACCGTGCCGGCCGCCGCCTTCGATGTGGCCGATGCCGCCACTTACAACTCCACCTACACCACCAAGGTGTTCGACTCCCAGGGCAAGGAACACACCCTGACCCAGTACTTCGTCAAGACGGCGGACAACAGCTGGACCAGCCACAACTTTGTCGACGGTACCGCCTCGGGCAACACCAACCTGAGCTTCGACTCGGCCGGCATGCTCACCGCCCCGGCCACTCCAGTGACCGTCAACGCCGCTGGCCTGGCTGGCGGTGTTGACCCCCTGGCGATTGCCGTGGACTTCACCGGCACCACCCAGTACGGCTCGGACTTCGCCGTGACCACCAACAAGGCGTCCGGTTACGCCTCGGGCGAGAAGACCGGTATTGCGGTCGATGAGGGCGGCAAGATCTACGTCAACTACAGCAACGGCGAGCGCCTGCTGCAGGGCCAGGTAGTCCTGGCCAACTTCGCCAATGCCGAAGGCCTGAAAAACGTCAGTGGCACCGCCTGGACCGAAACCAGCAACTCCGGCGCCGCACTGATCGGCGCACCCGGCGTCGGCCAGTTCGGTTCGGTGATCACCGGCGCGCTGGAAGGCTCCAACGTCGACCTCACCGCGCAATTGGTGACCCTGATGGAAGGCCAGCGTAACTACCAGGCCAACACCAAGGTGCTGACCACCGACAAAGAACTCAATCAAGTGCTGTTCAGCGCCATCTGAGGTTGAACCATGGACCGTTTGGGCTACACCGCGATGACCGCCGCCAGCCGCACCATGAGTGCCCTGGGCGTGCGGGCGAACAACCTGGCGAACGTCAACACCCCGGGCTTTCGCGCCGACATGGAGCGCGCCGAAACCGTCGACGTGCAGGGTTATGGCTACGACAGCCGGCACCTGGCGCTGCCGCAAAGCAGTGGGGTGAACATGACCTCCGGCACCCTGGCCGCCACCGGCCGCGATCTGGATTTCGCCATTCGTGGCGATGGCCTGATCGCCTTGCAGGACGGCACCGCTGAGGCCTACACCCGCCAGGGCAACATGCTCGTGGACGAGCAGGGCCGGCTGACCATCAACGGTCGCCAGGTGCTGGGCGAGGGCGGGCCGATCGTGCTGCCGGAGTACGACAGCGTGTCGATCGGCAATGACGGCACGGTGTCGATCATGCCCCGTGGCGACTTCGTGATGGCCGAGGTGGACCGCATCAAGCTGGTCGACGCCGAGCCAGCCGACCTGGTGAAAACCCAGGCCGGCCTGCTGGTGCGTAAAGACGGCCAACCGGCCCAGGCCAGCGAGGATGTACGGCTGGTCAGCGGCCACCTGGAAACCAGCAACGTTTCGGCCATCGACCAGTTGACCGCGACCATGAGCCTGAACCGCCTGTTTGAAACCCAGGTAAAGATGATGAAAGCCGCCGAGGACTTGTCCGAGGCCGGCACCCGCTTGATTCGCGGCTAAAGGAAGAACGTTATGAGCACTGCATTGTGGGTCAGCAAAACCGGTCTGGCCGCCCAGGACACCGCCCTGTCGGCCGTGGCCAACAACCTCGCCAACGTGAACACCACTGGTTTTAAAAGCGACCGCGTGGTGTTCGAGGACCTGTTCTATTCCATCGACCTGCAGCCCGGTGCCCAGGCCGACCAGGTCAACACCGTGCCCTCGGGCATTCAGCTCGGTAGCGGTGTACGGGTGGCCGGTACGCAAAAGGTGTTCACCGAGGGCAGCATGCAGACCACCGGGCAACCGATGGACCTGGCGATTGTCGGCCGCGGTTTTCTGCAGGTGGAAGCGCCCAATGGCGACACCTACTACACCGAGAACGGCCAATTGCAGCTGAACGCCGAAGGCATGGTGGTCAACTCCCAGGGGCTGCCCCTGGTGCCGGCGATTGAAGTGCCCACCGGCAGCAGCAGTTTCACTGTCGGCAGCGACGGCATCGTCACCGCCATTCTGCCGGGCGATACCGCACCGAGTGAGCTGGGCCAGATCACCCTGGTCAACTTCACCAACCCGGCCGGCCTCGAGGCCCTGGGTGGCAACCTGTACAAGGAAACCGTCGCCAGTGGCGAGCCGGTGGAAGGCGTGCCTGGCGAAGAAGGCCTCGGCACTCTCAAGCAGGGCGTGCTGGAAGGCTCCAACGTGCAGGTGGTGGAGGCGATGGTCAACATGATCGCCATCCAGCGCGCCTACGAGGCCAACGCCAAGGTGCTGGACGCCGCGTCCGGCATGCAGCAATTCCTTAATCAGACCGTCTGACCGCCATGAAAACAGCCCTGTTGATAACTGCGGCCCTGCTGCTTGGCGGCTGCGCCAGCTTCAAGGAAATGCTCCCCGACGAAGACTCCAGCGCCTACCAGCCGCTGGACCTGGATTACAGCCTGCCGCCCACCACCGGTGGTGGCCTGTTCCGCTCCGGCTACGGCGGCGCCCTGACTCAGGATCAACGGGCGCTGCGCATTGGCGACATCCTCACCGTGGTGCTCGAAGAGGTCACCCAGTCGAGCAAAAGCGCCGGCACCAGCTTTGGCAAGGAAGCCAGCGTGGCGGTGGGCATTCCCACGGTGCTGGGCAAAACCTACGACAAGCTGGAAAGCTCGGCGGACGCCTCGCGCGACTTCGACGGCTCGGCGAAAAGCTCGCAGCAGAACTCGTTGCGCGGATCCATCGCCGTCACCGTGCACCGCGTGTTGCCCAACGGCACCTTGCTGGTCAAGGGCGAGAAAAACCTGCGCCTGAACCAGGGTGAAGAGTTCATTCGCCTCACCGGCCTGGTGCGCGTGGATGACATCAACCGCTTCAACCAGGTGTCGTCGCAGAACATCGCCAACGCCAATATTTCCTATGCCGGCCGTGGCCTGCTCAATGACAGCAACTCGGCCGGCTGGCTGACGCGCTTCTTCACTTCGCCGATCTTCCCGCTGTGAGGCTGCCTGCCATGCGCGTGCCGCATCTGTTTTTTGCTCTGGCGCTGTTGGGCGCCGGCCGTGTTGCCTGCGCGGTGCCGTTGTTGGACCTGGTGGATGTCGAAGGCATTCGCGGCAACCAGTTGATTGGTTATGGCCTGGTGGTGGGCCTGGACGGTACCGGGGATAAAAACCAGGTGAAGTTCACCAGCCAGTCGGTGGCCAACATGATCAAGCAGTTCGGCATCAACCTGCCGGCCAACGTCGACCCGAAACTGAAGAACGTCGCCGCCGTGACGGTCACCGCCAGCGTGCCGCCGTCCTACAGCCCGGGGCAAACCGTGGACATCACCGTGGCTTCGCTGGGCGATGCAAAAAGCCTGCGCGGTGGCCAGTTGCTGATGACCCCGTTGCGCGGGGTGGACGGTGAAACCTATGCCCTGGCCCAGGGCAGCCTGGTGGTTGGCGGCCTCAACGCCACCGGCCAGAGCGGTTCCAGTGTGGCGATCAACAGTGCCAACGGCGGCCGCGTACCGAATGGCGCGACCATCGAACGGATGATTCCCAGCGACTTCACCAGCCGCCCGGACATCATGCTCAACCTGCGCACGCCGAGCTTCCAGACCGCGGCGAAAATCGTCACCGCCCTGGGCCGGGTGTTCGGCCCGGGCGTCGCCAATGCCCTGGATGGCACCAAGATCAGCCTGCGCGCACCGGCCGCCGGCAACCAGCGCACCAGCTTTATGGCGCTGCTGGAAACCGTGGAAGTGGAAGAGGGCCGTGAGCGGCCGAAAGTGGTGTTCAACAGTCGCACCGGCACAGTGGTGGTCGGTCAGGGCGTGCGGGTGAAAGCGGCGGCGGTGGCCCATGGCACGCTCACCGTGACCATCAGCGAAAACCCCCAGGTCAGCCAGCCCAACGCCTTCTCGCAAGGGCAGACGGCGGTGACGCCCCAGTCCGATGTGTCGGTGACCCAGGATAAAAACGCCATGTTCAAGTGGCCCGAAGGCGCCAGCCTGGAAAGCATCATCAACACCGTCAACAGCCTGGGCGCGACCCCGGACGACGTGATGAGCATCCTGCAAGCCCTGGAACAGGCCGGCGCGCTGAATGCCGAACTGATCGTGATCTGACTGTGAGCGCCGTGTGACATGAGCATTGTTTCTCTTCCAACCGCCATCAATAACGCGCGCACGCTGAACGCCCCCGGCAGCGACCCGCGCCAGCAATTGCAGGCCGCCAGCGAACAGTTCGAAGCGCTGTTTCTGCAGCAGATCCTCAAGCAGATGCGCAAGGCCGGCGACGTGCTGTCGGCCGGCAGCCCGATGCGCAGCCGCGAGCTGGACACCATGCGCGACTTCTACGACGAAGCCATGGCCGAGCACCTGGCCAGCAGCAAACAGACCGGCATCAGCGACATGCTGGTCAAGCAGCTTGCAGGCAGTGTCACCGCGCCCATGACCCTCACTGCCGCGCAGCAGGCCGCCCGTTCGGCCGAGCTGCCACGCAGCAATATCCAGCCGCAGCAACCGCTGGCCAGCAACTGGGAGCGCGGCGTGGCCGCGGTGAATCAGGTGTGGCAGCGCGGCACGGCGGCGCTGGGTAACCTGGTGGACAGCCTGATCGACCATGAGTCGGCCGGCGATATCGCTGCTGTTTCAACCAAGGGCGCCCGTGGCCTGATGCAGCTGATGCCCGGCACCGCCCGTGACATGGCAGCCAAGCTCGGTCTGGAGTTCAGCGAAGAGCGCCTGACCCGCGACGGCGAGTACAACAAGACCCTGGGCGTGGCCTACCTGAAGGACATGCTCGAGCGTTACGACGGCCACCAGGCCCTGGCGGTGGCGGCCTACAACGCCGGCCCCGGTAAGGTCGATGAGTGGCTGCAAAAAAATGGCGACCCGCGCACCGGGCAGATCGGCACCGAGGCCTGGGTGCAGCGCATTCCCTATGAGGAAACCCGCAACTACACCCGCAGCATTCTGCAGGACCTGCAACAGCAACGCCTGCGTGGCGAAGCCCCTGCGCCGCAGCCGGTGCGCGCCAGCCTGGATGAGCGTCTGCAAGTGGGCGAGCTGCTGGGCATGGCGGCCAGCCGCACGGTCGACCTGCGCGACAAACCGAACTCCCGTACCGATGAATTTAAGCCGGCTGCCGAAGCGGTCGCCTTGGATCAGAGAGTGGCGGATTTACCCAGCCAGCGGCCGTTGCATCAATCGCTGTCTGCGGCCTTCGCCCAGTCGATTCGAACTGCTTCCCGTAGTTAACGAGCGGCTCCTGTTTAAAGAACCAGAAGGAAACCTGTCGTGACCAATTTGACCCAGATCGCCTACAGCGGTGTGCGCGCCTCGCAGATCGGCCTGTCGGTTACCGGGCAGAACACCGCCAACGTCAACACCCCTGGTTTCAGCCGGCTGAATGCGGTGATGAGTTCGGTGTCCGGGCACGGCAGCCGCAGTGGCGGCGGCGTAGAGGTGAGCAGCATCCGGCGGATTTCCGATGACTTCCTCAACCAGCAGCTGTGGCGCGCCACCACCTCGCAGAATTACTACAGCACCTCGCAGCAGTACCTGACCTCGCTGGAAGGGCTGATGTCGGGTGACGGTTCAAGCATCAGCGTCGGCCTGGACAACTTCTTCGCGGCCGTCAGCGAGGCCAGCGCCACGCCCGACTCCATTGCCTTACGCCAGCAGATCATTGCCGAGGCCGGCAACCTGGCCCAGCGCTTCAATACCCTGGGCGGCAACTTTCACACCCAGCTGACGTCGTTGCAGGAACAGCGCGGCTCGATGGTCACCGCGATCAACGGCCTGACCAACAACATTGCCCTGCTGAACAAAAAAATCATTGCTGCCGAAGCCGGTGGCGCCGATTCGGCGACCCTCAAGGACCAGCGCGAAAGCCTGGTCAGCGAGCTCAGCCAGTACGCCAGTGTGCGCACCAACACCGCTGCGGATGGCTCGCTGGCGGTGTCCTTGGCCAACGGCCAACCGCTGGTGGCCAGCACTTCGGCAGCGCAACTGAGCGTCAGCCTGACGCCCACTGGCGAACAGGAGATCGGCCTGGCCTTTGCCGGTACCACCTTTTCCCTTAGCCAGAACAACCTCGGCGGTTCCCTCGGCGCCCTGTACGACACCGAGTACCAGGTGCTGCGCCCGAACCAGGATGCCTTGAGCGACATGGCCGAGCAGTTTGCGCGGATGGTCAACGACACCCTCGCGGGCGGCTTCGACCTCAACGGCAATGCCGGCCAGGCGCTGCTGGTGTTCACCCCCGGCAGCAGCTCGAACATGCTCAGCCTGAGTGGCATCAAGGCGGCCGACCTGGCGCTGTCCGACAGCACCGGCGAAACCGGTAACAACGGCGCGCTGCTGGAGCTGCTTGAGCTGCGTAACCAGACCATCACCGTCAACGGCAACCAGGTCAGCGTCAACGATGCCTACGCCGGCCTGATAGGCGACATCGCCAGCGTCAGTCGGCAGAACGAGGCCGATCTGACCACGGCGAAAACCGTTACCAGCCAGGCGCAGACCCAGCGCGACAGTGTCAGCGCGGTGAACCTGGATGAAGAGGCGGTGAACCTGATGAGTTACCAGCAGGCCTACCAGGCCAACATGAAGGTCATCAGCACCGCCAAGGATTTGTTCGACACCATGCTGGCGGCGTTCTGACTGCCAGCCGTGCCCTGATCAACGACGATGAGAAACGCCATGCGCATTACCAACTCGCAGACCGCTGCCACCATGCTCAACTCGATGAATCGCAACTCATCGGAGATGGCCGAGCTGATGCAGAAAATGTCCGACGGCACGCGCATTCTCAAGCCCTCGGACGACCCCGTCGCCAGCGTGCGCTTGCTGCGTATCCAGCGCGCCGAAGCGAGCCTGACCCAGTACGGCAAGAACATCACCAACGTCTCGAGCAACCTGTCGATTCAGGAAACCAACCTGCAGTCGACCTCCGACACGATGCTCGAAGTCCGTGACCTGCTGCTGTGGGCGGCCAACGGTTCGAACACCTCGGCCGACCTGAATGCCATGGCCAGCGAACTGTCGAGCCTGGAAAGCACGGTGCTCAGCTACCTCAATGTGCGCGACGAAGAAGGCCGCTACCTGTTCTCCGGCACCCTTACCGATCGCCCGGCCGTGGCCTACGACAGCGCCACCGAGACCTATAGCGCCAACGGCAACGACAAGACCCGTCAGGCCGCCGTAGCCAATGGCGTGCTGGTGCAGGAAAACGTGGCGATTGCCGGCGTATTCGGTACCGGCATGGACTTTCTCAACACCCTGCACAGCGTGGTCAACCTGCTCAAGGACCCGGCGCTGGACAGCACGGATCCGGCCACCGTGCAGCAGATTCGCGATGCCATTACCCAGCTCGATGCCAGCCATGGCGGGGTGTTGAGCAGCATCACCGAACTGGGTGGGCGGCAGAACACCCTGACCCTGCTGGATAACAGCAACCAGGATGTGTCGCTGGTGAACAACCAGATCGATGGCGAACTGGCGGGCCTGGACTACGCCGGTGCGAGCATCGATCTGCAGAACTACAAACTGGCCTTGCAGGCGACGCAGAAGACCTACCTGACGGTCAACGACCTGTCGCTGTTCGACCTCCTGTAATTCGCTGCCTGAACGAGACTCGCCATGAAGGTTGAAAAGCCGCTGACGGCCATTGCCGCCCTCGACCCCCAGGAACGCCGCCAGGCGGTGCTGCGCGATACGCCCGTGCCGACCGCGAGCAAGGCGGAACCGGCGGCCAGCCAGGCCAGCGCCAGCGAGCGCCCGCGCAGCAAAGGCGCGAGTTTCAACCTGCAACTGAACCAGCAGCTGTCCTCGATGCAGTCGGCGGAAAGCTACCTAGACGAACTCAGCAGCCGTCTGCGCCAGCTGAAGATCAACCTCAGCCGTGAAATCAGCGCGGCCCAGGGCGCCGACAAGGAAGGCCTGCAGCAGGCCATGCAGCAGGTCAACCAACTGCTCGCCGAACGTGCCGAGCGCTCCGGCGGCACCTTGGACAGCAGCCTCAAACTGCGCCTCAACGAGCCGCTGCGCAGTCGCTTCAGTTTGAGCGGCCTGGATTCATTGGCGGCGGTGCAAGCCTCCGGCAAGGAAACCTTGCTGTTCAGTGCCGGCCGGCAGTCGTCCGAGCCTATTGCCGTGGTGCTGGATGACGACATGAGCGGCGAGCAGGTGCTGCGCCGCTTCAATGTCAGCCTCGGCCAGATCGGCGTGCGAGCCGAGCTGGGGCAGGGCGGTGAGCTCAAGTTCTCGGTGCGCGAAAGTGATTGGCAGACGCTCAAGCCGCAACTGGCGGTGCAGGGTGAAGGCAAGCTGTTCGACAAGGGCAGCTACAAGCCGGTGCAGAGCCAGGACGAGCAGTTGTTCAACTTCCCAGCCGAGATCAGCGCCGACAGCCAGCGCGACCTGCGCCGGGTGCTGGACTCGGTGGTGGCGGCGTTGGACAAGGTCGGTGCGATCCGCGACCAGCTCAGCCACCGGCAGCAGGAAATTCGCGACTTTCTCGCCCGCCAGGCTGATAACGATGAAAAACAGTGGGCCGCCGACTACGCCAGCTCCGCGTTCAACCTGGTCAATCGCTCGCCGGCCAGCTACGCGGCGGTGACCCAGACGGTGGTGGCGCAAGCCAATATCAGCCGCTTTGCGGTCGTCAGCCTGTTGTCCTGAACGGCAACCTTGCCGTTTTTTCTCGCCTTGGGGGGAGGTATGTACCACCGATTGTGCGCACGGCTGCGCCGCCTCGCCGCCTGGTATGGGCTGGGGGCAAAACGCCGGACTGAACGGTCAACTTCGCGCAAGGTTTTACATCCCTGGGACATTCAGCGGCGCAATGTGCAGATACCGGGAAACCTGGGTTTTCTTCTGGCGCTGTCTCGGATTATGCTCACCGCCATTGCGGGTCGTGCGTACCAAATGTGCCTGGCGCCGCGCACGGTTTTTCACAGAGAGGCCTACATGGTTTACATCCAGCGCGACGAACACGGCAAGCTGCTGCGGGTTGAGCAAGAGCCGTTTCCTGAAATGAGCGCCAGCATGGCGGTGGAAAGCGAAGAGCTGCGCAACTGGCTGAACACCAAGCTGGAAGTGCAGGCCAAGCTGGAAATCCTCAAGGAATCGGACTGGAGCCTGGTGCGCGTGCTGGAAGACGTGGTCAGCGTGCTGGTGGAAAAAGGCCTGATCAGCTATACCGACCTGCCCCTGCCGGCGCGGCAGAAACTCGATCAGCGCGCCATTGCCCGCGCCGATCTGGAAGGCATTTCCGATCACCCTGAGTTGGAATAACTCAGAGATCAACGACCCTGAGCGCCATGCCCACCTGCAAGGTCCGGGCAATGTCGCCGGCCCGTTCGCGTAGTAGCGCCGGGGCCTGCCGACACGCTTCTTCCAAGGTCATCGGCCCAGCGGCCAGCGAGAACGCGGCATCGATGCCGGCCGCATACAGCTGGGCATAACCCTCACCCAAGGTGCCCGCCACCACCACCACCGGAACCCCGGCTTGCTTGGCCACCCGAGCGACGCCCAAGGGTGTTTTGCCGCGCAGGGTCTGGGCGTCGAAGCGGCCTTCGCCGGTGACCACCAGGTCGGCGCCCTTGACCTTGTCGGCCAGGCCGGTCAGTTCCGCCACTACCTCGACGCCGGGGCGGAAGGTGGCATTGAGGAAGGCCTTGGCGGCGAACCCGATGCCACCGGCAGCACCGGCGCCGGGCTCGTCACGGCGATCAGTGCCCAGCACCACAGCGGCGACATCGGCGAAGTGGCCGAGGGCGGCGTCCAGTTGCTGAATCTGTTCCGGGCTGGCGCCTTTCTGTTTGCCGAACGTGAACGATGCACCGTGCGGGCCGCACAGTGGGTTGTCGACGTCAGCTGCGACTTCCACCTGAACGTTTGCCAGGCGCGGGTCGAGGCCCTTGGTGTCGAGGATGGTCAACACCGACAGCGGCAGGCCGCCTGGGCCGATGGGATGGCCACCGGCGTCCAGCAACTTCACCCCCAGGGCCTGCAACATGCCGGCGCCGCCGTCGTTGGTGGCGCTGCCGCCAATGGTCAGAATGATTTTCTGCGCGCCGGCATCCAGCGCGGCCAGGACCAACTCGCCGGTGCCACGGGTGGAGCTGAAGCGCGCATCGCGCAGTTCCACCGGCACCAGTTGCAGGCCGCTGGCTTCGGCCATTTCGATGATTGCCGTGCGTGAGTCCGGCAGCCAGCCCCAGCGGGCTTTCACCTGCTGCCCCAGCGGGCCGCTGACCAGGCTGCTGCGGGCTTCACCGTTGAGGGCGGCGAGAATCGCATCCACCGTGCCTTCGCCACCGTCGGCCATCGGGCACTGCACTAACTCAGCATCCGGCCACACGTCCTGGAACCCCAGCGCCAGGGCTGCCGCGGCTTCGGCAGCAGCCAGGCTGTCTTTGAAGGAGTCGGGGGCGATGACGATTTTCATAGGGGGCTCCGGCGGATAGGAACACGCATGCTGGCATGCCTGGGCGCTGCGGCGCTTTGGTCAGGCTTACAAGACCGCACGCGGCGTTTTGTGCGCACAGACAAAGCTCAGCCGCTGCTGGGCATCAATTGCACGGCCAGGTACAGCTCCACCAGGTCGTCCAGGCGGGTGAGGTCTTTGCCGGTCAGCTCGGCAATCCGGTCCATACGGTAGCGCAAGCTGTTGCGGTGAATGCCCAGGGCATCGGCGCAGGCCTGCGGCTGGCCGTTGTGTTCGCACCAGCTGCGCAGGGTACGCAGCAACTGGCCATTGCCATCGCGGGCGACGATGTGGTGCAGCGGCACCAACAATTCCCCCAGGGTGTCTTCGGCGCGGTGGGTCCATAGCAGGGTGGGCAGGCGACAGCGGGTCAGTGACAGAAACAACCGATAGGGTTTCACCGCCTGCCCATAGGCCAGCAGCTCGGCGATCCGGTGGCAGCAGCGGCGCAGCGCATGCACGTCGCTGCAGGGCATGCCCGAGGCCATGCGCTGCAGACTCCAGCCCTGGGTTTTCAGGCGTTCGCTGAAACGTTGCGGGTCGATGCTGATGGGGCAGCACCAGAGCACCGTGTGCGGCGCCGGCGTGCTGCACCAACTGTCGGTGTAATGGCTGCGCAGCCAGTCGGCCAGTTCGGCGGAACTTTGCCCGTCGGCGACCTCGATCAGGTGCGGGGTGCGGCTGAGGTGCGGTTTCAGGCCCAACTGGTGGGCTTCATCGATCAGTCGTTGGGAGCCGCCGGTTTCCCCCAGCATCACCGCCAGCAGATCGTCGCAGCGGGTCTTGCGCCATTGCTGCTCGGCCTGGATACGGCTCTGGTCGACCAGCATTTCGGCGGTCATGCGCACCAGTTCGGCGTAGGTGCGCAGGGCCTGCGGGTCACCGGAAATGCCCAGCACGCCGATCAGTTGCTCGTCGTGCATCAGCGGCAGGTTGATGCCCGGCTGCACGCCCTTGAGGGTGCGCGCGGCCTGTTCATCCAGCTCGACGATGCGGTGGTTGGCCAGCACCAACTGCGCGCCCTCGTGGCGGGTATTGATGCGGTTGGGCTCGCCGCTGGCGAGGATCAGCCCCTGGCTGTCCATTACGTTGACGTTGTAGGGAAGAATAGCCATCGCCCGGTCGACGATGTTCTGCGCCAGTTGGTGAGTGAGTTCGAACATGGGCGGGTCCTGGCAGAAAAACAGTTGGGCAACCATACAACAACTGCCCCGTGGGATTGTCAGCGCGCCCAAACGCCGTCGCGCGGGAGGGGCAGGGCACCATGCTAAACCCATGTGTCGCGCCAGTTTTTGTGCGTGCACACAGAAAATCGTCGGTAAATGGGTGCAAAGCCCCAAAGCGCAGGGGCGGCCAAGTCACTAAGCTCGAATCGCCGGCAGCACCCGATACAAAGCCGCCTCGGCCTACAACAACAAAACACAGAGGATTGACCCCATGCCCAACCCCTCGATCAAGGACGTGGGCGACGTTGAAGGCGATCACGTCTACCGTCGCGTCACCCTGCACCTGATTCCCTTTCTGTTCATCTGCTACCTGTTCAACTACCTGGACCGGGTCAACGTTGGCTTCGCCAAGCTGCAGATGCTCGATGCCCTGAACTTCAGCGAAACCATTTACGGTTTTGGCGCGGGCATTTTCTTCATCGGTTACGTGCTCTGCGGCCTGCCCAGCAACCTGGCGCTATCGCGCTTCGGCCCGCGCCGCTGGATCGGCTTGATGATGATCACCTGGGGCGTGTTCTCCACCTGCCTGCTGTTCGTCACCACACCGATGGAGTTCTACGTGCTGCGCTTTCTGACCGGTATGGCCGAAGCGGGCTTCTTCCCCGGCATCGTCCTGTACCTCTCGCGCTGGTACCCGAACCAGCGCCGCGGGCGAATCATGGCGCTGTTCATGTCGGCGATTCCGGTGTCGGGGCTGCTCGGCGGGCCGTTCTCCGGCTGGATTCTCAACCACTTCGCCGCCGGCCACGCCGGCCTTGCAGGCTGGCAGTGGATGTTCCTGATCCAGGGCTTGCCCACCGTGCTGCTTGGCGTGCTGGCCTTTGTGCTGCTCTGCGACAACGCCGAAAGCGCGCGCTGGCTCAGCCCGGAACAACGCGCCCGAGTGGCCGCCGACATCGCCTTCGACGACCGCAACCGTCCCGTGCAAGCCGACACCTCGGTACTGGCCGTGCTGACCATGCCCTTTGTCTGGGTGCTGGGTTTTATCTACTTCTGCATCCAGAGCGGCGTATACGCGATCAACTTCTGGCTGCCCTCAATCATCAAGAACCTGGGCTTCAGCGATGCCCTGGTGATCGGCTGGATCAGCGCGGTGCCGTACCTGATGGCGGGCGTGTTCATGCTGCTGGTGGGCCGCTCGGCCGACCTGCGCAACGAGCGCCGCTGGCACTTGGTGGTGCCGATGCTGATGGGCGCCATCGGCCTGGTGATCGCTGCCAACTTCGCCACCGTGCCGGTGATCGCCATCCTTGGCCTGACCATCGCCACCATGGGCGCGCTCACCGGCCTGCCGATGTTCTGGCCACTGCCAACCGCCTTCCTCAGCGCCAGTGTGGCGGTGGCGGCGCTGGCCTTGATCAACTCGATCGGGCAGATGGCGGGCTTTCTCAGCCCCTATATCGTCGGCTGGATCAAAGACCAGACCGGCTCCACCGACATGGCGCTGTACAGCCTGGCGGCGCTGACCGTGGTTGGTAGCCTGGTGGCGTTGCGGGTTAGCCGGCCGGTGAAAGCGGGGGCTGCGGCGGCGGCGTAACGGCTGCGAATGAGCGGGTAACCGGGATGGGTTACCCGCTGTGGTCGGCGAGTGGGCGCCTGGCTACTTATCCAGCCCCAGTCCGATGACTACCGCGCCCAGGGCCGTCAGCGCCCAGAACAGAACGCCCACCAATATCCAGCCAATATTGGCCCCGGAATAGCTACTGTTGCTTTTGCCTTGTGGGTCCAGGCTGGCCAGGTTGGCCTGGCGCTGAATCGCCACCATTGGCGGCAAGCTGGCTAGAAGCAAGAAAAGTGGCAGGGCCAGGGTCAGCAGCAACGAGCTGTCGCTATTGGTGAAGACAAACACCGCCAGGCTGATGGCGCTGAGCAACACAAACCAGTTCGCTGCACCGCCGTACTGCCAGGCCGGTTGCTGCTGCGCTTCCAATCGTCTGGAGATCAGCGCACACAGGCTATGGGTGTAAAACACCAGCAGAATCGAGCGCGCTACGGGCCAGATCGGCTTGTTGATTTCTGCGCGCTGGCTGTCCCAGTGGCGGTACGCCCAATACAGCACGTACGCCCCCATGGTGAAGAGATACAACACGCACAGCTTGGCAATCGAGGTCACGAAAAACGACGCGCCGTGTTCGCTGACCGGTTGCTCCGTCAGTGTTGCTTCCGGGGTTTTGTAGAGGTTTTCCATAGTCACTCCTTGAGATGTGCCGCAGGCCGTCCATACCAATAAACCGGCGACACCTTGCCTGCCAGTCGCGGTGGTTTCCAGTGTTTTTAATGCACAACATCGCTACCGGGCGAGGTCCTCGCACCTAAGAAAACAAAAAGCCCCGCAGCTGACGGGGCTTTGAGTGCAAAGGGGCAGGGGCGGGTGGCGCCCTAAGCCTCAAGCAAAAACAAAATACTTACGCACCGTCTCCACCACTTCCCATGTGCCTTTCATCCCAGGCTCCACCACAAAGATATCGCCAGCACGCAGGTGAATCGGTTCCATGCCGTCCGGGGTAATGACGCAGTAGCCTTCCTGGAAGTGGCAGTACTCCCACTTCACGTATTCCACCCGCCATTTGCCCGGGGTGCAGATCCAGGTGCCCATGATCTTGCTGCCGTCTTCCGAGGTGTAGGCGTTCAGGTTGACGGTGTGCGGGTCACCGCCAATGCGCTCCCACTTGCAGGCGTCGACCACGGGCATCGGTTGGGTATCGCGCAGAACGGTGATCGGTTGGCTGGCCATGGGCAGCTCCAGTTGGCGGGGGAATGGGCCACCACCATAGAGCGCGGGGCAGAGCGGCAGTTGTCTGGGGAAGACATGCAGGTGTCTATCTGCGCTATGGCGGCTGCGCCTCGGCAAAGCGCTTTCTCACGCCGGCAATAAATGGTAAATGGAAGGCCTGCTCCACCCACACCGCGCGCAAAGGATCTGCCGCCATGCCATCTCTGCTTGAAAAAACCACCTTTACCTTGAGTCTGCTGCTGGCTTGCCAATGGGCTGTGGCGGATGAAGTTACCCAGGAATGGGAGCGCCTGATCCGCAAGGATTTCAAAGACGGGTGTGTCACCCACCTGGATCCTTATCTGCTTTCCAACGGCACCAACGGGGTTCGAGGCACTGCCTGGCTGGTGCAAACCTGCGAAGGCAATTTTGAGTACGGCGCCACCTACCTGCCGCCCGATGTGCACCCCGAAGAGCTGGAGCGGATAAGCGTGCGGCGCAAGCAACAACTGCGGCCGCTGGCGCCCGTGCAGTTGAAGAGAATGTATTTTTGAAAGACCTGAGCCGGAACGGGACGTTTGCAGCCATGAAGGGACGTTTTATCGCGTTGACGCTGGCGGTCGCCATGACCTGCGCCTGCACCTCCAACCAGTATTTGATCGAGCCTGAAGCGCCGGTTGACCACAGCGCGGTGAAAGACACCGTGTATGTGCTGAACCCTGAGCAGGCCGAGCAGTTTTCGGTTTTGCAGCAGTCGGGGATCTATGTGATTTCTACTGATGCGACGACCAACAAGAAGCTGAAACTCACCGGAATGTATGGCGAAAAACTCTGTGGCATGCCGTTTCTGGGCGCCGTTGTGTTTCTCGGGTTGCTGCCGGTTTCGGTTGAAAAGGACTACCGCTTTACCTACGAAATTCAACAGGGCGAGCGCCGCCAAGCGTACCTGCACAACATCCCGGTGAAGCTGCGCATGTCGGTATGGGAATGGTTGGCCACCCCCTTCGCCAGTACCGAGGATGAACTTCTGATCGAAGGGTTGCCGCTGTACGAGCGTCAGCCGACCACGGACTCCCCAGGTTTTTAATGCCCATGACTGACGAAAATCCGGCCGCCTCCCTCAGCGCTCGCGAGGTCTACCAACTGCTCAAAGACATCGCCCTGGGCGAGCGGGAAATGGCCGCCGCCGGGGCGCAGCGCTGGAGCGCCAGCTACTGCGGCAGTCTGCCCGTCCGGGTCGACGGCTGGCAGCTCAGCGTGTTTTTCGAGGTAGGCGAATTGGGCTACTGCTCGGAATGCCTGGCTCCTGACGGGCGCAGTGGCAGTGTCGACAGCTGGGGCCGGTATGGCACCGACCCCATTCAATTGCTCAGTCGCTGGGAGCGTGAAGAGCTGGAGCGCAAGCTGCGGGCGCTTTGAACTCACCAACAAGGTGGCTAGACACTCGCTTCGGGCTGAGCTTCAGTCTCGGCCTCAGGCACGCGATCAGGTCGGCTGCGGCGTAGATAGATCAGCGCCATTACCGCCAGCAGGTTGATGCCGTAGAAGAGGCTGGTCGAGGTGATATCGGAGAAGAAATCGAACGTGGCGCCGAACTGCAGCGACAGGTGTTTATCCACCTCACCGCCCATCAGCTTCAAGGCCAGGCCGGTGAAAAACTCATAGCTGGCGCCATGAATGGCGAGTATCGGAATCTGCATGGCGTAGCAGATGCTGCCCCACTTCCAGCCCCGCGCTGTGCCGCGCCAGAGCGCGATGCCGGCCACCACCGCCCACAGATTGACCGCCAAAAGCATGCTGACGGGAAGAATCATCAATAGGCTGACGGCGAGCAGTTGCAAACCCAGAATGACCCCGGTGGAAATACCCAGCAGCCCCCCTGACACCAGCAGTACTGCTAGCGCCCTGGAGCCGAATGTTTTCTTGGCAAGTTGCTGCATGTTGTTGCTCCATCGCAAAAAAATAAGCGCAAGACGGGCGAGCGTTAGCGCCCTGTTGATTGTCTGGCTGGGCCCAGAGACGTTGCGGTGCGCAGGGAGTAAGAACAGGCAGGATGCAGGCGGTTTATTGTTGTCATGGTTACCTTTCCCTGGTGGTTGTGGACGGCACGGTATTCGGCCAACCCGGCAGAAATCTAGCACAGCCGTTCCACCCTGCACCGGTCATAGCCGTAGGTGTTGGTGATTTATCACCGCGGGATATCGACCACACGGTGGATTAAGCTTCAGCGGGTTATCGGGACTTTCAACAGCCAGGTAGATGACGGTGAGTTGTGGTCAATGCAGGGGCGTGGACGGCGACTCGATCAATCAAGAATCTCTGAACCGACAAGCCTGGGGATAGAAATGGACGTTATAAAAAACCTCCGTGCCGAGTACCCGGGTGAGGAGGCCTGGCAGGCGTATGTGCACAGCTTTCGCCCGGCCTGGGCGCAGCTGTCGAATCAACAGGCTTATCTGCGAACGTTCGGCGACGAGGACTTGGCCGTCGTGCTGTTTGGGCAGATGGGCGAGCATGCACTGGCGTGGTTTGACCGGCCCTATCCGGCGCTGGAGGGCAGGGCACCGTCAGCGATATTGCGCGACGACGTGGCTGGGGTCGAGGTCATCCGTTCGGTATTGATGAGAGTGCCTTACTGACCCCCGAGGCCAGGCTATTTTTTGCCTGACGTCCAACCGAGCAGGCCTTCATATTCCTTCTGCGTGCTCGCCAAGCGCTGTTCAACTGCGGCAAAGAATTTGTTTGGCCATGGCACGTTGAAGGCAATGGGGTCGATGTTTTCGTGGCCCAGATCTCTCAATGCTGAATACAGCGTCACGTGGCGTACGAACTCCAGCAGGATCGATTCAAATTCGGCATCCGGCTGAGCGATGTGAATATTGCTCTCGATCAACTTCACCAACGTGTCGTGGTTTTGCCTGAAGAAGGTGAGGTGGAGTTGGCTGTTCACTTGGCGGCGAATTGAGTCGTCAAATGCCTTGCCATTGACCAGTTGGTCCCACACCACGTTGTTCTTTTGCAGATACAGGTAGATAGGCCAGTAGAACGATGAAAGTTGTCGTTCGAGGAACTCCAAACGCGTTTTCCTGCTGGCGTCTGCCAACGTCTCCCATCGTTTCCAATACAGGTCCCAAAGAGACTTTGCCACGACGCCAGCGACTGCTGCGACGGCAGTTAGAAGAGGTGTCAGAGCAGGGGTGTTTTCCACGATAAGCCTCATGGCAAAGAGATGAAATCCGTGTGCCTGAGCGATTCTAGACGGCAATGGCGTAATCTTGAATTCACGCACTGCTCCGCGTTTCAATCCTGCGCAATTTCAGCCCTCGAACGACGAATACCTGCCCCCGCTGTTGCAAATGCGCAATCAACCGTTAAGAATGCGAACTATTGCTAATTACTAATACTGTGCATTTCGCATGTCTGACCTGCGCCTCACCCCCAAAGACCCCTTTCACATCCTCTATGCGGAAAACCATCGCTGGTTGCAGGGGTGGTTGTTGCGTCGTCTGGGCTCCCATGCGGATGCGGCGGATCTTACCCAGGACACCTTCGTACGCACATTGAAGTCGCAGCAGGCGGCGTTTATTGATGAGCCGCGGGCGTTTTTGTGTGTGGTCGCCAAGCGGGTGCTGTGTTCGTTCTGGCGGCGTAACGAGCTGGAGCGCGCCTACTTGGAAGCGATTGCCGGCATGCCGGAAGCGGTGGTGCCGTCGGAAGAAGAGTTCGCCTTGCTGCGCGAGGCGGTGGCGACCATCGATGCCATGCTCAACGACCTGCCCGCCAAGGTGCGCCATGCCTTTTTGCTCAACCGCCTGGAAGGCCTGACCCACCAGCAGATTGCCGAGCAACTCGATGTGTCGCTGGCCACGGTCGAGCGCTGGATCAAGCGCGCGGTTACTCAGTGCTTCCTGGCGAGCCTGCCATGAACACCGAACACCCGAGCCTGACGCCCGCCGTCAAAGCCGCTATTGAATGGATGGTATTCCTCGATTCCGGTCGCGCCGACCTCAGCGATCAACACCGCTTCAGCGCCTGGTTGGCCGCCGATGGCGAGCACCGCCGCGCCTGGGAAACCGTCACCGGCGCGGTGCAGATGCCCTTCAACCAACTGGCTGATGCCCAGCGCCAGCTGCCCGGCAGCCTGCAAGCCAGCGCCCGTGTATTGCGCGGCTCGGGCATTTCCCAGGAGCGGCGGCGCCTGCTGCGTGGCGGCGCCACCTTGTTGCTGCTGGCCGGTTTGCCGAGTGTGCTGACGCTGCAGCGGCGCATGCCGCTGGAGGGGCTGTTCAGCGATTTCTACACCCGCACTGGCGAGCGCAAGCAGGTGCGTCTGGCCGATGGCAGCCTGCTGACCTTGAACGCGCGCAGCACCGCCAATGTGTTGTTCAACCAGGGCACGCGGCAGATCACCCTGCAGCAGGGCGAGATCAGCATTCAGGCGGTTGCCGATGGCCAGCGGCCGTTCGAGGTGCTCACCGCTCAGGGGCGGATCAGCACCCTGGCGTCACGTTTTGTGGTGCAGCAACGGGCCGAGCAAACCCTGGTCAGCGTGCAGGAAAACAGTGTGCAAGTTGCCGACCTGCGCGGGCACAGCGGCGTGGTCAGCAGTGGCCAGAGCCTGCGCCTGGCGGCCGGGTTGCCGTTCTCGGTGCTGGCCAGCCGCGCGCGGGAAGATGCCTGGCTCGATGGCCGTCTGGATGTTGACGATGAGTCCTTGGGCGCCGTGGTCGATGCCTTGCGGCCGTATCGCTACGGGTTGCTGCGGGTATCGCCAGCGGCGGCCGGCCTGCGTGTATTCGGCGTATTCCCGCTGGATGACAGCGACCGCACCCTGCAATCGCTGGCGCAGGTGCTGCCGATTACGGTCAAGCAATACGGCCCGGTGACCTTGATCGACCTGGCCTGAGCCGCCGCAAAAAAAACGGCCGGCGAAAAATAATTCAGCGCGCGTGAGGGATTTTTCATTCTCGTGCGACAGAGGAGGAAGTTCCCTCTTACCTCCTGCAAGGAAAGTCTCTCCCATGCGTTCTCACTCACCTCGCGCTGCGCGTCTGGCCATGGCGGTTGCCCTGGCATTTTCCAGCGGCCTGACCACCCTGTGCCCGCTCGCTGCCCACGCTGAAGAAACCCTGCAGCGTTACGACATCGCGGCCATGCCGTTGGAGCAGGCGCTGCGCCAGATCGCACGGCAGAGCGGGCGCAGCATCGTTGCCGACCCGGCGCTGGTCCATGGCCGCTCCAGCGCCGCGGTGCGGGGTGAGTTCAGCGCCGAAGCCGCCGCCCAGCAAGCCTTGAGCGGCAGCGGCCTGGCCTTGCGGATCACCGACAACGGCACCCTGACCGTGGAGAAAGTCAGCACCGGCGACTCGCTGGAACTCAACCCCACCAGCATCGACGCCAACTCAACCCAGAGCGCCTTCGCCCCGGTACCGGGTTACTTCGCCAGCAATGCCAGCAGCGCGAGCAAAACCGACAAGCCGATTCTGGAAACGGTACAGGCCATCAGCGTGGTCACGGCGCAGCAGATCGCCGACCGTAAAGTCGACCGCGTCGAAGATGCCGTGGCCTATTCTTCTGGCGTGCGCGTCGGGGCCTCGGGTCTGGACCCGCGTTTCGACACCATCAGCGTGCGTGGCTTCCCCACCACCGAGTCCGCCGACTTCCTCGACGGCTTGCGTCAGGCCGGCAGTGGTTGGTTGTCGCTGCCCTCGGTCGAGGCCTATAGCCTGGAACGCATCGAAGTGCTCAAAGGCCCGTCCTCTGTGCTGTATGGGCAGATCAGTCCCGGCGGCATGGTCAACCGGGTGAGCAAGCGTCCGAGTCTGCTGGCAAAAAACCAGGTGGAAGTGCAGGGCGGCAACTACGACCACAAACAGGGCCAGTTCGATATTGGCGGCAAGCTGGATGATGACGGCGACGTGCTGTTTCGCACCGTCGGCCTGTACCGCGACGCCGAATACTCCATCGAGCAGATGGACAACAACGCCCGCCTGCTGGCGCCGTCGCTGAGCTGGCAGATCGACCCCGACACCAGCCTGACCCTGCTGGCCCAGTACGAAGAGCGGCAGACCGCCGGCTCGCCGATGACCTACCTGGAAAACGGTCACCTCACCAACTTCTGGCCCGGCGATGAACACTTCGACAAACTCGACCAGCGTAAATGGACGGTCGGTTACGAGTTCGAACATAGCTTCAACGACACCTTCAGCTTCCAGCAGAACCTGCGTTACGGCGAGTTGAACACCACCAACCAGTACCTGGACTTCACCGCCAACGCCGACGGCCACACCTTCGACCGTACCGCCGCCGGCAGCTACGAGGACATGTCTTCGCTGAGCACCGACAGCCGCCTGATCAGCCGCTTTGCCACCGGCGAATTGCGCCACACCCTGATCACCGGCCTGGACTACGCCTGGACCGACACCTCATTGCTTTACGCCACGGGTGCTGCGCCCTCCATCGACCGTAACGCGCCGGACTACCACCAATACGTAGCACGCCCGAGCGATGTCTGGGTAGACCGTGATGGCCTGCTGTTCCGCAGTGGCGTGTACGTGGCCGACCAGATCGAGCTGAACCAGTGGCGCTTCTCTGCAGGCCTGCGCCGCGACTGGGTCCACCAGCGCTCCAACGGTATGGAGTGGGGCAGCGAGATCACCGAGACCAACCAGCACTACGCCGACACCACCGGTTCGGTCGGCGTGCTCTATCTGTTCGACAACGGCCTGGCGCCCTATGCCAGTTACGCCACCTCGTTCCTGCCGCAAAGTGGCAGCCCGGTGGGCGGTGGCCAGTTCGCCCCGAGCGAAGGCGAACAATACGAAGTGGGCCTGAAATACCAGCCGCCCGGTACTAGCGCGCTGTTCACCGCCTCGCTCTACCACCTGACGCAGAGCCACGTGCTGACGGCCGACCCGGCCAACACCGGCTTCAGCGTAGAGACCGGTGAACAGGTGTCAAAAGGCCTGGAACTGGAAGCGGTGGCCGACCTCAGCGACAACCTGAGCCTGAACGCCAGCTACAGCTTCAACTCGCCGGAAGTGACCAAAAGCAACGACGGCAACAAAGGCAAAGACCCGCGCGACGTACCCCGTCACCTGGCCTCGCTGTGGCTGGATTACAACCTGCCCTTCGGCCTGGGCTTCGGCGCTGGCGCACGTTACACCGGCAGTACCTATGGCGACGCGATGAACACCACCAAGAACGATGACTACACCCTGTTCGACGCCGGTGTGCACTACGACTTCAGCGGCAGCCTGGATGGCGTGCGGCTGGCCTGGAACGCCCGCAACCTCACCGACGAGCGCTATGTAAACTGCCAGGAAGGCTACTGCTACCGCGGTGAAGCCCGCAGCCTGGTCACCAGCCTGAGCTACAGCTGGTGATCGCCGCCAACTGGCTGCGCAGCGCAGCGATAACCCTCGGCCTGCTGGTACTGGGCAGCGCCCAGGCCGAGCCGGTGACTATGGACGGTACCGAGCAGTGGCTGATGAAAAGCGCCGAAGGGCGCGACTACCGGATCATGGTCAGCCTGCCGGAGGGCGATGTGCCCTATACCGGCGGTTACCCGGTGATCTACCTGGTCGACGGCAATGCGTTTTTCCCGGCGCTGCATGCGGCCAAGCGGGCGCAGGAGCGTTTGAAGGGCTCGATTGTGGTTGCCATCGGCTACCCCAGTGACACGCCCTACGACTTCAACCGCCGCGCCTTTGACCTGTCGCCGCCCCAACCGGCCGAGCGCAACGACCCGCCGCAAGGTGGCCAGGACTTGTTTCTCGACTTCATCGAAAAACGCCTGATGCCCAAGGTCAATGAGCGCTTCAAGGTCGATCAGGACCAACGCAGCCTGGTGGGCTGGTCGTTCGGCGGCATGTTCGGCATCTACACCCTGTTCACCCGCCCGGCGCTGTTTCAGCATGTGGTCGCGGTGAGCCCGAGCCTGTGGTGGCGTGACCGCTTCCTGCTGGAACCAGAGCGGGTGTTCACCCAGCAAGCGCACGCCGGCAAGCTCAACCTGACCCACAGCAGCCTGAGCATCGTCGTTGGCGACCGCGAAATGGCGCAGGAAATCCAGGACGCCCGCTCGCTGCAACTGCGCCTGGAAAACCTCTCGCAATACGGCCTGCGCAGCGCCTTCCAGATCGAAGCGGGGGAGGACCACACCTCGATCATGTTCCGCACCTCGACCCGAGTGCTGGACGACTTGCTCAGCACCCGGCGTTTCTGATTGGGCTTCAGCCCGTTGGGATAGCGTGGCCGGTTTCCTCAAACCGGCCGATTGAGCACCAACAAACGCGCCGCCAATGCCGCCATCACCGCCGCAAAGCCATAAGCCCCGAGGCGTTTGGAAACCCTGCCGCTCGGCAGTCGGCCATGCAGCCAGCCGGCACACGCCCCGAGCAGGGTGTGAAACAGCAAGGCGATCAGCGCCAGCAGCGAACCGAGGAACACCAACTGCAAGGTGACGCTGCCACGTTCCGCGTTGACGAACTGCGGCAGAAACACCATGAAGAACAGCAGCGCCTTGGGGTTCAACAGGCTGTTGAGCGTGGCGCGCACAAAGATCTTGCGCAGCGACGCCTGGGTGGCTTGCGCGCCGGTGTCCGCAGGAGGGGTTTTCACTGCCTGCCAGGCCAGCCACAGCAGATAGGCCGCGCCGGCCCAGCGCAGCACGTCAAACGCGGGCGTCCAGCTCATCACCAGGGCGCCAAGGCTGGCGCTGACCATGATCGTCATCAGCACATCTGCCAGAGTTATCCCCAAAGCTGCCGCCAGGCCGGCGCGCCAGCCGTGGGCCACCGCGTGGCTGCTGACAAAAGCCATATTCGGCCCCGGCACGATCAGCAACAGCAGGGTGGCGACGATAAACAGATGGAGGCTGGTGGTATCCGGCATGGCGCATGACTTCCTCGGGTGAGCCAGCATGCTAACTGCGGCTACTCAGCCAGCAGCAGATACAGTGGCCAGGCAGTTGGCCGCAACAGTCGCTGCCTGCTACTAACATGCCGTAGACACCGCGCCTGTGTGCTCCGTAATGTGCGCAGCATTCATGGCGCTTTTCCTCGCAAGGTAGTAACGCGTGCACGGAACTGAAGAAAGTCTCGAACAGAAGTCCTTTGCGCAATTGCGCCCTCTGGTGGTTTCGAGCGAAATCCTGGCGGCGGTGGTCTGTTCGATCGTGCTGCTGGTGGCTGACGTCAGCCAAGGCATTTCACCCTGGCTGTACAGCTACGGCCTGGTCGCCGGGGTGGTCTGTTACCTCACCTACCGGGCGCGCACCACCTATTCGTTGTGGCTCAGCGGCATGCTGCTGGTGTGTACCTGCACCGCCTGCCTGGGCTCGTTGGCCATCGCCATCGGAAACCCGCTGCTGTGGTTTCTGCCGATTGGGTTGGTGTTCAGCTTGCCGGTGTCGGCGATGCACGCGCAGCCCTGGCACGCACTCAGCACCGGTGCGGCGGTGTGGGCCACGCTGTTTTATGTGGTGCAGCCGAGCTTTGATCGGCAGCTGGACCTGACCCTCACATTGATGCTGATCACCGCCAGCCTGCTGGTGGCCACCATGGTCTGCCTGACGCTGTGCCGAATCCGCAAAAACGTCTTCGACCTGCAACGCCAACTGCACGACATGGCCTACCGCGACACTTTGACAGGCCTGCCCAACCGCCGTGCCTTCATGGAGCAACTGACCGCGACTGTCAGCGACGAGACCACGCCGTTGTTCTTCCTGATGCTCGATATCGACGACTTCAAGAAGATCAACGACAGCCACGGTCACGACACTGGCGACCGGGTGCTGGTGGCGGTGGCCAAGGTGCTCAGTGAGCAAAGCCAGGGCCACAACTTCGCCCGCCTGGGCGGCGAAGAGTTTGCCGTGGCGGCGCAGTTGGCGGATGTTGCGGCGGCGCAGCAGCTGGCGCAGCGGATTGTCTCGGCGGTGAATTCGAACCAGATGCACGGCTTCAGCCTGTCCCTCAGCATCGGTCTGGCGGCCCATGAAGCGGGGGAGTCGATGTTCAGCCTGATGCGCCGCGCCGACCTGGCGTTGTACGACGCCAAGCATGCTGGCAAGAACCGTTACGCCATGGCGGGCCTTAGCCAGCAGGCATGAGAACTGCGGCGTTCAACTGTTGCTCAGGGCCTCCAGGCAGTGCTGCAGCGGGCGCTCGTCAATCCAGTCACGCACGTCAAAACGTTGCGGAATAAAACCCCAGCGTTCGAGGAAGTCAGTCAGCTGCTGCAGGGCGAGGATCGAGCGCTCGTCCAGGGCCGTGTGCAGACGGCGGTTGGCGTCTTCACCGTAAGCGGCTGCTACCCAGTACTCGCTGGTGTTGAGTTCGCGGGCTAAAAAACGCCGGGTATCGTCCGGGTTGACCCAGGCCCAACGTTCGGCGCGCATGACGCTGTCGACGATGCACAAGGCAACGTCGAAGTGCTCGTCGAGCAGCTGTTGGTCCACCGTCAATGTGCGCGGCGTGCCGATATTGGCGCGGATCATCGGGTCCGGGTGGGAGCCGGTATCGATCACCACGTGCAGGCCGAATTCGTCGGCCAGCTGCAGGCCATGGGCGCCTTTGAGAAAGATGGCATCCACGGTGCCATTCATCAGCCCCATCAATTCGCGGTTGCTGCGCCGTACCTGCTTGCCGCTCAAGCGCACCTGCGCACCGAAGATATGGCGCACCGGGTTGTCGCTGTGGGTGCCGCCGTAGGGGTAGTCGACCAGCTCCACGTCGCCGACCTGGAGGTCTTCCAGGCTCAGGGCGTTTTCCAACGCACGCAAGGCGCTGGCGCGGTGGAAGTCGATTTTCACGTTGGCCCATTTGGGCAGACCAAAGCGCCGATTTTTAAGGTCACTGATGGTTTTTACCGGGCCCTCTGGGTGGCTGACGATCAGCTGGACTTCGTCGCTCCACGACAAGCCCAGCAAGCGTGTCTGCACGCCCGTGGCACGCGCCCAGATGGCCGGCGTGTTGCCGCCGTGGCGGACGGAGTTGGGCAGGTGGTGGTCGAAATGCGCTTCGCGAATGTCGCGGTCGTTGGATTCGCGCAGCGCTTGAATAGTGGTGCCGCCCTGGCGCAATGCCTCTGCCAGGCGACCGGATTCAACGGCAATCCCCAGCCCGGTGGGAACCGGGCTGTGGGTATACCAAAGGGTATCAAGGGGTTTGCTCATGACGCCTGCTTGTCGAGAGGGTGGGAGCGCAGCGCTCACAGGTTCTGTGAAAACTGCTGCGCTCGGTGTGGCGGCAGTCTGCTCAGCCGGCCAGTGCTGTCGCTGAGCGTAGCGTTTGCAGTGGACGCGGGTCGATCCAGTCGCGCACCGAGAAGGTCTGCGGGATGAAATTCCAGCGATGGAGGAAATCGGTGAAGTCCTGTAGGCCGAGGATCGAGTTTTCATGCAGGTCGGTACGGAGGCGCAGGTGCGCGTCTTCGCCGTAGGCTCCGGTTACCCAGAACTCGCTGCTGTTGGTTTCCCGCGCCAGGTAACGGCGGGTGTCTTCGGGGTTGTTCCAGGCCCAGGCTTCGGCGCGAATCACCGAGTCGAGAATGCCCACGGCGGCGTCGAAGTGGTTGTCCAGCAGGTTGAGGTCTACCGACAGGGTGCGTGGCGTGCCGTTGTTGGCGCGAATCAGCGGCTCCGGGTGCGAGCCGGTGTCGATCACGGTGTGCAGGCCGAAGGCGTGTGCCAGGTGAGCGGCGGAGGCGCCTTTGAGGAAGATGGCGTCCACTTCACCGCGCAGCAAGGCCACCAGTTCGGCGTTTTGCCCACCGCTGCGGCGGCCGCCAAAGGTGGTGATGCCGGACACGGTACGCGCCGCTTCATCGCTATGGGTACCGCCGCGATGGTAGTCGACCAGTTCAACATCACTGACTTCGAGGCCCTCGAGTTTCAACGCGTTTTCCAGGCCACGAATGGCTTGGGCGCGGGAAAAGTCGATTTGCGCACTGGCCCATAGCGGCAGGCCGAACTTGCGGCCCTTGAGGTCTTTGACGGTTTTGATGCCGCTGTCAGGCAGGCTCAGGATCAACTGCACTTCATCTTGCCAGGACAGGCCGATCACCCGGGTTTCGCGGCCACTGGCGCGGGCCCAGATGGCCGGAATGTTGCCGCCGTGGCGGACCGAGTTCTGCAGGGTGTGGTCGAAGTGCGACTCGCGCACGGCTTGGATTTCCGATTCACGCAGGGACTTTATCTGCGTGCCCTGTGCGGCCAGGGTTTGTTCCAGCCAGCCTTTTTGCACAGCAATACCCAGGCCGGTAGGAACCGGGCAACGGGTGTACCAAAGCGTATCCAGTGGTTGACTCATGACGGTGCTCTTCCTTTGCTTTTCAGTGGGCGCAGGTGCCGATGCCAGTGGCTAACGGACCTGCCTGGTTGCCGGACTGCAGAGGCTGTGCAGGGCATGGCAAAGGTGACTTTGCAACGCCTGTGCCAGTCGCTTTTCGGCGGTTTAAATCGTTTTTTATCAATGCCTTGCTGGTTTTCACGGGGTTGTATTCAGGGTCTGTAGACCCTCCGTTGGCTGGCCAGCAGCAACTCAACAACAGCCCCTGCTCGGGTCGCAGCACTGGGCTGGCGGCCGCGCATCAATTGGCTAGCGCCGGCCGACCCTGGCTTTGCAGGGCATACAACTTGGCGTAGAAGCCGCCGTCGCGCAGCGTCAGCTCAGCGTGGGTGCCGCGCTCGTGCACTTCGCCGTTGCGCATCACCAGAATCAGGTCAGCCGACATCACCGTGCTCAGGCGGTGGGCGATGATCACCGAGGTACGGCCGCTGATCAGGCGTTCCAGGCCTTGCTGCACCAGGTGCTCGGACTCGGAATCGAGGGCACTGGTGGCCTCGTCGAGAATGATCAGTTGCGGGTCTTTGAGCACGGCGCGGGCAATCGCCACCCGCTGCTTTTCGCCGCCGGAGAGCTTGATCCCGCGTTCGCCCACCAAGGTGTCGTACTGCGCTTCCATGCGCTGGATAAACTCGTCGGCATGGGCGGCCCTGGCTGCTGCACGAACCTGTTCGTCGCTGGCGCCGGGGCGGGCGAAGGCGATGTTTTCGCCGATGCTGTCGTTGAACAACGCCACGTCCTGCAGCACCACGCCCATCAGGGCGCGCACCGTGCGTTGTTGGTAGTCGCGCAGGTCGATGCCATTGACCAGGATGCGTCCCTCGCTGACATCGTAAAAACGCATCAGCAGTTTGACGATGGTGCTTTTGCCGCTGCCGCTGGTGCCCACCAGCGCCAAGGTGAGGCCGGCGTCGAGGTGGAAGGAGACGTTCTTGAGGGCGTACTCCTCTTTGCCTGGATAATGAAAACTGACGTTTTCAAAAGTGATGCTATTCAGGCGGGTGAGGGCAATCGCGTTGGGGCGGTCGGCGTGTTCAGCCTCGATATCCAGCAGCTCGATCAGGCGCTCGGCATTGCTTTCAATCTCGCCGGCCTGGTTGATCTGCCGGGCGATGGGGCCAATGCTGTTGATCAGGTTCTGGGTCAGGGTGAGGATCAGCAGAATATCGCCGGTGGTAAAACGGCCCTGCAAAGCGCCATGCACGGTCAGCGCCACGGCAATGAAAACGCCCAGGGTATTGATCAGGTTGAGCGCCTGCTCGGAGCGCCATTCGGTGGTGTGCAGCTTGCCGCGGGTGATCATCCACTCGGCCTGGGTGTCGTCGTAGCGCTGCTTGACCGCCGGCTCGCCGCCAAAGCTGCGCACCGTGGAGATATTGCCGACCATCTCTGCCAGCAACCCGGTCATGCGCCCGGCCAGGGCTTGCCAGCCGCGGCGGTAGGGGCGGGTCCAACCCACGGTGCGGTAGGAAATCCAGAAGTTGAGCAGCAGCACCGCGGTCATGATTGCGCCCACCAGCGGCGCCTTGATCAGCAACACGCTGATGATAAACAGCATCTGCAGGATGTTCGCCAGGGTGCCTTCGGTCAGCGACGACAGCCACATGGTGATGCTGGTGATATTGCCGAAGCGGTCCATGATTTCGCCGACGCGGGTCTTCTCGAAGTAGTCGATGGACTTCTGCGTCATGTTGTCGAAAACGCGCTGGCGAAAGGTGCTTACGGTGTCCAGCCAGAGGTCATCGGCCTGCTTGTTTTGCAGCGCGCCAAACACCACCACGCCAATGCGCAGGGCGAAGAACACTCCGAGCAGCAGGGTGACGCTCCAGGTGGCTTGTTCGTGGGTGATCTTGCCGGTGAGCAGTTGCGAAATGGTGTCGACGATGACTTTGTACAGGTAGGGCGTGGCCGTTCCGATAAAACCCAGAATGGTGCCGACCAGGGTCACGGCAATCACCCGCCCGCGGTATTCAGGGATGAACTGGATAGTGCGCCAGAGGTTTTTCATAGGTGCTGGTGTCGATCAAAGGGGGTTGGAGGGGCACGCGGTGGCCGTGCGCCGGCAGGCCGGCGCATGGGCCACGCGGGCACGGTTCACGCTTGGAAACTGAAGCGCCCTTCGGCGATCAGGCTGTGCAGCGGGTTGCGTTGGTTGGGTTGCTCGCGGGCCTGCAGCTCGGCCGACAAGCTGTCGCGGCTGGCCAGCTTGCCGATGGCAATGGCTATTTCCACCTGATAGCCGTCCGGCACACCCAGCAGGGTGCGGGCCTGCTCGCGGTCGAAGCCGCCAATGGCATGGCTGTGCCAGCCGGCATGTTCGGCCTGCAAGGCCAGATGCGCCCAAGCGGCCCCGGCATCCAGGGAGTGGTTGCGCAGGGCGGTGGCGGCATCGCTGCCCGCACGTAGGTGGGTGGTTTTCGACACCAACACAATCAGCACCGAGGCATTGCTGGCCCAGGCGCGGTTTTTCTCGTTGAGCAGTTCCAGCAGTTCTGGCCAGTGTGCTGAGCCATTGCGCGCGTAGATAAAACGCCACGGCTGGGAGTTGTTGGCCGACGGCGCCCAACGGGCGGCTTCGAACAGGCTGTCGAGGGTGGGCTGGTCAATGCTTTCGCCGGTAAAGGCGCGCGGTGACCAGCGATTGATAAACAACGGGTGGATAGCGTGGTCGGTCTGGCGGGGCTGGGACATGGTGGCCTCACAGGCAAGGGGCTTATCGGGCAAGGGTTTATCGAGCGGCGGCAAGGCGATTGGCAGTGCTGTCCCACCAGGTGGTCAGCACCCATTCATTGGCGCCGTAGTACTGCGGCAACTGGGTGGGTTGTTGCAGGCGCTGGTTGAAGATCACGTAGTGCTTGTCCAGGTAGCGCCAGGGGATGACGTAGTAGCTGTGCACCAGCACGCGGTCGAGGGCACGGGCAGCGGTTTGCTGCTGTTGCTGGCTGTCGGCGTCCAGCAGGTTTTTGATCAGCCCGTCGACGGCTGCCGACTTCACCCCGGTGATGTTCTCCGAGCCGGGCCGGTCGGCGTCTTTGCTGTTGAAATTGCGCCACAGCTCATCACCGGGGTTGCGCGCCTCGCGCAGCGCCAGGGTGGTGTAGTCGTAGTCGAAGCTGGTGATTTGCTTGCGCGCGGTGGCCGCGTCGGTAAGCTTTTTCTTCACCACCACGCCGATCTTGCTCAGGTTCAGGTAGATCGGGTCGGTGTAGGGGCTCTGCGTGCGCGTGCCAGCCACTTCCAGCACAAACGGCTCGCCCTGGGCATTGCGCAGCACGCCGTCGCGGTTATGCCAGCCGGCCTCGGCGAACAGCTCCAGGGCCTTGGTGAGGTTATGCCGCACGTTGCCGGGCGCTTTGGTGGTAGGTTGCTGCAGCATGGGGCCGAAGGCTGCATCGGGAATCTGCCCACGGTAGGGCTCCAGCAGTTTCAGCTCGTCCTGGCTGGGCAGGCCGTTCGCCGCCAGCGGGGTGCCGGCAAAGTAGCTGTCGACCCGTTTGAATTCGTTGTCGAAAATCTTCTGGTTGATCCACTCGAAATCCAGCGCGTAATCCAGCGCCTCGCGCACCCGCGGGTCTTGAAAACGTGGCTTGCGCAGGTTGACCACCCAGCCGTTCATGGCCGGCGGGTTGTGGTGCGCAAACTGGCGTTTGACCAGCTCGCCCTGCTCGAAGCGTTTACCGATGTACTGGCAGCACCAGTAGCGCATCTGGGTTTCGGCGATCACGTCGTAGTCGCCGGCACGGATCGCGGCCACCTGGGTGTCGCGGTCTTTGTAGAGCTTGAAGTCGACGGTGTTGAAGTTGAACGAGCCGCGCCGTACCGGCAGGTCGTTGGCCCAGTAGTTCGGGTTGCGGCGATAGACGATGCCGCGCCCGCTGATGGCTTTGTCGATCAGGTAGGGACCGCTGGCAATCGGTTGCTCAAAGCGCAGTTGGTCGAAGGCCACGCTGCTGCCATCCGCCTGCTGGCCCCACTTGGGCGAAAACACCGGCAGGCTGCCGGCGATAAAGGACAGGTCGCGGCCTTTGCGTTTGAACACAAAACGCACGCGCTGCGGGTCAAGCACCTGCACCTCGGCGATCTCGGCGAAATAGGCCTTGAACCGTGGGCTGGCTTTGCCATCGGTGAGGGTCTTGTACGAATACAGCACGTCGGCCGCAGTCACTGCGTCGCCATTGCTGAAGCGGGCTTTGGGGTTGAGGTGGAACAGCACCGAGGTGAAGTCCTCGGCCACTTGGATATCGTCGGCCAGCAGGCCGTACTGGGTGTTCAACTCGTCCATGCCATTGATGGTCAGGGTTTCGAATACCAGCTCCAACAGCCCAGGCGGTGGTGTGCCGCGCAGGCTGTAGGGGTTGTACTTGTCGAAGCTGCTGTTGGTGGCGACCAGGGACATGGACAGGCTGCCGCCCTTGGGGGCGTTGGCGTTCACGTAGTCAAAGTGCTGAAAGTCGGCCGGGTATTTGGGCGTGCCAAATTGCGCCACGGCATGGGCGGCCCATGTGGTTGTCGGGCTGGCCAGCAATGCGCTGAACAAGGCCAAAGCCGGGACGAGGCGGCGGGTGAGGGGGGAGGCGATCAAGAGGGTCATAGGGTTTCCACGGGCCGACTTACAACGAGGCCTGAACCAGGCTTTGGGTATAGGGATGCTGGGGGCGGGTGATCAGCTCGGCGGTGTCGCCAGACTCGACAATCACCCCGTCCTTAAGCACATACAGGCGGTGCGCCAGGGCGTTGACCACGGCCAGGTCGTGGCTGATCAGGACGTAGCTCAGGCCATGCTTTTTCTGCAGGCTGACCAGCAGTTGCAGGATCTGATTCTGAATCGATACATCCAGCGCCGAGGTCGGTTCGTCGAGCACCACCACACGCGGCTTCAACACCAGGGCGCGGGCGATGGCGATACGTTGCCGTTGGCCGCCCGAGAATTCGTGGGGGTAACGGCTCAGTGCACTGGTGGGTAAACCGACCTCGCCGAGCACCTCGACAATCTGCGTCAGGCGCTGAGTCGCGCTGAGGGCGGGGAAGTGCAGAGCCAGGCCTTCGCCGATGATCTGCTGCACCGTTTGGCGCGGCGACAGCGAGCCAAATGGGTCTTGAAACACCACTTGCAGCGTGGCGCGCAATTCGCGGCGTTGCTGCTTGCTGCGTTTTTGCATGGCGATGCCGTCGAACTCCAACGCGCCGCCCTGCACCGGAATCAGGTTCAGAATGGCTTGCGCCAGGGTCGACTTGCCGGAGCCCGACTCGCCCACCACGCCGATGGTTTCGCCGGCGCGCAGGGAAATGCTGGCGCCCTCCAGGGCAATAAAACGGTCGTGGCGGAACCAGCCACGCCAGCCGGCAATTTTCTTCGCGTATTCCACCCGCAAGGCCTGGGTGTGCAGCAGGGTAGCGGCCGACGCCGGCACCTCGGCGATCTCACGTTGGGGCCGGCTGTTGAGCAGCTTGATGGTGTAGGGGTGCTGCGGCTGTTCGAACAAGGCGTCGGTGCTGCTGCTCTCCACCAGCTGGCCGTGCTCCATCACCGCCACCCGCTGGGCAAACCGGCGCACCAGATTGAGGTCATGGGTGATCAGCAGAATGGCCATGCCCTGGCCATCGCCACGGGCCAGCTCTTCCTCTTGCAGGTCCAGCAGCAATTGCACAATGCGCGCGCGCACGGTCATGTCCAGGGCGGTGGTGGGCTCGTCGGCAATCAGCAGTTTGGGCCGGCAGGCCAGGGCCATGGCGATCACTGCACGCTGCAACTGGCCACCGGACAACTGGTGCGGGAAGCTGTCCACGCGCCGCTCGGGCTCACGGATTCCGGTGCGCGCCAGCAGGCGGATGGTTTTCTCCCGCGCCTCGCCCGGGCTCAGCCCCTCGTGCAACTGCAGGGTTTCGATAATCTGCGCGCCGATGCTGTACAGCGGGTTCAGCGCCGACATCGGTTCCTGGAAAATCATCGCCACGTCGCGGCCGCGAACCTGGCGAATCTGGGCGATGGATTGTTGCTGCAGGTCGTCACCCTGCAGCAGGATTTTCCCTTGCACCTTGGCGTTGGGCAGCAGGCGCAATATCGACAGCGCGGTGATGGTTTTGCCTGAGCCGGATTCGCCGACCAGGGCCAGGCGTTCGCCGGGCTTTATCTGCAGGGTCAGGTCGTCCACCACTGTGCGGTTGCCCAGGCGGATGGTGAGGTTCTCGAGACTTAACAAGGGCGGCAATGGTGCAGTCATTACACATTCTCCGGCGGCAGTCGGTCGGCAATGTGGGCGTCCATGGCGTTGCGCAGTGCCTCGCCCATAAACGTCAGCAGCAGCAGGGTCAGCATCAGCGCGCCAAAACCCGACACGGCAATCCACCAGGCATCCAGGTTTTCTTTGCCTTGCAACAGCAACTGGCCAAGGCTGGGCGCGGGGGCTTGGACGCCGAGGCCGAGAAAGTCCAGGCTGGCCAAGGCCATGATTGCCGCACTCATGCGAAACGGCAGGAAGGTGATCACCGGCGTCAGGCTGTTGGGCAAGATGTGCCGCCAGATGATTTGCCCGTGGGACAGGCCCATGGCGCGGGCGGCTTTGACGTATTCCAGTTGGCGGTTACGCAGGAACTCGGCGCGCACGTAATCCGACAGGTAGATCCAGCCGAACAGCGACAACAACACCGCCAGCAGAATCAGGCTCGGTTCGAACAACGAGGCAAAGATGATCAGCAGGTACAGCTCAGGCAGCGAGCCCCACACCTCGATCAAGCGTTGCGCGACCAGGTCGATCTTGCCGGCAAAGTAGCCCTGCAGCGCGCCGATCAGTACGCCCAGCACGGTGCCGATAACCGTCAACGCCAGGCCGAAGGTCACCGACACCCGGAAGCCGTACAACAGCCGGGCGACGATGTCGTAACCGGCAATATCGGTGCCCAGCAGGTTTTCCTGGGTGGGCGGCCCTGGGTAGTGCACGGCGTTGGAGAAGTAATTCAGCGTGTCGTAGTAATACGGGTTGGGCGCATACAGGGCGAAGTTGCCGGGCTTGGCCAGCTGCTCGCGAATAAAGGGGTCGTTGTAGTCCGCGTAAATCGGCAACTGGCCGCCAAATACCGCCTCGGGGTAGTCATGCAGCAGGGGGAAAAACCATTCGTGCTGGAAGTACACCAGCAAGGGTTTGTCATTGCTGATGAGCTCACCGGCCAGGCTCACCAGGTACAGCGAGGTGAACAGAATCAGGCTCCAGTAGCCCAGGCGGTTCTGCTTGAAGCGCAGCCACAAGCGCCGGCCGGGGGTTAGCGCCGCGTCGGTTTGCGTCAGCGGTTCAGCCTGTACGCGGGGCGTGCGCCGCCCCAGGCGTTGGGAAAGGCGCTGCCAGAAACTGGGCGGCGAAATCGTCTGAGCGGTCATCAGGCCACCTGTGCGTCGAATTTGATTCGTGGGTCGACCAACACGTAGGCGATGTCGCCCACCAGCTTGGTCAGCAGGCCGATCAAGGTCAGCAGGTACAGGCTGCCGAGCACCACGGGGTAATCGCGGCTATTGATCGACTCGTAAGACAGCAGGCCCAGGCCGTCGAGGGAGAACAGGGTTTCAATCAGCAAGCTGCCGGTAAAAAACGCGGCGATAAAGGCACCGGGAAAACCGGTGACCAAGGGCAGCAAGGCATTACGAAACACGTGTTTCCACAGCACCCGGCGCTCGGACAAGCCTTTGGCCCGCGCGGTGAGTACGTATTGGCGGCTGATCTCTTCGAGAAAAGTGTTTTTCGTCAGCAAGGTTTTCAGCGCGAAAGTGCTGAGTACTGATGCAGCCACCGGCAGGGTGATATGCCACAGGTAGTCGGTGACCTTGCCCAACCCGCTCAGCTCGTTCCAGTTATCCGAGGTCAGGCCGCGCAGCGGGAACACGTCCCAGAAGGAGCCGCCGCCGAACAGCACAATCAGCAACACGCCCAGCACAAACCCTGGCACCGCATAGCCGCACAGAATCAATAGGCTGGTGATGAAGTCGAAGCGGCTGCCAGCACGCACCGCCTTGGCCACACCCAGGGGAACGGAGATCAGGTAGGTGAGCAAAAAGGTCCAGATGCCCAGCGACACCGAGACACCCAGCTTGGACTTGATCAGCTCCCACACGCTCTCGTTACGGAAGTAACTCTGGCCCAGATCGAAGCGCAGAAAGTTACTCAGCATCGCCACATAACGCTCCAGCACCGGTTGATCAAAACCGTACTGGCGGGTCAGGTGCTCGATCTGCTGTTCATCAATGCCCTGCCGTCCGCTGTAGGTCCAGCCGCTGCCCGATGTGGCGCCTTCGGCGCCAGAGCGCGCGCTTTGGTTATCAAGGTCGCTGAGTACGTGGTCGACAGGGCCCCCCGGAACAAATTGGGTGACCAGAAAGGTCAGGGTCAAGACCCCCAACAGGGTGGGGATCATCGCCAGCAAGCGGGTGATCAGGTAGTACAGCATGGTGTGCTTCCGGGTTTTCAGTCGTGGGGTTGGTGTTTCCAGGAGTCGCGGCTAAAGCCCCTCCCACAGCGAATGCATGCCTATGGGAGACCTCATTCCCTTGTGGGAGGGGCTTCAGCCGCGATGCTGTTTGCCGTCACGCGATGCGCGTATCCCGCGGATTCGCCGGGCGGTTCAGGCCGAGGTTTTCGCGGAAGGTTTTGCCTTCATATTCCGTGCGGAAAATGCCGCGCCGTTGCAGTTCGGGCACCACCAGCCGAGTGAAGTCTTCGAAGCCTTGCGGCAGATACGGCGGCACCACGTTGAAGCCGTCGGCGCCGCGTTCGACAAACCATTGCTCAATGGTGTCTGCCACGGTTTTCACCGAGCCAATGGCTTGCAAATGCCCGCGAGAAACCCGAAAGCGCAGTACCAGTTGGCGAATGCTCAGGTTCTCGCGGCGGGCCAGGTCCAGTTGCTGTTGGAAGCGGCCTTTGCCATTGGCGTCGGCCTGGTAGGGCAGGTCCGGCAGGGGGCCATCGACGTCGTAGGACGACAGGTCGAAACCGCCAAAGGAAACGTTGCTCACATCGACCAATTGCTGCAGTTCGTTGAAGCGGTCCTGGGCTTCCTGATCGGATTCGGCCACCACCACCGACAGGCCCGGCGTGACCTTGAGCTGGTCTTCATCGCGGCCGTACTTGGCCATGCGCCCTTTGAGGTTGGCGTAGTAGGCCTTGGCGACCTCCAGCGACTGCGCCGAGGCGTAGGTCATCTCTGCTTCGCGGGCGGCAAACTCCAGGCCGGTTTCCGAGTTGCCGGCCTGCACAATCACCGGGTAGCCCTGGATCGGCCGCGGGTAGTCGAGCAGCCCTTCGCTGGTGAAGTACTTGCCATGGTGGTTAACCGGGTGGCCGGAACTGGGCTTGTAGAACGCCCCGGCTTGGCGGTCCGGTTGGTCGAAAGCGTCGTCATCCCAGCTGTCCCACAGCGCCTTGGTCACGGCAATAAATTCCGCCGCACGCTCATAGCGCTCCTCATGGCTACGGGGTTCGCTGATGCCGAAGTTTTTTGCCGCGTGGTCGCCAAACGACGACACCACGTTCCAGCCGGCACGCCCGCCACTGAGGTGGTCGAGCGAGGTGAATTTGCGCGCCACGTGATAGGGCGAGTCGTAGTTGGTGTTGACCGTCGCCACCAGGCCGATGTGCTCGGTCACCGCCGCGATGGCCGACAACAGAGTGAAGGGTTCGAACTGGTAGTTCTGCGGGCTGCGCCCGGTTTGTGGGGTGACCTCGCCCGAGCGGCCGATAAAGTCGGCGACAAAAAAGGTGTCGAATTTGGCCGCTTCGGCCAGCTTGGCGGCCTTTATCCACCAGGCCAGGTTGGGCCGGCCGTTGTCGGTGGAGCTGGGGTGGCGCCACGCTTCAGGGTGGTGACCAAAGCGGTGGAGAAATACGTTCAGGGCCAGTTGGCGTTTTTTGCTGCTCACGGTGCTCTTCTCTTTGGGCAGACCAGATTCTTAAGCAAGGCCGAGGTGTGCAGGCACACCCCGGCTGCTCGGACTTAGCCGCTGAACGCTTTGGATTTTTCCAGCAAGCCGGTGCGTTTCCACTGCAGTTCCAGGCCACCCGGGGTGTACACCTGGGCGCCGCCGATCTGCTCGGCAATCGCCTGGAAGCGCGCGGCTTCTTCGACAAAGAGGATGGTTTCCGCCGTTTTGATAATGCCCTGGCCCCAGAAGTTGGCCCCGCCGTTGGACTCCAGCAACGCCGGTGGTGGTGCCAGTTCAGGGTGTTTGTCCAAGCGCTCGCTGATCACTTCCAGGGCGCTGCGGGTGCGTTCAAGGTGATTGGGAATGCTGCGCGCCAGCAAGTGGCGGGCCGCGGCGACGTAGAGAATGGGGAAGTCTTTGTGCGCCAGCGACCAGGCGGACAGCCAGGCGGTGTGCACGTGAATCACCGTATCGGCTTCCAGGCGCGGCTCATTCAGCAGCGAACCGGTTGCCTCGGCAAACGACGACACACTGATCTTCGGCGCTTGGCTGCGTGCCAGACCGCCCGGGAAACGAATACCGAGCAAAGTGTCGGTGCCCGGAATGCGGTGGGAGATATGGAAGGTCAGGCTGGCTGACAGGGTGCCGTTGGCGCGCAACGACTCGAACACGTGCACGGCGTCCGATTTGGCTTGTTCGATATAGGCGATCAGATCGACTTCGGTTTTTTCAAAAGCGCTCATGGGTATTGCTCCAAAAAATCACGGGTAAGCCACAGGGCCGGGATAGGTGAATCAGGCGGCAGCGGAGGCCTTGGCCTTTTCCTCGGCGACCAGTTTTTGCGCCTGCTCCAGCGGGCCGGCGACGATCCAGTCGCTGACGTTGAAGTCGGCTTTCAGGTAGCCCCAGTCGCGCAGGAAGTTCTTTTGCGTGGTCAGGCCCTGGATGTACTCGGGGCTCAGCTTGGGGGTGAAGGACAGGTGCACATCGGCGCCATGGGAGCCGACCACTTCGGCGGCCGAGGCATTGCTGTCTTCGGGTTGCAGCAGTTGCACCACTTCGTCGTGGTGGCTGGCAGCCCATTCCGCAGTGCGCAGTAGCACGGCGAGGTAGCGCACCACCACGTCCGGGTGCTGTTCGAGGAATTGGCGGTCAACGGTGATCGGCCGAGGGGTGCCGTTGTTGACGCGCAGCAGCGGGTCGGACAGTTCGTTGATATTGATCAGCTGGCGATAACGCGCGTCCTGCGACAGGCGATAGCCACGGGTGAAGCGCAGGAAAATGGCGTCCACGGTGCCGGCGTCCAGCGCGGTTACGGCAACGTCGGCGCGCTGTTCGCGGGTGGTGCTGCGCGGGCCGTCTTCGGTGTCGTAGCTGGGGGCCGGGAGGTCAACCAGGGTGACGTCATCGGTGCTCAGTCCGGCCAGCGACAGCGCGGTGACATAACCGTGCTGGGCCGCCCCGCGCTGAAAGTCGATCACGGCGTTCTGGTGCAGCGGCACACCCAGGCGTTTGCCTTTGAGGTCGGCGATATCGCGGATGTCGCTGTCAGCGCGGGTGAGGATGCCTTGATATTCATCCAGCCAGGTGATGCCGACCACCACGGTGTCCGAGCCGCTGCCCTTGGCCCAGATCGGCGGGATGTTGCCGCCTTCGCGAAACAGGCCGGTTTGCTGATGGTGATAGTGCGCGTTGCGCACGGCCAGGCTGTCGGAATCGCGCAGCGAATGCAGCTCGGTGTCGGCACCGGCGAATTCGTCTTGCAGCCAGTTTTTACGAATCGCCAGGGCCGAGGCGGTCGCTGCGCCGCAACGGGTGTAGAAGAGTTGGACTGGTGGTTTGGAAGTGCTCATGTCCGTTCCTTGAATAGCGGTGTGGTTATTCACAGCAAGCACTAGAGCATGCTCCATGCCAGTTGTTTGCAAGTCTGTTTAAAAGAACGGAGAAGTGGCGTGAGTGAGGGTTTTAAATGCCATTGGGTGAAAGGCTAACTAGCGGATTTATATGGGGTTGGTTGTTTTTGCTGGGCGTTTTTTAGTGCGGGTGATTCGTGGCTGATTGTTTTTCCTGGGCGGTTTTGTTCCAGTGATGCGGGTATTTTTTAATGCTGCAAAAACAGCAGTTGCGGTTAAAGTTGTTGCGTAAACAGCAGCGCATAAACAGCTAACTAAAAGGTATTAGGCCTAAGGGTTGGGATGTTTCCAGGGGCAGCTGGTTACGTCTGTAGCCCCCGTAGTGTCTTGCTCGTCTGGATTTATAGGCTCGGCTGGTAGCGAACTATTGGACTGCGGCGAGCGTTATTTTTGCCATGCTTCTGTTTATATCTGGGTGCTGCTAGAGCGAGTCTGTGGCGTCTTCTAATTGCTGCGAATTCAGCAGTTCAACAGCAATTATTTGTTCGTGTGGCAGCACGGAGTGGTTTTAAGCGTGATAGTGAAAGTTTGCTGATTTAAATGAATGTCACTGTATATGCGGCTTGCAGTGGCTATTGACTGGCGTGGCACAGTTTCTGCTATTTCAACTTGGATTTTTATAACTGCATCCCCGCATCCATAGTTGGCAGGAACATCAGTGATGGCGCATTTAAAGAGACAATGGAGTACTGCAACAGTCGCGTTGGTAGTACCAGAGTCAGCGAATTATTTAAGGAAAGTGTTGGCTCAATCGGTTTCTCATGCGTGCGCTGTCGGGCTGACGGCAAGCCTGCTGGCCGCTGGGGTTCAGGCCGCCGAGCCGCAAAGCAAAGTGCTGGCGGCGGAGAAAGCCGAGAGCAGCGAAGAGCCGAGCCGCGAAGGGGTGTTGGACACCGTGGTGGTGACGGCGCAAAAGCGTGAGGAAAAACTCAAGGATGTGCCCATCCCGATCACGGCGATTTCCGGCACGGCGATCCGCGATAAAAACATCGTCACCTCGTCCGATGTGGAGCGCCTGGCGCCCAACCTTTCCGGGCAATCCAGTGGCAACACCGGTGGCCGTACCGGCAAGCCGCGTTGGTTCTTGCGCGGCATCGGCACCAATGATCCAAACGCCAACCAGGAAGGGCCGCTGTCGGTGTATGTCGACGAGGTGGTGGTCGGCCTGCAGGGCGATCAGAGTTTCCCGCTGTTCGACCTGGAGCGCGTAGAGGTCCTGCGCGGACCGCAAGGCACGTTATGGGGCAAGAACAATACCGGTGGCGCGCTGCACTTCATCTCGAAAAAGCCGACCTTCGACAACAACGGTTATGCCCGTCTGGGCGCTGGCAGTTTCGGCAAGCAGACCTTTGAAGCCGCCAGTGGTGGCGGCCTGGTCGACGAGAAGCTGGCCGGCCGCGCGGCGGTCTATTACGAGAAGGGCGATGGTTGGGCGCAGAACATCGTCACCGGTGATGACGGCCCTCAGCTGGAAGACTTCAACGGACGCTTCCAGTTGCTCGCCAACTTCTCTGACCAACTCGACGGTTTGCTCAACTTCAACGTGCGCAAATACCGCACCGGCAATATTCCCAGCTACGTGGTCGGCGCCACCAGCGTCAACAACGTGACCACGCCCAATCCCGGTGGTGCCATCAACCAGGGTGGCAGCAGCTACATTCCGCCCTACGGCGACGACCCGGATAACCGCAGCGATTTCTGGAACGGCGATAGCTCGGCGGAAAACACCCTGTATGCCGGCAGCTTCAAGCTGAACTGGTACGTCGGCGAAAACACCGTGACCTCGATTACCGCGCTGAACTACAGCGATGGTGATACCGAGGCCAAGGCCGGCACCCCGGCGGGCACCACGCTGGATCAGAACAGCACCCTGGGCGACACCTTATCACACCAGTTCACTCAGGAACTGCGCCTGAGCTCTGCCCAGGATCAGGACCTGACCTGGCTGGTCGGTGCTTACTACTACGACCTGCAGGCCGACAGCAAATCGAAGGCCATTCGCTACAAGGTCGGTACTACCCAGGAGCAATACACGCAGAGTTCGTGGGATCAGGATGCCAAGAGCTTCGCCATCTTCGGTAACACCAAGTACCGCTTTACCGAACGTGCCGCGCTCACCCTTGGCCTGCGGCAAACGTGGGAGTCCAAGGACATCACCGAAACCACCCTGACCGCGACCGACACCCTGGGTAACCAGAACATCGTCATCGTGCAGCCTGGGGGCAGTCCGGACTCGGTGCGCGGCAGCGGCGTGGTGGCGCCTGCTCAGTTGAGCAAAGACGCCAACTGGAACAAGACCACCTGGGACATCACCCCCGAATACTTCATTACCCCGGATGTGATGGTGTACGGGCGGATCGCCAGTGGTTTCCGCTCCGGTGGTTTCAACCAATCCATCGTGCGTGGCGACATCATTCAGACCGAACCGGAAACCCTGATCGACTACGAAGTGGGGCTGAAATCCAGCTGGCTGGATGGCCGCTTGAACGCCAACGTCAACGCCTTCTACTACGACATCAAAGACCTGCAACTGAACATTCAGCAGCAGGTGCCGGGCACCACCATCACCAGTACCGCCGGCGCTTCGGATGGCAATGTGAAGGGCCTAGAATTCGAGGTGGAAGCACTGCCCACCGAGTTCTGGCGAGTGACCTCCAGCCTGGGGCTGCTGCGCACTGAATACACCAACTTCAAATACAACATCGGTGGCGTGGACCTGGATGCCAGCGGCAACGAGTTCTACCGCACCCCGGAAACCTCGTTCCGCCTAGACACCGATTACCGCATTCCGCTGGCGGCATTGGGCGGCTCGGTGATTCTCGGTACCGACTGGTCCTACCGCAGCCACATCTACCACAACGCCACGGTGCAGAACGACCCGGTGCAGGAAACCCCGGGCTACTGGCTGGGCAACGCACGGGTCAGCTACCAACCCAATGACAAGCGCTGGCAGGTCGCCGCCTTTGTGAACAACTGGACCAATGAGTCGGAGAAGGTGCTGTCGCAGATCGTTACCACGCGCGGGGTTTACCCCACCGGCTATATCGCGCCGCGCACCTTTGGCGTGCAGACCACCCTCAACTTTTGACCTGAGCGGGGGGCTGCCTGGAGCGTTATTTTGACTGTTGCTCACGCAGCGAATTGCGGCTGAGCTGCTGCTTACGCAGCAGTTTTGTGGCGCGCCTGCAGCCCAGTGCTGGCGCGGTTTTCCCGGCTTTTTTGGGGAGTCGCGCCATAGCTCAAAATAGAATAACTAAATCAGCATTGATGATTAATTGAACTTAAAATTTTACTGCAATATGCGGCCATCGCTGTCCGCATGGATGTGCCGCTGATGACTGTAATTACCCACCCTCATGCCCGCGAGTTGACGAAGTCGGTGCGCGCCAGTGTGCTGGTGTTCAAAGACCCGCGCTCGCAAGAACTGCTCACGCGCATCGAACGCCTGGCGCCCAGTGACGCCAATGCCTTGATCATTGGCGAAACCGGCACCGGCAAGGAAATAGTGGCTCGCCATATTCACCACAAGAGCAAGCGGGGCCTGGCGCCGTTTGTGGCAGTCAACTGCGGCGCCTTCGCGGAAAACCTGGTGGATAGCGAATTGTTCGGCCATGAAAAAGGCGCCTTCACCGGCGCCCGTACCGCCAAGGCTGGCTGGTTTGAAGCGGCCAATGGCGGCACCTTGTTTCTCGACGAAATTGGTGATTTACCGCTGAGCATGCAGGTGAAACTGCTGCGCGTGCTGCAAGAGCGCGAAGTGGTGCGCCTGGGCTCGCGCACACCGGTGCCCCTCGATGTGCGGGTGGTGGCCGCGACCAACGTCAATCTGGCCGATGCCGTGGTGGCCGGGCACTTTCGCGAAGACCTGTTTTACCGTCTGCACGTGGCCGCTATCCGCTTGCCGCCGCTGCGCGAGCGGCCGGGCGATATCGTGCCGCTGGCGGAGTTTTTCCTGGAAGAACATTGCCAGCGTTTGGGCTACGAGCGCGCGGTGTTGACTGCCGAAGCGGAGCAAAAGCTGTTGCGGCACAACTGGCCCGGCAATATCCGCGAACTGGAAAACGCCATTCACCATGCGCTGTTGGTGTGTGGCAATCAGTTGGTGCAACCGGCAGACCTGCATCTGGTGGAGATGCTCAGCGCCGGGGTACGGCTGGACCAGCAGCAACACCTGGAAAGGAGCGCATCCGTGGCGGCCGCTGGTAGCCAGTTGGAAGGCGCCTTGATGGCCTTGTTCGAACGCAATCAGCGCGACCTGTACGACCATATCGAGGAAACGGTGTTTCGCAGTGCCTACACGTTCTGCCGCGGCAATCAGCTGCGCACCGGCCGGTTGCTGGGCATCAGCCGCAATGTGGTGCGGGCTCGCCTGGAGAAAATTGGCGAGCTGGAGGCCAGTCGTTAAGCGACGAGTGCGCCTACTTCACCGGGAACTGGGCCACGTCGCGCTATGCGTCAAATTAGTGTTGGCCACCGGCACTCAATGAATGGTCGGAAACCGCTCTTTGAGCAGCGCCTGAGCCTCAAACGTCATCTCGTCGAGCAAGTGGTCGCGTTGGCGTTCGGCATCGCCCATGGCGTCTTCGCCATGTTGCTTGAGCAGGTAGGCGTGGATCTGCCGGACTTCTTTTGATTGGTAGATCGGATTGAGGTCCTGCACCGCGACCATGCCGCTGGAGCGGTAGTCGCGATTGCTCAGCAGTACATGCGGCCCGCGGGCAGCCAGGAGTTGGAAACCCAGAGCCTCGAAGGTCGGCACCTTGCTGGTGGCGCAGGCCAGTTCGGCGTGGGGGCGGCGGCCGAGCATGTGTTGCAGCAGGGCGCGGGCGATGCCGTGGCGGCGGTGGCGGGTGTGCACGGCGAGGTAGGCGAGGGTGCAGGCCTCGGCGTCGTCCTGGCTGGGCAGGTACAGGGCAAAACCCAGCACCTGGGACGGGTCTTCATCGTCGAGCGCCAGGATCAACCGGGCGCTGCTGTCCACGGCGCTGTCCATGGCTTGCAGGTACAGGTGCACTTCGTAGCCAATCACGTATTGGTACAGCTGGTAGAGCGGGTTGGCGGGCGTCAGTGGCACCGGGCTGATGTCGCTGAAGTAGTCCACCACCATTTGCAGCACCTGGCTTTTCAGGGACTCGGGTGGCGGGGTGTCCAGGTGTACGAGGGTGAACATCGGCAAGCAGGCTCCGGGCAGGGCCGCTCTGGGGGAGTCGGCGCGGGCGCCATTGTAACGCTGGCAAGCAGCGCTGCGGCCACTGGCCGCTGGCGAGTTTACAGCGCCCGTGCCCAGGTCTGGCTGACCAGGTCTTTGCCGAAGCTGTGCATCGGCGCTGCTTCCACTAGTTCGAATCCGGCTTTCTGGTACAGCTTGCGCGCTTCGGTCAGCACGCTGGTGGTCCACAGCATGATTTTTTCGTAGCCCGCTTGCTGTGCAGCCCGCAGGCATTCGTCGATCAGCCGTTTGCCAATGCCCAGGCCCCTGGCGCTGGCGTCGACATACAGCATGCGCAGTTTGGCGGTAGTCGCGTCATGGCGGACGAGGAAGATCGAGCCGATCACCTGGCCGTCTTTTTCCGCGATCCAGCAGCGCTCGCAGGTGGGGTCGAAGTGGCGCAAGTAGTGCGCGACGATCTCGGCCACCATGGCTTCGAACTCAGAATTCCAGCCGTATTCGCGGGTATAAAGTTGCGCTTGCTGTTGCACCACGATGCCCATGTCACCAGGCTGCGGGTCGCGCAGCAGGTACGAGGTGTCGCTGGCGCCGAGCAGCACTTGCACGCGCTTCATCGCTTGAATCAACTGCTCCTGCTGCGCCTCTGGCAGGCGCTGCAGCATGTCCATCACTTCGCCGCGAGAGGCCTGCTCCAATGAACTCAGCACGTCGCGGCCGAGGTCGGTGAGCTGGATCTGCGAGGCACGGGCGTCGGTTGTGCTGCGGGTCTTTTCCAGCAGGCCTTTGTTCTCGAAGCCGGCGATTACCCGGCTCAGGTAACCGGCGTTCAGGCCCAGCAACTGGCAGAGCTCGGCGCTGGTCATCTGCGGCCGCGCACCCAGCTCAAACAGCACCCGGCATTCGGTCAGGGAGAAGTCCGCCTGCAACAGGTGCTCTTGCAGCACACCGATTTGTTGGGTGTAGAAGCGGTTGAAACGGCGAATGCTCTCGGCGCGTGCAAGCAGGGTGGTGGCCATGGCAGGTGCTCATATGTTTGCTTTTGGCAACTATATAGTTGCCTTGGGCAAGCATGTCAATTCGTCTGCGCCGTTCAAGCGTCCTCGCCCTTTGCCGATACGGTGTAAAGACTCGCGTATCAGCAGGAGGCTCAAGGCGATGGATCAGGGAATTCGTGGCGCTACGTTTCAACGCTTAACCAACCGGCACTTCAACCGCTTGCTCAGTCGCGCCGCGGACCCGCAGGTCAAAAAAGTTGCCACAGTGCCCGCGGCGCCGAAGCCGGTGGTAGGCATCACCCTGTCCATCGGCGCCACGCCGAAAAGCACTGAGCCTGATCAATCCAAGCAGGTCGAGGGCTGGCGCACCAAGCCGATGCCGGCAGATGCGTTGGCCACCACCCGCAAACAGATCATTGAATTCGGCGAAGACGCCGAGGTGCTCAACGAGCGGCCCAACAGCGAAGACCCGACTCGCCTGGCCCTCACCGAACAGGCCAATCAGTTCGCCCTGGGCAAGGGCGATAACCCGTTTGCCGGGCTCAGCCGGCAAACCCTGTCGAGCATCAGCTACGACGACAGCGGCACCTACACCAGCACCGAAATCGCCGCCGCCATGCAGGAAATGAAGGACCACGACCAGTATTTCTGGGACGAAACCTATAAGCGCATCAGCGACGCCGAGATCAAGAACGGCAACCAGGACGATACCCGGCCGATGCTGATCAAGGCGCAGCTGAAGATACTCAGCAGCATGGGCGAGACCGAAAGAAACACGGTCGACTACACCACCGAGTCGCTGTCGATCGAGCTCATCGATTGGGAAAACGCAGGCTTCGACGTGCCGGAGGCTGTCGACTACCCCGACCTGCTGGAGCCCGAAGCGAGGGTGTTGGCGGCCACCACTGAGCAGAATGGCAAGGCGGTGTGGAAGCAGTTTTCCCTGAGTGTGCTGCAGGCGCACACCACCAAGCTGTCGCTGCTCAACGCGCTGGCAGATCCGGCGGCAACCAGCGATGACGCGGCTGCAGGCAAAGCCCCGAAAGGCGAGTGGCTGCAGATTTACGCGGAGATAGAGCGCTTCTGAGCCGGCGCTACAAACCCAGTTCAGACAGCCCCGGATGCTCATCCGGGCGACGCCCCAGCGGCCAGCGGAATTTGCGTTCGGCTTCGCTGATCGGCCTATCGTTGATGCAGGCAAACCGATGCGCCATCAGGCCATTGGCGGCGAACTCCCAGTTCTCGTTGCCGTAGGAGCGGAACCAGTTGCCGGAGTCGTCGCGCCATTCGTAGGCGTAGCGCACGGCAATGCGGTTTTCGGTGAAGGCCCAGAGCTCTTTGATCAGCCGGTACTCCAGCTCCTTGTTCCATTTGCGCCGCAAAAAGGCTTCGGCCTCGGCACGGCTGTGGGCGAATTCCGCGCGGTTGCGCCACTGGGTATCTTCGGTATACGCCAGCGCAACCTTGGCGGCGTCGCGGCTGTTCCAGCCGTCTTCGGCCAGGCGCACTTTCAAGGTGGCGGTCTCACGGGTGAAGGGCGGTAGCGGTGGACGGGTTTCAGCGGTGGTCATGGCGGTCGCTCCTGTTGGCGAAGTTGAGGGTGAGGCGTTTGATGACGTGCTCGGCTGCTACCACCACCTGTGGCAGCAAATAATTGGCTTCCCATTCCATCGCGCTGGCGTCGTGCCCAAACGCGTTGGATACGTCGCTCGTGGCAGGCTCCTGCCAGCGTGGGATCGGCCGGGTCTGCCAGGCATTGATGTCGCTTCTGTTCATGTCGCCGCCTCCAGGTTAGAGATCAAGGACCAAGGGTTGCGCGGTGCCGTCGGTTTGCGCCGGGACAGCGCAGCAGATCAGCACCTTGTCGCTGTCGGGCATCTGCGCCGGCGGGCTCGGGTAGTGCACGGCGCCGCTGATCAGCCGGGTGCTGCAGGTGCCGCACGAGCCGCCGCGACAGCTGAATTCGGGGTTGAGGCCGCGGCTTTCGGCCAGTTCCAGCAAGCTGCCGCCATCCGGTTTCCAGCGCGCCTCGGTGTTCGAAGCGGAGAAATACACCGGCACTGGCACGCTGGCCGCCGGCGGTTGCTCCAGTGTCGGCGGCTGCGCGCTTTCCGAACGGCGCAGGGCCGAGGGCCCGAATGCCTCTGCATGGATGCGCTGGTCGGCAATATTCAGGCTGCGCAGGCCGTCGTACATGGCCTGGAGAAAACCGCCCGGACCGCACAGGTAAAAGTCGTAGTCATCCAACGGCAAGCGCGCTTTGACCTGGGCAAAATCCAGGCGCCCGGCCACTTGGTAATCCTGCTCGAGCAGGGCGTCGGTCTCGGGGTTGCTCAGCGCGCGATGGATATGCAGCTGGCCGTTGGCGCGCTGCAGCAGTTCGCTCAGTTCGGCCTGGAACGGCAATTCCGCCAGGCTTCTTGCGCTCTGGAACAGATGAATAGCGCGCGTGCGCGGGTGCTGCTGGTTTTGCGCGACCAGTTCTCTGGCCATGGAAATCATCGGCGTAATGCCCACACCGGCGCCCAGCAACACCACCGGCCGCTCGGTTTCCTCGGTGAGGGTGAAGCTGCCCAACGGCGGGCGGACTTCCAACAGATCGCCGACCTGCACCTGCTGGTGCAAGTGCTCGGAAGCCTTGCCTTGGCGTTTGACGCTGATGCGGATGTGCCCGTCCGACGGCGCACTGGATACGCTATAGGTCCTTACCAATGCATCCGGCCCTGCGCCGATGCGCATCGGCAGATGCTGGCCTGGGGCGAAGGGCACCACGGCGTTATCCGGCGGCTCGAGGAATAGCGAGCGGATGTCGCTGCTTTCCTGCTCGACCCGCGTCACCCGCCATTGCTGCCAGGTCCGGCGCTGCTCGTTCTGGCGCAGGCGCTCGTCGGTTTCCGCCCAGGTGCCGGTGGCCAGGCTGGTCGGCGCGTAGTCCTGGAACTGCCAGCGGATCGCCAGCGCGGCCTTGCGCACCACCACGTGCTCGACCTCCACCGCCCACAACCGCTCGGCCCCCTCAAAGGCTTTGATCAAGGGGCTGTCCAGCAGCAGTTCGGTACGCCCGCTGAGTTGCAGCACGTCACCCGTGCTGAAGTCGACAAACAGCAGGCCAGCCACTGGGTTGCTTTGCAGATTGCCCAGTGTGTTGAAGAACAGATTGCCGGCGTAGTCGGGAATGGTCAGGCGGTTGCCTTCGACCTTGATAAAACCGGCGCGGCCGCCGCGATGGGACACATCCACGGAACGGGTGTGGGCGTCGTGGTCGACAAAGCTGGCGATAAAAAAGGTGTCGGCACCAGCAATCCACGCGCGGCTGAAGTCGTCCAGGCCGGCAAAGTCTTCCCGCGCCGTCGCGCCGTTGGCCGGTTGTGGCACGCGAGTGTAGGTGCGCTCCTGAATGTATTTCGGGCAGTTGCCATAGGACTGTTCGACCGCCACTTCCAGGCTACCTGCCGCTGCGCTCTGGATCACGCCGTTGATACGATTACGCCGCCGTGTGTGCAGCTCGATCCCCAGCATGCCGATGGCCTTGCCAGCTTGCAGCCCGGCAGCGGCCGGGTCTTGCGCATCCGGCTGGGCGCTAATCTGCAGATGCAGCGGGTCGGGCGAGCTGACAAAACCTTCCGGCCCTTCGAGCAGGGTGGCCCACGGGCGATTGTCGGCATCCACCGCGCCCACCACCATAAAAGGCAACTGGTGATAGAACTCGCGATGCTGGTCGGGCATGTAGTCGCGGATCACGCGCTGGCCGAGTTCTTCCATACGCTCAGCCGCATGAAAGTGAGCCTGAAGCTTCTTCTCACCGGCGTGCCAGGGCGATTTCGGCGATTGCGGCAGATGGTCCATGGTCGACGCTCCTTGAATGCGCTGCCGGGCGAGCCGGCAGGCTGATCTTCAGTTCGTACTCAGTTGGCCTGCAGGCCTGCGGCGGTGCGTTGCATCGGCACGAAGCCTGGCAGTGCTTCAATGCGCTGCAGCCAGGCGCGCACGTTCGGGTAGGCCGCAAGCGATACGTTGCCCTCCGGTGCATGGGCGATGTAAGCGTAGTTAGCCACGTCGGCGATGCTCGGTTGGTTGCCGGTGAGGAAGGGCGTGGTACCCAGTTCGCTTTCCATCATGGTCAGCAGTACGTGGGCACGGTGGATCACTTCTTCGGCGTTGAAGGCTGCGCCAAATACGGTGATCAGGCGGGCGGCGGCGGGGCCGTAGGCGACTTGCCCGGCGGCGACTGACAACCAGCGTTGTACCTGGGCAGCGGCGACCGGGTCTGCGCTCAGCCACTGGCCTTCGCCGTACTGGTTGGCGAGGTAGACGAGGATGGCGTTGGAGTCGGCGAGGACGGTGCCGTTGTCGTCGATGACCGGCACTTGGCCGAAGGGGTTGAGTGCGAGAAATTCCGGGGTCTTGTGGGCGCCTTTGGCCAGGTCGACGAATACCAGTTCGGTGGGGACGTTGAGCAGGGAGAGCAGCAGTTCAACGCGGTGGGCGTGGCCGGACAATGGGTGGCGGTAGAGTTTGATCGGGGACTGTGGCATGGGGGTGGCTCCGTGGGGCGTGGACGGGGTGTCACGCTGTGGAGCCATCCTGCGCTTGTGCGTGGGTGGGCAGAATTGCCAGGTTGGGCAATCGTTAATTTCAGTTTTTGCAATAAAGGGGGAGGGGCGTGCTGTACGCAGAGCGCTTACGCGCCCTAAGCGATCCTCTGGCGAGCGGTGTTGTTCTTCTTTGTCGCGTGCGCTGGGCGTTTTGTTTCGCGCCTTACGCGCGAGTCACTTTGCCAGTCGCGGCAAAGTAACCAAAACGCTTGCCCCAACCTTGGCCCTACGCTGCGCTGCGGGTCCCCTCGCTGCGTCGTCGTTCCGGGGGCCGGTGAGACGGGCCATCCATGGCCCATCACACCTCTCGCGGCTCCCGGCCGCTCGACCCCCTGCACAACGACTCCGCTCGGCCTGCGCCCATGGGGCGGGTAGATCAACAGCCAGATCACAAGCCAGATCACAAGCCAGATCAAAAGTCGTGGTGCCTGCTCGATTTTTTTCTGTGGGAGGGGCTTCAGCCGCGATGCTTTTAGGCTGTTTATTCGTCGCGCAAGGCGGGGTGGTTTCGCAGTCGTGGGACGGCGAAGTCGATGAAGGTGCGCAGGCGCCCGCAGGCTTTGCGGCCTTCGCGGTAGAGGAGGTGGACGGGCAGGGCGGGGGCGCTGAAGGGTTGCAGGATGGCTCGCAGTTGGCCGCTTTGCAGTTGTTGGTGGGCTTCGTGGTTCAGGCAGCGGATCAGGCCCAGGCCGGCGACGGCGGCTTGAATGGCGGCTTGTTGGGTGCTGCAGGTGAGCACCGGGGTGGTTCTGATGGTGCGGGTGGTGCTGCCGCTGTGCAGGCGCCATTCGGGGCTGTGGCCGCTGGCGGTGGCGAGGATGGTGCGGTGTTGGCGCAGGTCTTCGGGCGACTCCGGGTGGCCCCATTGCGCCAGGTAGGCGGGGGCGGCGCACATGATCGGGCGGACGTTGCCCACTTCCACGGCAAAGCCCGAGGAGTCGGCCAGGTGGCCCACCACCAGGGCGGCGTCGAGGCCTTCTTCGAGCAGTTTGGGCAGGCTTTCGCGGGTTTCGGTCAGCAGCTGCACGGCGGGAAATGCGTCGAGGTATTCAACAGCCAGGGGCATGAACACCTGGTGCGCCATCAGCAGCGGCATCGCCACGGTCAGTTGCCCGGCGACATGGCTGTGCAGCCCTACGGCCGAGCGTTCGGCCTCGGCGGTTTGTTGCAGAATCTGCCGGCAACGCGCGGCGAACTGTTCGCCCACCGGGCTCAGGCTTACGCCCCGCGGACTGCGCACTAACAAGGTGGCATTCAGGCGAGCCTCCAGCGCCGCCACGGTGCGCAACACGGTGGCCGGCGCCAGCTCCAGCTCGCGGGCGGCGGCAGACAGGCTGCCCAACTCGGCCACGCTGGCGAACACCGCCAGCTGCTGGTAGCGGCTCATGGTTTTACGCCGCCCCGACCGGCTGCAGGGCGGGGTCGCCGAGCAGCTGGCTGTGGCAATAGTCGACGAAGGTGCGCACTTTAGCCGGCAGCTGTTTGCCGCTCTGGTAAACGATATGCACCGGCAGCGCCGCGGTGCCAAAGGCGGCGAGCACAATTTCCAGTTCGCCTTTGGCCACCGCCTCGGCCACTTGATAGGACAGCACGCAGGTGTAGCCCCAGCCGAGGCGCGCGGCATTGATGGCGGCCTGGTTGGAACTGACCACCAGGCGCGGTTGCGGTATCAGATTGGTGACGCCGTCCGGGCCGCTGAAATACCAATGGGTGAGCAGGGTGCTGGCCGAGGACATCACGATCGGCGCGTTGGCCAGATCCTGTGGTTGTGTGGGCCGCCCAACCCGGTCGAGAAAGGCTGGCGCAGCGCACACCACCGGGCGGATTTCGCCCACCTTGAGGGCATGAAAATTCCCCTCTGGCAGCTTGCCGATGCGGATACCGACATCCACCCCTTCCTCGGCCATATGCACCAAGCGGTCCACCAGCAAGGCGTTCACCGTGACCTCGGTGTGCTCGGCGAGGTAGCGGGTGATCAGTGGAATCAGATACAGCTCGCCGAACATCACCGGCGCCGTCACCGTCAGGCTGCCGCGGGGTCGCAGGGTGCTGCCGGCGGCCAGCTCTTCGGCTTCTTCGAGCTCGGCCAGAATGCGTTTGCAGTCTTCCACATAACGCCGCCCGGCCTCGGTCAAGCGCAGGCTGCGCGTGTTGCGCGCCAGCAGCAGCGTGCCCAGTCGGCTTTCCAGCGCAGCAATCGCACGGGTGGCGCTGGGCGGCGACATGCCCAACAGCTTGGCGCCGCCGGCAAAACTTTCCGCCTCGGTCACGGCCAACAGCACCTTCATTTCCTGAAACCTGTCCACAGCCATCACCCGCGTCAGCGTTCGCAAAATGCACAGCCTAATGGGTCGGCGAGGGAATGTCCGCTATCGGCGCAGGTGCGTGCGGCTCACGGCAAGATTGGCTGTTCGTAGCGCTGCTGAATCCGCCTGAGCTCACCACTTGCACGCAGCTGTTCAAGGGCCTCCGCCCAAGCGGCAACCAAGCCGTCGTCGCTGTCGCGGCTGAAGGCGATGTACAGCGATGAGCGATGAATCTCTACCGGTATCTGCTGCAGCACGCCCGGTGCGATGGCCAATTGGCGGCTGTAGTAGGCCACTCCGGCATCGGTGTCGCCGATGATCACCTCGGTGCGACCGGCGAGCAGCATGCGGTACAACTGCTGGCTTTCGTTGGCGCTGCGGTCGAGGTTGCGAAAGCCCATGGCGCGCAGTTTTTCCGGGATCAGACCGGCATGGCGGGTGGTGATCTTTTCCACCTGCTGCAACTGCTCCAGGGAATACAGCGGCGGTCGGCCATTGGCCAGTTGATAGGGGTGAATCGACTCTTCCACGATGGGCCCCACCCACTTGTACAACGGCTCGCGCTCGGCGGTGCGGAACATCGAATACATGATGGTATGGGGGCGGCTCTGCAGCGCCAGGCCGGCGCGCATGCTGGGCAGCATCAGCACTTCGAAGTCATCGCCGGTGCGCTGCATGATGGCGCGCACGATGTCCGTCGCCATGCCAGTGAGCTGATTGTTCTCAACGTAGTTGTACGGCGCCCACTCTTCGGTGACCACCTGATAGGGCGCGGCTGTGGCAGCAGGGCCAAGCACCAGGCAGAGCAGGGCGGCAGTGAGCGTCGAATACTTCACGGGTTGTGCGGGGTACTCGGTGGGTGGTTCAGGCGGGGTGCAGGACAAGCGTAGACGCTGGCACCCAACCTGCACCTGTCAAGGCGTCAAACCCGCACGCGCCAGGCCGCTCGCCACATCAAACAACAACCCCGGCCCCGTCGGTTGCCAACCCAGGCGCTCACGGGTTTTAAAGCCCATCGAGGCTGATCTGCCGTCACCCATCCGTTATCGAGTCGCTCTTCATGGGCACGTGAACAAACTCCTGCGCGTGCATCTCCTGATCAAGCAACTCAGTGATATCGACAAGGTCAGCTTCCGTGGTTGAGGGCCCCCACGCCAACCCGGCTAAGACCGCCAAGTCTTCACCTGTTTTCGAGTCGAAGACGCGTGCGGTCATGGTGGAGGGCGAATCCAGAACGGCCTCAAAGCCCATCGGATAGAAATATTCCTTCAAGCGTGCGCACGCGTAGGGAAAGGTCATCTTGGCCATTTGAACTCCGGCACTTAACGGGTTTGAGCGGCAAGGATAGGCCATTCGGTGGGCCGTTGGCCTGGGAAGAGGGCGGGCTTTTCGTTGATCACGGCTTGAGGGTGTCGTTACGTCAGCCCGATAGACCCACTACTTCGCCTGTGCCGGCACTCGAATCGTAGAGCACCAGTGCCTCTGCGCTGGCATCGGCACACACCAGCAAATCACCCTGAGCGTCCCAGACACCCGATTGCCCGGCGGCCACATAGTTGTCCGCCGGCCCCACGCAGTTGGCCATCAACACCGTCATGCCGTGCTGTTTGGCGATAGCCGGATAGTGACTGTACGCAGCCGCCACGCCGCGCTCGGACTTGGCCACGCTGGTGAAATACACCTGCGCCCCGGCGTCTGCCGCCTGCTGGGCGTGGTTGGCTTGCAAGGATTCATAACAAATGGCCGGCGCCACAACATGGTCCGCGCAAGCGAACAGCTGTTGCTGGGTGCCGGGGGTGAAAAACGGCAGCTCATCGGCATGCAGCTGCTGCTTGGAATAGGTGCAACGTGCGAGCCCTGGCTGGAAGGTGATCATGCTGATCGCCACCCCCGCATCAGCGCGTGTCGGCGCGCCCACCGCGATCAATATGCCCAGGCGCTCGCTCAGTTGTTGAAACACCTCCAGGCGGTCATCGCTCGGCAAGATGGCCAGCGCCTCGGCCAGCGTGGGCTCATATCCGCTCAGCGACAGTTCAGGGAAAAATATCCCGTCAGCGCCGAGGTTGGCAGCCCGCTCAACGACAGCGACATGCTTGCGGATATTTGCCTCGAGGTTGCCTGCGTAGGAGGCGATTTGCGCGGCGACTAGCTTCATTTGCATTCCTTTTGCAGCGTGTTGGTAATTGCTCGGGTCCGGTGCCGCGAAGCGCGAGCAGGTTCTACCCGACTGCCTGCGAGCTCGCCCATTCCACCCGATTACGTCCTGAGGTCTTGCCGCGGTACAGCGCGGCATCGGCTTGCTGCATGGCCTGGTCAAGCGCCTGTGCGCTGGTGAAGGCAGCCGAGACGCCGACGGTGACGGTGCAGCGGATCGCTGGGTGCTGGTTGATGCCCGGTACCTGGCTGTGTTCAATGGCCGTGCGCATGCGCTCAGCCAGTTGCAGGGCGCCCGCGCTGTCGGTGTCCAGGCAGATGAGGGCAAATTCCTCGCCGCCCAGCCGGCACGTCAGGTCGCCTTGGCGGGCGCTGGCGTTGAGCAGCTCGGCGACATGGCCGAGCACCTGATCGCCAACGGTGTGGCCGTAGGTGTCATTGATCCGTTTGAAATAATCGATATCGACAATCAGCAGGTACGCCGGCCCCGCCGTTCGCGAGCGGAAGTGCGCGGCCAGGCCATCCATCAGCCCGCGGCGGTTGAGCAAATGCGTCAGCGGGTCGTGCGCGGCCATGTTGCGCAGCTCATCGGTGAGGCGGCGCAGTACCAGCCACACCGCGCCAGGTGGCATCACAGTGCCGAGGAAGGACATGTAGATATAGAAGGTTGTTTGAAAGCGGGTGTTGAGGTCCAGCGCCGCCAGGCCATCGGTAAGAATCAGCACAAACTTCGCCGCGTTCAGCGCGCCAATGCCGCTGATCAAAATGGCAAACACCACCATCTCAGCGCGCAAGTCCTTGGCCACGGTGCGCCCGGCGTAGAGCAACGCCACCACCATGCCGAGGAACAGCAACGCGCAGGAGAGCGCCAGCAACGCATGGCGAGCTTCGCCGCCGAGCAGCCATTGCACCAGTACCTGCAGTGCCGAGTAGACCACCGCCAGCGTCAGCAGTGGCCGCCACACCGGAACCTGGCGACCGAAGAAGCGCAAGGCTCCCAGCACATAGGCAGCCGGCGCGCAGAGCGTCATCGTATGGTTGACCACCTCGATGAGGCTCCAGTGCGCCGGGCCGCCAAGCAACTGCAAGGTATAGGCAAGGCCCAGCAGAAGGTTGCCCAGGGCGAACACATCCATGCCCAATTTCTTGCCATTCAGCCGTGAGCTGATGAGCAGGAACATCACGCAAAAACACAGCAAGTGCACGCAGAGCATGCCGAGGATGACGGTGGTGACCATGGATTCGCGCACGTGGAGAACAGCAATAGGGGCCCAGCACTGAAGGGGCGACGAGCGCACGCTTTCACGGAAATCGGCAGGGCTGTTTTGACCGGCAAATCCTAGTCGCATCGAACCGGTGAAGGCAATCGGCCAGCGTTATGGCGCAGGCCTGGCGGCGTCCGCCAGCAACTGGGCCCATGACTGGGTCGGCGTCAGTAGCGCCCGTGGGTTGCCGGGCACGCAGCCCAGCAACCGTCCCTTCGGTTACACCTTGAAGCGGCGCACTACGGCAATCAGCTTGTCGTTGGAGGCCGCCAGGGCGGCGGTGCTGCGTTCGCTTTCACTGCCGCCGGACACCAGTTCCTCAACGATATGACGAACCGCAACCATGTTGCGGTTGATCTCTTCGCTGACCGCGCTTTGCTCCTCGGCGGCGGTGGCGATCTGGGTGCTCAGGTCGTTGATGCGCACCACCGACTCGGTCATCACGTCCAGGCCTTCGTTGACCTTGGAGGTTTTGTCGACTGTGGCCTGGCAGCTTTGCTTGGTTTTTTCCATGGCCACCACGGCGGCGCTAACGCCTTGCTGCAGCTTGGCCAACATCTCGTTGATCTCGGAGGTACTGGCCTGGGTGCGGCCGGCGAGGGCGCGCACTTCATCGGCGACCACCGCAAAGCCACGGCCCTGCTCGCCGGCACGGGCTGCTTCGATAGCGGCGTTGAGCGCCAGCAGATTGGTCTGGCCGGCAATTGCGCCAATTACACCGAGCACCGAGTTGATACGCCCGGCGTCTTCCTCCATGGAGCGCACCTTGTCGGTGGCCAGTTCCACTTCACTGATCAAATCGCGAACGCTGTTGGAGGCGTCGTCCACTACAATCTTGGAATGACGCGCGTTTTCGTTGGCGGTCTGCGTCATGCTCGCCGTTTGCGCGGCGCTGCGTGCCACTTCATCAGCCGTGGAGCTCATCTCGGTAATCGCGGTAACGGCCTGGTCAGTCTCGCTCGCATGGCGAAGCAGAATCTGGTTGGTGCCACGCGACTGGCCGCGCAGTTGCTCGATGCCCTGGGCGATCACCGAGGACGACTCGGACACTTCGCTGACCATCTTCTGCAGGTAGACGATAAAGCGGTTCACCGACTCGCCCACCGCGCCAACCTCGTCGTCGGCGCGAATGACGATGCGTTGGGTCAGGTCGGCGTCGCCGGCCGACAGTTTGTCGATGTTGGCTTTGAGCACAGCCAGGCGCTTCATCAATTGGCTGAGGGCGAACACGGTGAGTAACAGCAGCACGATCACCATCGGAATCTGAATGGCGGCAAGCGTGCTCAGTACGTGGCTGCTTTGCGCCGTCAGTACGCTGGTCTGCTGGGCGACAGCGAGCAGCCATGGCGTGCCCTCGATGGGCTGCACAAACAGGTTGTAGTCTTCGCCGTCGGCGTCTTCATAGGTGCTATGGCTGAGCTCGCCGCTCGCCGGTTTTTGCAGGGCGCGCTGCACCGCGGCGGCAAAGGGGTATTGCCCAGCCAGGTCCGACACATTCTTCAGCACGTTGTTGCCGGAGATCTCCGGTTGGTTGCTGAGCACTTTGCCGTCGGCTTCGACAATCATCAGCAGGGCATGCACTTCGCGCTCTTTCTGCGCGACCAGGTCGTTGAAAAAGCCCAGGGTGACGTCGATGGTCGACACGCCAAAGGCGGCGCCATCCTTGCTGATCGCCATGGCGCAGTTGGTACGTGGCTCGGGGCTGGCGTCATCGCGATAGGCATTGGCCCAGTTGCATTGCCCGGCGGGAGCCTTGAGGCCGCCAAGGAACCAGGGCTGCTCGAAATAATTCAGCGACTCGGCAGAGTTCCAATGGGTGTTGACGATCAGTTTGCCGCTGCTGTCGCGGTGGTAGAACGTGCTGTATTTGGCCCGCCCGGCCTCGCGCTTGTTCGGCAGCGGCCAGATGCCACCGCCAAACACCTTGGCCTCACCGTACTGGTTGACCAATGAGGGCAACAGGCGGTCGATGCTGTCGTTATCCAGTTGCGGCACGGTCTCGGTAATTACCCGCTGTTGGGCCTGCACGCGGGCCAACTCGGTTTTGATCACCTCACCGATTTCCGAAGCCTGAGCGATCAACTGGCGTTGGTCGGTAGCGGTAAGGCTCGGCGTAATCCACAGGTTGATGCCTAGCGCAGTGAGTGCCCCAATGAGCAAAACAAAGAGCACGAGCGTGGCCGTGTAACGTGCCTGGATAGTTTTTAACATGTGCCGTTTTCCGCAAGAGTGGGCTGTCTGTGGTTATCGGCACGCGGCGCAATTGCTGAATAGCGCCTCAACAAACCCCTGCAAACGCGTTGATATTGGCGCTCAAAAAGCCTGGCTGCCGCTCACAAAGAGCGTTTCAGCACAGTCGCCGAGCGTTTCGGCACAGTGCGGTTTTATCTGGATTAATAAAATATCGGCTCATTCAGTTACCCAGGTGAACCCATGAACATTCGTTTCCTGATCAGCGCTGTCGCATTTGCTGCTGCCAGTCTGGCGCAGGCGCAGGCATTCACGTTGAGCAGCCCGGATATTGCTGAAAACCGCCGCCTCGATAAGCGCCAGGTGTTCCAGGGATTTGGCTGCGAGGGCGGCAACCTGTCACCGGCGCTGGCGTGGAGCAATCCACCGGCTGGAACGAAAAGTTTTGCCATCACTGTTTATGACCCTGATGCGCCAACCGGCAGCGGTTGGTGGCATTGGACGCTGGTGAATCTGCCGACCACCACCAACGCGCTTCCCGCCGGAGTGGGCGAGCAGTTACCAGCGGGTGCCGTGCAGGGCCGTAACGATTTTGGCAGCGCGCAATTTGGTGGCGCCTGCCCGCCAGTGGGGGATAAACCCCATCGCTACCAATTCACCGTATGGGCGCTCAAAGTCGCTAAACTGCCGCTCGACAACCAGGCCAGTGGCGCCCTTGTGGGCTACATGTTGAACGCCAATGTACTGGGCAAAGCGACACTCACCGCTGTGTACGGACGCTAACCACCCCATGAACTCCGCTGTTGGCATTTCGCACCTCGAAAGCCGTATTGCTGCCTGTGTCATCGAGGCTCGCCAGCGCCATGTGCTGCAGCGAGTCACGGTGTTCAGCACTACGTTGTGCCGCATTCGCCAAGGGGAAAAGGTCTTGCACTGGGACGGCCGGGAAATGCGCGGCGGTACTCAGCATCTGGTTTTGTTGCCGGCAGGTTGCGAGTTGAGCGTCACCAATATCCCCGGTAGCCAAGGCCACTACGTGGCGGATGCCATCAGCTTTCCGGCGCCAATGCTGCGCGACTTTCAGGCGCGTTATCGGCAGCAGCTGGCTGCCCATCGTGGTTCTGCCAACGAGCTGTGCGTGGCGCTTGATGCGCACACAAACCAGGCATGGAACCAGCTGTTGCTGGCTGTGCGCAACGAGGCGCCAGATGCGTTGCGCACCTTGTATGGCGAAGCGGTGCTGCTGAGCCTGGCGCTGGCCGGGTTGGCCGGGCCGCTGTTCGCCGATCGTCACGACCCGTTGTGTGAGCGCTTGCAGCAGTTGCTCATCAGTGCGCCGAGTAGCGACTGGACGGTAGAAATGGCAGCGCGAAAACTCAACCTCGGAGCGTCGACCCTGCGCCGGCAACTGAGCAGCGAACGGCGCAGTTTTCGTCAGATTCTGGAGGAGGTCCGCCTCGGTACAGCGCTGCTGTTGTTGCAAACCAGCAGCCGGCAGATCAGCGAGATTGCCGCCAGCAGCGGCTATGCCTCGGCTTCACGGTTTGCGGTGCGCTTTCGCAGCCGCTTCGGGCTTTCGCCCCGTGACTTGCGCGCGGCAGTGCTCAAGGAAGCACAGGCTAACGATAGCTCTGCACCTGTCGTTGCCAGTCCGGATCCCGTTGCAGCGTACTGATCGCGCGGTTCAGCGTTATTGGTCTGGGGGATGAGCATGACGGGCAGCCCAAGACCAAACTGGGTCAAATTGGTACCCACTTTGCATTGTAAAAAAACTGATGACCTGGACAGCTAACGAGCGGATTCGGCGATGCTGCTATGCCCTGTTTTTGAGCGTCGGCCTTTGGCCGTGCGCTGGCCGGTTTACCGCTTGCCCTGCACTTTTCTTCACATGGAACACCTCGAATGCACCTGCCTATCCTGACTTCTGCGCGCCTGCGACTGATGCCGCTGCACGCCGAGCACGCCGCACGCCTGGCCGAACTGGGTGACGATCCTTTGGTCGCCGCCTACACAGCCGGCATGCCGTCGCCCTATACGCGTGCCGCCGCACTCGACTTCATCGAACGCTCGGCATTGGCCGCTGAGCGCGACGAGAACTGCGTGTTCGGTATCTTTTTGCGCACGGAAGAACTGATCGGCGTGATCAACCTGCGGCCAATACCGCGCCACCGCAGTGGCCATCTCGGCTACTGGATGGGCGCGCCTTATCGCAACCAGGGCTACACCACGGAAGCCGTGCAGCTGGCTATCGGCTTTGCCTTCGAGACGCTGAACGTGCACCGCGTGCACACGGCCTGCATGGCGGTTAATGGCGCCTCGGCGCGGGTATTGGAAAAGGCCGGGCTGCGCCAAGAAGGAGTGAGCAAACAGGCGTTTTTCAAACAGGGAGAATTCCATGATTTGTTGCAGTTCGGGGTCATTGACCAAGACTGGCGCCGCACGTAACCCGACCCATCCGGTGGATTTTTATCACGCACCAAGGAAGGAAACTGCGCTACGCCATTCGCACATTGCGCTGTGCCACTATTCATTGATCGCTTGCCGTGAGTGTTGTTCTTGCTCGCCAGCGGCGTTCTGTTTGATCAGGTCTATGACGGCAGCGGTCATGATCGCTGTGGAAACGCCGAACATCAGAATGCCGTTGGCCGCCTCCAGGGGGCTGAGCAGGCGCCATTGTGGGCTTAGCACCACGTCGCCATAGCCCAGGGTGGCGAAGGTCACGCCGGAAAAATACAGCGCGGTGGTGAAGTCGTTGAATTCACCCAGCAGTAGGAACAGCGCGGCCCACAGGGCCATTTGTACATAGTTGCCGATCAGCATCACCACCATGACCATCGACAGCAAACGCACGTCACCCGCCCTGGAAGGGCTCGCATTCATCTTGCGTCGCAGGGCTACATAACGCCGCGCACACAGGGCCAGGAACACCGCCTGCAACATGACACAGAGCACGATAACCGGCAGGCCTACGAGGAAATTGATCAGCATGGTTGGCCCTCTTCAGTAGGTGGATTGCCTGTGTGTCGACGGTGCCGGCGGTTGTCGAGCAGATACACCATCGCACAGGCATACAGGGTGACCAGAATGAACAGCCCCATGCGGATGGCGAAGGCGGTGTAGACATCCTTGCCTGCGGCGCTGTCCTGTACCGACTGACCGAGCAGAATGATCATGGTCGTCAGGCTGTTGAGCCAGAAGCCCGGCTTGTAGTTGCCAGGGCTCAGCCCATAGAGTTTTCGCGCCACCAGCAGCCCGAACAGCAGCATCCACAGGAAGAACATCCACAGGTTGACGAACAGGCCCAGGGCGAACCAGAAGAGAATCGCCAACAGGCCGCCGAGCAAGGTCGAACCGAGCAGTTCCCGCCCGGCGGTGCGCGCACCGGTGACGGTGCTCTGCTGGCCGAGGTTGACCGACTTCATGATGATCGGCATGTAGCTGGCCGGATCGATCAGCGCCAACAGGAACGCGGGCATCACCACCAGCGCGGCGCGCAATGCCAGCCAGCTGATTTCATCTGCCGGCAAGGTCGGTGCGGGGGCGGGCGGTTGGGTGCCGATGGGGTCTGGTAACAGCCAGTGGCTGATCGACACTGCCGTGACCGCCAGGAGCAAGCCCTTCACCAACGAGACAACCACCTGCAGGGCCAGGTCGAAATCGCTGGCGCCGGCCGCGCTGATCATGGTCAAGCCAACCACCATAAAGGTCGCGACCAGCGAGTTGCCGCCACTCAGGCCATACCTGAACACCAGAAACAGGCACAGGCCTACCAGCATCACGCCGCTGGCCGCGTAGTAGTGCAACAGCGGTATCAGCAGCAAGCCGCTGCCGGTGGTCACCATCAGCACCATGGCCAGGCCCAGGCTGGCCTTGAACGGTAACGGTCGATTCATCGCCGCCAGCATCGTCAACGCCAGCATCGGTGCGATGAACGGAATGGGCAGCGCCAAGCCGAAGCTCGCGGCCAGGCACAGCGCCGTGCCCGTGGCCAGGCGCAGGGCTCGGCGGGCACGTACCTGTTGCTCAGTAGGCATACGACAACCAGCTCATCACGCGCAGAAACAACCGGCCGAGCAGGTTCAGCGGATTGCCGTCAGTGGGGAACGCCATGACTTCGGCCTGACCACCGACACGGATACCACTGATGTCGCTCAACTGGCCCGGTTCCAGCTCGATGATCACCGGGAAGCGCTGGGCCGGGCGCAGCCAGTCACGGCTGTTCTGCACCGTGGGCAAGGTGCCGGCCGGGGTGCTCTGGCCGGTGCTGACGCCATAACCCACACTGCGCACATGGCCTTCGAAGATCTCGCCGGGGAGGGTGTCGAGCACGATGCGCACCGGGGTGCCGGGCCTGATCTTGCCGAGGTTGTTCTCGGTCATGTCGGCCGTGATCCAGGCATCGTGGATGGCGATCAAGGTCATCAGGGGCGCACCGGCTGCGGCGAACTGGCCGACATCGGTGCGCAGGTCGGTGACCAGGCCGTCGGAGCGGGCACGCACAACGCTGTTGGCCAGGTCCAGCTCGGCCTTGTCAACAGTAGTGATGGCGCTGAGCAACTGGGCATTCTTGTCGTCGCTGCCACCTTGGGTTTCGCGCGCGCGATCGACTTCTGCCCGCGCCGCCGCGACCTGGGCCACGGCCGCATTGAGGGTGGAACGGGACACTTCCAGGCGCCGCAGGGAGATGGTGCCGGGGTCTTCCTTATACAGCCGCTCCAGGCGTTGCAGGTCCTGGCGGGACATGACTTCGTTGGCCTGGGCCGCGTTCAGCGACGCCATCTTGGAGTCGATGCCAGCCGTGTTGGCGCCGATCTGTTTGCGCGTGGTCTGCAGGTCGGCCCGGGCACGGTCGAGGGCGATCTGGTAGTGCTGCGGGTTCACCTCGAACAGCACGTCGCCAGCCTTGACCTCTTGGTTGTTGCGCACGTTGACCTGGGTGACCCGGCCTGCGACCTCCGCCGCCACCGGAACCACAAACGTCTGCACCCGTGCCTGTTGCGTGTAGGGGGTGTAGCGGTCGGCCAGCAGGTACCAGATCAGGCTTAAAAGGATGAGCACGGCAACCCCACTCACGGCCTTTTTGCTCGGGTCGGATGCCGGTGCGGGAGCGGTTGCTTGCCTGTCTTGTGGGCGGTCAGTCAATTGACACCTTCCTTGCCTTCATCGAGCAGGTTGCCCCAGTCGGTACGTTGCTGCATCTGTTGGCGGGTGGCGGGCTGGAGGAGGGGCCGGTCGCTGTACCAACCGCCACCGACGGCCTTGTACAGCGCGATCAGGCTGTTGATGGCGGTGTTGCGGTTGACCAGGTAGTTATCCTGCTGGGCGAAGAGGGCCGCCTGGGCATCGAGCACCCGCTGGAAATCCGAATAGCCTTCGCGGTACTGGGTATTGGCCAGGGCCACCGAGCGCTCGGCGGCAATCGACGCTTCGCTGAGGATACGCTCGCGTTCCAGGGCCTTGAGCAGACCGGTCGCGGCATCGTCGGCCTCACGCGCCGCCTGGCGAACACTGTCCTGGTAAATGACGATTAACTGCTGCAGGCGGGCATCCTGAATACGCACGTTGTTGCGTATTCGGCCATGGTCAAACACGTCCCAGCGCAGGCTCGGCCCAGCGATCAGGTCCAGGGTGTTGGACGTTCCATCGAGCGAATTGGCCGACCAGACGATGCTGCCGAACAAGCTGATGGAGGGGTAAAGGTCTGCCTCGGCGACACCGATCAGCGCCGACTGCGCCGCGACTTGCGCTTCTGCCGTACGCACATCCGGGCGGCGCAACAGCAGGTCGGCCGGTACCCCCTGCAGCACGGCCCGGTCGACCAAGGGCACCACACCGGTGTTGCTGTGCAGTTCCGGCATCGCGCCGGGCGGGCGGCCGATCAGAATGGCCAGCGCATTGCCGGTGCTGGCGACCTGCGCCTCGAAATCGGGGATGGTGCTCAGGGTGCCGAGGTACTGGGTCTTGGCCTGTTGCAGATCGAGTTCGGCATTGTCACCGCTGGCGAACAGGCGCTCGGTGATCTCATAACTGCGCTTCTGCAGCTTGGCGTTGTTCTTGGCGATCAGCAGGCGCGCCTCGGCGGTGCGCAGCGCGTAGTAGGTTTGCGCTACCTGGGCGTGCAGGAGCACCAGGGCGTTTTCATAGTTGCCCTGGGCGGCGAACCAGGCGGCGTCGGCCGACTCGATGGCGCGGCTGAAGCGGCCCCAGAAATCCAGTTCCCAGCCGACGTCGAAACCGGCGCTGTGTTGCCATAGATGGTTGTCCTGCGGATTGTCGCCGCCCCATTGGCGCCGCTTGAGGTAGCCGCTGTCGGCGCTGACCTGTTGCACTTGCGGGTAGCGGTAACTGAGGGCGATACCCAACTGCGCGCGTGCTTCCATCACCCGCAGGCCGGCAATTTCCAGGTCGGCGTTGTGGGCATCGGCCTCGGCAATCAGTTGGTCGAGCACCGGGTCGGTAAATACGTGCCACCACTGCCGGCTATCGGGCTGCGAATGGTGCTGACTGGCCTGCTGCAAAGCCTGCGTGTTCCAGTGCTCGACCCAGGGCTGGGCCGGCGACTGAAAGTCCGGGCCCAGGCGCACACAACCGCCCAGGCCGACGGCGCCGCACAGCAGCAGCCGGCTCAAGCGAGCAGTGCACGCCCTCAAGCGCATGCGCCTCAGACCGGCGGGAGTTGGTTCGCGGCCTCACGGCGCGGTTGTTCATCGCTCAGTAGTTCATCGAGGACTTCGATGTGCGGTTGGTCGTCGACCCATTGCCAGAACAGTTGATAGGCGACCGCCAGCATCACCGGGCCAATGAACAGGCCGATGAAGCCGCCGCTGACCATCCCGCCCAGGGCGCCAATCAGAATCACCGGCATCGGCACATCGACGCCGCGGCCCAGCATCAAGGGCTTGAGGATGTTGTCGGACATGCCGGCAATCAGGCTGTAGATGCAGAACACCACGGTGCCGAGCGTGGTGCCGTCAGTGGCAAAGACATAGGCGATTACCGGTATCGTCACCAGAATCACCGGCAACTGCATGATCCCCATCAACAGCGCGACCATGGCCAGCAGCCCAGCACCGGGCACCCCCATGAGCACGAAGCCGACCCCCACCAGCAGCATCTGGATAAAGGCGATACCCACCACACCCTGGGCGACCGCGCGGATGGTCGCGGTGCACAGAGTAGCAATCCGCCGGCCGCGCTCAGGGCCGGAAAGGCGGGTGGCGATGGCAATGGCGCTGCGTTCACCGTTGTCGCCGTAGGCCATCAGCACACCGGCAATGATCAGCGCGCCGATAAACAACAGAAAGCCCACGCCAACCCCGGCCATCTTGCCCAGCAGGGTCAAACCGACGGTTTTGATGTACGGCATCAGCTTCATCAGCACGCTGCTCATGTCAGTCGCTGACTGATACCAGAAGGCGTAGAGCGGTTTGCCAATGAGCGGCAGGGTGGCGATTTTTTCGTTTGGCAGCGGAATGGCCACGCTGTCGGACTTGAGTATTTCCAGCGTGCCGTTGACCGATTCACTGATCGAGGTGCCCAGCAGGTAGATCGGCACCATCAGCAAGGCCAGGGCGACGACCACGATCAGGGTCGCGGTGCGGCCATCCTTGTTGCCCAGTTTGCGCTTGAGCAGGGTGTGCAGCGGGTACATCGTGATGGCCAGGATCATGGCCCAGAGCATCAGATTGAGGAACGGTTGAAAGATCTGGAAGCAGAACAGCACCAGTACCGTGATCAGTCCGGCGCGAATCAACACATCGAGCAAACCACCGGATAGCGCCCTTGCGGAAATGTTTGAACCTAACATCGCCTAGCTCCTTGCTGTTCGTGGCATGCAGGCAGCATAGACGCTGATTTGCCGAGGGTAGGCAGATGGGCCAATGAAGTTATGAAATGGGTTGATTCGAGCGTTTACGGACGGATGTTTGTTGGCGATTTCGCACACTGAACGAAACGGGCCCCGTCCGCTCCTGCAGCGCTGAATTCTGCCGCACCTGCGAATTTCTGCACGGTAAGCAATGCTGTGCTAGACCGATCTAGCCCGTAGCTCAATTCATTCATCGCCGCCCTGACTGGAACAGGCAGGGGGCGTTGTGCGTACCACAGGTTCAACACGCCTCACCGACCCAGCTGTATGACACAGGAGAATCGTCATGCATGTTCTTCGCGGCATCCCGATGTGGTCGTTACTGCTCATATTGACCGCCGTGCCGTTCGCGATCCGGGCCGCCGAGCCCGCCGCTCCAGCTGCCACAGAGCAGGTGTTCAGCGTGGAAGAGCTGGATCAGATGCTCGCCCCCCTGGCCCTGTACCCGGACGCCCTGTTGGCGCAGGTGCTGATGGCGGCCACCTATCCCGGTGATGTCGCCGATGCCGCCGCCTGGTCCAAGGCCAATCCAAAGGCTACGGGGGACGATGCGGTGCGCCAGGTGGCCAGCCAACCGTGGGATCCCAGCGTGCAATCGCTGGTGGCATTCCCGGCGGTGCTGGTCACCCTCGGCCAGGACCCTGCCTGGGTGCAGCGGGTTGGCGATGCCTTCCTAGCCAAGCCTGACGCGGTGATGGACTCGGTGCAGCGCCTGCGCCGCCAGGCCAAGGAGGCCGGCAACCTCAGCTCCAACGACAAACAGAAAGTCAGCGAAAAGCCGGCGACCACCGCCACCTCATCCAGCACGCAGACCATCATCATCGAGTCGGCCGACCCGCAGGTGATCTACGTGCCCAGCTACAACCCCACAGTGGTCTATGGCACCTGGCCGTACCCCACCTATCCGCCGGTGTATTACCCGCCGCCCCCTGGCTATTACCTGGGCAGCGCCGTGGCGGCCGGTATCGGTTTTGCCGTTGGCGTGGCGGTTATCGACTCGATATGGGGTGACTGCAATTGGGACAACGGCGACATCGATATCGACGTCAACCGCTACAACACCATCAACGACAACCGCCAACTGAACGTCCAGGACAAAACCTGGAAGCACAACCCGACCCACCGCGACGGTGTGCCCTACCGTGACCGCACCAGCCGCGAGCAGTATGGCCAGCGTCTGGCCAATGGCGACCAACGCGAAGCCCTGCGCGGTCGTGACACGGCCGCCGAGCGCGACCGTGCGCGCCAGAGCCTCGAAAAACGGGGTTTCGACAGCCCGGCCAGCACGAACAAACAGGCGCGTGAACGCGCTCAGGCAGCGGATCGCAACATGCGCACCACCGACCACAGCCAACGCCGCGAACAACCCCGTGAACAACCGCGCGCGGCGTCCCGCAGCACCCGCGACAACGCGTTCGCCGGGGCACGTGCGCCGGATCGCGAGCGCGCCAACCAGCAACGCGGGCAAGCCAGCCAGGCGGCGGCCCGGCGGCCGCAGTCGGCGCGTTCCGGCGGGCAGGCTGTCAGTCGCCCGGCGGCGTCCTCTAACCGCGGTGGCGCCCGGCGGCGCTGACAAGGAGCTTGGCCATGAATGCAGTGATGCGCTTTGCGCTGATGACCGTGCTGGTGCTGCCGGCTTCGGTCGTGCACGCCCAGCAACACTTCCAGAATCCCCAGGCCGCCGCCGACGCGTTTGTCGCCGCCTTGGGGACGACACAAGCCGATGAAAAACGCCTGTCCGCCCTGCTGGGTGACGACTGGCGGCGTTATGTCCCGCTGGTGGGCGTGGAGCGTGAAGACGTCGAAGCCTTCCTCACGCTGTACCGGCAAAAGCACGAAATACGCAGCCAGGCCGAGGGCTACTCGTTGCTGACGGTGGGCGAGCAGGGCTGGGAATTGCCGCTGCCGCTGGTGCACGGCAAGCAGGGCTGGGGCTTCGACGCCAAAGCCGGCGTGCCGCTGATTCGCGAGCGCCGTATCGGCCGCAACGAAGAGGCCACCTTGCAGGCGGTGCGCGCCTACCACGACGCGCAGATGGACTACGCCGAGGTCGACCGCGACGGTGATGGGGTCCTCGAATACGCGCAGACGTTCGTTAGCAGCGCGGGGCAGCACGATGGCCTGTACTGGCCCGAGCAGGAGGGGGAACCGGACAGTCCCCTGGGCGCGCTATTCGTCGACGGGCTTCCCAACGGCGGCTGGCACGGCTACCACTACCGCATCCTGACCGCCCAGGGGGCTTCGGCGCCCGGCGGCGCCTACGACTATCTGCTGGGCAACAACATGAGCCGTGGTTTTGCCCTGGTGGCCTGGCCGGTGACTTACGGCGACAGCGGGGTGATGAGTTTCATGATCAGCCACGATGGCCAGGTGTTCGAAAAAGACTTGGGCCCCGACGGCGCCAAGCAGGCCTTGGCCATGCCGCGTTTCGACCCTGACAGCAGTTGGCAGGTAGTGAGTGACGCGCAGGACGCCGCCGCCAGCCAATAATGGGAACGTGGCAGTCCGGCCGAATACGCTGACGCACGGCAGATTTTCGGCACGCTGGGACTTTGTGTGCTTGGTTAAAGCAGGGAGGCGCAGCACTCATCCCGAGGCTGCGCGGGGTAATAGAGACAGGCAATGTCCGAACCGACGCAAAAGCTTCGATTGAGCGCCCTGGTGGCGCTGGTGGTGGGGTCGATGATTGGTGGCGGGATATTTTCGCTGCCGCAGAACATGGCTGAACGTGCCGAAGTCGGCGCGGTGCTCATCGGCTGGTCGATCACCGCGGTGGGCATGCTGACCCTGGCCCTGGTATTTCAGACCCTGGCCAACCGCAAGCCGGAACTCAACTCAGGGGTGTACGCCTACGCCAAGGCCGGGTTTGGCGACTACATGGGCTTTTCGTCGGCGTGGGGGTATTGGATCAGCGCCTGGTTGGGCAACGTCGGCTACTTCGTGTTGTTGTTCAGCACCCTCGGTTACTTCTTTCCGCAGTTCGGTCAGGGCAACACGCCCCTCGCCATCGGCTGCGCGTCCGTGCTGTTGTGGTCGGTGCACTTCCTGGTGCTGCGCGGTATCAAGGAGGCGACCTTTATCAACCAGCTGACCACCGTGGCCAAGGTGGTGCCGCTGCTGACTTTTATTGCCATCACGCTGGTCGCCTTTGACGCGGATATTTTCACCCGCGATATCTGGGGCCGCAGCAACCCGAACTTCACCAGTGTGATGGACCAGGTCCGCAACATGATGATGGTGACGGTGTTTGTGTTTATCGGCATCGAAGGCGCCAGTGTGTACTCGGCCCGGGCCGAAAAACGTGCCGACGTCGGGCGGGCGACGGTGCTGGGTTTTCTTGGCGTGCTGGCGCTGCTGGTGCTGGTCAACCTGCTGTCGCTGGGGATCATGAGCCAACCGGAACTGGCCGCCCTGCAAAACCCGTCGCTGGCGGTGGTGCTGGAGCGGGTAGTGGGGCCGTGGGGCGCGTTGTTTATCAGTATCGGGCTGGCCGTTTCGCTGCTGGGCGCGTTGTTGTCGTGGGCGCTGCTGTGCGCGGAAATTCTGTTTGCCACCGCCAAGGACAACACCATGCCGGCGTTCCTGAAAAAGGAGAACGCCAACCACGTGCCGGCCAATGCGCTGTGGCTGACCAATGGCATGATCCAGCTGTTCCTGCTGATCACCCTGTTTTCCGCCGGCACCTACACCAGCCTGATCTACCTCGCCTCGTCGATGATCATGGTGCCGTACCTGTGGTCCGCGGCCTATGCGCTGCTGCTCGGCCTGCGCGGCGAAACCTATGAACAGAGCAGCCTGGAGCGGCGCAAAGACCTGGTGGTGAGCGCGATCTCCCTGGGCTACGCGGTGTGGCTGTTGTATGCCGGCGGGGTCAAATACCTGCTGCTCTCGGCCTTGCTGTATGCGCCTGGCGTGCTGCTGTTTGCCAAGGCCAAGCATGAGCAGGGTGAGCCGTTGTTCACGCACGTCGAGAAGGGCATTTTCGCCTGCGTGATCATCGCCGCAGCGCTCGCGGCCTATGGCTTGTACAGCGGCAGGTTGGCGCTGTAATGAGCATCTTCGTGATCAATCAGCAGGTTCATTTCGACAACGAAACCTTCGTGCTGTACGCCGCCACAGCGCCCGACGATGTGCAGCGCATCGGTGCCATCGCCAGCCGCTGTCTGACCCAACTGCTGGAGGCCAACGGGCAGATCGTGAGTAAACGCGAGTTGCTGACCGGCGCCTGGGGCAGCTTCGGTCTGGAGGTTTCCGACAACAGCCTGGCGCAGGTGATACGCCAGTTGCGCGTGACCCTGGAGAGCCTGCAGCCGGGCCATGAGCTGATCCTCACGGTGCCCCGAATCGGTTACAAGATTACCCAGCCGGTGGAACTGCTGGACCTCGCTGCGCCCTCGCTCGCCATAGTGCCTATTGCGCCGATGCCGGAGCAGCCGAAAACCCCTGAAAGCCCTCCACGCCAGCGCTGGATCACCCAGTTGCCTTTGGCGCTGGGCGCTCTTGGCTGCTGGGTTGCGCTGTTTCTATTGCCGGGCCTGCTGAACCCGGTGGCCTTGCCCACCCGGCCCTTTGTCGAGCGCCACGCCGAGCAGTTCGGCGGCATCACCGTGCATGTCGAAGCCATGCCGACCAGCGCGCTGCAACCCGACACCGCGTACCTGCTGGAGAAAGCGCGGCAATTGGCGCAGAGCCTCGGCATGGCGCCATCCGATCTGCATTTGTACCGCCTGGCTGATCGCTACCGCAGCTTGAGTCTGTTGTGCCACGGCACCCTGCAGCACGCCGATAGCCAATGTGTGGGGATGCAGCTCAATGAATAGCCGCCGACTGTCCTTTGGTCTCTTTCTACTGATCAGCGCCCTCAGTCTGGCTGCCGGGTTCTGGTTCAATGGCTCTCCCGCCCTCGATCTGCAATGCAGTGGTCGTATCGCCCAGGCGTTTTCCCGTGAAGGCGGCACGCAATGGCTGCTGAGTCAGTACGACCTGGATCTGCGTGCCGAGGGGGAGGGTGATTACAAGGTCAACTCGCGCCTGTTGAGCGCCAGCCAGAACCCGCCGGTGGGCTATCTGCATCGGGCCGCCCGCTTCAGTCAGCAGCTTGCGGACCAGCGCCTGCTGATTCAGGTGTTGCACAGCGGCAAGAGCGCAACCGACAACCTCGAGGCGGATCAACTCAGCGGCTTGGGGCTGTTTGTTTTCAACAAGGACCTGCACATTCGCTACCGCCTGCGCCAGTTGGCGAGCGGCAGCCTGATGATCGACAACGGGCTGGGGGCGGTCTTGCTCTGCGTGCAGACCCGGCCTGGCGCCTGAGTCTGCACGTTAGCTACAGCCGATAGTGACTTCTGCGCCAACCGAGGGCAGCCCCAGCAGCAGGCAGGTGAGGTCCTGTTGCTCGTCGACGTGCAGCTCCAGGTCGCCGCCCTGGGCCTTGGCCAATTGCCTGGCCGAATAGGTGCCCAGGCCACTGCCGCCTTGCTTGCCGTGGCTGCTGTATTTCTCAAAGAACCGCGGACGAAAGTCGGCCGGCACCGCCGGCTGGTTTTCCATGCGGATGCCGATGGCTTCACCCTCAACCATCTGCACCCGTACCCGACTGCCCTGCGGCGCGGCCTCACAGGCGTTCTTCAGCAGGTTGCTGAGCAGCGAATAACACAGCATCGGATCGGCCCAGGCCGGCGCCGCCGGGGCTTCGACGCAGTCCGGCAGACACAGTTCGATCACCAGTGCCTTGGCCTGGTAGGTGACCCGCAGCGCTTCGATCATGCTGGTGAGCATCGTGGCCAGATCCACCGCCACCGGCTGTAGCTCGAACTTGCCGGTTTCGATGCGGTACAGCGCGGCCGACAGGTTTATCAGGTTCATCGCCTGCAGCGCGTTGTCTTCCAGCAGGCGCAGCATGCGTTTCTGTCCGGGCAGCAGGTTGCCGCCATCGAGCATGCCGCGGGCAATCCCGAGCACGCCGCTGAGCGGTGCCTTCAGATCGTGCCGGGTGATCTGCTCGACCTCCTCGCGCAGGCGCGCCTGCATCAGCAGCTCGTTGCATTCGGCCTGCACCTGCTGGTGCCGTTCGACATGGCGCAGCAGGTTGCCGACCCGCAGCTTCAGCAGGCGCATATCCATCGGCTTGTGCACAAAGTCCACGGCGCCCAGTTCCAAGCCTCGCTGCAGCGCCTGAGGGTCGTTCATCGCGGTGACAAAGATCAACGGAATCTGGCTGGCCTGGGGATGGCTGCGCAGCTGTTCGGCCAGCTCGAAGCCATCCATGTTCGGCATCATCACATCCAGCAGAATCAGGTCCGGCGGCGTACTCGAGGTGCAGATACCCAGTGCGGTCTGCCCATCCTGGGCCAGACGGACGCGGTAATCGGGCTTGAACAGCCCGGCGATCAGGCTGAGGTTCTCCGGCATGTCGTCCACCGCCAGCAAGGTGGGCCGGCGCTTGCTGGCCGCAGGTACAGGCGCCGGCACTGCAACCGGCTGCACCGGCAGTGCCTGGTATTTCGGCCGGTGGCGCATGGCCTGCTCCAGCTGCTGCGCCAGGTTCTGCGGGTTGTAGGGTTTGATCAGGATGCTGCTGACGCCACTGTCGATCAGCCGGGTGATCTGCTCGCGCTCGCATTCGGCGGTGATCATCATGAACGGCAGGTGCGCCGTGCGTTTGTCACTGCGCACCTGGAGCAATAGTTCCAGCCCGGTCATCACCGGCATGTTCCAGTCCGAGACAATCACATCGACAGGCCGGCTGTTGAGGATGCTCAGGGCTTCCAGTCCGTTGTTGGCCAGCAGGATCTGCCGCGCACCCAAGCGGCTCAGCTGGTTGCTATTGATCTTGCGCATGGAGTCGGCATCGTCGACGACAAGGAACACAGTCTGGTCAAGCATCGGCAAACGCTCCGAGTGAAAGGGTGCGGCGGTTCAAGCGCTCAACCGCGGTTGGGCAGTGGTGAGCAATTGCTGCTTGGCCTGCAGCGTTTCGTCGGTGTCGGCATAACGCTGGGCGATGTCCTGAAACTCTTGCTCCAGGCTCAGAAAGGCCTGCACCACCTGCGGGTCGAAGTGAGTACCGCAGCCCTCGCGAATGATCGCCACGGCCTTGGCGTGGGGCATTTCCGGTTTGTACACGCGGCGGCTGATCACCGCGTCGTAGACATCGGCAATTGCCATCAAGCGGGCGCTGAGGGGAATCGCTTCGCCGCTGAGGCCCTCGGGGTAGCCGCTGCCGTCCCATTTTTCGTGGTGATAGAGGGCGATTTCCTTGGCGATGCGCAGAAACGGCACGGGCATGCCCAACAGCTCTTCGGCCTTGACCAACGCCGCGTAACCCAGCCGTGGGTGATGTTTCATCACTTCGAATTCGTGGGGTTCGAAACGCCCCGGTTTGAGCAGGATATGGTCGGGAATGCCGACCTTGCCGATGTCGTGCAGAGGCGCCGACTTGTACAGAAGCTCGATGCTTTCATCGTCCAGCACGGCGGCAAAACGCGGCAATTCGCGCAGTTTGTAGGCCAACGCGCGCACATAGTTTTGCGTGCGGCGCAGGTGGTTGCCCGTCTCGTTGTCGCGGGTTTCGGCCAGCGAGGCCAGGGCCAGAATGGTCACATCGTGCACTGCCTGTAGCTCGCTGGTGCGCTGCGCCACTTCCTGGTCGAGGTCGGCGTTGCGCTGGCGCAGTTGGTCGGCCGCCAGCTTCAGGCGCAATTGGCTGCGCACCCGGGCCAGCAGCACGGTGGGCTCCAGCGGCTTGCTGAGGTAATCGACAGCGCCCAGGTCGAGGCCGTACTGCTGATCCTCGGCCTGCTGTTTAGCGGTGAGAAACAGCACCGGCACGTCGCGGGTCAGTGGGTTGGCCTGCAGGCGGCGGCACACCTCGTAGCCGTCCATGTCCGGCATCATCACGTCCAGCAGGATGAGGTCGGGCGCCGTACGCTGGGCAATCGCCAATGCATTGGCGCCGCTGGACGCCACCCGCAGCTGGTAATCGCGGTGCAGCAACTCGTGCATCAAACGCAGGTTCTCGGGGCCGTCATCCACCACGAGCAGCGTGTGTCGGTGTTTGTCATCAGTCATCGTTGGCACCTCAAGGCTGCCCGTAGCGGGCACTGACCCATTAGCCCACGGCCTCGGCTGAAGTGCTGTGAAATGGGCTGAATCGGTATGAATTGCCCTGAAACCCTCACGCTACCGGCTCCAGTCGAGCGCCGAGCGCCTCCTGCAGACAGGCTCTGGCCTTGTCGAATTCGAAGCGCTGCAGCGCCGCCGACAAGCGCGCCGCCTGCCGAGGGAAGGCCGCGCGCAGCAACGGCGCATGGCTGGTGAAACAGGACAAGGCTTCACTGTCGTAGTCCGCCAGCAGCTCGGACAGTTGCGCGCAGACCTGCCGCAAGAGCGCGTCATCCACCTCGGCCGCCACCTCGTGCGCAGTGCTCTGTAATTGCCGCAACTGGTCGAGCAATGGCTGCAGCACCGCTGCCAATGCGTCCAGCAGTGGCTGGTGGTCAACCGTGCCGGGGTGCGCGCGCACGTGCAGTTCCAGCGCACCCGCGGCAGTGGCCACCGCTTCGGCGCCCAGCGTGGCGGCAATGCCGCGGCACCCATGGGCGAGCAGTTCGGCGCCGGCAACGTCGCCCGCGTTCAGGCGGCTTTGCAGCTGTTCCAGCAGGTGCTCCTGGCCGGCCAGAAACTGCCCGAGGAGTTGTCGGTACAGCGCCTCGTTGCCCAGCAAGCGCCGCAGCCCCGCTTGGGTATCGACGCCATCCAGCTGCAGCTGCGCCGCCTGCTCGGTCGCCGGCAGCGCCTGCCAACGTCCGCCCAGCCAGCGTTGCAGCACGCCCTGCAGGGTCTGTGGCTCAAAGGGCTTGCTGATAAAGTCGTTCATCCCGGCGGCCTGACAGGCCTCGCGATCCTCACGCATGGCGTTGGCGGTCATCGCCACCACCGGCAGCCCGGCCAGGTCAGGGCGCAGCCGCAGCGCGCGGGTAGCGGCCAGGCCATCCATGACCGGCATCTGCATGTCCATGAACACCAGCTCATAGGCCTGCCCGGCAAGCCGCTCCAGCGCCTGCTGACCGTTGCTGGCGATGTCCACCTGGCAACCCATGGCCTGCAGCAGCTCGGCCGCTACCTGCTGGTTCAAGTCGTTGTCCTCGACCAACAGCACCCGCGCGCCCAACGCGTGCCCCGCCACCCAGGTGGCGCCGTCACGTGGCTGCTTGCGCACGGGCGCGTGGGCCAATTGCAGGTTGGCGCTGAAGCTGAAGGTGCTGCCCTGGCCAGGGGTGCTGTGCACCTTGACCTGGCCGCCCATCAATTCGGTCAGCTGTTTGGCGATGGCCAGTCCCAGGCCGGTACCGCCGTAGCGGCGAGTGGTGGAGGCGTCAGCCTGCTGGAAACTGGCGAACAGCTTGGCGCACTGCTCGGCGGTCAGACCAATGCCGGTGTCGCGCACCGAGAACTCCAGGCACAACCCCGAGCCGGCCGCCTCGCAGCGCTGCACCGCGACCTCGATACAGCCCTGTTCGGTAAATTTCACCGCATTGCTCAGGTAGTTGAGCAAGATCTGCCGCAGGCGCAACGGATCGCCGTGCAACTGGTCCGGCACCTGTGCCGCCACCACCAGGCTCAGCGCCAGGCCCTTGTCGAGCAGACGCGCCTGCACCAGATCGGTCGTCTCCTGCAGCAGGCACTGCAGGCTGAAGTCCTGTGGGTCGAGTTGCAGCTTGCCGGCTTCGATCTTGGAGAAGTCGAGGATATCGTCAAGGATCCCCAGTAAATGCCGGCTGGAACTCTGCACCTTGCCCAGATAGTCGCGCTGGCGCTCATCCAGCGAGGTCGCCAGCACCAAGTGGGTCATGCCGATGATGGCGTTCATCGGCGTGCGGATTTCGTGGCTCATATTGGCCAGGAATTCGGCTTTGACCCGCACGGCGGCCTCGGCGAGTTCACGGGCTTCACGCATTTCTGCGGCGGCGGCGTACTGCAGCGAAACGTCCTTGATCAACCAGATGGAGCCCTGGCTCATGTCGCCGGGGCTGACCGCCCGCGCGCTGACCGCGCCCCAGAAGTGGCTACCGTCCTGACGGCGCAAGTGCAGTTCGCGGCGATAGGTTTCGCCCTGATTCAGCAACTGGCGGATCTGCGTCACGCTGTCGTGGGCGCTGCCGGCATCGAGCCAGATCAGCGGCGAATGGCCGAGCAGTTCACCCTCGGCGTATCCGAACAGACCATGCAGGCTGGAGTTGGCCTGGACGATGACCTCGCCGCTGATAAAGGCGATGCCATTGGGCGCGGCCATCAGGATCGCCCGCTGCTGCTCGTGGGCCAGCTGCAAGCGACGTTCGTGCTGCTTGCGCTCGGTCAGGTCGCGAATCACCACGCACAGCGACTGGCTGTCGCCACTTAGCGAGGGCAGTAACGACACGCGGATCTCGATGGCAAACTCGCTGCCATCAAAGCGCAGCGCCATGCCTTCGCCCACCTGGTTGACGGCCGGGTCGAGGTAAAAATTGCGCAGGATGCCGGCCAGCACCTGGCGCTGACCTTCCGGCACCAACACCCGGAAGTGCTGCCCCAACAGACCGTCGCCGGGATAGCCGAGGATGCGCTCACATTCCAGATTGGCGAGGATGATCCGTCCGCTCATATCGAGCACCAGCAAGCCATCGGGCGCTGCTTCGACGATGCCGCGGTACCAGCGTTCGGTGGCCGTCAAGGCACTGCGCTGGTATTCCAATTGCTCGGCCTGGTCACGCGCCTGCTGCAACAGACGCTGCTTGTGTTCGCGCTGCAACATCAGGCCCCACCAGGCGTGAAGCGGCTCGTGCAGGGCATGCAGCAAAGCCGTCTGGCGGGCATCGGGCGGCTGTTGCAGGCGCAGATCGATGAGGTCTTCCTGCTGATCGCCCCATCGCAGCGGCAGGTGGTACAGCCGCTCATTCTGCTCCAGGCAGCACTCCTGCTCACAAAAGCCCACCTCGACACCTGGCAACCAGGGCTGCAAGCGCTCTTCCAGGCGGCTAATCAGCTCGCTGCGATTCAGGCAGGTCGGCAGCACCTGGGCCAGTTCACCCAGGCAATCCTTGACCCACTGCTGGCGCAGTACCTGCTGATTGACCACTCGGTAATCATCCAGGGCACGGGCCAGTTCGCCGAGTTCGTCTGGCGCATGGCAATGCTCGAGGTCGTCTAGTTCCTCACCGGCCTGCAGGCGCCGGGTCTGCTCGGTGAGCTGGCGCAGCGGCTTCAGGAGTTTGTGGCGCACGAACAGCTGGGCAAGCACCACGTAGATCATGGTCAGCCCCAGCACCAGGGCCGCCAGGCGCTTGACCTTCGCCGCCTCGGCGACGGAGGCGGTCATCAGCTGGTTCTGATAGGTGGCGCTGTGCACCCGGAACTCGTCCAGCAACGTAGAGATCGCCAGCTCGCTCTGTACATAAGGCGGCTCTTCCAACAGGCGACTGGGCCCGCCGGTGAAGCGCTGTTCCATCGCCTGCTGCTCCACGCGGGTTTGCAACTGATCGGCCTCCAGCACCTGGCGCAACTGGCGCTGCTGCATGGGTTGCAGCTCGGCCGCACGCAATTGCCGCAGCGCTTGGGTGATGCCCCCGGCTTCGGCCATTTGCTGATATCGCTCACGGTAGAACGAGTCGCCGGTGGCCACATAGAGGCGGGCGAACTGGGTCATGCGGCGGTTATCCACGGACAACTGCGCCGTCAGGCTGACCACCTTGATGCTCTGCTGCGCCATGCGCAGGCTCTGCTGGTTGTACTGCTCGGCCTGCCACATGCTGAACAGGCAGGCGCCGCCGATAATCAGCATGCCAGCGGCCAGCCATTTGCTCAGTCGATCAATGCTCATGGGCAGGTTCCTCGAGTGCGGGCGAGCGGCGCTTCGCCTCGGCGGAATTGACTCATGGGCGGCCAGACTGGCGCTCTGAAATCGGCTGAAAAGTTATGAAATCAGGCGCACCACCCGCAAGTTGCCGGGCGCTAGCGAAAACCGGGACCTGCTTGGACGCAGTTGCAAAACGTTACTACCCTCTAGCCGACATCGCGGCAAAGCCAGCAACTCTGTCAGACGGACCTTGGTAGACCAACCTGAGTAAACGACCCGATGAATGAACCGATTCGTTACGCCGACTACTTGCACCTGATCGGCGCTGGTCGCCGGGAAATACCCTTGCGTGAATTGGTCTCGGCGCCGGTGCGCGGTGCCGATGGCCGCTGGCAAGCGGCGCCGCACCAGGCGGCGACATTACGCTGGAGCGAAATAGCCGCCATCCTCAAGCCCTATCTCAACGTGCGCCTGATGGAGCAGGTGCGCGCCGTGGTGCCCCTGGCGCTGTACCTGGCGCTATTCCAGATCGTGATTCTGCGCCAGTTGGTCGAAGACGCGCTGCTGGTGACTGCCGGCCTTGCGGCCGTCATCGTCGGGCTGATGCTGTTTATGGAAGGGCTGAAGCTCGGCCTGATGCCATTGGGGGAAGTCATCGGCAGCACCCTGCCGCGCAAGTCGTCCTTGCCCGTGGTGTTGTTGATCACCTTGCTGCTGGGCATCGGCGTGACCTTCGCCGAACCTGCCATCGGTGCGCTGCGCGCCGCCGGCCAGAACGTTTCAGCCGAACGTGCGCCCTATCTGTGGGCCATTCTCAACCAGTGGACCAGCGAGTTGGTGCTGGTGGTGGGGATCAGCGTGGGCCTGGCTGCCGTTACCGGAACCCTGCGCTTTCTCTACGGCTGGAGCCTGAAGCCGCTGATTTACCTGGCCCTGGTGCCGGTGCTACTACTCACCCTGTACATGGCGCGCGACCCGGAACTGGCCAAGGTCATCGGTCTGGCCTGGGACGCCGGCGCGGTCACCACCGGACCGGTTACCGTGCCGCTGGTGCTGGCCCTGGGGATCGGCATCGCGGCGGCTGCGGGCAAAGGCGATTCCGGCTTGTCCGGCTTTGGCATTGTCACCCTGGCCTCGTTGTTCCCGGTCATTGGCGTGATGCTGCTGGCCCTGTATGTGGCGGCCAGTGCCTCGCCTGCCGAGATCATCGCTGCCGCCCAGGCGGCAGCTGGCGCCGGGCAACAGGTGATGCAGTGGTATGAGGTCAGTCCCGGTCTGGAGGTGGTGTCGGGGGTGCGGGCCATCGTGCCGCTGGTGATTTTCCTGCTGCTGGTGCTGAAGCTGTTGTTGCGCCACACCCTGCAGCGGCGCGCCGAAATCCTCCTGGGCATCGGCCTGACCGTGGTGGGCATGTGCATCTTCAACCTTGGCCTGACCTATGGCTTGTCCGCGCTCGGCGCCAGTGCCGGTTCGCTTATTCCGGCGGCATTCATGGCCATCGACGGCGTGGAGAAGTCGCCGCTGTATATCTATCAAGTGGGCCTGGTGCTCACCCTCGCGTTCGCCTGGGTGCTGGGCTACGGGGCGACGGTGGCCGAACCGGCGCTGAATGCCTTGGGCGTGACGGCCGAAACCCTCACCAATGGGTTTATCCGCCGGCGCACGTTGATCCGTGCCGTGTCTATTGGTGTGGCCAGTGGCATCGCCATCGCCGTGGCCAAGCTGGTGTTCAGCCTGCCATTGGCCTGGCTGGTCATCCCCGCGTACCTGTTCGCCGCGCTGCTGACGGTGTTTTCCAGCGAAGAATTCGTCAACGTTGCCTGGGACAGCGCCGGGGTCACCACCGGCCCCATCACCGTGCCGCTGGTGCTGGCCATGGGGCTGGGGCTGGGCAATGCCACCAACGCCGTCGAAGGCTTCGGCATTCTGTGCATGGCCTCGGCCGGGCCGATCATCACCGTCTTGCTGCTGGGCCAATGGGCCCGCGTGCAGCTGTGGCGACAAGCCAAAGAGGCGGAGCTAACCCCCGTCACGCCCGTAATGAACACAGGAGAAGCGCGATGAAAACGGACGGTATTACCTACCTTACCGATGTGAGCCTGATTACCTGCATCGTCACCGCTGGGCGCGCCGATCAGGTGATTCTCGCGGCCCAGGGTATGGGCACACCCGGCGCCATTGTGTTTCACGCCCATGGCCTGGGCCCACGGGAGCGCCATGGCTTGCTCGGCATCGCCATCGACGCAGAAAAAGAGGTGGTCAGCCTGCTGGTGGCGGCTGATTACCAGGACGCCGTGCTCGAAGCGATTTACTACGCCGCCAATCTCGATGTACCCGGGGCCGGCATGATCTACGCAACGCCGGTGGAAAAAGTGGCCACCTACATTCCCCGCCAGATGCTGGAACAAGGAAAAGTCTTGTGAGCCAACCCGTTACCGCTATCCCGGGCGCCGCAGCCAAGCGCATCACCTGCATATTGCCCGACAACGGCAGCGACCGCCGCCTGCTGCAACTGCTGCGCGAAGTACACGGCATCACCCGTGCCGACAGCCTGCACTGTCGCCGCGTACCGGCCCTGCAAGCGGCCAAGGCAGAACGCAACAAGGTGCCGGAAGCGAGCCTTGCGCGGGTGATCAACGTGGTGGTGGATGAGGCTCAGGCCGACGCGGTATTCGACGTTATCTGTGCCGAGGCCGGGCTGAACGAACCCGGCAGTGGCATGGTGTACATGGTGGCGTTGAGTTTTGCCACACCGCTGCTGATGCCGGCAGGGGTGCCGGATGAAGCGCGCGTCAAGGTGGCGGCACCTTGAGAGAAAATTCTGCCGGCGTGCCTGCATGGCAATGCCGGTTTGTTTCAGTAGCTGACCAAGCGAGTAGATAAGTATGGATGCATCGAACAATGGCTGGCTGGGCGTGGCCCTCAGCGTATTGGTACTGGCTGGCTGCACATCGAAGATTACCGACGAAGATCAGTACTCCGGATATCTGGATCGTTATGACATCTTGCAACCCGCTGTTGCTGCCAGCGGCGAGCCGACCCTGCGCTGGGTCGCTGCCGACTTCAGCCCGGCGGCGTTCGACACCGTGTTGTTCGATGGCCTGGAGCTGTACCCGGCGCCCCGAGCGACTGATCGGATCAATGCCAACACCTTCCAGCAACTGCAGCAGAGCACCAACCAGGCGGTGGTCAACGCGCTGTCCTCTCGCTATCGGGTAATCACCACCCTGCAACCGACGCCCGCGGGCGCGCGGGTGTTGGTGCTGCAAGCGGCGATCACCGGCGTCAGTGCCTCGCCAGAGGGCATGCGCTGGTATGAAGTGCTGCCGGTTACCGCCGTACTGGGTGGGATCAGCGCCGCCACCGGGCAACGCGATCAGAATACCGAACTCTATGTGGAAGCCATGCTGCTCGATCCGCACAGCCATCAACCGGTGGTGCGCGCAGTGCGCAAAGTGTTCGGCAAAAAGCTGGCCGATGACTCAGTGCAAATCAGCCCCGCCGACTTCACCCAGGCCATCAACGCCTTGAGCAGTGACTTGAGCGGCTTTATCCGCTGAACCGGCGTGAAGAGAAACGGCCCACGCTCGTTACCGGCCCAAGCCAGGGCGGGCAGGGCAGCCGTTTAACGCGGGTTGCACGGAGCCTCGGATTCACTGTCGGCCCTGGTATTGATGCTGAGCAAGTGATCTTTTTCGTCAAACTCGAAACGCAGACCATCCACCTGGATCGAGCAACTGGTCTCGGCGATCAGCTCGTATTTGTTGTGGCTGCGCAGCAGATGCAGGATGTCTTTTTTGCGATAGGTCTGTTTCGGGAAGAGCAGGCTGAGCCGTTCCAGGTTTTTCTCCGTACGGTCAAAACTGTCGCGCATATAGGTGGTGGTGTAAGCCATATCAACAAAGCCATAAGCCAGAAACGCGATGGCGCAACTGGATAGCAGCAACAGCGAAAAAAAGGCGACTTTCCATCGGTTCATAACGTGCACATACCTTGTTCTGAATAACGGGTGACGGGTCTGTGGGGCAGGAGTCTGCGGACCAATACGTGTAAGTGCGCAGCACCTGGTCAAACGGGTTTTTGCTGGCGGTGCGGGTTTCCACCCCATGCTCAAGGAACGCCGCCAGCGCCCAGGGTTGGCCTTTGCCGCAGTAGCTTACAAGAGCATCGTTCGCGCCATAACCGTCAAGGTGCTGAATCAGCTGCATCAGGTGAGGGCTGTTGTTTGCCGAGCCCTGCAAAGCAAACTGCACCAGGCTCGGCAGGTAATACGCCTTGCCTTGCGAGGAAGAGAAGCCGATAGGGTTCCAGCCTGGGTTAACAACATGATCCACGGTTAGCGTTCACGGTCATGGCTCACCAGCAACGCGTCATGCTCGGCGCACTCTTCGCAGTGCAATAGGCGAACATCTTTTTATACATGATGAAAAATTAATAAATGTAATATCTTTAAAGTATTTGCCCGGAACAGAAAAAATATATAACTTTGAAGTAGAGGAGAGTTATTGCTGCTTTGTAGGAGAAGAAGGAGTCTTGGAGTTGAATGTGTGTCCCATTAGAATCTTTAGTTGTCCAAGTTTCCGATGCTTTAAAATAAATGTTTAGATGTAAGGGGTTCACGGCTTATTTTAAGGAGATATTACAAGAAAAAGGAGTTGAGGGTGTAGGGGTAACATTAAAATCCGATGCAGGATATATATGGTCGGAAGTGTCAGGGAAAACTATTTCTACTAATGGTGATCATGTAGGGGTAAAGGTTACAGGCTTAATATTTGACAACTTAAATCCCCCAAGGGTATACCATATGAAAAATGGTTAGATGGCTTGGGAATTGGATTTCCTAGTATGCACTCTCCTGATATTGATCAATTTTAATATTGAGATATGCAAAAATGAATTTACTGAAATTGTTGCAGTATATAGAAAAAAGACCCCGGATGTATATTAGGGATACAAGGCTTGAATTGTTAGAAAGTTTTATTTCAGGCTACTTTTTGTGTCAGGCACAAAATAAAATAGCATCAAAGGATGATGAAGTTTTTAGAGCGGAATTTTATGATTGGATATATTCAAAATACAATAATTTATCAAATGATATTTCATGGTTAGGATTGATAAGGCAAATTTCTCAAAATGAAAGTAAAGAGGAGTTTGATATGTTTTTTGAGCTTTTAAAGGATTTTAATAAGGATAAAGGATTGTTGTGAAAAAATATAAAAATGCACCAGAGGTTGTTGTGGGTCTTGGTGGTGGGACTGATTTTTTAGAAAAATAGCCTCCTTTTAGAACGGTTACCAAATTGCACATAAAATTAGAAGGCTGGTTAGGTGGCGATTTAATGGAATGCTTCCCCTGTTATCTAATTACTGAAAATTAAAAAAGAATTAAGGTTGGCAAAGTGCTGGGGGCGTTCGACGTAAGCGAATGCTTGAACGACGACTGCGATGATTTCTGCGTCCGTGCTCATCAGTGGCCTATAGGGTGGGGGAGTGCGGTGGACGTACCTCGCCGCCAGCGCCAGCCTGATCCACCAGCAGCGTGCGTCGCGCGGTTTCCACACTGCGTTGCGAGAGTGCCTGCATGCGCGGGGATTGCACAGCCCACGAATGCCAATACAACGCCACATCGGTGAAATGCCCTGGCGCAACGTCTACCAGGGTGCCGTTGGCCAGCGAGTCGTGCAGTTGCATGTGCGGCACCATGCCATAGCCCAGGCCACGGCGAATGGCTTCCAGGCGCGCCTCGGGCAGCGCCAGGTAGTGGGTGGGGTAGGCGTCAGCGCGCAGGCCGAAGCGGGTTTGCATAAAGTGATCTTGCAGGGTGTCTTTGCGTGAGTACGCAAAGACCGGTGCCTTGCGTGCGGCTTCCCGGTTGAGCCCCTGGGGAAACCACCGCGCCTGGAACGCGGGCGATGCCACCAGGCAATAGCGCACCGAGCCCAGAGGCACGGCGAGGCACCCTCGCATGGGCTCCGCACGCGTGCTGATACAGGCGATCACCTGACCGCTCTCCAGCAGCGTGTAGGTATGGTCCTGATCGTCGACGACGACGTCGAGCAGTATGCGTTCGCTAACGAAAATGGCCGCCAGGGCGGGGAAAAACCAGGTCGCCAACGTGTCGCCATTCGCCGCGATAACCACCCGCAGGTGCTCGTCCTGATCGCCCGACAGTTCGTTAAGCAACTCCTCCTCGAGCACCGTGGCGCGGCGCAGATACAGCAGCAACCGGCGCCCTAGTTGCGTCGGTTCACAGGGCCGCCCGCGCACCACGAGCGGGTTGCCCAAGTGGGCTTCCAGGGCGTGTATGCGCTGGGACAGCGCCGAAGGGGTTATCGCCAGGGTCTTGGCTGCCTTTTCGAAACTTCCGTTATCGATGGCCGCGAGGAAAGCCTGCAGCTGTTTGGCGTCGAGTTTCACCCTGCCACCTTGGTTAAGTTTTTCTAATCGAAGCTGAAAGTTACTTCATTTTTCTTAACTGATACACCGTTTGCACCGATGCTGACTCCACGGCGACATCACATCCAAACACCCGCGCCGCCGTTCGCGACCCACCGGGCCAGCAACACAACCCGCAGCGTTCGCGCCCACTTTTGCAGTGCAGGAGAACCTTATGAAACTCAAGATTATGGCGGCTATCTCGGTGTATGCAGTGTTGTCCGGCTGTGCCTGGCAAACCCCGGCCATGAAGCTCGACAACCAGCTGTACCAGACCTCCGCGAACGCGTCGCTGGCACGCGGTGCTCAAACCGGCGCTCGCCGCCTGGCACTGGAAGAAGCCAACGCCAAGTGCACCTCGCTCGGTAGCGAGATCAGCGTGCTGGATATTCAGTCCCATTGGTCGTTTCCAACCAACGGCGTTGCTTTCGTGACATTCGCCTGCAACCCGGTGGAAGGTCACAAGGTGGGGTAGCGCAGAGATGCGCGAGGCCACTTTGACAATCGCCCTCAGGCGGCCTACAGCCTGTGTCGATACGTACACACACAGCGGGAGAGTAAAACGATGCGCCATACATTGGCATGTTGCTTATGGATTACCACTGGCCTGATCTTCAGTGGCGTGGCGTTTGCCGACGACTGCGCCACTGCATCCAGCCAGCAGGCGATGAACATATGCGCCGACCAGGCCTTCAAGGTTGCTGACAAGGCCTTGAATACCAGCTACCAGCAAGTCACGCAGCGCCTGAAGGACAATCCCGACAGCGCGACACTCCTGGTGAAAGCGCAGCGCGCTTGGATAGCCTTTCGGGACACGCAGTGTGAATTTGCGACCTCGGCGGCGGCGCAGGGGAGCATCTATCCGATGCTGGTCGCGCAATGTCGAAGTGAGCTCACACAAACCCGAACCAAAGACCTCAACGCGCTGCTTGAGTGCGACGAGACCGATTTGAGTTGTCCGGTGCCAGGGCCCTGACTGCGATTACTCGCTGCCACATGCGCGACCCTATCAAGGAGACAAAATGAACATTGCACGCTGGTTATGCCTGTACACAGGGTTGGTTCTGCTCGGGGGCTGTGCAAGCGGCTCCTCGATTGCAGTCGGTGCCGCGCACCCACCGATACGTGCGTCGCAGGTGCAGCTCTTTGTCGACCCACCTGGCGCGTATGAGACGGTGGGCCTGGTCAAGGCTGAAAGTGGAGTGGGTATGTCCGACCAGGACTCGATCAACTACGCGCTCGCCGAGCTCAAAGCCCAAGCAGCGAAGCTGGGTGCAAACGGTGTGCTGCTAACCTCACAAGGGGTGCGGTCGATGGGCGACAGCATTAGCCGTGACAAGAAAGGCCGCATCACGTCTTCCCTGCCAATGAACGCCCAGACCCTTGAGGGCAAAGCGATCGTGGTGAAGTAGCAGGGTGGCTGCACCTGTAAGTGCGGGTGACGCCTCCCAGAATCGAGCCTGCGAAAACCCGCTTCAGAAAACGGCGCACAGCGATGACCCCTGACCCCATCTATACCCACATCCGCATCTTCCTCAGCATCATTCTGGGGCTGGGTATAACCACGTTGCTCAGGGGGATCGCGTCGATCATCGAACACCCGCGCCGATTTGGCTGGTCATGGATTCACATGGGCTGGGTGGTGTGGGCGCTCGTTTCAATCATGACGTTCTGGTGGTGGGAGTTCCGCCTGACCCAGGTGCCGGTTTGGACCTTCGGTTCCTATCTTTTTATTGTTTGCTACTGCGCGCTCTACTTCATGATGTCGACCATGCTGTTTCCGTCCGATGTCAGAGAGTTCGGCAGCTACGAAAACTACCTGCTGGCGCGACGTGGCTGGTTTTTCGGCCTGATCGCACTGCTCACCGCCATGGACCTGGTCGATACCTCACTCAAAGGCAACGCCCGCTGGCAGACGCTGGGTGCCGCGTATACCGCCCATGCGCTCATCATGCTCGGCGTCGTGTTACTGGGGCTCACCCAGAAGCGCCGTCGCGTACAGCTGACTCTGGTGCTGTTTACTCTGGTCTATCAGGCCGCCTATTTCGGTTTCGAGTACTTCACCCTTGCGGCGGACTGACTGAGAACGACGGTGGCGCAGAGGGTAAGCGTGGACGGCGTTGCTAATCGACTCTGAAAGGGTGCGGTTAAATCAAACGGTGCTTTTTCCCAGTTGTTCGAGTGGTGACGGCTCGACGATTTACAGCAAAAGAGACACCTTGCCCGGGATGTTGCGCACTCGAGTGGTGGCAGTGGCAGCGAGTGGAAAACGTCCCCGTATCTCGCCAAACAGTTGCCACCAGGCAGCGACGCTGGGTTGGCGCCAGGACGTGCAACACCAACGGCCGAGCGAAGAGGGGGGTTAGAAAAACCTATGCAAAAAAAGAAATTTGTATAAGTATTTCTCCACAGCGACCTACCTCGGAGCTCCCATGGGCCTCGCCATTTCTTTCGCCTCACCGTTGCGTGGCGTCGTCGTATTTTGCCTGCTGATGGCAGGCTCACCGGTCTGGGCTGACTGGCGTAGCGAGCTTCCCGAGGCGCGGTTGGTCGGCCAGGGCGACTTCACCTGGTTCGGCTTGCGGGTCTATCAAGCTCGCTTGTGGAGTTCAGCAGCCACCGTGAACTGGGAGCAGCCTTTTGCTCTGGAACTGACCTACCAACGCGAGATATCGCAGGACACGCTGGTGCAAGCCAGCCTGGACGAGATGCGTCGCCTCGGTGGGCCCTCGGTCGATGAAACCCAACTGGCCGCCTGGGGCATCGAGTTGCGCAAGGCCTTCGTTGATGTCCAGCCGGGGCGGCGTATCACCGGGCTCTACCTGCCGGGCAGGGGTGGGCATTTTTATGTCGATAACGCGTTCCGCCACGCGGTAACCGATGTCGACCTTTCCCGCGCGTTCTTCGCCATCTGGCTGGATACCCGCACCCGTAATCCCCAGCTACGTCGCGAGCTGCTGGGGCTCAATCAGACCAACCCATGAGGAGCTCGACCATGCGTGTCGGAATATGGCTGCTGTGTGGCCTGTTGTTAAGTGGCTGCGGCGGCGTCGACGTTGAGCGTTACGCAGCGCAGCGCCCGCAGCTGGACTTGCCAGGGTTCTTCTCTCGGCCCGTGCAGGCCTGGGGCATTTTCCAGAATCGCTCAGGTGAAGTGGTCAAGCGCTTCAAGGTCGACATCACCAGCCACCGCGAAGGTGAGCGGCTGATCCTCGACGAGCGTTTTCTCTACAGCGACGGTACCCGTCAACAGCGGGTATGGACCCTGGTGCCGGCAGGCAATGGCCAGTGGCGGGGCCGTGCCGCCGATGTGATTGGCGAGGCCGAAGGGGAGATCGCCGGTAATGCCTTGCGCTGGCGCTATCAACTGAAGCTGGACGTGGATGGCACCACCTGGGATGTGGACTTCGATGACTGGATGTACCTGATGGACGAAGACACCCTGATCAACCGGTCGAGCATGAGCAAACTCGGCATAGAGTTGGGCCAAGTGACCCTGTTCTTCCGTCGCGACGCCACACCGGCGGCAGACTGAGAGGGTAGGCACTTCAGGTGCTCGCCACTCCCGGCGGCGAGCGAACACCCGATTGGCAAGAGGACCTGGCGATGAATCTCCATCAACTCGGCGTGGCCGCCCAGGCGGGCAGTATCGAAGGGCTTGAAGTGGTGTCCGTGGAGGGCGGCTTCTACCTGCTGCAAGCGAGGCAGGCCTCGGGCCTGCAACTGGTGCGGGACGAGCATGGCAAGGTGCTGCACCTGCGCTCGACCACCCAGGTCCGCGAGCTGTTGCAGACCATGCCGCGTGTGCCCTGCGAGTTGATCCAGCATTGTGTTCATGACGAAATGTGCGGCACTCGCGAAGGCACGATTGAGCCGCTGCGCCTGCCGCTGTCACTTGAGCAGCGCTGGTGAATGGCCGTTTACGCCCCTGGCCAAGAACTCAAACGATGGGAACGGCTCGGAAGTCGTCCCATAGCAACTTCTGCTTCTGACCCGGAGTGTGCAAAAACACTATCCGGATTGTTTTTTTGAATGGTGCACACCAAGCGGCAAGGTACCCGAACCCAGGAGGCAGCGATGTACACCGGCAATTGTTTATGCGGCGGCATTCAGTTTCATATCGACGCTGAACTTGCGCCCATTCAGGTCTGCCACTGCTCGCAGTGCCGCAAAGCGCAGGGCACGCCATTCGCGACCAATACCCCCATTAGCGCCGCCGCATTCCAGTTGCTCAGTGGCGCTGAACTCATAACGGTTTTCGAGTCGTCGCCCGGCAAACAACGCGCATTTTGTAGCCGCTGCGGCTCGCCGGTTTACAGCAAAAGAGACAGCTTGCCTGGGGTGTTGCGCATTCGAGTGGGGCTGATCAATGAGCCGGTTTCGGTTAAGCCGGAGGCGCATTTTCATACCGGGTCAAAGGCAAACTGGTGGTCGATTGAGGATGGTTTGCCGCAGTTCGAGTAGGGTGATTTTTTTGGGGACGGGCGCCAGATTGTCGCCCGCCTTGGAGATAGCCTGGGCCCAGTACTAATCGCTTGAATCGGAGTTGCACTGGAAAAAATGTGAAGTGCAGTCGCGAGTTTTGCTCATGACCGGGCGACCAAGAACTGCCGTAGCAGTGGGTAAGGCAGTCAATCCAAGACCCCATGTACAAGGATGTATATGAAAGGACTATTCGGCGACGAATGTCGCAAGTCGAGATTCAACAGATAACGCAGTTGATCCAGGGTCTCACACCAAAAAACCAGGGAAGATGACCACATCATACCGGCAGCTAAAAAATGCCATTCGTCTTAGCGGGCTGCACCATGCATGCGGGGGCCAATTCGAAGTGTTTCGGTACCGGTGGAGCAACCTGATATGCGGCCAATTCACCGGTCTCAACGCCATTGCAGTGTTCAGAACCCTGCGCTACAGCCTAGTTGTGCTTGCAATCATGCTGGAACAGTAGACCGAATTACAGCCAATACTAATCATGACCGACAGAGGTCTGCTGTTCTGGTTATTCCGATTGCTCGACTCTAACTTTTGTCCGCGTCTGGCCGATGCCGGTGGAGTCTGCTCCGTGTAAATACGGTTGGAAGCCGATTACGGAAAACTCCAAGGCTTGATTCGCCCAATATGAGCAAAAAAATGCATTGATTGCCAGCATGGCCACTTTCGATTGAAAGCCATTAAAGTTAGTCAGAAGTTCAGAGGGGAAATAGTACCCAAGGACTATCTTTATCCGTCATAAGATCTTCAGTAATGCCAATAATTCCACCTAGCGTCATGGTTTTACCTGACCAGGCAGCCCGACCAATAATATAGCTCTTAGCAAACTGCGGCCACGACGAAAAGTTTGCATTCAGCTCTGTATCTACATGCGCGAGAACGCGGCTTAGTTCAGATTGCTCAATGTATCCGCAATCCAGTGACAGCCTCGCAACAGTGACAAGGCGTCCTAAATCCCACGCAAGTATCCCTGCGTCGTAGTCTCTGGGGAGATACGGCCCGTTTACTTTGTCCTTAAGAGCTCCGAAAATCGATTGAAGATTCTCCAGCATATCCATCGCGCGTGCCAGGTGTTGATAAATTAGATCTGTTTGGTCAGATGGCTCCGCCGCAAGCATGTCCTCCAACACCGTTTCGGGGTGGCCGTATCGGCCACTTTCTAACAAGGCTGCGAGAACTTGTTCAGGGTCGTCTTCGGAAGCGTCTTCACTGTAAGTTTTTAAAACTATTTCGTAAATAAAACGGTGGCCATACTGGCTAAGAAACTCTAGTGTTTCAGTCGCTTCCTGTGGCGATGTTATGTCCCAGTATGAACTAAGCCCTTCTGTAATAGTTTCGCGAGATAGGCCTGTAGTGTAATTGTCGCAATACGCCATGACCTGTTCGGAGTTGATGAGTCCAGCGTTGAGTGCTCGCTTCTCGGCATGATGGGTCAACGATCCTTTCGGGCACTTTCTGTATTTTTTTCCTGAAATAATCGCGAACATTCTTTTCGAAGAATTTATAAAGCTCATAATTAATTTCCTCTAAGTTATGTATTCTTGGCTAGATGTTTTAGCGTGTGCAAAGGAACATCAAAGTCAGAGTCTTTTTCCATATAACATCAAATTCAATTTTTTAGGCGTCAGTGACGGTACGCTGATCTCTATTGTTTCTCTTCAGTCGACGTATTGATTAGTGGGATAAGTAATTTAGCCGCAGCAGTGAATCTCACCCCCACCTTTGCGTCTGTAGGGAAAGTCCTATTTTTTAAAAATAGCGCCTGCTAAAAGTGGTTCGGTAATGGTATTCCGTAAGTCGATTGCCCATTCCACGAAGTTCTTCAGTTTGCTCTCGCGATAACTATTTAAGCGGCGGGATCTGGTCGGGTACGGCCGGTCTATTTTTCAAGAGCCCCCGTGCCCATCCTCATGGCTTTAGGCGGTGCGGGATCGCAAGACGGGGTTCGAATCGCTGTCGTTGAATCGGCTTCCCCATGACCGCATTCGACTGTGCACTCAACCGATAGCGGCCTGTCGTGGGCGCCTGCATTCGGCATCAATGGCCGGCCATCGAGCCGGTGTAGCGAATTTTCTATATCGGAGTACTTGCGGCGAAGGCACTACGGAATACGGCACAGATTTATTGTTGCTCCAACAATTCGTGGCCACAGTTCTTCTTGAAGAGAACAGCAAAGCAGCTTTCAGGAGGAGGGGAGTGGAAGTGGTGCTTACTGCGACCCTGTAGCACATGTTGCTCCCTCGATATTCAGATCGGTATTTATTCACGGCGTAGAGCCTGAGCACCGCCGGGGCTGGTAGAACACGCTTTACTAGATCCGCCTGACCCAATAACCTGCGCCGCGCAGGCACCGTCCTGCCCAACTCGCTACCGAGCCACCCGGCTCTACAAGGACGTTACGATGCCTAAGCTGTTTGCCCTTATTGTTGCTGCCATGCTGCTCACCGGCTGCGGCAGCCTGCCGTTTACCCCCACAGAATACCCACTACGTGCCGGTCTGATTCCTGAGCTGCCCATCGCCGGCACGGTAGCGGTCAGCAATGCCCAGCCTGCTGTTGAACCGATGGTGATCTACCGCTACATGGGCCAGCGCATTGAAGCCAGCCCCAAGGCACTGACCGAGGTCATGGTGCAGCAAACCCAGACCGAGCTGAAAAAGAACGGCAAGCCCACCGGGGCATCCGGCGAAAAGACTCTGCAACTGCGCATCGACTCGCTGCTGAGCGAGTACACCTATGCGTTTTTCTGGCGCAGCAAAGTCCACTTCCAGGCAACCCTGGGTGATGGCCAGGTAATCGACCTGACCGTGCCCCACGCCAGCGGCTCGGTGCAGCAAGATCTCAATGGCTGTATCGCTGAGGGGGTGATGGTGCTGCTCAAAGATCCCCGCGTGCGGGATTATTTGAGTAAGTAACGCGCGCCTGTTGTGGGCTGATTGCCTCAACCCACTACTCACTGCTGCGCATCGTCAGCCTTCGATTTCGCCGGAAAACGCGTGAACAACTGCTGAGCAAAATCCCTCACGGCGGCGAACTCCTTGAGGTTCGGTTTGTAGTCCATGCGCTTGGGCCATAGCTGGGCCGCAGTTTTGTGCCAATACAAAATGGCATCGTGCCCGGCAATCGAGTCGGGTACCTGGCGGCGGGTAAACTCCCAAGGCTCGCCGTTGACCCAACGCCATTCGCGGCTCACGTCGTCGGGTTCATCCATGGTGTAGGCCTTTACCAACTGGCCGTCGGCAAAGTTGTAGAAATAGCGCACATAGCTTTCATCGCCAGTACCGGTCAGCCAGATGGTGCACACCTCACCGCTGGGCTTGCTGGTGACGTACACCTCGGTTTCATGGTGATACGGCCAGCCCACGCTAGGCGGTAGTGTGGCGTAGTAGGTGCTGTTCACATAACTCTGTTGGTCGGGGATGGCGCAGTAGTCGCCAAGGTCGTTATTGCCCCGTGCCGGGTTCCAGAGCCAGCGGTTATCGGGCGTTGGAATCGCGGGAAACGTGCCGAGCAGATCATGGCTGAGCATTTGCTGCTCGTCACCGAAATGCCCGCGAATCCGCGCGATGACGGTGTCGCGGTTCGACCAGGTAGTTTCATCGCCCAGCTTCAACCCGCAATCCGCCACCCCTGGGTGTGCTTTTGCGCCGCGTGAATAGCTGAGCACCACGCCATCGGCAAGCACCTCGCCGTGATCGACGTCGTCGGCGTAACAACTCAGGCGAATATCCATGCGCTGATCCTCGCAGTCTTTCGCGCAGGTCATATAAGCCAGCACCAGATCGGCGATGGCGAAGGTGCCACCGTGATCTTCAATCACCGGGGCAAAGTCCAGATTCAACGTCTGTGCGTCCGCCGCCTTTATCTGTGCGGCAGGCAGCATCTGTTGTACCCCACGGTTGCGCGTGAGGGTGCACCGTTTGAATGACGGCACAATCGAGCCGAAGCGCGAGGGCGTGGCGCAATTGGCGCGCGAGGTGGTGGTTTCAGTGGTATTCGGCGAACCCTCCACCAGCGGTCGATAACTGACATACACCTTCACTCGCCATTGGCTGACTGGCGCGGCGCCGGGGTCCAGTACACGCACGCTGACCCGATGCTGTTGCGGGGCCACGTCCTGGGCCATGCACAGCGTTGGAGCACCGAGGCAGGCTGCGAGCAATAGGGCGAGCCAGGGCAGGCGGGTTTTCATGGGGAGGAGACCGTTGGCTGCGAGTGGGCGGATTCGACGGGAATTCTACTTATCGCGTTGGTTCGATGCCCAACAGTGAGGTGGATTTGTGCAGGCAGGCACGGTCTGCTCGCTCCCTATAGCCATGCACGGCCACCGCGGCTGGGTCTGTTCTAAAACATAAAAAGGAGACCTGAACTGAACGGGTCTCCTTTTCTGCTCGCTTGGCTACGCGCCGTTACCGCGTGGCTTCGCGGGCGGGCTGTTTGGCGGCGTTGACCAACGCGATAGCCATTTCACTCAGGGTTTGGATCACGGCCGCTTCCAGTACTTTGTCGGTAAAGGCATCAGCCGCTGCCAGCGCTTCGACATAACGCATCAGGTCGGCGGCGCGTTCCAGTGCTTCTTCGATGGGCACGCCGGGGTTCACGGAGAACAGCGGGGCGCTGTCCATGTGGTCGAAGGGTTGGCAGGTGGTTACAGCGGTAGCTTCGTTCATAAAGATGATCTCCTCGTCGATTGAAGAGCCACCTCTAAGTGCGACCAAGCAAATAGGAGGCAGCTGTGCGCGGGTTGGTCGACCGGGACGTAGGAACCGGCACACCCGAGGGTGTCCCGCGCACAACCGCCATAGAGCAGCGGTGAAGAACGCCTACCTCTTATAGCAGGCGCTTGTGCGTGTTACGTCTCCCGGCGACCAAACCGGCGTCGCTGAACATTCAGCGACGGCGAACTGTAGGCGGGGAGGGAGGCGAAAAACTGTCAGCTCTGGCGGGCAGGCGTGAAGGATTGATGCACGCAAAATGGCTTGCAATGCATGCGGCGTTCACGCCAACGCTCGCTCAATGCAGGAGTAGCCATCCCCCAAGGCATAACCGGCTCGCTGCGAAAACGCTGCTGAATGGTCGCGAGGCGGGGCAGGGCAGTTGCAGTGCTGAGGCGTATCGCCGCTGCCAGCGTGAGTCACCTGGGCCCGCACCGTAGCCGCCGCCAAACCGCAGTTCTATAGCTCACCTGTGCTCGGGCGCGGGCAGTCAGCCGCAGGTGTCCGAGCGGTTGTAGTGGGTAAAAAACGATCTTCAGGGTTCATTAAGGTTCGCTGTCGATAGTGCCTCCATCGAATGACCGCTGGAGGGGATGTCGATGATTGATACCGAGTGGAATACCTCGTTTCCGTTGAGTTTTGGCCCGGATGCGCAGCGCCCGTTGGCGATGTCGCTGGCGCGTGAACAAACGCCAGAACGCGTTCCGGTTGAGGCGTTTATTCAGGAGCGGTTTGCGGCGGTGCATCACGCCGATATTCATCATTTCATGCCCGACTTGATGGCCTTGCATGATCGCCAAGGTCAGCTCTGTGCGGCCGTCGGTGCCCGTTTGGGCCGCGACGGTCAGCTGTTTATCGAGCAGTACCTGCAAAATCCGGTTGAGCATGTGGTTTCGCTGGTCGCGGGTGAATCGGTGGAGCGCCGCCGCGTGGTCGAGGTCGGCAATCTCGCGGCGCGAAATGCCGGCAGCGCCCGCCTGATTATCGTCGCCATGACCTGGCTGCTGGCGCGTCATGGCCTGGAATGGGTGGTGTTCACCGGGGCTGCCACGCTGATCAACAGCTTTCAGCGTCTGGGCTTGGAGCCGCTGCTGTTGTGTGATGCCGACCCCGCGAAGCTCGGGCTCGATCAGGCTGCATGGGGGAACTATTACACCCAGCACCCACATGTTTACGCCGGCAATATCCGCTTCGGTCTGGAGCAGTTGGAAACCAGTGGAGTGCTGGCACGCCTGGGTTTTCCTTTTTTTGATGCGGAGCATTGCCATGCGGCATGAGCTGGCTGCGCTGCGCACAGCGTTACACGACCACCGACTGTTTCGTCCCTCGGTGTATGCGCTACGAGGGGCGAGCAGTCGCTTCGATTACCAACAGGTGTGGGACGGCATCGAGCAGCGTCAGGCCTTGCTTGAGGCGCATTCGGGCAAGGTCTTCGCGCTGGTCATGGACAACAGCCCGGAAGCCGTTCTGTGGGACTTGGCGGTCTTGTTTGCCGGTTTGCCCTGCGTCACCTTGCCGCCGTTTTTTACCCAGGCCCAACGAGCCCATTGCTTCGACCAGAGTCAGGTGGATATCGCGATTGCCGATGAGGCCATGACGGCGGATATGGAGTTGGCGGGCTTTCATCGCGAAGGCGTGTTTTGGCGCCGCGCACAGAGCGCTGATCCGGGCATACCCGCCGGTACGGCAAAGATCACCTACACCTCGGGCACCACCGGTACACCCAAAGGCGTGTGCCTGAGCGCAGACGCTTTGCTGCGGGTGGCGCAGGAGTTGGAAAGCGCCAGCCGCTCTGCCGCGCCCGAGCGCTATCTGGCGGTGCTGCCCTTGGCCGTGTTGCTGGAAAATCTGGGCGTTTATGCCGCGTTGCTGGCCGGGGCGAGCATTACTGTGTCTTCCCAGCAGCAGATGGGCATCAGCGGTGCCTCCGGTGTGGACTGGCCACGCTTGCTCGGCACGCTGGTGATGAGTGGGGCGCAAAGCCTGATTCTGGTGCCGCAACTGTTGCTGGGGTTGGTCACCGCCATCGAGCGCAAGTTAGTGGCAGCCGAGCAATTTCGCTTTGTCGCGGTGGGTGGTGCACGGGTTTCGGCGGACCTGCTGCAGCGTGCTGCCAACGTCAATCTGCCGGTGTACCAGGGCTACGGTCTGTCCGAGTGTGCCTCGGTGGTGTGCCTGAACCGCCCCGGGCACAACCGCCCCGGTAGCGTCGGCCTGCCATTGCCGCATGTCACGGTGCGCTTGGGCGATGACGGCGAAGTGCTGGTCAGCGGTTCGGCGTTGCTGGGCTATCTCGGCGATCAACCGTTCAGCGGTGAGTGGCTGCATACCGGTGATATCGGTGAGTTCGACGCCGACGGTTATCTGTTTTTGAAGGGCCGTAAAAAGCACCAGTTCATCACCAGCTTCGGCCGCAACGTCAACCCGGATTGGGTCGAGGCCGAGTTGACCCAGCGCGGCACCATTGCCCAGGCATTTGTGCATGGCGAAGGGTTGAACCACAACCTCGCACTGCTGTGGCCGCTAGACCCCAATTGCAGCGACGAGACACTCGCCGCGACGGTCGCCCAAGCCAATGCGCAACTACCGGATTACGCCCAGGTGCATGCCTGGCAGCGCCTTTCCACACCGTTTACCGCGGACAACGGCTTGCTCACCAGCAATGGTCGCCTGCGCCGTGAAGCGATCTTGTCGCGTTATCGCGATGCCCTTTCAGAACTCGTTACCGAGTGAGGCTCCTACCATGAATTTTTTTGACCAACTGCAAGCCGCTACCGCCGAGGAACGCCAGGCGCTGTTCAGCGTACCGGTCATTCGTGAGGCATTGGCCGGCGAAGTCAGCCTGGACAGCTATCGCGCGTTTCTCACTCAGGCCTATTACCACGTTCGCCATACCGTGCCGTTGATGATGGCGTGCGGTGCCCGGCTGCCCAGTCGCCTGGAGTGGCTGCGTGGCGCGGTGTGCGAGTACATCGAGGAGGAATATGGCCACGAGAAGTGGATTCTCAATGACATCCGTGCCTGCGGCGGTGATGCCGATGAGGTGCGCGATGGGCAACCCGCGCAGCCGATCGAGCTGATGGTGAGTTTTCTCTACGACCTGATCGCGCGGGGCAATCCGGTGGGGCTGTTTGGCATGGTCAATGTGCTGGAGGGCACCAGCATTGCGTTGGCCACCCAGGCGGCGAACACCATTCAGCAACGACTGGAGTTGCCGGCCAGCGCGTTCAGCTACCTGTCCTCCCATGGCGCGCTGGATATCGACCACATGGACACCTATCGCAGTCTGATGAACCAGCTGGAAGATCCCGAAGACCAGCAAGCGGTCATCCACGCCAGCAAAGTTGTTTACCACCTCTATACCGAGATGTTCCGCGGTCTGCCGCGCGCGGGCGCCACCGAGGTGCGGCATGCAGCTGTCTGATTGCCGGGTGGTGCTCACCGGCGCCACCGGGGGGATCGGTTTGGCGTTGGTCGAGCACCTCTGCGCCGCGGGTGCACAGGTGCTGGCCGTCACCCGTCAGCCGGCAGCCCTGGCTACGTTGGTGGCGCGCTACCCCCTGCAACTGCATCAGGTGACCGCCGACCTGCGTACCAGCGCCGGTCGCCATGCCGTAGTTGAGGCAGCGCGTCACCTGGGTGGGGTGAACCTGTTGTTGAATGGCGCGGGGGTGAATCGCTTCGCGTTGATCGAGCAGCTCGACGACCACGATATTGCCGACATGTTGACGGTGAATGTGATCGCCACCCTGCAGTTGACGCGTGCCATGTTGCCGATTCTGCGCAGCCAGCCCCACGCGCTGGTGGTGAATGTAGGGTCCACCTACGGCTCCATCGGTTATCCCGGTTATGCCGTGTACTGCGCGAGCAAATTTGCCTTGCGCGGCTTTTCCGAAGCGCTGCGTCGAGAGCTCGCCGACACCGAGGTGAACGTGCTGTACGTGGCGCCAAGGGCTACCCGTACCAGCATGAACAGTGCTGCCGCCATGGCCCTCAACAAGGCACTGGGGGCCAGTGTCGACGAGCCCCAACGGGTGGCGCACGAAGTGATGGGGGCCATTCAGAAAGACCTCAATGAGCTGTACCTGGGCTGGCCGGAAAAACTCTTTGTGCGCCTCAATGGCTTGCTACCAGGGGTCGTCGACCGTGCGTTGCGCAAACAACTGCCGGTTATTCGCAGTTTTATTCACACACATGAGAATCCCCCACAATGAACAGAACGTTGTTTGCTCCGGTTATCGCCGTGCTGGGTTTACTGCTCCAACCATCGGCCTGGGCGCTGGACGAGGCCGGCAGTCAACGCCTGCTGAGCATTCAGCAGCGTTGGGCTGAGGTGCAATACGACACCCCGGAAAAACAGAAACCGGCCGAGTTCGAGAAGCTGGCGCTGCAGGCGCAAGCGTTCACCCAGGAGCAGCCCACAGCCGCCGAGGCCTGGATCTGGAACGGTATTGTGGTGAGCAGTTGGGCAGGCGCCGAGGGCGGATTGGGTGCATTGGGTAAAGCCAAGCAATCCAAGGCGTCGCTGGAAAAGGCGTTGCAGTTGGACCCAGCGGCATTGCAGGGTTCGGCCTACACCAGCCTGGCGGCGTTGTACGATCGAGTGCCCGGGTGGCCCATTGGCTTTGGCGACGCCGATAAGGCCGATGCCTTGCTGCGCAGCGCGCTGCAACTGAACCCCAACGGTATCGATAGCCTGTACTTCTGGGGCGACCATCTGTACCGGCAAGGCCACTATGTCGAGGCCAAAGCCGCGCTGCTCAAGGCCAAGCTGGCTGCGCCACGACCGGGCCGCGAGTTGGCGGATGAGGGCCGGCGAGGCGAGATCGATGCTTTACTCAAGGACGTTGAACACAAGCTCGACTGACTGAGCTTTCTGCCATTAAGGACACCCATGCGTTTGTTGCTTGTGGAAGACGATACCGCCCTCGGTGAGGGCGTACGCGCCGGATTGCGTGCCGAGGGCTACACCGTGGACTGGCTGCAGGATGGTGTCAGCGCGGTGCATGCCTTGCTCAGCGAAACCTTCGACCTGATGGTGCTGGATCTGGGCTTGCCCAGGCTCAGCGGCATTCACGTGTTGCAACAGATCCGCCAGGGCGGCTGTGACCTGCCGGTGCTGATCCTCACCGCGCGCGATGACACCGATGACCGCATTGCCGGCCTGGATGCCGGCGCGGATGATTACCTGGTCAAACCCTTCGACCTCAATGAGCTCAAAGCCCGTTTGCGCGCGTTGTTAAGACGCAGTGCCGGGCGCGCTCAGGTGGTGGTCGAACATGCGGGTGTCAGTCTCGACCCGGCCACCCAGCAAGTGCGTTACCAGGGAGCAGCGGTCGTGCTCACGCCCAAGGAATATGTGCTGCTGCATGAACTGTTGGCGCAGCCTGGCAAGGTGTTTACTCGCGAGCGGCTCACGCAACTGTTGTATGGCTGGGATGAGGAAGCAGAGAGCAATACGCTCGAAGTGCACATACACCATCTGCGCAAAAAGCTGTTTTCCGAATTGATCCGAACCGTGCGCGGTATTGGTTATCTGGTGGAGCGCTGAGATGACGTCGTTGCGCCATCGCACGCTGTGGTTGGTGTTGGCCTTGTTGATCCTGGGCACGCTGACCATCAGCATTTACAACTTCCATGACAGCGGTCATGAAATTACCGAAATCTACGACGCCCAGTTGGCGCAAAGCGCCAGGTTGTTGCAGGGCGTGGTGCAGATGCCATTGCCGGATGAGCAGCGGCGGCAGTTGTATGAGGCGTTCAACAATGCCCTGAGTCAGGCCGGACGGCACAAGATTGGGCATCCCTACGAAGGCAAAATGGCCTTTCAAGTATGGGACCTGCAGGGTAAAAGCCTGGTCCGCTCGGCCAGTGCTCCGCTGTTTGAGCAACCCCCCAGCAGCCCCGGGTTTGCCGAAGTCAGCATTGCCGGTATGGGCTGGCACGGCTTTTTGCTGCCTGACGAACAACACGGCCTGCGCATTTGGGTGGGCGAGCGGGACGATGTCCGACAGGACCTGGTGAACCGCATCGTGCGGCACACGCTGATTCCCAATCTGATCGGCATCGTGGTGCTGGCCTTGCTGGTCTGGTTGGCCATCGGTTGGGGGCTGAAACCCTTACAGAATATGGCTCAGGTGATTCGCGCCCGGCACGCCGAGTCCCTTGAGCCCTTGCTGCTGACACCCTTGCCCAGGGAACTGGAACCGATGCAGGCGGCGCTGAACCGGTTGCTGTCGCAAATCGGCCACTTGCTGCAGCGCGAACGGCGCTTTATTGGTGATGCCGCCCACGAAATGCGCACGCCGCTGGCGATTCTGCGTATTCACGTGCAGAACGCCCTGGAAGCGCAAAACGATGAGTCACGCGAGCAAGCGTTGCAGTTCCTGCTGGGCGGCGTGGACCGCTTGACCCGGGTGGTCAATCAGCTATTGACCATGGCCAGGGTCGAGCCGGAGACGGCGCGCAAAGACTGGCAGGTAGTCGATATCGAGAGCGTGGTGCGCGAGACCCTGGCCGACCTTACTCCGTTGCTCCTGGACCGAGGGCTGGAGCTGTCCCTGGATGTGGCGGCGGGGGGTTACCAGACAACCAGCGACGCACAAGCCATTGGTATTGCCTTGCAGAATCTGGTGACCAACGCCGCCAATTTCTCGCCGGCGGGCGGTGAAGTCACCGTGCAACTCAAAGAGGCTGGAAACACCCAGTTCTTGCTGAGTGTTCGAGACCGGGGGCCGGGCATTGACGAAGCGAAAATCGAACGCCTTTTCGAGCGCTTCTACAGCCGCGACAACCCCAATGGTGCAGGTCTGGGGCTATCGATTGTGGAGATGATCGCCAAGCGTCTGGGCGGTGCCATCGAACTGCAAAACCACCCCGATGGCGGGCTGCTCGCCACGTTGTCGATTCCCCGGAACGGCTAAGGCGCGTGCTCGTTTACCTGCCCTGTGTTTGCTTCAGACTTCATTAAGCCAGGCTGGCAATACTGCCTCTCAACCCACAGCGCCACTTCGGTGGCCTAACGAGTAGAGGGGCATATGGCCGATCTCATCCGTACCACTGTTTCAGCGCCCACACCCCATAATGCGAGTCGCGCTGTTTTCGCTCGCTATGGTCGAACCTCCCGCTATCTGCATTGGCTGATGGCCGGGTTGGTGATTCTTGCTTACCTGTTGATTGAGGGTCGCGGCTGGTTTCCCAAGGGCAGCGCGCTGAAGACTCTATTTGTCCAAGGGCATTTCTGGGTCGGTCTGGTGGTGTTGGCGCTGGTGTTGCCTAGGCTGCTGGCCCGCTTGCGAAGCCCGACGCCCCTTGTGCAGCCGCCACTCAAGCCAATGGTGCAGCTGGCCTCGCGTCTGACCCACCTGGCGCTCTACGGCTTCTTGCTGATCCAGCCGCTGATGGGCCTGGCGATAGTGCTGCTTGAACGTGGCGGCGTGCCACTGGGCGGCCTGACTATCGCGTCGCCCTTTGCGCTGAACAAGCCGTTGGCACACAGCGTGGAAGCGGCCCATGTCTTTGTGGGCACAGCGTTCTACTACGTCATCGGCGTGCATATCGCTGCCGCGTTCTGGCACCACTTCTATCTGCGTGACACGGTGCTCAAACGCATGCTCTAGCGCTATTGGGCTTCGCGCAGCAATTGCGCCGCGGCGTTGAACATCAGCGCATTGACCTGTTCGACCACGCGGCCAAACCACTCCGGTGCCTCGGCACTGGCGAGCTCCTCGGTCAGCTCCAATGCGCGCATGTTGCCGGTACTGAGCAGCTCCAGCAGTTCCATGCGTTTGGCCTGCCATTGCTGCGCAGTGATCGGCGATTTCGCCCGCCCTGTACCTGCGGACGGGTCTGTAACGCCTTCGATCCAGTGTTCAAGGCGGGCGATGCTTGCGCCGAGCAACGAATGCAGTTCCGCCAGCGTCTGCGGATCAGCCAACGCGGCCGCTGCCGTATCCGGGTGGGTTTTGAACTGGGCTTCCAGGCTTGCGGCGCGCTGCGAGAGGGCCAGCGCGCCGATGGTCGCCGCGCTGCCTTTCAGCGCGTGGAGGACGAATGCCTGTGCGCTGCGGTTGTGTTGTTCGCTGTGCCGCTGCAAATCGGCGAGGAGCACGTGGGCGTCCCGTTGGAACTCTTGAAGCAGGCGCTGCACTAGTTCGATGTTCATGCCAAAACGCGAGAGGATCGAGCTGCCTTCCTCCATCGTCTGGTCTGACGACGGGACTGGCCCAGCGGCATTGCCGAGCGGGTGCGGGGCGCTGTCGCGGCCGGTAATCTGCATCAGCGCGCGGACCACTTCGTTGATGTCGACCGGCTTGCCGACATGTTCATTCATGCCCGCAGCCAGACACAATTGACGGTCAGCCTCGGAGGCATTGGCTGTCATGGCCAGAATCGGCACGCGGGCCAAGCCTGGCTCGGCGCGAATCCGCCGCGTGGCTTCGTAGCCATCAATGTCCGGCATCTGCACATCCATGATGATGGCGTCGAACGGCGGCGTTGCAGCGAGCGCCATCCTTACGCCCTGCAATCCACCTTCGGCCAATTGCACCTGAGCGCCTTCGTGACTGAGTAACTCGGCGGCCACTTGCCGATTCAAGGCGTTGTCTTCGACCACCAACAGACGCAGGCCCTGGAGACGGACGTGACTGCTGTGCTGTGAGGCGCCGCCTGTTGAACTATCAGCGCTTCCGTCCAGTGCCTGGTGCACGCTCAAGGCTAATTGCTGGGGCGTTATCGGCTTGGTCAGAAACTCCACGAACGGCGACTGCATGGTCTCCTGGATATGCGCCAAGGCTTCCCGGCCGTAGGCGGTGATCATCAGAATCACCGGTTGATGGCGCAGCTCAGTGTTGTCGTGGATAAGCTGCGCCGCGCCCAGGCCGTCGAGCTCAGGCATACGCCAGTCCATCAACACCACGTCGTAAGGTTGGTCCTCATGTTGGGCCTGACGCACACGCTCCACGGCCTGCCGGCCATTGGCGACCAGATCGGCGTGCCAGCCCAGCGCTACCACCGTTTGCTGCATCAACTCGGCGGCCACGCGGTTGTCATCGGCAATCAGAATTCGCAAGGAGGGGGCGATGCCCTGACAGGCACCTTTGAGCGTGATACCGGGTTCCACAGTGAAGGCCAGGTCAAACCAGAAGCGGCTGCCTTTTCCAGGCTCGCTGATAACCTGCAACTGACCGCCCATGAGTTCGACCAGGCGTTTGCAAATGACCAAGCCCAGGCCGCTGCCACCAAAACGGCGGCTGGTTGAGGTTTCCGCCTGGGCAAAACCTTCGAAGATATAAGCCTGCTGCGGCTGGGCAATGCCAATGCCGGTATCTGTCACGGCGATACGCAACAGGGCTTCTGTGTCGTTACTTTCCAGCTCCGTGATGCTGACGATCACATAGCCTTTGGGGGTGAATTTCAGGGCATTGCCGGCTAGGTTGATCAGTATCTGCTGCAAGCGCTGACTGTCGCCGAACAGCACACCGGGCAGGTTGGGCGACAGGTCGAAGACGACTTCGACTTCCTTATCCCCTTGATTGCCGGACAGCACGACGGCCAAGTCGCGCATCAGCCGCTCCAATTCAAAGCGATGGACGTCAAGCTGCAATTTACCGGCTTCGATTTTGGAGAAGTCGAGAATATCGTTGAGCAAGCCCAGCAGCGAGGTGGCCGCCGACCTGGCTTTGTTGACATAGTCGCTCTGGCGGGGGTTGAGGACCGTATGCAGGAGCAGTTGCAACATGCCGAGCACAGCGTTTAAAGGGGTACGGATTTCATGGCTCATATTGGCCAGAAATGCCGACTTGGCGGCGTTGGCCGAGTCTGCCTGCAGCTTGGCTTGTTGCAGTTCCGCCGTACGTTCGGCGACCTGGGTTTCCAGCTCGGCGTACAAGGCTTGCAGAGACGCCTCGGCTGATTTTTGCTGAGAAATATCGCGCACTGTCTTGGACGCGCCGATGATCACCCCCGTGCCGTCGCGAATAGGGGCCACTGAGACGGAGACCTCGACCAGATGGCCGTCACGGTGCAGCCGTTGGGTTTCGAAGTGAGTGACCCGTTCACCGCGGTTGATGCGCGCCAGAATGTCTTGTTCCTGGTCCCGCAAGTTCGATGGCACCAGCAGCTCGGCCAGGCGCCTACCCACGGCCTGCTCCGAGGTAAAACCGAAAATCAGCTCGGCGCCCTTGTTCCAACTGGTGATCATGCCGGTCAGGTCTTTACCAATGATGCCGTCGGAGGAGCTTTCGACGATGGCGGCAAGACGTGCCTGGTCGCTGAAAATTTCGATGCGCCGGCGCCTTGAGGAATCCAGCATGGCCAGCAGGGCGGTGATCAAGCCGCTGATCAACAAACCCAGGAGCAGAACCTGCTGTGGGGCGGTGTGGTTGAGCGTCGCCACAAAGGAGGGGTAAGCCGTTAGTTTCAACCGCCACTGGCGGCCGAAGATTTCGCACGTCAGCTCGTTACTGATCAACGACTGTGGATTGTCGGCTCCCCCCGAGCGGTCATAGAAAGGTGTGGAGCTGTGGCCTTCGCCAAGGTCGAACAGCTGTAAACCCAAGCCTTCGTTGTAGATCCCCAGATTCTCCAGCACCTCGTCGATCTGTAACGCTGCGTAGCTCCAGCCAATGGCGGTGGCTTGGCGTTCATCAACGTCAGCCGGGGTAACGGCGCTGCGATAGATCGGCAGCAGCATCAGAAACGCCTTGGTGCTGCGGTCGCTGCTGTCGAAGAACACGATGGGGCGGCTCAGTTGGACGTCGCCACTGCGCAGAGCAGCGAGCGCGGCACTCTGGCGTTCCGGGTCGGAGGCGATATCCAGACCGACGCCGGCCTTGTTGAGCGCCATGGGCCAGACGAACTGCACCAGAAACCGTTCGCCCGCGTGGGGTTGGAACTGATGCACGGTGTACTCCGGTTGGCCCTGGCGCCTTTGTTGTTGCACGAACGCTGCCTGCTCTGCTTCTGCCACCCGGCGAATAAAGCCAAAGCCTCGAGAGCCGGGAAATTCCCGGGTGGCATCGCGGGTTTGCTGGTAACGCTGAAACCCTTCCAGGCTCAACTGTTGACCGTCCACGGCCTGAATGGCGCCGCGCAGGCCGCGAAGACCGTATTGATAAAGGTGCATTCGGCGCACCACCGCATCAGCGGTTTCGCTTAACTCGACGTTGAGCGCCTGCCGGGTCAGGCGGTCATTGCGTCGCTGGGTTTCTGTGGCAGCCAGCAGACTCAGGCCTGCACCGACGACAAAAACAAGGGCAATCCATGGGCGCACAGTCAACTCCTGATCGGGTTCAACAGCAGCAGGTGCTGCCCCTAAGGAAAGCCCTTGGCGAGCAATTCGGACATCCGGGCAAAGGTCGTCGGTTGGCTGTACAAGTAGCCCTGAATGACGGAGCAACCTTTTTCTTGTAGCGCTTGCGCTTGCTCCTGGGTCTCAACGCCCTCAGCCACCAGCTCGAGGTCCAGCGCCAGGCCGATGTTGATAATGGCCTCGACAATCGCCAGGTCGGTGCTTTCGGTGAGCATGTCGCGCACAAAGCTTTGGTCGATTTTCAGCACATTGATGGGGAAGCGCTTGAGGTAGGCCAAGCTGGAATAGCCGGTGCCAAAGTCATCAATGGCAATGCGAATACCCAGTTGCCGGAGGGCCATCAGGGTTTCCAGGGTCTGGTCGAAGTCTTTCACCAGCACGCCTTCGGTGATTTCCAACTCCAGCAGGTCATGACGCAGTCCCGTGGTGGCCAGTACCTCGATCACCATCGGCAAAAATCCGGGTTCGCGAAACTGCACAAAGGAGATATTGACGCTGATACAGATATTCAGCCCCTGCACCTGCCATTGCCGCCCTTGTTCACAGGCACGCTGCAAGACGAACTGACCCATCGGCAGGATCAAGCCGGTTTCTTCGGCCAAGGGAATGAAGGTCGCAGGCGACAGCGGGCCATCCGGTGCGGTCGGCCAGCGTATGAGCGCCTCCACGCCAATGATCTGTTGCCGCTTGAGGTCGACCTTGGCCTGGTAATACACCTCGAATGCTTGTGCTTGTACCGCCTCGCGCAAGTGGCGCTCGAGCTTGTGCCTGGCGCGTAGATCGTTTTCCGTTTCGATGCTGAAAAAACGCCAACGATGACGGCCTTCTTGCTTGGCCTGATACATCGCGGTTTCAGCATGGCGGAAGAGCAACGGAACATCGGCGCTGTCGTGTGGAAACACGCTGATGCCAATGCTCACATGCAGGTCAAAACGCTGGTCGTCGAGCACAAAGGGTTCACTGATCGCCTGCAAAACGCGCTCGGCATAGTCACCTAGGGCGGTCATGCTGCCGGCATCTTTGATCAGAATGATGAACTCATCGCCACCCTGGCGACTCAGGGTATCGCCAGGCTTGCACAGGTTTTTAAGGCGCGCGGCCATTAGTTGCAATAAACGATCACCGGTGGCGTGGCCCATGGTGTCGTTGATCGTTTTGAAGTGGTCGATATCTAGCAACAGCATGCCTACCTGCCGCTGCCCGGGGTGAGACTGGATAGCCGCGTGGGTTTCTTCCTGCAGGTGGCGCTGATTGGGGAGGTGCGTGAGGGCGTCGTAGCGGGTCAAAAAGTCGAGCTTCGCGTGCTCGGCGATTTTGCGCGCGCTGACATCGGTCAGCAGCATCAGGATGTTGCTGTCCGGCTGGCCGCTGGCGCGGGCGATCAGGGTGATTTGAGCAAAGCGCAGACCGCCGTAGGGGGCGGGTAGCTCAATTTCGAAACTGACCGGCTGGCCCTCAAGCAACGACTCGATATGTTGGTCGATCAATTGGAAGTTCTTTTCCCCCACAACCTGCCGCAAGGGCTGTCCCAACATGTCGTCTGCACGGATGCCAAACCAATGCCCGTTTTGGTCGTTGCAGAACAAATTGTTGAGGTCGCCGCTCCAGAACGCGATAAACGCCGGTAGGTAGCGGATCAGGTCTTCCAGGTTGCGCCGCGCTTCGGCGAGTTTTTGCGTTTCGGTGTGCAATTGCACATGGGTACGGATTCGGGCCCGGGCGATGGGCACGTTGAGGGGCTTTTGCAGAAAGTCGACCGCACCATGAGCCAGTGCTTTGAGCTCGAACTGTGCCTCGGTGTGCGATGTGACGAAAATCACCGCGGCGTCTTTGAGGGCCGCGTCGGCCTTCAGTGCGGCACAGACTTGATAGCCGTCCATGTCCTGCATTTCGATGTCGAGCAAGACCACGTCTGGTGGGCACCGTTTCGCCAGCTCCAAGGCTTGGGCACCGCTGGTAGCAAAGTACACCTCGCCCAGATCGCGCACGGCTTCGCGCAGAATCTTGATATTGGTGGTCTGGTCATCGACGATCAAAATGACTGCCGGTTTGCCGTGGAACTCCTTGTACATGGCAGCTGCATCCTTGAGCGAGCGGGGGCGACGCCTTCAGGTTAGTTCAGCCACCGCCCTGCGTTGCGTTAACGTGCGAAAAAGCCCGGCTGCGCTTAAGGAATGATCAGGCCCTTGCGCCTGTAGGCCTCGATGTCTATGCCAAAACTGCCAGAGCAAGCGACCTCGCGCACCCGCAACTCCCGGCCACCGCTGTCCTTGGGGTTGCGCCCGAGGTCGATAACCCGTTCTGTGCACGGTTTCTTTTCGGCGTCGAGGACCACCAGCAGGCGCGGCTTGAGTTTGTTGTCGGGCGGACAGCCAATGATGATTGCCACTTCACCACTGCTTAACTCGACGATCTCTCCCGGTGGATAAATGCCGATCAGGCGGATAAAGGTGCCGACGATGTCTTCGTCGAAGTGGCTACCCGCCGCGTCAAAGAGAATACGCAGCGACTCCAGGCTGGATTTGCCCTTGCTATAGATACGGTCACTGTTGATCGCGTCATAGGCATCGACCACCGCTACGATCTTGGCGCTATACGGGATGCGACTGGCGTCGAGCCCTCGCGGATAGCCGTGGCCGTCCAGCCGTTCATGATGGGCGTAAGCCACGTCGACGGTGGCCGGGGTGACCTGCTGGTTGCTGAGCAGCAGGCGCCGACCGTGGTCGGCATGCATTTTCATGATCACCAGTTCTTCGGCGGTAAGCGCGCCTGGTTTGTTCAGAATTTCGCTGGGTACTTTGATTTTGCCCACGTCGTGAAGCATGCCGCAGACGCCGATTTCCTCCAGCTCCAACGGCAGCATGCCCAGCTCACGGCCCAGAGCAATGGCAAAAATCGCAACACGCAGGGAGTGTTCGGCCGTGTACAGGTCGCTGTTCTTGATTCGCGCCAGCCATAACAGCGCGGCAGGGTTGCGCAGAATGCTGTCCACACACTCCTTGACCACGGCTTTGACCGCATTTACATCGAGGTCCATCCCCAGTTGCACGGCATTGAGAATTCTCAGTGACTCAGCGTGCGCCGCGTTCCAGGCCGGCAATGCGACGCTCAGTTCCTGAAAGAAATCTACTTTTCTGATTTTCGCTTGAGGCACCGCTGGGGTTGGCGCAAGCGCCCACTCTTCAACGCTGTGTGAGCGGTCGCTATCGACCCAGACGAACTTGCACGTCGCCTGTACCGCCCGTAACTCATGGTTGGTTTGCAGCAAGAAGCCCTGAAAAAGAAAAGCCGTTTCGTGCCATGGGCGGTCCAGTTCCACCACATACATACCAATGCGCAGGTGTTCGACATCCATTTTTATCAGTGAGCTATTAGAGGTGGATGGCATTGCGGTGATCCCCGAGTACAGCAACAACGGCACAGCCTGCTGACTATGCCTCGAGCCTTTGGGCTCTATCTGATATTTGCCTGCATCCTTTTTTACAGCATAGCGACTGGGCAATGGCTTGTGGCCAGTATGGTTGGCAGAACCTTAAGTCTTTCTGAAGACGGTGCACATCCCCTCCTTTGGTTCAATCATCGCCGTGCGGCAGCAACAGGATGCTGCTTTGTATGCGGTAGAGCAGGTGCTCTGCGGTGCTGCCCAACCATTTTTTCAGGCCGTGGTGCTGAAGGCGGCCCATCACGATGATGTCCATCTGTTGTTGCTCGGCGAACTCGCCTAACGCGCGTGCCGCGTGGCCCATCACCATGTGGCAGTTCTCGGCAGGTATGCCGTTGCGCTCGGCCAGAGCACTGAACGCCTCAACCTGAGCGGCATGGAACTCTTGGGTGAGGGTCGATACCGACCACGCCGTGTTACTGACCAAATCACGTTCAGCGGCCGCAACGGAGGTCAGGTCGTAGGCGTACACCAGGTGCACGTCTGCCTTGCATTGCATCCCCAGTTTCAACGCCTCGTAGATAATTTGCTCGTTCAACTCCAACTGTTCACTGCCGGCGTTGAACGGATCCACGGCGGCCATTATCCGGCGTGGCAAGGGATGATCGACCCCTGTCACAAAGTGCATCGGGATGCTGCATTGACGAGCCAGGAGCAGGTCCAGCGGGGAGAGCAGGGCGCGTTCAAGCAAGGTGCTTGGCTCAACCGCTTTGATCAGCATGCTGGCTGGCATTTCTCGCACATGCTGGAGTATCTCCGGCAGCGGGTCTTTTACCCACTGTGCCTCAACCGTGACATCGACTCCGAACTGACGCATGGACTCGGCCTGGGTTTCCAACCAGCGACGGTGGTGCTCGACATAGTCCGTGCGCAGCATCTGCAAGGCTTGTTCGTTGACCAGCCCGGCCGTCGCCAGGCCTTCCAGATAATCAAAAGCGACGATATGCAGCGCCGCGCCGAGTGCTTTGGCAAGCATCATGGCGCGGTCAAAAGCGGGGTCTTTGTGCATCAGGGGTGGGGCGATCAGCAACAGGCGCTGAGCAGCCGTACTGAGTTGGGCAGACATGGGGCACCTCACATGGGTATCCGGCGGGTTGTTCCGCCATCGGCCCGTTGAGTGTGCAAGCACGCTGCACCGCCGGTTTGATTGAAATCAATTGTGCCGGTATCACGCGGTAACCGACATACGGTGGTGCTATGGGGTGTATACCTAGAAGTGCGCTTGATCTAGGTCAATAGCCTTACGCATTTGTGAGAACAGTCTTACGTCATATTTCCCCGTCGGAGCAGATGTGATGCCGCTAATGAAAGCCGCCGTTTTCATCGAGAAAAACCGCATCATCCTCGCCGACAAGCCCATTCCGGACATCGGCCCGCTTGATGCGCTGATTCGCATCACCACCACCACCTTATGCGGTACCGACGTGCATATCCTGCGCGGCGAATACCCCGTGCAAAAAGGTCTGACCATTGGCCATGAACCGGTAGGGGTGATCGAAAAACTGGGCGCACAGGTGACCGGTTTTGTAGAAGGCCAACGGGTAATTGCCGGCGCCATCACCCCCAGTGGCCATAGCTTTGCTTGTCTATGTGGCTGCTCCTCACAGGATGGCCCCGACACTCCTCATGGCTTTCGTGCCACCGGTGGCTGGAAGTTCGGCAACCTGATTGACGGTAGCCAAGCGGAATACCTGCGCGTACCGGATGCAATGGCCAACCTGTGTGCGATTCCCGATCACTTGAGCGATGAGCAGGTGCTGATGTGCCCGGACATCATGTCCACCGGCTTCAGCGGCGCAGAACGCGGTGAGGTGAAAATCGGCGATACCGTGGCGGTGTTTGCGCTCGGACCCATTGGCCTGTGCGCGGTGGCTGGCGCCAGGCTCAAAGGGGCAACCACCATCATCGGCGTGGATACGGTGGCCGCTCGTATGACGGTTGCACGCAGCATGGGCGCCAGCCATGTGGTGGATTTCAAACAAGGCGATGTGGTGGCGCAGATCATGGCCATTACCCAAGGACGCGGCGTCGACGTAGCCATTGAGGCCCTGGGTTCGCAGGCTACGTTCGAATGGGCGTTACGTGTATTGCGCCCGGGTGGGGTGCTTTCCAGCCTGGGGGTTTACTCCAGCGACCTGAGCATTCCGGTAAGTGCCTTTGCGGCCGGACTGGGTGATTACAGCATCGTCAGCACCTTGTGCCCGGGTGGCAAAGAGCGAATGCGTCGACTCATGGCGGTGGTCGCCAGCGGGGCAGTCGACCTCAAACCGTTGGTCACCCACCGCTTCAAACTCGATGACATTGAAGCCGCCTACGAGTTGTTTGCACACCAACGTGACGGCGTACTGAAAGTGGCTATTACCCCTTAGTCCTCGGGAGCGTTTTCCATGCTTATTGCAATCTGCCATAGCCAGCCAGGGCGGTGCTGTTCGGTGAGGTTGGGCGACTACTCGGTGCCTTTTTCCTCGGACGCTCAAGCCGAAGCCTTTGTCAGGGTGTTGCGCCAGCGCATTGCCGCGCCCCATCGATTGCCCGCAGTCGTGGAACCGACCAGTCCATTGGGCGCGCCCGGTAGCAATTACGTAGCCCGCCGCCAAGCCTTACGTGCGTGAAGCCTGGCCAATGAACATCACATGTTGAGGTCTACGTATGCACACTGTCATCGCCCACACCTCATGCGGCGCAAGCGGTTGCTCAGCTCCTTCTGGCGATTCGGTTCAAGCGGCAATTGCCATTCATATTCAGCCGATGGTGGCTGCTTGCACGACCTGTGCGGTCAATGGGCTTTGTCTGCCCTTGGGTTTTTCCAAGGATGAGACTGCTCGTCTGGATACCCTCATTTCTCAACGCGTGAAGGTGAAAAAAGGGGCGGCTTTGTTTCATGCCGGTGAGCCTCTGCAGCATTTGTATGCGGTGCGTCTGGGCTCGTTCAAAACCCACCTGGTCAGCCCCGATGGCCGCGGTCTGGTGACCGGATTTCTGATGTCGGGTGACATTCTGGGGCTGGATGCGATCAGCACGGACCGCCATGCCTGCAGCGCCGTGGCGTTGGAAGACAGCGAAGTGTGCCCGATATCGTTCAGTCGTCTGGAGCGGTTGGCCGGCGAGTTTCCCTCGTTGCAACATAACCTCAACCGCATGCTCAGCCGTGAAATTGTCCGTGACCATGAGATGTTGATGATCATGGGATGTCGCAATGCGGACGAGCGCGTCGCGGCATTTCTGGTCGGGCTATCCCAGCGGTTTGTCCGTCGCGGCTATTCGGCCCATGGCTACCTGTTGCGCATGAGCCGGGAAGACATCGCGTCATACCTGGGTTTGCGATTGGAGACGGTCTGCCGAAGCCTGGCGCGCTTCAGGGACATGGGGCTGATCATCTACCAGGGCCGGGTGATGGAAATTCTCGACCTGCCGGCCTTGCAAGCGCAGGTGCAATACGGCGGCAAACAGGCACTTATTTGATGTTCCAGTAACGCTGCATTTCCAGGAACAGAAACGAGGCCGTCCAGGTGATCAGCACCAGGCCCGTCAGTGCTTCCAGGCCAGTGAGGTATTTCAGCGGGCCGAACGGCTCGATATCGCCGAAGCCGATAGTGGTAAAGGTGGTGAAGGAGAAATACGCACAGTCCAGCAACGTGCCGTTGAAGGCGCCCATCAGCGTGCCCCAGTCACCGCGTTTGATCATCAGAAAGTACGCCAGGGCAAAGCACCAGATCTCCACGCCATGGGCGACCATGGCGCCCAATACGCCAAAGACGATACGGAACCGATGCCAGACCTTCAGGCGCGGCAGTATCGCGTTGAGGCGCAGTAGGCACTCGTAGTGAATGATTACGGCGGCCACTACGACCGTTATGTTGATCAGGCACAGCAGTAGCATCCGAGCCTCCTTCACCTTGCCCAGGTCGATGAACCACGGCCGGAGGATGTTCGTATGGCTCCGACGGCATGTTGATAATTATCAACTTGGGTGCCCACCGGGTTTGGCAACCTGAGTGCAGACAAACCTCTGCGCTGCAGCGTTTTAATCCCGTTATGTGAGGTAACCATGCGCGCCTACAAACGCTTGTTGTTAGTTGCCAACCCGGCTATGCACCATGGCCTTGCCATCCAGCGCTCTGCTGAAATCGCCAAGGCCAGCGGGGCCGCCTTGCACCTCGCCGTATTCGAACAGATCCCCAGCCTTCTGCCGTTTCTGGCCAAGGAAACCCAGGACAGCGCCAACCTCTGCCACCTTGATGCAGTCGAGGGCTGGTTACATAACGAGGCGCAGCTGTTGCGCGCCAGGGGGCTTGAAGTTTCTACCGAAGTGGCCTGGAGCGAGGCAGTCGTGCAGACCATTCTCGACCATGTCGAGCAAAGCGACGCTGACCTGTTGATCAAGGACATCCACCACGAACCGGTGCTGAAGCGCACGTTCATTACGCCGCTGGACTGGCACCTGCTGCGTCAATGCCCGGTGCCTGTCCATCTGATCGGCCCGGCGGGCAACGCAGTACCGCAAGTGATCATCGCCGCCGTGGATGCCGCAAGCCCCGACGCCCTGCGCAACGGCCTCAATGGACGAATCATCGAAGCGGCGCAGCGGCTGGCCGAGTACAGCGAGGCTCAATTGCATCTGGTGCATGCCCTGGACCTGACCTCGGTGTACTTCGGCGATGCCACCGGCAGCACCCTGGCCTGGGCCGATCTGTGGGCGCATGTGCAACTTGAAGTGGAGAAAACCTTCCACGACTTAGCCGATCGCTACCGCATTCCATCAGGCCACTGTCACTTGTCGGTCGGTGCGCCTGTGCAGGTACTGGCGGAGCTTTCTGAACAACTTGACGCTGATGTGCTGGTAATGGGGCGTGTGCACCGTTGCGGCCTCAACAAACTGGTGGGCAGTACCACGGAACATCTTTTGTACCGCTCCTCGCGCAGCATTCTGGCGGTTTGATCCTGCGCGGAGGGCCTCGAGAACATCTTCATGTCGCGTAAGGAGATTGCTATGACCGCTAACGCCTCGAATGTAACCAATGAGCTGAAGACATTCACCGAGGGGGCCATCGGAGAACACTGGATAGATGCCCTGAAGGACGGCAGCCACGTTCTGATCCGGTCGTTACAAGAGCAGGATCGCCAGCGCGAGTTCCTGTTCATCAAACGCCTGTCGCCGGAGTCCCGGCGAGCACGTTTCTCGTGCTCCTTCAACGAGGCGCCACTGCCGTTGCTGGACCAATTGATGACTGTTCAATACCCCCTGCAGATGGCCTATGTCGCCCTCGTGCATGACGACGGCGAGCTGCGGGAGGTAGGGGTTGCCCGCTACGCCCAGACGGAGGAGAAAACCTGTGAGTTCGCTGTGGTGGTGGCGGATGAATGGCAACACCGGGGGCTGGGCAAATTGCTCATGACTCACCTGATGGACGCTGCGCGCCGCAATGGCTTCACGCTCATGAGCGCAGCCGATGTGGCGAGTAACTTCCACCTGCATCGCCTGCTCAAAAGCCTGGGTTTTGACAGCCGCTATCCGCCGGGTGATTTCAGCGAAATCATCCATGAATGCCAGTTGTGAGGCGTCAGCCATCAAGCAGCGTTATTTGAGCGATGGCAATGGGTGAGCTCGCGCTGGTTGCCAACGCCGCCGTAGCGTTGGGGCTGGAGATGCTGGTCGGTCTGGAGCGCGAACGGCATAAAGTCCACGGAGAGGCGCGGGCGTTTGCGGGTTTACCCACCTCAGGTTTGCTTAAGGTTTTTGTATGACGCTGCGGCGCGACCATCAAAACGTGGGTGTCTGAACAGTGAGAAGCGAGCATGAGAGGTTGTTGGTTCGCGCATTGGAGGGCGCGGGAAATGCGGTACTGATTACCGACAGAAGCGGAATAACGGTCTGGGCAAACCAGGCCATGAGTCGGCAAAGCGGTTACAGCCTGGCAGAACTGATCGGTAGCTCGCCGCGTATTCTCAGCTCTGGGCAGCAGAGCCCGGAAGTCTATCGGCAGATGTGGCAAACCATCCTCGCCGGTAAAGCGTGGCAAGGTGTGTTGGCCGAGCGGAACAAGGCCGGGGAGCTGTACACCGTAAACCAAGTGATTTCGCCATTGCTCTCGTCCGAGGGCGCGATCACTCATTTTCTAGCCATCCAGCACACCAGTTGCGACATCGGTGCCGAGCGAGAGCACATGCACCGTCTGGCTTTTTGCGATGTGTTGACCAACCTGCCAAACCGCGCATCGCTCCTGGATCTGCTGCAGCAGGAAATAGTCGACGCCAGCACTGCCAAGCAGGTTTTCACCTTGCTGTTTCTGGATCTGGACCGTTTCAAGCAGGTTAACGACACCTACGGCCATCTGGTGGGCGACAAGCTTCTGGTGTCCGTGGCGCAGCGTGTTCTGGGTACTATCCGGCGTACCGATGTGCTGGCACGACTGGGTGGTGATGAATTCGTCGCGCTGATCCCTCAACTGACTGGCGAACAAGTCGGTCGCTTGGTGGAGAAGATCACGCGCGCCATCTCCCATCCGTTCGAGATTGACGGCCACGCGCTGCACGTTGGCGTCAGCATCGGGGTTAGTCAGTTCCCTGCGGATGGCTGCACGGTCGAGCAACTCCTGGATGTTGCGGACAAGGCTATGTATGCAGCCAAGCAGCGCAGGCAGCCATGAGATATCGGCTATCGATCTCGGGGCAACGCACCTTCCGCTGCGACAAATACCCATGGAGCGCTCGTCGCGGTCAAAAGGCCCGGACAGCCGAGGGTGCCATTTTTTTACGTTTTTTTTACGCCTCAAGTGTCCAGGCACGATGATCCTGGCCGCGTTTTTTTGCCCGTCGTTAGGCCCTTCGGGCTAGCGGCAGTGAACGCCGCAGTGCTCAAGGATGGGCATGCCTTCCTTCGTTGTACTGTGAGAGTCGACTCTTGAACGAATCAGCCACTGCTAGCCATGAACACAGCTCCACCAAAGCCTCGGGAGTAGGTTTACTGATCGCCGCTGTGGGTGTGGTGTACGGGGACATCGGCACCAGCCCCCTGTACACGCTTAAAGAAGTGTTCTCTGGCCATTACGGCGTCCAGGTGAATCACGATGGGGTGCTGGGCATTCTGTCGCTGATTTTCTGGTCGCTGATCTGGGTGGTATCGATCAAGTACGTGCTGTTCATCTTGCGCGCCAGTAACCAGGGTGAAGGCGGCATCATGGCCTTGACCGCCCTGGCCCGTCGCGCCTCTGCGGCCTATCCCCACTTGAGCAAGGTGTTGGTGTTGCTTGGGCTGTTTGGGGCAGCACTTTTTTACGGCGACAGCATGATTACCCCGGCCATTTCCGTACTCTCGGCAGTGGAAGGGCTGCAACTGGCGTTCGATGGAATTGAGCGCTGGGTGGTGCCGTTGTCGGTCGTCGTGCTGGTGGGGCTTTTCCTGATTCAAAAACACGGTACGGCGCGCATCGGAAAACTGTTCGGGCCGGTGATGGTTCTGTGGTTTTTGGTGCTGGGTGCGCTTGGGGTGTATGGCATTTTGCAGCGGCCTGAAGTGCTGCAGGCGATCAACCCGTATTGGGCGGTGCAGTTTTTTATCGTGCATCCAGGCATCGGGGTCGCGATCCTGGGGGCGGTGGTATTGGCGCTGACCGGCGCCGAAGCACTGTATGCCGACATGGGCCACTTTGGTCGCCAACCGATATCACGCGCCTGGTTCATGTTGGTATTGCCAGGGCTGGTGCTGAACTACTTTGGCCAGGGCGCGTTGATTCTCGAAACCCCGGAAGCCGTGCGCAACCCGTTTTATCTGCTGGCGCCCAGCTGGGCGTTGTTGCCGATGGTCGCGCTTTCGACCCTGGCCACCATCATCGCCTCGCAGGCGGTGATTTCCGGGGCGTTCTCGTTGACGCGGCAGGCTATTCAGCTTGGCTATGTGCCACGCATGTTTATCCAGCACACCTCCAGCCAGGAGCAAGGTCAGATCTACATCGGCACGGTGAACTGGGCGCTGATGGTGGGGGTGGTGCTGCTGGTAATTGGCTTTGAGTCTTCCAGTGCACTGGCGGCTGCCTATGGCGTCGCGGTAACAGGGACCATGCTGATCACCACCCTGTTGTCGGCGTCAGTGGTGTTGCTCATGTGGAAAACCCCGCGTTGGTTGGCCATCCCGATGCTGGTGGGTTTTCTGCTGGTGGACAGTCTCTACTTCGCTGCCAACGCACCAAAAATTCTCCAGGGCGGTGCGTTCCCGGTAATTGCCGGCATCGCGCTCTTTGTACTGATGACCACCTGGAAGCGTGGCCGCAGAATCATCGTCGAACGCCTGGACGAAACGGCGTTGCCGCTCCCGCTGTTTATCAGCAGCATCCGCTCGCAGCCGCCCCATCGCGTACAAGGCACGGCGGTGTTTCTGACCGCTCGCAGCGACGCAGTGCCCCATGCGCTGCTGCACAACTTGCTGCATAACCAGGTGCTGCATGAGCAAGTGGTGCTGCTCACCGTCGTCTCCGAAGACAGCCCGCGCGTTCCGGCGGAACGACGCCTGGAGGTCGAAAGCCATGGTGAGGGCTTTTTCCGCGTCAGCCTGCACTTTGGTTTTATGGAGGAGCCTGACGTGCCTGCCGCGCTGACGCTCTGTCACTTGGACGACCTGGCGTTCATGCCGATGCGCACCACGTATTTCCTGAGTCGGGAAACTGTCATTCCGACCAGCCGCATCGGCATGGCACGCTGGCGAGAGCACCTGTTTGCCTTTCTGCTGAAGAACGCCAACAGCAACCTGAAGTACTTCAAATTGCCGCTGAACCGGGTGATCGAACTGGGCACTCAGGTGGAAATGTAGGTGCCCGATCGGGGCCTGTCTCGCCGCAGATATTCCGTTATTTGCGCTGTTTGATATGGTCCCAATAAAAGCTCACTGCACCAAACACAATAATTACGCTGACCATCAATAGGCCGATCTCTGTTGACGTCATGGGTGCCCCCTTTCTGGTTTAACTAAACGTAAAAAGCGCTACTGCGCGGTTAAGATTTTCGGTGTCATGCGTTTAAGTACAAAAATGACCAGTGTGCCGATAACGCCCATGGCCAATAAAAACAAGGGGTAGGCCACCCACCAGGGAATACTGCTGGTCATCATGCTGAACTCCGACATGCCGCCAATGCTCGCGATCAAGTTCAGCGGCAGAAATACCACGTTAATCAAGGTTAACTTGCGCAGCAGAGAGTTCATGCTGTTGTTCATCAAGTTGCCGCGCGCGTCAATAAGCCCGGAAAATACGGTCGAATATATTTCAGCCTGTTTGTAACACTGGTTGTTCTCAATAATCAGGTCGTCAATGCGTGCCAGCGCGTCAGGCGCAAAGCGCAGTTGTTCGGCGTGATTGCGTAGACGCGTGAGCACCGTTCCATTGCTGTGAATGGCATTGATGTAATAAATCAAACTTTCGCTGAGGTTGAACATCTGCACCAAGTGCTTGTTTTCCATTGATGCGTTGAACTTTTGCTGCAGTTCACGAGCAACCATTTTTATAACTTTCAAATGCCCCAGGTAGTGGTGAATGTTGTTGAACAGTAAGTCCAGCAACACATCCAGGGGCGAGTTCAGCGGTTGCCGTGCACCCACGCCCGCCAATTGCCCACTGTCGGTGGAAATCACCACCAGTCGCTGGGCGCCGAACAGCAGGCCGAAGGACGACACCTCGAAAGACAACGTGTCGCCGCCGGAGTAGTTCTCCGGGCTTTTCCAGATCAGAAACAGATGCTCCGGATGAAACTCGATGCGCGACACCTCGTCCGGGTCAAGCGCCGAGGCCAGCGCGTGTTCGTCCAACTTGAAGTCGCACAGCAGCACATCGCGCTCGGCCGTGTCCGGATTGCAAAACAGCAGCACCGGTGCTTTCAGGTGCTCTACAGGTACCAGGGCTCGGTGGGCGAGTTGGAAGCTTTTGATCACGTGCAGTCCTCGCTTCTCGGCCAGCTACCAGGCTTGCCCGCGGCGTTTGAGTTCCAGGCGGCGGATAAACTCTTCCAGCACCAGGCCATAGAGGTCGTCCTGCAGATAGGCATCTTCGATGCCGGCATCCAGATTGGGGTTGTCGTTCACCTCGATGACCACCACCTTGTCGCCGGCCTGCTTGAGGTCCACGCCGTACAGGCCATCGCCAATCAGGTTGGCGGTGCGCACGGCCAGCTCCACCACCGCTTTGGGCGTTTCGTGTACCGCCAGGGTGCGGCACTCGCCGTTGATGTCCTGGCCCTTGGCCTTGTGGTTGTAGATCTGCCAATGGCCCTTGGACATAAAGTATTGGCAGGCATAGATCGGCTTTCGGTTGAGTACGCCAATGCGCCAGTCGTACTCGGTGTAGAAAAACTCCTGGGCAAGCAACAGCACCGAATGCTCGAAGAGTTGCGCGGTGGCCTCCAGCAGGGCTTGCTGGTTCTCCACCTTGATCACGCCGCGGGAAAAGCAGCCATCGGGAATTTTCAGCACCAGCGGAAAGCCCAGGCGCTCGGCGACCTGCTCAAAGTCCTGGGGGCGGTCCTTGTACAGAATCTCGGTGGCCGGCATACCCAGTTGATGACTTTTAAGCAGGTCGGTGAGGTAGACCTTGTTGGTACAGCGCAGGATTGACGCCGGATCGTCCATCACCACCAACCCCTCGCTTTCGGCCTTCTTGGCGAAGCGGTAGGTGTGGTTATCCAGGCTGGTGGTTTCCCGGATCAGCAGGGCGTCGTATTCGGCCAGGCGCGAGTAGTCTTTCTTCTCGATCAACTCGACATCGATACCCAGCCCCCTGCCGACGCGGATAAAGCTTTCCAGCGCCTTGGCATTGGAGGGCGGCAAGCTCTCGTCGGGGTCGTGCAGAATGGCCAGGTCATAGCGCGCCAGGCGTTTGCTGCGCGGCAACCGCCAGACCTTGCGACTGAAGGCGTCCAGCGAATTGGCAAACTGGTGTTCCTGGTCATCGCGCAGCTTGGGCAGAGCCCCTGCCTTGATGCCGTCGATATGCCAGCCGTTGTTATTGCGAAACTCCACCAAAAGAATCGGGCAAGGGAATACTTCGAACACTTGCCGGGCCAAGTCCTGCAGCGGTTCAAGTTCGGTTTTGCCGAAGTACAGGCTCAGGGTAAATCCCTCGGTATTACCGTAGGGATGATTGCTCAGAGCTTTTTCCAGGGTTTTATCCAAATCATCAAGGGCCAGGCCATACAGCGCTTTGCGGGTTAGTTCGCTAATGGTCCGAACGGAAGGCAGTACCCGATGACCGCGCGCCTCAGCCAATAAAGAGCAGTAATAACCATGACCCAGGTATTTGTAACTGCGGCACAGGTTGATCACTTGCACGCGCTTACTGCCTTCTACTTCGCAAGAGTGTTCCAGATATTCCTGCGCAGTCATCACATCTTCATAGGGTAAATACGAGGCCCAGTCTTCCTTGCGCTCAACAATGATAATGAACTGGCTGGAACTTCTGGTTGTGTCGCTTAAATAACTGGGCTTAGAGTAAGCCGGGGTTGACGTAGTGGTTACCGGGCTGGGCAAGCTACTGTTTACCGCTGACATGAGTTGGGTCCGTTGGAGAACAAGTCCTTTTCTATTAAGCACGAGCTTTTGGAAAAGTCTCCTTTCGTTACGCAACTTTTACGGCGGTTATATGCACCACGTATTTCGCCCAGCACGCCACGAAGATGTGGCGGCGCTGCTGCACTTGGAAAACCAATGTTTTACCCATGATCGACTGTCAGCGCGCAGTTTTCACTGGATGCTCAGTCGCGCACACGCCAGTTTGATAGTCGCGCAAGCCGATGGCCAACTGCAGGGCTATGCATTGCTGTTGTTCCATCGTGGTACCTCGCTGGCGCGACTGTACTCACTGGCCATCGACCCTTCTGCTCGCGGCCAGGGCCTGGGCGCACAGCTATTGGCGCGCGCCGAGGAGCAGGCGTTGGCACACGATTGCGCTTATCTGCGTCTGGAAGTGCGCACCGACAACCATTCAGCCATCTCGCTGTATGAGCGCAGTGGCTATCGGCAGTTCGCGGTGCTCAGCAATTACTACGAGGACCATGGCACAGCCCTGCGCCTGGAAAAACGCATCGCCCAGTACCGGCCCAGCGGCAAGCGCCCGGTGCCCTACTACCCGCAAACCACCGACTTCACCTGTGGCCCGGCGTGCCTGTTGATGGCCATGGCGGCCCTGCAACCGCAGCGTAAAGCCGAACGACGTGAAGAAGTGCAACTCTGGCGTGAAGCCACCACCGTATTCATGACCGCCGGCCATGGCGGCTGCAGCCCGCAGGGCCTGGCACTGGCCGCCTGGCGACGGGGTTTTGCGGTGACGTTGCAGATCAATGTGCCAGGGCCACTGTTTCTCAACGGGGTTCGCAGCGAGCATAAGAAGCAATTGATGCGCCTCGTGCACGATGAGTTCTGCGAACAGCTCAGTGGCAGCGACGTGGAGCAGGTGCGTGATCACCGCATGTCGATGAGCGAATTACTCGACAGCGGCAAACAGCTCTTGGTGTTGATCAGCAGTTATCGACTGACCCGCTCCAAAGCGCCTCACTGGGTGATCGTCACTGACTGCGACGAGGACTTTGTCTACCTCCATGATCCGGATGTCGATCACAGCCAGCACCGCTCGGCGCTGGACTGCCAACACCTGCCGGTCAGCCATGCCGACTTTCAGCGTATGAGCTGTTTCGGTGCCAACAAGCTGCGTGCCTCCGTGGTTATCTTCAGCCGTGGCTAGGCGCTTTGGCGCACCTCATGTGCACCTGGTCACGGGGGGATGCAAGGGTAGGAGCGTTCAATACAGCAACTCGAACTCGGCACACAACCCACCCCCCTCACGGTTGCGCAGGCGCAAGCCACTGCCCAGGCTGGCCGCCAGTTGCACGGCAATTGCCAGGCCCAGGCCAGTGCCGCCGGTGTCGCGGTTGCGTGAGCTTTCCAGGCGGTAGAAGGGTTTGAGCACGTCGGCCAGTTCCTGCTCGGGAATGCCGGGGCCGCGATCCAGTACTTGCAGCAACCAGAGACCGTTGGCGTTCTGGCTGACGTTCAGTTCGGCGGCGCCGGCAAATTTCAGCGCGTTGTCGATCAGGTTGGTGAGCAGCCGGCGCAGGGCTTGCGGGCGGGTGTGCAGCACGGCGTCGGCGCTGGCCAGCAACTGCACGTTTTTGCCCATGTCGGCGTAGTCGAACACCAGGCTTTGCAGGAACGGCTCCAGTTGCAGGCGCAGCGGTGGTTCGCTGGACGGTTCGGTGCTGCGTGCGTAGGCCACGCCTTCTTTGACCAGGTGCTGCATTTCGCTGAGGTCGTTGCTGAGTTTGTCTTTGTCGGCGCTGTCGTCCATGAACTCGACGCGCAGTTTCATGCGGGTAATCGGGGTTTGCAGGTCATGGGAGATGGCGGCGAGCAGTTGCACGCGCTCTTTCACGTAGGCAGCGATGCGCGCTTGCATGCTGTTGAAGGCTACGGCGGCATAGGCCACTTCGCTGGGGCCGCTTTCATCCAGGGGGGCGGCGGGGCGTTTGAGGTCCAGGTTGTCGACGGCGCGGGCCAGGCGGGTGAGGGGGGCGAGGGCGGTGCGCACCGCCAGCCAGGTGCACAGCACCAGCAGCAGCAGCTGCGCCACTAATAGCACCGGCAACCAGGGCGAAATCGGCATGATCGAGGGGCGCACGTCGATGGTCAGCGGCTGGCCGTCGTTGAGTTGCAGGTGCGCTTGGTAGTGCGGGCGGCTGTCGGCGATGGTCTGGAAACTGATGTGGTACGCCGGGCCGAGGGTGGCGAGGATGGTGCGCACCGACACCGATTCGCTGGCGTTGAGCATCGGCGTGCCGGGCTGGCCGTCGTCCAGTTGGTAGCGGTAGTTGGGCCGCTCCAGGCGCGCCAGCCAGGCCGGGCGTTCAGTGGCCGGCAAACGCTCGAGAATCGCCACGGCGGTGGCGATGTCGCGTTCGAAGTTGCTCAGCATCAGGGTGCGGGCGCTGTTGTAGCGCTCGAAGGTTTGCAGGCCGAACGACAGCCCGTGGGCCAGCACCAGGCTCAGCAGAAAGATCAGCGACAGGCGCGCGGCCAGCGTGCGGGGCAGCCAACGCCTCATGCGCTGGGCTCCAGCAGTTGCACGGCAAAACTGAACACATAGCCTTCGCTGCGCACGGTTTTGATGTACGCCGGTTCGCGGGCGTCATCGAGCAGGCGTTGGCGCAGGCGACTGACCAACAGGTCGATGGAGCGGTCGAACAGGTCGGCTTCGCGGCCTTGGGTGAGGTTGAGCAATTGGTCGCGACTGAGCACCCGTTGCGGGTGGTCGAGGAACACCCGCAGCAGACGGTACTCGGCGCCGCTGAGGGCGACCACGGTGTCGTTCGGGTCGAGCAGGTGGCGCGCGGTGGTGTCCAGGCGCCAGCTACCGAAGGCCAACAGACGCGACTGTTCGCTGACCACCAGGTTCGGCGGCAGCATGCGGGTGCGGCGCAGCACAGCGTTGATCCGTGCCAGCAGCTCGCGGGCGGAAAAGGGTTTCACCAGGTAGTCGTCGGCACCCATTTCCAGGCCGACGATGCGGTCGGTTTCATCGTCGCGGGCAGTGAGCATCAGCACTGGCGTGGCGCGGTGTTTACCGGCGCGCAGTTCGCGGCAGAGCAGCAGGCCGTCGTCGCCGGGCAGCATGATGTCGAGCACGATCAGGTCCACCTGGCCCGCTTCGAGAAACGCGCGCATCTGCCGGCCATCGGCGGCCAGGGTGGTGCGCATGCCGTTTTTCTTCAGGTAGTTGCCCACCAGCTCGCGAATCTCACGGTCGTCGTCAACGATCAGCACGTGATCAACGTGGTGCTCCATAACTGCTGCCTCTGCTTTTGCTGCGGCCGATTTGATGAGGTGCAGTCTACCCAGGCGGCGCGACCTTGCCAGTGGGGTTTGTAGGGTTGTGTATCTGCCGGGCCGGCAGATACCTGCGGCGACACACGCGGCCATTGCCGACACACAACAGATACCTCCAGGGCCTGCAATGCAGCCATCGCGCCGAACCGTGGCGCTTGTTGCCAACGCTGGAGGAAACCCCATGTTGCTTATCGCATTTCTCGGCGGTCTGTTGACCGTGCTCAGCCCCTGCATCTTGCCGGTGGTGCCGTTTCTATTTGCTCGCGCCAACCAGTCGCGGGCCTCGATTGTGCTGACCCTGGTCGGCATGGCCATGACCTTTGCCGCGGTGTCGAGCCTGGCGGTGGTCAGCAGTGGCTGGGTGGCGCAGGCCAGCCAGGGCGGCCGTTACCTGGCGCTGCTGGTGATGGTGGTGTTTGCCTTGTCGCTGCTGTCGACGCGGGTGGCGACCTGGCTGGCGCGGCCCTTGGTGGCGCTGGGTAATCGGCTTGATCCCGGGGCCAAACGCTTGACCGGCCCGCTGGCCTCGGTGGGTCTGGGCGTGGCCACCGGTTTGCTCTGGGCACCCTGCGCCGGGCCGATTCTCGGGGTGATTCTGAGCGGCGCCATGCTGCAGGGCGCCAATGCGCAAACCAGTGTGTTGTTACTGGTCTATGGCCTGGGCAGCGCGGTGTCGCTGGGAGCGCTGATTCTGGCGGGCAAGGGCCTGGTCAACCGCTTACGGGTGTCGTTGCCCGTGCTCAGTGGCGTGCGGCGGGTGGTCGGAGGCGGGGTGCTGTTGACCGCCTTGGCAATTGCCTCGGGCAGCAGTCAGGCGTTGCTCGCCGGCACCTCGTCGCAGGTTGCCAATGGTCTGGAGCAGAGCGTGCTGAAGGCGGTGACCAGCGCGCTCGATCACCTGGTGAGCAAGGTGCAGGCGCAGCCGATGCCGGAGCTGGCCAACCAGGGCCCGATGCCATCGCTGGACGGCGCGGTGCAGTGGCTGAACTCGCCGGAACTGAGCGCCGAATCACTGCGTGGCAAAGTGGTGCTGGTGGATTTCTGGACCTTCGACTGCATCAACTGCCAGCACACCTTGCCCTACGTGAAGCAGTGGGCGCAGCGCTATGAAAAGGACGGCCTGGTGGTGATCGGCGTGCACACTCCCGAGTACGGTTTCGAGCGGGTGCTGGCCAATGTGCAAGAGCAGGTGCGCAATCTGGGCATCACCTACCCGGTGGCGGTGGACAACGACTACCGGATCTGGCGCGCCTTCAACAACCTGTACTGGCCGGCCCATTACCTGATCGATGCCAACGGCCAGGTGCGGTACAGCCACTTTGGCGAGGGTGCCTATGCCGCCCAGGAACAGGCGATTCAGGCGCTGCTGGCCGAAGCCAAAGCGCAACGCAGCCAGCCGTGAAGAACGAATGTATCGCTGTGTATCTACAGCCCTTACAGATACCCAACGTTGCGTTCGCCGCCGTTGCTGACACATGGCAGATACCTCAGCGCCGTCCAATAGCCCCATCGAGACGGCACGAGCCGCTCGCCATCGGAACCGGAGAATCATGATGAATACTCGCCTACTGAAATCGTTGCTCACCGTTGCCCTGCTGCAAGCCGGCGCCCTCAGCGTTCAGGCCGCCGAGCTGCCGGCCACCACCCTTGCGCCGATCACCGTCGGCAGCCACACATCGTTCGGCGCGCTCAAGCAGGTCAAGGCGGGCGTGCTGGAAGTGTCCTATGCCGAGCTCGGCCCGGCCGAGGGCCCGGTGGTGATTCTGCTGCACGGCTGGCCCTACGATATTCACAGCTACACCGACGTGGCGCCGGCCTTGGCCGAGCAGGGCTATCGGGTGCTGATTCCGTCGTCGCGCGGTTATGGCGACACCCGTTTTCTCTCCGCCAGCACCGTGCGCAACGGCCAGCCGGCAGCCCTGGCCAGCGACCTGATCGCCTTTATGGATGCATTGAAAATCGACCAGGCGGTACTCGCCGGTTACGACTGGGGCGCACGCACCGCCGACATCGTTGCCGCGCTCTGGCCGGAGCGGGTCAAGGCGTTGGTGGCGGTCAGCGGTTACCTGATCGGTAGCCAGGAGGCGGGCAAGGCGCCGTTGTCACCCGAGGCGGAATTGCAGTGGTGGTACCAGTTCTACTTCGCCACCGAACGCGGCCGCCAAGGCTATGAGAAAAACACCCACGACTTCGCCAAGCTGATCTGGAAGCTGGCTTCACCGAAATGGAATTTCGACGACGCCACCTACGAGCGCAGCGCCGCTTCGTTGCAGAACCCCGACCACGTTGCCGTGTCGATCTTCAACTACCGCTGGCGGTTGAACCTGATCAAGGGCGAAGCGCAGTACGAGGCGCTGGAGCAAAAACTGGCGAGCTTCCCATCGATCAAAGTGCCGACCATCACCCTTGAAGGCGACGCCAACGGCGCCCCCCATCCACCGGCCGAGGCTTACGCCAAACGCTTCACTGGCAAGTACGAGTACCGTCTGATCAGCGGCGGCATCGGCCACAACCTGCCGCAAGAAGCACCGCAAGCCTTTGCGCAGGCGGTGGTCGACGCCGATCACCTATAAGTAACAGTGCGCTGGGCCAGCGGGTTAGCTGGCCACCAGCGGCGGGGGGCGATGCACCTGCGACGACTGCATTCAGAAAGGCCTATCGCGCACGCGTGCTCGCCCAGAAAATCAGCGCCAGCAGGCACACGGCGGCGCCCAGCAGGCACACGCCGTACCAGCCGAAGTGGGCAAAGGTCAGGGTGCTGGCCAGGGCGCCGATACCGCTGCCGACGGCGTAGAACAGCATGTACAAGCCGATCAGCCGCCCAGGTGCATCGGCGTGGTTACGCAGGATCAGGCTCTGGTTGGTCACGTGCAGGGCCTGGCCGCCAAGGTCGAGCAAGATGATGCCCAGCACCAGCGCCCACAGCGACTGGCCCATCAGCGCCAACGGCGCCCAGGCCAGCAGCAAGACCAGCAGCGCGACGCCGCTGGTGCGCTGGGCAAAACCACGGTCGGCCCAGGCGCCAGCGCGAAAGGCGGCCAGTGCTCCCACCACCCCGACCAGGCCAAAGGCGCCGATCTGGCTGTGGGAGAAGCCATAGGGCGGTGCGCTCAGCGGCAGCACCAGGGCGCTCCAGAAAATATTCAACGCGGCGAACATGAACAGTGCCAGCATGCCGCGGGTGTGCAACATCCGGTCATGGCGCAACAAGCCGAGCATCGACACCAGTAGCTGCCGGTAGCTGATGTTCGTCGTCTGGCCTTTCGAGTTCGGCAGCCGGCGCCACAGCAGCCAAGCCAGGGCCAGCATCAGCAGCGCCGCCAGTGCATAGACGCTGCGCCAGCCGCCGAGGTCGCTGACCGTTCCGGCGTACGCCCGAGCCAGCAGCAGGCCGATAAACACACCGCTCTGGGCAGTGCCCACCACCCGCCCTTGTTCAGCGACCGAGGCGGTGCTGGCGGCGAGGGCGATCAGGCCTTGGGTCATGGCGGTGCCGAGCAGACCGATGGCCAGCATGCCGAGCAACAACAGGCCGGTGTTGCTCGCCAGGGCGACGGTCGCCAGCGCTACAACCAGGGCCAGCAACTGAGCGAGCAACAGGCGACGGCGATCCAGCCGATCACCCAATGGCACCAGGAACAACAGCGATAACCCACAGCCCAGTTGCGTCGCCGTGATCACCCCGCCAACGGCGCTGGAGCTGATGGCAAAGTCGCGCGCCAGGGCATCCAGCAATGGCTGGGCGTAATACACATTGGCCACGCTTAATCCGCTGGCCACCGCGAACAGCAGCACCAGGGCGCGCGGGGTGGTTGCCTGGACGGGTGGGGCGGCGGGGGATAACGCGGGGCATGCACTGTTCATGGGCTTCACATGGTTTCAAATTAAAACCATTTGAAGGCTAGGCGTTCTGGTTTTAAAGTGCAACCAAAGCGTCCATTACGACCTGCCAGGAATGCCCATGCCCAATACCCCAGTCGAGCCGGTAGAACACTGTCCAGTGGCCCGCTCTGTTGATCTGATCGGTGATCGGTGGTCGCTGTTGATCGTGCGTGATGCCTTCGACGGCACTCACCGTTTCAGCGATTTCCAGCGCAGCCTTGGGGTGGCTCGCAATATTCTCGCCGACCGGCTGCGTCAACTGGTCCAGGCTGACATCCTCACCACCCGCCCCGTGGCCGCTGGCAGTGCGTATCAGGAATACGTGCTGACGGCGCGCGGCGAGCGCCTGTTCCCGCTGCTGGTGGCGTTACGGCAATGGGGCGAGGGACAACTGTTTGCCGAAGGCGAGATGCACTCGCAGCTGGTGGACACCCGCACCGGGCAAACGCTGGCGCCGCTGACGCCGACGACCCGCGACGGCGCGCCGGTGCTGGCGGCAGATACCCAGGTGATCAAGGTCGAGGCCTAGCGGCTCGGCGAAATCGCTCAGTCCTTGAACGCGTCATCCACCGGCACGCGGTAACCAACGGCCAGGCGGTTGGTTTCGTTGGCCATGCCGATCACCGCCTGCAGTTCGCCAAACATCTCATCGGTCATACCGGCCTTGCGCGCGCTGGCGGTGTGCGAGGCGATGCAGTACTGGCAGTTGTTGGTGACGCTGACGGCCACGTAAATCAGCTCTTTGGTCAGCGCATCCAGGGCGCCGGGGGCCATCACTTGCTTGAGGCTTTGCCAGGTGCGTTCGAGGTTGTCGGGGTGGGCGGCCAGGCATTTCCAGAAGTTGTTCACCTGGTCGACCTGGCGCGTTTGCTTGATGTCGTCGTAGACCGCGCGTACACGCGAATTGGCATTTTCATATTCGATAAAGTGCTTGGACGTCATGTTCTTATTCCTAATATTTTTCATTGGTCGACGTGTTTCAACGCTACCAAGGAGAGGAACAGATGTCATTGCGCACCCTGGCGATAACCGCCACCGCTTTGCTGCCGCTGTATGCCCTGCCGGCCGGCGCCGCCGAACCCGGTTTGTGGAAGGTTTACGACTCGCTCAAGAGCCACACCTGGGTGGACCTGACCCACAGCTACAACGAGCAGATTCCGCACTGGAAAGGCTTCGAGCCGGCGCAGCGCAAAACCCTCTACACCATCGACAAGGATGGCTTCCAGGTCGACCTGTATTCCCATGTCGGCCAGTGGGGCACCCACGTCGACCCGCCCGCGCACTTCCACAAGGGCCTGCGCACGGTCGATGAGATTCCGGTGAAGGAGCAACTGCTGCCGCTGGTGGTGTTGGACATTCACAGCCAGGCCGAGAAGAACCCGGACTACACGGTAACCCTCGACGATGTGAAGGCCTGGGAAAAACGCCACGGCACGATTCCCGCCGGCGCCTTCGTGGCGCTGCGCAGCGATTGGTCCAAGCGCTGGCCCAGCCAGGAAAAGATCCAGAACGCCGACGCCCAGGGCGTGGCCCACTATCCGGGCTGGAGCAAAGAGGTGCTGGTGTACTTGTACGAGACCCGCAAGATCACAGCTTCAGGGCATGAAACCACCGATACCGATCCAGGCCTTGCCACCAGCAAAGATGACTACTCGCTGGAGTCGTACATCCTCAGCAAAAACCACTACCAGATCGAACTGCTGGCCAACCTCGACCAGGTGCCAGAGGCTGGCGCGTTGGCAGTAGTCAGTTTTCCCAAGATCGAAAAGGGCACGGGGTTTCCCGCGCGGGTGTTCGCGATTTTGCCTTGAGTGAGGCACGCGAACCGTACCGATAAGGACCGCAGCGTGCTGCGGTCCATGACTATCAGATAAACCCTTGGCGCGCGGCGATGCCACGTGGCAGGCGGTTCTTACCCGGCATTTGTGCCAGGCGCTGCTGCCATTCGGCGCGCGGGCTGAGGGTGGCCGGTTTGGCTTGCTCGGCGGCCGCTTGTGCAGCCTTCGCCGCTTTTGCCGCGGCACGCAGGTCGGCGAGGCTCGGGGTCTTGCGCACCGGCTCGACGGCGCCTTTTTCCAGCGAGCGCTGGCACAACTTGCATGAAACCTGGGTGACGTCCTGAGTGCTGGTCAGGCTCGCGCCTGTGCGTCCACATGCAACACTGTCTTGGGACGCGGAGAAGTGAATGGCCAACGTATTGTCTCCTACAGTAACGGGCGCCGGATTTTACACAGCAACTGGCCGAAGGCGGCACTACTAGCTGCGCAAAAACCTTTGTTATCAAGAGATTGCCGATGAACTGCACGGCGCCATATGGCCGACCGGCGCAGACGCTGTCGGCCTTTGCGACGGTTTTATCGGCGTGCCCACACACTCATCCCGTATCATCGCGCCCCACGTTCAATCACCGAGTAAGCAGGGAGCAGTAGATGGTCAGCATGGACAAACGGGTGTGTGCAGGTGCGGTGTTAGTGGCGGCCTTGGGCCTTTCGGGATGCACGTCGCTGACGATGGGCGACCAGTACGTATTCCCCCGCGCCGATGAACCGTCGGCGACAGTACGGGTGCTGGACGATGGCGTCACCGATCTGAAAATCATGAACCTCAACCCGGCCGGCTGTTACGCCGGCTACACGCCATTGCCGGCCAAGGACGGTTTCGTCCAGGCGCAAGTGGCGGTAGGCAAACCGCTGATCGTCGACTACCGCCGTGAAGTATTCGGTGGCGCCTGCCGGATGTTCTTTGCCGTGACACCCGAAGCGGGCGCGACCTACACCTTGAAGACCGGCTCCTGGACGCAACCCAAAACGGGCATTCTGCCGATCTTTACCAGTGACCAAACCTACTGCGGCCTGGGCGCGATCAAAACCCTCGGCGAGCAGCAGAGCATCGAGCCGATTGAAAAGATGCGCATCGACACCGGCATTACCTGCCATAAGTTCGTCAAGTAGAAGCCACCGCCCCAGGTTGGAGAGTCGCCATGCGCTGCACTGAATACGGCCGTGCTACCGGCAAACCCGTGGTGTATTTCCACGGTGTGCCGGGCGCCCCCAGTGAAGCCGCCGTGCTCGACGAATTCGCCCAACAACAGGGTTTGCGCGTGCTGTGCTTCGAGCGCTTTGCCGTTGCCGCCGACCTGGACGGCGACGCCTACTACCGGCAGTTGGCCGCCGCTATTGACGAGAAAGTGGCCGGCGCCAGCGTCGATTTCATCGGCTTTTCCATTGGCACTCATGTTGCTCTGGAGACGGCCTGTCGCCTGCCTGGCCGGGTGAAAAACATCCACTTGGTTGCGGCAGTGGCGCCGCTTGAGCACGGCAACTTTCTCGACGCCATGGCCGGCAAAGCTGTGTTCACCCTCGCGCAGCGTCAGCCCTGGCTGTTCAAACTGCTGGCCCGCTGGCAAGCCTTTCTGGCTCCGCGTTTTGCCCCGACCTTGAGGCGCATGTTGTTCGCCAGCGCACAAGGGCAGGACCAGGAGTTGGCAGGTCAGCAGCCGTTTCAGCAGTTTATCGAGGGTGTGCTGGCGGAGAGTTTCAGCAGCGGCGTCAACGGTTATTGCCGAGACATCCAGCTGTTTCTTGCACCCTGGTCACCCGCTGTTTTCAGCAGCGAAACCAGCGTTCACCTGTGGCATGGCAGCGACGACAACTGGTCGCCCATCGGCATGGCCGACTCCCTTGCCGCCAGGTTACCCGGCGCCAGCGGTGTTCACCGAGGCGCAGGGCTTTCCCACTACTCTTGCTTGTATGACGCGGCGCCGAAAATTTGCCGGGAGTTGGCGGCGGGTTGAGGCGCCGGCCGTCACCCGCGCACGTACCACCCCCACGCCTCAGTGCTGGTGTATTCGGTGATCTGCTTGGTTTCCAGGTAGTTGCTGAACCCCCATTCGCCCAGTTCGCGGCCGATGCCGCTTTGTTTGTAGCCGCCCCAAGGGGCCTGGACGAAGGTGGGTTGTGAGCAGTTGATCCAGACGATGCCGACCCGCAGCGCGCGGGCCACACGTTGGCAGCGGGCGGTGTCGGCGGACATCACCGCAGCGGCCAGGCCGTAGTGGCTGTGGTTGGCTTGGGCGATGGCGTCAGCTTCGTCGTGGAAGGTGCGCACGGCCAGTACCGGGCCGAAGATTTCTTCGCACCACAGGGCGCTGTCGGCGGGCACGTCGGTGAAAATCGTCGGTTCAACGAACCAGCCTGCGTCCAGGTGCGTCGGGCGCTGGCCGCCGCACAGCAGGGTGGCGCCGTCACGTTGGGCCTGGGCGATGGCCTCGAGCACTTTGTGGTATTGACCGGCGCTAACCAGCGGGCCGAGCAGGGTGCCGTCGGCCAGGCCGTCGCCGATGGGTATCTGTTTGGCCTGGGCCACCAGGCGCTCGATCAATTGTGGGTAGAGGCCTTCTTGCACCAACAGGCGCGAGGTGGCGGAGCACACTTGGCCCTGGTTGAAGAAGATGCCCATCAGCACCCACTCCACGGCGGCATCGAGGTCACTGTCATCGAAGACGATAAACGCCGATTTGCCGCCCAGCTCCAGGCTGATGTTTTTCAGGTCCTGGGCGGCGGCCTGCATGATGCGCCGGCCGGTGGGCACGCTGCCGGTGAAGGCCAGTTTGTCCACGCCGGGGTGGGCGCTCAAGGGCGCACCGCAGTCGGGGCCCAGGCCAGTGACCACGTTGAGCACGCCATTGGGCAGGCCGGCAGCTTCGGCGGCAGCGGCCAGTTCGAGGGCGCTCAGCGGGGTGATTTCCGAGGGTTTTAACACCGCGGTGCAGCCGGCGGCCAAGGCCGGGGCGACTTTCCAGGCGGCCATCAGCAGCGGGTAATTCCACGGCGTGACCAGCCCGGCGACGCCGATCGGTTCGCGCACGGTATGGCAGCGAAAACGCTCGTCCGGCAGGGCCAGGGGCTGGCCTTCGCTGCTCAGGGTTTCGGCCATCTGGGCATAGAACTCGAAGCAGCCGATGGCGTCGGCGACGTCCCACTGCGCCTCGGCCAGCGGCTTGCCGTTGTCGAGCACTTCAAGGTGGATCAGCTGTTCTTTGCGGCTTTCCAGGTAGGCCGCCATGGCCCGTAGGTAGCTCGCGCGCTCGGCGCCGCTGAGGGTCGGCCAGGGGCCTTGATCGAAGGCACGTCGGGCAGCAGCGACTGCTTTGTCGATGTCCCGGGCATCGCCTGCGGCGACCTGGTGCAGCAGCGCTTCGGTCGCCGGGTTGTACACGGCAAACCGTTCGCCGCTGCTGGCGGGCAGCCATTGGCCATCGATATACAGGTGTTCGCGCATTGCCATTTCTCCGTCCACGGGCGCCAAAAGCACCGAGCCTAGCGTCGGCTGCGGTGGCGATGAAGAGGGCGCTTGTTGCTATGGCGTTGCAGCGGGTCCGCTGCGATGGGCTTGCTGCAGGTACAGCTTGGGCGACAGCCCGGTGTGTTGCTTGAAACAGCGGTAGAAGGTCGACAGCGAGTTGAAGCCGGCAGCTTGGGCCAGCTCGTCGATGCGCGCCGGTGCGGCATCGGCTTGTATGCGTTCGAGTACCTCGGCCAGGCGCAGTTGATTGAGAAAACTGTAGAAGCTCTGGCCGCGTACCTGGTTGAGGAAAAACGAGATTTGGTTGCGCGTGTAGCCGGTGGCGGCGGCTACTTGCGGCAGGTCCAACGCCGGGTTGAGGTAGGCCTTGCTCTGCTGGAAATACTGCTGCAGGTCGTTGGCCAGGGCGCCCACCTGGCGCGCGGACAAACCCAGGCGGCTGACCGTGTCGGCGCGTTCGCGGGCGGCGGGTTTCTGCGTGGCGTTGCTGACCAGTACCGCGTATTCGTTGACCTTGAAGATCAGCCCGTTGCGCACCGACAAGGCTTCGATGGCATTCAGCGACACCAGGCCATCGCTGCCCTTGAGGGTGACCTGGTATTGCAGCACGGCGGTGTCGCCATCAATCAGCAAACGTTCGGTGTAGGTCTGCAATTCTTCGGCGCCGACGGGCATGCTCGCCGCCAGGTAGTCGCGCAGTTGCGCGTGGCTGATGCGGCGGTTTTGCAGCAGGTCGTGGTAGTCGATGGACGGGTCGTAGAGGGCCATCAGGGCATCCAGGTCACGCTGCTTCCAGGCCTGGTGGTAGGCGAGGATCACGGCATGGGTGGTGGTCCCGGCGGGGTCGGCGTGGAAGGTGGGCGAGGTGGGCAAATCAGGGACTTTCACAACAGGCTCCAGCACACGAATTCAGGTGGCGCGGCGCGTTGCCGAGCACCGCGCGCCAGGCAGTATTCCAGAACCGGCAGATTTCCGCGCGTGCCCGCTGCAAGGCGCACGCCCTCGTAAACCCACCGCGCTTTCCTTTAGAACATGCCCATCCCTTCGTTACGGAGCACCTGTGCATGCCAGCCATTTCTCCTCAGCAGGCGTTGTCTGCGGCCCGGCCTTATCCCTATTGGCTGGAGACCCGCACCAGCGTCGACCCGGCGCCGCGGCTGGCGGCGGACATCAGTGCCGACCTGGCGATTGTCGGTGGCGGCTTCGTCGGTTTGTGGACCGCCTTGCTCGCCCGCCAACGTTGGCCGCAGGCCAGCATCGTGGTGCTCGAAGCCGGGCAGTGCGGCAGCGAAGCCAGCGGGCGCAATGGTGGTTTCTGCGCGCCGAGCATTTCCCACGGGGTGGGCAATGCGCTGCGCCGCTGGCCGAACGAGGCCGAGCAACTTATACGCTTGGGCCGCGACAACCTCAGTGCCTTCTCCGAGGATTTGCAGCAGTTCGGCCTGCAGGTGGAGTTCGAACTGGCCGGCAAACTCAACGTCGCCAGCCAGCCCTGGCAGGTGGATGGTTTGCACGCCATGCAGCGCAACTACCAGCGCTTTGGCATCGACTGCGAGTTTCTCCAGGGCGACGCACTCAAGGCCCGCCTGGATTCGCCCGCCTATGTGGCCGGAGTGTTCGAGCCCAATTACGCCTTGCTCAACCCCGTGAAAATGGTCGGCGAACTGCGCCGTGTGTGCCTGGAGCAGGGCGTGCAGCTGTTCGAGCATTCACCGGTGACCGGCGTGCGCCAAGACGGCAATCAACAATTGCTCAGCACCGGCCTGGGCACGGTGAGAACCGGCAAAGTGGCATTGGCCACCAACATTGCTCCGCCGCTTCTGGGCAAATTGAAATCGGCGGTGGTGCCGATCTATGACTATGCGTTGGTCACCGAACCGCTGAGCGACGCACAACTGGCCGCCATCGGCTGGCGCGAACGCTACGGCATTGCCGATAGCGGCAACCAGTTCCACTACCTGCGCAAAACCGCCGACAACCGCATGCTCTGGGGCGGCTACGACGCCATCTACCACTACGGCAGCCAGCGCGACGAAGCGCTGACCCAGCGCCCGCAAAGTTTTCTGCGCCTGGCCGAACAATTCCAGGCGACCTTCCCGGCCCTGGCCGAGGTGCCGTTCAGCCACGCCTGGGGCGGCATCATCGACACCTCGGCGCGCACCACGATGTTCACCGGCACCGCCGCCAATGGCCAGGTCGCCTATGCCTTGGGTTTTACCGGGCAGGGCGTGTCGGCCAGCCGTTTTGCCGCCCTGTCCCTGCTCGATCTGCTCGAAGGCATCAGCAGCGAGCGCACCCAGTTGGCGATGACCTCCACCGCGCCGTTTCCCTTTCCGCCAGAGCCGCTGCGTTATGCCGGCATCAGCCTGGCGCAGCGCGCGCTCGCCGAGGAAGACCGCACTGGCCAACGCAGCCTGCTGCTCAAGGGCTTCGATGCTCTGGGCATTGGCTTCGATTCCTGACTTCTACGCCCAATGGACACGACCATGACCCCGCAACACGTTATTGATTTTGCCAACCCGCAACTGGCCCCGGTGGAGTTCGAAACCAACGACCCGCAGGCCGTCGACACCCCCTATACCGCCCGCAGCTGGCGGCACTTTGTGGAGCCCGATAAAAAGGCCACCGCCGGCATCTGGGAAGCGCCACCGCACCTGGAACGCTGCGAGTGTGACTACGACGAACTCTGCCACCTGCTCGAAGGCCAGGTGCGCTTGACCGATAGCGAGGGGGTCAGCCGCGAGTTCAATGCCGGGGATACGTTTGTGGTGGCGGCGGGGTTTAAGGGGACGTGGGAGAACCTGACCAAGGTGCGCAAGGTTTTTATGATTTTGCGTGGGTGATAGATCGCTTCGCGGCTGAAGCCGCTCCTACAGGATTGTGCAGGCCGTAGGAGCGGCTTTAGCCGCGATTCTCTTCAACCCACCCGCTCAATCAACTCCAACTCCCTTACCAACCAATCCGCAAACGCCTTGGCCAGCTCGTTGGCCCCGCGCGGCGGCATGATGATGAAGTAGGGATGCGGCGCCGGAAACTCGATATCGAACAAGCGAATCAATGTGCCTTGGGCCAGTTGCTCGCCGGCCAGAATATGGTCGCTGATGGTGATGCCAGCCCCGGCAATTGCGGCGCCGATGGTCAGCGAGGCGTTGGGCAGGTAGATGTTCTGCCGGCCTTGCAGGCTGGGGATGCCGGCGGCGAGAAAGTAGCGGCTCCAGTCGTGGCCATCGTCTTCGTGCAGCAGCACCTGGCGCGCCAGGTCGCGGGGTTTGCGCAAGGGCTCGCTGCCATTGAGCAGGCGCGGGCTGCACACCGGGAAGTAGAGGATGTCGCCAAGCGCGGCAATGCGCTGGCCTTCCACTTCGCTGTCGCCGAACGAAATCACCATGTCCACGCCCTGATTGGCGTGTTCGATGGAGAGCAGATGCAACGCCACATCGGGGTAGTCACGCAGAAAACGATCGAGCATGCCGGAGATGCGCGCGAGCAGCGCCGGCGCGCAGGCGATGCGCAAATTGCCGGCCGGGGTGGCGGTGGGCAGGGCGGTCTGAATATCGCGCAATTGCTCGAACGCACCATTCACCAACTGGCTGAGCTTGCGCCCGGCCGAGGTCAGGTGCACGCCCTTGCCGTGGCGTTCCACCAGCGCTACTTCCAATTCTTCTTCCAGCTTCTTGATCTGGTGGCTGATGGCGCTGTGGGTGACGTGCAGCTCCAGCGCTGCAGCCCCCGTGCTGCCTTGCCTGACGAGTGCTTCAAAAGCGCGCAAGGCGATCAGCGAAGGCAGGCGGCGTGTGGCTTTCAGGTGCATGGCGGGTAATTTTTATGTGAATTGAATTCACACGAAACCTAGAAAACAAATCATTTGATGTCAATTAAATTTGCCGTGACGATAGGGTCACAAGACGGCGCCAAGCGCCCATCGAACACGAGGTAGTTCCCATGTCGGTTCCCCATGAGCATTTCGTCGACCTGCTGAAGCTGGGCAAGCAATACGGCGAAACCCGTGCGTTGAGCGACCTGACGCTGCACATCAAGCGCGGCGAATTTCTCACCCTGCTGGGCCCTTCCGGCTCGGGAAAAAGCACCACCTTGATGATGCTCGCCGGCTTCGAACAGCCGAGCGAAGGGCAGATTCTCTGCAATGGTCAGGACATCACCGGGCTGCCCGCCGACCAGCGCAATTTCGGCGTGGTGTTCCAGGGGTATGCGCTGTTCCCGCACATGACCGTGGAGCAGAACATTGCCTACCCGCTCAAGGTGCGCAAAGTACCGCCGGCGCAGATCGCCGAGCGTGTCGGGCGCATGCTCGAACGGGTAGGTCTGGAGGGCAAAGGCCAGCGCGGCATTCAGCAGTTGTCCGGCGGCCAGCAACAGCGGGTGGCCCTGGCCCGTGCGCTGGTATTCGAACCGCCGTTGCTGCTGCTCGATGAACCGCTGTCCGCCCTCGACCGTCGCCTGCGTCAGGAAATGCAGGTGGAACTGGCGCGCATGCACAAAGAATTCGGCACCACCTTTGTGTTCGTCACCCATGACCAGGAAGAAGCCCTGGCGCTGTCCGACCGGGTGGCGGTGTTCAACCACGGCCGCCTGGAACAACTGGGTACGCCGCAAGAGGTTTACGAGCGCCCAGCCAGCCGTTTTGTCGCCAACTTTCTCGGCGACACCAACCTGCTTGGCGTCGACAGCATCAGCCGCCAGGACGATGGCGTGGTGTGCAGCTACCAGGGCCGCCCGTTACGCGTCAGCCAGGCCGACCAACGCTCGCTGCCGGTCGCCGGCAGCAGCAGCTGGCTGGCGATTCGCCCGGAGCATGTCGACCTGCAGCCCTTCAGCCAGGCCGGCATCGGCAATGGCGTGGTGGCGCACATGGAGCACCTCACTTACCTGGGTACCCATGTCAGCGTCGACTTGCGCACCGTCGATGCCCAGGCCATGGCACTGCGCATTCCGGTCAGCCACCCGCTGCTGCGCAGCGTGGAAAAAGGCCAGCCGTATTGGTGCGCCTGGTCCGAGCAGCATGGCCATCTGATTTCCAACTAAAACAGCCGCATTCCTAAAAACAACAGCTCGATCACCTGCCGCCACTCTCGAAGGGGAATCTAGGATGAAAGACCAACAGCGCTTTATCGACGACGCCGTAGACATCGCCCAGCAGCGCCTGCAAGCCGGCACCCTCAGCCGCCGCAGCTTCACCCAACTGATGGCCTTGATGGCGGCCGCCGCCGGCATGGGGCCGCTGCGTCACGCCTTCGCCGATGGCGGTTCGCTGGTGGTGGCGAACTGGGGTGGCGATGCGGTGCCGGCGTTTGAAAAGAGCTTCTCCGGCTTCAACGCCGCCAGCGGTTTGAAGCTGATGGTCGATGGCAGTGGCCCCACCGAAGGCGCGGTGAAAACCCAGGTGAACAGCGGCGCGGTGCGTTGGGATGTGTGCGACGGCGAGATGTACTCCTCCTACCGCCTGGGCAAGGAGGGGGTGTTGGCGCCCATCGATTACGGCGTGGTCGACAAGTCGCTGATCGGCTACGGCGACATCCACGAGTTCGGCCTGGCCAACTACACCTACAGCTACGTGATCGGTTATGACGCAAAGAAATTCGGCAAAAATCCGCCGAAAAGCTGGGCCGATTTCTGGGACGTGAAGAAGTACCCGGGCAAACGCACCCTGTACAAATGGATGAGCGCCAACCTCGAATGCGCACTGCTGGCCGACGGCGTGCCGGCCGACCAACTGTACCCGCTGGATGTCGACCGCGCCCTGCGCAAGATCGAAGAGCTGATGCCGCACGTGGTAACCCACTGGTCCACCGGCGCCGAGTCGCAGCAGCTGTTGCGTGACGGTGAAGTGAGCATGGGGCAGATGTGGCACACCCGCGCCGAGCTGGTGAAGCAGGACACCGGCGGTGCCATCGACTGGACCTTCGACAACGCCATCGTCGCCCCTTCGGTGTGGTTCGTGCCGAAAAACAATCCCGCTGGCGCCGCCAACGCGATGAAGTTCATCGCCTACGCCCTGCGCCCGGAAGTGCAGGCGCGGCTGATGGAGGTCTACAACATGGGCCCGGTCGACTCCAAGGTGAACAGCCTGCTGTCCGCCGAATTGCAGCGCATCAACCCGACGGCGCCAGACAACCTGAGCAAACAGGTGTCGATGAACAACCTGTGGTACGCCGACCACTACAGCGAAACCCTCGACCGTTACCTGGCGCTGATTGGTGGTTGATATGGCCATTGCCAAAGGAAGAGCCGGGCAGGGCACGCTGCGCATCTACGCGCTGCTGATTCTGCCGCTGCCGCTGTTGATTCTGCTCGGTTACCTGTTGCCGACCCTTGGTGTGCTGGGCTGGAGCCTCAGCCTGCCCAAGGTCGGCCTGCAGAACTATGCGGCCATTGTCGACAGCGCGGCGATTCAGGCGGTGATCTGGCGCACCTTGCGCATCTGCCTGCTGACTACGTTGATCAGCGTGGCCATCGCCTACCTGATCGCCTTTCGCTGGCGATTTGCCTCGGCGCGTGGGCGGCTGATGATCGAGTTGTTCGTGCTGCTGCCGTTCTGGCTGTCGATGCTGATTCGTGCGTTCGCCTGGCTGGTACTGCTGCGCAACGACGGCCTGATCAACCAGGGCCTTTTGGGCCTGGGGCTGGTGGACGAACCCCTGGCGCTGGTGCGTAACGAGTTGGGCGCGCTGATCGGCATGGTGCATTTCATGGTGCCGTACGCGGTATTGCCGCTGTTGTCGTCGATGAGCCAGGTCGATGACCGCCTGCTGCGGGCGGCCAGCAGCCTGGGGGCAGGGCGCTGGCTGAGCCTGCGCGATGTGTTCTTGCCACTGACCCTGCCGGGCGTGGCAGCGGCCTCGGCGACGGTGTTCGTGTTCAGCCTCGGTTGCTTCGTCACGCCGGCGCTGCTGGGCGGCGGTAAGGCGGCGATGCTGGCCGAGAGTATCTATATCCAGATGTTCCAACTCTCCAACTGGGGGCTGGGCGCGGCACTGAGCATCGTGCTGATGGCAATGGTGGCGGTGTGCGCCGTGGTGTTTGGCAAGTTGGTCGGCTTCGGCCGCTTTACCGGGAGGCAGGCATGAGTACGGTACGCACCTTGAGCAGCGCCAGCGTGGCGATTGCCGCGCCTCGGGGCTACAAGCCGCCGCTGAATATTGCCAAGTTGCTGTCGCTGGCCGCCCTGTTGTTGGCTGCGCTGTTTCTGCTGCTGCCAATTCTGGTGATCGTGCCGCTGTCGTTCGGTGACCAGCGCTACCTGTCGTTCCCGGACGGTGCCTGGTCGCTGCGCCACTACCTGACGTTGCTCGACAGTGCCTGGCTCAGCTCGATTGTGCAGAGCCTCGGCCTGGCCGTGGGGGTGGGGGTGGTCAGCACCGTGCTGTCGTTTCTGTTCGCCACCGGCATCTGGCTGGAGCCGCGTTACCGCGTGCTGCTGACCGCCACTGTGCTGCTGCCGATGATCGTGCCGCAGGTGGTGTCGGCCATGTCGATTTATTACCTCGGCGCGCGGGTGCAGCAGTTGGACTCCTTGATCGGCGTCGGCTTCGGCCACCTGATGATGGCCTTGCCGTACTCGCTGATCGCCATGCTGGTGGCCTACAGCCGGCTCGACACCAGCCTGTACAAAGCCTCGCGCTCCCTCGGCGCCGGACTGGGCATGACCATCCGCCAGGTGCTGATGCCCAACGTGCGGGGCGGCCTGGCCGGGAGTTTTTTCATGGCCTTCATCATGTCCTGGGAGGAGGTGGTGGTGACCCTGTTCACCAGCGGCCTGCACGTGATCACCCTGCCCAAGCGCATCTGGGATGGCCTGCGCTACAACCTCGACCCGGCCATCGCCGCGGTGTCCACCGTGATGGTACTGATCACCCTGGTGGTGTTGCTGGTGCGCATGTACCGGCATGACCACAGCTCATCACCGGGCCGCTAGCCGGCCCAGGCTTCAACGCATTACTCAGTAAAAAAACCAGAACACACCAAGCACCTTTTCCCTAAGGAGGGATTCCTCATGATGACTGCTTTTCCACTGCGCACTTACCGTCAACGTATCGAAGCCGTTAAGCGCCGCATGAGCGAGCGTGGCCTCGATGCGCTGGTGATCAACTACCCGGACAACATCAACTACCTGACCGGTTTCGACAGCCTGGGGTTTCTTTGGTACCAGGCACTGATCATCTCGCCGAAACTGGCCAACCCGATCTTCCTCACCCGCACCAGCGAAGAGCCGTGCACCTACGAACTGTCGTGCCTGGAAGAGGGCATCTTCTACGACATCGCCAAGCAGGACCCGCTGCGCATCGTCGCCGATTCCCTTGAAGGCCTGGGCCTGAGCCAGGGCCGCATCGGCCTGGAAATGCAGGCTTCGACCTTCAGCGCGCTGCAATACACCACGCTGCTGCGCCATATGCCGCACGCCCATTTTGAAGATGCTTCGGTGGTAGTGGCAGAAGAGCGGCTGATCAAAACCGCCGAAGAAATCGAATACCAACGCAGCGCCGCACGCATGGCCGACCAGGGCATGCGCGCCGCGTTTGAAGCGCTGCGTCCGGGCATGTCGGAAGTACAGATCTCCGGCATCGTCGCCAAAGCCCTGGGTGATGCCGGCAGCGAGTACGCTGCCATCAGCCCGATGTGCGCCACCGGCCGGCGTAGCACCATGACCCACGCCATGCCGCACCGCCTGACCATCAGCCCGGGTGACGTGGTGATCCTCGAGCACGCCGGGGTGTGCAACCGTTACCACGCCATTTTGATGCGCACCGCGGTCATCGGTAAGCCGACCGCACGGGTGCGTGAGGTGTCGACCCTGCTCACCGAAGCCTTCAACGCCGCCGTCGATATCGCCAAACCGGGCACCCCGGTGGGCGAGGCCAACCGCGTGTGCAACGAGATTCTCGACCGCATCGACCTGTCGCGTACCCGCGTGCACCGCATCGGCTACAGCCTGGGCCTGGCGTACCCGCCGACCTGGCTGGAAGCGATGATGGTCGACGAAGCCGATGACCATGTGTTCCAGCCGAACATGTCGTTCTCCATCGAACCCAACCTGTCGCTGTACAAAGAAGGCTTTGGGCTGAAATTGGGCGACACCGTTTTGTGCGGCAAAGACGGCTCGCAGAGCCTCTCGGAGATTCCACCCGAGCTGCACGTGATCGACTGAGGAACACGGCATGAGCAAAGCAATGGATGTGTTCTGGCACGACGACGTACTGCGCCACGACACCGGGTTTGGCGTGTTCGAAGCGCCGCCCAGTGACCTGCTGGACCACCAGACCCAGCACCCGGAAAGCAGCCCGCGCCTGGTCAACATGCGTGCGGTACTGCGCAATGGCCCGGTGGCTGAGCAGTTGGCCTGGCATGCCGGGCGGCACGCCAGCGAGGCCGAGCTGCTGCGCTTTCACACGGCAGATTACCTGCGCAGTATCGAAAGCGCCGATGGCAGTGGCCGGCGTTTCAGCAGCACCACGCTGATGAATCCTGGCAGCCTGTCCGGCTTGTTGGCTGCCGCGGGTACCAGCATCGCGGCCCTGGAGCAAACCCTGGCCAGCCGCCGTCCGGCCATGGCCCTGGTGCGCCCACCAGGCCACCACGCGGCGCCGGCCATGGCCGATGGGTACTGCTTCTTCAACAACGTGGCCGTGGCGGCTCAGGCCGCGCGTGCTGCGGGCCTGGAGCGCGTGGCCATCGTCGACTGGGACGTGCACCACGGCAACGGCACCCAGGCCGGCTTCTATGCCGACCCGACGGTGCTGACCATCTCCCTGCACATGGACCACGGCGCCTGGGGCCCCAGCCACCCGCAAACCGGTGCGGTGGATGAGCGTGGCGAAGGCGCGGGCGAGGGCAGCAACCTGAATATCCCGCTGCCGATGGGCGCCGATGACTTGACCTACGCGATGGCCTTCGAGCGGTTTGTGGCGCCGGCAATCAAAGCGTTCGCACCGCAACTGCTGATCATCGCCAACGGCCTGGACGCCTCGCAGTTCGACCCCAACGGCCGCCAGTTGCTGACCATGCAAGGCTTCAACCACCTGGCCCAACGTGCTCGACAGTTGGCCGACGAACTCTGCGAAGGACGGCTGCTGGTGGTGCAGGAGGGCGGCTACAACCCGGCCTACAGCGCCTACTGCCTGCATGCCGCCACGCAAGGGTTTATCGGCCAGGCCTCAAGCCTGCCGGACCCGTTGGCGTATATGCCGGCGTTTGCCGGGCGTAGTGAGGCGGATATTGAAGCGTTGGCGCAAGCGTTGGAGAAAGTGGGGTGGCGGTTCTAACGCATCGCGGCAGAAGCGTTCCCACGCTAGACCGCGACCCTTGTGGGAGAAGCTTCAGCCTCGATTGGCCGGGCCTGGAAAAGGTGGGGCTTGGGTGGACATGCCAGAAGCATCGCGGCTAAAGCCGCTCCTACGAGGCCGGTGTCGTCCTTTTGCCGGAGCAGTGGCGCGCCCTTGTTGTTCAAGCGCCCTGCAGTACTTTGAGCGCTGCGCTTGCCAGAAAGCCCGAACGGCTTTTTTGGTCCGGATGGCTTTTCACATAGTCATCAATACGCTTGAGCAGGTAACCCGGCAGGGTGATGTTCAGCTTTTCGGCGCGGCCCATATATTGGGTCACGTCGATATCCACCAACGCCCAGATACAGCCAGCAAAGTCGGGGTTTGCTGCGTGTACGGTTACTTTGTTGGCGATCGGAATAGCGCCACCCTCTTCGGCCAGCAGTTGCAAATGGCCTTCAATGGCTTCGCGCGCCATGGCCATCGCATCGTCTAGATCATCGCCCGCCGAAAAACAGCCTGGGATGTCGGGTACTTCAACCCCCCAGGCGTGGTCATCATCACCGGGAAGGATTGCGATTGGATAAAGCATGGTCTGGTTTCCTTCTAAGCTAAAAATGCGCCGGTCAGGGTGAGCTGAGCTTGTTTCAAAATGCTGTTTACCGTTTTGATCTGTAAGTCTTTTTTCGGGTGAGGAATCGTTACTAAGCCACTCTTTGTGGGGTGTTTAAAGTGATGGTGGCTTCCCGTGACCCGAACCAGATACCAACCATCGGCCATGACCGTTGCTATCAGCTTGCGGCTATTTTTGCTGCCCATTTCTGCTTCCTGCTGGTGGGTATAATAACCACCGTTGAAGATTTATCAACACTATACCCACCGAGTATTCCTGTTCAGCCAAACGAAACTGCCGCTCCGATATGCAAAGGACGTGTGATTTATCTTTTCTGAATGAGGTAAAGGTCGCGGACAGTGGCGTGTTGGTGGTCGCAAGTGGGCACATTCAGAGGAGGCACGCCCTGCTGATACATGCCAAAAAAGCATCAAAAATATTCAGGAAAGGAACTGGCCAGTGATCACGAGCGCTCTCTTTAATAGCTGCTCTTATCGCTAAAACGCATTGGTCCTGAATTTAATATGAGCAAACGCCCGAATTTCCTGCTGATTGTCGCCGATGACTTGGGCTTCTCCGACCTCGGTGCCTTTGGTGGCGAGATCGACACGCCGAACCTTGATGCGCTGGCCAGCGCCGGTTTGCGCCTAACCGATTTTCACGCCGCTTCGGCCTGTTCACCCACCCGCGCCATGCTGCTCACGGGCACTGACCACCACTTGGCTGGCATCGGCGCGATGGCGGAGTTCAGCGACGAAACCATCCGCCGTAATCCCGGTTACGAAGGCCACTTGAACCAACGCGTGGTCAGCATTGCCGAGCTCTTGCGCGATGCCGGTTACCACACGCTGATCTCCGGCAAATGGCACCTGGGACGCACGCCGGAAACCTCGGCAGCGGCGCGTGGTTTCGAGCGAGCGTTCATTCTTGAAGGCGCCGCGCATAACCACTACGGCTGGGCACCCGACGTACCCGCGCACAAAATGCCGCGCCTGCTGCATGCGGTGGAAGGCACCTACCGCGACGGCCTTGAGCCACTCACCGAGCTGCCCAAAGACTTCTACTCCTCCGACGCCTTCACCACGCGCCTACTCGACTACCTGGGTGAACGCCCGGCGGATGACGACCGGCCGTTCTTTGCCTATTTGCCCTTTTCCGCGCCGCACTTTCCGCTGCAGGCGCCGGATGAATTGATCGCCAAATACCAAGGCCGCTACGACGGCGGCCCCGATGTTTTGCGTGAGCAGCGTCTGCTGCGACTCAAGGAACTGGGCCTGGTGGCGGCCGATGTCGAGGCGCACCCAGTGGTGGCCAACACGCCGAACTGGCATGAATTGGACGAGGAGGGGCGGCAACAATCGGCGCGCGCCATGGAGGTGTATGCCGCCATGGTCGACCGCCTGGATTGGAACGTTGGCCGGGTGGTCGAACACTTGCGCGCCAGCGGCGAGCTGGACAACACCGTGGTGATTTTCCTCTCCGACAACGGTGCCGAAGGTGCTGCCCTGGAAGCGCTGCCCATCGTCGGCAAGCGCGCCCAGCGTTTTATCGGCAAACACTACGACAACAGTCTGGATAACGTCGGTCGCGCCAACTCGTATGTCTGGTATGGCCCGCGCTGGGCCCAGGCAGCCACGGCGCCGTCGCGCCAGTTCAAGCTGTTCACCAGCCAGGGCGGCATCCGCGTGCCGGCGTTTATCACCTGGCCGGGCCTACAGCGACAGGGCACCATCAGCCATGAGTTTTCCACGGTCATGGATATCGTGCCGACGCTACTGGAACTGGCCGGCGCCAGTCACCCTGGCAGCCGTTATCAAGGCCGCGAGGTGCTGCCGATTCGCGGCCGTTCGTTGCTGGCGTATCTGCAAGGCCACCAGGAACTGCCCCACAGCCAGGACGAAACCACCGGCTGGGAACTGTTCCGCGCCCGTGCCATGCGCCAAGGGGACTGGAAGGCCTTGTACATTCCCAAACCGGATGGCCCCGGCCGCTGGCAGCTCTACAACCTCAAACGCGACCCCGGCGAAATCCACGACCTGGCCGATGCCGAACCGGAACGCCTGCGCGCGTTGGTCGAGCATTGGCAACGTTATGTGGATGAAACCGGGGTGCTCGACTTCAGCTTCGGCGGGCGGTTGTTGCGTGAGGTGGGGCGCGGCCTTGTGCGGCTGTTTACGCGGCAGCCAAGGACGTTGTGAGCCGCGTTCTCGCTCGCACGCCGCTCGCAGGTTAGGCGGGAAAAGCCTGCTGGCACAGCGCGGGCAACAGTTTACCGGCGGCGCCGATCAGCGAGTGTTCGTTGTCCGCGCGGCATTCCACCGGCTGCATATTGATGTGGATAACGTTCGCGCCAGCCTCCAGCGCCACCTGTGGAATCAGCGCCGCCGGCATCACCACGCCCGAGGTGCCGATCGACAACAGGCAATCGCAACGCTTGGCCGCATCCATCGCCGTGCGTATCGCGCGCTCCGGCAACGCCTCGCCAAACCACACCACTCCCGGTCGCGCACGGCCGTTGCAACCTTGGCAGCGCGGCGGCTCCTGCGGCCCGTTAACCGCCACTGAAGTCGGCTCCAGCGCTATCGGCCGATTGCAGGCAAAGCAACGGGGGTGGTGCAGGCTGCCATGCAGATGAATCACCTCAGGGCTGCCGGCGCGCTCATGCAGGTCATCGACATTCTGGGTAATCAGGGTCAGCTCAGGCACCTGCCGAGCCAGCGCGGCAATCGCCCGATGCGCTGGATTGGGTTGCGCCTTGAGCACCTGCAAGCGCCGCGACTCATACCAACCCCAGACCAGCGCCGGGTCACGGCGAAACGCCTCAGCCGTCGCCAACTGCGCCGGGTCGTAGCGTTCCCACAACCCGGTCAACGCATCACGAAAGGTCGCAATACCGCTTTCCGCCGACACCCCGGCGCCGGTGAAAACCACCAGGTGTTTGGCATCGCGGATGAGTTCGAAGAGGGGCATGGGTGGCCTGGCTAAGGAAAAAAAGTGGGGTGAGTGATCGTTGCTTATCTGCGCCTGCTCGCGCCAGGTGCGACTCGCGGGTCCGGGGTCTAAAAGCGGGTGACCAGGGTGTGGGGGTTATCCATGCTGCAGCGCCGCGGTCAGGTGATGCAGCGCTTGTGTCTCAACGGCGCCTTGGTCTTCGTGCTCGTTGAACACGGCGCAGGTGGCGCTGCGGCCCTCATGCCGGCAGTGATAGACCGCAATATTGCTGCCCGGCCCGCTGCCGGTATGGCCGCGCAGGGTCAGGCCGTTGTGGGTGACGCCGCTCATCAAGCCTAGGGCATACCCCGGCGCCGCCCATGGTCGACCGGGTAGGGGGCCGCCGAGCACGCGGGTGTTTTGCAAATCTTCGAGCAGGGTGCGGGGCAGCAGGTCGCTAGTGAGCAAGCGCTCCAGCAACAACGCGGCCTCAGCGAGCGAGCCTATCAGCAAACCGTGGTAGACCCAGCCGGGGTGGTAACCAGCTGCTACGCCCAAGTCGACGACGCTCAGTTGTTCCGGAGTGGTCGCCAGGGTGATCGCCGACAACTCCAGTGGGCGGAAGAGGCGTTGTTGCAGGGCCTCCTGCAGCGGCAAATCAGTGCTGCGTTCGATCAGTTGCGCGACGTAGCTGTAACCCACATTGGAGTAGCGCCATTGGCTGCCCGGCGGATAACGCAGGCGACCTGCCTCCAGGCGCTGCAGCATTTCGTTGAGCGGCCATGGTGTATCACCGGCAGCGACAGCGGCATGGTAGGCCGGCAGTTCTGAATAATCGGCCAGGCCGGCTTGGTGCTGCAGCAGTTGGCGCAGGGTGAAGGGCCCGGCGGCGACCTGATCATCCAGGCCGAGCAAACCGTCACGCACCAGCGTTAACGCAGTGGCCGCCAACACGGTTTTGCCGAAGCTCCACCAGGGTACGACCGTCTCCGGTTGGGCAGAGGGAAGTGGCTCGCCGTTGGCGACAAGGGAATAGCGCATGGGGGCGGACTGTCCTTTTAAATCGGGCAAAGGCTGCGTGTTCACAACTTGATGGCTTGTAACGTGTAACTCAGCGGCAGCCGCCAGGGCTGGTCTTTGAGCCGCCACTCGCCATCATCGCCCAGGACCATTTGCCCAGGCAGCGCTTGCCAGGGAATGCTCTGATGCTCGTCCAGGGCGGTGAGTGCCAGGCCGTGGCGCAGCAGGGCGGAGACTACTTCGCCGAGACCGTGGTTCCACTCATGGGTGATGGTGGCGTTGAGCGTGGCGTCGGCTTGCACATAGGTGCTGTCGTCGTCCCATACCGTCGGTTCGGCGCGCTCGAAGTACGGCCGGGTAATCCGCAGTTCGTGCGGGCAGTCCTCGTCCACCGCCAACAGCATTGGGTGGCCTTCACGTAGAAACAGCCGGCCGCCGGGTTTCAGCAGGGCGGCTACCGTGCGCGCCCAGTCATCGATGCTGGGCAACCAGACCAAGGCGCCGATGCCGGTGTAGACCAGGTCGAAACTGCCGGCGTCCAACACCTGCGTCGCGTCATCCACCGACGCCTCGACATAGTCGATAGCGGCGCCACAAGCGGCGGCCAATTGGTGGGCCTGCGCAAGCGATGCCGCGGAGAAATCCAGCCCGCTCATGCTTGCTCCCAGGCGTGCCAGGGACAGGGTGTCGGTGCCGATGTGGCACTGCAGATGAACGCCGTTCAAGCCGCTGATGTCACCAAGGCGCGGCAGGTCAAAGCGCACCACCGCCGACAGGTGCGTGGGGTCGGCGAGAAAATGCGCCACTTCATAGTCCGGCGAAGCCGCATGCAGCGCGGCGCGCTCGTTCCAGTTGGCTTTGTTCAACTCGAGTGACTTGTGCATAAGGCAATCCGTTGCGGTGAGGTGAGGCGGAGCGATGTCAGTCGCTGGGCAATTGTGTGTTGGCGATCAAACCCAGGCTCTGGGTAAAGCGCAACAGATAGCCGTCCGGGTCTTGCAGCAGACAATTCAGCTCGCCGTGGGAGTGGTCGTCCTGGCGATACCAGCGCTCTTCAATCGGCTTGCGTAAGGCAAGGCCGGCTTGGCTGATAGCGGCGGCCAAGGCGCGAACGTCAGGGCACTGAATCGAGAGGTTGAGGCCTCGGCCAAAGGGCTGCTCCAGTGGGCCGACACGCCATGGCGAGTCGCTGAGGTCGTCCTGTTCGAGCATCAACTGGCTGCCGTGGAAAGACAGGAAGGCGAACTTGTCCTCGGGGCGTTGGTACTCGATATGGAAGCCCAGCACATTGCAGTAGAAGGCCAGGCTTTGCGCGAGGTCGGTGACGATCAGCTCGGGCACCAGCGGGTTCATCTTGTCCATAAGGGGGCTTGAGTCCTTGTTGCGGTTCTGTCGCCTGCGGAGCTTGGCCAGCACAGGGCCGGATGGTCGGGTAACCTAGCGCTATCCGTCTTGAGTGGCTAGCGGGTTATGGCAAACATTTACGATGCGCGAGGCAACCGGTACGCGGTTGTCACCCCCGAGCAACTGCGTGCGGCCGGGGTGCAAATGCCGGCGGCGGCCGAGCAGGCCGCTGCCTGTTCGGCCCGCTGGGCGAATGCTGCAGTTGAGCTGTTTTGCGCAGGCGAGGGCGGCTGGAAGCAGCACGCTACAGATGGCCTGTTGGTGGGGCCTTTCCAGCAGGCCGCACCGTTTGATCTGCTGATTGTGAACACCGACGGTTCCCTTGCCGAGCGCAGTGGCAATGGTTTGACCATCTTTGCTCAATCGCTGATGGACACGGGCCTGATCAGTTCCGGAGCGCAATTCACGTTACGCGTGCATCACCTTGGCCGTGACAGTGGTTCACCGGTTTGCACGCCACTTTCATCCGCCGAGCACCAGGGCATTGAGGGTTTCTGGCTGGACATGGGGGCGCCTGCGTTTGGCGCCGAGGCGGTAGCTGCCAAGGACAATCTGAGCGCCACGTCGAGCCCGGCTGTTCACCGCGTAGGCGCGTTAGCGGCAGTGAACCCAGGCTGGCAGCGAAGTGTTTTTGTCCGGCTGGGCAACCCGCATTGCGTGTCGTTGCTTCACTCTCCGGCCGAGCTGCCCGAGATGGCCTGGCTTCGCACCACAGGTTTCGATGCCCTGCGCGCGATCGCCTTTTCTTCTGCTGAGGTGAACGGCAAGCAGGGCGCCGGCTTGGGCGACCCCTGTGCCAATGGCATCAACCTTCAATGGGCCGTGGCGCTGAACCAACGAAGCGTCTTGGCGCGGGTGTTTGAGCGCGGTGAGGGAGCGACGCTGTCATCCGGCACCAGCGCTTGTGCGGTGGCCAGCGCGATGTGGAAGGACGGGCAACTCGTCGCCGGTGATGTGCAGGTCGAGATGCCAGGAGGTATCGCGCCTATTCGCCTGGTGGAGAACAACGCCGCGCTGGAGCATGTCTGGCTGTTTGGCGCAGCCAGCAAACTGCCAGGGCACGTATAACGCACCCTGGCATCGGCGATTAACCGAGGCTGAAGCGCGCCGTGTTGTCGTTCAGCGCGCGACTGCCCTTGCTCAAACGGTCGGCCGCCTGGTTCACCGCGCGGGCGCCGTCGAGCAGGCGGATGGCGGCTTGGTCGACTTGCTGGATGCTGCCGCTGACGGCGTCGGCGGTGGTGGCTTGTTCTTCTACGGCGGTGGCGATCTGCGCCAGGGTGTCGCTGACGCCCTGAACGGCGCTGGCGATTTCGCTGAGGCTGACGCCCAGGCCGGTCACGGCGGTGGCGTCGCTTTGCGCCTGGCCGCAGGCGGCTTCCATCAGTTCCACCGCTTGGCGCACGGTGCTGCGCAGGCTTTCCACGGTGGTGGCGATCTGCAGGGTGGAGGTCTGGGTGCGTTGCGACAGGCTGCGCACTTCGTCGGCCACCACGGCAAACCCGCGGCCCTGTTCGCCGGCACGGGCGGCTTCGATGGCGGCGTTGAGGGCCAACAGGTTGGTCTGTTCGGCGATGCCGCGAATGCTGTCGACCACCGATTGAATCTGTTGCCCCTGATCACTGACCCGGCCCAGCGCTTCGGCGGTTTCACCCAGACGCTGGTTAAGGCCCTGAATGCTGGCGGTGGTGCGCTCGCTGTCGCGGTTGCTGGCTTCGGCGATGGCACGGGTCTGGCGTACGCTGGCCGAGGCCAGTTCGCAGCTCTTGGAAACGCCCAGCGAGGTGGCCGCCAGTTCCGTAGCGGCGGTGGCGATCTGGCTGATCTGGTGTTGCTGCGCTTCCACCTCGCCCAAGGTGTCGGTGGACTGCGAGTTGAGGGTGATCACCGCGTCGCCAAGCTGTTGGGTCTCGTGATTGACGCCCAGCAGGCTGGTGCGCAGTTGCACCACGGCCAGGTTCAGCGCGGTGCTGATGGCCGCCAGTTCATCACGGCCTTGCACCTCCACTTCCACGCACAGATTGCCGTCACGCAGGGACTGGGCGAGGGTGGTGATGCCACTGGCGCTACGGCGAATCGAGCTTTGCAGGCAGATGAACAGGTAGACCGCCGCCAGCAGCAGAATGGCAAACGCGGCCACCACCGGAATGGCCTGGGCGATGGCGCGGTTGTGGTAGAAGTCCAGGCGTGCGTCGAGTGCTTTGAGGGCTTGCTGGCGCAGGTCGCTGAGGGTTTTCAGCAGGCTGTCCATGGTGTGCTGGAAGGCCGGCGCTTTCATGTTGATGGTGTCGCCGAACAGGCCGTCATCCAGGGCCTTGAGGTCGCTGTTGAGCTGTTGCTGGGTGCTCGCGTACTGCTCGGCCCAGGTGCTGAGTTGGGCGGGCAGCTTGGCTTGCAGGGTGGCGCCGGTTTTATCCAGTTGCGCCCGGGCATCGTTGATGCGGCCGCGCAGGTCACGCAGTTGCAGGCGGCTTTGCAGGCTGAACTGGCCGGCGGCGACGGAAGCTTCCCCCATGCTGGCCAGGCGGCCGACACGTTCGAACATGTCCGGCGCCTGTTGGGTGGCGATCTGCATCAGCAGGTAGCCTTCCACCGATGGCTCCAGAGTCAGGCCGCTGTCCATCGCGATCTGGTCGCGCAGGCCTTGCAGGCTGGCTTTGAGGGCGGTGAAACGGTCCAACGCATCCGGCCACCAGCCCACGGTGCGCAGGCTGGCGAGCTCCAGTTGCGGCACGGCGGCTTGCAGTTCTTGCAGACGTTTTTGTACCTCGTCACTGGCGCCTTCGCTGCTTAGCGCGGCCGCGAATTCTTCGATACTTTGGCGCAGCGCCGGCATCGAGTTGTCCAGTTGGCTGATGGCTTGCTGGGCTTCCGGGCCCGGCACGCGGGCGGTGTCCACGGCCTTCCAGCGCGCGGCCAGGTTGCGCCGGCTGGAGAGCTGCACGTCCACCGCATCGAGCGCCAGCAACTGGCGCACGCCGCTGTGTTCTTTGGCGATCACCGCCATTTTCGCTTGGTAGGTTTGGCCGATCATCCACAGACTGCCGGCGAGCGGCAGGGCGAACAGCAGGAACAGCAGTTGGAACTTGCGGGCAAAGCCAAAGCGGCTCAGAAGACGGATCCCAGGGGATAACACGGACTGCATGAACGACGACTCCTCAAAGGATCTTGCCAGCGTTCCGTTGTACAGAACGCTGTTGTGGCTGCCGGTGCTGGCAATGAGCCATTTTGGTAGCAAGTTCTGGACCGTGGCTGTTTTTGGGGCGCGGTTTAACGGATGTACGGCAGGAATGGCGCTCTAGAGCCTTTGTTTGGTGCGCTCGCGCGCAGCGCGGTCGCGGCGGTGCACTGTTTTGCGTCACCAAAAGACACAGTGGCAGAGCGGGGGGCGAAGTACGGCTCATGGCCCTTTGAGAAAACCAGGTATTTCAACGTATGGTGCAGTTACCAACAGCCCCGGAGCTGCACTGCGCAAAAGGATTTTCATGCCCCAATTTATCTGGCTTTCACCCGATTCCCCGCACTGCAGCACCATGGCCACCTGGCTGTATGAGCAGTTTCAGTATGAATACGCCGATCAGTCATTGAGCGACTGGCAGGCGGAGTTTGCCGCCGGGCAAAGCAATGGCGACTGGCCGAGCCTGGTGGCGATCGAAGACGGCCAGTTACTCGGCGGCGCGTCGCTGGCCAAGGCCGACTTGCCTGGTCGTGAAGCGTTAGGGCCTTGGCTTGCGTGTGTGTTTGTCACCCCGCTGGCACGCGGTAAAGGTGTGGCCGAGGCGCTGATCGGAGGGGTTTGTGCGCGTGCTCGGCAGCAAGGGGAGGCGCGTCTGTACTTGCACACCCAGGACCGTACTGACTATTACGCCAAGCGCGGGTGGAAGGTGATCGAGAAGTTTGAGCGCTGGGACAAGCCGCAGGTGCTTATGGCGCGGGATCTATAGAGGGATGCGGTTCGACTGCAAGAGGGAGCGGGTATTTTGCCTGCTCTTAATGTCTGCTTCCGGGCGTTAACTGTCTGTCGTGACCGGCTGCAATCGGCCAGAAGCAGACCTTTAGCGCAACGGAGCAACGCCGCTCACCTTTGTCCCATTTGCGCTTAGCTCAGTCGACATAGGTCTCCAAAACAGGCACGCCAGCCTCAATCATCCTCAAAACCACCGCCCTAGCCAACGCCTGATCTTCAATGATCGTGACAACCAATTCATTGCGGACCGGCATATACGACACGTTACTGGCCACTTCAGAGGAAACCTTGAGCCCCAACGCTTCAGCTTGTCTTCGAAGCCTATAGCCGTCACTGCTGCCGTAGTCTTCGCGGGTTCGATAACAAGGCTTACCTTTAAGCTGGTTGTGAACCTTAGATAGCGGCGAACTCATCAGCTCGGGGATGAATTGACGAAGAAGAGTAATTTGCCTTGCATTAGGTCCCTCTGAGGAAAAATAGAAAACTAGGCGCCAGCTATCCTGGATAAGTTTTTTCAATGCCCATCCGGACTCGCTTCCATCCCATAAATGCTTGAACTCTCCGATCTCCATTGCGCAATCCAAACTCAAAAGGTTAAGGCGAAATAGCGGAATCTCTTCTCACGCCAGAGTCTCCTTCTGGCCGTTTGCAGCCGGTCACGACAGGCCGCTATCGGCCAGAAGCAGCCGGTCGCGAGAAGCAGAAAACGTCCATTAGCGTTTACTCAAAGTTTGGGCGGGCGTTTTTATACACTCTGGCCAGAAGCCTTCTCAGCCCCTACACCCCTATGACTACGGCTATTGTCCAGCCAGCAAAAAACTGTACAAATATTGCCATCGCTGAGTAAGGAATCAGTGTGGCCAGGCGCACTATCTTTGACCCGGTTTGAGATTTGTAGACGAAAACGTTGCCGATAATAAATCCAGTGATGGCTGGCAGGATCACTAGTAGGAGGGTGAGGCGATTCTTTCCCACTGCTGTCATTGGCGATGTGACAGCTACTGTGATAGTGGCCGCGAAGTAGGCGGCAATCATGATCCCTAGATCAAACGCCCCCCGCAAAAACAGGAAGCGCCCGTATGCACCCTTCCCTACAACACGCCCTCGACATCATCAGCATTGAGCGAAACGCGACCGAATACTCCCAGGCGTTCGACGCCGTACTTGAAGTGATCAACGTATTTGGCGAGCCTGACCTAGCCAATCGCCTGTTTGCGGAAATCCCCCGCGCGGTGCCCGAAACGTTGGTTACCGAACTGTTCAATCTGTTGGCTTGGCAAACCAACGACAACGGCGCGGCGATGACGCGTGAGGTCGAGGCGTGGCTGAGGGAAGGGCTGGATGTTCGCAAGCTGAAGATTGCAATGGGGCTGGAGGTCTACCCATTTCCAGACGCACAAGAGATGTATCAGGTGCTGTCCACACTTGCTGAGGTAGTCCCGGAAGTGGCGGCAAGATGCCAAGGGCTTATCACCTTACGCAAAGCGAGCTCGCACGGTTTAACATGAGCAAACAAAAGAAAGACCCTGCGCATATAGCCAAGCCTGGCGTGTCACACGGGTCAGACTCAAATGCCTCAGGGGTTCGCCTCCGCGAAGGCCAACCGCTCGTGGACGTGCTGGGCCACATTGCCCAGGGCGGGCCTGAATGGGCGTCCCGCTACGTCACGCTGAGCTTCGCCGGCCCCGTCAATGGCTGGGTGTTGCTATACCCCTTAGAGAGCTCTGCTGCGTCTTATTTTGACTTTAGGTACGAGGCCAGCGAGCCACCTCAGAAGGTGCTGGCTGCACTACTTGAACAGTATCCGCAGTGCAGCGTAATCGACTGGTCGCGCGGTCGGTTGGCGTGCCTGGAAGCCCCGGGTGTGAACGTTGACTCGCTCGCCGCAATCATTCAACAAGTGGCGAGCTTGGTGTGGGGAGAACGGAGCCAGCTTGTCGATGGCTGGTACCGGGAAATGGGCAGGGCTTGAAACGTCTGCTCGCCCCACGGAATCTTGTAGCGCATTTTTCGCTTCCAGCGATTGACCAATTCAGCACATGCCGCTATCGGCCAAAAGCAGGCGCTCAAGGCACCTAAAAGGGCAGGGTAGATTCACTTCCATTCCATTTCGTGGCTAGCCTAATCGTTAGGCATCGGGATGCAATTTCGCAGAAGCCACACTAGGAGAGCTAAATGATTGCATATCGCTATCTTTTTGCACTTACCGTCTTGCTCTTCGCGTCCGGTGAACTGGCCTTTGCGCAGTCGAGCGCCGAATCTCGAGTGAATAAGCTAGAGGAAGCCGTCCGCACCCTGGAACGACGCGTAGCTACCCTTGAGGATCAACTTCGCCAGCGAAATGCTGCTCCCTCCATTCCACCAGACAAAGTTAATTGGCGAAGGCTTGAAAAGGGGCTAACGGAGGATGACGTGGAAAGGTTGCTCGGGAGCCCTACAAAGGTCGATGCATTTGGCTCCTACACAATTTGGGGCTACGGCGATGAGGACGGCGCGAACGTGGAATTCGATGGCGAGAGCCGCACTGTCAGCGGCTGGCACGAACCGTGACGCGAATCGGGGAGGCCCGCCTCCTCATTTAGCAGGATGCCTATTGGCAGGCTTTGGCTGCAACGGATCGAAAGCAATCATTCGGGAATGACAGCTATTAGCCGATTGCAGACGGAAACGCAGCCAGGTATCGGCAGCAGATGGTCCGGCTCTTTAAAAGGGATTGGCCATCGCGAAAACAAGGACGTAACGCTATGAAACTCTCTCGTGTAATCGCATCAATAACGGTCCTGGCAGTCCTGTTGTATGTAGCGCGCCTCGCGTTTCTGGCCGATGCCGATGAAACATACCGGCAACTACATCAAAGCCACCAATACAGCGTGACATTCAAAAATAACCTGAGCCCAGGCTACATCTGGATTAATCGCAGAGTCACCGTGCACATATGGCAGGAGGATGCTGATGCCTCTTACGATCCTGAGCAGACACTCTCCGGCACGCTCGAATTGCAGGCCCCAAAATCACACACAGGCTTCATCTTGCGGGGCAACGAAAGCGTCACAGGTACACTCACGCTCCCAGCCGAATTTCAGCTAACCAAATACACCAGAAACAACGACGAACTGTCGTTTTCGGTACTGCTATTGATCAATGACCTATACACAGGAACCGAGGACTTCGTTCCCTCTCCTCAGCAGAATTTCGGCGCTGCATTTTTCAGCGTAAAAACACGAAACGCCCCGGCATTCTCCGAGGTTTTATTTAGCTATCCGGAGGGCGGGTAATGGTCGGAAGCAGCCCTTTTTGAACGGCTGCAATCGGCCCAGGGTGTGTAAAAACGCTCAGCCAAAATTGAAGTGCGCGCAGCTACGCAAAATCTGAAATTTATCGGCAGGTCAGCAGATATGAATTTTGCGGAGAAGCGCATTTTTCAGTCCGACTTGCGGTATCTGTCTCGCTGAAAAACGTTTTTACACAGCCTCGGCCAGGAGCGGACGCTGAAGTCCATCCAAAAAAGCTCGCGGCTGAAGCCGCTCCTACAGGGGATCGCGGTTCCTTATGGGAGGGGCTTCAGCCGCGATGTTTTTGATTTTAATCGTCGGGTCGAGACAGTCCGCTTCTCGCCGATAGCTGCATGCCACTCCCTCAATGGAAGAAACACACGAGCAGTATGCCTCTGCCTTCTCTGCTAACTCCTCAGTGAGCTGCGCAGTCAAACTTCGCCGCGGACCGGTAGAGCCAACCGTGGCCTGCCGAGCACGTGCGTGGCGACCCGCGACGCGAGTGGCCGTGACAAGAAACGCACGCCAAAACACGTCAGTTTGTTGAGCAGTCCAGGCACAACCGTGCGCTTGCCGCGCCACATGGCGCGGAGGGTGGCTTGTGCTACGAACTCTGCGCTTTTGGTCGAGGCGTTGGCGATCCAGGAGTAGTCGCCGCCGCCGGACGCTGCGTGGAATGCGGTATCGGTGCCGCCGGGGCAGATGCAGGTGACCGACAGGGGGGTGCCGCTTTGTTCGTCGTGGAGCGCTTCGCTGAAGTTGCGGACGAAGGCTTTCGAGGCGGCGTACAGCGCCATGTTGGGTACGGACTGGTATGCGCCGGTGGATGCGATGTTCACCATGTGTGCGGGTGTGGTGGTGGTTTTGTGGGCGTCTACAAAGCATCGTGCGAGGGCGACCAGTGAGGTCATGTTGAGTTGGACGAGCTCTGCGTCGCGGGCCCAGTCGACCTCGTCGAAGCAGCGGAAGTAACCGAAGCCGGCGTTGTTGATGAGGATGTCGATAGGGCCGTTGGCAGTCGCGGCGGCCCATAGCGTGCGGGCGCCGTCGGGTTTGCCGAGGTCGGCGGCGATGATTTCGACCTTAACACCGTTGCAGGTGGCGGCGACTGCACTGAGCGCGTCGCGGCGCCGTGCCGTCAAGACCAGGTCAACGTCCAGGTTGGCCAGTTCGCGCGCGATGGCTGCGCCAATGCCGCTGGATGCGCCGGTTACTAGTGCGCGTTTGCCAACGCTGGCGGACGTAGAGGTGCTCATAGTCTTCTCCTTGATTGCGGACCGGCCGAGGCCGGCGCGCCAGTTAAATTACTTGCACCACAACCTTGCCCTTGGCGCGCCCACTTTCTCCGTAGGCCAGTGCTTTGTCGGTGTCGGCAAAGGGGAACGCGTTGTCGATGACCGGGCGGATCGCGCCGGACTCAACGAGGGCAGTGATTTCGCGCAGTTGTGCACCGTCGGCGCGCATGAACACAAACGAGTAATGCAGCCCTTTGTGCCTGGCCTTTCTGCGGATACCGGCGCTCAGCAGGCGCAGCACCTGCTTGACCGGCCAGGCCAGGCCGCGCTCGGCGGCGAACGCTGGGGTGGGCGGCCCGGAGATGGAGATGAGGTGCCCGCCGGGTTTGAGAATCTGCAGGGACTTGTTCAGCTCGTCGTTGCCCAGGCTATTCAGCACCACGTCGTAGTCACGCAACACGCTGGCGAAGTCTTGCTTTTTGTAATCGATGACGACGTCGGCGCCCAATGTCTTTGCCCAGTCGGCATTGGCCGTACTGGTGGTGGTGGCCACGAAGGCGCCCAGGTGTTTGGCGAGCTGGATGGCGATGCTTCCCACACCGCCGGAGCCTGCCTGGATAAATACCTTCTGCCCCTTCTTCAACTTGGCGGTTTCGACCAGCACCTGCCAGGCGGTCAGTGCCACCAGAGGCAGGGCAGCGGCTTCGACCAGGCTGAGGCTCCTGGGCTTCAACGCCACCGACGACGCCTTGATGGCAACGAGTTCGGCGAAGGTGCCGATGCGGTCATCGTCCGGGCGCGCGTACACCTCGTCGCCTGGCTTGAAATCGCGCACTCGGGCGCCAACGCGCACTACCTTACCGGCCACGTCGTTGCCCAGAACAAGGGGCAGGCGGTAGGGAAGAATCAGCTTGAACTCGCCGCTCTTGATCTTGCTATCCAGCGGGTTGACGCTCGCCGCGTGAACCTGAATGAGCACGTCATCGTCCCGTACTTCAGGGGCGGGCATTTCGCCGATGCGGCCGACTTCTTTTTTCCCGTAACGATCAATGATGAACGCCTTCATGGTGGGACTGTTCTCTAGAGTTTTTGAACGAAGGGTGTTGTGGGCCCGGCATCTTGGGTCGAGCAGTTACCAGTTTTCCCTGAACGGCCTGAGGTCTAGCTCCTGGGTCCAGGCCGATTTCGGCTGGCGGTGCAGCAGCCAATAGTTGTCGGCGATGGCGTCGTAGCCGAGGAGGCCATCCGAGGCGGAAAGGTCCCTGTCGGGAAAGGCGGCCTGAAGCCGATCACCACTAATTCCGCCGTCGATGACGACATGGGCGACATGGACGCCTTTGGGCCCGTACTCGCGAGCCATGCTCTGCGCGATCATGCGCAGCCCGGCCTTGGCCGCGGCGAAGTGGGCATAGCCGGGCTTGCCGCGCAGGCTGCCTGAGGCGCCCGTGAAGATCACCGTGCCCCGGCCCAGCGGGACCAGCCGGCGGGCGGCTTCGCGACCGATAAGGAAGCCGGAGTAACAGCCAACCCGCCAGAAGTCCTCAAACTGTGCGGCGGTTAGCTGGGTGAAATCGATAACGGCATTGTTGCCCGCGTTGGAGATCACCACATCGGCAGGCTCGCGCCCGGCTCCGGGATTCATCGCGCGATCGAACGCGGCAATTACCTGGGCTTCATCAGTCACGTCAGTTGGCAACGCCTCGGCGCTGCCGACGCCCAGTGCGGATATTTCTGCCACCACTGTGTCGATCTTGGCCGACGTGCGGCCCGCCACGATGACGTGGTAGCCCTCGCGCGCGAAACGTTTGCACACGGCGCCGCCAACACCGCGTACCGATCCCACGCCGAACACAATTGCCGTTGGTTGACTCATTTCATCGTCTCCGTTGCAGTGAGGGGGCTGATCGTTCCGATGGACTCAGGTTGCGCCTCAAGAAAGGCCAGTGCCGTGCGCACGAACTCGCCGTGGTACTGAAAAATTCCGCCATGCCCAGCGTCTTTGTAGATCACCAGTTTCGCGCCCGGGATGCGCCGCGCCATGTCGTGACTGTTCTCGGTCGGCACCATGATGTCGTGGTCGCCATTGGCGATTAACACCGGGATACGGATGCTGTCGAGCGCCTGAGGCGCCTGCCGGCCCCAGGCCTTGATGGCCTTCAGCTGGCGCAGCAAGGCAGCGGGAGTCGGGCCCTTGTCTCGGTCTGACTTGCGCTCTTTCAGCCGCTGCAGAAAAGCCTTGGCGGCTAGCCGGCCATTGGCTGTGGAGGTGAAGAACAGGTAAGTCTTGGGATCACGCAGGGTGAAAAGACCTTTGACCATCAATGGCCAGGAGACCTTGCCGACCTGCTCGATACCTGTACCCCCTGCCGGCCCGGTCCCCGTCAGAATCAGCCGGCGCACCCGCTCGGGGGCCTTCAACACGATGTCCTGTGCCACGAACCCGCCGAGGGAGAAACCCAGCAGATCGACCGTGTTCAAACCCAGCGCATTGCTCAGTTCGATCACATCCCGCGCCATCGCATCGATGCGATGGTCACCGGTGCCGTTCCGCCTGACGCGCCAATGCCTCGGTAGTCGATGGCTATAACGCGCCGCGTGCGGGCGAGCCCGTCGACGATTCGCGGATCGAAATTGTCCAGCACCGCGCCCCAGTGGTTCAGCAGAAGCAATGGCACGCCACTGCGCGGGCCCAGGTCACGGTAGGCAAATGCAGTGCCGCCAACCGTGACCGAGCGGGTGGGGGCGTCGATGTAGCTGGGGCTCGGATCGCCTGTTTGCTCGGCGCGTTTTGCGTGGGCTGTCATTGTTCTCTCCTGGGGCAAAATGCCGAGGCGGGCGTTAGGGCGCGACCTGATAGCGCTCTGCGACCTGTGCCTGACGCAAGTCAGAAATCAGGCCCAGCCGTGCACCGTTCAACGCTTCCCAGTGCGCGGCGTCGTGCAGCGGCGGGATGGTGACCAGCTCGCGGCGGTCGAAGCCGACCAGTGCCGCGTCGACCAATTCGTCCACGCTCATCAGGTCGGCAAGCGTGTTGATGTCGATGCCTGCACGCTGCCAAATCTCGGTGCGGGTTCCGGCCGGCAACACGGCCTGCACAAAGACGCCCTTGGGGGTGAGTTCCAGGCTCAGACCTTGTGAGAGGAACAGCACGAACGCTTTGGTCGCGCCGTAAACCGACATGCCGAATTCTGGCGCCAGACCGACCACCGAGCCGATGTTGACGATCGCACCTGTGCCGGCCTGCGCCAGACGCGGGGCAATGGCACTTGCCAAGCGGACCAGCGCGGTAGTGTTAAGGGTGACAAGGCGAGCGACGTCGTCAGTCGATTGATCGATGAACTGGCCGGACAGCGCCGCGCCTGCGTTATTGATCAGGATCTCTATCTTGGCGTCTTCGCGCAGGCGGGCTTCGACGGCGGCCAGATCGCTGGGCAGAGTGAGATCGGCAGGGAGGATGTCGACGGCCACGCCGGTTTCTTCACGCAAACTAGCAGCGAGCGCTTCCAGGCGCGTCGTGTCACGGGCGACCAGCACCAGGTCGTGGCCGCGGCGGGCGAAGCGCTGTGCATAGATGGCGCCAATGCCGGTCGATGCGCCCGTGATCAGAACAGTGGACTGAGAGGTCATGGTTGTTTTTCCTTGATCGAAAAGGTGAGCCCACGCCGCGGTAGGCAGCATGGGCGAATGCTTACTGAGCGCTGGAATCTGCGAGGGTCGGGTAGTCGATGTAGCCTTTGGCGCCGCCGCCATACAGCGTGGTTGGGTCGAGCGCGTTGAGGGGGGCACCGTTCTCCAGTCGTTCAACCAGGTCCGGGGTGCTGATGAAGGCGCGGCCAAAGGCAAACAAATCGGCCTTGCCTGCTTTCAGGTGGGCGTTGGCCAATTCGAGGTCATAACCGTTGTTGGCCAGGTAGGTGTTCTGGAAACGGCTGCGTAGCGCATCGAAGTCGAACAGGGCGACATCACGTGGGCCGCCGGTGGCGCCTTCCACCACGTGCAGGTAAACGATGCCCAGGGCGCTGAGCTGGTCGACGATGTAGTCGTACTGTGGTTGTGGGTCACTGCAGGAAATGCCGTTGGCTGGCGACACGGGCGAGATACGCACGCCAGTGCGATCGGCACCGATCTCCTTGGCTATTGCGGCAGTAACTTCCAGCAAGAGGCGGGCGCGGTTTTCGATAGAGCCGCCATAGGCATCGGTACGCAGGTTGGCGCCGTCTTTGATGAACTGTTCGAGCAGGTAACCGTTCGCGCCATGCACCTCAACGCCATCGAACCCAGCCGCAATAGCGTTCGCCGCAGCCTGGCGGAAATCATCGACGATGCCGGGCAACTCATCCAGGGTCAGTGCACGTGGTTCGGAGACATCGGCAAAACCATTGTTAACGAAGGTCTTGGTCTGGGCGCGGATAGCCGAGGGTGCAACGGGAGCGTCACCGTTGGGCTGCAGGTCGATGTGGGAGATGCGGCCGACGTGCCACAGCTGAACGAAAATCCGCCCGCCTTTGGCGTGAACGGCGTCGGTGACCTTGCGCCAGCCTTCGATCTGCGCCTGCGTGTAGAGGCCGGGGGTGTCCTGGTAGCCCTGAGCCTGGGCGGAGACCTGCGTGGCCTCGGTGATCAGCAAGCCCGCCGAGGCGCGCTGACTGTAGTAGGTGGCGGCATGTTCACTAGGTACAAGGCCCGCACCGGCACGGTTGCGCGTCAGCGGCGCCATCACGATGCGGTTGGCAAGGGTGAGCGAGCCAAGGGTGTAGGGTTCGAAAAGCGTTTTGTCGGTCATGGGGTGCCTGCGCCGGATCGTTTTCAGTGAAAGTCCGGTTATGATGTTGATCGTCATCTTTACTGTCAAGAGTTTTGATGATGGTCGACATCAATGTATAGTGCTGGCATTTCTGATGGCCGATTTGGAGGAGTCCTGCACATGAAAGTCAGCAAAGCGCAGGCGCAGGCAAACCGCGCGCACATTGTCGAGACCGCCTCGGTGCTGTTTCGCGAGCGGGGTTACGACGGCGTAGGCATCGCCGATTTGATGGCCGCCGCAGGCTTCACCCATGGCGGGTTTTACAAGCACTTTGGGTCCAAAGCCGAGCTGCTCGCGGAGGCGGCCACCTGTGGTTTTGCACAAGGCGCCGCCATAGCCGACGACATGAATGCAGTGGCGTTCGTGAAGTACTACCTGTCCAGAGAGCACCGCGACGCCCGTGGTGACGGCTGCACGATGGCAGCACTTTGTGCAGACGCAGGGCGTCAGCCAGAGTCGACCAAAGCGGCTTTTGCGTCCGGCCTTGAAAGCATGCTGGCGACCCTGGCAAAACAAGCTGGCGACGCAGAAGGCTCGGCCAAAAACGACCTGCGCGGTCAGCGCATCGCGGTGATTTCTCAGGTTGTGGGGGCACTCATGCTGTCGCGGGCGTGCCCTGACGATTCGCCACTCGCCGACGAGATCCTGGAGGCCAGCTGTGCTGACGTGTTAGCGAGGCTCTTGTCCCGCTCGACACCTTCCAGCGCCTCTTGATCGCTACAAGCAAGATCGGGCTTCGGCTATGGACTCTGCCGTAGGCGCTGATCGGCATGCTGATGGCTTCGGCATTTCCCTCGTTCATCGTCGATGCCCAAGGCGTATCTGCCACTTTTCGGCTTGCTGGCGCTGTGATTGCCCAGACTGTGACTTGCGACCATAGCGGTCGACAACGCCGTGCCTAGGCCTCGACGGCCTTTTCCTCGAAGGCCAGTTGGGCCTGGTTCAGTTCATCGATATTGGCTTCCACCCAATGGTCCAGCGCGCGAATCGGCGTGCTCAAGGACAGCCCGAGTGCTGTCAGCGAGTACTCCACCCGTGGCGGCACCTCCGGGTAGGCTTGGCGGGTAACCAGGCCGAACCGTTCGAGGCGGCGCAGGGTCTGGATCAGCATCTTTTCCGAAATACCACCCACCTGGCGGCGCAGCTCGGCGGTGCGGTGGGTGCCATGGGCGAGGGTGTGAATCAGCAGCAGCGCCCATTTGTTTGCCAGTACATCGAGCACATAACGCGCCGGGCAGGTGACGCTGAATACATTGCCGGCACGGCAGGCGGCGTGGTCTTGGTCGTCGAGCATGGGAACCCCGGAATGGCTAAAAGCATACTTACCAAAAGGTAGGTACTTGTGCCGTGGAAAGCAATCGCTAAGCTCCTTGCACGCATTTTTCGCGTACTACCTGCCCACCGTGAAAGGACTGCTTATGAAACTGTATTTTTCCTCCGGCGCCTGCTCCCTGGCCCCGCATATCGCACTGCTGGAAGCCGGCTTGCCGTTCGAACTGGAGAAGGTCGACCTCAAGGCCAAACTGACCGCCAGCGGCGCCGACTTCACTGCCATCAACAGCAAAGGCTACGTGCCCGCCCTGGTTATGGATAACGGCCAGTTGCTCACCGAAGGCGCGGCCGTGCTGCAGTACATCGCCGACCAGAAACCCGAAGCCGGCCTGGCCCCTGCCGTGGGCAGCCCGGCGCGTTACCAGTTGCAGGAATGGCTGACCTTCATTTCTTCGGAAATCCACAAACCCATGGGCTCGATGTTCAACCCCGCGCAGTCGGCCGATTGGAAAGCGGCGGTAACCACCACCTTGGGCAAGCGCCTGGATTGGTTGAACAAGCAGTTGGAGGGCAACGAGTACGTACTGGAAAACCGCTTCAGCGTCGCCGACGCCTACCTGTTCACCGTACTCAACTGGTCCAACTTCGTCGGCTTCTCCCTGGCGCAGTGGCCGCAGGTTCAAGCCTTCATGGCCCGCGTTGCCGCGCGGCCGCAAGTGGTGGTGGCGTTGAAGGCGGAAGGGTTGATCTAACCGCTACTGCGCCAGGCGAAACGCCGGGGCCATGCGCTCGATTTCCCGCGCCGAGAGGCCGTGCAGCGGGCTGCTGGCCAAGGCGCGCCAATGGCGGACCACGCGCATTTGGGTGCGGATGATGTCCTCGGCGTCTGCCAGCGGCACGCGGAAAATCGGCGCTACCGACAATGCCAGGTCCAGGTCCATGGCGTTGTCGGTTTCATTGATGTTCAGTTTCAGCCCATGGGCGCCGGGGTCCGGGTTGATATCAAAGGCGGGCGCCAGCTGCCAGCCCTTTCCCGGCCGCAGAATAAAACCGGTGTTGCGCAGATGACCGTCGCTGTTGGACACCAGCATGTCGAACACCAGGCGCGACCACAGCAGCCGCAGGTCCTGGTTTGGCTGCGCCCCTTGAGTGATCAGAACCGTGGCGATATCCAGGTACGAGGCGCCCGTGCTGGCATCGTCGCCATCTTGTTTGTCGGCGAGGGTCATGGCCGAGGCAAAGTGCAAGCGTTGGCCTCTGAGGGTGCGATCGAAGCGCTGCACCACATAGGTGTGATGAGCACTGGCAAACCGCGCGACACCACCGCGAGCCGGGACAATGCCAGATTTTTCGGCCAGGTAATTCACGACCCCCTCCCAGGCACCGACGTTGTGGCTGTCACGGGTGCTGGGGAATTTGGCGATATACAGTTGGCCACGTTCGTCGATCACGCTGGCTTTGGGCCGGGCGCCGCCCAACGAGCCGCCTGGCGCGATGAGCAGGCGCAGTTGCTCGTCGGTGATCGCTGCCGGGTCATGTTCTGAGGTCTCGAACGCCAGGCTGGCGGCTTCCAGTTCGCGCAGCATGACCAAGGGCGGCGCGCCGTCGCGGCGTTGGTTATCGAGAAAAGGCCCCTGCTGTTCCAGGCTGTAGCGCAGGGCGCCTACCCGGTATTGATCATGCACACCTAGCAAATAATCCGAGGCGTGCAGGCGTGGCGGCTGCCCTACGGCGCCGCTCCCGCGCCACTGGCGCTCGGCTCGCCGTTTCATCAGCAACTGGCCCCAGCGGTCGGGAGAGGAGTCGGCAATCATGCCGAACGAGGTACGTCCCTTGGGTGGATACTGCGGCCCTGGCCAGTTGCCTAATCGAGGATCGAGGGGCGTGCCTGGCAATGCCGGGTGAGTGAGGGTGGCCGCGTCGAACTCGAAGCCGAACAGTTCGTCGCGACCGCTGAGCCGGGCATGCAAGGTGCCGAGCAGCAGCGGTTGCGCCAGACCCTCCCAGTCGGCGTGCACATAAATGCAGGCGTTCATCAGTTGTCGTCCTGAGCGTCGAACAGGGCGTCCATGTGCGCGCGATAGTCGTCGATCAGCTCCAGGCCACTGCTCTCTCTGACGCCATACATAGGGCGCGGCTCGGCAGCGGGGTAACGGGTGGTCTTGGCGGCAGGGCGTGGACGCGACGTTTTGCGCCGGCTCACCAGCGTAGCGTCCTGTAACTGGCGGCCGACGTCATCGGCAGCAGCGAGAAGCGCCAGATCGGCTTCGAGCCCCAGCACTTGCATCACGGCAAGGTAGGCCCCCATGGTCACCCCATCGGCGCCGCGCTCGACATTGCGCAGCGTGAGGGGGGCCATGCCGGCGCGGGCCGCTACTTGCGCCGCCGTGAGCTTCCGGCGCTCGCGGGCTAGACGCAGGCGTTCGCCAAAGGCAGCCAGCAACTCCGTGGTAGCGGGAAGTAATGGCGAGGTTTTGTTGGCCATAATGTAAATATTCTGCTGATAGGGGGCTATTGGCCTACAGAATAGTTACAGAAACTGAATTCACCTAGCGGTTGTGGTGTAAGTATTCTGCTTTATTTCTCTTTTTGTCGTCAGAATAGTTACAGGTTGCCTCGTGGATCACGCAGGTTGAGTAAATTACAACGGCATCGAGGCTCAAGCCTCCCACACAGAGGAATGGCGTCTGGCGTGGCAGAGGCCGGCCGGCGCGCCGATCAGCCTCGATTTTTTCTACCCGCGGACCAGTTTGCGCAGCGCGAAGCGATTGGGATGGCAGGCTTCGGCGACATCGCGCGGTAGCGGTAGCGGTTCGTTGTCCAGCCAGGCGGCCAGCAGTTCAGCGGCCAACGGTGCGGTGATCAGTCCGCGTGAACCGTGGCCGCTGTTCACGTACAGGCCGGGTAGCCAGGGGCAGGGCGTGTTGGGCGTTTGCCGGGCGTCTTTGCGCAGCACGCCATAGGCGTCGGCGAAGGCAGCGGCATCGGCCACCGGGCCGACGATGGGCAGGTAGTCGGGGCTGGTGCAGCGAAAGGCGGCGCGGCCTTCGAGCTCAGTTACCGGCAATTCGGCGGCGTTAAGACGCTCGGCGAGGTCGCTGGATATCTCCTGCAGCAACTGCAGGTTGCTGGTGTGTTCGCTGGCTTTGACGCTGAGGTCCGCGCTGTGGAAATCGAAACTGGCACCGAGGGTGTGTTCGCCGTTGCGCGCCGGGGCGACGTAACCTTCGGCGCACACCACCGTGCGCAAGGCACGGCTGGCGGCAGTTTCTGGTACGCGGGTGATCTGTCCGCGAATGCGCTTGAGCGGTAGCTCGGCCGTGGCGGCAAAGTGGCGCACATCGGCGGCACCGGCGAGCACCACGACGCTGGCACTGGCCAGCAGTTGCTCGCCGTCCCAGGCCTGCCACTGGCCTTGCTCATGCTGCAAGGCCACGGCCTGCTGGTGCAGTTGCAGGGTGATGTTGGCGTGTGCCGCCAGTACCTGGCACAACGCGGGCGGATGCACCCAACCGCCCTGCGGGTAGAACAGACCACCGCTGGCCAGGGCGACGCCGGCTTGTTGCTCGGCTTGCGCCTGGTCCAACGCTTGGAGCAGATCGGCGGGGAAAGCGGCGGCCAGTTTGGCCTGGCGCCCGGCTTCGTCCGCATCGAAGGCCAGTTGCAGCACACCGCAGGCGTCCCAGTCCTGGCCGCGTTGCAGGCGTTGGATCTGCCGGCGGGTGTGACCAAAACCGGCGACGATCAGGCGCGAAAGACTGGTGCCGTGGGCAGACAACTTCAGGTACAGCACGCCCTGAGGATTGCCCGAACCTTCCTGGGCAATTGCGCCATGGCGCTCCAGCAGCGTCACCTGCCAACCACGTGCTGCCAGGCTGGCGGCGCTGGCGCAGCCGGCCAGGCCGGCGCCGATCACGAGAGCCGTGCGCGGGCCATCCAGCGGGGTGGGGCGGGCGTACCAGGCTTTGTCGGGTGATGGCGGCGGGGCATCGGGCAGGCCGATGAAATGGCCCTTGAGCACTTCCCACTTATGCCCCAGGCCGGGTACCCGTTTGAGTTTGAAGCCGACAGCTTTCAGCGCACGACGCACGTCGCCCTTGGTGGTGAAGGTACCGAGGGTGGTTCTTGGGGTGGACAGGCGCGCCAGTTGGTTGAACAGTTCCGGCGACCACATTTCCGGGTTCTTCGCCGGGGCAAAACCGTCGAGAAACCAGGCGTCGATCTCGGCATCCAGTTGCGGCAGCAGCTCCATCACATCGCCGATCAGCAGGGTCAACACCACCCGCCCGCCGTCGAATAGCAGCCGCTGAAAACCCGCGTGGATGGCGACATATTGCTCCAGCAACTGCTCGGCAAATGGCTGCAGCTCCGGCCACAGCGCCAAGGCGCGTTGTAGATCGGCATGGCTTAGCGGGTATTTTTCCACGCTGACAAAGTGCAACTGCGCACCTGCAGGCGCTGTGCGCGCAAACAACTCCCAGGCACAGAGAAAATTAAGCCCGGTGCCAAAGCCGGTTTCGCCAATCACCAGCTTGCCGCCAGCCGTCAGTGCGGCGAAACGTGCTGGCAGGTCGTTGTTATCGAGGAATACGTAGCGCGGTTCGCTGAGACCCAAGCTGTTGGAAAAGTACACATCGTCGTAGGCCCGCGAATGTGGCTGGCCGAGGTCATCCCAATCCAATTGGGCGGTGTGCGAGGGGGCGTTGGCAGTGGTGTCGGACATGGTCGGTTCTGGCGCGGCAAGGCGCGCATTCTAGCCGATCCTGATCCATCGCATGGCTTGCGCGGCGCAATCCGCTAGGCTGTGGCAAACATGTCCGGGAATGGAGCGAGGTTTTATGTTTGAGTCCGCCGAAATTGGTCACGCCATCGACAAGGAAGATTACGAAGCCGCGCTGCCAGCGCTACGCGAGGCGTTGCTGGACGCCCAGTTCGAGTTGCAGCAGCAGGCGCGTTTTCCGGTGATTGTGCTGATCAATGGCATCGAAGGCGCCGGCAAAGGCGAGACCATCAAGCTGCTTAACGAGTGGATGGACCCAAGGCTGATTCAGGTGTGCACCTTCGACCAGCAAACCGATGAAGAGCTGGCCCATCCGCCGGCCTGGCGCTACTGGCGCCAGCTGCCGCCGAAGGGGCGCATGGGGATCTTTTTCGGCAACTGGTACAGCCAGATGATCCAGGGCCGGGTCGATGGCCATTTCAAGGATGCGGTGCTGGATCAGGCCATCATTGGCGCGGAAAACCTTGAACGCATGCTCTGCGACGAAGGCGCGCTGATCTTCAAATTCTGGTTTCACCTGTCGAAGAAACAGATGAAAGCCCGCCTGAAAAACCTCAAAGACGACCCCGAACGCAGTTGGCGCCTGAGCCCGCTGGATTGGGCGCAGACCGAAACCTACGACCGTTTCGTGCGTTTTGGTGAGCGTGTGCTGCACCGCACCAGCCGCGACTACGCGCCCTGGTATGTGGTGGAGGGCGCTGACGAAAACTACCGCAACCTTACCGTGGCAAAGATTCTGCTCGAGGGCCTGCAGACCGCGTTGAAAACCGAGAAACGCGAGCAGCGCCACCCTCATGCCGGGCCGGCCAATGTCAGCATCGACAACCGCAGCCTGCTCGGCAGCCTCGACCTCAGCCAGCGTCTGGACAAAGACAGCTACCAGAAGCAGTTGGCCAGCGAGCAGGCGCGCCTGGCCGGGCTGGTGCGCGACAAACGCTTTCGCAAGCATTCGCTGGTGACAGTGTTCGAAGGCAACGACGCGGCTGGCAAGGGCGGTGCGATTCGCCGGGTGGCGGCGGCCCTCGACCCCCGCCAATACCGCATCGTGCCGATTGCTGCGCCCACTGAGGAAGAGCGCGCGCAGCCGTATTTGTGGCGCTTCTGGCGGCACATTCCGGCGCGCGGCAAATTCACCGTGTTCGACCGCTCCTGGTATGGCCGCGTGTTGGTGGAGCGAGTCGAAGGTTTCTGCACCCCGGCCGATTGGTTGCGGGCCTATGGCGAGATCAACGACTTTGAAGAACAGCTGAGTAACGCCGGTGTGGTCGTGGTGAAGTTCTGGCTGTCGATCGATTCGGAAACTCAGCTGGAGCGTTTCCAGGAGCGGGAAAAGATCGCCTTCAAGCGCTTCAAGATCACCGAAGAAGACTGGCGCAACCGGGAAAAATGGCCGCAATACGCCAATGCCGTGGAAGACATGGTTGACCGCACCAGCACCGAGCTGGCGCCCTGGACCCTGGTGGAGGCCAACGACAAGCGCTTTGCCCGGGTGAAAGTGCTGCGCACCATCAACGATGCCCTGGAGCGGGCGATCAACCGCGATTGACTGGCAAATCAGGCGGGGATCAAGGCGCATACACGGGATGAATAATCATCGCCCTGCCGGTTGGGGCGGTTTTATCCTAGGCGCCAGCTGCACTCCAGCCCTGAACCCCCCAGGGGTTTTTCCCGAATAACAAAACGAGGTGCGTGATGCGTGAAGTAGTGATCGTCGACAGCGTGCGGACTGGCCTGGCCAAGTCCTTCCGTGGCAAGTTCAACCTGACCCGTCCGGACGACATGGCTGCGCATTGCGTGAATGCCCTGCTGGAACGCAACAAGATCGACCCGGCTTCGGTCGAAGACTGCATCGTCGGCGCCGGCTCCAACGAAGGCGCGCAGGGCTACAACATCGGCCGTAACGTGGCCGTGCTGTCGGGCCTGGGCACCCAGGTGGCGGGCATGACCCTCAACCGTTTCTGCTCTTCGGGCCTGCAGGCCATCGCCATTGCGGCCAACCAGATTGCATCCGGTTGCAGCGACATCATCGTTGCCGGCGGCGTCGAGTCGATCACCCTGACGATGAAAAGCGTCAACACCGACAACCTGATCAACCCGGTGCTGAAAGCCAACGTACCGGGCATCTACTACCCGATGGGCCAGACTGCTGAAATCGTCGCCCGTCGCTACAACGTCACCCGTGAGCAGCAGGACGCCTACGCCCTGCAAAGCCAGCAACGCACCGCTCGTGCTCAGGCTGAAGGCCTGTTCGACGACGAAATCGTACCGATGGCGGTCAAGTACCAAGTGGAAGACAAAGCCACCGGCGAGAAATCCATTGTTGAAGGCGTGGTCGATCGCGACGACTGCAACCGTGCCGACACTACCCTGGCCAGCCTGCAAGGCCTCAAGCCGGTGTTCGCTGAAGACGGTTCGGTGACTGCCGGTAACGCCTCGCAGCTGTCTGACGGCGCGTCCATGACCTTGGTAATGAGCCTGGATAAAGCCAAGGAGCTGGGCCTGGAGCCGCTGGCGTACTTCCGTGGTTTCACCGTGGCTGGCTGCGAGCCTGACGAAATGGGCATTGGCCCGGTGTACTCGGTGCCGAAACTGCTGAAGGCCCGTGGCCTGGAAGTGGACGACATCGACCTGTGGGAACTGAACGAAGCCTTCGCCTCGCAGTGCCTGTATGCCCGCGACTTCCTCAAGATCGACAACGAGAAATACAACGTCAACGGCGGCTCGATCTCCATTGGTCATCCGTTTGGTATGACCGGCTCGCGCCAGGTCGGCCATCTGGTGCGTGAGCTGCGTCGTCGTGGCAAACGTTACGGCATCGTGACTATGTGCGTAGGTGGTGGTATGGGCGCCACCGGGCTTTTCGAGGTCTACAAATAAGCGTTTTCGCCGCATAAAAAAACCGCGCTCCGGCGCGGTTTTTTATTGGGCAGAAAAATCAAAGGTTCGCGGCTGAAGCACAGGTGGGTTGTCTATCAATGCCCAATCACCCCATGCCGCTCAGCAAAGGAATGGCTTTCAAGGATGTCGTCACCCTGTATCTGCCGGCGCACGTACAGGGCGATTTCCCGCTCGGCGTCCACCCGGGTGAAGTAGGGCCCTTCCAGGGTGCCTTCCCGGGTGGCGAAGAAGTATTGGCCATTCACCGCGCTGACACGCTCACTGCGGTAATGGGTGCCGGCTGCTGGGTCTTGCGTGCGTTGGCTGAACATGGCGTTAGCTCCAGAGGCGAGTTGGCTGATTTGAGTCTAATCAGAATCAGCAGATTTGCTCCGGATGGCGATAGATGGTCGATTGTTCGCCGTAGATAGCCGCCTGTTGGCTGAATTTAAGCTTATTTGGCGTCAAGGCGCTGACGGGGTCTGAGTGCAAACCGCCGTCATCCCAGCGCAGGCTGGGATCCAGGCTGTTCCAGGGGGAGCATAGCGAGTCCTCACAGCCGAAATTCTGGGTCCCAGCCTGCGCTGGGACGACGTTAATAGGGCAGCCATACAGTTCAACCCCACAACTGTGCGGTGTATATAAATGCCCTGCCGCCTAGAATGCCGGCTTTGCCAGCATGTGCTGCGCGTTTAGCTCGATTGAGGCTGTCATGCATACGTCTTCCGGCCGGTGGGTCTACGGCCTGCTCCTGGCGCTGCTTACCGCAGTGCTGTGGGGCGTATTACCGATTCAGCTGAAAGAAGTGTTGAAGGTAATGGACCCGATTACCGTCACCTGGTACCGCCTGATCGTCTCCGGCTCCCTGCTGCTTGTGTACCTGACCATCACCCGGAGTTTGCCGGATTTTCGCCTGCTCGGTGGCAATGGCCGCTGGTTGCTGCTGGTGGCGGTGTTGGGTCTGATCGGCAACTACGTGCTCTACCTGCTGGGCCTTCAAGTACTTAGCCCTGGCACCACGCAGTTGGTGATTCAGGTGGCGCCCATTCTGTTTCTGCTCGGCAGCGTGTGGCTGTTTCACGAGCGCTTCAGCATGGGCCAGGCCATCGGGCTGGCGGTGCTGATCCTCGGTTTTGGCCTGTTCTTCAATCAGCGCCTGCACGAGCTCCTGACCTCGCTCGGCACTTACACGGTCGGGGTGTTGACGGTGTTATTGGCGGCTTTCGTGTGGACCTTCTACGGCCTGGCGCAGAAGCAGTTGCTGACGCGCTGGAATTCCATGCAAGTGATGATGGTGATCTACCTCGCCTGCGCCGCCTTGCTCACCCCTTGGGCGCACCCGGCGCAGGTGCTGCAACTGAGCCCGCTGCAGTTCTGGCTGCTGCTGGCCTGCTGCCTGAACACCCTGGTGGCCTATGGCGCCTTTGCCGAAGCGCTGGCGCATTGGGAAGGTTCGCGGGTCAGCGCCACCTTGGCTATCACGCCACTGGTGACCTTTGCCTCGGTGGCCTTGGCGGCGCAGCTGTGGCCGGACTACGTGCACCCGGAGCAGATCAACTGGCTGGCGTATGTGGGGGCGGTGATGGTGGTGCTGGGCTCGGCGGTGACCGCGATTGGGCCATCGCTAATGGCCACCCTGCGCGCTCGCCGCTCGTAGGATGGGTAGAGCGCAGCGAAACCCATCGATTCGCGTGACGATGGGTTTCGCTGCGCTCGCCTAGGCGGCCCCACCCATCCTACGAGTTACACCCTGGAGCCCAGCAATTCCGCCTTGCGCAACCACGCCTGGCGCTGGGTTTCGGTGGAGGGGCGGATCGGCGAGAACTGCGCCAGGCGGCGAGTCTTGATCCCGCAGAAGCCAAGAATGGTGCGGGTCATTTGCCGGTGTGCCGGGGCGGCGTAAATCCAGCGGAAGTACCACACCGGGGTGTCCATGGTCACCAGCAGGTCTGCCGTGCGCCCGGTCAGCAGCTTGTCCCAGAGCTGCGAGCGGTTGCGGTATTTGAAGGCGAAGCCGGGCAGCAAGGTGCGGTCGAAAAAGCCTTTGAGCAGCGCCGGAATGCCACCCCACCAGACTGGGTAGACGAACACCAGGTGCTCGGCCCAGTGGATCTGTCGCTGGGCTTCGAGCAGATCGGGTTCCAGGGTTTGGCTCTGGTCGTAGCCGTCGCGCAGGATCGGGTCGAACTGCAACTCGCCGAGCTTCAGCTGCCGCACTACATGGCCCTGCCCGCGAGCACCGACGGTATAGGCCTCGGCCAGGGCGTTGCAGAAACTGCTGCCCTTGGGCGTGCCCAGAATCAGCAGAATTCGCTTGCCGTCGCCTTCCAGTGGCGTTGCCCCACTCTTGACCTCATCACTCATGGCTGCCGGCCTCGAGCATGCTTTGCGGCTTGACCCATTCATCGAACTCCTGATTGCTGACAAAGCCCAGCTCCAAGGCGGCTTCGCGCAGGGTGGTGCCCTCGCTGTAGGCCTTTTTGGCGATCTGTGCCGACTTGTCGTAGCCGATATGCGGGTTCAGTGCGGTTACCAGCATCAGGCCACGTTCCAGGTGCGCGGCCATTTGCGTGGCGTCCGGCTCCATGCCTTCCACACAGTGCTTCTGGAAGTTTCTGCAGCCATCGGCGAGCAAGCGGATCGATTGCAGCAGGTTGTGGATGATCACCGGCTTGAACACGTTCAGTTGCAGGTGACCCTGGCTGGCGGCGAAGGTGATGGTGGTGTCGTTGCCCATCACCTGGCAGGCCAGCATCGACAGCGCTTCGCACTGAGTCGGGTTGACCTTGCCGGGCATGATCGAGCTGCCCGGCTCGTTGGCCGGCAGGCGCACTTCTGCCAGGCCCGCACGTGGGCCGGAGCCGAGCAGGCGCAGGTCGTTGGCGATTTTCATCAGCGCCACAGCCAGGGTTTTCAGCGCACCGGCCAGGGTCACCAGTGGCTCGTGGCCGGCCAGGGCGGCGAATTTGTTCGGCGCCGACACCAGCGGCAACCCAGACAACGCGGTCAACTCCGCCGCAATCGCCTCTGAGAAACCGTGCGGCGAATTTAGCCCGGTGCCCACCGCAGTACCGCCTTGCGCCAGTTCGCAGACGGCGGGTAGGGCAGCGCGCAGGGCGCGGTCGGCGTAACCCAGTTGGGCGACGAAGGCCGACAGCTCCTGGCCGAAGGTCACCGGGGTGGCGTCCATCATGTGCGTGCGGCCGGTTTTCACCAGGCCCATATGCCGCGCCGCTTGTTCGGCAAGGCCACCGGACAGCTCGGCAATCGCTGGCAGCAGGTCGTGCAACACGGCCTGCGCGGTGGCGATGTGCATGGCAGTGGGGAACGCGTCGTTGGAACTCTGCGAGCGGTTGACGTGATCGTTGGGGTGCACCGGCGACTTGCCGCCACGGCCCTTGCCAGCCAGTTCGTTGGCACGGCCTGCGATCACTTCGTTGACGTTCATATTGCTTTGCGTGCCGCTGCCCGTTTGCCACACCACCAGCGGGAACTGGTCGTCGTGTTTGCCGGCCAGCACCTCGTCAGCGGCTTGTTCGATCAGGCGGGCGATGTCCGGCGGCAGGTCGCCGATGCGGTCGTTGACCCGCGCGGCGGCTTTCTTGATCAGCGCCAGGGCATGCAACACGGCAAGCGGCATGCGTTCCTGGCCGATGGCGAAGTTGATCAGTGACCGTTGTGTCTGCGCGCCCCAGTAGGCCTGCTCAGGAACGTCGATGGCGCCGATGCTGTCGGTTTCGCTGCGATTCATGGTTTCTCTCCGCGGACTGTTCCGGCAGTTTAGGCGTTGTGCTGGCGGGCTGGTTCCATCGAGTGCGGATAAATCGTTACCGCGCTTGGCACGCAGCGATCACCAGCGGGCATTGGTGGTGCCGAGCCAGCCGAGGGCTCCATCGACCGGCACGCGCTCGCCCTTGGGGCCGCGCAACACGCCGTCGAACTGGCCGAACCACTGACGGGTTTCGGCATGGAAGGGGCCCAGTTTTGGCCGGGCGATATGCTGCTGGCGAGGGGTGAAGACCAGCGCCAAACGTTCATCTTCGCTGCTCAGGTGCCAGGGCGCGGAGGGGTTTTGCGGGTTGCCGGCGATGGTCACAGGGCGGGTGACGTGCAGCAGTTCGCCGCCGAACCACAGGGCGTTTTCGGACAGGCCGGTGTGGTCGGTCCAGCCGGAGCCGAAGTTACCGGCGATGCCACCAGGAGCGGCGAAGGCTGCGCGGGTCCAATGGGTGTTCAGTGGCCACACGCCGCGGCCGAAATCCAGGGCGGCGAAACTTTGTCCCGGCTGGCAGCGGTAATGGGTGTGGCCCAATTGCACGTCGCCCGACACCGGCAAGCCGACATGCCGCGAGGTGGCGTGGAAGCCGCCCTGGTTGAACGGTACCACCAGGTTGACCGAGTCGAGGTGTGCGGGGCGCTGCACATCGAGAGCCACTTGCAGGGTCTGCCCACCGATATCCGGCACGGTGGCCACCAGGCGCGCGCGACCTTGGTGTTCATTGACGCGAATCTGCAGCCGCGGGTGCTGGAAAAAATGCCCTTGCAGCGGTGTGTCGGGCAGTTTGCAGCCGCGGGCAAACGGCCGAAGCTGGGTGTGGGCGACGGAGCGACCGGTTTGCAGGTCGAGGAAATACACCGCGCCATAACCCAGGTAGTCGAGGTCGGCGACTGTCAGCGACAGCATCCAGGTGGGGGTGGTGATGCACCAGTGGTTCCAGCGTTTGCGCCGACCGTAATGGCCGGGCAGGGCACAGTGGATATGCGGGCGGCTGGACCAGCCTATCGAAGCAGGCAGCAATTGACCTTTGGCGTCGCACAAGGGCTGCCAGGGGTCGGTCGCGAAGGCGGGGCTGAGGTTGCTCATCGAACACATCCGTGTGTTGCTGAATGGGGGCAGGCCAGAAGTTGGGCTGTGTAATAAAAGCAGTGCGTTGGTTTTACAGCGCTTGCTAATTTATACCCGGGAGGCTGCCAAATTGTTGGCGCGAAGAATGCACTCCCGAAGGGTTATGAGGCAAGTACTGGCAATTGGCTTGCGGACCAACGGGGCGGCTTCATAACGTGTATGCATTTTCGTATAAGACCTGATCCTGCAACCCTGCGGCTTGAGCCGGGTCCAACCAACGCGCAGAATGCCCAGCCTCCGGGATTCGCCTTTACCTGTAGATTTCATTCGTACCCCTACCAAGGAAATACCATGACCCCGATTCGTAGCCTTTGCACTGCCGCCTTCATGATCTGCCTCAGTGGCCAGGTCTTCGCCGATGCCGCCAGCCACGCTGCCAACGCCGAAACCTTTCTGAAACTGGCCCACGCGGACAAACTTACCGCCCCGATCTACGCCCAAGTCGATCAACTTTTCGCTCAACGTTTCGCCCAGGCTCAAGCCCCGGAATCGAAAAAAGCCCAACTGGAAACCTACCAGGCCAAAGCCAAGGCTTCCCTGGACAAAGCAGTGGGCTGGGACAAACTCAAACCCGACATGGTCAAGCTCTACACCTCGAGCTTCAGCGAACAGGAACTCAAAGACCTGATCGCCTTCTACCAGTCGCCGCTGGGCAAGAAAGTTCAGGAAACCATGCCGCGCGTAACCGCTGAATCGGCACAAATGGCCCAGGGCAAACTGGAAACTGCCGTACCGGAAGTCAACAAACTGCTGGCCGACATGACCAAAGAGCTGGCCCCGGCCGCCGCCAAAGGTGATGGCAAAGCTGCTGCTCCTGCTACCAAAAAGCCTTGATCGGAGTTCCCCATGAGCATGCGTGAACGCATTCAAACCACCCTGGCGGCCCTCGAGCCCGAATTCGTCGATGTGCAGGACGAAAGTCATATGCACAGCCGGGGTCTGGAAACCCACTTCAAGGCCGTGGTGGTAACCCCGGCGTTTGCCGGCCTGAATGCGGTCAAGCGCCACCAGAAGGTCTACGCCACCCTCGGCGACCTGATGGGGCAGATGCATGCCTTGGCGTTGCACACCTACACCCCGGAAGAGTGGGCGGCCACCGGAGCAGCCCCGGCGTCGCCGACCTGCGCAGGCGGGCATTAAGCCGCTACGCTAGCTTCCGGAACAAAAAGCCGCCGCTTGAGTGATCAAGCGGCGGCTTTTTTTGTGCTTTTGATCTACGCAGGCGCCGCAAACCGAGAGTTTCGGGGCTAAGGCCAGGCAAGGCGCCCCGCAGCTTTTAAGCGCAGCGTACTGTCGTACGTGAGCATTAAAAGCGAGGACGCAACGCAGCATGGCCGACGACCCGAAACTCGCATAAAATGCGCGCCGCGCCAGCTGGCGCCATTTTGGACAAAGAACCCGGTCCGCCCTTTACGCGGGCGACCACCTGGAGAAACACCCCCATGACTCAGAATATCGTCGTGGCGGCGCTGTATAAGTTCGTCACCCTGAACGACTACGAAGCGCTGCGCGAACCGCTGTTGCAAGCCATGCTCGACAACGGCATCAAAGGCACTCTGTTGATCGCCCTCGAAGGCATCAACGGTACTGTTTCCGGCAGCCGCGAAGGCATCGACGGCCTGCTGGCCTGGCTCAAGCGCGATGCGCGCTTCATCGACATCGACCACAAAGAGTCGTTCTGCGATGAGCAGCCGTTCTACCGCACCAAGGTCAAACTGAAGAAAGAGATCGTCACCCTCGGCGTGCCGGGCGTGGACCCCAACTTGCAAGTGGGCACCTACGTCGAGCCGCAAGACTGGAACGCGCTGATCTCCGACCCCGAAGTGCTGCTGATCGACACCCGCAACGACTACGAAGTGGCCATCGGCACCTTCGAAGGCGCGCAAGACCCGAAGACCAAAAGCTTCCGCGACTTCCCCGAGTACATCAAAGCCAACTTCGACCCGGCCAAGCACAAGAAAGTGGCGATGTTCTGCACTGGCGGCATCCGCTGTGAGAAAGCCTCCAGTTACATGCTCGGCCAAGGTTTTGACGAGGTGTTCCACCTCAAGGGCGGCATTCTCAAGTACCTGGAAGAAGTGCCGCAGGACCAGACCCTGTGGAAGGGTGACTGCTTTGTCTTCGACAACCGCGTCACCGTGCGCCATGACCTGAGCGAAGGTGAGTACGACCAGTGCCACGCCTGCCGCATTCCAATTTCGACTGAAGATCGCCTGTCGCCGCACTACGTGCCCGGCGTCAGCTGCCCGCATTGCTGGGACAGCCTCAGCGAGAAAACCCGCGCCGGCGCGCGTGAGCGGCAGAAGCAGATCGAACTGGCCAAAGCCCGCAACCAACCCCATCCTCTGGGCTATAACCCTCGGGACAAAGGCCGCGACTGATCGCGCGACCTCACGCCTTTCCCCTTTCGTTGTCCCGGCCAATGGAGCCTTAGCATGCAAGCGCGTCTGATCTACGTGATGGACCCGATGTGTTCCTGGTGCTGGGGGTTTGCTCCGGTGTTTGACGCCCTGGCACAGCAAGCCCAGGCGGCCGGGGTGAGCAGCCATCTGGTGGCCGGCGGTTTACGCGCCGGCACGGCCGCTGCGCTGGAACCGACTACCAAGCGCTACATCCTCGAACACTGGCACTCGGTGCAGGACAGCACCGGCCAGCCCTTCACCTTTGAAGGGGCGCTGGCCGATGGGTTTGTCTACGACACCGAGCCCGCTTGCCGCGCCCTGGTGGCCGCGCGCCGCCTGGATGCCGAAAGTGCCTGGCCGCTGGTGAAGCTGATTCAACAGGCGTTTTACGTGGAAGGCCGTGACGTCACCCAGGCCAGCGTGCTGGTGGAGCTGGCCGAACGCGCCGGTTTGCCGCGTATCGAGTTTGCCGCCGCGTTCGACAGCGCTGCCGACCTGGCTGCCACCGTTGCCGACTTCGAGTGGGTGCAGAACCTCGGCATTGCCGGTTTCCCCACGGTGCTGGCCGAGCACAACGGCCAACTGGCCTTGCTCACCAATGGCTACCAACCCCTGGAACAGCTGGCGCCGTTGCTGGCGCGTTGGCTGGAGCACAGTGCCCATGCTTGATCGCCTGAGCTGGGAAGAAATCCGCCGCCTGGCCCTGCGCCACAAGAAGTCGCTGATTCTGGCCAACCTGGTGGCGGTATTCGCCACCCTGTGCAGCGTGCCCATCCCTTTGCTGCTGCCGCTGTTGGTGGACGAGGTGCTGCTCAAACAGGGCGATGCCGCGCTCAAGGTGATGAACAACTTCCTCCCCACCAGAGCGCAGACCGCCGTCGGTTATATCGGCCTGATGGTCGCGCTGACGCTGCTGCTGCGCAGCTCGGCGCTGGTCTTCAACGTGCTGCAGGCGCGGTTGTTCGCGCGGCTGTCGAAGGACATCGTGTACCGCATCCGCGTACGCCTGATCGAGCGCCTCAAGCGCATTTCCCTCGGCGAATACGAAAGCCTGGGCAGCGGCACCGTGACCACCCACCTGGTCACCGACCTCGACACCCTGGACAAATTTGTCGGCGAAACCCTCAGCCGCTTCCTCGTCGCCATGCTCACCCTGACCGGCACCGCCGGCATTCTGATGTGGATGCACTGGAAGCTGGCGCTGCTGATCCTGCTGTTCAACCCGCTGGTGATCTACGCCACGGTGCAACTGGGCAAGCGGGTGAAGAACCTCAAGAAGCTGGAAAACGACAGCACCTCGCGTTTCACCCAGGCGCTGACCGAAACCCTCGAAGCCATTCAGGAAGTGCGCGCTGGCAACCGCCAGGGCTTCTTCCTCGGCCGCTTGGGCCTGCGTGCCCAGGAAGTGCGCGACTACGCAGTGGCCTCGCAGTGGAAAAGCGATGCCTCGAGCCGCGCCAGCGGGCTGCTGTTCCAGTTTGGCATCGACATCTTCCGCGCCGCCGCCATGCTCACCGTGCTGTTTTCCGACCTGTCGATTGGCCAGATGCTCGCGGTGTTCAGCTACCTGTGGTTCATGATCGGCCCAGTCGAGCAGTTGCTGAATCTGCAGTACGCCTACTACGCCGCGGGCGGTGCGCTGACTCGCATCAACCAGTTGCTGGCGCGCGCCGATGAGCCGCAATACGCCGGTGGCGCCAACCCGTTCGTGGGCCAGCCGACCGTGGGCGTCGAAGTGCGTGGGTTGAGCTTTGCCTACAACGACGAGCCGGTGCTCGATGGCCTCGACCTGGTGATTGCGCCGGGTGAGAAGGTGGCCATTGTCGGCGCCAGCGGCGGCGGCAAGAGCACCTTGGTGCAACTGCTGCTCGGCCTGTACACCGCGCAGGCCGGCACTATCCGTTATGGCAGCAAGAGCCTGGAAGAGATCGGCCTGGAAACTGTGCGTGAACACGTGGCGGTGGTGCTGCAACACCCGGCGCTGTTCAACGACAGCGTGCGCGCCAACCTGACCATGGGCCGCGAGCGCAGCGACGAAGCCTGCTGGCGCGCGCTGGAAATCGCCCAATTGGCCCACACCATTCAGGCCTTGCCCAAGGGGCTGGACAGCATTGTCGGCCGCTCCGGCGTGCGGCTGTCGGGCGGTCAGCGCCAGCGCCTGGCGATTGCACGGATGGTGCTGGCAGAGCCGAGCGTGGTGATTCTCGACGAAGCCACCTCAGCCCTGGATGCTGCCACCGAATATGCCCTGCACCAGGCCCTTGGCCAGTTCCTGCAAGGCCGCACCACCCTGATCATCGCCCACCGCCTTTCCGCGGTTAAGCAGGCGGATCGGGTGCTGGTGTTCGACGGCGGCAAGATTGCCGAAGATGGCGGGCATCAGGAGTTGATTGCCGAGGGTGGGTTGTACGCCAAGTTGTATGGCCATCTTCAGCACTAAGTCGTTTTCAGGTCTGGCCAATCGCGGCTGAAACCGCTTCTACAATATCGTGCGATCCGTAGGAGCGGCTTCAGCCGCGATGCTTTTACGCCTTACCACTCCAGCTTCAGCTGACTATGAAACTCGCGCTCAACCCCACTCAGCGGGTCGATAAAGCGCAAGCTTTGCGCCAGCAGCTTCAGCGGTTTGCTGTAGTCGTCGACGGCGTCTTTGACCAGCTGCGGGTAAAACGGGTCATTGCAGATCCCCGCGCCCAACGCGGCCAAATGCAGACGCAGTTGGTGCTTTTTGCCGGTCACCGGGTACAGCCCGTAACGCCATAACTCGCCATTGCGTTCGCGCACCTCCATCAGCGTTTCGCTGTTGGGCGTGCCGTCGCCTTCCTTCATCAAAAAGAACGGCTCGCCGGCCACCATGCGGGTTTTGTGCAGGTGCGGGAATTGCACCTTGGGCAGGGCAGGGGCAATGGCTTCGTAGGTTTTGTGCATGCTCCGCTCGGCAAACATGCGCTGGTACGCGGCGCGGGTTTGCGGTTGCACCGAGAACAACACCAGGCCGGCGGTGAGGCGGTCGATGCGGTGTAGCGGCACCAGGTCGTGGCTGCCGAAACGTTTGCTCAGGCGCGCCAGCAAGGTTTGCTCGACGTATTCGCCAGCCGGGGTCACCGACAGGAAATGCGGCTTGTCAGCAACGATCAGGTGGTCATCGGCATACAGCACGGTTTCCTCGAACGGCACCGGCGTCTCGTTGGGCACCTCACGGAAATAGTGGATGCGCAGGCCTTGTTTGTACGGGTGCTCGGGGCCGATGGGCTGCTCATGTTCGTCCAGCACCTTGCCGCGTGCCATGCGTTCCAGCCAGGTGTCGCGGTCGATGGCGGAAAAATGCGCGCACAGGCAATCCAGCACAGTGGCCCAGGGGCCGGCGGGGAGGTAGAGGGTGCTGCGGCGGGTGGGGAGGGGCATTGATTCGGACCGTTAAACGAGGTCGGCGATTCTACGCCGTAGGTTGGGTTGAGCCAAAGGCGAAGCCCAACTGGGAGCCCAATGGGCTCCGCGTGGAAATCTAGACCGATACGCGCTGGCCTTTGGCCGGCCTGTTGGGCTTCGCTGTGCTCAACCCAACCTACGCCAAGAAACGCGGATCAACTTTCCTGCGCACGATAGGCGCCTGGGGTCAGGCCGGTCCACTTCTTGAACGCGCGGTGAAAGGCGGAGGGTTCGGAGAACCCCAGCTGCTCGGCAATATCCTGAATCGCCAGGTTGTCGCGCCCCAGGTGGTAAATCGCCAGGTCGCGACGCAGGTGGTCTTTGAGTTCCTGAAAGCTTGAACCCTCTTCGCGCAAATGCCGGCGCAGGGTTTGCGGGCTCATGTGCAGTTGTTGTGCGACCGCTTCCAGATCCGGCCAGCTGGCGCAGTCGCGGCCGAGCAGGCGGCGGATCTGGCTGATCAGGCTGTCGCCACCATCCGGGCGGGCCAGCAGGTCGGCGGGGGAGTGTTCGAGAAAGTGCTTTAGGGTGCGTTCGTCCTGCAGCAGCGGCATCGCCAGGTAGCGCGCCTGGAACAGCAGGCTGGTGCTGCCAGCACCAAAGCGCCGCGGGTTGGGGAACAGCAGGTCGTACTCGGCGCTGTGCTCGGGCTCGGCGTGGCGGAAGGTGGCTTCCTGCAGGCGAATGCGCTGGCCAATCAGCCAACTGGCCAGGCGGTGCCAGATCACCAGCAGGCTCTCCACCAGAAAGTGGTCGGGGTCCTGCAGGGTGCTGTCATCCACGGTCAGTCGCGCCCAGTCGCCTTCGCGGCTCAGGGTGATCACCGGCGCCTCGTCGAACAGGCTGTAGAAGAGGGTGCCGCGGGTCAGCGCCTTTTCCAGGGTGTGGCAGTGGATCAGGGCGTAACACATCATCGCGAAGGTGCCGGGTTTACTGCGGGTGCGGCCAAAGCCCATGTACTCGTCAGCCAGTTTTTCCCACAGCAGTTGCATCAGTCGGGCGAACTGCTCCGGCGCCACCCGCGCGCGGGGCTCATCGAGCAAAGCCGGCTGGATATTCACCTCACGCAAAATTGCCGAGCAGTCCACCCCTTGACGTTCTGCGCCACGCAGGGCGGCGCGGACGAAATGGCTGGCGATGGTGCGTTCACGCATGGGTTGGGCTCGGCAAAAAAAGGCTGGTCGATGGTAAGCAGGGTGCCAGGTGGTAACAAGCTTGGAGAGTGCGGGCTATGCTTTTTCTAGGCGGATTCCTACTGCAAACCAACGTGAGCCTGCGGGATATCCGCCAGTGCTTGGCGGAAACCCGCCAATAATGCCGCTGCTTTGCTCGGGTTTTGTTTTTAAGTTACTGAATTAAAAGGAATTAAATAGAAATTCAAGGGATGGCATGACCTCTGCAATAGGCGAGGCAGGCTTGCAGCATATGCAGGCTGGCCAACAACAAATCCCTCCGGATCAGGAGGGTTAGCGCACAGGCAGCGCGCGCATCCGGAATGATGCCGTGCGGTCGTTGAGGAACATGCCATGACCCGCAAACCGTTCTATAAGGTTCTCTATGTTCAAGTGCTGGTAGCCATCGCTATCGGTGTATTGCTTGGGCATTTCTACCCAGACACTGCTGTTGCCCTCAAGCCGCTCGGCGACGGGTTCGTCAAACTGATCAAAATGATCATCGCCCCCATCATCTTCTGCACCGTGGTCACTGGTATTGCCGGTATGCAGAGCATGAAGGCCGTCGGCAAGACCGGCGGTTACGCGCTGCTCTACTTCGAAATCGTCTCCACCATCGCCCTGCTGATCGGCCTGTTCGTGGTCAACATCGTGCAGCCAGGCGTTGGCATGCACATCGACCCGGCGTCCCTGGATACCTCGGGTATCGCCGCTTACGCTGCGGCCGGTGAAAAACAAAGCACCATCGAGTTCATCATGAACGTCATCCCGGCCACCGTGGTCGGTGCCTTCGCCGGCGGTGACATTCTCCAGGTGCTGTTCTTCTCGGTACTGTTCGGCTACGCCCTGCACCGCGCTGGCGACTACGGTCGTCCGGTGTTCGAGTTCATCGAGCGCATCTCCCAGGTGTTCTTCGGCATCATCGGCGTGATCATGAAAGTCGCTCCGCTGGGTGCCCTGGGCGCCATGGCCTTCACCATCGGTAAGTACGGTGTCGGCTCGCTGGTGCAACTGGGCTACCTGATGGCGTGCTTCTATGTCACCTGCCTGTTGTTCGTGCTGGTGGTGCTCGGTGGTATCGCCCGCTTCCACGGTTTCAGCATCCTCAAGTTTGTGCGCTACATCCGTGAAGAGCTGCTGATCGTGCTGGGTACTTCGTCCTCCGAAACCGCGCTGCCGCGCATGATCGACAAGATGCAGAAACTCGGTGTGAACAAATCGGTGGTGGGTCTGGTAATCCCCACTGGCTACTCGTTCAACCTCGACGGTACCTCCATCTACCTGACCATGGCTGCCGTGTTCATTGCCCAGGCAACCGACACGCCAATGGACATCTCCCACCAGGTCGCGCTGATTCTGGTGCTGCTGATCGCCTCCAAAGGCGCAGCGGGCGTGACCGGTAGCGGCTTTATCGTGCTGGCAGCCACCTTGTCCGCCGTTGGCCACCTGCCAGTTGCCGGCCTGGCGCTGATTCTGGGTATCGATCGCTTCATGTCCGAAGCCCGTGCACTGACCAACCTGGTCGGTAACGGCGTCGCCACCATCGTGGTCGGCAAATGGTGTGGCCAGCTGGACACCGCCACCTTGCAGCGCGAGCTGGACCAAGGGGCAACTGCAGATGTAGTCGTAGAAGGCGAGAGCAAACCCGCCCACGGCTAATATCTGATACCGCTTTACTGCCCCTTCACGAGAGGGGCGGCTCTTCACAGCCCATCAATTGATGGGCTTTTTTTTGCTTGCTCGCTTCGTGGTCGTCGGCCAGGCGGCGTTGGGCTCACTCTGAAAATGCTCACGTACTCAATGTACGCTGCGCTTTTCCGAGCGAGCCCGCCTTGCCTGGCCTTAGCCCACGAACCTCGCGCCACTATTCGCGTTTTCAGGAGTCGAGGCTGAAGCCTCGATGCTTTTTGGGCCTGCAAACTCGTTCATATGCTTATGCAATAAAAGTTCTTGGCGCTTTGCGCTTATGCTCGTATCTTCTCGTCACAACTTGTTATGACAAGTAGAAATTGACGAGAGCTGTCATGGCCGAATTGATCCCGCTGTCCCCCGTTCCGCTCTACACCCAACTCAAGGACGTGCTGCGCGCACGCATCCTCGATGGCACCTATCCAGCGCTGAACCGCATGCCATCCGAAAGCGAGCTGGGCACCACGTTCGCTGTCAGCCGCATCACCGTGCGCCAGGCGCTGGGTGATCTGCAGAAGGAAGGGCTGATTTTCAAGATTCACGGCAAGGGCACTTTTGTCTCCAAGCCCAAAGCGTTCCAGAACGTCAGCACTTTGCAGGGCCTGGCCGAGTCGATGACGCAGATGGGGTACGAGGTGGTTAACCGCCTGACCAGCGTCAAGCACGTGCCGGCTTCCGCGCGGGTTGCAGAGCGTTTGCAGTTGGAGGAGGGCGCGCCGGTCACTGAAATCAAGCGGGTGCGTCTGGTCAACCGCGAGCCGATTTCCCTGGAAGTCACCTACGTGCCCGAGCACCTCGGCCTGCGCCTGGAAAAGGCCGACCTGGTCACCCGCGACATCTTCCTGATTCTGGAAAACGACTGCGGCATCGCCTTGGGCCATGCCGACCTGGCCATCGACGCGATTCTCGCCGACGCCGATCTCACTCGCGCGCTGCAAGTGGAAGAGGGCGCGCCGATCATGCGTATCGAGCGCCTGACCCACGACGATGCCGGCATTCCGCTGGATTTCGAATACCTCTACTACCGCGGCGATGCCTTCCAGTACCGCCTGCGCAGTGACCGTCACAAGGGCCGCCACGTATGAGCCAGTACCCCACCATCGAGCGCGAGTACGACATCGTCATCATCGGCGGCGGCACCGCCGGCCCCATGGCGGCGATCAAGGCCAAAGAGCGCAACAAGAACCTGCGCGTGCTGCTGCTGGACAAAGCCAACGTCAAACGCAGCGGCGCCATCAGCATGGGCATGGACGGCCTCAACAACGCGATCATTCCCGGCCACGCCACGCCCGAGCAGTACACCAAGGAAATCACTGTCGCCAACGACGGCATCGTCAACCAGGCCGCGGTGTACGCCTATGCCACCCACAGCTTCGAAACCATCGAACAGCTGGACCGCTGGGGGGTGAAGTTCGAGAAGGATGAAACCGGCGACTACGCGGTGAAGAAGGTTCATCACATGGGCGCCTATGTGCTGCCGATGCCCGAGGGCCACGACATCAAGAAGGTGCTGTACCGCCAACTGAAACGTGCGCGGGTGGAAATCACCAACCGGGTGATCGCCACCCGTTTGCTCACCGACGCCGAGGGTACGGTGAATGGGGTGATGGGCTTTGACAGCCGCACCGCCGACTTCCATGTGATCAAGGCCAAGGCCGTGATCCTCTGCTGCGGCGCAGCGGGACGTCTGGGTTTGCCGGCCTCCGGTTACCTGATGGGTACCTACGAGAACCCGACCAATGCGGGCGATGGCTATGCCATGGCCTACCATGCGGGTGCCGAACTTGCGAACCTCGAGTGCTTCCAGATCAACCCTTTGATCAAGGACTACAACGGCCCGGCCTGCGCCTATGTCACCGGCCCGCTCGGTGGCTACACCGCCAACAACAAGGGCGAGCGTTTTATCGAATGCGACTACTGGAGCGGGCAGATGATGTGGGAGTTCCACCAGGAACTCGAAAGCGGCAACGGCCCGGTGTTCCTCAAGCTCGACCACCTGGCCGAGGAAACCATCCAGAACATCGAAGAAATCCTGCACAGCAACGAGCGTCCCAGCCGTGGCCAGTTCCACGCCAACCGGGGCACCGACTACCGCCAGAGCATGGTGGAGATGCATATCTCCGAAATCGGCTTCTGCTCCGGGCACAGCGCCTCGGGGGTGTGGGTCAACGAAAAAGCCGAGACCTCGGTGAAGGGCCTGTACTCGGCCGGCGACATGGCTGCCGTGCCGCACAACTACATGCTCGGCGCCTTCACTTACGGTTGGTTTGCCGGCACCAACTCCGCCGACTACGTGGCCGAGCGTGACTTCACGGCGCTGGATGCCGAGCAGATCGAACGCGAGCGCGCCCGGGTGTATGCGCCATTGCTGCGCGAGCACGGCCTGCCGCCCGCCCAGGTGGAATACAAGCTGCGGCGCTTCGTGAATGACTACCTGCAGCCACCGAAAGTGACGAAAAAAATGCAGCTGGGCTTGGACCGTTTTGCCGCCATCGAGCACGACCTCGACCAGCTCAAAGCCAACAACCCCCATGAGCTGATGCGCGCCCTGGAAGTCAGCGTGATCCGCGATTGCGCCGAGATGGCCGCACGCGCCTCACTGTTCCGCGCCGAAAGCCGCTGGGGCCTGTACCACCACCGTGTCGACCACCCCATGCGCAACGACGCCGAGTGGTTCGTCCACTGCCACCTGCACAAAGGCGCAGACGGGCGCATGACCAGCTTCAAGAAGCCGGTCGAGCCGTACCTGATCGCCCTCGATGACGAAGAACAGCAGGCCTACAACCGCCTGCGGGTAAAGGCCGAAGCGGCCGCCTGATTTTCAGAACAGAAAACGAGAGAGCCAGAGGCTCCGAGGACACCGTGTCATGGCCTATCAGCCCCAGGAAATCTTCTTTCGCAGCAATGCGCCGGTGACCATCGACGAAGACAAATGCATCGCCGAAAAAGGCTGCACCGTCTGCGTCGAGGTCTGCCCCATGGACCTGCTGGCCATCAACCCGGCCACCCAGAAGGCGTACATGGCCTTCGACGAATGCTGGTACTGCATGCCCTGTGAAAAGGACTGCCCGACCGGGGCGGTGAAGGTCGAGATTCCGTATTTGTTGCGTTGATCGCACAGCCCAAAAATAACCGCCATCCGCCAACACCGGACGCCTTGCCTGCACCACCCCTCGTTTCCCACCAGCCAAAAGGCGGCGGAGACGATTAAAAAACCATGATTCGAGGGGAAACACCCATGCACTTGCGTAGCAAACTCGCCGGCCTCGCGCTGGCCGTCGGCCTGGCTTCCACCCAGGCATCCGCCGACACCATCCGTATCGCCATCGGCACCCAGGACACCACCATCAACTGCGCCACCGGTGGCCTGTTGATTCGCGAACTGGGCCTGCTGGACAAGTACTTGCCCCACGACGGCAAGTACAAAGACGCCAAATACGAAGTTGAATGGAAGAACTTCACCAGCGGCGCGCCGCTGACCAATGAGATGGTCGCCGGCAAGCTGGATTTTGGCGCCATGGCCGACTTCCCGGGCTCCTTCAATGGCGTGGCGTTCCGTGATGCCGGGAAGCAGAGCCTGTTTATCAGCGTGTTGTCCGGCAGCACCAGCGGCAGTGGCAACGGCATCGTGGTGCCGGCTTCGTCGTCGGTGCAGTCGCTGGCGCAACTGAAGGGCAAGACCATTTCCGTGCCGTTTGCATCCACCGCCCACGGCATGTTGCTGCGCGCTGTCGCCGCGCAAGGCTGGGACCCGGAGAAGGACGTCAAGATCATCGCCCAGGCGCCAGAGATCGCCGGTTCGGCGCTGCGCAGCAACCGTATCGAAGCCCACGCCGACTTCGTGCCGTTTGCCGAGCTGTTCCCCAACCGCGGTTTCGCCCGCAAGATTTACGACGGCTCGCAAGCCAACGCACCGACCTTCCACGGCGCGCTGGTGGCTGGCGACTACGCGAAAAAGTACCCGGAAATCGTCACCGCCTACCTGCGCGCCAGCCTGGAAGCGGACCAACTGATCGCCGCCGAGCCGGAAAAATACAGCGAGCTGATCGAGAAGGTCACCGGCGTCGAGGCCGAGGTCAATTACCTGTTCCATGGCCCACTGGGCCTGCAAACCCGCGACCTGACCTGGAAACCCGAGTACCGCAAGGCCGTGGCCACCGCCATCGACACCCTCAAGCTGCTGAAGAAAACCGACAAGGGTCTGGACGTCGATCAGTTTGTTGTCGACCAGTACATCCGCGCCGCCTTCAAACAGTCCGGTCTGGACTACGACAAAGCCCTGGCCAACTACGCGCCGGCACCGCTCAAGGCCAATGACGCGATCACCGGCAAGCCGATCACCGACTTCAAGCGCCTGGCGCAGATCTGGGTTCGCGGCGAAGACAAAGTGCGCCACTACAGCTCGCCGGAAGAGGCGTTGAAAGCCCTGGCGGACCTGGAAAAAGAAGGCAAAGACATTCGCGCCATCTACGCCCAGGCGGCCGACAGCGGGATCAAGTTGCTGGCTAGCCAGGCGTGGTTTGTGCGTAACGGCAAGGGTGAGGTCAGCGCGTTCCTGCTCAAGGACCAGGCTGAACAGTTCGCCCAGCAGCATGGTGGTACAGCGCTGGATTTCGTTAGCGTTAACCAGCAGGCAGTTGTAGGGCTTTAACGAATCTGGGCCCCAGCCTGCGCTGGGGCGACGGAGTTCTTGCCCCAAACCTCCGTCATCCCTGCGCAGGCAGGGAGCCAGAGTCATGCAGGAGTACGCGATGACCCGTTCCACTTTCTTCCGCTGGCCCCTGCGCCTGACCTCGCTGGCCCTCTGCCTGCTGTTCTGGCAGGTGGCCGCCAGCCAGCGTCTGGACTTCGGCCTGCTGACCTTCACCTACGTGCCTACCCCAAGCGCGGTAGCCCAGGCTGCAGTCGCGTTGGTGGAAAGCAGCAAGCTCTGGGCGCACCTGTCCAGCAGCCTGCTGCGGATATTCGCCGGTTACCTCGCGGCGGCGCTGTTCGGTGTCGTGCTGGGCGTCGCCATCGGCCGCTGGAAGTGGGCTGAAGACACGCTGTTGCCGCCACTCGAAGTGCTGCGGCCGATTCCGGCGGTGGCCTGGATTCCCCTGGCGATTCTGATGTTTCCCTCGTCCGAACTGTCGATGGTGTTTATCACCTTCACCGGCGCGCTGTTCCCGGTGTTGCTCAACACCGTGCACGGCGTGGAAGGCGTCGACCCACGGCTGATCGCTTCAGCGCGCAGCCTGGGTGCCGGGCGTTGGGCGATTCTGCGCGAAGTGGTATTGCCTGGCGCGGCGCCGAGCATCGTCACTGGCCTTGCCATCGGCATGGGCACCTCGTGGTTCTGCCTGGTGACGGCCGAGATGATCTCCGGCCAGTTCGGCATCGGTTATTACACTTGGGAGTCGTACACCATTCAGAACTACCCGGACATCATCGTCGGCATGCTGCTGATCGGCGTGCTGGGCATGGGCAGCAGCGCCCTGGTCAAACACCTGGGCGGCCTGCTGACGCCCTGGTACCGAGGAGCCAGCCGATGACCAGCCAGGAACATTTTCTTTCGGCCGGGCGCATTGACGTCGAGCGCCTGACCATTCGCCTGGGCGAGGGCGCGCAAGCGTTCGAAGCCGTGCAGGCGCTGGACTTCAGCATCGCCGCCGGTGAATTCGTGTGCATTCTCGGCCCGTCGGGCTGCGGCAAGTCGACCTTGCTTGGCGCCCTGGCCGGCCATCTGCAACCCAGTGCCGGTGTGCTGCGGGTGGATGGCGAGGTGGTCGCCGGGCCTTCGCCGGCACGCGGCATGGTGTTCCAACACCACACCTTGCTGCCGTGGCGCAGTGTGCTCGACAACGTCGCCTTCGGCCTGAAGATGCAGGGCCTCAACAAGCTCGCCCGGCGTCAGCAGGCGCGTGAGTTTCTCGGCCTGGTCGGCCTACAGGACTTCGCCTCCCGCTGGCCCAACCAGCTTTCCGGCGGCATGCAGCAGCGCGCGGAAATCGCCCGGGTGCTGATCAACCGTCCGCGCCTGTTGCTGATGGACGAACCCTTCGGTGCCCTCGACGCGCAAACCCGTGGGCGCATGCAGGAGTTGCTGCTGGAGATCTGGGGGCGCATCCGCACCACCGTGGTGTTCGTCACCCATGACATCGACGAGGCGCTGTTTCTTGCCGACCGGATTCTGGTGATGAGCCCGCGCCCGGGGCGTTTTATCGAAGACCTGCACCTGGATTTTCCCCGCCCGCGCCGCGCCGAATTGCTCACCAGCCCGGCCTTCACCCACCTCAAACGCCATTGCCTGGAACTGCTGCGCCACGAAGAAGGCCGCGAGTTGCCACGCCTGACCCCGCTGGGTTTGCCCAGCGACCACCCGCCATTGCGAATAGCCCTATGACTGAATTGACCACTGCTCTCTCCACAGAAAACGCTGACATTCTCGACCTGCAACCGCGTCTGGATAGCAGCGATGCGGGCGTGCGGCGCATTGCCCTGATCGAGCTGGCCGACCTCGAAGACCCGGACGGCTTGCCCTGGCTGATCCGCGCCCTGAGCCAAGACACGGCCGCCGAGGTGCGCAGCGAAGCCGCGCGCCTGCTCGAAGCCTGGGAGGAGGGCGAGGTGGTCAGCGCCCTGTGCGCTGCATTGGCCGACGCCGATGAAGCCGTGCGCGGCGCCGCAGCACAGAGCCTAAGTGAATTGAAAACCCTGGAGGCTGGCCGCGTGGTCTTGCCGTGGGTTGCCCATGCCGACGCCTTTGTACGAGCCAGTGCCTTGCGTGCCCTGCGTGAACTGCGCTTGGCGGAAAGCGCGCCAGCTGCGGTTTTGGCCTTGAGCGACAGCGACGCCTTTGTGCGCCGCGAGGCGGTGGGCATTCTCGGTTGGCTGAAGCAGCACAGCGCCTTGCCCGAGCTGGCGCGCCTGGCCAGTGCCGACGCCGACGCTGAAGTTCGCCGCGCCGCCACGGGCGCCCTTGGCCTGGCCAGCGATGCCAGCGTATTGCCGGCGTTGCAGGCGGCGCTGGCCGACAGCGCCTGGCAAGTGCGTGAAGAGGCGGCCACCACCTTGGGCAAGGTCGGCCTCAGCGACGCCGGGCCGATGCTGATCGCCGCGTTGCAGGACGACTACTGGCAGGTGCGTCTGCGCGCCGCCCGTGCCCTCGGCAAGTTGCGTTTTGCCGGCGCCACGCTGGCGCTGATCGAAGTGCTGGGCCACGCCATCAGCAACCTGCGCAAGGAAGCCGCCCTGGCCCTTGGCGAGTTGGCCGACCGCGCGGCTCTGCCGGCATTACAAGCGGCCGAACACGACAGCGATCCGGAAGTGCGTAAGGCCGTGCGTATCGCCATCGCCCAATTGCAGGCAGTCAGCTGATGGACGCGCCGGTGGCACTGCGCAATCGTCGGCAGGAGCGGCAGTTGTGGATCGAATGGACTGCGGGGGAGTGCGCCGAGCTCAGCCATGCCCGGTTGCGCGCTGCTTGCCCCTGCTCACAGTGCCGCGCGGCGCGACTGGGCGGGCAGATATCGGTGGTCGATGAGCAGGTGCAGATCACCGCGATCAACACACAAGGCTATGGCGTGCAACTGGTGTTCAGCGATGGCCATGAACGCGGGATTTATCCCTGGATGTACCTGCGCGAGCTGAGCGTGGCGTAGGCGCCGATGCAAAAAAGCTAGTCCAGAAAGCTGCGATCAAACAGATACAGGCTTGCCGGCTGCAGATTCTCCAGAGTGGCCTGCGGGCGGCCACCTTCACCCTGCTTCTTGCGCCCGGTTTCCTCCAGGTAACCGGCTTCGCTCATCTTCAGCAGCCGCTGACGCATGCTGGTTTTCAGCACCGGACGGCCCAACACCAACGAGAAAATCGTCACCGCTTCCGGGGCGCTGAACTCAGTGCCAAGGAACATCAGCGGCAAACTGCTGTACATGGATTTCGACAGCAGGCGCTCCTGGCAGGCGCTGACCAGTTGGTTGTGGTCGAAGGGCAGCTTGACCGCCGCGCTGGCCACCTCGCTCAGAGGGAAGAAACGCTGGTGCTCCGAGGGCGTTGCCGTGTCGCTGACAATCGCCAGGTAGAAGGTCGACGACGACCAGCAGCGCGGGTCACGAAAGGCGTCGCCCACCGTGCCCACTTGTTCGATATAGGCCAGGTCCATGCCGACCTTGCTGGTTCGCAGGCGCCTGACGGCATCGTCCAGCGTCAGGTCCACCGTGCTGCCATTGACCACAATGCCCGGCAGCGCCCAATGGGCGGCAAAGGGCTCGGCGTCGCGTTGGATCAGCAGAATCTGCAACTCGTGGGCGTCGCGGCAATAGCGCAGCACGCAGAGGTCGACGGTGTGCAGGTAGGCGCTTTTCTCTTCGCTGGATCTTGGCATGGCTAGGCATCGAATCTGCTGGGGAACGGCTGACAAGGTATATGTCGTGTACTTTGTTTTCAACAATAAAGAGCATCGTGGCTGAAGCCGCTCCTACGGAACCGTAGATTCTGTAGGAGCGGCTTCAGCCGCGATCCCTGCAAATGACTTATTTAACTTCTCCTGTTGATTTAAAAGTACACGACGTGTACTTTGTGCTCGTCCACAGGAGAAACCGCCATGAACAGCTCGCCGATGAAAACCGCTTCTTTCGATGTCGACGCCCAGAAAAGCTTCACGCCGCTGTGCCCGGATGAATTGCCGGTGGCCGGTGGTGACCTGATTGGCGCGGAGCTGAATGTCATGGCCAGTCTGGCCAGCGTGCGGGTCGGCAGCAAAGATGCGCACACCCCGCAGGCGCCCTGGGTGGTGAAAACCCACGCCGACATGCTGCAACCGACTCAACTCGAACACGCCGACCTCACCTGGGTCAGTCACTGCGTGCCGGGCACTGAAGGTTTCACCTTGCTCGATGAGTTGCCCACGCCCTACGAGTACGACTACTTCGTGTGGAAAGGTGTGGAGCCGGACCTGCACCCCTACGGCGCCTGCTACCACGACTTGCACAACAAACTCTCCACCGGGGTCATCGAATACCTAAAGAGCCAGGGCGTAGAGCGGGTGATTGTTGGTGGCCTGGCGTTGGATTTCTGCGTCAAAACCACCGCCTTGCAACTGGCTGGCGCGGGTTTTGCGGTGATCATTCATCTTCCCGCCTGCCGCGCAATTAGCGAAGATGGCGCCGCTCAGGCAATTGTCGAGATGCAGCGCGCCGGCATTGTGATTTCCACCAGCCGCGCGTTATTAGCCTCATTGGTAGGCGTTTAAGGACAACATCATGGAAAGTGCCTACGACCGCAGCAATGGCGTGATTCAGAGCCTGCTGGACACCGACTACTACACCTTCACGATGATGCAGGCGGTGCTGCACCAGCACCCCAACGTCGACGTGGAGTACCAGTTCATCGTGCGCTCCAAGGAAAACCTGGGCCACCTGATCCCTGAGATTCGTGACGAGCTGGAGAAGCTTGCCGGCATGCGCATGCGCGACGACGAGCTGCGTTTTCTCTTCGACAGACGTCGCCGCGAATACCTGACCGCCGACTACGAGCAGTTTCTCGGCTTGTTCCGCTTCAACCTGCGCTACATCCTGGTCAATGAAGTGGACGGCCAACTGAACATCCGCGTACGCGGGCCGATGCTGCACTGCATCATGTTCGAGCAACCGGTGCTGGCCCTGGTCAGCGAGCTGCGCAACCGCGAGAAATACCCCGAGGTCGAGCTCGAAGACGTCACCCGCCGGCTGTACCAGAAGTTCGACTGGCTGCGCAAAAACGCCAGTGAGGAAGAACTGGCGGAGTTTCGTGTGTCGGACTTCTCCACCCGCCGGCGCCTGTCGTTCAAGGCCCAGCAGGAAGTAGTGGACATCATGCGCCGCGACTTCCCAGGCGTGTTCGTCGGCACCAGCAACGCGCACCTGGCCTATCAGTTCGACCTGCCGTTGATCGGCACCATGGCGCACCAATGGTTGATGGTGCACCAGCAGCTCAGCCGCTTGCGTGAAAGCCAGAACGCGGCGCTGGAAAACTGGGTGCGTGAATACCGTGGCCGCCTGGGCATCGCCCTGACCGACTGCATCAGCACCGACTTTTTCCTCAAGGACTTCGACCTGTACTTCGCCAAGCTCTACGATGGTCTGCGCCAGGACTCCGGTGATCCGATCGTCTGGGCCGACAAGGTACTGGCGCGTTATGCGCAACTGGGCATCGACCCGCTGACCAAGGACCTGATGTTCTCGGACGGCCTGAACTTTGAAAAATGCCTGCCGATCCTGCGCCACGTGCGCGGCCGGGCCAAGTTCGGGTTCGGCATGGGCACCAGCCTGGCCTGCGATGTCGAAGGCGTGGAACCGCTCAGCATCGTCATGAAACTGGTGCGGGTGCACGGCGAGCCGGTGGTGAAGTTCTCCGATGACCCGATCAAGAACGTCTGCGAGGACGCTTCATTTTTGCAATACGCGGCTCAGGTGTTTGCCGTGCGCGACATTAATCAGCGAGGAGGGGTTTGATATGGGTACCGCAAAGCAAGACGCGATTGCCAAAGAACTGGGGGTCAACCGGCAGCTGGTGCAAGGCGGCGAGCAGGCTGAAATCAACCGCCGTATCGACTTTATCAAAGGCGTATTGAGCAACTCCGGTTGTATCTCGCTGGTGCTCGGCATCAGCGGCGGGGTCGACTCGCTGACCGCAGGCAAGCTGTGCCAATTGGCGGTTGAGCAACTGCGCGCCGAGGGCAAACAGGCCGAATTCATCGCCGTGCGCCTGCCCTACAAAACCCAGGCTGATGAGGCCGATGCCCAGGCGTCGCTGGACTTCATCAAGCCGGACCAGGCCACCGTGGTCAACATCGCTGATGCGGTGGAAGGCCTGATGGCCAACGTCGCCCTCGACGGGCTGGTGCCCTCGGCGGGGCTCACCGACTTCACCAAAGGCAACGTCAAGGCGCGCACGCGGATGGTCGCGCAATACGCGATCGCCAACTTCACCAATGGCCTGGTGGTCGGCACCGACCACGCGGCGGAAGCGCTGATGGGCTTTTTCACCAAGTTCGGTGACGGTGCCTGCGACCTCGCGCCGCTGAGCGGCCTGTGCAAAAGCCAGGTGCGCCTGCTCGCCACTGCCCTCGGTGCGCCGCACAACCTGGTGTACAAGGCGCCGACCGCCGACCTCGAAGAACTGGCCCCCGGCAAGCACGACGAGGCCGCATACGGCTGTACCTACGAAGACATCGACGGTTATCTGCTGGGCAAGGAAGGCAAGCCAGAGGCGGTCGCCATCATCGAGCGAGCCTTCGCCAGAACCGCGCACAAACGTGCGTTGCCGCGGGTGCCGGACTAGGTGTCGACCTTGAACGTTGACGTGGCGGTAGTCGGCCTCGGTGCCATGGGCGCGGCCACGCTGTATCAACTGGCCAAGCGCGGAGTGAAGGTGGTCGGTATCGACCGTTTCTCGCCGCCCCATGACCAGGGCTCCAGCCACGGCGACACGCGCATCACCCGCCAGGCGGTGGGTGAGGGCGATGCTTATGCACCGCTGGTTCGCCGCGCGCAGCAGATCTGGCGCGAGCTGGAAGGCGAAACCGGTGTGCCGCTGTTCGAGCAATGCGGCGTGTTGGTGATGACCTCCAGCGCAACCGCCACCTCGCACCACGGCACCGCCGACTTCACCGAACGTACCCTGGAACAGGCGCGCCGTTACGGCATCGACCATGAAGCGCTGGATGCCGCTGGCATTCGTGCGCGCTTCCCGCAGTTTGCTCCGGTGCTCGATAGCGCCACTGGCTACTACGAGCCAGGCGGTGGTTATGTGCGCCCCGAGCAGTGCATCGCCACCCAATTGCAGCTCGCACGTCAGCACGGCGCGCAGCTGCTGACCGGGGTAACCGTTACCGCGCTGGAAGATGACCAAGGGCAAACGCGGGTGGTCAGCGATGGGCCGACCGTGTATGCCAAGCGCGTGATCGTCTGCGCCGGCATGTGGAATGCCGGGCTGCTGGGGGCGCCATTCGACCAGTTACTGCGGGTGTGCCGGCAGACCTTGTATTGGTTCGAGCTTGAGCAACCGAGCATTTTCCCCTCGCCATCGCCGACCTTTATCCTCGCCCATGGGCCGACGGACGAAGACCTGTGCTATGGCTTTCCGCCGTTGCCGGGGGAGAACTCGATGAAGATCGCCACCGAGCAATACGGCCTGAGCACGGCGCCTGATGCGCTGAATCGTCAGGTGACTGAAGAAGAGTGTGCTGAGATGTTCGCCGGCCAGTTGGTTGGCAAGATTGCTGGGGTAAAACCCAAGGCGGTGAAGACTGCGGTGTGCACCTACACGGTGACGCCGGACTTCCACTTCATCATCGATCAACACCCCACACGACCCGCCATCACCGTAGTCAGCGCCTGTTCCGGCCACGGCTTCAAACACTCCGCCGCGATTGGCGAAGCGCTGGCCCAGCAGGTGGTCGACGGCCATAGCGAGCTGGACCTCAGCGCGTTTTCACTGGCACGTTTTGCCCCACGGGAAGCCACAGTTTGAGCACGCAAATCATCACCGTCGAAGGCCATGCTGCGCTGAAAGAAGAGCTGGATTATCTGTGGCGGGTAAAACGCCCGGACACCACCCAGAAGGTCACCTGGGCCGCCTCGCTCGGGGATCGCAGCGAAAATGCCGACTACCAGTACAACAAGAAACTGCTGCGCGAAATCGACCGCCGTGTGCGCTACCTGCGCAAGCGCCTGGAGGATATGCGGGTGGTGGCCTATTCGCCGGAACAGGAAGGCCGGGTGTACTTCGGCGCGTGGGTCGAGATCGAAAACGACGAAGGCGTGAGCAAGCGCTTTCGCATTGTCGGCTACGACGAAATCCATGGCCGCAACGACTACATCTCCATCGACTCGCCGATGGCGCGGGCATTGTTGAAAAAGGAAGTGGGCGACGAGTTTATGGTCGTCACCCCGGAAGGGGAGAAGTGGTGGTGGGTGAATGTGATCGAGTATGTGAAGCCTGAGTAGGACAAACTCGCTTCATTACGGCTGCTAGTTATCGCGGCTAAAGCCCCTCCCACGGGAATCGCAGGTCCCTGTGGGAGGGGCTTTAGCCGCGAGCTTTTGATTTTTAAGTCATCCTTCGCGCAGCACTGTCAGCGGGCTGGCATTCAACGCCCGGCGGGTGCCGATTACGCCGGCACAGCCAACCAGTGCCGCGCCAATCAATGGCAGCACCAGCAACCACCAATGCGGTGCCCAGACCATGTCGAAGGCAAAGCGGTAGAGCAGAAAACTCACCAGCTCACTGCCCAACGCCGCGAGCAAACCACTGGCCGCGCCCAGCACACCAAACTCGGCTAACCGCGCCCGTTGCAGCACTTTGCGCTCGGCACCCAGGGCACGCAGCAGGGCGCCCTGGCGGATGCGTTCGTCGAGGGTTGCCTGCAGGCCGGCGAACAGCACGGTAAGGCCGGCCGCGAGGACGAACAGCAACACGTACTCCACCGCCAGGGTGACCTGGGCGAGGATGCTGCGCAGTTGCGCGAGGATTGCTTCGATCTGCAGCAAGGTCACCGCCGGGAAGGCGCGGGACAGCTCCACCAGCTGTTTCTCTTGCTGTGGCGGCAGGTAGAAGCTGGTCAGGTAGGTCACCGGCAGATCCTGAAGGGTGCCGGGCTCGAAGATCATGTAGAAGTTGGGCTGGAAGGTGTCCCAGTCGACCTCTCGCAGGCTGGTGACCAGGGCTTCACGGTCGAGGCCGCCAACGCTGAACTTCAGTTTGTCGCCGAGTTTCACCTTGAGGCTTTCCGCCAGTTTGCTTTCGATCGACACGCCAGGCAGCTCGGCGTTTTTCTCCGCCGTCCACCAGTTGCCGGCCACCAGCTTGTTGCTCACCGGCAGGTCGGCGGCCCAGGTCAGGCTGAGGTCGCGGCGAATCGCGCGGTCGCCGGTGGAGTCCTTGCTCACCACTTGCTTCACTGGCTGGTCATTGATCGCCACCAGGCGCCCCGGCACCACCGGGTACAGCGGCGCGGGGTGCGGCGAGAGTTTGGCCAGGTGCGCGGCAAAGGCGTCTTTGTCGGCCGGCAGCACATTGAGGGCGAAGTAGTTGGGCGCGTCTTTGGGCAGTTGCTGTTGCCAGTTGTCCAGCAGCTCGCCGCGCAGCAGGGCGATCAGGGCCATGGACAGCAGGATCAGCCCGAACGCCAGCGATTGCCCGGCGGCGGCCAGTGGGTGACGCAACAGTTGGCCGAGGCCCAGACGCATTGGCAGTGGCGCGCCGGCCAGCAGCCGACGCAGGCCTTGCAGGCCCAGCACCAGCGCGCCACCGAGCAGCAACGCGGCGACCAGGCCGCCGCCGAGCAGGGCCAGGGTCAGCGGCAGGTCGAGGCTCAGCCGCCACATGATCAAGGTCAGCGCCAGCAGGGCGGCGCCGTACACCAGCCAGGAGCTCGGCGGCACCGGCATCAGGTCGCGGCGCAGCACCCGCAAAGGCGGCACCCGGCCCAGCGCCGCCAGTGGCGGCAGGGCAAAACCGGCCAGCGCGACCAGTCCGGTGGCAATACCGGCCACGGCCGGCATCACACCGCCGCTCGGCACAGTGGCGGGGAGCAAGCCGCCGAGCAGGTAAAACAACCCCAGTTGGCCGAGCCAGCCGAGCAGAGCGCCGAGGCCGCTGGCGAGCAGGCCGAGCATGGCCAGTTGCAGGGTGAACACGGTCAAGGCTTCGCGGCGCGATAGGCCCAGGCAGCGCAGCAAGGCGCTGGCATCAAAACGTTTGGCGGCAAAGCGCGCCGCGCACAGCGCCACGGCCACCCCGGCGAGCAGCACGGCAGCCAGGCTCGACAGGTTGAGGTAGCGCTCGGCACGGCCAAGGGCGCCGCCGACCTGGCGGTTGGCATCGCGCGCGCCTTCGATTTTCTGGTTGGCCGCCAGGGTTGGCTTGAGGACCTGGCGGAAACGTTCGAGGTTCTCCGCGCTGCCGGTCCACAGTTCGGCATAGCGCACCCGGCTGCCCGGCTGCACCACGCCAGTGGCCGGCAGGTCGTCGAGGTTCATCAGCAGGCGTGGCGTGAGGCTGTAGAAGTCGCCGGCGCGGTCCGGTTCGTAAGTGAGCACACGGCTCAGGCGCAGGGTTTTGGCGCCGACATCCACGCTGTCGCCGACCTTGACGTTCAACGCCACCAGCAGCCGTGCCTCGACCCAGGCCTCACCCGGTGGCGGGCTGCCGCCAGTGGTTTCTTCGGCGTACGGTGCCGGCGCGCTTTTCAGCTGGCCGCGCAGCGGGTAACTGCTGCTCACGGCTTTGACGCTGGCCAGCTGGATGCCTTCATCGCCGGCAATCACGCTGGAGAACTCCACCAATTGCGCATGCTGCAATTGCTGTTGTTCAGCAGCCTGCAGTTGCGCCGGGGTGGCGGGTGAGCTGCCGCTGAGCAGCATGTCGGCACCCAGGAACTCGGTGGCGCGCAGCAGCATGGCGGCGTTCAGACGGGCGCTGAAAAAACCGATGGCGGTGCTGGCGGCCACGGCGATCAGCAGGGCGAAGAACAGCACGCGCAACTCGCCGGCGCGCGTATCGCGGCGCAGTTGGCGGGCGGCCAGGGTGAGCAGGCGGGTGAACGGCAGACCAGTCATCAGACCTCCGCGGTATGCACGATATGCCCAGCTTCCAGGCGGATACGGCGGTGGCAGCGTTGTGCCAGGCGTTCATCGTGGGTCACCAGCACCAGGGTGGCGCCGCGTTCCTGATTGATTTCGAACAGCAGGTCGCTGATGTGCTCACCGGTGTGGGTGTCGAGGTTGCCGGTGGGCTCGTCGGCAAACAGCACCGCGGGCTCGGCGGCAAAGGCGCGGGCGATGGCCACCCGTTGCTGTTCGCCGCCGGAGAGTTGGCGCGGCGTATGGCTCAGGCGTTTGCCCAAACCGACCCGTTCGAGCAGGGCGCGAGCCCGTTCGCGGGCATCGCGATGGCCTTCGAGCTCAAGCGGCAGCATGACGTTTTCCAGGGCGTTGAGGCTGTCGAGCAGCTGGAACGACTGGAACACGAAGCCGACATGCTCAGCCCGCACGCGGGCGCGCTGGTCTTCGTCGAGGGTGTTGAGGGCGTGGCCGGCGAGGGTGATCTGGCCCTGACTGGGCAGGTCGAGCCCGGCGAGTAAACCAAGTAAGGTGGATTTCCCCGAACCGGAGGTGCCGACGATGGCGAGGCTGTCGCCGCGCGCGAGGTCGAGGGAGAGGTCGTGGAGGATGGTCAAATCGCCTTCCGCGCTGGGAACCACTTTGCTAAGGTTCCGCGCAGTAAGAATGCTCGCAGTCATGGAGATTCCAATGCGTACATGGTGGGTAACCAGTGCCCTGGTCGTAATGCTTTGGGCACAAGGGGCGGCGGCAAGCACGGTGCTGGTCGTCGGCGATAGTATCAGCGCCGGTTTGGGCCTGGAAACCAGCCAGGGCTGGGTCAACCTGATGCAAAAGCGCCTGGAGGAGGGCGGTTTTGCGCAGAAAGTGGTGAATGCGTCCATCAGCGGCGACACCAGTGCAGGGGGCCTCGCGCGCCTGCCGGCGCTGCTTGCAGAGCATAAGCCGGCGCTGGTGATCATCGAGTTGGGCGGCAACGATGGCCTGCGTGGTCAGCCGCCCGCGCAATTGCAACAAAACCTTGCGTCGATGGTGGAACAGTCACAACAGGCTGGGGCGAAAGTGCTGCTGCTCGGCATGCGCCTGCCGCCCAACTATGGCGAGCGCTACAACAAGGCCTTTGCTGCCGCGTTCAGCAACCTTGCGGCCGAGAAGCAGGTGCCGCTGGTGCCGTTCTTTCTCGAAGGCGTAGGCGGAGTGCCGGAGTTGATGCAGGCGGACGGGATTCATCCGGCTGCAGGGGCGCAAAGCAAGCTCTTGGATAACGCTTGGCCAGCCGTCAAACCTTTACTTTAAAACTACTGCGCTCGGCCATGCGGCGTTAAAAACAGATTCAAAAATACTCATTGGCTACAGCCAACTCCGTTTTTTTCACCTGTTTTTGCCTTGCCTGGCCTTCGCTTGCTACGTTTTAAAAAAGGCCTGATAGGAAGGCTTTTCCAGGCGCTACCTTTCGGCTAAGGTGGCGCCGTCCCCAGGAGCCCTCAATGCCGCGCCCCGCTTGGTCCTTACACGCTTACCAACTGATCGAACCAGACGAGCAGCTCGACCTGTTCGCCTGCCGTGAAGTGCGCGTGCACCTGGTGGCCCGGCAGCTGGAATTAAGCGGGCACGCCGACCGTACCCTGTGTGGCGGTTTGCTGCCGGCGCAGCCCAAGTGGGTCAACCTGGAAAAACCGCAGTTGCGCGACCAGCGCTTGTGCGCCGCGTGCTATGCCACCTTGCAGGCCCAGCGCGAAGGCGACCGGCCGCTGTGGCCGGGCGTCTAGGCCTCTCCCGGCCCGGCGTACGCGCGTGTACAATCGTCGTCTTTTCTCTACTCGCTAACTCAGCCAAGGATCACCGGATGTTGTCGCGCGCTCCTGCAGTCGCCCGTTCCCTGTCACTCGCCGCGTTGTTCGCGGTCGGCCCTGCCGCAGCACTGGAATTCCCGCTGCCGCCACCGGGCGAAGACATCATTGGCCAGGTTCAGGTCATCACCGCCAAGTACGAAGACACCTTCGCCGACATCGGCGTGGCCAACGACCTGGGCTACCTGGAGATGGTCGCCGCCAACCCGGGTGTGGACCCCTGGCTGCCAGGCGTTGGCACGCAGATCATTCTGCCAACCCGTTTCGTGCTGCCGCCCGGCCCACGCGAAGGCATCGTGATCAACCTCGCCGAGTACCGCATGTACTACTTCCCGAAAGGCGAGAACGTGGTACACACCTACCCGCTGGGTATTGGTCGTGAGGGCTGGGGTTCGCCGATCAACCAGACCACCATCACTGCCAAGACCGCCAATCCGGCCTGGTACCCGCCAGCATCGATCCGAGCTGAGCACGCGGCAGATGGCGACCCGTTGCCAACCGTGGTGGCACCAGGGCCGAACAACCCGCTGGGGCCGTTCAAATTCAACCTCGGCCTGCCGGGTTACCTGATTCACGGCTCGAACAAGAAGTTCGGTATCGGCATGCGCGTCAGCCACGGCTGCTTCCGCATGCTCAACAACAACGTGCTGGAACTGGCGAAGATGGTTCCGGTGGGAACCAAAGTGCGCATCCTCAACGACCCGTACAAATTCGGCGTGAGCGGCGGCAAGGTCTACCTCGAAGCCCACACCCCGCTGGACGACAACGGCAATCCGTCGGTGGTAGACAAGCACACCGCGGTGATCAACGCCCTGCTCAAGCGCGATGACCTGTCCAACGGTGTGAGCCTGGACTGGGAAGTGGTGCGTGATGTGGTGGCTGCCGAAGACGGCCTGCCGGTCGAAATCGCCGTGCCAGGCGCGGTGATGACCAACACGGCAGCTGTCGCGCAGTAAGCCTCAGCCGCAACAAAAAGCCCGCTGCTGCGGGCTTTTTTGTGGACGTTGGAAAGTCAAAAACTCGAGGCTGAAGCCTCTCCCACAGGGTTCGGTGATTCTTTGTAGGAGAGGCTTCAGCCTCGAGCTCTTTCCACCACGCAAAAAAAAGCCGGTCCGCGAGGGACCGGCTTATATAGCCGCAGGGGCTATTACTTGCGGCTGGCTTTTTCCAGCATACGAGCGGCGCGCTCGTTGGCTTCGTCAGCAGTTTGCTGAGCCTTCTGAGCGGCGGCCAGAGCCTCGTCAGCTTTGCGGTAAGCTTCGTCAGCACGAGCTTGAGCGCGAGCAGCTGCGTCTTCGGTAGCAGTCAGACGGGCTTCGGTTTCTTTGGATACGCTGCTGCAACCGGTAGCCAGAACGGCGGCCAGAGCCAGAGCAGAGAGTTTCAGAACGTTGTTCATCGTGTTCCCCTTAAGGTGCATTTTTTCCATAAAGCAACTGCCCCGAGCTCGAGGTATTTGCCGGTCTACATACTACTCATTACTTGTAGTAAGTAAACGGACGTTGCGCCAGCACAACACTTTTTTTTGACGAAATTGAGCGCTATGTAAGCAAGTGGTTAATCACTCTGGATAAAAATTATCCAGTTGCGCCCACAGCGTGCGCATTTACGACAGTCCGGGTGGATTCCCAGGATAATTGCTCGCCCATACTTGATCAGGTGTTTGGCGCTCTTTGACGGGCAATTAGCGTTAAAAAATCGTCCATTTCGAGTTGCTCTTCACAGCTGCATAAAAGCCTTTGGCCGGGCCCCAAGTAGGGGAGTGGCTGGCACTTTGCCGGCCTGTTAAGCTGCGCCGCACAAGACCTACAGCAAAGTGCGTGTCTTCAGACAGCAAGGACGTCATCGTGGCCAAGATTGTTAAATGGGGTTTGCTCGCGGCACTTACCATTGCCGTGTTAATCAAGCTGTCACTGTGGTTATCGGTGCGTTCAATCATGAACGACGCCATCGCCCAGTTATCGCCGATTATGGATATCAGCTACGGCGGCATTACCTCTTCCTTTGACGGCCGGGTCGGCCTGGAGAAGCTCACTATTCAAGTGCCGGCATTGGGCGACAGCGTTCGGGTAGAGCACGCCCAATTGAAGTTCAATGGCCTGGGTGATCTGCTGCGCTTCAAGGAGAGCCTGGCCGAAGGCAAGTTTCCGCAACAGCTGGCGGTCAACCTGAAAGGGCTGGCCCTGGATGTTCACGGCCCCTTTATGCAACAGCTCTACGATGCGCCTGCCGAGCGCAGTCTGTTTACCGCGATGAGTGAAGTGAGCTGCGGCAAGGTGCGTTTCATTGGCACCACCGAGTTGCTGGAGATGGGTTACCGCACTTTTGAAACGGACGCTGAACTGTCTTATCTGTTCTCGCCGGCGAAGAAGACCGTGCACTTTTCCATGACCTCCGACACCCATGACATGGGTGAACTCAAGGTCACGCTGGCCCTGGCCAATATGTCGGATAACCCGGGCGATATGCGTGTGCATCCGCCAGAGTTGTCGCTGGTCGCAATCGAGATCAACGACAACCAGTACCAACGCAAAGTGCAGGAGTACTGCGCCGGCAAGCTGGGGCAAACCAGCGAGGCGTACCTTAAGACCTCGATCGAGCAGTTCGACAAGGTTCTGCGTAGCCAGCGCATCGCGCTCGATGCGCCGGTGTTGGAAGCCTACGGCCGCTACCTCAAAGACCCGCAGTCGCTGCGCCTGGAAATCAGCCCGAACGAGGGTGTGAGCTGGGATGGGCTACAGTTTTTCGACGCCAAGGATGTATTGGGTATGTTGCACCCGTCGCTGATGATCAATCAGCAGGCAGTGACGCCGTTGGGTTTCACTTGGTTCGACCCGGCTGCGCGCAAAGAGGCATTGCCGAACGATTTGGTGGTTGCAGAAAAAGTTGAGTCAAAAGCCGCGACGCAGCAATATGAGTTCGTGAGTGTCGCCAGCCTGCCCGAATACGCTGGCAAGCGTTTGCAGTTCATTACCCATGACGGTACCTATTATCAGGGTGTGCTGCGCAAAGTGGAGAACGGCAAGGCCTTCCTCAATGTCCAATTTGGCTCGGGGTCGGCGGAGATGTTTCTGCGCTTGGATAAGATCGATAAGGTAAGGGTCATGTTCTAAGACCCGCTGAGGAGTTGTGATGAGCGAGGCGCTGTCTATCAACCATGACCAGGCAGGTCATCAATTCGAGACCACTGTGGACGGTGACCGTGCATACCTTGCCTATATGGACTTGGGTAAGCAGACGCTCGATATCTATCGCACCTTTGTGCCCAACTCCCTGCGAGGTCGTGGCATTGCCGCCGCCCTTACGGAGCGGGCGCTGGAATACGCTGAACGCATGGGCTACACCGTGATTCCGTCGTGCTCCTACGTTGAACGCTATATGGAACGCCGCGATCGGCACTGATCGCAGGGCCAATAAAAACGCCGGGCTAAGCCCGGCGTTTTTATTGGTGCGTTTTTTCTTGGCGCAGTGTGTCGCTTAGCCGCGCTGGCGGTTAGGTAGCACGCCCTTAAGCTTGCTGTGCATGCCCAGCAGGGTTTTTTCGGTGGTGTCCCAATCGATGCAGGCATCGGTGATCGACACGCCGTACTTGAGGGCGTTGAGGTCTTTGGGGATCGACTGGTTGCCCCAACCCAGGTGACTTTCCACCATCAGGCCGACGATCGACTGGTTGCCTTCGAGAATCTGGTTGGCGACGTTTTCCATCACCAGCGGCTGCAGGGCCGGGTCCTTGTTGGAGTTGGCGTGGCTGCAGTCGACCATGATGTTCGGGCTGATGCCGGCCTTGTTCAGCTCCTGCTCACACACCGCCACACTCACCGAGTCGTAGTTCGGCTTGCCGTTACCACCACGCAGAACCACGTGACCGTAGGCGTTGCCTTTGGTGGTGACGATGGACACGCCACCTTCCTGGTTGATGCCGAGGAAACGGTGCGGGCTGGAAACCGACTGCAGGGCGTTGATCGCCACCGTCAGGCCGCCATCGGTGCCGTTCTTGAAGCCAACCGCCGAGGACAGGCCGGAGGCCATTTCCCGGTGGGTTTGCGACTCAGTGGTACGCGCACCAATGGCCGACCAGCTGATCAGGTCCTGCAGGTATTGCGGGGAGATCGGGTCGAGGGCTTCGGTGGCAGTCGGCAGGCCCATTTCGGCCAGGTCCAGCAGCAACTGGCGACCAATGTGCAGGCCGTCCTGGATCTTGAACGAGTCATCCAGGTACGGATCGTTGATCAGGCCTTTCCAACCGACGGTGGTACGCGGCTTTTCAAAATACACACGCATGACCAGATAGAGCGTGTCCGACACCTCGGCAGCCAACACCTTCAGGCGCTCGGCATATTCGTGGGCGGCTTTGATGTCGTGGATCGAGCAAGGACCGACCACTACAAACAGGCGGTGGTCCTTGCCGTCGAGAATATTGCGGATCACCTGACGGCCCTGCACCACGGTGTGCAGCGCGGCTTCAGTCAGCGGAATTTCACGCTTGAGCTGGTCGGGGGTGATCAGGGTGTCGTTGGAGGCAACGTTAAGGTCATCGATCGGTAAATCAGCCATCGTGCTACTCGTCAGTCAGGTCGTCAGTCAGGTCACGGAAGTTGGCCGCCAGCCATCTGTCGACAGAGCGCAGAGCGTAACGGGGGTGGGAACCTTAGCGCGTACGGCCCGCCTCGACAATGGGGCTTTCGTGCTTTATAGGGCGGAATATGACGGGATAGGGCAGGCCCGGAGGCAGGCGGCTAGTGCAGGCCGCTGACGTTGGAGAAGGTGGCCGCGTGCTCGGCGATCCATTCCTTGGCGATGGCTTCGACGGGCAGCGGTTGGCCCAGTTCCAGCTCACGCAGGTGACGGTAGTGTTCGATCTGGCAAACCTGCTCGACCATTCGCGCGCGGAACAGGGTTTCTTCATCGATAAAGGCAATGCCGACCAGGTAGTCGCCGGGCTGTTTTTTGCACCAGGCCACCACACCGCTGTACCGCGCCTGTTCGCCCAGCAGCGGAATGCGCAGCTCGACCGCCGTGCCGCGGCGAAAACCTTTAGGGGAATTGCAGGCCACGCCCCCGAGGCTGATATTGTGCAGGCGCTGGCGGGGCAGGAAGGCGTGCTTGCGCTGGACTACCTCAACTGGCATATCACTGGGATGACGCAAAAACTGGCGCATTACGACAAAACTCCACTACTGGATGATGGCTTATGGGCATCACTGCTAGCAGTGTAGCCAGGCAAACCGACCTGTCGGATTTCGATGCAGATCACGCGCTGCTCGATTGGCCTGGCACATCGCTGTTGTTATTTACCAGCATAGGTTGTGCCAGTTGCCGCTGGGCGCGGCGTGAGCTGCCAGGCATGGACCTTTCCGTACAGCGCTTGTGCTGGATCGACGCTGCCAACAATGGCGGTCTGGTCGAACGTTATGAGGTTTTTCACTTGCCAGCGCTGTTCGTCGTGCGCGATGGTCAATTTTTCGGCGCGCTGCAATCGCGCTTGAGTCCGGTCGAGCTGAACGCCGCCATTGGCGTGGCGTTGAGCCGTTCACCTGAGGAGCTTCCCTGATGTCGTTATCCCCCAGCCCACGTATCGGCATTATCGGTACCGGTGCCATCGGTGGTTTTTACGGATTGATGCTGGCGCGCGCCGGTTTTGATGTGCATTTCCTGTTGCGCAGCGAATATGCCGCCGTAGCCGAGCGCGGCCTGCAACTCAACAGCGCCGTGCATGGTGCACTGACGCTTGCAAACGTTCAGGCATATTGCAATGCCGCCGATATGCCGGCCTGCGACTGGCTGTTGGTGGGTGCGAAAAGCACCAGCAACGCCGAGCTGGCGCCCTTGATTGCCAAGGTCGCCGCGCCGAACGCCAAGGTGGTGTTGTTGCAGAACGGCCTGGCAGTGGAAGAGGGCTTGCAGCCGTTGCTGCCGGAGTCGCTGCATCTGCTGGGTGGCCTTTGTTATATCTGCGTCCATCGCTCCGGCCCCGGTGTGATCGAACACCAGGCCCTGGGCGGGGTGAACCTCGGTTACCACAGCGGCCCGGCGACTGAGCCTGGCGCCCAGTTAGCGATTGCCGAAGAAGGCGCCGCGCTGTTCAAGGCGGCCGGTCTGGACTCCACCGCCATGCCCAACCTGGCGCAGGCGCGTTGGCAGAAACTGGTGTGGAACGTGCCGTACAACGGTCTCTCGGTGGTGCTCAACGCCGGAACCACTGCGCTGATGGCCCATGGCGAAACCCGCGCGCTGATTCTGGCGATCATGAAAGAAGTGATCCAGGGCGCCGCCGCCTGCGGTTACGCCATCCCCGAGGTGTTCGCCGACAAGCTGCTGGCTTCCACCGACCGCATGCCCGACTACCTGCCGAGCATGTACCACGACTTCGTGGAAAAGCGCCCGCTGGAGCTGCAGTACATCTATGCCGAGCCATTGGCCGCCGCTGAGCAGGCTGGGGTCGACTTGCCGCGCATCCGCGCGTTGCAGCAACAGCTGGCCTTTATCGACGCACGTAACCTGAGCTGAGGCGCATATGAGCAAAGGGCTGGGGGACAAACTGGTATTGGCGATTTCCTCGCGGGCGCTGTTCGACCTGCGCGAAAGTCACCGTATTTACGAAAGCCAAGGCGTGGAGGCTTACCGCCAATACCAGATTGAGCACGAAGAAGAGATTCTCGCCCCTGGCGATGCCTTTCCCCTGGTGGAAAAACTCCTGGCCCTCAACACCGCCTTGGGTCAACAGCGGGTGGAGGTGATTCTGGTGTCGCGTAACAGCGCCGACACCGGTCTGCGCGCGTTCAATTCGATTCAGCACTACGGCCTGGAAATCTCCCGCGCCGCCTTTGTCGGTGGGCGCAGCCCCGATCCGTACCTGGCGGCGTTCGGCTGCCACCTGTTTCTCTCCACCCATGCCGAAGACGTGCGCAGTGCGCTGCGTGCCGGTTTTGGCGCGGCGACCATTCTCTCCGGCGGCGCCCGCCGCGCCGCCAGCAATGAACTGCGCATCGCGTTCGACGGTGATGCGGTGCTGTTTTCCGATGAGTCCGAGCGGGTCTATCAGGCCGGTGGCCTGGTGGCGTTCCAGACCCATGAGCGCGAGTCGGCCCGTGAATTGCTGGGCGGCGGGCCGTTCAAGCCGTTCCTGGCGGCCTTGCACAGCCTGCAGCAGGAGTTCCCGCAGGAAAGCTGCCCGATTCGCACGGCATTGGTTACCGCGCGCTCGGCGCCGGCCCACGAGCGGGTAATCCGCACCTTGCGCGAATGGAACATCCGCTTGGACGAGTCCTACTTTCTCGGTGGCCTGGAGAAAACCGCGATTCTGGAAACCTTCGGCGCCGATGTGTTCTTCGATGACCAGGCCGGCCACTGCGAGAAAAGTCGCGAGGTGGTCGCCACCGGCCACGTTCCCCATGGCATCAGCAACGAGCCCTTGCTGTAACGCCCAACCTGGCCAGCCTCCTGCCCGTTCGTCTTGGACTGCTAACAGCGCCTGGATTTATAGCCAGCGCTGCTAAGCTCAACCCAGGCCGTTAAGAATGCAGTTAGGAGGCCGCATGATTCGCTCGATTCTTTACGCCACCGATTTAGGCCTTTACGCCCCTTACGTGTTGCAGCATGCCCTGGCCATGGCCCGCGCCTTCAAAGCCGATCTGTACGTGGTACATGCCGTAGAACCCATGGGATTGTTCGCTGAATCGGTACTGAAAACCTACCTGGACGAAGCGGTACTCACGGAAATTCGCACCAATGGCCTCAGCGGTGTGCTGGCCAGCATTGAGCAGCGGGTGTTCGAAGGCTTTCGCGACGAAATGGGCGATGCCCAGCAGGACATGCAGATGGTCCGCGCGGTGCGCGTGGTCCAGGGTGACCCACCGCAGGTGATCCTGGCTGAGGCGCAGCGCTTCAATGTCGACCTGCTGGTGGTCGGCAGCCACAGCAGCCACACGAGTTCTCAGGATATTCCCCTGGGCCGCACGGCTGCGCGGTTGGTGCAGTTGGCCGAGGTGCCGGTGTACCTGGTGCCCATGCTTCAGCACCGGACACGGGCCGAGGTGTAGCAGCAGTGGTAGCAAGATCTGAAACAAGCCGCGGGGGCGGTTGAAAAGGCGATGCAGTTGGACTGACTCTTCTTATGCGAAGAAATAGTCTAGATTTAGTCTTCTAACCACTACTATGGTTATATAACGCCTTTGGCGTCTGCAGCGTCGCCTTTTCGCTTTGAGGGATATTTATGAAGCTCCAGCAACTGCGCTACATCTGGGAAGTCGCGCACCACGATCTCAACGTGTCCGCCACGGCGCAGAGCCTGTATACCTCGCAGCCGGGTATCAGCAAGCAGATCCGTCTGCTTGAGGACGAGTTGGGTGTCGAGGTGTTCGCCCGCAGCGGCAAGCACCTGACCCGTGTGACCCCTGCTGGTGAGCGCATCATCACTACCGCTGGCGAGATTCTGCGCAAGGTCGAGAGCATCAAGCAGATCGCCCAGGAATTCTCCAACGAGAAGAAAGGCACGCTGTCCATCGCCACCACCCACACCCAGGCGCGTTACGCCTTGCCGGCGGTGATCAGCAACTTCATCAAGCAATACCCGGACGTGGCCCTGCACATGCACCAGGGGTCACCGACGCAAATCGCCGAAATGGCCGCTGACGGTACAGTGGACTTCGCCATCGCCACCGAAGGTCTGGAGCTGTTCAACGACCTGATCATGATGCCTTGCTACACCTGGAACCGCTGCGTGGTGGTGCCCCAGGGCCATGCCCTGACCAAGCTACCCAAGTTGACCCTCGAAGCCCTGGCTGAATACCCGATCGTGACCTACGTATTCGGCTTCACCGGTCGGTCCAAGCTCGACGAGGCCTTCAGTCACCGCGGCCTGACGCCGAAAGTGGTGTTCACCGCCGCCGACGCCGACGTCATCAAAACCTACGTACGCCTGGGCCTGGGTGTCGGCATCGTCGCCAAGATGGCGGTGGACGCCAAGCTCGATCCGGACTTGGTGGTGCTGGATGCCAGCGAACTGTTCGAGCCGAGCGTGACCAAGATCGGCTTCCGCCGCGGCACCTTCCTGCGTGGCTTCATGTGCGACTTCATTGAGAAGTTCGCCCCGCACCTGACTCGCGACGTGATGGCCAAAGCCGTTCAGTGCCACAACAAAGTGGAGTTGGAAGAGCTGTTCCACGGAGTGGAGTTGCCCGTTCACTAACAGCGTATTTGCCCCGACAAAAAAGCGCCCGTTGATGGGCGCTTTTTTTAAGGAGTCAAAGATCAAGCGCATCGCGGCTAAAGCCCCTCCCACAGAGGAATGCGCTCACATGGACAAATGTGATTCATGTGGGAGGGGCTTTAGCCGCGAACTTGATTTTGCCGTTTCAAGGAGCGCGTTGATGTCCCGCTGTGATCACTTGGTCTTGATGGCCGCCTATAACGCGGCCATGAACGACAAGCTGTATGCCGCCGCCGCCACTCTGCCAACGGCGCAATTGATGGCTGATCGTCAGGCGTTTTTTCCATCGCTGTTTGCCACCCTCAATCATGTGGTGGCGGGGGATATCGTCTGGCTGAAACGCTTTAGCGAGCACCCGGCAGATTTTCCGGCGTTGCGGGCGATGGCCGAAATTAGCAAACCTGCCAGCCTGCGGGATTTGCTCTGTAGTGACTTGGCGGAATTGCTGGATAGGCGCCAGCAGTTGGACGCCATCATCAGTGCCTGGGCAGGGCAGGTACATCAACCGGACTTGGCGCACCTGTTGCGCTATCAGAACTCCCAGGGCATCCAGCAGAAACCCTTCGGCGCGCTGACCGCGCACTTCTTCAATCACCAGACCCACCACCGCGGGCAGGCCACGACCTTGCTGTTTCAGGCGGGGATCGACGTGGGTTCGACCGACTTGCTCGATCAGATCCCTAATCAGGGCCTCTAAAAGCATCGCGGCTAAAGCCGCTCCTACGGGTCTATGCAACTTGTAGGAGCGGCGTAAGCCTCAGTGGCTGATGTGCAGCCCGCACTCGCGATTATCTTCGCCCTTTGTAGGGTCGAAATAATCGAAGTTATTCGGCAAGCCATGTTTGGTCAGGTACTGGTACAGGTCTTTCGATGACCAGTGCAGCAGCGGGGCCACTTTGATCAAGCCATCGGGGTTGATGCTGATCGGATCCATGGTGGCGCGTACGGCGGTGTCGGTGGCGCGCAGGGCGGTGAACCACACTTGTGGGGCGGTTTCACGCAGGGCGCGGGCGAAGGGTTCCAGTTTCACTTCTTCGGTGAACGCTTCGTGGCGTGGATCGTCCAGACCCGGCACCGGGCCTTCCAGCGCTTCGCGGTGGGCGCGGCTGCGTTTGGGCAGGTAGGTGATCAGGTTGAGGTTCAGCGCGCGGGTCACTTCATCGGCGAACTTGTAGGTGGCTTCGGTGTTGTAGCCGTTGTCCATCCAGATGATCGGGATGTCCGGTTTCACCTGGCTGACCATGTGCAGGATCACCGCTTCGAATGGACGGAAGTTGGTGGTGCAGATCGCGGTCTTGCCCAGGCCCAGTGCCCACTCCACCAGTTTTTCCGGTTCGTTGGCGAATTGGCTGTTGAGCGTTTCCAGATCGAGGTCCATTACGGGGCTCCAGGGTCATGTCGGCAGGGGAGGGCGATGGTAGCAAAATCCGTTGCGGCCCTGCAGCACGCAACGCTGATAGGCAATATCAGCCTCAGTGAAGAAGCGTCGGCGCCCCGCGTTGCGTGGGCGCAGGCAAGCGGCTAGAGTGCCGCCTTCTTTCTGAATCCTGTTTAGGAGTGCCCTGTGGAAATCGCCTGTCTCGACCTGGAAGGTGTGTTGGTCCCGGAAATCTGGATCGCCTTCGCGGAAAAAACCGGTATCGAAGCGCTCAAAGCCACCACCCGCGATATTCCCGACTACGACGTGCTGATGAAGCAGCGTCTGCGCATCCTCGATGAGCACGGTCTGAAACTGGCCGACATTCAGGAAGTGATCGCCACCCTCAAGCCGCTGGAAGGCGCTGTGGAATTTGTCGACTGGCTGCGCGAGCGCTTCCAGGTGGTGATTCTGTCGGACACCTTCTACGAGTTCTCCCAGCCGCTGATGCGCCAACTGGGTTTCCCGACCCTGCTGTGCCACAAGCTGATCACCGACGAAACTGACCGCGTGGTGAGCTACCAGCTGCGCCAGAAAGACCCCAAGCGTCAGTCGGTGCTGGCGTTCAAGAGCCTGTACTACCGCGTGATCGCCGCTGGTGACTCGTATAACGACACCACCATGCTCAGCGAAGCCCATGCCGGTATCCTGTTCCATGCCCCGGAAAACGTGATTCGCGAGTTCCCGCAGTTCCCGGCGGTGCACACCTATGAAGACCTGAAACAGGAATTCATCAAGGCGTCGAACCGTGAGCTGAGCTTGTAAGCTCCTCGCGCATAAAAAAGCCCGCTTGGTTGCGGGCTTTTTTACGTCTGCAAGGCAGGGCGGCGATCAGATCTCGGCTTTATGCACGTTGCCAAACAGGCCCTGGGCAAAACGCACGCGCTCTTCCGCGGTTTCCACCACGCCCTGCGCCGTCAGCTCGGCAATCCGTGCCTCCACAGCATGGGCACGGTGGGTCAGGCCGCAGTCGTTGGCGATCTGGATGTTCAGGCCGGGGCGGGCGTTGAGTTCGAGAATCAGCGGGCCCTTTTCCTGGTCCAGCACCATGTCGACACCGATGTAACCCAGGCCACACAGCTCGTAGCAACCGGCGGCCAGCTTCATGAAGCCGTCCCAGTTGGGCAGCTGCACGCCGTCGACGGCGTTGGTGGTGTCCGGGTGTTTGCTGATCTTGTTGTTCAGCCAGGTGCCGCGCAGGGTCACCCCGGTGGCCAGGTCGACACCCACGCCAATGGCGCCCTGGTGCAGGTTGGCCTTGCCGCCGGACTGGCGTGTCGGCAAGCGCAACATGGCCATCACCGGGTAGCCCATCAGCACGATGATGCGGATGTCTGGCACGCCTTCGTAGCTGATGCTTTTGAAGATCTGGTCCGGGGTTACCCGGTATTCGATCAGCGCGCGATCGCGGTGGCCGCCCAGCGAGTACAGACCGGTGAGGATGCTGGAAATCTGATGCTCCAGCTCCTCATGGCTGACGATCTTGCCGGACACCGTGCGGTAGCGATCTTCGAAGCGGTCGGCGATCACCAGAATGCCGTCACCGCCCGCGCCCTGCGCCGGCTTGATGACGAAGTCCGGACGGTCACCGATGATTTCCGGCAGTTTGTCGATCTGCTTTTCGGTCTCGATGATGCCGTACATTTCCGGCACATGGATGCCGGCCAGAATTGCCCGCTCCTTGGTGATGATCTTGTCATCGACGATCGGGTACAGGTTGCGCTTGTTGTACTTGAGCACGTAGTCCGCGTTGCGCCGGTTGATGCCCATGATGCCTTTGGCTTCCAGGGCCTTCCACGTTTTGATCATGCCGAACATGGCTCAGTCCTTCAGAAAGGCTTTGAAGCGGAACAGCTCGGTCAGGCGATAGCCGCGATAACGACCCATGGCCAACATGAAGCCCACCAGAATCAGCAGCACTGCCGGGAAGGTAAACACGAAGTAGTTCAGCTCCGGCACGGTCATCAGCAGGTGCGCCAGGGAGGCGGCGAACAGGGTGCCGATCGCCACTTTCATGGCATGGCCACCACCGCGCTCTTCCCAGGTGATCGAGAGGCGTTCGATGGTCATGGTCAGAATCACCATCGGGAACAGCGCCACCGACAGGCCGCGTTCCAGGCCCAACTTATGACTCAGCAAGCTGATGGTGGCGATCAGCACCACCACGAAGGTCAGCACCACCGACAGCCTCGGCAGCATCTGCAGCTTCAGGTGTTCGAGGTACGACCTGAGCGATAAGCCGAGGGCGGTAATGATGGTAAATAGCGCAATGCCATAGCCCAGCTGCATTTCGCGGAACGCCAGGGCGATCAGTACCGGAGTGAAGGTACCCAGGGTCTGCAGGCCGATGAGGTTACGCAGCACCAGAATTACCAGCACGCCGATGGGGATCATCACCATGATCATGAAGGTCTGCTGGGTCTGCAGCGGCAGGCCGTACAGCGAGTATTCGAGGAAGTCGGCGTCGGTGTTTTCGTCGGTCAGCTTGGCCAGGCGAATGGCGTTCATCTGGCTGTTGTTGAGGCTGAAGCGCACCTGCAGTTTCTTGCCGCCTTCGATGCTTACCAGGTTTTCATCACCGGTCCACCACACCAGGCGGTCGGCCGGCAGGCCTTGCTCGCCGGTTTCCGGGCTGAAGTACAGCCAGTCCTGACCGTTGAAGCTGCGCAGCCACAGCTCCGGGGTCTGGGGTTGGTCAGCCACCAGGCGGATGGTGTGCACGCGCTCCATCGGCACGTGGGCGATAGACAACAGCAGCTCGATGGTCTTGGCCTTGTTCGGCGTCGACGGGTCGCCAGCCAGCAACAGTTTGACGTTGTCGTCATTGACGTTGTTGACCCGCTTGATGGTCTCGCTGATGAAGGTTTCGATGTCCGCCGAGTGTTGGCGAATCGGTGCCATCAGGGCTTCGGCGGCAATTTTCTCGGCGCCTTCGACGGCAATGCTGTCGCGGAAGATCGGGCCTTTGGCCTTGGGTTTTTCACCGCTGTAACGCTTGGTCAGCACCAGGCGGTAGTAGAGGGTCTGGTTGCCACTGACACGGCGGGCCGACCAGGTGACCTTACGGTTGCCGTCGACACGGTTGATGCTCACCCCATAGTTGTTGGAGATGAAGCTCTCGTTGAGGCTGACATAGTCCTGGCTCAGCGGCGGCACGAACATCTGCACTTTCACCGGGTTTTTCGGTGTTGCCACGAACTCGACCTTGGCGTCGATGTTCCACAGATCGTCAGTTTCATCCTCGGTAATCGGGATGCCAACGATGAAAATCTGGTAGGCCGTAATCAGAACGCCCAAGGTCACCAATATGGCGATCAGGACTTTCAGATGCAGGGTAAGAGAGCGCATGTCGGGAACCTGTCCATTAATCAATCTTGTTAGTGTCGCTGTACCACATGACCCCAGGCAGGGTGTGGTGCAGGTAATGGCATTGCGGTGGAGCTCACGTTCTTTGCTGTCTAGCGCGGCAGTTGGGCGGTCGGGTAGGCCGCTTAGCTAACCGGTTGTTTCTCGTTGCTGTCATCGGCCACGGCGCAACCAGGCTTGCCGGCGGCGTATTTGAGGCTGGGGTCGACCAGGGCGTCGAAGCGTTTCAGCGCTTCGGAGCCAATCAATAGGGGGTACTGGAAGGCACTGCGGTCGGTGAGGTTGACTTCGATGGTGCGCAGGGCCTTGCCCATGCACACCTGCAACTCGATCACCGGGCGGGCGGTGTAGGTTTTCTCTTCGTCCGGGTCGTAGTCACCGGCGCGACGTTTGATTTTGCTGATCCGTGCCAGCGGGCGTTCGATGGGGTGGGCGTGGGCATCGTCGATGGCCAGGTAGAAGCGCACCCAGGTTTCGCCGTCGCGCTTGAAGCGTTTGATATCGCGCGCGCTCAGCGAGGCCGTCTTGGCGCCGGTGTCGAGTTTGGCGGCCACTTGCAGATCGATGTCGGTGAGCTGGGCGTATTCGTTCAGGCCATACACGCCCTTGTCCGCCGCCTGGCCAACGGCCGGCAACAGAAAAAGAGATAACAGCAGGGCTAAGGGCTTGAGTGTCATAAGTCCTAAAACGGATCGTGGTAATTGCAGCGGGTCTCGTGGAGCGAGTCCCCGTATCAAGTCACTTAGTGTTAACAGCAAGGGCTTAGTTTCACCTAACGCCTGGCGAGTGAGTCTAGCAGCCCACGCGAAGCGCTCCGCAGGCCACAGGCGCGGCGCATTCTAACATGCAGATTTTCTGCGGCGACAGGCGGTTAGCTTGCTTTCTATTGCTTGGATCAAGGCAAGAGCATCGAGGTTGACCGGCCTCTCCACAAGGGGCGCGTTTGTTTTTGGGAGAGGCTTGAACCTCGATTCCTGCAAAAGACGATCTAAAAATACTGTCGACAATGTCTACAGATTGTTTGACGAAAAGGTCTTTCAAGGGTAGTTTCCGTCGAAATATCTAGCGATGTGTCGACACTATGCAAGACGCCCTCGAATCCCCGGTTGATGCGCCCCTCGATTCCGAGACCCTCTCGGAGCATGTGTTCCGCCGTATCCAGGCGGCCATCGTGCAGGGCGATATCGCCCCGGGCAGCAAGATCTCCGAGCCGGAACTGGCCCGTACCTACGGCATCAGCCGCGGCCCGCTGCGTGAGGCGATTCACCGCCTGGAAGGGCAGCGCTTGCTGGTGCGCGTTCCCCATGTCGGCGCCCGCGTGGTCTCGCTGAGCCACGCCGAGCTGATCGAGCTCTACGAAATTCGCGAATCCCTGGAAGGCATGGCCTGTCGCCTGGCCGCCGAGCGCATGAGCCAGAGCGAGATCGACGAGCTGCGCAACGTGCTCGACCTGCATGAGCGCGACGCCGCGTTCCAGGCCGGCGTCGGCTACTACCAGCAGGAAGGCGACTTCGACTTCCACTACCGGATCATTCAGGGCAGCGGCAATAAAACCCTGGCGCAGATGCTCTGCGGCGAGCTGTACCAACTGGTGCGCATGTATCGCCTGCAGTTCTCCGCCACGCCCAACCGCCCCCGGCATGCCTTTGCCGAACACCACCGCATTCTTGACGCGATTTCCGAACGGGATGGCGAACTGGCTGAGCTTCTGATGCGCCGCCATATCGCTGCCTCCAAACGCAACATTGAACGCCATTACACCGGCCAGGCCGGGCAGGCGGTTTCCAAGTCCCCAACGAGAGGTGAAGCATGAGTTCGAACACCCCAGGTCAACGTTTCCGCGCTGCCATCGCTGCCGAGTCGCCGCTGCAGGTTATCGGCGCCATCAACGCCAACCACGCGCTGCTGGCAAAGCGTGCTGGCTATAAAGCTATTTATCTCTCGGGTGGCGGGGTGGCTGCCGGCTCCCTGGGCTTGCCGGACCTGGGCATCAACACCCTGGACGATGTGCTCACCGACGTGCGCCGCATCACCGACGTCTGCGACCTGCCGCTGCTGGTCGACATCGACACCGGTTTCGGCCCCAGCGCCTTCAACATCGAGCGCACGATCAAGAACCTGATCAAGGCCGGCGCTGCCGCCGCGCACATTGAAGACCAGGTAGGCGCCAAGCGTTGCGGTCACCGTCCGGGCAAAGAAATCGTCTCCACCGAAGAAATGGCTGACCGCGTAAAAGCTGCGGCAGACGCCAAGACCGATGCCGACTTCTTCCTGATCGCCCGCACCGACGCCATCCAGGCCGAAGGCGTGGACGCTGCCATTGAACGCTGCCTGCGTTACGTGGAAGCCGGCGCCGACGGCATCTTCGCCGAGGCCGCCTACGACCTGCCGACCTACAAACGTTTCGTCGACGCCCTTGGCGTGCCAGTGCTGGCCAACATCACCGAGTTCGGCGCCACGCCATTGTTTACTCGCGATGAGCTGGCCTCGGTCGGTGTCGCCATTCAGCTTTACCCGCTTTCGGCCTTCCGCGCTTCCAACAAGGCAGCGGAAAGTGTCTACACCTCGATTCGTCAGAACGGCCATCAGAAGGACGTCATCGAACTGATGCAGACCCGTGCCGAACTGTATGACCGCATCAACTACCACGCCTTCGAGCAGAAGCTCGACGCGTTGTTTGCTGCCAAGAAGTGATGCCGCGCAAACCGCCTGGCTGAAGGGCGGCTTGTAGCAACAGAACAAGAAATCCAACCGGATCAGATGAGGAGATACCCGCGATGAGCGCAACCCCAGAGACGACCACGCCGGGCTTCAAACCCAAGAAATCGGTAGCCCTGAGCGGCACCGCTGCTGGCAATACTGCCCTGTGCACCGTCGGCCGTACCGGTAACGACCTGCACTACCGTGGCTACGACGTACTCGACTTCGCCAACCGCTGCGACTTCGAAGAAATCGCCCACCTGCTGGTGCACGGCAAACTACCGAACGTGTCGGAGCTCGCCGCTTACAAGGCCAAGCTCAAAGCCCTGCGCGGGATTCCCGCCGCACTGAAAACCTCCCTGGAGCAACTGCCGCCGTCGGCCCACCCGATGGATGTGATGCGTACCGCCGTGTCGGTATTGGGTTGCGTGTCGCCAGAAAAGGACGACCACAACCACCCCGGCGCCCGCGATATTGCCGACAAGCTGATGGCCTCCCTGGGCTCTGCCTTGCTGTACTGGTACCACTTCAGCCACAACGGCAAACGCATCGACGTGGAAACCGACGACGACTCCATCGGTGGTCACTTCCTGCACCTGCTGCACGGCGAGAAACCACGCGAGTCGTGGGTGCGCGCCATGCACACCTCGCTGAACCTGTACGCCGAACACGAATTCAACGCCTCCACCTTTACCTCGCGGGTGATTGCTGGCACCGGTTCCGACATGCATTCCTGCATCGCCGGCGCCATCGGCGCCCTGCGTGGGCCGAAACACGGTGGCGCTAACGAAGTGGCCTTCGAGATCCAGAAGCGCTACGACAACCCGGACGAAGCCGAGGCTGACATCCGCGCCCGCGTCGAGAAAAAAGAAGTGGTGATCGGTTTCGGCCACCCGGTGTACACCGTGGCTGATCCGCGCAACAAAGTGATCAAAGAGGTGGCGCGCGAACTGTCCGCCGAGCAGAGCAACACCAAGATGTTCGACATTGCCGAGCGCCTGGAAACCATCATGTGGGACATCAAGAAAATGTTCCCCAACCTCGATTGGTTCAGTGCCGTCAGCTACCACATGATGGGTGTGCCGACCGCCATGTTCACTCCGCTGTTCGTGATTGCGCGTACCTCCGGCTGGTCGTCCCACGTGATCGAGCAGCGCATCGACGGCAAGATCATTCGCCCGAGCGCCAACTACACAGGGCCTGAAGACCTGAAGTTCGTGCCACTCAAGGATCGCCCATAACCATGAGCATCCAAATGAACACTCAATACCGCAAGAACCTGCCCGGCAGCGCGCTGGACTACTTCGACACCCGTGAGGCGGTCGATGCCATCGAGCCTGGGGCCTACGCCAAACTGCCGTACACCTCGCGGGTGCTGGCCGAGCAGTTGGTGCGTCGCTGCGCCCCGGCGGTGCTCACTGATTCGCTCAAGCAGCTGATCGAGCGCAAGCGCGACCTCGACTTCCCTTGGTACCCGGCGCGCGTGGTGTGCCACGACATTCTCGGCCAGACCGCACTGGTCGACCTGGCCGGCCTGCGTGATGCGATTGCCGACAAGGGCGGTGACCCGGCCAAGGTCAATCCGGTGGTGCCGACGCAATTGATCGTCGACCACTCCCTGGCCGTCGAATTCGCCGGCTTCGATCCGGACGCGTTCGAGAAGAACCGCGCCATTGAAGACCGTCGCAACGAAGACCGCTTCCACTTCATCGAGTGGACCAAGACCGCGTTCAAGAACGTCGACGTGATTCCGGCCGGCAACGGCATCATGCACCAGATCAACCTGGAGAAAATGAGCCCGGTGATCCAGGCCCGTGATGGCGTGGCGTACCCGGACACCTGCGTCGGTACCGACAGCCACACCCCGCACGTCGATGCCCTGGGCGTGATCGCTATTGGCGTTGGCGGCCTGGAAGCGGAAACCGTGATGCTTGGCCGTGCTTCGATGATGCGCCTGCCGGATATCGTCGGTGTGCAACTGACCGGCAAACGCCAGCCAGGCATTACCGCGACCGATATCGTGCTGGCGATCACCGAGTTTCTGCGCAAGGAGCGGGTGGTGGGTGCTTACGTCGAGTTTTTCGGCGAGGGTGCGGACAGCCTGTCCATCGGCGACCGCGCGACCATCTCCAACATGTGCCCGGAATACGGCGCCACCGCCTCGATGTTCTACATCGACCAGCAGACCATCGACTACCTCAAGCTCACCGGCCGCGAGCCCGAGCAAGTGGCCTTGGTCGAGCAGTACGCCAAGCTCACCGGCCTGTGGGCCGATGCCTTGGTGACCGCCGAATACGAGCGAGTGCTGAGCTTCGATTTGTCCACTGTAGTGCGCAACATGGCCGGCCCGAGCAACCCGCACAAACGCCTGCCGACCTCGGCATTGCAGGAGCGCGGGATTGCCGGTGAGGCGATGCTGGCGGCCAGTAAAGTAGAAGAGGCCGATGGCCTGCTGCCGGACGGCGCAGTGATCATCGCCGCCATCACCAGCTGCACCAACACCTCCAACCCACGCAACGTAGTGGCGGCCGGGCTGGTGGCGAAAAAGGCCAACGCCTTGGGCCTGGTGCGCAAACCGTGGGTGAAAACCTCGTTTGCCCCAGGTTCGAAAGTGGCCAAGCTGTACCTGGAAGAAGCCGGCTTGCTGACCGAACTGGAACAGCTGGGTTTCGGCATCGTTGCCTATGCCTGCACCACCTGTAACGGCATGTCCGGCGCGCTGGATCCGGTGATCCAGCAGGAAATCATCGACCGCGACCTGTATGCCACTGCCGTGTTGTCGGGTAACCGCAACTTCGATGGCCGTATCCACCCGTACGCCAAGCAGGCCTTCCTGGCCTCGCCGCCGCTGGTGGTGGCCTACGCCATCGCCGGTACCGTGCGCTTTGATATCGAGCAGGACGTGCTCGGCCATGACACGGCCGGCAACCCGATCACTCTGAAAGACCTGTGGCCAAGCGACGAGGAGATCGACGCACTGGTCGCCACCTCGGTGAAGCCGGAGCAGTTCAAGCAGATCTACATTCCGATGTTCGATCTGGGCACCTTTGCCGAAGCGGAAAGCCCGCTGTACGACTGGCGTCCGCAGTCCACCTACATTCGCCGTCCGCCGTACTGGGAAGGTGCCTTGGCCGGTGAACGCACGCTGACCGGCATGCGTCCGCTGGCGGTGCTGCCGGACAACATCACCACCGATCACCTGTCGCCGTCCAACGCCATTCTGCTGGACAGCGCCGCCGGTGAGTACCTGGCGAAAATGGGCCTGCCGGAAGAGGACTTCAACTCCTACGCCACCCACCGTGGTGACCATTTGACGGCGCAGCGCGCCACCTTCGCCAACCCGCAGTTGGTGAATGAAATGGCTGTGGTCGATGGCCAGGTGAAAAAAGGCTCGCTGACCCGCCTGGAGCCGGAAGGCAAGGTCACCCGCATGTGGGAAGCGATTGAAACCTACATGGAGCGCAAGCAGCCGCTGATCATCGTCGCCGGTGCTGACTACGGTCAGGGCTCGTCGCGTGACTGGGCCGCCAAGGGTGTACGCCTGGCTGGGGTGGAAGCGATTGCCGCCGAAGGTTTCGAGCGTATTCACCGCACCAACCTGGTGGGCATGGGCGTGTTGCCGCTGGAGTTCAAACCCGGCACCAATCGTCTGACCCTGGGCCTGGACGGCACCGAGTTGTACGACGTGGTTGGCGCACGCACCCCGCGCGCCACTCTGACCCTGGTGATCACCCGCAAAAACGGTGAGCGCCTGGAAGTGCCGATGACCTGCCGCCTGGACACCGCCGAAGAAGTGTCGGTGTACGAAGCCGGCGGTGTGCTGCAGCGCTTTGCCCAGGATTTCCTGGAAGGGAATGTGGCGGTTTAAACGCCGCTACCCAGGTAACGGTCGGCTCTTGTGGGAGGGGCTTTAGCCGCGATGCTCTTTCGATGCTGAAAAGCTCGCGGCTGAAGCCCCTCCCACAGGGCCGGTGTGATATCCGAATGGTTTACGAGGACATCAAATTCCATGCCCCATGCAGCGCAAATCAAAATCCCCGCCACCTATCTGCGTGGCGGCACCAGCAAGGGCGTGTTCTTCCGCCTGCAAGACTTGCCCGAGAGCTGCCAGGTACCGGGCGCCGCCCGTGATCGTCTGTTCATGCGTGTGATCGGCAGCCCCGACCCTTACGCCGCGCAGATCGACGGCATGGGCGGCGCCACGTCCAGCACCAGCAAGTGCGTGATCCTGTCTAAAAGCAGCCAGCCGGACCATGACGTCGATTACCTCTACGGCCAGGTGTCCATCGACAAAGCCTTTGTCGACTGGAGTGGCAACTGCGGCAACCTGTCCACCGGTGCCGGCGCCTTTGCCCTGCATGCGGGGTTGGTCGACCCGGCGCGCATTCCGGACAACGGCGTGTGCGTGGTGCGGATCTGGCAGGCCAATATCCAGAAAACCATCATCGCCCACGTGCCGGTCAGCAATGGCCAGGTCCAGGAAACCGGTGACTTCGAGCTGGACGGGGTGACCTTCCCGGCAGCGGAGATCGTGCTGGAGTTCCTCGACCCGTCGGATGACGGCGAGGAGGGCGGCTCGATGTTCCCCACCGGCAACCTGGTCGATGACCTGGAAGTACCCGGTGTGGGCACCTTCAAGGCGACCATGATCACTGCCGGTATTCCTACCGTGTTCGTCAATGCCGAAGACATCGGCTATCGCGGCACCGAGCTGCGTGAAGACATCAACGGCAACCCTGAGGCGCTGGCGCGTTTTGAGGCCATTCGTGTCGCCGGCGCCTTGCGCATGGGCCTGATCAAACACGCCGACGAGGCGCTGACCCGTCAGCACACGCCGAAGGTGGCCTTCGTCGCCAAGGCTCAGGACTACAAAGCATCCAGCGGCAAGATTGTGCAGGGCGCGGACGTTGATCTGCTGGTACGTGCGCTGTCGATGGGCAAGCTGCACCACGCCATGATGGGCACGGCGGCCGTGGCCATTGGTACGGCGGCGGCGATTCCGGGCACCTTGGTCAACCTGGCAGCTGGCGGCGGTGCGCGCACGGCGGTGCGCTTCGGGCATCCGTCCGGCACCTTGCGGGTGGGCGCTGAGGCGACGCAGGTTAATGGCGAGTGGACCGTGACCAAGGCGATCATGAGCCGCAGTGCGCGCATTTTGATGGAAGGCTGGGTGCGGGTGCCGGGGGATAGTTTTTGAGGTGGGGCTGAGAACGCTGCCCTCTCCCTCAGCCCCTCTCCCACAAGCGGGCGAGGGGAGCTTAACCGAGCTGGGCGTCCGGCCGGGCTGTTGCTTAGTCCCCTCGCCCCAGCGGGGAGAGGGTTAGGGAGAGGGGGCGGCTGCGAGCACGTTCTTAATGGTGAGTGGTGCTGAGCAACACGCCACTGGCGCCCATAAAAAACGCGCCAGTGGTTTTGTTCAGGCGGCGAGCGCCGGTCGGGGTTTTGATCAGTCGGCGAATTTGCCGGCCGAACAGGCCGTAAACCATGGAGGCAAAGAACTCTGCCAGCAGGTACGTGCCGCCCAGGTACACAAACTGTTCGGTGGGGGGCAATTCGGGTTTGATGAACTGCGGGAAAATGGCCGCGAACAGCAGAATGGCTTTTGGGTTGCTGATGCCGACAAGGAACTCTTGAAGCATCAGTTTGGTCACACTCCTGTTCGCCTGCGCGCTGTCTGCTACGCTGCTTTCAGCCAGATCGAGGCCGCTGAATTCACGGCTGCGCCAGGTGCGGATGCCGAGATAGAGCAGGTAAGCGGCGCCGATCCACTTGAGGGTGGTAAACGCGGTTTCCGAAGCCAGCAGCATGGCGCCAAGACCCACGGCAGAAATGCTGAGGAAAATGGCATAGGAAATCGCCCGGCCGACGGTGGCGGCAACGGCAGTACCGACACCATGACGAATACCGTTGTTCAGTGCGCAGAAGTTGTTCGGCCCTGGCGTCAGGGCGATAAACACAGCGATTGGCGCGAACAGCAAGCAGTCCATCAGGGTCATGGCGGGTACCTGGTTTAAAGGGGCGGGGTTATTTCAGGCGCCGCTCAACGCCTTTTTCCACCAGGATCTTGGCGGAAATCTCTTCCACGGAGAAATGCGTGGAATTGATGTACGGAATGTTTTCCCGGCGCAGCAGTTGTTCGACTTCACGCACTTCGAACTCGCACTGGGCAAAGCTGGCGTAACGGCTGTTGGGCTTGCGTTCGTTGCGAATGGCGGTCAAACGGTCGGGGTCGATGGTCAGACCGAACAGTTTGTCTTTGTATGGCCTGAGCGCGTTGGGCAGTTGCAGGCGCTCCATGTCTTCTTCGGTCAACGGGTAGTTGGCCGCACGAATGCCATATTGCAGTGCCATATAAAGGCAGGTAGGGGTTTTACCGCAGCGCGAGACACCGACCAGAATCAGGTCGGCCTTGTCGTAGTAGTGCGTGCGGGCGCCATCGTCGTTGTCGAGGGCAAAGTTCACGGCCTCGATACGCTCCATATAGTTGGAGTTGTGACTGATGGAATGGGACTTGCCCACCGAATAGGACGAGTGCGACGTCAGTTCCTGTTCGAGCGGGGCGAGGAAGGTCGAGAAGATGTCGATCATGAAGCCATCGGACTTGGCCAGGATGTCGCGGATGTCCTGGTTGACGATGGTGTCGAAGATGATCGGGCGAACGCCGTCTTTCTCGGCCGCATTGTTGATTTGCTGTACCATCGCCCGCGCTTTTTCCACGGTGTCGATGTAGGGGCGCGTGAGCTTGTGAAAAGTGATGTTCTCGAACTGCGCCAGCAGGCTTTGGCCAAGCGTTTCGGCCGTGATGCCGGTGCCGTCGGAGATGAAGAAAGCGGTTCGTTTCATTTGCACCGAGGGCCTTAAGCTAGGGATGATTCTTGGCTATGATAGGCCCCCTTTTGATCGAAGCCATGCCGGTTGGCATTGTTACTTATTTTCCAGGGCCAGGCCACCGTCACACCGCGCTGCACTTTGTGCCGCAACGGGTGAGAGTAAATAGGGTCTGAGCTAGTCCAACACCGTTAGTGGAGAGATCACCTTGGCTGAATACGTAGTTTCCCTCGATAAGCTCGGCGTCCATGATGTGGAGCACGTGGGGGGCAAGAACGCATCCCTCGGCGAAATGATCAGTAACCTCGCAGGCGCTGGCGTCTCGGTCCCCGGTGGTTTTGCCACCACTGCCCAGGCCTACCGTGATTTCCTTGAACTGAGCGGCCTCAACGCGCAAATCCACGCCGCGCTCGACGCGCTGGATGTCGATGACGTCAATGCCCTGGCCAAGACCGGTGCCCAGATCCGCCAATGGATCATGGAAGCCGAATTCCCCGAGCGCCTCAACACGGAAATCCGCACCGCCTTCGCCGCCATGGCCAACGGCAACGAAAACATGGCCGTGGCTGTGCGCTCCTCCGCCACCGCCGAAGACCTGCCAGACGCCTCCTTCGCTGGCCAGCAAGAAACCTTCCTGAACATCCGCGGCGTGGAAAACGTCATCCGTGCGGCCAAGGAAGTGTTTGCCTCGCTGTTCAACGACCGCGCCATCTCCTATCGCGTGCACCAGGGTTTCGACCACAAGCTGGTGGCGCTGTCGGCTGGCGTACAGCGCATGGTGCGTTCGGAAACCGGTACCGCCGGCGTGTTGTTCACCCTGGACACCGAATCGGGCTTCCGTGACGTGGTGTTCATCACCGGCGCCTACGGCCTCGGCGAAACCGTGGTGCAAGGCGCGGTCAACCCGGACGAGTTCTACGTTCACAAGAAAACCTTGGAAGAAGGCCGCCCGGCGATCCTGCGTCGCAACCTGGGCAGTAAAGCCATCAAGATGATCTACGGCGACGAAGCCAAGGCCGGAAAGTCGGTGAAAACCGTCGACGTCGACCGTGCCGACCGCGCCCGTTTCTGCCTGAGCGATGCCGAAGTCACCGAGCTCGCCAAGCAAGCGCTGATCATTGAAAAACACTACGGCCGCCCGATGGACATCGAGTGGGCCAAAGACGGTGACGACGGCCAGCTGTACATCGTTCAAGCGCGTCCGGAAACCGTGAAAAGCCGCACCACCGCCAACGTGATGGAGCGCTACCTGCTCAAAGAAACCAGCAAAGTGCTGGTGGAAGGCCGCGCCATTGGCCAGAAGATCGGCGCCGGTAAAGTGCGCGTGATCAACGATGTGTCCGAGATGGACAAGGTGCAGCCAGGCGACGTGTTGGTTTCCGACATGACCGACCCGGACTGGGAGCCGGTGATGAAGCGCGCCAGCGCCATCGTCACCAACCGTGGCGGGCGCACCTGTCACGCGGCGATCATCGCCCGTGAACTGGGGATCCCGGCAGTGGTCGGTTGCGGCAACGCCACCCAGGTGCTGAGCGATGGCCAGGGTGTGACTGTGTCCTGCGCCGAAGGCGACACCGGGTTCATCTTCGAAGGCGAGCTGGGCTTCGACATCCGCACCAACTCCGTCGATGCCATGCCGGACCTGCCGTTCAAAATAATGATGAACGTCGGTAACCCAGACCGCGCGTTCGACTTCGCCCAGTTGCCCAACGCCGGTATCGGCCTGGCGCGCCTGGAGTTCATCATCAACCGCATGATCGGCGTGCACCCCAAGGCGCTGCTCAACTACGCCGGTCTGCCGCCAGAAATCAAAGACAGCGTCGACAAGCGTATCGCCGGTTACGACGATCCGGTCGGCTTCTATGTCGAGAAACTGGTTGAGGGCATCAGCACCCTGGCCGCGGCGTTCTGGCCGAAGAAGGTCATCGTGCGTCTGTCGGACTTCAAGTCCAACGAATACGCCAACCTGATTGGCGGCAAGCTGTATGAGCCGGAAGAAGAGAACCCGATGCTGGGCTTCCGCGGTGCCTCGCGTTACATCAGCGAGTCGTTCCGCGACTGCTTCGAACTGGAATGCCGTGCACTGAAGAAAGTGCGCAACGAGATGGGCCTGACCAACGTCGAAATCATGGTGCCGTTCGTGCGCACCCTGGGCGAAGCGAGCCAGGTCATCGACCTGTTGGCGGCCAACGGGCTGGCCCGTGGCAAAGATGGCCTGCGCATCATCATGATGTGCGAACTGCCATCCAACGCCATTCTGGCCGAGGAATTCCTTGAGTTCTTCGACGGCTTCTCCATCGGCTCCAACGACCTGACCCAGTTGACCCTGGGCCTGGACCGCGACTCCGGCATCATCGCGCACCTGTTCGATGAACGTAATCCGGCGGTCAAGAAGCTGCTGTCCAATGCCATCCAGGCCTGTAATAAGGCGGGCAAGTACATCGGTATTTGCGGTCAGGGCCCGTCGGACCACCCGGACCTGGCCAAGTGGCTGATGGAGCAGGGCATCGAAAGCGTGTCGTTGAACCCAGACTCCGTGCTGGAAACCTGGTTCTTCCTGGCTGAAGGTCAACAGGCCTGAGCCAGAAGCAGCGCCGGCGGTTAGAATGCCGGCGTTGCGTTAACCACCTATAAGAAGGGCGGGTCTATTCCCGCCCTTTTTTCTGCAAGTTTTTTCTGTCAGTCGATCCGCATGCAAAGTAGCAGTGAACTGTTTCCCGTAGCCTTGATGAGCGCCGAGCTTCGTGGCGATCTCAGCGAGGACGTTTATCGTCTCAAACCTTCCAACAGCCCCGACTTCAGCGTGGAGTTGGCCCTTACCCGTCTGGGCATGGCCAACCACGGCGAAGACCGTGGCGTGCCGGTGATTCTGATCCCTGGCAGCTTTTCCAACCGACGCTTCTGGTACTCGCCCAAGTGCATTGGCCTGGGGCCGTACCTGGCACGCGCCGGTTTCGATGTGTGGATCGCCGAAATGCGCGGCCACGGCTTGTCGCCACGCAACCTTGAGTACCGTCACAACAAAGTCGCCGACTACGCCCGCTACGACTTGCCAGCCATTGCCGCCTTTGTGCGTGAGCAAAGCGGCCAGGCGCCGCACTGGATTGGCCATTCACTGGGCGGTATTACCCTGGCCGGTGCGCTGGGTGGACGTTACCTCAACGAAGACGACGTGGCGTCGGTAGCCCTGTTCGGCAGCCAGATCAGCCGCGTGTACTGGCCGTTGAAAGTGCCGCTAGTGGAGTGGAGCGCGCGTCTGATGCTCAAGGGCGTTTCGGTGATTTCCGGCTCTCGCCTCAAGCGCGGCCCGGAAGACGAGCCGATTGGTCTGATCCGCGAAAGCCTGCGATGGCACGGCCTGTTCGGTCGTTTTGGCGAGGGCAAGAAGAACGATTGGTGGAAAGGCCTGGCCGAGGTCAATGTGCCGGTGCTGGCTGTGGGGGCCGATGGCGACCTGCAGGACCCGGCCTGGGGTTGTCGCAAGTTGCTCGAACAGTTCGGTTCCGAGCGCCGGCGTTTTCTCTGTCTCGGCAAGAAGCAGGGCTTTAGCGATGATTTCGGTCATGTCGAAATGCTGGTCAGCAAGGCAGCGCAAGAGGAAGTCTGGCCGCTGGCTGAACATTGGCTGCGGCACCTGAGCCTGCCTGATGCGCTGGAACCCGCTGAACAGGACGTTTCATCACCGCAGTGACGCGGCTAAGATGGCGCCGTATTGAACTTTTCAGCCAGTAGAGCTTTGAACCAGTAGAGCTTTGAACGAGCGGTTTCCATAACCTATCAAGGAGTTTTCCCATGCAATACGTCACTCCCGATTTGTGCGACGCCTACCCGGAGCTGGTGCAGGTAGTCGAACCGATGTTCAGCAATTTCGGCGGCCGCGACTCCTTTGGTGGTGAAATCGTCACCATCAAGTGCTTCGAAGACAACTCGCTGGTCAAAGACCAGGTCGACCTGCCGGGCAAAGGCAAAGTCCTGGTGGTGGACGCCGGTGGCTCGCTGCGTCGCGCAGTGCTCGGCGACATGCTCGCGGAAAAAGCCGCGAAGAATGGCTGGGAAGGTTTGGTGATCTACGGGTGCATCCGTGACGTCGACGTCATCGCGCAAACCGAACTGGGCGTTCAGGCGCTGGCCAGCCACCCGATGAAGACCGAAAAGCGCGGCATTGGCGACCTCAATGTCGCCGTGACCTTCGGCGGCGTGACCTTCCGCCCGGGCGAGTTCGTGTATGCCGACAACAACGGCATCATCATCTCGCCGCAAGCGTTGAAGATGCCTGCGTAAGGCTAGAAACCCGGTGAAAACCGGGTTTTTTGTTAAGGGATAGGCAATGTACGAAGAAGACAATGCGCAATGGGGGCTGGTCCACGCTTTTGTGCTGGACGGCGAGGGTGGTGCTCGCTCGGTCACCCGCCAGCAAATTGATGGACTGGCGTTACAGGTGCAAGAAAGCCTGTGGTTGCACTGGGATCGCGGCCATCCGCAAACCCACGCCTGGCTACGCGACGGCAGTGGCTTGAACGAATTCAGTTGCGACTTGCTGCTGGAGGAGAACACCCGCCCGCGCCTGTTGCCGCTGCCCAATGACGAATTGCTGCTGTTCCTGCGTGGGGTCAATCTGAACCCCGGTGCCGAACCGGAAGACATGGTCTCGGTGCGCATTTTTGCCGCTGCCCAGCGGGTCATTTCGCTGCGCCTGCGCCCGTTGCATGCCACCGAAGACCTGATTGCCGAGTTGGAGGCGGGCAAGGGGCCGAAAACCGCCTCGGAGCTGATGCTGTACCTGGCGCAACACATGACCGGTAAGGTCGATGCGTTGGTGGCGGATCTGTCTGATCTGGTCGACAGCCAGGAAGAGCAGGCCGATGCCGATGAGCGCTTTACCCCTGAGCATGGACAGATGCTGCATATCCGCCGTCGAGCGGCCGGCTTGCGGCGCTTCCTTGCACCGCAGCGGGATATCTTTGCCCAACTCACGCGCAATAAATTGCCGTGGTTCGCCGATGACGACAGTGACTACTGGAACGAATTGAACAACCGCCTGACCCGCTATCTGGAGGAGCTTGAGCTGATCCGCGAGCGGGTAGGGCTGGTGCTGGAAACCGAAAGCCGGCGCATGAGTGAACGGATGAACCGGACGATGTACCGCTTCGGTATCGTCACCGGAATATTCCTGCCGATGAGCTTTCTCACTGGCCTGCTGGGCATCAACGTCGGCGGTATTCCGGGCTCTGAAAGCCCCTATGGGTTCCTGTTGGCGTGCGTGCTAATGGCGTCGGTTGCGCTGGGACAATGGTGGCTTTTTCGTCGATTGCGTTGGGTTTGATGTGACTTGGCGAAAATACGCCGCGTCTAGCCCTGAGAAATCCTGAGGTGCGCATGCACGATCCATTCGAACAATCCCTGCGAGATCTGCTCAAGTCATCGGCCACCAGCCATGACGACGACGCAACCCTGGGCCGTGTGTTGAAAACCGCCAACCGGCAAGTGGGCGCCGGCGACCTGTTCGGCTTGATGGGGCGTTGCCTCGAAGCCTTGATGATCGCCGTCAGCAAAGGCTCCGACCACATCGCGCCGGTATCCCGCCGCACTTCTTCCGCTCGTACGACCAATAAGGCTGACTGAACATGGAAATCGATCCCTGGACTCAAAACCTCAAAGAGGCAATGGGCGCGCTGTGGACCAAGGTCGCGGTGTTTATTCCTAACCTGTTCGTTGCCTTGGTGCTGGTGCTGCTGGGCTTCGTCGTCGCCAAACTACTCGACACCCTGCTGTCCAAGCTGCTCAGCAAGGTTGGCCTGGATCGCTTGATGGCAGGCACCGGCCTGACCAAGTTGATCGGTCGCGTCGGTATTCAAGTTCCGGTGTCGGCGCTGATCGGCAAGATCGTTTACTGGTTCGTATTGTTGGTGTTTCTGGTCTCGGCCGCCGAGTCGCTGGGTCTGCAGCGTGTGTCGGCGACCCTTGACGTGTTGGCCCTGTATCTGCCGAAAGTGTTCGGCGCGGCGCTGGTGCTGGTGATCGGCATCCTGCTGGCGCAACTGGTTAGTGGTTTGGTGCGCAGCGCAGCCGATGGCGTTGGCCTGGATTACGCCAATGGCCTGGCGCGTATTGCTCAGGGTCTGGTGATCATCCTCAGCATCTCGGTTGCTATCGGCCAGCTTGAAGTCAAAACCGACCTGCTCAACAACGTGATCGCCATTGTTCTGATCTCCGTGGGGCTGGCTGTGGCGCTGGCGCTGGGGCTGGGCAGTCGCGACATCGCTGCGCAGATCCTCGCCGGTATCTATGTGCGTGAGCTGTATGAAGTCGGGCAGCAGCTGAAAGTGGGCGATGTGGAAGGGCAGATCGAGGAGATCGGCACTGTGAAAACCACCCTGCTGACGGACGATGGCGAGCTGGTATCTCTGGCCAACCGCGAGATCCTCGAGCAACGGGTGAGCAGCCGCTAACACGCCAATCCCTGCTAATGTATGCCGCCATCCTGGACTGCCTGAGGTTCAGGGCTGTGGCGGCTATTCACCAGACTGCCGGCCCGACTCGTTTTGAATAAAGCTCAAACGCTATCTTCCCGCTATGACCCCCGCGAGCTCTCTGATGAGGAGCTGGTGGCGCGTGCGCATGTGGAGTTGTTCCACATTACGCGGGCATATGAAGAGCTAATGCGCCGTTACCAGCGCACGTTATTTAACGTATGTGCGCGATATCTCGGAAACGACCGGGACGCAGACGACGTCTGTCAAGAAGTAATGTTGAAAGTTTTATATGGCTTGAAGAATTTTGAAGGCAAGTCAAAGTTCAAGACTTGGCTGTACAGCATTACCTACAACGAGTGCATTACCCAGTACCGCAAAGAGCGCCGAAAAAGACGCTTGTTGGATGCGCTTAGTTTGGATCCGCTCGAAGAGGCGTCAGAGGAAAAGACGCCTGTAGCCCAGGAGCCTGGCGGCCTGGACCGCTGGTTGGTGCATGTGAACCCGATTGATCGGGAAATTCTGGTGCTACGTTTTGTCGCGGAACTGGAGTTCCAAGAGATCGCCGACATCATGCACATGGGCTTGAGCGCAACCAAGATGCGATATAAACGGGCACTCGACCGTTTGCGGGAAAAATTTTCGGGAATAGCCGAAACTTAGTTGGGTGAAATACCTCTAACCGACCAGGTGATTCCTGTTAGAATCGCCGCCTGAGTTGTCTTGCGTTTGTCAGACAACTTACTGACCACCAAGATAGGGATTTACGGATGAAATTTAAAAACACCTTAGGCGTTGTTATCGGCTCGCTGATCGCTGCTTCCTCTCTTCAGGCGTTGGCCCAAGGCCAAGGTGCAGTAGAAGTTGAAGGCTTCGCCAAGAAAGAAATGTTCGACAGCGCTCGTGACTTCAAAAACAACGGCAACCTGTTTGGCGGTTCCGTTGGTTACTTCCTGACCGACGACGTTGAACTGCGTCTGGGTTACGACGAAGTCCACAACGCTCGTAGCGAAGACGGCCGTAACATCAAAGGCTCGAACACCGCTCTGGACGCTCTCTATCACTTCAACGCTCCGGGCGACGTAGTACGTCCGTACGTTTCTGCTGGTTTCTCCGATCAGAGCATCGGCCAGAACGGCAATGGTGGTCGTAACGGCTCTACCTTCGCCAACGTTGGCGGCGGTGCCAAGGTTTACTTCACCGAGAACTTCTACGCCCGTGCTGGCGTTGAAGCTCAATACAATATCGACCAAGGCGACACCGAGTGGGCGCCAAGCGTCGGTATCGGCGTTAACTTCGGTGGCGGCAAGAAAGCTGCTGAGCCTGTAGCCGCTCCGGCTCCAGAAGTTTGCTCCGACAGCGACAACGACGGCGTTTGCGACAACGTCGACAAGTGCCCAGGCACCGCTGCCAACGTAACTGTTGACGCTGACGGCTGCCCAGCTGTAGCTGAAGTGGTTCGCGTTGAGCTGGACGTGAAATTCGACTTCGACAAATCGAAAGTCAAAGAAGAAAGCTACGGCGATATCAAAAACCTGGCTGACTTCATGAAGCAGTACCCAGCGACTTCCACCACTGTTGAAGGTCACACCGACTCCGTTGGTACTGACGCTTACAACCAGAAACTGTCCGAGCGTCGTGCTAACGCTGTTCGTGAAGTTCTGGTTAACCAGTACGGTGTAGGTGGCGAGCGTGTTAACGCTGTTGGCTACGGCGAGTCCAAGCCGGTTGCGGATAACGCTACCGAAGCTGGCCGCGCTGTAAACCGTCGCGTAGAAGCTGAAGTAGAAGCCCAAGCTAAGTAATTAGCGCGGCGTTTCAGAAGAGCCCGGCTTAGGCCGGGCTTTTCTTTGCCTGGAATAAAGTGCGGTGGCTGGAAGGCCATGTATGATTCAGGCCTTTCCTGGGCTATCCGAGAGCGTGCGCACGTGTCAGGTCTTCGTTCGTTAGTGTTGATTGGCGCTGTGATGATGGTCCTGGCGGGGTGCTCAAGCCAGGTTGCGCTTGCACCTGAGGTTCGGGCATTGCCTGAGCGGGTTGAGTTGAATTCGGTACCATTTTTTGCCGAGACCGCTTTTGAAGGTGCGCCCGGGGCGGTAGCGGTTATGTTGTCGCAACAGGACGTGGTAACCACGCCAGGTCTGGTGGCGAAGAAGATGCGCCTGCCGGGCCAAGAGTTGATGATGGAGAAGAGCCTGACCCGTTTGGTTAACGAACACGGTCTGCTGGTTTATCCGCTATCGCCGCGTTTGCGTGATGTGTTGGAGCAGGTCTCTGCGGGTTATCCGGTGTTGGTGCGGATTGACGATGGAAGTGTTATTTCTTCTCCTCATTACGCCGTGGTGGTCGGCTACGACCGGGTCAAGCAGCGTTTGCTGGTGCGTTCCGGGATGAGTCGTCGCCTGGTGATGAGTTTCAAGAATTTCCAATCGGCCTGGGATGAGGTCGGTAACTGGGCGGTGCTGGTTCAGGCGCCAGCGCAATTGCCAGCGAATGTCGAGCGTCAACGCTGGTTGAATGCCGCAGCGCAGCTTGAGCAGGCCGGGCAGAAGCTGGCTGCGCGTAATGCGTACGAGGCCGTTGATCATCGTACTAACTGAATAGCGGCCCGCAATAAAAAACGGCGCCCAACGGGCGCCGTTTTTTATTGCCGGGTTTCTTAGAAACCGAGCTTGTCGCGCAGGCTGTAGTACCAAGCGCCCATGGCGGTAAACGGTACGCGCATCAATTGGCCGCCTGGGAATGGGTAGTGGGGCAGGCCGGCAAACGCGTCGAAGCGTTCGGCTTGGCCGCGCAGGGATTCGGCGAGTATCTTGCCTGCCAGGTGGGTGTAAGTGACACCGTGACCGCTGCAGCCTTGAGAGTAATAAATGTTGTCGCCGAGGCGGCCCACTTGCGGAAGGCGCGACAGGGTGAGCAGGAAGTTGCCGGTCCAGGCGTAGTCGATCTTCACGTCTTTCAGCTGCGGGAAGGTCTTCACCAGCTTCGGACGGATGATGGCTTCGATGTTGGCCGGGTCACGTGCGCCGTAAACAACGCCACCACCGAAGATCAGGCGCTTGTCGCCGCTGAGGCGGTAGTAGTCGAGCAGGTAGTTGCAGTCCTCGACGCAGTAATCCTGCGGCAGCAGGCTCTTGGCGACATCGTCGCTCAGCGGTTCGGTGGTGATCACCTGGGTGCCGCACGGCATCGATTTGGCCGCCAACTCGGGAATCAGATTGCCTAGGTAGGCGTTGCCAGCGACGACCACGAACTTGGCTTTTACCCGACCTTGCGGCGTATGCACTACTGGGTTGGCGCCGCGCTCAATGCGCGTGGCTGGCGACTGTTCGTAAATAGTGCCACCTAGCGACTCAACGGCTGCGGCTTCACCCAGCGCGAGATTGAGTGGGTGGATGTGGCCGCCGCTCATATCGAGCATGCCGCCAATGTAGTTCTCAGTATTTACCACCTCGCGAATGCGGGTGCTGTCCAGCAGCTCAAGCTGGGTATGGCCGTAGCGCTCCCACAGCTTCTTTTGCGATTCCAGGTGGCCCATCTGCTTGTTGGTAATGGCGGCGAAAACACCGCCATCTTTCAGGTCGCACTGGATGTTGTAAGTTGCGATGCGCTCGCGAATGATGCGGCCGCCTTCAAAGGCCATCTGGCCGAGCAATTGGGCTTGCTTGGGGCCGACGCTGCGCTCGATCACGTCGATGTCGCGGCTATAGCTGTTGACGATCTGGCCGCCGTTGCGACCGGAAGCGCCGAAACCGACTTTCGCGGCTTCGAGAATGGTGACTTTAAAGCCGTTTTCCAGGAGGAAAAGGGCGGTGGAAAGCCCTGTGTAACCTGCACCCACCACACAGACATCGGTTTCTACGTCGCCGACCAATTCGGGTCTGGCGGGAACGGCATTGGCCGACGCGGCGTAGTAAGACTGCGGATAAGGAGTGTGTGCCATCTTGCAACCTCTGTTTTATATTTTTTACGAATCGGCCGATGCTACCTGAGTTAAAAATGCCCGGCTAGCCTCCGTGCAAAATATAAAACGCCACGCTGAACAGTAAAAAATACGTTTATTCAGGGGGTTAGCGAAAAAACTGTTGACTCTTCCGGTCGCCTCCGTAGAATGCGCCTCCATTGCAGGCACGTAGCTCAGTTGGTTAGAGCACCACCTTGACATGGTGGGGGTCGTTGGTTCGAGTCCAATCGTGCCTACCAAATTTAAAGGGTCACTTAGGTGACCCTTTTTTATTGGGCGCTTGTCAGCGCTACGGCTTTCTGAAAGCATCCCAAGTCCCAAATATCCCCAGTGACTGCGGTTCGGTTCAGGTTGGCCCTCGGGCTCCTGCCACTGTGAGGCGGGTACACCGCCGGATCGCGTACTGGCTAATCCCAACCCATGTGACCTTTGGTAGGGGTCACCACTAGGAGAGGAAGCGCCATGCCTGTTATTACTCTTCCCGACGGCAGTCAGCGTTCGTTCGATCACCCGGTTTCCGTAGCCGAGGTGGCTCAATCCATTGGTGCTGGTCTGGCCAAGGCCACCGTGGCCGGCAAGGTCAATGGCACGCTGGTTGATGCCTGCGACGTCATCAGTAGCGACGCTACCCTGCAGATTATTACGCCGAAGGACGAAGAGGGGCTGGAGATCATCCGTCACTCTTGCGCTCACTTGGTGGGCCATGCGGTCAAGCAGCTGTACCCGACTGCGCGCATGGTAATCGGCCCGGTTATCGACGAAGGCTTCTATTACGACATCGCCTATGAGCGCCCCTTCACGCTGGACGACCTGTCCGCGATCGAAGCGCGTATGCATCAGCTGATCGATACCGAATACGATGTGATCAAAAAGATGACGCCGCGTGCCGAAGTAATTGCTGAGTTTTCCGCGCGTGGCGAGGAGTACAAGCTGCGTCTGGTCGAGGACATGCCTGATACCCAGGAAATGGGCCTCTACTATCACCAGGAATACCTCGACATGTGCCGCGGTCCGCACGTGCCGAATACCCGCTTCCTCAAAGCCTTCAAACTGACCAAGCTGTCCGGCGCCTACTGGCGTGGCGATGCCAAGAACGAACAATTGCAGCGCGTATATGGCACAGCTTGGGCAGATAAAAAACAGCTGGCTGCCTATGTTCAGCGTATTGAAGAGGCCGAGAAGCGCGATCACCGTAAAATCGGCAAGCGCTTGAACCTGTTCCATACCCAGGAAGAAGCGCCGGGCATGGTGTTCTGGCATCCGAATGGCTGGACCTTGTATCAGGTGCTTGAGCAGTACATGCGCCAGGTTCAGCGCGAAAACGGCTACCTCGAAATCAAGACGCCGCAAGTGGTCGACCGTAGCCTGTGGGAGAAATCCGGGCACTGGGCCAACTACGCCGAAAACATGTTCACTACTCAGTCGGAAAACCGCGATTACGCAATTAAGCCAATGAACTGCCCCTGCCACGTGCAGGTGTTCAATCAGGGCTTGAAAAGCTACCGCGAGCTGCCGATGCGTCTGGCGGAGTTCGGTGCCTGTCACCGTAACGAGCCGTCGGGTGCGCTGCACGGCATCATGCGCGTGCGTGCGTTCACCCAGGATGACGCGCATATCTTCTGCACTGAAGAGCAAATGCAGGCCGAGTCCGCTGCTTTTATCAAGCTGACGTTGGATGTCTACGCTGACTTTGGTTTCACCGATATCCAGCTGAAACTGTCGACTCGCCCGGAAAAGCGCGTAGGTTCGGATGAGCTCTGGGATCGTGCAGAGGCTGCACTGGCCTCGGCGCTGGACAGTGCTGGTCTGCCATATGACCTGCAGCCGGGCGAGGGCGCGTTTTACGGTCCGAAGATCGAGTTCTCGCTGAAGGATTGCCTGGGTCGAGTGTGGCAGTGTGGTACCCTGCAGCTCGATTTCAACTTGCCAGTCCGTTTGGGCGCAGAGTTTGTCAGCGAAGACAACAGCCGCAAGCACCCCGTTATGTTGCACCGGGCTATCCTGGGCTCGTTCGAGCGCTTCATCGGCATGCTGATTGAGCACTACGAAGGTGCATTCCCAGCTTGGCTGGCGCCTACTCAAGCGGTGATCTTGAATATCACCGATAAACAGGCTGATTTTGCGCTTGAGGTTGAAAAAAGCCTCAATCAAAGCGGGTTCCGTGCCAAGTCTGACTTGAGAAACGAAAAAATCGGCTTTAAAATCCGTGAGCATACTTTGCTCAAGGTTCCGTATCTCTTGGTTATCGGAGATCGGGAAGTTGAAACGCAAACTGTCGCTGTGCGTACGCGAGAAGGTGCTGATCTTGGCTCCATGCCAGTCACCCAATTCGCAGAGTTCCTGACGCAAGCGGTTTCCCGGCGTGGTCGCCAAGATTCGGAGTAATTATTATTAAGCGTGAAATGAGACAAGATAAACGAGCTGCACCGAAAGCCCCGATCAACGAGAATATCTCGGCACGCGAGGTTCGGTTAATTGGCGCTGACGGCGAGCAAATTGGCATCGTCTCGATTGATGAAGCGCTTAGAATCGCTGAAGAATCCAAGCTGGACCTGGTAGAGATTTCCGCTGATGCGGTTCCACCGGTCTGCCGCGTAATGGATTACGGCAAGTCGATCTTCGAAAAGAAGAAGCAGATTGCCGCAGCGAAGAAGAACCAGAAACAGGTTCAGGTTAAAGAAATCAAGTTTCGTCCAGGGACGGAAGAAGGGGATTACCAGGTAAAACTACGCAACCTGGTACGTTTCCTTAGTGATGGGGACAGGGCCAAGGTTTCTTTGCGATTCCGCGGCCGTGAGATGGCGCATCAGGAGCTGGGCATGGAGTTGTTGAAGCGGGTTGAAGGTGACCTTGCTGAATACGGCACCGTTGAACAGCACCCGAAGATGGAAGGACGCCAACTTATCATGGTCATCGCCCCCAAAAAGAAGAAATAACCACCAGGGCACGGCAGGCCTTGCGGTTATGTTTATCAACTGAATGCGGAGTATCCGAACATGCCAAAAATGAAAACCAAAAGCGGTGCAGCTAAACGTTTCTTGAAAACCGCTACCGGTTTCAAGCACAAGCACGCTTTCAAGAGCCACATCCTGACCAAAATGTCGACCAAGCGTAAGCGTCATCTGCGCGGCAGCACCATGGTGCATCCGTCTGACGTGGCAAAGGTCGCGCGCATGCTGCGCGTTCGTTAATTTCGGTCAAGAATTAGAGGAAGTTACTCATGGCTCGTGTTAAGCGTGGCGTTGTTGCTCGCCGTCGTCACAAAAAAATTCTGAAACTCGCTAAAGGCTACTATGGTGCACGTTCGCGCGTGTTCCGCGTTGCCAAACAAGCGGTAATCAAGGCAGGCCAATACGCCTACCGCGACCGTCGTCAGAAAAAACGTCAATTCCGTGCTCTGTGGATCGCCCGTATCAACGCTGGCGCCCGCATCAACGGTTTGTCCTACAGCCGTTTCATCGCTGGCTTGAAAAAGGCAGCGATCGAGATCGACCGTAAGGTTCTGGCTGATCTGGCAGTGAACGAAAAAGCGGCGTTTGCTGCGATTGTCGAGAAAGCGAAAGCCGTTCTGGCTTAAGTCCCCGACAATCACCGGGCTCGCCCGGTGCTAAACGTCACCAATAGGGGAAGAGCCTTCGAGCTCTTCCCCTATTTCGTATCTGGAGTCTGTAAATGGAAAACCTGGATGCGCTGGTCTCTCAAGCACTTGAGGCCGTTCAGCGCGCAGAAGACGTAAATGCCCTGGAGCAAATCCGGGTTCTCTACCTTGGCAAAAAAGGCGAACTCACTCAGGTGATGAAGAGCCTGGGCAACATGTCCGCCGAGGACCGTCCCAAGGTCGGTGCGTTGATCAACGCTGCCAAAGACCGTGTGCAAGACTCGCTCAACAGCCGCAAGGAATTGTTGGAGCAAGCAGCTCTGAGCGCCAAGCTCGCTGCAGAATTTATCGACGTGACGTTGCCAGGTCGTGGGCAGTCCTCAGGTGGACTGCACCCTGTCACACGTACGCTCGAGCGTATCGAACAGTTCTTCACCCACATCGGCTATGGCATCGCTGAAGGCCCCGAGGTGGAAGACGACTACCACAACTTCGAAGCGCTCAACATCCCCGGCCACCACCCGGCGCGGGCGATGCATGACACCTTCTATTTCAACGCCAACATGTTGCTGCGCACCCACACCTCGCCGGTCCAGGTGCGCACCATGGAATCAAAGCAGCCGCCGATCCGCATCGTCTGCCCGGGTCGCGTTTACCGCTGTGACTCGGATATCACCCACTCGCCGATGTTCCACCAGGTTGAAGGCCTGCTGGTCGATCAGGACATCAGCTTCGCAGACCTGAAAGGCACCATCGAAGAGTTCCTGCGGGTGTTCTTCGAGAAAGATCTGGGCGTGCGTTTCCGTCCGTCTTTCTTCCCCTTCACCGAGCCGTCCGCCGAAGTGGATATGCAGTGCGTGATGTGCAGCGGTAAAGGTTGCCGCGTGTGCAAGCAAACCGGCTGGCTCGAGGTAATGGGCTGCGGCATGGTGCACCCGAACGTGCTGAAAATGTCCGGTATCGACCCGGAAAAATACCAAGGCTTCGCCTTCGGTATGGGCGTCGAGCGCCTGGCTATGCTGCGCTATGGCGTTAACGACTTGCGTCTGTTCTTCGACAACGACCTGCGATTCCTTGCGCAATTTCGCTAGGTCGCTTGCCTGTTAACGTTTTCTAGGAGAAGAACAGAATGAAATTCAGCGAACAATGGCTGCGTAGTTGGGTAAACCCTTCGGTTTCCCGTGATGAGTTGGTGGCGCGTTTGTCCATGGCCGGTCTTGAGGTCGACAGCGTTGCGTTGGTCGCCGGCGTGTTCAGCGGGGTCGTGGTTGGTGAGGTGCTGAGCACCGAACAGCATCCGGACGCTGACAAGCTGCGTGTCTGCCAAGTGAGTAATGGCGCGGAGACCTTCCAGGTCGTTTGCGGCGCACCCAATGTGCGTCCCGGCCTGAAAGTGCCGTTCGCCATGATCGGCGCCGAGTTGTCGGATGACTTCAAAATCAAGAAAGCCAAGCTTCGCGGCGTCGAGTCCAGCGGCATGCTGTGCTCGGCTTCCGAGCTGCAGATCAGCGATGAAAGCAGCGGCTTGATGGAGTTGGCAGCGGACGCTCCTGTCGGCCAGGACCTACGCGCCTACCTGGGCTTGGACGACGCCAGCATTGAAGTAGACCTTACCCCCAACCGTGGTGACTGTTTGTCGCTGGCTGGTCTGGCCCGAGAGGTAGGGGCGCTTTACGCCGCGCCTGTCAGCCGCCCTGCGGTGGCTGTGGTTCCAGCTGTTCACGATCAGGTGATCCCAGTTGATGTTTCCGCCAGCAAAGCCTGCCCGCGTTATCTCGGTCGGGTGATTCGTAATGTCGACCTGAGCAAGCCGACCCCGCTGTGGATGGTTGAACGCCTGCGTCGCTCTGACGTTCGCAGCATCGACGCTGCTGTGGATATCACCAACTACGTGATGCTCGAGCTCGGTCAGCCGCTGCATGCCTTCGATCTCAATGAGATCAATGGCGGCATCCGTGTACGTATGGCGGAAGAGGGCGAGAAGCTGGTTCTGCTGGATGGCCAGGAAGTAGCGCTGCGCGCTGACACCCTGGTTATCGCTGACCACCAGCGCGCTTTGGCAATTGCCGGCGTGATGGGCGGCGAGCACAGCGGCGTGGCCGCCGGCACTCGCGATTTGTTCCTGGAAAGTGCCTTCTTCGACACCATCGCCGTAGCCGGTAAGGCCCGTTCGTATGGCCTGCACACCGACGCCTCGCATCGTTTCGAGCGCGGCGTTGACTGGAACCTGGCCCGCGAGGCGATGGAGCGGGCAACCGGTTTGCTGCTGGAAATCGTTGGTGGTGAGCCTGGTCCTATCATTGAAGTGGCCAGCGCCACCGATCTGCCAGCGACCCCGTCCATCACCCTGCGTGCCGAGCGCATCAATCAAATGCTTGGCATGGAAATGGACGCTGGCGAAATCGAGCGCTTGCTGACTGCGTTGGGCTTGCAGGTGAGCGCTGAGGCACAAGGCCAGTGGCAAGTTGTAGTGCCAAGTCATCGTTTCGACATCAGCCTTGAAGTCGACTTGATCGAGGAGCTAGGCCGTCTCTACGGCTACAACCGCTTGCCGGTTCGTTACCCGCAAGCGCGCCTGGCGCCTCAGCCCAAGGCAGAGGCGCGTGCCGAACTGCCAGCGTTGCGTCGGCTGCTGGTTGCCCGCGGTTACCAGGAAGCGATCACTTACAGCTTCATCGATCCTCAGTTGTTCGCCTTGTTCACCCCTGGCGTCGAGCCGCTGATGCTGGCCAACCCGATTTCCTCGGATATGGCAGCGATGCGTTCTTCGTTGTGGCCAGGTCTGGTCAAAGCCGTTCAGCACAACCTGAACCGCCAGCAAACCCGCGTACGCCTGTTTGAAAGCGGCCTGCGTTTTGTTGGTCAGCTTGAAGGGCTGAAACAGGAGGCGATGCTCGCCGGCGTGATTTGCGGTTCGCGTTTGGCTGAAGGCTGGGCGCATGGTCGCGAAACCGTCGATTTCTACGATGCCAAAGCCGACGTTGAAGCGCTTCTGGGCTTCTCCGGTGCGCAAAGCGCGTTCAGTTTTGTTGCTGGCGAACACCCCGCGCTGCATCCAGGTCAGACCGCTCGGGTTGAGCGTGATGGTCAGCTGGTTGGTTATGTCGGTGCCATTCACCCTGAGCTGGCGAAAACCTTAGGTATTGATCAGCCGCTGTTCCTCTTCGAGCTGGTCTTGGCCGAAGTTGCCCTCGGTCTGTTGCCTAAGTTCCACGAGCTTTCGCGCTTCCCGGAAGTGCGCCGCGACCTGGCATTGCTGGTTGACCAAAGCATTGCTGCCGATGTGGTACTCGGCGGGATCCGTGACGCGGCGGGCGAGTATCTGACGGACCTCAAGCTATTTGATGTGTATCACGGTAAAGGTATTGATCCGCATAGAAAAAGCTTGGCCGTTGGCTTGACCTGGCAACATCCATCGCGCACTCTTAATGACGAAGAGGTGAGTACTACAACGCAGAATATCCTTACCTCGCTTGAAGAAAGGTTCAACGCCACGTTAAGGAAGTAGCGTATGGGGGCTCTGACGAAAGCTGAAATGGCCGAACGTCTGTACGAAGAGCTAGGCCTGAATAAACGGGAAGCCAAGGAATTGGTGGAACTGTTCTTTGAGGAAATCCGTCAGGCTCTGGAGCTGAATGAGCAGGTGAAATTGTCCGGTTTCGGCAATTTCGATCTGCGCGACAAGCGTCAGCGGCCTGGCAGAAACCCCAAGACAGGGGAAGAAATTCCAATCACGGCACGACGCGTGGTTACCTTCCGCCCCGGGCAAAAACTAAAAGCCAGAGTTGAGGCTTATGCTGGAACCAAGTCATAACGACGAGTTACCGCCCATACCCGGTAAGCGTTACTTCACCATCGGTGAAGTAAGCGAGCTGTGTGCGGTGAAGCCGCACGTGCTGCGTTATTGGGAGCAGGAATTTACCCAGCTGAACCCGGTAAAACGGCGCGGCAACCGTCGGTACTACCAACGTCAGGATGTGCTGATGATTCGGCAGATCCGAGCCCTCCTTTACGATCAAGGCTTCACCATCGGCGGCGCTCGCCAGCGCCTGTCGGGGGACGAAGCCAAAGACGACACCACGCAATACAAACAGCTCATTCGGCAGATGATTGCCGAGCTGGAAGAGGTTCTACTGGTGTTGCGCAAGTAACACTTCGCTTTCGAAAAACTTCCACTTTTCAAAAGCTTAATGTATAGTCCGATCCGCTTTCGAGCTGTTGGGAAGCGTTTCAGATGTACCGTCGGGGCGTAGCGCAGTCCGGTAGCGCACTAGCATGGGGTGCTAGGGGTCGAGTGTTCGAATCACTCCGTCCCGACCATATTTTCTAAAGGGGATCAGTCACTTACAGTGCTGGTCCCCTTTTTCGTTTCCGGCTTGCGCAAAACTGGCGCAAAATGCGCGCAAAATAAATGTTCTACGGACAGAGCAATGGTCAACATTGAGTTCAGCCAAAAAGCTGACGCGCGCTACAACAAGCATTTTGCGTCCGAGATGGATGACATCAGTCTCATCCTCAAAGGCCACTTGCTGCTCGAAGAAATGCTTAGGGATTTTTGTTCGGCGATCGTTCCGCAGCCCAAGCATTTGTCCGACTGTCGATTTACCTTTGCCCAGATTTTGGATCTTTCCCACGCGCTGTATCCTGCCGACATAAAGCTTGGGCGGTACTCAGAGCTTTGGGCTATCACGGGGAAAATTAATCGCCTTAGAAACCTAATGGCGCATGCCCTCGAGCCCGACTCCCAAAAGCTAGAGGGCTTGCAGGAGTCCGTGATTTCTACGATTAAAGTCCTAAGCAAGTATGAACACGTGAACCTTGCAGGCTGTTTGTCTTTCATCCTGGCGACGTTCAGCGCGATCTTGCAAATCGGGGTCACGCATAATGCAGGCGAAGATTTCCGAGATATTCCCCGGAAGTCTTAAAGACTGACGATTTCGCTGATATCCAAGTCCGGAACCGCCTCAGACCACACCACCTCCGCGTGATCGCGTTGGTAGTTTCTGGTCATCTCCTCGCTGGCATGCCCGGCGATCTTCTGCCCATCCTTACCGGCTTTCTTGTACAGGTGCAGCGACAGTGCACGCACTTCGTGGAAGCCCGGCATCTCCTCGTCAGCCCATCCCTTGTAGCAATCGGCAGCCTCCCGCGCGTCTTTGAATGCCCGAGTCAGGTACCGCTCTTCCACTTTGGTCCAATGCTCCTTGGCTTCCGCCTGTTTCTGCTTTCTGCGATCGGGTTTCCGGTGCACCAGGTACGGCGACACCGTGTCGTCGCGGCAGCGGCTGATGACGGCCTGCAGCTCGGGGGTGACCTTGAAGCGAATCCACGCCGCGTCGCTGGCCTTGGCCGTTTTCTTCTGGACCACGTAGAGGTGGCCGTCCCGAACACCTTCGAACTTCATGTCCAGGATGTCGGTGCGCCGCTGCGCGGTGATCAGCGCCAGGTCGATGGCGTTCTGCAGCCAGGCCGGCGAGTGTTCGCGGATGGCTTTCAGTCCCTCGACGGTGTGGCGCTTCCGCTTTTTCTTCTCGATGCGTCCGATGGTGCTGGACGCCGGGTTGTCCGGACATAGGCCTTTGGCCACGGCGTGGTTGAAAATGTCCACAAGCAGCGCCCGACACTGGTTGGCCGTGCGCGGGGTGAGCGGGTCTAGCATCGCTGCGACCATGCGAATGGTGATCTGGTCCATGGCCTTGCCGGCGAACTCACGGCGAAACCGCCGGTAGTGCACGCCGTACAAGGCCAGCGTGCCTTTCGACAGTTCGCGCGGCGGCAAGACGTCCTTTTCGTAGTCGTCGAGGAATGACCCGAACGATTCGGAAGACTCGCCCAACACTGCGCCAACCAGGTCAGCGCCTTTCATAAATGCCAGGTTCAGCTGCTTGGCCGCGTCGATGGCTTTCAGGCGGTCGACGCCGAACTGAAACCACTTGCCATCCGTGGGCCGCCGATAACGGTAAGTGCTCCGGCGGTCGTCGAAGTAGAGGTTCTGTGGCAGCCCCTTGTTCGACTTGTTGCGCGGCCGTGGGGACATCATGCAGCTCCTTTCAATACCATCGCGACCAAGTCATTGCCGCCGGCCTGTTGGAAGGCGGCCCAGTCGATATACCAGAGTTTGCCAATTTGCTCGCCGGGGATCTGGCCGTTTCGGATGTAGTTCCGGATGGCCTGGGAGCAGGGCGGGGTGCCGTTCTGGCCCCACCGGCGCCGGCGAAACTCACTGATTTTTATCAGTTCTTTACGCATAGGGGTTCTCCTCCCGCCGATCACCGGCAGGCTGTAGGGGAGTGGGTTAGGGCTTCGGTGGTTTTGCGCGTGCGGCTCGGGCGAACTGCTTGCCAGCGAGGGCAACACCACCGGCTACGTCTTCAGGGAAAATTGCGACCATGCAGTGAGGGCACAGCGGCGCCATGTCTTTCCGGCGCCACGCCTGATCCATTACCTTGGCTGCGCGGCTGATGATCTGGAAACTTTCAACCTCCGCCAGCTTGCGGCGACGCTGGTCAATGTCGGCCTTCGCTCCCTGGAACACGCCGACGACGCTCAGAAAGGCGTCGAATGGCTCTACCTCCTGCTCGCAGTCTTTGCACCAGACACGGCGCTCGTTGTCGTCGTAAACCAATTGGCGATGGCGGCAAGATGATGCTGGTCGCCGCGTCTTTCCGCGGGCGACCCGAAGGTCTTCGATCGTCACGATCTTCGGGCCGTAGAGATAGTCCTGCGGCTCTATTGGCGCTTTGCTCAAGGCGTCACCCGTTTAAAGTCGGTACAGCGAACAATCACCCAGTCACCATCGCGGGCCAGGGGCGGCATCTGTTTAAAGGGGAGGCTGCTGCAATTGCGGTAGGCGTGCTGGCAGGCGCAGCACATGCCGCCTTTAGGTTGATGGGTCATGCTGCCACCTGCTTGATGTTCCGTTCGACCCACTTGCGCATGCGAACCCAGCGTTCCTCCGGCCTTTCTCGGCGCCAGCCAATACTCCCGTCATCGTTGATGATGCGAACGCTTGAGGAGTCGTCGTTTTCAAAAACGATTTCGCAGGCCATGGCGCGTGCGATACCGAATTTGAATGCAACCGTCTCGGTGTCGTCAGGGTCGATCACGGACATGTCCAAGCCGCGAGCGTTACCGAGAGCGCCGAGGGTGCAGAATTCGCCGTCGGCTTTTAGCTCTTCGGTGATCAGGCGTTTCACTGGCATCGCATCCAGTGCCTCGGCCAGTTCGCGAAGAAATGCCTGCCCCCGCTTTCCCTTCAGCGCCGAGTTAACCGCGCCACGCCAGCAGATCAAGCTCCAGTTTTCGCAATCGTCGCTGTATCCGCTACGGCTCATGGCATCACCGCCGGCGCATCCTTAGAGCGGTCGTGCTCAATGGCCTTGCTTGGATCCGCGGTGCGCCAGTCCGGCCAGGTGCGGGATTCGTTCTTCAACTGCTTCGCCACCAGCGCGCTGACGATCTGCTGCGGTGTTGCGCCCGCACGCCAGGCGCCGTCCAGGGCCAGAATGGCAACGTCGATCCATTCGCTAATGTCGTGTGGCGCCGCCTCGATTTCCTTCAGCTCTTTGCGGATGTGGTCGCACACTCCAGCAGTGCGCGCGCCTGGGCCAAAGGTTTTTTCCGACCATACCATCTGCCGCTCGAGGTGGGCGAGCAGGCTGAATCGCCGCGCCCACCAGCAGCACGGGCCATCTTCGGTATCGTGGATAGAGAGCATGAACCAGCCGTCTCCGGTTGGCTTGCTGGGCTCCCAGTAGCTGAAGTCAGGGTCTCCGGATTTGAAGAAGCGCTCGGAGACTTCCGGCAGAGCGTCGCCATCCAAGGCAACCTGCGTGACGATGAGATGCTGTTCGGCCAGCCACTGATAGACCGGCGCCATGTCCTCGTCTTCGAAGTTGGGCATGTCTGGATGAATCCACTCGCCATGCACCCCGCGAACCACCGGCGTGGCTTCGATCAGAATTACTGGCTGAACTGCTGGCGTATCGATCAGTGCGATTTGCTGAGTTTGAGACATGACTTCGTCCTTACCGCCGGCCAGTGCCGGCAGTTGATTGGATAAATGGGGGTTTCGTTTTTCGAAAGGCTGCGCTCTACTTCTGAGCTCCAACCTCCAAAACAAGGAAAGTGAAATGGGTGACTGGTCAGATTTCTTCGAAGACCATCCGGAATACGCGCCTACTCCTGAGCCAAAGCCTCATCCGCTGGAGCAGGCCGCCGAGCAGAAGCGCCGCTCGCATGCTCAAGAAATTCAGGACATGGTGAAGCGCGCGATGAAAGAGCATCCAACGCGTGGATAAGCGTAAGAAGCCACGACAGGAGCTATCCGACATCGCGAAACAGTTGGAGGCGGTGCCCGCTGAATACCAGGCAAAGCTTTACGCCCAACTCGAGGTGGAGCGAAGGGCGAAGAGCGGCAAATCCAAAAAACGGTGGTCACCGGTCCTTTCGGGCTCCTTTGAAGGCGGCAAGCGCTGATCATCTTGCTGGCGGTAGGAGTTTGGTGGCGTGCTCGACGAGCCGACTGCCATCGGGCAGCAGCATGTGAGGCATGAACACCTCTTCAAAGGTCATCAGCTGGCATTCCACCGCGGTGACCTGAGCCTTTACCCAATCCCGTAGGAGCGAGCAGACCGCGATCTGCGCGATATCTGCCGCCTTCTGCCGGTGTTCCGCTGCCGTCGAGCGCATGCGGCTGCTGTGCGGGTGCTCCTTCAGCCAGGCGGTGGCATAACCGCCCCAATGGCCCGGCAGGGAAACGGTGCGGCCGCGGTGCTCGAACTGCACTAAGGTCACCTGCTCCTTTGCCTTGTGCATGATCCCGTAGTTGTCGCAGCCGAACCGCCCGAGAATCTTCTGGATTTCGGCGAAGGACTTATCGCCGCTGGTGGCGTTCTCGTAGGGCAGGGCCATTACTCACCTGCCTTGGTGGGAAGAACGTATTTCGCCTCGGCCTCTTCGCGTGTCATTAGCCCGTGAGTGACAACTCGTTCAACGCCAACCTCAGCCTGCTCCTGTTCCCACTGGCAGCAGGAGACGTGTTCGAACCAGTCGTCTTCATCGTTGAACTCGTCGCGCTTGCAGTGGGGGCAATCCATCACGTTGGGAAAGGTGCTATTCATGCTGGTACCGCCTTCGCGTTCGAATGCTGGATTTGTTGGGCGCTGACTTTGAACATACCCAAGCCTGCGGCGATGTAATGCTCCATCCGGGCGCCGCGGGAGTTGTGCCAGCCCGGCAGCAGGGCGAGGGTGTCGCAGGTGAGCAGCTGCGGAATGTCCTGGCGCATGTAGTCGGCCCAGGATGCTTGCGGCGGGTTTTCGGCAGGGTTTACCACTTCGTAGCCCAGGGCGCGCAGTCGTGCGGCTTCGGCGTTGAATGCTGGGTAGTTGAAGTCGGGCAGGCCGGTCATGGGGCCGCTCAGGTAAATGCGCTTCATGCGGGTACCTCGCCAGGGTGGCGTGAGTGGTTGGAAGGAATTCAAAAGCGGTGTTTCCCTACAGGCGGAACCCCGGATCACCTGATAGCTTTACGGGACACGAGTGCAGAGAGGGTGAGGCGATGCCTGAGTTGACTGATACCGAGAAGAAGCTGGCGGTGCTGGTAATCCGTGAGATGGATAAGAACCGGCGCAGCCTGAAGGATTTGGAAAAGGGCGCCGATGCGGTGCTGAAGGTGTTCCGCCAGGTAACCGCGCCGCCAAAGCCGCCCCTGTGGAAGCGCCTACTATTTCCGTTCGGAGCCCGATAACAACTTGCACGCGCCAGGTTTTTCTTGGGAATATCGCTCACTCTCCTGGTTTACTGAAATGTGCGACCCCGGGATTTTTATTATCTATCAAGGAAGAACCATGAAAAAAACGAAAGACTCGTCCCCAGATGCGCCTGAAGGTCAAGAACCAACCCGAAAGTCTTGCTTCGTGGTTACCCCAATCGGTGGCGCAGAAACATCTACTAGAAGGGCTGCGGACGGCTTAATCAGTTCGGTAATAAAGCCATTATTAAATGAACTGGATTTCGATGTTCACGTAGCCCATGAAATATCCATAACAGGCTCGATTTCTCGCCAAGTTATCCAACATATTCTCACCGCGGACTTAGTTGTTGCGAACCTTTCGGAACTCAATCCTAATGTGATGTATGAGTTGGCAGTAAGGCACTGCACCGGGTTGCCCGTGGTTGCCTTGGCTGAAGCCGGAACCAAGCTTCCCTTTGATATTTCAGATGAGCGCACTGTGTTTTACACGAATGATATGCGTGGTGTCGTAGAGCTAGCTCCGGCTTTGTCGGCCGCTATTTCCGCTGTGCTTGATAGAGGGGAAACAGATAACCCAGTCCTGCGAGTCCGGCAGAATAAAGTTTTGCTGGATTCGTTAGATCAGAAAGACGCAACTTCTATATTGATTGATAGGCTGGATGGGATCGAAGCCTCTCTAAATGAACTAAGAAAGACAAGTAGAAGATACTATCCGGCCTCGCCGCGGGTCAAAACTAGGTATGAAATTTTCGCTCTTGGATCATGGTACGATTTCGAAAAATTTGCTCACGCGGTAAGCGCGCTGCCGGGAGTAATAAAGTTTAATTTTGGCCCGACAATTCCAGGTAATCCAAAGGCTGCAAATCAAGCTCTTCAGGGAAGCTTTTACGCTGATGAAAAGTTTCAGCCTGACTATATTTTACGGGTTGCCATGGATAACAATATTTCGATTCAGTCGTTTGCAGAGTCGTCCTCTTAGCTAGAATCCCCCATGAAATGTTTGAAAACGGTCGGGGCTGGTTGGTTTACTGTGAAGCGCGGCTCAGTTTCCGGATGCGCCGCTCAGCCGCTGCTCGGACGGTGGTCTGGAGGCCTGGCAGATTCAGCACGGCCTGGCACTGCTCCAGGTTGAACTCGGCCACTCGCTTGACCCTGTCGTCAGCGGTCATGCAGTAGCAGTCGTTTCCGTTGTAGGTCCCGGCGTAGAACGGATGTGAATTGCTCATTCCCGGACCCCAGGCAGCGCTTTGGCTGACTCAATGAAGCCCGTCCCCTTGCCGCCGACGGCATTCAGGAACGCCACCTCAACCTTCGCTGTTTCCACCAGCACCCCGCCGACTTGGGCAACTGCTCGAGCACGCTCGATGTCCATTGGCTTGTCCGGGTCCTGAAGTGCCTCCAGGGTGGCGAACAGGTGGTTACGCAGATCGATCATTTGATTCTTCATCGCGACGTTTCCTGATGGTGCGCTCGAGCTTTTTCTGAAGGCGGATGAGTTCCTTCAGCTCTGGCGGGTAGCGGTGGATGCTGTTTCGGCGGCATAGCTCCGCACGGGTTACGAGCTCCAGGTTGGCCAGCTCGAGGTTGTTTTTGTCGCGGTCTATGAATACGACCGCATGACCGGGCGGCACCGGGCCGTTGGCTTCTTCCCACACTAGGTGGTGCACCATTCGATAGTCCTTCGGGGTGCATTTGGTATCGGTCATCTTGCGCTGCAGATAGCCGTCTTTCGTAACCCGCTCATGCCCGATGGGATTCCAGTTGTGCGGGTTCTTGCCTGGCTTGAATTGCGTTTCCTGGCATCGGCCGCCGAGTTGCAGCCCCTTCATGCCCGCGTTCCATGGCTGCTGACCCTTTTTGAAACGGAAGGCCTCGCCGGTGCTATCGCCACGCCGGAGGCGGCACGCGTGCTCACTGGCCATGTACTCCGGAGAGCGATAGAGGCCAAGCGCCCGTGCACGCTGGTAGATGCTGCTCGAGGTTCGCCGAAGCTTCACGGTGAGCTCGCGCATGGGCATGGCCGGGTATAGCTCGCGCAGGGTGGCGTCTTCTTCGCTCGACCACTGCGCCCTGGATATCTTTGCCCGAGCTCGGCTGAGCGCCGCGGCTGCCAAAGGGTTCATGGGGCGACCTTCAGGTAGACGGTGACTGGGCCTTCCCGAAAGTTTCCGCTTACCTTGCCGTCTAGCTCGTCGATTTCCTTCCTGGTGAGGTTCCGCCACTTGGCGATGCACCATTCACCCTTGAGCACTGCGACAGGGTGCATAACGCACGTCGAGCCGTAGCTGTAGCCGTTTTCCATCAGCCATCGCTGAGCAGCGCGCCAGGCCTCGAAGTCCCCCTGGTCGCTGAATGTCTTGGTGAACATGGGTTGCTCCAGGCAAAGCGCTGCCCTGCCATGTACTTGGCAATCAGCGGCGATACGGGTATCTGTGGTGGGTCCGGCATGAGGCCGGTTTAAGGAGAGGTCAAATCGTCATGCTTGAGCAAGCATTAGAGCTGCAGCGTAGATTGGCGGAAGTCGACTTGATGACAAGGTCGACGGGGGCGGCAGGACTTTTTGAGCTATTAGTGCTCCGACTTCGCCATCTGGCTATTCGCATGGAGGTTGATCACCATGCCCGCGCTCACGTGCATATCGATTATGGGCGCCAAAGGCACGCAGCTAGTTTTGCGGTCGATACGGGCGAGCGGCTAGTTGGCCGAATGCCAACAAAGTACGACAGGGAAATTGCTCGTTGGATCGAGAAAAATAGAGATGTCCTTATCCAAGCTTGGGACGCTGGGAAGGCCGGTGAGGATCCTCACTGTCTGCTGGCTTTGATTGAAGAGTAACTCCAATTTTTACTCAGCTCGGTTGGCGACATAGACGAGGCGCTGTGTCTGGGGTATTGGTGGTGTTCCCGGCATGGGGCCGGTACAAGGAGGTTTTGAATGGTGACTGGACAAGACGCAGATCTAACCATCGAGCGATTGCAGTATTTTCTCGACCACTCAAAGGACCTAGGAGCGAAAAGTCTTCCAGACGCTGAGGAGCTTCGAGCTTCGGTTGAGTTGCTTATCGCATGGCACCGACTCGACAAAACTGAATATGAAGTCGTCGAGCTACTGAAGCTCACTAACCCCCAGAAGGGCATCTCCTATTCTGTGCTGTACCCGCACCTATCAAACTTCGTAAGCCACTCGCGTGAATTGAGAGTTGTAGAAAAACATGTCGCTGAGCATGGCTATCCTGCCGACGGTTGCCCGTTTTGATACTGCTGCTATTCCTCGGTTTCCCGTTCCTGTTCGCGACGATAGGAATCATGTAAGGCCCGCGCTACGGTTTCACTGATTGTGATTTCGTGGCGCGGCACGATGAAGGCATGGGCGGAGCCGGCTGGGCCCAGAGCATGGAGGTTCATAATCGCCAGGCTCATAGCCTCGGCCGCCACCTCCAAGTCATGCCAAACCATCAGGTCAGCCAGCTGTGCCTTGGTGCCTGGTGGCGCCGGCAACCGCAGAATCTCTACTTCTTTCGCTCGGCGCTTCTCGGCCGCTTTCGCTGACCGCTGCTGTGTGGTCATTGCCATGGGTTTCTATTCCGCTTGGCGGCAGGGTGATATGCATCCGCCGCCGGTGGTGTGGTGCTCGCTTCATCTTGGGCGGCCTGGTCCTGCTGTGGGGTAGTCGATCTTTCCGACTGCCAGGAGGCGGTCAAGCTTCGTCAGGGAGATATCGAGCTTTCGCGCGCACTGCGTTTTGGTAACGCCGAGGCCTTTCATGGCCTGGATGCGCTCGATGTACTGGGCGTCTTCTCCATCGTCGATTGCCGGGGTGGGCACGAAGGTGAAGCCGCGGCGCCGGCCGATGTCGACGACCGTTCCCCGGCTCAGCCCCAGTTCAGCGCCGATCTCGGGCGCCGTCATGGTCTTCGCCATTTCGGCGATCTTGGTGTCTCGCTCTTGGCGGGCCAGGTCGGAGAGGCTGAGGCGCCTTGGCTTCTTCTCTTCAGGCGGCTTTGCTCGGCTCTTGCGGGCCTTAGCCGATGCGATGCGGGGCTGAATAAACGCGATGGGGTTCGGGTTGCTCAGGCCAGACGGCAGTTCATTCACGGCGCCGCCGGCGGCAAGGAACCGCTCCATCGCTCGTTGCAGCATTGCCGAGTCGTCAGCCTTCAGAAGATGGTCATTGCGGCCGATCATGCGCAGAGCTCCCCGCGCTCCAGCTGGTCTGCCAGGGTGCACGCTTCGCTGTAGGAGCTACGGAAGCCCAGCACGCGGCCGGAGTCGAGGTCTTTGACCTGCACCATGGCAGGCCCCTTGATAAACACCTGGGTGGCGCGCGGCGGTGAGATGCGCGGAGCTGTGACTTTGTGCTCGAAGGCCAGGCGGGCCAGCTGGGTGTCGGCCATGATGCCGCGCAAGTCGGCAATGCTGGTTGCAGCGCGTTTCAGCAAGTTCATAGGTTGTGCTCGCTTGGAGTGGGAGGGGTGATGCGATTGCTGCGCGGGATGAGGCGGTACATGCGCACCGCGAGGTAAATCAGGATCGCCACCCAGATCGGTGCAGACACCCACCACCAGGACCAGGCTATGGCCCCGAACAACTTCTGAACGACGAGGGTGAAGAGGACGACGGTGTAAACGTTTAGCGGCTCGGTACCAGATTCGTTTTTGGTCACGGTGCAGCTCCTGGGTGGAATTGCGTGCATAGGTCGCCACCCTGTCCGGAAGAGTCTTCCGCAAGGTCCAACCGGTAAGGTGGCGGCGTATGTAGGCGGGGGTGAAGCGGGGAGGGGGCTAGCGCTTGATATGCTTGGGCGTTTGGTTGCGGGCGTCGTCTCTGATTATCCGGACGTGTTTTGGTGCTTCGATTCCGATACGCACTTCGCCGTCGATAAATCCAACAATGGTGATTTTGATGTTGTCACCGACTCTGATGGTGTCGCCCCTGACGAGAACCTCATTCCACATAATTTTCCCCGCTTCGCAAAATGAACCGACTTCCCAAATTTAGGGGGAAATTTAGGAAATCGCTACCAGGCGTCCGTGCCTCGGTAGCTGCCATAGCTCGTTGGGTGTTGATGCGTCTGCATCGGGGTGTGATCTGGTAGGAGCCAATCCCTACACGGAGCCTGTTCATTGCTCGACTCTGCTGCATGGAGGCTGTCGCGTGGCGGCGGGATTCAGATCACACCCCGATGCAGCCTGCCGAAGCAGGTGATCGGGGCAGTTGTAAGCTGCCGGTTTACAACTCAGTCGTAGAGGTCGTAGCTGAAGTCGTCTTCTTCGCAATCGACGATCAGTTTTGCCGAGCCGAAGTAGAGCGCTGCGAGCATCTTTTCCCAGTCGGACCTGAAGTTGAGCTGCTTGCCGATGTTGGTGTCGTCGATCTGTACCGAGTAGACGCTGCCAACCTCATGCCCGTCTGCGTTTCGCCCTGTGCCGCCCTTCTCGAAGCTGACGTGAATTCTGTTTTTCAGGCTGTAGGCGCTCAACTCTTCGTTGCGACTTGAGTAGCTGCTGTAGTTGTCTCGATCTTTCGGCTTTTCGCTGAAAAAGATTCCGACCCCCGGGCCATATCCAGATTCTTGGAAGCGAATGTCTGGCCGCTCCCAGCCCTCACTTGCAGCATCTTCTTTGTGGTCAGCGAGGAAAGTTTCGATGAGCTTGCGTAGGCTGATTTCTCCGGGCAGCTCGTCCTTTTTGAGGACTTCGTTGATCGCTTCTTTGGCACGCCTAACCATGTCGCCTTCCACGCCACTGTTCTCCCAGGTCTCCTGCAGCGCCTTGGCGATCATGTGGTTGTAACGGGTGAGCTCGAACACTTCGGAAAGGTTGGATGGCAGCGCCGCTTTGACTGCTTGCTGCACAGCTTTGCCCATGTCGCCGTAGGAGCGGAATGCATCTTTGATGACTTCCGAAAACATCTTCTCGACGTGCTCGTCGATGATCTGGGCTGGTCGCTCGCCCAGTGCAAAGACACTGACACGATCGGTCAGCAGCTGCTGGAGGGTTTGTTGTTCGTTCATGGCTTGTCTCCGGTGCTCAGCAGGCGCTGGCCAGCTTGGGTTGCTTCAATTTCGCTTCAGGGCGCATCACTTTCACGTGCTTCGGCGCCGCGATGCCGATACGCACCTGGTTGCCATTCACTTCCACCACCGTGACGGTGATGTCGTCGCCTATCTGCAGGGTTTCGCCTACTCGGCGGGTGAGAATCAGCATGGTCCTTCTCCTTGGTTGGTTGCTTCCCGATGCACCCGGGTGAGCAGGTGCATCAGTGAATGGCCAATCAGGCTCTGGAGTCCCACAACGCGGCCATTTCCTCGTGTGTCGCGGCTACAGGGCCGGTTGCTCCACAGTCATCGCCAATGAGCGATATCGGCGTTTTCGTTCCGTCTGGCGCCACGTGGGTTATCCGGCTCAACTTCACGCTCTTGCACCAGAGGCAAGGCCGCCTGCCGGTGATGCTGAGCATTTCCATCTGGTCGCTCGGTATCGCCATTTATTCAGCCCTCCCAGGCGCTGCGGCCGATCCATTGACCTTCGTAACGATGTGCACCGCACTTTGGGCAGAAGAGGTGAATGCCGTCCCGACCCAGGCAGGAGACGCCCGCGTTGCCGCAGGCTCTGCAACTCAGCGAACCCGACGAGCCAGCCACTTCTCGGCGCCTGCGCGGGTTTTAAAGTTCTTGTACGCGGTGAAGGCGAGGGCGGTGAAAGTGCCGTCCGGCTCCGGTACTACGCCGCGGAGCAGTGACTCGTTGTTGCCAAGATTCAAGGTTTCCATAGTGCTCTCCGGTGGTCATCCCAAAGCACCCGGTTGCCCAGGTGCTTCAGTGATGCATTCCGTGTTTCTAGCTCCGTTTCCCACGGTGGCCTTGGGTGCCTTCCGGCTATCTCGCTACACGTCTGCCGGGTTTCCCCACCACTGCCCGCCGTTGCACATTTCGTGGTCGATGCTCTTGCGGGTGGCTGTGTAACTTCGCGTCCTCCATTTGGGAGTCCGGCCAGTTCCAGAGCTGGCATGGGGCGTGAAATTTATGGTTCGCGCTTTACGGTTGCCCGGATCACGCCGCGAAGGTCTCAAGCTGTTAAAGAACGTTCCGGGTTGCCCCGAGGCATCGCTGCCGTGTTGGAATCAAGTTAACCATCGGTATATTTCAACGTCAATACCGATGGTTAATTTATTTTTATGGGGTGTGCGTTATCCTTTCGCCAATACTGTATGGGTATCCAGTAGTAAGGGGAAAAGGCATGGCCAAGCAAAGGAAGGGAGAAGTGGGTAGTAAGAAGGAACTGACAGGCCTTGAGCGCCTCGGGCTCAGGGTGTCAGCAATGATCCAGTCGCCTATATCGCAGCTGAACCGAAGCGTGTTGATCCACCGCCTGGACACGGATGAGGATGAAGCGTGGGATGGGGTGATGGGGCTGCTGGCCGAAACCGACGGGCTTCATCTGCTATTCGATGACGACGGCAACGTGATGGTGAGCTGGGAGAAGGAGGAGGGTGGTGATTCGCCGCCCGAGCGCGAAGCAGAACCGATCACTGAGGCCGAGATTCCTTTCTGACCAGACACGAAAAAGCCCCGCCAAATGCGGGGCTTTTGATTTGAGGGCAACGGCCAGATCGTCGGAAGTACCCTTAGAGCGTCGTCGTACTGCTGGATGTCACTCAACGCTTAGCAGATGGCGTTTGAAGACATCTCTTTTGTCCACTGAGTCCCAGTATTTAAGTGTTTCCACTTGGATTCGGGCGTGAGACGCAATCTTCAGCTTTTGTACCTCTTCCGTGAGCTTGAGGGGGAAGCGCACAAGCATTTTGCCTTCTGCTGTTCTGATTGCCAGGCGGCCGGTATCAGTAATCCCTGCGACCGTTCCTTCAACGCTTTCGTTGTATCGTTCGGGCTCATTGACAGTGTCAAGCAGGGCCCTGACCCGAGTGATCTCGTCAGGCCGCCCTTCCCATCGCCGTGGTCCATCAGTAGCGTTCCAAGAGAACTGCACCGCTAATCCAGCCTTATCCAACCCCCTCATGAACTCGCCCAGTTGATGAGCCGACTTTCCGCCTACGGCATCTACTGCGTCGTAAAAGTCAGCTTGGTTCGAGTTGAGAAGGCGAAAGGTCTGGACCAGTGTGGCTTGAAGCAGACTGTTACCAGTCAGGTCAGGCATAGCATTTCCAGTAATCAACACGTGTGTTGAGCCAGGTGCAATTCCTGCCAACTTAAAATTAAGTGCGCTCACCACGTCAGCGGCGGCCCCCCGGACAGCATCTCGCCCGTAGCGCAATCGATGCGCCGCATATTTCCACGACCGAGATAGCGGGCCGATGGTGTCCATGAAGGTGTCTAGGGAGATGCTGCCATTTGCTTGAGGCCCTATAAGCCTTACGTCTAGCAGCTCACCCAGCTCATCAGCCTCTACCAACGCCACCTTCTTTGACACTGCCTGAGCCGCAGCTTCTTGGTTTTTTGCTGCCAGTTGCAGGAAGAAATCGTTCGGATTTTCCTTAGCACGGCGTTGAGTGTCCTCGGCAAAACCCTTCAGGGAATTGGCGTGATCACGTAGAAACGAGCTGCTCATAATGTGATCTCCGCGAATCCTTTGGCCGTAACTCTGTCGTGGCAAAACCCAAGAATACCCCTCCAGTACGCCTCACGATGGAATATCTGATGGGCCTCCGGGATTTCGAGGTAAAAGTCTAGGTTATACAGCGCCTCGGCGTTGGCGCGATCTAAAAGCTGCTGGACCTGATGTTGAATTGCTGCGGGTGCCTGGGCGCCATTGGCCCACGTTGGTGACCAAAAGACGCAGTCGATATCGCTGGGTTCAGGCTTTTCCGTCAAAAAAGATCCGTCTAGCCAGAGCTGGCCCGATACGCCAGCAGCCTGAAGGGCGTTTGACCAGATCGTGAATTTAGCGAAAAGATCCGCTCGTTTTGCATCGGCCGGATACGGTTCAACTGCCAGTGCATGAAGCTCTGGCAATGACATCGGATGCATGCCAGGTGGCAGTAAAGCCGGAAAGTCAGGCTTGGCCATATGTGCGGAGTCCATTCAGCATCGATCATTCCTTGCCCCGCGATTTGGCGGGTCGTCTCAGTTACATCATAGTCAGTCGTGCACTACACGCGCTTTGCGTTCCACACCAGTAAAACCCTGGCTTGAATATAGGTCTCATCCACCCGAATCTCTTCTGGGGAGTGGAGAGCGTTATCCGAAATCATTTTGAAGTGCTCGCCGCCCTTCAGCTGCAGGCGCTTGATGTAGAAAAGGCCCTGCCAGGTGAAGGCGTAAATTCCGTCACCGGTGAACTCGCGGATGCTGGCATCCACGATCATGGGGTCTTTGTCCTGGATCGTCGGCGCCATCGACTGACCGTCGCCGGTGATCATTTTCAGGTGTCGCGGATCTTCGTACTTCACGCCGAGCTCACGCAGGTGCTGCTGGCTCACCGTGACGTCTTTGAAGAGCTCCGGGAAGTCGTGCACTTGTTTGCCGTTACCCATGGCGCCCTGGACGTCGTAGTGGGCAATACGGATCTCGTCGCCCACCGGCGCACGCCGCGAGAAGTCGGCAACGATTACGTTGCTCTGGTCTGCCGGCGCGAGCGCCTGTTCGGCCAGCGACTCGGTAACGGCGTCGGCGATCTTCTGCCGAGTTTCCTCTGGAAGCCCTTTCCCGTGCTTCGCCAGCATCTTCTTCACCTGGTCCGCCGCACTCGAAGGCGCGGCGACGGCCTGTACTCGAGACAATCCCTTAATTTCGTCCGCCAGGCGAGGGCTGAACGCTTCCACAGGGACTTGCAGCACTCGAGAAAGCACGGCCGCGAACTGAGCGTTCAAGGGGTTGATGCCTTTGAAATAAAGGTTCACAGCAGCCGGTGTCATGTTCGCTTCGTCGGCGATTTTCTTTTGGCTGAGCTTCAGCTCATTTTTCTTGGCCAAAAAAAGCTCATGAGCAGCTGTGCACTCGGCGATGCGGTCGGCGGGGAGGATGCGTTTCTTTGTCATCGCGCGAATTTAAACCAATGGTTAAAAATAAGAAGAAACCATCGGTATTGATTGAAAGTTAACAGATGGTTAATATCGTGCCAAAGAACACCCCCGAGGCACGACCATGAATGAAACCTCCCTCGCTGCATTTGTGGCTGAGAAAGGGCAGTCGGAAGCAGCCAGGCTCCTTGGCGTAACCGCCCCCGCAATCCACAAGGCGCTATCTGCGAAACGCGATATCCGCGTGCTTCAGCTACCTGCTGGTGGCTTTGAGGCGAAAGAGCTGCGCCCGTTTCCTTCGCAAAAAAACGCTGCTTAGCCGCTCCGGCGGCGCCGGCGTCTCGGTGGTTTAGAAAATTTGGTAGGGCCGTGTTGTTCATGGCTCCACGATAAAAGCAGGTGCTAACCATGAATACGTCCAACCTCAGACACTCCCTCAGCCGTGACCAGGTGCTGGTGGCGCACGCCGCCGAGATGATCGCGCGCACCAGCCTCAGCCAGGACGACTTCGCCGAAGAGCTGAGCCGCCAGATTCACCTTTCGATTCCTGACAAGGCCCGTGCCAAGGATGTGCCCGACTTCCAGGCCCTGGCCGGGACCAACGACACCTCGGCCTTCGTGAAGGCGTCGGGCAGCTGGCTGCGCCGCGTTAATCGCTGGCTGAGTGGAGAGGTTGAGTTGGCCAGCTGGATCGAAGAGGCCTGGGTGTTGGCGCTGGACGAAGAGCACCGGGAGCGCTGCATCAACGAGTTGGCCAGCCGCCACGGCCTGATCGGCGCTCGAGCTTCCGGCGTCGACGAGCATCCTGTGACTGCCTTCGGCCTGTTCGTCGCCCACATGGGCCAGGCGGTGGCGAAGGGCAGCGATGTGCTCGCCGACGGCGTTATCGACGAATCCGACGTACCAAACCTGCCAGTGTTTATCGAGCACCTGCTTTCGGTGGAGGCCCGCGCTTGCGAGGTTCGCCAGCGTGCCCAGGTCGTGCTCGCGGCAAACAGAGGGAAAACTCCTCTCCGTGTGGCAGGAACTGCGCAGTGAGCGTTCAAGCAATGTCCTGGGCGCTCGCACAGCGCGATCTAAAAGACTCCAGTGCGCGGCACGTTCTGCTCTGCCTCGCTAACTACGCCGGATCGGATGGCCGCGGTGCCTTTCCCTCGGCGACCACGCTGAGTGCTGACACAGGCCTTTCCGAACGCACCGTCCGTTACAAGCTCGACGACCTGGAGAAGGCCGGCTTGATCGTTCGCGGTAACCAGGCGATCGCGGCCGTTCATATCGACCGCCATGACCGTCGCCCGGTGGTTTACGACCTCCTACTTAAGCGGGGTGCAGAATCTGCACCCCGATCAGAACGGGGTGCAAATGACGGCACGGGGTGCAACCTACAACAGGACGGGGTGCAGATTTCGACAGAACGGGGTGCAGCCGCTGCACCCAATACGTCAATTAACCATCAAGTAACCGAAGAGCAGCCGCTGCCCGCCAAAACGCCCGAGGAAGTCATCGACGAATCTCAGCGTTTCGCCATGTTCCCCGAGTGGACACCAACATCCCGCCACCTGAAAGCCCAGCTGACCCTGATGGCGTTCCCTGTCGGCTACGAAATCCAGGACGACGTGTTCCGCAGCTTCCTGGCTTACCACTGCGCTCGGCCTGCCGTGTTCGACAGCCAGGGTGGATGGGCAAACCGATTGGCGACCTGGGCGAAACGTGAGCGCGTTGCTGGCGCTGGAGAACCGGTGACCGATGACGACGACACCAGCTGGCTTAACGGCGAGGGGCAGGTATGAAAACCACAACCGAGCTCACTGCAAACCTGTGGAAAGGCCCCGTGCCAGCCATGCCGGCGCCGGCCAGTCTAGACGCTTTGGCGGCCGATGCAGTGCTCAGCAAAGAAACCGCCATGGTGGTTAACCGGCTGTTCCGCGAGCTGCGCTCGATCCACTCCGCATGGAAAACGTCATGGCCGGACATGGAGTCGTACAAGGACGCTAAGCGGACTTGGACGAAGGCTTTGATGGAGGCCTCGGTCAGCGACATTGACCAGCTTCGCTTTGGCCTCATGCGTTCCCGCCAGGGCGGGTCGCCATTCATCCCAGCGCCTGGCGACTTCATCAAGTCGTGCGAGCCCACAGCCGAAATGCTGGGCCTGCCTGATGTTTCGGTTGCATACCGTGAGGCTTGCCGCCTGGTGCACCCGTCGATGGCAGGGCGTGGGCGTTGGAGCCATAACGCGATTTATCACGCCGCCAAGGAATCAGGTTTCGACAACCTCAACAGGCTCGACGGTACTTTGGGGCTGAAGCTCTTCGAACGGAATTACACGATTGCCGTCCGCCGCTTGGTGTCGGGTCAGCCTCTCCAGGCCATGCCGAAAGGTCTCCCAACGGAGGTTGCGGCTCGGCGAACGCCAGAAGTGGCCCGCGCTGCTCTCAATGCCCTGCGCTGCCAGGTAGGTGGTCGCCATGTCCAATAGCCTGGCGCTGACCCCAAAGTTGAATGCCGACAGCACGCCGATTCGTGACTGCTGGGTGACCACGGACCGATACACCGTTGCCCTGTGCCACTTGCCCAGGGACAGATGGACAGTGACTCGTCCCGGTGGACGTGCGCCGTTCGCCTATACCGGCGACGAGCAAGAGGTATTTCGCCTGATCCTGGCTGACCGTGCGGCGTCGAAGGTGCCGGCATGATGAAGGGGCGATCGGTCACCAAGGAGCAGAAGCGCTGGCACGACATGCTGGTCAACGAAGTGGGCTGCATTGCCTGCATCTGGCATGGGCGGGTCAACAACCACTGCTCCATCCACCACTGCGACGGCCGCACCAAGCCGCACGCGCACTGGTACGTGCTGCCGCTCTGCGAGTTGCACCACCAGCACGGCGGGGAGGGCGTCGCCTTCCACCACAACAAATTCCGGTTTGAACAGCGTTACGGCACCCAGGAGGAGCTGCTGCAGCGCTGCTGCGAATTGCTGGCGCGCGGCGGCCAAGATATCCCCGCCGGCTTTATGGCCTGGCTTGATGGAACGGAGATAGAAGCGTGAAAACAACCCTGCGAAAGCATCGCCACCACCCTGACGGCTGGAGCCTGAATCTGTACATGACCTTCGAGAGCATGACCATTGCCGGCTGGGTGCCGAAAGGGCTGCATCTGCTCGAGCACCCGGCGGGCTACAGCATCACTGCGGAGTTCGGTTCGGTTGATGGCTTCCCCTGCTGGAAGTACCGCACGACCACACCTGCCGGCGGCACCCTGGGCACGTACCCTTCAGTTGCTGGCGCTGCACTCTGGATTGATCGTGATATTCGGGCGGCCTTCCGTGCAGGCTAAGCGGCGCCTCCAGGCGCTCGGCCGGTTGCCTGCCGGGGAGATGAACAAAACCGAGCAGGCTTATGACCTGGTGCTGAAGATGCGGCAGATGGCCGGTGAGATTCTTTGGTACCGCTTCGAAGGTGTGAAGTTGCGCCTGGCCAAGAACACGTTCTACACCGCCGACTTCTTCGTCATGGCTGCCAGCGGCGTGCTTGAGGTCCACGAGGTTAAGGGCTTCTGGACCGACGATGCTCGCGTGAAGACCAAGGTGGCCGCCGCAGAGTACCCGTTCCGGTTTCTGGGTGTGACCAAGAGCAAGTCAGGCTGGCATTTCGAGGAATTCTGATGGCGATACCGAAGCGGCATGGGCCATCCAGAACGATAGAGGTCGTCCCATTGGGGCGTTGCGAGATCTGCCGGGGCGCCGGCGTGTTGAAGGGGATATTTCACGAAATGGCCTGTGCCGGGTGCAACGGGTCGGGCCTGGTGCACAGAGAGACCGGCGAGGCACTGGCCGCTGAAGCGATGGTCACCCAGTTGAGGCTGAGGCTGAACCACGCGAATCGGCAGATTCAACACCTCGAAAGCCAGCGGCCCAAGGTCGATGGTGCTGCACAGGATTACGCGCAAGACCGAAACCGCCGAGGCACTGGCGGTGGTAACTGGACTGGGGACTGAGGACAGCAGCATGAAGAAGCGTGCGTATGTGGGGAAAGCGCTGGGTGACACCGAGTACTTGCTGGAGCAGTGGGGCTGGTGGCGCATGGATGGTATGGGGGTGCCACGCTATGTGTCGCCGCTGCATGCGTTGATGCGGGATAACACCAACTGCGTGGGTGGGGTAAAGAGCTATGTCATCGTCGACGACCTGGCCTTGGTAGTGGACAGCGCGGTGGCGCGCCTCACTCGACGGAACCAGCAGATGGGCGATTTCATCTGGCTGTACTTCGGGGCGAAGTGGCCAGCTCTGCGGGTTGGCCGTCAGTTCGACGTGAGCGAGGCGAAGGCGCGAGAGCTAATCAAAACAGGGGTGGCATGGATCGATTGTGCTCTCGAAGAATTTCGCGCGGCTGCGTAAAAAGTTCTTTCCGCGCGGATAAACACCTGTTTTCATGTAACCATTGCAACGCAGCGAACGACAGAAAAGCCCTGGCCATTGAGCCGGGGCTTTTTCGTTTCTGTTATGTCTGAACACACGCACGCGCTTCCCCAGCGCCTTTGCCCAGCCACTGACTGGGCGTTTTTACAACCCACCAGAACGAGTACACACCGATGCCGGAAAAAGACCCGACGTTGTGGCTATCGCTGTGGCTCGCTCTCACCACCTCATCCACCTGGAAGGGGGCAATAATGGCCACGTTTATCTCCGTACTCCGCATCCTGTATGACGGGAAGGAAAAACGGTGGACCCGGATTGTGCTGGAAGCATTGATCTGTGGCTGCCTTTCGCTGGCAGCGTCTGGACTGATCGAGTGGCTGGGTTGGCCATCCAGCATGGCGGTCGCCTGTGGCGGTGCCATTGGCTTTCTCGGTGTGACCACCATTCGCGAAGCCCTGCTTAAGTGGACTGATCGGCGCGTTTCAGACACGCCGTGATCAAGATCGAAGCCAAGGGCCTGCAAGATAGGCTCGACGAGCTGACTGACCTTGAGCAGCGGCAGCTGCCCTATGTGGTGGCCCTGGCGCTGACGCAGACAGGGCAGCAGGTGAAGGAGCGCCTGGAGCTGGAAATGCGCACGGTCTTCGATAGGCCCACGCGATGGACGCTCAACAGCCTGCGTCTGTTCCCTGCCACCAAGGAGAAGCCAGTCGCCCGAGTCTGGATGAAGAACGAGGCCGACAAGGCAGCACCTGCTACCAGATGGCTCACGCCTCAGGTCTACGGCGGATCACGTCAGGACAAGGGCAGCGAGCGCCTACTGCGTGCCAAGGGCATCCTCCCCGAGGGTCGCTATATGGTGCCAGGCAAGGACGCCAAGCTGGATGCCTTTGGCAACCTGGGCAAGGGCCAGATACAACGGATCATCTCAGGCCTTGGTGCACAGCAGGATAAGTACGCCAACAGCACCGACAGCAAGCGCAGCATTGCCAACCTCAAGCGCTACTTCGTGATGTACGCAGGCAAGGGCACAGCCCGCCGCGCCATCGGCATAGGCGAGCGAACAGGGAAGGGCAAGGACAAGATCAAGCTGGTCATGGCCTTCGTTGCTCGGCCTGGCTACCGCAAAGAGTTCGACTTCTTCGCCATCGCAGACCGCGTTGCCGAGGACCAGCTGCCGATTCAGTTCGAGCTGGCCCTGGCAAGGGCTATGGCCACACGTCGCTAGCCTGTACCAGGGTGGTGCGTCATGGGTCCTCCCGAGGGGGTGGCCCCTAGGGGGTAATTCGAGCCCCGCGCGCCAACTATGTATGACCTAAATTCAGAGGTTGGTTGTTGTTTAATCATGGCCAAAAACGAAACAACCAAGCAGCGCGGATGGTTGAACAAATCCGACATGGCTTCGAGCCTGGGGATTTCTCCGCAAGCCTTTGATAAATGGGGCGTGGAGCCGGTTTCGCGTATTGGCCGAGAGGCGTTTTATCGGGTGCAAGATGTGGTGCAAAACCGCGTTGAACACGCCGGCCGGAAACAACAACTTGATGCTGATGGTGGGCAGGTTCTCGATCCGCTCATTGAGTACAAACTGGCCCAGGAAAAACTCCGCCTGACTTCAGCACAGGCTGATGCTCAGGAGCAGAAGAACCAGGTAGCCGCCCGAACGTTAGTACCGGCTCCATTCGCTACTTTCGCCCTCGCAAAAATCGCCGCCAAGATCGGCTCCAAGCTGGAGACGGTTTGTAAAACAGTTCGAAGCCGAATACCCGACGTCCCGCCCTTGGTGCTGGAGGCGTTCGAGCGTGAAATAGCGCTGGCAAGAAACATGGCCGTGGAGTTCGCCGACGACATACCGGAAATCCTAGATGAGTACGCTGCAACCCTGGACGACTGAGCTGAGTAAGGCCGTCGCTCTGGGGTTGCAGGGCATGTACAAGTCGCCGCCAATGACAGCAGTGGAGTGGGCTGAGGATGAAGAAGATGGCTTCTACATGTCGGCCGAATCCTCATACAACGAAGGCAAGTGGAAAACAGCCCCATTTCAGATAGCGATCTTGAACGCTATGGGCAATGACCTGATTAGGGTCGTTAACTTCGTGAAGTCGGCGCGTATTGGTTACACCAAGATGCTCATGGCGAACGTGGGTTACAAGATTCAGCACAAGCGTAGGAACGTGCTGATGTGGAGCCCGACTGATCCGGACGCCGAGGCGATAAGCAAAAGCCATGTAAACGGTTTGATTCGGGATGTGCCGAGCCTATTCGCCCTGGCTCCTTGGTATGGCCGCAAGCACAGCCATAACACGCTGGATACCAAGGTGTTCGCCAATCGCCGAACCCTTTGGACGCTCGGCGGCAAGGCCGCTCGCAACTACCGAGAGAAGTCCGCCGACGAGGTGATCTACGACGAACTGTCGAAGTTCGACGCTGACATTGAGGGCGAAGGCTCGCCGACTTTCTTGGGTGATCAGCGCCTACGCGGTGCGGTTTATCCGAAGTCAACCAGGGGATCTACCCCGGGAACCGAAGGTAGTTGCCAGGTCACGAAGGCGGCGGATGAATCGCCGAGGCGTATGCGGTATCACATCCCGTGCCCGCACTGTCATCACGAGCAGGTGCTTAAGTGGGGCGGGAAGGATTGCGCGCACGGTTTGAAGTGGCTCAGTAACGAGTTGAACGAGGCCACCGCCGCCTGGTACGCATGCGAGAGCGAGCACTGCGGGGCCACCTTTGAGCACCACGAAATGGTCAAAGCTTCGCAGCAGGGTCGTTGGATTTGCGAAGTGACCGGCATCTGGACTCGCGATGCAATGACCTGGTTCGGACCAGACGACCAGCCAATAAAGACGCCGCGCTCTGTAAGTTTTTACTGCTGGGCGATTTACAGCACTTGGACGGGCTGGCTCGAACTGGTGGACGAGTGGCTGAAAGTCAAAGGCGACCGCGAAAAACTCAAAACCTTCACCAACACGATTCTCGGAGAAGTATGGATCGAGGATCAGTCAGAGCGGATGGAGTGGGAAACCCTCTATGGCCGCCGCGAGATATACCCGCACACCGACTATGTTCCCGAGTGCGTGCTGGGCATTTTCGTTGGCATCGACACTCAGGACGACCGCTACGAAATCCGTCACTGGGGCTTCGGCGTCGGTGAGGAAGCGTGGCTGCTGCGAACATCGATCCTCACTGGCGACCCTGCCAGCGGCGAACTGCGGCGCAAGGTAGGGCTCGAGCTCAACAGGGAGTTCAAGCGGCCAGACGGTACGCCAATGCGCGTCGTGCGCGCCTGCTGGGATGCTGGCGGTCACTACTCAGACGAGGTGGCCGAGGAAAGCATCAAGCACGGGGTGCGCTGGGTGGTTCCGGTGTTCGGTGCCAGCACCTACGGTAAACCGATAGCCAACTTCCCACGGCGCCGCAAGAACAAGATCTACAAGACCGAGGTGGGCACCGATAACGCTAAAGAGCTGATCTACGGGCGCCTGAACATCGTCGTGCCTCAGCCTTGGGTTTCGACGCCGGGCTGCATCCACTTCCCGCTGATCGACTGGTGTGATGAAGACGAACTGAAGCAGATCACCGCCGAACGAAAGAAACCGGTGATGGTGAAGGGCAAGCGCGAAATGCGCTGGGACGCCGCAGGCCGTCGAAACGAAGCACTCGACTGCCTCGTGTACGCGCTGGCCGCCCTGCGTATCAGCCAAACCCGGTTCGGCTTCGACCTCGACGCGTTAGAGCGTCAGCGCCTCGCGGCCACTGATAAACAACCACAAGCCAAAACCCCGCCAGTGAAGCCTGAAGAGGCTGCTGCTGCGGTTACCAGTGACTGGCTGCAAACGGAAGGAAATGGTCCATGGCTCTGACCCTGGTGCAAGCGCGCGGCATGCTGCAGCGCTACCTCGACGCCGAGTTGGAAATTCTCGACGGGAAGTCCGTCACCTTCAGCGGTCGCACCCTGACCATGGTCGACCTGGCAGACATCCAAAAGGGCCGGTTGGAGTGGGAGCGCAAGGTTGCAACGCTGCAAGGCGCCGCGCGTGGCCGTAAGCCCTACAAACTAGCGAGCTTCAGCAATGAATGTGATTGATCGTCTGCTCGCCCCACTGGCGCCTGGGTTTGTGGCAGAGCGCATGCGCGCCCGCGCCGTCATCCAGGCTTACGAGGCCGCCCGGCCCACCCGCACACACAAGGCCAAGGGTGATCCCCGCAGCGCCGACGTGGCGCTGCAGCAGGCCGGGAAGTCGCTGCGTGATCAATGCCGCTGGCTCGACAACAACCACGACGTGGTCACCGGCATATTCGACCGCCTGGAAGAGCGGGTGGTCGGCGGCGCGGGTATCGCTGTTGAACCCCTGGTGCTGGACCTTGCGGGCGACGTGCACCTGGCATTTTGTGCACAGCTCAAGGCGGCCTGGGCTGAATGGTCCCTGCGCCCGGAAACGGCAGGTGAGCTGACACGGCCGCAGATGGAACAGCTGATGGTGCGCACCTGGTTGCGCGACGGCGAAGGCCTGGCCCAAAAGATCATGGGGCCGGTCGCCAATTACACGCACCTAACCCAGGTCCCATTCGCTCTCGAATTGCTCGAGCCTGACTACTTGCCCATGGAAGCAAACGACCAGTCCAAGGGCATCACCCAGGGCATCGAGCGAGACGCCTGGCGCCGGGTGAAGGCCTTTCACTTGCTGAAGTCGCACCCCGGCGACCTCATGAACGGCTTCTATCAGCAGACCAAACGGGTGGAAGCAGACCGAATCATCCACATTGCCTACCGCAAGCGGATTGGTCAGAACCGAGGTGTGCCGTTGCTGCACTCGGCGCTGATCCGCCTTGCAGACATCAAAGATTACGAGGAAAGCGAGCGCGTCGCGGCCCGTATTTCTGCTGCCATGGCCTTCTACATCAAGAAGGGCGAACCGCAGGACTACAACGCCGAGAACGCCGGCGAGCGCCGCGGTACTTTCCCGATCGCGCCGGGCATGGTCTTCGATGACCTGGCTCCAGGCGAAGACATCGGCATGTTCGAGAGCAACCGGCCGAACCCGTTTCTAGAAAGCTTCCGCAACGGAATGCTGCGCTGCGTTGCCGCTGCCGGCCGAAGTGCCTACTCCACCATCGCTCGTTCCTACGACGGCACCTACTCGGCCCAGCGCCAGGAGCTGGTCGAGGCGCAACTCGGCTATGACCTGCTTCAACACCAGTTCATCGATTACTGGTGCCGGCCCACCTACCGGACATTTGTACAAATCGCCATCGCCGCCGGGGTCATTCGGGTGCCGCCTGACGTGGACCAGCAAACCATTTTGTCGGCCGTGTACCAGGGGCCGGTGATGCCGTGGATTAACCCGGTTCATGAGGCGAACGCCTGGGAAGCCTTGGTTGAAGGCGGCTTCGCCGATGAGGCTGAGGTTGCACGGGCGAGGGGTCGTAACCCGCAGGAGCTCAAGAAATCTCGGGCTTCCGAGATCAAGCACAACCGGGAAGAGGGGCTGGTTTTCAGCTCGGACGCCTACCACCAGTTCTACGGGAAAAATGGAGGCGCCAATGGGCAGCCATCTCAAACTGAAAAACCTGATGGCGCCGATGGCAATGGCCGCCGCCGCTCAGCCGGCGCTGAGTGAAGAGACCGCTCCTAAAAACAGCTGGTACAGCATCAAGTCCCTGTCGCGCGGCACAGCCGAAATTCTGCTCTATGACGAGATCGGCGCCTGGGGCATCACCGCCCGGCAGTTTGCCAAGGACCTTAAGGCACTGGGCGATTTGAGCCGCATTGATCTGCGCGTCCACTCCCCGGGCGGCGACGTGTTCGAAGGCACGGCCATCTACAACCTGCTCAAGCACCATCCGGCCCGCGTCGATGGCTACGTCGATGGCCTGGCCGCTTCGATGGCCACCGTAATTCTCATGGCCTGCGACGTCGTCTACATCCCCGAGAACGGGCTGATGATGGTTCACAAGCCATGGGGTATCACCGGCGGTGATGCCGACGACATGCGCCGCTACGTCGAGCTGCTCGACAAGATCGAGGACACCATGGTCATGGCTTACGCCAGCAAGACCGGGAAGTCCGCAGAAGACATCAAGGCCCTTCTGAAGGAAGAGACCTGGATGACCGGTAAGGAGGCCATTGAGGCCGGATTTGCCGACCAACTGACTGAGCCGCTCGCCGCGGCAGCTCACCTCAACTCGAAACGCATGCAGGAGTTCAACCACATGCCCGAAGCACTGAAAGCTCTGCTGCAGCCGCGCGCGTCCACTCACGTGCCGCCTGTTGCTCAACCGGCGGCACCTGCCGCTCCCGCGCCAGTCGCTGTTGTCCCCTCTGCTGCTGAAGTGGTAGCCCAGGCTAACGCCGCTGAGGACACTCGTCGTGCCGGCATCCGCGCCATCTTCACTCCGTTCGGCGAATCCCACGCCGCGCTGATGACTGAAGCGTTGCTGGATCGCAACCAAACCGTGGAAGCGGTACAGGCCAAGCTGCTGGCCACCCTGGCCACCGGCACCGAGCCCTCCGCGGCTGCTCCTGGGCGTAGCGGCGCCAATGCTCACATCTACGCCGGTAACGGCAACCTGGTGGGCGACTCTGTGCGCGCGTCGCTTATGGCCCGAGCGGGTCACGAGCAGAATCAGCCGGATAACGTCTACAACCACATGAGTCTGCGCGAGCTGGCCCGTGCTTCGCTGCATGATCGTGGTATCGGGGTCGCCACCCTGGATCCGATGCGAATGGTCGGCCTGGCCTTCACTCACACTACTAGCGACTTCGGCATCATCCTGATGGATGTAGCCAACCGTTCGATGCTGGCGGGCTGGGACCTGGCGGAGGAGACCTTCCAGCTGTGGACCAAGAAAGGTCAGTTGAGCGACTTCAAGGTCTCGCACCGCATTGGCCTGGGCGAGTTCCCGTCGCTGCGTCAGGTGCGCGAAGGCGCCGAGTACAAGTACGTGACTGTGGGCGAAAACAGCCAACAGATCGCCCTGGCTACCTATGGTGAGCTGTTCAGCATCACCCGCCAGGCCATCATCAACGACGACATGAACCTGCTGACCGACATCCCTAAAAAGATGGGCGAAGCGGCAAAGGGCACCATCGGCGATTTGGTTTACGGCATCCTGACCAGTAACCCGAACCTGTCTGATGGAAAACCTCTTTTCCAGGCTGCTGACCACAAAAACCTGCAAACCGGTGCCGGTTCTGCGCTGAGTGTGGATAGTCTCGACAAGGGGCGGACGATGATGCGCACTCAGAAGACCAGCAAGGATGCAGGCAAAGAGCGTCCGCTCAACATTCGCCCGGCCTTCGTGCTGACCCCAGTTGCCCTGGAATCCAAGGCGTTGCAACTGATCAACTCCACCTCGGTTCCGACCGCTCAGGTTAACCAAGGAGTAGCCAACCCCATTCAGGGCATGGCCAAGGTGATCTCCGATGCCCGCCTGGATGACGTGTCGTCCACGGCCTGGTATCTGGCTGCTGCGCAGGGCAAGGACACCATCGAGGTGGCGTACCTCAATGGCGTTGAGACCCCGTACATGGAGCAGCAGCAAGGCTTCACCGTCGACGGCGTGGCCACCAAGGTTCGCATCGACGCTGGCGTTGCGCCGCTGGACTTCCGTGGCCTGGGCAAGGCGAACGGCGCCTAACAGCTCACAGCCATACCAAACCCCGCCAAGTGCGGGGTTTTTCATTTCTGCGATTTGGAGATTCCAAACATGAAAAATTACGTTGCGGACGGCAACTCTCACACCATGATCGCGCCGGCTGGTGGCGTGGTTTCGGGCACGGCCTATGTCATCGGTACCGTAGCGCTCGTCGCCCTGGATACCGCCGATGCCGGCCAACCATTCGTGGCTCGTCTGACCGGCGTTGCCAGTCTGCCAACCACTGCCGGCCTGCTGGCCGGCGCCAAGGTCAGCCTCAAGACCGGCGCTATGGTTGCGGACGGCACTGCCTCGTCCTTTCCTTTCGGCAAGCTGCTCAGCGACGAAGTTGGCGGCTTCGCAGAAGTGCGGATTTCCAACTGATGGAAGCCCGGTTCGCGCGCAGCCTGGAGCGTCTGCACCGGGTTGGTTCGAGCCGGCTGGCGGACTCGATCGGCTCCTATCAACCGCTCCAGGGAGCAGCCTCTAACACCATCCCGCTGCAGGTGGCGCGCGACGTCGAACTGGCAGGGCCGAATGGCTCTGTCATCGGTGTGCCGATCGCTGTCAGCTTTTGGCGCAGGGACTTGGCGGAAGTAGAGCGGGGTGGGGTGTTCCTGGTCGGTGTGGATTGCGCCGGCCAGCGGCTGATTGTCGAAGAGGTCGTGATGGACGACGGCCACATGCTCACAGCGGCCTGCACGGAGGACGTATGACCAACGTGCTCACCGAAGTGCGGAAGGCCGTCATTCGCCGCTTGGAAACCATCACGATTGCCAACGGCTACCGCACCGACCTGGGTCTGAACGTGAAAACGGGCTGGCTTAATGAGGTGCTGGATCAGACCAAGGTGCCGCCGCTCTTTGCATTACTCCAGAAGGCTCCAGGGAAGGTGCCAGTGCGCGGAACTGAGGGGGTTATCAACCCCGCTGGATTCTTCGTGATGGGGCTCGCTAAGGCCAACCTCAGCGAATACGAAGACCAGTTGGACGACATGGAACTGGACCTGATCCAGGCCTTCATGCCGTCCCCAGGCATTCTGCCTAAGAACTTCCCTAAGGGCGTGACCGGAATCGAGCTCGGTGCCCCTGAACAGTTTCCACCAGGCAAAGGCCAGTCCCACGCCGGCGTCCTGATCCCCCTCCACGTAAAAACGGTCATCGAGGTAAAAAACAGATGAGCACCGAAGCGAAAGCAGCGGCGAATGTTGCTGCCCAGGAGGAGGTCACGCTGACCGGCTCCCACACCCACAAGGGCATCGCCATCGAAGTTGGCGAGAAAATCTACGTAACCCCGAAACAGAAGGCCTTCCTGGTTGAACACGGGAAAGTCGCTGCACCGGCCAAACAGGAGGCGAAATAAGCCATGGCTATCAAAAAAGAAACGGTCGTCATTGGCGGCCACCTGAAAGCTCGTCTGGCCGGTACCAATGTGCCGTTCCAGAAGGTCGGTCTGGTGTCGACCATTCAGCACGCCACCGAAACCAACTCGCTGACCCTGTCCGATACCACCACCCCCCAGGGTGGCGAGTACGATTCGCTGGACCGCATCAACAGCGTGACCCTGACCATCAACTTCCGCGAAATCTTCACCTGGGTGCTGGCTGCTCTGGTGTGGGGCGACTTCTCCAGCGTGTCGGCGACCACTGTCACCGCCGAGAGCCACCCGGCGGCTGTGGACGGCACCATTCTGCTCGACAAAATGCCGCTCACCGTTTCGGGCGTGAGCCACACCACCACCGGCGGCAGCCCGGTGACCACGGAATTCGACGAGTTCGACGACTGGGTCATGACCGGCGCCGGTATTGAAGTGGTGTCCGGCGGTGCGCTGGAAACCGCCATCAAGGCGGCCACTGGTGAGTACCTGGTGGAGGTCGACTACTCTTCGGCCAACTTCGACGTGGTCGAAGCTCTGACCAACAGCGGCAAGACCTTCGAACTCCTGTTCGAGGGCGAAAACGCCGCCGGCACCCAGTTGCGTGTGGACGCGCGCTTCTTCCAGTGCCGCTTGAACCCCGCTACCCAGATGGACTGGATCAACACCGAAGACTTCGGTGGCTTCGAAGCCACTGCCAAAGTGCTGCGTGATAACAGCAAGGTTGGCGCCGGGACCTCGAAGTACTTCAAGGTTCGCAAAGAACTGGCTGCTGCGTGACCTGTGGCCCAGGGATGGGCTACATTCCCAACCATTAACCATGGGAGGGAATCCGATGAAGTGCAGCAAATGCGGTTATGAACCCACAATGGCGGAGATTCAGTCGGGCAGTTCTGAGTGTCCGAATTGTGCGCGGCTTGCAGCGCAACGCACGGCCGCCATCCATGCCGGCCCTGTCAGGACCAAGGTAAATCCTGCCGTCAAAGACGCCCTGGCAGGTTACGAGGGGGCTCAGGCGGTAGTAGTTGTTGACCTGCAGATGAGCTTCAACTCGATGGTCTGGTTCATGGTGAAGTGGGTGCTGGCGTCCATCCCGGCGTTCATCATCTTGTTCCTGATCCTTGCTGCTCTTGCTGCCGTCATCGGATTTAGTGGCGGTTTATTCGGCGCCTTTTTCAAGTAACAACCAATTTTACAAGGACCCGCGAAAGCGGGTTTTTTTATGCCAGGAGAAAACATGAGCGACATGGGGAAAAGCAAAGTGATGATGGTTGGCGCTCGCGAAGTTATCTGCCGCGAGCTTACCGTCGCAGCTGCTCGAAACCTGCTCCAGAGCGAGAACTCCGGTGACCTGGTAAAGGACGCCCTGTTCCTGGATGTTCGACTTGATGAGCTGGTTTTATTTACCAATCTGACCTCCGCCGATATCAGCGACATGTACCCAAGTGAGCTGGCCCTTGTGGTGGAGGGCTGCCGCGCAGTGAACCCGGATTTTTTCGCGATGCTGGACCGGCTGAGCAAGCCGGCGGCTCGGGTATAGGCCATCTCGATCGGCTCATCTGCCAGTTGACCGCGCTGGGGCATCACCAGGTGCTCCAGTATCCGTGGTCACTTTTTCTCCGCGCGTTAAAAGGGTAATTCCATGACCGACATCGAGCTCCGGCTGACGGCCGATGCGTCTGGGGCGCAGAAGCAAATTGCTGGCTTTCGGAAAGAATATGCCGAGCTCGTAAAGGCTATCGTCAAGCCGCTTGGTCAGATCGATTCGCTGAAGCAGACGCAGGAAAATGCAAAAAAGGCAGCTGCTGAGTTTTACTCCGCGCAGCGTGCTGTGGACCAATTAAAAAAGGCTGCCGCCAGTGCTGACACGCCTATCAAGGGCTTGAATCAGCAGCTTGGCAGTGCAGAGCGGGCTCTTTCCAGAGCGACGGTGGAGTTTGAGCGGCAAAAGGATGCCGTGCGCTCTCAGCGATCAGAGTTGCGTAACGCCGGTGTTGATGTACACAACTTGGCGACAGAGCAGCAGCGACTGCAGGCAGAGTTGGCGAAGGGCGTTTCTAGCGGCCGAAATGATCAAGCCGTCGTTGGTATTCGTGCTCAAGCCGCTGCGCTCGCACAGGTCACCCGAGAACAACGGCTCGCCAATATCGAAGAGTCCCGGAGCGCCCTTGGCGTCAATCGGTATCGCGAACTGAATGCTGAGCTGACGCGTCTGCAAGCCCAGTACGGCCTTGTGCGCCGCGCCGGTGGACTCACCGCGAAAGAATTGGCAATCGCTCAGCGCGAAGTAACGCGTCGAATCGGAGAGACGCAACAGGCGCTTCGCGAACTCACCGGCGAGCAGAACCGAGTAGGTCCAGGCAGTAGCATTGCCGGTTTGCTTGGTCAGGTCGGTGGAGCGTATGCCGGTATTGAAGTTATCCGGTCGATCGCAAATATCACCGACTCTGCGAAGAGCATGCAGGCTCAGCTAAAGCTGGCGACCAAGAGCCAGGAAGAGTTCAACCAGGCTCAGACCGATACGTACAAAATTGCCCAGGAAAACCGCGCACCGCTCGAGGACGTGGTTCGGCTATACGCGCGGCTCAGCCCAGCTCTGACCGACATCGGTTACAGCCAAAGGGATGTCACTGGAGTTACTGACGCGTTGGCCAAGGCGTTGAAGATCAGCGGGGCTACTACTGAGGAAACGGCTTCAACGTTGACCCAGTTCTCCCAGGCGCTGGGTTCTGGTGTTCTGCGGGGTGAAGAGTTCAACAGCGTCGCAGAAGCGGCGCCGCGACTGTTGCGTGCATTTGCCGAAGGGCTTGGCGTGCCGGTGGGTGCGCTTCGAGACATGGCCGCCGAAGGCAAACTCACCGCGGACGTGATCGCCGACCTTACCTTGAACGCGTTGCCCCAATTGACTGCCGAGGCAGCTCAGTTGCCTGACACTGTTGGCGGGGCACTGACTCGCCTGAAAAACTCGGTTCTGCTGTTTGCATCTGCCGCCGATGAGTCGACAGGATTCACCCAAGGGCTGATCACCCGGCTGAACATTCTCTCCAAGGCTGCTGAAGTCGCGAACGGATCGATGAAAGCGCTTAGCAAGGATGGTCTTCAGGGCCTGGAGAAGTACGCTGAAGGCCTAAACGGTGAGGCGAAAATCGCTTTTCTCGAAGGCATCGTGAATGACCTGAAGGAAGCCAAAAAAGAGCTCGATGAGGATGGCAAACTCGGCATCGCCAACCGATTTATTTATGGCGATATGACTGCTGCGGATTTTGAGCAGCAGATCGCGGCATTCGAGGGCCAGGTCGAGCAGCTGAAGGCAATTGGCAGAGTTGAGGTGACCGCTGCCGAGATCAACGCCAACGCTGTAGCTGCTGCAAAGCGTAAGCAGGTGAGCGCCTTGAAGGCTCTGAGCGCTGAGCAACTCAAGGATGCGGAGAAGGCGTTAAAGGCCCAGGCCGCCGCCGAGAAAAAGGCTCTGGCTGACAGCCAGAAGGTGAAGGATGCGCGGGTCGCGATCGAGGCAAAATATGCTGAGACTATTGCGACCCTCAACAACGGGGCCGGCGGCTCCACTGCCAGCTATTCGAATGCTCAAAGCCTGAAGCTCAGCGCGCAAGAATCACTGCGCCAGGGCGATATCGCGAGCGCCAAGAAGCAGGCCGAAGCGGCGCGCCAGATGCTGCTCGATATCCAGTCTGCCGGGGGCAACACCTACGGGCTCAGCGGCTTTGCTAAAGGCCTGCAAGAGATTGAACTGGCTGCGAACGATTTGGAGCAGTCCGAAGCTGACCAGAAGCTGCTGACCATCGCCACGAACATCGCCGTGCTCAAGAGCAAGGCTGACGAGCTGAAGGACATCAAGGTTACGCCAACCATGGACGAGGCGGCGGTCAGCGAGCTGGAGACCAGGATTCAGTCATTGGCCAACGACTTGGGCAAGACCCTGGTGATACCAGCAGTCATTGTACCGACGCTCGCCCCCCAGACCGATCTGAACGCGATTGCGCTCCAGCCGGACACACAGCTCAACTACCCAGGTTTTGCCGAAGGCGGCCACATTAGTGGCCCGGGTTCTGGAACGAGCGACAGCATTCTGGCCAGGTTGTCGAACGGCGAATTTGTGGTTACTGCATCAGCAGCTCGCCACTACGGACCTGAGGTGTTGGAGCAGTTGAACGCTCGGCGTCTGCCGAAGTTCGCAACCGGCGGTTTCGCTGGCCAACGCCAGGGGCCGCAACTGCCAGCATTTAGCCCGCCCGCGACTGCTTTGCCGGCCCCGGAGTTTCCGCATCTAGGTAGGCTGGATATCGGCGTTGGGGGAAATACGTACTCAGTGTTCGCTGACCACGACAACTTTTCGAAACTCGCCATGAAGTTCGGCCGACCGGCCAGACGATAAACACAAGCCCACTCCGGTGGGCTTTTTCTTGCCCGGAGTATTTGCATGCCCGATGTCATTTTCGGCGGCCTGCCCATCGTGTTGCACGCGGGCCCGCCGGCGCAGTCTGACGCCTCCGTGTTGGGCGAAGGGCTTGTGCGGTTGGGCCTGGGCGGCGGCGTGAAGATGACCCACTTCTTCAAGGCCGGCGGGAGTATCAGTGGTTCCGGGTGGATGCCGCCTGGTTTGGATGGGCTGGATTACAGCCAGCCCCTTGAGCTCCGTCTTACCTCGCAGGAGTGCGTGGTCGGTGATGGACTCGTGTACCCGCTCACCAGCACCCCGCGCGACGATGTCGAGCCCTGGGCTCAGGCGCTGATCAATGGCGAGTGGGAGACCGCGGAGTGCACTGTTGCCGCTGGCGTGGTGACGGTGGTCGCGATGCCTGGCGCCACCATTTACATGGTGCAGTGGTTGCCCATGTACACCGTGTTCGCCAGCAAGCCGCAGAAGTCGATGGATCCATCAACCTCTGTGTTCACCTGGCAAATCGACTGGCAGGAAGTCTGATGCAGATCAACGGATCGCCATTAAACGCGGTGCCGCTGAACGCCCTGGACGCCGCCGTCACTGCGACGGTTCCGATCGTGAAGGGGTACGCCTACCGGTGGAAGCTGCTGGTGTTGATCGGTGGGATGGACATGTCCAGCCGCCTAACCGGAACCGTCACTGTTGACCGTGAACGCGGCGCCGCCGGCGTGGCCACCCTGGTATTGCAGCTTCTGCCCGGTGCCGTGGTGCCGTCCGACTGGATCGGCCGCACTGTGACCATCCACTACGTCAGCACCGCCCTGGGCGAGACCACGCTGTCCCTGCGCTTCACCGGCCGCATCGTGAAGACTGACTGGGATTCGCTGACGCGCACGCTCAGCTGCCAATGCAGTGATCAGCTGCAGCAGCGGGTGGAGGCCCTGGAGGTCACCGCCATTGATGCGCTCACCGGCGGCTACTGGTCGCCCGACGTGTTCGAGGCTGTCGACGGCCGCAGCCGGTGGGATTACGCGGTTGAGCGCATGGGCACCATACCGGCCAGCCTGGACTCCGCAGCCGACGGCACGCTGCGCGTCAGCAGCTGGTACGCCGCGGCAACGCCGGACTTTGTGTTTGGTCCGGACACCACGGTTTACGAATCCATCCGGGTTTCCTATGCCGAGCTGACCAACCTCACCAACACGGTGAAGATCGAGGCCGACTATCGCTTCGCACGGCTGTGGCAGTGGAACATTCACTATGGGTGGGTGCACCCGGGGTTGGGTGGTAGTTCCGGCGAGGCTGGTTTTTGCAACTGGCGCCAAGATGACACCGAGCTGCCGACCATCGATATGGTGCAGTCCGCCACCGAGTCGAGCGGCCAGACCCTGCTCGCCGGTGCCAGCTACCAGCTGCTACCGCCGTCCGGTGTTTATTGCGATCCGCCCCAGGGCTGGACCAACAACTTCACCGACCTGCTGCTGGCCGCTGGCTGGGTGGGCGGGCGCCGATGGAATCAGCCGGTGACCATGCAGTACCGCATCAACGTGGTGGCTGAGGCGAGTGTGGCCGCCGCCGGCGAGGTGATCGGCCGGGAGCGTGTCGCGCTGGAGGTGCAGAACGACACCAGCGAGGCCTGGGAATCAGGCGAGTTCACCGGTGGCACCACCGGCCAAACCGATGTGATCGACGAAGCCCGCCGGGTGTCGGCGCTGGAGTGCATCCTGCACCAGGCCGCCACCACCGTGATCGGCGCGCACACCCAGACGGAAGTGAGCTGGGATGTTCCTACCAGCATGGTCATGGGCGTGGATCTCACGCACACCCTGCGCCTGGCCGACCAGAACGTAGGCGCCCAGGCGCGCTGCAGCCGGGTAAACGACAGTTTCGACATGGCCAGCGCCATTGCCATCACCACGCTGAGTATCTCGGTGATGCGCGGCGGCGGCGCGGTTTCCGATCCGCTGACCGCTCCGGCGTTCGCCGGCTACGTGCCTTCGCCAGGCGACCCCGAAGACCAGGACAAGATCCTGCCGACGCAACTGGGCGGCCGGAACACCAGCCCACTGTACGACGAGGACAAGCTGGGGTTTTCGGGCAACTACACCGAGAACGATCTGGACATAAACCCGGATCTCGAACTGTTCCCGCGCCGCCTTGATCTGGAAGCGCCGGAGATCGCCGAGGCGCTGCGCGACGAGAAAGCAACCGAGGTGCCGGTCACCTACCGCGTGGCAATTCCGAACGACTGGCTGGAGCTTTGACATGGCATTGGGAGATGAACGCCGGGCCAGCGGCCGGACAAATGCTGCTGAGCGCCAGGCCATTGGCAAGAACAACGCCGCCGAGCGCCGGGCGATTCAGACCAACAACACCAACGAGCGCCGCGGCTCGTCGATTCAGGACGACCTCAACAGCCTTATCCGGCCGGAGAAACAGGCCGCCCAGCTGCGCACGGTAGAGCCTCGCGGTTCGCTGCCGGCGCAGCGGGGCAGTGCGCCCTACGTTGCGCCGAAAAGCGCGGCCACCGGCGGCGGTATTGCCAGTCCGCTGGTTGAACCCACTGCCACCACGCGGGAGTACTTCCCGTCGGCGATGATTCCCACCACCGATGGCTTGGCCTGGGCCAGGTTCAAGAGCGTGAAGAAGGTGAACATGACTGACGCCAACGGCGCCGAAGTGGTCTTCGAATACAAAAACGCCCTGGAGTAGCAATGAACTTCATCAACAACTACAGCGCGTCGATCTCGCTGACGCTGGCCGCCACTTCGCTGGCCTTGGCATTGCCGGATGGCAACTACCGGCTGACCATCGCGGATTCGGTCATCACTCCCACCAGGTGGGAAATCGTCGACGCTGAGGTTACAGCCGGCACCGCCACGCTCACCCGGGGCCAGGAAGGAACGACCGCCCAGAACTGGCCGGTGGATAGCGTCATCTACAACGCGCTCACCGCCGGGGTTCTCACAGATCTGTTCGGCCGTGGCGGCAGTCCAACAATTGTTGGAGATGATTACCCCGCGTCGGCCCCGCCAGTACCTGGTGCAACCTTCATCTATGCCGCTAGCTCTGGCGCGGTGTTTATTGCGCTAGGGGCAAACGAGCCAGAAGAGTGGGTTCAGCTACGAGGGGGTAAGCAGCCTGATGGCGTGAGCTTTGGCGACACCTTGAACGTCGGCCGTATGGTGCGCTTTGTTGAGATTGGCGGCGATGAAACTGAAGGTCCTTCTGCCCCTCTCACTACCCTCGTCTTTCCCGCATGGCAAGCCGACCCCTACGGTTTGGAAGTCTGGATCTATGGGGCAGGGGTAGGAGTGTCGGTTCCGGTAGACCTGGATTTTTCCGTCTTTGGTACCACGGCCGTCGGCTTCAACGTTGTGCAGCCGGAAGAGGGTGTCACCTTCTCCTTCGCTGAGGGTGTTCTGTCGGTGGTCGCTACCCAGCCTGTTCGGATCACGTTCGACACAATCGAGCTGGTCAAAGACGGCGACACGATCGTAGGGGTTGGAGGCGTCCTGAGCGTCAGCGGCATTCCTGAAACCACTTTCTACGGTTGATCCATGGGCTACCCGAATAGCGTTCTCGACCCAGCCCCACACGTCTGGGGTTGGCCATGGCATGGGCTTATCACGCAGACCGGTGCCGGCGGCACGCTGCCGCTACCCAGCGGCCGGGTGATTGATTGCCCGGTGTTTGGTGGCAACTGGACGTACCTTTGGGACATCGATATGCCCCCGGTGGATTTCGAGCCAGATGACCCAGACGAGCAATGGCTGACCAAGGGGATTATCCGCGCCGCAGCGAACATGGATAGCTGCCGCATCTATGGGGGGAGACCCTATGGGTCTGGGCCGATCAAGCTTGGCGACCACGTTGGTTGGTTGGAAATAAGATTTGACTGGGTTTCTGGGGTGATGAATTTCTTGGTTTCCACATCCGGCAATCTAGGAGACGGTCCTTTCGCGTCCGAGAGTGCGTTATCCATGACGGCGGAAGCAGCTGGGTTCCCTGCAACCGTCCCCGGTGGTTTCCCCCCCCAGGCGCAAATTCTGGACCGTAGCAGGGACGGCACCCGATGCATTGTCCGGGTTAGCCGGAGCCGATCCTCCGGCATTTCCGGCGCGGAGACGCTTGCTTTGATAGAGGTGCAGGTCTCGGGGGAAATCGCGGCGAATGAAGCGGCATTGGTGCTGCTAGCTGGAGGGACGACTACTCGCGGTGTCGTGACGGTCACCACCGAGCCACCGCCGCCGCCGACCGGGAACATCACCATCGGCTCCAGTTCAGCGAAAGTTGGAACGTGGATTACTGATTCGCACATGGATGCGGTGGTTTGGGCTTGGTACAAACCGGACGGAACGCCCGACCTGATCTCCTACCAAGTCCACGTTTACGCCACGCAGGTGACCACGCTGACGGGGGATGCCGCGAGCCAGACAGGCAGCTTGAATCTTCAGTTGTCCCAGAAGCGCACGCTCACCTCCAGTCTTGGATCGGCAACTACCGACGTTACGTCAAGCGAGGTGGTTACGGCGACGGCTGTATCGGCTGGGCCTCTCGACATCACAAGCACCATCAGCATGCATGTCGATGATTTGGAAGTGTTGAGCATGACCTCTACGCAGCACTCGTCCGGCAGCATTGGAATGACTGGGTACTGGGAAGCGCTGCGTACTGACATTGATCCCGTTGAACAGGCCTTGCGCTGGCTCTACCCATCGACCACCCCTGCGGCGCAGGTCTACGTCGGACGCCAGTCACTGATGTCTTTTCAGGGACTTTCGAACAACGTGGTGGATATGCCCGTGCAGTACCTGGACAACCCGGACCTGGTGAACCCAACCCGGCTAGTGGTGCATTCCGATGCCCTCACCCCGGGCGGGGCAGATATTGGCCAGTTCACCTATCACACCGCCGTAACCACAAAAGCCGGGAACAGCGCTGGCAGCTACAACCCGATCACCGGCCAGGTTCTGCGCAACCAGGACACCGAGCTTTTCAGCTGGGTCTGACCCCACCACCTTTCTCAATGGAGTAGCCGCATGCAGCCGGCCAATGTCCCCTTGCGCGTCATTCAGGGCGCGACCCTGCGCGACACGCTTCGAATCATGCAGCCGCTCTTCGTGTACCGGCCGATCACCTCGATCGCGCCGGCGGCCCCTGTGCTGTTGACGGTTGACCACGACCTGCCAGGCGACTGGCTGGTGTGGATTCAGGGCGTGCAGCAAATGTCCGAGCTGAACCGGGTGCCTCGCACGTCGGTGCCGCACCGGGTTCAGGTCATCGATGACGACACCCTGTCGATCAACACCATCTCGGCGGTTGGCCGGGTGCCTGCCGGCGGCCAGTTGATCTACCAGCCACCGGTGGCCCTGACTGGCGCCAAGGCCCGCATGCAGGTGCGCGATGCACCTGGTGGGAATGTGCTGCTCGAGCTCACCACGGAAAACGACGGCCTGGCCATCACCGGTGCCGGCACCATCGTTCGCCAGGTCAGCGCGGCCGCTACCGCCGCGTTCACCTGGACCAAGGGTGTCTACGACCTCGAGGTCGAGTATCCCGACGGCACAGTGCACCGCTACTTCGAGGGGGCAGTGACGGTGAGCCTGGAGGTGACACGCGATGGTTGAAACCGGTGAACCCTGGGCGGTGACGGTGGAGGGCGACTGCCCGCCGCTGGTGATCGAAGCCGCCATCGAATACGCCGTAACCGTTGAGGCCGGCGTCGACGTGCTGGTGATCACGGCCGGAGAACAAGGCCCACCAGGTCCGCCCGGAGAGGGCGCCGCCGAGTGGCAAGTAAAAGACTGGTAACCCAACCCTTGCAGGTGAACCAATGGCACAGATTCAATTTTTCAAAGTCACTTCGCTGCCCAGCACGCTGCAGCCGGATTCGTTTTACTACCTGCTCAACGGGGACTACGCAGAGTCGTACCTGACGAATGCGGCCGGTGAGGCGAAGTCTCTGGGCAACAGCGCGATGATCAACGCCCTGATCACTGCCGCGCTGAGCAGCCTGCCAAGCTCTGGCGCCCCGGTGCTGTTCGCCGCCGATATCGCCGCCCGCGATGCGCTGGAGGATGACCTGACCCAGGCTGTGTTTGTCTTGGTGCAGGACGCCACCGGCGATCCAACCGTCGAGGCTGGCGCCGCGCTTTATGCCTGGAACCCGGCCACCAGCAGCTGGCTGAAGGTGGCTGAATACGAGTCGATGGATATCGAACTGACCTGGGATGCGATCACGGGCAAGCCGGTATCGACGCCGACGCAGATCGACGCGGCCGTATCTGCCAGCCACTCGCACGCCAACAAGGCGACCCTGGACAAGTTCAGCGAGGCGGGCGGCCTGGCGCGCTTCAACGGCGCCGCCATCCCGGCCGAATGGAACTCCACGAACTGGTAGCCCCATGGCAGAGCTCAAATTCCACAAGTACGTGGCGGCGCTGCCGGGCACGCTGGAGGCGGATGCCATCTACTTCGTGCGGGCCGGCGACGGCTACGACCAGTACGTGACCAACCACTCCGGGACTATCGTGGCTTCTCGGTTGAACGTGCCGAAGTCGCTGCCGGTGTACAAAGCCGGCGGCACCGTCCTCAAGCTGGCGTTGAACGCCGGCTCTTCCGTATCGGCCTACCTGGCTGGGGGTACTGAATTGAAAGTACAGGTGACCACCAATGGCTAGTCGCGCGTTGAAACTGGTCGATGCAGGAAGCGGGGTGGGGGAACTGCGCGAGTTCGCCGACGGCGACGCGCTTACCCTGGCGGGTGCGGTAAATGGCGCGGCCCCTGTGAGCATTGCATCTGCCAGCACCGTGAATATCGGCGCCGCAGCGTCCAACAACATCACAATTACCGGCACCACCACCATCACCGCTTTCGACAGCATCGCCGCCGGCGCCGAGCGCACCGTGGTCTTTGCCGCCGCTCTTACGCTGACCCATAGCGGTACTTCGCTCATCCTACCGGGGGCCGCCAACATCACTACGGTGGCCGGTGACACGGCAACGTTCCTTTCGCTGGGCTCTGGGAACTGGCGTTGCACTTCGTATCAGGCGCCGCAGCTGATCAAGAGGTACACCAGCGGCCTACTCGCATACACCGCCGGATCGCCTATTACGGTCGTGCATGGGTTGGCTGGCACTTTGTTTTCGGTATCTGCGGACGCCGTCTGTATTGCGGCTGATGGCGCGTTCGTAGTCGACGATGTGGTGGTGATGCAAACCGCGACGGATAGCCCCAGCACAAGCACCAGTGGGACGTACGGTTTGAGCATTAAAAAAACCGCGACGAGCTTGATCGTCCGTCCGGGCACATCGGGGCTGGCCGGAATGAATAACTCCACAGGACTTGGTTTCGTTATGAACCCGGCTTGCTGGCGTTTAGTTCTTCGGGTTCTGGCAATCGCCGACAGCTAAGAGAGGCTCAGATGCAGAAGTTTTACGTAAATGGCGATGGCGTTTGCCTAGGTTCGATTGCCGACGCCACCGAAGAACCGCCTGAAGGATGGATCGAGGTGCCTTACGGTCCTGAGAACTCAGACCAGGTTTGGCAGTTCCCTGATGGCCCCTATGGGCCGAGTCGCAGTGCTGCAGTGAACCTGGAAACCGAGTGGCGGGACGGCGAGCTAACGGTGATCGCTCGTCAGCTTGAGGCGATCGAGGAAGCCGCTGCGGCAGCTGAAGAAGGGGAGGACCCACCAGCCGATTTGCTGCCGGGCACTCGAAACAAGTGGCTGAGCTATCGCACCAAAGTGAGTGCCTGGAAAGAGACCAACACCGCCTTTCCTTTCGGAGATAGGCCAGTCCGCCCCGCATAAGACCCACAAGCCCGCCAAGCGCGGGCTTTTTCATGCCTGGAGAAAACCATGCAACTCACCCAGCAGCAGCTGGTGCAGATTCTGCCGAACGCCCGCCCAGTCGCGGGCGTTTTTGCATCTGCGCTCAACGCGGCCATGGCCCGCTTCGAAGTCAACACGCCGGCGCGCGCCGCCGCCTTCCTGGCCCAGGTCGGGCACGAAAGCGGGCAGCTCGCTCACCTGGTGGAAAACCTCAACTACAGCGCCCAGGGCCTGGCCAACACTTGGCCTGGCCGATTCCGAGGCGCCGACGGCAAACCCAACGCGCAGGCCTTGCAGCTGCAGCGCAACCCGCAGGCGATTGCCAACTCGGTGTACGGCGGTCGGCTGGGGAATGGTCCGGAAAATTCCGGCGATGGCTGGCGCTTCCGTGGGCGTGGCCTGATCCAGACCACCGGCCGAGCGAACTACCGCGCCGCGGGCATGGCTCTGGGGGCTGCCCTGGAAACCACGCCCCAACTGCTGGAGCAGCCGGTGTACGCCGCGCTATCGGCGGCTTGGTTCTGGCAAGAGCACGGCCTGAACGAGCTGGCCGACGCAGGCCACTTCGAGGCGATCACCAAGCGCATCAACGGCGGGTTGAACGGCCAGGCCGAGCGGGTGGCGCTTTGGGAAGCGGCGAAGCGGGTGCTGGCATGAACGAGCTGGTACTGAGGGTTGTGGCCTACCTGGTGGTTGGTGTTGTCGGCATTGGCATCGGCTGGCAGATCCGCGACTGGAAAGCCGGCAGTGACGAAGCCTCGCGGCTGGAGGTGCAGCAGGCCCAGCAGGATCTGGCGCGCCAGGTAATCGCCAGCGTAGCGGATAGCACCGCCAAGGCCGTGGCCAGCATCAAGATCACCAACACCACCATCTACCAGAAGACCCGCCATGAAATTATCAAAGAGCCTATGGACCCTGGCTGCCGTCTGCCTGCTGGCTGGATGCGCAACATCAACGCCGCCCGCGCCGGTGCTGATCGATCAGAACCTGCTGCAGCCGTGCCCTGATCTGGTGGCGGTGCCGGCGGCAGAGGATGGCACCGGCGACCCGGGCGAGTTGGTGCTGGCGGATGTGGCCCTGGCCGGCCAGTACCTCGAGTGCCAGCGGAACCACAAAGGGCTTATTGAGGCTGTGAGGGCACGCTGACCACTGGGTCGTTGATCCGCTGTATCAGCTCGGGCCCTTGGTTGCGCGGGCTTCCTACTGCTTTTGGCACCGGGTACCAGGTGAAGGCATCGGCACCCAGGCCGTGGTCGGTCGCGATCGCAAGCGCTCTGGCTGGCTCGGTGCTGGGGTCGATCCATTCGGCGGCCAGTTCCGGCGGCAGCACTACCGGGCGCCGGTCGTGGATATCCAGCAGGCCCGAGTCCGCTGCGGCGGTGATGATGGTGAAGCCGTCGTCTTCGGCTTGTTCCAGGCCCTGGGTGACCTGGCAGAGGGAAGCGAAGAACAGCGGCGCCCCGGCCTTGGCCTTGATGAAGTAGGGCTGTTTGATCTTAGGATCATCCGGGTGCTTCACCCATTCAAACCAACCATCGGCCAGCGCAAGCGCGCGGTGCTTCCAGATAGCCCGGAAGAAATTACCGGTGGCCACCGTCTCCACCCTGGCGTTGATCGCCGGCGGCATCTTCCTTTCCTTCGCCCAATGCGGCGCCCATCCCCAGCGTATGGCCTCGGCTGCCAGCCCATTCCCAGTGTCGTAGATGATCGGCGCCTTCTGGGTTGGGGCGATGTTGTACCGCGGCCCGGCAGCCGGGTCAGTCCGGTCCTCGATCGGCTGCATGATCGCCAGCACGTCCCGCCAGCGGTCCAGATCCTGCTCTTTCGCATAGCGCCCGCACATCGTCTTCTCCCGCCTGCTGTTCGTCAGTCCACCTTGTCGGACTGATCTCGCCGCATTACTGTATAAATACACAGTTATCTTCGGCTGCTTCCTATGTCAATCGACTACCTTGGACACATAAATGTTCAGGGGCGGCGTCTGCCGCTCTACTCATTCACCGTTCCGGCTGGGTTCCCATCGCCGGCGCAGGACCATATCGAGCGGGAAATTTCCCTCGACGAGCTGCTGGGTCTGCGTCTGCCCCAAACCTTTCTCGCCCGGGTCGGCGGCGACAGCATGACCGGTGTCGGGATATTTGATGGTGACTTGGTGGTGGTGGATCGCTCCGTCGAGCCGAAGCCCGGCCTGATCGTCATCGCTGCCCTCAACAACGAGCCGCTGATCAAGACGCTGGGCAAAGAGGGCGATCAGTTCATCCTGCAATCTGAGAATCCCCTTTTCGCACCGCGATACGTGTTCGAGTCCGACGAGCTGGTGATCTGGGGAGTGGTCTTGTACAGCATCCGAAGCCATTCCCATGCCCGAGCATAGGCCGTGCTTCGCCCTGGTGGATTGCAACAGCTTCTACGCCAGCTGCGAAAGGGTGTTTCGACCTGACCTGCTCCGAGTGCCGATCGTGGTGCTCAGCAACAACGATGGCTGTGTGATCGCCCGCAGCGCCGATGCCAAGCCGTTCGTGAAAATGGGCGAGCCGTATTTCCAGATCAAGGAAAAGCTCGAGGCGAATGGCATTGTCGCCTTCTCCAGCAACTACGCCCTGTATGGCGATCTGAGTCAGCGCGTCATGACCGTCATCGAAAGCCTGGTGCCGGCGGTGGAGATCTACAGCATCGACGAAGCCTTTTGCGACCTTACCGGCATGACCGTGCCGCTGGAGAGCCTGGGCCGCCAAATCCGCTCGAAAGTACAGCGCTATACGGGCATCCCCGTTGGGGTGGGCATCGCCGGCACCAAGACCCTGGCGAAGTTGGCGAATCACGCGGCGAAGCGCTGGCAGCGCCAAACGGGCGGAGTGGTGGACATCACAAACCCGGAGCGTCGGGACAAGCTGCTGAAGGCGTGCGAAGTCAGCGACGTGTGGGGAATCGGCCGGCGGATGACCGAGCACCTGACCAGCATGAGCATCAAAACTGCCTGGGACTTGGCCCAGGCCGATCCTTGGACCTTGCGTAAGCAGTTCAGCGTGGTGGTGGAGAAGACAGCCAGGGAGTTGCGCGGCACGCCCTGCATGGAACTGGAGGAGGTGGCGCCACCCAAGCAGGAAATTTGCTGCAGCCGGATGTTCGGCAAGCGCCTGACCAACATTGAGCCTATCCGCGAAGCGGTGGCCACCTACGCCGCCAGGGCCTGCGAGAAACTTCGTGGCCAGGGTTCGCTATGCAAGAAGGTGAGAGTCAGCATCCGCACGGGCATGTTCAATCCCGACGAACCGAAGTTCGCCCGGGGCGTGGTGTGCGAGCTGCCGTACCCGACAGATGACACCCGGATTATCACCAAAGCGGCCATGGCCGGCCTGGAAGAAGTGTTTCGGGAGGGCTTCAAGTACAGCAAGGCGGAGATCCTGCTGATCGATCTCCGTCAGCGCGGCGAGTTTACCGACGACATGTTTGCCCTAGTGCAGCCGGAGGCAAGTGAGCGGGTGATGAGCGTAATGGACATGATCAACGCGAAGTGGGGAAGGGGAACGGTTCGCCCTGGTGGGGTTCCGGCGACGCCGGACTGGGGCATGAGGAGGGAACTCAAGAGCCCGAGTTTTACGACTCGGCTGGATGAGCTTTGGACGGTGAGGTGAGGGCGTCTTGTACCAATTTCTGTACCAATGGATGGGGAAAGCAGGGGAAATTGGCGGGTGAAGCGGGGGAGTACCAACGGGGGAATGAGCCCTACAGGCCCCTATGACCCCCGAGGGGCATCATAAGGAAATGTCGCGCCCCGGGGCGGGGAACCCTGGATGGCGCTCAAGCGCATCTCCTTAGCAGGTGCTATATAAACGAGCGTTCAGGCCCAAATTCGATGGGGAATCGCATGCAGCAAGCAAGGCAATCTATCCGTATACAGATCATCCTCTTCTCCTTGTTGATGAGTCTCGGCCACTCAGCGCTCGCTTACGATCCTTATGACTGTCTCGACGATGTCGCCAACGTCGATCCAGAAATGCCCATAGGGCTCGCGACGGAGCTTTGTTCTGGCTCATGGTCGCCGGAACCGGTCAATTGCTATCAGGGCGCCTCAAAAATAGATGAAGAGATTTTGCGAGGCATTGCAGTAGAACTTTGCGCAGGCTCAACGAACGCTGGAAACACTTTGGAGTGCTATGCAAAAAGTGGAGGTCGGGATTTAAACCGCGGTCTTGCCACAACCCTATGCAGCGCTAAAAAGGGCAAAAACTAAATCGTCTTGCCAATGTTTCGGGATGGGAAGCACTTGCGCAAAACCACCGCTGGAGGCCGCGTACTTTCGTTTGCAAAAGCACAATTCGCGGCGTAGTTTGCACGGTGATAGAAGGGCAATATCTATTTTAAATCAATGGCTTATATGTCTTATCTGGCTAGCATGGGGTGCTAGGGGTCGAGTGTTCGAATCACTCCGTCCCGACCATTATTCTCCAAGAAATCCAGTCACTTAGCGGTGACTGGATTTTTTTATGGAGAGATTTTTCTCCCGTTGACGGTTTTTGTGCCACTTTTTGTGCCACCGGAAATTATGTTGTAAGCGCGCCGGATTTGGCACTGCATGATTCTGTAGGTTCGCGCCCGATTTGGCAGTGTTTTGCTTCCTATCTGGCATGAGCTAGCACAGCTGATTTCCTGCTTTTTGCAGGTTATTTGGCATCCTAAGCGTCCGCGAAAGATGCGCCCGTTTCTTGAGCTCCCGACTCAGCTGGATAGCTGGGTTTTCCTTTGGTTGGTCCCCTACCTGTGCCGGCGACGGCTGATTTATATCCCACTCCAAACAGCTTTACCCTGGCAATGTGCTATCCGCATTCTCGGACTGCTAGACTGGCGTTTTAATACTGTCCTACAACCGCACAAGGAAGTTTTGGCATGACAAGACGTTACGTTGGCATCGTAGTCGTAGGGGAGGGGGTCACAGTGGTAGATACCGAGGTGCCGGACGACAAAAGTTTGCCAGTCACGGTTCTATCCGATTCGACTTGGAGTCTTCAGAAGGGGGAGCGAGGCCCAGCTCTTGCCGTTCTCCACCAGCGTTGCGCCGATTATCTCCGAGAAAATGAGATTTCTCAGGTTGTGGTGAAAAGCAGTGCGTTGCCCACCGGTAGCGCGAAACTAGCTCTGCTAGAAAGTGCCGAAGTGCGGGGTGTAATCATCGCTGCGGCTGCTTCAGCATCTCGTGTCGCTATCCTTTCAAAAGCCGTTATCAGCAGAACCTACGGCGAGCGCAAGGTTGATGAGTACTTGAAGGATGACGACTTCTGGGGGGAGCACGTAGAGGGTGGGAAGCTGAGAAAAACCAGCCGTGAGGCAGCCATGCTTATCATTGCGGCGAGGAATCGTTGATGGCTGGTGTGGTTCCTGAACTGCGTGTTGGTGCGAAGCTCGGAAACGGCCATTTTGGAGAAGTGTTTCTCGGCGAAGATGGCGTCCACGGGAGGGTAGCTGTAAAGGTTTTAGCCCGGAAGCCAGAGCACGATGATGCTGAGTGGTTAGCTTTCAAGACGGGCTTCTTGGCTGAGGCCCAAAATCTGTCGAAAGCTCGTCATCGAAACGTTGTACATGTTTATCACATCGAAGAGCTGCCCGATGGCAATAGCATCCGCTTTTGCATGGATCTCTGCCCAGGCGGTTCGCTTCAAAGCGCTTTCGATACGGCACCGATGCAACTGTTAAATGTTCGTAAAGCGGCTACCGAGGTGTGCCTCGGACTGGAAGCTTTGCATGCTCGCGGCATGCTCCATCGAGATATTAAGCCAGGCAATATTTTGCTTGATGGGGCAGGAGTTGCCCAATTGGGAGACTTCGGGCTTGTCACTGATAACTTGATCATGGGATATGGCTCCCAGGCAGGTTATTGCGACCACATTGCCTATGAGGTTTGGTGTGGGCAAGGTACTAGCGCCAAGACAGATATCTGGGCTTTAGGAATGACTCTCTATCGACTACTACATGGTAAGAGTTGGTATGAGGAGTCGCCCTCACCGCAAACTATAGTTCATGAGGGAGGGTTCGCCGACACGCTTCGGTGGCTTCCCCACATCCCCAAAGCTTGGCGCAGAGCCATTCGAAAGATGCTGAATGACGATCCTGCTGCGCGTTACCAGACCGCTGGACAGGTTTTAAATGGGCTTTCGGCTCTCCCCACTCCCAACTGGTCTGTCGTCGTAACGCCTGATCTGGTGAGATGGGAGCTGCCGGCAGGAGGGCGATTAAAAGTCGTTGAATGGACTAGACACTCCCCCCGGAAGCACGAGTGGAAAGCTTGGAGTGAGCCGGTTGGTAATGTGGGCAGAAAAATGACCCTTGGATCTTCGGACGGTGTTATCGGTAAGGGCCAGGCCGTACGAGAGCTTGAAGGGTTTTTCGGGGACTAGTCTTAATTGGAACGAAGCGCGCGGGGAAGGATGTAACGCTGGTTACCATCTGTGTGCTTGAGGGGTCTTAGCTCTAAATATCTCGCAGCAAGCAGCCGTCGAGATTCTGAGCATAGCGAGCAATACGATTTACTCGCCATAACCCCCTCTTCAGGCTGCCAGTAGCGTTTGCAGTACCTGCATTTGGGGAATGCCACGTTCAGGTTCGCTGATTTTTTGCTCATGCCGTTATCGTTCTTTGGCGTCCTGGTCAAAACGCTCGCAGGGAATACAATCACTTAACTGTCTATATATACAGTATGTGCCTGAGTGGCTTCTTGCACAAGCCTGTATGTAAAGGAGTCTGTGCAGGCTTTCCGCTTCCGCGTCGTGGGAGTTGCGAAGAGGCCTTCGTGTATCGTTGAGTCCTATGGAAGGACCAGGCAATAGATCGCGGATTGATATGGATAGGCGGGTGGTGGGGCCTCCCAGTCCGGTTAAAGCCGGAAACCCCACATAGCCCTCCGCAGTTGCCTGCGTGGTACGGCCGGGAGATTTACACCGTGTCACACCCGTTACGCCACTATAGCAGTTCAAGGGTATTAGCTAGTCGTGGAGTGTCCTTAGGTAATCAGCTGGTGACACGTTCATAGCTTTGCAAATCGCCAGCGTTTGTGTGCTTAGGCTTTCAATTGTGTCGCCATCAACTGGAAAAGTCTCGGGGGGTACCTCTGTTCTCAGAGCAGCTAGATACTCATGAGGGGATACCCCAATGGCCTTACAAATGGCCAAGGTCTGCGCGTCTAGCGGCACGTCTGAGATCCCTTGTTCGAATCGAGCTGCTGCCAGCGCCATCAAAGAATCCATGCCATCCAATGCGGGATAGTTGGTCAATCCAACATGGTGTAGATCAGGCACTTCTCCTGTCTGTGTGTAGTGCTGAAGACTGGGCTAAGCTGGCGGCATTCCTTTCCGGCAATGAACTTTGCTCCCTGTTCTGTTCCATCTGCCTGTGCCACAAAGAGCCCTTTTCCGTTGTGCCATTCTAGGGCGCTTCCATTGAGCCACGCGGTCGCAGGCGCTGGCCGGCCATTCTCGCTGCTGTACAGAGTTTGATGCACTAGAGCTATCCCTCTGGCGACCAATTTCGCGATCCGGCGACGAGCATTCTGAGCATTCAGATACCAGTGCCCAGTTTGGACGTCCCAGAGAGCGAAGGGAACGGATTTACCCCACTGCTAGGTGCTTATCGCAGGGAGGCGCAGACGCGGGTGCAAACCTCGATAATTCTCTTGTGAGTAGAGCGGGTGATTTCTACTTGGCCTGCTGAATATTGCGAGTCAGAAACCAGCGTTGTTATGGCCGGCTTTTCCGAAAACGTAAAGTTAGATAGATGGCCGCTTAGTTCACTGGGCCTATCTAACCAGTAGGATTTCGGAAATGAAATTACGGGTGGCGGCCCCAAGCGAAACGCAAAAATATCTAGTGTTTCACTATTAGTCGCTCGGAGCTGGAATAGCAGCGTTTCGGTGTTTGACTTTCCTAGGGGACGAAGATCACTGGATTCGAGTACTTCGAACATTTCTCGGTATCTATGCCCGCCTAAGCCGCGGATGAATTTTTCTAACATTTTCTCAGTGTTGGTCATGATCCATCCTGCGGCCTAATGATCAAGCAAAGGGGCTGGCTAAACCGGCCCCAATGAGCGAATAGAAGATTTGAACTTTGCTATTAATCCTGTAGACCTTCTCGATTGCCATCAGCAAGTTTTTCGTCTGTAAGCTGTTGGTAAGTATCCCTCAGTTTCATTAAGGTTTTATCCTCGATAGCAAGTCGTGCAGATATGTCAGCAAGAAAGCTTTCAAGTGTCTCATTTTTTATATTGTAATTTTTGGCCTTATAAAAAAACTCATGAGTAATATCTCCCCATGCATCTTGAAGTTTTGATCTGACTTGTATTTCGCATAAAATTTTATTTGGAGTGACAACTACCTTGTCGTCCACTTTTTTTACGCTATCATATTCTACGTCTGCGAATACATGAATAGCTCTGTATCCAGCCGGTTGTGGATTTTTAATGAAGTCCTTTAGGGGGTATTTTGTTTCATCTGCAACTGTAAAATGACTAGATGAATTAATAGATGCTAGCATTCCATACACATCGTCTACAAACCAACAAACCATTCTTGCACCGATGAAGTCTTTGATGACCTCAGTGGGATAATAAAATTGAGGCCAGCCATCCCCTTCTAGCTTCTTTAGGAAGCTACTAAGCGTCTTGACGCGAGTAGTGATTTTTACTGCTTCAGGCGGAAGCTTTTCATTTATTGTATAAGCTAGAGCTAATTGCTTTAATTTAATTTCTAAAAGCTCTGCTACCTGGTCTAATTCTTTTCCGTATCTGGAGTAAAATCTTATAGCTCTATCTTTTAACTGTTCGGCCGATAATTTCTCTTCATTAATCATGAGTTTTCCTTGTTTAGTTATTGGTCGTTCGCCTAATGATTAAGCTTTAGTGCTGGCCTTGGCAAGTCCTCGCGAGCGAAGTGAATTATTTTAGCGCATTATGAGACCCCAGCAGCCCCACGGTGTGAAGGGTTATAAGCATCAAGTGCTTGCAGGAAAGGCAGGCTCAGCTCGGTTGACAGCATAAACCAGGCAGGGTGACCAAATGTCTTAGGATAACCTTTATCTTCTCCCTCGCCATTCCAGCGCATTGCTAGCCGGTTGGGATCGCCTTCCCACACGCCCCAGGCAACCGAAAAGCCGTTGAGATTATGAATGATTTCGTGGACTTTTAAGTTTTCAGTTTTAACTTCTTTTTGGTGTGAAATCGTATTATCTCTGGTCGGGCCTAGCTATAATTCAAAAGCTTGTGCGTTGCATGATCTCTTCGAGCTATTTGTGTCTGGCGCTGTTCCTTGCTTATGTATAGCTCCTCGGTCGGTTTGGTCGTAAGTTTTTTTTGAATTCCAAAGGCTTTGTTGTTTTAAATTGTTTTTCCAGTGAGGGGGCTCGCCATTTGGTTAACGTACTTTGATAAAGTAACCTGCCACTCCTCGCGAGCCGTTACTGGAGTTTTCCTGTCTTTCATATACCTGCTCGCTAAATAGTGGTAGTTCTCTTATTGTGATGATCTGGCCATTTTTCAATTCTGGTTCACCCTCTTTGAGTAGAATTGACTCGCTAAATCGACAATATCTCCCTTCTCTTGCTATGTGTCCGAGCTTCCTTAGGATTTCAATGGCTGCGTCAAGTCGCTCGCTATTTGCGCGTCCTCTGAGTGAGCTGGGGCCATTTTGCTTAATTTTGGTTAATGAAAGCCTAATCGCCGCCCCTGACATTAAATCATTTAAGGTTTTCTCCCCTTGATTTCTATTCTGGAGTGGATCTTCTTTGTGGGCAGTTGTGAGTAGGTAGTGTGCTAGGAGGTTTGCATCTGTAACAATCTGTGGCTCGCTTGCCAGGTATTTAATGAAGTGGCTTGAGCAGTTCTGTGAAAACTCCCAGCAAAATTTCAAGGTGGCGTAGTCAATTTCGGTATCGCTGTCTGAGTCGCGCTCAAAAGTATGCAGAATTGCAGCCAGACGACTGGTGTTTTCCAGTAGCTTAGAGGCATGATCTTTTAGATAATGGTATAAACCGTCCTCCTGCATCTGCTTTTCAAGATATCGGCTGTAATTGAACCAGAGGTCTTTCGCCTGCTCCGAAAAGGATAGTAGTTGGCGCTTAGGCAATGCCGCTGATTCCAAGCACTCGCGGACACGAATATTGAAAGCCAGTCGGCGTGGAAGCTCAGTAAGTTTTCGATCCGTGCGCCGACCAGCCATAGCGCGCGGTTTTACTACAAGAAATCGGGCGAGGAATCCTGTGCCGCGCGCCTCTTCGCCGCGCTTGCCCATGAAGCGGCTGACTACGCTCGGTTGCGCCATTAGCGATAGCGTGAGGCGGGCATTTTGAAGAACAAATCCTTCTCTGGAAATCCGATCAACGATTACGCTATTTCCATCCCACAGAGTGTTGAGCTTGTCTAGCTCACCTAGGGCTTTGCCGCTGAAAATACCGTTTGCTTCGCTCGTCAGCAGGCAGCCATTGGGTTCGTTTTCGTAAAGCATGTGGACAAGGGCTTGAGGTGTCGTGTCTTCATAGAGGAACTTGCTCGAGCGAGCTGGTTGGGGCTCGAGTCTCACATGTTCGGCGATGGCCTTTAGCGCTGCCTGCATGGCGGCTTCATCTTGGGCCTCTGCAGCGCATTTGCTGTACATGCGCTCCAAGTGTCGCTTGTGTGTGTTCCACAGTTGGTGCTCGACGCGATGCTCTATCGACGCACTTTCGTTGGCGCTATGCGCCGCATCATTTAGGCGATTTATTGCCTCAAAGAAATTGTTCTGGGTAGTGGTCTTGCGCTCACCGGAGTCGGCGATTGTCAGCAGCATGAGTGAGGTCGGCACTTTATGTCCCGTAGGCATCACTACGTCGACATGTTTCTGGCAGGCCGTGGCCATCGCCCCGAAGGCGCACATCAGCGCCATCTCACGGGAAACCTGAAGTTCTCGTGCCGCTTCTGTTACAGCCGCCTCTGTAAGGCTTTTCTCGTGGAAAGATGGCCAGCTGTCCTGGTGGGCATGGGATTCGTCATGATTTGATTCTTTTGCATCGTTGTCAGAGTGTTTCATAAAAGCCTGCTATTTCCGCTATTAGTAGCAAAAATAGCAGACTATGAAATTGGTTGTTGTCTAGGAAAAACTTTCGCGACCGAACCAAGTATGGATCCACTCAAAAAAGTAATGCCTTGATAGAGCGTCTGTGTGCCCCTCTGACGTCTTTTTTTACCGTCTTCGCACATCCTCTGAGCCATAGAGGAGCCTGCTCATGCGAATTATTCGTCTGAAAGAAGTCATCGACTCGACTGGTCTTGCCCGGTCGACCATTTACAAATACATCGGGGAAGGCGCCTTCCCCAAGCCGGTATCTCTGGGCGACCGCTGCGTAGGCTGGGTCGATAGCGAGGTGTACGACTGGATACTGGCCAGGATCGAGGAGCGTGACCAGGCTGAGGGGGCTGCAATACGCTCCTCAGGGCATTTGAGTATGGCCAGCTAGAACTGACCACTTGCGCCATGATCGGCTTTGGCTGGTCATGGCGCTTATGCCGGGTTGTGTGCCAGGCATTCTCAGCTAACTCTCCCAAGATCCAAGTGATCGAATTTCTCGGCTGGCAAGGCAATGTTGCTCCTCATTGTCTTGCCATGTTGGCGTGGTGACGGGGGCTTTCGGCGGGATCTAGTTATATAGTTCTAGACTATCAATTCATAACCAACCAATAGCCTGAATGCAGATGCCTACACAGACGCCACCACACAACCAGTGGGATAGGTCATCGATTAAATAAATACACATCACGCACCTGATATGCCATCAACCAATCAGGCGTACACGATGACCCAACGACACAGCTACACCTACCTCTCGCAGTCCAATATCGCTATCCGGATTGAACGACTCGTCAACGCGATCCAACGTACAGATAGCCAAGCCTTCCGCATCACTTATTCAAAGCATGGGGATCAGCAGGTCACTGCAACCCGGCTGTCAAAATACTTCGATGGGATCGAACAGATGGTCGCTCTGTTCGAGTGTGATGTGGTGTATGACTACAGCTGGCACTTGAACCTTTTCCGAGAGGCCTGCCAGGCCATTGGGCTTGAGCTTGGCTACGTCGGTATCACCTGCTTAGACGAAGGCGAAACACGCTATCTGAGCGCCAGCGAGACGCTGAACGAACTGACCAAACACATCCGAACGCTTCTCAGCAAAAAACGATATACGCGCCGGGAACATGACCAGCGTTACCTGGCTCTGAAGCAGGAGGTCGAAGTCGGTCGTTACGTTGATGCCGTACGGAGTCTTTACGCCCGTACCTGCGTTGTCAGGGTTGATCTGTACTACCGGATGGAGGCTCAGGCTAGGTTGCGTGTAGAGCACGTATTCGACGACCTGAATCGGTTGATTGCTGAGCGTGAGCGTAACCTGATTTTCGACCATGAGACCGGCTACATATGCAGTGTTGAGCAAGGCGAGGATCGGGGGTATCACATACATGCGGCCTTCTTCTTCAACGGTGCTGAAGTGAGTGCCGATATCTACAGGGCGCAGCGGATCGGTGAGCTGTGGGAGCGTATTACCCGTGGTCAGGGCTGCTACAACAACTGCAACCTCGACAAAGACAAATACCAAGACAGGCTGGGGATTGGCCTAATCCATAGGCGAGATCTGAATGCTCGGGCAAACGTGCACTACGCCATGCGTTACCTGGTCAAGAATGACCAGCACCTGCGGCTCAAGCCTGAGGGCGCTCGTTGCTTGCGTAAAGGCCTGGCTAAGAAGGTGCGCGGGACGACTAATCGGCCCATTGCCCGGCGGGCGTAACTCATCAGTTGGATTGGTTTGGTAGTTCCGGCCCGCGCTGGTGATGCTGATGGAGTCTTGGTCTACCAAAGGTTTAGGCTCCGCCCAGGAATTTATGGCTGAAGGAAATTCTGGGATGACAGAGAAAGGAGAACGATGCCGACAGCATTATCAGTCGGTATACGAACGGAATCAGCCGGCACTCAGCAAGGGCCTGGCTCTTGATGAATCCTTGCATCATTTCCTTGATCAGCGCCCGGCAGGTAAGAACCTGTCAGCGCTTGATCGTGCGCAAGGTCTGGCAACGGCATCTTTATGGCTTGATGTGGATGCGGTAGCTGGGTCCGAACTCGCCAGCCTGGCCCTCAGCCGGGTGCTTCATTTCGATAATGCAGTCAGTGTCGAGCGGCTGTTGCACCTCGCTAGCCATAACCCGGAAACCCTTCGATGGGCGATTCGCTACTCAAAGCTGTTTGCGCGAACAGAATCCCCCCTCTGGCTTGCGCTGCGTGCGGCGCTCGCCGGGGATGAGTGGCAAGTTTTCTTCGGCGTCTGTGATCGCCTGCTTGATCAGCTCGGGCCTTTTGATGAGCTGATAGCCATTGCCGAAAAACAGCTTAAGCACTTATCGCTGCTGGAGCTGTTTTCCTACCTCAGTATTTTGGCCTACCAGGCATTTATCGAAGATGGCTCAGATGACCCTGCAGGCCAGCAGTGGAGGGTCTACAACCGCATTATTTTGAGGAAGCTCCGGGTTTGCCCAGAGGAAGATTTCCGCCTGAGCGAGTCACGGCTCGGGAAATCGCTGAAGCGGCACCTGTCACCGATTATCTTTCCCGAATCCAGCATTTCTGACATGGTGAAATGTCGTCAAAATCTTGAGTCTTTAGCCCTTTTGATCGGGGCCACCCAAGAGCGGATCGACTACGAAGATTCCATCGACTGGTTCTGCTTCGATTCGGAGTGCCGTTACCAGCTAAAGCCGGGCGAGTCGGTCATCTACAACCAGTCGAAGGCGGGAACAGAGCGGTGGCAACGCACCGGACGTAAGAACGACCTGCTTTGGCACTACTGGATGAATCGTGCAGTACATGCCTTCGCCCTCTCTGGCATGGCTGAACAAATCATCGGCTCGTCTGAGAATCATGAGCTGAACCAGCTGGCCTATATCAAAGCGGTTCGCAGCCTGCTGCAATTGCAGCAGGTTTACGGCTTGGGTGATCGCGTCTCGCTCAATGATGGCTCCCAGGTTCAGCTTCACCACGTCTTGCTGGCCAGCGAGTTGGCCTCGGTTTTCTTTCGGAAAGAGTTTATCCAGCCATTCCAGAGTCATTTGCGGGAGTCGGGCGTTCTTGCCCAGGCGCTAGGGCGCTTGGCCATGAATGGCCTACTTACCGGGGAAAACCGGTTCCCCATGACCTGGTCCGAAGAGCAAGAAAAGATCCGCAGGATCACAGGCTGGACTGTCAGTGACGAGCACCCGAGAGGCAGCGCAGATTCAGCCAAGGCCATCCTTACGTTTTGGACCAGCGACCTCAAAGCGCTATCCCAGCAATTGAAGCTGCAGCCCGGGATGCCTGCACCGAGGCTGTACGAGCAACTCTTCTACAAAATCGGCCGCTACAGCTTTCAGTTCCCTTGGGTTGGCGCGCAGCAGAACAACCTGACTGCTGCCATCAATAACTTGCGGCGCGTGAATGCTCGCAGAGCTGATGTACAGGCAGAAACCCAACGAGTGGAGTCGGCGTTGGCCGAGAGTCTTCGGCAACGAGGCTTTGCCGTTGAGGTGGGATATCGGCCGGCTGTGACAGACGAGGATGATGCCGGTGAGGTGGATCTGATCTGCCACCAGGATGGCGTGCTACTGCTCCTTGAGGTCAAGTCGGGTTATATCCGCTCGACCACACATGAGGTCTGGTTGCATCGCACCAACACGTTGCGCAAGGCAGCCTGGCAGTTACGGCGCAAACAGGTGGCGGTACTCAGTGCGTTGCTGACTGATCAAGAGCTGCGCGCCAGGCTGGGCTATCACGGCCCGGAGCCCGGGGCGGATCTGCGCGCCTGGATCGTCGATACCTCCATTGAGCTCGATGGGCAGTCAGTCGATGGCTTCAGGGTGGTATCCCGAGAGGGGCTGGAGGTCATTCTGCGTGATGAGAAGCAGCTCCTCATGCCGATAGATCAGCTTGAAGAGGGAATTCAGGATTCGTTGTTTCCTGACGGGTTTACTGCTGGCCGATTTGTTGCCGTTGTCGAGTCCAACGAACTGTGGGAGGGCATTTATTAGTACTTGGATGGCAATGTTTTAGGTTCGGCTTGCTGTCTGCCCTGGGGGGGTATTTGGCGGATGAAGGTGCTTTGATATTTGCTCTTGTGGTTATCAAAATGCAGCGTATAGGTGATCATTATAGGGTAATGTTCGTACTCTAAGGAAGGGTATGTGCCATCCCGCTAACGAAGCACAAGGATTCGCTAACCCGAACGAGCCAGTCACGATGTCGAACGAGCAGCTTGTAGATCTCACTCAGCCACAGCGCGATCGGCTCGCGTTTGTGGAGTTACGCGTGCGATTCATTGGGGAGATACGCCGCCAGGATTTGGTCACGCGGTTTGGCATCCAGTCTGCCGCCGCATCCAGGGATCTGGCTCTGTACAAGGAGCTGGCCCCCGGCAACATCGATTACGACTCCAAGGCTAAGTCCTACGTCCTGGGGCAACGCTTTCAGCCAGTCTTCGACTTCCCGCCGGAGCGAGTGCTCTCGTGGCTGACCCAGGGATTTGGTGACGGCGAGCCGATGCGGCTCAAGGCGTGGGTTGCCAGCGAGAGTCCGTCCCGGCTCACCCACCCAGATCTGGACGTCCTTGCGAGTGTGACTCGGGCTATTCACCAGGAGTGTCCGCTTGGCATCGAGTACCACTCCATCTCTAGTGGACGCACCGAACGGGAGGTCGTCCCGTTCGCGCTGATCGACAACGGCCTGCGCTGGCACGTCCGCGCCTTCGATCGGAAGTCACAGGAGTTCCGCGATTTCGTCATCACTCGGATCAGGAACCCCTTAGTGCTCAAGGGCCAGTCAGTGGCGGCTCATGAGATGAATGATCAAGACATCCAGTGGACCCGTATCGTCGAACTGGATTTGGTGCCGCATCCGGATCAACCCCGAGCGGAGATCACCGAGCTGGACTACGGCATGCGTGACGGCGTGCTGCGAATGAAACTGCGCGCCGCCACTGCCGGATACATCCTGCGAAAATGGAGTGTCGACTGCTCGCCGGATCATAGTCTGCGCGGGCATGAATTTAGACTCTGGCTGAAAGATCATCTGGCGCTGTATGGCGTCAAGAACGCTGTGTTGGCGCCGGGCTACCGCTGGCCCGACCAAAATAAGGGGGAGTAATAACGTGGCCTTCGATCCAATACGCGCGCTGGCATTGCTCCGGATCGGCTCCGGACGCGCCGATGCCTCTTTCCGCGACGGCCAAGAGGACGCTATTCGTCACGTAGTCGATGGCAAAGGCCGCCTGCTGGTCGTGCAAAAGACCGGGTGGGGCAAGAGCTTTGTCTACTTCATCGCGACAAAGTTGCTGCGGGAGTCTGGAGCGGGCCCCTCGTTATTGATTTCACCGCTGCTCGCGCTGATGCGAAATCAGATCACAGCCGCAGAGCGGATGGGGGTTCGCGCTGCCACGATCAACTCCGACAACATGGACGAATGGACGGTAGTTGAGGGCAAGTTGGCCAAGGGAGAGATCGATATTCTTTTGATCTCGCCGGAGCGCCTTGCGAACGAGCGTTTCCGGACGCAGGTTCTGGCTGGAATCGCTGCACAGATTTCGATGCTGGTCATCGACGAGGCACATTGCATTTCCGACTGGGGCCACGACTTCCGACCTCACTACCGCCTGTTGGAGCGGATCGTCAAAACGCTACCGCCGAACCTGAGACTGCTAGCCACCACCGCAACAGCGGACAACCGTGTGATGGAAGACCTTGCTGCCGTTCTAGGTCCGAAGCTGGAGGTCTCGCGTGGCGACTTGAATCGGACTTCGCTTTCCCTGCAAACGATCCGCCTACCCAGTCAGGCTGAGCGTCTTGCCTGGCTAGCAGAGCAGCTTGCCACGCTGCATGGACACGGCATCATCTACACGTTGACGGTCCGCGATGCCAATCAGGTAGCGCAATGGCTGAAGACACAAGGCTTCAACGTCGACGCCTACACCGGCGAAACCGGCGATCGCCGAGAGCAGCTTGAACAGGCGCTGCTTAACAACCAGGTCAAAGCACTGGTTGCCACAACAGCACTTGGCATGGGCTACGACAAGCCAGATCTGGCGTTTGTCATCCACTACCAAATGCCTGGATCGGTCGTTGCCTACTACCAACAGGTTGGTCGCGCGGGGCGCGCGCTGGACTCGGCTTACGGCGTACTTCTTAGTGGCGAGGAAGAGTCCGATATCACGGACTGGTTTATCCGAAGCGCTTTTCCGACCCGAGAGGAAGTTGCAGGGGTCCTTGGGGCCCTTGAAGAAGAGGCCGATGGCTTGTCCGTTCCGGAGTTGCTAAGCCGAGTCAATCTCAGCAAGGGGCGTGTCGAGAAGACGATTGCACTGCTCTCGCTGGAATCGCCAGCGCCCATCGCTAAGCAAGGCAGCAAATGGCAGCTCACGGCAGCAACACTGAGTGAAGCGTTCTGGGGGCGAGCGGCACGCCTCACTGCGCTACGGCGAGACGAGCACCAGCAGATGCAGGACTACGTCAGCCTTAAGTTTGGTGATCACATGGGGTTCCTGATCGGCGCGCTCGACGGTGATCCGAGTGTTGTCATCGAACCAGCCTTGCCGCCGCTGCCTACAGTAGTGGATGGCGAGCTGGTCAAAGCTGCCGTCGAATTTCTTCGTCGAACCAGCTTACCCATCGAGCCCCGGAAAAAATGGCCCGATGGTGGAATGCCCCACTACGGCGTCAAGGGACTCATCACCCCCGCCCATCAGGCCGAACCCGGCAAGGCGCTATGCATCTGGGGCGATGCTGGTTGGGGTGGCTTGGTTCGACAGGGCAAGTACCACGACGGCCACTTTTCAGATGACCTCGTTGCTGCGTGCGTGAAGATGATTCAGGAGTGGAATCCGCAACCGGGCCCGACCTGGGTGACCTGCGTTCCTTCGCTCCGGCATCCCGAACTGGTACCGAATTTCGCGCAACGCTTGGCTGCTGCCCTGGATCTACCGTTTCACCTGGTCATCGCAAAAACAGACGCAAGACCTGAACAGAAAACGATGGCAAACAGTACGCAACAGGCGCGCAACATCGATGGTTCGCTCGCACTCAACGGCCAGCCCATTCCTCCCGGTCCTGTCCTCTTGGTGGATGACATGGTCGACTCGCGCTGGACGCTCACAGTGTCCGCTTGGCTCCTTCGTATGAGCGGCAGTGGTGCAGTTTGGCCGATGGCCCTTTCACAGACGGGACACGACGAATGACACCAGACCTCTCACCAAACACCCAGGCGATCTTGCTGCTGACGGCACCGCTTATTGCCGGCCGCGGCACTGCATCATCGGATCTGCTCACTCCTGGTGAATACAAACGTCTCGCGCGTCATTTGCGCGAGATCCAGCGCCAGCCCGCCGATCTGCTTTCGCCGGACGCATCCGAGATCATGCATGCGTGCCAACCGGTAATTGATGAAAACCGCCTGCAGAAATTGTTAGGAAGGGGATTCCTGCTGAGCCAAGTGGTCGAGCGCTGGCAAGCACGTGCCATCTGGGTAGTCAGCCGCGCGGATGCCGAGTATCCGCGCCGCCTGAAAGCGCGCCTGCGTGAAGATGCTCCGGCAGTGCTCTACGGCTGTGGCGACATGGCTTTGCTCGAAACCGGTGGACTTGCCGTTGTTGGATCGCGCCATGTGGACGAGGCCCTCACCGACTACACAATGGCAGTTGGCCGGCTCGCGGCTCGGGCTGGTAGAACACTTGTCTCCGGCGGCGCCAAAGGCATCGATCAGGCCGCCATGCGTGGCGCCCTTGAGGCGGGCGGAGAAGTTTGCGGCGTGCTGGCGGACAGTCTGGAAAAGACCACCATGAACCGCGAGCACCGCAACCTACTGCTCGATCGTCAATTGGTGCTGATTTCACCTTACGACCCGAGTGCGGGGTTCAATGTCGGCCACGCCATGCAGCGGAACAAGCTGATTTATGCATTGGCAGACACCTCACTGGTGGTAAGTTCCGACCTCAACAAAGGCGGTACTTGGAGCGGTGCTGTTGAGCAGCTCGACAAACTCAAGTTTGTTCCGGTCTTCATTCGATCGACGGGTGAGTCTTCCACCGGATTGGAGGGTTTGCGGAAGAAAGGCGCGCTTCCCTGGCCTAACCCGCAAGACGTAGATGCCTTCGAGGATGTTTTCAACGTGTCGGCTTCGACACCGACGGCATCCCCACAGACTGGTCTAGCGCTGTTTTCGAACGACGAGCCAACGCCGGCTAATGCCAAGCCAGCGGTGTCTGAACAACGCAAAACCGCGCCATCACCCCAGGCCGAGAGCGAACCATCGGCGCCGGTCGACGTTATTTCTGCTACGCAGCCCACCGCTGATGTATCCGAAGAACTTTCGCCAGTTAGACCAGAAGTCGTAGCGCCGATAGACGCCGCCAAGGAATCTACGCAGTCGGCATCGATCCCTGCAGAAGTACTCTTCGCTGCCGTGCGCGCAGCGATTCAGCAGCTATTGAGTGTGCCCATGAAGGACACCGAAATAGCGGCCGGGCTAGACGTCTCCAGCGCGCAGGCCAAGGTATGGCTACAGCGTCTGGTCGACGAAGGCATATTGGAAAAGCAGAAGAAGCCTGCGGGCTACGTCGTCAAGCAAAAGCGGCTATTTGAGTAACCTATGAATATCAAGCAAGAACATAAGCCGCAGTGTGACGGCATCGATATAGAAGGGCCATGCGTTTGAGCAAACAACAAATCACCCTCGGCCAGCTCGAAAGTCACCTCTGGGAATCCGCCAATATCTTGCGTGGCCCGGTGGATGCGGCCGACTTCAAGACCTACATCTTCCCCCTGCTGTTCTTCAAGCGTATCTGCGACGTTTGGGATGAGGAGTACCAGGAGATCGTCGACGAGACCGGCGACGACCAGCTCGGCTGGTTCCCTGAGTCGCATCGATTCCAGATTCCGGATTACTGCCACTGGGAGCACGTGCGTGAAAAGTCGATCAACGTAGGGGCTGCATTGCAGTGGGCTATGCGAGAGATCGAGAAGGCCAACCCCGATACCCTTTATGGCGTGTTCGGGGATGCCCAGTGGTCGAATAAAGAGCGGTTGTCCGATGCCTTGCTCAAGGACCTGATCGAGCACTTCTCCAGGCTGCCGTTGGGCAACAAGAACGTCAACTCGGATTTGCTTGGCGACGCCTACGAATACCTGATCAAGAAGTTCGCCGACGCCACCAACAAGAAGGCCGGCGAGTTCTACACCCCACGCAGAGTTGTGCGGCTGATGATCGACATGCTTGATCCCAAGGAAGCCGAGACAATCTACGACCCGGCCTGCGGTACTGGCGGCATGTTGCTAGCAGCCGTGCAGCACGTCAAAGAGATGCACGGCGACGTGAAGCGGCTTTGGGGCAAGCTGTACGGGCAAGAGAAAAACCTTACCACCTCATCCATCGCGCGGATGAACTTGTTCCTCCACGGTATCGAGGACTTCCGGGTAGTGCGTGGCGATACGCTGCGCACCCCGGCCTTCTTTGAGGGCGATCGATTGGCCACGTTCGACTGCGTGATTGCCAATCCGCCGTTTTCGTTGGAAAAGTGGGGCGAAGAGTTGTGGCTGAATGATCCCTTTGGCCGCAATTTTGCTGGCCTGCCGCCGTCATCCAGCGGTGACTTCGCGTGGGTACAGCACATGGTCAAATCGATGGCTCATGTGAGCGGTCGAATGGCTGTGGTCTTGCCCCAAGGCGCGCTGTTCCGCAAGGGTGTCGAAGGCAGCATTCGTCAGAAGTTGCTGGAAATGGATCTGGTCGAGGCTGTGATCGGGTTGGCTCCCAATCTTTTCTATGGCACCGGTCTCGCTGCGTGCATTCTTGTGCTGCGCAAGCGCAAGCCGGGCGAGTACAAGAAAAAAGTGCTGATCGCTGACGCCTCGCGCCTGTTCCGCCGGGGGCGTGCGCAGAATTTTCTGGAGTCTGAGCACGCTGCTGAAATCCTTGGCTGGTATCGAGGTTTTTCTGATGTGCAGGATGCGGTCCGCGTGGTCAGTCTGGATGAGATCAAGGCCGAGGACTGGACGCTGAATATCTCGCGCTACGTCCTGCCACCACTGCAAGAAGACATCCCGCCGTTACCCGACGCTATCACTGCGTTCAAGGATGCGCTTACTCGTTGCCGCGAGGCTGAAGAACGGCTTGCGCACGTCATGACTGAAGGGGGATGGCTGAAATGAATCACCCAAGAAAACGCATTAGCCAACATGAACTCGAAAGCTACCTGTGGGGCGCCGCAGTGCTGCTGCGCGGCCTCATCGACGCCGGCGACTACAAGCAGTTCATCTTCCCGCTGCTGTTCTACAAGCGCGTGTCGGATGTGTGGGAGGAGGAATACCAAGCGGCCCTGGCCAACTCAGGAGGCGACCTCTCCTACGCGCAGTTCGCGGAGATCCACCGCTTCCAGATTCCTGACGGCGCGCACTGGAACGATGTACGCCAAGCCCCTAAGAACGTGGGCGCAGCTATCCAGAAGGCCATGCGCGCTATCGAGACCGCCAATCCGGATCTGCTCGATGGCATCTTCGGCGATGCACCCTGGACCAACCGCGAGCGCCTGCCCGATGAAACGCTGAAAAACCTGATCGAGCACTTCTCTACGCAGACACTCTCGGTGGCGAATGTGCCCGAGGACGAGCTCGGCAACGCCTACGAGTACCTGATCAAGAAGTTTGCCGATGACTCTGGCCACACCGCCGCCGAGTTCTACACCAACCGCACCGTTGTGCATTTGATGACGCAACTCCTGGCGCCGCAGGCGGGCGAATCAATTTACGACCCCACCTGCGGTACCGGTGGCATGTTGATTTCGGCGCTGGACGAAGTGAAGCGCTCGGGCGGCGAATACCGCACCCTCAAGCTCTACGGGCAGGAGCGCAACCTGATTACCTCATCCATCGCGCGCATGAACCTGTTCCTGCACGGGGTGGAAGACTTCGAGATCATCCGGGGCGACACCCTGGCCGAACCCAAGCACATCGAAGGCGACCGCTTGCGTCAGTTCGACGTGATCCTGGCCAACCCGCCGTACTCCATCAAGCAGTGGAACCGCGAGGCCTGGAGCAGTGACAAGTGGGGCCGCAACTCGCTGGGTACGCCGCCGCAGGGCCGCGCCGACTACGCCTTCCAGCAGCACATCCTGACCAGCCTCTCCGCCAAGGGGCGTAGTGCCGTGCTCTGGCCGCACGGCGTGCTGTTCCGTAACGAAGAACAGGTCATGCGCGCCAAGATGGTCGAGCAAGACTGGGTCGAGGCCGTCATCGGCCTAGGCCCCAACCTGTTCTACAACTCGCCGATGGAGTCGTGCATCGTCATCTGCAACCGCAGGAAGGCCGCCGCTCGCAAGGGCAAGGTAGTTTTCATTGACGCGGTGAACGAGGTCACCCGGGAACGGGCGCAGAGCTTTCTGAAGCCCGAGCACCAGCAGCGCATCCTGACCGCTTACAAGACCTTTGCGGATGTGCCCGGTTTCGCCAAGGTCGCCACTCTGGCCGAAATCGGCGCCAATGCAGGCAACCTCTCGATTCCGCTGTACGTGAAGCGCATTGCCGCCGCCGCCATTGCCACCGACAGCGATGGCAACGCGGTATCGCTGCGCTCCGCTTGGGATCAATGGCAAACCGATGGCCGTGCCTTCTGGCAACAGATGGACGCGCTGGTGGAAACGTTGGATGGACTGATTACGGAGGACATCGAGCGTGTCTGACAAGAACAATAAAGCCCCGAAGCCCGGCTGGCGACGGGTGAAATTCGGCGACGTGGTGCGCCTCTCTAAAGCGCGCAGCCAAGATCCGCTGGCCGATGGCATTGAACGCTACGTCGGTCTGGAACATCTCGAACCAAGTGACTTGCGCATCCGCGGTTGGGGCAGCGTCGCTGACGGCGTGACCTTCACCAGCATGTTTCAACCTGGACAGGTGCTGTTCGGCAAGCGCCGCGCTTACCAGCGCAAGGTGGCTGTGGCGGATTTCTCTGGGGTGTGCTCCAGTGACATCTATGTGCTAGAGACCAAGGATGCGCAGGTCTTGCTGCCGGAGTTGCTGCCATTCATTTGCCAGACCGACGCCTTCTTCGATCACGCCGTGGGTACGTCGGCAGGCTCCTTGAGTCCCCGCACAAACTGGACAAGTTTGGCGGACTTTGAGTTTCCCCTTGCGTCTATAAACGAACAGAAACGGCTTGTTGATCTGCTTCGAGCAGTCGAGCGAACCAGTGAGTTGCATCAGGAGGTTGGCGGATTTTCCGGCCAGCTTGTTCGCGCATTACTTGCTGACGTACTGAGTCGAGAATGGCCAGTTGTTGACCTTGGCTCAGTCGTTCAGGGGACCCAGTACGGCCTCTCAATCAACGCCGGATCGGACGGTCAGTATCCGATGCTGCGAATGATGAATATTGAAGATGGGCTCTGCGTCGAAAATGACATCAAGTATGTAAACCTCAGCGAGAAAGACTTCGAAGCCTATCGGCTGGTCGACGGCGATGTGCTTTTCAACCGGACAAACAGCTATGAGCTGGTTGGCCGAACAGGGTTGTACGAGCTCGAGGGCGACCACGTCTTTGCCTCATACCTTGTGCGGATCAAGACTGTCCCTGAAAAGCTGGAACCGAAGTTTCTCACGCTTTACCTGAACTCTGATTTCGGGCGTCGACAAGTTCTTGCATATGCGACGAAGGCGGTAAGCCAGGCGAACGTGAACGCCAGTAACTTACTCCGTGTTCGTCTGCCTTTGCCGCCCTTGGAGGTGCAGAAGCAGCTGCTGGAGGAGATTGCGTGCGTGAAGTCCGCGGAAAGGGCAGCGATGGTGCGCCGCTTCTCCGCAGAGGAGATGAAGAAGCAGTTGCTGGCAGAGATTACGGGGGACGCAGAGTGAGCTCTTTCAACGAATCAAATACCGTCGAAGCCTACGTCCGCGATCTGCTCGCCGGCCCGATCAAAACTGTCCCGGCCAACACCGCCCAGGAAACTCAAGCCAGCTACGGCCTCAGCCCCAAGGGCATCGGCTGGCGCTACGCCGCCCAGGCTGAGGTGCCGCGCCAGATTCAGGAAGTGCTGGTTGAATCTTGGCTGCGCGATGCGTTGATTCGCCTGAACCCGGAGATCGCCGCTCAGCCCGACCGCGCCGACGAGGTGCTCTACAAGCTGCGCGCCATCTTGCTGTCGGTGCGATCGGATGGCCTGATCCGCGCCAACGAGGAAATGTCCGCCTGGATGCGCGGTGAGCGCTCGATGCCCTTCGGCCCCAACAACGAGCATGTGCCGGTGCGGCTGATCGACCTGGATGATCTGGCGCAGAACCAGTACATCGTCACCCAGCAGTTCATCTACCGCGCAGGCCCCACCGAGCGCCGCGCCGATCTTGTGTTGTTGGTCAACGGGCTGCCGCTGGTGCTGATCGAGGCCAAGACGCCAGTCAAGAAGTGCATCAGCTGGGTCGATGGCGCGGTGCAGGTGCACGACGACTACGAGAAGTTCGTGCCTGAGCTCTTCGTCTGCAACGTGTTCTCGGTGGCGACCGAAGGCAAGGCTTACCACTACGGGTCCATCGGCCTTCCGGTCAAGGATTGGGGTCCGTGGCATCTGAATGGCAATGGGGAGGATGGTCAGCACCACCCGCTGAAGTCGCTCAAGCTGTCCGCTGAGAGCATGTTGCGCCCGCATGTGGTGCTGGACATCCTCGGCAGCTTCACCCTGTTCGCCACCAACAAGAAAAAGCAGCAAATCAAGATCATTTGCCGCTACCAGCAGTTTGAAGCGGCCAACAAGATCGTCGAGCGCGTGCTGGCGGGTTACCCCAGGAAAGGGCTGATCTGGCACTTCCAGGGTTCGGGCAAGTCACTGCTAATGGTGTTTGCCGCGCAGAAGCTGCGCATGCATGCAGGCTTGAAGAACCCCACGGTGCTGATCGTGGTAGACCGGATCGATCTCGACAGCCAGATCACGGGTACGTTCACCGGAGCTGACATTCCCAATCTGGAAAAGGCGGATAGCCGCGAGAAGCTGCAGCAGCTGCTGGCGCAAGACGTGCGCAAGATCATCATCACCACGATCTTCAAGTTCGGCGAGGCCACAGGCAGCCTGAACGACCGCAGCAACATCATCGCCCTGGTGGACGAAGCCCACCGCACCCAAGAAGGCAATCTGGGCCGCAAGATGCGTGAGGCTCTGCCGAATGCGTTTCTGTTCGGTCTGACCGGCACGCCGATCAACCGCGCCGACCGTAACACCTTCTACGCCTTCGGCGCCGACGAAGACGAGAAGGGCTACATGAGCCGTTACGGCTTCGAGGAATCAATCCGAGACGGCGCCACACTGAAGCTGCACTTCGAGCCCCGGCTGATTGACCTGCACATCGACAAGGCGGCGCTGGATGTCGCGTATAAAGACCTGACCGGCGGCCTGTCGGATCTCGACAAGGACAACCTCGCGAAGACCGCCGCCAAGATGGCCGTTCTGGTCAAGACGCCTGAGCGCATCCGCAAGGTCTGCGAGGACATCGTCCAGCACTATCAGACCAAGGTGGAACCCAACGGGTTTAAGGGGCAGATTGTCACCTTCGACCGGGAGTCCTGCCTGCTATTCAAGACCGAATTGGACAAGCTGCTTCCGCCCGAAGCCACGGACATCGTCATGTCGGTGCAGGCGGCGGACAAGAAGGGACACCCAGAGTATGCGCCCTACGACCGAAGCCGCGACGAGGAGGAGCGACTGCTGGATCGCTTCCGCGACCCAGCCGATCCGCTGAAGCTGATCATCGTTACGGCCAAACTGCTTACAGGGTTCGATGCTCCCATCCTGCAGGCCATGTACCTGGATAAGCCGCTGCGTGACCACACACTGCTGCAGGCCATTTGCCGGGTTAACCGCACCTATTCCGAACAGAAGACCCATGGCCTGATCGTCGACTACCTCGGCATCTTCGATGACGTGGCGGCCGCACTGGAATTCGATGACCAAAGCGTCAAGCAGGTGGTGAGCAACATCCAGGAGCTGAAGGACAAGCTGCCTGAAGCCATGCAGAAATGTCTGGCCTTCTTCACCGGCTGTGACCGTACGGTGGAAGGTTACGAAGGGCTGATCGCCGCGCAGCAGTGCCTGCCCAACAACACGGTGCGCGACAACTTTGCTGCTGAGTACAGCGTGTTCAACAAGATCTGGGAGGCTCTATCACCGGACACGGTTTTGGGCCCCTTCGAGAAAGACTACAAGTGGCTGTCGCAGGTGTATCAGTCGGTGCAGCCCTCCAGTGGACACGGCAAGTTGATCTGGCATTCGCTGGGGGCCAAGACCATTGAGCTGATCCACCAAAACGTACATGTCGATGCTGTACGGGACGACCTGGATACCTTGGTGCTGGATGCCGATCTGCTAGAAGCTGTGCTTTCGAACCCAGATCCGAAGAAGGCTAAGGAGATTGAGATCAAGCTCAATCACCGTTTGCGTGGGCACTTGGGCAATCCGAAATTTAAGAAGCTTTCTGAACGGCTTGAGGCGCTGAAGGACCGCTTCGAATCTGGTCAGGTTAACAGCGTCGAGTTTCTGAAGCAGTTGCTGGAGATCGCCAAGGAGACTCTACAGGCCGAAAAGGAAATGCCGCCCGATGAAGATGAAGATCGGGGCAAAGCGGCGTTGACTGAGCTGTTCAACGAGGTGAAGACCGACGAGACGCCGATCTTGGTTGAGCGTGTGGTCGCGGATATCGACGAGATCGTGCGCTTGGTGCGCTTCCCCGGCTGGCAGGGCACGCAGTCTGGCGAGCGTGAGGTCAAAAAAGCGTTACGAAAGGCTCTCTTCAAATACAAGCTACATGCGGATGACGAGCTGTTCGAAAAGTCTTACAGCTATGTCCGCCAGTATTACTAAAAGAGAGCAGGCATGGACGACAAGAAAAACAGCCCGTCTACCAGTACTACCTGGTTCGTCGGCGCGAGCTACGGCGGCAACGATGACCAGATGCCGCGGTTCCGAGAGAACGGCATCTGGGAGAATGGCTACGACGATAAACTGCTCGACATGGTCCGCGCTATGCAGCCGGGTGAGCGGATCGCCATCAAGGCAGCCTACACGCGAAAGCATGGTCTGCCCTTCGATAATCGGGGGCGTACCGTCTCAGTAATGGGCATCAAGGCGATTGGCACGATCACCGAAAATCTGAATGACGGCAAGCGGGTAAAAGTGGACTGGGCTCAAGCCAAGCCTGTACGCGAGTGGTATTTCTACACTCATCGGGGAACAGTCTGGCGCGTTCAGCCTGGTGACTGGATGAACGATGCGCTGATCGCATTCGCGTTTGACGGTATCCCTCAGGATGTGGATCGCTTTCGCAATGAGCCTTTTTGGCGAGAGCGTTACGGTACGATTTCTTCGGGAAAGCAGCGCTTCGCTTGGACCGATTTCTACGAGGCGGTGGCAGAAAAACTGCTGTCCTACATAGAGGATCGTACTCCACTCATAGAGAGCATCCACGAAATCGCTTCCCGTGTGCCGGGGCTGACCTATCTTCAAGACAAATTTCCCGATGGAACCAGTGGCCCACTTCAGGATATTTGTCCGTTCACTGCGATGGGCACCTTTAACCGCTCCATGACCGATGCCAACCGCAAGAGCATCGCGGTTGAACTTGCCAAGTTTCTGGGTGTGACGGTGCCAGTGCCGCCTTCGTTCGAAGGCATTCCTGTTCTGAACAACCAGCGCTCTTGGTTTTTTTCCTATGCCGACAAGCGTGGCGCTGGTGACATTGATGCCTTGTGGCATGTCTTCGCTGCCGCCAGTAAGTTGGAGGAGAGCGATCAATCGGAAGATAGAGACGCATTCATCCAGGCCTATGATGCTGCTACTCAGGTGTGGGGCGTGGCATGGAATCTTTCAACTGGATTGTACTGGGCGCATCCCTGGGATTTCTTGACTCTTGATAGTCAGTCACGTCACTACATCAATAAGCGGCTTGGATTGAATATCGAGATTACTGCTCAACAAGGTCCCTGCGATGGGCAGGCTTATCTGAAGCTACTCGACAACTTGCGTTCGCGCTTCAGTGAGGACGACTATCCCGTCCACAGTTTCCCGGACCTCTCGCTGGCGTCCTGGATGTACAAAGATCCGGTCGACGAGTCTGTATCTACTGGCGATGGCGGTAGCACCGCCACAGAAGAGCAGCAAGCTGAGGGGGGCGTTCATGAAGCCTTCCAGGTGGCCGCGCCCATCGTCCCTTACTCAGTGGAAGATATTCTCAAGGAGGGCTGCTTCCTTGATCGGGCCGAAATCGATCTTCTGCTCGACCGTCTACGAACCAAGAAAAATCTAATCCTGCAAGGGCCTCCGGGCACCGGTAAGACTTGGCTGGCCAAGCGACTGGCGTTTGCCTTGATGGGGCAGAAGGACGACAGCAAAGTCCGGGCAGTGCAATTCCACCCGAATCTGTCCTACGAAGATTTTGTGCGTGGCTGGCGCCCAACTGGTGAGGGCAAATTGTCCCTTGCTGATGGGGTGTTCATGGAAGCCATCAAGGCTGCTCGAAAGGAGCCGTCATCTAAATTCCTCGTCGTGATCGAGGAGATCAACCGTGGCAATCCTGCCCAGATCTTCGGCGAGTTGCTGACGCTGTTGGAGGCTGGGAAACGCACACCCAGCGAAGCGCTTGAGTTGTGTTACCCGGACGCTGATGGCGTGCGACGACCGGTTCATATTCCTGAGAACCTGTACGTAATCGGTACGATGAACATTGCAGACCGTTCGCTGGCACTGGTGGATTTAGCGCTGCGCCGTCGTTTTGCCTTCGTCGGACTGGAGCCAAGACTGGGCTCGGTTTGGCGACAGTGGGTGGTCAAGTCGTGCGGCATTGATGAAGCACTGGTAACCGAAATCGAACAACGTATTGCCGACCTGAATGAGCGTATCGCGTCAGATGCTCGGCTTGGCAAGCAGTTCCGTATCGGCCACAGCTATGTAACACCGGTACATCGTGTTGAAGCCGGGGATACCAAAAAATGGTTCCGGCAACTAGTGGAAACGGAGATTGGTCCGCTGCTGGAAGAGTATTGGTTCGACGCGCCCGATGAAGCACATAAGGCGACTGCGCAGCTGATACAGGGATGGTAATGACTGCCGTTGCAGAGCAGGTAGAAAACTTACCTATGACCCCTGAGGGGGTCATCGGGCGTATTCCGGTGCGCAGCCTCTGGCTGCTGATGCTCTATGCCTCTGACCTGTTTCGCACCAGCGGCATCGGCAAGGTCGGCTTGGAAGATAGCCCAGACGAGTTACCGGATTTAGTTGCGGAGATTCTTGCTCATGCGGTTGAGGAGCGACAGCGGCGCCGCTTGAGTCTTGGATATCGATCTCGTGACGCGGTGATCAATCGTGTGCGTGGCCGGATCGATGTGCTGGCTACCGAGCGCCACCAATTGATGGAAAGAGGTCTTGTGGCGTGTCGATTCGATGAACTCACCATTAATACTGCACGTAATCGTTTCGTGCGCGCAGCATTGGAGTCTATCTCCAGGATCGTGAGCAGGAAGGATATTGCACATCGGTGTCGTGTACTTGCGGCTGGCATGAAGGCGATGGGGGTATCGGGCGAGGCGCCGCCCCGCGCCCAGATGAGTACCGATCGCTTTAGCCGCAACGATGCGGACGACCGGTTCATGGTGGCGGCCGCAAAGCTGGCATTCGATTTAGTGCTACCTACGGAGGCCTCGGGTACTAATGTTCTCTCCCTGCCAGACCGAGAGGTAACTTGGGTGCGCCGCTTGTTTGAGCAGGCGGTGGGCGGCTTCTACGGGGTTGTGTTGAGCCCGTTCGGCTGGAAGGTGCTGCGCGGCGGCAAGATGAACTGGCAAATAGAGCAGAAGACGGCGGGAATCGACAAGATTCTGCCGACGATGCGGACTGACGTCGTGCTCGACCACCCGACAACCGGGCAGCGGATCGTCATCGATACCAAGTTCACCTCGATTGTTACGAGCGGTTGGTACCGTGAGGAAACTCTGCGCAGCGGATACGTATACCAGATATACGCCTATCTGCGCTCTCAGGTGGGGCGCGGCGATGTTCTTGCCGATCATGCAAGCGGTTTACTGCTTCATCCCGCCATCGGTGCGTCGCTTGACGAGACAGTCGTCATCCAGGGACATGCCATTCGATTCGCCACAGTTGATCTTAGTGCTTCAGCTTCTGAGATTCGTGACCAGCTAATGAGTCTTTGCGCCCCGGCGAACTGAGCGTTGATTCGAAGGTTTTTTTCTGACGCGCCGTTTTTTTGAAGTTCATCTTTCAGCTCGGAAGGAGCACCGCTGACGCTTGCCCTACAGACATTCTGCGAAATTTCGTGAGTTTTTTAAGCTGCGCTATTATCGTGCCATCAGGAAGTTTTCGTTATGGAATGGATGAAGATAAATGGCCGATTACGAGCAGCAACCTTTTGCCGACGCCGAGTTTGCTGAGAACCCAGAGCAGCGTTGCCCTTGCGTCCTCTTGTTGGATACCTCCGGTTCGATGGATGGCGCGCCGATTCAACAACTCAACGAGGCGTTGCAGTTTTTCAAGGATGATTTAAACGCGGATGCGATGGCCGCGAAGCGTGTGGAGTTAGCGGTGGTGACCTTTGGTCCCGTCGCCGTGCGCACCGAGTTCACTACGGTTGATGGTTTTTATCCGGAGGTGTTGGAGGCCAGCGGTACGACCCCTATGGGCGAAGCTGTTGAGCGGGCTCTTGATCTCCTGCGCGAACGTAAAGACCGTTACCGCTCAAACGGCGTCAAATATTATCGCCCATGGGTCTTTCTGATCACCGATGGTGCCCCGACCGATAACTGGGAGGAAGCGCGTCGTCGTATCCATGACGGCGAGGAAAAAAAAGAATTCATGTTTTACGCCGTTGGCGTTGCCGGCGCGGATATGTCCACTCTTTCCAAGCTCGGAGTTCGTCAGCCTTTAAAGCTAAGAGGCCTTGCCTTTCGTGAGCTCTTCGCTTGGCTTTCTAGCTCTTTAAGCGCGGTGTCTCAATCCAATCCAGGTGACGCTGTGCCTCTCGTTAATCCAACTACTCCGGAGGGCTGGGCCGTTGCAGGCTAGTCCCCGCTGGCGCTGGGCGGTCGCCTCACGTATTGGCACTTCGCACGTGCGAATGGGTAAGCGAAAACAAGATGCCTACAGCGTTGCGAGGATCTCCTCGGAAATACTCTGCGCAGTCGTCTCGGACGGTGCGGGTAGTGCGACTTATGGGGGGCAGGGGGCGTCCTTGCTTTGCCGTAACTTGATGTCCAAGTTCCGAGAGTGGTTTGATAGTCATGATGGCCTGCCTGACGACGAGGTCATTCTCTGCTGGCTTGATCTGGTACGAGACCAGCTTTCTGAAGCAGCAGAGCGACGTGGGGTTACACGGCGCCAGTTTGCAGCGACGCTGGTAATGCTGGTGATCTGCAAAAGCCGCGTGCTTGCCCTTCAGGTCGGTGACAGCGCGCTTGTAGCTCGTAAGAACGGACTTTGGGCAGCATTGTGTTGGCCGGAGAATGGCGAGTTCGCATCGACTACATACTTTGTCACGGACGACCCGGAAGTTAGGCTGCATACGTTCCATTTGGATCTCGAGTATGACGCGTTTGCGTTGTTCTCCGATGGCATCGAATCGGTAGCGCTGGAACAAGCAACGCAGCTGCCTTTTGCCCGTTTTTTCGATCCAATGATTAAGCCGGTTGATCAGGCCAAAGGCGAGGGGCGCCTTGTGGAGTTGTCGACTTCGCTCGCAAGCTATTTAGATAGTCCGGCCCTCTGTGAGCGTACGGATGACGATAAAACGCTCATTCTGATTTCCTGCAAATGAATAGCTCATCGGTCCGAGTATCTGGCAAAAGTGAGCTCCTCGACAAAAAGCTAGGCAAGGGCGGCGAGGGGGATGTGTACGCTCTCGCTGGGCGGCCCGACAGGGCGGTCAAGATATACAAAGCTGAGCTTAGGACGTCCCGCGAGAGCAAAGTCCGAGCTATGGTCGAGGGGCGGCTCGCGGAATCGACCGGTCTCGTAGCATTTCCGTTTGATGTGGTTACCGATCCGTCAGGAGTTTTCGCTGGGTTCTCCATGCGTTTGGTCGCGGGATACCGGCCTCTCCACGAGCTTTACAGTCCTAAGTCGCGCAAGATCCATTTCCCCAAAGCGGACTATCGATTTCTTGTTCGCGTCGCGCAAAACGTCGCTCGTGCCGTCGCAACCGTACACCAAGCAGGATGCATTATTGGTGATCTCAACCATTCGGGTGTTTTAGTTGGGCAGGACGCCACCGTTGCGCTAATCGACGCAGACAGTTTCCAATTCAGCTTGAAAGGGCACCTTTATCCTTGCGTTGTTGGTACCGAGGATTTCACTCCTCCTGAGCTTCATGGCATCAGCCTTAGCACCGTAAAACGCACTCAGGCACACGATAACTTCGGGCTAGCTGTCGCTATATTTCAGCTTCTGGTAATGGGTAAGCACCCCTACGCTGGCCGCTTTAATGGCCCAGACCTGAGCTTGGGCCAATCCATCGCGCAGAATCGATTTGCCTTTTCTGTTAAACGACGAGACGAAACGCGCACTACGCCTCCCCCTGGTTCCGTTTTGCTGGAAGACCTCCCCCCTTCGATAGCGAATGCGTTTGAAACAGCGTTTGGTTTGAATGCGGTTTCTCGCCCAGATCCGGCAGCGTGGGTGGGCTTGCTACAGGGATTGGAAGCCAGCTTGCGTAAATGTTCGACCGCGGAAAGTCATTATTTCCCTGGCGCAGCGGGAAGTTGTCTTTGGTGTCGCCTTGCTAGCCAGTCTGGCGTCGAAATGTTCCCGCTTGGGCTCGGTTCGGGATCCATCCCTGCTGTGGGGCCTTTCGACTTGGACCGCATTTGGGCAGTTATTCAGGAAGTGAGGCTCCCTCTGCCAGAGGAGGTCCTTCCAACGTGGAGCGGAAATGTTGGCCCGCCCAGCGCGGCGGTTACGGAAGCGCAGAACAGCGGCTCCGGCCAAGCTGCCCTCGGTGCCCTTGCATTAGTCGGCGCGGTTATCGGCTTTGGATTATTCCCTGTCGCAGCACTTCTGTGGGTGGGCCTTGGCGTCTATGGATTCACCAGGTTTTTTTCCACGTCCAAGTTGGACACATCACCGTTCGTTAAGGCTTATAAAGATGCGGACAGCAGGGTACGCGCGGCGTCTCAGGCGTACCTCCAACGCGTTGGCCTTAAAGAAATGTATGTCCTGCGTGCGGATATGGAGGAGCTTGTTGCGCGGTATCGGCAGGTGGAGGGAGATCTTGCCCAAGCGCTCGTGAAGCTGAAGTCCACGCGGGAGGCTCGCCAGCGAACGGAGTTTCTAGATCGGTTTTTGATTCGGCGCGCAACGATTCCGGGAATTGGACCTGCCAAAACAGCTACCCTGGCTTCTTTCGGTATAGAGACGGCCGCGGACATAACTGCTTCTTCTGTACGATCCGTGCCGGGATTCGGGGATGCATTGACTGGAAAGATGCTCGCATGGCGTCAGAGCCATGAGGCTAAGTTCCGATATAACTCCTCTCCAGACGCATCCGATTTACACGCTGAGAACTCGGTACGTTCCGCATCTGCGACTAAACAGATCGACATCCAGAACAGGCTTCGATCTGGCTTGGCTGCCTTACAATCTGTGGGAGCAAGATTCGCTTCAGCGAAGTCGCTATTGGATCAGCCGTTAATGCAGGCTCTAGCCGAACGAGCAATGGCTCAGCGAGATTGCACGACTTTGGGAATCGCTATACCGACACCAGCGGTGGTGACTATAGATATTCCGAAAAAGACGACTGTTCAACCAAGCCGTTCTTCAACTCAGCCCTCAAGTTCGTCCTCTGTAGGCTCCACCAGATCAACTGCGTCGAATCGCTGTCCCAACTGCGGTGCTTCTATGGTGCGGCGGACCGCTCGCAAAGGAAGAAATGCTGGCAACCAGTTCTGGGGGTGCTCGAAATATCCTGCTTGCAAAGGAACGAGAAGCTGATCGAGCGTAAGTCAGCTTTGCAGAGTTTGGTATTGCCGTTGCCCTAAAATTGTCCTCGGACATTGATGTTAATTGCAAAAAATTCCAAGGCGAGGAACCTACCGGTCCCCCCCTGGTCCTCGAATGCGAATTAAGGGAGCTTTCCCTCGCCGCACCAGCCTTTCCATTCATCAAGCTGCTCACCCACAATTATCGCGTCCTCTCCGACGTCATCGTGGTATGCCGTGATCCAAGCGTTTAAACATTGCTCCGGGTCGGCGCTCTTGGCGGTGGCTTTGGAACTGTGGGCTACTGTGCCTCGATCCCGATTGAACTGCTCCATACCTCCCTTATAAAGCTGGCCAAAAAGAAGCTCTTGTTTCTGCGGAAATACGCCATAGGTCTCGTAGAATTTCCAAAGCTTTTCACCTGCCTGGAAGTAGCTGACAGCCGACTCTCCAAAGCTAGGTCCATGGTCTTTCAAGTAGGCTACTGGCTTGCCGTCGCTGCTGACACCGATGTAGTACCAGAGCGACAGCTTAAACTTGCGCCGCTCCGGGTAGCCTCCAAATTGACGGCCCTGGACCAGGCATTTCCCATTTGCACACGTCCCTTCGATGCTATTTGGGTACCGGATTTCACGATTCTGGGCCTGGCTCCATTCGGTCAATGTGCGTCCGTGGTGAAACCACATGCAGTGCAGCATGAGTTCAGAAGTAGCGTAAGAAATTGGTATCTCCAAGCAGGGAATCGCCTCGGGTAGGCCCTCCGGAGATGACTCGTCTGGGAACTGGGCGCCAGAGGCCGCGTAACTGTCGTTGCCCAGTACCGCTGCCTGCACGTGCAGTGAGAAGAGGGCGAGCACAAGCACCAGATACTTCATGCGTATTAGTCCTTTAATAAGTGAGCGGTGAGCTATTTTTTGTAAGTCACGTTGAGCTGTTTATTTACGTAGTCTTTGAGAATTACGTAGTCGGGATTCAGGGTTGCCAATTGGTGTCCAGCCGTAGCTGCCGCTGCAATTGCCCCAATGGCTAACCCTGCCGGCAGCGACGCGACTCCAATGATTCCGCCTAAGATTCCGCCCTGAGCCATGCTGGCTTTAACGTCGCTCCTGACTCGGCATTTCATTCCAAGGCTTTCGATCTTTGTTTCGATCAGCTTGATGGCCTCCGCAAAATTGCCTCTCAGGCCGACGACTTCAAAAGACGCTCTGCTTTTTAGTAGCTCGCCAATCTGCGATTCGTTTAATCCGGTGACTCTAACCATGTTTCCGTTACTCCCCCGTGGGTGAATCCTGCGATATCAGGTTGGAGTACAACCTATAGAGTTGAGTCTCGGTCTGCGAAGTCCTTCATGTCAACAGGGTGGTGTTCGACCATTCAAGTTGGGCTGGAGGGTGGAATGTCCGATATCAAATCGAGTGAGTTAGCAGCACGGGTAGGGCAGGCAATTGCACGACAGCGCGTTCGTTGTGATCTGAGCCAGGAGCAGGTCGCCGAGAGGCTTGAGATTGGCGGTGAAGCGGTGTCGCGCATTGAGCGTGGGATCGTGATGCCCAACGTCGAGCGTTTGTTACAACTGGCAGCGATCTTTAACTGCGACGCGGCCGATTTGTTGACCGAGGGGAGTTCACGCCCAGAGGATCAGGCGCGCAGGCTTCACCAATTGCTGTCCACGTTAGATGCGGATGACCGCGCACTCGTTATTGATGTGGTGGAGCGCCTTGTCGGTCGGCTTGGGCGCGATTGATCCATCGTTTCATCACTACTGAGGCGCTTGTTCGGACGCCTCAGCATCCGTATTAAACAGAGCCCCGCATCGCAGGCAGATGCAGTCGAACCCGACGAAGTGGTACTTAGTCACATCCTTGGCTGCACGTAGCGCTGCTGGGTAGGTTGGGCTGATAGCTGCCAGGCCGCATAGCAGCGCGCTGTATCCGAGGCCGTCTTGCTCACCCTGTTGCGCACTCTGAGCTACGTTTAGCGCGCCATCGGCGAGACCGACCAGCAGGGCAATACCCATGGCTGCCTCCTGCGTTAGGACGGCTCTGGACTCGCAGATCAAACACTGTCTGAGCATGGTTTATTCTCCTTGATGAGTGAGTGCGGCCAGGCCTTGGCAGGCCGCTTATGACGGTTGGTGAGTCACTGTTGTGACGCGGAGCTAGACGTAGTGGGATTTGAGCGGAGCGTCTGCAGCAGCTTGAGTAGGCGGTTCAAGATCCAACACGCCAGGACTACGGCGATCAGCAACGGCGGAAAACGCAGCATCAACAGAATGCTCAGCACCAGAATTCCAGCCGCAGCCAGTGCGCCGATGAATGTGAATAGGCACAGCAGAAATCGAAACAGGGTCATGACTTTTCTCCGGAAGAGCCTGCTTGGCCGATAGACTCAGCCAGGAGGAGTACTCAGTTGGCTGATGCAGCGAGCACTTCCAGCTTGCTCGCGAGCGAATTGATAGCCGGGCGCAGCACTTCACCCTGGGCCTTGGCAGTAGTGGTTTCCGCACTCGAATAGAACTCTTCGATCACAGCACCGGCATCCTCTTCGCTGTCCTCGAACGCACCGTTGCCAAAGCCACGTCGTGCGGCCTCGTCCAGTGCAATCTGGTCGAAACCTGCCTTCTGCCGTTGAGCTTCTAGCTCATTAGCAGCTTGCAGTACGTCAGTCATGTCCATGCCGGTACGCACAGTGAGATCGACGTAGAAGATCGGTGTGCCATGGCTCTGTCGTGTCGACTTGCCACGCAGGCGCAGTTCCAACGGCAGGCAAGCCAGCCGATTGCCAGAAATTGCCTGGAAGTAATGCAGGCGTGCAGCAAGGGTGCGGATGCTGTTGAAACCGGTGGTGCGGAACACAAAGCTGCCGAGCGGATCGTCATCGCCAATCAGCACATTCAGTCGGCCGTAAGGCTTACAGGCACCTCCCTTAGCCAGCGGGCATCCATCCGGCGAAGGGCAGGGCAGTGACTGCATACCTTCCTGGGTAACTCGTTTGCAGGTCTCGCCGTTACCCACGCAGAGGGGGCGTCCGGACTGACGATCAAACAGCGTGTAGTCAGCGCGAAAGTTCAGCTCCGGTTCATTGAACAGCAGGCGCACCGGGATGCTGCGTAGTTTGTCCTCCTGGTTTTTACGCAGCTCATCATTGAGTGGGTGCAGAAGCCAGCCATCCTTGCCTTGCACCTGTGAAGTGATAGTGAATTGGTCATCCTTCTCCGGCAGGCGTTTGCCGTTTTTCTCGATGACTTTACCGATGGATATACGACCGAGTACCGGCGGGGTAATAGCCAGACCTTTGAGCATGGTGGTTCTCCAATAAACGAAAATAGGCCAGCCATACAGTGCTAGCTGCATGGACTGACCAAGGGGGATGAAGTGGTTGGGCGGGGCTGGATTAGCCGAGCAGAAAGCGCCGACTGCCTTCCTTGAGCTTGGTGTAGCGAACCTGCAGGTAGGGCTTCTCCTTCAACATGCGTTCAACATCGAGCACGTTGCTGTTCTTGGATTTCTTCCAGCTGATAAAGCCGTGGCTGAACTGCGCGCGGGTAGCATCGCCCATGGCCTGTTGCAGCATCTGTTTGAGCTGGACTTCGCGGGTTTCCTTCTCGCTGATGGATTTGCGCACCGCCTTAAGCTCAAGGTACACCGCAGCTAGACCGGCACGGCCGCTGAAGTCGACGGTCTGGCCGTTGTCTTCTGGATAGAGCGCGCGCAGAGCTATTTCAGCCGAGGCTGAGCCATCGGCAGGCGGTGGCGTGTCGGTCTCAACGTAGTGCCAGAACTTACGCTCCAGTTCGATCAGCCGAGCGATCATCTGCTCGTCACGTTCGATACGGTGGATCTCCAGTGTCTGGCCGCCCAGCAGTACTGCCACATCCGCCGCTTGCTTGCCGGTGACTGCAAGCTGATGCATCACCTGCAATTGCACATACTCAGGTACGCCTTCTTCCCAGAGGCGTGCGCCGTTTATGCCGGCTGTCTTGCATTCGAGGATTTGCACGTCGTCGGCACCAATGACCTCGCGGTCGATGTTGGCCAGCATCCAGGGCAGTTCAGGGTCAGGGTGTTGCAGCACGGCGTTGATGCGCCGGACCCTGTTCTTCGTGCGTTTGCTATAGTGCCAGGCTACGACTGGCTCCAGCACATTGCCCCAGTACATCGGGCTTTCTTCATCGTGCGGATCGGTCTTCGGTAACGTGGTGTCACGACCGGTTTTCTCCATCCATAACTCCAGCTGCGACTTGTAGGGATTTAGGCCCACTGCAGCACCAGCATCCGAACTGCCAATACCCTGCTTGCGCACAGCCAACCATTCTTCACGCGGTAGTTCCTTAGTACTGATCAAGCGCAACGCCGGGCGCGGCTTGCTGGTGCTGCTCAACGGAGTAGCTGTCATAGAGTTCACCTTGCGGGAATAGAAACGCCCGATCAGCAACCAGGCTGATCGGGCGTTATGGGGTGGGTAAGTAAGCGGTCATGCGACCAGTTGTAGAGCGGTGTCCAGGGCTCGTTGTTTGATCTGCGCGCCCTGGCCGAACCAGGCCGAGTCCATGCGGTACTCGGTGCTGCGCGCCCGGCGTTCGTGATCGACAAACTCGGTCACGGAGTTGAGCAGGCCCCAGGCGGTGCCGCGTGCTGAGTCGAGCTGACTGCCACGACCACGACCCTCGTACAGCTCCTGGACCTTGCGCAGGGCGCGCTCGTTGGGCAGCACCTCCGGCAGTGCACCGGTTGGATTGGTTTCGCACAGCACATTCATAAAGAAGCCCAGCGCCTCGTGCCACTGCACCTTGCGCTCGGCCAGCGCACGAATGCGGTACATAAAGTCGTCCCATTGCGAGACGGCTATGCCGAGCTGTTTCTTCACTGCATTTGGATCGAAGCGGGTGTTGTGCGGCACCTTGATCGCGCGGCTGGTGCCATCCAGAGCAATGGTCAGGGTGTTGTTGCACACCACGCGTACGGTGGTGGGTGTTGCTGTGGTGGCCAGGGTTCCGTCGCAGGATGTGGCCAGCAGCAGGTACCCGTTCACCTGGTCGTTACCCTTGATCGCAGCACCTTGACCTGTACGCGCTAGCGCCCAGAACCTCCGACCGCCCTTGAGCACGCCAGCCGTTTCCAGCTCGTAGCCGGAGACCTCGGTGAGATCCCGGTAGAACTCCAGCACCTCACGCGGTTGCACGGTGTGGTAGCGGTTGGAAACCACCGACAGCGGTGCCTTAGTGTCCGAACGGAACAGCACCTTTTGTTCGGGAAACGAGTGGATAGCGCCCAGCGGGCCGATACTGTCCGATTTGAAATGCACAGGGCTTTGCTGAATCTGCCAGTCCATGCCGGCTTCACGTTGCCAGACATCTATGGGTTGTTTCTGGGTGAGTTGATTACCCAGGCCGTGCCATGGAGCGGCTCCAGCGTAGGCCATTGTTTCGATGAGGTGTGCCATGGTTAAAATTCCTTTGGGAGCAGGCCGGCATAAACGCCGCGCACAGCGCAGCGCCGTCCGAACGAAATGAATGGAGATAGATGGAGTGGACAGGTCAGACCGGCAGGTTGAAGCGGTGACCGCAGAGCAGGCAGAGGTTGTGGGCCAATACGTGACGGTCCAGCGTATCGCCTAGCTGCGCGCCGAGGGCACAACCCCCAACACCTCCGGCCAAGCCACCAAGGATTGCACCTGAGACGTAGCCAAGTGTTATGCCGAAAGGTCCGGCAATAGTGCCAATTAGGGCGCCAGCCCGACCACCAGTAAGTGCAGCGCTGACACCACGCGCAACACCGCCTGCAGTGCCTATGGCCGCGCCAACTTTCATGGCTTGATGGAATGAAGCAACTTTAGGGGAGTGACAGCGAGGGCAGTGCAATGACATGGGGTGAACCTTCTTGTTGGTAATGTCACTGCAGTTATGTAGGGCTGAGATTTTTTTGAGTCGATTGTTGGCAAGTGTTTTAACTGTTAGAAAGGTCACCGCACCGCTCACGCCGCCACATTTCAAAACAACCAGGCAGGCTTTATAGGTGTCGGGTTCGCTGCGCTTGGCCAACGCTGTCAATAGACGATCACGCAGCAGAGTGAGAGAGATACGCGTGCTCGCCGAGTCGCCAGAGTGCACAGGTTAGCCGGTTTGCAGATCGGTCTAACTGGTGGCCCATCGGTATTGGGCCTGCGCGCTTTCAATGCCCACTACCTGCTGGTTCATCCGCCATTAAAGTAGTCGCTGGCGCTGAAACGCAAATGCACGGACAAGGTGTACAGGTGGGTGCAAAGCCAGGCGACAAACGCCGCTACATCGGGTTGGGTGCAAGCAAGCGTCGATTTGCGAATACAGACTCCCCACCGTTAGCGGGTGGGGGGAGACTTAAACGGTCAGTATTGGACGGTCAGTGCTGCCCAGTGCGCGGTCGGGTGATTGCCCAGGCTTCCCAGCTTCACGGCAATAGGCTTGGACGTTTCACAGTAGTCCCGCACCTTGTCCATCTGCTCGGCCCAATCTTCTGCGGTAAAGCCGATGCCCACGGCAATAGTACTACCGGTGGCCACTTGCTCGTATGTTCCGGTCAGTCGCGACATGTACCACAGGTCGTGCGCGGCACTTAGCAACACCTTGCCTTTGTTGCTGTTGAAGAAGGGCGCTTTGAGCTCGATAAAGTGGAAGCCGCTTTCGTTGTTGCGCACCCACAAATCGCACTGCTTAGTCTCGCGGTCTATGCCGGCGTGGCGTTGGTCGAGGGCGACTTTGTACTCAAGGCCTACATCGGCATCAGAAGTAGCAGCGCGCAACTTGCGATTTTTAATAAGCCAGAAATAGAACTCCAGTTTGAGCCAGCCTTCGAATCCGTTATTCAACGCGGCGATATATTCGATCAGCTCCTCGCGTTCGGTACTCAGCGAGGCAATAAAGGCTTCAAACTCGACAGCAACATCCTTGATTCCAGGCATCTCTCATTCCTTCGATAGGGCGGCGGCGGCGCAAAGGCGCGCCTTTGACAAGAGCGCGAGGCGTAACCGCGTTACGCGACACAGCTTGACGCTCCGGTGCGATAGCTTAATCACACCTTATGACTGTGAGCGAATTTAATGCCTCGACCTCCTCGTCCTTTCACCTTTTCCTGCATCTGCTGCTCTTGGAGAAAAACCACCATTCCACTCAGTGATGCGCTGGCACTGGGTCGCGATTGGTTCGCAGAGTGTCCGCAATGCGCCAGCGCGTTGCAGCAACGTACAGCGACCCAAGTAGAGGTGCTCAAAGCGCGGCTGGAGCAGTTCTTTCTTGCTCCTTGAAGGTCGCAAACGCGCGAGTGAAAGCAATGTGGTTTGGGGTAACTCTTCCCAAATCAATTCGGACGACACATCTGACGGGAAGTTAAGGCAGGCTATGCCGCACGGGCTTCCTGCTGTCCAGCTATGGCAATGAGCTATCAGGTAAGTTATGGTCGCCAAAGAAATGGCGACGTGAAATCGCCTATTCCCTTTCTCTTGAACAAGGAAGTTGTGATGTCCGAAGCGAAGGATACGCTGCTCAGGCAGCTCGCCTTGCTACGACTTATCCCCCGAGATCCGCAGCGCCGTGCCACCACCACGCTGCTGGAAAAACTGCGCGAGGAAGGCTTCTCGGTGAGTCTGCGTACGCTGCAGCGCGATCTGGAAAATCTCTCCGGGCCCTTCACCCTTGATTGCGATACGCGCGAAATTCCGTACCGCTGGAGCTTTCCGCGCAACGCGCCGTTCGACCTGGCTGCCATGGACACGCCCACCGCGCTGGCGCTGTTCCTCGCCGAAAATCACCTCAAATCACTGCTGCCGCAAATCGTGCTGGATCAACTCAGCCCGCAATTCAATCGGGCCAGAAACCACCTCGAAGGGTTGCACCACAATGAGCTGGCGCATTGGGGCCGACGCGTGCGTGCGATGCCCAACGGCAAAGTATTGCTGCCCGCCGAAATTCGCCCCGAGGTCTGGCGTGAAATCTCGACTGCTTTGCTTGAGCGTCGGCAGTTACAGGTGAGCTACCTAAGCCGCAGCAAGGCCGAGCACAAGACCTTCACCTTGCACCCAGGTGGCTTGGTGTCGCGGCACTCGGTTAGTTACCTGATTGGCACCGTGGACGGCTACGCCGATGCGCGGCAGTTCGCGCTGCACCGGATTGTGCGCGCAGAAATGTTGAGTGACACGGTGCTGGAAACCGAGCCGCTGGATGTCGACCGCTATATCCACAACGGTGGTTTTAACAGCCCTGGTCCGATCGAAGAAGCCGAGCTGGTCGCCGACGTTAGTGCGCCGATCGCCTGGCTGCTCAGCGAAACCCCGCTTAGTCATGACCAACACTTGGAACCACTGCCCGGCAGCGACTGGCAACGCTTGCGCGCCCGTGTGCCGATGGACCAGGAAACGCTGTGGTGGGTATTTGGGCTGGGCGAAAAAATACGGGTACATGCGCCGCTGGGCTGGGCGGATGAAATTGCGCACCGCGCCAAAGCAGTGAGTGCGTTGTATGAAACGAGGTGATTGATGGGCGTGTTAGTGGGCGTGGTGGTGTTTTTTATTGTGCTTGCCGTGCTGGCGAGCCTCATTGAGCGGGGCGCCGCTTCGCGGATGCTGCGCCCTTATATAGGCCTGCTGCTGATTGCCGCCGTGATCGCGGGGATGGGCGTACTCCTGGGCTTTTTGTCCCACGATGTGCAGGGCATTTTCTTTCTGGTGGCCAAAGTGGTGGCGGTGTTGGTCGGGGTAGCGCTGTGCGTGCACCTGATCGTGGTTATCGCCAAGCGTTGGTTGAAGTGGCAATAAGTACAGGTGAGTCATGAGCCGACAATTTACTTTCACCAACCTGCAAAGCGCGCAGGACCGGTCGAATGAAGCGAACATCTTTATCCATGGTTATAGCGCTGGTCACACCGAAGAAGACCGCAAGACGTTGATATCCAGTATTCCCGAATCTCTTCAGCACCATACGAATATTTTCGCCTTCTGGCCTTCCAGTCACTTCACTCGTTTCTCTACCAATTCCGTCAGCGCGTTAAATCATTCCGCCCGCACCTCCTTGTTATTAGGCGCTGCCACTTTCCTTGGAGATCGTGCGTTGCACTTTCGCGCTATCCGCACACGCGCTGAAGAGATGGGCGAGGCGTTGTTCGACGAGTTGGACAAGCACCTGCGCCTGCATCACCAGCACATCGATACGGTCAACCTGATCGGTCATTCGCTCGGTGGCCGACTGGTGGTTAGCAGCTTGAAAAAACGTGCTTGCGCCGCGAGTCATCGCCTCACCGTCAATGACGTGCTGCTGATGGCGGCCGCGGTCGAAGTGGCCGATGGTGATGTACAACTGATCCGTAAAGCCGTAACCGGTCGGTTAATTAATGCCTATTCGACATCGGATTGGACCCTGCTGATGAATGCGGGCGAGAGCTGCTTGGGGCGCAATCCGGCCGAGCACTTCGAGAACATCAGAATTACCGACTTTGGTCATGGCGACTACTGGAAAAAACTGCGCGAGGTGTTGACTCATGTGCAGTTCAAAACTACTGCGCCAGAGCCGGAACCCGACGTTGAGGAGCAGGTGTTCACTGCGCCCGAGTCCACAGCGCCACCGGTACAGGAAATAGTCCCCATGCCCCTTGAATTGAAAACGCCAGCCGACATTTACCAGCGGGTTAAGGATGAGCTCACGCGTATTGCAGAGTCGGTGCAAGCGCCCTCGACCGATGCCAAGTTAAATAAAGGACTGGAGGAGGCGCGCGAGGTATTGAGTAAACAGCAGGAAACCTTGCAGACGCTGCTCGATGCATTGGAAAAAAATGCCGAGTGGCAAACGTTCACCATTGCGGTGTATGGCGAAACTGGTGCGGGCAAGTCGACCCTGATTGAAACACTGCGAATTCTGCTGAAAGAACCGACCAAGGTCGATCACCAGCAGGCATTCCGTACGCTGCAAAGCCAATACCTGCTCAGTGAAGCGAATCTGCAAAGCCTGCAGCAGACCATGGAGCAGACTGATGCCCAGCTCGCCGAACTGGCGCAACAACTCCATGCCACCACCGAGCACCATGATCAACTGCACAGCGATGCGCTGAACGCCGTAGTCGGCTTGCGTGCCCTGATTGCCGAACGCAAGGAAACCGCCACCCTGTGGCAGAAGCTGATCCGCCTGTTCAAACCATTGCCCGAGCTGGCGCAACTGGCACTCGCTGAACAACAACTGCCGGTCATAGTGGCCGCACGTGAGAGTGCCGTCGAACCACTGCGTGCCCAACACGGCGAGATTGAGGTTGGTAAGCACGAGTTAACCCAGCAGCTCACGCAACTAACTCAAGAAAGCCAAGGCCACCTGAAAATGCTGGACGCGCAAGCCGATGGCAAAATCATTGGCGATGGTCGAGCCGATTTCACCCGCCATACCCAACGCTATGACATGACGTTGAACGGTCAGTCCTTCGCCTTGTTGGATGTGCCAGGCATTGAGGGCAACGAAGGGTTGGTGGTCAGCCAGATCGATAAAGCCGTGCAAACCGCTCACGCCGTCCTGTACGTCACCAACCAGGCCGCGCCGCCCCAGACCGGCGACGAACACCACAAAGGCACCCTGGAAAAAATCAAGGATCACCTCGGAGCACAAACCGAGGTCTGGACGATCTTCAACAAGAAAATCACCAACCCTAAACACTCGCTGGCTGACCGCAAGTTGGTCTCCGATGACGAAATTGCGGGCCTGCAAGGGCTGAACGAGAAGATGCGCGAGCAGTTGGGCGAGCACTACCGTGACGTAGTCTCGCTCTCGGCGTTGCCGGCGTTTCTGGCATCCACCGATCACTTTGCCCCGAACTCGGATAACGCGTCTCGGCGCAGCCGAATGCTTGCCACCTTCGATGCTGAAGAGCTACTGGAGAAAACCCAGTTGCGCGCGTTTTTGTACCTGCTCAATAGCAAGGTGCTAGACGGCAGTGAGGGCAAAATCACCCGCGCTAACTTCCACAAAGCTAAGGATGCATTGGACCAGACAATTGCTGTCCTGGATGGGCTAAAAGACAACGTCAGCAACTTGTTGGAGGACCTTAGCCTGGCTGGCAAAAGTGCCAAGGTGCAGTTGACGGGCAGCTTTAAGTCCCTGAAAAAACGCCTGGAGGCTTCGGGTGGAACCGAGATCGAACTGTTCTTAAGCAAGTTGCGAGATGCGATGTATAAGCGCATCGATGCCGGAATTGGCAACGATGAGCTCCAGCAAGCGTTTATTAACACTGTCGAATTGCAGGAGAAGAAGCTGAGCACTCGGATATCGGCGGCCATCGCACCCGAAATCGAGCGCTTTCAGAACGACGCCAAGGACATTCTCTCCAGCTTTGAAGCACAGGCCCGCGAGCTGACCAGCCTCTACGCCACGCTTGGCAACACCAAACTGGCGGGCAAGTTTGATCTGAAGATCAACATTGAAAGCGGGATCAAAGTCGCCCCTTTGCTAATGGGGCTGGCAGGGACCATTGCCGGAGTGGTTTTCTCCGGCGGGGCTAGCTTGCTCCTCCTGGCCCCCGCCCTCGCCGGGCTGGCGCTTTCCGCCCTCAAGGCTGTACGTGGCTGGATAGATTCCGACTACAAAAAAGCCCAGCAGCGCGCGGCCATTGAAACCAACCTGAGGCAAGGCGAAGACCAATTGTCTTCGGCGTTCCGCGACGGCCTGAAAACCGCTTTTGCGGACATGCAGAAAAAAATCCGCTTGCTGGAGCAGGCCATTGACGCTCCGATCAAACAGACCTCCGACCTGGTCCAGTTGCTGAGCCAATCAACTGAACAGTTGAAGCTCCTTTCCCGCCAAATCGATAACGCAGGAACTCTGTAATGGAACATACCCTCGATACCTTCAAGGCCCACCAAGCGCGCTCGGTCGAGCTGCTCGGCAAACTGCTCAAGTTCCTCGATCAAGGTGAAGCCGCCGGTGTGCCAGTGGACCCGGCGTTAAAAGGCAAACTGCAAACCGCCATCGACAGTGTGGCTGGCGAAAAACTTAAAGTGGTGTTGATTGGTGGTTTCTCCGAAGGAAAAACCTCTATCGCTGCGGCCTGGATGGAAAGGCTGGATAAATCCAGCATGAAAATCAGCCATCAGGAATCATCCAACGAGGTGAAGGTGTACGAGGTTGGCGACGACTTTGTTCTGATCGACACCCCCGGTCTGTTTGGCTTCAAAGAGCAGATAAACGCCGAAACCAACGCGATCGAGAAGTACAAAGACACCACCAAGAAGTACGTGAGCGAAGCCCATCTGGTGCTGTACGTCATGAACTCCACCAACCCGATCAAAGCCAGCCATCAGGATGACTTGGTGTGGTTGTTCCGAACTCTGGACCTGCTGCCTCGCACGGTGTTTGTGCTCAGTCGTTTCGATGAGGTGGCCGACGTCGAGGACGAACAGGACTATCAGACCAACTTGACGGTAAAACGCACCAACGTCACCGGCCGCTTACGCGAACTGGTCGACCTGAGTGAGGACGAAGTGGCGCAATTGTCGATTGTTGCAGTGGCCGCCAATCCGTTTGACCTGGGCTTTGAGCATTGGCTGGCGAACCTCGGCCAATTCAAGGCGTTGTCGCATATCGCCAGCCTTCAAACGGCCACCTCCAGCAAGATCCAAAACAACGGAGGTAGCGCTGGATTGGCCGGCGAAATGCACAACAGCGTGATTCGCGATGTGCTGAATAAACAGCTGCCGGTGGCCATCGAGAACGACCAGAAAATCGCCCAGGAAGTCAGCAAGCTCAGCGAGCTGAAACGCCGCTCGCAAGGTCAGTTGGAGGCGGCCGAGGGCCAGATTGAAGAGGTGCGCAGAACCCTAAGCGACTTTGTGACGCGTTACTTCGCCGGCCTGATCTTGCAAGCCAAAGGCAGCAGCCTGGAGACGTTCAGCGAATTTTTTGAGCGCGAGATTGGCGCCGAGGGAATTGTGCTGGCGACACGTTTACAGAATGAATTCAGCCGCCAAACCGAGTCCATCAGCTTGGACATGGCCAAGATGCAACTTGGCTTCGACACCGAAATCAATCACTTCAACACCAATATCCGGGCGTTGGGCAAGCAGGGCGTTAACCACCTGCTTAAAGGCAACATTATCAACAACACTACCGTGCTGGCCGCACGAGACACCCTGGTGAGCGCCGGCAAGCTGGTGGGCATGGAACTGGGGTCGCTGCTGAAGTTCAAGCCGTGGGGCGCGGTGAATCTGGCCAAAGGCGCTAACGGTGCTTTGGCAGTCGTCGGTGTTGCCATCGAGGTCTGGGACAGCTGGGAGCAATACAAACGCGAAGAGGCTTTCCGTAACTCCATCGTGAAAATAGTTGAAGACTTCGAGAAGCAGCGCAAAGAGTTGCTTGGCTTGCTCAACGCCGAGCAATTTAAAGAGCAATTCTTCGGCAAATACCTGGAGTTGAAAAACAGCGTCAGCATGCTTGATGAGAGCCTCAACGACAGCCATGAACGTCAGCAGCGCTTCCAAGCCTGGCGTGCAGAAGCAGAAGCGATTGAAGGGGATTTCAAGTCGTTGAGCTAAAAAGGTAGCGCCCGGCCTGGCGCGTTGGCTAGGCAGTTATCAGTGGTGAAAAGCCCGGAACGCTTCCGCCTTCGGGTTTTTATGTCCTTTATCTGGCGACCACCGCCTACCAGTCAGTATTCATGAGTTGAGAGTTGTCGCGCATTAGTCAATCAGAAGGGGGCGGTTGAAATGGATTGATGGGTGCGAAGATATGTAGGGCGTGGTGACCCGCGAGTACACCACGATCGCTAATACCTGCAGCTTGCTACCAGCGGTAGCCAGAGCGTCCGAGCAACGCACTGTTGGCAGACTATCTGGTCAAGCGTAGGTCGCCCAAGCAAAAGGAACAAAAGTATACCGATCAAGAACAAATATGCCTTGCTGTATACTTTGTGTGGGTTTACTCTGTGTACCTCATTAATGCAAGGACTCGCACATGCTCCCCAATCCCAAAAGCTCGAACTTCCGCTCCGCTCTTCGCAGTGCACGTAAAGACGCCGGTCTGACACTCTCAGATCTTGCAGACCGCGCTGGTATCTCCAAGGTCATGCCGGGTCGTTACGAGCGCGGCGAGGCTCAGCCAACCATGGGGACGTGGCAAGAGCTGAACAAGGCTCTGTTTGAAGTAGACGACGAAGAGGTTGAAGCCGAAGCCAAGAAGCAAGAAGTTGGTGAAACCCTTGCCGACTCTACTCTGGAGCAGATTCTCGAAGAGCTAAAGAGCCGCGGGTTCGGCACTGTCACCCTTTCGTATAGTTGAGCGGGTGGGCATCAAATTATGAGCGGCCGAGATTTCGATCTGAACGAAAAAAAAGACTCCGACGAGGGCGAGGGCGAGGGAGGTTGCGATATGTGCACGAACTCTCGGGTTGTAGGATTGATTGGCGCTCAAAACGTCTGTGAAGATTGCCTATAAGACAATTCCTAAGCTGCGCGCAATACCATGAGCCTCGCCAAGTGCGGGGCTTTTTTCATTTAATGAGCTGCCCTGTCAGCGTTCTAGGAGGAGATCGCCGCGATGGCGCTCAAGATTTACGGAGTTCGGCCAGACAGCGACTGTAACAATCGAAAAGCAGAACGTAGAGCATCTAGTGAAATGTCATCAAGTTCTCTCGAAAAAAACTCCGCGTTAGTCATTGAGCCTGTCTAAGTATTGACTCTATCCGCGTTCCCAGTAGGTACCATGCTTCGGTTTTTTCCTTGGCATAGTCGTGGTGCAGGTAGTGTCTGCGAACTTTTGATCCGCCTAGTAGATGATTTTGACAGCGGTCGATAATTTCTAGCGCAACCCCAAGCTCCTGCATCATGGTCGCGCCTGTACGTCGCAAGTCATGCGGTGTCCATTCACCCTTGGTGCCCTTGCTCATCACTAGCGAGTCGTCGTGGTGGCGGCCTGCTAAAGGTTTGCTGCGGTTTTTGAATCGGCACTGTCGGTCTCCGATCAATTTGCTGACCGTCTTGGTGTCTACGTGGTGATTGCCATCCTTGCTAGGAAAGCAGAACGATGTGTGGCCGGTTTCTTTGTTCAGTTGCTTGAACTGATGAAGGGAAAACGCTGAGAGAAACACGTGGTGATCCTGGCGCTTACCCTTATGGCCCTTAGTCGCTTCGGCAGGAATGAACCAGGTGCCTTTATCCAGATCCAAGTGCCGCCACTCAGCCTTGAGTAGCTCTCCGATTCGGCAGAGGGTGCTCAGACAAATCCACATCGCGCATTGAACGCGTTGGTTTACCGGGCGGATACCAGAGTACTTTTGGCCGGCAGGCAGAGCCTCGTAATCACGCTCCAGGCGTTCGAAGATATCGCGCAGCTCGCTAATTTCGTCCGAGGAAAGCAGGCGGTCCCGCTGTTCTTCATAGTCGTGGTCGAGCAGCTTGTTTACTTCTACCAGATCGGCTGGATTACCGTCAGCCATGAGCGCGCGCCAGGGCTTACGCTTCTCTCCCCAACGCAACATCTGGCCAATATCCTTGCTTCTGATCACGACCGTACGGTTCAGGCCGCGTGCTTTAACTGAGCGGAGGACTGTGAGTAGATCCTTCTCCGTAAGGCTGCGGAGCGGCTTCTTGCCAATGATCGGTAGAACGTCCTTTTTAAAGCTTCGAATTAATTCGGCGTTGCCATCCTGGCGAGAAACGCCATCGCGTATCCAGTCGTCAAACAGGTCAGCCACTGTTTTGTTTTCGGCAGCTTCACGTTCTGCTTCGGCAATTGTGCTGGCAATGGCAGCTTGTGCCTGGATTCGCGCTGCTTTTGCTGCAAGGGTAGGGTGCAGTCCTTTGGTGACGAGTACCCGGGCCTCGTCTCGCTCAGATCGTATCTGCGCCAAACTTTTCTTCGGCCAACTGCCTAATCGCTTTCGAGATCTGGAGCTATCTAGTTTGAACTCATAGCTGAACTGAACCGTAACTCCGCGTACTCCAGCTCGCACCTCGGCCACCAGCCCTCCATCCTCTCGGAAGACCTTTCCATGATCTTCTGCGGTGAAAGCCTCCAGTTGCTTGATTGTCAGCTTGGCCACGCTCAACCTCTAGGAATTCTGCAGCTCTTAATTTTGTGCCACTTTTGTGCCACCGAAAAGCTTGGCTGTTGGTGGACGGTACTGGACTATATGGGAAGCTAAATTAGCCTGTAGATACCATAAATACTAGTTTTTTGGTTGTCCATGAGCTTCCATCGAGATCCCTGGGGATCCATTTGATAAGCGCATGGGGTGCTAGGGGTCGAGTGTTCGAATCACTCCGTCCCGACCATTATTCTCCAACAAAAAAGGCCAATGTTTATGCATTGGCCTTTTTTGTGCGCGATCGTTTTCCAGTTACGTGCGTCGCTTGGGTGGCTGGTCTGGGGGGGGTAGCAAATGCTAAATAGCTTTTCCGCTTTTGCTAGCTAAACCGTTATTGCATCAAGCTAGTCATAAAAAGCCCCGCTCAGTGGCGAGGCTTTTTAGGCATCGAATACTGTCGGCGCTACGACCGCCGCCGTGGCGAGCGCCTTACGGTCGACCACCAGAACACCCGTCCGAGCATTTTCACTTCGTGCAGATACTGCTCGGCCGTCATGATTTCGTCGGGGTACTCGTCGTCGTTTTCACTGCGGATGCGCACGGCGCCGCCGGGGAGGCGGTGCAGGTATTTGGCGCGTAGCATGCCGCCCTGGTTAAAGGCGTAGATCTCACCATCGATGATGGTGGTGTCACTCAGGTCGAAGCCGATGGCGGCGCCGTCGAGGATCAGGCGCTCCATGCTTCTGCCTTTGACCCGCGCTACGGCGGCGCTTTTGCGGTCTACGCCGGCGGCGCGCAACGTCGCGTTGCTGAACCGTAACTTCCTGTCCGCCACTTCAACGACCTCAGTCATACCGGCTCCGCCAGCAAATTCGACCTCTGCGTAATACGGCACTTCGCAGTCATCCTCGTCCAGAGGGTCACCGTCTTCCCAAACATCCATTTCACCCAGCAATTCAGCGTTGGCTTCGACTGCGACCTTGGCCGGCATCGGCTCACCACCTGTCGGTGACACCAGTGTTCCTGGCGGCAGGCCGATTTTACCTTCCAGGGTTTCGGCGGCTTTTTCGCCCATGTCCCGATGTCCATTGAGCAACTGGGAAATGTAGGAGGCGTCCAGGTTGTGCAAGTCGGCAAATTCCTTCTGGGTTTTGCCGCCCATCAGGGCCTTGAGGGCCTGAATTCGCATCTGTTTGATATTCATCGGGAAATAATCGCTTTAATTTAGCAAATGGTAAATTACGTTTTGCTATTGCGAACTAGATTAGCAAACGCTAATCTAGTCGGCAACCAAGGAGGCGCCGATGAATCTGTACGAATTGACTGAGCTGATGTCGCCGTTGTCAGTTCACCAGGCGCAAACCGGGAAAGACCAAGCGAGCCGTAATAGAGGGACACTACAATGAGATTGATCAATGCCCGCCAAGCCTGGGCGGATTCCCAGTTGGAATCGAATACCTCCATCAGTGCCGGCGCGCTCGCCCACGCCGAGGGCCGGGTCGCGCCAGGTCCGCGTGGACGCCGTCAGGAGGCGCTGTTCCCTGCCACGGCGGAAGATAAAGAAGCGCGCATCCAAGTCAGCCGCCAGCGCATAAGCATCAGTGAGACTCGGCGTACTCCGATTGGCCGTTCCAGCGACCGGGTCGCGCATTTGCTCACCATGGGCAAGGTGCAGCAGGCGATTGAAACCCTGCCGTTCAACCTGCAGCAGTTCGGCCATTACCTGTATCACCCGTGCCTGACCATGCGCCATGTGATGAACGCGAGCGCACTGGTCACCTCGCGTCTAGACGTCAACGGCATGAGCGCTGGCAAGCGCGCGAAAGCGATCTATCTGGTGACCATCGCGCTGCAGTCTTACAAAGCACAGGTCTGCGGTAGCGAGCAGTGGGGGCCCGCGCGAGTGGCGGGCGAGATGAAGGCGTTCTATGGCATCCAGATCGCCCCGGCGAACTGGTCGCGGGACTGGAAAGGGTTGTGGGACGACCTGGCCACGTTGATCGAAACTCTCGACCTGGAAGCCCAATCGCCAGTGTGGAGCGTAATTCATGCAGAAAAAGATAAAAAAACGGCCTGATCATGTTGACGTGAAGGGTTTTAATGGGTAAATTACCCATAGTGCACAATTAACGAGTTGCGCAAAGCGATCAAAAAAGCCCGGCCTCTGTGCCGGGCTTTTGCGTTTCTGCGATTCAGGTTTTTGCAGCACGCGCTTCGGCCCGGAGTCTTTCCGGGCGTTTCGTTCTGGAGAGCACAATGGACCCGACCTTCACTGGTGGTGCGCTACTCGCAAAATATGGGGTGGCCACCGCCGGCTTTGCCGGGGCGGTGGTGTCCCTGTCTTTTCTGCGTGAGTTAACCCGCAAACAGCCCGCTGCAGCGGTGCTGACCGGGTTTGTGTCATCGGTATTCACCACGCAACTGGTGGTGAGCTACTTCAACCTGCCGGGCGACGCAGAGTCCCGCAATGGCGTGGCCTTTCTTATCGGCCTGCTGGCGATGAACGTCATTCCGTGCCTGAAGGCGCTGAGTGAGCGTTTCGCCGCTACGCGGGGAATCTGACATGAGTGCAGTCCTTACTGGCCTCGACGCCGGGCTGTGCCTGCTGGTTGTACTCGCCGCGCTGGACTACCTGCGCCGTGTGCACATCGTTGCCCAACCGCTGCTCAGCCTGACCTTCTATCTAGTGGCAATCACGGTCTTCGGGGCGCTGCTGCACCTGCTCTACGGCTACCCGCTGAGTGCCAGCCATTCAACGGTATCGCCGGCGGGCGAGTGCCGTTTTCTAATCAACCGGCAGGAGCCGAGATGACGGTAACCATAGACCTGACAGAAGCCGACCTGATGACCGCCTTGCGCGGTTTTTTATTGCCCATCGTTAATTGCCCGGTGGTACCCGCCGAGGATAACCAGCCGCTGCCCAGTGGCACCTTCGTGACCATGACCTCGCTCAGCATCGAAGCCCTGGCCAGCAACAAAAGCCGCTTTGCCGACACCGGTTCCGCCACCACCAGCCGCCTCGATTACCTCTGCTCCAGCCAATGGACGGTGCAGCTCGACTTCTATGGCGTGCCCGCCAACAGCCTGGCGATGCGTGTGGCCGGGCTGGTCGGCAGCGATTACGCGGCCGACTGGTTTGCCGCCGGCACGCTGGCGATGACGCCGCTGTATGCCAGCCAATTACGCAACACCACCCGCATCAACAGCGAGCAGCAGTACCAGCCTCGCTGGACTTTCAACTTCGTCGCGCAGTTCAACCCGGTCATCACCACCGCGATGGATTACGCCGACCAGTTGCACATCGAAGTGGCCGAAGTGGCCATCAAGTTCCCCCCTGAGGATTGAATAGATGACTATCCCCGTATCACAGATTGTCCAGGTCAACCCTGGCGTACTGGCAGCGGCCGGCGCTGCTGTCGACCTGAATGGCGTCATCCTGACGCGCAATGCCTATGTGCCTGTGGGCAGCGTGCCGGGCTTTGCCACGGCGGAAGATGTCGCAGCCTATTTTGGCGCCGCCGCGCAGGAAGCGGCGCTGGCCAGCATCTACTTTGCCGGCTACGAAAACAGCACCAAGAATCCCGGTCTGTTGTACTTCGCCCAGTGCCCGGCAGCGCCAGTGGCGGCGTACCTGCGCAGTGGTTCACTGGCCAGGCTGACCCTGGCGCAACTCAAGCTGCTCAGCGGTAGCCTGACGGTGCAGATCGACGGGGTTAGCAAAACCGCCGCAAACGTCGACTTCTCGGCCGTCACCAGTTTCAGCAATGCCGCCTCGGTGCTCGCCACTGCGCTGGCCTTGCCGGTGACGTTCGATGCATTGAAATCGGCCTTCGTAATCAGCTCCAGCACCACTGGCACCACTTCGACCGCGGCATTTGCCACCGGCACCCTGGCTGCTGGCTTGCTGCTCACAGCCGTTAGCGGTGCAGTGGTTTCCCAAGGCGCTGTAGCCGGTACCCCGGTTGGCAGCATGAACGCCCTGACTCAGGTGACCCAGAATTGGGCCTGCTTCATGACCACCTGGGAGCCGGTGACGGCCGACAAGATCGCCTTCTCGGACTGGGCCAACAGCAAGGGCGACCGCTACGTGTACGTCGGCTGGGACAGCGACATCAACGCCAAGACTGCTGGCAATACCACCACCTGGGGCTACTACCTGCAGTCGAGCAAAGCAGTGGGCAGCCTGCCGATCTGGGGTAATGCCAACCACGCGGCCTTTGCTCTGGGCTGGGCAGCTGCGCTGGATTTCGACCGGCTGAATGGCCGCGCGACCTTGGCCTTCCGCTTGCAATCCGGGTTGGCGGCGTCGGTGACCGATGCCAGTGAAGCGTCCAACCTGATCAGCAATGGCTACAACTTCTACGGCGCCTATGCCACTGCCAAAGACGGTTACGTGTTCATGTACCCGGGCTCGGTGTCGGGCAAGTGGTTGTGGGCGGACACCTACCTGAACCAGATCTGGCTCAACGCCAACTTGCAGAAAGCCATGATCGAGTTGCTCCAGTCGGTCGGCTCGGTGCCCTACAACGCGGCCGGTTACGCGCTGGTTGAAGCCGCCTGCCTGGATGCCTTGTCGGCGGCCGTCAACTTCGGCGCCATCCGCACCGGCACCAGCCTGTCCAAGGCGCAGATTGCGCTGATCCAGAACGCCATCGGCTCGGATGTCAGCGGCGTGATTGTCGCCAAGGGCTACTACCTGCAAATCGTCCCGGCCACCGCCGCCGTGCGCGTTGCCCGAGCCAGCCCGTCCATGACGCTGTACTACGCCGATGGCGGCAGCATCCAGAAACTCACCCTCGCCTCGATCGAAATTCAATAAGCGGAGCTTTTCGCCATGTCGACTATTACCTCAGCGAACTCCACCTTCGCACTGGCTATCACCAATCTGTTCACCTCGCCGCAGATCATTCAGGGCTATGCCTCGGACTCTGCTTTCTCCACCGACGCGATGACCATCGCCGAGCTGGTGGTGGGCGTGGATGGCAAGTTGTCCGCTGGCTACCTCTATAGCCCAACGGTGCAAACCATCACCCTGATGCCCGACAGCGAGTCGATGTTCGTCTTCGCCACCTGGTTCAGCACCATGCAGGCGGCGCGCGATGTGTATTGGGCCAACGGCACCATCATCCTGCCGTCAATTGGCAAGAAGTACACCCTGAAAAATGGTGTGCTCACCGCGGGCCAACCGATGCCCGACGCGAAGAAAACCCTGCAGCCGCAGGTGTACAAAATCACCTGGGAATCGGTAACCAGCGAAGCCTACAACGGCTAAGGAGGCGCGCAGATGGCACGCAAGACCCGGCAATACACCATCACCAGCGCCGGCCGTGACCAGGGCAAAAGTTTCCAGTTGCTGGAAATGCCCGCCAGTCAGGCCGAGAAGTGGGCGATTCGCGCTGTGCTGGCGATGATCAAAGAGGGCATCGAACTGCCTGACGGGATTGAGAGTGCCGGCTTTGCCGGTCTCGCCCGGTTGGGCTTGGCCTTTATCGGCAAGCTGCCTTACGAGGTGGCCGAACCGCTGCTGGATGAAATGTTCCAGTGCGTGCGCATGCTGCCCAACAGCAACGACAAGAGCGTGGTGCGCGACCTGGTGGAGAGCGACATCGAGGAGGTCGCCAGCCGCCTCAAGTTGCGCCTGGAGGTTTGGAAGCTGCACGCGGATTTTTCCGCCGCCGCCGCGTCCTCGACCTTGGCCCACGCGTAGGCGGCGCTCTGCCATACGGCATGGTTGAGTACCTCAACCTGCCGCGCACCGTCGCCACCTGTATATCCTCGCGCTTGGCAACCCTGCATGAACTCGACAGCGTTTACGGTCTCGAGGACATGTGGTGGTTGCTCGAGGTGAATACCGTCGACAGCCACAACACCATGATTGCCAACCAGCCCAGGGATTAGCCATGGCCAACATTATTGACAGCCTGGTGCAGGCGCTTGGCCTGGATGGCCAGGCCTTGAAAACGAGGCACCAGGAGGCGAGCGCCAGCCTCGCCAACCTGTTTGACGACCTCAGTGTCGCCGCCGCACAGATGGACCTTCGCGGCGAGCAAGCGGCAGTTTTTATCAGCCGGCTCAAGGATGAGCTGGACGGTCTGCTGGCCGTGCTGGCTGCCGACGACGGTGTGGCTTCGGTGCTCAATGCGCTGGCTGTGGCGAAAGTGGCGGCCAACGTCGGCGGCGAGGCCGTGCCGCAACGCACGACGGAGCCTGCTGGCGGGACACGGGCAGCCGCGCAGCCGCCCATCAATCTTTGCCTGTCGTTCGAGGAAGTACTCAGCCCGGTGGTGGAAGTGGTGCTCAAGGACCTGAAGCAGCTATCGACATGGGCGCCAGCCTACCGGGAGGAGTTGCAGGGACTGCACGATGGTCTGGCTTCGGCGATGGCGTTTTCGGTGGTGCTGCTCGACCAGTTGGATGCCACCACCGGCGGCAGCATCTCGTCAGTGATTGCCACGGTGGATGCCTATCGCGAGCTGAGCGAAACCTTTGCCGAGCTGAAGAAAAACATCAACAGCTTCAAAACCCTCAGCGCGCCGGAAAAGGTCGTGGCGGCCGGGGCCGCCGGCTGGGCCGTGGGCACCTATATCAACGACAACTTCATTACCCCCAATGAGGAACTTAGCGACAAGATTGGCGGCACCTTGATGACGATGGCCGCCAGCCTTGGCAGCAGCACAGCGCAGGAAGCGCTGGATCGGCATTTCGATGCCCTGGCCGCAGGTGACCCAACGGCGCCTACGGTGATCAGCAAGCAAACCAAGGAAGTTGCTGGCGCCAAACGGGCCAATGGTGCGGAGCAAACCGTTGCCAACGGCAAGGCCGCAACAGCGGCGCCGGTCTCAGCCGGGCAGGGCGCTGCGGCGTTGGTGCAGCAGTTACGCCTGACGGCTATCGGCGGCAGTCAATCGGTCGGTGAATGGGCGGCGCCAAACGCTGGTCCGGGAAACCAGTCCGTGGGGGCCGGGGTGCAACTGGGCGCAGGCGTTCGTGCTGCAGCGGCGTCCGGTGGCGGTGGGGTCAGCAATAGCGAAACCACCATCCAGAAGATTGAAATCCATACCCAGGCCACCAATGCCAGCGGCATCGCCCGTGAGATTGGTCCTGCGTTGGGTAAGGCCAGCCTGGTGTACCAGGCCTCGACCGGAGACAGCTGATGCCATTGATTGAATATCCCAACGTGCCGCGCGCGCCCGGGGTGCCGGATCTGCGCCGCACGGCTTATGGCTACGCCGTTACCTCCGGGATTATGGGCCGGGTGCAGGGGTTGGATGCCTTCGGGCTGCTCAGTTGGGCGGACCAATATCCGTGGCAAATACTCGGTAGGGCTGAGCGTCAGGTACTGATTCCGGACTCTGTTTATGAGTTCGAATACGTTGGTGGTGCCGACTTCAAATCGAGTGGGGCAGAGATCAATCGCTTCTCCAAAGTGCCGAAACCCGGTGTGGTAAATATGCGCATGACCTGCGGCGGCAGTGGCCTGATGGGCCGTGAGCAGTTCCTCGATGAGTTGAAGCGGCTCAAGGACGGGTTCGAGGTTTGCACACTGGTCACGCCGGATCAGACCTACAAGCGCATGAGCCTGGAAAGCTTCGACTACAAGCGCGAAGGCAAAGCCGGGCAGACGCTGCTCTCGGTGTACGCGGTGTTCAAGGAGATGAACAGCGCCGAGGAGCCCGAGCCGGTAACCAAGAACCCTTCCGGAGCGGACCCGGTGAGCACCTGCACGGTAAAACCAGCCAAGCCTTCGACCGATCAGCTGGCGCTCTATTACGTCAAACAACCGGAAAACATCGGCGTGGCGTAGCGCTTCGTTCACTCACTTGTTGCTCAGGAGGGCTTAGATGCAGATCGTTCCGCTTTCACCGGTGCCAGCGCAGACCTTCGCGGTGGTGCTCGGCTCGCAGCACTGCAAGATCAACCTGTACCAGAAGACCACCGGGATGTTTCTCGACCTCTATGTGAGTTCGGAAAAACTTCTGGCCGGGGTGCTGTGCCGGGATATGTCGCGCCTGGTGCGCCAGCCCCATTTGGGGTTTGTCGGTGACCTGGCATTCATGGATACCCAGGGCAGCTATGACCCGCACTACCAAGGGCTCGGCAGCCGTTATGTGCTGATGTACCTGGAGCCTGTCGATCTCGGCTGACGCCGCTGCGCGCAGCAGCATTTCACGCGCAGGCCAGTGGGCCTGCACACACAACCACAGCAACCAACGAGGCTCACAATGGCACTGCAAGCCAGGGTGGTGGAGATGTCGTTTCAACTGGCGGAAGGCAAGTTTGGTGAGCAGCTGGGCAGTGTCGCGAGTTATCGCGGCTTGCCTTGCGAGGCCTATATCCAGAACGTCAGCGGCGGCTCGCTGAATTCCCTGCAGCTGCGGGTGTACGGCATGTCCGAAGCCACCATGAACCAACTATCGACGCTGGGGCTGTCGGTGCAGGCGACTCGCCGCAACCTTGTCACCATCGCCGCCAGCAACGGTCATGGCGGCATGGCCCAGGTGTTTCAGGGCACCATTGCCAACGCCTGGATCGATTACAGCCAAGCGCCGCAAGTGTGCTTTAACGTCGAGGCGGTGGCGGGTCTGTATGAACAGGTCAAAGCCGTCGCGGTAAACAGCTACAAGGGCGTCACGGATGTGGCCACGGTGATTGAGTCGCTGGCCAGGTCCATGGGGTTCTCCTTCAGCAACAATGGCGTCACGGCCAAACTCGCCAGCCCCTATTTTGCCGGCTCGGCACTTACCCAGATCAAGGATTGCGCTCAGCACGCGGGTGTCGCCTATGACATCAGCAACGGCAGCGTGGCCATCTGGCCCAGCGGTGGCCAGCGTGATGAGATGAGCGTGCTGGTCGCGTCGCAAACCGGTCTGGTCGACTACCCGGTGGTGTCCAAACTCGGCATCCATGTGCGCAGCTCATTCAATCCCGACATCGTTTTGGGCCGACGCATGGAAGTGCGCAGCACGGTGGCACAGGCGAATGGCTCCGGTTGGTACTGCAAGTCGGTGAGCCATGAGTTGAGCTCCCTGGTCAGCGATGGTCCGTGGTTTACATATGCCCAGCTCGGGCCGGAGGGTTAAGCATGGTTGCCACCACACAAGCCATGGATGGCGCGACCGGCGTCGTGCAGCTGTATGCCGATGCCAGCGAGTACGAGGTGCAGCAGTTTCTTCTGCGTCAGGCGCTGGCTTCGACGCGCACCACCACCCTGGTACAGGTGCTCAGCTGCAGCAATAACGGCGGGGTGTCGGCGGTCGGTTTTGTCGATGTGAAAGTGCTGGTGCAGCGTGTCGATGGCGTCGGCAATGTGATCGATGCCGGGGTCATTCATGACGTGCCTTACCTGCGCCTGCAGGGCGGCAGCAACGCCGTGATCATCGACCCACAGCCCGGCGATATCGGCCTGGCCTGTATTGCCGACCGCGACTTGTCGGCGGTCAAGGCCAGCAAAGCGGCCGCCGCACCGGGTTCGGCGCGCCGTCACGATATGGCCGATGCCTTATATATAGGGGGCGTGCTCAATGGCGTGCCGCAGCAGTATGTGCAGTTCAACCAAGACGGCATCACGCTGCTGTCGCCGACCCAAGTTACGATCAAGGCACCTGTCACTGCCATCGAGGGTGACCTGACGGTCAGTGGTTCGGCCACGGTGCAGGGCGATGTACGCGGCGCCGGGGTCAGCCTTGCCCAGCACCTGCACCCTGGTGTGCAGCGCGGCCCGGCCAACACCGACCCGCCCACCCCGAGTTAAGCAATCCATCCGCAAACCGGCCCACAGGCCGGTTTTTTTATGACCCCGAAAAGGTGAACGACATGGCCAGCACTCTGCTGCTTGATCAAACCGCCTGGGACTTGGTGCTCGATGCCAGCGGCGACATCGCCCTGGCCAACCAGCCGTACTCGATTGCCCAGGATGTGGCATGTGCAGTGCGCACTTTCATCGGTGAATGCTGGTACGACCAAAGCCTGGGCATGCCCTATTTTCAGAAGGTGCTCGGCCAGCTGCCGCCGCCTTCCTTTATTCGCCAACAGATTATCGATGCCGCCATGACCGTACCGGACGTGGTGCAGGTTGAAGTGCAGCTGGACAGGATCGAAGGCCGCGGTCTAAGCGGCCTGATCAAAATCATCGACACCGATGGGATTGAGTCGGGGGTGACCTTCTGATGGCCTTCACCACCAGCGTTCCCGACCTGCAACTCGATCGCAGCGGCATCACCTTGCCCGCCGAGTCGGCGATTCTTGCCGGCGTGCAAGCCGACATCAACACGGCCTTCGGCGGCGGGGTCAACCCGGGCCTAAGCAGCCCTCAGGGCCAATTGGCGCAAACTCTGACCGCGATCATTGGCGACAAGAACGACCGCTTTGCCGAAGTGGTCAACCAGCTCGACCCGGACAAGGCCAGCGGTCGCTGGCAGGACGCTCTGGGGCGGATCTACTTTATCGACCGAATTGCCGCCTCGGGCACGGTGGTCACCGGCACCTGCTCCGGGTTGGTGGGCACCTTGATTCCCGCCGGCTCAGTGGCCCAGGACGTCAACGGCTATCTGTACCTGAGCCAGAGCGATGCCCGCATCGGCGCCGACGGCAGCGTGCAGGTCGACTTTCAGTGCACCACCAGCGGTCCGATTGCCTGCCCGGTCGGCGCCCTGACGCGGATTTTCCAGCAGGTGATTGGCTGGGACACGGTGATCAACCACACTGCGGGCAGCGAAGGGGTCGAGGTCGAAAACCGTACGGACTTCGAGTACCGACGCAAGCTCTCGGTCGCCGCCAACGCGGTGAACTCGGTGCAGTCGGTTTATGCCGCAGTGCTGGATGTCGACGGTGTGCTTGATGCCTACGTGATCGACAACCCGAAAAGCACCGAGGTGCTGACCGGTGTCACCCATTATCCGGTGGCCGCGAACTCGATCTACGTGGCCGTCGTCGGCGGCGAAGCGGCGGATATCGCCCAGGCGATCTGGAGCAAGAAGTCCAACGGCTGCAACTACAACGGTGAAACCGTGGCGGTAGTGGAGGACCTCAACTACACCGCGCCACGACCGAGCTACCGGGTGTCGTGGGTAACGCCGACCGCGGTGCCGGTGTTTTTCTCGATCCAGATCGCCGCCAATGCGGCATTGCCCGCCACCATCAAAAGCCTGATCCAGCAGGCCGTGATCGATGCCTTCAACGGCACCGATGGCGGTGCGCGGGCGCGGATTGCCTCGGCCATCTACGCCGGACGTTTTTATGCCGGCGTGGCGGCGACGGACGCCAATGTTCAGATTCTGTCGATTCTGCTCGGCTCGAGCGCGCCGGCTGGCGGCATCTCGTTGGTGATGGGCATCGATCAGCGCCCCACGCTGGATATCAGCAATATCGATGTGCAGTTGGTGGGGTGAGGCATGCACAACTACCGAGACACGCAGCTCAGCCAATACGCCAATAGCCCGACCATCACCACGCTGCTGGATGCGTTCAACCAATGGATTGACCCGACGGCCGATCTCAATGCGTTCTATGACATTGTCTGGAACCTGGAGACGGCCCAGGGCTTTGGCCTGGATTACTGGGGCAAGATCGTCAATGTGTCGCGCGACCTGCAGGTCGACAGTGCGCCGCTGTACCTGGGCTTCGATGAAGCCTTCACCCCGGCCACTGCCGCTAGCGGCCCGCAGCCACTGAACCAGGCGCCGATGTATGCCGGGCCGCTGGCGACCAGTACCTACACCCTGGCCGATGACGCCTATCGCAAGCTGATCATGGTCAAGGCGTTGGCCAATATCACCAACTGCACCTGCGCCTCGCTCAACGCGCTGCTGCGCTACCTGTTCGCCGGGGAGGGGCGGGCGTATGTCGTCGACACCGGCGGCATGCAGGTGCGTTACGTCTTCGAGTTCAGCCTGTCGGCCGTCGAGCTGGCAATCATGCTGCACTCCGGCGCGGTTCCGCGTTCAGCCGGGGTGCGAGTGACCATCCTGCAACTCGATCCAAGCACCACCTTCGGCTTCGCCGAAGCAGGCCTGCAGCCATTCGGCCAGGGCACCTTTTTCACTCAGTCGGGACTCCAAGATGCAAACTAGCGGCCTTCCTGCGCGTATCCCTATTCCGTTCGCCAACAACGGAAGCAAGAACTCCATTCCACAGACCTCACAGATCGGCATTACTGCTGGCCTGGCCTCCTACCCGGACGGGTTTGTGCCCCTGAACTTCACCCCCATCGCCGCCGGTGGCGTGCCGCCGTTCGGTGCCGACTTCAACGGCATTCTCAACGCGATCACTCAGTCGTTGCGCTGGTCCCATGCGGGCAGCGGTTACCCCTTCGACAGCACCTTTGCCAGCTCGGTCAGCGGCTACCCCAAAGGCGCGCTGCTGCCCAACTCTACGTTCGACGGCTACTGGTTCAACACCGCCGAAGGCAATGCCTTGGCCCCGGAAGTCAGCAACGCAGCGCTGACCGGTTGGGTGCCGGCCTTCAGTTATGGCGTGACGACCCTCAGCGGGTTGGCCGGTTCCTCGGTCACCTTGACCAGCCTGCAAGCCGCCAAGGCACGCATCGTGTTGAGCGGCGCACTGACCGCCAACATCAACATCTACTTCCCGGCGTGGAGCAAAACCTGGGTAGTGGAAAACAACACCAGCGGCGGCTTTGCCGTGACCTGCACGACCGTGGCCGGAAGTGGGGTGATTGTGGCTGCGGGGCGCAACACGGTGTATGGCAATGGCACCAATTTGCTGGCAGAGGATGTGTTTGCGACTCAGGGCTTGGGCGATAGCTCGACTAAGGTAGCGACCACTGAGTTCGCCCAGTCGCTGGTGAGCTCGACCCTAACGAAAAGTGTGGCGGGTGGTTCCAACGTCATCCTCAGTGCCACCGAAGCGCGTTATCCGCTGCTGAATTTCACTGGTGTACTGACCGCCAACGTCAACATTACCGTCCCCGCCGCAAGCCGGCAGTGGGTGGTCTCCAACAACACCTCCGGCGGTTTCACCTTAACCGTGAAAACGGCTGCGGGTAATGGCGTGGCCGTGGGGCAGGGCGCGGCATTGCAGCTGTTTTGCGATGGCACCAGTGTGTTCTCGGTGGGCGCGGTGTCTGCGGCCCGGCAGGTTCAGGTAGTGAGTGCTGCCGTTGCCGCGAATGCATTGACCTTGGGGTTGGCTCCCACTGCCCTGGAGTTCCGCTCGGCGACCTTGAGCAGCGGGGCGGTCAACAGCCGTGCGGTTTCGGCGTTGTCGCTGGTGGTACCCGCAGGCGCCACGCTCGGCAGCGCCAACGCGGTACAGAGTCGTTTGATACTGCTGGCGCTCGATAACGCCGGGACGATTGAACTCGCGGTGGTGAACCTGGCAGGCGGCGTAAACCTGGACGAGACCACGCTGATCAACACCTCGGCGATCAGTGCCTCGGCTACGGTGAATAACGTTGTCTATTCCACCATCGCTCGGGCCGGAGTGCCGTTTCGGGTGGTGGGGTATGTGGAGTCCAGCCAGGCGACCGCAGGGCAGTGGGCTTCGGCACCTAGCACGATTCAAGGCGCGGGTGGGCAGGCGTTGGGGGCGTTGTCGAGTTTGGGGTATGGGCAGACTTGGCAGAATCTGACGGCTAGTCGGGCATCTGGGACTACATACACCAACACTACCGGGCGCCCGATTATCTTTTCGGTCTCAACCAATGGGGGAATCACTACTGGGGTAGTGCTCACTGTGGCTGGGCAGCAAATCGAAAACAACTCAACGTCAGACTCTTCGGCGGTTTCTGCGTCATCTGCCGCTACCGTAGTGCCTCCAGCTGCAACTTATTCCGCCGTTGTTTTTGGACCTTTGGGCTATTGGCAGGAGCTTCGCTAATGAAACACTTTATAGATCGTGCCACTGGCGAAATCTTTGCCTATGAACGTGATGGTTCGCAGGACGCTTATATCCGTCCAAATCTTGAGCCAATCGATGAGATGGCATTGGCTGCTCACCGATTAGCCCAAGCAGAGGCCATCGCCGATATCCCGGCTGATATCGCCGTCAGGCGTTATCAGGCTGAAATCGCAGGTATCCCATTTAAAGGGGTTCGCTTTGACACGTCCCGTGATGGGCAGGCCTTAATCGCCGCAGCTGCTGTCGCGGCATTCATCGATCCGGGTTATTCGATTGAATGGAAAGTACCGGATGCGGCGTCCGGCCGTATCGCGTTGTCAGGCACGGAAATTCTGGCGGCTGCTTCGGCCGTGCGTGCACACGTTCAAGCCTGTTTCGATCGTGAGTTCGCGTTGAACGATGCGTTTGCGGCGGGCTCTTTCACTCGGCCGATGCTCGAAGAAGGTTGGCCGGCATGAGCCGATACGTAGAGGGTATGCCGCCTTCAACGGGAGGCCCCCGATGCAGATAACACTGCAGCAACTGCTGCAGATACTCCCAAACGCCCGCCCAGTCGCGGGCGATTTTGTTTCTGCGCTCAACACGGCGATGGCGCGCTTTCGCATCGACTCTTCGTTGCGTTGCGCCGCCTTTCTTGCTCAAGTCGGGCATGAAAGCGCGCAACTCACCCGGTTGGTGGAGAACCTCAATTACAGCGCTCAAGGTCTGGCCAGTACCTGGCCGGGCCGCTTTGCCGGTATCGGTGGCGTGCCAAATCAGCAGGCGCAGCAGTTAGCCAGAAACCCGCAGGCTATCGCCAATCGAGTATATAGCGAGCGGCTGGGCAATGGCCCTGAGTCTTCGGGGGACGGTTGGCGCTATCGGGGGCGAGGGCTGATCCAGATTACCGGTCGCGATAACTATCGACTAGCGGGCCAGGCATTGATGGCCGACCTCGAAGCGATTCCACCATTGCTTGAGCGGCCTCTGTATGGGGCGTTGTCGGCAGGCTGGTTCTGGCAAAGCCAAGGCTTGAATGAGTTGGCGGATGGCGGCAAGTTTGACGCCATTACCCATCGCATTAACGGCGGCACCACCGGCCAAAAGGAGCGGCAAAAGGTGTGGGAGGTTGCCAGGCAGGTCGTGCTGTAAATGTCTTGCCGTGAAAGGCCCATGCCTTATGCATGGGCCTTTCTTTCTGGCGCTTATTGGGTCGCTTTGTTGGCGGGTTTTACCGCATCGATAAAGGGCAGGGCGCTGTTAGGCAGTACGGTGGTCGGCAAGGCGCCATCCCAGCGCTCGGCTTTGGTCAGCTCGACCAGGTTCTGGTTGCTGGCCAATGCCTCGGCGCGCGCTTTGATTGCGTCGGCTTCGGCGATGCCGCGCAGGCGAGTGGCTTCTGCGTCGGCTTTGGCTTCGGCGAGTTTGGCGTCGGCTTCAGCTTGCGCCTGGGTGACGCGAATTTGTGCCTGCACCTGCTCGGTGGCAAGCATCTGTTCCCGGGTTTTAACTTCCACTTCGGCTTTCATGCGCAGGGCGATGGAGCGCTCGTAGTCGTCGCTGAAGTCGATATTCTCGACCTGCACGCCGTCGATCACCACGGGACCGTTGATTGACTCTTTGATAGCTTTGGCTACGTCGGCGACGAACTTCCCGCGTTGCTGCACGGCAGTTACCGCGTTGTATTGGCCGAAGATGTTCTCTACCTGGGTGGGGACCTGGCGGCTGATCAGGCGGGAAACCAGGCCGTCGAGGTCTTGGTACTGGGTGTAAACCTTGGAAACTTCGCCTGGAACCACGTGCCAGGACACGGATACCTGCAGGGTCGCGGTCTGCTGATCCTTACTGTAGGCCTGGAGGTCACGGTAGGAGGTGGCCTGGCTTTGTACGGAGATGAACTTCACCGTCTCTATAAAGGGGGTCTTGAATGACAGGCCTGGTTCGACCACGCCGACCAAGGCGCCGTTGCGTAGCAATACGCCGCGTTCGGTTTCATCGACTGTGTACCAGGAGGTGGAAACTACGAGCAGGACGATGAGCGCGGCGATCGCCAGTCCTATGGCCTTGGTGTTGAATCCTTGCATATGCCTTCCTTTATATAGGTAGTGAACGTGCTGGGTTGGTAAAGCCAGCCAGCGAGTGGGCTAGCTTATAGATAGTGAGCGGTGCGGTCTGCCAAGTGAATCACTGGGTAATTGCAGATTCCTTTCAATAATGCCTTGACGGGTTTTTGTGGGTGCTTATAATGCGCACCAATTCCGGCGCGGACGGCTCTTAAAACTTCAAGCTAATCAATAGGTTAGCGAGAAATTAAGGGTTGCAAAGCAGAGAGATCTGCGTAGAATGCGCCGGGCTGACAGGGTTGAAGTTTGGTCCTGTTAGTAGATCGGTTGAGTTGATCGAAAGCGGTGTAAAGAGGGTGTTGACAGCGGTTTGAAACGCTGTAGAATTCGCCTCCCGCT
>NZ_QAOJ01000005.1 GCF_003050835.1 Pseudomonas sp. GV071 | reverse complement strand
CGAATTGCTTGACGACCATAGAGCGTTGGAACCACCTGATCCCATCCCGAACTCAGTAGTGAAACGACGCATCGCCGATGGTAGTGTGGGGTTTCCCCATGTGAGAGTAGGTCATCGTCAAGCTTAAATTCCAAACCCCTCATTCGCGAAAGCGAGTGGGGGGTTTGTTTTTGTGCCGAGAAAAGTTTCTAGACAGGTACGCCTTCCGGATGCGGATCGACATCCCTGATAACGGCTAATAGCCCTGTTTCTTGTCGGAGATGCTTTCTATGAAATGGTCCAGTGCGCCGCTATGATGCGTGCCTCTTGATTTGGCGATCTCAAATGCTGAAGTTACTGGCGCTTTTACAAGATGGACGATTTCATTCGGGCGAGGCGCTAGGTGCGTCCCTTGGGGTTAGTCGTGCGGCTGTTTGGAAGCAGTTGCAGGAGTTGGAGCTGGCTTCTGGTTTGTCGGTTCATAAGGTGCGTGGGCGAGGTTACTGCCTAGAGACCCCGCTTGTTCTACTTGATGCTGAAAAGCTGCTGAGTAATCCGGGTGGCTGGCGACCACAGGTGCTCGAGAGTGTTGACTCTACTAATGCTGCGGCCTTCCGTTATCTGGAGTCCGGCGAAAAGCCGCCTTTTTTTGTTGTAGCTGAAAGGCAAACGGCGGGCCGCGGCCGCCGCGGGAGGCAGTGGATAAGTCCTTTCGCCGAAAATATCTATTACAGCCTGCTGCTACGTGTCGAAGGTGGAGCGGGCCAGTTGGACGGTCTTAGTTTGGTTGTTGGGCTCGCAGTATTAGCGGCTATACGTGAGGCGGGCGTTGCGGGTGTTGGGCTGAAGTGGCCGAACGACCTCCTGGTTGCTGGACGGAAGGTAGCAGGAATATTGTTGGAAATATCCGGCGATCCTGCAGATGTTTGTCATGTAGTGGTAGGCGTCGGTATCAACGTTAATATGCGTCGCGAGGATTCAATCGATCAGCCGTGGACGTCCCTACGCAACGAGGTTGGCGAAGTGATTGATCGAAATGCGCTTATTAATAGCTTGAGTGCCCATCTGGATCATTATCTCGCGCTGCACCGACAGCAGGGTTTTCAGGCGCTTTGTGCGGACTGGGAGGCTGCTCATCTCTGGCAGGGAAAAGAGGTTCGCCTTTCTGCGGGCGCCCAATTCATTGATGGGCGTGTGCTAGGGGTCGATTTCCGGGGAGCGCTAAGGCTCCTGGTGGATGGCGAGGAGCGTCAGTACAGTGGTGGAGAGCTTAGTTTGAGGTTGCGTGATGATTCTTGAGCTCGACTGCGGAAATAGCTTTATCAAGTGGCGGGTGTTGGATGCACAATCGATCGTCGTGGGTGGCGGTGTAGTCGGCTCGTCTGAGGAGTTGCTTACAGATCTTTTCGCGTTGCCCGGGCTCGCCTTGCGCGCGGCCCGCTTGGTAAGTGTGCGTAGCGATGAAGAAACCTCGGCGCTTACAGAGCTTTTGCTTGAGCGCTTTGGTATCGCTTCTCTGTGCGCTCGCTCAGCTGAGGTTTTGGCTGGCGTCCGTAATGGTTACAGCGATTACCAGCGTCTTGGGCTGGATCGTTGGCTGGCTATACTGGCGGCGTACAAGCTGGCCGGCAAAGCGTGTTTGGTCCTTGATCTGGGTACGGCTGTGACGTCGGATTTTGTCGGTGCAGATGGTGGTCATCTTGGAGGTTTTATCTGTCCAGGTGTGCCGCTGATGCGTAACCAGTTGCGTACCCATACTCGGCGGATTCGATACGATGATGATGCGGCAGAGAGAGCGCTGCAAAAGCTTTCCCCGGGACGCTCTACCGTTGAAGCTGTTGAGCGCGGGTGTTCGTTAATGCTTCGTGGCTTTGTGCAGACTCAGCTTGAACTTGCTCGAGAGTATTGGGGCGACTCCTTCGAAGTGTTTCTCACGGGAGGGGATGCCGGCTCCGTGGAAGAAATCCTGCCCGTCGCGCGTGTGATGCCGGACCTGATTTTTATTGGTTTGGCGATCGCATGTCCCCTGCCTTGAGGTCTTTATGCGTTGGTTGTTTCTCCTTTTTCTTGTCCTGAACCTCTTCTATTACGTCTGGCATCAGCAGCAGGCACCCTTGCGGGCTAAAGAAGTGGCGCCGTTATCCTTACATCAGGAGGTTCGGCAAGATATTCGTTTACTGAGTGAGTCCGGTGGTGCGCAAAGTCGCCGCGAGCATCCTGTTGAGGCTGCCGCGGGCTCCTCTGAAGTGTGTATGTTTTTGGGTGGTTTCGATCAAGAAGACGCCGCCAAATTAGTAGAGCAGCGTTTGATTACCCTCGATATCCAGTCCCAGGTCAGGGTTGTGGATGCGCCGGCCGGTCTGGATTACTGGGTTTATCTACCGCCTCTTGCTTCTCGCCAGGCTTCGTTGCGGCAACTTAAGGAGCTGCAAGCGCGAAAAATCGACAGTTACATCATTACGACAGGAGATCTTTCCAACGGAATCTCCCTGGGGATGTTTCCGCGCAGTGAGTCGGCCGACAGTGTTATGCAGCGTCTGCGCGAGGTGGGCTACGAGCCGCAGATGCGCGAATTGCCGAGGGCTCATCGCAATTTCTGGGTGCGGATTTCTCCTGAAAGTCGCCGCCTAGCTGATGATTCGCTTCTGCAGTCACTCGCTCGAGACTTCAATGGCTTACAACATCAATTAATGCCATGCGAAAGCGTTGCATCGTCGAATTAGTTTGAATAGAATGGCGCCCGCTTTGCAGGGTTGCTCTCTGGGTGAATCTGAAAAGTTGTTGTCGATTGCGCTAACCTCAAGTTTTTTATGAGGAATTGCTTGACAGCAGGGTGGCATACGAAGAGAATGCCGCCTCACTTTGGAGGGGTTCCCGAGTGGCCAAAGGGATCAGACTGTAAATCTGACACGCGAGTTTCGAAGGTTCGAATCCTTCCCCCTCCACCATATTTAGCGTGAGCCGCAAGCTCCGCGGGTATAGTTCAACGGTAGAACCTCAGCCTTCCAAGCTGATGGTGCGGGTTCGATTCCCGCTACCCGCTCCACGTTTGCGGTTTATGTAAAAAGAGTTCGCTCTTGTAGCTCAGTTGGTAGAGCACACCCTTGGTAAGGGTGAGGTCAGCGGTTCGAATCCGCTCAAGAGCTCCATTATTAAGAAGGCAGATATGCAGATATCTGCCTTTGTTTTAATGGTCGCGTGGTTCGCGCACTTAATCGATGGGAGACGCTCTGATGGCTAAAGAAAAGTTTGAACGGAACAAACCGCACGTCAACGTTGGCACCATCGGTCACGTTGACCACGGTAAAACCACTCTGACCGCTGCTCTGACCCGTGTTTGCTCCGAGGTTTTCGGTTCGGCTCGTGTTGACTTCGACAAGATCGACAGCGCTCCAGAAGAAAAAGCTCGTGGTATCACCATCAACACCGCTCACGTTGAATACGATTCGGCCGTGCGTCACTACGCACACGTTGACTGCCCAGGTCACGCCGACTACGTAAAAAACATGATCACCGGTGCTGCTCAGATGGACGGCGCTATCCTGGTTTGCTCGGCCGCTGATGGTCCGATGCCGCAAACCCGTGAGCACATCCTGCTGTCCCGTCAGGTTGGCGTTCCTTACATCGTTGTCTTCCTGAACAAGGCTGACATGGTGGATGACGCTGAGCTGCTGGAACTGGTTGAGATGGAAGTTCGCGACCTGCTGAGCACTTACGAGTTCCCGGGCGACGACACCCCGATCATCATCGGTTCGGCTCTGATGGCTCTGAACGGCCAAGACGACAACGAAATGGGCACTACCGCTGTTAAGAAGCTGGTAGAGACTCTGGATAGCTACATTCCTGAGCCGGTCCGCGTTATCGACAAGCCATTCCTGATGCCAATCGAGGACGTATTCTCGATCTCCGGTCGCGGTACCGTAGTTACCGGTCGTATCGAGCGCGGTATCGTCAAGGTTCAAGAAGCTCTGGAAATCGTTGGTCTGCGTGACACCACTCAGACTACCTGCACCGGCGTTGAAATGTTCCGCAAACTGCTCGACGAAGGTCGTGCTGGCGAGAACTGCGGCGTTCTGCTGCGTGGTACCAAGCGTGAAGACGTTGAGCGTGGTCAAGTACTGGCCAAGCCGGGTTCGGTTAAGCCGCACACCAAGTTCGAAGCTGAGGTTTACATCCTGAGCAAAGACGAAGGTGGTCGTCACACCCCGTTCTTCAAAGGATACCGTCCTCAGTTCTACTTCCGTACTACCGACGTAACTGGTAGCTGCGAACTGCCGGAAGGCGTTGAGATGGTAATGCCAGGCGACAACATCAAGATGGTTGTTACCTTGATCAAGTCGATCGCCATGGAAGATGGTCTGCGTTTCGCGATTCGCGAAGGCGGCCGTACCGTTGGCGCTGGCGTTGTTGCCAAAATCATCGAGTAATCGTTGATAAGTCCCCATCAGGCCGGCATAATGGTCGGCCTGATTTTGTTTTAGGTCAGTAGCTCAATTGGCAGAGCGACGGTCTCCAAAACCGTAGGTTGGGGGTTCGATTCCCTCCTGACCTGCCAGTTTTACCAAGAAGTTAAAACTGGCACGTCTTTCACAGGATCCTCGTAAATGACTGTTAAGGCTGAAGCCAAAGATTCGCGCTTTGATCTGCTTAAGTGGCTTGTTGTTGCTGCTTTGGTGGTTGTTGGCGTGGTTGGCAATCAGTTCTTCTCTGGTGAGCCGATTCTGTACCGTGTCCTCGGTCTGCTGGCGCTTGCGGCTGTTGCTGCATTTGTTGGCCTGCAAACCGCTAAAGGGCAGGCATTTTTCGGGCTCGCTAAAGAAGCTCGGGTTGAAATTCGTAAGGTCGTTTGGCCAACCCGCCAGGAAACCACGCAAACCACGCTTATCGTTGTGGCTGTTGTGTTGGTGATGGCGCTGTTGTTGTGGGGGCTTGACTCCCTGCTAGGCTGGCTTGTTTCCATGATTGTTGGTTGAAGGTGTCCCGTGGCTAAGCGTTGGTACGTTGTGCATGCTTACTCGGGTTACGAGAAGCATGTAATGCGCTCTTTGATTGAGCGCGTCAAGCTGGCCGGCATGGAAGATGGGTTCGGCGAGATTCTGGTTCCCACTGAAGAAGTGGTTGAGATGCGTAATGGCCAGAAGCGCAAAAGTGAACGCAAGTTCTTCCCCGGTTATGTTCTGGTGCAGATGGACATGAACGAAGGCACTTGGCACTTGGTCAAGGACACGCCTCGGGTCATGGGTTTCATTGGCGGTACCGCTGATAAGCCTGCGCCAATCACTGATAAAGAGGCTGATGCAATTCTGCGTCGTGTTGCTGATGGTAGCGACAAGCCGAAGCCGAAAACCCTGTTTGAACCAGGTGAGATGGTCCGCGTAATTGACGGTCCTTTCGCTGACTTCAGCGGTGTTGTCGAAGAAGTGAACTATGAGAAAAGCCGGATTCAGGTGGCTGTGACCATTTTTGGTCGCTCCACGCCGGTTGAGCTGGAGTTTAGTCAGGTCGAAAAGGCATAACTGACAAAGCATCCCGTACCCCGCAGCCTCAGGCTGCGGGGTTTTGTCGTCACTGGGATAAACACGTAAGTAACCCGGGGAGCCGCAAGGCGTTAGAACCCGAATTGGAGTAGCTAATGGCTAAGAAAATCACGGCTTATATCAAGCTGCAAGTAAAGGCTGCACAAGCTAACCCGAGCCCGCCCGTTGGTCCGGCTCTTGGTCAGCATGGCGTGAACATCATGGAATTCTGCAAGGCGTTCAACGCCAAGACTCAGGGCATGGAACCTGGTCTGCCGACTCCAGTGATCATCACTGTTTATAGCGACCGTAGCTTCACCTTTGAAACCAAAAGCACCCCTGCTTCGGTTCTGCTGAAGAAAGCTGCTGGTCTGACTAGCGGTTCGGCTCGTCCGAACAGCGTCAAGGTTGGCACCGTTACCCGTGCTCAGCTCGAAGAGATCGCCAAAACCAAACAGGCTGATCTGACCGCTGCTGATATGGATGCAGCCGTGCGTACTATCGCCGGTTCTGCTCGCAGCATGGGCCTCAACGTGGAGGGTGTGTAATGGCTAAGTTGACCAAACGCCAAAAGGCTATCGCCGAGAAAATCGTCGCTGGTAAGTCTTACGGTTTTGAAGAAGCGGCCACCCTGCTGGGCGAGCTGTCGAAAGTTAAGTTCACCGAGTCGTTCGACATCGCTGTGAACCTGGGCGTTGACCCACGTAAATCCGACCAGGTTGTACGTAGCGCTACCGTTCTGCCGCACGGCACCGGTAAAACCGTACGCGTTGCTGTGTTCACCCAGGGCCCGGCTGCTGAAGCTGCTCTGGCTGCCGGTGCTGATCGCGTTGGTATGGACGAACTGGCTGCTGAAATGAAAGCGGGCGAGCTGAACTACGACGTAGTGATCGCTTCCCCGGACGCCATGCGCGTTGTCGGCCAGCTGGGTCAGATCCTCGGTCCACGTGGTCTGATGCCTAACCCGAAAGTTGGTACCGTAACTCCAGACGTAGCCACTGCCGTGAAAAACGCCAAGGCTGGTCAGGTTCGTTATCGCACCGACAAAAACGGCATCATCCACACTTCCGTCGGCAAAGTTGGCTTTGACGCCATCAAGCTGAAGGAAAACGTTGAAGCTCTGATCGCTGATCTCAAGCGCATCAAGCCAGCTTCTTCGAAAGGTATCTATGTTAAGCGCGTAACCCTGAGCACCACTATGGGCCCAGGTCTGATTATCGATCAGGGCTCGCTGAACGCGTAAGACATATCAGTCGGAGCGAGCGATCGCTCCGGTTGTTGAAAGATTGGGGTCCCTGCCTGGCGGGGGCTATCCAAGACCGTAGGCGACGTAAGTCTTAAACCTCAAGCCTACGCAGATGGTGCTCCCGGTTCCTTACGGAATCTGACACCAAACGACATCCGGCCTCGGTTGGATGAAACGTAACAAGCAGGAGTTAACCCGTGGCAATTAAACTCGAAGACAAGAAGGCCATCGTCGCTGAAGTCAACGAGGCTGCCAAAGTCGCTCTGTCCGCTGTCGTGGCTGATGCCCGTGGTGTGACAGTAGGCGCAATGACCGGACTCCGTAAAGAGGCTCGTGAAGCTGGCGTTTACGTACGTGTTGTACGTAACACCTTGCTCAAGCGCGCTGTTGCCGGCACTCAATATGACGTGCTCAACGACGTGTTCACTGGCCCGACCCTGGTTGCATTCTCGAACGAACATCCTGGCGCTGCTGCCCGTTTGTTCAAAGAGTTCGCCAAAGGTCAGGATAAGTTCGAGATCAAGGCAGCTGCGTTCGAGGGCAAGTTCCTCGCAGCTAATCAGATCGACGTACTGGCAAGCCTGCCGACCCGTGACGAAGCAATTTCTCAGCTGATGAGCGTGATTCAAGGCGCTACCAGCAAATTGGCTCGTACTCTGGCGGCCCTTCGCGACCAGAAAGAAGCTGCCGCAGCCTAAGGCTGAGCAACTCCTTTCGCGTTTATTGTTTATTTCGATGGCCGCGTAGGCTGTCACCCCAATACAGGAATTAGAGTCATGGCTCTGTCTAATCAAGAAATCATCGACGCAATCGGCGAGAAATCCGTTCTGGAAATCGTTGAGCTGATCAAAGCAATGGAAGAGAAGTTCGGCGTTAGCGCTGCAGCTGCTTCCGCTGGCCCAGCTGCTGGCCCGGCTGCTGTTGTTGAAGAACAAACCGAATTCAACGTAATGCTGCTTGAATCCGGCGAGAAGAAAGTAAACGTGATCAAGGTCGTTCGTGAACTGACCGGTCTGGGTCTGAAAGAAGCTAAAGCCGTTGTTGACAGCGCTCCTGGCATTGTCAAAGAAGGCGTGTCGAAAGACGAAGCTGAAGCTGCTAAGAAAGCCCTGGAAGAAGCAGGCGCCAAAGTCGAGCTCAAGTAAGCGACGACCTTGCGTCTACAGCCCAAGCGTTAAGCGAAAGGCTGATGGCTGGTGGCTTTTGCCACCGGCCTTTTTCCGTTATAGGCCGACCTTCGAGGGTTGGCCTGTAGCTGAAGCAGTAACCGCCCTGAGGGGTGGCGCAAACTGAGAGTTTGCAAGATTTTCTGGCTGCTCCCGTCGGGAGGAGCCAAATAAGCAGGTGACCAAGCTGGGGAACGCTGATGGCTTACTCATATACTGAGAAAAAACGTATCCGCAAGGACTTTAGCAAGTTGCCGGATGTCATGGATGTGCCTTATCTCCTGGCCATCCAGCTGGATTCGTATCGCGAATTCCTGCAGGCGGGAGCTACAAAGGATCAGTTCCGCGACATCGGCCTGCATGCGGCCTTCAAGTCCGTTTTCCCGATTATCAGCTATTCCGGCAATGCTGCTCTGGAATATGTCGGTTATCGCCTGGGCGAACCGGCATTTGACGTGAAAGAGTGCGTGCTGCGTGGCGTGACATTCGCCGTGCCGCTGCGGGTAAAAGTCCGTCTGATCATTTTCGATAAGGAATCGTCGAACAAAGCGATCAAGGACATCAAAGAGCAAGAAGTTTACATGGGGGAAATCCCCCTGATGACCGAGAACGGTACCTTCGTTATCAACGGTACCGAGCGCGTCATCGTGTCCCAGCTGCACCGTTCCCCAGGTGTGTTCTTCGACCACGACCGTGGCAAGACTCACAGCTCGGGCAAGCTGCTGTACTCCGCGCGCATCATTCCTTACCGCGGTTCGTGGTTGGACTTCGAGTTCGATCCGAAAGACGCTGTATTCGTACGTATTGACCGTCGTCGCAAACTGCCGGCGTCCGTACTGCTGCGCGCGCTGGGTTACACCACTGAGCAAGTGCTCGATGCGTTCTACGCGACCAACGTGTTCCACGTACAGGGTGAGAATCTCAGCCTGGAACTGGTACCGCAGCGTCTGCGTGGCGAAATTGCTGTTCTCGACATCAAGGACGAGAAGGGCAAGGTTATCGTTGAGCAAGGTCGCCGTATTACTGCGCGCCACATCAACCAGTTGGACAAATCCGGGATCAAGACCCTGGAAGTGCCGCTGGACTACGTGATCGGTCGCACCACTGCGAAAGCTATCGTGCACCCGGCCACCGGCGAAATCATCGCCGAATGCAACACCGAGCTGAACACCGAGATCCTGGCCAAGATTGCCAAGGCTCAGGTCGTACGTATCGAAACGTTGTACACCAACGACATCGACTGCGGTCCGTTCATCTCCGACACCCTGAAAATCGACGGCACTACCAATCAACTGGAAGCGCTGGTCGAGATCTATCGCATGATGCGTCCAGGCGAGCCACCTACCAAGGATGCCGCCGAGACCCTGTTCAACAACCTGTTCTTCAGCGCCGAGCGCTACGACCTGTCTGCTGTAGGTCGCATGAAGTTCAACCGTCGTATCGGTCGTACCGAAATCGAAGGTTCGGGCGTGTTGAGCAAGGAAGACATCGTCGAAGTTCTCAAGACCCTGGTCGACATCCGTAACGGCAAAGGCATCGTCGATGACATCGACCACCTGGGCAACCGTCGCGTGCGTTGTGTTGGCGAGATGGCCGAGAACCAGTTCCGCGTTGGCCTGGTGCGTGTAGAGCGTGCGGTCAAAGAGCGTCTGTCGATGGCTGAAAGCGAAGGCCTGATGCCGCAAGACCTGATCAACGCCAAGCCAGTTGCTGCGGCGGTGAAAGAGTTCTTCGGTTCCAGCCAGCTCTCGCAGTTCATGGACCAGAACAACCCGCTGTCCGAGATCACCCACAAGCGCCGCGTCTCTGCTCTCGGCCCAGGTGGTTTGACTCGTGAGCGTGCTGGCTTCGAAGTTCGTGACGTACACCCGACGCACTACGGTCGCGTATGCCCGATCGAAACGCCGGAAGGTCCGAACATCGGTCTGATCAACTCCTTGGCAGCCTATGCCCGCACCAACCAGTACGGCTTCCTGGAAAGCCCGTACCGTGTGGTGAAGGACACCCTGGTTACTGACGAAATCGTGTTCCTCTCGGCTATCGAAGAGGCAGATCACGTGATCGCTCAGGCGTCGGCAACGATGAACCAGAAAGGTCAGTTGGTTGATGAGCTGGTAGCTGTTCGTCACTTGAACGAGTTCACCGTCAAAGTGCCGGAAGACGTCACGCTGATGGACGTTTCGCCGAAGCAGGTTGTGTCTGTCGCCGCTTCGCTGATCCCGTTCCTCGAGCACGACGACGCCAACCGTGCGTTGATGGGTTCGAACATGCAGCGTCAGGCTGTTCCGACTCTGCGTTCGGACAAGCCGCTGGTTGGTACCGGCATGGAGCGCAACGTTGCGCGCGACTCCGGCGTTTGCGTCGTGGCTCGTCGTGGTGGTGTGATCGACTCCGTCGACGCCAGCCGTATCGTGGTTCGTGTTGCTGATGACGAAGTTGAAACTGGCGAAGCCGGTGTCGACATCTACAACCTGACCAAATACACCCGTTCGAACCAGAACACCTGCATCAACCAGCGTCCGCTGGTGAGCAAAGGTGACAAGGTTGAGCGCAGCGACATCCTGGCTGACGGTCCGTCCACCGATATGGGTGAGCTGGCACTGGGTCAGAACATGCGCATCGCGTTCATGGCCTGGAACGGTTACAACTTCGAAGACTCCATCCTCCTCTCGGAGCGTGTGGTGCAAGAAGACCGTTTCACCACGATCCACATCCAGGAACTGACCTGTGTGGCACGTGATACCAAGCTTGGGCCAGAAGAGATCACTTCGGACATTCCGAACGTGGGCGAAGCTGCGCTGAACAAGCTGGACGAGGCCGGTATCGTTTACGTGGGTGCTGAAGTTGGCGCTGGCGACATTCTGGTGGGCAAGGTCACTCCGAAAGGCGAGACCCAACTGACCCCGGAAGAGAAGCTGCTGCGCGCGATCTTCGGTGAGAAGGCTTCCGACGTTAAAGACACGTCCCTGCGCGTACCGACTGGTACCAAAGGCACTGTCATTGACGTACAGGTCTTCACCCGTGATGGCGTAGAGCGTGATGCTCGTGCGCTGTCGATCGAGAAGATGCAGCTCGACGAGATCCGTAAGGACCTCAACGAGGAGTTCCGCATTGTTGAAGGTGCAACCTTCGAGCGTCTGCGTTCCGCCCTGGTTGGCAAGAAAGCCGAAGGCGGTGCCGGTCTGAAGAAAGGCGCCGAGATCACCGACGAGTTCCTCGACGGCCTCGAGCGTGGTCAGTGGTTCAAGCTGCGTATGGCTGAAGATGCTCTGAACGAGCAGCTTGAGAAAGCGCAGGCTTACATCGTTGATCGCCGTCAGCTGCTGGACGACAAGTTCGAAGACAAGAAGCGCAAACTGCAGCAAGGCGATGACCTGGCTCCGGGCGTGCTGAAGATCGTCAAGGTTTACCTGGCAATCCGTCGTCGCATCCAACCGGGCGACAAGATGGCCGGTCGTCACGGTAACAAGGGTGTGGTCTCCGTGATCATGCCGGTTGAAGACATGCCGCACGATGCCTATGGCACCCCGGTCGACATCGTTCTCAACCCGCTGGGCGTACCTTCGCGTATGAACGTTGGTCAGATTCTTGAAACCCACCTGGGCCTCGCGGCCAAAGGTCTGGGCGAGAAGATCAACCGCATGCTCGAAGAGCAGCGCAAGGTTGCTGAGCTGCGTAAGTTCCTGCACCAGATCTACAACGAGATCGGTGGCCGTCAAGAAACTCTGGCAGACCTGTCTGACCAAGAGATTCTGGACCTGGCGAAGAACCTGCGTGGCGGCGTGCCGATGGCAACTCCGGTGTTCGACGGTGCCAAGGAAAGCGAAATCAAGGCCATGCTGAAACTGGCAGACCTGCCAGAAAGCGGCCAGATGCAGCTGTTCGACGGCCGTACCGGCAACCAGTTCGAGCGTCGTGTGACCGTTGGCTACATGTACATGCTGAAACTGAACCACCTGGTGGACGACAAGATGCACGCTCGTTCTACCGGTTCCTACAGCCTGGTTACCCAGCAGCCGCTGGGTGGTAAGGCGCAGTTCGGTGGTCAGCGCTTCGGGGAAATGGAAGTTTGGGCGTTGGAAGCATACGGCGCTGCGTACACCCTGCAGGAAATGCTGACCGTTAAGTCGGATGACGTGAACGGCCGTACCAAGATGTACAAAAACATCGTGGACGGTGATCACCGTATGGAGCCGGGCATGCCCGAGTCCTTCAACGTGTTGATCAAAGAAATCCGTTCGCTCGGTATCGATATCGATCTGGAAACCGAATAACACGAAGCGCAATGGGAGCGGGGCTGTAGAGCCCGCTCCTTGCTCCGCCAGGAGGAAAGGCCTTGAAAGACCTACTGAATTTGCTGAAAAACCAGGGTCAAGTCGAAGAGTTCGATGCCATCCGTATTGGGTTGGCCTCGCCAGAGATGATCCGTTCGTGGTCCTTCGGTGAAGTTAAAAAGCCGGAAACCATCAACTACCGTACGTTCAAACCTGAGCGTGACGGCCTGTTCTGCGCCAAGATCTTTGGCCCAGTAAAGGACTACGAGTGCCTGTGCGGTAAGTACAAGCGCCTGAAGCACCGCGGTGTGATCTGCGAGAAGTGCGGCGTTGAAGTCGCCCTGGCCAAGGTTCGTCGTGAGCGCATGGCGCACATCGAACTGGCTTCGCCGGTTGCCCACATCTGGTTCCTGAAATCGCTGCCGTCCCGTATCGGCCTGCTGCTGGACATGACCCTGCGTGATATCGAGCGCGTTCTCTACTTCGAGAGCTACGTCGTTATCGATCCGGGCATGACCACCCTGGAAAAGGGTCAGCTGCTGAACGACGAGCAGTACTTCGAAGCCATCGAAGAGTTCGGTGACGACTTCGACGCCCGCATGGGTGCCGAGGCTGTCCGCGAGCTGCTGACTGCTATCGACCTGGAGCACGAGATCGGCCGCCTGCGCGAAGAGATTCCGCAGACCAACTCGGAAACCAAGATCAAGAAACTGTCCAAGCGTCTGAAGTTGATGGAAGCCTTCCAGGGCTCCGGCAACCACCCAGAATGGATGGTGCTGACCGTTCTGCCGGTTCTGCCGCCAGATCTGCGTCCGTTGGTACCGTTGGATGGCGGTCGTTTCGCGACTTCCGACCTCAACGATTTGTATCGTCGAGTGATCAACCGCAACAACCGTCTGAAGCGCCTGCTCGATCTGTCCGCGCCGGACATCATCGTGCGCAACGAAAAGCGCATGCTGCAGGAAGCGGTTGACGCCTTGCTCGACAACGGCCGTCGCGGTCGCGCCATCACTGGCTCGAACAAGCGTCCGCTGAAATCCTTGGCCGACATGATCAAGGGTAAGCAAGGTCGTTTCCGTCAGAACTTGCTCGGTAAGCGCGTGGACTACTCCGGTCGTTCGGTTATTACCGTAGGCCCGACTCTGCGTCTGCATCAGTGCGGTCTGCCGAAGAAGATGGCCCTCGAGCTGTTCAAACCGTTCATTTTCGGCAAGTTGGAAATGCGTGGCCTGGCCACCACCATCAAAGCCGCTAAGAAAATGGTTGAGCGCGAGCTGCCGGAAGTTTGGGACGTTCTCGCTGAAGTGATTCGCGAACACCCCGTACTCCTCAACCGTGCACCGACCCTTCACCGTCTGGGTATCCAGGCGTTTGAACCGGTTCTGATCGAAGGTAAAGCTATTCAGCTGCACCCGCTGGTCTGCGCCGCGTACAACGCCGACTTCGACGGCGACCAAATGGCCGTGCACGTACCGCTGACACTGGAAGCCCAGTTGGAAGCGCGCGCGTTGATGATGTCGACCAACAACATTCTGTCGCCAGCCAACGGTGAGCCAATCATCGTTCCGTCGCAGGACGTTGTACTGGGTCTGTATTACATGACCCGTGAAGCGATCAACGCCAAAGGCGAAGGTCGTGTGTTTGCTGACCTGCAGGAAGTCGACCGCGTGTTCCGCGCCGGCGAAGCAGCGCTGCACGCCAAAGTCAAGGTGCGTATCAACGAGGTCATCAAAGACCGCGATGGCAGCATCACCAAGAACACCCGCATCGTCGACACCACTGTCGGCCGCGCGCTGCTGTTCCAAGTTGTTCCGGCCGGCCTGGCGTATGACGTGGTCAACCAGCCGATGAAGAAGAAGGCGATCTCCAAGCTGATCAACCAGTGCTACCGCACCGTTGGCTTGAAAGACACCGTGATCTTCGCTGACCAACTGATGTACACCGGTTTCGCCTACTCGACTATCTCCGGCGTTTCCATCGGCGTGAATGACTTCGTCATCCCTGATGAAAAAGCTCGCATCATTGATGCCGCTACCGAAGAAGTTAAGGAAATCGAAAGCCAGTACGCCTCCGGCCTGGTAACCCAGGGCGAGAAGTACAACAAGGTGATCGACCTCTGGTCCAAGGCCAACGACGAAGTGTCGAAGGCGATGATGGCGAACCTCTCGAAAGAGAAAGTGATCGACCGTCACGGCAAGGAAGTGGATCAGGAGTCCTTCAACTCCATGTACATGATGGCTGACTCCGGTGCCCGGGGTTCGGCAGCTCAGATTCGTCAGTTGGCCGGTATGCGTGGTCTGATGGCCAAGCCGGACGGCTCGATCATCGAGACGCCGATCACCGCGAACTTCCGTGAAGGCCTGAGCGTACTGCAGTACTTCATCTCCACTCACGGTGCTCGTAAAGGTCTCGCGGATACCGCGTTGAAAACTGCGAACTCCGGTTACCTGACTCGCCGTCTGGTAGACGTGGCGCAAGACTTGGTGGTTACCGAGATCGATTGCGGCACCGAACACGGCCTGCTGATGACTCCGCACATTGAAGGCGGTGACGTGGTTGAGCCGCTGGGTGAGCGCGTGCTGGGTCGAGTAATCGCCCGTGACGTATTCAAGCCAGGCACCGAAGACATCATCGTGCCGGCTGGCACCCTGGTCGACGAGCAGTGGGTTGAATTCATCGAGCTGAACAGCATCGACGAAGTGATCGTGCGCTCGCCAATCAGCTGCGAAACTCGCTACGGCATCTGCGCCAAGTGCTACGGCCGCGATCTGGCCCGTGGTCACCAGGTGAACATCGGTGAAGCTGTCGGCGTAATCGCTGCTCAGTCGATCGGTGAGCCGGGTACCCAGCTGACGATGCGTACGTTCCACATCGGTGGTGCGGCAAGTCGGACCTCGGCTGCTGACAGCGTTCAGGTTAAGAACGGCGGCACTATCCGCCTGCACAACCTGAAACACGTTGAGCGTGCTGACGGCAATCTGGTTGCAGTATCGCGTTCCGGTGAGTTGGCTGTAGCCGACGAGTTCGGTCGTGAGCGTGAGCGTTACAAGCTGCCTTACGGTGCTGTTATTTCCGTCAAGGAAGGCGACAAAGTGGATGCCGGCGCTATCGTCGCCAAGTGGGATCCGCACACCCACCCGATCGTTACCGAAATGAAAGGTACCGTGACGTACGTGGGCATGGAAGAAGGCATCACCATCAAGCGTCAGACTGACGAATTGACGGGTTTGACCAACATCGAAGTACTGGATCCGAAAGATCGTCCAGCTGCCGGCAAAGACATCCGTCCTGCTGTGAAGATGGTTGGCGTAGATGGCAAAGACTTGCTGCTGCCAGGTACCGACGTACCGGCTCAGTACTTCCTGCCAGCGAACGCTCTGGTCGGTGTGGCGGATGGTGCGCAAGTGGGCGTGGGTGATGTTATCGCTCGTATCCCGCAAGAAACTTCGAAAACTCGCGACATCACCGGTGGTCTGCCGCGTGTTGCCGACCTGTTCGAAGCGCGTCGTCCGAAAGAAGCGTCGATCCTGGCTGAAGTCAGCGGCACCATTGCGTTCGGTAAAGAAACCAAAGGCAAGCGCCGTCTGGTCATCACCCCGAACGACGGTAGCGATCCGTACGAGGAGCTGATTCCGAAGTGGCGTCACCTGAACGTCTTCGAAGGCGAACAAGTGAACCGCGGCGAAGTTATCTCCGATGGTCCAAGCGATCCGCACGACATCTTGCGTCTGTTGGGTGTGAGCGCGCTGGCCAAGTACATCGTCAACGAGATCCAGGACGTTTACCGCCTGCAGGGCGTGAAGATCAACGACAAGCACATCGAGACCATCCTGCGTCAGATGCTGCGTAAAGTTGAGATCACCGAATCCGGCGACTCCAGCTTCATCAAGGGCGACCAGATGGAACTGACCCACGTCCTGGGCGAGAACGAGCGTCTGAGCACGGAAGATAAGTTCATCTCCAAGTTCGATCGCGTTCTGCTGGGTATCACCAAGGCATCGCTGTCCACCGAATCGTTCATCTCCGCGGCTTCCTTCCAGGAAACCACCCGCGTCCTCACTGAGGCGGCGGTTACCGGCAAGCGTGACTTCCTGCGCGGCCTGAAAGAGAACGTGGTGGTCGGTCGTCTGATTCCGGCCGGTACTGGTCTGGCTTATCACAGCGAGCGTAAGCGTCGTCGTGATGCCGGCAAGCCGGTTCAAGTGAGCGCCAGCGAAGCTGAAGCTCAACTGTCGGAAGCATTGAACAACCTGTAATTACTACGGGTTGCCAATCGAGTCGGGGCCCGGTGAAGCGTAAAGCGTCACCGGGCCTTGTCTTGACGGGGTGTCAGAAGCTCTTTAGACTCTTGTACCCCTAAATTTGGCGGGACTGTTGTCCTGCCATTTTGTTTTTCCTGTAAGACAATAGCGTCGAAAGACAACAGTGGAGCTAGTAGATGGCAACTATCAACCAGCTGGTACGTCAGCCGCGTAAGCGTATCGTCGAGAAATCCGACGTTCCTGCGCTGCAGAACTGCCCGCAACGTCGTGGCGTATGCACCCGTGTGTATACCACCACGCCGAAAAAACCTAACTCGGCACTGCGTAAAGTATGCCGTGTGCGTCTGACCAACGGTTTCGAGGTTTCCTCGTACATCGGCGGTGAAGGCCACAACCTGCAAGAGCACAGCGTGGTACTGATCCGCGGCGGTCGTGTAAAAGACTTGCCAGGTGTTCGTTACCACACCGTTCGCGGTTCCCTGGATACTTCCGGTGTTAAAGGTCGTAACCAAGGCCGTTCGAAGTACGGTACCAAGCGTCCGAAGTAAGTGTGGCGTCCGAGTGATCGGTCGTTTCACCCAAAATAGATTTTCATTTTTCTGAGTCGATAAGAGTAAGGTCGGGCGTTCAACCCAGGATTGTCATCCAGAGGTTTTATTGTTCCCGGGCTAACCTGAAGACCGTTTGAGGGCTTATCCATGCCAAGAAGACGTGTAGCAGCCAAGCGCGAAGTGCTTGACGATCCAAAATACGGTAGCCAGATCCTGGCCAAGTTCATGAACCACGTAATGGAAAGCGGCAAGAAAGCCGTTGCCGAGCGTATCGTTTATGGCGCCCTGGAAAAGGTTAAAGAGCGTAAGAACAGCGATCCCCTGGAAATCTTCGAGAAAGCTCTCGACGCCATCGCTCCGCTGGTCGAAGTGAAGTCGCGCCGTGTAGGCGGTGCTACTTACCAGGTTCCGGTCGAAGTTCGTCCGTCCCGTCGTAACGCCCTGGCCATGCGCTGGCTGGTGGATTTCGCCCGTAAGCGTGGCGAGAAATCCATGGCCCTGCGTTTGGCTGGCGAGCTGTTGGATGCTGCTGAAGGCAAAGGTGCTGCAGTTAAGAAGCGTGAAGACGTGCACCGTATGGCTGAAGCCAACAAAGCGTTTTCGCACTACCGCTTCTAAATTCAGCGCTTCTAATATTGCGAGGGCTTTATGGCTCGTCTTACACCGATTTCCCGCTACCGTAACATCGGTATCGTCGCGCACGTGGATGCTGGCAAAACCACTACCACTGAGCGCGTGCTTTTTTACACTGGCGTGAACCACAAAATGGGCGAGGTGCATGATGGCGCCGCGACCATGGACTGGATGGTTCAGGAGCAGGAGCGCGGTATTACCATTACCTCCGCTGCTACTACTGCGTTCTGGTCTGGCTCCGTCAAGCAGCACAAAGACAGCTACCGCTTCAACATCATCGATACCCCCGGGCACGTTGACTTCACCATCGAAGTAGAGCGCTCGCTGCGCGTACTCGACGGCGCGGTCGTGGTGTTCTGTGGTACTTCGGGTGTTGAGCCGCAGTCGGAAACCGTATGGCGTCAAGCCAACAAATACGGCGTTCCGCGTCTTGTGTACGTGAACAAGATGGACCGTGCTGGCGCAAACTTCCTGCGCGTAGTTGGTCAGATCAAGCAGCGTCTGGGTCACACTCCGGTGCCAATCCAATTGGCTATCGGTGCTGAAGACAACTTCCAGGGTCAGATCGATCTGATGACCATGGAAGCTGTTTACTGGGATGACGCCGACAAGGGCATGGCCCCTCGTCGCGAAGCAATCCCGGCCGAGCTGCAAGAGTTGGCTAACGAGTGGCGCAGCAACATGATTGAAGCTGCCGCTGAAGCCAACGAAGAGCTGATGAACAAGTACCTCGAAGGTGAAGAGCTCACCAACGAGGAAATCAAGGCCGCTCTGCGTCAGCGTACCATCGCTGGCGAAATCGTCCTGGCTGTTTGCGGTTCTTCGTTCAAGAACAAGGGTGTTCCCCTGGTTCTCGACGCCGTTGTTGATTACCTGCCGGCCCCGGTCGACATTCCTGCCATCAAGGGTTCCGACCCGGATGACGAGACTGTTGAGATGGAGCGTCACGCAGACGACAGCGAGCCGTTCTCGGCTCTGGCGTTCAAGATCGCTACCGACCCATTCGTGGGTACTTTGACCTTTGCTCGCGTTTACTCGGGTGTGTTGAGCTCCGGCGACGGTGTGATCAACTCGGTTAAAGGCAAGAAAGAGCGCGTGGGCCGTATGGTGCAAATGCACGCAAACACCCGCGAAGAGATCAAAGAAGTACGCGCTGGCGACATCGCTGCTCTGATCGGTATGAAGGACGTCACCACTGGTGACACCCTCTGCTCTGCTGACAAGCCGATCATCCTGGTTCGCATGGACTTCCCGGAGCCGGTTATTTCGGTTGCCGTTGAGCCTAAGACTAAGGATGACCAGGAAAAAATGGGTATCGCTCTGGGCAAGCTTGCTCAGGAAGACCCATCGTTCCGCGTCAAGACCGACGAAGAGACTGGCCAGACCATCATCTCCGGTATGGGCGAGTTGCACCTGGATATTCTCGTCGACCGCATGAAGCGCGAGTTCGGTGTAGAAGCCAACATCGGTAAGCCGCAGGTTTCCTACCGCGAGAAGATCTCCAAGAGCTGTGAGATCGAAGGCAAGTTCGTTCGCCAGTCCGGCGGTCGTGGCCAGTTTGGTCACTGCTGGATTCGCTTCGCACCGGCTGACGAAGGTCAGGAAGGTCTGGAGTTCGTCAACGAAGTTGTGGGTGGTGTGGTTCCGAAGGAGTACATCCCGGCGATCCAGAAGGGTATCGAAGAGCAGATGAAGAACGGCGTTGTTGCCGGCTATCCGCTGATCGGCCTGAAGGCTACCGTGTTTGATGGTTCCTACCACGACGTCGACTCCAACGAGATGGCGTTCAAAATCGCAGCTTCCATGGCGACCAAGCAGCTGGCCCAGAAGGGCGGCGGTGTTGTGCTTGAGCCGATCATGAAAGTTGAAGTGGTAACCCCGGAAGATTACATGGGTGACGTGATGGGTGACCTGAACCGTCGTCGTGGTCTGATCCAGGGTATGGAAGATACGGTTTCGGGCAAGGTTATCCGCGCCGAAGTGCCGTTGGGTGAGATGTTCGGTTATGCGACCGACGTCCGTTCCATGTCTCAGGGTCGCGCAAGCTACTCCATGGAATTCTCCAAATACTCCGAAGCTCCGTCGAACATCGTCGAAGCTCTGATCAAAAAACAAGGCTGATATCAGCCCCTTTAGGCAAGGAGTTTATTGTCGTGGCTAAAGAAAAATTTGAACGTAACAAACCGCACGTCAACGTTGGCACCATCGGTCACGTTGACCACGGTAAAACCACTCTGACCGCTGCTCTGACCCGTGTTTGCTCCGAGGTTTTCGGTTCGGCTCGTGTTGACTTCGACAAGATCGACAGCGCTCCAGAAGAAAAAGCTCGTGGTATCACCATCAACACCGCTCACGTTGAATACGATTCGGCCGTGCGTCACTACGCACACGTTGACTGCCCAGGTCACGCCGACTACGTAAAAAACATGATCACCGGTGCTGCTCAGATGGACGGCGCTATCCTGGTTTGCTCGGCCGCTGATGGTCCGATGCCGCAAACCCGTGAGCACATCCTGCTGTCCCGTCAGGTTGGCGTTCCTTACATCGTTGTCTTCCTGAACAAGGCTGACATGGTGGATGACGCTGAGCTGCTGGAACTGGTTGAGATGGAAGTTCGCGACCTGCTGAGCACTTACGAGTTCCCGGGCGACGACACCCCGATCATCATCGGTTCGGCTCTGATGGCTCTGAACGGCCAAGACGACAACGAAATGGGCACTACCGCTGTTAAGAAGCTGGTAGAGACTCTGGATAGCTACATTCCTGAGCCGGTCCGCGTTATCGACAAGCCATTCCTGATGCCAATCGAGGACGTATTCTCGATCTCCGGTCGCGGTACCGTAGTTACCGGTCGTATCGAGCGCGGTATCGTCAAGGTTCAAGAAGCTCTGGAAATCGTTGGTCTGCGTGACACCACTCAGACTACCTGCACCGGCGTTGAAATGTTCCGTAAACTGCTCGACGAAGGTCGTGCTGGCGAGAACTGCGGCGTTCTGCTGCGTGGTACCAAGCGTGAAGACGTTGAGCGTGGTCAAGTACTGGCCAAGCCGGGTTCGGTTAAGCCGCACACCAAGTTCGAAGCTGAGGTTTACATCCTGAGCAAAGACGAAGGTGGTCGTCACACCCCGTTCTTCAAAGGCTACCGTCCTCAGTTCTACTTCCGTACTACCGACGTAACTGGTAGCTGCGAACTGCCGGAAGGCGTTGAGATGGTAATGCCAGGCGACAACATCAAGATGGTTGTTACCTTGATCAAGTCGATCGCCATGGAAGATGGTCTGCGTTTCGCGATTCGCGAAGGCGGCCGTACCGTTGGTGCTGGCGTTGTTGCCAAAATCATCGAGTAATCGTTGATTTGTGAAAAAACCCCCGCTTGCGGGGGTTTTTTTATTGGGTTGACACCTGTAGGGGGCGTCTATAGAATTGCGCCTCCTTTTAACGGGCGTATTGCGTCCGTTGGGAATAGCAACTGGGAGTCTGTGGACAATGCAAAATCAACAAATCCGGATTCGGTTGAAGGCTTTTGATCATCGCCTGATTGACCAGTCCACCCAGGAAATCGTGGAAACCGCGAAACGTACTGGTGCTCAAGTGCGTGGTCCGATTCCTCTGCCCACTCGCAAAGAGCGTTTCACTGTTCTGGTTTCTCCGCACGTCAACAAAGACGCGCGTGACCAGTACGAGATTCGCACTCACAAGCGCGTTCTGGACATCGTCCAGCCAACGGATAAAACCGTTGACGCTCTTATGAAGCTCGATCTTGCAGCTGGCGTAGAAGTTCAGATCAGCCTCGGCTAAAACCGTCTGGTTTTAGTCGTGTAACGCTCTGAAATGGGCGGCCATAGCGGGTGAAAGCCCCGTACACTCATGAGGTTTACAACATGACTATTGGTGTAGTCGGTCGTAAATGCGGTATGACCCGTATTTTCACCGAAGAAGGTGTCTCCATTCCGGTTACGGTCATTGAGATCGAGCCGAATCGCGTCACCCAGTTTAAAACTGAAGAAAGCGATGGCTATCGTGCAGTGCAAGTCACTGTCGGTGAGCGTCGTGCTTCGCGCGTGACTGCTGCTCAAGCAGGCCACTTCGCTAAAGCTAACGTAGCTGCCGGTCGCGGCGTCTGGGAATTCCGTCTTGAAGAAGGCGACTACCAGGCTGGCGATCTGATCAATGCAGAAATTTTCCAAGCAGGTCAGCTGGTGGATGTCACCGGTCAGTCCAAGGGTAAAGGCTTCGCCGGTACCATCAAGCGCTGGAACTTCCGCGGTCAAGATAACACCCACGGTAACTCCGTCTCCCACCGCGTCCCTGGCTCTATCGGCCAGTGCCAGACTCCTGGTCGTGTATTCAAGGGCAAAAAAATGTCCGGTCATATGGGCGCTGAGCGCGTGACCGTGCAGTCCCTCGAAGTTGTGCGCGTCGACGCTGAACGCAATCTGCTGCTGGTTAAGGGCGCTGTTCCTGGCGCTACCGGTGGCAACCTGGTTGTGCGTCCGGCAGCCAAGGCTCGCGGTTAAGGGGAAGCTGACATGCAATTAAATGTAAATGGCGCTCAGGCGATCGAAGTTTCCGAACTGACCTTCGGCGGCGAATTCAACGAGACTCTGGTTCACCAGGCAGTCGTGGCCTACATGGCTGGCGGTCGTCAGGGTACCAAGCAGCAAAAGACCCGTTCTGACGTGTCCGGTGGCGGTAAGCGCCCATGGCGTCAAAAGGGTACTGGTCGCGCTCGTGCCGGTACTATCCGTAGCCCAATCTGGCGTGGCGGCGGTACCACTTTCGCAGCTCGTCCTCAGGATCACAGCCAAAAGCTGAACAAGAAGATGTACCGCGCAGCTCTGCGCTCCATCCTTGCTGAGCTGGTACGTAGTGATCGTCTGGTTGTGGTTGAAGACTTCGCAGTCGACGCACCAAAAACCAAAACTCTGCTGAACAAGCTGAATGGCATGGGTCTGACTGATGTTCTGATCGTGTCTGATGCTGTTGATCAGAATCTGTACCTGGCTGCTCGCAACCTGCCGCACGTTGATGTTCGTGACGTACAGGGTTCCGATCCGGTCAGTCTGATCGCATACGACAAAGTGTTGATCACTGTGTCGGCCGTGAAGAAATTCGAGGAGCTGCTGGGATGAACCAGGAACGCGTATTTAAAGTGCTACTTGGCCCGCACGTCTCTGAGAAAGCCACGGTTTTGGCTGACAAAAAAGGCCAGTTCGTTTTCAAGGTTGCTACCGATGCAACCAAGCTGGAAATCAAAAAGGCCGTCGAAAGCCTGTTCAGCGTGAAAGTTGAGCGTGTTACTACCCTGAACGTTCTGGGTAAGAGCAAGCGCACCGCTCGCGGTCTGGGCAAGCGTAACGACTGGAAGAAGGCAGTTATCTCCCTTCAGCCGGGTCAAGATCTCGACTTCAGCAGCAGTGCTGAGTAAGGAAGGGGAGCATCATGGCAATCGTTAAATGCAAACCGACCTCCGCTGGCCGCCGTTTTGTGGTCAAGGTGGTCAACCAGGAGCTGCATAAAGGCGCTCCTTACGCACCGCTGCTCGAGAAGAAGTCGAAGACTGGTGGTCGTAACAACAATGGCCGTATTACCACTCGTCACATCGGTGGTGGTCATAAGCAGCATTACCGTCTGGTCGATTTCCGTCGCAATGACAAAGATGGCATCGCTGCCACTGTCGAGCGTATTGAATACGATCCAAACCGTACCGCTCACATCGCACTGTTGCTTTACGCAGACGGCGAACGCCGTTACATCATCGCCCCTAAAGGCGTGAGTGCTGGCGACCAGCTGATCTCGGGCGCTCTCGCTCCGATCAAGCCGGGCAACTCGCTGCAACTGCGTAACATCCCCGTCGGTAGCACCATTCATGGTGTTGAGTTGAAGCCGGGTAAAGGTGCTCAGATCGCTCGTTCCGCTGGTGCTTCGGCTCAGCTGATCGCTCGTGAAGGCGCTTACGTGACCCTGCGTCTGCGTTCCGGTGAAATGCGTAAAGTACTGGCCGAATGCCGTGCGACCCTGGGCGAAGTCTCGAACTCCGAGCACAGCCTGCGTTCGCTGGGTAAAGCTGGTGCCAAACGCTGGCGTGGCGTTCGCCCAACCGTTCGTGGTGTTGCCATGAACCCGGTTGACCACCCACATGGTGGTGGTGAAGGTCGTACCTCTGGTGGTCGTCATCCGGTGTCTCCATGGGGCTTCCCGACTAAGGGCGCGAAGACTCGTGGTAACAAACGCACCGATAACATGATCGTCCGTCGTCGCAAGTAAATAGAGGGATACGACAGTGCCACGTTCTCTGAAAAAAGGTCCTTTTATTGATCTTCACCTACTGAAGAAGGTCGAAGTGGCGGTGGAAAAGAACGATCGCAAGCCGGTGAAAACCTGGTCGCGTCGTTCGATGATCCTGCCACAAATGGTCGGTCTGACCATCGCTGTGCATAACGGTCGTCAACATGTTCCAGTTCTCGTGAACGAAGACATGGTCGGTCACAAACTGGGCGAGTTCGCCGGTACCCGTACATATCGCGGGCACGTGGCTGACAAGAAAGCCAAGCGTTAAGGGGTAAGGAAATGGAAGTAGCCGCTAAGTTGTCGGGCGCTCGAATCTCCGCCCAGAAAGCCCGCTTGGTCGCCGACCAAATCCGCGGGAAGAAGGTGGGCGAAGCGCTCAACCTGCTGGCTTTTAGCAGTAAGAAAGCCGCGGAAATCATGAAAAAAGTGCTGGAGTCGGCTGTAGCCAACGCCGAGCACAACGAAGGCGCTGACGTAGATGACCTCAAAGTCTCTACTGTTTTCGTCAACGAAGGGCGTTCGCTGAAGCGCATCATGCCACGTGCCAAAGGCCGTGCTGATCGCATCGTCAAGCGGTCTTGCCATATCACTGTCAAGGTTGCTGACAAGTAACGGAGTCGAAGAGATGGGTCAGAAAGTACATCCCATTGGCATTCGCCTGGGAATCGTCAAGGAGCACACCTCCGTCTGGTACGCCGACGGTCGGACTTATGCGGACTATTTGTTCGCAGATCTGAAGGTGCGTGAATACCTCCAAGACAAACTAAAAAGCGCGTCCGTAAGCCGTATCGACATCCATCGTCCGGCTCAGACTGCACGCATCACCATTCACACCGCTCGTCCAGGTATCGTTATCGGGAAGAAAGGTGAAGATGTTGAGAAGCTGCGTCAGGACCTGACCAAGCAAATGGGTGTGCCTGTGCACATCAATATCGAAGAGATCCGTAAGCCGGAGCTCGACGGTATGCTGGTTGCGCAGAGCGTAGCTCAGCAGCTGGAGCGTCGTGTGATGTTCCGTCGCGCTATGAAGCGCGCTGTACAGAACGCCATGCGTATTGGTGCCAAGGGCATCAAAATCCAAGTGAGCGGTCGTTTGGGCGGTGCAGAAATTGCCCGTACCGAGTGGTATCGCGAAGGTCGTGTGCCGTTGCACACCCTGCGTGCCGATATCGACTATGCCACGTACGAAGCGCACACCACTTACGGTGTGATCGGTGTGAAGGTTTGGATCTTCAAAGGCGAAGTAATTGGTGGTCGCCAAGAAGAACTGAAACCACAAGCACCAGCGCCTCGTAAAAAAGCTGCTAAGTAAGGGGTACGCCAAATGTTGCAACCAAAGCGTACGAAGTTCCGCAAGATGATGACAGGCCACAACCGTGGTCTGGCCCAGCGCGGTAGCAAAGTCAGCTTCGGCGAGTTCGCGCTGAAGTCTGTTGCCCGCGGTCGTCTCACCGCCCGTCAGATTGAGTCCGCTCGTCGTGCTCTGACTCGTCACGTAAAACGTGGCGGGAAAATCTGGATTCGCGTGTTCCCGGACAAGCCTGTAACCAAGAAGCCTCTCGAAGTGCGGATGGGTAAAGGGAAGGGTAGCGTTGAATATTGGGTAGCCCAGATCCAGCCAGGCAAAGTCCTGTATGAGATCGAAGGCGTTTCCGAAGAGCTGGCGCGTGAGGCTTTCGCCCTGGCTGCTGCAAAGCTGCCGCTCGCCACCTCCTTTGTTAAGCGGACGGTGATGTGATGAAAGCGAATGAACTTCGTGAAAAATCAGCACAGCAGCTGAACGAGCAACTGCTCGGCCTGCTGCGCGACCAGTTCAATCTGCGTATGCAGAAAGCAACTGGCCAGTTGGGGCAGTCTCACCTGCTCTCGCAAGTTAAGCGCGACATCGCTCGCGTGAAGACTGTGCTTAACCAGCAGGCAGGTAAGTAATCATGGCTGAAGCTGAAAAAACTGTCCGTACGCTGACTGGCCGTGTCGTCAGCGACAAGATGGACAAGACCATCACCGTACTGATCGAGCGTCGCGTTAAGCACCCGATCTACGGTAAATACGTGAAGCGTTCGACCAAATTGCACGCCCACGACGAAACCAACCAGTGCCACATCGGCGACAAAGTCACTATTCGTGAAACTCGTCCGATGGCCAAGACCAAAAATTGGGCACTGGTTGAAGTCGTTGAACGCGCAGTGGAAGTCTAAGGACTAGGGGTCGGAGAAATTATATGATTCAGACTCAATCCATGCTCGATGTAGCTGATAACAGCGGCGCTCGTCGTGTTATGTGCATCAAGGTGTTGGGCGGTTCGCATCGTCGTTATGCCGGCATCGGCGACATCATCAAAGTTACCGTCAAGGAAGCAATTCCGCGCGGTAAGGTGAAAAAAGGCCAAGTGATGACTGCAGTAGTAGTCCGCACTCGTCACGGCGTTCGTCGCCCTGATGGCTCGATTATCCGCTTTGATGGCAACGCTGCTGTTCTGCTGAACAACAAGCAAGAGCCGATCGGCACCCGTATCTTTGGGCCCGTGACCCGTGAACTTCGCTCTGAGAAGTTCATGAAGATCGTCTCGCTCGCCCCTGAAGTGCTGTAAGGAGATCCGACATGCAAAAGATTCGTCGTGACGACGAGATCATCGTGATCGCCGGCAAAGACAAAGGTAAGCGTGGCAAGGTGCTCAAGGTTCTCGCTGACGACCGTTTGGTCGTTGGTGGGATCAACCTGGTGAAGCGCCATACCAAGCCGAACCCGATGTCGGGCGTTCAAGGCGGTATCGTCGAGAAAGAAGCGCCTCTGCACGCTTCCAACGTCGCCATTTTCAACTCTGAAACCAGCAAGGCTGATCGCGTTGGTTTCAAAGTAGAAGACGGCAAAAAAATTCGTGTCTTCAAGTCGACCCAAAAAGCGGTTGATGCTTGAACACTGCTAGGTAGAAGACCATGGCACGACTAAAAGAGATTTATCGGAAAGAAATCGCTCCGAAGCTTAAGGAAGAACTTAAGCTGTCGAACGTGATGGAAGTTCCGCGCGTTACCAAAATCACCCTGAACATGGGTCTCGGCGAAGCGATCGGTGATAAGAAAATCATCGAGCACGCGGTAGCGGATTTGGAAAAAATCACCGGTCAGAAAGTCGTTGTGACTTACGCTCGGAAATCCATCGCAGGCTTTAAAGTCCGTGAAGGTTGGCCGATCGGCGTTAAAGTTACTCTGCGTCGCGATCGTATGTACGAATTCCTGGATCGTCTGCTTTCGATCTCCCTGCCGCGCGTGCGTGACTTCCGCGGCCTGAATGCCAAGTCCTTCGATGGTCGTGGCAACTACAGCATGGGCGTCAAAGAGCAGATCATTTTCCCGGAAATCGATTACGACAAGATCGATGCTCTGCGCGGTCTGGACATCACCCTGACCACCACTGCTCGTACGGATGACGAAGGTCGCGCACTGCTGCGCGCTTTCAAATTCCCGTTCCGCAACTGATCGGAGTAGGAACATGGCCAAGACAAGCATGAAAAACCGCGAGCTGAAGCGTCAGCAAACGGTTGCCAAGTACGCCAAAAAGCGTGCTGAGCTGAAAGCTACCATCGCTAATCCGAACACCAGTCCGGAAGCCCGTTGGGAAGCGCAGATCGCCCTGCAAAAGCAACCACGTGACGCCAGCGCTTCGCGCCTGCGTAACCGTTGCCGCATCACCGGTCGTCCGCACGGCGTGTACCGCAAGTTCGGCCTCGGCCGTAACAAGCTGCGCGAAGCTGCAATGCGCGGTGATGTACCAGGTCTGGTGAAAGCCAGCTGGTAAGTCAAAGTCTCGACATGCCAAGGCTGAGCCTTTAACCGTTCAGCCCTGGCAGTGAGCAAAAATGAATCAAGCCCCTTTTGGGGCTTGATTCATTTTTAATCAGTCTCTAGAATGCTCGGCTCGCCTGAGCCTGGCTTTTATATGCCCGGCATATTTCTAGCGATATGCAGTAGCCGTATGGCTAATTCTTTTGTTTCAGGAGCACCTAGCCCATGAGTATGCAGGACCCGTTAGCGGACATGCTAACTCGTATCCGTAATGCCCAGATGGCTGAAAAGTCCGTCGTAAGCATGCCGTCTTCCACGTTGAAGGTGGCTGTAGCCAAAGTCCTGAAGGACGAAGGTTACATCGCGGGTTTTCAGATCAGCAGCGATGTTAAGCCGCAGCTGTCCATCGAGCTGAAATACTTCGAAGGCCGTCCAGTCATCGAAGAAGTGAAGCGCGTCAGCCGTCCAGGCCTGCGCCAGTACAAGTCCGTTGATGATCTGCCGAAAGTTCGTGGCGGTCTCGGCGTTTCCATCGTCTCCACCAACAAAGGTGTGATGACGGATCGTGCTGCGCGCGCTGCCGGTGTCGGTGGCGAAGTGCTCTGCACCGTGTTCTAAGGGGGGATAAGCATGTCTCGCGTTGCTAAGAACCCCGTTAAGCTGCCAGCTGGTGTAGAGATCAAACTCGCCGGTCAACAGCTCTCGGTGAAGGGTGCCAAAGGCGCTCTCGAACTAAACGTTCATTCGTCCGTTGAAATTGTTGAGGAAGCTGGTGAGCTGCGTTTCGCTGCTCGCAATGGCGACCAACAAACTCGTGCAATGGCCGGTACCACCCGTGCGTTGGTGAACAACATGGTGATCGGCGTCAGCCAAGGCTTCGAGCGCAAGCTGCAGCTGGTTGGTGTTGGTTACAAGGCTCAGGCCAAAGGCGAAATCCTTTCCCTGGCGCTTGGCTTCTCGCACCCGGTGGACTACGAACTGCCACAAGGCGTTACCGCAGAAACTCCTAGCCAAACCGATATCCTGATCAAGGGCATCGACAAGCAGCTGGTAGGTCAAGTGGCCGCTGAGATCCGTGACTTCCGTCCGCCAGAGCCTTACAAAGGTAAAGGTGTGCGTTACGCAGACGAAGTCGTCCGCCGTAAAGAAGCGAAGAAGAAGTAGGGCATAGCAAATGACCGACAAAAAAGTTACTCGACTGCGTCGCGCTCGCAAAGCACGCCTGAAAATGCACGAGCTAGAAGCCGTGCGTCTCTGCGTGTACCGCTCTTCGCAGCACATTTACGCCCAGGTCATCTCGGCCGACGGCAGCAAAGTCCTGGCAAGCGCTTCGACTTTGGACAAGGATCTGCGTGCTGGTGCCACTGGCAACATCGACGCGGCCACGAAAGTTGGCCAACTGGTTGCTGAGCGTGCGAAAGCCGCTGGCGTCACTCAGGTGGCATTCGACCGTTCTGGCTTCAAGTACCACGGCCGCGTTAAGGCGCTGGCTGATGCTGCTCGTGAAGGCGGGCTGGAGTTCTAAGTTATGGCAAATAACGATCAAAGACGCGACAGCCGCGACAACGGCAACGACGAAGGCTACATCGAGAAACTGGTACAAGTTAATCGCGTAGCCAAGACCGTAAAAGGCGGCCGTATCTTCACTTTCACCGCGTTGACCGTGGTAGGTGATGGCAAGGGCCGTGTTGGTTTCGGTCGCGGTAAGTCCCGCGAAGTGCCAGCCGCTATCCAGAAAGCTATGGAAGCTGCTCGTCGCAATATGATTCAAGTGGACCTGAACGGCACCACTCTGCAGTACGCAATGAAGTCTGCTCATGGCGCCTCCAAGGTGTACATGCAGCCTGCTTCTGAAGGTACCGGTATCATCGCTGGCGGCGCTATGCGTGCTGTCCTCGAAGTTGCTGGCGTGCAGAACGTGTTGGCCAAGTGCTACGGCTCTACTAACCCGGTAAACGTGGTTCACGCCACTTTCAAGGGTTTGAAGGCTATGCAATCCCCAGGTTCTATTGCTGCCAAGCGCGGCAAGAGCGTTGAGGAGATCCGCTGATCATGGCTACCGTAAAAGTAACGCTGATCAAGAGCACTGCCGGCCGCATCCCTAACCACATTCTGTGCGTTAAGGGTCTGGGTCTGCGTCGCATCGGTCACACTGTAGAAGTCCTGGATACTCCGGCTAACCGCGGGATGATCAACAAGGCTTACTACATGCTGCGAGTTGAGGGTTAACACATGTACCTGAACGATCTGAGTCCTGCGCCGGGTTCCCGTCGCGAGAAGCACCGTCCGGGCCGTGGTATCGGTAGCGGTTTGGGTAAGACTGGTGGCCGCGGCCACAAAGGTCAGACCTCCCGCTCCGGTGGCACCATCGCTCCGGGCTTTGAAGGCGGTCAACAGCCGCTGCATCGTCGTCTGCCGAAGTTCGGCTTCGTCTCCCTGAAGGCTATGGATCGTGCTGAAGTTCGCACCTCCGAGCTGAATAAAGTGGAAGGCGATGTTGTAACTCTGCAGTCCCTGAAGGATGCCAACCTGATTAATCAAAACGTACAGCGCGTGAAGGTAATGCTGTCCGGTGAGATTACTCGTGCGGTGACCCTCAAAGGTATCGCGGCCACCAAAGGTGCGCGCGCGGCTATCGAAGCAGCTGGCGGCAAATTCGAGGAATAAATGGCTAAGCAAGGTGCTCTCTCAGCGCTCAGCAATGGCGGGTTATCCGAGCTCTGGGCTCGTCTGCGCTTTCTCCTTATGGCGATCATCGTCTATCGAGTAGGTGCGCACATCCCAGTTCCTGGTATCAACCCGGACCGGTTGGCGGATCTGTTTCGGCAGAACGAGGGGACCATTCTTAGCTTGTTCAACATGTTTTCCGGCGGCGCGCTGGAGCGTATGAGTATTTTTGCACTGGGGATCATGCCGTACATCTCGGCGTCGATCATCATGCAGCTCATGACCGCTGTTAGCCCGCAGCTGGAGCAGTTGAAGAAGGAAGGTGAATCTGGCCGTCGCAAGATCAGCCAGTACACCCGCTACGGCACCTTGATTCTGGCGTTTGTGCAGGCAACCGGCATGTCCGTTGGCCTGGCAGGTCAAGGTGTAGCGTTCTCGGGCGATTTCGGCTTTCACTTCGTGGCAGTCAGCACGTTTGTTGCTGGTGCCATGTTCATGATGTGGCTGGGTGAGCAGATCACTGAGCGCGGTGTCGGTAACGGCATCTCGATGTTGATCTTCTCAGGTATTGTCGCTGGTTTGCCGCGTGCAATTGGGCAGTCTTTCGAGTCTGCGCGTCAGGGTGATATCAATATCTTCGCCCTGGTTGCAATCGGCTTGCTCGCGGTAGCGATCATCGGTTTTGTGGTGTTCATTGAGCGTGGTCAGCGTCGTATCGCTGTTCACTACGCCAAGCGTCAGCAGGGCCGCAAGGTCTTCGCTGCGCAGACTAGCCACCTGCCGTTGAAGGTGAACATGGCCGGCGTTATCCCGGCTATTTTCGCCAGTAGCCTTCTGTTGTTCCCGGCTTCGCTGGGCGCCTGGTTTGGCCAGTCTGCAGGTTTGGGCTGGCTTCAGGATGTTTCACAGGCTATCGCTCCTGGTCAGCCGTTGAATATCTTGCTGTTTAGTGCAGGGATCGTTTTCTTCTGCTTCTTCTACACAGCGTTGATGTTCAACCCGAAAGACGTAGCGGAAAACCTGAAGAAGTCTGGTGCCTTTATTCCTGGCATCCGTCCAGGTGAGCAATCGGCTCGCTATATCGATGGCGTGTTGACTCGCTTAACCATGTTCGGTGCTTTGTACATGATGGCTGTTTGCTTGCTGCCCCAGTTCCTGGTGGTTGCCGCAAACGTGCCGTTCTACCTTGGCGGGACCTCGTTGCTGATCGTGGTAGTGGTTGTGATGGACTTTATGTCCCAAGTACAATCGCACCTCGTTTCACACCAGTACGAATCCCTGATGAAGAAAGCCAACCTGAAGGGCTACGGCAGCGGCATGCTCCGTTAATGTGTCCATAAGGTTCGAGGAGTTGGTGATGAAAGTTCGTGCATCGGTGAAAAAGCTGTGCCGCAACTGCAAGATTATTCGCCGTGAAGGTGTCGTGCGAGTCATCTGCAGTGCAGAACCGCGTCACAAGCAGCGCCAAGGCTGAGTGTGATCAAAAGCTATAAGCCCGGCAGCTAGTGCGCTGTCGGGTTGCTTATTTGTTATTACAGCGTTAATATCTCGCGCCCTTTTCTTGGCTTCCGGGGCGTAGGTAGCTGTCAATTGGAGTTTCATTGAATGGCCCGTATTGCAGGCGTCAACATTCCAGATAACAAGCATACTGTTATCTCGCTGACCTACATCTTCGGTGTTGGTCGCACAACTGCGCAGAAAATTTGCGCAACCACCGGGGTTAACCCGGCGGCAAAGATCAAAGATCTGAGCGATGAGCAGATTGAGCTTCTGCGTGGCGAAGTGGCAAAGGTAAACACCGAAGGTGACCTGCGCCGTGAAGTCAACATGAAAATCAAGCGCTTGATGGACCTGGGTTGCTACCGCGGCCTGCGTCACCGTCGCGGCCTTCCGGTCCGTGGCCAGCGTACCAAGACCAACGCACGTACCCGTAAGGGTCCGCGTAAGCCGATCCGCAAGTAATCGCGCCCGCGAATCGACAGGAATCTAGTCATGGCAAAACCTGCTGCTCGTCCTCGTAAAAAAGTCAAAAAGACAGTGGTTGATGGCATCGCCCACATCCACGCGTCTTTCAATAACACCATTGTGACCATTACCGATCGTCAAGGTAACGCCCTGTCCTGGGCTACCTCTGGTGGTTCGGGTTTCCGCGGTTCACGCAAGTCCACCCCGTTCGCTGCTCAAGTAGCTGCTGAACGTGCTGGTCAAGCTGCGCTGGAATATGGCCTGAAAAACCTCGACGTTAACGTCAAGGGCCCAGGTCCAGGTCGTGAGTCCGCTGTCCGTGCTTTGAACGGCTGCGGTTACAAGATCGCCAGCATCACCGACGTGACGCCAATCCCGCATAACGGGTGCCGTCCGCCGAAGAAGCGCCGCGTGTAATCAGGAGACGATAGATAATGGCTCGTTACATTGGTCCGAAATGCAAACTGGCGCGTCGTGAAGGCACTGATCTGTTTCTGAAAAGCGGCGTTCGCGCCCTGGAATCGAAGTGCAACATTGAAGCAGCCCCTGGTATCCACGGTCAGCGCCGCGGTCGCCAATCCGACTACGGTACCCAACTGCGTGAAAAGCAGAAGGTCCGTCGTATCTATGGCGTGCTTGAGCGTCAATTCAGCGGTTACTACAAAGAAGCTGCCGGCAAGAAAGGCGCTACTGGTGAGAACCTGCTGCAACTGCTCGAATGCCGTCTGGATAACGTTGTATACCGTATGGGCTTCGGCGCTACCCGCGCAGAATCCCGTCAGCTGGTTTCGCACAAAGCGATCAGCATCAACGGTAAAACTGTAAACATCCCGTCCTACCAGGTTCGTGCTGGTGACGTGGTTGCAGTTCGCGAGAAATCGAAGAATCAGCTGCGCATTGTTCAAGCTCTTGAGCTGTGTGCCCAGCGTGGCCGCGTTGAGTGGGTCGAAGTTGACACTGAGAAGAAATCGGGCGTTTTCAAAAGCGTTCCAGCTCGCAGTGACCTCTCCGCCGACATCAACGAAAGCCTGATTGTCGAGCTCTACTCCAAGTAAGGGCTAGAAAATAGGTGCATCCATGCAGATTTCGGTAAATGAGTTCCTGACCCCCCGCCACATTGATGTGCAGGTGGTCAGTCCGACCCGCGCTAAGATCACTCTCGAGCCTCTCGAGCGTGGTTTTGGCCACACGTTGGGCAACGCGCTGCGTCGCATTTTGTTGTCCTCAATGCCTGGCTGTGCAGTAGTCGAGGCCGAGATTGACGGTGTACTCCACGAGTACAGCGCCATCGAAGGTGTACAGGAAGACGTAATTGAAATCCTGCTCAACCTGAAAGGTCTGGCTATTAAGTTGCACGGTCGTGACGAAGTGACTCTGACACTGGCGAAGAAGGGCTCGGGCGTTGTTACCGCTGCCGATATTCAGCTGGATCATGATGTCGAGATCGTCAATGGTGATCACGTTATTGCCAACCTGGCTTCTAACGGCGCACTGAACATGAAGCTCACTGTGGCTCGTGGTCGCGGCTATGAGCCTGCTGATTCGCGTCAGAGTGATGAAGACGAAAGCCGCAGCATCGGTCGCTTGCAGCTGGACTCTTCTTTCAGCCCTGTGCGCCGTGTTGCGTACGTAGTTGAAAACGCCCGTGTTGAGCAGCGTACTAACCTTGACAAGCTGGTTATTGACCTGGAAACCAACGGTACCCTGGATCCTGAAGAGGCTATCCGCCGTGCTGCAACCATTCTGCAACAGCAGTTGGCTGCGTTCGTCGACCTCAAAGGTGACAGTGAGCCAGTGGTAATCGAGCAGGAAGACGAGATCGATCCGATCCTGCTGCGTCCGGTTGATGATCTGGAACTGACCGTTCGTTCGGCCAACTGCCTGAAGGCGGAAAACATTTACTACATCGGCGACCTGATTCAGCGCACCGAAGTAGAACTGTTGAAAACTCCGAACTTGGGCAAGAAGTCCCTGACTGAGATCAAGGACGTGCTGGCCTCTCGTGGTCTTTCTCTCGGTATGCGCCTGGACAACTGGCCACCGGCAAGTCTTAAGAAGGACGACAAGGCGACTGCCTGATCGTCGTAATCACCGAACGTAAGTTTGGTAAGGAATTGAACCATGCGTCATCGTAAGAGTGGTCGTCACCTGAGCCGCACTAGCGCTCACCGCAAGGCCATGTTTCAAAACATGGCGGTGTCGCTGTTTGAGCACGAGCTGATCAAAACGACCCTGCCTAAGGCCAAGGAACTGCGTCGCGTAGCCGAGCCGCTGATCACCCTGGCTAAAGAAGATAGTTTGGCAAACCGCCGTCTGGCCTTCGACCGTACTCGTTCGAAAGCCATCGTTGGTAAGCTGTTCAACGACCTGGGCAAGCGCTACGCCACCCGTCAGGGCGGTTACCTGCGTATCCTCAAGTGCGGTTTCCGCGCTGGCGACAATGCTCCAATGGCTTATGTTGAGCTGGTTGACCGTCCGGTCGGCGGCGCAGCTGTAGACGCTGAGTAAGTCGTAGGTTGTAAGAAAAAACCGGGCCTTGGCCCGGTTTTTTTGTGCCCGAAGAAAAGACGGCTATAGATAACGCCAGGCTAAAAGTATTTGACTATCGATAGTCTGTATTTAATGAATTGTCTATAAGCGATAGTGAACCTTAATCTCTCCACCAACGCCGGGCCACACCGGTTGAATATGACCAGGAGAGTGAAATGAGCCAGTCCCCAATCCTCACGACCGCAAGCGGTGCGCCGGTTGCAGACAATCAGAATTCCCGTTCGGCTGGGCCGCGTGGCCCGCTGCTGTTAGACGACTTCCACCTGGTAGAGAAGTTGGCCCACTTCAACCGCGAAGTGATCCCGGAACGCCGCGTGCACGCCAAGGGTTCAGGCGCCTACGGCACCTTCACCGTTACTCGCGATATCACGGCGTACAGTCACGCCAAGCTGTTTGAGGCGGTCGGTAAGCAAACCCCGATGTTCCTGCGCTTCTCTACCGTAGGCGGCGAGCGCGGCTCAGCTGACACCGAGCGCGACCCGCGTGGGTTTGCGGTGAAGTTCTATACCGAAGAAGGCAACTGGGACATCGTCGGCAACAACACCCCCGTGTTCTTTATTCGCGACCCGCTGAAATTCCCCGATTTCATTCATACGCAAAAGCGCCTGCCGCAAAGCAATCTGAAAAGCCCGCAGATGATGTGGGACTTCTGGTCGCTGTCGCCGGAGTCGCTGCACCAGGTCACCATTCTCTTTTCTGATCGCGGCATTCCGGATGGCTACCGGTTTATGCACGGCTTCGGTAGCCACACCTTCAGCCTGATCAACGCTGACGGCGAGCGGCATTGGGTGAAGTGGCACTACAAGAGCGAGCAAGGCATTAAAAACCTCTCGCCGACTGTGGCTGCACACCTTGCCGGTACCGACCCGGATTACGCCCAGCGCGATCTCTTTGGTGCCATCGAGCGTGGCGACTTCCCGAAATGGAAGGTGTGCATTCAAGTGATGTCGGAGGCTCAGGCGGCGGCTCATCGGGAAAATCCCTTCGACGTGACCAAGACCTGGTCGCAGAAGGAGTTCCCGTTGATCGAGGTCGGTGTAATCGAGCTCAATCGTAACCCGTTGAACTACTTCGCCGAGGTGGAGCAAGCAGCCTTTGCCCCGAGCAACGTGGTGCCAGGTGTAGGTCTGTCGCCGGACCGAATGCTGCAGGGACGGGTTTTTGCCTATGCCGACGCCCAGCGCCACCGCATCGGTACTAACCACCAGCAGTTGCCGGTCAATGCACCGAGATCACCGGTGCAGAACTATCAGCGAGACGGTGCCATGCGCTTTGACGGCAACGGCGGCGCTGCGCCGCACTATGAGCCGAACAGCTACGCCAACGCGCCGAAACAAGCGCCGCAGTACCGCGAGCCCGCCCTGGCGCTTGAGGGGGCAGCAGATCGTTACGATCACCGCACCGACAGCGATTACTACAGCCAGGCCGGTGCGTTGTTTCGCTTGATGAGTGCTGAGCAACAAGTGTTGCTGATCAGCAATATCGCCGGTGCCATGCAGGGCGTCAGTGAAGACGTTCAGCGCCGCCAATTGGCTCATTTCAGTCAGGCCGATGCGGCCTATGGTCGTGGCGTTGCCAAGGCCCTGGGTTTCAATCTGGAGTAACGGCTAAGCAACAAAAAGGCGCCCTTCGGGGCGCCTTTTTTATTGGGGCCAGAACTACTCCAAAGCGAAGCCAAGCTGACGCCAGCCTTCATACACAGCAACGGCTACCGTATTGGACAGGTTCAAGCTGCGACAGCCTGGGCGCATCGGCAGGCGCAGCCGTTGTTCGGCGGGCAGGGCGTCCAGCACATCGGCAGGCAAACCGCGGCTTTCCGGGCCAAACAGTAACGCGTCGCCCTTGGCGAAGGTCGCTTCATGGAAGGGCCGTGACGCCTTGGTGGTGAACGCAAACAGGCGTGGTTGGCCAAGGCTCACCAGGCAGCTGGCGAGATCAGTGTGGCGGGTCAGGGTGGCGTATTCGTGGTAATCAAGGCCGGCACGGCGCAAGCGTTTGTCGTCGAGCTCGAAGCCGATCGGTTCGATCAGGTGCAGACTGCATCCGCTATTGGCGCAGAGCCTGATAATGTTGCCGGTATTGGGGGGGATTTCCGGTTGAAACAGAATCACGTGAAACATGCACGACTCCGACTTGAGGGCGTCGAGGAGTTTACCCTCGAAGCGCCGGATCCGCGGCCAAAATTATTGCTCCGCGTGGTGGCGTCTTTGGCGCTGTTCGGCTTTCTGGTGGGGATGATGATCGGTCGCCTGCAGGACCCCGAGCCGGTGATGTTGGACGATATGCAGATAACTGCCGATGGTATGCAACTCTGGTTCGATGCTGAGCCAAAAGTGCACGCTGAGCACGTCCATGGTGCGGTGGTGATGCGATTCGATGCGGAAGGTAGTTCGCGCCAGGGCCAGCTGCAATTGGACGGTAGAAACGTCAATTGGCGGCTTTTGCGCAGCAAGGGTGGGTTGTTGCTGAATCTGGTCGCGGCCCGCCCGCTGCGTGCCGAGTGGCAAGGCGCAGCGGAAGGTGGACGGTGGCGGCTGGTGATCAGCCTGGCTCCTGAATAGGAGCGCGGAATAAAAAAGGGGAATCCCCGGCCTGCCTGTACCAAGGTCCCCGAAAACTGGGGGTGTTTCTTTTCTACACTTAACACTATGCAGGTGGTGTGCCAGTTTTATTGCAGGGCACAAAAAAGCGAGCTCTAGGCTCGCTTTTTTGTTGGGGGAAGAGGCGCTGGCTTAGCCTTCGTCTTCCTCGTCGTCGCCGCCGTCGATCTTCATGCCAAGCTCTTTTATCTTACGAGTCAAGGTGTTACGGCCCCAGCCTAGCAGCACGGCGGCGTCGCGACGGCGGCCGGCGGTGTGCTTGAGGGCGGTTTCAATCATGATCCGTTCGAAGGTCGGAACCGCGCTATCCAGCAAACTGGACTGGCCACGAGCGAGTGCCTGATCCGCCCATTGGCGCAAAGCCTGCTCCCAATTGGTCGCGGGAGCACTGTCTTGGGGCTGAGTGAGCAATTCTGGGGGCAGGTCGTCGATATGCACTTCGCGACCGGAGGCCATCACCGTGATCCAGCGGCAGGTGTTTTCCAGCTGGCGCACGTTGCCTGGCCACGGCAGGTTCTTCAGGTAGTCCTCAGTCTCGGTTTTCAGCAGCTTTGGCTCGACGGCCAACTCTTGAGCGGCGCGAGCGAGGAAGTGGCGGGCGAGGGTGGGGATATCTTCGCGGCGATCGGACATGCGCGGAATGTGAATGCGTATAACGTTCAGGCGGTGGAACAAGTCCTCACGGAACTTGCCGGCCTGTACCAGGTTTTCCAGGTTCTGGTGTGTGGCGGCGATGATGCGCACGTCGACCTTTACCGGAGTGTGGCCTCCGACACGGTAGAACTCGCCATCGGCCAGCACGCGCAGCAGGCGGGTTTGAGTGTCCGCCGGCATATCGCCGATTTCGTCGAGAAACAGGGTGCCGCCGTCGGCTTGTTCGAAGCGGCCGCGGCGCTGGTTGGCAGCGCCGGTGAACGCGCCTTTTTCGTGGCCGAACAGCTCGGACTCCATCAAGTCTTTCGGAATCGCCGCCATGTTCAGCGCGATAAATGGGGATGCCGCGCGCGGGCTGTGCCGATGAAGGGCATGGGCAACCAACTCTTTACCGGTGCCCGACTCACCATTGATAAGCACGGTGATGTTGGAGTGGCTCAAACGGCCGATGGCGCGAAACACTTCCTGCATCGCCGGCGCTTCGCCGATGATTTCCGGAGTGCGGGTCTGCTCCACAGGTACATGCAGGCCTTGTTGTTCCTGAGCATGCTGGAAGGCGCGTTTGACCAGCGACACCGCTTCGTCGACGTCAAACGGCTTGGGCAGGTATTCAAAGGCGCCGCCCTGGTAGGAGGCCACCGCGCTTTCCAGGTCGGAATGGGCGGTCATGATGATCACCGGCAGGCGCGGGTACAGCTCGCGGATGCGCGCCAGCAAGTCCAGGCCACTGGCGCCGGGCATGCGGATGTCGGAAATGATCACGTCCGGCTGCTGACGGCTGAGGCGGCTGAGCACGCCATCGGCACTGTCGAAGCTGGTGGTGGTCATGCCTTCTTGCTGCAGGGCTTTTTCCAAAACCCAGCGGATGGAACGATCGTCGTCGACAATCCAGACGGTTTCGCTGCGGCTCATGACGAAGTAGCTCCTTGTTCCAACGGCAGGAAGATCGAAAACACGGTGTGGCCAGGGTGGCTTTCGCATTCGATCAGTCCCTGATGCTGACTGATGATGTTCTGGGTGATAGCCAAGCCCAGTCCGGTACCGTCCGGACGACCACTGACCATGGGATAGAAGATGGTTTCTTGAAGTTCAGCCGGAATGCCCGGGCCGTTGTCGATGATTTCCACCTTGGTCACCAGGCGATGCCGGGTGTGGGCGATGGTGAACTGCCGCAAAGTGCGCGTGCGCAGCATGATGCGGCCCTGGCGGAATTCGTTCTGGCCGCCAATGGCCTGCATGGCATTGCGCACAATGTTTAGCACCGCCTGAATCATCTGTTCGCGGTCGATCATCACGTCCGGAATGCTGGGGTCGTAGTCGCGTACCAGGGTGATGCCGCCTTGGCTCTCTGCTTCTACCAGACTGCTGACCCGCTCCAGCACTTCGTGCACGTTGGTCATCGCCAGCGACGGGAGTTTGTTCGAGCCGAGCATGCGGTCGACCAGGTTACGCAGGCGGTCGGCCTCTTCGATGATGACGTTGGTGTAGTCCTTGAGGTTCTCGTCCGGCAGTTCGCGCGCCAGTAGTTGCGCTGCGCCGCGAATGCCGCCTAGCGGGTTCTTTATTTCATGGGCCAGGCCACGCACCAGCATCTTGGTGGTTTCCTGCTTGGACAGCTGGGCTTCTTCCTTGGTGATGCGCAGCAGGCGATCACGCGGATGAACCTCCAGCAGCAGCAGGGTGGCGCCGCGGTTGAGAATGGGGGTGACGGCATAGTCCACCGTCAGCGTTTGCCCGGTCAGGGCAATCAGCACCGCTTCGCGCTTATTGAACGGGTGGGCTTCTTCGACAGCCTGACGCAACGAAGCCAGCGCTTCGGGTGACTCGGTAAACAATTCGCTGATGAATTGGCCGTGGCTGCGCTGGCCACTGACGGCCAGAAGCATCTCCGCGGCGGGGTTCATGTACTCAAGGCGCAGTTCGGCATTGAGCAGCAGAGTCGCAGTGGTCAAGTTGTCCAACAGCAGGCGGTGCAGTGCGTCGTTGATGGTCATCTATGGGATCCCGAGAATGGGACTGAAAATGCAAAAAGCAAACCAAAGCCCCGAAAAGACGCGCGATCCGGGTCCGAACGGTGAAATTGGGTCGTTTTTCTGCACCGCTGTCCGATGGCGACGAACCAAAACAGGGAGAGCATAGAATTTGGTGCGCTACAAAGCACCATATTGGTGCCTTGTCTGTGAGGTCTAGAAGAAAGGCAGAATTGAAATGTCGTCGTCTTCTTCGGGTTTATCACCAATCGGGCATTCCGGGCGCACGCCGTAGTCGTCTTTCTTGCACGGATTCGCCCGACGCTTGCTCTCCAGCGAGGTGCGCACGATATGCACCGGTTGGCTCGGGGTGCGCTCGATAATGCGGCCAGTGGCATCGACGATTTCCGCGGCCAATTGGTGAGTGCCACGGTCCAGGTTGGTCAGCGGGAATACCGGGCTGCGGCTGAGTGCGGCGGCTTCTTTGCCATCCAGCAGCAGGCGATAGCTGTGGCCGGGCATCAAGACCGGGTCGCTGGTCAGGGTGACGATCAGATCGCCGGAAGAGCCTTCGCGGATGGTCGCATCCGGTTCGGGCACCAGAATGCGCAGCAAGTCGTAGGCCGGTAACTCGGCCGCCGGCGCCACTGGGGCGGGGGCGCGCACGGCGGCCGGATTTTTCTGGTTCATGCCATTGGTGGGGGCAATCTCCACCTTTTTGGCATTGCCCCTGGGTTGGTCGGTAAAGACCCGGTTACCTTCACTGTCGATGTAGGTGTACACATCGGCCATGGCTGGCAGACCCAGCAACAGCAGGCAGAACAGAGCGAATCGCATGTTTTAGTTGGCTGGCCTTGGGGTCGGTTTGGGCGGGGTGACGCGCGCCGGGCTGTTGGTGCTGACGCGTTGAATGGCGAAGGTGACAGTTGGGCTCTGCTGGATCAAGCGATCACCGCTGAAGGCCTGCACCGATACGCTGTGTTCGCCGCGTTCGATGTTGCTCAGGGGGAATTGCTGGCTATTGGTCAAGCCGCCATAGGGCTGGCCATCGAGCAGCAATTGGAGGCTGTCGCCAATACGCAGTTGCGGTTCGATGCGTACGTCGATCGTGAGGTTGCCGTCGTTGCTGCGTAGCGCTTCGGCGTCTGGCAGGTTGGCGATTTCCAGTACTTCATACACCTGAGTGGCGGCGGCATTGCCTTGGCCGTTACCGGGCATAGTGGGTGGCGGAGGAGATTTCACCGTATTCACTGGCGGCAAGCTTACCGCTTCGGCATTGGTACCTAGGGGCGGCTGGTTGGTAAAGACGGTGTTGCCGTTTGCATCGGTGTATTTGTAGATCTCGGCGCTGGCTGGCAGGGTCAGGGCCGCTAATAGGCAGGTAACGATCAGGCGCATGGCAAGAGGTCCCGTGGGGTGTGTGCTTAGCCTTGCACCGCAACGCTGCGCTGGCAAGTTTGTACGGCATTGTGTGCGTTCTTAGTCACATCAAAAAAAACCGCGAGGATCGTCGTTTGCAGGAATCGCGGCTAAAGCCCCTCCCACAAGAAACTGCGATTCTTGTGGGAGGGGCTTTAGCGGCGATGCTTTTGATCTTTTTCACGCTAATAAAAAAGGCCTCCCTAGGGAGGCCTTCTCAATCACGCCGCTAAGAAAGCGAGCGTGTCTGGCTTAACGCCGCTGTACTTAAACGCTGTAGTACAGGTCGTATTCCAGAGGGTGCACGAAGGTGCGCACTTTGATTTCTTCTTCGCTCTTCAGCTCGATGTAGGCATCGATGAAGTCGTCGCTGAACACGCCGCCTTTGGTCAAGAACGCGCGGCCCTTGTCCAGTTCTTCCAGGGCTTCTTTCAGGCTGCCGCACACTTGTGGGATCAGCTTGCCTTCTTCTGGAGGCAGGTCGTACAGGTTCTTGTCCGCTGCGTCGCCAGGGTGGATCTTGTTCTGGATACCGTCCAGACCAGCCATCAGCAGTGCTGCGAAGGCCAGGTACGGGTTGGCAGCCGGATCCGGGAAGCGCGCTTCGATGCGGCGAGCTTTCGGGCTGGAAACGTACGGGATACGGATGGACGCGGAACGGTTACGAGCCGAGTAGGCCAGCATTACCGGAGCTTCGAAACCTGGGACCAGACGCTTGTAGGAGTTGGTCGACGGGTTGGTGAAGCCGTTCAGAGCCTTACCGTGCTTGATGATGCCGCCGATGAAGTACAGAGCGGTATCGGACAGGCCGGCATAGCCTTCGCCAGCGAAGGTGTTCTTGCCATCTTTGCCGATCGACAGGTGAACGTGCATACCCGAACCGTTGTCGCCGTACAGTGGCTTCGGCATGAAGGTAGCGGTTTTGCCGTAGGCATCAGCCACGTTGTGTACGCAGTATTTCAGGGTCTGAACTTCGTCAGCCTTGGCAACCAAGGTGTTGAACTTCACGCCGATTTCGTTCTGGCCGGCAGTCGCCACTTCGTGGTGGTGAACTTCGATGACCAGACCCATCTCTTCCATGGCATTACACATGGCAGTACGGATTTCGTGGTCGTGGTCGCACGGCGGAACTGGGAAGTAACCACCTTTAACGCCCGGACGGTGGCCTTTGTTGCCAGTTTCGATGTCAGCGTCGGACATCCAGGAGCCTTGTTCGGAGTAGATCTTGAACATGGAGCCGGAGATGTCGGATTTGAATTTCACTTCGTCGAAGATGAAGAATTCTGGTTCCGGACCTACGAATACGGTGTCACCGATACCGGTGGTCTTCAGGTATTCCTCGGCACGCGAAGCGATGGAGCGCGGGTCGCGGTCGTAGCCTTGCATGGTCGACGGTTCGATGATGTTGCAGACCAGAATCAGGGTCGGCTCTTCGGTGAACGGGTCGAGAACGGCAGTGCTGTCTACTGGCAGCAGGATCATGTCGGAGGCTTCGATGCCTTTCCAGCCATGGATGGACGAGCCATCGAACATCTTGCCGACTTCGAAGAATTCGTCGTCAAGGGCGTCACGGGCCGGCATGGTCACGTGGTGCTGCTTGCCTTTGGTATCGGTGAAGCGCAGGTCAACCCACTTCACGTCGTGTTCTTTGATTAGTTGAAGCGCCTTCGACATGGTGTCCTCCAGATGGTGGGGCGTTGTGATTTTTTAGCCCCAAATAAAACGGTGAAGCCGGGCGGCATAGTCCGCCAGGGCAACCTGCCTCACAAGGGAGCAAATTGCATGCCAGTGCCCCGAAGTGGGTTTGATGCACGAAAGGCAGGCGCTGCGGGGGCTGCGCTCAAGATTTGCGCGCCTCGGTGCACCAAAATGACACTCAGGCTAAATGGCGTGATGCATTTTGGTGCGCTCGCGATCTTTGTATGCATTGCCTGGTTAAACCTTGAGCAATTTCCGCTATAATCCGCGCCCCTTAATTTTGGCCGGGCTCGCACGCACTGTTTTCATGAAACTTATCGTTAAAGTCTTCCCCGAGATCACCATTAAAAGCCGGCCGGTGCGCACGCGTTTCATCCGCCAGCTTGCGAAGAATATTCGCGCGGTGATGCGTGACCTGGATCCAGAGCTCGTGGTGGACGGCGTGTGGGACAACATCGACGTTGAAACCCAGCTGACCGAGCCGAAAGTTCTCACGGAAATAAAAGAGCGCCTGACCCGCATCCCGGGCATCGGCCAGTTCCTCGAAGTGAACGAATACCCGCTGGGCGACTTCGACGACATGGTCGAGAAGTGCAAAGCGCACTTCGGCGAGCAGCTTGCCGGCAAAGTATTCGCTGTGCGCTGCAAGCGTGCCGGCAAACATAGCTTCAGCTCCATGGATGTCGAGCGTTACGTCGGCAGCCAATTGCGTCGCCAATGCGGCGCCGCCGGCATCTCGCTGAAAGAGCCAGAGCTGCTGGTGCGCATGGAAATCCGCAATCAGCTTCTCTATGTCATCCACAGTCAGCACGAAGGCCTGGGCGGCTACCCGCTCGGTGCTATCGAGCAGACGCTGGTGCTGATGTCCGGTGGTTTCGACTCCACCGTGGCGGCGTACCAGATGATCCGTCGCGGGCTGATCAGTCACTTCTGTTTCTTCAACCTCGGCGGCCGCGCCCACGAGCTGGGGGTGATGGAAGTCGCTCACTATCTGTGGAGCCAGTACGGCAGCTCGCACCGCGTGCTGTTCGTCAGTGTGCCGTTCGAAGAAGTGCTCGGCGAAATTCTCGGCAAGGTCGACAACGCGCACATGGGCGTGGTGCTTAAACGCATGATGCTGCGCGCCGCTACCCGTGTGGCCGATGGCCTGGACATCGATGCGCTGGTCACCGGCGAGGCGATCTCCCAGGTGTCCAGCCAGACCCTGCCGAATCTATCGGTGATCGACCGCGCTACCGACAAGCTGGTGATGCGCCCGCTGATCGCCAGCCACAAACAAGACATCATCAACATGGCTGAGCACATCGGTACCGCCGAATTTGCCAAGCACATGCCCGAATATTGCGGTGTGATTTCGGTAAACCCGACCACCCGCGCCAAGCCTGACCGCGTCGTGTATGAAGAAGCCCAGATCGATATGAGCGTGTTCGAGCGAGCGCTGGAGCGCGCCCGTTCCGTGCCGATCGACCGGGTCATCGACGAGTTAAGCCAAGACATCCAGGTTGAGGAATTGAGTGAAGCCTTGCCTGGGCAGATCGTGCTGGACATCCGTCACCCGGATGCTCAGGAAGATCTGCCGCTGGAGTTGGACGGCATTGAAGTAAGAGCCTTGCCGTTCTTCGCGCTCAACAGTCGCTACAAGGAACTGGACCCCACCCGTCAGTACCTTTTGTATTGCGACAAAGGCGTGATGAGCCGCCTGCATGCCCACCACTTGCTCAGCGAGGGGCATGCCAATGTGCGCGTTTATCGTCCGGCATAAAACGCCGGGGCTGAATGGCGGCAGTATCCGCCACCGCCCCCCCGACCGACGGGGCAGTTGAGCCACTCATTCTTCATACTGGCCGCCTAGACTTAGCGGCGAACCGAATCCTCTGATCGAGATTTAAAAGTGATCGAAAATCTACGCAACATCGCCATCATCGCCCACGTTGACCATGGTAAGACCACCCTGGTTGATAAACTCCTGCGTCAATCCGGCACCCTGGAGCGCAACGAGCTCAACGACGAGCGCGTGATGGACTCCAACGACCAGGAAAAAGAGCGCGGCATTACCATTCTCGCGAAGAACACCGCGATCAACTGGAACGGCTACCACATCAACATCGTGGACACCCCCGGTCACGCCGACTTCGGCGGCGAAGTTGAGCGCGTAATGTCGATGGTGGACTCGGTTCTGCTGCTGGTCGACGCCCAAGACGGCCCGATGCCGCAAACCCGCTTCGTAACCAAGAAAGCCTTCGAAGCCGGCCTGCGCCCAATCGTGGTCATCAACAAGGTTGACCGTCCAGGCGCGCGTCCGGACTGGGTTCTGGACCAGATCTTCGACCTGTTCGACAACCTCGGTGCTACCGAAGAACAGCTGGACTTCAAAGTCGTGTACGCCTCCGCCCTGAACGGTATTGCTGGTCTCGACCACACCGACATGGCTGAAGACATGACCCCGCTGTACCAGTCCATCGTCGACAACGTTCCGGCTCCGGCCGTAGACCGCGACGGTCCGTTCCAGATGCAAATCTCGGCACTGGACTACAACAGCTTCCTCGGCATTATCGGCGTTGGCCGTATCGCCCGTGGTCGCGTCAAGCCGAACACCCCGGTGGTTGCCATCGACGCCGACGGCAAGCGCCGCACTGGCCGTATCCTGAAGCTGATGGGTCACCACGGTCTGCACCGCGTAGACGTGGAAGAAGCTGCTGCCGGCGACATCGTCTGCATCAGCGGTATGGACCAGCTGTTCATCTCCGACACCCTGTGCGACATCAACAACGTCGAAGCCATGAAGCCGCTGACCGTTGACGAGCCGACCGTATCGATGACCTTCCAGGTTAACGATTCGCCGTTCTGCGGTAAGGAAGGCAAGTTCGTCACCAGCCGCAACATCAAAGAGCGTCTGGACAAAGAGCTGCTGTACAACGTGGCACTGCGCGTTGAAGAAGGCGACTCGGCTGACCGTTTCAAAGTATCCGGCCGTGGTGAGCTGCACTTGTCCGTACTGATCGAAACCATGCGTCGCGAAGGCTTCGAAATGGGTGTAGGTCGTCCTGAAGTAATCATCCGTGTAGTTGATGGCGTGAAGAACGAGCCGTTCGAAAACGTCACCATCGACATCCCGGAAGAGTCGCAGGGCAAGGTCATGGAAGAGATGGGTCTGCGTAAAGGCGACCTGACCAACATGTCCCCGGATGGCAAGGGCCGTGTACGTCTGGAATACAACATTCCAGCCCGTGGTCTGATCGGTTTCCGTAACCAGTTCCTGACCCTCACCAACGGCGCCGGCATCCTGACCTCGATCTTCGACCGTTACGACGTGATGAAGTCGGGCCACATGTCTGGCCGTCAGAACGGCGTACTGGTTTCGGTTGAAACCGGTAAGGCACTGACCTACTCCCTGGAAACCCTGCAAGCGCGCGGCAAGCTGTTCGTTGAGCACGGTCAGGACATCTACAACGGTCAGATCGTTGGTCTGAACAGCCGTGATAACGACCTGGGCGTGAACCCAACCAAAGGCAAGAAGCTCGACAACATGCGTGCTTCGGGCAAGGACGAAACCATCGCCCTGGTTCCGCCGGTTCGTTTCACCCTGGAACAGGCTCTGGAATTCATCCAGGACGATGAATTGTGCGAAGTGACGCCGAAATCCATCCGTCTTCGTAAGAAGATTCTGGACGAAGGCGAGCGCACCCGCGCTGCCAAGAAAGCGGCCAAGTAATTGGTTTAGCTTCGGCTAAATAAAAACGCCCCCGGTCGCGAGACCGGGGGCGTTTTTGTTTGTGCGCCAGAAAGATTAAAAGCCCCTCTCCCCAGCCCTCTCCCGCAGGCGGGAGAGGGGGCCGAGCGGTGATCGGCGGGGAGAAGTCACCCCTCGCCCGCTAGGTCGGCCGGACAGGCGAGAGGGGCTGGGGGAGAGGGCTGGCTGTTACGCGATTAAACCTTGGCAGCCGCCTTCGGCTTATACGCGCAATACCCCGGCCGTGGCCCGATCTTGGGGTGGTTGCGGCAGGTATCCGGGCGCTGTTCGTAGATGGTGCACAGGCGGGTTTTGCGGTCGAGGTACAGGCAGTCGTTGTTGCCCATGCGGGTCAGCGTATAGATGCCGTACTTCTGGTTGAAGCGCTCGACCACGCCATCTTTCATCAGGCGCTTGGCGATCTGCTTGGGCGGTTCGCTGCGTTCGAATTCCTGCACCAGGCCGATGCGCAGCAGGTCGGCGAATTTCACTTCCACCGGCATCGTGCAGCAACTGGAAACGCAGCTGCTGCACATGCTGCGTTCGTATTTGATCCAGGTGTCGGTGCGATCAAGTTCCGCACCCACCACCAATAGCTTTGTCATGACACTCACACCTGTAAAAACGCTGGCCTGCCACAGTCTGGCAGGGCTCAAGGCAAGCGCTACGCGGTGTGGGGGCGGCATGATAGCGAGATTGGTGAAATTGTGAACAACCATCCGCCGATTCATTGCAAAGCGTGCGCTGGTAGTGGCGGTGTTGCGGGGCCGGGCGGATATACTCTGCGCCATTGCAGGCCCCGGCCTGCGCGCGCTGGACAGGGATGCCCGGGTGCCCGATGTGACGTCGGCACAACGGTGGCAGTCATTGGCCTGGCACCTCGGATGACTAGGAAGCACTGCATGCAATGGATTTTCATGCTGGTCGGTCTGCTTATCGGCGTTTCGCTGGATGAGTCGATCGCGGATGGTTTGCTCGGCGCCCTGCTGGGCTTTGCGCTCGGCCAATGGCTACAACTGCGCAACCTGCAGCACCGCAACGAGGAGCTGAGCACCAAGCTCACCGGCTTTGCCGAACGCTTCGAGCGCGGCAACAACGCCGTCACCGCGCGCCTCGCGCAACTGGAACAACGCCTGGCCAGCGGCGCCACGCCTGGCCCAGTCGCCGAGCCGGCAGCGACCACTGCCGCAGAAGTTCCTGCCGCCAGCATTGCGGTCGATGAGCTGGACTTCACCCTGGAACTCGAACCCGAAGCCCTCACCGTGCCAACGGATGATCCGGGCCTGGTGTTCGAGTTGCCGCCGGAGCTGCTTTCCTCGCCGCCAACGCCTGTAGCAGCGGCCCCTTTCCAGGTCGTCGATGACTGGAGCCGCGAACCCGTCGCACCGCCACCTCCACGCCAGCCACCTAGCCCGCCGACACCGCGCGAGCCAAACCTGTTCGAGCGTGGTTTCAGCGCGGCGAAGAACTGGTTGTTTGGTGGCAACACGGTGCTGCGCATCGGTGTAGTGCTGCTGTTCCTCGGTCTGGCTTTCCTGCTGCGCTACGCCACCGAAGGCATGGTGGTACCGGTGCAGGTGCGGTATGCCGGGGTGGCGGCGAGCGCCGTGGCCCTGCTGGCGCTGGGCTGGTGGTTACGTCTGCGCAACCCCAACTACGCCTTGATGCTGCAGGGCACCGGTATCGCGGTGCTGTACCTGACGACGTTTGCCGCGTTCCGATTGCACCCGCTGCTCGATCCGAAAATGGCCCTGAGCCTGTTGGTGGTGGTGACCATTTGCTCGGCCATTCTTGCCGTCACCCAGAACGCCATGGCCCTGGCGGCGGTGGCCGCCCTGGGCGGTTTTGCCGCGCCGATTCTGACCTCCACCGGCAGCGGCAACCATGTCGCGCTGTTCTCTTATTTCGTCCTGCTCAACGCCGGCATCTTTGCCATCGCCTGGTTCAAGGCCTGGCGCCTGCTCAACCTGATCGGCTTTGTCGGCACCTTCGGCATTGGCTTCGCCTGGGGCGCCCGCTCCTATGTGCCGGAGTTGCTGTGGAGCACGGAGCCGTTCCTGGTGCTGTTCTTCCTGATGTACGTGGCCATCGGCTTGTTGTTTGCCCGGCGCAAATTGCGCGAGCACAGCGACGGCCCCGATGACGACAGCCGCGACGCGCTGCTGCGCTGGTCGCGCCGCCAGGGCGACTACGTCGACGGCACCATGCTGTTCGGCCCGCCTCTGGTGGGCTTTGGTTTGCAGTTCGCGCTGGTGCAGCACATCGAATTCGCTGCCGCCTTCAGTGCGTTGGCCATGGGCCTGCTGTACATGTTGATCGCCCGGGTACTGGTCGGCCGTGCGCCGGGCCGGGCCTTGCTGCTGGTGGAAACCTGCATGGCGCTGGGCGTTATCTTCGGTTCGCTGGCCATCCCGCTGGGCCTGGACGCGCGTTGGACCTCCGCCGCCTGGGCCGTGGAGGGCGCCGGGATCTTCTGGCTGGGCCTGCGTCAGCAGCGGCCATTGGCGCGCGCCTTTGCCATGCTCCTGCAGTTCGGCGCGGCGATGGCGTTCCTGGTCGACCTGCACAGCGGCGAACACTCCCTGCTCGACGGTTCCTGGCTCGGCGCGTTGATGCTGGGCCTGGCCCTGCTGTTCAGTCACTACCACTTGCGCAAGGCCGCGCCAGAACAGGCCAAAGAGTGGGAGCGTCGCGGTCTGCCGGTATTGGCTGTGCTGGGCCTGAGTTTCCTGTACCTGCTGGCGCCGCTCAACCTGCAGGCCGAAGCCACTGCGATCAGCTGGGCGTTGGCCGGGCTGGCGACCTTGTTTGTTGGCCTGCGCATCCATTCTCGTAGCTTCCTGTTCACCGCGTTCGGCGTGCAGCTGGTGGGCGGTGCGCTGTTCCTGCTGCAACTGCGTGGCGCGGGTGCTGACGACAGCGGCGTGTTCAGCGCCGGCTGGCGCGGCCTGGTGGTGGCCTCGCTGATTGGCTTGGCGCTGATCGGCGGCATGCTGGTGGCGGCGCGCGACAGCCAGGTACGCAGCGATGCGCGGCTGATGCGTGGGTTGTCGCTGGTGCTGCTGGTGGGCTTGGTATTTATCAACCTGGCGGTGCTGTTTGTGCTGCCGTGGCAGACCGCCAGTGCGGTGTGGGCGGGCAGTGGCCTGCTGATCGTGTGGCTGAGCCTGCACCTGCAGCAGCGCGCCAGTTTTGTCTTCGGTCTGTTGCTGCAGGCCTTGGGTGGCATTGCCTTCCTTGCCGCTAGTCCGTTGTTGCTTGGCCCGCTGAGCAGCGAAGGACTGCGGCCATTGGCCCATGCCGGTTTCTGGACGCCGGCGACCTTGGCGATTGCCGCCATGATTGGCGCCTGGCGCCTGATGCGCGCCGCGCGCAACGACGCCGATGTCATGGGTTCGTTGAGCCTGGAGCGGCTGTCGCAATTGCTGTTGGTGTGGGGCGCCGGTTGGTGGGTGCTGGCGGCGGTCAGCGAAGTGCTGCGTTTTGCCGACCCGCTGCTGCAAGTGCCGTTGTTGTTGATCGTCGCGGCCGCCAGTGTGGCGTTGTGGGCCTGGCTGGCGGCGCGGGAAAACTGGCAGGCGCTGGCCTTGCTGAGTCCGCTACTGGTGCCGGCGGCGGGCGTCGCCCTGCTGTACGCCTGGCAAGAGGCGTATCACCCGGCCGCGCATTACGGTTGGCTGGGTTGGGCGCTGGTGTTCGCCGTGCACCTGTGGTCGCTGCGTCGTCTGGCGGTCTTGCTGCCGGCCAATGCCCTGAGCGCGGCCCATGTGTTGGGCTGCTGGCTGATCATCGGCGTGCTGGCGCTGGAGTTGCGCTATTTGCTGTACGTGCTGTCGGACCACTACAACGCCTGGCGTTGGCTGGGTTGGGCGGTGCTGCCCAGCGTGTACCTGCTGGCCATGGCCTCGCCACGCAACTGGCCGTGGCCGGTGCGCACCTATTCCCGCGAATACCGCGTGTACGCCGCCTTGCCACTGGCGGTGCTGATGCTCGGTTGGTTCTGGCTCGCCAACATCGCCAGCGACGGCAATGCCGAGCCGCTGCCCTATGTGCCGCTGATCAACCCGCTGGAGCTGGGCATGCTGTTCGCACTGTTCGGCGTGTGCCGCTGGCTGCATAACGCCTTGCCGCACCTGCCTGAGGGCGAGCGCCTCGGCTGGTTGCCGCAGGTGGTGGCCGGGGCCTCGTTGTTTGCCCTGTTCACCGCGCTGGTATTCCGCGCCGCGCACCATTGGGGCGGCGTGCCGTACCAGGTGGACCTGCTGCTTGAGTCGATGCTGGTGCAGGCCGGGTTGTCGATTGTCTGGACCCTGATCGCCCTGGCGCTGATGATCTTCGGCCACCTGCGCAGCCGTCGCGAGATCTGGCTGGTGGGCGCCGCGCTGATCGCCGTGGTGGTGGCCAAGCTGTTCTTTGTCGAACTGGGCAACCGCGGTGGGCTGGAGCGCATCGTGTCGTTCATTGGCGTCGGCGTGCTGTTGCTGATCGTCGGTTATTTCGCGCCGCTGCCGCCTCGGCAGGCGGTCACAGAAACAGAAGAAGAGCAGGTCAGTTGATGACGACGGTATTTTCCCTGGCGGCGCTGCGCCGCGTAGTGGTGGCGGCTGCCGTCACGCTGGCTGCGAGCACCGCGATGGCCGAACAGCCGGCCGACTACAGCACCCAGGTGCCGCTGACCCTCAGCGGCGAAGGCCCTTGGTACCGGCTTGAAGTGCCGATGGCGTTGCGCCTGGCTGCGCGGTTCGGCGACCTGCGCGACCTGCGGGTGTTCAACGCCGAAGGCGAGGCGCAGGCCTACGCCCTGACCCTGGGCAGCGCCGAGCAGAGTGAAAGCAGCATGGCGACGGCGGTGAAGTGGTTCCCGCTTTACAGCGCGGTCGATGCCACCAGCGAGGTCCCTCAGGTGCGGGTGGAACGCACCACCACCGGCACCATCGTCGAGGTCGGCCCGCAAGCCGTGACCAGCACCGATAAGCAGCAGGTGCTGCGCGGTTGGTTGCTGGATGCCAGCGCCATTGATGCGCCGCTGAATAAGCTGAGTCTGGACTGGACTAGCGAGCAGGATGGTTTCCAGCGTTTCACCATTGAAGCCAGTGACGACCTGCAAACCTGGTCGCGCTGGGACGATGGCCAGATCGCCCGCCTGGCCTTTGCCGATGACCGCATCGAACAGCGCGACACCAGCTTGCCCGGCCAGCGTGCCCGCTACCTGCGCCTGCTCTGGCTGGCGCCGCAAAAAGCGCCGGTGCTGATCAGTGCCGAGCTGTACAGCACCACCCACAGCAGCGTGGCGGCGCCGTTGTCCTGGTCGGAGGCGCTGCCGACCACGCTGGTGAAGGCGGGCGAGTACAACCTCGATCTGCCGGTGCCCTTGCCGCTGGAGTTGTTGCGGGTGGAACTGGCGCAGGCCAATACCCTGGCGCCGGTCAGTGTCAGCACGCGGCGCGAGAGCAAAGACAGCTGGCAGCCGTTGGCGCGCGGGCTGCTGTATCGCCTGCCGGAAAACGGCAAGGACGTGATTCACGACGAGCTGCAGTTGCCGGGGCAATGGGTGCAGCACCTGCGCCTGCAGGTGGATTCGCGCGGTGGTGGCCTGGGTAAAAATGCACCGACGGTGCGGGTGGGTTTGCGCGCCACGCAGCTGGTGTTCCTGGCTCGCGGCACGCCGCCTTATGTGCTGGCGCTGGGCAATGCCGACGGCAAGGCCAACAGCTTGCCGCTGACCACCTTGATACCGGGTTATGACGATAAGCGTCTGGCCAAACTGGGTGTGGCCAAGGCCGGTGCGCCGCTGGCTGTGGCGCCGAGCGCCCAGGCAGCCGCACCTGTCGCCAGTGTCGACTGGCAGCGGTATGGCCTGTGGGCCGTGCTGTTGGTGGGGGTGGGGTTGTTGGTGGGGATGGCCTTGAGTCTGCTGCGCGCGCAAAAAACGTAGCTATCGGCCAATCAAAAGCATCGAGGCTGAGGCCTCTCCCACAGGTTGTGCGATCCCTGTAGGAAAGGCTTCAGCCTCGATTCCTGAAAACGGCAAAATCAGCGACACCGTGTTGCCCCGCCGTTACGCAGAAGATCTTTAGTTTTTCTCCCCTGATGGCGTATCGTTGCGCACGCGCGTCAATGCTGGCACAGAGCCTTTCTGGCTGAACCAGCGCACAACTCTCCTGGAAATATTCCGCAAATGGCTCCCCCGCTCCGGGTGGTGGGCCATTTCGCTGTAGGTATCGGGTCATGAGCCTTTGCAGTAACTCAGGTTGGGCGTTGAGCATGCCGGTGGTGTTTACTGCATTGGTGTGCGTCGGCGTGCTTATGCTGGCGCACTGGGTGACCCGTCAGCGTGGCTTTCCTGGCCGCGAGAGTTTTTTTCTGCTGCACCTGGCCAGCTTCTGGTGGCTGGCCGCGGCCAGTCTGGAAATGGCCGCGCAGGGCAGCAGTTGCAAGGTGTTCTGGGCCGCGATGGCCTGGCCTGGCATCGTCGGTTTGCCGACCTTCTGGGCGGTGTTTCTCTGGCAGTACGTCAACAGCGAGCGCAAGCCGCTGCCACTGAGCCAGGTCGCGGTGTTCGCGGCGGTGCCGGTGATGGTCTGGCTGCTGGCGCTGAGTAACCCCTGGCATGGCCTGTTCTACACCCCGGATACAGCGCCGGCTTCCGACCTGCCCGGCGCGCCGATCAACTACCGCCATGGCCCGCTGTTCTACGCCACGGCCATCTATGAATACGCCTTTGTGCTGTTCTGCCTGGCAGTGGTGATCAAGGCCGCCGTGCTCAGCAGCGGAGTGCATCGCCGGCATTACCTGGCGTTTGGCTTGGTCACCTTGCTGCCGTGGGGCGCCAACCTGTCGTATGTGTTCTGGGATGTGCAGCTGTTCGGCTTCGACCCCACACCGTTCTGTTTTGCCTTCACCTTGCTGGCGTTCTCCTGGTTGATCGTCGGCGTGCGTCTGTTCGATCTGCTACCGGTGGCGCGTCATCTGTTGCTGCAGGAGTTGCTCGACCCGGTACTGGTGGTCGACACCCAGCACCGTGTGCTGGAAGCCAACCCCGCCGCCTGCCGATTGGCCGACAAGAGCGGGCAATGGCAGGGTGTGCCGCTGAATGAATGGCCGGTGTATGGCGAAGCCCTGGAGGCGCTGTTGCAGCAGCCGCTGAGCGCCAATCAGGATCGCCTGCTGACCCTGGAAAACCCCGTTCGCCATTTTGAAGTCAGCTGCCGCGCCATCGAGCGCGCCACCCGCAATGGTTCCTCGTTGCTGGGGCAGATGCTCTACCTGCGCGACGTCACCCAGCGCCACCTCAGCGAACGCAAACTGGCCGAAGCCCTGGCGGTGAGCGAAGACCGTCTGCGCACCATCTCCAGCCTGCATGAACGCCTGCAGGAGCAAGCCCTGCGTGACCCGCTCACCGGCCTCTACAACCGCCGCTACCTCGACGAATTTTTCGACCGCGAGCTGGCCCGTGCGCAACGCGAGAAAAAACCGCTGGCGCTGGCGCTGATCGACCTCGATCACTTCAAAGCGCTCAACGACTCCCACGGCCACCTGGTCGGCGATGACGTGCTGGTGCTGGTGGCGCAGATGCTCAGCGATTCATTGCGCAGTACCGACGCGGTGTTCCGCATTGGCGGCGAAGAGTTTCTGCTGATCCTCCCGGGCGTCTCGCCGCAAGAGGCGCGGCAACGGGTGGAGCGTATCTGCCTGCAATTGGCGATCACCCCGGTGATCACCCGCAATGGTCCGCGCACGGTCACCCTGTCTGCCGGCATGGCCTGTTGGCCGGCGCAAGGCGAGTTTCTCGAAGACCTGCTGCAGGTCGCCGATGCGGCCCTTTATGAGGCCAAACGTAGCGGCCGTAATCGGGTTTGTGGCATGGATACTGCGTCTTCGCAGGGCTTGTCCTAGACGCGTACTGAACTCTCCCGACAGCCCCTGGGTCTGACAGGAGGAATTGCTGGCAGACTCGCGCTAAACTGCGCGGGATTTCAAACCCTCTGGAGCCGTCCATGTCCCGCGTTACCCTCAGCCGCTACTTGATCGAGCAGACCCGAAGCAACAACACTCCCGCCGATCTGCGCTTCCTGATTGAAGTGGTCGCGCGTGCCTGCAAAGAGATCAGCCATGCGGTATCCAAGGGCGCCCTGGGTGGCGTGCTGGGCAGCATGGGCACCGAAAACGTGCAGGGTGAAGTGCAGAAGAAGCTCGACGTGATCTCCAACGAGATTCTCCTCGAAGCCAACGAATGGGGCGGCCACCTGGCCGGCATGGCGTCCGAAGAAATGGACAACGCCTACCAGATCCCCGGCAAATACCCGAAAGGCGCCTACCTGCTGGTGTTCGACCCGCTGGACGGTTCCTCCAACATCGACGTCAACGTCTCGGTCGGCACCATCTTCTCGGTGCTGCGTTGCCCGGACGAGTACCTGAGCCAGAACGACAGCCTCGACGAGCAGGCCTTCCTGCAGCCAGGCACCAAACAAGTCTGCGCCGGCTACGCCATCTACGGCCCGCAAACCATGCTGGTACTGACCCTGGGTAACGGCGTCAAAGGTTTCACCCTGGACCGCGAACTGGGCAGCTTCGTGCTCACCCACGACGACATCCGCATTCCGGAAAGCACCGCCGAATTCGCCATCAACATGTCCAACTCGCGCCACTGGGAGCCGCCAGTCAGCCGTTACGTGGAAGAGTTGCTGGCCGGTGAAGAAGGCCCGCTGGGCAAGAACTACAACATGCGTTGGGTCGCGGCCATGGTTGCCGACGTGCACCGTATCCTCACCCGCGGCGGCCTGTTCATGTACCCACGCGACTCGCGTGAGCCGAGCAAGCCGGGCAAGCTGCGCCTGATGTACGAAGCCAACCCGATGTCGTTCATCGTCGAGCAGGCGGGCGGTGTGTCCACCAACGGGCTGGAGCGCATTCTCGATATCCAGCCGACGTCCTTGCACCAGCGTGTGGCGGTGTACCTGGGCTCGAAGGAAGAAGTCGAGCGCGTCACTGCCTACCATCAGGCTTAAGCCATGAGCGCCCCTTGGCAGCCGTTGCTGGACTGGTGGTTTGGTCCCGGTGAGACGGTGGCCGAGGTGGCGGCCGGTCAGCAAGGCCTGTGGTTCGGCAAGCAGGATAGCCAGGACGACTACGCCCGCGAGTACTTTGCACCTTTGGTGCGCCAAGCGCTGGCGGGTGAACTGGACGCCTGGACCGAGACCGCCGAGGGTTGGCTGGCGCTGATCCTGTTGCTCGACCAGCTGCCACGGATGATTTACCGCGACAGCCCTTTCGCCTATTCCGGCGACGCGGGCGCCCAGCAATTGGTCGCCCGTGGTCTGGCTGCCGGCTGGGAGCAGGCGCTGGCACCGCTGGAGCAAACCTTTGTGTACCTGGTGCTGGAACACCACGAGGACCTCGCCAGCCAGAACCTGGCTATCGAGCTGTTCGGCGGCTTGCTGGAGCAGGTCGGTGAGGAAGAGCGTGCCTACTTCGTCAACACCTTCGACTACGCTGAACGTCATCAGCGTGTGATCGCCCGCTTCGGGCGTTTTCCTCATCGTAATCAGGCACTTGGCCGCGACAGTACGGCTGAGGAAATTTCCTATCTCAAGGAGCCCGGTTCCGGCTTCTGACGTCCAAGCAGGCAGTTGCCCGTCGCCTGCCCCCTTTCCCTGCCTTGGAGTTTTTTCATGACCCTGCGTCGCTTCCTTTTGCTCTCGGTCTGCGTATTGATCACTGCCTGCAGCAAGGTCAATCAGGACAACTACTCGAAAATCACCGTCGGCATGAACAAGGCCGAAGTGGAAAACCTGCTCGGTACTCCCTCCGACTGCTCGGGCGCCTTGGGCCTGTCGAGCTGCACCTGGGGTGATAAAGAGCGCTACATCAGCATTCAATACGCCGGCGACAAAGTGGTGGTGTTCGCGGGCCATGGCTTGAAATAAGGAGGGACGTTTTATGCGTTTTTTTCTTTCGCTGTGCGCCAGTACGCTTTTGCTGGCCGGTTGCGCCAATTCGGGTACCGGCTCGGTGCCGCCCAAAACCGTGGATAAGGTCGACCTCGAACGTTACCAGGGCACCTGGTACGAAGCGGCGCGCCTGCCGATGTTCTTCCAGCGCGACTGCGCGCAATCCGAAGCCCATTACACCCTGCAGGCCGATGGCAAGGTTGGTGTGCTGAATCGCTGCCGCACCCTTGAAGGTAAATGGCAGGAAGCCAAGGGCGAGGCGGTGCCGCAAGTCGAGGGCAAGACCGACAAGCTCTGGGTGACCTTCGATAACTGGGTCAGCGATGTGCTGCCGGGCGTCGCCAAAGGCGAATACTGGGTGCTGTACCTGGATGACGACTACACCACTGCGCTGGTCGGTAGCCCGAACCACGACTACCTGTGGTTGCTGTCGCGTACACCTGAACTCAAGCCCGGCATGAAGGACAAACTGCTGGATGTCGCCAAAGGCCAAGGTTATGAAACCGGCAAGCTGATCTGGCGTACGCCGGATGGGTCGATCAAGAAGTAACTCGTCTTGTTGTAGGCAGGTCCGTAGGAGCGGCTTCAGCCGCGATGCTCTTGATCTTTGCAGCATGAGATCAAAAGCTCGCGGCCAAAGCCCCTCCCACAACAGCTCGTTCAGCGTTTGGCCTTCGGTGATTGCAGTTTGATCTGCACTTCCGTATCGCCGCTTCCATGCTCAAACCCACACTTCAATGGCGTCGGCTTACCCATCAGCAGCGCCGGGTTGGCAGAAAATCCCACCGGCTCCAATGGCACGCCACGCGGGCTCAGGTCCAGTTGGCCATTGCCATTGCTGTCCTGAAACAGCTGCAGCGCATACCGCCCCGGCGGCAGGTTGCGCAGGCGTATCGTGCGCTCGCTGCTGTGCACTTCGCGCAGCGGCGTTGGCGGCCAGCCCTGCTGCTCGGCAAACACCAAGGCCAGGCCAAACTCGCCCTCGGCCTGAACGCCATCGATCTTGACCACAATGTCGCCCGCCACGGCCTGCGCCCCGACGAGTAACAGGAACAAGCCGGCAGATCTGGCCAGCTTGGTTACAGAAGGATGATTTCGGTGTGGCATAATTCCGGCACTTTTGTGATGCAAGGATTGCGCGCGTTATGCGTCAGGTGTTGGTGGTTCACTATTCGCAGACAGGGCAGTTGAGCCGACTGGTCAATGCCGTGTGCGGCCCGCTGCAACAGCAGAGCGACATTCAGGTGGACTGTCTGGCCATTGAGCCCGCGCAACCTTACCCCTTTCCCTGGCCGTTTCTCAGCTTTTTCCGGATATTCCCGGAGACCGTGCTGATGCGCCCGCAGCCGCTGAAACCCTTGGCGGTCGATCCTGACAAACGTTACGACCTGATCATTCTGGCCTACCAGGTGTGGTTCCTCACGCCTTCGTTGCCGATCACCAGCTTTCTCGCTTCGCCCGAAGCCGCGCGCCTGTTGCGCGATACGCCGGTGGTGACGGTGATTGGCTGCCGCAACATGTGGCTGATGGCCCAGGAAAAACTCAAAACCCGCCTCAACGAACTCGGCGCACGCCTGCTCGACAACGTCGCCCTGACCGATGCCTGTGGCACCGCCGCGAGCTTTCTGAGCACCCCGCTGTGGATGTTCACTGGCCGGCAAAAGCCCTACAGCTGGGTGCCGCGTGCCGGCATCGATGACGCCGAAATCGCTGCATCCGGCCGCTTTGGCGAGGCCATTGCGCAGCGCTTGAACCGCGATCAACTACCGCTGACCGAGCCCATGCTGCAAGGCCTGGGCGCGGTGCGGGTGGACGAAAAACTGATCGGCAGCGAAACCGTCGGCAACCGCAGCTTCCAGTTGTGGAGCCGCCTGCTCGCCGCCATCGGTCCGCAGCAAAGCCTGCGCCGTGGCCTGGGGCTGGTGGTGTATGTGGTCTTTCTGCTGTGCCTGATCATTACCGTGGTGCCCCTTGGCGCCGTTCTGAAGAAGCTGTTGGCGCCGGTGTTCAAGGCCCGTACCCAGCGGCAGAAAGCCTACTTTGCCGGCCCGTCTGGTGAGTGATGAGCGCCGTCGCCGTGCCGCTGGCACCGCCGCGCGCGCCCTGAAGTGACTCGAGCAAGCATCGAAAAGGAAGTACCGTGGTTCAACCCGTATTCATCAACCGCATCAGCGCCTTTCTGCCCCATGAGGCCGTCGACAACGACAGCATGGAAGCGCGCCTGGGCCTGGTCGGTGCGCGGCCTTCGCGGGCTCGCAAACTGGTGCTGCGCAGCAACGGCATTCAAAGCCGCCACTACGTGATCGACCCGGCTACCGGCGAGCCAAGCATGACCAATGCCCAGGTCAGCGCCGAAGCCATTCGCGGCCTGGCCGGCGACGGTTTCGAGCTCGACCAGCTCGACTGCCTGGTGGCCAGTAGTTCCTCGCCGGACCAGGTGATGCCCAACCACGCGGTGATGGTGCATGGCGAGCTGGGCAACCCGCCGTGCGAGGTGGTGTCCACTGCCGGTATCTGCCTGTGCGGCATGAGCGCGTTGAAATACGCCTGGCTCAGCGTCGCCAGCGGCGAAAGCCAGAACGCCGTGGCCTGCGGTTCGGAAGTGGCCTCGGTGCTGATGCAGGCGAAGAACTTCAACGCCGAATACGAAAGCCGTGTCGACGAGCTGGAAAACCATCCGGAAATCGCCTTCGAAAAAGACTTTCTGCGCTGGATGCTCTCCGACGGCGCCGGCGCCGTTCTGCTGCAACAGCAGGCTAATCGCCAAGGCCTGAGCCTGCGCATCGACTGGCTGGATATCTATTCCTTCGCTGACCAGATGCCCGCCTGCATGTATGCCGGAGCCGATATGGTCGACGGCCAGCTCAAGGGGTGGAGCCGCTATGACGCCGACGGGCGCAACCGCCACTCGGTGATGGCGATCAAGCAGAACGTCAAACTGCTCAACGACAACATCGTCAAATACACCGTCGAGCAGGCGCTGCAGCGGATCATGTCCAAGCGTCGCCTGCATGCCGACGAGATCGACCTGTTCCTGCCGCACTATTCCTCGGAATTCTTCCGCGAGCGTCTGGCCGTCGGCCTGCGTAACGCCGACTTGCCGATCCCGCAGGAGCGCTGGTTCACCAATCTCACCAGCAAGGGCAACACCGGCGCGGCGTCGATCTTCATCATGCTCGAAGAGCTGTTCAACGGCGGCCGCCTGCGCAGCGGCCAGCGCCTGCTCTGCTACGTGCCCGAAAGCGGGCGTTTCTCCAGTGCCTTTATGCATCTGACGGTGGTTGGCAATGAAGCTTGATGAGGTGCCGCAAGACCACAGTTCCACCTACGGTGGCCACAGCAAACTGGTCTACGCGGTAGACGCCAACGGCCATTACCAGGGCTCGCAAAGCGATGGCTGGGAACCTGAGGCCTACGCCACTCAGTTGGCCGTGCAAGAGCTGGAAGACCTGGCTGCCGATGCCAATGCGGCCTGGCAGCGTGGTGAGCTGTCGCCGCTGAAATTTCTGATGTACCGCTACCGTCTGGATGAACCGGCGCTCGCGCAGATCACCGGGTTGTGGCAATGGCGGATTCGCCGGCACTTTCGCCCGACGGTGTATCAGCGCCTGTCGCCGGCGATTCTCGGCCGTTATGCCGACGCTTTCGGTTTGCCGCTGGCCGACCTGACTCAGTATCAACACAAGGACAAGGCATGAGCAGTTTCCAACACCGCCAGAGCGCCCACTGCGAAAGCGGCGTGATGGCCAGCCTGCTGACCCATGCCGGCCTGCCCATGAGCGAGCCGATGGCCTTCGGGTTGGCCTCGGGCCTGGCGTTTGCCTACCTGCCCATCGTCAAACTCAGCGGCATGCCGCTGATTGCCTATCGCATGCCGCCCAAGCACCTGATCAAAACCCTGAGCAAACGCCTGGGCGCCACGCTGCACACGCAAACCTTCGGTAAACCCGAGCAGGGTCGCTTGGCCCTGGACGCGGCCCTGGACAGCGGTCGCCTGGCCGGCCTGCAGAGCTCGGTGTTCTGGCTGCCGTATTTCCCGCCAGAAATGCGCTTTCACTTCAACGCCCACAACCTGTTGGCCTATGGCCGTGAAGGCAATGACTACCTGATCAGCGACCCGGTGTTTGAAGAACCGGTGCGCTGCGCCAGTGAAGACCTGCAAAAAGCCCGCTTCGCCAAAGGCGCTCTGGCGGCCAAGGGCCTGATGTACTGGCTGGACGATGTGCCGCTTGCGCAGGACTGGAACAAACTGATCCGCCAGAGCGTGCTCTCCACCACGCGCATTCTCGACGGCATGCCATTGCCGTGGATCGGCATTCGCGGCATTCAGCACCTGGCCAGCAAAGTCGAACAGCTCGACCCCAGCCAGGTGAAATACAACCGCCTGTACCTCACCCATATCGTGCGCATGCAGGAAGAAATCGGCACCGGCGGCGCCGGCTTCCGCTTTATGTACGCGAGCTTTTTGCAGGAAGCGGGGGAGAAACTGGGCGACGCCAACTTGCGCGAAGCCTCGGCGCAACTCACCGCGATTGGCGACAACTGGCGGCAGTTTGCCTCGGCATGTGTACGGGCTAGCCGGAGTAAAACCGAAGCGCCGAATTTCGCCCCGATTGCGGATGCGTTGCGCGGGATTGCGTTGCAAGAACGCGCTCTGATGAAAGAGCTTGGCGCCTGGGCCAAACGTAGAGGCTGAAGCCTCGATGCTTTTGATCTTGTAGGAGCGGCTTCAGCCGCGATGTTTTTGAGGGTAAAAGCATCGCGGCTAATCGGAATGCCGCCCAGCCGCTCCTACGGTACCGAGTTAGGCGAGGTTGAGGTGTTGCACGGCGGTCTCAGCGGTCAGCTCGGCAAAGCTAATCGCAGCCAATTCCCCATCCCCCTCCAGCAACACCCCCTGCACACAAAAATCCCCACACTCATCCACCACCAGCAACAACGCCTGACTGATCACCCCCGCCTGCACATCCGTCCGCGCCAACCGCAGCAACTGCGACCACACCCGAGGCCCGGCACCGATAAACAGGTTCGGCCCTTCCAGCCCAAACTGCTGCGCCACATGAAAACCGGCGGCGTTGCTCACGCTATTCACGAACTCGAACGGCTTGGGTTGTTTGTACTGCACGCACACCGCTTCCAGCAGGGCGATCATGGTCGGCCTGGCGGGGTGGCGGGAGGCGAGGTACAGGCCGCAGTCGCTGCGCACCTGCTCTTTCAGCGCCGCAGCACCGAGCAGGGCCTGGAAGATCAGGCGGTCGATACGCCGTGGCGGGTTGCTCAACCACTGGCCCAGCGCAGCCTTCAGGTCCTTGTCGCTGGTGCTGGCCGAGCCACGGATTTCGCTGGCAGCGATCACCTTCATGACGCACCTCCCACGCACTGCAACACCAGGCTGGCGTTGTTGCCGCCAAAGCCGAAGAAGTTGGCCAGCAGCACGGCGTTCTCGTTCAACACCACCGGTTCGCCGCTCAATGGCAGGCTGGCCTCGGCCGCATAGTCCAGCCCCGGCAGTTGCTGCTGTTGCAGGGCCTGCATCAGCAGCAAGGTTTCACTCAGCCCGCAGGCGCCGAGGGTGTGGCCGAGCCAGGGTTTGAGCACGCACAAGGCCGGCATCTTTTCGCCATACAGGCTGAGCATGCCGTTGCGTTCGGCGTGGTCGTTGGCCTGGGTGGCGGTGCCGTGCAGTTTGACCAAGGCGACATCGTCGGCATCGCGTTGCGCGCTTTTCAGCGCTTGTCGCATGACCCAGTTGATATGGCTGCCGTCTTCGCGGGTGGTGGTCAGGCTGCTGGTGTCGCAGGCACTGAAGCCGCCGAGCAAACGGGCCAATGGCGCGTCGCCGGGTTCGAGCGAGAGCAGCGCGGCGGCGTAGGTTTCACCCAGTACGAGGCCATCGCGCTCCGGATGAAACGGCCGGTAGTGGCCACTCGGGCTGAGCAAATCGAGGGCGCCAAAACCCTGCATGGCCAAGGCGCTGGGCGTTTCGAACGCCAGCACCACGGCGCGGGCGAATGGCCCGCTGGCCAACAGGCGGGCGCCGTACAGCAAGCCGTTGGCGGCGCTGGTGCAGGCGGTGTTGAGGGTAAAGGCATCGGCAAACCCCCAGCGGCTGCGCAGCTGTTCGGCCTCCAGGTCCAGCGGCGTGGAGTCGCTGGGGAGAAATTGCCCTTGGTCGCCGGCCAGTGTTTCCAGCGCGGTGATATCCAGGCTGGTGCTGGCAACGATCAACAGGCAGTCGCTCAGCGCACCGTGATCGGCGCCGAGGGCCTCAGCGACTACGGCATCCAGGCGCTGGTCGAGGCTGACGTCGTCGCCAGGCACATTCAGGTAGGTGCGCGGTTGCCGCAATTCGTGCAACGCGAATGGCCGGCCCTCGGCGCGTTGACCACCTGCCATCGCCTGGCTGGCGCCGACCAGGTCATTGCTCAGGGCGCACTGCAGGGCGCCGCGTTGCAGGTACACCGGGGTCACTGCGACTGCCTGATATAGGCCGCGATGGTGGCGATGGTATTGAGAATGCGGCGGCCGTCTTTGGCCCCTTCGATGCGCACGTTGTAGTGCTGCTGCAGCGCCAGGGACACCTGCAGGGCATCCAGGCTGTCCATCTGGATGCGGCTTTTCGGGCCGAACAAGGGCTCATCGTCGGCGATGCTTTGCCAGTCGATATCGTCTTCCTTGTCGCATTCGCGGATCAGCAGCTGCTTGAGCTGTTGTTCTAATAGTGTGTGGTCCATTGCGTGTGCTGCACTCGCTGCTTGAACAGGAACAACCCCAACGAACCGAGCACGGCGGCAAGCAGCAGCAGGCGCAGGCAGTAGGGGGCGATGTCGGCCAGTGAGCCGTGGCCCACCAGCAGGGTGAGAAAGGCGTCCAGCGCCCAACTCATGGGAGACACTTCGGCCAGTTGGGCCATGGCCGCCGGCATCACGCTCTTGGGCACCATGATGCCGCCGATGGCCGCCAGCAGAATATTGATCCCGCCGCCGAGCAGCAGCGCCTGTTCGGCACTGCGCGCCACGGCGGCGAGCAGCAGCCCGAGGCAACTGGTGGTGAGGGCGATGCTGACGGCCAGCAGCAGGTAGGCGACCGGGCTACCGGGCAAGCTCAACGGCTCCAGGCCCAGGGCCGGCAAACCATAAACCCCGAGCGCCAGCAGCAAGACGAACTGCAGCAGATTGAGTGCCATATACGGCAGCACCTTGCTCAGCACCAGGGTGCGCAGGCTCAGCCCCAGGCAGCGCAGACGCAGCAGCGTGCCGCTCTGCTGCTCGCGCTGAAAACCGCCAGCCATCGGCAGCACGACGAAGAACATGCCGAAGATCAGCCAGGCCGGCACGCTCATTTGTGTGGCATTGGCCTGGCTGCTGAGGTCGCCATTGGCCAGTTGCTGCTGCTCGTCGATCTGGCTTTGGGTGCGCTGCTGAATCAGCTCCAGGCGCTCGGCGGCGCTCAGCTGTGGGGCCAGCGCGCCGCTGTCTTGCAGGTAGGCGAGCAGGCGGGTCTGCGCCAGGGCGATGCTGACGGCGCTGTGCAAACGCTGGCGTGAGAGGCGATCGAACTGCGCCGGGAAACTCAGGCTCGGGCCCTGGTGCGGGGTGGCCAGTAAGGTGTCGGAGAAGTCGGCGGCCAGGCGGACGGTGGCCCGGTTGGCGCCCTTGTCGATCTGGCTATCGGGCAATTGAGCCTGCAACGCGGTGCGGAAAAAGTCGCTGGCTTCGCTGTGCTGCGGCACGTCGAGGCTGAGCTGCAGCGGCGGCAAACGGTCCTGCATATAGCTGGACATGGCGCCGGCCATCAGCAGCAGAAACAGCGCCGGCATGATGAACAGCACCGCCAGCGCATGCGGGTCGCGAACCAGCAGCAGGCCTTCTTTGCGCATCAGCGCGAGCAGTCTCATAGCTGGCCTCCATTGAGGCGCAGGTACAGCTGTTCCAGCGATGGGCGACCAAAACGCATCAGGGTGGGCAGCGGTGATTGGCTGGCGACGAAGTCGCTGATCACCGCCAGTTGGCTGCCATCCAGCGCGGCGATACGCAGGCCCCTGGGCAGCAATTCGGCGTTCAGTTCCAGGCGGGTGAGCACGGCGGCCAACCCGGCTGGCGGTTGATCGGGCCATTCCAGCAGCAAGCCATGGTCGGCGCCAAGCAACTGGGTGGTGTCGAGGTCCAGACGCACCTGGCCTTCGTGCAGCAGCAGAATACGCTGGGCCACGCGCTCGACTTCTTCCAGGTAATGGCTGGTGTAAATCACGGCCTTGCCGGTGTCGGTCAGTTGCTCGACCGCAGCCAGCAGCAATTGCCGGCTCTGCGCGTCGACACCGACTGTGGCTTCGTCGAACAGGTAGAGCTGCGCCGGTTGCAGCAGACCGATGGCGAAATTCAATCGGCGTTGCTCGCCCCCGGACAGGCTGTCGGCGCGGCGCTGCAACTTGTCGCTGAGCCCCGTGCAGTCGATGCACAGCTGCAAACGCTCGCGGCGCTCAGTGCCACGCAGTTGATAGAGGTCGGCAAACAGCTTGAGGTTTTCGCCCACCTTCAGGCCGGCATAAAACGCCAGCTGTTGTGGCACCAGTGCCAGGCTGCGGGGGCCATGCCAGCTAAGCTCGCCTTGCTGTGGGCTGAGCACGTTGCTGAGCAGGGAGAGCAGGGTGGTTTTGCCCGCGCCGTTGCTCCCCAGCAGGCCCAGGCATTGGCCGGCGTGCAACTGCAGATTGATGTTCTGCAAGGCCGCACGTTCGCTGCCTGGGTAGCGGTAGCCGAGGTTGCGCAGCTCAAGCACGGACCAGCACCAGCAGCAATTTGCCGTCCAGTAGCAGTTGGTCTTTGGCGTGAATGCTGAAGGCGTAAAGGGCGCCGGCAGGGCTCAGGGCTTCCTGGGTGGCGGCAACTAGCAGCGCACCGCAACGCTCGGCCGGTTCATGGTGCAATTGCAGTTGCGAGAGCTTGCCGACCAGGGCCATTTCAATGGCACTGTCGTCGCCGTATAGGGCACCATGCGCGGCACACAGCTGGGCGGCGGCTTCGAACAGCAGGCAGGGCGAGGCGTCGGTACCGAACGCGGCGAGGTACTGCCAGGCACTCAGGCCCTGAATGCGCAGGGCGTCATGCTCGAGCAGGCAGTCCAGCCAGAGGGCGTTGCCCTGATGGGGCAACAGCGTGTGCAGTTCGGTGCGATCCATTGCGTGCCGGGTAGGAATTTTCAAAGGCCGGCAGTGTAACAGAGGGCCTGCAAGCGGCGCAGCGCCTGAGGCGAGCCTGCTTCGTCGGGCGCGATAAAAGGAGAGGGGTATGTGGCAACAATGGCTGGCGTTCGCCGTGGGAAGCGGCGTGCTGGTGGGGATTTCCTGGCGGGCGATGAGCCATCCGCAGTCCCATGGGTTTTACCGCTTCTGGGCCTGGGAGCTGATGCTGGCGCTGCTGGTGCTGAACGCGCCAGTGTGGTTTTTCGACCGTTATTCGTGGCACCAGGAAGTGTCCTGGGTGCTGTTGTTTCTGTCGCTGGTGGTGCTGTTTCTGGGCATCTATCAACTGCGCCGCGATGGCCGGCCGAACGCCGAACAACGTACCGATGAGGAGCTGTACGCCTTTGAGCGCACCTCGCAGCTGGTCACGGGCGGCATCTACGCACTGATTCGCCACCCGCTGTTCTGCTCGTTGCAGTTGCTCAACTGGGGTATCTGTTTCAAACAGCCGGGGGTGTTGACGGTGTTGCTGGCGGTGGGGGCGAGTGTGTTTCTGTACCTGGCGGCCAAACGGGATGAGGCTGAATGCACCGAGTTTTTTGGTGAGGCGTACCGCGAATACATGCAGCGCACCAAGATGTTTGTGCCCTACGTGTTCTAGCGGAAGCGGGGAACAATGTGGGAGAGGCTTCAGCCTCTCCCACAAAAGCCCTAATGCCACAAAGAGCTCTTCTCCTGCGGCGTTAACCCTTGCCTTTGGTGCGCACCATATTCGGCCCGCCGTTCTTTTCCAGGTGCTGAATAATGATGCTGCCGACATCCTTGCCGGTGGTCACTTCAATACCTTCCAGCCCCGGTGAGGAGTTCACTTCCATCACCAGCGGGCCGTGGTTGGAACGCAGGATATCCACCCCCGCCACCGACAACCCCATGACCTTGGCCGCGCGAATGGCGGTCATGCGTTCTTCCGGGGTGATCTTGATCAGGCTGGCGGTGCCGCCGCGGTGCAGGTTGGAGCGGAATTCGCCGGGCTTGGCCTGACGTTTCATCGAGGCGATTACCTTGTCGCCAACCACGAAACAGCGGATGTCGGCACCGCCGGCTTCCTTGATGTATTCCTGCACCATGATGTTCTGCTTCAGACCCATAAAGGCCTCGATTACCGATTCGGCCGCCTTCTCGGTTTCGCACAGCACCACGCCGATGCCTTGCGTGCCTTCCAGCACCTTGATCACCAACGGCGCGCCGTTGACCATCTGGATCAGGTCGGGAATGTCGTCCGGCGAGTGGGCGAAGCCGGTCACTGGCAGGCCGATGCCACGGCGCGAAAGCAGTTGCAGCGAGCGCAGTTTGTCCCGCGAGCGGGCGATGGCCACCGATTCGTTGAGCGGGAACACGCCCATCATTTCGAACTGGCGCAGCACCGCGCAGCCATAGAAGGTCACCGACGCGCCGATGCGCGGAATCACCGCATCGAAGCCTTCCAGCGGTTTGCCGCGGTAGTGGATCTGCGGCTTGTGGCTGGCGATGTTCATGTAGGCACGCAGGGTATCGATCACCACCATTTCATGGCCACGCGCTTCACCGGCTTCGACCAGGCGGCGGGTGGAATACAGACGCGGGTTACGCGACAGCACAGCGATCTTCATGCAGCACCTGTGGCAGAAGTAGAGGAGGCCGGGAACGCCGGTTTGTCTTGGATATAGCTGAGGCCCGGGTTGACCACCAATTGGCCGTCGACCAGGGCTTTGGAGCCGAGCAACAAGCGATAACGCATGGCCTTGCGGCAGGCGAGGGTGAATTCCACCTGCCACACCCGGTCACCCAGGGCCAGGCTGGTGCGAATCACGTAACGGCTTTGGGTCTGACCGTTGGAACTCTTGATGGTTTTAACCGCCACCAGTGGTGCTTCGCAGTGGCGATGGCGCAGTTGCACCAGGGTGCCGAGGTGGGCAGTGAAGCGCACCCACGGCTGGCCATTGCGCTCGAACGGGACGATGTCGGTGGCGTGCAGGCTAGAGGTGCTGGCGCCGGTGTCGATCTTGGCGCGCAGGCCGGCCACACCGAGGTCGGGGAGGGCGATCCATTCTTTCAGGCCGATTACGGTGAGTTGGTCGAACGTCTTCAAATGCGGCATTCCCCAAAAGGTCAACGGATTCTAGCCGTGCAGTATGACAACCGCATCCGTGGATGAAGCGTTAGAGTTACAGCGTCACGAAACTGAAAGGCCGTTCATGAAAGACAACGAAGACGACAACAAGGTACGCCTGGATAAATGGCTATGGGCGGCGCGCTTCTTCAAGACCCGTGCCCAGGCCAAAGAGGCTATAGAAGGTGGCAAGGTGCATTGCCGCGGCGAGCGCTGCAAGCCGGGCAAAGAGCCTAAGGTGGGCGATGAGCTGCAGATCCGCATCGGCTTCGACGAACGCACGGTGCTGGTGCAGGCGTTGTCGGGTGTGCGCCGTGGTGCACCCGAAGCGCAGCTGCTGTACAGCGAAACGGCCGACAGCATTACCCGCCGCGAGGCCGCCGCCGCTCAGCGCAAGGCCGGCAGCATTGGCGTGGAAACCGATGGTCGGCCAAGCAAGAAGCAGCGCCGTCAGCTATTCCAGTTCCGTGGCGATCGTGGCTTATAGACGAGACCCGTAGTAGCGATAGAGAAGACAACTTGGTCGCCTGCGGGCTTTGCGCATAAAATCGCCGGCCCTGGCAAAGGTTGCGAATCCGCTATGTCTGATTTTTCCCAACGCTTCATGTTCGACGACAGCGATGTGCGCGGCGAGCTGGTGTCCCTCGGTGAGAGCTACGCCCATGTGCTGGCCAAACACCCCTACCCGGAACCGGTCGCGCAATTGCTCGGCGAACTGTTGGCCGCTGCCGCGCTGCTGGTCGGCACCATGAAGTTCGATGGCCTGCTGATTCTGCAGGCGCGCAGCTCCGGCGCCGTGCCGCTGCTGATGGTGGAATGCTCGAGCAACCGCGAAATTCGCGGAATTGCTCGCTACCACGAAGAGCAAGTGACGGCCGATGCCGGCTTGCGTGAGCTGATGCCCGAAGGCGTGCTGACCTTGATCGTCGACCCCACTAAAGGTCAGCGTTATCAAGGGATTGTCGGCCTTGACGGAATCAATCTGTCGGAATGCCTGTCTGACTACTTCGCGACATCCGAGCAATTGCCGACGCGCTTCTGGCTCAACGCCGATGGCCGCCGCGCCCGTGGCTTGCTCTTGCAGCAGCTGCCGGCCGAGCGCATCACCGACAGCGAAGAGCGCGCCGCCAGTTGGCAGCACGTCACCGTGCTGGCCGACACCCTGAGTGCCGAAGAGCAGTTGGGCCTGGACAACCAGACCCTGCTGCACCGCCTCTACCACGAGGAAAACCTGCGCCTGTTCGACCCGCAACCGCTGCAATTCAAATGCAGCTGCTCGCGGGACCGTTCGGCCAACGCGCTGGTCAGCCTGGGTGAGCCGGACGCCGAAGCACTGCTGGTGGAAAGTGGCGGCTCCATCGTCATCGACTGCCAGTTCTGCAACGAGCGTTATGCGTTCGATGCCGCCGATGTCGCGCAATTGTTCGCCGGTGGCGGGGTGAAATCCCCCTCCGATACTCGGCACTGATAATGCAGGGCGTTCAGCGCCCAGTGAAACTGATCAGAGGCTGCACCTGAATTGTGCTTTCTGGCATAATCCGGCCACTTTTTTACATGTAGTAGTTTTTTGATCGTTACTACAAAACGTTTGGAGGCTCGGCTGAGGCCGACGGGGACCCCATATGACGCAAGCCAATAACGCCATTTACACCGACATTAGCGCCGCACAACTGGTCGAAGAGGCCATCCGTCGTGGCGAAGGCGAACTTGCCGCCAACGGCTCGCTGGTTGTCCGCACTGGCCACCGCACCGGCCGCTCGCCAGTCGACCGTTTTATCGTTGACGAGCCAGGCACCTCGGCTGCCATCGCCTGGGGCCCGATCAACCGCAAGTTCCCAGCTGACAAGTTCGACGCCCTGTGGGATCGCGTTGCCGCGTTCGCCGAAGCGTCCGACCGTTTTGTATCTCACGTGCATGTAGGCGCAGACCCTGCCCACTACCTGCCGGTAAAAATGACCACCACCACTGCGTGGCACAACCTGTTCGGTCGCTGCCTGTTCATTGAACCGACCGCCTACAACCCGAGCAGCAAAACCGAGTGGCAAGTGCTCAACGTTCCAGGCTTCGAATGCGTACCTGAGCGTGACGGCACCAACTCCGATGGTTGTGTGATCCTCAACTTCGCCGCCAAGAAAGTGCTGATCGCGGGCATGCGTTACGCCGGCGAAATGAAGAAAGCCATGTTCTCGGTGCAGAACTTCCTGCTGCCGGCCGTCGACGTGCTGCCCATGCACTGCGCAGCCAACATCGGCGAAGAAGGCGACGTGACCCTGTTCTTCGGTCTGTCGGGCACTGGTAAAACCACCCTGTCGGCCGACGAAAGCCGTTACCTGATCGGTGACGACGAGCACGGCTGGGGCGTGGGTAGCGTGTTCAACATCGAAGGCGGCTGCTACGCCAAGTGCATCGACCTGTCGCAGAAGAACGAGCCGGTTATCTGGAAAGCCATTCAGTTCGGCGCCGTACTGGAAAACGTGGTGCTCGACCCGGTTACCCGTCTGCCGAACTACGCCGACGACAGCCTGACCCAGAACAGCCGCGCCGCTTACCCGATCGAACTGGTCGACAAGCGCTCGGAGAAAAACCTCGGTGGCGAGCCGAACGCTGTGATCTTCCTGACCTGCGACCTGACTGGCGTGCTGCCACCGGTTTCGATCCTCAACGAAGAGCAAGCGGCTTACCACTTCCTGTCCGGTTACACCGCGCTGGTCGGTTCCACCGAAATGGGTTCGGGCGGCGGCATCAAGTCGACCTTCTCCACCTGCTTCGGCGCACCGTTCTTCCCGCGTCCGGCTGGCGAATACGCTGAGCTGCTGATCAAGCGCATCCGCGGCTTCGGCTCCAAGGTCTACCTGGTTAACACCGGCTGGACTGGCGGCGGTTACGGCGTCGGCAATCGCTTCAACATCCCCACCACCCGTGGCGTGATTGCAGCGATCCAGAGCGGCGCGTTGATCGGTACCGAAACCGAGCACCTGCCGATCATCAACCTCAGCGTGCCGAAGTCGGTGCCTGGCGTTGACACCAACCTGCTCAACCCACGCAACACCTGGGCTGATGGCAACGCTTACGACGAAGCGGCCAAAGGTCTGGCGCAGCAGTTCGTTGAGAACTTCAAGAAGTTCGACGTCTCTGATGCCATCAAAAACGCCGGTCCTCAGCTGTAAGAGCCCGATGTTTTAAAGAAGCCGCCTTCGGGCGGTTTTTTTATGCACGATCGATCGACTGCGCGTCGGCGTTGCTGCGTTGACATGATTTTTTAAATGCTTATGGGCGTAGGGCGATGCGCGTAGGTTGGGTTGAGCGCAGCGAAGCCCAACGGGAGGCTATCCGTCAGAAACATCCGGGCAGATATAGATCAATGCTTTGCCTGAACCTTGGTGTATACCTGGTCTCCAACACCTACAACCGTCGTAAACGAGGTAGCTCATGCAAGTTCAAGTCAACAGCAACGATATGCAAGGCAGTGCCCGTCTCCAGGAGTGGGTAGGTTCAGCAGTCAGTGATCGTCTGGAGCGGTTCGACGATTTTCTCACCCGGTTGGAAATTCACCTCAGCGATGAAAATGGCTCGAAGGCTGGAGCCGAAGACAAACGTTGCCAGATCGAGGCTCGCCCGAAAGGCCATCAGCCGATTTCCGTGACCCACAAAGCCGAATCCGTGGACCTTGCCGTGGAAGGAGCGGCAGAGAAAATGCGCCACGCGCTGGAGCACCTGATGGGCCGTCTGGATGCGAAAACGCTGTCCACCGGGCATATCCCCAACGAATTGAGTGACGGCACCGGTGAAGACACCGATGCCCTGTTGCAGGAAGACTTCCTCGCCAACCAGGACGCGCTCGGAAAAAGCTGATCTGCGGCCATAAAAAAACCGCCCCATGTGGGCGGTTTTTTTATGGCTGTTGAACGCGCTTAACGCTCGATCAACTGCTTCACCTGGGTTTGCGGAATCTGTTGCGAATTGCCATCGGCATCTTCGTATTCCAGCAGCCCGGTCTCTTCATCTAGCTCCGGTTTGCCTTGGGAATTGATCATCTGGCCATCGGTGGTGTTGATGATGTAATCGCTCGAGCAGCCAGCCAGGGTCAGCAGGCAGCAGGCGGCAAATATCCACTTTTTCATAGTCTTACTCCTGTTTGCGGTATCTACAGAAGTTGACCGGGTGGCCCGCTAAAGGGTCCATGTTTTTTCTCGCAGCGTTAAGCCACCAGGCCCCGATTAAGCAGATCCGGACCGCTCTGGGTTTCCTGATACACCGCAATCGCCTGGGTAGCCACTCGCGTGGTTACCTGGTTGGGATCGAGGCCGAAGCTCTGGGGGTTGTTATCCACTTCGAGCTGCTGACGCGCCAGGTTTTCCGGCGAGAAGGGGTTATTGATGTCGTCCTGCTGCTGGTTGAAGGCGTCCAGTCGGGCCTGGGCCAACTGGTCCTGCAGGTCCTGAATCCGCTGCTGGGCGTCTTCACGCAGTTCAGCCTGACGCTGCTGCTGGGCTTCACGTTGCTCCTGCAAACGCAGGTCACGTTCTTCCTGCAGGGTTTGCTGACGGGCTAGCGCGGCCTCGTTGTTGGCGGCCAGCCGCTCCGCCAGGGAGGTGCTGGTGGTGGCCTGAGTCCCATTGGTTTGCAGGTCGTTGTTTCGCACTAATGGGGTGCTGGTATAAAACGCGTTGTTGACGCTGTCGATGGCTAAGGGCATGACGTTCTCCCTGGTTTCATGGCCTGGGAATGTCAGTGTAAGTGCGCTGGCCGGCTGTTCTTAGGCGGATGTGGCATAGCCACCGGAAGCAGATGGTCTAGAACTTTTTCGCCCTCCTGTTGACCCGCCAAGCTGAACAGCGCCGGCCGTTACGCTTGATCGCCCATGCTCAATGGGCTGTGGAGAAATCAGGCAAATCCCCGATTTTTCCCGGCTGCGAGACGCCGCGGCCGCTTGTAGGCGGGGCTGGGTGCGAGAAAACCGACGAACGTACCTGCCGACCTAGGCCATGGGCTGGCCGATTTCCATGATCTGCTCCACCAACCATTGCAGCGCCGGGTCGCGCAGGCGCTGGCCCAGGTGCACCACTTCCAGATGAAACGGCCCCAACGGCATCGGCAATTCCCAGAGTTGCAGCGGCAACAGCGCAGCAAAAAGTTGGGCCAGTTGGCTGGGCAACACCGCCGCCAGTTCGCTGCTGGCGACGATATGGGCGGCCTGCAGGTAGTTCGGCGTGGTGTAGGTGATGGTTCGGCCCAGGCCCTGTTCGCCCAGCCATTGGTCGACCATGCCGCGCGTCTGCCCGCCGTGCACCCACAAGTGACGCAGGGCCAGAAAGCGTTCCAGGTCCAACGGCTGCTCGCCTCTCAACAAGGGGTGATTTTCACGCACGGCCAGTTGCAAGGTTTCGCTCATCCAGTGGCGGCGAGCGAAGCGCGGCGGGATGTCTTCAAAGCGGCCGAGCACCAGGTCGAGTTCGCCTTTATCCAGTGCATCACTGGGCAGGGTGGGGCTCAGGTGGTGGATCTCGATACGAATGCCCGGCGCCAGCCGACTAAGCTGCTCGATCAGGCGCGGCATGCAGATCAGCTCGACGTAGTCGGTCACGGCAATGTTGAAGCGCTGCTTGCTGTGGGCCGGGTCGAAGATTTCGCCAGCGCTCAAACTCTGCTCGATCTGTTGCAGTGCCGCATGAATCGGCCCGGCCAGGGCCTGGGCGCGGGGTGTCGGCTGCATGGCGCGACCGACCCGCACCAGCAGCGGGTCGTCGAGCAACACGCGCAGGCGATTGAGCGCGTTACTCACCGCCGGCTGGCTCAAGGACAAGCGTTCCGCCGCCCGCGATACGTTGCATTCGCGCAGCAAGGCGTCGAGTACCCGCAGCAGATTGAGATCGAACGTGGATATATTCATTGGGTGAATGCCAAATATCACAAGACTAAATTTCAAAAATAGTAGCGCTTTACTTATGGTGTTGGGCGTTTTTGCGTTTGCTGCGCCAGCCATTTAATAAAAAAGGAGTCCCCGATGACCCAGAGCACCTTCGATATTCAGCGCGCCGCCGTAATCGGCGCAGGCACCATGGGCCGTGGCATTGTCATGAGCCTGGCCAATGCCGGCATTCAGGTGTTGTGGCTGGACAACAATGCGCAGATGCTCGAGCAGGCCATGGGTGTGGTCGCCGACACCAACGCGCACAACGTCAAACTCGGCCGTATCAGCGCCGAAGAATCTGCCGCTCGTCTGGCCTGCGTCACCCCAGTGGCCGACTATGCCGCTCTGGCGGATGCTGATCTGGTAATCGAGGCGGTGTACGAAAACCTCGAACTCAAGCAACAGATCTTCCGCACCCTGGACGACACCGTGAAGCCGGGCGCGATTCTCGCCAGCAACACCTCGGCCCTGGATATCGATGCCATCGCCAAGGTTACCAAGCGCCCTGAGGTGGTCCTCGGCCTGCACTTCTTCAGCCCTGCGCACATCATGAAATTGCTCGAAATCGTGCGTGGCGAAAAAACCAGCAAGGCCGTGCTGGATGCCGCCGTAACGCTGGGTCAGCGCATTGGCAAAGTCAGCGTAGTGGCCGGCAACTGCGACGGTTTTATCGGCAACCGCATGCTCGCCACCTACGTGCGGGAAGCACGCATGCTGCTGCTCGAAGGCGCGTACCCGCACCAGGTGGACGCCGCGCTGCAAGGCTTCGGTTTTGCCATGGGCCCGTTCCGCATGTACGACGTGGTTGGCATTGATCTGGAATGGCGCGCCCGTGAGCTCGCCGGCAAGGGCCAGGACGATCCGGCCGTGCAAGTCGATACCCGCCTGTGCGAGCTCGGCCGTTTCGGCCAGAAGTCGCGCATGGGCTACTACCGCTACGCCGAAGGCAGCCGCCAGGCCGAGCACGACCCGGAAGTGGACGCGCTGGTGCTGCAAGTCTCCGAGCAACTGGGCTTCAAGCGCCGTTCGATTGGCCAGGAAGAAATCCTTGAGCGCTGCCTGCTGGCACTGGTCAACGAAGGCGCAAAAATTCTCGAAGAGAACATTGCCGCCAACAGCCATGACGTCGACCTGGTTTACCTCAACGGCTACGGCTTCCCGAAGGACAAAGAAGGTCCGATGAGCTGGGCCGACAGCCAGGGCGTGGACGACATTCTCGCTCGCCTGCAAACCCTGCAAAGCCACTTCGGCAACCACTGGCAGCCGGCCAAACTGATCGAGCAACTGGCCACCAGCGGCAAACGCTTTTCCGACGTTAAAGAGGGTTCGTTATGAGCTATCAAGCCCCGCTGCGCGATATGCGCTTTGTGCTGCACGAAATGTTCGACGTCGGCGCCCACTGCGAGCTGCTCGACAACGGCCTGGACCGCGAACTGGTGGACGGCGTGCTGGAAGAAGCCGCGCGTTACACCGGTGAAGTGGTGGCGCCACTCAACCGCAGCAGCGACGAAGAGGGCGTGTCCCTGATCGATGGCAAGGTGACTACGCCCACCGGTTTTCGCGATGCCTACCAGCAGTACGTAGACAACGGCTGGGCCAGCATGACCGGCCCGACCCAGTACGGCGGCCAGGGCTTCCCGCAGATGGTTGCTGCCAGCTTCCACGAAATGCTGATGGCCGCGAGCCTGTCGTTCCGCGTGTATTCCGGTCTGACCGAAGGCGCCGTGCTGGCGCTGTACAAACACGGCAGCGAGGAGCTGAAAAGTGCCTACCTGGGCAAGATGGTCAGCGGCTCCTGGACCGGCACCATGTGCCTCACCGAACCGCAGGCCGGCACTGACCTGGCCCTGCTGCGCAGCAAGGCCGAGCCGCAAGCCGATGGCAGCTACGCGGTCACCGGCAGCAAGATTTTCATCAGCGGTGGCGAGCAGGACATGTCCGAGAACATCGTCCACCTGGTGCTCGCTCGCCTGCCTGATGCGCCGGCCGGGGTGAAAGGCATCAGCCTGTTTCTGGTGCCGAAATACATCGCCAAATCCAACGGTGCGCCGGGTGAGAAAAACACCCTGAGCTGCGGCGCCATCGAACACAAAATGGGCATCAAGGGTGCCGCCACCTGTGTGATGAACTTCGACGGCGCCAAGGGTTGGCTGATCGGTTCGGCCAACCAGGGCCTGGCGTGCATGTTCACCATGATGAACGACGCGCGTTTCCAGGTTGGTCTGCAAGGCCTGGGCATTGCCGAACGCTCCTACCAGGGCGCGCTGAGTTATGCCCGCGAGCGTCTGCAATCGCGTGCCTTGACCGGTCCGGCCGCCCCCGAGAAAGCCGCCGACCCGATCATCGTTCACCCCGACGTGCGCCGCATGCTGCTGACCCAGAAAACCCTGGTGGAAGGCAGCCGCATGCTGTCGGCCTACACCGCGCGCCAACTCGATCTTGAGCACGGTCACCCGGACCCGGCGATGCGCAAAGTGGCGAGCAAGCGCGTGGCGCTGCTGATCCCGATCGTCAAATCGTTCTTCACCGACATGGGCCAGGAAGTGGCCAGCCTTGGCGTGCAGATTTATGGCGGCCACGGTTATATCCGCGAGTGGGGCATGGAGCAGTTGATGCGCGACAGCCGCATCACCCAGATCTACGAAGGCACCAACGGCATCCAGGCGCTGGACTTTATCCGGCGCAAGCTGCTGGGCGACGGTGGGGCTGAGCTTAATGCGCTGCAGGACGAATTCGCGGCGCTGTGCGATGGGCAAAGCGGCCGTAGCGAACTGGCTGATTTGGTGCAACCGCTGCAAGCCCGCTTGCAGGAGTGGCGCGAGCTGACCGCCGATGTACTGGCCGCCAGCAACCGCGACCCACAAGAGATCGGCGCCTGCTCGGTGGACTTCCTGCAATACAGCTCGTATCTGTTGCTGGCCGGCCTGTGGCTGCAAGCGGCGGCGCGGGCGCAGGATGCATTGGATGCGGGTACCGGCGAGGTGGACTTCTACACCGCCAAACTCCACAGCGCGCGGTTCTATATGCGCCGTGTGTTGCCGCGGGTTAGCAGCCATCGTGAGATGTTGCTCGGTGGCGCAGATTGCCTGATGGCGTTGCCGGAAGCGCATTTCGCGTTTTAAGTGTACGGCTCGGGATTCTGGGTCCCAGCCTGCGCTGGGACGACGGTGAAATAACCAACACCACCGTCATTCCCGCGCAGGCGGGAATCCAGAATCTTCAGTCGATCATCCATAACAATAAAAAAGAGGGTGCCGATTGAAAAAGCTCGTTCGTGTATCTGTGGTCGTGCTGGGCCTTTTCGCCTGCCTGTACGCCTACTTCGCCTACGCCCCGCGGCCCAACCCGCCGACCCTGAGCGCCACCCTGCAACACGACCATATCCAGGTCGGTGCGCTGGACCGCCAGTACAGCTACTACGTGCCCAAACAACGGCCGGCCAACCCGCCGCTGTTGTTCGTGTTGCACGGCTCGCTGCAAACCACGGATGACATTCGCGCCTACACCGGCTACGAGTTCGAGCGCCTGGCCGACGCCCAGGGTTTTGTCGTGGTGTACCCACAAGGTTTCGAGAACAACTGGAACGACTGCCGCAAGGCCGCCGACTACCCGGCGCGCACGCAGAACATCGATGACAAAGGTTTTATCGCCGCGCTGATTCAGCGCTTCGCCGCGCAGCAACACACCGACAGTTCGCGGGCGTTTCTGACCGGCTATTCCAGCGGCGGCCACCTGGGCTTCCGCTTGGCCCTGGAGCAGCCTGACCTGCTCGCCGGTGTGGCGGCGGTGTCGGCCAGCCTGCCAACTGGCGATAACCTCGCCTGCCAGAGCAGCGGGCAACCGGTGTCGGTGCTGGTGGTGAATGGCACCGATGACCCGATCAACCCGTTCAACGGTGGCCAGGTCACCCTGTTCGGCCTGGGCAATCGTGGCACCGTGCGGTCTTCGGCCGACACCGTGGCCTATTTCGCCGGCTTGAGCGGTTACCCCGCACAGGCGACTGCGCAGCAGGAACCGAGTGCCAACGTGCGCTTCCAACAATGGCAGGCAGCGGGTAAACATGAGGTGGCGCTGTACGCCCTGGCCGGCGGCGGCCACCTGGTGCCGCAGCCGATTTACCGCGCCCCGCGTTTGCTGGGCCATAACACCGAGGGCTTCAATGCACCCGAAGCCATCTGGGCCTTTTTCGCCCGTCAGCCTCGCGCTGGTACACCGCCTTCACCCTGAGGAGAACGCCATGCATCCGTTCAGCTTTGCCACCACCGCGCAGATCATCTGCGAATCCGGCTCGGCCCGCCGCCTGGCCGCCCTGTGCCGCGAGCGCGGGGCCGACTCGGTGCTGATCGTCACCGACCCGGGCATTACCAAATTCGGCCTGCTCAATGACGTGCTGCCCGGTTTCGCCGACGAAGGCCTGAGCGTGGCAGTGTTCGATCAGGTGGTCGCCGACCCACCCGAGGCCGTCGTCCTGCAGGCGGTAACTCAGGCTCGCGAACTGCGCGCGCAGCTGATCATCGGTTTTGGCGGCGGCAGTTCGATGGACGTCGCCAAGCTGGTGGCCTTCCTCGCCCACCCGCGTTGCAATCAAGAACTGAAAGACATCTATGGCGTCGGCAATGCCCGTGGTCAGCGTCTGCCGCTGATCCAGGTGCCGACCACCGCCGGCACCGGCTCGGAAGTCACTCAGATCGCCATCATCACCACCGGTGAAACCACCAAGATGGGCGTGGTTTCGCCGCTGCTGCTACCCGACCTGGCGCTGTTGGATGCCGACCTTACCCTCGGCCTGCCGCCAGCGGTGACCGCCGCCACCGGCATAGACGCCATGGTGCACGCCATCGAGTCGTACACCAGCGCGCTGAAGAAAAACCCGCTGTCTGACCTGCTTGCCCGCGAAGCCCTGCGCCTGCTCGCCGCCAACCTGCACGAAGCGGTGCACAACGGCCAGAACCGCAGTGCGCGTCAGGCCATGTTGCTCGGCGCGTTGCTTGCCGGTCAGGCCTTCGCCAACGCGCCGGTAGCGGCGGTGCACGCCCTGGCGTATCCGCTGGGCGGCCACTTTCACATTCCCCATGGCTTGAGCAACGCGCTGGTGCTGCCCCATGTGCTGCGCTTCAATGCGCCGTCGGCCAGCGCCCTGTACGCCGAGCTGGCGCCGCTGCTGTTGGGCGACAAGCTCAAGGCCGGTGATGCGCAGAGCCTGACCGAACAATTTATTGCCGAGCTGTCGGCGCTCAATGAGCGCCATGGTTTGCCTAGCCGGCTGCGTGATGCCGGTGTGCCGGAAGCGATGCTCGCGCAACTGGCCAGCGACGCCATGCTGCAACAACGCCTGCTGGTGAATAACCCGCGCGCCGTGACCGAGGCCGATGCCTTGGCGATCTATCAAGCCGCTTACTAGTGAGAATGCAATGACCGACCGCCAACACCTGCGCAGCGACTACGCCAACTTTCAGCCGATCACCACGCGCTGGCACGACAACGACGTCTACGGCCATGTGAACAACGTGACCTACTACAGCTTCTTCGACAGCGCGGTTAACACCTACCTGATCGAAGTCGGTGGCCTGGATATCCACAGCGGTCCGGTGGTGGGGTTTGTGGTCAGCTCGTCTTGCGACTACTTCGCCTCCATCGCCTTTCCCGACCGTATTGAGATCGGCCTGCGTGTCGGCAAACTGGGCAACAGCTCGGTGCAGTACGAGCTGGCCGTGTTCAAAGCGGGCGAGGACGAGGCCTGCGCGGCGGGGCGGTTTGTGCACGTGTTCGTCGACCGCGAAAGCAACCGGCCGGTGAGCATTCCGGATGGCCTGCGCCAGGCGCTGAGCGATTTGCTGGTGGGCTGAACACCGTCCTGTAGGAGCGGCGTCAGCCGCGAGTGGCCCTCACCGCAAACGACGATTTTCCGCCATAAAAAAACCGCCCAACAGGGCGGTTTTTTTGTTTAGTCGTGACGACGATGTTTGTGTTTTTTGTGGCCGTAGTGATGGCCATTGTCGTGACGGTAATTGCGCTTGCCGCCATGGCTTTCGCGCTCGTCATCGGCACGGCTGGCGCCGCCGTAATTGTTGCCCAGTGCGCCGCCTGCAGCGCCGCCCAGGCCGGCACCGATCATGCCGCCGGTGCTGCCGCCCATTTTGTTGCCGATCACGTTGCCGCCTGCCGCACCGATGCCGCCGCCAATCGCCGCCTCGGTCTTGTTGCCTTTGCGCGCACCCACGGCGCCACCGGCTGCGCCGCCGACCCCGGCGCCAATCGCGGCACCTGTGGAGCCGCCCATCTGTTCGCCCACCACCGAGCCCAACACACCGCCCAATGCGCCGCCGATACCGGCTTCGGTATTACCTTCGGCGGCGAACGCCTGGCTGCCAAGCAGGCCCAGGGACAAGAGGAACATGCGCGAGTACTTCATGCAGGATCGAACCTATGTAGGAAAAGACGCGCCGATCCTGTATCCGCTTCGGTACACAAACAAGCACCAATCGACAGTCGGTACGGGTTTGTTCACGTTTGGTAAATATATGTTTTAACTCGGAAACTTTTCCTTTTTTGGCTGTGTCTGAGGCTTCTTGCTGAGAACGTATTTCCTGTAGGAGCGGCTTCAGCCGCGATGCTTTTAAAGATCAAAAGCATCGCGGCTAAAGCCGCTCCTACGCGGTGTTCGGTTCTGCGCCTTTCTGCCAAACTCGCCTGCACCATTTCCCGCCAAGGAGCAGGCATGAACGCCGAACAGGCACAGCAACGGCTCGGTCAGATCGAGGCGTTTCGCCAGGAACTCAAACAGCTGCAAGCCGATAACGTGCTCACCCTCGAGCCCGCGCAGCGTCAGCAGGTCGACGAACATCACCGCCACCTGCTACAGCACTTTTCCGCCACCCTGGATATCGACGCCAACGAGCGCTCCCGTCAGCTCTCGCTGGGCATGCGCGCGGCCTCGCTGTTCGGCGCGTTGGCGCTGGCCGCCAGCCTGTTTTTTCTGTTCCACCAGTTCTGGGGCTTTTTCAGTGAAGTGCAGCAGATGGCGATTCTGCTCGGCACTACGCTGGGCACTTTCGGCCTGACCATCTGGCTGCACGGCAAAGACCGCAGCGGTTACTACACCAAGCTGGCGGCGCTGCTGGCGTTTGTGGCTTTTGTGCTGAACTTGTCGCTGGCTGGGCAGATTTTCAATATCACGCCTTCGGACAAAGCCCTGATTCCCTGGGCCATGCTCGCCTTTCTGTTGGCTTACCAATGCAACCTGCGCCTGCTGCTGGCGGCGGGGCTGATGTGCGTAGGCGGCTATATCGCCGCGCGGGTTGGGGCGTTTGGGGGCGGTTATTGGTTGTCGGTGGGCGACCGGCCGGAAAACTTCTTCCCCTCGGCGCTCGTGCTGTTTTGCCTGCCGTTGGTGATCAGCCATGAGCGCTTCCCGGGCTTCGCCGCGCTGTACCGGGTGTTTGCGTTGTTGTTTGTTTTTCTGCCGGTGCTCGTACTGTCGTTCTGGGGCGAAAGCAGTTACCTGGCGCTCGAGGCCTCGGCTGTCGAGTCGTTGTACCAGTACCTGGGTTTTGTATTGGCCGGGCTTGGCATCTGGCTGGGCATTCGCCGCGGCTGGCGTGAGGTGAGCACCACCTGCATGGTCTTCGGCGTGCTGTTTCTCTACACCAAGCTGTTCGACTGGTGGTGGGAAAGCCTGCCCAAATACCTGTTCTTCCTTGCGCTGGGGGCCATTGCCGTGTTGCTGCTGGTGCTGATGCAACGGTTGCGCCGCTACTCGGCAGGAGGTGCCGCATGAGCCCGCTTAAACGCACGTTCTGGCTCGGCGCCGGGCTGATTGTGGTGAGCAACGTGTTGGCCCTCGGCGGGGTGTTTTACAACCGCAGTGGCGAACCCGACAGCGTGCTGCGGCTGAGCGAGCGGGAGTTGTCGATGGTCTACAACCCGCTGCGGGATGACAGCGATCTGGCGGGGCAGGTGCTGGAACTGGAAGTCCGCGTGGCCAAGGGCTGGGTGACGCCGGACAAGCTGACGGCCCTGGGTTTCGACATGGGCGAGAACGGCACGGTCGAGCGCCGAGACCGCATCGAGCGCGATGGTTTCGTGGTGTTGGAACTGAACGGTGCGGGCTATCAGGCCGCGCTGGCCGCCGTCGAATTGGAGTTGAAGCAGGAGCAAGACACGGCGTCGTCAGAGGCGGAGCAAACGCAAGCACAGCCGCCGAGCGCTGAATATGAGCTGGAACGGCTGCGCGACGTGGATACCCGGCTGTACGTCGTGGACGCCGACCTTGATGCCGCGCGCTTGCGCGAGCGGTACCCGGACCGCAGCCGCTACAGCGTGGTGCGTGCCAGCTTGCGCATGGGCTGGGAATGGGAACGGCGCGTTCCGAGGGATCTGGGGTATTTGCTGTATGTCGACCTCGCCGACCTCAGCGTGCCGGGGCAATGGCGGCCGGTGTTCAGCCGTTGGCACCCGTACGACCGCTCGGCCGAAGAGCGCAACAAGGTCAGCGTTGAGCTGGCGTTCGGCAAGCGGTTTGAACCGTGGATCACCGCCGCAGAGACGGTCGAATAACGGCGATCAAATAATCCGCCCGTTATCGCGCGCCGGCTCGAAGCGGATGGCGACGAATTTCGAGGTGGGCGTGTAGCTGCCATCGCCCACGCTTTCGAGCGGCACCAGCGGGTTGGTTTCCGGGTAGTACGCCGCCGCTTGCCCGGCCGGAATATCGTAGGCCAGCAAGGTAAAACCGCTGATCCGCCGCTCGCGGCCATCGCCCCATAACGACAGCACATCAACCTTCTGCCCGGGTTTGTAGCCGAGGCGGATGATGTCGGCTTCGTTGGCGAACACCACATCACGCTGGCCTTTCACCCCGCGGTAGCGGTCGTCGAGGCCGTAGATGGTGGTGTTGTACTGGTCGTGGGAGCGCATGGTTTGCAGGATCAGGTCCGGCACTTCACCACGGGCACGAATGCCTTCGTGGATCAGGTCGGCAGGCAGCACATTGGCCTTGAAGTTGGCCAGGCCCGAGGCCGTGTTCCAGCGCCGTTGCCCGGCCGCGTTACCCAGATAAAAACCACCCGGGTCGCGGGCGCGCTGGTTGAAGCCCTGGAAGCCCGGCACCACGTCGGCGATCAGCTCGCGAATGCGGTCGTAGTCTTCGATCAGCCAGTTCCAGTTCACCGGTTTGTTGCCCAGGGTGGCGGCGGCGATGCCGGCGACGATGGCCGGTTCCGAGCGCATCAGTTTGCTCAGCGGCTGCAGCTGGCCGTTGGAGGCGTGCACCATGCTGAACGAGTCTTCCACGGTCACCGCCTGCGGGCCCTGGGTCTGCAGGTCGATATCGGTGCGGCCCAGGCACGGCAGAATCAGCGCCTGCTTGCCGAGGGTCAGGTGGCTGCGGTTGAGCTTGGTGCTGATCTGCACGGTGAGGTCGCAGTTCTGCAGGGCCTGGTGCGCGCGCGGGGTGTCCGGGGTGGCTTGGGCGAAGTTGCCGCCCAGGCCGATGAACACCTTGGCGTGGCCATCGAGCATGGCGTGGATGGCTTCCACGGTGTTATGGCCGAATTCACGCGGCACTTTGAAGTCGAAACGGCGCTCCAGGGCATCGAGGAAAAATGCCGGTGGGCGGTCGTTGATGCCCATGGTGCGGTCGCCTTGCACGTTGCTGTGGCCACGCACTGGGCAGAGGCCGGCGCCGGGCTTGCCGATGTTGCCGCGCAGCAGCATCAGGTTGGCGATTTCCTGGATGGTCGGTACCGAGTGGCGGTGCTGGGTCACGCCCATGGCCCAGCACATGATCACCCGCTCGGCGTTGCGGTAGATGTGCGCCATCTGCTCGATCTCGGCCTTGCTCAGGCCGGACTGCTCGATGATGTGTTCCCACGTCGTGGCGTCTACCACCTCCAGGTACGCGTCGACCTGGGTGGTGTGCTGGGCAATGAACGCTTGGTCGAAGACGTCGGACTGGCCCTTGGCCAGGGCTTCGCGGTGCCACTTGAGGAGGAACTTGGCCATCCCGCGCAGTGCCGCCATGTCGCCACCCAGCGCTGGGCGGAAGAACGTGGTGCTGGTCGGGCGGTCGCCGTTGCTGAGCATCTCGATCGGGTGCTGAGGGTTCTGGAAGCGTTCCAGGCCGCGCTCCTTCAATGGGTTCAGACACACCACCTGGGCGCCACGTTTTACCGCTTCGCGCAGCGGTTCGAGCATGCGTGGGTGGTTGGTGCCGGGGTTCTGGCCGATGACAAAAATCGCCTCGGCGTGTTCGAAGTCATCGAAGGTGACCGTGCCTTTGCCCACCCCGACGCTTTGCCCCAAGGCCACACCGCTGGCCTCGTGGCACATGTTCGAGCAGTCGGGAAAGTTGTTGGTGCCGAAGGCGCGCACGAACAGTTGATAGAGAAACGCCGCTTCGTTGCTGGCCCGGCCGGAGGTGTAGAACTCGGCCTGGTTGGGGCTGGCGAGGGCGTTAAGGTGCTGGGCGATGAGCTCGAAGGCAGCATCCCAACTGATGGGTTTGTAGTGGTCGCTGGCCGGGTCGTAGACCATCGGCTGGGTCAGGCGCCCCTGGTACTCCAGCCAGTAATCGCTTTGCTCGCGCAGGGTGCTGACGCTGTGCTTGGCGAAGAACGCTGCGTCTACCCGGCGTTTGGTAGCTTCCCAGTTGACCGCCTTGGCGCCGTTCTCGCAGAACTTGACCATGCCGGTTTCCGCCGACTCACCCCAGGCGCAGCCCGGGCAATCGAAGCCGCCGTGTTGGTTGGTTTTCAGCAGGGTGCGGATGTTCTTCAGGGCGTTGTCGCTCTCCAGCCAGAAGTGCGCCACGCTTTTCAGCGCGCCCCAGCCGCCCGCCGCGCCCTTGTAAGGCTTGTAGCGTTGGGTGGGGTGAGTGTCGACCTGATGCGTCATTGCGGGAACTCCGGGCTATACACCCGCGGCGCATTTTTATGCGGCAGGTGGATCAGATTGAGGTTGTGGTTGCGCGCCCATTGCACGGCCAGGCCGGTGGGTGCTGACAGGCTGACCAGGGTGGTGATGCCGGCGCGCAGCGCTTTCTGGATCAACTCCAGGCTGCAGCGGCTGGTGACCAGGGCCAGGCCGCCGGTGGTGGAGATGCTTTGTCGGGTGAGGGCGCCGATCAGCTTGTCGAGGGCGTTGTGCCGGCCGATGTCTTCACGGCCCAGTAGCAACTCGCCCTGCTGGTTCATAAACAGCGCGGCATGCACGGCGCCGCAGTGTTGGCCGAGCGGCTGAAAGTCATTGATGCGTTGGCGCAGGCCGGCCAGCCAGGCGGCGGGCGGCAGGGGCACCTGGGTTAGCGCAGTGAGTTGCGGCAGCGCCTGCTCGACGGCTTCCACACCACACAGACCGCAGCCGCTGGTACCGGTCATTTGCCGACGTTGCTGCTTGAGGTTCCAGAAGGCGCGGCTGCTGATCTGCACTTCAGCCTGGCGGGCCGAGCCGGTACCGCTGAGCTTGAGGTCATAAATCTCGTCGATGGACTCGACGATGCCGCTGCCCAGGCTGAAACCGACGACGAAATCTTCCAGGTCATTGGGCGAAACCAGCATCACCGCCTGGCTGATGCCATTAAAGGCAATGGCCAGCGCCACTTCTTCGGCCAGCTCGGCAGGCGCAGCGGTACTGTGCTCCAGCTCACAAAAGCTGTAGCTGTGGCTGGCTTCGCTAAGGGGGGAGTCAGGCACGCGGGCGGAGACCGCCGCGAGGGGTTGGCGCTTGGCGTTCATTGTCGTCACCGAGTTGCACGAGGTTCGGTTGATCGTTATTTGAACAGACTAGGCCGGTTGAAGGAGGACGTCTAATTGCTAGTGCTGATGTGGTGATAGATAGCGTCGATGATGAGGCTTGAAGTCTGCGAGATCTTGTAGGAGCGGCTTTAGCCGCGATGCTCTTGAGATCACAAGCATCGTGGCTAAAGCCGCTCCTACAGGGCCTTGGAGTTCAGGACTCCAGCAGCATCGCCCCGGCTTCCTGAAAACACGCTTCGGCCAACGACGAGCGTGGCGCGCTGCGGCGCATGATCAGCCCCAACGGCGCGAGGGTTTGGGCGTCTTCGATGGGTTGCAGCTTGAGGTGTTTGGTCAGCATGTCGAGGCCGCCATACAGCGGCATGATCGCGCAGCACAGGCCGCCGTGTACCGCTTGCACCAACTGGTGCACCACGTCGGTTTCCAGCAGCGGCGTCGGGGTCAGGCCACGGCTGCGAAAGTTGTGGTTGATCGATTGGCGAAAATGCATGCCGCTGGAGAGCAGGCCCAGGGGCAGGTCAATCAGCGCTTCCCAGGTCAGCTCGGTGGCTTCGAAGCGGAAGTAACGTTGGTCGTAGAGCAGGCCCATGCGCGTCTGCATCAGGTTGAGGCTGTCGAAATGTTCGGCGTTCAGGCGGTCGAGGTAAGACACGCCGAGATCCAGGCGATTGCTCGCCAGCTGTTCGAGGATCTGCTCGGAGCTCAGCGCTGACAATTCAAAGCGCAGGCTCGGGTGCTGCTGGTGCAGGCGTTGCAGCAGCGGCATCGGGTCGTAGCTGGACAGTGGCACCACGCCCAGGCGCAAGGTACCAATCAGGCTGCCACGGCAGGCTGCGGCCTCGGCATTCAAACCGTCGTAGGCGGCCAGCACACTGCGCGCCCAGGCCAACACCCGTTCGCCGGATTCGGTAAACCCTTCGAAGCGCTGGCCGCGCAATACCAGCGGCAATTGCAGCTCTTCTTCCAGGCTGCGCAGGCGCATCGACAGGGTCGGTTGGGTGACATGGCAACGCGCTGCCGCCTGGCCGAAGTGCCGGGTTTCTTCGAGAGCGACGAGAAATTTCAGCTGCTTGATGTCCATCTCGCACTCCAGTGATGGCGGTTAAACCAGGCCGTCGATCAGCAAACGATAGTCTTCCACCGCGGGGAACTCTTCGGTGTCTTTCGGCCCTTTACTACTGTCCGGCTCGCGCACCGCCAGCAAATGCGCCACGCCGTACTGCTGGGCGCTGCGCAGAATCGGCAGGCTGTCGTCGATAAACAGGCTGCGGCTCGGCTCGAAGGCGAAGTCGTCCTGCAGGGCGGCCCAGAAACGTTGGTCTTCCTTGGGGAAACCATAGTCGTGGGAGCTGATCAGGCGGTCGAAATAGGGCGCCAGTTCGATGCGCTCCAGCTTCAGCGACAGCGAGTCGCGGTGAGCATTGGTGATCAGCACCACGCGCTTGCAGGCCTGGCGTAGGGCGACCAGGAATGTGTCGGCGTCCGGACGCAGGGAAATCAGGTGCGCCACTTCCCGCTTCAGTTCACGAATCGGCAGGTTCAACTGCGCCGTCCAGAAGTCGGTGCAGTACCAATTCAACTGCCCGGCATGCTCGCGAAACAGCGGCAGCATGTGCGCATTGGCCTGCTCGCGGCTCAGGCCATGCACCTCGGCGTAACGCTGGGGCAGGTGTTCAAGCCAGAAGTGGTTGTCGAAATGCAGGTCCAGCAAGGTGCCGTCCATGTCGAGCAGGACGGTGTCGATAGCGGACCAGGGCAGTTGAGGCATGACGGGAAGCTCATCAATAGGACGGGACGTTTTCACACACCCTGTAAGGGAAAAGGGTCGTGATTGAGCCGGCACGCACAATCTGGCGCGGCGATAATCCGGAAAGCCGCGTTATGATAACCCGCCAGGTCATGCCAAGGAGCCGTCCCATGCGTCAGAAACCCACCGTCCTCAACCGCGAAATAGTGGCGAGCAGCCGCCTGTTTCGTGTCGAGGAACTTCAGCTGCGCTTTACCAACGGCGTAGAGCGCACCTACGAACGGTTGGTGGGCAAGGGCGTGGGTTACGGCGCGGTGATGATCGTGGCGCTGGTGGATGAGGAGCATGTGTTGCTGGTGGAGGAATACTGCGCCGGTACGGACGACTACCAGTTGTCGTGCCCCAAGGGCCTGATCGAACCGGGCGAAGACGTGCTCGATGCCGCCAACCGCGAACTCAAGGAAGAGGCGGGGTTTGGTGCGCGCAAGCTGGAGCGTCTGACCGAGCTGAGCCTGTCGCCCGGCTACATGAGCCAGGTGATTCAAGTGGTGCTGGCCCGTGACCTGTACCCGGAAACCCTGCCCGGCGACGAACCCGAGCCCATGGGCGTTGAGCGCTTCAGCCTGCATGAGCTGGCGAGCCTGGCCCAGCACCCGCAGTTCAGCGAAGGCCGTGCCCTGGCTGCGCTGTACCTGGCCCGTGACGTGCTGACCCAGCGCGGCGAATTCAACCCGGCGCCGCGCCCATGAGCCTGCTGCCGCTGATGGAGCAGGTGGTGGCCCTGGCCCGTGAGGCCGGCGCCGCCATTCTGCCGTTCTGGCGCAGTGGTGTGGCGGTGACCGCCAAGGCCGATGATTCGCCAGTCACCGCCGCTGACCTGGCCGCCCACCATATTCTGCTGGCCGGGCTTACTGCCCTGGACCCGAGCATTCCGGTGTTGTCCGAAGAGGCTGCCGACATTCCCCTCAGCGAGCGCGCGTCGTGGACCCGCTGGTGGGTGGTCGACCCGCTGGATGGCACCAAGGAATTTATCAGCGGCAGTGACGAGTTCACCGTCAACGTCGCCCTGGTTGAGCGCGGCAAGGTGCTGTTCGGCGTGGTCGGTATGCCCACCACCGGCCGCTACTTCTATGGTGGTGCTGACATCGGCGCCTGGCGCTGCGATGCCCATGGCCAGCCGCAGGCGGTGACGGTGCGAAATGCGCCGGAGCAGGCCTTTACCGTGGTCGCCAGCCGTCGTCATTCCAGCCCCGAGCAGGAACAGTTGCTGGCCGGGCTGACGCTGTTGTTTGGTGATCTGCAATTGGCCAGCGTCGGCAGCTCGCTGAAGTTCTGCCTGCTGGCCGAAGGCGCTGCCGATTGCTACCCGCGCCTGGCACCCACTTCGCAATGGGACACCGCCGCCGCACAAGGCGTGCTGGAAGGGGCGGGGGGGGAGGTGCTGGATATTCACGGTGAGGTGCTCACCTACGAAGCCCGTGAGTCGTTCCTCAATCCGTTCTTTCTGGCGTTGCCGGCGAATGCCAGCTGGCGTGGCGAGTTGCTGCGCTTGGCGAAAGGCCTGAGCGTTTAGCCGCATTCTTCCGTTTCAGGAGATCGATGTGGGAGGGGCTTCAGCCGCGATGCTTTTGATTTTAAAAACTCGCGGCTGAAGCCCCTCCCACAAAAGCAGCCCTAACTCCGGCCTGCCTACAACATGTCCTTGAACCGCTCATCCTTCTTGAACACCAGCGGCTGACTGAAGCCCGGAATGCGCATCTGCTCGGCGCTGATTTCGATCGCCTGGTCTTCGATCATGTCCTGGCCGAAGTTGTAGATGATGTCGAGCTGGCCATTCAGCGCCCGTTGGTTGTAGGCCTCGGCCGTGGCGCGGGTCTGTTCGCGGCGGCTGAGGTAGTCGGCAAACGCTGCCTCGCCATGGCGCTTTTTCAGCATGCGTTCGGCCACGTGCGGGGCGAGGATCACGCCGCTGGCGTTATTGCCGCCAAAGCCTTTGGAGTTGATAAAGCACACGTCCAGTTGCTCGGCATCGCGGCTGCGGTCTTCGGTGGTGATGGCCAGGTGTTGCTGGTGCACGTCCGGGGCTACGGCGTCGATGGTCTTGATGCCGGGGATGATGCCGTACTTGAAGGTGCCCAGCGCCGAGATCAACTGGTCGCCGCTGGCGGTGGCCAGGGAGTGGCCGACAAAGGCTTTGACGGCGGTGACCGGCCAGCTGTCGATCTTGAACGCCGCGGCCACGCGGTCGAGCAGTTCCGATTCGGTAACGCGGTTAGCCGGCGTGCTGGAGCCGTGGGCATGGATAAAACTGCGTTTCTGCACTCCTTCCAGGCCAACAATCTGTACGGCGCTGGCCACGGCCTTGGCCACGGTCAGGTAATTGCCCGGGCCGGGGGCGGAAATGGATTTCTTGAAACCATCGGCGTTGATGAACACATCGGCCACCGCGCCATGGATATCGGCGCCCAGCTCCAGGGCCAGGGCGTCGTCCATCAGCACCACGTACTGCGCCGACTCGGCCAGGGTAAAACCACAGTTCTCGCCAAACGGGCGGCTGGCGCGGCGGAAGTCGACGTCGTCACGACCCTCGATCAGGCGCAGGCCTTCTTCGGTAGCCAGGGCACCCATGGCGCTGTAGCCCTCGATGCACTCGGACAGAATCGGCGCTTCGCTGTTGCCGACAATCGCCACCCGCACGTGCCCGGCGTTGATCACGTCGATGGCTTTCTGCAGGTTGTAGAGGAAGGTGGCGCAGGCGCCGGTGACCGTGCCGGTGGTGCCGACGCTGCCCAGCACGTAGGCGTTGATGAAATCGGTGGGCATGCTGTTGAAGCCCAGCGGCAATTGTTTGGCCGACACGCGATTGCCCTTGAGGCGTGACTGCATCAGGCCGCCGAAACCGTTTTCATCGAGCTGGCTCATGATGCTGCCGGAGAACACCGCCACTTCATCGGGCTGCACATGGCTGACGATGGTCTGCCAGTCGATGCCGGTGGAGCGCAGGGCGTCGGTGGCGGCAACCACCGACATCTGCAGGCCGCGCGGGTGGAAGCGCGAGTTGTACAGCTCGCTTGGCTCGAAGCCGGTGGGCAACTGCCCGGCGGATTTCACGCTGAGGGCGCGGTAGCTGTCGACCTTGAATTCGCAGCTGCCGTGGATGGTGACCTGAACCTGGTTGCCGTCGAGGGTTTCCACCGCCCAGTTGGCCGGCAAGGGCTCGGGCAGTTGTTTGCGCTGAGTGGTGAAGGTCAGTGGCTGGGCGCCGGTGTCGGCTTCCAGGCTCTTCTGCCAGTGCACGGCATCGGGGTCCAGGTGCTGTTTTTCGATGCGCCGCACCAGGGTGGATTGCAGAATCTGCGGAGCGAAGCGCTGCTCGATCTCGGCGGCGCTCAGGGTTTTGCCTGCGTTGTCTTGATAGGTGTCGTCTACCCGGCTGACCAGCTTCATCATCACCGCCAGGCCCAGCAGGGTTTCCTGGCGCGCGGCGGCGTCCATCGACTCGATGACGGTACGACGGAAGCCATGGTGAAACGAGCTTCGGCCTGCGGCGTTGTACCCACCAAACCCTACGATGACTGGTAGTCGAGACATCTAGCGCACGCTCCTGAAAAAATACTTAGCCAATAGCCGATCACTAAAAATGATGAAGAGCGGCCCACGAAGTGGGCTCGCGTGATCGAGAGACTATGCTGACGCGGGTTGTGACCCGTGAGTCACTGTTGACGGCAAGCTTGTTTGCCGTCAAGCGTCTGTAGGCAGGAGATTGGACGGGCGTAGAAGAATCGTAAGAGCGGCTTTAGCCGCGATGCTCTTGATTCCAAAAGCATCGCGGCTGACCGGAGCGCCGGACCGGCCGCTCCTACGAGGGGAGCGGGTTAGCGGTAGCTCAGGCCGGGCTTGGCAGTGGTCACCCGGGTACCCGCCTTACCTTGCACAATGGCTTCGATATCGGCCAACGAGCCAATTACCGCGACCTTGCCGGTATTGCGCGCGAACTCGCAGGCCGCCTGCACTTTCGGCCCCATGGAACCGGCGGCAAAACCCAGGCGCTCCAACTCGTCCGGGTGGGCTTCGGCGATGGCTTTCTGCGTCGGTTTGCCCCAGTCGATATAGGTGGCGGCCACGTCGGTGGCGATCACCAGCAACTCGGAATCAAGCTGTTCGGCCAGCAGTGCCGAGCACAGGTCCTTGTCGATCACCGCTTCCACGCCTTCGAGTTTGCCAGCGGCGTTGTAGCGAGTGGGGATGCCGCCACCACCCGCGCAGATGACGATGGTGCCGTGTTCCAGCAGCCATTTCACCGGGCGGATTTCGAAGATCTGCTTTGGCCGTGGGCTGGCCACCACGCGGCGGAACTTGTCGCCGTCAGGGGCAATGCTCCAGCCTTTTTCGGCGGCCAGGCGCTCGGCATCTTCTTTTGAATACACCGGGCCGATCGGTTTGGTCGGGTTGCTGAAGGCCGGGTCGTTGGCGTCGACTTCCACCTGGGTCAGCAGGGTGGCGAACGGCACTTCGATGGGCAGCAGGTTGCCCAGTTCCTGTTCGATCATGTAGCCGATCATGCCTTCGGTTTCGGCGCCGAGCACATCCAGCGGGTAGGGGTTTACCGAGGTGTAGGCGGCCGCTTGCAGGGCCAGCAGCCCCACTTGTGGACCATTGCCATGGGCGATCACCAGTTGGTTGCCGGCGGCGATCTTGGCGATCTGTTCGGCGGCGACGCGGACGTTTTCCCGTTGGTTGTCCGCAGTCATGGGTTCGCCACGGCGCAGCAGGGCGTTACCCCCCAGGGCGACGACAATGCGCATGAGCCTTCTCCTTAATTGGAAAGCCTGAAACAAAGAGGGGAGCAGCGCGGCAGCCGAGGCCGCCGCGCCGCAGGGCGGTCAGATATCGGCCATTGCCGCGACCAGAATCGCCTTGATGGTGTGCATGCGGTTTTCCGCCTGCTCGAAGGCAATGTTGGCGGGCGACTCGAACACGTCTTCGGTCACTTCCACGCCATTGGCCAGGTGTGGATAACGGCTGGCGATGTCTTTGCCGACCTTGGTTTCGCTGTTATGGAACGCCGGCAGGCAGTGCATGAACTTCACCCGCGGGTTGCCCGAGGCTTTCATCATCTCGGTGTTCACCTGGTAGGGCAGCAGTTGCTTGATGCGCTCGTCCCAGGCATCCACCGGCTCACCCATGGAAACCCAGACGTCGGTGTGGATGAAGTCCACACCCTTGACCGCTTCTTTCGGGTCTTCGGTGAGGGTGATGCGGGCGCCACTTTCCTCGGCAAAACCCTGGCACTCTTTGACGAACTCGTCGCTTGGCCATAGCGCTTTCGGCGCGCCGATGCGCACGTCCATGCCGAGCTTGGCACCGATCATCAGCAGCGAGTTACCCATGTTGTAACGGGCATCGCCGAGGTAGGCGTAGCTGATGTCATGCAGCGGCTTGTCGCTGTGCTCACGCATGGTCAGTACGTCGGCGATCATCTGGGTCGGGTGGAATTCGGCGGTGAGGCCGTTGAATACCGGCACCCCGGCGTATTGCGCGAGCTCTTCGACGATCTCCTGGCCATAGCCACGGTATTCGATGGCATCGAACATCCGGCCGAGTACGCGGGCGGTGTCCTTCATGCTTTCCTTGTGGCCGATCTGCGACGAGCTGGGGTCGATGTAGGTGACGCTGGCGCCCTGGTCATAGGCCGCCACTTCGAACGCGCAGCGGGTGCGGGTGGAGGTTTTTTCGAAGATCAGCGCGATGTTTTTGCGCTTCAGGTGCTGCTGTTCGGTACCGGTGTATTTGGCGCGTTTCAGGTCGCGGGACAGGTCGAGGAGAAAACGTAGCTCACGCTGAGTGTGGTGCATCAGGCTGAGTACGTTGCGGTTGTGCATGTTGAACGCCATTTTTCAAACTCCTGTACAAGCGTTGCATGAGCGCCGTTGCCTTGTGAGCGTCGGCGCCGTTGGCTGGGTAGTCGTTTCGCGCTAGGGCTTAGTAGTCGATCGGGTCACGAATGATCGGGCAGGTCATGCAGTGGCCACCGCCACGACCGCGGCCCAGTTCACCGGCGCTGATGGTGATGACTTCCACGCCGGCCTTGCGCAGCAAGGTGTTGGTATAGGTGTTGCGGTCGTAACCGACCACCACCCCGGGCTCCAGCGCCACCACGTTGTTGCCGTCGTCCCACTGCTCGCGCTCAGCCTCGAAGGTGTTGCCACCGGTGGGCACCACGCGCAGTTCTTTCAGTTTCAGGGCTTCGGCCACCACTTTGATGAAGTGCTGGTCTTCGCGGCGCACATCGAGGCCGTCCGGGCGGGCGCCGTCGGGGCGGATGCTGAACGGCACGATGGCGTCTACCGCTTCGGCGAACACCGTTACCAGGTCGCGGTCGCAGAAGCTGAACACGGTGTCCAGGTGCATCGCCGCGCGGGATTTTGGCAGGCCGGCAACGATCACCCGTTCCGCCGCCTTATTGGCGAACAGCGACTGCGCCAGTTGGCCAATCGCCTGGTGGGTGGTGCGTTCGCCCATGCCCACCAGCACCACGCCATTGCCGATCGGCATCACGTCGCCGCCTTCCAGCGAGGCCGCGCCGTGGTCCTGGTCGGGGTCGCCGTACCAGACTTTGAAGTCGGCGTTGACGAAGTCGGGGTGGAATTTATAGATGGCAGTCACCAGCAGCGTTTCCTGCCGGCGCGCTGGCCAGTACATCGGGTTGAGGCTCACCCCGCCGTAGATCCAGCAGGTGTTGTCGCGGGTGAATTGGGTGTTCGGCAGCGGCGGCAGAATGAAGCTGGAACCGCCCAGGTAGCCGCGGAACATTTCGATGGCCTTGCCGCCGAAGCTGTCTGGCAGATCGCCCCCCGATACGCCGCCAATCAGGTACTGCGCCAGCGCGCGCGGTTCGAGGCTTTCGAGCCAGGAGCGGACTTCGTTTACCAGCCCCAGGCCCACTTGGTTGGCGGTAATTTTGCGGTCGAGAATCCAGTTGCGCGCTTCTGGGATGGCAACCGTTTCGGCCAGCAGGTTGTGCATTTCCACCACTTCGACGCCACGCTCGCGCATCTTGGTGGTGAAGTCGAAATGGTCGCGCTTGGCCTGGCTGACCCACAGCACGTCGTCGAACAGCAGTTCATCGCAGTTGCTCGGAGTCAGGCGCTGGTGCGCGAGCCCTGGCGAGCAGACCATCACCTTGTGCAATTTGCCCGCTTCGGAGTGGACACCTAGTTTTACTTTGGACATGGCAGTTCTCCTTTCAAACAGTCACAAATCAGAGGGTCAGGAAGCCGTCGTAGAGGCCGTAGGCCGCTACCAGGGCGCCGATAACCACCAGAGCGAAAATGCCTTTTTCGATCTGGGTGAAGATGGGTTGGCCAAGTTCCCGTTTGGCCTTGGCGAACAGGAAGGCGCCGGGGGCATACAGGAGTGCCGACAGCAGCAGGTACTTGGTGCCGCCGGCGTACAGCAGCCACACCGCATAAATAGTGGCCACGGCAGCAATGAGCAGGTCCTTGTTGCGCTCCTTGGCATCCTGCTCATAGGTTTCCCCGCGCACCGCCAGCAACAAGGCGTAGGCCGCCGACCACAGGTAAGGCACCAGGATCATCGAGGTGGCGAGGTAGATCAGCGACAGGTAGGTGCTGGCCGAGAACAGGGTGATGACCAGGAAGATCTGCACCATGGCGTTGGTCAGCCACAGCGCATTGACCGGCGCGTGGTTGGCGTTTTCCTTGCGCAGGAAGGCCGGCATGGTGTGGTCGTTGGCGGCGGCAAACAGAATTTCCGCACACAGCAGCACCCACGACAGCAGGGCACCGACCAGCGAGATGATCAGACCGACGCTGATCAGAACTGCGCCCCAGTGGCCCACCACATGCTCAAGCACAGCGGCCATCGACGGGTTCTGCAGTTTGGCCAGTTCAGGCTGAGTCATGATCCCCAGCGACAGCACGTTCACCAGCACCAGAATCAGCAGCACGCTGATAAAGCCGATGATGGTGGCCTTGCCGACGTCCGAACGTTTTTCGGCCCGGGCGGAAAAGATGCTCGCGCCTTCGATGCCGATGAACACCCAGACGGTGACCAGCATCATGTTGCGCACCTGGTTCATCACGCTGCCCAGGTCCGGATTCATCTTGCCCCAGACGTCCGCGGTGAAGATGTCCAGCTTGAAGGCGAAGAAGGCGATCAGAATAAACAGCAGCAGCGGCACCACCTTGGCCACGGTGGTCACCAGGTTGATGAAGGCGGCTTCCTTCACCCCGCGCAGCACCAGAAAGTGCACGGCCCACAACACCACCGAGGCGCCAATGATGGCCGCCGGGGTATTGCCCTCACCGAACACTGGCAGGAAGTAACCGAGGGTGCTGAACAACAGCACGAAGTAGCCGACGTTGCCCAGCCAGGCGCTGATCCAGTAGCCCCAGGCGGAAGAGAAGCCCATGTAGTCGCCGAAGCCGGCTTTGGCGTAGGCGTACACACCGCCATCGAGATTGGGTTTGCGGTTGGCCAGGGTCTGGAACACAAACGCCAGCGTGAGCATGCCGACGGCGGTGATGGCCCAACCGATAAGTACTGCGCCGACATCGGCACTGGCGGCCATGTTTTGCGGTAAGGAGAAAATCCCACCGCCAATCATCGAGCCGACGACCAGGGCGACCAGCGCACCTAAACGTAGTTTGTGAGCGGATTCGGACATGGTTTGCATCCTTGGCGTTAAGTAGTTAGGAATCTACGCACGCTTTGGTGGGTAGATGGCTGACCTGAATCAAGAGCCGGCTAACTGTCCATGTTGTGCGTCTCTGTGGTGATGGAAGAGGGATGTTGTGTGGACAACTGGCTCTAAACACTCGAACTAAAGGGCTCGCAAGCACCGGTTTGGTGCTGCCAGATGAAAGCTAGACGGGATTCGCCAATGCGCAAGGATGGGGGATTAGGAGGGGGGAGGCTGGCTACAGGCCATTGCGCGGTCTTGGTATAGAACGCGATAACGTTAATTTCGAATGGGTCTAATGGGCGGTTTTAACGGTCATGTGCGACCGGATCGAGCTGTTGCGAAGAGGTGGGTGCGACGGGGGCTCTGGATTCCAGCCTGTGCTGGAATGACGGAGGATTTGACCCGGCACCCCGTCGTCCCAGCGCAGGCTGGGACCCGGAATATTGAAGTAAATGCAGGTCGAGCCAGCCTTACTCGCCATCCTCCTGGCTGGCACTCAACCCATGCTTGCGCAGTTTGTCATGCAGGGTTTTGCGCGGCAGGCCGAGGGCTTCGGCGAGGCTGCGCAGCGAGTTGTGCGGGCGCGCCAGTTCGGCGGCGATCAAGGCGCGTTCAAAGGCCTCCACTTGCTCGCTCAAGCCACCGCCACCGCTGACGATCGCGGGCAAGGCCGTGCTGGCGCCTTCCAGCGACAACTCCAGACCCAGGGCAAAACGCTCGGCCGCATTTTGCAGTTCGCGCACATTGCCAGGCCAGGTATGGCACAGCAGGGTGGCGCGCTGGCCGGGTTGCAGTTCACGCACCGGCAACTGATGGCGGGCGCTGGCGGCTTCGGCGAAATGCTGAAACAGCAGCAGCGCATCTTCGTTGCGTTCGCGCAGAGGGGGAATGCGCAGCGGGGCGACGTTCAGGCGGTAATAAAGGTCGGCGCGAAAGCGGCCTTGGTCGGCGCTTTGGCGCAGGTCTTCCTTGCTCGCAGCGATGACGCGGATGTCCAAGGGGATCAACTGATTGCCGCCGAGGCGTTCCACCACCCGTTCCTGCAACAAGCGCAGAAGCTTCACCTGCACCTCCAGGCTCATGCTTTCGATTTCATCGAGGAACAGGGTGCCGCCGTTGGCGAACTCGAACTTGCCGATTCGCCGTTTCTGCGCGCCGGTGAAGGCGCCTGGCTCATGGCCAAACAGTTCGCTTTCCACCACCGATTCGGCCAGGGCGCCAGCGTTGATCGCCACAAACGGCCCGCTGCGGCGGTTCGACAGGTCGTGCAACGCACGCGCTACTACCTCTTTGCCGGTACCGGTTTCACCCAGAATCAGCACGTCGGCATTGATCGCCGCCAGGGCGCCGATCTGTTCGCGCAGGCGCAGGATGCTCGGTGACTGCCCCACCAGACGGGCCGACAGTTCCTGGCGGTCGGCCAGGGCCATGCGCAGGCTGCGGTTATCCAGCACCAGGCGGCGCAGGGCCAGGGCGCGGCGCACGCTGTCGAGCAAGTCATCACTGGCGAAGGGTTTTTCCAGAAAGTCGTAAGCGCCGGCGCGCATCGCCTGTACTGCCAACGGCACATCGCCGTGGCCGGTGATCAGCAGCACCGGCAGTTCGCTGTCTTGCTCGTGCAGTTGGCTCAACAGTTCCAGGCCGTCGACGCCGGGCATGCGGATATCGCTGACCACCACGCCGGGCCAGTCGCGGGCGATTTGCCCAGCCAGGCCTTTGGCGCTGGCCAGGCTGCAGACTTTCAGACCGGCCAGGTCGAGGGTCTGGCTCAGGGCCTGACGCAGGTGGGGGTCGTCGTCGATCAGGAGCACCTGGGCACGGCTATCGAAACTGCTGTCGGTCATGCGCTGAGGTCCTCGGAGGGTTGTTGGTTGACGCCTGGGGCGGCGGCGCGCAGGTGCAGGGTCAGCACGGCACCGCCCTCAGGGTGGTTGGCCAGGTGCAGCTCGCCGCCGAGGGCGCGCATCAGCGTTTCGCAAATGGCCAGGCCCAAGCCCAGGCCCTGAGCACTGGTCTTGGTGGTGAAGAACGGCTCGCGGGCGCGCTTGAGGGCATCGGCGGTGAACCCCGGTCCGTTGTCGCGAATGCTCAGCTGGACGCCGTCTTCGCTGTTGATTGCACTCAGCCAGATACGCCGCGGTGGGGCTTTTTCCACCAGCGCATCGAGGGCATTGGCCAGCACATTGCCGAGTACCTGGCGTAGGCGGGTTTCGCCGGCTTGCACCCACAGGGTAGCGTCGGGCAGGTCGCGGATCAGCTCGACATCCATGGCCCGCCGGCGCTTGGCTAGCAGCGCCAGGGCGTCGTCGAGCGCCGGTTGCAGGGCCACGCTTTCCGGCGCATGGCGGTCGCGGCGGGCGAAGGCGCGCAGGTGGGCGATGATCGAGGACATGCGCCCAGTCAGCTCGCCAATCAGCTTCAGGTTGCCGCGGGCATCGTCGGTGCGCTGGTGGTCGAGCAGCACCGTGGCGTTTTCCGCATAGCTGCGGATCGCCGCCAGCGGCTGGTTGAGTTCGTGGCTGATGCTCGCCGACATGGTGCCCAGCGCAGACAGTTTGCCGGCCTGCACCAGTTCGTCCTGGGCGCGCAGCAGTTCCTGTTGCGCATGCTCGCGCTCCAGCACTTCGTTTTTCAGGCGGCTGTTAAGCGCCTCCAGATCACGGGTGCGGTCCAGTACGCGGATCTCCAGCTCGCGACGGGCGCGGGCGTCAATGGCGATGCGTTCGAGGTAGTGGCGGCGGCGCTGCATCATCAGGCCGAGCAGCAGAATCAGCACCAACAGCGTTGCGCCACCCACGGCCACTGCGGTTTGTACCGGGCGTGCGACCTGTTCGGCGGGGGCCAGAATGCTCACTGTCCAACCCGTTTCCGCCAGGCTGCGGCTCTGGATGATCCAGGACTTCTGCCTGAGCTTCAGCGTCTGCGGTTCGAGGGTCGGGTAGGGTTTGTTGGCAGCGATTTCGCGGCGTTCCTGCTCGGTCAGCTGGCGGCTGGCGCGAAAACGCCACTCGGCCCGCGAGGTGAGAATGACCACGCCATTGCTGTCGGTTACCAGCAGCTGTTCCGGGGTCTGGCCCCAGAGGGTTTCGGTGGTGTCGAGATCGACCTTGACCACCAGGGCGCCGATGACGATGTCACCTTCCTTTACTGCAGCGGCGAAGTAATACCCGCGCTTGCCCGAGGTGGTGCCCAGACCGAAGAAACGGCCAAGGTGACCGGTGACGGCTTCGCGAAAGTACGGGCGGAAGGCGAAGTTGCGGCCAACGAAACTGTCGGTCTGCCGCCAGTTGGACGCCGCCAGGGTGGTGCCGGTGGCGTCCATCAGGTAGATGGAGTCGGCACCAGTTTGCCCGCGCACTTCTTCCAGCAACTGATTGGCGCGCACCTGGGCATCGAGGTCCTGCGGATGCGTCAGCACCCCACGCAAGGCCGGCAGGTCACCGAGAATCGGCGGCAGCACTTCATAGCGGCGCAGGCTGCCGAGCAGGTTGGCGACGTAAAGGTCGAGGGTCTGGCGGTTCTGCTCGATCAGCTCACCGCTGTAGTAACGCTCGGCCAACTGTTGCAGCGGCCACAACAACGGCGCCAGCAGCGCGGCCAGCAACAGCAGGCTGCGCCAGCGCGGGCGCCGCAGGGGCGAGTCAGTCGGCATCGCGCAGGCAATCGGCGAGCGCCGCTTGCCAGTCCGGTAGACGGATGTTCCAGGCCGTTTGCAGCCGCGAGCAGTCCAGCCGCGAATTGAGCGGGCGCTGCGCCGGCGTCGGGTATTCGCTGCTGGTGATCGGCAGCAGGCGCGCGCAGGGTTTGCCGGCGGCTTTCAACTGGTCACCGATGGCGCTGGCAAAACCGAACCAAGAGGTTTCCCCTTGGCCGGTGAGGTGGAAGGTGCCCCAAGGCCCGGCCTGGCCGCGTTGCCAGTGTTCGATCAGCTCGCGGGTGGCGGCGGCGATGGTGCCAGCCCAAGTCGGTGCGCCGATCTGGTCGCTGACCACACGTAACTCGTCGCGCTCTTGCAGCAGACGCTGCATGGTCAGGAGGAAATTACGCCCGTACAACGAGTACACCCAACTGGTGCGCAGAATCAGATGCTGGCCGCCGACGGCGTTGATCGCCTGTTCGCCGGCCAGTTTGCTCTGGCCGTATACGCCCAGTGGTTGTGGCGGATCGTTGTCCAGATAGGGCGCGTTTTTACTGCCATCGAACACGTAATCTGTGGAGTAATGAATCAGCGGTACACCCAGCGCCTTGGCTTCTTCGGCAAGCACGCCGGGCGCCGTGGCGTTGATGGCGAAGGCTTGCTCGCGTTCACTTTCGGCTTGGTCCACAGCGGTGTAAGCAGCGGCGTTGATGATGAGGTCCGGTTTGAGCATCCGCACCTGGGCGCGAACGGCATTGCTATCGGCCAGGTCCAGCTCGGCGCGACCCAGGCAGGTCAGTTCGCCAAGCCCTTGCAAGCTGCTGAGCAGGGCCTGGGCAACCTGGCCATTGCGGCCGGTGATCAGCACCTTCATGCAAACAGTTCCGCGTCGGCGAGCAGCACGCCCGCCTGGTCTTTGCCCGACAGCTGCGGCGCCTCGCTCAATTGCCAGTCGATGGCCAGGCTCGGGTCGTCCCAGCGAATGCAGCGCTCGTGGGCGGGGGCGTAGTAGTCGGTGGTTTTGTAGAGGAACTCGGCCGATTCGCTGAGCACCACAAAACCATGGGCGAAGCCGGCCGGAATCCAGAGTTGGCGTTTGTTTTCCGCGGACAACAGCACCCCAACCCATTGGCCGAAGGTAGGCGAACTGCGACGGATATCGACGGCAATATCCAGCACTTCACCGGCGGTGGCGCGCACCAGTTTTCCCTGGGCTTGCTGGATCTGGTAATGCAGGCCACGCAATACGCCGCGCTGAGAGCGCGAGTGGTTGTCCTGGACAAATTGACAGTCCACCCCGGTGGCCTCTTTGAAGGCCTGGGCGTTGAAGCTTTCGTAGAAAAAGCCGCGCTCATCGCCGAACACTTTCGGCTCGATGATCAGCACATCCGGCAGCTCGGTGGGGATGACTTTCACACCTGCTCTCCTGCCAACCGGTAGAGGTATTGACCATAGCCGGTCTTGCCAAAGGCCTTGGCCTGGACCAGCAACTGCTCGCGATCAATCCAGCCATTCTGAAAGGCAATTTCTTCCAGGCAAGCCACCTTCAGGCCCTGACGGTGTTCGATGGTCTGCACGTACTGCGAGGCTTCCAGCAGGCTGTCATGGGTGCCGGTATCGAGCCAGGCAAACCCACGGCCGAAGCGCTCGACGCGCAGGTCGCCGCGCTGCAGGTAGGCGTTGTTGACGTCGGTGATTTCCAGCTCGCCACGGGGCGATGGCTTCACGGCCTTGGCGATCTGAACCACGTCGTTGTCGTAGAAATACAGGCCGGTCACCGCGTAGCTGGATTTCGGCTTGGCCGGTTTTTCCTCGATGGAAATCGCTTTGCCGTCGGCGTCGTATTCCACCACGCCAAAACGCTCCGGGTCCTTCACCCAGTAACCGAACACCGTCGCGCCGCTGGAATGGCTGGCGGCACGCTGCAGCTGGTCGGTGAAGTACTGGCCGTGGAAGATGTTGTCGCCGAGGATCAGGCACACCGAGTCGTCGCCAATGAACTCTTCGCCAATCAGAAAGGCTTGGGCCAGGCCATCGGGCGAAGGTTGTTCGGCGTAGCTGAAATTCACCCCGAACTGACTGCCGTCGCCGAGCATCTTTTCAAAGTGCGGCAAGTCATGGGGGGTGGAGATCAGCAGGATGTCCTTGATGCCGGCCAGCATCAGCACCGAGATCGGGTAGTAGACCATCGGTTTGTCGTAGATCGGCAGCAGTTGCTTGGACACCGCGAGGGTGATGGGGTGCAGGCGGGTGCCGGAACCGCCGGCTAGAATGATTCCTTTCATGCTGAGTTACTCCGTTGCGCCAAGGCGTTCACGTTGATAGCTGCCGTCTTGCACATGGCGGCACCAGTCGAGGTTGTTGAGGTACCACTGCACTGTTTTGCGCAGGCCAGTGGCGAAGGTTTCTGCCGGCACCCAACCGAGCTCGCGTTCGATCTTGCTGGCGTCGATGGCGTAGCGCAGGTCGTGGCCGGGGCGGTCTTTGACGAAGGTGATCAGCTGCTCATAACGCTCGACACCGGCCGGTTTGTTCGGCGCCAGCTCTTCCAACAGGGCGCAGATGCTGCGCACCACGTCGATGTTCTGCTGCTCGTTGTGGCCGCCGATGTTGTAGGTCTCGCCGACCTTGCCCTCAGTCACCACCTTGAGCAGGGCGCGGGCGTGGTCTTCGACGAACAGCCAGTCGCGAATCTGCGCACCGTTGCCATACACCGGCAGCGGCTTGCCATCCAGGGCGTTGAGGATCACCAGCGGGATCAGCTTTTCCGGGAAGTGGAACGGCCCGTAGTTGTTCGAGCAGTTGGTGATCAGCACCGGCAGGTTGTAGGTGCGCTGCCAGGCGCGAACCAGGTGATCGGACGCTGCCTTGCTGGCCGAGTACGGCGAGCTGGGTGCGTAGGGCGTGGTTTCGGTGAACAGGTCATCGGCGCCATGCAGGTCGCCGTACACCTCGTCGGTGGAAATATGGTGAAAACGAAAAGCCTGTTTGGCGGCTTCGTTCAGGCCCTGCCAGTAGCCGCGAGTGGCTTCGAGCAAGGCGTAGGTGCCAACGATATTGGTCTGGATAAACGCCGACGGGCCATCGATGGAGCGGTCGACATGCGACTCGGCAGCCAGGTGCATGATCGCCTCGGGCTGGAACTCATCGAGCAGCGCACGGACCTGGGGCTGGTCGATGATATCCAGTTGGGCAAAACGATAACGCGGGTGGTTGGCCACGCTCGCGAGGGATTCGAGATTGCCGGCGTAGGTCAGCTTGTCGAGGTTGAGCACCTGGTGCTCGGTGTTTTGCAGCAGATGGCGAATCAGCGCCGAGCCAATAAAGCCGGCGCCGCCAGTGATCAGAATTCGCATGCCAAGTAGCCTTGTGGGTTCGCAGGCGCATAGCTTGTCGGCAGCCCCGGTAAGAAGCAAGCCTGAATGGCCGCCAGTGGGCGGCCTGTGGGGCAGGTAGCAAAACGCCGCCGCCCGATTGGGCGACGGCGTCGGGTGGTGCCGGAGGCGGCTACAGCAATTTGGCTTTTTTCAGCGAGGTAGTGGAAGCCGGTACCTGAATGATCAGCGGGTGGTCGGTGAGGTTGACCTGCACCGCGTTGACATTGCGCAACGCCTGCACCGGTTCGGTACCGATCAGCGGGTCATAGATGTTCACCGTCGCCTGGGTCGAGCCGAGGTTTACCGTTACCGGCGCGGAAGGGCCTGGGAAGGAATCCGGCTCAGCCCAGATCATGATGTTGGTTTCGTAGTTACTCTTTTGTATCGCGATAAACCGGCCAGTCGGCGGCAGGCCGGCGGTAGAGAAGGGAATCAGTTTGGTCAGGGCGAAGCTCGAGGCGGTGGGTGAGCTATCGAGCAGGATGGTATTGAGGTTATGCCAGGCGACAGCCGCAGGGGTGGGCGCATTGTCGGCTTTGGCGAACAGGCCGTAACCGTCACCCTCGTCCATCAACTGATAAATGTAGGTGCGATAAATCTCGTTGTAGGCGCTGTTGGCCAGAATGCTCAGCAGGTAGGCGGCGCTTGCCTGGGCTGTAGTCTTCGGCGATTGATAGCCGGTTTCGGTGTACACCGCCGGGCCTGCGCCGGCCGGCGTGTTGCCCAGCACCGTACGTTTCACGTACTTGGTCGGCGGCTTGCCTGCCGCCGGGTAGGGGTGCTGGTTGTTGTAGTCGGCCAGCCCTGGCGTGGTGGCTGGGTCCGGGCCTTTGGGAATGCCGCCGGCGTTGTAGCCGGTGAAGTAGAACACCTTGGCATTCTTGAACAGCACATTGGCCTTGGTTTGCGCGTACAGCTCTTTCTGGAACGACAGTGCGGCCGGCAAGCCCTTGGTGCCGTCCGGCTGCCAGGTGAGGGCGAAGTTGTTGATCTCGTTCGGGCCTTCCACCGCCAGGGTCGAGCCCGGTACGGCATTCTCCACGGTGCTGATATTGGTCAGGAAGGTGGCGATAGTGGTTGGCGATTTGGTGCCACCCACTGCGGCGATGTAGTTCCATTTGATCCCGGCCTTGGCCAGGGTGGTGTAGTAGCTGTAGGGCGGGTTGCCCCAGAACGGGTTGTAGCTGTCGCGGGCGTTGACCACGCCCAGGTAGTTCATATTGCTGATGACCATCGGCATCTTGGCGTAGTTGGAAGAGCCCTGGCTGACATGCAGGTTCACGCCCATGGCATTGATGAAATCGTAGGAGCGCAGCAGCGTCGGGGCTGCCTGCGTCTGCGTGCTCAACGTTCCTGCCCCAAGCAGAAGCAGCAGGGTTGTAGTGCTGACGAGCTTGTTCATGGTCTACCCCCTTTCAATGAATTTCGAGAACGCTAGGGAAAACGCTAGTTGGCCCGAATGGCCCTGTCGAAACGCTAGTCGCAAAGTGCCACGGTATCTGCTGAACGGTGCGTTTTAGACGCCTTTTGCAATAACTTTTATTGCAAAAAATTGCCTGAACTTCATGACCGTTTCAGCGCCGAGACAGATCCTGGTTTTTGCCTGTGCAACGTTGCGGCCAAATGCGCTGGCGCAACGCCACTCTCGGACGAGCTGCAGGCCGCTCAGCGCACGTCGTCGAGATGGCGCATCAACAAGCCATAGCGGCTGTCGGCAGTCGACGGCAGGGGAAGATACAGCACGTGGCCGTCACCGGGTGCCACGCGGGTGCTGTTCCCCGCCTGGTTTTCCAATGCGTGTAACGAGAACTGCTGATTGCCTTGGGGCGTCATAAGTTCCAGGCGATCACCTACGGCGAAACGGTTTTTCACCCGCACCTCGGCCAGTTCGCCGCGCCAGTTGCCAGTCAACTCACCGACAAACTGCTGGCGTTCGGCGCGCGAGTTGCCGTGCTGATAATTCTGATATTCATCATGCACATGGCGGCGCAGAAAACCCTCGGTGTAGCCACGGTTGGCGAGGGAGTCGAGGTCACTGAACAGCTGTGGCGAGAACGCTTTGCCGGCCACCGCGTCGTCAATCGCCTGCCGGTAAACCTGGGCGGTGCGGGCCACATAAAAGTGGCTTTTGGTCCGCCCTTCGATCTTCAGCGAGTGCACGCCCATCTGCACCAGACGCTCGACGTGCTGCACTGCACGCAGGTCTTTAGAGTTCATGATGTAGGTGCCGTGTTCGTCCTCGAAAGCCTCCATCAACTCGCCCGGACGGCTGCTGTCTTCCAGTAAAAACAGGCGCTCGGAACTGGCGCCCTCACCGAGGGTAGGCGCGCAGTGACGGACGATTTCGCCCAACTCGTTCTGCTCACCCTCATGGGCCTGGTACTGCCAGCGGCACGCATTGGTGCACGTGCCCTGATTTGGATCGCGGCGGTTGATGTAGCCCGACAACAGGCAACGCCCGGAATAGGCCATGCACAGCGCGCCATGGACAAACACCTCAAGCTCCATCGCCGGCACCATCTGGCGGATTTCTTCGATCTCCTCCAGCGACAACTCGCGCGACAGAATCACCCGACTCAGTCCCTGCTGCTGCCAGAACTTCACACTGGCCCAGTTCACCGCATTGGCCTGCACCGAGAGATGAATCGGCATCTGCGGGAAGTGCTCGCGCACCAGCATGATCAAGCCGGGGTCGGACATGATCAGCGCGTCCGGTGCCATTGCCACCACCGGCGCCAGGTCCTTGAGAAAGGTGCGCAGCTTGGCGTTGTGCGGGGCGATGTTGACCACCACGTAAAAGCGCTTGCCCTGGGCATGGGCCTCGGCAATACCGACGGCCAGATTGGCGTGGTCAAACTCGTTATTGCGCACCCGCAGGCTGTAACGCGGTTGCCCGGCGTACACCGCATCGGCGCCATAGGCGAAGGCGTAACGCATGGCTTTGAGGGTGCCGGCGGGGCACAGCAGTTCGGGGGCGAGAGGAGTGGGCATGGGCAAGGCCTGGCGGATTCGGGGCGCGCGATTTTAGGGACCGCGCCAGGCCTGGGTATTGATATGGGTCTATGGCCGCGCCGATCTCAGTACAGGTGTTTGAGGTCGTGTTTGACCACCGCGTCGACCACCAGGGTAGTGGCCTTGCCGAGCAGGCCTGTGCCATTCATATGCTCGGCGAGCATCTTCGGAAATGAGGCGATGGCGCCGTCCTCCAGGTGCGTTTGCGCCTGCCACAGCCCGGCCTCCACCAGTTCCGGGCAGTGCTGTAATTGCCACTGCGCGACCTCCAGCACAATCGCCAACGCCGGCACTTTGCCGTTGATGGCCAAGGGGTGCAGATGGTCAGGGTCGGCCGTCAACCAGGCCTGGCCGCTGATCGTCAGCGCGGTGCTGGCGCCGGGAATCAGCAGGGACAGGCTGACCTCGCTGACCGCGAGAATATTCAGCAGGCTGCACGCCACTTTGTTGCCGGGGCGCTCTGGAATCAGCAGGGTGCGCCGGTCTGCGGCGAGGACAAAACCGTCGGGGTCGCCACGGGGCGAGAGTTCGGTGCTGCCGTCTGGGTTGCGGGTCAGCATCAGCAGGTACGAGGCGCGGCGAACAAAATCTAACGCGGCGTCGCTCAACTCAGCCTGGCCACGGGCACCGGGCGCCGCCACCGGGTCCGGGCGCGGCGCCCAGAACTGCGCGCGCACCTTGGCCCGCGAACAGTGCAGAAACAGCGTCTGGGCGGTGAACTGCAGCTGTATGCCGTGCGGCGTGAGTTCGATGACGCAACGACCGTTGGCGCGCAGCGCAAAACCGATGCCCGGCATGATGAAAAACAGGCTGCAGGCATGTGCCTCATCCGTGCTCAGCGCACTCGGCCGTGCCTTGCCAGCGGGCCAGGTCAGCACGATGTCAGTGCCCTGCGCGTTCACCACCGGGTAGTGACGGACGTTCAGGTAGTGAATGCCGATCGACGCCTCGGCAAAGCCCACGGCACACACCGAGGCGAGCTCGATGATGGTTTTGCAGTGTGCATCGATCTGCGTCTGCAGGCGTTTTTTCATCAGCGCCGGCGGCTCGGCAATCAGTTGGCGCAGGCGGGCGGCGGTCTCAATTCGGCAGGCGGTGGAAAGGCTCGGCATTACAGGTTCCTGAGCAACGGGTGTTATGCCGATGCTAAGGCCCTCAGGCCGCCACCGAGAGGGCGTTGGGGATCAACTTCAGGGCGTTTGGTTGCAACCTGAACGCGGTGGTCTGGTCAGGCGTGCTCGGGCTACAGTGGCAGCCCCGATGACGGCACAGGGAGTGTCGGGCCGTGATGAAAGACCGCAGCGTATCGGCGATGGCCGTGCTCGACCTGTATGACCAATTGCTGCACTTAGGGGTGGCCACGCCCGCCCAATTGAACGCCGCCGGCCTGTACCGCGAACGGCTAGTGGACTCCAGCAGCGCGGCGCCACCAGTGCAGGAACAACGGATCGCCGAGACGCGTCTGTTGGCGTTGTGGCAGGTGGCAGTGAGCAGCGCCAGCCTGCCGCATATCGGCCTGCTGCTTGGCCAGCATATCGACCCGGATGCCCGCGGCGTGCTGGCCAGCTGGCTGCTGCAATGCGCGCGGGTGGACGAAGCCTTCGCCATTTTCGTCCAGCACATCGCCCTGATGAATCCGTCGGAGCGCTGGCAGGCCAGCGAAGCCAACGGCCGCCTCGAGCTGCGCTTCTCCTTCGCCCCCGGCAACCGTTATCCACAAGCGGCCAGTGAGCGCAGCATGAGCGCCTTGCTGCACTGGCACCGCGCCGCCACTGGCGTGCAGGTGCTGCCACTAGCGTGTGATTTCACCTTTCCGGAGCCTGCCTATGCCGAACGCTTCGTCGAAGTGTTTGGCCGCAACCTGCGATTTTCCCGAGCAGAAAACTGCCTGCAACTGCCGAACAGTTTTCTCCAGCATCCCATTCAGGGGGCCAACCCTTACCTGAAACGACTGCTGCAAGAGCGGGCGTTGCACACTTACGCGCAACTGCAGCGCGACACGCTGTTGGTAAGCCGGGTGCGCAGCCTTATCCACGCCAACCTGGCCAGCGGCGCGAGCATTCAAGCGGTGTGCGCCGCGCTGCACCTTAGCCGTCCCACCCTGTATCGGCGCCTCAAGCAGGACGGCACCAGCTACAGCGAACTGCTCGAAAACATCCGCAAAGACCTGGCCCGCCAGCACCTGCAACAAGGCCTGGCGCCTGCCGCGATCAGCGAGGCGCTGGGCTTCAAAGACATCAGCACCCTGCATCGGGCATTCAAACGCTGGTTCTGATTAAGTTCGCCGTGAATCCGGTCGCCTTAAGCCAGGGAATGCCGGCGCTTATTCACTCTCACGTGCTGGCACCCCCTGTCCAACCGGGAAGCGCCGTCATGCGATGGGTCTCCGCCTTTATTCTGTTTGCCCTGGTGTGCGCCGTGAGCAGCGGCATCACCGTCTTGGCCATGCGCCAGGATGAACTGCCGAAAACGGCCAACGCCGAAGCCGAAGTGCTGTCGGCGCCGCCGGGCTTTGTCGCCACTCGCACCTCTGGCGGCGGTGGCATTTTCTACCAGCGCCAGGACATCGCCGAGTTGCCCGCTCAGCCTGGCAAAGCCGCTTTCCCCAAAGCCATGACCCTCAGCGAACAAGCCAAGTGCCGGCTGAGCCTGGCGCAGGACCGTTCCAGCCATGACCCGGCGCGGGTGAAGGTGACGGATGAGTACTGCAATCAGTTGTTGGGCGACAACAAGGGCGGCTGAAACCTTCAATGCTCGGTGAGTTGATAGCGGGTGCTGCGCCCACCACCTGCTAGCTGCATCAGCAGACCTTTGGCCACCAGATCGGTCAGGTGCCGGGTCGCAGTGGCCTTGCTCACCCCGGTTACCGCCTGATACTGGGCCGCGCTGATTCCGCCTTCAAAGCCTTTTGCGCCGCCATCCAGTAAACGGTTGATCACCTTCAGTTGCTCCGTCGACAGCGGCACGTTGCGGTGCAACTGCCAGAAGCGGGATTTGCTGAGGATGCTGTCGATGCTGGCCAGCGCCTGATTGATCGAGGCGAGCAAAATACGCAGAAACCAGATCAGCCAGAGGGTGATGTCCAGCCCGCTTTTCTGGGTTTGCTCCAGCAGGCGGTAGTAGTCCTTGCGGTGATCGAGGATGCTCGCCGACAGGGCGTAGAAACGGATGGTCTGGTGTTCGCCTTGTGCCAGCGCCAGGTCGGTCAGGGCTCGGGTCAGTCGGCCGTTACCGTCGTCGAACGGATGCAGGGTGACGAACCACAGATGGGCGATGCCGGCGCGCAGCAACGGATCGATGCCGCGCGAGTCGTCGTTGAACCAGACGACGAACGCCTCCAGCTGCTGCTCAAGGCCCGCTCGTGGCGGCGCTTCGAAGTGCACGAACGGGTAGTCCAAACGACCGGAAACCACCTGCATCGGCTCATCGCCACGCAGCGCGCCTACGCGAATTGCGCTGCCTAGAAGTTGGCCGTCGCCAGCCGGGAACAGGTGAGCATGCCAGTCCATCAGCCGCGACACGCTCAGGGGTTGCCGGTATTGCTGAGTCGCATCCAGCATCAGCTCCGCCAACCCGTCACTGCGCGCCGTGCGGCGGCCACCTTCCGGTTCATCCACCCCCAGCCGACGCGCCAGCGACGAGCGTACCGAGCCGACATTCAGCTCTTCGCCCTCGATCGCCGAGGAGGTGATGATGTTTTGCAGCAAGGTATCGAGCATGCGCCGCTGACTGAGCTCATCGCCCACCGCCCCCAGCTTGCCCAGCAGTTGCCCCTGGCTATGGGTGCATTGCCGCAACAACTCGGCAAGCGGCGCCTCGCGCCAGGTGAAGGCGGGCCAACCCGGTTGCTGCCAAATCCATTGCAGATCGTTCATGGTCACTCCGCGCCTGAGCCGAATAGAAGGCGTATTCGGCTCACAAGATGAGCCGAATACCGAGCTTATTCGGCTCACCACAAATTACAAGCACGCAGAAACAACAAAGCCCCAGCATTTCTGCAGGGGCTTTGTTTTATATGGTGCCGGCACCAGGAATCGAACCCGGGACCTACTGATTACAAGTCAGTTGCTCTACCAGCTGAGCTATACCGGCATTTCAGGGCCGCCATTATATCCATTAGAAGCGTTGAGTAAAGGCCTGATCTGCGGTCGTTTTTTGCTCCCTGACACACTTGCAGGAATAGGCTTATGCACAATTGCGAGGCGCGGTGGCTGGTGCTGGTCAAATTTTGTGCAGTACTTGACAGAAGTCAGTAACTTGCTGGTTTTGTTGAGTTTTTCTTTGTGATTAAAAAATAAACAGAAGTCTGGAAGCCTTGCTGCGCATGCGTTTGCCAAGGTTGCCCAGAAACTATCAACAAAGTTATCCACAGATTGTGTGGGCAACTATTGGCGTTCTGCGAGAAGCATCAGGTTGCGCGGGCTGACATGGCTTACGCAGAAATGGCCAAGGCGTACGGCGTAGCCCTGTTGTTGCAAAAACAGCGCGCGATCCAGCAGCAACCATAGCTCCAAGGGGCGGCGAAACAGGTTGCGCAACAGTTCGAGGTTGCGCACGTGCGCCAAGCGCTGCCAGCCACGCTGCTCCAGTGCATCCCAATCGCGCGGGGTGGGTGTCGGTAGGCCTTTGAGTTGCGCCAGTTCGCGGCAGTAGTCGGCGAAGTCTTTGTGCAGCCAGGCCACCGGCAGCGATGGCGTTGACAGGTATTCATCGCTGCCGCGCAGTTCTCGCTGCAATAAGTCGAAGGCCAGGCGCCGCGCCATCGAGCTGTCACGTTGGCGGCGGATGCGGGCGCCGGCGGTGACAGTTTCGCTCAATGGCAGGCCTAGGTCGTCCACTGACAGGCGCAGATCCGAGGCCTGGGCGGCTGTGGATAACGCTTGATAGTGGCTGGCGGCGATGCGGTTGTAGCAGCACGGCGCCACGGCCAGTTGTCCACAGCCGGCAGCGCTGGCCAGTTGCAGCAGGCGCACGTGCAGGTCGCCACAGGCATGCAGGGCCACCGGTGTGTGTTCGGGGTGAAGTTGCGATGCGGCACTGGCGGCCAACACGTCTTGTTCGATGTGTTGGCTGTGCAGGCCACGGCGGGCGCTCAGTTGTGCGCCGGCGGCGACTAGGGCGGGGTCGTGTTCCAGGCAGGTGAGGGCCTGGCCGTCCTGGGCGAGCAACTGGCCGAGGTGGCCCTTGCCCGAGCACCAGTCGAGCCAGTGCTGCGGGCGTTGGTTGAAGCTCAGGCAGGCGGCGAAGGCTTGGATCTGCTGCCATTTGCGCCCGGGAATATCTACCGCAAAGTTGGCCGGTAGCGGCGCGCGCTCATGGGTCGGCAAGTCGCCTAATGCACTGAGTGCCAGGGACTCTTGCGCCAGCCCAGTAAACGGCTCAGGTGCCAGCAGGAGTTCTGGTTGGTTGTGCGCCGCTTCGGCGTCGGCCAGTGAACGGCTGCGCAGCCACGCGGCCAGCTCGGGATGCTGGGTTTCCCACGGCAATTGCAGATGGGTGAACGGCCGTGGCCGCCACAGGTGCTGATGGCGCAGCAGAAAGCGGTCCAGCGCCTGGAAGCGTGGCAGCAGGGCGGAGCCAGTCAGCACGGTGGGATCGGTCATGGTCAGAAGATTCGGCAAGCTGCCCATGGCCGGTTGGTCCATGGGCGGGTGCCTATTCTAGCGAGCTTGGGTGGCGTCGACGCGCAGCCAACGTTCCAACAGTTTGAAGCCCTTCACCAGGACAAAGGCGATGACCAGATAGAACATGCCGGCGGCGAAGAAAATCTCTACCGGCAAATAGGTGCGGGCGATGATGGTGCGCGCCATGCCGGTGAGTTCCAGCAGGGTGATGGTGCTGGCCAGGGCGCTGGCCTTGAGCATCAGGATCACTTCGTTGCTGTAGGCCGGCAGGCCGATGCGCGCTGCACGCGGCAGGATGATGTGCAACATCGCCTGCGCGCGCGACATGCCCAGTGCCCGTGCCGCCTCCACTTCACCGTTGGGCACGGCCTGAATCGCACCGCGCAGAATCTCGGCGATATAGGCCGCGGTGTGCAGGGTCATGGTCAGCACCGCACACCAGTACGGATCGCGCAGGTACGGCCACAACGGGCCTTGGCGCACCGCGTCGAACTGCGCCGCACCGTAGTACACCAGAAACAGCTGCACCAGCAGCGGCGTGCCACGGAAGAAGAATATGTAGCCATAGGGCAGGGCGCGCACATACCAGTGGCGCGAGGCGCGGGCGACGCCCATTGGCAGCGCCAGGATCAGCCCGGCGATGACCGCAAAAGCCACCAGTTCGAGGGTCAGGATCGCGCCGTCGAACAGACGCGGCAGGTATTTGATAATGACGTCCCAGTTCATCACGCGCTCCTGACGAAGCCGCGGCTGGCGCGTCGTTCAATGAAATACATGCCTGTCATGGCAATCACGGTCAGGCCCAGGTACATAAGTGCGGCCACCAGGTAAAAGGTGAATGGTTCCTTGCTGGCGGTAACCGCGATCTGCGAGCGACGCATCAGCTCTTCCAGGCCGATCACCGACACCAGCGCGGTATCCTTCATCAAAATCATGAACAGGTTGCCCAGGCCCGGCAGGGCGATGCGCCACATCTGCGGCAGGATGATCCGCCAGAACGTGCGGCCCTTCGACAGCCCAAGCGCCTGCCCCGCTTCGCGGTGACCACGGGGAATCGCCAAAATCGCGCCGCGAAATACCTCGGTGGCGTAGGAGCCAAAGCACAAGCCCAGGGCGATGGTGCCGGCGGCGAAGGCATTGAGCTCGAGACCGGGAATGCCAAGGGCTTCGCCGAGGCTGCGCATCAAATTGACCGTGCCGAAGTAGATCAGCAACACCCACAGCAGCTCGGGAATCCCGCGCACCAGGGTCGAATAAGTACCGCCCAGCCATTGCAACGGCTTGTGCGGAGAAGTCTTGGCCAATGCGCCGAGCAGGCCAAGCACCAGACCCAAACACAGCGCGCTAAGCGCCAGCTTGATGGTCATCAAGGTGCCCGCCAATAGAGCGGGGCCGAATCCGTGAAGATCAAAGATCATATGTTCGCCTGCGATCATCTGGTCGTCGGCCATGCGACGTTGAAACTGCGACTCACATGCTCACGTACTACAGTACGCTGCGCTGTTCGCCGCGGTTTCGCCTTGCCTGGCTCTAGCCCAGAAGATCTTGAGTTGCGTATCTGGAACAAGCCGCCCAGAAGGGCGGCTTGTGCAGATCAATAGATGCTAAAGGGGAAGTACTTGTCGTTGATTTTCTTGTACGTGCCGTCGGCGATGATTTCTTTCAACGCCGCATTCAACTTCTCACGCAGCGGATCGTTCTTGCGCACGGCAATGGCGATCTTGTCGTTATCGAACACAGGCTCGCCTTTGAATTCGAAGCCTTTGCCGGTTTCGCTCTTCAGCCATTCCCAGTTCACGAACTTGTCGGCCAGCACGCCATCAACGCGGCCGGAAGCCAGGTCGAGGTAGGCGTTTTCCTGGGTGTCGTACAGCTTGATATCAACGACATCAGCCATGTTGTCTTCCAGCCAGGTGCCGGCGATGGTGGCGCGCTGGGCACCGATGACCTTGCCTTTGAGGCTGGCTTTATCGGTTTTGAAGGCTTTGTCTTTGCCGGCGATGAACTGCAGCTTGTTGGTGTAGTAGGGGTCGGTGAAGTCGACTGCGTTTTTACGCTCTTCGGTGATCGACATCGAGGCGGCCAGGAAGTCGAACTTCTTGGCGTTGAGGGCGGGGATGATGCCGTCCCAGTCGGACGTCACCACGTCGCACTCGGCCTTCATCTTGGCGCACAGGGCCTGGGCGATTTCCACGTCGAAGCCGCCGACCTGGCCGCTGGCGTCGATCAGGTTGAACGGTGGGTAGGCGCCTTCGGTGCCGATCTTCAGTTTGTCAGCGGCGACGGCACCAGTGCCGAAAGCCAGGGTAGCGGCCGCGGCCAGCAGGATCTTCTTGTAGTTCTGCATGGGTTATTGCTCCGTGTTAGCGATTGCTGGACATGAATTGCTTGCAGCGCGCCGAGTTCGGGTTGCTGAACACTTGCTCGGGCGAACCTTGTTCCTCCACCAGGCCCTGGTGCAAAAACACCACTTCACTGGACACCTGGCGGGCGAAATTCATTTCGTGGGTGACCAGCAGCATGGTGCGGCCTTCTTCGGCAAGCGCACGAATCACGTTCAGCACTTCCTGGACCATTTCAGGGTCGAGTGCCGAGGTGGGCTCGTCGAACAGAATCACTTTAGGTTGCATGGCCAGCGTGCGCGCGATGGCTGCACGCTGTTGTTGGCCGCCGGACAGTTGCGCCGGGTACACATGGCGTTTGTCGCCAATGCCGACCTTGGCCAACAGCGCCTCAGCGCGTTCGGTGGCCTCGGCCTTGCTCAAGCCCAGCACCCGGCGTGGCGCCTCGATGATGTTGTCGAGCACGGTCATGTGCGGCCACAGATTGAAGTTCTGGAATACAAAACCGATCTCGCTGCGCAGGCGATTGATCTGTTTGTTGTCGGCCGCCACCAGCTCGCCGTTCTTCGCGGCCTTGAGCTTGAGCTCTTCGCCAGCCACCAGAATCTGGCCCTGATGCGGGTTTTCCAACAGGTTGATGCAACGCAAAAACGTGGATTTGCCAGAACCGGAAGAACCGAGGATCGAAATCACATCGCCGTCGCGGGCAGTGAGCGAGATGCCCTTGAGCACTTCAAGGTCGCCGTAGCGTTTGTGCAAATTGCGAATCTCAAGCGCGGGCGTAGCCTCGGCCATGGGGTGTCCTCTTGTTCTTCGGGTGCGCTGAATGCGGCGACTTTCCTGGCGAGGCTGCAACCTAGCATAGCGTCGGAACAGCAGCCAAGACTGGCCGGAGAGCTATTTAGTCGCAGGCTAATGCGGTGTCGCTTCAGCGCAAGTGGCTGGCGCGAAGATGCAAAAGGGGGGATTTCGAGTGGTTTGTGGGGGAAGAAGGCAACTCAGCCTGCGGGTTTGATGCGCGGCGCAGGTTTTGGGCAAGTCGAACGCAGCCCGTCGATATGCTCCATTAGGCTTTCCGGAATGCTCTGCTACATAGGGCAAGGATGAAATCAATCAGGATTGCTGTAGTCATTCCTTAACTCCAGAAAGCAAAACGCCCAAGGGGTCGGCGCGTCCTGAATAGGTTGGACGGCTTACTGCCATGGGCGGGATGTGCGCAGGTTAGGTTTGGTCTCCAATATGGTCAACTCATACGGAGATGGCTGGCAGGTGCGAAATTTCCAGGCCGGAGGTGTAGCCAAAATGGCTACGATCGTAGCCATTTTGGCTACATGCCTGCAGCGATATGTACATCCACAAGACATATCCACGATAGTTACCCGCATAGGTAAACAATTGCAGCAGGTGGGCCAGGGATGAAACGCAAACAATCCATCGAACACGTGCGCTGGGACCTTGCCTTGCGCTACCGCCTGATCGAAACCGTGGCCTGGTGGGAAGGGCGGCTGACCACGGGACACCTGATGCAGAGTTTTGGCATCAGCCGTCAGCAGGCGTCGAAAGACATCAACAGCTACCTCAGCGAATACGCGCCGAAGAATCTCGATTACGACAAACACCTGAAAGGCTACGTGCCGAGCAAAACCTTCGCCCCGCTGTTTATCGATGACAGTGCCAGCGCCTACCTGCACTTGCTCAACCAGAACCACGAGCGCTCCCCGCACATCGACGGGCTGGCGCTGGCCTATGCCCATACCGAAGTGCTCAAGGTGCCCGACCGCTCGGTGCGCCCGGAAGTGCTGCGCCCGCTGCTGCGCGCCTGCCGTGAAGGGCTGCGGCTGGAGTGCGAGTATGTGTCGCTGGCCAATCCGGTGGCCGAAACGCGCCTGATCGCGCCGCACACGCTGGTTTACACCGGCATGCGCTGGCACGTACGCGCCTATTGCGAAAAGAACCGCGACTACCGCGACTTTGTTCTCAGCCGCCTGCGCGGCGAGCCGGACGTGCTGGACGTCTCCGAGCACGGCATCGACGGTGATGTCGGTTGGGCTACCGAGGTGGACGTGATCATCGTCCCCGACTCACGCCTGAGCGCCGGGCAGCAAGCAATCATTGAAATCGACTACGGCATGCACGCCGGCCAGCTGCGCGTCGCCAGCCGCGGCGCGCTGGTGCAATACGTGCTGCAGCGCTACCAGATCGACGCCAGCAAAGTGCAAAGCAAAGCCAGCGCGCAGCAGATCGTCGTCGCTAACATCGACGCGTTGCAGCCTTGGCTGTATTGAGTCACTCGGCCGGGCCGTAGGCCAGGTGTGCCATCAGCCAGAGGAACGCGGCGATGGCGAACAGGATATGGGCGTTGTTGAGGGTTGCGTTGATCAGCCACATGGCGCAGGTCTCCGTCCGATTGGGGGTGAAGAGACCGTAAGGGCGGCGGAGCGGGGCGTCGATCTGTCTACTTTTCGTGCGTAAGGTTTTGGTACGGGTTGGGCCTCACCTACCTTGAGGTCAAGCGTGTGATTACCTTTTTCAGGAATCGCGGCTGAAGCCCCTCCCACAATGACCTCATCCCCTTGGCCAACCTCATTCTCACAAGAGGCTTCAATTCCTTGTGGGAGGGGCTTTAGCCGCGATGCTTTTGATCTAGGTCGCCGCCACCGCATGTTCTTCGCTGACCTGCACAAACTGCTGCACCGGTGCGACAAACCCCAGCTCCTTGATCGGGCTCGGTGTGCGGAATTCCTGCAGCAGGCTTTTGAAGTCGCGTTTGCGCTCCACGTCCGGCAGCGGCACGGCGCTGAGCAGGCGTTTGGTGTAGGGGTGCTGTGGGTTGTGTAGCACCTGGTCGCGCCGACCGATCTCGACGATCTGCCCGCCAACCATCACCGCCACGCGGTGGCAGATGCGTTCCACCACGGCCATATCGTGGGAGATAAACAGGTAGCTCAAACCCTGTTCTTCGCGCAGTTGTTCCAGCAGCTCCAGCACCTGAGCTTGCACCGACACATCCAGGGCCGAAACCGATTCGTCGGCAATGATCACTTTCGGGTTCAACGCCAGCGCCCGAGCGATGCAAATGCGCTGCCGCTGGCCGCCCGAAAACTGGTGCGGATAACGCGCCATGGCCTCTCCCGGCAAGCCAACCTGCTGAAGCAATTGCGCCACGCGTTCGCGGCGTTGGCCAGTGGGCAAGCGGTCGTGAATCAGCAGCGGCTCACCCACCAATTCGAAAATTGTTTTGCGTGGGTTGAGGGCGGCATAGGGGTCTTGAAACACCATCTGCACGTCACGACGCACACGTTGCAGGGCCTCGCCTTGCAGGCCATTCAACTCCTGGCCAAGCAGCTTCACGCTGCCTTCATAGGCGAGCATGTTCATCAGCGCCTTGCCGGTGGTGGACTTGCCGCAGCCGCTCTCGCCGACCAGCCCCAGGGTTTCGCCGGCACGCAGATCGAAGTTGAGGTTTTCCACGGCGTGCACATTCTTGCCGGCCTCGAACCAGCCGTTGCGCAGCGGGAACCGCACGCTCAGGTTGCGCACTTCAAGCAGCGCCGGTTGCAGGCTCAGGTCTTCGGGAATACCGGCGCTGCCCAGCACCGGCACGGCTGCCAGAAGCTTCTGTGTATAGGCGGCTTGCGGCGCGGCGAACAGTTGACGAACCGGCGCCTGTTCCTCCACGCGGCCCTGGTTCATCACCACCACCTGATCGGCCATTTCCGCCACCACGCCCATGTCGTGGGTGATCAGCAGCAGGCTGGTGCCGTATTGCTGCTGCAACTCGCGCATCAGCTCGAGGATCTGCGCCTGAATGGTCACGTCCAGCGCCGTGGTCGGTTCGTCGGCAATCAGAATCTTGGGCCGACAGAGCATGGCCATGGCGATCATCACTCGCTGACGCATGCCGCCGGAGAGTTCATGGGGATACTGGGTCAGGCGTTTTTCCACCTGCGGCATGCGCACCGCTTCGAGCATTTCCCGACAACGCTGGGCGATCGCCTGGCGTGACAGCGGCTCATGGCGGCGCAAGGTTTCCGCCAACTGCTGGCCGACGGTCATCAGCGGGTTCAGCGAGGTCATCGGCTCCTGAAAAATCATCCCGATATCTTTGCCGCGCAGTTGCTGCCGTTCGCGTTCGCCGAGGCTGAGCAGGTCGCGGTTCTCGAACAGAATCGCGCCGCTGGGTGTGCGTGCAGGTTTCGGCAGCAGGCCCATGATCGCCAGCGAGGTCAGCGATTTACCGCTGCCGGACTCGCCAGCGATGCACAGCGTCTGTTTCGGATACAGGGTAAAGCTCAGGTCATCGACCACCCGCTTGGCGCCGAACTCGATGGACAGCCGCTCCACCGAGAGAATCGCCTGACTGTCGTTCTGGCTCACGCAAACACCACTTTCGGGAAGTAGAACGACACCACCCAGTTCGGCAGGTCGACGATTTCGCTGATGCGCAAATCACCGCACACCGAGCAGAGCATGTAGGCCTGTTCGGCCGGCATTTTGTGCTCGCGGCACAGCCAGTCGATGGTGTTGCTCACGGCCTGGCGCGCCGCTTCCATCAGGTCCGGGCCGATGCCGGTAAAGGCTTCGTAGCCGGCGCTGTCCAGGTGGCGGGTCACGGGGCCGGGGGTGCTGAAGCGCGGGGTGGCCAGTGGCGTGTCTTTGATCAGGTCGACCTGCACCACCACGTCCATGGCGCTTTCGATGGCGGTGCCGCCGACTTCGCCATCGCCTTGCGCGGCGTGGGTGTCGCCAATCGACAGCAGCGCACCGGCCACTTCAACCGGCAGGTACAACGTGGTGCCGGCGGCCAGGTCGCGGATATCCAGGTTGCCGCCCACGCGCCGTGGAGGCACCACCGAGTGCAAGCCGGCTTCGGCCGGAGCCAGCCCGATGGTGCCGGCGAACGGCTTGAGCGGCACCTTGGCGAACTGGCCGAAGGCGGCGGGTGCCAGGCTGGCTTTGTCGTAGTGCCACAGCGCCAGGGCCGGGTCTTTGAACTGGTCGGCGAGCAGGCCGAAACCAGGAATATTTGCCGTCCAGCCAAAGCCGCTGGGCTTGAAGCTGTCGATGGTGATTTTGAGGATGTCGCCGGGCTCGGCGCCCTCGACAAAGATCGGCCCGGTCACCGGGTTGATCTGGTCAAACGACATGGTCGCCACGTCGCCGACCACCGACTGCGGGGTGAAGTAGCCGTTGGAGGAATCCAGGCACTGAAACTCCAGCATCTGCCCCGGCGCCACGCGCAGGACGGGCTCGATGCTGCGGTCCCAACCGAAGTGGTTGTGCACGCTGTGAATGGTTTTAACCAGGCAGTTCTGACACATAAAAACGCTCCCTTCGAACGGCGGCTTTTCAATCTGCCGCCGTTACGCAGTCAGTTAATTACTTCAGCGAGATATGGTCGTAGTTCACCGGAACGTGGACCGGATCTACGTAGAGGTCGTTACCCCCAGCCATCCGTTCGGAGCGCACGGTAAAGCGCTGCTCGTTGAAGATCGGCACCCACGGCGCATCGGCCATCACGTCGGTGAAAATCTTGCTCCACAGCGCAATGCGTTCAGCCGACTGCTCGGGCTTGGCCATGGCATCGGCTTTGGCCGCGTCGGCGTCCAGTTTCTTGTTGCAGTACAGCGACCAGTTCCAGCCGCCATCCACCGCACCGCTGCAACCCAGAATCGGGCCGTAGAAGTTGGACGGATCGGGGAAGTCGGCGATCCAGCCCATGCCGCCAGACCACACCATCGGCGCCTGGTCTTTGGCACTGCCGGCGGCGATCACGTTGGCCTGGGCCAGGGATTTGATCTGCGCGCGAATGCCGACCTTGGCCAGGTCTTGCTGAATGGACTGAGCGATGCGCGGCTGCGGCTCGGTGTTCATCACAAACAGTTCGGTATCAAAACCCTTGGCAAAACCGGCTTCAGCCAACAGCTTCTTCGCGCCTTCCACGTCGTAGGCGTAGCCCTTGTATGCCTTGTCGTAGCCCGGCATCGCCGGCGGCAGCGGCTGGTTGGCCGGGGTGGCGCGGCCGTTGATGATGCGCACGATGCGGTCTTTGCTGATGGCCATGTTCACGGCCTGGCGCACCTTCAGGTTATCGAAGGGCGGCAGGGTGGTTTTCAGGGTCAGGTAGCCGGTGTGCAATTGCTCGCCCACCACCATGCGGTCCTTGAATTTCGGGTCGTTCTTGAACTGCAGGAATTTGGCCGGTGGCACGCCGTCGCCAGCGATATCCACTTCGCCTTTTTCCAGGCGCAGCAGGGCGACCATCGGGTCCTGGCCCACTTCAAAGGTAATGGCATCGAGGTGCGGCAGGCCGGCGCGGAAATAGGCTGGGTTCTTCTTGAACACGATCTGCTGGCCCAGCTTCCATTCACCGAGGCTGTAGGCGCCGGTGCCGACCGGATGCTTGCCGAAGTCGGCGCCCCACTTCTCCACTTCTTCCTTCGGCACCACCGAGGCGAAGTTGATCGCCATGATGTGCAAGAAGGTGGCGTTCGGCGCACTCAGAGTGATTTTTACGTGGTAATCGTCGGTGGCTTCCACGCCGCTGAGGGTTTCGCTTTTGCCGCCGGTGACGTCTTCATAGCCGGCAATCGAACTGAAGAAACCAGCGCCTGGGCTCTGGGTTTTCGGGTTGACGGTGCGCTCCAGCGAGTACTTCACGTCGCTCGCTTTCATCTCGCGGCCGTTGTGGAACTTCACGCCTTTTTTCAGGGTGAAGCTGTACACCAGACCGTCGGCGGAAATGCTGTAGTCCTCGGCCAGATCCTTCACCAATTCGGTGGTGCCGGGTTTGTAGTCCATCAGGCCGTCGAACAGGCTTTTGATCATCGACCAGTTCTGCCAGTCGTAGCCAATGGCCGGGTCCAGGGTGGCGACGTCGTTCTGGTAGGTGACGATAATGCTGCCGCCGTTCTTGGCGTTGGCGTCCACCAGCTCATCGGCCATTAACGGGCCTGTAAACAGCGTGGCGGCGATAACCAGGGATAGTGCTGTGCGCTTCATGCTCCTGCCTCTTTGCTGGGGATTGTTGTGTGTTGGAAGTCAGTGTTTTTTGATGTCGATACGCGGGTCGATCAACGGAATAACCAGGTCGGCAATCAGGTTGCCGAGCACGATGGCCACGGCGCAGATGGTGGTCACACCGACGATCACCGGAATGTCCACTTGCTGGATGGCCTGCCAGGCGAGCTGGCCAATACCCGGCCAGCCAAACACCGACTCGACCACCACCAGCCCGCCCATGAACACGCCGATGTCGATGCCGATCATGGGGATGATCGGCACGATGGCGTTTGGCAGCACATGGCGCAGCACCACACGGGCGCGGCTCAGGCCCTTGGCGCGGGCGGTGCGGATAAAGTCCTGGTGCAGCACCTCGATCATCGACGAGCGCACCATGCGCGAGTACCAGCCGCTGCCGAGCAAACCCAGTGTCAGGGCCGGCAGCATCAGGTGCTTGAGCCCGCCATAGCCGCCCATGGGGAACCACTCCAGCTGCACGGCGAAGAAGTACAAAAACAGCATGGCGGCGATAAATTGCGGGGCTGACACACCGATAAACGACAGCGCCGTCAGCAGCCGATCGGCAATGCCGCCACGACGCAGCGCGGCGATAACGCCCAGGCTGATACCGATCAGCAACTCGAAACCGATACCGGCGGCCATCAATTCCAGCGACGGCTGCAAGCGCGAGCCAAGCAGCTCGGTCACCTGGCTGCGCTGGATATAGGAGCGGCCCAGATCGCCCTGCAACAGGTTGCCCAGGTAGTGGGCGTACTGCTGATAGAAGGGCAGGTCCAGGCCCAGCTGCGCGCGAATACCTGCCACCACTTCCGGCGTGGCGCTACGCCCGGCAATCTGCCGCGCCGGGTCGGCCGGTAGCATGAATAACAGCAGGTAGGTGATCAGGCTGACGCCCAGCAGAATCAGCAGTGAGTAGCCGATACGCCGGCCAATAAAGGTCAGCATTCAGCTTCTCCCTTGCAGCGTAGGGTCGAGCTCGTCGCGCAGCGCGTCGCCCAGCAGATTGAAGGCTAGCGACAGCAGAATGATTGCCGCGCCCGGAATAAACACCAGCCAGGGCGCCGAGGTGAAATAAGTCTGGCTTTCGAAAATGATATTGCCCCAGCTCGGCGTGGGCGGCTGCACGCCAACGCCCAGGTACGACAGGGTGGCCTCCAGCAACACAGTGGTGGAGATGCCCAGGGTGGCCCAGACCAGAATGGTCGGCAGCAAATGCGGCAGCAGGTGCGAGAACAGAATGCGCAGCGAACTGGCGCCAAGGGTGCGCTCCACCGCGACAAAATCGCGGGCGCTCAGGGCGATGGTTTCCGAATAGATCACCCGCGCCACCTGCACCCAGTTGACCATGGCGATCACCAAGGCAACGATCCACACACTCGGCTGAAAAATCGCCGACAGCGCAATCGCCAACAGCAGCGCCGGGAAGGCCATCATCAAGTCGGTAAAGCGCATCAACGCACTGCCCAGCCAGCCGCGTAAAAAGCCCGCCGTTAGGCCCACCAAGGTACCGATCAACACCGCCATGCCATTAGCCACCAGGCCGATAAACAGCGAAGTGCGCGCGCCGTAAATCAGCCGCGAGAGCAGGTCACGGCCGAGCAGGTCGGTGCCCAGCCAATAGGTGTCGCCAGGCGCCAGCGGCGCGCCCTCCATCGACAGCCCTTCGATAAATTGCTCAGACGGATCGAACGGGCTCAGCCACGGCGCGAGCGCCGCCAGTACCACCACCAGCACGATATACAGCAACGACACGGCCACCGTGGGCCGGCGCAACAGGGCCAGCGCCGTACTCATACAAGACCGCCGCGTTGTTGCCCGCGGTCAGCCGCCAGCTCCGCGCACAGCTCATCGATGCTGCGGTTAAGGCGCATCGACAGCTCACGCAGGCGCTCGTAGGCGGCGCTTTCATCCAGCCCGTGCTCCACCATCAGACGCGCCAGGGCCATGGCCAACTGCGGACGATTGGCCAGGCGCTGCTGCAGGTTGTCGATAGTTTGCGCATCGTGGTCCAGGCGCTCACGCAGCCCGATCGCCATCATCAGCGTGGTGTACACCGAGCCCTGGGTGATGGGGCGGTTGAGCATGGCCGTGGCACCCAACTCAATGGCGCGCTGGATCTGCGACAGGGTTTCATGGGGCGTCAGCGCCACCACCGGCACATTGGCCTGGTTGAGTTTGAGCAGCGTCTGCGGACTGGCGAAATGCTCCAGCTCGACGATGGCGGCAAAGCAGCCCTGCAGATTCTGCGGTGCATCGTCGCGCAATGGCTGCGCCTTGATACCGAGACGCTGCAGGCTCTTTTCCAGGCTGTTCAGGGTGCGCTCTTCGCAGTCCACCAGCAGCAAGGTGCCGTTTTCGAAATCGGGGCGGTTGAACGGGCTCATTTGACGATCCTCAAGCGCGGCACAGGCGCACTTAACTGACGAAATTCGGTGAGATCGGTGGCGGTCATATAAGGGTCGGCGGGCACCGCCTGCGGCTCGCTGTGCACAATCACAAAGCGCCCGCTCTGCAGCTCGGCGATATGGCAGGCCAGGCTGCTGTGGTTGTTGCGCGGCGACACCCGTAACTCGCCCAGCACACTCGGTTGCGGATGCTGGTGCAGGTAGGCGCAGATGGCCGCCGAGTCATCGTCCCCGCAGTGCTGCAACGCGCGCGCAAACAAATGCACGGCACTGTAGGACCCGGCATAGAGATGGGAGTAAACATGCGGCCCATGGCGCTCGGTTTGCCGTTGGCAAAACACCGGGTCCGCCGCCTCAAAAAACGGCCCGCAAGCCAGCATGCGCAGATTCTGCAGCGCACCAAGCTCGGTCAGCTCCGCCTCCGCCAGGTTGCTACTCAACACCGGCAACTGCAGCCCGGCGACCTGGCACGCCGCATCCAGCTGATGCAAAAACGCATACGAGGAATCGCCCACCAGGTTGTTCAACACAAACGCCGGCGGCTCACTGACCACCGCCGGCACCAGCTCGGCCACCTGGGTGGCGCCCAGGTGCATGTACTTCTCCTTCAGCACCTCGCCACCGGCCAGGGTGATCACCTCACGGGCGATGCGATTACTCTCCCACCCCCACACGTAATTCGACCCCACCAACAGCGCGCGTTTGCCGAACGTCGCCAAGGCAAAACGCAGCAGCGGGATCAACGTCTGGTTCGGGCAGCCACCGAAATACAGCACGTTCTCGCTGCTCTCATAGCCCTCATACGGGCAGGCATACCACAGCGTGCTGGCGTGCTGCTCAAGGTCGGGAATGATCTCCTTGCGGCTCGCCGAGGTGGTGGTGCCGAAGATATGCCGCACGCCCTTGTCGATGAGCTGAGCTGCCCCCTCGCCATAGCCCTGCAACACGCCTTGCGGATTCACATGGGTGGCGCGCAGGGTGAAGTCGAAAGCCTCGCCGGCATTCACCTCCGCCAACGCATGCTGCGCCCCGAGCAAGCCATTACGGCCCATATGGCGGTAAGTGCCGTCAGTGGAAAACAGAAAGCCGATATCAACCGTGCGGCGCATTTATTCATTCCAAAAAAAAACCTGATCAACCAGCGAACTGGTGGATCAGGCTTCATTACCTGGCGCTAGGCGCGTGTTTGGTGTGCACAAGGCTTAATGGGCGTGGCCCGGCTTGTGGGAGTTGGGGATTAGGTATGGAAGAAGTGTGCCAGGTGGGGAACAGGGCGCTGGTGCGGGGAGTTAGCCAGATGGGGCAAGGTTGGGCTGCACTGTGGTGAGGCGTGAGCCAGATGATGGCCTCGTTTTTGGGCGTGACGGGTGTAACGGTCGTACTCAGATGATGGGGGATTTGGGGCGTTATTCGCGAGAGAAGGCATGGCGAAGAGAAAGTCTCACCACTGGCGCGACAATTTCTAAGTCTGGAAAAGTGGTGTCAGCACTGCTGACACAAATACGCCTGGGCGCTTTGAATTAGTCCCCGCCTAAAACCCTGATAACTGCATTGCCTCGTGCAGTTAGTCGGTACTTTTGTGCTGGATTCTTAGGTGAAGACGGAATGGTCATTTCAATGAGGCCGGCGGCGAGAGCCGGATCCAGATAATTGGCGCGGAACGAGTGCCTGTGGCTCAGGCCCAGATGCGTCCTAAGCTCGACTGGCTTTAAGGGCGAGTGCTTTTCTAGCAACAGTAGCAGCCGTTTTACTGGGTCGCTTACTGGGTCGCTTACTGGGTCGGTGGCTTCGGTCTGAATGAGCGCCCGCTTGATCGCTCCGAGCATGAATTCTACAAATGGAGTCGCCTGCGCCGCGTGGTCTGCGGCCGAGAGTGCGGCGTAGTAAGCATCCTGCTTCTCGCGAATCACAGTCTCGACAGGCAGATATGCCAGCACTGTTCGCCACTGACTGAGTATCAGCGTCTGCCACAGACGCCCCATGCGCCCGTTGCCATCGGCGAAGGGGTGAATAAATTCGAATTCGTAGTGAAAGACACAGCTGGCAATCAGCGGATGCAGATCCGTTTTCGCCAGCCAGGCCAGCAGCTGATCCACCAGTTCGGCAACACGGTTAGCCGGCGGAGCCATATGCAGCAGCCGGTCTTCGCGATAAATACCGACTCCGCCCTGACGCAGATGACCCGAATCGTCGATAAGTCCGTGCATCAAAAGCTCGTGAGCTTTCAGCAGGTCGGCTCGTGATTCCGGCCGCCAGTGAGGCATGGCCTCGTAAGTGGCGAAGGCGTTCCGGACCTCCTGGATTTCACGCGGTAAACCAAGCACACGTTTGCCGTCCAGCACAGCAGTCACTTGTTCAACGCTCAGCGTGTTGTTCTCGATGGCGAGCGAAGCTTGGATGGTGCGAATGCGATTGCCCCGGCGCAGCTGGGGCGTCATCTGCGTTTCATGCACAGCGCTGAGGCGTCCCACTTGCTCACTGATATCCGCAACCAGGTCGAACATGGTTGGGGTTAGGGTGAGTGGTGGGGCGTATTGGCGCATGGGGTGAAGATCCTTGAAGTGCAACTTCCGGCAGCAAACTTACCACTAGAAGCAAGGGGGGCGGCATACCTCAATCATTTCGGGGAGGGGGCTCCGATCATGATCGGGCCAGACCGCGTTTCGGCGCATTTAAGTTGCTTTAGAGTTTGTAGGCAAAATCCTAAGTTAGATGGCCTCTTGATATGATTCGGCGGAAGTATTTCTTCCAATCAGTCAACGGGGACAGGGATGGCGATTGACGGCGACTCTCAATTTCACGCTGCACGCGCGAATGCCAACCAGGCCCAGTATTGGTGGGTCAACCACAAGCAGACATATAAGGCCGAACTCGAAGGTGGGTACATCTGGTCTCCCATGGAGAACCAGGGTGGCGCGCGGAATCAGACTTACCTCAATCTCAAGCTGGTTAGCCCTGGCGACATAATCGTTTCCTATGCCGGAGCGGAGATTCGTGCAATTGGTGTGGCGAAGGTTCTTTATCAAGAGAAACCAAAGCCTGAGGCGTTTGGTCGCAATGGCCAGAACTGGTCTGAGAGTGGATGGCTTGTTCCGGTCGAATGGACCGTTCTTAGTAAGCCCGTCTCTCCAAAGCAAAACCTTGCCGATATCGTGGATTATTTGCCTTCAAAGCATTCGCCGCTTCAGCGAAATGGCAACGGCAATCAAGGGTGTTATCTCGCCAGCATTTCCTCAAAACTTGGCTCTATTGTCCTTGGGCTGGCAGCAGATTCAGATAACGCGGTGGTGGATCGCATCAAAGAGTTGGAGGACCAACTTAAAGACGATTTGACGGAGCATGGGATTCAGGAGAACAAATCACTTTCGTTGACTGAGCGAGAGCAACTGATTCGAGCTCGAGTGGGGCAGGGGGCGTTTCGGCTCCATGTAAAACTCATCGAGCGATCTTGCCGGCTGACTGGCGTATCGGATGACCGATTTCTTGTAGCTAGCCACATCAAACCGTGGAAGGACTGTGAGAATGCTGAGCGGCTAGATGGCAACAATGGCTTGTTGCTTTCTCCTCACGTCGACAAGTTGTTTGATCGCGGGTGGATTTCGTTTTCTGATGAGGGGAAAGTGCTGATAGCCAGAAACTGCCCGAGAGAGCTGATAGCTGCTTGGCGGGTCGACGAAAAATTAAATGTCGGAGAGTTCTCTGCTCAACAACGGGTTTATTTGAGCTATCACCGGGATGTTGTTTTTCAGGGCTAAGTCTCTGAGCTGGTTTGCCCCTAAGGCTGCCCCTAAAAACTTATTTAGGGGATAGGTGTACAAAAAAAAGCCCAATAAAAAACCCGCACTAGGCGGGTTTTTTGTCGTTTCCAATTGCCGGTTACAACGCTTGGAAACTTGAAGATGGTGCCCAGGGACGGAATCGAACCGCCGACACGGGGATTTTCAATCCCCTGCTCTACCGACTGAGCTACCTGGGCCAACGGGGCGCTATTAGACGGATTTGGAGCACCTCTGTCAACACGCTTTTTAAAAAATATTTAATTAATCCGGGCGCTTACGATTTTTTCTCGGAATCACTAGGCGCGACGTAGCCTTCGGCCTGGGCGTATTCCTCGCCGGAGAGGAATTTGTCCATCTCGGCTTGGAGAAATTTGCGGTCTTCGGCGTTCATCATGTTCAGGCGCCGCTCGTTGATGAGCAGGGTCTGGTGTTTTTGCCATTCGTCCCAGGCTTGTTGGGAGACGTTGTTGTAGATGTCTTCGCCTTTGGCGCCGGGGTAGGGCGGGCGAGGCAGACCCGGCAGGTCTTGTTTGTGTTTGCGGCAATGTACGGTGCGGGTCATGTCGGTTCTCCAGCTTTCAATTCGTCGGCGGCGCGTTTCAGCAGTTTTTTCACTGGCGCTGCCAGCCCCAGGCGGGGCGGGGTGGCGAGGTTATACCAGAGCCAGTCGGCCTCGGCCACGCCAGGGGTGTTGCTCTCGACCTGGATCAGCCAGGGTTCGATGGCCAGTTGGAAGTGGCTGAAGGTGTGGGTGATGCCGGCCAGTTCGCGGCGGATGCCGAGGGTCAGCCCGCGTTGGGCGGCGAAGGTTTCCAGGGCGGCGCTTTCACTCAGTTCGGGCAGGCTCCAGAGTCCGCCCCAAAGGCCGGTGGACGGGCGCCTGTACAGCAGGATGTCGCCGTCGCGGTTGGCCAGGATCGGCATCAGGGTGTGTTTCTGCGGGAGGGCTTTGCGCGGCTTGGCGATCGGGTAGCGAATCTCCAGGCCGAGCATGTGCGCCTGGCAGCCGCTCTGTAGCGGGCACAGCAGGCAGCTGGGTTTGCTGCGGGTACAAAGGGTGGCGCCCAGATCCATCATCGCTTGGGTGTAGTTGTTCACCCGCGTATGGGGGGTGAAGCGCTCGGCGACGTCCCATAGCTGTTTCGCCACCTTCGGCTCGCCGGGGTAGCCCTCCTGGGCGACGTAGCGGGCCAGTACCCGTTTGACGTTGCCGTCGAGGATCGGCGCGCGCACGCCCATCGACAGGCTGGCGATGGCGCCGGCGGTGGAGCGGCCGATACCCGGTAGCTCGGTGAGCTGCTCGACGTTGCGGGGGAATTCGCCGCCGTGCTCGGCCATGACGATCTGGGCGGTCTTTTGCAGGTTGCGGGCTCGGGTGTAGTAGCCCAGGCCCGTCCACAGGTGCAGCACTTCGTCTTCGGGGGCTTCGGCCAGCGCCTTGACCGTGGGCAGCGCGGCCATGAAACGGTCGAAGTAGCCCAGTACGGTGCTGACCTGGGTCTGCTGCAGCATGATTTCCGACACCCATACGCGGTACGGGCTGATGTGGTGCTGCCAGGGCAGGTCTTTGCGGCCGTGGCGGTCGTACCAGTCGAGTACCGCGCTACTGAATTGCTCGGGGTTCATCGTTTGAACAGGCCCTTGAGTGCATCTTTGAGTTCCGGGCTGACTTTGTCGCCGAGCTTCTCTTCGAGTTTTTCATTGAGTTTGTCGCCGGCCAGCTTGGCCGCCACTTTGCCCATGCCGTCTTTGTCCAGGCGGCAGGCTTTGGCGCCGAGTTCCAGCGGGCCGCGGCAGCGCAGTGGCCATTCGATGTCGACGTAACGTTTGTTCACTTCGCAGGCCGGGTCCGGCATGTCGCTCTTGTCGCCGTCGATGATGATGCCGACGCGGTAGTCCATGCCCAGCACGCGCAAATCGATATCGCCGTTGCCGTTCACACGCAGGCCGGGGATGCGCACTTTCATGTCGGGGTTGCTGGCCACGCCGTTGCGCACGGTCAGGGTGCCGTCCAGTTGTTCGAACGGGGTGTCTTTGCCGCGTGGCTCGCCGCTCAGGGATTTGCGGTTGAGGGTGGCGATGCCTTTGCACAGTTGCTGTTCGAGGTTGGCGTCAATCAGCGCGCCGTCGCTCAGGGCGAAGCTGGCGGTGCCGTTGAGGCCTTCCACCCAGGCTTTCTGGCTGTTGCCGCTGGTGCTGAGGTCGGCGTTGAGGTCGAGCAGGCCGCGCACTGGCGGTTTTTCCTGTTGGGTGGCGAGGAGTTTTTCTACTGGCACGCGGCTGATGTGTTTCTGCGCTTTGAGCAGAGGCACGGCAGGGCGCACGTCGAGGCTGGCGGTGGCGTTGAAGTTGCCGTTGTAGAGCTCGCCGCGCATGTTTTCCAGGGTCAGCAGGCCGTCTTTGCCGTTGGCTTTGATGCTGGCGTCTTCGATCGGCAGCTTGTCGATGGTTAGCAGGCCCAGGCCGACGTTGAGGTCAACGGTGAGTTTGCGCAGTTGGTCGATCGGCAGTACTGGCTCCTCGCTCCAGGCCTGTTGGCTCGGCGGGTTGGGCAGGTCGCTGTTGCCGTCTTTGCCGGCGCTGGCCAGGGTACCGCTGACTTCGTTCTGGCGGCTGCTGCGCTGGGCCGGGTCGTCCTTGGCTTTGGGCGGCAGGTAGTTGTCGAGGTTGAGTTTGTCGCCTTTGAGCTGAACGCTGAGGGCCTGTTTGGCCACGTCGGTGACGGCCAGGCTGCCGGTGAAGGCGCTGTCGTCGAGTTTCAGTTTCAGCTCGTTGAAGGCCAGGCTGTTGGCGTTGCCTTGCAGGCGGCTGACCAGTTCGACTTTGCTCAGGGCATTGGCGTCGGCCATGGGCGGCAGCGGGCGGCCGATGCCTTCGAGGAATTCGCGCAGGTTGAATTCGGCGATGGACAGGCCGCCGGTGAGCTGCGGTTGTTTGTCCAGGTCACGCACGTTCAGCTCGCCAAGGGCGCGCAGTTGGTTGGCAGAGAACTTCAGGCCGTTCCATTCGGCAATCTGTGCGCCCTGGTCGAGCAGCAGTTGGCCTTGGGCGGCGAAGGTCAGGGTTTTGCCATTCAGCGGCTCGCCGGACGCTTCACCAGACAGTTTCAGGTCTTCGAACTGGTAGCGCTTGAGGGCGCGGTCGAAGCGCAGTTGGCCGGCCAGTTCGGTTTTGGCGCGCAGTACCGGCTGGTTGGTGCCGAGGAAAGCGGTGAGTTTCACCGGAATGTCGGCGCCTTCGCGAATCGCGCCGGTGCTCAGCTCGATGCCTTCGGCGCTGAGTTGCTGGCCGCTCTTGGCGTCTTTGTAGTCGATGCGGGTGTTGGCCAGGGTCAGGCTGTCGATGTCCAGTTTCAGCGGTTGCGACGGTTTGCTGTCTGGTGTGCCTGGGTTGGCTGGCGGCGTGGTGCTGGCGGTCTGGCCGCTATCGGCGGGGGCGGCTGGCTTGGCCGGGCGGCCGATGTCTTGCCAGTTACCGTGGCCTTGCTCGTCGCGGGTCAGGGTCAGGTTGAGGCCGTCGACCTTGATGTCGCTCATCTGCACTTCGCGGCGCAGCAGCGGCAGCACGCGCACCGACAGGCCGATCATGCGCAGGTCGGCAAAGGGGAGCGTCGGGGTGCTGGCGCTGGCCAGGGTGGCGTCGTGCAGTTCCAGGCCGAGCCAGGGGAACAGGCTCCAGCCGATGTCGCCGTTGAGGGTCAACTCGAGGTTGGCCTTGTCGCGGGCCAACTGGCGGATTTCGTCTTTGTAGTCGTTGGGATCGAACAGGTGGGTGAGGGCAAAACCCAGCGCCACGAGGATCAGCAAGACTCCGAGGAAAAACAGACCCAGGATTTTGCCAAACGATTTCATGGACGATTCCTTTTTTTATGAAATGGAAAGCGGAGAGAGGGCTGGAAAAACCGCTGCCGGAGTATAACGCCGACCAGCGGTAAGGGTGGCTGGAGGATTGGATGGGCACACCGGGCGGTGGTTCCGCTGGTATGCCCGGCCGCGGCCGCTGCGCTGTTACAGGGTTTCCAGGGGCAAGCCGGTTCTGGCCGCGAGGGCTTGGCTTTCCAGGTGGGCCGCAGGTGCGGCCAGGTGCAGCGGTTTGCCGGCGGCGTTGGCCAGGCGCTGGGCTTCGGCCAGCAGGCGGCGGGCGACGCCGCGTTTGCGGGTGACGGCGCGCACGCACAGGTGTGACAGGCGCCAGTGTTGCTCGCCTTTGTCGAGGAGGGCGGCGCCGAGCAAACGATCATTGAAGCGCCCGGCCAGCAAGCGATGCTCGGCAATGGCGGTATGGATCAACTCTTCACGGCTGGTGAAGGGCGCCAGCAACCACTCGGGGGCGTCCTGAAAGACCTTTTGCAGGTCGATAAAATCCTGACTTGAGGGTTCAGATATTTCTTCTACAAGTACCGGCATGCCTGAGCTAGGGCCTCTCGCGGGGTGTTGATGTGGGTCAATTGTGCGTTATGCAGCAAATGGTACGCGCAAACCTAGTCGTCGTACGTCCGTAGACGATATCCTTTCCCAGTTCATCAGCTTCACCTGTCTGCCAATACTAAAAAACTAAAGAGAGATCCTCTTATGAGTGACGCCCTTGCAGTGGACGGCGGCGCAGCGAAATCTGCGTTTTTGTCCAAGGAGCGCATCATCGCCGCTCCTGGTTTCAATCGTTGGCTGGTGCCGCCTGCGGCCCTGGCAATTCACCTGTGTATCGGTATGGCCTACGGTTTTTCCGTGTTCTGGCTGCCGTTGTCCAAAGCCATCGGCATTACCGCGCCTGTAGCGTGCGGTGCTGACCTGGGCTTCTTCCAGCAAGTTTTCGCCAGCGATTGCGACTGGCCGATCTCCATGCTGGGCTGGCTGTACACCCTGTTCTTCGTATTCCTCGGTTGCTCGGCTGCCATCTTCGGTGGTTGGTTGGAACATGCCGGCCCGCGTAAAGCTGGCGTGGTTTCCGCGGTGTTCTGGTGCGGTGGTCTGCTGATCTCCGCGCTGGGCGTTTACACCCACCAAATCTGGCTGATGTGGCTGGGCTCCGGGGTTATCGGTGGTATCGGCCTGGGATTGGGCTATATCTCGCCGGTATCGACCCTGGTCAAGTGGTTCCCGGACAAGCGTGGTATGGCGACCGGTATGGCCATCATGGGTTTCGGTGGTGGCGCGATGGTTGGCGCTCCGCTGGCAGCGCAAATGATGAGCCACTTCGCAGGCCCGGACGGCGTTGGCGTGTGGCAGACCTTCGTGGTCATGGCTGTTGTCTACTTCATCTTCATGATGGGTGGCGCGCTGGCGTACCGCGTACCGCCGACCGGCTGGAAGCCTGAGGGCTGGACGCCGCCGGTGAAGAAAGCCAACGACGAGATGATCACCAAGGGTCACGTACACGTCAGCAAAGCCTGGAAAACTCCACAGTTCTGGCTGGTCTGGGCGGTACTGTGCCTGAACGTGTCGGCCGGTATCGGCATCATCGGCATGGCTTCGCCGCTGCTGCAGGAAGTGTTTGGTGGGCGTCTGATCGGTACGCACCAGAGCTTCGGTGAACTGAGCCCTGAGCAACTGGCGCAGATCGCGATCATCGCCGCTGGCTTCACCGGTTTGCTGAGCCTGTTCAACATCGCTGGGCGTTTCTTCTGGTCGTCGTTCTCCGACCTGATCGGCCGCAAAACCACCTACTTCGTGTTTTTCGCCTTGGGCTTTTTGCTCTATGCGATGGTGCCGTGGACCGGTCACCTGGGTAGCGTGGCGTTCTTCGTGTTCAGCATCTGCCTGATCCTGTCGATGTACGGCGGCGGTTTCGCCACTGTGCCGGCCTACCTGGCTGACCTGTTCGGTACGCAGATGGTGGGTGCGATCCACGGTCGTCTGCTGACCGCCTGGGCATTCGCCGGCATCCTCGGCCCGGTACTGGTGAACTACATTCGCGAGTACCAACTGAGCATCGGCGTGGCCAAGGCTGACGCTTATGACATCACCCTGTACATCCTCGCCGGCTTGCTGGTGGTGGGTTTCATCTGCAACGCCCTGGTGCGTCCGGTGAACTCCAAGCACTTCATGACCGACGCCGAGCTGGCGGCCGAGCGTGCCATTGGCCACGACACCGTGGTCAGCGCCGCCGATCTGGAGTGGAGCGCTGATCCGAAGAGCAAGCCGCTAGTTATCGCGGCCTGGTTGGCGGTAGGTATCCCGCTCGCTTGGGGCATTTGGGTGACGCTGCTCAAGACTGTCGTCTTGTTCAGCTAACCGGCTTCCGGGCCTTAGTCCCGAAAGCCTCGACCGAGTATTAACAAAGCCGACCTTGCGTCGGCTTTGTTGCGTCTATCAGAGCCATAAAAACGCCGGTTCAGCCTTATGGCTTCTAGGTTGCACGCTTGTCGGCCTATAATGCCGACCCTTTTGCATATGATTTCGTGGAGCAGGTGATGGCCGAACGTACGGCGACCGTCGAACGCAACACTCTGGAAACCCAGATCAAGGCGTCTATCAATCTGGATGGCACCGGCAAAGCACGTTTTGCCATTGGCGTGCCTTTTCTTGAGCACATGCTCGACCAGATCGCCCGCCACGGGCTGATCGACCTGGATATCGAAGCCGAAGGCGACCTGCATATCGACGACCACCACATGGTGGAAGACGTCGGGATCACCCTCGGTCAGGCCTTTGCCAAAGCCATCGGCGACAAGAAAGGCATCGTTCGTTACGGCCATTCCTATGTGCCGTTGGATGAAGCGCTGTCCCGTGTGGTGATCGATTTCTCCGGTCGTCCTGGCCTGCAGATGCATGTGCCGTACACCCGCGCCACCGTTGGCGGCTTCGATGTCGACCTGTTCCAGGAGTTCTTCCAGGGCTTCGTCAACCACGCCCTGGTCAGCCTGCACATCGACAACCTGCGTGGCTACAACACCCACCACCAGATCGAAACCGTGTTCAAGGCGTTCGGCCGCGCGCTGCGCATGGCTGTGACCCTGGATGAGCGCATGGCTGGGCAGATGCCGTCGACCAAGGGTTGCCTGTAATGCAAACGGTTGCAGTCATTGACTACGGCATGGGCAACCTGCACTCGGTGGCCAAGGCCCTTGAGCACGTAGGTGCCGGCCGGGTGCAGATCACCAGCGACGCCAATGTGATTCGCGAAGCCGATCGCGTGGTGTTCCCGGGCGTCGGCGCGATTCGCGATTGCATGGCCGAGATTCGTCGCCTGGGCTTTGACAGCCTGGTGCGCGAAGTCAGCCAGGACCGTCCGTTCCTCGGCATCTGCGTCGGCATGCAAGCATTGCTCGACCACAGTGAAGAGAACGGTGGCGTCGATTGCATCGGCCAATTCCCCGGTGCCGTGCGCTTCTTCGGCAAAGACCTGGTGGAAGATGGCGAAGCCCTGAAAGTCCCGCACATGGGCTGGAACGAAGTGGCGCAAACCCTCGACCACCCGCTGTGGCACAGCATTCCGGATCTGGCGCGCTTCTACTTTGTGCACAGCTTCTATATCGATGCCGGTAACGCCCGGCAGATCGCCGGGCGCGGCCACTACGGTGTCGACTTCGCCGCCGCGCTGGCCGATGGTCCGCGCTTCGCCGTGCAGTTCCACCCGGAAAAGAGCCACACCCACGGCCTGCAGTTGCTGCAGAACTTCGCCGCCTGGGATGGTCGCTGGTAATGAGCCGCGGCAAACAAAAGGCGCCTAGCCTGAGCCTCGAGCCCGCGCAGGAAACTGCCGCAGTGGCCGTGCTCAAGCGTTTTCTAGAAGACCGTTTCGAGCTGGAACTGGGCTCCTTCGAAGCCCAGGAAGTGCTCGAGGTGTTCACCCGCGAAGTGGCGCCACTGTTTTACAACAAGGCGATTGCCGATGTGCAGGCGCACCTGGCTGACAGGTTCATGAGCATCGAAAGCGACTTGTGGGCACTCGAAAAGAGCTGACCCTTTCCCCGAATTCCAAGACTTGAGCAGGTTCGACTGATGCTGATTATCCCCGCTATCGATCTTAAAGACGGTGCCTGCGTGCGCTTGCGCCAGGGCCGGATGGAAGATTCCACGGTGTTCTCCGATGACCCGGTGAGCATGGCCGCGAAATGGGTTGAGGGCGGCTGCCGCCGTCTGCATCTGGTCGACCTCAATGGCGCCTTCGAAGGCCAGCCGGTCAACGGCGACGTGGTTACCGCCATCGCCAAACGTTACCCCAACCTGCCGATCCAGATCGGCGGCGGCATCCGCTCGCTGGAAACCATCGAGCACTACGTCAAGGCGGGCGTCAGCTACGTGATCATCGGCACCAAGGCGGTCAAGCAGCCGGAGTTCGTCGCCGAAGCGTGCAAGGCGTTCCCGGGCAAAGTGATTGTCGGCCTGGATGCCAAAGACGGCTTCGTGGCTACCGACGGCTGGGCTGAAGTCAGCACCGTGCAGGTGATCGACCTAGCCAAGCGTTTCGAAGCCGACGGCGTGTCTGCCATCGTTTATACCGACATCGCCAAAGACGGCATGATGCAGGGCTGCAACGTGCCCTTCACCGCCGCGTTGGCTGCTGCCACCAAGATTCCGGTGATCGCCTCCGGCGGTATCCACAACCTGGGCGACATCAAGGCGCTGCTGGACGCCAAGGCGCCCGGCATCATCGGTGCCATCACCGGCCGGGCGATTTACGAAGGTACTTTGGATGTTGCTGAAGCTCAGGCTTACTGCGACGCCTACAACGGCTGAGGACTGACCCATGGCGCTGGCCAAACGCATCATCCCTTGCCTCGACGTCGACAATGGCCGCGTGGTCAAAGGCGTCAAATTCGAGAACATCCGTGATGCCGGCGACCCGGTGGAAATTGCCCGTCGCTACGACGAGCAGGGTGCCGATGAAATTACCTTTCTCGACATCACCGCCAGCGTCGATGGCCGCGACACCACGCTGCATACCGTCGAGCGCATGGCCAGCCAGGTGTTCATTCCGCTGACCGTGGGCGGTGGCGTGCGCACCGTGCAGGACATCCGCAACCTGCTGAATGCCGGTGCCGACAAGGTGTCGATCAATACCGCTGCGGTGTTCAACCCGGAGTTCGTGGGCGAAGCCGCCTCGCGTTTTGGCGCGCAGTGCATCGTGGTTGCTATCGACGCCAAGAAGGTTTCGCTACCGGGCGAAACCCCGCGCTGGGAGATCTTCACCCATGGCGGGCGCAAACCTACCGGGCTCGACGCCGTGCTGTGGGCGAAGAAGATGGAAGACCTTGGCGCCGGTGAAATCCTCCTGACCAGCATGGACCAGGACGGCATGAAAAACGGTTTCGACCTTGGCGTTACCCGCGCCATCAGCGAAACCGTGGGCATACCGGTTATCGCCTCCGGCGGCGTTGGCAATCTGCAGCACCTGGCCGACGGCATTATCGAAGGCAAGGCGTCGGCGGTATTGGCGGCGAGTATTTTCCACTTTGGTGAGTACACCGTGCCTGAGGCGAAAGCCTATATGGCCAGCCGCGGCATCGTGGTGCGCTAACAAAACTACTGCGCTCGGCTAGGCGGCGTTTTGTGGCTTTATTTTAGTGCACCACTTTTCAGCATTTCCCTGCGCCGGCCTGATCTGGCTGCTAAGTTGCATAGTGCTTCACAGGGGCGTGGCCTAAAGCCACCAGGCTGCGTGCCACGCCTTCCAGACCTTTAATACCAAGAGAATCGTCATGTACAAACGCCTGCTGCTTGCGCTGGCCAGCACCTTATTGGTGCTTGCTGGCAGTGCTCGTGCCGAAGTAGACCCTGATTACAGCGTCGTGCTGCTGACCGAAAACTTCCCGCCCTACAACATGGCCATCAACGGCAAGAACTTCGCTCAGGAAGACAACATCGACGGCATCGCTGTGGACGTGGTCAAAGAGATGTTCAAGCGCGCTGGCATCAAATACAGCCTGACCCTGCGTTTCCCTTGGGACCGTATCTACAAGCTGGCGCTGGAAAAGCCTGGCTATGGCGTGTTCGTCACCGCCCGCCTGCCCGAGCGTGAAGCCTCGTTCAAATGGGTCGGCCCGATTGGTCCGGACGACTGGATCATGTTGGCCAAGGCCGACAGCACCATCACCCTCAACAACCTCGACGATGCGCGTAAGTACAGCGTGGGTGCGTACAAAGGTGACGCCATTGCCGAGTACCTGACCGAGCACAAGCTCGAGCCTGTTACCGCCCTACGCGATCAGGAAAACGCGCAAAAACTGCGCGATGGTCAGATCGATCTGTGGGCTACCGGCGACCCTGCCGGCCGCTACCTGGCCAAGCAGGAAGGCGTAACCGGTCTTAAAACTGTGCTGCGTTTCAACAAAGCCCAGCTTTACCTTGCCCTCAACAAGGAAACCCCCGACGAGGTGGTACAGAAGCTGCAGGGTGCATTGGACAAGATGCGCAGTGAGGGCTTCGTCGACGAAATCCTCAACAGCTATCTGTAGGGTCAAGCCCGAACTTCTGTTGCGGCGGCGCCCTGGCATTCCAAGAAGAAGAGCACTGCAAGACGGGCCACAAGCCTGTCTTGCGCCGACCTATTTTCTCGATCCGTGCCGCACGACCAACAGCAGTCTTGCCCGTCGCCATGGCGGGCGAGTGAGGGTGTAGCTATTGCGTCTTGGGGCTGGGTCGACAGATCGCAGACAGGACAGAATCATGCTGAAAGTGTTCACCCGCTCCTTGTTGTTGGGCCTGGCACTCGCCGCCAGCAGCGTCGCTCACGCCGAGCTGCCGTATGGCTACAAGGTGGTGTTGCTGACCGAAAACTTCCCGCCCTTCAACATGGCCATCGACGACAAGAACTTCGCCCGTGACGATGGTATCGACGGCATCAGCGCCGAAATCGTCCGTGAGATGTTCAAGCGGGCCGGCATCGAATACTCCCTGAGCCTGCGTTTTCCCTGGGACCGCCTGTACAAGTTGACCCTGGATAAACCCAACTACGGCCTGTTCTCCACCACCTACACCGAAGAGCGCAAGCCGCTGTTCAAATGGGTCGGCCCGCTGGCGAAAACCGGTTGGGTACTGCTGGCCAAACCAGGCAGCACACTCAAGCTCAACAACCTTAAAGAGGCTAGCAAGTACACCGTTGGCGCCTACAAGAACGACGCCGTCAGCCAGCACCTGGAAAGCCAGGGCATGGCCCCGGTGAACGCCCTGCGTGACCAGGAAAACGTCAGCAAGCTGATGGAAGGCAAGATCGACCTGTGGGCCACCACCGACCCGGTGGGCCGCTACCTGGCCAAGCAGGAAGGCGTCAGTGGCCTGTCCACCGCCCTGCGCTTCAACGACGCGCAGCTTTACCTGGCACTCAACCTCGACACCCCGGACGAAGTGGTCCAGCGCCTGCAAAAGGCCCTGGATGAAATGCGCACCGATGGGTTTGTCGACGACGTGACCAATAACTACCTGTAACCCCCAAGAGCATCGCGGCTAAAGCCCCTCCCACAGGAAATCGTGAATCCTATGGGAGGGGCTTTAGCCGCGACTCCTGCAAACGAAGACTTCTTGTCCCAATCCGTCGCTATCTGCCCCTCTACGCTCGCTCCGCTCTGAGCGCTGCGTCACAAATTTATACGGAACTCTCTGTACGATTGCGCGCTTGCTGCGCCGGCATCCGGCTGCCCGAAAAATTCGTCGATAGGACATCACCCCATCATGTTGAAACTGCTCTCCCGTTCGTTGTTGCTGGGCCTGGCCCTGGTTGCCAGCGCCGCCCGTGCCGAGTTGCCGGAAGGTTACGAAGTGGTCCTGCTGACCGAAAACTTCCCGCCGTTCAACATGGCAGTGGGCGACAAGAATTTCGCCCGTGATGAGGGCATCGACGGCATCAGCGCCGAGCTGGTGCGGGAAATGTTCAAGCGCGCTGACATCAAGTACAACCTGACCCTGCGCTTCCCTTGGGACCGTCTGTACAAGTTGACCCAGGACAACGCCAACTACGGCCTGTTCTCCACCACCCGCACCGAAGCGCGCCAGGCACTGTTCAAATGGGTTGGCCCGCTGGCCAACACCAGTGCGGTAATTCTGGCCAAGCCGGGCAGCACGCTGAAGCTCAACAGCCTGGAAGAAGCCAACCAATACAAACTCGGTGCCTACAAAAACGCCTCGGTCAGCCAGTACCTGGAAGGCAAGGGCATGACCCCGGTGAACGCCCTGCGTGACCAGGAAAACGTCAGCAAATTGATGGAAGGCAAGATCGACCTGTGGGCCACCACCGATCCGGTGGGCCGCTACCTGGCCAAGCAGGAAGGGGTCAATGGCCTGGTGACCGTGCTGCGCTTCAACGACAACCAGCTGTTCCTGGCACTCAACCTGAACACCCCGGACGAAGTGGTGCAACGCCTGCAGAAAGCACTGGACGCGATGCGTGCCGATGGCACCGTGGACAAGATTTCCAGCAGCTATCTGTAAGCAAAAACAGCGTTCCACAAAAAAGCCGAACCCAATGGGGTTCGGCTTTTTGCTTTTGTAGGGTGTGCTGTGCGCACCCTACGGAACCGCGTTACTCGCTGCGGGTAACATTCAGGCCCTTGAGCAAACTCAACGCCTGGCTCAGCTGGAAGTCCTGGTCCTGCAGGTTGGCTTTGCCGCTCTGAGCTTTCAGTTCGCTGCTGGTTTTGTCCTTGCCGCCGTTGCCGTTACCCAGGTGACCGGCGAGGTCGGCTTCTTTGTAGCTTTCGCCGTCGTCTTCGCGGGTGATCTTGGCGCGGGCCACTTCGATGTCCGGAACAATGCCCTGGGCCTGGATCGAGCGGCCATTCGGCGTGAAGTACAGCGCAGTGGTGATCTTCAGGGCGCGGTCGTTGCTCAGGGGCAGCACGGTTTGCACCGAGCCTTTGCCGAAGCTGTTGGTGCCCATGAGGATCCCGCGTTTCTGGTCTTGCAGAGCGCCGGCGACGATTTCCGAGGCCGAGGCGCTGCCGCCGTTGATCAGCACCACCAATGGCACACCTTCGCTGGCATCGGCCGGGTCGGCGGAGAAGCGCAGTTCGGAGTTGGCGATGCGGCCTTTGGTGTACACGATCAGGCCTTTGGTGAGGAAGTGGTCAGCCACTTCCACGGCCGCCTGCAGCACGCCGCCGGGGTTGTTGCGCAGATCCAGCACCAGGCCGCGCAGCTTCTTGCCGTCGTTGTCTTTCTTCAGCTTGGCCAGCGCCTTGCCGACTTCGTCGCCGCTGTTGACCTGGAACTGGGTGATGCGCAGGTAGCCGTAACCGGGCTCCAGGGTCTGGCTCTTGACGCTCTTGACCTTGATCACTGCGCGGGTCAGTTGCACGTCGAACGGATCACCGCCATCGCGCACCAGGGTCAGATTGATTTTCTCGCCGGCCTTGCCGCGCATCTTGTCCACGGCTTCCATCATCGACAGGCCCTTGGTGGGCTCGCCGTTGATTTTGACGATCAGGTCGCCCGGCTGGATGCCAGCTTTCGAGGCAGGGGTGTCGTCGATTGGCGACACCACTTTGACGAAGCCGTCTTCCAGGCCAACTTCGATGCCCAGGCCACCGAACTCGCCGCTGGTGCTTTCCTGCAGCTCAGCGAAGTCTTCCGGGCCCAGGTAGGCGGAGTGTGGGTCGAGGTTGCTGAGCATGCCCTTGATGGCGTTTTCCAGCAGGGTCTTGTCGTCCACCGGTTCCACATAGGCAGCCTTGATGCGGTCCAGCACCTCGGCGAAGGTGCGCAACTCGTCCAATGGCAGCGGCGCCTTTGCGGTCACCGGCGAGGCGGCCGGCGCTTTGCTTTCGACGTCGGTGGCGGCGTGCAGGAGCGGGGCGCCGAGCGCCAGCGCGATAGCCAGGGCCAGGGAATTAAGGCGAGACAAATGCGGCATATCGAACGAGCTCCACTATTAAGAGGTACTGGGCCTATCCCTGCGCCCGACACCATTGCGCAGGGTCGCTGGGGCGGCCCTGCTGACGAATCGCAAAATACAGCGCCGGGGTGTCCTGGCCGCCGCTGGTGCCAACCGTCGCAATCGGTTCGCCAGCTTTGACCACGTCCCCTGCGTCTTTCAATAAGCTTTGGTTGTGTCCGTACAGGCTCAGGTAACCGTTGCCATGGTCGAGGATCACCAGCAGCCCGGAACCACGCAACCAGTCGGCGAACACCACGCGTCCACCACTCACGGCACGCACCTGGCTACCCGCGGAGGCGCCGATCAACACGCCGTCCCATGTTGTACGAGCGTCATCGCCGCGTTGGGTTCCATATCGCGCCACGATGCGGCCGTTCACCGGCCAGGGCAACTTGCCGCGAGCACTGGCAAATGCGCCGCCAAATGTGGCGCCATCGCTGGAAACCAGCGGGCCGGTGGCGACGCTGGCCGGCTTCTGGCCGGGACCAACGCGGCGGTTGGCCATGGCCAGTTGCTGTTCCTGCTCGGCGCGCTTGCGTGCCTCTTCCGCGGCCTTGGCTTCGCGGGCCTGGCGCGCCAGGGTTTCTTCGATGGTTTTCAGCACATTGCCCAGCGCGGCTTGTTCCTGCTGGCGGGCTTTGAGCTTCTGGTCGCTGCTTTTCGATTCGTTGTTGAGCTTGGCCAGCGCTAGCTGGCGCTCTTTGCGCACTTGAGCCAGCTGGTCGCGACGCTGATCGAGGGCGCCTTTGCGCTGATCGAGCTGGGCCTTTTCTTCGGTGCTTTCGCGCTCGACGTTGGCCAGTTGGCGCAGGGTTTCGTTGAAGGTGTTGAGTTGTTCGAGGCGGGCTTGGCTGACGTAGTCGTAGTAGGTGAGGGTGCGGGCGAATTTTTCCGGGTTTTGCTGGTTGAGCAGGAGTTTCAGGTACTCCTGCCTACCACTCTGGTAGGCCGCTCGCGCCTGGATGCCGATCAGCCGTTGCTGTTCGAGACGCGCACCTTCAAGTTTTTTTTTCTCACCATCGAGACGCTGGATCTCGGATTCACTGTCCTTGAGTTGTTCCTCAAGGGTTTTGACCTGTTTCTCCAGGTCGCCCATTTCGGTCTCGGTACCGCGCAGTTGCTTCTGGATGCCGGACTTGTCGGCCTCGATTTTCTGCAGCAGTTTTTTCAGCTCGGCCACGTCCTGTTGGGCAGCGTCGAGCTGCTTTTGGGTGTCTGCGCGCTCGTCAGCGAAGGCCGGGCACAGCAGGCAAGCAAGAACAATGGCGGTCAGGGTGCGAAGCATGGGGGCGGGCGATACCGGATGGAGACGGCCTAGTATGCCCGCGGTGCGCGGCAAAAAAAACGTCTGAACAGCGCCACGGGAACAAATGCGCGCGGGCTTGCAGAAGGCTTTGGTGGGAGGGGCTTTAGCCGCGATGCTTTTGATCTTTAAAAGCTCGCGGCTGAAGCCCCTCCCACAAGGATTTATGCTCAGCCCAGCAGCGTCTTCAGCACAGCAGTGAAGGCTTGCGCGCTGGCCTGCTCGTCCTTGTGCCGCCCATCGCGCACCAACCACTGGCCACCGACCATCACATCGCGCACCTGCCGATCACCACCGGCAAACAGCCAGCGGTTGAGGATGGCGTCGCCTTCGGCGCAGGCAATGTACGGGTCGCTGCCATCGAGCACGACGAAGTCGGCGCGTTTTCCCACCGTCAGCTCACCAATCGGTTGCCCCAGGGCTTGCGCGCCACCGGCCAGGGCGGCGTCGTACAGGGTGCGGCCGATCATCGGTTGGTCGCTGCGGTACAGGCGGTTGCGTTTTTGGTCGCGCAGGCGTTGGCCGTATTCCAGCCAGCGCAGTTCTTCGGCCACGCTTACCGATACGTGGCTGTCCGAACCAATACCCAGGCGCCCGCCCTGGGCGAGGTAGTCGACGGCGGGAAAAATGCCGTCGCCGAGGTTGGCTTCGGTGGTCAGGCACAGCCCGGCCACGGCCTGGCTGGCCGCCATCTGCCGCACCTCGTCGGGGTTGGCGTGGGTGGCGTGCACCAGGCACCAGCGCGCGTCCACCGGGGCGTGGTCGAACAGCCATTGCAGTGGGCGCTGGTTGCTCCAGGCCAGGCAGTCATCGACTTCCTTTTGCTGCTCGGCGATATGGATATGCACCGGGCTGTCGCCGCTGCTCGCGGCCAGCACCTGCTCGATTTGTGTGGGGGTTACCGCCCGCAGTGAGTGAAAGCAAAGGCCCAGGCGTTGGCTGGGATTGTTGGCGAGGGCGCGCTGCAGGGTGTGCTGCAGCTCGAGGTAACTGTCGCTGCTGTGGATAAACCGGCGCTGGCCTTCGCTCGGCGCCTGGCCGCCGAAGCCAGCGTGGGAATACAGCACCGGCAGCAGGGTCAGGCCGATGCCGCTGGCGCTCGCTGCCTGGCTGATGCGCAGGGCCAGTTCGGCCGGGTTGGCGTAAGGCTGGCCGGCGCTGTCGTGGTGCACGTAGTGGAACTCGGCGACGCTGGTGTAGCCGGCCTTAAGCATCTCGATATACAGCTGCCGGGCGATGATCTGGATCTGCTCGGGGGTGAGCTGTGCCACCAGGCGGTACATCAGCTCGCGCCAGGTCCAGAAGCTGTCGTCGGGGTTGCCGGCCACTTCCGCCAGCCCGGCCATCAGGCGTTGGAAGGCATGCGAGTGGAGGTTGGGCATGCCCGGTAGCAGCGGGCCGTGCAGACGCTCGGCGCCCTCGTCACTGGCATTGCTGTGCACTTCCTGCAGCAGGCCTTCGGCCCCCACCAGCAGGCGCACGTTGCGTGCCCAACCACTCGCCAGCAAGGCGCGCTCAGCAAAAAAAACAGGCATGTTCCGGGCGCTCCAGGGCGGTATCAGGTTGTATATACATATACAGAGGCAAAGGGGAAACGTAAACTCTCGCCACCGTCGCGCTGGCAGCGCTGACTAGCCAAGGAGATACCTGTGTCTGCTCCACAGTCCGAGATGGCCACCCTGGCCGCGCAACTGGGCGAAGTGCCTGCTCCCTTGTATGCGCGGGTGAAACAGATGATCAGCGCGCAGATTCAAACCGGCGTGTGGCCGCCGCACCACCGGGTGCCGTCGGAAAGCGAATTGGTCGCGCAGCTGGGTTTCAGCCGCATGACCATCAACCGCGCCCTGCGCGAGTTGACCGCCGAAGGTCTGCTGGTGCGCATGCAGGGCGTCGGTACTTTTGTTGCCGAACCCAAGGGCCAGTCCGCACTGTTCGAAGTGCACAACATTGCCGATGAAATCGCCGCCCGTGGCCATCGTCACCACTGTGTGGTGGTGCGCCTGGTCGAAGAAAAAGCCGGCGCTGAGCGCGCCGTGCTGCTGGACGTCCGTGAAGGCGAGCGGGTGTTCCATTCGGTGATCGTGCACTTTGAGAACGACATCCCGGTGCAGATCGAAGACCGCTACGTGAACGCCAGTGTCGCGCCGGATTACCTCAAGCAGGATTTCACCGTCGCCACCCCCTACGCCTACCTGATGCAGATTGCGCCGATGAGTGAAGGCGAGCACGTAGTTGAGGCGATTCTGGCTGAGCCCGGCGAGTGCAAACTGCTGCAGATCGAGCGCGGCGAACCCTGCCTGCTGATCCGTCGCCGCACCTGGTCAGGGCGCCGCACCGTCACCGTTGCGCGTCTGCTGTACCCGGGTTCGCGCCATCGCCTGGAAGGACGTTTCGCTTCATGACCTGGCAGGTGCTGCGCGCGGCTGACTACCCGCGTATGCCGTGGAAAAACGGCGGCGGCAGCACCCTGGAAATTCTCCGCGATGGCGACGGGCTGGACGCGTTCAGCTGGCGCCTGTCGATTGCCGATGTCGCGCAAGCGGGGCCGTTTTCCGCGTTCAATGGATACCAGCGGATCATCACCGTGCTGGAAGGTGAGGGCATGCAGTTGGAGGTCGACGGGCAGGCAAGTCGACCGCTGCGGGCGCTGGATGCTTTTGCGTTTTCCGGAGACAGTCAGGTGCATTGCACCCTGTTGGGGGGCGCTATTCGAGACTTCAATCTGATTTATGCGCCCGAGCGTTGTGAGGCGCGGTTGCAGTGGATGGCGGCGGGGGAGAGCGAGCTGATCAGCTCGGCGAGTACGGTATTGCTGTTTAGTGCGGGGGAAGGCTTGCGGGTAAGCCTGGGGGACGAAGCGGCAGTGCTGGGCAAATACGACTGCCTGCATAGCTCCAGCACCGCGCTACGGTGTCAGGCCAACCACCCTTATTGCCTGATCGAGCTGGCTTAGATTCAAAGGCATCGCGGCTAAAGCCCCTCCCATAGGAAAATGCGATTCCATGTGGGAGGGGCTTCAGCCGCGAGCTTTTAGTACAAACGCTCGTAGGCCAACCAACGCCCAAACGCGCCATTCTCCACCCAGGCCCGCGCTGCCGCGATGTCCGGCGCGAAGTAGCGGTCTTCGTCGTAATGCGCCACTTCGCTGCGCACCATCTCGATCACTTCCAGCAGCAGCGGCGAGGTTTTCAGCGGCGCATGCAGCTCCACACCCTGTGCCGCGCCGAGCAGTTCGATAGCCACCACCGCGCTGCTGTTGCCGGCCATGTCGAGCAGGCGGCGGGCGGCGAAGGTGGCCATGGACACGTGGTCTTCCTGGTTGGCGGACGTTGGCAGGCTGTCGATGGAGGCCGGGTGGCCGAGGGTTTTGTTCTCCGAGGCCAGGGCCGCCGCCGTAACCTGGGCGATCATGAAACCGGAGTTCAAGCCGCCTTCGCGTACCAGGAAAGCCGGTAGGCCGGACAGCGCCGGGTCGACCAGTTGCGCAATGCGCCGCTCCGACAACGCGCCGATTTCGGCAATCGCCAGGGCCAGCACGTCGGAGGCCATGGCCACTGGTTCGGCGTGGAAGTTGCCGCCCGACAGCACGTCACCATCGGCGCTGAACACCAGCGGGTTATCGGAAACGGCGTTGGCTTCACGGAGGAAAATCTGCGCGGCAAAACGCATGTGGTCGAGGCAGGCGCCCATCACCTGCGGCTGGCAGCGCAGGGAGTAGGGGTCTTGTACGCGGGTGCAGTCGGCGTGGGATTCGCGGATCTCACTGGTGCTGCCCAGCAGCTCGCGGTAGAAGGCTGCCACATCAATCTGCCCGGCCTGGCCGCGCACCGCCTGGATGCGTGGGTCGAATGGCACGGCCGAACCTTTCAGCGCTTCAACGCTGAGGCTGCCGGCGACCACGGCGGCGCTGAACAGTTTTTCCGTGGCAAACAGGCCGCGCAGGGCGAGAGCGGTGGACACCTGGGTGCCGTTGATCAATGCCAGGCCTTCTTTCGGCCCCAGCACCATCGGTTGCAGACCGGCAATTGCCAGGCCTTCGACGGCATCCATTTCGCGGCCTAAATGACGCACGCGGCCAATGCCGATCAGCACGGCAGACATATGCGCCAACGGCGCCAGGTCGCCGGATGCACCGACCGAACCTTGCGAGGGAATGCACGGATACACCTTAGCGTTGTACAGCGCCGTCAGGGCCTGGATTACGTCCCAGCGAATGCCGGAAAAACCGCGGGCCAGGGAGCCGACTTTCAGCGCCATGATCAGCCCGACACTGGCGTCATCCAGCAGCGGCCCGGTGCCGGTGCAGTGCGACAGCAGCAGGTTGCGCTGCAGCTTGGCCAGTGACTCGGTGGGGATCGAGGTGCGCGCCAGCAGGCCGAAACCGGTGTTGATGCCGTACACCGTGCGTTTGTTGTCGATGATCTCCAACACCGTGCGGTTGCTGGTGTCGACCACTGCCTTGGCCGCCGGATCGAGTTCGATAGGGCATTGCTGCTGATAGATCGCGCGCAAGTGATCGAGGGTGAGCTGGCCGGGCTGAAGAAGCAGTGAGTGCGACATGGAGAAGGTCCTGGAGATTTGCCGGTAGAGGAAAACGAGCACATATATACGCTTGTATATACAGGTTAGGCAAATCGCGCGTAAAAGTCTTCCCTTCTCGCCCTTGATGGCGCTTCAGAACGAGCCGTAGCCGCGCGCCATCAGCGCTGCCAGCAGCGGCAATACCAGCAAGCCCAGCAGCTCCAGACGAATCACCATCGTCACCAGCATCGCCTGCTTGGCGCTGACCTGCGGCACCTCGCCGTTTTTCAGCGCCAGGCGCCAGCGCAGGATCACCACGGTGGGAATGGCAGACAGCAGGCCAACCACAATGAACAGGCCGAACTTGGCGTGGAACACGCTGTTGTGCAGGTAGTAGTCCAGGCCTTTGCCGAACCACATCACCCGCGCGGCGCCGGTGGCCAACACCAGGCCGGCGGCAATGCCGTAGGCCATATCGATGCGCACCAGGCTGCGCGCCCGGGCCAGGTCCAGCGGCAGTTTGAACAGCTGGTGTTCCAGGGTCAGCAGGGCGAATAGCAAAAAGATCGACAGGTAGTGCAGGTACGCGGCAATGGCAGCGGCCATGGTGGGTCCTCAGGGCTACGGTATTGGACGCCGGGGAGTCTGGGCTCCCCTGGCGCGGGGTTCAGATAATCGAGTTGGGCGCGGCCTTGGCTTCGAAGGCGGCGAACTCCACCCGGTTACGGCCATTGCCTTTGGCGTGGTACAGGGCTTTGTCCGCGCGTTTCAGCGCCTGCTCGGGGTTTTCCTGGGGCTGGGTCACGGCGCTGCCGATGCTGATGGTCAGTTGCAGCTCCACCTCGCCGGCGTCGATGGGTTCGCGCGCCACGGCCGCGCGGATGCGCTCACCGATCAGGCGCAGTTCCTGTTCGTCGTGAACATGGGTGAGCACCACGAACTCCTCGCCGCCGCTACGGGTTACCACATCTTGCGGACGCACCGCCGCAGCGATACGCCGCGCGCTTTCCCACAACACCTTGTCGCCGGCGTCGTGGCCGTGGGCGTCGTTGACCCGCTTGAAATAGTCGAGGTCACAAAACAGCAGCCCCAGCTTCATGTCGCGCTCTTCAGCGCGGGTCTGCTCGCGGGGTAGAAAGTGTTCGAGGCCGGCGCGGTTCCATACCTGGGTCAGGGTATCGAGCATGGTTTTACGCTGCTCACGGCTCAGGGCCGCGCGCAACTGCTGGGTCTGCTCGCTCATATGACGCAGCTTCAGGTAACCCTCGGCGAGGGTGGCCATGTCTTTGAAACGCAGTTTCTGCCGCTTGTTGAGGTGCTTGGGCGCCGGGTGCAACAGGCACAGGGTGCCGATGGCGTGGCCGTCCTGGGCATACAGCGGTTGGCCGGCGTAAAAGCGCAAAAAGGGCGGGTTGGTGACCACCGGGTTGTCGGCGAAGCGCGGGTCCTGGTGGGTATCTTCGACCAGGAACAGGTCATCCTGAAGAATCGCGTGGCCACAGAACGACACACTGCGTGGCGTTTCGGGGATCTCCAGGCCGCGGCGGGCTTTGAACCATTGGCGGTCGCGGTCAATCAGGCTGATCAACACGGTTTTCACCTCGAACATCTCCCCCACCACTTTCACCAGTACATCCAGGTACGGGTCGGCAGGGGTGTCCAGGAGCTCCTGGTTATCCAGCACTTCCTGGCGAATAAGCTCGTTAGCGGGGATTGCCGGGCTGAGCATGCTCTGATCCTTCAATGCTTGACGAAGAAAACCACAGGTCGTGGCGGGTCAGGTGGTAAGCATAGACACCCAAACACAAGCTTCGTAGCAACATGAAAGCCAGAAATGCCAACCACAGGCCGTGGTTGGCAAAGTCGCGCAGCCACCAGGCCAATGGCAAGGCCAGGGCCACGCTGAGCAGCATCGCATCGCGCATTTCCCGTGCGCGGGTGGCGCCGATGAACAGGCCATCGAGCAGGTAACTCCACACCGCCACCAATGGCAGCGCGGCGAGGTAGGGCAGGTAGTGATCGGCCGTGCTGCGCACCGACGCAATATCGGTTTGCACGGCAATAAACAGATGGCCGCCGAGCGCAAACAGCAGGGCAAACACCAGGCTGGCAATCAACGACCAACCGCCGGCGACCACCAGGCTGCGCGTCAGGCCCTGGCGGTCACGGCCGCCCAGGGCATGGCCACACAAGGCTTCGACGGCATGGGCAAAGCCGTCCAGGGCATAGGCGGTGAGCAGCAGGCCATTGAGCAGCAAGGCGTTGGCGGCGACGGTGTCATCGCCCAGGCGCGCGCCCTGCACGGTAAGGAGAAAAAACACCCCTTGCAGGGCCAGCGAGCGGATAAAAATGTCGCGGTTCACCGCCAAAAGCGGGCGCCAATTGTGCCAGCGCTTCATCGCCGTCCAGGGCGTGCGCCCAGGGTAACGGCGCAGAGCGCCACCGGTGAGCGCCAGGCCGAGCAGGGCGCCGCCCCATTCGCTGAGCACCGCGGCCCGCGCCGCGCCGACCACGCCCCAGTCCAGACCGAGGACGAACCATAGCGACAGGGCGATATTCAGCAAGTTGGTGCCAAGCAGAATCGCCAGCGGCGCGCGGGCATTCTGGGTGCCGAGAAACCAGCCGATCAGGGCGAAGTTGGCCAGCGCCGCCGGCAGGCCGAACAGGCGAGTGTGGAAGAAGGCGCGGGTCTGTTCGTCGAGTTCGGCGGAGGGGTTCATCAGGTCCAGCGCCAGGTCGCCGAAAGGCAAGGCCAGCAAACCCAGTGCCAGCGCCAGCAAGGCTGCCAGCAGCAGGCCCTGAATCAACACTTGGCGCAGCGCGCCGCCATCAGCCCGGCCGCTGGCCTGGGCGCTGAAGCCGGTGGTGCCCATGCGCAGAAAACCGAGAATGCCGACGATCATCACGTACAGCGTGCTGCCAACCGCCACCGCGCCCAACTGATGGGCGTGGGGCAGATGGCCGACCACGGTGCTGTCCACCAGTGCCACCAGCGGCACGGAAATATTCGACAGAATCATTGGCGCGGCCAACGCCCAGACTTTCTGGTGGGTGGGGGTGTGGCTCCAGGCTTCGCGCAGCATCGGTAACTCCCTGTGGACGGCGCAGTATAAGGGCGCTTGCGGCGCCTTAGGCGGACGGTTGCAAAACCGTGTGGGCTTCTCTGATAATGAAATGAATTCTCATTTGATAGGCGTTCCGCATCATGCCCGCCGACGATCCGCTCCTGCGCTCCGCCGTGCACAGCCTGTACTGCGACCACCATGGTTGGTTGCAAGGCTGGCTGCGCAAGCGTCTGGGTAATTCGTTCGATGCCGCGGACCTGGCGCAGGACACCTTCGTGCGGGTGCTCAAAGCCCGCTCGGCCAGCGAAATCCGCGAACCTCGGCATTACCTGTCGACCATCGCCAAAGGCTTGCTGGTTGACCTGTTCCGCCGCCGCTCGCTGGAGCAGTCCTACCTCGACGCCCTGGCCTGCGTGCCGGAGGCCGAGCAGCCGTCGCTCGAAGAGCAGGCGATTCTGCTCGAGGCGCTGCTGGAGATCGACCGCATGCTCGATGGCTTGGGGGCGAAGGTGAAGCAAACCTTCATCCTTTCGCAGTTCGAAGGCATGCCCTATCCCGACATCGCCCAGCGCCTGGGTATCTCCCTGCGCTCAGTGAATAACTACATGGCCAAGGCCATGGCGCACTGCTGTCTGCTGCAAGGGCGCTTGTTATGAGCGAGGTGACGCCCGCCGAAATGGCCGCCATCCGCGCGGCGGCCAATTGGTACGCGCGGCTGTCATCCGGCGCCCACAGCGAAGCCGATCAACGCGCCTGGGATCACTGGGTTACCGCCGACCCGCTGCACCAACTGGCCTGGCAGCGCATTGAGGCGGTCAGCGCGCAATTGGCGCGGGTGCCTGGGCGTATCGCCGCGCCAGCCTTGCAGGGCGTGGTGCAATCGCGCCGGCAAGTGGTGCGCAATCTGGTGGTATTGGCTTCCGTCGGTACGCTCGGCGTTGCCGCCTGGCGCAGCGATCCGGCAATGGCCTGGCGCGCCGATCTGCACACGGCGGTTGGTGAACGGAAAAAACTTACTCTGGCCGATGGCAGCCTGCTGCTGCTCAACACCGACAGCGCCGTGGATGTGCGCTTCGACAAGCAGCAGCGCCTGCTGACCCTGCGCAGCGGTGAAATTCTCGTCAGCACTGGCGCCGACCCGCTCGGCCGGCCGTTCCAGGTCGACACGCCACATGGCCGCGTGCTGGCGCTGGGTACCCGTTTCACCGTACGTACCTCTGGCCAGGGCAGCGATGTCGCGGTGCTGGAAAAGGCGGTGGAAGTCAGCCCCTTGGGTGCGGTGCGCCCGCAACGTCTGGAGGCCGGGCAGCAGGTGCATTTCGACGCCTCGGGCTATGACGCGGTGCGCGCCAACGACGCTGATGTTGGCGCCTGGCAGCAGGGCAGCGTAATTGCCATCGACAAACCTTTGGTCGAGCTACTGGCCGAGCTCTCGCGCTACCGCCATGGCGTGCTGCGCTGTGACCCGGCAGTGGCGCAGATGAAAATCTCCGGCGCCTTTCCCATCGACAATACCGACCTGGCGCTGGCCGCCCTGGAAAGCAGCTTCAACCTGCAGGTGGTCAGTCGCACGCGCTTCTGGGTCACTGTGGTGCCGCGCTGAAAAAAATAGTTGCGAACGCTTTGCACTTTTTCCGCAGCTGTTTCGGCTCCCTCTGCATTACCGGCCCACTTGGCCACTGCAATCGGGGGAACTCACAGTGAAGAAGGGAAACTACGGACGCCGTCCACTGGCCTTGGCCATCCACGTGGTGCTGCTGTCGACCAGTGCCGCGCTGCTACCGGCCCAGGCCGCCGACTCGGCCAGTGCCACCTACGACAACCAGGCCCAGCGCCCATTCGATATCGCCGCCGGGCCTCTGGCGGAAACCCTCAGCCGCTTTGCCAGCAGCGCCGGGGTGGCGCTGTCGTTTGACGCAGCGCTGCTCAAAGGACGCCAGTCGCCTGGCCTGCAAGGGCGCTACACGGTGGCCGGCGGTTTTGCCGCGCTGTTGGTCGGCAGCGGCCTGCAAGCCAAGCAGCAAAGCAACGGCAGCTACGCCCTGGTGCCCGCACCCGCTGCTGGTGCGCTGGAGCTGGACGCCACCAATGTCACCTCGCAGCTGGGCAGCGCCACCACCGAGGGCAGCCACTCCTACACCTCGAATGTGGTGACGATGGGCAAAGGCGAGCACGCCTTGAAGGACATTCCGCAGTCGGTCAGCGTGATCACCCGCCAGCGCATGGATGACCAGAACCTCAACACCCTCGATGAGGTGCTTGAGCAAAGCACCGGGGTGACCACCTTCCAGAGCCCGTCCGGCGGCAAGTACGTGTATTCGCGCGGCTTCGAAGTGGACACCTACCAATACGATGGCGTGGCCATGAACCGCCGCTTCTACACCCGCGGCAACAGCTTTGTCGCCGACACCCTGATCTACGACCGGGTCGAATTGCTGCGTGGCGCCAATGGCCTGCTGCAGGGTTCCGGTGGCCCGGGCGCGGCGATCAACCTGGTGCGCAAACGGCCGAAAGCAGAGCCTGCGGTAGCGCTGACCGCCAGCGCCGGCTCCTGGGACACCTACCGGCAGAGTATCGACGCCAGCTCGCCGCTGACCGCTGATGGCGCCCTGCGTGCCCGGGTGGTTGCCGGTCACGAAGACCGCGACTACTTCTACGACACTGCTGAAAGCCGCAAGAACGTGCTCTACGGCATCCTCGAATACGAGTTCACCCCGGCCACTGTGCTGGCGGTGGGCGCCAGCGTCGAAGACCTGAAGTCCACGCCGTTCTTCGGCGGTCTACCGCGCAACCAGGACGGCAGTGGCACCAGCGCCAGCCGCTCGACCTTCTACGGCGCCGACTGGAACAAGTGGAACAACAAGCAAGTCACCTACTTCAGCGACCTGACCCACGACTTCAACGCCGACTGGCGCCTGAAAGTGGCCGGCAGCTATGTGCGTGAAACCAACGACATGCTCTACGCCTTCAGCCGAGGCGCGGTGAATGAAACCACCGGCAACGGCCTCAATGCCCGCTCCTACCTGTATGACTTCGAGAACACCAACAAAGCCATCGACATCAACCTCACCGGCAAGTGGCGCGCCTTCGAGCGTGAGCATGAGGTGATAGTCGGCGCCAGCGCCAACGACCTGAAAAACGATGACCTGATGGCGGGCAACTACACCATTCCGCTGTTTGTGCCGAATATCTACCACCCGGTGTCGCCGCCAGAACCGAGCGAAAATACCCTGCTGAACCTGCCATATTCGGCTTATACCGATGGCCGTATCCGCCAGAACGGCGTGTATGGCGTGGTCCGCTACAAACTCGCCGACCCGCTGACCGCCGTGCTCGGTGGTCGGGTCAGCCACTACACCTCGACCTTCGATTCCACCAGCGTGCTGACCGGTGAAACCACTCCGTCCAAGGTCAAGGAAACCGGCGTGGTAACGCCCTATGCCGGGTTGATCTACGCCCTCAACGAGCAGTGGTCGGCCTATGTCAGCTATGCGGATATCTTCCAGCCGCAGACTGACCTCACTGAAGACAAGCAAACGATCAAACCCATCGTCGGCAGCAACTACGAGCTGGGCCTTAAGGGTGAGTTGCTCGATGGCCGGGTCAACACCAGCTTCGCGATCTTCCGCATCGACCAGGAGAACCGCGCCCAGTACGACGAAAATGACTTCGCCACGGCGGGCGGTGAAGTGCGCGCCGAAGGCTTCGAGGCGGAAATCAGCGGAGAGGTGCTGAGCGATTTGCAGCTGTTCGCCGGCTACACCTACACCAGTACCACCTACCTCAAGGACAACGCCGAAGAGGGCAGCACCTTCAACAGCTACACCCCACGGCACATGCTGCGCCTGTGGGCGGATTACCAATTGCCGGGGGACTGGCGTGCGGTGAGTGTGGGGGCGGGTGGCTCGATCCAGAGCGAAAACTGGAACAGCAACTTCGGTGCCGGTGACATCGTTCAGCCGGGTTACGCGATCTGGAATGCGCGGGTCGGTTACCGCTTCAACGAGCACTTCAGCGCCTTCGTCAACGGCAACAACCTGTTCGACAAACGCTACTACTCCACCGTCGGCCACTTGGCCTCGGAGAGCCACTTTGGCGAGCCGCGTAACTACACGCTGACACTCAAGGCAGACTTCTAAGCAGGGCGCCATAGCGGCTTATACAGCTGCTGAATATGGCTCAACGGTCGATCAGGTTGGCGCTCAGTGGCCTACGCTCAAGGAACGGTATGTTCCGCGAGGATGTAGCCATGACCATAAAAACAAGAAAGTACCTGATCGCCTTTGGCCTGCTGATGGTCTGCGCGCTTTACGCGGCAGCGGCCATCCGGGTGGAGCTGGCGCGCCAGGGGGAGCCCGTGGCGTCGATCACCTGCAAGGGTGATCAGTGTGTGCCGCACAGTGGCTGGTTGAGCTCGATGCGTTAAGCCCGCTCTTACAGGCAACGCTCAGCGCAACTCATCCACCATGCTGGCCGTCACGCTCAGCACATCTTTGGCCAATTGCTTCGAGCGTTTGCCATCCCAGCCGGTCTGCGGGTTGGGGCTGTCGTCGTGGTCTTTGAACGGCATTTCGATGGTGAACGCCAGGCAGTCGAACTCTTCTCCCACCGCATTGCAGGCCAGGGTCATGTTGGCCTTGCCGGGTTCGCTGCGCGGGTAGCCGTAGCGGGTCTGGAATTCCGCGCCGTTCGCCACCAGGCGTTGGCGGAAGTGGTTTTCCAAGGTAGCGATGCGCGGCGTGTAGCCGGGGTTGCCTTCGCAGGCGGCGGTGAACACATGGGGGATTTCTTCGTCGCCATGGATATCCAGAAACAGGTCGACGCCGACTTTGCGCATCTGCTGCTGAATGAAAAACACCTCGGGCGATTCTGCTTCATTGGCTGACTGCCAGGCGCGGTTCAGGTCCTTGCCGGCGGCGTTGGTGCGCAGGTGGCCGCGGTACGCGCCATCGGGGTTGGCGTTTGGCACCAGATACAGATCGGCCTTGCTCAGCAAGGCATCCAGCTCGGCGTCATCGCGCAGTTTCAGGCGCTCGATCAAGCCTTCCATAAACCACTCGGCCATGTGCTCGCCGGGGTGCTGCTGGGCGATGATCCACACCTTGCTTTGGGCGTGCGGGTTACGGCTGATGCGCAGCAACTGGATGTCACGACCCTCGATGCTTTTGCCACAGGCAAACAGTTCGGCGTCAGCCTTGAACAGCGCCTGGTCGATCAGCCAGTCGTGGCGCTCGCGGCTGTAGGGTTCGAAGTACGCAAACCAGATCTGCGCCTGCTCCACCTCCAGGCCAAAACTCAGGGTGCCGTCGGCATAGGTGCTGGGCACCCGGAACCAGGTTTTCTGGTCGTAGGAGGCGGCCGCGTTGTAGCCGCTCCAGGCCCAGTGGTAGGCCGAGCCGCCGGCATTGGTGATGCTGAAGTCGTAGCGCTGGCCGGGCGTGAGGTCTTCGGCCTTGAAGTGGAACCACTGATAGTGCGGGCTGTTGAGGTCCTTGCGCATGGCCAGCAACGGGTGCTGCGGGTTGCTGAGGTCATGGACTTCGATATTGCCGCTGTCGAAGTGGGAGCTGATGTGCATGCTGGGCCCTCTACATCTGTTCATTGCCCGGGAACGCCGGGCTCATGGTGCGTAGCTTCGCAGTTGAGTGCTGGCTTGCAAATGCAGAAGGCGACACAAACGTGCAAGTGTTGCGGCTTAACCGATCAATAGACTGATCAGCCACAAACCCAGCAGCAGCCAGATGATCCCCAGCACCACCGAGCGGCGCATAAATGCGCGCACGGCGCTATAGAGAAACAGCAAGCCAATCACCAACGCGACGATGCTCAGCAACGACGGGGTAATGCCCAGCGCGCTGGACAGGCCGTGCAGGAACTGCCGCCCGGCGTTGCCGATCAGGTGCAACAAGCCACTCAGGCCATCGACGATAAAGCGGATTACCGTGCCCAGCGCATGGCCGAGCCAATCGAAGAATCCTTCTACCTGCATGCTTTGTCCTCGGGTGATGTTCTGATTGGGCAAGCGCAGCGGCCGGCGGTTCCATAAAGCATTGTGCATGGCGAACATCGCGGCTGAAGCTCTAAACAGCAAGAAACACCTGAAGATGCAGGTGATGTAACCTGCCCTTGCTACGCTACCGGCCACCCAGGATGAGTAAGCCGTTTTTTATGACTTCAGCCGCCTTACGTTTGGACACCGCCGTAACGCCCGCGCAGTTGCTCGTCAGCGGTGACTGGACCTTAGCTCACTACAGCCAACTGACCCGTGACGTCGCCCGCATGCGCCCGCAGCTGGACGGCACCACCCGCGTGCAACTGGCCGAGTTGCAGGGCCTGGACACCTCCGGCGCCGCCTTGCTCGCCGACCTGCTCGGCGCCGAGCGCCTGATCGACCTGGCCGCCAGCGAGCCCAGCCTGACCCCTGCGCGCCAAGCTTTGCTCAATTCAGTGGGCAGCGCCCTGCGTGAATACTGCCAGCCAGAAAAACCCAAAGCGCGCACCGGCCTCGCCGATGTGCTGGCGCATATCGGTGATTTTGTCGCCAGCCTGTGGGCGCGGGTGGCGGCGCTGCTGGGCTTTATCGGCCTGGTGCTGGAAACCCTCATCGGCGGCCTGTTCCGCCCGCGCCGCTGGCGGGTCACCTCGCTGGTGGCAAACATCGAACAGACCGGCCTCGACGCCGTGCCCATCGTGGTGCTGCTGACCTTTATGGTCGGCGCCGTGGTGGCGTTTCTCGGGGCCACGGTGCTGGCCAACTTCGGCGCCACCATCTACACGGTCAACCTGGTGGCCTTCGCCTTTCTGCGCGAGTTCGGCGTGCTGCTCACCGCCATCCTCATGGCCGGCCGCACCGCCAGTGCCTTTACCGCGCAGATCGGTTCGATGAAGGCCAATGAAGAGGTCGATGCGATTCGCACCCTGGGCCTCAACCCCATCGAGTTGCTGGTGCTGCCGCGGGTGTTGGCGCTGCTGGTGTCGCTGCCGATCCTGACCTTTCTGGCGATGCTCTCCGGCATTCTCGGTGGCGCCGTGGTGTGCCTGCTGGTGCTGAATATTTCGCCGACCATGTACCTCACCATCCTGCAGACCATCGAGGTCAAACACCTGCTGGTGGGCCTGTGCAAGGCGCCGCTGTTTGCCTTTCTGATTGCCGTGATCGGTTGCCTGGAAGGCTTCAAGGTCAGCGGCAGCGCGCAGTCGGTGGGTGAACACACCACTTCGGCGGTGGTGCAGTCGATCTTCGTGGTGATTCTGCTGGATGCCCTGGCGGCGATGTTCTTTATGGAGATGGGCTGGTGAGTGACGCGATCATCGAGGTCCGTGACCTCACCAACGCCTTCGGCACGCAGGTGGTGCACCAGCATCTGGACCTGGACGTCATGCGCGGCGAAATTCTCGGCATTGTCGGCGGCTCGGGCACCGGCAAGTCGGTGCTGCTGCGCTCCATCGTCGGCCTGCAGCGGCCCACCGCCGGCAGCGTGAAAGTGTTCGGCGAAAACCTGCTGAGCCTGTCGGCGGACAAACGCTCGCGGGTGGAGCGCCGGTTCGGTGTGCTGTTCCAGTCCGGCGCGTTGTTTTCCTCGCTCACCGTGCTGGAAAACATCGCCCTGCCGTTGGTGGAACACGCCGGCCTCAGCCGCGAAGAAGCCGAAGGCCTGGCGGTGGTAAAACTGGCCCTGGCCGGCCTGCCGGAAACCGCGGCCTACAAATACCCCGACTCGTTGTCCGGCGGCATGATCAAGCGCGCGGCCCTGGCACGAGCCTTGGCCCTGGACCCGGAGATCGTGTTTCTCGATGAGCCCACCGCCGGCCTCGACCCGATCAGCGCGGCGGCCTTCGATCAACTGATTCTGACCCTGCGCGATGCCCTCGGCCTCACTGTGTTTCTGGTCACCCACGACCTCGACACGCTCTACACCATCTGCGACCGGGTGGCGGTGCTGTCGCAAAAGCGCGTGCTGGTGGCCGGTGATCTGAACACGGTGGCGGCGACTAAAGACGCCTGGGTTCACGACTATTTTCATGGCCCCCGTGGCCGTGCCGCGCTGCAAGCCAGCGCCCGTCTGACGGAGAACAACTGATATGGAAACCCGCGCCCATCACGTGCTGATCGGCCTGTTCACGGTGCTGGCGGTGGCCGCTGCGCTGCTGTTCGGGCTGTGGCTGGCCAAGTCCACGGCCGACCGCGAATTCGCCCTCTACGACATCGTCTTTTACGAGGCGGTGAACGGTCTGTCGCCGGGCAGTACGGTGCAGTACAGCGGCATCAAGGTCGGCGAGGTGATCGCCCTCAAGCTCGACCCCAAAGACCCGCGCAAAGTGCGCGCGCGCATTCGCGTGGCGGCCGACACCCCGGTGAAGCAGGACACCCACGCCAAGCTGTCCCTGGTGGGTATCACTGGCGGCTCGTTTATCCAGATGCACAGCGGCTCGCCGGAAAGCCCGCTGTTGGTGAGCAAGACCGGCAAGGTGCCGGTGATCGTCGCCGACAAATCGCCGATCACCGCGCTGCTGACCAGCGGTGAAGACCTGCTGACCAATATCAACAAGCTGGCCGCCAGCGCGAATGCGTTGGTGTCGCCGGAAAACGTCGCGCGCATCAGCCGCACCCTGGACCACTTCGACCAGGTGACCGGCACCGTGGCTGAAGAGCGCGAAGACATGCGCACCATCGTCAAGCAACTGGCCGCCGCCTCGCGCCAGGCCAGCGAGACCCTGGCGCAAAGCAGCAAGGTCATGGCCAGCGCCAACAACCTGCTCGACCAGCAAGGCAAAGACGCCCTCAACAGTGCCCGCGACGCCATGGCCGCGCTGGACCGCGCCAGCCAGAGCATCGAGCGCCTGCTCAATGAAAACCGCGACTCGCTGAATGCCGGCGCCCAGGGCCTGAGTGCCATTGGCCCGGCGGTAGGCGAGTTGCGTGAAACCCTCAGCAGCCTGCGCGCCATCACCCGCCGCCTGCAGGAAGACCCGGCCGGCTACCTGCTCGGCGGTGAGAAGAACAAGGAGTTCCAACCATGATCAAGCATGCCCATCGTCCCCTGCTGACCCTGGGTCTGCTGAGCCTGCTGAGCGCCTGTTCGATTCTGCCCAAGGGCGAGCCGAGCAACGTCTACCTGCTGCCGTCGGCACCAGCGACTGCCGCCAGCAATGCCACGTCAGTGAGCTGGTCGCTGCGGGTAGCCAAACCGCAGGCGATCATGGCCCTCGATAGCCCGCGCATCGCTGTGGTGCCGGAAGGCAGCGTGATCAGTAACTACAAAGGCGCGCGCTGGAGCGACAACGGTCCGGTGCTGCTGCGCAACCGTTTGCTCGATGGCTTTCAGGCGGACGGCCGCATCCATGCCCTGAGCAGCGACGATGCGCAACTGCAGGCCGATCTGGTGCTGGTTAGCGACTTGCGTGCGTTCCAGGGCGAGTACCTGAACGGCCAGGTGCAGGTGGTGGTGCGCCTGGACGTGCAGCTGGTGGACAGCGCCAGCCGCAAAATCCTCGCCGCGCGGCGCTTCGATGTGCAGCAGGCCGCCAGCAGCGAACAGGTCGCCGACGTGGTGCGCGCCTTCGGTCAGGCCAGCAACAGCCTGAGCGCTCAGCTGGTGCCGTGGGTGCTGGAGCAGGGGCAGCGCAGCCAGCGTCCCTGACGAGCGGTTGGCGGGAGCGTGGAATAACGGCTAAAGCTAGATATGTCGTTGGTCGATAAGAACAGAACCTGTCGTCATGACCGGGTAATTTTCTGATCGGATTGTCGGACGATCTGTATACAATCTGCTGCCGTTTCTCCCACCCCCCCAAGCTCATACAGGTACTTCCCATGCGCCTCTGGCAACGCAGTATTCAGTGGCAGTTGATCCTCAGCATGGGCGCCGCCCTGCTGGCCAGCATTCTGATTGTTGTCGGCATCTATGCCGCCGTGGTCAATCGCCTTGCGGAGAAGGCGTTGGTCGAACAGGCCTTGCCGGCCAGCGTCTCCGCCATTGGCAATGACCTTGAACGGATTCTCACCGAACCCCTGACCGCCGCCCGCGGTATCGCCGAGAACAGCATGGTTCAGGAATGGCTTTCCACGGGTGAGGAGGCCAGTCAGCAGGCCGCCTTCGTGCGTTATCTGAAGGGCGTGCAAACCCAGCAAAAAGCCCTGACCACGTTTATTGTCGCTGCCGGTAGCGGAAACTATTTCACCGAAAAAGGCCTGGACCGCACGCTCACTCGCGGCCCGGCGGAAAACGGCTGGTTCTACAATTTTGTCGACGGCAGCGACACCCGCGCGGTGCAGATCGATACCGACAAATCCACCAACCAGCCGACGCTGTTTATCAATCAGCGCATCACCGCCAACGGCAAAACCATCGGCCTGGCCGGGTTGGGGTTCGGCCTGCAGGCGATGTCCGACCTGGTGCGCAACTTCCACTTCGGCAAGAGCGGGCGGATTTTTCTGGTCAGCGCCGATGGCAAAGTGAAGATTCACCCGCAATCCGAATACAACGACACCCGCCAACTCAGCGACCTGCTGGGCAAGGATGCCGCCGCCAAGCTGCTGGTGGACAACGGCAAGGCCGTGCACTTTCAACGTGACGGCGAAGACTACCTGGCCTTGGCGCAACCGCTGAAAACCCTGGGCTGGCTGCTGGTCAGCGAAGTGCCGGAAGCGGAAATCTACGCCGAGGCCAACCAGGCGCTGATCACCAGCAGCCTGATCGGTTTGCTGGTGGCGTTGTTCTCCCTCGGCCTGGTGGTGTTGCTGGCTCGCGGTCTGGTCAAGCCGATCAAGCAGGTGACCGATGCGCTGGTGGAAATCGGCGGCGGCGGCGGTGACCTGACCCGTCGCCTGGACGAATCGCGCCAGGACGAGCTGGGTGATCTGGCCCGTGGTTTCAACCGCTTTATTGGCAGCCAGCGCGACCTGATCAGTGCCGTGCTGGGCACCAGCGTCAAGCTGCGTACTGCCGTCGGCCAGGTTGCCACGGTGGTGGAAAACACCGCCGGACGTGCCGGGCGCCAGCATGAAATGACCGATATGGTTGCCACCGCCGTGCACGAGATGGGCCTCACCGTGCAAGAAATCGCCCGCAACGCCAGCAGCGCGGCCAGCACCTCGCAGAGCGCTCGCGACGAAGCGGTACAGGCGCGGCAGGTGGTGGGTGGCTCAATCAAGCAGATCGAGAAAATGTCCGACGACATCGGCGAAGCCTCTGGCGCGGTGGGCGAACTGGCCAACGAAGTGGCCTCGATCGACCAGGTGCTGTCGGTGATTCGCGGCATTTCCGAACAGACCAACCTGCTGGCCCTGAACGCCGCCATCGAAGCGGCACGTGCCGGGGAAATGGGCCGTGGTTTTGCCGTGGTGGCGGATGAGGTGCGCACCCTGGCCAGCCGTACCCAGGCGTCCACCGGCGAGATTCAGCAGATGATCCAGCGCTTGAAAACCGGCGCGCAAACAGCGGTCAGCTCGATGCAGGCCGGGCAGGCGGCGACGGGTGATGGTGTGCAGTCGAGCCAGCGCACAGGTGAGTCGTTAGGCTCGATCACCGCGCAGATCGAACGCATCAGCGACATGAACACCCAGGTGGCGGCGGCGACTGAGGAGCAGTCGTCGGTGACCGAAGAGATCAACCGCAACGTGCAAGGCATTGCTGACCTGGCTCACGCCACCTCGGATGAAGTGCAGGCCTGCCGGCAGGACTGCAAAACCTTGCTGGGCCTGGCGGATGATCTGGGCAAGCAGATGGGCAGTTTCCGGCTGTAATTAAAAAGCATCGCGGCTGAAGCCGCTCCTACGGATTGTGCATACCCGTAGGAGCGGCTTCAGCCGCGATGCCCTTGATTTTAAGCGCCGAGCAAACTCTGCCCACACACTCGCAACACCTGCCCCGTCACCGCGCCACTGGTGGGCTGGGCAAACCAGGCCACGGTTTCGGCCACATCCTGTGGCAAGCCCCCTTGCCCCATCGAACTCATGCGTCGGCCGGCCTCACGAATGGTCAGCGGAATGGCCGCGGTCATCTGCGTTTCGATAAAGCCCGGCGCCACCGCGTTGATGCTGATGCCACGTTTGCCCAGGGCCGGTGCCCAGGCATTGGCCAGGCCGATCAGGCCAGCCTTGCTCACCGCGTAGTTGCTCTGGCCCAGGTTGCCGGCGATGCCGCTGATGGAAGCGAGTAGCACCACACGCCCGTCATCGCGCAGCTTGCCGGCGTCGAGCAGGGCTTTGGTGAGAATCTCCGGGGCGCGCAGGTTCACATCGATCACCGAATCCCACAGCGCCTCGCTCATCTTCGCCAGGGTCTTGTCGCGGGTGATGCCGGCGTTGTGCACGACGATATCGACGCCATCAGGCAGGGCGGCCAGCAGTTGTTCTGAGGCATCCGGCGCGCAGATATCCAGGGCCACACTGCGGCCACCCAAGCGTGCGGCCAGGGCATCGAGGGCTTCTTTCATCGGTGGTACATCCAGCAGCACCACGCTGGCACCATCACGGGCCAGGGTTTCGGCAATGGAGGCGCCGATGCCGCGGCTGGCGCCAGTGACCAACGCGACCTTGCCGCCCAGTGGCCGGCTCCAGTCATTCACCTGGGTCGGGCTGGCGGCCAGGCGCACCACTTGCCCGGACACGTAGGCGCTTTTCGGCGAGAGGAAAAAGCGCAGGGCGCCTTCCAGTTGGTCTTCCGCGCCCTTGCCCACATAAAGCAATTGCACGGTGCCGCCGCGGCGGATTTCCTTACCCAGGGAGCGGGTAAAACCTTCCAGGGAGCGTTGCGCGCTGGCAGCGAACGGGTCTTTCAGCGACTCCGGCGCGCGGCCCAGCACCACAACATGCGGGCACAGGTCCAGGCCCTTGAGCGCCGGCTGGAAAAATTCGCGCAACTGTTTGAGTTCTTCGGCGCTGCTGATGCCACTGGCATCGAAAATCAGCGCCTTGAGTTTGGGGCCGTGCTCGGCCGTCCAGCGGCTCAGACCGAACAGCCCGTCTTCGCTGGCAAAGGCCTGGTCGGTGAGGCGGTTGAGGCAGGCACTGGCCGCTTCGGCCAACACCCCGCCACTGATCAACAGCGCGCCCTCGACCGGCCGCATGCGCCCGGCGGTCCAGCGCTCCAGGCGCACCGGCGAGGGCAGGCCGAGGGCGCCGACCAGGCGGCGGCCAGTGGGCGAGTTGGCAAAGTTCAGGTAACGATCGGACATGGCAGAAGGCTCCAGCAGGAGAGTCAAATGTAGGCCCACTCTACGCAGACCGACAGCAAGCGCAATTGACCGTGCCGCTTGCAGCGTTGGCAAGGCGGCCAATGCGAGCAGCATCTGGCAAGCTAGTCTTGTGACCACGTACCCTCTAAGGAGTCTCACATGACCCAGCTGCGCCGGGTCGCCATAGTTGGCGGCAACCGTATTCCCTTCGCCCGCTCCAACACCGTGTATGCCACCACCAGCAACCAGGAGATGCTCACCGCTGCCCTGGAAGGCCTGATCGAGCGCTACAAGCTGCATGGCGAAATCATTGGCGAAGTGGTGGCTGGCGCGGTGCTCAAGCACTCGCGTGACTTCAACCTGACCCGCGAGTGCGTGCTCGGCTCGCGTCTGGCTCCGGAAACCCCGGCCTACGATATTCAACAAGCCTGCGGCACCGGCCTGGAAGCCGCGATTTTGGTGGCCAACAAGATTGCCCTGGGGCAGATCGACAGCGCCATTGCCGGCGGCGTCGACACCACCTCCGACGCGCCTATCGGCGTCAATGAAGGCCTGCGCAAAATTCTTCTGCAAGCCAACCGCAGCAAAAGCACCGGCGACAAGATCAAGGCGCTGCTGCAGATCCGCCCACGCCACCTGGCCCCGCATATTCCGCGCAATGGCGAGCCGCGTACGGGGTTGTCGATGGGCGAGCACTGCGAATTGATGGCGCAGACCTGGTCGATCCCCCGCGATGAGCAGGACCAACTGGCGGTCGCCAGCCACCAGAAACTCGCCGCCGCCTACGCCGAAGGTTGGCTGGACGACTTGCTCACCCCGTATCTGGGCCTGACCCGCGACCAGAACCTGCGCCCGGACATCAGCCTGGAGAAACTTGCCACCCTCAAACCGGTATTCGAAAAAGGCCCGCGCGGCACCATGACCGCCGCCAACTCCACGCCCCTCACCGACGGCGCCTCGGTGGTGCTGTTGGCCAGCGAGGAATGGGCCAAGGCCCGCGGCTTGCCGATTCTGGCCTACTTCCGCGACGGCGAAGCGGCAGCGGTGGACTTCGTCAACGGCAAGGAAGGCCTGTTGATGGCCCCTGTGTACGCCGTACCCCGCCTGCTCAAACGCAACGGCCTGAGCCTGCAGGATTTCGACTACTACGAAATTCACGAAGCCTTCGCCGCTCAGGTTTTGTGCACCCTCAAGGCCTGGGAAGACCCCGAATACTGCAAAACCCGCCTGGGTTTGGACGGGGCACTGGGCTCGATTGACCGCGCCAAGATGAACGTCAAAGGCAGCTCGCTGGCGGCCGGGCACCCATTTGCCGCCACCGGTGGGCGCATTGTCGCCAACCTGGCCAAGCTGCTATCGGTGGCTGAAAGCGGTCGCGGTCTGATCTCGATTTGTGCCGCCGGCGGCCAGGGTGTGACTGCAATCATCGAAAAGTGATCTAACCCCTGCTGACACAATTGATCGTGTTGGCAGGATGTAGCAACTCCGTGATTCTCTTCCCCGTAAGAGCGCGGCATCGCCCCCCGGGCGGTGCCGTTTTTTTTGCGCTTTTTTTGGTCGTACAGCAGTCCGTAGGATGGGTAGAGGCGAAGCCGAAACCCATCGCGGTCTGGGCATAAATCGCCGATGGGGTTCGCTACGCTCGCCTAGGCGGCCCCCCAGCCTACGTGTGCTTGCGCAGTTGGTAGACCCCACGACTCTGCGCCACCACCTCGCCACTGCCATTCACCAACTTCAGCTCCAGCACATATTCCGCCTTGCCGGTTTCGTTGGCCTCACCCTGCAAGCGCTCGATCTCATCCGCAGTCAGCCGCGCCTCCACACGAATATCCCCCGTCGCCGGGCGGCGAAAACGCAGGTTCATTTCTTTGATCACGGGGTAGAAACGCTGCACATCGAAGCTGGTGAGAAACAGCGCGCCGCCGGGGATTTCAGCGAGGGTGAACAGCGCGCCGGCATACATGCTGCCGATGTGGTTCTGGTTGCCGGTCAGCGGCATCAGCAGTTGGACAAAACCGGGCTCGAGCACCTCGGCCTTGAGGCCGCTGCGTTTGACGAAGGCGATCTGTTCTTCGGTGAGTTGACGGGCGATTTCGAGGGGAAATGCCATGGCGGGCTCCTTCTTGTTATTGAAGGGCCAGACTAGTCTTTAGTGAGGTTCCGGCAATGACCTTAATGCTCGCGCCGCCTGACCAAAAGTGACGCCTCAGACCCCTTGGGTCTTAAGCCACGCCAGCAACTGCGGCAACGGCATCGCGCCACTTTGTCGGGCCACTTCCTTGCCGTTCTTGAACAGCAGCAAGCTGGGGATCGAGCGGATATTCAGTTGCGCCGACAGCTGCTGATTGGCCTCGCTGTCGAGCTTGGCCAACCGCGCACGGCCCAGGAGCTGCCCGGCCGCTTGCTGGAAGGTCGGCGCAAAGGCCTGGCAGGGGCCGCACCAACTGGCCCAGACATCCACCAGCAAGGGCAGGTCGCCTTTGATCTGGCTGGCGTAGCTGGCTTGGGTAAGGTCGAAGGGCTTGTTCTGCAACACGCCTTCTTTGCACTTGCCGCAGCGCGGGCTGTCGCCAAGGCGGTCGGTGGGAATACGGTTAAGGCCGTTGCAGTGTGGGCAGGGAATTACGAAGGATTCGGACATGGTCAGCTCCAGAGGCAGTAAGGCCTATTTGGAGCCGCCATGCCCGGCTTTCAAGCGGTGAGGGCCATATAGATGTTGTAGGCGCTGATCAGGGTGATCAGGCTGCCGATCATCATCAGCAGGGTTTTCGCATGCAGCTTTTTGCACAACAGCGCGGCGAACGGCGCGGCGAACAGGCCGCCGAATACCAGGCCCGCGACCAACTGCCAGGTGCTGGGCTGGCCGGCCAGGAGGATGAACGAGGTGGCGCTGGCGATGGTCAGGAAGAACTCGGCGAAGTTCACCGAACCGATGGTGGTACGTGGGTCGCTGCCCGAGCCGATCAGCGTGGTGGTCACCACCGGGCCCCAGCCACCGCCGCCGGCGGCATCCACAAAGCCGCCGAACAGCGCCAGCTTGGCGATATGTTTGGGCTCGCGCTTTTGCACCACATGTAGAAACGCCTTGCGCAGGATGTACAGGCCCATGATCAGCAGGTAAGCCGAGATAAACGGCTTGAGCACCTTGCCGTCGAACTGGGTAATGATCACCGCGCCGAGCACCGCACCGATCATGCCGGGAATCAGCAGGCGCAAAAACAGCGCCTTGTTGACGTTGCCGAGTTTGACATGGGAGATGCCGGAAAGGCCGGTGGTGAAAACCTCGGCGATATGCACGCTGGCGCTCGCAGCGGCAGGCGTGGCCCCGGCGCTGAGCAGAAAGGTGGTGGCGGTGATGCCATAGGCCATGCCCAATGCACCATCAATGGCCTGAGCAAAAAAGCCCACGGCCACGGCGCTCCAGAACAGCCGGCTGTGCAGCGCCTCTTCGATAATTTCCAGGCCGCTGCTTTGGTTATTGCCGAAGAACAGGCGCCAGGCCAGCACACCTAACAGGCTCAACAGAATGGCCACCGCCAGCCACATGGCGATACGCAGCACAGGGTGATTGGCGGGGTGGGAAACGTAGTCTTCGACCGGCGGCAAGCCCAGTGCCTGGTGTTCGGTATTGATCGGGCTGGTGGTGTAATCGAGTTCGCGGATTTTCATCTACAGCGGAGCCTTGAGCGGGGCGAGCGGTTAGCCGTTCGGTGGCGCAACGATAGAGAGCTTTGCTTAGAGAGTCTAAGACTCATTGGGCAGGTTTATATGCTCCTGAGTTATTTGAAAGGATCAAGAGCATCGCAACCAAAGCCGCTCCTACGGGCCTGCACACATTGTAGGAGCGGCTTTAGCCGCGATGCTCTGGACTGTACCTGCGCCATGGACCCTGTCTGTGCCTGTGTCGCCCACAACCAACGGGCTAGGCTTCACTCTCGATTGGAGGAGCAAAAACAATGCGCACCCTGGGCGTTCTGGGCGGTATGAGTTGGGAGTCGACGGTCACCTATTACCGTCTGCTCAACGAAGGCGTGCGCGATCAATTGGGCGGTCTGCATTCCGCGCCCCTGCTGCTGCATTCGGTGGACTTCGCGCAGATCGCCGCGATGCAGAAAAGCGGCGACTGGCAAGGTGCCGGCGAAGTCCTCGCCCAAGCCGCCCATGGCCTGCAACAAGCCGGCGCCACCGCATTGCTGCTGGCCACCAACACCATGCACAAGGTGGCGCCCGCCATCGAAGCAGCAGTGAGCATTCCCCTGCTGCATATCGGCGATGCGGTAGGCCAGGCGTTAAAAACCGAGGGAGTGAACAAGGCCGCGTTGCTCGGCACCCGCTTCACCATGCAGGAAGCCTTCTACCGCGAGCGGTTGATTGCGGGGTACGGCATCGAGGTGCGGGTGCCGCCGCTGGATGAACAAGCCGAAATCGACCGGATCATTTTTCAGCAGCTGTGCCTGGGGCAATTTCCCGAAGACTCCAAGCGCTACTACCTGGACTGTCTGACGCGCCTGAAAGCGCAAGGCGCCGAAGCGGCGATTCTCGGCTGTACCGAAATTGGTTTGTTGCTGGAGGGCTGTGAATCGCCGCTGCCGTTGCTCGATAGCGCCCACCTGCATGTGCAGATGGGGCTTGAGTGGTTGCTCAGGACGAGCAGCTAATCTCTAAATGTTTGCCCCACTCCGGTGGGCGTTCGGCGAACCGTTCCATGCCGGGCTGCTCATCAAACGGCTTGCTCAGCACCGCATGCAACAGCCGCACTTCGCTGTAGTCACCTTTCTCCGCCGCCTCGATAGCCTGCTGCGCCAGGTAATTGCGCAGGATGTATTTCGGGTTGACCGCATGCATACGCGCGCGCCGCTCGGCCGGGTCGAGGTCGCCGCAACGCGCCAGATAATCCTCGGCCCAGGCGTCAAAACCGGCCAGATCGATAAAGTCATCGCGCAAACGCTTGAGTGCATCGGTCGGCGCGCTGTCGCCGAGTTCGCGGAAGAACCGTGTGTAGTCCACCGGGCTGGCCTGCATCAGTTGCAGCAGGCGTTCGATCAGCTTTTCGTCCTGCTCATCGGCTTCAAACAAACCCAGGCGTTTGCGCATCAGGTCGACGTAATGCGCCTGGTACAACGGCAGGAACAGGTTCAGCGTTTCCCGTAGCGCTTCCACGCTGATAAAGGGCGTCAGCGCCTGGGCCAGGGCCGACAGGTTCCAGTGGGCAATCGGCACCTGGTTGCTGAAGGAATAGCGGCCGGCGTCGTCGGAGTGGTTGCAGATAAACCGTGCGTCAAAGTCGTCGAGGAAGGCGAACGGGCCGTAGTCGAAGGTGATGCCCAGAATCGACATGTTGTCGGTGTTCATCACCCCGTGGCAGAAGCCGTAGGCCTGCCAGTAGGCGATCATTTCGGCGTTGCGTTCCAGCACTTCGCGGAACATGGCCAGGTACGGTTCGGGCTGTTCCAGGCACTGCGCAAAGTGGTTGTGCAACACGTGTTCGCCGAGGGTTTTAAGCTGTTCTTCCTGCTTGGTGTAATAGAAGTATTCGAAGTGGCCGAAGCGCACGTGGCTGGGCGCCAGGCGCAGGACCATGGCCGCGCTTTCCTTTTTCTCCCGCCATACCGGCGTGGTTGAACCGGTGACGCACAGCGCGCGGCTGCTGGGAATGCCTAGGGCATGCAGCGCTTCGGAGGCGAGAAACTCACGGATGGAAGAACGCAGCACCGCGCGGCCATCGCCCATGCGCGAGTAGGGTGTTTGCCCGGCGCCTTTGAGGTGCAGGTCCCAATGCTCGCCGGCGTCGTTCACCACTTCGCCCAGCAGCAGGCCACGGCCATCGCCCAGGCGAGGGTTGTAGGAGCCGAACTGGTGGCCGGAATACACCATCGCCCGCGGCTCGGCGCTTTCCCAGAGTTTGTGGCCGGCGAAGATCTCGGCGAACACCTGTTGCTCGGCCTCGTTTGGATCAAGGTCGAGCAAGGCCATGGCCGCCGGGCTGGCAACCACCAGACGCGGCTCGTCGATGGGCTCGGGCAGCACCTCGGTGGAAAACGCATCGCCCAGGCGGGCGAAGCGGTTATCGAAGGTCAAATCGGCGAGGGTTTTCAACGGCGGTGTCCCATGGGCTTTTGATCTCGTAGGGCGTGCTGTGCGCAGCATGGCACCAAGCGGTGTTTATGGTGCGCGGAGCACACCCTACGGGGCCGGTGTTTCGGATTGGAGCTCTGTGGACAACTTCTGCTCCTGCCCATCCCGATTGGCGAGGAAAATTTCCATCTTCGGCGTGCTGCTGGAGTTGATGTCGTTGGCGCGGAACAACTGGTCGATGCGCCGGTTCAGCTCATCGGTGGCCGGGCCACGGTCGCCCAGTTCGCGCACATAGATCTTCAGTTCGTGGTCCAGGGTGCTGGCGCCATAGGAGGTCAGTTGCACCGTCGGTGCCGGGTCGCGCAGCACGCGGGAGTTTTCCTGGGTGGCCTGCATCATCAACTTGCGCACCAGCTCCAGGTCGGTGCCGCGCTGCACATTGAAGGTCAGCACGATGCGGGTGATGGTGTCGGTCAGCGTCCAGTTGATCAACTGGCTGGTGAGGATGGTTTGGTTCGGCACGATTACCGCTTTGCGGTCGCCATCGGTGATGTGCGTGGCGCGAATGCGGATCCGGTTGACGGTGCCGGTCACCGTGCCGATGGTCACCAGGTCGCCGATCCGTACCGGGCGCTCGAACAGCAGAATGATCCCGGAAATGAAGTTGGCGAAGATCGCCTGCATGCCGAAACCGATACCTACCGACAGCGCGGCCACCAGCCATTGCAGCTTGTCCCAACTGACCCCGAGGGTCGACAGGGTGCTGACGATACCGATGCCGGCAATCGCGTAAGACAGCAGCGTGGTGGTGGCATACGCGCTGCCTTGCGCCAGCGACAGGCGCGACAGCACCAACACTTCCAGCAAACCCGGCAGGTTGTTCGCCAGGGCAATGGTGACGCCGATGATCAGCAGCGCCCCAAGCACGTCCATCAGGCTGATCGGCACCTGGGTGGCGGTGGCGCCGGTGCCGGAGGCGTATTGGTAGAGGGTGACGTTGTCGAGGTACGCGAACACGCTGATCAGGTCGGCCCACACCCAGTACAGGCAGCCAATGAAACCGGCCAGCAACGCCAGACGGATCAGGCGCAGGGACTGCTGGTTGACCTGGTCGATATCCAGGGTCGGGCTTTCCACCGGCACTTCATCGCCGTCGACATTTTCCTTGGCCTGCGCCTGGCGTTTGGCCAGGGCGCGGGCATAGGCCAGGCGCCTTGCGGCAACCGCCAGACCACGGACGAAGGTGGCCTCGATAATCAGCCAGACGATCAGCAGGTAGAGGGTGTTGATCAGTCGGTCGGTAAGCTTCAGCGAGGTGTAGTAGTAGCCGAACCCCACCGCGATGATCAGCGCGAATGGCAGCAGGGTGAACGCGGCGCCCACCACCAGGCGGAACGGTGAAGCATGTTCGCGCAGCTGTTCGCCCAGCAGCAGTTTGCCTAGCAACCAGGTCATCAGGCAGAAGCAGGTGAGGACGATGACGATGCCGATCACGTCTTCGGCCAGGGCCGCCGGTTGCTGCTCGGCGACGCTCACCACCGCGACCAGTGCCATCACCACCAGGCCGAGGTTGCGAACTTTTTTGCTAAGGAAATCCACTTGCGCACGGGGCCAGCGGAAGTGCAGTTCGGCCACGCCACCGGGGGCGAGAATCCGGTACAGGGTGTAGAACACCAGCCAGGCCTGGGCCATTTCCAGCAGCGCCAGACCCAGCGCGGCGTTCTGCCCGCGGGCGTCGGCGCGCAACGCCAGGCCGCCAAGGGCCAGCAGCAGCGACACCGGCAGGGCCAGAAGAATATTCAGCAGCAGCGCCAGGGGCGTGTGCAACTGGCTGTCGCGCTTGTAATGACCGATGTCGTCATGCAGCTCGCCGAGCTTGCGGTAGATGGTGCTGCGCTGCCAGATCAGCAGGCCGCTGACCAAGGCCAGCGGCAGGAAGAACCACGGCCGTTCACCGAGGGCTTCGATCAGTTGCTTGAGGCCGGCGCCCCAGGGCAGATCGGACATCTGGCTTTCCAGATAACGCGGGGCAACGCGCACCCAGGACAGGTCCAGCGGCTTGTTGCTGGGAATCCAGAACATCTGTTCTTCCAGCGTGGCGCGCAGGGCCTTGGCAGTGGCTTGCAGTTGCTTCTGGTTGAGCTGCAGGGTGATCGATTCATTGAGCAGGGCGTTGAGTTCGCGGCTCAGGCGTTCGAGCAATTCACTGCGGGTGTTGGCCAGGTCGAGCAGGGTGCGGCGCAGTTCCGGGGTCACCTGCTCGGCCGGTTGCTGGGCCAGCAGGCTGTCGACGTAGGCTTGCGGGCTGCTGTACTGGTCGCGGCTCTGGTCGAGGTTGAACTGGTACAGGCGGATGTCGGCAATCTCGTCGGCCAGGTCCTTGTTCATCGACAGGTGTGGCAGCGATTGCTTCTGCTGGTAGAGGATCTTCGACAGCAGCAGGCTGCCTTTGAGTACGTTGATCTGTTCTTCCAGGGACTGGTCGGCCTGGTTGACGCTGTCCAGCTGCTGTTTGGTCAGCAGGTTCTCTTTGGTCAGGTCATTGAGGCGGTCGGTGGCCCGCAGCAGGTAGTCGGAGAGCTTGAGGTTCTGCGCGCTTTCCAGCGCCACCACACTGTCGGAGCCGGCGTTCTGCGCTTCCTTGGAGAGTTCTACCAGGGTCTTTTCCGACTGCGCCCGGCGTTTTTCGCTGATCAGGGTTTGCAGGTCGTTGCTGTTCTGTTCGGCGCGGGCGATGCGCTCCACCAGCAGGTCGCGCTGGCCATTGCCCAGGTCCTGCAGCAGGTTGTTGCCCGCCAGTTCGGCGCGGCGCAGGGCAATTTTGGCGGTCAGCGCCGCTTGCTCGGCATTCAACTGATCGCGGCGCTCGGGAATCAGCGGCTTGTTGGCTTCCTTGCCAACCTTGAGCAGGTTGCCGATTTCCTGCACGCGGGTCTGGCCGCTGCTGATTTCCGCTTGCGCGCGCTCCGGCCGGGTTTGCGCAGTGAGGATGTCGCTATTGGCCTCGGCCAGGGCTTTTTGCCAGTCGCTGAGCTGGGTGCTGAGGTCGGTGAGTTTCTGTTCCAGCTGCGGAATGGTCAGCGCACCGTAGCGCTGGCGGAACGACTCGGGTTGGCTGGCTTTGAGCTTGGTCAGTTCGCGCTGGTTGTCGGCGGTGAGCTTCGGCGCTTCAGCGAGTTTCTGCTTGAGCTGGGTCAGGCTGGTTTCGGCACTGCTTTTTTCCGCCAGCAGGGCCAGGGTATTTTCCAGCATCTGCTTGATGTTGGCGGCGTCGGTTTCGGCCAGCTTGCGCGCGGCCAGGCCATCCAGGTTGCGCTGCACATCGGCGCTGGCCGGTGGCTCGGCGGCGTGCAGTGACGGAACAATAAGGGCAAGGCCAAGCAGGCTGGCCGTAACCCATTTGCTGATAAATCGGGAACGGAGCGAATACGGGAACAGAGACATGGTCGCCAATCGTGCGGCTCGGGAAGCGAGCAGTTTAGAGGAACAAGCCAGGGCCGGGGCGGCTGCCTTCGGGGAATTTGACGCCGACCTTGCGGATCTTGTTCCCTTCCATGGCGGCAACTGTCCAGGTCAGGCCATTCCACTCCACCTGGTCGCCAATAACCGGCTCGCCGCCGATCTCGTGAGAGATGAAGCGGCCCAGCGGCATCGTGCCGTCGACATCGCCGACCTTGAGCCCGTACAGCGCGGCAATGGCGCTGAGTTCTGCATCGCCTTCGAGCACGAAGTCGCCGAAGAAACGCAGATCCAGGCCGCGTTTTGGCGCCTGGCTGAACAGTTTGCCGAGGGCCGGCAGGTCGTGTTCGTGGCCGACCACGCAGAGCATGTCGCCGGCTTCCAGGGTGGTACTACCGGATGGGTGGAGCAGCTCGGTGCCGCGGAACAGTGCGGCGATGCGCGTGCCCTCGGGCATGTTCAGCTCGCGCAGGGCGGCGCCGATGCACCATTTTTCCGCGCCAAGACGGTAGACGAACAGCTCCCACTGGCTGGTGGGGTGCACTTCCAGGCCTGCGCGGGAAATCGGCGCCGGCTCCGGCGGTACGGTCACCCGCAGCCACTTGGCCACCCACGGCAGGCTGGTGCCCTGCACCACGAGGGAGACCAGCACGATAAAGAACGCCAGGTTGAAGTACAGCTGCGCGTGTTCCAGGCCGGCCATCAGCGGGAACACCGCGAGAATGATCGGCACCGCCCCGCGCAGGCCGACCCAGGCGATAAAGACTTTTTCCCGGTCATGGAAGGCCTTGAACGGAAACAGGCCGACGGCCACCGACAGCGGCCGCGCGATCAGGATCATCCACAGTGCCAGGGCCAGCGCCGGCAGGGCGATGGGCAGCAGGTCATGGGGCGTGACCAATAGGCCGAGGACCAGGAACATGCCGATCTGCGCCAGCCAGGCCAGGCCGTCGAGCATGTGCAGAATGCCGTGGCGCGAGCGAATGGCCTTGTTGCCCAGCACCAGGCCGCACAGGTACACGGCGAGAATGCCGCTGCCATGCAGGGCGTTGGTCAGGGCGAAGGTCAGCAGACCGCCACTGACCACCAGCAACGGGTACAGGCCGTGGGCCAGGTGAATGCGGTTGACCAGCTTGAGAATTACCCAGCCGCCGCCCAGGCCAACCACTGCGCCGATGCCGAATTCACGCAGCAGGTGCAGCAACAGGCCGAAGCCGAATTCGTCCTGACCGCTGGCCAGCATGTCGATCAAGGTAACGGTGAGAAACACTGCCATGGGGTCGTTGCTACCGGACTCGATTTCCAGGGTAGCGTTTACCCGCTCGTTCAGGCCCTTGCCGCCCAGCAGCGAGAACACTGCCGCGGCGTCGGTGGAGCCAACGATGGCGCCGACCAGCAGGCCCTGCATCAGGTTGAGGTTGAACAGCCAGGCGGCGGCCATGCCGGTCAGGCCGGTGGTGATCAGTACGCCCACCGTGGCCATCGACAGCGCCGGCGACAGCGCCACGCGGAAACTGGACACCCGGGTGCGCAAGCCGCCGTCCAGCAGGATCACTGCCAGGGCCAGGTTGCCCACGAGGTAAGAAAGGGGGTAGTTGCTGAAGCCGATACCGCCAGGGCCATCGACGCCGGCGATCATGCCGACCGCGAGGATGATCACCAGAATAGGGATGCCCAGACGCGAAGAAAGCGAGCTCACCAGAATGCTCGCGCCCACCAGCAATGCGCCGATCAGGAACAGGCTATTGATGGCGGTGGCATCCAAAGGCGGAACTCCAGGCAGAAGCGATAGATCGAAAATGACATATAGCATGCAGCAGGCATGCCAGACGATTCTAACCCGCGTTTTCCTGCGCCTGTCAAAAAAATGCCCCGCGTGTGGGCGGGGCATGGTTTTGGTGTCGAACTCGATCCTGTGGGACGGGCTTTAGCCGCGAAGCTTTTGATTTAAAAGATCAAGGACATCGCGGCTGAAGCCCCTCCCACAAGGACTCGCGTTTGTGGTTTAGAACCACGCATCCTGCATGGCCAAACAGGTATCGTCCTTGGCCTCGAGAATCGCCAGGTCGTGGTGCATGCTCGGCACTTCCCAGGTCAGGAAGTAGCGCGCGGCCTGCAGTTTGCCGGTGTAGAAATCGTGGTCCTGGGCGTTGCCCTTGGCCAGCCCTTCTTCGGCGCGAATCGCCTGTTCCAGCCAACGCCAGCCGATCACCATGTGGCCGAACACTTTCAGGTACAGCGCCGAGTTGGCCAGGCTTTCGTTGACCTTGCCCTGCATCAGGTCACCCAGCAGGCCCAGGGTCACGGTGGAGAGGCGGGCGAGCAAATGTTCCAGCGGTTCACGCAGGGCATTCAGCGACTCATGGGCCTCGGCACGCTGGCAGCAGCCTTGCACCAGTTTCACCAGTTGCTTGAGCGCCGCGCCGCCATTCATCGACACCTTGCGCCCCAGCAGGTCGAGGGACTGGATGCCGTAGGTGCCTTCGTGAATCGGGTTCAGGCGGTTGTCGCGGTAGTACTGCTCCACCGGGTATTCGCGGGTGTAGCCGTGGCCGCCGAGAATCTGGATGGCCAGTTCGTTGGCTTTGAGGCAGTAGTCCGATGGCCAGGATTTAACGATCGGGGTCAGCAGGTCGAGCAGTTCCAGAGTCGACTTGCGTTCTTCTTCGGTCGCCAGGGTCTGGGTGTCGTCGAACAGGCGCGCGGCGTACAGGGCCAGGTCGAACGAGCCTTCTACATAGGCTTTCTGGGTTAGCAGCATGCGGCGCACGTCGGCGTGTTCGATGATTGCCACTTGCGCGGTGGTTGGGTCCTTGCCATCCGGCAGGCGACCTTGCGGACGCTGACGGGCGTAGTCCAGCGAGTACAGGTAGCCGGCGTAGCCGAGCATCACCGCGCCCATGCCGACGCCAATGCGCGCCTCGTTCATCATCTGGAACATGTACGACAGGCCAGCGTGCGGTTTGCCCACCAGGTAGCCCACGCACTCACCGTTATCGCCGAAGTTCAGCGCGGTGGAGGTGGTGCCGCGCCAGCCCATCTTGTGGAACAGGCCGGCCAGGATCACGTCGTTGCGCTTGCCGAGCGAGCCGTCATCGTTGACCAGGAACTTGGGCACGATAAACAGCGAAATACCTTTCACCCCAGGCGGGGCGTCCGGCAGCTTGGCCAGCACCATGTGCACGATGTTTTCCGACAGTGGGTGGTCGCCGCCAGAGATAAAGATCTTGTTGCCCTTGATCCGGTAGCTGCCATCGCCCGCCGGTTCGGCACGGGTGCGCAGGTCGGACAGGGAGGAGCCGGCGTGGGGTTCGGTGAGGGCCATGGTGCCGAAGAAACGGCCTTCGATCATCGGCTGCAGGAAGCGCTGTTTCTGCTCCTCGTTACCGAAGCTCTCGATCAGGTTGGCCGCGCCCATGGTCAGGAACGGGTAAGAGGTGGTGGCGGCGTTGGCCGACTGGAAGTGACAGAAGCACGCCTGCGACAGCAGGGTCGGCAATTGCATGCCGCCAGCTTCGAAGTCGCGCGAGGCATTTAGAAAGCCGGCTTCGAGGAAGGCGTCGACTGCCGGTTTCACTTCCGGAATCAGTACTGCTGCGCCGTCGACGAACTGCGGTTCGTTTTCGTCGTTCTTGCGGCAATGCGGGGCAAACAGGTTTTCGGCGATGCTGCGGGCGGTGTCGATGGCGGCGTCGAAGGTTTCGCGGCTGTGCTCGGCGAAACGCTCGCGTTGGATCAGGGCTTCGGCATCCAGCACTTCATAGAGCTCGAAGGCCAGGTTACGGGAGCTGAGCAGAGTCTCGGACATGCGGCTTACCTGTTTATGGTGGGCAGTAAAAAACAACGTTACCGGAGTCTATTGCGGGCAAGCGGCAGCGCCTAGCTTCATACAGGCGAGTGATAAAGCTGCAAAACCCAGTCGCCATGGCAGCCGGGCGGGCTGGTAAACTGCGCCGCCGAAGCAGCGCCCGAGGACCTTGCCCGATGAACTACCGTCACGCCTTCCACGCCGGCAACCATGCCGACGTGCTCAAACACCTGATCATCAGCCGCATCATTGCCCTGCTGGCGCGCAAGGAAGCCCCGTTCGTATGCCTGGACAGCCACGCGGGCCTGGGCCTCTACGACCTCAAGGGCGACGAAGCGAGTCGCACCGGTGAATGGCTGGAAGGCATCGCCCGCCTGTGGGACGCCGACGACCTGCCGGCCAGTACCGACGACTATTTCGGCGTGCTGAAGGCGATGAACCCGGACGGCGATCTGCGTTACTACCCAGGCTCCCCCGAGCTGGCGCGGCAGCTGACCCGTGACCAGGACCGCGTACTGCTCAACGAAAAACACCCGCAAGACGGCCAACTGCTGAAAGAAAACATGCGCGGCGACCGCCGGGTGGCCGTGCACCTGGGCGAAGGTTGGCACGTGCCGCGGGCCCTGTTGCCGGTGGCCGAGAAACGCGCGCTGCTGCTGATCGACCCACCATTCGAGCAAAGCGACGAACTGGACCGCTGCATCACCGCGCTGAACGAAAGCATCAGCCGCATGCGCCAGACCATCGTCGCCATCTGGTACCCGATCAAGGATGAGCGCCAGCTCAAGCGCTTCTACCAGGGCCTGAGCAAATCCAGCGCACCGAAACTGCTGCGCGCCGAACTGTTCGTCCACAACCCGGACGACGCCACGCGCCTGACCGGCTCCGGCCTGGTGATCGCCAATGCGCCGTGGGGTTTGGAAGATGAACTGAAAGAACTGCTGCCCTGGCTGGCCAAAAACCTCGCGCAAAGCGAAGGCAATTGGCGCCTGGATTGGTTGATCGCCGAGTAGGTTCTTGTAGGGTGTGCTCCGCGCACCAAGCGATTCATGGTTGATCGCAACGGTGCGCGGAACACACCCTACAAGGGCTATTTCGGGCGCTTTGGGTCTACGTAATACGTCAACTGCTGCCGCGGGTTCAGGTAGTCGCGCGCTGCTTCATCCAGCTCGGACGCGCGCACGCTGCGGGCAATCGCCAGTTCCGGTTCCTGCTCCAGGTTGACGATCAGCGCCTCGCTCTTGGGAATGCTCGCTTCATACAGAATCAGCGTCGGCTTCAGCGGCAGGGTCGGGTGCATGCCCAATACCAGGCCGAAACGGCCGTCCTGCAACTGCACCAGACTGCCTGGCGGATACACGCCCATGCAGCGGATAAAGGCTTTCAGCGCCACCTGGTCGAAACGTTCCTTGTGCTGGTTGAACATCCGCGCCAGGGCTTCGTGGGGGCTGATGGCCTCGCGCGGGTTGTGCGGGTTGCACAGGTTGTCGAAGTGGTTGGTGATGCACACCACACGGCTCAGGCGGCCGATGGCGGCTTCGTGCAGTTGGTTGGGGTAACCGCTGCCGTCGCAGTATTCGTGGTGCTCGTAGATGATCCGCAGCACCTCGTCATCGAGCATCAGCTTCAGCCCACGGCGCCGGCCAAACTCCGGGTGCATGTGCAGGAACTGGGTTTCCGGGCGGTTCAGCGGTTCGGTTTTCAGCAGCACCTTGCTCGGCACGTCCATCTTGCCCATGTCATGCAGCAACGCGCCGAGCCCCAGGGTGTGGCAGGCCTCGCTGTCGTAGCCGAGCTGACGGCCGAGCATCATCGACAGCACGGTGACGTTCAGGGCATGGGAGTAAGCGTCTTCGGCGGCCTTGCCGTTGATGCTGTGCAGCACCACACCGTCCTCGGCCATCATCGTGCCGACCAGTTCGCGCACCACTTCGCCGGCCTGTTTCAGCACATCTTCCGGGGCGCGGTGAAGGGTCTGGGTGAGCTCTTTGACCATCTGGCTGGTGTGGATGAACTTGCGGTCCACCTCGGCCAGGCGTTTGCGCAGCTTGCTCAGCTTTACCGCGCGGGCTTGCGCCGCCAGCTCTTCTGCAGAGGGCGGGGCGGGTTGCGGTTTGGCTTCTTCGACGATCGCTGGCGGAAGCTCGTCCGGGTGCGGCAAGGGTTGGCAGTCGCTGCGCGCGGGGTCGTAGCGCACCCGCGGTAAACCCAGTTCGAGCAGGGCGTCGAGTTGGGCCTGGTCTTTGATCTTGAAGCTGTTGAAGGCGAAGTCGTGCTCCCACCAACCCAAGTCGAGTTGGACGAACAGCCCCACGCAGAGCTGTTCGGGCGCGATGTAGTGTTTGGAGTCAGGCATGCAGGGACTTAGGCCGATGTCGGTGATGCCTAAGTCTAGCCTGCCTTTTGTGCGGGTAGCAGCCGGTCTAATGGCTAACGGCCAGCTATTGTTTGCCGGCGTTCTTGCGGTTGACCTGTTCGGCGGCGTGGATGATGTCGCTGCCAATCACGCTTTCATACTGTTTCCACACCGGTTGCATGGCTGCGCGCCAGGCGCTGCGCTCTTGCTCGGTGAGGCTGATCAGGTGGGTTTTGCCCTGGCTCAACTGCTGGCGGGCGGCGATGTTCTGCTGCTCGGCGGCGTTGTTCACGGCGAAGGTCACCTCTTCGATGATGCCTTCCAGTTCGGTACGGGTGGCGTGGGGAATGGCGTACCAGAACTTGGTGTTGGTCACCAGCATGTAGTCGAGCACGCCGTGGTTGGTTTCCGTCATGTACGGCTGCACCGGGGCGTATTTCTGACTGTAGAGGTTCGACCAGGTGTTCTCGGTGCCTTGCACCTTGCCGTCCTGCAGGGCTTGCAGGGTGGCGGCGAACGGCAGTTTCACCGGCGTCGCGCCAAGGGCGGTGAACTGGCTTTCGATCACGGGCGAGGGCTGGATGCGGAAGGCCAGGCCTTTGGCATCGGCTGGGTTGTTCAGCGCCTTGGTGGCCGACAGCTGTTTCATGCCGTTGTGCCAATAGGCCAGACCGGTGATGTTGTGTTTCTGCATGCCGGTAAGCAACTGACGGCCTTTGGCACGCTGCTGGAAGCGGTTGACGGCGTCGAGGTCGTCGAACAGGAACGGCAGGTCGAAAATCTGCAGTTGCTGGTTGTACTCACCGAACTTGGCCAGTGACGGTGCCAGGATCTGCACGTTGTCATCGCGCAGGGCCTGCAGCTCATCGGCGTCACCGTACAGGCTGGAGTTGGGGTAGATCTCGACGGTGACCTTGCCGGCCAGGCGTTCCTCGGCGAGCTTTTTGAACAGCAGGGCGCCTTGGCCCTTGGGCGTGTCTTCGGCGACGACGTGGGAAAACTTGATCACGATGGGGGCGTCGTCAGCCAGTACCACACCGGCAAAACTCAACAACGCGGCAAAACCTACAACCAGGCGGCAACGCCCGAGGTGGGAAGTGTTCATGCAGACTCTCTCTTTTTATAGACGCTTCCGGTGCGGCCACTTTGCAAACCGGGTGCGGCATGACTAGCTGGCAGAGAGTCATCCTACAACGTGTTGTATGACAGCCGAACTTAGACGTTAGCAAGGCGTGAACCGGTCGTTGGTTGTAGGCGCCAACGACCGGTTTTCAGGCCATTTACAGCAGGCAAACCCCGGTGCCGCCCAACCCGCAATAGCCGTTCGGGTTCTTGGCCAGGTACTGCTGGTGGTAGGCCTCGGCGTAGTAGAAGGCCGGCGCTTCGATGATTTCCGTGGTGATGGCGCCGAAACCGGCAGCCTCCAGTTGTTTCTGGAACGTGGCCTGACTGGTCAGCGCGGCATCCAGTTGCGCCGGGCTGGTGGCGTAGATGGCCGAGCGGTACTGGCTGCCGACGTCATTGCCCTGGCGCATGCCCTGGGTCGGGTTGTGTGCTTCCCAGAACACTTTCAACAGCGCGTCGTAGCTGGTCACTTTCGGGTCGAACACCACCATCACCACTTCGCTGTGGCCGGTCAGGCCCGAGCAGGTTTCATCGTAGGTGGGGTTGGGCGTGTGGCCGCCGGCATAACCGACTGCGGTGCTGTACACGCCAGGCTGTTGCCAGAAGCGCCGTTCGGCGCCCCAGAAACAACCGAGACCGAAAATCGCGGTTTCCAGGCCGGCCGGGAACGGGCCCTGCAGCGGGTTGCCGTTGACGAAATGCTGCTCCGGCACCGGCATCGGGCTTTCACGGCCGGGCAGGGCTTGCTCGGCGGTAGGCAGGTCGAGCTTGTGGGCGAGAATTTGCGAACGCAGCACCATGGCAGGCTCCTTGGTTAACAGATGGGATTTTGCAGTTCTGGCGTCTGTGTAGAGTGTTTACCCGCGCAGACGTTACAGGCAATTCAACTGGCCGGGCGGCAGGGGTAGCGCCGCAGGCTTTCCAGCAGGTCGCGGCCGGCAATCGGCCGGTCGAACAGGTAGCCCTGGCCGATATCGCATTTGTGCCGCCGCAGGAAACTCAACTGGGCGGCGTTTTCGATGCCCTCGGCTACCACCTTCAGCTTGAGGTTGTGGGCCATGGCGATCACCGCCGAGGTGATTTCCATGTCGTCCTGATTGTCCGGGATGTCCTTGATGAAGCTGCGATCGATCTTGATCACATCAATGGGGAATTTCTTCAGGTAGCTAAGGGACGAGTAACCGGTGCCGAAGTCGTCCATGGCCAGGGTCAGGCCCAGGCTCTTCAGGCGATTGAGCTGTTGGCGGGTGTCGTCGGTGGCTTCCAGCAGCAAGCTTTCAGTCAGCTCAAGCTCGAGCAGGTGCGGCGGCAGCATTTCTTCCTGGAGGATATCGGCGATCGAGCCGACCAGGTCGGGGTCGGAGAACTGCTTGGGCGACAGGTTGATCGCCACCTGAATATCGCCCAGGCCGAGGGCGGTCAGCTGCTTGCTCATGCGGCAGGCCTGGCGCGCCACCCATTTGCCGATGGGGATGATCAGGCCGGTGTCTTCGGCCACGCTGATGAACTGATCCGGGTTGATCATGCCCTTTTCCGGATGGTTCCAACGCAGCAGCGCCTCCATGCCGGTGAGGTGGCCGCTGCGCAGGTCGAGCTTGGGCTGGTAGAACACCTCCAGCTCGTTCTGGGTCAGGGCGCGGCGCAGGTTGTTTTCCACGAACAGCTTGTAGTTGGCCTCGGCGTTCAGTGCCTCGGTGAACACCTGCACCTGGTGTTTGCCGTTGGCCTTGGCTTTGTGCAGCGCCAGGCCCGCGTGTTTCATCAGGGTGTGCGAGTCCTCGCCATGCAGCGGCGCACAGGCCAGGCCCACCGAGCCGGTGACGCTGATCAGCTGGTTGTCGACGAACAGCGGTTTATCCAGGGTTTGCAGAATCTGCCCGGCAATGCGCTGGCCTTCGGCGACGTCGCAGTTGTCCAACAGCACGGCGAATTCGTTACTGGCAAAGCGCGCCAGGCTGTTGTTGGCATTCAGGCTGTTGCGCAGACGGCGGGCCAGGCTCATCAGCAGCTTGTCGCCGGTCTGGTGGCCGAGGCTGTCGTTGATCCGCTTGAAGTTGTCGATGTCCACCAGCAGCAGGCTGGTGGGCTGCTCACTGTTGCCGGAAAAACGTTCTTCCATGCTGCGGATAAACGCTGGCCGGTTACCCAGGCGGGTGAGGTTGTCGGTGTAGGCCAGGCGCTCGATGCGCTGCTGGGCCAGCTTGGTCTGGGTGATGTCTTCGTAAATGCCGATGTAGTGAGTCAGCTCGCCGTCGGCCCCGTACACCTTGGAAATCGACAGGTGCCCCCAGTACGGTTCCAGGCTCTTGCGCCGACTGCGGAACTCACCGTGCCAGCTGTTCTGCTGGGCCAGGTTGGAGTGGGCGTCGAACAGCAGGTCGCTGAGGTTGGCCAGGGCGGGCAGGTCGGACAGGCGCCGGCCTTGCACTTCTTCCGGGCTGAACAGGGTGATGGCGGTGAAGCTCGGGTTGACGTATTCGACGATGCCTTCGCGGTCGATCAGCAGAAAGGCGCTGGCGCTCTGCTCGACGGCGCGGCGGAACAGTTGCAACTCGCTGCTGGCGCTGCGCCGTTGCTGGTTGACCATGGCGTGGGCGAACTGGTCGGCCAACTCGCCGGCAAAGGCGATTTCATCGGCCTGCCAGACCCGCTCGTTGCCGACATGTTCCAGGCACAGCACTGCCACCACTTCGCCGGCCACCCGCACGCTGGCATCCAGCATGGCGGTAACGCCACGGGGCAGCAGGTGGGTTTCGGCCAGCTCACGGGTGCGCGGATCGCGCATGGCGCTGTGGGCGTCAATGGCGCGGCCGCTGTGCAGGGCGGCAAGGTAGTGCGGGTATTTGCTGGCGTTGATCGGTGCTGGCAGTTCGTGCTGGCCGATGTCGGTGCTGTACATGGTGATCGGGTCGAGCTGCTCGGCGCGCAGGTGCCAGAGGCTGGCGCGGGCGACGTTGAACGTCTCGCAGGCGGCCTTGGTGATCAGTTGCGCGGCCTCGAACACTTGGTTGTCGGAGCTGTAGCGATGGCGCGCCAGGCGCACGATCATGCTCTGCTGCGCGCGGCTGCGGACCAGGTGCTGCAGGTGTTCTTCCTGGGAGCGTTGATAGAGTTCGAGGGAGGCTTGCAGGCGGTTGTTCTGGATTTGCAGTTCGGACTGTTGCGGCTGACGGTCGGGGAACACCGGTTCGTCTGCTGGCAATAGATAGCCGCGTAATAGCTGTCGTCCGTGTTGCTTGAAGGCTTCGCCCAGCTCCACCAGGTGCAGGATGCCGTTGGGCGTGTGCAGCTTGTAGTGCACTTTATAGTGCGGGCTGTCTTTGAGTTGCAGTTGAATGGTGTCGTGCAACTGGTAGCGCTGTTCTGGCTCCATCAGGCTGGCATAGGGCGATCCGATCAGCCCGCACAGCTCGCCCGCCGCGAGGCCCAATTGGGCTTCGCAGGAGGCATCGAGAAACAGCAGGGTCCAGCTCGCCTCATTAAGCCGCTCGAAACGCAACATGCCGAGCCGCGAGGGCACTGGCAACTGCGTCACAACCTCGACCGCCGGACGGCTGGCGGCATCGGTATGGCTTTTCATCGGGAGACTCGCTTCCAGTATGCTGAACGAGTGGCTCGGGGCCACTTCAACGGTAAGGGTGCATCATGCGAACAAGACTGACAAGGCGGCTGGGAATTTTGCCTGCAATCGCCTCCTTAATGCTGACAGCGTCTGCCTTGCAGGCGGCAGAACCGGGGGCCGAGTTGAGCGGCGCCGAGCAGGCACGCTACCTCAACGAACTCAAGCACCTGTACCTCACCAGCGACGAGCGCCAGGCCTTGCTGGCGCAGAGCAACGAGCTGCTCGACACCTACGCCGTGCGCGCGGCCTTCCAGGTCGGCCAGGCGGAGCGTCGTGATCAGGTGTATCAGCTTAGCGTCGGGGCGCCGGGCGAGCTGCTGATCCAGCAGAAAACCCGCGAAGCCGAAGGGGTGAATGTCGCCGTGCGCAACCAGCGTCTGGAAGTGTTCGGTGTCGACCCCTACATCAAATACGACTGCCCGCCGACCGAGCAGGTGTGTGTACTGAAGAACCCGCAGGATGGCAGCCCGTGGCTGACTATTCGCCGGGATCACCAGGGCGCGGCGGAGTTGGCCAAGGCGCTGTCGTTCCTGCTGCGCAATCTGCAGAAGGGCTGAACTTCTTCCGGACACACCGTCGTCCCAGCGCAGGCTGGGACCCAGGATCTTCAGTCGATTTGCGTCTCTCGTCCTATCCGAGACTCTGGATCCCAGCCTGCGCTGGGATGACGGATGTTTTGTTCCAGTGATTGTTTTCCCCTCAAAAAACACGCAAAAAAAACCCCGCCAGAGGCGGGGCTGAGGTACGAGCGTGGCATGCCCGAAATATGAAGCGCTAAAGCCTTACAGCAGCATGGTGCGGATATCGCCCAGTACGTCGCTCAGACGTTTGGTGAAACGGGCGGCAGCAGCACCATTGATCACGCGGTGATCGTAGGACAGGGACAACGGCAGCATCAGTTTGGGCTGGAACGCTTTACCGTCCCAGACTGGCTGCATGGTCGCCTTGGAAACCCCGAGGATCGCCACTTCCGGCGCGTTGACGATCGGCGTGAAGCCGGTGCCGCCAATGTGGCCGAGGCTGGAAATGGTGAAGCAGGCGCCTTGCATGGCGTCGGCCGAGAGCTTCTTGGTGCGCGCTTTTTCCGCCAGTTCGGCGGCTTCGGCAGCCAGTTGCAGCAAGCTCTTCTTGTCTACGTCCTTGATCACAGGCACCAGCAGACCGTCCGGGGTGTCCACGGCAAAGCCGATGTTCACGTACTTCTTGCGGATGATTGCTTTGCCCGACGGCGCCAACGAACTGTTGAAGTCCGGCAGTTCCTTGAGCAGGTAGGCGCACGCCTTGAGCAGCAGCGGCAGCACGGTGAGTTTCACGCCGGCTTTCTCGGCCACGGCTTTCTGCGCAATGCGGAAGGCTTCCAGCTCGGTGATATCGGCCGAATCGAACTGAGTCACGTGCGGCACGTTGAGCCAACTGCGGTGCAGGTTGGCGGCGCCCACTTGCATCAGGCGGGTCATCGGCACTTCTTCAATTTCACCAAAGCGGCTGAAATCGACTTCCGGAACCGGCGGAATGCCTGCACCACCGGTAGCGCCGGCGGCCGGTGCTTCCTTGGCCTTCTGCATCATGGCTTTGACGTAAACCTGCACGTCTTCTTTCAGCACCCGACCATGCGGGCCGCTGGCGGTCACCGCGCTCAATTCGACACCAAACTCACGGGCCAGTTGGCGTACTGCCGGGCCAGCATGGGTTTTGGCGCCGTCTTTGGCCGGAGCGGCGGGCGCAGCTGGTGCGGCCTCCGCTTTAGCCGGTGCGGCAGCCGCTGCTGGCGCGGCTTCAGCCTTGGCGGCGGGGGCGGCCGGCGCTGCTGCAGGAGCAGGGGCGGCAGCCGGTGCGCTACCGGCCACTTTCAGTTTCAGGATCAGGTCGCCGGTGCCGACTTCGTCGTCCAGCTTCACGCTCAGGCTTTCCACTACGCCGGCAGCCGGCGAGGGGATTTCCATGCTGGCCTTGTCGGACTCTAGCACCAGCAGCGATTGGTCGGCCTCTACCGTGTCACCGACCTTTACCAGCAGTTCGATGATCTTGGCTTTGCCCGACGAACCAATATCCGGCACGTGGATGTCTTGCACCGAACTGGTGGCTGCCGCAGCCGGAGCCGCCACAGGTGCCGGTTCAGTAGCTTTGGCCGGTTCAGCAGCAGGCGCGGCCTCGGCTTTGGCGGCTGGCTCGGCAGCGGCAGGGGCTGCTTCAGCACCATCCACTTCCAGCTCCAGCAGCTCATCACCTTCTTTCAGGCGATCGCCGAGTTTGACCTTCAGGCTTTTCACCACGCCGGCTTTCGGCGCGGGGATTTCCATGCTGGCTTTGTCCGACTCGAGGGTCAGCAGGCTTTGATCGGCTTCAATCCGATCGCCCACTTTCACCATCAATTCGATGACTTCGCCCTCACCGCTGCCAATGTCGGGTACGCGGATTAATTCACTCATTTAAGCGCTCCCTTAGCAGTCCAGTGGGTTACGTTTTTCTGGGTTGATGCCGAACTTGACGATGGCTTCTGCCACCACTTTCGGTTCGATATCACCACGGTCAGCCAGGGCTTCCAGCGCGGCCAATACCACGAAGTGACGGTCCACTTCGAAGAAGTGACGCAGCTTCTTGCGGCTGTCGCTACGGCCGAAACCGTCGGTGCCCAACACTTTGTATTCCTTGACCGGTACCCACTGACGAATCTGTTCAGCGAACAGCTTCATATAGTCGGTAGAGGCGATGACCGGACCTTTACGGCCGCTCAGGCACTCTTCGACGTAGGTTTGCTTCGGCTTCTGACCCGGGTGCAGGCGGTTGCTGCGTTCCACGGCCAGGCCGTCACGGCGCAGTTCGTTGAAGCTGGTGACGCTCCAGACATCGGCGCTGACGTTGAACTCGTCACGCAGAATCTTCGCTGCTTCACGCACTTCGCGCAGGATGGTGCCCGAACCCAGCAGTTGCACGTGGTGCGCCGAGTCGCGCTTGTCTTCTTCGAGCAGGTACATGCCCTTGACGATGCCTTCCTCGACACCGGCCGGAATGGCTGGCTGGGCGTAGGACTCGTTCATCACGGTGATGTAGTAGAAGACGTCCTGTTGCTCTTCGGTCATCTTCTTCATGCCGTCCTGAATGATCACCGCCAGCTCATAGCCGTAGGTGGGGTCATAGGTACGGCAGTTAGGGATGGTGGCAGCCAGCATGTGGCTGTGACCGTCTTCGTGCTGCAGGCCTTCACCGTTGAGGGTGGTGCGCCCGGCAGTACCGCCGATCAGGAAACCACGGGTGCGGCTGTCGCCAGCGGCCCAGGCCAGGTCGCCAATACGCTGGAAGCCGAACATCGAATAAAAGATGTAGAACGGCAGCATTGGCTGGTTGTGGCTGGAGTACGAGGTACCGGCAGCAATGAACGACGACATGGCGCCGGCTTCGTTGATGCCTTCTTCGAGAATCTGGCCCTTCTTGTCTTCGCGGTAGAACATCACCTGGTCTTTATCCACCGGCTCGTAGAGCTGGCCGACCGAGGAGTAGATACCGAGCTGACGGAACATGCCTTCCATACCGAAGGTACGGGCTTCGTCCGGAATGATCGGGACGATGCGCTGGCCGATTTCCTTGTCCTTGACCAGCTGCGAAAGGATCCGCACGAAGGCCATGGTGGTGGAGATTTCGCGGTCGCCGCTGCCGTCCAGAATCGCCTTGAGGCTTTCCAGTGGCGGGGTCGGAATGCTGAAGCTCTTGGCCCGACGCTGTGGCACGAAACCGCCCAGGGCGCTGCGGCGCTCGCTGAGGTAACGGGCTTCGGCGCTGCCTTCTTCGGGTTTGAAGAACGGCAGGTTTTCCAGCTCTTCGTCTTTCACTGGAATGTCGAAACGGTCGCGGAATTTCTTCAGGCTGTCGACATCGACTTTCTTGGTGTTGTGCGCGGTGTTCTTCGCTTCGCCGGCACCGGTGCCATAACCCTTGATGGTCTTGGCCAGAATGACGGTCGGCTGCTCTTTATGGTTGACCGCCTGGTGGTAGGCCGCATAGACCTTGTACGGGTCGTGGCCGCCGCGGTTGAGCTTCCAGATTTCGTCGTCGGACAGATCGGCAACCATCGCCTTGAGTTCTGGCGAGTTGAAGAAGTGTTCACGCACGAACGCGCCGTCTTTGGCTTTGTAGTTCTGGTACTCGCCGTCGATGACTTCGTCCATCCGGCGTTGCAGGATGCCGTCGGTGTCTTTGGCCAGCAGCGGGTCCCAGAAGCGGCCCCAGACCACCTTGTTGACGTTCCACTGTGCACCGCGGAACACGCCTTCGAGTTCCTGGATAATCTTGCCGTTACCACGCACCGGGCCGTCGAGGCGCTGCAGGTTGCAGTTGATGACGAAGATCAGGTTGTCGAGTTTTTCGCGGCCAGCCAGGGAAATGGCGCCGAGGGATTCCGGCTCGTCGCACTCGCCGTCGCCCATGAAACACCAGACTTTCTGCTTGCCAGCCGGGATGAAACCACGGCTTTCCAGGTACTTCATGAAGCGTGCCTGGTAGATCGCCTGGATCGGGCCGAGGCCCATCGACACAGTAGGGAACTGCCAGAAGTCAGGCATCAGCCACGGGTGCGGATACGAGGAAAGGCCGTTGCCGTCCACTTCCTGGCGGAAATTGTTCATCTGGTCTTCGCTGATGCGCCCTTCCATGAAGGCGCGGGCATAGACGCCTGGCGAGGCGTGGCCCTGGAAGTAGATGAGGTCGCCGCCGTGTTCGTCGGTCGGTGCCTGGAAGAAATAGTTGAAGCCAATGTCGTACAGGGTGGCGCTGGAGGCGAAGCTGGAGATGTGGCCACCCAGGTCCGAGTCGCGCAGGTTGGTGCGCATCACCATCGCCAGGGCGTTCCAACGTACCAACGAGCGAATGCGGCGTTCCATGAACAGGTCGCCAGGCATGCGTGCTTCGTGGGTGACGGGGATGGTGTTGCGGTACGGCGTGGTGATGGCGTAGGGCAGTTGCGCACCGCTGCGGGTGGCGAGTTCGCCCATACGGGTCATCAGGTAATGAGCACGGTCTTCACCTTCACGGTCGAGGACGGATTCAAGCGCGTCCAGCCATTCCTGGGTTTCGACGGGATCGAGGTCTTGCATGGCTTGCTCCATGGCGGAAAGGCTTCCAGAATCGAAAACCTTGTGTTCGTTGCCGGCCTTATGGGCGGGCACGTAAATTCTTGGATTTACCGGAGGTAGGACCGGCCGCGTGTAGTTTTACTACAAATCGACGGAGGTTTCAGCCCTTGAGACACAATCTTTCGTAGTAAAACTACATTGTGTACACATTAGAACGAAAAAATCGCGACAATCCGGGGCTTCCAGCGGTTTGTACGCCGATCACAGGATAGATCATGAATTTGCCTCCGCTCGTCGAGTTGCCAGCTGCCCTCAAGCCTTTCGTCCAGCGTGGCGAGCAATCGTTCCGTGCCTCGCTGGGCGGTATCACAAGCCAATTCGATGCGTGGCCGACCGAGCGCATTGAAGCTTTCAGGCGTGTTATCGGCGCCAGCGATTTCGTCAGCGAACAAGCTGTCCGCGATCCGCAGGCGCTCCTGGCGTTGGCCGCCAGCGGCGAGCTGGAGCGGCAGCTGCAAGAGGGCGAGTTGCGCCAGCAAATGGCCGACGCACTGGCCGAGTGCACCGATGAAGCCCAGTTGGGCCACGTGCTGCGCCGTCTGCGCAACCGCCAGCAAGTGCGGATTATCTGGCGTGATGTCAGTCGTCAGGCGGACCTGGCGCAAACCTGCAAAGATCTTTCCGATCTGGCCGACGCCAGTATCGACCTCACCTATCAGTGGTTGTACCCGCGGCACTGCGAACAGTTCGGTACGCCTATCGGACGGCGCACTGGCGAAGCTCAGCATATGGTGGTGCTGGGCATGGGCAAGCTGGGGGCGGTGGAGCTCAACCTGTCTTCCGATATCGACCTGATTTTCGCCTACCCCGAGGGGGGGGAAACCGAAGGGGTGAAGCGCTCGCTGGATAACCAGGAGTTCTTCATCAAGCTCGGCCAGCGGCTGATCAAGGCGCTGGACGCGATCACCGTCGAGGGCTTCGTGTTCCGCGTCGATATGCGCCTGCGCCCCTATGGCTCGGCCGGTTCTCTGGTGTTCAGCTTCAACGCGCTGGAGCAGTACTACCAGGACCAGGGCCGCGACTGGGAACGTTACGCCATGATCAAGGCGCGGGTGGTCGGCGGCGATCAGGCCGCCGGCGCGCAGCTTCTGGATATGTTGCGCCCGTTCGTTTACCGCCGTTACCTCGATTTCTCCGCCATCGAAGCCCTGCGCGCGATGAAGCTGTTGATTCAGCAGGAAGTGCGGCGCAAGGGCATGGCCGACAACATCAAACTCGGCTCCGGCGGCATCCGTGAGGTGGAGTTCATCGCCCAGGCGTTCCAGCTGATTCACGGTGGCCGTGACCTCAGCCTGCAGCAGCGGCCGCTATTAAAGGTGCTGAAAACCCTGGAGGGGCAGGGCTACCTGCCGCCGGCTGTGGTCGCCGAAATGCGCGACGGCTATGAATTTCTGCGTTACACCGAACACGCCATCCAGGCCATCGCCGACCGCCAGACGCAGATGCTGCCGGACAATGACGACGAGCGCGCTCGCGTCGCCTTCATCATGGGCTTTGATACCTGGGCAGCCTTCCATGAGCGCCTGATGTATTGGCGTGGGCGCATCGAATGGCACTTCCGCCAAGTGATCGCCGACCCAGATGAAGACGAAAACGGTGAAGCCGATCTGTGCGTCGGCAGCGAATGGCTGCCGCTTTGGGAAGATGCGCTGGACGAAGAAAGCGCCTGCCGGCAACTGGCCGACGCCGGCTTTGCCGACGCGCAATCGGCCTGGCAGCGCCTGGCCGGTCTGCGCAGCGGCAACCAGGTGCGCGCTATGCAGCGTCTTGGCCGGGAACGCCTGGACGCCTTTATTCCGCGGCTGCTGGCGCAGGCGGTGGAGCATGAAAACCCCGATCTGGTGCTGGAGCGCGTGCTGCCGCTGATCGAAGCGGTGGCGCGTCGCTCGGCCTACCTGGTGCTGCTCACCGAGAACCCTGGCGCTTTGCAGCAACTGCTGACCCTGTGTGCCGCCAGCCCATGGATTGCCGAGCAGATCAGCCGCTTCCCACTGCTGCTGGACGAACTACTCAACGAAGGTCGTCTGTTCAAGCCGCCGTTGGCGCCGGAGCTGGCTGCCGAGCTGCGCGAGCGCCTGACGCGGATTCCCGAAGACGACCTGGAACAACAGATGGAGGCCTTGCGCCACTTCAAGCTGGCCCACCGGTTGCGAGTGGCAGCGTCGGAAATCTCCGGGGCCTTGCCGTTGATGAAGGTCAGCGACTACCTGACCTGGCTGGCCGAGGCCATTCTCGATCAGGTGCTGGCCCTGGCCTGGCGCCACACCGTGGCCAAGCACGGCACCCCGCAACGCGCCGATGGTGGCTTGTGCGACCCGGACTTCATCATTGTCGGCTACGGCAAGGTCGGCGGCATCGAACTGGGCCATGGCTCCGACCTCGACCTGGTGTTTATCCACGACGGCGACCCGCAGGCCGAAACCGATGGCGCCAAGCCCATCGACGGCGCGCAGTTCTTCAATCGCCTGGGGCAGCGGATCATTCACCTGCTGACCGCGCAGACCAACTCTGGCCAGCTGTATGAAGTCGACATGCGCCTGCGTCCATCCGGCGCGGCGGGCTTGTTGGTCAGCTCGCTGGGCGCCTTCGAGCGCTATCAAGAGAACGAAGCCTGGACCTGGGAACACCAGGCGCTGGTGCGGGCGCGGGTGCTGGTGGGCAGCGAGCGGGTCGGCGCGGCCTTCGAAGGTGTGCGGGCCAAGGTGCTGGGTAAACCCCGGGAGCTGGACAAGCTGCGCGCCGAAGTCAGCGAGATGCGCGCCAAGATGCGCGACAACCTTGGCAGCAAGCAGACCGCCGCCGGCACCGGGCAAAATGCCTTCGAAGCCGCAGCGCCGTTCGATCTCAAGCAGGACGCCGGAGGTATCGTCGATATTGAATTTATGGTGCAATACGCGGCCTTGGCTTGGTCTGGCGCGTATCCGCCGCTGTTGCAGTACACCGACAACATTCGCATTCTGGAAGGCCTGGAACGCCTGGGCTTGATGCCCGCGGCCGATGCCACCCTGCTGCAGGAGGTCTACAAGGCCTACCGTTCCGCCTCGCACCGCCTGGCCTTGCAAAAGCAACCGGGCACGGTCAGCGGCGAGCAGTTCCAGAATGAACGCCAGGAAGTGATGCGCATCTGGCGCGAACTGGGGCTCAGTTGAACGCCCCAAGCGATACGAACGAACTCAAGCAACCCCGAACAAGCAACCCTACTGAAGCAAGTTTCTGAGGAGCTGAACGATGTCGATGGCCGATCGTGATGGTGTGATTTGGTATGACGGCGAGCTGGTGCAATGGCGCGACGCAACCACCCACGTGCTGACCCATACCCTGCATTACGGCATGGGTGTTTTCGAAGGCGTCCGCGCTTACAACACCCCGCAGGGCACCTCGATTTTCCGCCTGCAAGCGCACACCGACCGCCTGTTCGATTCGGCTCACATCATGAACATGAAGATGCCGTTCACTAAAGAACAGATCAACGAAGCCACCCGTGCGGCGGTGCGTGAAAACAACCTCGAAAGCGCTTACATCCGCCCGATGGTGTTCTACGGGTCTGAAGCCATGGGCATCCGCGCTGACAGCCTGAAAGTGCACGTGATCGTTGCTGCCTGGCACTGGGGCGCGTACATGGGCGACGAAGCCCTGCAAAAAGGCATCAAGGTGCGCACCAGCTCCTTCACCCGCCACCACGTCAACATTTCCATGACCCGCGCCAAGGCCAACGGCAACTACATCAACTCGATGCTGGCGTTGCAGGAAGCGGTCTCCGCCGGTGCCGACGAGGCCATGCTGCTCGACCCGGAAGGCTACGTGGCCGAAGGTTCCGGCGAGAACATCTTCCTGATCAAAGACGGCGTGCTCTACACCCCTGAAGTCACCTCGTGCCTGAACGGCATCACCCGCAGCACCGTGCTGACCCTGGCCGGTGAACTGGGTATTCCGGTGGTGGAAAAACGCATCACCCGCGACGAGGTGTACATCGCCGACGAAGCGTTCTTCACCGGTACCGCCGCTGAAGTGACGCCGATCCGCGAAGTGGACGGGCGCAGCATCGGGATCGGCAGCCGTGGCCCGGTCACCGAAAAACTGCAGAAAGCCTATTTCGATCTGGTGACTGGCCAGACCAGCGCGCACGCCGAATGGCGCACCGCGGTCAAGTAAGCAACAGGTCACCGCAACACCGACAACAGAGCAATTGGCAGTGACAGGGAGGCTTAAGGGCCTCCCTGCTCATTTGCGGAGTTTGAATGAACATACTGATCGTAGGGCCGAGCTGGGTCGGCGACATGGTGATGGCGCAGACCCTGTTCCAGTGCCTGAAACAGCGCCATCCCGACTGCCAGATCGACGTGCTGGCGCCCGACTGGAGTCGGCCGATTCTCGAACGCATGCCCGAGGTGCGCAAAGCGTTGAGCTTTCCGCTCGGCCATGGCGCGCTGGAGCTGGGCACGCGGCGGCGCATCGGCAAGTCGCTGGCGGGTCAGTACGATCAGGCCATTCTGCTTCCCAACTCGCTGAAGTCGGCACTGGTGCCGTTCTTCGCTGGTATTCCCAAGCGCACGGGTTGGAAAGGCGAGCTGCGCTATGGCTTGCTCAACGACGTGCGCAAGCTCGACAAAGAGCGCTACCCGCTGATGATCGAGCGTTTTATGGCCCTGGCTTACGAGCCGGACGCAGAACTGCCGCAACCTTATCCACAACCGAGCCTACGCATCGAAGCGCAAAGCCGCGATACCGCATTGGGCAAGTTCGGCCTGGCGCTGGATCGCCCGGTGTTGGCCCTGTGCCCCGGCGCCGAGTTCGGCGAGGCGAAGAAGTGGCCGAGCGAGCATTACGCCAAAGTCGCCGAGTTGAAGATTCGCGAAGGCTGGCAGGTGTGGTTGTTCGGCTCGAAAAATGATCACGCCGTTGGCGAGGCGATTCGCGCGCGGCTGATTCCCGGTCTGCGTGAAGAAGCCCACAACCTGGCGGGCGAAACCTCGCTGGCCGAGGCCATCGACCTGATGTCGTGCGCCACGGCCGTGGCCTCCAACGATTCCGGGCTGATGCATGTGGCTGCCGCTTTGAATCGCCCGCTGGTGGCGATTTACGGTTCCACCTCGCCGGGCTTCACCCCGCCGCTGGCCGAGAAAGTGGAAATCGTCCGCCTGGGCATCGAATGCAGCCCGTGCTTTGACCGCACCTGCCGCTTCGGCCACTACAACTGCCTGCGCGAGCTCAAACCGCGGCCGGTGGTGGAAGCCTTGGGGCGTCTGGCGCCTGATGCGGTCGAGGTCGATTGATGCGGGTTCTGCTGATAAAAACCTCGTCGCTTGGCGATGTGATCCATAGCCTGCCGGCGCTGACCGATGCGGCCCGGGCGATTCCCGGCATCCAGTTCGACTGGGTGGTGGAAGAGGGCTTCGCGGAGATTCCGGCCTGGCACCCGGCCGTGGCTCAGGTCATTCCAGTGGCCATCCGCCGCTGGCGCAAGAACCTCTGGCAGACCTTCAAGAACGGCGACTGGAAACGCTTCAAGCAGCGCCTGGGCGAAACCCGATACGACTTGGTCATCGACGCACAGGGCCTGCTGAAAAGCGCCTGGCTGACCCGCTATGTGCAGGGGCCAATTGCCGGTTACGACCGCGACTCGGCGCGCGAGTCGATTGCCTGCCGCTTCTACGACCGCACCTACGCGGTGCCGCGCGAGCAGCACGCGCTGGAGCGGATTCGTCAGCTGTTCGCCCAGGCCCTGGACTACCCGCTGCCGGCCGGCATTGGTGACTACGGCCTGAACCGCGCGCAACTGGCTGATCCCAACGCACCGCCATACCTGCTGTTTCTGCACGGCACCACCTGGGCCAGCAAACATTGGCCAGAGAACTACTGGCGCAGCCTGGCCGAGCAAATGAGCGAGCTGGGCTACGCCATTCGCCTGCCGTGGGGTAACGCCGCCGAGCAGCAACGCGCCGAACGTATTGCTGCGGGGTTGGAAAACGCCGTGGTACTGCCCAAATTAAACCTGGCGGGCGTGGCCAAAGTGATCGCCGGGGCGCAAGCCTGTGTGGCGGTGGACACCGGCCTCGGCCACCTGGCCGCCGCCCTCGATGTGCCGACTATTTCGTTGTACGGCCCGACCTTGCCGGGCCGCGTCGGTGCCTATGGCCGCTCGCAGATTCACCTGTGCGCCACCGGCCCGAATGCCGGCCTGGGCGACCGTGACAAACCCTGTTTCGATGACCTGCTGCCCGAGCGTGTGGCCACCGAGTTACAAGCCCTGCTCCTTCTGCCTGAGACTGTGTGATGCAACTGGCCTTTGTTCTGTACAAGTACTTTCCCTTCGGTGGCCTGCAGCGTGACTTCATGCGCATCGCCCTGGAGTGCCAGCAGCGTGGCCACAGCATTCGCGTTTACACGCTGATCTGGGAAGGCGACGTGCCGCCCGGTTTCGAAGTGCTGGTGGCACCGGTCAAAGCGTGGTTCAACCACCGCCGCAACGAGAAGTTGCTCGCCTGGGTGCAAGCCGACCTGGCCAAACGCCCGGTGGATCGCGTGGTCGGTTTCAACAAGATGCCGGGCCTGGACGTTTACTACGCCGCCGACGGCTGTTTCGAAGACAAAGCGCAGAACCTGCGCAACGCCCTGTACCGCAAATGGGGCCGCTACAAGCACTTCTCCGACTACGAGCGGGCGGTGTTCGCGCCCACTGCCAAGACCGAAGTGCTGATGATTTCCGAAGTGCAGCAGCCGCTGTTCGTCAAACACTACGCCACCCCGGCCGAGCGTTTTCACCTGCTGCCGCCAGGCATTGCGCCCGACCGCCGCGCGCCGGCCAATGCTGCCGAGATCCGTGCCGAGTTCCGCCGTGAATTCAACCTGGCCGACGATGATCTGCTGCTGGTGCAGATAGGCTCCGGGTTCAAAACCAAGGGCCTGGATCGCAGCCTGAAAGCTGTCGCCGCCTTACCGAAAGAACTGAAAAAACGCACCCGGCTGATCGTTATCGGCCAGGACGATCCCAAGCCATTTCTGCTGCAGGTCGCGGCATTGGGCATCAGCGAGCAGGTGCAGATTCTCAAAGGTCGCAGCGATATTCCGCGCTTTCTGCTCGGCGCCGACCTGCTGATTCATCCGGCCTACAACGAAAACACCGGCACCGTGTTGCTCGAAGCGCTGGTGGCCGGGCTGCCGGTGCTGGTCACTGATGTCTGTGGTTATGCCCACTACATCGAAGAAGCCGACTGCGGCCGCGTGGTGCCCAGCCCGTTCCAGCAGGAACAACTCAACAGCACGCTGCAGAGCATGCTCGAAGACGACGCCCAGCGCGCCGCCTGGGCTGCCAATGGCCTGGCCTTCGCCGACAGCGCCGACCTCTATAGCCTGCCGCAACGTGCGGCCGATGTGATTCTGGAGGCGCGCCCGTGAAGCTGCTGCTCAACGAGCCCTTCAAACGCCTGTGGGCCGGGCAGGATGCGTTCGCCGCCGTCGAGCGCCTGGACGGCCAGGTGTACCGCGAGCTGGAAGGCCGCCGTACCTTGCGCACCGAAGTCGATGGGCGGGGTTATTTCGTCAAGATTCACCGCGGCATTGGTTGGGGCGAAATCTTCAAGAACCTGTTCACTGCCAAGCTGCCGGTGCTCGGTGCCGGGCAGGAACTGACCGCCATCCAGCGCCTCACCGAGGTCGGTGTGCCGACCATGACCGCGGTGGCCTTTGGCGAGCGTGGCAACAACCCGGCGGCGCAGCATTCCTTTATCGTCACCGAAGAGCTGGCGCCCACCATCAGCCTCGAAGACTTCAGCATCGACTGGCTCAAGCAGCCGCCCGAGCCGCGCCTCAAACGCGCGCTGATCGCCGAAGTGGCGCGCATGACCGGGATGATGCACCACGCCGGGGTCAACCACCGCGACTGCTACATCTGCCATTTCCTGCTGCACACCGACAAACCAGTGACAGCCGATGACTTCAAACTGTCGGTGATCGACCTGCACCGCGCCCAGAGCCGGGAGAAAATCAGCCGCCGCTGGCGCGATAAAGACCTCGCTGCCCTGTACTTCTCGGCCCTCGATATCGGTCTGACCCAGCGCGACAAGCTGCGTTTTCTGCGCGCCTATTTCCTTGCCGCCAAAGGCACCTGCAACCTGCGCCAGATTCTGCGCGAAGAAGCGGCGTTGCTGGCCTGGCTGGAGCTCAAGGCCGCCAAGTTGTACGAGCGCAAACAACGCTACGGGGACGCGCTCTGATGGCGTCGTGGCACCTGGAACCGAGTTACCAGCACCTGGCCGCCGACTTCGGCGACCTCGATGCGGTGTTCGCCCTGACCGGCGAGCGCATGACCCGCGACCCGATCTCGGAAGTGATCCGCATCGAGCGCGATGGCGTGAGCTATTACGTCAAACGCTACCGCAGCGCCGGCAAGGGCTTGCGCCCTTATCTCGGACGCCTGCGGGTACGCAGTGAGTGGCAGAACCTCAAGCGCTTCGCCGAGTGGGGCCTGCCCACTGCCGAGGTGGTGGCCCGTGGTTACGAGCGGCGCAATGGCGCCTTTTTTCGCGGCGCGATGATCACCCGCGAACTGCCCAATACCGATGACTTGGGGCGCATGGCGAAGAAGGGTGATGTGCGCCTTCAGGACGCCGCCTGGGTAGATGGCATCAGCCGTCAGCTGGCCCACGGCACGCGGGTAATGCACGACCACTCGTTCACCCACAACGACCTGAAGTGGCGCAACTTGCTGGTCGATGACCAGGCCAAACTGTTCTTTATCGATTGCCCCAACGGCGCATTCTGGCGTGGTTTTGTGTTGCGTTACCGGATCATTAAAGACCTCGCCTGCCTGGACAAAGTGGCCAAGTACAAGCTCTCCAACACCCAGCGCCTGCGCTTTTATCTGCAATACAGCGGGCACGCCAGGCTCAACCAAGCGGACAAAAAACAGATCCGCAAGATCGTGAAATTCTTCGAGGGTCGGGAATGAAGGACTTTATCGCCGCCGAGGACCGTGCGGTGCTCGCCGCGCACCAGCTGGACAGTTTCGACGCCCTTTGGGCCCTGGAGCTGGACGCGGTGGACGAGCCCAATACCGAGCGCGGCGGTTACAGCACTGTGTCGCGTCTGGTGCTCGGCGAGTCGGCCTATTACCTCAAACGCCAGACCAACCACCTGACCCGCAGCCTGCTGCATCCGTTTGGCGAGCCGACCTTCGCCCGCGAACTGCGCAATATCGAGCGTTACCAGAAGCTCGGCATTCCGGCTCTGCATGCGGCATTTTTTGCCCAGCGCGAAGTGGACGGTAAGCAGCAGGCGATTCTGCTGACCCGTGCCCTCGACGGCTGGCAAGACCTCGAGCACTGGTTGCGCGACTGGAGCGAGCGCAGCGAGGCGCAACGCATGGCCATTCTGCGCGCCTGCGGCGAACTGGCGCGGCGTCTGCACGACGCCCATCAGATGCACGGCTGCTTTTATCCCAAGCATATTTTCCTGCGTGAAGCGGCCGCTGGTTTCGACGCGCAGTTGATCGACCTGGAAAAAACCCGCCGCCTGGTGTTCGGCAAGCGCGACCGGATCAAAGACCTCGAGCCCTTGCTGCGCCGCGCCAGCAACTGGAGTCAGGAGGAAGTCTGGCAATTATTGCTGGCCTACGTCGGCGACAAGGGCGATGCGAAGGGCTGGAGCAAGCGTCTGGGCGCCCGTAGTGCACACAAGGCCGCGCGCAAATGAACCTTGGCCAACTGCGCGACGCGGGCCGTACACCGGCTCTGCCGCTGAGTCTGCAGGTGGCTGGCGAGGAGCTGCGTCTGCTGACTCTGCTGCGGGTATTGCCGGGGCAGCGTTACGTCGGTGTTGCCCAGTGGCAGGGTCGCCAGGTGCTGGCCAAGTTGCTGGTGGGCGGCAAGGCCGAACGCCATTTCAACCGCGAATCCAAGGGCGTGCACCTGCTGGCCGAACAAGGTCTGCTGACTCCCGCGCTGCTGGCTGAAGGCTACACAGCAGGTGAGGGCGGTTGGCTGCTGTTCGAGTATCTGGATGGCGCACAAAGTCTGGGCGACGCCTGGTGTGCCGTGGAGCACGAAGCGCCCGCCTCCGATGCGCAGCAGCAGGTCCTCGCTCAAGCCCTGGCGGCGATCGCGCAGTTGCACAGCAAGGGCCTGTGGCAGGCCGACCTGCACCTGGACAATCTGCTGCAGCACAACGGCCAGCTCTACCTGATCGATGGCGGTGGCGTGCAGGCCCAGGTGCCGGGGCAGGCGCTGGGGCGTGACGAGGTGCTGCGCAACCTGGGGGTGTTCTTCGCTCAACTGCCGGCCAACCTTGAGCCGTTTCTTGAAGAGTTGCTGATTCACTATTTGCTGGCCAATGGCGAGCACGCCTTGCCACTGGAAAAACTCCTCGCCGAAGTCGCCCAGGTGCGGCGCTGGCGTGTGCGTGACTACCTGAAAAAGGCCGCCCGCGAGTGCAGCCTGTTCAGCGCGCGGATCGGCGCTTTCGGCCTGCGCGTGGTGCGCCGCGAAGCCGAACCACGCTTGCAGACCTTGCTGGCCAACCCGGACGCCGCCATCGATGCCGGCCACCTGTACAAAACCGGCGGCGCGGCGACCGTGGCGCGCGTTGAGGTGGCGGGCGAGCCGCTGGTGGTCAAACGCTACAACGTGAAGAACTTCGCCCACTGGCTAAAGCGCTTTTGGCGCCCCAGCCGTGCGTGGCACAGCTGGCGCGAAGGCAACCGCCTGCTGGTGCTGGGCATCGCCACCCCGCAACCGCTGGCAGTGATCGAACGGCGCTGGTGCTGGTTGCGTCGCCGCGCCTATCTGGTGACCGCTTACTGCGGCAATGAAGATTTGATCGCGCGTTTCTCGCCGTACCTGAACAGCACGCCGCCAGACAGTGAGCTGCTGGCGCTGGACCATTTGTTCGCCGCGCTGATTCGCGAGCGCATCAGCCATGGCGACTTCAAAGGCCACAACCTGTTCTGGTACCAGAACCAGTGGACCCTGATCGACCTCGACGCCATGCAGCAGCACCGCAGTCAGGCTGGTTTCGCCAAAGCTTATGGACGGGATCGCGCGCGGTTCTTGCGCAACTGGCCGGTGGAGTCTGCGCTGTATCAACTGCTGGATCAGCGTTTGCCGACGCTCTAGCGTTTGCAGGAATCGCGGCTGAAGCCGCTCCTACCGACCGCACAATCCGTAGGAGCGGCTTTAGCCGCGATGGCCTTTACTCGAACTGGTAGGAAACCCCGGCGCCGGCATACCAGCTACGCCCGGGTGCGGCTTCGTAGTAGCGGTCGTTGCTGTCACCGACTATCACCGAACCCACGTACTGGCGGTCCAGCAGGTTATCCAGGCGCACCAACTGGTGCACGGTCCAGGGGCCGTAGTGCTGCTCGAAGCGCGCGCGCCAGTTGAAGACGCTGTAGGCCGGTGCTGGTTTTTCGTTATTGCTGTCTTCAACGTACACCTTGCTGCGGTACAGGCCCTCGATGGCGGTGCTGACGCCATCCAGTGGTTGCCAGTTGAGTTCGGCGAACAAGGTGGTGCGCGGCACGCCGGGGAGGTTGTTGCCGCTGTCGATGGTGCGGGTGCCGCTGACAAAACTGGAGTCGTACTGCGCCGCCAAATAGGTGTAGGCGAGGTTGGCGGTCCATTGTTCGCTGAGCTGGCTTTCTACCCCCAGCTCGAACCCGCGGCGCTGCGTGCGCCCGGCGTTCTGGTAGCTGGTGCGGCCATTGCTGTTGGCGAACACCACGATCTCGTCGTCGGTGTTGATCTGGAAGACCGCCGCATTCACCCGCGTGCTGTTGCCTAGCAGCGCTTTGAGCCCCAGCTCGTATTGCGTGCTGGTGGAGGGGTCGAGGTTGTAGTTCACCCCGGCGACGTTGTTCGGCGCGTAGGCCAGCTCGCCTTGGGTCGGCGTTTCAAAGCCGCGGCCCACACTCACGTAGCCATTGAGCTCCGGCGTAAAGGCATACCCGACGCTCACCACCGGGCTGGCTTGCTCGTAGCGGCGATTGCCGCTGTCGTCGCCATTGCTCAGGTAATGGTCGTCGACATCGATTTCCACAGTGCTGTAGCGCAGCCCGCCTTGCAGGGTCCAGTCGCCGATTTTCCAGGTGGCCTGGGCATACGGATCGAGGCTGGTGGCGGTGTCTTTTTCGTCGCGGCGCAACGCGCCTTTTACGCCGAGCTGGTTACCGACAAAGTTCTGGTAGCCCTGGCGGTCGTCCTCGCTCTGGTCGTAATCCAGGCCGAATACCAGATCAACGTCACCTACCGGTTGCAGCCAGCGCAGGCTACCGCCGTAGAAGCGGCGGTCGAAGGCGACCACGCCGCCACCGAAGTTGTTGTTGGCCGGGGTGCCTTTGGGAATCGACAGGTACTGAATCACGCTGCGCTTGCCGGTATAGGCGGTGGCTTGCAGGGTGGCGTCGCCGAAATAGCGCTCGTAGTTGGCGCCCACTTGCTGGTGGTCGATGCTTTTGCGGGTGTTGTACAGCTCGGCATTGGCGGTCACCGAACGTGGGTCGTTTTTATAGCCCTCCCACGTCTGCCCCAGCGGATCCTGCGTGCCGTTCTGCTCCAGGCTGCTGTAGATCAGCGCCAGTTTGCTGTCTGCATCGGGTTTGAGGTTGAGCTTGGCAAAGGTCTGGTCGCGGCGGGCGGCGCTGTGGTCGCGGTAGCCGTCGGTGTCCATGCGCGAGGCATCAAGGAGAAAGCCGGCCTGCTCAACGGCCCCCTCGGCGCTGAGGTGGTTCTTGTTCATGCCGTCGCTGCCGAAAATCGTCTCGGCGCCCACCTGCGGCGGCCCCTCGGGCTCGCGCGAAAAGACCTGAACCACGCCGCCTGCGTTGCTGCCATACAGGGTAGACGCTGGCCCGCGCAGCACTTCAATACGCTCGGCGGTGTCGAGGTTGAAGGTCGCTGCCTGGCCCTGGCCATCGGCGGTGCTGGCCGGAATGCCGTCGCTGATCAGCTTGATGCCACGCACGCCGAAGGCCGAACGGGCGCCGAAGCCGCGCGAGGAAATCTGCAGGTCCTGGGCATAGTTCTGGCGGTTCTGTACGACCAGGCCGGGCACGCGATTCAGCGCTTCCGACGCGTTGATGCCCAATTGACCGTCGCTGATCTGCTGACGATCTACGCTATCTATCGAGAACGGCAAAGCAAAACTGGCGCTGGCCTGGCGAGAGCCACTGACCACCAGCGGGTCGAGTTCCACTGCGGAAGCCGCTTCGTCGGCATGGGCGCTGGCCACCGCGAGCAGGGTGAGCAGTAAGGAGTAGGGCGGTAGTCGGTTCAATGCAGTCATCGCCGGCGTTATACAGATCAAAAATGCCGCTGCGGTCGCGGGCTGAGCATAGTGGGCGATTATCGACCATAAAGTCACCCCGCGCCGAGCCGCTCTCTGACTGGGTTTGCGCTTTTATCAGGGCATCAGGTGGCTAATCACCTACGCCTGGCAAGGTGTAAGCCCAAGGTAGGCGCGGCAGAATCCGCGCCCTTCACGGCGGCGGGCCTCGGTCCACGGCCGGTACTGGTTGATTGAGTAATGAGGGTAGAGCGTTATGAATGAGGCAATTACCGTTGGCGGAAGACGCCCTGGCGGGTTGGTTCGCGGGCTGCTGGTGCTGGTCGGGGTGGCGATTGCCCTGGTCGGTATGTACCTGGCTGGTGGCGGTGCCTACCTGGCGGTACTGGGCGGCAGTTGGTACTTCGTGCTCTGCGGCCTGGCGCTGCTCGGCGCCGGTGTGCTGATTGCCAAGGCCAACCCCAACGGTGCCTGGTTGTATGGCGCGATATTGCTGCTGTCGGTGATCTGGGCGGTGTGGGAAACCGGCTTCGAGTTCTGGCCACTGGTGTCGCGGCTGTTTGCCTTTACGGTGATCGGGCTGGTGGTGGCGCTGCTTTATCCGAGCCTGCTGCGCCTCTCGCCAGAGCCTCATGACGGTGATGGTCGCGGCGCTTATGTGTTGAGCGCGCTGTTGGCCGTGGCGATTGTCGCCACCTCGGCCTATGCCTTTGTGCTGACGCCCATCGTGACGGCGGAGAGCGAAGCCGCGGTCACCCCGGTCGCCAAAGGCCAGGAGCAAAAAGACTGGAAACATTGGGGCAACACCACCCACGGCGACCGCTTCGCCGCGCTGGACCAGATCAACAAAGGCAACATCGACAAGCTGCAAGTGGCCTGGACCTTCCGCACCGGCGACCTGCCGCAAAGCACCGGTTCCGGCGCCGAAGACCAGAACACCCCGCTGCAGATCGGCGACACCCTCTATCACTGCACCGCTTACGGCAAGGTGTTTGCCATCGACGTCGACAGCGGCAAAGAGCGCTGGCACTTCGACCCCAAAGGCTCGGCGCCCAACTGGCAGCGTTGCCGGGGCCTCGGTTATTTCGAAGACAGTCCGGCTGCGCTCACTGACGCCGTCGCGGCCCCGGCGCCGGCGGCCTGCGCCAAACGGATTTTCCTGCCGACCATCGATGCTCGCCTGATCGCCATCAACGCCGAGACCGGCGAGCCCTGCGCCGACTTCGGCAACCAGGGCACGGTGGACCTGAAAACCGACATGGGCGAAGTCAAAGACGGCTACTACCAGCAAACCTCGACGCCGCTGGTGGCGGGTAATGTTGTGGTGGTCGGCGGCCGGGTGGCGGACAACTTCTCCACCGGCGAGCCGCCGGGCGTGGTGCGCGCCTTTGATGTGCACAGTGGCGAGCTGATCTGGGCCTGGGACCCGGGCAATCCGCAAACCACTAAACGTCCCCCGGAAGGGCAGACCTATACCCGTGGAACGCCGAACGTGTGGTCGGCCATGGCCTATGACGAAAAACTCGGCCTGATCTACCTGCCCACTGGCAATGCCACTCCGGACTTTTGGGCGGGCGAGCGCACCGAGTTGGACGACAAATACAGCTCCTCGGTAGTCGCCGTCGAAGCCGCCACCGGTGCCATTCGCTGGCACTTCCAGATGACCCACCACGACCTGTGGGACTTCGACATCCCGGCACAACCGTTGCTCTACGATGTGCCGGACGAGGCCGGTGGTACCCAGCCGGCGTTGGCGCAGATCACCAAGCAGGGTGAAATCTTCCTGCTCAACCGCGCCACCGGCGTACCGATTGCCAAAGTCGACGAAAAGCCCGTGCCGCAGGGCAATGTGCCAGGCGAGCGCTACTCGCCGACCCAGCCGTTTTCGGTGGACATGCCCTCGATCGGCAACCAGCAACTGCACGAAGCGGACATGTGGGGCGCCACGGTGTTCGACCAGTTGCTGTGCCGCATCCAGTTCAAAGGCATGCGCCATGAAGGTGTTTACACCCCGCCGGGTCTGGACCGCGCCCTGCAATTTCCAGGCTCGCTGGGTGGCATGAACTGGGGCAGCGTGTCGGTGGACCCGACCACTCACTACATGTTCGTCAACGACATGCGCCTGGGCCTGGCCAACTACATGATCCCGCGCGAGAAGATCGCCGCCGGCGCCAGTGGTATCGAAATGGGCGTGGTACCTCAAGCCGGTACACCGTTCGGCGCCATGCGTGAGCGCTTCCTCTCGGTGGCCGGCATTCCGTGCCAGAAACCGCCGTTCGGCACCATGTCCGCCATCGACCTGAAAACCCGCAAGCTGGTCTGGCAGGTACCGGTTGGCACCGTGCAGGACACGGGCCCGCTGGGGATCAAAATGCACCTGCCGATCCCCATCGGCATGCCAACCCTGGGCGCCTCAATGGCCACCCAGTCCGGCCTGCTGTTTTTCGCCGGCACCCAGGACTTCTACCTGCGCGCGTTTGATAGCGGCAGCGGCAAGGAAGTCTGGAAAGCGCGGTTACCGGTGGGTAGCCAGTCGGGGCCGATGACCTATGTGTCGCCAAAAACCGGTAAGCAGTACATCGTGGTGAGTGCCGGCGGCGCGCGGCAGTCGCCTGAAAGAGGGGATTACGTCATCGCTTACGCTTTGCCGTAACTGATCGATCGGCTGCGCGTCGGCCGGGTTGGGTTAAAAAAGGTTTTTGAATGCTCATGGACTGCAGCCCACTGTGCTTCAAAAACCTTTTTTGCTCGGCCTGACTAGGATTGCGCGGCTCTAGCTTGCTCTATCTCGAGTTGTGGGAGGCGGCAATCGCTGGATCAAAGGCATCGAGGCTGAAGCCTGTCCTACAAGAAGCACTCTCCCTGTAGGAGAGGCTTTAGCCTCGATTCCTGCAAACGTCCGTTCTGCGACACGCCGACCCCGCCACGCTCGCACCCAGCGCAACGCAACGGCTATAATCCCCCGCTTTATCAGGCAGCCCTTTGCTTTTCCGGTCTGCCGTCCGACTTTTCGCGCAGGCTTTGGCCATGCGTCGTTGCAAGAGGTTTCCCGTGGCACTGACGATTCTCGGCCTTTCCGGCGCCCTCAGTCATGATCCTTCCGCTGCCTTGTATATCGACGGCAAGTTGATCGCGGCCGCCGAAGAAGAGCGCTTTGTGCGCGACAAGCATGCCAAGAACCGTATGCCCTACGAGTCCGCCAAGTTCTGCTTGGAGCAGGCCGGGATCAAGCCGTCCGATGTCGATGTGGTGGCGATTCCGTTTGCGCCCATCAGCCTGTTCGGCAAGGCCCGCTGGCATTACGCCAAGCGTTACTGGTACGCGCCGGACCGCTCTCTCGATGCGATCCTGATGGGCAACCGTCGCTACAAGCGCTACCGCAACAAGATCGTCTGGTGCCTGGAACAACTGGGTTTCGACCCGAAAAAAATCAAGATCGAGCCGGTCGAGCACCACCTGGCTCACGCCTCCAGCGCTTACCACTGCTCGGGTTTCACCGAGAAGACCGCGATCATGGGCATCGACGGCAAGGGTGAGTACGCCACGACCTTTTTCGGTTATGGCGAGAACGGCAATATCCACAAGATCAAAGAATTCTTCGACCCGGACTCTCTCGGCGGCCTGTACGGCGCAATCACCGAGTTTCTCGGTTTCGAGATGCTCGATGGCGAGTTCAAGGTCATGGGCATGGCGCCGTATGGCGATGCCAGCAAGTACGATTTCTCCCGTTTGGCCAAGTTTGAGAACGGCGAGCTGATCATCAACACCGAATACGCCAACGTCATCGGCCTGCGTCGCTATAAAGAGAACGGCAAGGGCTTCTACTTCTCGCCCAAACTGATCGAGTGGCTGGGGCCGAAGCGTGAAGGCGATATTGCCGACGATCCGTACATTCATTACGCCGCCAGCATGCAAGCGCTGTTCGAGAAGCTGGCGCTGCAGATGATGGATTACTACCTGGGCGACATCCTCAAGGAAACCGGCAAGATCGCCTTCGCCGGCGGTTGCGCGCTGAACGTCAAACTCAACCAGCGCATCATTGCTCGTCCGGAAGTCAAAGAGCTGTTTGTGCAGCCGGCTTCCGGCGACGCCGGCACTGCCGTGGGCGCCGCTGCCTACATCTCGCACAAGCGCGGTGTGCCTGTGGAGAAGATGGAGCACGTCTATCTCGGCCCTTCGTATTCCAACGAAGACGTGATCGCCGCCTGCGCCCGTCACCCGAGCAAGCCCAAGTTCAAACAGATCGAGGAAATGCCGCAGCGCATCGCCGAGATCATGGTTGCCGGGAACCCTGTGGCCTGGTTCCAGGGCCGCATGGAGTTCGGTCCGCGCGCGTTGGGCGGCCGTTCGATCATTGGTTGCCCGAGCATCGCCGGCGTTGCCAACCGTATCAACGAGCAGATCAAGTTTCGTGAGCGCTGGCGCCCCTTCTGCCCGTCGATGCTGGACACCGTCGGCCCGCAGATGATCAAGGTCGACCACCCGGCCCCGTTCATGACCTTCACCTTCGAAGTCGCCGAAGAGTGGAAAACCCGCGTACCGGAAGTGGTGCACGAAGACGGCACCTCGCGTGCCCAGGTGCTCAAGCGCGAATACAACCCGCGCTACTACGACATGATGAAGGCCCTGGAAGGCCTGACCGGCAACGGCGTGTCGCTGAACACCTCGCTGAACCGCCGTGGTGAGCCGATGATCTGCTCGCCTACCGACGCCCTGAACATGTTCTTCGGTTCGGACCTGCAGTACCTGATCATGGAAGACATTTTGGTGATCAAGGAAGGCGCGGACGGGTATGACGCACTCAACTGAACTGCGTGTTCTGCAGTTCTGCCACAGCTATGACGGGCCGTTTCTCGACTGCGCCCGTCAGTACGCCAGCCTGTTCGACGGCACGCCGTACAAGGTCACCACGGTCTACCTGACCGGTGAGCCGAGCGCCGCCGTGGAAGCGGGCTCGGGCTCCGACGAAGTGATTTTTCTCGGATACCACAGCGCCGACGTGCGCGGCCTGAAGCTGGCGGCGATCCGCGATATCCGGCGCCTCACCCGCCAGCGCGCGTTTGCCTTTTGCATCGCGCACCGCTTCAAGCCGGTGTACGTGGCGTTACTCGGTAGCCGACTGCCGGTGATTGGCGTGCACCATGCGTTTGGTGATTACCGCCGTGGTACTCGCCGGCTATTTGCCAACGCCTTCAAATCGCGTCTGATGCTGCTCGGTGTTTCCAACGCCGTGCGCGACGACATGCGCACCAGCTTGCCGAACTGGCCCCAGGAACGCATCGAAACCCTGTACAACCGCATCGATATTGCCGCAATACAAGCTGAGCAGCTGTCGCGCATCGAAGCGCGTGAGTGTCTCGGCCTGCCGGCAGATGCCTGGTTGGTTGGCAATGTCGGTCGCCTGCATCCGGACAAAGATCAGGCGACGTTGATTCGTGGTTTTGCTCAGGCGCTTCCCCATCTGCCGGTCGGCAGCCTGCTGACCATCATGGGCAGCGGCAAGCTGGAGGGCTCGCTTAAATCGCTTGCGGCTGAACTCGGTGTCGGTGATTCGGTGTATTTCCTTGGCCAGGTCCCAGCGGGGCGCCGCTACTTCAAAGCCTTCGATGTGTTTGCGCTGTCCTCCGATCACGAGCCATTCGGCATGGTGCTGCTGGAGGCCATGGCCGCCGGCGTACCGCTGATTGGCACGGCCTGTGGAGGCGGGCAGGAAGTGATTGAAGGTGTCGGGCAGTTATTTGCGCTGGGGGATGCTCAGGCGCTAGCGCAGGCACTCATTGTGCAAGCCAAAGCCAATGCTCAGCAGGCCATTGCGCAATTGATGCTAGAGCGCCTGCAGCAGTCTTTTTCGGACGACGCGGTGCGTCGGTGTTTCTGGGCGCTGCCTGCGCTATCACACCTGTCACGAGAGTCGCGTGATGCTTGATAACACGGTGAACCCCTGGGCAACGAAAGCCCGCGCGCTGGACCAGTACCGCTGGCTGTTGCTGCGCGAACGCCACGGGGTGGTGGGCAGTGCGGTGCGGTTTGCCCGCGAGGCGCTGGCTGATTGGTGGTTTGGTGTGCGTGCCAAGCGTCGCCTGGCTGAGCGCGGGTCCGGCAGGCCTTGCGATGTTCTGCTGCTGCAGTCAGCCCCCAAGGTCATCGCTTTTCAACGCAAGAAAATGCTTATCGAAGCGCTGCGTCAGAGCGGTCATGACCTAGTGGAAACGTCGTTGCAGGAGCCCGGCGCAACGCTGAGCAAGCGCGAGCTGATGGCGCCGCCGTATTCTGTCCCTACCCGTTATTTCGGCATTGCAGCCCATGCCGAGTGGCTGGTGGCGCATTACCAACCTCGCGTTTTGCTCAATGATCGAAATGGCAGTCTTTATTCGCCGTTTCTGCGGCTGTCTCTCAACCAGCGTCAGCGGCCGCTCGTGCATCTAGCCCACGCCACTACGGTAGAAGCCTCCCGTCGTCTGGGCATGATCGACTACGACTACTACTTGTTGTTCGGCAAAAGCTCTGAAGAGGCGCTACAGCGTCGTGCCTTGCGGTTTGGCACTACCACAGCGCTTCTGACTGGGTCGCACATGATCAGTCCTACGTTCGATTTGCCCCCGGCAGCGCCGTCGTTGAAAACACTGCTGGTGCTGGGTGTCGGGCCGGATAAGGAAAAAGAGCCCGGCTATCAACAAAGCTATCAACTGATCCGGGACTGGGCGGCTGGCCATCCTCAGCAGCGAGTTCTGATCAAAGGGCACCCGCGCAGCAAGATGGCGCTCTGGCAAGAGGCGGCGTCGAAGCTTGGCAATATAGAGGTGCTGCCTGCGTCTACTTCGCTGGAATCGGCGCTCGCGAGTGCCTCCATCGTCATTAGCCTGGTTTCCAATGCGGTAATTGAGGCGGCATTGGCCAGGCGGCCGGTGGTTCATATCAATACCGGCGGCTTCAGCGACATCTTCGAGCAGGAGCGTTTTTTCGGGCCTGCACTAAAGACTGCTGCGGAGCTGGATCAGCGTATTGCCGAGATCGAAGCGCATTACCCCGATCATGTTGAGCAATCGAACAACTTTGCTGTATTCCACCTCGCAGGTGGTTTCCTGGGGTTGGAGCGAACAGTCGCCGTCATCAATGCCCTGGTGGAAGGGGCATCGTTACCGGCTGAAATCGAGGGCATAGCCATGGCGGGTACTTGCTGAAGCGGGTAGTCGAACAGAGTTGTTGTAACCGTACCTGTTAGGTGCAATCGAAAATTTGAGATAGGTGTTTTTATGGGATTGATTGAGGCTTTTCGATTGCGCGGTCTGACTTTGCAAGAAGCGGCACATAAATGGATCGCAGTGGGTTTTTTACTTTACCTAGGCTCCATTTTCTTTTTTGAAGGTAGTCAGCAAAAAACGTTTTTCTACTTGTTGGTGGCTTTGCCGGCCCTTTTGTTGCTGGTTCGCTCGACTGTGTTGTTCCGTAAAGACGCTTTGGCGCTAACGACTCTCATGGTCTTTTTCGGGTACTTCTCACTGAGTACCTTGTGGTCAGGAGGGGACGGTTCGCTTAAGGATGCGGCCAAGTACTGTCTTTATATTTATTGCTTGATGTTAGGGATTGAAGGTGTAACGAGCCGCTTCAGTTCACAGTTTATTGCCACGTACATCGTCTTGGTCGGTGGTGTCGCAGCGTGCGCATACTTGCTGGCTATGTTGCTGGGTGATGTACCGGTCTCGGCGTTTGTTACCGGTCGCTACTCGCTGAATCAAATGGCTGGGTGGGGGCCGGGTAACCCAATTAATTCGGCCGTGATATTTGGGATCATGGCCATTGCAGCGTGGTGGTTACTTCCGAATAAAAAGTGGCCGCTGCAGTTGGGTTTAATGGTTCTATTTGCGCTAGCTGTCACCCTTATGTTCGTGACGAAAAGCAGAGGTCCTTTGTTGGCATTGGCCGTCATCGTGCTGCTGATCATATCGTTTAGGCGAAGCAAGATTGATTTGATTGTGCTGTCGCTGGGAGTTGTTTTGATTGCGGTAGTGGCGGCGCTTTCGAATCTGGATGCAGTGGTGGCGGAACGTGTAGCTTCACCCAACTATCGCGGCGTTATCTGGACTGAAGTGCTACAGCAATTTAAAAGTCACTGGCTGATTGGCCGTGGTCTTGGCAATGATGCCGAAATTGCCATTTCTAACGGAATGGTAGTGACTCATTCGCACTCTTCTTTGTTCGAGGCGTTTCGCACGGGTGGCCTGCTAGGTGGTTTGCTGTTTATTAGCATGGCCTTATTGCTGGTTCGTCATTCGTTCCGCCGGCCAGCGGGTTACTTTTTCCTGCTTTGGCTCATTTACGGCGTGATGTGCCTGTCGACCAATGGTCGTGCGCTGATCATCAAACCATCGGTCGAATGGACAGCGTTCTGGCTTCCCTTGTTTTTGTTGTATTTTACGACGCGGCCCAGTCTCGAAGACCAACCGCGAGCTTAGTGCTTAAGCCGGTTCAGGCCGGCTGATAGTGCTTGCCGCTGCGCGTTCTGCACATGGCTATGATGTGAGCTAAAACATACGCTCAAGCGTCGTGCTGCATAGTCCTCACTATCGGCGACCACGAACAGAGGCCGACCAAATTGTTGATCAGCCGCCTCGTCAGCACAGAAAAAACAATCTGAACCCCGCGCTGTAACTTTTCTCGAAAATAATGGGCATGCATCGGTGTTCGGTGCATCAACGAAGAGGGGCGCCTTGGATGGGCGAGTTTCATATTTCTAATAAAACGATGCCATTGGAGTGCTTCGATGCGTGTCGTAATAGCCGCACTGGGCCTGTGTTTATCGTGGCCTCCGGGCCTTCTACCAAAAATTTCCCGCTTGAGCAGTACGGGCAATACCCGATGATGGCGCTCAACGGTTCGATCTGCCGTTTCACTTCCCTAGGGATGGTTCCGGAGTATTACCTGTGCGACGACAGCGGCTTTGTTCGCAGTCGTCTGCCCTTGATGTTGCAAGCGGTGGAGCACGCTCGCCATCTGGTGCTGTCGCCACGGGTGATCGATACCTTGTTGGAGGCGGTGCCGGATGCGTTGAAAGGGCGCTCGGTGTTTTGTTTCGAACGCGCCGGGCGCAGTGATGAGGCGCATCGCCGGCTTAGCCCGCGGCAATTTTCCCGTGCCGTGCGCGATGACAGTGATTTCGAATGCAACTATTCATGGCTGCGTCAGAAACCTAACCGCATTGGTTTCAGCCGCAATTTGAAAAAAGGCTATTTCAACGGTCGCACCATTCCCTATGCAGCCATTCAGCTGGCCTGTCACCTGGGTTTTAATCAGGTTTTTCTGGTCGGGTTGGATTTACGTTCCGGTGTCGGCCGTTTTTATGAAGACGGTGCCGCGGCAGTGTCCAGCCGCCTGGACTGCGATTTCAAAGACTACATTCTGCCGAGCTTCCAGCTATTGGCCGAACGGGTGATCAAGCCGGAGTTTCAGGTCTACAACCTGTCTGCCGACAGTCGCCTGCCCGACCGCCTGGTGCCGAAGCTGGAGCTTGGTCAACTGGACGCTTTGCTCGCCAGGGCATAAGCGGCCAGCAACTCCTCCCACGGAAACCCGTCGACCTTGCGCCGCTGCAGATAGCCGCGCAGGTGTTCGAAGTTGCGCCGCACCAGGCGTTTGCCCAAGGGGCCGCGCTTGAAGCGCATGTCGAGGAAATCGATCAGGCCGAAACCGCCGTCAGCCGTCAGCAGAATGTTGCCCAAATGCAGCGAGCGGAAATAGAGGCCGTGCTGGTGTAACCGGTAGATATAGGCGGCCAACTGCGGCAGCAGCGTCAGAAAACGTGTCTTGTCGTTGCGAAATATGCCGTCCAGCGGCTCGCCTGGCAGTGGCTGATACAGGCAGGCGCTAACTGCATTTTCCCGGTCGATCCACACGCACTCCTCAATCAACGGCGTGGCGATGCCGGCCTGTTGCAAGCGTTGCGCATTGCGGCTGAATCGCTGTGCCGACGGCAGCAGCCGGGCCAGGAACGGGGTGCGGCGACTGCGCATGATCTTCAGCAAGCGGCCATCGGCCAGGCGCACCACCTTGGGACCAAAACTGTCTTTTTCCAGAAGCTCGCCATGGCTGAGCCAATCTTGTAATTCGTTCGCTGCTACAATCCGCATCTTTTCTCTCAAGCCAGTCGTATGAGGCGTGCCGAATGGCCAAAACCAGTGAGCAATCCAGTCTGAAAATCTACGTGCGACTGCTCAAGTATGTGTTGCCGTACTGGGGCGCTTTTGCCATCAGTATTTTCGGCTTCGTGATCTTCGCGTCCAGCCAGCCGATGTTGGCGGACATGCTCAAACACTTTCTCGATGCTCTGGATCCAGCCAAAGACGCCAAGTTTCTTGGCATTTCGCTGGTGCTCGGCGTGCCGATTCTGATTGTACTCATTGCCGTCTACCAGGGCATAGGCTCATTTCTGGGCAACTACTACCTGGCCAAGGTCTCCCGCGGCCTGGTGCACGACCTGCGCGTGGCGCTGTTCAACAGCCTGCTGACCCTGCCCAATCGCTACTTCGACAACAACAACTCCGGTCACCTGATTTCGCGCATCACCTACAACGTGACCATGGTCACCGGCGCCGCCACCGACGCCATCAAGGTGGTGATCCGTGAAGGCCTGACCGTGGTGTTCCTGTTCGGCTACCTGGTGTACAGCAACTGGAAATTGACCATGGTGCTGCTGGCGATTCTGCCCATCATCGCGGTGCTGGTGACCAGTGCGAGCAAGAAATTCCGCAGCCAGAGCAAGAAGATTCAAGTGGCCATGGGCGATGTCACTCACGTCGCCTCGGAAACGATTCAGGGTTATCGCGTAGTGCGCAGCTTCGGTGGCGAAACCTACGAGAAAAATCGTTTTCGCGATGCCAGCGAAGACAACATGAACCGCAGCCTGGGCATGACCCGCACCCAGTCGATCTACACGCCGAGCCTGCAATTGGTGATCTACATCGGCATGGCCGTGCTGATGTACCTGGTGCTCTACCTCCGTGGTGACGCCTCGCCGGGTGAGCTGATTGCCTACATCACCGCGGCCGGTCTGTTGCCCAAGCCGATTCGCCAATTGTCCGAAGTCAGCGCCACCATTCAGAAAGGTCTGGCCGGTGCCGAGAGTATTTTCGAACAGCTCGACGAAGAGCCGGAAGTCGACGCCGGCAGCATCGAGCTCGAGCGGGCCAGCGGGCACCTGGAAGTGCGTAACCTCAACTTCCAATACCCGGGTACCGAGCGCGCTGTGCTCAAGGACATCTCCTTTGTTGCCAAACCCGGGCAGATGGTGGCCCTGGTTGGCCGCTCCGGCAGTGGCAAGTCGACCCTGGCCAACCTGATTCCGCGGTTTTATCACCACGATCAGGGCGAGATTCTTCTCGATGGCCTGGAGATCGAAACTTTCACCCTGACCAACCTGCGCCGCCACATCGCCCTGGTGACCCAGCACGTCACCCTGTTCAACGACACCGTGACCAACAACATCGCTTATGGCGACCTGGCCGGTGCGCCGTTCGAACTGGTGCGTCAGTCGGCGGAAGATGCCTACGCCGCCGAGTTCATCGAAAAGATGCCGCAGGGCTACGACACCCTGGTGGGCGAGAACGGAGTGTTGCTCTCCGGCGGCCAGCGCCAGCGCCTGGCAATTGCCCGTGCGCTGCTGAAAAACGCCCCGGTGCTGATTCTCGACGAAGCCACTTCGGCGCTGGACACCGAGTCCGAGCGGCATATCCAGGGCGCGTTGGACAAGGTCATGCAAGGGCGGACCACCCTGGTGATCGCCCACCGCCTGAGCACCATCGAGAAGGCCGATCTGATTCTGGTGATGGACCAGGGCGAGATCGTCGAGCGCGGCAGCCACGACGAACTGCTGGCTCTCAACGGCTACTACTCGCGCCTGCACGCCAAGCAGTTCAAGGAAGGCGATGAAGCCGAAGCGGAGCCGCTGCAGGCATGATCAGCCGGGTATGGCGCGGCTGGCGTGAACGCGGCTGGACCCCGATCGACGCCGATGCCTACGCGTCGGCGTGGGCGCGCTTGGGCGGCAGCGTCGCCACCCACCCGCAGGTGATTGAGCGCCTGGCCGGGCTGGCGGGCATTGCGGTGCGCTACCTCGGCTGGTTCGCCGGTGACGAGCTGGTCGCTGCCGTGCCGTGCTGGGGGCGCCACCTGGCGCTGTCGAAGGACGTGCTCAAGGCGCAGGGCAAACGTGGTTTGTTCGACTTGGGCAACGCGGAAATCATTCTGCCCGTGGCGCCCAGCGCGCAGGTGCCGGTGCGCCAGCGCATGCGCTACGTGTCTGAACTGAATGCCGGGCGTATCAGCAGCCTCAAGGCCCAGCCCGAAGGCTTGGCCCTGGCTCGTGCGCCAGAGGATTACTCCAAGAAATTTCGCTACAACCAGCGTCGCGAGCAGCGTTTGCTGGAAGAGGCGGGTGGGGTGATCCGGCCGATGCTCGAGCTGACGCCGGCCGAGCAGGCAAGCATTTATGCCGACCTGTTCCAGCGTCGCTGGGGCTTCGAGGCCACTGGCAAGGCGCACCTGGCCGAGGTGTTTACGCTGCTGCGCGAGTTCATGACCGGTTCGCTGATCTACCTCAACGACCTGCCGGTGGCGATTCAAGTGCTCTATCAGGTCCAAGCCCCGGAGTGGGTGAGCCTGGAATACATTAACGGTGGCGTCGACCCGCAGAACCGCGAGTTCAGCCCAGGCAGCGTGCTCAGCTTCATCAATACCCAAGACGCCTGGGCCGCCGCCCGCACCCTGGGCAAGCCGCTGCGCTACTCGTTCGGCCGCGCCGACCGTGAGTACAAAGACCGTTGGTGCCACACCGTGCCCGTGTTTCAGATCTGAGAGCCGAGCCTGATGAGCGCACGCAAACAGCAGCTGCTGAAAACCCATCGACGCAACAAGCGCTTGTTCCTGCTGGCTGCTTTGCTGCTGTTGGCGGTGCTGGGCGTGTTACTGGCCTGGTGGCTGGTGCCGCTGTTGCTGGTGCTGGGCTGGATCGGTCATGAAGCCTGGTTTGCCGACCACCTGTTCTATTCCCCCAGCGACAACTACCAGTACCAGTTCCCAGCCGGCACCGCTCAGCAGAGGGTGAGCCTGGCGGGCGGCAAGGTGCAACTGAGCGGTGAACTCGCCGCTGGTGAAACCTTGATGCTATCGGTGCAACTGCGCGCCAGCTGGTTGGGCCGTTGGCTCGACCCCTATGTGCAGGTGGGTGATGACCGTCAGGATTTCGAGCGCGGTGTAGCGGGGCAGCGTTACCTCAATCTGTCCGGCCAGACCGCCGCGCTGGCGCAGGGCCAGCTAACGATCAAAGGGCGCTTCTGCCGTTTGGCGCCGGAAGGCGAGTTGTTCGGGCTGGTCAATCCGGACTATGCCGAGCAGGCGCTGATGATCCTCGCCCCGCATGCCGACGACGCCGAGCTGGCCGCCTTTGGCCTGTACAGCCGTAGCGCCAACGTCAGCATCGTCACCCTGACCCAGGGCGAAATCGAGGCCGAACCCTATCAACAGCTGGGGCTGTCGAGCCGCGAGGCCGCCAGACTCAAGGGCAGGTTGCGGGCCTGGGACAGCCTGGCCGTGCCGCTGTGGGGCGGTGTGCCGGCCAGTCGTTGCCTGCAGTTGGGCTACTACTGCCTGCAATTGCCGGCCATGGCCGCCGAGCCAGACACAGCCTTCGGTTCGCGGGAATCCGGCGAGAGCGATGTGCGCACCGTTCGCCAACACAACCCGCTGCGCCTACCGGCCGATATCGATGGCGCGCCCAGCTGGCGCAATCTGGTGGCAGATCTGGTCGAGGCGCTGGAGCATTTTCGCCCGCAGGTGGTGGTCACCCCGCACCCCGAGCTGGACCCGCATGCCGACCACGTCGCCACGACCCAGGCACTGCAGCAAGCTATCGCCCGCAGCAGCTGGAAGCCATCGACGCTGCTTCTGTACGCCAACCATTTGCACGATAACGACCGCTGGCCGATGGGCCCGGCGGGTAACGGAATTGCCCTGCCGCCCGCCATCGAAGCGCTGCCGCCCGACCGTCTGTGGAGCCCGTCACTGAGCGCCGCAGTGCAGTTGGACAAGGCCATGGCGCTATGTATGCAACACGATCTGCAAGGCCGGCCGCCGTTGAAAAAGCGCCTGCGCCGGTTGCTTCAGCAACTCCTTGCCGGGCGCCGCTGGCCGGCCACCGGTGAGGATGAGTTCTTTCGTAAAGCGGTCAGACGGCACGAGCTGTTCTGGGCGCGTGATCTATCGGATTGAGGCGCTGTGCCCGGCCATGCGGCTGGGCGCGCACCTTGCTGTGCTATATTTTTGCCGCGTTTTAGCGTCCCCGGAGAGTCCATGAAGTTGTCCATGCCCCGTTTTGATCAGGCTGCCGTATTGGTGGTCGGTGATGTCATGCTCGACCGCTATTGGCATGGCGGCACCTCACGGATCTCTCCTGAGGCGCCCGTGCCGGTGGTGCGCGTCGACCAGATCGAAGACCGTCCCGGCGGTGCTGCCAACGTCGCGTTGAACATCGCCGCCCTCGGCGCACCGGCCCGTCTGGTCGGCGTTACCGGTGAAGACGAAGCGGCCGAGAGCCTTAGCGCCAGCCTGCAGGGCGCCAAGGTACAGGCGCACTTCCAGCGGATTGCCGGGCAACCGACCATCGTCAAGCTGCGGGTCATGAGCCGTCACCAGCAACTGCTGCGCATGGACTTCGAAGAACCGTTCAAGACCGACACCGTGGCTCTGACTGCCGCAGTTGAAAGTCAGCTGGACGGCATCAAGGTGTTGGTGCTCTCGGACTACGGCAAAGGCGCGCTGAAGAACCACCAGGAACTGATCCAGGTGGCCCGCGCACGTAATATCCCGGTGCTCGCCGACCCCAAGGGCAAGGACTTCGCCATCTACCGTGGCGCCAGCCTGATCACCCCGAACCTGAATGAATTCGAAACCATCGTTGGCCGTTGTGCCGACGAAGCCGAGCTGGTGGCCAAAGGCGCCGAGCTGATGCGCGAGCTGGAACTGGGCGCCTTGCTGGTGACCCGTGGCGAGCACGGCATGACCCTGCTGCGCCCTGGCCACCCGGCTCTGCACCTGCCGGCCCGGGCCCGCGAAGTGTTTGATGTGACCGGCGCTGGTGACACCGTTATTTCCACCCTGGCCGCCTCCATCGCCGCCGGTGAAGAACTGCCGCAAGCCGTGGCACTGGCTAACCTGGCTGCCGGTATCGTGGTTGGCAAACTCGGCACCGCCGCCATCAGCGCCCCGGAACTGCGCCGCGCTGTGCAGCGTGAGGAAGGCTCCGAGCGTGGCGTGCTGAGCCTGGAGCAACTGCTCACCAGCATCGATGATGCCCGCGCCCATGGCGAGAAAATCGTCTTCACCAATGGCTGCTTCGACATCCTGCATGCCGGCCACGTGACCTACTTGGAACAAGCGCGCGCCCAAGGCGACCGGCTGGTCTTGGCGGTCAACGACGACGCCTCGGTCAGCCGCCTGAAAGGCCCGGGCCGGCCGATCAACTCGGTGGACCGCCGTATGGCTGTGCTCGCCGGCCTTGGCGCGGTGGACTGGGTGGTGAGCTTCAGCGAAGACACCCCGGAAAACCTGCTGCGCGCGGTCAAGCCCGATGTGCTCGTCAAAGGCGGCGACTATGGCGTGGACCAGGTGGTCGGTGCCGATATCGTCAACGCCTATGGCGGCGAAGTGCGGGTTCTCGGTCTGGTGGAAAACAGCTCCACTACCGCCATCGTCAACAAGATCCTCGAACGCAAATAAAAGCATTGAGGCTGAAGCCTCTCCCACAGAGTTCGTATTTGCCTGTGGGAGGGGCTTTAGCCGCGATGTCTTTGATCTTCAGCGCCATATGGCCGACCTGCCAGCTTCAAGCGGCGCACCGGTCATAGGCGCGGCGAAATGACGCGCGCATTCTGCAGGCATCTTCATCCTGGACGGAAAGATGCCCATGAATGCCGATGTACAAGGCCGCGCTCTGGCCATTCTCAATCGCATGGCCCAGGCCGATTGGCCGGACCGCCTGAACCTGCGCAAACCCTTTGAAAAGCTGATTTACAGCGGCAGCCGCGCGAGCTTTCGTATGGCCGCCGACCGCGCGCAAAAAGGTGGCAATCGCGCCCCGCGCAAGGTCGACCCGGATGCGTTGTTTGACCTGTTCCTGAGTGACGAACAACAGATGCTGGTGGACATGCTCGCCAGTTTTGCCAGCGAAGTGCTGCGCCCGGCCGCCCATGACGCCGACGCCAATGCCGCCATTCCCGCCGAGTTGCTCAATCAGGCCCAAGACCTGGGGCTGACCTTCTATGGTGTCAGCGAAGTGCACGGCGGCATGGCCGGCGAGCGCACCACGGTCAGCAATGCGTTGATCGCCGAGGCCCTGGCCAAAGGTGATATGTCCCTGGCCGCCGCCCTGCTGGTGCCGTTGTCAGCGGCCAACTGCATCCGTCGCTGGGGGGCTGCTGAACAGCAGCAACGCTGGCTGCCGGCGTTTGTTGGCGAAACCAGCGCGCCCGTGATGGCGATTGCGGTGAACGAGCCCGAGGCGCTGTTCGACCCGCAGAGGCTAACGACCAAGGCCAAGCGCCGCGGCAAGCACTACCACCTCAGCGGCGAAAAATGCCTGGTGCTGCGCGGCCTGGATGCCAGCCACCTGATCATCGCCGCCGAGGCACAAAACGGCCCGGCATTGTTTATCGTCGAAGCCGGCAGCAAAGGCCTGCAGCGTTTCCCTGAGCCGGGGATGGGCCTCAAGGCCGGCGCCACGGCACGGGTCAAACTCAAAAGCGTGAAAGTGCCTGCCGAGCAGCGCCTGAACGCCGAGCACTTCAACTACCAAAGCTTCCTCGACCACGCCGCCCTGGCCTGGTGTGCCCTGGCCATTGGCACGGGGCAGGCGGCGCTGGACTACGTCACCACTTACTGCAACGAGCGCGTCGCGTTCGGTGAACCCATCAGCCACCGTCAGGGCGTGGCCTTTATGGTGGCTGATATCGCCATCGAACTGGACGCCATGCGCATGCTCACCTGGCGCGCCTGTGCGCGGGCCGAGCAAGGCCTGCCGTTCCACCGCGAAGCCTATCTGGCCCGTCTGCTGTGCGCCGAAAAGGCCATGAAGATCGGCACCGACGCCGTGCAGTTGCTCGGTGGCCACGGCTTTACCAAAGAACATCCAGCCGAGCGCTGGTACCGCGACCTGCGCGCCGTGGCCGTGATGGCCGGCGGCCTGCAGCTTTGATCGCCCGGGAGCTACGCACATGAATCTGGAAACCCCGAAGAAGTTCTCTGGCCTGGTGCATCAGGCCCATCAAGTGGCGGCCAACTATTTCCGGCCGATCTCACGCAAATACGACAAGGCCGAGCACGGCTACCCCAAGGAGCTCGACCTGCTGGCCGCGCTGCTCGATGGCATGAACGCTGGCTCGCCGGACGCCATTGGCGCCACCTCGGCGAGCAAGCGCGGCGCGGCGAAATCCCTGGAAGAGGGCGTGAAGAACGGCGGCAACCTGTCGGCGCTGCTCGGCGTGATGGAGCTGTGCTGGGGCGACGTCGGCCTGCTGCTGGCGATGCCGCGCCAGGGCCTGGGCAACGCGGCCATCGCCGCGGTGGCCAATGACGAGCAGCTGCAGCGTTTCAGCGGTACCTGGGCGGCCATGGCCATTACGGAACCGGGCACCGGCTCCGACTCGGCGGCCATCCGCACGACGGCGCGCAAGGACGGCGATCACTATGTGCTCAATGGCGAGAAGATCTTCGTCACCTCCGGTGAGCGTGCTGATTCGGTGGTGGTCTGGGCCACCCTCGACAAAGCCTTGGGCCGGGCGGCGATCAAGTCCTTTGTGGTCGAGCATGGCACCCCGGGGATGAGCGTCACCCGCCTGGAAAAGAAACTCGGTATCAAGGCTTCCGACACCGCCTCCATCAGCTTCAGCGACTGCCGGGTGCCGGCCGCCAACCTACTGGGCAACCCGGAAGTGGATGTACAAAAGGGCTTTGCCGGGGTGATGGAAACCTTCGACAACACCCGGCCGCTGGTGGCCGGTATGGCCATCGGTGTGGCCAAGGCTTCGCTCGACCGCACCCGCGAACTGCTCAAGGACAGCTTTCGTTTTGACTACGCCAAGCCCTTATTGGCCGTCAGCCATGCCGAAGCCACGCTGTATCGCCTGGAGGCCGAATGGGAAGCGGCGCGCCTGCTGACCCTGAAGGCCGCGTGGATGGCGGACAACAAACTGCCCAACTCCAAGGAAGCCTCCATCGCCAAAGCCAAGGCGGGCAGGGTGGCCAATGAAGTGACGCTCAAGTGTGTGGAGTTGGCGGGGGCGTTGGGTTATGGCGAGGATGAGCTGCTGGAGAAGTGGGCGCGGGATTCGAAGATTCTCGACATCTTCGAAGGTACCCAGCAGATCCAGTTGTTGATCGTGGCGCGGCGGCTGTTGGGTAAAAGTTCGAGCGAGTTGAAATAGATCACATGCATCGCGGCTAAAGCCGCTCCTACGGACCGCACGTCCTTGTAGGAGCGGCTTTAGCCGCGGTGCTTTTTGGTCTAGCTACACGCCACTTTTGCCTGGGGCTTTTTTGCCTCCAGTCCCTGCTGGGCCACCCAGTCTTTCCAGCGAATCCGTTCTTCCTTCACCAGCCACCCTTCCTGCGGCGCAAAGCTTTCCGCCAGCCAGATGCCACGGGTGCTCGCCGGCACCAGCGCGCCTTGCTTGAGGGTCAGCAGGTCGGCGCAGGGTTTGCCCTGGTGCAGCGGAATCAGGTACAGGTCCGGCCGGCGTCGATCCAGGCGCGCGACCAATTTGTCTTCTTCGAGCTTTTCATCGACATGAAACAGGCTGAGCTGGCGCGTGTCTTTGGGCAGTTCCAGGCGCAGGTCGTAGACCAGCTGCAAAGACGACGTGGGCACATGCACATAGGCCCGTGGCCGTTCGATCAGGGTTAGGTTGCCGCAGCGGATCGGCCGCGCCGCGCCGGACAGCGGGCTGAGGCTGAAACTCGCCGATTGCCGGTAGCGCAGGGCATTCTGGTAGGGAGTCGGCAGCCAGGTGTCGCCAAAGCGCCCGCCCAGCCAACCTTCCGGGGTTTCCAGCAGGCACTCTTCGGCCACTTCCTGAATGGCGGTCAGCAGCGGCAGGTTCAGTTCATGGGCCGGCACATAACCGGAGATCAGCTTGAGCACCACATCGCCGCGGTCGGCGCGGCGTTGGCGCACCAGCACCCAATAGTCGCGGCCTTGCCAGCTGAGGGTCAGGCGTACCGAGACGCCGAGGTTGGCCAATTCAACCTGGAAGGTTTCGCTTTCGCTAAGGGGCAGGGGCTGGCGACGGTCCAGCACCTGGCCAAAATTCAGTGGCGGGCCGATGCCTTCATAACTCAGGCCACTGGCGTTGGCTTCGACGTTGAGGGCAAGGGTCTTGAAGTCGCTGGGGGCTTTTCGAGTCAGTGTCTTTGGCATTTCGGCTCCTTCGTCGTGGGCTTCAGGTCTGAAGCCTCCATGGCTGGCGTAGGCCGTATTTATTCTGTTTTAGCCAGCGCGCAGCTCACGAATAACGTCGGCGGCGGTGGCGACATTGTGTGACAGGTGCAGCGGATTGATGGTTCCGACAATAGCGCTGGCCACCGCCGGGTGAGCGAAGGCCAACTCGAAGCTGGCACGTACCGGGTCGACGCCCGGTTCCAGGCACACGTGACCGCTGGCCAGGGCCTTCTTCAGCAGAATGCCTTTGCCGTGTTGCCAAGCGTAGTCGAGCACCGGGCGTTCGCCCTGTTCATTGAGGTTGTAGGTGACCATGGCGCAGTCGCCGTGCTCCAGGGCCAGCAGGCCGCCTTCCACGGTCTTGCCGGAAAAACCGTAAGCGCCGATCTTGCCTTCGGCCTTGAGGGCCGCGAGGGTCTGATACACCTCGTGCTGTTGCAGGACATGCAGGTCGTTGCCGTCGGAATGCACCAGCATCAGGTCGATCTGCTCGGTCTCCAGGCGCTTGAGGCTGCGCTCCACCGACAGGCGGGTGTGGGCGGCGGAGAAGTCGTGGTGCGACAGACCGTCGGTGAACTCCTCGCCCACCTTGCTGACGATCACCCACTGGTCACGCTGGCCGCGCAGCAGCGGGCCCAGGCGTTCTTCGCTGCGGCCGTAGGCCGGCGCGGTATCGATCAGGTTGATGCCCAGCTCCTGGGCCAGGTCCAGCAGCAGACGCGCGTCGGTGTCATCGGGAATTTGAAAGCCGTTGGGGTATTTCACGCCTTGGTCGCGGCCCAGTTTTACCGTGCCCAGGCCCAGGGGCGACACCAACAGCCCGGTGCTGCCTAACGGGCGGTGCAGGTCGTGCAGGGTTTTCTGACTCATGGCAGCAGGGTGTCCCAGGCGGTGGGCGCCACTTGCGGGCGCGGCAGTTCCGGTAGCGGCGCGTGCTGTCCAGGCTGCACGTTATCGCGCTGCAAAGCAGCCAATACGCGGTCTGCCAGATCGGGCGCGAGGGCCAGCTTGGTTGGCCAGCCGATCAGCAGGCGCTTGTGCTCGGCCAGGAAGGCGTTGTCCGGGCGTACCAGGCCGCTCTGCGCCGGTTCGGCACGATCAACCCGCAGGGTGGCCCAATGCGCCTGGCTGAAATCCACCCAGGGCAGCAGGTTGCTCAGCTCTTTCTGCGCCGCGGCGATCTGCGCCTGGCCGTCGCGGGCCACGCCGTCGGCTTCGGCCAGGTCGCCGCCCAGGTACCAGAGCCACTGGCCATCGGCGGTCGGGTGGCTGGTGACGGTGACGCGTGGCTTCGGTCCGCCGCCCAGGCAGTGGGCATACAACGGCTTCAGGGTCGGGCCCTTGACCATCACCATGTGCAGCGGCCGGCGTTGCATCAGTGGCTGGCTCTGGCCCAGGGCGGTCAGCAGGGCGGCATTGCCGGCGCCGGCGCTGAGCACCACGCGCTGGGCGCGAATCTCGCGGCCATCCACCACCAGGCCAGCCAGCTCGCCATCTTCGAGCAACGGCGTGATGGCTTCGCCGCTGAGCAGGCTGTCACCGGCCAGCTCGGCCAGGCGCTGGATCAGGCTCGGTACATCGAGCACCAGCTCATTGAGGCGGTAGACCTTGCCTTTGAATTTGGGGTCTTGCAGCGCCGGCGGCAGGTCGCTGCCTTTGACCTGATCGACGCGGGTGCGCACCGCCTTGCTGGCAAAGAAGCTGGTGAGGTTGCCGGCCAGGGTGCCGGGCGACCATAGATAGTGGGCTTGGGACAGCACCCTGGCGCCACGCAGGTCCAGCTCGCCGCTGCCCTCCAGCGCTTCGCGCCAGCGCCGGGGCATATCGGCGATGGCTTCCGAAGCACCGGTTAGAGCGCCATGCAGAGCGTACTTGGCGCCGCCATGGATGATCCCCTGCGACTTCACACTCTGGCCGCCGCCGAGGCTGGCGCTTTCCACCAGCACCGTGGCAAAGCCTTGCTGGCGCAGGCGCGCGTTCAGCCACAGGCCGGCGATACCGCCGCCGACGATCAGAATGTCAGTGTTAAGGGCTTGGGACATGGAGCAGGCTGCCTCACAGGAAAAACCGGCGGGCAGTATAACGCTCGATGTTCTAGGTGGGGATTTGCGTTGGGGCCGGCCCTCTCCCCCCGCCCTCTCCCGATTGCGGGAAAGGGCGGGGGGAGAGGGCTGCCGGCGACATCAATGACCGGTAGTACTCGAAAACAACTGAATCACCACCACCCCCGCCACAATCATCGCCATCCCCAGCATGGCGGGTAGGTCGAGCTTCTGGCTGTAAATGATCCCCGCCGCAATGCTCACCAGCACAATCCCCAACCCGGCCCACACGGCGTAGGCCACGCCGACCGGAATGGTGCGCACCACCAGGGTCAGCATCCAGAAGGAAATGGCGTAGCCGACGATCACCAGGGCCAGCGGCAGCGGCTTGTTGAGGCCGTCGATGGCTTTCATCGAGGTGGTGGCAATCACTTCCGAGGCAATGGCGATGCCTAAATACAGGTAACCGGACATGGCAGGGCTCCTTCGTTCGATTCTGTGTGTCGATGGCGGAGGATTCTAAGCGCTGGCGCGATGGGATAAAGTCATTACCTATCTGGATTGGAGATAGGGCGGCAGCCATGCAATGGAATTTCGAGCAGTTGCGCTTGTTCGTCAGCGTGGCGGAAAGCCAGTCGTTTTCTGCGGTGGCGCGGCGTTTGAACCGCGCGCAGTCAGCGGTGAGCACGGCAATTGCCATGTTGGAGACGGATCTGGGCATGTTGCTGTTCGACCGCAGCAGCGGCCGCCAGCCGCGCCTGACCGAAGCGGGGCTGGTGCTGTTGGAAGACGCACGGGAAATCCTGCGTCAGTGCGAGCGCCTGGAGGGCCGGGCCATGGGGCTGGTACGAGGCGAGGAAGCCTGTCTGCGTCTGGCCCAGGACGAAGCCATGCCGTATCAGCCGGTGCTCGACAGCCTGGAAGCGTTGGCGCGGCAGTTCCCGCGTCTGGAGGTGCAGCTGTCCAGCGGCGCCCAGGGCGATGTGGCGCGCAAGCTGCTGGAGCGGCGTGCCGACCTCGGCCTGCTGTTTCACCATGAAGACATGCCGCGCGCTCTGGAACGTCAGCGCCTGGGCACTATCGAGATGGTCACCGTCTGCGCCGCCGGCCATGCGCTGGCCAAGGCGCAATACGTTGACCGCCACGCCCTGGCCCAGCACCGCCAGTTGCTGATGACCCCGCAGGACAGCCAGTACCCCGGCGGCGAGCAGATCAGCCCGGCGGTGTGGCGCACCGACAGCTTCTATTCGATGGCCGAATTGGTGATGCGGAACCTCGGTTGGGCCTGGCTTCCGCGCCACGTGGCGCAGTACCCGACCTACCTCAATCAACTGGTGGAACTGCGCAGCGACTGGGCGCCGCCGCCGTTGGTGGTGGAGCTGGTGTGCCGGCGCGACGAAGCCCTGGGGCCGGCGGCGGTATGGCTGGCCGACTGTTTTGCCGAGCACCTGCAGGCAATCGGTTGAGCGCCGCTGCCAAGTCAGTAAACTGCCCGGCATGAATCGAGCCCTGTATACCCTGCTGTTTCACCTCGGCCTGCCGCTGATTGCGCTGCGCCTGTTCCTTCGTGGTCGCAAGGCACCGGCCTACCGGCAGCGTATCGGCGAGCGTTTTGCCTTCGGGCTGCCCGCGCTGCAACCAGGCGGCATATGGGTGCATGCAGTGTCGGTGGGCGAAAGCATCGCTGCGGCGCCGATGATTCGCGCGCTGCGGGCGCGTTATCCACAGCTGCCGATCACCGTCACCTGCATGACGCCCACCGGTTCCGAGCGTATTCAGGCGCTGTTTGCCGGGGACGCGTTGATCCAGCACTGCTACCTGCCCTATGACCTGCCCTGGGCGGCTGCACGTTTCCTTGATCGCGTGCGGCCCAAGCTGGCGGTGATCATGGAAACCGAGCTGTGGCCCAACCATATCCATCAATGCGCCAAACGCGGCATTCCGGTGGCGCTGGCCAATGGTCGGTTGTCCGAGCGTTCCGCCCGGGGTTATGGCCGCTTCGCCAAATTGACCGCGCCAATGCTGGCGGAAATGAGCCTGCTGGCGGTGCAGACCGACGCCGAAGCCGAGCGTTTCCGCCGCCTGGGTGCGCGTGCTGAATGTGTCACGGTGACCGGCTCGATCAAGTTCGACCTGACCATCGACCCCGAGCTGTTGCAACGCGCCGAAACCCTGCGCACCGAGTGGCAAGCCGTCGCGCGGCCGGTGTGGATCGCTGCCAGCACCCATGCCGGTGAGGACGAAATCATCCTCGCCGCCCACCAGCAACTATTGGCTCGCCATCCCGAGGCTTTGCTGATCCTGGTGCCGCGCCATCCCGAGCGTTTCAATAGCGTGTTCGAGCTGTGCGGCAAAGTAGGCCTGAACACCGTGCGCCGCTCTACCGCGGCGCCGGTCAACGACACCACGCAAGTGCTGCTCGGCGACACCATGGGCGAGCTGCTGTTTCTCTATGCCCTGGCCGATATCGCCCTGGTCGGCGGCAGCCTGGTGGCCAATGGCGGGCATAACCTGCTGGAGCCGGCGGCGCTGGGTAAGCCGGTATTGAGTGGCCCGCACCTGTTCAACTTCCTCGATATCGCCGCGCAGTTGCGCGAGGCGGGGGCGTTGCGCGAAGTGGGCGATGCGCAGCAGGTGGCGAATGTGGTGAGCGAGCTGTGGCGCAAGCCCGAAGAGGCTGAGCAGATGCGTGCAGCGGGGCAGGCGGTGATGCAGCGCAACCAAGGTGCGTTGGCACGGTTGCTCGCAGGGTTGGGTAAGTTGCTCAACTGAGCTGATGGCCCAGCTATCGCAATCGCGGCTGAAGCCGCTCCTACTGACCGCACTTTCCTGTAGGAGCCGGTACGGCGCTCCGATTAGCCGCGATGCTTTTGCGCGAGAAAAGACATAAAAAAACCGCTCAATTGAGCGGTTTTTTTATGGGGCTTAGAAGCGAAACACTTCCGTCTGTTGCCGTACCGGCGCCGCCTTCGGAATCTGCGGTGGCTCGGGGGTCTTGGCCGGTGCTGGCGCTGCCGCCGGCTTGCGGGTTTCTTCGGCTATCGGTTGTTCTGACAACGGCTTGATCGCCGTGGCCAACTGTTCGGCCAGGCGCCGCAGGATCACGCTCTGCGCGCGGACCTGGTCGGCCGAGCCGCCTTGATGCGGCTCTTCGATATGAATCAGGCGGCTGTCACGCAGTTGCCCACGGCGGTCGAGCAGGCGCCATTGGGCATCGAGCACGGCCGGTTGTTGCGGGCCGGAATCCATGCGGCTGATGGTCAGTTCCACTTGCACGTCCGGGATAAAACCGGCGGCGCCAGGGGCCATGACCAAGCGTTGGGTGTCCAGGCGCGAGGCCAGTTGGCGCAGCAGCACCTGGTCGATATCTGCGCCCAGGGTGCCGGCCCAGCGGGCTTCGGTGGCGGGGGTCAGGCTGCCATCCTGCTGGCGTTGCAGCAGGGTTTGCTGTTGCAGGTAGTCGGCGATCGACACCGGGCCCAGCAGCACGGCCACGCCTTTGTTGGCGACCGGCATTTTCGGGTTGCCGCTGTCGAGCTGGTACAGGGTTACTGGCTGCTGAGCAACGCAACCGACCATGCTCAATAGGCTGGTCAGCAACAGCAGCGAGGGAATTCGCAACGAAATCATCTATCTCATCCAGGCAGCGGCGTGCAGCCGCTTGCAGTAAATCACTGGGTCAGGCCGGCTATCATCCGACAAAGCTGCCGATGACTCCAGCCTCGCGAGCGTTACGGCGTGCGTCGAAGCCACACGGCAGAGCGTCCGCAGCGGGCGACACGGTCGGATCTGGCCGCGAACGGCGCGCATCAAGCGGTAGTGCGCGCCGTTCGTGCGGTTTAGCCTTCGACCAGCAAACCATCCACGCGTTGGAAACCACGCGGCAGTTTGTTGCCACGCCGACCGCGTTCGCCTTTGTAGTGCTCCAGGTCATCCGCTTTCAGCGACAGGGTGCGTTTGCCGGCTTGCAGCACCAGGGTCGCGCCGGCTGGCAACACCGCCAGGCCAGTGACGAACTCTTCGCGGCTGGCCACCCGGTCACCCGGCACGCCGATGATCTTGTTGCCTTTACCTTTGCCCAGTTGCGGCAAGTCGCTGACCTTGAACAGCAGCAGACGACCTTCGGTGGTCACGGCCGCCAGCCAATCTTCTTCGCGGTTGGCCACGGCTTGCGGGAGCAATACCTTGGCACCGTTCGGCAGGCTGAGCAGGGCCTTGCCGGCTTTGTTCTTGGCTTGCAGGTCTTCACCTTTGACCACGAAACCGTAACCGGCGTCCGAGGCGATCACGAACAGCGCGTCATCGTCGGGCAGCAGTACGCACTCGAAGGTGGCGCCTGGCGGTGGGGTCAGGCGGCCGGTCAGCGGCTCGCCCTGGCCACGGGCCGAGGGCAGCGAGTGCGCCGCCAGCGAGTAGCTGCGCCCGGTGGAGTCAATAAACACGGCGTACTGGTTGGAGCGCCCCGGTGCCGAGGCTTTGAACTCGTCGCCGGCTTTGTAGGAAAGGCCGGTGGCGTCGATGTCGTGGCCCTTGGCGCAGCGCACCCAGCCTTTTTCCGAGACCACCACCGTGACCGGTTCGGTCGGCATCAGCTCGGTTTCCGACAGTGCCTTGGCTTCCGCACGCGCGACGATTGGCGAGCGACGGTCGTCGCCATAGGTTTCGGCGTCGGCGATCAGCTCGGTACGCACCAGCTTGCGCAGTTTGCTTTCGCTGCCCAGCAGGGCTTGCAGCTTGGCTTGTTCCTTGGCGAGCTCTTCCTGCTCACCACGGATTTTCATTTCTTCCAGGCGGGCCAACTGACGCAGGCGGGTGTCGAGAATGTAATCGGCCTGGGTATCGGTGAGGGCAAAACGCTCCATCAGCACCGACTTGGGGTGGTCCTCGGTGCGGATGATATGGATCACTTCATCCAGGTTGAGGAAGGCGATCAGCAAACCGTCCAACAGGTGCAGGCGGCGCTCGACCTTGTCCAGGCGGAACTGCAGGCGGCGGCGCACGGTGCCGATGCGGAACACCAGCCATTCGCTGAGCAGCTGGCGCAGGTTCTTCACCTGCGGTTTGCCGTCCAGGCCAATGATGTTGATGTTCACCCGGTAGCTGGATTCCAGCTCCGTGGTGGCGAACAGGTGGGCCATCAGCTCATCGGCGTCCACGCGGTTGGAGCGCGGAATAATCACGATGCGGCATGGGTGTTCATGGTCCGACTCATCACGCAGGTCGGCGACCATGGGCAGCTTTTTCGCCTGCATCTGGCCGGCGATCTGTTCCAGCACTTTGGCACCGGAAACCTGGTGGGGCAGGGCGGTAACGACGATATCGCCATCTTCCACGCGGTACACAGCGCGCATGCGCACCGAGCCTTTGCCGGTTTCGTAGATTTTCAGCAGGTCGGCGCGCGGGGTGATGACTTCGGCTTCGGTCGGGTAGTCCGGGCCGAGTACGTGTTCACACAGCTCTTCGACCGTGGCTTTCGGCTCGTCCAGCAGGCGCACGCAGGCGCTGGCAACTTCGCGCAGGTTGTGCGGCGGCACGTCGGTGGCCATGCCCACGGCGATGCCGGTGGTGCCGTTGAGCAGCAGGTTGGGCAGGCGCGCCGGCAAAACGGCAGGCTCATCCAGGGTGCCGTCGAAGTTCGGCACCCAGTCCGCGGTGCCTTGGCCCAGTTCGGTCAGCAGCACTTCCGAGTAACGCGACAGGCGCGCTTCGGTGTACCGCATGGCGGCGAAGGATTTCGGATCATCCGGCGCCCCCCAGTTACCCTGGCCGTCGACCAGGGTGTAGCGGTAGCTGAACGGCTGGGCCATCAGCACCATGGCTTCGTAGCAGGCCGAGTCGCCGTGGGGGTGGAACTTACCCAGCACGTCACCGACGGTACGCGCCGATTTCTTGTGCTTGGAATCGGCGTCCAGGCCCAGCTCGCTCATGGCGTAGATGATGCGCCGCTGTACCGGCTTGAGGCCGTCACCAATGTGCGGCAAGGCGCGGTCCATGATTACGTACATGGAGTAGTTGAGGTAGGCCTGCTCGGTGAAGTCGGCCAGGGAGCGTCGCTCCACGCCGTCCAGGCTCAGGTCTAGAGAGTCGCTCATGCGTGCCTCATTGTGTGGTCGTCTGGCGCAGCACCAAGGTGCCGTCGCGCTGGGTGAATTCCAGTTGTTTGAGTGCGCTCATGCCAAGCAGCACTTCCTCGCCCTGCATGCCGGGCGTGACGATGCCACGCACGTTATGCAGAACGATCTCGCCCACTTGCAGGCTGTCGATACGGGTACGGTAACCGGTGCTCATGCCGTTGGCGGTGCTCAGGGTGACCGGTGCGCCGCGCTCCAATTTCAGCGTGTCAGCGAGGCCGGCCGGCACGGCGACATCGGTGGCGCCGGTGTCGAGCATGAATAGCACGGTGTTGCCGTTGATGGCGCCGGTGGAGACGAAGTGGCCCTGACCGTTGCCGGCCAGACGCACTTCGATAAAGCCCTGACCGTGGGAGGACGTCGGCACCTGGTTGGGGTTGTGCTTTTTATCTTCCCACTGGCCGAAGAAATGCGTGGCCAGGGCCAGACCGGCGCCCCAGAACAGCACCCACATCACGCGCCCGGCGCGTTTACCGACGGTCTGCTGGCTCACGGTTTGGCGCTCCAGCCGGCCGCTGGTGCGGCAAAGCGCCAGACGATAGGGCGGTCTTCGCCATCGCCGCGGGCCTTGTTACCGTTGTCGACGCCGATCCACGCGCCTTTTTCGTCGATGGTCAGGGCTTCAGCCATGCCCCAGGGCTCGTCGTACTTGCGCGCGTCGGTCAGCGCTTCGTTGGCGAACGACCAGCAATGCTCGGCTTCGCCGGTATCGGCGGCACGGCGACAGATGCGGTGGGCCAGGCGTTCGAGGGTGTACAGGTGGTTCTTGTACAGCGCCACATCGCTGAAATCCTTGGGCATGGGCTTGGTGCCCATCTGTGGCGGAGGCAGTTCATCGCCGCCCTCGCTCATCAGCACGCAGCCACCGGCGCATTTCCAGCTGCCGTTGATTTTGTGCAGCACCAGTAAACCACGGCGTTCACGTTCGGCGGCCAGCCACAGGCGTTCGCCCTTGGCGTCGATGGCCAGGCCTTCGAACAACGCATTGAAGTGCAGCAACATGCCGCGAGCGCGGGCCTGGTTGACCAGACTGACCGGCAGGTTAAGCCACTCGCCGCTGCCAGCCGGCGGAATCATCAGCACCGCCGACGTGGCTTCGCTGACCAGGTAGCGGTTGCCCTTGGCGTCGCAGGTGAGGCCTTCGAAATCGAGGTCACCGCCACGGGTAATGCCGGACAGCCAGTTGCGTACCCGCACGCCCCAGGGCAGCGGGCTTTGTGGCGGTGGCGGGGCCTGGAATACTTCGACGTCGGCATTCAGCACCGCGCCATTGGCGGTGAGGCGGTAAATACGGTCGTCATCGCGGTCCGACACCGTCCACAGCGCATCGCCGCACCAAGCCAGGCCGGACAAGTTACCGGTGGGCATGCCTTCCACCGCCTGTTCGCTGAGCAGTTTCAGCTCCTCGAACGGCGGCTGTGGCACCGGCGCTTGCTCGGGTTCGGCGGCGTCCATGGCGGCCACCGGTTGCGGCTTGCTCGGAGTCACCGTGCTCGAGGCCGCCGCTCCCGGAGCGGTCGGCGCAGAGTGGGCGAAGGCTGGAGCAGCTATCAGCAGCAGGGCCGCGAACAGCTGGCGCATCAAGTCAGAACCTCGGCCAGGTCCCCTTTGGATTCCAGCCAGGTTTTACGATCGCCCGCGCGTTTCTTCGCCAGCAGCATGTCCATCAGCTCCTGGGTCATCTCGAAGTCTTCGAGGGTGAGTTGCACCAGGCGGCGGGTGTTGGGGTCCATGGTGGTTTCGCGCAGCTGCGGCGGGTTCATTTCACCCAGACCTTTAAAGCGCGTGACCTGCGGCTTGCCGCGTTTTTTCTCGGCCACCAGACGGTCGAGAATGCCGTCGCGTTCGCCTTCATCGAGGGCGTAGTAAATCTCTTTGCCCAGGTCGATGCGGTACAGCGGCGGCATGGCCACATACACGTGACCGGCATCCACCAGTGCGCGGAAGTGGCGTACAAACAGCGCGCACAGCAGGGTGGCAATGTGCAGACCGTCGGAGTCGGCGTCGGCGAGGATGCAGACCTTGCCGTAACGCAGCTGGCTGAGGTCGGCGGCGCCGGGGTCGACGCCAATGGCCACGGCAATGTTGTGCACTTCCTGGCTGGCCAGCACTTCGCCGCCATCGACTTCCCAGGTGTTCAGAATCTTGCCACGCAGCGGCAGGATGGCTTGGAACTCTTTGTCCCGTGCTTGCTTGGCGGAGCCGCCGGCGGAGTCACCTTCGACCAGGAACAGCTCGGAGCGCATCGGGTCCTGGCCGGCACAGTCGGCCAACTTGCCCGGCAGGGCCGGGCCCTGGGTGATGCGTTTGCGTTCAACTTTCTTACCGGCTTTGAGGCGGCGACCGGCGTTGCTGATGGCCAGTTCGGCCAGTTGCAGGCCCAGCTCCGGATGTTGGTTCAGCCACAGGCTAAAGGCGTCTTTGACCACGCCAGAAACGAAGGCCGAGGCTTCACGCGAGGACAGACGTTCTTTGGTCTGCCCGGAGAATTGTGGCTCCTGCATCTTCATCGACAGCACGAAGGCGATGCGTTCCCACACGTCTTCCGGCGCCAGCTTCACACCGCGCGGCAGCAGGCTACGGAATTCACAGAACTCGCGCATGGCATCCAGCAGGCCCTGACGCAGGCCGTTGACGTGGGTGCCGCCTTGCGCGGTGGGGATCAGGTTGACGTAGCTTTCCTGCACGCTTTCGCCGCCCTCGGGCAACCACAGCAGCGCCCAGTCCACGGCTTCTTTATTACCGGCCAGGCTGCCGCAGAACGGTTCATTCGGCAGACGCTCGACCTCGGCTACCGAGTCGGCGAGATACGAGCGCAGGCCGTCTTCGTAGTACCACTCGACTTTCTCGCCGCTGGCTTTGTCTTCAAAACTTACCGACAGGCCCGGGCACAGAACGGCCTTGGCCTTGAGCACGTGCTTGAGACGGCTGACAGAGAATTTGTGTGAGTCGAAATACTTGGCGTCAGGCCAGAAGTGCACGCTGGTGCCGGTGTTGCGCTTGCCGACGGTGCCGATTACTTCCAGGTCGCTGGCTTTGTAGCCGTCGGCGAAGGTCATGCGGTATTCGTTGCCGTCACGTTTGACCCGCACTTCCACGCTGGTGGACAGGGCGTTGACGACCGAAATACCCACACCGTGCAAACCGCCGGAGAACTGGTAGTTCTTGTTCGAGAACTTGCCGCCCGCGTGCAGCTTGGTAAGGATCAGCTCAACGCCCGGCACGCCTTCTTCGGGGTGGATATCCACCGGCATGCCACGGCCGTCGTCGCAGACTTCCAGGGAGTTGTCTTCGTGCAGGATCACCTGCACCGCTTTGGCGTGGCCGGCCAGGGCTTCGTCGACGCTGTTGTCGATGACTTCCTGGGCCAGGTGGTTGGGACGGCTGGTGTCGGTGTACATGCCCGGGCGCTTGCGCACCGGATCGAGGCCGGAGAGGACTTCGATGGCGTCTGCGTTGTAAGAGCTAGAACCTTGCTGGGCCATGGGGTCTCGTTCGTCAGTCGTTAAATGTCGGAAAAATCGAAATCGCGCCAGGTGCTTGAAGCAAACCCGGCAAATGCCAGCAGGGCCGGCAGGCGCTCGGCAAAACCCTGGAAGCCGTGGTCACCACCGGCCTGGATACGCAGCGCGCAGCCCCGGTAGAAGGTCTGGGCATGGCGATAATCAAGGGTTTCGTCGGCGGTCTGCAACCATACCTGATAGCGCGCGGGGTCGGCCGGGGCCGGCACTTCCAACTCGCTCAGGGCGGTGACGTGGTCTGTGGTCAGTTCCCAGGTTTCGCCGGTGTAATGGTTGGTCTGGGTGCCCAGGTGGCCGGCAAACAGCCGGTGTGGGTTGACCGCCGGGTTGATCACCAGCGCCTTCAGGCCATGGCGCTCGGCCAGGTGGGTGGCATAGTAGCCGCCAAGGGAGCTGCCGACCAGCACCGGGCTGCCGAGCTCAATGATCGCCGCTTCCAGCTGGGCAATGGCCTGGCGCGGGTGGTGGTGCAGGGCGGGCATGCGCACCTGCTCGGCCCAGCCCAGGCGTTGCATGACAGCGCTCAACTGGCTGGCTTTTTGCGACGCCGGCGAGCTGTTGAGGCCGTGTATATAAAGTAGGGTGGGGGTATCGGTCGGCACGCAGGCGACTCCAAAATCCGTAGCAGCGCACTCTACCAAAGCCGTTGAGGCCTTTGGGGGTTAGTAGCCTTTGATGCTGTAATCGACCACGAAGTGAATGCCGGTCACGCGCGACACGCCGGTCTCCAGGCGTCCATCGTCATGCAGGCGCAACCAGCGGTAGCCGGGGGCGGTGTCGTCGACCTGGAATTCTTCACTGCCGGGGGCGAACTGCACGCAGGTGGAAGGCGAGGCCAGCAGGCGCACACCGTTGCGCAACTGGTCGAATTCCTGATGGATATGGCCCCAGAGCACCGCGCGAACCTGTGGGAAACGGTCGAGCACGGCGAACAGTTGATCCGGGTTGCGCAGGCCGATCGGTTCCATCCAGCGGCAACCGATGGACACCGGGTGGTGGTGGAAACACACCAGGTGGTGACGCTCCGGCGCTTCGCTGAGGGCATTCACCAGCAGGTTCAACTGCGCTTCTTCGAGGTAACCGGGCACGGCGCCGGGAATCGATGAGTCGAGTACGGTGATGCGCCAGTTGCCCAGGTCCAGCACCGGTGCCAACAGCTCGGTACCCGCGCAGGCTTGCTGCATCACTGGCACTTCATCGTGGTTGCCGGGGAACCAGCGTGCGGCGCCTGGCAGCACGGCGGTCATGTCACGGAAGCGATTGTAGGATTCCAGCGTGCCGTCTTGCGAGAGGTCGCCAGTGGCGAGCATCAGGTCGATCTGCGGCTGCTCGCGCTGCACCCGCTCGATGACCTTTTCCAGGCTGTCGCGGGTGTCCATGCCCAGCAGCTTGCCGTCCGCTTCTGCAAACAAATGGCTGTCGGACAGCTGCACCAGCAGCACCGACGAATCAGCAGAGGGAATGGACGAGCTCGGCAAGGCCGTCTCCTTGAGCGGTTTGGTGAGAATTATGGTTGTTTAGGTCGCTGCCGGTAAAGGCGCGATATGGGCATGGGTCACAGTTAGGGGGCGCGATTGGCGATTTTCCTAACGTACAGGCTCCAGTTCGTGGCCGCAGGCTAAACAGTGGCTCAGCCATTCGCCGAGGAAAAGATTTAGCTGCGTCTTCTCGTCCGGCTGATGCATGGCGGCATTCGGGTACGGATAAATACTGCGAAAGCGCCGGGCATTTTCCGCGCTGACCACCTCGGCCATGCGTGCATCGTGGTACACCCGCACTTCCAGCTGCGGTACCGGCAACCAGGGCAGGCTGTGTTCCTGGCGCACCTTCAAGGTGGTGGTGTACGGGCAGGCTTCGACTACATCCAGGGCCAGCACACCGAGCAACCGTTCGCCCTGGCTCAGGGCCACACGCCGCGAGCCACGCTCATCGCGCATGGCCGGCAGCAGCCGCATCAGCCGTGCATAGTTGGCCTCGCAGGCTGCTTGCAGCTCGATCAGGTCGACGCGGTAACGCTCGCGCAGCAGGGTTACGCCCACAGTCCCCTCACTTCGGCACGGTTGAGTGCCAGCCATTGAATGGCAATGATGCTTGCCGCGTTGCAGATGCGCCCGTCGCGAACCGCCGCCAGGGCGTCTTCGAAAGGCAGCACGTGGACGCGAATGTCTTCGCCTTCTTCTTCCAGGCCATGTACGCCGCCGGCGCCGGTGCTGTCACAGCGGCCGACATAGAGATACACCTGCTCGTCCGAGCCTCCGGGGGAGGGGAAGTAGCTGGGCAATGGCCACAGGGCGCCGAGTTGCAGATTGGCTTCTTCCACCGCTTCACGGCGGGCGACTTCTTCGGGTTGTTCGTCCTTGTCGATCAGCCCGGCCACCAGTTCCAGCAGCCAAGGGTTGATGCCTTTGGTCATGGCGCCGACGCGAAATTGTTCAATCAGCACCACGTTGTCGTGCTTGGGGTCGTAAGGCAACACACACACCGCATCGTGGCGCACGAACAGTTCGCGGCGGATCTCCGGGCCCATCTCGCCCGAGAACTGGCGGTGGCGCAGGTGCAGGCGGTCAACTTTGTAGAAACCCTTGAAGCAGTTTTCCCGCTCAATGATCTGTACATCGTCCGGGCCTGGGGTGAAGGTCTTGGTCATCGGTTACCCATTCGTTGCTGAAACGTCGATTGCTGTCATCCTAGCTTGCCTCGGCCAGCGCCGCAGCCACTTTCAAGAATGCCGACGGGCTGCGAGGATAGCCGCCCGGAGAAATCCCAGAAAGCCCGAACTCATGCTTGCAACGGCAGTCGAAGGCCGACACGCGCTGTATTGGCGCCGTTACAAAATCTGCTCGCCAAGGAATGCCATGTCTGTGTTGAAAGCCTGTACACCACTCGCTCTGACCCTGTTGTTGGGTGGCTGCGCCAGCCTGTTCCAACCCGATTTCAGCGACAAACTCGAGGTCAAACGTACCGCCTGGGAACACACCCAGCCCGGTTGCCAGGGCAGCGACTGCCCGTTGGTCAATATCGACACCGTGAGCTTCGCCGACGAGCCACAACTGACCGCACTGATCGATCAGCGCCTGCGACAGATGACCGTCAACAGCCCGGACGCCAGCTTGCCCGCGACCCTGCAAAGCTATGAAAAAAGCTTTTTGCAAAGCGCAGAGCCCGGCTGGTCGAGTTACTTGCAGGCCAAGGTACGTGAGCAGCATGACGGCCTGGTGATCATCGAGTTGTCGAGCTACCTGTTCACCGGCGGCACCCACGGCATGCCGGGCCGCCAACTGATCAACTACGACCGCAAACTGCACAAAGTGCTGACCCTGCAGGACATGCTGGTGCCTGGCCAGGAAGCGGCCTTCTGGCAGGCGGCCGAGTTGGCGCACAAGGGCTGGATCATGGCCAACAAACTCGACGAGGACCCCGAGTTCACCACTACCTGGCCGTTCCAGCGCACCGACAACATCGGCCTGACCTTTGGCGCCGTGACATTGATGTACGACGTGTACAGCATCGCGCCTTACTCGTCGGGGCATCCGGAGTTGAAGATCCCGTATCCGCGGCTGAACGGCATCATCAAACCTCAATACTTCCCAGGCCGCGGTTGATCTTTAAAAGCTCGCGGCTGAAGCCCCTCCCACACTGATCGAGTTTTTTGTGGGAGGGGCTTCAGCCGCGATGTTGTTGATCTTGGCTTAGGCCTGAGCAGCAATAGACTTGGCGCCAAGGCTCCCCAACCCAAACTGCAACACCCCCGCCAGAATCAACGCCGGCAAGGTCGCGCCCAGTTCCGGGTAGAAGTTGGCCAGCAGGTGATAGGTCACCACACCGCCTGCCCACGCGGCCAATGCCGACCAGCGCAGGGCATGGTGCATCACCACGCTGGCGCGCTTACGCAGGATGAAGTGGTCCACCAGCACCACGCCGAACAGCGGGGCGAACACCGAGCCGATCAGCAGCAGGAAGTTCTGGTACTGCGCCAGCGGCGCGACGCAGGCGATCAGCGTGCAAACTGCGCCGATGGCCAAGGCCAGGTGTTCTACTTTCAGCTTCAGCAGGGTGCCGCTGGAAACCGCTGCCGAGTGAATGTCGGCAAAGGCGTTTTCCGATTCATCCAGCAGAATCAGCAGCAGCGGAATCCCCAGGCCGGCGCCGGCCAGGGCCAGCAGCAAGGCATTCACTTCGCCACTTGGCGCGAATGCCAGGGTGTAGGCCACGCCCAAGCCCATCAGCCACAGGTTGCCAATAAAGAAGCCCAGTGCGGTGCCGGTGAATACGCTGCCAGCGCGTTTGCCGAAGCGCGAGTAGTCGGCAATCAGCGGCAGCCAGGACAGCGGCATGGCGATGGCGATATCAAAACCCAGAGCGAACGGCAGAGAACCGTCGCCGCGTTGCGTCCAGAGCGTGGCCAGATCGGCCTTGGCGAACAGGTTCCAGGTCAGCCACACGCAGGCCGCGAGCAGCAACCAGATACCCCACTTGCGCAGGATCTGACGCACGAAGGTCAGCGGTCCGGTGACCGCCAGCAAGGTGGCGAGGGCGCCGAACAGCAGGGTCCACAGCAGTGGCTGGGTCCACAGGCTTTCTTCACCAAAGGCGCGGGCGGCCAGCAGGCTGGCGGCGTCACGCATGACGATGATTTCGAACGCGCCCCACCCGATCAGCTGCAGCAGGTTGAGCACCGCCGGCAGGCTGGCGCCGTAGTTGCCGAGGCTGAGTTTGATCGCGGCCATTGAGGCCAGACCGGTGTCGCTGCCAATCACGCCGACAGCGGCCAGCAGCAACACGCCAACGGCGGTGCCCAGGGCAATGGCCAGCAGGCCGAACGCCAGGCCCAAGCCGGGAGCGAGCAGGGCGCCGGTCTGCAGCACCATCAGGCCGATGCCTAAGGAAAACCACAGGGAAAACAGATCACGCGCGCCGAACACGCGCTTGCTGGCGGGGACGGCGAGATCGGGGGAATAGGTGCTGGGAGTGTTCACGGCTTTGTTGTTCTCGGGATAGCGTTGGTGAAGGGAGAGGAGGTTGCCTCGCGGGCCAGCCCCCTCTCCCTAGCCCTCTCCCCGCTGGGGCGAGGGGACTGATTTTTGTGTAGTCGAAAATTGGCGCTCCATCGCCGTTCCGCCCCCTCTCCCCGAGGGGGAGAGGGTTGGGGGAGAGGGCATTCCCTCTGTGCCGCGTTAAACCTTCTTATACAGCTGACTACCTTCCTGCTTGAACCGCTCGGCCTGCTCGCGCAGCCCTTGCTGCACGTCGACGTCCACCGCCTCAATTCGCTGGTTGGCGGCGTACTCGCGCACTTCCTGGGTGATTTTCATCGAGCAGAATTTCGGTCCGCACATGGAGCAGAAGTGCGCCACTTTGGCCGAGTCCTTGGGCAGGGTTTCGTCGTGGTAGGCGCGGGCGGTGTCCGGGTCCAGGCCCAGGTTGAACTGGTCTTCCCAGCGGAACTCGAAGCGCGCTTTGGACAGGGCGTTGTCGCGGATCTGTGCGCCGGGGTGGCCTTTGGCGAGGTCGGCGGCGTGGGCGGCGATCTTGTAGGTGATGATCCCGGTCTTGACGTCATCCTTGTTCGGCAAACCCAGGTGTTCCTTGGGCGTGACGTAGCAAAGCATGGCGCAGCCGAACCAGCCGATCATTGCCGCACCGATGCCCGAGGTGATGTGGTCGTAGCCCGGGGCGATGTCGGTGGTCAGCGGGCCGAGGGTGTAGAACGGCGCCTCGTCGCAGCACTCCAGCTGCTTGTCCATGTTCTCTTTGATCAACTGCATCGGCACATGGCCGGGGCCTTCGATCATGCATTGCACGTCGTGCTTCCAGGCGATCTTGGTCAGCTCGCCAAGGGTTTCCAACTCACCGAACTGGGCGGCGTCGTTGGCGTCGGCAATCGAGCCGGGGCGCAGGCCGTCACCCAGCGAGAAGGACACGTCGTAGGCCTTCATGATTTCGCAGATGTCGTCAAAGTGGGTGTAGAGGAAGTTCTCTTTATGGTGCGCCAGGCACCACTTGGCCATGATCGAGCCACCACGGGAGACGATGCCGGTGACCCGTTTGGCCGTCAGCGGCACATAGCGCAGCAGCACGCCGGCGTGGATGGTGAAGTAGTCCACGCCTTGCTCGGCCTGCTCGATCAGGGTGTCGCGGAACAGCTCCCAGGTCAGGTCTTCGGCGGCCCCGCCGACTTTTTCCAGGGCCTGGTAGATCGGTACGGTGCCGATCGGTACCGGCGAGTTGCGGATGATCCACTCGCGGGTTTCGTGAATGTGTTTGCCGGTGGACAGGTCCATCACCGTGTCCGAACCCCAGCGGATGCCCCAGGTCAGCTTGGCCACTTCTTCTTCAATGGACGAGCCCAGCGCACTGTTGCCGATGTTGCCGTTGATCTTCACCAGGAAGTTGCGGCCGATGATCATCGGCTCCAGCTCCACGTGGTTGATGTTGGCCGGGATGATGGCGCGGCCACGGGCGATTTCTTCGCGGACGAACTCGGCGGTGATCTCTTTCGGGATGCTGGCGCCGAAGCTGTGGCCCGGGTGCTGCTGGTCGAGCAGGCCGGCGGCGCGATGTTCCTGGAGCTTCATGTTCTCGCGGATGGCGACGAACTCCATCTCCGGGGTAATGATGCCCTGGCGCGCGTAGTGCATCTGGCTGACGTTGGCGCCGGCTTTGGCGCGGCGCGGGTTGCGCACGTGGGCAAAACGCATGGCGGTGAGTTCGGGGTTGCTCAGGCGCTCCTGGCCGAAGTGCGAGCTGAGGCCCGGCAGGCGCTCGGTGTCGCCACGGGCGTCGATCCACGGCGAACGGATATCGGCCAGGCCGTTGCGCACGTCAATTTGTACGGTGGGGTCGGTGTAGGGGCCGGAGGTGTCGTACACCAGCACCGGGGCGTTGATCTCGCCACCAAAGTCGGTCGGGGTGACGTCGAGGCTGATCTCGCGCATCGGCACGCGGATGTCGGGGCGTGAGCCCTGTACATAAATCTTCTGCGAGCGGGTGAAGGGTTGTACCGATTGCTGATCGACCTGAGCGCTTTCGCTCAAATTTTTTAGTTGTTGTTTGGTGCTCATCAAGGCTCTCCAACGTCATCCTGAACGGGATTGTCGGAGTGAACCTGATACGGACGGGGGGCTTTGGCGCACCTGGGGTGGTGCTAGAGGGCTCGGCCGGGCAAGGTGGACGAGCAATCTTGTTCCCTACGCAGGCTTTAACCTGATCAGGTTCAACGGGATCCGGATTAACCGATCTCAGCCTTTCACTCAAGGCACCCCGACAAGAACCCGGCCACTCTAAACAAGGGACGTCGGAAAACCAACCCCCAGGTCAAAAAAGCCCGACCCGCGCGTCGAAATATGACGGCAAGCGTAGCGGCGCCAAGGGATTGTTGCGCGCAAGCAACATAGCTTGTCGCAAACTACACTCACGCCGCTGTCAGGGCGCTTGACCCCTACCACTGCGCCCCCTTAGCCTTGCCCATCACCGCCCCACTGCCGCAGGTTCAGGGGCCACACAATTAGGATGATTAGCATGCTGCGCAGACTTTCCCTGGCACTTGCCGTGGCTTCAGCCTCAAGCGGCGCTGCCTGGGCAGCGGAAGCTCCTCTGTCGACCAAGACCGATCTGGTGAGCGTTTATCAGGAAGCGGTCAACAACAACGCCGACCTGGCCGCCGCCCGCGCCGATTACCAGGCCCGCAAGGAAATCGTTCCGCAAGCCCGCGCCGGGCTGCTGCCGAATATCTCCGGTGGCGCCAACATGAGCGACAGCGAAACCAAAGTACGCACCGATATGGGCGACCCGAAGCTCAATCGCAGCGGCATTCTCTACCAGGCCACCTTGAGCCAGCCGGTGTTCCGCGCCGACCGTTGGTTCCAGCTCAAGGCCGCCGAAGCCACCAATGAACAAGCCGTGCTGGAACTCTCGGCCACCGAGCAGAACCTGATTCTGCAAAGTGCCGAAGCCTACTTCGCGGTGCTGCGTGCGCAAGACAACCTGGCTTCGACCAAAGCCGAAGAAGCCGCCTTCCAGCGTCAACTGGACCAGGCCAATGAGCGTTTCGATGTCGGCCTCTCGGACAAGACCGATGTGCTTGAAGCGCAAGCCAGCTTCGACACCGCCCGCGCCAACCGCATCCTTGCCCAGCGCTCGGTGGACGACGCCTTCCAGGCCCTGATCACCCTGACCAACCGCGACTACAACTCGGTTGAAGGCATCAAACACACCCTGCCGGTGCTGGCGCCAACCCCGAACGATGCCAAGGCCTGGGTCGACACCGCCGCGCAGCAGAACCTCAATCTGCAAGCCAGCAACTTCGCCGTTGATGCCGCCGAAGAAACCCTGCGCCAACGCAAGGCCGGCCACGCGCCGACCGTCGATGCCGTGGCGCAATACCAGCGCGGCGACAACGACAACCTCGGTTATGTGAACAGCGGTACGCCGGGTACGCCGCGTTATAACGGCGACGTTGAACAGCGCTCCATTGGCCTGCAACTGAATATCCCGATTTTCAGCGGCGGCCTGACCAGCTCCCAGGTGCGTGAGTCGTACCAGCGCCTGAACCAGATCGAACAGCAGCGCGAAGGCCTGCGTCGCCAGGTGGTGGAAAACACCCGCAACCTGCACCGCGCGGTGAACACCGACGTGGAAACCGTGCAGGCGCGCAAGCAGTCGATCATCTCCAACCAGAGCGCCTTGGAAGCCACCGAAATCGGCTACCAGGTCGGTACACGTAACATCGTTGACGTGCTCGACGCCCAGCGTCAGCTGTACAGCTCGGTGCGTAACTACAACAACGCCCGTTACGACTACATCCTCGACAACCTGCGCTTGAAGCAGGCCGCCGGCACCCTGAGCCCGGCCGACCTGGAAACCCTGGCGCGTTTCCTCAAGCCTGACTACAACCCGGACAAGGACTTCCTGCCGCCAGATCTGGCCAAGTCGGCCGAGAAGAACCTGAGCGCCAAACCGGATTATTGATCGGACCGCCCAACAAAAAGCCCCGCACATAGCGGGGCTTTTTGTTGCACTACTGATCGGCTTCCGGGGCGTCGGCCATGCAGCGTTGCTCCTCGCTTTTGATGCTCACGTACTAGAGTACGCTGCGCTCAAAAGCTCCGGGGCGCCTTGCCTGACCTTAGCCCCGAAACCCTCGACCGAGTAACGGCCGCAAATTTCAAGAGCGCCGACCTCCCCAATCTCCTACGGCTTGATCGCTTTTCTGATCGTAATTCCAGCCACAGCCAATATTGTGCAAGGCAACCACACCCACCGTGCCTCCGAGGCCAACACCGCCAATCCACGCTCACTGAAGAAGCCGTTGATAAACGGCGAGACCGCAATCGGCCGCCAGGGCAGGAAGAAGCGTTGCTCGCTCCACGGCCACAGCCAGGCCACGCCCAGGCCGCCATTGGTGAGGGCGTCCAACACGCTATGGGATGCGGCTGCCAGGGCCAGCCAAATGCCGGCTTTGATTCGCCCACTGTTGAGCAATGGCGCGAAGAGGAGACCAAGCACGCCCATCAAGGCAGCGAAGGCTAGCGAGTGACTGGCGCCGCGGTGGCCAAAGCTGTCGGCATAGGCGATGCCGAATTTGAATGCCAGCACATCGGCATCCGGCAAGCAGGCGGCGAGCATCCCGGCGATCAACAGGCGCGGTGGAATCACCCGGCTGCCCAGCGCCAGGCCAATGGCCAGGACGGGCAGCGGATGGGTGATGAGCGTGGTCAAGAGCGGGCGGGTTGTTCGTGCATGCGCGCCAGTTGGCGTTCCAGCAGCGACGGGTAGGGTTCCAGCAGGCGTTCGACGCAGCAGGCGCCTTCCGGGCTGGCGATCGGGCGGATGCGTACGCGTTGGCGCAGCAGCGGGTCATCGCCAATGCTGCGTTCCACCAGCAGCAGGTTGCGGCTGTGTTGCGACAGGGCCAGGGCGTCCAACGCGGTGTCGCTGAGCAGCAGGTCGCCCTGGCTGAGGTCGCCGAGCTCTTCGCCAGCGGTGAGGCCCAGCTGCAGTTGCAGGGTGATGCCGCTGTCGGCGACTTCGATCTGCAGCTGATGGCCGAGAGCGCGCATCAGCTCACCACAACAGATGGCGTGGGTCAGGTAGTCCTCACCGCTGTCGTCGCTGTTGAACAGCATCAGGCTGCTGCCGTCCTTGAGGGTGTGCAGCACGCCGTTGTACAGGGCGGCGGCCTGATCCAGACAGTCGCGGTAGCGTTGCAACAGGTCCATCAGGCGGGCGCGCGGCAGGCGGCGTAGTTGCTCCTGGGCACCGAGCTGAATGGCCAGTACGGCGCTTTTCTCGGGTGGGTTCTGCTCAGGTTCGTAGTCGTCTTCTTCTACGTCGATGATGGGCTCTTGCAGGTCGGCGAAGGGATCGTCTTCGTCCAGCGGCGCCTGAATCGGCTTGACCCGCAGCGGCGACTGCACGCGGCGTGGCTGCTCGCGATAGTCGTCATCGTCGCTGTCGTAGCTGTCGTCACGCAGATCACGTACTTCGAATTCGGGCTCTTCTTCGCCTTCTTCAAGGTACGGGTCTTCGTCTTCGGCGAAGGCCTGCTCGTCTTCTTCGTACTCGTCTTCTTCGACGTACTCAGGTTCAGCCGGTGCCACCGGCTTGGGCTTTTCCGGCACCAGGCGCGATTGCAGCTGACGGGCCAGGTCGCCGATTTCATCGTTGCGGCCGGCGCCTGGGGCCGGATCATCCGGGTCGCGCAGCCACACCCGCAGTTGCATCAGCGGCGTGGAAATGTGCCGGCCCAGACGCAGGCTCAGGCTCAAGGTCAGCGCCAGCAAAATCAGGCTGAGCAGGCCCATGCTCTGCAGACTGATGGTCATCGGCTGCTGGAATTGCTGCATGTCCAGGCTGATACGCAGGTGGCCGGCGATCACTTCCTGGAAGGTAATGGGGGTGGAATACAGGCCTTCGGTTTCGCCGAGCATGCTTTGCGTCGGACGCGAGCCGGCTTCGGCGAGGATGCGGTTGTCCACGCTGTAAATGGCGGCGTGGGCCACCAGCGGGTTCTTCACCAGGTTATTGAGCAGCACGTTGAGGCTGAGGATGTCGTTGGACACCAGCAGCTCGGTGGCCGAAGCAGCGGTCTGGGTGGTCAGGCTCTGGCCCAGGGCATCCGCCTGTTGTTGCATGGCCTGCTTGAACTGCATGCCCATCACCAGGGCATAGATCACCAATGCGGCGGCCACCAGGAACAGGCTGTGGCTGGCAATGCGCAAGGCTAGCGGCACGCGGCGCTGACGCAGCGCGTGAAAGATCAACAGGAAGAAATTGTCGGGTTTTACGGGCGCGGGCCGGTTCACAGAGCGCGGCTCTTCTCGAATGGAATTGCCGCGCAGTATAACGAGGGCTCGGGGGTGGGCAAAGCGCGCGCGTGCCCGTATGGCGGTGAAAGTGGTTAGAATGTGCGCCTTTTCATCACCCCCGGCGCTGCGCTTGGGCCCGTCTGCATGACCGGCCGGCGATGCACCGCTGCTTTTGCCGTGCCCTGTGGAGGTCCGCCTTGCGCGAAATCGTTCTGATCAATATCACCGGCGAAGACCGCCCGGGCCTCACCGCCGCCATCACCGGCGTGCTGGCGCAGGGCGGCGTGAATATCCTCGACATCGGCCAGGCCGTTATCCACAACACCCTGTCGTTCGGCATTTTGGTGGAAATTCCCGGCACCGAGCAGGGCTCCGTGGTGCTCAAGGACGTGCTGTTTACCGCCTACAAGCTGGACCAGCAGGTACGCTTCACGCCTATTTCCGAAGCTGATTACCAGCATTGGGTGAGCGGCCAGGGCAAGTCCCGCCATATTGTCACCCTGCTGACCCGCCGGGTTACGGCCGAGCAATTGCAGCGCGTCAGTTCGATCACTGCCAAGTACGGCCTGAATATCGACCATATCGACCGCCTTTCCGGGCGCATGCCGCTGGACACTCCGGCTGACCAGAGCAAAGGCTGCATCGAGTTTTCCGTGCGTGGCGAACCGGCTGACCCGGTGGCCCTGCGCGCCGAGTTCCTCAGCGTGGCTCAGGAGCTGAACGTCGATATCGCCTTCCAGCAGGACTCGGTATTCCGCCGCAACCGCCGCCTGGCGGTGTTCGACATGGACTCGACGCTGATCGAGGCGGAAGTGATCGATGAACTGGCCAAGGTCGCTGGCGTCGGCGAGAAAGTCTCGGAAATCACCGAGCGCGCCATGCGCGGCGAACTGGATTTCCGTGCCAGCTTCAAAGAGCGTCTGGCGTTGCTCAAGGGCTTGCCGGAAAGCGAACTGGCCGCCATCGGCGCTTCACTGCGCCTGACCGAGGGCGCGGAAACGCTGTTCGTCGAACTCAAACGCCTGGGCTACAAGACCGCGATTCTATCCGGCGGCTTCAGCTACTTCGCCAAGCAGCTGCAGGCCAAGCTGGGTATCGACTATGTATTTGCCAACGAGCTGCAGATTGAAGACGGCAAGCTGACCGGCGTGGCCATCGAGCCGATTGTCGATGCGCAGCGCAAAGCGGACTTGCTGCGTCAGTTGGCCGAGCAAGAGGGCGTGAGCCTGGAGCAGACCATTGCGGTCGGTGACGGTGCCAATGACTTGCCGATGCTGGCGATTGCCGGTTTGGGCGTAGCTTTCCGGGCCAAACCGCTGGTGAAGCAGTCTGCCAAGCAGGCGATTTCCACGCTTGGCCTGGATGGTGTGCTGTACCTGCTTGGCTATCGCGATCGGGACGGTCAGGCGTAGGGCTGTTGGGCTTCGCCTTTGGCTCAACCCAACCTACGAAAGGCGCGTTGTAGGTTGGGTTGAGCGCAGCGAAGCCCAACAGCGCAACAAAAAACCGGGCGCATGGCCCGGTTTTTTTATTGGCTTGAAATCAAGCCTTGTCGCGTTCCAGCAGTGGCTTGAGGAAGTGCCCGGTGTGGGATTGCGGCATCTCGGCCACTTCTTCCGGCGTACCGGTGGCAATGATCTGCCCACCACGTGAACCGCCTTCTGGACCAAGGTCCACCAGCCAGTCAGCGGTCTTGATCACGTCCAGGTTGTGCTCGATGACGACCACGGTGTTGCCGTGGTCGCGCAGACGATGGAGCACGTCGAGCAGTTGCTGGATGTCGGCAAAGTGCAGGCCGGTGGTGGGTTCGTCGAGGATGTACAGGGTCTTGCCGGTGTCGCGCTTGGACAGCTCGCGCGACAGCTTGACCCGCTGCGCCTCACCGCCCGAGAGCGTGGTCGCCGACTGTCCCAGCTTGATATAGGACAGGCCGACATCCACCAGGGTTTGCAGCTTGCGCGACAGCGCCGGCACGGCATCGAAGAACGGACGCGCTTCTTCGATGGTCATTTCCAGCACTTCGTGGATGCTCTTGCCCTTGTATTTGATTTCCAGGGTTTCGCGGTTGTAGCGCTTGCTCTTGCACACGTCGCACGGCACGTAGATGTCCGGCAAAAAGTGCATTTCCACCTTGATCAGGCCATCGCCCTGGCACGCTTCGCAGCGCCCGCCCTTGACGTTGAAGGAGAAGCGCCCCGGCCCGTAGCCGCGTGAGCGGGCTTCCGGCACGCCGGCAAACAGCTCGCGGATCGGTGTGAACAGGCCGGTGTAGGTCGCCGGGTTGGAGCGCGGGGTGCGACCGATGGGACTTTGGTCGATATCCACCACTTTATCCAGGTGCTGCAGGCCGTCGATGCTGTCGTGGGCCGCCGCTTCCAGCGTGGTAGCACCGTTCAGTGCGGTGGCGCTGAGCGGGAACAGGGTGTTGTTGATCAGCGTCGACTTGCCCGAGCCGGACACCCCGGTGATGCAGGTCAGCAGGCCAATCGGAATCTCCAGGTCGACGTTGCGCAAGTTGTTGCCGCGCGCGCCCTTGAGTTTCAGCGAGAGCTTTTTGTCGCGCGGCGTGCGTTTGGCCGGGTACTGGATCTTGGTGCGTCCGGACAGGTACTTGCCGGTCAAGGAATCCGGGTGGGCCATGACTTCTTCGGCGGTGCCTTCGGCGACGATACGGCCGCCGTGCACGCCGGCGCCCGGGCCGATGTCGACCACGTAGTCGGCCATGCGGATGGCGTCTTCGTCGTGCTCGACCACGATCACCGTGTTACCGATGTCGCGCAGGTGGCGCAGGGTCGCCAGCAGGCGTTCGTTGTCGCGCTGATGCAGGCCAATCGACGGTTCGTCGAGGATGTACATGACGCCCACCAGGCCGGCGCCGATCTGACTGGCCAGGCGGATACGCTGGGCTTCGCCGCCGGACAGGGTGTCGGCGCTGCGGTCCAGGGTCAGGTAGTCGAGGCCGACGTTGACCAGAAACTGCAGGCGCTCGCGGATTTCCTTGAGGATCTTTTCCGCGATCTCGCCCTTGCGCCCGGTCAGGGCCAGGCTGCCGAAGTACTCGGTGGCATCGCCAATCGGCAGGCCGCTGACGGCCGGCAGATTGCGCTCGCCGACGAACACGTGGCGTGCTTCACGGCGCAGGCGGGTGCCACGGCAGTCCGGGCACGGCTGTGTGCTGAGGAACTTGGCCAGTTCTTCACGCACGGTGGTCGACTCGGTTTCCCGGTAGCGACGCTCCAGGTTCGGCACGATGCCTTCGAACGGGTGGGCGCGTTTGACGATGTCGCCGCGGTCGTTGAGGTAGCGGAAGTCGACGTTGGCCGTGCCGCTGCCGGTAAGGATGACTTTCTTGTGCTCGGCGCTGAGGCTGTCGAACGGCTCGTCCAGGCTGAAGCCGAAATGCGCGGCGAGTGAGCCGAGCATCTGGAAGTAATAGACGTTGCGCCGGTCCCAGCCGCGGATCGCGCCTTCGGCCAGGGTCAGCTCGCCATTGACCAGGCGTTTGGTGTCGAAGAACTGTTTAACACCCAGGCCGTCACAGGTCGGACAGGCGCCGGCGGGGTTGTTGAAGGAGAACAGCTTGGGTTCCAGCTCACTGATCGAATGGCCGCACACCGGGCAGGCGAAGCGCGCCGAAAACACCATTTCCTCGCCTTCTTCGTCATCCATCGGTGCCACGAAGGCCAGGCCGTCGGCCAGCTTCAGCGCGGTTTCGAAGGATTCGGCCAGGCGTTGCTGCAAATCGCCACGGGCCTTGAAGCGGTCGACCACGGCGTCGATAGAGTGCTTCTTCTGTTTATCCAGCTTGGGCAGCTCGTCCAGCTCATAGAGCTTGCCGTTGACCCGCACGCGCACGAAACCCTGGGCGCGCAGTTCGTCGAACACCGCCAGATGCTCGCCTTTGCGCTCGCGAATGATCGGCGCCAGCAGCATCAGCTTCTTGCCTTCGGGCAGGGCCAGCACCTGGTCGACCATCTGGCTGACGGTCTGCGCCTCCAGCGGCAGGTCGTGGTCCGGGCAACGCGGCGTACCCACGCGGGCGTAGAGCAGGCGCAGGTAGTCGTAGATTTCGGTGATGGTGCCGACGGTGGAGCGCGGGTTGTGCGAGGTCGATTTCTGTTCGATGGAAATCGCCGGCGACAGACCTTCGATGGTGTCGACGTCCGGCTTTTCCATCATCGACAGGAACTGTCGGGCGTAGGCCGACAGCGATTCGACGTAGCGGCGCTGACCTTCGGCGTACAGGGTGTCGAAAGCCAGGGAAGATTTCCCCGAACCGGAAAGGCCGGTGATAACGATCAATTTGTCCCGTGGCAGGGTCAGGTCGATGTTCTTCAGGTTGTGGGTTCGTGCCCCACGAATCAGGATCTTGTCCACTGCGGCCTCGCATGGCGGGCGAAAACCGCTGAGTATACGGGCCTTGTCAAGCCAGCGGCAAAGCGTCACGCCTGTGCGGCGCTGAATGGGGGCTGCTAGAATCGGCGCGCATTTTCTTGAGGTACTTCCATGCACGATCCGCACAGCGAACGCATGAGTGGCAGTGAAACCCGCGCAGCAAGTGGGTTGTCGCTGGTCTTCGCGTTCCGAATGCTTGGTATGTTCATGGTCCTGCCGGTGCTGGCCACCTATGGCATGGACCTGGCTGGCGCTACGCCGGCCCTGATCGGTCTGGCCATCGGCGCCTACGGGCTGACCCAGGCGGTGCTGCAGATTCCGTTCGGGGTCATCTCCGACCGCATCGGCCGACGCCCGGTTATCTATGTCGGCCTGATCATTTTTGCCGCTGGCAGTCTGCTTGCGGCCAACGCCGATTCGATCTGGGGCGTGATTGCCGGCCGGGTGCTGCAGGGCGCCGGGGCGATCTCGGCGGCGGTGATGGCGCTGCTCTCGGACCTCACCCGCGAACAACACCGGACCAAAGCCATGGCCATGATCGGCATGAGCATCGGCCTGTCGTTTGCCGTGGCCATGGTAGTGGGGCCGCTGTTGACGCGCGCCTTCGGTCTTTCCGGGTTGTTTATCGCCACGGCCGCCATGGCGCTGGTGGGCATTGCCCTGGTGGCGTGGTGGGTGCCGCGTTCGGCCGGACCCTTGCACCACCGCGAGTCGGGCGTGGCCAAGGAAGCCCTCGGCCGCACCTTGCGTAACCCGGACTTGTTGCGCCTGAACGTGGGCATCTTCGTACTGCACGCGGTATTGATGTCCAGTTTTGTCGCTTTGCCGCTGGCATTGGTCGAGCGTGGCGGGTTGCCGAAGGAGCAGCATTGGTGGGTGTACCTGACCGCGCTGCTGGTCGGTTTTTTCGCCATGATCCCGTTCATTATCTATGCCGAAAAAAAGCGCCAGATGAAACGCGTGCTGGCCGGTGCGGTGGCCGTGCTGCTGGGCTGCGAAGTGTTCTTCTGGCTGACGGACGGCACCCTGAACGAACTGGTGCTCGGCACCATCGTGTTTTTCACCGCGTTCAACCTGCTGGAGGCGTCGTTGCCGTCGTTGATCAGCAAGGTCTCGCCGGCGGGCGGCAAGGGTACGGCGATGGGGATTTATTCCACCAGCCAGTTTCTCGGCGCCGCGTTAGGCGGCATTCTCGGCGGCTGGTTGTTCCAGCACGGCGGCCTGAATACCGTCTTTCTGGGATGTGCTGTGCTCTGTGGGCTCTGGCTTATCATTGCTGTTACTATGCGCGAACCTCCGTATGTCACCAGCCTGCGCTTGCCTCTTTCGCCCGCTGCGGTGCGCGAAGCTGGCCTGGTAGAGCGCCTCTTGGCGGTGGCCGGAGTAACGGATGCAGTGGTGGTGGCCGACGAAGCCGCCATCTATATCAAATTGGATTCCGAACAATTGGATCGCTCAGCGCTCGACGCCTTGCTCGAAGCGCGTGCCGATACCTAGGAGAACGTTATGGCCCGTGGGGTTAACAAAGTCATTCTGGTCGGAACCTGCGGCCAGGACCCGGAAACACGCTACATGCCTAACGGCAATGCGGTCACCAACCTGAGCCTGGCTACCAGCGAGCAGTGGACCGACAAGCAGAGCGGGCAGAAAGTCGAAAAAACCGAATGGCACCGTGTGGCCCTGTTCGGCAAAGTCGCTGAGATCGCCGGCGAATACCTGCGCAAAGGTTCGCAGGTGTACATCGAAGGCAAGCTGCAAACCCGCGAGTGGGAAAAAGACGGCGTCAAACGCTACACCACCGAAATCGTCGTCGACATCAACGGCACCATGCAGTTGCTGGGTGGCCGTCCTGATAACGGCGGTGGCGATTCCGCTCCACGTCAACAGCGTCCAGCCCCTCAGCAGCGCGAGCAACAAGCGCCGCGTGAGTCGCGCCCGGCACCGCAACCTGCGGCCCAGCCAGCGCCGAACTACGACAGCTTCGACGACGATATCCCGTTCTGATCAGGCCTTCCTGACGTATGCATATGCGCCTGATGCTACTGGGCGGCGGCAATGCCCTTGGGCAGGCGCTGATCCGCCTGGGGGCCGAGGATGACATCGGCTTCCTCGCCCCGCGTCCGCCCGAGGGCGGCTGGGACGCCACCAGCCTGACTCTGCTGCTGGATGAAACCCGGCCCGATGTGGTGGTGAATCTCGCCTACTACTTCGACTGGTTTCAGGCCGAAGCGGTTAGCGCCGAGCGCTTCGCCCCGCAGGAACGTGCGGTCGAGCGCCTCGCCGAACTCTGCCAACACCACTCCATTCGCTTGGTACAGCCCTCCAGCTATCGCGTGTTCGATGGCTCGCGCGCTACTGCCTACAGCGAAAAGGAAGAGCAGGTGCCGTTGGGCCTTCGGGGTCAGGCGTTGTGGCGGATCGAACAGAGCGTGCGAGCGGCCTGCCCGCGGCATGTGTTGATTCGTTTTGGCTGGTTGCTCGATGCCAGCGCCGAAGGCTTGTTGGGGCGCTTCCTCAACCGTGCCGAGCACGACGCCGAGCTGTTTCTCGCCGATGACCGCCGGGGCAACCCGACGCCCATCGACGATGCCGCCCGGGTGTTGATCGCCGTGCTGAAACAACTGGATTGCCAGGCGCCGCTGTGGGGCACTTACCACTACGGCGGCTACGAGGCGACCACTTCACTGGCTCTCGGCCAGGCGGTGCTCACCGAAGCGCGGGCGTTCCGTCAGTTGGCGGTGCAGGAAGTCGGCGCTCAGGCCCACGCGGCCCGCCCCGATGTAGCCGACGAGCCGCAGCACGCGGTGCTGGCCTGTAAGAAAATTCTGCATACCTTCGGTATCAAACCGCGCGCCTGGCGTGCCGGTTTGCCAAGTCTTCTGGATCGTTACTACCGCCATGCCTGATCTCCCTATTCTGGTCACCGGGGGCGCCGGCTTTATTGGCTCCCATCTGGTCGACGCGTTGTTGGCAAAGGGTTATGCCGTGCGGGTGCTGGACGACCTGTCCATGGGCAAGCGCAGCAACCTGCCGCTGGATAACCCGCGCCTGCAGCTGCTGGTCGGCAGCGTCGCCGATGCGGCGCTGGTCGCGCAGGCGGTGGCCGGTTGCCAAGCCGTTGCACACCTTGCCGCGGTGGCCTCGGTTCCGGCCTCGGTGGCTGACCCGGTCGGCACCCACCAGAGCAATTTTGTTGGCACCCTGAATGTCTGCGAAGCGATGCGTGAACATGGTGTCAAACGCGTGCTGTTCGCTTCCAGTGCGTCGGTGTATGGCAACAACGGCGATGGCCAGGCCATTGATGAAGACACCCCGACCGCGCCGCTCACGCCCTATGCGTCGGACAAGTTGTCCAGCGAGCAGTACCTGGATTTCTACCGCCGCCAGCATGGCCTGGAGCCGGCGATCTTCCGTTTCTTCAATATTTTCGGTCCACGCCAGGACCCGTCGTCTCCCTATTCCGGGGTGATCAGCATCTTTATCCAGCGCGCCCAGCAGGGCTTGCCGATCACGGTGTTTGGCGACGGTGAGCAGACCCGCGACTTCTTCTATGTGGCGGACCTGATTGCCGTGCTGATGCAGGCGCTGGAAATGCCCAGCGTTGAAGAGGGCCCGGCCAACGTCGGCCTGGATCGCGCCACCAGCCTCAATCAGTTGCTGGAGTATATCGGTGACGTGGTGGGCAGCTTGCCACCGGTCAGTTATGGCCCTGCGCGTGATGGCGATATCCGTCATTCGCGGGCGAATAATCAGCGTTTGTTGAGCCGGTATCAGGTGGCTGAGCCGACGCCTATGGCCGTTGGCCTGGCCAAGTTGCTTGGCCGTTAGCTAGATCAAAAGCATCGAGGCTAACGCAGATAACACACAGCAAAAAGGCGCCCTCAGGCGCCTTTTTGCTGTGTGTCGTGCTTAGAACTTGTAGCCAAGACCTACCATGTAAACCCATGGGTCCACGTCCACATCAACCTTCACTTTGTCGCCAGCCAGGTAAGTAGTACCGGTGGTGTCGATGTCGATGTAACGCACCTGGGCGTTGAGCATGATGTTGTCAGTCAGCATGTAATCCATGCCCACTTGCCCTGCCAGACCCCAGGAATCCTTCATATCCAAGCCGCTGAAACCTTTGCTTTCGGCTTCGCTGCTGAGCTTGTCGTCGAAGAACCAGGTGTAGTTGATGCCGGCGCCGACATAGGGTTGGAACGCCGACTTGCTGTCCATTGGGTAGTACACCAGGCTCAGGGTCGGTGGCAGTTGTTTGATGCTGCCGAGTTTGCCATTGAGGCCGGAGAACGCGCCTGGCATGCCTTTGACACCGACGTCATGGCTGAAGGGCGTAGCGGCCAACAGTTCGATCCCGACGTTGTTGGTCACCATGTAGGCGAAGTTCAAACCCAGTTGGGTGTCGCTGTCCACGGTGGCCTTGCTGCCATCGACCTTGCCCAGTACCGAGTGGTCGATGTTGCCGCTGTTTTCGTGCGGGTCAACGGTGATCGCGCCGGCACGCAGAATGATATCGCCAGCCTGGTAGGCATGGGCCATAGGGGAGACCAGCGCAACCGCCAGCAGGGAGGCGGCGAAGAGGGCCTTGGACATGGTGTACTCCTTCAATCACTAACGGTTCGGATGGCGTCAGTGTAGTAAGGATCGGTAGCTGCCTATCTTGATCTACAGCAATAGATTGCGAGGTGAGCGGTTGCGCCTGGCGCAACCGCAGGGGATGGGATCAGTTTTCCGGGGTTTCGTAGGGGTAGATCTTGTTAGCGTCCATCGCATAACCGGCATCGGCGAGGTCGCTGGTGCTGTTTTTTACCTGCAACGGGCCTTCGACCCAGAACGGCTGGTACAGCGCATCCATCAACACGCCGAGCTCGCTTTTCACGTGCACGATCTGGTTCGACGGCGGTGGCGGCACGTGGATGCAGGCACCGAAGTAAGGCACCAGCAGAAACTCGGTCACGCGGCTGTCTTCACCCACTTCCAGCGGCACGATGTAGCCCGGCAGTTTTACTTCCTGGCCATCCAGCGCCTGCACCACGGGGGCGGCGGGGGACTGCTGCTTGGCTGCCGGTGCCGACTCCGCCGCCAGGGCGTTGGCTAGCTGCGACAGGTCATGCATTGGCGCCTGTGGCTGGGTGGCCACCGGCGCGTCCGGTGGCACCATTTCCGACCAGGTCAGTTCGCGCACGTCGGCGGCCCAAGCCAGACAAGGTGCCAACAACAGGGCAAGAGCAAACGCGCGCAACATGATCAGGGTCCTTAAGGTTTACAACGTAGGGGCTACACCCGGATGGACAAGCCATCGGCCAGCGACTGTCGATAGGCGCGCCAGGCCGGTATCGCGCCCATCAGCAGCGCGGCGGCCAGAATGCCGCCCAGCAGCGACCATTCATAAGCGCTCGGCAAGGCCAGCGGCAGAAAGATGCCGTAGTTGGCCTGCACGTAGCTCTGCGCGGCGGCGATGCCGACATACAGCAACAGGGTGCCGAGAACGACGCCGGAGCATGCCAGAGTGAAGGCCTCCAACACCAGCAGACTGGCGATATGCCAAGGGCGGGCGCCGACCGAACGCAGAATGGCCATCTCCCGGCGCCGCTCATTGAGGCTGGTGAGAATCGCCGTGAGCATGCCGATCAGCCCGGTAATCACCACAAACAGCGAGACCACGAACAGCGCCTGTTCCGCAGTGCCCATCAGGCTCCACAACTCTTGCAGGGCCACGCCCGGCAGAATCGCCAGCAGCGGCTCGCCACGGAACTCATTGATTTCACGTTGCATGCTGAAGGTGGCGATCTTGTTGTTGAGGCCCACCATAAAGGCCGTGATCGCCTGCGGGGTGAGGTCCATGTTGCGTGCCTGGTCGGCGGAAATACGCCCGGCGCCGCGGGCCGGCACGCCATTTTTCCAGTCGATGTGCAGCGCCTCCATGCCGCCCAGGCTGATATGCAGGGTGCGGTCCACCGGGGTGCCGGTGCGTTGCAGAATGCCGACCACGGTGAAGGGTTTGTCGTCATGTTTGACCAGGCTGATGCTGGCCACGCCATGGGCGAGAACGATCTTCTCGCCGAGTTTGTATTTCAGCGCATCGGCCACTTCGGCACCCAGCACTACTTCAAACGGGTCCGTGTCGAAGGCGCGGCCTTCGGCCAGTTGCAGGGCCTGACCGCGGCCATAGTGGTAATGCTCGAAGTAGGCGCCGGTGGTGCCCATCACCCGGTAGCCGCGGTGCGAGTCGCCCAGCGACATGGGGATCGCCCACTTCACCTGCTTGCTATTGGCGAAATGCTCGAAGCTGTCCCACCGGATGTTGTTGGTAGCGTTGCCGATGCGAAACACCGAGTAGAGCAGCAGGTTGATCGAGCCGGAGCGGGCGCCAACCACCAGGTCGGTGCCGCTGATGGTGCTGGCGAAACTGGCGCGGGCTTCAGTGCGTACCCGCTCCACTGCTAGCAATAAACAAACAGACAGTGCGATGGCGAACACCGTCAGCAGCGCGGTGAAACGACGGTTGGCCAGACTGGCCATGGCGAGGCGCAACAAGTACATCTCAAACCTCCGCTGCGGGCTTGGCCGCGCGATTGAGTTCTGCCAGGGACAGATGACGGTCGAACAGCGGGGCCAGGCTCTGGTCATGGCTGACAAACAGCAGGCTGGAACCGGCCTCGCGGCATTCGGCAAACAGCAGCTGCAAAAACGCTTCGCGGGCATCGGCATCCAGCGCCGAGGTCGGTTCGTCGGCGATCACCAGTTCCGGCTGGCCTATCAGCGCGCGGGCAGCGGCTACGCGCTGTTGCTGGCCAATCGATAAGGCGTCGGCGCGGCGTTCGAGCAGCTCATCTTTCAGCCCTAGATGCGCCAGCAGTGCACCAGCGGCCTGGTGCACGCTGCCATGGCGTTGCTTGGCGCGGCTGCTGCGCAGCTTGGAAAAGTGGCAGGGCAACTCGACGTTTTCCCGTACCGATAAAAACGGCAGCAGGTTGAACTGCTGGAAGATGTAGCCGGTGTGGTCGACACGAAAATGATCGCGGGCGCCGGCCGACAGGCTGGTCAACTCTTGCCCCAACAAAGCGATGCTGCCGCGGCTGGGCTTCTGCACGCCGCCGAGCAGACCGAGCAGGGTGGTCTTGCCGCTGCCACTCGGGCCTTTGAGAAACAGGGTCTCGCCCTGCGCCAGGTGAAACGCGGGAATATCCAGCAGTTCGGCGTGGCCAGGCCAGGCGAAACCAAGGTCACTGAGGGTCAGGAGTGGCGCTGTCATGAAGGGCACTTTGAAGTGGGGTGGGGCGAAATAGACGCCGCCCGAGAGGGTATCTGGATACCCGCTTGGGCGGCTACGGCTGGCTGTTAGAGCGCGGCCGAATCAAAAGTTCAGGCGTGGGCTTTTTTCCGTCAGTTCGGCGCCTTGTTGGCCAGTGGGGCCGATCAATTGCGCTTGCACCTGGTGCAGAGACGGGAAGCGTTTGAACAGCGGTGTGAGGTCGAGGCTGCTGAGTTTTGCTGGCTGCGCGCAGGTCAGCTGGTAGCTGGCGTGAATCTCGCTGTGGTGGTGTTCATGCTCATGTTCGCCGCCATCGGCAGCGGCGTGCTCGTCGTGGTCATGGTCGTGATCGTCGTCTTCATCGGCATCCGGTTTGTCGCCGAACAGCGGGCTGTGCAGCTCGGTTTTACTCACGCTGCACTTGGCGGCGGCCGGCAGGGCGAACAGGCTCAGGGGTTTTTCGAGGTCGGCGCGGGCGGAGGCGACAGTGGCTTGGTCGACGGCAGTTTTCGCAGCGTGCTCAAAGCCCACCAGGTTCATCGACGGGTTTTCCAGCTCCAACTCCAGCACGTTGCCATCCAGTGCAGCATTCAAACGGCCGACGCCATGCTCGTGGGTGCCGAGGCTGGCGTGCTCTTCGACGTGATCGTGATCATCAGGGCTTTCCGCCGCCTGGGCGATGGCCAGTGGCAACAGGGCAAACGGCAGAGCGAGGAGCAAGCGGCGCATGAAAGATGACTCCGGGTGGGGCGGATGAAATGAGATGTTATGTTATAACTCTAATTAGCCCTTGCCTAGCCCGCTTGGCGATCTAGTTGGCGCATGGGAGCATGGCGGCACTTTTGCTTGAGGTGGCTTTTATGGTGCGTATCAAAGGCACGATCGGCGCATGGCCAGTCGATCTGAGCATCGAACTGGATGCCGAGGATTGGGCGCAATTGGCTGCGCAGCTACCGGTAACGGCGGCAGAACCGGCCAAACCGGCCGCGCCGCTGGCAGCGCACTCGCCGGACGATAAACAGTGGTTGCTGGTGCAGGAGTTGCTGCGCAGCGCTGGCAAGATCGAAGGACCGACTTTACTCGGCGAGTTGCAAGCGCTCACCGGCAACGCCAGCGCCGCCAAGCGCCTGCTGGTGCGCCTGCGCCATTCGACCCTGGTGGAAGTGGAAGCCGGCGCCGATGCGCCGGTGTATCGCTGGGTCGGCTAGCCGGCTTTGCCTGCCGCTTCGGCGCGGTGCTGATAAAAACCGAGGATGGTTTCGGCGGTATCGCCAATCATGAAGCGCGCCACTGGCACCGCGTACCAGTTGAACGCCGTGGTGGCGCGGAACGTTACGCGCACATCCAGGCGCGTGCCGCCGGCGTTTGGCGTGAGCGTGTAAGAGGTGTCCTTGAGGTCGAAATATTCGCCGCCAATGCGCACATGGTCGTCCATTGAGCCGGCGGGGAACGAGTCAGGGCGGAAGTGGTAGGTCCAGGCAATGTAGCGCTGGTCCTGCCAGTCGGTGATCTGCTCGTCGAAGCTGATGCCGCGTTGCCAGATCAACTTGCGCATGCCGCCCACCCGCGGCTCCAGCGTTCGCGCTTCGATCGGATAGGGCACGCCGATGCGGTAAGCCAGGCCGCTGGCCAGCTCCTGCGGGTGAATATCGGTGGGAAAGTTGATCAGTTGCCACACTCGGTCAACCGGCGCGGCAATCTGTACGCTGCGCTCCACGGTGGCAAAGCCATTGTGCGGTACATACAGGGTTTCCACGGCGGCCAGTACCAAGGGCAGCGCGGCGATGCTGTAGAGCGTCCGCCCGGAGCTCTCGACCATCCGGCAAAACAGGCCCATCAGCAGACCGCCGAGCGAGCCCATCAGCAGAAACAGCGGCAAGGCCATGGCGATGCAGATCGAGCCTTCGATAAGCGCCAGTGCCGTACCACCGACAAACAGCGACACGGCCAGCCAGGGCGCAAAGATAAAGAACATCACGCTGCGATCTTTGCTGCGTTCGGCGAAATACACGCTGATCGCCCCCACCGCAAATGGCACCCCCAGGGCAAAGGCCGCCGACATCACAGTCGGCCCTTTGAAGGCGCCGAACAGGCTGGGGCCGGAGAACAGCAGGCGCAGCAGAAAGCCGTAACCGGCGCCGAGCATAAACGGCAGCCAGTTGGAAAATGGCAGGGTTGGGTCTGGGGAATTCTGGGCGTTCAACGCAGCATCCTTGTGCGGAGTGGGCCCTGCCCGGAATGGGCAAGGCGCAGCGGGCTCAGCGAATCAATAAAGCGCCTGGTACAGCTTGCGGCGGAACAGGGTCACTAGCGGGTGCTCGTTGCCTAGCAGTTCGAACACCTGCAGCAGGGTTTTGTGCGGCAGGCCGTCGGCGTAGCTGCGGTTGCGGATAAACAGTTTCAGCAAGGCCTCCAGCGCGGGTTCGTACTGCTGACGGGCCAGTTGCTGGATCGCCAGTTGGTAGATCGCTTCGTCGTCTTCGGCGTTTTGTCCCAGGCGCGCTTTCAGCGCAGCGGCGTCCGGAAGGTCGGCGGCCTGGCGCAGGAAGGTGATCTGCGCGCGGGCGGCGGCCAGGTCTTGTTTATGGCTGTCGCCTTTCACCGCGTCGAGAACGGTTTGCGCTTCGCCCAACTCACCACGTTCGGCCAGGCAGCGGGCGTACAGAATCAGGGCGGCGGGTTTCTCGCTGTCGGCGGCGAGAATTTCTCGCAGCAGGTTTTCTGCATCGCCAATCCGCCCTTCGGCAAACAGCGCCACGGCGGTTTCCAGCGGGTCAGCAGCCAACGGCGGCGGGGTAGGGACGTGGGGTTCGAGGATCGCGCGAATCGCCGATTCCGGTTGTGCACCCTGGAAGCCATCCACCGGCTGGCCGTCCTTGAACAGCACCACGGTGGGCAGGCTGCGAATGCCGAAGCGGGCGACAACATCCGGCTCTAAGTCGCAGTTGAGCTTGGCCAGCAGCAGCTCGCCGCGATAGCCCTCGGCAATCTGCGCGAGCATCGGCATCAGGGCTTTGCACGGCGCGCACCACTCGGCCCAGAAATCTACCAGCACGGGTTTGTGGAAGGAGTTCTGGATCACCAGCTGGTCGAAGTTGGCCGTGCTGACGTCGAAGATATAGGGCGTGTCCTGGCTCATGCTTGGTCTCGAAACGCGTAAATGGGACGGCCGGGTTATCCCCGGCGCAGGCTCGCACTATAGGTGGGGACGGTAGGTGCTGAAAACCAGTGTCGTATGCGGCGCCCTGCACTCGCTCTGCGCGGCAAGGTGTTTAACGAAGTCTTCACATCCGCGTGGCTAGACTGCACGCACCTGCGCAGATGCCGCTTTTACCCGGGTTTCAGGCGCCTTGAATCGGACCTCTGCATGCCTGTCAGCAAATCCTTCTTCACTGCCATTGCCCACGCCGATTCGTTGCCGCCGCGACGGGCGTTCAACTTTGTCGGGATGGGCAAGTCGGTGATTCTGCTGGCGCTGCTGCTCATCGTTGTGGCTGCATGGCATGTGCGCGCTCAGGGCCCGAGCCTGGATGGCGGTGATGGCATCTATGTCGCAGTGGCTGCGTGGCTGAGCTTTTCGCTGTATTGCAGCCTGCGGTGTGCCCGGGCGCTGGCTCTGGCCGCGGCGCTGCCGTTGCTGCTGGATCTGTTGGTGGTCATGGCGCTGCTGGCGTTGCTCGAGCACCCGCTGGACCTGGGTTGTGCCCTGGCGCTGGTGGTGGTGCTTGGCTATTCACTGCTTGGCAAAGTGCTGCTGTTGCGGCGCATCAGCAGCAACCTGCGCAATGCTCGCAGCGCTCGGCCCTTGTCGTTATCGGCGCTGGCCAATATCAGCATCCATCAGGCGCTGGCGGGTGCGCGCCAGGTGTTGCTGATGTTGGCCCTGGTGGTCCTTAGCCTGTACCTGCTCGCGGCGGGCAGCCTGCACACCCCGGCATTGGTTATGGCGTTGGGGCTGCTGGCAGGTACGGCATCGACGGTGTTCGTTACCAGTGCAACCTGGCTGACCCTGCAGCAGGGCCTTGAACGTACGGTGGTGCCCACCCGTTATCGCGCCGCCCTGACGGGCAAAGCGTTTCTGCTGACCGTGTTGATGCTGGCGGTGCTGGGAGTGGGCGGCTGGTTTTAAGCGCGAGCATGGGCCGCTAACGCGTGGCGTGATACAGACTGACGTAGCGAAATTCCGCCGGCTCGGCGAGATCCGGCCAGGTGCAGGCTTCGAGAATGTCCAGGCGCTGGTACAGGGGGTGATTGAAGTCGCGTACCCGTGAGTCGGCCACCAGCGCTTGCTGGCCACGGCTGAGAAAGTGATCGAGTAGTGGCAGGTTGGCGCGGTCGTAGAGCACGTCGGCGACCACGATCAGGTCGAAGCGGTCGGCTTCGGCGAAGAAGTCGTCCGAGTAGCTCAGCGTCACGCCGTTCAGCTCGGCGTTGGCGCGGCAGGCGGCCAGGGCCAGTGGGTCGAGGTCGCAGGCCACCACTTCGGCGGCACCGGCCTTGGCCGCGGCGATGGCCGCCACGCCGGAACCGGCACCGAAATCCAGCACCCGTTTACCGGCGACCCACTCGGGGTGTTCGGCGAACCAGCGCGCCAGCACCAGGCCGCTGGCCCAGCAGAAACACCAGTAGGGAGGCTCTTCGAGAATGCGCCGGGTCTCTTCCGGGCTGAAGGCGCGGTCCATGTTGTTGGCGTCGATCAGCCACAGTTTGAGGTCGGTGCCGGGCAGGGTTTCGGCAACCAGTTGGGCGTCGCCCAGCAGTTCGCCGAGCGCCGCTTGCAGGGCCTTCATGGCGCGGTGTCGAAACGCAGGTTGCCGACCAGTTGGGTGGCGGCCGAGGTGATGCGCAGCGGGTTCAGGCGCAGGATCAACTGCGCGGACTGCGTCACCCGGCCATGCAGCTCGACGCGTGCATTGGCGGGGAACGAGTCTGGGTTGAACGGTAGGTGGAAGGGCAGCAATTGCCCGGTGCCTTGCAGCGTGATGTTGCCCAGCAGCTGTTGGGGGCGGTCACGCTCATCGATCACCAGCAAGGCCAGTTCGACATTGGCGCCGGCCGGCACATTCACCAGGTTGCCAGTCAACTCGCGCAGGTTGGCGGGCAGCGGTGCGGGCGCAGGCTCGGCGGTCACGGCGGGTTTGCTTGGCGTAACCGGGGTGGCCGGGGCAGGCGATTCGCTGGCGCAGGCAGCCAGCAGAGCAAGGGCAAAAAGCACAGCGAGTGGGCGAAACATAGGGAAGTCCGTCACGAGTCCAGCGAATTTAAGGCGGGCGCTTGTATACCGCAAAGTAGCTGGGTTGTCTTGCCAGTGGGATGCGCTACCATGGCCCCTCCTTCATTTTGTTGCCATTTATTTTATGCACTGTCCCTTCTGCGGCGCCAACGACACCAAGGTTATCGATTCGCGATTGGTCGCCGAGGGCGAGCAGGTTCGCCGCCGCCGGGAGTGCCTGGCCTGCGAAGAGCGCTTCACCACCTTCGAAACCGCCGAGCTGGTGATGCCCCGCCTGATCAAGCAGGACGGCAGCCGCCAGCCCTTCGATGAAGAAAAACTGCGTGCCGGCATGCAGCGTGCTCTGGAAAAGCGTCCGGTGAGCATTGAACGCCTGGAAGCCGCCATCGCCCATATCAAGCACAAGATGCGCGCCACCGGTGAGCGCGAGATCAAATCGCGGGTGCTCGGCGAACTGGTGATGACCGAGCTGCAGAAGCTCGATGAAGTCGCCTATATCCGCTTTGCTTCGGTGTACCGCCGCTTCCAGGACCTCAACGAATTCCGCGAGGAAATCGACCGCCTGTCCCGCGAACCGGCGCAAGACTGAGCATGCCTAGCCTCGAGCAAGCCGCCGCTGACCCGCAATTCATGGCCCGTGCGCTGGAGCTGGCGCGCAAAGGCATCTATTCCACCCACCCCAATCCCCGCGTTGGTTGCGTGATCGTTGCCGACGGCAAGATTGTCGGCGAAGGCTGGCATGCCCGCGCCGGTGAGCCGCACGCCGAAGTCCACGCGTTGCGCCAGGCCGGCGCCAAAGCGCGCGGCGCCACCGCCTACGTCACCCTCGAACCCTGCAGTCACCACGGCCGTACGCCGCCGTGCGCCGATGCGCTGGTGAATGCTGGCGTGGCGCGTGTGGTGGCGGCAATGCAAGACCCCAACCCGCAAGTCGCTGGCCGTGGCCTGCTGCGCTTGATGCAAGCCGGCATCACCGTCCAGAGCGGCGTGCTGGAAGCCGAGGCGCGGGCGCTGAATGCCGGGTTTATCAAACGTATGGAACAGGGCCTGCCCTTCGTTCGGGTAAAGCTGGCGATGAGTCTGGATGGCCGCACTGCCATGGCCAGCGGCGAAAGCCAATGGATCACTGGCCCGGATGCGCGCGCGGCAGTACAGCGTTTACGTGCCCAAGCCAGCGTGGTGCTCACCGGTGCCGACACCGTGCTGGCCGACGCCGCACGCCTGACCGTGCGCCCCGACGAGCTGGGCTTGAACGCCGAACTCACCGCCCTGGCCATGACCCGCCCGCCACTGCGCGTGCTGGTCGACGGCCGCTTGCGGGTGCCGCTCAGTGCGCCGTTCTACCAAGCTGGTGCGGCGCTGGTCGCCACCTGCGCGGCCGCCTCGGCGCGTGATCGTTTCCTCGAAGAAGGCCACACGCTGCTGGCGATTCCTGGCAGCAACGGCCATGTCGACCTGCGCAAGCTGCTCGCCGAGCTGGCCAGCCAGGGCGTCAACGAAGTGCTGGTGGAGGCAGGGCCGCGTCTGGCCGGAGCCTTTGCTCGCTTGGGCCTGGTGGATGAGTACCAGCTGTTTGTCGCCGCCAAGTTCCTCGGCTCCAGCGCCCGGCCGTTGCTGGACATGCCGCTGGCGCGGATGGCCGAGGCAACGCCGTTGAAAATCACCGAGATGCGCGCAGTTGGCGATGACTGGCGGATCATTGCCGTCCCCGACAAAAGCAGCTGAAATCGGCCATACAGCCCGCTGAATACGCCTACATAGATGCATTTGAAGTTGTAGTTGTGGTAAAAACGCAGCCCAGCCATGCAGATGGCTGAACGTTCTCAGGGCGGGGTGCGATTCCCCACCGGCGGTAATGGCGCGCAATGCGCTTAGCCCGCGAGCGCTTGTTGTAGCCGGAAACGGCGGCGGCAAGGTCAGCAGACTCGGTGTGATTCCGAGGCCGACGGTCATAGTCCGGATAAAGAGAGAACGGGATTGCCTGCCAGGGCCCACGCTTGCGTGCGCTCGCTCGACACATCCCCTTCGATCCAACACGCCCTGTTTTTTATTAAACAGGAGTTCGATCCATGTTCTACCGCATCAATTACGCGGCACCTTCCGTTCAGGAGGCCGCATGTTCACCGGAATAATTGAAGCCCTCGGCACCATTCGCGCCTTAAGCCCCAAGGGTGGCGACGTACGTGTGTACGTGGAAACCGGCAAGCTCGACCTCGGCGATGTAAAGCTCGGCGACAGCATCGCGGTTAACGGCGTGTGCCTGACCGCAGTGGAGTTGCCCGGCGATGGTTTCTGGGCTGACGTCAGCCGCGAAACCCTGGCCTGCAGCGCCTTCATCGACCTGAAAGCCGGTAGCAAGGTCAACCTCGAAAAAGCCCTGACGCCTAGCAGCCGCCTCGGTGGCCACCTGGTCAGCGGCCATGTCGATGGCGTTGGTGAAGTGGTTGCCCGCGAGGACAACGCCCGCGCCGTGCAATTTCGCATCCGCGCCCCGCGCGAACTGGCCAAGTACATCGCGCTCAAGGGCTCGATCACCGTCGACGGCACCAGCCTGACGGTCAACGGCGTCAACGGCGCCGAGTTCGAGCTGACCATCGTGCCGCACACCCTGGGTGAAACCATCATGGCCGACTACCGGCCGGGCCGGCAGGTCAACCTTGAAGTCGATCTGCTGGCGCGTTACCTCGAGCGTCTGCTGCTCGGCGACAAAGCCGCCGAGCCGAACGCGTCGGGTATCACTGAAAGTTTCCTCGCCGAACACGGCTACCGCTAATTACGTAAGGCATGACCCATGGCTCTTAACAGCATCGAAGAATTGGTTGCCGATATCCGCGCCGGCAAAATGGTCATCCTCATGGATGACGAAGACCGCGAGAACGAAGGCGACCTGATCATCGCCTCCGAGTGCATCACCGCTGAACACATCAACTTCATGGCCAAGCACGCCCGCGGGCTGATCTGCATGCCCATGAGCCGCGAGCGCTGCGAAACCCTCAAGCTGCCCCTGATGGCGCCGCGTAACGGCTCCGGCTTTGGCACCAAGTTCACCGTGTCCATCGAAGCCGCTACCGGTGTGACCACCGGTATTTCCGCCGCTGACCGCGCCCGCACGGTGCAAGCCGCAGCCGCTAAAGATGCGGTGGCCGACGACATCGTCAGCCCCGGCCACATCTTCCCGCTGATGGCTCAACCGGGTGGCGTGCTGGCCCGTGCCGGCCACACCGAAGCCGCCTGCGACCTGGCGCGCCTGGGCGGTTTCGAGCCGAGTGGGGTGATCTGCGAAATCATGAACGACGACGGCACCATGTCGCGTCGCGCCGAGCTGGAAGTGTTTGCCGAAACCCACGGCATCAAGATCGGCACCATTGCCGACCTGATCCACTACCGCCTGATGCACGAGCACACGGTCGAGCGCATTGCCGAGCAGCCGCTGGACACCGAGGTGGGGCATTTCAACCTGGTGACCTACCGTGATTCGGTGGAAGGCGACGTGCACATGGCGCTGACCCTGGGCACTATTTGCGCCGAAGAACCCACGCTGGTGCGCGTGCACAACATGGAGCCATTGCGCGACCTGTTGATGGTCAAGCAAGCCGGGCGTTGGAGCCTGCGTGCAGCGATGACCAAGGTGGCCGAGGCGGGCAGTGGTGTGGTGTTGCTCCTGGGCCATCAGCTCTCCGGCCAGGACTTGCTCGCGCACCTGCAGCAGAAGCCGAGCGGTGATCCAAAAGCGGCTGCCACCAACACTTACAGCACCGTCGGTGCCGGTTCGCAGATTCTTCGCGACCTGGGCGTGCGCAAAATGCGCCTGCTGAGTGCGCCGATGAAGTTCAACGCGATATCCGGGTTTGATCTAGAGGTTGTAGAATACTTGCCCTCCGAATGATCCCCAGGTCTGCCGTGTTAGTGGCGGCGGGCTGAATTCGAACGTTTTACGCCGCGTTGCGCGCAGAAGTCGCAGCGCGGTCTTTACTCTAATTTGCTCTTTCAAGACGAGAACGCCATGACCCTGAAGACCATCGAAGGTACTTTCATTGCCCCCAAAGGCCGCTACGCCCTGGTGGTTGGCCGCTTCAACAGCTTCGTGGTCGAAAGCCTGGTGAGCGGTGCTGTAGACGCCCTGGTGCGTCACGGCGTTAGCGAAAGCGACATCACCATCATCCGTGCCCCAGGCGCTTTCGAAATTCCATTGGTTGCCCAGAAAGTTGCCCAGCGCAGCGAGTACGCCGCCATCATCGCCCTCGGCGCAGTGATTCGTGGCGGCACCCCGCACTTCGAATACGTCGCTGGCGAATGCACCAAGGGCCTGGCCCAGGTGTCCATGGAATTCGGCGTACCGGTTTCCTTCGGCGTGCTGACCGTTGATTCCATCGAACAAGCCATCGAACGTTCCGGCACCAAAGCCGGTAACAAAGGTGCCGAAGCGGCCCTTTCCGCCCTGGAAATGGTCAGCCTGCTGGCGCAGTTGGAGGCCAAGTGATTAACGACGAAGACGACACCTTCAACCCCCCGGCAGAGAAAGGCCCGAACGCGCCCACCGGCAAGATCGCGGCCCGTCGCCAGGCCCGTAGCCTGGCCATGCAGGCGCTGTATCAATGGCACCTGGCCGGTCAGTCGGTGAATGAAATCGAAGCGCAGTTTCGCGTCGACAACGATTTCAGCAGCGTTGATGGCGCTTACTTCCGTGAGATTCTGCACGGCGTACCTGCCAACAAGACTGAGATCGACGCGGCGTTCGCGCCGTGCCTGGACCGTGCTCAGGAAGAGCTCGACCCGGTTGAACTGGCGATCCTGCGCCTGTCCACCTTCGAAATGCTCAAGCGCGTCGATGTGCCGTACCGCGTGGTGATCAACGAAGGTATCGAGCTGGCCAAAGTGTTCGGCGCTACCGACGGGCACAAGTTCGTCAACGGTGTGTTGGACAAGTTGGCGCCGCGCCTGCGCGCTGCCGAAGTCAACGCCAATAAGCGTTGACCGGAGCCGTGGGTGAGTTCGAACTGATCCGCCGCTACTTCGCCGCTGCGCCCTGTGCGCAGCCTGGCGAAGGCGTGGTGCAGGGCATCGGCGACGATTGTGCCCTGCTGGCATTGGCCGCTGGCGAACAGCTGGCGGTTTCCACCGACACGCTCGTGATCGGTGTGCACTTTCCCCATACCTGTGATGCCTTTCTGCTCGGCCAGCGTGCCTTGGCAGTGTCCACCAGTGACCTGGCGGCCATGGGCGCGAGCCCTATCGGTTTCACCTTGGCGCTGACCTTGCCGCAAGCCGATGCCGATTGGCTGCAAGCGTTTGCCGCTGGCCTTAACCAGATGGCCCAGGCCTGCGCTATGCGCCTTATCGGCGGCGACACCACCCGCGGCCCGCTGAGCCTGACCCTCACTGTGTTTGGCCGGGTACCGGCCGGCCAGGCGTTGACCCGCGCCGGTGCTCAGGTTGGCGACTTGCTGTGTGTTGGCGGCGCGCTGGGCGATGCGGCGGCGGCCTTGCCGCTAGTGCTGGAACAGCGCACGGCCGAGCCCGCCATCGCCGAGCCGCTGCTGGCGCGCTACTGGTCGCCGCAGCCGCAACTGGCCTTCGGTCAGGCACTGCGCGGCAAGGCAACGGCGGCGCTGGATATCTCCGATGGCCTGCTGGCTGACTGCGCGCATATTGCCCTGGCTTCAAACGTGGCCTTGCACATCGAGCGCGAGCGGTTGCCGTTGTCGGCAGCCGTGAGTAGTTGGCTGGATCAGGAAAAAGCCTGGGACTGTGCATTAAGCGGTGGCGACGATTACGTGTTGGCCTTTACCCTGCCGCAGCAGCACCTGGCGCAGTTGCAACAAGACGGCTGGCCGGTGACGGTCATCGGTCGAGTGAGCGCTGGAAAAGGGGTGCACTTATTCGATTCTGCCGGTCATAGCCTTGCGCCTTCTGCGCGCGGCTATCAACACTTTGGGGGCACGGGTGACATCACCAAGCAAGAAAACGGTACCTGACGCTCCGCCCTCTGTCTGGCGCAATCCCTGGCATTTTCTCGCCTTCGGTTTCGGTTCCGGCACCCTGCCCAAGGCACCGGGCACCTGGGGTTCGCTGGTGGCCCTGCCGTTTATTCCGCTGTGGCAGATGCTGCCCGACTGGGGCTACTGGCTGATGCTGGGGATCACCATGCTGTTCGGCTTCTGGCTGTGCGGCAAGGTGGCAGACGATTTGCGAGTGCATGACCACGAAGGCATCGTCTGGGACGAAATGGTCGGCATGTGGATCACCCTGTGGCTGGTGCCCGAAGGCTGGCAATGGTTGCTGCTAGGCTTTGTGGTGTTTCGGATTTTCGACATTCTCAAGCCCTGGCCGATCCGCTGGATCGACCGGCACGTGCACGGCGGCGTCGGCATCATGCTCGACGACCTGCTGGCCGGGGTGTTTGCCTGGCTGACCATGCAGTTGCTGGTCTGGGGTTGGGCGCACTACGGGTTGAGTTGATGGTGGGTGGCATTGGAGTGCACAGCGGCGCCTGAGGGAATGGCCTATGCGTGGCGTGTGGTTAGCGGTGCTTATCGGCATGCAGGTGGTTTGCGCGCAACTGGCGCAAGCCGCCCAGCCGACACAAATACGCCTGGCCAGTGAAGTCTGGGCCGGGCACACCAATGCCGATGGCAGTGGCCTGGCCTGGGACATCCTGCGCGCCGTATTCGAGCCGGTCGGTGTCAGCCTGAAGATTCACAGCGTGCCCTACACCCGCTCCGTAGGCTTGGTGCAGCGCGGCGGCGCGGATGCCTGGGTGGGTTCCTACCTCAACGAGATCCAGGACGGCGTGTTCTATCCGCACTGGAATTACGACGCCGATCACATCAGCGCCCTGGGCCTGCGTGACGCCCCTGAAGCCACGCTGCAGACTATCGGGCGCTATCGCCTGGCCTGGGTGCGTGGTTACGCTTACGACAAATATCTGCCGAATTTGACCCACTACCAGGAAGTCTATCGGCGTGACGGTATCCTCTCGATGCTGGACATGAAACACATCGACTTCTACCTGGACGCCCGCACCGAAGTGCAGGACGTGCTCAATGAAGCCGAGGACAAGGCCCGTTATCGGGTCATCGAGTTGACCAAGCTGCCGCTGTTCCTGGGCTTTGCCGATACCCCAGATGGCCATGCGCTGGCGACGCTGTTTGATGCGCGCATGGAGCTGTTGGTGAAAGACGGCAGCCTGCGCCCATTGTTTGAGCGCTGGCAGCAACCCTATCCTTTCGATTGAACCCCCACGCAACGAGCATGATGCGATGACGAACAACAGGATGTACGCGCTGGCAGCCGGCTTGGTAAGCCTGCTGTCGCTAGGCCTGGCCAACGCCGCCGAGCAGGTGATGGTGGTCGGGCTGTTTCCCGGTGCGGCGGTGATCAACGTCGACGGTGACCGCAAGCTGGTGAAAGTGGGCAAGACCGGCCCCGGCGGTGTGGTGGTGGTCAGCGCCGACAGCCATGGCGCGGTGCTACGGGTAGATGGCGTGGAGCGCACCTACGCGCTGGAGCGCGAGTACAGCCACGGTTTTGCCGTGCCGACCAAAACCCAAGTGAGCATCGCCAAGGGCATTGGTGGTCATTACTGGATCGCCGGTTCGGCCAACGGCCAGCCGATCCAGTTCCTGGTCGACACCGGCGCCACTACCATCGCCATGAACGACTCCCAGGCGCGCCAGTTGGGCATCGATTACCGCGTGGTTGGCAAGCCCACCGTGGTCAGCACCGCCAGCGGCACGGTGACGGCCTGGAAGGTGACCTTGGATAAAGTGAAGGTCGGCAGCATCCAGGTGCTCGGCGTCGAAGCCATGGTGCTGGACGGCCCGTCGCCCACCGAAGCCCTGCTGGGCATGAGCTTTCTCAGCCGCGTCAGCTGGCGTGAAGAGCAAGGCATGTTGATTCTGGAATCCAAGCTGTAGGCCTATGAATTTTTCCCTACGTCGTCGCACCTTCCTCCTGGCCGCTGCCGCGTTGCCGTTGTTGCCCGCCTGGGCGGCGCAGGCGGCAGATCCGTTGGCGCGCCTGAAACAACTCGAAGGCAGCTTTGCCGGCCGCCTAGGTGTGGTCGCCCTGAACACCGGCAACGGTGAGGTACTGAGCTACCGCGGCGAAGAACGTTTTCCGCTGTGCAGCACCTTCAAGGCGATGCTTGCTGCTGCCATTTTGCAGCGCAGCAGCCTGACCCCAGGTTTGCTGCAGGAGCGCATCCGCTACCAGAAAAGTGACCTGGTCAGTTATTCACCGATCAGCGAGCAGCATCTGCAGGACGGCATGACCGTCGCCGAGCTGTGCGCCGCCACCGTGCAATACAGTGACAACGGCGCCGCCAACCTGCTGATGAAATTGCTCGACGGCCCAGAGGGCGTCACCACCTTTGCCCGTTCGATCGGCGACCATCACTTCCGCCTGGAGCGCTGGGAAACCGAATTGAACACCGCCATCCCCGGCGACCTGCGTGACACCACCACGCCCCTGGCCATGGTTCACAGCCTGCACAAGCTGGTGCTCGGCGAGGCGCTGCCGGCGCCACAACGCCAACAGCTGCAGGACTGGCTGCGTGGCAATACCACCGGCGGCACACGCATTCGCGCAGGGGTTCCCGCTACCTGGCAGGTGGGGGATAAAACCGGTACTGGCGACTACGGCACCAGCAATGATGTGGCCGTGCTCTGGCCGCCGGGCAAAGCCCCGGTGGTGCTGGCGCTGTATCTGACGCAGGACGCCAAGGACGCCAGCCCGCGCAACGAAACCCTGGTGGCGGCCACACGCATCGTCGTCGACTGGTTGGGTTAACAGTTATATCCATCTACCGCTTTGATCTTTATGGCCAGCAATTCAGGCTGACCAGCGCGCAAAGCCTGCTGTTACAATGCCGCCCCCGTGCGAATAATCCGCCTTTTTTATTAGGAGCATCCGGTGTCTGTCGTCTTCGTCGCCGCCTCCCAACTGCCCACTCCATTTGCCGTTTTCACCATGCATGGCTTTCTCGAAGAAGCCACCGGCCGTGAACACGTGGCCCTGACCCTCGGTGATGTAGCCGATGGTGCTCCGGTGCTGGGTCGCCTGCATTCCGAATGCCTCACCGGTGATGCCCTGTTCAGCCTGCGCTGCGACTGTGGTTTCCAACTGGAAGCAGCGCTCGCCGCCATCGCCAAAGAAGGCCGTGGCGTGCTTCTGTACCTGCGCCAGGAAGGCCGTGGCATCGGCTTGATGAACAAGATCCGCGCTTATGAGCTGCAAGACGGTGGCGCCGATACCGTAGAGGCCAACGAGCGCCTGGGTTTTGCGGCCGACCAGCGCGACTACTCGATCTGCCTGCCGATGCTCAATCACCTGGGCATTACCTCGCTCAAGCTGATGACCAACAACCCGCGCAAACTCAAAGCGCTGGCTGACATGGGCATTCCGGTGGCCGAGCGCATGCCGCTGCAGATCGAACACAACCCGCACAACAAGTACTACCTGGCCACCAAGTCCGGCAAACTCGGGCACCTGCTGGGCAACCAGCACCAGGGTGAGGCCGAGGAAAGCCTGTGACCCGAGCCGACGTGCGCAAGCGCCTGGGCTTGTTGTGGTGGCGGCAATTGGCGCTGACCCTGGCGCCGGTGTTTCTGGTTGACCTGCTGTTCGGCGCCGGCAAGACCGTATCTGTGCTGGCCATGCCGCTGTTCGTCGGCGGCCTGGCCTCGATGTTTATCAGCCTGCCGCTGTTTTCCGCCTACAAACGTGGCCTGATCGCCACCGAACAAGCCCTGGATACCCCGGAAGAACCCGCCGCCTGGTTGGACCTTGCCGCCCGCCGGCGTCAGGCCTTTCTCGGTGCCGGGCTGCCGGCCTGGATCGCTGCGATTGCGGTGTTCGCCGGTCTGGAAGCGATTCCGCTGATCCTCCTGGCGCTGTCCAGCATCGTCTTGCTGGCCCTCTACCGCATTCCTCGCCAACTCGGCTGATGCGCCGGCTGCTCGCCTGTCTGTTGTGCTTGCTGGCCTGGCCTGCGGCGGCGCAACTGCGGGTGGTGACGCTGGCCCCTTCCCTCAGTGAAATCATCCTGGAACTGGATGCCGCCGACCTGCTGGTGGGCGTGCTCGATGGTGGCGAGCGCCCGGCTGCGCTGGCGCAATTGCCATCGGTGGGGCGTTACGGGCAGCTGGAAATGGAGCGTCTGCTGGCGCTGAAACCCGACCTGCTGTTGCTCTGGCCTGACAGCATCAGCGCGGCGCAGCGTCAGCAGCTGATCGGTTTTGGTATTCCCCTGTACGAGGCCGAACCCCATAGCCTGCTGCAATTGGCCGAGCAGTTCCGGGCGATTGGCGAGCGGGTAGGGCGGGCTGAACAAGGGCGGCAACGCGCCGAACAGTTCCGCCAGCGCATGAGCGCCTTACAGCGACGCTATCACCGCGAGACGCCGTTACCGGTGTTCTACCAGATCTGGCATGCGCCGCTGTACACCGTCGGCGGCGGGCAGATCATCAGTGACGCGCTAACCGTATGTGGCGCGCAGAACGTGTTCGCCGACCTGCAACTGCCAGCGCCGCAAGTGAGCGTCGAGGCGGTGTTGCAGCGTGATCCGCATGTGATCGTTGCCGGTGACCAGGCACAACTGAAACCCTGGCAGGCCTGGCCGCAGCTCAAGGCTGTCAGCCGTCAGCAACTGGTGGTGTTGCCTGACAAAGGACTGGAGCGGCCGAGTTTGCAAATGCTGGATGCCACCGAGCGGCTTTGTCAGGCGCTACAACCTATGCACTGATGGCGATTGCAAGAGTTCGCGGCTGAAGCCCCTCCCACAGGAGATCGCATTTCCCTGTGGGAGGGGCTTCAGCCGCGATGCTTTTTCCGTTCTCTCTGCTAAATCGCCGGCGTCCAGACAAACCCAACGCTCGCCGTGCGACCCGCTTCGCGGTAGTCGTAGTACTCACCGTCATGGCTGTACATCGCACGGCTGTAGTCCTGGTTCAGCAGGTTATCCACCTTGAACTGCACCTCCAGTTCGCTGCTGGCTTGCCAACTGCTGCGCAGACCGACCAGGCCATAGCCCGGCAGCTCGCGGGTGTTGCCAACGTCGTCGTAGCTGCTGCTGAACGCCTGCCAGCTGACGCCCACGCCGAGTTTGCCGAAGTGGCGGTCGATATCCAGGTTAAGGGTGCGCTTGGCGCGGCGCTGCAGGGCGTGGCCGGTTTCGCGGTCGCGGGCGTCCAGCCAGCTGGCGTTGGCTGAGGCTTGCCAACCGAAGACCTCACGTTCCAGGGTCAACTCGATGCCTTGCAGGCGCGCCTTGTTCAGGTTGACCGCGCAATACAGGTAGGTCGCCGGGTCGCAGAGCACAGTGCTGATCAGGTCGCGCACCTCGTTGCGGTACGCCGCCAGGCTCCAGCGGGTGCCCCAGTCTTCGCCGCGCAGTTGCAGCTCGTAGGTCTTCGAGTGCTCGGGGCTGAGGTTGGGGTTACCGATGTAGCCGTTGCCGTCGTCGGGCCAGTACAGCTCGTTGTAGGTCGGCGCGCGAAAGCCTTCGCTGTAAGAAGCGATCAGTGAGGTGGTCGCGCCCAGCGGCACGGTGAGCGCGCCGTTCCAGGTGTTCTCGCTGCCGAACTGCTGGTTGTCGTCATGGCGCAGGCCCAGCTCGGTGGCGAACCATTCGCCCTGGAAGCGATGTTGAACAAACGCCGCCTGGTTCCAGCGGGTTTGCTGGTCGTACTCGGTGCTGCTGTGCAGTTTGTCCTCGTACCAGTCCAGGCCTGCCAGCAACGTGTTCTGTTCACCCAATTGCAAGGTGTTCACCCAACTGAATGCGTCACGGTAGGTGTTGAACACGCTGACTTCGTCGCTGAGCTTGTCTTTGCTCTTCTGCCGGCTTTCGCTGTGGCCGACTTCCCAGCGGCTGCTCCACAGGTCATTGAACTGCGCATCGATAAAGGCACTGCCGCTGGCGAGGCTGAAGTCGGTGTAGGGCTGCTGTGGATAACTCAGGAAAGTGCTCATGTCGAAGCGCCCGAACGGGTTGTCGTACTCGCTGCGACCGCGCTGGTCGAGCAGGCTGACGCCGCCTTCGAGGCGCTCGCTGAACTGGTGGCTGAGGTTCAAGCTCAAGGCTTTGTTGCGGTAGGCGTCGTGGTCGCTGTCGGAGTCGTAAGACGGCCCGGTGCGGTCGATGCCGGCGGTTTCGTCGAGGCTGCCATTGAGGCTGAAACGGGTCTGCTCATCGCCGCCACTGAGGCCCAGGCTGCGCTGGAAACTCTGGTCGCTGCCGGCACTCATGGCCAGACGCGGTTGCAGGCCGCTGCTGCCGCGGCGGGTGAAAATCTGCACCACTCCGCCAATCGCATCGCTGCCATACAGGGCTGAGCGTGAGCCGCGTACCACCTCGATCCGCTCGATCTGCTCCAGGCTCAGAAACTGCAGGCTGGCGCCGCCATCGGAGGCCGAGCCGATGCGCTGGCCGTCCACCAGAATCAGGCTCTGGGTGTTGCTGCTGCCGCGAATGAACAGCGAGGTGTTGCTGCCGCGGCCGCCGTTCTGCACCAGTTGCACGCCCGGCACGCGGGTCAGCAGTTCGGTGATGGAACTCGGTTGCAGGCGTTCGATATCGGCGCGGGTGAACACCGTGGCCGCCGCGGTGGCCTGGTTCAACGGCTCGGCGTTGCGCCCGGAGGTGATCACCATCTCCTCGAGCTTGAGCGCGTCGTCGTTGCTTTGCGCCTGCGCCAGCAAGGGCAACAGCAGTGCCGGCAGGGCAAGGTGGATGTACTTCATGGGGTGGATCCTCAAAAGATTATTTTTGAGGAGGGCATAGGCAAACGGGACGCGCGAAGCGGCCAGCGCTTGATGGTGCTGCCCTCCGCAACACCGGTCGATTCCGCACAGGCCGGTCTCCGGGCTTTCGACTGAAAGAGGCACTCTTTCCTGCCGCGATCACCTTCCCAGGAAACTCCCAGTGGTGTGTCGATCGGGCATGCAGCCAGGCTGCGGTCGATTACCGTTGCGGGGGCAGCGCCGGCATGGCTCGTGAGCGCACCGGCTTCCCGTTTAACGCCGGGCTCAATGAGCGCGGCGCACCTGCGTGGATAAACGCTGCGCACCCTAACGGCGGCAGCGGGGTGGGTCAAGACGGGAATAGCGGCGTAGGGCGAATAACCGCAGGCGGATATTCGCCCTACGTGGTGGGCTCTGCCTGGCCGAGGCGGCTGGCGGCTTTGTGCAGGTCCAACACCAAACGCTCCAGTGCCCGCGCGGCAAGCTGGGTCTGGTTGGCGGCCTGGGCGCTTTGCCCGGCACCGCTGCTGATGGTCTGCGCTTGCAGGTTGGCGGCCAGGGCCTGGTCGCGTTGCGATTGCATGGCCCGGCTGATCTGGCCGATCTGCGTCTGCATGCCCGCCACTTCGCTGTGAATGCGCTGCAACGCCTGGTTGGCCAGGGCTGCCTGTTCGACGCTGGTGCTGGCGCTCTGCTGACAGTGCTGCATCGAGCCCACGGCCTGCAACGCTTGCTGGCGCATGCTGTCCAGGCTCTGGGCGATGGCCTGGGTAGCCTCGGCGGTGCGTTGCGCGAGGTTGCGCACTTCATCGGCGACCACGGCAAAACCGCGCCCGGACTCGCCGGCCCGCGCCGCCTCAATGGCTGCATTGAGGGCCAGCAGGTTGGTCTGTTCGGCAATACCGCGGATGGTTTCGCTGATGGTCTGCACCGCCAGGGTATGTTGGCTCAGGCCTTCGATGGTGGCCGTGGCCTCAATCACTTGCTGGGCCAGGCGATTGATTTCGGCGGTGGTCCGTTGCACCACCTGGGTGCCTTCTTCGGCCAGTTGCAGTGCCTGTTGCGAGGCGTGTTCGCTGCCGAGAATGTGCTCGGCCATGGCGCTGATGCTGTGGCTGACACCCTGGGTGGCTTCGGCCGTGGCCTGGGCCGCACTGTTTTGCTGGTTGGCACACAGGCTGACGGTGCCGGAGGTCTGGTTGAGGGCCACGCTGGTGTGATTGAGGGCGCTGCCGGCAGAGACGATGCTCTGCATGGTGTCGTCCATCTTGTCGACAAAGCTGTTGACCCAGCCGGCCAGCGAGCCGGTTTCATCCGCCTGCAGGCGGTTGGCGGTAAAGCGCTTGCTCAGCGGCGCGCCGCACTCGGCGGTGTCCAGAAAGAAGTCGCACAGCGCCTGCAACCGCTGGCTGCGCGGGCGCAGGCTGAAGAACCAGAAGTTCAGCAACACCACCAGGGTGCTGACGCCCAGCGCCCAGGGCAGGTGTTCGCCCTGCCAGCCCAGGCCCAGGTGGGCACCGGCGAGCACCGCTGCGGCGCCGCCGACATTCAGCAGCAGCGCCTTGAGCAGGGTGTAACTGAGGCTGCGCGGGCGGTATACCTCTTCCAGGTCGCCCTCGCACATCATTCCCCAGGTGTCCGGCGAGCCGGGCAGGTTGAGGGTCAGGCCGGCGCCGACCACAGGCACGCGCCGGTAGTCCGGGTAGCCGGGGTAGAGCACAAACAGATTGCTGCCACGGCGAATGGTTTCGCGCACGCCGGGGTGCAGCTCTTTGGTTGCCGGGTCGGTGAAGCGCAGTTCGAATTCGGTGTGCTGGCGCACCCGCACGGTGCCGAACGGGGTGTGCACACCGTCCTTGAGGTTTTCGCCGGCGGTGAAGGTGTTGTCTTCAAAGCGCGAGCGCGACAGCGCGGTGCCGGCGGCGATGCTTGGGTCGTACTGCGCCCTGATCATGAACAGGTAGTTGTCACCCGAGTCGCGGAACACGTGGCCGGCCTCGCGCTGGATCAAGTCGCTCATTACGTCATTGGGAATGCGTGCGCATAGGCAGCCGACAGTTTTGCCGCCGACCTGCAGCGGCTGATGGAACATCAGCGTCACCGCGTCGTGAAAACGCGAGGTGGTGGCGCCCAGTGCCTGGGTCACCTCGTCGCGATACGGGCCCTGCAGAAACGGCGCCTGCAGCCCGGCGGTGAGCGCCTTGGCGTCATGCTGCTGGCCCACTCGCTGAGCGTGAGTGGAGGCGATGACCTTGCCCTTGGCATCCAGCACAAACAGTTCGGAGACCTCGCGCATGTGCGCGGCGATGTTTTGCAGCTGCGTCGACTCAACGCGCGGCCACGGTTCGCTGAGGCTGCCGGCCACTTGCTGCAACTGTTGCCAGTGCTGCTGGGTCCAGCTCAACAACAGCTGGGCTCGGGTATGGGCCATGCCGCTGAAAGTTTTCTCCAGGCGCGCGGCCTGGCTGCGGTTGATCAGGCTGGCCCAGCGCAGGGCCCATTTATTGTGGGTGCCAAACCAGGGCAACCACCGGTGTTCGCGGCCGCTAAGGGCCATCTGGTAACTTTTCAGCTGCATGTCCGTGCTCGCAAATGGCAGTGCTTTGCCTAGCGTGAGCGGCTGATATTGCAAAAAAGGGACCGACCATCGACGTTAATGGCAGATTAGTGGCGCGATGGCGCATTTTGCCAGGTGGATGTCGCTTTCTACTTGGTGCGAGCGTTCGGCGCTGACCCTGGCTCCGCGATGGCGCGTCGACCGTGCCCGCTTGTGGTGCGCCGCCAGTCCATGTGAGGCGCCGGACCGCGCGTTGCCTTGCGTCAAGTCAAGATCGCCTTTGTCGCAGCTCCATAGACTGGCCGCCCACGCTCTTCTCGGACCGCCGCCATGCACGAAGCCATTCATTGGGATGCCGACCTGATTCGCCGCTACGACCGCCCCGGTCCTCGCTACACCTCATACCCCACCGCCTTGCAGTTCAATGATCAGGTCGCCGGTAACGCCCTGGTCCAGGCCCTGGCGGAAAGCCGCAAAGCGCTGCGGCCCTTGTCGGTGTATGTGCACGTGCCGTTCTGCGCCAACATTTGCTACTACTGCGGCTGCAACAAAGTGATCACCAAAGACCGTGGCCGCGCGGTGCCTTACCTGCAACGCCTGCATGAAGAAATCAGCCGCATCGCCAGCCAGCTCGACCGCCGCCAGGTGGTCGAACAACTGCATTTTGGCGGCGGCACGCCAACCTTTCTCGGCCACACCGAACTGCGCGAACTGATGCGCCACCTGCGTGAGAACTTCACCCTGCTGGACGGCGACAGCGGCGACTACGGTATCGAGATCGACCCGCGCGAAGCGGACTGGTCGACCATGGGCCTGCTCCGCGAACTCGGCTTCAACCGTGTCAGCCTCGGCGTGCAGGACCTCGACCCGCAGGTGCAACAAGCGGTCAACCGCCTGCAGAGTTTCGAACAGACCCGCGCCATCGTCGAAGCCGCCTGGACCCTGCAATTTCGCTCAGTGAACATAGACCTGATCTACGGCCTGCCCAAGCAGACCCCCGAGCGGTTTGCCCGCACCGTGGACAAGGTTATCGAGCTGCAACCCGACCGCCTTTCGCTGTTCAACTACGCGCACCTGCCGGAGCGTTTCCTGCCGCAGCGGCGGATCAACGCCGAGGACTTGCCCAGCCCGTCGGCCAAGCTGGAGATGCTCCAGCGCAGCATCGAACAACTGACCCAGGCCGGCTACGTGTACATCGGCATGGACCACTTCGCCCTGCCCGATGACGAACTGGCCGTGGCCCAGGAAGACGGCATGCTGCGGCGCAACTTCCAGGGCTACACCACCCATGGCCATTGCGACCTGGTCGGGCTCGGGGTGTCGGCCATCAGCCAGTTGGGCGATCTGTACTGCCAGAACAGCAGCGATCTGCCGCGCTACATAGCCGCCATCGACGCAGGCCATTCAGCCGTGGAGCGCGGCTTGCTGTGCAACGACGATGACCGCATTCGCCGTGCAGTGATCCAGCACCTGATCTGCTCCTTCAAACTGGATTTCAGCCTGATCGAGAGCAGCTTCAACATCGAATTTCGCGGCTACTTCGCCGAGGTTTGGCCACAGCTGCAGCAGTTTGCCCGCGACGGCTTGATCAGCCTCAGCAATCAGGGCATCGAAGTGCTGCCGGCCGGGCGCCTGCTGGTGCGTTCGCTGTGCATGCTGTTCGACCACTACCTGAGCGAACAGAACAGCCAGCGCTTTTCGCGGGTGATCTGAAAACAAAAAAGGCCGGTCAATGACCGGCCTTTTTTTATCGCTACGGGCTTACGCGCTGATGGTCGGGGCCAACCCGACCGGCGTGAGCAACGCCAAACGTTCAGTGATCGCCGCTTCGATGCCCGCTGCATCCAGCCCGCATTCGGCGAGCATGGTCGCCGGCTTGGCGTGCTCGACGTAGACGTCCGGCAGGCCCAAATGCAGAACTGGCTTGAGCAGGTTCTCGCGGGCGAGGAACTCACTGACCGCCGCACCGGCGCCGCCCATGATGGCGTTTTCCTCGATGGTCACCAGCAACCCGTGCTCGGCGGCCAGCTGGCGCACCAGGGCCTCGTCCAGGGGTTTGACGAAGCGCATGTCCACCACCGTGGCATCCAGCTTGTCCGCCACCTGCAGGGCATCGGCCAGTTGCACGCCGAACACCAGCATGGCCACGCCCTGACCTTGACGACGCACCACGCCCTTGCCGATTTCCAGCGGCACCAGGGCCGGTTCGATCTCGGCGTTCGGCCCGGAACCGCGCGGGTAACGCACGGCAGCCGGGCCATTGAACAGGTAGCCGGTGGTTAGCATGCGGCGCAGCTCGTTCTCGTCGCTGGGGGTCATCACCAGAATGCCGGGGATGCAACGCAGGTAAGAGAGATCGAAGCTGCCGGCGTGGGTCGGGCCGTCTTCGCCCACCAGGCCGGCCCGGTCGATGGCAAATAGTACGTCGAGGTGCTGCACCGCCACGTCGTGAATCAGCTGGTCATAGCCGCGCTGCAGGAAGGTCGAATAGATGGCCACCACTGGCTTGGCACCTTCGCAGGCCATACCGGCGGCGAGGGTGACCGCGTGTTGCTCGGCAATCGCCACATCGAAATAGCGCTGCGGGAAACGTTCGCTGAAGGCCACCAGGTCGGAGCCTTCTTTCATCGCCGGGGTGATACCGGTCAGGCGTGCGTCGGCCTCGGCCATGTCGCACAGCCACTGGCCAAACACTGCCGAATACTTCGGCCCACTGGGCTTCTTCGGTGCGACTGGGGCGTTCACCGGTTCCAGCTTGGTGATCGCGTGATAGCCAATCGGGTCGAGCTCGGCCGGGGCGAAGCCTTTGCCTTTCTTGGTGATCACGTGGAGGAACTGCGGGCCTTCCAGCTCACGCATATTGCGCAGGGTGGTGATCAGGGTTGGCAGGTCGTGGCCATCGATAGGGCCGATGTAGTTCCAGCCCAGCTCCTCGAACAAGGTGCCGGAGACCAGCATGCCCTTGGCGTGTTCTTCGGTTTTACGGGCGATTTCCCAAGCACCCGGCAGGCGCGACAGCACCTTTTTACTGCCTTCGCGCATATTGGCGTAGGTGCGGCTGGAGAGAATCTTGGCCAGGTGATTGGACAGGCCGCCGACGTTTTTCGAGATCGACATGTCGTTGTCGTTGAGCACCACCAGCATGTTGGCTTTGACGTCGGAGGCGTGGTTCAACGCCTCGAAGGCCATGCCGGCGGTCAACGCGCCATCACCGATCACCGCCACCGACTTGCGCTTGCTGCCTTGCAACTGGGCGGCAATCGCCATGCCCAGCGCGGCGCTGATGGAGGTGCTGGAGTGGCCGACGCCAAAGGTGTCGTACTCACTCTCGCTGCGCCGCGGGAAGGCGGCGATGCCGTCTTGCTGGCGCAGGGTGTGCATACGCTCGCGACGGCCAGTGAGGATCTTGTGCGGGTAGGCCTGATGGCCGACATCCCACACCAGACGGTCATCGGGCGTGTCGAACACGTAGTGCAGGGCGATGGTCAGCTCGATGACACCCAGGCCAGCGCCAAAGTGCCCGCCGGTCTTGCCGACGGTGTAGAGCAGTTCCTGGCGCAGCTCATCGGCGAGGATTTCCAGCTCGGCCTCGCCCAGACGACGCAGACCAACAGGCGTCTCTGCACGGTCGAGCAGCGGCGTAGCGGGGCGTTCGCGGGGGATCTCGTGAAACGTCGTGGGCATCAGGCAAATCGTTATAGGTATAAAAGATGGCGCAGTTTACCTGATGCGGTAGGGCTTTTCGTAGGGTGCGCGTGACGCACCTGGGCAAATACCGATGTCCGGAGGGTTTGTGGGGGGATAAGGTGCGTGCCTTGCGGCCTGCGCACAAGGGGCGGGCGGATCAAGATCAACTGCCCCTCTCCCCCGGCCCCTCTCCCGCAAGCGGGCGAGGGGTGACGTATGGCGGCCACCTCACGCGGTCTGCCCCCTCTCCCGCTTGCGGGAGAGGGCTGGGGAGAGGGGCTTTGGTTTTTGATCTTGATTTGGTTTTTGATCTGCCCGCCCCTTTAGCGTAGGGCCCAGGTAGGGGCTAGATCTTTTGGTTGCTTTTGGGTGGTTCGGGAATCCGACAATGCCAAAAGGGACTCGCGCTTAAGAGCGCGGATAGTGCCGCCGCAAAAACTCAATCAACAATTCATTCACCCGCTCAGCCTGCTCGTTCTGAATCCAGTGCCCGCAATCACTCAGCACATGCGACTCCAACCGAGGCACCAGCTCTCCCATCTTTTTCACCGTGTAAGCCTCCAGCTTGCCCACCGGATCATCCTCACCGAGCAAGAACAACGTCGGCTGCAACACCTGCCGCCCCGCCAGGAATTCGGTGCTCTGCCAGTTCAGCTCAAAGTTGCGGTACCAATTCAGCGGCCCATGAAACCCATGCTTGCTCAGCGTATTCAGGTACACCGCAAAGTCCGCTTCGTTGCACCAGTCAGGAAACGAAGTGGGCACCGCCACGTCATCCAGAAAGCGCGCATCCGCGGGTTTCGGGTGGAGGAACACCTCACTGTTGCCGCCAATCAGAATGCGCATGCTGCGCTCAAGATCCGCGTTCAGTTCGGCTTCGGCGACCCCGGGCTCCTGGAAGTAAACGATGTAGTTGAACCGCCCGGCATTGGCCTCGCGCATGATGTCGATCGCCGGGCGCTTGGGTCTGCCGCCAAACGGCACCGACATGGCGCCGAGCACGCTGACCCGCTCGGGTTCCAGCAAGCCCAGGTGCCAGGCCACTGGCGCGCCCCAGTCGTGGCCGATCATGCACACGTCGGTATGGCCGAGGGCGTCCATGGCGCCTTGAATGTCGGCGCACAGGGTCAAGATCTGGTACGCCTCGACGGCCTCCGGCGCGCTGCTGTCGCCGTAGCCGCGCATCTCGGGGGCATACACGCGGTAGCCGGCTGCGGCCAGCGCAGTCATCTGGCTGCGCCAGGAGTACCAGCATTCGGGGAAGCCATGCAGCAGCCACACCGGGCGACCGTTTTCGGGGCCGGCGCTGTAGACGCTGAGGGTAATGCCGTTGACGTCGAGCAGGTGCTGTTGGAAGGCAGTCATAAGGGTCACCAGGTATCCACGAAGGCGCGTTTTTTGCCGTCACGCTTGGGCGCGCGCGGGGCGGCGTTGAAGCCGCGGGTCAGCCAGCTGCGGGTTTCCACTGGGTCGATGACGGCGTCGATCTCCAGGAAGCTGGCCATGTTGATGCCTTTGCCGCTCTGGTAGGCCTTGGCCACCAGTTTGTCGAACAGGGCCTGGCGTTCGACCGGGTCTTCCAGGGCTGCCAGTTCTTTGGAGAAGCCCAAGCGCACCGCGCCTTCCAGGCCCATGGCGCCAAACTCGGCACTGGGCCAGGCGATGGTGAACAGCGGTGAGTGGAAGCTGCCGGCGGCCATGGCCTGGGCGCCGAGGCCGTAGCCTTTGCGCAGGACCACGGTGAAGAACGGCACGCTGAGGCTGGCGGCGGTGACGAACATGCGTGACACATGGCGCACGGTGGCCTGTTTCTCGGCGTCCGGGCCGACCATAAAGCCGGGGGTGTCGCACAGTGAAACCAGCGGAATATCGAAGGCGTCGCACAGCTGCATGAACCGCGCGGCCTTGTCGCCGGCTACGGCGTCGATGGCGCCGCCCAGGTGCGCGGGGTTGTTGGCGATCAGGCCGAAGGGCTGGCCTTCGATGCGGATAAACGCGGTGAGCAAACCCGGCGCGAAGCTGCGGCGCAGTTCCAGCACCGAGTCCTGGTCGGCCAGGGTGGCGATTACCTGGCGGATGTCGTAAACCCGCAGGCGGTTTTCCGGGATCAGTTGGCGCAGTTCGCGTTGGTCGGCGCACTGCCAGTCGCTGAGCGGGCCCTGGAAGTAGGAGAGGTATTGCTTGGCGGCCCGCACCGCTTCGGCTTCGTCTGCCACTTCGACATCTATCACCCCGTTAGGACCTTGCACGCTCACCGGTCCCACTTGCTCCGGGGTAAACGTACCCAGTCCGCCACCTTCGATCATCGCCGGCCCGGCCATGCCGATGCTGGCGTTGGCGGTGGCGATGATCACGTCGCAGCAGCCCAGCAGCGCGGCGTTGCCGGCGAAGCAGCGGCCGGAGACCACGCCCACCAGCGGCACCAGGCCAGAGAGTTTGGCCATGCCGATAAAGGTGTGGCAGTCGAGGCCGGCCACGCCGACAAAATCGCTGTCGCCCGGCCGCCCGCCACCGCCTTCGGCAAACAGCACCAAGGGCAGTCGCCATTGTTCGGCCAACTGCAGCATGCGGTCGGTTTTCTTGTGGTTCATGGCCCCTTGGGTGCCGGCGAATACCGTGTAGTCGTAAGAAATCGCCATGCAGCGCGCGCGCTCGGCGCCGAACTGCGCGGCGTTGACCGTGCCGATGCCGCTCACCAGGCCATCGGCCGGGCTTTGCACGATCAGGTCTTCCACCGAATTACGCCGCCGCCGGGCGGCCAGGGCCAGGGCGCCGTATTCGATAAAGCTGTCGGCATCGAGCAAGTCGTCGAGGTTTTCGCGGGTCGTGCGCTGGCCCGTCTTGCGGCGTTTGGCCACGGCTTGGGGGCGGCGTTCGTCGCGGGTCAGGGCGTTGCGTTCGAGCACTTCGGCGAGGTCGGCGCGAATGTGGTCGAGGTCGATGCTTTCTTCGGTGTGCTGGTGCTGCTGCGTTACGTCGGCCGGATGAATAAATAGCAGCGCCTGGGCGGCGAACAGGTTATCGCCAGGGCTGACGGCCAGGCTGTGGACAATGCCGCTCTGCGCCGCCTTGACCACAAATTCCATCTTCATCGCCTCCAGCACGGCAATGCTCTGACCCACGGCCACGGCGTCGCCCACCTGTACATCCAGGCTTACCACCACCCCCGCGCTCGGGGCATCGAGTGCGATGCAGCCCAGCGGTGTGTCTGTGTGCTGTTGCTGTTGCTGTTGTGCAGCACCGGCTGCCTGGGGGAAAAACAAGTGGCGGTGCGCCTGTTCCTGCGGCGCAAGCAACTGGCTGATCTGTTCTTCGACAAACCGCGTGGTCACCTGGTTGTTCTGAACCTGCGGCTGGCGCAGCAGGTTCTGCAGGAAGTGGATATTGCTCGCCACCCCCTCCAGGCGGAATTCGCACAGGGCGCGGTAGGCGCGGCGCAGCACGCCTTGGTAGTCGTCGTTGGCTTGCACGATCAGTTTCGCCAGCAGCGAGTCGTAGCTGCTGCTGGTGGCATAACCGCTGTAACCACAACCATCGACGCGAATACCGGCGCCGCTCGGTGGTTCGTAGGCGCTGAGCAAACCAGCCGCCGGTTGCACGCTGCCGTCGGCGTTCATGCTTTCCAGGTTGACCCGCAGCTGCACGGCAAAACCGCGCGGGGCGGGAATCTGCGACTGCTGCAAACCCAGTTCGAGCAGGCTGGCGCCGCCGGCCACGCGCAATTGCGCCTGCACCAGGTCGATGCCGGTGACCGCTTCGGTGACGGTGTGCTCCACCTGCAGACGCGGGTTGGCTTCCATAAAGACGAAGTCGCCGTTATCTACATCCAGCAGGAATTCGAAGGTGCCCAGGGTGCGGTAACCCACCGCGCTGGCCAGCTTCAGCGCGGCGGCGAACATGGCCTCGCGCACTGTCGGGTCGAGGTTGGGGCTGGGTGCGATTTCCACCAGTTTCTGGTTACGCCGCTGCAGGGTGCAATCGCGTTCCCACAGGTGCACCACCTGCTGACCATCGCCGAGCACCTGCACTTCGATGTGCCGGGCATTGCGGATCAACCGCTCGACATACAGGTCACCGTTGCCAAACGCCGCCTTGGCTTCGGACTGGCAACGGGCATAGGCCTCAGCCACCTCCTCGGCGCTGAACACCGCACGCATGCCGCGCCCGCCACCGCCAGCCAGGGCCTTGATCATCATCGCGCCGCCATTCAGTTCAGCCATGAATGACTGCGCGCGGGCCAGGCTGGTGGGCTGGTTGGTGCCGGCGGCCAGCGGTACGCCGCAGCGCATGGCCAGGGTACGGGCCTGGGTTTTGTCGCCGAACTGCTCCAGCACATCGGCGCTGGGGCCGACGAAAATCAACCCGGCGCTTTTGCAGCGTCGGGCAAAATCGGCGTTCTCCGCCAGAAAACCATAACCGGGGTGCACCGCATCGCAGCCCTGGGCCTGGGCGATGGCGATGAGCTGCTCCATATCCAGATACGCGCTGACCCCTCGGCCCTTGAGGCCGACGGCCACATCGGCCTTGCGCGTGTGCAAGGCGGCCGCTTCGTCTTCGGCAAATACCGCCACGCTGCGGATATCCAGCTCGGCAGCAGCACGGGCGATACGAATGGCGATTTCGCCACGGTTGACGATCAGCAGATTGCGGATGGGCATTGGTGCTCCCTGGTTTTTATAAGTAAATCCGGGAGTAGAGCTTAGGCGCCGCTCAAGGCCGAGCGAAAGCTTGCTGGCTAGGGCGAATGGCAGGGCAGAGGTGAGGGTGATGATGGGGCAGAAAGAACATCGCGGCTAAAGCCGCTCCTACGGATTGTGCGGTCTGTAGGAGCGGCTTTAGCCGCGATGTTTTTGATCTTAGCTACGGCGTTCGACGATAAACCGCGCCAGGTCGCGCAACGGCTCTGCCGCTTCGCCAAACGGGCGCAGGGCATGCAAGGCCAGATCGCGCAGTTCCAAGGCATAGTGCTTGGCAGCATCCAATCCCAGCAAGGCGGGATAGGTGGGCTTGTGGTTGGCTTCGTCTTTGCCCTGGGTTTTACCCAGGGTAGCGGTGTCGCTTTCGACGTCGAGGATGTCGTCCTGCACCTGGAAGGCCAGGCCCACGGCTTGCGCGTATTCCTGCAGGGCGCGCAGTGCCAACTGGTCGGCTTCGCCACTGGCCAGGGCGCCGAGGCGCACGCTGGCTTCGATCAGGGCGCCGGTCTTGTGCCGGTGCATGATTTCCAGGGCGCTCTGGTCCAGCCATTGGCCGACCGAACCGAGGTCGATGGCCTGGCCGCCAACCATACCGGCCGGGCCGGCGGCTTTGCTCAGGCTGCTGATCATGTCCAGGCGCACGTCGGCGTCCAGCGGGTTGCGCTGGGCGTCGGCGAGCACTTCGAAGGCCAGGCTCTGCAGGCCGTCACCGGCGAGAATTGCGCTGGCTTCGTCGAAGGCCTTGTGGGTGGTCGGCTGGCCGCGGCGCAGATCGTCGTCGTCCATCGCCGGCAGGTCGTCGTGCACCAGGGAATAGGCGTGAATCAGCTCCACCGCGCAGGCCGCAGCGTCGGCGCGCTCGGCCGTGCCGCCCAAGGCTTCGCAGGCGGCATAGACCAGCAACGGGCGCACGCGCTTGCCGCCATTGATCACGCTGTAGCGCATGGCTTGGTAGATCAGATCGAGTTCAGGACGGGGGGCTTGGAACAGTTCGTCGAGCTTGGCGTCGACGCGGGCCTGACAGCTTTTCTGGTACGCCGCGATCATGCTGGTTCGTCCGCGTCGAAGGGGGCTTCCTCCAGCTCGCCGTCGCGCTCCAGCAGAATCTGCACTTTCTGTTCGGCCTGGGCCAGGGCGCCTTGGCAGTCGCGCGTCAGGCGGATGCCTTGCTCGAAGGCGGTCAGCGAATCCTCAAGCGACAGCTCGCCGTTTTCCAGGCGCTCGACCAGGGTCTGCAGCTCGGCAAGGGATTGTTCGAAATCGACGGCGGCTTTTTTGCGGGCCATGGCAGGGGTCTCGGCAGGCTTGAACGGGCGCGAGGCTAGCAGAGCCAGGCAAGTGGGGCAAACCGCAGGCGGCATTGGCAGTTGTCCTGTGGCGCCGTTCCCTTGCAGACTAGCCGCCACTGTCTCTGGCCTGTCTGCCGATGAATATCGATACCCGGATCAAATTTCGCCACCTCGTGTGTTTTCTCGAAGTCGCCCGCCAGGGCACCTTGGCGCGCGCGGCTGACAAACTGGCGGTCAGCCAGCCGGCCATTTCGAAAACCCTCAAAGAGCTGGAAGAGCTGCTCGGTGCGGTGCTGTTCGAACGCAGCAAAGCCGGAGTGGCGCTGACCGAAGCGGGCGTGGCCTTTATGCGTTATGCCGGGCCCTGCGTGCAGGCGCTGCGTGATGGGGTGAACAGCCTGCGCAGTGGCGAGCATGAATCCGGCACCGTGCGCCTGGGCGTGCTCTCCACGGTGGAAAGCCTGCTGATTCCCGAGGTGGTGCGCCGCCTGCACGAGCGCCACCCGGCGCTGGTGGCCAGTGTAGTGACCGGACCCAGTGCGTATTTATTGTCGCAACTGCATGTTGGCGAGCTGGATCTGGTGGTCGGCCGCATGACCGACAGCCCGCAGATTCAGGGCCTGACCTTCGAGCACCTGTACAGCGAATCGATGACCCTGGTGGTGCGTGCCGGCCATCCGTTGCTCGGCGCAGCCCAGGCTCAGCAGCTGTTGCAGGACTATCCGCTGGTACTGCCCCTGGCCGGCACCACCATCCGCAAATATGCCGACGCCTTGTTCGTGCAATGCGGCATCGCCCAGCCGCGCCAGCGCCTGGAAACCCTGTCGCTGACCCTCAGCCGTCGTTATGTGCAAAGCAGCGACGCGGTGTGGATTGCCCCGCTCGATGCGGTGCAACTGGACTTGGCCAAAGGCGATTTGGCCGAATTGCAGCTGGGCATCAAGGAGCCCGGTGGTTCGGTGGGTATTTGCAGCAACGCGGCGCTGCCGTTGTCGCTGGCGGCGCATTGGAGTGTCGAGGTGTTGCGCGAAGTGGGGCAGGCGTATCGGGAAGGCAGTTTTCCGTAGGGCGAATACCGCACCGCGATATCCGCCCTACGCATAACCATTAGGTTATGGATGCCCGGCTAATATTCAGTTTCGCCCGCCGGCATCGGTCAGCAGACTGCGCTTCTGTTCGCCCGATAAATCCAAAAAAAGGAGAACGACATGTCTGATGCAGACAGCAGTCGCTTCGTCATCCGTGACCGTAACTGGCACCCCAAAGCCCTGACGCCTGATTACAAAACCTCCATTCCCCGCTCACCGCGCCAAGCGCTGGTGAGCATTCCGCAATCCGTTTCGGAAACCACCGGCCCGGATTTCTCGCACCTCAAGCTCGGCCAGCACGACAACGACCTGCTGCTCAATTTCAATAACGGCGGCTTGCCGGTGGGCGAGCGCATCATCGTTGCCGGCCGCGTCTGCGACCAATACGGCAAGCCGATTCCGCACACCCTGGTGGAAATGTGGCAAGCCAACGCCGGTGGCCGTTATCGCCACAAGAACGACCGCTACCTGGCGCCGCTGGACCCCAACTTCGGTGGCGTCGGCCGTGCCCTCACCGACCGTGATGGCTACTACAGCTTCCGCACCATCAAGCCCGGTCCGTACCCATGGCGTAACGGCCCGAACGACTGGCGCCCGGCGCATATCCACGTCTCCATCAGTGGCCCGTCGATCTCCACGCGGCTGATCACCCAGCTGTATTTCGAAGGCGACCCGCTGATTCCGATGTGCCCCATCGTCAAATCCATCGCCAACCCGGAAGCGGTGCAAAGCCTGATTGCCAAGCTCGACATGAGCGCGGCCAATCCTATGGATTGCCTGGCTTATCGCTTTGACATTGTTTTGCGCGGCCAGCGCAAGACCCATTTTGAAAACCGTTGAGAGGGGGTGACCTATGCCAATCGAATTGCTTAAAGAAACCCCCTCGCAAACCGCCGGCCCCTATGTGCACATCGGCCTGGCCCTGAGCGCCGCCGGCAACCCGCCGCGCGACCAGGAAATCTGGAATGAAATGGCCAAGCCCGGCGCCCCCGGCGAGCACATTCTGCTGCTGGGTAACGTCTACGATGGCAATGGCCACCTGGTACGCGACTCGTTTCTGGAGTTCTGGCAGGCCGACCACCAAGGCCGCTACGACACCGATTTCAACCTGGAAAAACCGTTCAACAGCTTCGGTCGCACCGCCACCACCTTCGATGCCGGCGAGTGGACACTGCACACCATCAAGCCGGGCGTGGTGAGCAACGCCGCCGGCGTGCCGATGGCGCCGCACATCAACGTGTCGCTGTTCGCCCGCGGGATCAACATCCACCTGCACACCCGCCTGTACTTCGATGACGAAGCGGAGGCCAACAAAGCCTGCCCGGTGCTCAACCTGATCGAGCAGCCGCAACGCCGCGAAACCCTGGTGGCCACGCGCTGCGAGGTTGACGGCAAGCTGGCTTACCGCTTCGATATCCGTATCCAGGGTGAGGGCGAGACCGTTTTCTTTGACTTCTAAGCAAGACGCAGAAGGCCTGGTTGAACCCGTCGACCAGCGCATTCACCGGCGTTTCAACGATGCCCTGGAGGCCCGCGGTTACCGGGCCGACGGCGCGCAGCAGGCGGCTATAGACACCCTCGCCAGTTGGCTTGATGCCTGGCTGGCGGGGCGTCGTAGCTGGCTGCGCAAGCCCGTGGCCGGGATTTACCTGTGGGGCGGCGTGGGCCGTGGCAAGAGTTTTGTCATGGACACCTTCTTCGCCGCCGCGCCGGTGCAGGCCAAACGCCGAGTGCATTTCCACGCCTTTTTGCAGGAAGTGCAGCAGCGCATGGGCGCGTTTACCGGGCAGAACGAACCGCTGGTGCGGGTCGCCCGCGAGGTGGCGCAAGAAGCCCGGCTGCTGTGTTTCGATGAATTCCACGTGCATGACATCGCCGACGCCATGCTGCTTGGGCGCCTGCTCAAGGTGCTGGTGGACGAGGGTGTGGGGTTGGTGTGCACCTCCAACTACGCGCCGATCAACCTGTGCCCCAACCCGCTGTATCGCGACCGTTTCAAACCGGCCATCGAGCTGTTGGAGTCACGCTTCACGGTGCTCAACCTGGATGCTGGCGAAGACTACCGCGAGCGTGCCGGGGCTCAGGAAGCCTGGGGTTATTACGCCTGGCCACTGTGCCCGGCGCTGGGCGAATGGCTGGAGCAGCAGCTGCAATTCACCGACGCGGTGGAGCGCGACGTGGTGCTGGAGGTCAATCATCACCCGCTGAAGGTGCTGGCGCGCGAAGGTAACCGGGCGTTGCTGGACTTCGATGAGTTGTGCCGTCACCCGCATTCCAGTGCCGACTTTCTCTGGCTCTGCCAGCGTTACCGGCATATCGGCATCTATGGCGTGCCGACCCTGGATAACGAGGGCATCGATGTGCAGCAACGCATCCTCAACTTCGTCGACATTGCCTACGACAGTGGCGTGCACCTGCTGCTGGGCTGTGCGGCGGAACTGGATGAAGTCTGTCGGCCGGGCTCGCACTTGGACTTCGTGCGCACCCGCAGTCGTCTGCGCCAGCTTGCTCGCCAGGAGTTTTCTGCGAGCCGATCGTAACGATTCGGTTGAGCCGGCCTGCCGACGCGCGGATAGCACGACGGTGGCAGGGCTCCGATGGGAAGTGGAAACACCGAGTATTTCCTAGAGAGCGCCTCGTGAGCGCGCCCTTTGTATCGCCGTTTATGGCGACAGGGCGGCAAGGTAGGCGCCATGCCCGAGAGGGTCAATTGCGATTATCGAACTTCGGTTCGATAATCGGCCACAGATCCACAGACTGCTTACCGGCCAGACTGCACGAGACAATAACAATATGACTGACGAAGCCCGCGTATCCCTGCCCCCTCTGGCGCCGCCGATTATTGCCTCGCCGGCCAAGCGCATCGAAGCCTTCACCGGCGACCCGAATTTCATGACCTCCCTGGCTCGCGGCCTGGCGGTGATCCACGCTTTTCAGGAGCGCAAACGCCACCTGACCATCGCCCAGATCAGCCACCGCACCGAGATTCCCCGTGCCGCTGTGCGCCGCTGCCTGCACACGCTGATGAACCTGGGCTATGTCACCACCGACGGGCGCACCTACTCGCTGCTGCCAAAAGTGCTGACCCTGGGTCACGCCTACCTGTCGTCGACACCTTTAGCGGTTACCGCGCAACCGATCCTCGACCGCCTCAGCGAACAACTGCACGAAGCCTGCTCGATGGCCACCCTGGAAGGCGACGAGATTCTCTACATCGCCCGCTCGGCCACCCCGCAGCGCCTGATCTCGGTAGACCTCAGTGTCGGCAGCCGCCTGCCGGCCTACTGCACCTCGATGGGCCGCATTCTGCTCGCGGCACTGGATGACGCTGCGTTGAACGACTACATCGATCACGCCGAGATGCAGATCAAAACCAGCCGCACCGTGCACACCCCCGAGGCACTGCGCGCCAGCATCGACGAGATCCGCCAGCAGGGCTGGGTGATCATCGACCAGGAATTGGAAGTGGGCCTGCGCTCGATTGCCGTACCCTTGAAAGACTCGGCGGGGCAGGTGCTGGCGGCGCTGAACGTCGGCACCCATGCCGGGCGGATTTCCCGTCAGGAATTGGAAACACGGTTTTTGCCGGTGTTGTTGGAAGCGAGCAAAGAGCTGAGTACGCGGTTGTTTCATTAACCTGTATTTCTCCCCGGCCCTAACCCCCCGCCCGCTTGCGGGAGAGGGGTTAGGGGAGAGGGCGCTACGAGTTCATTCCCAGCCACTAGTGTTCGATAAACGCCCGCTTAGTCGATTATCGGATTGAAGCGCCCCCCTGCCGCTGCGTACTGTTCTCCCGTCGCCCTCGCGACCCCAAAGCTACGACTCCAATAAAAACAAATGAGAGCCAGCCATGGACATCCGTTCGCCGCAGCGTGCCCGCGCTTCGCTGACATCCGCTGTGCAGCGTCTGCCTAGCCCGTCCCTCATTCCTGTTCCATTCGCCTGCATGTGCCTGGCGAAGAAAAACTCACAGGAATTTTCCGCATGACCAGCCCCGCTCACGTGCCCGTTGCCGGTACGCTCGACGTACAAGGTTTTATCAACGCCCAGCCACTTTCCCGCTACCAGTGGAAGATTGTGCTGCTGTGCTTTCTGATCGTTTTCCTCGATGGCCTGGACACCGCCGCCATGGGCTTCATTGCCCCGGCGCTGACCGTGGACTGGGGCGTCGACCGCGCCAGCCTCGGCCCGGTGATGAGTGCCGCGCTGATCGGCATGGTCTTCGGCGCCCTCGGCTCCGGGCCGATTGCCGACCGTTTCGGGCGCAAGGTGGTGCTGGTGGTCGCCGTCGCGTTGTTCGGTTTCTTCAGCCTGCTGTCTGCCTTCAGTACCAGCCTCGACCAACTGCTGGTGCTGCGCCTGCTCACCGGCCTGGGCCTGGGCGCGGCGATGCCGAACGCCACCACCTTGCTCTCTGAATACACCCCTGAGCGCCTCAAGTCGTTGCTGGTCACCAGCATGTTCTGCGGCTTCAACCTGGGCATGGCTGGCGGTGGTTTTATCTCGGCCAAGATGATCCCGGCGTTCGGCTGGCACAGCCTGTTGCTGCTCGGCGGCATTCTGCCGTTGCTGCTGGCGGTGGTGCTGTTGGTGTGGCTGCCGGAGTCCGCGCGTTTCCTTGTGGTGCGTAATCGTGGTGCTGAAAAAGTGCGCAAAGTGCTGGCGCCCATCGCCCCGGCCGAAGTGGCCGTGGCCACCGACTTCAGCGTGCCGGAACAGAAAACCGTGCAAAGCCGCAACGTGCTGAAAGTGGTGTTCTCCGGCACCTACAGCGCCGGCACCCTGCTGCTGTGGCTGACCTACTTCATGGGCCTGGTGATCGTGTACCTGCTCACCAGCTGGCTGCCGACTCTGATGCGCGACAGCGGCGCGAGCATGGAGCAAGCCGCCTTCATCGGCGCGTTGTTCCAGTTCGGTGGTGTGTTGAGTGCCGTGGGCGTGGGCTGGGCGATGGACAAATTCAACCCGCACAAAGTCATCGGCACCTTCTACCTGCTGGCCGGGGTGTTCGCTTACTTCGTCGGCCAGAGCCTCGGCAAGGTCACTGTCCTCGCCACCCTGGTGCTGCTCGCCGGCATGTGCATCAACGGCGCGCAATCTGCCATGCCGTCGCTGGCCGCACGTTTCTATCCGACCCAGGGGCGCGCCACTGGTGTGTCCTGGATGCTCGGCATCGGCCGCTTCGGCGCCATCCTTGGCGCGTGGATTGGTGCGACCCTGCTGGGCCTGGGCTGGAACTTCGAACAGGTACTCACCGCCCTGGTGGTGCCGGCGGCAGTGGCCAGCGTAGCGGTGGTGATCAAAGGCTTGGTGAGCCACGCCGACGCGACGTAAGTCGGAAAAACCAATCGAGGCTGATCGGATCGCCGCCCGGCCTCGATGCTTTTAAATCTGCGGCGCCGCGGTCAGCCCTGCCCAGGTTCAGTAAGCATCACCAACGGGTCGGTGTAGTCAGGCCCGATGGGTGACGTAAGCGCCCCGGTTTGCTTGTTGATAACAAAACCGACGATGGGCTCTGCGCTGTAGCCAAAGCCACCTTGCACCACCCAGTTTTCTCCCCCATCAGTAATCTCGTTGAACGCTCCACAGCCGACGTTATGGATGAAATAGGCTTTGGCGATGTTCTGCGCTTCGAGCTGGCTGACACCGTCTGCCAGCGTTACGTCGGCCAGCAGGGCATGAACGGTTGCTTCGTTATCAGCCGCTGCCTGAACTGCACTCATCAGTGCGATCAAACCGGCTGCCATCAGGGAAATAGGTCGTTGCATGGGGTGCCTGTCGTCCGAGTTGAGGGGCGTGGGCATCATAGAGTGAGTACGTGTTTATAGGCAGCTGTCCGGGCGTTCAAAACTCACTCTCGTGTATCAACTCCGTCGAAAAGCCTTTCAGGTCGGCATTTCACGGGCGAAACCTTCGCTGTAGACGCTCGCTTGCTCCTGCATCCACTCAATAAAGTGCAGCTGTTTCTGGCTCAGGCTTTCCCGCGGCTGCCATACCAGCCAGTAGGGGTACGGGTAGGGCAACGTCAGCGGTGATAGCTGCACCAGCTCGCCGCGCTGCAGCGCACCGGCCACCAGGCTGCGGCGCTCCAGGGCGATGCCCTGACCCAGCACGGCGGCGCCGAGAATGATATTGGAGTCGTTGGCGCTGAGGCTGGGCGGCGGCAGTTGCTGCGCATCGAGCTTGGCCAACTGACACCAGTCGCTCCAGGGCGCGTCGGTGCTGTGCAGCAGCGGCCCGGCAAGAATCTGCGCCGGACTTTCGGGTAACTGGCCGCCGGCAAAATGCGGGGCGGCCACCACCAGTAATTCATCGTGGAAAAGTTTTTTCTGGGTCAGCTCCGGCCAGTGCCCCTGGCCCATGCGAATGCCGATATCGGCCAGGCCCTGACGCAGGTCCTGCAGCTCCAGGCTGGTGTGTAGGCGCAGGCGGTAGTGCGGGTAACGCTGCTGGAAGTCCGCCAGCCGTGGGGTCAGCCAATGCAGGGCGAAGGAGGCGAGGGTGGTGATCACCAGTTCGGCATCGTCCGGCCGGCCTTGCACTTGGTGGGTGGCGCTGCTTAGCGCCTGCAATGCCACGCGTACTTCCAGGGCATACAACCGGCCCGCTTCGGTCAGGCGCAGGCCACGGGCTTCGCGAACAAACAGGGCAATGCCCATGTTCTGCTCAAGGCTGCCGAGTTGCTGGCTGACCGCCGAGTGGGTGACGTGCAGCTCGTGTGCGGCCTGGGTAACGCTGCCCAGACGAGCGGCGGCTTCGAAGCATTTAAGGGTGGTGAGGGGCGGGATGTTTTTCATGTAAGTAAATCTAACGCAGAGCGTTTAATTTTGTCGCTACTCGCGGCTAGGCAAAGCTTTTATCGTGCGCTGGCCTGGTTAAGCACGAATAACGGAGTTGTCATGAAACTGATTGGAATGCTCGATTCACCTTACGTTCGCCGCGTGGCGATCTGCCTGAAACTGCTCAAGCTGGAGTTCCAGCACCTGCCCTTGTCGGTGTTCAGCACCTTCGATGAATTCCAGCGCATCAACCCGGTGGTCAAGGCACCCACCCTGGTGCTCGACGATGGCCAGGTGTTGATGGACTCCAGCCTGATTCTCGAATACCTCAGCAGCCTCAGTGCCGAGCGGCGTCTGTGGCCCGTCGATGCCAGCGCACGGGCCCGCGCGGTGCGCCTCACCGGGCTGGCCCTGGCAGGCTGTGAGAAAGCTGTGCAGGTGGTGTACGAGCACAACCTGCGGCCGGCGGAAAAACTCCATCAACCGTGGTTGGACCGGGTCTATTCGCAACTGGCTGCCGCCTTCAGCCAGCTTGAACAGGCGCTGCGTGAACAGCCGTTGAGCACGGACCCAGCGCAACTGGGCCTGGCCGAAGTGAGCATTGCGGTGGCCTGGTCATTCCGCCAGTTGATGACGCCGCACCTGGTGGATGCGGCGGATTACCCCGAAGTGGCGGCCTATACCGCCGCACTCGAACGTTTGCCGGTGTTCGCGCAGACGCCTGCGGTGTAGCTGAATAACCGGGAATGCTGACCGGGCTCTAAGGGGGCCTTTGTCGATGGGTGCCAATGTGGCCCGGCGCTATGCCTTTTGACGGGCAGGAAATGTTCAGGCTTTCCACCTCGTCATCTGCTGTGCTTTACTTGTACATACAAGTTCAGACAATGCGCTGACGCTGGCGCCCGGGAGCCGTTCAATGAGCACATCCAATCGTTACCGTGACACCGTGGTCCGCGCCGCTCGCGGCACGCAGCTGACCGCCAAGAGCTGGCTGACCGAAGCCCCCTTGCGCATGTTGATGAACAACCTCGACCCGGAAGTGGCGGAAAATCCCAATGAATTGGTGGTGTACGGCGGCATCGGTCGCGCCGCTCGCAATTGGGACTGCTATGACGCCATCGTCAAAGCCCTCACCGCGCTGGAAGACGACGAAACCCTGCTGGTGCAATCGGGCAAACCGGTTGGCGTGTTCAAAACCCACAGCAACGCCCCGCGCGTGCTGATCGCCAACTCCAACCTGGTGCCGCACTGGGCGACCTGGGAACACTTCAACGAACTGGATGCCAAGGGCCTGGCCATGTACGGGCAGATGACCGCCGGCAGCTGGATCTACATCGGCAGCCAGGGCATCGTCCAAGGCACCTACGAAACCTTCGTCGAGGCCGGCCGCCAACACTACAACGGCAGCCTCAAAGGCAAGTGGGTGCTCACTGCGGGCCTGGGTGGCATGGGCGGCGCGCAGCCATTGGCTGCCGGCATGGCCGGCGCCTGCTCGCTGAACATTGAGTGTCAGCAGAGCCGCATCGATTTCCGCCTGAAGACCCGCTATGTCGATGAGCAAGCGACCGACCTCGACGACGCCTTGGCGCGCATCGCCAAATACACTGGCGAAGGCAAAGCCGTTTCCATCGCCCTGTGTGGCAATGCCGCTGACATCCTCCCGGAACTGGTACGCCGCGGTGTGCGCCCGGACATGGTCACCGACCAGACCAGCGCCCACGACCCGCTCAACGGCTACCTACCCAGCGGCTGGAGCTGGGACGACTACCGCGCCAAAGCGCAAACCCAGCCCGCCGAAGTGGTGAAAGCCGCCAAACGTTCGATGGCCGTGCATGTCGAGGCGATGCTGGCGTTTCAGAAAATGGGCGTGCCGACCTTCGACTACGGCAACAACATCCGCCAGATGGCCAAAGACGAAGGCGTGACCAATGCCTTCGATTTCCCGGGCTTCGTGCCGGCTTACATCCGCCCGCTGTTCTGTCGCGGGGTAGGGCCATTCCGCTGGGCGGCGTTGTCAGGCAATGCCGAAGACATCTACAAGACCGACGCCAAGGTCAAAGAGCTGATTCCCGACGATGCCCACCTGCACCGCTGGCTAGACATGGCCCGCGAGCGAATCGCCTTCCAGGGCCTGCCGGCACGTATCTGCTGGGTCGGGTTGGGCCAACGCGCCAAGCTCGGTCTGGCCTTCAACGAAATGGTGCGCAGTGGCGAGTTGTCGGCGCCGATCGTGATCGGTCGGGACCATTTGGATTCCGGTTCCGTGGCCAGCCCCAACCGCGAGACCGAAGCTATGCAGGACGGCTCGGATGCCGTGTCCGACTGGCCGCTGCTGAACGCCCTGCTGAACACCGCCAGCGGCGCCACCTGGGTGTCGCTGCACCATGGCGGCGGCGTGGGTATGGGCTTTTCCCAGCATTCGGGGATGGTGATTGTCTGCGACGGCACCGACGAGGCCGCCGCGCGCATTGCCCGCGTGCTGCACAACGACCCGGCCACCGGGGTGATGCGTCATGCTGATGCCGGCTATCAGATTGCTATCGACTGTGCTGAAGAACAGGGTCTGAATCTGCCGATGGTAAACGGCAAATAAATGTAACGGCCAAACAAACTCACAGTGCTCTGCTCCCCTCTCCCGCTTGCGGGAGAGGGGCTGGGGGAGAGGGCAGGCCAAAACAAACTCAACGGCTTTTCACCCCTCTCCCACTTGTGGGAGAGGGGCTGGGGGGAGAGGGCAGGCCGTTACGCAAATCTGCTTTTTGCCCTGACACCGCTCCCTCTCCCTAACCCTCTCCCACAGGTGGGAGAGGGAACTGGATCGCCGTACTGCACAGGAGGCGCATATGCAGCACCTATGGTTCAACTGCCACGCCGCCACCATGGCTGCGGGGCAGTATTCGAACATCGAAAACGCCGCGATCGTCACTGCCGATGGTTTGATCCAATGGATCGGCGCCTACGCCGACCTGCCGGCTGGCGACTACGTGCAGCGCCACGACCTGGGCGGTGCCTGGGTCACTCCCGGGCTGATCGACTGCCACACCCACGCCGTGTTCGGCGGCAACCGCAGCGCCGAGTTCGAACAGCGTTTGTTGGGTGTCAGCTACGCCGAGATTGCAGCTGCGGGTGGCGGTATCGCCAGCACTGTGCGCGCCACTCGGGCGGCATCCGAAGAAGAACTGCTGGCCAGCGCCAGCCAGCGTGTCCGCGCCTTGTTGCGCGATGGCGTGACCACCATCGAGATCAAATCCGGCTACGGCCTGGACCTGGCCAACGAACGCAAAATGCTGCGGGTAATCCGCCAGCTCGGCGCCAGCCTGCCGGTGACGGTGCGCAGCACCTGCCTGGCGGCCCATGCCTTGCCGGCGGAATACGCCGGGCGCAGCGACGCCTATATCGACCTGGTGTGCGACGAGATGCTGCCCGCCCTGGCCGCTGAAAAGTTAGTGGATGCGGTGGACGCGTTCTGCGAGCACCTGGCGTTTTCTCCGGCGCAGGTCGAGCGGGTGTTTATCGCTGCGCAGCAGTTGGGTTTGCCGGTGAAGCTGCATGCCGAGCAACTCTCGGCACTGGCCGGCTCCAGCCTGGCGGCGCGCTACCAGGCGCTGTCGGCTGACCATCTGGAATTCATGACCCTGGCTGATGCTCAGGCGATGGCCGCCGCGGGCACCGTCGCGGTGCTGCTGCCGGGGGCGTTCTACTTTCTACGGGAAACCCAGCTGCCACCGATTCAGACCCTGCGCGAGCAAGGTGTGGCCATGGCCATTGCCAGCGACCTCAACCCGGGCACCTCGCCGGGGTTGTCGTTGCGCCTGATGTTGAACATGGCCTGCACCTTGTTCCGCCTGACGCCAGAGGAGGCGTTGGGCGGCGTCACCCTGAATGCCGCCAAAGCCTTGGGAATGGGTGCCAGCCATGGCAGTTTGGAGGTGGGCAAGGTGGCCGACTTTGTCGCCTGGCAGATCGCTCAGCCGGCCGAGCTTTCCTATTGGCTGGGCGGTGAATTGGGCAAGCGGGTAATCCGCCATGGCCGCGAGGTGCTGGATGTCTGACTTGATCGAAAACCCCTTGGTGTTTACCCGAGGCCAGGTGCCGCTGCTGATCAGCATGCCCCACGCTGGTTTGCAATTGACCCCGGCAGTTCAAGCTGGTCTGGTTCCCCAGGCGCAGGGACTGCCAGACACCGATTGGCACATCCCCCAGCTTTACGCCTTCGCCAACGAGCTGGGCGCCAGCACCCTGGCGGCCAACTACTCGCGGTATGTGATCGACCTCAATCGCCCAGCCGACGACCAGCCGCTGTACAGCACTGCCACCACCGGCCTGTTTCCTGACGTGTTGTTCGATGGCGCGCCGCTGTTTATCGAAGGTGGGCAGCCATCGGCCTTCGAGCGCGAGCGTTATCTGCAGGAAATCTGGACACCGTATCACCGCGCGCTGAGCGAAGAGCTGGCGCGGCTCAAAGCCGAGTTTGGCTATGCGCTGCTGTTCGACGCGCATTCCATCTGCTCGCACGTGCCGCGCCTGTTCGACGGCAAGCTGCCGGACTTCAACCTCGGTACCAACGACGGCGCCAGCTGCGATCCAGAAGTGGCGCAACGGCTGGTGCAGGTATGCGCGGCGGCGCCGCATTACAGCCATGTGTTGAACGGGCGTTTCAAGGGCGGGCATATCACTCGCCACTACGGGCAGCCGGCCGATAACGTTCATGCGGTGCAGCTGGAGATCGGTCAGTGCATTTACATGGATGAGCAGGCACCGTTTACCTACCGGCCGGAGTTGGCGGAAAAGGCGCAGGGGGTGTTGAAGGGGTTACTGGAAAGTTATCTGGCGTGGGGCCAAACCCGTTACGGCGGATAGACGCGGCTCCCAAAAGAGCTGGGTGTTATTTCCAATCGATTCTTGCCAGCTTCCAGTCATCCCCCTCAAACCACCATTCCAGTTTCACGCTGTAGTGGTTGGCGTTGTCGGGGATCAAACCCTGGGCGCCGGTCACGGCCACTTGCGCCTCGGTGTATCCCTTGGTGGATACGTTGGGGTCGATGCGGCTGGTTTTGCTCAGGGCGATCACCCGCACATTCTGGTAACGCAGAAACAGGCCCAGCAGGGTGCGCTTGGCCCACTCGCGGTCATCTTGCTGCTGGGCGCGGAACTCGGGGTGCAACTGTTCCATCACATCGGCGCTGTGCTTGCCCTCGAGGTTGTCCTGTAACTGCTGCACGGCGGCTTCCAACGCGGCCTGCGGGTCGCTGCGTGAGCAGCCGGTGATCAGCGTCAATGCCAAGGCGACAATCCACAGTCTGGCGAGGGGAATTATCCGGTCTGACATGCTCAACTCCGTTTTCATGGTTATGATGCCCGGCAGAGCTCAGGCGCGTTGCCCGGAAATGTACCCGACCAGCAGGGATTCCGTGTGGCACCGTCTTCATTAACAAGGGAGTGCAGCATGCAGACTTTGTATCCGGAGATTAAGCCTTACGCGCGCCATGAATTGGCCGTGCAGGCGCCGCACGTTCTGTATGTCGACGAAAGCGGTACGCCGGAAGGTCTGCCCGTGGTGTTTATCCATGGCGGCCCGGGCGCCGGCTGCGATGGCGCCAGCCGCCGTTATTTCGACCCCAACCAATACCGCATCATCACCTTCGACCAGCGTGGTTGCGGGCGCTCCACTCCCCACGCCAGCCTGGAAAACAACACCACCTGGGATCTGGTCGCCGACCTGGAAGTGATTCGTCAGCACCTGGGCATCGACAAGTGGGTGCTGTTCGGCGGCTCCTGGGGGTCGACCCTGTCGCTGGCCTATGCCCAGACTCACCCCGAGCGTGTGCATGCGCTGATTTTGCGCGGCATCTTTCTGTGCCGGCCGCAGGAGATCAAGTGGTTCTACCAGGAAGGCGCCAGCCGGATGTTTCCTGACTACTGGCAGGACTACATCGCGCCGATTCCGCCGGAAGAACGCGATGACCTGGTGTCGGCGTTCTACAAACGCCTGAGCGGCAGCGACCAGATCGCCCAGATGCACGCGGCCAAAGCCTGGTCGACCTGGGAAGGACGCACCGCCACCCTGCGGCCCAACACACAAGTGGTCGAGCGCTTCAGTGAGCCGCAACGGGCACTGTCGATTGCCCGGGTGGAATGCCACTACTTTATGAACAACGCGTTCCTCGAACCCAACCAGCTGGTGCGCGACATGCACAAGATCGCCCACCTGCCGGGCATCATCGTGCATGGCCGTTACGACGTGATCTGCCCGTTGGACAACGCCTGGGAACTGCACCAGGCCTGGCCCAACAGCGAGCTGCAGATTATCCGTGACGCCGGCCATGCCGCCGCCGAACCGGGCATTACCGATGCACTGGTGCGGGCTGCCGATCAGATCGCCCGTCGCTTGCTCAACCTGGCTCCCGAAGAGGCATGAAGGGGCTGATTCAACGGGTGAGCGCAGCACGGGTGGATGTAGCGGGAGAGACCGTCGGCGCCATCGACCGGGGCCTGTTGGTACTGGTCGGCGTCGAACCGCAGGACACCCTCGCCAGCGCCGACAAGCTGCTGCATAAACTGCTCAACTACCGCGTCTTCAGCGATGCCGACGGCAAAATGAACCTGTCGTTGAGTGATGTCGGCGGCGGCTTGCTGCTGGTGTCGCAATTCACCCTGGCAGCCGATACCAAAAGCGGCCTGCGCCCGAGCTTCTCCAGTGCCGCGCCGCCGGCCCTGGGGGCGCAACTGTTCGACTACCTGGTGAGCCAGGCTCAGGGCAAACACCCACAGGTGGCCACCGGGCGTTTTGGCGCCGACATGCAGGTGTCGTTGGTTAATGACGGCCCGGTGACCTTTCTGCTGGAAAGCTGATTAGCCTTCAGTCCAGGGTGGCCAGCTCCAGACGGTCGCGGCCGTTGCGTTTGGCCTGATAGAGGGCGCGGTCGACGCGTTTGAAAAAGCTTTCGGCATCGTCGTCCAGCCGCGGATCGAAGCGGCCCACGCCCAGGCTGGTGGTCAATGGCAGGTGCTCGCCTTGCAGGTCGATGCCGTTGTGCGCCAGGTCCTGGCGGAACTGCTCGGCCAGCAACTGCGCCTGCTCCAGCGTGGTGTTGGGCATCAACACACCAAACTCTTCACCGCCCAGACGCAACAGCGCGTCGCTGTCGCGGCGGAACACCAGGCGCATGCGTTGGGCGAACTCGCTCAGGCAGGCATCGCCGCCAGCGTGGCCGCGTTGGTCGTTGACCTTTTTGAAAAAATCGATATCCAGCAGCACCAGAGCCAGTGGCTCGCCGCTGCGTTTGGCGGCCGCCACCATGCTCTGGAACAGGCTGTTGAACTGGTAGCGGTTGCCCAGTTGGGTGAGGCTGTCGGTGCGGCTCAACTGATCCAGCGTGGCTTGCTGATGCAGCAGGCGCAGTTCCAGATCGAGGGTGGCCACGTATTCACGGTGGCTGCGGTTCAGCGCCAGCAGCAGGTAGCTGAGGTAGAACAGCAGAGTGATCAGCAGGTTGTGGCCGTTGCGCCAATCCAGCGCCATTACCGCCAGGCCCGGCACATACAGCAGCAGAATGGCGATGAACGCGCGCTTCTTGCGCATGGCGAAGTTGAAGGTCATCGCCGTGCTGAAGGCCACGGTGCTCAGCGTGGCGATCATCGCCGAGTCGTGCAGCGTCTCGCTGTACAACGCCCAGGCGTGGGCTTGGCCCCAGCACAGGGAGGTCAACAGCACCAGGCCCCAATGGCGATCCAGCCAAGACTGCAGTTGTTCCTGGCTTTGTGCTTCGGGTGGCGTGTGCAGCAGGCGGGCTGCCATCAGCGCGGCAAACAGCAGGCTGCCGGCGGTGCCACTGAGCCACATGGCCGAGGGCTCGGCACTGAAGATCCAGGTGAGCAACCAGGCCAATAAGTAGTAGATGCCGCCCAGGCGTGTGCGAACACGGGTGTCTTGGACTTCACGCCAAAGGGCAAAGGTATGGGGCGAACGCGGTAATTCGGCGTCGGTCATGATTTGTGATCACAGGAGCTGCGTTGCCGGAGCATAGTGCTTTCGCGGTGAAAAAAATATCAAAACGCTATCACTGGTAGTGGCACTCAGCGCGGATTCTCTGGGCTGGCGACAAGCGGTATCACAGCGCTTTGCGAAATTGCAGCAAGGCCACTCGTTGGCCGAGATGATCGCGGCGTTCTTCCACGCCATACACCTGATAGCCGAGGGCAGGGTAGAGCAGCAGCCCGGCACTGTTGGCGTTGAAGCAGCTCAGTTGCATTTCACGTGCGGCAAAACGTTCGCGAGCGATCTGCTCCATTTGCTCGATCAGATAGTGGGCCACGCCCTGACCCCGTGCCCAGCTCGCCACCATCACATTGCCCAGGGCGCAGTATTCGCCGCGCTTGCTGGTGTAGAAGTTGGCGAAGGCCGCAAGGCGCCCGTCCAGCTCAACCACCGTGCTGGCTTCGCGTGCGGCAACGGCTTCAGCCAACTGGGCCAGCGTGAACGGCCAGGTGCCTTTGGGGTAGCAGAAGAACAACTCTTCGGCGTTTTGCGGAATGGCCACGACCTGGGGCAGGTCGTCAGCCGTGGCGGGGCGATGGCTGAGTAGGGGCATGCGGGGCTCGCGGTGACTGGCACGGATGGGGCAGCTTAACTCGAGTGGGGCGGCGAACAACCTTGAGCAGGTGTTCGCCTGGCCACTGCCTCAGTCTTTCAGTGCGGTCTGCACGGCAGGGTCTTCGATCAGCTGTTTGAGCTGCTCGCGATAGGCGCCGAGGATGTTGTTCTGCGGCGAAGAGCTGGAGGTGACGGTGATCACGTCGCGCTCTTTGACCTGATGCTCCACCACCCGCCCGCGGTCGCTGCGGAACACCGAGACATCGGTGTCGGTATCGAAGTTGAAGTCTGATACCCAGTTGAGGTTGATGCTGAAGTACCACTCTTTAAGGTCCAGGACGATCAAGCTGTCGGCTTTGTTCTGCAGTAGCAGCGCCTTGGCTTCTTCTTCGCTGGGTACGCTGGTCAGGTTCAGGGGTTGGGCGGTCCAGCCTTGCTTCTGCAGGCCATTGGTCAGGCGGTGTTGCAGAAAGGCCGAGAGGTCACGGTTTTTGTCGCCGTCTTCCACGTCCAGCACTTGCGGCACGCTCCAGTCGAAGGGAATGCCGAAGCTGCCATGGGCCACACCAATGAAGTTGCGCGGCTTGCCGGCTTTAACTCGGTCACGGTTGTCGACCACGCTGATCAGCACGGTGCCGCTCTTGGCGTATTGCGGCTTGGGCAGTTGGTCGTCGAAGGGGATGTGGGTAACGCAACCCGTGAGTAGTGCGGCGCCGAGCAGCGCGGCGAGGGTGCGCAAAAAGCCGTATTTCATCGGGGCAAGTCCTTATGCAGTCAACTGCGTGCAAATGGCCGCACAAGCGGCGAGAGGCAGGAAGCACGGCAGTCGTGGTTCGGCTTCCTTGCCGGAGCAGGCACGTTACTTGGCTGATGGCCCTTTGCCAAGTGGCGACGACCATTCGTCCAACACCTCGCACTCTTGCCTGGCGCAGCGGCCCAACGCTGTACATCAGACAATGAGCCTGTGGCTCAGGGAGTGACAGATGAACCGACTTATCCACAAGCCGGCCCTGCTGGGCGCGGCGTTGCTGTTGGCGCTGGGTGCCAGTGCTTCGAGTTACGCGGTTGATGCCAATGCACCCGCGCGCGCCGTGCAAGGCAGCAATCCTTCGGCGCCCTCGACCCAGACCGCGCCATCCGGTACAGGCGCCACTGGCGGCAATAACACCTCCAACACCAATGGCATGAACAGCAACGGCTATAACACCAACACCAACAGCAGCGGGTCGATCAACAACGGTGCTGATACCAATACGGGTACTGGTTCAGGCTCGGGTACCGGAACCAGTAATCCGCAGCTGAACAATCAGAACGGCTCGCAGACCGGCTCGGGCAGCATCGGTAGCGAACCGTCGGGCAGTCTTGAAGACCAGCGCCGTGCCAGTGGTGAGGCGATGGAGCGGGAAAGAACTGGCGAGTAGGGAGTATGCTTTCGCTCGTCTGCATCAGAGGCCTTCCGGGCTAGAGCCAGGCAAGGCGCCCCGGAGCTTTTAAGCGCAGCGTACTGCAGTACGTGAGCATTAAAAGTGAGGACGCAACGCCGCCTGGCCGACGCCCAGAAGGCCGTTCCGATTTCATCTAGGTGGGTACTGGGTCAAGATCTTGCCGACGGTCTCTCTGATCGCCGCTTCGCGTTCCACCGGGCTGGTCTGGTTGTTGCGCACGATCTGCTCGGCGCTGCCACGCCACACCAGCTTGCCGTCTTTACCATCAAACAGGTCGACCTGCACGGTGCCGACTTTGTAGTCGACGTTGCGCGTTTCGGTGTACGCCGGCCCGCCCCAGTAGCCATTCCAGTAACCGCCCCAGGCGCCGCCATAGCTGGTGCTGACCTGGTCGGTGCGGTTTTCCACGATCAGCCAGGCTTGCACGCTGACGTCGCCCTTGGCGCCGGCCGGGGCCAGGCGCAGGCCGCGCTGATCGAGTTGTTCAGACACCGCGTCGCGGATCCGTTGTTCGGTCAGATCACTTTTGATCCGGGGGTCATCGGGGCTGTACTGCAGCGCAGGCTCCTTCCAGACGAAGCTGCGGTAGGCGGCAAAGTCGCGGTGTTTGTCGAAGTCCTGATTCAGCTGGGTGGTCTGGCACGCGGCCAGCAACAGCAGGGCGGGCACTAACAACAGACGGGCAGTCATGATGGATCTCCCTTGCAGGCACGGGGTATGCGCCTGAGTCTAGACGTGGTTGAGACCCTCTAGCGCGGCGGATACGCACTAAGGGCTTTATTCACTGCCGAGCGCAATGCATCGACGCGCTCGCTCTGGCTACCACGGTTACTGGTCTCGGCACTGCCATTCCAGATGCTTTGTTGGTTATGCGCATCGAGCAACTCGACCCGCACCACTTGCACCTCTTCTTCATAGGTTCGTACCAGCGGCACGCTGCCGTACATGCCGCCGTAATTGTTGCCGTAGGGATCGCGACCGTAATAGGTGCCGTAGTCGTCCTGTACTTGGCGCAAGCGGCGCTCCACGCGCACATCGGCGCGTACCTGGACGTCGGCGGTCATGCCCTGGCGCGCCGGGCGCAGGCCGCGTTGGTCGAGGCTGTTGCTGAGGATGTCGGCCATCTGTTCCGGCGTGGCGCCAGCCGTGCCACCGGGCAAGCGGCCATTTTCCCAGGCCCAGGTCTGGTAGCGACCGTAGTCGCGCGGGGCGGCCGGGTAGGCACTGAGGTCGAGGGTTTGCGCGGCCTGCGGGGGCGCGGGTGGCAGCGGGTTGGCGCTGGGCGTGTACGGGTTCTGGCTCTGGCAGGCAGCCAGGCAGAGGCAGCAGATCAGCAGCGGCAAACGGCAGTTCATCATGCACTCCTCATCCGGTACAGCAGGGTAGCCCGTTACTGCGGGCGGCAGATCCAGTGCAGGTAGCGGCCCAAGCCCATGAAGCTGGGGTGGCGACGGTGGGCCAACTCCATTTCCAACAGGTCGAGCAGTTCGGCTTTGAGTTGGAACTCGCGGGGCATGTAGTCATGGAACACGCGCACGCCGCTCTGGCTTTCGACTCGCCAAAGCGTGGCGAGTTGCGTGGCCAGCTCGCGCGGGTCCAACGGCATTTGCGGAGTCAGGCTTTGCTTCTCGCCAGCGAATTCCTGTTTGCGCAGCTTACGGAAATGGCCCTTGAGCAGGTTGCGGTAAATCAGCGCGTCCTTGTTGTAGAAGGCCAGCGATAACCAGCCGCCCGGCGCGGTGAGCTGGTGCAGCACCGGCAGAATCGCATGGGGTTCGGCCAGCCATTCCAGCACGGCGTGGCAGACCACCACGTCATAGGGTTCGGTGAGTTGGCCGAGCAGGTCCTGCCAAGGCGCCTGAAGGAAGGTGGCGGCTTGCCCTGCTGCGGCGAAGCGTTCGCGTGCGCCCTGCAGCATCGGTTCGGCAGGTTCGGTGACTGTTACCTGATGGCCGCGCTCGGCCAGCCACAGTGACATATGGCCGAGCCCGGCGCCGATATCGAGAATGCGCAACGGCCGCTCGGGCAACGCTTCGGCGAGGTCGGCCTGGAGTACGGCAAGGCGGATGGCCCCCTTGGCGCCGCCATAGATCTTCTCGGCAAAGCGCGTAGCCAGCTCGTCGAAGTGGCGGTCAGTCATTGGCCGAACCGCCGTTCGCTGTCGGCCAGCTTGGCACGCACCACTTCGTTCATGTCCAGGCCCAGTTCGCTGCACAGCAGCAACAGGTAGAGCACGATATCGCCGACTTCCTGGCCGGCGTGGGCCAGCTCGTCAGCCGGCAATTGGCGCGACTGGTCTTCGCTCAGCCATTGGAAAATCTCCACCAGCTCGGCCATCTCCACGCTGGCGGCCATCGCCAGGTTTTTCGGGCTGTGGAAACCACGCCAGTCGTTGTGGTCACGAATGGCGTGCAGGCGGGCGGTGAGTTCGTCGAGGTTCATGCGGCTGTCCTGGGTGAAGATCCGCATTGTTTCACGCGGCTAGATCACGCGCCAACTGCCGGTCATGTGCGGCACGTCGTGGTTGCCGACCAGCTTGAACTGGCCGCTGGCCGCCGGGTTGCTGGCTTGCAAGGTAACCGCGCTGGGCAGCAGCACCGGTTTCTGGAACCGCACCTCGACCACATAACCCGACGCCGGTACGCGTTCGCCGAGGGCGGCCAGGGTACGCGCCTTGTTCCACAGGCCATGGGCGATGGCGCTGGGAAAGCCGAACAGCTTGGCGCTGAGGGCGGACAGGTGAATGGGGTTGTAGTCGCCGGCCACGGCGGCGTAGCGGCGGCCGATATCGGCGGGCGCCTGCCAGTGGGCCATATCTTCCAGTGGTAGGGTGATTTCCTCGCTGCGTTCCGCCGGTTGCCCGGCCAGTTTCAGCGCGCGGCAGAGAATCCGGCTGTCACCTTCCCAGAGCAGGCCGAGTTGGTCTTCCAGGCGGGTGATCAGGCTGAACACCGCGCCCTTTTCATGGGGCTGCAGGTTCTCGACATGCACGCTGACAATGAACGGTCCCATGCCGCCCAGCGGGCGCACGCCACGGATGCGGTTTTCCAAGTGCACCAGGCCCAGCAGCGGAAAGGGAAAACTGGGGTCGGTGAGCAGCTGCATCTGCAGGGGAAAGGCGAGGATATGCGGGTAAGTGGCTGGCAGGTGACCGTCTTCACTGAAGCCGCAGATCTGCCGGTAACGCTCAAGCTTCTTTGGTTCGACGCTGATCGCGCAACGCAAACCGAGGTCGGGCAGGGTCTGGCCTTTTACCCCGCGGCGTAACGCAGCACGGGCGAAGAGGCCTGGCAGGGCGGGTGGGGCGGGCAAGTCGAGCCAGGTAGTGGCCATGGGGGCTCCTTGGTTTTTTGAAAACGCGAATGCCAGCAGCTTAGACTGCCAGCGCCGCGCCACATTGGCCGCCCGGCCCGCTTGCGCGGCAGGCCAGCCAATTGCCCGGCGCAGAGCGCATGTGCGGCCTTGAGCCGGCGGGGTAAAACTGCCTAAGATGGCCGCGCCTCACGGACAAACAAGAATCCTAAAAAATGACGCGTGATCTGACCGACGATGTGGCGCTGATGCGCCCGGTGATCGACGCCCTGCGGGCCAGCGGAACCGACCCTGATCGAGTGCTGGCGCGGGTCGGTTTGCCGCCTGGTGGCTTGCCTGCCGGGCGCTTCCCCCACTCGGCGCAGGCGTTGTTCTGGAAAGCTGCCAGCGAGGAATGCGGCGAAGAGGATGTCGGCCTGTACCTGGCACAGCACCTGCCAGCGTTCCACGGCCTCCTGCTCGAATACCTGTTTCTTTCCAGCGAAACCTTCGGCGACGGCCTGCGCCACGCCTTGCGCTACGTGCGCCTGCTGTCCGACACCCTGAATGCCCGGCTGGAAGTGGAGGGCGAACTCGCCACCCTGATGCTCGGCATGCCCGCCGGTGTGCCGCGGCATTTCCCGGAAATGCTCGCCGGTGCGGTGATCCGCCTGTTCGACGCGCTCACCGAGGGCCAGTTCAAGCCTCGCCTGGTGCAACTTATCCACAGCGACGGTGCTGACCTCGAGCGTTATCTGTCGGTGTATGGCTGCCCGGCCGAACTGGGTGCCGAGCGTTATGCCCTGCAATTTGATGCCGAGGTGCTCAATCGCGCGTCTCGCCATGCAGCGCCGGAACTGCTGCGCATGCACGAATCGCTGGCCCGCCGGCAACTGGCCGAAGTGGAGCGTCTGGACCTGGTGCGCCAGGTACGCGAATTGATTGGTGAACTGCTGGTCGACAGCGGCGCCACCCTGGAACAGGTTGCCGGCCGCCTGAACATGCCGCCCCGACGTCTGCGCGAGCGACTGGCGATGGCCGGCGTGCGCTTCAATGACCTGGTTACCGACTACCGCTGCCGGTTGGCCAAAGAGCTGCTGCTGAAAACCGATGAGCGCATTGAAGTGATCGTCGAGCGCACCGGCTTCTCCGAACCCAGCACCTTCTACCGCGCGTTCAAGCGCTGGGTGGGAGAGACGCCGGTGGAGTTTCGCAAACGGGGCAAACCGCAGGGCGAACAGTAACTCCTGTTCGCCCCGCAGGCTTAGCGCTGCAACGCCTCGGCCACGAAATCCAGGCGGTCCTGGCCGAAGTGCATTTCGCCATCGACAAAGAAGATCGGCGCGCCAAAGGCGCCGCGTTTGATCGCGTCTTCGGTGATGTTCTTCAGGCGCTGCTTCACCTCTTCATCGTTCACCAACCGCTCAAACTCTTGTGGGTCCAGGCCGGCTGCGCTCAACACCTGCGCCACCACAGTCGGGTCGCCCATGTTCTTTTGCTCTACCCACAGCGCGGTGAACACTGCCTGTAGGTACGGCTGGAAATTGGCCGTGCCCAGGTAGCCCGCAGCGCCGCGCATCAGCAACAGGGTGTTGATCGGGAAGAATGGGTTAAACGCCATGGGTACGCCATAGCGCGTGGCGAAGCGCTGCATGTCGGCGAGGGTGTACTTGGCCTTGGCCGGAATGGCGATGGGCGACTGGTTGCTGGTGGCCTTGAACACACCACCCAGCAGCATGGGCTTCCAGGTGATCTCCACGCCGGCATCTGCGGCGATTTTCGGCAGTTGGGTCCAGGCCAGGTAGGTGGTGGGGCTACCGACATCAAAGAAAAATTCCAGGGTTTTGCTCATTTTTTGATCCTTGTTTTTATTGTGCTCTTCGTAGGAGCGGCCGGGCGGCGATCCGATTAGCCGCGATGCTTTTGATCCTAAGAGCAATCGCGGCTGAAGCCGCTCCTACGGGGTATGCAAATTCAGAATGTCTCTAGCCATGGCCGCAAATCCAGTTCGTGCGTCCACGAGTCTTTCGGCTGCATGTGAATCTGCCAGTAGCTGTCGGCAATATGCTCCGGGTTGAGAATCCCGTCCTGCTCTTTGAGGGCATAGCGCTCGGGAAAGTTGTCGCGGATAAACGCGGTGTCGATGGCGCCATCGATGATCGGGTGGGCGACATGAATGCCCAGTGGCCCCAGTTCACGGGCCATGCTCTGGGCTGTGGCACGCAAGGCGAACTTGGCGCTGGCGAAGGCGCTGAAACCTTTGCCGCCGCGCAGAGAGGCGGTTGCGCCGGTGAAAATGATGGTCCCGCGTTGACGGGGCAACATCACTTTGGCCGCTTCACGGCCCGTGAGAAAGCCGGCCAGCGCGGCCATTTCCCAGACTTTGCGGTAGACGCGCTCGGTGGTCTCGGTAATGGAAAACCACACGTTGGCGCCGATGTTGAACACCACCACTTCCAGCGGGCCGATCTCGCGTTCGATGGTGCCAAACATCGCCTGCACCTGCTCCTCGATACGGGCATCGCAGCCAAAGGCGCGGGCTTCACCACCGGCAGCGGTGATCTCGGCCACCAGCGGTTCGAGCTTGTCGGCGTTGCGGCGCGCCACACAGGCCACGTAGCCCTCACGGGCAAACCGCTTGGCTATCGCACCGCCGGTGGCATCGCCGGCACCCACTACTAACACTGCTTTGCGTTCGCTCATTGTTGTTCTCTCATCGGTTGCGTGAGTGGGTTCCTTTTTGGAACTTGGGTGAGATAGTCAGTTCCTTTTTGGAACCTGTCAAGCTAGAGTAGCCAGCAGAAACTTGCGGCCAACAGAACTGAGTAGAGAACCCCTCATGCGCTGGGAAGACCTTGGTGAGCAGCCGTGCTCGCTGTCACGCACCTTGTCGGTGGTCGGCGACCGCTGGACCCTGTTGGTGCTGCGCGAATGTTTTATGGGCGTGCGCCGCTTCGACGACTTCGAAAAGCGCATGGGCATTACCCGCCATGTGTTGGCTGAGCGCCTCAAACGCCTGACCGAGCACGGCGTGCTGGTGAAGAGCGCCTACCAGCAGCGGCCCCTGCGCGAAGAGTATAGGTTGACCGAAAAAGGCCACGACCTTTACCCGGCGGTGCTGGCGCTGGTGAACTGGGGCGACCGGCACATGAGCGACGACATCGGCCAGCCGATTCGCCACGTGCACAAAAGCTGCGGCCATGAGGTGCACGGGGTGATGGTGTGTTCGGACTGTGGCGAGCCCCTGCAGGCGCGGGATATGAGCTTGCGCGAGGCGCCGGAGCTGGAAGGGAAGCTATTGCCGGCGCATTGGCATAAGGCGTCGGGCGGGTAGTCGGGGGACGAGTCTGTTGGGCTTCGCTGCGCTCAACCCAACCTACGGCGTTCAATGTAGGTTGGGCTGAGCGCAGCGAAGCCCAACATCGCGATTTAGAACAGACGCGCGAGCAGCGCCGTCACCGCTGTTTCTACCCGCAGAATCCGCTCACCCAGCTGCACCGGCTGCAAGCCAGCCTCTGCCAGCTTCTCCACTTCATACGGAATCCAACCACCTTCCGGCCCGATGGCCAAGGTCACTGGGCCCTCCACCGCGCGCGGGCAGCTCGGGTATTGGCCTGGGTGGCCAACCAACCCTTGGGTTCCCGCACAAATTTGCCCCAGATGGTCTTCCACAAACGGCTTGAAGCGCTTTTCGATGCGCACGTCGGGCAGCACGGTATCGCGTGACTGCTCCAGGCCCAGAATCAGTTGCTCACGGATTGCTTCCGGTTGAAGGAACGGCGTCTGCCAGAAGCTTTTTTCCACCCGGTAGCTGTTGAGCAGAATCAGCCGTGGCACGCCCATGCTGGCGACGGTCTGCAGCACCCGACGAAGCATTTTTGGCCGGGGCAGGGCGAGCAGCAGGGTCAGCGGCAGCTTTGCTGGTGGTGGCTGATCAAGGCTGATCTGCAGTTCGGCTTCGCCGGCTTCCAGGCGCAAGATCTGCGCTTTACCCATCAAACCGCCAACGCGGCCGACACGCAGGCTGTCACCGGATTCGGCGCGGTGCACCTCCTGCAAATGGGTAAGGCGGCGATCGCGCAGAATCACGCGGTCGGCGCCGACAAAATCGGCGTCTTCCAGAAGCAGCAGGTTCACGGCTGGGTGGCTGGTGGTTGGGCGTCGTCGGCGCTTTCTTCAGGCTTGCGCTTGCGCACCATGCCGCCGAAGAACACGCCGACTTCGAACAGCATCCACATCGGCACGGCCAGCAGGGTCTGCGACAGCGGGTCCGGCGGGGTGAGGATCATGCCGACCACAAAGCAGCCAATGATCACGTACGGACGGATCTTTTTCAGGTAGGCCACGTCGACCACGCCGATGATCACCAGCAACACCACGGCCACCGGAATCTCAAAGGCCACGCCAAAGGCGAACAGCAGCGTCAGCACCGAATCCAGGTAGGTGTTGATGTCGGTCATCGGCGTCACGCCCACCGGCGCCGAACCGAGCAGGAAGTGGTAGATCAGCGGCAACACCAGGAAGTAGGCGAAGGCCATGCCGGCGTAGAACAGCAGCACGCTGGAGGTCAGCAGCGGCACAGCAATGCGTTTTTCGTGCTTGTAGAGGCCCGGCGCAATAAAGCCCCAGGCCTGGTACAGAATCACCGGCATGCTGGCGAACAAGGCGATGACCATGGTCAGTTTCAGCGGCGCGAGGAACGCCGAGGCTGGGTCGATGGCAATCATCGTCGCGCCTTCAGGCAGGAAGCGGCGCAGCGGCTCGGAGGCGATGGTGTAGATGTCCCGCGCGAAATAGAACAGTCCGGCGAAGATCAGAGCGGTCGCGGCTACGCAGCGCAGCAGGCGCGTGCGCAACTCGGTGAGGTGCGAAACCAGCGGCATCTGCTGGTCGTTTTCCGGGGTATCTACGCTCATGGGGCTCGCGGCGGTTGGGGAGGGACGGGCAGTTCCAGTTGGCCTTGCAGCTCGTTCACTGGCTCTGCGACGGGCGCTTCGCTGGACGCGGCGGCAGGCGCAGGTGGTGCTACGGGGGCGGCTACGGGCGCAACTGCCGGTGCGGCATTCACGTCAGCCTGGGCCAGCGGTGGTGCTGCAGGCACCTGCGGCGGAGCGATGGCATTTCGGGCTTCCTGTTCCAGGGCCAGAATGTGCTCGTTGTGCAACTGCCGACGAATTTCGTCGGCGCCGATTTCGCGTTCCACTTCCTGTTTGATCGCATTGAAGCTGCGTTTCAGGCGGCCGATCCACAGGCCTGCGGTGCGCGCAGCACCCGGCAGACGCTCGGGGCCGAGCACCAGCAGGGCCACCAGGCCCACCAGCAGCAGTTCGCCGAAGCTGATGCCAAACATGGGTCAGTCCTTGCGCGCAGGCTCTTCGACTTTCTGGGCTTGCACGTCAATGGTGTGCGGTTGGTTCAGCGGCGCGCTCTGGCCAGGCGCCGGTTGTGCCTGGGTGGGTTGTGCCGGAGCCGGCTCGGCCGGTTTTTCGTCATCGTTCATGGCTTTGCGAAAGCCCTTGATGGCTTCGCCGACGTCGCTGCCCAGACCTTTGAGCTTCTTGGTACCGAAGACCAACACGACGACGATCAGAATCACGACCCAGTGTTTCCAGTCAAAAATACCCATGGAGCGGTTCCTCTAGAGAGATAGGTTAAGAAGGGTCGCGAGCGGCTTTTTCCGCATGCCCGGACAACCCGAAGCGCCGGTCCAGTTCATCCAGCACGGCCTGGGGGTGCTGACCGAGGGCGGCGAGCATGACCAGGCTGTGGAACCACAGGTCGGCGGTTTCGTAGATCAGGTCGCTGCAGTCACCGCTGACCGCAGCATCCTTGGCGGCAAGAATGGTTTCCACCGATTCCTCACCGACCTTTTCCAGAATCTTGTTCAAGCCCTTGTGGTACAGGCTGGCCACGTAGGAACTGTCGGGGGCGGCGCCTTTGCGCTCCTCGAGTACCTGGGCAACTCGGCTGAGCGTGTCACTCATGGCTGTGGCCTCCGGCATAAATAGCGTGGGGGTCTTTGAGCACCGGGTCGACGGCTTTCCAGGCGCCATTTTCATAGACGCGGTAGAAGCAGCTTTCACGGCCGGTGTGGCAGGCGATGCCGCCCAGTTGTTCGACCATCAGAATGATCACGTCTTCATCGCAGTCCAGGCGCATCTCGTGCAGCTTCTGCACATGGCCGGACTCTTCGCCCTTGCGCCAGAGTTTGCCACGCGAGCGCGACCAGTAGATGGCGCGTTGCTCGGAGGCAGTGAGGCTCAGGGCCTCGCGGTTCATCCAGGCCATCATCAGTACGCGCCCGGTTTTATAGTCCTGGGCAATTGCCGGCACCAGGCCGTCGCTGTTCCAGTTGATCTCGTCTAGCCAATCGTTCATTGCAATTCCGTAGTGCGGGTCGTTGCCCGGTCGAAGCATCTGGCGAGTTTGCCAGTTGAGGCCGCCACTGGCTATCGGCGCAGAATCAGGTACAGACCGCTGGCAGCCATCAGCCACGCCGGCCAGGTGGTCGCAGCGGTGATGCTGGCGGCGGCCAGGGCCAGGGTAATTCCGCCGCCCAACAGTGCCGTGCCGAGCAGGCGCAGCGCCCATTTATCGCCACCAGGCTGCTGTTGCAGCGGCGGGTTGTGCAGGTGCGGCTGGGCCATGCGTTCGAGCAGCTCGCGGGTCATATGGGCCAGGTGCGGCACCTGTTCGACTTGCGATTGCAGGTTGTTGAACAGGCTTTTCGGGCTGATGCGCTCACGCATCCAGCGCTCGAGGAACGGCTGGGCGGTGCTCCACAGGTCGAGGTCCGGGTAAAGCTGGCGGCCCAGGCCTTCGATGTTGAGCAGGGTTTTCTGCAGCAGTACCAGTTGTGGCTGGATCTCCATATTGAAGCGCCGCGCGGTCTGGAACAGGCGCATCAGCAGCAGGCCGAAGGAGATGTCTTTCAACGGGCGCTCGAAAATCGGCTCGCAGACGGTGCGAATCGCCGCTTCGAAATCATTCACCTTGGTTTCCGCCGGCACCCAACCGGAGTCGATGTGCAGTTGAGCTACCTTGCGGTAGTCACGCTTGAAGAAGGCGATCAGGTTGCGCGCCAGGTAGTCCTGATCTTCTGGCGTCAGGCTGCCGATGATGCCGCAGTCGATGGCAATGTACTGCGGGCTCCACGGCGTGCGGGTGCTGACGAAGATATTGCCGGGGTGCATGTCGGCGTGGAAAAAGCTGTCGCGAAACACCTGGGTGAAGAAGATTTCCACGCCGCGCTCGGCGAGCATTTTCAGGTCGGTGCGCTGGTCGGCGAGGGTTGCCATGTCGGTCACCTGCACGCCGTAGATGCGCTCCATTACCAGCACCTGCGGGCGGCACCAGTCCCAATACACCTGTGGCACATACAGCAGTGGCGAGCCTTCGAAATTGCGGCGCAGCTGGCTGGCGTTGGCCGCTTCGCGCAGCAGGTCGAGTTCGTCGTAGATGGTTTTTTCGTAGTCGCTGACCACTTCCACAGGGTGCAGGCGACGCGCCTCGGTGGACACCCGTTCGGCCAGTTTGGCGAGCAGGAACAGCCAGGCGATGTCGGCGCGGATCACCGGTTTCAGGCCGGGGCGAATCACCTTCACCACCACTTCTTCGCCACTGCGCAGTTGCGCGGCGTGCACCTGCGCTACCGAAGCCGAGGCCAATGGCTGGCTGTCGAAACGGGCAAATACGTCGCCGACTTTCGCCCCCAGTTGCGCTTCGATCAGCGCCAGGGAATGGGCGGAATCAAACGGCGGCACCTGGTCTTGCAGAAACGCCAGCTCATCGGCCATGTCCACCGGCAGCAGGTCGCGGCGAGTCGAGAGCAGTTGGCCGAACTTGATGAAGATCGGCCCCAGGTCCTGCAGCGCCAGGCGCACGCGTTCGCCGCGAGTGAGTTCCAGCTTGCGCCGCGGCAGCCAGCGCCAGGGCAGGAAGTAGCCCACTGCACGCAGCCACCAGGGCAGTGGCAGGTCGAGAATCAGATCATCGAGGCGGTAGCGAATAACCACGCGCTGGATGCGCAACAAACGGCGGACGGCAAGCAGGCTCATGCGGGTTCGCTAGGTTTTGGGGTGAGTGTCAGGGCCAGGCGTTCAACCCGCGCATCGAGGCGATCGAGGGCCATTTTCAGTTCGTCCAGTTCGGCGAAGCGAGCTTGTGCTTCGTTTTCGCCGACCAGCGTGCGCGACTCTTCGGCGAGGTAGTCGGCGAGGTTCTGGCGCAGGCTGTCGAGGTTCTGCGTCGTCCAGCGCGCGCGGCTTTTCAGATGGCCGCTGAGCAACTGGCTGCCGATTGGGCCGAGCCAGCGGGCCAGCTCGTATTCCCAGTCGAGTTCGAGGTCTTGCAGCACACCAGCGAGGTCCAGCAGGACAGCGCTGTCGCCGTCCAACTCGACTTCCGGGCTGTGCAGCACCGCCGTTTTGTCTTTGCTGGTGGCCAGGCGCAACAGGCTACTGGCCGGGGCGCGCAGGCGGCAGGCGATGTCGCCGCTCCAGTGCGCGGCCAGGCGCAGACCGGCATCGTCGGCGAGGACAAACAGCTGCAACGCCGGGGCGCTGCAGTCCACTTCAATGACCTTGCCGGCCAGGTGCGCCAGGCGTGGCAGGGCCGTCGCGTCCAGACGCAGGACGCGGTTGATGCCAGTTTCGGCAGTGGCCAGCAGCGCCTGGGTGAGCATCAGGGCTTGATGCCGCGGTGCAGGGCGACGATGCCGCCGGTCATGTTGTGGTACGTGGCGCGTTCGAAACCAGCCTCGACCATCATCGCCTTGAGGGTTTCCTGATCCGGGTGCATGCGGATCGACTCGGCCAGGTAGCGGTAGCTTTCCGAGTCATTGGTGATCAGCTTGCCCATCAACGGCAGCAGGCTGAACGAGTAGGCGTCATACGCCTTGGACAGCAGGTTGCTGGTGGGCTTGGAGAACTCCAGGATCAGCAAGCGGCCACCGGGTTTCAGCACCCGCAGCATGGAGCGGATCGCTTCATCTTTATGGGTGACGTTGCGCAGACCGAAGGCGATGGTTACGCAGTCGAAGTGGTTGTCCGGGAACGGCAGCTTTTCCGCGTCCGCCTGGACGAACTGGACGTTGTTGGCCACACCGCTGTCGAGCAGCTTGTCACGCCCGACCTTGAGCATCGAGGCGTTGATGTCGGCCAGTACCACTTCACCGGTGGGGCCTACCAAACGCGAGAACTGGCGAGTGAGGTCGCCCGTGCCGCCGGCGATGTCCAGCACCCGGTTGCCGGTGCGAACGCCGGACAGCTCAATGGTGAAGCGCTTCCATAGGCGGTGTACGCCAGCGGACATCAGGTCGTTCATCAAGTCGTATTTGGCGGCTACGGAATGGAAAACCTCGGCGACTTTGTCGGCCTTCTGGCTTTCCGGCACGCTCTGGTAGCCGAAGTGGGTAGTCGGTTCGGCATCACTGCCTTTGCGCGGATCGTTCATGTGCGGTCACCGGAAGAAAGTGCCGGCCATTCTAATCGCCGTTGTGGGCTTTGTCTTGGCAACGCGTGTGCCTGGGGTCGCCGCTGCGCTGCCCATGGCGCTGTGCTCGCGTTATAGTCGCGCGACTTATGGTCGCAGGAGTCGCCAACTATGGCTCGCATTACCGTCGAACGTTCCCACACCCTTGGTCTGGATGGCGCCCGCGCCAAAGCTGAGGAGCTGGCCGAACGCCTGGCTGCCGAATATGCCGTGCGGTATCAGTGGAAGGGCGATGTGCTGGAGTTCAAGCGCAGTGGTGCCGACGGCACGATCAACGTCGCAAAAGACACGGTGCGTGTGGAATTGAGTTTGGGCCTGTTGTTGTCGGCCATGAGCGGCACGATCAAGCGCGAAATTGAAAAGGGCCTGGACGAGTCGTTGAGTTAACGCGGTCCCTTGCACAAAAAAACAGTTCGGCGCGGCCGCATACCTAGTATGTGAATTCTAATTTTCCCGGCTAGTTTGGCTGCAGGCCTGTAAGTAGCAGGCGTTTTTTCCTTCCTTTCTTGTGAGGTGCACCATGGCCAAAGTTGCCGCTAAAAAAGTCGTCGCCAAAACCGTAGAAGTCGAAGCCTCTCTGCTGACCGATGTTAAACACTACAGCCGGCAAATCTGGCTGGCCGGGTTGGGCGCGTATGCCAAAGCCGGTAAAGAAGGTCTGGGCTATGTAAAAGGCCTGGTCAGCGCTGGCGAAGGTATCGAACAGAAAGGTAAAAAGCTGGTCACAGTGCAAGTCGATGCGGCAAACAGCCAGCTCGACTCGGTTAAAAAAACTGTCAGCAGCAATGTCTCCAGCGTCAAAAGCAAAGTTGAAGTGCAGTTCGACAAAATCGAGAAACTCTTCGATCGTCGGGTGGCCAAAGCACTAAATCGTTTTGGTATCCCTTCGCGCCAGGATGTTGATGCGCTCTCTGCTAAGCTGGACGTGCTGAATGCGTTGGTTGCACGTGTCGCTAAGACTCAATAAGGAGAGCGGGATGGTTGCTAAAAAGAAAGTCGAAAAACAAAGCAGCTCGTGGATTGGCGAAGTTGAAAAATACTCTCGCCAAATCTGGCTGGCTGGGTTGGGCGCCTATTCGAAAATCAGCAAGGACGGCACCAAGCTGTTCGATACGCTGGTAACCGATGGCGAGAAAGCCGAGAAGCTGGCCAAGACCGAAGTCGAGAAACAAGTTGGCGCAGTTAAATCGACAGCTAAAACATCTGCACGGTCGGCGAAAGACAAAGTCGACGAAGTAAAAGGTCTGGCGCTCGGTAAGTGGGGCGAGCTCGAAGAGGCCTTTGATAAACGTCTGAACAGTGCCATTTCGCGTCTCGGTGTTCCGAGCCGCAATGAAGTGAAAGCGCTGAACAGCAAAGTGGATACCTTGACCAAACAGCTGGAAAAACTGACTGGCGTAAGTGCCAAGACAGTTGCCGCCAAACCAGCTCCCAAAGCGGCTGTTAAACCTGCTGCGAAAGCTGCAGCCAAACCAGCTGCAAAACCGGCCGCCAAGCCAGCCGCGAAAGCCGCTGCCAAACCGGCTGCAAAACCTGCGGCCAAAGCTGCTGTTAAAGCCGCTGCCAAACCAGCCAAAGCTGCAGCCAAGTCGGTGGCTAAACCACTGGCCAAAGCCGCGGCTAAACCCGCTGCCAAGCCTGCTGCTAAACCGGCTGCCAAAGCCGCTGCAAAACCTGCAGCCAAGCCCGCCGCCAAACCAGCCGCTAAACCTGCTGCTAAAGCCGCCGCCAAACCTGCTGCGAAACCTGCGGTGAAAGCTGCAGCCAAACCGGCGGCAAAACCTGCTGCCAAGCCAGCCGCCAAGCCAGCAGCGAAACCCGCTGCCGCTAAACCGGCTGCCAAACCTGCGGTGAAACCAGCCGCTAAACCCGCACCCAAGCCGGCCGCTGCCAAGCCTGCTGCACCGAAGCCGGCGGCCGCTGTTGCCAAACCGGCTGCACCAGCACCAGCACCGACCCCAGCGCCAACTGCTGCAGCGACCAATACACCGGTTGCTTCGCCCGTTCCGCCGGTGACGCCAAGCACGTCTTCCTGAGTGCGTGTGCGGTAAATGAAAAACCCGGTCGGATGACCGGGTTTTTTTATGTTTTCAGACTCAGGCCTCGAGGTATTTCTGCGCCAACAGTTCCGCCGCACCGCGTGAGTCTTCCTGCATGTGCGGGCTGACCAGCATCATCACTTGGAATACCACCAGGCGAATCTCGCCGAGGTTGCCTAGGATACGTTGGTAGTCGAGGGAGAACAGCAGGGTCAGGGTAATCTGTTCCACCAGCAGGCCCAGGGCCTGGGTGTTGCTGGTCACGTGACCTTCGGCTTTCAAGCCGGCGAGCAGGGCGGCGAGGGTGCGCTTCAGTGAGTTGAGCCACAGGCGAATGCCGCGCGCCAGCTTCGGCAGGCGGCCGGCAAGGTTGGAGAGGTCCTGGAACAGGAAGCGGTAGTGGGCCAGGCGCTCGACGATCAGGTGCAGGAACAGCCAGTAGTCTTCGACGTTCAGGCGCGCATCGGCCGGTGGGTCGAGCAGCGGAGCCATGTCGATTTCGAAGCGCTCGAACAGCTCCATCACCAGCGGCTCTTTGCCGTGGAAGTGGTAGTAGAGATTGCCCGGACTGATTTCCAGCTCGTTGGCGATTTCCAGGGTGGAGACGTTGGGTTCGCCCTGCTGATTGAATAACTGCAGGGCGCATTCAAGGATGCGGTCGCGGGTTTTCATCCATTCTTCTTATTGGTGTGACGGTCCATTGGCCGACGTTAACTGGCCAGGCGCCGCCTGGCCAGTGTTGTTGTGCATCACACCTCGTGAACGTACGTTCCCGGCGCCGCCTGCATCGGTGGATAGTTCTGGTTGCCGATGGCCAGCAGGGTTTCCTGCTGCTCACCGGAACGCGCCTGAATCCACTCCATCCACACCGGCCACCAACTGCCTGCGTGCTGTTTGGCGTCGTAGTACCAGGCGCGTGGGTCGGAGGTGAGCTTGCCGTTTTCGAAGAAGTTGGCTTTGGGGTTGCTCGGCGGGTTGAGGATGCTCTGGATGTGACCGCTGTTGGACAGCACGAAACGCCGCTCGCCGCCCAGCAGCAGGGTCGAGCGATAGACCACGTCCCAAGGCGTGATGTGGTCGTTGATGCCGGCCACGCTGAAACTGTCGACGTTGACCTTCTGCAAATCGATGGGCGTGCCACAGACTTCCAGCGCGCCGGGGCGGGTCAGCGGATTGTGTTTGAAGAAGTCCAGCAGGTCGCCATGGAAGGCAGCCGGCAGGCGGGTGTTGTCGTTGTTCCAGTAAAGGATGTCGAACGCCGGCGGTTGTTTGCCCAGTAGGTAGTTGTTGACCCAGTAATTCCAGATCAGGTCGTTTGGGCGCATCCAGGCGAATACGCGGGCCATGTCGCGGCCATCGAGTACGCCGTTCTGGTAGGAGCGGCGCTTGGCCGCTTCCAGGGTTTTTTCGTCGGCAAACAGCATGGCCGGGCTTTCGATCTGGCTGTCGAGCAGGCTCACCAGATAGCTGGCGCTGGAGACTTTGCGCAGTTGCCGTTTGGCTTGCAAATGCCCTTGCAGGGCGGCGATGGTCAGGCCGCCGGCGCAGGCGCCGATCAGGTTGACGTCCTTGCTGCCGGTGATCGCCCGCGCCACATCGGTGGCTGCTTCCAGCGCCTGCACGTAGCTCGACAGGCCCCATTCACGGTGCCGCGCATCGGGGTTGCGCCAGCTGACCATAAACACCTGCAGGCCGTTCTTCAGGCAGTACTGGACGAAGCTCTTGTCCGGACTGAGGTCAAAAATATAGAACTTGTTGATTTGCGGCGGCACGATCACCAAGGGTTTGGCGTACTGCTTTTCGCTCATCGGTTTGTACTGGATGAGCTCCAGCATCTCGTTGCGAAACACCACCGAACCCGGCGTGGTGGCCAGGTTGCGGCCGACTTCGAACGCGGTCTTGTTCACTTGCCGCGGCATGCCACTGTTGTGCAGCAGGTCATCGTAGAGGTGGCGCATGCCTTTGAAGATGCTGGTGCCGCCGCTGTTGAGCAGCTCTTTGATCGCCAGCGGGTTGAGCAGGCTGTTGGAGGGCGCTAGCGCATCACCGAGCAAGGTGGCTATAAACCGCGCGCGGGTGCGGTCATCGGCCGGCAGGTCGCTTTCTTCAATCCAGCGGTTGAGCTGCTGCTGCCAGGCGAGGTAGGCCTGCAGGCTGCGGCGGTAGAACGGGTTGAGTTGCCAGGTGGGGTCGGCAAAACGGGCGTCATTGGGGTTGGTCTTGTGCAACGTGTCGCCGATCAACACCCGGCCCAATTGGCCACCCAGGGCTAGCGCGTGCTTGGCGCTGTACACCGGGCGACGCAGGCCCTGTATCGCCAGGGTCCGCACGGTGCTGAGCACGTCGCGGCCGCGCAAACCCATCACCGCATTTTGTGCATTCATTTTACTGGCCGGTGAGGTGGTCACCGGGGTGGGCACAGATTTGTCTCGCATGGGGCAACACTCCGTCGTCAAACCAGCAAGGGACTCAACGTCAAATTGGTACAGAGCAAGGCTTGTACCAAGGCGCGCCGGAGGTGCATTCCAGACAACCGCGCAAAGAACAGCAGGTGGTTCGCCCGGCGCCCTATTGGGTCGGGTGGGCACTGTCCGAACTGAATCAGTGCGCACCGCCGGGTTGTAGTTGTTTCAGTGATCGCGAGCCGGCGAAGGTGTCGGCTGTGGGTGCATCACTGCACGTTGGCGTTCCTCTTGTAAAAATTTCATGATGATTGGCGCGACCGCTTCGGCCCGCGTAATCAGGAACAGGTGACCGTCGTCGATCACGTGCAGTTCCGAGTTGGGAATTCTCCAGGCTAGCAGACGCATGTTCACCAGGGGGATCAATGGGTCGTCATCACCGGCCAGCACCAAGGTCGGCTGGGTGATTTTGTGCAGCCAGAAAATGCTCGTCCAACCCATGCCGGCAAACAACTGCCAGTAGTAACCCAGTTTGCCCGAGGAACGTACTTTGCTCGCATGGGCCATGGCCAGGTTGGGATCGCGACGGAAGGCACCGCCATAAATATCCGGGGCGATTTTCACGCCGTAGGAAGGCTGCACATAACGCCGCGGGCTGGCCATACGCCAGAGTACTTTCGGTTTGCCCGGCACCATCACCGCACCGGCCGAAGTAGCGGCTAGTACCAGCTTCTTACAGCGCTCGGGGTAGTCATGGGCGAACTGCTGCGCCAGGGCACCGCCCCAGGACACGCCAATGGCGTTGACCTGGCCATAGTCGAGGTAATCGAGCATGCGCGCGGCGAGCTTGGCCAAGCCTGGAAAACGGTAGGGCTGGTTGGGCGTCGACGAGCCGCCGACTCCTGGCACATCGAAGGCGATCACTTCGAGGTCGGGGTCGAGGGCGGCAACAAAGGGGAAGACCAACTCCAGGTTGGCCCCGATGCCGTTGAAAATCAGCAACGGCGTCAGGTGCGGTTTGCCTGGACGGACCGCCGTGCGGATGGTTTGCCCATCAAGATCGATGGTGCGGAAAACAAATGGTAACGGCATGCGCTAGCCCTATGGGTGACCCTATGAAGCTCTGGCGGCGCCGTCCAGCGCACCTGTCCAGAATAACGAAGCGGGCGGTCCATGCTGGCTTCGTGACCACTGTCAGGGCCTTGTGGGCGCTGACAGCTGGCGGCACGTCCGGGTGCCGCGGGCAGTCTATGCAGTGAATCCTGTTGCCTGATGGTGGTGAACTATCGTCGGTCCAGGTTGCAGTTTGCGGCGCGCGCCCCAGGGTTCATGCGCCACAGCCTAATGCCCTACTCAGCGCTCATGCACATAGGTGCCTGGCGATGCTTCGCCTGCGGGGTAGTTTTTGTTGCCCAGAATTACCGGGGCCTTTTTCAGTTTCCCGGAACGCTCGGCGAGCCACTTCTGCCAGTGCAGCCACCAGGAGTCGGTGTGCTTGGTGGAGTCTTCCTGCCAGGATTTCGGGCAGTCCGGCAGTTCACCTTCGCTGGTCATGTAGCGTGCCTTGGGGTTGCCCGGCGGGTTGAGAATGCTCTGGATATGGCCGCTGCTGGACAGCACGAATTCGATTTTGCCGCCGAACAGACGCGCCGAGCGGTAGCAGGCTTCCCACGGGGTGATGTGGTCGTTGGTGCCGGCCAGGCTGAAGATATCGGCCGTCACCTTCTTCAGATCGATCGGTGTGCCACAGACTTCCAAGGCATCGGCGCGGGTCAGTGGGTTGGTCTTGAACAGCTCGATCAGGTCGCCGTGGAAGGCGGCCGGCAGGCGGGTGGTGTCGTTGTTCCAGTAGAGGATGTCGAACACCGGCGGCTCGTTGCCGAGCAGGTAGTTGTTGACCCAGTAGTTCCAGATCAGATCGTTGGGGCGCATCCAGGCAAACACCTTGGCCATGTCACTGCCCTCCAGCACACCGGCCTGGTAGGAGCGGCGCTTGGCGGCTTCCAGGGTCTGTTCGTTGACGAACAGCGCCACCTGGGTATCGAGCTTGGTGTCGAGGACGCTGACCAGTAGGGTCAGGGCGTTGACCTTCTTCTCGCCAATCGCTTGGTAGTGGCCGAGCAAGGCGGCGGTGGTAATGCCACCGGAGCAGGCGCCGAGCATGTTGACGTCTTTGCTGCCGGTGATGGCCAGGATCACGTCGATGGCTTCTTTCAGCGCGTCGATATAGGTCGACAGGCCCCACTCGCGTTGGGCCTTGGTTGGGTTGCGCCAACTGACGATAAAGGTCTGAATGCCGTTGCGCAGGCAGAAGCGCGCCAGGCTTTTTTCCTGCGACAGGTCGAACACGTAGAACTTGTTGATCTGCGGCGGCACCACCAGTAGCGGGCGTTCATGCACCTGTTCGGTGGTCGGCTTGTACTGGATCAGCTCCAGCAGGTTGTTGCGAAACACCACCGAGCCTTCACTCATGGCCAGGTTCTTGCCGACCTCGAAGGCGTCCATGTTCACCTGGCTGGGCATGCCGCCGTTGTTCACCAGGTCTTTGGCCAGATGGCCAAGGCCGTCGAGCAGGCTCTTGCCGCCGGTTTCGAAGAAGCGTTTGAGCGCAGCCGGGTTGGCCATGCTGTTGCTCGGCGCCATGGCTTCGGTGAGCAAGTTGATGACGAAGTGACCGCGGCTGATATCGGTCTCCGACAGGTTGCTGTGCTCGACCCAGCTGTGCAGTTCTTTGCGCCAGGCCAGGTAGCTTTGCAGGTAGCGCTTGTACAGAGGGTTCTGGCTCCAGGCCGGGTCGGCAAAACGTTTGTCGCCTACCTCGGACTCCAGGTCGGAGCTGCCGAGGACGACGTTCTTCAATTCGATGCCCAGGTGGGCTAAGTGCTTGGCACTGTGCAGCGGTTGTTTATAGGCCTGCGCGAGAATCATGCGGGCAGAAGCGAGAATGTCTTTCCCCCGAAGGCCAATAACGGGATTGAGCCCAAGGGTGTTATCCGAGGCCTGGCGTTGCAGGTCTTCATTATTTTTGTTGCTCATCAACGACGCTCCATTGTCCTGAGGCTGATACCGGCATGCTGCTGTGCGCGGACACAGGGCGTTAGCGCCTAGTACTGCTCGGGTTACCGGGGGCGGAGCTAGCTCCGCTTCATTCATTGCATCTGACACAGTCAAATGCACGGAACCTGCCAGGTAATTGGTTACCCGAGTTTCAGCGTTTGCGCAAGCAGGCCAGTCACTTGGCCAAGCGCAGCGGGGAGTATGCCGAGGGAGTTTAGAAAGTTCGCCCTAACCTGTCGGAAGGTTCGAGCTAGAGCATCAGCTTGACGACGGACTCGGCTGGATCGCGCGACTTTCCAGCGCGTGCGAGCTCCTGAAGATAATCCGCCCAGAGTTCTGCCTGACGTTGCGCCAGTTGCTCCAGGTAGTCCCAAGTGAACAATCCACTGTCATGCCCGTCGTCGAAGCACAACTTTAGTGCGTACTGACCGGCGGGTTCGATCTTGCTCAAGCCGACGCCCAGTTTGCCGAATTGCAGAATCGGTTTGCCGTGGCCCTGCACCTCGGCCGAAGGCGAATGCACGCGCAGGAACTCGGCGGGCAGCGTATAGCTTTCATCTGCGCCGTATTTCAGGGTGAGGGTTTTCGAGGCTTTGTGCAGCTCGATGGCCGATGGGATACGCATGGTGCTGCTCGCTCTGAAAATAGCTAAGCCCGATCGCTTTGCAGCGACCGGGCTCAGGGTGTCGGCTGGGCCTAAAGAATAAAACCTTTACAGAATATAGCGCGACAGGTCTTCGTCTTGCGCCAGCTCGCCGAGGTGGCTGTTCACGTAGTCGGCGTCGATGCGGATGGCTTGGCCATTCTGGCTGCCAGCCAGGTCACCGGCGCTGAACGACACTTCTTCGAGCAGGCGTTCGAGCAGGGTGTGCAAACGGCGCGCACCGATGTTCTCGGTCTTCTCGTTAACCTGCCAGGCGATCTCGGCCAGGCGCTTGATGCCGTCGGCGGCGAACTCGATGCTCAGCCCTTCGGTCAGCAGCAGCTCGCGGTATTGCTCGGTAAGCGAGGCGTGCGGCTCGGTGAGGATGCGTTCGAAATCGTTCGGGGTGAGCGCCTTGAGCTCGACGCGGATCGGCAGCCGGCCTTGCAGCTCGGGCACCAGGTCGCTGGGCTTGCTCAGGTGGAAGGCGCCGGAGGCAATGAACAGGATGTGGTCGGTTTTGACCATGCCCAACTTGGTGTTCACCGTGCAACCTTCGATCAGTGGCAGCAGGTCACGCTGAACGCCTTCACGGGACACATCGGCGCCGCCGACGTTGCCGCGCTTGGCCACTTTGTCGATCTCGTCGATAAACACGATGCCGTGCTGCTCGACCGCTTCCAGGGCCTGGGCCTTGAGTTCTTCTTCATTGACCAGGCGCGCGGCTTCTTCGTCGCGCACCAGTTTCAGCGCTTCCTTGACCTTGAGCTTGCGGGCTTTCTTCTTGCCCTTGCCCATGGTCGAGAACAGGTTCTGCAGCTGGTTGGTCATTTCCTCCATGCCGGGCGGGGCCATGATTTCCACGCCGCCGGGCGTGTCGGCCACCTCAATCTCGATGTCTTTGTCGTCCAGCTGGCCTTCACGCAGACGCTTGCGGAACAGCTGACGGGTGTTGGAATCGTTGCTCGGCGTCTGGTCTTCATTGAAGCCGACACGGGCCGGTGGCAGCAGGGCGTCGAGGATGCGCTCTTCGGCGGCGTCTTCGGCGCGGTGACGGACTTTCACCATCTCCTGCTCGCGGAGCATCTTGATCGCCGCATCGGCGAGGTCGCGGATGATCGATTCGACATCGCGGCCGACATAGCCGACCTCGGTGAATTTGGTCGCTTCCACTTTCAGGAAGGGGGCGTTGGCCAGCTTGGCCAGGCGCCGGGCGATTTCGGTTTTACCGACGCCGGTGGGGCCGATCATCAGGATGTTCTTCGGCGTCACTTCGGCACGCAGCTCGGCAGGCAGCTGCATGCGCCGCCAGCGGTTGCGCAGGGCGATGGCGACGGCACGTTTAGCTTCGTCCTGACCGATGATGTGGCGGCTCAGTTCGTGAACGATTTCGCGGGGAGTCATGGGCATGGAATGGTCGGGCCTCAGACAGCGAGGTCCAGCTCCTCGATAGTCAGGTTGTGATTGGTGAACACGCAGATATCGCCGGCGATACCCAGCGCAGTTTCGGCCACTTCGCGGGCGCCGAGTTCGGTATGCATCAGCAGGGCGCGGGCAGCGGCTTGGGCATAGGGGCCGCCAGAACCCATGGCGATCAGGCCGTCTTCGGGCTCAACCACGTCACCGTTGCCGGTGATGATCAGGGAGGCGTCCTTGTTGGCCACCGCCAACATGGCTTCCAGGCGGCTGAGGGAGCGGTCGGTACGCCATTCTTTGGCCAGCTCGACGGCGGCGCGCACCAGATGGCCCTGGTGTTTTTCCAACTGCCCTTCGAAGCGCTCGAAAAGGGTGAACGCATCGGCAGTGGCCCCGGCGAAACCGGCAATCACTTGGCCGTGGTACAGGCGGCGGACTTTTTTCGCGTTGCCTTTCATCACGGTATTGCCGAGGGAAACCTGGCCGTCGCCGCCCATGACGACTTTGCCGTGGCGACGAACTGAAACGATGGTGGTCAAGGGTGAGTCTCCACGCAGGGGGCGAAAGTGCCCTAGTGAAAACTCATATGGGGGAGGGGCTTGGGCATTTCAACCGGGGGCGACAAACGTACCGGGCCGATGTTTGCGTCAGTTTGTTTCCCAGGCCCGCAATGAAACGGCGAGGCACAGGCCTCGCCGTTTCCAGGTTGCCGCGAAGTATTACTGACGTGTCCAGGCCATCTGCCAGTGCGAGCCGGTGCCCGGTTCGTACTGAGTAGCGCTGCTGCTCCACTGCACACAGTAGCCGCTGTAGGGGAACGGCTTGCAGGCATAGGTGTTGCCATCGCGGGCCAATACCTTGGTGCCGGCTTTGTAGCTCTTCAGGCCATTGGGGAACACGAAGTCGTATTTACCGGCCTGGGCTTCGATCTCGAAACGATGGGTTTTCTGCAGGGGTTCGCCGGTTTCCGGTTTGGCCACTACCACCAGGTCGTAGGTGCCGCCAGCCGGTTTTTTCAGGGTGAGCATCATGTGTGGCGAACTGCTGCCTGGCTCGCTCTGCTGGTGAGCGATGCTTTCCCCTTTGGCATTGAATACGGTGGCGTTGACGGTGTACGGCCCGCCTTGGGTGAGGGCATTGAAGTGCAACTGGGTCATGCCGCCTTCGACCTTGTAGCTGGCTTGCAGACCATTGAGCTCCAGGCTGCCGACATTGCTCGGAGCTGTCTGCACTTTCTGGATTTCCACCCGCACCACGTCGCTACCGGTCTTGGTATACAGGCTGTTTTTACCGTAGTTGGGTACCACTTCATTGCTGCTGTTGAGCTCACCCATCGAGTAGCCGACGTTGGCCTTGGCCACCTTCTGCGCCAACAGGAATGGCCAGGTGTTGGCTTGTGCCTGCTCGTCCGTTTCGATAGTCAGCGAGGTTTGTCGGTTGCTTTGCTCGCCCTGGGCGGTAAATACCCGGGTCAGCACTTTGTCGCCGATTTTCAGCGGCTCCGGCACTACTGTCCCGATGCTCTTCCAGGTGCTGACCGGCGCGCCAGGCACTGTCGGATTGGCGGCGCCGCTGATGTTGACGTCGATCACCTGATAGAAGGTGGCGGCAGTATCGGCGATTTTCCAGGTGGCCAGGACCACGTGATAACCCGAGTGACCGGCTGGGATGTTGACGGTGTGGCTAGTGCTGCCGCCACTAGGCGGGCGGACGCCTTGGGCGTCTTGGTGCAGCAAGGGGACCAACTCGAAGGAGTCGCGGGTTAGTGGCTGGTTGGGGTTCCAGTCTTTCTTGGTGATATAGAACTGGTGGTAGGAAGTGGCGTGGCCGGCGGTGTAGCGCCAGGTGAAGGTATTGGCGCCGGGCTTGATCGGGTGTTTTGTCCAGCGAGTTGCAGATTGTTCGTTGAGCTGGCCGAAGCCCGACATGCCGCCTGCGGCGATAGTTTCATTGGCCGGGCCACATTGGGTGAAGTCTCCGGAGCAGTAGGCACCTTGGTAGTGGTGGTTGACCGAGGGGCCGTATTCGATGCTTTGCGGCTCATAGGCAACGATGCCGCAGTTGCTGTTGAGGTTGCCGGCTGTGGCGGTGCAGAGCACGGCGCGGGATTTTGGCTGTTCCACGTAACCGTGGGCGTAAGCCTGTTGGGTAGCAATGCTGACCAAGCCCATGGCGACCAGCAGGGGCAGGCGACGCAAGGGTAGGCGGGGGGAGGCGTGATGCATGGTAAACGACCTTTTCGTAGAGAGAGGGCGCTCGGGTTTGACTGGCTATCGACCGGCAGGCAGGCGTCTAGAAGGCTACGCCCGAGCAGCGGTCACTATCTCGTTGGGCAACGGGCTATTTATGTAGGAAGCGGCCTGGCGTCGATCGGTCGATTTTGATGGCGGTTGGCAAGGGCTCCCATTGCAGGAGCCCTGCCAGCTCAACGCCCTTGGCGTTGCTGCAGCAGCAGGTTGCTGAAGCCGCTGCCGGCCAGTTTTTTCTGCGCCGCAGTCAGTTGCTCGCGGTTACTGAACGGGCCGACCAGCACGCGGTACCAGGTTTCATCGCGGACCATGCCGGACTCCACTTGCACGTCCTGGCCGAGCAGGATGATCTGCGCGCGTACCTTGTCGGCGTCCTCTTGCTTGCGGAACGAACCGGCCTGCAAGAAGTATTGGGTAACCGCAGCTTTCACGGCAGTCGGCAGGGGCGGAGGCGTCTCACCTTTGAGCGCTGCTTCGGCACGCGCTGCATCCGCTTTGGCCAGCTCTGCCGGGGAGGCTGGCGGTGGCGTCTGCTCCGGCACGGCTTCGGGCGGCACGATCACTTCCGACTCGGGCAGCAAGGTGTAGAAGTCGTACTTGGGTTTTACCGGGCCGTTTGGCGTCGGCGCGGTGGTCGTGGTGGTGTTAACCGGGGCCTTGGGGGCGATGGCGGTCTTGGTTTTGTCGTCCGGCTTGTCGCGCTGGATTTCCTTGCGGCCAGGCTCAAGCTTCATCAGCAGCACGATAAACGCCCCAATCGCCAGGCCGCAGGCCAGCCAGATCCAGCCCGGTACCGGGCGTTTAGCGGGAGCTTGATAGCGGCTGGCGCCGCGCTTGGGTGCAGGTTTTTTCTTGGCCGCCAACTTACATGCGCTCCAGAGTTTCCAGACCCAGTAACTCCAGACCTTGCTTGAGGGTGCGCCCGGTCAGGGCAGCCAGGCGCAGGCGGCTTTGCTGGGTAGCCGGGTCCTCGGCGGCGAGGATCGGGCAGTGTTCGTAGAAGCTGGAGAACAGACCGGCCAGTTCATAGAGGTAGGTGCACAGCGTATGCGGCGTACCTTTTTCGGCAACGTTGGTCAGCACTTCGCCGAACTGCGCCAGCTTGGCCGCCAGGTCTTGTTCCTGTGCGGCGTCCAGGGCGATCTGGCCGTCGCGCTGGTCGTAACCCTCGCCCAGCTTGCGGAATACGCTGGCGACGCGGGTGTAGGCGTACAGCAGATAGGGCGCGGTGTTGCCTTCAAAGCTGAGCATTTGCTCGAAGTTGAAGCTGTAGTCGCTGGTGCGGTGCTTGCTCAGGTCGGCGTATTTCACCGAACCAATGCCGACTACGCGGGCGATAGTGCGCAGCTCGTCTTCAGCCAGCTCCGGGTTCTTGTCCTTGACCAGGGCATAGGCACGCTCTTGCGCCTCGTCCAGTAGGTCGATCAGCTTCACGGTGCCGCCGTCGCGGGTTTTGAATGGTTTGCCGTCGGCGCCGTTCATGGTGCCAAAACCCATGTGTTCGAGCTGCATGCCGGGGTGGACGAAACCGGCGCGGCGCGCCACTTCGAACACCTGCTGGAAATGCAGGGCCTGGCGCTGGTCAACGAAGTACAGCACGCGGTCGGCCTTCAACACCTGGCTGCGGTAGCGCATGGCGGCGAGATCGGTGGTGGCGTACAGATAACCGCCCCCCGCCTTTTGCACGATTACCGGCAGCGGGTTGCCTTCGGCATTCTTGAATTCGTCGAGGAACACGCACTGGGCGCCGTTGCTTTCCACCAGCAGGCCGGCACTTTTCAGGTCGGCGACCACATTGGCCAGGTCGTCGTTGTAGGCGCTTTCGCCTTTGACGTCGGCGGGGGTCAGCTTCACGTTCAGGCGGTCGTAGGCCTTCTGGCAGTGAGCCAGGGAAATCGCATTGAAGCGGTGCCACAGACGCATGCACTCAGGCTCGCCGGCTTGCAGCTGGACTACCAGCTCGCGGGCGCGGTCAGCGAACTCCGGTGACTCGTCGAAGCGCTGCTTGGCGGCGCGGTAAAAACCTTCAAGGTCGGAAAGTTGGGTTTCGCTGGTTTCCGGGTTTTCCTGTAGGTAGGCCAGCAACATGCCGAACTGGGTGCCCCAGTCGCCAACGTGGTTCTGACGGATCACCGTGTCGCCGAGAAACTCCAGCACCCGCGCTACGCCGTCACCAATGATGGTGGAACGCAGGTGGCCGACGTGCATCTCTTTGGCCAGGTTCGGCGAGGACAGGTCGACTACTACGCGCTGTGCCGGGCCGCTCTTTTTTACCGCGAGCTTGCTGTCGGCCAGGGCCAGCTCCAGGCGCTGGGCCAGGGCTTGGGTGTCTTGGTAGAAATTGAGGAAGCCGGGGCCGGCGATTTCCACTTTGCGGATCTGCGCATCGGCGGGCAGGGCAGCGATGAGTTTTTCCGCCAGGTCGCGCGGCTTCATGGCCGCCGGTTTGGCCAGCATCATGGCGATGTTGCTGGCGAAGTCACCGTGGGTTTTGTCCTTGGTGTTTTCGACCTGGATCACTGGCGTGAGCCCTTCAGGCAGTACACCGTCGCTGACGAGACGGGTGAGGGCTTGCTGGATCAGCTGGCGAATGGTGTCTTTCATGGTCTGCTCGTACGGCCATCGAGGCGCCGGGGCGCCAGGAAGCGGGTGAAAAGGGGGCCATTATCCGTGGCGATTGCGATGTTGCCAACCGCACGGTCCGGCCGTGGCGTGCTGACGGTCAGAACAGGTCTATCGGATCGACATCCAGCGACCAGCGTACTGCACGACCAGCGGGCATTTTTTCCAACGCCGCGGTCCAGTAGTTGAGCAGCTTGTGCAGGGGCGCGCGGGCATTGGCTTGCACCAGCAACTGCGCGCGATAACGGCCGGCACGGCGCTCCATCGGAGCGGGGACTGGGCCCAGTAGTTCAATGCCGCTGAGGTTCAGCTCGGTCAACAGGTGTTCGGCTTCGGTGCAGGCGTCGTCGAGAAAACCTTCGGCCTGGCCGGGCTTATGCGCTTCGGCACGCAGCAGGGCCAGGTGGCAGAACGGCGGCAGGCCTGCGGCACGGCGCTCGCTCAAGGCTTGCTCGGCGAAGGCGAAGTAGCCTTGTTCGGTGAGTTGCACCAGCAGTGGATGGTCGGCCAGGTGCGATTGGATGATCACTCGCCCCGGTTCTTCGGCCCGCCCGGCACGGCCGGCTACCTGCACGATCAATTGCGCCATGCGTTCGCTGGCGCGGAAGTCAGCGGAGAACAGGCCGCCGTCGGCATCCAGAATCGACACCAGGGTTACCCGCGGAAAGTGGTGCCCCTTGGCCAGCATCTGGGTGCCGATGAGGATGCATGGTTCGCCTTTATTAATGGTGGCGAACAGATTCTGCATGGCGTCCTTGCGCGAGGTGCTCTCGCGGTCGACCCGCAGTACCGGCACATCGGGGAACAGAATGGCCAGGCGGTCCTCGGCGCGCTCGGTGCCGGCGCCGACCGGGCGCAGGTCGACCTGGGCGCATTTCGGGCAGTTGCTCGGCTGGCGTTCGGCGTGGCCGCAGTGGTGACAACGCAGTTCTCGCGAGCGCTGGTGCACAGTCATGCGTGCATCACAACGTGGGCATTCGGACAGCCAGCCGCAGTCATGGCACAGCAGCGTCGGGGCAAAGCCGCGGCGGTTTAGGAACACCAGTACCTGCTGGCCGGCCGCCAGTGTTTGACCGATGGCTTGCTGCATGGGGCCGGAGATGCCGCTGTCCAGCGGCCGGCTTTTGATGTCCAGGCGCAGGAAACGTGGTTGCTGGGCGCCACCCGCGCGCTGGTTCAGGCGCAGCAAGCCATAACGACCGGAATAGGCGTTCTGCAGGCTTTCCAGCGACGGTGTGGCCGAGCCGAGAACGATCGGGATGTTTTCCTGGCGAGCGCGCACCAGCGCCAGATCGCGGGCGTGGTAACGCAGGCCTTCCTGCTGTTTATAGGAGGCGTCGTGCTCTTCGTCGATGATGATCAGGCCGGGGTTCTTCATCGGCGTGAACAGCGCGGAGCGGGTGCCGATGATGATGTCGGCCTCGCCGTCACGGGCGGCAAGCCAGGCGTCCAGGCGCTCGCGATCGTTGACTGCCGAATGCAGCAGGGCGATGCGCGCATTAAAGCGGCGCTCGAAGCGCGCCAGGGTTTGTGGGCCCAGGTTGATCTCGGGAATCAGCACCAGTGCCTGCTTGCCGGCTTCCAGGGTTTCGCGGATCAGTTGCAAATACACTTCGGTCTTGCCGCTGCCGGTCACCCCGGCCAGGAGGAAAGCGTTGAAGCTGTCGAGGCCGCTGCGAATAGCTTCGGTGGCGGTGCGTTGTTCCGGGTTGAGTGGCAGTTCCGGCTGTGCCAGCCAGTTGCCGTGGCGTTCGATGGTGGCGTGGCGACGGGCCTCGACGGTGACCAGGCCTTTTTCTCGCAGCAAATCCAGGCTGTCTTTATTCAGCTGCAGCTGGCTGAGCAAACGGTGGGCAACACCGTGCGGGTGTTGGCCGATGATCTTCAGGGCGTCGCGCTGGCGCGGGGCGCGGGCCAGCCGTGGATCGTCGAGGGAGGCGCCGTTCGCTACATGCCAGAAGCGCTCCTGTCGCGCTTCGGCCGGCTCGCCCTGGCGCAGCAGATTTGGCAGCGCCCAGCTGAAGGTGTCGCCGAGGCTGTGCTGGTAATACTGCGCGGTCCACAGACATAGCTTGAAGAACGCCGGCGGCACCGGTGATTGTGCGTCGAGCAGGGCGATGGCTGGCTTCAGTTTGTCGGCTGGCACGTCGCTGGTGTCGCTGACTTCCACCAGAATGCCGATGATCTCGCGTTTGCCGAACGGCACGCGCAGACGCATACCGGGCTGCAAGTCGCTGGCCGGCACTCCTTTGGGGGCCAGGTAGTCGAACAGGCGGCGCAGCGGGGAAGGCAGGGCGAGACGCAAAATTACCGGGGGCACGCGGGAAACGTCCTAGAGAGCGAGGCGCGATCTTAGCATGCGAGTGCCTGACGATCGGTCTTGCGTGCTTGCCCCACTCTGGTAAGATGCGCGGCCTAATTCCGTGCGGTACTCGACAATAGTGTCGGGTGGCGGCGCGATAGCCCTGAGGAATACACCATGAAAGCTGATATCCATCCAGTATACGAAGCCGTAACCGCTACCTGCAGCTGCGGTAACGTGATCCAGACTCGCTCCACCCTGGCCAAGCCTCTGAGCCTGGACGTGTGCAACGAGTGCCACCCGTTCTACACCGGCAAGCAGAAAGTGCTGGACGTTGGCGGCCGTGTTGATCGCTTCAAGCAGCGTTTCGGTGTGTTCGGCTCCAAGGCCTAATTGGCTTTGTGGCTGCGGAGGGCCTGATGGGCTTTTCGCTGCTGTTGAAAAAGGCGTCCCTTGTGGGCGCCTTTTTTGTGTCTGCGATTTGTGTCAGTCCGGTCTGGGCGTTCTGTCCGACGCCGGTCAGATTGCCCGTGGTTGGTGTGAAGCAGGTGGTGGATGGCGACACCTTGCGGTTGGATGATGGCCGCAGCGTGCGGCTGATCGGTATCAATGCGCCGGAAGTGGCGCATAAGGGGCGGCCGGCACAGCCGTTCGCCGAGCAAGCCAAGCGGCGTTTGCAGGCGTTGGTGGCGGCAAGCTCCGGGCAGGTGGCCGTGCAAGTCGGCCGGCAGAGCAAGGATCATTACGGCCGCACGCTGGCGCATGTCTATGCTGTTCAGGGGCAGAATCTTGAAGCGCAATTGCTCGCCGAAGGCTTGGGCTTTCAGGTGGCGATTGCGCCCAATGTCGCTTTGCTGACATGCCAGCAGGCGGCAGAACGGGATGCGCGTGCATCGCGATTGGGCGTATGGCGCGAGTCGCCGCTGCGCACGGCGGCACAACTCAACGACAGTGGCTTCGCATTGGTGCAGGGACGGGTCATGAAGGTCGAGCAGAATCGTGGTGGGCTCTGGTTGCAACTGGACGGCCCGCTGGTGTTGCGAGTGGCGAGCAAGGCCTTGCCGGCGTTTGATCAACAGGCGTTGCGTGCCTTGCGTGGGCGCACTGTCGAAGCCCGCGGTTGGGTGATTGATCGCGCCCGCCGTGGCCAGCAGCAGAGCGGCCAGGCGCGCTGGATGTTGCCGCTCAGCCATCCCGCCATGCTCGAGGTGCAGCCATGAGTTCGCGGCTGTTGTGTCTGCTGGCGATACTGATGGCGCTGCAAGGTTGCGCGCAAAACCCGGCCACCGGCGAAAGCAATTTCGTGATGATGAGCGAGCGCCAGGAGCTGGAGCTCGGCCGCAACTACAGCCAGGAAATCGCCAAGCAATATCCCCGTTACCCTGACGAAAAACTTCAGGCCTATGTGCAGCAAGTCGGTGAGCGCGTGGCCAAGCACAGCCATCGCAGCAACCTGACCTATCACTTCACCGTGATCGACAGCCCGGACATCAATGCCTTTGCCTTGCCAGGCGGCTACATCTATATCCATCGCGGCCTGCTCGTCTATCTAAGCTCGGAGGCGGAACTGGCGGCGGTGCTTGGCCATGAGGTCGGGCACGTCACTGCGCGCCATAGCGTGCAGCAACAGAGCCAGTCGCAGGCGTGGGGCATTCTGGGGCAGGCCGTGGCCATCGGCACGGGTGTCGGTGCGGCAGGCGATGTCACCAGCGCGCTGGGCTCTGCCTTTGTGCGCGGTTATGGTCGTGACATGGAATTGCAGGCCGACGGTTTGGGTGCCGAGTACCTGGCGCGTGCCGGTTACGACCCGCAAGCCATGATCGAAGTGGTCGAGGTGCTGAAAAGTCAGGACGACTTTGCCCGCGACGAAGCCAGCAAAGCTGGCAAGCCCGAGCCGACCTCCAGCTACCACGGTGTGTTTGATACCCACCCTGGCAATGACCAGCGCCTGCAGCAGGTGGTCGGCCCGGCCCGGGCGTTGGCGACCGGCCAGCAAGAGGTCGGTCGTGATGTGTTTATGCAGCACCTCGATGGCCTGCCCTATGGTGACTCGGAGTCCACCGGTATTCGCCGCGGCCAGCAGTTCTATCACGCCGAGCTGGACTTCACGTTCAGCGCGCCCTCTGGATGGGAGCTGCTTAACCGCCCGGATGCGGTGATCGCTCACACGCCGGGTCAGGGCGCGCTGGTCGCCGTGGTGTTGGAGAAGGTAAAGCCTGGACAAACGCCACAGCAGTTCATTCGCGCCAAAGTGTCCGGGCGGCTTGCCGACGAGCGTGAGCTTCAGCAGGCCGGGTTGTCGGGTTACACCGCTGTTGTTCCTGGGCGCCCGGCCAAGCGCGTGGCGGTGATCTATAAAGGCGACGCGGCGTATGTCTTTATCGCGATGGTCAAACCCCCGGCGTCGCTGGAAAGTGAAGACGAAAATTTCCTCAAAGTGATCAATAGTTTTCGACCTCTGAGGGCCGAGGAGCGTAAGCTAGCGCAACCTCTCCGGCTGCAACTGGTGCGTGCCACAAGCGCGCAAACCATGACCAAGCTAGCTCAGGGCAGTACGCTGCCCGGTGACGCCGAGTCCCGTCTGCGCCTACTCAATCATCTATATCCAAGCGGCGAGCCCCGTCCCGGGGATTGGCTTAAAGTCGTACGCTAGAGCCCTTGACAGACCTGACTGATCAGTCTTGTTCGAGTCCGGCACTTTGCGTATCCTCGCTGCCTGTCTGTTTAACAGCATAAAAAAGCGGAAATGCCACCATGTCTGATTTGAAAACTGCCGCTCTCGAATACCACGCTCATCCTCGTCCGGGGAAGCTGAGTGTCGAGCTGACCAAACCAACTTCCACCGCGCGTGACCTGTCCCTGGCCTATAGCCCGGGCGTGGCCGAGCCGGTACGCGAAATCGCCCGCGACCCCGAGCTGGCGTACAAATACACCGGCAAAGGCAACCTGGTTGCAGTGATTTCCGACGGTACCGCCATCCTTGGTCTGGGCGACCTCGGCCCACTGGCTTCGAAGCCGGTCATGGAAGGCAAGGGTGTGCTGTTCAAGCGCTTCGCCGGTATTGACGTGTTCGACATCGAAGTCGATTCGGAAAGCCCGCAAGCCTTCATCGACACCGTAAAACGTATCTCCATCACCTTTGGTGGGATCAACCTGGAAGACATCAAGGCGCCTGAGTGCTTTGAGATCGAGCGCGCGCTGATCGAGCAATGCGACATTCCGGTGTTCCACGATGACCAGCACGGCACGGCCATCGTGACTGCTGCCGGCATGCTCAATGCCCTGGAAATCGTTGGCAAAACCTTGGCTGACGCCAAGATCGTCTGCCTGGGTGCCGGCGCTGCCGCCATCTCCTGCATGAAGTTGCTGGTGAGCATGGGCGCGAAGATCGAAAACATCTTCATGGTTGACCGCAAAGGCGTGATCCACGCTGGTCGCGATGACCTCAACCAGTACAAAGCCGTGTTCGCCCACGAAACCGACAAGCGTTCGCTGGCGGATGCTCTGGACGGTGCTGATGTGTTTGTCGGCCTGTCGGGTGCCAACCTGCTGACCGCGGAAAACCTGCAGCGTATGGCGGCTGATCCAATCGTATTCGCCTGCTCTAACCCAGACCCGGAAATCTCTCCGGAGCTGGCGCACGCTACCCGTAGCGACGTGATCATGGCCACCGGTCGCTCGGACTATCCGAACCAGGTCAACAACGTGCTCGGCTTCCCCTTCATCTTCCGCGGTGCGCTGGACGTTCGCGCAACTCGCATCAATGAAGAGATGAAGATCGCCGCTGCTGTCGCCCTGCGCGAACTGGCCAAGCTGCCGGTGCCCAAAGAAGTCTGTGATGCCTACGGTGGTGTCGAGCTGTCGTTCGGCCGCCAGTACATCATTCCGAAGCCAATGGATGCGCGTCTGATCACTGTGGTGGCGGATGCTGTGGCCAAGGCTGCGATTGAAAGCGGTGTGGCGACCCTGCCGTATCCGAAGCATTACCCGCTGACTTCCGTGGAAGATGTGTTTAACGGTTAAGTTGGACGGTTAATAAAAAAGCCCCGCTACTGCGGGGCTTTTTATTGGGTTCGATTTGGCTTGGTTGGATAAATATCCGCCCTGCGCAAAGTTGGTCAGAACAGATCGATAGGTGCCGCGTCGTCAGCCGGCAGCGGGCTGCCTGGGGCGCTGGAGCCGGGGTCGAGTTCGTTCATCGGCGGTGGAGAGTCTTCGTTCTTGAACACTTCGAAGTAGGCGTTTGGCGTGCCTGGGGTGGCTGCGCGGCCACTTACCGGGTCGATGCGCAAGGTCAGGAGGCCGGGCGGCTCGGGCAGCATGTGCGCCGGTTTGTCCTTCAGTGCCGCACTCATGTAGCTCATCCAGATTGGGAGTGCGACGGTACCGCCGAACTCGTGGCTGCCAAGGCTTTCCGGCTGGTCGAAGCCGGTCCAGACAGTGGTCATGTAGTCAGCGTTGAAGCCGGAGAACCAGCTGTCTTTTGACTCGTTAGTGGTACCGGTCTTGCCGGCAAGATCACTGCGACCCATGGCCAGCGCACGGCGGCCGGTGCCGCGCTTGATCACGTCCTGCAGCATGCTGGTGAGGATGTAGGTGGTACGGGCGTCGACGATGCGCTCGGCAACTGCTGGGGCCGGTGCGCTGCTGGTCGGTGCCGGAATGTTTTCGGCAATGGCAGCGGGGTCGACGACGGTGCTGGGTTGGTCTTCATTCTCGCCGGGTGCGCTTGGCGGGTTGGCGACGTACAGAGCTTCACCATTGCGACTGTGGATGCTCTGGATCAGGTACGGCTGCACCTTGTAGCCTCCGTTGGCAAAGGTGCTCCAGCCGCCGGCGATCTCCACAGGCGTCAGGTTGGCGGTACCGAGGGCCATGGACAGATTGCGCGGCAAGTCCTGTTTGTTGAAACCGAAACGGCTGACGTAGTCGAGGGCATATTCAATGCCTATGGCTTGCAGCAGGCGGATCGAAACCAGGTTGCGCGACTTGTACAGCGCCTCACGCAAGCGGATCGGGCCGAGGAAAGTATTGGTGTCGTTCTTCGGGCGCCAGACTTGGTCGAGGTACTCATCAACGAAAACAATCGGTGCATCGTTCACCAGCGTGGCAGCGGTATAGCCCTTATCCAGTGCAGCGCTATAGATGAAGGGTTTGAAGCTGGAGCCTGGTTGGCGTTTGGCTTGGGTGGCGCGGTTGTAATTGCTTTGTTCAAACGAGAAGCCGCCGACCAGGGCGCGGATGGCGCCGTTTTTCGGGTCGAGGGAAACCAGTGCGCCTTGGGCGGCTGGGATCTGGCTGAACGCGAGATTGCCATCTGCCTGACGCAGCACGCGAATCAGGTCGCCAACCTGTACGACGTCATCCGGCTTTTGTGGGCGCGGGCCGAGGCTGTTGGTGTTCAGGAAGGGGCGCGCCCACTTCATGCTGTCCCAGCTGACGGCTTCTTCCTGGCTGCCGCGGGTCAGCACCATGATGCCGCTCTTCAATACCTGGGTGACGATGGCCGGCTCGATGCCGTTCTGGGTCTTCTGCTTGCTTAGCTCGGTTTGCCACGCTTCACGGGTCATGCCGGGTAGGCGGGTTTCCGGGCCGCGGTAGCCGTGGCGCTGGTCATAGCTGATCAGGCCGCTTCGCACAGCTTCGTTGGCCGCTTCCTGAAGATTGCTCGGAACGGTGGTGGTGACATGGAAGCCCTCGGTGTACGCCTCGCTGCCGTAACGGCCGACCATTTCGGCGCGAGCCATCTCGGCAATATAAGGTGCCTGCACTTCGGGGGTGGGAACGTGGTAGCTGGCGTCGATAGGCTCGGCCAGCGCAGTCTGGTATTGGCCTTGATCAATTTTGCCGAGCTTGAACATGCGGCCCAGGATCCAGTCGCGACGCTCTTTGCTGCGTTGCGGATTGACCAACGGATTGAAGCGCGATGGGGCTTTTGGCAAGCCGGCGATCATCGCCATCTGGCCCAGGCTCAAATCGTGCATAGGTTTGCCGTAGTAAACCTGCGCCGCCGCTTCGATACCGTAAGCACGGTTACCGAGGTAAATCTTGTTGACGTACAACTCAAGAATTTCGTCTTTGCTCAGCTCACGCTCAATTTGTAATGCCAACAGGATTTCATTGATCTTGCGGGAGAAGCTGCGCTCGTTAGTGAGGAAGAAGTTCTTCGCCACCTGCATAGTGATGGTGCTACCGCCGGATTGGATTTGCCCGCCGCTTTTTAATAATTGCGTGGCAGCGCGCATCAGGCTGCTGAGGTCGACGCCATAATGATTGGCAAAATTATCGTCTTCGGCGGAAAGCAGCGCTTTGATGAAGTTCGGCGGGATGTCGGCAAAGCGGATAGGCGTACGGCGCATTTCACCGAATTCGGCAATCAGCTTGGCATCGCTGCTGTAGACGCGCAGTGGGATCTGCAACTGGATGCGGCGCAGCGAGTCCACGGAGGGCAAAGCCGGGCTAAGGTACAGATAAGCGCCGGATAGACTGAGCAACAGTCCACAAAAAACGGCTACGCAGGACCACCAGAAGAACTTCAGCAGGCGCATCAAAATGTTTGGATTTCCAGATAAAAGAAAGAGTTAAGCGTAGGGCAATGTCGAAAGGGAAAAACTGTTCACATTATAAGCGCTTTTTTTGCTGGGTAGCCATTTGCGCTTATGTCAAGACTGTTATTTAATGTGAAAAAACATAAATAGTCCGTAAGTCGCGGATGCCAATAGGAAATCGGTCGTGCTAGGGCTCTTCAATAAGAAAGCGAATACGCTGCTGGGGATCGATATCAGTTCGACCTCGGTCAAGCTCCTCGAATTGAGTCGCTCAGGAAGCCGCTACAAAGTAGAGGCTTATGCTGTAGAGCCGCTCCCACCGAATGCAGTGGTCGAGAAAAACATTGCTGAACTGGAAGGCGTAGGCCAGGCATTGTCGCGCGTATTGGCCAAGGCCAAGACGGGCGTCAAGACGGTCGCTGTCGCGGTAGCCGGTTCCGCGGTCATCACCAAGACAATCGAAATGGAAGCCGGGCTTTCGGACGACGATCTGGAAAACCAGCTGAAGATCGAAGCTGACCAATACATCCCTTATCCACTCGAAGAAGTCGCCATCGACTTTGAGGTGCAAGGGCCTTCGGCGCGCAACGCGGATCGTGTTGATGTGCTGCTGGCAGCTTGCCGCAAAGAGAACGTCGAAGTTCGCGAAGCTGCACTGGCACTGTCTGGCATGACCGCCAAAGTTGTGGACGTCGAGGCCTACGCGCTGGAGCGTGCTTACGGCTTGCTGGCTGCTCAGTTGGGCAGCGGGCACGATGAGCTGACGGTGGCCATCGTCGACATCGGCGCGACCATGACCACCCTGAGCGTGTTGCACAACGGCCGCACCATTTACACCCGCGAACAACTGTTTGGCGGCCGCCAACTGACCGAAGAAATTCAGCGTCGGTATGGTCTGTCGGTAGAAGAGGCCGGGCTGGCGAAGAAACAAGGCGGCCTTCCGGACGACTACGACAGTGAAGTGTTGCAGCCGTTCAAAGAGGCGGTGGTGCAGCAGGTGTCGCGTTCGCTGCAGTTCTTCTTCGCTGCCGGCCAATACAACGATGTCGATTACATCCTTCTTGCCGGCGGTACCGCGTCGATTCCGGACCTGGATCGCCTGATTCAGCAAAAGATCGGCACGCAAACTTTGGTCGCCAATCCGTTTGCCGACATGGCGCTCAGTGGCAAGGTCAACGCAGGGGCTCTGGCTAGTGATGCGCCCGCGCTGATGATTGCCTGTGGTCTGGCGATGAGGAGTTTCGACTAATGGCACGGATTAACTTACTGCCGTGGCGGGAACAGCTGCGCGAGGAGCGCAAGCAGCGTTTCCTGGTGACCTTGGCTGGCGTGCTGATTGTGGCAGGCGGCGCAGTATTTCTCGGCGACCAATACCTGAGCGGCGCGATCGAGCAGCAAAACGCGCGCAACGAATTTGTGAAAAAAGAGATCGCGGTGCTGGATGCTCGAATCAAAGAAATCAGCGAGCTGAAAACCCGTCGCCAGCAATTGCTGGAACGGATGAAGATCATTCAGGACTTGCAAGGCAACCGGCCGATTATTGGGCGGGTGTTTGACCAGTTGGCTAGGACGTTGCCGGATGGCGTGTATTTCACTGCGCTGAGCATGAAGGGCAACAGAATCGCGATTAACGGTGCTGCCGAGTCCAACAACCGTGTCTCTAACCTGATGCGTAACTTGGATGCGTCCGATTGGCTCACTGCCCCAAACTTGACTGCGGTTAAAGCTGTAACGGCTGGCGAGCTGGATCAAGCCAACGTCTTTCAGTTGACTGTGCAGCAAACTCAGCCTGATGTTGAAGCACAAGGAGTCAAGAAATGAGCTTGGCTGACTCTCTGGAAGGTCTGCGCAAGGTAGATCTGGCGGATCTGGATTTTAATAACGTTGGTTCATGGCCCGCGGCGGTTAAAGCAATCGCCTGTCTGATCCTGCTGGTTGCAGTATTGGCGCTTGGTTATAACTTCCACTTGAAAGATCTAGAAACTGAGCTGGATGCACAGCGTGCGCAAGAACAGACCTTAAAAGAGCAATACTCGAATAAGGCCTTTCAAGCGGCAAACTTAGAGGCCTATAAAGACCAAATGAAAGAGATGGAAGTTTCTTTCGGGGCTCTTTTGCGCCAGTTGCCGAGCGACACAGAAGTGCCTGGTTTGCTCGAAGATATAACTCGCACCGGTCTGGGTAGTGGTCTTGAATTTGAAGAGATCAAACTGCTGCCGGAATCCACTCAGCAGTTCTATATCGAGTTGCCTATCCAGATCTCGGTTGTGGGCGCTTATCACGACTTGGCGACCTTCGTCAGTGGCGTGGCCAGCTTGCCGCGAATCGTGACCCTGCATGACTTCGACATCAAGCCGGTGGGCGCCGATAGCACCTCGAAGCTGCGGATGACCATTTTGGCCAAAACCTACCGCTACAACGATAAAGGCGCTGCCGTTACACCTGCTGCCAAGGCGGGGGTGAAGAAATGAGAACTTCCAAACTTATTCTCGGCACCCTGTTGTTGGCTTCCTTGGCCGGTTGCGATTCGAGCGGCGATTTCGCCGATCTTCAAACCTTTATGGATGAAGTTCGTGCGCGGCCTAAAGGCTCTATCGAACCGCTGCCCAAGTTTCAGCCTTACGAGGCGTTTACTTATAGCGCGGCAGCGTTGCGTAGCCCGTTCCAGCCGCCAATCAAGATCGATCTGGTTAATCGCCAGAAAGGTTCGGCAGATATCAAGCCGGACGAAACCCGCATCAAGCAATTTCTGGAAGGCTTCAATATCGAAGTTTTCCAAATGGTGGGCACACTTTCCAATGAGGCCGGCATGTTTGCGCTGGTCAATGGTGCCGGTGGCGTACACCGGGTGAGAGTGGGCGACTACTTGGGGCGTAACAATGGACGCATCATTGCTATCAGTGAAGCGAAAATCGATGTGGTTGAGATTGTTCCTGATGGTGAAGGTGGCTGGCTAGAACGGCCACGAAGCCTCTCTCTCAAAGAGCGCTCTTAAGGAGTGGGGTGGAAGATGAAAAACAATTACCGGTCGGTACAACGGAACCTGAGTATGAAAAGCTCCCTGTCGCGCATCTGCATATCTGTTTTGGTCGCGGTTATGTCGCCAACTCTGTTGGCCGCAAACCTGAAAACCCTCGATGTCGCGGCGTTGCCGGGCGACCGAGTTGAACTCAAGCTGGCGTTCGATGAGCCGGTCGCTGCACCCCGTGGTTACACCATCGAGCAACCAGCGCGAATCGCCCTGGACCTGCCCGGTGTAAGTAATCAGACCGGTTCCAAGAATCGCGAACTGGGCGTGGGTAATGCCCGTAGTGTGACCGTGGTCGAGGCCAAGGACCGCACTCGTCTGATCATCAACCTGGCCAGCCTGGTGCCTTACAGCACCCGGGCCGAAGGTAACAACCTTTACGTGGTAGTTGGTGAGGGCGCGGTTAGCACTGCATCTACTGCTCCTGTTGCTGCGCCAGTCGCTACTGTTGCGACTGCACCGGTGAAGAAAAATTTCGCACCGGTTAACAAGAGCATCTCGAACATCGACTTCCAGCGTGGCGAGCAGGGCGAGGGTAACGTGGTTATCCAGCTTTCCGACGCGTCGGTTAACCCCGACATTCAAGAGCAAGGCGGCAAGATTCGTCTGGCATTCAACAAGACTGATCTGCCTGAGTCGTTGCGCGTTCGTCTTGATGTAAAAGACTTTGCCACGCCGGTGCAGTTCGTCAGCGCGGTCGAGCAGGATGACAAAGCGATCATCACTGTTGAGCCAACCGGTATGTACGACTACCTGGCTTATCAGGCTGACAACAAGCTGACCATCAGCGTCAAGCCGCTGACCCAGGAAGATGCCGAGAAGCGCAAGCAAGATCGCTTCGCTTACAGCGGCGAGAAGCTGTCCCTCAACTTCCAGGATATCGATGTGCGTTCGGTGCTGCAGCTGATTGCGGACTTTACCGATCTCAACTTGGTAGCCAGCGACACCGTACAGGGCAACATCACTCTGCGTCTGCAGAACGTGCCGTGGGACCAGGCGTTGGACCTGGTGCTCAAGACCAAGGGCCTGGACAAACGCAAAGTGGGTAACGTGCTGATGGTTGCGCCGGCAGATGAAATTGCCGCGCGTGAACGTCAGGAAATGGAGTCGCAAAAGCAAGTCGCCGAACTGGCTCCTCTGCGTAAAGACATCATTCAGCTGAACTACGCCAAAGCAACCGATATCGCCAAAATCTACGAAGATGAAGGCAAGAAAGGCTCTCTGAAGGACGATATGCGCGGTTCGGTGATTGCTGACGATCGTACCAACAGTTTGATCTTGTCGCTCACTCAAGAACGCATCGACGAACTGCGCCGCATCATCACCCAGCTGGACATTCCGGTGCGTCAGGTAATGATCGAAGCCCGTATCGTTGAAGCCAACGTCGACTACGACAAGAGCTTGGGCGTTCGCTGGGGTGGGACTCAGCTGTTCGCAAACGGTCGTGGTGCCGTTTATGGCAGCGATGACAGTGGCGACGAAAACGGTGATAGTGGTGACGACAGCAACGGCAACTATCCATTCGTAGATATGGGCGTCGCCAACCGCACTGCGGGCCTGGGCATCGGCTTCGTCAGCGACAACCTGATCCTCGACCTTGAACTGTCGGCCATGGAAAAAACCGGTAACGGTGAAGTGGTTTCCCAGCCCAAGGTTGTAACCTCGGACAAAGAAACTGCGAAAATCCTCAAGGGTTCCGAGATTCCATACCAGGAAGCCAGCTCCAGCGGTGCAACCAGCACGTCCTTCAAAGAGGCTTCGCTGTCTCTGGAAGTGACGCCGCAGATCACTCCGGACAACCGCATCATCATCGAAGTGAAAGTCACCAAAGACGAACCTGACTTCGCCAACGCCCTGAACGGTGTACCGCCGATCAAGAAAAACGAAGTCAACGCCAAGGTTCTGGTCAGTGATGGCGAAACCATCGTGATCGGTGGTGTGTTCTCCAACACCCAGACCAAGTCGGTCGACAAGGTGCCGTTCCTCGGTGACCTGCCGTACCTCGGTCGTCTGTTCCGTCGTGACGTTGTTGCTGACAGCAAAAACGAACTTCTGGTTTTCCTGACTCCGCGTATCATGAACAACTCGGCAATCGCTGTGAGTCGCTAAATCTGTGCGAAATTTGATCCTCGTAGGCCCGATGGGGGCAGGTAAAAGCACCATCGGGAGGTTACTGGCAAAAGAGTTAAGGCTGTCATTCAAAGACTCGGATAAGGAAATCGAGCAGCGGACTGGAGCCAACATTCCCTGGATCTTCGATGTTGAAGGGGAAACTGGTTTCCGTGAGCGTGAGCAGGCCGTGATCGGCGAGCTGTGTGAGCTCGACGGTGTGGTCCTCGCTACCGGAGGCGGCGCAGTGCTGCGTCCGGAAAATCGCTCCGCGCTGCGTGCCGGTGGTCGGGTGGTCTATCTGCATACCTCGGTTGATCAGCAGTTGGACCGCACCTCGCGGGATCGTAATCGTCCTCTGTTGCGCACGGCCAACCCCGGTAAGGTGTTGGCCGATCTGATGCACATCCGTGATCCGCTGTACCGGGAAATCGCGGATGTCATTATCGAAACCGATGAGCGTCCACCGCGCATGGTGGTGCAGGAAATTCTGGAGCGCCTCGAGGCGCTTCATCCGCGTTAAAGCGCACGCCGATATGCGTTATCCTATGGCCCTTTTATCGTGGGGGCTTCATGCAGACTCTTCAGGTTGAGCTGGGCGAACGTAGTTATCCCATCTATATCGGGGCGAACCTGTTGGTTCAGTCCGCGCTTTTTTCTCGGCACATTGCGGGTAAGCAAGTTGCCATCGTCAGCAACGACACTGTTGCGCCCCTCTATCTCGAATCGGTCAAGCAGGCCTTGGCTGGCTTTGATGTGGCTACCGTCATTCTTCCCGATGGCGAATCCTTCAAAGGCTGGGAGACCCTGCAGCTGATTTTTGATGGCCTGCTGACCGCTCGGCACGAGCGCAGCACGACGGTGATTGCTCTGGGTGGTGGCGTCATTGGCGATATGGCGGGTTTTGCCGCCGCTTGTTATCAGCGCGGCGTGGATTTCATCCAGGTGCCCACCACCTTGCTGTCGCAAGTCGACTCCTCGGTAGGCGGCAAGACCGGTATCAACCACCCGTTGGGCAAGAATATGGTCGGTGCTTTTTATCAGCCCAACGCGGTGCTGATTGACACCACAACCTTGAACACCTTGCCGGCGCGCGAGTTGTCGGCGGGGCTGGCTGAGGTGATCAAGTACGGTCTGATCTGCGATGAGCCGTTCCTCAGCTGGCTGGAGGCTAATGTCGATGCCCTGCGCAATCTGGACCAGGTCGCGCTCACCGAAGCCATTGCCCGCTCCTGTGCGGCCAAAGCGAAAGTGGTCGGGGCGGACGAGCGCGAGTCCGGCGTGCGCGCCACGCTCAACCTCGGCCATTCCTTTGGCCATGCCATCGAAACCCATATGGGCTACGGCGTCTGGTTGCACGGCGAGGCAGTTGCCGCCGGCACGGTGATGGCGCTGGAAATGTCCTGCCGCCTTGGCTGGATTACGGCGGCCGAGCGCGATCGTGGAATTCGTCTGTTCCTGCGTGCCGGTTTGCCGGTAATTCCACCGGAAGAAATGACCGCTGAGGATTTTCTCACCCATATGGCGGTCGATAAGAAAGTTCTTGGCGGACGGCTGCGTCTTGTCCTGCTTCGCCAGATGGGTGAAGCGGTGGTGACCGGCGATTTCGCCCGCGAGATTTTGGATGCCACCCTGGTTGCGGACTACCGCGCCCTGGTGGAACACCTTGAAGCCTAATTGCTTGACGTCTATATGAGAGCCACATGACCAGTCTGCACGCCGACGAGGCCTTTCTCGGCCATTACCAGTTCAGTCACGACCCCTTTGCTGCACGCGTCCCAGGCTTCAAGTTTTTCCCTGCGCAGCGCAAGCCAGTGCTGGGGCAGTTGCATCACCTGGCGCGCTACAGTCAGCTGTTGCTGGTAGTCAGTGGTCCGCAGGGTAGTGGCAAAACCCTACTGCGTCAGGCGCTGGTTGCCAGTACTAACAAACAGGCCGTGCACAGCGTGGTGTTCTCTGCGCGTGGCGCCTCTGATGCCGGTGGCGTGATGCGCCAGATCGCTCAAGGCCTGAACGTGCAGCAGTCGGATGCGCGCTCGTTGCTGTCGCAAGTCGCTCAGTTGTCGCTGACCGGCCAGGAAGTGTATTTGCTGATCGACGATGCCGAAGCGCTGGATACTGACGCTCTGGACGCGCTGCTGGCCCTGGCTGCGGGTAACGCCGAAGGCCGCCCGCACGTGTTCTTGTTCGGTGAGTCGGCTTTGCTGCCGCGCTTGGAGCTGTTGGCCGATGGCGAAGAGCGTTTCCACGCCATCGAGCTGGACCCGTACAGCGAGGAAGAAACCCGCGACTACCTGGCTCAGCGCCTGGATGGTGCGGGCCAGGGCATCGAATTGCTCAACGACGAGCAGATCGCCGATATCCACATGCAGTCGGCCGGTTGGCCGGGTGCGATCAACCAGGTAGCGCGAGAAACCTTGATCGAGGCGATGCTGGCCAATCGGGGTGGTGCGCAGAAGGCAGGGGTGGGATTCAAATTGCCGAAAAAACACTTATTGGCCTTGGTCGTGGTGGCTATCGCTGTGGGCGCTGCCTGGATGATGCAGGGGCGTAGCAAGTCGGAGCCGGAAGCGCCGGTTGCCGCGCAACTGCCGCTCGGCACTGCGCCGGCTCCCGCGGTAGATGCAACCAATCCCCAGGCGTCGGCTGACGGTAAAGGGCCAGCGGTAGAGTTTGCTGGTTCGACTCAGCCGCTGCCGTTGCCGCTGGTGGGGCAGGCGCAACCGGTTATTCGTGAGCCGTTGGCGCAGGCTTCTGGCCTGGGTGACAGCGATGACGATGGCGCCATTGAGCCACCAGCCAGCGCCACGCCACCAACCGTCACCAGCATGGCGCCACCGCAGGGTGCGACTGCTAGCACCGCGCCTGTTGCGCCGGTGGTTGCACCAGCAACCAAGCCAGCACCTATCACGACTGCTCCAGCAGCCCCGACCGTTGCCAGTGCAGCGAAACCTCAGTCAGTGACACCTGCAGCCAAGCCGGCGGCTCCTGCAGCCACGGCAGCGAAGCCTGCAACTGCGCCGGTGATACCGGTGGCCAAGGTCGAGAAACCTGCGGCACCTGCTGCCAGTGGTTCGGCCAGCGGTTGGTACGCCAGCCAGGCGGGCGGTAACTACGCGCTGCAGGTATTGGGTACGGGTTCGGAGAGCGCGGCGCAGGCCTTCATTCGCGCCCAAGGTGCCGACTACCACTACTTCAAGAAAACCCTGAACGGCAAACCGCTTTACGTGGTGACCTACGGTAATTTCCCCAATCGCGCCGCTGCTCAGGCCGCGATCAAGACCCTGCCTGCCAAGGTGCAAGCCGCCAAGCCGTGGCCCAAGACCTTCTCCAGCATCCAGCAGGAGGCTCAAGCCCGCTGATTTAATCAGCGCTTGAGGGTGATGACCGGGTGGTCTTTAGCACGACCGCCTGGTACTTTCTTATAAAAAGGCGACATAAGGTTTCGCGCTTTCGCCGCGCGACATTTGTTCGCTGATATTCGTCTGTGTACAATGACCCCCCTTTTGCCTGCGCAAAGCTGGCGTTATGACCTGCGCGCACGGTAAGTGTTTGAAATAGATCAAAGTTTGCCTGGTGAGAGTCCCTATGAAAGCAGGTCTATACCATCCTGATGAGTTCAAGGATAACTGCGGCTTCGGCCTGATCGCCCATATGCAGGGCGAGGCGAGTCATCACTTGCTGCAGACGGCTATTGAAGCCCTGACCTGTATGACGCACCGCGGTGGCATCAATGCCGACGGTAAGACAGGTGACGGCTGCGGCCTGTTGATCCAGAAGCCTGACGCCTTCCTGCGCGCTGTTGCCAAAGAGCAATTTGCCGCCGACCTGCCGGCCCAATACGCCGTCGGCATGGTGTTCCTCAACCAGGACTCGGCCAAAGCTGACGTCGCGCGCGAGAACATGAATCGCGAAATCCTCGCGGCCGGCCTGCAACTGATCGGCTGGCGCAAAGTGCCGCTGGACACCAGCGTGCTCGGCCGCCTGGCCCTCGAGCGCCTGCCGCAAATTGAACAAGTGTTCATTGGCGGTGAAGGTCTGAGCGATCAGGAATTCGCCATAAAGCTGTTCAGCGCTCGCCGTCGTTCCTCGGTAGCCAACGCCGCCGACAGCGATCACTACATCTGCAGCTTCTCGGCCAAGACCATCATCTATAAAGGCTTGATGATGCCGGTCGACCTGCAGCAGTTCTATCCGGACCTCGGTGACGAGCGCCTGATGACCGCGATCTGCGTGTTCCACCAGCGCTTCTCCACCAACACCCTGCCGAAATGGCCGTTGGCGCAACCGTTCCGCCTGCTGGCGCACAACGGCGAAATCAACACCATCACCGGCAACCGCAACTGGGCCGTGGCCCGTCGCACCAAATTCGCCAACGATCAACTGCCCGACCTCGATGAGTTGGGTCCGCTGGTCAACCGTGTCGGCTCCGACTCCTCGAGCATGGACAACATGCTTGAGCTGATGGTCACCGGTGGCATGGATCTGTTCCGTGGCATCCGCATGATCATTCCGCCCGCGTGGCAGAACGTCGAAACCATGGACGCCGATCTGCGTGCGTTCTACGAATACAACTCCATGCACATGGAACCGTGGGATGGCCCGGCCGGTGTGGTACTCACCGACGGCCGCTACGCCGTGTGCCTGCTCGACCGTAACGGTCTGCGCCCGGCGCGTTGGGTCACCACCAGCAATGGCTATATCACCATCGCCTCGGAAATCGGCGTGTGGGATTACAAGCCTGAAGATGTGATCGCCAAAGGCCGCGTGGGCCCGGGCCAAGTGCTGGCCGTTGACACCGAGACCGGTCAGGTTTTGCACACCGACGACATCGACAGCCGTCTGAAGTCGCGCCACCCCTACAAGCAGTGGCTGCGCAAGAGTGCCGTGCGCATTCAGGCGACCATGGACGACGACCATGGCGCCGCCAGCTATGGCAGCGACCAGCTCAAGCAATACATGAAGATGTTCCAGGTCACCTTCGAGGAGCGTGACCAGGTGCTGCGGCCGCTCGCCGAGCAGGGCCAGGAAGCTGTGGGTTCGATGGGGGACGATACGCCGATGGCTGTGTTGTCGCAGCGTGTGCGTCCGACCTACGACTACTTCCGTCAGCAGTTCGCGCAGGTCACCAACCCGCCGATCGACCCGCTGCGCGAAGCCATCGTGATGTCCCTGGAAATCTGCCTGGGCGCCGAGCGCAACATTTTCGAAGAGTCGCCGGCTCACGCCTCCCGCGTGATCCTCAGCTCGCCCGTGATTTCGCCGGCCAAGTGGCGTTCGCTGATGAACCTCGATACCCCCGGGTTCGAGCGTCACGTCATCGACCTCAACTACGACGAAAGCGTCGGCCTCGAAGCTGCCGTGCGTAACGTGGCCGACCAGGCCGAAGAAGCCGTGCGCAGTGGCAAATGCCTGCTGGTACTGACCGACCGCAACATCGCTCCAGGCAAGTTGCCGATCCACGCCTCGCTGGCTGTGGGCGCCGCTCACCACCGCCTGATCGAAAAAGGCCTGCGTTGCGACTGCAACATTCTGGTCGAAACCGCCACTGCCCGCGACCCGCATCACTTTGCCGTGCTGGTGGGTTTTGGTGCTTCGGCCGTGTACCCGTACCTGGCCTACGAAGTGTTGGCCGACCTGATCCGCACCGGCGAAGTGCTGGGCGATCTGTACGAAGTGTTCAAGCACTACCGCAAAGGCATCTCCAAAGGCCTGCTGAAAATCCTCTCGAAGATGGGCATTTCCACCGTGGCGTCGTACCGCGGTGCCCAGCTGTTCGAAGCCGTCGGCCTGTCGGAAGAAGTGGTCAATCTGAGCTTCCGTGGTGTCGCCAGCCGCATCAAAGGTGCGCGTTTTGTCGACATCGAAGCCGAGCAGAAACTGCTCGCTGCCGAAGCCTGGAACAACCGTAAAACCATCCAGCAGGGCGGTTTGCTCAAGTTCGTGTACGGCGGTGAATACCACGCCTACAACCCGGACGTGGTCAACACGCTACAGGCCGCCGTGCAAATCGGCAGCTACGAGAAATTCAAGGAATACACCACGCTGGTCGACACCCGCCCGGTGTCGATGATCCGTGACCTGCTGAAAGTCAAAGAAGCAGAGACGCCACTGGCCCTCGATCAGGTCGAGCCGCTGGAAGCGATCCTCAAGCGTTTCGACTCGGCTGGTATTTCCCTTGGCGCGCTGTCGCCGGAAGCTCACGAAGCCATCGCCGAAGCCATGAACCGCCTGGGTGCGCGTTCCAACTCCGGTGAAGGTGGTGAAGATCCGGCGCGTTACGGCACCGTGCGCAGCTCGAAAATCAAGCAAGTGGCCACCGGCCGTTTCGGTGTTACGCCGGAATACCTGGTGAACGCCGAAGTACTGCAAATCAAGGTTGCCCAGGGCGCCAAGCCGGGCGAGGGCGGCCAGCTGCCAGGCGGCAAGGTCAACGGCCTGATCGCCAAGCTGCGCTATGCCGTACCGGGCGTGACTCTGATTTCGCCGCCGCCGCACCACGACATCTATTCCATCGAAGACTTGTCGCAACTGATCTTTGACCTCAAGCAGGTCAATCCATCGGCGCTGGTCTCGGTGAAACTGGTGGCAGAAGCAGGCGTCGGCACCATCGCCGCCGGTGTGGCCAAGGCCTATGCCGACCTGATCACCATCTCCGGTTACGACGGTGGTACCGGCGCATCCCCGCTGACCTCGATCAAATATGCCGGCGCACCCTGGGAGCTCGGCCTGGCCGAAACCCACCAGACCCTGCGCGGCAACGACCTGCGTGGCAAGGTGCGGGTACAGACCGACGGCGGCCTGAAAACCGGCCTCGACGTGATCAAGGCGGCCATCCTCGGCGCCGAAAGCTTCGGCTTCGGCACCGCGCCGATGATCGCCCTGGGCTGCAAATACCTGCGTATCTGCCACCTGAACAACTGCGCCACCGGTGTTGCCACGCAGAACGAAAAGCTGCGCAAGGACCACTTCATCGGCACCGTCGAGATGGTGATGAACTTCTTCACCTTCGTCGCCGAAGAAACCCGCGAGTGGCTGGCCAAGGTCGGCGTACCGAGCCTGGAACAGTTGATCGGCCGTACCGATCTGCTGGAAATGCTGCCGGGTGAAACCGACAAGCAGAAATTCCTCGACCTCAGCCCGCTGCTGGGTAGCGACCATATTCCGGCTGACAAACCGCAGTTCTGCCAGGTCGACCGCAACCCGCCGTTCGACGAAGGCAAGCTGGCCGAGCACATGGTTGGTTTGGCCAAGTCGGCCATCGACGGTTTGACCGGTGCTGAATTCGAGCTGGATATCTGCAACTGCGACCGTTCCATCGGTGCCCGTGTATCCGGCGAAATCGCCCGTGTGCACGGTAACCAGGGCATGGCCAAGGCGCCGATCACCTTCCGCTTCAAGGGCACTGCCGGGCAGAGCTTTGGGGTGTGGAACGCCGGTGGTCTGAACCTGTATTTGCAAGGCGATGCCAACGACTACGTCGGCAAGGGCATGACCGGCGGCAAGCTGGTGATCGTGCCGCCGGCCAACAGCGCGTTCAAAACCCAGGACGGCGCCATTGTCGGCAACACCTGCCTGTACGGCGCCACTGGCGGCAAGCTGTTCGCCGCCGGTACTGCCGGTGAGCGTTTCGCCGTGCGTAACTCCGGTGCCCACGCAGTCGTGGAAGGCACTGGTGACCACTGCTGCGAATACATGACCGGCGGTTTCGTCTGCGTGCTGGGCAAGACCGGCTACAACTTCGGCTCGGGCATGACCGGCGGTTTCGCCTACGTGCTCGATCTGGACAACACCTTCGTTGACCGCGTGAACCATGAGCTGGTGGAAATCCAGCGCATCAGCGGCGAGTCGATGGAGTCGTACCGTAGCCACCTGCAACGTGTGCTTGAAGAGTACGTCGAGGAAACTTCCAGCGAGTGGGGCCGCAACCTCCTGGAAAACCTTGACGACTACCTGCGCAAGTTCTGGCTGGTCAAGCCGAAAGCCGCCAGCCTTGGGTCGCTGCTCTCCAGCACCCGTGCTAACCCACAATAATTTGCGCCTGCCGTAGTGTGATGAGGTTTTTAACATGACTGAACGTCTGAACAACGACTTCCAGTTCATCGAGGTCGGGCGCAAAGATCCGAAGAAGAAGCTCTTGCGTCAGCGCAAGAAGGAATTCGTCGAGATCTACGAGCCCTTCAAACCGGCCCATGCCGCTGATCAGGCACACCGTTGCCTGGGCTGCGGTAACCCGTATTGCGAGTGGAAGTGCCCGGTGCACAACTTCATTCCGAACTGGCTCAAGCTGGTATCGGAAGGCAATATCCTGGCCGCCGCTGAACTGTCCCACCAGACCAACACCCTGCCGGAAGTCTGCGGCCGCGTGTGCCCGCAAGACCGTCTGTGCGAGGGTGCCTGCACCCTTAACGATGGCTTCGGTGCAGTGACCATCGGCTCGGTGGAGAAGTACATCACTGATACCGCCTTCGCCATGGGTTGGCGTCCGGATATGTCCAAGGTCGTACCAACCGGCAAGCGCGTCGCCATCATCGGCGCCGGCCCGGCTGGCCTGGGCTGTGCCGACGTCCTCGTGCGCAACGGTGTATCGCCGGTGGTGTTCGACAAGAACCCGGAAATCGGTGGCCTGCTGACCTTCGGTATTCCTGAGTTCAAGCTGGAAAAAAGCGTACTCAGCCGCCGTCGTGAAGTATTCACCGGCATGGGTATCGAATTCCGTCTGAATACCGAAGTGGGCAAAGACGTCACCGTCGACCAACTGCTCGAAGAGTACGATGCCGTGTTCATGGGCATGGGCACCTACACCTACATGAAGGGCGGCTTCCCCGGTGAAGACCTGCCGGGCGTGCACGATGCGCTCGACTTCCTGATCGCCAACGTCAACCGCAACCTGGGTTTCGAAAAGGCGCCAGAAGACTTCATCAACATGAAGGGCAAGCGCATCGTCGTGCTCGGTGGTGGTGACACCGCCATGGACTGCAACCGCACCTCGATCCGCCAGGGCGCCAAGTCGGTGACCTGTGCTTATCGTCGCGACGAAGAAAACATGCCGGGTTCGCGCAAAGAGGTGAAGAACGCCAAGGAAGAAGGGGTGAAATTCCTCTACAACCGCCAGCCAATCGCCATCGTCGGCGAAGACAAGGTTGAAGGCGTGAAGGTGGTCGAGACCCGTCTCGGCGAGCCGGACGCCCGTGGCCGTCGCAGCCCCGAGCCGATTCCGGGTTCCGAGGAAATCATTCCGGCCGAAGCCGTGCTGATTGCCTTCGGTTTCCGTCCAAGCCCGGCGCCGTGGTTCGAGCAGTTCAGCATCCAGACCGACAGCCAGGGTCGTGTTATCGCGCCCGAGCAGTCCAAGTTCAAGCACCAGACCAGCAACCCGAAGATCTTCGCCGGTGGCGATATGGTGCGTGGTTCGGACTTGGTGGTGACGGCGATCTTCGAAGGTCGTCAGGCGGCTGAAGGCATTCTGGATTACCTGGAAGTCTAAGCTGCTGCGCTCGGTGATGCGGCGTTGTCGGGGTCGAAAAAAATGCTCATTGGCTACAGCCAACTCCGCTTTTTTTCGACCCATCCGCCTTGCCTGACATTCGCTCGCGACGCTTAGATAGCTTTCCAAAGCGGATACCGCCGCGACAAATTGACTCCATAGACAAAAGGCACGGCACTCGCCGTGCCTTTTGCTGTGCGCTCTGCGAAAATGCCGGCACTTTTTTGCTGCCTACTTTTTCTCAGGAAATGCCATGACCGCCCTGAAGAACGATCGCTTCCTCCGTGCCTTGTTGAAACAGCCTGTCGATGTCACCCCGGTGTGGATGATGCGCCAGGCCGGTCGCTACCTGCCGGAGTACCGTGCCAGCCGCGCCAAGGCCGGCGACTTCATGGGGTTGATGCAGAACCCGCAATTCGCCTGCGAGGTCACCCTGCAACCGCTGGACCGCTACCCGCAGCTGGACGCGGCGATTCTGTTCTCCGACATCCTCACCATCCCCGACGCCATGGGCCAGGGCCTGTACTTTGAAACCGGCGAAGGCCCGCGTTTCAAGAAAGTCATCAGCAGCCTGGCTGATGTCGAAGCCTTGCCGATCCCGGATCCGGAAAAAGACCTCGGCTATGTGATGGACGCCGTGCGCACCATCCGCAGCGCCCTCAACGGTCGTGTGCCGTTGATTGGTTTTTCCGGCAGCCCCTGGACCCTGGCCACTTACATGGTCGAAGGCGGCTCGTCGAAAGACTTCCGCAAGTCCAAGGCCATGCTCTACGACAACCCGCAGGCCATGCACCTGCTGCTCGACAAGCTCGCCCAGTCGGTCACCAGCTACCTCAATGGCCAGATCCTGGCCGGTGCGCAAGCGGTGCAGATCTTCGATACCTGGGGCGGCAACCTGTCGTCGGCGGCGTACCTGGAATTCTCCCTGGCCTATATGAAGAAGATCGTCAGCGGTCTGATTCGCGAGCACGACGGTCGCAAGATCCCGGTGATCCTGTTCACCAAGAACGGTGGGCTGTGGCTGGAGTCGCTGGCTGATGCTGGCGCCGATGCATTGGGCCTGGACTGGACTTGCGACATCGGCGAAGCCCGCCGTCGCGTCGGTGGCCAGGTTTCCCTGCAAGGCAACATGGACCCGACTGTGCTGTACGCGCAGCCGGCCGCCATCCGCAACGAAGTGGCGCGGATTCTGGCCAGCTATGGCAAGGGCAGTGGCCACGTGTTCAACCTCGGCCATGGCATTACCCCGGAAGTCGACCCGGCGCACGCTGGGGCGTTCCTGGAGGCGGTGCACGAGTTGTCGGCGCAGTATCACCAGTGAGGTGATTGGGTAAACAAGAAGGGCGCCATCAGGCGCCCTTTTGTGTGTGCAGGAATCGCGGCTTCAGCCGCGATGCTTTTCAGGGCAACGGCGCAAACGGCGAACCACCGTCCGCGGTCTGCAATTCGATCAGGTAGTTGCGGAAAATCTGCCCCAGCACCTGGGTAGCGATTTCTAATTGTTCGCGGGGCATCTGCGCGGCTACCTGGTCGGCGGTATCCAGCGCGTCTTCGGCGCCGTTGACGGCGGCCATCTTCAGCACGATGTAGGCTTGAACGTTATTGGCCTGCACGCCCTCGCCACGGAAAAACATCATGCCCAGGCGGTATTGGCTTTGGGCGTGGCCTTGCAAGGAGGCTTGTTCGAACAGGTTGAGCGCCTGCGGCAGGTCACGCGGCGCGCGTTGGCCGTCGTAGTAGTACTCGCCGAGTTCGTATTGCGCTTCGGGGTCGCCGCTTTGGGCGGCTTGCTGGCAGGAGGAGAGGGCTTCTGCCTGGTCCTCAGGAAGGGTGTTGAGCGAACAGCGGCCGGTGGCCGGGATCAGCAAGGAGTTGCCGCCAGCCGATGCAACCAGTGGCAGCAGGAGCAACAGGCAGCCCAGGGACAGGGTGCGGCCGATGCAGTTCATAACAATCAACACGCCTCATAAGCAATGCGGGCAAATGCCCGGCCATCGGAACGCGACGGCCTGCGCATTATGGAATAAGCCGGGCGCTTGTTACAAAGTCTTTACCGACTTTTCTGCCCCGTCCGTCACGCCTTGGCGCAGCCGCAGACTCAGCAACAGCCAGGTCAGCAGCCCGTAGGCCAAGCTTAGCAGGGCGTGAAATACGTCAACCCGCAGCAGCGGGCCGAGGTTTCCCTGGGTGCCGACCACCAGGCCTGCGACGATAAACAGCACTACCACGCCGATTGCTGCTGGTAACGCTTTACGCCCTTGAGTAACGCCGGCGTAGAGAATTAGCAGCAGGGTCGCCAGGTTCAGCACCAGCTTGTAACTGTCCAGCACGCCCAACCGCTTGGCGCCTTCGAACAGCAGGCTCAGGCTGATGATCACCCAGCACCAGCCCAGACGCTGCCAGTGCCAGCCGCGGATCAGTGTCAACGCCGCCACACCCAGCACCGGCAAGGCGAGCAAACTGCTGGCCTGGCTGAGCTTGGCGTGCAGCGCTTGCCAGCTCTCATCCACGCCAAAATGCAGCACGCCAACCACCGCCGTAGCGCCAGTCAGCAGCAAGGCGGCGATCACCAGCAGCCAAGTGGCGCGCAGCGACTTTTCGGTCCAGCGCGGGCTGCGCAGAATGCCGACCACGCAGGCCAGGCAAGCCAGCGCCAGCACCCCATCGGAAACGGCGGTGCTGTACTGCATCAGCGCAGGGCCGCGAAGGCGCGTTCGGCGGCGTCGAGGGTGATCTGCAGCTCCTTGTCGCCGTGGGCGATCGAGGTGAAACCGGCCTCGAACGCGCTCGGCGCCAGGTACACGCCGCCGTCCAGCATCAGGTGGAAGAACTTCTTGAAGCGCTCGGCATCGCTGCTCATCACGTCGTCGAAGGTAACGATGTCGTCAGCGCCGCTGAAGTACAGGCCGAACATGCCGCCTGCCTGGGTGGTTACGAACGGAATACCCGCCGCGTCGGCACGCTGTTGCAGGCCGTCGAGCATGCGCGTGGTGTAAGCAGTCAGCTCGTCGTGGAAACCGGGGCGACGGATCAGGTTCAGTGTGGTCAGGCCGGCGGCCATGGCCAGCGGGTTACCCGACAGGGTGCCGGCCTGGTACACCGGGCCGAGCGGGGCGATCTGCTGCATGATCTCGCGCTTGCCGCCGAAGCAGCCTACCGGCATGCCGCCGCCGATGATCTTGCCGAAGGTCGACAGGTCCGGGGTCACGCCGTAGTAAGCCTGGGCGCCGCCGAGGGCAACGCGGAACCCGGTCATCACTTCGTCGAAAATCAGCACCACGCCGTGCTTGTCGCACTGCTCGCGCAGGCCTTCGAGGAAGCCTGGCGCCGGCGGCACGCAGTTCATATTGCCGGCCACCGGCTCAACGATGATGCACGCCACTTCCTTGCCCACGTCGCTGAGCATTTTTTCGACCGCAGCGATGTCGTTGAACGGCAGGGTCAGGGTGTGTTTGGCGAAAGCCGCGGGTACGCCCGCGGAGCTCGGTACGCCTTGGGTCAGGGCACCGGAGCCAGCTTTAACCAACAGGCTGTCGGAGTGACCGTGGTAGCAGCCTTCGAACTTGATGATGCTGTCGCGGCCGGTGTAACCACGGGCCAGGCGGATGGCGCTCATGGTCGCTTCGGTGCCGGAGCTGACCATACGCACCATTTCCATCGACGGCACGATCGAACAGACCAGCTCGGCCATTTCGGTTTCCATGGCGGTCGGTGCGCCGTAGGAGAGGCCGTGTTCCAGCTGCTTGCGCACCGCGTCCAGCACGTCCGGGTGGCTGTGGCCGAGAATCATCGGGCCCCACGAGCCGACGTAGTCGACGTACTGCTTGTTGTCTTCATCGGTGACGTAAGCGCCGACCGCATGCTTGAAGAACAACGGTGTGCCACCGACGCTGCGGAACGCGCGCACCGGCGAGTTGACGCCGCCGGGGATGTGCTTCTGGGCGCTGGCAAACAGGGTTTCGGAACGGGACTGGGTCATGGGCAGACTCCTCAAACAGAACAGGTGGTGGCCGGCAGGGCGAGCCTGCCGGCGCACTCGGGATTTATGCAAACAGGGCGCTGAACGCGCGGGCGCGGCGGTTTACTTCCTGGGCCGTGTCGGCGCTGAACAGGGCGTGGATCACCGCCAGCAGGCTGACGCCACCGGCCACCAGGGGCGCGGCATTTTCCAGGGTAATGCCACCAATGGCGCAGATCGGCAGCTGCACCCGGGCGCGGGCTTGCTGCACCAGTTCAAGTGTGGCGGCCGGGGCGCCCGGCTTGGTGTGCGAATTGAAGAAACGGCCAAAGGCGACGTAACTCGCACCTTCGCGGGCGGCCTGTTCGGCCAGCTCAAGCTGGGCCAGGCAGGTACCTCCGATAATGGCTTTGCGGCCGAGCAGGGCGCGGGCTGCGGACAACGAGCCGTCACCCTGGCCGAGGTGCACGCCGACACCGAGGCGGGCGGCGAGCTCGGCGTCATCGTTGATCAGCAGGCTGGCGCCGTAGCGCTCGCACAGGCTTTTCAGCGCTTCGGCTTCACGCAGGCGGCGGGCTTCGTCGCTGCTCTTGTCGCGGTACTGCAGCAGCGTGGCGCCGCCGTCGAGGGCCGCTTCCACGTAGGGCAGCAGTTTGCCGCCAGCCAGCAACTGGCTGTCGGTGATGGCGTAGAGACCGCGCAGCGCACTCACGAACAGAAGTCCAAGGGCAGACGGCGTGGCACGTATTGGCCACGGCCCAGTTGCTCGGCATCACGCAGCGTGCGCCAGGTATAGGCCAGGGACGACTCCACCGCGCTGGCCAGGTTTTCACCCAGGGCCAAACGGCCGGCCAGGGTGCTGGCCAAGGTGCAGCCCGAGCCGTGATAGCTGCCGGGCAACCGTTCGCAGGTAAAGGTGTGCTGACTGCCGTCGCGGCTGTACAGGCGGTTGTGCACCTGAGATTCGTCGCCGTGACCGCCGGTGATCAGCAGGTGTTGGATAAAGGGAAGCAGTTTGGCCGCGCATTGGTCGGCCGTGCCCTCAGGCAGCTCAGCCAGAATGCGCGCTTCAGGCAGGTTCGGGGTGGCGATGGTGGCCACCGGCAGCAGGCGTTCGCGCATGGCGTAGCCGACTTCGTCCTTGCCCAGAGCGCCGCCACCGCCGGCACGCAGCACCGGGTCGCAGACCAGCGGCACACCCGGCAGTTTCTGCATGATTTCCAGCACGGTTTCGACCATCTGCACCGAGCCGAGCATGCCCAGTTTGACGGCAGCCACGGGCATGTCGGCGATCACGGCATGGGCCTGGGCCAGCACCCACTCGCGGTCGAGCACGCGAAAATCATTGACATTGACGGTGTCTTGCACGGTCAACGCGGTTACCGCTGGAGCGGCGTGGCAACCTTGCGCGAGCAAGGCTTCGATATCGGCCTGAAGACCGGCACCACCACTAGGGTCGTGGCCGGAAAGGCAGAGGACAACGGGGCGGGAGCTGTAGGTATTCATGGTGCGCGAGCTTATCACTTTTCACCTTTTTTGCCCCTGGCTGGGCGGCGTATTCAATGGGCGAGTAGTGAGATGCTGGCAGCGCGCTGGACGGCACCGTGGTTTTCCGACGGCAGGTGGCCACTATGCCTGCTGGCACCGGCCGTGCCTTGCTGGCGGCGGCTTTCAGCGTAGGGCGGCTATGCTAGAGTGGCCCCCATTTGAATAATCAGGCCGGCACGGCGACGTCATTACGGAGATGGGGCTCCGACGTCACTTCAGCCGGTCTTTGCGGGGCAGCATGCGCTACGGTCTTCTATTGCTTCTGTGTCTACTGACGAACCTGGCCCAGGCGGTGCAGTTCGATGAGTACACCACCCAGCTTGTGCTCGGGCAGGAGATGGACGTGTTCGAAGATGTGCGCGGCGACGCCACCATCAACGACATCACCTCGCCGGCGCTGCAAGCCAGCTTCCGCCGCCATGACAAACCGGTGCTCAACGCCGGCTATTCGCACTCGGTGTTCTGGCTGCGGGTCGATCTGGCTTACCGCCCGCAGGCGCTGATCGGCCAGCAACCCTGGCTACTGGAACTGGCCTACCCACCGCTGGATCATCTCGACCTGTACCTGCCCGATGGCCGTGGCGGTTTCACCCTGGCCCAGCGCACCGGTGACGCCCTGCCGTTCGCCAGCCGGCAGATCAAGCAGAACAACTACCTGTTCGAAATCAACCTGCAGCCCTACCAGCCGCAGCGGGTGTACCTGCGCCTGCAAAGCCAGGGTTCGATCCAGGCGCCGCTGAACCTGTGGTCGCCCAAGACCTTTATGGAACAGATGCCCGGGCGCATCTACCTGCTAGGCATCATCTATGGCGTGTTGCTGGGCATGCTGATCTACAACCTGTTCATCTTCCTCAGCGTGCGCGACCCCAGCTACCTCTATTACATCCTCTATATCGCCTCGTTCGGCCTGTATCAGGTGTCGGTGAACGGCGCCGGTATCGAGTATTTCTGGCCGGACAACCCCTGGTGGGCCAACGCCTCGACGCCGTTCCTGGTGGGCTCGGCAGCATTGTTTGGTTGTCAGTTTGCGCGCAGTTTCCTGCACACCGCCGAGCACAGCCCGTGGGTCGACCGCACCCTGCTGGCGATCATGGCGGTCGGCGCCCTGGTGATGGTGCTGGCACTCACCGTCAGCTACAGCGTGTCGCTGCGCCTGGCCACCTACCTGGCACTGCTGTTCACCATCGTGGTGTTCTCTGCAGGGCTTATCGCTTGGCGGCGCGGCATGCGGGTGGCGCGTTATTTCATCTTCGCCTGGACCGCCTTCCTGATCGGCGGGGTGATCAACACCCTGATGGTGCTTGGCTACCTGCCCAACGTGTTCCTCACCATGTACGCCAGCCAGATCGGCTCGGCCCTCGAGGTGGGGTTGCTCTCCCTGGCCCTGGCTGACCGCATCAACTCGATGAAGGAGGAGCGCGCGCGGATTCTCTATGACTCGGGGCGCAAGCTGGAAACCCTCAACCTCGAGCTGGCCAACAGCAACCGCCTGAAAGACGAATTCCTCGCCACCGTCACCCACGAACTGCGCACCCCTATGAACGGCGTGATCGGGTCGTTGGAGCTGATGCAGACCGTGCCCATGGACGTCGAGCTGGAGCAGTACCAGAAGACCGCCAGCGCCTCGGCGCGCGACATGATGCGCATGGTCAGCGACATCCTCACCCTCACCGAACTGCAGGCCGGCAAGCTCTACCCCTGGCGAGAGCCGTTCAGCTTGCGCGGCCTGTTTTCCGGCTTGCGCACCCAGTTCGCGCCGCGTGCCGAAGAGAAGGGCCTGGGCTTCACCCTGGAAATGGACGAGAGCCTGCCCGACACCCTCGAAGGCGACGCCGGCAAGCTCAGCCAGTGCATCGGTTACCTGTTGGATAACGCCATCAAGTTCACCCCCGGCGGCGCCGTGACGCTGCGGGTGGCGGCTGTCGAGCGTGGCCGTGAAGGGCTGGTGCTGAAGGTCGGGGTGCTCGACAGCGGCATCGGTTTCAGCACCCCGCAGGACGGCTCGCTGTACCAGCGCTTCCACCAACTGGACGGCTCGCTGACCCGCGAATACGGCGGCCTGGGTGTCGGCCTGGCGATCTGCCGCAAGCTGGTGGGGCTGATGGGCGGTGGTCTGAGCCACCAATCGGAAGTGGGCGAGGGCAGTCATTTCGAACTGACGGTGCCGCTGTTCCTCACCGGCAACGGTACTGCCGCCGCCAGTGCTTCACCGCGCGAACAGCTGCGCCGGGGTTCCGGTCCGGCCTTGCGTCGCCCCGAGGAATGCACCGTTCTGGTGGTGGAAGACAACGGCATCAACCAGTTGGTGATGCGCGGCATGTTGCTCAAGCTCGGTTACCGCGTGCGCTGCGCTGACAACGGCGCCGATGCCCTGGAGCTGCTGCGCCGCGAAAGCGTCGATGCGGTGTTGCTCGACTGCCAGATGCCGATCATGGATGGCTTCGCCACCTGCCGCGCGCTGCGCTCGATGCCCAGCTGCGCCGAATTGCCAGTGCTGGCGATCACCGCCCACAGCCATAGCGGCGACCGCGAACGCTGCCTGGCCGCCGGCATGAGCGACTACCTGGCCAAACCCGTCAAGTTCGAAGCGCTGCAGGCGCTGCTGCATGACTGGTTGTTGTGTCTGGAGCCTCCTGTTCCGGTGCGTACCCCGTAGCACTTACCCCGTCGTCCCAGCGCAAGCTGGGACCCAGAATCCCCCGCCGTACTCACTTCCTCGCTCCATCCACCATTCTGGATCCCAGCCTTCGCTGGGATGACGGAGTTCTTTCTGAGTCCCCTTGTTTGGCCGGAATGCCCCTTCATCCAAACTCTGAACCATGATTCACTGCGATCAAATGAATCAGGATTCAGACTATGGCCTATCGTCACAGCGCCGCCCGTATCGACCGCGACTCTGAGCTGCGCGAGCGCATTCTCGACTGTGCCTTGCTGCTGGTGGTGGAGGGCGGTTTTGCTGCGTTGACCATGACCAGCCTGGCCGAGCGCGTCGGCATCGCCACGGGCAGCCTGTACCGGCATTTTCGCGGCAAGGGTGAACTGGCCGCCGAGGTCTTTGCCCGTGCCAGCCAGCGTGAAGTGGACGCCATGGCCGCTGCCCTGGCCTTGCCCGGCAACGAGCCGGCGCGTTTGGCCGGGGCTCTCCAGCAATTTGCCGCGCGCGCCTGGCAGAGCCGGCGTCTGGCCTTTGCCTTGATCGCCGAGCCGGTCGACCCGGAAGTCGACGAACGTCGCCTGGAATTTCGCGAAGCCTATGCCGCGCACCTCAGCCAAGTGATTGAGCAGGGCGTGTTGTCCGGCGCCTTTCGCACCTCGTCGGTGGCCGTCAGCGCCGCTTGCCTGGTGGGCGCCATCAGCGAATCGCTGGTTGGCCCGCTGTCGCCGCAAGCCCGCGCCGCCCGTGAGGCCGGTGAACCCACACAACAATTGGCGGACGTCAGCGCCGCTTTGGTTTCCTTCTGTTTACGCGCCCTAGGTGCAGAGGAGTTACTGCCATGAACCACGCCGTACTCGCCGAAACCCACGAAGTCAGCAACCAGCCGCCCGCGTTGGATGGCATCAACCTGTACCGCGCCGACCTGCCGTTGCAGGAATGGACCCGCCACTTCGGCGGCGCCTGGGCCAACGACCGCATTGATGCCTATGGTGCCCTGGCTGGCGGCCCGCTGATGGCCGCCGGTTTTCTCGCTAACGAAAACAAACCGGTGTTCAAAAGCCATGACCGTTACGGCCACCGCATCGACGTGGTCGAATTCCACCCGGCTTACCACCAGCTTATGGCAGCAGCTATCGAACATGGCCTGACCTCACTGCCGTGGACCGACCCGCGCGCTGGCGCCAACGTCGCCCGCGCCGCCATGAGTTACATGCACAGCCAGGCCGAAGCCGGCAGCGGTTGCCCGCTGACCATGACCTACGCCAGCGTGCCGGCCTTGCGCGTTCAGCCAAACATCGCCGAAGCCTGGCTGCCGAAAATCCTTGCCACGGAATACGACCCGCGTAACGTGCCGATGAGCCAGAAGGCCGGGGTCACCATCGGCATGGCGATGACCGAGAAACAAGGCGGCACCGACGTGCGCGCCAACACCACCCGCGCGTATCCGGTCGGCATTCCTGGCCCCGGCCAGGCCTATGAACTGGTCGGCCACAAGTGGTTCTGCTCGGCGCCGATGTGCGATGCGTTCCTGACCCTGGCGCAAACCGACAAGGGCCTGAGCTGTTTCCTGCTGCCGCGCCACCGCCCGGACGGCACGCGCAACGAGTTCTATATCCAGCGCCTGAAAAACAAACTGGGTAACTGGTCCAACGCCTCCAGCGAAGTGGAGTACCGCGGCGCCCTGGCCTGGATGCTCGGCGAAGAAGGCCGCGGCGTGCCGACCATTATCGAAATGGTCTCGCTGACCCGCTTCGACTGCATGGTCGGTTCAAGCGCCTTGATGCGTCAGGCCCTTAGCCAAGCCGCCCACCATTGCGCGCACCGCAGCGTCGGTGGCCGGGTGTTGAGCGAGCAGGCGTTGATGCAAAACGTGCTGGCTGACCTGGCCCTCGAAAGCGAAGCGGCCATCGCCCTGAGCATGCGCATGGCCAAGGCCCTGGATAACGCCCACGACGAACAAGAGGACAAGTTCGCCCGCCTGGTTACCGCCGTCGGCAAGTATTGGATCTGCAAACGCGCCCCGGCGATGATCAACGAGGCCGCTGAATGCATGGGCGGCGCGGGGTATGTGGAAGACAGCATTTTGCCGCGCCTGTACCGCGAAGCCCCGGTGAACTCCACCTGGGAAGGCTCCGGCAACGTGCAATGCCTGGACGTATTGCGTGCCCTGTCGAAAGAACCCGGCGTGCTCGATGTGCTGTTCGCCGAACTCGGTGACGGCCACGGCGATGCTCGTTTGAAGGCGCACATCGAAAGCCTGAAGGCGGGCTTCCGCGATACCGCCGACATCCAGTACCGCGCCCGCCAACTCACCGAAGACGTCGCCGTCGGCCTGCAGGCCAAGCTGCTGCTCGAAGGTGGCAATGCCGTGGTCGCCGACGCCTTTATCGCCAGCCGCCTCGGTCAGGGTGGACGCGTCTACGGCACCTTGCCGCGCGGTGTGGATGTGGAAGCCTTGGTAGCGCGCAGCACCCCGCATCTAATGGGTTAAAAGGGCCTCTGTAGGAGCGGCTTCAGCCGTGATGCCATTGATCGATAAAGAGCATCGCGGCTGAAGCCGCTCCTACGAGAGCTCACATGCCTTTTCCTGACAATGCAGGCAAGATAGAGCCATGCGAGTCCAGACAGGAAGGCCGATCGTGACCAGTGATACCGAGAATTTTATCGTCGCCTACACGCCGGAAGAGGCGGTAGATCGTTTGGCGGTGCTGCACCAGCAGGCCGTCGATGGGCTGAGCCAGGCGCTCAAAGCCTACCTCAAGGACCGGGTCAAACCCGCCGCCGGCGAGCACAACCTGTTCCGCTACCCGGAACTGCGCCTGACCTACCAGACTCAGGGCGAAGTGCCCACCACCGTGCGTGCCTACGCCAAAGTGCAGGTGCCCGGCACTTACAGCGTCACCGTCACCCACCCGGCAGCCTTTCGCAAATACCTGCTGGAGCAACTGCGCCCGTTGATGAACGACTTCACCGTCAAGGTGGAAGTGGGCGTCAGCGAGCAGAACATCCCGTACCCCTATGTGGTGGAAGCTGGCGATGAACTGGCCGGTTCCGGGGTCACCGCTGCGGAGTTGTCGCGGGTGTTCCCGAGCACCGATCTGTCGGCGGCCACCGATGGCATCGCCGATGGCCTGTATGACTGGCAGAACATCGACCCATTGCCGCTGGCGCTGTTCGACGCCGCCCGCGTGGATTTCTCCCTGCGCCGCCTGGTGCACTACACCGGCAGCGACTGGCGCCATGTGCAGCCGTGGATTCTGCTGACCAACTACCACCGCTACGTCGACCAATTCATCCGTCACGGCCTGGCGCAATTGCGTGATGACCCCCGCTATGTGCGCATGGTGTTGCCGGGCAACGTGATCATCGAGCGCGGCACATCGGAAGAAGACGCCCAGGCCGTGGCGGATGCCGTGGTCTGGCACCGTTACCAGATGCCGGCCTACCACCTGATCGCCGCCGATGGCCATGGCGTGACCCTGGTGAATATCGGTGTCGGCCCGTCCAACGCGAAGAACATCACCGACCACCTGGCCGTGCTGCGCCCGCATTGCTGGCTGATGATCGGCCACTGCGGCGGCCTGCGCCAATCGCAGACCATCGGCGACTACGTGCTGGCCCACGCCTACATGCGCCGCGACGGCATTCTCGACCGCGTAGTGCCGCCGAACATTCCGATTCCTGCCCTGGCTGAGGTCCAGCTGGCTCTGCAAGAAGCCGCAGCGGCGGTGACCGGTGAGAAGGGCGAAGCGCTGAAACGGCGCCTGCGCACCGGCACCGTACTGACCTACGACGACCGCAACTGGGAACTGCGCTGGGCTCAGGAGCGGCCGCTGATCAACCTGGCGCGGGCGATTGCCGTGGACATGGAAAGCGGCACCATCGCAGCGCAAGGTTATCGCTTGCGGGTACCGTACGGCACCTTGCTGTGTGTCTCGGACAAACCGCTGCACAGCGAAATCAAACTGCCGGGCGCGGCCGGGGCGTTTTACGAGCGGGCGGTGAGCCAGCATTTGAACATCGGCATCGCCGCCCTGGACCTGATGCGCACCCAGCTCGACTCCCTGCACTCACGCAAACTGCGCAGCTTCGACGAGCCGCCGTTCAGGTAAGCGATTGTCGGTACCTGGAATCACCGTTTCCAGGAATCGCGGCTGAAGCCCCTCCCACAGGTATCGCGCCTCTGTGGGAGGGGCTTTAGCCGCGATGCTTTGATCTTAAGGCACCAGCCAGGTATCCCCAGGCTGCGGCACGCGGAAGGTTTGCGGGTCCACCTGTTGTTCCTGCAACGCCGCCGCCAGGTCGGCCGGCGGGGCGAACTGGCCTTCGTCGGTGAGGCGGAAGGTGCCGAAGTGAATCGCCAGGCTGCTCTTGGCTTGCAACTGGCGGTGCGCCTGCACGGCATCATCCGGGTTCATGTGGTGATCGCGCATAAACCAGCGCGGTGCGTAGGCGCCAATCGGCAGCAGGGCAAAACGCATCGGCCCGAAACGTTCGTTGATCAGTTTGAATTCTGGCCCCAGTCCGGTATCGCCGGGGAACAGCAGCGGGCCACTCGGTGTTTGCAGAACAAAGCCCAGCCACAGGGTGTGGTTGGTGTCGCTGCGGGTGCGTGATGACCAATGCTGCACCGGCACGCCATGCACGTTGAGGGTCGGGCTGATGGTCAATGCCTGCCACCAATCGATTTCCGCGACATCGTCAAAGCCGGTTTCCTTGATCAGCGCGCCATTGCCCAGGCCGGTCACCACCTTGGCCTTGGGAAAGCGCAGGGCCAGCTGGCGCAGGCTTTTCAGGTCGAGGTGATCGTAGTGGTTGTGGCTGACCAGAATCAGGTCAATCGGCGGCAGCTGCTCGATGCTCAGCCCCGGCTGCTGGTACCGCTTGGGGCCGATAAAACTGAGCGGGCTGACGCGCTCGGACCACACCGGGTCGGTGAGAATGTTCAGGCCCTGATGCTGCAACAGCACGGTGGCGTGGTTGATGTAGGTGGCTTGCAGCTCATCGCCCGGCACCCGTTCACGGACCACGGGCGGGGTTTTGCTCAGCGGTTGCACGATCCAGGCGTCGGTCTTCTCACGGTTCATTTGCCACTTGAGCAAATCGGCCAGGCTTTTTTCCGCAGTGGGTTGGATGTTGTGAAAACGTTCGCCATCGAAGTGGTCGCTGGCGGGGCCTTGGTAGGCAGAGTTGTTACAACCGACCAGGGTCAGCAGGCTCAGCAACCAGGTGGGGCGCAGGCTACGGGGCATTGAGAAAACTCATGCGGGGGGAGGTGCAGGCAAACCTAGCACGGCGGCTATGGTTTGCCTGCGCCCCTACACGTTTTGCAATCTACTTGCTGGCGTCCAGCACCACGCGGTAACGCGCTTTGCCGGCACGCAGGTGGTCGATGGCGTCATTGACCTTGCTCATAGGGAACATCTCCACCTGCGGCACGATCTGGTGGCGGGCGCAGAACTCGAGCATCTTCGCCATATTGGCCGGTGAACCCACCGGGGATCCGGAAATGGCTTTCTGCGCGGGGATCAGGCTGAACACATTTACCGGAATATCGCTGGGCACAATGCCGACAAAGTGCAGACGGCCGCGGCCACGCAAGGTGGTGAGCAGAGCATTCCAGTTGAGGTCGGCGCTGGCGGTAACCAGAAGGAAATCCAAGGTGCCGGCAATGGCTTTCATCGCCGCGGCATCGGTAGAGGCCACGGCTTTGTGCGCGCCCAGACGCTGGGCCTCTTCCTGCTTGCTTGGCGAGGAAGTAAACGCGGTGACTTCGCAGCCCCAGGCGTTGAGAAATTTCAACGCCAGGTGACCGAGGCCGCCAATGCCAACCACACCCACGCGGTCGGTGGGCTTGATGTTCAGCTCCACCAGCGGGCTGAATACGGTGGAGCCGGCGCAGAACAGCGGGCCGGCCAGGCTCGGGTCAATCGCCTCAGGAATCGGGATGGCCCAGGCCCAGTGCGCGCGCAGGCGATCCGCAAAGCCGCCGTTGCCGCCGATGATGGTCGGCTGCACGGTACGGCACAGTTGGTGAGAGCCTTCCATGCAGGAGGCGCAGTGCATGCAGCTGCCTTTGTTCCAACCGATTCCCACCCGCTGGCCGAGCTTCAGACCACGCACTTGCTCGCCAACGCGGACCACGGTGCCGACCACTTCATGGCCGGGAATAAACGGATAGCGGGTACGGCCCCATTCGTTGTCGATCATCGACTGGTCGGAATGGCAGATACCGCAGAACTCCACGGCCACTTCAACGTCTTCGGCGGCCAACGGGCCTGGATCATATTCGTAGGCTTGCAGCGGAGCGTTAGGCGCGGTGGCGGCCCAGCCGGTGAATTTCTGAAGCTCGGAGGTGCTCATGCGAGGGGTCCTTTTTGTTGTGTGGGGCAGCCAAGCAGGATTAACCATAGACGGCAAATGATGAAGCGAGATAAGCCAGGCTGATGGCGTGGCATGGCGTCGGGTTACACTGTGCCGCCCGTTTGCTACCCGGATTACCCATGTCGCGCCCACCTCGCCCTGCCGCCCGAACTGCTCGCCCGGCGCCTCGCCGTGCCGCCAAGGCACCGCCGGCTGAGCCGAAGTTGCTGCTGTTCAACAAGCCCTTCGACGTACTCACCCAGTTCAACGACGAGCAGGGCCGCAGCACCCTCAAGGATTTTATCCCGGTGCCAGGCGTTTACCCGGCTGGACGCCTGGACCGCGACAGCGAAGGTCTGCTGCTGCTGACCAACGACGGCCAGCTGCAAGCGCGCATCGCCGACCCCAAACACAAACTGGCGAAAACCTATTGGGTGCAGGTGGAAGGCGAGCCGAGCGACGAGCAACTGCAGCGCCTGCGTGACGGCGTCGAATTGAACGACGGGCCGACACTGCCAGCCGAAGCGCGGCAGTTGCCCGAGCCTGATTTGTGGGAACGCAACCCGCCGGTGCGCTTTCGCAAAAGCATTCCGACGTCTTGGCTGGAGCTGGTGATCAAAGAAGGGCGCAATCGCCAGGTGCGGCGGATGACGGCGGCAGTGGGGTTACCGACCTTGCGCTTGGTGCGGGTACGGATCGGGCCGTGGAGCATTGACGGGTTGGGACTGGGGGAGTGGAAAGAGGTGGAAGCGAAACTGCGCTAAATCGTAGGTTGGGTTGAGCGGAGCGAAGCCCAACGGGAGGCGGATTTTAAGCGGCGCTTTTTTCAAACGGAGACCGAGATGTTGGGCTTCGCTTCGCTCAACCCAACCTACTCGGCTAGCGTTGCTCGGCTCTAGAAACCTTCCAGGCTTCCAATCACTACGGTCTTGATGATGAAGCCCAGCACGCCCAGGCCCAGTGCCAGAAATAGCACCATGGTGCCGTACTTGCCGGCTTTGGATTTCTTCGCCAGGTCCCAGACGATGAAGCCCATAAAGGCCACCAGGCCGCCGACCAGGATGATCATCATCCACTCTTCAAACTTTTCCGGTTCCATCACAACCTCGGGTATTCACCAGACTTGAACGTGTTGCCGCGGCCAGGGCCGGGTCAAGGCCGGCGATTATACGTCAGCGCCAACGCCTCTGGCCTGAGCTTCGTCGCCGCAGGTGGCTACTTTGACGGGCTCAGCTGCGCAGGTGTTGCAACGGCAACTGAGTGCTGGAAATCACCTGATTGAGCACGAAGCTCGACTTCACGCTGGTCACCCCTTCGATACGGGTGAGTTGGCCGAGGAGGAATTTCTGGTAGTGGTCCATGTCCGGCACCACCACCTTCAGTTGGTAGTCGGCGTCCATGCCGGTCACCAGGCTGCACTCCAGCACTTCCGGGCACTGGTTGATCACCGATTCGAAATGCTCGAAGCGCTCGGGCGTGTGGCGGTCCATGCCGATATGCACGTAGGCGGTCAGGCTCAGGCCGAGCTTCTTGCGGTCCAGCAAGGCCACCTGACGCAGGATATAGCCGTCGTCTTCCAGCTGTTTGACCCGCCGCGAGCAGGGCGACGGCGACAGGCCGATGCGTTCGGCCAGCTCCTGATTGGAGATGCGCGCGTCGCGCTGCAATTCGGCAAGAATATTCAGGTCGTAGCGGTCCAGGTTGTTCAAGATGGCGCTCCTTTCATTTCCGATTGCGTAACATGGTGCGTTAGAGATGAAAGATTGCGCAACTCCTATCTCTATCAGCAATCTTCGCAATCCTCTGTCGCGCGCGGCGGCCTACACTTTCTCCCAAGTTAAATGACCCGGACGCAAGTCCAACTGGCCCGCCCAATCAGGCGCACCAGAGCCGCCGACCCCACCGGGTCGCCCACGGCACCCGGGTCCGTCCTGCCCAACCAGGTGGACGAGACAGGCGGCGACACAATCGCCAGCAGCGGACGAGAAAATCCAAGGGGCCCACAAGGGCCCCTTTTTATTGCGCGCAAAACCTTCAGGTGTGCAACTTGGTAAGCGGCCGTTGTCGAAGCTGTTACCAATCGGCTACAACTGCCCGCCGCTCAGCGATACTGACGGCAGGTCATTTTGCGGTAACTGCCCCCTGGAGTAGAAAGTCATGAAGTCGCAGATCTGGCGCCTGGCAGGTGTAAGCGTCCTTTCCCTGGCGATGTTTGCCAATGCGTTGGCTGATGATGACAAGCCCGATGTGCGCTCGGTGATGGGCGGCGGGGGCGGTTCGCAGCGTGATCAGGGGCGTGGCAATTCAGGGGGTGGCGGCAATCAGGGTGGTGGGCAGGGCGGTCACCAGGGTGGCGGCAATCAAGGTGGCAATCAGGGCGGTGGCCAGTCGCGGCCGCCGCAACAGCAGCAACAACAGCCAGGCCCCCAAGGCGCTGCCCGCACCCTGGGTGGCAGCAGCCCTTCGCAGCGGGATGACCGCGGTAACTACAACAATGGTGGTTACAACAACGGCGGCTACAACGGCGGTGGTTACAACCAGGGTGGCTACAACCAGGGCCATAACAATGGCTACAACGGCGGTGGTTATAACGGTGGCTATAACGGCGGTGGCAATGGCCACAACGGAGGTCGCGACGATGACGACCGTGACCGCCCGAGCAATAACCCGCCCCGTGGCCCGCAAGGCCCGGCCAAACAATTGGGCGCCAAGTCGCCACCGCCTCCGGGCAACCAGTGGAACGGCGGTCGCCCGGGTGGCGGCTGGGGTCCTGGCCCGCGCTGGGAGCCGGGCTACCGGGTGAACACTATCCCGCAAGGTCGCTGGCGCGTACCCCACGGCGGCATCGACTATTACTACGCCGACGGCTACTGGTACCGCCCCTATGGCCCGAGCTACATCGTGGTCACCCCGCCCTATGGCGTGCGGGTGCGCACGTTGCCGTCCTATGCCGAGCAGCTGTGGATCGGCAGCGCGCTGTACTTTATCGCCGCCGGTACCTATTACCTGTACGAAGCTGACCGCCAGGAATACGTGGTGACCAACGCGCCGGCGCAGGTCACCAGCAATAACGGTTGGCAGGGCAATGGCTACGATGTGGTGGCCTATCCGGCTCGTGGGCAGAGCGAAGCGCAAGTCGCGCAGGACCGCTATGACTGCCACCGCTGGGCCGTCAACCAGAGCGGCTTCGACCCTTCGCAAGCGGCCTATGCACCGACTCAGAATGTGGCAGATATCTACCGCCGCTCGCTCGGCGCCTGTATGGCTGGGCGTGGGTATAGCGTGAACTGACGCAGCGCAAAAGCATCGCGGCTGAAGCCGCTCCTACGACATCGCACAATCCGCAGGAGCGGCTTTAGCCGCGATTGATGGGCCTGGAAAGGAAGCTATCAGCGGGGTTTTACCACTTCCTGCGGGTCGGCATGCACCAGCACTTCGGCCCTGGGGTACGCGGCAATAATCGCTCGCTCAACCTGCTCGCACAGGTCATGGGCGACGGTCAGGCTCAGCTCCCCCGGCAATTCCAGATGCAACTGCACAAACCAGTGCGTGCCGGAAATCCGGGTGCGCAGATCGTGTGCGCCGAGCACGCCGGGCACCTGGCAGGCCAGTTCCAGCATCTGTGCGCTGACGTCGGCTGGCAGTTCTTCATCCATCAATACCGCCACCGCCTCGCGGGCGATCTGCACCGCGCTCCAGAGGATGTACACGGCAATCCCCAGACCAAACAACGCATCCAACTGCTGCCAGCCGTACCAAGCCAGCACCAGGGCGATGAGGATGCTGCTGTTGAGCAGCAGGTCGGAGCGGTAGTGCAGGGAGTCGGCGCGAATCGCGGTGGAACCGGTGATGCGAATGACCCGGTACTGGAACGCCAGCAGGGCTACGGTCAACGCCAGTGACAACAGCATCACGGCAATGCCCAGGCCCGGCGAACCCAACGGCTCCGGATGGCGCAAATGCTCAACTGCCTGAACCGCCACCAGCACCGCACTCACGGCAATGAACAACGCCTGGGCAATCGCCGACAGGGCTTCGGCTTTGCCGTGGCCGTAACGGTGATCGTCGTCGGCCGGGCGCAGCGAGTAGTGCACGGCCAACAGGTTGAGCAAGGAGGCGGCACCGTCCAGCAGCGAATCGGTGAGGCCGGCGAGCAGGCTGACCGAACCACTCAACCACCAGGCCACGCCTTTGGCGACGATCAGAATGATCGCCACCGTCAGCGAAGCGAAGGTGGCCTGGCGCAGCAGGCGTTCGTGCGCCTGGCTCAGTTTCATGCGGCGGGTTGCAGACCGAAGGCGGCCAGTTGTTGCAGGCTGCCTTTGTGCTGGAGCAGACGCGGGTCATCCAGCGGCAGGCTGCGGCCGGTTTCCTGCTCGATCAGGGCTTTCAGGCGAACCGGGTCGACCTTGCCGTCGCTGCCGATGGTGTCTTGCAGTTTCTGTGGGTCGATCTGCGCGCTCTGGCCTTCGGGGAAGTAGATGGCGCCGGTGGCAAAGTCGATGCCGAAGGCGATCAGGCCGGGGATGATATAGAACAGCAAACCGATGGCATCGAGGCCGGCTACCACCGGGTCGATCTTGCCTTCGATCTGGCCACGACGGTCAGGGAAAAAAATGCTGCCGCACGCGCTCAACTGAGTGAGCAAGGCAACGATCAAAGCACCGCCAACAACACGAGACCGCATGTGCATAAGCACCTCCATGGGAAAAGTGGGGCAACTATACAAGCCAGGCGCGCTCACCGCAGCAAGCGCGCAAGGCTAAGACCACGAGTAGCCAGTGGCCGTTCGCCGGTATACTCGCCGCCCTACTGTGCCTGCTGCCAATGACCTTTCCATGTCCATGACGCCACTGCCTATCGACGATGTTCTGCTTGCCCTGCGCCTTGCCCTCAGCGAGCGCCACGAGGCGGTGCTGGAAGCGCCGCCCGGTGCCGGTAAAACCACCCGCGTGCCGCTGGCGTTGCTGAACGAAAGCTGGCTGGCCGGGCAGTCGATCATCATGCTCGAACCCCGGCGCCTGGCCGCGCGTGCCGCCGCAGAGCGGCTGGCCAGTGAGCTGGGGGAAACGGTCGGCCACACCGTGGGCTACCGCATTCGCCTGGACAGCAAAGTCAGCGCAGCTACCCGTATCGAGGTGGTCACCGAGGGCATTCTTGCCCGCCGTCTGCAGGACGACCCTGCGCTGGAAGGCGTCGGCCTGGTGATTTTCGACGAATTTCACGAGCGCAGCCTGGACGCCGACCTGGCCCTGGCGCTGACCCTCAATGGTCGCGCCCTGCTGCGCGACGAGCCACCGCTGAAAGTGCTGCTGATGTCCGCCACGCTGGAGGGCGAGCGCTTGTCCGCGCTGCTCGACAACGCCCCGGTGGTGCGCAGCGAAGGACGCATGTTCCCGGTGGAAACTCACTGGGGGCGCCCGTTCCAGCCGGCGGGTCCGTATGCCAAAGAGGGCATTGAACCGCGCGCGGTGCAGACGGTGCTACAGGCCCTCAACGACGAGCCCGGCAGTGTGTTGGTGTTTTTGCCGGGGCAGGGCGAGATCCGTCGGGTCAACGAGCAACTCGCCGAAGCCCTGCAAGGCCGCAGCGATATTCTGCTTTGCCCGCTGCACGGCGAACTCGACCTCAGCGCCCAGCGCGCCGCCATCGAACCGGCGCCCGCCGGCAAACGCAAAGTGGTGCTGGCCACCAACATCGCCGAGACCAGCCTGACCATCGACGGCGTGCGTGTGGTGGTGGACGCCGGTTTTGCCCGCGTGCCGCGCTTCGACCCCGGCAGCGGCATGACCCGCCTGGACACACAGCGCATCTCCCGAGCCAGCGCCACTCAACGCGCCGGCCGTGCCGGCCGTTTGCAGCCAGGTGCCTGTTATCGCCTGTGGTCGCAGGCGCAACACGAACAGATGGCGGCCTACGGCAGCGCCGAAATCCTCCAAGCCGACCTCGCCGGTTTGGCCCTGCAACTGGCGCGCTGGGGCGTGACGCCACAGGAACTGGCCTGGCTCGACGCACCGCCAGCGGCTTCCTATGCCCAAGCGCAAGATCTGCTGGTGCGCCTTGGCGCTCTGCAGGGCAACGGCCAACTGACGCCCCACGGCCACGCCATGGCCGAACTGCCGGCGCACCCGCGCATTGCGCATTTATTGCTGCGCGGCCAAGCCCTCGGCCTGGGCAGCTTGGCCTGCGATGTCGCCGCCTTGCTCGGCGAGCGTGATATCCAGCGCGGCGGCGGTGCCGATCTGCACACTCGCCTGGCATTGCTCAGCGGTGAAGAGCGCGGTCACAGAGGCGGGCAGGTTGGGGTGCAGCGCGCACGGCAACTGGCCAAACAGTTCCGCAGCTACCTACGTGGCAAGCCTGCCGAAACGGTCAGCGACCCCGATCACCCGCGTTGGCTGGGTGCCTTGCTGGCATTTGCCTACCCTGATCGTGTAGCCCAGCAACGGCGTGCCGGCGGTGGCGAATACCGCCTTGCCAACGGCCGTGCTGCGCAGTTCGGCGAGCCGGATGCGTTGATGAAACAACCCTGGTTGGTGGTAGCGGAACTGGGCAGCCGTCAGGGCCAACGCGAAGAGCGCATCTACCTCGCCGCCGAGTTGGAACCGGCGCTGTTCGACAGCGTGTTGCGCGAGCAAGTCAGCGTGCGTGAAGAGTTGGAGTGGGACGAACGCGAAGGCGCGCTCAAGGCCGAACGCCAATGGCGCGTCGGCGAACTGGTGCTAAACCGCGAACCGCTGAAAGACCTCGACGAGGCCACCCGCAGTCGCGCCTTGCTCGGCCTGGTACGACGCAAAGGCCTGGAGCTGTTGCCGTGGAAACCCGAGCAGCGCCAGTGGCAGGCGCGCATTGGTTTGCTACGGCGCCTCGACCTGGCCAATGGCAACAGCAGTGAGTGGCCAGATGTCAGCGATGCGGCGTTGCTGGCCAGCCTGGAAAAATGGCTGCAGCCCTACCTTGGCAAAGTCACCCGGCTGAGCCATTTCGGCAACCTGGAGCTGCACAACATGCTGCAGAACCTGTTGCCCTGGCCGCTGCCGCAGCGCCTGGAAGAGTTGGCGCCTAAAGCCATCGAGGTGCCCTCCGGTTCACGTATCGGCATCGACTACAACGAAGAGCCGCCGGTGCTCGCGGTGCGCATGCAGGAATTGTTCGGCCTGGCCGATACCCCGCGCATTGCCGGCGGCCGCCAGGTGGTGAAACTGCATCTACTCTCACCAGGGCGCAAGCCGGTGCAAGTGACGCAGGACCTGGCCAACTTCTGGCGCAGCACCTACGCCGAAGTGAAGAAAGAGTTGAAGGGCCGTTACCCGAAACACTACTGGCCCGACGACCCTTTGGTCGCCGAACCGACCGCCAGGGCAAAACCGCGTCGCTAACCTGAACGATTTTTTGCGGCGCTTGGCGCACCCTGCGCGGCCGCGTTTCGTGGGGAAACGTGGCGCGCACCGCTACGCTGGTCGGAACGGTTAACGGATCCTCCGTTACCGCCGATAGCAGCCAGACAACACCTATTTGCCGAACACCTGGAGAACGATGGTATGGCGCTCAATCTGAAGTTTCGCCACAAGATTCTGTTGGCGGCGGGCTTGACCGTGGTCTTTGCCTTTACCGTCTTTGTGCTGTTCAACGACTACCGACAACGGCAAACCCTGCGCGTCGACGCCGAGCGCTCGATGGGCGAGTTGGGCACGTTGACCACCTCGAATATCCAGACCTGGCTGCGCGGCAATATGGCCCTGGTCGACTCCATGGCCCAACAGATAGGCACCCAGGGTGCTGGCCCGGATGCGCTGAAGCAGATCGTCGGTTTGCCGGTGTATGGCGCGGCTTTTCAGCTCAGCTATTTCGGCGGCGCCGATGGCCTGATGTTCTCGGTGCCGGCCGGCTCCCGTGCCGCGGACTACGACCCGCGCGCCCGAGGTTGGTACAAGGCGGCCATGGCTGCCGGCCAGACGGTGGTCACCGAACCCTACATCGCCGCTTCCTCCGGCAAGCTGGTGATCACCGTCGCCACCCCGGTCAAACAGGGCGGCCAGATCATCGGTGTGGCCGGTGCCGACATTGACCTGGCTAGCGTTAGCGCCACCATCAACTCGCTGGATTTCGACGGCCACGGCCACGCGTTTATCGTCAGCAGCGAAGGCAAGATTCTGATCCACCCGAACAAGGACCTGATCCTCAAAACCCTCGCCGAAGCCTTCCCTGGCAGCGGCCTGGTGGCCAGGAACGGTTTGAGCGATGTCGAGGCCAACGGTGAAGATCTGCTGGTGCAGTTCACCCCGATGCAAGGCATCGCTTCGGCGAACTGGCAGTTGGGCCTGGCGCTGGAGCAGTCGTTTGCTTTCTCCATGCTCAAGGAGTTTCGCCTTACCGCCGCGCTGGCCACGGTGATTGCGGTGATCGCCATCATCACCCTGCTGGGCATTCTGATTAACGTGCTGATGCAGCCGCTGTTCGTCATGGGCAAAGCGATGCAGGACATCGCCGAGGGCGAGGGCGACCTGACCCGCCGCCTGGTGGTGCAACGCCAGGATGAGTTCGGCCAGATGGGCACCTCGTTCAACCGCTTTGTTGAGCGTATCCACCAGTCGATCAAGGAAGTGGCCTCGGCCACTCACCACGTCAACGAAGTGGCTTCGCGGGTGCTGACCGCCTCCAACGCCTCCTTGCTCAACTCCGACCAGCAAGCCACCCGCACCACCAGCGTGGCTGCGGCGATCAACGAGCTGGGCGCTGCGGCCCATGAAATCGCCCGTAACGCGGCGGTGGCGTCCGAGAGTTCTGCCGATGCCAGCGCCCTGTCGGCGGAAGGTCAGCAGGTGCTGGGGCAGTCGATTACCTCGATGCGCGAGCTGTCGCAAAAGATCAGCGAATCTTGCGGCACCATCGAAACCCTCAACGCGAAAACGGTGAACATCGGCCAGATTCTGGAAGTGATCACCGGCATTTCCCAGCAGACCAACCTGCTGGCCTTGAACGCTGCGATTGAAGCCGCGCGTGCCGGTGAAGCCGGCCGCGGTTTTGCCGTGGTCGCCGATGAAGTACGCAATCTCGCGCATCGCACCCAGGAGTCGGCGCAGCAGGTGCAGCAGATGATCGACGAGCTGCAAACCGGCGCACGCAGTGCGGTGACCACCATGGAAGAAAGTCAGAAACAGAGCGACAAGACCGTGCAGGTGGCGAACCTGGCGGGTGAGCGTCTGGGCAGCGTGACCAGCCGCATCGACGAGATCGATGGCATGAACCAGTCGGTCGCCACCGCCACCGAAGAACAGACCGCGGTGGTCGAGACCATCAACATGGACATCACCGAAATCAACACCCTCAACCAGGACGGCGTGGAAAACCTGCGCACCACCTTGCAGGCCTGCAAAGAGCTGGAGCAGCAGGCTGCGCAGTTGAGCCAGTTGGTGCGTAGCTTCCGGATTTAAGCGATACACCCAAGATCAAAAACTCGAGGCTTCAGCCTCGATGCTTTTGATCTATTCGTCGTTCTTCTCGGGCAACAAAAACCGCGCTATCAGCGGCAGGTGATCGGAGATCCGCAAGGTGTCCACCTGCCGCACAGTGGCCGCGACACGTTCCAGTGACGGGCTGTGGAACAGGTAGTCGAGCGTCCGGTCCGGGCCGCTGACTTGCGGGTCGTTGGGGTAGTGGGTGTACCACGCGGCCTGCCCGGCGCCGCCGGCTTCGTCCAGGCTGGGGATCATCGGGTATTTGCCGGCCAGCACCTGCAGCTCACTGTCGGCCGCGTACCAACTGCGCTGACGTTCGCTCAGGCGCTGGTATTGCCCCGGCGGCAACAGATTGAAGTCGCCACCAATCACCCACGGCGTCTTCGCCGCATTCAAGGCCTGTAACTGTTGATCGATCATCGCCACTTGCCGCTGCATGGTGTCATCGCCCTGGGCGAAGGCATCCAGGTGGGTGTTGATCACCGCTAGCTGACCGCCGCCACGAATCGGCAGGTAACTCACCAGCAAGGCCCGCTTCAAGTTGAATTGACGGGTCAGCGGGTCGGCCGGCGGCGTCGGCAATTGCAGGCGTTCGGCCTGGCTGATGCGAAAGCGGCTGAGGGTGCCCAGCTTCATGCCGACGCTGCCGCGAATTTTCGGGTGCGGCACGAACGAGGCCTTCCAGTAAAACGCCTGGCTGCTGCACGGGTAGAGGTCGGCGAGGCGCTCTTGCAACAGCGCCAATTGGTTCTGGTAGTCGGTGGCTTTGGTGTTTTCGTGCAGCTCTTGCATCAGCACGATATCGGGTTGTTCATCGCGCAGAATACGCACCACTTCGTCTAGGCTGTAAGCCAGGTCTGCTGCGGTTGGGCGGGTGTCCGGCCCACTGCCATCGGCCAGGTCATACCAGAACACGTAACGCTTGCCGGCCAGGTATTGCACGTTCCAGGTCATTACCTTGAGTGCCTGCCCTGGTTGCAGCGTGGCCGTCTCCGTCGCGCAGGAAAGCGGCGCCGGCTCACGGTCGGCGGGGTGCCAGCTGATGCTGTAAAGCAGCACCGACAGGACCACGCCAAGGAGCACAACGAGCAACAGGAGTTTTCGAAACGGATGTCTGCGAAACAAAGGCATGAGCAAGGCCAAGTGGCAAAAAGGGTGCGAGCCGGAGCATAACCGAGCGTAGCGTTTTAGCCCAAATAACGCAGGTGGCTGGCGAATGTCATGGGCGGCAATGTAGATTACGCCGCGGTTGTACGATCTCCTGGCTGCGCCCAGACAGATTGCCGGCCTTGATGGCCACTGATTAAGGACGATACATGCGTTGGTGCCTGCTGTTGATCACCCTGTTGTGCCAGCTCGTCTTCGCTGACGAGCGCACGCCATTGCGGGTGATGACAGACCTCTGGCCACCGTTCCGGATGGAAGATGCCCACGGCAACCTGGTCGGCCTGGACATTGATGTGCTCAACGAAATCGGCCGCCGCAGTGGACTGCAGTTCGACGTGCAGCGCGCCCCGTGGGCGCGTGGCCTGGCCGACCTGCAACAGGGCCGCGCCGACCTGATGATCGGCCTGGCGAAAACTCTCGACCGCGAGCAATACATCCACTACCTGGGCACGCCGTATTACGCCTGTGCTCCGCGTTTCTACACCGCCGCCAACGCCGCCGATGGCCTGCAAAGTTATGCCGACCTGCAGGGCAAGTTGGTCGGCTTCGTCCACGAGTCAGTGTATTTTCAGCCCTTCGATTCTGATACGAACCTGCTCAAACGCGGCGTCAACAATGAGCAGCAGCTGCTGCAGATGCTTTTACGCGGACGCCTGGCGGCAGTCATCGGCACCGACTGCCAGGTCGACTTCGAACTGCTGCAACCGCAATACGCGGCCGCCATTGCCAAGGCCCGTTACCGGCCCGAGGCACGCACCGAATTGTTTATCGGGTTCTCCCGCGTGCGTGGTCTCGTGGCTGAACAGCAACTGATGGGGCAGGCATTGCAGAAGATGCTCGACGAGGGCTGGATCAACCAGCGCGCCAAGCGTTATCAGGCCCAGCGTTGACTCCGCTAGTGCGCTTCTGAGGGAGCTTCGGGTTCGACGTAAATGTCGTACAGCGAGGTGGCATCCCAGTAGGTAGCCTCGATCTTGTGGCCGTCCAGATCGCGCACGAAACAGCCGTAATACTGCTCGCCGTAATGCGGGCGCGGGCCGGGTGGGCCATCGCCGCTGGCACCGGCTGCCAATGCCGCCGCATAGAAGGCGTCTACCGAGGTCTTGTCCTGGGCGACGAAGCCGATATGGCTGCCATTGCCAACGCTGGCTGGTTGTCCATCGAGGGGGTGCTGCACCCAGAACTCCGGGTACATGCGGCCATAGGCAACCGCACCGGGGTGCTCCATCACACGCTTGCACCCGAGGGTGGCAAGCACGCGGTCGTAAAACACCAGCGCGCGATCGAAGTGATTGGTGCCGATGGAGAGGTGCGAAAGGATGCTGGGATTGGCATCAGCCATGGAACGGGCTCCGAGAAAAGGCTTCCCTAGAGCCTAGCTGCAAATCAGCTGTGCGCCGTTTCGGCGCTGATGACCATAAACAGACGAAAGCCCACTACGCTGGCGAACAGCGAAATAAAACTGGTGGCCGTCTGCACGGCAAACACCAGCAAGGCCTCGTCGATCCCTACCTCACCTTCGTCGGCCAGGCCGAAGTTGATGCTTTGCAGCACCCACAGCGGCACCACCACCAACATCACGCAAAACAGCACGCGCAGAAACTGGCCATTGGTCATGCTGAAGCTGTCGCGCATCGCCAACAGGGGCGAGGTACCCCGCAGCACCAGCAGGTATTCGGCAAAGGCCAGTTTGACCAGCACATAGATGCCAGGTAGCAGCATCAGCCGGGCGCCAAGCAGAAACAGCAGGTTGGTCAGCGCCGTCAGCACGGCAAAACGTGGCCACATCCGCAGGGTTAGTGCCAGGACATTGGCCAACAGCGGGTTTTCGCCACTGCTGCGCGCGGCCATGAAGATGATCAATGCCCCGGTGTACAGCGGGTACACCGCCAGGGTGATCAGCATGGAGTAGATCGGTGAATAGGTGCTGGCGCTGTTAATCGTCAGCACGGTTTGCGCCAGGCTCTCGAGCATTACCAGTGGCAGGCACAGACGGATGATGTCGCCCAGGTTGCGGGTAAAAAAATAAAAGGCGTCACGAATAATCGGTAATGGGTTCATCAAAGAGACCGCGGTAGCAAAGCAAGGGCGCCACTTTAGCCCAAGCCCGGCGGGCCTCCAACGATGTGATGTGGTGCCCGGTTGGCAGAAAGCCTCGGCTATTAACGGCTGGCTGATGGCATACTGCCAACACTTTGGCCGCCCAGGAGTCAGGCTGGTGAAAAGAATTGCCGTGTTCGCCGATGTGCAGAACCTCTACTACACCGTGCGTCAGGCCCATGGTTGCCACTTCAACTATGCCGCGCTGTGGGCCGACATCACCCAACATGGTGAGATCGTCGAGGCCTACGCCTATGCCATCGACCGCGGCGACCCCAAGCAGCAACAGTTCCAGCAGATCCTGCGCAACCTGGGTTTTACCGTGAAGCTCAAACCCTACATCCAACGCAGCGATGGCTCGGCCAAGGGCGACTGGGATGTGGGCATCACCATCGACATCATGGACGCCGCCCAGCGCGTGGACAGCGTGGTGCTGGCTTCCGGCGATGGCGATTTCGACATGTTGCTCGACAAGGTGCGCAGCTATGGCACCGAGGCAGTGGCCTATGGGGTGCCAGGGCTGACGGCGCAATCGCTGGTGCGCGCGGCTTCGCGTTATGTGCCGATTGAGGGTGCGCTCCTGCTGCGCTGACCGCACTGTGTAGGAGCGGCTTTAGCCGCGATGCTCTTGACCTTTTTTTCCAGGGATCGCGGCTGAAGCCGCTCCTACGGTTTACCCTATAGCCCTTATTGCCCTCGCGAGATTTACCGTGGAACCCATTGCTGTCATCGACTTCGAAACCACCGGCATATCCCCTGGGCAGAATTGCCGCGCCACTGAGATTGCGGCGGTGATCGTCGAAGACGGGCGGATTGTCGGCCGTTATCAAAGCCTGATGAAAACCGGTGTATGGGTGCCGCCCTTTATCGAAAGCCTGACCGGTATCAGCAACGCCATGCTGCGCGACGCGCCACCCGCTGCCGAGGTGATGGAAGCGGTGGCCGAGTTTGTGGGCGACATTCCCTTGGTGGCGCACAACGCCTCCTTCGACCAGAAATTCTGGGACGCTGAGCTGGCCTTGATTCGCCGCCAGCGCCGGCAGACCTTCGCCTGTTCCATGCTGTTGGCCCGCCGCCTGCTGCCGCAGGCGCCCAACCACAAGCTCGGCACCCTCAACACCTGGGCGCGCCTACCGGTCACCGGCAAGGCCCACCGGGCGATGGCCGACGCGGAAATGGCGGCCAACCTGACCCTGTTTATGGCTGGCCAATTGCGCGACCAGCACGGCATCCAGGCGATCTCCCACAACCTGTTGTGCCGCCTGCAGAAAGTCCCCGCGGCGAAGATCGGCGAAGCCTTGCGGCTGGCCCGTAACGCCTGAGCCATAACGCCCAGCGCTGCGGACAGGGTAAACTGCCGGCTTCTTTGAAACACCCGGGCTACCCGCTATGACTTTCGCCACCCTTGGCCTGATCGAACCTTTGCTGCGCGCTCTGCAAGAGCTCGATTACAAAACCCCGTCGCCGATCCAGGCCCAGGCCATTCCGGCCGTGCTGGCCGGTCGCGACCTGATGGCCGCCGCCCAGACCGGCACCGGCAAGACCGCCGGGTTTGCCTTGCCGCTGCTGCAGCGCCTGACCCTGGAAGGCCCGCAAGTGGCCAGCAACTCGGTACGTGCGCTGGTGCTGTGCCCGACTCGCGAGTTGGCCGAGCAGGTGCACGAAAGCATTCGTGTGTATGGCCAGCACCTGCCGCTGACTACCTACGCGGTGTACGGCGGTGTGAGCATCAACCCGCAGATGATGAAACTGCGCAAAGGCGTCGACATTCTGGTCGCCACCCCGGGGCGCTTGCTCGACCTGTTCCGCCAGAACGCGGTGAAGTTCGGCCAACTGCAAACCCTGATTCTCGATGAAGCCGACCGCATGCTCGACCTCGGCTTCTCCGAAGAGCTGCGCGACATCTACGCCGCGCTGCCGAAAAAGCGCCAGACCCTGTTGTTCTCCGCGACCTTCTCCGAGGCCATCCGCACCCTGGCCGGCAACACCCTGAACGACCCGCTGAGCATTGAAGTCAGCCCGCGCAACGTGGCGGCCAGCAGCGTCAAACAATGGATTATTCCGGTCGATAAAAAGCGTAAGTCCGAGCTATTTATTCACCTGCTGAAAAAGCAGCGCTGGGGCCAGGTGCTGGTGTTCGCCAAGACCCGTAATGGCGTCGATGAACTGTGCGAGAAGCTGCAAGCCCTGGGCATCAACGCCGACGGCATTCACGGCGACAAGCCGCAAGCCACCCGCCAGCGCGCGCTCGACCGTTTCAAAACCCGCGAGATCCAGATTCTGGTGGCCACCGATGTCGCCGCCCGCGGCCTGGACATCGACGACCTGCCACTGGTGGTCAACTTCGACCTGCCCATCGTCGCCGAAGATTACGTGCACCGCATCGGCCGCACCGGCCGTGCCGGCAACAGCGGCCAGGCAATCTCGCTGGTCTGCGCGGACGAAGTGCAACTGCTGTCGGCGATTGAAGTGCTCACCCGTCAGACCCTGCAGCGCAGCGAAGAGCAAGACTTCGAACCCGAGCACCGGGTGCCGATGACCGACCCGAGTGGCCAGGTACTGAAAAAACCGAAGAAGCCGAAAAAACCGAAAACCGGCGGCGGTGGCGGCAAAAGTAAAACCCTGGGCAAATGGACCGAAAGCGCCGAGCCGTTGGACGCGCCGGTGAAGGCGATTCGCAAGGTGCCGAGTTTTAATACCGGGCCGCGGAAGAAAAAGTAACGTCGTTACGGGGGGCTTCGCTCGGCGGGATATTCTGGATTCCTGCCTGCGCAGGAATGACGGAGTACTTCCAACCACCTCCGTCATTCCTGCGCAGGCAGGAATCCAGAATCGTGCAGGTCTACACGGTCACGAAGCGTTCTTATGCACCGCAGCCTCGGTCGCGTCGTAAATCACCACGCAAATATGCTCAACCTGCCCGCTGCTGGTCGCCAGCGGCAGCAGGGTGACGTTCTGGTACATGAAGTCGGCGCGGCCGGTGATCGGTTGGTAGTTCTTGAAGTGCACCAGGTACGGCCGCTGCTCCCACAGGCTGAACGCGCGGGTGCCGAGGGTGACCACGGTGTCGACTTTGCGCCGGAACCAGTCCTCATCGATCTCCTTGAACAGCGCGAACAACGACTTGCCGTGCACCTCATCCGGCCCCAGGCCTGAGTGGTTTTCCATAAAACTGTTGAACACTTCCACGCGGTACTCGCGGTCGAGCACGATCACGCCCACATCAATGCACTGCACGATATCCAGCAGCCAATGAACCTCTTTGATGTCGATCTGCGCGGGCATAGGGCGGGGTCTCAGTTCATCAGGTAATTGATTTTGTAGGTCAGGCGCTGAATCGAATCTTCAGTGAACAGCAGCAACAGGTCGAAGTGCACGTCGTGGCCTTCCAGGCTGTAGCTGATCTCCACCGCCAGGGTCTTGCGCCAGCGCTGTTTGTTCACTGTGATCAGGCTTTCAATCGAACTGTGCAGGCCCAGCAGTTGCGGGTGGCCCTGGGAAAAACGCACATCGATCTGCTCGGAAATGCCGCTCAGGCAGGCGCCGATCAGGATGCTCGCCAGATCCAGCAGCATCTCCGAGACATCCCGTTCGTCCTTGGGCTGCCACTTGAACAGGCGGCCGATGTCGGCGATCTCCGAGTCGTGGAACAGCAGCAACGCCTCGCCGGCAATACCGTCACCGATAAAACCCTGGCACAGCGCGCTGTAGCGCTCACCGCGCTGGGCATCGGCGAGGGTCATGTGCAGCTCGCTGACCTCGAAGATATTCACGCTCGGCACCGGCAGCTCGACAAACACCCCCAGCACCTTGGCCAGCAAGGCGGCGGCGCGGCCCATGGCGACGTTGGTGATTTCGCGCAGGGCATCGCGGAAATTCACCTTCAGCTCGAACTCCGGGCGCAGCGGTACATCGGCGGGCTTGGCTGGCTGGCCCAGCAGGTTCAGGCGCTCCAGGGTCTGGCGCAGAATCTCCGGCTCGGCCGGCTTCTTGATAAACGCCAAGGCACCGAGCTCCAGCACCCGGCGCATGGCTTCTTCCTGCACGTCGCCGGAAACCACCACCACCTTGGCCGCCAGGCCCTCGGCGCGCAGGGCGGCGAGCACCTCGTAGCCATCCATCACCGGCATGGTCAGATCCAGCAGCACCACCTGGCCGAGGCCCTGGCGGATCGCCTGCATGGCTTCCTGGCCATGGGCGGCCTGGGTGATGGACACCGGCCAGTCGGCCGGTAGCGAGCGGATCAACTGCTTGCGCGCCATCATGGAGTCGTCGCAGACCAACAGAGGAATCACTATCGAATTACCACCATGACCAAGGGAGGGAGCGGCCGGCGTGTGCGCCGGTTGAAAGAAAGCATAGTCGTCAGCTCCCGTTGACGCTCAGTGCGGCCAAGACGTTACCGCGAGTGACGTTTACTGGTGCCGGGCGAGCCAGCCTGGTGCGTTGGCGAGGGGCGGGTGCAGAGCCCGGCGCCTGGGCTGGGGGTTGCCGGGGTGTGGCGCAAATCCTGCATTCTCGTGCAGTATTTTGAACGTCCAGCTGACCCTCTATAGTTCGGATTCCCAACCTTCCTGCCCACAGACGCCTGCCATGCGCCACAAGGACCTGAAACACTGGACCACCGGATTCGCCCATTTGCTCAGCCTGCCAAACGGCCGCCCACGTTTGTTGGGACTTAGCCAATGGCTGAAACAGATCTGCGCGGTCGACCATTTCGTCCTGTTTGTCTACGAAGGCAACCACCGACCGCTGGCGCTGTTCGACACCTTTGCGGCGGATAAACGCAAGATTTACGTCGACGACTACCAGGTCGGCCCCTACCTGCTCGACCCCTTCTACCTGGCCTGCACCCGCAACCAGCCAGCGGGCCTGTGGCGTCTGCGCCAGTTCGCGCCAGACCATTTCTACCTGGGCGAGTACTACCTCAATTACTACCAACTCACCGGTTTGGCGGAAGAGGTGGCGTTTTTCGTCGACCTGGCCGATGGCGCCAAAGCGGTGTTGTCGCTAATGCGCAGCACCACCAGCCCGGCGTTCAGCCGCGATGAATTGCAGATGCTCGAATGCGCCGAGGCGGTGGTGGCCGAGGTGGTGCGCGAAGCGTGGCAGCAATGCCGGGTGCAACCGCGCTCGGCGCAGGACCTGGACCATAAGATTCGCGCGGCCTTCGATGAGTTTGGTGCCCATAGCCTGACGGCGCGCGAGCAGGAGATTGTGCAACTGCTGTTGCGCGGGCACTCCAGTGCGTCGGTGGCGGAGCAACTGGAAATCAGCCCGGGGACAGTGAAGATTCATCGCAAGAATATTTACGCGAAGCTGGGCATAGGTAGCCAGGCGGAATTGCTTGGCTTGTTTATTCGCGAACTGGCCGGCTCCGAAGGCAGCGAAGAGCTGATGCTGCGTACCGCATCCTAGAGAACATCAGCCTCGAGTTTTTGATCTTGATCTTGCTGTTGATCTGCCCGCCCCGTTAGCGAAGGCCGAGTGCAGGCGCTGCGTAAGGGGTTGAGCGGCCGGGAGCCGCGAAAGGCAAAGACAGGCCATGGATGGCCTGTTTTGCCGGCCCCTGGAGCGGCGCCGGAAGGAGCAACCGTGTTTCAAATCAAGCTTTATTCGCATCGAAATGGGTCTGGTCACGGAGCATGGCGTTCAGGATCACTAGCAGCTTGCGCATGCAGGCTACGATCGCGACTTTGCTCTTCTTCCCGGCCAACTTCAGGCGGGTATAAAGCTCGTATATCGGTGGGTTCTTAGCGCGGATTCCGCTCAGCACAGACATGTAAAGCACGCTGCGTACTTCGCTTCGACCACCCCAAATACGTCGGCGCCCCTTCATTGTTCCGCTGTCGCAGTTATAAGGAGCAACGCCGACGAGGGCAGCTATTTGCTTGCGATCTAAATGACCTAGTTCAGGCAGGAGCGCTAAAAAGGTCAGACTCGTCACCGGTCCAATACCTTTTACTTCGCACAACAAATCGTATTTTGCCTGCCAGACATCTGACTGCTCGATGGCTTCGTGCAACCCACGATCACTCTCGCGTAACCTTTTTTCTAGCCAGGCAATGTGGGCTTTCAGCTCTTTACGTATCCCCTTGCCTGTCGCCTGTTTAAGCCTATTACCTTCCGTAACTATCATTTCAACTAACTGACGTCGACGGGCTAGCAGCTCTATCAGCTCTTGCCGCTCCGCTGATGGGACTTCTCGGATAGAAGGCTTAACGGCTAAGCCGAAAGCGGCCAAAACTCTCGCATCCAATACGTCAGTCTTTGCTAACTGGCCAGTCGCTTTAGCAAAGTCTCTAACTTGCCGCGGATTAACCACAACAACTGGCAGCTGCGCAGCTGCCAACTCCGCAACCAAGCGTCTTTCAAGCCCTCCAGTGGCTTCTAGCACCACCAGCGTGGGCTCAACTGCGAGCAACTCTTGGA
>NZ_QAOJ01000004.1 GCF_003050835.1 Pseudomonas sp. GV071 | reverse complement strand
GCGGTAACGGCAGACAGCTTGAATTGTGTTGTGTACTTGCTCATGAAAAACGCCCCAGAGGTTGGATTGGTGTCCAACTTCTGGGGCGCACTTCATTCCCCTGTGGGAGGGGCTTTAGCCGCGATGCTTTTGATCTTATGCCGACGGCGCTTGGTAGCTATCAATCACTTCCTGCGCCGCGCGGAACGCATCGATGGCAGCTGGCACACCGGCATACACCGCGCAGTGCAGCAGCGCTTCGCGAATCTCTTCCACCGTGCAGCCATTGTTCAGCGCGCCGCGTACATGGCCTTTCAGTTCCTGCGGGCACTTCAAGGCAGTCAGGGCGGCGAGGGTGATCAGGCTGCGGGTTTTCAGCGGCAGGCCTTCGCGGTTCCACACGCCGCCCCAGGCATGCTCGTTGACGAAGTCCTGCAGCGGTTGGCTGAAGTCGGTGGCGTTGTTCAAGGCGCGGTCGACGAAGGCGTCGCCCATCACCTGGCGGCGCACCTGTTCGCCGCTTTTGTTCTGTTCGCTCATGGCGTGCTCCTTGGTCAGTCGAGGCTCTGCACGCGCACCGGCGCCACACCGCTGCGCAGCATGTCCAGTTGTTCGGCGGCCGATTTGGAAATGTCGATCAGGCGCTTGCGGCTGTAGGGGCCGCGGTCGTTGATGCGCACGATCACCGATTTGTCGTTGTCGAGGTTGGTCACCCGCACGCGGGTGCCGAAGGGCAGGGTGCGGTGGGCGGCGGTCAGTTGCGCCTGGTCGAAGCGCTCGCCGCTGGCGGTTTTCTTGCCGTGGTGCTTGGCACCGTAATACGAGGCTTCGCCGCTTTCGTTGTAGTGGCCGCTGTAGCGGTCGGTGCCGCTATCATCGCCGCTGCCGCGAAAGGCTGGAGTGGTACAGGCGCTCAATAGCGCGAGAAAGCTTCCTGCCAGTAGAACGCGCCACATACCTGTGTCTCCGAAAATTAGAACCCTCTCCCCCAGCCCCTCTCCCGCCAGCGGGCAGAGGGGAGCTGATCGGCAACTCGGTCTAGTTCCCTCTGCCCGCTGGCGGGAGAGGGCTAGGGAGAGGGCTTTGCCGTTAGCCTTCCAGCTTCTGCTTCAACAGTTCATTAACCTGCTGCGGGTTGGCTTTGCCTTTCGAGGCTTTCATGGCCTGACCGACAAAGAAGCCGAACATTTTGCCGCGTTTGGCTTCATCGGCCGCGCGGTACTGTTCAACCTGCTCGGCGTTGGCGACGAGCATTTCATCAAGTACGGCCGAGATCGCGCCGCTGTCGGTGACTTGCTTGAGGCCTTTGGCTTCGATGATCTGATCGGCGCTGCCTTCGCCATTGGCCATGGCTTCAAAGACCATCTTGGCGATCTTGCCGGAGATGGTGTTGTCCGTGATGCGCTTGAGCATGCCGCCCAATTGCTCGGCGCTGACCGGCGAGGCGTCGATTTCCACGCCTTGCTTGTTGAGCAGGCTGCCCAACTCGACCATCACCCAGTTGGCCGCCAGCTTGGCGTCGCCGCTGATGCCCACCACCTGTTCGAAGTAATCGGCTTGCTCACGGCTGGAGGCCAGCACGCTGGCGTCATACGCCGACAGGCCGAACTGCGCCTGGAAGCGCTCGCGTTTCTGCGGCGGCAACTCCGGCAACGTGGCGCGGGTGGCGTCGAGGAAGGCGTTGTCGATGATCACCGGCAGCAGGTCGGGGTCGGGGAAGTAACGGTAGTCGTTGGCTTCTTCCTTGCTGCGCATGGCGCGGGTTTCGTCTTTGTTCGGGTCGTACAGGCGGGTTTGCTGAATGACCTTGCCGCCGTCTTCGATCAGCTCGATCTGGCGCTGGATTTCGCTGTTGATCGCCTTCTCGATAAAGCGGAACGAGTTGACGTTCTTGATCTCGCAGCGGGTGCCGAACTCGACCTGGCCTTTGGGGCGTACCGAGACGTTGCAGTCGCAACGCAGCGAGCCTTCGGCCATGTTGCCGTCGCAAATCGCCAGGTAACGCACCAGGGCGTGAATGGCTTTGACGTAGGCCACGGCTTCCTTGGCGCTGCGCATGTCCGGCTCAGAGACGATTTCCAGCAGCGGCGTGCCGGCGCGGTTGAGGTCGATGCCGCTCATGCCGCTGAAGTCTTCGTGCAGGCTCTTGCCGGCGTCTTCTTCCAGGTGCGCGCGGGTGATGCCGACGCGTTTTACCGTGCCGTCTTCGAGGGTGATGTCCAAGTGGCCCTTGCCGACGATGGGCAATTCCATCTGGCTGATCTGGTAGCCCTTCGGCAGGTCCGGATAGAAGTAGTTTTTACGGGCGAAGACGTTGTGTTGGCCGATCTCGGCGTCAATCGCCAAGCCGAACTTCACGGCCATGCGCACGGCTTCTTCGTTGAGCACCGGCAACACGCCGGGCATGCCCAGGTCGATCAGGCTGGCCTGGGTGTTCGGCGCGGAACCAAAGGTGGTGGCGCTGCCGGAGAAAATCTTCGATTGGGTGGCGAGCTGGGTGTGAATCTCCAGCCCGATAACAACTTCCCATTGCATGGTGTCTCTCCTCAGAAGCCTGTCGGTGTGCGCGTGTGCCAGTCAGTGGTGAGCTGATACTGGTGAGCGACGTTGAGCAGGCGACCTTCCTGGAAGTAAGGCGCGAGCAGTTGGACGCCAACCGGCAAGCCATCGACGAAACCGGCTGGCATGGAAATGCCGGGCAGGCCCGCGAGGTTGGCGGTGATGGTGTAGACGTCTTCGAGGTAGGCGGCGACTGGGTCGTTGTTCTTCGCGCCAATCTTCCAGGCCGGGTTCGGCGTGGTTGGGCCGAGGATCAGGTCAACGTCCTGGAAGGCACTCATGAAGTCGTTCTTGATCAGGCGACGGATTTTCTGCGCCTGCAGGTAATAGGCGTCGTAGTAACCGGCCGACAGGGCGTAGGCACCGACCATGATGCGGTTTTGCACTTCCGGGCCGAAGCCTTCGGCGCGCGAGCGCTTATAAAGGTCAGTGAGGTCTTTCGGGTCTGCGCAGCGGTAGCCGAAGCGCACGCCGTCAAAACGCGACAGGTTGGACGAGGCCTCTGCCGGGGCGATGACGTAGTACGCCGGAATGGCGTGCTGCATGTTCGGCAGGCTGATTTCCTTGACCACCGCGCCGAGCTTTTCCAGCTCTTTGACGCTGACCTGGATCAGCTCGGCAATGCGCGGGTCGAGACCGGCGCTGAAGTATTCCTTCGGCAGGCCGATGCGCAGGCCCTTGATCGAGTCGCCCAGGGTGGCGGAGTAATCCGGCACGGGTTCGTCGACGCTGGTGGAGTCTTTTGCGTCGAAGCCGGCCATGCCTTGCAGCAGCAGAGCGCAGTCTTCGGCGGTGCGCGCCAGTGGGCCGCCCTGATCGAGGCTCGAGGCGTAGGCGATCATGCCCCAGCGCGATACGCGGCCATAGGTGGGCTTGAGGCCGGTGAGGTTGGTCAGTGCCGCCGGTTGGCGAATCGACCCGCCGGTATCGGTGCCTGTGGCGGCTGGCAGCAGGCGTGCAGCCACTGCCGCCGCGGAACCGCCGGACGAGCCGCCCGGTACGTGCTCAAGGTTCCACGGGTTTTTCACCGCGCCGTAGTGGCTCGACTCGTTGGCCGAACCCATGGCGAATTCGTCCATGTTGGTCTTGCCCAGGCTCACGGCGCCGGCGGCGGCGAGCTTGGCAACCACAGTGGCGTCGTAAGGGGCTGTGAAGTTGTCGAGCATCTTCGAGCCGCAGCTGGTGCGCACGCCCTGGGTGCAGAACAGGTCTTTGTGTGCCAGCGGGGCACCGAGCAGCGCGCCGGTTTCGCCAGCGGCGCGACGGGCGTCAGCGGCGTTGGCCTGCTGCAACGCGCTGTCGGCGGTGACGGTGATGAAACTGTTGAGCTGCGGGTCGAGTTGGGCAATACGCGCCAGCAAACTGGTGGTCAGCTCAACGGATGAGAATTTCTTGGCCGCGAGGCCTTGGGCAATCTCGGCCAGGGTCAGTTGGTGCATGTCCACGTCCTTAATCACTCAATAACTTTAGGAACCAGATACAGGCCGTCTTGCACGGCCGGGGCGATGGCTTGGTACGCCTCGCGCTGATTCTGTTCGGTGACCTGGTCTTCGCGCAGGCGCTGGGTGGCTTCCAGCGGGTGGGCCAGGGGTTCGATGCCGGTGGTGTCGACCGCTTGCATCAAATCGATCAGGCCGAGAATGTTATTCAATGTTTCGGTGGTGCGAGGGATATCGGCTTCGTTCAGACCCAGTCGGGCCAGATGAGCGATTTTCTCCACCTCGGAGCGTTCAAGCGCCATCGGGTGTTCTCCAATTAATAGAACGGCCTGTGGAAGGCGAGTAGAAGTCCGTAGGGAATGTCGTACGGAACGGATAAGATCAGCGCGCGGTCATAAGCCGCTAACTGGGCGCCAATGCCGGGAAAAGGCGGCAATTTAACATATTGGCGCCTTGCCCAAAATCCCCGTCGTTGTTAGAGTTTGCGCCACTTTTTTACCCACGCGTTGCCTAGGGTCCCTATCCCATGTTTAAGAAACTGCGTGGCATGTTTTCCAGTGATCTTTCGATCGACCTGGGCACTGCCAATACCCTGATTTATGTTCGCGAACGCGGCATCGTGCTGAACGAGCCATCCGTGGTCGCCATCCGTACCCACGGCAACCAGAAGAGCGTTGTAGCGGTCGGCACCGAAGCCAAGCGCATGCTCGGCCGTACTCCTGGCAACATCGCTGCCATTCGCCCGATGAAAGACGGCGTGATCGCCGACTTCAGCGTCTGCGAAAAAATGCTCCAGTACTTCATCAATAAAGTGCACGAGAACAGCTTCCTGCAGCCCAGCCCTCGCGTGCTGATCTGCGTTCCGTGCAAATCCACCCAGGTAGAACGTCGCGCCATTCGTGAATCGGCCCTCGGTGCCGGTGCTCGCGAAGTGTTCCTGATCGAAGAGCCCATGGCTGCTGCCATCGGTGCCGGCCTGCCGGTAGAGGAAGCACGCGGTTCGATGGTGGTGGATATCGGTGGTGGTACCACTGAAATCGCCCTGATCTCCCTGAACGGTGTGGTGTATGCCGAATCCGTGCGTGTTGGCGGCGACCGCTTCGACGAAGCGATCATCACCTATGTGCGCCGTAACTACGGCAGCCTGATCGGTGAATCCACCGCTGAGCGCATCAAGCAGGAAATCGGCACCGCCTACGCCGGTGGCGAACTGCGTGAAGTGGACGTGCGTGGCCGTAACCTGGCTGAAGGCGTACCGCGCAGCTTCACCCTGAACTCCAATGAAGTGCTCGAAGCCCTGCAAGAGTCGCTGGCCACCATCGTGCAAGCGGTGAAAAGCGCACTCGAGCAGTCGCCGCCGGAACTGGCTTCCGACATCGCCGAGCGTGGCCTGGTGCTGACCGGTGGTGGCGCCTTACTGCGTGACCTCGACAAGCTGCTGGCCCAGGAAACCGGTCTGCCGGTGATCGTTGCCGAAGACCCGCTGACCTGCGTGGCCCGTGGCGGCGGCAAGGCTCTGGAAATGATGGACCGTCATACGATGGATCTGCTTTCCAGCGAGTAAGTTGGTCATGCAGTAGCCGTTGATGCAGTAATCGTTGGGCCCACTCCGGTGGGCTCATTGCATTTACAACGGTGCTTAGCCTTACACTCCGTCCACCTGCCAGCGATGCGGACCGTATGAACATTCAATTCAGCGTTGGAGCACTTAGCCATTAAGCCGCTCTTTGCCAAGGGACCCTCGCTGGGGGTACGCCTGCTGGTGCTGGTTGTACTGTCGGCCACGCTGATGGTGGTCGATGCCCGTTTCGAATCCCTCAAGCCCATGCGCAGCCAGCTCGGTCTGGTGCTGACGCCGTTCTATTGGCTGGCCGATTTCCCGGTACGCCTGTGGGATGGCGCCACGCAGCAGTTCACCAGCCGCAGCGAATTATTGGGCGAAAACGAAAAACTCAAGGCCGAAGCCTTGCTGATGCAGCGTCGTCTGCAGAAGCTGGCGGCCCTGACTGAACAGAACGTGCGTCTGCGCGAACTGCTTAACTCCTCGTCACTGGTGGATGAGAAGGTGCTGGTGGGCGAGCTGATCGGCGTCGACCCCAACCCGTTTACCCACCGCATCCTGATTGATAAAGGTGGCAAGGACGGCGTGTTCCTCGGCCAGCCGGTGCTCGATGCCCGCGGCCTGATGGGCCAGGTGGTCGAAGTGATGCCCTACACCTCGCGGGTGCTGCTGCTCACCGACATCACCCACAGCATTCCGGTGCAGGTCAACCGCAACGGTTTGCGTGCCATTGCCAGTGGCACCGGCAACCCGGAGCGCCTGGAACTGCGCCACGTGGCTGACACGGCCGATATCAAAGAAGGCGACTTGCTGGTGAGCTCGGGCCTCGGCCAGCGTTTCCCGGCCGGTTACCCGGTGGCGGTGGTCAAGGAAGTGGTGCATGACTCCGGCCAGCCATTTGCCATTGTCCGTGCCGTGCCGACCGCCGCGCTGAACCGCAGCCGCTACGTGTTGCTGGTGTTCACCGACACCCGTACCCCGGAGCAACGCGCGATCGACTCCGCCGAAGCCCAGGAAAAAGTCGATCGGCAGGCCGAGCAGAAAGCCGCCGAAGCGCTGCAAGGCACTGCGCCCGCAACGCCACCCGTCGCCGCTGCCAGCGCCACGCCGACACCGGCGCCAGCCGCGGCCAAACCGGCGACTGCGCCCGCCAAACCTGCGACCACGCCAGCCAAGCCGGCCACCACACCGGCTGCGGCCCCCGCCAAGCCTGCTGCTCAGGGAGAGCGTCGATGATCGGTCTGCGTCCCCGCAATGGCTGGGTCATCTGGTTCAGCCTGGCCCTGGCTTTGCTGCTCAGCGTGGCGCCGTTGCCTGACTTCATGGAAGTGGGCCGGCCGCTGTGGCCTGCGTTGATCCTCACCTATTGGGTACTGGCCCTGCCGCACCGCGTCGGCATGACCACGGCCTGGTTGCTCGGCCTCGGTGTGGACGTGCTGTACGGCACGCTGCTGGGGCAGAACGCGTTGATTCTGACCCTGATCACGTTCCTGGTGCTCAGCCTGCACCAGCGCTTGCGCATGTTCCCCATGTGGCAACAAAGCCTGGTGCTGCTGGTGGTGTTTGGCTTGGCCCAGCTGGTGCAGTTGTGGCTCAATGCGTTGACCGGCAACCGTCCACCGACCCTGGCTTTTGTGCTGCCGGCGTTGGTCAGTGCCTTGCTCTGGCCATGGGTGTCGGTGTTTTTGCGCGGTGTGCAAAAGCGTTTGAACGTCAATTAAGCGGGGCCGGGCCTTAGCCTGCGCCTCTTTACTGCTCGACAGGGAGAGGTCTGCATGGCCACGCTATACCTGGCCTCCGGGTCTCCACGCCGGCGTGAGCTGCTGACGCAGATCGGCGTTGCCTTTTCTACCCTTGCCGCTCCCATCGACGAGAGCGTGCTGTCCGGCGAAGCTGCCGACCTCTACGTGCAACGTCTGGCCCTGGCCAAAGCGCAAACCGGGCTAGCGACCCTATCCAATCCTGCCGATGCCGTGGTGCTGGGTGCCGACACCGCCGTGGTCGTCGACGGCCAGATTCTCGGCAAGCCCGTGGACCAGGCCGATGCCCTGGCCATGTTGCAGCTGCTTTCCGGCCGTGAACATCAAGTACTGACCGCCGTAGCCCTGGCCAATGGCCAGCGTAGCGACGTGCGTTTGATCAGCAGCGCAGTGCACTTTCGGTCGATTTCGAGCAGCGAAGCACATACCTATTGGGCCAGCGGCGAGCCGCAGGACAAAGCCGGCGGCTACGCTATTCAAGGCCTGGCCGCCGTGTTCGTTACCGGTATGCGTGGCAGCTATTCGGCCGTGGTCGGCCTGCCGCTGTGCGAAACCGCCGCCTTACTCGCCGAATTCGGCATCCCCTGCTGGCAGGCCTTGAGCGAGAGCCGTCATGAGTGAAGAAATTCTGATCAACATCACCCCCATGGAATCGCGTGTGGCGGTGGTGGAAAACGGTGTGCTGCAAGAGGTGCACGTTGAGCGCACCCAGCGTCGCGGTATCGTCGGCAATATCTATAAAGGCAAAGTGGTACGGGTGCTGCCGGGCATGCAGGCGGCGTTCGTCGACATCGGCCTGGAGCGCGCGGCGTTTATCCACGCCTCGGAGATTTCCACCCGCGAAGGGGCGGCAGTGGAAAGCATCAGCGCCCTGGTGCACGAAGGCCAGAGCCTGACCGTGCAGGTGACCAAAGACCCCATAGGCAGCAAAGGCGCACGCCTGACCACGCAGCTGTCGATCCCTTCGCGTTACCTGGTGTATATGCCGCGCACCAGCCATGTCGGCATTTCCCTGCGCATCGAAGACGAAGTCGAGCGCGAGCGCCTGAAAAAAGTGGTGGCCGATTGCATTGCAGCCGAAGGCATTGAAGAGGCCGGCGGTTTTATTCTGCGCACCGCCGCCGACGGTGCCGGTGCTGATGAGATCGTCGCCGACATCCGCTACCTGCGCCGCCTGTGGGGCCAGATCGGCACCCAGATGAAAACCGCGCCAACGCCGTCGGTGATCTACGAAGACCTCAGCCTGGCCCTGCGCACTCTGCGTGACCTGGTCAGTCTGCGCACGGAAAAGCTGCGGGTCGACTCGCGGGAAACCTTCCAGAAGGTCACCCAGTTTGTCGATGAGCTGATGCCGGAAGTGGCCGACCGTATCGAGCACTACCCCGGCGAGCGGCCGATTTTCGACCTCTATGGCGTCGAAGACGAAATCCAGAAGGCACTGGAGCGCAAGGTGCCGCTCAAATCCGGCGGTTACCTGATCATCGACCCGGCCGAGGCGATGAGCACCATCGACGTCAACACCGGTGCCTTCGTCGGTCACCGCACCCTGGAAGAGACCATCTTCAAGACCAACCTGGAAGCGGCCACCGCCATCGCCCGCCAACTGCGCCTGCGCAACCTGGGCGGGATCATCATCATCGACTTCATCGACATGGAAGATGAGGAGCACCAACGCCAGGTGCTGCGCACCCTGGAAAAACAACTGGAGCGCGACCACGCCAAGACCAACATCATCGGCATCACCGAGTTGGGGCTGGTGCAAATGACCCGCAAGCGCACCCGCGAGAGCCTCGAGCAGATCCTCTGCGAGCCCTGCATCAGCTGTCAGGGCCGGGGCAAACTGAAAACGCCGGAAACCATCTGCTACGAAATCTTCCGCGAAATTCTCCGCGAGGCGCGCGCCTACCAACCGGAAGGCTATCGTGTGTTGGCCAACCAGAAAGTGGTCGACCGGCTGCTGGACGAGGAATCGGGTAATGTGGCCGACCTTGAGAGCTTTATTGGCCGCACCATCAAATTCCAGGTCGAGAGCATGTATTCGCAGGAACAATATGACGTGGTCCTACTCTGACTCCTCTCGTGCCCCTGACCGCCATTCCGTGTAACGGCGGCTCGCCAGAATTGGCTCGGCCCAACAATAAAAGGAAAGCCGCCTGACCATGCCGCGCCTTACCCGCTTGCTTGCCACCCTGACGCGCTGGGGCCTTTACCTATGTGCAACGGGGCTGATTGTGGCGGCGTTGTACGTCAGTGTCGGCCGGCAGCTGGTGCCAATGGTGGCCGATTACCGCTTGCAAGCCGAAGACCGCTTGCGCGAGGCGGTGGGCCTTCCGGTCACCATCGGCAGTCTGGAGGGCAGTTGGCGCGGCCTGGCGCCATTATTGGTAGCCCATGACGTGCAAGTGGGCGAAGGCCCCAGCGCCTTGCGCCTGGACCAGGTGCGCGCGGTGCCCGACCTGTGGGCCAGCCTCAGCACCCAGCAAGTGCGCGTCGGCAGCCTGGAAGTCGATGGCCTGCAACTGAGCGCGGTGCAGGATGTTGATGGCAGCTGGCATCTGGAAGGCCTGCCGCAGCGCGATAACAGCGCGCCGCTGGACCCCGAACAACTGATCCGCAGCATGAAACGGATCAAGCAGCTGTCGCTGTTCAACAGCCAGCTCACCCTCGAACCACAAGACAGCGCGCCGCTGACCCTCACCTACATCAACCTCGACCTGCTCACCGGCACCAGCCGCCAGCGCCTGGACGGCCGCGTGACCCTGCCCGATGGCCAGCCGCTGAGCTTCAGCCTGGATGCCCGGGTAAAGGCCAAGGCCTGGCGTGAAGCCCAGGCCGAGATTTACCTGAGCCTGCCGCAAAGCGACTGGGCGCGCTGGCTGCCCGCCGGCCTGACCCGCGACTGGCATGTCGAGCGTTTCCAGGCCGGTGGCGAGTTCTGGCTGTCCTGGGCTGAAGGCGCCGTGCAACGCGCGGTAGCGCGGGTGCACGCGCCGGAACTGCGCGCTGCCTATGCCGAACGCAAAGCGGTGAAGCTCGATGACCTGGCGGTGATGGCGTATGTAAATCGCACCGAGCAGGGCTACACCCTGTTGCTCAACTCCCTGGCCGCTACCCTCGGCGAGACCCGCTGGGGCGAAGTACAGGTTGGTCTGACCTACCAGACCGCTGCCGCCGAGCGTCCGCAAAGCTGGCAGGTCACCGCTGACCGCCTTGACCTGGCGCCACTGACACCGCTTATCGAAGCCCTGGCGCCGCTGCCGGAGAAAGCTGCCGCCGTGCTTGATGGCCTGCAGCCGCAGGGTGCGCTGCACAACGTGCAACTGAGCATCAGCCCCGCGGCCAGCAACCCGGACCAGCGCCTACAGTTCGCTGCCAACCTGCAACAGATCAGCTTCAAGGCTTACGGCGGCGCGCCGGCGGCCGAGAATGTCAGCGGCAGCATCAGCGGCGATCTGGGCCATGGCGAGCTGCGCATGGACACGGAAAACTTCGCCCTGCACCTTGACCACCTGTTCCCCAAACCTTGGCGTTACCAGAAGGCCAATGCGCGCCTGACCTGGACCCTGAACAGCGACGCCTTCACCCTGATTGCCCCGTCCATGAAGCTGCTCGGCGACGAGGGCAAGCTGGCCGGCGACTTCCTCATCCGCCTGACCCTGGCGCCGGACACCGAAGACTACATGGACCTGCGCGTCGGCCTGCAGGAAGGCAACGCCCAGTACGTGGAGAAGTACCTGCCCACCCTGGTGCCGAGTTTCAGTCAGGACCTGGCCAAGTGGCTGACCACCGCCATTCACAGCGGTGCCATCGACGAAGGTTATTTCCAGTACCAAGGCTCGCTGAACAAGGGCGCCGAAGACGCTGCCCACAGCATCAGCCTGTTCTTCAAAGTGCACGACACCGAACTGGCCTTCCAGCCAGGCTGGCCTGTGCTGCAAAAGGTCGCCGGTGATGTGTTGATCGAAGACACCGGCGTGCGCGTGCGGGCGCCGAGTGGGCAGTTGCTCAACAGCACGGTCAGCGATGTGAATGTCGACGTGCCGCACGTTGCCAAGGGTCAGCCGTCGCGCTTGCTGATTACCGGCGATGTCGACAGCAGCATGGCCGACGCGTTGAAGATTCTGCAGGAAGCGCCCATCGGCACCGCCTCGGTGTTCAACGGCTGGAGCGGGCAGGGCGATCTCAAAGGCAAGCTCAACCTGGACATCCCCCTCGGTCCTGGCCCGGCCACCCGCGCCATCGTCGATTTCAGCGCCGACGGCGCCAAGCTCAGCATGCCGACGCCCAAGCTCGAGCTCAGCCAGATCAAAGGCAACTTCCGCTACGACACGGCTACCGGCCTCAGTGCCCCGGATATCCGTGCCCAGGCCTTCGGCCGTGCGGTGCGGGCCAAGGCCATCGCCAGCAGCACCCCGGGCAAACCCACTTCGCGTATTGAAGCCAGCGGCCAGATGGCGCTGAAAAGCCTCACCGAATGGCTGGGCGTGACCCGACCACTGCCTGCATCTGGCGAGTTGCCGTATCAATTGGCGGTGACCCTGGATGGCGACAACAGCCAGCTGCAGGTCGATTCCACGCTCAAGGGCCTGGCCATCGATCTGCCGGCACCGCTGGGCAAGGCCGCCGCTGAGGAGCGCCCAAGCCAGTGGCGAATGAATCTGCAAGGGGCCGAGCGCAGCTATGCGCTGGCTTACGCCAACCTCGCCAGTCTGGCCGCCAGCGCGCCGGCCAGTGGTGTCAATGACGGACGCGCCGAGTTGCGCCTGGGCAGCGGCACCGCGCGAGTGCCGAGCGCCAAGGGGCTGCAGGTTAACGGTGAAGTCAGCGAGCTGGACGCCAGCGCCTGGCAGGACGTGGCAAAGCGTTATGCCGGCGACCAGGCGGCCAGCGCCAAACAGGTGTTCAACAGCGCTGACCTGCATATCGGCACCTTCCGCGGCCTGGGAGCCGAAATCGACAACCTCGACGTGAAGATGACCCGCATCGACAGCGGCTGGAGCATCACCCTGGGCAGTGCCAAGGTCAGCGGCCAGGTCGGCCTGCCGGATGCCGACGGCGCGCCCATCGATGTGCAGCTCAAGCACCTGCGCTTCCCGCCGGCAAAGCCGCCAGCGCCGGTCACGGCTGAAGTGCCGGAAGCGGATGAGCCAGATTCCCTGGCCGACGTCGACCCGAGGCAGATTCCAGCGTTGAACCTCAACATCGCCCGCGTCTACCAGGGCGACGCCCTGCTCGGCGCCTGGTCGCTGAAAGCGCGGCCGAATGCCAAGGGCGTGGCGTTCAACGACGTCAACATGGGCCTCAAGGGCCTGCAGGTGGAAGGCGACGTCGGCTGGGAAGGTGCACCGGGCGCCACCAACAGCTGGTTCAAAGGCCGCATCGGTGGCAAGAATCTGGCCGACGTGCTGCTTGCCTGGAACTTCGCCCCGACCGCTACCAGTGAAGATTTCCACATGGACATCGACGGCCAGTGGCCTGGCTCGCCGGCCTGGATCAGCCTCAAACGTTTCAGCGGCACCCTCGACCCCACCCTGCGCAAAGGCCAGTTCGTCGAAGCCCAGGGTTCTACTGCGGCGCTACGGGTGTTCGGCTTGCTCAACTTCAACTCCATCGGCCGCCGCCTGCGTCTGGACTTCTCCGACCTGCTCAGCAAAGGCTTGAGTTACGACCGGGTGAAAGGCCTGCTGGTGGCCACCAATGGCGTGTACCTGACCAAAGAGCCGATCACCCTCACGGGGCCGTCGAGCAACCTGGAGCTCAACGGTACCCTGGACCTGGCCAGTAACCAGGTCGACGCCAAGCTGCTGGTGACCCTGCCGCTGAGCAACAACCTGCCGCTGGCGGCGCTGATTGTCGGCGCTCCGGCCATTGGCGGTGCGTTGTTCGTGGTGGATAAATTGCTCGGCAAGCAGGTCGCCCGCTTCGCCAGTGTGCAGTACAGCGTCAAAGGCTCCTGGCAGGACCCGCAGATCAATTTCGACAAACCCTTTGAAAAACCTCGCTAGTCTTACTAACGAGCCCCTGACCTCGGAGCGCGTATGTCCCTCGCGGTAATTCAAATGGTCAGCCAGGACGATGTGCTGGCCAATCTGGCCCAGGCGCGGCTGCTGTTGCAGCAAGCTGCGGAGCAGGGCGCTCAGCTGGCGGTATTGCCAGAAAACTTCGCCGCCATGGGCCGCAGCGACCTGGCCGCCATCGGTCGTGCCGAGGCCGAAGGCCACGGGCCGATTCTGCCGTGGTTGAAACAGACCGCCCGCGACCTCAAGTTATGGATAGTGGCGGGCACCTTGCCGTTACCGCCGGCCGGGCAACCGCAGGCCAAGTCGCACGCCTGCTCGCTGTTGATCGATGAGCACGGCGACGTGGCGGCGCGCTATGACAAGCTACACCTGTTTGATGTCGATGTGGCCGACAGCCGTGGCCGCTACCGCGAGTCGGATGACTATGCCTTTGGCGCCAATGTGGTGGTGGCGGATACGCCGGTGGGGCGCATGGGCCTGACGGTGTGTTACGACCTGCGTTTCCCTGAGCTGTACAGCGCGCTGCGCGAAGCCGGGGCGGAACTGATCACGGCGCCGGCGGCGTTTACCGCCGTGACCGGCGCGGCGCACTGGCAGGTACTGCTCAGGGCGCGGGCCATTGAAACGCAGTGCTACATCCTTGCCGCCGCTCAGGGCGGCCTGCACCCGAAAGGGCGCGAAACATTTGGCCATGCGGCAATCATCGACCCCTGGGGGCGGGTGCTTGCCGAGCAGGCTCAAGGCGCGGCTGCGCTGCTGGCCAACCGTGATGCGGTTGAGCAGGCGGCCATCCGTCAACGTATGCCGGTGCACACGCACCGCCGTTTTTCTGCGTCGACGCTGAAGGCGACGACCTGAAGGTACAGGCCACAGCGCCTATTGGAGTGACTATGAGCGACATGTTGCTGTCCGTCAGCGAGCACCTGTTGGGGCCGGGCGGTTTGAGCATTGATCATTTGCCGGGCGTGCTCGGTGAATTGGCCGGCCCGGGTATTGATGCGGCTGATCTGTACTTCCATGGCCAGGTCTCCGAGACCTGGGTACTTGAAGACGGCATCGTCAAAGAAGGCAGCTTCAACCTCGACCAGGGCGTGGGCGTGCGTGCCCAGTCTGGCGAGAAAACCGGTTTTGCCTACAGCAACGCCATTACCTCCGAGGCCCTGAGCCAAGCCGCCCGTGCCGCGCGCTCAATCGCCCGTGCGGGCCAGCAAGGCCGTGTGCAGGCATTTGTCAGCCCGGAAGTGGCGCGCCTGTATGCGCCGGAAAACCCACTGGAAGTGCTGACCCGCGCGGAGAAGGTCGAACTGCTCAAGCGTGTGGACGTGGCCACCCGTGCTCTCGACCCGCGTATTCAGCAAGTCACCGTCAGCCTCGCCGGGGTGTGGGAACGCATTCTGGTTGCGGCTGCCGATGGCAGCCTGGGCGCCGATATCCGTCCGCTGGTGCGCTTCAACGTCAGCGTCATCGTCGAGCAGAACGGTCGCCGTGAACGCGGTGGCCAGGGCGGTGGCGGGCGTTCCGATTACCTCTACTTCCTCACCGAAGACCGCGCCATGGGGTATGCCCGTGAGGCGCTGCGCCAAGCGTTGGTCAACCTCGAAGCGATTCCCGCACCGGCCGGCGCCATGCCGGTGGTGATGGGCGCTGGTTGGTCCGGCGTGCTGCTGCACGAAGCGGTGGGCCACGGCCTGGAGGGCGACTTCAACCGCAAAGGCAGCTCGGCCTACAGCGGCCGCATTGGCGAGAAAGTGGCGTCGAGCCTGTGCACTATTGTCGACGACGGCACTCTGTTCGGTCGCCGCGGCTCGCTGAGCATGGACGACGAAGGCACGCCTACCCAGTGCACCACCCTGATCGAAAACGGCGTGCTCAAGGGCTATATGCAAGACAAGCTCAACGCCCGCCTGATGGGCGTCGCCGCCACCGGTAACGGTCGCCGCGAAAGCTACGCGCACCTGCCGATGCCGCGCATGACCAACACCTACATGCTGGCCGGCGAAAGCGACCCGGAAGAAATCATTCGTTCGGTGAAAAAAGGCATCTACTGCGCCAACCTCGGCGGCGGCCAGGTCGACATCACCAGCGGCAAGTTCGTGTTCTCCACCAGCGAGGCCTACCTGATCGAAGACGGCAAAATCACCGCCCCGGTCAAAGGCGCGACGCTGATTGGTAACGGGCCGGAGGCCATGAGCAAGGTGTCCATGGTTGGTAATGACCTGGAGCTGGACAGCGGCGTCGGCACTTGCGGCAAGGACGGGCAATCGGTGCCGGTCGGAGTGGGGCAGCCGACGTTGAAGATTGATTTGATTACCGTAGGCGGGACGGGCTCGTAAGGCTCACCGCGATACTGGTGGGAGGGGCTTTAGCCGCGATGCTTTTAAGATCAAAAGCTCGCGGCTGAAGCCCCTCCCACAAAAAAGCCCTTCTCCCGGAGAATCGGAGTAGGGCTTAACGCAACCCGCGTTTGGTTTCGTCCAGGTCGCGGATGTATTTGAAGATTTTGCGCGTGGCGGCCGGGGCTTTGTTCTGTGCCGCTTCGTGCTGGGCCTGGCGGATCAGCTGACGCAAATGGGTGCGGTCGGCGTCCGGGTACTCGGCGACGAAGGCTTCGAGCACGTCGTCGGTGCCGGTGGCCAAGCGGTCACGCCAGCGTTCGAGGTTGTGGAAACGTTCGTTGTACTGCCGGGTCGAGGCATCGAGTTGGTCCAGCAGCACCAGAATTTCATCGATGTTCTGATCGCGCATCAGCTTGCCGATGAACTGGATATGCCGTTTGCGGGCGATGTGCGCCGTGTGTTTCGGCGCTTCGGCCAGGGCGCGACGCAAGGCGTCGGTCAGCGGCAGTTTGTCGATCAGGGCAGGTTTGAGCGTGGTCAGGCGCTCGCCAAGGTCAACCAGCGCATGCAGTTCGCGCTTGACCTGAGTTTTGCTCTTCTCTTCGGAGAAGTCGTCGGAATAGTCAGACATGGGGCAGATCCAGTTGGAAACGCCGCCATGATAACGAGTCAAAGGCCGCTTGTCCGGCCTGGCCAGGTGACTGGTCTTCGAACTGGAGTTGTAGGTTATGAGTGCAGCAGACGTAGTTGGGCCACAGGCCCTGCCGCAATTGCAGGAACAGGTGGCGCGGATCATCGCCGAAGCCAAGGCCCAGGGCGCCAGCGCCTGCGAAGTGGCGGTGTCGGTGGAGCAGGGGTTGTCGACCTCGGTGCGCCAGGGCGAAGTGGAAACCGTTGAGTTCAACCGCGACCAGGGTTTTGGCATCACCCTCTACCTGGGCCAGCGCAAAGGCTCGGCCAGCACCTCCGCCAGCGGCGACGCGGCGATCCGGGAAACCGTGGCGGCCGCCCTGGCCATTGCCAAGCACGCCTCTGAAGATGAGTGCTCGGGCCTCGCCGATGCCGAGCTGATGGCCCGCGACCTGCCGGACTTGGACCTCTACCACGCCTGGGACATTACCCCCGAACAAGCGATCGAGCGCGCGCTGGAATGTGAAGCCGCTGCCTTCGCCACCGATTCGCGGATCAAGAATGCCGACGGCACCAGCCTCAATACCCACCAGGGCTGCCGCGTATACGGCAACAGCCACGGTTTTGTCGGCGGCTATGCCAGCACCCGGCAGAGCCTGAGCTGCGTGATGATCGCCGAAGCCGACGGCCTGATGCAGCGCGATTACTGGTACGACGTCAGCCGCCGCGGCGAAGACCTCGCCAGCGCCGCCAGCATCGGCCGCCGCGCTGCTGAGCGTGCCGTGAGCCGTTTGGGCGCGCGCCCGGTGCCGACCTGCGAAGTGCCGGTGCTGTTTGCCGCCGAGCTGGCCGGCGGCCTGTTCGGGCATTTCCTCGGCGCGGTATCGGGCGGCAACCTGTACCGCAAATCCTCGTTTCTGGAAGGCAGCCTCGGGCAGACGCTGTTCCCTGAATGGCTGAGCCTGGATGAGCGTCCACATATCCGTGGTGCCCTGGGCAGTGCCTCGTTCGACGGCGATGGCCTGGCCACCTACGGCAAGCACTTCGTGGAAAACGGCGTGCTGCAGTCCTACATTCTCGGCACCTACTCGGGCCGCAAATTAGGTATGCCGAGCACCGCCAACTCCGGCGGCGTGCATAACCTGTTCGTCAGCCATGGCGACGAAAACCAGAAAGCCCTGCTCAAACGCATGGGCCGTGGGCTGTTGGTCACCGAGCTGATGGGCCAGGGCCTGAACATGGTCACCGGCGATTACTCCCGTGGCGCTGGCGGTTACTGGGTGGAAAACGGCGAAATCCAGTTCCCGGTGCAAGAGGTGACCATCGCCGGCAACCTGCGCGACATGTTCAAGCAGATTGTCGCCGTGGGTAACGATCTGGAGCTGCGCAGCAATATCCGTACGGGCTCGGTGTTGATCGAGAAGATGACCGTCGCTGGTAGCTGATTTTTCTCTCCGAGCGTTTAAAAGCATCGCGGCTAACCGGAGCGCCGGACCGGCCGCTCCTACGTTTTGTGCGAACGTGTAGGAGCGGCTTCAGCCGCGATGCTTTTTGCCTATTACCTGCTTTAGCCATCTATCTCTTTTTTCGCTATTACTCCTGTTTCTCAGAAAATAGCCGCGTTTTCACGCCTTAAATTCGATCTTTAAATCACCTGTTGATTATTCTTCCCAAATAAGAATAAATGTCATCAAGTCTTTTGGAGGTTGAGCCATGGCGCTGCGATCCCCGTTTGGTCCGTGTCTGGACTGCTGGTATTGGCAAGGTTTGCGCATTCGCTGCGCATTGCTGCCGAACGAACCGCGTCTGCTCGAAGTGCATTGGGCGCAGGGCTGCGAGCTGGTGGAACACGGCCAGTTGTGCCCGTGGCAGATGTCTGTCAGCACCCTCAATCTGCTCCTCGATACCGCCTGCGACCCGGTGCTGCCCTGGCACTGGCGCAGCCTCTGCCTCGACCACGCCTACCGCTCGCTCTACGCCATCCAGCACCTGGCTCAGGAAAAAGCTCAGCACTTCACGCTCAATCGCCTGCGCAACCGCCTGGCCACGCTGCAGATGACGCCCTCCATCGCTTTTTCTGAACTGGCACAAGGAAATCCCTATGAGTAATTTGCGCACCGAACGCGACAGCATGGGTGAGCTGGCGGTCCCTGCCGAGGCGCTGTACGGCGCGCAAACCCAGCGCGCGGTGGATAACTTCCCGATCTCGGCGCTGCGCATGCCGACGCCGGTCATTCGCGCGCTGATTCAGGCCAAGGCCGCTGCCGCACGGGCCAACGTCGAGCTGACGCAGATCACTCCGGAGCAGGGCGAGGCGATTGTTGGCGCCTGCCAGGAGCTGCTGGCCGGTGATTTCATGGCGCATTTCCCGGTGGATGTGTTCCAGACCGGCTCGGGCACCAGTTCCAACATGAACGCCAACGAGGTGATCGCCACCCTGGCCAGCCGCATTCTCGGCGCGCCGGTGAGCCCCAACGATCACGTCAATTGCAGCCAGAGCAGCAACGACATCATCCCCACCACCATCCATGTCAGCGCCGCCATCGAACTGCAGGAACGCCTGTTGCCGTCGCTGGGCCATTTACTTAGCGCCTTGTGCGAAAAGTCGCTGCAAGTGCAGCCCTATGTAAAGACTGGTCGTACCCACCTGATGGATGCGATGCCGGTACGCATGAGCCAGGTGCTGGACGGTTGGGCGCAGCAGATTCAAAGCAATATCCAGCACCTGCGCCTGTTGCTGCCGAGCCTGCAGGCCCTGGCCCAGGGCGGCACGGCGGTGGGTACCGGGATCAACGCCCATCCGAGGTTTGCCGAAACCTTCTGCCTGGAACTGAAGGAGCTCACCGGCCTGCACTTCACCCCTGGGGATAACTTTTTCGCCCTGATCGGCTCGCAAGACACCGCCGTCGCCGTGTCCGGCCAGCTGAAAACCACCGCCGTCTCGCTGATGAAAATCGCCAACGACCTGCGCTGGATGAACTCCGGGCCGCTGGCCGGTCTGGCGGAAATCGAGCTGGAGGCGCTGCAGCCGGGTTCGTCGATCATGCCGGGCAAGGTCAATCCAGTGATTCCGGAAGCGGTGGCGATGGTCGCCACCCAGGTGATTGGCAACGATGCGGCGATCACCGTCGCTGGCCAGTCGGGCAACTTCGAGTTGAACGTGATGCTGCCGGTGATTGCCCAGAACCTGCTGTACAGCATTGAGCTGTTGAGCAACGTCACCCGCCTGCTGGCCGACCGCGCCATCACCACCTTCAAGGTCAACCAGCCCAAGCTCAACGAGGCGCTGGCCCGCAACCCGATCCTGGTTACCGCGCTGAACCCGATCATTGGTTACCTGAAGGCCGCCGAGATCGCCAAGCTCGCCTACAAGGAAGGCCGCGCGATTATCGATGTGGCGCTCGAGCACACCGACCTCAGTCGCGACCAGCTGGAGCAGTTGCTCAACCCGGAAAAACTCACGGCTGGCGGCTTGTAAACCTCTGTCCCTGAACCTGCACAGGAGCGGTCCATGAAGCATTGGCAAGGCATGATGAAGATTGGCAATCAGCTGTTCGGTGCCGGCGATTTCTACTCGGCACGCGAACAGTACTTGCAGGCGCTGGCCCTGGCCCAGGTGTTGTTTGACCGCTGGGCCAACGCCGAAGAAGCGGTGGCGGCGCTGGTGATCTCGCACCACAACCTGGCCGACCTGCACCTGCGCATCGGCCAGCCGGAGGAGGCTGCCGAGTACCTGTGCGCGGTGCACGAGTACCTGTTGCAGGCCGCGGGAAATCCACGCTTGTCGGCCATGCTGCGCGACACCTCACTGCGCCAAAGCCAGCGCACCTACACCGAACTGCTCGGTTTTATCAGTGAGAACGGCCAATACCCGAGCACCGAGTACCTGTTGGCCTGCTCGCGCATTACCCACAAGCCACAGCGGGTGATCAAGTCGGGTCATCGCGTGCTTAGCCATCGTGTCTACGGAGAGTCTTGATATGTCGTACAGCCTGCCCCCGCTGCCCTACGCCTATGGCGCCCTCGAGCCGCACATAGACACCCAGACCATGGAGATCCACCACAGCAAGCACCACCAGACCTATATCAACAACCTCAACGCGGCGCTGGAGGGCAACCCGCTGGGGCAGTTGCCGGTGGAAGCGTTGCTGACCCGCTTGAAGGACGTACCGGAAAACCTGCGTGGCGCAGTGATCAACAACGGTGGCGGCCACGCCAACCATTCGCTGTTCTGGCAGGTAATGGCCGAGAACGCCGGCGGCCTGCCGCAGGAAGAATTGGCCCAGGCGATTGACCAGCAACTGGGTGGCTTCGATGCGTTCAAGGAGGCCTTCACCAAAGCAGCGCTAACCCGGTTCGGCAGCGGTTGGGCCTGGCTGAGCGTGACACCGGAGAAAAAACTGGTGGTGGAAAGCAGCGGCAACCAGGACAGCCCGTTGATGAACGGCAACACGCCAATCCTCGGTCTGGACGTGTGGGAACACGCCTATTACCTGCGTTATCAGAACCGTCGGCCGGAATACATCGGCGCGTTTTTCAACGTGATCAATTGGCCCGAAGTGTTGCGGCGCTATCGCCTGGCGCTGAGTTGAAGTCGCCGCCGCCGGTGGTTCGCTGACAAGGTCTATTCATGCCCGTTTCCCTGCATTCGCTGTCCACCTTTGGCGGTAAACCGCTGCGTCGTTCACTGGGTTTTGCCATCGTGCTGGCGGGCGGTTTTCTGTTGTTTCGCCAGGCCGAAGCCTTGCTGATGGCCCACCCGCATCTATGGCGAGCGCTACAGGGCGGCATGCTCTGTTCGCTTGGCACCGCCCTTGGCGCGCTGCCGGTTCTGCTGCTGCGCCGGGTGGCCGCGGCGGTGGCCGATGGAATCATGGGTGCCGGTGTTGGCGTGATGCTCGCGGCCACTTCCTTTTCCCTGATTCTGCCAGGGCTGGATGCCGCGCGAGCGCTGGGCTATGGCGAGGTGGCGGCAACGGCATTGGTGAGTGGTGCGGTGTTTATCGGCGCGATGGCCTTGTTCGTCGCCGGTCGACTGCTGCCACAAACGCCAATGGTGCATGAGCTGCCGGCGGATCAGTCATTGCCGGTGATCACCCCGAAGGTGGTGCTGTTTGTGGTGGCCATCGTGCTGCACAACATTCCCGAAGGTATGGCGGTGGGCGTGTCATTTGGTGCCGCGACTCAGGCGGCGGATGCGCTGACCATGGGCATCGCCCTGCAGAACGTGCCGGAAGGGCTGATCATCGCGCTGGTGCTGGTGGCGGCGGGCATGTCGCGGGTCAAGGCGACCGCGATTGGTGTGGCCTCAGGCTTGGTCGAACCGTTATTCGCGGTGCTCTGTGCCTGGCTGGTGGGGCTGTCGGAAATTCTGTTGCCGTGGGGGCTGTCGCTGGCGGCCGGGGCGATGCTTTTCGTGATCACCCACGAAATCATTCCCGAACTGCACCGCAAAGGTAACGGCACCTACGCCAGCGTGGGGCTGGCGAGTGGCTTCTGCCTGATGATGTTGCTCAGCGCCGCGCTCACGCGCTGAGCGGGGGAGGGCGTTACTCGCCTTCGTCGAAGCGGTTGTTGATCAATTCCACTAACGCGGCTAGGGCTTCATCGCCCTGTTCGCCGTCGGTGCTCAGGTGGATGGCGGTACCTTTGCCGGCGGCCAGCATCATGACGGCCATGATGCTCTTGCCGTCCACACAGCTTTCCGGGCTGCGGCCAATACGGATCTGGCAGGGGAAACGACCGGCTACGCCAACGAATTTGGCGGCGGCGCGGGCGTGCAGGCCGAGCTTGTTGATGATGGTGATTTCACAGGCAGGCATTGCTGCTTAAGTCCTTCTATAAGGCCTCGCGATTCTAGAGATCGCGATGACGAACCTGGATGTTTTTCAGGGTTTTTTTCAGTTCTTTGCCCAGCCGATCCGCCAGGTATACCGAGCGATGGTGGCCGCCGGTACAGCCAATGGCGACGGTCACATAGGAGCGGTTGCTGGCAGCGATGCGTGGCAGCCACTTGTGCAGATAGGCGTAAATATCGTCGTACATTTCCTGCACGTCCGGCTGCTCTTGCAGGTACTCGGCGACCACTGTGTCCAACCCGGAGTGCTCGCGCAGTTCGGGCTTCCAATAAGGGTTGGGCAGGCAGCGCACATCGAACACCAAGTCGGCATCCACCGGCATGCCGCGCTTGAAGCCGAACGACTCAACCAGAAACGCGGTGCCCGGTTCGGGCTTGTTCAACAGGCGTAGCTTGAGGGTGTCGCGAAGCTGATAGAGGTTCAGATGGGTGGTGTCGATCTTCAGGTCAGCCAGGTCAGTGATCGGGCTGAGCAGCAAGCTTTCATCGTGGATGGCTTCGGCCAGCGAGCGCTCGTCGCTGGTCAGCGGGTGACGGCGACGGGTTTCGGAGAAGCGCTTGAGCAGGGTTTCGTCATCGGCATCCAGGTACAGCACATCGCACTGAATGTGACGGGCGCGTACTTCGGCGAGCAGTTCGGGAAAACGTTTGAGCTGGCTGGGCAGGTTCCGCGCATCGATGGACACGGCCACCAACGGTTGCAGCAATTCGGTGTGCAGCAAGGAGCGTTCGGCCAGCTCGGGCAGGAGCCCGGCGGGCAGGTTATCGATGCAGTAGAAGCCGTTGTCTTCAAGCACATCCAACGCTGTGCTCTTACCTGAACCGGACCGGCCACTGACGATGATCAAACGCATGCACAGTCACCCGTTCGCCTAGCGGCCGTTTTGTACGTCTACGACAACCTGGTAAAGACGTTCGCTGGTGGGGGCGTGGCGCAGTTGCTCACGAACTTCGCTGCGGTCGAGCATGCTGGCGATCTGGCGCAACAGCTCCAGGTGTTCATCGGTGGCGGCTTCAGGAACCAGCAGCACGAACAGCAGATCGACCGGAGCACCGTCGATGGCGTCGAAGTCGACAGCCGAGTCGAGGCGCAACAGGGCGCTGATCGGTGCGGTGCAGCCGGGCAGGCGGCAATGGGGAATGGCGATGCCATTGCCAAAGCCGGTGGAGCCCAGTTTTTCACGGGCCACCAGGCTTTCGAAAATGTCTTGTCCATCCAGGTCCGGCAATTCACGGGCGACCAGGTTGGCAATTTGTTCGAGTACACGCTTTTTGCTGCCGCCCGGCACGCCCACAAGGGAGCGGCCGGGGGTCAGGATATTTTCAAGTCGAATCATGGGTTGGGTTGGTGTCAGCGGGCTGTGGCGCCTTGCAGGCGACCCAGCTGCTTTTCCTTATGTTTGATAAGTTGGCGGTCGAGTTTGTCGGTGAGTAGATCGATGGCTGCGTACATGTCGTCATGTTCGGCGTTGGCGACCACTTCGCCCCCGGCGATGTGCAAAGTCGCTTCGATTTTCTGCTTGAGCTTCTCGACCTCCATGGTCACTTGCACGTTGGTGATCTTGTCGAAGTGGCGTTCCAATCGACTGAGTTTCTCGTCGATATAGTCGCGTAGGGCGTCGGTCACATCCAGCTGATGTCCACTGATGTTGACTTGCATACCGCTTTCTCCTTATTGCCGTGTGTAAGAGACAAGCTAACGGGCTTGTCGCCGGAACACTTTGGCCTTGGATCAGTGTAGCCGTCTTGCCAGAGCAGGGTTTGTGGCAGCTGCCGGAACAAACCCTGAATAACTTTTACATCAGTCGCTTACGTTCACTGGAGGGCGCTATCCCGAGGGATTCGCGGTACTTGGCGACTGTGCGACGGGCTACCTGAATGCCCTGTGCCTCCAGTAAACCAGCGATCTTGCTGTCACTCAACGGCTTTTTCGCATTTTCCGCCGCAACCAGTTTTTTGATGATTGCGCGGATCGCTGTGGACGAGCATTCGCCGCCTTCTGAGGTACTGACGTGGCTGGAGAAGAAGTACTTCAGCTCGTAAATACCGCGCGGGGTGTGCATGAATTTCTGCGTGGTAACGCGCGAGATGGTCGATTCGTGCATGCCCACCGCTTCGGCGATGTCATGCAATACCAGCGGCTTCATCGCTTCGTCGCCGTAGTCGAGGAAACCACGCTGGTGTTCGACGATCTGGCTGGCCACTTTCATCAGCGTTTCGTTGCGGCTCTGCAGGCTCTTGATGAACCAGCGGGCTTCTTGCAACTGATTGCGCATGAAGGTGTTGTCGGCGCTGGAGTCGGCGCGGCGGACGAAGCCTGCGTATTGCGGGTTGACGCGCAAACGCGGCATGGCTTCCTGGTTCAGCTCCACCAGCCAGCGGTCGTTGTGCTTGCGCACGATCACGTCCGGCACCACGTACTCAGGCTCGCTCGCTTCGATCTGCGAGCCCGGGCGCGGGTTGAGGCTTTGAATCAATTCGATGACCTGGCGCAGCTCGTCTTCCTTGAGCTTCATGCGGCGCATCAGTTGGCTGTAGTCGCGGCCGCCAAGCAGGTCGAGGTAGTCGCCAGCCAGGCGCTGGGCCTCGCTCAGCCACGGGGTTTTCGCGGGCAGCTGACGCAGTTGCAGCAGCAGGCATTCGCGCAGGTCTCGCGCGCCAATGCCGGAGGGTTCGAACTGTTGAATGCGGTGCAGCACGGCTTCGACTTCGTCCAGCTCGATATCGAGCTCAGGGTCGAAGGCGTCGAGCACTTCTTCGAGGGTTTCTTCCAGGTAACCCTGGTCGTTGATGCAGTCGATCAGGGTGACGGCAATCAGCCGGTCCTTGTCGGACATCGGCGCCAGGTTGAGCTGCCAGAGCATGTGGCTTTGCAGGCTTTCGCCGGCCGAGGTGCGGGTGGTGAAGTCCCACTCGTCATCGTCGTTGGAGGGCAGGCTGCTGGCGCTGGTCTGGTAAATGTCTTCCCAGGCGGTGTCGACTGGAAGCTCATTGGGAATGCGTTCGTTCCATTCGCCTTCTTCCAGGTTGTCGACGGTAGGCGCCGAGGTTTCCTGGTAGCTGGTGTCCTGATACGACTCTTCGCTGTTGGGCGCAGGCGGCGCGCTTTCGGCACCATCGGCCAGCGGGTCGCTGTTGTCGAAGTCCTCGCCTTCTTCCTGGCGTTCGAGCATGGGATTGGACTCCAGCGCCTCTTGGATCTCTTGTTGCAGATCCAGGGTGGACAGTTGGAGTAAGCGGATGGCTTGTTGCAGCTGCGGTGTCATCGTCAGCTGCTGGCCCATTTTTAGGACGAGCGATGGTTTCATGGAGGGGGCTTAAGACCTTATTCGCCGGCGCATACGCGCTTTCCACAACGAGGGCGCCGAGGCGCCACCAGGAAGCAAATTATATGCCTATGTTTGAGGGGTTTGCCTAGTCCTCAATCGAACTCTGTAGTGCGTGTCCGAAATACACTACAGACGGGTACTGCAGGCGTCCTTTACAGGCGGAACTCGTGACCCAGATAAACCTCTTTCACCAACTGGTTGGCGAGGATGGTTTCAGCGTCGCCTTCGGCAATCAACTGGCCGTCGTTGACGATATACGCGGTCTCGCAGATATCCAGAGTTTCACGCACGTTGTGGTCGGTGATCAGCACGCCAATGCCTTTGGCCTTGAGGTGATGAATGATCTGTTTGATATCGCCAACGGAAATCGGGTCAACGCCGGCGAAGGGTTCATCCAGCAGGATGAATTTCGGTGCAGTGGCCAGGGCGCGAGCGATTTCCACTCGGCGACGTTCACCGCCGGACAGGCTCATGCCGAGGTTGTCGCGAATGTGGCTGATGTGGAATTCCTGCAGCAGGCTTTCCAGCTCCTTGCGCCGACCTGCGCTGTCGAGCTCCTTTCGGGTCTCGAGAATGGCCATGATGTTGTCCGCCACCGACAGCTTGCGGAAGATCGAGGCTTCCTGCGGCAGGTAGCCGATGCCGGCGCGTGCGCGGCCGTGCATGGGCAGGTGGGTGACGTCCTGCTGGTCGATCAGCACACGGCCCTGATCGGCATTCACCAGGCCGACGATCATGTAGAAGCACGTGGTCTTGCCGGCGCCGTTCGGGCCGAGCAAACCAACGATCTGACCGCTTTCGATCGACAGACTGACATCACGAACCACCTGGCGGCCTTTGTAGGCTTTGGCCAGGTGCTGGGCTTTGAGAATCGCCATTACTGCGCCTGCTGGTTGGCTGGTGGGGCGCCAGCGGGTTTGTTCTTGGGCTGGATGACCATGTCGATGCGTGGGCGCGGGGTGGTCACGTTGGAGCCATTGGCGCGGCCGGCGTTGACGATCTGGCGCTGGGTGTCATAGACGATTTTCTCGCCTTCGAAGGTGTTGCCTTCCTGAATCACCTTGGCCTGATCGATCAGCACGATGCGGTCTTTGGCGGCGAAATACTGGATGGTCAGGCCATAGGCTTTGACGATCTCTTTATCCACGGCCGGTTTTTGTTCGTAGTAGGCCGGGGTGCCGACTGCGGTGAAAACCTCGATATCACCTTGCGGGTTTTGCGTGATGGTCACCGTGTGGCCGGTGATTTTCATGCTGCCCTGGGTGATCACTACGTCGCCGCGGTAAACCGCTACGCCCTGTTTATCATCGAGTTCGGCGCTGTCGGCCTGAACCCGAATCGGTTGCTCACGGTCGGTGGGCAGGGCCCAGGCGCTGGAGCTGGCAATCGCTGCGCCCAAGCTCAGGAGCAGGGACAGGGTGTGCAGGGAAAATTGGTTAACGAACCTCATGCTGGCCTCTTACGTTGGACAGCAGGAGCACCCGGCTGTCTTTCAAATACGCTTTCATTCCATTAGCCGTGGTCACTCCATTGGCGGCCTCGATTCTAACGGCTTGCTGGGTCTGCGCAAATTCCTTGTCCGGGAACACGGTCATGCGACTGCTGGTAATGATGGTGGGACGGTTCTTTTCATCGGTGCGAGCGATGCGCACGTTGTCGATCAGTTCAACCTCGCTGCCGCCTGGCGCCACTTCGCCGCGCTCGCTCTGGATATGCCAGGGCAGGTCGGAGGTGTCGCGGTACAGCAGCAGATCGGGTTTGGTGACCAGGCTCTTGTCGCTTTCCTTGAGGTGCTCGACCTTGTCGCTGGTCATTTCGTAATGCAGCTTGCCGTCGGGCTTGAACTCGACGCTCTTGGCATTGATGACGTAGAAGTCCACGGCATTGTCGGCGCTGGCCTGAGGCTTCTGCTCGAGCAGGCTCTCAGGGTTCAGGTTCCAGTAACCGAGGGCAGCGACCAGCAAGGCCGCCAGGCCGAACGATAAGGTAAGTAGCAATTTGCGCAGCATGGTCAGCTCTATAGATAGGCGGCTTGAGCCGCTTCGAGATTGCCCTGGGCTTGCAGGATCAGCTCGCAGAATTCACGGGCGGCACCTTCGCCGCCACGTGCGTGGGTCACACCATCGGCGTGTTGGCGGACAAAGTCATTGGCGTTGGCGACAGCCATGCCCAGGCCCGCGCGACGAATCGCCGGGAGGTCAGGCAGGTCGTCACCCAGGTAAGCAACGTGCTCATAGCTTAGGCCGAGTTCGGCCAGAAGCTCATCAAGAACCACCAGCTTGTCTTCGCGGCCTTGATACAAATGATGAATGCCGAGGTTTTGCGCGCGACGTTCAACCACCGGGGAAGAGCGCCCGGTGATGATCGCGGTGCGCACGCCCGAGTTGATCAGCATCTTGATGCCTTGACCGTCCAGAGTGCTGAACGTCTTGAACTCGCCGCCATCGGGCAGGAAGTAGATCTTGCCGTCGGTGAGTACGCCGTCAACATCAAACACTGCCAGCTTGATCGCCTTGCCGCGTTGCAACAGGTCGCTACTCATCACATCACTCCGGCGCGCAGAAGGTCGCCCAGGTTGAAGGCACCGATCGGGTGGTCGTTTTCATCGACCACGATCAGCGCGCCGATCTTGTGGTCTTCCATGATCTTCAAGGCTTCGGCAGCGAGCATGTCCGGGCGTGCGGTCTTGCCGTGCACGGTCATCACTTCGTCGATGGTGGCCGAGCGAATGTCGAGGTCGCGGTCCAGGGTGCGGCGCAAATCGCCGTCGGTGAAGATTCCGGCCAGACGCCCATCGGCTTCCAGTACGGCGGTCATGCCCAGGCCCTTGCGGGTCATTTCCATCAGCGCGTCGCGCAGCAGGGTACCGCGTTGCACCTTGGGCAATTGCTCGCCGCTGTGCATCACGTTTTCCACTTTCAGAAGTAGACGACGGCCGAGGGCGCCGCCCGGGTGGGAAAAGGCGAAGTCTTCAGCGGTAAAACCACGGGCTTCCAGTAGGGCGATGGCCAGGGCGTCGCCGAGGACCAGGGAAGCGGTGGTGGAGGAGGTAGGTGCCAAGTTCAGCGGGCAGGCTTCTTGCGCCACGCGGGCGTCAAGGTTGACCTCGGCGGCTTTGGCCAGCGGTGAATCGGGGTTGCCCGTCATGCTGATCAGGGTGATACCCAGGCGTTTGATCAGCGGCAGCAGGGTGACGATTTCGGCGGTAGAGCCTGAGTTGGACAGGGCCAGCACCACGTCATCACGCGTGATCATGCCCATGTCGCCATGGCTGGCTTCGGCCGGATGGACGAAAAACGAGGTAGTGCCGGTGCTCGCCAGGGTCGCGGCAATCTTGTTGCCGATGTGCCCGGACTTGCCCATGCCGACCACAACCACACGGCCTTTGCTGGCCAGAATCAGTTCGCAGGCTTTCACGAAAGCCGCGTCAATACGGGGGAGTAAGCCTTCCACCGCTTCGATTTCAAGGCGCACGGTGCGCAGTGCCGATTGGATCAAGTCGTTGGTCTGGTTCATAACTAATAGACAAGGGCCGCGTGAAAAGGCGGGGATTATAGCGGCAAAGCCGTTCTGGCTCACCCTTGAATGTAGGCGTGCTTCGTCACAAGCCGGTAATCCCGTTTTTGCTCGCCCTGTAACACCTTTGCCGGTTTCCACCTTGGGCGCGGCCGGATGCCAGTGATATAGTTGCCGCCCTATCCGGCATGTTCACTCCTGTGGTGTCCCCACCGTGAGACATGGCGTCTGATAGGCGGCTGTACCAAGGAGTTCAGATGAGTGCCGATCACGCCTACGCGGTCGAGCTGAAGGGCGTGTCCTTCATGCGCGGTTCGCGCAGCATTTTCAAGAATGTCGATATTTCCATCCCGCGCGGCAAGGTCACCGGCATCATGGGACCGTCTGGCAGTGGTAAAACCACGTTGCTGCGGTTGATGGGTGCCCAACTGCGGCCCGCCAGCGGCCAGGTGTTGGTCAACGGCCAGAACCTGCCCGAGCTGTCGCGCAGCGATCTGTTCGATATGCGCAAACAAATGGGCGTGCTGTTTCAGAGCGGCGCACTGTTCACCGATCTCGATGTGTTCGAGAACGTGGCCTTCCCCCTGCGCGTGCACACCGAATTACCCGAAGACATGATCCGCGACATTGTCCTGATGAAGCTGCAGGCCGTTGGCTTGCGCGGCGCCATCGAACTGATGCCGGACGAACTGTCGGGCGGCATGAAACGCCGCGTGGCCCTGGCCCGTGCCATCGCGCTGGACCCGCAGATTCTCATGTACGACGAACCCTTCGTGGGCCAGGACCCGATTGCCATGGGCATCCTGGTGCGCCTGATCCGTCTGCTCAATGATGCCCTGGGCATCACCAGCATCGTGGTGTCCCACGACCTCGCCGAAACCGCCAGCATCGCCGACTACCTTTATGTAGTAGGCGACACGCAAGTGCTCGGCCACGGCACGCCCAAGGAATTGATGGAGTCGGACAATCCGCGCATCCGCCAATTCATGAAGGGCATCGCCGACGGTCCGGTGCCGTTCCATTTCCCGGCTGCGGACTACCGCGACGACCTGTTGGGAGCGCGTTGATGCGCAGAAAATCCATCGGCGAACGTATTCGCCTGCTCGGCCGCGCGGGCATCGACACCGTCGGTGCACTCGGCAGCTCCACTGTATTTCTGTTCCGCGCCTTGTTCGGCACCGGCAATGTCGGTAACGGCTTTGGTCATTTATTGATCAAGCAGCTGTTTTCCGTGGGCGTCATGTCGCTGGTGATCATCGTCGTGTCCGGCTTGTTCATCGGCATGGTGCTTGCGCTGCAAGGCTTCAACATTCTTTCCAGCTATGGCTCGGAGCAGGCGGTGGGGCAGATGGTCGCCCTGACCTTGCTGCGTGAGCTCGGCCCGGTGGTGACTGCGCTGTTGTTCGCTGGCCGTGCCGGTTCGGCGCTGACCGCCGAGATCGGCAACATGAAGTCCACGGAGCAGCTTTCCAGCCTGGAAATGATTGGCGTCGACCCGCTCAAATACATCATCGCCCCGCGCCTCTGGGCCGGCTTTATTTCGCTGCCGTTGTTGACCATGATCTTTTGCGTGGTGGGCATCTGGGGTGGCGCCATGGTCGCGGTGGACTGGCTGGGTGTGTACGAAGGGTCGTTCTGGGCCAACATGCAGAACAGCGTGTCGTTCGAGAAGGATGTGCTCAACGGCCTGATCAAAAGTATCGTATTTGCCTTTGTAGTGACCTGGATCGCCGTGTTCCAGGGGTATGACTGTGAGCCCACGTCCGAGGGGATCAGTCGCGCTACCACCAAAACAGTGGTTTATGCCTCGCTTGCCGTGCTGGGCCTGGACTTCATCTTGACCGCCTTGATGTTTGGAGACTTCTGATGCAAAACCGCACCCTGGAAATTGGTGTCGGCCTGTTCCTCTTGGCCGGTCTGTTGGCCTTGCTGCTGCTGGCGTTGCGGGTAAGCGGCCTGACGGTTGGCGCGGGGCAGGACACCTATAAGCTGTACGCCAACTTCGACAACCTGGCCGGTCTCACCGTGCGCGCCAAGGTCACCATGGCTGGCGTCGGCATCGGCAAAGTCACTGCCATCGACCTGGATCGCGACACCTTTACCGGGCGCGTGACCATGGAGCTGGAAAAGCGCGTGGATAACCTGCCGGTGGACTCCACCGCGTCTATCCTCACCGCTGGCCTGCTGGGCGAGAAGTACATCGGCATCAGTGTTGGCGGCGACGAAGCGCTGCTCAAGGATGGCGGAACCATTCACGACACCCAGTCGTCGTTAGTACTGGAAGACTTGATCGGCAAGTTCCTGATCAACTCGGTTAATAAAGAATCCAAGTGAGGAATACAGGCATGTTTAGCGCTCTGCGTCGCAGTTTGCTGGTGTTGTTGGCGGTTTTTCCTCTGGTTGCCAGCGCCGGTCCAGCCGCTCAGGAAATCGTGCAGAAAACCACTGACGAACTGTTGAGCGACCTCAAGGCAAACAAGGATGCCTATAAGGCCGACCCGCAGAAGTTCTACGACTCGCTGAACCGCATCATCGGCCCGGTCGTGGACGCTGACGGCATTTCGCGCAGCATCATGACGGTCAAATATTCGCGCAACGCCACCCCGGCGCAGATGAAACGTTTCGAAGAAAACTTCAAACGCAGCCTGATGGAGTTCTACGGCAACGCCTTGCTGGAGTACAACAATCAGGACATCCGCGTGCTGCCGAGCAATGGCAAGCAGTCCGACCCGGACCGCACCAGCGTCAATATGGAAGTGCGTGACACCAAAGGCACCGTGTACCCGGTCAACTACACCATGACCCTGGTCAACGGCGAGTGGATGCTGCGTAACGTCACCATCAACGGCATCAACATCGGCAAGCTGTTCCGTGACCAGTTCGCCGACGCCATGCAGAAAAATGGCAACGACCTGGACAAGACCATCGACGGCTGGGCCCAGGTTGTCGCCAACGCCAAGAACACCGACGAAGGGCAGAAGGCTGCGGGTCATGACGACTGATAGCGTGGTTCGCCAACAGGCTGACGGTGTCTTGCAGTTGGTCGGCGTGCTGGATTTTCGTACCGGTGCCGCCCTGCGTGATGAAGGCGAGAAGCTGATTCGCGCGAGCAGCGCTACCACGGTGGTAGTCGACTGCACCGCGGTCGAGCACTCCAGCAGTGTTGGCCTGTCGCTGCTGTTGGCCTACATGCGCGTGGCCCAGCAGGCGGGCAAAACCCTGTCGGTGCGTGCGCTGCCAGTGGAAATGCGGCAGATTGCCGAAGTGTCGGGTTTGTTGGAAATTTTGCCGTTACAGGCGTAAAGCTGCCGCTTTCAAGCGCCAGCCAGGAAAAATCGTAGGCCCTCTGTCAGTGTTCCGCATTCCGGGGTTCGCAGGCGGAGGGCTTTTTTGTATCATGGCCGACCCGCGCGCGTAGGGCGCCGATCGAGGTTTAGCATGCAGGCCGTAGAAGTAAAAAGCCTCCTTGAGGAAAAGCTGTCCGATACCGAGGTCAACGTGGAAGGCGAAGGCTGTAATTTCCAGTTGAACGTCATCAGTGATGAGTTGGCAGGCATGAGCCCGGTCAAGCGTCAGCAGCAGGTCTATGCCCACCTCAACCCGTGGATCGCCGATGGCAGCATTCACGCGGTTACCATGAAATTCTTCAGCCGCGCCGCTTGGGCCGAGCGTTCCTAAGCCCACGGGCGACGAGACTTCTAATGGATAAATTGATTATTACCGGCGGCGTTTGCCTGAATGGCGAAATCCGCATCTCCGGGGCGAAGAACTCCGCCCTGCCGATTCTGGCCGCAACCTTGCTGGCCGATGCACCGGTTACCGTGTGCAACCTGCCGCACCTGCACGACATCACCACCATGATCGAGCTGTTCGGTCGCATGGGCATTGAGCCGGTGATCGACGAGAAGCTCAGCGTTGAAGTTGACGCTCGCGCCATCAAGACCCTGGTCGCACCGTACGAGCTGGTGAAAACCATGCGTGCCTCGATCCTGGTGCTCGGCCCGATGGTCGCCCGTTTCGGTGAAGCCGAAGTGGCCCTGCCTGGCGGTTGCGCCATCGGTTCGCGTCCGGTCGATTTGCACATCCGTGGCCTGGAAGCCATGGGCGCGATCATCGACGTCGAAGGCGGCTACATCAAAGCCAAGGCGCCTGAAGGCGGCCTGCGCGGTGCGCACTTCTTCTTCGATACCGTCAGCGTGACCGGTACCGAGAACATCATGATGGCCGCCACCCTGGCCAAAGGCCGCAGCGTGCTGGAAAACGCCGCGCGCGAGCCGGAAGTGGTCGACCTGGCTAACTGCCTGATCGCCATGGGCGCAAAAATCACCGGTGCCGGCACCGACACCATCACCATCGATGGCGTTGAACGTCTTGGCGGCGCGCGTTACAGCGTGATGCCTGACCGCATCGAAACCGGCACCTACCTGGTCGCCGCTGCTGCCACCGGCGGCAAGGTGAAGCTGAAAGACACCGATCCGACCATCCTCGAAGCGGTACTGCTGAAACTGCAGGAAGCCGGCGCGGAAATCACCACCGGTCCGGACTGGATCGAGCTGGATATGAAAGGCAAACGTCCGAAGGCCGTAAACCTGCGTACTGCTCCGTACCCGGCATTCCCTACCGACATGCAGGCGCAGTTCATCGCCCTCAACGCCATTGCCGAAGGCACTGGCGCGGTGATCGAGACCGTGTTCGAAAACCGCTTCATGCATGTGTATGAAATGACCCGCATGGGCGCGCAGATTCAGGTCGAGGGCAACACCGCCATCGTCACCGGCACCCAGACCCTGAAAGGCGCGCCAGTAATGGCCACCGACCTGCGTGCATCGGCCAGCCTGGTGATCTCGGCCCTGGTGGCCGAAGGCGACACCCTGATAGACCGCATCTACCACATCGACCGTGGTTACGAGTGCATCGAAGAAAAACTGCAGTTGCTGGGCGCGAAGATTCGTCGCGTACCGGGCTAGTACGGTCAGGCCTGCCCGGCAGTTTGCCGGGCAGGCCACGCCACCGCTGGAAACCAGGTTTTAAGGACACATCGCGCCATGTTGACCATCGCCTTATCCAAAGGCCGCATTCTTGACGACACCCTGCCATTGCTGGCCAAGGCGGGGATCGTGCCGACTGAAAACCCGGACAAAAGCCGCAAGCTGATCATCCCCACCACCCAGGACGACGTGCGTTTGCTGATCGTGCGCGCCACCGACGTGCCGACCTATGTCGAACACGGCGCGGCCGACCTCGGTGTGGCGGGCAAAGACGTGCTGCTGGAATACGGTGGCCAGGGCCTGTACGAGCCTCTGGACCTGCAAATTGCTCGCTGCAAACTGATGACCGCTGGCGCCGTAGGTGTGCCGGAGCCCAAAGGCCGCCTGCGGGTTGCCACCAAGTTCGTCAACGTGGCCAAGCGTTACTACGCCGAACAGGGACGTCAGGTAGAAGTGATCAAACTCTACGGTTCCATGGAGCTGGCACCGCTGGTTGGCCTGGCCGACAAGATCATCGACGTCGTCGACACCGGTAACACCCTCAAGGCTAATGGTCTGGAAGCCCAGGAGCTGATCGCCCACATCAGCTCCCGCCTGATCGTCAACAAAGCCTCGATGAAGATGCAGCACAAGCGCATCCAGGCCTTGATCGATACCCTGCGCGACGCAGTGGAAGCGAACCATCGAGGCTAAACCTCATTGTGCGTGACCATCGGTCACGCCTGCCTATCTCTGTCATAGCCATTTTTTCTCGGGCGTCCACAGGGTTGGCTTGGTAGCCTAGCGACGCTCGAGAACCGGTAAAGCCCAAGGGGCTTTGCCGTTCCGAATGTCCATGACTATCACGAGGCCCGTTATGACTGCTCCTATCGCCATCCGCCGACTCAATGCCGCTGACCAGGACTTTGCCAAGCATCTGGATCATCTGCTGAGCTGGGAAAGCGTGTCGGACGACGGCGTCAACGAGCGCGTACTGGACATCATCAAGAACGTCCGTGAGCGTGGCGACGCGGCCCTGGTGGAATACACCCAGCGTTTCGATGGCCTGACCGTCAAAAGCATGGCCGACCTGATCCTGCCGCGTGAGCGCCTGGAACTGGCCTTGACCCGCATCACCCCGGCCCAACGCGACGCCCTTGAAGTAGCGGCCGAGCGGGTGCGCAGCTACCACGAAAAACAGAAACAGGATTCCTGGACCTATACCGAGGCCGACGGCACCGTGCTGGGCCAGAAGGTCACGCCGCTGGATCGCGCCGGTCTGTACGTGCCTGGCGGCAAGGCGTCGTACCCGTCGTCGGTACTGATGAACGCCATTCCGGCCAAGGTCGCCGGCGTGCCGGAAGTGGTCATGGTGGTGCCGACCCCGCGTGGCGAAATCAATGAAATCGTCCTGGCCGCGGCCTGCATCGCCGGCGTCGACCGGGTGTTCACCATTGGTGGTGCCCAGGCCGTAGCCGCCCTGGCCTATGGCACCGAAAGCATGCCGCTGGTGGACAAGATCGTCGGCCCCGGCAACATCTATGTCGCTACCGCCAAGCGCCATGTGTTTGGCAAAGTCGGCATCGACATGATCGCGGGCCCCTCGGAGATCTTGGTGGTATGTGATGGCCAGACCGACCCGGACTGGATCGCCATGGACCTGTTCTCCCAGGCCGAGCACGACGAAGACGCCCAGTCGATTCTGCTCAGCCCGGACGCCGAGTTCCTCGACAAGGTGGCTGCCAGCATCTCCAAGCTGCTGCCGACCATGGAGCGCGAAGCGATTATCCGCACCTCGATGGAAACCCGTGGCGCGCTGATTCTGGTCAAGGACATGCAGCAGGCCATCGACGTCGCCAACCGCATCGCTCCGGAACACTTGGAATTGTCGGTGGCTGACCCGGACGCCTGGCTGCCACAGATTCGCCACGCGGGCGCGATCTTTATGGGCCGCTACACCGCCGAAGCCCTGGGCGACTACTGCGCCGGGCCGAACCACGTGCTGCCAACCTCCGGCACCGCGCGGTTTTCCTCGCCACTGGGCGTGTACGACTTCCAGAAACGTTCGTCGATCATTCATTGCTCGGCCGACGGTGCATCGGAGCTGGGTAAAAGTGCCTCGGTGCTGGCCCGTGGCGAGTCGCTGACCGCCCACGCCCGCAGCGCCGAATACCGCATCAAAAACTAAGTGACCGGCCGCGCATCCGCGGCCGATGGAACACCCACGTATTCGAGGAGAGAAGGGCAATGAGCAAATTTTGGAGCCCCTTCGTCAAAGACCTGGTGCCTTACGTACCCGGCGAGCAGCCCAAGTTGAACAATCTGGTCAAGCTCAACACCAACGAAAACCCTTATGGCCCGTCGCCCAAGGCGATTGCCGCGATGCAGGCCGAGCTCAACGACAACCTGCGTCTGTACCCGGACCCCAACGGCGAGCGCCTGAAGAACGCGGTGGCCGAGTACTACGGCGTGCAGCCGGCCCAGGTGTTCGTAGGCAACGGTTCGGACGAGGTACTGGCCCACGCCTTCCACGGCCTGTTCCAACACGGCAAACCGCTGCTGTTCCCGGATATCAGCTACAGCTTCTACCCGGTGTACTGCGGCCTGTACGGCATCCCATTCGACGCGGTGCCGCTGGATGAGCAGTTCCAGATTCGCCCGCAGGATTACGCCAAACCCAACGGCGGCATCATTTTCCCCAACCCCAACGCGCCGACTGGCTGCGTGCTGGCGCTGGAGGCCATTGAGCAGATCCTGCAGGCCAACCCTGATAGCGTGGTGCTGGTGGACGAAGCCTATATCGACTTTGGCGGCGAGACGGCCATCGGCCTGGTGGATCGTTATCCGAACCTGCTGGTGTGCCAGACCTTGTCCAAATCCCGTTCGCTGGCCGGCCTGCGCGTGGGTTTTGCGGTCGGCCATCCGGACCTGATCGAGGCGCTTGAGCGGATCAAGAACAGCTTCAACTCCTACCCGCTGGACCGCGCCGCGATTGCTGGCGCCGCCGCTGCCTTCGAAGACAAAGCGTACTTCCAGCAAACCTGCCAGGCCGTGATCGACAGTCGCGAGAAGCTGGTGGCCGAGATGACCGCACTGGGTTTTGAGGTGCTGCCGTCGGGCGCCAACTTCATCTTTGCCCGCCACCCGGGCAAAGATGCGGCGACGCTGGCCGCCGGCCTGCGTGAGCAAAGCGTGATCGTGCGCCACTTCAACAAGCCGCGTATCGCGCAGTTCCTGCGGATTACCATCGGTAATCCGGAGCAGAACCAGGCGTTGGTGGATGCACTGAAGCAGCTGTGATCTTTGCCTGAATAAAAAAGCCCCGGTAGGAGCGGCTTCAGCCGCGATGCTTTTGATGTTAAGAGCATCGCGGCTGAAGCCGCTCCTACAGGTGGGGATGGCCCGGGATTATTCCTCGTGGCTGCTGCCAATAAAACTCAGCGAAGTAAACAACCCGCGCTCATCGATATCTGCATCATCACTCACCGGCACACTGGTCTCGGCAGCGATGATGTTCAGCCCTTCATTACGCACCACCACCTGCGCCTCACCATTGCTATCGGTGGTGGCGCTGACGGTAGACGGTGCGCTGCGGTAATCGCCGATCAGCTTGAGGCCGGAGACCGGTTTGCCGTCCAGCAGCACCTGTACCCGCAGCGGTTTGCCCGGGCCGACTTGCAGCGGGTCCTGCAACGGCTTGATCAGCAACTTGAGCATGCTGAGGTCTGGCAAGCGGGCACCTTCCTTATAGATGGCCAGGCTGTATTTCCAGGTGTGCAGGGCATGCACGGCATTCGGTACCTGCGAGCGACCCTGGTTGATCCACTTGTTGTCCGGCGTTTGCGACCAGGCGCCGTTATCGAGGGCCACCGCCAGACTGGCGGGTGCGCTCGCCGGGTGCAGGCGGGCGTGGTCGTCGAGGCGTTCGATGTTGACGGTGATGGGCTGGCCCTGAGTATCGAACGCCCAGGCGTTGCTGACTTTCGCGGCCTTGAAGGCGTCGTCTTCGGCGCCGTGGCCGTACACAACCTCGATATTGCCGCGGCGTTGTTCGGTCCACAGGCCATGGGCCTGCACTTCCAGGGTGAACAGGGCGGCGATCAGCAGCAGGTGAAGTTTGGGCATGGTTCTTCCTTGGTGAGTGGGTTTCAGAGGGAGAGGGTCAGGCTGACGCTGAGGTTGCGCGGCTCGCCGGGCAGCACCCAGGTGCTGTTGTAGGCGCGCTCGTAGTATTTGCGGTCGAACAGGTTGTTGAGGTTGAGGCCGACGCTGAGCTGCTCGCTGGCTTTGTAATGGGCGAGCAGGTCGACGGTGCTGTAGGCCGGCAACTCGAACGCGGTGCCGGTCTGGCCCGAGCGGTCGCCCACGTAGTTGCCGGCGATGCCGATGTCCGAGCCACGCAGCTCACCGTTCTGAAATTCATACACGGCCATCAGGCTGGCGCTGTTGCGGGCGATGCCGAGCAGGTCGCTGCCTTCTTTGATGACGTTGTCTTGGGTGACTTCGGCGTCGATATAGGCGTAGGCGCCGATCACCCGCACGGCGTCGCTGAGCTGGCCAGCGAACTGCAGGTCCAGGCCCCGGCTGCGGGCTTTACCGGCGGCAATGCTGTCGCCGTTGGCGTCCGTGGTGAGCACGTTTTCCTTGTCGATATGGAACAGCGCCACGGTGCCGCCGAGGCGGCCATCGAGCAGATCAAGCTTGAGGCCGGTCTCGTAGCCCAGGCCTTTCTCCGGTTTGTACACCTGGCCCTGGGTGCCGATGCTGTTGGGCTTGAACGAGGTGGAGGCGTTGGCGAATACGCCGACCTGCGGGGTGAGTTGGTAGAGCGCACCCAGGCGCGGGGTAGCGACGTCCTTTTGCTGCTGATTGTCGACGCCGGTCGTGCGGTTCAGGGCGTGCTGTTCGATGCGCTCCAGACGCACGCCGAGCAGGCCGCGCCAGCGTTCGTTGAAGACGATCTGGTCCTGCAGATTGAGGGCGTAGCTTTCGGTGTGCTCGAAGAAGTCGTTCTTGTTCGCCAGCGCCGGTTTTGGCTGGCCGTACACCGGGTGGTAGATGTCCAGGCCATAGCCGAGCGACGTCAGGCTTTGCGGGTACTTCTGACTGTTGCGGTAGTTCTCGTACTCCAACCCGGTGAGAACTTGATGCTCCCAGCCGGCCAGCTCGAAGGTGCCGTGCAGTTCGGCCTGGGTGATGCTGTCGTTCCACTCGAAATCGCGCTGACGGTAGAAGCGCGACACCTGCTCGCCGACCAGGCGCTGGGTTTCCGAGCTGTCGCCTTTTAGCGTGCCCTGGCTGTAATGGCTGGCCAGGCGGGTTTTCCAGTTGTCGTTGAGGTAATGCTCGAGGCTGATCTGCAGCAGTTGGTTGTCGTTGCGGATCTTGCCGTCATTGGGTTCGCCCAGGTAGGTGGAGCGTGGCACTGAGCCCAGTTCGCCGTTGACGGCGGGAATGCCGCGGTCGAACACCGATTCGCTGCGACTGAATTCGCTGTCGATCGAGAGGAAGGTGTCCGGGCTCAGTTGCCAGGACAGCGATGGGCTGACCAGCTGGCGCTGGTTGCTCACGTGGTCGCGGAAGCTGTGGTTGTCCTCCACCGCCATATTCACCCGTGACAGCACGGTGCCGTCGGCATTGAGCGGGGTGTTCACATCCAGCGCGCTGCGGTAGCGGTCCCAGCTGCCGGCGCTGAGTTGCAGGCTGTTAAAGGCCTCGGCCTGGGGCTTTTTGCTGACGATATTGACCAGGCCGCCGGGGTCGCCACGGCCATACAAACTGGCGGCCGGGCCCTTGAGCACTTCGATGCGCTCAAGGGTGGCAGTATCCGGCGCGCTATTGCTGCCGCGGTTGTAGGCAAAACCGTTGCGGTACAGCTCGCCGGTGGTAAAACCGCGCACGCTGTAGTTCAGGAACGTCAGGCCGCCGAAGTTGTTCTGCCGCGACACGCCGCCGGCGAAATCCAGGGCGCGGTCGATGCGGGTGCTGTTGAGGTCGGTGAGCACCTGGGCAGGCACCACGTTGATGCTTTGCGGGGTGTCGCGAATTTCCGTGTCGGTGCGGGTGGCGGTGGCTGAACGGCTGGCGCGATAGCCACGCACCGGGCCGTCCGCACGTTCGTCAGCGTGTTCGGCAGAAATCGTGGTTTCTTCCAATTCCAGGGAAAAAGCGGGGGCGCCAAACAGGCCGACAGTCAGGGCGGCAAGTGAGGCGAGGGCAGGTGACTTCATGTCCGGGCTCCATTAAAAAACATGTAATAACATAACATTTTAATCATGGAGAAACGCCAGCGTCATCTGTTGCTCTTTGTGTGTGGGCAAATCGCAGGCACAAAAAAGGCGCCGCATGGGCGCCTTGTTCAATCGAGTGGGTTACTCGGTGGCATCGTTGGTGGCGGGCGGTGGACGCAGGCCGATCTCGGCGGTCAGCTCCATCGGCTTGCCGTTGCGCATGATCTCGATGCTGGTTTTTTCGCCAGGTTTGGCGCGGGCCACTTGGTTCATCGAGCGACGACCGTCGCTGGCCGGTTCGCCATCGATGCTCAGAATCAGGTCGCCCGGTTGCAGGCCGGCTTTCTGCGCCGGGCCGTCGCGGTAGATGCCCGCCACGACGATGCCGGGGCGACCATCCAGGCCAAAGGATTCAGCCAGTTCCGGGGTCAGCGGCTGTACTTCGATACCCAGCCAGCCGCGAATGACTTGGCCGTGCTCGATGATCGCCTTCATCACATCCAGCGCCAGCTTGGTCGGAATGGCAAAGCCGATGCCTTGCGAGCCGTTGGACTTGGACAGAATCGCGGTGTTGATGCCGACCAGGTTGCCGTGGGCATCCACCAACGCGCCGCCGGAGTTACCCGGGTTGATCGCGGCGTCGGTCTGAATGAAGTCTTCGTAGGTGTTGAGGCCCAACTGGTTGCGGCCGGTGGCGCTGATGATGCCCATGGTCACGGTCTGGCCGACGCCGAACGGGTTGCCGATGGCCAGGGCGACGTCACCGATGGCGACGTTGTCGGAACGGCCGAGGGTGATCGAGGGCAGGTCCTTGAGGTCGATCTTCAACACCGCCAGGTCTGTTTCCGGGTCGCTGCCGATCACCCGGGCCAGGGTTTCGCGGCCGTCTTTGAGCGCCACCACAATCTGGTCGGCGCCGGCGGTGACGTGGTTGTTGGTCAGCAGGTAGCCTTCGGGGCTCATGATCACTGCCGAACCGAGGCTGGATTCCATGCGCCGTTGCTTGGGCAGGTTGTTGCCGAAGAAACGGCGGAATTGCGGGTCTTCGAACAGCGAGTTGGCCGGCTTGCTGACGATTTTGGTGGTGTACAGGTTGGCCACCGCGGGAGCGGCTACAGTGACCGCGTCGGCGTAGGACACCGGCCCCTGCTGCGCCACGCCATACTGTGGCGCTTGCTGCATGTGCACATCCTGGCGCGGCAGGCCGACCCATTGCGGGTAGTACTGGATAATCAGCAACGCCAACAGCACGCCGACCAGCAACGGCCAGCCCAGGTAACGCAGAGCCTTGAACATCGATAAATCCTGAGGGTTGCGAGGGCCATGGCAGGCCCTTAAGGTGGCGGCCATTATAGAGGCCGTCGCGGCAATAAAAAGCAGCTTAGATTTGTACGGGAGAGTAAATGTTATGGCGATTGCCCTGACCACCTTGCTGGAAGAAGCCGAGCGTTTTCTTGGCGCCGCGCGCATTGCCGACTACTGCCCCAACGGCCTGCAAGTGGAAGGGCGGCCCCAGGTGCGGCGGATCGTCAGCGGCGTGACCGCCAGTCAGGCGCTGCTCGATGCGGCGGTGGAAGCTGACGCCGATGTGGTGCTGGTGCACCACGGCTACTTCTGGAAAGGCGAAAACCCCTGCGTGGTCGGCATGAAACAGCGCCGGCTGAAAACCCTGCTGAACAATGACATCAGTCTGCTCGCTTACCACCTGCCGCTGGACCTGCACCCGCAGGTCGGCAACAACGTGCAACTGGCCGAGCAACTGGGCATCACCGTCGAAGGTCCGCTGGACCCGGACAACGCCAAAGTGGTCGGCCTGGTCGGCTCGCTCGACGAACCCATGAGCGCCCGCGACTTCGCCCGTCGGGTGCAGGAAGTGCTCAACCGTGAGCCGCTAGTAGTAGAAGGCTCACAGATGATCCGCCGCATCGGCTGGTGCACCGGCGGTGGCCAGGGCTATATCGACCAGGCCATCGCTGCCGGCGTCGACCTCTATCTGACCGGCGAAGCCTCGGAGCAAACCGTGCACAGCGCGCGGGAAAACGACATCAGTTTTATCGCCGCCGGCCACCACGCCACCGAACGTTACGGGGTGCAGGCGCTGGGTGAATACCTGGCCAAACGCTTTGCCTTGGAGCACCTGTTTATTGACTGTCCTAACCCGGTGTAGCGGCCCTGTTTAGTGGGCATATGACTAGATCGTTTAGGTCTAAGTAGCTGCCTGAATAGAATAGAGTGCTGTGCTAAAGTGCCGCCCTCGTCCACGGCCCGTAGGCCGTCCAATAACGCTCTCTTCGTGAGAAAGCCGTGAGTAGCCATGCTCGATAAATTGACGCATCTGAAACAGTTGGAGGCGGAAAGCATCCACATCATCCGCGAGGTCGCCGCCGAGTTTGATAACCCGGTGATGCTGTACTCCATCGGTAAAGATTCCGCGGTCATGCTGCACCTAGCCCGCAAAGCGTTTTTCCCAGGCAAATTGCCGTTCCCGGTGATGCACGTGGATACCCGCTGGAAATTCCAGGAGATGTATTCGTTCCGCGACAAGATGGTGGCGGACCTGGGCCTGGACCTGATCACTCACGTGAACCCGGACGGCGTGGCGCAGAACATCAACCCGTTCACCCACGGCAGCGCCAAGCACACCGATATCATGAAAACCGAGGGCCTCAAGCAGGCACTCGACAAGCACGGCTTTGACGCTGCCTTCGGTGGCGCGCGTCGCGACGAAGAGAAGTCGCGGGCCAAAGAGCGCGTGTATTCCTTCCGCGACAGCAAGCACCGCTGGGACCCGAAGAACCAGCGCCCCGAGCTGTGGAACGTGTACAACGGCAAGGTCAACAAGGGCGAGTCGATCCGCGTGTTCCCGCTGTCCAACTGGACCGAGCTGGACATCTGGCAGTACATCTACCTGGAAGGCATCCCGATCGTTCCGTTGTATTTCGCTGCCGAGCGCGACGTGATCGAAATGAACGGCACGCTGATCATGATCGACGACGAGCGCATTCTTGAGCACCTGTCGGACGAACAGAAAGCCAGCATTCACAAGAAGATGGTGCGTTTCCGTACCCTCGGCTGCTACCCACTGACTGGCGCGGTGGAGTCCACTGCCACCAGCTTGACCGACATCATTCAGGAAATGCTCCTGACCAGAACCTCCGAGCGTCAGGGTCGTGTTATCGACCATGACCAGGCCGGTTCGATGGAAGACAAGAAACGTCAGGGGTACTTTTAATATGTCGCACCAATCCGAGTTGATCAGCGAGGACATCCTCGCTTACCTGGCCCAGCACGAACGCAAGGAAATGCTGCGCTTCCTCACCTGCGGCAACGTCGATGACGGCAAGAGCACCCTGATCGGGCGCCTGCTGCACGACTCGAAAATGATCTACGAAGACCACCTCGAAGCCATCACCCGCGACTCGAAAAAAGTCGGCACCACCGGTGAGGACATCGACCTGGCGCTGCTGGTGGACGGCCTGCAAGCCGAGCGCGAGCAAGGCATCACCATCGACGTGGCGTACCGCTACTTCTCCACCGCCAAGCGCAAATTCATCATCGCCGACACCCCCGGCCATGAGCAGTACACCCGCAACATGGCCACCGGTGCCTCCACCTGTGACCTGGCGATCATTCTGGTCGACGCCCGTTACGGCGTGCAGACCCAGACCCGTCGCCACAGCTACATCGCCTCGTTGCTGGGGATCAAACACATCGTCGTCGCCATCAACAAGATGGACCTCAAAGGCTTTGACGAAGGCGTGTTCGAGTCGATCAAGGCCGACTACCTCGAGTTTGCCGAGAAAGTTGCGCTGAAGCCGACGTCGATCCACTTCGTACCGATGTCGGCCCTTAAGGGCGACAACGTGGTCAACCACAGCGACCGTTCGCCGTGGTACACCGGCCAGACCCTGATGGAAATCCTCGAAACCGTCGAGATTTCTGCCGACCGCAACTTCACCGACATGCGTTTCCCGGTGCAGTACGTCAACCGTCCTAACCTGAACTTCCGTGGTTTTGCCGGCACCCTGGCCAGCGGCATCGTGCACAAAGGCGACGACGTCGTGGTGCTGCCGTCGGGCAAGAGCAGCCGAGTGAAATCCATCGTCACCTTCGAAGGTGAGCTGGAAAGCGCCGGCCCAGGCCAGGCCATCACCCTGACCATGGAAGACGAAATCGACATCTCCCGTGGCGACCTGCTGGTGCATGCCGACAGCCAGCCCCAGGTAACCGACAGCTTCGAAGCCATGCTGGTATGGATGGCGGAAGAGCCGATGCTGCCGGGCAAGAAATACGACATCAAACGCGCCACCAGCTATGTGCCAGGCTCGATTGCCAGCATCGTCCACAAGGTCGACGTAAACACCCTGGAAGAGGGCGCGGCGAGCAGCCTGCAGCTGAACGAGATCGCCAAGGTCAAGGTCAGCCTGGACGCTTCCATCGCTCTGGACGGCTATGAGCGCAACCGCACCACCGGTTCGTTCATCATCGTTGACCGCCTCACCAACGGCACCGTCGGCGCCGGCATGATCATCGCTGCGCCGGTTGGCGGCCAAGGCGGTGGTCTGCACGGCAAACTGGCCCACGTGGCCACCGAAGAGCGTGCTGCACGCTTCGGCCAGCAACCGGCCACCGTGCTGTTCAGCGGCCTCTCGGGCGCTGGCAAGAGCACCCTGGCGTATGCCGTGGAGCGCAAGCTGTTCGACATGGGCCGTGCCGTTTACGTGCTGGATGGCCAGAACCTGCGCCACGACCTGAACAAAGGTCTGCCGCAAGACCGTGCCGGGCGTACCGAGAACTGGCGTCGTGCCGCCCACGTGGCGCGTCAGTTCAACGAAGCCGGCCTGATCACCCTGGCCGCTTTCGTAGCGCCGGATGCCGAAGGCCGTGAACAGGCCAAGGCCCTGATCGGCAACCAGCGTCTGCTCACCGTGTATGTGCAAGCGTCGCCGCAAGTGTGCGCCGAGCGCGACCCGCAAGGTCTGTATGCCGCCGGTGGCGACAACATTCCTGGCGAGTCCTTCCCCTACGACATTCCGCTGAATGCCGACCTGGTGGTCGACACCCAGAGCGTGTCGGTGGAAGAGGGCGTGAAGCTGGTGCTGGATCTGCTGCGTAGTCGCGGCGCGATCTAACCCGCGGTTTGATCGCCGTTCGACCAATAAAAAGCCCCGCATCTGCGGGGCTTTTTATTGGCGGCGATTTAACGCGGCGAGGTGTCGCTTACCGGCGGCTTCTTCAAACCGAAGGTGGCATCCAGCATCCCCGGCGCATCGGCGCTTTTTGGCGCGTAATCGCGGGGGACTTCGGAGTCGCGCGGCGGCGTCAAACGCTCGCGGCTGCCCGGTTTTTCATCATGCAATGCGGCCAGCAGACGCTGGCGGGTGAGTTCGTCGAGGGCCAGGCGGTTGGCGCCTTCGGAAAGGTGCTCCTGTACTTCCTGGTAGCTCTGGGTGAGCTTTTTCACCAGGCTGGCGGTGGTGTTGAAGTGGGTGACCACTTCGCTCTGGTAGCTGTCGAAGCGTTCCTGGATTTCGTCCAGTTGCCGTTGTGTGCGGCTCGGTGCGGCGCTTGGAACCAGGCGGGCCACCAGAAAACCGATGGTGATGCCAGCGAGCAGGGCGAGTGCCGGGAGTAACCAGGCCAATAGCGTCTGTTCCACGAGTCCTTCCTCTATAAACGGCTTTGCTTTACGTTAACGGCTCATACCGGCGCTGTATAGCGCGGCGCAGCCTCTAAGGGCGAGTGTCGGCAGTGCGGCGCTCGCAAGATCTTATCCAAGACGTGTCGACCCCTTGCCGGGTCACGGAGTTCCCCGTTGTCAGCTCGCGAAGTCTCCTTGTTCATTGATGGGCCTACCGGCCAACTCGAAGCCCTTTACCTGGACCTGCCCGAGGCACGCGGCCTGGCGTTGATCTGCCACCCGAACCCGGTGCAGGGCGGCACCATGCTCAACAAAGTGGTGTCGACCTTGCAACGCACGGCGCGCGACGCCGGCTTCGCCACCTTGCGGTTCAACTACCGCGGCGTCGGTGCCAGTGAGGGCGCCAGCGAAATGGTCAGCGGTGAAGTGGACGACGCCGAAGCCGTAGCCAACTGGCTGCTGGCGCAAAAGCCAGACCTGCCGTTGAACCTGTTCGGTTTTTCCTTCGGTGGTTTTGTCGCCGCCAGCCTCAGCGGTCGCCTGGAAGCGCAAGGCGTGGAGATCGAGCGGCTGTTTATGGTCGCCCCGGCGGTCAGCCGCTTGAACGAAAACACACCGATTGCCCTGCACGGCGCCCTGACCCTGATTCAGCCCGAGGACGATGAAGTGATCGCCGCCGACACGGTTTTCGCCTGGTCCGCCCACCTCGGACGTGCCCACGAGCTGCTGAAAGTGGCAGAATGCGGGCACTTTTTTCACGGCAAGCTCACAGAGCTCAAAGACCTGCTGCTGCCGCGCCTGTCGAACTGACCGAATAAGCGAACGCCATGACCACTCGTATCCTCACCGGTATCACCACCACCGGCACCCCGCACTTGGGCAACTACGCCGGCGCCATCCGCCCGGCCATCGTTGCCAGCCGCGCCGCCGACGCCGACTCGTTCTACTTTCTGGCCGACTACCACGCCTTGATCAAATGCGATGAGCCGTTGCGCATTCAGCGCTCGCGTCTGGAAATTGCCGCCACCTGGCTGGCCTCCGGTCTGGATACCGACCGCGTAACCTTCTACCGCCAGTCCGACATCCCGGAAATCACCGAGCTCACCTGGCTGCTCACCTGCGTCGCCGCCAAGGGCCTGCTCAATCGCGCCCACGCCTATAAAGCGTCTGTGGATAAAAACGTCGAGCAGGGCGAAGACCCGGACGCCGGCATCACCATGGGCCTGTTCAGCTACCCGGTGCTGATGGCCGCCGACATCCTGATGTTCAATGCCCACCAGGTGCCAGTCGGCCGCGACCAGATCCAGCACGTGGAAATGGCCCGCGACATCGGTCAGCGTTTCAACCACCTGTTCGGCAAGGGCAAAGAGTTCTTTGTGATGCCGCAGGCATTGATCGAAGAAAGCGTCGCCACCTTGCCGGGCCTGGATGGCCGCAAGATGTCGAAAAGCTACGACAACACCATTCCCCTGTTCGGCAGCGCCAAGCAATTGAAGGCGGCGGTGTCCTCCATCGTCACCGACTCGCGGGCCCCGGGCGAAGCCAAAGACCCGGACAACTCGCACCTGTTCACCCTCTACCAAGCGTTCTCCACTGCTGCCCAGCAAGCCGAGTTCCGCGCTGATCTGCTGGGCGGTCTGGCCTGGGGCGAAGCCAAGCAGCGCCTGTTCGAGTTGCTCGACAACGAACTGGGTGAGGCCCGTGAGCGCTATAACGCGCTGATCGAACGCCCGGCCGACCTGGAAGACATTCTGCTGGCCGGCGCCGCCAAGGCGCGCAAGATCGCCACTCCGTTCTTGGGCGAACTGCGTGAAGCGGTGGGCCTGCGCTCGTTCCGCAGCGACCTGCAAAGCACCCAGAACACCAAGAAAAAAGCCGCCAAAGGCGCGCGTTTCGTCAGCTTCCGTGAAGACGACGGCAGCTTCCGTTTCCGCCTGTTGGCCGCGGATGGCGAGCAATTGCTGCTGTCGAAAAACTTCGCCGACGGCAAAACCGCTGGCCAGGTGAGCAAACGTTTGCAGGACGGCAGCCCGCTCGACGTGCGGGTTGACGGCAACGCGTTTGCCGTCTGGCTGGACGACGAAGCTGTTGGCGCAAGCCCGCAGTTTGCCGATGCCGCCGCCTGCGAGCAGGCCGTCAGCCAGTTGCGCGACGCCCTGGCGCCGCAGCCCGAGTAATACCGGATCGCCAGCCGGCATGGCTGGCCGATTGCCAAGCAACGGGGTCGCCGCTAAAGTGACGACCCCGTTTTTGCTGTCTAGGGCGTCCAGACCCTCCACGCGCGTTCAGCAGCGCCTCGGCAAGACGCAAACCCTGGGTACTGTTTACTCGTTACCTGCCCATCACCTGCCTCGCGAAGCCCAGTACTGGCCGGTCGCGAGCTAGTAAATAGTTGAGAGCATTACGCGATGACGCCCCTCGAGCGATACCAGGCGGACCTCAAACGTCCCGACTTCTTCCATGACGCCGCGCAGGAAACTGCGGTGCGCCATCTGCAGCGCCTCTACGACGACCTGATCGCCGCCGGTGACAACAAGCCCGGCCTGTTCGGCAAGCTGCTGGGCAAAAAGAACCAGGACCCGGTCAAGGGCCTGTACTTCTGGGGTGGGGTGGGCCGCGGCAAGACCTATCTGGTCGACACCTTCTTCGAAGCGCTGCCGTTCAAGGAAAAGACCCGCACCCACTTCCACCGTTTCATGAAGCGTGTGCACGAAGACCTGACCACCCTCAGCGGCGAGAAGAACCCGCTGCAAGCCATTGCCAAGCGGTATGCGGCCGAAACCCGGGTGATCTGCTTCGACGAATTTTTCGTCTCCGACATTACCGACGCGATGATTCTGGCCACCTTGCTGGAAGAGCTGTTCAAGAACGGCGTCAGCCTGGTGTCCACCTCCAACATCGTGCCGGATGGCCTGTACAAAGACGGCCTGCAACGTGCGCGCTTCTTGCCGGCCATCGAACTGCTCAAGCAGCACACCACCATCGTCAACGTCGACAGCGGCGTCGACTACCGCCTGCGTGCGCTGGAGCAAGCCGAGCTGTACTACTGGCCGCTCAACGAAGGCGCGGAAGTCAGCCTGAACAAGAGCTTTGTCAGCCTGGTACCCGACTGCGTGCAAGCGCAGGTCAACGAAGTGCTGATGATCGAGAACCGTGGCATTACCGCGCGCAAGGTTTGCGACGACGTGGCCTGGTTCGAATTCCGCGAGCTGTGCGATGGCCCGCGCAGCCAGAACGACTACATCGAGCTGGCGAAGATTTTCCACGCCGTCCTGATCTCCAACGTCGAGCAGATGGGCGTCAACGAAGACGACCTGGCGCGCCGCTTCATCAACCTGGTGGACGAGTTCTACGACCGCAACGTCAAGCTGATCATCTCGGCAGCGGTAGAGCTGAAAGACCTGTACACCGGTGGCCGTCTGAACTTCGAGTTTCAACGCACCCTCAGCCGTTTGCTGGAAATGCAGTCCCACGAATTTCTTTCGCGGGCGCACAAGCCGTAACGGTTTCGCCATTAAAAAAGGCTGCCCATGGGCAGCCTTTTTTAATGGTCAGATAACGCTGGCATAGCGCTCGCGGTCACTGTCCTCGCCCAGTTCAGCCGCGCGGCGGAAGTACTCGCGGGCCTGGGCCCTAATCGCGCTATGGGGCGCTTGCAGCAGCGACTCACGGGCTACCCGCAGGAAGTTCAGGTTGCCCAGCTGCAAGGCCTGTTGCAGCCAGCTCAGGGCTACTTCCACCTGCCCTTGCTCGGCCAGTACGGCGGCATGGCTGAATTGCCCGCGGAAATCACCGGCCTCGGCTGAGCGGCGGTACCAGTCATGGGCCAGCGGCAGGTCGCGCAGCACCACCTGGCCTTCTTCGTAGAAACGTCCCACCAGGTTCATCGACTTGGCGTGCCCCTGTTCGGCCGCGCGAACGTACAGGGTGAAGGCTCGCGGTGGATCGCGTGGCACGCCACGGCCGGTGGCAAGCAGGTTGGCCAGGTTGTACTGGCCCCAATCCGAACCGCTGTCGGCGGCCTGGCGATAGTGCTCGGCGGCCTGCTCGATGTTGGCCTCGCCACCCCAGCCCTGGTCCAGGCAGCGCCCGAGCATGTTGTGGGCCATGGCGTGGCCCTGGCGGGCGGCGATCTGGAACCAGGTGCGGGCCAATGCCGGGTCGCGCTGAATGCCGCGGCCTTCGAGCAGGAGCTGGCCGAGCATCGTTTGGGCCTCCAGCACGCCCTCTCTGGCTGCATTGAGAATGGCGTGGGCGGCTTGGCCAGGGTCGCCTTCGAGCAGCGTGGCAAGGTCGTCGCCGGTCAGCTGTTGCTCGCGGCGCAGCAGGGCCTTGGTCACCTCAGACATCCGCCCAGCGACGCAGCAGGTTGTGGTAGTTGCCGGTCAGCTGCAGCAGGGCAGGGTGCTCCGGCACGTCGCGGGTGAGGTGCTGAATGGCTTGGTCCATCTCGAATAGCAGTGCGCGTTGGCTGTCCTCGCGCACCAGGCTCTGGGTCCAGAAGAAGGACGCAAAACGGGCGCCACGGGTGACCGCTTCCACCTTGTGCAGGCTGGTGCCGGGGTATAGCACCATGTCGCCGGCCGGCAGTTTCACCCGCTGGTTGCCAAAGGTGTCCTGAATCACCAGTTCGCCGCCGTCGTATTCGTCGGGATCACTGAAGAACAGGGTGGCGGACAGGTCGGTGCGCACCCGCTCGGCGCTGTTTTTCACCTGGCGAATGGCGTTGTCGATGTGGAAGTCGAATGAGCCGCCGCCGGTGTAGCAGTTGAACAACGGCGGAAAGACTTTGTGCGGCAATGCTGCGGACATGAACAGCGGGTTTTGCCACAAGCGCGTGAGCATTTCGGTGCTGATTTCACGGACCAACGGGTGGTCTTCGGGCAACTGCAGGTTGTGTTTGGCTTTGGCCGATTGATAGCCAGCGGTGACCTTGCCGTCGGCCCATTGGGCCTGCTCGAGGGCGGCGCGAATTTGCCTGACTTCGTCGCGGTTGAAAACGCCAGGAATGTGCAGAAGCATGGCCAAACCGTGTGTATTTGAAAATTAGTCGCAAATGATAATTCGTTGCTTAGGGTGCTTGCAACCGCTTTAAACCCTTATGGTACGGGCGTTTTAGCGATTTTTTTGGAAGTGTAAGGGTTTTGTAAATATTGTTACATGCGAATTATTAACAATTGCTAACAAGTTGCTGTTGCTCTAAATTCCGCGGCCTTTGCCATTCCTGGGGAGGGAAATCGCATGTCTGCCACGTCCACCGATTCGACTGTTTTTTCACCACGCCTGCTGGCCACCGCTGTCGGCATGGCCATGTCCGCCACGCCTTTGGCCCACGCTAGCGAAGCGGTCACGCTGGAAGCGTCCAAAGTGGTTGGCGAGCTGGATCAGCCTGATAGCTACAAGGTCGACGAATCAGCTTCGAAGAAGTACACCGCGCCGCTGCGTGAGACGCCGAAAAGCGTCACCGTGATCAGCGACCAGGTGATCAAGGACACCGGTTCCCTGTCCCTCGCCGATGCGCTGCGTACCACCTCGGGCATTACTTTTGGTGCCGGCGAAGGTGGCAACCCGGCGGGCGATCGCCCGATCATTCGCGGCTTCAACGCCGAGAGCGATGTGTTTATCGATGGCCTGCGTGACGTGGCCTCGCAAACCCGTGAAGTGTTCAACCTCGAGCAAGTTGAAGTCAGCAAAGGTCCAGGCTCGGCCTTCACCGGCGCCGGCTCCACCGGGGGTAGCCTCAACCTGATCAGCAAGAGCGCCAAGCAGCAGGACTTCGCTGACGCCGGCTTCACCTACGGTTCCGACCAGACCCGTCGCTACACCCTCGACGTCAACCGTGTACTCACCGACAACATCGCCGCGCGTATCAACCTGATGCAGCACGACGCCAATGTCGCCGGCCGCGCCGGTGCCGATGTCAGCCGTTGGGGCGTGGCACCCACCGTTACTTTCGGCTTCAACACGCCAACCCGCGCCACGGTTTCCTACTACCACGTTGAAGGTGAAGACACTCCGGACCTCGGCAACCCGTTGCAAAGCACCGTAGGCGCCGATGGAGTGCGCACCCCGGCTGGCAACAAGGACAAGTTCTATGGTTTCAGCTCGCGCGATTACCGCGACAGCACCACCGATACCGGCACCTTCAAAATCGAGCACGACCTGAACGACAACCTGACCCTGTCGAACTCGTCCCGCATCGTGCGCACCACCCTCGACTACATCGCCACCAACCCGGACGATTCGCGCGGCAACGTCGACCGCGGCTATGTTTCGCGTTCGGCGAAAAGCCGCAATTCGACCTCCGAAGGGCTGATCAACCAGACCGACCTGAGCGCGCGTTTCAACACCGGCTTTATCGAGCACTCGCTCAATACCGGCGTCGAGTTCAGCAAGGAAGGCGTGCATAACCGCGGCTACTTTGTCACCCAAGGGGCGGCCGGCAACACCTGCAACGCCGCCACCCTGAACTCCCACGACTGCACCAGCCTGGCAGACCCGAACTACAACGACACCTTCACCGGCACCATTGCCGACAGCAAGGCGTACACCGATACCGACAGCAAGACCCTGTCGGCGTATGTGTTCGACACCCTGAAGTTCAACGAGCAGTGGTCGCTGAACGCCGGCCTGCGTTACGACGACTACCAGACCGAGTCCCAGGGCCTCAGCGTGACCCGTGGCACCAACAACGTCAGCGGCGCTTTCGACTACGAAAACAATTCGCACTTCTGGAACTACCAATTGGGCCTGGTGTTCAACCCGCTGCCCAACGGTAGCGTCTACGTGGCCTGGTCGACCTCCAGCAACCCAGTGGGCGAAACCAGTGGGGAAGGGGCCGATGGCATTGCCGTGGGTACCCAGGCGCTGGAACCGGAACGCAACCGCAACTACGAAGTGGGCACCAAGTGGGACTTCTTCGACGAGCGCTTGGGCCTGAACGCCGCGGTGTTCCGTACCGAAAAAACCAATGCGCGCGTCACCGACGAAGATGGTCTGACCCAGAACATCGGCGAAACCCGTGTTGACGGTTTCGAGCTGGGCGCCAGCGGCAAGATCACCAACAAATGGCAGGTGTTCGCCAACTACACCTACCTGCACGGTGAGCTGACCAAGAGCGGTACGGTGAACGTGGCCGCGTCCGGTGCTCCGGCGCGTTATGTCGACGGTCTGTATGACGGCAACGATATCCCCAGCGTGCCGGAGAACAGCGCCAGCTTCTGGACCACTTACCAGGTGCTGCCACAGCTGACCCTGGGCGCTGGCGCGTACTACGTCGACTCGCGCTTCGGTAACACCGCCAACACCGTAGAAGTGCCGGACTACTGGCGCTACGACGCCATGGCCAAGTACGTGGTGAGCAAGAACCTCGACCTGCAATTGAACGTGCAGAACCTGACCGACGAGCGTTATTACGATCAGGTGTACTCGACGCACATGGCTCACGTGGCGGCCGGGCGTACGGCGCTGCTCAGCACCAACTTCCACTTCTGATTCGCGCGCGCTGCCCTTGTAGGGTGTGTTTGACCAAGCAAAAACCAGCGGCGTTGCATCCGCCGCTGCGCAAGCCCTGAGCGATTTGTCGCTCGGGGCTTTTTTGTCAGGTGAGGTTAAGCGGCGCGACACTCGTGTTAGTAAACGATACGTAAAGGTTGCGCTGTTGCTATCTATTCTCAAATAGTATTCGCCGCTATTAACGATATGCAGCGCTCTAGGGCGTCGGTTCAGATGAGGTTGGTGTGTTTAAAAACGGTTTATTTCAACTGCATTGGTTCTTCGGTATCACCGGCGGTCTGGTGCTGTCTCTTATGGGCATTACCGGTGCGCTGTATTCGTTTCAAGATGAAATTTCCACCGCGCTGAACCCCGACATCCTGCAGGTTCAGGTGCGTGAAAGCGGCGTGCTGCCACCGGCGCAGTTGGTGGAGAAGGCGCAGGCTGCCGCCGGCATGGGCGTCGCCGGTTTGCGTGTATTCACCCAAGAGAACAAAGCGTCGCAGGTGTTCTTTATGCCCAAGCCGGGCGAGCGACGTGGGCCGATGCGCTACCTCGATCCCTACACCGGCGAACTGCTGGGCGAGCCGACCGGTAAAGCGTTCTTCGATTTGATGTTCCAACTGCACCGCTTTCTGGCGATGGGCGAATTCGGCAAAAACATCACCGGTGCCTGCACCCTGATGCTGCTGTTTTTCTGCCTTTCCGGCCTGTACCTGCGCTGGCCGCGCAATGCCTTGAGCTGGCGCACCTGGCTGACCTTCGACTGGGCCAAGAAAGGCCGCGCTTTCAACTGGGATTTGCACGCCGTGGCCGGCACCTGGTGCCTGGTGTTCTACCTCATGGCCTCGCTCACCGGCCTCACCTGGTCCTACCAATGGTTTAACCAGGGCGCTTACGCCCTGCTGGGCAGCGCGCCGGCAGGCGAACGAGGCGGCAAGCCCGGCGGTGGTCGTGGTGAAGGGGGGCGTGGCGAACGCAAGGGTCCGCCGCCGCAAGCGGCTGCGCCGGTGCCGATCAACTACGACGCGCTATGGGCCAGCGTCACCCAGACTGCCGGCCCGACGCTGGCGATGTACAACATCCGCCAGCCGCAGGACGCCAAACAACCGGTGCAGGTGGTTTACCTGCTGGAAGATGCCGCCCACGAACGGGCGATGAACGAAATCCAGCTCGACGCGTTGACCGGCCAGGTGCGCCGCCACACCCTGTACACCGAGCAGCCCCTGGGCCAGCAACTGCTGACCAGCATCTATGCCCTGCACGTTGGCAGTTACTTCGGCCTGACCGGGCGGATTCTGATCACTGCGGCCAGCCTGACCATGCCGCTGTTCTTTATCACTGGCTGGCTGCTGTACCTCGATCGCCGGCGCAAGAAGCGCCAGGTGCGTGCGGCGCGCGGCGGTGTCAGCGCCGGCACCGGCGGTGAAGACAGCTGGCTGATCGGTTTCGCCAGCCAGAGCGGTTTTGCCGAGCAACTGGCCTGGCAGAGCGCCGGCCAATTGCAGGCCGCCGGCCAGGCGGTGAACGTGCAGCCGCTGGCCAGCCTGAGTCCGCAGCAGCTGCGTGAAGCGCGCAATGCCCTGTTTGTGGTGAGCACCTTTGGCGACGGCGAAGCACCGGACAGCGCCCGTGGGTTCGAACGTAAATTGCTCGGACAGAACCTGGGCCTGAGCGAATTGAAATACGCCGTGCTGGCCCTCGGCGACCGCCAATACCAACACTTCTGCGGCTTTGCCCATCGCCTGCAGAACTGGTTGAGCCGCGAGGGCGGCAGCCATCTGTTTACCACCGTCGAAGTCGACAACGGTGACAGCGCTGCGCTGCAGCAGTGGCAGCAACAGTTGGCGCAACTTTCCGGCAGCGCCGCGCCAGTGGCCTGGCAAGCGCCGAGCTACGGCAACTGGGCCCTCAGCCGCCGCGAGCTGCTCAACCCGGGCAGCGCCGGTTCGCCGACGTACCTGCTCAGCCTTACGCCACCGCCAGGCAGCCACCTATGGCAGGCCGGTGACCTGGTGGAAGTGCTGCCGCGCAACAGCGCTGCTGCCGTCGACACCTTCCTCGCTGGTCTCGGTATTGCTGCCGACAGCCAGGTCGAAGTTGCCGGCCTGCGCGAGACGCTGGCTCAGGCGCTGGCCAGTCGGCAGTTGCCCGCCAGCCGCGAACACCTGGTCGGCCTGCATGCCCAGGCCCTGGTGGATGCGCTGGTGCCGATCAGCGCCCGCGAATACTCCATCGCGTCGGTAATGGAGGATGGTGATCTACAGCTGCTGGTGCGGGTGGAAACCCATGCCGACGGAAGCGTCGGTCTCGGTTCGGGTTGGCTGTGCGTGCATGCGTTGGTAGGTGAAGGCATCAGTCTGCGCCTGCGGCGTAACAGCGGCTTCCACCTGCCGAGCGAACCACGGCCGTTGATTCTGCTGGGTAACGGTACGGGGTTGGCGGGGCTGCGCAGCTTGCTCAAAGCGCAGATCAACCAAGGCCAGAAGCGCAACTGGCTGCTGTTTGGCGAACGTAATGCGGCCCATGACTTCTTCTGCCAGAACGAGCTCCTGGGCTGGCTGGACGGCGGCCAACTGGCACGTCTGGACCTGGCGTTTTCGCGCGACCAGGCGGAAAAGATCTACGTGCAGCATCGCCTGTTGGCGGCGGCCGATGAGCTGAAAAGCTGGCTGGAAGACGGCGCGGCGATTTACGTCTGCGGCAGTCTGCAAGGCATGGCCGACGGCGTGGACCAGGCGTTGCGCCAGGTGCTGGGCGATGAGGAAGTGGTGCAATTGACCGAGGAAGGGCGGTATCGGCGGGATGTTTATTAATCTCGGCACCCGCTAAAAACATCGCGGCTAAAGCCCCTCCCACAGGAATCGTAGCGCCATGTGGGAGGGCTTTAGCCGCGATGCGTTTGATCTTGAAATTGCTTTTGCAGGAGTCGCGGCTGACCGGAGCGGCCGCTCCTACGGAATCGTATGGTCTCGTAGGAGCGGCTTTAGCCGCGATGCGGTTTACAGCCCGTTAATCGCCTCGGCATGGTGACACGCCACCTGCCGTGCATCGAGCAAGCGCAGTTGCGGTTCCTCGGCGCTGCAGCGTTCGGTCGCGTGCGGGCAGCGCTTGTGGAAGGCGCAGCCACTCGGCGGGTTCAGTGGGTTGGGCAACTCGCCGACAATCTTGATCTTCGGCTTGTCCGGGTCCGGGTGAATGGTCGGGGTCGCCGACAGCAGCGCCTGGGTGTAAGGGTGCAAGGGCTTGGCGTAGATCTTTTCCTTGGGGCCCATTTCTGCCGGGCGGCCGAGGTACATCACCAACACGTCATCGGCCACATGCTGGACCACCGCCAGGTTGTGGCTGATGAACACATAGGCGGTGTTGAACTCGGCTTGCAGGTCCATGAACAGGTTGAGCACCTGCGCCTGAATCGACACGTCCAGCGCCGACGTCGGCTCGTCCGCCACCAGCACCTTCGGGTTGAGCATCATCGCCCGCGCCAGGGCAATACGCTGGCGCTGGCCGCCGGAGAACATGTGCGGGTAGCGCTGGTAATGCTCGGGGCGCAGGCCCACTTGCTGCATCATCGCCTGCACCTTCTCGCGGCGTTCGCTGCGCGACAGGTTGGTGTTGATCAGCAGCGGCTCGGCCAGTTGGTCACCGATTTTCTGCCGCGGGTTCAGCGAGGCATAGGGGCTCTGGAACACCATCTGCACGTCGCGGCGCAGCTGTTTGCGTTCGGCCTTGCTGGCGCCGTTCACCTCTTGGCCGCCAATCTGCAGCGAGCCGGAGGAGGGTTCTTCGATCAGGGTCAGGGCGCGTGCCAGGGTCGATTTGCCACAACCGGATTCGCCTACCACCGCCAGGGTCTTGCCGGCTTCCAGTTCAAACGACACGCCGTTCAATGCGCGCACCGTGGCGTGTGCTTTGAACAGGCCACGGGACACCTCGTAGTGACGGGTTAGGTCGCGAGCAGTCAGTACTACGCTCATCGTGCAGGCTCCTGGTTGGCGTGGCTGGGCTGGTTGAGCGGGAAGAAACAACGCACTTCACCAAGGGCGCTGGGCTCGAGGCTCGGGCGCACGTCGCGGCATTTCTGCTGCACGTACGGGCAACGAGGCGACAGCAGGCAACCTTGCGGACGGTCGTACCGGCCGGGAACGATGCCGGGCAAGGTGGCCAGGCGTTTGGCGCCCTGGCTGTGCTCGGGAATCGCCGCCAGCAGCGCTTCGGTGTAGGGGTGCGCCGGGGCGTCGAACAGCGCTGGTACCTGGCCTACTTCCACCGCCTGGCCGGCGTACATCACGCACACCCGGTTGGCGGTTTCGGCGACCACGGCGAGGTCGTGGGTGATCAGCACCAGGGCCATGTCCTGCTGGCGTTGCAGGTCGAGCAGCAGGTCCATGATCTGCGCCTGAATGGTCACATCCAGCGCCGTGGTCGGCTCATCGGCGATCAGCAGTTTCGGTTCGCCGGCAATCGCCATGGCAATTGCCACGCGCTGGCTCATGCCGCCGGAGAGCTGGTGCGGGTAGGCGTTCAAGCGGCTGGCGGCGCCCGGGATTTCCACCCGTTCGAGCAGTTCCAGGGCGCGTTGGCGAGCAGCTTTGCCGGACAGGCCCAGGTGCTGACGAATCACTTCTTCAATCTGGAAACCCACGGTGTAGCTGGGGTTCAGGGCGGTCATCGGGTCCTGGAACACCATCGCCAGGTCTTTGCCGACGATCTTGCGGCGCGCCCGGCCCTTGAGGGTCAGCATGTCGCTGCCATCGAAGGTCAGCGCGTCGGCCTTGATGATGCCGGGGGCGTCGATCAGGCCCATCAGCGCCATCATGGTCACCGACTTGCCGGAGCCGGACTCGCCGACAATCGCCAGCACTTCGCCCTTGTTGACGTTCAGGTCGAGACCGTCGACCACCGGTACGGCATTGGCGTCGCCGAAGCGCACGCTCAGGTTCTTGATATTCAGCAGGCTCATGACGGGCTCCTCAGACGGCATTCTTGAGTTTCGGGTCGAGCGCATCGCGCAACCCATCGCCCATCAGGTTGATTGCCAGCACGCTGAGCAGAATGGTCAGGCCGGGTAGGCTCACCACCCACCAGGCGCGCTCGATGTAGTCGCGCGCCGAAGCCAGCATGGTGCCCCATTCAGGGGTTGGCGGTTGTACGCCGAGGCCGAGGAAACCCAGTGCTGCCGCATCGAGAATCGCCGAGGAAAAACTCAAGGTCGCCTGCACGATCAGCGGCGCCATGCAGTTGGGCAGCACGGTGACGAACATCAGGCGGAACAGTCCGGCACCGGCCAGGCGTGCCGCAGTGACGTAGTCACGATTGAGCTCGCCCATTACCGCTGCGCGGGTCAGACGTACGTAGGAGGGCAGCGAGACCACGGCAATCGCGATCACTGTGTTGATCAGGCCAGGGCCGAGGATGGCGACAATCGCCACCGCCAGCAGCAACGAGGGCAGGGCGAGCATCACGTCCATCACGCGCATGATGGTCGGGCCGAGAATGCGCGGGAAAAAGCCGCCGACCAGGCCGAGGAAGATCCCCGGGATCAGCGACATCAGCACCGAGGCTAGACCGATCAGCAGCGACAGCCGCGCACCGTGAATCAAGCGCGACAGCAGGTCACGGCCGAGCTCGTCGGTGCCCAGCAGGAACTGGCTGTGGCCCTCGGGTAGCCAGGAGGGCGGGGTGAGCAGGAAGTCGCGGAACTGCTCGCTGGGGTCATGGGGCGCAACCCAGGGCGCGAACAGCGCGCAGAACACGATCAGGATCATGAACAGCAGGCCGGCCACCGCGCCTTTGTTGCGGGCGAAGTGTTGCCAGAACTCTTTCAAGGGCGAGGGGTAGAGGGTGCTCGGATCAGCCACGGGGGCTGCGCTGGAAGTAGTCGTCATAGTCAGGCCTCCCTTAACGTTGATGGCGGATGCGTGGGTTGGCCAGGCCGTAGAGGATGTCCACGACGAAGTTGACCAGAATCACCAGGCAGGCGATCAGCAGAATGCCGTTCTGCACCACCGGGTAGTCACGCGCGCCAATCGACTCGATCAGCCACTTGCCGATGCCCGGCCAGGAGAAAATGGTTTCGGTCAGCACGGCACCGGCCAGCAACGCGCCGACCTGCAGGCCGAACACGGTGAGCACCGGAATCAGCGCATTGCGCAGGCCATGCACGAAAATCACCCGGCTTGGCGAAAGGCCTTTGGCCCGCGCGGTGCGCACGTAGTCTTCGCGCAGCACTTCGAGCATTGCCGAGCGGGTCATACGCGCAATCACCGCCAGCGGAATGGTGCCCAGCACAATGGCCGGAAGAATCAGGTGGCGCAGGGCGTCGACAAAGGCGCCTTCTTCGTCGCTGAGCAGGGTGTCGATCAGCATGAAACCGGTCTTCGGTTCGATGTCGTAGAGCAGGTCGATACGCCCGGACACCGGGGTCCAGCCCAGGCCCACGGAGAAGAACATGATCAGCAGCAGGCCCCACCAGAAAATCGGCATGGAGTAACCGGCCAGCGAAATACCCATCACCCCATGGTCGAACAGCGAGCCGCGCTTGAGCGCAGCAATCACCCCGGCCAGCAGGCCCAGGGTGCCGGCGAACAACAGGGCGGCCAGGGACAATTCGAGGGTGGCCGGGAACAGGGTAAGGAACTCGTGCCACACGCTTTCGCGGGTGCGCAGCGACTCGCCGAGGTTGCCCTGGGCCAGGTCGCCAATGTAGTTCAGGTACTGCTCATAGAGCGGCTTGTTCAGGCCCAGGCGCTCCAGCGCTTCGGCGTGCATGACCGGGTCGACGCGGCGTTCACCCATCATCACTTCCACCGGGTCGCCGGGGATCAGGCGAATCAGGGAAAAGGTCAGCAAGGTGATGCCGAAAAACGTGGGGATCAGTAACCCCAATCGTCGGGCAATGAAAGTGAGCATCGCGGGGTAGAACTCCTCATCAGCCGGTTAGGCATACCTGGCACCGCATAGAGTCAGTGGCGCCGGGCGTTTTTTATCGCTTCGCACAGGTGTGGGCGAAGCTGTTATGGGTCGACGGGTTCATGGTGGTGCCCGTGACGGTGGTGCTTGGTGCTACTCGGTCAGTCCCCTCTCCCCGCAGGGGCGAGGGGGCTAGATACTATGAAGCCCAGCCAACCGTGCAGGTTCAGTCTCTGCACTGGGCGTGTGGCCTGGTTAACCGCCCCAGGCCGAAAAGGGCGCGTATTTTTCGCGGATTTGTCGGCTCCTGCAACTCAGCATAGGCGCTGGCTGACGGCCGGCCCCAGTGGCGCGGCGGCCCTGTGTAGGCTCATTCCTGCACGGCATGGCGCTGCACCTTGGCAAAGTTGTTCGAGCCCATGGGGCTGAGGACAAAATTCTGCACGTCGCGGCGGATCACGCTGAACTGCTTGGGATGGGCCAGGGGAATCCACGGCGCTTGCTCGTGGAAGATCGCCAAAGCCTTACGGTAGAGCACCGCGCGCTGGGTCTGGTCGCTGCTGCCACGGGCCTGGGTAATCAGCGCGTCGAACTCGGCGTTGCACCAGCCGGCCAGGTTTTCACCCGACCGGGCGGCGGTGCAGGACAGGTTGGGGGTCAGGAAATTGTCCGGGTCACCGTTGTCGCCGGCCCAGCCCATAAAGATCAGGTCGTGCTCGCCATTCTTGGCGCGCTTGAGCAGCTCGCCCCATTCGTACACCCGAATGGTCGCCTTGATGCCCAGCTTGCCCAGGTCGTCCTGCAACAGCTGCGCGCCAATGCCGGGGTTGGGGTTGGTCGGACCGCCACCGGGGCGGGTCCAGATGGTCAGGTTGAAGCCTTTATCCTGGCCGGCGTCTTTTAATAGCTGCTTGGCGCGCTGCAAGTCGTGCGGCCAGTCCGCAATGCTTGGGTCGCTGCCCCACAACGTTGGCGGGTAGGGCGCCACCGCCGGGCTGGCGCCGCCTTCGCCGAATTGCGCACGCACATATACGGCTTTGTCGAAGGCCATGTTGATTGCTTGGCGCACCCGCAGATCATCCAACGGCGGGTGGCGGGTGTTGATGCCCAGGTAGGCGATCAGCAACGAGTCTAGCTCCAGCACCTTCAGCTCCGGCTCCTCACGCAGCGCTGGGATGTCGGTGGGGCGCGGGTACACCGCCACCTGGCAGTCATCGGCTTTCAGCCGCTGCAGGCGCACATTGGGATCGGGGGTGATGGCGAAGATCAGCCGCGCCAGCTTTGGCGCGCCGTCCCAGTAGTCCGGGTTGCCGTTGAAGCGCACCTGCGCGTCCTTGCTGTAACGCTCGAACACGAACGGCCCGGTGCCAATCGGCTGCTGGTTGAGCAGTTCTGTGTTGCCACTGGCCAGTAACGTGGCGGCGTATTCAGCGCTGTAGATCGAGGCAAAGCCCATGGCCAGATCGGCCAGGAACGGTGCCTCCGGGTGCTTGAGGGTGAACACTACAGTCTGCGCGTCCGGCGCCTCTATACGCTCGATCAGCGCCGCCATGCCCATCGATTCGGCATAGGGGAAACCGCGACTGGCCAGCTTGTGCCAGGGATGCTGTGGGTCGAGCTGGCGCTGGAAACTCCAGAGCACGTCCTCGGCATTGAACGCGCGGGTCGGGGTAAACGCCTTGCTGTGGTGAAACTTCACCCCGCGGCGCAGGTGCAGGGTGTAGGTAAGACCGTCTTCAGAAATCTCCCAGCTTTCAGCCAGACCTGGGATCAATTCGGTGCTGCCAGGGGCGAAATTCACCAGGCGATCAAACACCGTTTCGGCCGACGCATCGGCGGTTGTCGCCGCCGTGTATTGCGCAATATCGAAGCCTTCGGGGCTGGCCTCGGTGCACACCACCAGCGATTGCTCGGGGGTGGCAGCATAGGAATTGGGTGCAAAGAACCCTGCCGCTATCAGCAGCGCACTCAAGAAATGGGTTTTTTGCAGAATCTTCAAGCAATCGCCTCTGCGATCAAGACCGTCTGGGCTAGAGCCAGACAAGGCGAAATGGCGCCGAAAAGCGCAGCGTACTCAAGGTACGTGAGCATTTTCGGCGCCATTTCAACGCAGTATGGCCGACGACCAGGCGGTCGAAGCCATACCTACTTGTCGACGCTAACGCCGTAGAACGAGTTCAGAGCGAAGGGGCTGATCTTGAAGTCTTTAACCGACTTGCGCATCGGCTGATAAACAGTCGAGTGGGCGATCGGGGTGATCGGCACCTGGGCCTTGAGGATCTGCTGCGCCTGCTTGTACAGCTCGGTGCGCTTGGCCTGGTCGGTGGTGCGCTTGGCGGCCTTGATGGCCTTGTCGTAGTCGGCATCACACCACTTGGAGTAGTTGTTGCCGTCTACCGCGTCGCAGCCGTACAGGGTGCCGAGCCAGTTGTCGGGGTCACCGTTGTCGCCGCTCCAGCCGATCAGCATGGTGTCATGCTCGCCGGCCTTGGCGCGCTTGAGGTACTCGCCCCACTCGTAGGTGACGATCTTGGCCTTGATGCCGATCTTGGCCCAGTCCGATTGCAGCATCTCGGCCATCAGCTTGGCGTTGGGGTTGTACGGGCGCTGTACTGGCATGGCCCACAGGGTGATCTCGGTGCCTTCAGCAACGCCGGCTTCTTTGAGCAGGGCCTTGGCTTTTTCCGGATCGTAGGCCGGGTCTTTGATGGTGTCGTCGTAGGACCATTGGGTCGGCGGCATGCCGTTCACGGCCAGTTGGCCTGCGCTCTGGTACACCGCATCGATAATGGCTTTCTTGTTCACCGCCATGTCGAATGCCTGACGCACTTTCAGTTGGTCGAACGGCTTGTGCAGCACGTTGTAGGCGATGTAACCGTCGTTGAAACCAGCCTGTTCCGGCAGCAGCAGGTTCGGATCTTTCTTCAACGATTCGAGGTCAGCCGGGCGCGGGTTGAGGGTGATCTGGCACTCGTTGGCCTTGAGCTTCTGCATGCGCACCGAGGCGTCGGTAACGATGGAGAAGATCAGGTTGTCGATCTTCACGTCTTCCGGCTTCCAGTATTCCTTGTTGCCGGTGTAACGGATCTGCGCGTCTTTCTGATAACGCTTGAACACAAACGGGCCAGTGCCGATCGGCTTCTGGTTGATGTCCGAGGCCTTGCCTTCTTTCATCAGCTTGTCGCCGTACTCGGCGGACTGGATGTCGGCGAAGCTCATGGCCAGGTTCTGGATAAAGGCCGCATCAACGTTGGCCAGGGTGAACTTGACGGTCTTGGCGTCGACTTTTTCCAGCTTGGCGATGTTGGTGTCCATGCCCATATCGGTGAAATACGGGAACTCGGTGGGGTACGCCTTACGGAACGGATGGTCCTTGTTCATCATGCGTTCGAAGGTGAACAGCACGTCGTCGGCGTTGAATTCACGGGTCGGCTTGAAGTACTCGGTGGTGTGGAACTTCACCCCTTCGCGCAGGTGGAAGGTGTAGGTGAGGCCATCCGGGGTCACATCCCAGCTGGTGGCCAGGCCCGGCACTACGGCGGTACCGCCACGCTCGAACTGGGTCAGACGGTTGAACACGGTTTCCGCCGCGGCGTCGAACTCGGTGCCGGCGGTGTACTGCGCGGCATCGAAGCCGGCGGGGCTGCCTTCGGAACAGAACACCAGGGTGCTGGCGGCGTGGGCGAAGGGGGCGCTGGCGAGCAATCCGCTTGCGAGTACCAGAGGAAGGGCAACTTTCTTATGCATGGTGGCCTCAAGTTGTTGTCGTTGTTTGCAGTCGGCCTTTTAAGCCGAGACGGCAGAAACTATGCAGGGCGTATGCCCACTACAAGCTGCATAAGTCAAAGAGTGTAGAAGCTGTGACGGGATCGTCCGAGGATGTCGCGTTTTTGTAACTCTGGGCGGGCTGACCGAGTGGTCGGGGAAACGGCGGGGTGCGGGGCAGTGGGCGAGTGCTTCCGAAAGGAGCACCGAGTGGGGCTAAACGCATCGCGGCTGAAGCCGCTCCTACGAAAACGCACAATTCGTAGGAGCGGCTTCAGCCGCGATTGGTCCTTTCAGGTAACGCCGGACTTATGGCATTTGCACTTCGATCACACCATCAGCGGCGACAGTCACTTCGCTGGTGCCCGCTTCGATCTCTTGCGGCGCTGCCGACTTGCTCATCGACATCGATGCCATGGCATCCATGCGCATCGGCCGAATCGGCTGGAAGCCAGCGCTGCTGAGGCTCAGGCTGACCAGTTTGTAGCTCTTGCCACCCACCGCTGCGGTGGCGATATCGGCGCGGGCCTTGAACGCGGCAACAGCGTCTTTGAGCAGCTCATCCTCGGCTTTCTTGCGCGTCGGGTTGGCGATGGCGAAGTCCATATTGCCCATCTTCAGGTCTTTCAACAGCTCGGCGGTGAGCTTGGAGAGCACCGCAAAATCGGCGCTTTCCAGGCGGATTTCACCGCGCTCGCGCCAGCCGGTGATCTGTTGGCCGTTGTTGTCGTAGATCGGGTAGCTGTTGCGGCTGCCGAGCTTGACGGTAACGCCCTTGGTCTGGCGGGCGCGCTCGACGGCGATATTGAGGGTTTCGGTGGTTTCGGCAGCGAGCTTGGCCGGGTCGTTGTTCTGCGCTTCGGTATAGAGGGTGACATTCATCAGGTCGTGGGCCACGTCCTGGCTCACTTCGGCGCGCAGCGCCACCTGGTTGTAACGGGCCTCATCGGCATGGCTGGGCAGGGCGGCCAGGGTGGCGGCACTGAAGGCAATGGCAGCGGTAAGGCGGCTGAGGGAAGACATGCAAACTCCTTGTTGGCGCGAGGCAGGATTACGCGCATCAGACTGTAGCGGCGGGGGCGGGTTCCGTCACGGCGTGGATCGCGGCGAAGAGCATCGCGGCTAAAGCCCCTCCCACAACGAAATGCGCTCCAAGTGGGAGGGGCTTCAGCCGCGAGCTTTTGATTTCGGTGCAGATCACAGCCGCTGCGGCCCGTTGCCGCAGTTGGCACTGTTTGTCGCACCGCTGGTTATACTCGCCCGTCATTTGTAGCTCTCATCAGGAGCGCTCATGCTCGCCCCCGTGTTACTGCTTTCCGCCAGCCGCCAGAACTTGTGGCGCCTGAGCCTGATCCGCGTGCTGGTGCTGGCCGCCCAGGCCAGTTCGGTGGGCGTCGCCTACTTGCTGGACCTGCTGCCGCTGCCGTGGCTACCGCTGTGCCTGACCCTGATCTGCTCCGCCGTACTCTGCGCCCTGACTGCGCTGCGTCTTCGCGGGCCGTGGCCGGTCACCGAGCTGGAGTACGCCGCCCAGCTGGCCTGCGACCTGCTTATCCACAGCGTGTTGCTGTATTACTCCGGCGGCTCAACCAACCCCTTCGTGTCCTACTACCTGGTGCCGCTGACCATCGCCGCCGCCACCTTGCCGTGGCTGTACTCGATGGTGCTCAGTGGCCTGGCGTTGACCGGCTACACCGCGCTGCTGATCTGGTACCACCCGCTGCACCTGCATGGGGTGCAGCACGAAGCCATGCTGATCAGCCTGCACCTGTTTGGCATGTGGCTGAACTTCGCCCTGTCGGCCGCCTTCATCACCTTCTTCGTGGTGAAGATGGCCGGTGCCGTGCGCCGTCAGGTGCAGTTGCAGGCCGAGCGCCGTGAAGAAAGCATGCGCGACCAGCAGTTGCTCGCCGTCGCCACCCAGGCCGCCGGTGCCGCCCACGAACTGGGCACGCCCCTGGCGACCATGAGCGTACTGATCAAAGAACTGCGCCGCGAACACCCGGACCCGCTGCTGCAAGAAGACCTTGCCGTGCTGCAGGAGCAAGTGAAGCTGTGCAAAGAAACCCTGCAACAACTGGTGCGCGCCGCCGAGGCTGACCGCCGCCTGACCGTGGAAGATCAGTCGGTGGCCGGCTGGCTGGAAACCACCCTCAACCGCTGGCACCTGATGCGCCCGGAAGCCACCTACCGTTATCAGATTCTCGGTATTGGCTCGATCCCGCGTCTGGCGCCCCCGCCGGACCTTACCCAGGCCCTGCTCAACCTGCTGAACAACGCCGCCGATGCCTGCGCCGACAAGCTCGACATTCGCGTGGACTGGAACGTGCTGGAAATGTGCATCAGCATTCGCGACCACGGCGCCGGTGTGCCGCTGGCCATTGCCGAACAGCTGGGTAAACCCTTTATCACCACCAAGGGCAAAGGCTTCGGCCTCGGCCTGTTCCTCAGCCAGGCCAGCGTCACGCGGGCGGGCGGTTCGGTGAAACTCTACAATCACGAAGAGGGCGGCACGCTTACCGAGCTGCGCCTGCCTCGTCAGCCAAGCTGAACCGGGAGATCCCAATGAGCGAAGAAACCTCCATCGAAGGCGAAGAACAACCGCACCTGCTGTTGGTTGATGATGACCAGACCTTCACCCGCGTAATGGCGCGCGCCATGAGCCGCCGGGGCCTGCGGGTGTCGATTGCCGGCTCGGCGGAAGAGGGCCTGGCCCTGGCCGAACAGGACATTCCGGACTACGCCGTGCTTGACCTGAAAATGGAAGGCGACTCCGGCCTGGTGCTGCTGCCCAAGCTGCTGGCGCTGGACGCGGAAATGCGTGTGGTGATCCTCACCGGTTACTCCAGCATCGCCACCGCCGTGGAAGCGATCAAACGCGGCGCCGCCAACTACCTGTGCAAACCGGCTGATGCCGACGACGTGCTGACCGCGCTGGTGTCCGAACACGCCGACCTGTCGACCCTGGTGCCGGAAAACCCCATGTCGGTGGACCGCCTGCAGTGGGAACACATCCAGCGGGTACTGGGCGAACACGACGGCAATATCTCCGCCACCGCACGCGCCTTGGGCATGCACCGGCGGACCTTGCAGCGCAAATTGCAGAAGCGCCCGGTACGGCGCTGAACTCACCGCCTGGCAGGCTATCCAAGGTGGCTGGAAACTGTCTTAATCAGCCCCCCGTATTGCAGTAAAGCGCTCCTTGGGGGCGCTTTTTTTATAACCGTCCAGAGTGCCCTTCATGAGCAAGAACGCCGAATATTCAGCGGTCAATGATGTGCTGCCCAGCCACTTTTTTTCTCGCGTCTGGCAGCTCGCCAGCGCCTATTGGCGCAGCGAAGAGAAGGGCATGGCCTGGTTGCTGCTGATTGTGGTGATCGCCATGTCGCTGGTTGGGGTGGGCATGTCGGTGTGGCTCAACAGTTGGTACCGCGACTTCTACAACTCGCTGCAGAACAAGGACGTGGAAGCCTTCACCCGGCTGATTCTGTACTTCTGCGGGATTGCCGCCACCGCCATCGCGATTGCTGTGTACAAGCTCTACCTGACGCAGATGCTGACCATCCGCTGGCGGCGCTGGCTGACCGAAAAACACTTCGCTGCCTGGCTCGCGCACAAGAATTACTATCGCCTGGAACAAGCCGGCTACACCGATAACCCCGACCAACGCCTGGCCGAAGACCTCAACAGCTTTACCGAAAGCACCTTGGGTCTGGGCTTGGGCCTGATCCGTAACGTGGTCAGCCTGGTGTCGTTCTCGGTGATCCTTTGGGGCGTATCCGGCAGCATGGAAATCTTCGGCATCGAAGTGCCTGGCTACATGTTCTGGGCTTCCTTGCTCTACGCCCTGATCGGCAGCTGGCTGGTGCACCTGGTGGCGCGCCGCTTGATCGGCCTGAACAACAACCAGCAACGCTTCGAAGCCGACCTGCGTTTTGGCCTGGTGCGGGTGCGGGAAAACGCTGAAAGCATCGCCCTCTACAACGGCGAAGCCAACGAGCAGCAGCGGCTGATGTCGCGCTTCACCAAGGTGTGGAGCAACTACTGGGAAATCATGAAGGTGCAAAAGCGCCTGACCCTGTTCTCCAGCGGTTACAGCCAGATCGCCATCATCTTCCCCTTGGTAGCCGCTGCCCCGCGTTACTTCTCCGGCAAGATCCAACTGGGCGATCTGATGCAAATCAACTCGGCCTTCAGCAACGTGCAAGACAGCATGAGCTGGTTCATCGACGCCTACGCCAGCCTAGCTACCTGGCGCGCCACTTGCGACCGTATTCTGAGCTTCCGCGCCGCGCTGGCTGAAGGCGATCACCTGGATGCCAACCCCGCCATCCATCGCACCCGCGACGCTGGCCAAGTCAGCCTGAACCAGGTGCAACTGAGCCTGGCCGATGGCCGCGTGTTGTTGAACCCGTCCAATCTGACCATCGCCCCCGGTGAACATGTGTTGCTCAGCGGCGCCTCGGGCAGCGGCAAGAGCACCTTGCTGCGTGCCTTGAGCGGTTTGTGGCCGTTTGGCAGTGGGGCGTTGAACCTGCCTGAAAGCAGCCTGTTCCTGCCGCAGAAACCGTACTTGCCGATAGGCAGTTTGCGAGCGGCGTTGAGTTATCCACAGGCGGCGGATGTGTACTCCAGCGAGCGTCTGCAGGAGGTGTTGCAGGCGTGCAACCTGGCGCATCTGACGTCCCGGTTGGATGAGGAGGATCACTGGGAGCGGGTGTTGTCGCCGGGTGAGCAGCAGCGAGTGGCTATTGCGCGCGCGTTGTTGGTGGAGCCGCGCTGGTTGTTCCTGGATGAGGCCACATCCGCTATGGATGAAGTGAACGAGGCGGCGGTTTATCGGTTACTGACCGAGAAACTGCCGGGCAGCAGTTTGGTGAGTATTGGGCACCGGACGAGCTTGCAGCAGTTTCATTCCCGGCAATTACGGTTGGAGGAGAAGGGCCTCGTTGAGGCCTGATTTGGTGGTGAGGTGCGCGCGGTGAGGAGGGCGTTGTTCTTTCTTACCGCGTGCGCTCGGGATGCTTTTTGTAGGGTGTGCTTCGCGCACCAAACGGTTTTCTGGCGATCGTTTTTCTTCTTCATTACCGCGTGTGCTGGGCGTTTTGTTTCGCGCCTTACGCGCGAGTCACTTTGCCAGTCGCGACAAAGTAACCAAAGCGCTTGCCCCAACCTTGGCCTTGCGCTGCGCTTCAGGTCCCCTCGCTGCATCGTTGTTCCGGGGGCCGGCGAGACGGGCCATCCATGGCCCATCACGCCTTTCGCGGCTCCCGGCCGCTCAACCCCCTCCACAACGACTCCGCTCGGCCTGCGCTAACGGGGCGGGTGGATCAAGTTCGAGATCAAGAGCGGCCCTGAGTTGACTTTTTACCGTCGCGCCTGGGTCCCAGCCTGCGCTGGGACGACGGTGGACTGTGCAGAAACTTCCGTCATCCCAGCGCAAGCTGGGATCCAGAATCGTACAGACGTACGGCGTTCGTTCCGTGAACGAAGATCCCGCTCTGCTTGTGATCTGGCTTGTGACCTTGATCCACCCGCCCCGTGGGCGAAGGCCGAGGTCGGGGCAAGCGCTTTTGGTTACTTTTTTCTGGTCCGGCACACCGGCGACTGAGAAAAGTGACTCGCGCGTAAGGCGCGAAACAAAAACGCCCAGTGCCCGCGGTAATGAATACCGCCACAACCCCAAAAGCAAAATGCTGGTGCGCACAGCACACCCTACAAAAGCAAAAAGGCCAAAGCCGCGGGGCTTTGGCCTCGATGTTTTTCAGGGCGTTACCGGACGACAGTCTTCACCTGCACCCCATGCTCTTCATTGCGCCCATAAATATCCTCATACCGCTCGATATCATCCTCCCCCAAATAACTCCCGGACTGCACCTCGATGATCTCCAGCGGAATCTTCCCGGGGTTGGCCAAGCGGTGCACCGAAGCGATCGGAATGTAGGTCGACTGGTTTTCCGTCAGCAAAAACACGTTCTCATCGCAGGTCACCTCGGCCGTGCCCGACACCACAATCCAGTGTTCAGCCCGGTGGTGGTGCATCTGCAGTGACAGCTGCGCCCCCGGCTTCACCGAAATGTGTTTGACCTGGAACCGCCCGCCCATGTCGACGGAGTCATACGAGCCCCATGGCCGGTACACCTCGCAGTGGTTCTGGGTTTCGCTACGACCGGCTTCGTTCAGCGTATTGACCAGTTGCTTGACCTCCTGCACCCGGTCTTTGTGGGCGATCATCATGGCGTCTTTGGTTTCGACGACCACGATGTTCTCCAGGCCGATCACCGACACCAGCTTGCCGTTGCCGTGCACCAGGCAGTTGTGGCTGTCGCGTACCACCACGTCGCCTTTGGTGACGTTGCCATCGTCGTCTTTCTCGTGCACGTCCCATAGCGAGCTCCAGCAACCGACGTCGCTCCAGCCGGCGGTCAGCGGCACCACGCAGGCGCGGGTGGTTTTTTCCATCACGGCGTAGTCGATGGAGTTGTCCGGGCAGCACTCGAAGGTGGCGGCGTCGATGTCGATGTTTTCGCCGTCGATGGCGCTGCGCTCAAGCGCTAGCAGGCAGGTGTCGTAGATGTCCGGGTCGTGGCGTTTCAGCTCGTCGAGGAAGCGGCTGGCGCGGAATAGGAACATGCCGCTGTTCCAGAAGTAGTTGCCGGATTTGACGAATTCGGCGGCGCGTTGCGCATCCGGTTTTTCCACGAATTGCTCAACGCGGCTGACGCCTTCGGGCAGCTCGGCGTCCAGGCTGGATTTGATATAGCCGTAACCGGTTTCCGGTTTGGTGGCCGGTACGCCGAACAGCACCAGGTCACCGCCTTCAGCGGCGATGGTGGCGATGGCCAGGGCGCGCTGGAAGGCTTTCTGGTCGTCGATCACGTGGTCGGCGGGCATCACCAGCAGCAGCTCGTCGCGGCCTTCGTTGAGCAGCTTCATGGCGGCGATGGCAACGGCGGGAGCGGTGTTGCGGCCGAAGGGTTCCATCAGCACGGCCTGGCTGGCCAGGTTCAGGGCGCTGAGTTGTTCCTGCACGATAAAGCGATGGTCTTTGTTGCACACGATCACCGGCGGCTGCATGCCCTCGAACACCAGGCGCTCCAGGGTTTGCTGGAACATGGTGTGCTCACCGGTCAGGGCGAGGAACTGTTTGGGAAACTGTTTGCGCGAGAGAGGCCAAAGGCGCGAGCCGCTACCACCAGACAAGATAATTGGAATCATGAGTATCTCCTTACATGTGGGTCCGTGCGGTCTGCTGCGCGTCGGCCTGCCGGCGTTAAAACCAGCCCAGGACTGCTCATTGGCTACAGCCAACTGCGCTTTCTGGTCTGGTTTTGCCTTGGCAGGCTCTAGCTCGCAAGACCGATATTCACGAAGAGCAAAAACAGCAAGAGCGCTTGGGTTTATTCGGTGGCGGCCGGGCGTTTCACCCACACAGGCGAGAGCTTGCTGCCGCTGCCCGTTACGTACAGGGCAACCGCCTCACCACGCGCCAATGTCACCGGCTTCACGTCACTGATTTTCTGGGTGCCGTTGAACAGCGCGAGCTTGACCGGCACCGGGTTGATTTCGCGGTCGCCGCGGGCGGCCGGGGCGACGTCTTCGACCACTGCGGTTTTGCCGTCGGCGGTTTTCAGGGTGACCTTGGTGTCACTCAGGTTTTGCACCCGCACCAGGGCTTTCTGTTTGTTTTTGAACGGTGGCTCTTCCACCAGTTTTGGCTGCGCACCGGGCAGGGCGACGATGGTGTAGTAGTGATCGGCGGCCAGTTTCACCGGCACGGTTTGCGAGCCGACCTGGGCGCTGTAATCGCCACCTGGCAGAAAGCCGAAGTCGCTGCTGCCCAATGGGCCCACTTCGCTGAGTTTGGCCGTGCCGACCGTGGCGTTGATTTCCTGGCTGCCGGCGTTGTACACCCGCACGAAGGCCGAGCCCTTCGGCGCGGTCGGCCCGTAGAGGGCGGCTTCGTCGGCGTGGACCTGGGCAGCGAGCAGGCCAACTACCACGAACGCGCAGGCTTTACCGAGGCGGTTGTTAACGATTGCATGGGTGATGGATGGCTTCATTGTGTTGTTCTCCATGATTGGGTGGGTGCTTCGAGCAGCACCGGGTCTAGCGGTTTGCCTGAATTGGCAACGGTGAATTTCTGGCTGCCGAAGTAGCCAGGTTGGTGTTGGCCGCACCGGCGGCCTTGAGTTGAGCGATCCAGTCGGGGTCGAAGTCGCTCAGGTTGGTTTTCATCGGCAGGTAGCGTTCGGGGAATTCCCAGATCACCAACTGCGGTGCCGAATCTTTGAAGGCGTCGCTTTGCAGGTACTTGAGCATCGGCTCGATGGGGCCGTGGCCGTTTTCGGCGTAGCTGACCACGTCGCTTTTCAGCGCTTGTTGCAGGGCACCGACGAAGTTCCAGTGCGGGTTGGCGCTGTAGCTGGTGCCCACCAGGGCGACCGGCACTTCGCTGTCGGCAAACAGCGCGTCGTCACCGCCTTCGCTGCCGCCTTCATCGGCGGCGCGGGTGGTGCGTTGTTGCAATTGGTCGGGCTTGGGCAGCAGGTTGCTGAACAGCGGGTCCAGTGGCAGGAAGGTGGTCAGGTCGCCCTTGTACGGTTCCGGTTGTTTGGCTTCGGTGATGAACTGTTGCGGCGCGGCATCCAGTGGCAGTTGCTGCGCCACGGTGGCACCGAGGTTCTGTGCGACTACGTCAGCGCCCATCGGCGTCCAGTGGGTGTCGGTACGCAGGAACACCTGGCCTTGCAGCTTGGCGTGTTGCAGCGGGGTGAGCAGGTCGGGGGCGAGGATGCCGGCCTGTTCGGCGCTGGCGTGGAAGCGCTGGTACAGGTCTTCGTGCAGCTTGGCCGGCTCTTCGTCGCCGATATGTTCCGGATACAGACGCGCTTTGGCTGGGACGATGGCGAGCACCAACTTCACGCCTTTCTTATCCAACTGCTCGCGCACGCCCTGAATCAATGCCAGGTTTTCATCCTGGTACTGGCTGCCATTGGCGATGGGGTTGAATTCTTCGTCGCTGAACAGCCACTGGTCACGGCCCAGCACCACGCCCGGACGGCCTTCGTTGAACAGCTTGAAGTCCAACGCGGCCCAGAGGTTGGTGCCCAGGCGTTTGAGCGGGAACTCCTTGTCGTATTGGGTTTCGGTGGCCTTGGCCCATTTGCCGTTGAGCACGGTGTCTTGCGGCGTGGTGTTAAAGCCCATGAAGCCGCGCAACGACCAGAGGCCCAGGCCCAGCAGCAGGCCGAGGAACACGGCGATATAGAGAACGCGTAAGGATCGGGTCATGGTCGGCTCGCTCAGAACTGGAAGTAGAGGAAGGGCGAGTAGCTCTGCGCCGAGAGCTTGAGAATCGAGGCGACAAACAGCAGCAGCACCAGGGCGCGCATGGCGTAACGCGGCCAGTCGGCAGTCCAGTAGACGGCTTGCACCTGCGCTTCATGGCCCACGGTGTAGCCCGGTATATGAATGTTTGGCTGTTCGCCTGGCACCGCTTTGATGGTGCCGGTGACCGGCGTGTCGGCTTTCTCGCTTGGACGGTTGGCGTAGAAGTCGCGCAGACCGAAGAAGGCGAGGGTGGCGTAGGCCACCACCAGGGTTGCCACCTGCAGGCCAGTGAGGCTGGCGCGGTTGAGTTCCGACAGCTGCCAGTCGCCGAAGCCGAACATGGCGCCGTACATGCGGCCGGCCACGTGCAAGTTTTCGGCGCGGAAAATCACCCAGCCCATGATCACCAGCAAGAAGGTAAAGGCCCAGCGCAGCACGTTGAAACTGCGCGGCGCGGTGTTGATGCCGATGGCTTTTTCAATCGCCAGCCACATCCCGTGCCAGGCACCCCAGACGATGTAGGTGATATTCGCGCCGTGCCACAGACCGCCGAGCAGCATGGTCAGGAACAGGTTGCGGTAGGTGGCGAATTTGCCGCCGCGGTTGCCGCCCAGGGTGATGTACAGGTAGTCGCGCAGCCAGGTGGAAAGGCTGATGTGCCAGCGCCGCCAGAACTCGGTAATCGACTGGCTGATATAGGGCTGTTTGAAGTTTTCCATAAAGCGGAAACCCATCATCAGGCCCAGGCCGATGGCCATGTCGCTGTAGCCGGAGAAGTCGAAATACAGCTGCGCGGTGTAGGCCAGGGCGCCGAGCCAGGCATCGCCAGTGGTGGGGTTCTGCAGGCTGAAGCAATGGTCGGCGACCACCGCCAGGGTGTCGGCGATAAACACTTTTTTGATGAAACCCTGCATAAAGCGCGTGGCGCCTTCGCTGAATTTATCCAGGGTGTGGGTGCGGTTGTTGAACTGGTCGGCCAGGTCGCGAAAACGCAGGACCGGGCCGGCGATCAGGTGCGGGAAGATCGCCACGAACGCCGCAAAGTCGATCAGGTTGCGGGTGGCTGGGGTGTCGCCGCGGTACACGTCAATGATGTAGCTGATCGACTCGAAGATGTAGAACGAGATCCCGATCGGCAGCAGCACGTGGGTGAGAATGAACGGCTCAAGGCCGAACGAGGTGATGATGGCGTTGAGGCTGTCGACACCAAAATTGGCGTACTTGAAGTAGCCAAGAATGCACAGGTCCACCCCGACGCCGAGCAGCAGCCAACGCTGCGCAGGCTTGGTACGGACCCCGGCGGTGCCGACCTTGAGGCCGATCCAGTAATTCCACAGGGTGACCCCGGCGAACAGCGCAAGGAAGTCCACCCGCCACCAGGCGTAGAACACGTAGCTGGCAATCAGCAGCAGCAAGTTGCGATAGCGTTGCCCGCTCAAGTAGTACAAGCCGAGGAATATCGGCAGGAACAAGAACAGGAACACATTGGATGAAAAAACCATCCGCCTCTCTCCATCTTCACCTTCGGTTCAGAGGACGTGGCTAGCGCCACATCCCCCCCAACCCCCCCCGGGAAAATCCGGGTGGAGTGTGTTTTTTGCCGTCCCTGCTGAAAGCGCTTGGGCGGCTGGCCAACCCCCTCTCCCCAGCCCTCTCCCCGCTGGGGCGAGGGGGCTGAACGGAGGTGCTGCGGTTTACTCGATCAGTCCCCTCTCCCGCGTGCGGGAGAGGGTTAGGGAGAGGGCAAACTGGTTGCCGTTACTCAATCGTCGGGGCTGACATCCAACCCCCTCACCCCATCCCTCTCCCCGCTGGGGCGAGGGAGCAAACCGTGTTGCTTCACGAGTTCTTCTTGCCGTCCTTACTCTCCGCCTTCGGGTCATACACCCGGGTCAGGTCTCCACCCAGGCGGAAGGTCTTGAACGGTTGCATCGACTGCTTCCACTTCAGCGTGTCGCCGGCGCACTGGTACAGGGTGCAGTAGGGTTCCAGCCAGGCGAATTTGCTGTCGATCTTGAGGTCTTCCATGTCCTGTTTCTTGCCGGCCTTGCTGGCGAATTCATCCGGGTCGTTGACCCCTTCCATCACCCGTTTCGCCAGGCGGCTCAGGGCGTCGCGGTTTTCGGTGCGCAGGTCGACGTTATTGGCCTGGGCGAAGCTGGCGATCATTGCCAGCGGCGGCAGGGCGTAGTTGTGGTACGACAGCGCGCGCTGTTGGCGTTTGAGTTCGTTGGGCAGGTAGCCGTCTGCATCGACCTGGTTGGCGCCGACGCGGAACTGCTCCACGGACCAGTCGAACAGGTCCTGGCGATTGGTGGCGACGGCCGTGGCCATCACCGACCAGGCGGCCCAGTAGGAGTGGTTGTTCACCTGCTTGAGCGGCAGGTAGCTCCAGTCTTTCACCACCTGCTCGCCAAGCTTGGCGAACCAGGCTTCGATCAGTTGCGACTGCTGTCCATAGTTGGCCAGTGGTTTGGACTCGGAGAACTTCAGGCGCAGGTACGCCGAGGCCACGCTGCCCAGGGCCCATTTGCGCATCGACTTGCCGGTGTGGTTGAAGTCGGTGGACAGCAGCGCGTCGGCCTGGGCCCAGGTGGTCAGCCAGCTCAGGGTGCAGTCGAGCTGCTCCTGGCGACCGTCCCGCATATAGCCCATCACCTGTTTGCTCACCCCGCGTTCCAGCTGGGTGATGCTGGCGGTGGAGTCGCGGAAGGCTTTTTCCGATTCCTTGTTCAGCGTGGCGCGGGCCTTGTCCGAGCCTTCGTACTTGCTGCGAAACACCAGCTTGTCGGTGTACGGTTTGGGCGGCGCACCGCACTGATCTTCCGGCGGTTTGCTCTTGTGGCTTTCGATCGGCGCGTAGTAGCCCAGGGGGGGAACCAGCGCCGCGCTGGCGCTGCCAGCGAAAATCAGGGTGCTGAGCGCAGCCCCGCGTAGTAACGGATGGGAGGTGTTCATGAGTCTGTGCCTCCTGCGGCTTTCGCCGTAAGGGTGCCGGCCCCGCTAGTCGGACGTTTGCACAGCGTGGCTTTAACGCTGAGGTTGTCCGGCATTTGCTCGGGGCTGTGAATTTCCATGGCGAGCATGTTCAGGTCTGCCCAGCCAGGGTCGTTACGCAGTTGGAACACATAACGGCCACCGGTATCGGCGGCAGCGCTCTGCTCCAGTTTCAGGTTTTCGCGGCGGCCATTGAGGTACCAGATGGTGGCTTTCATGGTTTTCACCGAGGGGTCGCTGAAGGTCAGGTCAACCTGGTACTGGTCGCCCTGCAGGTTGAGCAATTGGTTCTTGCCGTTGACCAGAATCTCGGTGCTGCCGTTGTGCAATTTCACATCGTTTTTAAGTACGGCTTTTTGTCCTTCGCAGCCGTTTTCCACCAGGGGCATGGCTTGGCGATAGAAGCTTTTCTGCGCCAGGTCGTAGTGGGTGGCGAACTCCCAGACGATGATTTTCGGTGGGTGTTCGTGGAACTCATTGCTGCTCAGGTACTGCAGCAGGGAGCTGTCGAAACCACCGCCGGAGATGGCGTTGTTGAGAATTTCGGCGCCGCTGTATTGCTCCAGAAAACCGGCAAAGTTGTACGCCGGGCCGCTATTACTGGTGCCCACCAACGCTATCTGTGGCTGGCTTTCATCACCGAACAGATCGCCACCCCCTTCCTCGCCACCGCCACTGCCGGCCACCGTGGTTTCAAAACGGTCGACGTATTGGGTGGCGTAGCTGTTGCCGCACAGCTGCGCGGCGGCCTTGTGGAAAGTGCCGAGCTTGCTCAGCAGGCCGACGCGTTTGCTTTCGTACTGTTGCTTGGGAATGTCGGCGAAGCCCGGTACTTCTTTCAGGGTGTCGGCAGTGATTTTCGCGGTGCGTTCAGCGCCGTATGGGGTCCAGTGGTGGTCGCCTTTGAAGTAGAAGGCGTGCTGTTCCTGTTCGTCGAACAGCGGGCTGTAGTCGGGTACGTACATGCCGGTCTGGCGCAGCTTGTCGATGACCGCCAGGTAGTTCTTTTTCGCCAGGTCGTAGTTGAACGCGGCCTTCTCGGCGGGGGTGAGTTTTTCCCGGTTCACCAGGCCGCGAGTGGGTTGGTACACCACCACCAGCTCGATGCCTTTTTTGTGCAGGGCATCGCGCAAGCCTTTGAGTTTGGCGTAGCCCTCGGGTGTGGTGCCAAAGTCGGTGCGCAGGTCGTAGGTGGTGCGAAACAGCCAGTCGTCCTGGGCCTGCACCAAGTGGGTGAAAAAACCCAGGTACTTGGTGTTGTATAGGCCGTTGTTGGCGGCGGCCGGGCACAGGGGGGCGTTACCTTTGACTTGGTACTGCGGCACGCCGGTGTCAGCGGCCTGGCTCAAGTTGCTGGCGGCCAGCAGGGCCATGGCCAGGGCGGAAGGGGCGAGCCAATGGCGGGTTGCGGTGGTTGTGGTCATGGAATGCATGCTCCTCAGTCCTGAAGTTCGGCCTGGCTTTCAACGGGGTCGATCAGCACTGCCTTATCCTGGCGGACCATCAGGTCCAGAATTTCGTTTTGCTTGTCACCGAGAATTCCCGAAAAGCTGATGCCCGACGATTTGGTCGGCGCCAACATGGCCACCCGGTACAGCTCCACCGACAGCGGCGAGTCGATGGAGAGCGGCCCGGAGCCGTTACTGATCAGCTCGCCGCCGACCACGATCATCGACACCTTGGTATCGAACGGGTCGAGGTCGATGTCGCGGTCGGTGTCGCTCAAGTCTTTGATGTGGCCGTATACGCCCACCAGGCGGTTATCCACAGCCAGGTTCTCGTACAGGCGAATGTTGGTGCTGTTGCGCAAGCGAATGCCGTGGCGTTCGTTGCTCAACACCTTGTTGCCCCACAGCAGGTTGTTGGAGCTTTCGTACAGCGTGATGCCGTCGGATTGGTTGTGATAAACCTCGTTGTAGGCCACCAGGTTGTTGACACTGTTCCGGTCAATCACGATGCCCGAGAGTTTGTTCTCGTAGACCTTGTTATTGATGATCCAGCTGTCATCCACTTCGCGGGAAATGATGATCCCGTGCTTCTTGTGGGTGCCGTACACGGTGTTGCCGGCAATCACCAGACGGCGCGAGCGGTCGTGGGGGTCGATGCCGTAGATGATGTTGTCGCGGTAGGTGTTGTCCTTGACCACGAAGTCCTGGGTTTCGTAGCAGTAGAAGCCGTACCACAGGTCTGAGAACTCGGAGCCGATGATCCAGCCGGTGGGCATACCGCGACCCATTTGCTTGCTCATGTTCGGCGTGTACTGGGAAATACTCAGGCCGTAGGACTTACTGGTGTTGTAACCGAAGCTCGCGATCTTGCTATTGACGATATAGGTCTCGGTGCCGCCCCACGAGAGCAGAAACGGGCGGAATTCCTCCGGTTTTTTAAACGTGGCCGGGGCCTTTTTCGCTTCGTTCCAACCGGTGAGGTTGGTGTCGGTGATAAACAGTTTGCCGTCGTTGACGATAAAGGCGCCGCGGTCTTGCGACAGGTGCAGTTGCTTCACGTCTTTGTCGATCTGCAGGCTGGCGTTGTGCGCCACCACCAGCGGCAGGCGCAGGGTGTAGGTGCCGTCGGCGTCCGCGCTCAGGTACTGCTTGGGCACTTTTTTGCTCAGCTCGCTGAAGCTCATATAGCCGCCCTCGACGAAGATCGCCTGGGGCATGCCGCGCTGACGGGTTACCCATTCGGCCATGCGGTTGTTGCCGCCGATAAATTCTTTCAAGGCGTCTTGCTGCACCATCCGGCGCACGGTGACGCTGCCCTTTTTGCTGCGGTCGATCTTGGCGTTGACCGCCTCGGCGGTGTAGCCGCTGAGGTCGGGCAACTTCGGCGCGGCCAGCTCCAGCGCTTTGGTCGGCGCGGTGGTCACGGTGTAGCTTTTGGCTTGGCGCAGTTCTTTGGTGGCCTGCGGTTTGCCGTCTTCTGGCAGCGGCGCGTCACTGGCGCGCGCCGCATCCTGCTGGCTATCGGAGGCCGGCGGCGCTTCGACGGCCATGGCCGAGCCGCTGAGCAGCAGCGCACCAGCCAATAGCAGTGCAAGCAACGGCGGGGTCTGGTCAGGCATGTCAGGAGTTCTCCATGGCCGCGTCATCAGAAGCGCCAGATCACGTCGACGAAGGCGCGGTGCATATACGAATCGGCATCCGGGCCATAGGCGTCGCCAGGCTTGAACACGCCGCCACGAAAGCGCACCAGGGCCGAGGGTTCATCGATGGCCTGGCTGACAGCGGCGGGCAACAGGCCCTGTTTGAAGTACTTGGTCACCACCAGATCGACTTCCTGGCCGACATCCTTTTCACCGTCCTGCATGGCGGCGTTGATGCCGCTGGTGCCGATTGGTTGCTGGTCATCGACGCGCCAGAACTTGTGGTACACCAGGCTGGCGTCGTAGTCCTCGCGTAGCTGCCAGGAGCCGAACAGCGTGGCGGCCTGCAGGTTGCTTAGTTCGCCGCGAAACGCCTCCCCAAAGCGGTGAACCCGCGAGCGGGTGCCGGTGTAGGTGGAGCGGTTACTTTCCAGGCCGGTCTGTTCGAAGTTGTCGCCACCATCGTCGCCACCGCCGCCGCTACCACGGGCATAGGCGCCGCCGATCTGCCAGTTCTCATCGAATTTCCAGCGCAGGCCCAGGTCGGTGGCCCAGGCGCTGACATCACCGCTCTGCTTGCCGGTGGCAATCTGTTCGCCGCCGACGGTGGTGGTGTTCAAGCGGTCGCGGTCACCGGTCAGGCTGGTGACGCTGGCCCAGTAGTTCAGGCGGTTTTCGTTGCGCGGGTTGTAGGCGTCGCTGTTGGCTTGCAGGCCGACCCAGGTGAGGTCGCCGGTGCTGGTTTTATCCAGCTCGTCGACGGTTTCGCCAGGGTCGTTGAGGTTGCCGTCGTCGCGGGCGTGTTGCACGTTCAGGCCCACCCAGTGGCCGGGTGTCCATTGCGCGGCGACGTCGCCGTAAATGTGCAGGCGGTCTTTGTCTTTGGGCGAGAGTTCGTCGATGTCGGTGCGGTATTCGCTGAAGCGTTCAGCAACACCGAGGTTGGCTTTCAGCAGGGTGGTGTCAAAGGTCCAGTTCAGCGCTTCGATATTGGTGTCACGCCACATGCCGTCGTCGTTACGCAAGCGCTGGCGACCCAGGCGCAGTTCTTCGCCGGGGTAGGGCGTAAGGCCCGAATAGCCGACCCAGAATTCGCGCAGGGCGAGGTAACTTTTGTCTGGCTGGCGGCTGTCATCGCCGCTGCCGCTGCCTGCGTTCTCGCCGTCTTCGGGTTGCTGCAGGGTGTCGGTCTCGATGATGTCCGTAGCACTAACAGCCTGTCCCATGGCATAGCCGCTCCAGTTGCCGCGCTTGCCGTACACCCAGGGGCGCAGGTCGATACCGATACCGTTTACATCGCCGCCACTGCGGGTACCGAGGTCGCGGTCATCTTCGGATTGGGCGGTGATCTTCACGTCCATGCCGTAGCTGCTGCTATCGGTCATCTGCACGCCCCAGGCGGAATGGGCGGTGATCAAGGTGGCGCTCAGGCAAAAACCGGCGCGCGTCCACGTGTTTGTTGTTTTACGTTTTGTGCGATTCATAGTGGCTCCTGCCCGTCCTGACTTTGCATGGCCTGCATCTGCGTAACGGTTTGTAGAGTTGCGCCACGCAGCGCTTGTTCCTCACGCAGCAAGCGTTCCGCTTGGGGGCGCGAGCCAGGGGGTAATTGCTGTTCGATCTGCGCCGCCAGGTCGGGCGCTTGCGGTGTGCCTTTCTGCACGGCGATCTGGCTGAACACATAGGCGTTCACCGGATCGGGGGCGATGCCTCGGCCTTGGGAGAACATCTGCGCCAGGGCAAAATCGGCACTGTTCTGCCCGGCGCGGGCGGCGGCCAGCAGGTGGTCTAGCGCTTGCTGTGGCTGGACCTGGCCGAGGTAACCGCGGCGGTACATCTGGCCCAGGTAGTAGTTGGCGCTGGTCTCGCTTTGCGCCGCTTTGAGCAGGTGCTGTTCGGCTTTTACGGGGTCAGCCGGCAGCAGTTTGCCTTCGTAGTAGAGCTTGCCGAGCAGCAGTTCGGCGCGCGGTTGCGCGGCCTCGCGGCCCTTTTTCAGGTACTCGAGCATCTTGTCGATATCGCCCTGCTCGGGGTAGTCGTAGAGCAATTGCGCGAGGCTCACCCAGGCCGCGGGGTAGGTCGGGGCAATCTGTTCCAGCATCTGTTGCGCGGTCGCCGGGTCGGTTTTGCCGCCGCTCTCTCCACCTTGAGGGCCTGCTACCAGTTCCGGGTCGGCCAATACCTGCGCAACACCTTCCATACGCGCGGCCGGTACTACGCCACGGCCATAGGCGCCGCGCAGTTGTTCGACCAGGGCTTTCTGCTTATCCGCTTCGCCGCGTTTCTGGTACACGGTGGCCAGTTCCACGTAGCACACATCGGCCGTGGACAATGCCGCTTTGCAGATCTTTTCCACGTCGGCCAGGTGCGCGTCGTAGGTGCCCTGGGTGCGATAGAGCAGCACCTGGGCGAGCTCGGCCTGCGGGTGACCTTGCTCACGCCACTGGCTGATTTTTTCCTGGGCGTTCACGTTGGGGAACGTCTGCGGGTATTGCAGGTAAAGCATGGCCAGCGGCAGCACGGCGCCTTCTTCGCCATTGGCAAAGGCTTGCTTCAGGCGTTTTTCCGCTTCCTGGTGCTCGGCTTCGGTGGCGTTCGGTTTGGTCGCCAGCAGACGGCCCAGGCGCGAGGCGGCCCGTGGCGAGGTGTCTGCCGCCTGGCGATAGGTGTCTTCGGCTGCCGCCAATTGCGCCGGGTCGCCGCTTTCCAGCTGGATATCAGCGAGGCCCACCGAGGCATCGGCATAACCCATATCGGCCAGGGCTTTGTAGTTGGCCTGGGCGGTGGCGGTGTCGCCGTTTTTCAGCGCCTCGTTGGCCAGGCGCTGGTCGGGCAGACCGGCGCAACCGGCCATGCCCATCGCAATGATCAAGGGCGCGACGGCGAGCAGCAGCGGTTTGTAGAGGAAGAGGTGCGGCTGTGCGTTATCCATAACTTAGAGTCCTGCTGCCATGGCTTTGTCCATCAGCCAGCCGAAGGACGGGCCGTTGTCGCTGCTGACTTCCACCGGACGGCCGCCGAGGGCGTTCTCCAGCGGCTCGTCCGGCTGGATCACCACGCGGATATCGGAAGACAGGTTGCCGGTGTCATTCAGGCTGCTGCTGATCACCTTGCCGCCGCGCACGTCATCAAGACCGGCGACCTGGAAGTTCACTCGCGCACCCGGTTTGATCTCGTTGAATTTGCTGTAGGGGAAGCGTGCTTCCACCTGGGCCTTGGCTTCACGCGACACCAGGTCGAAGATCACATCGCCCTTGCTCGCGTATTGGCCGTCGGCCACGTATTGCTTGGCCAGCACGCAGTCGCATGGGCTGGTCAGGGTGCCCTTCATTTGCTTGTTGAACAGGTTGGCGACGTTGGAAGGGCTCAGGTCTTTGTCGTCCAGATGGCCCTTGAGCATTTCCAGCATCGAGGCGCTGAAGGTGGCAATTGGCGCGCCTTTTTTCACCAGGCCATCGGCGCCGATCAGGCTTTGTACCGTGCCTTCACGGGGCATGGTCACTTGCATGCCGGGCACCTGCACCAGGGCCGATTGGGCGTGGGTGACGAAGTACAGGCTGTAGATGGATTTGAACAGGAAACCGAAGGCCAGCAGGCCGACTACAAACAGCGCGATGCTGAAGGTTACCGCCCGCAGGCGGGCAAAGGCGCTCATGCCGCTGCCGAGTTTCTGTTTGCGCGCCTTGGTGAAGTTTTCCCGCTGCAAGGTGGTGAGCAGCTCGCCAACGCTGACCAACTCGCCGCTCAGGTGGGCGGTGATCAGGTGGCGCAGGGTGCTGATTTCCCGGGGGCGCAGGTTGCTGAATTGGCAGCCGATGCGGTTGGCGTCGAAGTCTACCGAGCGCACCTGAAATTCCACGTCGATGGCCAGGGTGATGTTGTCGATCACAAAGAGCATTTTGCCTTTGTGGAAGTCGCCGACGCGCACGTTGCTGTTGACCGCACCGTAGCTGAAACCACCGGCGGAGATGTCCATGACGGTTTGTTCGACCACTTCGCGGTTCTTGCCGCTGAAGCGGATTTTCGCCGGCAGGCGCACCCGGGCGTGCTGGCGCTGGGCTTCGGATTCGTGCACCACATTGACGTTGACGGCTGTATTCATGGCGTTATTCCTACTCAAAGGTTTTAGTCCGTTGATGGCGGCGACTCACACCACCAGCAGCAACGTGGCGACAAACACGCTGGCGGCGGAGAAGGTCATGGTTCGGGACGACCAGGTGTTGAACCACTGCTGGAAGCTGGCAAGGTCGCGGTTGAGTTTGGTCGGCTGGCGCGTCCAGGACTGCTGGTCGAGGCGGAAGAACACGTAGATCTTCACCAGGGCGCCGACGATCTGGTTGTAATAGAGAATCACCGGGTAGGCGGGGCCGATGTGGTGGCCGCTGACGGCCAGCAGCAGGGTCAGCACCAGACGGGTAAAGCCGATCCACAAGAGGTACACGAGCAGGAAGGCGATGCTGTATTTGAGGCTGGCGATGATGGCCACGGTGAGGCCCAGCAGGCAGGTCCACATCGATACGCGCTGGTCGAACAGCACCAGGCTGGTGAAGAGGCCCAGGCGACCTTTACCCAGCTTCATGGCCCGCGAGTTCTGCCGCAGGTTGTTGCCGTACCAGCGGAACATCAGCTTGCGGCTGGCCTTGATAAAGCTCTTTTCCGGCGGGTGCTCGACGGTGTTGATGGCCGCGTCGGGCACGTAGAAGGTGTCGTAGCCCAGGCGCATCAGGCTGTACCAGCTGGACTTGTCGTCGCCGGTCAAAAACTTGAAACGGCCCAGGCGCCAGTGGTCGAGCGAATCGCTTTCCACGTCGGCAATAAATTCGGGGTTGCTGATGACGGGCGCGCGGAACATCGACATGCGCCCGGTCAGGGTCAGTACGCGTTTGGACAGACCCATGGAGCACATGTTGATGTGCCGCTGAGCGAAGCGCAGCTTGTGCCACTCACTCATGATGTAGCTACCGCGCACTTCGCAGAATTCGTTGGTGGTCAACCCACCGACATTGGGGAACAGCTTGAAATACGGCACGGTGCGACGCACCACGCCAGGCTCCAGCACGCTGTCGCCATCGATCACCGCCACCACCGCATCGCGGTCTGGCATATGCCGGGAGATGGCGCGAAAGCCATGGGCCAGACCGTCGCGTTTGCCGGTGCCGGCAATACGCACGAAGTCGAGGGTCACGTGTTCCGGCGGGTTGTATTTCTCCCACAGGCTCTTCACCAGAAACTCATCGGAGAGTTCGACGATGGAGCACACCACGGTGGTCGGGTAGCCGCTTTCGATCGCTTCGCGGATTACCGATTGGTACACCTGGGCGGTGGTCAGCGCGTCGATGCGAAAACTGGTGACCATCAAAAATACGTGGGAAGGGTCAGCCGCTGTTCCCAGCTTGGCCGCCTTGCGCCGGTAGTGAGGAAACACCACGTACAGAAACAGCACGCCGCGCAGAAAATGCATGGCGCCCATGGAGTAGCGCCAGATGCCGACCGCACCGATCAGAAAGATAAAGTCTTTCGACTCGGGGTCGAACACCGTGCGGGGTAGTGCGAGGGCGAGTCCGCACAGAAGGGCGAGGTAGAACAACCACCCGGCGCCTTCTGCCAGAACCTGCTTGAGCCTATCCATTTATGTGTCCTGTGCGTTTATAGACTAGCCGTCACCCCAGCGAAGGCTGGGGTCCAGGGGCGGCAAATGCGATTGCCTGAGGAAGTCTGGATTCCGAATCGTCGGACCGCCGCCTGCGCGGGAATGACGGTTATTTCGGCCTTACGGCTACCAGCAGATGCCTTCGGTAGTGCCGTTGGTGGTGTGCTTCATGAAACCCACCAGATCGACCACTTGCTTGCCCTCGGGGGCATGCTGCGCCAGTGCCCGGAAACGCTCGTCGCGGTTGCCCAGAACGATGATGTCGGAGTCATCCACGACCTTCTCGAAGTCGCTGTTGAGCAACGAGGAAACGTGGGGGATCTTCGACTCGATGTAGTCCTTGTTGGCGCCGTGAACGCGGGCGTATTCGACGTTGCTGTCGTAGATGGACAGGTCGAAGCCTTTGCCGATAAGCATCTCGGCCAGCTCCACCAGCGGGCTTTCGCGCAGGTCATCGGTGCCGGCTTTAAAACTCAGGCCCAGCAGGGCGACTTTGCGTTTGTCGTGGCTGGCGATGATGTCGAAGGCGTTCTGCACCTGGGCGACGTTGCTGCGCATGATGGCGCCGAGCATCGGGTGTTCGACGTCCAGTTGGCCAGCGCGGTAGGTGAGGGCGCGTACGTCCTTGGGCAAGCACGAGCCGCCGAAGGCAAAGCCCGGGCGCATGTAGTACTGCGAGAGGTTGAGGGTTTTGTCCTGGCAAACCACGTCCATCACTTCGCGGCCATCCACGCCCACCGCTTTGGCGATGTTGCCGATCTCGTTGGCGAAGGTGACCTTGGCCGCGTGCCATACATTGCAGGTGTACTTGATCATCTCGGCGACTTCGATGTCTTTGCGGATGATCGGCGCGTCCAACTCGCTGTACAGCGACTCGAGGGCGTCGCCCGATTGTTTGTCCAACTCACCAATGACGGTCATCGGTGGGTGGTCGTAATCTTTGATCGCGGTGCTTTCACGCAGGAACTCGGGGTTCACCGCGACACCGAAGTCCACCCCGGCTTTTTTCCCGGAGCAATCTTCCAGAATAGGGATCACCACATTTTTAACCGTGCCGGGCAGTACGGTACTGCGCACGACCACGGTGTGGCGCTGGGTTTTATCACGCAGAACAAAACCGATTTCACGGCAAACCGACTCGATGTAATCCAGTTCCAGGTCGCCATTCTTTTTACTTGGGGTGCCGACACACAGCATTGAAAGTTCGGTATCGCGAATCGCTCCGGCAACGTCGGTGGTGCCACGCAGGCGGCCGGTGTCGATACCTTGTTGCAATAAGGCTTCCAGCCCAGGTTCAACGATCGGCGATTTGCCATTGTTGATCAGGTCAATCTTGGCGGTTGAAACATCCACGCCGACAACTTCGTGGCCGCGTGCAGACAGGCAACCGGCACATACTGCGCCGACATAACCTAAACCAAAAATGCTAATACGCATTGTATTCACCTATTACTGTGAGTTACGCCGTTAAACAGTGGATGGTTTGATTAACCATCGCCCTTGTTGTGCGCTGGGTAAGTTGTAATTACCAAAGCGCAGGCATAATAAGTACGTCACATCCAACTAAATGAATGCGTGTTTGGGCATGTTGTAAAAGGGATGCGCCCGGATCTTAGGCCTACGCTCCAACACTGGTCGTAGAGCCTTGGTGAGGCTTTTGCAGTAGGTCTGCTTCTACCTGCTTCTCCATCATTTGTTGGTTCGTTAAGAGCCAATTCCATGTGCCGACTTATAGCGAATAAACAACTACGGCTTATTCAGCAAGTTAGGGTGGCCAGTGCGGGGCAGCACTAAGAAAGCCAACCTGTAAAAAGTCGTTACGGGGTTATGAGCCCGTCGATTTAATGATAGTTCCTACCGTTCGTCAGAGTTTAGCAGCAGGGGAATATACAGAGGAGAAATACGATGATTGCAATGTAATGGCAGGCGCGCTGCATGCCGCCGAGTAGCGGGCGTGAAGCGCTGCAATAACTTTTTGCCAGTACTAAAGATTGGTTAAAGTGCCATCAGCTAAACGTAGGACAATCCACGGCGAAGTCCCAAATCAACGGTCGGGGAACTTTAGCTGGTTATAAGTTGTATAGCGGGAAAGTGCGGAGATATTGGCGTCGAGATAACAGCGCGGAGTGTCGTTTGCAGGGATTGCGGCTGACCGGAGCGGCCGCTCCGGTCAGCCGCGATGCTTTAATCCTCTGCCGCGTCGCGCAGGAAGATCAGGTGGTCCGGTTTGGACTGCGCCGCATCGAAGCGGTAGCCCTGGTAGTTGAAGTCTTTGAGGCCGGTCGGGTCGGTGAGGCGTTCCTTGATCACGAAGCGGGCCATCATGCCGCGCGCTTTTTTGGCGTAGAAGCTGATGATCTTGTATTGGCCGTTTTTCATGTCCTTGAAGTCGGTGTTGATGATCCGGCCCTTCAACGCCGGGCGTTTCACCGCGCCGAAGTATTCGTTGGAGGCCAGGTTCAGCAGCACATCATCGCCTTGGGCTTTGAGTGCCTGGTTCAGCCAGGCGCTGATGTTGTCGCCCCAGAACGCATACAGGTCTTTGCCGCGGGCGTTGGCGAGCTTGGTGCCCATTTCCAGGCGGTAGGGCTGCATCAGGTCCAGCGGGCGCAATACGCCGTATAAGCCGGAGAGCATGCGCAGGTGTTTTTGCGCAAAGTCGAAGTCGTCTTCGCTGAAGTCTTCGGCGTGCATGCCGGTGTACACATCCCCCTTGAACGCCAGCAGTGCCTGCTTGGCATTTTTGGCGGTGAACTTGGGTGTCCAACTGCCAAAGCGCGCGGCATTCAAGCCGGCGAGTTTGTCGGACAGGTGCATCAGCTCGGCAATCTGCGCCGGGCTGAAATCGCGCAGCTGGCTGATCAGTTCCTGAGCGTGGTCCAGGTGTTGCGGCTGGGTGTGGCGGGAGGTGACCGGTGGGGTGTCGTAGTCCAGGGTCTTGGCGGGTGAAATCACCATCAGCATGGGAGCGTCTCCTAAAGGCAGCGGCGATTCTAAGCGCTGCCAAGGCTTTTGTCTTAGCCGCGTAGGCGCTGGCGATAGGCGCCTGGCGTCTCACCGCAGAGCAGCTTGAACAGCTTGGCAAAGGCCGCACGGTCGCCGAAACCGACCTGCGCGGCCACCTGTTCCAGCGAGCGTGCGGGCTGGCGCAACGCCGCCTGCGCGGCGCTGATGCGCAAGCGCTGCAGGTACTCATTGGGCGTCAGCCCGGTGCTGGCGCGAAAACGCCGCAGCAGGGTGCGCGGTGAGCAATTGGCCTGCTCGGCCAGGCGCTGCAGGTCCAGTGCTTGTGCGTAGTGCTGCTGCATCCACCGCAGGAGCGGCTGCAGCGGGTCGTTGCGTGGCGTCTCCGGCAGCAACGGCTCAAAGCGCGTTTGCTCACCGCGGTGGTGTTCAAACACCAGCGCCGCTGCCACCTTCTGCGCCAGATCGGCACCGGCATGCCAGGCAATCAGGTACAGGCACAAGTCCAGGCCAGCTTGGGCGCCCCCCGAGCAGAACACCGGCCCGTCATGGGTCAGCAAGTGCTCCGCCTGCAACTTCACCAAGGGAAAGCGCTGGCGAAAGGTCGACGCCAGGCTCCAGTGGGTGGTGGCCGTGCGGTTGTCGAGCACGCCGGCTGCGCCCAACAGAAACGCGCTGCTGCACAGGCTGGCCAGGTAACGCTGGGACACCTGCGCTGCCAGCCAGGGCAGCAGCGCGGCATTACTGCTCAGGGTGGTATCGATAGCACTGCCGGTGGCGGGCAGCAAAACCAGATCCGCTGTTTCCGCCAGACGCAGCGCACCGTTGACATTGATACGGGCGAACTGCAAATCCACCCCATGGCCATCCAGGCTGAACCGTTGCAGCTGAAACACCCGCTCGCCCGCCAACTGGTTGGCCAACTGAAACGCATCCATTGCCATGCTCAGGCTCGAGCACACGGTTTGCGGGCAAACATACAGAGCGATACGCAGCATGAGGAGGCTAACCAGACGGGAATATTGGCTATATTTGACACAAAGTTGTCGATATAGCCAATCGCCGGACGGCGCTGACGCCTCGACAATGGGCCACCCTTTATCCACACCGGAGCTGCCATGAGCCACCCCAACGCCGAACTTATCACCCGCTTCTACCAGGCCTTCCAGCGCCAGGACGCTGAAGCCATGGCCGCCTGCTACGCCGACGACGTGCAGTTCAGTGATCCCGTATTCCCCAACCTGAAGGGTGCAGAAGCGGGTGACATGTGGCGCATGCTCACCAGCCGTGCGCAGAACTTCTCCCTCGATTTCTCCGACGTGCAGGCCGACGAGCACACCGGCAGCGCCAAGTGGGTGGCCACCTACCTGTTCAGCGGCACCGGGCGCATGGTGGTCAATCGGATCCAGGCCAACTTCGTATTTCGTGATGGCAAGATCGTCGAGCACCACGACCACTTCGATTTGTGGAAATGGTCGGCACAGGCGCTGGGCGCGAAGGGTGCGTTGCTGGGCTGGACGCCGCTGGTGCAGGGGGCGATTCGCAAGCAGGCGGGGAAAGGGTTGGCGGCATTTCGGGCGGGGCGCTGAATATTCTGAGGAGGCCTCGGTTACCATAGCGGCCCCAACTCCGTCGTCCCAGCGAAGGCTGGGACCCAGAATGTTGGACGTTACGACGTTCTCGGTTCGACCCTAGAATCTGGGTCCCAGCCTGCGCTGGGACGACGGGGATGACTTCTATTTACTTGCAGGCTTATCTCGTTGCCGTTGCCCGAATCTCTCCCGACGCCTGTCGTCGAAATTGCAGGTAAACCCTGGTTCGTCTACCTCGTCCGCGCCGCCAATGGTGCGTTGTACTGCGGTATCAGCGACGACGCGCAACGTCGTTTCGCTGTGCACCAGAGTGGCAAGGGCGCGCGGTTTTTCTATTCGAGCCCGGCGGTGGCCTTGGTGTATGTCGAGAGTTGTGCGGGCAAGGGCGATGCATTGCGCCGTGAGCGCACGATCAAGCGCCTGAGCAAAAAGGCCAAGGAAAACCTGGTGCTTGCCTGGGCGGCGATTCAACCCGGTTATGACGTGTCATCAGCCTGATTGGGTAGGCCGGGGCGGTGGAGCCGCGTAAGCTTCAGCGTTCATCAAGCGCCCCCGGAGCCTGCTATGCACGAGTTGATCCTGCACCATTACCCCACTTCGCCGTTCGCCGAAAAAACCCGCCTGATGCTGGGTTTCAAGCAGCTGTCCTGGCGCTCGGTAATGATTTCGCCGGTGATGCCCAAGCCGGATCTGGTGGCCCTCACCGGCGGCTACCGGAAAACCCCGGTGCTGCAGGTTGGCGCCGATATCTACTGCGATACCGCGCTGATCGCTCGCCGCCTGGAAGCGGAGAAGGCCACGCCGGCGCTGTTCCCGGCTGAGCAATTGTTTGCCATCACCGGCTTTACCAACTGGATCGACTCGGTGCTGTTTCAGCATGCCGTGGCGTTGGTGTTTCAGCCGGATTCGGTGGCCATCCGTTTTGGCAAATTGCCGCCCGAAGCGGTGAAAGCCTTTATCGCTGACCGCGCTGGTCTGTTCAGCGGTGGCACTGCGGCCCGTGTGCCGTTGGCGCAAGCGCAGCACCAGTGGCCACAACTGATGGCGCGTCTGGAGCACCAGTTCGATGCCAGTGGCAGTGACTTCCTGTTCGGCGAAGCCAGCCATGCCGACTTCGCCCTGGCCCACCAACTGTGGTTCCTCAAAGCCACGCCGGTGACCTCGCCGCTGGTGGATAACTATCCGCTGGTATCCGCCTGGCTGGGCCGCGTGCTCGGTTTTGGCCATGGCTCGTCGACGCCGATGACAGCCGAGGAAGCCTTGGACGTGGCGCGCAGCGCTACGCCCGCGCCGCTGCCGGATGAAGTGTTTGAAGACCCGAATGGGTTCAAGGCCGGCCAGCAGGTGATCATTGCCGCTACCGATTACGGTGTTGATCCAGTGGCCGGTGAGCTGGTGTATGCCGGTCGTGAGGAGCTGATTCTGCGTCGCGAAGATCCCCGTGGCGGTGTGGTGCATGTGCACTTCCCGCGGTATGGCTTCAAGATCGAAGCGCAGGCCTAAGCAGCCTCGATCTCGTAGGAGCGGCTTCAGCCGCGATTCCTGGAAACGAAAAATCAAGAGCATCGCGGCTGAAGCCGCTCCTACGCGAGATATGAACAAAAACGCCCGGCAATGACCGGGCGTTTTTGTGTGCGCTTTTTAAATCAGATCCCCGACTTGATCGCGCTCCAGTTGCGTGTGATCACGCGCATCGCGGCTTGCGATGGCGGCAGGCTGACAAACATTTTGTCGATCAGTTTTTCGTCCGGGTAGATCGCCGGATTTTCCCGTACAGCCTGATCCTGCAGTGGCTGCGAAGGGGTGTTGGGGTTGGCGTAGTGCAGGTAGTTGCTGATCTTGGCAATCACGTCCGGGCGCAGCAGGTAATTGATGAAGGCGTGGGCGCCGGCAGCGTTTTTGGCGGTTTTAGGAATCGCCAGGTTGTCGAACCAGATGTTGCTGCCCTGGTCCGGCAGGCTGTAGGCGACGGTGTTTTTGTTGCCGGCATCGATCGCGCTTTGCCGCGCTTGCAGCACATCACCGGAGAAGCCGACAGCGACGCAGATATCACCGTTGGCCAGGTCGGCGATGTACTTGGTGGAGTTGAAGTAGGTGATCGATGGTTTGAGGGTTTTCAGCAGCTTGGTGGCGGCGGCGATGTCTTCGGTTTTTTCGCTGTTGGGGTCAAGGCCCAGGTAGAGCATGGCCAGCGGAATGATCTTGGTCGGCTCATCGAGCATGGCCACGCCGCAGCCTTTGAGCTTGGCCAGGTTCTCGGGTTTGAACACCAGGTCCCAGCTGTTGACCGGCGCGTGGTCGCCAAACGCCGCTTTGACTTTTTCAGCGTTGTAACCGATGCCGACAGTGCCCCACAGATAGGGCACGGCAAATTTGTTGCCTGGGTCGGAGGTTTCCAGGCGCTTGAGCAACGACGGATTGAGATTTTTGCTGTTAGGCAGTTGCGCCATGTCCAGCGGGGCATAGAGGCCGGTTTTTACCTGACGGGCGAGAAAGTCGGCGGGGGTGACTACCACGTCATAGCCGGAGTTGCCGGTGAGCAGCTTGGTTTCCAGAATGGCGTTGGAGTCGAAGGGTTCCAGCACCACTTTGATGCCGGTTTCTTTTTCAAAGTCGGCGAAGGTGGTCGGGCCAACGTAGTCGCCCCAGTTGGCGAAGTGAATTTCCTGCTGCGCTGCCGTGGCTTGCAGCGAGATCCCCATTAAAAGACCGATAGCACAGCTGAGTGTGGTTTTGCCGAACGAGCCTTTCATCATGCTTACTCCAGTGAACCGTGCCGGTTGTTGGAATTTTTAAGCCGGCGGCGATTCGTTGACGTGATGCCACACCGCACACGCGGGGCAGCGCGCAATAGGTAAAGCGGGCAGTGGCTCGAATCTAGGGGCTGGCAGGCGGGGTGTCGTGCGCGCGTGCACGCGAGGAAAATCGACGCGGGAGAAGGGCGTAACGCGAGCTGTATCGGCGCTTCACAAAGGTGCGCTCAGCGCACCCTGCACAACGCTCACTGGGCTTATTCGCCGATATCTTCATTCCATAGCTGCGGTTGCTCGGCGATGAACTGCTCCATCATCGCCACGCAGCTGTGGTTCTGCAGCACATCGACGTTCACCCCGCGTGAGCGCAGCAGCGCTTCGTCGCCCATAAAGGTCTGGTTCTCACCGACTATCACCCGGCGAATGCCGTAGAGCAGAATCGCACCGCTGCACATCGGGCAGGGCGACAGGGTGGTGTAGAGCACCGCCTCGCGGTACAGGCTGGCCGGTTGGCGGCCGGCGTTTTCCAGGGCGTCCATTTCGCCATGCTTGATCACACTGCCTTCCTGCACCCGGCGGTTATGCCCGCGGCCGATGATGCGGCCGTCATGCACCAGCACCGAACCAATGGGAATGCCGCCTTCGGCCAACCCCAGCTGTGCTTCCTCGATTGCCGCTTGCATAAAGGCGTCCATGGTTTCTCCTCGGGTCAGGGCCGTAAATGGCTGTGAGCCTTACCCTAGAGCAGTCTTTTCCCCTCCGCCAGAGCGACTTGGCGTTGGGTTAACTGCCTGAAAGACCGTCATTTTTCCATTTATATCGAATAAGTAGATATGTTTTACCGGATATTTGCGCTTTTTAATCAAATTGATTCGATCAACACTAGCTCCACACCAAGCAAAACAACTTCTCAAAACACCTTCTGGAGCAAACGTCATGAAAACCAACAAACTGATCCTCAGCCTGACCCTCTCTGTATTGGCCGCTAGCGCAGTAACCGTTCACGCCACCGACCTGTACCAACAACTGAATTCCCCGGTGGTCGCAGAAAGCGGTGCCGACCGCACCGGTGTTAACCGCGTAGCAGAAGGTGGTGCAGACCGTACTGGCGCTAACCGCGTAGCAGAAGGTGGTTCGGACCGTACTGGCGCCAACCGCGTAGCTGAAGGTGGTGCCGACCGCACTGGCGCTAACCGCGTAGCCGAAGGTGGTTCAGACCGCACTGGCGCCAACCGTGTAGCAGAAGGTGGTTCCGACCGTACTGGCGCTAACCGCGTAGCAGAAGGTGGTTCCGACCGCACTGGCGCCAACCGTGTAGCCGAAGGTGGTTCCGACCGCACTGGTGCCAACCGCGTAGCTGAAGGTGGTGCCGATCGCACTGGCGTCAACCATGTAGCCGAAGGTGGTGCTGATCGCGTAGGTACTAGCCGTATCAGCTGATTGCTGACGCAGTAAAAATCAAAGCCCGGCGGATGCCGGGCTTTTTGTTGTTTGAAGATCAACGGCATCGAGGCGTAGGTTGGGTTGAGCAAAGCGAAGCCCAACGATACAAAGAAGCCAGCCCCCCCGCTGCCAAGCAGAACACTTCAAAACTGCCACCATCACGTCCGAAAACCGCGCGGTGGCCAACCCCTTCGTATCGTTGGGCTTCGCCTTTGGCTCAACCCAACCTACGGCTTTTACACCCTGAACTGATTGATCAACCGCCGCTGTTGCTCGGCGAGTTTGGTCAACTCCGCACTGGCCTGACTGGCTTCATCTGCACCGCCTGCCACTTCCGCTGCCACCTGGCCGATGTTGGTGACGTTGCGGTTGATGTCCTCGGCCACCGCGCTTTGCTCTTCCGCGGCACTGGCGATCTGGGTGTTCATGTCGTTGATCACCGACACCGCCTCGGTAATCGCATCCAGCGCGCCGGCCGCGTCGGCAGCGTGACGCACGCTGTCGTCGGTCTTGCCCTGGCTGTCTTCCATGACCTTCACCACTTCGCGCGTGCCTTGTTGCAACTGCTGGATCATGGCCTGGATTTCTTCAGTGGCCTGCTGGGTTTTCTGCGCCAGGTTGCGCACCTCATCAGCTACTACGGCAAAACCACGACCCTGTTCTCCCGCCCGCGCCGCCTCAATGGCGGCGTTGAGCGCGAGCAGATTGGTCTGCTCGGCAATGCCGCGGATGGCGGTGAGGATGGCGTTGATGTTTTCGCTGTCCTTGGCCAGGTTTTGCACCACGGCCACGGCGCGACCGATTTCGGTGGCCAAGGATGCAATGGCCTGCGAAGTGTTGTTGACGATGCGCTTGCCTTCGTTGGCCGAGCGGTCGGCGGCATTGGCCGACTCCGCCGCCAGGGTGGCGTTGCGTGCCACGTCCTGGGCAGTGGCCGTCATTTCGTGCACGGCGGTGGCCACCTGATCGATCTCGACCATCTGCCGCTGCACCCCTTCGTTGGTGCGGATGGCAATGTCGGCGGTGTTTTCCGACGAGTCGCTGACCTTCTGCACCGAGCCGACCACATCGCGAATCATGTTCTGCAGCTTGTTGAGGAAGGTGTTGAAGCCATTGGCGATCTGCCCCAGTTCGTCGGCGCGGTCCACCTGCAAGCGTTTGGTCAGGTCGCCATCGCCCTTGGCGATGTCATCGAGCATCAGCACCATCTGCTTCAGCGGCCGGGCGATGCCGTAGCCCACCAGCCAGATCACCAGCAAACCGATACCGGCGATCACCAGGCCCACGACCGTCATGCCGAAAATATCGGTCTGGCGCTGGTCGTTGAGATCCTGATGCAGCTTGTTCAGCTCGGCGTAAACGGCCTTTTCCGGTAGTTGCAGCAGCAATGTCCAGCGGCTGTTGGTGTCGCCTACGGTGAAGGGCATCAGCAACTGGATCTGTCCACTGTCTTTATCGGTGCTGAACGTCGGTTGGCCCAAGGGCAGCGCCTTCAGGTCGCCAATGCCCGGCAACACCTGCGCGCTGGGTTCGCCGCGCTTGCTCGGGTCTTTGGTGAACGCCACCATGCGGCCATTGTTGGAGATCAGCCCCAACTCGCCAGCGCCGTCATACAGTTTGCTGTCGGCGCTGTTGAGCAGTTCCTGAATGAAGTCGACGGTCAGGTCGGCACCGACCACCCCACGGAACTGACCTTTGACCATCACGGGTACGTTGAACGAGGCGAGCATCACCATTTTGCCGGCCATTTCATACGGCGCCGGGTCGATGATGCAGGTCGCTTTGGTTTCCCGTGGGCACAGGTAATATTCGCCAGCTCGCACGCCAGTGGGCAGCAGCTTGGGGTTTTCCATGTCGCCGCCAAGGGCTTCTACCGTCAGGCTGCCGTCGGGCTTGCGGTACCACCAGGGCATGTAACGGCCGCTGTCGTCGTAGGCGTTTTCGGTTTGTCCGGCGTAACGGGCGTCATCTTCGCCAAAGGCATTGGGTTCCCAGCCGATGTAGGCATCCACCAGCTTGGGGTTTTTTTCTACGGTGCTGTGCAGAAGGTTGGTCAGTTGCTCGCGGGTGATGGCTAAGGCGGCTGCGCCCGTCGCATCGGTTTCGCCCATCAGGGCGTTGGTTTGCGCCAGGCTGGTGGCCACCACCAGGGGGTAATTCAATTCTTTCTGAATCTGGCTGATTTCACCCTGAGCCAGGGTGGTCAGGCGCTGTTTGATCATGTCTTCGAGCAGGCTCTGGGTACTGCTTTTCACCATGTCCTGAGTGCGCGCGCCGGCAAACAGGGAGTACAGCACCAGTGCCACAACCACGGCGAGCACGCTGGCGCCAGCCAACAGAGCCACGGAAAACTGGATGGATTTGAAGCGCATAGGAACCCCCACATCGAACTTGTTGGCAGCCGGTCCCTGGCGTATCGGCAGATACTTGCGAAAGCATTAACGCAGTGTTTTGTGTAGCAAAGATGGCCGATTGCCAGAGTGCAAGTAAGGTTGTTCCGCAAAGTGGGGCGAACTAGGATACGAGCCCTGTCATTGGAGGACCGGTATGAAGCATTCCTTTCGTTTGACCGCGCTGGCGGGTTGCCTGCTGCTCAGCGCCTGCCAAGCCGTCAACACCACCAGCGGCGATTCCGTGGGTGTCGGGCGCAAGCAATACATGTTCAGCATGCTGTCGACCCAAGAGGTCAACCAGATGTACGCGCAGTCCTATCAGCAGACCCTCAGCGAAGCCAAGGGCAAGGGCCAGTTGGACAAGAGCAGTGCCAATGCCAAGCGCGTCGATGCAGTGGCCAAACGCCTGATCGCCCAGGCACCGAAGCTGCGCCCGGACTCGGCGCAGTGGGCCTGGGAAGTCAACCTGGTCGACAGTGACGAAATGAACGCCAACTGCGGCCCGGGCGGCAAGATCATCGTCTACAGCGGCTTGATCGATAAGCTCAAACTCAGCGACGACGAGCTGGCGGCGGTGATGGGCCACGAAATCGCCCACGCTTTGCGCGAGCATGGCCGCGAAGCCATGTCCAAAGCCTACGGCATGGAAATCGCCAAGCAGGGCGCGGGTGCGTTGCTCGGGTTGGGTCAGGACAGCCTGGCGCTGGCTGACGCCGTGGCGGAGTACGGGATGACCTTGCCCAACAGCCGCGAGAACGAAAACGAAGCCGACCTGCTCGGCCTCGAACTCTCCGCCCGTGCTGGTTACAACCCGAATGCCGCTGTCACCCTGTGGCAGAAAATGGCCAAGGCCAGCGAAGGCGCGCCGCCGGAATTCATGAGTACCCACCCGGCCAGCAGCAGCCGGATTGCCTCGTTGCAGGCGGCAATTCCCAAGGTTGAGCCGTTGTATCAGCAGGCCAAGTCGAAGTAAGCCCGCAATTTGCGGCCCTTGTGGGAGGGGCTTGAGCCGCGACTGGCTGGACCTGAAAACGGTTTGTTTCGCATAGAGCAAAAGCTCGCGGCTAAAGCCCCTCCCACCAAGAGCCAGCCCTACGGCAGCGCCACTTCCGCAAAAGGCCGGGTGAGCAGATTGAGCTGGGCGCGGAAGCTTTCCATGTCGAAGATGGTGCACAGCTCTTCGATCTCGCCGCCGCAGGTGAGGGTCCAGCAGGCCATGGCCGAGATGCTCAGCACTTTGTCGCTGGCCGGGTAGCCGAGGGTGGGTTTTTCCAGGGTGCCGATCAAGGTACACCAGGTGAACACCTTGTTGCCTTCGGCGAGGATCTCTTCGACCACCACCACCAGGTCAGGCATGGCGTTGCGGATCTCCAGCACCATCAGGCCAAAGGCGGCGCTGTCGAGCGGGCGGCCGACGAACGAGCTTTTGTAGATAAAACTCTTGCTGTGCAGTTGTTCGGCGAGGGCGGTGCGACCTTTGTTCCAGGACAGGTCGATGTGGTGGCGAACCAGCCTTTTCATATCATCCAATGACATAGCGGCGCTCTGCGGTTTGCTGTGGGAAATTTCGCAGCAAACTGTGCCTGGCGCCGCCGTCATTCGGCATTGGCCGAAACGCCAGTTGGATGGCGTCAGATAAACGGCTTCTTCGGGTTTTCCGTTAGGTCCGAAATTCTGGATTCCGGCCTGCGCCGGAATGACGGTGATTTGTTCAGCGTCCACCGTCACCCCAGCGAAGGCCGGCCCAGAATTTTGCAGGCTTACACCATCCCGCTAGCCTGCAGCGCCTTGTAGATGGCGATACCCGCCAGAATGAAAAACGCTGTAGCGGCGAGGCGGCGAATCAAGGTCAGCGGCAATTTATCCGCGGCAAAATTACCCGCCAATACCACCGGCACGTTGGCCAGCAACATGCCCAGGGTGGTGCCGATAATCACCAGCCACAGTTCCGGGTACTGCGCGGCCAACATCACGGTAGCGATCTGGGTCTTGTCGCCGATCTCGGCGAGGAAGAACGCAATCAGCGTGGTGAGGAAGGGGCCGAAGCTTTTTGCTGTGGTGGTTTCGTCGTCGTCGATCTTGTCGGGCACCAGGGTCCAGAGCGCTGTAGCGGCAAAGCTCACGGCCAGAATCCAGTGCAGAACGACATCCGAGAACAGACCGCCAACCCAGGCGCCTACGGCACCCGCAGCAGCATGGTTGGCCAGCGTGGCGGCGACGATACCGGCGATGATCGGCCAGGGTTTGCGAAAGCGTGCCGCCAGAATCAAGGCGAGCAGCTGGGTTTTATCGCCAATTTCAGCCAAGGCGACAATACCGGTTGGAACGAGAAGGGAATCAAGCATCAGGCTTCCTCAGGGGCGGGTAGACACGGCTATGACACGAACTACTTCCCGCCCCGGGTAAGGAGTTACGTGTCATAGGTCTTGTCAAACCCCTGGGTCCGTCTGAGCGGACCTTGGGTCGCACGCGCCATGCTCTGTGGAGCAAGTATGTTGACGCGGGCCGGGCGAAACAGGGTGTGAAAACCCTGCTTGCGGGAGACTACTCCCCTAGGACGGGGCGGATTCTGCCCGAGTAATCTGTAAGCGGCAAGCCAAAATTAATGCCGTTTTGCCCGATAAATCCGAAACCCCTGGCCTTCTCCCAGCACCGCGCAGGGCCCCAGGTGCTCTTCGATAATCGGCGTGTATTTGAGAAAACTGTTGGCCACCAGGCGCAGCTCGCCTTTGTGTTCCAGGTGTTTTTTCGCCTGGCGCAACAGGTGTTCGGTGGCCTGGTAGTGGGTGTGCACGCCTTCGTGGAAGGGCGGGTTGGTGAGGATGCCCATGAGGTTTTTCGGCGCGGCGTCGATGCCGTCGCCAGTGATTACTTCGGCTTCCAACTGGTTGGCAGCCAGGGTCAGACGGCTGCTGGCGGCAGCAAACGCGTCGACGTCGAGCATCGTCACCTGGCTGTCGGGGTAGCGGCGTTTGAGCAGCGCACCGAGCACCCCGGCGCCGCAGCCGAAGTCGAGCAGATGGCCTGTGGGTAACTTGTCCAGGTGCTCGAGAAACAGCGCGGTACCGCGGTCCAGGCGACCGTGGCTGAATACGCCTGGCAGGCTGATAACGCTGAGCGTGCCATCGTCCAGCGGCAGTTCGTAGCGCTGCGCCAGGGCGTCGAGGTCCGGGGTTGCCGGAGCGTTTTCCACCGTCACTTGCCACAGCTGGCAGTGCCGCGCGCTGTCGAGTTTGCGCGGCTTGCCGAAGGGCTGCAGTTGTTTGGCCGCGCGTTCGATACCGGCGCGTTTTTCCCCCACCAGAAACAGCTCGCGACCGGCCAGGCGCGAGGCCAGAGCGTGCAACAGGTAGTCGGTGAGCTCGCGGGATTTGGGCAGAAACACCACGGCGCCATCGAAGGCTCGGTCACCCGGTTCCACACCAAAGTGGCAACGGTCCGGGAAGCGCGCATTGAGGTTGCCATGGTCGCCAGCGTGCCAGCTCCAGCCATGGGCGTTGGGCAATTGGCCGAGCAGGTCGTCGGCGGGCAGACCGGCCAACAGCAGGTTGCCGGTGAACAGCGCCTGTTGGCGCAGCAGCACTTCGCTTCGCGGGTCCATGGGTGCCTCCTAGAATCAGCGCTCGGGAAAAAAGCGGGGCAGCTTAGCCGACCTGCCGTCGCGGCGCACCGTCGAAGAACGCCGCAGCGTTCTCGGTCATTTGCGTCACGATGCGTTGCCGTGCTTCACGGGCGCCCCAGGCGCTGTGCGGGGTGATGATCAAGCGCGGTATGTCGTCGTCCAGCAGCGGATTACCGTCAACCGGCGGTTCCTGAATCAGTACGTCAGTCGCCGCGCCACCCAGATGCCCACGGCGCAGGGCGTCGGCCAGGGCCTGCTCGTTGACCAGCCCGCCGCGTGCAGTGTTGATCAGGTAGGCGGTGGGCTTCATCAGGTTCAATTGCGGCGTGTCGATCAGATCTTTGGTGTGTTCGTTGAGCGGGCAATGCAGGGTCAGGGCGTCCACTTGCGGCAGCAGTTCTGCCAGCGGCAAACGGTCGGGGCGGGCCGGGCGACCGGGAATCTGACCAAGCAGCACGCGCATGCCAAAGGCTTCTGCCAGCTTGGCCACCGCCCCTCCCAATTCGCCATGGCCGAGCAGGCCGAGGGTTTTGCCTTCCAGCTCGACGATGGGGAAATCCAGCAGGCAGAACTGCTTGGCCTGCTGCCACTTGCCCGCGCGAATCGCCTGTTGGTAATCGGGCAAACGGGTGGCCAGGGCCAGCAACAACATCAGTGTGTGCTGGGCTACCGAGGGGGTGCCGTAGCCTTGGCAGTTGCTCACCACCACGCCGTGTTCACGGGCGGCAGCGAGGTCGACATTGTTGGTGCCGGTGGCGGCGACCAGTACCAGTTTCAGCTGCGGGCACGCGGCGAAGGTGGCTGCCGTAATCGGCGCTTTGTTGGTGATCGCCACCGTGACGTCGCGCAGGCGTTCGGCAATCTGTTCGGGGGCGCTGCCGGCATGCAGGGTCAGTTCGTCAAAGGCCGCGTGCAGCGGGGCGAGGTCTAAGTCGCCGAGGTCAAGAGAGTCGTGATCGAGGAACACGGCGCGGCTGTGGTTGGTCATCAGCTGTACCTTTTTTGCAGTCGGGGGAGGGCGTATCGTTGCCAGCCTAACAGACTGCGGAGCGCCACTATGTACTGGACGGAGTTTCTTACCGTTGCCCTGATTCACCTGCTGGCGGTCGCCAGCCCCGGCCCGGATTTCGCCGTGGTGGTGCGCGAAAGTGTGGCCAATGGGCGCCGCGCCGGAACCTGGACAGCCTTGGGTGTGGGCTGCGCAATTTTCCTCCACGTCACCTATTCGTTGCTGGGCATCGGCCTGATCGTGTCGCAGTCGATCGTGCTGTTCAGCGCCCTTAAATGGCTGGCGGCGGCGTACCTGGTGTACATCGGCATCAAGGCCTTGCGTGCGCAGCCGGCGGTGGCGGGGGATGAGCAGCAGGTGCTCGTTGAACCGCAGCAACGTACAGCTCGTGGCGCCTTTGTCAGCGGTTTTATTACCAACGGCCTCAATCCCAAGGCCACGCTGTTTTTCCTTTCGCTGTTTACCGTGGTGATCAACCCACATACACCGTTGCTGGTGCAGGCCGGCTATGGCGTGTACCTGGCGGCGGCGACTGCGACCTGGTTCTGCATGGTGGCGTGGTTGTTCAGCCAGGAGCGCGTGCGCGCCGGCTTCTCACGCATGGGGCACTGGTTTGATCGGGCGATGGGGGTGGTGTTGGTGGGGTTGGGAGTCAAGGTGGCGTTGGCGCGGATGCCGTAAGTCTGCAGCTTTGTAGGAGCGGCATCGTTTATCTACAAAAAAGCCCGGCGTATTAGCCGGGCTTTTTCGTTTCTGGCGAAGGTTTACAGCAGCTCGATGGCCACTGCAGTCGCCTCACCACCACCAATGCACAACGACGCCACACCGCGTTTACCGCCGGTGTTTTTCAGGGCGTTGATCAGGGTGAGGATGATCCGCGAACCGGTGGAGCCCACCGGGTGGCCCTGGGCACAGGCGCCGCCGTAGACGTTGACCTTGGCGTGGTCCAAGCCGTGTTCACGCATGGCCAGCATGGTGACCATGGCGAAGGCTTCGTTGATTTCGAACAGGTCGACGTCGTTCTTGCTCCAGCCGGTTTTGGCGAACAGGTTGCTCATGGCGCCAATCGGGGCAATGGTGAACTCGCTCGGGTCCTGACTCTGGGTGGCGTGGCCGACGATCTTGGCCAGTGGCTTGAGGCCACGGCGAGCGGCTTCATCGCTGGTCATCAGGACCAGGGCGCTGGCGCCGTCGGAGATCGAGCTGGCGTTGGCGGCGGTGATGGTGCCGTCTTTGCGGAAGGCCGGCTTCAGGCCAGGAATCTTTTCCAGGTTGGCGTTCAGCGGCTGCTCGTCGTCTTTCACCACCACTTCGCCTTTACGGCTGGTAACGGTGACCGGCACGATTTCAGCGCTCAGCGAACCGTCGGCAATCGCCTTCTGCGCGCGCTTCAGCGACTCGATGGCGTAGGCGTCCATCTCTTCGCGGCTGATACCGTATTTGTCGGCGGTTTCCTGAGCAAACGAACCCATCAGGCGACCAGTGCGAGCATCTTCCAGGCCGTCGAGGAACATATGGTCCTTGATTTCGCCATGGCCCATGCGCAGGCCGGTGCGGGCTTTTTCCAGAATGTACGGGGCGTTGGACATGCTCTCCATGCCGCCTGCGACCATAACGCTGTTGGTGCCAGCCTTGAGCGCGTCGTGGGCGAGCATCACGGCTTTCATGCCGGAGCCGCAGAGCTTGTTGATGGTGGTGCAGCCGGTGGCACTCGGCAGGCCGGCGTTCAGGGAGGCTTGACGGGCCGGGCCTTGTTTGAGGCCGGCGGGCAGTACGCAACCCATGATCACTTCTTGTACATCGGCGGCATCGATACCGGCGCGTTGTACCGCTTCACGGATCGCCACGGCGCCGAGGTCGACGGCAGGCACACTGGAAAGGCTGCCCTGGAAACCACCCATGGGGGTGCGGGCGCCGCTGACGATAACGATGTCGTTCATTTCGCTGTCCTCTTGTTCTTCTGGTACATGTAGTGCGGCCGCTGAATACCGGCCGATGGAGCCGATTCTACCTCGTGACTAAAAGTGGCCAAAGAGTCACGTCGAAATCATTCTTTTGGTTGATTTATGAGGGCGCGCACCGCTCTAGAGTGCGCTTATAAGACCGCGTGAAACGCAGCGAACGCAGTAGTTTCACTTCATTAGGCCGTGTGTATAGGTGTCCCCATGCTGCAAACCCGCGTAATCCAACCCGCTGACAACGCGTACCAAGCGCCGCTGTTGATCAAACGCTTGCTGTTGTCAGGTAGTCGCTACGAGAAAACCCGGGAGATCGTTTACCGCGACCTGGTGCGTTACAGCTACCTGACTTTCAATGAGCGCGTGGCCCGTCTGGCCAACGTGCTCAACAACGCCGGGGTGAAGGCTGGTGACACCGTCGCCGTGATGGATTGGGACAGCCACCGCTACCTCGAATGCATGTTCGCCGTGCCTATGATCGGCGCGGTGCTGCACACCATCAATATCCGCCTGTCTCCGGAACAGATTCTGTACACCATGAACCACGCCGACGACCGCGTGGTGCTGGTCAACAGCGAATTCCTGCCGATTTACCAAGGCATTAAAGGTGCGCTGACCACCGTCGAGAAAACCATCCTGCTCACCGACGGCGCGGACAAAACGGCCGATCTGCCAGGCCTGGTGGGCGAGTACGAACAACTGCTTGCTGCTGCCAGCCCGCAGTACGATTTCCCCGACTTCGACGAGAACTCGGTGGCCACCACCTTCTACACCACCGGCACCACCGGTAACCCCAAGGGCGTGTACTTCACCCACCGCCAACTGGTGCTGCACACCATGGGCATGGCCAGCATGATGGGCGCGGTGCACACGCCGCGGCTGATGGCCAACGACGATGTGTATATGCCGATCACCCCGATGTTCCACGTGCATGCCTGGGGTGTGCCGTACGTGGCCACCATGCTGGGTATCAAGCAGGTGTACCCGGGCCGTTACGACCCTGAATTGTTGGTGGGCTTATGGAAAAAAGAGAAGGTCACTTTCTCCCATTGCGTACCGACCATTCTACAAATGGTGATGAACGCCAAAGCCGCCCAGGACGTGAACTTCAGCGGCTGGAAAATCATCATCGGCGGCAGCTCGCTGAACCGCTCCTTGTACGAAGCAGCCAAGGCGCGCGGCATTCATCTGACCGCAGCCTATGGCATGTCGGAAACCTGCCCGATGATTTCCTGCGCCCATATGAACGACGAGTTGCTCGCCGGCAGCGAAGACGAGCGCACCACCTACAAGATCAAAGCTGGCGTGCCGGTGCCGTTGGTGGAAGCGGCGATCATTGATGCCGACGGCAATTTCCTGCCCGCTGATGGCGAATCCCAGGGTGAGCTGGTGCTGCGAGCGCCGTGGCTGACTCAAGGGTATTTCCGCGAACCGCAGAAGAGTGAAGAACTGTGGGAAGGCGGCTGGTTGCACACCGGCGACGTGGCCACCCTGGACAACATGGGCTTTATCGATATTCGCGACCGGATCAAGGACGTGATCAAAACCGGCGGCGAGTGGATCTCCTCCCTCGAGCTCGAAGACCTGGTCAGCCGGCACCCCGGCGTGCGCGAAGTGGCGGTGGTGGGAATTCCCGACCCGCAGTGGGGCGAGCGCCCGTTTGCTTTGCTGGTGGCCCGCGATGGACACAGCCTCGACGCGAAGAGCCTGAAGGAACACCTCAAGCCATTCGTGGAGCAGGGGCTGCTGAGCAAGTGGGCGATCCCTTCGCAAATTGCCCTTGTTACCGAAATTCCCAAGACCAGCGTCGGCAAGCTGGATAAGAAACGTATTCGCCTGGATATCGCTCAATGGCAGGAGGCCGGCAGCGCCTTTTTGTCCACTCTGTAACTGTAACGGGCCGTATACAGCGCATACGGCCCGCTCCCCAAGCAAGCGCTTGGCCCCTCAAGCGCTGGCCTTGCGCCACTTGTAGCCCTTTGTACCCCTTCTGAAACCGCCGAAACCTGCATTCCAGAGTGGTTGGCGCGTTCAAATCACACTTTAGATGGATCATTTCGTACGACCTTGTACCTATAGTCGCTGCCATCCATAACAAAAAAACAAACATGGAGTAGCGTCGATGACAACAACAAGAACGTTCTGGCGCCGGGCAAAACTGCCACTGGCCGTCAGCCTCGCCACCACCCTCGCCACACCCGCATTTGCAGTTTCTTTTAACGTCGGTGAAATCGAAGGCTCGTTCGACTCGTCGCTGTCGGTGGGCGCGAGCTGGTCTACTACCGGGCCTGATAAAGATCTGATCGGGGTGAACAACGGCGGCGATAGCCTGTCGCAAACCTCTGATGATGCGCACTTGAATTATAAGAGCGGTCAGACGTTCTCGAAGATCTTCAAAGGTATCCATGACCTTGAGCTGAAATACGGCGACACCGGCGTATTCGTGCGTGGCAAGTATTGGTATGACTTCGAACAGAAAGATGAAGATCGCGAGTTCAAGCAAATCGACGATCACAACCGTAAGGAAGGTGCTCAGGCTTCCGGTGCACAAATCCTCGACGCCTTTGTCTATCACAACTACCAAGTAGCTGATCAGCCGGGCTCCGTGCGTTTGGGTAAGCAGGTTGTGAGCTGGGGTGAAAGTACTTTTATCCAGAACGGTATCAACTCCATCAACCCGATCGACGTCTCCGCTTTCCGCCGCCCAGGCGCAGAAATTAAAGAAGGTTTGATCCCGGTAAATATGTTCTTCGTGCAGCAAAGTCTGACCGAAAATCTGTCGGCTGAAGCCTTCTATCAACTGGAGTGGGATCAGACCGTTGCCGACAACTGCGGCACCTTCTTCGCACAGGCTGACGTAGTTGCCGACGGTTGCGATAACAACCTTGCTGTTCTGCGCACCGAGAACGCCGTGCGCGCTGCCGCCACTCAGGCAGGTGTTAACGCCCTGCGCGCTCAAGGTGTGACTTGGGGAGATCCGGATGAGGGCGTAATCGTTCCGCGTGGCGGCGACCGTGATGCCCGCGATAGCGGCCAATGGGGTACGGCGTTCCGTTACTTCTCGGACGCTCTGGACACTGAGTTCGGCGCCTACTTCATGAATTACCACAGCCGAGCACCGGTATTCAGCGGTCATGGCGCACCTGCTGCCGCCTACCGTGCCAACACGCTGGGGCCTTTGGCTGCACTTACACCATTGCGTGTAGCGGGTAACTCCGAGTACTTCATGGAGTACCCGGAAGACATCCGCCTCTACGGCCTGAGCTTCTCCACAACTCTCCCCACCGGTACCGCTTGGAGTGGTGAGTTGAGTTATCGTCCAAACGCGCCAGTACAAATCAACACTACCGATATTCTTTACGGCGGTCTGACTCCTCTGGGCAATTCAGCCTATAACCCTGCTGCCGCTGGATTCCTGTTGTTCAACAGCGCTTCGATTTTGAAAGGAACGCCGGGTGAAGATCTGCACGGTTATAACCGTAAAGAAATCACTCAATTGCAAACTACCTTCACGCAGTTCTTTGATCAGGTGATGGGCGCCGAGCGTCTGACCTTGGTTGGTGAAATTGGCGTGAGCCATATCGGTGGCCTGGAAAGCACCTCGAAGGTTCGCTATGGCCGTGACCCGAGCTATGGTCCTGGCGAGTTGCCAAACAATGCTTGCCGCTTGCTCAACACCAGTACGCTCGGTAGCCCTAACGCCAAGAACGTCAGCGAAAACTGCAATAACGACGGGTTCGCTACCGCCACATCTTGGGGCTACCGTGCTCGTGCAATCTGGGACTACAACAGCGTATTCGCTGGTATCAACCTGAAACCGAACGTTGCCTGGTCGCATGATGTGAATGGTTACGGTGCCAACGGTGTGTTCAACGAAGGCGCTAAAGCAATCAGCGTCGGCCTGGATGCTGAATACCAAAACACCTACACCGCAAGCGTTGCCTACACCAACTTCTTCGGTGGCGACTACAACACCCTGGTTGACCGCGACTTCGCCGCACTCAGCTTCGGCGTGAACTTCTAAGCAGACAGCAACTTTGAGGAAGGTATGACGATGAAAATAACAAAGAGTCTGCTCAACACTGGCGCTGCCCTGGCACTGTCGCTGTTGGCTACTAGCGTGATGGCGGCCGTTTCGGCCGAGGAAGCTGCCAAGCTCGGTACTACCCTGACCCCGGTTGGCGCAGAAATGGCCGGCAACGCCGATGGCAGCATTCCTGCCTGGACTGGTGGCCTGCCAAAGAACGCCGGCACCGCTGACAGCAAGGGCTTTCTGAGCGACCCGTTCGCCAGTGAAAAACCGCTGTTCACCATCACCGCGCAGAACGTCGAGCAGTACAAAGCCAAGCTCACCCCTGGCCAGTACGCGATGTTCAAACGCTACCCGGAAACCTACAAGATTCCGGTGTACACCACTCACCGTACCGCTACCGTGCCGGCTGACGTGCAAGCGGCGGTGAAGAAAAACGCCGTAAACACCAAGCTGGTTCAAGGTGGCAACGGTCTGGAGAACTTCGAGACCGCCTATCCGTTCCCGATTCCGAAGGACGGTGTGGAAGCGATTTGGAACCAGATCACCCGTTATCGCGGCGGTAGCCTGCGTCGTCTGGTCACCCAGGCCACGCCTCAGGCCAACGGTTCCTACTCGCTGGTGTACTTCCAGGATCAGTTCACTTTCCGCGCCAACCTGACCGACTACGACGCCAGCAAGCCAAGCAACATCCTGTTCTACTTCAAGCAACAGGTGACTGCACCGTCGCGTCTGGCCGGTAACGTACTGCTGGTGCACGAGACCCTCGACCAGGTTAAAGAGCCGCGCCTGGCGTGGATCTACAACGCCGGTCAGCGTCGTGTGCGTCGCGCTCCGCAAGTGTCGTATGACGGCCCAGGTACCGCAGCCGATGGCCTGCGTACCTCGGACAACTTCGACATGTACAACGGTGCGCCAGATCGTTACGACTGGAAGCTCGAAGGCAAAAAAGAGATCTACATTCCGTACAACAACTACCGCCTCGATTCGCCGAACCTGAAGTACGCGGACATCATCAAGGCCGGTCACATCAACCAGGACCTGACCCGTTACGAGTTGCACCGGGTATGGCACGTAGTCGGCACCCTGAAAGCCGGCGAGCGCCACATCTATGCCAAACGTGACTTCTACCTGGACGAAGACACCTGGCAGGTTTCCGAAGGCGACCACTACGACGGCCGTGGCACCCTGTGGCGCGTAGCCGAGGCCCATGCCGAGTACTACTACGACAAGCAAGTGCCGTGGTACACCCTGGAAACCCTGTATGACCTGCTCTCCGGCCGCTACATCGCCCTGGGCATGAAAAACGAAGAGAAACAGGCTTACGATTTCGACTTCAAAGCGTCCGAGTCTGACTACACCCCAGCTGCTCTGCGTCAATCCGGCGTTCGGTAAGCGTTAGCGCCATAAAAGAACCGGCCTCAGGGCCGGTTTTTTTATGGCTGATCGAGCGGCTGCGCGTCGGCGATGCTACGTTGCGTCCTCGCTTTTAATGCTCACGTACTGGAGTACGATGCGCTTAAAAGCTGCGGGGCGCCTTGCCTCACCTAGCTCGCTCTGGACTGGTATTGCGGCTGATATCGCTCAGAGCATCGCGGCTGAACGCGATTGGTCTGGTTTTGTAGGAAAAACCGCTGTCTTGCCGGGTTAATGCTTCAAATGCGCCGTTCAAGGGGCTAGGCTGCAAAACGTCCGAGCATCGGCTGCCCGCTCTAACTGCGCGAGCCTGCCCACGGAGTGAACCGCGATGGATTTTTGCTACGCGACGTCAACAGGCCCAATAACAAGAATCTGCCGATGACCGATCTTTCCAGTTCGCAAGGCCTGGCCTTTCCAACGATTCCCACCGCCGAAGGGCGTTTTTTCCGTCCGCCGTTGCCGGCGGGCTATATCACCCGTCCGCGCCTGTGCGAACGCCTGGTCAGTGGCCTGTCGGGGCGCTTGCTGCTGTTCACTGCGCCCGCCGGCTTTGGCAAAAGCTCCCTGGCCATCGAATTCTGCGAACGTTTGCCCAACCACTGGCAAAGCCTGTGGCTGGGGTTAAGTCAGATGGACAGCGACCCCGGGCGCTTTCTCGAACGCCTGGTGGTGGGTTTGCAGCGCTGTTTCCCGGGCATTGGTGAAGAGGCTCTCGGCCTGCTCAAGTTGCGTCAGCGCCATCAGCCGTTTGCCTTCGAAGAATGGCTCGACGGCTTGCTGGATGAGCTGACCCAACGCCTGGACCCGGCCAACCCGCTGTTGCTGGTGCTAGACGATTACCACCTGGCCCAGGGCCCGGTGCTGGACCGTTGCCTGCAATTTTTCCTCAATCATTTGCCCGCCGGTTTGCTCCTGCTGGTTACCAGCCGTCAGCGGCCGAACTGGCACCTGGCGCGCTTGCGCCTGTCGCGGCAGTTGCTCGAGTTACAGGAACAGGACCTGCGCCTGACCGATGGCGAGTCCAGCCAGTTGCTGGCAAGCCAGGGCGTCAACCTGCAGGGTGAGGCGCTGGACAACCTGCTGCAGCGCAGCGAAGGCTGGGTGGCGGGGCTGCGTCTGTGGATGCTAGCGGCCAGCGAGGGCGGCGACGCGCAGAACTGGGGCCATTCCCTGGACGGTGCCGACGGCCTGATCCGCGACTACCTGTTGGAAGAAGTGATCGAAAGCCAGAGCGCTGAAGTGCAGGAGTTTCTCTACGAAACCGCCTTCCTCGAACGCTTCTGTGTAGAACTTTGCGATGCCGTGCGTGACGGCCATGACAGCGCGGTGATCCTGCAGCACCTGCAAGCGCATCAGGTATTTCTGGTGCCGCTGGACGAGCACGGTCGCTGGTTCCGTTACCACCACCTGTTTTCTGACTTGCTGCGCGCGCGCTTGCCGGTATCCCTGAGCCAGCCTGCCGCCAAGTTGCACCTGCGCGCCTGCCGTTGGTTCAGTGGCCAGGGCCTGCTCGACGAAGCCATTGAACAGGCCTTGCGTGCCGGTCAGCCGGATGTGGCGGCGAGCCTGGTGCAGAACCTGTCGGAAGAACAACTGCTCGGTGAGCAGAACGTGGCGATGTTGCTGCGCTGGAAAATGGACTTGCCGGAGAGCCTGCTGAGCAGTTCGCCGCGGCTGATCGTGCTGTACGCCTGGGCGCTGGCCCTGGCCTGTCAGCTGGATGCTGCGCAAGACCTGGCTAGCCAACTGGCGCGCTTTCTGCCGGCGCCCAATGCCCGTGCGCAACGCTCGATGATTGGCCAGTGGTTGGCCTTGAGCGGGGTGATTGCCCGTGGTCGCGGCGACAGCGCCAAGGCTGAAGCCTATTGCAGTGAGGCGCTTTCGGCCTTGCCGCAGGAACGTTGCGGGCAGCGACTGATGTGCCTGTCGACCCTGGCGAACTTGGCCATTGTGCGCAACGACCTGTGGCGCGCCCGCGGCCTCAATCGTGATGCCCTGGAGTTGGCGCAGCGTTACGGCAACCCGCTGTTCGAAGCGCTGGCTTACTACGACCGGGCGCGGGTGCTGCAGGCCCGTGGCGAAGTGCTGCGTGCCCAGGAAGAAGTGCGCCTGGGCCTGGAGTGCATGCGCGGGCTGTCGTCGCAACGCCTGTATGCGGTGCGCGCACGCCTGACGTTATACGAAGGTTATCTGCTGACCCTGCGCATGCAGCCGGAAGCGGCCCGTGCCCGCTTGCTCGCCGGCATCAGCGAAGCGCGTGCCTGCCGCGACACCAGTGTGCTGATCGGCCATTGCGTGCTAGCCACCATCGAGGGCCGCAGCGGGCGCCTGGCCGAGGCGTTTGCCCAGCTCGCTGAAGCCGAGCGGCTGATGCATATCTGGGACGTTCCGGCGATCTACTACCTGGCCATGATCACCGTGGTGAAGTGCGAGCTGTGGCTGATGCGTGGGCAGACCGAACTGGCCGGTGACTGGCTCTACCGTCTGGCCACCACCTACAGCGGTGAGCAGGCCGCCGCCGCGCCCGAGTACAACCCGCAACTGCCGCTGCACATCGAAATGCAGCAGGCGGTGCTGGAACGTTTACAAGCCAAACTGCCGGATGCTGAACGCCGCCTGCGTTCGCTGATTGCGCGGGCGCAGAGCGTGGGTGGGCAATTGATGGGCGGCTTTGCCCAGGTGCACCTGACCTTGCTGCTGCTCGACCAGGGCCGCGAACGCGAGGCCCAGCATCAGCTCTACAGCAGCATGGAGTCAGCGATTGGCGGCGGCTTGCTGCCGTTCAACGAACTGCTGCAAAAACGCCCGCAGTGGTTGCGTGAGCAGTTGTTGCCGCGGCCCCATTGTCCGTTGCGTGAGCGCCTGCTGAGCCTGTTGCCGGAGCTGGACGAGGAAGTGCTTGAGGTGGTCGACAGCGGCATTCAGGCCGAAGCCTTGAGCAGCCGCGAATTGGCGGTGCTGAAATTGATCGCCCAGGGCTGCTCCAACCAGGAGATCAGCGAGCAGCTGTTTATTTCCCTGCACACGGTGAAAACCCATGCAAGGCATATCAACAGCAAACTCGGCGTTGAGCGCCGCACCCAGGCGGTAGCGAGGGCCAAGGCACTCGGGGTACTTCGGTAATACACCGTTTGTTTTTCGCAGGAGCGGCTTCAGCCGCGATTCCCTGGAAACGGTGTTTGCAGCCTCGAGTTTTTGATGTCCGGTTTTCAGTTACGGGGCCGTCAGGTCCAGCTTCTTCGCCGCCGGCTTTTCCGGTGCCGGCATCGCCAGCTGTTTTTCCACATCGGCCTGAATCACCAGCAGCACCGGCAGCAGTTCGTTCATGCTGGCGCGCACTTCGCTGTAGGGGTGTTTCTGCGCCAACTCATCGATCCTGGCCAACACCTGGGGGCGCACCTCGGCATTGAGGTGGACGAACAGTTCCGGCAGTTGTTTGCTGAGTTCGGCGGCATACAGGGCCAGGTCTTCACGGCCGAACTGTTTGGTCAGGCCGAGGTAATCGAGGGCGCTGGAGGTGAGCATGGCCGCCGCTTCCTTGGTGTCTTGCAGGCCCTGCAGGCGCACCGGGTTGCGTTGCTCGGGGGCCGACAGGGTCATCCAGAATTCGGTGGTGAGGGTGAACAGCACCGCTTGCTGGCGCAGTGAGTAGGTCATCAAGCCCAGGGCTTCGGCGCCATAGGGTTGCTGCACGGCGTGGAAGTCGAAGTACAGGCGCATCAGCTCCTTGAGCTGGAACAGCAGTTCCCGCGCCTCGTTCTGCCGCAGTTCCAGCGGCGCATAGATATTCAGCTGCGGGCGGAAGTTTTCCTCGCTGACCATGCGCTGATAAATCGGCCCGGTGAACTCGCCACTGCGCCGCGGCAGGGCGTTGGCCTGGGTGCTGTCGAGCCTCTGCAGCGCTTCGACCAACTGGTGGTAGTCGCGGCTGCTCCAGGGTTTCTGGATATCGGGAATTTTCTGCCCCAGGTAAAACAGGTCGGCGGCGGACACCGAGCGCGCAACAACCAACAAAAGGATGGCCAGCGGCCAGAGCAGGCGGCGTGTTAGCTTCATCGACAGGGGCGTTCCGGCAGGGTTTTTATAAGAATGAAGGCAAGAGTACCCAGCCCGCTCAGCCCCGTCACCCAGGCGTAGGGTTGGAACCTCAAGGAGCGCGCGATGGAAGCGGAAAAGGCCGTGCAAGGCGCCGTGCTGGCGGTGTTCGAAGACCTGGGCGGCTACGGCGCCGTGGCGCGGCAACAGGGTGAAGTGGCGGACGGGCCCCTGGTCGGTCATCTGCAGCGGATCAATATCCAACTGACCGCCATTCCCGTGTTTGCCCGCAAGGGTTTGAACGACACCACGGTCAACGACCTGCTGGCCGCCGCCAACGTGTCGCGGCGCACCTTTTACAAGTACTTCGACAACAAGATGGACGTGCTCGAAGGCATCTACCAGACCGCCGTGATCCTCCTGCTGGCGCGCTTTCGCGACATGCAGCAAGGCGCCGGCAGCCCACAGGAATGGCTGCGTAACATGGTCGGCTGTTTCTTCGATTACCACTCGGCCGTGGGCCCGATCATTCGCCTGATGCAAGAAGAAGCGCTGCGCGCCGATTCACCCCTGGCTCGCCATCGCCAGCGGGCCCATGTGGAGATGACCGCGCTGTTGGTGGAGCGCTTGAAGCAGAGCGACGAGCCGCGTGACCCACTGACCTACCGCGCGCTGATATGGGCACTGGAGGCCACGTCGCTGGAGCTGCTTGGGCGCAGCGCCACGCGGGTAGAAATCGAACACGCGAAGACCGTGCTGAGCGAGTTGCTGATCGCCTCGCTGTGCCCCGTCACAACCTAGGTTGGGCGCCACGGGCACAGGCCCATGCTTTGATGCGGGACCTATAACAAGACTGTCGAGGTCCCCGCATGACTGCTTCCAGCCTGACTCTGACGCCACCTCTGGCGGTCGGTTTTGCCCGTTTGGGTTTCGGTGCCTTGCCCCTGGAACGCCTGAAATCCCGCTACGCCAACGCCGACAGCGGCTCGCGGTTTATCGAGCTGGACGGCTTCAATGTGCACTACCGCGACGAAGGCACGCGCGACAAGCCGGCGCTGGTGCTGATCCATGGTGTGGTCGCCTCGTTGCACACCTGGGACGGCTGGATCAGCGCCTTTGCCGACCAGTACCGGATCATCCGTTTCGACGTCCCTGGCTTCGGCCTCACCGGCCCGGCGCGTGACGGCGAATACAGCGCCGAGCGCATGGTGCAAATCTTCAGCCTGCTGCTCGATCACCTGGGGGTGAGCAAGGCGGTGGTGGCGGGCAACTCCCTGGGCGGTTACATCGCCTGGAACTTCGCCTTGGCCCAGCCGCAACGGGTGGAAAAATTGATACTGATCGACCCAGCCGGTTATCACATGCACAAGGTGCCCTTGATGATCGCCGCCGCTGCCTTGCCAGGGGCGACCTGGGCGATGCCGATGTGGATGCCGCGGGCCTTGATTGCCCAAGGCATCAAGGAAGTCTATGGCGAACCGGGGCGGATCAAGGCGGGCGTGGTCGACCGTTACTACGACCTCAGCCGCCGCCCGGGCAACCGCCGGGCGATGATGGATATCTTCCGCGTGCTGCTCAAAGTAAACCGCGAAGAACTGCACGGCACCCCGGCGCGGGTGGCGCAGATCACCACGCCAACGCTGCTGATGTGGGGCGAGCGCGACCGCTGGATTTCGCCCAAGCATGTGCCGCTTTGGCAGCGCGATTTGCCGGGGATTCAGGTGAAGACTTATCCAGGTGTCGGGCATATTCCGATGGAGGAAATCCCCGAGCAGAGTGCGGCGGATGCGTTGCGCTTCCTTCAAGGTTAAAAGCAGCAGGGTTGAACCGAACGTTGCAATGAAAGCACCGTCATTCCGGCGTAGGCCGGAATCCAGAATGGATGAGGGAGCGGTGATCGTTCCGGAACTCTGGGTCCCAGCCTGCGCTGGGACGACAAAGTTAAGGTTGAAAAATTCGGCCAATAAAAAACGCCGCCAACGTGAAGGTTGGCGGCGTTTTTTATTGGGTTACTCAAGCCGTCTGCGCCACCGGCGCATCAAACTCATCCCGCGTGCTATGCAGCAAATCGATGTTGTTGTGCTGCCACGGATGGAAACCGTCCTTGAAGAAGTCCAGGTAGGTTTTGATCAGCGGGCGGAACACGCCGTTCTTGCCCCACATCCAGGTGATGCCGTCGCGCCACACGCGCCAGTTCCACAGCAGGCCGTCCTGCTTGAGCATGTGGGTCATGCCGCGGAAGGTGTCGAAGACAAAAAAGAAGGTTCCCATCATCATCGCCCTGCGCAGCAGTTTGCGGCTGCCGCACACCTGGTTGTATACGTCGAAAGCCACCGCTTTGTGTTCGGTTTCTTCCAGCGCGTGCCAGCGCCACAGGCGGATCAATTCCGGGTGCGCGCCTTCGAGGTGACGCGGCTCACGCAGCAGGCCGTCGGCCATGATCGCGGTGATGTGTTCCAGTGCTGCGGTGGCCGCCAGCTGCCGTTGTGGCGAGAACTTTTTCTGGGTGTAGCGGATGCGTGCCTGGGCACGTTTTTCGATGCGGGTGATGTTATAGCCGAGGTCGCGCAGGCGGTTGCTGTACTCCGCATGCTCGCGGCTGTGGTGACCTTCCTGGCCGATGAAGCCGCGGATCTGCTCCTTCAGCGCCGGGTCAGTGATCTGGTCGCGGAACTGGCGCACCGAGTCGATAAAGAAGCGCTCGCCATCGGGAAACAACACCGACATGGCATCGAACAGGTGAGTCTTGAACGCATCGCCGCTGTGCCAGTGCCGTGGCAGTGGATTGGGCAAATCGAAATCCAGATGGCGTGGGCGAATCTGCAGTCCTTCGGGTGTGGTGCTGACCATGCTGACTCCCTGAGTCGTTGCTTAACCATGGTTGTCACTATGGGCGGCGAGGGCAACGGCGCACAGGTTGAGAGCTGCCAATGTGGCGGTCATATGTGGCCATTGCTGGTCTCCCGAGCGCAATTCCAAACCTTTGGGAGTGGTAGTGCGCCTTGTCACGCCAGACTATCCATGGGGCGCGCGTCATTTCTGGCCACGGCAACGGTGCCCAAAAACAACAACAACGATGAAGTCTAGTCACGATGAAGCAGTCCATGAATTTCGCTGCCGAGCTGGTGCCCATCGCCTATGCCAGCGCCCTGATCGACCTGGCTGCCGAGCTGGGTGTGCCCCGCGATGAGCTGCTGCAAGCGGCACGGATAAAACCCCAGGTGCTGGAAGCGCCCAACGGGCGGCTGTCGTTTATCGACTTCAACCTGCTCGCCAGCGCCGCCCTCACACGCTGCAACGAACCGGCGCTGGGTCTGTTACTGGGGCAGCGCTTGAACGTCTCGACCCACGGCATTCTCGGCTACGCCGTGCTCTCCAGCGCCACCCTCGACAAAGCCATCCAGTTCGCCCTCAAGTACTACCGCGTGCTCGGTTTGGCCTATGAACTGGAACGCATCGAAGGCGACGAACGCTCGGAACTGCGCGCCAGCGAATCGATGCCCCTGGGCGCGCTAGGACGCTTCGCGGCAGAGGGTTTGATGTGCAGCCTGCACAGCATTGCGCAGTTTCTGCTCGGGGAAAAAATGCACGGCATCGAAGTCGGCTTCGCCTACCCGGCGCCGCTCTACGCCGAGCGCTATCAGCAGGTGTTCGGTCCACGCGTGCAGTTCGACCAGCCGTACCACCGCATCAGCATTCCGCAACACTACCTGCAGCGCCCCATGGCCCTGGCCAACCCGGCCACCGTGCAAATGTGCGAACAACAATGCGAAGCCCTGCTGGCCAGCCTCGATGTGCAGGACGCCTTGCTCACCCGCGTGCGCCGCCTGCTGCTGGCCCGCCCCGGCGACTTCCCCGACCTCAGCAGCGCGGCCAAAGCGCTGCACACCAGCGGGCGCAGCTTGCGCCGGCACCTGTCGGCGATGGGCACCAGTTATCAACAGGTGCTGGATGACGTGCGCAAACGGCTGGCCCTGCAATACCTCAGCACCACGCAGCTGCCGTTGTACGAGATCGCGTATTTGCTCGGGTTTAGCGATGCCTCGAATTTTCGTCGGGCGTTCAAGAAATGGACGGGGAAATTGCCGAGTGATTATCGGGGGGAGGAGTAGCCACTCACCGAGAGCTTCAAACAGGATCAACCAGGGAGGAGTTGATCTGTTTGGCGAGCGCTCTCATCGCGGCAATTACGCGATCTGACTCTTCGAGCATCGTGAGTGATTCGTTGCAGGCTGGGCAGTAGTCTGCGGTAACGGCGGCAATAGTCGTTGTTTGGCCTTTGTAGCTATAGGTGTGGTCGCGGGTGTCGCGCCCGAGTTCAGCAGCGCCGCATTCTGGGCATTTCATTGGCGTGGTTCCTTCAGGGGGACGGTCAGCGACCGTGAGCTGCCAGTTAACGCTTGAAGCCCCAATCTATGAACCGGAGAATGGGCCGGATTACTTGAAGGAGATTTCATGAACACCGCCCTGATCCGCGAAACCTTCCCCGTCGGCCCGTTGCAGTGCAATTGCACGATCATTGGCGACCCGGTTACCAAGAAGGCCATCGTGGTCGATCCGGGTGGCAATCCGGACCTGATCATGGCGCGCCTGGAGGCCCATGGGCTGAAGGTGGTGAGCATCATCCACACCCATGCGCATCTGGATCACTTCCTCGCTTCCGGGCAGATGAAGGAAAAGACTGGGGCGACATTGCATCTGCATGAAGAGGACGGTTTTCTCTGGGACAACCTGGAGATGCAATGCCGGATGTTCGGCGTGCCGTACACGCCGGTGCCGGCGCCGGATCAGTGGCTGCGTGATGACGAGGAACTGGCCTGTGGCTGCGGGGTGGCGCTGCACACGCCGGGGCATACGCCGGGGTCGATGAGTTTCTGGTTTCCCGAGGCCAAGCTGCTGATTGCCGGCGATACGCTGTTCCGCCGTGGCATCGGTCGTACCGATCTGTGGGGCGGGGATTACCCGACCATCGAGCGCTCGATCAAGCAGCGTCTGTACACGCTGGATGAGGACGCCACGGTCGTCACCGGCCATGGTCCTGACACCCGCCTGGGTGATGAAATGCGCGAAAACCCCTATATCCGCGCCTGACCGCTAAAGCCCCTTTCCCTTGCTGAATAACCCGCGCCTTCGAGTGCGGGTTTTGCCGTTGGTCCCGAAAGCGCAAAAGGTTACTTGCATGATGCAAGTGACAAGTTATATGTTGACTGTAATTTAAAGATGAGCGCCGTCAGGTGAAGCGATGAAACGCACGAGTCTGCACAGTCGACAATGCCCGGTAGCCCGCAGCCTTGAGCGGGTAGGTGACCAGTGGAGCATCCTTTTGCTGCGCGATGCCTTCTACGGCCTGACCCGTTTTGATGAGTTTCTGAAAAGCCTCGACATCGCTCCGAACATGCTCACCCGGCGTCTCAACCAGATGGTGGAAGACGGCTTGTTCGAACGCCGTCAATACAGCGATAGGCCGCCGCGTTACGACTACCTGCTAACGCCCCGTGGCTGGGATTTCCGCCCGGTGATGCTGACCCTGATGAACTGGGGCAACCGCCATTTCGCTCCCGAGGGCACCAGTGTGTTTCTCGCCGAAAAAACCAGTGGTGCGGCGGTGCAGTTGCAGTTGATTGATGCCATCAGCGGCCAGCCGATCAGCAGTCAGCACGCCATTACCGCCGGCCCCGCCGCCAACCCGCGCATGCGCCAACGCCTGGAGGCCGGCCGCCTGCGCCGCGCCCAGAACCTTCACTCCCTTCCCGCACAGGACACCCAGCCATGAACAGCGTGACCACCGCCGAACTGCCCAGCGCCGCGCTGCTGCCGGTCAAACCTAAACGCAGCGTGGCCCGGCGCCTGTGGTTGCCGCTGGTGGCCATCGGCGCACTGGTGGCACTCGGTGTGTATGGCAACCATTGGTGGACGGCGGGGCGGTTTATCGAGGAGACCGACGACGCCTATGTCGGTGGCGACGTGACGGTGATCGGCTCCAAGGTGGCCGGCTATATCAGCGAGCTGATGGTCACCGACAACCAGTTCGTCCACGCCGGCGACCTGTTGGCGCGCATCGATGACCGCGACTACCGCGCCGGCCTGCTCAAGGCCGAAGGTGCGGTGGCGGCGGAGCACGCCTTGCTGGCCAATCTGGACGCCACGGCCGAGCTGCAACAGGCGCTGATCGCACAGGCCCGGGCAAGCATCGATGCCACCCAGGCGGAGATGACCCGCGCCCAAGCCGATCACCTGCGTTATCAGCGCCTGGTGAAAACCTCGGCGGTGTCGGTGGAAGCCGCTCAGCGCGCCGAAGCGACGTTCAAAACCGCCTTGGCCGAACACACTCGCGCCCAGGCCACACTGCTGGCCACCCAGCGCCAGCTGGCAGTGATCGGTACGCAGAAACTGCAAGCCAATGCGGCGCTGACCCAGGCCCAGGCAGACCGTGATATCGCCCAACTCAACCTCAGCTACACCGAGCTGCGCGCGCCGGTGGACGGGGTGATTGGCAACCGCAAGGCGCGGGTCGGGGCCTTCGCCGCTGCCGGTACGCAATTGCTGGTGGTGGTGCCGGCCACCGGCCTGTGGGTGGATGCCAATTTCAAGGAAGACCAACTGGCGGAGATGCTCCCCGGCCAGGCCGTGAGCATTCGTGCCGACGTGCTGCCGGGCCGTGAATTCCATGGACACCTGGGCAGCCTGGCGCCGGCCACCGGGGCGCAGTTCAGCGTGCTGCCGGCGGAAAACGCCACCGGCAACTTCACCAAAATCGTTCAGCGGGTGCCGGTGCGCATTCACCTGGATGACGCCGACGGCGTGCTCGGCCACTTGCGCCCGGGGTTATCGGTCATCGTTGAAGTGGATACCCACAGCCAGGTGGCCGAGCCGATCGCCCAGGCGCGTGCCCTGTGAGCAGCGCCGCTGCGCCCTTCAACCCGGCGTCGATGAGTACGCTGCAGAAGACCTTGGCCTTCGCCAGCATGTGCGTCGGCATGTTCATCGCGCTGCTGGATATCCAGATCGTCTCGGCTTCGCTGCGTGACATCGGCGGCGGTTTGTCGGCCGGGGCGGATGAAACGGCCTGGGTTCAGACCAGCTATCTGATCGCCGAGATCATCGTCATTCCGTTGTCTGGTTGGCTGTCGCGGGTGATGTCCACGCGCTGGTTGTTCTGCGCCTCGGCGGTGGGGTTTACCCTGGCCAGCTTGCTGTGCGGCGCGGCCTGGAACATCCAGAGCATGATCGCTTTCCGCGCCCTGCAAGGTTTTCTCGGCGGCTCGATGATTCCGTTGGTATTCACCAGCGTGTTTCTGTTTTTCGATGGCAAGCAGCGGGTGCTGGCCGCCTCGACCATCGGCGCCCTGGCTTCGCTAGCGCCAACCCTGGGGCCAACCATCGGCGGTTGGATCACCGACAACTATTCCTGGCACTGGCTGTTTTTCATCAACCTGGTGCCAGGTATTTTTGTCGCCGTGGTGGTGCCCATGCTGGTGCGCATCGATGAGCACGATTTCTCCCTGCTGCGCGGCGCCGATTACCTGGGCATCGCGCTGATGACGCTGTTTCTCGGTTGCCTGCAATACACCTTGGAAGAAGGCCCGCGCTGGAACTGGTTCAGCGACACAACCATTCTCACCACCGCCTGGATCTGTGGCCTGAGCGGTGTGGCTTTTCTCTGGCGCAGCCTGACCTTTGCCAATCCAGTGGTGGACCTGCGCGCGCTTAAGGAGCGCAACTTTGCCCTCGGCTGCCTGTTTTCCTTTGTCACCGGTATTGGTTTGTTCGCCACTATTTATCTGACCCCGTTGTTCCTCGGCCACGTGCGTGGTTACAGCGCCTTGCAGATCGGCCTGGCGGTGTTCTCCACCGGGGTGTTCCAGATTCTGGCGATTCCGCTCTACGCGATTCTGGCGGCGCGCCTGGATATGCGCTGGATCATGATGATCGGCCTGTCGCTGTTCGCCATCTCGATGTGGGACTTCAGCGCCATCACCCACGACTGGGGCGCCGGCGAGCTATTACTGCCGCAAGCTTTGCGCGGCATGGCCCAGCAACTGACGGTGCCGCCCACCGTGACCCTGGCCCTCGGCAGCCTGGCGCCAGCGAGGCTCAAGCATGCCTCCGGGCTGTTCAATCTGATGCGCAACCTGGGCGGCGCCATGGGCATTGCCGCTTGCGCGACCATTCTCAACGACCGCACCAACCTGCATTTCCAGCGCCTGGCCGAGCACCTGAATGCCAGCAACGAAGCGCTCAATCACTGGTTGGCGCAGGTGGGCGGCAATCTACAGGCGTTGGGTATGGGCGCCGACGAGGCCGCCACCGGCAGCCTGCAGCAATTGGCGCGGCTGACCCTGCGCGAGGCGCAGACGCAGACCTATGCCGATGCCTTTCTGAGCATCATGGTGTGCTTCGTGCTCGCCACTGCGTTGGTGCCGTTGATGCGCAAAATGGCCGCGCCGGCAGCGCCATCGCCAGACGCACACTGAGACCTGGGGGCAGGGAATTTTCAGCTAACTTTAAGCTCCAATGGCGGTCCGCCCAGCGGGGCGGACCCCGCTTTAGGAGTCCCTCATTCATGTTTACCTTCAGTCGCCTGATCATTGCCGCTACCGCCGTTGCGCTGTTGGCTGGCTGTGCTTCGCAAAACCCCTATGACAACCAGCCACCGAGTTCCAACAAAACCGCCAAGTACGGTGGTATCGGTGCCCTGGCCGGCGCCGCGGCTGGCGCCCTTATCAACCACGACAACCGTGGTAAAGGCGCCTTGATCGGTGCCGCTGTCGCCGGCGCAGCCGGTGCCGGTTACGGCTATTACGCCGACAAGCAGGAAGCAGAATTGCGCCGCAGCATGCAAGGCACCGGCGTGCAGGTGCAGCGTGAAGGCGACCAGATCAAGTTGATCATGCCCGGTAACATCACCTTCGCCACCGACTCTTCCGACATCGTCAGCAACTTCTATACACCGCTGAACAACCTGGCGAACTCGTTCAAGCAGTACAACCAGAACACCATCGAAATCGTCGGCTACACCGACAGCACCGGCAGCCGCCAGCACAACATGGATTTGTCCCAGCGCCGCGCACAGAGCGTGGCCAGCTACCTGACCTCGCAAGGCGTGGATGGCTCGCGGTTGTCCACCCGTGGCAATGGTCCGGACCAGCCGATTGCCAGCAACGCCACTGCCGATGGCCGTGCGCAGAACCGTCGGGTCGAGGTGAATCTCAAGCCGTTGCCCGAGGCGCAACAACAGCCGCAGCAGTACCAATAAGCCCCGCAGTAAGTTAGTGCGATTTGGAATGAGGCCTCCCCAGTGGAGGCCTTTTTGTTGGCAATCATAAAGCCCCTCCCACAGGGAACGGGGGCTCTCTGGGAGGGGCTTTAGCCGCGATGCTTTTGTTTTAGCGCTCCGCGACACCTAACCATTCGCTCAACGTTTGATGGCAAAACGCTCAGCGGCAAATTCCTGTCTAGACTTCAGCGCAATGGCCCGGGCGGGCCGTTGCTGGCCAGGTCTCATTACCTAGGGGGTAGGGGCGCTGGCGGAGGATCAGGAGCTTACATGGACGATAACCCCGGGTTTCACTCTCGCCGGCCCTGGCTGCCTTATCTGGTGGCATTGGGTTTGATGGCGGGGCTGGGCGCGCTGGTGATGTGGCAATGGCAGGAGCTCGAAGCCAACAACCGGCGTGAACAGGAGCAACGCTTCAGCATCGCCGTGGATGATGTGCAGCAGAGCATCACCGAGCGCATGCGCGCCTATGAAATGGTCCTGCGTGGCATGGCCGGGTTGCTGGCAGGCAGCGATCAGGTCAGCGCCGAAGAATGGATGCGCGCCACCGACCAGTTGCAGCTGCAAGACCGCTATCCCGGCATCCAGGCCGTGTCCTGGGTACGCTATCTGCGCGGCCCGCAGTTGGCTGCCTTCGTCGCCGCTGAGCAGCGCGAGGGACGTAAGGACTTCCGTATTTTTCCCGCGGGCGAGCGCGAGGAATACCTGATCGTCGACTACACCAGCCCCCTGGACTGGCGCAATCGCCGTGGCCTGGGCTTCGACGTGCTGTCCGAGGCGCTGCGGCGCAAGGCGGTGTACCAGGCTCGCAACGGCGGCGAGGCGGTGCTCTCGGCGCCGCTGAAACTCAAATCGGAAACCGATCAGGACGCCCAGGTTGGCGCCGTGCTGTATATGCCGGTGTATGCCAACACCGCCCCGGTCACCAGCGAGCGGGAGCGCGAACAGGGCTTTCTCGGCGCGGTGTCCGGCTCCTTTCGCATGCAGGATTTGCTCAACGGCATTCTGGGGGGGCGCAGTGAGTTGTACCAAGTCGAGCTGGTGGATAACTCCGACGATGGCGGTTCCTTGCTCAACGGTGGTTACCGCGGCACCTCGGCGTTTCAGCTGACCCGTAACCTCAATGTGTTTGGCCGCGAATGGCAGCTGACGGTGAGCAGCACCCAGCAATACGAGCGGCGCCTGGAAAACCCACGCCTGCAGTTCAACCTGTGGGTCGGCCTGCTGGCCTCGGCGTTACTCGGTTTGATGGTTGGCGGATACCTGTTGCTGCGCGAACGCGCCCTGGCCAATAGCGAAGTGCTGAGTGCCGGCCTGCGTGAGCGCGAAGAGCGTTTCCGCCTGGTGGTGGAAGCCTCGCCGAATGCCATTGTGCTGGTCGACAGCAGCGGCCATATCGCCATGGTCAACCGCCAGGCCGAGCTGATGTTTGGTTACCCGCGCGACGAGTTGGTGGGCGCTGCGGTGGAAAAACTTCTGCCTGAATCCTTGCGCCACGCCCACGTCGGCATGCGCAAGGAGTTCCAGAAGGCGCCCGAACCGCGGCAAATGGGCGGCAACCGCGAGCTGTTCGGCCAGCACAAGGACGGTCATTCGATTCCGGTGGAGGTCGGCCTGTCGCCACTGCGCAGTGGCACCGATGTGCTGGTACAGGCAGTGATCATCGACATCAGTGCGCGCAAGGCCGCCGAGGAGCGTTTTCGTTTGGTGGTGGAAGCCTCGCCGAATGCCATTGTGCTGGTCGACAGCAAAGGCCATATCGCCATGGCCAACCGCCAGACCGAGCAGCTGTTCGGCTACCCGCGCAGCGAACTGCTGGGCCAGGCGGTGGAAAAACTTCTGCCCGACTCTTTGCAGGAGCTTCACGTGGGGCTGCGCAAAAGCTTTCTGCGCTCGCCCGAGCCGCGGCAGATGGGCAACAACCGCGAGCTGTTCGGCCGCCATCAGGACGGCCGGCTGATTCCCCTGGAGGTCGGCCTGTCGCCGCTGCGCAGTGGCGAGGACGTGCTGGTGCAGGCGGTGATCATCGATATCAGCGAGCGCAAGGCCGCCGAAACCCGCCTGCGGGAACAGGCCGAGCAACTGGCGCTGGCCAACCGCTACAAGTCGGAATTTCTCGCCAACATGTCCCACGAGCTGCGCACCCCGCTTAACAGCATCCTGATTCTGAGTGAGCAGCTGAAGCAGAACAGCGTCGGCAACCTCAACGACAAACAGGTCAAACACTCGGACATCATCCACCGCGCCGGCCGCGACCTGCTGCAACTGATCAACGATGTGCTCGACCTGGCGCGCATCGAAGCCGGGCGTGTGCAGTTGAAGCTGGAGCAGATGAACGTCCACGACCTGATGCAGGAGTTGGACGCCAGTCTGCGACCGATGGCCGAGCTCAAGGGCCTGCGCCTGATCAGCACCTTGGACCCGCAGGTGCCACGGGTGATTTTCAGCGACCGTGGGCGCTTGCAACAGATTCTGCGCAACCTGCTATCCAACGCGCTGAAGTTCACCGAGCGCGGCGAGGTCGAGCTGTCTGTCAGCTGTGCCCCGGTGGTGCAGGAAGACGGCCGGGTGATGCTCAAGATCGTGGTCCGCGACACCGGTATCGGCATCGCCGCCGAGCAGCATCAGCGGGTGTTCCAGGCCTTTCAGCAAATCGACGGCTCGACCAGTCGCGCCTTTGGCGGCACCGGCCTGGGGCTGGCCATCACCCGCCAGTTGGTCGAGGTGCTAGAGGGCACGGTGCGCCTCGACAGCGCGCCGGGGCAGGGCTCGAGTTTCACCGTGCAACTGCCGGTGACGGTGGTACAGAGCGCCCAGCTAAGCCACCAACCGGCGGCCGCTGCGCCGACCCGCACCGGGCAGGGGCCGGTGTTGCTGGTGGTCGAAGACGACCCCAATTTCGCCGGCCTGATTGCCGAAGAAGCCCAAGCCCACGGTTTCGCCTGCGTGCATTGCCGCAGCGGCAACCAGGCCATTGAGCTGTTGCAGCGCGAGCAGTTTGCCGCGGTGATTCTCGACATTCTGCTGCCCGACATCAGCGGCTGGCAGATCTACCGCAGCCTGCGCGGCCAGCCGCAACACAACGGCATGCCGGTGCACATCATCTCGTGCGTGCCGCAGCCGGATGACTGGCACGACAGCGGCACCCGCTACCTGGTCAAACCGATTGCCCGCGCCGACCTCGAGCAGGTGTTCACCGACCTGGCCCGCCACGAGCACGAGGAGCACAACCGCTTGCTGCTGGTGGAAGACATCGACCCCGAGCGTGAGTACTACCGCGAACACCTGAGCCAGTTGGGCTTTGTCGTCACCGCCGTGGCCACTGCCGAACAGGCCCGTTCCGCTTACCAGAATGACGAGTTCGCGGCCTTGGTGGTGGACCTTGATCTACCCGATCAGGATGGTTTCGATTTGATTGAACTCATGTCGCGCCAGCGTCCTCTGAGCAATACGCGGGTGGTCGTGAACACCGGCGTGGATGTCACCCAGCAGAGCCTGCAACGCCTGCGTCGCTATTCGGCGGTGGTGGTGCAGAAGAATGGCCAGGACCTGCAAGCACTGAGCCTGGCCGTACAAGGTTTTCTTTCCAGCGTGCGCGAACCGCAGCCCGAGGCCGTGGAGGTCGAGACCAACCCGTTGCAAGGCCAGCGGGTGCTGTTGGTGGACGACGACGTGCGCAACATCTATGCAATGAGTGCCGTGCTGGATGAGATTGGCCTCGAGGTCAGTACCGCCAGAGACGGCTTCGAAGCCCTGGCGGCATTTGCGGAACAAACGTTTGACCTGATCCTGATGGACATGGCGATGCCCAATATGGACGGCTACACCGCCACTCGTCTGCTCAAGCAGGAGAAAGGCTGCACGGTGCCGATCATTGCCTTGACGGCCCATGCGATGAAGGGCGACCGCGAAAAATGTTTGGCCGCGGGCACGGATGACTACCTGGCCAAACCGGTGGCGCGCCAGGACCTGATGGTTCTGTTGCAACGCTGGTTGGCGAAATCGGAGGGACGAAATGGCTCTAGCGCAGCTTAAACCGCAGTCCAGCGAGCAAATTCTGCTGGTGGTAGATGACCGCGAGGAAAACCTCGTGGCCATGGAAGCCCTGCTTGGGGACAGCCCCTGGGAGGTCCGCACGGTGAACTCCGGCGAGGCCGCCTTGCAGTGCCTGCTCGACAACAATGTCGGCCTGGTGCTGCTGGATGTGCAGATGCCGCACATGGACGGCTTCGAGGTGGCGCGCCTGATGCGCGGCAACCCCAGCACCCGCTACACGCCGATCATTTTCCTGTCGGCCATTGCCCATACCGAAGACTCGGTGTTGCGTGGTTACGCCACGGGCGCGGTGGACTTCATTCTCAAACCCTTCGACCCGCAAGTGCTGCGGCACAAGATCAATGTGCTGCTGGAGCATGAGCGTAATCGCCACGAACTGCAGCTGCTGTCCAAGCAATTGGACAGCGCCCGCGCGTTCAACGCCTCGGTGCTGGAGAACGCCGCCGAGGGCATTGTGGTGGTGAACGAGGAGGGCACGATCAACTTCGTCAACCCGGCCATGGCACGCATGCTCAATGGCACGGTGGCGGGTTTGGAAGGCACGCCGCTGCTGGATTATCTCGACACTCCGGGCATCCCCACGGCCTGGAAAGACTCGGAGTTCTACAAGCATTGGCTGCGCGGTGAAGCCTATCGCCTGCACGACGCCAGCCTGCGCGCGGTGAGTGGCCAGGTGTTGCCAGTGGCGCTGTCCAGTTCGCCGCTGCCGCGTTTACAGCGCTCGATGGTGATTCTCGCCCTGGACATGTCGGTGGTGCGCAACCTGTACGCGCAGCTGGAATCCCAGGCGTCCACCGATGCCCTTACCGGTTTGCTCAACCGCCGCGGTTTTCACCAGGCGCTGGAGGCCAACCTGGCGCGGATGGACCGCAGCGGCAAGCGCATGGCGATTCTGTACGTCGATCTCGACGGCTTCAAACGCATCAACGACTCCCTCGGTCATGCCGCGGGCGACCAGGTGCTGCGCCAGGTCGGCGAACTGCTGCGCTCCAGCCTGCGCCCCTATGACGTATTGGCGCGCATGGGCGGCGATGAGTTCACCGCCTTGCTCGACGGATTGGAACACCCAGAAGACGCCGCGCGCATCGCCGAGAAACTGATCGAGTTGGTGTCGGTGCGCCATCGCGTCGACGGCATGGACGTGACCCTTGGCGCCAGTATCGGTATTGCCAGCTACCCCGAGTGCGGGCGTAGCGTAGATGGCCTGATGCGCGCCGCCGACATGGCGATGTACGAAGCCAAGCGTGCCGGCCGCCAGCAATATCGCTTTTTCTCGCCGGAAATGAACGGCCGCGCGCGCTCGCGCCTGATGCTCGAAGAGAGCCTGCGCAATGCCATCGAGCAGGACGATTTTGTGTTGGTTTACCAACCGCAGATCTACCTGGATACCGGCAAGCTGCGCGGTTTCGAAGCGCTGCTGCGGTGGGAGCACCCGGTGTCGGGCACCATCGCGCCGAACGTGTTTATTCCACTGCTGGAGGAGACGCGCCTGATTAATCGCCTGGGCGACTGGATCTTCCGTCACGGTGTGCAGCAATGCCGCGATTGGCGGCCGGCGTTTGGCGAGCAGGTGGTGGTCAGCCTCAACGTCAGCCCGGTGCAGTTCGGCATGCCACAACTGGTCGAAGACCTGCGGCGGGTGCTGGTGGAGTTGGGCTTGCCGCCGCACCAGCTGGAAGTGGAGGTTACCGAAAGCGCGCTGATGCAAGACCTCGACACCACCCGCGAACAACTCAGCCAACTGCGCGCGCTGGGAGTGAAAATCGCCATCGACGACTTCGGTACCGGCTATTCATCGCTGGCGTATTTGCGTCACTTCGAATTGGACACGCTGAAGATCGACCGCCTGTTTATCTCCAACATGCTCAGCTCACCGAAAGACGCGGCGGTGGTCAGCACCATCATCGACCTGGGCCGGAACCTGGGCTTGGAGGTGATTGCCGAAGGCGTGGAAACCATCGAGCAGCGCGACTGGTTGCTGGAACACCGCTGCCACATCATGCAGGGCTTTCTGGTGGCCAAAGGCTTGCCGGTGGCTGAGACCCTGCACTTCCCGGCGCAGATTGATTGGGATGTTTACCGAAAGCCGTGACGGTGCTGGCGGCGCAAGAACTGCAAGCCCCCGTCATTCCGGCGTAGGCCGGAATCCAGAATTGTTCAGGAGGGCGGTGATTGGTCGGCAATTCTGGGTCCCAGCCTGCGCTGGGACGACGGTGGTTTTTGAACGGGCGTGGTTACTTCGAAGGCGGAAACTCTTCGTGTAACCGCCCCAGCTCCGCGTCCTTCTCTTCCCACAAGGTATTCACCCACTGCTGGAACCCCAGGCGGTAGGTTTCATCCTGGTGGTAGTCCTTGCCGAGGAACTCCTGCGGAATTTCCAGGGTGTGGTAACGCACTACCACCTTCGGTACTTCGCCACACAGAAACGCCCAGAAACTCGGGTTGCCGTCGGGGTAGTGGATGGTGATGTTGACCATCGATTTCAGCTGCTTGCCCATGGCGTCCAGCACAAAGGCGATACCGCCGGCCTTGGGTTTGAGCAGGTAGCGGAATGGCGATTGCTGTTGGTCGTGCTTGGCCTGGGTGAAGCGTGTGCCTTCAAGGAAGTTGAATACGGCCACTGGGACGTCCTGGAATTTTTCACAGGCGCGACGGGTGGCAGCGGTGTCCTGACCTTTCTTTTCCGGGTGCTTTTCCAGGTAGGCCTTGGTGTAGCGCTTCATGAACGGGAAGTCCAAAGCCCACCAGCACAGGCCAATCACCGGCACCCAGATCAGTTCCTGCTTGAGGAAAAACTTGAAGAACGGCAGGCGGCGGTTGAGGGTGTGTTGCAGCACCAGAATGTCCACCCAGCTCTGGTGGTTGCTGGTCACCAGGTACCAGCCGTCGTACTTGAATTGCTCGCGGCCTTTGAGGTCCCAGGTGGTTTTTTGCACCAGCCACATCCAGGCGCTGTTGCACGCGATCCAGGCTTCAGCAGCCCAGTTCAGCACCAGGTTGCACACCAGTCGCACCGGCTTGAACGGCAACAGCAATTTGACCAGTGCGGCGACAAACAGAAACCAGCACCAGATCAGGGTATTGGCGAACAACAGAATAGTGGCGAGCACACCGCGTAGCGGCGCAGGCAGAAAAGACAGCATGGGGGCAGATGCCTCCTGAGGCGATTTATTGTTGGCCGCTCTTTTCGGGGAAGTTGGCGGGTTGTTAGGCGCAGAGATTAACCATTGCCGGGGGAACTGCAAGAGTCTCTGCTTTCGTAGAAGCGGCTTTAGCCGCGATGCTTTTGATCTTGAGAGCATCGCGGCTGCAGCCGCTCCTACAAAGAGTGCGGGGTTACGGCAGGTTCGCGGCCTGAATCGCGGTGAGGGCGATGGTGTAGATGATGTCGTCCACCAGCGCGCCACGCGACAGGTCGTTCACCGGTTTGCGCAGGCCCTGCAGCATTGGACCCACGCTCACGCAGTTGGCGCTGCGCTGCACGGCTTTGTAGGTGGTATTGCCGGTGTTCAGGTCGGGGAATACGAACACCGTCGCATGCCCGGCCACCGCGCTGTTCGGCGCCTTCTGCAAGGCCACGCTGTCGATGGCGGCGGCGTCGTATTGCAGCGGGCCGTCGAGCAACAGGTCGGGCCGCGCCTGTTTCGCCAGGCGTGTGGCTTCGCGGACTTTATCCACATCCACGCCAGTGCCGGACTCGCCGGTGGAATAGCTGATCATCGCCACCCGCGGCTCAATGCCGAAGGCGCTGGCCGACTCGGCGCTTTGCACGGCAATTTCTGCCAGCTCGCTGGCCGTCGGGTCGGGGTTTACCGCGCAGTCGCCGTACACCACCACCTGGTCCGGCAGCAGCATGAAAAACACAGACGACACCAGCTTGTAGCCCGGCGCCGTCTTGATCAGCTGCAGGGCTGGGCGAATGGTGTTGGCGGTGGTGTGGATGGCGCCGGACACCAGGCCGTCGACCTCATCCAGGGCCAACATCATGGTGCCGAGCATCACCGGGTCTTCCAGTTGCTGGGTGGCCATCGGCGCGTTCAGGCCTTTGCCTTTGCGCAGCTCGACCATCGGCGCCACGTAGCGGCTGCGAATCAGGTCCGGGTCGAGAATTTCCAGGCCTGGCGGCAGCTCGATACCGTGTGCTTGCGCCACCAATTGCACCTCTTCTGGCTTGGCCAGCAGCACGCACTGCGCAATGCCGCGCGCCTGGCAAATGGCGGCGGCTTGCACGGTGCGCGGCTCGCTACCTTCGGGCAGGACGATGCGTTTGTTGGCTGCCTGGGCGCGCTGCACCAGTTGGAAACGGAAGGCCGGCGGCGACATGCGCTGCTCATGCGGTTCGCCGCAACGCTGGCTGAGGAACTCATGGTCGATGTGGCTGGCGACGAAGTCGGTAACCCGCTCGGCACGCTCGCGGTCGTCGATGGGAATCTCTTTGTTCAGGCGATTGAGGTTGTTTGCCGTGTCGTAGGAACTGGTGGTCACCGACAGCACCGGCAGGCCGCTTTGCAAGGCACCACGGCACAGCTCCATGATCCGTGGGTCGGGCGGGAAATCGCTGCACAGCAGCAAGCCGGCCAGGGGCATGCCGTTGGTGGCGGCCAAGCAGGCGGCGAGAATGATGTCGTCGCGATCCCCCGGGGTCACCACTAGCACGCCGGGCTTGAGCAGTTGCACGGTGTTGGCTACGGCCCGGGCGCACAGCACGATGCGCTGCATGCGCCGCTGCTCGTAGTCGCCGGCATTGATCACCCGGGCACCGAGCAGGTCGGCGATGTCGCGGGTGCGCGGCGCGTTCAACTGGTCGAGCCAGGGAATGCAGCCGAGCAGGCGGAAGTCGTTACGCCGCAGCAGCGGCGAATGGTCGTGCAGGCTGGCAGCGATCTGCTCGTCGCGCACCTTGTTGAGGATCACCCCGAGCACCGAGCTGTCTTGCGCGCCGCCAAACATCTGCACCTGAATTTCCAGGCGGTCGGACAGCTCGCTGACGCTTTCATCGTCTGGCGCGGTGACCAGAATCACCTCGGCATCCAGGCTTTTCGCCAGGTGCAGATTGATTCGCGCGGCATAGCTGGTGTGCGCGGTGGGCACCATGCCCTCGACTATCACCACATCCTTGTCGCGCGCCGCCTCCTGGTACAGGCCGATAAATTCTTCCAGCAGGTCATTGAGCTGGCCTTCGCCAAGCATGCGTTCGACATGGCCGAGGCTGACCGGGGCAGGGGAGTTCAGGCCATGGGTGCGGGCGATCAGTTCACTGGAACGCTCCGGGCCGTGATCACCCGGTTGCGGTTGCGCCACCGGTTTGAAAAAACCGACCCGCAGGCCAACGCGCTCAAGCGCGCCGACCATGCCAAGGCTGATGGAGGTAAGGCCGACGCCAAAACCGCTGGGGGCAAGGAAGAAAGTTTGCATTCAGGTTCCTGAGCAGCGCGTGGTCCACGCTTTTTATAAGAGACCCGCCGGGTAAGGCAGGTTCTGTTTATTGTCAGTTGCGGCGCTGTTAGTGCAGTAGCTGCAAGGTATCGAGGGCGATCTGCCGCTCTTCATTAGTCGGTATCACCAGCACCCGTGGGTGGCCGTAGGCGTGGATCGTACCGGAAAGCCCGCGGATATAGCGCTGGTTGGCTTCGTCATCCAGTTGCAGGTTGAGCAGGCGCAAATGGGCAACGGTCTTGGCGCGAATCAGCGGCGAATTTTCGCCGATGCCGCCGGTAAAAATCAGCCCGTCCAGACGCGGCAACGCGCAGCTCATGGCCGCCAGGGATTTGGCCAGGCGGTAGCAGAACACTTCGATGGCCAGGGTGGCGCCTTCGTGGCCGTCGTGGTGCGCTTGTTCGAGGGTGCGCATGTCGTTGGACAGGCCGGATAAACCGAGCAGCCCGGCGTCGTGGTTGAGCATGTAGTCGATCTTGTCGATGTCCCAGCCCAGGGCCACGGCCAGGTGGCTGTGCAGGTTGGGGTCGACGTCGCCGCTGCGGGTGCCCATCACCACGCCTTCCAGCGGGGTCAGGCCCATGCTGGTGTCGCGGCTTTCACCGTTGACCACGGCACAGGTGGAGCAGCCGTTGCCCAGGTGCGCCGACAACCAGCAGCTGTCGTCGACCGACAGGTTGCTCATCTCCGCCGCGCGGGCGCTGACGTAGCGGTGGCTGGTGCCGTGAAAGCCGTAGCGGCGAATGCCGTGCTCGCGGTACAGGTATTCCGGTACGGCGTAGCGAAAGGCGTACTCGGGCAGGCTGTGGTGGAAGGCGGTGTCGAACACTGCCACTTGCGGCAGGTTGGGAAACTGTTTGAGGGTGGTCTCGATGCCCAGCAGGTTGGCCGGATTGTGCAGCGGCGCCAGGTGGGCGGTGGCGCTGATTTCCGCCAGCACCTGGGGGTCGATGCGCCGCGCCGCGCTGAAGTGTTCGCCGCCATGCACCACGCGGTGTCCGATGCCGTGCAACTTGCCGCCGCAGGCGCTTTGCACAATGGGCAGCAACTGCGACAGGGCGGCGCGGTGGTCGGCGTTGGGAATCATCAGGCTGTCGTGTTCGGGGCCACGGCGCCAATGCAGCTCGGCGTCGTAGGTGCCGAGGTTCTGCGCTTCACCGCTGAGAAAGGTCTGTGAGTGGGCCTCGTGGATCAGGGCGAATTTGATCGACGAACTGCCGCAATTGATCACCAGAATATGCCGTGCTTGCATCACTGCTCCTCGTCTTGCTGATCATCTTCAACCGGGGGCTCCTGCCCCTGGGCGCACCAACCACAGGTAAAGGGTTGGCCGATTTTTGCTTGCCGTTGCACGGGGTCTTGCACCCAGTCGCGGTTCTGCCAGGGCGGTTGGTGGCGCAGGTGTTGAGTATGCCCGCAGGACAGTACCGCCACCCAGTGGCCTTCTTCGTCCTGGCGAAAGCCTGAAATATGCACGGGGCGCTGCGTCCGTCCGTCTGCGCTCGGGTCGCTTTCGGTCGAACCCTTGGTTAAACTTGCCCGTTCTCCACTCTTACGCAAAGGTCCCGCCCCATGCTGATCGCTGCCAATACGGCTGTCTCCATCGACTATACCCTGACCAACGATGCTGGTGAGGTGATCGACAGCTCTGCCGGCGGCGCCCCGCTGGTTTACCTGCAAGGCGCAGGCAACATTATCGTCGGTCTGGAAAAAGCCCTGGTTGGCAAGCAGGCTGGCGACGAACTGAACGTGGCTGTTGAACCTGAAGAAGCCTACGGCGAATACAGCGCTGAACTGGTCAGCACCCTGAGCCGCAGCATGTTCGAAGGCGTTGATGAGCTGGAAGTGGGCATGCAGTTCCACGCTTCCGCTCCGGACGGCAGCATGCAGATCGTCACCATCCGCGATCTGGACGGCGACGACGTTACTGTCGACGGCAACCACCCGCTGGCGGGTCAGCGTCTGAACTTCCAGATCAAAGTTGTTGCTGTACGTGCGGCCAGCGAAGAAGAAATCGCCCATGGTCATATCCATGGCGAAGGTGGTCACCACCATTGATTCAGCTAAGCTGCTTTAGCGGCTAACTGGATTATCAAAAAGGCGCTCAACAGGGCGCCTTTTTTGTTCGTAATGACTGATTGGGAGTTCGTCATGAGTGCTTTTCACGACATCAATTTACGCGCCTTGGATGGCCAGGAATTGCCGCTTGCGCCCCTCAAGGGCAAGGTTGTACTGGTGGTCAATGTCGCCTCGAAATGCGGGCTGACGCCCCAGTACGCGGGTTTGGAAAGTCTGTACCAGCAATACAAAGATCAAGGCTTCAGCGTGCTCGGCTTGCCGTGCAACCAATTCGCCGGCCAGGAGCCTGGCAGCGAAGAGGAGATCAAGGAATTCTGCAGCCTCAACTACGGCGTGAGTTTTCCGCTGAGCAGCAAGCTGGAAGTGAACGGCCCCGGCCGCCACTCCTTGTACCGCCTGCTGGCGGGCGAGGGCGCGGAGTTTCCCGGCGATATCACCTGGAATTTCGAGAAGTTCTTGGTGGGGCAGGATGGTCGGGTGTTGGCGCGGTTTTCGCCGCGCACGACGCCGGATGATCCGGCAATCATCCAAGCTATCGAAAAAGCCCTGGCCTAGTTACGAACTCCTGGGCGTCGGCTATGCTGCGTTGCGTCCTCGCTTTTAATGCTCACGTACTACAGTACGCTGCGCTTAAAAGCTCCGGGGCGCCTGATTCGCTGGCGCTCACCCTTCGGGCCAGCCTGCGGCTGTTACTCCCGCAGGTCGTTGGTCTTGGCTCTAGCCCAGTAGCCCGGAAGAAGCCTAAAAGCCTCGTTAACCCTGATGCGCTTCGCGGTTGCCGTTGCTACGGCCCGCGTTCAGTTCATCCTGCCCATCGAAGTCGAAATCACGCACTGGCTGGCCCTGCAATTGGGCGCGTTTGAGCTGGTATTCGTCGAACGACAAGCCCTGACGGCTCAAGTCTTCCAACGCTTTCTGGCGTAGCTCCAGGGCGGTGTAGGGTTTGAGTTCCAACATCGAGTGGCCTTGGCCAGCACAGCCAGTCAGAACGGTGGCAATCAGTAGCAGGGCGATAGTTGCGAAGCGGTTCATTGGAGCCTCCTATCGGCCCGGTGAGTGAGAGTGAGGCCAGACTATTCCTCGCTCCGCTTCGGTTGAAATCGACCCGTTTGATAGCTGCTATTGATGAAACCGGGCCATCGCGATATCGCGATAAACCGATCCCTTTGTAGTGCTTTATCACTGCCATCAATGATGCTGGGCGAAGCGAGACGACCGGTCATATGATCGCCGCCATGACCAACGCTAACCCCAACATCCGTCTCGACAAGCGCGACCTGATCCTCACCAAAGGCTCGGAAGTGATGCTGCGTCGCGGCTACCACGGCACTGGCGTGCAAGAGATCGTGCAGGCCGCCGGTATCCCCAAAGGCTCGTTCTATCACTACTTCGCCAGCAAAGAAGACTTCGCCGTGCACGCGCTGGAGTTCCTCTATGCGCCGCGCTTGCAGCGTTATGCGCAGGCCCTGGGTGATCGGAGCCTGAGCCCGTGCCAACGCATCCTGACGTTCTACGGCGAGCTGTTGAACCACTTCCGCCGTCAGGAGCGCCCGCAATACCACTGCTTTATCGGCAGCCTCAGTTTTGAAATGGCCGAACCGTCGCAGCCGATTGGTTTGCAGGTGGAAAGCATTCTGCAGCGCTCGGTGGACATCCTCGCCCAGTGCCTCACCGAGGCCCGCGAAGCCGGTGAGCTGAACGCTGCAACTGATTGTGTGGAGTTGGCGGAATTTATCGCCAATGCCTGGGAAGGCACCCTGATGCGCATGAAGGCCGGCGCCAACGCCGCGCCACTGAGCGTGTTTCTGCACCAACTGGAGCGTCTGCTGACGCCCAGCCCTTGATCACCGACTGGCCAGCCTTGGCTGCCCACATCTGATGCCTGTTAGGAGAATTGCATGACCGCTCTTGTGAAAGCCCTGTTCGAACCCTTCCGCCTCGGCGAACTGGAACTGCCGACCCGTGTGGTGATGGCGCCAATGACCCGTTCGTTCTCCCCGGGCGGCGTGCCGAATGCGGGCGTGATCGAGTACTACCGTCGCCGTGCAGCGGCAGGCGTGGGCCTGATCGTCACCGAGGGCACCACTGTCGGCCACAAAGCGTCCAACGGTTACCCGCACGTGCCGCGCTTCTTCGGTGAAGACGCCCTGGCCGGCTGGAAACAGGTGGTTGATGCGGTACACGCCGAAGGCGGCAAGATCGTTCCGCAGCTCTGGCACGTCGGCAGCGTACGTCGTATCGGCACCGAGCCGGACGCCAGCGTTCCAGGCTTCGGCCCAAGCGGCAAAACCAAGGACGGTGTTGAAGTTGTGCATGGCATGACCAAGCAAGACATCGACGAGGTCATCGCCGCCTTTGCCCAGGCCGCCAAAGACGCCCAGGCCATCGGCATGGACGGCGTGGAAATCCACGGTGCCCACGGTTACCTGATCGACCAGTTCTTCTGGGAAGGCTCCAACCAGCGCGACGACGAATACGGTGGCAGCCTGGCCAACCGTTCGCGTTTTGCCATTGAGCTGATCAAGGCCGTACGCGCGGCCACCAGCCCGACCTTCCCGATCATCTTCCGTTTCTCGCAATGGAAGCAGCAGGACTACACCGCGCGCCTGGTCACCACGCCAGAAGCCCTGGGTGAATTCCTGCAGCCGCTGGCCGATGCCGGCGTGGACATTTTCCACTGTTCCACCCGCCGTTTCTGGGAGCCGGAATTCGACGGTTCCGACCTCAACCTGGCCGGCTGGACCCGCAAGCTCACCGGCAAACCGACCATCACCGTCGGCAGCGTCGGCCTGGATGGCGAGTTCATGCAGTTCATGGTCAAGACCGACAAAGTCGCGCAGCCAGAAAAACTCGATGCCTTGCTGGAGCGTTTGAACAAGCAGGAGTTCGACCTGGTGGCCGTGGGCCGTGCACTGCTGGTTGACCCGGACTGGGCAGTGAAAGTGCGTGATGGCCGTGAAGACGAGATTCTCGCCTTCAGCCGTGATGCGCTGACCACCCTGGTTTAAGACACGCTTTCCCTTTGCTGCGCCCTCGTTGGCGCAGCACTTTCAGGCCTCACTTCGGTGGGGCTTTTTTTTGTCCGCATAAAAACATCGCGGCTAAAGCCGCTCCTACGAAATGTGCGATCTGGTAGGAGCGGCTTTAGCCGCGATGCGTTTGTATAGGCATAAAAAAAACGGCGCACCAGGCGCCGTTTTTTTCAGTTATTTGCCATCACACGGTTGCAGCTGTTTCTACCTTGCGCGGCGTCAAACCCAGCAGCTCGTTGCTGCGAGCGTTGACTTCGCGATACAGCGTGGCATCGCTTTCCAACACCTTCTCGCGTGCCGGGAAGATCGCCTTGAGCTTCTCGGCCCAGGCCGCGTTGACCTGTTCAGGGAAGCAGCGCTCGATCAGTTCCAGCATGATCGACACGGTCACCGAAGCACCTGGGGAGGCGCCCAGCAAGGCGGCGATGGTGCCGTCCTGGGCCGCAACCAGTTCGGTACCGAACTGCAGGATGCCGCCTTTTTTCGGGTCTTTCTTGATGATCTGCACGCGCTGGCCAGCAATCTCCAGGCGCCAGTCGGCGGCTTTGGCGTTCGGGAAGAAACGCTTGAGCGACTCCATGCGTTGTTCGCTGGACTGCAACACTTCGCTGATCAGGTACTTGGTCAGGTCGAAGTTGTCGCGCGCCACGGCCAGCATCGGGCCGAGGTTGCTCGGGCGAACCGACAGCGGCAGGTCGAGGAACGAGCCGTGCTTGAGGAACTTGGTGCTGAAGCCGGCGTAGGGCCCGAACAGCAAGGATTTCTTGCCGTCGACCACACGGGTGTCCAGGTGCGGCACCGACATCGGTGGCGAACCCACTGCGGCCTGGCTGTACACCTTGGCTTCGTGCTGTTTGACGATTTCCGGGTCATCGCAACGCAGCCACTGGCCGCTCACCGGGAAACCACCGAAACCTTTGCCTTCCGGAATACCGGACATCTGCAGCAGCGGCAGGGCCGCGCCGCCGGCGCCGAGGAAGACGAACTTGGTGTCGACTTCGCGGCTGGCACCGGACTGGGTGTCCTTGATGGTGACACGCCAGCCTTTGTCGGTGCGCTTGAGGCCGACAACCTTCTGGTTGTAGGTCACGCGGCAGTCGCTTTGCTCGGCGAGGAATTTCAGCAGTTGATTGGTCAGGGCGCCGAAGTTGACGTCGGTACCGGACTCCACACGGGTGGCGGCGATGGCTTCATCGGCGGCGCGGCCCGGCATCATCAGCGGCATCCACTCGGCCATGGTGGCCTTGTCTTCGCTGTAGAGCATGTCATCGAAGGCATGGTGTTTGACCATGGCGGCGTGACGGGTCTTGAGGAAGCTGATGCCCTTTTCGCCCTGCACGAAGCTCAGGTGCGGAATCGGGTTGATGAAGGCTTTCGGCGAACCGAAATTGCCTTGCTGCATCAAGTGCGCCCAGAACTGCTTCGACACCTCGAACTGGGTGTTGATCTGCACGGCTTTCTTGATGTCCACCGAGCCGTCAGCGGCTTCGGGGGTGTAGTTGAGTTCGCACAGACCGGCGTGACCGGTACCGGCGTTGTTCCAGGGGTTGGAGCTTTCAATGGCCCCGGACGCCTGCATTTCAGCGACTTCCAGCTTGATGCTGGGGTCGAGCTCTTTCAACAGCACGGCCAATGTCGCGCTCATGATGCCGGCACCTACCAGCAGCACATCGACAGCCTCGTAATCGTTTTGCGCCATTTGCTCGCCACACTCTTGTGAAGTTGTGAAACCGTTTTTTCACGCTCTTTTGGAAACGTGAACCTCAAAAGTTCGGGTGCCAAGGGTACGTTCTGCGCGCTTTTACCCCCCGTAAGTAGCAGGTGTGCAAGCAAGGGCAGTGGTGCCGGAAGGTCACGCGAAGTGGGCGACTCTCTGGGGCGGTGCGGGCTGATGCTGAGTTCATCAGGGTAGCTGCGAGGCCCGAGCAGGAGACGTCCTTATAATCGGGGCGCGATTATAACGGCGAAATGACAAAAGTTGGTTTTTTAGCGTGACTTTTCTTCACCCACCGGTCAGCCCGCCAACGCCAACCCCTGACTTCGCACCGATGCCGACCGGTATTTCAACCGTCTGACATGCTAAAACGCCACTATCGTCGGAACCTCGCCAGGCCTGCTGTGTCTGACATTTCAGCGCTGTCAGGCCGGGTTCGCGCTGGGTATACTGCGGCCACTTCAAGCGGCCCAATCGGGCGTTCTAATCCCTGTGGAGAGATGAGCATGCTGCACCGTCTGTTGTTTGGTCTGATCGCTGTAACCAGTCTGACGCTGGTTGGCTGTGCCCACAGCCCGCAACAACTCAGCCCGACTCCAAAACTTACCAGCAACCTGACCCCGGTCGGCCAAGGCCAGCCTGTGGTGGTGCGTGTAGTGGATGGTCGTCCATCGCCGGTACTCGGCACCCGCGGCGGCCTGTACCCGGAGACCAGCGCCATCAGCGTTGCCGGCGCCGACATTCTGCCGAAGATCCAGCAGCAGGCTGAAGCTGCGGTTCGTCTGCTCGGCTTCACTCCGTCGCCGGGTGCGCTGAACGCTCCGCAAATCACCATCACCCTGGCCGAGCTGAAGTACCAGTCGCCCAAGGAAGGCCTGTATGTAACAGAAGCCAGCATTGGCGCTACCTTCCGCGCCGACGTGCAGAACGCTACTCGCCGTTACAGCGGCCGTTACGGTGCAACCCTGGACCAGAAGTTCGGCATGGCGCCAAACCAGGACACCAACACCAAGCTGGTCAGTGACGTGTTGAGCGATGCCCTGACGCGCACCTTCAAAGATCCAACCATTGGCCAGATCCTGTCGCAGTAAGGTTTTCGCAGACACAAAAAAGCCCGGCAACTAGCCGGGCTTTTTTGTGTCTGCGAAAACCTACGGGATCGTGGTTAACCGCACAGGCAATTACGCCCCTGCTGCTTGGCCTGATACAGCGCACTGTCGGCCCGGGCAATCAACGTTTGCAACGTATCGTTCGGCCGAATCTCCGCCAGGCCAATCGACATCGTCACCCCCGGCAACACACCTACCGGCGAATAAAACGAGCTCACCTGCTCCAGCGCCGCGCGCAGGCGTTCGCCGATTGCGCGGCCTTCGTCGGCGTTCATTTCCGGCAGCAGAATGACGAACTCTTCGCCGCCATAGCGGGTCAGGCTGTCTTTCGGGCGCAACTGGTTGCGCAGGGTATGCGCCACCAGGCACAGGGCGTAATCGCCGGCCAGGTGGCCGTGGTTGTCGTTGTAGGCCTTGAAGTGGTCGACATCCAGCATCAGCAGGCACATCGGCTGGCCGTTGAAGGCGCAGCGGGTGTTTTCCCGTTCGAAGATGTGTTCCAGCCAGCGCCGGTTGAAGGCGCCGGTCAGGGTATCGACGTTGGCGTTCTGCTCACTGTCGATGATGATCTGGTTGCCCTGGCGCACCCGTTCGCACAGCAGCTCCAGAAGGTTCTGCATCAGCTCCGGCGATTGCGCGAACAGGCTGAACAGCGACTCACGGTGCAAGCGCAGTACCAGGCAGCGGGTAGCCGCCACCACGTAGGCTGAAGGGTGGTCGTTGTCGATGAAGCTGATTTCGCCCACGCACTCGCCCGCTTGCAGCGTTTTCACCGCCGGGTTGTCCAGGGAGGCGAGAAACACCTTCAGTTCGCCCTCCAGCAACACATACAGGTGCTGGTTACGGTCGAACGGGGAGAGGAGCACTTCCTCGGCGTCCAGTTCAAAGGCGTGAAATTGCTCCAGCAGGCGCCCCAGATTATGGGCGGCGACATTCTGGAACAGACGCATGTCATGAATGGAATGCAGGTCGGCCTGCCACTGCGCGTCTTTCATCGCAATTGAAGCGTTCCGTGTGAATAAGCAAAAGGGAATGGCATCGCGACGCATCCTTTCGTAAGTGCGAAAATCCGATTTAGCTGAACAGGATCTGACCCGTTGCAAGCTCGAGCGAAATGCTGCGGTGGAGGCGGGCGATCATCATGTTCGCCGCACTACCTGATGGCATTTCGCCGCTTGAGGTTGCTAGGGAAAAGACCCAGGTGAACCATAGCTGGCAAGGCAGCAATCTGCTGCTCAGCGGTTCACAGCCCGGCAACAATTCTGAGTGTGCTACCGGTTTTTCCGTTCCCTGTTTATTTCGGTAGTCTCAGGCGCCGATCACTACCTCATAGCGCACGGCATATCCGGCCAGGCACGCCTCAATGGCTGCATGGCGCGCCGCGTCTAGCTCGGGGAAGTACAGGCGTGCCAATTGGCCGAAGCTGTCGTGGGCGCTGACCTCAACACGCACCTCTGGGTCGATATGCCGTAGGTCGGCCTCGAAAACCCGACGGATGGCGTCGTAGCGCAGGCTCGGTTTGAAGGTTTTACCCACAGCAGTGAGCGGAATGGCCTCGATGATCCACACATCCTTGGGCACTGCCGCGCGCTCTGGAATGTGCGCGGCGGCATGGCTGAGCAGTTCCTCGGTGCTGACGGTGGCACCTGGCACCAATTGCACATACACCACCGGCAACTCGCCGGCTTTCACGCAAGGTTTGCCGACAGCCGCGGCCATGGCCACGGCCGGGTGCTTGTGCAGGGCTTCTTCGATCATCTGCGGGTCGATGTTATGGCCGCCACGAATGATCAGGTCCTTGCTGCGGCCGGTCAGCCAGATGAAACCGTCGGCATCGATGCGCCCCAGGTCGCCGGTGTTGAACCAGTCGCCATCCACCCAAATGCCTTTGTTCTTGTCGGCCTGCAGGTAGCCGTTGAACACCGTAATGCCACGCAGCACCAGATTGCCGATTTCATTTTCGGCGGCGTCGCGCAGGTAGTTGCCGTGTTCGTCGAGCACGGCGATTTTCACTTCGCAATAGGGCATGCGAATGCCAATGGAGCCTGGGCGACTGGCACCCGCCGGTGGGTTGCCGCAACTGCCGCAGGTGCCTTCGGTAAGGCCGTAACCCTCGATGATCTTCAGCCCGGTTTTGCTTTCGAACTGGCGGATCAGCTCCACCGGCATCGGTGCTGCGCCACACAGTGCATAACGCAGGCTGGAGAGGTCATGGCCAGCGCTCGGCACCTGCAGCAAACCGGCATAAATGGTCGGCACGCCGCTGAAAAAACTCACTCGGTAACGCTCGATGATCTTCCAGAAGTTCTGGATCAGGCTCGGGCTGCGGTAGCCCTGCGGGGTGGCCAGCAGCACTTCGGCGCCGACGTAAAACGGCGCCAGGCCGGTGACCATCACGCCGTTGACGTGAAACAGCGGCAGGCCGCAGAGGGTGACGTCGCTGGCGTGCAGGTCGATGGCGTAGGCCAGAATCATCGCCATCGCCACTTCGTTGCGGTGGGTGTGTGGCGCCAGTTTCGGCGTGCCGGTGGTGCCGCCGGTGTGGAAGTACGAGGCAATGTCGTCCGGGCTGATGACCCGGCCGCTTTCCAGGTGGTCGGCGGGGCAGGCGGCAATCAGCTCGTCGAAGTCCAGCACGCCGGCCGGCAGCCCGCCACGCTGCGCTTTGACGCCACTGCGTTGTGGTTCGGGCAGGTAGTTGGCCATGTCCACGGTAATGATGTGCTTGAGCTCTGGCAGGTGCTCACGCAGGTCGGCGACCTTGTCCCACAGGTCGGTGCCGGGGAAGGGCGCCAGGGTCACCAGTACTTCCGAGTCGGAGGCGCGAATCAGCTCGGCAATGTGCTCGCTGTCGAGCAGCGGGTTGATCGCATTGACCACCCCGGCCGCTTCGCCGCCCCACAAGGTGAAATGGGTGTGGGGCAGGTTGGGCAGCAGGAACGACACCGCCTTGCCTGACCGCACACCAAGGCGGTGCAGGGCGTTGGCAGTCTGGGTGACCTTGGCGAACAGCTCGCCGTAGCTCAGGCGTTGGGGCTGTTCTTCAGGGTTGCCGTGGAGCACAAAGGTCAGCGCCGTGGCGTTGGGGGTGCGCGCCGCACTGCGCTGCAGCAGTTGGTAAGTGCTGGCGGGCATGTCGCGGTCTTGCAAGGCCACTTGTTCAATCGCCAGGGTGTCGCGCAACGAGGCGATAGCGGGTACGGGAGCTACGGCTGGGTTCATCTGCTGACCTTTTCTGCGGGGTGGTGTTCAGCCCAGTCGTGCTGCCAGCCAGGTGCCGATGTCACGGATCTCCTGGGGCAACACTTCATGGCTCATCGGATATTCCTGCCATTTCACCGGCACGCCTTGTGCTTCGAGGCAGTCATGCGCAGCGCGGCCCATGGTGCGCTGCACGATGTCGTCATGTGTGCCATGCAAACAGTAAACCGGCAGTTGTTTTTTTGTATCTGCCAGCACCACGTCAGGGGTCAATGTTGGTGAGTAGGTGGACAACGCGAGTACGCCGCCGAGCGGCCCCTCCCAGCGCAGGAAGGCGGCGTGGTAGACCACCGCGCCCCCTTGGGAAAAACCGGCGAGGAAGATCCGCGCCGGGTCGATACCGCTGTCGCGCTGCTCTTCAATCAGGGTGATCACCTGCTGCGCCGAGGCTTCCAGCTGGTCATGGTTGATGGCCCGGGCCGGGCTCATGGCCAGAATGTCGTACCAACTGGGCATGGCGTAGCCGCCATTGATGGTCACCGGCTGGGTGGGCGCTTGGGGCAGAACAAAACGGGTGCTGGTCAGCGCCTGTTGCAGGGCTTCGGCAACGGGCAGGAAATCGAAGCGATCAGCGCCGAGGCCGTGCAGCCAGATGACGCAGGCGTCGGCATTAAGTGTGGGCTCAAGTATCAGATTTTCGTGCATGCTGGGCTCCAGTTCGGTGCGCGCGCTCCGCGATGGGGCGCTGGCTGAATGAGGGTTTGGTGTATCCGTTAAGAACTTGTCGCAAGGTTACAAGTTTTGCTCTTGACCTGCCTAAATCGCCCTTTTCAGGGGCGTGTGGTACGGGGTTTGCTATAACTGAATTAACCGATTGCGTGCCCCATTATGGGTAACACTCCACCGTTTATGTGGTCCGACTCATGCAAAGTAGAGCGGCTGCAACTAGAGCGGCAAAGAAAGCAGGCAATCGAGTTACGCAGGAAACACGCTATAAAAAAAGAAGCCACGGGAAATTCCCAACAGATTCGCCGCGGGTCATCACGAAAATGACTAAGCGAACGGGAAAATCCCCAACCCGTTTATTTTGCGCAAACCCATGCAACAAAATGAACGGGGGGTGAGTTTTGGCCGGTGGGGGCATCGCCAACTAGACTCGCTCCCAGGTCTGCACCCCGTATTAACCGCCCCATGGTGGTTGAGCGTGCCTCAAAAGGGTACGGCGGTGGGGCCAAGACTCCACACACAACAACAGCAACTGGAGGTTTTAATGAAGATGGTGAAATCCACCCTGGCTATCCTGACCGCAGCGACCATTCTTGGCGCCAGCGGCTTCGCTCAAGCGGGCGCGACTCTGGATAAAGTCAAGAAACAAGGCTTTGTTCAGTGCGGTGTAAGTGACGGTCTGCCGGGCTTCTCGGTTCCAGATGCCAAGGGCAACTACCAGGGTATCGACGTTGATATCTGCCGCGGTGTTGCTGCCGCCGTGTTGGGCGATGCCTCGAAAGTAAAATACAGCCCGTTGACCGCTAAAGAGCGCTTCACCGCGATCCAGTCCGGCGAAGTCGACATGCTCTCGCGTAACACCACCTGGACCAGCTCCCGCGACGCGGGCATGGGCCTGGTGTTCACCGGCGTAACCTACTACGACGGTATCGGCTTCCTGGTTAACAAGAAGCTCGGCGTTTCCAGCGCCAAGGAACTCGACGGCGCGACCATCTGCATCCAGGCCGGTACCACTACCGAACTGAACGTGTCCGACTACTTCCGTTCGAACGGTCTGAAATACACCCCGATCACCTTCGATACCTCCGACGAAAGCGCCAAGTCGCTGGAAGCCAGCCGTTGCGACGTGCTGACCTCCGACCAGTCGCAGCTCTACGCTCAGCGTATCAAGCTGGCTCAGCCGGGCGACTACGTGGTTCTGCCGGAAGTGATCTCCAAGGAGCCACTGGGCCCAGTCGTACGTAAAGGCGACGAAGAGTGGTTCAGCATCGTCAAGTGGACTCTGTTCGCCATGCTCAACGCTGAAGAAGCCGGTGTGACTTCGAAGAACGTTGAAGCTGAAGCCAAAGGCAGCAAGAACCCAGACGTTCTGCGTCTGCTGGGTGCTGACGGCGAATACGGCAAAGACCTGAAACTGCCGAAAGACTGGGCCGTGCAGATCATCAAGCAAGTGGGTAACTACGGCGAAGTGTTCGACCGCAACGTCGGTGCCGGCAGCGAGCTGAAAATCGAGCGCGGCCTGAACGCACTCTGGAACAAAGGCGGCCTGCAGTACGCTCCACCAGTACGCTGATCGGTCTTCCAGGCCGAGTGAAAACGTCTGCGCTCGGCTAGGTGGCCTGCCCAGTGATCGGTATCCGGTCACTGGGCTTTTCCGTTTCAACGTTCCTGGGGCACTCACTCCATGCAAAATCAAATCGGCTCATCGCGGGGCTTTTCGCTAAGCGACCCGCGTATCCGTGCCTGGCTATTTCAGATCATCACCATTGTGGCGGTGATCTCCATGGGCTGGTTTCTGTTCGATAACACACAGACCAACCTGCAACACCGGGGCATCACCTCGGGTTTCGGCTTTCTGGAAAACAGCGCCGGTTTCGGTATCGCTCAGCACCTGATCAGTTACACCGAGTCCGACACCTACGCACGGGTGTTCGTCATCGGTCTGCTGAACACCCTGCTGGTGTCGGCCATCGGTATCGTGTTTGCCACCATCCTCGGGTTCATTCTCGGTGTGGCGCGGCTGTCGTCCAACTGGATGGTCAGCAAGCTGGCAACTGTTTATATCGAGACTTTCCGCAATATCCCGCCGCTGCTGCAGATTCTGTTCTGGTACTTCGCGGTGTTGCTGCCGCTGCCAGGGCCGCGCAACAGCCTGAATATCGCCGACAGTTTTTTCCTCAGTAACCGCGGTCTGTACATGCCCGAAGGCACCATGGCGGAAGGCTCCGGCGCCTTTGCCGTGGCCGTGCTGCTGGCGATTGTGGCGACCACGCTGATGGTGCGTTGGGCCAACAAGCGCTTCGAAGCCACGGGCGTGCCGTTCCACAAGTTCTGGGTGGGCCTGGCGATCATGCTGGTGATTCCTGCGCTGAGCGTGTTGGTGTTCGGGGCTCCGGTGCACTGGGTGGCGCCGACGCTGAAAGGCTTCAACTTCGTTGGCGGCTGGGTAATGATCCCCGAGCTGTTGGCACTGACCATCGCCCTGACGGCGTACACCGCTGCGTTTATTGCGGAGATCGTGCGGTCGGGCATCAAGTCGGTCAGCCATGGCCAGACTGAAGCGGCTCACTCCCTGGGTCTGCGCAACGGCCCGACGCTGCGTAAAGTGATCATCCCGCAAGCCCTGCGCGTGATCATTCCGCCGTTGACCAGCCAATACCTGAACCTGGCGAAAAACTCCTCTCTGGCGGCCGGTATCGGTTACCCGGACATGGTTTCGCTGTTTGCCGGCACGGTGCTCAACCAGACCGGTCAGGCCATCGAAGTAATTGCCATCACCATGAGCGTGTACCTGGCCATCAGCATCAGCATTTCGCTGTTGATGAACTGGTACAACAAGCGCATTGCGTTGATCGAGCGGTGAGGAAAGGCGCATGACGACTCATACTTTCAAACCCGACATGCCACCGCCGCGCAAAAGCGTCGGCGTGGTGGCGTGGATGCGGGCCAATCTGTTCTCCAACTGGCTCAACACGCTGCTGACACTGTTTGCCATCTACCTGATCTGGCTGATCGTGCCGCCGCTGCTGAACTGGACCCTGTTTGACGCCAACTGGGTCGGCACCACCCGCGCCGACTGCACCAAGGAAGGCGCTTGCTGGGTGTTTATCCAACAGCGCTTCGGGCAGTTCATGTACGGCTTCTACCCCAGCGAATTCCGTTGGCGCGTAGATGCCACCGTGTGGCTGGCGATCATTGGCGTGGCGCCTTTGTTCATCAACAAGTTCCCGCGCAAGGCCGCTTACGGCATCGGCTTTCTGATCATCTACCCGCTGGTTGCCTTCTGGCTGCTGCACGGCGGTTACTTCGGTCTGGAAAACGTTGCCACCAGCAAATGGGGCGGCCTGATGCTGACCCTGGTGATCGCCACCGTCGGTATTGCCGGTGCGTTGCCGCTGGGCATTCTGCTGGCGTTGGGACGGCGTTCGAACCTGCCGGCGATTCGAGTGGTCAGCGTGACCTTCATTGAATTCTGGCGCGGCGTGCCGTTGATCACCGTGCTGTTTATGTCCTCGGTGATGCTGCCGCTGTTCCTGCCTGAGGGCATGAGCTTCGACAAACTGCTGCGGGCGCTGATCGGCGTGATCCTGTTCCAATCGGCCTACGTGGCCGAGGTGGTACGTGGTGGTCTGCAAGCCATTCCCAAGGGCCAATACGAGGCAGCTGCCGCGATGGGCCTGGGTTACTGGCGCAGCATGGGCCTGGTGATCCTGCCGCAAGCCCTGAAGATGGTGATTCCCGGCATCGTCAACACCTTCATTGCCCTGTTCAAAGACACCAGCCTGGTGATCATCATCGGCCTGTTCGACCTGCTCAACAGCGTCAAACAAGCCGCTGCCGACCCAACCTGGTTGGGCATGGCCACCGAGGGCTACGTGTTTGCAGCCCTGGTCTTCTGGATTTTCTGTTTTGGTATGTCCCGCTACTCCATGCACCTGGAGCGCAAGCTGGACACAGGCCACAAGCGTTAGGAGTCGATTAAATGAGCGAAGCGATCAAACAGCCTGTGAGCCCTGAAGGCATTATCCAAATGCAGGGCGTGAACAAATGGTACGGCCAGTTTCACGTACTCAAAGACATCAACCTGAACGTGAAGCAGGGTGAGCGGATCGTTTTGTGCGGGCCCTCGGGCTCGGGCAAGTCGACCACCATCCGCTGCCTCAACCGCCTGGAAGAACACCAGCAGGGCCGCATCGTCGTCGATGGCGTGGAACTGACCAACGACCTCAAGCAGATCGAAGCGATCCGCCGCGAAGTCGGCATGGTGTTCCAGCACTTCAACCTGTTCCCCCATCTGACCATTCTGCAGAACTGCACCCTGGCACCGATGTGGGTCCGCAAGATGCCCAAGCGCAAGGCTGAAGAAATTGCCATGCATTACCTGGAGCGCGTGCGCATTCCAGAGCAAGCGCACAAGTACCCGGGCCAGCTCTCCGGTGGTCAGCAACAGCGTGTGGCGATTGCCCGTGCCCTGTGCATGAAACCGAAAATCATGCTGTTCGACGAACCCACTTCCGCCCTCGACCCCGAGATGGTGAAAGAGGTGCTCGACACCATGATCGGCCTGGCCGAAGACGGCATGACCATGCTCTGCGTAACCCACGAAATGGGCTTTGCCCGCACCGTGGCCAACCGCGTGATCTTTATGGACAAAGGCGAAATCGTTGAACAGGCACCGCCAAACGACTTCTTCGACAACCCGCAAAGCGACCGCACCAAGCTGTTCCTGAGCCAGATCCTGCACTAGTAGGTGATGAGTCAGAAAAAAGGAGCCGAAAGGCTCCTTTTTTATTGGGGCTGACGCTGCTGTTAGTGGATGTAGATACCAGGCACGTGGCGTTCCATGAATACCTGCGGGTTGGCCGGAGCGGTAAAACCGAATTGGGCGTACAGGCTGTGGGCATCCGAGGTGGCCAGCATGAAGCGGCGCAGGCCTTGCAGTTCCGGATGGTCGAAGACGGCGGCCATCAGTGCTTTGCTGTAGCCCTTGCCGCGTTCACTGGGCAGGACGAATACGTCCACCAGGTTGGCGAAGGTGGCGTAGTCGGAGACCACGCGGGCGAAGGCGATCTGCTGGCCGTCGAGGTAGCCGCCAAAGCACAGCGAGTGAGCAATGGATTTGTCCACCGTGGCGCGTGGAATGCCTTTGGCCCAATACGACTGCTCGCTGAGAAACTGATGAATCAGTGGCACATTCAGTTCGCTTTTATCGGTGCTGATACGCAACGCCTTACTCCTCTGCCTTGTTCTGTTCGACGCGGTTGCGGCCCTTCTGTTTGGCCTTGTATAGCAGTTTGTCGACCTCGGCGATAAAGGCGCTGGGTTGGCTGTGGGCGGTGGGAATCAAGGTGCCGACGCCGAGGCTGATGGTCAGGTGCGGGCCGACCTGAGATTGCTGGTGCTCGATGTGCTCATCCAGCAGCAATTGCCGGCAGCGTTCGGCCACGGTCATGGCGGCGGCACGGTCGGTTTCCGGCAAGACCAGGACGAACTCTTCGCCACCAAAACGCGCGACGAAATCCCGCGAGCGGGTAGCCGCGCGGCTCAGTACCTGGCCAACGCGCTTGAGGCAGTCGTCGCCGCCCAAGTGGCCGTAGTGGTCGTTGTATTGTTTGAAGTAGTCGATATCCAGCAGCACCACCGACAGCGGTTGGTGGTTGCGCTGGGCGTTGCTCCATTCCACTTCGATGATCGAGTCGAACATGCGTCGGTTGGCCACCCCGGTCAGGCCGTCTTTGAACGACAGCTCTTCCAGCTCCTTCTGTAGGGCCAGCAGCTTCTCTTCGGTCTGCTTGCGTTCGCTGATGTCGAACATGAAGCCGATCAACGCTTCCACTTCCTCGCCCTTGCGTACCACGTGCACCACATCGCGAATCCACACGTAGTCGCCGTCTTTGGTCAGGGCGCGGTAGTCGGCCTCGTGGTCGGTGCCGGCCTGGGACTGCGACACGCAGAAATTCACCACATAGTCGCGGTCTTCCGGGTGCATGCGGGTGGCCCAGTCGTCGACGGTTTTCCAGCTGTCTGGCGTCCAGCCTAGCAGCGCTTCAATCTGCGGGCCGATGTAGGTGAACTGCAGGGTCTTCCAGTCGATGCGCCAGGGAATGGCTTTGGTCGACTCGAGCAGGGTTTTGTAGATGGAGCTGTCGGTTTCCAGCTGATTGGCGAGGTCGGTCATGGGCAAGGACTGCTGGGGGAGGGGCAAAGCGAGGGTAGCATTTGCCTATGGATCGCGTAACGGCTGGCCCTCACCCCTGGCCCCTCTCCCGTTTGCGGGAGAGGATTGGGGTTAGGGGCTTTTAATGCAACCGATCCAACAAGCGCTTGGCCGCCTCCTGGCCACTCAGCCAGGCACCCTCGACCCGCCCGGACAAACACCAATCGCCGCAGGCATACAGCCCCAGATCAGCATCCAGCAAGGAGCCCCATTCGTGGTTGCTCGCCGGCCGCGCATACAGCCAACGGTGCGCCAGGCTGAACACCGGCGCCGGCAAGGCGCAGCCGATCAGTTCGGCAAAGGCGCCGTGCAACAGTTCGATCACCGCTTCCTTGCTCAGGTCCAGGTGCTGACGGCTCCAGGCACTGCTGGCGTGTAGCACCCAGGTGTCCATGCTCGAGTCGCGGCCGGGCTTGCTGCGGTTGCGGGCCAGCCAGTCGAGCGGGCCTTCACGCACGAAGCAGCCTTCCACTGGGGTGTTCAAGGGCTCGGCGAAGGCCAGGGCCACCGCCCAGGTGGGGTCCATGGCGACGCTGGCTGCAGTCCCGGCCAATTTCGGTGCCGCCGCCAACAGCCCGCTGGCCTGGGAGGCGGGGGTGGCGATGATCACGTGGCTGAACGGGCCGTGGGTTTGTCCTTCGGCATCTTGCAGGCTCCAGTGTTCGGGGCCACGGAACACCTCGGTGATGCGACAGGAAAACTTCACCGGCAGCGCCCCGAGCATGGCGCGGGTGATCGCGCTCATGCGCGGCGTACCGACCCAGCGCACCTGCTCGTCGGGCGAGGCGCCGAGCAGGCCATTGCTGAAGGTGTAGAGGGTCGGTGACCATTCGGCGACCCAGCCGCGGGCCTGCCACTGGTGGACGATTTCGACAAACCGGCGGTCGCGGGCGGTGAAGTACTGGGCGCCCATGTCCAGCGCGCCGGCATCGCTGCGCTTACTGGCCATGCGGCCGCCGCTGCCGCGGCTCTTATCGAACAGTTGTACGGACAGACCTGCATCGTGCAGGGTTTGTGCGGCAGAAAGACCGGCAATGCCGGTGCCAATAATGGCGATGGGAAAACTCATGTCTGACCTCTAATGTTGCAAGCCTGATCTCGCAGGCTGGGGACTGTCTCCTGGTTCTGGCCATGGGGCGTGAAAGCAATGGGACCGGGCACGGGCAGCGCAGCGGTTACCGGGTGTGCTTCAGCGAGGACCTTGCCTCGCTCTGATTCGCGGATTGGCCACAGGTTCGACGGCCTGTGTGCCTGTAGTTAGGTATAGAACGCTTCACCGGCAGATGCCTGCTTTGTTTGTTCTGCTCATCGACGCCCCATTAATTCTTATAATGCCCGCGCTAGCAGACCTGCTTGTATAGTTCGCCGGTCTTTTTCAGCATCGTTTTGCTTAGCTCTGGAGTTTGCATGACCGATCACGCTCTGCTTCTGGTCAACCTCGGTTCGCCGGCCTCGCCGCAAGTGGCCGACGTACGCAGCTACCTCAATCAGTTTCTGATGGACCCCTACGTAATCGACCTGCCTTGGCCGATCCGCCGATTGCTGGTGTCGCTGATTCTGATCAAACGCCCGGAAGCCTCGGCCGAAGCCTATGGCTCGATCTGGTGGGAGGGCGGTTCACCACTGATCGTGCTCAGCCAGCGCCTGCAGGCGGCCATGAGCGCCACCTGGAAACACGGTCCGGTGGAACTGGCGATGCGCTACGGCGAGCCCTCATTGCAGACCGTGCTGACCCGCCTGGCCAAGCAAGGCGTGAAGAAGGTCACCCTGGCGCCGCTGTATCCACAGTTTGCCGACAGCACCGTGACCACGGTGATCGAAGAAGCCAAGCGGGTGGTACGCGAGCAGAACCTGACGCTGGAATTTGCCACGCTGCGGCCGTTCTTCGCCGAGCCGGCGTATATCGACGCCCTCGTGGCCAGCGCCCAGCCGTATCTGGAGCAAGGTTTCGATCATCTGCTACTGAGTTTCCACGGGCTGCCGGAAAGCCATATCCGCAAGCTGGTGCGCGATCCCAAACACGACCTGCGCGCGCCCGATAGTAAAGGCGTCAGCGACGAGATCATGGCCTTCTGTTACCGCAGCCAGTGCCAGCGCAGCGCCGAAGCATTTGCCGAGCGTTTGGGGCTCAAGCCGGGGCAGTGGTCGGTGTCGTTCCAATCGCGTCTGGGCCGCAACAAATGGATCGAGCCCTACACCGAAGCGCGCCTGGATGAGTTGGGCAAGCAGGGGGTGAAAAAGCTGCTGGTGATGTGCCCGGCGTTCGTTGCCGATTGCATCGAAACCCTGGAGGAAATTGGCATCCGCGGGCAGGAGCAGTTCCACGAAGCCGGCGGCCAGGAACTGGTGCTGGTGCCGTGCCTGAACGACCACCCGCAGTGGGTACAAACCCTGACCACGCTCTGTGAACAGGCGCCGGCAGGGCTGGGTAACCCTCTTAATTCGTAACAGGTTTTTGCCTGGCGCTGAAAAGCCCCGCCTCGGCGGGGCTTTTTTATGCGTTTTAACAGCATCGCGGCTGAAGCCGCTCCTACAAAAGCACCTCGTTTGCTCTGTAGGAGCGGCTTCAGCCGCGATTTGGCGGCCTGAAAATCACTCGTCAATCAACCCTAAGAGGTATTCCAGGAAGTAAAAAATGGGTGCTGACTAGCGAGTCATTCGCCAAAGGCTCGTCCCTGCATTCGCTTGGCTGATAACCGCCAAATGGCAGGGTGGATAGGGCTACTCTGCGAGCACTTTCAACGGCCGCGCGTTGCACTGGCAGCGCCGAAGGAGACCATGGTGCATAACAACAATAATGCCGGTTATCCCTCCAGCCTCCGCGCTTGGGGCACTGTCACCATTTTGATGGTGGCGTACGTTTTGTCGTTCATTGACCGGCAGATTCTCAACCTGCTGGTCGGCCCGATCCGTCGCGACCTGGAAATCAGCGACACGCAGATGAGCCTGCTGATGGGCTTGTCTTTTGCGCTGTTCTACACCGTGTGTGGCATTCCACTCGGGCGCCTGGCCGACACCAAAAGCCGTCGCGGCCTGATCGCCATTGGCGTGCTGTTCTGGAGCGCGATGACCGCTGCCTGCGGCATGGCCCGTCTCTACTGGCAATTTCTGCTGTGCCGAATCGGCGTGGGTGTCGGTGAGGCGGCCTTGTCGCCAGCGGCCTATTCGCTGATCGCCGACAGCTTCCCCAGTGATCGCCGTGCCACGGCCATCAGCGTCTATTCCATGGGCGTTTACCTGGGTTCGGGCCTGGCGTTTCTGCTCGGCGGCCTGGTAATCAAATTCGCCTCGGCGCAAGGCGATGTGGTGTTGCCGGTGCTGGGGGAAGTGCGCCCCTGGCAACTGATCTTCCTGCTGCTCGGTGCGGCCGGCGTGTTGTTCACCCTGCTGATGCTGGCCGTGCGTGAACCGGCGCGTCGTGGTGTCGGTGCGGGGGTTGCCGTGCCGCTGAGCGAAGTGGGGCGCTACATTCGCGCCAACCGCAGCACGGTGCTGTGCCACAACTTCGGCTTCGCGGGTTTGGCCTTTGCCGGCTACGGCAGTGCGGCGTGGATTCCGACCTTCTACATCCGCACCTATGGCTGGGACGCCGGCCACGTCGGCGTGGTGTACGGCAGCATCGTCGCCGTGTTTGGTTGCCTGGGCATCGTCTTCGGTGGTCGTCTGGCCGACTGGATGAACAAGCGCGGGCGTACCGACGGCAACATGCGCGTCGGCCTGATCGCCGCCATCGGCGCCTTGCCGTGCGTGCTGGCGTTCCCACTGGCCAGCTCGGGCAATATCGCTTCAGTGTTCATGTGCCCGGCGGTGTTCTTCCTGAGCATGCCGTTCGGCGTGGCGCCGGCAGCGATTCAGGACATCATGCCCAACTCGATGCGCGGCCAGGCTTCGGCTATCTACCTGTTCGTGATCACGCTGATCGGCCTGGGCATTGGCCCGACGGCGGTGGCGATGGTGACCGACTACGGTTTTGGTGATGACAACGCGCTGCAGTATTCGCTGCTGATCGTCACCACGGTGGCGGTGCTGTTCTCGATCGCGCTGCTGGCTAAGGGGTTGAAGCCGTATCGGGCGAGTGTTGAGCGGTTGAAAGGCTGGTCGGCGGAGCCTGCGGTTGAGGCGATGGGGGTTCCAGCCAAGGCGTAGGTTGGGCTGAGCGCAGCGAAGCCCAACGATACGAAGATGTACGCCCCAACACAGCTACCAAACAGGACACCCCCGAGTTATCCAACGTTCTGTTTGGCAGCGGTGCCGGGGCTTAGGGATGGGTATCGTTGGGCTTCGCCTTTGGCTCAACCCAACCTACGCCGCGATGCTTTTAAGCGGTCAAACCCAGGTATTCAATTCCAGCGCCAGCTTGGACGTCAGCCGCAGGTACTGCTCGCTGGCTTTGGTCACAAACGCCTGGCTGTCCATGGTCAGTTCGCGGCTCTGTTTACCTGCCGTCTCAAAGCGATACAGGGTGTGCTCCCCCTGCTGGCGCAGGCACAGGTAACGCTGCGTGCGGGCCTGCACGGTGAAGCTGAGCATGTCGACGAACGCCACCTGTACCTCTTCGCTTTGCCCCACTTCCAGCGCGCTGCGCTGCAGGATCGGTGTGTGGGTGAAGGGCGTGGCCGACAGCATCACGTGCTGGCAGTCGTTGAGGTCGTCGCGCGGTTGGCCATTGAGGAACCAATGGCCGCGGATGTCGCGCTCCAGGGTCAGGGTGCGTTGGCCGAGGTTGTCGACCTTCAGCCACAGGCGGCGAAAGTGCCAGCGTGGGTCGCAGTTGATCACGTAGGTGGCGGCGATGCTGTTGCCGCGCACGCTCTGGATCAAATGGCTGCTGGCATGAATGCCGCTGTCGTCCTGGCGCAGGCGCAGGTTTTCCACGCCAGGGTTGAGCCAGGGTTTCCACACGAGGGTTTGTTGCTGCATCAAGGTAGGCTGCATCCGTGCAACTCCAGGGAGCGGACGGTGGGGCGCATTCATGCAGCCGCAGGGCACCGTCCATGGTGTGTTCCGGCGGGCAGAATAAGCGTTGATTTCTGTGATGTATGTAGGATTTAAGCTACAAGATATTATTTATTTGCGACGCGCTAAGCCTTGCGCTTGAGCGGTTGCTGCTCGAAATTGACCCCGCTCAAGCCGGTTTCCATCAGCGCACGAATATTGCCGTGGTCGCTGCCGGTCGGAGTGGCCAACACGCTGCGGTAATGCTCGCCAAAAGCACGCAGTGTTTCTTCCAGATTCAAGCCTTCAATCAAGGCCAGACCAAGGGTCTTGCAGGAGCCTTCATTCTGCCCGCTGGCGTTGTTCTGGTTGCCATTCACAAAGGCGCTGGGCTGGTAGTCGTAGTGCTCGGCAATGAACGCCAGGGTGCTGGCAAACAGGTGCTGGTCGCTGCGCAAGGCAGCGCGGAAATCGGTGAGTGCAGTCATTACTTGTGACCCTTGTTGAACGCCGCCTGCTGATCGCTGCTGGCTTCTTTCTGGTATTTGCTTTTCCACTCGCTGTACGGCATGCCGTACACCTCTTCGCGCGCCTGGTCGATGGTCACCGGCAGGCCGACATCATCGGCGGCGGCCTTGTACCACTTGGACAGGCAGTTGCGGCAGAAACCGGCGAGGTTCATCAGTTCGATGTTCTGCACGTCGGTGCGGTCGCGCAAATGCTGGACCAGTTGGCGAAAGGCAGCGGCTTCGAGTTCGATCTGTTCTTGCTCGGTCATGGCGAGGTACTCCGAGAACGTGCGGGGGAAGGATGGCGCAATGAATGGGCGCGATGATAGAAGCGCCGGGCCCGCAGGGCAATGCGGGCGCGCGGGCAAAAACGGCGGTCAGCGATGGCCGGCGAGGGTGATCGACACCGACTCGGCAAAGCGCAGGGCATGCAGCTTGTCCACTTCCACCTCGGCATAACGCACCGCCGGGTGGGCCATCACCAGGTCGAGCAATTCCTGAGTCAGGCGCTCGAGCAGGGCGAAGCGGTTGTTCTCCACGTGGGCAATGATCGCCTTGGTGATGGTGCGGTAGTTCAGTGCGTGCTCAATGTCATTGACCTGCACGGCGTCCACGGCGGGGTAGAGGATGGTCAGGTTGATCAGCACGTCCTGCTTGTTGTCGATCTCTTCCTGCTTGATCCCGATGAAGGTGCGCAGGCGCAGGTCTTTGACCCGAATGCGCGCCATTCCAGGCTCCAGTCTGGGCATAGCGGTGTACTCCAATCCAGTTATTTCAAGTGCCGGCCGCCGTTGACGCTCAAGGTGGTGCCGGTGACATAAGGGTTGTCGAGCAGGTAACGCAGGCTCTGGTAGATCACCGCAGCGCCGGGCTCGATAGCCAGCGCCGACTTGGCCAGGGCCTTGGTGCGGTACTCGGCATCATCGCCATCGTTGAACAGAATCAGTGCCGGGGCGATGCCGTTGACCTTGATCGCCGGTGCGTACTTGGCGGCGAACGACAGCGTCAGGTTTTCCAGGCCAGCCTTGCTGGCGCAATACGCCAGGTGCTTGGCGCTGCCCTTGTGCACCACGTCATCGCTGATGTGGACGATATCCGCCGGGCTCGACTGGCGCAGCAAATCGGCGCAATGCAGGTTGATCAGGTAGGGCGCGAGCATGTGCACGCTGAACATCTGCTGAAAGATCGCACCTTCATCGCCCGGCGTTTCCGCCAGCCACTGCGACGCGTTATGCACGATGGCACGCAGGCTTTGCGTATGGGTTTTCAGCTCGGCGACGAAGGCCAGAATGCTGGCTTCGCTGGAAAAATCCGCCTGCAGGGTGATTGCCCCCCGCTCGCGCAGCCGCTGCAGGCTGTCGCGTTCCTGGCGGTAGGTGACGATCAGTGAATGACCGTCATCCAGCAAACGCTCGGCGCAGAACAGGCCGACACGTTGGCCGGCACCGGTGAGCAGAATGGGGGCAGCAACAGGCATGGGCGACTCGCTGGTTAACAGGCCCGGCAACGTTAACCCAGTCTGCCTCCCGGCACAAAAGGCGGCGCGTTACTTGGCGCCGCTGGCCAATGCCGAACCTTGCACCGCCTGCAGCGCCTTGCGCTTATGCAGCCACGGCGCCAACAAGCGGGTGGAGAGTGGGATAAACCAGTAGGTCATCAATGGCGTCAGTGCCAGGGTGCTGAGCAGAATGCGCACGGCCAGTGGCAGCTCGCCGAGCAGTCCGCCGAAAATCAGGTTGAAGGCCAGCGACACCGGGAAGAACGCCAGCCAGATCGCCACGCTCTGTTTCCACCGTGGCACGTTGCGGCTGGCGCTGCCGAACCAGGCGTCGATGCCTTGTACGCGGTGCTCCAGCGGTTGGGCGAACAGGCCTTGGCCACGTTGCAGCCAGGCGCGGCGCGAGGCGGAGTGTTCCCAACTGGCGAGCAGCTCGGCGTCGGCGAAGCGGAATACGATCTGGAATTCGTCATCATCGGCCGGAGGGGCGAGTACGCCGGAGCCGAGATAGCCGGGGAAGTCGGTGGCCAGTTGTTCGCCTTCGCGCAGCCAGAGCATGAAGTCCTGGTAACGCTCGCGGGGCACGCGGCGAGCCACCATCAGGGTGACGGGGGAAGCAGACATTGTGTATCTCCTGAAGCCTTGCCGCCGCTCGGGTAGAGCCTTGGCAAAAGAGCGCCCCGGGGTGGTGGGGCATCAAGGGGCGAAGCGTAGTGCTTTTACCCACCTGAATGCCAGCAAAAGGCGCGCCAGACGGCCCGACGGGCAGTCAGATCGCGGGCTCGAGCTGATTGAGCAGGCGGTGCTGCTGATAGATGTACTGGCGCAGACGCTCGCTGTGCACTGTTTTGCGCCCACTCAGGCGGTAGGCGACCAACCGCTGCTCGGTGCGGCGGGCGAGGATGCCTTGCAGCCGAATCGGCTCGCTACCGGATTGCGGTAGCCACAGGGTGAGGTTGTTGGGCACCAATTGATGGCGGACCTCTACGAGTATCCCGGTGGTCGACAGGCTGTGCAGCCATACGCCGCTGGGTTTGCCCTGTTCGTCCACCAAGGCGATGGCAGGGTCCAGGCGCTGCCGCCACGGCCGTTCGCATTGGCCTTGCTCGACCACTTGGGGCAGGCCGATTTCCAGGCTCAGGCTGTGGAATTCGTCTTCGACCAATTGCAGCGGGAAGGTCACGCGCTCGCCGTTGAAGTGCGCTTCGATGGTCAGTTGATCACTGGCCGCCAGGCGGGTGAGAAGTGCTTTGGTCTGGGCGCCGCCATCCACGCGCAAGCTCGGCGTTTGCGCCGGCCCCGGCGGGGGCGCAGGCGTTTGCAGGTCCTGGATAAAGTCCAGTTCCTCGCTGGTGAGAATGGGCGCGTCTTGCATGGTGTAGATGCTCCAGTACTGCAGGCGGGCAACTAAGGGCTGTGACGGTTGTGGGACAGCGCTGCGCTGGCTTTATTAGAAGGTTTTAGGGGCTTTCCGATAAACGGGGCGCTAAGCCGCGCGTTAGACCAGTTTCCAGAGGTTCCAATCCGATACCTGCAGAGCTCAGGCATAATGGCCGCCGTTTTTTCAGCCAGCTAGCGGAGCGTTTTGATGAAAGTTGCGATTTTGTCCGGTTCGGTGTTCGGCACCGCTGAAGAAGTGGCGCGCCACGCCGAGAAGCTGCTCAAGGCCGCCGGGTTCGAAGCCTGGCACAACCCGCGTGCGAGCCTCGACGAACTCAAAGCCTTCGGCCCTGAAGCCTTTCTTGCCGTGACTTCCACCACCGGCATGGGCGAACTGCCCGACAACCTGCAGCCGCTGTTCCACGCCATTCGCGACGTGCTGCCCAGCGACTGGCGCGGCCTGCCAGGCGCAGTAATCGGTCTGGGTGATGCCAGCTATGGCGACACCTTCTGCGGCGGCGGCGAGCAACTGCGTGAGCTGTTTGCCGAACTGGGCCTGCGTGAAGTGCTGCCGATGCTGCGTCTGGACGCCAGCGAAAGTGTGACCCCGGAGACCGATGCCGAGCCGTGGTTGGCGGAGTTTGCTGCTGCATTGAAAGGCTGAGTCAGCGCGTTTTAAAACCCTCTCCCCAGCCCTCTCCCGCAAGCGGGCAGAGGGGGCTAAGCGGCGTTTGGGCGCCATGCTCGGTTGGGCTCCCCTCGCCCGTCTGCGGGAGAGGGGCGGGGGGAGAGGGCGCTTTAGCCGCCACTCCTGACCCACAAGGCCACCAAGCTGGCCGCCAGAGCGACTACCACCCCTGCCATCCCTCGCTAGACTCACCTGCACTAAAAAACAAAAACAAACCGAGGTGATTGCCGTGACTGCTGCGCAAATCAAATCCGTACCGAACGTCAAAGATCAGGTATCCGCTGCTGAATGGCAGGCCCGTGTCGACCTCGCCGCCTGCTATCGGTTGATTGCCCTGCATGGCTGGGACGACCTGATCTTCACCCACATCTCGGCCAAGGTGCCGGGCACCGAAGACTTTCTGATCAACCCGTTTGGCCTGATGTTCCATGAGATCACTGCCTCCAGCCTGGTGAAGGTCGACCTCACCGGCGTCAAGCAGATGGACAGCCCCTACGAAATCAACCCGGCTGGTTACACCATCCACAGCGCCGTGCACGAAGTGCGGCACGATGTTGGTTGCGTGATCCACACCCACACTGCGGCCGGCATTGCCGTGTCGGCGCAGAAGCAGGGCCTGCTGCCGCTGTCGCAGCAATCGCTGTTCGTGCTTTCCAGCCTGTCCTACCACGGCTACGAAGGCGTGGCGCTGAACCATGAAGAGAAGGCTCGTTTGCAGGCAGACCTGGGCGAAAGCAATTTCATGATTCTGCCCAACCACGGCCTGATGACCTGCTCGGCCAGCATCGCCGATGCCTTTCTGATGATGTTCACCCTGCAGCGCGCCTGCGAAGTGCAGGTGATGGCGCAGAGTGGCGGTGCCGAGCTGATCCACATTCCGCAGCAGATCCTCGATGGCGCCAAAGCCATGGTTCAGGGCGTGATGAAAACCGCCCAGGGCATGGGTGGCAACCTGGCCTGGCCAGCGCTGCTGCGCAAGCTCGATCAACAGAACCCTGGCTACAACGCTTGATGGCGCCGGCCAGCGCCGGCATTCCCCTGCGCGACTGGCGCGGGCAGGGGAAGCGCCTGAGTTATCAGGGCCACGAAATTGCCTACTGGACGGCCGGCCAGGGTGAGCCACTGCTGCTGATTCACGGCTTTCCCACGGCCAGCTGGGACTGGCATTACCTGTGGAACGCCCTGGCCCAGCACTACCAGGTGATTGCCTGCGACATGCTCGGTTTTGGCGATTCGGCCAAGCCTCGCGGTCACGACTACCGCTTGCTCGAACAGGCCGATATCCAGCAGGCGCTGCTGCGCCATCTGGATATCGACGCCCCGGTGCATGTGCTGGCCCACGACTACGGCGACAGCGTCGCCCAGGAGCTGCTCGCCCGCCATCACGAAGGGCGTATCCGTCTGGCCTCCTGCGTGTTCCTCAACGGTGGCCTGTTCCCGGAAACCCACCGACCGGTGCTGGTGCAAAAACTCCTGCTCAGCCCGCTGGGGCCGTTGGTGGGCAGGTTGTTCAGCCGGAAAAAACTGGCCGCCAGTTTTGCCCAGGTGTTTGGCCCGCATACCCGGCCGGGTGAGCAGGAATTGGATGACTTCTGGAGCCTGATCGCTCGCAACCATGGTCCGGCGGTGATGCACCGGCTGATTCATTACATCCCTGAGCGTCGGCAACAGCGTGACCGCTGGGTGACGGCAATGCAGCAAGGGGGTGTGCCGCTGAGGGTGATCGACGGGGCGGTCGACCCGATCTCGGGGGCGCATATGGTGGCGCGCTATCGCGAGCTGATTCCACAGCCCGATACGGTGCTGCTGGAAGGCATCGGCCATTACCCGCAAACCGAAGCGCCGTGCCAGGTGTTGCAGCATTACCAGGCTTTTCGTGCCGCCCTGCAGGGCGCTGCTGTAGCCTAGCCGCTGACTTTTTCGGTGAGTGGCAACATGCGCAAGGTAGCGGTTCTATCCACGGTTCTGGCCCTGGGCGGTTGCGTCAGCGACGCGCCCAGTACTTCGCCGGTGTTCGATGCCTGGTACGGACAAACGCCAGTGGGCAAAGCCAATCACGCGCCCGGTTTGTGGCCATTGCTGGCCAGTCGCGCCAATTTCCCGGTGCTGGATGCGCCGGACACCGTCGGCCTGGTGCACCTGCAGATCGAGGCGGACCAGCAACTTACGGTGCAACTGCAGCGTGACGGTCGCTGTGTTGGCCAACTGAGCATCGCCGGCACGTTGGACGGTCAGCGCTATCAATTCGCCGACAGCGATTTCAACGGCATTCCGGTGATCGCCTGGGGCCATAACAACCGTGAAGTCAGCCTCGACCTTAGCCAACCGCAGGCACTGGCCGCCACCGTGCACACCAGCAGTTTTGGCATGTTCCTGATCATCGCCGGCGGCGCGCCGGACCGCGATGTCACCTATCGCTACAACACCGTTCCGGCACCCGCGCACCCCGCGCCGCGCTGCCCAGCGCCAACGCCTGGGCGCTAATCGGTGCACTGGCGAATCATGCCCTAACCTTATTGCGCGCCATTCAGCCTCGGCTGTCTTTATTGTGACTACCGCCCGGCTCCCGGAAACTCGGCGCCATCGCATGTTCTGCTATCTGCCACAGGAGTTTGTTATGAGCGAGTCCGTTCGTTTTGAAGACAAGGTTGTAATCGTCACCGGCGCCGGCGGTGGTATCGGCCGCGCCCACGCCCTGGCATTCGCCAAAGCCGGCGCCAAGGTGGTGGTCAACGACCTCGGCGGCAGCACCCACGGTGAAGGCGCCAACGCTTCGGCGGCAGACCGCGTGGTAGCCGAAATTCGTGAAGCCGGCGGCACCGCCGTGGCCAACCACGACTCGGTCACCGACGGCGAAAAGATCGTGCAGAACGCCCTCGACGCCTTTGGCCGTATCGATGTGGTGGTCAACAACGCCGGTATCCTGCGTGACAAAACCTTCCACAAAATGGAAGACGCCGACTGGGACCTGGTTTACCAAGTGCACGTCGCCGGCGCCTACAAGGTGACCCGTGCCGCCTGGCCGCACATGCGTGAGCAGAATTACGGCCGAGTGATCTTCACCTCGTCGACCTCGGGCATCTACGGCAACTTCGGCCAGTCCAACTACGGCATGGCCAAGCTCGGCCTGTACGGTCTTACCCGCACCCTGGCCATCGAAGGCCGCAAGAACAACATCTTCGTCAACGCCATCGCCCCAACTGGCGGCACGCGCATGACCGAAGGCCTGATTCCCCAACAAGTGTTCGAGCAACTGAAGCCTGAACTGGTCAGCCCGTTGGTGGTGTACCTGGGCAGCGAAAACTGCCAAGACACCGCAGGCCTCTACGAAGTGGGCGGCGGCTGGATCGGCAAGGTCCGTTGGGAACGCAGCAATGGCGCCGGCTTCGACCCGAAAGTCGGCTTCAACGCCGATGACGTGGCCGCGCACTGGAAAGAGATCGGCGACTTCGAAGGCGCCAGCCATCCCGAAGACAGCCTGCAAGCCCTGCAAGCGATGATGGCCAACCTGCAGAAATACGCCGGCAAGTAATTCCGCCAGCAAGGCCAAAAGGTCGATCCCGAAAAGGGGTCGGCCTTTTTTATTGGGCGGTTTCTGGAAGTCAGGTGGCAGATAGGTCTGGCAGTTTGCAGTGACTCGACGGTCACTCAGGAACGGTCGTTCAGCGTTGTAGCTTTTGTAATACAAAACCAAAAGTTCCCGTACTTCCGAATATGCCTCCATTCACTCCAGTGTTGGTGCCCTGTGATGACCGCATGGTGCGGGTATTCATCCTTTCGGGCGACATGAAGAATCAATCCTTCGTGCGCTACTCCGTCTGTCATCCGCTGAGTACGGTGCATCACAGTTTCACCAACTAGGAGAGCCGCATGACAACAACAAAAAGGCCCGGACTGTTCCAGCCAAAGACTCTGGCAATCGCGATCGCACTGGGCACCTGCACCCACGCCAACGCGGTAAGTTTCAACATCGGCGAGATCGAAGGGCAATTCGACTCCTCGCTGTCCCTGGGGGCCAGTTGGTCCACCGCCAAGGCGGACCAGGATTACATCGGCGTTGCCAACGGCGGCAACGCCTTCACCCAGACCAACGACGACGGCCGGATGAATTTCAGAAGGGACAAGACCTTCTCGAAAATCTTCAAAGGCATTCACGACCTCGAGCTCAAATACGGCGACACCGGTATCTTCCTGCGCGGCAAGTACTGGTACGACTTCGAGCTGAAAGACGAAAGCCGCGAGTACGCCGACATCGACGACGACCACGCCAAGATGGGCGCCAAGTCTTCGGGCTACCAACTGCTCGATGCCTTCGCCTATCACAACTACGCCATCGCCGAGCAGCCAGGCAGCGTGCGTCTGGGTAAGCAGGTAGTGAGCTGGGGTGAAAGTACCTTTATCCAGAACGGCATCAACTCGATCAACCCGGTCGACGTGTCCGCCTTCCGCCGTCCAGGCGCGGAGGTCAAGGAAGGTCTGATTCCGGTCAACATGTTCTACCTGTCCCAGAGCTTTACCGAGAACCTCTCGGCCGAGGCCTTCTACCAGCTGGAATGGGACCAGACGGTTGTGGATAACTGCGGCACCTTCTTCTCCAGCACCGACGTGCTGCAGGAAGGTTGCGATACCAACTACCGTATTCTCGATGCGGCAACCGTTCGTACCCTGAACTCGCCAGGCACCAAGGCGCTGTTGTCGAGTATCGGTGTGGACGTCAACTCCCAGGGCCTGGCGGTACCGCGTGGCGGTGATCGTGATGCTCGCGACGGCGGCCAATGGGGCACGGCACTGCGTTGGCAAGGTGACGAGACCGAGTACGGTGCGTACTTCATGAACTACCACTCGCGTACACCGTTCCTGGGTATTCAGAACGGCAGCGCCGACGATATCCAGCGCGCATTCACTACCGCCGGTGGTGCCTTGGCACAACCGATTTTGCTAGGGCGCGGCAAGTACTACTTCGAGTACCCGGAAGACATTCAACTGTACGGTTTGAGCTTCTCCACCACGCTGCCTACCGGTACCGCCTGGTCGGGTGAAATCAGCTACCGGCCGAACATGCCGCTGCAGATCAACACCAACGATATGACACCGTTGGCAGCTACCAGCCCGGCTGGTGCCTATGGTGCTGCGGGTGGCGGTTTAGGGGGCGTTCTGGCTGCTCGTGGCACGGCTTTGGAAGATCACCGCGGCTACAACCGCAAAGAAGTCACCCAAGTGCAAACCACCTTCACCCACTTCTTCGACCAGGTAATGGGCGCGGATCGGGTAACCATCGTTGGTGAGGTAGGTGCCAACTCCATCGGTGGCCTGGAACACATCGACGACCTGCGTTATGGCCGCGATTCCACCTTCGGCAACATGGCCCAGGGCGGCCGTCACGGTTACTACACCAATACTTCGTGGGGCTACCGTGCCCGCGCCATCTGGGACTACAGCGATGCGTTCGCCGGGGTGAACCTGAAACCGAACCTGTCGTGGTCCCACGATGTCGATGGTTATGGCCCGGTCTTCAACGAAGGCGCCAAGGCCGCGAGCATCGGTCTGGATGCCGAGTACCGCAACACCTACACCGCGAGCCTGTCTTACACCAACTTCTTCGGCGGCGATTACAACGTACTCACCGACCGTGACTTCCTGGCCCTCAGCGTTGGCGTGAACTTCTAAGAACTGCTTGCGGAAATAACAGAGGACTACAAGAACAATGAAAACAACGAAAAATCTGTTTGGTGCCCTGGCTCTGTCGCTGCTTGCCAGCAGCGTGTTGGCCGCCGTACCGGCTGCCGAAGTGGCCAAGCTCGGTACTACCCTGACGCCGCTGGGCGGTGAGAAAGCCGGCAACGCCGATGGCAGCATTCCAGCCTGGACCGGTGGTCTGCCGAAGAACGCGGCCTCGGTCAGCGACGGCGGCTTCCTCGGCAACCCGTTTGCCAACGAAAAACCACTGTTCACCATCACCGCTGCCAACGCCGACCAATACAAGGCCAAGCTCTCGGCTGGCCAACTGGCAATGCTCAAGCGTTACCCCGACACCTACAAGCTGCCGGTGTACACCAGCCACCGTACGGTGTCGGTACCGGATGCAGTGAACGATGCAGCTAAAGTCAGCGCAGCCAAAACCACCACGGTGGAAGGCGGCAACGGCCTGCAGAACTTCACTGACAGCCGTTACTACGCGTTCCCGATTCCGCAGAACGGCCTGGAAGTGATCTGGAACCACATCACCCGTTATCGCGGTGGCAACCTGCGCCGCAGCTATACCCAGGCCACGCCGCAAACCAACGGTAGCTACACCCTGGTGAACTTCACCGATGAGGTGTCCTTCCCGCAACACATGTCGGGTGTGGACAGTGATAAGGCCGCCAACGCCTTGTTGTTCTTCAAACAGCAAGTGACTGCGCCTGCACGTCTGGCCGGTAACGTACTGCTGGTACACGAGTCGCTCGACCAGGTTAAAGAGCCACGTATGGCGTGGATCTACAACGCCGGTCAGCGCCGTGTGCGCCGTGCTCCGCAGGTTTCCTACGATGGCCCGGGCACTGCCTCGGACGGTCTGCGGACCTCGGATAACTTCGACATGTTCAACGGTGCGCCTGACCGTTACGACTGGAAGTTGATCGGCAAGAAAGAAATGTACATCCCGTACAACAACTACAAGCTGGAATCGCCGGAAGTTAAGTATTCCGACATCCTCAAGACTGGCCACACCAATCAGGACCTGGCGCGTTACGAGCTGCACCGTGTCTGGGAAGTGGAAGCCACGCTGAAGTCTGGCGAGCGCAATATCTACGCCAAGCGCAAGTTCTACGTCGACGAAGACTCCTGGGTCATCGTGGCCTCGGAAATGTATGACGGCCGTGGCCAGCTGTGGCGCGTGGGTGAAGCCATGCTCTATCAGCAATACGTGGCTCAGGCTCCGGCCTACGCCTTCGAAGCGCTCTACGACATCATCGCTGGCCGCTACCTGGCCATCGGCATGATGAACGAAGAGAAGAAGTCGTATGAGTTCGGCATCAAAACCTCGGCTACCGACTACACCCCGGCAGCTCTGCGTAACGCTGGCGTTCGTTAAACCGTGATGAGGTGGGGCGTGTCTGGCACGCTCCACCATCACACAGCTTGATGATCACCGCTAAGGTGTATGAATAAGGCGGCCCACGGGTCGCCTTTTTCGTCTGCGACGCCCTATTCAGAGCGGATCGTGGGTAAGATCGGTCGCAGCGCATTACCCCATAAAAACAAAAAAGCAGAGGCATCGACCATGCATAACGTCCACCCGATTGGACCGCGTCCCCTGCGTTTATCCGACAGCCCGCTGCCGCGTTTACCGGCCGCCCATTTTCCCCGCCCACGCCTGGTTCAGGCGCTGCTCGCCGGCGACAGTCGCCTGGCGCTGATCTGCGCGCCAGCCGGCTTTGGCAAGAGCGTATTGCTCAACGAATGTGCCCGTCAGGCACCGGTCGGCACCCAGGTGGTGTGGCTGGACCTGCTTGGTCGCGCCCTGACCCCGATGGAGTTGCTCAAGCGCCTGGCCAAGGCCCTGGGTCGCCCGGTGGAAGAGGGCGACACCTATGACGAACTGTGCAGCTTGCTCAGCCGTAGTGAAACGCCGTTGTGGATCGTCCTTGATGACTACCCGCGCGAAACCTGCGCCGAACTCGACGACTGCCTCGACCGCCTGCTGGAGCAGGCGCCCCACACACTGAGGTGGTGGATCGGTGGCCGCCGGCGTCCAGCCTGGAACCTGCCCCGGCTGATGCTGCAGGGCGACTTGCTGGAACTCGACGCACCGGCCCTGGCCTTGGACGAACCCGAGCTCGATGGCCTGCTGCAGCAACATCACCTCGACCTGCCGCCGGAGTTGCGCGGTCAGTTGCTACACACCAGCGAAGGCTGGGTGGCGGGCGTGTGCCTGCTGCTGATCAAGGGCACGGCAGAAAACCTCGCCGAGCGCCTGGCCGCCGGCACGCCGCTGCTCAACGAATACATAACCCGCGAAGTACTCAGCGGCCTGTCGCCGACCTTGCTGCGGGCGCTGTCGCTGCTGGCGCATATGCCGAAGTTTTCCTCGGCGCTGTGCGAGCACGTACTGGATGAAGGTGGTGCTGCGCTGTTCGAAGAGCTGCAGGCACGGCAGATGTTTTTCCTCGGTATGGACAGCTGCGGCGAGTGGTTCCGCCTGTCACGGCCGGTGGCCGCGGTGCTCAAACGTCACTGCAGCGTGCCGGCGCCGACTCAGGCGCATGTGCGTGCCTGCCAATGGTTTGCCAGCCATGGCGATGTGCGCGCGGCGGTGGAGCACGCGTTGTTCGCCAACCAGCCCGATGTGGCGGCCAACTACCTGCAGCGGTTTGGTCAGGAGCAATTGCTGGTGGGCCAGAGCGTCGCGCAGTTTCTGCAATGGCGTCATGAGCTGCCGGCCAGCCTGTATTCCAGCACGCCGCGGCTGATCACCTTGCAAGCCTGGGCGCTGCTGATCTGCGCGCGCCTGGACGAAGTCGATGAATGTCTGAAAGACCTCGGCCGGTTTTTTCCGCAACCGTCGCTGCGCCAACAGCAACAACTGCTCGCCCATTACCAGGCGATTCAAGGCGTGTTGCAGCGTCAACGGGGCCAACGCAGCGCCCGCGAGCAGTCGCTGCAAGCCCTTGAGGTGTTGGCGGACGAAGCCTGGTCGCAGCGCGCGCTGTGCTATCAGGCGCTGGCTCAGCAAGCGTTCTCCGAGAGCCTGCTGGAGGAAGCCCAGGACTATATTCAGGAAGGCCTGAAGCTGGCCCGTCTGAACGGTAGCGTGCTGTTCGAGGCCTTGCTCAGCGTCGACCGGGTGCACCAACTGACCATCCTCGGAGACAACCGCGCCGCGCTGGAGTTGGCCGAGCTGTGCCTGCAGCACCTGCAAGCGGCGGGGCGCCAAGGTCCGGTGCTGGGGCGTTTGCTGCTGCTGCGTGGCAGCCTGCTGGCCAGCCAGGGGCAGATCGAGGCGGCGCATGCCTCGTTCAACGCCGGCTTGCATGCCGCCGAGGCCTGTGAGGACGCCTACGTGATCTTTGGTTATCAGGGGCTCGCCGAGCTGGCTGCGCAGAGCAACGACTTCACCCTGGCCTTCCAACTGCTGCGCAAAGCTGAACGGTTGATGCAGTGGCAACACGTGCCCGAAGTGCGTTACCGCGGTGTACTGCAACTGGCCCAAGGGGTGTTGTGGTTACGCCAAGGCGAAGCCCAGCGGGCGCGCGTGATCCTGCAAACCACGCTGGACAGCTACCACGAGCGCGACCTGCTGGCGCCGTCGGGCTTTTACGACCTGCTCCCGCGCTTGCGCTACCACGTGGCGCTGGCTGATCTGCATCTGGGTGATGCCGGGCCGGCGCTGGAAGCCTTGCAGCAACTCAGTGAATACTGCGAACGCAGTGGTTACCTGGCCTTGCTCAATCGCTGCCGCTTCAGTCTGGTACAGGCGCTGTTGGCCAACGGCCAGGAAAAACCGGCCGAAGCGATGCTGCGTCTGGCCCTGGAAACTGCCCAGCAACAAGGGGTCAGCCCCGAACTGCAAACCCTGCACGCACAGTTCGGCCCGTGGCTGGAGCAGGTCTTGCCGCAACTGGCCGAGCCGCTGGAACTGCGCCTGTTGCTCAACCAGGCCGGCGCCGGTATTCAGCCCAGCCCGGAAAGCTCACCGCTGAGCGCGCGGGAGAAGATGGTGCTGGAGCAGATTGCCCAGGGTTATTCCAACTTGCAGATCGCCGACCGGCTGCATATTTCCCTGCACACGGTGAAAACCCACGCGCGGCGGATCAACGTCAAACTTGGCGTCGAGCGCCGCACCCAGGCTGTGGCACGTGCCAAATCCCTGGGCTGGCTGATGTAGGGCGGCTGTCCGTAACGGCTCGCCGCCCTGCGCTTCATCCTCAACCGACATAATTTTCACACCGCGCCCCGTAGGGTTCATGGCCTAACGATCCGGCGCGGGGTTGTTTATCGATTGCCGCGCCTCCGGAAACCCGTTCATTGGCGGAGCAATGCGGTATGCAAGTACGAAGTGAGAAGGGGTGGGGAGTCGACTGGGCTGGCATCGGCTGGTTGTTTCTGTTCTTTTGGTTTTTCTCCTGCGTTCCGCAATTACTCATTCAAATCACCGGTACCTCCGGCTTCACCGGTTTTCGCCAAGCCTTTCTGATGAGCGCGCTGTGGTTGGTGCCGGTGTTGATGTTCCCGGCTAAAACCCGCGCCATCGCCGGCAGCATCGGCGTGCTGCTGTGGGCGGCCTCGCTGGTCAGCCTGGGTTACTTCTTTATTTACGGCCAAGAGTTCTCGCAGAGCGTGATTTTCATCATGTTCGAATCGAACATGGCTGAAAGCAGCGAGTACCTGACCCAATACTTCGCCTGGTGGATGTTGCCGGCCTTCGCCCTGCATAGCGTGGTGGCCTACCTGTTGTGGCGCCGCGTGCGGCCGTTGCAGATGAACCGTCAGCCAGCCTTCGCCGCCGCCGCGCTGATGCTCATGTGTTCACTGGGCTACCCGCTGATCAGCCAGGGCCTGCGTGAAAAAACCATGGGCGATGCCCTGTTGAAGGTAGAGGCACGCCTGGAACCGGCCGTGCCATGGCAGTTGGTATTGGGCTATCGCCAGTACCGCGAGCAGCTCGACAACATGCAGGGCATGCTTACCGACGCGGCGAAAATTCCGCCGTTGAAAAACCTCAAGAGCAGCCTCGGTGATCAACCGGCCACCCTGGTGCTGGTGATCGGCGAGTCGACCAACCGTCAGCGCATGAGCCTGTACGGTTACCCGCGCAACACCACGCCCAATCTCGACAAGCTGCGCCAGGACATGCTGGTGTTCGACGACGTGGTTACCCCGCGCCCTTACACCATCGAAGCCCTGCAGCAGGTGCTGACCTTCGCCGACGAAGAAAACCCCGACCTGTACCTGAAGACGCCGTCGATTGTCAGCGTGATGAAACAAGCCGGGTTCAAGACCTACTGGATCACCAACCAGCAGACCATGACCAAGCGCAACACCATGCTCACCACCTTCTCCGAGCAGGCCGATGAGCAGGTGTACCTGAACAACAACCGCAACCAGAACGCCCGTCAGTACGACGGCGATGTGCTGGCGCCGTTCGCCAAAGTGCTGCAGGAAGACGCGCCGAAGAAATTCATCGTCGTGCATCTGCTCGGTACGCACATGAGCTACCAGTACCGCTATCCGCCCGAGTTCGACAAGTTCACCGACCGCAGTGGTGCGCCTGCCAGCCTGCGTGATGACCAACTGCCGACTTACAACAGCTACGACAATGCCGTGCTGTACAACGACTTCGTGGTGTCCAGCCTGATCAACGAGTACGCCAAGAAGGACGACAACGGCTTCCTGCTGTACCTCTCCGACCACGGCGAAGATGTGTTCGACTCGGCCTCCGGCAACGTCCTCGGCCGTAACGAGGCCAAGCCTACGGCGCCGATGTACACCATTCCGTTTATGGTCTGGGCCTCGCCGAAATGGCGCCAAGGCCATGAGTGGAGCTTTATTGCCGATACCAAACGGCCTTACAGCAGCTCGCAGTTGATCTACACCTGGGCCGATCTCGCCGGGCTCAGCTTCGATGAATACGACGCGAGCAAAAGCATCGTCAGCGCCGAGTTCAAGGAGCGCCCGCGGATGATTGGTGACCCCTATGGAGCGAAGAAATCGCTGATCGACTTCAGCCTGATCAAGCCCAAAGCACCGACCAGTGACCTGGAAACTGCACAGAAATAAGCCCGGTCAGGCCTCTACAACGCCCCGTTCAGGGGCGTTTTCATGTCTGAAAACGACTACCGGGCCCAAGGTAGTGGCTAGAAGCCATGCAAGTTACCGTTGCTGACCTACTCTTTTGCTTGGGCAGGCGTATAAGTAGGAAATCTCTTGCGCATGGTGTCGTCCGTTTCCGGGGTAGTGGGTGTTATGCGGCCGTTTCTTTCTATTTTGCTGGGGGCACTCCTGTGGGCGGGCTCGACACTGGCGCAGGCGGCGCCAGGGATAGCGTGCACCCGCACCATGACCTTGGCCTTGCATGACCACGGTCTGCTTTATTCCGCCGACACCGATGCAGGTATCGACAAAGATTTCGCCGAAGAGCTGATCAAACGCAGTGGCTGCAAAGTCACTGTGACCCTGCTGCCGCGCGCGCGGATCTGGCAGTTGATTGAGCAGGGCGCGCTGGACTTCAGCCTGTCCGGCATTGCCGATGAAGCGCGCAACCGTTACGCCAGCTTCGCCTGGTATTTCTCCGATCAGTTCTACCTGCTGGTGCGCCAGGATGCCCAGGTGCAAAGCCTGGCCGACTTCGCCGCCAACCCGGCGTTGCAGTTGGGCGTGATTCGCAGTTTTCGCTACAGCCCGCGGGCCAACCAGTTGGTCGACGAGCTGACCACGCAGCGTCGGGTGCGCAATGCCAGCCGCCTGGAGCCGCTGTATGACGTGCTGATGGCCAACCAGATCCAGGGCATGATCATTGAACCGTTCGACTATCCCCAGGTGCAGAGCGACGAGCTGCGCCAACACACGCGGGTGGTGGAAACCGGCGACGCGCCCACGCCCCATGGGCTGATCATGTCGAGAAAGTCCCTGACGATCGAGGAACAGGCGCAGTGGCGGGCCGTGGTCGATGGAATGCGTGCCGACGGCACCGTGGAACGGATTTTCGCCAAGTATCTGCCAGCGGATCTGGCGCATACCTTGGTTAATTTCTGATCATGTCCAGACTGGGCTTGCGCTACAAGCTGCTCGCGCCGCTGATTCTGTTGGTGTCGCTGGGCATCACCTATTGGCTATGGCAGCACGAGCAACGCAACGCGCTCATCGACCGCCTGGAAACCGCCGACTACAACCTGCGCGAAGCGACCAGCAGCATCGACCAGCGCATTGCCGCCTACGAGCAGGTGTTGCGCGGTGTGCAGGGGCTGTTTGCGGCCTCCGATGTGGTTCGCCGCGAGGAATTCAAAACCTACCTCGACTCACTGCAACTGGGCGCTGATTTTGCCGGTCTGGAGGGCATCGGCTACGTGCAGTGGACCGCTCAGGCTGATCTGCCAGCGCTGATTGCCGAGCAGAAAAAAACCGGCATCAGCGACTACCAGATACGCCCGGAAGGACAGCGCGAGTTTTATGCGCCGGTGGTGCAAATGGAGCTGCTGTCAGGTAATAGCCACCTGGTGCTGGGCATCGACCCCTACGCCAACGCCGAGCGGCGGTTGGCCATGGAGCGCGCACGGGATTCGGGCGATGCGAAGATCACCGGCAAGGTGGACCTGGTGATCCCCGGTGAAACCGATGCCCAGACCAAAGCCGGCTTTCTGATGTTCTTGCCGGTGTACGCCAAAGGCCACGCCCACTCCACCCAGGCCGAACGCCGCGTGGCGCTGATCGGCTGGGTGGTGGCGCCGCTGCGCATCAACAAGCTGATGGCCAGCCTCTATGGCGGTCGCACCGCGTCGGCGTCGATCCGCATCTACGAAGGGGTGAAGATGGCCAAGCAGTCGCTGCTCTACGACTCCAGCCAGAGCGGCAGCCGCCCTTACAGCCTGCGCAGCGACGCGGTGGAATACCTGGAAGTGGCCGGGCGTACCTGGACCTTGGAAATGCTCGGCGAACAACAGCGCGAACGGCCCATCAGCAAAGACAACTCGGGAATGATCGCCGGTGCCGGCATCGCCTTGAGCCTGCTGCTGACGGTGCTGACCTGGGTGCTGGCCACCGGCCATTCCCGCGCGCATACCCTGGCGCGGGAAATGACCCGCGAGCTGCGCGACAGCGAAACGCGCCTGCGCCATCAGGCTGAGCACGATGCCCTGACCGGGCTGCCCAACCGTGCGCTGTTCAGTGATCACCTGAGCCATGCCCTGGCCCAGGCACGGCGCAACCGGGCGCGGCTGGCGTTGATGTTTATCGACCTCGACCGTTTCAAGCCGATCAACGACACCCTGGGTCATCATGTCGGCGATGCCCTGTTGCAGGTGGTGGCGGAGCGTTTGCAGCACTGTGTGCGTGAATCGGACATTGTTGGGCGCATGGGCGGGGATGAGTTTGTGGTGTTGTTGCCGGTGATCGAGACGGAAGAGGATGCGTTGCTGGTGGCGGAGAAGATTCGGGAGGCGCTGAATCTGCCGTTTGAGTTGGGCTGTGGGCAGCCGTTGCGGTTGTCGTCGAGTACCGGGATTGCGATTTTTCCGGAGCACGGTGTGGATGAGGTGCAGCTCACCAAGAATGCGGATGCGGCGATGTATCTGGCCAAGGACAATGGGCGCAATCAGGTGCAGCTGTATCGGGTGGGGGTGGGGGTTACCTAGGGAGGGCTAGGCGCACCGGCTTTGCTTCGGTGTTCTTCTATATTCGCGTGGGCTGGGCGTTTTGTTTCGCGCCTTACGCGCGCCTCACTTTTTGCCAGTCGCCGGTGTGCCGGACCAGGCAAAAAGTAAGCAAAAAACGCTTGCCCTAACCTCGGGTCTCCGCTGCGCTGCGACTCCCTTCGCTAACGGGGCGGGTGGATCAAGATCAGCAGCCAGATCAAGATCACAAACCTATCGGCGTTTCCCCTGTAGGAGCGGCCGGTCTGGCGCTCCGGTCAGCCGCGATCCCTGCACAAGGCGATTCAGGTGGACTGCTCAATGCAATTCCGGTGTCGCTCTGAGCTGGCGCAACCGTTCGCTGAGCAGCAAGCGCTGCGCGGTGTCGTCGCACAGCAGCAGGGCGTGTTCGACGTCGTAGCGTTCGCCTTGTGGGCATTCCAGTTGGCGGTAGATGTCGGCGCGGGCGAGGTGGTCTATCAGGCTGGGTTGGCCGAGCAGCAGCACGCGTTCGGCGTCTTTGAGGGCGGCGAGCGGGTCTTGTGCCTGGGTGTGCAGGCTGCGCAGGTTGCGCGACAGGCGTTGCAGCATCTGTTTCGGGGTGCAGCTTTGCAGGTGGCCGGCTTGCAGTTCGGCTTTCGGGCCGAGGGTGCGTAGCAGCAGTTCACGGCAGTCGCGGGTGTAGAGACGGCGGCCGGTGCTGGGGTCCAGCAGGTGGTCGGCGGCGGGCACACGCACCAGGAAGTGGCCGGGGAAGTTCACCCCTTGCAGGGGAATTTGCAGGCGCTGGGCCAGTTCCAGGGCAATCAAAGCCAATGACAAGGGTTGCCCGCGTCGGCGCAGTAGCACTTGGTCGAGCAGGGCGCTGCGCGGTAGCAGTGGGGTGCTGTCGTCTTCGTGGAAGTCCAGTTCGCCCAAGCGGCGCAAGAGTGGCTGGGCCAGTTCATGGGCGGGAAGGTGCGGCAGGCCGCTGCTGACTTGCTGGGTCAGGCCGCTGAAGTCACGCAGGACTTGCTGCGGCACCAGGCTGTCGTCGTGTTCAGCGCCGATCCAAAGCGCGGCTTCGAACAGCGCGGGCGGTTCACGGTCGAGACAGGCAAGGCAGGCTTGGCGTGGGGTCATCGGATTCTCCGGTTCGCCCTAGGTTTGTAGCGGGTCGCCGCGTCTTCGTCCAGCCCCGCGTTATGCCCAGGCCAGAGGGTGGCGTCGGTACTTATGCCTGGCTGGTCGGTTGGTTCGAAAGTGGCCACCTATACTGCTTGGAATTACAAAAACAAGGAGTCACCGCATGTTCGCTTTAATGGAAGCGGCACGTGTCGAGGCCCTGCATTGTTTCAATGATTCTGCCACCGGGCTGCGGGCCGTCATTGTTATCCACAGCAGCCGTCTGGGGCCGGCTCTGGGCGGCTGTCGTTACCTCAGTTACCCCGACGAAAAAAGCGCCATCGAGGACGCCGTGCGCCTGGCCCAGGGCATGAGCTACAAGGCGGCACTGGCGGGGCTCGCCCAGGGCGGCGGCAAGGCGGTGATTCTGCGTCCGCCAGGGGTGGATGATCGCGCCGCGCTATTCGAAGCCTTTGGCCGCGCTATCGACAGCCTCGGTGGCCAATACATTACCGCCGTCGACAGCGGCACCCTCAGCGCCGATATGGACTGCGTCGCCCAATACTCCAGCCACGTCACCAGTACCACCAGCGCCGGCGATCCTTCGCCGCATACCGCCATGGGGGTGTTTGCCGGCATCCGCGCCACCGCGCAGGCGCGGCTGGGCAGCGATGATCTGGAAGGCTTGCGGGTGGCGATTCAGGGGCTGGGCAATGTCGGCTTTGCCCTCGCCGAACAATTGCATGCGGCCGGCGCCGAATTGTTGGTAAGTGACCTGGACCCCGGTCGCGTGCAACTGGCGGTCGAGCAACTGAACGCCCGACCGGTGGCCAACGAGGCGCTGCTCTGCACCCCCTGCGACATTCTCGCGCCGTGCGGCCTGGGCGGGGTGCTGAACACCCAGAGCGTGGCGAAGCTGCGCTGTTCGGCAGTGGCGGGTGCGGCCAACAATCAACTGCTTAGTCCCGGCGCTGCCGATGAGCTGGAGGCGCGCGGCATCCTTTATGCGCCGGATTACGTGATCAACTCCGGGGGCCTGATCTACGTCGCGCTCAAACACCAGGGCGAGGAGCTGCCGGCGATCACCGCGCACCTGACCCAAATCGACCGGCGCCTGACCGAAATCTACGGCCACGCCCAGGCGGACAAACGCTCACCGGCGCGGGTGGCGGATGCGTTGGCAGAGAGGATTTTGTACGGCAATCGCTAGGCGGGCAGTGCCGCCTTGGCGTGGGGCGACCACGGCAGTGGTCGCCCAGGGGAGGGCAAAGCTTAAATATCGATTTCGCCGTTGGCCTTGTGCTTCCAGCTGTCATTGCCTGGCAGCAGCAAGTTGAGGCCGATGGCGACGATGGCGCAAAGGGCGATGCCCTTCAGGCCGACGTCGTCCGGACCGGTGCCGGTACCGATCAGTACGCCACCGATACCAAACACCAGGGTTACCGAAACGATCACCAGGTTGCGCGCCTCGGCCAGGTCGACCTTGTGGCGGATCAGGGTGTTCATGCCCACCGCCGCGATGGAGCCGAACAGCAGGCACAGAATGCCGCCCATGACCGGCACCGGGATGCTCTGCAGCAGCGCGCCGAACTTGCCGATGAAGGCCAGGACGATGGCGAACAGGGCTGCGTAGGTCATGATTTTCGGGTTGTAGTTTTTGGTCAGCATCACCGCGCCGGTCACTTCGGCGTAGGTGGTGTTGGGCGGGCCACCGAACAGGCCGGCCACCGAGGTGGCGATGCCGTCACCCAGCAGGGTGCGGTGCAGACCGGGTTTTTTCAGGTAGTCGCGACCGGTCACGCTACCCACTGCAATCACCCCACCGATGTGCTCGATAGCGGGTGCCAGGGCCACTGGCACGATGAATAGAATCGCCTGCCAGTTGAATTCCGGTGCGGTGAATTTCGGCAGTTCCAGCCAAGGTGCGGCCGCGATCTTGGCGGTGTCGACCACGCCGAAGTAGAACGCCAGGGCAAAACCCACCAGTACCCCGGAAATGATCGGCACCAGGCGGAAGATGCCTTTGCCGAACACTGCCACGATCAGGGTGGTGAGCAGCGCCGGCATGGAAATCATCATGGCGATCTTGTACGGGATCAGCTCGGTGCCGTCGCCGGCCTTGCCCATGGCCATGTTGGCGGCGATGGGGGCCATGGCCAGGCCGATGGAAATCACCACCGGGCCGATCACCACGGGTGGCAGCAGACGGTCGATGAAACCGGTGCCTTTGATCTTCACCGCCAGGCCCAGGAAGGTGTACACGAAGCCGGCGGCGACGATACCGCCCATGGTCGCGGCCAGGCCGAACTGGCCCTTGGCGAGAATGATCGGGGTGATGAAGGCGAAGCTCGAGGCGAGGAACACTGGTACCTGCCGGCCCGTGACGACCTGGAACAAAATGGTGCCCAGGCCTGCGGTGAACAGCGCGACGTTAGGATCCAGACCTGTAATCAGCGGCATCAGCACCAGCGCGCCAAAGGCCACGAAGAGCATTTGCGCACCCGACAGCACCGTGCGCCAGAGTGGATCGTTGAATTCGTCCTGCATGGGTTAGGCGTCCTTTTGCTTGGTGCCGAAGATTTTGTCGCCGGCATCGCCCAGCCCGGGAATGATGTAACCGTGTTCGTTGAGTTTTTCATCGATCGAGGCGGTAAAAATCATCACCTCGGGGTGAGCGTCCTGAACCGCTTTGATGCCTTCGGGTGCAGCCACCAGCACCATGGCGCGGATGTCTTTGCAGCCGGCTTTTTTCAGCAGGTCGATGGTCGCGACCATCGAACCACCGGTGGCCAGCATCGGGTCGATGATCAGCGCCAGGCGCTCATCGATTTCCGGCACCAGCTTTTCCAGGTAGGTATGCGCTTGCAGGGTTTCTTCGTTACGGGCCACACCGACGGCGCTGACCTTGGCGCCCGGAATCAGGCTGAGCACGCCTTCGAGCATGCCGATGCCAGCGCGCAGAATTGGAACTATGGTGATCTTCTTGCCAGCGATTTTTTCTACCTGGACAGTGCCACACCAGCCGTCGATGGCGTAGCTTTCCAGGGGCAGGTCCTGGGTCGCTTCGTAAGTGAGCAAGGCGCCCACCTCCTGTGCCAGTTCGCGGAAGTTTTTCGTGCTGATATCGGCGCGCCGCATCAGACCGAGCTTGTGGCGGATCAGTGGGTGGCGGATTTCACGGATGGGCATGGGTAGGCTCCGAAACGGCTGGCAAAAATTTGTGACAAGAGTAAAGCATTCGATATGCCAAGTGGCGGGGTGACCCAGCGGTCATGGCGATTTCCTGTGCTTGCGGACAGGAAATGTCGCAAGCAGATACGCCGCGCATCATCGGCGACACGTGACCGACGGGGCTTGCCCCAGGGCATGGGGATGCGTACCTTTGCCGACTTTTATTTTGACGCCTTGATCAAGTTTTGATCGGCGCACCTAAACCCCTTGAGGAATAGCCCATGTCCGTCGATCTCGTCCATATCCGCCAAGTGATGGCCGAAGCCGATTGCCTGTACAGCAATGCCGAGGTCGAAGTGGCCATCGACACCATGGCGGCCGCCATCAACAGCGAAATGGCCGAAAGCAACCCGGTGGTGTTCTGCGTCATGAACGGCGGCCTGATCTTCTCTGGCAAACTGCTGCCCAAGCTCGACTTCCCGCTGGAACTGTCCTATCTGCACGCCACCCGTTACCGCAATGAAACCAGCGGCGGCGAGCTGTTCTGGAAAGCCAAACCGGAAATTTCTTTCATCGACCGTGATGTGCTGATCATCGACGACATCCTCGACGAAGGTCATACCCTCGGCGCGATCATCGACTTCTGCCGCCACGCTGGCGCCCGTAACGTGCGCATTGCCGTGCTGGTCGACAAGACCCACGACCGCAAAGCGCGTCCGGACCTCAAAGCTGACTACGTCGGCATGCCGTGTGTGGACCGTTATGTGTTCGGTTACGGCATGGACTACAAAGGCTACTGGCGGAACGCTCCCGGTATCTACGCCGTAAAAGGAATGTAAGCGTTACTAACCGATCGGCTGCGCGTCGGCCCTGCGGCGTTAAAAAGCCCTGCAGGTCGTAGGTTGGGTTGAGCGTAGCGAAGCCCAACGGGCGATGGGCTTGCAAACGACGGTTGCCCTCGTTGGGCTTCGCCTGCGGCTCAACCCAACCTACGGCTTCGTTTAACCTGCTTTTTTCATTACAACCCCACATCCAACAACACCGGTCGCTTGGCCAGCGCTTTTTCCATCACCCCTTCGACAAACAACCGATCACTGTCCGGCAACGCCAGGCGCGGTGGGCGGGTGAGGGCGCTGCCGCGTTGCATGATTTGCTCGCAGAGCTTGATGCATTGCACCAGGTCCGGGCGGGCGTCGAGGTGCAGCAGTGGCATAAACCATTCGTACAGCGGCATGGCCTCGGCGAAGCGGCCGGCCTTAGCCAGGCGGAAAAGGGTTTCGCCTTCTTTGGGGAAGGCATTGGACATGCCCGACACCCAGCCCACCGCGCCCACCGCAATGCTTTCCAGCACTACGTCATCCAACCCTGCGAACAATACAAAGCGGTCGCCCATTTCATTGCGCACGTCGATAAAGCGCCGGGTGTCGCCGGAAGAATCCTTGAAGCAGACGATGTTGTCGCAATCGGCCAGGGAAATCAGGATGTCCGGGGTGACGTCGTTTTTGTAGATCGGCGGGTTGTTGTAGACCATCACCGGCAGGTCGATGCTGGCGGCCACGCTGCGAAAATGCGCGGCGGTTTCGAAGGGTTTGGAGGAGTACACCAGAGCCGGCATCAGCATGATGCCGTCGGCCCCCACACGCTGAACTTCCTTGGCCACTTTGCTGGCGTTCAGGCTGGTGAATTCGGCCACCCCGGAAATCACCGGCACGCGGCCGGCCGCGGCGTCTTTGGCGACCTCTACCAGGCTGATTTTTTCCTCGACGCTCAGGGAGGTGTTTTCCCCCACCGTGCCGCAGATCACCAGGCCCGACACGCCATCGCGGACCAAGCCGCTGATCACCGCGTGGGTGGCGTCCAGGTCCACCGAGAAATCGGACCGAAATTGCGTGGTAACGGCGGGGAACACCCCACTCCAGCTAGGTTTGCTGCTCATGCTCGACTCCAGGATTGGCTGTGAATAAACAGGGGGGAACGCAAAGGCCGGACATGCGTAGGGCGAATATCGCCGTAGGCGATATCCGCCGATTCACGGTTTCGGCAACGGCGGATATCCACGGTGTGGATATTTGCCCTACGAGGTGATGCCTTCTCGATAGGCCGTCGGCGACAACCCGGTCAGCGCCTTGAACTGGCGACTGAACGCGCTGTGGTCGGTGTAGCCGCACTGCAGGGCGATCTCGGTGATCGGCAGTTCGCCGGCCAGCAATTGCGAGGCTGCGCCCAGGCGGGCTTTGTGGATCATCTGCCGCGGCGTGAGCTGGAAGATGCGTTTGCAGTGGCGCTCCAATTGCGCCACCGACAGGCCGGCGATCTGCGTCAGGTCGCTGAGGCTGATGGGCTGGGCATAGTGCTGGCGAATATGGGCGTCGACGCTGGCCAGCTTCTGGTACGCGGGGTGGCTGGACTGCGGCGCCAGCAGGTCGTAGGAAATGCCCGCCATGCCAATGATCGCCCCGTGCACATCGCGTAGCGCCAGCTTGTGGGTCAGGCACCAACCGGGTTCGCGGCCGGGGTAGAGGTGCAGCTCCAACTGGTCGCTGAGCGGGTTGCCGCCATTCATCACCTGCAGGTCCTGCTCGGTATACAGCGAGCCGAAGCGCGGCGGAAACACCTCTGCAGCGGTCTTGCCCAACAGTTCGTGTTTGTCGCGCAGGCCGCAGCGTTGCGCCAGGGTCTGGTTGGCCAGTACGTAGCGGGCTTGCATGTCCTTGATGAAGAACACCACCCCGGGCATGGCGTCCAACAGGGGGGCGATCTGCGTCAGGCTGCCGAGCAGGTCGGGCAAATCCCGTGGAGTGGGCAGCGCGGCGGGGAACATGGGTGAGGGCGACTCCGGTCATGGCGGCGGGCCTACTCTACGACTGGCTGCACCGCGCTGGGAAGCGCGGCGGCGGGCAGCAGGCTGGCGACTCGAGCGGGCACAAAGGGCGCACGCAAGCTCGGGGTCGGCCAGCCAAGCAGAAATTCAGCGGCGGTGCCACACACTCGGCCTTGGCAGGCGCCCATGCCGCAGCGGCTGTGCAACTTGGCCTGGTGCCAGTCGGCGTGACCGGCAACGACGCCATAGGGCACGTCCTCGCAGCGGCACAGCAGGGTGTCGGCGCTGGGCAGGTTTTTCAGTTCGGGTTTGAGGGCGAAGTGACGCTTGAGCAGGTCGGCGAAGCGCTGCCAGTGTTGGCGCTGGGCGAACAAGGCCTGGGCTTGCGGCAATCGGCCGACCGCCGCAAAACCGGCGATGGCGCCTTCCACTTGCGCCAGTTCGTTGCCACCGATGCCGGTGCATTCGCCGGCGGCGAAATGGCTAGCGAGGGTGGTGCGTTGCAGGTTATCCACCGTGATGGCCTGGTCGGCGACGCTGCAGCCGAGGGTTTGGGCCAACTCGGTATTGGCACGCAACCCGAACCCGCAGGCCAGGCGTTCGCAGGGGACTTCGATCAGCGTATCGCCATGACGAATCCGTACCGCTTCCAGGCGGCCATTGCCGAGTGCTTCGACTACGTGGCTATTGCTGCGGTAGTGCCGATCAAACAGCTGCACGGCCTGGTGCAGTTTGCTCGGCCAGCGTGGTAGTTGCATGGCGAAAGCGGCCAGGTCGGTGGCAGTGGCCTGTTCGGCGATGTACGCAATCTGCGCCCCGGCGGCTTTGGCGCTGGCGGCGCTGGCCAGCAATAACGGACCGCTGCCGGCGAGCACCAGGCGTTCGCCATGCACCGGCATACCGCCTTTGATCAGCGCCTGCAAACCACCGGCGCCGGTGACGCCAGGCAACGTCCAGCCGGGGAACGGCAGCAGTACCTCACGGGCGCCGCTGCACAGAATCAGCTGGCCATAGCCGATGCGCCAGCTGTGCAATGGGTTTTCCAACAACAGCTCGTGGGCGCCGGTGTGTGCAATCACACGGGTGGCGGTGAACAGCTCGATATTTTTTTCAGCCGCCAGCGCGGCGCGCAATTTTTCCGCCGCGGGATAGTTGGGGGCGTTAACGCCGGTACGCCAGATCTGTCCGCCAGTGGCCGGGTTATCGTCCACCAAGGCGATACGTTGGCCACTGGCGCTGGCAGCTACGGCCGCCGCCATACCTGCCGGGCCGGCACCGAGAATCAGCAGGTCGACGTCGCGTTTCATGGCTGGGTCTCCACCTGCATGCCGGCACTGCATGACGTCTGGCAGGCCAGGCGACGTTGGCCGTCGATAGTCACCCGGCACTCCTGGCAGATGCCCATGCCGCACAGCGGCGCGCGGCGCTGGCCGTTGACCGAGGTGCGGCTGCTGCCGTCGCCGGCCAGGTAGAGGGCTGCGGCCACGCTGGTGCCGGGGGAAACGCGCAGGGCTTGGCCGTTGATCTGCAGTTCGATCATGCCGGCTGCTCCGTCAGGGCAAAACGCTGCGGCAGATAAGGCGCGGCGTCGATGGCGCAGGGCTGGCTGAACACCTGGTTGACCAGTAGCTGCGCGCTGGCCGGCGCGGTAGTCACGCCCAGGCCTTCATGGCCTAGCGCCAGCCACAGGCCCGGTTGAGTAGGGTGCGGGCCGAGCAATGGCAGGCTATCCGGGGTAGCAGCGCGAAAGCCGGTCCAACTGCGGATGGCGTTCATCTGCGCCAGGCCAGGCAAATAGTCGATGGCGCGTTGCAGCATTCGGGCGAGCACGTCGTGCTCGACGGCGGGATCCAGGCTGTCGAACTGCCGCGACGAGCCTATGAGGATCTGCCCCGTCGGCCGCGGTTGGGCATTGAACGCCACCGAAGTGCCGGAGCTGCTGTGGGCACTGCTGACATAACCGAGCTCCACCAGTTGATGGCGGATGCCGGCGGGGTAACGATCAGTGATCAGAAGGTGTCCTTTTTTCGGCTTGATCGGCAGTTCCGGGCACAGTTCACGGGCGCTGCCGGTGGCCAACACCACGACCTCGGCACTCAGCCATTCGCCGCTGTGCAACCGCAGGCGGTTGCCGCTGACTTCGCTGACCCGGGCCTGCTGCTGGCGGATGCGGTTCGGCTGTTGGGCCAACAACCAGCGCACCACATTTGGGGCATAGACAATAGCGTCGCCACTCACATGCAGGCCGCCCACCAAGCCTGGACGCAGCATCGGTTCGGCGGCCTGCACGGCGCTCGCAGTGAGCATGCGGCAGCCCAGGCCTTCGCTGTCGAGCAGGGCGCGTTTGTGTTCGGCCACAGCCAGCTCTTCGTCATTGGCCGCCAGCCACAGGGTGCCGCAGTTGCGGTAAGCACAGTCGTCTGTCAGTTGCGGCGCCCATTGCCGCCATAGATTCAGCGAGTAGTGGCTTAGGGCAAGCTCGGCGGCGTTATCGTCCATCACCACCAGGTGCCCCATGCCGGCCGCCGTGGCGCCGCCGCGGGCATCATCAAGCAGCAGCACATCGAGGCCGCGCGCGGCGAAGGCATGGGCGCAGGCCGCGCCGATAATGCCGGCGCCGACGATGATGATTTCGGCATTCACAGCACGATGCCCCAGGCGAACGGGTCGTCGTCCTGCAGCAGCAAGGTGGCCTCGGCGCTCAGGTGGGCGCGGCCGCGGATGGTGGGAATCACCCGGCCCGGTTCGCCGTCGTTGAGCCAGGCGTAGCTGCCTTCAAACTGGCTGCCGATGACACTGGCCTGGCGCCAGATCTCGCCCGGCTTGAGTTTGCCGTCGGCGGCCAGGCAGGCCAGTTTGGCGCTGGTGCCGGTGCCGCAGGGCGAGCGGTCGTAGGCTTTGCCGGGGCACAACACGAAGTTGCGGCTGTCGGCCTGGTGGTCGTCGGCGAACAGTTCGATATGGTCAATCACGCCGCCGTCTTCACCGTAGATGCCCTGCGCCTGCAGCGCCGCGCTGACGGCCACGGTGTAGGCGGTGAGGGCGTCCAGGTTACTGCCGTCGATGCGTTGGCCATGCTGGCTGATGAGGAAAAACCAGTTTCCGCCCCAGGCGACATCGCCGGTCACCGCGCCATACCCCGGCACCTCGACCCGCACCGCAGAGCGGTAACGGTAGGCTGGCACGTTGCGCACGCTTACCGAGTGGTCGTCGTGCAAGGTGGCCTCGACGGTGCCGACCGGGGTTTCGATGCGGTGCGTACCGACGCCGATGCGACCCATATGGGCCAGGGAAATCACCAGGCCGATGGTGCCGTGGCCGCACATGCCGAGGTAGCCACTGTTGTTGAAAAAGATCACCCCGGCACAGGCGGTGGGGTCGACCGGGGTGCAGAGCAGGGCGCCGACCAGCACATCGCTGCCGCGTGGCTCCAACACGGTGGCGGCGCGATAGGCATCGAAGCGTTCGGCCAGCAATGCGCGGCGCTCAGCCATGCTGCCAGCGCCCAGCTCGGGGAAACCGTCGATCACCAGGCGGGTTGGTTCGCCACCGGTGTGGCTGTCGATAATCTGGATGCGGCGCATGGATCGTCCCCGAAAGCCTTGGAAGGTCCTGCAAGAGTGAGCCTTGCAAGGCCGTGTCGGCTTGATGGTTTTGCGCCGTCGGCGTGACGAAATCAGCACAGAGGTGTCGCGGCTGAAGCCCCTCCCACAAGGGATCGCCTATTCCAGTGGGAGGGGCTTTAGCCGCGATGCTCTTGCGGTTAAGGTGGGCGCTGATTTTTCCTGGGAGGTTGTGATGCTGTCGCGCGTTTTGGTTTTGGCTCTGCTGCTCGGCTCACCTGTAGCCATGGCCGCTTTGCCCCACGAACAATACCTGCCCCCGGACGAGCAGAACCTGCGTCAGGAAGCGCCCGAGCAGCAGCAAGTGCTGCAGGTCACCGAGTATTCGGTGGTGGTCGGCAGCCAGCGCGAGTCCAGCCAGCAACCTATTCCCATCACCTCGCCGACCTGGTTGCTGCTGAAAACCAAGGCGCTGGGCAAGGGCGCGGCGGCCACCAAGGTGGTGGTGCGCTTTGAGTCCGAAGGCAAAAGCATCAAACGCCCCAGCTATGACGAGGCGAGCAAGACCCTCAGCCTCAACTACCCGCTGGCGCAGTACAGTGTGCTGCTCGATCTGCTCAGAAATGGCACGGTGTACGTGCAGTTTCTCAGCTACCCCAACGGCCATGTCTGGGCCGACTTGCACACCGGCGCGCAGCGCGCGCGTTGAGCCGGCGCCCCGGGGCGGAGTAAACTGCCGGCCCGGCGCTTTCCCGTTAAGAGAAATGAATCATGCGTAAAGACAAGAAACAGGTGATTGGCGAAGAGATTGGTGACGAGCCGATCAAGCTGTTCCTCACGGTGGAACCGGCCGATGACACCCCACCGTCGCTGCACAAGCTGGTGAAGGCTTACCGTGGTTTGCGCATCGACGACTTCGAGCGTTTCCTCGGTTTCTTCGTCGAAGCCGGTTACGACCTCAACGCCAAAGATGCTCAGGGCCACGACTTTGTTGCCCTGATCCAGGACCAGCGTCTGGCTGAGCCCTACATCGAGGCGATCAAAGCGGCTCGCGGTTAAATCCAGCGCCGTTGTTGAAAAGCCCGCCGAGTGCGGGCTTTTTCATGGGCTAAAGCGGCGGCATGCTGCCAGCGGTACGCAGGTAGGCTTCAAACTGCTGGATGATCGCCGGCCAGCCTTGGTGGCTGGCGTGCTGGCGCGCATTCAGACGCATGCGGCGCAGGGTTTCCGGGTCTTCCAGCAGCCAGCAGGCGTTGTCGATAAACGCCTCTTCATCGCCCGGCATAGCCAGCGCGCCGTTGTGGCCGTGGCGAATATGCTGACCAGCGGCCGCCTGGTCATAGGCGACCACCGCCAAGCCCGAGGCCAGCGCTTCCAGCAGCACATTGCCGAAGGTTTCCGACAGGCTCGGGAACAGGAACAGGTCGGCGCTGGCGTAGTGCGCGGCGAGCGCCTGGTCACGCTGCATGCCGCAGAACACTGCGTCTGGCAGTTCCTTCTGCAAGGCCGCGCGCTGCGGACCATCACCGACCAGGATCAGCTTCATCCGCCGCTGTGGATAACGTTGTTGCAGGGCGCGGAAGCTGCGTACCAGCAGGGTCAGATTTTTCTCCGCCGCGATCCGCCCCACATGCAGCACAGCCAGTTCATCGTCAGCCAGGTCCCAGTCGGTGCGCAGTGCGCTGCTGCGTTTGGCCGGGTGGAACAGCTGGCTGTCGACGCCGCGGGCGAGCAAGTGCACGCGCTCGAAACTGCGTCGCTGCAGTTCCAGGCTCTGGCTGGCGCTGGGTACCAGGGTGAGCTGCGAGCGGTTGTGGAACCAGCGCAGGTAGTTGGTCAGCACACGGGTGAGCAAGCCCAGGCCGTAATGGCGACTGTATTGCTGGAAGTTGGTGTGGAACCCACTGATCACCGGAATCTGCAAACGCCTGGCAGCGCGCAGGGCGGAAAGCCCCAACGGACCTTCGGTGGCGATGTACAGCACGTCTGGGCGCTGGCGTTTCCAACGCCGCAACAGCTTGTGCATCGACGCCTGGCCCCACTGCAAACCGGGGTAGCCGGGCAATGGCCAGCCACGGGTGAGGAGTAGTTCATCGGTGCTTTTCTGGCCGTCATCAGCACTTTGCCGGGGGCGTACCAGTTGCAGCCGATGGCCCCGTTCACGCAACCCCGCACACAGGCGCCCCAAGGTGTTGGCGACGCCGTTGATTTCCGGGGGAAAGGTTTCGCTGATCAGCGCGATATGCAGGGGAGATGGGCTCATGACGCCAGTGTCGACCGGCGCCGTTTAAGCCATGTGACGTTAGCGTTGCAGCGTTGTGACAGGAGCGTCGCTGCGTTCGCGTACCCAGAACAGCGTCGCCCCGGCCACCGCTGCCGGCATCATCACCACGTTGACCCCGGGGATCAGCAGCGCCAGGTACACCGAGCCACCAAAACCCAGACTCTGCCAGCGCTTCTCGCGCAGCCAGGCGAGCATTTCGTTCCAGCCCAGTTTGTTGTTGTCCGCCGGGTAGTCGATGTACTGCACGCACATCATCCAGATGCCGAACAGCACCCACAGCGGCGCGGCGATGATGTTCAAACCGGGGATGAACGACAGAATGAACAGGCCGATCGCGCGCGGCAGAAAGTAGCCCAGCTTGCGCAGCTCTCGACCGAGGGTGCGCGGAACCATGGCCACCAACTCGCTCCAGCGAAAGGGCGGGAAGGGGTCTTCGCCGCGCACCACCACTTCGACTTTTTCCGAAAGAAAACCGTTGAACGGTGCGGCGATGATGTTGGCCAGCGTGGTGAAGGTGAAGAACACCATCAGCAGGATCAGCACGAAAAACACCGGCCAGAGAATCCAGCTGAGAAAGCTCAGCCAGCCGTCCGGGTTGGGCATCAGGGCGTGCAGCCAGCCGTTGAACTCCTGCACGGCAAAGCCGATCAGGCCGATGAACAGGATCAGGTTGATGGCCAGCGGCAGCAGCACGAACAGGCGCAGGCCTGGGCTGAGCACCAGCTTCAGGCCTTCGCGCAGGTATTGGGGGCCGGAGAGAACGGGGGCGGGCATTGGTTATTCCTTTGAGAGTACGTGCCGAACATAGACGCTTCACACAGACATCGAAAGCGCGCCGCTGTTTCCGTTTGTCTGCGAGCCCGTTAAGAGTCCAGATCAAGATCAAACGCGTGGAATAGGGCCGGGCTATCGAAGATATAAGAATTGGGCATTTCCGGCTCAGGGGGCGTCTGAGTAACCTTGCCGCCATTGCAGTCCGCGGTGCGGACACAGTTTGCGGGACGCCCACTCTCTAAAGCCTTCCCCAAGTGCTCGGGCAGTCCCTTTTTATTTCCGGCTGCGGCCGGGAGAGGAGCAGTCAATGTCGGTTCGCCACGCTCGCGTCATCATTCTCGGCTCCGGCCCTGCCGGTTATTCAGCGGCGGTGTATGCCGCCCGCGCCAACCTCAAACCTCTGCTGATCACCGGCATGCAGGCTGGTGGGCAACTGACCACCACCACCGAAGTGGATAACTGGCCGGGGGACGTGCATGGCCTCACCGGTCCGGCGCTGATGCAGCGCATGCAAGAGCATGCCGAGCGCTTCGAAACCGAGATCGTCTTCGACCATATCAATGCCGTGGACTTCGCCGGCAAGCCCTTCACCCTGACCGGTGACAGCGCTACCTATACCTGCGATGCACTGATCATCGCCACCGGCGCCAGCGCCCGTTACCTGGGCCTGCCATCGGAAGAGAAGTTCATGGGGCAGGGCGTTTCGGCCTGCGCCACATGCGATGGTTTCTTCTACCGCAACCGCGAAGTGGCGGTCGTCGGTGGTGGTAATACCGCCGTTGAAGAGGCGCTGTACCTGGCCAATATCGCCAGCAAGGTTACCCTGGTGCACCGCCGCGAGACCTTCCGCGCCGAGAAGATTCTGATCGACAAACTCCATGCGAAAGTCGCCGAGGGCAAGATCGAGCTCAAGCTCAATGCCTCTGTGGATGAAGTGTTGGGGGATAACACCGGCGTGACCGGCGTGCGCTTGCAGCACAACGACGGCGGCAGTTCAGAGCTGAACGTGGCAGGCGTGTTTATCGCCATCGGTCACACGCCGAACACCTCATTGTTCGAAGGCCAGCTGGCGTTGAAAGACGGTTACCTGGTGGTCAACGGCGGCCGCGATGGCAACGCCACGGCTACCAGCATTCCCGGTGTTTTTGCGGCGGGTGACGTGGCGGATCATGTGTATCGCCAAGCCATTACTTCTGCCGGTGCCGGCTGCATGGCGGCGTTGGACGTTGAGCGTTATCTGGAAGCGTAAGTCTCAAGTGCTTTTAAAACTCAGCCGCGACTCAGTCGAGGGTTTCGGGGCGAAGGTCAGGCAAGGCGCCCCGGAGCTTTTAAGCGCAGCGTACTGCAGTACGTGAGCATTAAAAGCGAGGACGCAACGCAGCATGGCCGAAGTCCCGGAAGCCGCTTATTGCTGCAATTCGTTGAGCGCCTCTGGATTCTTAAAGGCTTTAGCAAATACATCGCGATTCTTCGCCATGTAGATACCAATTTCCTCTACCTGCTGCTCGCTCAGCGACGGCACGGCTTTTTGCAATACGTCGGCCAACGATTCGGCCAATTCCAGCATCTTGTCGTAACGATCGGCTTCGGCTTTATCCATGAACAAGCGCTCCGGATCGCGACTGCTGCGGTACACCACTTCGACGGCCATTCATCACCTCACCTTCTAACAAGCTATTACTGTGTATTTATACAGGTGGCGAGCATAAAGCACTCGCACCGCCTTGAACAGTCACGCGCTGAAATCAGGGCAGCGGTGAGAACTCCACCGGTACCCAGGCAAAACCGGTGCCTTTCTTGCGCACATGGCCAATACCGGGGAAGGGCAGGTGCGCGCCGGCCACCAGAAACTTCTCGGCAGTGGCCTCGGCGAGGATGTGTTTACGGGTGGCGATGGCCTGTTTCGAGTCGCTGTCGAAATCAATCGCCACCTGCGGGTGGGCGAACTGGATCGAGTGGCTGTGCACCACATCGCCCCAGACCAGCAGCTTTTGCCCTTTGGAGGTGAACAGATACCCGCTGTGTCCCGGCGTATGGCCGTGCAGCGCCAGGTCTTTCACCCCTGGCAACACTTCGGTGCCGTCGGTGAACAGCTTGAGCTTGCCCGCCGCTTTGTAGGGCGCGGCGCTGGCGGCAATCATCTTCAGGCGTGCCTGCTTGTCGGCCGGAGCCTTGGCCAGCAGTTCCGGGTTCAGCCAATAGTCCGCTTCGGCCTTGTTCAGCATCAGGGTGGCGTTGGGAAAGGCGCGTTCGCCTTTGCTGTCGAGCACACCGCAGGCGTGGTCGGGGTGCATGTGGGTAAGCAGCAGGGTGTCGACTTGTTCGAGGGTGTAGCCGGCAGCTTCGATATCGCGCTGCACGTTACCGAGCTTGTCGGTCAGGCATTTGCCGGCGCCGCTGTCGACCAGCACCAGGTGCTCACCGGTGTTGATCAAAAAGGCGTTGACCGCCGTCTGCACGCCATTGCTGGAGTCGAGAAAGGCGCGCGCCTGAGCGCTCTGAAGAGTCTCGGCACTGGCGCCTTTGAGCAGTTTGTTGTTGATGAAGTTGACACCGTCGAACAGCGCCGTCACTTCGAAATCGCCCAGGGCCATGCGGTAGTAACCGGGCACCTGGTTGTTCTGTTTAGCTACCGGGGCGGCGATGGCCAAGCCCGGGTGGATCAGGCTGAAGGCGCACATCAGCGCCAGAACGATCAGCAGCAACGCCTGGTGCGTCGTGCAGCACAGTGGGTTTTTCATCGCGAGGCTCCCATCGAAAATTGTCCCCAACCACGATAGACGGACTTGGGCCGGGCAGCGTTTATCGCTGGGAAATCGATTGGCTGTCCAGTGAAAGCGCTGTGACAGACTGTTTCTACTCGTCGTCCATGGCCTTTAATCTGCATGACAGCCTGTCATCTGCTGGCCATAGCCTTGGCCACACACCCTCAAGGAAGCACTGGTTTGAAAATCAAATGGGCGGAAAACCTCAAGCAGTCCATGCATGGTCTGGCCGAGTCACTGGGCGATCTGCTGGTGGAAGGCTTTCACTACCTGGCGCTGTTCGGCATTGGTGGCATCACGGCCTGGGCGGCGGTGACGGCGTTTCTGCAGATGGTCGAGAAGGGCCACATCACGGTCGACGACATTCTGCTGCTGTTCATCTACCTGGAGCTGGGGGCGATGGTCGGCATCTACTTCAAGACCAACCACATGCCGGTGCGCTTTCTGATTTACGTGGCGATTACCGCGCTCACGCGGCTGCTGATTTCCGATGTGTCGCACCATCAGAGTCCGGATATGGGCGTGGTCTATGTGTCGGGCGCGATTCTGCTGTTGGCCCTGGCGATACTGGTGGTGCGTTATGCGTCGTCGAATTTTCCGTCGGTGACGCCAAGCAAAGCGGACAGCAAAAGCGCTTCGTCCTCACGCTCGACCGAAGCCGAGGCAGCGGACACCGACTAGGCGCTGTGCTGTGGGGGAAGGGGCCTAAACCGCAGCGTGTTCGAGCTCAATGCGTTGCTGCAAGGAGCGGATCACGTTGCGAAGCCGTCGTTCGTCATTGCGCTGGGCCGGGCTGATCAGCCGTTTGGCCACTACTGTCTGCTCTTCTGACAAGGTCAACATGATGCTGCCATCGAGCCGCTCGATGCTCAGGTTGACGCGGTATTGCGGGTGGAACGCTTCGGTCAGTAACTGAAAGGGATTGTGCATAGTCCATTACCTGTTTGCTAAATAGGGCTGAATAAAACTTGGCAGTGGCAGGTAGTTGAAACAGCCTGGTTTGCACACCAGTTAGGCAAGTCTTGTTATTCAAGTCTTGGTTGTTGACCGGTCGCGCTCGTACAAAGTTCTGGTCTTCGGACAAGAAGTTTTGCGACACAGGTATCCAGCGTAGTCGGCCCTCGGAAAACCTCCAAATTCCCCCGCGCAATTAAATGAATGGCCTTTGGTGGCCGGATAATGGCACCGCAAAATAACTGCCCAGTAACAGGGCAAGTGATTGTTTGCGGTGCACTTTTCGCTGAAACGAGCGTGTGAAAACAAGCGCAAAACCGCGTTCAGAACTGCCAAGTCGGATAAATAGCGACCTCAAAGCTTTTATTCACGACCGCTTGTCGCGTTGGATACAAACTTGGCCCCTGACTTGCGAAGGGATTAGCCAGAAACCGAACAAACCGAGGTATGAGGCCATGGTTAATCCCTTCAAATACGTCAGCGACTCTTTTAAGGATGAGTTCCTGGTGCGTTTCAGCATCGGCAGCCCGGATGGCAGCGCGATGCTTTCCTTGTCCAACGACCAGGGCCGCGTGGCCCAGCGCATGCTCAGCAGCGACCAATTGGCGGACGTGGAAAAGCTTGAACAGGTGATCACCAGCATTCGCTTCGGCCTGGCCATCGACCAGGGACGCGGGCTGTCCTGCCTGGGCAAGCTCAGCCCGGCAGCCAATGAAACCTTGGTGTAAGCGGCGGTCGATTTCTGCGCGAAACATCAACAGCATCGCGGCTAAAGCCCCTCCCACGGAGTAGGTGATTCCTTGTGGGAGGGGCTTTAGCCGCGATGCCTTTAGGGCTCGGCAACGGCATATGCGTGACACTATGTCTTAATTGAAATATATTCGCATTTAAGAACGTGTCACCCATTCAGGTGCAGGCTGTGCCGGCTCAATCCGCGTTTTCCTCCTTTCTTTCTGCGCTGTACTACGACCATCACCGCTGGCTGAATGGCTGGTTGCGGCAACGTACCGATTGCCCGCACAACGCCGCTGACCTGGCGCAGGACACCTTCGTGCGCGTGCTGTTGCAGCGCGAAAGCAAAGAGCTGCGTGAGCCGCGCGCTTTTCTTGCCACTATCGCCCGTGGCCTGCTGATCGACCACTACCGCCGCGCCAGCCTGGAACGTGCCTACCTCGACGCCCTGGCCAATCTGCCCGAGCCAGAAGTGCCGTCGCCGGAATCGCGCGCCCTGGTGCTGGAAACCCTGATTGAAATCGACCGCCTGCTCGATGGCCTCAAACCCAAGGTGCGCGAAGCCTTTTTGCTCTCGCAGCTGGATGGCCTGACCTACCCGCAGATCGCCGAGTGCATGGGCTTGTCCATCAGCTCCATCCAGCAATACATGACCCAGGCGTTCAGCCATTGCTACAAGGCGCTCTACGCATGACGGCGCTGAATATGGCAGTGGTCGAACAAGCCATTGCCTGGCGGGTGCGTCTGGCTTCCGGCACCTGTGCGGCGGACGAAGTGAACGCCTGCCAATACTGGCGCGCCCAGCACCCGGACAACGAACTGGCTTGGCAACGCCTGGACGCCCTGGGCGGACGCTTCGCGGCGATCACGCCCGGTATCGGCCACGCCACCCTCGACGGCGCCCGCCACGATCCGCAACGTCGCCGCGCCTTGAAAGCCCTGGCGGTATTGATTGCCGCAGGCGGCACCGGGGTTATCGCCAGTCACAGCAACGGCGTGCAGCCCTGGCTGGCGGACCTGCGCACCGGCGTTGGCGAGCGGCGCAAATTCACGTTGCCCGATGGCGGCAGCCTGCACCTGAATGCCAGCACGGCGGTGGATATTCACTACAGCAGCGAGCAACGGCTGATCCGCCTGTACCAGGGCGAGATCTTTATCGAAACCGCCGCCGACCCGCAGCGCCGTCTGTTCTGGGTCAATACCGCGCAGGGTCGTTTGCGCGCCTTGGGTACGTGTTTTCTGGTGCGCGAACAGGGCGAACTCTGCGATTTGGCGGTGTATGCCGGGGCGGTGGAGGTGCATCCCGGCAATGGCAGCAATGCCAGCGTGGTGGAGCAGGGCTGGCAGACCCGTTTTGGCCTCGACGGCATACGGACTCCACAACCGGTGGACAGCGAGCGCAGCAGCTGGATCGACGGCGTGCTGGTCGCCCGGCAGATGCGCCTGGCCGACTTCGCCAGCGAGTTGAGCCGTCAGCGCCACGGCGTATTGCGCTGCGATCCGGCAGTGGCCGAGCTGCGCATCTCGGGCGTGTTCCCTCTGGACGACAGCGAGCGAGCCCTGCAGGCCGTGGCCAGAACCCTGCCGGTGCAGGTGCTGTATCGCACCCGTTGGTGGGTCACCCTGGCGCCGGCATAAGCCCTGTTACAACTGCAAAGCCCGGAAATACGGCCTTTTGGTCGTCTCTTGATTGCAATTTGCTCGCCGATGTAAATAATTCGCAAAAAGTTTTGCAGGTTTTTCGGATTTGCTCGGCCTCCCTTCCGCTAACCATTTTTTCTAGCCGAAGGATTCGTTCATGGCCGTTCTTTGCACTCCGCATTCCCTGGCCCGCGCCGTGCGCGTGGCATTGCTCAGCGTCAGCCTGCCCCTGGCCGTATTGCCGATGGCCGCCAACGCTGCGCCGGCAACACAGGATTACCAGATTCCGGCGGGTTCGCTGGACAGCGCCTTGAACGCCTTTGCCCGGCGTGCCGGGGTGTTGCTCAGCTTCGACCCGCAGCTTACCGCCGGGCGCAGCAGTGCCGGGCTCAGCGGGCAATACCCGGTGCAGCAGGGCTTTGCCCAGTTGCTCGCCGGTTCAGGGTTACGTGCGGTGCAGGCCAGTGATGGCAGTTTTCGGATAGAACAGGCTCCAACCCTCAAAGGGGGAGAGGTGGAATTGGGCGACATCAACATCAATAGCAGCACGCAGGTCGACTCCGCTGTCGGCCCGGTGGGCAGTTATGTCGCCAAACGCACCCGGGTCGGGACCAAGACGGACGCCTCGATTCTGGAAACCCCGCAATCGATCTCGGTGGTCAGCCGCGAACAGATGGACGCCCGGGGCGTCACCACAGTCGAACAAGCCCTGCGCTACACCCCCAACGTCAGCGTGCCTTATGGCTACGACCCGCGTTACGACTGGATGAGCTTGCGCGGCTTCGACTCCAAGAGCTCGACCTTCGTCAACAGCTTGCCGCTGGCGCGCAGCACCTACGGCATCATGCGTCCCGACACCTACCTGCTCGAACGGGTGGAAGTGCTGCGGGGCCCGGCCTCGGTGCTGTACGGCCAGAGCGAGCCAGGCGGGGTGGTCAACCTGGTGAGCAAACGTGCCCCCGACACCCCGCTGCATGAAATCAGTGTGCGCGCCGGCAGCCATGACCTTGGCGAACTGGCCGCCGACTTCGGTGGCCCGTTGGACGACCAGGGCACACTGGCGTATCGGGTGACGATGCTTGGCAATGACATGAATGGCCAGGTCGACAAAACCGACAACCGCCGCCAAGCCTTCGCGCCGACCCTCACCTGGCGGCCGAGCGATGACACCGAACTGACCCTGCTCGCCACCTACCAGAAAGACGACGGCGACTTCGCCTTCAGCCGCGCCTTTGCCCCGGAGCTGGTTCAAGCGTTCCGCCTGCAAGGCAATCGCGACCGCGAGTTCTACGAGGGCGACCCGAACTTCAACAAGTTCGAGCGCACCCACGCCTCGCTCGGTTACGAGCTGTCCCATCGCCTCAACGACGTGTGGTCGCTGCGCCAGAACCTGCGCTACGAAAACATGAATTACGACTACCGCTACCTGAACAACAACGGTGTGCGTTTCGATGGCCGCACCTTGACCCGTACCTCCAACGTCAAGGACGAGCAATTCAACGCCTGGTCGCTGGATAACCAGGCCGAAGCCAATTTCGCCACCGGCCCCCTGAGCCACAACCTGTTGCTGGGTGTCGACTGGCGCCGTCTGGATGACCATGAGATCAGCCGCCTGGGCACCGGGCCGACCCTCGACCTGCTCGACCCGCATTACGGCCTCAATGTGGCACTGCCCGGCAAAGACGCCGACAACGACATCATGCGTCGCCAAACCGGCTTCTATGCCCAGGACCAGATCAAGTTCGATGAACACTGGAACCTGCTGCTCGGCGGGCGCTACGACATTGCCAAGGGCGACACCGACAGCAACCTCAACGGCAGCAGCGTCAGCCGTGACGACGAAGCCTTCACTGGCCGCGTAGGTCTGGTGTATGTCGCCGACAACGGCCTGGCGCCTTATGTCAGCTACAGCGAGTCGTTCAACCCGACCGCCGCCACCGACCCGGTGACCAACCAGCCGTTCGATCCCGAAACCGGCAAGCAGTACGAAGCAGGGATCAAGTACCAGCCCGATGGTGGGCGCAGCTTTATCAGCGTGGCGTACTTCGATATCACCAAGCAGAACGTGGTCAGCACCAACCCCAACAACCCCACCGACGTGCGTCAGGTGGGCGAAGTGCGCAGCAAAGGCTTCGAGATCGAAGCACTGGCCAGCCTCGCCGAAGGTCTGGACCTGACCGCCAACTACAGCCGCACCGATGCGCGTGTGCGAAAGAGCGTCAACGCCTGGGAAGAAGACACCCGCATGCCCTACGTGCCACGCGAATCAGCCGGTGCCTGGCTGGACTACACCCAGCAGAGCGGTCCGCTGGCCGGCCTGGGCGCAGGTTTTGGCGCGCGTTATACCGGCGAGACCTCGTACACCGGCCGCAATGCCCTCTATGGCCTCTACGGCCCGCGCATCATCAACGTGGAAACTGGCGGCTACACCTTGTTCGACGCCAGCCTGCACTACAAAATCGACGGCCTGAAACTGGCGGTGAACGCCAGCAATCTGGACGACAAGGAATACTACAGCTCGTGCACCGAGCAAGCCTGCTACTTCGGCTACGGGCGCACGGTAACGGCGAGCGCGACCTATGACTGGTAACGCGGCAATGAAGGAGTCCTGTGAGTAACGTTATTTCTGCCAAAACCACCGCCAAGGCCTGGAGCACATCTCCGGGCCTGGCCTTGGGTTCGCGCATCGTCGCGGCAATTTTCGCCGGCTATGGCCTGGCGTATGCCAGCACCATGTTCCTGACCGTCTACCTGCCGCTGGTGCGCAGTGACCGCGTGGTGTTCGCCAGCCTGGCGAGTTTTATCGTCTACCTCACGGCTATTGTTTATACCTTCGCTGCCCGGTCCGCCTCGCGGGCCTGGCTGGTGCTGGTGGGGTTGAGCGTGGTGTTGGCGCTGGCAGCCCTGCTGGCAGGTGATTTTGGAGCACGGCGATGAGTTCGGCGGATAACACTTCGGTGACTACGGTAAAAAACAAAAGCTTGCGCCAGGCCATGGCCGGGCTGCACACCTGGGGCGGCCTGCTGCCGTCCTGGTTGCTGTTTGTGATTCTGTTCGGCGGCAGCATTGCCTGCTTCGACAAAGAGCTGGAAGTGTGGATGCGCCCGGCCCTGCACCCGGTCGGCGAAACCAGCCTGAGCCTCGACCAGGTCAGTGCCTGGGTGCAAAAGCAGGCACCGAAACCGCCGCACGCCATCTGGATGCGTCCGCCAGATGACCGCCAACCCTACTGGTATGCCGGTTACGAGCCGCAAAACGAGCTGGAGCCGTTTGTCAGCTTCACCCTCGACCCGCAAACCGGCGAAGCTCTGCCGAAAACCCTCGGCGGCAATTTCTGGTTCACCCTGCACTACAACCTGTTTGGCGGCATGCTCGGCATGTACATCGTCGCGATTGCCGGGATGTTCATGCTGGTGGCGCTGGTCAGCGGCATCATCATTCACCGGCGTATCTTCAAAGACTTCTTCACCCTGCGCCCCGACGCCAATGGCCAGCGCGCCTGGCTGGATGCGCACAACCTGTTCGGCGTAGTCGGCCTGCCGTTCCACCTGCTGATCGCCTACACCGGCCTGGCGATTTTCGTCACCTTCTATATGCCCGCCGGGCTCAAGGTCGGCTACAAGGGCGACATCGAAAAGATGTTCTCCGAAGTGCAGGGCCAGTTCGGCCGCGAAGAGCTCAAGCGCAAAACCGACCATGCCGCCTCCATCGACAAGCTGGTGCTCGACGCCAAGCGGCGTTGGGCTGCCAGTGATCAGGGCGGTACTGAACTGGGCTGGATCAGCGTGCACCACCCAGGCGACAAAGGCGCCGTGGTGGACATTCGCCGCTACGACCGCTCCCGCGTGGTCGACTTCCAGTGGATCATGTCCTACGACGCCACCACCGGCGCCTTCCTCCACGAACAGAAACCCTACAAGCCCGGCTACACCGCGTATGCCTGGCTGACCAATGTGCACATGGCTCAGTTCGGCGGCGCCATTGTTCGTTGGCTGTACCTGGGTCTGGGCCTGATGGGCTGCGCCATGGTGGTCGGTGGCCTGCAAGTGTGGCTGCGCAAGCGCGAAGCCAAGGGCGGCTGGGGCATCGGCTTTGTCCGTGCCATGAACGGCGCAGTGATCGGCGGCCTGCCGATTGCCAGCCTCGGCCTGCTCTACGGCAACCGCCTGATTCCGGCTACCGTCAACCTGCGCGACCATTGGGAAGCCTACGTCTTCATCGCTGTGTGGGTCGCCGTGGCACTGTGGGCTGTGGTCCGCCGTAACAGCGGCCGGGTAGGGCGCGACCTGTTCGCCGTCGGCGCGGTATTGGCACTCGGCGTGCCAGCGCTCGACGTTCTCACCGGCCAACCGGGCGCCCTCAGCGCTGCCATTGCACGGGGTGACTGGCGTGTGCCGGGCATCGACCTGGCGATCTTCGCCGCCGGCCTGCTGTGCGCCAAGATGGCCTGGTGGCCGCGGGTGGCCAAAGAGGCGCCGGTGAAGGCGCGGAGCAAACGTGAACGGCGTGAACTGGTCGAGGAGGGCGTCTGATGTTGTTCCTCGCATTCGGTCTCAACTACCTGGGCATGACCGCCCTGTGCCTGGCCATGTCCCGTCATCACAAAGCACTGCTCAGCAGCGCACCGTCCACCGCCCGCACTCGAAGCTTACGGGCGGTCGGCGCCCTGTTGCTGGCAGTGGCCATGGGCCTGAATATCGCCGAGCTGACGGCGGACATGGGCATCATCACCGGCCTGCTGCAACTGATGCTCGCCGGCCTGGCCGTCGGCCTGCTGATGGCCTGGCGTAACCGCTGGGTGCTGCCGATCGGTGGCTTGCTGCCGTTGGGTGGTTTGTTGGCGTTGTTGGCATAACAAACGCAGAAACTGGTGGGAGGGGCTTTAGCCGCGAGCTTTTAAGATCAACATCTCGCGGCTAAAGCCCCTCCCACAAAAAACGCTTACCGCAGCGCCAACCGATACTCCCCAGGCGTCGCGCCCAGGGCATTGCGGAAGGTGGTGCTGAAATGGCTGGCGCTGGCAAAACCACACGCCAGCGCCACTTCGCCCAGGGGCAGGGTGGTTTGCTTCAACAGCTGCTGCGCTCGCACCAGCCGCCGTGCCAACAGGTAACGGTGCGGCGGCACGCCGAAGCTTTCGCGGAACATCCGCGCGAAGTGGTATTCCGATAACGCCGCTATTCCGGCCAATTGCCCCAGGCTGATCGGCTCGCTCAGGTGCGCTTCGATGTAATCGCGCAACTGCCGGCGCAAGCCCGGCGCCAAACCACCTTTCAAGCGCAGATTCTGCCGCTGACCCACCTGATGCAGCAGGGCGTGGCTGAGCATTTCATGGGCCAGGCTGCTGGTCAGCAAACGCTCGCCCGGCTCGTTCCAGTTCAACGCGCTGAGCTGGCGAAACAGCTGCGCCTGCACCGGGTCGTCGACGAAGGTGCTTTCACGCAATTCCACTTCCCGTGGCTCGCGGTCCAGCAAGCTGACTGCGCTGAGGGCAAAACGCTCGGGGCTGATGTACAGGTGCGCCAGGCGGATATCGCCATTGATCACCCAGGACGAATCGTGACCGGCCGGCATAATGCACAGCTTGCCCGGCCCGCCCTTGGCGCCTGGGTTGTCGCGGCGGAAGGTGCCGGTACCGCCGGCCAGGTAGCACGACAGGGTGTGATGACTCGGCCTCTGGTACTCGCGGGCGTCGTGGTAATTGCTCCACAGCGCGGCGGTGAGGCCATCACCCAACTCGGCACAATGCTCCAGCTGCGCATGGGGCGAGCTGTTGAGCGATTGGAACACCTGAATGTGCGGAAGCTGGGACATCGAGCGCGGCCGTCGGCAAGCTGACTGTGGCGCCTATGCTAACGCGCGCACGCGCGGCTGCCAGCCGCCCGGGGCAAATAAGCGCAAGTTTCTGCAAGCGCGCAGACCACCGGTTACGCAGACTGCCGGCATTGCTCAGGAGCTTTGCCATGAACCTGTCGTTGTACCTGCTGACCGTCCTTATCTGGGGCACCACCTGGATCGCCATCAAACTGCAAGTGGGCAGCGTCGCCATCGCGCTGTCCATCGCCTACCGCTTCGGCTTGGCGGCGCTGGTGCTGTTTGCCATTCTGCTGCTCAGCCGCCGCCTGCAAGCGGTCAACCGCCGTGGCCAACTGCTGTGCCTGGCCCAGGGGCTGTGCCTGTTCTGCGTCAACTTTCTGTGCTTTTACACCGCCAGCCAGTGGATCCCCAGCGGCCTGATCGCCGTGGTGTTTTCCACGGCCACGCTGTGGAACGCGCTGAACGCTCGGGTGTTCTTTGGCCAGCGCATTGCCGTCAACGTGCTTGCCGGTGGCGCCTTCGGTCTGGCCGGGCTGGCGCTGCTGTTCTGGCCGGAACTGGCCGGCCACCAGGCCAGCCGCGAAACCCTGATGGGCCTCGCGCTGGCGCTGTTCGGCACCCTGTGTTTTTCCGCCGGCAACATGCTTTCCAGCCTGCAACAGAAAGCCGGCCTGCGGCCGCTGACCACCAACGCCTGGGGCATGCTCTATGGCGCGCTGATTCTGACTGGCTACTGCCTGCTCAGCGGCACTCCGTTGAGCATTGATTGGCGGCCGCAGTACTTCTGGTCGCTGGTGTACCTGGCGATTCCCGGTTCGGTGATTGGCTTTACCGCCTACCTGACATTGGTGGGGCGCATGGGCGCGGATCGGGCGGCTTACTGCACCGTGCTGTTTCCGGTGGTGGCGTTGAATATCTCGGCGTTCGTCGAGGGCTACCAATGGACAGCGCCGGCGTTGATGGGCTTGGTGTTGGTGATGCTGGGGAATGTGCTGGTGTTCAGGAAGCCCAAGGCGGCGGTAGCGCCCGCGTTGGCTCGTTGAAAGCGCATCGCGGCTCAAGCCGCTCCTACGGGGTCGCACAATTTGTAGGAGCGGCTTTAGCCGCGATGTTTTTGATTTTGTGGTCATTGACCAAAATCTGACCCACGGGTTTACAATCGCCGCTCTTCCAACGGAGCACCCCCGTGTTAACCCATCTCGACTCCCAAGGCCGCGCCAATATGGTCGATGTCACCGACAAAGCGGTGACTTCCCGTGAAGCCGTGGCCGAAGCGCGGGTGCGTATGCAGCCGCAGACCCTGCAGATGATCCAGGCCGGCGGCCACCCCAAGGGCGATGTGTTCGCCGTGGCGCGTATTGCCGGTATTCAGGCAGCGAAAAAAACCTCCGACCTCATCCCCTTGTGCCACCCGCTGATGCTCACCAGCGTCAAAGTCGAGCTGAGCGCCGAGGGCGATGACTGCGTGCGCATCCAGGCGCGCTGCAAACTGGCCGGGCAGACCGGGGTAGAAATGGAAGCCCTGACCGCCGCCAGCGTCGCTGCCCTGACGATTTACGACATGTGCAAAGCAGTCGACCGCGGCATGGTTATCGAGTCGGTGCGTCTGCTGGAAAAACTCGGCGGCAAGAGCGGCCACTTCAAAGCCGGCGAGGACCAGCGATGATTCGCGTGCAGTATTTCGCCCGGTACCGCGAAGCCCTGGGTATCGACGCCGAGCAATTGAACGATGCCAGCGCCTTCACCACCCTCGACGCTCTGCGCCTGCACCTGCTGGCCCGTGGTGGGGTGTGGCAGGTACTGGCCGAACAGAACCTGATGTGCGCCCGCAACCAGGAACTGTGCAGCCTCGACGAACCCTTGGCCGACGGCGATGAAGTGGCCTTCTTCCCCACCGTGACCGGAGGCTGAGATGGCCATTCGCGTGCAGACTGCGGCTTTCGACCCAGGCCATGAACTCAATGCCATGCACGCCGCCAATGCCGGCGTTGGCGCGGTGGTGAGTTTTGTTGGCTACGTGCGCGACTTCAACGATGGCCGCGAGGTGTCCGGGATGTTCCTCGAACACTTCCCTGGCATGACCGAAAAGGCCCTCGGCAAGATCGCCGACGAAGCCGGCCAGCGCTGGCCGCTGCTCAAGGTCGAGGTGATTCACCGCATTGGTCGCCTGGAACCGGGCGAGCCGATCGTCTTCGTTGCCACCACCAGCGCCCACCGCCAGGCCGCCTTCGACGCCTGCGCGTTCATCATGGACTACCTGAAAACCCGCGCGCCGTTCTGGAAACAGGAAGACACGCCCGAAGGGCCGCGTTGGGTGGAAGGCAAGTGCAGCGATAAAGACGCCGCCGAGCGTTGGGGCGAATAACGCAACGAGCAAAAAAAGCCCGTCACATGGACGGGCTTTTTTGTGGGGCGACGGTCAGTGCTTTCGCGGCACCGGCGTCAGCAACTCGGTCGGCGGCGTCTCGCAATTGATCTTGCGCCCGAGCAACTCTTCAATCGCCGGCAGCTGATACGAGTCATCTTCACCGGCGAAGCTGATGGACACACCGCTGGCGCCCGCGCGACCGGTACGGCCGATGCGGTGCACGTAGTCGTCCGGCATTTCCGGCAGGGTGAAGTTGATCACGTGGCTGATGCCGTCGATGTGGATGCCGCGGCCGGCCACGTCGGTGGCAACCATCACGCGGATCTTGCCTTCGCGGAAGCCTTCCAGGGTCTTGATCCGTTTGTGCTGCGGCACGTCGCCGGACATCTGCGCGGCGCTGACGCCGTCACGAATCAGGCGCTCTTCGATGCGGCGCACTTCGTCCTTGCGGTTGGCGAAGACCATCACCCGTTCCCAGTTGTTCTGGGTGATCAGGTTGTACAGCAGCTTGTATTTGTCGCTGCCGGCCACGGCATAGATGTGTTGCTCGACCGTGTCGCTGGCGACGTTTTCCGGTTCGATCTCGACGATTGCCGGGTCGGTGGTCCACTGCTTGGCGAGGTTCATCACGTCTTCGGTGAAGGTCGCGGAGAACAGCAGGGTCTGGCGTTCGTTCTTCGGCGGGGTCTGGCGGATGATCTGGCGTACTTGCGGGATGAAGCCCATGTCGAGCATGCGGTCGGCTTCGTCGAGCACCATCACTTCGACCATGTCCAAGTGCACTTCGCCGCGCTGAGCGAAGTCCAGCAGGCGACCCGGAGTGGCCACCAGAATGTCGCAGAAGCGCGATTCGAGCTGCTTGAGCTGCTTGTCGAAATCCATGCCACCGACAAACGACATCACGTTCAGCCCCGAGTACTTGGTCAGCAACTCGGCGTCTTTGGCGATCTGCACCACCAACTCGCGGGTTGGCGCGATGATCAGCGCGCGCGGCTCGCCCATGTAGCGCTCTTTCGGCGCCGGGGTTTGCTGCAGCTGGGTGATGATGGAGATCAGGAAGGCGGCGGTTTTACCGGTACCGGTCTGAGCGCGGCCGATGGCGTCCTGGCCCTTGAGGGTGAAGCCCAGAACCCCGGCCTGGATCGGCGTGCAGTACGGGAAACCCAGGTCGTGGATGGCGTGCATCAGCTCGTCGGACAACTTGAAATCATGGAAACGGGTTTTGCCGGCTTGCGGCTCAACCACGAAGTCTTCCAGTTTCCAGGTGCTCACCACCGGCGCCGGACGGGCCCGACGGGGTTTTTCTGAATGGCTGGTGGTGCTGGTGGCGCTTTCGGCTGGCGCTGGAGTCGCGACAGTGCGCTCGGTTTTTGCTGCGCGTGGTTGCCGCGGCTGGCTCGGTTTGGCCTGGCGGGGGCTGTCTACGGCAGGGGTGGACGCGGAAGAGGGGGCGGCAGGGACAGGCGCCGGCAGCTCGCCTTCGCCTTTGCCAAACATTTTCTTGAGTGCTTTGAGCACGGGAATCTCTTCAATTGGTTAAGGAATGAACGCCCGCCAGTGTAAAGCAATAAGGCGGTGCGGCGAAATGTTGCAGGCAACTGCCTAAACATCCGAGCGCGGCGAACGTTCTTTCCCCTTTGCTCAGCTCTGCGGCAGGGTTTGCAGCAGCAGGCGTTGCACATTGCCACCCATGATCGCGGCGATGTCTGCCTGGCTGAAGCCGGCCTTGAGCAGGCCTTCGGTCAGCTGCGCGAGGCCAGTGCTGTCGAACGGTGCGTGGATGGTGCCGTTGAAGTCCGAGCCCAGCGCCACATGGGCCACGCCGACTTTGTCGGCGGTGTAACGAATGGCTTTGACGATCGCCGGTACTGAGGTCTCGCACACCGCGGTTTCCCAGAAGCCGATGCCGATCACTCCGCCGGTGGCGGCGATTTTCTCGATGTGTGCATCGCTGAGGTTACGGGTACCGGGGCAGGTGCCCTCGACCCCTGTGTGCGAAACCAGCACCGGGCGGGTGGCCATGGCCAGTACATCGTCGATCAACGGCCGCGAGGCATGCGCCAGGTCCACCAGCATGCCTTTCTGTTCCAGGCGAGTGATCACCTGACGGCCCAGTGGAGTGAGGCCACCCTTGGCCAGACCATGGGCCGAACCGCCGACTTCGTTATCGAAGAAGTGGGTGAGACCAGCGATGCGGAAGTCGGCGTCATACAGGCGGTCGACGTTGTCCAGCTTGCCCTCGATCACCTGCAGGCCTTCGGTGGCCATGATCCCGGCGACGCGGTTGGGGTCTTTTTTCCACGCTTCTATAAAGGAAGCCAGATCGCCGCGGGTTCTGATCACCACCAGCTTGCCGTCGCTATTGGCTGCGCCTTCGTGCAGTTTCTGGCTCTGGTACAGGGCGCGTTGCAGCAGGCTTTTCCAAGTGGCGGTGGGCCAACGCTGGGCCATCACCAACAGGGTAATGTCGTCGCTGTCGCTGCCGTTGGATTCGTAATTGAGGTTGTGCGGGGTTTTGGTGACGGTGGAAAACACCTGCAACGCTACTCGCCCCTCGATCAGCCGCGGCAGGTCGGAGTGGCCATAACTCACGCGCTTGAGGATATCGCGCTGCCACAGCAGTTCGTCGTTGTGCAGGTCGGCGATGAACAGGGTCTTGTGCAGGGTTTCGGCCTGCTCGTTGGCCGGGTAGGGGGCCGGGTTTTCCACGCTGTTGAGCGTGCGGTCGAGGTAACTGGGCAGGCTGAAAAACACCCCGAAACCGATAAGTAGCAAAACCAGTACGGCAATAGAAAGTTTACGCATGGGTAGCTTCCGAGCTTTTTGTTGTTGTGGCCCGGACTGTAGCAAATCGGGGGCGGTGCTGGGCGCACGGCAGCTGGCCTTGAGGCTGCGCAGACGCAGCCCTCCCCAAGGACATACGAGTAGTCGCGGGGAAGATTTAGGCGGTGGTCAGGTTTTCAGGCCGCTTCGTACCACAACGGCAAACTGCGCCCGGTGCGCGGGTCCACTTCCGGGAGGTCCTGGTGTTCATGCCCGCCGAGGGCGCAATACACCAGCCAGTGGCGGTCCTGCACATTGAAGGCCAGGGCGTCGATCAAAGCCGACTGCTCATCGCTGGGGTTGATGAGATAGAGCGGGTCCTGGTTGTGCGCGTGCAACATATCAAGCTCTCTTGCCAGTCGAGGTAGGGCGCCAGTCTGGCCAGCCTGTTTGACGCGCTGATGACGGCCTGAGGCATTCGTCGGAAAGCCGTGCAGGCTGTTTGGGCTTCGGTAGAATCCGCCGCCGTAGCGCCCCGAACCGGGCGGCGCAGATCCATCCAGAGCCCTTTTCGCAGGCTCTGAAGCCGAGGTTGTAGATGTCGTTGCAGGCGCTGTTTTCTCTTGCGTTGTCCCACCCCGCACAGTCAATCAATGCCCTGGCGCTATTTTTCGCCGTCGCCGGCAGCTGGCTGTTGATCGCCACCCACATTCGCCAACGCCGCGCCATTGCCGGCCTGCTAGCGGACAGCGAAGTGGCTGAGAACGCCGAACTTTCGACCCTTGATGCCTCTACCCTGCAGCTCAATCGTTTCTTCATCAGCTTTGGCTACGCCTGCCTGGGCATCGCCTTGCTGGTGTCCTGGTTCAGCACCCAGTTCTAAGCGTTGCCCTTGCAGGAGCGGCTTCAGCCGCGATGCGCTTGAGCCAATATTCTTGATTCAATAAAAAAGGCGGCACCCGAAACCGGGGCCGCCTTTTTTGTTGCGGGCCGCGCCTTACAACGGCAGGCCAGCCTTGATCCGATACTGATTGCGCACCGGTGTGGCGTACTGCACCACCAGAAACGGCCGCTGCTCAGCCGGGCAAGCGTCCAGACGCTTCTGCCACTCCTGCTGCGCCGCCGTCAGTTCCTCGGCCGGGAACAGCTCGGTGGCGTCCGGCACCTGCAAGCTCGGATCGCGGTCGGCCCACTGCGCATAGGCCAGGTAATGCGCCGGGAACAGTCGATAGCCGCTGAGAATCTGCCGGTCCATCTCCACCGCCAACTGTTTGCTGTCCTCGAAGCCGTCGACCACCGGCGGAGCGAAGTTCAAGTGCACCCGGCCCTTATAGCCGGTGATACCCAGGCCGATGCTCTTGTCATCTTCACCGGCCGCCTTCTCGTAACTGCCGGTGCTGGCGCGGATAAACAGTTCGCGGGCCTTGGCCTGGTCGCAGGGGTCGTACTCGTAACTGATCGACACCGGCACCAGATTCAGCCCGCCAATCACCTCGGCGAAGGCTTCGTCCTTGCGGCTCATATGGAACATTTTCAGAATCGCCGAATCGGTGCGGTCGTCACCGTCCTTGGCGCGGCCTTCTGCCTGGGCGATCCAGATCGACTCGTGGTCATTGCGAATCGAGTGATTGATATAGGCCGACAGCAACTGGAACGCCGCCAGCTTTTCGCGCCGGCCGCTCAGGGAACGGTGCACGATAAAACTCTTGTTCAAACGCATCAGGTCGCTGACAAAGGGCTTTTGCAGCAGGTTGTCGCCGATGGCGATGCGCGGCGTCGGCAAGCCGGCGTGGTACACCGCGTAATTGACGAAAGCCGGGTCCATCACGATGTCGCGGTGGTTGGCCAGAAACAGATAGGCACTGCCCGCCTTGAGGTGCTCCAGGCCGCTGTACGTCACGCCATCGGTGGCCTGTTCAATACTGCGGTCGACATACACCTCGACCTTGTCCTGCAACGCCGCCACCGAGTTGATCGAGGCGAACTGCGCACGCAGGCGATGGGCTATCAGCGGCTTGAGCAGCCAGGAAAAATGCCGGGAAAGGCGAGGAAAGCGGAAGTGCGTGATGATCTGCAAAAACGCCGGGTCCGCCAACAGGCGTTCCAGCACAGCGGGGACTTCGGCGTCAGCGTACGGTCGGATGGCATCGAATTCGCCCATCATGCTCTCTTGTTCTGCTAGCGGTTACGGTGGAAAGGCGCCTTGCAGGCCACGGCGGGGCTGCACGGTCAGCAATAGACCGGTGATTATACCTACAAGTCACAGGGAGACTGCGATGAGGTATTAGCCAGCCTTGGACCGAAGCTGCCATTTCCTAGCTGTTATCGCGGACCTGAGCCAGCGCTTTTCTGACCTTGCACTTCCTTTGCGAAGGGGCTGTCGTGGTGTTCTACGCTTGTTCCTATAGCGCTTCGCTAGGTTGAGACGTTCCGGAGTTCCCTATGCTCGAAACCCAGTTCTACGATTGCCCGTATTGCGGTGAGCCGGCCGAGGCGCTGCTGGATCTGTCCGGTGGCGACCAGCAATACATTGAGGACTGCCCGGTGTGTTGCCGGCCAATCGTGTTCGACCTGCGTACCGACGGTGATGGCTGGGATCTGGATGTTCGTGCGGAGAATGATTGATGCAGCGCATATACGAGCCACAGGATCTGATGGAAGCGGAATTGCTCACCTGCATGCTGGCCAGCGAGGGCGTGGAAGTGCACGTGACCGGTGGGCATCTGCTCGGGGCAGCGGGGGAGTTGCCGGCCTTGGGTTTGTTGGGCCTGATGGTGCCCAATCAGCAGGCCGAGCACGCACGCGGTCTGATCGCCGCGTACAATGCCGCGCAGCCGCTGCCGGGCGATGAGCCGGAGGAGTTTCAGGGCGTGCTTCTTTGTTAATTGATTGTTTTTAGATGAGCCCCTCTCCTGATGTGTGGACGCTACGCCCTGTTTCGCTGGACGCCCGCCCTGGCGGCAACCCCTGGTTTCCCCGCCGACCAACAGCCGGGCTGGAACATCGCGCCCAATAGCCAGGTGCTGATGCTGCGCCAGGTCGAGGGCCAGCGTCAGGCCGAGCGCGCCCGTTGGGGGCTGACTCCGCCCTGGCTCACCGATCTGTCGAAAACCCCCGCCCATGCCCGTGCCGAAACCCTGGCCGAACAGCCGATGTTCCGCGATGCCTTTCGCCTGCGCCGGGCGTTGCTGCCAGCCAATGGCTTTTACGAATGGCGCGGTTCGGTGCGCAAGCGCCCGTACTGGATTACCGCCGAAGCCTCGCCGCTGTATTTCGCCGCAGTGTGGGAGGCGTTTCCGGTCGAGGGGCACACCTACCTGAGCGTGGCGGTGGTGACTCAACCGGCCAATGGTTTGCGTCGCCCGCTGATTCTCGATGCCGAGGGCCAGGCGCGTTGGCTGGCGGATGACACACCATTGCCGGCCCTGCAGGAATTGCTCTGCCAGCCCAGCCCGGTGCTGCGTGAGCGGGCGCTGGCGCATTTCGTCAACGACCCGAAAGCCAATGGCCCGGAGTGCCTGACCCCGGCCTAAGGCTGTTCGGGAAACAGGGTTTTGTCGCTGAACTGCGCCACCAGGTGGTCGAACACCAGGCGCACCCTCGGCGACACCGGGCCACGCTGCGGCCGGTAGATAAACAAGTCCCAGGCACTCGGCGCGATATCCTCCAATACCGTCACCAGGGCGCCGCTGCGCAGGTACGGCACTGCCAGGTAACTCGGTACTTGAGCAAAGGCCAGGCCGGCCAGCACCACTTCCAACTCGGCTTCTGCGTCGTCACTGATAAAGGCCGCCAGCTCCGGTAGCAGTTGCTCGTTATTGGCAAACAGCCACGGCCAGGGTTTGCCGCTACGGCGGTCGATCAGGGCGGACAGCGGCCGCTGGTGCAACTGCTCGATGTTCGCCGGGGTACCGCTTGCGGCCAGCAATTGCGGACTGGCCACCACATGCAGCGGCACCTTGGCCATCGGCCGGGCGATATAACGGCGGTCGCGGATCATGCCAACGCGAATGCCGATGTCGATCTGCGCACTGACCGCATCGGTCATCTCATCCTCCAGGCGCAACTCCACCTGCAGACCCGGGTGCTCGCGCAGCAGTGGCACCAACAACTGAACCAGAAAACGCCGGCCAATGGCGTGCGGCGCGGTGATGCCGACCCGACCGCTGATTTCATTGCTCGGGTGGCGCGCGTTGCGTTGGAACAAGTGGTCGACGCTGGCCAGGGTCTGCTGCGCCTGCGCCACCAGGCTCTGGCCAAAGGCAGTGATCTGTACCTGGCGAGTGCTGCGGTGAAAGAGGATTTCGCCGAACTGCTGCTCCAGTTCCTGAATCGCCCGGGTCACGCTTTGCGGCGAAATGCTCAGGCGTGTGGCAGCTTCCCGGAAGCTGCTGGCTTCGGCGGCGGCACAGAGAATTTTCAGCAGTTCCATGCGGTTGAGCATCGGTGGGGGCCTCCTCAGATTTGTTCCATTTTATGGAATAGCCAAATCCTATCTGTTCCATTTTCAGTTGCAAGCTCGCTGCCCATACTCGCCCTCAACCGGAGCCAACTCCCTGGCCCGACATTTTGAGGACTGCATCATGAGCAATAACATCGCTGGAAAAGTTGTTGTCATCACCGGCGCCAGCAGTGGCCTGGGCGAAGCGACTGCCCGTCACCTGTCGGCCCTGGGCGCTTCGGTGGTGCTCGGTGCTCGCCGCAAAGACCGCCTCGACAGCCTGGTCACTGAACTGACCGCCGCCGGTGGCAAGGCGGTGGCCTACGCCACCGACGTGACCAAGCGCGCCGAGGTTGAAGCGCTGCTGCAAGGCGCGGTCGACAGCTTTGGCCGCGTCGATGTGCTGATCAATAACGCCGGCCTGATGTCCATCGCACCGATGAGCGAGATCAAGGTCGAGGAATGGGACCGTATGATCGACATCAACATCAAAGGCCTGCTCTACGGCATCGCCGCCGCGCTGCCTCGCTTCCAACAGCAGAACAGCGGGCACTTCATCAACGTCGCCTCGATTGCCGGGCACAAGGTATTCAGCCCGGGCGGTACGGTGTACAGCGGCACCAAGTTCGCCGTGCGTGCCATCAGTGATGGCCTGCGTCATGAAGTGGGCGGGGCGATTCGCACCACGGTGATTTCCCCGGGCGCGGTGGACACCGAGTTGAAACACGGCAGCTCGCACCAGGCCAGCAGCGACGGCCTCAACGAGTTCTACAAAATGGCGATTCCAGCCGATTCGGTGGCACGGGCGATTGCCTTTGCCATTGAACAGCCGGCCGATGTGGATATCAGCGATATCTTGCTGCGTCCAACCGTGCAGGATTTCTGAGGTCGATCGCCAATTGTGTGAGGCCAACGAAGATCAAAAACGTCGCGGCTGAAGCCCCTCCCACCAGGAATCGAGTTTTCTGTGGGAGGGGCTTCAGCCGCGAGCTTTTGATCTGTTGTCTTCAGTCCTTGCGGCGCTTCAACTGATCGCGCAGCTGCGTCGGCAGGTTGCGGATGGTGAGGATGCCTTGCTCTTCGTTGTAGTCGATGTTCGAGCCCAGCAAGTGCGCTTCGAAGCTGATCGACAGGCCTTCGGCGCGGCCGGTGAAGCGGCGGAACTGGCTGAGGGTGCGTTTGTCCGCCGGGATCTCTGGCGACAGGCCATAGTCCTTGTTGCGGATATGGTCATAGAAGGCTTTCGGGCGTTCTTCGTCGAGCAGGCCGGACAGCTCTTGCAGCGTCATTGGCTCGCCCATTTTGGCCTGGCTGGTGGCGTAGTCGACCAGGGTGTCGGTCTTGGCGCGGGCCTGTTCTTCGGGCAGGTCTTCGCTTTCGACGAAGTCGCTGAAGGCTTTCAGCAGGGTGCGGGTTTCGCTTGGCGAGTCGACGCCTTCCTGGCAGCCGATAAAGTCGCGGAAGTACTCCGAGACCTTCTTGCCGTTCTTGCCCTTGATGAACGAGATGTACTGCTTGGACTGCTTGTTGTTCTGCCATTCCGACAGGTTGATGCGCGCCGCCAGGTGCAGTTGGCCGAGGTCCAGGTGTTTGGCCGGGGTCACGTCCAACGCGGCGTTTACCGCCACGCCTTCACTGTGGTGGAGCAGGGCGATGGCCAGGTAGTCGGTCATGCCTTGCTGGTAATGGGCAAACAGCACGTGGCCGCCGGTGGACAGGTTGGACTCTTCCATCAGTTTTTGCAGGTGCTCAACGGCCTGGCGACTGAAGGCGGTGAAGTCCTGGCTACCGGCCTGGTACTCCTGCAACCAGCCACTGAACGGAAACGCCCCCGACTCTTCCTGAAAGTAACCCCAGGCCTTGCCCTGCTTGGCGTTATAACTTTCGTTGAGGTCGGCGAGCATGTTCTCGATGGCCTGCGACTCGGCCAGCTCGCTGCTGCGGGCATGGAGAACGGCGGGGGTGCCGTCGGGTTTTTTCTCGATCAGGTGGACGATGCAGTGGCGGATCGGCATGGAGTTCTCGTTTCAAAGTGCAAATTTCAGAGCGGCCGGCAGTTTACCCGACCACTTCGGTCTGGGTCGCCCTTCGCCGCTGTAAGGCTTGCAAACGCTCGATCATGTAACGCAAATGCATGTGCAGTTCGTACAGCTCGTTGGAGTAGGAAAGCGGCACTTCGACCCGTGCCAGTTCGTCTTCCAGCCCTTCCAGGCGGGCGATCTCGGCGCTGAGGTCGGTGGGCAGTTTGCCTTTGTACAGCTGCTGGTCGATTTCGCGCAGGTGCTTGTACCAGCGGTAGATGCGCGCACGAATGCGCCATTGGTAGATCGGGCCGATGGCTTTGAACAGCGGGAATAGCAACACCAGCAGCGGGATGGCCAGAATGATGTAGCGGTCGGCCAGCGAGGCGATGCGGAACGGCAGGTAGCGCTGCAGAATCGGCAGGCCTTTTTTGTAGTAGTAGTCGGCTTCGTCCAGGGTATGCAGCGACAGCGGCGGCGGCGCCGGGTAGCTACCGGCGGGGTCGAGCAGGCTGCCGTTTTTCAGCACGGTTTTCGCCGCTTCCAGAATTAGTGCGGTGAGCGAGGGGTGGAAGTTTTCGCCACTGACCAGGGTTGCCATCGGGCCGAGGGTGACGATGTCGTGGTCGGGGGTGTTCTGCGCCATATCGAGCATGCCTTCGCCCACCGTCAGTTCGCTCAGGTAGGGCAGGCGCGCCAGGTAAGCGGCCGTGCGGCGCAGGCTGACCAATTGCAGGTTGGGGTCGGCGGCCAGGCGCTGCACCAGTGGGTTTTCCGCCGGGCCGACGAAAAATGCGGCGTCCAACTCGCCGGCGATCAGCGCATCAGCCGCCTTGCCGCCGCCCAGCGCCTGCCAGGTTTTCGGGTACTGCGCCGGTTCGATTCGGTTGGCCGCAAACAGCGCGGCGGTGACCGCCTGGGTGCCGCTGTCTTCGACGCCGATTGCCACGCGCATTTTCATCAGGTCGGCGAGGCGGTCGAACTTGGCTTTTTTGCCCAGGAACAACCACAGCGGTTCGCGGTACATCACGCCCAGGCCGTTGAGTTTGCTGCGCTCGGCAGGCTCAATGCTGAGCTCCTGGCCGCTTTGCACCAGGGCCAGTTCAACCTCGCCCTTGGTCAACTTGTTGAGGTTGTCTTGCGAGCCTTTGCTTTCCACCAGCTCCAGGTCGAAGCCCTGTTTATCCAGCTCGGCTTTGAGTTTTTCCGCGAAGGCGTGGTAACCGCCACCGGCGGCACCCGTGGCCATGCGTGCATGCATGGGCGGCGGCGGGGCAACGAAATAGAAGAGGGCTCCAACCAGCGCTGCGACCACCGGGACGATCCAGAGGTTGGTCAGCAGCATTATTTTCAGGTCACGCAAAATCCGACGCATCGCTTTTCCTTGGCAGCGCTCCGAGTGGATAGAGCGTAACCGCCAAGTTCTTTTTTTGCTCGCGGGTTTAGGTTGAACAGCAAAAGCATCGCGGCTGAAGCCGCTCCTACGCGTATGCACAAACCGTAGGCGCTGCGGTCCGGCGCTCCGGTTAGCCGCGATGCTCTTGCTTAGTGCGCGGAGTGCTGTGGCGTGGCGTTGCGCCGGGTGCGAATGAAGTCCAGCGCCGCCAGCGCCAGCAACAGGCCGAGGGCATACCAGGCGTCATTGCCCAGGGCCACCATCACCAGTGCACAGAGCAGCGCGCTAAACGCCGCCACCCAACGCCACACGCCTTTGAGCAGCACCCAGCCGGCCGCCATGCTGAACAGGTAGATCAGCACAAAGTTACCGTTGGCGTAGCGAATCAGTTGGTCCACCGAGAGCTGTAACACCGCCGCCAGGCTGGCGCACAGGGCGCAGATGAACACCACCAGCAGCAGTGCCCGTGCTGGCACCCCATGCTGGTTACGTTGCGCCAGCGGCTGCGGCAGTTTGCCTTCGTCGGCGAGGCTCCAGATCAGTCGGGCAAAACCCTGCACATACACGTTCATCGAGGCGAAGCAGGCCAGGTAGCCGATCAGCGCGCTGAGCCAGCGGGCTTTGGCGCCGAACAGTTGGTCGAGCATGCGCGGCAGCGAGGCGGCATCGGTGCTCACATCGCCATAGGCATGGAAGCTCAGCACCGCCAGTGAACAAGCCCAATACACCAGACCGGCCAGCAGCACGCCGAGCAACAGGGCCAGCGGGAAATCGCGCTGCGGGTGTTTGAATTCCTCGCCCATGTGGGTGAAGGCTTCGATGCCGACAAAACACCAGAACATCACCCCCAGCGCCGCCGGCAGCAGGTGCCAGGAACCGTTGAGCTCTGGCAGTAGCGGCTGGTTGGCATGGGGCAGATCGCCGGCCCACCAGATCAAACCGACGGTGGCGATAATCGCGATGGCAATCGCGCCCTGCACCATGCCCGAGGCTTTCGCCGGGCGCTGGCCGAGCAGCAGCATGGCGCCGAGGGTGGCCAATTGAATCAGCAAGGCTTCGCCGCGGCCGATGGCGAACAGGGCCTGGAAAAAACCGGTGGAGATATTCAGCGCGGCGGGCAGACCGACCGGCAGTACGGCGAGAAACAGCAGGGCGCTGATGCGCTCCATACGGGGGCCGAAGGCACGGCCGATCAAGTGCGGAGCGCCACCGGCATGGGGAAAGTGGCGGCCCAGTTGGGCGAAGGTGAACGCTACTGGCAACACCAACACGATCAACAGCAGCCAGGCCCACAGCGAGGCGTCACCTGCAGCCGTGGCGGCCAAAGCCGGCACAACAAAAATGCCCGTGCCGAGCAAGGAGGTGCTCAGCAGGCCGATGCCCTGCAACAGGCTCAATTCTTGGTTCAGGCGACTCATGGGGTATGCTCTGCGGTCCGTCGTAGCCCATGGTAAGTCGCTGGCTATTTTTGCGATCCAGACAGACTGTCGGCTTTGCCCGGCAAAGTGGCGGAAGTCACCGTCAACCTGCTTTTGCGTGAGATTCCCTGTGGACAAGTTCGATCAGCAGATCATCGCCCTGTTGCGTGCCGACGCCCGTCTAGCCGTGAGCCAGATCGCCCGCGAGGTCAACCTTTCGCGTTCGGCGGTCAGCGAGCGCATCCGCCAGTTGGAACAAAGCGGCGTGATCCAGGGCTACCACGCGCGCATCGCCGAACCGCAAGGCGTGGCGGTGAAGTGTTATCTGGAGCTGTTCTATAACGGCGGGCGCTGCGAAAACTACGTTGAGCGCATGCGCGTTTACCCGGAAATTCGCCGCATCAGTGGCATCAGCGGCGAGACCGACATGCTGGTGTACATCGAAGCGCCGTCGATGCAGCGCCTGGCCGAGGTTCGCGGCGAAATCGAAAACTTCCCCGGCATGCAGAAAGTGAAGACCCATATGGTGGTGAAGGATTGGGCGTTCTAACCAACACCTCCGTCGTCCCAGCGCAGGCTGGGACCCAGAATCGCCCGACACTGATCTCCTGACAACGTCTGGATTCCGAATCGTCGGACCGCAGCCTGCGCTGGAATGACGGCACTACGGCAACACATCCCTCGGCGGCTCGCGTCGCAACCGCTCCACCAGCGCCGGCAACTCATCCATATGCCGAATCAGATGCTCCACGCCTAATTGCCGCAGCGTTTCGCCATGCTCGGGCGGAATGTGGCTGGCGCCGAGAAAACCGATCACCCGCATGCCGGCGGTGAGCGCGGCGGTCACCCCGGTGCTGCTGTCTTCCACCACCAGGCAGCGCTGTGGCGCGACACCATTGGTTTTCGCCGCCAGCAGGTAGACGTCCGGCGCCGGTTTCGGCCGTGGTACCTGTTCGGCGCTGAAGATGCCGCTGTCGATCCGCGGGGTCAGTTCGCAGCGTTGCAGCGAGTGCACGATGCCGGCCAGGTGGCTATTGGAGGCCACCGCCAGCGGCAGGTCGATGGCCATGTAGGCCTCGCGCGCACCGGCAATCGGCAGAGCGTCGTCGTGGATGCGGGCAGCGGTACCGCGGTACAGATCGCGGATAAATGGCTCGTCGAGCTTGATGTCGAAATGCGCTTCCACGCGGGCCAGAATGTCGCGCGCCTGCAGGCCGAAGGTGCCATGCAGTACCCGCTCCAGTTCCTGCAACGGCACGAGTTTGCCCAAGGCTTCGCGCACCAGGCGCTCGGCAACGATTTCGCTGTCGATCAACACGCCATCGCAATCGCTGATCAACAGGTCGATGTAGCTCACAGCTGTCATAAGGCACAGGCTCCGATGCGCTGACACCGCAGCGCGTTGTGATTTGCCAAGGGGGGCACTTTGCTCCAAGGTTGGCGCCTTGAAAACCGCGAGAATAAAACCGGGATGCGCATTCTGCACAGCTCTGACTGGCACCTTGGCCAGCATTTTATGGGCAAGACCCGCCAGGCCGAACACCAGGCTTTTACCACATGGCTGATTGAACAATGTGCGGCGCATGCCGTGGATGCGCTGATTATTGCCGGCGATATCTTCGACACCGGCGCGCCGCCCAGCTATGCCCGCGAGCTGTACAACGAATTTATCGTCGCCCTGCGCGCTACCGGTACGCAACTGGTGGTGCTGGGTGGCAACCATGATTCGGTGGCCATGCTCGGCGAAAGCCGCAGCCTGCTGACGCACCTCAACACCCGGGTGATTCCCTCGGTAACCCGCGACCTCAACGAACAATTGCTGGTGCTGCAGGATCGCGCCGGCAACCCTGCGGCAGTGCTCTGCGCTATTCCGTTTATCCGCCCGCGCGATGTCATGAGCAGCCAGGCCGGACAAAGCGCGCAGGACAAACAGCTGTCGTTGCAGGAAGCCATTCACGACCATTACCAACAGCTGTATAGCCTGGCCGAACAGCGCCGTGACGAACTCGGTGGCGCGCTGCCGATCATTGCCACTGGCCACCTGACCACCGTTGGCGCCAGTGCCAGCGAGTCGGTGCGCGAGATCTATGTTGGCGCCCTTGAAGCCTTTCCGACCAGCGCCTTTCCGCCGGCGGCCTATATCGCCCTGGGACATATTCACCGGCCGCAGAAGGTCGGTGGCCTTGAGCACATCCGCTATAGCGGTTCGCCGATTCCGCTGAGTTTCGATGAGGCCAAGCAGAGTAAAGAAGTGCTGCTGGTGGAGTTCCACGGGCGTGCGTTGCACAGCATTCAGGCGCTGGCGGTGCCGCGTTCGCAGGCCCTGGTGTCGGTGCGTGGCAACCTTGAAGAACTGCAAAGCGCAATCACCAGCGCGGCCGAGCAAGGCACGCCCGAACAGACGGTGTGGCTGGAAGTGTGTGTGAGTGGCGACGATTATTTGAGCGACCTGCAAAGCCGCATCCAGGCGATGACCGAAGGCCTGCCAGTGGAGGTCCTGCGCATCCGCCGTGAACGCGGCATGGCCAAGGCCAGCTTGCAGGGCAGCGCCAAGGAAACCCTCGACGAGTTGAGCACCGACGAGGTATTTGCCCAGCGCCTGAGCAGCGAGACCCTGGAAGCGGATTTGCAGCAGCGCCTGCAAGGCCTGTATCGCCAAGTAGTCAGCGAGTTGCAGGAGGGCGATGAATGAAGATCCTCAGCCTGCGCCTGAAAAACCTCAATTCGCTAAAGGGCGAATGGAAGATCGACTTCTCCGCGGAGCCGTTCAAAGACAACGGCCTGTTCGCCATCACCGGGCCGACCGGCGCCGGCAAAACCACCTTGCTCGATGCCATCTGCCTGGCCCTGTACCACCGCACGCCGCGCATGAGCACGCTATCGGCCAGCGCCAATGAACTGATGACCCGGCACACTGCCGATTGCCTGGCCGAGGTCGAGTTCGAAGTAAAGGGGCAGCGCTATCGGGCGTTCTGGAGCCAGCGTCGGGCACGGGACAAAAGTGACGGCGCGTTGCAGGCCCCCAAGGTCGAACTGGCCAAGGTTGATGCCGCCAGCGGCGAGGGGGAAATCCTCACCGACAAGATCAATGAAAAGTACCGCCTGACCGAGAGCCTCACCGGCCTCGATTTCGAGCGCTTTACCAAGTCCATGCTCCTGGCCCAGGGCGGCTTTGCCGCCTTTCTCGAAGCCAACGCCAACCAGCGCGCCGAGCTGCTGGAAGAGCTGACCGGCACCGACATCTATGGGCAGATTTCCCAGCGTGTGTTCGAGCGCACCCGTGAGGTGCGTGAAGCGCTTGGGCAACTGCGCGCGCGGGCCGAAGGTGTCGAGCTGCTGAGTGATGAACAGCGCCAGGCGCTGGAAGAGGAAGGGCAGCAGCTGGGGTTGAGCGAAGCCACCCTGGTAGCGGAGCAACAGCAGGTACTGCGTCAGCGGCAATGGCGTGAGGACTTGAGCAAAGCCCAGGCGCAGCAACAGCAGGCGCTTGAGCAGGCGCAACAGGCACAGCAGCAACTGACTGCCGCCCAGCCGCAACTGGCGCGCCTCGCCGCGTGTGCGCCGGCATTAAAACTGCAGCCGGTGCACAACGCTTGGCAGCGTGCACTGAACAGCGTGGCGCAGCGCCAGGCTGAGCTGCAAAACACTGAGCAGGCACAACGCCAAGCCAGCGAGCAGGTGCAGCAGAACCTCTGGCTGGCCAGCCAACTGGCCGAGCAGATCATGGCGGCTCGTCAGGCTCAGGTAACCCAACTGGGCGAACAACAGCAGGCCGTGAGTCAGCAGTTGGCCGAACAACCCCAGCAGCGCCAGCTCGGGGAAAACCTCGGCGCCTGGCGTGCGCAGTTTGCTGCCCGCACCGAATTGCTGGAGGCCGTTACTGCCCAGCAACAGCGCCAGCAACAGACGCTGCAAACGGCAACGACTCTGGCTGAGCAACTGCAGGCACTGAGCGCCCAAGTCGGTGTAGCCGAGCAGCAGGTCCAGCAGGCCCAGGCAGCGGAAGCTGAACAACAACGGCAGTTGCAGCAGTTGCTTGCCGGCCAGGCGGAAAGCGAACTGCGCGAGCAGAGTCAGCGTCTGCTCACTCAGGGGCATGGGCTGGAGCGCTTGCAGCAGATTGGCCAACAACGTCAGCAGCTGACCCAGCAGGCCGCGCAGTTGACGGCCAGTCTGGCCGAGCTTGCGCAGCAGAAAAGCACTAAAGATCAGGCGCTGCACACCATGCGCGAGCAGTACAAAGATCTGCAGCAACAGGTGCGCGATAAGGAAAAACTGCTGGAGCAGGAGCAGCGGATTCAGGACCTCGAGGTGTACCGCGCGCAGTTGCAGGCACAGCAACCCTGCCCGTTGTGCGGCTCGCTGGAGCACCCGGCGGTGTCGGCTTACCAAGCCCTCGACAGCTCCGCGACCGAGCAGGAACTGCTGGCGAAAAAGGCCCAGCTCGATGCCCTGCGTGAGCAGGGTGAAGCACTCAACAGCGCGCTGGCGGCGTTGACCGAACGCGTGCAGCAGCAGAGCCAACAGCAGGCCGCCGTGGAGCAGGAACGCCAACAACAGGCGCAACTCTGGACCGAGCAATGCCAGGCGCTGGGCGTGCAACTCGACGATGCGGCGGCGCTGAAGGCTGAACAGGCGAGTCACCAACAAAACCTCAGCCAGCTGCAGCAGCGCCTGGCCCCGCTGGAGCACCTGAAGTCCGCGTTGGAAACCGCGCGCACTGCCAGCCAGCAAGCGCAGGCGCAGCACCGCGACCACGTCCAACAGTTGGCGCTGTTGGCGAAAGACCAGCAGGCCAATCAGCAGCAACACACCGACCTCGGCGAACAACTGAAGCGCCTGCAACTGCAGCAACAGGAGCAGCACAGCCGCCTGGCCGCCGCCCTGGCCGAATTCGGCTACGACATGCCGGAAGAAGGTGCGCAGTGGCTGGCCGAGCGCGAGCAGGAATGGGCGCTGTACCAGCAACGCCAGCAACACCTGCAGAACCTTCAGGAGCAACTGCGCGATGCGCAACATGGGCTGACGGTGGCCAGCGAAGCGTATGCGCTTTGGCAGCAACGCTGGCAGCAGCAAGGGGCGGTGACGTTTGCCGAGCTGGAGGCTGGCGATGATGCCGTGCCGCGTCTGGCCGCTGTCGAGCAACAGTACGCGGCGGCGTTGCAGCAGGTCAGCGCGCTGCTGGGCAAACAGCAAACCCTCCGCGATCTGTTGGAACAGGAGCAGGGCCAGTTACAGCAGCAGCAACAGGCCTGGAATGAAGCGCTCGTGTTGAGCCCGTTTGCCGTCGAGGCCGACTATCTGGCGGCCTTGCTCAGCGACCAGCAACACGCCGAGCTGCAGCAACTCAAGCAGCAGCTGGACAAGGCCCTGACCGAGGCGCAAGCGCTGCAGGCGGCCAGTGCCCAGGCATTGACGCAGCTGCAGGCCGCGCCGCAGACCGAACTCAACAGCGAGCAGCTCGACCAGCAACTGGAGCTGCTCAACGAGCAGCTCAAACAGCTCAGCCAACGCCAAGGCGAAATCCGCAACCAACTGCAAGGTGACGCCGTCCGCCGCGCCGGCCAACAGGCGTTGTTCGCCGCGATTGGCGAAAAGACTGCCGAGCACGACCTGTGGCAACACCTCAATGGTCTGATCGGTTCCGCCGACGGCGCCAAGTACCGCAAGTTCGCCCAGGGCCTGACCCTCGACCACCTGGTGTACCTGGCCAACCAGCAATTGCAGCGCCTGCACGGCCGCTACCAACTGGCCCGGCGCGGCAGCGGCGAGCTGGAGCTGGAAGTGCTGGACACCTGGCAGGGCGACGCTGCCCGCGACTGCAAAACCTTGTCGGGCGGCGAAAGTTTTCTGGTCAGTTTGGCGTTGGCCTTGGCGCTGTCCGACCTGGTCAGCCACAAGACCAGTATTGACTCGCTGTTCCTCGACGAAGGCTTCGGCACCCTTGACGGCGAAACCCTGGAAGTGGCCCTGGATGCACTCGATGCGTTGAATGCCAGTGGCAAGATGATCGGCGTGATCAGCCACGTTGAGGCACTGAAAGAGCGGATTCCGGTGCAGTTGAAAGTGCACAAGAGCGTGGGGTTGGGGTACAGCGCGCTGGATCGGCGGTATGCGGTGGTGGCAGGTTGAAGATCACCCGCGATCCCTGCAAACGGAGGTCACGAGATTGAATTTGAGCAAAGGAGATTTTCAATGGCCCATCGCCCCCTGCAGCACTACCAAGGCAGCTGCCACTGCGGCGCCGTGCGTTTCCAGATCGAGACCGACTTCCCCGAATTGACCCAATGCGACTGCTCCATCTGCCGGCGCAAAAACGCCTTGATGGTGGCGGTGCATGAAAGCCGTTTTCAGCTCCTGGCCGGTGAGGATGCGCTAACCGAATACCAGTTCCATACACACGTGGCGCGGCATTTCTTCTGCAAGGTGTGCGGCATCTACCCGTTCCACCGCAAGCGCTCGATGCCGGATCATTTCGGCATCAATGTTTATTGCCTGGAGAATTTCGAGCCGACCGGGATAACCGTGCGCCAGGCCGTGGGCAAGGGTATGCCGTGATGAATCACTCGACCGAGCTGACCGCTTCGATCTGCTCATCGGAGTAGGTGCCACGGTAGAACTTGGCCAGGGTACCGTCGCGTTTCATCTCGTCGAGTACCCGCTGCCAGCGCTGGATGGTGCTGTCCGGAGTCGCCAGCGAGAAGGCGATGTACAGCTCGCGAATATCCAACTCCAGCACCCGTTTGATCGTGACGGGTGGCAGGCCGACGGTGGCCAGAAAGGCATCTTTTTCGATGTCGCTGGTGGCCCACATCTCCACGCGTTTGTGCAGCAGCATGCTCAGACACTGTTCCGGCAAAGTAGGCAGGGACAGGTTGTCGAAGCCGTTTTGCAGCAGCATGTCGGCGCTGCTGTCGCCGTTGTAGGCACAGATGCCGGTGCTGCTGCGGGCTTGCTCCAGGTTGTCCAGTGGCTGCGCATTTTCCTCCAGGGTGTACAGGCCACGGGAGATTCGTTTGATCGGGCCCACCCACTTGAACAGCTTCTCACGCTCGCGGGTACGCGTCGTTTCGAACAGCGCCACCTGCTGGCTGCTGAGGGCGTAGTCATAACCGCGTTTCCACGGGTGCATTTCGATTTCAGCGGTTTCGCCCGCGCGGCGCATCAGCTCGCGGACCATTTCGGCGGTAGGCCCGGTGACTCGACCGGACGGCTCCTGGTATTCGCCGGGCGGCGAGTGTTCGGTGAGTACGCGCAACTTGCCCAGGGTGTTCTGCGGTTCGGCGAATGCGAGGGCGGGAAGGGCAATCAGCGTGGCAAGAAAAACGTGGCAAACACGACGGGCATACACGGCCATGCGGTCGGTCTCCTCAGTCATGTTTCACCTGCGTTGTGCCAGCCAATGGAAACGGCAGGCTATCAGAACTGCACAGCTTCCACAGCGCAATTTAGTACGTTGAATTTGTACGATTTAGAGCGGCTGACGGGGTGCTGACAGCACGCTGACGTTGCTCACGTACCAGCTCGATAAAGTGCTGGGCACCGAGCCCCAGCGGCTTGCTGTTGGACCACACCAGATCGACCCACAACGACAGCTGGGAGATGTTGCTCAGCTGCAATTCCACCAAGCTGCCGGCCTGCAATTGCGGGCGCACCAGCGACTCCGGCAAGTACCCCCAACCGAGCCCCGCCTGCATCATGCGCAAGGCGGCGGTGTGGCTGTCGGTGCGCCAATGGTGATGGGCTTGCAGAAAGCGTGGCTGCAGCGGTTCCGGGTCACGCCCGGCGACCACGATCTGGCGGTGTTCGGCCAGCTCATCGATGCGCAGCTGCAGGCCGTTGGCAATCGCTGGGTGTTGCGGCGCGATGACTGCCAGCAGAGTTTCCTGGGTGGTTTCCTGGCAGCATTCGCGGCTGTCGAAATTGGGGTTCTCGAAGACCAGCGCCAACTGCACCCGGCCTTCGTGCAGCAGGCGGATGGCATCCGCTTCGGGTGCCGCCAGCACTTCTACATCCAGGGTGGGATAACGCTCCGCCAGCTTGGCCAGCGGTGTGGCCCAATCCGAGGCCAGCAGCTCCGGGGCGATGGCCAGGCACAGGCAGCTTTCCAGGCCTGTGGATAACGCCAGGGCCTGCGCCTCCCACAACTCGAACTGCTGCAGCATAAACCGCGCTTTGGCCTGCAACGCCAGGGCGGCGGCAGTGGGTTGCGGCTCACGGCCGCGGCGATCGAACAGCTCCAGATTGAGGTCGGCTTCGAGGTTGCTGATGGTCATGCTCACCGCCGAAGGTACTCGCCCGATACTGCGCGCCGCGGCGGAAAACGAGCCCTTGTCGAGCACCGCGAGAAACACCTGCACTGCGTCTTTGCTGAGGCTCATCTATCAGAATTCCTGAAATAAGCTGACTAAAGGTTTCAGCTCATTAGAAATACAGTGGTCGCACATTGGCAAGCGTGAGTACGCGGTGATGCAAGGCAAAAAACGCAAAGTGGTGCAGGCGGTCAGCTATGAGCTGGTGGCACTGATCTTTATTACCCCGGCCATGGCCTGGGTGTTCAAGGGCGGCCTGGCACTGTCCGGCGCACTGGCCTTGGCCCTGTGCCTGGTGGCGATGGCCTGGAATATGCTGTTCAACAGCCTGTTTGAGGCTTGGGAAAAGCGTCAGCGCAAACCGCAACGCACTGTCGCGCGGCGAGTGCTGCACGCCATCACATTCGAGTTGGGGCTATTGCTGATGACGGTGCCCATGCTGGTATGGGCCTTGAGCATCGGCTGGTGGCAGGCACTGGCCACCGACTTTTCGCTGATGCTGTTTTTTCTGCTGTACGCGTTTGTCTTTCAGTGGGGCTTCGACCTGCTGTTTGGCGTGCCGAGTGCGACGCTGGTTGACCATGGCATCTAAACCGCGATGCTTTTTTTGCGCTAGCTCCAGCGCGCCTTGCGCCACGCCCGACGCTGATTCTTGTCGAGAAAGGTCCAGGCCACGAAGCGGCTCTGCTTTTGCCCTTGGGCCATGTCCACCACGCGGACATCGCCAGCGCCCAGTTGCTGCAAACGCTGTTGCAGCAGGGCGACGTTACTGATTTTCGACACCAGGGTGCTGAAACAGAACACCCGCTCGGCAAAGGCCGCACTCTCGTCAGCCATGCGGCTGATAAAGGCCAATTCCCCGCCTTCACAGTGCAGTTCGTTGCTTTGCCCGCCGAAGTTCAGCTCGGGCAGTTTACGGCTGGGGTCGAGCTTGCCGAGGTTCTTCCATTTGCGCTGACTGCCGCTGCGCGCTTCGTCCAGGGAGGCGTGGAAGGGCGGGTTGCACAGGGTGAAGTCGAAACGTTCGTCGCTACCGATCAGGCCCTGAAAGATATGCGCGGGGTCGGCTTGCTGGCGCAGTTCGACAGCAGCGGCAACGGTTGGGTTGGCCTTGAGAATGGCGGCGGCCGAGGCCAAGGACTGCGGATCGATATCGGCGCCGACAAATTGCCAGCCGTAGTCGTGCTGGCCAATCAGCGGGTAGATGCAGTTGGCGCCCACGCCGATATCCAGGCCGCGCACGGCCGGCCCGCGAGGAATCACGCCGTCATGGCTGGCGCCGAGCAGGTCAGCCAGGTAGTGCAGGTAATCGGCACGGCCCGGTACCGGTGGGCACAGGTAGGCCGCTGGAATATCCCAACCACGCACGCCGTAGAACTGTTGCAGCAACGCGCGGTTGAAGGCTTTTACCGCCGCCGGGTTGGCGAAGTCGATGCTCTCTTTACCGTACGGGTTGATGATCACGAAGGCGCCCAACTCGGGGCTGGCCTTGATCATCTGGGCAAAGTCGTAGCGGCCTTGATGGCGGTTACGCGGGTGCAGCACGGGCTTCTTTTCGGCGGGGTTTTTCGGGGACATCAGGGGTAACCCAATACGCGTTTGATCGCGGCCAGGTTGGCGCCGATCCATTGCTTGTCGATGGCGCCCCAGCTGCGAATTTCATAGTGCCCGGCGTTGTTGCGCTCGCCGGCTTGCTGGGCGAATTGGCAGTCGATATCCAGGTCGGCCAGGGCCAGCAGGGTGTCCTGGGCGGTGCGCCGCGGCATGCCGGTGGCGTCCATCAGGGCCGGCACGCTGCTGGCGCCGCCGCTGTCGATCAGCCAGGCCACGTACAGGCGGCGGTAGAAGCTGCTTTTGGTTTTGCTGACGTCCATGGGCGCTCCCGCCATCAGTGCAGTTGTTTACGGTCACGGGCGCGCAGAGCGCGGTGCCGGCTGGCGAAGAACAGACGGAGAAAGCCGCGCACCAGCCAAGCGGCGAGCAGCGGTTCAACGGTGAGCTGGTCGACCACCCGGGTGCCGCCATTGTCGGCGCTTTCCAACCTGCGTTCATGGCGCCATAAGCGGGTGCCAGTCATCGGCGATTGCTCGATAAAACCCACCCCGTGCGTGAGTTCCAGCAGGGTCAGTTTCGACACGCCAAGCGGCAGCAGGCCGAACAGCCACAGCCAACTGGTAAACAGCGGCTCGCCGGGTTGGATGTCGAGGTCTTCGAGGTTGCGCACGCCGAACGGAATACTCATCCACAACCACGGGCGCATTTCGCGGCGCAGGCAGCGCACGTCGGTGATCCAGCGCCAGACTTGGCTAGGGTCGGATTTCAACGTGGATTCAAAACGCAGGGAAATGGCCAATCGTGTGGGTGCTCTGGAAAAAACTCGGCCCTGATTAACAGGGCCGGGTTGGGGTTACAGGCTAGCGATGCGGGCGCGCTGTTCAGTGAACTGGGCCACCGCCTGTTCGGCTTCGGCCAGTTTTGCGCGCTCTTTGGCGATGACGTCGGCCGGTGCCTTGTCGACGAACGCGGCATTGCCGAGTTTGCCGCCCACACGGCCCACTTCCTGGGTCAGGCGTTGAATCTCCTTGTCCAGGCGCGCCAGTTCTGCGTCTTTGTCGATCAGGCCGGCCATCGGCACCAGCACCTGCATCTCGCCCACCAGCGCGGTGGCCGACATCGGCGCTTCGGCGCCGGCCGCCAGCACGGTGACGTTATCCAGCTTGGCCAGCTTGTTCAGCAGCGGCGCGTTGTCGGTAAGACGACGCTGGTCCTCGGCACTGGCGTTTTGCAGGAACACGTCGATGCGTTTGGCCATGGAGATATTCATCTCGCCACGGATCTGGCGCAGGCCGAGCATCAACGCTTTCACCCATTCGATATCGCCTTCGGCGGCGGCATCGATGCGTGCTTCGTTGGCCACTGGCCAGGCTTGCAGCATGATCGTTTCACCACTAACGCCAGCGGCGTTTTTGATGCGCTGCCAGATTTCTTCGGTGATAAACGGCATGAACGGGTGTGCCAGGCGCAGGATCACTTCCAGCACACGCACCAGGGTACGGCGGGTGCCGCGCTGGCGTTCGATCGGCGCGTTCTCGTCCCACAGCACCGGCTTGACCAGCTCCAGGTACCAGGCGCAGTACTCGTCCCAGACGAATTCGTAGAGGCTTTGCGCGGCCAGGTCGAAGCGGAAGTTGTCCAGTTGGCGGGTAACTTCGGCTTCGGTGCGTTGCAGTTGGGAGATGATCCAGCGGTCGACCGACGACAGCTCGACTTCTTCACCGTTAACGCCGGTGTCCTGGTCGTCGGTGTTTTCAATCACGAAGTTGGCGGCGTTCCACAGTTTGTTGCAGAAGTTGCGGTAGCCCTCGACGCGGCCCATGTCGAACTTGATGTCGCGGCCGGTAGAGGCCAGCGAGCAGAAGGTAAAGCGCAGGGCGTCGGTGCCATAACTGGCGATGCCTTCGGGGAATTCGGCTTTGGTCTGCTTGGCGATTTTTTCCGCCATCTTCGGCTGCATCAGGCCGCTGGTGCGTTTTTCCAGCAGGGTTTCCAGGTCGATGCCGTCGACGATGTCCAACGGGTCGAGCACGTTGCCCTTGGACTTGGACATTTTCTGCCCCTGGCCATCGCGCACCAGGCCGTGCACGTAAACGGTCTTGAACGGAATCTGCCCGGTCAGGTGGGTGGACAGCATGATCATCCGGGCGACCCAGAAGAAGATGATGTCGAAACCGGTCACCAGCACGTCGGTGGGGTGGAAGGTTTTCAGCGCTTCGGTGTGGTTCGGCCAGCCGAGTGTGGAAAACGTCCACAGGCCGGAGCTGAACCAGGTGTCGAGCACGTCTTCGTCTTGACGCAGAGACCCATACCCCATCGTTATGGAGTAGTACTGGATGACGCTTAGCTCATCATCAAGGCCATCGAAATCCGCTGAAAGACGTGCATTAAGAATCAAGTTTTCTTCAGGAATTGAGCTGTCGAGTTTTGTGCCTTTCTCAAAAAGACGCATGTCGATCGGGTCATCGTTTTTCTTAAAAAGCTGGCTGTATGCAGCTTTACCATCTCTCGCTACATACACCTGACCGGCTTCGTCGTACCAGGCCGGAATGCGGTGGCCCCACCAGAGCTGACGGCTGATGCACCAGTCCTGGATGTCACGCATCCAGCTGAAGTACATGTTTTCGTACTGCTTGGGCACGAACTGGATCTCGCCACTTTCCACCACTGCGATGGCTTTTTCCGCCAAGGGTTTGGTGGAGACGTACCACTGATCGGTCAGCCACGGCTCGATGACGGTGCCGGAGCGGTCGCCCTTCGGCACTTTCAGAGCGTGGTCGTCGACCTTTTCCAGCAGGCCCTGGGCATCGAGGTCGGCGACCATTTGTTTACGGGCGACAAAACGGTCCATGCCGGCGTATTGCTGAGGCAGGCTGGCTTCAAAGGTGTCGTTGACGCTGCCATCGATGTTGAACACCTGAGCGCGGCCAAGGATGGCTGCGTTCTTGTCCAGCACGTTGATCAGCGGCAGGTTGTGGCGCTTGCCCACTTCGTAGTCGTTGAAGTCGTGCGCCGGGGTGATCTTCACGCAGCCGGTGCCGAACTCGGGGTCGCAGTATTCGTCGGCCACGATCGGAATCAGACGGCCCACCAGTGGCAGTTTCACGAACTTGCCGATCAGCGCCTGGTAGCGCTCATCGCTCGGGTGCACGGCCACGGCGCTGTCGCCGAGCAGGGTTTCCGGGCGGGTGGTGGCAACGATCAGGTAGTCCAGGCCATCGGCGGTCTTGGCGCCGTCGGCCAGTGGGTAACGCAGATTCCACAGGAAACCTTTCTCGTCGTGGTTTTCCACTTCGAGGTCGGAGATCGCGGTGTGCAGCTTGGTGTCCCAGTTGACCAGGCGCTTGCCGCGGTAGATCAGGCCGTCTTCATGCAGACGCACGAAGGCTTCCTGTACGGCTTCGGACAGGTCGGGGTCCATGGTGAATTTTTCGCGGCTCCAATCTACGGAGGAACCGAGGCGGCGGATCTGCCGGCTGATGTTGCCGCCGGACTGGTCTTTCCATTCCCAGACTTTTTCCAGGAATTTCTCGCGACCCAGGTCGTGACGGCTGAGACCTTGGGCGCCGATCTGACGCTCTACCAGCATTTGCGTGGCGATACCGGCGTGGTCGGTGCCCGGCTGCCAGAGGGTGTTGCGACCCTGCATGCGGCGGAAACGGATCAAGGCGTCCATGATCGCGTTGTTGAAGCCGTGGCCCATGTGCAGGCTGCCGGTGACGTTCGGCGGCGGGATCATGATGGTGTAGGAGTCGCCGCTCCCCTGCGGGGCGAAATAGTTCTTCGACTCCCAGGTTTCGTACCAGGAGGTTTCAATGGCGTGGGGCTGGTACGTCTTGTCCATGCGGATCGGGACCCTGTTCGGCAGCTAATCGGAAAGCCGGCAAGTATAACGGGGTTGATCGCAGGCGGGTAATGCGCGTGATACGCGGGGATGGTACTGGCTGAGTTACTTGATTCACCACCGTCGTCCCAGCGCAGGCTGGGACCCAGAGTGGTTCAGGAGAACGCGCATGACTGGAAAGTCTGGGTCCCAGCCTGCGCGGGGACGACGGCGTTTTGCCTCAGCTTTTACGCTGTGGCAATAACCGGGTCAGGCGCGCTTCCAGGCGGCGTTTGAGTTCGGCTTCGATCTGCGGCACGAAGTCGTCGATCACGTCTTGCAGAATCAGTTGTGCGGCGGCGCGCAGTTCGGCGTCCAGGCGCAGCAGGTCGCTGGTGGTGTTGCTGCTTTCCACGCTGCGTTGCACGGTCTGGGCGATGCTCGGCGCGGGTTGTGGTGCAACCGGGGCCGGTGGTTGCGGCGCATGCGGTTGTGGGATGGCCGCCGAGGCGGTGCCGGCAGTTGGTGCATGCATGCCGGGGGCGGCCACGGTTGGGGCAATGGCCGCAGGTGACGGGTCCGGGCGCGGCACGGCAGGTGGCGGCGTATGCGCTGGCGCCGCAGGAATACTCGGCCGGGCCTGTACGGGCGGCGGAGTAAGCGGGGCGGCTGGAGGGGGAGCGACGATGTCGGAGAGCAGCGGAATCTGGCCCATCTCCACCGAATCGGTGAGCAGCGGCAGATCGAGATAGTCATCCGGGTTGCCGCCAGTGGCGTCGTTGTTGCTCAGAAACTCGCGGATCGACTCCAGGTCGTCGAGCAAGTGATTGGGCTTTTGCGGTGGTTTTGGGGTGTCCATGGCTACAGTTCAACGCGCTTGGGGTCATAACCCTGCTGGCGGTAGGTGCGGAAATTTTCCCGCGAGCTCGCCAGTTGTTCGGGTTGCTGGTTGACGATTTCGATCACCCGGCTGAAACGCTGCACGTGGGGCGACAGACTGCTGTTGAGGTTGATCAACAGGCCCTGGCTGGCCGCAGGTTCATCGTCCAGGCCGATCACCACGGGCGCTTCGGGCGCGTCGCGGTGCAGGCTGTGGGGCACGAAGGTTTCGGCCTTGAAACGCCACAAAAGTTCGTCGACTTCAGCGCATTGCGCCTCGTCGCTGGCGCGCATGAACACCGGCATGCCATGGCGCCAGGCCTTCATCGCCAATTGGCAGGCCGCACGCAGGCGGTCGGCGGGGGCGGTGGAGGAGAGGACGTAGAATTCGATGCGGGGCATTGGGCTTGATTCGTTGGAAACGGGGAGCGCTCTTTGTAGGAGCGGCTTCAGCCGCGATGCGCTTCACGATCAAAAGCATCGCGGCTGAAGCCGCTCCTACGAGGGAACGGCGTGGCTTAAACCTTAGCGCGGTCCAGCAGGTATTGGGTCAGCAAGGGCACCGGACGACCAGTGGCGCCTTTGTCCTTGCCGCCGCTGATCCACGCCGTACCGGCGATGTCCAGGTGCGCCCAGTTGAATTTCTTCGCAAAGCGCGACAGGAAGCAGGCGGCGGTAATGGTGCCGGCTTTCGGCCCGCCGATGTTGGCGATGTCGGCGAACGGGCTGTCGAGCTGTTCCTGGTATTCGTCAAACAGCGGCAGTTGCCAGGCGCGGTCGTCGGCGCTTTGGCCAGCGGCGAGCAGTTGCTGCAGCAGTTCGTCGTTGTTACCCAAGAGGCCCGAGGTGTGGCTGCCCAAGGCAACGATGCAGGCGCCGGTAAGGGTGGCAATATCGATCACCGCCTGCGGCTTGAAACGTTCGGTGTAGGTCAGCGCGTCGCACAGCACCAGACGGCCTTCGGCGTCGGTGTTGAGGATTTCCACGGTCTGCCCGCTCATGGTGGTGACGATGTCGCCAGGGCGAGTGGCGCTGCCGCTGGGCATGTTCTCGGCACACGCCATGACGCCCACCAGGTTGATCGGCAGTTGCAGTTCCAGCACCGCTTTGAAGGTGCCGAACACGCTGGCGGCGCCGCCCATGTCGTACTTCATTTCGTCCATGCCGGCCGCCGGCTTGATGCTGATGCCGCCGGTGTCGAAGGTGATGCCTTTACCTACCAAGGCAAATGGCTTGTCGCCTTTTTTGCCGCCGTTGTACTGCAGCACGATCAGGCGCGGCGGTTGCACGCTGCCCTGGGCCACAGCGAGGAACGAGCCCATGCCCAGTTCCTTAAGCTTCTTCTCGTCGAACACTTCGACTTTCAGCGATTTGTACGCCTTGCCCAATGCCTTGGCCTGCTCGCCCAAGTACGTCGGGTGGCAGATGTTCGGCGGCAGGTTGCCCAGATCGCGGGTAAACGCCATGCCGGCAGCAATGGCTTGCGCCTGGGTACTGGCGCGCTCGACGTCGGCGAGGCTGGTTTTTTCGGTCAGCAGGGTGATTTTGCTGAGGGCGCGGGCTTCGCTCTTCTGGCTCTTGAACTGCTCGAAGGCGTATTGGTTGTCGGCCAGGGTTTCCACCAGCAGACGGGTTTTGCTGTAGGCGTCGCGGCCTTTTACCTGCAAGTCGTCGAGCGCCAGTACGGCGTCTTTGCCGCCGAGGCCTTTCAACACGCCTTGCACGGCGGTGATCAATTTGCGCAGTTGGCGGTCAGACAGCTCGGTTTCTTTGCCGCTACCCACCAACAGCACGCGTTCGGCTTTGAGGTTGGGCAGGCTTTGCAGCAGCAGGGTCTGGCCGACTTTGCCAGCCAGGTCGCCGCGCTTGAGCACGCTGCTGATGGCGCCGTTGCTGGCCACATCGAGAATCTGGGCGGCGGCGCCAAGGGCGCGGCCTTCGCCAACGGCGACTACCAGGGTGGCGGTTTTCAGTGCGTCTGGACGTGCGTTCTTAACAACAAATTCCATGGCGAGGAGTCCCCAAGACAACCGGTAGGTATTACAGGATAATGCCGCGCTCTAACGGTGTGAAAACCGCGCGGCGAGAGAAAGCCTTTTGAAAAACGGGCTCGGACTGCGCAGCAGGCTCTAGTAAACTCCGCGTCCTTGTCGTTGTTCGGCAGGCGTGACCCGCGATGGTTTCGTATCCACACCTGCAAATTTTCGGTCGCTGGCCTTTACTGGGCTGGCAACAGGTCGGCTAGTTTGAGCTTAGCCGCCTGAGCCTGACAACCCTGGAGTGTCTGGTTTGATTGTCTTCCGCTATCTGTCCCGTGAAGTGATGCTGACCCTGAGTGCGGTAAGTGCCGTGCTGTTGGTGATCATCATGAGCGGTCGTTTTATCAAGTACCTGGCCCAGGCGGCATCGGGTGCCCTCGATCCGGGTGTGCTGTTCCTGATCATGGGCTTTCGGATGCCGGGCTTTCTCGAGCTGATTCTGCCGCTGGGCTTGTTTCTCGGCATTCTGCTGGCCTACGGGCGCCTGTACCTGGACAGCGAAATGACCGTGCTGGCCGCCACCGGTATGAGCCAGCAACGCCTGCTGGCCTACACCCTGGCACCGGCCACCATCGTGGCGTTGCTGGTGGCGTGGTTGAGCCTGGGCCTGGCGCCGCAAGGCGTGGCGCAGGTAGCGAAGATCCTCAACGAGCAAGATGCCCTGACCGAGTTCGACACCCTGGTGCCGGGCCGCTTCCAGGCCATGCGCAGCGGCACGCGAGTGACCTACACCCAGGAAATGTCCAGTGACCGCAGCCAGCTTGGCGGCATCTTCATTTCGGAAAAACGCCTGTCGAAAGAAGGCGATAAAGAGCGTGGCATCACCGTGCTGGTGGCCGACAAAGGTCGCCAGGAAATCCAGCCGGACGGCAGCCGCTACCTGATTCTGGAAAACGGCTACCGCTACGACGGCAACCCGGGTGCCGCCGATTATCGCTCAATCAAGTACGACACCTACGGCGTGCTGTTGGTGAAGCCGGAAGTCAGCAGCGACATCAGCGAGCGAGAAGCGCTGACCACCCGCGAGCTGATTGGCAGCGACGAGCCGCGTAAACAGGCCGAGCTGCAATGGCGCCTGTCGATTCCGCTGCTGGTGTTTGTGGTAACTCTGTTGGCGGTGCCGCTGGCGCGCGTCAACCCACGTCAGGGCCGTTTCCTCAAACTGCTGCCGGCGATTCTTCTTTATATGGCCTACCTGTCCCTGCTGATCGCCGCCCGCGGCGCGCTGGACAAGGGCAAGATCCCCATGAGCATCGGCTTGTGGTGGGTACACGGGTTGTTTTTGCTGATTGGTCTGACGCTGCTGTACTGGGAGCCGTTACGCCTGAAGTTGGCGGGGCGCCGCATGGCACGGGAGTTGGCCCATGGTTAAGTTGGATCGTTACATTGGCACCAGCGTGTTTTTCGCCATTCTGTCGGTGCTCGGCATCATTGTCGGCCTGGCGCTGCTGTTCGCCTTTATCGACGAGTTGGGCGACGTGCAGGGCAGCTACGGCCTGGATGACGCTGCCTGGTACATCTTCCTGACCACCCCGCGGCGGGTCTATGAAATGCTGCCCATGGCGGCGTTGATCGGCTGCCTGATCGGCCTCGGTAGCCTGGCCAGCAGCAGCGAGCTGACCATCATGCGGGCGGCCGGTGTGTCGGTCGGGCGGATCGTCTGGGCGGTAATGAAGCCGATGCTGGTGCTGATGCTGGCGGGCATTCTGATCGGTGAATACCTGGCGCCCTGGAGCGAGAACATAGGCCAGGCTTCACGTTCCATGGCCCAGGGCGGCGGTGAAGCGCAAAGCTCCAAGCGCGGCCTGTGGCACCGTCAGGGCGATGAGTTCGTGCACATCAACGCCGTGCAACCCAATGGCGTGCTGTACGGCGTCACCCGCTACAAGTTCGACGATCAGCGCCACCTGCAATCCTCCAGCTTTGCCAAGAAGGCCCATTACCAGGGCGATCACTGGCAGCTGGAAGACGTTGCCACCACTTTGTTCCACGAGCGCAACACCGAAGTGGTGCAAACCCCGAGCGAGCGCTGGGACGTGCAATTGACCCCGCAACTGCTCGGCACCGTGGTGCTGGAGCCCGAAGCGTTGTCGGTGACCGGTTTGTGGCGTTACATCCACTACCTCGCCGACCAGGGCCTGGCTAATGGCAAGTACTGGCTGGCGTTCTGGACCAAGGTGTTGCAGCCGGTGGTCACGGCGGCGCTGGTGCTGATGGCGATCTCGTTCATCTTCGGCCCGTTGCGGTCGGTAACCCTCGGCCAGCGCGTGTTCACTGGGGTGCTGGTGGGTTTTGTGTTCCGGATTGCCCAGGACCTGCTCGGGCCATCGAGCCTGGTGTTCGGCTTTCCGCCGTTGCTGGCAGTGCTGATTCCGAGCTTGATCTGCGGCATTGCCGGGTTCTGGATGTTGAGGCGCGCGGGGTAAACCGCCGCCCATAAAAAAGCCCCGCTTCGGCGGGGCTTTTTATTGTCTATCAAGATCAGAAACTCGAGGCTGAAGCCTTTCCCATACTGGATTGAGGTCCCTTGGGAGGCTTTTAGTTTTTCTTCTTCTTCGGGATATGCACCAGGCGCGTTTCTGAATAGATGTCATGCCAGCTGCGTTTCTGCTTGTCCCACAGCGCCCAGAAAAAACCCAGACCCAGGCAGCCCCACGAGGCAATCGACACCATAAAGCGCAGCAGCGCCTGCCACAGGCTGATGGCGCTGCCGTCGGCATTCTGCACACGCACGCCCCATACCTGCATGCCCAGGGTCTGGCCCGAGTGCGTCCAGAACTTGGCGAAGAAGGCAAAAATGGTGAACAGCACAACGGTGGAGAGCACAGGATCCACATCCAGTGCTTTGTTGTTAGCCAACTCCAGCAGACGGTCGCTGCCAAAGATCAGGCGCAACACGACTTGCTGATACAGCAGGCCGGTGACGATTGCGATGGCCACACACAGCAGGAAGTCATAGAACATCGCGGCAGAGCGACGGAGCAGGCCGACAGCGGGGAAATCGCCCTGAGGCTGAAGAATACGTTTGGACATGCGGAGCTCGCGGTGGGTGAAAAGCGCGAGGCACTTTACTGCAAAAGCAGGCTGGTGAAAAAACCTGCGCGAATTTGTCCCACGGCAACAACAAAAAGCCCCGCACTAGGCGGGGCTTTTTGTTGAGCATTCGGATTAACCGACTACTTGTACTTGGTCGGCTTGCAGGCCTTTCTGACCTTGTACCGAGACGAAGCTGACTTTCTGGCCTTCTTTCAGGCTCTTGAAGCCGTCGCCTTCGATAGCGCGGAAGTGCACGAACAGATCCGGACCGCTTTCTGGAGTGATAAAACCAAAACCTTTCTCGTCGTTAAACCACTTGACGGTACCGTTCTGACGATTCGACATATCTTATTTCCTTGGAGCTTTAGTTAATGACAGCCTCGAGCCGAGGGCTGGACTGGTTGTCGGCGTCGCGATTGGGCGCGATCCCGGCAGCACAGTGGGCGGAACGATAGTTAAGTTTTGGGCGAAAAACAACCCCTTGAAATAGCCCGTACAGCGCCTGATTCCGGTGCTTCCAGGCCTTTTTGGCATAGCGCTAAAACCTGCCGGAATAGTCGCCGTAAGGGCGGTGAAATAAAGCTGCAAAGCCTCCATGCGGTAATTGACGAGTGGAAATTTCCGAGAATACAATTAGCTTGCTAACTAATTAAATTTTCGCGTCCTTTTCAATGACCCTCGAAGCACTCCAGCTCAATATCAGCAGCGGCATGGTGACGGCGTCCCGCCATTGGCGACGCATTTGCCAGGCGACGTTGGCCAACTACGGAATTTCCGAAGCCTGCGCGGTGCCGTTGCTGATGATCGTGCGCCTGGGTGACGGTGTACGACAGGTGGCGGTGGCGCAGGCCGCCGGGTTGGAAAGCCCGTCACTGGTGCGCCTGCTCGACCAGTTGTGCCGCGCCGGTTTTGTTTGCCGCAGTGAAGACCCGGACGACCGCCGCGCCAAAGCCTTGAGCCTGACCCCGCGCGGCCGCGAGCTGGCCGAATCGATTGAAAACGAGTTGGTGCGCCTGCGCCGCGAAGTGCTGCAGGACATTCCCCCGGCGGACCTCGAAGCTGCGCTGCGCGTGGTGCGCGCCTTTGAAGATGCCGGGCGCACTAGCGGCGGAGAACCTTTATGAAAGGCTTCTTCGCCGGCATGCCGCCGGCCCGCGACTGGTTCTATGGCGTGCGAACCTTCGGCGCCTCGATGCTGGCGCTCTATATCGCCATGATCATGCAGATGCCGCGTCCGTACTGGGCGATGGCCACTGTCTATATCGTCTCCAGCCCCTTTGTCGGCCCTACCAGCTCCAAAGCGTTGTACCGCGCCGTCGGCACCTTGGTTGGCGCGGCGGCTGCCGTACTGTTTGTGCCGTTGTTTGTGCAGACGCCCTTGCTGCTGGTCGTGGTGGTTGCGTTGTGGACCGGCACCTTGCTGTTTCTGTCGCTGAACCTGCGCACCGCCAACAGCTACGCGCTGATGCTCTCGGGCTACACCTTGCCGCTGATTGCGCTGCCGGTTGTGGATAACCCCAGCGCGGTGTTCGACATCGCCTCGTCGCGTACCCAGGAAATTTTCCTCGGTATCGTCTGTGCGGCGGTAGTTGGTGCGGTGTTCTGGCCTCGGCGCCTGGCGCCGGTGCTGATGGACGCCGCAGGTGCCTGGTTCGCCGACGCCACGCGCTACAGCCAGCACTTTCTCAGCCGCGGCGCTGCGGCAGCGGAGGTGGGCAGCTTGCGTGCGGCGATGGTGGCCAGCTTCAACACCCTGGAACTGATGATCGGCCAGCTTCCCCATGAAGGCGCGCGGCCACAGACGGTGCGCAATGCCAAGGAATTGCGCGGGCGGATGATTCATCTGCTGCCGGTTATCGATGGCCTGGACGACGCGTTGATCGCCATCGAACGCCGTTCGCCCGATCTGGTGGCCTTGCTCGCGCCCGTGTTGGAACAGGCTCAGCAGTGGCTGCTGAGCACCGCCAACGATGCCAATCCTGAACGCTGGCAGACGCTGCGCGAGCAGCTCGACGCCTTGCAGCCGACCGCTGAAGCGCTGGACGAACGCCGCCAATTGCTGCTTTCCAACGGGCTGTATCGCCTAGGCGAGTGGGTCGATCTGTGGCAAGACTGCCGCAGCCTGCAGCACGCGATTCTGCTCGATGACCAGGCGCCCTGGCGCGCGGTTTACCGGCACTGGCGCCTGGGTCGCCTGACGCCGTTTTTCGACCGTGGGCTGATGCTCTATTCGGTGTTTTCCACCATCAGCGCGATCATCGTCGCCTCCTTGCTGTGGATCGGCCTGGGCTGGACCGATGGCGGCAGCGCGGTGATTCTCGCCGCCGTGGCCTGCAGCTTCTTCGCCGCCATGGACGACCCGGCGCCGCAGATTTACCGGTTCTTTTTCTGGACCGCGATGTCGGCGCTGTTTGCCAGCCTCTACCTGTTTCTGATCCTGCCCAACTTGCACGACTTCCCGATGCTGGTGCTGGCCTTTGCCGTGCCATTTATCTGCATTGGCACTCTCACCGTGCAACCGCGTTTTTACCTCGGCATGCTCCTGACCCTGGTGAATACCTCGTCGTTCATCAGCATCCAGGGCGCCTACGACGCCAACTTCATGACCTTTATCAACAGCAACCTGGCCGGGCCCGTGGGCTTGCTGTTCGCCTTTGTCTGGACCCTGGTGATGCGCCCCTTCGGCGTCGAACTGGCGGCCAAGCGTATGACCCGTTTCAGCTGGCGCGACATCGTCGCCCTCACCGAGCCGGCGACCCTGGCCGAACACCGGGGCATGGGTGTGCGCATGCTCGATCGCCTGATGCAGCACCTGCCGCGTCTGACCCAGACCGGCCAGGACACCGGCAGCGCGCTGCGTGATCTGCGCGTGGCGCTGTGCTTGCTCGACGTGCTCGCCTACCTGCCGCGTTTGCCGGTCAGTGCGCAAACCTCGCTGCAGCAAGTGGTGGCTGAAGTGGGTGAGTACTTCCGCGCCTGCCTGAAAGCCGGAGAGCGCCTGCCCGCGCCCAAGGGCTTGCTGATGACCATGGACCGCGCCCGCCGGGCGATCAATTTTTCCGCCTGTGCCGAGGCCGAACAGGCCCGGCTGCACAGCCTGCTGGCCCTCAGTGGTCTGCGTCTGGCCTTGTTGCCGGGCGTGGAAGTGCTGGTAGAGGCAGGCGATGCACAGGAACAACTGCCCTACGGCATCGATGGAGCTGCACTGTGATCGGTGATCTGGATATCAGCGGGGTATTCCTGCCCACGCTGCTGGTGATGATGGCCTTCACCTATGTGCTGTACCTGTTGGTGCATGGCGTGCTCAATCGCCTGCACTTCTACCGCCTGGTCTGGCACCGGGCCCTGTTTAACGTTGGTCTCTACGCCGTACTGCTCGGTGCGGTGGATGCTATTTGCCGAAGCCTGATGCTATGAAAAAACCTATGTTGACCCTGGGCCGCGTGGTCCTGACGTTGTTGATGGTGACCCTGGCTACCGTGGTGGTCTGGCGCATGGTGATGTACTACATGTTTGCGCCCTGGACCCGCGACGGCCATATCCGCGCCGATATCATCCAGATTGCCCCGGACGTGTCCGGGCTGATCGAGAAGGTCGAAGTGCGTGACAACCAACCGGTGAAACGAGGCGATGTGCTGTTCACCATCGACCAGGACCGTTTCACTCTGGCGCTGCGTCAGGCCGAAGCCACGGCCGCCGAGCAGAAGGAAGCCTTGGCGCAGGCGCAGCGTGAAGCCAAACGTAACCGTGGTCTGGGCAATCTGGTCGCCCGTGAGCAGCTGGAAGAAAGCCAGTCCCGCGAGAGCCGTGCCCAGTCGGCAGTGGCGGCCGCGCAGGTGGCGGTGGATGCCGCCAAGCTCAATCTGGATCGTTCGGTGATCCGCAGTCCGGTGGACGGTTACCTCAACGACCGTGCGCCGCGTGCCCATGAGTTCGTTACCGCCGGGCGGCCGGTGTTGTCGGTGGTGGACGGCGAGTCGTTCCACATCGATGGCTATTTCGAAGAGACCAAGCTGCAGCACATTCACATCGGCCAGGCTGTGGATATCCGCGTGCTTGGCGACAATACCCGTCTGCGCGGTCATGTGCAGAGCATCGTTGCTGCTGTGGAAGACCGCGACCGCACGAGCGGCAGCAACATGCTGCCCACTGTTAACCCGGCTTTCAGCTGGGTGCAATTGGCCCAGCGCATTCCGGTGCGTATCGCCTTTGACGAGGTGCCGGCCGACTTCCGCATGATTGCCGGGCGCACCGCCACGGTATCGATCATCGAAGGCGGCGACGCGACGGCGGAGAACGCGCAATGAACCGCCAGGCAGCTCGCGGTTTACTGACGGCAGCCAGTTTCGGCCTGGTGTTGTCGGCATGCCAGGCAGTCGGGCCGGATTATCAATTGCCTAAAGAGGCCGCCGTGCAGCGCGCGGATCTGCAAGGGCAACTGGCGACCGGCAACAGCGACGTGGTGTCGGCACCGGTGCCGGCGGACTGGTGGAAACTCTACCAGGATCCGCGTCTGGACCAGTTGGTGCAGCAGGCTATGGCTTCCAACACCGACTTGCGGGTGGCTGCCGCCAACCTGGCGCGTGCCCGCACCCAGGTCGAAGAAGCACAGGCCGAAGGTGGTTTCAGCGGCAGCGCCAAGTTTGGCGCCGAGCGTTTGCAGGAGTCCGGCGAAGCCTTCCTGCTCACCGAAAAAGTGCCGGTCGCCAACATCGGCAGCGGCTCGATCAGCACCTCGTATCAGTTCGACTTGTGGGGCACCTTGCAGCGTGGCATCGAGTCGGCGCAGGCCAATGCCGATGCGGCGCAAGCGGCGGCAGACACCGCTCGAATCACCCTGGTGGCCGAAGTGGTGCGCGCCTACACGCAAGTGTGCGCCGCCAACGAGGAGCGCAAAATCGCCCAGCAATCGCTGGACCTGCAAGAGGAGGGCGTAACCCTGGTGCAGCGCCTGCGTGATGCCGGGCGTGGCGATGAAACCCAGGTGACGCGCACGCAGACTCAATTCAAATCGCTACGCGCCGAGATGCCGCGCTACGACGCGGCGCAACAGGCAGGCTTGTTCACCTTGTCGATGCTGCTGGCCAAGCCGGTCAATCAATTGCCGGCGGGTGTCAGCGATTGTGCTGAGTTACCGCATATCGCTCAGCTGTTGCCGGTGGGTGATGGTGCCGAGCTGCTCAAACGCCGCCCGGACATCCGTCAGGCCGAACGCAGCCTGGCTGCCGCCACCGCCAAGATTGGCGTGGCCACCGGGCAGCTGTACCCGAACATCAGTATCGGGGCGACCGTGGGCAGCGTGGGTATCCTCGACCACCTCGGTGAGCCGGCCACCAACCGCTGGGGCTTTGGCCCCCTGATCAGTTGGACCATTCCCACCAATGGTGCGCGGGCTCGCATTCGTGAAGCCGAGGCGGGCACCCAGGCGGCATTGGCGCATTTTGATGGTGTGGTTCTTAACGCTGTACGGGAAACCCAGACCGGTCTTGTGCAATACAGCGCCTTGCTCGACCGCCGCGACGCCTTGGCCGATGCCGAACATTCGGCGCAGCAGGCGGCCAACCAGACGCATCAATTCTTCCAGGCAGGGCGGGCGTCGTTCTTGGCGGATTTGCAGGCGACCAAGACCTACACCGATATGCGTGCACAACTGGCGGCGGCCAATACCCAGGTGGCGATGGCGCAGATCAATCTGTTCCTGGCGTTGGGTGGGGGGTGGCAGGAGTCGGAGCGGCCATCCAACGTAGCGAAGCCTTAAGCGCGCTCCAGCGGCGCGAATGGGCCTTAGCGCCATGCGGCCTGTGCTTGGCGCGGGGCTGTGCAGGCGGGTTTCGGCAAATGCAGCGTTTACGTTTTCCCTTCCCACAACTCTCGCTGCTGTTGGTCGGTGCAGCTTAGGTTGCGGTCTACAGACTCCTTTGGTTCGGACTTTTAGCGTTGGCCTATGAAAGCCGGCACGCGCTTTCTATGTGCACGGCGTGTCACGACGTGCAGGTGAATAGTCTGGATAGAAGGAAGATCCGCTATGTGTTCTCAATCGTCGCTACGAAGCGCTTCAATTTCTCCATCCGCCAAAATCAGGCAGGCTTTTTTGGCTCTGATTGTCCCGTTTATCGCGCTGCCCGCCGTTGCCGAGAAAGCCGATGAACCGATTATTTATGTCGCTCAGGACGGCGACGCCAGCGCTGCATACGGAAACGGGAAGTTATCGATATTGACCCTGGATGCAGCCACGCCAACCGCAGAAATCGACAGTTACATCAATGCGCCGCGTATGGGCGCCGATGCGGCCGGCAATATCTACGTGGTCAGTTATCATTCCGGCACGCTGACGCGATATCCCGCGGGCGGCGGCGACGGCGTGGTGTTGAAGCGTGGTTTGGTTGGGCCCTCTGACGTCGTGGTTGATCGCCAAGGAGGTATCTACATCAGCGAAAGCTACCGGGTTTCGTACTTCCCGGCAGAAGGCGGAGAGCGGGTGGTGGTCGCTAATGTGATGGCGAGCCGACTGGCCCTGGATGATGACGGCAACCTGTATATATCGTCGCCCCAAGAGCGCACGGTATTTCGGAGAAACGCGGCTACTAACACGTTAGTGCCGTTGATTACTGGCGTGAGTTTTCCTACAGGCATGGCGCTTGACCCTGCCGGTAACCTCTACTTCTCGGTGGCCAAAACCAGCGAGGGGGACGGACCAGGTATTTACCGGTACAGCCCAGGGCAGTCCAAGCCTGTGCAGATAGTAAGTGGCGGCGAGTCACAGGGCTTGGCGACCGACGCCGCCGGGAGCTTGTACATGACGTGGGGCAAGACCATCTACAAGCTGGTCGTGGGCGACGGCGGGGCTGATTTCGAGGTGGTCGCCGACAACCTGAAATATCCCCAGGATCTGGTCATCACCCCGCGTTATGCCACGCCGCCATCCCTGCGGATAACCTCACCCAACCCACAGGAACTTGAGTATCTGCCCACGCAGCGGCCAATGGTTCAAGGCACTGGCGCGGTTGGCGCAGTCGTCACGGTAAGTATTAGCGCAGGGCCTGCCAGTGGCCCGGTAACGGTAGGCACCTATGTGTGCAATACCACGGTCAGCGCGCGCGGCACCTGGGAATGTGAGTCAACGGTTGATCTGACGCGTGGGCAAACCTTCGGTTTGCTGGCGTCCTCCTGGGGCTTGGATGGGACCCCTTCGCGCTCGAACGTCAGCGTTGCGATCAAGCATTAAGCCCGGCGTTGCTGATGTTCAGTGTCTAGTCCTGAAATAGGTTTACACCTGCTTCACTCTCAAAACGCCCGATGCACCGCATCGGGCGTTTTGTATTTCAAGGCCAAATGTGGCCGCTCTTCGTTATAAATCCCTATCGATTCGTCCACCATCTTTCGATCTTCTGAGAGGTTCTTGGGACGATGCAACAGGAACTCCATCTTCAAAATTCCGTTCACGCGCTCGGCCATTGCGTTTTGGTAACAGTCGTAGCCGTCGGTCATTGAGCAAGTCCCTGACTGCCACTTCTACGCTGAAATTCTGCCAGCGGATTACCCCGCTAAGGCCTTCTCTGGGGTATTCGCTCGGAACGATAAAAAGGGTTGGGTGCCAGCTGTACAGGGGGAAGCTCCTCCTGATGGTTACCACTTCGCCGAAAGCCTGCCGGATACCAGTTTGTTCGTAGCGCTGACTCAGGTTGATGCGGAACGGGATCGCCACATTGATGCTGGGATTGAGTTCGGCGGGATCCTCTATCAGTCCCGTGCCACTGACCGAGAGAACATTTCGGGCGCCGCTCAGCTCAGGTTCATGGCCGTCGTTTCCGGTGCCGTCGTCGGCGACTTGCGTTGGTCGAATCTTGGCTCTGACTTTCAGGATTGCCTCCGACAACTCCCTGGTGGCAATGGATGCTTTTACTGTGGTGGAGTTCGGCAAAGCCTCGGCGCAACGCAAAGCAGCGCTGATCTACGCCGGGCGAGCTTTGAAAAACCTGTCGGAAATTCCAGTCGATTTCGCAGCCGATAAGTGGTCGCCTTGATGAATCGTTTCCCCAATTCCTTGCAAGTAGAGTTGCAAGGGAACCGCAGAACATGGCGCCTCCTGGCGCTTTTTTCTTATCTGGCACCTGGCTTTGGTGCGATTACTGTTCCGCCGGATTTTGAGACTGACTTCGCGTCGGTCCGTCCGGTGCGCACGGCTGGCGTGTTTGCAGTACTTATCGGCCTGGTTCTGACACTGTTTGTGCCGTGGGTTGGCTCGTTGCTGGCGGCATTCGGTCTGGCTGCGCTGTTGCTCTATGCCGCAGTGGTTTCCTATGGGCAAGAAGCGGCCGTGATCCACGACTACCTGTATGCCACGGGGCTTTTGCCCCGGCTGTTGGCGGACCGTGTTTTTCGTGATGCCTTGCGTTCCAGCGGTCATGCACGCTGGCGGGCTGGGCTTATGTGGGCAGGCGTTCGACTCGGAGGGCGCTCTCGATTTAAAAAAGGTTAAACCTTGGCGTCGAGCACTGTTTTAAGCACGTTGAACAGCAGAAGGACATAGGGTTGGGGAGTGCCGATCGTGTCAATTCTAAGTTCGCCGTCTTCATTGAAGACGTCACCGTTCTCGTTGACTAGAAAAGCACCAGCCTGGAAATTTTTCTCGTCAGTAATTCTGGTGCAGATGATGTCCACCCTGGCGTAAATTTTCTCCCCAATTTGGACTGGGGTGGTCGATAGCCAAAATGGCTTGCTCAGCACAGTTCCTTCGGCAACACGAGGCGGCATATCCATGGTCCAAAAAGTGGCGTAGTCGCCAACGGCGTGCTGCCAGAGTTTGCGCCAGGTTAGGAAAATATTTGCGACCTGGTCATTGGCATTGCGCCAGCTGTTTTCTGCCCGAAAAAATTCTGCTGGGTAGTCTCTGCCGTCTCGGCTCTTAATTTCAAACATCCCTTCGTATCCTTTCCTGTGGGCGCTTACGTTGATGCCTGCGCGATTATTTCTGATGGAGTTTTAATGGAACTCACGGAGCAACAGTTGCTTCGTAACATGCCCAACGCCCGCCGCCAAGCGGGCGTTTTTGTTCCTGTCCTCAATGCGGCGATGTCACGCCACCAAATCAACACGCCCCAGCGCAAGGCTGCATTCCTCGCGCAGATTGGTCATGAGTCCGGCCAGCTTCAGTTTTTGCGTGAGCTCGGTGGCGATAACTATCTGGCCAAGTACGACACCGGCCCCTTGGCCGAGCGCTTAGGCAGCACGCCCGCGCCAGATGGTGAAGGCCAGCGATATCGCGGACGAGGGCTGATTCAGATCACCGGCCGGAAAAACTACCAGGTGTGCAGCGCCGCGTTATTTGGCGATCAGCGCTTGATGGAAAAACCGGAACTGCTCGAACAGCCAGAGTGGGCGGCAGAGTCCGCGGCGTGGTTCTGGTGGGTGCGCGAGCTCAACGCGTTGGCTGATCACGGCGACTTTGCTGGCTTGAACGCCGTTTTGCTGAAGGCGCTCCCGTATCTGCTCGCTGCTGGCTTGGCGTTCGCCGCTCTGTTCGGTGCCTATACCCACGGCGTGACTGTCACCGACAACAAGTGGAAAGCAGCCAATGCCGATCAGGCCTTGCTCAAGGCTAAAGGCCTGGCGGCCGAAACCGGCAAGGCCCGGACTACAGAGCAGGGCTGGCAACAGAACTCCAACCAGGTGGGAAAAGATGCCCGAGTACAAATCGCGGCTGCGGCCGCTGATGGGATTGTTGCTGATGCAGCTGGTGACGGCGTGCGGGACGCAGCAATCAAACTGGCCGCCGCTGCCGGCAACGTGTCCTGTGATACCGGAGCTATCGAGAGAGGCGCGGCAGCCACCCGCGCCGCGATGGTGCTCTCCGAATTGTTCCAGCGCGCTGACAAGCGAGCGGGGGAATTGGCTAAAGCTTTTGACCAATCCCGAATAGCAGCAATGGCGTGTGAGGCTAGTTACGACGCCATCGCAAAGAGTATTGATTAGGCTAAATCAGGTCGAAGCCTTTCCAGTAATCTACGAAGCCGTCTTTGGAAATGAAGTATTTGGTTTGTAGTTCGTTGTTAATAGCGTCGATCTTCTTGTGAAGATTCTTAATTTGTGGGTGGGAGTCTTTGAATAAGAACCAGCTTTTTGCCTGGGGGGAGTAGACTGATTTAGAGTAACCCCATTGGTCCATCAAGATTTCCATGCTCTTATTAGTATGGAACGCAGTATGGACCATGGGCGTAATATAAAACCAGTTCGGATCGTTCGGGACTGTCTCGCAAACTACGGTATGGATCATAAGTACACCGTTATTGCTAACGAGATTGTTAACCTCGTTGAGCGAATCACGATGTGTCACGTGCTCAAACATTGCGCTATTTATAACTAGGTCGTAATGCTTGAGATTCGGCTCTTCCACGTAGCCGGAGTTTTGGTCAGTCGATCTGACGAACTTGTCGAATATCGAAATTTTATGATTGAAGTACTTGGCAAGGGCCTTCGCCATGGTTCCATATCCTGCGGCATAGTCCAGAGTGTTATCCAGTTGGACCAGTCCGTGTTGATTAAGAATGGTTAAGGCAAGGGATTGGTCGATATAAGGTGGTTGGTTCGATATTTGGGATTCAGGATTTTGTTCGAAAAAATGATGCCACTTGTAGTTTAGTTCAGACCATTGGTCTGCACTCATTTGTTGGTGGGTCTTCGAAAGTACGAAACCGCAGTGGTCACATTTAAAATACTGCACTTCAAGTGGAGTCGAGTACGGGCTAGGAGACCCTGCCGAATAAGTCTTTGAGAAAAAATAAGTTGTCCGAGACGCGCAGATTAGGCAGGCGTCCTGCGTGTTAGGGTGGCTCACGGTGTCGTCCTTGAAGGTTATTGTATCGAGCATGTTACGTTGGTTCGCGGCATGGGTCGATGCACGTGAGTACCTGTATTGGCGTGGCTGCGTTTCGTTAGTACGCCTGGTCGGGAGCGCGTTGTAAGGTGGCGTCGCCTCTAGTGCTGTTTATTTGTACAGTATAAGGGGTTGCGCGATGATGTTTTTAGTGGTGGCAAGGCGTAACCGTGGAGTGACCTTGAACAGGGAGGGCCTCAACAGGATGAAGCCAGTAAGGGGGGGCGTTTTGATCGATTCTGGGAGGGTGGATTCGTTGGCGCGTTTTAGCGTGGTCGCGCGCATTGCTCCGATAGAGCCCCTCGACCCTGATCCGTTGCCCCGGCTGCTGGACGTAACGATCCAAGGGATGGCGCAGAACGATATGGTTTTAAGTGGAATTGAGGAGATTGATAACTGCTTCTACGCCCAGTCATGGTGGTGCCGTTTCGAGTGACGGTAATGACAGTAAGTAGCGCCCGGTGTCCCAGGTTTAGCCTGTGATCCCGGGCGTTTTTTTATGCCTGAAATTTGGGGTGGAGCTCCGGCATTGCACCGAAGTCGTTACGCCAATTTTACGCCAGGCATAAAAAAAGGCCTTGCTGATGCAAGGCCTTTTTAATGTGCTTGGTGCCCCGGGGGAGACTCGAACTCCCACTCCTTGCGAAAACGGATTTTGAATCCGCCGCGTCTACCAATTCCGCCACCAGGGCACATAGGGCGCGCAGTATAGGGAGACCTTCGCGAGTGGTCAACGGGGTCGCGTGGTCAAATTTGCCTATTTCCGTTAAACTTCGCGCCCCTGAAAAATGACCTCCCATCATGCGTGTTGCCGATTTCAATTTCGAGCTGCCGGACGCCCTGATTGCGCGCCATCCACTGGCCCAGCGCCAGGGCAGCCGCCTGCTCAGCCTCGACGGCCCAACCGGTGCTCTGGCCCATCGCCAGTTCTCTGACCTTCTCGAATACCTGCGCCCCTGCGACCTGATGGTGTTCAACAACACCCGCGTGATTCCGGCGCGCCTGTTCGGCCAGAAGGCTTCCGGCGGCAAATTGGAAGTGCTGGTGGAGCGCGTGCTGGATAACCGCCGCGTGCTCGCCCATGTGCGTTCGAGCAAGTCGCCCAAGCCGGGCTCGAGCATTCTGATCGACGGCGGTGCTGAAGCCACGATGTTGGCGCGCCACGATGCGCTGTTCGAGCTGGGTTTCAACGAAGACGTATTGCCGCTGCTCGAGCGCGTCGGCCATATGCCGTTGCCTCCTTATATAGACCGCCCTGACGACAGCGCCGACCGCGAGCGTTATCAGACCGTGTACGCCGAGCGTGCCGGTGCGGTGGCGGCGCCGACGGCGGGGCTGCATTTTGATCAGCCGCTGCTGGCCGCTATCCGCGCCAAGGGCGTGGAGACCGCGTTCGTTACCCTGCATGTTGGTGCCGGCACTTTCCAGCCGGTGCGGGTGGAAAAGATCGAAGATCACCACATGCACAACGAGTGGCTGGAAGTGACGCAAGAAGTGGTCGATGCCGTGGCCGCCTGCCGTGCGCGCGGAGGCCGGGTGATCGCCGTCGGCACCACCAGCGTGCGTTCGCTGGAAAGCGCCGCGCGCGATGGCCAGCTCAAGCCGTTCAGTGGCGACACTGACATCTTTATCTACCCGGGCCGACCCTTCCATGTGGTCGATGCCCTGGTGACCAATTTCCATCTGCCCGAATCGACATTGCTGATGTTGGTTTCGGCATTTGCCGGTTACCCGCAAACCATGGCGGCCTACGCTACGGCGATTGCCGAGGGTTACCGGTTCTTCAGTTACGGTGATGCCATGTTCATTACCCGCAATCCCGCCGCGCGCGGACCCGAGGAGCAAGCATGAGCCGCACCTGCCGCATGACCTTCGAACTGCTGGCCACCGACGGCAAAGCCCGCCGTGGTCGCCTGACCTTCCCCCGTGGCGTGGTGGAAACCCCGGCGTTCATGCCGGTGGGTACCTACGGCACCGTCAAGGGCATGCTGCCGCGCGACATCGAAGCGATTGGCGCGCAGATGATCCTCGGCAATACGTTCCACCTGTGGCTGCGACCCGGTATGGACGTGATCAAAGCCCACGGCGGCCTGCACGAGTTCATGCAGTGGAAAGGCCCGATCCTCACCGACTCCGGTGGTTTCCAGGTGTTCAGCCTGGGCGCCATGCGCAAGATCAAGGAGGAGGGCGTGACCTTCGCCTCGCCGGTCAACGGCAGCAAGGTGTTCATGGGGCCGGAAGAGTCGATGCAAGTGCAGCGTGACCTCGGTTCCGACATCGTGATGATTTTTGACGAGTGCACACCGTACCCGGCAGACGTCGATGTGGCGCGCACCTCCATGGAGCTGTCGCTGCGTTGGGCCAAGCGCTCGAAGATCGCCCATGGCGACAACACCGCGGCGCTGTTCGGAATCGTCCAGGGCGGCATGCATGAAGACTTGCGCATGCGCTCGCTGGATGGCCTGAGCGAAATCGGTTTTGACGGCCTGGCCATTGGTGGCTTGTCGGTGGGTGAGCCCAAGGAAGAGATGATCCGCGTGCTCGACTACCTGCCAGGGCGTATGCCGGCAGACAAACCGCGTTACCTGATGGGCGTTGGCAAACCTGAAGACCTGGTTGAAGGTGTGCGCCGTGGTGTGGATATGTTCGACTGCGTGATGCCAACGCGTAATGCGCGCAACGGCCATCTGTTCGTCGATACCGGGGTTCTGAAGATCCGCAATTCGGCTCACAAGCAGGACAACAGCACGCTTGACCCGACCTGCGATTGCTACACCTGTCAGAACTTCTCCCGGGCCTATCTGCATCACTTGGACAAGTGCGACGAAATGCTCGGTAGCATGTTGAATACCATCCACAATTTGCGTCATTACCAGCGCCTGATGGCTGGTTTGCGCGAGGCTATTCAACAGGGTACATTGGCCGCCTTCGTCGATTCCTTCTATGCCCGGCGCGGGCTTACTACACCGCCGCTGGACTGACAGATCACCTTTTAAAGAATCTCTAACAGGAGTTTTACATGGGCTTTTTCATTTCCGACGCTCTCGCTGACGGCGCAGCGCCAGCCGCTGCTGCCGGCCCTATGGGCGGCGACAGCATGTCGATCATCTTCCTGGTCGGCTTCATGGTCATCTTCTACCTGATGATCTGGCGTCCACAGGCCAAACGCGCGAAAGAGCAGAAGAACCTCTTGAGCAACCTGGCCAAGGGCGACGAAGTGGTGACCTCCGGTGGCATCGCCGGCAAGATCACCAAAGTGACCGACGATTTCGTGGTCATCGAAGTGTCCGACACAGTTGAACTGAAAATTCAGAAAGGCGCCATTGGTGCCACGCTGCCCAAGGGCACTCTGAAAGCCATCTAACTTCACCATTTTTACCATTCGACGGGGCGCTAAAGGCGCCCCGCGTCATAAGCGGGCGGCGTCATGCTGAACAAATACCCTCTGTGGAAATACCTGCTGATCGCTGCGGTTCTGGTGATCGGCTTCATTTACTCTGCGCCGAACCTGTACCCGGATGACCCGGCCGTACAGATCAGTGGTGCCAGCACCGCCCTGCAGGTCAGCCAGGCTGATCTGGATCGCGCGAGCAAGGCCCTGACCGACGCAGGTATCGAGGTCAAAGCGGCCACCTTGGCTGCGCAGGGGAAGGGCGGTCTGATCCGTCTGCTGAAAAAAGAACAGCAACTGCCGGCCAAAGACGTTGTGCGCAAGACCATGGGCGATGACTACGTCGTCGCGCTGAACCTGGCGCAAACCACGCCGAACTGGCTGCGTAGCCTGGGTGCCAGCCCGATGAAGCTGGGTCTGGACTTGTCCGGCGGTGTGCACTTCCTGCTGGAAGTGGACATGGAAAAAGCCCTGGATGCCCGTCGCAAAGTCTACGAAGGCGATGTGAAGAGCCTGCTGCGCAAAGAGCGGGTGAAATACCGCAGTCTGCCTGATCAGGATGGCGCCATTCAGTTGGGCTTCAGCGATGAAGATTCGCTGAGCAAAGCGCAGGCGCTGATCCGCAAAGACTTCACCGATTTCCAAGTGACCGCTGTCGAGCGTAACGGCATGCAAGTGCTGCGTCTGGCGATGACCCCGGCCAAGCTGGCCGAGATCCGCGAGTACTCGATCAAGCAGAACTTGACCACTGTACGTAACCGCGTCAACGAACTGGGTGTGGCTGAGCCGCTGGTTCAGCGTCAGGGTGCCAACCGCATCGTGGTTGAGCTGCCAGGCGTGCAGGACACTGCTGAAGCCAAACGTATTCTCGGTAAGACCGCCAACCTGGAATTCCGTCTGGCCGCAGGCCCGGATGCCACCAAGGCTACTACCGAATCGTTCGAATTCCGCGAGCCGGGCCGTCGCCCCGTGCCGCTGGAGCGCGGTTTGATCATCACCGGCGACCAGGTGACTGACGCCAAGGCCAGCTTCGACGAAAACGGTCGTCCGCAAGTGAACATCACCCTTGATGGTCACGGCGGCGAGCTGATGAGCCGCGCTACGCGCAGCAACGTCGGCCGCAGCATGGCGGTGATCTTCATCGAGCAGAAGCCGACTACGACCTACACCAAGCAAGTGGTCGACGGCGTCGAAAAAGATGTCGCGCTGCAGACCTTCAAAGAAGAGAAGAAGATCATCAGCCTGGCGACCATCCAGTCGCCGCTGGGTAGCTCCTTCCGCATCACCGGTCTGGAAGGTAAGGGCGAGTCGTCCGAGCTGGCTCTGCTGCTGCGTGCCGGTGGTCTGGCGGCGCCGATGTACTTCGCTGAAGAGCGCACCATTGGCCCGAGCCTGGGTGCGGACAACATCACCAAGGGTATCGACGCCTCGCTGTGGGGCATGGTCCTGGTTTCGCTGTTCATCATGGCCATCTACCGCTTCTTCGGTGTGCTGGCGACCGTCGCCCTGGCCTTCAACATGGTCATGCTGCTGGCGCTGATGTCTTTGCTGGGTGCAACCCTGACCCTGCCAGGTATCGCCGGTATCGTCTTGACCATGGGTATGGCGGTGGACGCCAACGTGCTGATCTTCTCGCGGATACGTGAAGAGATAGCCAACGGCATGACCGTGCAGCGCGCCATTCACGAAGGTTTCGACCGCGCCTACGCGGCGATTCTCGACGCCAACCTGACTACCTTGCTGGTTGGCGGCATCCTGTTCGCCATGGGCACCGGGCCGATCAAGGGCTTCGCCGTGACCATGTCGCTGGGTATCGTCACTTCGATGTTCACCGCCATCATGGTTACCCGCGGCATGGTTAACCTGATTTTCGGTGGTCGTGACTTCAAGAAGTTGTGGATCTAAGGGGCTGCTATGAAACGTACGATTAAGTTTATGGCCGTGCGCAACGTTGCGTTCGGCTTCACCCTGCTGCTCACCGCCATCGCGCTGTTCAGCATGTTCCACAAAGGCCTCAACTACGGCTTGGACTTCACTGGCGGTACGCTGATCGAGCTGACCTATGAGCGCGACGCGAACCTCATGCAGGTGCGTGAAGAGCTGCAGAAAGCCGGTTTTGCCGATGCTGTAGTGCAGAGCTTTGGTGCCACCAACGAATTGCTGGTGCGCATGCCTGGCGATGACCCGCAACTGGGCAGCCGTGTGGCTGATGCGCTGCGTAAAGTGGATGCCGATAACCCGGCTACCGTGAAACGCGTTGAGTTCGTTGGTCCGCAAGTGGGTGAAGAGCTGCGCGACCAAGGCGGCCTGGGCATGTTGCTGGCCTTGGGCGGCATCATGCTGTACCTGGCTTTCCGCTTTCAGTGGAAGTTCGCGGTCGGCGCCATTGTTTCCCTGATTCACGACGTGATCGTGGCGGTAGGGGTGATTTCCTACTTCCAGATCACCTTCGACCTGACGGTGCTGGCAGCGGTACTGGCGATCATCGGCTACTCGCTCAACGACACCATCGTGGTCTTCGACCGTGTACGGGAAAACTTCCGTGTACTGCGTAAAGCCACGCTGATCGAGAACATCGATATCTCCACCACCCAGACCCTGCTGCGGACCATGGCGACGTCGATCTCGACCTTGCTGGCGATTGCGGCGCTGCTGTTCTGGGGTGGCGACAACCTGTACGGCTTCTCTATCACCCTGTTCATCGGCGTGTTGGCGGGTACCTACTCGTCGATCTACATCGCCAACGTGGTGCTGATCTGGCTCAACCTGAATGTGGAAGACCTGATCCCGCCAGCCACGACTGAGGCGGTGGACGAGCGTCCATAAGCTTACTGGCTACACTGTGACCGCGGTCGCGCTTGGCGTGTACCGCGGTTTTTTTTGGTCGGTTGTTTTGAACTGGTTGTAGGAAATGGACTCCAAGGCTAGGAGAAAGGCGCTACGGCGCTTCTGTGTCAACCAGGAGGTTTCAAGTGAACAAGTCGATGCTAGTTGGTGCGGTGCTGGGCGCGGTAGGTGTTACCGCCGGAGGTGCTGTTGCAACTTACAGCTTGGTGGGCGGTGGCCCGGAGTACGCACAAGTACTCGCGGTAGAGCCGATTAACGAAACCATCAAGACTCCGCGGCAGGTTTGCAAAGATGTCACCGTGACCCGGCAAAAGCCGGTCAAAGACCAACATCAGATCGTAGGTAGCGTGCTGGGCGCTGTGGCCGGTGGCCTGCTCGGCAACCAGGTAGGCGGCGGTAACGGCAAGAAAATCGCCACCGTGGCCGGTGCAGTTGGCGGCGGTTACGCCGGCAACAAGGTGCAGGAAAACATGCAGGAAAATGACACCTACACCACCACCGAAACCAAGTGCAACACGGTCACCGACACCAGCGACAAGCTGGTCGGCTACAACGTGAAGTACCAATTGAAAGACAAGGTTGGCCAGGTGCGGATGGACCGTGATCCGGGCAGCCAGATTCCGGTGGATGAGAAGACCGGTCAGTTGATCCTCGGTCAGAACCAGCCGGCTCAATAACCCAGCCATAAAAAAGCGCCCCTTGGGGCGCTTTTTTTATTCCTGAAAAACTTAGCGTTTTTGCTGAGCCGACAGGTGCGGCTGGATCGCGGTGAGTACAGCCTTGAAGCATTTGGTGTTGCCGGCAACCACGTGACCTTTTTCCAGGAATTCGTGACCGCCGGTGAAGTCGCTGACCAGGCCGCCTGCTTCTTGAATCAGCAGTACGCCAGCAGCCATATCCCACTCCGACAGGCCCGCTTCCCAGAACGCATCGAAACGGCCGGCAGCGACGTAAGCCAGGTCCAGGCTGGCAGCGCCGGCGCGGCGGATGCCTGCGGTCTGGCCAACCAGGCTGCGGAACATGCCTAGGTAGTTATCGAGGCCGTCCATCTGGTCGTCACGGAACGGGAAGCCGGTGCCCAGTAGGGCGCCTTCCAGGCTGGTGCGGCCGCTGACGCGCAGGCGACGGCCGTTCAGTTGGGCGCCACGGCCACGGCTGGCGGTGAATTCTTCTTGGCGAACCGGGTCGAGTACCACGGCGTGCTCAAGGCGGCCGCGGTATTTGCAGGCAATGCTCACCGCGAAATGCGGGATGCCACGCAGGAAGTTGGTGGTGCCGTCCAGTGGGTCGATGATCCACAGGTAGTCTTCGCCGTCGCCGCTACCTGGGTGCAGACCGGTTTCTTCGCCGAGGATGGCGTGGGTTGGGTAGGCTTTGCGCAGGGCGGTGATGATGCTGGTTTCAGCAGCGCGGTCGACTTCGGACACGTAGTCCTTGGCGTCCTTCTCATCGACCTTGATGGTATCCAGGCGCTCGATGGAGCGGAAAATCAGTTCACTGGCGCTGCGGGCGGCGCGCAGCGCGATATTCAGCATTGGCTGCATGGATGGGTCACCTGGGTCGTTAAAGAAAGCCGAGCAGTCTATCAGAAAACCTTAGATGAAGAAGAGCCGCCTGGCATGCGCATGGTGTTTGCTGGGGTGCTTCTGTAAGATTTGCCTCCCTTTATCGTCTGTGTGAGCGCTTGTCTTGCTGGAAAATATCCGCGTGGTTTTGGTCAATACCAGTCATCCCGGCAACATCGGCGGTGCCGCGCGGGCGATGAAAAACATGGGGCTGTCGCGCCTGGTGTTGGTCGATCCGCAAGATTTTCCCAGTCATGAAGCCAGCGCTCGCGCCTCTGGCGCCGATGGCATTCTGGAAAGCGCTCAAGTGGTTGCCACTCTCGAAGATGCGTTGGTTGGCTGCACCCTGGTGCTCGGCACCAGCGCGCGCGACCGGCGCATGCCCTGGCCGATGCTCGACCCCCGCGAGTGCGGCGTGCACGCGGTAGAGCGGGCGGCCGAGGGCGGCGAGGTGGCGTTGGTGTTCGGCCGCGAATACGCCGGCCTGACCAACGATGAGCTGCAGCGGTGTCATTACCATGTGCATATCCCGTCCGATCCGGACTTCAGCTCGCTCAATCTCGCCGCCGCCGTGCAAGTGCTGGCGTATGAGGTGCGCATGGGTTGGCTGGCAAGCCAGGGGCAGAGCAAGCGCGCCGAGAAGGTCGAAGTGGCCTCGCCGCGCAGTGAACAGCTGTCGACCATGGATGAGTTGGAACTGTTTTACGGGCACCTGGAAAGTACCTTGGTACAAATCGGCTTTCTCGATCCGGAAAACCCCCGGCACCTGATGTCGCGACTGCGTCGGCTGTTTGCCCGTAGCGCCGTAAGTCAGTCGGAAATGAATATTCTGCGTGGCATTTTGACCGAAACTCAAAAGGCCGCTCGCGGAGAGCCCCACAAGCGGAGAGGTGAAGATGTTTGAGCGCGTAAGAGAAGACATTCAAAGCGTATTCCATCGTGACCCGGCGGCGCGTAACGCTTTTGAAGTCCTGACGTGCTATCCGGGGCTGCATGCCATCTGGCTGCATCGCCTCTCTGGCTGGTTGTGGCTGGCGGGCTGGAAATGGCTGGCGCGCATGGTCTCGAACTTCGGTCGCTGGCTGACAGGCATCGAGATTCATCCGGGCGCCAAAATCGGTAAGCGCTTCTTTATCGATCACGGCATGGGCATCGTCATTGGCGAAACCGCCGAGATCGGCGATGACGTCACCCTGTATCAGGGCGTGACCTTGGGCGGTACCAGTTGGAACAAGGGCAAGCGTCACCCCACGCTGGAGAGCGGTGTGGTGGTGGGGGCGGGTGCCAAGGTGCTGGGTCCGTTCACTGTCGGCGCCAACGCCAAAGTTGGCTCCAATGCGGTGGTGACCAAGGCAGTGCCGGCCGGCGCTACCGTGGTCGGTATCCCGGGTCGCATCATCGTTAAGGCTGATGATGAAGTGGAAGCCAAGCGCCAGGCCATTGCCGAGAAGCTTGGTTTCGATGCCTACGGCGTCAGCCAGGACATGCCCGACCCCATCGCCAAAGCCATCGGTCAACTCTTGGACCATTTGCAAGCCGTAGACGGACGTCTGGAGGGGATGTGCTCGGCGTTGAAAGCCCTCGGTAGTGATTACTGTGCCCAAGAGCTGCCAGCACTGCGTGACGAGGACTTTGACGACGTCTGCAAAGGTCTGGACGACAAGCCGGCCGCCTGATGCGCGCCAAAGCGCATTTTTTGCTATTATTCGCGCCCCTCATTCCGCGCAATCCCGAGTGTTTTAATCGGTCTTATAGTTGACCTAAATACTCGGGAATAGCATACTTGCGGCATATTCAGTGATCTCGCGGTACAAGCCATGCGATTGACTACCAAAGGTCGTTACGCCGTGACCGCCATGCTCGACTTGGCACTTCATGCCCAGCATGGTCCGGTTTCTCTGGCGGATATTTCCGAGCGCCAGGGCATTTCCCTGTCTTATCTCGAGCAATTATTCGCCAAGCTGCGTCGCGGAAATCTGGTGTCCAGCGTGCGCGGTCCGGGTGGCGGTTATCAGTTGTCGCGTGACATGCGTGGCATTCAGGTCGTCCAGGTGATCGACGCGGTCAATGAGTCGGTGGATGCCACCCGTTGCCAGGGCTTGAGCGGTTGCCACGATGGCGACACCTGTCTGACCCATCACCTGTGGTCCGACCTTAGTCAGCAGATTCACGAATTTCTTAGCGGTATCAGTTTGGCCGACCTTGTTACCCGCCATGAGGTGCAGGACATCGCCAGACGCCAGGATCAGCGTCACTGCTCAAGCAGAACGCCTCGCATGGATAAAATTGAAGCGTCCGCCATCGATTGAGTAGGGCGCCAGGCTGATTGGCCTACACCTGATTAGGAGACATCAATGAAATTGCCGATTTATCTCGATTACTCCGCGACAACACCGATCGATCCACGTGTTGCGCAGAAAATGAGCGAATGCCTGCTGGTCGACGGTAACTTCGGTAACCCGGCCTCGCGCTCCCATGTTTTTGGCTGGAAAGCCGAAGAAGCGGTAGAGAACGGTCGCCGGCAGGTGGCTGAGCTGGTTGGTGCTGACCCGCGCGAAATCGTCTGGACCTCCGGTGCCACCGAGTCCGACAACCTCGCTATCAAGGGTGTCGCGCACTTCTACAAGAGCAAAGGCAAACACATCATCACCTCGAAGATCGAGCACAAAGCGGTGCTCGACACCACGCGCCAGCTGGAGCGTGAAGGTTTCGAAGTGACCTATCTCGACCCGCAAGAAGATGGCCTGATCACCCCGGCCATGATCGAAGCGGCTCTGCGCGAGGACACCATTCTGGTGTCGATCATGCACGTCAACAACGAGATCGGCGTGATCAATGACATCGCGGCCATTGGCGAGCTGACCCGCTCGCGCGGTGTGTTGTTCCATGTCGATGCGGCACAGTCCACCGGCAAGGTCGAGATCGACCTGAGCAAGCTGAAGGTCGACCTGATGTCGTTCTCGGCGCACAAGACCTATGGCCCTAAGGGCATCGGCGCGCTGTACGTCAGCCGTAAGCCACGTGTACGTCTGGAAGCTCAGACCCACGGTGGTGGCCACGAACGCGGCATGCGTTCGGGCACCCTGGCGACCCACCAGATCGTCGGCATGGGCGAAGCGTTCCGTATCGCCAAAGAAGAAATGGCCCAGGAAAACCAGCGCATCGCGGCCCTGAGCGAGCGTTTCTTCAAGCAGGTTGACGGTCTGGAAGAGTTGTACGTGAACGGCAGCAGCACCGCGCGCGTTCCACACAACCTGAACCTGAGCTTCAACTATGTGGAAGGCGAGTCGCTGATCATGGCGCTCAAGGACCTGGCCGTATCGTCCGGTTCGGCCTGCACCTCGGCTTCCCTTGAGCCTTCGTACGTCCTGCGCGCCCTGGGCCGCAACGACGAACTGGCACACAGTTCCATCCGCTTCACCTTCGGCCGTTTCACCACCGAAGAGGAAGTCGATTACGCCGCCGCGAAAGTGCGCGAGGCCGTTACCAAGTTGCGCGAGTTGTCGCCGCTTTGGGACATGTTCAAAGAAGGTGTCGACATTTCCAAGGTGGAATGGGCGGCACACTAAGTAGCTGCCACTAGAGCGGCACCTGATGAGTTTCTGAGGAATTAACCATGGCTTATAGCGAAAAGGTCATCGACCACTACGAGAACCCGCGCAACGTCGGCAAGATGGACGCGGAAGACCCAGACGTCGGCACCGGCATGGTCGGCGCACCGGCGTGCGGCGACGTGATGCGTCTGCAGATCAAGGTCAACGATCAGGGTGTCATCGAAGATGCCAAGTTCAAGACCTATGGCTGCGGTTCGGCTATTGCTTCCAGCTCCCTCGCCACCGAGTGGATGAAGGGCAAGACCCTGGATGAAGCCGAAACCATCAAGAACACCCAGCTGGCCGAAGAATTGGCCCTGCCGCCAGTGAAAATTCACTGCTCGGTACTCGCTGAAGACGCCATCAAAGCGGCCGTTCGCGACTACAAGCAGAAGAAAGGCCTGCTCTAACCAGCAGTCGTTTGCGACTAAGGAGTTCTCATGGCTATCAGCATGACCGAAGCGGCGGCCCAACACGTACGCCGTTCCCTCGACGGGCGTGGCAAAGGTGACGGTATTCGCCTGGGTGTTCGCACCACTGGTTGCTCCGGCCTGGCCTATGTCCTGGAGTTTGTCGACGAAGCGCAAAGCGAAGACGAAGTGTTTGAAAGTCACGGCGTGAAAGTGATCATCGACCCGAAAAGCCTGGTGTACCTCGACGGCACTGAGCTGGACTTTGTCAAAGAAGGTTTGAACGAAGGCTTCAAGTTCAACAACCCTAACGTGCGCGGTGAATGTGGCTGCGGCGAGAGCTTCAACATCTGAGGCTGGCTGTGGGTACCCCTTGTCACTTTGCGTTATTTGAGCTGCAACCCAGTTTCCGCCTGGATCTTGAGCAGTTGGCGGTGCGCTACCGCGAGCTCGCGCGGACCGTGCACCCTGACCGTTTTGCCGACGCCTCCGAGCGCGAGCAGCGTCTGGCGCTGGAGCATTCCGCGAGCCTCAACGAGGCCTACCAGACGTTGAAAAGCGCACCCAAGCGGGCGCGTTATCTGCTCGGGTTGCGTGGCCATGAGTTGCCGCTCGAAGTCACGGTGCAGGATCCCGAGTTCCTGATGCAGCAAATGCAGTGGCGCGAGGAGCTGGAAGACCTGCAGGACAGCGCCGATCTGGCCGGTGTCGCCACCTTCAAGCGACGCCTGAAGGTGGCTCAGGACGAGCTCAATGACAGTTTCGCAGCCTGTTGGGATGTGACTGCACGCCATGAAGAGGCCGAGCGCCTGGTTCGTCGCATGCAGTTCCTCGACAAGCTCAGCTACGAAGTGCGCCAGCTGGAAGAGCGCCTCGACGATTAACTTCCGCGCCGCTCCAGCGGCGCGCCTGATGCGCAGACAAGCATGGCATTACTGCAGATCGCTGAACCCGGGCAAAGCCCGCAACCGCACCAACGCCGCCTGGCTGTTGGTATCGACCTGGGCACCACCAACTCGCTGGTAGCCGCTCTGCGCAGTGGCATTTCGGCGCCGCTGGCCGATGCCGATGGCGAGGTCATCTTGCCGTCCGCCGTGCGTTATCACGGTGATCGCGTCGAGGTCGGCCAGTCGGCGAAAGCGGCTGCTGCCAGTGATCCTTTTAACACCGTGTTGTCGGTCAAACGCCTTATGGGTCGTGGCCTGGCGGACGTCAAGCAGTTGGGCGAGCAGTTGCCCTACCGCTTCGTTGGCGGTGAATCTCACATGCCTTTTATCGACACCGTCCAGGGGCCGAAAAGCCCGGTGGAAGTGTCGGCCGATATTCTCAAAGTCTTGCGTTTGCGCGCCGAAGCGACTCTGGGTGGCGAGCTGGTCGGAGCGGTCATTACTGTTCCGGCGTATTTCGACGACTCGCAGCGCCAGGCCACCAAAGACGCCGCCCGCTTGGCTGGTCTTAACGTGCTGCGCCTGCTCAATGAGCCCACGGCCGCAGCGGTGGCCTACGGTCTCGATCAGAAAGCCGAAGGCGTCGTCGCCATTTATGACCTGGGCGGCGGTACCTTCGATATCTCGATTCTGCGTCTGACTGGCGGCGTCTTCGAAGTGCTGGCCACCGGCGGTGATAGCGCCCTCGGCGGTGATGATTTCGATCACGCGATTGCCGGCTGGATCGTTGAGCAAGCCGGTATCTCCGCTGATATCGCCCCGGGCGAGCAGCGCAGTCTGTTGCAGGCCGCCTGCGCGGCGAAAGAAGCGCTGACCAACGCTGATGCCGTCGCTGTCAGCTACGGCGAGTGGCGCGGTGAACTGACCCGCGCCCATTTCGATAGCCTGATCGAACCGATGCTGCAACGCAGCCTGAAATCCTGCCGCCGCGCTGTGCGCGACGCCGGCATCGAGATCGAAGAAGTTGAAGCTGTGGTGATGGTCGGCGGTTCGACCCGCGTGCCGCGTGTACGCGCCGCGGTGGGCGAGCTGTTTGCCCGCCAGCCGCTGACCGATATCGATCCGGATCAAGTGGTGGCCATCGGTGCCGCGATCCAGGCCGACACGCTGGCTGGCAACAAGCGCGATGGCGAAGAACTGTTGCTGCTCGACGTGATTCCGCTGTCCCTGGGGCTGGAAACCATGGGTGGCCTGATGGAGAAGGTAATCCCGCGTAACACCACGATTCCGGTGGCGCGCGCGCAAGACTTCACCACCTACAAAGACGGCCAGTCGGCCATGATGATTCATGTGCTACAGGGCGAGCGCGAGCTGATTAGCGACTGCCGCTCCCTGGCGCGCTTCGAATTGCGCGGCATTCCGGCGATGGTGGCGGGCGCGGCGAAAATTCGCGTGACCTTCCAGGTGGATGCCGATGGTCTGCTCAGTGTTGCCGCACGTGAGCTGGCTTCTGGTGTGGAGGCGAGCATCCAGGTGAAGCCGTCTTACGGCCTGACTGACGGCGAAATCGCCCGCATGCTCCAGGACTCGTTCCAGAACGCCGGTGACGACAAGGTTGCCCGCGTGTTGCGTGAGCAGCAGGTGGATGCCGAGCGCCTGATCGAGGCGGTGCAGGCAGCGTTGCTGGTTGATGGCGAGCGTTTGCTCGACGCCGAAGAGCGCCTGGTGATCGACCTGCAGGTGCAGGAACTGACCGAATTGATGAAAGGTACTGATGGTTATGCCATCGAGCAGCAGACCAAGCGTCTGTCGCAAGTGACCGATGCTTTTGCTGCCCGCCGCCTGGACTCGACGGTGAAAGCCGCGTTGGCGGGGCGCAATCTGAATGAAATCGAGGATATCTGATGCCGCAGGTGATTTTTCTGCCCCACCCGAAGTTCTGTCCGGACGGCATGGTCGTAGAGGCTGAGCCCGGCACGTCGATTCTCGATTTGGCGCATGAGCACCATATCGAGATGGAGAGTGCCTGCGGTGGTGTGTGCGCTTGCACTACCTGCCACTGCATCGTGCGTGAGGGGTTTGATTCGCTGGAAGAGGCCGACGAGCTGGAAGAAGACTTCCTCGATCGCGCCTGGGGTTTGGAGGCGCAGTCACGTCTGGCGTGTCAGGCGATTGTCGGCACCGAAGACATCACCGTCGAAATCCCGAAATATTCGCTTAACCACGCCGCCGAAGCGCCGCACTGATTCAAGGAACTGACATGAGTCTGAAGTGGACTGATGTACTGGAAATCGCCATTCAACTGGCAGACAGCAAACCTGACGTAGACCCGCGCTACGTAAATTTCGTTGACCTGCAGCGTTGGGTGATTGCCCTGCCGGAGTTCAGCGACGATCCGCAACGTGGTGGTGAGAAGGTGTTGGAGGCCATTCAGGCGGCCTGGATCGAAGAAGCCGACTGAATACCATCGCCGTGCGCACCACGGCTGGGCGCGAGCCCTACGCATTTACCCGGAACCCGCGTATAATTCGCGGGTTTAATTTTTGGCTTAACTCTTAGTTTCTGGAGCTTCACATGGCTGTTCAACGCACTTTCTCCATCATCAAGCCCGACGCCGTTGCTAAAAACGTAATCGGCGAGATCGTTACCCGTTTCGAAAAAGCCGGCCTGCGCGTCGTCGCTTCGAAAATGAAGCAACTGTCCAAAGCCGAAGCTGAAGGCTTCTACGCTGAGCACAGCGCCCGTGGCTTCTTCGGTGAACTGGTTGCTTTCATGATCTCCGGCCCGGTTGTTGTTCAGGTTCTGGAAGGCGAAGACGCCATTGCCAAAAACCGCGAACTGATGGGCGCTACCAACCCTAAAGAAGCTGCTGCTGGCACCATCCGTGCTGACTTCGCCGACTCGATCGACGCCAACGCCGTTCACGGTTCGGACTCCGAAGCTGCTGCTGCTCGCGAAATCTCGTACTTCTTCGCTGCTACCGAAGTAACTGCACGTACTCGCTAATTAGCGAACGGGCGAGGGTGAAGACATGACTGAAGCTACCGGCAAAATCAATCTCCTGGGTCTGACTCAGCCTGAGATGGAAGAATTCTTCGACTCTATCGGGGAGAAGCGTTTCCGTGCCGGTCAGGTGATGAAGTGGATTCACCACTTTGGCGTCGATGATTTCGCCGCCATGACCAATGTCGGCAAGGTCTTGCGCGAAAAGCTCGAGGCCCGTGCCTACATTCGTGGGCCGGAGGTGGTGAGTGAAGACATCTCCACCGACGGAACCCGCAAATGGGTAGTGCGCGTCGCGTCCGGCAGCTGTGTCGAGACCGTGTACATTCCTCAGGGCAGTCGCGGCACCCTCTGCGTTTCGTCGCAGGCGGGTTGTGCGCTGGACTGCAGTTTCTGCTCCACCGGCAAACAAGGTTTCAATAGCGATCTGACGGCGGCCGAGATCATCGGCCAGGTGTGGATCGCCAATAAGTCGTTCGGCAGTGTGCCGGCGAAAATCGATCGCGCCATCACCAACGTGGTGATGATGGGCATGGGCGAGCCGCTGTTGAACTTCGACAATGTGGTCGCCGCCATGAAACTGATGATGGACGACCTCGGCTACGGCATCTCCAAGCGCAAGGTGACCCTGTCCACCTCCGGCGTGGTGCCGATGATCGACAAGCTTGGTGAAGTCATCGACGTGTCCCTGGCCCTGTCGCTGCACGCACCCAACGATGCGCTGCGCAACACGCTTGTGCCGATCAATAAGAAGTATCCTCTGGCGGTGTTGTTGGCTGCCTGCAAGCGTTATGTGGCGCGCCTCGGCGAGAAACGCGTGTTGACCATCGAGTACACCTTGCTCAAAGACGTCAACGACCGCACCGAGCACGCGGAGGAGATGATCGAGTTGCTCAAGGACATTCCTTGCAAGATCAACTTGATTCCGTTCAATCCTTTCCCCCATTCCGGTTACGAGCGGCCGAGCAACAACAGTATTCGTCGCTTCCAGGACCTGCTGTATAAAGCAGGGCACAACGTCACCGTGCGCACCACGCGCGGCGAAGACATTGATGCCGCCTGCGGGCAACTGGTTGGCCAGGTCATGGATCGTACCCGCCGTAGCGAGCGCTACATCGCGGTGCGCCAACTGAGCAACGAGGCTGACGCTCCACATACCGCTGCAAACCGAACCTAAGGTAGGACACCTATGACATTGCGCACTGCGCTGCTGCTTCTGTTCACTGGCTTACTGTTTGGCTGTGTCTCAACGGGTCATGTCGATCCGATGAAAACCGACAAAGGGCGTGATGAAGCGCGTGATGCGTACATTCAGCTGGGTATCGGCTACCTCAACCAGGGCAATACCGAACAAGCCAAGGTGCCGTTGAAAAAGGCCCTTGAGCTCGACCCTGGCAACGCCGACGCCAACGGCGCACTGGCGATTCTGTTCCAGAACGAAATGGAGCCTGAACTGGCCGACGAACATTTTCGCAAGGCCATTTCCAGCCGCCCCGATTCGCGCTTCCTGAACAACTACGGCGCCTTTCTGTATGAACAGGGTCGTTACGCCGAAGCCAAAGAGCGCTACCTGCAAGCGGTCAAAGACAACATGTATCCCGAGCGTTCGCGGGTATTCCAGAACCTCGGTCTGGTGTCGCTGAAACTCAATGATCGCGCCGAAGCCAAGCAGTACTTCGAGCGTTCGATCCGTCTCAACAAGCGTCAGGCCCGTCCGCAACTGGAGCTGGCCAAAATGGCCTATGAAGACAAGGAGTACGTGCCCGCGCGCAAGTATTACGACGCCTTCAGCAAACTCACCGAGCAGAACGCTGAAAGCCTGTTGCTGGGCGCGCGTCTGGCGAAAATCTTTGATGACCGGGACAAAGCGGCAACCCTCGGTCTGCAGCTCAAACGTCTTTATCCCGGCACGCCGGAATACAAGCAATACATGTCGGAGCAATGATGAAAGCGGTGCATCCCGAAGCTCTAGCTGTTTCTCGCAGCAACCCAGGCGAGACACTGCGTAAGGCCCGCGAGAACAAGAACTGGTCGCTGGCTGATGTCGCCGGCCAGCTCAACCTGACCAGTCAGCGCCTGACTCAACTGGAAGCTGGGCAATTCGACCTGCTGCCCGGGCATACCTTTGCCCGTGGTTATGTACGTGCCTACGCCAAACTGCTGGGCATGGACCAGACCCTGATCGTCCAGGAGTTCGACCAGTACACCGGCACCAATGCCTCCGGCAGCGCCGTGCATGAGCTGGGCCGAATCGAAGAGCCGATGCGTCTGTCGCAGAACTTGCTGCGTCTGGTGTGCTTCCTGTTGCTGCTGGCCTTGGCCGGTGGTGGGTTTTTCTGGTGGCAAGATCAGTCGGCCAGCCGCGGCGGCGAAACCGCCGGCATCAGCCTGGGCCATGTCGAAGTGGACGGTGCCGATGGCACCACCGAAATCCACCCGCTGGATGAGCCCGAAGACCAGGCCGTGGCAGACGCCGAAGGCCTGCAAGAAGGTACCCCGGCCGAAGTGTCGCCGGAATTGGCGGCGCAACCGGAACACCCGGCTGCCGCTCCCGAAACACCCGCCGCCGCACCAACTGCCCCTGTTGCCAGCGCTCCAGCAGCGGTAGCGCCCACCGCGCCAGCTCCTGTTGTCGCGGCGCCAAGCGCAACGGTTGCCGCTCCAGCACCAGCACCAGCAGCACCTGCCGCTCCGGCAGCGCCGGTGGTGGCCGCTGCAGGCGAGGGCGTGGTGGCGATGGATTTTTCCGCTAACTGCTGGATCCAACTCACCGATGGCAACGGCAAAGTGGTCGTCAGCGGCCTGAAACGTGCCGGTGAAAAACTCGAAGTTTCTGGCAAGGCGCCGCTCGAGCTGCGCTTGGGTTACGCCCGTGGCGCCCAGGTGCGCTACAACGGTCAGCCGGTCGATGTGGCCACGTTCACCAGTGGTGAAACCGCCCGTATCAAGTTGGGACAATAACCATGCACGCCGAATCGCCAATCATCCGTCGCGTCTCGCGCAAGATCTGGGTCGGGTCCGTACCTGTCGGTGGTGATGCGCCGATTGCAGTGCAGAGCATGACCAACAGCGACACCTGCGATGTCGCTGCCACCGTGGCGCAGATCCTTCGCCTGGAAGAAGCCGGCGCCGATATCGTGCGCGTTTCGGTGCCGGACATGGACGCCGCCGAAGCCTTCGGCAAGATCAAGCAGCAGGTCAACGTGCCGCTGGTTGCCGACATCCATTTCGATTACAAAATTGCCCTGCGCGTAGCTGAGCTGGGCGTCGACTGCCTGCGCATCAACCCGGGCAACATCGGTCGCGAAGACCGGGTCAAAGCCGTGGTTGAAGCTGCCCGTGACCGCGGCATTCCGATCCGCATCGGCGTCAACGCCGGTTCGCTGGAAAAAGACCTGCAGAAAAAGTACGGCGAACCGACTCCGGAAGCCTTGGTGGAATCGGCGCTGCGCCATGTCGAGCACCTCGACCGGCTGAACTTCCCCGACTTCAAAGTCAGCGTGAAAGCCTCCGACGTGTTCATGGCTGTCGCCGCCTACCGCCTGTTGGCCAAGCAGATCGAGCAACCGTTGCACCTGGGTATCACCGAAGCCGGTGGCCTGCGTTCCGGTACGGTGAAATCCGCTGTGGGCCTGGGCATGCTGCTTGCCGACGGAATTGGCGATACCATCCGCATCTCCCTGGCGGCAGACCCGGTGGAAGAGGTCAAAGTCGGCTACGACATCCTCAAATCCCTGCGCTTGCGCTCGCGTGGCATCAACTTCATTGCCTGCCCGAGCTGCTCGCGACAGAACTTCGACGTGGTGAAAACCATGAACGAACTGGAAGGGCGCCTGGAAGACTTGCTGGTTCCGCTGGACGTGGCCGTAATCGGCTGTATCGTCAACGGCCCCGGTGAAGCCAAAGAAGCCCATATCGGTTTGACCGGTGGTACGCCAAACAATCTGGTGTACATCGATGGCAAGCCCGCTACCAAACTGACCAATGACAATCTGGTGGACCAGCTCGAACAGCTGATCCGGCAGAAAGCGGCCGAAAAGGTCGAAGCCGACGCAGCGCTGATCGCCCGTGGCTGATAAGAACTCTAAGGATTCTGTGTGAGTAAGTCCCTGCAAGCCATCCGTGGCATGAACGACATCCTGCCGGAGCAAACCCCGCTCTGGCGTTATTTTGAAAACAGCGTGGCGCGCCTGCTTGATGGCTATGGCTATCGGCAGATCCGCATGCCCATCGTTGAAGCCACCGAGCTGTTCAAACGCTCGATCGGCGAAGTAACCGATATCGTCGAAAAAGAGATGTACACCTTCGACGACCGCAACGGCGACTCCCTGACCCTGCGCCCTGAAGGCACTGCCAGCTGCGTACGCGCGGTGCTGGAGCATGGTATTTCCGGTGGCGGTCAGGTGCAGAAACTCTGGTACATCGGCCCGATGTTCCGCCACGAGCGTCCGCAGAAAGGCCGTTATCGCCAGTTCCACCAGATTGGCGTGGAAGTGTTCAACCTCGACGGTCCGGACATCGATGCCGAGCTGATCGTGCTCACCTGGCGTCTGTGGGGCCTGTTAGGCATCCGCGACGCGGTAAAGCTCGAACTCAACAGCCTGGGCACCAGCGAGGCGCGTGCTACTTACCGCGAAGCCCTGGTGGCCTATCTGTCGGCACGTGCCGACCAGCTCGACGAAGACAGCAAGCGCCGTCTGCTCAGCAACCCGCTGCGCGTGCTCGACAGCAAAGTGCCGGAAACCCAGGCCCTGCTCACCGATGCGCCGAAGCTCGCCGACTACCTCGACGACGCCTCCCGCCTGCACTTCGAAGGGCTCAAGGCGCGTCTGGACGCCGCCGGCATTCCGTACGTGCTGAACACCAAACTGGTGCGTGGTCTGGATTACTACAGCAAGACCGTTTTCGAATGGGTCACCGACAAGCTCGGCGCCCAGGGCACTGTATGTGCCGGCGGCCGTTACGATGGTCTGGTCGAGCAGATGGGCGGCAAGCCCACGGCCGGCGTCGGTTTTGCTATGGGCATCGAACGTCTGATCCTGCTCCTGGAAACCCTGGAAAAGGTCCCGGAAGAAATTGCTCGTCAGGTGGATGTGTACCTCTGTGCGTTTGGCGATGCTGCCGAACTCGCCGGGCTGCAACTGGCTGAACGTCTGCGTGACCAGTTGCCGGGCGTGCGCCTGGTGGTCAACGCCGGAGCTGGCAGCTTCAAGAGCCAGCTGAAGAAAGCCGACAAGAGCGGTGCGCTGTTCGCTGTGGTACTGGGCGAAGACGAACTGGCTCAGCAAGTGGTAGGTTGCAAACCGCTCCGTGGTCAGGGCGAACAAGAAACTATTGCCTGGGATGCTCTGGCCGAGCACCTGGAAGCCTGTTTAAAACAGAACTAATCAACAGGTTCGAGCATTCAGCGAGTTTAAGGAGCATTGGCGTGTCGAGTACCGAAGACGAACAACTGGCGGACATCAAGGACTGGTGGAACCGCAACGGCAAACCGCTGTTGACCGGTGGCGTACTGGCCCTGGCCGTAGTAGTGGGCTGGAACACCTGGCACAAATACCAGGCCACCCAGGCGCAGAATGCCTCGGTGCTCTACCAGCAATTGCTGGAAACCACCTTTGATCCGTCCGGCAAACCGGATGTGGCCAAAGTGGCGGACCTGTCCAACAAGCTCAAAAGCGAATTCGCCGGCACTTACTACGCTCAGTACGCCAGCCTGTTTGCCGCCAAGACTGCGGTCGACAATGGCAAACTCGACGATGCGGTTGCCGAACTGCAAAGCGTGATCGCCAAGCCGGTGGATGCCACCGTCGGCGAGTTGGCGCGTCAGCGTCTGGCCCGTGTTCTGGCTGCTCAGAACAAGGCCGAGGAAGGTCTCAAGCTGCTGGATGGCGACGCCGAAAAAGCGTTCATTGCCAGCCGTGAAGAGCTGAAAGGGGATCTGCTGGTGAAAGTCGGCCGTGCCGACGATGCTCGCAGTGCCTACGAGAAGGCCAAGGCAGCCCTGTCCGATGAAGCGGCAGTGGGTGGCTTGCAAATGAAGCTCGACGATCTGGCCAAAGGGGATGCGTGAAGTGATGCGCTGGAAATATGCCGCACTGTTGGCCCTGGCCGTTCTTGCCACGGGTTGCAGCAGCACTAGCAAGAAAGAATTGCCACCGGCTGAACTGCCGGACTTCACCGAAGAAGTCGAGCTGCACAAAGAATGGAGCCGCTCGGTCGGCGACGGCCAGGGCGACACCTTCAACATGCTGGTACCAGCTGTTGATGGCGACAGCATCTTTGCCGCCGACGTGAACGGCGAAGTCATGGCAATCAACCGCTTCTCCGGCGACAAGCTGTGGGAAACCGATCTCGACCTGCCGGTCTCCGGTGCCGTTGGCGCGGGTAGCGGCCTGGTTCTGGTTGGCACCCTGAAGGGCGAAGTGGTTGCCCTGGACGGCGCTACCGGCGAAGAGAAATGGCGCGCCAAGGTCACCAGCGAAGTGCTGGCAGCCCCGGCCACCAACGGTGATGTGGTTGTCGTGCAAACCCAGGACGACCGCGTGATCGGCCTCGATGCCAGCACCGGCTCGCAGCGCTGGATTTACGAAAACACCCCGGCGGTACTGACCCTGCGTGGCACGGGTGCACCGCTGGTTAATGACCGTCTGGCCTACGCCGGCCTGTCCACTGGCAAGGTGATCGCCCTCGACACCCAACGTGGCCTGCCCGTTTGGGAACAGCGCGTAGCTGTGCCGCAAGGCCGTTCCGAGCTGGATCGCGTGGTGGATATCGACGGTGGTCTGCTGCTTTCGGGCAACACCCTGTATGCCGTGACCTACAACGGTCGTGTCGCCGGTCTGGACGCGAGCAACGGTCGCATCATCTGGCAGAAAGAAGCCTCCAGTAACGTCGGTCTGGCGGAAAGCATCGGTAACGTTTACCTGTGCCTGGCCAACGGCACCGTAGAAAGCGTCGATGAGCGTTCTGCTTCCTCGCTGTGGAGCAACGATGCGCTGGCTCGCCGTCAGCTGTCGGCGCCGGAAGTGTTCTCCAGCTACGTGGCGTTTGGTGATTTCGAAGGTTACTTGCACCTGGTCAGCCAGGTAGATGGTCGTTTCGTCGGGCGCACGCGCATCGACAGCGACGGTCTGCGTGCCCGGCCATTGGTGGTCGCCGATTGGCTCTATGCTTTCGGTAACAGCGGAGAGCTGGTTGCGCTGACCATCAAGAAGTAGGCCCCACCGCGCTGAGGCCGGCTCCGCAGGGGGCTGGCATCAGGCAGTGAGGCCTGCGCAACAATGAGTTCGGCCGCTGCCGTTTGACGGTAGCGGCCTTTGTATTTTCTGCAATTGAGTGGAGGGGCCGTATGGTTCCCGTAATCGCCCTGGTGGGCCGTCCTAACGTCGGCAAGTCCACCCTGTTTAACCGCCTGACCAGAAGTCGCGACGCCATCGTCGGCGACCTGGCTGGTCTGACCCGTGATCGCCAGTACGGTGAGGCCAAGTGGCAAGGGCGAACCTACATCCTGATCGACACCGGTGGTATCTCCGGTGACGAGCACGGCATGGACGAAAAGATGGCCGAGCAATCGCTGCTGGCCATCGAAGAAGCCGACGTGGTGCTGTTCCTGGTGGACTCGCGCGCCGGCTTCACTGCCGCCGACCAGATGATTGGCGAGCACCTGAGAAAGCGCAACAAGACCTCCTACGTGGTCGCCAACAAGGTCGACAACATTGACCCGGACCTGGCCCGCGCCGAGTTCTCGCCGCTGGGTATGGGCGATGCGATTCCGATTGCCGGCGCCCACGGTCGCGGTATCGCGCAGATGATGGAAATCGCCCTGGGCGGTTTCCCGAAAGATGCCGAAGAACCGGAAGAGGGCGAAGTCGAGGAAGACGTCGCCGAAGGTCAGGAAGCCAAGCGCATTCCCGGCCCGAGTGAAAAAGACGGGATCAAGATCGCCATCATCGGCCGTCCTAACGTCGGCAAGTCGACCCTGGTCAACCGCATGCTCGGTGAAGATCGGGTAATCGTTTATGACCAGCCCGGCACCACCCGTGACAGCATCTACATTCCCTTCGAACGTAACGAAGAGAAGTACACCCTGATCGACACCGCCGGGGTGCGTAAACGCGGCAAGATCCACGAGGAAGTGGAAAAGTTCTCGGTGGTGAAAACCCTGCAGGCGATCAAAGACGCCAACGTGGTGATCTTTGTCATGGACGCCCGCGAAGGGGTGGTCGACCACGACCTCAACCTGCTGGGCTTTGCCCTGGAGTCGGGGCGCGCCCTGGTGATCGCCCTGAACAAATGGGACGGCATGGAGCCAAGCGAACGTGACTACGTGAAGACCGAGCTGCAACGCCGGTTGTTCTTCGTCGACTTCGCTGACATCCACTTCATCTCGGCGCTGCACGGCACCGGCGTCGGCAACCTGTACCAGTCGGTGCAGAACGCCTTCAAGTCGGCCGTTACCCGCTGGCCGACCAGCCGCCTGACGCAGATTCTCGAAGACGCCGTTAGCGAGCACGCCCCGCCCATGGTCGGCAGCCGCCGCATCAAGCTGCGCTACGCCCACTTGGGTGGCGCCAACCCGCCGCTGATCGTGATCCACGGTAACCAGGTGGAGGCGGTGCCCAAATCCTACGTGCGCTACCTGGAAAACACCTACCGGCGCGTGCTGAAGCTGGTCGGTACGCCGATCCGCATCGAGTTCAAAGGCGGCGAGAACCCGTACGAAGGCAAGAAAAACACCCTGACCGATCGCCAGGTCAACAAGAAGCGCCGCTTGATGTCGCACCACAAGAAGGCAGACAAGAAACGCCGCGACAAGAAGTGAGTTCGGCAGCGATCGGCTGCGCGTCGGCATGGCTCGATCTTGAGTTGTGGGGCTGCTGAGATCGGTAGATCAAAAGCATCGAGGCCGAAGCCTCTCCCACCTGGACAACGTTATTTGTGGGAGAGGCTTCAGCCTCGATTCCTGCAAACGGCGAGTTCTAACCGGAGCGGTGAAAAGGTTCTAGCGATATGCCAAAGGGCACCTCCGGGTGCCCTTTTTCATGCCCGGTCGATCCGTTATTCTGCCTGTCCTTATGGCTGCAGCCGTGCCATGACCGGTCGAACAGGAAGGCGTGATGATCACCAGCAAGTTGCCCAACATCGGCACCACCATCTTCACTCGCATGTCGCAGTTGGCCAATGAGGTGGGCGCGCTCAACCTCTCCCAGGGCTTTCCCGATTTCGATGGCCCGCAAGCCTTGCTCGATGCCGTTTCGCGTCATGTGCAGAGTGGCCATAACCAATACGCGCCAATGACTGGTCTGCCAGCATTGCGTGAGCAAGTGGCGGCGAAAATCGCCAGCTGCTACGGCCGCACCGTCAGCGCCGACAGCGAAATCACCATCACCCCCGGTGCCACCCAGGCGATCTTCTGCGCGATTCAGACCCTGATCCGCGCCGGTGATGAAGTGATCGTCTTCGACCCCAGCTACGACAGTTACGAGCCTTCGGTGGACCTCGCTGGTGGCCGCTGCGTGCACGTGCCGCTCAGCCAGCCGGACTTTGCCATCGACTGGCAACGCCTGAGCGATGCCATCGGCCCACGCACCCGCCTGATCATCCTCAACAGCCCGCACAACCCCAGCGGTGCGTTGATCACCCGCCGGGAGCTGGACCAACTGGCGGAGCTGATCCGCGGCCGGGATATCTACCTGATCAGTGACGAGGTGTACGAGCACCTGGTATTCGACGGCGCCCAACACGACAGCGTGCTGGCCCACGAGGAGCTGTATCAGCGCGCCTTTGTGGTCAGCTCGTTTGGCAAGAGCTACCACGTTACCGGCTGGAAAACCGGCTACGTGGTGGCGCCACCGGCGTTGAGCGCCGAGCTGCGCAAGGTGCACCAGTACGTCAGCTTCTGTGGCGTTACGCCGCTGCAATGGGGCCTGGCCGATTTCATGGCGGCCAACCCGCAGCACGTCAGCGAGTTGCCGGCTTTCTACCAGGCCAAGCGCGATCTATTCTGCGACCGCCTGGAAAACTCGCGCTTTCGCTTCACCCGCGCCGCCGGCACCTTCTTCCAGTTGGCCGACTATTCGGCCATCCGCGATGACCTCAATGACGTGGCCATGGCCGAATGGCTGACCCGCGAGCACGGCGTGGCGGTCATCCCGATTTCAGTGTTCTACCAAGAAGCGCCGAAAGACCTGCGCCTGGTGCGCTTCTGCTTTGCCAAGCGGGAAGAAACCTTGATTCAGGCGGCGGAGAAGCTATGTCAGATCTGAACCTGGGGCGCGCCATAAAAGACCTGCCCGACCTCAAGCTGGCCCTGGTGCAAACCACCCTGGCCTGGCACGACCCGGCCGCCAACTTCGCCCATTTCGAGGCCCTCCTTGAGCAGGCTCGTGGCGCCGACCTGATCGTCCTGCCGGAAATGTTCACCACCGGCTTCTCGATGGACTCCGAAGCGTTGGCAGAGCCGGAGGAGGGCGCCAGTTACGCGTGGCTGCGCGCCCAGGCCCAACGCCTGAACGCCGTGGTCACCGGCAGCGTGATCATCCAGGCCGCCGATGGCAGCCACCGCAATCGCCTGTTGTGGGCGCGCCCCGATGGCAACGTGCTGCACTACGACAAACGCCACCTGTTCCGCATGGCCGGCGAGCACAAGCACTACAGCCCCGGCGAACGCCAGATGCAGATGGAGTTGCACGGCTGGCGCATCCGCCCGCTGATCTGCTACGACCTGCGCTTCCCCGTGTGGAGCCGCGACCCCCACGACACCGACCTGCTGCTGTACACCGCCAACTGGCCGGCTGCGCGCCGTTTGCACTGGAACCGTCTGCTGCCCGCCAGGGCCATCGAAAACCTCTGCTACGTGGCCGCCGTGAACCGCGTGGGCAGCGATGGCAAGGGTCACCCCTACAGCGGTGACAGCCAAGTGCTCGACTTCCAGGGTGAGGCACTGCTGGACGCGCAAGACGCCGACGGCGTGTTCTGCGTAACGCTCAAGGCCGCCGACCTGGCCGCCTACCGCGAGCGATTCCCGGCGCATCTGGATGCCGATCCGTTTCACATTGACTGAAAAGTATCGCGGCTAAAGCCGCTCCTACAGGAGCACGCTATCCGTAGGAGCGGCTTCAGCCGCGATGCATCTCCCCATAAAAAAGGGCAGCCACCGGGCTGCCCTTTTTCATTTCTACCGCATCACTCAGCCAACGCCACTTCCGGAGCTTCCGGCGGCTTGGGCAGGGACGACAGCAGCGCCATGATCAGCGCCGCCAGGTAAGGCAGGGACTGCACCAGCAGCATCGCTACCCAGAACTTCACGTCGTTGCTCGGGAAGCCCTGGACGATACCGATGCCGATCGCCGCGCCCCACAGCAGCAGCATGATGAACACCTCTTCACGCGCCTCGGCCATGGCCACCATAAAGCCGTGGCTGGAGCGCATTTTCGGCGTGCGGAAGAACGGGATGCTGGTGGTGAAGAAGCCGTACAGCACCGCTTTGGCGATGGTGTGCGACAACGCCAGGCCGGCCAGCGCCGCGCAGAACGCATCCTTCAGGTTGACGCCAACGGCGCGCTGGTAGAGGAACACGATCTTGCCGAACTTGAAGAAGAACAGTGCCAATGGCGGGATCGCGAAAATCAGCAGCGGTGGGTCGACTCGTTGCGGCACGATGATCATCGCCGCCGACCACAGCAGGGCACCGGCGGTGAAGAAGATGTTCAGGCCGTCCGCTACCCACGGCAGCCAACCGGCCACGAAGTGGTAACGCTGACCGCGTTTGAGCTCGGTGTCTTTGCCGCGGAACAGCTCGCGGGCGTGGCCTTTCATGATCTGAATGGCGCCGTAAGCCCAACGGAAGCGCTGCTTCTTGTAGTCGATGAAGGTGTCTGGCATCAGACCCTTGCCGAAGCTGTCGTAGGCGTAGGCCGCAGAATAGCCCTTCTCGAACACCCGCAGACCCAACTCGGCGTCTTCGCAGATGGTCCAGTCGGCCCACTTCAGCTCGTCCATCACGGTACGGCGAATCATGGTCATGGTGCCGTGCTGAATGATCGCGTCGCGGTCGTTGCGGGTGACCATGCCGATGTGGAAGAAGCCTTTGTACTCGGCGTAGCAGAGCTTTTTAAAGGCGCTGCCGTCCTGGTCGCGGTAGTCCTGTGGCGACTGCACCACGGCGATTTTCGGGTCGGCGAAGTGCGGCACCATGTGCTTGAGCCAGTTCGGGTCAACGCAGTAGTCCGAGTCGATCACTGCCACCACTTCAGCATCCGGCGCGGTGTGCGGCAGGATGTAGTTCAGCGCGCCACCTTTGAAGCCATGCAGCGGCGCCACGTGGAAGAAGCGAAAGCGCGGGCCCAGAACATTTTCACAGTAGGCCTGCACCGGTTCCCATACCGCCGGGTCCTTGGTGTTGTTGTCGATGATCAACACTTCGAAGTCCGGGTAATCCAGTGCCGCCAGCGCGTCGAGGGTCTGTTTGACCATCTCCGGAGGCTCGTTGTAGCACGGCACGTGGATCGACACTTTCGGCCGGTAGGTGCTGTCGCCGATCACCGGATTGAACGGCCGGCGACGTTTGTGTACCCACACCGCTTCAGCCAGTTCGTGGGCTTCGGTGAGCAGCACGATAAATACGCCGATCGCGCCGATACCGAGCAACAGGCCCACCGTCAGGCTGAACCAGGTGCTGTATTGCTGGCTGTAGTCGTAGCCGATCCACACCAGCACCGAACCGCCGGCAAACGCTACGAAGGTCAGGAAGGTGCGGCCACGTTGACGCAGGGCGCTGCCGTCGATCAGCAGCAACGCCAGGGCCAGCATTGCCAGCACCACCGAGCCGATGGCCAGCACGCGCCATTGCGGAATGGCAACCACCGGGCCTTCAAAGGCGAACTTCTGCTGGCGTGCGGCGTTGAACACGCCCCAGTACGCGCCTACCGAACCTTCGTCGCTGGCCTTCCACGGTTGGTCGAAGGCTTCGATGACGAAGTAGTTGTAGCCCTTGGCGTTCAGGGTATTGACCAGCGTGCGCAGGTAAATGGCCTGGTCCGCCTGGGTGGCATCCGCACCACCGCGCATGCGGCCGTTGCTCGGCCAGCCCACTTCGGAGAGCAGCAGCGGTTTTTTCGGGAAGATGCGCTTCAGGTCGCGCGCACGGTCGAGCACGAACTGGGTGGAATCTTCCATGGGAATGAATTCCCAGTACGGCAGGATGTGCGCGGCCACCAGGTCGGTGTGCTTGGCCAACTGTGGGTATTTTTCCCAGATGTGCCATTGCTCGGAGGTGGTCACCGGCACTTTCACTTGCGCGCGGACGCGGTCAAGGAAGGTGATCAGTTGCTTGGTGGTGACTTCGCGGCGGAACAGCGCCTCGTTACCCACCACCACCCGCACAACACTGCGCGAGGAATTGGCAATCTCGATACCGCGTGCGATTTCGCGCTCGTTGCGCTCCTCGTCCGGGCTGATCCAGATCCCCAGGGTCACCCGCAGGCCGAATTCTTCGGCGATTTTCGGGATGTCGCCCAAGGTGCCATCCACCGAATAGGTGCGGATGTTGTCGGTGTGTTTGCTCAGCAGTTCGAGGTCTTCCCGAATCTGCTCGTCGCTCGGGTATTGATCCTTCTGCGGGTTCTGATCGAGACGGAACGGCGAGAAGGAGAAACCGGAGATCTGCTCGGGCCAGTCCGGGGCTGTGACCGGACGGTTGTACAGCGCCCATATGCCGGTGAAGAGCGCGGCGATTGCCACGAATACCACCAGGTTGAGTCCAAATTTACGCGATGACATAGACGTTTCAGGTTCCAAAGGGTGGAACGGAGAGATGCCGGCGAGCGCCGGTCGGCGCGCATCCTACTCCGGCGTCAAATGGCTGTATAGCTCCGCCATATAGCCCGGTTTTATTGCCCGCCAACCTTGGTCAGCACCGCCTGTTTTTAGTTCTGCGCCGACCCAGCAAAGCTGGCGATTTACTAGCACTTTGCGGGTGTAAGTGCCGGTGGCAGTTAAGCATAGGCAAGCATCGCTGCGCACGCGTTGAACCATACTTGAACAACCAGCGTGGCATGCGCCGGTGACGCTTCATATAATGCGCGCCGATTTGCCGGACGCGTCCTTATATAAGGGGGCGGTATAGAGGTGGTGTGATGAGTACAGATGAACAACGCTTTGGCGGCATCGCCCGCCTGTACGGCCGTGACGGCCTGGCCCGCCTGGCGGCCGCCCATGTGGCGGTGGTCGGCATTGGTGGCGTCGGTTCGTGGACTGCCGAGGCGTTGGCGCGCAGTGGCGTCGGCGAGATCTCGCTGTTCGATCTGGACGATGTCTGCGTGACCAACACCAACCGGCAGATTCACGCCCTGCAGGGCTCCATCGGCCAATCCAAGGTCGAGGTGATGGCCGAGCGCATTCGCGCCATCAACCCCAACTGCGTGGTGCATGCGGTCAGCGACTTCGTCACCCGCGAGACCATGGCCGAGTACATCACCGTGCAGTTGGACTGCGTGATCGACTGCATCGACAGCGTTAACGCCAAAGCCGCGCTGATTGCGTGGTGCAAGCGGCGCAAGATCCAGATCATCACCACGGGCGGCGCGGGCGGGCAGATCGACCCGTTGCTGATCCAGGTTGGCGACCTGAACAAAACCGTCAACGATCCCCTGGCCTCCAGCGTGCGTTCGGCGCTGCGCCGTGACTACGGCTTTTCCCGCACCCAGGGCCGTCACTACAGCGTGCCGTGCGTGTATTCGCGCGAGCAGCTGCGCTACCCGAAACCCGATGGCAGCATCTGCCTGGAGAAGAAGTTCGTCGGCGACGGGGTCAAGCTCGACTGCGCTGGCGGCTTTGGCGCGGTGATGATGGTCACCGCCACCTTTGGCATGGTGGCCGCCGCCAAGGCTGTGGATAAGTTGGTGGCCGGCATTCGCCGGCCCTCGGAGCGCGCGCCCGGCTAACACGTATCGTAGGAGCGGCATGTATCAGGAAATTTACCCGCCGATTACCCAGTCATTACCCGCTTTTCACAGCGTTTGAGGCACACTGCGCAAGCCCCCGGTTCGCCGGTTTTTTTCGCGGATACCTTGCATGTCCAAACATTCTTTTCAGGCCTGCCGTCTGCCTGTCGCACTGGTGCTTGCCACTGCCTTGCTAGGCGCCTGCGCCAGCAAACCCAACGATTTGCGTAACCCCCACGAGTCCATCGCGGCCTTCGCCGAAAAGTCTTATCAGTCGCCTCAGCATGCTCCCAGCCAGGGATGGGATGCCGCGTTCACCGTGGCCGAACAGCCCGTGGACGTCAGCTGGTTGGCGCCGGCCCAGGCGTCGGCTGCTGCGCCCTTGGTGGTGTATCTGCCGGGCCTGGGCGAGGGCGCCAGCGCGGGCCTGCAATGGCGCCGCACCTGGGCTGAAGCCGGCTACGCGGTGGTGTCGATCCAGCCGCAGGAATATGGCCGTGCCGTCTACTCCAGCAGTGAGGCGAAAGCCGGTACGTTCCGTGGCATCGCCCAGCGCGCTTATTCCGATAAGGCCCTGAAGGCGCGGATTGCGGTGGTGCAGCAAGTGCTCAACGAGCTGCGCGTGCGCGGCCAGGCGAGCGACCCGCAAGTGGCGGGTGTCGATTGGAACAACGTGGTGATCGCCGGTTATGACCTCGGTGCACAGACCGCCGCCGCCTTGGCAGGTGACAGCCTTCTCAAGGGCTGGCAACCGAAAGCGGTGATTCTGCTCAGCCCTTATGTCGGTCCCGGCAGCCCGGTGGCGCGGGTGGACGTGCCGCTGTTGAGCGTGACCGGTCCACACGACGAAGACCCCTTCAGTTGGGTGGACTCGCCCGAGCGGCGTTTGGCCATGTGGCGCGGTAATCCTAATCCGGGCAGCTACCAGCTGATTTCCAAGAATGCCCAGCACCAGTTGTTCAGCGGTTCGCTGGATGAGCTGCCAGGGCCGGATGAGGGAGGCCATCCTCGTCCGCAACGGGATGCCGATCTGGCACCGGGTGCGGGCGGTCGCGACGGCACCAGTGGCATACCGGGCGCAGACGGTGGCGAAGCGCCAAAACGGCGGCCGCGTCCGGACACCATGGGCCATGGTCAGGACAGCATGAACTGGTTCGATGCCCGCCAGATCGCCAACGTGCAGACGGTCAGCACGGCGTTTCTGGATGCTACGGTTCGCCGTTCCCCTGAAGCCAAAACGTGGCTCGGCCAGGATGCCACCCAGGCAATTGGCCAGGCCGCCACACTCGAGGTGCGTTAAGCGGTCAGTTCAGCCATGCGTTTCAGCACGGCCTGCAGGCCGTTGCTGCGCGAAGGCGAAAGGTGACGGGCCAGACCCAGCTGGGTAAACCAGTGGGTCAGGTCGAGCGCCTGTAACTGCTCGGCGGGCAAGCCGTTGACCCGCACCAGCAGCAGCGCCAGCAGACCACGAATCAAGCGGGCATCGCTGCTGGCGCGAAATTGCCAGTGGCCATCGCGGTAATCGCCCACCAACCACACCTGACTTTCGCAGCCGTCGACCCGATTGGCCTCGCTGCGCTCGTCGTCGCTCAGCGGCGCCAACTGCTCGCCCCAGGCCATTAACAAACGTGCGCGTTGCTCCCAACTGGCAGGTTCGCTGAAGGTGCGCAGCGCCTCTTCAGCAGCTGCGGGCAGGCTCACTGGAGAATCTCCAGGGCCTGATCGAGGGCAGCGAAGAAGCGCTGCAAATCGCTGCTGTCGTTGTACAGCGCCAACGACACGCGAATCGCGCCGGGCAAGCCCAGGCCACGCAACAACGGCATCGCACAGTGGTGCCCGGCACGTACGGCAATGCCCTGTTCGGTGAGCAGATGAGCGAGGTCGGCGCTGTGCACGTCGTCCACCACAAAGCTGGCCAGGGCGGTTTGCGGCGCGCCGAGAACGCGCACGTCGCTGCGGGCGGCAAGGCCACTAAGCAGTTCTTGGTGCAGGGCGGCCTCATGGGCCAGGACCGCGTTGTTATCCAGGCTGGCCAGGTAATCCAGGGTCGCGCCCAGGCCGATCACGGCTGATACCGCGGGCGTGCCGGCTTCGAAGCCGAGCGGCGCCGGACGGAATTTGGCTGTGTAGTAGTCGGTCTGCAACAGCATCTCGCCGCCGAACTGCCAGGGCAGCACGCGCTGCAAAGTCGCGGCGCGGCCGTAGAGCACACCGACGCCATCCGGGCCATAAAGCTTGTGACTGGAGCAGACATAGAAGTCGCAGCCCAGTTGTTGCATATCGTGGCGGCCATGGACCACACCCTGGGCGCCGTCGACCACGGTGATCGCGCCATGGCTTCGGGCGATGGCTAGCAGTTCGGCCAGTGGTTGCCAGCTGCCGAGCACGTTGGACAGTTGGCTGACCGCCAACAGGCGGGTGCGTGGGCCGATCAGGTGGTTGGCAGCCACCAGGTCAACCTGGCCGGCTGCGGTGATCGGCAGCACGATCAGCGCCAGGTCACGGCGCTGCGCCAGTTGTTGCCAGGGCAGCAGATTGGCGTGGTGTTCGAGGGCGCTGATGACGATCTCATCGCCTGGGTGGAAGTGTTCCTCCAGGCCATAGGCGAGCAGGTTCAGCGCCTCGGTGGCGCCGCGGGTGAAGATGATTTCATCCTGGCTGACGGCATTCAGCCAGCGCGCGACCTTGCCACGCGCGTCTTCAAAGGCTCGGGTGGCGCGTTCGCCGGGCAGGTGCTGGGCACGGTGCACATTGGCAGCGCCAGCGCTGTAGTAACCCAGCAGGGCATCGAGCATGGCCTGGGGTTTCTGCGAAGTGGCGGCGCTGTCGAGATAGGTCTGGCCTTCGGCGGCGAGGGCCGACAGGGCAGGGAAGTCCGCACGCCAGGGAGAGGTCAGCGACATAACGGGTTCCAAGGTAGGGTGTGCTGTGCGCACCAGGCGATTGGTTGGCGTACGCCATGGTGCGCACAGCACACCCTACGGTCGATTAACCGTAGGGTGTGGCGCTATCAGTTATGCGCGTGCAACGCGGCGTTCAGCTCGATCGCGGTTTTGTGCGATTTGGCTTCCACCGCGCCAGTCTGCGAGTTGCGGCGGAACAGCAGGTCCGGCTGGCCAGCCAGGTCACGGGCCTTGAGCACTTTTACCAGTTGGTTCTGGTCGTCCAGTAGTGCCACTTTGGTGCCGGCGGTGATGTACAGGCCCGACTCCACGGTATTGCGATCGCCCAATGGAATACCGATACCGGCATTGGCGCCGATCAGACAGCCTTCGCCCACGCTGATGACGATGTTGCCGCCACCGGACAGGGTGCCCATGGTCGAGCAACCGCCGCCCAGGTCGGAACCCTTGCCGACGAATACGCCCGCCGATACACGGCCTTCGATCATGCCCGGGCCTGCGGTGCCGGCGTTGAAGTTGATGAAACCTTCGTGCATGACGGTGGTGCCTTCGCCCACATAGGCGCCGAGGCGGATGCGCGAGCTGTCAGCCAGACGCACGCCAGCCGGCACCACGTAGTCGGTCATTTTCGGGAACTTGTCCACCGAGAACACTTCCAGCAGCTCGCCCTTCAGGCGTGCTTCCAACTGACGCTCGGCCAGTTCGCTGAGGTCGACGGCGCCCTGGCTGGTCCAGGCCACGTTCGGCAGCAGCGGGAAGATGCCGGCCAGGCTCAGGCCGTGCGGCTTTACGAGGCGGTGAGAGAGCAGGTGCAGCTTCAGGTAGGCCTCGGGGGTGGAGGTCAGGGCTGCGTCTTCAGCCAGCAGGGTGGCCACCAGCGGGCGCTGGCTTTCGGCCAGGCGGGTGAGCAGGGCGGCTTGCGCGGCGTCGACGTTTTTCAGCAGGTCGGCCAGTTCGGTGGCCTGGTTGCTGGTGAAGGCGATGGCCTGGTTGCCACCTTGGTAGCCGAGCTTTTCGCTGACCTTGGCAACCAGGTCGCTGGCCGGGTTGAGCAGTGGCTGTGCGTAAAACACTTCTAGCCAGTTGCCTTCGCGGTTTTGGGTGCCGACGCCGAAGGCCAGGCTGAACAGGGAATTGGACATGGTGTTTCCTCTTGCTGAATTAGGTCGACGCGCCGGATGGCGGCGGCTGTCACGGTGTTTTGTTCCGCCTGCCTGGTCGTGGCCAGGCAGCGGTTTATTTGAATGCGGCGGTGTACAGATCGGGCTTGAAGCCGAGCAGCGTCTTGCTGCCCAGGTCCAGCACCGGACGCTTGATCATCGAAGGCTGGGCCGCCATCAGTTCAATCGCCTTGGCTTGGTCGAGGTCGCTTTTGTCAGCGTCGCTCAATTTGCGAAAGGTGGTGCCGGCGCGGTTCAGCACGCTTTCCCAGCCATGTTCGCTGCACCATTGCTGCAGGTGCTCCCGGTCGATGCCCACGGCTTTGTAGTCGTGAAAGGCGTAGTCGATCTGGTGCTCGTCCAGCCAGGTGCGGGCTTTTTTCATCGTGTCGCAGGCTTTGATGCCGTACAGGGTAATGCTCATGCGTGTGCCTTGTTCTGAATGAAGGCGCGGATCCGCGTAGCGGCTTCCACGCACTCGGCCAGCGGTGCGACCAGGGCCATGCGCACACGGCCTGCGCCCGGGTTGAAGCCCTCGACTTCGCGCGAAAGATAGGAGCCCGGTACCACGGTGACGTGTTCTTCAGCGAACAGCTCACGGGTGAACTGGGCATCGTCCATCGGCGTTTTTGCCCACAGGTAGAAACCGCCGTCCGGGCGTTGTACGTCCATCACCGGCTGCAGGATATCCAGCACGGCGTCGTATTTTTCCCGGTACAGGTCGCGGTTGGCGCGCACGTGGGCTTCGTCATTCCAGGCGGCCACGCTGGCCAGTTGGGTTTGTACCGGCATGGCGCAGCCGTGGTAGGTACGGTACAGCAGGAATGATTTCAGGATTGCGGCATCGCCGGCCACGAACCCGGAGCGCAGGCCCGGCAGGTTGGAGCGCTTGGACAGGCTGTGGAACACCACGCAGCGGGCAAAGTCGCTGCGGCCCATGGCGGCGCAGGCACTGAGCAGGCCGGCCGGTGGGTTGGCTTCGTCGAAGTACAGCTCGCTGTAGCACTCGTCGGCGGCGATCACGAAGTCGTACTGGTCGGCCAGCTTGATCAGCTTTTGCAGGGTGGCTTGCGGAATCAGCGCACCGGTAGGGTTGCCGGGGGAGCACAAAAACAGGATCTGACAGCGCTGCCAGACGTCGGCCGAGACGGCGTCGAAGTCCGGGTTGAAGCCGTTTTCTTCCAGGCACGGCAGGTAGTGCGGCTTGGCGCCGGCCAGCAGGGCTGCGCCTTCGTAGATTTGATAGAACGGGTTGGGGCTGACCACCAGGCCGTCGTCGCTGCGCTGCACAACGGTTTGGGTGAAGGCGAACAGCGCTTCGCGGGTGCCATTTACCGGCAGCACATGCCTGGCCGCGTCCAGCCAGCCGGCAGGCACGTTGAAACGGCGCTCGCACCAGGCGGCGATCGACTCGCGCAGGGCTGGAATACCCAAGGTGGTCGGGTACACGGCGAGCTGGTCGAGGTTATCGCTCAGGGCCTTGGCGACGAAGTCCGGCGAGCGGTGTTTGGGTTCGCCAATCGACAGCGCAATCGCCTTCTTCTCAGCCGGCGGCTGGGCGCCGGCCAACAGGGCGCGGAGCTTCTCGAAGGGGTAGGGCTGCAGGTTGTTCAGGGCGTCATTCATGTTCGGGCGTCGCTATTCAAATACTGATACGGGAGAGTTCGACCCGGTTGCCGTCGGCATCGGAGAGCTGTTGGATGATCGCGTCCTGCAAACGGGCACACAGGTCGGGATCGGACAGCGGCTGGTTGTGCGCATCGGTGACGAAGAATATGTCTTCCACGCGCTCGCCCAGGGTGGCGATCTTGGCGTTCTGCAGCGACAGGTCGAAGTCGAGGAAGATCTTGCCGATCCGCGCCAGCAGGCCAGGACGGTCCGGGGACGTCAGTTCGAGCACGGTAACCGGGCGCCCGGCGTCGTTGGAAATCACCACCTGCGGGGCAAACGCGAAGTGCTTGAGCTGGCGCGGCACGCGGCGCTGGATGATGGCCGGGTAGTCGTCCGGGTGGCTCAGGGCATTGACCAGGCCATCGCGGATTTCCTTGATGCGCGCCGGGTTGTCGCCAATCGAGCCGCCGTCGGCGTCGAGCACGATGTAGGTGTCGAGGGTGAACTGGCTGCTGGAGGTGATCACCCTGGCGTCATGGATGTTCAGGTTGAGCTGGTCCATGGCGGCCACGGTCACGGCGAAGAAGTCGTGCTGGTCGGGCGCGTAGATGAAGATCTGCGTGCCGCCTTCGAACTCGCGCTGGGTGGTCTCTTTGATCAGCACCAGCGGGTCGTGGGCTGAACTGTGTTGCAGGATCGCGTCGGTATGCCAGGCCACGTCGCCCGCGGTGTGGCGCAAGAAGTAGTCATCACCCAGTTGCGACCACAGCTGCTCGGCGTCGTCCGGGTCGGTGCCGCTGCGCACCAGAATATCCAGGGCGGCGTTCTGCGTTTGGCGGATCTGCTCTTCGCGGTCCACCGGGTGTTCCAGGCCGCGGCGCAGGGCACGCTTGGTCTCGCTGTAGAGCTGGCGCAGCAGGCTGGCGCGCCAGGAGTTCCACAGCGTCGGGTTGGTGGCGTTGATGTCGGCCACGGTGAGTACATACAGATAATCGAGGTGCACCTGGTCGCCGACCATCTGGGCGAAATCGTGGATCACCTGCGGGTCGGATAAGTCCTTGCGCTGCGCGGTGGTCGACATCACCAGATGGTTTTGTACCAGCCAGACGATCAGCCGTGAGTCCCAGGCCGGCAGTTGGTGGCGTTCGCAGAAGGCCTGGGCGTCTACCGCGCCAAGCTCGGAATGGTCGCCGCCACGGCCTTTGCCGATGTCGTGGTAGAGGCCCGCCAGGTAGATCAGTTCCGGCTTGGGCAGGGTGCCCATCAACTTGCTGGCCAGCGGGAATTTCTCGGAAATCGGCGTGTACTGCAGTTTGCGCAGGTGCTTGATCAGGTTCAGCGTGTGCGCATCGACGGTGTAGATGTGGAACAGGTCGTGCTGCATCTGCCCGACGATATCGCCGAACTCCGGCAGGTAACGGCCGAGAATGCCGTAGCGGTTCATCCGACGCAGATTGCGGTGAATGCCGATCTCGCACTTGAACAGCTCGATGAACAGGCTGGTATTGCGAATGTCCTTGCGGAACTCGTCGTCAATAAGGTGCCGGTGCTCGCGCAACAGGCGCACGGTGTCAGCGCGCACGCCTTTGATTTCGGGGTTCTGCGCCATCAGCACAAACACTTCGAGAATCGCGAAGGGCGTGCGTTTGAACACGTTGGAGGCGGTGACTTCAATGTAACCGTCGCGCAACTGGAAGCGGCTGTTGATCGGCGACACCTGGCTTTCTTCGCCGCTGCGCAGAATCACTTCCTCGAAGTGCTGCACCACCAGCTCGCTCAGCTCGGAGATGCTCATCACCACGCGGTAGTAGTTCTGCATAAAGTGTTCGATGGCCAGCTTGCCGTTGCTGTCCTCGAAACCCAGGAGCTTGGCGATAGCGCGCTGGTGGTCGAACAGCAGGCGGTCTTCGGCGCGCCCGGCGAGCATGTGCAGCGCGTAACGCACCTTCCAGAGGAATTCCTGGGAGGAGGCCAGCAGCGAGTATTCGCTTTCCAGCAAGAAACCCTGGCCGACCATGGCATGCAGGTTCAGCGTGCCGAAATGGCGGCGGGCCACCCAGAGAATGGTCTGGATATCGCGCAGACCGCCGGGCGAGCCTTTGACGTTGGGCTCAAGGTTGTATTCGGTGTCGTTGTACTTGGCGTGGCGGGCGGTCTGTTCTTCGCGCTTGGCGACGAAAAATTCCTTGCTCGGCCACATCTTGCTGGTGCTGGTGACCTCGATCATGCGCTGGCGCAACCGCTCGGGGCCGGCGATGGTGCGGCTTTCCATCAGGTTGGTGACCACCGTCAGGTCCGCGCGGGCTTCGGAGGCGCATTCATCCACCGAGCGCACGCTCTGGCCCACTTCCAGGCCGATATCCCACAGCAGCGTGAGGAAACGTTCAATGGAATCGCGGAAGATTTCGTGGTCGGCGCTGTCCAGCAGCAACAGCAGGTCGATGTCCGAATAAGGGTGCAGCTCGCCACGGCCGTAGCCGCCAACGGCCAGCAGGGCGATGTCGGCGTCTTCGCTCCAGTCGAACTGGGCCCAGGCTTCACGAAGGATCTGGTCGATGCACCAGGCGCGGTCTTCCACTAAGCGGCGGACGTCGCGGCCTTCCTTGAAGCGCGCATCGAGCACTTCATGGGCGCGGCGGATTGCTTTTTTGAACGCCGCAATAGGGCTGGCTTTCAGCGCCAGTTCCGCCTGGAACTGGCCGCGGTCGAACAACTCGGGGTCCACCTGCGGCATTCAGCAGCTTTCCTTTCTATCTATAGGTGAGCGGGATGATCAGGCCGAGGTGCGGGCAATGGTGTCATCGCTGCGCAGGGTGAAGATCTCGTAGCCGGTGGCAGTCACCACCAGGGTGTGTTCCCACTGGGCCGACAGCTTGCGGTCTTTGGTGATGGCGGTCCAACCGTCGCCCAGCACCTTGGTGTCGGCGCGGCCCTGGTTGATCATCGGCTCGATGGTGAAGGTCATGCCCTCTTTCAGCTCCATGCCGGTGCCGGCGCGGCCGTAGTGCAGAATCTGCGGCTCTTCGTGGAACACCTTGCCGATGCCGTGGCCGCAGAACTCGCGAACCACCGAGAAGCCGTTCTTTTCCGCGTGCTTCTGGATTACTTCGCCGATGTCGCCCAGGCGGCAGCCAGGCTTGACCAGCTCAATGGCCTTGTACATGCACTCTTGGGTGACTTGCGACAGGCGCTCGGCCCAGACCGGCACGCTGCCGACGTGGAACATGCGGCTGGTATCGCCGTGGTAACCGTCTTTGATCACGGTGACGTCAATGTTCAGGGTGTCGCCATCCTTCAGCGGCTTTTCGTTCGGAATACCGTGGCACACGACGTGGTTGATCGAGGTGCAGATCGACTTGGGGTAGCCCTTGTAGTTCAGCGGCGCGGGAATGGCCTGCTGAACGTTGACGATGTAGTCGTGGCAGATACGGTCGAGTTCTTCGGTGGTGACGCCAGGTTTGACGTATTCGCCGATCATTTCCAGCACTTCACTGGCCAGACGGCCGGCGATGCGCATTTTTTCGATTTCCTCGGGCGTCTTGATAGTGACGGTCATACGAACTCTCTCAGCGCCCGTTTGGCGCTCGGCAAAAATACGGAAAGCGCGATTCTAGCATTCCAAGGGGGCTAACTAGCCAGTTTAGGGCAGCTTGCCTACGTGCCTTTGGCGCTTTCCTTATAGTAGTGTGGGTTTTACCTTCGATCTGTTGTCAGTTCGCGACGTACTTTCGGGTTCCGTTTGCTGCTCTGCTGTGGTATAAAATGCGCCGCTTTCCGGGCACCAGTCCGAAAGCCTAAACCCCACACACGTGTCGACACGATGGCCTGGGTGCCTCTCAGTAGTTCCTTATAAAGAACGGCTGGGGGTTGGTCATTGGGATACGTGGAGGCCTAACCCGACTTATCAAGGAACTATCATGTCCCAAGTCAATATGCGCGATATGCTGAAGGCCGGTGTGCACTTCGGCCACCAGACCCGTTACTGGAACCCGAAAATGGGCAAGTACATTTTCGGCGCGCGCAACAAGATCCACATCATCAACCTGGAAAAAACCCTGCCGATGTTCAACGACGCTCTGTCGTTCGTTGAGAAACTGGCTTCGGGCAAAAACAAGATTCTGTTCGTCGGCACCAAGCGTTCCGCTGGCAAGATCGTTGCTGAAGAAGCAGCACGTTGCGGTTCGCCGTTCGTCGATCACCGCTGGTTGGGCGGCATGCTGACCAACTACAAAACCATCCGCCAGTCGATCAAGCGTCTGCGTGAGTTGGAAGTTCAGTCGCAAGACGGCACTTTCACCAAACTGACCAAAAAAGAAGCTTTGATGCGTACTCGTGATCTGGAAAAACTGGATCGCAGCCTGGGTGGTATCAAGGACATGGGCGGCCTGCCTGATGCCCTGTTCGTAATCGACGTTGATCACGAGCGCATTGCTATCACCGAAGCTAACAAGCTCGGCATCCCGGTTATCGGCGTAGTCGATACCAACAGCAGTCCGGAAGGTGTTGACTTCATCATCCCAGGCAACGATGACGCCATCCGCGCCATCCAGCTGTACATGGGTGCAATGGCTGACGCAGTAGTGCGTGGCCGCAGCAACGCCAACGGCGGCACCGACGAATTCGTCGAAGCTCCTGTTGCTGCTGAACAAGCTGAAGGCTGAGTAGACCGCTTCTAGCGTCTCTCGGTTAGCAAAAAGGGGGCTAGGCCCCCTTTTTGCCACCTTAGAATTGATCATCATCCGGCCCGCCGGGTGGGACTTATCCAAGAGGATTTCGAAATGGCAGAGATTACTGCAGCGCTGGTCAAAGAACTGCGTGAGCGTACTGGCGAAGGCATGATGGATTGCAAAAAGGCCTTGACCAAGGCTGGCGGCGACATCGAGAAAGCCATCGACGATATGCGTGCTTCAGGCGCCATCAAGGCCGCCAAGAAAGCCGGTAACGTGGCTGCCGAAGGCGCCATCGCGGTCAAGGTTACTGCTGACAACAAGCGTGCCGTGATCATGGAAGTGAACTCGCAGACCGACTTCCTGGCTCTGCAAGACGACTTCAAGAAGTTCGTAGCCGACAGCATCGACCAGGCTCTGGCCGAAAACCTGACCACCGTTGAGCCGCTGATCGCTGCTCGCGAAACCGCTCGTGTTGAGCTGGTTGCCAAGGTTGGTGAGAACGTCAACATTCGCCGTCTGACCGCTGTTGAAGGCGACGTGCTGGGTGCTTACGTTCACGGCAACAAAATCGGCGTGATCGTTTCGCTGAAAGGCGGTACTCCGGAACTGGCTCGCGACATCGCTATGCACGTTGCTGCCAGCAACCCTGAGTTCCTGCTGCCATCGGAAGTTTCCGCTGAAGCCATCGAGCGCGAGAAGGGCGTTTTCCTGTCCCTGAACGAAGACAAGATCAAAGGCAAGCCAGCCGAGATCGTCGAGAAGATGGTTGCCGGTCGTATCTCCAAGTTCCTGGCCGAAGCCAGCTTGGTTGAGCAGTCTTTCGTGAAAGATCCAGAAGTCACCGTTGGTGCTCTGGCCAAGAAAGCCGGCGCTGAAATCGTTTCCTTCGTACGTTACGGCGTAGGTGAAGGCATCGAGAAAGTTGAATCGAACTTCGCTGACGAAGTAGCGGCTCAACTGGCTGCCAGCAAGCAGTAAGACGGGTTTTTACCTGTCGCCCCGAAGAGGCTGCCCGCTCACGCGCGCAGCCTCTTTGTCGAAATGGGGCCGACAATTGCATATGTAAACGGTATTGGTGCACTGTGCTGCACCAAATGCCCTGAGCGCTGTCCAAGCGCTCGATCAATGCAGGCATTTCGCCTGTTCAGAATTCAAACGCCGCAGGAGAGATACGCATGGCTCAGCAGGTGAGTGGTCGCCAACCTCGCTACAAACGCATTCTGCTCAAACTAAGCGGCGAAGCCTTGATGGGGTCGGAAGACTTCGGTATCGACCCTAAAGTGCTCGACCGCATGGCCCTTGAAGTCGGCCAACTGGTTGGCATTGGCGTGCAGGTAGGTCTGGTGATCGGTGGCGGTAACCTGTTCCGTGGAGCTGCCTTGAGCGCTGCCGGCATGGACCGCGTAACCGGTGACCACATGGGTATGCTGGCCACGGTGATGAACGCCCTGGCCATGCGCGACGCGCTAGAACGCTCGAATATCCCCGCTATCGTGATGTCGGCGATTTCCATGGTCGGCGTCACCGACCATTACGATCGTCGCAAAGGCATTCGTCATCTGAACTCCGGGGACGTGGTGATTTTCGCCGCCGGTACCGGTAACCCGTTCTTCACTACCGACTCCGCAGCCTGCCTGCGTGCCATCGAAATCGATGCCGATGTGGTGCTGAAGGCGACCAAAGTGGACGGCGTGTACACCGCCGACCCGTTCAAAGACCCGAATGCTGAAAAGTTCGACCGTTTGACCTATGACGAAGTATTGGATCGCAAGCTCGGCGTGATGGACCTGACGGCCATCTGTCTGTGCCGCGATCACAAGATGCCGCTGCGGGTCTTCAATATGAACAAGCCCGGCGCACTGCTGAATATCGTAGTGGGCGGCGCGGAAGGAACCCTGATCGAGGAAGGCGAGCAATGATCAACGAAATCAAGAAAGATGCCCAAGAACGTATGCAGAAGAGCCTGGAATCGCTTGTCCACGCCTTCAGTCGCATTCGCACCGGCCAGGCGCACCCAAGCGTGCTCGGCGGCGTGATGGTGCCTTACTACGGCGCTGATACCCCGCTGAACCAGGTCGCCAACGTCACCGTTAAAGATTCCCGCACCCTGCAGATCGTCGCGTTCGAGCGCAACATGCTCAGCGCCGTCGACAAGGCTATCCAGAGCTCCGGCCTGGGTCTGAACCCGACCAACCTCGGCGAGCTGCTGCTGGTGACCATGCCGGCACTCACCGAAGAAACCCGCAAGGGCTTCACCAAGCAGGCGCGTGACGCTGCTGAAGACGGTCGTGTCGCCGTGCGCAACATCCGCCGTGACGCGCTGAGCCAGCTCAAAGACCTGGTTAAAGAGAAAGAAATCAGCGAAGACGAAGAGCGCCGTGCGGCCGACGATATCCAGAAACTGACGGACAAGTTCGTCGGCGAGATTGAAGTGGCTGTGAAGCAGAAAGAAGCGGATCTGATGGCCGTTTGACGGCCGGTCTCGTCATGGAAAAGACCGTAAAAGCCGGCTCGCCGGGCGTGCCACGACATGTGGCGATCATCATGGATGGCAATAACCGCTGGGCCAAGAAGCGCCTGCTGCCCGGCGTCGCCGGGCACAAGGCTGGCGTCGATGCGGTTCGTGCGGTGATTGAGGTGTGTGCCGAAGAGGGCGTCGAGGTACTGACCCTGTTCGCCTTTTCCAGTGAAAACTGGGATCGACCGGCAGACGAGGTTGGCGCCTTGATGGAGCTGTTCCTCTCGGCGCTGCGGCGTGAGGCGAAACGCCTGAACGCCAATGGCATCAGCCTGCGCATCATTGGTGACCGCTCGCGTTTTCACCCGGAGCTGCAAAGCGCCATGCGTGAAGCCGAGGCGCTGACTGCCGGCAACGACCGTTTTGTCCTGCAAGTGGCTGCCAACTATGGCGGCCAGTGGGATATCGCCCAGGCTGCGCAACAGTTGGCGCATCAGGTGCAGGCCGGTCATTTGCGTCCGGAAGACATCACCCCGCGTTTGCTCCAGGGGCACCTGGCCACCGGCGATCAGCCGTTGCCGGACCTGTGCATCCGTACCGGTGGCGAGCACCGCATCAGCAACTTTCTGCTGTGGCAGCTGGCGTATTCCGAGCTGTATTTCTCCGACCTGTTCTGGCCGGACTTCAAACACGACGCCATGCGCAAAGCGCTGGCCGATTACGCTACCCGCCAGCGCCGCTTTGGGAAAACCAGCGAGCAGGTGGCAGCTGAGGCTCGCGCACAATGTTGAAGCAACGCATCATCACCGCCCTGATTCTGGCGCCTATCGCCCTTGGCGGTTTTTTTCTGCTGAGCGGCGCTGCCTTTGCTCTGTTTATCGGCGCCGTTGTAACCCTCGGTGCCTGGGAGTGGGCGCGTCTGGCTGGGTTTCAGGCGCAGCCGGTGCGGGTTGCTTTCGCCGCAGCGGTAGCGGTGTTGCTAGTGGGGCTTTACCACCTGCCAGGTCTGGCGCCTGTGGTCTTGGTGCTGGGTATTCTCTGGTGGCTGGTGGCGACCCTGCTGGTACTGAGTTTTCCCAATAGCCACGGTTTCTGGTCGGGCAGCGCGCCGATAAAAGTGCTGATCGGTCTGCTGATTTTGCTGCCGGCCTGGCAGGGTTTGGTGCTGATCAAGCAGTGGCCTCTGGCGAACTGGCTGATTTTCGCCGTGATGATCCTGGTCTGGGGTGCTGATATCGGCGCCTATTTCTCGGGTCGCAAATTCGGCAAGCGCAAGCTGGCGCCGCGTGTGAGTCCCGGGAAAAGCTGGGAGGGCGTTTACGGCGGCCTGGCTGCTTGCCTGGCAATAACCGTCGGCGTCGGCATTTTTCGCGGCTGGAGCGCTGGTGAGTTTGTCTTCGCGTTGCTGGGTACGGCGTTGATCGTCGCAGTCTCGGTGGTGGGCGATCTGACCGAAAGCATGTTCAAGCGCCAGGCGGGCCTCAAGGACAGCAGTAACCTGCTGCCAGGCCATGGCGGTGTGCTGGATCGCATCGACAGCCTGACTGCCGCCATCCCCATGTTCACCGTGTTGCTCTGGGGCGCAGGCTGGGGCTCGCTGTGAGTCAGCCGCAACAGATCACCGTGCTGGGAGCCACTGGTTCCATCGGCCTCAGCACCCTCGACGTGATTGCCCGTCATCCGCAGCGTTACCAAGTGTTTGCCCTCAGCGGCTTCTCGCGATTGGCCGAGCTGGAGGCGCTGTGTCTGCAGCATCGCCCGCGTTACGCCGTGGTCGCCGACAGTGCCGCAGCGGACAAACTCCGTGCCGCCCTGCAAGCCGCCGGTTTGCCGACTCAAGTGCTGGAAGGGCAGGGCGGTCTGTGTGAAGTGGCTGCGCACCCGGAAGTGGATGCGGTGATGGCGGCGATCGTTGGTGCGGCAGGTTTGAAGCCAACCCTGGCAGCGGTCGAGGCCGGCAAGAAAGTCTTGCTGGCTAATAAGGAGGCACTGGTGATGTCCGGCGCGCTCTTTATGCAGGCGGTGCGCAAGAGCGGCGCCGTGCTGCTGCCGATCGACAGCGAACACAACGCGATTTTCCAATGCCTGCCCACCGACTATGCGCGCGGCCTCAATAATGTCGGCGTGCGGCGCATTCTGCTGACGGCTTCCGGTGGTCCGTTCCGGCAGACGCCGCTGGGCGATCTGCAGCACGTCACCCCGGAACAGGCCTGCGCTCACCCGAATTGGTCGATGGGGCGCAAGATCTCCGTCGACTCGGCCAGCATGATGAACAAGGGCCTGGAGCTGATCGAGGCCTGCTGGCTGTTCGATGCGCCGCCGTCCAAGGTCGAAGTGGTGATTCACCCGCAGAGCGTCATTCACTCACTGGTCGACTATGTCGATGGCTCGGTGTTGGCGCAGTTGGGTAATCCGGATATGCGCACGCCGATCAGTCATGCCCTGGCCTGGCCGGAGCGAATTGATTCCGGGGTGTTGCCGCTGGACCTGTTCGCCATCGCTCGTCTGGATTTCCTGCCGCCCGATGAACAGCGCTTCCCTTGCTTGCGCCTGGCGCGACAGGCTGCCGAGGCTGGCGGTACGGCGCCGGCCATGCTTAACGCGGCCAATGAAGTGGCGGTGGCGGCGTTTCTCAAGCGGCGCATTCGTTTCCCCGAGATCGCGAGTATGATTGACGCGGTCTTGAACGCTCAGCCGGCCCTGCCGGTGGACAGTCTCGACGCCGTGCTGGCGGCCGATGCCAGTGCGCGAGCCCAAGCTGAACACTGGTTGAGTCACCACGGGCGCTAGCTCGGAGGATGTAAATGAACATGCTGTATATGGTCTGCGGCCTGCTGGTCGCGCTGGGCGTGCTGGTTACCTTCCACGAGTTTGGCCATTTCTGGGTCGCCCGCCGTTGCGGGGTGAAGGTGTTGCGCTTCTCCGTTGGCTTCGGCACCCCGCTGGTGCGCTGGAGCGACCGTCACGGCACTGAATTTGTCATCGCCGCCATCCCGCTGGGCGGCTATGTGAAGATGCTCGATGAGCGTGAAACCGACGCGCAGATCGCCGCCGAAGACCTCCCTTTCACGTTTAACCGTAAGCCGGTGCTGCAACGCATCGCCATCGTTTCTGCCGGTCCTATCGCCAATTTCCTGCTGGCGATCTTCTTTTTCTGGATTCTTGCCATGATGGGCGGCCAGCAGGTGCGTCCTGTTATTGGCGCGGTCGAGCCGCAGAGCTTGGCGGCGCAGGCCGGTCTGACTGCTGGGCAGGAAATCATCGCCGTCGACGGCGAAAAGACCACCGGTTGGAGTGGTATTGGTTTGCAGCTGGTGCGCCGCTTGGGTGAAAGCGGGCAAGTCGCGGTACAGGTGCTTGAGCCGGGCTCCAGCACCGAATCCACCTATCAAGTTCAGTTGCAGGATTGGCTCAAAGGCGCCGAAGAGCCGGACCCGATTGGTGCTCTGGGTATTCGTCCTTGGCGGCCGGTATTGGAGCCGGTGCTGGCGACACTTGATCCGGAAGGTCCGGCACAGGCTGCCGGGCTGAAAGTAGGTGATCGGTTGGTGAGCCTCGACGGCGCCCCGCTAAGCGACTGGCAACAACTGGTCGATGGCGTGCGGCCTCGTGCTGGTCAGCGCGTGATGTTGGTGGTGCAGCGCGACGGGCAATCGGTCGATGTTCCCGTCACTTTGGCCGCCAAAGGTAAGGATAAGGCTCATGCAGGCTACCTTGGCGCGGGTGTGCAAGGTGGCGAGTGGCCGGCCGATATGCTCCGCGAGGTCCGCTTCGGCCCCCTGGAATCAGTGTCCGAGGCGCTGAAACGCACCTGGACGATGAGCCTCTTGACCCTTGATTCGCTAAAGAAAATGCTCTTTGGCGAGCTCTCGGTAAAAAACTTGAGCGGGCCGATAACCATTGCTAAAGTGGCGGGCGCTTCAGCCCAGTCCGGGGTAGGGGATTTTCTAAATTTCCTGGCCTATCTGAGCATCAGTTTGGGGGTTCTCAATCTTTTGCCGATTCCCGTGCTTGACGGGGGGCACCTGCTTTTCTATCTGATCGAATGGGTGCGTGGTCGCCCGGTGTCGGAGCGAGTGCAGGGGTGGGGGATGCAGATCGGCATCAGTCTGGTGGTTGGGGTGATGTTGCTGGCGCTGGTCAATGACCTGAGCCGGTTCTGAAGTTTCATCGTTATACCGTTAACCGAATTACAAAAAGTGCCGCACCTGCGGCAGATTTTTTATCGTCAGTTGGAATAAGAAAGGACTTCATGAAACGTCTGCTGCTGCTACCTGTGGTGCTCTTCGCACTGATGATCGCCGAAGTTCACGCCGAGTCCTTCACCATCTCCGATATCCGCGTCAACGGCCTGCAGCGGGTTTCCGCCGGCAGCGTGTTCGGCGCATTGCCACTGAACGTGGGCGAGACGGCCGATGACCGCCAATTGGTCGAAGCGACCCGCTCGCTGTTCAAAACCGGTTTCTTCCAGGACATCCAACTGGGTCGTGACGGCACCGTGCTGGTCGTGACAGTGGTCGAGCGTCCGTCGATCTCCAGCATCGAGATCGAAGGCAACAAGGCCATCACCAGTGAAGACCTGCTCAAGGGTTTGAACCAGTCCGGTCTGTCCGAAGGTGAGATCTTCCAGCGCGCCACCCTCGAAGGTGTGCGTAACGAGCTGCAGCGCCAGTACGTGGCCCAGGGCCGTTACTCGGCCGAGATCGAAGCGGAAGTGATTCCACAGCCGCGCAACCGCGTCGCGCTGAAGATCAACATCAACGAAGGCACCGTGGCCGCCATCCAGCACATCAACGTGGTGGGCAACACCGTGTTCCCGGATGAAGACCTGGTTGATCTGTTCGAACTGAAGACCACCAACTGGCTGTCCTTCTTCAAGAACGACGACAAGTACGCCCGCGAAAAGCTCTCCGGTGACTTGGAGCGTCTGCGTTCCTACTACCTGGACCGCGGCTACATCAATATGGATATCTCCTCCACTCAGGTATCCATCACCCCGGACAAGAAGCACGTCTACATCACCGTCAACGTTGATGAAGGCCAGAAGTACACCGTCCGTGAAGTGAAACTCAGCGGTGACCTCAAGGTTCCCGAGGAAGAAGTCAAAGCCCTGCTGCTGGTGAAGAAAGGCCAGGTGTTCTCGCGCAAGCTGATGACCACCACCTCCGAGCTGATCACCCGCCGTCTGGGTAACGAGGGTTACACCTTCGCCAACGTCAACGGCGTGCCGGAAGCGCACGACGAAGACCACACCGTTTCGATCACATTCGGCGTCAACCCGGGCAAACGTGCTTACGTCAACCGCATCAACTTCCGTGGCAACACCAAGTCCGAAGACGAAGTGCTGCGCCGTGAAATGCGTCAGATGGAAGGCGGCTGGGCTTCGACCTACCTGATCGACCAGTCGAAAACCCGTCTGGAACGTCTGGGCTTCTTTAAAGAAGTAAACGTCGAAACCCCGCAGGTTCCAGGCACTGACGACCAGGTTGACGTGAACTACAGCGTGGAAGAACAAGCGTCCGGTTCGATTACCGCTAGCGTCGGTTTCGCCCAGAACGCTGGTCTGATCCTCGGTGGTTCCATCAGCCAGAACAACTTCCTGGGTACCGGTAACAAGGTCAGCATTGGCCTTACCCGCAGCGAATACCAGACCCGCTACAACTTCGGCTTCGTTGACCCCTACTGGACCGTCGACGGCGTAAGCCTGGGTTACAACGCCTTCTACCGCACCACTGACTACGACGAACTGGATACCGATGTTTCCAGCTACGCGGTAGACAGCTACGGTGGTGGTGTGAGCATCGGCTACCCGATCAGTGAGACCTCGCGTCTGACCTTCGGCCTGACCGTACAGGAAGACGAAATCAAGACCGGTGACTACACCGTTGACGAGATCATCAACTTCCTCGACCAGGAAGGGGATAACTTCCTCAACTTCAAAGGCTCCATCGGCTGGTCCGAGTCCACCCTCAACCGAGGCGTACTGGCTAACCGTGGTCACTCGCAAAGCCTGGTTCTGGAAAGCACCATTCCAGGTAGCGACCTGTCCTTCTTCAAGTTGGACTACCGCGCGCAGATCTTCGCGCCGCTGACCACTAACACCACCATGCGTTTCCATACCGAACTGGGTTATGGCGATGGCTACGGTTCCACCTCCGGCCTGCCGTTCTATGAGAACTACTACGCTGGTGGTTTCAACTCGGTGCGCGGCTTTGAAGACAGCAGTCTCGGCCCACGCAGTACACCGAGCTATGTAGCCGGTGGTGGTCAGGACAAATACGGTCGTTACACTGACCCGGACCAAGATCCGCTGCCATTTGGCGGTAACGTGTTGATCCAGGGTGGTGCGGAATACCTGTTCCCACTGCCTTTCGTGAAAGACCAGCGTTCCCTGCGTACCTCGTTGTTCTGGGATGTGGGTAATGTGTTCGATACCAATTGCAGCTCCACGCAGAAAAATCGTGGTGACAGCGGTTGTGATCTCGACTTGAACAGTCTGGCCAGCTCCGTGGGTGTTGGTGTGACCTGGATTACCGCGTTGGGCCCACTCAGCTTCAGCTTGGCCATGCCAATCAAGAAGCCGGACGACGCCGACACCCAAGTGTTCCAGTTCTCCCTCGGTCAGACGTTCTAATTACCTGAACCACAACAGTTTTGCAGGAGTTCACCGTGCGCAAGTTGATCCAATTGGTACTGTTAAGCGCTGCCGTTCTGGCAGGCCCGGCCTTCGCCGACATGAAAATTGCCGTGCTGAACTATCAGCAGGCACTGCTTGAGTCGGATGCTGCGAAGAAATATGCAGTCGATGCCGAGAAGAAATTCGGTCCGCAACTGACCAAGCTCAAGGCCCTGGAAACCAGCGCCAAAGGCATTCAGGACCGCCTGGTCAAAGAAGGCGAGAAAATGCAGCAAGGCGAGCGTGAGCGTCTGGAGCTTGAATTCAAGCAAAAGGCCCGCGACTTCCAGTTCCAGTCCAAAGAGCTGAACGAAGCCAAAGCCGCTGCTGACCGTGAAATGCTGAAGAAGCTGAAGCCGACTCTGGACAAGGCTGTTGAAGACGTCATCAAAAATGGCGCCTTCGACCTGGTGCTCGAGCGCGGTGCGGTGATCGATGTCAAACCTCAGTACGACATCACTCGCCAAGTCATCGAGCGCATGAACCAGTCGCGTTAATTATGACTGCTTCGGTTTTCTCCCTCGGCCAGCTGGCCGAGCGTCTAGGCGCCACCCTGCGTGGCGCTGCGGACATCCGCATCAGCGGCCTGGCCACCTTGCAAGAGGCTGGCCCGGAACAGCTGAGCTTCCTCGCCAATCCCCAATACCGCAAATTCCTCACTGACTGCAAAGCCGGTGCGGTGCTGCTGACTGCGGCTGATGCCGAAGGTTATGCGGGCGCGGCGTTGGTGGTGGCCAATCCTTACCTGGCCTACGCCGAACTCTCCCACTTGTTCGACCGCAAACCGCGTGCGACGGCTGGCGTGCATGCCACTGCCATTGTGGCGTCAGATGCTGTGGTCGATGCGACCGCCAGTATCGGTGCTTACGCGGTGATCGAGAGCGGTGCCCAGATCGGTGCCGGGGTGACCATCGGTGCGCAGTGTTTTATCGGCGCGCGCACGGTGATCGGCGAGGGCGGCTGGTTGGCGCCACGCGTGACGCTTTACCACGACGTGTTTATCGGCAAGCGGGTAGTGATTCAGTCGGGCGCCGTGATCGGCGGCGAGGGCTTCGGCTTCGCCAATGAAAAAGGCGTGTGGCAAAAGATCGCCCAGATCGGCGGCGTCACCCTCGGTGATGACGTTGAAGTAGGTTCCAATACCACCATCGACCGTGGTGCCCTGGCCGATACCATTATCGGCAACGGGGTGAAACTGGATAACCAGATCATGATCGCGCACAACGTCCAGGTCGGTGATCACACCGCCATGGCCGCCTGTGTCGGGATTTCCGGCAGCACCAAGATCGGTAAGCACTGTATGCTTGCCGGCGGTGTGGGGCTGGTGGGCCACATCGATATTTGCGATGGCGTGTTCGTCACCGGCATGACCATGGTTACCCGCTCGATTACCGAGCCCGGTTCCTATTCTTCCGGCACCGCCATGCAAACGGCTGCGGAATGGCGCAAGAGCGCCGCCCGTTTCCGTAACCTGGATGACATGGCGCGTCGCCTGCAGCAGCTAGAAAAGCGTCTGGCCGCCGTGACCCCGGCCGACGATGCTTCATCTGATGCGTGACTGACGGCATTCGTCAGTCCCCTTCCTCTATTACAGGCTTTTCCGAACATGATGGACATTAACCAGATCCGCGAATACTTGCCGCACCGCTACCCGTTCCTGCTGGTAGACCGTGTGGTCGACTTGGATGTGGCAGACACCAAGACCATTCGCGCCTACAAGAATGTCAGCATCAACGAGCCTTTTTTCAACGGTCACTTCCCTGAACACCCGATCATGCCGGGCGTGCTGATCATCGAAGCCATGGCCCAGGCCGCTGGTATTCTCGGTTTCAAGATGCTGGACGTGAAACCGGCCGATGGCACGCTTTACTACTTCGTCGGCTCGGATAAGCTGCGTTTTCGCCAGCCGGTTACCCCTGGTGACCAACTGATCCTCGAAGCCACCTTCATCAGCTCCAAGCGCAGCATCTGGAAGTTCGCATGCCGCGCCAGTGTCGATGGCAAAGAAGTGTGCTCGGCGGAAATCATCTGCGCGGAAAGGAAACTATGAGTTTGATTGACCCTCGAGCGATCATCGATCCGACTGCCAAGCTTGCCGACGACGTAGAAGTCGGCCCTTGGTCGATCGTCGGTCCCGGTGTGGAAATCGGCGAGGGTACGGTTATCGGGCCCCACGTGATTCTCAAGGGGCCGACGCGCATTGGTAAGCACAACCGAATCTACCAGTTTTCGTCCGTGGGCGAAGACACCCCCGATCTCAAGTACAAGGGTGAAGACACCCGCCTGGTGATCGGCGACCACAACGTCATTCGCGAAGGCGTGACCATCCACCGCGGCACCATTCAGGACCGCGCGGAAACCACCATCGGCGACCACAACCTGATCATGGCCTATGCCCATGTCGGGCATGACAGCGTGATCGCCAACCACTGCATCCTGGTCAACAACACCGCGTTGGCCGGCCATGTGCACGTGGATGACTGGGCGATTCTGTCGGGCTTTACCCTGGTGCATCAGTTCTGCCATATCGGCGCCCACAGCTTTTCCGGCATGGGCACTGCCATCGGCAAGGACGTACCGGCGTACGTCACCGTGTTCGGCAACCCCGCCGAAGCGCGCAGCATGAACTTCGAAGGCATGCGCCGTCGCGGCTTCAGCGAAGAGGCGATTCAAGCCCTGCGTCGTGCCTACAAAGTGGTGTACCGCCAAGGCCTGACCGTCGACAAGGCGCTCGCCGAGTTGGCCGATTCGGCAGCGCAGTACCCGGAAGTCGCGGTGTTTATCGACTCCATCAAGGCGTCATCCCGCGGCATCACCCGCTGATCATGGGCCGCACTGTTCGCATAGCCCTGGTCGCCGGTGAGGCGTCTGGCGACATCCTCGGCGCCGGCCTGATGCAGGCTCTCAAAGCGCAGCATCCACAGGTTGAGTTCATTGGCGTCGGTGGCCCGCGTATGCAGGCCCAGGGGCTGAACTCGTATTTCCCCATGGAGCGCCTGGCGGTCATGGGCTTGGTGGAAGTGCTCGGCCGGCTGCCGGAACTACTGTCGCGGCGCAAGCGCCTGATCCAGACCCTGACGGCGGCCAAGCCCGATGTGTTCATTGGTATCGACGCGCCGGACTTCAACCTGCACCTGGAACTGAAGTTGCGTCAGGCCGGGATCAAGACTGTGCACTACGTCAGTCCGTCGGTCTGGGCCTGGCGGCAGAAGCGCGTGCTGAAGATTCGCGAAGCCTGCGACCTGATGCTGACCCTGTTTCCCTTCGAAGCTAAGTTCTACGACGAGCACCAGGTGCCCGTGCGTTTTGTCGGTCACACCCTGGCGGACGCCATTCCTTTAGAAGCTGATCGTGCTGCTGCCCGCACCGAGCTGAATCTGCCGGCAGACGGCCCTGTAGTCGCGCTGATGCCTGGCAGCCGTGGCGGTGAAGTGTCGCGCCTGGGTGGCCTGTTTCTCGATGCGGCTGTGCGGTTGCGCGCGCTGCGTCCGGGGGTACGTTTCGTGTTGCCCTGCGCCAGCCCTGAACGCCGCGCGCAGATCGAAGCGCAGTTGGTGGGCCACGATATTCCCGTCACGCTGCTCGAAGGTCAGTCGCATACCGCGCTGGCCGCCTGCGATGCAGTGTTGATTGCCTCCGGTACCGCGACCCTGGAAGCACTGCTGTACAAGCGTCCGATGGTGGTGGCCTACCGCGTGGCACCGATGACCTACCGCATTCTCAAGCGCATGCTGAAAAGCCCCTATGTGTCGCTGCCCAACCTGCTCGCCGGCCGCCTGTTGGTGCCTGAGCTGTTGCAGGATGCCGCCACCCCGGATGCCTTGGCACAAACCCTGGCGCCGCTGCTGGTTGGCGGCCAGGCGCAAACCGAGTTTTTCGATCAGATCCACCGTACCTTGCGCCGCGATGCATCCACCGAAGCGGCCAAGGCCGTGCTTGAACTGGCGGGAGCGCGCTGATGCAGTTGGGGCTGGATTTCACTCTGGTGGAAGAATTGGTCGCCGGTGTCGATGAAGTCGGCCGTGGTCCGCTCTGCGGCGCGGTGGTGACCGCCGCCGTGATCCTCGATCCGGCGCGGCCGATCCTTGGTCTCAATGACTCGAAGAAGCTCACCGAAGCCAAGCGCGAAAAGCTCTTCGACGAAATCAAAGAGAAAGCGCTGGCCTGGTGCATCGCTCGCGCCGAGGTCGAAGAAATCGACCAACTGAATATTCTCCACGCCACCATGCTGGCCATGCAGCGGGCGGTCGAAGGCTTGAGTGTGACCCCGCGTCTGGCGCTGATCGACGGCAACCGCTGCCCGAAGCTCAAGGTGCCCAGCGCCTCGGTGGTGCAGGGTGACAGCAAGGTGCCGGCGATTGCTGCGGCCTCGATTCTGGCCAAGGTCAGTCGCGACCGCGAAATGCAGGAAATGGAAGCGCTGTACCCCGGCTACGGCATCGGTGGGCACAAAGGCTATCCAACACCGGTTCATCTGGAAGCCTTGCAGCGTCTAGGTCCTACACCTATTCATCGGCGCTCCTTTGCCCCCGTGCGGCGGTTATTGGAAGACGTTTAAAGCTCTGAGCTGATGTTTGCGCCAAGGCCCGGTACAATCCGGGCCTTGTCGTTTTTGCGCTTTATAGGATCAGCATGCCGGCCACCTTTGTTCATCTGCGTTTGCATACCGAGTTCTCCCTGGTTGACGGTCTGGTGCGGGTCAAACCGCTGGTCAAGGCCGCCGCCGGCGCCGGTATGCCCGCCGTGGCGGTTACCGATCAGCGCAACCTGTGCTCGCTGGTGAAGTTCTACAAAGCCGCCATGGGCGCCGGGATCAAACCGATCTGCGGCGCCGATCTGATGCTCGCCAGCAAGGACGAAGACGGTCCGCTGAGCCGTATCACCCTGCTGGTGATGAACGCCAAAGGCTATCGAAACCTCACCGAGTTGATCTCGCGCGGCTTCACCGAAGGCCAGCGCAATGGCGAAGTGATCATCGAGCGCGAGTGGGTCAAGGAGGCGTCCGAAGGCTTGATTGCCCTGTCCGGTGCCAAAGAGGGTGAGATCGGCTTGGCTCTGCTGGCCGGCAATACCCAGGAAGCCGAAGCTTCGCTGCGCGAGTGGCAGGACGTATTCCCCGACCGCTTCTACCTGGAGCTGCAACGCACCAGCCGCGTTCACGACGAAGAATACCTGCACCTGGCGGTCGACCTGGCTGGCCGCTGCGACGCCATGCTGGTGGCCACCAACGATGTGCGCTTTATCAAGCAAAGCGACTTCGAAGCCCACGAAACCCGAGTGTGCATCGGTGAAGGCCGTGCCCTCGACGACCCGCGCCGCGCCCGCACCTACAGCGATCAGCAGTACCTGAAGTCGCCGGAAGAAATGTGGGAGTTGTTCAGCGACATTCCCGAGGCGCTGGAAAATACCGTCGAAATCGCCAAGCGCTGCAACATCGAGATTTTGTTGGGCAAGAGCTTCCTGCCCAACTTCCCGGTGCCGGACGGCATGACCATGGACGAGTTCTTCCGCAAGATCTCCTTCGAGGGTCTGGAGGAACGCCTGGCGGTGCTGTGGCCAAAAGAGACCACGCCCAACTATGAAGAGAAGCGCCAGGTCTATGTCGACCGCCTGAATTTCGAGCTGGATATCATCATCCAGATGGGCTTCCCCGGTTACTTCCTGATCGTGATGGACTTCATCCAGTGGGCCAAGCGCAACGGCATTCCCGTCGGTCCTGGCCGGGGGTCAGGTGCTGGTTCCCTGGTGGCTTATGTACAGAAGATCACCGACCTCGATCCGCTGCAGTACGACCTGCTGTTCGAACGCTTCCTTAACCCGGAACGGGTATCGATGCCCGACTTCGATATCGACTTCTGCATGGACGGCCGCGACCGGGTGATCGAGTACGTGGCCCAGGCATACGGCCGTAACGCGGTGAGCCAGATCATCACCTTCGGGACCATGGCCGCCAAGGCGGTGGTGCGTGACGTGGCGCGGGTGCAGGGCAAATCTTATGGCCTGGCGGACCGTCTGTCGAAGATGATCCCGTTTGAAGTCGGCATGACCCTGGAGAAAGCCTACGAGCAGGAAGAGATCCTGCGCGACTTCCTCAAGGTCGATGAGGAAGCCGCTGAAATCTGGGAGATGGCCAAGAAGCTTGAAGGCGTGACCCGTAACGTCGGCAAACACGCCGGTGGTGTGGTGATCGCACCGACCAAGCTCACTGACTTCGCCGCCATTTATTGCGACGACGAGGGCGGCGGCCTGGTAACCCAGTTCGACAAAGACGACGTGGAAGCCGCCGGCCTGGTGAAGTTCGACTTCCTCGGTCTGCGTACCCTGACGATCATCGACTGGGCGCTTAAGACCATCAACCGCGAGAAGGCCAAGGTCGGCGAAGCTCCGCTGAACATCGACTTCATTCCGCTGGACGACAAGCCGACCTACGCGCTGCTGCAGAAAGCTGAAACCACCGCGGTATTCCAACTTGAATCGCGCGGCATGAAAGAGCTGATCAAAAAGCTCAAGCCCGACTGCCTGGAAGACCTGATCGCCCTGGTGGCCCTGTTCCGTCCGGGACCACTGCAATCGGGCATGGTGGACGACTTCATCAACCGTAAACACGGTCGCGCTGAGCTCGCCTACCCGCACTCTGACTACCAGTACGACGGCCTGAAGCCGGTGCTGCTGCCGACCTACGGCATCATCCTGTACCAGGAACAGGTGATGCAGATCGCCCAGGTCATGGCCGGCTACACCCTCGGAGAGGCGGACATGCTCCGTCGTGCCATGGGTAAGAAAAAGCCCGAGGAAATGGCCAAGCAACGCGGCGGTTTTATTGAGGGTTGCAGCAAGAACAACATCGACCCGGACCTGGCCGGTAACATTTTCGACCTGGTGGAAAAATTCGCCGGTTATGGCTTCAACAAATCCCACTCCGCCGCCTACGGCTTGGTGTCGTACCAGACGGCCTGGCTGAAAGCCCACTACCCCTCGCCCTTCATGGCCGCGGTACTGTCGGCGGATATGCACAACACCGACAAGGTCGTGACCCTGATCGAAGAGTGCCGCAGCATGAAGCTGCGCCTCGACGCGCCGGACGTGAATACCTCGGAGTTCAAGTTCACGGTTAACGACGACGGCCGGATTGTTTACGGTCTGGGCGCGATCAAGGGTGTGGGCGAGGGGCCGGTGGAGGCCATCGTCGAGTCGCGTCAGGCCGGGCCGTTCAAGGACCTGTTCGATTTCTGCGCGCGCGTCGACCTCAAACGCATCAACAAGCGCACCACCGATGCCTTGATTCGCAGCGGTGCGCTGGACCGTCTGGGCCCGTACTTCCACGACGAAATCAAAGCCTACCAGGCCAACATCGACCGCAACCGCGCGGTGCTGCTGGCCTCGATGGAGGAAGCGATTCAGGCCGCCGAGCAGACCGCCCGCAGCCACGACAGCGGCCACGCCGACCTGTTTGGCGGAGTGTTTGCTGATGAAACCGCCGACGTCTATGCCAAGCACAAGAAGGCCAAAGAGCTGTCGCTCAAAGAGCGTCTGCGCGGCGAGAAGGAAACCCTGGGCCTGTACCTCACCGGTCACCCGATCGACGAGTACGAAGGCGAGATTCGCCGCTTCGCCCGTCAGCGCATCATCGACTTGAAGCCGGCGCGCGACAGCCAGACCATCGCCGGTCTGATCGTCAACCTGCGGGTAATGAAGAACAAGAAGGGCGACAAGATGGGTTTCATCACCCTCGACGATCGCTCGGGCCGTATCGAAGCCTCCTTGTTTGCCGATGCCTTCAACTCGGCGCAGGCGCTGTTGCAGACCGATGCCCTGGTGGTGGTCGAAGGCGAAGTGAGTAACGACGATTTCTCCGGCGGCCTGCGCCTGCGTGCCAAGCGCGTGATGAGCCTGGAAGATGCACGTACCGGCCTGGCGGAAAGCCTGCGGGTGCGGGTCAAGAGCGATGCGCTGAAGGGCGATCGCCTGCGCTGGCTGGCGGAATTGTGCAAAAAGCACCGCGGCGGTTGCCCAATCACCCTCGACTACACCGGCAGCGAAGCCAAGGCCTTGTTGCAGTTCGGCGAAGGCTGGCGAATCGACCCGGCTGATGGATTGATTCAAACATTGCGTGACCAGTTCGGGCGCGACAACGTCTTTTTGCACTATCGCTAGTTTTTGGCGTGCCGAGCGGGGCAATCCCTGCTCGCCGCACGGTTTTTACTCTCGACCTGACTGCGCCTGTTCCCGTAAGGTAAGGCGCTCAACGGACTAAGCCGCCAGGCCACGGCCTCGGCGCAAGACGGATGACTATGAACCCGAACTTTCTCGATTTCGAACAGCCGATTGCCGATCTGCAAGCCAAGATCGAAGAGCTGCGCCTGGTCGGTAACGACAATTCGCTGAACATCAGTGATGAAATTGCCCGTCTGCAAGACAAGAGCAACACCCTGACCGCGAGCATCTTCGGTAGCCTCACCAGTTGGCAGATCGCCAAGCTGGCCCGCCACCCGCGCCGGCCCTACACCCTCGATTACATCGAACACATCTTCACCGAGTTCGACGAACTGCACGGCGACCGTCACTTCTCCGACGACCCGGCTATCGTTGGTGGCGTTGCCCGTCTGAACGATCAACCGGTGATGGTGATCGGTCACCAGAAAGGCCGCGAAGTGCGCGAGAAGGTTCGCCGCAACTTCGGCATGCCGCGCCCTGAGGGCTACCGCAAAGCTTGTCGTCTGATGGAAATGGCTGAGCGCTTCAAGATGCCGATCCTGACCTTTATCGACACCCCCGGTGCCTACCCGGGCATCGACGCTGAAGAGCGTGGCCAGAGCGAAGCGATTGCCTGGAACCTGCGCGTGATGGCGCGGCTGAAAACCCCGATCATTGCCACCGTTATTGGTGAAGGTGGTTCCGGCGGCGCATTGGCCATTGGCGTTTGCGACCAACTGAACATGCTGCAGTACTCCACCTACGCGGTGATCTCGCCGGAAGGCTGCGCTTCCATCCTGTGGAAAACCGCCGAGAAAGCGCCGGAAGCTGCCGAAGCCATGGGCATCACGGCTGAGCGTCTGAAGGGTTTGGGCATTGTCGACAAGGTTATCGACGAGCCACTGGGTGGCGCGCATTCGGCCCCGGCCGTGGCAGCCGAATCGATTCGTGCCGCCCTCGGCGAGCAGCTGAAGTCTCTGCAGAAATTCGATACCGACGCGCTGCTGGCCCGTCGTTACGAGCGTCTGATGAGCTACGGCGTCGCCTGAGTGAGCCTTCACGCCAGGTTGCTAGCTGGCCTGGCACCCTGGCGCACAGCGCCGGCTTGGCATATCGCCTTGTCCGGCGGATTGGACTCCACCGTTCTGCTGCACCTTCTGGCTAGTCTCGGGCACACCGAGCACCTGCCACCTCTCCACGCTATTCATATCCATCACGGTCTGCAGGCTGCGGCTGACGGCTGGCCGGCGGTTTGCCAGCAGCTGTGCGCTGGGCTGGGTGTGCCGCTGCGCACTATCAATGTGCAGGTTGTGCCGGGCGCCAGTCTGGAGCGGGCGGCGCGCGAGGCGCGTTATCAGGCATTTACCCAGGTGCTGGGGGAGGGCGAGGTACTGCTCACCGCTCAGCACCGTGATGATCAGGCGGAGACCATACTGTTTCGCTTGCTTCGAGGTGCCGGTGTGCGCGGGCTGGCGGGCATTCCGGTGAGCCGTCCGTTAGGGCGGGGCACTGTGGCGCGGCCGCTCCTGGAATGCTCGCGCACTGAATTGCTGGCTTATGCCCACGAGCACGGCCTGAGTTGGGTGGAAGACCCTTCCAATACTGACCCGGCCTACGCCCGCAATCATTTGCGCCATCAGGTATTCCCGCAGTTCGCTGCGCATTGGCCGCAGGCTGCACAAACCCTGGCGCGCAGTGCCGCGCATTTGCGTGAGGCGCAGGGCCTGCTGGACGAGCTCGCCGAATTGGACCTGAAGCTTGCGCAAACGCCCAGTCCCTTCGCCTGGCTGAGCTTGCCTTCGCTGGTTTTGCAGCCGCTGCTCGGTCTCTCGCCGGAGCGCCAACGTAATGCCCTGCGCCATTGGCTGACGCCGCTGACCTTGCTGCCCGACAGCGAGCATTGGGCTGGCTGGAATGATCTGCGTGATGCCGGCCCTGAGGCCAAGCCTGTGTGGCGGCTGGCTCAAGGTGAGCTGCATCGCGAGGGTGGCCGACTGTGGTGGTTGAGTGGTGACTGGCTGATGCCCACGGCGCAGCCGCCGGTCTGGGCAAGCCCGGAACGGGCGCTGGAACTGCCGGGTAACGGTCAGTTGCGTATTCATGGCGAGCCGCCGCTAGGCCCATTACAGGTGCGCTACCGCCAGGGCGGTGAAGTGCTGAATATCCCTGGCCGCGGTCACCGCGATCTCAAACGCCTGCTCAACGAGCAGGCGATTCCCGCTTTTGTTCGCAGTCGATTGCCGTTGTTGTACCGCGCTGATGAGCTTCTGGCGGTCGCCAATCTGCCTGCAATCCGCGGCCCTGCTGAGGTGCGCTGGTTATTGCAGTGGCAGGCGCCGACGAATGACCAACGTTTGAGCTGAAAGGGTAGTTCCGGTAGACTACGCTCCCGTCTCATACAGCTAATGCGTAGACCTTCTGGTTCTCTGCATGGCTATCAATTTTCAAGGCGCGGCCAACAGGCTTCGCTGGTAATGGGTGGGCAGCAGCCCTCCTTCAGCTTTCCCCGGCGGCGCAAACCGCCTAAACGCAGACTTCTAGGGTTTTTCATGACGCGCTACATATTCGTCACGGGCGGTGTTGTTTCTTCATTGGGGAAAGGCATCGCCTCGGCTTCATTGGCGGCTATCCTGGAGGCGCGGGGCCTGAAGGTCACGATGCTCAAACTGGACCCCTACATCAACGTCGATCCGGGCACTATGAGCCCGTTCCAGCACGGTGAAGTGTTCGTCACTCACGACGGTGCCGAGACCGACCTCGACCTTGGCCACTATGAGCGGTTCATCCGCACCACCATGACCAAGGGCAATAACTTCACCACCGGCCGCGTCTACGAAGACGTGCTGCGCAAAGAGCGCCGTGGTGACTACCTGGGTGCGACCATCCAGGTGATTCCGCACATCACCGACGAAATCAAACGCCGCATCATCAAAGGTGCTGGCGATGCCGACGTGGCCATGGTGGAAATCGGCGGTACCGTTGGCGACATCGAGTCCCAGCCGTTCCTCGAAGCCATCCGCCAACTGCGCGTGGAAGTGGGCGCCAAGCGCGCCATGCTGATGCACCTGACCCTGGTGCCGTACATCGCCACCGCGGGTGAAACCAAGACCAAGCCGACCCAGCACTCGGTCAAAGAGCTGCGTTCCATCGGTCTGCAGCCTGACGTGCTGATCTGCCGTTCCGACCACCCGATCGATGTGTCCTCGCGCCGCAAAATCGCGCTGTTCACCAACGTTGAAGAGCGTGCGGTGATTGGTCTGGAAGACGTCGACACCATCTACAAGATTCCTTCCGTGTTGCACGCCCAGGGCCTGGACGATTTTGTCGTCGAGCGCTTCGGTCTGGAGTGCGGCGGTGCCGACCTGTCCGAGTGGGATCGGGTTGTCGACGCCAAGCTGAATCCGGAAAAAGAAGTCAACATCGCCATGGTCGGTAAGTACATGGAACTGCTGGACGCCTACAAATCGCTGATCGAAGCGATGAGCCATGCCGGCATCCAGAACCGCACCAAGGTCAACCTGCGTTATATCGATTCCGAAGACATCGAACAGCAAGGCACCGGCCTGCTGGAAGGCGTTGACGCCATTCTGGTACCGGGCGGCTTCGGTCTGCGTGGCGTAGAAGGCAAGATCACCACGGTGCAATACGCCCGTGAAAACAAGATCCCGTACCTGGGCATCTGCCTCGGTATGCAGGTGGCTGTCATCGAGTTCGCCCGTAACGTCCTGGGCTGGACCGATGCCAACTCCACCGAGTTCGACAAAGTCAGCGGTCACCCAGTGGTCGGTCTGATCACCGAGTGGGAAGACGCTGAAGGCGGTGTGGAAATTCGCACCGAAGCCTCGGACCTGGGCGGCACCATGCGCCTCGGCGCGCAGGATTGCCACCTGATCGAAGGCTCGAAAGTGTTCGACTGCTACGCCAAAGAAACCATCGTTGAGCGTCACCGTCATCGCTATGAAGTGAACAACAACCTGCTGCCAAAACTGCAGGAAGCTGGCCTGAAAATCACCGGCCGTTCCGCCGATGGCGCCCTGGTTGAAGTGGTTGAAGCGCCGGATCATCCGTGGTTCGTGGCCTGCCAGTTCCACCCTGAGTTCACCTCCACCCCGCGCGATGGCCACCCATTGTTCAGTGGTTTCGTTAACGCCGCCCTGGCGCAGAAAGCGAGAAAGGCATGACCCAGAAAGTCATCAAAGTTGGCAATATTGAAATCGCCAACGACAAACCCTTTGTGCTGTTCGGCGGTATCAACGTTCTTGAATCCCGCGACCTGGCGATGAAAGCCTGCGAAGAATACGTGCGCGTTACCGACAAGCTCGGCATCCCTTACGTGTTCAAGGCCAGCTTCGACAAAGCCAACCGCTCCTCCGTGTCTTCCTTCCGCGGCCCAGGCCTGGAAGAGGGCATGAAGATTTTCGAAGAAGTGAAGAAAACCTTCGGCGTGCCGGTTATCACCGACGTGCACGAGCCTGAGCAAGCCGCTCCGGTTGCCGCGGTGTGCGACATCATTCAACTGCCGGCGTTTCTGTCGCGGCAGACCGATCTGGTAGTGGCGATGGCCAAGACCGGCGCGGTGATCAACATCAAGAAAGCCCAGTTCCTCGCTCCCCAGGAAATGAAACATATCCTGGCCAAGTGCGTCGAAGCCGGTAACGACCAGCTCATCCTTTGCGAGCGCGGTTCGAGCTTTGGCTACAACAACCTGGTGGTGGACATGCTTGGCTTCGGCATCATGAAGTCGTTCGAATACCCGGTGTTTTTCGACGTGACCCACGCCCTGCAAATGCCGGGCGGGCGTTCCGACTCCGCTGGCGGCCGCCGTGCCCAGGTCACCGATCTGGCCAAGGCCGGCATGAGCCAGGGCCTGGCGGGCTTGTTCCTCGAAGCCCACCCGGACCCGGACAACGCCAAGTGCGATGGTCCATGCGCCCTGCGCCTGGACAAGCTGGAGCCGTTCCTCACTCAGCTCAAGGCCCTGGACGACCTGGTCAAGAGCTTCCCGCCGATTGAGACTGCCTAAGCGCAGCAACTTTCGGTAAAGTGCCGCTCGGGCGAGCTCTGACCCGTGAGTCAGAGAGTCGTCGAGCGGGCTGGTTTGATTTCAAGCTGCCTGCATCAACCTCTCTGCAGCGCCGTTTTCGTCATATTTTGGAGTGTTAACAACAATGGCAAAGATCGTCGACATCAAAGGTCGTGAAGTTCTCGACTCCCGCGGCAATCCGACCGTCGAAGCAGACGTCATTCTCGACAACGGTATCGTTGGCAGCGCCTGCGCGCCGTCGGGTGCCTCCACCGGTTCGCGCGAAGCGCTGGAACTGCGTGATGGCGACAAGAGCCGTTACCTGGGTAAAGGCGTTCTGAAAGCAGTCGCCAACATCAATGGCCCGATCCGTTCCCTGCTGCTGGGCAAAGACCCGGTAGACCAGAAAGCCCTCGACCTGGCGATGATCGCCCTCGACGCCACCGAGAACAAAGGCAGCCTGGGTGCAAACGCCATCCTCGCTGTGTCCCTGGCCGCTGCCAAAGCCGCTGCCCAGGATCAGGATCTGCCGCTGTACGCGCACATCGCCAACCTCAACGGCACACCGGGCGTGTATTCCATGCCGGTACCGATGATGAACATCATCAACGGCGGCGAGCACGCCGATAACAACGTCGACATCCAAGAGTTCATGGTTCAGCCAGTAGGCGCCAAGACTTTCGCCGACGGCCTGCGCATGGGCACCGAAATTTTCCACCACCTCAAAGCCGTGCTGAAAGCTCGCGGCCTGAGCACCTCGGTGGGTGACGAAGGTGGTTTCGCGCCGAACCTGGCGTCCAACGAAGACGCTCTGGCCGCCATCGCCGAAGCCGTGGCCAATGCTGGCTACAAACTGGGCACCGACGTGACCCTGGCTCTGGACTGCGCTTCCAGCGAATTCTTCGAAGGCGGCAAGTACGACCTCGCCGGCGAAGGCAAAGTGTTCGACGCTGCCGGTTTCGCTGACTACCTGGCTGGCCTGACCGAGCGTTACCCGATCATCTCCATCGAAGACGGCATGGACGAGTCGGACTGGGACGGCTGGAAAGTGCTGACCGACAAGATCGGCGCCAAGGTGCAACTGGTCGGTGACGACTTGTTTGTTACCAATACAAAAATTCTCAAGGAAGGCATCGACAAGTCGATCGCCAACTCGATTCTGATCAAGTTCAACCAGATCGGCACCCTGACCGAAACCCTGGAAGCCATCCAGATGGCCAAGGCTGCTGGTTACACTGCCGTGATCTCGCACCGCTCGGGCGAAACCGAAGACAGCACCATCGCCGACCTGGCTGTGGGCACTGCCGCCGGTCAGATCAAAACCGGGTCGCTGTGCCGTTCCGACCGCGTTTCGAAGTACAACCAACTGCTGCGTATCGAAGAGCAGTTGGGTGCCAAAGCACCGTACCGTGGTCGCGCCGAGTTCCGCGGCTAAGCTGCCGGTGGTAAAAAGGGCACCGGAAGGTGCCCTTTTCATATGAGAAAAACCGATTTTGCGTAGCCCTTACTGGTTATTCGTCGTTCTGATCTTAGTGCTGGCCGGCCTGCAGTACCGCCTTTGGGTGGGCGAAGGTAGCTTTGCGCAGGTCACCGACTTGCAGCGGCAGATTGCCGAGCAGAAGGGTGAAAACGAAAACCTGCTGGAACGTAACCGTATCCTTGAAGCGGAAGTCAGTGAGCTGAAGAAGGGTATGGAAACTGTCGAAGAGCGTGCCCGTCATGAACTGGGCATGGTCAAAGACGGCGAAACCCTCTATCAGTTGAACGAATGACGACTCCCGTTTTGCCTGCCTTCTGGGCTTTGATCCCAGCCGCAGGCGTCGGCGCCCGAATGCTCGCCGACCGGCCCAAGCAGTACCTGCAACTGGCCGGCAAAACCATTCTCGAACATACCCTCGACTGCTTTCTCGACCACCCGCAATTGCGTGGGCTGGTGGTCTGCCTGTCTGTCGATGACGCCTACTGGCCGACGCTGGCTTATGCCAGCAACCAACGCATCGAGCGTGCTGACGGCGGCTGCGAACGTGCCGACTCGGTGCTCAATGGTCTGATCCGTCTGGCTGAACTCGGCGCGGCTGAAGACGATTGGGTGCTGGTGCACGATGCGGCGCGGCCCAATCTGTCGCGTTACGACCTCGATCTGTTGCTGGCCGAATTGGCCAATGATGCGGTCGGCGGGCTGCTGGCAGTGCCGGCACGCGACACCCTGAAACGCGCCGGCGCCGATGGCCGCGTGCAGGAAACTGTCGACCGCTCAGTGATTTGGCAAGCCTATACGCCGCAGATGTTTCGCCTTGGCACCTTGCACCGGGTGTTGGCGGATGCGTTGGTTTCCGGTGTGCAGATTACCGACGAAGCCTCGGCCATCGAATGGGCTGGGCAGGCGCCACGGTTGATTGAGGGACGGGCGGATAATCTGAAGGTTACCCGGCCGGAAGACCTCGAATGGCTGCGCCTGCGGTGGGCGCACAAAAGCTGATTCGAGCTCTCTGTAGGAGCGGCTTCAGCCGCGATGTTTTTGATCTCAATCGCATCGCGGCGGAAGCCGCTCCTACGAGTGCAGTGTTCGTTCAGCCCAAATGCGCCAACCCCGCCTTCAAGTGATCGACCAACTGCCGCACCTTCGGCGACAGATGCCGCTGCTGTGGATACAGCGCCCACACCGCCGTATTCGGCGCCTGATGTTTTTCCAGTAACGACACCAACGCGCCAGTGTGCAAATGCTCTTGCACGTAATAGTCCGGCAACTGACACAACCCCAACCCTTGCAGCGCCGCATCCAGCACCGCCTGCCCGCTATTACAGCGCCAGTTGCCGTGCACCCGCTGCGACAACTCACGGCTGTCCTGCTGAAAGCTCCAGCTGTCGCTGCTGCCGATAAGGCAGTTGTGCTGGCTCAGTTCCGACAGGCTGTGGGGCTGCCCGTAACGCTGCATATAGCTGGGTGCCGCACACACGTACATCCGCCTCGGTGCCAGACGCGTGGCCACCAGTCGTGAATCCTGCAAGCGCCCCAGACGAATCGCCAGATCGATGCCGTCCTGCACCAGGTCCAGGGTTCGGTTGCTCAGTTCGATATCCACTTTCAACAGCGGGTGGCGGCTCATGAATTGGGTCACCAACGGCACGATAAACCGTTCGCCATAGGCCACCGCGCAGGTCATGCGCAGCAACCCCTTGGGTTCGCTGCCCAGATCGCCGACTGCCAGCAGTGCTTCTTCACGGGCATCCTGCAGACGTTGGCAATGTTGCAGAAAGGTCTGCCCGGCCTCGGTCAGCGCCACGCGCCGGGTGCTGCGGTAGAACAGCCGCGTTTGTAGGTTCTCTTCCAGGCGGGCGATTTGCCGGCTGACCTGTGACGACGACAATCCCAGGCGCTGCGCTGCCGCCGTGAACTGGCCGCACTCGGCCACCGCGACAAATTCATCCAGGCCATCCCAACTGTTCATGTGTGCTCCTCCAGCTAGGCGGCGATTATCCCTCAATAGCAATAATGTTTTGCCATTTGCCAGATTATTTCCATAAAGCACCTTGGACTACACTCTGTGCCACTGTTTTAACCCGCTGGAGAGCGACCATGATCAAGTCCCGTGCTGCCGTAGCCTTTGCCCCGAACGAGCCGCTGAAAATCGTAGAAGTCGATGTTGAAGCGCCGAAAGCTGGCGAAGTGCTGGTGCGCATCGTCGCCACCGGCGTCTGCCACACTGACGCCTACACCTTGTCCGGCGCTGATTCGGAAGGCGTGTTCCCCTCGATTCTCGGCCATGAAGGCGGCGGCATCGTCGAAGCCGTGGGCGAGGGCGTGACCTCGGTGAAGATTGGCGACCACGTCATTCCGCTGTACACCGCCGAATGCCGCGAGTGCAAATTTTGCAAATCCGGCAAAACCAACCTGTGCAGCTCGGTGCGCGCGACCCAGGGCAAAGGCCTGATGCCCGACGGCACCAGCCGTTTCTCTTACCAAGGTCAGCCGATTTATCACTACATGGGCTGCTCGACCTTCTCCGAATACACCGTGCTGCCGGAAGTTTCTCTGGCGGTGATTCCGAAAGAAGCGCCGCTGGAAAAAGTCTGCCTGCTGGGTTGCGGCGTCACCACCGGCATCGGCGCCGTGCTCAACACTGCAAAGGTGGAAGAGGGCGCCACCGTGGCGATCTTCGGCCTGGGTGGTATTGGTCTGGCAGCGATCATTGGCGCCAAGATGGCCAAGGCCTCGCGCATCATCGCCATCGACATCAACCCGGCCAAGTTCGACGTGGCCCGTGAACTGGGTGCCACCGACTTCGTTAACCCCAAGGACTACGACAAGCCGATTCAGGACGTGATCATCGAGCTCACCGACGGCGGCGTCGACTACAGCTTCGAGTGCGTCGGCAATGTGCAGCTGATGCGCGCCGCCCTGGAATGCGCCCATAAAGGTTGGGGCGAGTCGGTGATCATCGGTGTGGCCGGTGCCGGTCAGGAAATCAGCACCCGCCCGTTCCAACTGGTGACAGGTCGCGTCTGGCGTGGTTCGGCTTTCGGCGGCGTCAAAGGCCGCACCGAGCTGCCGAGCTATGTGGAAAAAGCGCAGAAGGGCGAAATTCCTTTGGACACCTTCATCACCCACACCATGGGCCTGGAGCAGATCAACGAGGCGTTCGACCTGATGCATGAAGGCAAGAGCATCCGCACCGTCATCCACTACTGATTACGGCGGGCCTGCCCATGACCCTTGAAATCGTTTCCAGCAACAAAGCCTTCGGCGGTTGGCACAAGCGTTACCGCCACCGCTCCAGCTCGCTCAACTGCGACATGGTGTTCGCCGTCTACCTGCCACCGCAAGCCGAGCAGGGCGTCAAGCTGCCGGTGCTGTACTGGCTCAGCGGCCTGACCTGCAGCGACGAGAACTTTATGCAGAAGGCCGGCGCCCAGCGCCTGGCCGCTGAATTGGGGCTGATCATCGTCGCGCCGGACACCAGTCCGCGCGGTGAAGGTGTGCCGGATGATGCCAATGGCGCCTACGACTTCGGCCTGGGCGCCGGCTTCTACGTCAACGCCACCCAGGAACCCTGGGCGCGGCACTACCGCATGTACGACTACGTGGTGCAGGAGCTGCCGGCGTTGATAGAGGCCAACTTCCCGGTGTCAGCCAAACGTGGCATCAGCGGCCACTCCATGGGCGGCCACGGCGCGTTGATCTGTGCGTTAAAAAATCCGGGGCGCTACCAGTCGGTGTCGGCCTTTGCGCCGATCAGCAATCCGCTGAATTGCCCATGGGGCGAGAAGGCACTGGGCAACTACCTGGGCGCCGATCGGTCGCGCTGGCGCGAGTGGGATGCCAGCTTGCTGATTGCCGAGGCCACGGAAAAGCTGCCGCTGCTGGTCGACCAAGGCGATCGCGATGACTTCCTCGAAGGCCAACTGAAACCCCAGGCACTGGAAGCAGCGGCGAAAGCGGCGGGTCATCCACTGACCCTGCGGATGCAGCCGGGCTATGACCACAGCTATTACTTCATTGCCAGTTTTATCGATGACCACCTGCGTCATCACGCGGCGGCGTTGCGCAGCTGAGCGCTGGAGCAGGGCGCCCTGGCGTCAAAGCGGTTAGAATCTGGCCCTGACTTTTCAGGGCCTTATTTTTTCATGAGCAGCTCCATGCGTATCGGCCACGGCTACGATGTTCACCGCTTTTGCGACGGCACCTTCATCACCCTCGGTGGCGTACAGATTCCCCACAAGTTCGGCCTGCTCGCCCATTCCGACGGCGACGTGCTGTTGCATGCCTTGAGCGATGCGTTGCTCGGCGCAGTGGCGCTTGGCGATATCGGTAAACACTTCCCCGACACCGACCCCACCTTCAAGGGCGCCGACAGCCGCGTGCTGTTGCGCCACGTGGTCAGCCTGGTCAAGGCCAAGGGCTGGAAGGTCGGCAACGTCGACGCCACCATCGTCGCCCAGGCGCCGAAGATGGCGCCGCATATCGAGACTATGCGCGCGGCCATCGCCACGGACCTCGACGTCGAGTTGGACCAAGTCAACGTCAAAGCCACCACCGAAGAAAAGCTCGGTTTCACCGGTCGTGAGGAAGGCATTGCGGTACACGCGGTCGCGTTGGTGGTGGCGTTATGAACGAATTCGAATTGCTCGGCCCGCTGGCCTTCGGCGAACCCGCCGGGCGCGCAGTACTGAAAGCCACCGCCGAAGATTTCCAGGTTGATGAAGTGCTGGATATTCCCCTGGCCGGCGAAGGCGAGCACCTGTGGCTGTGGGTGGAAAAACGCGGCCTGAATACCGAAGACGCTGCGCGCCGTCTGGCCAAGGCTGCCGGAGTGCCGCTGCGGATGATCAGCTATGCCGGCCTCAAGGACCGTCAGGCCCTGACTCGCCAGTGGTTCAGCCTGCACCTGCCGGGCAAGGCTGATCCGGATTTCACTGCCGCGCAGAGCGATAGCCTGATCATCGTCAAAACCGCCCGGCACAAACGCAAGCTGCAACGCGGCGCACACTCGGCCAACGGTTTTACCCTGCGCCTGACCCAGGTGCAGGGCGACACCGCCGCGCTCGACGCGCGCCTGGAGCAGATCAAAGCCCACGGCGTGCCCAACTATTTTGGTACCCAGCGGTTTGCCTACCAGGGCGGCAACGTGGTGCAGGCGCGGGATTTCGCCAGTCGCCAGGAACTGCCCGATGCGCGCAATGTGCGCTCGCGCTTGCTGTCGGCGGCGCGCAGCTACCTGTTCAATCAGGTGTTGGCTGCACGGGTTGCAGACGGCAGTTGGCAGCGCGCGCAAGTCGGTGACTTGCTGGCGTTCACCGACAGCCGCAGCTTTTTCCCTGCTGGCGAAGCCGAGTGCAGTGATCCGCGCCTGGCGATTCTCGACCTGCACCCCACCGGCCCGTTGTGGGGCGAAGGGCCGTCGCCGGCCGCGGGTAGCGCCCATGAACTTGAGCAATCGGTCGGCGAAAAAGAGCCAGCATTGCGCGACTGGCTGGTCGCAGCGGGCATGGCTCACGAACGGCGTATCCTGCGCCTCCCCATCGGGGGTTTGACGTGGCATTATCCCGAGCCTGACATTCTGCAACTGGAATTCGTCCTGCCGGCTGGATGCTTCGCCACCGCTGTGGTGCGTGAAATCGTCGAGCTGTTGCCGGTAGGGCAGACGGACAACTCATGCGCATTCTGATTTCAAACGACGATGGGGTGACGGCACCCGGCCTCGCCGCGCTGTACGGCGCGCTGGCGGATTACGCCGACTGCGTAGTTATCGCCCCCGATACGGACAAGAGCGGCGCTGGCAGCTCACTGACCCTGGATCGTCCGCTGCACCCGACTACCCTCGGTAACGGTTTCATCAGCGTCAACGGTACCCCCACCGACTGCGTGCACCTGGGCCTCAATGGCTTGTTGCCCGAGCTGCCGGATATGGTGGTGTCGGGTATCAACCTGGGTGCCAACCTGGGTGATGACGTGTTGTATTCCGGCACCGTCGCCGCCGCGCTCGAGGGGCGCTTTATCGGTGCGCCGGCTTTCGCCTTCTCGCTGACCTCGCGCCAGGTTGATAACCTGCCGACCGCCGCCCATATCGCTCGCCGTCTGGTTGAGGCGCATGCACGCCTGAATCTGCCGCCGCGTACCGTGCTCAATGTGAATATTCCCAACCTGCCACTCGATCAGATTCGCGGCATTCAGTTGACCCGTCTGGGCCACCGCTCGCGTGCGGCGGCGCCGGTAAAAGTTGTCAATCCGCGTGGTAAAGAAGGCTATTGGATTTCAGTGGTGGGCGAGGCCGAAGACGGCGGCCCGGGAACTGATTTTCATGCGGTCATGCAGGGCTACGTGTCGATTACCCCGCTGCAACTGGATCGCACCTTCCATGCCGGCTTGCCGAGTCTAGAGCCTTGGTTGGAGGGGTTGCTCTGATGGCGCGTGGGCAAGACGATCTGCAACACCGCGGCATAGGCATGACCTCGCAGCGCACCCGTGAACGGCTGATTCAACGTCTGTACGAGGAAGGGCTGTCCAACGCCAGCGTCCTCGAAGTGATTCGCCGTACCCCCCGTCATCTGTTTGTCGATGAGGCCTTCGCGCATCGCGCCTATGAAGACACTGCACTGCCCATCGGCCACAACCAGACCATCTCCCAGCCTTATATGGTTGGGCGCATGACCGAATTGCTGCTGGCTGCCGGGCCTTTGGACAAGGTGCTGGAGATCGGCACCGGTTCTGGTTATCAGACCGCCGTGCTGGCCCAGGTGGTAGAGCGGGTATTTTCGGTGGAGCGCATTCAGGCGCTGCAGGAGCGGGCGAAAGAACGATTGCAGGCACTCAATCTGCGCAACGTGGTCTTTCGTTGGGGCGATGGCTGGGAAGGTTGGCCGGCATTGGCCAGTTACAACGGCATCATCGTCACCGCCGCTGCCGCCGAGGTACCGCAAGCGTTGCTGGATCAACTGGCGCCGGGCGGGCGCCTGGTGATTCCGGTCGGCGCGGGGGATGTGCAGCAGTTGATGTTGATCGTCCGTGAAGAGAACGGCTTCTCCCGCCATGTGCTGGATGCCGTGCGCTTTGTGCCGCTGCTCAACGGGCCTGTGGCCTGAGCCGCGTTGGCACGGGCCAGGCGGCCCAACTTAGGGTTGGTTTCGGCGTAAGTAGAATTTTTTTGTCACCGGATAGGGAGAGGCGGGTGAGTCTCACAGCCATTCAGCAGTGGATTTGCATCGCAGGCGCCAAGCGTCTGGTGAGTGGCGTGGTCCTTGGTGTGTTACTGGCCGGTTGCAGCAGCACCCCGCCCGGCGGCGTAAAGGTGGTGGACCGTACCACCGGTGGTAGCAGCGCTCCCAGTAGCGCCGCCACCCCTCAGCGCCCGGCCACCACCACCGGTCAATACCGCGTGCAGCGCAGTGACACCCTCTACTCCATTGCCTTTCGTTTTGGCTGGGATTGGCGCGCGCTGGCGGCCAACAACAATATCCCGGCGCCTTACACCATCAAGGTTGGCCAGGTGATTCGCTTCGATGGCGGCCGTCCGCCGACCGTGGTGAAAGGCCCGACGAGCACCGCCAATAACGGCAGCAAACCGCCTTTGGTAGTGGTGCCCACCAACACCGTTCCGGTCATCGCCAGACCCGCACAACCGCCCGTTGCCACCACCCCGGCAACCACGCCAGTGCAGGCTGTGAGTCGTTCCGCTACAGGTTGGGCATGGCCCACAGGCGGTGCTTTGATCGGCAAATTCTCCTCAAACGGTAGTTTGAATAAAGGCATTGATATAGCCGGGGAATTGGGACAGCCTGTTCTTGCCGCGTCGGATGGTTCTGTTGTGTACGCCGGAAGTGGATTACGGGGCTACGGCGAATTAGTGATCATCAAACACAGCGATACCTACGTAAGCGCTTACGGTCACAACCGCAAGTTGTTGGTACGGGAGGGGCAGCAGGTCAAGGTTGGGCAGACGATTGCCGAAATGGGTTCCACAGGAACCGATCGGGTGAAACTCCACTTTGAGATTCGCCGTCAGGGTAAACCTGTGGATCCGCTGCAATTTTTGCCTGCCCGTTGATAGGTTGTCAGCCCGATCCAGCCACGTAGGCCGGACGGGCTCAGGTGTTGCCAGGGATATTGGCGCCACTGAGCTTATGTCGAACTCAGCAAGGGATAAGAACAATGGCACTCAACAAAGAAGCGCCGGAGTTTGACTTGGATGATGACGTGCTGCTTATGGAGCCCGGCATTGTTCTGGAAGACGTGCTCAATGATGAGTCGGAAGTTCCGACTAAGCGCACGAAAGCCAAGCACTCCACTGCGGTCAAGCAACACAAGTACATCGACTACACCCGGGCGCTAGACGCCACTCAGCTTTACCTCAACGAAATCGGTTTCTCCCCCCTCCTTACTCCTGAAGAAGAAGTTCATTTTGCGCGGCTGGCGCAGAAGGGCGACCCTGCGGGCCGTAAGCGCATGATCGAGAGTAACCTGCGGCTGGTAGTGAAGATCGCCAGGCGCTACGTGAACCGAGGTTTATCGCTGCTGGACCTGATCGAGGAGGGCAACCTTGGCTTGATCCGGGCGGTAGAGAAGTTCGACCCGGAGCGCGGTTTCCGTTTTTCCACCTACGCCACTTGGTGGATCCGGCAAACCATTGAACGCGCGATCATGAACCAGACGCGCACCATTCGTTTACCCATTCATGTGGTCAAGGAGCTGAACGTCTACCTTCGCGCTGCGCGGGAACTGACGCAGAAACTCGACCACGAACCCTCGGCCGAGGAAATCGCCAACCTGCTGGAAAAACCGGTGGGCGAGGTCAAGCGCATGCTCGGCCTCAACGAGCGGGTGTCTTCGGTGGACGTGTCCCTGGGGCCAGACTCTGACAAAACCCTTCTCGACACCCTGACCGATGACCGCCCGACCGATCCCTGCGAACTGCTACAGGATGATGATCTGTCGCAGAGCATTGATCAGTGGCTGTCGGAACTCACCGATAAACAGCGGGAAGTGGTGGTGCGGCGCTTTGGCCTGCGCGGCCATGAAAGCTGCACTTTGGAAGAGGTTGGCCAGGAGATTGGCCTGACGCGCGAGCGAGTGCGGCAGATCCAGGTCGAGGCGTTGAAACGTCTGCGGGAAATCCTCGAGAAAAATGGTCTGTCCAGCGACGCCTTGTTCCAATGACGTAGTAATTGGGCGACAGACGAAACCCGGCTTAGGCCGGGTTTTTTTTGTAGGGAGCTTCTTACTAAATTGGGATGTGTAAGATATTGCTTACAAAGCTTGTAAGTGATGCGAGGAATGATTAGCCGGCGGAAGGCCCGTTTCGCCGCTTCGCTTTCTATAACTTATTGAAATTAAACGAATTGTATAATTTCGATAGCTGGGGTTGGCTATCTTTTAGTCGATTTCGCGAGTTGAACCGCCCCTGGATATCGCTAATATCACCCCTGTGCTTACGGATTAGCACGGGCTGCCACGGATGATGGCCAGGAACATCGAAGGACACGATTCATCAGGACGATGAGTGGGAAATAGAGGGAATAGGGACGAAAGAGTGGGCGGGTCAAACCGCCCCTTTTTTTTGCCTGCCGAAAGGTAGGCACAAACAAAAGGCCCGCTTGCGGGCCTTTTGTCTTTATCACGGTTTTTATGTCTTGTAGCGGCAGGCGCCTCGTTGGACGCCTTCTCTCGCTGCTGCAACGCTGGTGCTTAACGCTCCAGAAGTTCCAGCTTGTTCTTCTTGCCATCCCACTCTTCCGCATCCGGCAGAGCGTCTTTGCGCTCAGTGATGTTCGGCCAGACTTCAGCAAGATCCGTGTTCAGGGCGATGAACTCTTGCATGTCTTCTGGCACTTCATCTTCGGAGAAGATCGCTTGGGCCGGGCATTCTGGCTCGCACAGGGCGCAGTCAATGCACTCGTCCGGGTGGATCACCAAAAAGTTCGGGCCTTCGTAGAAGCAGTCCACCGGACAGACTTCTACGCAGTCGGTGTACTTGCACTTGATGCAGTTGTCGGTGACGACGAAGGTCATTTCTAATTCTCTCCTCAGGCGGCTGGGGAACCCGGTTCAGTAATTGGGCTCCTCGGCTCGGGAAACGATAGCGCCGATCCAGGCTAATAGATCGGAGCTTTCCCAAAGCGCGCGGGATTCTAACAGCTTGTGCGCACAGGCGTTAGATGCGTGCTTTCAATGTATATAACAGTTCGAGCGCACGGCGCGGGGTTAAATCATCGGGATTGATTCGGCCCAATTCCTCAACCACCGGGTGCGGCGCACTGGCGAACAGGTCACTTTGCATCGGTACCGACGGTTTGCCCGGCTCGCTACGTGGCGTCTCGTGTGGCAGCGCGGTGGTTTCCAGACGCGCCAAGTGCTCCTTGGCGCGCACGATCACATCGCCGGGCACCCCCGCCAACTGCGCCACCGCCAAGCCATAACTCTGGCTCGCCGGGCCTGGCAGAACGTGGTGTAAAAACACGATACGTTCGTTGTGCTCGGTGGCATTGAGGTGCACGTTGGCGACGATCGGCTCGCTTTCCGGCAACACGGTCAGCTCGAAATAGTGGGTGGCGAACAGCGTATAGGCGCGCAGGCGTGCCAGGTGTTCAGCCGCCGCCCAGGCCAGCGACAAGCCGTCAAAGGTGCTGGTGCCGCGGCCCACTTCATCCATCAGCACCAGGCTGCGGTCGGTGGCGTTGTGCAGGATATTGGCGGTTTCGCTCATCTCCACCATAAAGGTCGAGCGCCCGCCGGCCAGGTCATCGCTGGAGCCGATACGGGTGAAGATACGATCCACCAGCGACAGCTCGCAGCTGGCCGCCGGCACGAAGCTGCCGATGTGCGCGAGCAACACGATCAACGCCGTCTGGCGCATGTAGGTGGACTTACCGCCCATGTTTGGGCCGGTGATGATCAGCATGCGCGTGCCGTCATCCAGGCTCAGGTCGTTGGCCACGAACGGCGTGGTCAGCACCTGTTCCACCACGGGGTGGCGGCCCTGGCTGATGCGCATGCACGGCTCGTCGACGAAGCGGGGGCGGTTGAGGTCGAGGGTCAGGGCGCGCTCGGCGAGGTTGCTCAGCACGTCCAGCTCGGCCAGGGCGGCAGCGCTGTCTTGCAGCGGGCCGAGGTGGCCGATCAGGCGTTCGAGCAGCTCGTCATAGAGCATCTTCTCCCGTGCCAGGGCGCGACTTTTCGCCGATAGGGCTTTGTCTTCGAACTCTTTCAGCTCGGGCGTGATGAAGCGCTCGGCGCCTTTGAGCGTTTGTCGGCGGATGTAATCGGCCGGCGCCGACTCCGCCTGCTTGCTCGGCAACTCAATGAAATAACCATGGATGCGGTTGTAGCCGACCTTGAGGTTGGCCAGGCCCGTGCGCGCTTTCTCGCGCGTTTCCAGATCCATCAGATATTGCCCGGCGTTTTCGCTGAGCGATTGCAGCTCATCCAGTTCGGCGTCGTAACCGGTTTTCAGCACGCCGCCGTCACGGATCACCGCAGGCGGGTTGTCGATAATCGCGCGCGCCAGCAGCTCGGCCAGTTCCGGGTAGGTGCTGACGGTACCCGCCAGCGTCTGCACATGCGGGCTTTCCAGATTGGCCATGGCCATCTGCAGATCCGGCAGCGCCGCCAAGGCATCGCGCAGGCGCGCCAGGTCGCGGGGACGGGCGTTGCGCAGGCCGATACGGGCGAGGATGCGTTCCAGGTCGCCGATTTCTTTCAGCTGCGGCTGCAGGTTCTCGAAGCGGTAGCGTTCCAGCAGGCAGGCGATCGACTCCTGACGGGCGTCGAGCACTGCGCGCTGGCGCAGCGGGCGGTTCAGCCAGCGGGTCAGCAGGCGGCTGCCCATGGCAGTCTGGCAACGATCGACCACCGATTGCAGGGTGTTGTCGCGACCACCGGCGAGGTTGGTATCCAGTTCCAGGTTGCGGCGGCTGGCGCCATCGAGGATCACTGTGTCGTCGATGCGCTCGTGGCGCAGGCTACGCAAGTGCGGCAGGGCGGTGCGCTGGGTTTCCTTGGCGTAGCCGAGCAGACAACCGGCGGCGCCGATAGCCAGGGTCAGGTTTTCGCAACCAAAGCCTTTGAGGTCCTGGGTGGAAAACTGTTGGCAGAGGCTCTTGTGCGCTGAATCGCGCTCGAAATCCCATGGCGCGCGGCGGCGTGAGCCACGGCGTTTTTCCGCCGGCAGGCCTTGCGGCCAGTCATCGGGAATCAGCAACTCAACCGGGTTCAACCGTTCCAGCTCGGCCAGCAGGTTTTCCCATCCGGCAATCTCCAGCACGCTGAAGCGGCCGCTGGTGATGTCCAGCACGGCCAGACCGAACAGGCGCTCGTCACCGAGCACGGCGGCCAACAAATTGTCGCGGCGCTCATCGAGCAGCGCTTCATCGCTCACCGTACCCGGGGTGATGATGCGCACCACTTGGCGTTCCACTGGGCCTTTGCTGGTGGCCGGGTCGCCGATCTGTTCGCAGATCACCACCGACTCACCGAGCTTCACCAGCTTGGCCAGGTAACCTTCGGCAGCGTGATAAGGGATGCCGCACATGGGAATGGCCGTGCCGGCGGACTGGCCGCGCGCGGTCAGGGTAATGTCCAATAGCTTGGCGGCCTTCTTCGCGTCTTCGTAGAAAATTTCGTAGAAGTCGCCCATGCGGTAGAACATCAACTGGTCGGGGTGCTGATTTTTCAGCCGCCAGTATTGTTGCATCATCGGTGTGTGTGCGGAGAGATCGGTCATTCCCAAGCCTTGCGCGCAAAAGGCGCTAGTGTACGGTATCCCCCTCATCCTCTTTAAGCCCGGAGTTCGCCTTGGACGCGATTACCCAACTGGCCACGCAATTGGGCCAGGCATTGCGTGCGCTGGACGCACAAGTGAGCACGGCCGAGTCCTGCACCGGCGGCGGCATTGCCGAAGCCATTACCCGAATTGCCGGTAGCTCGGCCTGGTTCGAAGCCGGCTATGTCACCTATTCGAATGCGCAGAAAACCCGCCAGCTCGATGTGCCGCCGACCTTGTTTACCTCAGTGGGCGCGGTCAGTTGTGAGGTGGTGGAGGCCATGGCAAGAGGGGCGCAGGCGAAAAGTGCGGCGCGCTTTTCCGTAGCAGTCAGCGGCGTTGCCGGCCCGGACGGAGGTACAGCGCTAAAGCCCGTAGGCACGGTCTGGCTGGCCTGGGCGGACGGCGAGCAGCTATTCACCCGCAAACGCCTGTTTGCCGGGGATCGCGAAGCCGTGCGGCGACAAACGGTGGAATCCGCACTGGCCGGGCTGATCCGACTAGCTGCAGGAGAAATTCCAGATCAGGGGTAGGCGCTCGACTTGCGCTGTGGAATAATACTGGCTACTTATACAGTTGTTAGCGGCCGCTAGGCCCTCTTGATCACGTGAGGATTCAATGGACGAGAATAAGAAGCGCGCCTTGGCTGCAGCCCTGGGTCAAATCGAAAAGCAATTCGGCAAAGGCGCAGTCATGCGCATGGGCGACCATGAGCGCCAAGCCATTCCTTCTATCTCCACTGGCTCGTTGGGTCTGGACATCGCCCTCGGCATCGGCGGCCTGCCGCGCGGCCGTATCGTGGAAATCTACGGTCCGGAATCGTCGGGTAAAACCACCCTTACCCTGTCGGTGATCGCCGAAGCCCAACGCATGGGCGCAACCTGCGCCTTCGTTGACGCCGAACACGCCCTCGACCCGGACTACGCTGGCAAGCTCGGCGTCAACGTCGATGACCTGCTGGTTTCCCAGCCTGACACCGGCGAACAAGCGCTGGAAATCACCGACATGCTGGTGCGCTCCAACGCCATCGACGTGATCATCGTCGACTCCGTGGCCGCTCTGGTGCCGAAAGCGGAAATCGAAGGTGAAATGGGTGACATGCACGTCGGCCTGCAAGCCCGTCTGATGTCGCAAGCGCTGCGTAAAATCACCGGTAACATCAAGAACGCCAACTGCCTGGTGATCTTCATCAACCAGATCCGCATGAAGATCGGCGTGATGTTCGGTAGCCCGGAAACCACCACCGGTGGTAACGCCCTGAAGTTCTACGCCTCGGTACGTCTGGACATCCGCCGCACCGGCGCGGTGAAAGAAGGCGACGAAGTGGTAGGTAGCGAAACCCGCGTGAAAGTGGTGAAAAACAAGGTGGCACCGCCATTCCGTCAGGCTGAATTCCAGATTCTGTACGGCAAGGGCATCTACCGTAACGGCGAGATCATCGACCTGGGCGTTCAACTCGGTCTGCTGGAAAAGTCCGGCGCCTGGTACAGCTACCAGGGCAACAAGATCGGTCAGGGCAAGGCCAACTCGGCCAAGTACCTGGAAGACAACCCGGAAGTGGCAAAAACCATCGAGAAGCTGATTCGCGATCAGTTGCTGATGGCCGGTAAAGATGCCGCTGCTGCAGCCGCTGCCGCCGCGGTAAACAACACCGAAGACGACCTGGCTGACGCCTAAGCCCTGCCATGTCCGTTGTACTCGACAGCCCTGCCGCAGTACGACGGACAGCCATGGATTTGCTCGCACGCCGTGAACACGGGCGTGTCGAGCTTACCCGCAAGTTGCGCCAACGCGGCGCCCCGCCTGAATTGATCGAACCGGAACTCGACCGCCTGACGGAAGAGGGCCTGTTGTCCGAAGCCCGTTACCTCGAAAGCTTTGTCTCCTACCGTGCCCGCTCCGGGTATGGACCTGTACGTATCCGCGAAGAACTCGGCCAGCGCGGCTTGGCGCGCGCGGATATCGAACAGGCACTGCGCGAATGCACTGTCGACTGGCGTGAGCAGATGGCCGAGGTATGGCGGCGCAAGTTCGGCGAACAGCCGCAAGATGCCCGTGAGCGCGCCAAGCAAGGACGTTTTCTCGCCTACCGCGGTTACTCAATGGACATGATCAGCCGGCTGTTGCGTGGTGAGTTGTACGACTGAGTCCGCAATCCTGTAGGAAGGCCTGGCGGCGCTCCTACGGGAGAGGTGGGGTTGCCCAATTCTGCGGCGCATTGAGAAAGTCATACAGCTCACGCAACCGTCCATATTCCCTTCCCCGAAAGGTAAACGCCAAACGGCTTAGCGACGCCAGATCCGGCTCGTCGCCTTCGCTGTCGAATGGCCCTTGTTGCTGGACGAAACCGCCGCTTTTACACAGGTCGGAAAACAGTTCCGGTAGTTGCGCCATGGCCTCGGCGTTCAAAGCGTGGTGCAGGCGCACGACAAAACGCTCGTTCAACCAACGGCTGGAGTGGTAGTTGCCGTAGAAGCGGGTGATTTCTGCGACCGCGGCGTCGGCGCTGCTCGTCAGGGTCAGTAGTTTCTGGTCGCTGGGCAGGATGTAGCCGTTGCCTTCCAGTTGCTTGTGGATAAACGTCAGGGCGTCCTGCCAGAAACTGCCGTCGGGTTCATCCAGCAGCACCACCGGCACCAATGGGCTTTTGCCGGTCTGGATCAGTGTCAGCACTTCCAGGGCTTCATCCAGGGTGCCGAAGCCGCCTGGGCAGAGCACCAGGGCGTCGGCTTCTTTGACGAAGAACAGCTTGCGCAGGAAGAAGAACTTGAACGACAGCAAATTGCTACTGCCTTGCAGGGTGGCATTGGCGCTTTGTTCGAACGGCAGGGCGATGTTCAACCCCAGGCTGTGTTCCAGGCCGGCGCCTTCGTGGGCCGCTGCCATGATGCCGCCACCAGCGCCGGTGATTGCCATCAGTTCATTACGGGCCAATACCGCGCCGAGCTCTTTGGCCAGTTGGTAGAGGGGATGGTTGATTGGCGTGCGGGCAGAGCCAAATACGGTGACCTTGCGCCGCCGCTTGAACTGCTCGAGCACGCTGAAGGCATGCTCCATTTCGCGCAGAGTCTGCAGCATGATTTTCGCGTCCCAGCGATTGCGGTCAGCCTGTGCCATGCGCAGCACGGTGGAGAGCATATCGCGGTACAGCGGCGAGTTAAGGCTGGCGCCGGGGGCGGCGAGGGCGAGCAGTTCATCGACCTTGGACGCCAGGTCGGTGCCGCTGGTTTGCAGGTGGCGGTTCAGATAATCGTCCGGTTCGTAAGGCATGGAACAACTCCTTGTGCGAGAACCTTGGATCGGCAGGGTGTGTCCGACACACCCTTTTTCAGTAAAGCTTATTTGATCGAGCAGTCAGCTTTATTGAAGTTCTCGGCGGCGATGTAGTTGTTGGTTTTGTATTCGCTGAACTGGTAACGCAACACGGCGCCGCGAGCCAGCAGTTGGCGAAAGCCAGTGTTCTTGCAGACGCTGGCACCCAGTTGCTGGCGCACGGCGTCGGGGTTGCCACGCATCTGAGCGGCGTGAGCGGGTTGCACGCTGAGGTGGTTGATCAGTACGTTGCCGTCGACGGTGTAGCCCTGGTCGAGAATGTCTTCGTTGATTGCGCGTGGGGTGCCGACGCTGCTTTGCGTGGCCACTTGGTTGAGCAGTTTGCTCAGTTCGAAATCCTGCAGCGAGGCGGCGTGCGCAGCGGGGAGGGCGAAGCAGAAGGCCAGGGCCGTGAAGCGCAGCATGTAAATCTCCATATCGGTAAAGCGACTTGGACCCTGGCACCCAGGCTAGGTTCGTTACGCGGTCAGTTATCGTCGGGCCGATGCTCGATCAAGCGTTGCATCCTGACCAACCGACGAATGCAGATCAAGTTCGCTGGCCGATTCAGGCCATTTTCGCTCGGGCATCCCCTCTCATTTGCGGCAAACGCCGTCCAGTTGGCGAAGATCCTCAGGCAAAAAACGCCAGGTTCCTTCGTTCGAAAAAACTCTTCGATCTTTTTTGAATTATTTGGTCATACAAATTTGTACGGATTGGTGTGAATCGGTAACGGTTTTATTACACCCGGCAAGGGGGCGTGAGCCCTTTAACCATGGGCTTTGGGGGAAGCCCAGGTTTTACCAGGTGTTATCCGGCCATGTGGTTTGGCGCGCGGGTGTTACCCGCCTCAAGGCCGGATAAGACCGGAAGCAGTACGAAGGATTGGGGATCGTCGCACAGGAGGGGCCGGTCACAGGTCGCATACCGTTTCGTTCAAGAGTCGGTTTTACCACCGCTGTTTCAGAGGTCCCGATTGACCTGATCGGGTATGTGCAGCGGCTTATATCGTGCGTGTAGGAGTCGAGAATAATGATAAGAACTCGCCCATCTTGCTTGCAGACCGCAGTGTTCGGCGCAAGCGTGATGTTGGTCTGGACCTCCGGAGCCACGGCTTCCGGGTATCACTTTGGTTCGCAGTCGGTGGCCGCCCAGGGTACTGCCCATGCCAACGGAGCGGAGGCGGTCGACCCCTCGACCATTTTCTACAACCCCGCCGGCCTGGCGCGATTACCGGGTACGCAGGTCACCAACGGCATCACCATCGTCATCCCCAAGGGCAGCTTCAAAGACACCGGCAGCACCGATGCCTTTGGTAACCCTACCGGAGGCTCGGGTGCAGGCTCCTACTTGCCGGATGCGGCCGCGGCGCCGGACTTCTACTTCTCCAGCCAGATCAACGACAACATCACCGTCGGCTTGGGCATATTTGTGCCCTATGGCGCCAAGCTGGATTACAAAGAAGACTGGACCGGCCGTTACGGCATCCAGTCGGCCAACCTGGAAACGGTGAACATCAACCCGAGCATCGCCTACCGCTTCAATGAACATCACAGCATCGGCTTCGGCCTGTCGGCGCAGTACATCAAGTCGATTCAGCGCGGCGCGGCGGACGTGCAGGGTGCGTCGCGGCAATTGGCCGGCCAGTTCGTCGAGAAAAACCAGGCGCTCACCGAGTTGGCCGCCAACCCGATCGGGCAAATCGGTATTCCCTTGCTGTACCCGGGGCTGACCGTTCCCGACGAAATCACCAGCTGTAACGGCCAGACCGGCGATGGTTTCGTCGATTGCGTGGCAAAGAACTTCTCAGACAACGTCAGTGGCGACGGCTACTTCCGGGTCAAGGGTGACGACTGGGGGTTTGGCTGGAACATCGGCTATATGTGGGAGCCGACTGAGAGCACCCGCTTTGGTGTGGCCTATCGCTCGAAAATCAGCCACACCCTGGAAGGCGAATCGAAATGGAGTTTCGCTGGCGTCGATGGTGCTGTGCCTAGTCCAACCACTGACCTGACGCCGGATGGCACCACCATTCTCGGCGGCCTTGGTTTACCGCCGCGTGACCAATTGGCCCAGGTGCTGGACCCCAGCAACTGGATCAACCCGGGTAACTTCGCCGCCAGCAACCTGCACCCGAACTCGGATGCCAAGACCAGCATCGATACCCCCGAGTCGTTCTCGATCAACGGCTTTCACCAGTACAACGACAAGATCGCCTTTATGGGCGACGTGACCTGGACTCGCCACTCGCGCCTGGATTCAATTGCAATCCAATTGAAAGAAGTGAATGGCTACCCCTACTTCAACGGCGTCACCGAAGGCGATGCCACTGTCGATCAGGACTGGAACGACACCTACAAGATTTCCCTCGGTATGAACTACCAATGGGACAAGGACCTGATGCTGCGCACCGGTGTGGCCTACGACAAATCGCCGGTGAACGGCAGCGACCAACGCCACCCGGCGTTCCCTGATGCCGACCGTTACTGGCTGTCGTTCGGTGCCAACTACAAGCTGGACCAAGACACCTCCATCGACCTGGCGTACAGCTACGTGCAGTTCGCCAGCGGCAAGATGGATTACAAGGACGGCTGTTCGCCTGCCGGCTGGGCGCCGGGCGGCGGCAGCATGTATGTCGACAGCGGCAATCATTGCACCGGTAACGGCGGTAACTTCAAGGGTGAGTACGAAACCCGTATCCACTTCATCGGCCTGGCCTTCAACCAATCGTTTTAAATCCTGCCACTCTCAGCCTATAAAACCTGGCGGGTCGCTGGTCGACCCGCCCTGCGGTTTTGCCCCACGCCTCTGCTAGACTCGCCGGCTTTCTTTTTCGATGGTCGGATGTTGTCCATGATCAGCCTTCATTCCCTGCTCGAGCGCATGCCATGAGCCATGCCGTTTCGCGTTTGCGCGCCGAGCGCTTGGAAATGAGCTCCAAGCCCTTTACTGCCCGTGGTTCGCGGGCACCGCGCTGTGAAGGGTGCCGGGTGATCCCCGAATATTGCCTGTGCCACCTGCGGCCGCAGGTGCCGACCAACGCCGGCATGTTTCTGCTGATGCACGATGTGGAGGCGTTGAAGCCGACCAATACCGGCTGGCTGATTGCCGACCTGGTGAGCGATACCTTCGCCTACCGCTGGTTCCGTACCTCAGTGGAGCCGGAAATTCCGGCCCTGCTCAACGACCCACAATGGCAGCCGTACCTGGTGTTCCCCGGTGAGTTCGTCGCGCCGGAGCGGGTGGTGACTGAAGTGAAGGTGGAGGAGGGCAAGCGCCCGCTGTTCATCCTGCTGGACGCGACCTGGACCGAGGCGCGCAAGATGTTCCGCAAGAGCCCGTACCTGGACCAGTTCCCGGTGCTCAGTCTGCAGCCGGAGCAGCTGTCACGTTATCGCTTACGCCGCTCCAAGCGCGATGACCATTTGTGCACGTCGGAGGTGGCGGCGTTGTGCCTGGAGTTGGCCGGTGAGCCGCGGGCCGGGGCGGCATTGGACGCCTATCTGGATGTGTTTACCGCGCATTACCTGGGCGCCAAGTTTCAGCGCCCGGTCGATCCTGAAGATGACGTGCATCAGCGCATGGCTGAGTACCTCTAGGTCCTTCCATATAGAAGGTCGCTCAGGCGACCTTCGCTTCTGCCACTTCCTCAGCGACTTTTCTCGGCCATAGCTGCGCCACCAGCATGCCGGCGAACATCAGCGCGCAGCCGATGTAGCCGCGCAGGTGCAGCGATTCGTCGAGAAACAGCGCGCCGGCAATGGCCGCAAACACCGCTTCCAGGGAAAAGATGATCGCCGCGTGGGAGGCAATGGCGTGTTTCTGCGCGATCACCTGCAGGGTGTAGGCGATGCCCACGGAAATCAGGCCGCCGTAAATGATCGAGGGACCTGCAGTGATGATGCTGGCGGCGTGGATGTCTTCGAAGGTCAGCGCCAGCGCCAGACTGATTACCGCGCACACGGCGAACTGGATGGTAGCCAGGCGGATCGGGTCGTAGCGGCCGGCAAAGTAGCCCACCAGCAGCACATGGCTACCCCAGACAAAGGCGCCCGCCAGTTGCAGCCAGTCACCGGAGGCAACATGAAAACCGTCGCCGACGCTGAGCAGGAACATGCCGAACACTGCCAGCACGGCGCCCAACCACGTGCCGATGCCGGTCTTGTGGCCGAGAAAAATCCCCACCAGCGGCACCACGATCACGTACAGGCCAGTGATGAAACCAGCGTTGGTCACGCTGGTAAACAGCAGACCTACCTGCTGCAGGTTGATGCCCAACGCCAGCACCACACCCATCAGCGCGCCGCCAATGAACAGGCCGCGGTTGAACGGTTGTTTATTGCCGCGGCTGAGGAAATACACCACCGGCAGCAGCACCAGAGTGCCGAGGGCAAAGCGCAGGCCGGAGTACAGGTACGGGCCGATGGAGTCCATGCCCATGCGTTGGGCGACAAAGGCACTGCCCCAGATCAGCGCGGTAATCAGCATCAACAGGTCGGCGCGCAGGGCTTGGTTTCGCATGGTCGGTCTCGGCAGGAAAAGCCACGAACTGTGCCGTAAAGCTTAAGGCTTGACCACCCCATTCTGGCTCGGCATGCTGGGCGCCGCCGCTGCGCTCTGCACCCTGATGGGCAGCGGCTTTTCGTACATCGAGAAGCGCCCCCTTTCGTGCCGCCGCGATCAACCATCGCGAACAGACCCTCGCATAACGAGCGGTTCCTACAACAAGAGCAGCCCATGGCCGACTACGAAATCCTGATTGCCGACGATCACCCGCTGTTTCGCAGTGCGCTGCATCAAGCCCTGACCTTGGGCCTGGGGCCGCAGGTGCGGCTGGTGGAGGCGGCGAGCATTGCCGAACTGGAAGCGCGTTTGGGGGAGAAGTCGGACTGGGATTTGGTCCTGCTCGACCTGAACATGCCTGGCGCCTACGGTTTTTCCGGTCTGGTGCTGCTCCGCGGGCAATACCCGCAAGTGCCGGTAGTGATGGTTTCGGCCCAGGAAGAAGCCGCCGTGGTGGCCCGCGCCCGTGAGTTCGGCGCCAGCGGTTTCATCCCCAAGTCCAGTCCGCTGGAAACTATTCAGCAGGCCGTGCGTGAAGTGCTCGACGGCGATGTCTGGTGGCCGCCGCAAGCCGAAGAGGGCGCCAGCCTGTCGGCCGAAGCGAAAGCCGTGAGTGCCGGGCTGGCCAGCCTCACGCCCCAGCAGTTCCGGGTGTTGACCATGGTCTGCGACGGCTTGCTGAACAAACAGATCGCCTATGAGTTGAGCGTGTCGGAAGCCACCATCAAGGCCCACGTCACTGCGATCTTCCGCAAGTTAGGCGTGCGTACGCGCACCCAGGCTGCATTGCTGTTGCAACATCTGGAATCCATTCCTGCCGGTTGAACTGCAGCAGGTCTTTGGTTTTTCACGCATTTTTGACCGCGTATGGCGTAGCCTGCGGCCCTCATGAATTCTGGTTGTATTCCCTATGTCGCCATTCAAAGGCCAGACCGGCCTTAAACGCATCCTCAACGCCACCGGCTATTCCTTCGACGGCCTGCGCGCCGCGTTCACGGGCGAGGCGGCGTTCCGTCAGCTGGTGCTGCTCAATGTGGTGTTGATTCCGCTGGCCTTCTGGTTCGACGTCAGCCGTGGCGAACGCGCGCTGATGATCGGCGTATGCCTGGTGGCGTTGATTGTCGAGTTGCTCAACTCGGCGGTGGAGGCCGCGATTGACCGCATTTCGCTGGACTTGCACCCGCTTTCCAAGAACGCCAAAGACATGGGCAGCGCCGCGCAATTTGTCGCGCTGAGTCTGATTGGAAGCGTCTGGTTGGTGATTTTGCTGGGCTGAAAACTACTGCGCTCGGCTAGGCGGCGTTAAAAGCAGGTGCAAAAATGCTCATTGGCTACAGCCAACTCCGCTTTTGCCTTGCCTATCCTTCGCTCGCTACGTTTTCAATCTGTTTATATTTCAGGCAATCGCCGGCAATACAATCTCATCGCTGCGCCGCACCCCGGCGGTCAGCTTGCGGCATTGCTCGAGAAACTCGCGCATGGCGCTGGTCTGGTACTTCTGCTTGTGCCAGATGAAGTAGAACTGCCGCGTGAGGTCCAGCTCCGGGGTTTCAACCGGCACCAAGCTGCCGCGGCGAAACGCATCGCGCAAGGCCAGGCGCGAGATACAGCCGATGCCCAGGCCGGACTCCACGGCGCGCTTGATCGCTTCGGTGTGTTCCAGCTCCAGGCGAATATTCAATGCGGTGGGGTGATGACGCATCGCCTGGTCGAAGGTCAGGCGGGTGCCGGAACCCTGTTCGCGCAGAATCCAGGCTTCTTGCGTCAGCTCCAGCAGGGTCGCGCGGCCATTGGCGGCCAGCGGGTGCTGCGGGGCGCAGAACACCACCAGTTCGTCTTCCACCCAGGGCTGCACTTCGATGTCCGGGTGCTGGCAGTCGCCTTCAATCAGGCCTAGATCAATTTCGTAGTGGGCCACCTGTTGTACAACATGGGCGGTGTTCTGCACGTGCAGCTTTACCCGGCATTCCGGATGTTGCTGCATGAAACTGCCGATCAGCAAGGTCGCCAGGTAGTTGCCCACCGTCAGGGTGGCGCCCACCGACAACGAGCTGAAGCCGCCCTTGCCACCGAGCATGCGTTCGATCTCTTTAGCTTGGTCGAGCAGTGCCACTGCCTGAGGCAGTAATTGATGGCCGAGGGCATTGAGCGACAGGCGTTTACCGGCGCGGTCGAACAGCTGGCAGGCCGATTGCCGCTCCAGCTCGGTGACTGCGGTGCTGGCGGCGGACTGCGACAGCGCCAGCGATTCAGCCGCCCGCGAGACGCTTTCCTGCTGGGCGACGGCGACAAAAACCTGGAGTTGGCGGAGTGTGAAACGCATATCTATATAACCGATAACCTATATCTTAATAATCCACTTAACAGATATTGTTGTCGCCCTTAAAATGCCGCGCACTAGCACCCGTCGGTCGGGTGCATGCGATTACCGAGGAAGCAGCATGAGCAACTTGAACTCCGAGCGTGTGCTCAGCGTCCATCACTGGAACGACACCCTGTTCAGCTTCAAAACCACCCGCAACCCGGGCCTGCGTTTTGAGAACGGCCAGTTCGTAATGATTGGTCTGCAACAGGAAAACGGTCGCCCGCTGATGCGAGCTTACTCGATTGCCAGCCCGAACTATGAAGAGCATCTGGAGTTCTTCAGCATCAAGGTTCCGGACGGCCCGCTGACTTCCCAACTGCAGCACCTGAAAGTGGGCGACGAGCTGATGGTCAGCCGCAAGCCCACCGGCACCCTGGTGCTGGACGACCTGCTGCCTGGCAAGCACCTCTACCTGCTGAGCACCGGCACTGGCCTGGCGCCGTTCATGAGCGTGATCCAGGACCCGGAAACCTACGAGCGTTTCGAAAAGGTCATCCTGATTCACGGCGTGCGCTACGTGAACGAAGTCGCCTACCGCGAGTTCATTACCGAGCACCTGCCACAGAACGAATTCTTCGGCGAAGCGCTGAAAGAAAAGCTGATCTACTACCCCACCGTTACCCGTGAGCCGTTCGAGAACATGGGTCGTCTTACTGACCTGATGCGCAGCGGCAAGCTGTTCACCGACATCGGCCTGCCACCGATCAACCCGCAAGACGACCGCGCAATGATCTGCGGCAGTCCGAGCATGCTCGATGAAACCAGCGAAGTGCTGGACAGCTTCGGTCTGAAAATCTCTGCTCGTATGGGTGAGCCGGGTGATTACCTGATCGAACGTGCCTTCGTTGAGAAGTAAGCAGAACGCAAGTGAAAAGCCCGCCTAGATGGCGGGCTTTTTTGTGTGCGTTGGAAAAGCATCGCGGCTGAAGCCGCTCCTACGGACTGTGCGTAGGAGCAGCTTCAGCCGCGATCCCTGGAAAAGGTGATCAAGCAGGAACCACCTCGAGCACACAAATCTGTGTAGGCGTCGGGTAATGCCACCGCACCTGCACATCCCACAACTGCGTGCCATAGATGCGGCTCGGTTCCGGCTGTTGATAAGCCGGGCGCGGGTCCTGAGCCAGACACTGTTCGACCAACTCTTGCACCGGTTGCTCCAACCGCTGCCCATGCTCCAGCGCCTGCGCCAATGCACCTTCGCTCCACACCACCTCAATCAACCCGGGCGCGCCATCGGCCATGTGATTGAACGCCCCGCTTACCGCATCGGCATAGGGCACATAGGGTTTGATATCCAGCACCGGCGTGCCGTCGAGCAAGTCGATGCCCGACAGCCACAGCTTGCCGGCTTCAACCCGTTCCAGCTTCACCACCGACTGGCCAATGCCGTTAGGCCGGTGGGTGGCGCGGGTGGCGAACACGCCCATCGACTGATTGCCGCCCAGGCGCGGAGGGCGCACCTTCAGCCGCGGCTTGTCTTCCAAGGCCTGGTGAAAGAGGAACAGCAGCCACACGTGGCTGACCTGCTCCAGCCCTTGCACGGCTTCGCCCTGATCGAACGGCGGCAGCAATTCCAGCACCCCACGGGCTGCGGGGGCCAATTGCGGCTGACGGGGAATGGCGAACTTCTCCTTGAAGCAGGAGCGCACAAAACCGATGGGGGCGACCGAATAAGACATAAAAAAGCCCGGCTGGAAAACCGGGCCATCATACCTGTCGGAGGAATGACGTTTGCAGGAATCTCGGCTGAAGCCGCTCCTACGAGATTGCACATTCCGTAGGAGCGGCTTCAGCCGCGATGCTGTTGCTTTACATCGCAAACCCACCATCAATCGGAATCACGGTACCAGTCATATAAGCCCCGGCGGTGCTCGCCAACGCAATCGCCAACGCCCCCATCTCTTCCTCACGGCCCCAACGTTTCATCGGAATGATCGCGGTGTCTTCGGCCAGCGCTTCTTCATCGTTGGCGATATGGCTGGTCATCTTGCTCGGGAAACGGCCTGGAGCGATGACGTTGACGTTGATGTGCTGGCCGACCAGATCACGCGCCAGCGAGCGCGACAGGTGGTGCAGGGCGGCCTTGCTCGGGCCGTAGGCGTAGGCTTCTTCGCCATAGGAGGTGATGCCGGCTACCGAGCCGATATTGATCACCCGCGCCGGGCTGTCGCTGTTGCCGGCTTTGCGCAGCAGCGGCAGCAGTTTCTGGATGCACAGGAACACCGAGGTGACGTTCAGCTGCATAACCTTTTCAAAGCCCTTCACCGGGTAAGTTTCCAGCGGTGCGCCCCAGGTGGTACCGGCGTTGTTGACCAGAATGTCGAGCTTGTCGATCTGCCCGGTCAGTTGTTCGACCAGCGCCACCACGCCTTCTTCATGGGCCAGGTTGGCGGCGATGCCGTGGCATTCACCAAAGGCCGACAACTCGGCGGCCGTTGCCGCACAAGCTTCGCCGTCACGGGCGCAGACATAAACGCGGGCGCCGGCTTCCACGAAGGCTTTGGCGATCATCTTGCCAATGCCACGGGTGCCGCCGGTTACCAGTGCGGTACGGCCTTTGAGAGAGAAGTAAGGGTGCATGGGGCGTGCTCTTGTCAGGGTTGTTGTGCCAACACCCTAATGCGAGAGGCGCGATTACGCAGGGACTATTGCTTGCGAGAATAGAGAGGCATGCGGGTTGGTGTTCGTAGGAGCGGCCGGTCCGGCGCTCCGGTTAGCCGCGATGCTTTTTTTGATTTCAAGAGCATCGCGGCTGAAGCCGCCCTACAGGTGTTTATTTGTCCCGCACGCGCTGGGTCAGGCCCTTGAGGAAGTTGCGTAGCAACTGGTCGCCGCAGGTGCGGTAGTTGCTGTGGCCGAACTTGCGAAACAGGGCGCTGAGTTCAGGTTTGCTCACCGGGAAGTCGACGCTCTGCAGAATCTCGTGCAGGTCGTCTTCTTTCAGTTCGAAGGCCACTCGCAGTTTTTTCAGCACCATGTTGTTGGTGACTGGCAGTTCGATGGGCTGCGCCGGGCGGCTGTCGTCTTTGCCGCGCAGGTGGAAGATCAGGCCGTCAAGGAAATGCGCGAGCACTTCGTCGTCACATTCCAGGTAGCCCTCTTCCTCGTCCTTTTTCAGGTAGGCGCGCACGGTGTCGAGGTCGACTTCCAGGCCGGACAGTTGGATAACCTGGGCCACCTTGGGGTCGCTGAGGTCGAGCATGTAGCGCACGCTGCGCAGTACGTCGTTGTTGATCATGGTGCGGTCCTGAATGGGGAGGAGGGCAGAGCCTGCGCCTCAGAATTTTTCGGTTTTGGCCAGGTAGCGCCATTGCCCGGCGGGCAGCTTGCCCATGGAGACGCCGCCGATGCGGATGCGCTTTATGCCGACCGGCGTGAGTCCCACGCTGGCGCACAGGGCGGCGAGCAGGCCCGGTGTCGGGTTTTTCAATACGATGCGCAGGCGGGTTTCGTTTTGCCAGCTGGCTTTCACCGGCGGCAGTACCTTGCCCTTGATGGTGCGGCCCTGGTTCAAGCGGCTGAGGCCGTGCTCGATGATGTCGCCGGTCACTTCCACCACGTATTCCTGTTCCAGCTTGGCCAGGTCGTCGGTGAGCTTGCGCAGAATCTTCCAGTCTTGGGTGAACACCAGCAAACCGGCGGCGTTGTGCTGCAACGGTGCGGCGCTGTTCAGGCGCAGGAAGTGGCCTTTGAGCGGGCGGGTGCCAAAGCGGTGTTCCGCCGACAGGGTGGCTGGGCTGATCAGCGCGTGGGCGGCGTCGATATCCAGGTCGGGCGTCTGGTGAAACAGAATGGTCACCGGCTCAGGCGGAGTGAGTACCGCGTCCGGCAACAGAGCGACCGTCTGTTCGGCTACCTTGAACTGCGGTTCGTCCACCACCTCACCATCGACCGTTACCCAGCCGCCCTCGATATACAGCTCGGCCTCGCGACGCGAGCAGCCGATCACTTCGATCAGGCGTTTGGAAAGGCGAATGGGGTCTGTCATGACGAGGGCCGGGAAGCGTAATGGGCGGGCATTGTAACAATGCCTGCTGTCGCCGGGCTGGCTTTTCGGCCGTCAGGCATCAGGCGTATCCGTGTCCAGCGTACCGAACGCCAATCGCTCCCGTGCAGAGCCCGCCAGGGCCTCATATTTGCGGCGAAAAATATCGAGCTTTTTATCGTCCAGTTCTTCGAGGTCCAGCAGGGCGTTATGGGCGCCCTGGGTGGCGCGGATCAGTTCGTCGAGTTTGATCTGAATGGCTTGAGTATCGCGGTTCTGGGTGTTCTGAATCAGGAAAACCATCAGGAACGTGACAATGGTGGTGCCGGTGTTGATCACCAATTGCCAGGTGTCGCTGTAGTGGAACAGCGGCCCGCTGATGAGCCATACCACGATCACTCCAATGGCGATGGCAAATACCGGTGGCTTGCCACAAAACCGCGCTGCCGCTTTGGCGAACTGGGCGTAAAGGGAGCCGTTGTCCATGTATCACCTCATTGAAAGCGCCGTATGCAGCGCTCGGTGAGTGTGGCCCTAAACCCGGGGTAGCGCTCAGGCAGCTGCGAAGGCTTTGCGCAGGGCGGCGATATCCAGCTTGATCATCCCCATCATGGCGCTGAAAGCCCGTTGCGCGGCGGCTTTGTCGGGGCTGTTGAGCATGTCGTAGAGGGCGGTGGGCACCACTTGCCAGGACACCCCGTATTTATCGGTCAGCCAACCGCATTGCACTTCCTGGCCGCCCTCGCTCAGTGCGGCCCAGAGGCGGTCGACCTCGACCTGGTCAACGCAGTTGGCGACAAACGACACCGCCGGCGAGAACTGGAACTCGGGCCCGCCATTGAGGGCGATGAATTCTTCGCCATCCAGGCTGAAACGCACGGTCATCACGGTGCCGGCAGGCTTGGGCGCGCCTTCGAGAAAGTAGTTGGTTTCGATGATCCGCGAATTGCGAAACACCGATACGTAGAACTTCGCCGCTTCTTCGGCCTGGGTGTCGAACCACAGGCAGGGACCGATTTTTTGCATGACGGGGCTCCTGTTCGCTAGGGCATGGAGTTATCCAGTCTAGCTGCCCCTATCGGCCCAGGCGTTTGGTCACGTCGATATCCAGCCCGGCCATGAAGTGTTCCACCGCATCGGTGTAGGCGCCTGGCGTGCCGAGAAGTTGGTTGATTTCCTTGTGGCTCATGTCCTGCTTGAGCACGCTGATGCTGACGCCCAAGGCCGCGCCATGGCTGGCAAACAGCTGCGCTTGCTCGCAGGCAACTTCGCGGCGGGTGGAGCATACGGCGAGGATCGGCGCGGCGCCGCTGGCCAGCACATAGTTGGGTGAAGTCTGCTGCCAGTAGGCCGGGTCGCTACCAAAGGCCTGGTCATAGAAGCGCATGTGGCGCGCCTGCATGATCTTCTCCACATCCAGCGCGGCGCTGTCCAGGGCCACAGTGCCAAGCCAGGGTTTGGCGCCCTGAGCGGCCGCCAAACTAGGCGAGGCGGCCAGCAGGGCGACCAGGTGGGCGCCCGCCGAGTGGCCAATGACAATCACGTGGTTGGCCGAGCCGCCCCAGCTAGCGGCTTTGGCTTGGGTCATGGCCAGCGCCTTGGCGACTGCTTCGGCCTGTTGCAGCGGCTTGGCGTCCGGCAACAGCGGGTAGTTGGTGGAGACGAAGATAAAACCCTGACTTACCCAGCGCGCGATCTTGTTGGCCACCACTTGCTGGGCGTCTTTGTCACCGGTTTTCCAGGCGCCACCGTGGACCATAAAAATGATCGGGGCATTTCTGGGTTTTGCTGGCAGGTAAACATCCATACGCTCGCGCTCGGCGGGGCCGTAGGCGAGGTCTTTGATGGCCGTGGCGCCGGCGGGCAGTTCTAGCGGGGCTGAGGCAGCGCTGTCCTGCTGGCGCTCGGCGCGGCGCTCTTTGATCGCGTCCAATAGCGGGCCGGCGAGGGTGGCTTGGCAGAAAAGCGCGAGCAGCAGCACGAGGGCAGAGCGGGGGAAACGCAGCGACATGGCGGGCTCCTGAAACGGGGGAACTGTCGGGGCGTTGGTTATACGAAGTACCGGCCACAACACCTGCGAATAATAAGGTCAAAAGCTCGCGGCTAAAGCCCCTCCCACAACAACTCGATCACTGTGGGAGGGGCTTTAGCCGCGAGCTTTTGATTGTTGCTTCGGCCGATACTGAGCCAATCAAAAAGCCCCGCATCAGCGGGGCTTTTTATTACAGCGTTTCGGCCCAGAGATCGTACTCGTCAGCATCTGTAACGCGGCACATCACTTTGTCACCAGGCTTGAGGTCCTGATCGCTGTCGACATACACGCGGCCGTCGATTTCCGGCGCGTCGAAGAAGCTGCGGCCGATGGCGCCTTGTTCGTCGACTTCGTCGATCAGCACTTCGATCTCTTTGTCGATTTTCAGCTGCAGACGGGCGGCGCTGATGGCTTGCTGGTGCTCCATGAAGCGGTCCCAGCGCGATTGCTTGACGTCGTCCGGTACTACGGCGGCGTCCAGCAGGTTGGCGGGGGCGCCTTCCACCGGCGAATACTGGAAGCAACCCACGCGGTCCAGCTGCGCTTCGCTCAGCCAGTCGAGCAGGTACTGGAAGTCTTCTTCGGTTTCGCCAGGGAAGCCGACGATGAAGGTCGAGCGGATGATCAGCTCAGGGCACTGCTCGCGCCATTTCTTGATGCGCGCCAGGGTCTTGTCTTCGAAGGCCGGACGTTTCATCGCCTTGAGGATTTTCGGGCTGGCGTGCTGGAAGGGGATATCCAGGTACGGCAGGATCTTGCCGGCGGCCATCAGCGGAATCACGTCATCTACGTTCGGGTACGGGTACACGTAGTGCAGGCGCACCCACACGCCCAAGGTGCTCAACGCTTCGCAGAGTTCCAGCATGCGGGTTTTCACCGGCTGGCCGTTCCAGAAGTCGGTTTTGTATTTCACGTCGACGCCGTAGGCGCTGGTGTCCTGGGAAATCACCAGCAGCTCTTTGACGCCGGCCTTGACCAGGCGCTCGGCTTCGCTGAGTACGTCGCCCACCGGGCGGCTGACCAGTTTGCCGCGCATGGAGGGGATGATGCAGAAGCTGCAGCTATGATTGCAGCCTTCGGAAATCTTCAGGTAGGCGTAGTGACGCGGGGTCAGCTTGATGCCTTGCGGCGGCACCAGGTCGATCAGCGGGTTGTGGTTTTGCGGCGGTGCCACGGCGTCGTGGACGGCAGTGACGACTTGCTCGTATTGCTGCGGGCCGGTAACGGCCAACACGCTGGGGTGCACATTGCGGATGGCACTTTCTTCCACGCCCATGCAACCGGTGACAATCACCTTGCCGTTCTCGGCAATGGCTTCACCAATCACTTCCAGGGACTCGGCCTTGGCGGTGTCGATAAATCCGCAGGTGTTGACCACCACGACGTCGGCGTCCTGATAGGTCGCCACGACTTCATAGCCTTCCATGCGCAGCTGGGTGAGGATGCGTTCGGAATCGACGAGTGCCTTGGGGCAACCCAGGGATACGAAGCCGACTTTCGGCGTGGCGACGGTGGACATGACTAACCTCAGGCGTTTGGACGGGCGCTTTGGGCGCCTCTGGTCAAAAAGTGCGCAATTCTAGCGGCAGGTCACCCACTTGACCAGCCTCCATCCGGCAGGTGGCGCCTCAGCTATGCTCTGGGCGGGCGTTATAGCCATATCGCTGCTTGAATTGCAGGGGGCAATCTTCGTTTGGTAACCCGTGCACGGCGTTTTACGGCGCGATTTCGCCGGCCTGCGCAGCGTAAACAGGTGCCTTGAGCCCCAGGATTCAGGTATAAAGCCGCCCAGTTTTAGCGCATGCAGGTAGCACATCTGTGTGTGATTTCCTTCAGGAGCTTAGTGCATGTCCAATGCGCATTCTGCGCCCAGGTCCTCGACCATCAGCCTGATGGTCGCTGCCGTCGGCGTGGTGTTCGGTGATATCGGTACCAGCCCGCTGTACACCCTCAAAGAAGTGTTCAACCCGCACTACGGGGTGCAGGCCAACCACGATGGCGTGCTGGGCATTCTGTCGCTGATCTTCTGGTCGCTGTTCTGGGTGGTGTCGCTCAAGTACGTGCTGTTCATGCTGCGTGCCGACAACCAGGGCGAAGGCGGGGTCATGGCCTTGACCGCACTGGCCCGCCGTGCCGCCAATGACTACCCCAAACTGCGCAATGTGCTGGTGCTGCTGGGCCTGTTCGGTGCCGCGCTGTTCTATGGTGACAGCATGATTACCCCGGCGATCTCGGTGCTGTCGGCGGTGGAAGGTCTGGAGTTGGCCTTTGACGGTATCGACCATTGGGTCGTGCCGTTGGCCTTGATCGTGCTGGTGGCGTTGTTCCTGATTCAGAAACACGGCACGAGCCGCATCGGTATTTTCTTCGGGCCGGTGATGCTCACCTGGTTCAGCGCCCTCAGTGCGTTGGGGATTTACGGCATTCTGCAAGCACCGGAAGTGCTTCACGCGCTCAATCCTTATTGGGCGGTTAATTTCTTTATTTCCCACCCCGGCATCGGCATCACCATTCTCGGTGCTGTGGTGTTGTCGCTGACCGGCGCTGAAGCGCTGTACGCCGACATGGGCCATTTCGGTCGCAAGCCGATTGCTCGCGCCTGGTTCTTCCTGGTGCTGCCGGGCCTGGCTCTGAACTACTTCGGCCAGGGCGCGCTGCTGCTGCAAAACCCGGAAGCTGCGCGTAACCCCTTCTACCTGCTGGCGCCAAGCTGGGCGCTGGTGCCGATGATCCTGCTGTCGACCTTCGCCACCATCATTGCCTCGCAGGCGGTGATCTCTGGTGCGTTCTCCCTGACCCGCCAGGCTATTCAGCTGGGTTATGTGCCACGCATGTTCATTCAGCACACCTCCAGCCATGAGCAAGGGCAGATCTACATCGGCGCGGTGAACTGGACGTTGATGGTCGGTGTGGTGCTGCTGGTGCTCGGCTTCGAGTCTTCCAGCGCCCTGGCTGCGGCCTATGGCGTGGCGGTGACCGGCACCATGCTGATCGACACCTTGCTGGCTTCTGCCGTGGTGCTGCTGCTGTGGCGTTGGTCGCCCTGGGCGTCGGTGCCGATGCTGCTGGCGTTTTTGCTGGTGGATAGCCTGTTCTTCGCTGCCAACCTGCCCAAGGTTCTTCAGGGCGGTGCGTTTCCGGTCATCATCGGGACTGCGCTGTTCATTCTGATGACAACCTGGAAGCGCGGCCGCCAACTGCTGGTGGACCGCCTCGACGAAAGCGCCATTCCGCTGCCGCTGTTTATCAGCAGTATCCGCGTGCAGCCGCCGCATCGGGTGCAAGGTACCGCGGTGTTCCTCACTGCCCGCGCCGACGCCGTGCCCCACGCGCTGTTGCACAATCTGCTGCACAACCAGGTGCTGCACGAGACCGTGGTGCTGCTAACGGTAATGAACGAAGACGAGCCGCGGGTGCCGAACGAGCGCCGTTTCGAGGTCGACTCCTTTGGCGAAGGCTTCTACCGCGTGGTGCTGCACTTCGGCTTTATGGACGAGACCGACGTGCCAGCAGCGTTGGGCCTGTGCCACCTGGATGGCCTGGACTTCAGCCCGATGCGCACCACCTACTTCCTCAGCCGGGAGACCATCATCTCCACCAAGTTGGTGGGCATGGCGCGTTGGCGGGAAATGCTGTTCGCCTTCTTGCTCAAGAATGCCAACGGCAATTTGCGGTTCTTCAACCTGCCGCTTAATCGGGTGATTGAGCTGGGTACCCAGGTCGAGATTTGATGGAGAGGCGTAGGTTGGGTTGAGCATAGCGAAGCCCAACTGTCCTCGGCACCGCGAATGTTGGGCTTCCTTCGTCAACCCAACCTACGCCTTCTCTGAACCCCGATGGATTAACCCCGGCGCGGCAACATGCGCAGCAGGGTGTTATCGCGAATCACATAGTGATGCGCCAACCCTGCCACGGCATGCAGGCCGATCAGCCAATAGCCCACTGAGCCGCCGAGCTCATGCCATTCCTTGATCTGCTTGGCCAGGTCAGGGTTCTTGCCGATCAAATGGGGCAACTCCAGGCCGAAGAACGGCACCGGTTTATCGGCGGCGCTCAGAATCAGCCAGCCGGCGAGCGGCAGACCCATCATCAGTAAATAGAGCGCCAGGTGCATCAGCTTGGCCGGCAGCATTTGCCAGGCCGGTGGTGCCGGTTCGATGCGCGGTGTCGGGCTGATCACCCGCAGCGCAATGCGCAACCACACCAAAGCAAACACGCTGAGGCCAAGCATGAAGTGGAACTGCTTCATCAGGTCGCGTTCGGGGCTGTCTTTGGGAAAGTAGCCGCGCAATTCGATGCAGGCGTATACCGCTGCCAGCAGGATCACCATCAGCCAATGCAGGGTGATGCTGGCGGAGCCATAACGGAACTCGCTGTTTTTCCAACTCATCAGGTCTTCCTTCTTCTGCCACAGGCCCGCTCTTTTGGCGGGTTCGAAGAAGACCTTAGCATTTGACGTCCACCGTCGTCCCAGCGAAGGCTGGGACCCAGAGTGTTGGATAAGTCGAGGTTGGAGGATCGATCCGAAATGCTGGATCCCAGCCTTCGCTGGGATGACGGTGATGGGGTGAGGACGTTCGGTTTACGGCTCCGGCCGCTTCTCGATGTCTTTGATCAAGCGCACAGCCAGCGCCGGGTAGTCTTCGTCAAAGTGATGGCCGCCCGGTAATTCAAGCTTCTCACCGACTGTGGTGGCTTCGGTGCAGCCGCTTTCGGCCAGTTCATCCTTGCCGTACACGCACAGCACCTTGGCCGCTGGCAGGCGCGCCACTTCCGGGCCGGTGGCGGCTTCTTTGCCGGCGGTGCCGAGCCAGCCCTGCACTTCGATTTCAAAGCTACCGCTGCGCGCCAGGGCGATCAGCTGGATGCCGCGCACCTGTTGCTGTTCGGCGGCCGGCAAGCGGTTGTAGATGGCGGGCAACACGTCGGCGCCAAACGAGTAACCGATCAGCACAAAGTTCTTCGCGCCCCATTTGTCGCGGTACAGCTTCATCAGCTTGGCCAGATCGACCGCGCTCTGTTCCGGGCTCTTGTGCTGCCAGTAGTAGCGCAGGGCGTCGATGCCGACCACCGGGTAGTTACGTTTGGCCATTTCTTCGGCCACATCGCGGTCCAGGTCGCGCCAGCCGCCGTCGCCGGAGTAGAACAGGCTGACGGTGTCGGAGGCGGTGTCAGGGTCCGGCGCCGGCACTTCGACCACTGGCATGGCGTCGCTTTCACCTTGCAGCAGGTTGCGCAGTTCTTTCTCCAGTACCTGCGGCAGGGAGGTGTCGTAGTCGCTGATGCTGGTCACGCCATTGCTTTGCTCGCGGGCAAAGGCGGCGCTGGGGTCATCAGGGTTGTCGTTCCAGGCGGCTACCCAATGGCCGTGGGGCGCTTTGGCCGGCTGCGGGCAATCGGGTTTCTCGATGGAAAAGTCCACCGACAGGGCCTTGGCCTGGTCGTTGCTCTGCCCGGCCAACCAGTTCCACGCCAGGGTGGCGCCCGGGCCGATACCGGCCACCAGGGTCGCCGGACCGGCGAGGTGACTGAGGCTTTCCTGCAGGCGCTGTTGCTGCACGCTGCAGTCTTTGCCGTCGAGGATGAACTGCACCAGTTGCGCGCTGTTGTCGCGGCTCAAGGTCAGCAGTTGAGCGTCGCTGAGCAGCATGTCCGGCGGTACGCCGATGGCCACCTGGGCCTTGGCTGCGCTGCCCGGTTTGACCAGGGTCAGGGCGCTGCCGTCGGCCAGTTGCAGGTGGGCGGTGCTGGGCAGGCCGCTGCGCATTTTCCACCACAGGCCGCCGGCCACCAGAACCAGCACAATCAATGCGGCCAGCAGCGGCCGCCAGAAGCGTCGAATCATCAGCGTTTCACCAATCCTGTCAGGCCGCCGGCAATCAGGGCGGCGGTGTCGGCCAGGGCTACCAGCGGGTCGAGCCCGGCAGGCACGGCCATGTAGCGCGGTTCCCAGTCGGGCTGGAACTTGTCTTTGAAGCGGCGCAGGCCCTGGAAGTTGTACAGCTGTTCGCCACGGCGGAACACCATCGCCCCCAGGCGCTGAGTCAATGGCGCGCCGCGCCGCGGTTGCAGGCCGGACAACGGCACCATACCGAGGCTGAAGCGGCTGTAGCCAGCCTGCTTGTAATGCAGAATCAGGCCGAGCATGAGGAACTCCATGGTCAGCTTCGGTGCATCCGGGTGAGCGCGCATCAGGTCGAGGCTGGCCAGTTCGGTGCTTTGGGTTTCCAGCAGGTTGGCAAACGCTACCGCGCGGCCCTCGAAGCGAATCACCGCAATGCGGAAATGGCGTAGGTACTGCGGGGTGAAACGGCCGAGGGAGAAGCCTTTCTCGCGCACGTTCTTGCCTTCGACCCAGGCCGCGGAGATGGCTTGCAACTCGTCCATCGGCGCCGCCCCGGCCTCGAAGATTTCCAGGGCCAGCCCATCCCGCCCACCACGGTTCCAGGTGTAGCGCAGGTCTTTCATTTCCTTGCCTTTGGCTTCCAGGTCGAACGCCTGCAGGTCGACCCGCGCCTCTTCACCGAGCTTCAGTGCGGTAAGGCCGATATCCATATAGAAGGGCAGGTTCTCCGCACGCACCTGGTAGAACACCGGGCGCGCGTGGTGCAGGTCGCAGAGGTCGCGGAACTGCCAGATCAGCTCAGCACGTTGTTGCGCCGGGCCGATGGGGTCGTACAGGGCGATCATGCTGCGGCCGCGGCGGGCGTACATCAGAAACGCGTCGTCACCTTGGTGGAACAGCAGGGCTTTGTCGCCGGTCAGGGCCAGGCCGCCATCGGGCTGGTCGGAGGCGCGCAGGATGCGCGCGGCGGTATCCAGTTCGGCGTCATCCGGCAGGCGAATTTCCGGTGGCTCGGTGCGTAGCAGCCAGGTCAGCACCACGATCACCAGCAGCAGGGCGCTGCCCAGGGCTGAACGCAGGGCGCGCGGGGCGCCGGCATCCAGCGCGAATTGCCACCACAGTTGGTGCTCGTAAGGCACGTCCTGGTAGGCGAAAAACATCAGCCAGATCGAGGCGCCCAGCACACACAGTGCGGCCACCAGGTATACCCAGGAAAACGGCAGTTCGAGCAAACGGCTGGGGCGGTAGAACGAGCGGCGAAACACGGCGAGCATGCTGGCGGTGAGGGTCAGCAGGCTGGCTTCTTCCCAGTCGAAGCCCTTCATCAACGACAGCAGGGCGCCGACCAGCAGCAGCACCATGGTCAGCACCCAGGCGGCCGACAGACGCCGGCGCAGGCCTTGGGCGAGTAGCAGGCAGAGCACGCCGATCAGGCTGGCGCCAAGGTGCGAGGCGTCGATCAGGCGGTGCGGGATAAGGAAGCCGAGGTCGTCGATGCGCGAATCGATGGCCGGAGTGGCGCCAGAAAACAGCAGCACCATGCCGGAGATAAACACCAGCAGGGCCAGCACCGGAGCAGCCAGGCCGGACGCGACGCGCACGGCTTGGTGTTTGACGATCAAGCGGTAGGCCTCGTTGCACAGCAACAGCAGGCAGGCCACCAGCAACGGCAATACCACGTAGATCAGGCGATACAGCAGCAACGCGGCGGCCAAGGGGGCGCTGCCCAGTTGGTCAGCGAAGGCCGCCAGCAGTACCGCCTCGAACACCCCGACACCGCCGGGCACATGGCTGAGTACGCCAGCCGCCAGGGCCAGCAGGTACACCAGCAGGAACGCGCCAAAGGGCGGCGCTTCCGGCAGCAGCAGATACAGCACGGTGGCGGCAGCGGCCACATCGAGTGCGGTGATCACCAGCTGCAACGCCGCCAGGCGCAGGCCAGGAACCCGCAGGGTGCGACGGCCGAGCTGAATCAGCAGGTTGTCCGCCATCGGTTGTTCCGGCAGACGACGTTTGCTGATGGCCACCAGCAGCGCGCCGCAGCCGAGCAGAATGGCCACGGCAATTGCTGCCAACACGCTGGCCGGCAAATGCAGGGCGGTGGCAGCAGCAGGCAGATCGCTGAGCGTGGCCAGGGCCGCCAGAATTGGCAGGGCGCAACCCAGCGACAGGCTGGCGAACAGGGTCATCCGAGCTACTTCGCCAGGACCCAGGCCGTGGCGTGCATACAGGCGATAACGCACCGAGCCGCCGGAGAGCATCGACAGGCCAACGGCGTTGCCAATCGCAAAGGCATTGAAACCGCCGAAGGCCAGCGCCGGCAATGGCAGCTTCACATCGGCGAAACGGCTAGCCGACCATTCGTAGCCCAGCAGAATGATGAAACCGACCACGGTGGCGGCCAAGGCGCCGAGCAGGGCGCCGGTGGGTACGCTGAGCACCGACTCACGCAGGGAGTCTGGGTCGAGGTCATTGACCAGATGGCGGCAGGCGATCAGGGCAATGGTGAACAGCAATAGGGTCACGGCCAGGCCGATCGGCTGGCGGTAGGTGCTCAGGCGTTCCATCCACTGCAGGCGCGACGGGTGTACGTCGGAGGCGGGTGGGTGTTGGGCGTCTGGAGGGTTAGCGCGCATTCAGCACCTCTGAAGCAGCCGGAGTCGGTGCAGGGCGAGCGAGAACAAATGGGGTAGCGCAAGTAGGTCGCGAAGCGTGATGCGGTCCTGGGTAAAGCATGCATGACTCCCTATGGCGAACGAGCCCGGCAATGATCAGCTGCGTTGGCGCGCGGAGCAACCGGTTTGCACTTCCAGATGGTGCTTCATTAGTAGTGGTTCAAGGCTGGCTTGTGGTCAAGCCGAGCGCACGGCCTCTTCTATATATAGGTGGGCCGCGGAGGAGGGGGCGGGAACAGGTTCCAAACGCCAGAAACACAAAAGGCCACTTGTTTCCAAGTGGCCTTTAAATGTTTGGTTGCGGGAGCCGGATTTGAACCGACGACCTTCGGGTTATGAGCCCGACGAGCTACCAGACTGCTCCATCCCGCGCCGGCAATTCTACAGTCCGAGGCTTTTGTGTCAACCGCTAATTTCGTTTTTTATCAAAGAGTTATGCGCGTGCAAAAATCGCAGGCAACAAAAAAGGGCCACTTACTGAGTAAGTGGCCCTTTATATGTCTGGTTGCGGGAGCCGGATTTGAACCGACGACCTTCGGGTTATGAGCCCGACGAGCTACCAGACTGCTCCATCCCGCGCCGCACATTCTACAGTCGAACTCTTGCCTGTCAACCTTTAATCCTGAAAAACTGTTGTTTGTTCAGATGCTTAGCGTCACCCCGATGCTACACTGCGGCCTGCCAGCCCATGCCAGACGGGGCTTACCGGACTTTTTGTGCGCAAGATTATTCATGTGGATTGTGACTGTTTTTACGCCGCTATCGAGATGCGTGATGATCCGCGCCTGGCCAACCGACCGATTGCCGTGGGCGGTTCGGCAGATCGACGTGGCGTAATCGCTACCTGCAACTACGAAGCCCGGGCCTACGGCGTGCGTTCGGCGATGTCCTCGCGCCACGCCCTCAAGCTGTGCCCGGACTTGCTGATCCTGCGTCCGCGCATGGAGGTCTATAAAGAGGTGTCCCGCGAGATCCAGGGGATCTTCCGCGAATACACTGACCTGATCGAACCGTTGTCGCTGGACGAGGCCTATCTGGACGTTTCCGACTGCCCGCATTTTTCCGGCAGCGCCACGCGCATTGCCCAGGATATTCGTCGGCGAGTATCGACCCAGGTGCACATCACCGTGTCGGCCGGGGTGGCGCCGAACAAGTTTCTGGCCAAGATCGCCAGCGACTGGCGAAAACCCAACGGGTTGTTTGTGATCACCCCCGACGAGGTGGAAGGTTTTGTCTCGGTGCTGCCAGTGAGCAAGCTGCACGGCGTCGGCAAGGTTACCGCCGACAAGCTGCTGCGCCTGGGCATCGAAACCTGCGCGCAACTGCGTGAGTGGAGCAAGGTGGAGCTGGCGCGCGAATTCGGCAGTTTTGGCGAGCGCCTGTGGAACCTGGCGCGCGGTATTGATGAGCGTGCGGTGCAGATCGACCATCGGCGGCAGACCATCAGTGTCGAAACCACCTACGACAAAGACCTGCCGGATCTCGAGGCCTGCCTGGAGCGTCTGCCGGGGCTACTGGAAGAACTGGATCGGCGCATGCAGCGCCTGGATGCCAGCTACCGGCCGGACAAACCGCTGGTGAAGTTGAAATTCCACGACTTCACCCAGACCACCCTCGAACAGGCCGGCGCCGGCCGTGACCTGGACAGCTACCGCAAATTGCTCAGCAGCGCCTTCGAGCGCGGCGGCAAACCGGTGCGCTTGATCGGGGTGGGGGTGCGCTTGATTGATTTACGTCGGGTGAGTGAACAGCTGGAGTTGTTCACAAGCTAGCGCTTTTGTGGGAGGGGCTTTAGCCGCGAGCTTTTAAAATCAACAGCTCGCGGTTAAGCCCCTCTCATAGTGATCGCGAGTTACTGGTATTGCGCCGGCCACAGCCGAATAGGCTTGCCTTCCGCTGGCCATAACTGCAACTGGTCAATCGTGGAAATATCCCAGCGCTGCACCTTGCTCAGCGCATCGAGGAACCGTTGTTCCTGTTCCATCAATGCCGGGGCGCACATTTTTCGCGTGCTGCCAGCCTGGCTGAAGCTGATCTGCTGGTCTTTCAGGCTGTAGCTGGCGAACCAGTGGTTGCAACCCGCGCTACCGAAGGCGCGGCCGTCGGCGCCGAGGGTGAGAGTCAGGTGGCTGTTGTCGATCAGCGGGCGTTCGCCGATCCACTCCACTTGGTAGGCGCTGTCCTGTTCCAGTTGTGGTGCTTCGCTGGCACAGCCTGCCATCAGGCCGGTGGCGAGCACGCCGAGGGCGAGGTTTGCTTTCATCAGCTGTCCTTGGTTTGGCATGCCGGGCAGAGGTGACGACCATCGCGGTTCTGCCAGAGCAGCTCGGTGATACGGGCTTCGGCGGCAGGCGCATGGGCCTTTTTGCCGAGGGTGGCGTCGACGGCGAATTCGAAATCCAGCTGCTTGTCACAGCCGTCGCACTTCACTTGCCAGTTGAGGATAGACAACTCGGTGAACACCGGGCCTTGCGCCACCGCCACCCACTGGCCGGTCGGGTTGATCAGGTGGCGAACCTTGTCGACGTTCAGGCGCATGCTCAAATCGCGGCTGCCTTTGAGGGTCACCAGCAGCACGTCGCCGCTTTTCACTGAGCCGCCATTGCCGGTGACCTGATAACGGCCCGGCACCAGGGCGCGGCATTCGATCAGGGTGTGTTCTGGGTTGAGCAGGTTGTAGCGAAAGTCGTGTTCGGCCATGGCGCAGGTTCAATTCGGTAAGAAAAACGAGGCCGGCATCTTAGCATGGGCGCTGCTGCCGGCCGGCCGTCGATCGGCTTCAGGCACTCAGCCTGGCGGTGTCGGCCAGGCGCACCATGGCCGCATCCAGTTCATCCAGGGCCTCGCGGTAGGCCGGGTCGCCTTGCTTGAGCAGGGTCTCGGTGCGCTGGCACACCGCGCGCAATTGCGGCACGCCGCAGTAACGGGTGGCGCCATGCAGGCGGTGCACACGCTCGATCAGGGCGGCGCGGTCGTCGTTGTCGCGAGCCTGGCGGATGGTATCGCGGTCGCCATCCAGGGAGGCCAGCAGCATGCTCAGCATGTCGGCGGCGAGGTCGGCTTTGCCGGCGGCCAGACGCAAGCCTTCTTCTTCATCCAGTACTTTGTGAGTGGGCACCGGTGCCGGCTGCGGCGCTTCGGCTGGGCGGTCGGCGCCCTGGTTGCGCAGGCCCAGGCCGGTCCATTTCAGCACCACCTGAGACAGCTGCCGCTCGCTGATCGGTTTGGTCAAATAGTCGTCCATGCCGCCTTGCAGCAGGGCACGTTTTTCATTGGCCAGGGCGTGGGCGGTGAGGGCGATGATTGGCGTCGGCACTGCTTCCTGCTCGGCTTCCCAGTGGCGGATCGCCTCGGTGGCCTGGCGACCATCCATGCCGGGCATCTGCACGTCCATAAAAATCAGGTCGAAGGTCTTGTGCTTGACGATCTCCACCGCGGCAAAGCCGCTGTCCACCGCCGTTACCTCGGCGCCCATGTCGCTGAGCAGGGTGTGCACCAGCTTGAGGTTGGCCGGATTGTCGTCGACACACAAAATCTTCGGCGGCCGACTGCTCTGCGCTTGCGGAACCGTTTCGGCCGGCTGATGGCGCGGGCCAAGCAGTTCGATCAGGGCGCGCTGGACCTTGCGCGTGCAGGCCGGTTTGGCTTGCAGTTGGCTGTGGGCGTCCGGCAGCGACTCGTGGTACAGCGCCTGCTCGGTGGTCGGGCAGAGCACCAGGCTTTTACAACCGATGCGCTCCAAGTCCCACACCCTCTGGCTGAGATGCTCGGGCGGCAGGTCATGAAAGGTGACGCCGAGCACCGCCAGGCTGATGGGCTTGTCAGTGTGTTGCTGGGCGCTGACGGCGCCGAGCAAGCTGTCGAGCGTCTGGTGGTGCACGACCAACAAGCCGCAATCTTCCAGTTGATGCTGGAGGGCTTGGCGGGCGAGCGCGTGTGGTTCCACCACGGCCACGGTGCGCCCCAACAGCGGCGCTTGCGGCTGGTCTTCGGCATCTTCGCGGGCCTTGGGCAGGCTGAGACTGACCCAAAATTCCGAGCCTTCACCTGGTGTACTGGCCACGCCAATTTCGCCGCCCATCTGCTCGATCAGCCGCTTGGAAATCACCAGGCCCAGCCCGGTGCCGCCGGCTTGGCGCGACAGCGAGTTGTCGGCCTGAGTAAAGGCCTGGAACAACGCGCGCAAGTCTTCATCGGACAAACCAATGCCCGAGTCCTGCACGCTGATGCGCAGTTGCGCGCGCTCGCCGTTGTCTTCCTCGACCATGGCGCGAATGGCGATGGTGCCTTCGTGGGTGAACTTGATCGCGTTGCTCACCAGGTTGGTCAGCACCTGTTTCAGGCGTTGCGGGTCGCCGATCAGCGACAGCGGCGTGTCGCGGTACACCAGGCTGACCAGCTCCAACTGCTTGGCATGGGCGGTAGGGGCGAGGATGGTGAGGGCGTCCTGCAGCACATCGCGCAGGTTGAACGGAATGTTTTCCAGCACCAGCTTGCCGGCCTCGATTTTCGAGAAGTCGAGAATCTCGTTGATGATGCCCAGCAGGCTGTCGGCGGATTTTTCGATGGTGCCCAGGTAGTCCTGCTGGCGCGGGGTCAGCTCGCTTTTTTGCAGTAGGTTAGTGAAGCCGAGAATGCCGTTCAGTGGCGTGCGGATTTCATGGCTCATGTTGGCCAGAAATTCCGACTTGATGCGGCTGGCCTCCAGGGCCTCCTTGCGCGCGAAGTCCAGCTCGATGTTCTGGATCTCGATGGTTTCCAGGTTCTGGCGCACGTCTTCGGTGGCCTGGTCGATGCTGTGTTGCAATTCTTCCTGGGCGTTCTGCAGGGTTTCAGCCATGCGGTTGATGCCGGAGGCCAGCTCATCCATCTCGTGACTGCCCAGCGGCGGCAGGCGGGTTTCCAGGCGGCCTTCCTTTAATAGCGCCACGCCTTGCTTGATTCGCCGTAATGGGTCGTTGATCGAACGGCTCATCTGCACCGCCAGCAGCGCAGTCACGCCCAGGCCAGTGATGATCAACAGCAGGCTGGCGAACAGGCTGCGGTAGCCGCGCAGCAAGGTGCCGTGGTGGGAAAGCTCCAGCTCGACCCAGCCGAGCAGACGGTCCGGGTCATCGGCAACCGGGTCGCCGGACAGGCTGCGGTGGCGGCCGAATACGGGTAATAGGAAACGGGTGGCGTCGTTGCCACTACGCAGTAGCAACAGGCGGTTATCGCCGTCGGGCTCGGCATTGAGCATGCTCGGGCCGGCATTGGCCAGTCGCGAATGGTCGCCGGCGAGGAAGTGCACCGAGCGTACGTCCGGCTGCTCCAGGGCCTCGTTGGCAATTCGTTCGAGCAGTGCCGCATCGCTGCGGGCGAGGGCGGGCGCGGCAATGGGCGCCAGTTGTTCAATGGTCATCTGCCCGCGTTGCAGCAATTGCTCCTGCAAATCTGACAGCTGCATCCAGGTGAAATAGCCGCCTAGCACCAACGCCAACAAACTGGTGGGAAGCAGTGTGAGCAGCAGCACGCGGCCCTTGATGCTGAGATCCTTGAACACATCACCCTCGCTAAAAAACTGGCTCCAAGCCCGTCCCGCAGTGTAGCGCCTGGGGTTGGCTGAACAAACCTCCGGATTCGCCAGTCGCTTTTGCCTGGGCCGTTTACGCTGCCAGGTCGACGATCAGGAGGTTGTTCCCCAGTTTTCTCGTTATCATGTCGCCCCGCTTGATCGGATCGGACCGTTCTTCATGACTACACCTGTTACCTACCCAACTATCGCTGACACCGTCGGCAATACCCCCCTGGTGCGCCTGCAGCGCTTGCCGGGCAACACCAGCAATACACTGCTGGTGAAGTTGGAAGGCAATAACCCGGCGGGTTCGGTGAAAGACCGTCCGGCCCTGTCGATGATTACCCGCGCCGAACTCAGTGGCGCGGTGAAACCTGGCGACACCCTGATCGAAGCCACCTCCGGCAATACCGGCATTGCCCTGGCGATGGTCGCGGCGATCAAGGGCTACCGCATGATCCTGATCATGCCGGACAACATGAGCGCCGAACGCAAGGCTGCCATGACTGCCTATGGCGCCGAGCTGATCATCGTCAGTAAAGAAGAAGGCATGGAAGGCGCCCGCGACCTGGCTGAGCGCATGCAAGCCGAAGGCAAGGGCATTGTCCTCGACCAGTTCGCCAACGGCGACAACCCGATTGCCCACTACCACGGTACCGGCCCGGAAATCTGGCGCCAGACCCAGGGCACCATTACCCATTTCGTCAGCTCCATGGGCACCACGGGCACCATCATGGGCACGTCGCGGTACCTCAAGGAGCAGAACCCGGCCATTGAGATCGTCGGCCTGCAGCCGATGGAAGGCTCGGCCATTCCCGGCATCCGCCGCTGGCCGCAGGAATACCTGCCGAAGATCTACCAAGCTGAACGCGTCGACCGCATCGTCGATATGCTCCAGCGCGAAGCCGAAGACACCATGCGCCGTCTGGCCCGTGAAGAAGGCATCTTCTGTGGCGTGTCCTCCGGCGGTGCGGTGGCGGCGGCCTTGCGCCTGTCGCAGGAAGTGGAGAACGCCACCATCGTTTCGATCATCTGCGACCGTGGTGACCGTTACCTGTCCACCGGCGTTTACGATGACCCTCTCTAATGGCTAAGAAACCCGTTGGGCTGCGCTTTCAACCCAGCGGCGGCACCCGTGCGGTACAGATTCCGGTCGGCAAAAAACAGCGCCTGACGATCGAGCGCCTGGCCAACGACGGCCGTGGTATCAGTTTTTTCGAAAACCGCACCTGGTTTGTGGCCGGCGCGTTGCCGGGCGAGCAGGTGGAAGCACGGGTGCTCGGCGCCCGCAGCCAGATTGTCGACGCCCGCGCCGAACGCATTCTGGTCGCCGCCCCCTCGCGGCGTCCGGCGCCCTGCCAGCATGCCGCGGCGTGTGGTGGTTGCAGCCTGCAACACCTGCCCCATGAGCAACAGCTGCTGCTCAAGCAGCAACAGTTGAACGACCAGCTCAGCCGTATCGCCTCGGTGCAACCAGACGAATGGGCGCCACCTTTGGTCGGCCCGGAATTTGGTTACCGCCGCCGCGCGCGCATCGCCGTGCGTTGGGACGCCAAGGCCAAGCGCCTGGACGTAGGTTTCCGTGCCGCCGCCAGCCAGGACATCGTTGCCATCAGCGAATGCCTGGTGCTGGTACAGCCCTTGCAGTCGATCCTGCAGGCGTTGCCCGAGGCTCTTCGGCGTTTGTCCAAGCCCCAGGCGTTGGGCCATGTGGAATTGTTCAACGGTACGGCCAGCGCCGTTTTGGTGCGCCATACCGCGCCCTTGCCGGACGCCGACGTGGCGCTGCTGCAGGCCTTCTGTATCGAGCATCAGGCGCAGCTGTGGCTACACGGCAGTGACGAACCGCAACCTTTTGAAACCACCCAGGCACTCGGCTACCGGTTGCCGCAGTGGGATTTGCAGCTAGCCTATCGCCCCGGTGATTTTGTCCAGGTCAACGCGCCGGTAAACGAAGCGATGATCGCCCAGGCGCTAGACTGGTTGGCACCACAGCCCAATGAGCGGGTGCTGGATCTGTTCTGCGGCTTGGGCAACTTCAGCCTGCCACTGGCGCGCCAGTTGCAGGAAGTGGTGGCGGTGGAAGGGGTGCAGGTGATGGTCGATCGGGCTGCCGAGAACGCCGCAGCCAATGGTCTGGGCAACGTGCACTTTTTCCAGGCCGACTTGTCGAACTCGCTGGCCAAGGCCCCCTGGGCCGCACAAGGTTTTTCCGCTGTACTGCTGGACCCCCCGCGTGACGGCGCTTTGCAGGCTGTTGAGGGGTTGGCAAAACTGGGTGCCAAGCGCGTGCTGTACGTGTCTTGCAACCCGGCCACACTGGCCCGTGACACGGCGGTATTGGCGCAACAGGGTTACCGGCTAAAACGTGCCGCAATCCTCGACATGTTTCCTCAGACGGCGCATGTCGAGGCGATGGCGTTATTTGTGGCGGACTAGGATGTTCGCGTAACCGACTGACCCGCAGAGGTCAGCGATATTCGGCGTGTGGACTGCGCGTCGTAGGGAAGGTAAACGATGGTACAGGTTAGAGCGCAGCAACCGATCAACACGGATGGCAGCATCAACCTAGAGGCCTGGCTCGATCATGTGTTGAGCGTCGACCCGGCGCTGGATCGTGAGGCCCTCAAAGCCGCGTGCGAATTCGCCCGCGAAGCCGAGCAGCAAGCCAATGCTGCGCAGAACCTGTGGACCGAAGGCACCTCTAGCTTTCGCACGGGCCTGGAAATCGCCGAAATTCTCGCTGACCTCAAACTCGACCAGGACTCTCTGGTGGCCGCGGTCGTTTACCGTGGCGTGCGTGAGGGCAAAATTCCCCTGGCCACCGTGCACCAGCGCTGCGGCGCGGTGGTGGCCAAACTGATCGAAGGCGTGCTGCGCATGGCCGCCATCAGCGCCAGCTTGAACCCGCGTGAATCGCTGGTGCTGGGCACCCAGGTGCAGGTGGATAACCTGCGCAAAATGCTCGTGGCGATGGTCGATGACGTGCGCGTGCCGTTGATCAAACTGGCCGAGCGGACCTGCGCGATTCGCGCGATCAAAAATGGCGACGACGAAAAACGCCAGCGCGTTGCCCGCGAGGTGTTCGACATCTACGCGCCGCTGGCTCACCGCCTGGGCATCGGCCATATCAAGTGGGAACTGGAAGACCTGTCCTTCCGCTACCTCGAGCCTGAACAGTACAAACAGATCGCCACCTTGCTGCACGAGCGGCGGTTGGACCGTGAACGGTTTATCACCGACGTGATGGCCCAGCTCAAAGACGAACTGGCGGCCACCGGCGTGCAGGCCGACATCAGCGGCCGGGCCAAACACATCTATTCGATCTGGCGCAAAATGCAGCGCAAAGGCCTGGCCTTCAGCCAGATCTACGACGTGCGTGCATTGCGCGTGCTGGTGCCGGAAATGCGCGATTGCTACACCGCGCTGGGCATCGTTCACACCCTTTGGCGGCACATTCCCAAGGAGTTTGACGACTACATCGCCAACCCCAAGGAAAACGGCTACCGCTCCCTGCACACCGCGGTGATCGGACCGGAAGGCAAGGTGCTGGAGGTGCAGATCCGCACCCACGCCATGCACGAAGAGGCCGAGCTGGGCGTTTGCGCGCACTGGCGCTACAAGGGCACCGACGTCAAATCCGGCTCCAACCACTACGAAGAGAAAATTTCCTGGCTGCGGCAAGTGCTGGAATGGCACGAAGAGCTGGGTGATATCGGCGGCCTGGCCGAGCAACTGCGGGTGGATATCGAGCCTGACCGCGTCTACGTATTCACCCCCGACGGCCACGCCATCGACCTGCCCAAAGGCTCCACGCCGCTGGACTTCGCCTACCGCGTGCACACCGAAATCGGTCACAACTGCCGCGGCGCGAAGATCAACGGCCGTATCGTGCCGCTCAACTACAGCCTGCAAACCGGCGAGCAGGTGGAAATCATCACCAGCAAGCACGGCGTGCCGAGCCGTGACTGGCTGAATAGCAACCTGGGTTACGTCACCACCTCGCGGGCGCGGGCCAAGATTGTTCACTGGTTCAAATTGCAGGACCGCGACCAGAACGTGGCCGCCGGCCGAACCATGCTGGAGCGCGAGTTGGCGCGCCTGGCGCTGCCCAGTGTCGACTTCGACAAGGTGGCGGAAAAAGCCAATATGCGCACCGCCGAAGACCTGTTTGCCGCCCTCGGTGCCGGCGACCTGCGCCTGGCGCAGGTGGTCAACGCGGCGCAGCAACTGGTCGAGCCGGAACGTGGCAACGAACAGCTGGAGCTGATTCCGCGCCGGCACACCGGCTTCAAACCGGGCAAACGCGGCGATATCCAGATTCAGGGCGTGGGCAACCTGCTGACCCAGATGGCCGGCTGCTGCCAGCCGCTGCCGGGCGATGCCATCGTTGGCTATATCACCCTGGGCCGAGGCGTGAGCATTCACCGTCAGGACTGCGCCTCGGTGCTGCAACTGGGCGGTCGTGAGCCTGAGCGCATCATCCAGGTGAGTTGGGGCCCGGTACCGGTGCAGACCTATCCGGTGGACATCATCATCCGCGCCTACGACCGTTCCGGCCTGCTGCGCGACGTGTCGCAGGTGCTGCTCAACGAGAAGATCAACGTACTGGCGGTCAACACCCGGTCCAACAAGGAAGACAACACCGCCGCCATGTCCCTGACCATCGAGATTCCGGGGTTGGATGCCTTGGGGCGTTTGCTCGGTCGCATCTCCCAGCTGCCAAACATTATCGAAGTGCGCCGCCACCGCACCTCCTGAGCTACTGCGCTCGGTCTGGCTTCGTTGAAGGGCTGCTGAAAAATGCTCATTGGCATAAGCCAACTCCGCTTTTTCAGTAGCCCTTCGCCTCGCCAGCCCTTCGCTCGCGACGCTCAGCCAACGTAGGAAGTGCTCCGTATGTACCAACTCCCCGACTTATTGCACCTCATGGCCCGCCTGCGCGACCCGCAATACGGCTGCCCGTGGGACTTGCAGCAGAACTACGCGACCATCGTGCCGCACACCATCGAAGAGGCCTACGAAGTGGCCGACGCCATCGAGCGTGCTGACTTCGAACACCTGCCGGGCGAGCTGGGCGACCTGTTGTTCCAGGTGGTGTATTACAGCCAATTGGCCAAGGAGGAGGGGCGCTTCGAGTTTGCCTCGGTGGTCGATGCCATTACCCGCAAGCTCCTGCGCCGCCACCCCCATGTGTTTCCCGACGGCGACCTGTACGGCGCGCCCGACATGGCCCGCCTCAGCGAGGCGGCGGTAAAGCAACGCTGGGAAGAAATCAAAGCCGAGGAGCGTGCCGAGAAGGCCGCTGCGCCGGAGCAGTTGTCGTTGCTGGACGATGTGCCGAACACCCTGCCGTCGCTGTCACGCGCCGCCAAGCTGCAAAAGCGCGCCGCCCAGGTCGGCTTCGACTGGCCGGAGGCCTTGCCGGTGGTGGACAAGGTCCGCGAAGAACTGGACGAGGTGCTGGAGGCCATGAGCGCCAACGACGAAGAGGCGATGGCCGAAGAAATTGGCGACCTGCTGTTTGTCGTCGTCAACCTGGCCCGGCACCTGAAGGCCGACCCGGAAACCGCCCTGCGCGCCGCCAATGCCAAGTTCGAGCGACGCTTCCGCTTTATCGAACAGGTGCTACGCGAACAAGGCCGCGACATCCAGGCCTGCAGCCTGGAAGAACTGGACACTATCTGGGGTCAGGCCAAACACGCCGAGCGCCAAGTGGCGACATCGACTACTGGCAGTTGTGGATAACGTTGCCAGAGAATTTTGCCGGGTAGGTTTTCGCCCCCGGCTTGTGGAAGAATAACGGCGTTTTTTACCAGTGCCCTTGAGAGAGTCGTCAACGAATGAGCATGTCATTGCGTGACCAGTTGCTGAAAGCCGGCCTGGTCAACGAAAAGCAGGCCAAACAGGTCAGCAAGGAAAAGCAGAAACAGAAACGCCTGGAGCACAAAGGCCAGGTTGAAGTGGACGATAGCCAGCAGCGCATCGCCCTGGAAGCCAAGGCCGAGAAGATCGCCCGCGACCAGGAACTGAACCGTCAGCAGCAGGAAAAGGCACAGAAAAAGGCCGAAGCCGCGCAGGTCAAACAGCTGATCGAACAGAGCCGTCTGCCCAAGTTGACCACCGAGGATTACTACAACTTCGTGGACGACAAGAAGGTCAAGCGCATCTCCGTCAACGCCCTGATGCGCAACAAGCTCAGCAGCGGCTCGCTGGCCATCGTCCAGCATGGCGGCGGCTACGAGATCATCCCGCGCGAAGCGGCGCTGAAAATCCAGGAACGCGACCCTCGGCGCATCGTCCAGCTCAACGTGCAGACCGAAGAAGACGACGCTAACGATCCGTACGCGGCGTACAAGATTCCTGATGACCTGATGTGGTAATGGCTGCGCGCCATCAATAAAACTTTGCACCCTCCGGAACGTGCTCGGTCCAACCCACTAGACCGTCACTTCCGGAGCCCAGCCAATGGCCGATCCCTACAACCTGCAACGTTTTGTCGACGCCCAAGCCCCCACCTACGAACACGCCCTGGCCGAACTCCAGGCGGGCAAAAAACAAAGCCACTGGATGTGGTTCATCTTTCCCCAGCTAGCCGGCCTCGGCCATAGCACCAACGCCCAGCTCTACGGCATCACCGGACTCGACGAAGCCAACGCCTTCATCACCCACCCCGTCCTCGGCCCGCGTTTGCATGCCTGCACCAACGCCCTGTTGGCCTGGCAATCGCGTAGCGCCCGCGAGATCCTCGGTAGCCCAGACGATACCAAGCTGTGCTCGTGCATGACTCTGTTCGCCACGCTTACCCATGAGCCGAATGTCTTCTCCCAGGTGCTGGAGCATTTTTTCAATGGGCACGCCGACCCGCTGACGCTGGCGCGGGTGGGGTAGGGGTGTCGTTAAATCGGGACTGGCTGATTGAAACCAGTTAGGTTTTGGTAGTTGCCCCACAAAACGGTATGGCACACCGCTGTTCAACCGGTGCTGCAAGGAGGAAATGAAAATGGCCAGGGAGGACATCGAAGTGATGTTAAGCGTCGTCTGGGTCATCACCGCAGTCTGCACGGGCGCTTTTTACTTTATCTGCACTGCATTCGCCTATGGGCTCACCGAGAAAAAGTGGTCGGTATTGAGCGGATGGTGGTTCTTGAGCCCCAGTGATTTCCCTACAGCAGAAGGTCGGCGTTGGTGCAGGCGCGGCGGGCTCTGTTTCGCGTTGTTGATGGGGTTGTTCGCGATTCAGTATGTTGGCTGGCACCCGATTCTGGAGTTCTTTTCAAGCATCCAGTTGAGGTCATAACTGCGATTAACCTGCCGAGTCCTTTACCTCCCCACACCTTCCTTCCCGCATCTGCGCCAACACCCGCTGCGCATTCCCATCACAGCCCATCCCCTCGGGCTTGTTTTCGATATTGCCGATGATTTCCAGCAACCGGGCTTTGTTCTGCGCCAGGCGTTCCTGCATGGCTTCGATTTCGCTGACTTTGCGTTGCAGGCTGGAGAGGATTTCTTCGTGGTTCCAGCCTTGCTGGTTGCTGTCCGGCAGAAAGCGGCGGATTTCTTCCAGGCTGAAGCCGGCGCGTTGGGCGTTGAGGATGATTTCCAGGGTATGCACGGCATGCGCTGGGTAGTGGCGGTAGCCGTTGGCGTGGCGCTGCGCGGCGATCAGGCCGCTGGCTTCGTAGAAGCGGATGCGCGAGGGCGCGAGTTGGGTGCGTTGGGCCAGTTCGCCGATTTTCATCTTGGGTTTCCTGAGGGTATTGACCTTAAAGCTGACTTTAACCTTAGGCTCACCGCAACTGCCAACTGCATTTCCTTTTCGGAGCGTGAGATGACTGCCTTTGCACCGCTGCAACTGCCCAACGGTACCGCCGTTCCTAACCGCATCGCCAAAGCGGCGATGGAGGAAAACCTCGCTGACGCCGAGCAAGGCCCGTCCGCTGAACTGCTGCGTTTGTACCAGGCCTGGGCCGACGGTGGTGCCGGCCTGATTCTGACCGGCAATGTGATGGTCGACCGCCGCGCCATGACCGGCCCCGGCGGCGTGGTGCTGGAAGATGCGCGGCAGTTGGACAAGTTTCGCCAGTGGGCGCGAGTCAGTCGCAGCCACGGCGCGCAGGTGTGGATGCAACTCAACCACCCGGGCCGGCAGATGCAGGCCAGCCTGGGCCAGCAGACGGTGGCGCCATCGCCTGTTTCTCTGCAGTTGGGCGGCATGTCGAAAATGTTCGCCGAGCCCAAGCCGATGAGCGAAACAGACATCGCCGAGCTGATCCAGCGTTTCGCCAACGCCGCGCAACTGGCCGAACAAGCCGGCTTTACCGGCGTGCAAATTCACGCTGCCCACGGCTATCTGTTGAGCCAGTTCCTCTCGCCACTAAGCAACCAGCGCAACGACCGCTGGGGCGGCAGCCTGGAAAACCGCGCACGCCTGTTGCTGGAAGTGGTGAAGGCGATACGCGCTGTGGTGGCCCCTGAATTCTGCGTGGCGGTGAAGCTCAACTCGGCAGACTTCCAGCGCGGTGGCTTTGATGCGGCGGACGCCTTGAAGGTGGTGGAGTTGCTCAACGAGTTGCCGGTAGATCTGGTTGAACTGTCCGGCGGCAGCTACGAAGCGCCGGCCATGCAGGGCGATGCCCGCGACGGTCGCACCCTGGCACGTGAAGCGTACTTTCTCGAGTTCGCCGGCGACATCGCCAAGGTTGCGCGCATGCCAGTGATGGTCACCGGCGGTATTCGCCGGTTGCCAGTGGTTGAACAGGTTCTGGCCAATGGTGTGGCCATGGCCGGTATCGCCACCGCGCTGGCCATCGACCCCGCGCTGCCCAAGCGCTGGCAGGCAGGGCAGGGCGGCAATCCGGAGCTGGCACCGATCACTTGGAAAAACAAGGTATTCGCCTCGCTGGCTTATATGGCCGTGGTCAAGTTCCAGCTCCGCCAGCTGAGCCGAGGTGAGCGACCCAATCCAAGCGTTTCGCCGCTATGGGCGCTGGTGCTGGAACAGGTGAAAACGCTTCGGCGTACCAAGCAGTACAAGCGGTGGATGGCTAGCTAAAAGCTTTCGGACGTATTTCATGTGGCCCAATTCCGAGCAGTTGGTTTTGGGCTAGTCATGATCGGTGCTTGACATGCAGGATGCGCACTCTAAAAATGTACGCGAGTTGCGCATAGTTATGGACGCTACCTTTGTAGAGATGCAACTGTTTACCCGGCATCGCCACGATTATCTGGACGACAAGGCATTCGCCGATCTGCAACAAGCGTTGTTGTTGCAGCCGGACATTGGCGACGTGATCGCTAACACCGGCGGGCTGCGCAAAGTTCGTTTTGGTGACGCTCTGCGGGGCAAAGGGAAGCGAGGGGGGCTGCGGGTTATCTACTACTGGCGGCAGAGTGATTCGCAGTTTTGGCTATTTGCCCTATACGACAAGGATCAGTTGGACGACCTGAGCTATGACCAGCGCAAGCTGTTAAAGAATCTATTGGATATCGAGTTAAAAGCGAGAAAACGTCCATGACCAAAAAGCGAGATATTTTTGCAGAGCTTGTCGAAGGTTTCCGGGACTTGGCACTTGAGCGCGAAGGCAAGATCACCCTGCGCACTCACCATGTCGAGATCAAGCCGCTGGTTCCAGCTTCTGCCGAAGAAATCATCGCGGTGCGCAAGAAGCTGAACATGTCCCAACCGGTGTTCGCTCAGCACCTGCACGCGACCCCCGGCACGGTTAAGAACTGGGAGCAAAATCGCGCCAAGCCCAATGCCCAGGCAACCGTGCTGATACGTCTGCTGGATGCCTATCCCGAAACTGCAAAGCACTTGGCGCAGCTCGCCTGATCATCCGGCCGACCACACCGCCAACTCATACCCATCCAAATCCCGAAACTGAAAGCGGCGCCCACCCGGAAAGGCGAACACCGCCTTGCTGAGGGTGCCGCCCGCTTTCTCCACGCGTGCCTGCGTGGCGGCCAGATCCTCGCCATACAAAATGACTAACGGCCCGCCCGGGCGCACGGGTTCGCCGGTGGTAAAACCGCCGGTCAAACGGCCGTCGCTGAATTCGCAGTAGGTCGGGCCGTAGTCGGTGAAGGTCCAGCCGAATACGGCGGCGTAGAAGGCTTTGCTGCGTTCAATGTCGGCGACGTTGAATTCGATATTGTCGATCTGCCGGTCGTGGCCACGGGTGTCCATGTTGTTGTCCTCGTTTAGCGCGTGACGTTGTGCAACGTTAGCGGCGCGATCAGCCGGTGGAAAGGTGCGACCGGCAGCATGTACAGGGTGCCCAGCCAGTTGTGGGTGTGCACCACGGTGGACAGCACCAGGGTGCGGGTCCCGTCGGCATTCACCGGCAGGCGGTTGAGGGCGAGGAACACGTCCAGGTGTTTGTCCTGGTCGGCCATCAGCACTTCGTCCGCGCTGTTGGCGAGCAGGGTGAAAATACCGACGCGGTCACCCGGCAGGTAACTGCTTTCTTCGCGCTGCAGATCGATCCGGGTCAGGCGGCCGAGGTCCTTCAGGCCTAGCCGACTTACCACCGCGTTGCGCACCTGCATGAGGTTGTCGATCCACGCCGGAGTGCTGGCCAGTGCGCGCAGGGCGTGACCAAAGGCGCTGCGTTCGGTGTTGTCGACGTCGATCCGCTGGCAGTCGATAAACGCTGCGCCGGCCGCCTGTTGGCTGAGGCTGCAAACGCTGGGCAAGGCGCAGCGGTGGACGGTGGCGGTCATGGCAGGCTCTCCTTGGCAGGTGTTGCGAAGGCTCAGTGTCTGCCATCCGCGTAACGCACGCCTGCTCCAGTTTGTCGCAGGGCGGCTCAGGCCAGATCCCGTATGGCGTCTTCAACCTGGGGAAAGCGGAACACATAGCCCGCCTCGAGCAAGCGGGTCGGCGCCACGTTCTGGCCGTCGACAAACAGCTCGGCCATTTCCCCTGCCAGCAGACGCAGCGGGGCGGCTGGCAGGTGCAGCCACACCGGCCGGTGCAGCACCTTGCCGGCAGCCGTGGCGAACTGCGCCTGGCTGACGGTGTGCGGCGCGACCAGGTTGTAAACGCCGTGCAGGCTGGTGTCTGCCAGTGCTCGGGCAAACACCTGCAACACGTCTTCACGGTGAATCCAGCTGATCACCTGGGCGCCGCTGCCCAGCCGGCCACCGAGGCCGAAACGATGGGGAAGCAGCAAGGGGCGCAGGGCGCCACCGGGGCCGAAGACTACGCCCAGGCGCATTACCACGCGGCGCACGCCGGCAGCGTCGACAGCCTGGGTAGAGGCTTCCCAACGTGAGCACAGTTCGGCCATAAAGCCGCCACCGACTGCGCTGTCTTCCTGCAGCACTTCCTCCGGACTGCGCACGCCGTAGTAACCAATTGCCGAGGCCTGCAGCCACACCTGGGGTTTATGCCGGGCGGTGGCCAGCCAGGCGACCAGGGCTTGGCTGACGCCGACGCGGCTGGCCAGCAGTTGTTCCTGCCGGGCCGCTGTCCAGCGAGGGCCGGCCACCGGTGCACCTGCCAGATTGATGACGGCGTCGAAGGCATCGAATTCAGTCAGCGCGGCCAGGCTGGCGATGCATCGAGCGCGGCCGTTGAACATAGACGCAGCGCGCAGCGGATCGCGGGCGAATACGCAGACGTTGTGGCCGGCATCCAGCAACTGGTTGACCAGGGTTTCACCAATAAAGCCGGTGCCGCCGGTAATCAGTACGCGTTGATAGGGGACGGCGGTAAACGGGTTCGGCGCTTGCTGCGAGCGGGTTGCGCGAGGCGCTGGACGACCGTCGTAATGAAACAGCCAGGCCAAGGGGAGGAGCAGACAGATCAAGGCGATGCTATCCACCCACACATGTGACCAGATCCCCAGCTGCGCTGAAATCCAGATGTCCTGGGGCGCCCACAGCACCAGCCCGGCAATCAGCCCGCCCCAGGCTGCACGGCTTCGGTAGCGGTTGCCCAGGTACACCAGCGCGCCCATGAACACCGCGTAGCTCTGCACGGTGGCGCCGAACAGGGCCAGCCACCACACCTGCAGGCCGCGGGCGGCGGTGGGTACATCCTGGCCGAAGAAGGCTTGCTCGACACTGCGGTGGTAGTTCTCGAAGACGGGTAAATTTCCCCACCAGGCGAATAACATGCCACCGAGCAGATGGGCGATGGCTAGCGCATACAGCCAGCGTACCAACCCCACCAGTAGCGCACTGCGACCGACCTGTTGCATAGCGGCTGACTCCCATCCGGCTCGATGTTCCTGGCCGGATCATAGCAGCGGCACCGTAACATCAGCGGACAGAATGCACGGCAGGCAGGCGCTACTGTGGCGCCGGCAGTGCCACTTCCGACAGGGGCGCCGGCACCACCACCCGCGCCTGCGGTGCGCTCTTGGTAATGGCGTCGAGCATGCCGACTGGCGATTGACCGGGGATGGTCTGCGGTTGCAGCGGGTCGTTGCCGAAGAAATTTTCCCAGTGGCCCACGATCACCAGTCTGGGCTTCGTCACGTTCAGCAGGCCGCTGGGGTAGTGGCTGACCTGGTCCCAACTGCCGGCGCAGAGAATTTCCACGTCTATACCTTTGCCGTCGCTGAGCAGCGGCGGGAAACCATAGGGCGGTTGCGCGGCGCTGTCTTGGTAGTGGATGCGGTAAACCGGGTTGCCGTTGGCGTCCAGCAGGTCGATAAGCCAGGCCAGGGTGTGTTTGCCCAGCTTCCAGTTGCCGACGTAGCTGGGCAGCTCGCTGAGGTCGTGGTCATAGCTGCCGGGCAGCAGGTTGATGCCGAAGATATGCCCGGCATGCATGCTTTCAATCGGCATGGCGCGAATATGTTTGCCCGAGGAATAAAACCAGGTGCCAGGCAGCTGCGGTTTGCCGACGCTGGTGATCTGCTCGTCGCGGGGCACGACCACGCGGGTGATCGGCGGCTCGGCACCACGCAGAATGTGGGCGACGGTTTCCGAGCCGTACACGGTGGCGTTCGGCGCGTGCTGGCTAACCACTCGCGGCACGTCGAGCAGGTGGTCGTAGTGGGCGTGGCCGACCAGCAGCATGCTGACGTCGTCGGCAGGCGGCATATAGCGGTCGATGCGCTCGTCATCGGCGGCTACCCGCAGCGGCGGAATGCCTTTGATGCCGAGAAACGCCGGGTTACTGAACGAGGGCGCCAGCAACAGGCCTTCGCCCTGCCAATGCAGCAACCAGCCACCGACGCCGAGGAATTGGATTTTCGGTTCAGCGAGGTTGTGTTGATCGCTTATTTCGAGCCCGAGGTCCTTGGGGTCGTGGACGCAGCCACTGAGTAACAGCAGGCACAACATAAGCGCGCGGGGCATGCGGATCGTCCTTGTTCTGGGTGCTCATCAATAGCGGTTTAGCCAGGCGCTGGCGCCTTGCTTTAGTTAGGGGCGGCGTGCTTTAGCGGAATACGCATTCGCGGTAATCGCCTTTGTCTTCCACCGTTGGGCACCAGGTGAGCATGTTCACCACATAGGCGTCGGGACGGCGGCTTTTGGCTTTGAGCAGAAGTTGGTCGGCCATGGCGCGGTCGTCGGCCAGGGCCACGCTGCGGTAGGAGCCTTGGCGGGCATAAACGAAGACGTTGGGCACGCCGAGTTTGCTGCTGGCGTATTTCACTTCGTACAAGGCGGGGTCGAGCGCGGTGTCGCCACCGAACACCACGCCCCAGGAGGTCGGCGTGCCGATCGAGGTCTGCGCCTTGCGAACCAGCGGCGCGTTGCTGGAGATGGTGTTGGCCAGCGAGGCGACCACCTTGGACGAGGCCACCTGCAGCTGAGCATTGCTTTGCGTCAGGTCGCTCAGCTCCTGCTTGAGGCTTTCGCTACCGGTTTGCTGTTGCGCTTGGGCCAGGGCCTGGGTGAGCTTTTCGTTCTGGTCTTTGTAGCTGGTGATGGTGGCCTGCGCCTCTTTGAGCGCGGCGTCGGTCTCCACCAGCTTGGCCTTCCATTTGAAGCCGACCACGCTGCCTTCTTCGAAACCGGCTTTTTGCAGAATGTCGTTGAAGGTCACCGGGAAGGCCACCAGCAACACGGCGATCAGCAGCAGGGCGGCGTCGCGTAGCAGGGCGACCAGGTCCTTGCCGACCCCCACCAGGCTGCTGATGGCGGAGGCGGGTGGTTTGCTGTTGGCGTCTGGCGTGCTCATGGCTGATCTCCCTGGGTGCAGCGAGCAGCATAGTCACGCAGCCGACCCTGCGCCTTTCAGCTTGGCACGCCATAGCGCGGCGCCGGGGTGTTCAACGACAGGTTCGGCGCCAGCGCCTGGCGGGCATTCTGCAGCGCTTGCCAGTCGGCGGCGTTGGGCAGCGAGGGAATGGTCACCGCTTCGCCTTGATCGAAACCGGCGAGGGCGGCGTCCACCATGTCGGCCACTTCCATCACCATGCGCGGGTCGAGCTGGCTGATGTCGCCACCCGCGCGGTCGAAGATTTCCGTGCGGGTCAGGCCCGGCAGCACGGCTTGCAGTTTCACCCCGCTGGGCGCCAGTTCAGCGGCCAGGCTCTGACTGAAGGCGAGCACAAAGGCTTTGCTGGCGACGTAGGTGGGGTGGAAGTATTCCGGCATCAGCGCCACCACCGAGGCGATGTTGATGATCGCGCCGTTGCCTCGCGCGGCAAAGGCGCGGCCGGCGGCGATGGCCAGGCTGTGCAAGGCTGTGACGTTGACGTCGAGCATGGTTGCCAGGGTCTCGTCATCGTTGTCCAGGGCTTTACCGTGCGGGCCGAGTCCGGCGTTGTTGACCAGCACGCTGATGGCGCTGTTCTCCCTGAGCACGTTGGCGATGTTTTGCACGTCGCTGGCGCGGCTGAGGTCGGCGGCCAGCACTTCCACGTCCACGCCATAGCTGGCGCGCAGGGTGTCGGCCAGGGCCTGCAAGCGTTCCCGGCCACGGGCGACCAGTACCAGGTTGTGGCCGCGGGCCGCCAGGCGTTTGGCATACATGGCACCGATGCCGGACGAGGCACCGGTCACCAGGGCAGTTCCAAGGGGCAGAGTCGACATGGCGCAGATCCTTTTCAGCGGGAGGGGAAGAGGTTTTAGCCTGCTCCCGACGGCTGACGGTGTCTGCTGTACCTTGGCGTGCGCGGCTCATCCATAGGTATAGGGCGGCGCGCAGGCTCAATAGCTGAGGCGATCAAGCACCCGCCTGACCGTTCGCAATGCCTGCCCTAGCTCCTCCAGACCCAGCGAACCCAGGGCCAGGCGCAGCGCATGGGGCACATGGGCCGAGGTGCAGAACGGTTCGGCGGTGGACACGGCCACCCCTTGCTGCAGCAGGGCCATGGCCACTTGATCGGCGCGCACGTCCTCGCCCAGCGGTAGCCAGATGAAATAGGACGCCGGGTGACCCACCAGCGGCAGGCCATCGAGGATCTGCCGGGCAAGTACCTGACGTTGTATGGCGTCCTCGCGCTTTTCCGCCTCCAAGCGCGTGACGCTGCCATCTTCCAGCCAGCGGCAGACGATGGCGGTCATCACGCTGGGGGTGTTCCAGGTGGTGGCGCGGATACAGCGCTCGAGTGCCGGCACCCAGGCCGACGGCGCGACGACAAAACCGACGCGCAAACCGGTGGCGACGCTTTTCGAAAAACCGCCGACGTACACGGTGCGCTCCGGCGCCAGGGCTGCAATCGGCGCTGGCGGCTGGTCGGCGAGAAAGGCGTAGGTGGCGTCTTCGATAATCAAAAGGCCGTGCTCGCGAGCCAGCGCCACCAGGTGTTCGCGGGTGGCCAGGTCGAGCACCCAGCCGAGCGGGTTGTGCAGGGTCGGCATGCAGTAAAGGGCACGCACCCGACGGGTTTTGCACAGTTGACGCAGGGCCTCGATGTCCGGGCCGTTGCCTGCAGCGGGAATCGGCGCCAATTCCAGGCGGTAGGTTTCTGCCAGCACCTTGAAGCCGGAGTAGGTCAGGGCATCCACGGCAATCACGTCGCCAGGATGCAACAGCGCCATGGCGGTGATCGCCAAGCCATGTTGGGCACCGCTGACCAGCAACAGGTTGGCCGCCTGAGTGTACAAACCGCGGTCACGCAGGTGATGGGCGACCGCCTGTTGTTCATGCTGACGGCCGGCATGCGGCTGATAGCGCAGCAAGGCTTCCATGTCGCCGCCCATGGCCAATTCGCGCAGTGCCTTGCGCAGCAGGTTGGCTTGGCCGGGCAGCGAGGAGTAGTTGAAGTTGAGGTCGAGCAGGTCCGGGCTGCTGGCCGGTTGGTCGATCCCCAGCCCTGGCGGAAGGGCGGTTTCGCGCACAAAGGTGCCGCGCCCGGTTTCGCCGCTGACCAGGCCCATGCCTTCCAGCTCGGCGTAAATGCGCGTGGCGGTGGCCAGGGCGACTCCATGATCCCGGGCTAACTGCCGGTGAGTGGGCAGACGAGTGCCAGGCACCAGTTGACCACCACGAATTTCGGCGGCGAGGCGGTCGACCACTTGCTTGTAACGGGCGCGGGGCATGGGCGGAATGTATCCATGACAATAGTTTGATTGTGCTGAATATGGGCGATTAGCATGGCCATCAGCAACCCCACCTCAGCCCGGAGGCCCCACCATGCATATCGCCATCCTCACCTTCGACGGCTTCAACGAGCTCGACTCGCTGATCCCGTTCGGTATTTTGCAGCGGGTGAAAAAGCCTGGCTGGAAAGTCTCCATCGCCAGCCCCACCCGCCAGGTGCGGTCCATGAATGGCGTGACCCTGGAGGCGCAGATCGACCTCGTAGAAGCATGCTGCGCCGACGCTGTATTGATCGGTAGCGGCATGGCCACTCGCGAGGTGGTCGCCAACCCGGCGCTGATGGCGCAACTGCAACTGGACCCGGCGCGGCAACTGATCGGCGCGCAATGTTCCGGCACCCTGGTACTGGCCAAGCTCGGCCTGCTGGCAGGTGGCGTGGCCTGCACCGACCTGACCACTAAACCCTGGGTGATCGAGGCCGGAGTGGAGGTGCTGAACCAACCGTTCTTTGCCAACGGCAACGTCGCCACGGCGGGCGGTTGCCTGGCGTCGCAGTACCTGGCGGCTTGGGTTATCGCCCGTTTCGAAGGGCTGGAAGCGGCGCAAAACGCCATTCATTACGTGGCGCCGGTCGGGGAGAAGGAGGCGTATATGGAGCGGGCGCTGGGAAATATTGCGCCGTATCTCTAGAGGCGTTACCCGGCGTTAACCCACGCTGCTATCGCTCGCCCTTTCGGCCCGAAACTGCAGCACTTCGAGTTCGATCTCGATGGCGTGGGCGATGATTTGCACGTCGTCTTCGGACAGCGCGGTGCCGCACGGAATGCAGCTGATCACCACCAGGTTTTCACCGGTTTGCGGGTCGTAGACCCGGGCGGTCATCGAGGTAGGGGAGCTCAGGACGCCCTCGAAGCCAAGGGGCGCGAAGTGGTTTTGCAGCCTGGCGCACGCGGCTGGGAAGATCATTCTGGCCATTAATGACCCTCTGGGAAAAAGCTATCGGTGGCAAGGATAATTCAAGCGGCTGAAATGTGACAGGTTGGGCATTCCTGCTGCGACCTGGTTGGCCGTTTTTCACCCCCGCAGGCGTTGCCGGTAGTGCGCCGGGGTTTCACCGAGTTGCTGCCTGAATACCCGGCTGAACGAACTGAGCGTGGGGTAGCCGACTGCCAGGGCAATCTCACCAATCGCTGTGGCGCTCTGCTGTAACAGTAGCTGAGCCCGCTCCAGGCGTAGTTGTATCAGCCAGGCGGCGGGGGCGATGCCCGCAGTGGCGGTAAAGGTGCGCACAAAGGTCGAGCGCGACATGCTGGCTGTGGCCGCCAGCGCCTCCACACTCCAGGTCCTACCGAGGTCGGCCAGCAAGGCCATCACCGCTTTGGCCAAACGTTTGTCCTGCAGCAGGGCAAATACGCCTGGCAGGTGCTGCTGTTGTTCGCAGAAGTGCCGCAGCACCAGAGTGAACAGAATCACCGACAGCCCATCCACCACCGATTGATTGGCCAACTGCTCACCCTCGGCCTCCAGGCGCATCAGGGCAATGATGGCGTCGAGACGTTCGCGGTTGCCTGGCGCGCTGGCATTGATCAGCAAAACCTCGGGTAGCGCCTCCAGCAGGGTGGCGTGCGGCGTGTACTGAATGCGTCCGCAGAGCATGTCCAGCCCACCTTGGCCCTGGCGCAGTTGGGTGATCCGCCCCGGTTGTTCTACCCGTCGCACCGCAGCATTGCGCGGTTTACCCGCAGTCAGCACATGCACGGCGCTGCGCGGCAGCAGCACGATGTCGCCAGCGTGCAGTGCCAGCGGCGTTTGGCCGGGCACTTCCAGGCGGCATTCACCCGCCAGAATCAGGTGATAGCTGGCCTGCCCGGCGGGCAGCGGCGGGTGGTCCAGGGCCCAGTCGCCCTGCAGTTGGCAATGCAGGTCGAGAATCCCGCGCAGGTTGGCCAGGGCGATCAGGTGGTCAAAAGCATGCATTCGAGACGATTCGACAAATGAATGAGCGGTTGGGAAAAGCGCCGGCGGCGCGAGCGGACCAGACTGTCCCTGTCGGCCACTAACAGGCCATCGGCAATCAAGCCCTCAGCAAAGTAGGAGAAACGATCATGCTCTTCAACTGGACCGAATACGTTCCTGCCGTCAAAAAAGCCTTCGGCAAACTGGGCAAGGCCCATCCAAAAATGCTCCAGGCTTACGGTGCCCTCAGTGAGGCCGCCGCCGAGGGCGACGCGCTGGACGAGAAAACCCGCGAGCTGATTTCGATTGCCGTGGCCATCACCACCCGCTGCGACGGCTGCATTGGCGTGCATGTTCAGGCCGCGCGCAAGGCGGGCGCCACAGAGGCGGAGCTGGCGCAAACCCTGGCCACGGCCATTTCGCTCAACGCTGGCGCGGCCTACGTCTATTCGCTGCGGGCGCTGGAAGCGTTCGAGCAACTGGACGCCTAGAACGGCAGGCATTGCGCTATGGAGGGGGCTGGCTATATTGCTTAACAAGCGCGGCCGCATGGTCGCCTTGTCTATAGCCCCTTCCAGTTGCCGCGCACGTGCCGGCTCCATTTGCGCAAGCGGCGTTGACCGGAGCCTCTCCCATGTTTTTCCCCTACACAGGTTCCGCCTGATGGCTGGCAAGCGTTTGCAGCAGTTCTGGAATTCGGCAGACCTGGCCTTGATTCATCACCGCCGTGAACGACGCATGCGGGTGCTCGCCAGCTTTGTCATGTGGGTGCTGGGCGGCATCTGGGCGGTGTACTTTTCCTTGCAAGGGCAATGGCTGATCGTCGCCATCGATCTGATGCTGATGGGCACCGGTGTGGCCGTGTTCGTGCTCAGCTGGGTGCACCATGACCGCAGCGCCCGGTTGCTGTTGTTTGGCGTTTTGCTGTTGGTGATCGTCGGTATTGCCGCCGTGCTGGACGTGCCCAACGCGAGCATTCCGCGCTCCACCCATTTGTACCTGCTGCCCCTGGGGGTAGCGGCGATGATGGCGTTTCGCGACGAACCCAGGTGGTTGCGCTACAGCGTGATCGCCGTGTGCCTGCTGAGTTTCATCGGCCTGGCGGGCAGCTATTGGACGCCGCTGCCCGGTTTCAATCTGCCCGACGCCACGCGCGGACCGGGTACCTGGGTCAACACCTGGGCGGCGATCCTCTGTCTGTTCGCCATGCTCCATGTATTGCAGACCGATGCGGTGCAACGCTCGGCCTGGGAAGGGGAGTTGCTGGAGGCGTTGTCTGCTCAGCAATTCCAACTGCACTACCAGCCTCAGTTGGACACCCACGGCCAGGTGATTGGTGCCGAAGCCTTGCTGCGTTGGTACCACCCACAGCGCGGCATGATCCCGCCCGGCAAATTCATTCCCCATGCCGAGGAAACCGGCCTGATCATTCCCATCGGCAAGTGGGTGCTGGAAACCGCCTGCGCCCAGTTGCGCTGCTGGATGGATGAACCCGAGATGCAGCACCTGTGCCTGGCGGTGAATATCAGCCAGAAGCAATTCAATCAGGCCAGCTTCGAAGCCGAAGTGCTGGCGCTGATCAAACGTTATGAGATCGACCCCGGCCGCTTGCAGCTGGAAATCACCGAAACCATGGTGGTGAAAGACATGGAGGAGTTGTCGCGCAAGATGGCCAACCTGGTCAGCCTGGGCATCACCTTCGCCCTGGACGACTTCGGAACCGGCTACTCATCGCTGAGTCATCTCAAACGCCTGCCGCTGAACAAGCTGAAGATCGACCAGTCGTTCGTCTTCGATGTGCTCACCGACCACAACAGCGAAGCCATCGTGCGCACTGTGATCGGCCTTGGCAGCAACATGGGCCTGACGGTGATTGCCGAGGGCGTGGAAACCGCTGCCCAGCATCAGTTCCTGCTGGACAACGGTTGCGAGCAATTCCAGGGCTACTTCTTCAGCAAACCTCTGCCGTTGGTGGCGTTTACCGAATTCACCCTGAGGCGCAATGCCTGATCGACGTGCTTACTTCAGCAACGGTACGTTCGCCGCGCGCTGATACGGGCCGTACTCCACGGGCACCCAGGCAAAGCCTTTACCCTCGACGCGGATATGGCCGATGGCAGGGAAGGGCAGGTGCGCGGCCGCTACCCAGATGTTGTCGTGGGCGACCTGAGTAAATAGTTTTTCCCGCGCGGCGATGGCTTTGCTGCTGTCGTTATCAAAGCCGATGCTGACCTCGGGGTGGGCAAACTGCACGGCGAAGCTGTGAATGATGTCACCCATAAACAGAATGCTCTGGCCGTTCGAATTGAACTGGTAACCGGTGCTGCCCGGCGTGTGGCCGGCCAGGTTTACGGTGGTGACACCCGGAATCGGCGATTGGCCAAGGCCAAAGGTTTTCAGCCGGCCAGAGGCAACATAGGGCGCGGTGGAATTCTGCGCGATCTGGAAATAGCCATGGGCTTCCTTCGGCGCTTTTTCCAGGTTGCTTTTGCTCAACCAGAAGTCGGCTTCGGCTTGCGCGGCATACACATCGGCGTTGGCGAACACCGCCGCACCTTTGCCATCCACCAGGCCGCAGACGTGGTCGAGGTGCATGTGGGTAAGCAGGATGGTATCGACCTGATCAGGGCTGTAGCCGGCAGCACGAATGGCCTCCGGCAGGCCGCCAGCGGTGGCGCCGATGCACTGGCCGGCACCGGTGTCGACCAGCACAAGGTTCTTGCCGGTATTGATCAGAAAGGCGTTGAAGGCTGTCTGCACGCCGGCGCCCATCAGGTTCTTGCGCGCCAGCAGGGCGCGGATTTCTTTCTGCGACAGGCCCTTGAGCAGCGAGGGGCCGAGGTCGTTGTAACCGTCGAAGAGTGCCGTCACTTCATAGTCGCCCACCGCCAGGCGCTGGTAGCCCGGCACCTGGGTTTTGATCTGCGCCGGTGGCGTGGCGTGGGCGGCAATGGGGGCCAGGCTGGCGCCCAGCACCAGCAAGGGGGCGAGCAGGAGGTTGAGTGTGCGCATGGGAAGCCTCGGTCGGTGCGGGCGAAGTGCCCAGTGACAAAGCGCGATAGTGGCGCGGCGCGCGGTGGGCGCATTGCACCGATGTGCTCAGGCAGCCCAATGCAAACGGGGCGAGCACCGCTTTCGCCGTACTCGCCCCGTGTCATGCCAACCTCGGGCCGGGTTGCCCCGGCGTCGGTTGTTTAGCGGCGTTCTACTTAGAAGATTTCCAACGGGTATTCGACGAAGGCGCGGATCTCGTTGAGGTTCGGGCCCACATCGCGGTCAGCGCGGTAGATCGAGTTACGCAGTTTCAGCGACAGATCTTTGAGCGAACCGTCCTGCACCACGTATTTCACCTGGTTGAAGAACTCGCGCTCGGTGCCATCCTGCTCGCCGCCGGCATCGATGTTGCTGCCGCGAACATAAGCGGTTTTGTAGCTCAGACCCGGTACGCCGTACTCGGTGAAGTCCAACTCGTAGCTGACCTGCCAGGACTCTTCATCCTTGAGGTTGAAGTCGGAGTAGTAGGAGTTGGCCACGTAAATGGTGCTGCCGCCGTCGCCGTAGTCGTATGCATAGCCAGCGTCGCCGCTGCTGCGCTGGTGGGCAACGATGAAGGCATGGGCGCCTACGCTGTACTTGGCTGCCAGGCTCCACAGGGTGTTGCTGTCGTTGTTGCCGTCACCGCCGAAATCCAGCGCCGCCTGCGAGTTGTCATCGTAGTCAGTGCGGTAGATGTTGAAGTCGAAGTTCAACGCCTGGTTGTCGCTCAACGGCTGGGTGAAGTTGACGTTGCCGTAGTACTTCTTGAAGGTGTCTTCGACATCGGAGTGGTACGCCGCCACGCTCAGGGCGTCGTTGATGGCGTAGGTACCGCCGATCACGTCGATGCTCTTCAGACGGTTCGGGTCGCGCGAGGAATCGCCCATCGGGCTGTCGGCGGTGAAGCGGCCGGCGTTGAGTTCCAGGCCTTCGATTTCCTTGCTGGTCACCAGGGTGCCGGTGAAGGACTGCGGCAGCAGACGCGAGTCGTCATAAGCCAGCACAGGGAGCGACGGGAACTGGTTGCCGTAGCGCAGCACGGTGTTGGAAATGCGCAGCTTCACCACACCACCGGCTTCGGACGTGTCGTCTACCGGATGGCCATCGCTATCGGTGTCAAAGAACGCGCCGTAGTTACGGCCACGGCCGCTGTCCAGCTTGATGCCCAGCAGGCCATAGGCATCGACGCCAAAGCCAACAGTGCCTTGGGTGAAACCGGACTCGAAGGTACCGATGAAGCCCTGGCCCCAGACCTTGGCGTCATTGGTGTGGTTCTTGTAGTCACGGTTGAAGTAAGCGTTGCGCAGCAGAACGTTGAGGCTGCTGTCTTCAACGAAACCCTTGGCGTCAGATTGTTCACTGGCGAAAGCCGGCGAAACGCTCAGCGAAGCCAGCGCGCAGGCCAGCGCGATGCGTGTGCGATTGAACATAGGTGCTCCCCGTATCAGGTTTTTGGTGTGGCAGGAGACTGCACGGCCGATTCGACAGTCAGCGTAGCGAGACGGCTGACCATATGCGGGACGTTATTGGCTATAGGAATTCCCAGCCTATGCAGTGGCTGGGATAAATACGCCTTCAGGAACCATCGGTAAAACTGCTTATTTCAATTTTTACTATCGACAGTATTGATGGTCTATTTCAACGCTGCGGAGTTACCCTTGGCCGCGATGAATCTCCAAGGTACTGAATTCAGAGACTAATTCAGTGCCTTGCTCCCTTCATCAACCTTTGGTTTTATTTGCCGCCTCCTGTGGGCGGCTTTTTTATGGGCGCAGAATTATCGACATTGTCGATTCATGTTGCCCGCTTAACGCGCCAAATCCAGCGTCACCCGGCCCCCGGAGCGACGATGGAGTCGAGGGGACCCCAAGCGCAGCGTAGGGCCGAGGTAGGGCCGAGGCGTTTTTTGCTTATTTTTTAGCTGGGCGGCATTCCGGGCGACTGGCAAAAAGTAAGGCGCGCGTAAGGCGCGAAACTAAACGCTCAGCACACGCGGTAAAGAAGATCGCCGAAGCCTTCAGAGCAAAAGCTGGTGCGCGAAGCACAGCCTACAAAAGCCCCGTGCATACAGCTGGGCTCAGCGTGCGGGCCCGCCATCCAATAACACCCGAATCCGCTCCAGCAACTCACTGCTGTTAAACGGCTTACTCAACATATCCATCCCTGTCCCCACCAGATCCTGCCGATCCAGCGCATTCTCCGCATACCCCGACACATACAGCACCGGCAAACTCGAACGCATGGTCCGCGCCAACGCCGCCAGATCCCGCCCATCCATCCGCGGCAGGCCGATATCCGTCAGCAACAGATCAATCGACGCATCGTTCTTCAACGCATGCACTGCCCCCTCCGCGTCATACACCTGGGTGGAGCGGTACCCCGCATCACTGAGAATTTCCGCGACCAGGGCACTGACCGAGACCATGTCCTCCACGATCAGCACATGTTCGCCCGTGCCATCGTGCGGCACGTCTTGAGCGGCCGCGCTGCTGGCCGGCTGCTCCTGGCCCGCCGGCAACAGCAACACCACCTCGGTGCCCTTGTTGATCACGCTGCGAATGCTCACGTCGCCGCCAGACTGACGGGCAAAACCATAAATACTCGACAGTCCCAGGCCGGTGCCCTGGCCGACCGGTTTGGTACTGAAGAACGGGTCGAATACTTTGCCTATCACCGCCTCGTCGATGCCCACGCCATCGTCGCGCACCGACAGGGCTATATAGGTGCCGTCGTCGACCTTGGGATTGCCCGCCACCACCGTGGCATAGGTGGCAATGCGGATGCTGCCGCCATTGGGCAACGCATCGCGGGCATTGATGATCAGGTTGAGCAGCGAACTTTCGAACTGGAACGGATCGACCATCGCCACCGAAGTGCCGGAGGTCAGCTCCAGGGTCAGGGAGATGCGTTCGCTGATGGTGCGTCGCAACAACTCTTCTAACGACAACACGTGTTCATTGATGTTGATCGGCCGCGTGTCCAGCGGCTGCTGGCGGGCAAAGGCGAGCAGGCGATGGGTGAGGGCGGCGGCGCTGTTGGCCGAGCTCAGGGCGGCATCGGCGTAACGCATCAGGGTGTCGTAGCGCTGGTCTTCGACGCGGCGTTTCATCAGCTCAATGGCGGCGATGATGCCGGTCAGCATGTTGTTGAAGTCGTGGGCGATGCCGCCGGTGAGCTTGCCCAGGGCGTCCATTTTCTGCGCCTGCAGCAACTGCTCTTCGGTGCGCTCGCGCTCGGCCACTTCCTGGGCGATACGGGTATGGGCTTTGTCCAATTGGTTGCGCTGCGAGCGGTCGCGGACCCGGTGTTCGGTCACGTCCTCGACGAACACCAGGCTATGCCCCGGCAAACGATAGGGCGAGGTCTGCCATTCGGTTTCGCGCTCTTCGCCGCCCAGCAGCAGGTTGAGGCTGCCACTCCAGCGCTCGCCGGCCAGCAGCGCCGCGCGCAGTTGGATCAGGCGCTCGTTCTGCTCCGGGGCAATGCACTGCAGCAAACGCTCGTCCTGGGTGCAGCCTTGCAGCAACTCGGCAAATGCCTGGTTGCTTTCGATTACTTTCAGGTGCTCGTCGATCACCGCGATGGGCGCCGACACGTACTGGAAGATCTCGCGAAAGCGCGCCTCGCTTTCGCGCAGGGCGTTTTCACTGTCGCGCACCCGCAACAACGTGCGCAGGGTGGCCATCAATACTTCGGGATCGATAGGATGGGTCAGGTAGGCGTCGGCGCCCGTTTCAAGGCCGGTAATGATGTCCTGTGGCTGAATCGAGGCGGCCGACACATGCACCACGGGTACCAGGGCGGTGCGCGGTTGCTGGCGCAGTTGGCGGACGATGTCGAAGCCGGTCATGTCCGGCAAGTTCACATCGAGAATCAGCGCGTCGTACTCGTTGACCGCGATCAGCGCCAGCCCTTCCTCGCCGGTGCCCGCTTCATCAATGACATAACCCTGCTGCTCGAAGCGCCGACGCAGGGCGTAGCGGGTCGCTACGTTGTCGTCGACGATCAGCAGATGAATGTCAGTCTTCATCGGGTTGGTCCTGGCCTAAGGCAAAAGGAATGATCACGTAAAAGGTCGAACCTACGCCGGGTTCGCTTTCCACCCCGACCCGCCCGCCGAGCAGCTCGGCAAAACGTTTGCACAACGACAGCCCGAGGCCGGTACCGCGCAAACGTTTTTGCAGCGGCGAGTCTACCTGAGAGAAGTCTTCGAACAGTGCGCCATGCATCTCCGCGGGTATACCAATACCGGTGTCACTGACCGCGAAGCGGACTTCGTTGTCACTTTCCAGGCGCGCCGACACCCGCACTTCGCCGCGCTGGGTGAACTTCAGCGAGTTGGAAATGAAGTTGCGCAGAATCTGCGCGAGCTTTTTGTCATCGGTATACAGCCGCGGCATATTCACGGGTTCTGCAAAGATCAGATCAACCGTGCCGCCCTCGACAATGGGCCTGAACATACCGCGCAGGGCCGAGAACAGGTCGAGCATGTCGAACCAGGCCGGCGAAATGGTGATGCGCCCGGCCTCGATCTTTGCCAGGTCCAGCAGATCGTCGACCATGTCGCTGAGCTCACTGGCCGAGGTTCGGATAAAGCCGACCTGTTTGTGCTGTTCGGGGCTCAAGGGGCCGTCGAGTTCGTCGCCGAGCAGGCTGGTAATGCTCAGGATCGAGCCCAGTGGCGTACGAAATTCGTGGCTCATGTAGGAGAGAAAGCGGCTTTTCAGATCGGACGCCTGGCGCAGTTCTTCAGCCTGAATATCCAACTCGGCATACAGCGCCAGCACGCCCTGATTGGTTTCATCCAGTTCGGCACGCAGCGCTTCATTTTCGGCCAGGGCAGCTTGCAAGGCCTGGTTATCGCTGTCAGCCATTGGCTGCCTCCAGGGGAACGACCAATATGGTTACATCATCACGCCCACGGCAGAAGTCGCGGTGCAACACGGCGGCGATCACGGCCGGGTGGCGGTGCGCCAGGCCGGGATAGTCGCCGAGGTTCCAGCGCGACTGCAAACCGTCGCTGTACATCACCAGCAACTGCCCCGACGACTCGGGGAAATCGAACGCCTGGGCCTTGCGGAACTGGCCGCCGAGAATGCCAGGGTGGGACGCCAGGCCGCGGCTTTTGTCCGCGGTAATCAGCGTGGCGCCGATGTTGCCGATGCCGGCAAATTGCAGGTGCCCGGATTCGGCATTGAACTGCGCCACCGCCCCCGCACCGCCGCGTGTGCCGCACATGGCGCGGTGCAGGTCGTCGATCACCACGGTCGGGCTGGCAAACGGCGCGTTGGCAAACGCTTGCTCGCCGGCGCGGGAAGCTTCTTCTGCCGCTTCACCATGGCCGAGGCCGTCTATTACCAGCGCGCTGACATTCTTGCCATTGACCACCAGGTGCCAAGAGTCGCCGCACGCCGGGTCGTCATGCAGCGAATGCTGGCTGATGCCGAAACGCAGGTCGGCGGTCTGGCTGCCGCGCGGATACAGGCGCGCCATCAACACGGCACCGCGGTGATCGGCAAACACGTCGAAAACGTCGGATTGCCTGTCCACCGCGCCCATGCCAATGCCTTGGGTGCCACCGGTGGAAAAACCATCAGCCAGGCAATCCTGCAGGTTAAAACCTGGTCCCCGGTCGACCGCTACCAACTCCAGGCCGCTGACCGAACCGTAGGGCAGCACACGCACGTGCAGCTCGCCGCGGCCGGCATGCTTGAGCAGGTTGCTGGTCAGCTCGGTGGTTACCAGGGCCGCGCGGCCGGCGTCGTTGCTGTCGAAACCATGGTCCTGCGCGAGTTTCTGCACCACACGGCGGGCATGGCCCACCTGGCTGTCATCGTCGACCGCTAGCACCTGGGTGAGTGAGCTGGATAGGTTCAGGTCCATCGGGTAATCGTCACACGCGTGCCGGCACCCGGTGCGGTGTCCAGTTCGAATTCGTCTACCAGACGCTTGGCGCCGGTCAAACCCAGGCCCAAGCCGCCGCCGGAGGTCCAGCCATCGGTCATCGCCAGCTTGATGTCGGGGATGCCCGGACCTTCATCACGGAAGGTAATGCGCAAGCCGGTACGGCCGTTGTCTTCGATCACTTGCCAGTCCATGTCGCCGCCACCGCCATACACCATGGTGTTACGTGCCAGCTCACTGACGGCAGTGACCAGCTTGGTCAAATCGATCAGGCGCATGCCGCATTCCTGGGCGAGCTTGCGCGACAGCTGTCGAGCCATGACCACGTCCTGTTCCACGCGTACCGGTTGGCTACCGCTACTGCGCACGGTCATTGCGCTGCTACTCGTTCGCGCAGCAGTTTCATGCCGCGCTCAACGTTCAGTGCGGTGCTCACGCCCGGCAAGGTGAGGCCCAGTTCCACCAAGGTGATCGCCACCGCTGGTTGCAAGCCGACCACCACGGTTTCGGCGTCCATGATCCGCGACAGGCCGGAGATGGTGCCGATCATGCGGCCGATAAACGAGTCGACCATGTCCAGCGCCGAGATATCGATCAGTACACCGCGCGCCGAGGTGGCGCTGATGCGTTCGGAGAGATCGTCTTGCAGGGTCAGGGCCAGTTGGTCGTGCATGTCCACCTGAATGGTGACCAGCAGGAATTGGCCCATCTGCAGAATGGGGATGCGCTCCATATCACTGCGCCTTGGTCACGGTGGTGCCCAGACGGCGTAGCGCCAAAGCCAGCGCATCGGCCAGGTTGGCCTTGGTAATCACACCCTGCAGGTCCAGCCCCAGGTGCACGATGGTTTGCGCAATTTGCGGACGCACGCCGCTGATGATGCAGTCGGCGCCCATCAGGCGAATCGCGGTCACGGTTTTCAGCAGGTGCTGCGCCACCAGTGTGTCGACGGTGGGCACACCGGTGATGTCGATGATGGCGATTTCCGAGCCGGTGTCGACGATGCGCTGCAGCAGCGACTCCATCACCACCTGGGTGCGTTGCGAGTCGAGGGTGCCGATCATGGGCAGTGCCAACACGCCGTCCCACAGCTTGACCACCGGGGTAGAAAGCTCCAGCAATTCTTCCTGCTGGCGACGGATCACCGCTTCCCGGGATGCCTGGTAAGTGCGGATGGTGTGCAGACCCAGGGCATCGAACAGCTCGGAAGCTTGCAGCAGTTGTTCGGCCAGCAGCTGCGGCTGGTCGCTGAATTCTTGTTGCAGCAAGGAGAAGAATGGGCCTTTGAGGGCGAAGATGAAGTTGGCGGTCTGGCTGGAGTCCTGACCCAACTGCGCGCGGCTGCGCGACAGGCGTTCGAGGAACTGGCGGGTGTCTTCCCACTGCGCGGTGCCAATCGCGGTACCGGCACCGTTCTCCAACGCGGAGGTGATCAGCTTGAGGAATTCTTTGGTCTCGGCTTTCAGCTCATCGTCTTTCAGGTTGCGCGTGGCACCCGATGTTTGCAGTGCGGCGATCCACTCTTGCAACAGTTGAGGCTCGGCGCTTTTAACTTTCGAAACGGCGTGTTGACCCAGTGCGGCCATGCTGGAACTCCTGTAGGTGGCTGTTCTTTTAATTAGGTGGGGGTAGTGGCGTGAACGGCCTGCGCTAGCGGGCTGCCTTCACTGTAGTGCGTGGCTATGACGAGATACAGCATGCTGCGAATTCGGTAAAGCGCTGCGCTAAGAGGGCGCGTCTAAACCGTGTTTTGGCAGCTGTTAACTGTCTCGCTAACGCGTAGAGCATGGCCTGAAAATTAAGTTCAGGTTCAATTGCGCGGCGGCTCTCGGGTCGGAGAGGGCGAGAAGGGAAGGGTAGAGCGGGACCGACATCGCGCTCATCCCTGAGCTGGAGTTCGTCCGTGAACAGGCGCAGCGCCAGAGCGCCGGCGAGAAAAGTCGTGGCTCAGGCGCGCCGCCATTGCAACTCGGCGTATTCCTGGCGCTGAGCGTGCGCCGCTTCGTTGGCACGGTTGGCCAGAAACGCGCCTTGCTGGGTGTTCAGGCTCAACGAACCGTTGGCAATCTTCATGTCGCGACGCAGTTCACGAATCAGGCGGCCGACCATCTTCTCGTTAAAAATCATCGCCGGCTCGATGACCTTGGTGAAGGTCTCACGGGCGTTCTTCATGGTCAGCAGCACGGACGTATCCGGACGCGGGCTAAAGGAGATTTCGTAAGTCGGGAAGGCATTGAACAGATGCTTGACTGGATATTTCATTTTCACCGCTCCATCGGGGTTTTTAATCGTTGATGGAGCTAGAGCAGCCAACGTGCCAGCTTGGCGAAAAAGCACCCCCTCAGAGAAATCGCGGCCTCCAGCGAGGTTGCAATCATGCTGCCATTAGCAAATTGCACGATCGGCGCAGTAGGGCCATGCAAATCGCATGAGGCGCCGTTAGTAACAGCCTAAGTCCCTGTCGTGTCAGCCGACTGTCTGAACCGCGCCCCCTTTCCCATAGTTTGCCCAGTGGTAACTGGCAGACACGCCGCCCGCCTCAGGCCTGAATGTCTGCACCTTGCTCATCATCGACCTGTGATCGCTCAGGCCAGAATGATCAGGTTGTTTTATATCAAAATAGATATATTCTGTTCTGGCTGGTCTATTCGCTTCTGCACGGGAGAGAACTGATCGGCGAAGGAGTGTGCATGCTGTATCAGGAGATGAAGCCGATCGCGTTTGTTGGCAGCAGCAGAACCGACCTCAAAGCCTTTCCGGCGGGCGCGCGATTGGAGGCCGGCTATCAGTTGCAAACATTGCAATATGGCGGCCAGGCACGCGACTGGAAACCGATTAAAGAAATAGGGCCGGGCGTGCAGGAGATTCGCGTCGCCTGTGACGAAGGGGCGTTTCGCGTGTTTTATGTCCTCAACCGACCCGAGGCTCTCTACGTTTTGCACGCGTTCAGAAAGACCACGCAGAAGACGCAGAGGCGCGATATCGATCTGGCGAGGGCCCGATTGAAGTCACTGGGGTAGAGCAAGCTGCTTCTAGCGGCAATACACATTTGAACGACGAGGATTTACCCATGACCAGTGAACACTACGCGAGTATCTGGGACGCCTTGGCCGACAGCCCGGAAGAGGCAGAAAACCTGCGTCTGCGCGCGCATTTGATCCGCGCCTTGGCAGGTGCTGTATCTGGGTGGGGCGTTACCCAGAAGGAAGCCGCCGAGCGCCTGCAGCTGACACAGCCAAGGCTCAATGACTTGCTCCAGGGCAAGGTCGACAAGTTCTCTCTGGACGCGCTGGTGAACCTGTTGGCCGGCGCCAAGCTGAAAATTGAAGTTGAAGTAAAAGCGGCGTAAACATCGGTTTGCAGCGCGACTTCGCGCCGCTGTTTGCTGCTACACATCTGCTGCTAATCTTCCCCCGTCGCCCAGGCCGTCGGGCGAGTTGTTTTCATCTGGCTTCAGACGTAGCAGAGCAGGACGCTCGCTTAAGGACAGCTGCAACTGTGGACTCGAAGATTTTCTATACCCGCTACGGCAACCCGCGCACGGCGTACATTTCCACGCGCCTGGTGCCTAACATGTTGGCGGTGAAGTTCGCGGTGATCGCCCAGGAAATAGAAGAGGGCGACACCTTGCCGAGCATGGAAGGTCACCACTTTCTCGACGCCTTGCTCAAGCGCATGGGGGTGGTGATCGTCGATGTGGTGGCGGTGCGCAAGGCAGCGCGCAAAAAGGATGTCAGCGAAGGCGAGCCGGGCTAGCCGGCCGCCGTAAACCTCACGCCGGGCGACGCATCATCAGCAACGCCAGAACCACGGCCGCTGCCGCGCCCAGCGTGGCCAACAGGCCAAGGCTTTCCAAGCCGAAATGGCGAATACCCAAGCCACCGAAGATCGCGCCCAAGCCAATTCCAGCATTGGCGGCGGAGATATTCATGCTCGCCGCTAACGCCTGTGCACGGGCACCCGCTTGCATCACCCGCACCTGGCAAATGGGGAACAAGGCCGTATGGGCGATGCCCCAAGCGGTCAGCGCGACGCCCAGCCACAGGGTATGGGTGGCGGCGGGCACACTGGCCAACATGCCGGCCGCGAGCATCAGCAGAAACAGCACCATGGCGGCCAAGGGATTGCGGTCGACCATGCGCCCGCCCAGGTGATTGCCGAGCATGCCCACCGCGCCGAATGCCATCAGCCACCAGCCAACCTGGCTGGAGGGAATGCCGGCCAGGCGTTCGAGGGTATCGGCCAGGTAGGTGTAGGCGGTGAACATGGCGGTGAAGGCCAGCGTCGAGAGCAGCACATGGGCGAGAAAACGCGGCTGTTTGAGAATAGCGGTCTGCTTTTCTCCGGCGGCCTGCTTCGGTGCGGCCGGCATGGTCGGCAGCAGCAGATGGATCAGCACGGCGATCACCAACGCGGCGCCTGCCAATAGCCAGAAGCTTCCGCGCCAGCCCAGCGCGTCGGCCGCCAAGGTGCCCAGTGGAATACCAAATACAAAGGCCGCAGAAATGCCCATGTACACCTGCGCCACAGCCTTGCCAGAGTTACCGGGGCCCGCCAGTTGCCCGGCAGTTTCGCTGGCGGTGCTCCAGAACACTGGCAGGAACAGTGCCGCCATAAATCTGGCCAAGGCCAGCACCCAGATGTTCGGGGCGGCAGCAGCCAGGGCATTGGCGACCACGAACACCAGCAGCACAAACACAAACAACGGTTTGCGCGGCAGGTGCGCCAACTTGGCGGTCAGCAACGGGCCGAACAGCATCACGGTGAAGGCGAACAGGGTGACCAGTTGCCCCGCCAGCGGAATGGAAATGTTCAGGTCGCGGGCCAGGGCGGGGAGCAGACCCAGAATCAGAAACTCGGTGGTCAGAATAATGAAGCCGGCAATCGCCAGAATCAGAATCGACAGGCCCACGCGCGGAGCGGCGGCGCTGGCGGTCAGGGTGGAAGTTGCCATGACAAATTGCTCGGTAAGAAATCAGGTGGCAAGCTTATTGGCGAATCACAGTCCTATTTGCGTTACTTTCTCCAGAATGCTGTGAACTGAATTCCTTAATGTGAGCGCGCCATGTTTGCTTCTGAGCGACTGAAGGGCATCGATGTATTCGTCTGCGTAGCCGATGCCGGCAGTTTCACGGCAGCGGCCGAGCGGATGAACCTCACCAGTTCGGCGGTGAGCAAAGGGATCGCCCGTCTCGAGTCGCGCCTGAACACGCGCCTATTCCAGCGCACCACGCGGCGCCTGGCCCTCACCGAAGCCGGCAGCGATTTTTACCGCACCTGTACGGCAGTGCTGGCGGAGCTGGAAGAGGCCGAGCAGGCGTTACACACCCAACATGGGGCGCCCTGCGGCAAGGTGCGTATCGACCTGCCAGCCTCCTATGGCCGCTTGCATGTGCTGCCGGTGATTCTCGACTGCGTGGCGGAGCATGGCTTGCTGCACCCCCATGTCTCTTTTTCCGACCGGTTCGTCGATCCGGTGGAAGAGGGTATCGACATCCTTGTGCGCATTGGCGGCTCGGACGTCTGGCCGGCGGCGCTGGGCCACCGCTATCTGGGCGCCGAGCGACTGATCTTCTGCGCCGCGCCCAGCTACCTCGCACGCCATGGCGAGCCGCACAGCGAAGCGGACCTGGCGCTGCACAGCTGCGTGGTTTACGGCCGCGGCGATGGCGGGGTGAACCCGTGGCTGTTTTCCGGCGAGCATGCAGGCGACCGCGAGCGGCGCGTGTTGCCGGGGCGAATTGCAGTGGGCGATGGCGAAGGGCAGGTGATTGCTCTGGTGGCCGGGCATGGCATCGCCCAGTTACCGTTGTGGCTGGTCGAAGATCACCTGCAAGCCGGCACCCTGGTGCAGGTGCTGCCACAGCTGGCGATGGATGGTTTACCGATGAACCTGGTGTGGCTGAAAAGCCGGCAAACCCTGCCCAAAGTCAGCGCCTTGCTCGAGGCCCTGGGCAACGCCCTGACGCCATCGGGCCGGCGTGTTTGAAGACTCAGGCGTCGCGCAGCAGGTCGTTGGCGTTGAGCAGGTCGAAGGCAATTTGCGGGGTTTTTTCCAGGCCGCGGCGAATGGCGGCGGGAATCGCCTGGCGGGTTTTGCGGCACAACCCGGGCAGTTCCAGCACCTGAATGCTGATGCCGCGCATGCTGCGCACTTCGTTGAAACCAGGGCCGATCTCCAGGCGAATGCCTAACTGCTCTTCCATGCGCCGGCACATGTGCTCAAGGTCGGCGAGGCTGGCGACACGCTCCAGGCGCTCGAGCAGTTTGCGTTCTTCCAGGCGCGTTAAGCGCACGATACGCAGGTCCGCATTCAGCGCCGTGCGCAGTTCCTCCAAGCCGCAAATGCAGGCGCCCGGCGGGCAAGGTTGGCGAATGGGCAAGGCGCTGTTCATGGGCTCCGATCATAGCCAGCAGGCACCGGCGTTGCCCATGGCTTTTTTATGCCGCTGATCGCCCTCGCACAATGGTATTTCCCCACTAGGCTGTAGCGGGTCACTGTCAGGGAAGAGGCGTCCGTCATGGCTGCCAGGTATTTGCTGCTGGTTTTGCTGCTGAGCGCGCTCGGCGGCTGCGGGTTGTTCAAGCTGGAGCAAGAAATGCAGCAGGCCCAACAAGACCTGGTGCTGATCGCCGGCCGGCTGGAGAGTACCGAGTCGGGCCGTGATGCCCTGGTGGCGTTGCTCGATGAGCACGGCAAGCTGCTGCGCTACCGGATTGCCGCGCTGCACGAGACCTTCTACTTCAATGAGGCGCCCGGGCGTTATCAACTGCTGGTGTTCGATGACCACAACGGCAACTTTGCCCTCGACGCCGACGAGCCGCGCCAGTGGCTGCCCAATGCGCAAAGCACCACGCTGCATGTGCAGCCCGATGCCGCCACCCGCGAACAGCTCGGCCGTCTCAACCCGATCAATCTGCGGCCGACCGACCTGGCCAGCGCCCCGGCCGTCGACCTCAACCTTGAGGTGCTGTACCGCGAGCAGCCCCGCCTGCAGCGCAACTACTTGCAACCGGTGAGCTTCGACGACCCGCGCTTCGACCAGGCCAGCATCGAATTGGGTGCCTGGCAGCCGCTGACCTTTCTGCGTGACCTCGGCTATGGCCTCTACCTGCTGGCGCCTTGGGACCCGAAGAAAGAACCGATTTTTCTCGTCCACGGCATCAACTCCTCGCCGCGTAATTGGCAGGAACTGGCGGCCAATCTGGACACCAAACGCTTCCAGTTGCTGCTGTTCCATTTTCCCAGCGGCGTACCGCTGAACAACAGCGCCTACATGCTCAGCCTGGGCATTCGTGATGTGCAGCGCCGCCTCAACCCGCCGCGCTTTCATGTCATGGCCCACAGCATGGGCGGCCTGGTGGCCCGGCGCGCCTTGCAGATGTTGAACGAAGAAGACAGCCGCAACCTGTGCCTGTTTATCACCCTGGCCACGCCCTGGGACGGTCACCCTTCAGCGGCCACCGGCCTGGAGCGGATGCCGATGGAAGTGCCGGTGTGGAAGGACATGTCGCCGGGCAGCCCGTACCTGCAGCAGTTGTTTGCCACGCCGTTACCCGCGCATATCCGGCAGTGGATGCTGGTTGCCTATACCGGTAACAGCCGCCTGCTGGAAGAACCCAACGACGGCGTGGTGCCCCTGGCCAGCGAACTGCGCAACGCCGCCCAGGACGAAGCGACTCGGCTGTACCTGCTCAACGAAAACCACACCAGTATTCTGCAAAGCCGCCGCACCACCGAGCTGCTGCAGCGGGCGTTTGGCGGTTTGCCGGAGAAGGGGTGTGAGTAGAGGCAGTTAAAGAGTGGACGTTGCTTTTTTAGCCCAATTGAATGGTTTCTGGACAAAACAAGGCCGCCCTGCGGCGGCCTGGTTCGACTCTGTACTGACCCTCAAGCCCGTACAGAGATAGTCGGCTCCAATGAAGCCGGAAGTTGCCCGGGCGAAGCCAGGCCTGAGTTGTCGCTATAGTCGCCTTGACGGCGGTCCTGCTGTTGGCTCACCTCGCGGGCGACCTCCAGTGGGGTGGGTTCGCTGTCAACGTCGCTCTCGGTGGCTACCGCCAGGTAGATATCGAGTTGCTTCTGCTGGCTGCTGTTGCTGTACACCTCGGAGGCGGCTTCGCGACGGTTCGCTTGGCTCGCATCAGCGCTTTGCTGGCTCAGGGTGACGCGATCAGCACCGCGGTCGACGGCTGTATTCACCTCTTCCGGGGTCACGGGAGAGTTCGGATCTTGCGCGGCTTCCCCAGCCTTTTTGATCACTTGCGTGGACGGGGGGAGGGCGCTGCTGCTGGTGCTGGTTATCTGCATAGAGCTCTCCTGCATGGTGGGGTTAGGTGAGTCTAATTCAGGCCATGGGCGGGCTTAGATTGAATGGCGATTTGCACCGCTGCGCTTAGCCGGTACTGGCAGAGAATTCGCTGCAACTGGCCCAGAAGCGTTGCAGGCTGGCGGAGACAAATTTGTCGCGGTGGCGAATCAGGAAAAAACGCCGGGTAAGCGCCGGCAAAATGCCGTCCAGGGTGCAGAGCTCGCCGCTGGCCAGCTTGTCCGCCACCACCCAGCGCGACAGGCAGCTGACGCCGATGCCCTGAACGAGCGTAGCGGTGATCGCTTCCGAGCTGCCGATCTGGCAGGTGTCGCTGAGCTGATGCAGGTGGCGCAGGAGCAATTGCTCCACCACTTCACGAGTGCCGGAGCCCGGTTCGCGCAGCAGCCACTGGGCGTTTTGCAGGTCGCCAAGGCGGGTGTCGCGTTGGTCGGCCAACGGGTGCCGGCGGCCACAGACGATCACCAGCTCATCCACCAACCACGGGTGAGCCTCCACCTCCGGTAAATGGCAGGGCCCTTCGATCAGGCCCATGTCGATCTCGAAATTGGCCACCTTGGCGGCGACGGCGGCGCTGTTGCCCATGTCCACATCCACCCGCAACCGCGGCGCGCTGTGGTGCAAGCCGCCAAGAATGTGCGGCAGCACATGATTGCCGATGGTGGTGCTGCAGCCAACGCGCAGGCGGGTGGGCAGGCTGGCGTCGGGGTGGGCGAAGCCGGCTTCGATCTGCTGCGCGCCTTCGAGCAGGCGTTTGGCCTGGGGAAGCAGGGCGCGGCCGTTATCGTTGAGCACCAGGCGTTTGCCGACGCGGTCGAACAGGCGCGTCGCCAGCGCACTTTCCAACTCGTTCAGCGCCGCACTCACCGCCGATTGCGACAAGGCCACGGCCGTTGCCGCACTGGTGGTGCTGCCGTGTTCGGTAATGGCGCAGAAGAGGTGCAGCTGGCGCAGGCTGAGTTTCATGATCGGTTACCTGAAAAATGGGTAAGTGAAACCGATATTACCCGTTTGTCTGCTTGATTGGCGCGCCGTAGCCTTGGGCTCAATCGAGTGAAGTTGGAGCCTCACCATGCGCACAACCCCGAACACCTGCCGCCGTCCCCTGGCGGCGTTGGCCAGCCCACGGGAAGCCATTCGCCAGTTCACCCCCAACTGGTTCGCTGCCACCATGGGCACCGGCATTCTTGCCTTGGCCCTGGGCCAAGTGCCGGGCGCGCGACCCTGGGTGTTTCAACTGGGGGAGGGGTTGTGGCTGCTGACGGTGGTGCTGTTCGTGCTGTTCAGTGCGCTGTATGCCTGCCGCTGGTTGCTGTTTTTCCAAGAGGCCAAGCAGGTGTTTGGCCATGCCACGGTGTCGATGTTTCTCGGCACCATTCCCATGGGGCTGGCCACTGTGATCAACGGTCTGCTGCTGTTCGGGCTGCCGCGTTGGGGCGTCGCCGTGGTGCCGCTGGCCGAGGCGTTGTGGTGGCTGGACGTGGCCATGGCGTTGGCCTGCGGGGTGCTGATTCCGTTCCTGATGTTTACCCGCCAGGCGCACCAGATCGAGCAGATGACCGCCGTCTGGCTGCTGCCGGTGGTGGCCGCCGAAGTCGCGGCGGTAACCGGTGGTTTGCTCGCGCCGCATCTGTCGGACGCCGCTGCACAGTTCCATCTGCTGGTCACCAGCTACGTGTTGTGGGCCTATTCGGTGCCGGTGGCACTGAGCATTCTGGTGATCCTGCTGCTGCGCATGGCGCTGCACAAACTGCCGCACGACAGCATGGCCGCCTCCAGTTGGCTGTCCCTCGGCCCGATCGGCACCGGTGCCCTGGGCATGCTGGTGCTGGGCAGCCATGCACCTGCGATCTTCGCCGCGCAGGGGTTGGCCGGCGTCGGTGAGGTGGCGCAGGGCATCGGGGTGATTGCCGGTCTGCTGTTCTGGGGGCTGGGTGTCTGGTGGCTGCTGCTGGCGCTGCTGATTACCGCGCGCTACGCCAAGGCGGGTATTCCGTTCAACCTGGGCTGGTGGGGTTTTACCTTTCCCCTCGGGGTCTTCGCTCTGGCGACCCTGAAACTGGCGGCGGTGCTGCACCTGGCGTTTTTTGCCTGGTTGGGAACCGGCTTGGTGATGCTGCTGGTGCTGATGTGGCTGCTGGTGGCGAGCAAGACGGCGGCGGGGGCGTATCGGGGGAATCTGTTTTATTCGCCGTGCATAGCCAGCAAAGGCTGAAGTTACCCGTGTCGGGCTTCGCCTAAGGCTCAACCCAACCTACGGTGAAAGAGGGGTATGGGAGTAGGTTGGGTTGAGCAAAGCGAAGCCCAACAAAACGATGCCATTGGGTTGCACCATCTGGGTGGGCCAACGGGCCCACCCCACACGGTCTCCCGACAGCCCTAGCTCAACGACGCCATATCAATCACAAACCGATAGCGCACATCCGAGCGTTCCATGCGCTCGAAGGCTTCGTTGATCTCGTCCATGCGGATCATCTCGCAGTCCGGCAGGATGTTTTTCCGCGCGCAGAAGTCGAGCATTTCCTGGGTTTCGGCAATTCCACCAATGGGGGAGCCAGCCAGACGGCGACGGCCGAGGACGAAGGGCAGGGTCAACTGTTGGTCGATGGGGCCGATCTGGCCGACGATCACCAGGGTGCCGTCGACATCCAGCAGTGCCATGTACGGCGACACGTCGTGGCGCACCGGCACGGTGTCGATGATCAGGTCGAAGCTCGACGCGGCCTTTTTCATCGCCTCTTTGTCGGAGGACACCAGCAGGTTGTCGGCGCCCAACGCCAGGGCATCGGCTTCTTTATCCGGGCTGCGGCTGAGCACCGTCACCTGCGCGCCCATGCCGGCGGCCAGTTTTACCGCCATATGGCCCAGACCACCCAGCCCGATCACACCGACACGGCTGCCGGGCCCGACGTTCCAGGTGCGTAGCGGCGAGTAGGTGGTGATGCCGGCGCACAGCAGCGGCGCCGCCTTGGCCAGGTCGAGGGCGTCCGGCACGCGCAGCACGAACTCTTCGCGCACCACCAGGTGTTTGGAATAGCCGCCGTAGGTGGGGGCTTTGGTGATGCGATCACGGCTGTTGTAGGTCTGGGTGTTGGCCTGACGGCACAGTTGCTCTTCGCCTTTACGGCACTGGTCGCATTCCTGGCAGGAGTCGACCATGCAGCCGACTGCCACCGCGTCGCCGACCTTGTAGCGTTTCACCGCGCTGCCGATCTCGGTCACGCGGCCGACAATCTCGTGGCCGGGCACTATCGGGAAGGTGCTGAAACCCCAGTCATCGCGGGCCTGGTGCAGGTCGGAGTGGCACACGCCGCAATACAGAATTTCCATTGCGACATCGTTGGGGCGCAGCGCCCGGCGTTCGAAGTTGAACGGTGCCAGGGGCGACTTGGCGGTTTGGGCGGCATAACCAATGGTGAGCATGAACAACCTCCAGGTAGCGGGAAAGCAGGGCGGCGCCACGTGGGCGCCGAATCAAAGGGTTCACTGTAGCGGCTTGAGCGGTCAAGCCGCCTTAGCGATTGACCATTTGCGACACGCTGGCCGGGTAACGCTCGCCGACCACCTGGATCTGCTGCAATGCCGCATCAATGGCCGCCAGGTCGGCGGCGCTCAGTTGCAGCTCGGCGGCGCCGATGTTTTCTTCCAGACGGTGCAGCTTGGTGGTGCCCGGAATCGGCACGATCCACGGCTGTTGCGCCAGCAGCCAGGCCAGCGCCACTTGGGCGCGGCTGGCGCCGAGGCCCGTGGCGATACGCCCGAGCAGCTCGATCAGGCCGGCGTTGGCTGTGCGGTTTTCTTCGGCAAAGCGCGGCAACTGGTTGCGAAAGTCGCCCTTGTCAAAGGTGGTGCTGGCGTCGATGGCGCCGGTGAGAAAGCCGCGGCCCAGGGGGCTGAACGGCACAAAACCGATGCCCAGTTCCTGCAATACCGGTAGCACGGTGGTTTCCGGCTCACGCCACCACAGCGAATATTCACTTTGCAGGGCCGCCACGGGTTGCACGGCATGGGCGCGGCGGATGATGTCGGCACCGGCTTCGGACAAGCCGAAGTGCTTTACCTTACCTTCAGCAATCAGGTCTTTGATGGTGCCGGCGACGTCTTCGATCGGCACAGCGGGGTCGACGCGGTGTTGGTAGAACAGGTCGATGCGGTCAGTCTGCAGGCGTTTGAGCGAGGCTTCGGCAACAGCGCGAATCGAGGCCGGGCGGCTGTCCAGGCCATCGGTGGAGTTGCCGTTCCTGAAGCCGAACTTGGTGGCGATCACCACCTGGTCGCGCACGGGGGCCAAGGCCTGGCCAAGCAGGGTTTCATTGGTGAAGGGGCCGTACACCTCGGCGGTATCGAAAAAACTGACACCGCGTTCTACCGCTGCACGCAGCAAGGCAACGCCGTCCGCTTCGCTGGTCGCAGGGCCGTAGGCGAAGCTCAAACCCATGCAGCCAAGGCCGATGCTAGACACTTGCAGACCATTGGTACCGAGTGTGCGTGTTTTCATTTCATCCTCCGGTGGCGCGTGACGCCGTGTTCGCCGACACTTCGGCTATGTGGCATGGCAATGTGGCATGGGTGAACCTTACCCGCGCCTGCGTGCTCTGATTAGCCATATAAACCCGCATGCGCTTATAAGCCTGACGCATAAATGGCCATGGGGCGTTGCCAGTAGCGGGACTAAATCGCTGATCATGGGGGCCGTTCGTTCAAAGGGCCGATCAAGGGAGAGATACATGCGCGTTCGTTCAACCGTTGTGCCAGGGGTGTTGCTGTCGTTGTCCGTGCTCACCGTTACGCCGGTGTTAGCCGATGACGAGACACAGCTGGTGCAAGCGATCAACGCCTACCGCGGCCAGGTACAGCGCTGCGAAGGCCAGGCCTCGCCGGAGTTGCCGCCGCTGGCCGACGACCCGCGCCTGCGTTTGCGATCGGACAGTTTTGGCGGCCTGCAAACCGCGCTGGCCAAGAATGGTTACCCGATGGTCAATGTGCAGGCCATCAGTCTAGCCGGCGCCCGAGATACGGCTGCGGCGATGAAAGCGGTGCAGGAAAGCTTTTGTCGGGTGATTCTCGACCCGCAATTCGTCGACATCGGCGTGCGCCGCGAAGGCGACCTGTGGCGCATCACCCTGGCCCGGCCGATGCTCACCGCGCGCATGGGCGACTGGCAGAGCCAAGGCCAGCAACTGCTGCAAATGATCAACAGCGCCCGTGCCCAGGCGCGCCAATGCGGCAGCCAATCCTACGCTGCAGCTACTCCACTGAACTGGAACAACACCCTGGCTGGCGCCGCCGAAGTCCATAGCCGGGCGATGGCCAACGGCAACTTCTTCGACCACAAAGACCGCGACGGCCGCACCCCAGGCGACCGCGCCGAACTGGCCGGTTATGCCGGGCAAGCGATTGGCGAGAACATCGCCGCCGGCAATGACAGCCCGCGCAAGGTGCTCGATGGTTGGTTGGCCAGCCCCGGCCACTGCGCCAACCTGATGAACCCGCAGTACCGTGAACTGGGCGCAGCCTATGCCCTGGACCCGAAAAGTGATGCGGGCATCTACTGGACGGCGATGTTCGGTAGCCAGTAAAGGCAATCGAGGCTCAAGTCTCTCCCACAGGGTGATGCATCTCATGGTGGAAGAGGCTTCAGCCTCGATAAATTGCAGCGCCAACGTGCTGGCTTGATGATCAAAAACTCGCGGCTAAAGCCCCTCCCACAGGACATGCGATCTGAAGTGCGCCCCAAAAGTTGGACGGCTATTGATTAAGCCATGGCGGACTTGGCTCTGTATGCGACAGGGCTGAGTCCGCCTAGCTTCATCTTGA
>NZ_QAOJ01000003.1 GCF_003050835.1 Pseudomonas sp. GV071 | reverse complement strand
AGAGAAACCTGCTTCGACCCATGCTCCCTCACGGTCTCGTAACCAAAGGGAACCACGGTCTGAAGCAGGTTGAATTTAGCTTACAAGGGGACCCGAAGCGCAGCGTAGGGCCGAGGTTGGGGCAAGCCGTTTTTGCTTACTTTTTAGGGCGACTGCTAAAAAGTGAGTCGCGCGTAAGGCGCGAAATAAAACGCCACGCGCACGCGATAAAGAAAACCAACGAGCCCCAAAAGCAAACCATCAAAACGCCGAGGTGCTCAGCCTCACAGCTTCCCCGCCAACCCAAACTTCTTCTTCAACACCCACTCCACCACCCCCTGCGGCAACAACGTCGCAATCAACGGCAACGCCCGCCCGCCATTACCCACGCGCAACAACCGTGGCGGCTTGGCCCGCTGCACCGCAGCGAGAATATCCTGTGCCACAGCGCTGGCCGGCGTCGGGTTGTCCTGCGAGGCCCGCGCCCGCGCCCGAATCCCTTCGCGGATCGGCCACCACGGCGAATCCTCGGCAATCAACTGCTCCGCCTCACGCGAGGCATTGGCGCCAAAGCTCGAAGCAATCGCCCCCGGCTGCACCTCCAGCAGCCGAACCCCAAACGGCGCCAACTCCATGCGCAAGCCATTGCTCAACGCATGCACCGCCGCTTTCGACGCGCAGTAGGCCGCCGCGAATGGCGTGACCAACACCCCCGACACACTGCCGATATTCACCACCACCCCCTGACTGCGGCGCAGCAGCGGAAACAGCGCTCGGGTGATGTCGATCAGGGCGAACACGTTGGTGTCGAACTGGCGTTGCAGAGCGTCGCGACCACCGTCCAGTAGCGGCCCCATGGCGCCATAGCCGGCGTTGTTGATCAGTACATCGAGGCCACCGATTTCATCGCCTAGGCGTAACGCCAGCTGCGCCACGGCGGCGCTGTCGTTGACGTCCAGCTCCACCGCAGTGAAGCCGGCTGCGGTGAGCGCGGCCAGGTCGCTGGCTTTGCGCGCGCTGGCCCATACGCGGTAGCCAGCGGCCTGAAAGGCGTCGGCCAGGGCGCGGCCGATGCCACTGGAGCAGCCGGTGATCAGAACGGTCTTGGACATGCGGGCTTCCTTGTTCTTGTGAGGGCAGGGCGGTGGCCAATCCTACAAAAAAAGCCCCGCGGCGGCGGGGCTTTTCATGGCTGACGGTTAGCGTCAGGAAATCAATGGATGGGTGGGGCCGTTGTCGTTGCTCACCGCCGGCTCTCCCTCGGTTTTGGTATCCGGCTTGGCCAGCAAGCTGTACACGCACGGCAGCACAAACAGGGTGAACAGGGTGCCTACCGACATCCCGGTAGCGATCACCAGGCCGATGTCGAAACGGCTCACCGCACCGGCACCGGTGGCCAGAATCAACGGCACCATGCCGAACACCATGGCCGCGGTGGTCATCAATACCGGACGCAGGCGAATCGCAGCCGCTTCTTCAATGGCGGCGCGGCGGGACAGGCCCTGTTCGCGGCGCAATTGGTTGGCGAATTCGACGATCAGGATGCCGTGTTTGGTGATCAGACCAATCAGCGTCACCAGGCCCACCTGGGTGTAGATGTTCATGCTCGAGTAACCGAGGAACAACGGAATCAACGCCCCGCAGATCGACAGCGGCACCGTGACCATAATCACCAGCGGGTCGCGGAAGCTTTCGAACTGCGCCGCCAGCACCAGGAAGATCAGCGCCAGTGCCAAGGCAAAGGTTACGTACAGCGCGCTGCCTTCCTGCACGTATTGCCGCGAGGCGCCGGCGTAGTCGAAGGCGAAGCCGCGCGGGGCTTCTTCTTCGGCAATGCTGCGCACCGTTTCAATCGCTTCACCCATGCTGACGATCGGGAAGCCTTGGATGATCGCCGAGTTGAGTTGCTGGAACTGGTTGAGCTGGGTTGGACGCGCGCTGTCGTGCACCGTGATCAGGGTGGCCAGAGGCACCATCTCAGCCTTGTTGTTCTTCACGTAGTAGTTGCTGAGCCAGTTCGGGTTGTCGCGGTAGGCGCGTTCGACCTGGGCAATCACCTTGTAGCTACGCCCGTCGATGGTGAAGCGGTTGATCTCGCCTTCACCCAACAGGGTCGACAGGGTGCCGCCGAGGTCTTCCATGTTCACGCCCATCTGCGCGGCTTTGGCGCGGTCGATGTCGACTACGATTTCCGGCTTGTCGAAGGCCAGATCAACGTCGACGAAGGCGAACTTGCCCGAGGCTTCCACGCGCTTTTTGATCCGCTCGGTCACCTGCAGCAGCGACTCGTAGTCGTTCGGTGTGTTGATCACAAACTGGAACGGCAGACCCTCACCGGTGCCCGGCAAGGAGGGCAGGTTGAAGCCGAAAATCTGCAGGCCGGGAATCTCGCCGAGCTTGCTCTGCACGTCGTGGAGCAACTCCATTTGCGTGCGTTCGCGCTCGTCCCAGGGCTTCAGCAGGAAACCGCCGATACCCGCTTGCACACCGTTGTAGCCGTTGATCTGGAACGAGGAGTAGTACTCGGGGAACTCCTTGAAGATCTTCACGAACTGCTGGGTGTAGGCGTTCAGGTAGTTCAAGTTGGTCGGCTGCGGCGCGCTGGCCATCATGAACACGATGCCCTGGTCTTCGTCGGGGGCCAGTTCGTTCTTGGTCATTTTCAGCAGGATCGGAATCAGGCACAGCACCAGAATGGCGAATACCACTACCACCGGCCGGGTGTTCAGGGTGCCGTGCAGCATGCGCTGGTAGCGGACCTTGAGGCTGTCGAAAATCGAGTCCAGCTTGTGCGCCAGGCCCGTGGGGTTTTCTTCGTGGCGCAGCAGCTTGGAGCACATCATCGGCGACAGGGTCAGGGCGACGATGCCGGAGATGATCACTGCACCCGCCAGGGTCAGGGCGAACTCTTTGAACAGCGCGCCGGTAAGACCTTCGAGGAAACCGATGGGGGCGTACACGGCGGCCAGGGTGATGGTCATCGAAACCACCGGCACGGCGATTTCGCGGGCGCCATCAATGGCGGCGTTGTACGGGGTTTTGCCTTGCTCGATATGGCGGTGGATGTTTTCCACCACCACGATGGCATCGTCCACCACCAGGCCGATGGCGAGCACCATGGCCAGCAGGGTGAGCAAGTTGATCGAGTAGCCCATCAGGTGCATGAAGAACATCACGCCGATCATCGACAGCGGAATGGTGATCACCGGGATCAGCACCGAACGCAGGGCGCCGAGGAACAGGAACACCACCACGATCACGATCAGCACCGCTTCGAACAGGGTTTTCACCACTTCGTCGATGGAGGCCTGGATGAACTGGGTGGCGTCGTAGGCGATGGACACTTTCAGGTTCGGTGGCAGTTGCGCTTCCAGGTCCGGCATGGCGGCGCGCACGTGTTTGATCACGTCCAGCGGGTTGGCGCTGGGGGTGGCCTTGATGCCGATGTACACCGAGGGAATGCCGTCGAACGAGCTGATGGAGTTGTAGTTCTCCGCGCCCATTTCCACCCGGGCGATATCACCCAGCAGCACACGGCTGTCGCCCTGGGTTTTCACCGGGATGGCGGCAAACGCGTCGGCGGACTTCAGGTCGGTGCTGGCGTTGACGCTGGTGACCACGTATTCGCCCTTCGTCTCGCCGGCGGCGGAGAGGAAGTTGTTTTTGCGTACCGCGTCGTTCACGTCCTGGGCGGTGATGCCGTAGGCGGCGAGTTTCACCGGGTCCAGCCAGATGCGCATGGCGAACACCTGGTTGCCGAGAATCTCGGCTTCAGCCATGCCGGGCAGGGTAGCGAGCTTGGGCTGGATAACCCGCGACAGGTAGTCGGTGATCTGCGGGTTGCTCAGCTCATCGCTGTAGAAACTCACGTACATCAGCGCCGACGAGTCGGCCGCTTCTTTGCTCAGTACCGGGTCTTCGGCGTTTTGCGGCAGCTGGTTTTTCACCTCGTTGGCCTTGGCCAACAGCTCGGTGAACAGACGGTCGCTGTCCGAACCGATGCGCGCGTAGATCGAGATCACCGAGTAGTTCTGCCGACTGACCGAGGTCATGTAGTCGATACCTTCGGCGCTCGCCAGGCTCTGTTGCAGCGGTTGGGTGATGTAGCCCTGAATGGTTTCGGCGTTGGCCCCGGGGTAGGAGGTGGTCACCTGGATCAGGGCGTTTTCCATCTGCGGGTACTGGCGGATGGTCAGTTTGCTGAAGGCCTGGAAGCCCAGGAGAATGATCAGCAGACTGACCACGGTGGCCAGCACCGGGCGACGGATGAACGGGTCTGTAAAAGCCATGAAGTGCTTCCTTGGCGCGCGGTGGCCGGTTAATTGGCCGCCGGGCTGTTCATAAGGGCGTCATCGGTCACGACGGCCACGTGGGAGCCGTTGTCCAGCTTGAGCTGGCCGGCAGTCACCACTTGCTCGCCGGCCTTCAGGCCTTTGAGCACGATCACCTTGCCGTCACGGCGCTCGCCGGTTTCCACGAAGCGGCGCTCCACCACCAGCACGGGCTGGCCTTTGTCGTCTTTTTCCTCGACGCCCTGGTCGTCCTTCTTGTTGCCGATCACGTACACGGAGTTGCCGTAGAGGGTGTAGGTGAGCGCGGTTTCCGGCACCACTACACGGGCATCTTCGCTGGGCAGCAGCACTTCCAGGTTGGCGAACATGCCGGGTAGCAGCTTGCTTTCCGGGTTGCTCAGAATGGCGCGCACTTGCACGTTGCGGGTGCTGTTCTCGACTTTCGGGTTGATGGCGTTGATCTCGCCTTCGAAGCTTTCTTTCGGGAAGGCGGCGACCGAAAAACGCACACGCTGGCCGAGCTTGAGCTGCGGTACCGATTGCTCGGGCAGGTAGAAGTCGACGTATAGGCTGCTGACATCTTGCAGCGTGGCAATGATGGTGCCGCTGGAGACGAAGTCGCCGACATCGATCTGACGGATACCGATGGTGCCGGCAAACGGCGCGAGGATGCGCTTCTTGGCCATGATGGCTTTCAGCTGGGCCACGCGGGTGTTGGCTTTGAGCAGCTCGGCGGCCAGGCGGTCGTATTCGCTTTTGGACAACGCCTGACGGGTCAGCAGGCTGCGCGCACGGTCGAATTCGACCTGCGCCAGGTCACGCTCGGCTTGAGAGGTGGCGAGGGTGGCGGATTCGACATCGCTGTCGAGCTGAATGAGCGGCTGGTGCAGGCTCACTTTTTCACCGGAGCGGAACAGCACGTCCTGCACGGTGCCGCTGGATTCCACGGTGAGGTCGATGCCTTGCAGGGCCTTGAGGGTGCCGATGGCCGGCAGACGGTTCTGCCACTGCACCTGTTCGCTGTTGGCGGCCGACACACTGATGGCCGGTTTCGGCGCGCTGAATTGGGCGATTTGAGCGGAGACGGATTGGATTTTCAGACCGGCCAGCGCAGCCACAACGAGGGCGAACAGACCGAGCATGACGAGCATACGGCGGAGCAACATATTCCGGTTCCTTGGCAGGGAAAATGGGCCTGTGGAATAGGCAAGGCGCGTACCTTAGTCCCACTGCGGCGGCCAAGTCAAAAACCGGGGTTTGCAAATGATTGCGAGGGGCTGCGTATGGCCTTGACCCTCTCCCCCATCCCCTCTCCCGCAAGCGGGAGAGGGGTGACGGGTAGCTGACGCCGCACTCCGATCAGCCCCCTCGCCTGCGTGCCGGAGAGGGCTGGGGAGAGGGGCCGTTGCTCTTCGGAGTCAGGCGCTCAGACGTTGGGTCACATCACTCAACTGCCCGGACAGGCCACGCAGGTTGACGCTGGCCGTTTCGGTGCGCACCACGTTCTCCTGGTTGGTGGTGGCAATCGCGGTGATTTCGGTGAGGTTGCGCGAAATGTCTTCGGCCACTGAGGTTTGTTCCTCGGCGGCCGTGGCGATCTGCCGGTTCATGTCGCGGATCGCTTCTACCGCCTGGGTGATGTTGGCCAGCATGCTGCCGGCCTCGGTCACTTGCTGCACACCTTCCTCGCTGCGGCTCTGGCCACTTTCGATGGCTTTCACGGCGTTGAGGGCGCCGGTCTGCACGGTGTCGATGATCTGGTGAATCTCGGCGGTGGACTGCGCGGTGCGTTGCGCCAGGGTGCGCACCTCATCGGCGACCACGGCAAAACCGCGCCCGGCTTCCCCGGCGCGGGCGGCTTCGATGGCGGCGTTGAGGGCCAGCAGGTTGGTCTGGTCGGCGATGCCGCGGATTACCTCCAGCACCTTGCCGATGCGGCCGCTGTCGGCTTCCAGGCGACGGATCACGTCGGCGGTATTGGCGATTTCGCCGCGCATCGTGGTGATGGTCTGGATGGTCGAGTTCATCACCTTGCTGCCCTGCTGCGAAGAATGGTCGGCATCGTCGGCGGCGCGGGCGGCGTCGGCGGCGTGGCGGGCCACTTCCTGGGCGGTGGCCGACATCTCGTGCATGGCGGTGGCCACCTGGTCGGTGCGTGAGAACTGCTCGGCAGTGCCCTGGGCCATCAGGGTGGCAATGGCGTTCAGCTCGCCGCTGGCGCTGTCCAGCTCACTGGTGCTGCGTTGCAGGCGGGTGAACGTGTCAGCGAGGAAGTCGCGCAGGGTATTGGCGGCGACCGCCAGGTTGCCCAGTTCGTCGCGGCGGCTGGTGTCCACACGTTGGCCAAAGTTGCCTTGGCTGAGACGGCCGATGTGTTCGATCAGGCTCTTGATCGGGTTGATCAGGTTACGGTTGACCAGCCACAGGCTGAGCAGGGCGATCAGCACGCTGGCGCCCAGCAACACCACAGTGCCCAGCCACACGGTGCGCTCGGCGCTGGCGCTGATGGCTTTGGCCTGCTCTTCGCTGCGCTGGTGCAGTTGGGTGACCAGCGCTCCCATCTGATCGCTGGTGGCGCGGTCGATGCCCTGCACGGCTTTGTCGCCGGCAGTGGGGTCGGCACCGGCTGCAATAAAGGCGGCTTTGCCTTTGCGGTAGGAGGCGCCCAGGGCCTGGTGCTCGCTGCGCAGCTTTTCCACCTGGCTTTTCAGTGTGGCGTCGTCACCGGCTTCGCCCACCAGTTTGCCGAGAATGTCCTGCACCTTGCGTTCCTGGTCTTCGAACTGGCCCCAGTACTTGTCCTGAGCCGCCTGGTCTTTGCCACGCAGGAGGACGTTTTTCCATTCCTGGACCTGGGATTTGAATTCGAGGTTGGCCTGGTCGACCAGTTGTGACTCTTGCAGCGGGCCATCGAGCAGACCGCGGTAGTTCTGGATGCCGCTGGACAGGAAGCTGAAACAGGCCAGGGCAATGATCACGGTGAGCAGCAGGCTGCCACCCAACAGGGCAAGAATCTGCGCACGCAGGGAGTTTTGTAGAAACATGGGGTACGCCTCTCGGGGACGGGAAAAACTAAACACCGGTTTGCTCTAGGTGCGAGGCGTCTTGACTTCCATGTAGCTCACTGACGACAGACACGCCGAAGCTGTCCGTCGAGCGGGATGGCCCGGAGTGCACAGGTGTTGTTTGAATATAGTCGGCCGCAAGCGGTTGCACTTGAGTGCGTAGGAACATTCTGGCGAATGGCCATGACGCCGGTCGAGGGTAGGTTGGGTTGAGCGCAGCGAAGCCCAACGGGGCGGTTCGGTGGTGTATGGCTCGTTGGGCTTCGCTGCGCTCAACCCAACCTACGGACGTCGGTTGTTTCTAGAACCGGTCAAGCCAGTTTCAGGTGCAGATGGTTGTCCCATAGCCCGGCCGGCAGATCCAATGCCTCGGCATTGATCTGGGCGCTGCGGCAGTCGTAGAAGCGGCAGCGACCCTGGCCCGAGGTGACGACAAAACCGTCCTTCACCGCGCCCACTCCGGCGCAGTCGGGTAGCGGCGCATCCAGACGAACGGCGCCGGTATCCAGGTCCCATATAAAGAAGCGATTACCCCGTGGCGCGGTCAACGCCACCAGGCGCAGGTCATCGTGCACGGCCACGCTGGCGGTGTAATGGGCCATGGCATCGCGCTGGTCGGCCTCCAGCGGGAACGCCTGGAACGGTTGCCCAGGGCGCTTGATGGCGAGCAGTTCAGCCGGCTCGTGGGCGTCGCCCATAAACTGCTGGCCGGCGACGATGGTGCCGTCGCGGGCTACCGCCAGGTGGCGCACGCTGTTCATCTGCTGGCTGAGGGTTTCCTTGGAAATCAGCGTGCCGTCGCGTTGCAGCAACACCAAGCTGGGTTCCATGGCGTTGAGGTTCATTTCTTTGCGGCTTTCTGCTTCGGTGCGGATGCCGCCATTGGCGATCACAAAGGTTTCGCCGTCGGGCATCCACGACACCTGGTGCGGGCCCAGGCCATGGGTGCTGAGTTCGCCGCTGTGGTGCAACTGGCCGTTGTCGTAGCGGTACACCGTGAGCAGGCCACGACCGGGGTCGGTGGTGTCGTTGTCGGTGGTGTACAGCCACTCACCGCTTTTATGGAACACGCCGTGGCCATAGAAGTGGCGGTTGGGCTGTGACTTCACGGTTTGCAGCAGGCGGCCGTCACGCAGGTCGATCAGGTAGCTTTCGGTACCGGGGCGCCGGGCAACGAACAGTGCAATCGGCTCGCTTGGGTGTTCGACCACGTCGTGGCAGCGCTGGGCCACCTCGGTGGCGAACACCTGGCTGCCGTCCAGGCGATAGCCGACGGCGTAGTGCTTGCCGTGGCTGTCGTCGCGGGCGGACAGCACCAGCGGGTTCTTGGCGTTGCGGCTGACAGTCCAGCCGCCCAGCGTCAGTGCGCCGAGCAGCAGGCTGCCGAGGCCCAGGACATGGCGGCGGAGCATGTTAGTCACCATCGTTGGCGTTGAAGCCGAGTTGCACGTTGAGGGCTTTCGCCAGCTCGCTTTCATGCAGGCGATGAACCACGTTGAGGCTGTCGTAGAAGTCGTTCAGCGCTTTGCGCCCGGCTTCGTCGGCGAGCAGTTCGGTCAGCGGGCGGTCGAGGGCGTCGAGCTGACGTTTGGACTCCACGTAAGCGGCGTCGATCTTCTCGGCCAGCGGCTTCTGTTCGGCTGGCAGCAGGCCGCGAATGCCATGGTTATCCACACCCTTCCAGAGGTTCTCGGCGCTGGCCAGGCTGGCGGCGATGCTTTTCAGCGAGGTGTTGCTGCGCCAGCCTTCAGCCTGGAATGGCTGCGGCAGGTTTTTGGTTTGCCGACCGAGCGGCGCGCCGAGCTTTTTCTTCAGTGTGTCGAGGCCAGTGACCTGTACGCGCAGCAGTTCGGCGATGGCTTCGTGGGAGTCGGCATAACGCTGGTTGGGGAACTTGCTCAGTTGGTCGATCATGCCGTCCTTGCTGTCCCAACGGCCGAGAATTTCTTCGGACAGCGACTGCTGACGTTGGCCGATGGCTTCCAGCAGTGGGCAGTAGCGCGCTTTTGTTTCAGCGTTGGCCAAGTCCAGCTTGCTGTCGTAGAGGATGTATTCGTAGGCCGACAGGCCTTGCACCACCACACTCGACTTGGCCAGGGCGGCGGCGTCGATGGTTGGCTGAGCTTTGACCAACTGCTCGACCTGACGGCCGACCAGGTCTTTTTTGTCCGGCCAGAACTGCACCTGCCAGGCGCGGTTGCCTTCGGCCAGTGGGCCAATCATCAGCGGCTGCAGTTCAGCCCAGGCTTTCTGTGCGGCGAGGAAATCGGCGCGGGCCTTTTCCAGATCGGCTTTGCCGGAGCAGAACGCCAGGGCACTGGCGGCCAACGCGCGGTCGGCTTCTACCCAGCGGCTGTAAGTCGGTAGGATCACTTGTTTGGCCAGCGCCGTGGAAATTTCCGCTTGCTGGTCGGCTGGCGAGCAAGCGCCCAGGGCGAGGGCGGCGATGCTGCTGAACAGCAGTTTGGTACGGAACGTGTTCTTGCCAAACATAAGGCTAGGGCTCCTTTAGAGAGAATTCAGGAAAGCCAGCAGTGCACTGCGCTGCTCGGCATCGTAAGCGAGAACCTGCTGTTTTGCCGCCTGCGCTTCGCCGCCGTGCCAGAGGATGGCCTCCAGTAGGTTGCGCGCGCGACCGTCGTGCAGAAATTGAGTGTGGCCACTGACCGTCTGGGTCAGGCCGATGCCCCACAGCGGCGGAGTGCGCCATTGGCTGCCGCTGGCTTTATATTCGGCGCGATTGTCGGCCAGACCCGGACCCATGTCATGCAGCAGCAAGTCGCTGTACGGGCGGATCACCTGGTTGGCCAACTCCGGCTCGGCGGCGTCGCTGCGGGTGGTGTACTGCGGGGTGTGGCACTGCTGGCAGCCGGCCTGGTGGAACAGGCCTTTGCCGGTGAGCACCTGCGGGTCGTCGACCTTGCGCCGTGCCGGTACGGCGAGGTTGCGGGTGTAGAACAGCACCTGGCTCAGCAGGTGGTCGCTGACTTCCGGCACGCCGCCATTGGTGGCGGTTTTGCAGGCGGTCTGGCTGGCGGTGCATTCGTCGAACGGGCGCAGGCTGGTGGTCAGGCCCATGTCGGCGGAGAAGGCGTGCACGTTCTGCTGGTTGAGCGAGGGTTGCCCGGCCTTCAGGCCGAAGCGGCCCAGTACGGTTTTTTGCAGGGCGTCATCCCAGACATAGTTGGGCTGGCCGGCGACGCCGTTGTCGGCAGCTTTCTGCGCGCTGGCGTTGGCCAGAATGGCCTCGTCGGGGATGGCTTCGAGCAGGCCCAGGCCGATCATGGGCGGGGCGATGCGTACCGAGAATTGCGCATCCGGGCTGATCGGGCCATAGCCCCAGTTGCTGAGTTTCAGCAGCGGTTTGCGCAGTTCAACCTGGGTGCCGTCCTTGAGCATCACCTGGCTGGTTTCGTAGTCCATGCGCACCCGCACTTCCGGGGCGATGCCGGGGATCGCCATGTCCTGCAACTGGGTGCCGTACACCGGTTCGGGCACCACACCGGCCTTTTCTATGACCTGCGCCATTTCGGCAGTCGGCGGCAACGACACGCGCACCAGCATCGACACCGCGCTGACATCACCATCGCCTTCCGGCGGGTGGCCGCGGCCGTCTTTGATATGGCAGTTCTGGCAGGCGTTGGTGTTCATCAACGGGCCGAGGCCGTCGCGGGCAGTGGTGGTGGAGGGGGCAATAACCCAGGGGCTGCGGAAAAAGCTGTTGCCGACGGCGAAGTCCAGTTGGCGCTCGTGCGAGAGGTTCTCGGAAGGCTGCATAAAGGCTTCGCGGTTTTGCGAGGTCACCGTGGTCTGCCCGCCGGACAGCGCTTCGCCCGGCTCGGCCTGGGTAAAACGCGGCGAGTCGTCACAGGCGCTCAAGGCAACCAGACTCAAGGCAAGCAGCAGGGGAAGTCGCGCGCGGGGCATCAAGGGTGTTCCAGACCACGAAAACAAGCGCGCAAGCTTAGCAGCCTGGGCCATTTCAAATAAGAGGGATTAGCGTTTGCCGGGGAGGTTAATTGTCACAGTGTAAAAAAGCTGTGAAGGGAACGCGTTTGTCGTAGGAGCGGCTTTAGCCGCGATGTTTTGCCGGTTTCAGGCTTGGCCAATCGCGGCTGAAGCCGCTTCTACGGGAGAGGGGCGCAAAAAAACAGGCGAAAAAAAACGGATGCGCTTTGTGGGCGCATCCGTTTCCAGTTCAGTGAGCCAGATTTTGGCGATTAGAACTGGTGATCAGCGGTGTCTGGCTTCAGGTCGTTGATGCCCAGTTTGGCGGCCGCTTGCTCGATGGCGCCGGTCTGTTTCACCAGGGAGGCGATGGCGTCGCGAACGATCTGGTTGCCGGCAGCGTTGTCGGCAGCGATCAACTGGTCGAAGTGCACGCCTTTGTTGGCGCTGTCGACCATTGCTTGCAGCTTGCCTTCGGTGGCGGCCAGGTCGTCTTTGACCACGGTGTCGGTAGCGGCGTCAGCCTTGGCAACCAATGAGGACAGGCTTGGGCCGGTCAGGGTGGTGCCGTCGACTTTCTTGTACTCGCCCAGGTAGACGTTACGAATACCTTTGCCGTTGTAGAAGTGCGAGTTGTGGGTGTTGTCGCTGAAGCAGTCGTGTTCGTCTTCGGTGGAGTTGGCTTCCAGCGCTACTTTCATACGCTCGCCAGCCAGCTCGCCGAGGGACAGCGAACCCATGCCGAAGAGCATTTTGCGCAGGCCGTTTTCCGGGGCGTCAGCCACCAGGGTGGCGCGGTAGTTGTCGGCAACGCCGGCTTTCCACTGCTCAACCATGCTGTCGAGGTCTTTGACCAACAGATCGGTGGCCGCTTTCAGGTACTCGGCACGACGGTCGCAGTTGCCGTGGGTGCAATCTTTGCCAGTGGCGTAGTCAGTAGCCGGACGCTCGCCAGCACCTGGGCCGGTGCCGTGCAGGTCTTGGCCCCACAGCAGGAATTCAATGGCGTGGTAGCCGGTGGCAACGTTGGCTTCGGAACCGCCCAGCTCGTTCAGGCTGGCCAGTTTTTCACCGGTAATTTCGGCCACGTCGATCTTGTCGTCGCCGACCTGGATGGTCTTGTTGGCGATGATGTTGGCGGTGGCAGCCGGGTTGCCTTGGGCAGCCGGGGTGTCAGCGGCCACGTAGTCGATCAGGCCTTCGTCCAGCGGCCAGGAGTTCAGTTGACCTTCCCAGTCATCAACGATGGTGTTGCCGAAGCGGAACACTTCACTCTGCATGTACGGAACGCGTGCGGCCAGCCAGGCAGCCTGGGCGGCTTTCTGGGTTTCGGCGGACGGCTTGGCAATGAACGCGTCTACGGCTTTCTGCAGCGCGTGGCCAGTGGTGGCGGCGTCGCTGAATACCGCGAAGGCGATATCGGCGTAATGGTTGACGACGGCCTTGGCGGCAGCCTCATCGACTTTGCCAGTAGCGGCAGCAGCAGGAGCGGTAGCAGCGGTGCTGGCAGCAGGAGCGGCTGCTTGAGTGGCTTGCTCTTTCTTGTCGTCGCCGCAACCGGCGAGAGAAATAGCGATGGCCAGCAGACTGGCGGTAGCCAGAGGCATACGAATCATGGCGAGGTCCTTTGCATCGTGAAGTGGGTGACTGCGCAGCCTTCTCGGCCGCAAAACTCGAACATAATGCGAAAGATTTGCATTTTGTGCAAAGCCCTTATGCCGTTATTTATTGTTTTAGCCGTGCACCAGTTCTGCTTTGCACAGTGGTTCGTGGCTAGAATGCCAGCATCTCGAATGCAGCTTGGATAGGAGTTCCTGCGATGAGCGTTACAGCGGTGGTGCTATTGGTGGTGCTGTTCTTTGGCGCGGTGTATGGCGTGTCGATTTACAACGGTCTGGTGCGGGTCAAGCATGGCGTGACCAAGGCCTGGTCGAACATCGATGTATTGCTCAAGCAGCGACACGACGAGTTGCCCAAGTTGGTGGAAACCTGCAAGCAGTACATGCAGCATGAGCGCACCACGCTGGAACAGGTGATCAGCGCCCGCAACGCGGTGGCCAGTGCCCGCGAGAAGGGCGACGTGAGCGCCGTTGGCCACGCCGAAAGCGGCCTGCGTGCCGGGCTCGGCCAGCTGTTCGCGTTGGCGGAAAACTACCCGCAACTGAAAGCCAACGAGAGCTTCCAGTTCCTTCAGCAGCGCATCAGCGGCCTGGAGAACGGTATCGCCGATCGCCGCGAGCTGTACAACGAAGCAGCCAACATCAACAACGTGCGCGTCGAGCAGTTTCCCGATGTGATCGTTGCCCGCCTGTTCGCCTTCAAGCCTGCCGACCTGCTGGAATTCAGCGACGCGGAAAAGGCCGATGTCGACGTCAAAGCGCTGTTCAGCTAAGCAGGCGCCGTGGATATCCAGCAGTTCATTTTCCTCATGTGTTTTGCCGTCGTCGGTTGTGGCGGCGGCGCCTGGTGGTGCATCAACCGCATCAGCGCGGCGCGCCATATGCTCGACACGCCGACCTCGAAGATCCGTTCGGCCGCGCAAGGCTATGTCGAGTTCTACGGCGTGCTGCACGAGGTGCCCACCGTGCCGCAACAGCTTGCACCGCTCACCGGCACGCCGTGCCTGTGGTGGCGGATCAAGGTTGAGGAGTCCCGCGACAATGGCAAAAGCCGCTCCTGGAGCGTGGTCGACAGCCGCACCAGCGAAGGCTGGCTGCAGATGGCCGACGCTACCGGCGAATGCCTGATCGACCCCAGCGGCGCCCAGGTTCGCCCGACAACGCGCAAGGTCTGGTACGGCAACAGCCGCTACCCGATGGGGCCGGCCAAGTCGGGGTTGTTTGCCTTCTTTAGCCACAACGATTCCTACCGCTACACCGAAGAGCGTCTGCACGTGGGCCAGCCGTTGTACGCCATCGGCGACTTCAAAACCTCCGGCGGTGGCCGTCAGGGCCTGGACCTGAACGCCGCGCAGAGTGAAGTGATCCGCGAGTGGAAGGGCGACTTCAATGGCCTGCTGCAGCGCTTTGACAGCAACAGCGATGGCCAGCTGGATGACACCGAGTGGAACCGCGTGCGTTTGGCCGCGCAGTTGGAAGCCGAAGACCGACACCGGCAAACCAGCGCACGCCCGGCGGTGAACTTCATGGGCCGGCCAGAGACGTCGCAACCGTTCATTCTGTCCAACGCCGGGGAAGATGAGTTGGCCCGCGCCTTTTACTGGCAGGCCGCTTTTGGTGCGCTGGCGTGTTTGCTCGGGGCGTTGGCCATTAACTGGTTGCTACAGAACTACCACGGTTAACGCTATCGGCGCCCGGTAGGAGCGGCTGGGCGCGCGATGCTTTTCAAGGTCAAGAGCATCGCGGCTGAAGCCGCTCCTACGAGGGGGCAAAATAAAAAACGCCCGCGATTGCGGGCGTTTTTTATGGGGCTGGGTTTACAGGGTGATGCTGGCGTTGCTGATTCGGCGCGACTGCTTGAGGAACAAGGTCAGCTCCCGCGCCGGCAGTGGTTTGCTGTACAGGTAGCCCTGACCCTCATGGCAGCCCTGGGCAATGATGTACGCCTCTTGCTCCAGCGTTTCCACGCCTTCGGCAATCACCTGCATGCCCAGGCTCTTACCGAGCTGAATGATGGCGCGCACGATGGTGGCGTCGTCCTCGTCGTCGAGCAGGTCTTGCACGAAGCTCTTGTCGATCTTGATCTTGTCCAGCGGCAAGCTCTTCAGGTAGCTCAGTGAGGAGTAGCCGGTACCGAAGTCGTCAATCGCGATCAGCGCGCCGGAGCGGCGCAGGCTGAGCAGGTGCTGGGCGGCGGTGGTGATGTCTTCCATCAGGCCGGTTTCGGTCACTTCCAGTTCCAGGCTGCGCGGCGGCAGGCGGTACACCTGCATCAGGTTGTTCACTACCCGCGGCAACTCGGCGTGGTGCAACTGCACCGTGGACAGGTTGATGGCCATGCGCAGGTCGGTGAAGCCCTGGTCATGCCATTCGCGCAACTGGCGGCAGGTCTGGTCGAGAATCCATTCGCCAATCGGAATGATGCTGCCGTTCTGTTCGGCCAGTGGAATGAAGGTATCCGGCGGCACCAGGCCGTGTTGTGGATGCTGCCAGCGCAACAGCGCTTCGACGCCGACGATGCGGTGGTCGCGGTAGTCCACTTGCGGTTGGTAGACGAGGTGCAGTTGGCCTTGGGTGAGGGCTTCGCGCAGGTCTTTTTCCAGCTCGCGGCGGCGGCGCATTTCGCTGTCGACGCTGGCGATATAGAACTGGTAGCGGTTGCGCGAGCGGCTTTTGGCCAGGGTCATGGTCTGTTCGGCTTTTTGCAGCAGCTTCTCGGTGCTGTCGCCGTCTTCGGGGAACAGGGTGATGCCGATGGTGGCGCGCAGCATCACTTCCTGTTGGTCGAGCAGGAACGGCGCTTCCAGATCATCGAGCACGGCTTGCGCCAGCTCTGCGGCCTCATAGGGTTGTTCGATATCGGCTTGCACCAAGGCGAACTGGTCGCCGCCTAAACGGGCCAGGGCCCCAAGGCGACCGCTGTGGCTGCGCAGGCGATCGGACAAGGCCAGCAGCAACTGGTCACCGGTCTGGTAGCTGAACTGCTCGTTGATGCCTTTGAAGTCATCCAGTCCCACACACAGCACCGCCACCCGACGTTGCAGGCGGCCGGCGTCGCCAAGAATCTGGTCCAGCTGGGTTTGCAGTTGCTGGCGGTTGGGCAGGCCGGTGAGGAAGTCGTATTGGGCCATGCGTAACAGGCTGTCTTCGGCTTCGCGCCTGAGATGGGTGTTGCGTTCAATGGAGGAGAGCAACTGGTTGGCAGTGTTTATCCACAGCCCCAGCTCGTTCTTTTCATTGCCCTTGAGCATCGGCAGCTTGTGCTCGCTGGGGCGGTCGGGATTGATGTTGGTGAGGTGTTCGATGATTTTCGACAGCGGCTTGGTCAGCAGCCAGTGGTAGACCAGGTACAGCACCAGTCCCATGGCCAGGGCGCGCAGCACGCCGGAAACGAAAATGATCACCGAACTGGTGATGAAGTCCTGGCCGTAGCGGGCGGTGTCGAGGGTGATGGCGAGGTCGCCGTAGTATTCGCTGTAGGGGCCGCGGCCAACCAGTTGCGTGGTGAAAGTGGCTTCATCGCCAAGGATCGGGTCGGTCAGCCAGCGGGTGGCACGCACCATCGGTTCGCGGGTTTTCTCCGCCAGCATTGGCTCGTTGGGATGGCCAATGGAGGCAACACGCACGGATTCGTTCTGGAACAGGCCCTCGATAACCTGCATGCCCATTTCCCGATCGAGGCTGTAAACCGCCTGGGTCGAGGGGTCGCGAAACATATCGAGAATGCGGTGGGCGTCATCGGCAATCGCCTGTCGCGTCTTGTAGACGTCGAACATGATCTGCGCGCAGCTCAACAGCACCCCGACCACTAGCGCTGACAACAACACCACGCGGAGCAGTTTCAGCGACAGGCTGTGTTTGAGTTCCAGCTTCAAATGACCATTCCTTAATCGAGACCACAGGCGTCATACCGACGGAGTATTAGCAATCGTGAGGAAGCAGTCAAAGGGCCATCACGGTGGAAAATATCAAAGAGCGGCGGCGGGCGGCCAGCGCTTTTTTAAACCGGGCTCAGGCGCTGAAACTATGTCGGTCGAGGCTCTTCACAACTTTAGACCGCTGAGCATTTTTCTCGCGTTCGGTGGCGCAGATTGCGATAAATGGCCCGTCTGCGTAAACCGCTACTCAAGCAGGCTGTGAAGCGCCCATAAAAAAACCCGGTCGGAACCGGGTTTTTTCAGAGCATGGGCCGAGCTTACGCCGCGAAGTTTTTCGCGACGAAGTCCCAGTTCACCAGGTTCCAGAACGCCTCAACATACTTCGGACGCAGGTTGCGATAGTCGATGTAGTAAGCGTGTTCCCAGACGTCGCAGGTCAGCAGCGGGGTGTCGCCGCTGGTCAGCGGGCAGCCGGCGCCGATGGTGCTGGCCAGGGCCAGGGAGCCGTCAGCCTTCTTCACCAGCCAGCCCCAGCCGGAGCCGAAGGTGCCGATGGAAGTCTTGCTGAATTCTTCTTTGAATTTGTCGAACGAACCGAAGGCGTTGTTGATTGCATCAGCCAGAGCGCCAGTCGGTTGGCCGCCGGCGTTAGGTGCCAGGCAATTCCAGTAGAAGGTGTGGTTCCACACTTGAGCGGCGTTGTTGAAGATGCCGCCCGAAGAGGTCTTGACGATCTCTTCCAGGGTTTTGCCTTCGAACTCGGTGCCAGGCACCAGGTTGTTCAGGTTCACGACGTAGGTGTTGTGGTGTTTGTCGTGGTGGAATTCCAAGGTTTCCTTGGAGATGTGCGGCTGCAGCGCGTCGTGGGCATACGGCAGCGGAGGCAATTCGAAAGCCATGGGTGATTCTCCTAATCAGGGTCAGTTGCGGTATAGGCGCAAGGCCGATCACGGGCGGCCAAACATGCGACGGGGAGTTTGTACTCTTTGCGACGCAGGGGTCGGATGATAGCACCGGGTCTGTGGCATAACCACGCAGCAACTGTGTGGGTTAAGGCCCGGCCAGAGCCCCTGCGGCGGGGTACCAAAGCGCCCGGCACTGAGGGTGGACTCACGCCCCGGTGATTAGTTGCCCTGCAACGACGAACATCATGGCGGCCACCAACACATCCAGCACCCGCCAGGTCGCCGGCCGCGCCAGCCATGGCGCCATCCACGCCGCGCCGAGGGCCAGGGTGAAGAACCACAACAGCGATGCACTTGCCGCTCCCGCCGCATAGGCGCCTGGCGCGGCCTGTTGCGCGCCGAGCGAGCCAATCAGCAGTACGGTGTCGAGGTACACGTGAGGGTTGAGCAAGGTCACCGCCAGGGCCGTCATCAGCACCGCCTTGCGTGAACGCGGCCCGGCATTCGCCGCTTCGCTGAGGGCCTCGGGCTTGAAGGCCCGGCGCAGTGCCCTGACCCCGTACCAGAGTAGAAAGGCTGCGCCGCCCCAACGTGCCACCGCCAGCAATACCGGGCTTTGCGCCAGCAAGGTGGCCAGGCCGAATACACCGGCAACCACCAACACCGCATCGCATAACACGCACAGCGCGGCCACCGGCAGGTGGTGTTCACGGCGCAGGCTTTGCGCCAAAACGAAGGCATTCTGCGCGCCGAGGGCGACGATCAGCCCGGCGGCCACCAACAAGCCATTCACGTAGCTCTGCCACATAGGAGTCACTCCGCCTGCTCGGCCAGTTGCTGCAACGCGGCCATGGCTCGTTCGGCATCGGCACTGGCGACAAACAGATGGTCATGGTGATACCCGGCAATCACGTTGCAGCTGATGCCGGCCTTGCCCAACGCTGTGGCGAAGGCTGCAGTGAGGCCGACGGCGGCCAAGTCCGACTGCACGGTAAGGGTGATCCAGGCGGCGACATAGTCGTACAGCAGCCCCAGGGCATCGGCCTGCTCGCGGGCGAGGATCACGGTCAGGCCTTCGGGTTCCTGGAAGCTGCCCAGCACCGGCGTGCCCAGCAGCAAGGCCTGATCGGCGACGCAGCAAAATACGTACTCGCCTGGGTTGAGGTGGGGGCGCATGTTGCGCAGCAACAGCGCGAGGTTGGTTTCGCCAGCCATGTGCATAGATCCTGAGGGGTGATTCGTGTGGCGAGTCTGCTGGCTGAGGCTGTATAAGGAAAACGAATCCTGCTGATCTCACATTAGGAGAATTGATGGTGTTCGATTACAAACTGCTTTCCGCCCTGGCCGCCGTGGTCGAACAGGCCGGCTTCGAGCGCGCCGCGCAGGTGCTGGGGCTGTCGCAGTCGGCGGTATCGCAGCGGATCAAGCTGCTGGAGGCGCGGGTCGGCCAGCCGGTGCTGGTGCGCGGTGGCAAACCGGCCCCGACCGAAATCGGCCGGCGCCTGCTCAACCATGTGCAGCAGGTGCGGCTGCTGGAACGTGACCTCTCCGGCCAGGTGCCGGCTCTGGATGAAGGCGCCGCGCCGGAGCGCCTGCGCATCGCCCTCAACGCTGACAGCCTGGCGACCTGGTGGGCGCAGGCGGTGACCGCGTTCTGTGCCGAGCACCGGGTGCTGCTGGAACTGGTGGTGGAAGACCAGGAAGTCGGCCTCAAACGCATGCGCGGTGGCGATGTGGCCGCCTGCGTGTGCGCCACCGACAAACCGGTGGCCGGCGCCCGCAGCCTGGCCCTCGGCGCCATGCGCTATCGCGCCCTGGCCAGCCCCGACTTTATCGCCCGGCATTTCAGTGCTGGGGTGACGGCCCAGAGCTTGGCGCGGGCGCCGGCCATCGTCTTCGGCCCGGATGATTTTCTCCAGCACCGCTACCTCGCCAGCCTGGGCGTGGAGGGGGCGTTTGCTTACCACCTGTGTCCGTCGTCTGAAGGGTTTATTCGCCTGACTGAAGCCGGTATGGGCTGGGGCTTGGTGCCGGAGTTGCAAGTGCGCGAGTCGCTGGCCAGTGGCGCGTTATGCGAGTTGCAACCGGGGCAACCGATCGATGTGCCGCTGTATTGGCACCACTGGCGTAATGGTGGGGAGTTGCTCGGTGAATTGACCCGGCATTTGCAACGGGCCACGGCCGAGGTGTTGGTGCAATCGTAGGGCGGATATTCGCCCTACGTGGGCAGCGCGTTGTCCAAGTCAGAACCTTGGCTCACCACGCCACACTACAAGCGCGCCGCGCCTTGCTACAGTCACGGCCATTACAAAAACACGGCGGTGGGCGATGAAGATTCTGGTAACCGGGGCGAGTGGCTTTATTGGCGGGCGCTTTGCAAGATTTGCGCTGGAGCAGGGCTTGGCGGTGCGCATCAATGGCCGCCGGCCGGAAGCCGTGGAGCATTTGATCAAGCGCGGTGCCGAGTTCGTCCAGGGCGACCTCAGTGACCCCAGCCTGGTACGCAGCCTCTGTCACGACGTGGAAATGGTGGTGCATTGCGCCGGTGCGGTGGGCACCTGGGGCAAACGTGAGCACTTCTACAACGGCAACGTGGTGCTGACCCAGAACGTCATCGAGGCCTGCCTGGGGCAGAAGGTGCGGCGCCTGGTGCACCTGTCTTCGCCCTCGGTGTATTTCGATGGCAAGGCCCATGTCGGCCTGCGCGAAGAGCAGGTGCCGAAGACGTTCGTCGACCACTACGGCGAAACCAAATACATCGCCGAGCAGGAGGTCATGGCCGCGCAGGAATTTGGCCTGGAAGTGATCGCCCTGCGCCCGCGTTTTGTCACCGGTGCCGGCGACACCAGTATCTTCCCGCGGCTGATCGAGATGCAGCGCAAAGGGCGTCTGGCGATCATTGGCAATGGCCTGAATCGCGTCGACTTCACCAGCATGCACAACCTCAACGAGGCGCTGTTCGCCAGCCTGCTGGCGGCCGGGCCGGCGCTGGGCAAGGTCTACAACATCAGCAACGGCGCGCCGGTGCCGCTGTGGGATGTGGTCAATTACGTGCTGCGCCAGCTCGACCTGCCGCCAGTGACCAAGCACGTACCGGTCGGCCTGGCGTACACCGCCGCCACCCTCAACGAAACGATCTGCAAGCTGTTGCCGGGCCGCCCTGAGCCGAGCCTGTTTCGTCTGGGCGTGGCGGTGATGTCCAAGGATTTCTCCCTGGACATCAGCCGTGCCCAGCGCGAACTCGACTACGCGCCGCAGACCAGCATCTGGACGGCGCTCGATGAGTTCTGCACCTGGTGGAAGGTGGTGGGCAAGGCTTAACCGCGCAGCGGACCGGCGTAGCGCGTGTACTTGGCGATAAGCTCGGCTTCGCTGAGCACCGGAGCGGGTGGTGGGGCTAAACGGATGTGGGTCAGGTCGCTGAGCTTCAGGCCCATTTGCCGGGTGTCGTCCACATCGGACGCCGCGCAGGCGATCAGCATCTGCATCACGGAGTCGGGTTGGCTAAGACGGATATCTACCTGTTGTTCCTGGCGCAGACGGCGACGCAGGGTTTGCATGCAATCGAGTACAGACTTGGTCAGTTCCATTCGATTTCTCCCCGTGAACTCAAGCTGAAGCGGGCCTGAGTACGAAAACAATTGCGCAGGTCGGGCGCAGTTTTCCGGTGTGAGCAACCTGGCTCTATGGCCATCGCGCTCGCCGGCTTGGGCCGGTCTAGACGCTTTGTTACTCCCCGTTACGCTTAAAGCAAATGCTGTACCAGTTCACAAAACCCGGAACTGAGCGGCCTGTGGGCGGTCGATGGCTGTCTCGGCTGCTTTACACGCGCAACGGCGGTGCGTTATGCACCATTGGGTGCCGCCGCTGCGCTCGGTATACTGCGGCGCTGTTGCTGTAGCTACCCCTTCACTGCGTGCCCTATAGGTTGAACCATGCGTAACGACGCTCTCGATGAACTGGACAACGTCCCCAGCCTGACCACGGACGCACGCGACCACGAATTTCCGGCTGACCACCACCACGACCATGGCCGCCATGCGCCGGCCTATGCCGCTGCTCCGACCAAGAGCAAAGGCCCGAGCACCGCGCCGCTGTGGACCTTGGTTGCCGCGCTGATGATCGCCTTTGGTGTGCTGGGCTGGTGGAGCCATCAGCAGATCGAGCTGATGAGCCAGCAACTGGTCGCCACCCAGGAAAGCTTTGCGCGCATCAGCGAAGATGCCGCCGGGCGCATTCAGGATATTTCCGGCAAGGTGGTGGCCACCGAGTCCAACGTCACCAGCGGCAGCGAAGCGCTGCGTCTGCAGGTGAAGGGGCTGGAAAGCAAAGTCGCCGACCTGAGCAAACAACTGCAAACCCTGAGCAGCAAACAGGCTGACCAGGGCAAGCGTGATGAGCAACTGGCCGCCGACCTGAAAACCCAGCAAGACGCCACCGGGCAGTTTGACGGCAAGCTGAAAACCTTGGCCTCTGACCAGGCCGCCCTCAAAGCGGCCCAAGGCGATACCAGCAAGATCGATGCGCAGCTGAAAAGCCTCGGCGCGGATATCGACGCACTGAAGAAACAAGGCAACCCCAACGTTGCCATCGGCCGCCTGGAACAGGACCTGCTGGTGCTCAAAAGCGAACAGGAAAACCGCCCGGCCGCTGCCAGCACCAACACCAGCGAGTTCGACGCCTTCCGCGCGCAGATGACCCGCAACATCAGCACCCTGCAAAGCCAGGTGCAGAACCTGCAGCAACAGCTCAACGCCCGGCAATAAACCTGTCGCAAGAAACAAAAAGCCCCGCAATCGCGGGGCTTTTTTTGGTGTCGCAGGTCTATGTGGGACCGCGTTATTTCCAGCAGGTGCTGCTATCGCTGGCCGTACCCGTCACGCTGCGTTCGCCCAATGCATTCAACTTCATCACCGCGCACTCAGTGTCATTCGCCTGGCTGCTTTGCGGGGTGGCGCTGAGCAGGTAACCGCCCTGGGTGTCGTCGCTGGTGCTGATGCTCAACTGGTAATAGCCGTTGTCACTCAAGCCGGTGCTGCTGCGCAACCCCAGGTTGGCGACGGTGCTGGTGAACGCATTGTTCTGCGCGTAATAGCGCTCCTCACGCGCCGCCGCTTCGCTGAGCAGAGCCTGCGCTTCACTGCGATGCGCGCGGGTGATGTAGCGGGTGTAGCTGGGGATGGCGATGGCGGCGAGAATCGACAGAATCACCACCGTCACCATCAGCTCGACCAGGGTGAAGCCTCGTTGCGATTGCTGCATATTCATTCCTGCAGGCGCACTTCGCGCCAGCTTTGACGTTGATTGGTTTGCCCGCTGACGCCGACGCCGCCACTGCCGCTGTCGCTGTTGTGCAGGCTGATCTGGCCGTCGAGGGACAGCACGCTGGCGCCACCGATCAGTGAGTTGAGCTGGATGCGCGAGTAGTTGGTGGTCTGCCCCAGCTCCAGGGTGGTCTCGGTGGAGGCGCCGCCGGTGTACGGGTCGATCAGTGTCAGGTAGGTGGAGGCACCGCTCTGGCACGGGTCGTCGTTGGGTGCCAGGGAGGTGATCAGCACGCTGTTGCTCACGGTCAGCGGTTTCACCACCACCATCTCGCCGGTCAGCGGCAAGTCCAGGTACCAGCCATAGGTCTTGATGCTGCCGTCGTTGTTGAACCAGCTCACCGCGTTGCTGCTCAGGGTGTTGGCGGTGGTGGTGACACTTCCGCCGCTGGTAGAGGTGTAGGTGATGCTGGTGCTGCTGCCGAAGGTTTGCGCCTGCAGCTTGCTGCTGGTGATGGTTGGCGTGTTGGTGACGTATTCGCCGGCGGTCTGGGTGTCCCAGATGCCGTACACGCTCATGGCTTTGGTGGTGTCGGCCGCGGCGTCGGCGGCCTCCATGTATTTGCCGGTGCCGAAAATCACCAAGTGACCGGTGCCGGAGGGGTGGGCAATCACATAGGGGCTGGCGGTGATCGGCTGCGTCTGGTTGCTGGCGCTGCTGGTGTAGGTGGCGGCGCTGGCGGTGAACAGTGGCGTGCCGTTGAAGGCCACGCGGAAACCGCTGCTGATGGCGACGTCGGTGAGGTTGCCGCCGCTGCCGATCAGGTCGAAGCGCCAGAGGTTGCCGTGCAGGTCACCGGCGTACACGTAGTCGGCGATCAGGTCGCCGTCGATGTCGGCGACATAGGGCGAGGACAGACCGTTGGCCCCGGTGGCGCTGTCGGTGGCGGTGAGGGCTTTTATCAGTGCGCCGTCTTTGACGTTGATTACGTACAGCACGGCCTTGTCGTTGGCACTGTTGGCGCCGTTGGCGGCAATCACCGCCCAGTCGCCGCTGTGCAGACGGGCGATCACCGGCTTGGCATAGGTGTAGCCGAGCTCGGCATAGGCGCTGTCGCTGAAGCTTTTTTCCCACAGCAGTTTGACGTTGGCAGGGTCAGTTATGTCCAGGGCAAACAAGGCCCGACCACCGCCACGCAGGGTGCCGACCAAGACCGTGTGCCAGGCATTGCTGAAGTACACATCGGCCACCGTCGGTGTGCCGTCGACGTAGTACTGGTGGGCACCGCTGGTGTAGTCGGGGTCCATCAGCTTGTACAGGTTGCTGATCACGCTGCTGGGGATAAAGGCGAAGGTCTCTTTGCCGGTGTCGTCGAAGGCATGCAGCATGCCGTCGTTGGCGCCGACGTACACCCGCGTGGCACGGCTGGCCCAGGTGGTTTTGAAGTCGGTGTACGAGGTGTCGCCGACCAGGGCATTCATCTTCGCCACCGGGCTGCTTGGGGTGGTCACCAGCACCGGGGTGGAGTCGACGATGTCGCCAAGGATATGGCCACGGCTGCGTAGCAGGGTGCCTTCGTTGCTGCGGTCGCCACGCAGCCAGCTCAGGCGTTTTGTGCCGTTGCTGTCGACGGTGCTGTCCAGCGCCTTGTTCAGGGTGGTTTGCTGCGCGGTGCTCAGGTTGGCCCAGGCGAAACTCTGCAGGCCGCTGCTGGCGGTGCCGCCGGCGATGTAGATCGGCCGGTTGGCGTAGGCGGTGTTGCCGCTGGGGTAGGCCGCATCCAGGATAGTCTGCGCATTCCAGGCTTCGGTGGTGGCGCTGGTGGTGCGCTCGTATTTGATCAGGGTGCCGCTCCAGTCTTCGCTGGAGAAACTCGGGATGTAGCTGTTGGCGGAGCTGTAGTCGCTGTCGGTCAGCGGCGAGCTGATCGCCTGGCTGGCACTGGCAGTGCTGGTTTCGTTGATCCGCGTAACGATGCTTTGCAGGGCAGTGAGCAGGCTGTCCGGACTGTCGGCGCTGAAGAATTCGCCGCGCGAGTTGATCGCCGCATGCCACATGTCATAGACGTTGTTGGCGCTGCCCGACGAAGCCGCCGGCCAGCTCTTGGTGCCGGCGACCAGGGCGCTGTAATCGCCGGAATAGGTGTCGCCGCCCCAGGCCGGGTTGGTCAGGGTGTTGGTCAGGCCCAGGCCGACGAAGTAGCTGACCATGTGCTGCCAGGTGGCGGGGTCATTCTTCGGATTCCAGTACTGGCCGCTGCCACTTTCCTTGGTGTAAGTCGGCACTTCGTTGGCCACCGTGGTCTGTGCATCGGTGGCCCAGTATTTGAAGGCGAGGTCGGCGAGGGTATTGCTGGTGCTGTCTTTGAAGGGCGCAACCGGGCTGTAACGGTTGCCGTCGGGCAGGGTACGGCTGCTGTTGTCGTACTCGCCATGGCTACCGGCTGTGTTCCAGATGCCGTCGGTGAGGGTGATGCTATAGCTGGCGCGGCAGGCGTACACCGGGCTTTCGGTGGTGCCAATGACCTTCGCGTAAGGCCCGTATTTGCCGGTGGCGGTGAGCAGACTGCCGACCCGGTCGATGGCGCCGAGCAGCGGCGTGCTCTGGTTGAAATAGATGTCCCCCAGCCAGGTGAAAAACTGGGCCCGGTGGCTGCCGGAGAAGTCGCCCAGGCGGTTGTCGTAGGTGCTGGTACTGCTGCTGTCCAGGCCCCGGCAGTTGTAGCTGCTCAGGTACGAGCTGCTGGTGATGCAGGTGTCGCTGGTACCTAGTGCTTGCCAGCTCAAGCGGGTATCGGAAGACAGCTCGGAGAACGCCAGGTTGGCCGCCGACTGGGTGGCCAGTTCGCGGTTACGGTAGAAGCTGTACCAGTTGGCGAAGTTTTGCCGCTCGTCCGTACTGCCAGTGCCCGAAGTGGCGCTGACGGTCACCAGCTTGTAGCAGTTGTCGTCTTGAAGGCTCGCGGTACAGCCCGACAGCGCGCTGTTATACACGTAGTAGTAGGCCGGCACGGCGAGCTTGGTGCGGTCCACGGTGGTTACCGTGGTGACGGCACTGGTGCCGGTGGTCTTGGTCGCAGACACCGTGTAGGTGCTGGTGCTGCCGCTGGTTTTCAGGGTGCAGGTGCCAGCCGAGTAATTGACGGTGGTGGTGGTCACGACCTTGGTGGTAGCACTGGTGGTGCTATCGGTGCTGGTGTCGGTGGTCGACGCCGTGCTGGGGTTGGTGAAGGTGACGCTGCAGGTGCTGCCTGACTTGGTCACCTTGTAGGAGCCGCCGCTGCTGATGCTCTGGGAGCTGGTGGACGTGGTGCTGGTGCTGTAACTGGTGGCTGCGCTACTTGAGGACGTGCTGGTGGTCGTGGTCGAGCCGAAATCGGCCGACGGGTTGGCCGCCAGGTAGTAGACCTTGTCCGGGCTCGAGTAGCTGGCGTAGTTGCTGTACGACCAGTAGGTCGAGTTGCTGCTGGAAGCCGCCGTGGTGCCACGACTGGTGTCGTAGTCCCAACTGACCATGTAACCGCTGGACAGGTTGAGGCTACCGCGCGCGCTCTTGAAACCGTTGACGTAGGCCGCCGTGAAACTGGTGGTCAGCGGCGTGGTGGTGGTCGTGCCGTTGCTGTAGGTAACGCTGTAGGGCGCGGTGTAGGTGACCGCCGGGTTGTAGTACAGCGGGTTGAATGCCGCGGATTTGGCTCGGCGGCTGGTGCGCACCTGCTCGGCGGTGTAGCCGTTGTACGTTGAACCGGTGGTGGGGTTCATGCCGTCCGGCGCGAACGCCCACTTCATGCTCCCCGAGTTATCGATGGTGACCATGATGTTCGGCGCCACCCCTTCGGTGAGGAACAGTGGCACCTGGCTGAGGTTCAGCGCGGTGGCCGCCGCCGGGCTGACATGCAGCGCAGCCAGGAACAACAGAGGCGAAAGCAGGGACAGCGAAGGGCGGCGATAAGTCATTGCACGGTAATCCTGTAGACGCTCTGGCGGACAACGGGAAAGCGTTTTCCGTCGGCCCGAGCGGCCGCGCTGACGCGGTAGAAGTAGGTGCCTTTACCCTGTTGCAGGGTTTCCAGGTCAGTGGTCGAGGTGCCGATGTAGGCAGCATTCCAACGCGGCGTGCTGTTGAAACTGGAGGCGCCGTCGGAGCCCAGGTAGTCGGTGGCATAGGTGGCGGCAGTCCACCAGTCGGTGCCAGCGACAGTGCTGGTGGCGAAGCGGTCGGTGGACAGCACGCACAGGTTGCCGACGCTGCCAGCGAGGGCGCCGATGCTGGCGCTGCAGTCCGCCGCACCCTGGCTGCTGACCCCGGTATTGGCCAGCGCCTGCAGGCGCCGTTCGCCTTCACGCAAGGCCGACTCGGCGGCATTGGCGGCATGCTGGCGTTCGGCGACGCTGCCGCTCATGCGGTTCTGCAACGTGCTGTCGCGCAGGCTGGAAGTGGCCAGCAAAGTGATCAACAGCAGCATCACCAGGGCGACCAGCAGGGCGGCGCCCTGTTGCTTGGAGGGGAGGTGGGTGCTCATGGCATCAGGTTCCTCAGGGCCACGCTGCCCTGGCTGATCTGGTACAGGTACTGGTCGCTGCTGCGGGTCTTGCCGCTCAGGCTTTGCCACTGATCGAGCACGCTGGTGGCAACCCCATCGCGCAGGGTCTTGCTGCTGGTGAGCAGCGCGGCATAACGCAGGCCCTGGGCCGAGCCACTGCTGCTGGGCAGCTTGAACAGCACGAAGTCGGCCAGGCCGTCGACCAGGGTGGTGCTCACCCCGCCGACCGAGCAGGTCAGGCTGCCGGCACCGGCGGTGGTGCTGCTGACAAAACTGATGCGGCTAAGCACCGCCACCCCGGCAGCGATCTTGTTGCCCAGGCAATTGAGGTCGGCGCCATCGGCCGAGCCCTGGTAGCGGAAACACACGCCAGCGTTGTCACTGCTCAACAGCAACGTCTGGCCGGCGCTGAACGCCGGGCAACCGTTGCTGCTGGCCAGGGCCGGGAAGGCGCTGGAGAGGCTGGTGGTCAGCAGCGGTTCAGCCCGGTAGCCGGTACGCGCCAGTTGCTGTTCGAGCAGCAGCTGAATCATCCGCCCCAGATTCTGGTTGCTGCTCTGGCCTTGCTGGAACTGGTAGGTGCGCTGGTTATCGATGTACACCTGGGTGGCGCCAAGGATCATGAACGTGCTGATCAGCATGGCGACCATCAGCTCGATCAACGACAGGCCGCGCTGACGGATAAGACTCTGGTTCATAGTTCGGCTCGCAGGCGGTAGTAGCAGATGCCATCGGTGCAGTCGCCGCTCTTGTCTTGCCAGGCCATCTGGATCATCACCACCGAACTGGAACCGCTGGCGCAGCTGTTTTCCTGCTTGCTCGGGCAGATGGTGAAGTTGCCTTTGAGCAGGCCGCTGGTGACTGGCAGCAGGCTTTGCACTTCCTGCAGCCAGCAGCCCAGGTCCTGGCTGGCGATGGCGCTGCCGCCGGCACTGCGATCGAGACCGGCGCAGTTGGCCACGCTGGTGCTGGCGAACTCGCTGCCGGCGGCCTTGTAGTAACCGGAGGTGTTGCTGAACAGGTTGGCGGCGTTGAGCGTGGCGTCGGGGTTGCTGCGCATCATCTCCACCAGGTCCTGGGCCAGCATCACCGCGGTGCTGCGTTGGTTGGCGCTTTGCGAAAGCTGCAAGCCGTGGGTCTGCAGCGAGACCATGCCGAGCACGCCGATGCACAGCACCAGCAGGCCGATCAGCACTTCGATCATGCTGAAACCGGCCACGGCCGCAGGGCGGGGAAATTTACTGGCTGAGGGCGGGGCGGGAGATCTGGCCACTGGCAAGTACCTTGATTGTGCGGGTGGTCACCGAGCTGTCGTCGGCATAGCCCACGGTGATGGTCGGCGGACTGCTGAGCGCGCCGTTGCTGCAGGTGCTGGCGGCGACGAAGCCGGGGCAGAAGGTCAGGGTGGTCAGCGAGCTGCTGGCGCTGGCTTTGCCGAACAGGCCCTTGGCGTAGTGACGCAAGGTTTCACTGCCGGCTTTCACCGTGATCTCGCCGGCCCAGGCGTCACTGGCGGTCACGCTGACGGTGACACCACGGCCACGGCTAAGTGCTTCGCTGCGGGCGTACTGCAGCACCGAATACAGTTCGTTGGCGGCGGTCAGCGCCTGGTTGTTGTGGGTCAGGCGGCTGAAGCTGGGGATGGCGATGGCGGCAAAAATCGCCAGCAATACCACCACAATCAGCATCTCGATCAGGGTGAACGCGCCTTGCGCCTTGGGGTGTCTGCGGTAAATCGCGGCAACAGTGAAATCAGCCGATACAGACATAGGCTTCACGCAAGTAGGAAATGGAGGCGCGAGTGTGCCGAGCGTTTGTATTGCCAGAATGTCTGCGGGTATCGGTTTGGTTGGTGTTTTGTACGCTGATCGATACAAAGGCCTGGGCTGGCGCGATCAACAAACATCGAGGCTGAAGCCTCGAGTTTTTGCTTTTCTACGCGCGGCTAGCAAACTGCGCAGACAAAAAAAGGGCGCTCGTTACCGGGCGCCCTTTTTGCTTACCGCTTGGAAATCACGCCGCCTGGCTGTTTTCCTCGGCCTGTTTCAGCGCGCGGTTGAGGGCGCTGAACAGGGCACGGAAGCTGGCGGTGGTGATGTTTTCGTCGATGCCGACGCCGAACACCGGACGGCCACCGTCCAGGCGCACTTCGATATAGGCAGCGGCCTTGGCATTGGCACCTGCACCGATGGCGTGTTCGTGGTAATCGATGATCTCCAGGTTGCGCGGCAGCGAGGCGACCAGGGCTTCCAGTGGGCCTTTGCCAGTGCCGTGTTTGCGGCGCAGTTCACCGCTGACGGTGACGTCGATATCGACGTTGCAGATGCCGTTCTCTTCCTGCAGGCGATGGCTCTTCAGCACATACGGGCTGTCGGCTTGCAGGTACTCGTTCTGCAGCAGGGCGTAGATTTGCTCGGCGGTCATTTCCAGGCCGAGGCGATCGGTTTCTTTCTGCACCACTTGGCTGAATTCGATCTGCATGCGGCGCGGCAGGCTAATGCCATATTCCTGTTCGAGCAGGAAGGTGATGCCGCCTTTGCCCGACTGGCTGTTGACGCGAATCACCGCCTCGTAGCTGCGGCCGATGTCGGCCGGGTCGATCGGCAGGTACGGCACTTCCCACACACCATCGGCTTTCTGCTGGGTGAAACCTTTGCGGATCGCATCTTGGTGCGAGCCGGAGAACGCGGTGTGGACCAGGTCGCCGACATAGGGGTGACGCGGGTGCACCGGCAGCTGGTTGCAGTCTTCCACCACCTTGCGCACGGTGTCGATGTCGGAGAAATCCAGCTGTGGGTCGATGCCCTGGGTGTAGAGGTTCAGCGCCACGGTCACCAGACAGACGTTGCCGGTGCGCTCGCCGTTGCCGAACAGGCAACCTTCCACGCGGTCGGCGCCGGCCATCAGGCCCAACTCGGTGGCGGCCACGCCGGTGCCACGGTCGTTGTGGGTGTGCAGGCTGATCAGCACGCTGTCACGGCGATCAACATGACGGCAGAACCATTCGATCTGGTCGGCGTAGTTGTTCGGCGTGGCGTTTTCGATGGTCGCCGGCAGGTTGAGAATCAGCGGCTTGGCCGGGGTGGGTTGGAACACGGCGATTACCGCGTTGCACACCTCGACGGAAAAATCGATTTCGGTGGAGCTGAAAACTTCCGGCGAGTACTCGAAACCCCACTGGGTTTCCGGCGCGGCGTCGGCCAGGCGCTTGATGATCTGCCCGGCGTGCACGGCGATTTCTTTCACGCCGTTCTTGTCCTGGTTGAAGACGATGCGGCGGAAGCTCGGCGCGCAGGCGTTGTAGTAGTGAACGATGGCTTTCTTGGCGCCCTTGAGCGACTCGAAGGTGCGCTCGATCAGGTCTTCACGGGCCTGGGTCAGTACCTGAATGGTGACGTCATCGGGAATGTGGCCGCCTTCGATCAGCTCACGCACGAAGTCGAAGTCAGTTTGCGAGGCGGACGGAAAGCCCACTTCGATTTCCTTCAAGCCCACGGCCAGCAGGGTCTTGAAGAAACGCATTTTCTTGTCGGCATCCATCGGCTCGATCAGCGACTGGTTGCCATCACGCAGGTCGGTGCTCAGCCAGATCGGCGCCTTGTCGATCACCTTGCTCGGCCAGGTGCGGTCGGGAATGTTGATCGGGGTGAAGGCGCGGTATTTGTTCGACGGATCTTTGAGCATGCTCATGGCGAAGTCCTTTAAGTAGCGTGGCCAGATGAGGGTGGCCGACCGGTGAAACTGCTTTTGATAAAGAGTAGTGCGGGGCGAGGTGAGCAGTCAGCTTTGCAGTCGCGGACTGACCAGGCACAGGCAGGCGTGTTGGCGCAGCAGAATGAGGGTATGGGGCGTTTTCATGCGTTAACCCTATTTGCTTGGGTTGAATATGGCAAGCTTGGACGAAAAATTGGTGGTTCGTGGCGATACTTGGGTTTTTGCGAGATTTATTCTCTCGGCAGCACAGTGGTGTTCACAATTATTGCGCAGTCATTGTGGGAGGGGCTTAAGCCGCGACGCCTTTGATCTGTTAAAAACATCGCGGCTAAAGCTCCTCCCACAGGGTTACTCGTTTGTTTCGGGTAGCCCGCTTCTGCTCAATGCGGCACGCATATCCGCCCCGCTTGGATGCTGGAACACGCGCAAACCGAACTCCGGAAGAATCGCCAGCATATGGTCGAAGATGTCCGACTGGATCGCTTCGTAGGGCACCCAGGCGGTGGTGTTGGTGAAGCAATACAGCTCCAGCGGCAGGCCGTCGGCCAATGGGCTGAGCTGGCGCACCAGCAAGGTCATGTCCTGACGGATGCCGTTGTGCTGGCGCAGGTAGTTCTCCACATAGGCGCGGAAGGTGCCGATGTTGGTGACCCGGCGGGTGTTCACCGCCACCCGCAGCGGTTCTTCCAGCTGACTGTTCCAGCTCATCAGCTCGCTTTCCTTGCTCTTCAGGTACGGCGCCAGCAGCTTGAACTGGCGCAGGTGCTCGATTTCCTCGGGGCTCAGAAAGTGCACGCTGTTCTGGTCCAGGTGCAGGCTGCGCTTGATCCGTCGGCCGCCGGCTTCCTGCATGCCGCGCCAGTTCTTGAATGAGTCGGTGATAAAGCGCTTGGTGGGAATGGTGGTGATGGTTTTGTCCCAGTTCTGCACTTTTACCGTGTGCAGGGCGATATCGATCACGTCGCCATCGGCATTCAATTGCGGCATCTCGATCCAGTCGCCGACGCGGATGATGTCGTTGGAGGAGATCTGCACGCTGGCCACCAGCGACAGCAAGGTGTCCTGGAAAATCAGCAGCAGCACAGCGGCCATGGCGCCGAGACCGGAGAGCAGAATCAGCGGCGAGCGGTCCACCAGGGTAGCGATCATCAGCACCGTGGCGACGGCGTAGATGACGATTTTCACCACTTGGAAGTAGCCCTTGATCGGTCGCAAGTGGGCGTCGGGGCGGCGTTCGTACAAGGAATTGGCGAGCGTCAGCATGCCGGCGACGGCCAGGGCAATGGTCAGCACGATAAAGGCGCCGCAGACATTGCGGGTCACCGTGATCAGGGCGTGCGGCAGGTCGGGAATCAGCTCCACGCCGTTGGCCAGAATCAGCGCCGGCACCACGTTGGCCAGGCGGGAAATGATGTGCGAGCGCGCCAGCGCCTTGTCCTGGCCCAGGTGCGAGGCGCGCAGCAGGCGGTAGAAGCCGCGCACCAGCACCCGCTTGATCAGCCAGTTGGCCAGAAACGCTGCGCACAGCAGCATGATCAGGGCGGTCAGGCTGTACAGGTAGGGAAAACGTTCCAGCCACTGCACGGCGGCGTCGTAGTGCTGTTCCATGGTCATCATCGTCCTGTGCCAGCGGGTTGTTGGGCTTCGCCGCTGGCTCAACCCGACCTACAGGCGAGTGGCGTAGGTTGGGTTGAGCAAAGCGAAGCCCAACGATTCATGAATGGTGGGTTCACGGTGTTACGGCTCAAAGGCACCGATAAAAATTGCCGGGTCCACGCGCACGTCATTCAAGCTGATATTCCAGTGCATGTGCGGCCCGGTGGCTCGGCCGGTGGAACCGACCTTGCCGACTACGCCGCCACGGGCCAACTGCTGACCGAGCTTCACGTCGATTTTCGACATGTGGCAGAACATGCTGATAAAACCCTGGCCGTGATCGACGAACACCGTATTGCCATTGAAGAAGTAGTTGCCGATCAGAATTACCTTACCCGCCGCCGGCGTCTTGATCGGTGTGCCGGCAGCCACGGCAAAATCCAGCCCTGCGTGCGGATTGCGTTCCTCGCCATTGAAAAAACGCCGTACACCGAAGCGGCTCGACAGCGGGCCGTTGACCGGCTTGTCCAGCAGCAGGTTGCTTGGCGTGCCGGGGCTGAAGCGCTGGTAGGCGCGGGTTTGCTCGGCCAGTTCTTTCTCGATGCGTTTGAGATCGGCCGGGTTCGGGTTGACCTGGCGCTGGTTCTTCAAGGTAATGCGCTGCTCGGCGTAATGCTTGCTGCCCACGGTGAAACTGAGGGTGCGGTTGCCGCTGGCATCCTTGGCGACGAGGCTCTGGCTGCCAGCCTTGCTGCTCAGCGGCACCCCGACAATCGCCAGCCAGCGTTGTCCCTGTTCATGCACCACCAGCACTGGTTTGCCTTGGTAGCTGGCCGTCGGTGTACCGTTGCCGGCGCCGAGGTCGACCACCGCCACGCCGCCGGGCACCGGTTTGTTCAGCAGTCGGCTGATGTAGCTGTCGGCGTGGGCGGGCAGGGCGAGGCAGAGCAAACAGAACAGCAAAACGCGCATGGGCAAGCCTGAATAAAAAGTGGGAAGTCAGTCGAGCAGCGACAGGGTCACCGGGGTCAGGTGGTTGTCTTCCACCCGCACCTCCAGCTCGCCTTCGCCCAGGCGCGCCTTCAGGCGCTGGCCGGGTCTGGTCTGCGCGGCGTTGCGAATCGCCTGGCCTTTATCGTCGAGCAGAATGCTGTAGCCGCGGCCAAGGGTCGCCAGAGGGCTGATGGCGTTCAGCGTTTGCGCCTGCGTGTGCAATTGCTGACGGCGATCTTTCAGCGCCTCGCGCATGGCGCGCGGCAAACGTTCACTGAGGCCATCGAGACGCTGGCGCAGCAACGCCAGGGCACGGCCCGGGTGCTGCGCGGCGAGGCGCATATTCAGGCGGGCGACGCGGTCCTGGCGCTGCTGCAGATTGCGCTCGAAGGCGCGGCGCAGGCGCATGTCCAGATCGTCGAGACGTTGCGCTTGCTGGCGCAGGCGTTCGCCGGGGTGGCGCAGGCGACGGCTGATACCGTCCAGACGCAGGCGTTCGCGCTCGATGCGGTTGTGAATGCGCATCACCAGGCGGCGGTGCAGGCTGTTCAGGCGCTGCACCAGCTCATTGGCATCCGGCGCCAGCAGCTCGGCGGCGGCAGAAGGAGTGGGCGCGCGCACGTCGGCCACGAAGTCGCTGATCGACACATCGGTTTCATGGCCGACGGCGCTGATGATCGGTGTCTGGCAGGCGGCAATGGCGCGCGCCACCAATTCTTCGTTGAAGCACCAGAGGTCTTCCAGCGAACCGCCGCCACGGGCCAGGATCAGCGCGTCGAAGCCTTGGCGGTCGGCAATCTGCAAGGCGCGGACGATTTGCCCGGTGGCTTCACGGCCCTGTACGGCGGTGGGGATCAGGGTCAGCTGGATCTGCGGTGCACGGCGGCGGAACACGCTGATGATGTCGCGGATCACCGCGCCGGTCGGCGAGCTGACAATGCCGATGCGTTGCGGGTGAACGGGCAGGGCGACTTTGTTCTCGGCGGCAAACAGGCCTTCGCCGCTGAGCTTTTCCTTCAGCGCCTCGAAGGCCAGGCGCAGGGCGCCATCGCCGGCGGGCTCCACGCTGTCGAGAATCAGCTGGTAGTCGCCACGGCCTTCGAACAACGACACCTTGCCGCGCACCTTCACGGCCAGGCCATCACGCAGCGCCTGGCGCACGCGGGCGGCGTTCTGCCGGAACAGCGCACAACGCACTTGGGCGTTGCTGTCTTTGAGGGTGAAATACACATGGCCGGAGGCGGGCTTGGCCAGGTTGGAGATTTCGCCTTCCACCCAGATATTGCTGAACACATCCTCCAGCAGCACACGGGCGCGGCCGTTGAGCTGGCTGACGGTGAGCACTTCGCGGTCGAGGCCGAGGCGTTGGAACGGGTCTTTGATCATGGCGGGCATGATAGAGGCATACGCGCCGCGAGCCAAAGCCGTCGCCTGTTAAACTGCACGCCGTTTTGATTTCGGGGCCGGTCATGGCTGAGCAACAACTGATTCTGGTGCCGCAGGTATCCACCTTTCCCAACCATGAGGCGCGGGCGCGGCTGATGCTGCGCTGGCTGGTGCAGCGCAATATCGTCGCTGCCGAACTGAGTACCTGTGGGCGCACAGGCAACCGCATGGCCTACGCCATCGCGCCTGGCGCCAAGCGCATCGCCCTGCACCCGGAGCGTTTGCCGTTCGGCCGGCCGGTGCATGGCCTGGAGGTGGTGAGCAAGCGCTGCATCTATACGCCGACCAGGAACTTCCTCGAAGAAGCCGGCTGCCCCAAGTGTCGCAAGGAAGTCGGTGAGGCGCTGTTCGACAGCCTGGAAGAGTGGATGCCCAAGGTCAGCGACAACTTCACCTGCCCGCTGTGCGGCTTTGAAGATGACATCAACGGCTTTCTGTTTTTGCAGCCGTGCGGGTTTTCCAATCTGGGCTTTATCTTCAATAACTGGGGGGAGGCGGGGTTTGTGCCTTCCTTTATAGAAGAGTTTGGGGAACGGTTGGGGTATGGGGTTAGGCAGGTTGTCGTGGACTTGTAGGAGCTAGCTTGCTAGCGAATGCAATCTAAAGAGCTTCGCCAGCAAGCTGGCTCCTACAAGGTCGATAGAAACTCCTGCTTCATCTAATTAACCTTTTGCATTGAGCCAAGGTGCTCGCGTGGGTATAATGGCGCGCTTCCATTTTCCCGCCCGGGAGCCTCCGCCATGCTGCGTATCAGTCAAGAAGCTCTAACCTTCGACGACGTCCTTCTTATTCCAGGTTATTCCGAAGTTCTGCCTAAAGACGTCAGCCTCAAAACTCGACTGACCCGTGGCATTGAGCTGAACATCCCGCTGATTTCTGCAGCGATGGATACCGTGACCGAATCCCGTCTGGCCATTGCCATGGCCCAGGAAGGCGGCATCGGCATCATCCACAAGAACATGACCATCGAGCAGCAGGCTGCCGAAGTGCGCAAAGTGAAGCGCTTCGAGAGCGGTGTGGTGAAAGATCCAATCACCATCGAAGCCGACGCCACCGTGCGTGACCTGTTCGATCTGACCCGCCAGAACAACATCTCCGGCGTACCGGTGCTGCACAACGGCGACCTGGTCGGCATCGTCACTTCCCGTGACGTGCGTTTCGAAAGCCGCCTGGACGCCAAAGTCCGCGACGTGATGACGCCGAAAGAGCGTCTGGTCACCGTCCGCGAAGGCGCCGACAAGCAGGAAGCCCGCGAGCTGCTGCACAAACACCGCATTGAGCGCGTGCTGATCGTCGACGAGGCGTTCAACCTCAAAGGCATGATGACCGTCAACGACATCGAAAAAGCCAAGGCTTACCCGTTCGCCAGCAAGGATGACCAAGGTCGTCTGCGCGTTGGCGCTGCTGTGGGTACCGGTGCTGATACTGGCGATCGCGTGACCGCACTGGTTGCTGCCGGCGTTGACGTGGTGGTGGTCGACACCGCCCACGGTCACTCCAAAGGCGTGATCGACCGCGTACGTTGGGTCAAGCAAACCTTCCCGCAGGTGCAAGTTATCGGCGGCAACATCGCCACCGGCGCTGCTGCCAAGGCCCTGGCTGAAGCCGGCGCGGATGCGGTGAAAGTCGGTATCGGCCCAGGCTCGATCTGCACCACCCGCATTGTTGCCGGTGTTGGCGTACCGCAAATCTCCGCCGTTTCCAACGTCGCCGCGGCCCTTGAAGGCACTGGCGTTCCGTTGATTGCCGACGGTGGCATCCGCTTCTCCGGTGACCTGTCCAAGGCCATCGTTGCAGGTGCTTCCTGCGTGATGATGGGCTCGATGTTCGCCGGTACCGAAGAAGCACCAGGCGAAGTCGAACTGTTCCAGGGCCGTTCCTACAAGGCCTACCGTGGCATGGGCTCGCTGGGCGCCATGGCACAGACCCAGGGTTCTTCCGACCGCTACTTCCAGGACTCCGCCGCTGGCGCCGAGAAGCTGGTACCGGAAGGCATCGAAGGCCGCGTACCGTACAAAGGCCCGTTGGCCGCAATCATCCATCAACTGATGGGTGGGCTGCGCGCCTCCATGGGCTACACCGGTTGCGCCACTATTGAGCAGATGCGGACCGAACCCGAGTTCGTGCGGATCACCGGTGCGGGCATGGCGGAATCCCACGTGCACGATGTACAGATCACTAAAGAAGCGCCAAATTACCGCGTAGGTTAAAAAAAATCGATTTGCCGCTGCTGCGCTCGAACAGGCGGCGTTGGAAGGAAGTTCGAAATGCTCATTGGCTACAGCCAACTGCGCTTTCTCACTCCCTTCCGCCTTGCCTCTTCTTCGCTCGCGACGTGGCAAATCGATTTTTGAAAAAGATTAAAAAACCGGGGCTGTTTTATTCAGCCCCGAGTTGTTTCTGAATCACGACTGTTACTGATTGACTTAGACGAGACTGAATCATGGCCCTCGATATTCACGCTCACCGCATCCTGATCCTCGACTTCGGTTCCCAGTACACCCAGCTGATCGCCCGCCGCGTGCGCGAGATCGGCGTGTACTGCGAGCTGCATCCGTTCGACATGGACGACGAAGCGATTCGCGAATTCGCGCCCAAGGGCGTGATTCTCGCTGGCGGCCCCGAGTCGGTCCACGTTGCCGACAGCCCGCGTTGCCCGCAGGCGGTGTTTGATCTCGGCGTGCCGGTTTTCGGTATCTGCTACGGCATGCAGACCATGGCCGAGCAACTGGGCGGCAAAGTCGAAGGTTCCGAGCTGCGTGAATTCGGTTATGCCCGCGTCGATGTGGTCGGCAAAAGCCGCCTGCTCGATGGCATCGAAGACCACGTCGACGCCGACGGCCTGTTCGGTCTCGACGTGTGGATGAGCCACGGTGACAAGGTCACCAAGATGCCGGAAGACTTCCACATCCTGGCCAGCACCCCGAGCTGCCCGATTGCCGGCATGTTCAACGATGACCGTCGTTACTACGGCGTGCAGTTCCACCCGGAAGTGACCCACACCAAACAGGGCGGGCGTATCCTCTCGCGTTTCATCCTCGACATCTGCGGCTGCGAAGCCTTGTGGACCCCGTCGAAAATCGCTGAAGACGCCATTGCCCAGGTGCGTGCCCAGGTCGGTACCGACAACGTACTGCTCGGGCTGTCCGGTGGTGTCGATTCCTCGGTTGTTGCGGCGCTGCTGCACAAGGCCATCGGCGACCAACTGACCTGCGTGTTCGTCGACAACGGCCTGCTTCGCTTGCACGAAGGCGAGCAAGTGATGGCCATGTTCGCCGAGAACATGGGCGTCAAAGTGATCCGCGCCAACGCTGAAGAGCAGTTCCTGGGCAACCTGGCCGGCGAAGCCGACCCGGAGAAGAAGCGCAAGATCATCGGCCGTACCTTCATCGACGTGTTCGATGCCGAGTCCTGCAAGCTGGACAACATCAAGTACCTGGCCCAGGGCACTATCTACCCGGACGTGATCGAATCGGCTGGCGCCAAGAGCGGCAAGGCCCACGTGATCAAGTCGCACCACAACGTCGGCGGCCTGCCGGAAGAAATGAACCTGAAGCTGGTCGAGCCACTGCGCGAACTGTTCAAGGACGAAGTGCGTCGTCTGGGCCTGGAACTCGGCCTGCCGTACGACATGGTCTACCGTCACCCGTTCCCGGGCCCGGGCCTGGGCGTGCGCATCCTCGGTGAAGTGAAAAAGGAATACGCCGACCTGCTGCGTCGCGCCGACCATATCTTTATCGAAGAACTGCGCAAAGCCGACTGGTACCACAAGGTCAGCCAGGCGTTCGTCGTGTTCCAACCGGTGAAATCGGTAGGCGTGGTCGGTGACGGCCGTCGTTACGCCTGGGTCGTGGCCCTGCGCGCGGTGGAAACCATCGACTTCATGACCGCCCGTTGGGCGCACCTGCCGTATGAGTTGTTGGAAACGGTCAGCGGCCGGATCATCAACGAGATCGAAGGCATCTCGCGGGTTACCTACGATGTGTCGAGCAAGCCGCCAGCAACAATCGAGTGGGAGTGAGTTTCCCCGAGAGTTCCTAGGCTAAGACCAGGCAAGGCGCCCCGCAGCTTTAAGCGCAGCGTACTGTAGTACGTGAGCATTAAAGCGAGGACGCAACGCCGCCTGGTCGACGACTAGGGACTCGTCCCGCAAGCCGGTCCGTCAGAGACCGGCTATCAAAAATTCAAGCCTGATGGGCCAGCGTGTTGTTCTAGAAAGTCCCCTATCTAGAGGTGTCTGTACCCATGTCTTTTACACGTCGACAGATTCTCGGTGGCCTGCTCGGTTTGACCGCGGTGGGCTTTGGTGCCGGTGGAGTGCGTTATTGGCTGGGACGGCCATTGGGCAGCACCACCCATGACTACGAGTTGATCGCCGCGCCCATGGATCTGGAGTTGGTGGCTGGCCACAAAACCCCGGCCTGGGCGTACAACGGTTCGGCGCCGGGCGTCGAGTTGCGCAGCCGTCAGGGTGAGTGGCTGCGGGTGCGTTTTATCAACAAGCTCAGTGAGCCCACCACCATCCATTGGCACGGCATTCGCCTGCCGCTGGAAATGGACGGTGTGCCCTATGTGTCGCAGTTGCCGGTGTTGCCCGGCGAGTATTTCGATTACCAGTTCAAGACGCCGGACGCCGGCAACTACTGGTACCACCCGCATGTGTTGAGCAGCCAGCAACTGGGCCATGGCCTGGTGGGCCCGCTGGTGGTGGAAGAGCGCGAGCCTACCGGTTTCACCCATGAGCGTTCGCTCAGCCTGAAGACCTGGCATATCGATGCCGAAGGCGCGTTCACGCCGTTCAGCATTCCCCGTGAGGCCGCCCGTGGCGGTACCGCCGGCAGCTACTCGACGATCAATGCCGAGCACTTGCCGACCATCGATCTGCCGGCCGGGCAGATCGTGCGCCTGCGCATTTTCAACCTCGACAACACCGTGACCTACCGCCTCAACCTGCCGGGCGCCGATGCGCGTCTGTACGCGCTGGACGGTAACCCGATCGAGCCACGGCTGTTCGGCAAGGAATACTGGATTGGGCCGGGCATGCGTTTGTGCCTGGCGATCAAGGTGCCGGAAGCGGGCGTCGAGTTGCCGTTGCGCAACGGCCCGGTACGGCTGGCGACCTTCCGTTCGGTGGCCAGCGAAGAGGCGCCGGCCAGCGAATGGCCGCCGCAGATTCCAGCCAACCCGATTGCCGAGCCAGATCTGCAGAATGCCGAAGTGCTCGACTTCAAGTTCGAATGGGTCGGTGCCGTGTCTGTGACCACCAATGGCCGCGCGCCGGCGTTCTGGCAGATCAACGGCAAGGCCTGGGACATCAACGACAAGACCTGCGCCGACCGGCCCATCGCCAAGATGAAGCTGGGGCAGAGCTATATTCTCGAGTTCCGCAACATGGCGCAGTACCAGCACCCGATCCACTTGCACGGCATGAGCTTCAAAGTGCTCAGCTCGGACCGCAAGAAGATCATTCCGTACTTCACCGACACCTACCTGCTCGGCAAGAACGAGAATGCGCGGGTGGCGCTGGTGGCGGATAACCCCGGGGTGTGGATGTTTCACTGCCACGTGATCGACCATATGGAAACCGGCCTGATGGCTTCCATTCTTGTTGAGTAAGGCGTGGTTGAGTAAACAATGAGAAAACCGCAGATCATCGACCGCAGTCAGGACACGCAGTTTATGCGCGAAGCCCTGGCGCTCGCCGCACAGGGCGCGAGCCTGGGTGAGGTGCCGGTGGGTGCGGTGCTGGTTCAGGACGGTGAGGTGATCGGGCGCGGTTTTAACTGCCCGATCACCACCCATGACCCCAGCGCCCATGCCGAGATGGTCGCCATCCGCGCGGCGGCCAGCGCCGTGGAAAACTACCGGCTGCCGGGCAGCACCCTGTACGTGACTCTGGAACCGTGCAGCATGTGCGCCGGTTTGCTGGTGCATGCGCGGGTCAATCGCGTGGTGTTTGGCGCGACCGAACCCAAGGCCGGCATCGTGCAGAGCCGCGGCAAGTTCTTCGATCAGATCTTTCTTAACCACCGGGTGCTGGTGGAGGGTGGGGTCTTGGCAGAGGAGTGCAGTGCGGTGTTGAGCGAGTTCTTCAAACAGCGCCGGGCAAAGCCGGATTAAAAAACATCGCGGCTGAAGCCGGTCCTGCGAGATCGCACAATCCGTAGGAGCGGCTTCAGCCGCGATGCGCTTGTTCTACAACGCCGCCGGGCCGCCGTCGTCTGGCTTGCGCTTGTCGATGCTTGGAATGTGCAGGTTGCCTTCGGCCATCTGCCCGCCTTCCAGTTGCGGCTGGGTTACCCAGGTGAGGATGTCGTAATAGCGGCGGATGTTCTGCACGAAGTGCACGGTCTCGCCGCCGCGGGCGTAGCCGTATTTGGTCTTGCTGTACCACTGCTTCTGCGACAGGCGCGGCAGCATGGTTTTCACGTTCAGCCACTTGTTTGGGTCCAGGCCTTCGGCCTCGGCCAGCTTGCGTGCGTCAGCCAGATGGGCGATGCCGATGTTGTAGGCCGCCAGGGCAAACCAGGTGCGGTCCGGCTCGGTCAGCTCGGGGGCGAGGTTTTCCAGAATCGAGGCGAAGTATTTGCTGCCGCCGTTGATGCTTTGTTTTGGGTCCAGGCGGTTGGACACGCCCATCGCTTCGGCGGTGTTCTGGGTCAGCATCATCAGGCCGCGCACCCCGGTTTTCGAGGTGGCATTGGGTTGCCACAGCGACTCCTGATAACCGATGGCGGCCAGCAGGCGCCAGTCCAGCTCATAGGTCTTGCCGTTCTGGCGGAAGTGCTGCTCGTAGCGTGGCAGGCGTTGTTGCAGGTGCTTGGCAAAGGTGTAGGCGCCGACGTAACCGAGTACGTCCACATGCCCGTAGTAACGGTCTTTCAGACGCTGTAGCACGCCGTTGATCTTCACCCGTTCGAGGAAGGCGTTGACCTCTTTCACCAGGCTGTCGTCGGTGCCCGGCGGGAACGCCCAGCCCAGGGTGTTGGCGTCGCCAAAGTCGAAGGCCACGCGCACGTTGGGGAAGTACACCTGGTTCATCGCCAGTTCGTTGGAGTCGACCAGGGTCAGGTCGATCTGCCCTTCATCGACCATGCGCAGCAGGTCGACGATTTCCACCGCGTCCGACTCTTCATATTTAAGGTCGGGGTACTGCACCTTGAGGGCGGCCAGTTGCTCGGCGTGACTACTGCCCTTGAGCACCATGATGCGTTTGTTCAGCAGGTCTTCCGGGCGGGTGGGGCGGTTTTCGCCGTTGCGGTAGATGATCTGCGGGGTGACTTCCAGGTACGACTGGGAAAACCGCGCCTGGGTCATTCGGCCCTGGCTGCTGACCAGACCGGCGGCGGCCAGGGCCGGGCCGTTTTCCTGGTTGAGGCGGGAAAAGATTTCGTCGAGGTTGTCGGCCGTTTCAATCTTCAGCTCAACGCCCAAGTCGTCGGCGAAACGTTTGACCAGCTCGTACTCGAAACCAGTCTCGCCGTTGCGGTCCTGGAAGTAGGTGGCCGGGCTGTTGCGGGTGATAACCCGCAGCACGCCATCCTTTTGGATGCGCTCAAGGGCCGTCGGCTGAGGCTCACTACAGCCCCAGAGCAGCATAAGAATGGCAGTCGCCGCCAACCATTTATGGGGGCGTGTGCGCAGCGTCGTGTGTGCAAGCATCGGCGGAGTATACGCAAAGCGCTGAGGTCGCCATATCTCGACAGCCGGGCTGCTTCTCTGCTAGCGCAAAACTGTCGACTGGGTCCCCGTCACGAGTGCCTTGGCGGGAGCTTTGGGTTAGAATGCACGGCCTCAAAGCATCCCCCTTCCCGAGGCTTTCCCCGAGATGTTGATCCTGCGCGGCGCTCCTGCCCTTTCTGCCTTCCGCCACGGCAAGTTGCTCGACCAACTGACTGCCAAAGTCCCCGCTGTTACAGCGGTGTACGCCGAGTTTGCCCACTTTGCCGAGGTGACCGGTCTGCTCACCGGCGACGAAGAGAAAGTGCTCGCCCGCTTGCTCAAGTACGGCCCCAGTGTGCCGGTGCAAGAGCCAAGCGGCCGTCTGTTCCTGGTGCTGCCGCGTTTTGGCACCATCTCCCCGTGGTCCAGCAAGGCCAGCGACATCGCCCGCAACTGCGGCCTGGCGAAGATCCAGCGCCTGGAACGCGGCATTGCCTACTACGTTGCTGGTGAGCTGAGCGAGGCTGAGGCCGAGCAAGTCGCGAGCGCGCTGCATGACCGCATGACCCAACTGGTGCTCGGCAACCTGGAACAGGCCGCTGGTCTGTTCAGTCACGCCGAACCCAAGCCGCTGACCGCTGTGGACGTTCTCAACGGCGGCCGCGCGGCCCTCGAACAAGCCAACAGCGACCTCGGTCTGGCCCTGGCTGACGATGAAATCGACTATTTAGTCGCCGCGTTCGTAAAACTGGGGCGCAACCCGCACGACATCGAACTGATGATGTTCGCCCAGGCCAACTCCGAGCATTGCCGTCACAAAATCTTCAATGCCAGCTGGGATATCGACGGCGAGAACCAGGAAAAAAGCCTGTTCGGCATGATCAAGAACACCTTCCAGATGCACGGCGAAGGCGTTCTCTCTGCTTATAAAGACAACGCCGCCGTGATCGAAGGTTCGGTCGCCGGGCGTTTCTTCCCGAACTCTGAAACCCGCCAGTACGGCGCGGTACAAGAGCCGGTGCATATCCTGATGAAGGTGGAAACCCACAACCACCCGACTGCCATTGCGCCGTTCCCCGGTGCGTCCACCGGTTCCGGCGGCGAGATCCGCGACGAAGGTGCTACCGGTCGCGGCGCCAAGCCAAAAGCGGGCCTCACCGGTTTCACCGTGTCCAACCTGCAGATCCCGGGCTTCGAACAACCGTGGGAAACCCCATACGGCAAGCCTGAGCGCATCGTCACCGCGCTGGACATCATGATCGAAGGCCCGCTCGGCGGCGCCGCGTTCAACAACGAGTTCGGTCGTCCGGCCCTGACCGGTTACTTCCGTACCTTCGAGCAAAAAATCAGCACCCCCCATGGCGACGAAGTACGCGGCTACCACAAGCCGATCATGCTCGCCGGCGGTATGGGCAACATCCGCGCTGAACACGTACAGAAAGCCGAAATTACCGTGGGCTCCAAGCTCATCGTTCTCGGTGGCCCGGCCATGCTGATCGGCCTGGGCGGCGGCGCTGCCTCGTCGATGGCCACTGGCGCCAGCTCGGCCGACCTGGATTTTGCCTCCGTGCAACGGGAAAACCCGGAAATGGAGCGTCGTTGCCAGGAAGTGATCGACCGCTGCTGGCAGCTGGGCGACAAGAACCCCATCAGCTTTATCCACGACGTTGGCGCTGGCGGTCTGTCCAACGCCTTCCCGGAACTGGTCAACGACGGTGGCCGTGGTGGCCGCTTCGAACTGCGCGCGGTACCGAACGACGAGCCGGGCATGGCCCCGCACGAGATCTGGTGCAACGAATCGCAGGAACGTTACGTGCTGGCCGTCGATGCCGCCGACTTTGAAGCCTTCAAAGCTATTTGCGAGCGCGAGCGCTGCCCGTTTGCCGTGGTAGGTGAAGCCCTGGCCGAACCGCAGCTGACCGTCGCCGACAGCCATTTCGGCAACAACGCCGTCGACATGCCGCTGGAAGTACTGCTGGGCAAAGCCCCGCGCATGCACCGTTCGGCCGTTCGCGAGCAAGAGCTGGGCGACGATTTCGACGCCGCCAGCCTCGACCTCAAAGAAGCCGTTGAGCGCGTGTTGCACCACCCGGCCGTCGCCAGCAAAAGCTTCCTGATCACCATCGGCGACCGCACCATCACCGGTCTGGTTGCCCGCGACCAGATGGTTGGCCCGTGGCAAGTGCCGGTAGCCGACTGCGCCGTCACCGCCACCAGCTTCGACGTCTACACCGGTGAAGCCATGGCCATGGGTGAGCGCACGCCGCTGGCTCTGCTCAACGCCCCGGCGTCCGGTCGCATGGCGATTGGCGAAACCCTGACCAACATCGCGGCCTCGCGCATCGGCAAGATTTCCGACATCAAACTGTCGGCCAACTGGATGTCCGCCGCCGGCCACCCGGGTGAAGACGCCCGTCTGTACGACACCGTGAAAGCGGTTGGTATGGAGCTTTGCCCGGAGCTCGGTATCACCATTCCGGTGGGCAAAGACTCGATGTCGATGAAAACCCGCTGGAGCGAAGAGGGCACCGACAAGTCCGTGACCTCGCCGCTGTCGCTGATCGTGACCGGCTTCGCCCCGGTGCTCGACATCCGTAAAACCCTGACCCCGCAACTGCGCATGGACAAGGGTGAGACCGACCTGATTCTGATCGACCTCGGCCGTGGCCAGAACCGCATGGGCGCCTCGATCCTGGCCCAGGTGTACGGCCAACTGGCGCGCCAGGCACCGGACGTCGACGATGCTGAAGACCTCAAGGCTTTCTTTGCCGTGATCCAGGGCCTGAACGCCGACGGCAACCTGCTGGCCTACCACGACCGCTCCGACGGTGGCCTGCTGGTCAGCGTGCTGGAAATGGCTTTCGCCGGTCACTGTGGCTTGAACATCGTCCTCGACACCGTGGCCCATAACCGCGAAGAACTGGCCGCTGTGCTGTTCAACGAAGAGTTGGGCGCGGTGATTCAAGTACGTCAGGACTCCACCCCGGAAGTGCTGGCGCAATTCAGCGCGGCCGGTCTGGGCGACTGCGTGGCCGTGATCGGTCAGCCGCTGAACAATGCCGAAATCAACATCAGCTTCAACGACCAGCCGGTGTTCACTGGCGAGCGTCGTCTGCTGCAGCGCGAGTGGGCGGCCACCAGCTACCAGGTGCAGCGTCTGCGCGACAACGTCGAGTGCGCCGAGCAGGAGTACGACGTACTGCTGGACGAAGCCAACCCTGGCCTCTCGGTCAAACTGGGTTTCGACGTCAACCAGGACATCTCGGCGCCCTACATCAAGAAGAACGTGCGTCCGCAAGTGGCGGTTCTGCGTGAGCAGGGCGTCAACGGTCAGGTGGAAATGGCCGCGGCCTTCGACCGCGCCGGCTTCAACGCCATCGACGTGCACATGAGCGATATCCTCGCCGGTCGCGTCAGCCTGGAAGCGTTCAAAGGCCTGGTTGCGTGCGGTGGCTTCTCCTACGGCGACGTGCTGGGCGCCGGTGAAGGCTGGGCCAAGTCGGTGCTGTTCAACACCCGTGCCCGTGATGCCTTCAGCGCCTTCTTCGAGCGCAAGGACAGCTTCACCCTCGGCGTGTGCAACGGTTGCCAGATGATGTCCAACCTGCACGAACTGATTCCGGGTAGCGAGTTCTGGCCGCACTTCGTGCGTAACCGTTCCGAGCAGTTCGAAGCCCGTGTGGCCATGGTTCAGGTGCAGGAGTCGGCGTCGATCTTCCTGCGTGACATGGCCGGTTCGCGCATGCCAATCGCCATCGCCCACGGTGAAGGCCATGCCGAGTTCGAAAGCGAGGAAGCGCTGCTGGAGGCGGATCTGTCCGGTTGCGTGTCACTGCGCTTTATCGACAACCACGGCAAGGTCACCGAAAACTACCCGGCCAACCCCAACGGTTCGCCGCGTGGGATCACCGGCCTGACCAGCCGCGACGGCCGCGTGACCATCATGATGCCGCACCCGGAACGCGTGTTCCGCGCCGTGCAGAACTCGTGGAAACCGGAAGAGTGGGACGAGGACGGCGGCTGGATGCGCATGTTCCGTAACGCCCGCGTCTGGGTGAACTGACGGTCTCACCGTAGTGAGCGATCAACGGGAGCAGGGCAAGCCTGCTTCCGGCACGACCCGCAATTCCCCTGTACTTCCCGAGGTGCGCCTGCTTGCAGCAGGTGCCACCTTGCGGTTGTGCACCTGCGGTCAGTCGGCGCAATTGCCGGACTGCCTGTCTTCCTGTGAAAACGCCCTGATCTTCACCGCCAAGCGCGAGCAACGCCTGTTGCTGTGCCGCTGTGGGCAGTCGAAAAAACTGCCGTTCTGCGATGGCAGTCATACCCCTCCGGCACCGTCGTGGAGGGCCAAGTGGCGGCGCTTCTGGTCGGATTTATGAGCCACTTCTCTAACCCCCGCTGAACACTTGGCGCTGCATCGCACTCCAACAAGCACTGTGAAATTGCGCGCTTAGGTTCGATTGAGGCAATATGCCATCACTGCGCGATGATTAATTGGCGTCAGGATCTTGTGTAGGCAGGCCTGGCAAATGCTCCGTGGAGACCGCGATGTACAAGCTGTGTTTTTATGTTCCGGAAAGCCATCTGGACGTGGTTAAGAATGCTGTTTTTGGAGCGGGTGCGGGACGCATAGGGAATTACGACAGTTGTTGCTGGCAGAGCCTGGGACAAGGGCAGTTTCGCCCGCTGGCGGGCAGCAACGCCTTCATTGGTCAGGCCGGCGTGCTTGAGCAGGTGGCGGAGTGGAAGGTGGAGCTGGTGGTGGCCGATGAGCTGATTCACGACGCGGTGAAGGCACTACGTAAGGCGCACCCGTATGAGACGCCGGCGTTTGAAGTCTGGCGTTTGTCGGATCTGGTTTTCTGAACAAAAAAGGCGCCGAAATCGGCGCCTTTTTTTATGCTCAAAAATCTCTACAAGCACTCGGCGTTAAGGGCGAATCTCTATCAACGTGCCGTCTTTAACCAAGCTCCACACCTCGCGCATATCGTCGTTCTTCATCGCGATACAGCCCTCGGTCCAATCCAGGGTATGGAAATACCACTCCGGGTATTCGTCATCGATTGGCGTGCCGTGGATCATGATCATGCCGCCCGGCGGTACGCCTTCTTTGCGCGCGTTGGCCTGGTCTTTGATGTTGGGGTAGGAGATGTGCATGGCCAGGTTGTACTTGTCGCTGGTCTTGCGCCAGTCGATCCAGTAGTAGCCTTCGGGGGTGCGGCTGTCGCCTTCGCGCTGTTTCGGCCCTTTGGGTTTTTTGCCCAGCGAGATGCGGTAACTTTTCAGCGTTTCACCTTTGTTTTGCAGCAGCAGCTTGTGCTCGGCTTTCATCACCAAGACTTTGTCCACGGTCTTGCCGTCCAGGGTGACGGTGGTGGTGGCGTGCGAGAGCATCGCAAACGACAGGCAGACAACAGCTAACAACCAACGCATCGATGCAGTTCCAGTGTCAGGCCGCGTGCGGCAGCCCGGAATGTTGTGTGTTTACTCGCTGCTCTGTTTATAAGCAGCCGGGAAGTGTGGGCGCAGAGCTTCTAGTGGCTCGTTGCGCACCGGGAAGTGTTGGGCGACCCGGTCGGCGAAGAAGCATTCTAAGGTACGGCCTACGGTCGGGAAAGCCAGCTCGGACCAAGGGATGTCGGCTTCATCGAACAGCTTCACCTCCAGGCTTTCCTCGCCCACGGCAAAATCCAGGTCGACCAGTTCGGCGCGGAAAAACACATACACCTGGCTGATATGCGGCAGGTCATACAGGCCATACAACTGCAGATTGCGCACCCGCGCACAGGCTTCTTCCTCGGTTTCGCGCATGGCTGCTTCGGCCATGGTTTCGCCGTTCTCCATAAACCCGGCGGGCAGCGTCCAGAAACCCCGGCGCGGCTCGATGGCGCGGCGGCAGAGCAATACCTGCTGGCCCCACACCGGCAGGCAGCCGGCGACAATGCGCGGGTTCTGGTAATGGATGGTCTGGCATTCATCGCACACATAACGCAGGCGGCTGTCGCCGTCCGGCACTCGCTGCGACACGCTGTGGCCGCACTGGCTGCAGTAGTTCATCCCGTCTCCTGGGGCATGGTTGCGGCTGTGTCGCGCATCTTCGCGTGCCCGGCGTTCATGAGCAAGGCGTGCCGGCAACTGCCGAGCGCCTGTCGAGCAATGGGGCGCAGGACTTGGGCAGCTTTGCCCTTTCATGCCATCATGCCGGGCAGAACAAAAGACCGAGAATGCCCCATGCTCGATGAGATGCTCCAGCGCGTGCGCGACTACCAGCCAGTCGTTCTGGGCACCGACCGGAGCTTTCCAGAAGCCGCCGTTTTGGTGCCGATAACCCGCAGTGACACCCCTGAACTGGTGCTCACCCTGCGTGCCAGTGGGCTCTCGACCCATGGCGGCGAAGTGGCCTTCCCCGGTGGCCGCCGCGATCCGGAAGACCAGGACCTGGTCGCCACCGCCCTGCGTGAAGCGCACGAAGAGATCGGCCTGCCGCCTGGCCTGGTGGAAGTGATCGGGCCGCTGAGTAGCCTGGTGTCGCGCCACGGCATTCAAGTCACGCCTTTCGTTGGCGTGGTGCCGGACTTCGTCGAGTACCAGGCCAACGATGGTGAAATCGCCTCGGTGTTCAGCGTGCCGCTGGAGTTCTTTCGCAATGACCCGCGCGAGGTCACCCACCGTATCGACTACCGCGGGCGCGACTGGTACGTGCCCAGCTACCGTTACGGCGAATACAAAATCTGGGGGCTGACAGCGATCATGGTGGTCGAACTGGTCAACCTGCTCTACGACGCCGGCATCAGCCTGCATCAGCCGCCGGACCATTACATCAGCCTGAGCTGAGTGAACAGAAAGCCAAACGCCGTGAGGAACCGCCGATGAAATACCGCTTGGGACAGTCGAGTGTCGAAACCCATCCCGAAAGCTGGGTTGCGCCCAATGCCACCCTGGTGGGCAAGGTCAAGCTCGAGAAGGGCGCCAGCGTGTGGTTCAACGCCGTACTGCGTGGTGACAACGAGCTGATTCATATCGGCGAGAATGCCAACGTCCAGGACGGCACGGTGATGCACACCGACATGGGCTTCCCGCTGACCATCGGCACCGGCGTGACCATCGGCCACAACGCCATGTTGCACGGCTGCACCGTGGGCGAGTACAGCCTGATCGGCATCAACGCGGTCATTCTCAACGGCGCCAAGATCGGCAAGCACTGCATCATCGGCGCCAATTCGCTGATTGGCGAAGGCAAGGAAATTCCCGATGGCTCGTTGGTCATGGGCTCGCCCGGCAAGGTGGTGCGCGAACTGAATGACCAGCAGAAGAAAATGCTCGAAGCCAGCGCCGCTCACTACGTTCATAATTCGCAGCGCTACGCCCGCGACCTGGTAGAGCAGGACGACTGATGGAAGCCGAACGCCCGGTGCGCTCGCCCTGCGTCAGCGTCTGCGCGCTGGATGACGACGACGTGTGCACCGGCTGCCAACGCACCGCCGATGAAATCATCCGCTGGGGCCGCATGGACAACGCCGAGCGCCGCCTGGTGCTCGGCTACTGCCTGCAACGCGCGCGCGCCAGCGGGCTGCTGATTGAACCCAGCAAACCCGTTTGAATACCTAACTTTTAAACTGCACGTGAAGGAAAGCCTCATGCCTCGTATCGGAACCCCCTTGTCGCCCAGCGCGACGCGCGTCTTGCTGTGTGGCTCGGGTGAGCTGGGCAAGGAAGTGGTGATCGAGCTGCAGCGCCTGGGCGTTGAAGTGATCGCCGTGGACCGTTACCCGAACGCACCGGCCATGCAGGTGGCCCACCGCAGCCACGTGGTCGATATGCTCGACGGCGCCGCCCTGCGTGCGGTGATCGAGCTGGAAAAGCCGCACTACATCGTGCCAGAGATCGAAGCCATCGCCACCGCCACCCTGGCCGAGTTGGAAACCGAAGGCTACACCGTGATCCCTACAGCCCGCGCCGCGCAGCTGACCATGAACCGTGAAGGCATTCGTCGCCTGGCCGCTGAAGAGCTGGGCCTGCCGACCTCGCCGTACCGTTTTGCTGACAGCTTCGAAGAGGCCAAAGCCGCTACCGAAGCGCTGGGTTTCCCGTGCCTGATCAAGCCGATCATGAGCTCCTCGGGTAAAGGTCAGTCGGTACTGAAAAGCGCCGCTGATCTGCAAGCCGCTTGGGACTACGCCCAGGCTGGTGGCCGTGCCGGTAAGGGCCGGGTGATCGTGGAAGGCTTTATCGACTTCGACTACGAGATCGCCCTGCTCACCGTCCGCCACGTCGGCGGCACCACCTTCTGCCAGCCGGTCGGTCACCGTCAGGTCAAAGGCGACTATCAAGAGTCCTGGCAGCCGCAGGTGATGAGCGACAAGGCCCGCGCCGAAGCTGAGCGTATTGCCCTGGCCGTGACCGGTTCGCTGGGTGGTCGTGGTCTGTTTGGCGTCGAGCTGTTCGTCAAAGGCGACCAGGTGTGGTTCTGCGAAATCTCCCCGCGTCCGCACGACACCGGCCTGGTTACCCTGATTTCTCAGGATCTGTCGGAATTCGCCCTGCACGCCCGCGCGATTCTTGGCTTGCCGATTCCAGCGATTCGCCAACTCGGCCCATCGGCCTCGGCCGTGGTGTTGGTGGAAGGCAAGTCGCCCCAGACCGCATTCAGCAACCTGGGCGCTGCCCTGAGCGAGCCGGACACCGCGTTGCGTCTGTTCGGCAAGCCGGAAGTGAATGGTCAGCGCCGCATGGGCGTTGCCCTGGCGCGTGATGAATCGACCGATGCTGCGCGCGCCAAAGCGACCCGCGCCGCCCAGGCCGTTGTCGTAGAGCTGTAGGTTGGGTTGAGCGCAGCGAAGCCCAACGATACGCCGTATTCAGCCTCCACTCCGCTATCAAACAGGACCCTATAAGTACTCGCACGTCCTGTTTGATAACGAGGTTGGGGCTGGGTTGTGCATATCGTTGGGCTTCGCCGTTGGCTCAACCCAACCTACGCGATCTGCTGCAGATCCGTCTTACTGGTCTCTTTTAGGCACAGCACAGCAATCACGCTGAGCAACGCTGCCGCCGACACATACCCGCCCACCCAACTCAACCCACCCATCGCCACCAACTGCTGGGCGAAGAACGGTGCTGCCGAGGCGCCAACAATGCCGCCCAGGTTGTACGCCGCAGACGCGCCGGTATAGCGCACGCGCGTCGGGAACAGCTCGGGCAGCAGAGCGCCCATGGGTGCGAAGGTCACACCCATCAGAAACAACTCAATGCTCAAGAACAGCGCGACCGCCCAGGTCGAGCCATGGGTCAGAAGCGGTTCCATCAGAAAGCCCGAGAGAATCGCCAGCACGCCGCCGACGATCAGCACCGGCTTGCGCCCGTAACGGTCACTGGCCCAGGCCGACAGCGGCGTGGCCAAGGCCATGAACACCACGGCAAAGCACAGCAGGCCGAGGAAGGTTTCCCGTGTGTAACCCAGGCTGGAAATGCCATAGCTCAGGGAAAACACCGTGGAGATATAAAACAGCGCGTAGCACACCACCATGGCGCCGGCGCCCAGCAGCATCGGTGCCCAGTACTGGCCGAACAGTTCGAACAGCGGCACTTTCACCCGTTCGTGACGGGCCACGGCGTTGGCAAATACCGGCGTCTCTTCCAGCTTCAAGCGCACGTACAGGCCCACCATCACCAATACGGCGCTGAGCAGGAACGGAATGCGCCAGCCCCAGTCCTTGAACTGCTCATCGCTGAGGGTCATGGCCAGGGTCAGGAACAAACCGTTGGCGGCGAGGAAGCCAATGGACGGGCCAAGCTGCGGGAACATGCCGAACCAGCCGCGTTTGCCTGGCGGCGCATTTTCGGTGGCCAGCAATGCGGCGCCACCCCATTCGCCGCCCAACCCCAGGCCCTGACCGAAGCGCAGCAGGCACAACAGAATCGGTGCCCAGGCGCCAATGCTGCTGTAACCCGGCAGCACGCCGATCAGCGTGGTGCACACGCCCATCAGCAGCAGGGATGCGACCAGGGTCGACTTGCGCCCGACGCGGTCACCAAAGTGGCCGAACAGCGCCGAACCCAGCGGGCGGGCGAGAAAGGCGATACCAAAACTGAGGAATGCCGCCAGGGTTTGCGCGGTGGTGGAGGTGGCGGGGAAAAACACCGGGCCGATCACCAGTGCCGCTGCGGTGGCGTACACGTAGAAATCGTAAAACTCGATGGCGGTGCCAATAAAACTGGCGGTGGCGACGCGGGCGGTGGAGTTCACCGGCTTGGCTTCGTCGCGGGCTGAAGTTGCAGTAGCGCTGGTCATGGTTCGCCTTCGATGGGCAGGGCCGGGTCCATGGGCAAAGCCACGGCCGCAGCAGATTATTGTGGGAGCGCGCAGGGGTAAAAACGCTGACGGTGTGCCGTAGCTGCAAGGGGCTTTGTGAGGCCTTGCGTACGGCACCGGCTAGCCTGCGGATGGCAGGCGAGGCGAGTGAGGGGGCGACTATAAAAGCGCGGCGGCGCTGCTGACAATTACACCTTCAGCTAATCGGCGTTTTCCGCCGGCGTCTCGGTATTTGCCCGCGGGGCAGGGCGCCAGACGCGCACGCTTTTCACCCGGTTGTCGGTGGACTGCAGGATTTCCAAACGGTACGGGCCGATCTTCAGGCACACCGCACTGTCGGGGATGTTTTCCAGTGCTTCGGTGATCAGCCCGTTGAGGGTTTTCGGCCCATCGCACGGCAGGCTCCAGCCCAGGGCCTTGTTCACTTCGCGGATATAGGCGGCGCCATCGATCACCTGGGTGCCGTCTTCCTGCGGGTGGATGTCGGGGCTGCGCAGGGCGTCCTGGTTACTGAAGTCGCCGACGATCTCTTCGAGGATGTCTTCCAGAGTGACAATGCCCTGCACGTCGCCGTATTCGTCGACGACGATGCCGATGCGGCGCTTGTGCTTCTGGAAGTTCAGCAACTGGGTCGACAGCGGCGTGCTTTCCGGGACGAAGTACGGCTCGTGAGCGGCGGCGCTGAGAGCGTCGATGGTCAGTTGATCGTGGGTCAGTAGGCGAGCGATCTGGCGCATGTGCACCACGCCCTCGACCTGGTTGAGGTCGTTGCGAAACACCGGCAGGCGCGTGTGCGAGGTGGTGCGCAGCTGGGTGATGATGTCGTCCAGCGGGTCGTCGAGGTTGATCCCGGTGACCTCGTTGCGCGGAATCATGATGTCGTTAACCGTCACCGTTTCCAGGTCAAGAATGCTCAGCAGCATGCTCTGGCGGTTCTGCGGCAGCTCGTGGGTGGCCTCGCGCACTACGCTGCGCAGTTCCTCTGCACTGAGGCCATCCTGGCGCTTGCGCGTTGGGTCGATGCGGCACAGGCGCAGCAGGCCGTTGCTGATGGCATTGAGCAGCCACACCAGCGGCGCGAGCAGTTCGACCAGCAAGCGCACTGGCGCACTGAACGGGAAAGCAAAGGCTTCCGGACGCAGCACGGCGAGGGTGCGTGGGGTGATATCGGCGAACAGCAGCAGGGCCAGGGTCAGGCCAAGCGTAGAGAGGATCAGGCCCAGGTCGCCCCACAAGGTGCTGGCCAATACGGCAGCAACAGTGGCGGCCAGCACGATGACCAGGGTGTTGCAGAAATGCAGCACGCCGAGCAGCAGCTGTGGGCGATTGAGCAGGGTGCTGGCGCGCTTGGCACCGCGCCGGCCTTGTTTGGCCAGGTAGCGCAGGCGGTAGCGGTTCAGGCTGAGCAGGCTGGTTTCTGCGCTGGCGAAAAACGCTGAGCAGAGGACCAGAAAAACCAGCAGGCCAAACAGGTACTGCGGATTCAGCTCAGACACGGGGCGACCTAGATATGCAGGATGAATTCACGTACCAGCTTGCTGCCGAAGTACGCCAGCATCAGCAGGCAGAAGCCCGCCAGGGTCCAGCGAATCGCCTTGTGCCCGCGCCAGCCGCGTTGGTGACGGCCCCACAGCAGCACGGCAAAAATCAGCCAGGCCACACAGGCGAGGAAGGTTTTGTGCACCAGGTGCTGAGCGAACAGGTTGTCGAGAAACAGCCAGCCGGAAATCAGCGACAGACTCAATAGTGCCCAGCCGGCCCAGAGGAAACCGAACAGCAGGCTTTCCATGGTTTGCAGTGGCGGGAAGTTCTTGATCAGGCCGGAGGGGTGCTTGTGCTTGAGTTGGTGGTCTTGCAGCAGCAACAGCAGCGCCTGGAAGGCGGCGATGGTGAGCATGCCGTAGGCCAGGATCGACAGCAGGATATGGGCGATGATCCCCGGTTTCTCGTTGATCACCGGCACCGTGCCGGCCGGCACGAACTGCGCGAGCAGCACCGTCAGGCAGCCCAGCGGCAGAAACAACAGCAACAGGTTGAGCACCGGAATGCGCACGCTGGCGACGATGGTCAGCAAAATGGCGGCATAGGCGATCAGGCTGGCGGCGTTGAAGAAGTCCAATGCCACGCCGGCTTCGGCATGCAGTTGGCTGAACAGGGTGGCGCCGTGGAAGAGCAACGCCAGCAACACCAGGGGGGCGAGCACGCGTTTGGACGGCAACTGACGCTGGGAAAGGCGCAGACCTTGGTAAACAGTGGCGCCCATATAGAGGAAGGCAGCGGCGAGGCTTGGCAGCAGAGGGTGCATAAGTCCGTGTAAGGCGAGCCCGAAAGGGCGAGAGTGTGGCATAAAACGCGCGTTTCACGAAAGACCGCCAGCGGTGTCCGGGTCGAGGTGTCTTGGTTATAATCGCGCCCTTGTTGCAAGCTCACCCTGGCGCCAGACCGCCTGAAAGGAACGCGCATGTTCGAAAATCTAACCGATCGCCTCTCGCAGACCCTGCGCCATGTCACCGGCAAGGCCAAGCTGACCGAGGACAACATCAAGGACACCCTGCGCGAAGTGCGCATGGCCTTGCTGGAAGCCGACGTCGCGCTGCCGGTGGTGAAAGACTTCGTAAATAAGGTCAAAGAACGCGCCGTCGGTACCGAGGTTTCCAAAAGCCTGACCCCGGGTCAGGCGTTCGTGAAGATCGTCCGTCTCGAACTCGAAGACTTGATGGGCGCCGCCAACGAAGACCTGGCGCTGAACTCCACCCCACCTGCCGTGGTGTTGATGGCCGGTCTGCAGGGCGCGGGTAAAACCACCACCGCCGGCAAGCTGGCGCGCTTTCTTAAAGAACGCAAAAAGAAAACCGTGATGCTGGTGTCGGCCGACGTATACCGTCCAGCCGCGATCAAGCAGCTGGAAACCCTGGCCAACGATATCGGCGTGACCTTCTTCCCGTCCGATATCACCCAGAAGCCGGTGGCGATTGCCGAAGCGGCGATTCGCGAAGCCAAGATCAAATTCATCGATGTGGTGATCGTCGACACCGCCGGTCGTCTGCACATCGATGAAGAAATGATGGCCGAAATCAAGGCCGTACACGCCGCGATCAACCCGGTCGAAACCCTGTTCGTGGTCGATGCCATGACCGGTCAGGACGCCGCCAACACCGCCAAGGCCTTCGGCGATGCCCTGCCGCTGACCGGCGTGGTGCTGACCAAGGTCGACGGTGATGCCCGTGGCGGTGCCGCGCTGTCGGTGCGCGCCATTACCGGCAAGCCGATCAAGTTCATCGGTATGGGCGAGAAGAGCGAAGCGCTCGAGCCGTTCCACCCCGACCGTATCGCCTCGCGCATTCTCGGCATGGGCGACGTGCTCAGTCTGATCGAGCAAGCCGAGCAAACCCTCGACCGCGACAAGGCCGACAAGCTGGCCAAGAAGCTGAAGAAGGGCAAAGGCTTCGACCTCGAAGACTTCCGCGACCAGCTGCAACAGATGAAAAACATGGGCGGTCTCGGCGGCCTGATGGACAAGCTGCCCAACATCGGTGGCATGAACCTGTCGCAGATGGGCAACGCCCAGGGGGCGGCCGAAAAGCAGTTCAAGCAGATGGAGGCGATCATCAACTCGATGACTCCTCAGGAGCGCCGCGATCCGGACGTCATCAGCGGTTCGCGCAAGCGCCGCATCGCCATGGGCTCCGGCACCCAGGTGCAAGACATCGGGCGTCTGATCAAGCAGCACAAGCAGATGCAGAAAATGATGAAGAAGGTCACCGCCAAAGGCGGCATGGCCAAGATGATGCGCGGCATGGGGGGGATGTTCCCCGGCGGCGGTGCAGGCGGCGGCATGCCCAAGATGTAAATCCGTTTTCGCGCGGGCAGCTCTGGAAACAGGCGCTGCCTGGGCGTTCTCCACGCAAATGGATCGCCTGTTCGGGGCCTGTGAGCGTCTGTCATCGGGGCAGGGCAAAAAGAGATTTGCAAAAATCCCGATAATCCTTAGAATATGCGGCCTTTCGGGCCTAGTGCCTGGCATGTATTTTTAGTTTTGCAGCACCGACTACAGGAACGATGTTCACATGGTAACCATCCGTCTTGCCCGTGGCGGCTCCAAGAAGCGCCCGTTTTACCACCTCACCGTGACCGACAGCCGCAATGCGCGCGACGGTCGTTTTGTTGAGCGTATTGGTTTCTTCAACCCAATCGCTTCCGGTGCAGAGATCCGTCTGTCCGTAGACCAAGAGCGTGCTACCTACTGGCTCGGCCAGGGTGCACAGCCGTCTGAGCGCGTTGCTCAGCTGCTCAAGGATGCCGCTAAGGCAGCAGCCTAAGCCGCATGAACGCGACGCCCGCTCCTGCTGATGACTTGATCGTCATCGGTAAGATTGTTTCGGTGCATGGTGTTCGCGGCGAGGTGAAGGTCTTCTCCTTTACCGATCCGATTGACAACCTGCTGGACTACAAACGCTGGACGCTGAAACGCGACGGTGATGTACGTCAGGTTGAGTTAGCCCAGGGCCGTTCGCAGAACAAGGTCCTCGTAGCAAAGCTGAAGGGTCTCGACGACCGTGAAGAAGCTCGCCTTCTCGCGGGTTTCGACATTTGTGTGCCCCGCAGCCTGCTCCCAGATCTGACCGATGGCGAGTACTACTGGTACCAGCTCAAAGGTCTGAAGGTGATCGACCAACTCGGGCAATTGCTCGGGTCCATTGACCACCTGCTGGAGACCGGCGCTAACGATGTGATGGTGGTCAAGCCCTGCGCGGGCAGCCTGGATGATCGCGAACGTTTGCTGCCGTACACGGCGCACTGCGTTCTCTCGGTCGATCTGGCAGCCGGCGAAATGCGGGTTGACTGGGATGCGGACTTCTAAGCAACGGTTAGTAGAGATATGGCTAGCCTGCGTGTTGAAGTCATCAGTTTGTTCCCGGAAATGTTTGCTGCCATCAGCGAATACGGCATTACCAGTCGTGCGGTGAAACAGGGGCTGTTGCAGCTGACCTGTTGGAATCCCCGAAGCTACACCGAAGATCGCCACCAGACGGTGGATGATCGTCCTTTCGGCGGTGGCCCCGGCATGGTGATGAAGATCAAGCCTCTGGAGGGCGCCTTGGCTGATGCCAAGCAAGCCGCTGGAGCGCAGGCGAAGGTTATTTACCTGTCGCCGCAAGGCCGCCAGCTGACCCAGTCAGCCGTGCGAGAGATGGCAAAAGAGGAGACCTTGATCCTCATTGCCGGACGATATGAAGGCATCGATGAGCGGTTCATTGAAGCGCACGTTGATGAAGAGTGGTCGATCGGGGATTACGTCCTTTCCGGTGGTGAGCTACCGGCAATGGTTCTGATCGATGCGGTAACGCGTCTGCTACCTGGTGCGCTGGGTCATGCGGATTCGGCCGAGGAAGACTCCTTTACGGATGGCTTGCTCGACTGCCCGCACTACACCCGACCGGAGGTGTATGCGGATAAGCGCGTTCCCGACGTGTTGCTTAGCGGCAATCACGCACACATCCGGCGCTGGCGTTTGCAGCAGTCCCTTGGTCGGACCAGCGAACGACGCGCTGATCTTCTGGAAAGCCGCTCGCTTTCTGGAGAAGAGAAAAAGCTGTTGGCGGAATACATCCGGCAACGGGACGATAGTTAACGTATCGATGGCAGGCCCATTGGCTTGTCTTAGGAGCAGAGCATGACTAACAAAATTATCTTGGCCCTCGAAGCCGAGCAGATGAGCAAAGAGATCCCTACTTTCGCTCCGGGCGACACCGTAGTCGTTCAAGTTAAAGTGAAAGAAGGCGACCGTTCGCGTCTGCAAGCGTTCGAAGGCGTTGTAATCGCCAAGCGTAACCGTGGTGTGAACAGTGCTTTCACCGTTCGCAAAATCTCCAACGGTGTTGGCGTTGAGCGTACCTTCCAGACCTACAGCCCGCTGGTTGACAGCCTGGCCGTCAAGCGTCGCGGTGACGTACGTAAAGCCAAGCTTTACTACCTCCGTGACCTGTCTGGTAAAGCAGCTCGCATCAAGGAAAAACTGGTTTAATCCCAGTCTCCTTGTAGAAAAAGCAGCCTACGGGCTGCTTTTTTATTGCCCGCGATTTAGTCAGTCCGCATCCGGAATTTATGGCATGACCCCTAGAGAGCAAGAGATTCAGCGACGTACGGAGCGCTCGGAAACCCGCGTCGCCAAGGCCGTGTTCCCGCCGACCACCAACCACCACAACACCCTGTTCGGCGGCACCGCGTTGGCGTGGATGGATGAGGTGTCGTTTATCGCCGCCACACGTTTCTGCCGGCTGCCGCTGGTGACCGTATCGTCCGATCGTATCGACTTCAAACACCCGATTGCCGCTGGTTCGATCGTCGAGCTGGTGGGGCGTGTGGTGAAGGTCGGCAACACCAGCCTCAAGGTCGAGGTCGAGGTGTTTGTCGAAAGCATGTACAGCGATGGTCGCGAGAAGGCCATCACCGGCGTGTTCAGCTTTGTCGCCATCGACGACAACAAACAGCCGGTGCCGGTGTTGCCCGACGTGTAGGTTGGGTTGAGCCAAAGGCGAAGCCCAACGATACGGCGCAATTGGCCGTAACGCTGCTGCTTAATAGGACGTTTAGGGGCTCTTGGCTGCCGGTTTGACGGCAGGTTTGGGCGAGTTTTGGGTATCGTTGGGCTTCGCTACGCTCAACCCAACCTACGGCCGCATGCTGATGCGTAAAGAGGCCTGCGACAGGTCGATGTCTTGGAGCGTCACACTCCCCATACTCTGCCCCGCACCAGCCCCCGCCACCCGCACGTTGTCGAAGCGCAGTTCACCAATGGAGCTCGGCAGGCGCACGTTCACGCTGCCATCGGCGTTGAGCACCGAGGTCAGTTTGCTGGTGTCGTAGCGCACGTCTTTCATCGAGGTTTCCGCTTCCAGGCTGTTGAGCACTGGCATCACCAGTTTTGCCAGCTTGGCGGCGGTGCCGATGCCGTCGCCGCTTTCGGCTTGCAGGAACAAACCCTGCAGCACATCGTCCAGGCCCTGGGCGCTGACGTTGCTCATCTCTGAGTCATTCAGCGGCTGCAGCGTCCGGCTCAGGCTGCTCGGCGCCGGCCTATGCAGGTCGGCGCTGGCCATCTGGAACGGGCTGAGCAGGGCGGCCACCAAGGTGGCGGCAACACGCAGGCTACTTTGCTTTTTCAGTGCCTTGCTGAGTTGGCGTTCGCTGACCAGCCCCTGCTCGATGAGGATTTCCCCCAATCGTTTGTGGCTGCTGGCTTGTAACTGGATGGCTTGAGCGAGTTGGTCGGCGCTGATCAGTCCTTTGTTCAGCAGTATTTGACCGAGGCGGGAGTTCTGTTGAGTGGCCATGGCAAACGTCCGGCGGCAGTAGTGGCGAGTTGAAATCATGGCTGCCGAATGCCGGCCTGTCACCCACCCAAAGATAGGGTGACTCCGGCATTTTCACGCCAGCCGTCGGACGCCTATTCCGGCTGCGGGTCGATCATGGCCACCAGCACCCAACCGGCCAGCGGGTGCAGGTTTTCGGCGGGGGTGGCGACGTGCACATGGTGCTGATTGTCGCGGGCAAACAGCAGCAACGCGCGCTCGCCATGCAGGGCCTGATAGTCCGCCCAGGTGAAGCCGCTGGTGAGGGTGGTGTGGTAAATCTCGGCGCCCTTGTTGAGCTTGTTGGCGAGCTTGGTATAGGTCAGGCCTTCGCTGGCGAAGACGTTGCCGCGGTGCTCGTTGCTGGCGCGGTGTTTGTCGCTGCGTTTGTTCTCCAGGCCGCTGGCCACGGCGTACAGATTTTGCCGGTGGAACTCGTGGCGAAAGCGCATACACGCCAGGGTGTTCAATTCGCCGGCCGGGGAGAGTGCCAGCAAGAAGCCCAGGCCAACCTGATCCAGATGGGCCTCGGCATGTTGCGACGCCGGGTTGCCAAAGTAGGTGGGCAGGTTGTCCATGCGCGCGGCGCTGACGTTTTCCCAGCTCGAATCCGCCAGCAATACTCGGCTGCCCAACTGCTGCAGAGCCTTGCCAATCGTTCGCGCCAGCGGGTGAGCGCCGACAATCAGAAACCCATTGGGTGCCGGTTCCGCGACCTTGAGCAGACGGGCCAGCGGTCGGGCCGTGGCGCTCTGCAGCACCACGGTGCCGATGATCACCGCAAAGGTCAGCGGCACCAGCAACTCGGCGCCGTGATGGCCTGCTTCGCTCAGGCGGATGGCAAAAATCGCCGACACCGCTGCCGCGACAATGCCGCGCGGCGCGATCCAGGCCAGCAGCGCCCGCTCGCGCCAGTCCAGGTGCGAGCGGTAGGTGGAAATCGCCACGTTCAACGGCCGGGCAATGAACTGAATCACCACCAGCAACAGAATCACCGCCGGGCCGAACGCGATCAGCGCGTGCAGGTCCAGACGCGCCGCCAGCAGAATGAACAACCCGGAAATCAGCAGCACGCTGAGGTTTTCCTTGAAGTGCAGGATCTCCTTCACGTCCACGCCTTTCATATTGGCCAGGACCACCCCCATCACCGTCACGGCCAACAGCCCGGACTCATGCATGATTTCGTTGGCGGTGATAAACACCCCGAGTACCGCCGCCAGCGAGGCGAAGTTCTGCAGGTATTCCGGCAGCCAATGTCGGCGCAGCACCTGGCCAAACAGCCAGCCGCCGGCCAGGCCGAACAGCACGCCGCAGGCAATCACCCCGGAAAAGGTCCCCGAGCCGCTGAGCAACCCGTCGCCGTCCTTGCTGATGATGTAGCTGAACACCACCACCGCCAGCAGCGCGCCAATCGGGTCGATAACGATGCCTTCCCAGCGCAGGATGTTGGCGATCGAGGCTTTGGGCCGCACCACCCGCAGCATCGGTACGATCACCGTCGGGCCGGTCACCAGTGTCAGGGTGCCGAACAGCACTGCCAGGTTCCACTCCAGGCCCAGCAGGTAATGGCTGGTGACCGCAATCACTACCCAGGTCGACAGCGCGCCCACCGTCACCAGGCGGCGCACCACCGTGCCGATTTCTTTCCATTCGCTGAAGCGCAGGGTCAGGCTGCCCTCGAACAGAATCAGCGACACCGACAGCGACACCAGTGGCATCAGCAACTCGCCGAACAGCGCCTGCGGGTCCAGCCAGCCCAGCACCGGGCCGGCCAGAATGCCGCTCAGCAGCAGAAACAGAATCGCCGGCAGGCGCAGGCGCCAGGCCAGCCACTGACACGCGAGGGCGGCGGCACCGATGCCACCCAGGGCCAACAGAATATGTTGCTCAGTCATCGTTTTTCCTTGGCGGTGAGCCTGTGATGCAAGGCGAGGCTGTGAAAGACTAGCGCGCTCCCGCCCGCCAGACACAGTCAATTTATGCCGGTTCTTGATCACCCTCTCATCGACCAGTTCCTCGACACCCTGTGGATGGAAAAAGGCTTGTCCGAGCATTCCCGTTCGGCCTACCGCAGCGACCTTGCGCACTTCAACGGCTGGCTGCAGGAGCGCGGGCTGAACCTGGCGGAGATCGGCCGCGATGTATTGCTCGATCACCTGGCCTGGCGCCTTGAGCAGAAATACGTGGCCCGTTCCACCGCGCGCTTTCTCTCTGCCGTGCGCGGCTTCTACCGCTACCTGCTGCGGGAGAACCTGATCGCCATCGACCCCACCCTGCAGGTGGAGATGCCGCAGCTGGGCCGGCCGTTACCGAAAAGCCTGTCCGAAGCCGACGTCGACGCTTTGCTCGCGGCGCCGGAAACCGCCGAGCCCATCGGCCTGCGTGACCGCGCCATGCTCGAAGTGCTGTATGCCTGTGGCCTGCGGGTGACCGAGCTGATCAGCCTGACGCTGGAGCAGGTCAACCTGCGCCAGGGCGTGCTGCGGGTATTCGGCAAGGGCAGCAAGGAGCGCCTGGTGCCGATGGGCGAGGAGGCGATTGTGTGGATCGAGCGTTACGTGCGCGAGGCCCGCCCGCAGTTGCTCGAAGGCCGGCCCAGCGATGTGCTGTTCCCCAGCCAGCGTGGCGAACAGATGACCCGCCAGACCTTCTGGTACCGGATCAAACACCACGCCAAGGTCGCCGGCATCGGCAAGGCGCTGTCGCCGCACACCCTGCGCCACGCCTTTGCCACTCACCTGCTCAACCATGGCGCCGACCTGCGGGTGGTGCAGATGCTGCTCGGCCACAGCGACCTGTCGACCACCCAGATCTACACCCACATTGCCCGCGCCCGCCTGCAGGAACTGCACGCCCGCCATCACCCCCGCGGCTGACCCTTCTCGCCACAGGCTACACAGTCCGTAGCACCTTCCGACCCGCTGCGGTCGGCCTGGGACGGGCTTGTATGGTAGGCTTCGCCCTCGCTGTTAAGCCGCGTTTGCCAGGAGTATCCAATGCGCGCCACCCGAATTATTGCTGCTGCCCTTATCGCCTTGAGCAGCTGCGTTGCCTTGGCCGATGAACCCGACCAGGCGATCCGCAAGACGCTGGAAAACCTGCAAATGGATGTGCCCATCGAAAGCATCGCCGCCAGCCCGCTCAGCGGCCTGTACGAAGTGCGCATGCAAGGCGGTCGCGTGCTCTACGCCAGCGCCGACGGCAAGTATGTGATGCAGGGCTACCTGTTCGACGTCAACGGCGGCAAGCCGATCAACCTCACCGAAAAAGCTGAAAGCGAAGGCATCGCCAAAACCATCAACGCCATTCCCACCAGCGAAATGGTCATCTACCCGGCCGTTGGCGAAGCCAAAACCCATATCACCGTGTTTACCGACACCACCTGCCCTTACTGCCACAAGCTGCACGGCGAAATTGCCGAGCTCAACCGTCGCGGTGTGGAAGTGCGTTACCTGGCCTTCCCGCGTCAGGGCCCGGGCTCCGAGGGTGACCAGCAGCTGCAGGCCGTGTGGTGCTCCAGTGACCGCAAAAAGGCCATGGACCAGATGGTCGAGGGCAAAGACATCAAAGCCGCCAAATGCGAAAACCCGGTGCACAAGCAGTTCGCCCTGGGGCAGTCCATTGGTGTAAACGGCACGCCAGCCATCGTATTGGCTGACGGCAAATTGATTCCTGGCTATCAGCCGGCACCGCAAGTGGCAGCCTTAGCCCTCAAAGCTAAGTAACTGCGGGCCTTCTGGCTTGATTGACTAAACCCGAGCCGCTTCGTAAGGTGCGGCTCTTTTATATTTACGGCTCGCGCCACGCGGGCCGTTTCACGCAGTAAGTTCTGGGGAGTTCAGGGTGAAACCGGTCAAAGTAGGCATCTGTGGGCTGGGTACCGTCGGTGGCGGTACGTTCAATGTGCTCAAGCGCAACGCCGAGGAAATTGCCCGGCGCGCAGGGCGTGGCATCGAAGTGGCGCAGATTGCGCTGCGCTCGCAGAATCCTCAGTGCGACATTACCGGTATTGCCACCACCAACGACGTGTTCGCGGTGGCCACCAACCCTGAAATCGACATCGTCATCGAACTGATCGGCGGCTACACCATGGCCCACGAGCTGGTGCTCAAAGCCATCGAAAACGGCAAGCACGTGGTCACCGCCAACAAGGCGCTGATCGCTGTGCATGGCAACGAGATCTTCGCCAAGGCCCGCGAAAAGGGCGTGATCGTCGCGTTCGAAGCCGCAGTAGCTGGCGGCATTCCGGTGATCAAAGCCATCCGTGAAGGCCTGGCGGCCAACCGCATCAACTGGCTGGCCGGCATCATCAACGGCACTGGCAACTTCATCCTCAGCGAAATGCGCGAGAAAGGCCGCACCTTCCCCGACGTGCTGGCCGAAGCCCAGGCCCTGGGTTACGCCGAAGCCGACCCGACCTTCGACGTTGAAGGCATCGACGCGGCCCACAAGCTGACCATCCTGGCGTCCATCGCCTTTGGTATTCCGCTGCAGTTCGACAAGGCCTATACCGAAGGCATCACCAAGCTGACCACCGCCGACGTCAACTACGCCGAAGCGCTGGGCTACCGCATCAAGCACCTGGGCGTGGCGCGTAGCACTGCGGCCGGTATCGAGCTGCGCGTGCACCCGACCCTGATCCCGGCCGACCGCCTGATTGCCAACGTCAATGGCGTGATGAACGCGGTGATGGTCAATGGCGACGCCGCTGGCAGCACCCTGTTCTACGGCGCTGGCGCTGGCATGGAGCCGACTGCTTCATCGGTGATCGCCGACCTGGTGGACGTGGTTCGCGCCCTGACCACCGACCCGGAAAACCGTGTACCGCACCTGGCCTTCCAGCCGGACGCGCTGTCCACCCACCCGATCCTGCCGATCGAAGCTTGCGAGAGCGCCTACTACCTGCGCATACAGGCCAAGGATCACCCGGGCGTACTGGCCCAGGTGGCAACCATCCTGTCGGAACGTGGCATCAACATCGAATCGATCATGCAGCAGGAAGTCGAAGAGCAAGACGGCCTGGTGCCGATGATCCTGGTCACTCACCGCGTAGTGGAAAAACGCATGAACGACGCCATCGCCGCCCTTGAGGCCCTGAGCGATGTGGTCGGCAGTGTCGTGCGTATCCGTGTTGAGCAACTGAGCTGAGGACTATTCCATGCGTTACATCAGTACCCGCGGCCAAGCGCCTGCGCTGAATTTCGAAGACGTGCTGCTGGCTGGCCTGGCCAGCGACGGCGGCCTCTACGTGCCGGAAAACCTGCCGCGTTTCACCCAGGAAGAAATCGCTTCCTGGGCCGGCCTGCCTTACCACGAGCTGGCCTTCCGCGTAATGCGCCCGTTCGTCACCGGTAGCATTCCGGATGCCGATTTCAAAAAGATTCTCGAAGAAACCTACGGTGTGTTCGCCCATAACGCCGTTGCGCCGCTGCGTCAGCTGAATGGCAACGAGTGGGTGCTGGAACTGTTCCACGGCCCGACCCTGGCGTTCAAAGACTTCGCCCTGCAACTGCTCGGCCGTCTGCTCGACTACGTGCTGGCCAAGCGCAACGAGCGCGTAGTGATCATCGGCGCCACCTCTGGCGACACCGGTTCGGCCGCCATCGAAGGCTGCAAGGCTTGCGATAACGTCGACATTTTCATCCTGCACCCGAACAACCGCGTCTCGGAAGTGCAGCGTCGGCAGATGACCACCATCCTCGGCGACAACATCCACAACATCGCCGTGGAAGGTAACTTCGACGACTGCCAGGAAATGGTCAAAGACAGCTTCGCTGACCAGAGCTTCCTCAAGGGTACACGCCTGGTGGCGGTGAACTCGATCAACTGGGCGCGGATCATGGCCCAGATCGTCTACTACTTCCACGCCGCCCTGCAGCTCGGCGGTCCGGCGCGCTCCATCGCGTTTTCGGTACCCACCGGCAACTTCGGCGACATCTTCGCCGGCTACCTGGCGCGCAACATGGGCCTGCCGATCAGCCAACTGATCGTCGCCACAAACCGCAACGACATCCTGCACCGCTTCATGAGCGGCAATCAGTATGTGAAAGACACCCTGCACCCGACCCTGTCGCCTTCGATGGACATCATGGTGTCATCCAACTTCGAGCGCCTGCTGTTCGACCTGCACGGTCGCAACGGCGCGGCAATCAATGAGCTGATGGCCACCTTCAAGAAAGGCGGCGGTTTCAGCGTTGACCAGGACCGCTGGAGCGAAGCGCGCAAGCTGTTCGACTCGCTGGCCGTCACCGACGAAGAAACCTGCGAAACCATCGCCCAGGTCTACGCCGAAAGCGGCGAGCTGCTCGACCCGCACACTGCCATTGGCGTTAAAGCCGCGCGCGAATGCCGCCGCAGCCTGAGCACGCCGATGGTGATTCTGGGCACCGCCCACCCGGTGAAATTCCCCGAAGCCGTGGAAAAAGCCGGCGTTGGCAAAGGCCCGATCCTGCCACCGCACCTGCAAGACCTGTTCGATCGTCCAGAGCGTTTGACCGTATTGCCGAACGACATCAAGGCGATGCAAGCGTTTGTCAGCGAGCACGGCAATCGCGGCAAGCCGTTGTAAGCGCTAACGGCAACAAAAAAGGCCAGCCCACAAATGTGGTGCTGGCCTTTTTTATGGAGTTGGCCTCAGCCCTCACCCCAACCCTCTCCCGTGCACGGGAGAGGGAGCTGACCGAGTTTTCGCTCGCGTCGCGGTGTGCTCCCCTCTGCCCGCAGCGCGGGAGAGGGGCTGGGGGTGAGGGTTTGTTTTACTCGTTAAAAAACCCTTTCGCCGCTTTCAGGTACGCATCCCGTGTCGCCCCATCCAGCCAGTCGGCGTACAGCTTGATCACTTCCCCTTCGCGCAAGCGGCGTACGGTCAGGTTGATGTCCTTGATCGCTTGCAGCCCCTCGGGTGAGCGGGTACAGGCGACGTAGCCCATCTGGTAGGTCGGTACGCCCTGGACTGAATAGAAACTCAGGTCGTTCAGCGAGATCCCCGCCGCTTCGCCCTGGTAGTGCAGTTCCGGCCAGTAGCCAAGCACTGCCGTCAGGCGCTGGTGCTGCTGCATGCGCAGCAGGCTCAGGGTGGCCTCGATACCGTGGTGCACCACCAGAACATTGGGTTTCGCTTGTTTCAGCGCGGCGTCTATCTGCTGGCCGTAGCTGCGCTCCACCAAAGTGCCGAGGGTGTAGCGACTGTCCTGGATAAAGCTGGCCAGATCGAACTCGCCACCTTTGATAAACGGCGCCAGTTCGGCCTCGTCCGCTTTGCGCACCACCACGCCGTTGGTGAGGATGCCCAGGGTTGGAATAGAGAAATACAGCTGCTTGGCCCGTTCCTCGCTCCACAACATGCCGGGGTCGCAGGTCAGCACGCCGTTGTTGACCATCTGATTGGCGCGGGCGCGGTTGGCGACGCTGAGAATGTGTTCGTACTGCGGCATGTCGGTGCGCAGCAGGGCGAGCATCTTGTCGACCACCCCCTGGCCTTTGCGCGGCCCCTCCAGAATGCTGAAGGGCGGCATATCGCGTACGGTCCAGACAATCCGCGGCTTGCCCTCGGCATGTACCGATAGGGCGGTGAGGAAAGACAAGGTAGCCAGTAGCAGGCGCGGGACGAACGGCAAAGCAGGCATGGAAAAAAACTCCAAGGACGCCGGGAGTGCAGCGTGAAAAGTATAGGCGTCTGGCGCGCCTTTACTCAGTCGGCGAACGATAATGGCCGCGGGCTGGCGTAATCCAGAACGGGCGCACAGTTGTGATAAGCGTGTACAAAAAGGGCGCTAGATAGCCCCACTGCTTTTCAACGCCGTTATCTGTTCAGCGCTATACCCCAGCCCCGCCAGCACCGCCTGGTTATGCTCGCCCAGCTGTGGCCCCACCCATTCGGCGCTGCCGGGGGTTTCCGACAGCTTGGGCACGATGCCCGGCATCTTGAACGGCTTGCCGTCGGGCAGTTTGGCGCTGAGGAACATCTCGCGGGCCAGGTACTGCGGGTCGCTGAACATGTCCTCGGCCGAGTAGATGCGGCTGGCCGGTACCTCGGCGCTGTTCAAGGTCGCCAGCACCGCCTCCAGCGGCAACGAACCGACCCAGCGGTCGATCACCCCATACAGCTCGTCCCGACGCAGATCACGTCCGTCGTTGCTGGCCAGGCTGGCGTCCTCGGCAAGGTCCTGGCGGCCGATGGCGAGCATGAAGCGCTTGAAGATCGCATCGCCATTGGCGCCAATCTGCACATGCTTGCCGTCGCTGCTGGTGTGGATCGAAGAGGGGGTGATGCCGGGCATGATGTTGCCGCTGCGCTCGCGGATAAAACCGAACACATCGAACTCCGGCACCATGCTTTCCATCATGGCGAAAATGGCCTCGTACAGCGCCACGTCCACCACCTGGCCCTGGCCGCCATTCACCTCGCGGTGCCGCAGCGCCATTAGCGCGCCGATCACCCCCCACAGGGCGGCAATCGAGTCGCCAATGGAAATGCCCGTGCGCACCGGCGGACGGTCCTCGAAGCCGGTGATGTAACGCAGGCCGCCCATCGACTCACCCACCGCACCAAACCCCGGCTGGTCCTTCATCGGCCCGCTCTGGCCAAAACCGGACAAGCGCACCATCACCAGTTTCGGGTTGAGGGCATGCAGCTCGTCCCAGCCGAAGCCGAGTTTTTCCAGCACGCCGGGGCGGAAGTTCTCGATCAGGATGTCCGCCTCGCTGAGCAACTTGCGCAGCACCTCGCGGCCATCCGGGTGTTTCAGGTTGAGGGTCAGCGACTGCTTGTTGCGCGCCTGCACGAACCACCACAGCGAGGTTCCCTCGTACAGCTTGCGCCACTTGCGCAGCGGGTCGCCGCCATCGGGAGATTCGACCTTGATCACCTCGGCGCCGAACTCGGCGCAGATGCGCGAGGCGAACGGGCCGGCGATCAGGGTTCCGAGTTCGATCACTTTGACCCCGGCGAGGGGTTTGCTGGCAAGGTGCATGGCGGTATCCGTCGGCAGACAATGGCCGCGACTCTAACCCGCAGCGGTCGCTTGCGGTAGACTTGCCGCCTTTGCCCCTACCTAGAAGCCGAACCATGGCCCAGCCTTCCACGACCTACAAAGTCGACCTCAACCTCACCGACCTCGACCGTGGTGTCTACGCCACCTCGCGGCTGACCATCGCCCGCCACCCCTCCGAAACCGAAGAACGCATGACCGTGCGTTTGCTCGCCTATGCCTTGTGGTACAGCGAAGAGCTGGCCTTCGGCCGTGGCCTATCGGACGTCGATGAGCCGGCGCTGTGGGAAAAGAGCCTGGATGGCCGTGTGCTGCACTGGATCGAAGTCGGCCTGCCGGATGCCGAGCGCCTGACCTGGTGCTCGCGCCGCACCGAACGCACCAGCCTGCTGGCCTACGGCAGCCTGCGGGTGTGGCAGAGCAAGGTGGTGGACGCGGCCAAGATGCTGAAAAACGTCAACATCGCCGCCGTGCCGCAAGAGGCCCTGGAAAACCTGGCCAAAGACATGCCGCGCAGCATCAACTGGGCGGTGATGATCAGCGAAGGCACCATTTATGTGACCGACGAGCGCGGTCAGCATGAGGTACAGCTGGAGTGGTTGATGGGGGATCGGGGGGAATAAACCTCCTCTGCGTCCCACCACCGATCAGTCCCCTCTGCCCGCGTGCGGGAGAGGGTTAGGGAGAGGGTTTTAGCTGCTGTTCGTCTGACGCAGCCCTCTCCCCCAGCCCCTCTCCCGCACGCGGGAGAGGGGAGCTAAATAGCCTTTCATTTGTAGAACCTGCCGACCCCATGCGCATCGAATCCCGCCCACTGCCCGCCACCTTGCCCAACCTCGGCGACCTGCCGCCGTTGCTCACTCGTCTGTACGCCGCCCGTGGCGTGCAGTCGGCGGCTGAGCTGGATAAAGGCCTGGCGCGCTTGATCCCCTATCAGCAACTGATGGGCATCGACTCCGCCGTGACCTTGCTGGTGCAGGCCCTGGAGCAGCGGCAGCGGATTCTGATCGTCGGCGACTTCGATGCCGACGGCGCCACCGCCAGCACCGTCGGTGTGCTCGGCCTGCGCCTGTTGGGCGCGGCGCACGTCGATTACCTGGTACCCAACCGTTTTGAATATGGCTATGGCCTGACCCCGGAAATCGTCGCCGTGGCGCTCGAGCGCCAGCCTCAACTGCTGATGACCGTGGACAACGGTATCTCCAGCGTCGAAGGCGTGGCGGCGGCCAAGGCGGCGGGGCTTAGTGTGCTGGTCACTGACCACCACTTGCCCGGCCCCGAACTGCCGGCGGCGGACGCCATCGTCAATCCAAACCAGCATGGCTGCACCTTCCCGAGCAAATCGCTGGCCGGGGTTGGGGTGATTTTTTATGTGTTGCTGGCCTTGCGTGCGCGTCTGCGTGAACTGGACTGGTTTGCCCGTGCGGGCGTGCAGGAGCCCAACCTCGCCGAGCTGCTCGACCTGGTGGCCCTGGGCAGTGTCGCCGACGTGGTACCGCTGGACGCCAACAACCGCATTCTGGTGCACCAGGGTCTCGCGCGGATTCGTGCTGGCCGGGCGCGCCCAGGTTTGCGGGCGATTCTTGAAGTGGCCGGGCGCCAGGCCGAGCGCATAACCTCCACTGATCTTGGTTTTATCCTCGGCCCGCGCCTGAACGCCGCCGGCCGCCTGGACGACATGAGCCTGGGCATCGAATGCCTGCTGTGTGAAGACGAGGCCCTGGCCCGCGACATGGCGGTGCAGCTCGACCAGCTCAACCAGGACCGCAAAGCCATTGAGCAGGGCATGCAGCGCGAGGCCCTGGCCCAGCTCAAAGACCTGCCGCTGGAGTCGATGCCATTCGGCCTGTGCCTGTTCGAACCGGACTGGCACCAGGGCGTGATCGGCATCCTCGCCTCACGGATGAAAGAGCGTTACCACCGCCCGACCATCGCTTTTGCCGATGCGGGCGACGGCGTGATGAAAGGCTCGGCGCGCTCGGTGCCAGGCTTCCACATTCGTGATGCGCTGGATGCTGTGGCGGCCAAGCACCCGGGCCTGATCAGCAAATTCGGTGGTCACGCGATGGCGGCCGGGTTGTCCCTGCCGCAAGAAAATTTCGGTGCCTTTGCCGCCGCCTTCGACGCGGAAGTGCGCCGCCAGCTGGAAGAAGACGACCTCACCGGCCGTCTGCTGTCCGATGGCGCCCTGGCGGTGGAAGAATTCCACCTGGAACTGGCCCGCGCTCTGCGCAATGCCGGCCCATGGGGCCAGCACTTTCCCGAGCCGTTGTTCCACGGCGTATTCCAGCTTGTACAGCAACGGGTGGTGGGCGAAAGGCACCTGAAAGTGGTGCTGAAAAGCGAGTGCGGTTCGGTGCAGCTCGATGGCATCGCCTTTGGCATCGACCGCGACGTCTGGCCCAACCCCAACGTGCGCTGGGTGGAGCTGGCCTACAAGCTCGACGTCAACGAATACCGTGGGCAGGAAACGGTGCAACTGATGATTGCCCATATGGCGGCGCGGTAACGGCTGCTCTGCGTAGGAGCGGCTTCAGCCGCGATGTTCTTGATCTTTAAAAGCATCGCGGCTGAAGCCGCTCCTACAAGACGAGATCACTTGTCGTACGGCTTACCATCCAACGGCTTCACATGGGCCAGCTCTTCCTCATCCAGCCCATAGCCTTCGCCGATATCCGCTTCATCGACAATGCTCAAATCCCAGTCTGCCGCCGTCTTGCCGCCGGGCTCGTTGGCCGAGCGCGCGCCGCTTTCGTCGATCAGGGTTTCCGGGCTCAGGTCATCCAGGCTCACGCCGTCTTCATTGTCGCCTTCACCCAGGGTTTCGCCGCCGCTCTGGCCGGCTTCGCGCACCCGTTTGGCCGGCTGCTCGCGGGCAATTTCAGCGGGCGACTTGAGGTCGCCAACGCGCCCACTGCGTTCATCGCGGCGGGCATCGAAATCCAGCTGTTCAATCGAGCCCATGCGGTCTTCGATATCGTCGATTTCTTGCGGGCGATAGCGTTTTTGCGTGCTCATGGCGCCTCCTTCAGATTGAGGTAACTGAAGGGTGGACTCAGGGGCAGGGCAGATGGTTCAGCCTGATCGACCGGGGGTGGCCCTAGCGCAGCGCCAGCATTGCGGCCTTTTTGTAGAACATCGCCGAGTCGGCCTTGGACATCAGCTCGTCGAGGTGCTCGCCGGCCTGTGGATAAATCGCCACGCCGAGGCTGGCCGACACGCATAGCTCACGGCCCTGCCAGTGCAGCGGTTTAGCGATGGCCTGGCAGATCTGCTCGGTGAGGCGGTAGATGTCATCGGCGTCATGCACGCCATCGAGCAGCACCACAAACTCGTCGCCGCCCATCCGCGCGGCCATGTCGGCCTCGCGGATATTGGCGCTGATGGCGTGGGCCGCGTGCACCAGAATCGCATCGCCGGCCTGGTGGCCGTAGGAGTCATTGATCTCTTTGAATTTGTTCAGGTCCAGGTAACACAGGGCCAGGCGCTCGCCATTGCGCTTGGCGGTGAGCAGCTTCTGGGTGGCGTAGGGAATAAAACTGTTGCGGTTGGGCAGGCCGGTGAGGCTGTCGTGAAAGGCCAGGGCCCGTACTTCCTCCTCGGCCACAATGCGCCGCTGAATTTCCCGCTGCAGGCGCCGCTGGCTGTTGAGCAGCACCAGCACCACCACCAGAATGGCCGCGCAGCCCAGGCTGATCAGCATGATGATGGTGCGCAAACGCTCCACCAGTTGCGGCGGGTTGGGGTCGTACACAAAGCCGTCGAGGCGGCCCATGCTTGGCACCATGCCCTGTTCCTTGAATGCCTCGGCCATACGCAACCAGCGCCCGGCATTCATATGGCCAATCTCCACCAGGTCGGGGAGGATCAGCCCGCGCATGGCCTGGGCTTCGAACTGCAGATGCTCACGGGTTTTCTGCACGTGGTACTTGCTGATCAACAGCTCAATGATTTCGTCCGGGTGCTCCATGGCGTAGCGCCAACCTTTGAGCGTGGCGCGGCGGAAGGCGGCCACGCGCATCGGGTTTTCCTCGGTTTCGGCCTCGGTGGTGAACAGGATATCGCTATAAAAATCGATGCCGTAGGTGCTCGGCGACAGCACGCTGTAGGGCACGCCTTTCTGCTTGAGGTAGAACGGCTCGTTGGTCAGGTAGGAGTTGAACGCCTGCACCTTGCCGCTCACCAGGTCGTCGACGTCATAGCTGCTGGGTTGCAGATCAAGGGTGGCGGGGTCGATGCCTTCGCGGCTGAACATGGTCAGAAAGTCGGCATCGGTCTGCGCATTCATCAGCATCACGCGCTTGCCCACCAGGTCGTGCACGGTGCGGATGCCGGCGTCGGTGCGGGCCAGCAGCACCGAGGGCGAATGCTGAAAAATTGCCGCCAGGGCCACCAGGGGTTGGCCGTTCAGGCGTTCGAACAGCAACTCGCTGTTGCTCTCGCCGTACTGCGCGCGGCCTGCCAGCACTTCTTCCACCGGCGTTTTGCCCGGAGCGCCTTCGTGCAGGCGCACCTCGAACCCTTCTTCGCGGTAGTAACCCTGGGCGATGGCGGCGTAATAGCCGGCGAACTGGAACTGGTGTTTCCAGCGCAGTTGGAAGTCGATGGTCTGCAGATGGCCGGGCGGTGGCAATACGGCGGCGGGGCTGGGTGCACTGGCAAACAGCGGCAATAGCCAAGCGAACAGCCACAGGTGCCGCCGCGTCGCACGTCGAGAGGTGATGGGCCGATCCTGGCACAACAGCGAATGAGGCATGGCATCTTCCATGAGCAGCGGTCACAGCCGGCTGCTCCGAGCTAACTGTGGGTGCCTTGCGCGCATCATGCCTCTAGTTCCACAGGCCGCGCAATCGCTGGCATGTAGCGAATTTGATGCAGTCGGATTGTCCGACGTTTCCGTTCACCGCCAAGGAGATTTGCCCAGTTACGTGGCTGAACCTTGGCAGTTCGCAAGCCGCTCCTACAGGAATCCAGAACCAGAAACAAAAACGCCCGGGGTTAGCCGGGCGTTGGTACGGGTTAAACCGCGTCGCCTATAGCGCCCTTGGGCGCATGTTTGCTTCCTGCCAACTTCCACGCATCACCGGCGGGCGCCGTGCCGGTTTCGTAAGGTTTGCGCAGGACCATGTAGAGCAGGCCCAAGCCGATGACGATGGCAGTCGACAACGGCATGCCGTAGTTGACGTACCAGGCGGCATCCGGCGAGCGTGGCCAGGCCATGTTGATGATTGCCAGCACGCCGTACACCAGTGCGCCGATGTTCACTGCCATGCCCCAGCCGCCGAGGGTGAAGGCACCGCTCGGTTTCCAGCCACGCAGGCGGGCGAACAGCGCGCCGCTGACGATCATCTGGAAAGCCAGGTAGATGCCGATGGCGGCAAAGCTGACGATGGTGGCGATGGCGTCTTGCAGCACGAAGCCCAGGCAGATCACGATCGCCGGCAGCACGCCGCACACCAGCAGGGCGGTGGTCGGTACGTGGGTGGTCGGCGAGAGTTTTTTCAGCAGGCTGCTGCCGATGATCATCTCGTCACGGGCATAGGAGTACAGCAGGCGGCTGGCGGCCGCTTGCAGGCTCAGCACGCAGGAGATGAACGAGACCATGACGATGCCCATCACCACTTTCGAACCGGTTACACCGAAGGCGTTGTTGAGGATGGTGGTGACCGGGTCCTTGTCGGTGCCATTGATCACCGCGCTCATGTCCGGCACGGCCAGAATCAGCGCCAGGCAGGCGAACATCGCGGCCACCCCGCCGACGTAGATGGTCATGCGCATGGCCTTGGGAATGCTCTTGCTGGCGTTCGGGGTTTCTTCGGCCACATCGCCGCAGGCCTCGAAGCCGTAGTAGAGGAACATGCCCGCCAGGGAGGCGGTGAGGAAGGCCGGCAGGTACGAGCCGTCAATGGCGATATCGAAGGTGTTGAACAGCACGCTGAACGGCTGATGACGTTCGAAAATCAGCAGGTAAATACCCACCACCAACGCGCCCAACAGTTCGCAGATAAAGCCGAACATGGCGATGCGCGCCAGCACCTTGGTGCCGCTCAGGTTGACCACGGTGGCGATCACGGTCAGCGCCAAGGCGATGCCGATATTGGTGCTGTTGCTTGGCTCAAAGCCGAGCATTGCAGCCATGTACGGGCCAGCACCTACGGCAACGGCGGCGATGGTCACCACCAGCGCCCAGGCATACACCCAGCCCACCATCCACGCCCAGCGCTTGCCCACCAGGCGACGGGCCCAGGGGTAAACACCACCGGAAATCGGGAACTGCGAAACCACTTCACCGAAGATCAGGCACACCAGCAACTGACCCAGACCCACCAGCAGGTAAGCCCAGAACATCGGTGGGCCGCCCGCTGCCAGGCACAGGCCGAACAGGGTGTACACGCCCACTACCGGCGACAGGTAGGTAAAGCCCAGGGCGAAGTTTTCGGTGACGCTCATGCTGCGTTTGAAGTTGGACGTATAGCCCAGCGCGCGTAATTGCTCCGCGTCGCTGTCGGCGATGTGATCGCTCATTTTTGTAGCTCCTCTAAGAGTGATGGCAGCTGTTTTGATCTGCCCCGTTGGGGCTGTTTTTATTAAGTTGGCCAGGGCAAAAAACGGCCCAGGCGAACTTGCCGCATCCCGGAAAAAGCCCGCAGTTCACCCCGCTGTCGTGCACAAAAACAGCGCCGGGGGAGGGTGAAATGGGTACCTACAACCTCACAGCCACCACCGTCATTCCGGCGTAGGCCGGAATCCAGAATCGAGAGTCGGACCACCCGAATCGTAGGGTCCTACATTCTGGATCCCAGCCTGCGCTGGGATGACGGTGGTGGTGGCTTGAATCAGTGCTTGAACATCACATGGCGAACCGTGGTGTAGTCCTCCAGCCCGTACATCGACATGTCTTTGCCGTAGCCCGAGAGCTTCTGCCCGCCGTGGGGCATTTCGCTGACCAGCATGAAGTGGGTGTTTACCCAGGTGCAGCCGTACTGCAAACGGGCGGCGAAGCGGTGGGCGCGGCCGACGTCGTGGGTCCACACCGAAGAGGCCAGGCCGTAGTCGGAGTCGTTGGCCCAGGCCAGGGCTTGGGCTTCGTCGTTGAACTCGGTCACCGACACCACCGGGCCAAAGATTTCCCGGCGGACCACTTCGTCATCCTGCAGCGCGCCGGCCAATACCGTCGGCTCGAAGAAGAAGCCCGGGCCGTCGACTTTTTTGCCGCCGGTGAGCACCTTGATATGCGGGATGGCGCGGGCACGTTCGACGAAACCGGCCACGCGGTCCAGGTGCTGCTGAGTAATCAGCGGGCCCAGCTCGGTGCCTTCGTCGTCCTGCACGCCGTACTTGATGGTGCTTACGGCTTCGGCCAGCTTGGTGACGAATTTTTCGTAGATGCCTTTCTGCGCGTAGATGCGGCAGGCGGCGGTGCAGTCCTGGCCGGCGTTGTAAAAACCGAAGGTACGGATGCCTTCCACGGCGGCGTCGATATCGGCGTCGTCGAAGATCACCACCGGCGCTTTGCCGCCCAGCTCCATGTGCATGCGCTTCACGGTGTCGGCGGTGCTGGCAATGATGTTGCTGCCGGTAGCCACGGAGCCGGTGAGCGAGACCATGCGCACTTTCGGGTGGCCGGTCAGCGGCGCGCCCACGGTTGGGCCACGGCCGAACACCACGTTGATAACGCCAGCCGGGAAGATGTCGGCGGCCAGCTCAGCCAGGCGCAACGCGGTCAGCGGGGTTTGCTCGGATGGCTTGAGCACCACGGTGTTGCCGGCAGCCAGGGCCGGGCCGAGTTTCCACGCGGCCATCATCAGCGGGTAGTTCCACGGCGCGATGGAGGCGACTACGCCCACCGGGTCGCGGCGAATCATCGAGGTGTGGCCCGGCAGGTATTCACCGGCGGCCGAGCCACCCATTACGCGGCTGGCGCCTGCGAAAAAACGGAACACGTCGGCAATCGCTGGCAGCTCATCATTCAGCGCGGCGCTGTAGGGCTTGCCGCAGTTCTGCGATTCCAGCCGGGCCAGTTCCTCGGCGTTGGCGTCGATCACATCGGCGAGCTTCAACAGCAGCAGCGAGCGGTCTTTCGGCGCGGTCTGCGACCAGCTGTCGAAGGCCGCATCGGCAGCGCGCACGGCGGCATCTACCTGGGCTTCGCTGGCCTCGTTGATAGAAACCAATTCGGTGCCCAGCGATGGATTGAGCACGGCTTGGGCGGCGCCTTCACCGGCGACCAGTTGGCCATTGATCAGCAGTTTGGTTTGCATGGCTTAATCCCCTCTTTCAGGTTGTTCGATACCGCTGTAGGAGCGGCCGGGCGGCTGAAGCCGCTCCTACAGGGTTTTGTGGGTTATTTACCGCCACTACCGGCCACGCTTTCCCCGCCCTTGGTCAGGTAATACGCGCCCAGGATCGGCAGCATGGTCACCAGCATCACCAGCATGGCGACCACGTTGGTCACCGGCACATCACGCGGCCGGCTCAATTGGTTGAGCAGCCACAACGGCAAGGTGCGCTCGTGGCCAGCGGTAAAGGTGGTGACGATGATTTCGTCGAACGACAGGGCGAACGCCAGCATGCCGCCCGCCAACAAGGCCGAGCCGAGGTTGGGCAGGATGATGTAGCGGAAGGTCTGCCAGCCGTCGGCGCCGAGGTCCATCGAAGCCTCGATCAAACTGTGCGAGGTGCGGCGGAAACGGGCGATCACGTTGTTGTAAACGATCACCACACAGAAGGTGGCGTGGCCGACCACGATGGTGAAAATCCCAGGCTCTATTCCCAGCGCCTTGAACGCCGTGAGCAGCGCCAGGCCGGTGACGATACCGGGCAGGGCGATGGGCAGAATCAGCATCAGCGACACGCCTTCCTTGCCGAAGAAATCGCGGCGGTACAAGGCAGCGGCGGCCAGGGTGCCGAGCACCATGGCAATCAAGGTGGCCAGGCAGGCGATCTGCAGGCTGAGCTTGATCGACTCGAGCACATCGACGCGGCCGAAGGCGACGCTGAACCAGTGCAAGGTGAAACCCTGCGGCGGAAAGCTGAACGCCGACTGCTCGGTGTTGAAGGCGTAAATGAAGATGATCAGGATCGGGAAGTGCAAGAACACCAACCCGCCCCAGGCCGCCAGTTTCAGGCCCCAGGAAGCGCGCTCAGAGTGCATCGAAGGCCCCCAGACGTTTGACGATGGACAGGTAGATGGCGATCAGCACGATCGGCACCAGGGTGAAGGCGGCGGCCATGGGCATATTGCCGATGGAGCCTTGCTGGGTATAAACCATGTTGCCGATGAACAGCCCGGGCGGGCCCACCAGCTGCGGCACGATAAAGTCGCCCAGGGTCAGGCTGAAGGTGAAGATCGAACCGGCAGCGATGCCCGGCACCGACAACGGCAGAATCACCTGCATAAAGGTTTGTGCAGGCCGGGCGCCAAGGTCGGCGGAGGCTTGCAGCAAGGACGGCGGCAAGCGTTCCAGCGACGCCTGAATCGGCAGGATCATGAACGGCAGCCAGATGTACACGAACACAAAAAACCGGCCGAGCTGCGAGGTCGACAGCGTGCTGCCACCCACACCCGGAATGCCGAGGATGAACTGCAGCAGTGGGGTCAGGTGCAGTTGCTCGACGAACCACTGCACCACGCCGCCTTTAGCCAACAGCAGGGTCCAGGCATAGGCCTTGACGATGTAACTGGCCCACATCGGCATCATCACCGCGATATAGAAAAACGCCTTGGTCTTGCCCGTGGTGTAACGCGCCATGTAATAGGCGATGGGGAAGGCCAGCGCCGCGCTGGCCAGCGACACGGCGATGGCCATGCCCAGGGTGCGCAGAATGATGTCGTAGTTGGCCGGTTCGAACAGCGCCAGCAGGTTGGCCCAGGTCAGGTCCGGGGTGGCGGCCATGGCCATTTCGTCGTAGGTGTACACGCCCTGCCAGAGGAAGGTCAGCAGCGGGGCGAAATAGATCACCCCGAACCACAGCAAGGGCGGCACCAGCAGCATCGCCAGGTACAGGTTGGGCTTGCGGTACAGCAGGTTCGACAGGCGATGCAACGGCCCGCCTGATGGGGTGGCTGTAACGGGAGTGGACAAGGCGGTCATCTCACCGGCCCTCGACATCGGTCAACGCCACCATGGCCTCGCGTGCCCAGCGCACGCTGACCTGCTGGCCCGCCTGGAACGCCGGCGCATTCTGCTGCCACTGGGTGTTGGCCTGGCTGACGCTGAGGTTCTGGCCGTTCTCCAGCTGCACTTCAAAACGGGTGGCCGCGCCCTGGTACTGCACGTCGTGCAGCAGGCCGGTGACTAGCACGTCGCTGCCCACGCCTTCGCTGTTGGTCGCATCGAGCAGACGGATATGTTCCGGGCGAATCGAGAAAGGCGAAGCGCTGCCAGTGAGCAATTGCGCCAGCTCGCCACGCAGCACGTTGGAGGTGCCCACGAACTCGGCCACGAACGGCGTCGCCGGTTTCATGTAGAGGTTGCGCGGGGTGTCGACCTGCTCGATACGGCCCTTGTTGAACACCGCCACGCGGTCAGACATCGACAGCGCTTCGGTCTGGTCGTGGGTGACAAAAATAAAGGTGATGCCCAGTTGGCGCTGGAGCTTTTTCAGCTCGCTTTGCATCTGCTCGCGCAGCTTCAAATCCAGCGCGCCGAGGGGTTCGTCAAGCAGCAGTACGCGTGGGCGATTGACCAAGGCACGAGCCAGGGCCACACGCTGACGTTGGCCACCGGACAGCTGCACCGGCTTACGGTCGCCGTAGCCGCCCAGGGCCACCATGCCCAGTGCTTCTTCGGCACGTGTCAGGCGCTCGCTTTTGCCTACGCCTTTTACTTTCAGGCCATAGGCCACGTTGTCGCGCACGTTCATGTGCGGGAACAGGGCGTAGTCCTGAAACACCGTGTTGACGTCACGCTGGTACGGCGCCAGGCCCACGGCCTCTGCACCATGAATACGGATCGAGCCTGCGCTGGGTTGTTCGAAGCCGGCGATCAGGCGCAAACAGGTGGTTTTGCCCGAGCCCGAAGGGCCGAGCATGGAAAAGAATTCGCCATCCTGGATGTCGATGGACACCCGGTCTACGGCCTTGACGTCGCCGAACACACGGGACACATCGGTGAATTGCACTGCAAGGGTCATAACAAACTCCAGGAATCAAAAACCACCCACCACCGCCCGAACCGATCAGGGTTTGCCGACACAAAATGCGGTCGGGTGGGGTGGGTGTGAAACACAAACAAAAAACGAACGCCGGTAGGGATTTTTGTGGGAGGGGCTTTAGCCGCGATGCGCTTGATCTTGAAAAAAAGCTCGCGGCTGAAGCCCCTCCCACACAGGGCGGTGGAGGAGCGAAGAACTACCTACCACCCATGATCGCGATGAAATCTTGCGTCCATTTGCTGTAGGGCACACACGCATCCTGGGTCTTGCACTTGGCCTGCGGGGTCTTCCAGAACGCGATCTTGTCGAACTGGTCGTAGCCATTGGTGGCGCAGCCTTCAGCACCCAGCAGCTCGCTGGCTTTGCACGCTACCGGCACGGCTGGCACCGAACCGAACCAGGCGGCGAGGTCGCCTTGCACCTTGGGTTCCAGCGACCAGTTGATCCACTTGTAGGCGCAGTTCGGGTGCTTGGCTTCGGCGTGCAGCATGGTGGTATCCGCCCAGCCGGTGACGCCTTCTTTGGGGAAGGTGGTGGCAATCGGTTGGCCTTCGGTTTTCAGGGCATTGGCCTGATAGGGCCAGGCGCTGGAAGCAACCACGCCTTCGTTTTTGAAGTCGCTCATTTGCACGGTGGTGTCGTGCCAGTAGCGGTGGATCAAGTCGTGCTGTTTACGCAGCAGATCGAGCACGGCGGCGTACTGGGTTTCGTTGAGCTCGTACGGGTCGTTGATCTTCAGCTCGGGCTTGGTGTTTTTCAGGTACAGCGCGGCATCGGCGATGTAGATCGGGCCGTCATAGGCTTGCACGCGGCCTTTGTTCGGCTTGCCGTCCGGCAGGTTCTGGGCGTCGAACAACACGCTCCAGCTGTCCGGGGCTTTCTTGAAGACGTTGGTGTTGTACATCAGCACGTTCGGGCCCCACTGGTAGGGCGCGCCGTAGGTTTTGCCGTCGACCACATACCACGGCGCGTCTTTCAGACGGCCGTCGATGGTCTTCCAGTTAGGCACCAGCTCAGGGTTGATCGGCTGCACGCGCTTGCCATAGATCAGGCGCAGCGAGGCATCGCCAGACGCGGTGACCAGGTCGTAGCCGCCCTTGGTCATCAGGCTGACCATCTCGTCGGAGGTGGCAGCGGTTTTCACGTTGACCTTGCAGCCGCTGTCCTTCTCGAACTGGGTCACCCAGTCGTAGTTCTTGTCGGTCTCGCCGCGTTCGATATAACCAGGCCAGGCAATGATATCCAGAGCGCCTTCACCAGCACCCACAGCTTTCAGCGGCTCGGCGGCCTGGAGGCTGGCGCTGGCCAGCAGGGCGGTGGCCAACGCACTTAATAGAGCGGTTTTGTTCACGAACATTTAGGTATCCCTCTTCTCTGTTTTGTCGGGGCAGTTGAACGTCGTGTTGCGTTCGAGCTACTGCGCTCGGCCATGCTGCGTTGGTGGGGTTGGAAAAAATGCTCATTGGCAGTAGCCAACTGCGTTTTTTTCCAACCCCGCCGCCTTGCCTGACCTTCGCTCGCTACGCTCGATTTTTCTTATAAAAAACTAAAAACCGCTCAATCCGTGAGCTGACCATGGCGGGCCATGATGTGGCGCACCACGCTGTAGTCCTCCAGCGAGTCGCTGGACAGATCCTTGCCGTAACCGGAGCGCTTGAGACCGCCGTGGGGCATCTCGCTCACCAGCAAGAAATGGCTGTTTATCCAGGTGCAGCCGTATTGCAAACGGGCCGCCACCTGCATGGCTTTGTCGAGGTTTTGCGTCCAGATGGAAGAGGCCAGGCCGTATTCGGAGTCGTTGGCCCAGTCCACGGCCTGGCTGAGTTCGTCAAAGCGGGTCACGGTGACCACGGGGCCAAACACTTCGCGCTGAACGATTTCGTCGGTCTGCTTGCAGCCGGCCAGCAGGGTGGGCTGGTAGTAGAAACCGGGGCCGGAATGCACGGCGGCGCCGGTGATGCGTTCGATATGCGGTTGGCCGAGTGCGCGTTCGACAAAGCTGGCGACCCGGTCGCGCTGGCGGGCGCTGATCAGCGGGCCAATCTCGTTGTCGGTGTCGCGCTTGCGGGCAAAACGCAGGCTGCTGACGGCTTCACCGAGTTCGGCGACGAGGCGATCGTGGATGCCAGCCTGGGCGTAGATGCGGCAGGCGGCGGTGCAGTCCTGGCCGGCGTTGTAGTAGCCGTAGGTGCGCACACCGTCGACTACGGCCTTGAGGTCGGCGTCGTTGCAGACGATTACCGGCGCTTTGCCGCCCAATTCCAAGTGGGTGCGTTTCAGGGTTTTGGCGGCGGCCTGGAGGATTTTCTGGCCAGTGACGATATCGCCGGTCAGCGACACCATACGCACTTTGGGGTGGCTGACTAGATGGCTGCCGACGCTTTCGCCACCGCCGCCAATCAGGTTGATTACCCCTGGCGGCAGCAGCTCGGCCAGCACCGGCGCCAGGGCCAGAATCGACAGCGGCGTGTGTTCGGAAGGTTTGAACACCAACGTGTTGCCAGCGGCGAGGGCGGGGGCGATTTTCCACGCGGCCATCATCAGCGGGTAATTCCACGGTGCAATTGATGCCACGACGCCAATGGGATCGCGCCGCACCATGCTGGTATAGCCGGGCAGGTATTCGCCAGCGAGCTGGCCGGTCTGGCAGCGCACGGCACCGGCGAAGAAACGGAATACATCCACCGCCGCGTTCAGATCGTCCTGCCGGGCCAGGTGTTCCGGCTTGCCGCAGTTCAGGGCTTCCAGGCGCGCCAACTGATCGGCGCGTTGCTCAATGGCGTCGGCAATGCTTAGCAGCACACGGGAGCGTTGTTGCGGGGTGGTGCGCGACCAGTCGGCAAAGGCGCGGTGGGCGGCAGAGATAGCGGCTTCCACCTGATCGGTAGAGGCTTCGGCAATGCGGATAAGCGTTTCGCCCGTGGCGGGGTTGAGAATCGGCTCTACAAAGCCTTCGCCGGCGACGAGTTGACCATCAATCAACAGTTCGCTGAAAAAGGGCGTTGTGGTTGCAGCTCCGGCCATCGGGTTCGCTCACTGTTGTTTTTCTACCGGCATATGAAATGCCTTGATACGAATGGCAACAGAGACTAGTGGCGGGTCTTGCAGGCGACAAATTCTTAATACTGAAGGCTGCGTTCGATTAAATAGATGGCCGGCGGGTGTTGAGCTGTTCGCGGGCCACCGTCAGGAACGGGTCGACCAGCGCAGGCCGCGCCGTGCCTCGCCGCCAGGCCAGGCCGACGTCCAGGGTTTGGGTTAAATCCACCACTGCGCGGGCTTCGATGATGTCGCCCTCCAGGGACCATGGGCGATACGTCATATCCGGCTGAATAGACAGCCCCAAGCCCGCCGCCACCAGGCTTCGCACCGCTTCGGTCGAGCCGGTGCGCAACGTGACGTTGGGCTGCAAGCCGGCGCGCGACCAGATGCGTTGAGCGTTCAGGCCCATCTCATCCACATTCAGCTGAATCATTGGCTCGTTGACGATATCCGCCAGGCTGATGCTGTCGTGCTCCAGCAACGGGTGCTGCGGCGGCAGCCACAGGCGCAACGGCGAATGGGTGAGTACCTCGGTTTGCAGGGCGTGGCGGTCTTCCAGGTTGGACAGGATGAGCACGCCCACATCGATCTCGCCGCTCACCAGCAAATGCTCGATATACGGGCGCTCGTCCTCCATCACGCGGATTTCCACGTTGGGGTAGGCCCGTTGGAAGCGGGTGATCAGATCCGCCAGGTAATAACCGGCCACCAACCCGGTTACCCCGATGGTGAGCTGGCCGGCAACCTGGTCGGTGCTCTGTTGCAGGCTGCGTTTGGCGTTATCCACCGTCGCTAAAATCAAATGCGCCTGGCGTAGGAACTGGTGGCCCTGGTGGGTTAGCGACATACCCTTGGCGTGCCGGTTGAACAGGTTGACGCCGATTTCCTGCTCCAGCTGCTGGATAGCCAGGGTGAGCGTGGACTGGGAAATAAACACCGCCTGGGCGGCGGCAGAGATCGAACCGGTTTCAGCCACCGCAATGAAATGGCGGATTTGGCGGAGGGTCATCATGGCGGTTGGCGGCTCTGTGCGGGCGTGGTGCAGAGAAAATGCCATGAGAATTATGGATTGGATAGGGTTGGTATCGTTTATGTCGAATGGACTGCAGGAAAAACATCGCGGCTGAAGTCGCTCCTACGGACCCGTGAACCCCGTAGGAGCGGCTTCAGCCGCGATCCCTGCAAACGAATTTCCAATGGCTGGAATCGGCGTTTGCCTCAACCCTCTCCCCTAGCCCCTCTCCCGCGAGCGGGAGAGGGGAACCGATCACCGATCGCCACACCAACGCGGTCCGCCCCCTCTCCCGCCTGCGGGAGAGGGCTGGGGAGAGGGGCCCCTTACCTTTTTGCCCAACCCAAAAAAAAGCCCGTCACACGGACGGGCTTACTTACTCAATCTTCAACCATCAAAACGCATAGCTATATTTCACCCCCACCCCAATCACCGACCTGTCGCCTTTAAAACTACCCCCCGACAACTGCAACCCAACCCCCAGCGTGGAGTTCTCATCCAGCGCATGGCTATACCCCAGCGCCCCCATCGGGACCACGCGGCGTTTATCCGCGCGGCCATCGAGCTTGAACCGGCTCAGGCCTGGCACGTTCGAGTGCCCTTCAATCGCCGGAGTCTGGTCGTGTAGCAACGTATCCACCGCCAGGCTCAAATGCAGGGTGCCTTTGGCGTTAATCGGTGTAGCGCTGCGCACGCCAACAGTGGCGTAGGTTTGGCTGCTTTTTGAGCTGTCGACGGTCAGCGGGAACGCCACATTGCGCTCAGTGAAACCGTCTTGCCCGGTGCGGGCATGGCTCAGGGACACTTCTGGCGTCACCAGCGAGGTGCCGACCTGCACACCGTAGTGGGCGGCAACGCGCACGGCGGTGCTGCTCATTTTCAGGTTGGCGCGGGCGCGCTGCACATCGGTCAGGCCAACGCCACGTTCAAATGTGTTATCGCTTTTGCCCAGCGCAACACTGGCGCTGCCACCCCAACCGGTGTTGTCCGAATTTTGCTGGTAGGCGCTCCACAAACCCAGACCAAACGCTTTGTTCTGCTCAGCGTCCTGGTCCTTCAACGTGCTAGCGCCAATGCTCAGTGTGGCGCCGGCGGTGAATTGCTCATTGAAACGCAGGCCGCCGCTGAGTTGCAGGTCATTCTGGTAATCGCTGTTATCAGCGCCGCCAGCGTAACTCTGTCTGCCGCCGCCCAGGCAATAGGTTTGGTTGATGCCGGGTTGGCATTGCTGCTGAGTGAGATCGCGCAGACGGCGGGTTTGGTTGCTGACCAATTGGTTGACCGTGTCGGCGCTTTGGATCAGGGAGGTTTGCAGGTGGTCGAGGTCTTGTATTACGCCGGCAGGGGTGCCGAAGGCGGCGTTCCAGATAAAGGCGCGACCACCGCTGTCGCCGACTACGGTGTTGCCGTCGTCGGAGACGTTGGTAGCGATGCTGTAGCTTTGGCCGGAGAGCACACCCAAGCTGGTCATGCCGGTAGGTTCGGTCCAGCGGAAGGCAGTGTCGCCGCTCTGGCCCACCACCACAGATCCGTCGGCGTTGACGTCGTTCGCAACGCTGGAGTTGCCCGGCGTTTTATCGAGGTCTTGCATTCCGCCCGCTTCCGTCCATCGAAAGGCATGTGTTTGCCCGTCGATTAGCTGGCTGGAGCCCACAATCACCGAGCCATCCCGATTGGCGGCGTAGGCTTGGCTTATCGTTCCACCCAGCGAACCAAGGTCAGTGATGGTGCCCGAAGCAACGTCCCAGCGAACGGCTTTATAGTCAGCTGCGTAGCTGGGCCCTACTTTGTAGGTGGCCCCCACTACAACTTGGCCGTCGCCGCTTATTCCGTTAGCCCAGGCACCGGCATCCCCTGGCAGAGTGCCGAGGTCTTGCATGTTGCCGGCTTTTGTCCAGAGAAAAGCGCGAACTTCGTTGGCGGAGTTGTACGCGTAACCAACAACCGCGTTGCCGTTGTCGCTGACCCCGCTGGCTCCGCTTACAGCTCCACCCAACGTACCCACGTCGGTGAAGCCGTCATCCACTGACCAGATATAGGCGTGACGGTTATCACTTTGACCGACAATAGTTTTCCCGTCATAGCTCACCGCGTTGACTGTTGCCATTGATCCAACTTGGCGGTAGCCCCCGTCTTTACTCCAGGTAAAAAGTTGATAGCCAGACGAACCTGGTACTACTCCCGCCACTACTTTGCCGTCGCCACTAATAGCACGTGAGCGCGGAGCATCCACCCCCGAAAAGATCTCAAAATCCAACATCACCGCCGCTGCCGGCTGAGCGGCTAGCAGGGCCAATGTTGAAAGGACCGTGGTGAAAAGCAAGCGCCAAGGCGCGAGCGCCTGGCTCAAGGGGGAACGGGGAAAGGAAAGGCTTTTCATCACGATGGCCTGTAGGAAATATTGAAGCGGCCAGCATCGGCAATGCAGGGTGGAGGTTGCTGTCATCTGATTCTTGGTAGTGCGTAGGGATGCAGTGCGGCGTTGTGTAGGGGAAGCCTTACAGGTGCGGGCTGTGCGGGCGGGAGCGCCCGGGCGGCAAGGCGGGGAGGAATGGCCCTTCGGGCTTTTGCCTATGGGATTGTCGGCTTGAGGCTTGTCAGGTTGTTTGTCGGGTGGGCAGAGGGCAGCCTCGATAAACTTCAGTCAAAACGCATAACGGTACTGGCGGCGGTGGTAAAAACGGCGAAGGCGGCTTAGCCCAATCGCCCCAACCGAGCACCGTCGTTGGCTCAATCCAGCCTACTCCCAGCCCGAAATAACGCTGTTAAGTCGTTGATTCACTTACCTCCTGCTACGCTTGAAAACTTGCGCCTGTGTAGGGCGCGTCTTACAGTCGCTGGCATTGGCGCGCCACCTGGTGCCGCCAGCTCGAGCCGTGCGCTAGCACCGTTCTCAGTGGGGAGTGAAGTGTGAAGAACTGGACCCTGCGCCAGCGCATTCTGGCGAGTTTTGCGGTGATCATTGCCATCGTCATTCTGATGGTGGCAGTGGCGTATTCACGCTTGGTGGCCATTGATGCCGGCGCCCGGCAGGTGGCTAACGACGCCATGCCCGGGGTGTATTTCAGCTCCTATATCCGTAGCTCCTGGGTCGACAGTTTTATCCTCGCCCAGCAGGTGGTGGGGCTCTCCGATGAGCAGGTGATTGCTCCGGCCGTGCTGGCCGAGTTCAACAGCAATGATGAAAAGCTGATGGCGCGGGTGGCGGAGTACCAGAAGTCGATTTTCGACGCGGAAGACAAAGCCCACCTCGACGCCTTTCTGGTGCAGCGCGAGGCCTTCAACAAATTGCTCGCCGAAGTGCTCGGCCAGTTCCAGCAAGGCCAGCCGCTGGTAGCGCGCAAAATTCTCAACGAGCAATTGCGCCCGGTCTGGAACAAAGGCCGCGAGCAGTTGTTGGCCATGGTGCAGTTCAATAAAGACCGTGCCGACGTGGCCACCACCAACATCACCAGCCAGGCCGCCGGGGCCAAGGTGAGCATGGTGCTGTCGCTGTTGTTGGTGATTGCAGTGGCGATGATCAGCGGTTTTATTCTGATGCGCGCGATCATGGGCCCGCTGAACAACCTGGCGCAGATTCTTACGGTGATGCGCACCGGCAACCTCACCACCCGTTTTAATGACGTGCGCCGCGACGAGTTCGGCGCGGTGCAGAGTGGCTTCAATGCCATGGTTGATGACCTCACCGCGCTGGTGTCGCAGTCGCAACGCTCGGCGGTGCAGGTGACCACCTCGGTAACGGAAATCGCCGCCACCTCCAAACAGCAGCAAGCCACGGCCACCGAAACCGCCGCCACCACCACGCAGATCGGCGCCACCTCGCGGGAAATTGCCGCCACCTCGCGCGACCTGGTGCGCACCATGGGCGAGGTCAGTTACTCCGCCGAACAAGCGTCGGCCCTGGCCGGTGCCGGGCAGGTGGGTTTGCTGCGCATGGAAGACACCATGCGCCAGGTGATGGGCGCCGCCGAGCTGGTGAACGCCAAGCTGGGCATTCTCAACGAGAAGGCCAGCAACATTAATCAGGTGGTGACCACCATCGTCAAAGTGGCCGACCAGACCAACCTGCTGTCGCTGAACGCCGCCATCGAAGCGGAAAAAGCCGGCGAGTACGGCCGTGGTTTCTCGGTGGTCGCCACCGAGGTACGGCGCCTGGCCGACCAGACCGCCGTGGCCACCTACGACATCGAGCAGATGGTGCGCGAAATCCAGTCGGCGGTGTCGGCCGGGGTAATGGGCATGGACAAGTTTTCCGAGCAGGTGCGTCGCGGCATGAGCGAGGTGCAGGAGGTCGGCGAGCAGCTCTCGCAAACCATCGACCAGGTGCAGGCGCTGGCGCCGCGCGTGGTGGTGCTCAACGAGGGCATGCAGGCGCAGGCCACTGGTGCCGAGCAGATCACCCAGGCGCTGACCCAGTTGGGCGAGGCCACCGGGCAGACCGTGGAGTCGCTGCGTCAGGCCAGCTTCGCCATTGAAGAGTTGAATCAGGTGGCCGGCAGCCTGCGTAGCGGCGTGTCGAGCTTCAAGGTCTGAGGCCGACCATGGCCAGCCCTTTGCAGCCGGCGCATGGGCACAAGGCGCCGCTGTACCTGTTGTTTTCCCTCGGCGTGGAACGCTACGCCCTGGCCGCACGCGACGTGGTGGCGGTGCTGCCCCGGGTGCCGGTGAAAACCATTGCCGGTGCGCCCGTTTGGGTGGCCGGGGTGTTTGCCTTTCGCGGCCACCTGGTGCCGGTGCTCGACCTCAGCCAGCTCAGTCTTGGCACCCCGGCGCTGGCCCGTACCAGCACGCGCACGGTGCTGGTCCATTACCAGACCGCCGATGGCCGCACGCTGCCGTTGGGGCTGGTGCTGGAACAGGCCAGCGACACCCTGCGTTGCAACCCCGATGACTTTCGTGATCTCGGCCTGAGCAACCCGGACTCGCCCTACCTCGGCCCGGTGCTGGAAACCGCCCATGGCCTGGTGCAGCGCATTCAGATCGAGCAATTGCTGCCTGCGGCGGTGCAAGCGCTGCTGTTTCCCGCTGAAGGGTTGGCGCCATGAGCATCGACCCGCGCTTCGAGCAGCTGCTTAAAGACAGGATCGGCCTGGACGCCATCACCGTTGGCGCCTCGGTAATCGATCGGGCGGTGCGCCGTTGCATGGCGGCGGTGCCGGGGCGTGATGTCGAGGTCTACTGGCAGGATCTGCAGAATTCCGAGGCCGAGCTGCAAGCGCTGATTGAAGCGGTGATCGTGCCCGAGACCTGGTTTTTCCGTTACCCGGAGTCCTTCGCCACCCTGGCGCGCCTGGCCTCGCGGCGCATCGCCGAGTTGGCCGGCAGCCGCCCGCTGCGAGTGCTCAGCCTGCCGTGCTCGACCGGTGAAGAACCCTATTCGATTGCCATGTGCTTGCTGGATGCCAACCTGGCGGCAGAGGCTTTCAAGGTTGATGCGCTGGATATCAGCCCGCTGTCCATCGAGCGCGCCAGCGCAGGCCGCTACGGGCGCAATTCGTTTCGTGGCGAAACCTTGAGTTTTCGTAACCGCTATTTCACCGCCGAGGGCAATGGCTACCTGATCAATGAGCGGGTGCGCCAGCAGGTGCGCTTCCAGGCCGGCAACCTGCTCGAACCCGGGTTGTTGGCGGGGGAACAGGCCTATGACGTTGTGTTCTGCCGCAACCTGCTGATCTATTTCGACGTGGCCACTCAAGAGCAAACCTTGCAGGTGCTCAAGCGCCTGACCCGCGATGACGGCGTGCTGTTTATCGGCCCGGCTGAGGCCAGCCTGTTTACCCGGGTGGGCATGCAGTCGCTGGCTATCCCGTTGTCGTTTGCCTTCCGCCGTCAGGCCCTCGCCGAGGCGACGCCGGTGGTGACTCCGCCGGTTGTGCGTCGGCCGTTGCCGCCGGTGCCGGTTCCTCGCCCGGTGGCCAAGCCCGTGGTGAAAAAAGCCCCGGTGGTGGCGGATGACAGCGCCGAGCAACTGGCGCTTATCGCCAGCCTGGCCAACCAGGGCCACAGCGCCGAAGCGCGGCAACGCAGCGAGGCGTTTCTCGTCAGCCATGGCCCGAGTGCCGAAGTATTTTATTGGTTGGGGCTGCTCTGCGAAGTGGAACACGACGCCAGTGGCGCCCAAGGTTTTTACCGCAAGGCCCTGTACCTGCAACCCCAGCACCCGGCCGCGCTGGCGCAGCTGGCGGCGCTGTTGGCAGCCCAGGGCGACCAGGCTGGCGCCCAGCGTTTGCAAGCGCGAGCGCAGCGTGGAGTCGGGCGTTATGAGTAACCGCGATGAATGAAGTGAGCCTGAGCCTGCACGGCGGCGACCGTGATGTGGACGACTGCTGGAACCGTATCGGCATTCGCGGCGACAAGAGCTGCGCGAAGCTGATCGAGCATGTGCATTGCCGTAACTGCGAGGTGTATGCCGCCGCTGCCACACGCCTGCTCGACCGCTACAGCCTGAGCCAGGAACACGTGGCGCTGTACGACCAGACCAAGGACACCCAGCAGCAGGCCACCCAGTCGCTGATCGTGTTTCGCCTCGGTGATGAATGGCTGGCCCTGGCCACCCGCACGCTGGTGGAAGTGTCGCCCCTGGCGCCGATTCATTCGCTGCCGCACCAACGCTCGCGGGCCTTGCTCGGTGTGGCCAATGTGCGTGGCGCGCTGGTGCCCTGTGTGTCGCTGAGCGAACTGTTGGGCCTGGATGCCGGCACCGCCACACGCAGCGGGCGAGTGGTGCCGCGCCTGCTGATTCTCGCCGCCCAGGGCGGCAATGTGCTGGCGCCGGTGGACGAGGTGCTGGGCATTCATGCCTTTGATGAACAACAGGTACTGGAGGCCAGCGCCAGCCAGTCCGGGCAAAGCGCGGCGGGCGGCAAGTTCACCCGCGGCGTGTTGTTGTGGCAGCAGCGCAGCGTGCGTCTGCTCGATGAAGACCTGCTGTTGCACGCTGTGATGCGGAGCCTGACATGACCCCGGATCAGATGCGCGATGCCTCGATGCTGGAGCTGTTCCAGCTGGAAGCCGAAGCCCAGGCCCAGGTGTTGAATGCCGGCCTGCTGGCGCTGGAACGCAACCCCACGCAAGCCGATCAACTGGAAGCCTGCATGCGTGCGGCGCATTCGCTCAAGGGTGCGGCGCGCATTGTCGGCATCGACGCCGGAGTGGGCATCGCCCATGTCATGGAAGATTGTCTGGTCAGTGCGCAGAACGGCCAATTGCGTCTGACCCCGGAACATATCGACGCGTTGCTCAAAGGTACCGACCTGCTGTTGCGGGTGGCCAAGCCGGATTCCGGCGTGACCCCTGGCGACGTCGCTGCCTTTGTCGAGGCCATGGACATCATGAGCCGTGGTGGCCTGATGGCCATGCAGGAAAGTCGCCTGGCAGCGCCGGAGCCGGAGCTGACCACACAGCCGTTGCCGGTTACGCCTGAGCCGACGCCGCCGGCCGTGGTCGCCGAAGAGGCACCGGTGGCGGATGCCGGTGGCGAGCGAGTGCTGCGGGTGACCGCCGAGCGCTTGAACCGCCTGCTCGACCTGTCGAGTAAATCGCTGGTGGAGTCGCAACGGCTAAAACCCTTCCTCACCTCCATGCAACGGATGAAACGCCTGCAGACGGGCGCCAGTCGCACCCTCAACGGCGTGCACGATGCCCTCAACGAGGCCAACACCGACCCGCAAACCCTGGAACTGCTGGCCGATGCCAGGCGCCTGGTGGATGAATGCCAGCAACTGCTGACCCAGCAGGCCAGTGACCTCGATGAATTCAGCTGGCAGTCGGAACAGCGTGCGCAATTGCTTTACGACACCGCCCTGGCCTGCCGCCTGCGGCCGTTCAACGATGTGCTGCGTGGCCAGGAGCGGATGATCCGCGACCTGGCCCGCGACCTCGGCAAGCAGGTGCGTCTGGACGTGGAGGGGAAGAAAACCCAGGTCGACCGCGAGGTGTTGGAAAAACTCGAAGCGCCGTTGGTGCACCTGCTGCGCAACGCTGTCGACCACGGTATCGAAAGCGCCGAGGCGCGGACGCGGGCGGGTAAACCGGCGGAAGGGGTCATTAGCATCAAGGCCCGCCATCAGGCCGGTTTGCTGGTGCTGGAATTGAGTGACGACGGCGCCGGTATCGATTTGCAGCGTCTCAGTGCGGCGATTGCCCAGCGCCAGTTGTCGACCCCGGAAACCATTGCGCAGATGAGCGAGGAAGAGCTGCTGAGCTTCCTCTTTCTGCCGGGCTTCAGCATGCGCGACACGGTCACCGAAGTATCTGGCCGCGGCGTTGGGCTGGACGTGGTGCAGCACATGGTCCGCCAGTTGCGCGGCGCCATCGAGTTGCGCCAGGTGCCGGGACAGGGCGCCACCTTCCACCTGGAAGTGCCGCTGACCCTGTCGGTGGTGCGCAGCCTGGTGGTGACGATCGGCGGCGAAGCCTACGCGTTTCCGTTGGCGCAGATCGAACGCATGCTCGAACTGGCGCCCGAGGACATCGTGCAACTCGAAGGTCGCCAGCACTTCTGGCACGAGGGCCGGCACGTTGGCCTGGTGGCCGCGCACCAGTTGTTGCAACGGCCGGAGGGTGAGGCCTCGGCCGGGGATATTCGCGTGGTGGTGATTCGCGAGCGCGACGCGGTGTATGGCGTGGCGGTGGAACGGTTTATTGGCGAGCGCACCCTGGTGGTTCTGCCCATCGATGCGCGCTTGGGCAAGGTGCAGGACATCTCCGCCGGCGCGCTGCTGGATGACGGCACCCCGGTGCTGATCCTGGATGTGGAAGACATGCTGCGCTCGGTGGAAAAACTGCTCAGCACCGGTCGCCTGGAGCGCATCGACCGTGGTCGCCAGGCCGGCGCGGTGGCGCGCAAACGGATTCTGGTGGTCGACGACTCGCTGACCGTGCGCGAGCTGGAACGCAAGTTGCTGCTGCAACGCGGCTACGACGTGGCCGTGGCGGTGGATGGCATGGACGGCTGGAACGCGTTGCGCTCCGAGCATTTCGATTTACTGGTGAGCGATATCGACATGCCGCGCATGGACGGCATCGAGCTGGTCACCCTGATTCGCCGCGACAACCGCTTGCAGTCGTTGCCGGTGATGGTGGTGTCGTACAAAGACCGTGAAGAAGATCGCCGCCGGGGCCTGGATGCCGGCGCCGACTATTATCTGGCCAAGGCCAGTTTCCATGACGAAGCGCTGCTGGATGCGGTCGTCGATCTGATTGGAGAGCCGTAGGTGAAGATCGGGATCGTCAACGACATGCCCCTGGCGGTCGAGGCGTTACGCCGGGCGCTGGCGCTGGAGCCGGCGCATGAAGTGATCTGGGTGGCGGTGAACGGCGCCGAGGCGGTGGCCAAGTGCGCCGAGCACAAACCGGATGTGGTGCTGATGGATTTGATCATGCCGGTGATGGATGGCGTCGAAGCCACCCGGCAGATCATGGCCAAGACCCCGTGCGCGATTGTGGTGGTAACGGTCAACTCGCAGCAGAGCGTCAACCGCGTGTTCGAGGCCATGGGCCATGGCGCTATGGATGTGGTCGACACCCCGACGCTTGGCGTCGGCGACCCGCGTGAAGCCGCCGCACCGCTGTTGCGCAAGATTCAGAATATTGGCTGGTTGCTCGGTCAGCGCGAGAAAAAACCGGCTGCCAGTGCCCAGGACGCGGCGCCAGGGCGGCAACGCCAGGCGTTGCTGGCGATTGGCGCCTCGGCCGGTGGGCCGGCGGCGCTGGAAATTCTGCTACGCGGTCTGCCGGCCGATTTTCCCGCCGCCGTGGTGCTGGTGCAGCATGTCGATCAGGTGTTTGCCGCCGGCATGGCCGAATGGTTGTGCAGCGCCTCGAACATGCCGGTGCGCCTGGCCGTGGAGGGGGAACAACCGCAGGTGGGCACGGTGCTGCTGGCGGGCACCAACCACCACTTGCGCCTGGTCGAGGATGGCAGCCTGCGCTACACGGTGGAGCCCAGCGAGCATATTTACCGACCTTCGATAGATGTGTTTTTCCAAAGCGTCGCGCAGTATTGGCAAGGTGAGGCCATGGGCGTACTGCTCACCGGCATGGGCCGCGACGGCGCCAATGGCCTGAAATTGCTGCGCGAGCGGGGGTTTCACACCATCGCCCAGGATCAGCAGAGCTCGGCGGTGTACGGTATGCCCAAAGCGGCCGCCGCCATCGACGCCGCGGTGGAGATTTGTGCGCTGGAGGCGATTGCGCCAACGTTGTGCCGGCGATGGTCGTAGGTTTGGCAATGGAACAACCATTTGTGATCGGGGTAGTGGCGCAGTGATTAACGACGAAAACGCCGTGATGGTGTTGTTGGTGGATGACCAGGCGATGATTGGCGAAGCCATTCGCCGCGCCCTGGTGAACGAGCCGAACATTGGCTTCCACTTCTGCTCGGACCCCCACCAGGCGGTGGCGCAGGCCATTCAGATAAAACCGACGGTGATCATTCAGGATCTGGTGATGCCGGGGGTGGACGGCCTGTCGCTGGTGCGTGCCTACCGCGCCAATCCGGTGACGGCGGATATCCCGATCATCGTGCTGTCGACCAAGGACGACGGCATGGTCAAAAGCTCCTCGTTCGGTGCCGGCGCCAACGACTATCTGGTCAAGCTGCCCGAACCCATTGAGCTGATCGCGCGCATTCGTTACCACTCGCGCTCGTTCCAGATGCAGCTGCAACGCGACGAAGCCCACCGCGCGCTGCGTGAAAGCCAGCAGCAGTTGATGGAAACCAACCTGGTGCTGCAACGGCTGATGAATTCCGACGGCCTGACCGGGCTGTCCAACCGCCGCCACTTCGATGAATACCTGGAAATGGAATGGCGCCGCGCCATGCGCGAGCAGAGCCAGCTGTCGTTGCTGATGATCGACGTCGACTACTTCAAGGCCTACAACGATGGCTTCGGCCACCTCAAGGGTGACGAGGCGCTGCACTATGTAGCCGAGGCCATCCGCGCCGGCTGCAGCCGCCCCTCGGACCTGCCGGCGCGTTACGGTGGTGAGGAATTCGCGATGGTGCTGCCGAGCACGTCGTCCGGCGGTGCACGCTTGGTGGCCGAGAAGATCCGCCGCGCCGTGGAGAGCCTGAATATTCCCCATACCTCGCCGCAAGAGGGCTCGGTGCTGACCGTCAGTATTGGTTTGGCGACCATGTTGCCGCAGCAGGGGGAAGAACATCGGTTACTGATCCAGAGCGCGGACCGGGCGTTGTACCAGGCCAAGAATGCCGGGCGTAATCAGGTGGGGATGCTGTAGCCGGTTCGCCTCGATCCCGCAGGTTTCCAGAGCAACATCCGCAAACACTCTTGTGCAGGGCTTTTGCCCGGTTTGGTTCTAGTCTGCCGGTCGGTTTATTTGACGATTGGAGGCTGTATGAACACCCGTGGCTTACTCGATCAGTTGCTGAAGTCCGGCCAGGATCTGCTGCAGAACAAGGCCGGCGGCGTTGCCAAGCCGGGCCAGAGCGGCAAGTCTGGCGGCCTGCTGGATAGCGCCAACCTCGGCAGCCTGCTCAGCGGTGCCGGTGGTGGCGCCCTGGCCGCCGGGGCCATGGGCCTGCTGCTGGGCAACAAGAGTGCACGCAAGCTGGGCGGTAAAGCCCTGACCTATGGCGGCCTTGCCGCGTTGGGCGTGATCGCTTACAAGGCCTACGGCAACTGGCAGGCCAACCAGGCCGCCGGTGCGGCCAATACCCCGGAACCGCAAACCCTCGACCGCTTGCCGCCGGCCCAGGCCGAGCTGCACAGCCAGGCCATCCTCAAGGCTCTGGTGGCTGCCGCCAAGGCCGACGGCCATGTCGATGCCCGCGAGCGACAGTTGATCGAAGGCGAGTTCGTCAAACTGAGCAATGACGCCGAACTGAACCGCTGGCTCGACCTGGAGCTGAACAAACCGCTCGACCCCGCCGACGTCGCCCGCGCCGCCAGCACCCCGGAAATGGCCGCCGAAATGTACGTGGCCAGCGTGCTGATGGTGGATGAAGAACACTTTATGGAGCGCGCCTACCTGGATGAGTTGGCCAAGCAGCTCAAACTGGAGCCGGCGCTGAAGGTGGAATTGGAGAGCCAGGTGCGCCAGGCGCTGTAAAGCAACGGCCCCTCACCCCTAACCCATCTCCCGCAAGCGGGAGAGGGGAATTTATTCTCCGCCATACCTCTGGACCTCACTCGGTCGGCTCCCTCTCCCGCTTGCGGGAGAGGGCTGGGGAGAGGGCCGCAGCAAACACCATTCCCCCCGATTACCGGCTGCAACCCTTGCAGCGACTGGGGTATACTCGCCGGCTTTTCGAAAGTTCAAGCCTGCGAGTGCTGCCCACCATGGAAATCAACCCGATCCTTAACAGCATCAAGGACCTCTCCGAACGTTCCGAGACCATTCGGGGGTATCTTTGACTACGATCACAAGAGTGATCGTCTGACTGAAGTCAACCGCGAGCTGGAAGACCCGGCCGTGTGGAACAACCCCGAATACGCCCAGAACCTGGGCCGCGAGCGCGCCGCCCTGGCGCTTATCGTCGAAACCCTCGACGAAATGAGCTCGGGCCTGAGCGATGCCCGCGATCTGCTGCAAATGGCTGCCGAAGAAGAAGACCAAGGCGCGGTTGACGATGTCTCCGCCGAAGTCGAGCGCCTGCGCGAAGCCCTGGAAAAACTCGAATTCCGCCGCATGTTCAGTGGCGAGATGGACCCCAACAACGCCTACCTGGATATCCAGGCCGGTTCCGGCGGCACCGAAGCCCAGGACTGGGCCAACATCCTGCTGCGCATGTACCTGCGCTGGGCTGACAAGCGCGGCTTCGACGCCACCATCATGGAGCTGTCGGCCGGTGAAGTGGCGGGCATCAAAGGCGCCACCGTGCACATCAAGGGCGAGTACGCCTTTGGCTGGCTGCGTACCGAGATCGGCGTGCACCGCCTGGTGCGTAAAAGCCCGTTCGACTCCGGCAACCGTCGTCACACCTCGTTCTCGGCGGTATTCGTGTCGCCGGAAATCGATGACAACATCGAAATCGAGATCAACCCGGCGGACCTGCGTATCGACACCTACCGCTCCTCCGGTGCCGGTGGTCAGCACGTAAACACCACCGACTCGGCCGTACGTATCACCCACGTACCGACCAACACCGTGGTCAGTTGCCAGAACGAACGCTCGCAACACGCCAACAAAGACACCGCGATGAAAATGCTCCGCGCCCGCCTGTATGAGCAGGAAGTGCAGAAGCGCAACGCGGCGTCGCAAGCGCTGGAAGAGACCAAGTCGGACATCGGCTGGGGTCACCAGATTCGCTCGTACGTACTCGATGCCTCGCGCATCAAGGACCTGCGCACCAGCATCGAACGCAGTGACTGCGACAAGGTGCTGGATGGCGATATCGACGAGTACCTGATCGCCAGCCTCAAGCAAGGCCTGTAATTTTTCAGCCTAGAAAGAAGTCCCCCGCCCCGGGGCGTGGGCAACGAACCTGCAATGGAAACCGTAAAGACATGAGCGACCACAACACCACCGACCAGCAGCCCGACCTGCAAGCGCTGCAACAGGAAGAGAATTCCCTGATCGCCCTGCGCAAGGAAAAGCTTGCCGCAGCGCGTGCCAAGGGTCAGGCCTTCCCCAACGACTTCCGCCGCGACAACTACTGCGCTGATCTGCAGAAGCAGTACGTGGACAAGACCAAGGAAGAGCTGGAAGCCGCTGCCATTCCGGTCAAGGTTGCCGGTCGCATCATGCTCAACCGTGGCGCGTTCATGGTGATTCAGGACATGAGCGGGCGCATTCAGGTGTACGTGAACCGCAAAACCTTGTCGGAAGAAAAACTCGCCGAGGTGAAAACCTGGGACCTGGGCGACATCATCGCCGCTGAAGGCACCCTGGCCCGTTCCGGCAAGGGCGACCTGTACGTGGAAATGACCGACGTGCGCCTGCTGACCAAGTCGCTGCGCCCGCTGCCGGACAAGCACCACGGCCTGACCGACACCGAAACCCGCTACCGTCAGCGCTACGTCGACCTGATCGTCAACGAAGAAACTCGCCAGACCTTCCGCGTGCGCTCGCAAGTGATCGCGCACATCCGCAGCTTCCTGATGAAACGCGATTTCCTCGAAGTGGAAACGCCGATGCTGCAGACCATTCCAGGCGGCGCCGCGGCCAAGCCGTTCGAGACGCACCACAATGCGTTGGACATGGGCATGTTCCTGCGCATCGCGCCGGAGCTGTACCTCAAGCGTTTGGTGGTGGGCGGCTTCGAGCGCGTGTTCGAGATCAACCGCAACTTCCGTAACGAAGGCGTTTCGACCCGGCACAACCCCGAGTTCACCATGCTCGAGTTCTACCAGGCCTACGCCGACTACGAAGACAACATGGACCTCACCGAGGAACTGTTCCGCGAGCTGGCCCAACTGGTGCTCGGCACCACCGACGTGCCATACCAGGGCAAGGTGTTCCACTTCGGCGAGCCGTTCGCGCGCCTGTCGGTGTTCGACTCGATTCTGAAGTACAACCCCGAGCTGACCGCTGCCGACCTTACCGATATCGATAAGGCTCGCGACATCGCCAAAAAAGCCGGCGCCAAGGTGCTGGGCTTCGAAGGCCTGGGCAAGCTGCAGGTGATGATTTTCGAAGAGCTGGTCGAGCACAAACTGGAGCAACCGCACTTCATTACCCAGTACCCGTTCGAAGTCTCGCCGCTGGCCCGTCGTAACGACCAGGACCCAAGCGTGACCGACCGCTTCGAGCTGTTTATCGGTGGCCGTGAAATCGCCAACGCCTATTCCGAGTTGAACGACGCGGAAGACCAGGCTGAACGCTTCCAGGCCCAGGTGGCCGAGAAGGACGCCGGTGACGACGAAGCCATGCACTACGACGCCGATTTCGTCCGCGCGCTGGAATACGGCATGCCGCCCACCGCTGGTGAAGGCATTGGTATCGACCGTTTAGTGATGTTGTTGACGGATGCGCCGTCTATTCGCGACGTGATCCTATTCCCGCACATGCGCCCTCAGGCGTAAGACGGTGCCAGGCCGCGTGCAAGCTACTGCGCTCGGCCTGGCCTTCGCTCGCTACGCTTGCACACGAGCTGGAGCGGCGCCTGCTAGCAAGCTTTCTGTGGGAGAGGGATCTATTCTGCCTAACCAGGCTCCAAGGCCACCGGCTCCAAAAGAGTGATGGTCTGCTTTTAATAGATAGCGCGTGAGGTAAGCCCAGTCGTGACCCAACCTTCCCGAGACAGCACCGCCGACGTCGCCAGCGCCGTTGCCGAAAGCGTTCAGTACCAAGGCCGCAAGGCCAGCCGCCATGGCAGCGAACAGCGCCGCCAGGCCATTCTTGATGCCGCCATGCGCATCATCGTTCGTGAAGGCGTGCGTGCCGTGCGCCACCGCGCTGTAGCTGCCGAGGCGGACGTGCCCTTGTCGGCCACCACCTACTATTTCAAAGACATAAACGACCTGATCACCGACACGTTCGCCCTGTTCGTGGAGCGCAGTGCCGCCGATATGGCGGCGTTCTGGGAGGGCACTGAAGGGCTCTTGCGCGCGCGCGTGGACAAGCTCAACGGCAGCGCCGAATCGCGCCGTGAGTTGGCCGACTACATCGCCGCGATGGCCGTGGAATATGTGCGCCAGCAAGTGCAGGAACGCCCGGCGCATCTGCTCGCTGAGCGTGCCTTCCAGCAGGAAGCGTTACTCAACCCGCGCCTGCACGACTTGGTGCGCGCGCACCGTCAGATTCTGCAACAGGGCGCAACGCACTTCTTCGAAGTGCTCGGTTCGCAGCAACCGGAGCAGGACGCCAAGGTGCTGACCGGTATTGTGGAGCGCATGGAATACCAAGGTTTGATCGATGGTGCGGCGAACCTGGATGGCGCCGATATGTTGGCCATTCTCAAGCGCTATATGTATATGGTCCTCGGTCTGTAGTTGAGCGCTCTTCTGGTCGTCGGCCATGCGGCGTTGCGTCCTCGCTTTTAATGCTCACGTACTCAAGTACGCTGCGCTTAAAAGCTGCGGGGCGCCTTGCCTGGCCTTAGCCCCGAAGATCTTGAGTAACGGCTGCGAAGATCAAAGGCCGGGCTGGAATCCTCGTTCGCATCACTTGTCACATTTCTAGCGTAGGTTGCGCCGTTTTGTTCTCAGCAAAGAGGAGTGGGCAGCGAATGGAAACATCGATGAAGGCTTGGCGGGTGCTGATCGCAGCGTCGTTTCTGTTGCTCAGCGGCTGCCTGGTGACCTTCAAGGACCCCATCCCGGCCAACGAGGCGGCGCCGATTCCGCTGTTGGGCGAGTGGACGCGCAAGAACGAGTTTGGCGACACCCTGTACCTGGATATCAGCCGTTCCGGCTCCAACGTCTATAAAGCCCGCACCTATATCAACAGCCCGGACAACGACAAAAGCATCGAGGAATACAGCTTCACCGTGGCCCACCACGGCAGTCGCTGGTACCTGTCGGCCGGCCTGCCGAAACGCCTGGGCGCCAACTTCGCCATTGGCGGTTTCGAGCTGACCAAGAACAACGAATTGCTGCTCTACAATCTGGACATTGACCGGGTCAGCCAGGAGCTACAAGTCGGCGGGTTGCAGGGCGAGGTGGTGGAAACCCCGGAAGGCGATGGCGTGCTGATCAGCAGCCCGTTGGAGAAAGTCTTCGCCTATCTGGACGATCAGGCCAACTCCGATGTATTTATCGAGGTGGCCAGGTATCAACGCACTGGCGACTGACGCTAAAAGGTATCGCGGCTGAAGCCGCTCCTACGGACTGCACAATCTTGTAGGAGCGGCTTCAGCCGCGATGCTGTTGATCTTAATGGCGAGGGACCGATGAACAGCCAGACCCAACTTGACGACTACCAACTGGTGATCCGTGCCTTGTCCGACCGCCTGGTGGAGGCGCAAACGCCGATCCGCGTGCTGGACGCCGTCAAGTGGGACGAAAACGTGCGCAAGGCCTTCCTCAAGGCCAAGGGCAAGGAACTGCCGCAGGTGGGCCGCGATTACTACGCCGGCCGGCCGCTGGGCTTCGACTCCGGGGCCAAGAAGCTGGAGTTCCAGAACATCGAACGGGACATCACCCGCCAGCTCGGCCAATTCAACCCGGTCGGGCAGATCATGCGGCGCATGTGCAAGGAATACCGCATGGTCATTCGCATGCTCGAAGCACGCGGTACCCCGGACTTCGGCCTGATCTCGCAAGAACTCTACGGCTCGGCCTCGGATGCCTTCCACGCCGGCGACCCGACCCTGGCCGACCTCGGCCTGATGTTTTCCGATTACCTGAACAAGATCGACGACCGTGGCGACCTCAAGGACGAACCGAAAACCCTGACCGCCAAGGACGCCGTGCAGATGCTGCAAGGCCGCCTCAACACGGTGTTCGGTGAAGAGCAGAGCACCATCCGCGTGTTCGAGTCCGACGGTATTCTGGCCGACGCCGCGGCAGGCGCCGACTACATCAAGATCCGCGCCGATGCGATGTTCAACGAACGCGACGTGCGCGCCCTGGAAGTGCACGAGGGCCTGGTGCATGTCGGCACTACCCTCAACGGCCTGAACCAGCCGATCTGCACCTTCCTGGCCAAGGGCCCACCTTCGTCGACCGTGACCCAGGAAGGCCTGGCCATCCTGATGGAAGTGATCGCCTTCGCCTCCTACCCCAGCCGCTTGCGCAAGCTGACCAACCGCACCCGTGCCATCCACATGGCTGAAGAGGGCGCCGACTTTTTGCAGGTGTTCAACTTCTTTCGCGAGCAGGGCTTCGATATGGAGCAAAGCTACGCCAACGCCAGCCGCAGCTTCCGTGGCTCGACCCCGGACGGCCTGCCGTTCACCAAGGATCTGTCCTACCTCAAGGGCTTTATCCTGATCTACAACTACATCCAGCTGGCGGTGCGCAAAGGCAAGCTCGAAGCTATTCCGTTGCTGTTCTGCGGCAAGGCCACCCTGGAAGACATGCGCACCTTGCGCCAACTGGTGGACGAAGGCCTGGTGGTGCCGCCCAAGTACCTGCCACCGCAGTTCCGTGACCTCAACGCGTTGTCGGCCTGGATGTGTTTCTCCAACTTCCTCAACCACCTGAGCCTGGACCGCATCGAAGCTGATTACGCGAACATTCTGTAGGCGCGGTGGCGCCCCTGAATGACCGTTTGCTTCGATATTCTGGGTCCCAGCCTGCGCTGGGACGACGGTGTAGATTGGAAAAACTCCGTCGTCCCGGCGCAGGCCGGGACCCATAGTCGTCAGCTGAACACCACACCATGGAGCCCGTATGCCCAGCCAGAAACTCGCTTATGAAATTCTCGGTACCTCGGCGCAGACGGTGGAAATCATCCTCGACCCCGAGCAATCGGTGATCGCCGAAGCCGGGCTGATGAACTACATGACCGAGGGCATCCACTTCGATGCGCACCTGGGCGACGGCTCGGCCAACGGCGTGATGGGCAAGTTGTGGAGTGCGGGAAAACGCATGATCGGCGGCGAGTCGCTGTTTATGACCCACTTTTCCAACCACGGTAAAACCCAGGCCCGAGTCGCCTTCGCTGCGCCCTATCCCGGCAGCGTGGTGCCCATCGAGCTGGAGCTGGTGGGTGGCACGTTGATCTGCCAGAAAGACGCCTTTCTCTGCGCCGCCCTCGGCACCCGCATCGGCGTGTGCTTCAACAAGCGCCTGGGCTCCGGCTTCTTTGGCGGCGAAGGTTTTATCCTGCAAAAGCTCGAAGGCGATGGCCTGGTGTTTGTGCATGCCGGCGGCACCGTGGTGCGCAAGGAGTTGCAGAACCAGACGCTGCGGGTGGACACCGGTTGCCTGGTGGCTTTCAGTGAGGGCATCGACTACGACATCCAGCTGTCCGGCAGCCTGAAAAGCATGTTGTTCGGCGGCGAGGGCATCGTTCTCGCCACGCTCAAGGGCACCGGTACCGTGTGGTTGCAGAGCCTGCCATTTTCGCGCCTGGCCGAGCGGGTGTATGAGGCGACGTACAAGGCCCGCGAGGAAACCCGCGCCGGGGGCGATTGATGCGTCGTCTGCTGGCGCTGGGCCTGATGCTGGTGAGCCTGAGCGGCTGCAGCAACCTGTTGTTCTTCCCCCTCAAGGACGTGCCCTTCACTCCGGCCGTGGCCAAGCTGGAGTTTCGCGACATCACCCTCAGCGCCGCCGACGGCACACGCTTGCATGCCTGGTGGTTGCCGGTAAAACCCGGGGTGGCGCTCAAGGGCACGGTGTTGCACCTGCATGGCAATGGCGGCAACGTCGCCACGCATCTGGGCGGCAGTTACTGGCTGCCAGAGCAGGGCTATCAGGTGCTGCTGCTGGATTACCGCGGCTACGGCAAATCCGAAGGCTCGCCGGATTTGCCTGGCGTGTATCAGGACATCGACGCCGCCTTTGCCTGGTTACGGGCCGCGCCGCAAACCCAGGGCCAGCCGTTGTACCTGCTGGGGCAGAGCATCGGCGGCGCGCTGGCCGTGCATTACCTCAGCGAGCACCCCGACCAGGCCCAGCGCCTGACCGCCATGGTGCTCGACGGCGTACCGGCGAGTTACCGCGAGGTCGCCCAACTGACCCTGAGCAACTCGTGGCTGACCTGGCCATTGCAGGTACCGCTGTCGTGGCTGGTGCCGGACGGCGACAGCGCGATCACCAGCATTGGCAATTTGCCGCAGCTGCCACTGTTGATCTACCAGAGCATTGACGATACGGTCGTGCCCCTTTCCAACGGCGTGAGCTTGTATCAAGCTGCGCGCCCGCCGAGGGTGCTGCAGCCGACCCGGGGTGGCCATGTGCAAACCTTCGCCGACCCGGTGTGGCGGCAGGTGATGCTGATGTTCCTGAGCGACCCCACGGGTTTTACCGGCCTAAGACGCCTGGCTGAAGCGCCCAATACCCCGACTTCCGACGAGACCCCGCAATGAGCCAACCACGCGACGCAAGACCCCTGATCATCACCGGCGTGCTGTCCATCATGGGCACCGTGGCCGCGCTGTGGTTCTACGGCTACCTGCACATCGCCAAACCTGAAGACGCCTTGCTGCTGTCCGACTTCACCATGCTCAAGACCGTACCGGGTGAAGACTACAAGGTCTCCCTGGAACCGGCGGCGCAAGTGGCGCAGTGCGTAGATGGCATCGTGGTGCTGTTTGATACCGAGCAGAAAGGCTTGACCGGCGTGCTGGTCGACAACCGCAAGAAAGCGGTGCGCTGCATGGGGCAGGAGACGCCGCAGAAGGTTGAGTAATTTTCACTGTCCCGTAGGAGCGGCTTCAGCCGCGATTGCCTTTTCCAGGGATCGCGGCTGAAGCCGCTCCTACACAAAGCGGACTCGCAACAACCGCAACCCGTTGAACACCACCAGCAAACTCGCGCCCATATCGGCAAACACGGCCATCCACAGGCTGCCCATGCCCGCCAGGGTCAGGCCGAGAAACACCACCTTGATTCCCAGCGCCAGCACGATGTTCTGCACCAGCACGGCATGGGTGCGACGGGACAGGCGAATAAACACCGGCAGCTTGCGCAAGTCATCGTCCATCAACGCTACGCCTGCGGTTTCAATCGCGGTGTCGGTGCCTGCCGCGCCCATGGCAAAACCAATGTCGGCGCGGGCCAGGGCCGGGGCGTCGTTGATGCCGTCGCCGACCATGCCGACGCGCTGGCCACCGGCCTGGCGGCGCTGAATTTCGGCCAGTTTGTCTTCCGGCAACAGGTTGCCTTGCGCCTCATCAATGCCCACCTGACTGGCGATAGCCGCCGCTGTGTGCGGGTTGTCGCCGGTCAGCATCAGGGTTTTCACCCCCAGCTGGTGCAGCTCGGCCACCGCCTCGCGGCTGGTCTCGCGTACCGCATCGGCCACCGCGAACAGCGCCAGCGGGCCGCTGCCGTCGAGCAGGACAATGGCGGTCTTGCCTTGGCGCTCCAGCGTGTCGAGCTTGGCTTCCAGCTCGGCGGAGCACAGCCCCAATTCTTCCACCAGGCGGTGGTTGCCCAGGTGATAAGGCGTGCCGTCGATCACCCCTTTGACCCCGCGACCGGGTAGGGCGATCAGCTCTTGCACGGCCAGCAGTTCGATCTGCTCTTCAGCGGCAGCACGGGCCAGGGCCTGCGACACAGGGTGGTCGGAGCGCGCTGCCAGGCTGGCGGCCAGGGCGCGGGCGAGCGGTTGTTCGCCGAGCAGCAACACGTCGGTTTGTTGCGGGCGACCGTGGGTGAGGGTGCCGGTTTTATCCAGGGCGACCCAGGCCAGTTGCCGGCCCATCTCCAGAAACACCCCACCTTTGACCAGAATGCCCAGGCGCGCAGCGGCAGCCAGGCCGCTAACCAGGGTGACCGGGGTAGAAATTACCAAGGCGCACGGGCAGGCGATCACCAGCAGCACCAGGGCTTTGTAAATCCAGTCCAGCCAGGCGCCGCCCATCAACAAGGGCGGCAGCACGGCGGTGAGTACGGCGATGGCAAATACCGTCGGGGTATAGATGCGCGAGAACCGATCGACGAAGCGCTGGGTTGGCGCTTTCGAGCTTTGCGCTTCTTCCACGGCATGGATGATGCGCGCCAGGGTGCTGTCATCGGCGGCGCGGGTGGTGCTGTATTCAAGCTCCCCCTCGCCATTGATGCTGCCGGCGAACAGCACGTCGTCCGGGGCTTTTTCCACGGGCAGGCTTTCGCCGGTGATTGGCGCCTGGTTGACGCTGGAGCGGCCGTTGAGCACTTGGCCATCCAGGGCGATGCGTTCACCCGGGCGCACGCGCACGCGGCTGCCCAGCGCGACCTCGGCGACATTCACCTCGCGCCACTGCCCATCTACTTGCACCGTGGCTTGCGCCGGGGTCAGGTCGAGCAGTCCGCGGATCGCGCGGCGGGCGCGTTCGAGGGATTTCGCTTCAATCAGTTCGGCAATCGCAAACAGCACGCTGACCATCGCCGCTTCCGGAAACTGGCCGATCAGCACGGCGCCCGTCACGGCAATACTCATCAGCGCATTGATATTCAGGTTGCGGTTTTTCAGGGCGATCAGGCCCTTGCGGTAGGTGGGCAGGCCGGCGCCGACTATCGCGGCCAAGGCAAACAGGGCGATCAGCCAGGTGGGGCCTATGCGCGTCCACTCGAGTATTTCCGCAACCAACGCCGCGACACCCGCCAACGCCAGCGGCCACCAGGGCTTTTGCTGCGCAGCTGGCGCTGGCGTGGTTTTATCCACAGGCTCGGCTTGCATGCCCAGGGTGGCGATCAATTGCTGCAACGGCTGCAGTTCGGCAAAGCGGTGCTGCACCCGCAGCACGCGCTGGATCAGGTTGAATTCCAGCGCTTCGACTTCTTTGACTTTGCCCAGGGCGTCGCGCAGCAGGCGCTCTTCGGTGGGGCAGTCCATGGCCTCGATGCGCAGGCTGCTCCAACGCAGCTCACCGGTGGCGCCGCTGACCGTCGCGGCAGCCGCCGGGGGCGGGGTGTCGTGATGGTGGTCGCAACAATGGTGGTGATCGTGGCTCATGGTGCCGCTCCTTTTAAACATCACGGGTTGACGCTATGGCGGTGATTGCACACCCTGTAGCTACTACAGAGTCAAGCAGCGAGAGGCACTGGATGAAAATTGGCGAACTGGCGCGACTCACCGACTGCCCGGTGGAGACCATCCGTTACTACGAACGCGAGGGCTTGCTGCCCGAACCGGCGCGCTCGGAAGGCAACTACCGGCAATACACCCAGGTGCATGTCGAACGCCTGGCCTTTATCCGTCACTGCCGCTCGCTGGACATGACCCAACAGGAAATCCGCGAACTCCTGGCGCTACGTGATGCACCGGAAGCCGACTGCGCGGCGGCCAATCGGTTGATCGACGAGCATATTCACCACGTGGAAGTACGCATTACCGAGCTGCGTTCGTTGCAGGAGCAATTGCGGGATTTGCGTGCCCATTGCCAGGTGACCGGCAACAGCGAGGCGTGCGGGATTCTGCGTGAGCTGGAACAGCCGGCACCGCCGGCGGTGGCCAGTGAGGCCTGTATCGATGCCGGGCATTTGCATGTGCCTGGGGTGCACAAACGGCATTAGGATCAACTGCATCGCGGCTTAAGCCCCTCCCACCCCGATCGCATTTCCTGTGGGAGGGGCTTCAGCCGCGACTCCTGGAAACCCCGCTTCGCGAATGGCAACGCTGATAAAAAATCCCGCTCGAAAGCGGGATTTTTTATTGCGCTCGCGGCTTACAACACGCGCGGCGTAACCGGACCGGGACCATTGGCGATGGTCACCTCAACGCGACGATTCAACGTGCGCGAATCCGGCGAGGCATTGCTGGCCACCGGGTAGTCCTTGCCGAAGCCATGGGTGGTGATGCGGGTCGGCGAAACCCCCATGGTCACCAGCGCGCTACGTACCGAGTCGGCACGGGCCTGCGACAGGCGCAAGTTGTGGTCGGTGGTGCCGGTGTTGTCGGTAAAACCTTCTACCACCACCTGGCTGGTAGGGTTCTGCTGCAGGTAGTTACCCAGCTCCTGCACGTTGCGCAGACCATTGGGGGTCAGCTCGGCGCGGTCGATCTGGAACAGCACATCACCCAGGGTCACCACGGTGCCGCGCGGAGTTTGCTTGGCCTGCAGCTGTTGCAGCAGCACGTTCACCTGCTGGTTACGCGCGTCCAGTTGCGCCTGGGTACGCTGCGCCGGTGCATTGGCCAGGCTTTGCTCGGCCTGCTTTTGCAGCACGGTCTGGCGTGCCACTTCCACGCGCTGATTGCTGATATACGCCAGTTGGTCGACCTGGGACTGCGGCTTGCCGTCGGCATAGGCGAGGTCGGCGCGGGCGAGCATATCGGCCGCTTCCTTGGTTTCCAGAGAGGCCAGGGTTTGCGCCTGCGGCTGAGCCGTCAGCGCGGAGTAGTTGCTATGGGCCTGGTCCAGGTTGGGGTTGGGCTTGGAGGCGCAGGCCACCAGGGCGAGGCTGAGTACTGACAGGGCAGAAACTGAAATCAACTTGTTCATAGGGATTGTCCTTATCTGGGCTGAACGCGGGGCGTGTTACTGCACGATGATCGGCGTGCGAGCGCCTTCTTCGCGGATTTGTTGAACGCCCTGTTGCGAGTCCTGCAGGGTTTTCTGCGCTTTGCTGGCCAGCGCGGTGCGCTCGGCTACGCGGGCATCCCACTCAGCTTGTTCGGCGAGCATGCGCGCCTGTTCGTACTGGTCATCACGCAGCAGGGTCTCGGCGGCGGCCAGTTTGTCCTGCGCGGCTTTCATCGGCACCGGCGCGTACTCCGGGCCGCCAGCGGCTACGGCGCTCTTGACCACGGTGTTGGTCACGGCGAATTGCTCGGTTGGCGGGTGGCCGGCACAACCGGTCAGCAGCAAGGTGCCGCCAAGGGCCAGCGCTGCCAGTATGGCTTTGGGATGGGTGACAGCAGGGCTTGTCTTCATGATATTCCGCTCCATTGGGGTCTCTCCACAGATGTCTTCACTCAAGACAACTTGCCTGCCAGATGCATGCTAATCACCGATTGATAGCCGACGATGGCTATACATTGCCGGCTAATGGCAAATGCGCTGGCTTATGGTTGTGACTGGGGCGGTGTAAAGAATGTTCAACAAAATTGACGACGGGTGGTAAAGCGGGGGTTTTGGCGGGGCACACATTCCCTGTAGGAGCGGCTTCAGCCGCGATGCTCTTCAGGTCAACAGCATCGCGGCTGAAGCCGCTCCTACAGGGGAAATGTAAGTCGGTAGAAATCAGTGATTGGTGCTGTCGACTTGCTCGCTCAGCAGGTGCAAATGTTTTTTCGACAGGGCAAGGAAACGCGGGGTCGGACCGACGTCTTCATACAACGGGTCGCCCAATTCATCGGTGGCCACCACCTGCGTGCCTTTTACATAGGGCAAGCCAGCTTCCAGTTCTTCCAGGGCAGCGCCAATCAGTTCACCGAGCAACTCTTCGGGCTGACGCTTGGGGTACATCTCGGCCAGCGCCGCCAGGCGTGCGGCCGCTTCAACGTCGAGGTGGATCTGGTAGGGGCTGCGGGTCAGGCGGCCAGTGGCGAAGTTTTCCCAGTGGCGAACAAGTTCGCGGATCTTCATAAATTCCTCGTGAGTCTCTATGGCTTTGGGTATTTACGTTCGGCCCGGTTGTCGAGGGTAATCGGCGGGGGCTACCTGACTGAGACTAGACGGCCGCGCAATCGAGCGGGCCCGTTCGTCGCAACCTTGAAAGTTGATGGCGCTTTCCGCGACAGTGCTCGCGAACGTGACGTGGCGGGTTAAGCTCAAGCCACGGTATGGATCGGCAATGGAGAAGTGCTAATGGCAGAAATCGACGCGCGTTTGCGTGAGGACGTCCACCTGCTCGGCGAGTTGCTGGGTGAAACCATCGGCGCCCAGCGTGGCGACGGTTTTGTCGACAAGATCGAGCGCATTCGCAAAGGCGCCAAGGCCGCACGCCAGGGCTCTGCCAAAGGCGCGGCACAACTCACCAGTACCCTCGACAGCCTTAAAGAAGACGAGCTGCTGCCGGTAGCGCGAGCTTTTAACCAGTTTCTCAACCTGGCCAATATTGCCGAGCAGTATCACCAGGTGCGACGCCTCAAGCCCGAGGAGCCACCGCGCTTCGAAACCGAGGTGCTACCGCAGCTGCTGGAGCGTCTGAAAAACGACGGCAACAGTGCCGAAGTGCTGGCCCGTCACCTGAGCCGGCTGGAAATCGAACTGGTACTGACCGCCCACCCCACCGAAGTGTCACGCCGCACCCTGATCCAGAAATACGACGCCATCGCCGCGCAACTGGCTGCCCAGGATCACAGCGACCTGTCGCCCGCTGAACGCAGCCAGGTCAAGCAGCGCCTGCACCGCCTGATCGCCGAAGCCTGGCACACCGAAGAAATTCGCCGCACCCGCCCGACCCCGGTGGACGAAGCCAAATGGGGTTTCGCGGTGATCGAACATTCGCTGTGGAAGGCCGTGCCCAAATACCTGCGCGGCGCCGACGACGCGCTGTACGCCGCCACCGGGTTGCGCCTGCCACTGACTGCCGCGCCGATTCGCTTCGCCTCGTGGATGGGCGGCGACCGTGACGGCAACCCCAACGTCACCGCCCCGGTGACCCGCGAAGTGTTATTGCTGGCGCGCTGGATGGCGGCTGATTTGTACCTTCGCGATGTGGATAACCTGGCCGGCGAACTGTCGATGCAGCAGGCCAATGCCGCGGTGCGCGAACTGGTGGGTGACAGCGTGGAACCCTATCGCGCGTTGCTCAAGCAGCTGCGCGAACGCCTCAAAGCCACCCGCGCCTGGGCCGAGGCCGCGCTGCATGGCGATCAACTGCCTGGCCCTGCGGTGCTGCACAGCAACAACGACCTGCTGGAGCCGCTGGAGCGCTGCTACCACTCGCTGCACGAGTGCGGCATGGGCGTGATTGCCAACGGCCCGCTGCTCGACTGCCTGCGCAATGCCGCCACCTTCGGCCTGTTTCTGGTACGCCTCGACGTGCGCCAGGACTCCACCCGCCATGCCTCGGCAATGAGCGAGATCACTGACTTCCTCGGCCTGGGCAAGTACCAGGAATGGGATGAAGAAACCCGCGTGGCTTTCCTGCTGCGCGAGCTGAACAACCGTCGCCCGTTGCTGCCGTCCCATTACCAGGCCTCGGCCGACACCGCCGAAGTGCTGGCCACCTGCAAAGTGGTGGCACAGGCGCCGCAGGCCTCGCTGGGTTCCTACGTGATTTCCATGGCCGGTGCGCCTTCGGACGTTTTGGCGGTGCAACTGCTGTTGAAAGAAGCCGGGTTGCAACGGCCGATTCGCGTGGTGCCGCTGTTCGAAACCCTCGCTGACCTGGAAAACGCCGGCCCGGCCATCGACCGTCTGCTCGGGCTGCCCGGTTACCGCTCGCGGCTGCATGGGCCGCAGGAAGTGATGATCGGCTATTCCGACTCGGCCAAGGACGCCGGCACCACAGCTGCCGCCTGGGCCCAGTACCGGGCACAGGAAGCGCTGGTGAATGTGTGCCGCGAGCACCAGGTCGAACTGCTGTTGTTCCATGGCCGCGGCGGCACCGTCGGCCGCGGCGGCGGCCCGGCCCATGCGGCTATTCTGTCGCAGCCGCCGGGCTCGGTGGCGGGGCGTTTCCGCACCACCGAGCAGGGCGAAATGATCCGCTTCAAATTCGGCTTGCCGGACATTGCCGAGCAGAACCTCAACCTGTACCTGGCCGCCGTACTGGAGGCCACGGTGCAACCGCCACCGGTACCGGAACCAGCCTGGCGCGAGCTGATGGGCAGGCTGGCTGTCGATGGCGTGGCCGGTTACCGCGCGGTGGTGCGTGAGCACCCGCAGTTCGTCGAGTACTTCCGCCAGGCCACCCCGGAACAGGAACTCGGGCGCCTGCCGTTGGGCAGCCGGCCGGCCAAACGTCGGGAAGGTGGGGTGGAAAGCCTGCGCGCCATTCCGTGGATTTTCGCCTGGACCCAGACCCGCCTGATGCTGCCGGCCTGGCTGGGTTGGGAAAAGGCGCTGGGCAACGCCCTGGAGCGTGGCGAAGGTGAGCTGCTGGCGCAGATGCGCGAGCACTGGCCGTTCTTCCGCACCCGCATCGACATGCTCGAGATGGTCTTGGCCAAAGCCGACGGCGATATCGCCCGTTTGTATGACGAACGCCTGGTCACGGAGCAACTGCGACCGCTGGGTGCGCATTTACGCGACCTATTGTCGCAGGCGGGTTCCTGTGTGCTGGCATTGACCGGCCAGTCACAGCTGTTGGCCCACAGCCCGCAGACCTTGTCGGCCTTCACCGTGCGCAACACCTACCTCGACCCGCTGCACCTCTTGCAGGCCGAGCTGCTGGCCCGTTCTAGACAGTCCGAGCGCCAGGCGGACAGCCCTCTGGAGCAGGCCTTGCTGGTCAGCGTGGCAGGCATCGCGGCGGGGTTGCGCAACACCGGTTGAGGAGTGGGCGAGGGGCCTGAGGACGGCGTTCCAGGTGCGTCCAATGGCCCCATTCCCTCCTACTTTCGGTGGCTTGTGCGGTGCCGGTGCGCTGTGTATCTTGAGCAACCTTTTGGCCGCTCCGTGCTGCCGGGACCTATACCGAGATTGGCCCCACGAGGCGAATCCGACGAGTTCTATTCAATCTTGAGGAGCACAGAGATGCGCGTGATTCTGTTGGGAGCGCCCGGTGCCGGCAAAGGTACCCAGGCTCGCTTCATCACCGAAAAGTTCGACATTCCACAAATCTCCACCGGCGACATGCTGCGTGCTGCGGTTAAAGCCGGCACCGAGCTGGGTCTGCAGGTGAAAGGTGTGATGGACAGCGGCGGTCTGGTTTCCGATGACCTGATCATCGGCCTGATCAAAGAGCGCATCGCTCAAGCAGACTGTGCCAACGGCTTTCTGTTCGACGGCTTCCCACGCACCATTCCTCAGGCCGAAGCCCTGAAGGACGCTGGCGTGAAGATTGACCACGTGGTGGAAATTTCGGTAGACGACGAAGAGATCGTGCAGCGCATCTCCGGCCGTCGTGTTCACGCCGACTCCGGCCGCGTCTACCACCTGATCTACAGCCCGCCCAAAGTGGAAGGCAAAGACGACGTCACCGGCGAAGAGCTGGTGCAGCGCGTTGACGACACCGAAGCCACCGTGCGCAACCGTCTGAAGGTCTACCACGACCAGACCAAACCATTGGTGAACTTCTACCAGCAGCTGTCGGCCGCTGAAGGCACCCCGAAGTACAGCTTCATTGAAGGTGTCGGTTCGGTGGAAGGCATCACTGCCAAGGTTCTCGCAGCACTGAGCTGAGTGAGCTAGCTTTATCAACCAACGGCCCGCTTGCGGGCCGTTGGCGTTTATACTGCGCCCCGTTTTTCTTTGCCCTGGATCGACCAATGAGCACTCTGCTGGCCCTGGATACCGCAACCGAAGCTTGCTCCGTTGCCTTGCTGCACGACGGCAAGGTGCTGAGCCACTACGAGGTGATTCCGCGCCTGCACGCCCAACGCCTGCTACCGATGATCAAGACCCTGCTGGCTGAAGGCGGTATCGCCCTGTCGGCGGTGGATGGCATCGCCTTCGGCCGTGGCCCTGGCGCCTTCACCGGCGTGCGCATCGCCATCGGTGTGGTGCAGGGCTTGGCCTTTGCCCTGGATCGCCCGGTGCTGCCCGTGTCCAACCTGGCCGTGCTGGCCCAGCGCGCGCTGCGCGAGCATGGCGCCCAACAGGTCGCCAGCGCTATCGATGCGCGGATGGACGAAGTGTATTGGGGTTGTTACCGAGCCGAGCAGGGCGAAATGCGCCTGGCCGGGCTGGAGGCGGTGTTGCCACCTGAGCAGGCCAGCCTGCCGCGCGACGCCAGCGGCGAATGGTTTGGCGCCGGCACCGGCTGGGGCACGTTTGCGCCACGCATTCCGGTGACAGTGATTGGCCAGGAGCCAGCGATGCTGCCCCATGCCCTCGATCTGCTGAGCCTGGCGCAGTTCGCCTGGGCCCGTGGCGAGGCGCTGCCGGCGGACCAGGCACAGCCGGTGTATCTGCGAGACAAAGTGGCCACCCCGAAAGCCGCGCCGTAACCGTTCAGCACCCAAGCGGTCCGCCGACTGACGGCCAATTGCGCTTCTGTATCCAGTCTGGTTACATACGCGACACATACATTGGCGATAGTTGCGAATGGCCACTGTATGTCAGCAAATTCCGATACGTCTGAACGAGAAGTTTGAGCAGTAATGCGGATCGACGGTTTTACCTCCTCTTACACGCCAGAACGCACCCCGTTGCCGGGGAGCGCGGTCACGCCTTTCCGTGAGGTTCAGCGCGCGCAAGAGGCCCGTCAGGACGTTCCTGCCACCCCGTCGACCACTCAAGGTATCGAAAGCACCCCGCAGCAACGCCGTGTGCAAGCCAGCAATGCCAGCAGCGACAGCCTGCCGGCGCGTTCGCAAGATGTCCTGGTGCAGCGCAGCGGCGTCAGTAACCGCGCCCAACAGGCGTTGGCCAGCTATGCCAGCACCGCCAGCTACTCGAACGAAGCCGACGCCAATCAGGTGCTAGGTCTCGACACCTACGCCTAGAAGCAAAATCTCGCGGCTAAAGCCCCTCCCACAAACAACTCGTTTCCTGTGGGAGGGGCTTTAGCCGCGAGCTTTTCTGGACCACTATGGCCCGCTGATTTTTTCGGAATAGCCAATGCTTCCCTATTTCCTCGGCTGCCCCTCCTGGAGTGAAACCGCCTGGCGCGGCGATCTGTATCCCGATGCCGCCCGTAGCGCCGACTTTCTAGGTCTGTACTCCGAGGTCTTCAACGCCGTCGAAGGCAACACCACCTTCTACGCCCAGCCTTCGCCAGCCACCGTGCAGCGCTGGGCCGAGCAGATGCCGGCGCATTTTCGTTTTTGCGCCAAGCTGCCCCGCGATATCAGTCATACCGCCGATCTGTACGCGCAACTCGACGCGGCCCGGAACTTTGTCACCTTGCTCAAGCCGCTGGGTGAGCGCGTTGCACCCTTCTGGTTGCAGCTGCCTGCCAGTTTCGGGCCGTCGCGTTTGCCGGAGTTGGCCGGGTTTCTCGCCGAGCTGAAAGTCCCCTTGGCCGTGGAAGTCCGCCACCCGGCATTTTTTGCCAAGGGCGAAGAGGAGCGGGCGCTTAACCGCTTGCTGCTGGGCCATGAAGTGGAGCGCTTGTGTCTGGATTCGCGGGCACTGTTCAGCTGCATTTCCAGCGATCCCGCCGTGCTGCATGCACAAGCCAAGAAACCCCGTCTGCCCACGCGGCCGGCGGCCTTCACCCAGTTTCCGCAACTGCGCTTTATTGGCCACCCCGAACTGGCGTCCAACGATCCGTTTATGCAGCCGTGGCTGAAGAAGGTCGCCGACTGGATTGAAGAGGGCCGCACGCCATACGTGTTTTTGCATACGCCCGACAACATCCTGGCCGCACAACTGGCGCGTCGTTTCCACCAGCAGTTGACGGTGCTGCTGCCTGGCTTGCCGGCATTGGCCGAATTAGCGGTCGAACCGGCTGCCGAACAGCTCGGTCTGTTGTAGGGTTCGCCTTCATTCAGCAGGGAGCTCTCCATGTCAGCGCAGCTTGTTCGTGCTCACGCTTTTCAGCAATTGCATGCCGCCGACGGCGCCTTTGTCATTCCTAACCCTTGGGATGCGGGCTCGGCAAAAATGCTTGCCAGCCTCGGCTATCAGGCACTTGCCACCACCAGTGCGGGGCTGGCGTTTTCCCTCGGCAGGCCAGATGCCGAAGGCGCAATTTCCGTTGAAGAAAACCTGAGCAATGCCCAAACCATCGTTGCCGCCACCAACCTGCCAGTGGCCGGTGACCTTGAAAACGGCTTTGCCGATGACCCCGAAGGCTGCGCTGCCTGCATCCACCGCGCTGCTGCCGTGGGACTGGTCGGCGGCTCCATTGAAGACGCCAGCGGCCGCGCCGATGCGCCGATCTATGACTTACAGCTGGCGGTCGAGCGCATCGAGGCGGCCGTCGCCGCCGCCCGCAGCCTGGCATTCCCCTTCACCCTCACTGCCCGCGCAGAAAACCTGCTGCATGGCCGCAACGACCTGGCCGACACCATCCGCCGCCTGCAGGCGTTTGCCGAGGCTGGCGCCGATGTGTTGTTTGCCCCGGGCCTGCGTTCGGTGGCAGAGATTGAGGCCGTAGTGCGCGCCGTCGCACCCAAGCCGGTGAATGTGCTGATGGGTGGGGCGGGTGTGACCCTGACCGTGGCGCAGTTGCAGGATCTTGGCGTCAAACGCATCAGTGTCGGTTCGTCCCTGGCCCGTGCTGCCTACGGCGAGTTCTTCCGCGCCGCGCAGGACATTCAGCAAAACGGCCGCTTTACCTACGCCGAGCGGGCGCTGCCGTTCCAGCAAATGAACGACTTGTTCAAGGGCTGACCGTGCGGCGATTGTTCAAACTCCTGCTGGTGGTTGTGGTGCTTGGCGCCGCGCCGTTCGCGGTATGGCGCGGCTGGTGGCAGGTGCCGCCGCAATGGAACCCCTGGGCGCCGCTGGACGTACGCCTGGCGCCGAACTGGCTGACGCCCTGGAAAATGATGCGCCTGGGGCAGAACCGCGAGTTGTGCGCCCAGGCGCTGGACACCTCGCCAGTGCGTTACCTGCCATTGGCCGACAACGCGCCCACTGCCGACTGTCCGCTGAGCAGTGTGCTGCGCGTGCAGGGCTCGGCCGTGGCATTCAGCAGCAGCTTTATCGCCACCTGCCCATTGGCGGTGGCCTTCGCCCTGTACGAGCGGCATGGCCTGCAACCGGCGGCCGAACAGGTGTTCGGCCAGAAGGTCACGCGCATCGACCACCTTGGCAGCTTCGCTTGCCGCAATATCGGCAGCAGCGCGCGGCGCAGTCAGCATGCCAGCGCCAATGCCCTGGACATCGCCGGCTTTCGCCTGGCCGATGGCCGCCGGATCACCGTGGCCCGGGACTGGAACGGCCAGGGTGACGACGCGCGTTTTCTGCGTCTGGCGCGGGACGCCGCCTGCCAGGCGTTTCACGTCACCCTGAGCCCGGACTACAACGCCGCCCACCACGATCATTTCCACCTGGACATGGGTTTGTTTCGCCTCTGCCGCTAGAATGCCGTGCCCCTGTTTTGTTCGAGTCGTTTGCCCATGAGTGACCACCTCCCCAGCGTTGTTGTGCGTGCCGAAGCACTGGCCCCGGCTTATACCGAGGCGCTGGCGCAATGGGCGGCGCGCTTGGGTTTGCCGCTGGAAGGCGAGGCGGACTTCGCCCTGCAACTGGGCGACGACGGTCTGCAACTGAGCGACCTCGGCCCACAGGCACCAGGGCCGGTGCGGGTGGATTTTGTCGAAGGCGCAGTGGCCCATCGGCGTTTGTTTGGCGGCGGTACCGGGCAGATGATCGCCAAGGCCGTTGGCGTGCAGCCGGGGGTGCGGCCGTTTGTGCTGGATGCCACCGCAGGGCTGGGGCGCGATGCGTTTGTGTTGGCCAGCCTGGGCTGCCAGACGGCGATGATCGAGCGCCAACCGCTGATTGCGGCCTTGCTGGAGGACGGCTTGAGTCGTGCCAAAGGCGATGAGGAAGTGGGCCCGATCGTCAGCCAGATGCGTTTGCTGGTGGGCAATGCCATTGCGCTGATGCAGGCCTGGGAAGGGGAGGCGCCACAGGTGATCTACCTCGACCCGATGTTCCCGCACCGCGACAAGAGCGCGCTGGTGAAAAAGGAAATGCGCCTGTTTCGCCCGCTGGTGGGCGATGACCTCGACGCCCCGGCGCTGCTGGAGGCCGCCCTGGCCCTGGCTACCCACCGGGTGGTGGTCAAGCGCCCACGCAAGGCACCGATCATCAGCGGGCCCAAGCCCAGCTATGCGCTGGATGGCAAGTCCAGCCGGTATGACATCTACCCGAAAAAAGCGCTGAAAGCCTAAAGCCGCCACCAATGTTTGTGGAACGGGCTTTTGTGGGAGGGGCTTTAGCCGCGATGTTTTTGATCTTCCTCAACAACCAAAAAGCTCGCGGCTGAAGCCGCTCCTACAGGGATGAAGGGCGACTTACCTCGGCAAATACGCCCGCACAAACATCTGCACCGCATCGGCAATCTGTTCTTCGCTCGAGCAAATGTCGTCTTCGGCATTGCAGCCGATCAGCAGGCGGAAGTTGATGCCGCCCTTGAGCAGGCAGAGAAAATGCTCGGCAGCCAGTTCCGGGTTTTCAATCTGCAACTTGCCCAACTGATCGGCGCGCTGCAGCAGGCCGGTCATTTCCTCGTGCACCACTTGCGGCCCTGATTCATAAAACAGCTTGGCCAGCTTCGGGTCCGAAGCGCCCAAGGCAATCATCACGCGGTGCAATTCAATCGATTCGCGGCTGCTCACCAGGCAATGAAAGGCCTTGGCAATGTTGAGTAGCACCGTGTCGATGGGCGCGGTTTCCAGCAGCTCGAAAATCACCAGCGGCAATTGCTCTTCGCACTTGGCGCGTACGGCCATGGAGAACAGCGTCTCCTTGTCGGTGAAGTGGCTATAGACGGTGAGCTTGGAAACTCCGGCCTCGGCGGCAATCGCATCCATGCTGCAACCGTCGTAACCGAGGCGCAGAAACAGGTTTTTAGCGGCATCCAGAATGGCTGCGCGCTTCGTAAGGTCTTTTGGGCGACCCGGTCCGCTAGGCGGTAATAGTTTGTCAGACATTTCGCGTTTTATTACTGGACTGGCGAGTTTGCTATTTTTACTATACCCGCCAGTACAATTATTCAAAGCCTTAATTCGCGAAAGGTCATACATCATGTTCCGCCATGTCCTGCCACTCGCCTTACCTGCGTCCCTTGTTCTCCTGCTTGCCGCCTGTGGCACCCCTGAAGAAGTGAAGGTGCCGCCACGTCCAGCCCTGGTCGTGCAGCCGCAACCGGCGGGGGAAACGGCCGACACTTATCCCGGTGAGGTGCGCGCCCGTCTTGAGCAGGACCTGGCGTTCCGCATTGGCGGCAAGGTCAGCAAACGTTTGGTGGATGTGGGCGAGCGGGTGAAAAAAGACCAGCCCCTGGCTGAACTTGATCCGCAAGACGTGCAGCTGCAGCTCGAGGCCCAGCGCGCGCAAGTGGCTGCGGCCAGCGCCAACCTGCAGTTGGTGCGCAGCGAGCGTGACCGTTACAAAACCCTGTTCGATCGGCAGATGGCCAGCCGCTCGCAATACGACAACGCCGAAAACCTCTACCGCGCCGGCGAAGCCCGGGTTAAGCAGGCCAAGGCCGAATTCGATGTGTCCAGCAACCAGGCCGGTTATTCGGTGCTGCGTGCCACTCAGGCGGGCGTGGTTTCGCGCCGCGTGGTCGAAGTGGGCAACGTGGTTGCTGCCGGCCAGACCGTCTTCAGCGTGGCCGTCGATGGCGAGCGCGAAGTGGTGATCAGCCTGCCGGAACACAGCATCGAGCGCTTCCGCATTGGCCAGGAGGTGTTCGTCGAACTGTGGTCGCGGCCGGATAAACGTTTCGCCGGCCGTATCCGTGAGCTGTCGCCAGCGGCCGATTCGCAATCGCGGACCTACGCCGCGCGCGTGTCCTTCACTGCCGACAACGTGCCGGCCGACCTCGGCCAGAGCGCCCGTGTGTTTGTGCCCGTGGCCGGTGACGTACCGTTGGCCGTGCCGCTGTCGGCACTGAGCGCCGAAGGTGGCCAGCCCTATGTCTGGGTAGTGGATCCGAAAAGCTCCAAGCTCGAACGCCGCAAGGTGAAAGTCGGCCCCTATGGTGAAGACCAGGTGCCGGTGCTCGAAGGCCTGAAGGCCAAGGACTGGGTGGTCGCCGCGGGCGTCCAGGTACTGCGTGAGGGCCAGGAAGTGCGGCCCGTCGACCACGCCAATCGCTCGGTCAAACTGGCAGCGCAGGAGTAAGCACGGATGAGCTTCAACCTATCCGAATGGGCGCTGCGCAATCGGCAGATCGTGCTGTTCCTGATGTTACTGCTGGCGATTGTCGGCGCCCTTTCCTACACCAAGTTGGGCCAGAGTGAAGACCCTCCTTTCACCTTCAAGGCCATGGTGGTCCGCACCAACTGGCCGGGCGCCAGCGCTGAAGAAGTGTCGCGGCAGATCACCGAGCGCATCGAGAAAAAGCTGATGGAGACCGGCGAGTTCGAGAAGATTATTTCGTTCTCGCGACCCGGTGAATCGCAGGTGACCTTTCTCGCCCGCGACTCGATGAATTCCCGGGAAATTCCCGAGCTCTGGTACCAGATCCGCAAGAAGGTCAGCGACATCCGTTACACCCTGCCGCAGGGCATTCAGGGGCCGTTTTTCAACGACGAATTCGGCACCACCTACGGCAACATCTACGCCCTGACCGGCGAAGGTTTCGACTACGCCACCCTCAAGGACTATGCCGACCGCATCCAGCTGCAGCTGCAGCGGGTCAAGGATGTGGGCAAGGTCGACCTGCTGGGGTTGCAGGACGAAAAAATCTGGATCGAGCTCTCCAACGTCAAAGCGGCGACCCTCGGCCTACCGTTGGCAGCCGTGCAAAAAGCCCTGGAAGACCAGAACACCGTGGCCGCCTCGGGCTTTTTCGAGACGCCGAGCGACCGTATTCAACTGCGGGTGACCGGCCGCTTCGAGTCGGTGGATGAGATCAAGGCGTTCCCGATTCGGGTCGGCGACCGTACCTTCCGTATTTCCGATGTCGCCGAAGTGCACCGTGGCTTCAGCGACCCACCCGCACCGCGCATGCGCTTTATGGGCCAGGACGCGATTGGCCTGACGGTGTCGATGAAGCCGGGCGGCGACATTCTGGTGCTGGGCACGGCGCTGGAAAAAGAGTTCGCCCGCATGCAGCAAACGCTGCCGGCCGGCATGCAACTGAGCAAGGTGAGCGACCAACCGGCGGCGGTGAAAACCGGGGTTGGCGAGTTTGTTCAGGTGCTGGTGGAAGCCTTGGCCATCGTCATGCTGGTGTGCTTCTTCTCCCTCGGCCTGCGCATCGGCCTAGTGGTGGCGCTGGTGATTCCGCTGGTGCTGGCGATGACGTTTACCGCCATGTACTACTTCGGCATCGGCCTGCACAAAATCTCCCTTGGCGCGCTGGTGCTGGCGTTGGGGCTGTTGGTGGACGATGCGATCATCGCCATCGAGATGATGGCGATCAAGATGGAGCAGGGCTACTCACGGTTCAAAGCCGCGAGCTTCGCCTGGAGCAGCACGGCGTTCCCGATGCTCACCGGCACCTTGATCACCGCCGCAGGTTTTCTGCCGATTGCCACCGCGCAATCGGGCACCGGCGAATACACCCGCTCGATCTTCCAGGTGGTGGCCATTGCCCTGTTGGTGTCGTGGATTGCGGCGGTGATCTTCGTGCCTTATATCGGCGAAAAACTGCTGCCGGATCTGGCCAAGTTGCATGCCGCCAAACACGGCGGCAGCGAGAAAGGCCACGACCCCTACTCGACGCCGTTCTATCAGCGCGTGCGTGGCGCCATCGAGTGGTGCGTGGGCCATCGCAAAACCGTGATCGTGCTGACCATCGCCTTGTTCGCCGGCTCCATCTTCATGTTCAAGTTCGTGCCGCAGCAGTTCTTCCCGTCCTCCGGGCGGCTGGAGCTGATGGTCGATCTGAAGTTGAGCGAAGGTGCTTCGCTCAAGGCCACCGAAGAGCAGGTTCGTCACCTCGAAGCGCTGCTCAAGGATCACCCCGGCATCGACAACTATGTGGCCTATGTGGGCACCGGTTCGCCGCGTTTCTACCTGCCGCTGGACCAGCAATTGCCCGCCGCCAGCTTCGCCCAGTTTGTGGTGCTGAATAAGACCATCGAAGACCGCGAAGCCGTGCGCAAATGGCTGATCGAAACCCTGGCCAGCGAATTCCCGACCCTGCGTACACGTATCACCCGCCTGGAAAACGGTCCGCCTGTGGGTTACCCGGTGCAGTTCCGCGTTTCCGGCGAACATATCGACGAAGTCCGCACGCTGGCCCGCGAAGTAGCCGACCGCGTGCGCGAAAACCCCCATGTCACCAACGTGCACCTGGATTGGGAAGAGCCGAGCAAGGTGGTGTACTTGAGCATCGACCAGGAGCGCGCCCGTGCGCTGGGCGTGACCAGTGCCAGTCTGTCGACCTTCCTGCAAAGCGCACTGTCGGGTAACAGCGTCAGCCAATACCGCGAAGACAACGAGTTGATCGAAATTCTGTTGCGCGGCACCGTGCGTGAGCGCCAGCAACTGGCGTTGCTGCCAAGCCTGTCGGTGCCCACCGACAATGGCAAAAGTGTCGCGTTGTCGCAGATCGCCACGCTCAAGTACGGCTTCGAAGAAGGCATTATCTGGCACCGCGATCGCCTGCCGACCGTCACCGTACGCGCCGACATTTATGGCAAAGAGCAGCCGGCCAGTATCGTCAAACAGATCCTGCCAACCCTCGACGGCGTGCGCGCCAAGTTGCCCGATGGCTACCTGCTGGGGGTAGGCGGCACGGTGGAAGACTCGGCCAAGGGGCAGAACTCGGTGAACGCCGGTATTCCGCTGTTCATAGTGGTCGTGCTGGGTCTGCTGATGCTGCAGCTGAAGAGCTTCTCGCGCTCGGCCATGGTGTTTCTCACCGCGCCGCTGGGGCTGATCGGTGTGACCCTGTTCCTGCTGGTGTTCAACCAGCCGTTCGGCTTTGTTGCCATGCTCGGCACCATCGCCTTGTCCGGCATGATCATGCGCAACTCGGTGATTCTGGTGGACCAGATCGAGCAGGACATCAGTGCCGGTCACGACCGCTGGCATGCCATCATCGACGCCACCGTGCGCCGCTTCCGGCCCATCGTGCTGACCGCCCTGGCGGCGGTGCTGGCGATGATTCCGTTGTCGCGCTCCACCTTCTTCGGGCCGATGGCCGTGGCGATCATGGGTGGGTTGATTGTGGCCACCGCACTGACCCTGTTGTTCCTGCCGGCGTTGTATGCGGCGTGGTTCAAGGTGAAGAAGGACGAGAAGGTCGCGGAGTAAGCTGAAAAGCATCGAGGCTGACCGGGACGCCGGACCGGCCTCTCCCACAAGGGAACTCGGTGCTCTTGAATAAAAAACGCCAGCTGAATGCTGGCGTTTTTTATTGCGAGAAGAGCAGCGCTTACAACGCCCCAAACACCTTCTTGGCCAGGCTGGTAGCTGCTGCTGCCGGGTCTTTACGAATGCTGGCTTCCTGTTTGGCGATCATTTCGAACAGGCCATCCAGCGCCTTCTCGGTTACGTAGTTTTCGATATTGGCGCTTTTCGCATCCACTACACCGAGGCTCGCGGCCTGGCCGGCGAAGGCGTTGTATTGTTTGGCCAGGCCGACCTGATCGGTGGCTTGTTTGACGATGGGCAGGAACTTGGCGCGGATCTGTTCGCGGCTGGTTTTGTTCAAGTATTGGGTGGCGGCGTCGTCTTTGCCGGCGAGGATGCCTTTGGCGTCGGTCACGGTCATCTTTTTCACAGCATCCACCAGCAGCGCCTGAGCTTGCGGAACGGCGGCCTCGGCGGCTTTGTTCATGCTGGTTTCCAATTGGTCAACCTGGTCACCCATGCCCATCATTTTCATGGTCTTGGCGGCCTTGCCGAGTTTGCCCGGCAGCTCGATACGCACGTCTTCGTTATTGCTGAAACCACCGGGGGTACCCAGTTGTTTGACGGCAATTTGCGCGCCTTGGGTGAGGGCGTCTTTGAGGCCGGTGCTGGCGTCGGTTTGCGATAGGTCGCTGATCGACAGGGCAAATACCTGGGCAGATAAGGTCAGGCCGGCGAGCAGGGTAGCGAGGGAGGCAGTGCAGCGAAGCATGGGCGTTTTCCTGTGGGGGACAATGGCCCGAGCTTAACGGACTGCACCGCGCAGTCAAACTCCGCGCGGTGCAGCAATCACTCTGCGCTTACTGGCCGAGTGGGCCGCGCAGGTACTCCGGTGGCAGGTAGAAGTACCAGTAGAGAATGGCTGACACCATCACCGTAGTCAGGGTCAGCACGGACACGCCCCAAACACTGGAGGCAAACAGGAAACCCTGTTCGCTCTTGGTGCGCATAAACGTCGGAAGCCCGACATACAGCAAGAAGGTCGAATAGGCACAGGCCGCAAGCAGCACGGCGATAGCCAGCCAGCGGCTCGGATACAGCCCTGCCAGGCCGGCGACAAACAACGGCGAGGCGGTATAGGCGGCAAATCCAATGCATTGATTGAGCGTTGGGCGAGCGTCGAAGGTGCGCGACATCCAGCGAATGAATACGCCCATCAGTGCGGTGCCAATCAGGATCGCGGCGTAGATCATCGCGCTCAAGGCCAGGGCACTGTCGGCGCTTAGCCGCACGACTTCGTTTTCCGCCAGGCTCCAGCCCACCCGAGTGGTGCCCACGAACAGGGCAAAGGGTGGGATCAGGCCGAGGAATACCAGGTGCGGCCAGTAGTTGCGGGGTTTGTGCTCTTCTTCCTTGCGGATTTCAGTCCAGACGTGGTCCGGCTGGGTGAAGAGTTTGATCAGGTGGGTACTCATCATTCGGTCCTCGCGCAGGTCGTTACGACTAATCGATCGAGGTCGACCGGTTACAGGTTTAGACGCGACCTGCTGCGAGGGTTTCAAGTGTTTTTGCCGCGGTCGGCTCAGCGGTTGGCCGAGGAGGCGCTGAGCATGTCGATGCGGCGGATGTCGAAATCGCGGCTCAGGTAGTCCATGCGCTGCTCGAAAAAGCGCTGCATATGCGGCAGGGCGGAGTGCACGTCGAGGTGCGCCTGGCTTTGCCAGATCTCATAGAAGATGAACAGCGACGGGTCCTGCTGATCGCGCAGCATGTGGTATTCGATGCAGCCGGGTTCAGCGCGGCTGGGCTCGACATAGGCGCGAAACAGTGCTTCGAACTCGGCCGATTTTTCCGGCTTGGTATGGGCGTGAAGGATAAAACCGTAGGGTTGATCGCTCATAAAGAAGGCTCCTGGCTGAGATGGATTGCCGCAGTTTACTCAGGGAGTGGTGTGGCTATTCATGCTTTTAACGCAAATATCATTTGCGCCACTGGCGGTTTTTCTCCTCACGCGAGGCCGGTAGTCTGCCGGCCATTCGTTCGCTTACCGAGGCTTTCCCTTGAAAAACATTCTTCTGCTCAACGGCGGCAAACAGTTCGCCCACTCCGCTGGCCGCTATAACCAGACCCTGCACGACGCCGCCCTCAGCTACCTCGACCGCGCGGGCTTCGATGTGCGCCAGACCTTTATCGACGGCGGTTATGACGTTGCTGAAGAGGTGCAGAAATTCCTCTGGGCCGACGTGATCATCTGGCAAATGCCGGGCTGGTGGATGGGGGCGCCCTGGACGGTGAAAAAGTACGTCGATGAAGTGTTCACCGAAGGCCATGGCAGCCTGTACGCCAACGACGGCCGCACCCGCTCCGACGCCTCGCAGAAGTACGGCAGCGGCGGTTTGCTGCACGGCAAGCAGTACATGATTTCGGCGACCTGGAACGCGCCGCAGCAAGCCTTTGAAGACCCCACTGACTTCTTCGAAGGCAAAGGCGTGGATGCGGTGTATTTCCCCTTCCACAAGGCCAACCAGTTTCTCGGCATGACCGGCCTGCCCACCTTCCTCAGCGTCGACGTGATGAAACGCCCGGATATCGACGGCGATATCGCCCGCTACGAGCAGCACCTGGCCCGCGTGTTCGCGGCGAAGGCTTGAGCCAGAGCGCTGCGACCTGGCTCTCAGTGTGGGGAATGAACCGACCAACGTGGCTGGCATAACGCCAGCTCAGCAGGCACTATGCGCGCCCGCTGCCACTTCGGGCGGCGTTCAGACGTGCGTATAAGGACATTCCCCCGCAATGAAGTTTTCCCGTATTGCCGGCGCGCTGGCGCTGGCCGCTCTGGTGAGTGGTTGCTCCACCGCCGCCTATTTCAAGCTGCCTGAACACAGCAAAGTCGAAATCTACAAACGCGAGACGCAGTACAGCGAGGGCTTTGTGAAAACCCGCCCATTCGCCTGGAGCTCGGCTGGCGGCATCCCCTACAAACTGACCGATGACAGCGGCGCCGTGCTGCAAGAAGGCAAACTGCGCGCACGTTTTCGCGTCGGCTCGATCTTCTGGCCACCGTTCGCGATCATCTACTGGCCGATGCAGTTCGGGCAGCGCTGCTATGACCTGACCGGCGCCACGCCATTGACCTGCACCGAGCAGGACTTGATTGATCTGCGCAGGAAGCAGCGTTTGCCGCGGTAAAGCGTTAAAAGCATCGCGGCTAAAGCCCCTCCCACAGGGAGCCTCGATACCCTGTGGGAGGGGCTTTAGCCGCGAGCCTTTGATCTGATCGAGCGAATAAAAAAGGGAGCACTCAGTGCTCCCTTTTTTATTCGTCGCTGGCCGCCTGTTCCAGCTCGCGCCGGACCATGTTGGCGTACGCAGGCGGCGCCAGTTGGTACAGCTCAGCCGCCACCCAGTTCAGCCATGCCCCACCCAACCGCGGCCGCTCGGCGAGCAACCGCTGCGCCTCGGCGCGGGCGCGCTCGAGGTGCTGTTGGTGGAACTCGGCGCGGCCGGCCATGGCTCAGAGGCCGTCCGCCACGTCTTCGCTGCGGTCCATCGCCACTTGGCGAATAGACAGGCGAATCTCCGCTGGCAGCACGCGCTTGGCAGCACCTTCGGCCAGTTCGCTGAGCATCGGGTGGTGGCTGAGCTTGCCGGCCGAATCCTGGCGCAGCACGCCCTGGTCCAACAGGGTCTGGATAAAGTGGCGGAACAGGCTCTTGTCGAAGAACTCCGGGGCGTTGAGGCCATGCAGAATCGACAGGCGCTGGGCCATTACCGTACACAGGTCTTCCAACTCTTCGGCGCTGATCGCGTTCTGGCCAGCGTTCAGCAACAGGGCGGTGGCCATGTAGAAACGTTGCAGGGTCTGAGCAATCGCGCGCGACAGCAGGGTGAGCAGCACGAAGTTGCGCGAGCTCGGTGCCGGGCGCACGTACACGTCGGTTTCGAACTTCAGCAGGCCTTGCTCGACGAACGCCGCCAGCCATTGGTCGACCACCGCGTCCAGTTCTTCCAGGCTCCAGCGGATAAACAGCTCCGACTGCAGGTACGGATACAGCGCTCGGGTGTAGCGCAGAATCTGTTCGCGGCTCATCCGTGCGCTGCTCTGGAAGAAGCTCGCCAGCAGCGCCGGCAGGGCGAAGATGTGCAGCACGTTGTTGCGGTAGTAGGTCATCAGGATGGCGTTCTGCTCATCCAGATAAAGGATCTTGCCCAGCGCGTCTTTCTGCTCGGCCAACAGCTTCATGCCTTGCACGTACTGGATCAGCGCCTGGCCATCGCCCTCGGGCAGGGTGGTGTGCGGCGAGTAGGGCACGCTGCGCAGCAGGGTCAGGTAGAGGTCGAGCACGCGGGTCAGGGCGCGTTCGTCCAGGGCCAGCTTGCTGGTCGACAGCAAGGCCAGCGCTACCAGGTTCACCGGGTTGACCGCGGCGGCTTCGTTGAGGTGCTGGGCCACGCGCTCGGACAGACGATGGGTGGTGTCGCTCAACCAGCTTGGGCGGTACTGCGGGCCGAGGTCCTGTTCACGCCAGCCGGGCTGGTCGTTGTCGAGGAATTCGGCCAGCTTGATCGGCTCACCGAAGTTCACCCAGACGCTGCCAAAGCGCTGCTTGAGGGCGCCGATGACTTTGAAAATATCGAAGATCGATTCTTTCTTTTTGCTCGCGCCGCGCAACTCACCGAGGTAGGTGCGGCCTTCCAGCACGCGCTCGTAGCCGATGTACACCGGCACGAACACCACCGGCAGGCGGTTGGAACGCAGGAAGCTGCGCAGGGTGATTGCCAGCATGCCGGTCTTCGGCTGCAGCATGCGCCCGGTGCGCGAGCGGCCGCCTTCGACGAAGTACTCGACCGGAAAACCTTTGCTGAACAGGGTGTGCAGGTACTCGTTGAACACTGCGGTGTACAGCGGGTTGCCCTTGAACGTGCGGCGCATGAAAAACGCGCCGCCGCGGCGCAGCAGGCTGCCGATCACCGGCATGTTCAGGTTGATGCCGGCAGCGATGTGCGGCGGCGTCAGGCCGTTGCGAAACAGCAGGTAGGAGAGCAACAGGTAGTCGATGTGGCTGCGGTGGCAGGGCACATAAATCACCTCGTGGCCTTGGGCGACGTCCTGCACGCCTTCGATGTGATTGACCTTGATGCCGTCGTAGATCTTGTTCCAGAACCAACTCAGCACCAGCTCAAGGAAACGGATAGCGGTGTAGGTGTAGTCCGAGGCGATTTCGTTGCCGTAGCGCAGGGCCAGGGCTTCGGCTTTCTCCGGGGAGATTTTCTCCCGTTCGACTTCCTCGGCAATCGCCTGACGCACCAGCGGCCCATGCACCAGACCCTTCACCAGATTGCGACGGTGCGATACGTCGGGGCCGATCACTGCCGCGCGCTGGTTGCGAAAGTGCACCCGCAGAATGCGCTGAACCATGCGCAAGGTGCGCTCGTGGCCTTTGTCCTGCGCCACCAGCTCACGCAGGTGGATTGGCGCGGAGAATTGCACGCGGGTCTTGCGCCCCAAGATCAGGATGCTCACCAGCCGGCGCAGGCGCCCGGTCACCGCCCAACTGTCGGCAAACAACAGTTTCCACGGGCTGGTTTCACGGTCCGGCGACTGGCCCCAGAACACGCTGACCGGCACGATCTGCGCGTCTTCCACGGCATGTTGATTGAGCGCACTGACCAGGCGTACCAGGGTGGGGGAGGTGCCGGGTTTGTTCGGCGTGCCCAACCAGCCCGGCTCGGGGTTGAGGTAGAAAAACGCCGCCGGCTCGATCAGATCGCCGACTGCCACCGGCACCACCGGGCGCGGCAGGCCGGCCTTGGTGCACTCTTTGTCGAGCACCGCCAGATCGCTCAGCGACGGCTGCTGCAGCACATAGAGCACTGGCTTGCTGCGATCGAGCTTGAGGGTGAAGGCGGATTGGTTGATGGTTTCCGAGCGTACCCACAAGTAGAGGAGGCGGCGCAGGGTACCGAAGACAAGGCGGCGAAACGGGGAACGGGTCATACAGAGTCTGTCGAAATCGAGCCGCAGCTCGGGGACGCTAGTTTGCCGTATCAACCGCGTGCCGGCAAAAGACATATGGTCGGCAAACCACCGTCATTCCAGCGCAGGCTGGAATCCAGAGTGTTGCAGGAGACAGAGCTGGTCTAAAAATTCTGGGTCCCAGCGTGCGCTGGGATGACGGTGAACGAGGTGGGAAGCGTGTTGCTGCCTCACGGGGCCTTCGCGAGAGGCCTGCACCGAAATGTTACCGATGCTCACAATCATGGCCCGGCAAACTCGCCATTTCGTACGTACGTACTTATCCACAAAAGCCGCGCCAGCCGCTCTGCGGCGGGCGGTGTAGCGCTGCTGTAAAAAATCGTTGGCAGGCTTTGTGCTTGCGCAACGTCCGGCGCTGCCCGGAGTTGGGCGTGGCCACTGATCCGTCGATACCTCCTTGAGAGGACATAAAAAAATGCGAGTTGGAGAAAGTAGTAATGGCTGAACGCGAGACTGGAACCGTTAAGTGGTTCAATGATTCCAAAGGCTATGGCTTCATTCAGCGTGAAAGTGGCGCCGATGTGTTCGTTCACTATCGCGCCATCCGCGGCGAAGGCCACCGGTCCCTGAATGAAGGTGATCGCGTTGAGTTCGCGGTAATCGACGGGCAGAAGGGTCCGCAAGCCGAAGACGTCGTTCGCGGGTAACCGATCGGCTGCGCGTCGGCGCTACTGCGTTAAAAACGGCTTTTCAATGCTCATGGGCACCAGCCCACTGCGCTTGAAAAGCCGTTTTTGCCCGGGCCGTCTTGGCCTTGTATCACTCTAGCTCGCTCGATCTCGAGCGGCGGGGCTGCTGAAATACAGAAATCAAAAGCCAGGCGCTGTCAGTTGGTATGCCAGGTGATCTCTTCTTCCCCATCGGTGGAAATTCGAATCCAGCGATCAGCCTGTTCTTCGGCTTCCTCTTCACTCCAGCCCCCCGGTGCACAGCGCACTTCCACGTTCAGCGCGGTGAAGGCGGCGCGGGCGCAGGCGAGGTCGTCGTCCCAAGGGGTGATGTCGCTTTCCAGAAACAGGCTGTTCCACTTGCCCACCGCTTTTGGCAGCCAGGTGACCGGGATCGCTCCTTCGCTGCTGGCAATTGTGCATTTGTACGTTTGCCCCTGCTGACGCCAGGCCGAGCATGGGCCCAGGGCCGCGCTCAACCAGTCGGTGATGGCGTTGTGGTCGGCGTCTTTTACGTAGATTTCGATATCGGGTTGGCGCATGGGGTTCTCTCGTGATCCGGGTATAGCCGCTTAGGCCTGGCTATCTAACTGAAACCAATCGTAGCGCATGGAAACTGTGACCTCTAAGGGCGCACCAATCACCGCCTCGCGGCGCTCGGCACTGGCGCGCCAGCCGTGGGGCGTCATCGCCAGCAGGTCGGCGCGGGCCTGTTCGCTGTCGACGCTCAGGGTAAAGCGCAGTTCTTCGCTGTGGGCGTGGCGCATGCCGTCGGGCACCAGGGCCAGGTGTTTGTCGTCACTGTAGTCGCGCACCTGATCGTAGAGTTTTTCGCGCAGCTCCATCAGGTGTTCGCGGGTCGGGCCGATGCGCAGCAAACCGCCGCCGGGGCTCAGCACGCGTTTGGCTTCCTGCCAGTCCAGCGGGCTGAACACGCTGACCAGCGCCTGGCAACTGGCATCCAGCAACGGAATGCGTGCCATGCTCGCCACCAGCCAGGTCAGCTCGGGCTTGCGTTTGCACGCGCGCTTCACCGCCTCGCGGGAAATATCCAGGGCATAGCCATCGGCCTGCGGCAACGCGTCAGCCACCTGGGCGGTGTAATAGCCTTCGCCGCAACCGATATCCAGCCAGTGCGCCGGCGCACGTTCGGCCAACAGCTCGGCCAGACGTTTGGCCACCGGGGCGTAATGGCCGCCTTCGAGGAAGCGCCGGCGGGCTTCAACCATCGCCTGGTTGTCGCCAGGGTCGCGGCTGTTCTTGTGCTGCACCGGCAACAGGTTCAGGTAACCCTGGCGCGCGCGGTCGAAGCGGTGGTTCGCCGGGCAGGCGACACCGTTGTCCAGTGCGTGCAGCGGGGCGCTGCAGATCGGGCAGGCGAGCATCAGGCGAGCAGGTTCACGAGGGTCTGGTAGTAGATCTCGGTGAGGGTATCGAGATCGCTGGCCAGCACCCGCTCGTTGATCTGGTGGATGGTGGCATTCACCGGGCCCAGCTCGACCACTTGGGTACCGAGGGTGGCGATAAAACGCCCATCCGAGGTGCCGCCGCTGGTGGAGGGGGTGGTGTCGCGGCCGGTCACCGACTTGATCCCGGCGGCGACCGCATCGAGCAGCGCGCCCGGTTCGGTGAGGAACGGCAAACCCGACAACGCCCACTCCACATGCCAGTCCAGGCCATGTTTATCGAGGATGGTGGCGACCCGTTGCTGCAGGCCTTCGACGGTGGACTCAGTGGAGAAACGGAAGTTGAACACCGCCTCCAGATCGCCCGGAATCACGTTGGTGGCGCCGGTGCCGGAGTTGAGGTTGGAGATCTGGAAGCTGGTCGGCGGGAAGAAGGCATTGCCGTCATCCCAGTGCTCGGCAGCCAGTTCGCTGAGGGCCGGTGCGGCCAGGTGAATCGGGTTCTTCGCCAGGTGTGGGTACGCCACGTGGCCCTGCACACCGCGCACGGTGAGCTTGGCGCCGAGCGAGCCGCGACGGCCGTTTTTCACCACGTCACCGACCAGGGTGGTGCTCGACGGCTCGCCGACGATGCACCAGTCCAGGCGCTCGTTACGTGCTGCCAGGCGTTCGACCACCGCTTTGGTGCCGTGGTGCGCCGGGCCTTCTTCGTCGCTGGTGATCAGAAAGGCGATGCGGCCTTTGTGGTTCGGGTGGTCGGCGACAAAGCGCTCCACGGCGATGATCATCGACGCCAGGCTACCTTTCATGTCTGCCGCGCCACGGCCGCAGAGCATGCCGTCTTCATCGACCTTGGCGTCGAACGGTGCGTGCTGCCAGGCCTGCAACGGGCCGGTCGGCACCACGTCGGTGTGGCCGGCGAAGCACAACACCGGACCTTCGCCGCCATGGGTGGCCCAGAAGTTATCCACATCCTCGATGCGCATCGGCTCGATGGCAAAGCCCAGGGCGCGCAGGCGTTCGATCATCACCGCCTGGCAGTCGGCATCCAGCGGGGTCACCGAAGGGCGGCGGATCAGGTCGCAAGCCAATTGCAACGTGGGCGAAAGCGTGGACGAAACGGCGGTCATGAAGCGGCTCCAGCGGCGGCATACAGATTGAGGGTGGGCATTCTAGCAATATCCAGGCGGGGTGCCTGCTGGAATGCTGATAGGGGATGGACGGAGCGGCGCGGGCGGGATTTAAGCGAGGGCGAAGGCGGGGCTTAAAAGCATCGCGGCTGAAGCCCCTCCCACAGGGATACTCGATTCCTGTGGGAGGGGCTTCAGCCGCGATTTTTTGCTTTTATCTAACAGGCAGGGTTACAGGCGTGGGTAGTCGATATAGCCGACCGGGCCGCTGCCGTAGAAGGTTTCCGGGTGCGGTTCGTTCAGCGGTGCGTCTTGCTCCAGGCGCGCTGGCAGGTCCGGGTTGGCGATAAACGGAATACCGAAGGCAATCGCGTCGGCACCGCCGCTGGCCAGCAGGGCGTTGGCGCTGTCTTTGGTGAAACGTTCGTTGGCGATGAAGGCACCGCCGAAGGCTGCTTTCAGTTCAGCGCTGATGCTGTCGTCAGCCAGTTTTTCCCGGGTGAAGATAAAGGCGATGCCGCGTTTGCCCAGTTCGCGTGCCACATAGCCGAAGGTGGCCAAGCGGTCGGAGTCGCCCATGTCATGGCTGTCGGCACGCGGTGCCAGGTGCACACCCACACGGCCGGGTTCCCACACCGACAACACGGCGTCGGTCACTTCCAGCATCAGTCGGGCGCGGTTTTCGATGGCGCCGCCATATTGGTCGGTGCGCTGGTTGGTGCTGTCTTGCAGGAACTGGTCGAGCAGGTAGCCGTTGGCGCCATGCACTTCCACACCGTCAAAGCCGGCTGCTTTAGCGTTCTCGGCACCGTTACGGTAGGCCTCGACGATGTCGGCGATTTCTTCGGTGGCCAGGGCGCGCGGGGTGACGAAGTCTTTCAGCGGACGCACCAGGCTGACGTGGCCTTTTGGCGCGATGGCGCTTGGCGCTACCGGCAGTTCACCGTCCAGGTAGCTCGGGTCGGACACCCGGCCCACGTGCCACAGCTGCAGGAAAATCTTGCCGCCGTTGGCGTGCACGGCCTTGGTGATGTTGCTCCAGCCACGCACCTGAGCGTCGGACCAGATACCAGGGGTGTTGGGGTAGCCGACGCCCATCGGGGTCACCGAGGTGGCTTCGCTGAGGATCAGGCCAGCGGACGAACGCTGGGCGTAGTACTCGGCCATCATCGCGTTGGGTACGCGGCCTTCATCGGCGCGGCAGCGTGTCAGCGGGGCCATGATGATGCGGTTTTTCAGCTGCAGGTCGCCAATCGTAATAGGGTCGAAAAGAGTCGCCATGGGTAAATCTCCGGGATCGTTAGTTGATTAATTAGTCAGTCAATGCGGGGTACGGCTTGGTTCGAACAACCGGGCTCAATCGAGCGCCGGCTGCAATTGGTTACGGGCAGAAACGGTCAGTTGCGTGGCAATCAGCGCCACCACAGCCAGCGCAGCGGCGGCCAGGGGCACGTCGGTGAGGGCTAGGTGGGTGAGGCCGGGGCCACGGCTGATCACCACCCCACCGACCCAGGCGCCCAGGGCATTGCCGAGGTTGAAGGCGCCGATGTTGAGGGTGGAAACCAGGTTCGGCGCGTCTTTGCCGAAGGCCATCACGTTGATCTGCAAGGCCGGCACGGCAGCGAAGGCGGCCACCGCCCAGAGGAACAGGGTGATTTCGGCCGGGATCAGCGAGGCACTGGTGAAACTGAACAGGCTCGACAGCACGGACAGGCTGATAAACACGCCGGTCATGGTGGTGCCCAGGCGCCAGTCGGCGAGCTTGCCGCCGAGGATGTTGCCGACGGTCAGGCCGAGGCCGATCAGCAGCAAGGTCCAGGTCACGCCAGTGGGCGACACCCCGGTCACTTCACCGAGCAGCGGCGCGATGTAGGTGAACAGGGCAAACATCGAGGCCGAGAAGAACACCGTGGTGCTCAGCGCCAGCCATACCCCGGCGCCACGCATGGCACGCAGTTCGCTGCGCAGATCGGCTTTTTCCTGGTCTTTCTGGTTCGGCAGGGCCAGCCACAGACCGATCAGGGCCAACACGCCAATCAGGGTCACAGCCCAGAACGGTGAGCGCCAGCCGGCGGCTTGGCCGAGGGCGGTACCCAAAGGCACGCCGAGCACGTTAGCCAGGGTCAGACCGGTGAACATCAGGGCGACGGCAGAGGCGCGGCGGTTGGCGGGCACCAGGCTGGCAGCAACCACCGAACCGATACCGAAGAAGGCGCCGTGGCAGAGGGCAGTGATTACCCGGGCCAGCATCAGCATGTTGTAGTCAGTGGCCAGGGCACAGAACAGGTTGCCGGCAATAAAGATGCTCATCAGCGCCAGCAGCGCGGCTTTACGCGGCCAACTGGCGGTCACCAGGGCCATGAACGGCGCGCCGATGGCCACGCCCAGGGCGTAACCGGTGACCAGCCAACCGGCGCCGGGAATCGACACGCCAAGGTCGGCGGCGACATCGGGTAGCAGGCCCATGATGACGAATTCGGTGGTGCCAATGGCGAAGGCGGACAACGCCAGGACTATCAGTGCGAGGGGCATGGAAGCGCTCCGGAAATAGGGTGGGCGGCTGTGGCTTACAGCGCGTCGTGCAAATGGGTGATAAAGGCCTGGATGACTTCTTCGTTACGCTTGAAGAAGTTCCACTGACCGACCTTGCGGCTGGTCACCAGCGAGGCGCGTTGCAGGCTGGCCAAGTGGCCGGAAACGGTGGACTGCGACAGCCCGGTCTTGTGGTCGAACTTGCCGGCGCACACGCCAATCTCGAACGGGTGGTCCTGTTCCACGAAGTGCGTGTGTGGGTCTTTCATCCACACCAGCATGTCGCGGCGCACCGGGTGGGCGAGGGCTTTGAAGATTTCGTCGAGGTCGATTGGCATGGTGGTGAACCTGGGTTCGCTGTAAAGGTGCCGGGGTGTCTATCGGCTTGGGGCGAACTTTATATCGGTAACTTCCGATATACAGATTGATCGTGGCGATAGTAGTCATCAGCACGAGTGATCCGCAGGCTGGGATTTATCCCTGCTGAGGCCCTACACTCGGCCGATGAATTACCTCGCACACCTTCACCTCGGCGGCGACCAGCCGGCACAACTGCTTGGCAGCCTGTATGGCGACTTCGTCAAAGGGCCGCTGGCTGGGCGCTTTCCTGCCGCGATAGAACACGCCATCGCCGTGCACCGGCGCATTGATGTGTACACCGACAGCCACCCGCTGGTGCTGCAAGCCAAGGCGCGTTTTCCCCAGGAGCGGCGGCGTACGGCGGGCATCCTTATCGATCTGTTTTTCGACCACTGCCTGGCGCGCCATTGGCAGCGTTTTGCCGATGAGCCGTTGGCGCAGTTCACGGCGCGGGTGTACCAGGTGCTGGATAACGAACCGGCGTTACCCGAGCGCCTCGCCTACATCGCCCCGCGCATGGCGGCGCAGGATTGGCTCGGCAGTTATGAGGAATTTGCGGTGTTGCAGCAGGTGCTGCTGGGCATGAGCCGGCGCTTGTCGCGGCCGCAGATGTTGGATGGGGCGATGGGGGAATTGCGTGAGTTGTATGAGCCGCTCACTGAAGACTTTCATGCGTTTTATCCCGAGCTGCAGGGGTTTGCGCGGTCGCAGATTGGGTAGGGTTCGATTGGCGCGTACGGCTCGATATTCTGGGTCCCAGCCTGCGCTGGGACGACGGTGATGGTTGAACCTACTCCGTCATCCCAGCGCAGGCTGGGATCCAGAACTCGCCGTCGTACGCAGGACTATGCAGCCAATTCGGTATCCGACTCTTCCACTTCTACCACCTCGGTCTCGCCAAACAACGCCAATCCAATCGCCCGGTGCGCCTGTTTGGCCAGCACGTTGCGCGATGCGCCGACGGTCTCGATTGGTTCGAGCAAATGAATGCGCACGCTGGCGACATCGCTGGAGAGCAAGCGAACCAGGTGCGAGATCAAATCATCCTCACCAATAAACGGCGCAATCTCGGCGTCCACTTGGTTGTCGCGCACATAACGAATGGCCACTGGTTGCAACGGCGTGCCGGCTTCGATAGCGCTGCTCAGCAGACGGCCATGGAAGTTGCGCAATTGGCGGCCATCGGTGGTGGTGCCTTCGGGGAAAATCAGCAGCGCGCGGTCAGCCTGCAGATGCTCCAGCAACTGCTGGCCGAGCAGGGCGCTGTCGCCTGAGCCGCGACGAATGAACAGGGTGCCGGCTTTCTTCGCCAGCCAACCGGCTACCGGCCAGGTGCGCACTTCGGCTTTGGACAGAAACGACAGCGGCGCCAACATGCCCAGCAGCGGGATGTCGGTCCACGACACATGGTTGCTCAGCCACAACATCGGCCGCTTGGGCAGGCTGCCGAGCACTTCGATGGTGAACGGCAGTGCGGCGCTCAAGCGCGCCAGGTACCAGCGGGTGAAACGCTGGCGGATGGCGTTTTCGTTGTGCAGGTGCAGGCGCTCCACCAGGGTCATGCTGCCGGCTACCAGCAGGCCTAGGCCGACGGTGGCCAGCAGCCTGGCGATGCGCCCGTACAGGCGCACCTTGTGCATCACACGGCCGCCTTGAAGTGGCGGGCGTAACGCGGGCACAGCTCGTCGCGCTTGAGCAGGATGAACACGTCGGCGACCTGGAAGTCCTGGTCCCAGCACGGCTCGCCACAGACCTTGGCACCCAGGCGCATATAGGCCTTGAGCAGCGGCGGCATTTCGGCGATGACATTGCTTGGCAGCTCCAGGCTTGGCAGCGGGGTTTTCGGTTCGGCGCGCAGGTGTTCGGTGCACAGGTAACGTTCGCGCAGGCGCTGCATGATCGCCTGTGCCTGGATGCCGCCGTCCTGCATGGGGATGCTGGCGCAGCCCATCAGGTAGCTGTAGCCACCTTCGTTGAGCACTTCGGCCAGTTCGCTCCAGAGCACGGCGATGGTGCCGCCGTTGCGGTACGCCGGGTCGACGCAGGTGCGGCCGATTTCCAGCACCGGGCCCTGCAAGTGGGCGAGGCCGTGCAGGCTGAATTCTTCTTCACTGTAGAAACGCCCCAGGCTGCGGGCGGCGTGGTGGTCGAGCAGGCGGGTGGTGGCTACCAGCGCGCCGGTGTTGAGGTCACGCACGCCGATGTGGGCGCAGTGGCTGTCGTAATCGTCCATGTCCAGGCCGAATTCTGCACCTTTGAGCTTGGCGTCGAACTCTTTGCTGAATACGCTGAAGCGCAAAGCCTGGGCTTCGCGCAGGGCACGGGGGCCGACCAGGCGCTCGGCTTGCAAGCGGCGTTCGGCAGTGGTGTCGCGAGTGCGGGCGATTGTAGACATCGAGTAGCCTCCATAAGCCGGCTTGATTGGGTTGCAGCCGGTCGACCTTGTTGGGCAAGCTCAGGCTAGGAATACCCGGTGTCATCACCATGAACATTTGGTGATGCTTGCATGACAGTGAACGAGGACAGCTTTATGCACTGGCAACGAATGCTCGCTTGCGCCGAGCGCCTGCCGGCTCTGGCATTGGAAGACTGGTACGCCGCGCTGTTGGCGCGGGTGGGGGAGGGCGTTACGCCGTTCGAGCTGGCGTTGCTGGGTGGGCGTCTGGCCGCCACGCCTGGCCTGGCCTTTCTCGCCGGCTACCAGGGCGCCTTGCGTGCGTTGTGGCCATCGGCCCCGTGGACGCTGGGGGCGTTCTGCGTCACCGAGAACCGCAGCGTGCGTCCGGCCGACCTGCAGATGCGGCTGGACGGCCTGAGCCTGTCCGGGCGCAAGGATTTTGTCACCACTGCCGAGGCCGCCGACTGGCTGCTGGTAGCCGCGCGCAGCGAACTGCCCGGCGCCACGCCGCAGATCGCCATGTGCGTGACCTACAACGGCACGCCGGGCGTGCGGGTGGAAGTGCTGCCGCCGTTGTCGCTGATGCCGGATGTCAGCCATGGCCGGCTGCACCTTGAAGCGGCGTCCTGCGAACGTTTGCCCGGCGACGGCTGGGACGCCTACGCCAAGCCGTTCCGCTCCCTCGAAGACTTGCACGTGCTGGTGGCGCTGTGCGCCTGGCTGTATGGCGTGGGCGACGACAATGGCTGGCCGCAGGGCCTGAAACTGCGCCTGCTGGCGTTGCTCGGCAGTTGCGCGGAAATCTCCCGCCTGGGCATGAACGAGCCGTCCACCCACCTGCTGTTGGCCGGGGTGTTCGACCAGTTCAACCACCTGCGCGGCGAAATCGACGGCGCCATGCACAGCGGCGAACCGCACTGGCAAGACCTGTGGAAGCGCGACAGCAGCCTGCTGGAAATCGCCCGCGCGGCGAGGGAGAAGCGGCTGCAGAATGCGTTGGCGTCGGTCTCGGCGTAGGTTGGGTTGAGCGACGCGAAGCCCAACAGGCCAGCCGAAGGCTGGCGCGTGTCGGTAGTCAATGTTGGGCTTCGCTGTGCTCAACCCAACCTACGGAGTTGCAAACCTCATTCATTGACCTTTCGCGCCGAACCGTCGCCCCACACGGCACGTTCGGCGCTATTGCCGTTCATCGGCCGCATGCTAGGGTTGGCGCCTTCTCCAACAAGAGGCTGCCCAATGCCCGCGCCCGTCCTTCGCCGCCTGAGCCTTGCGCTCGGTTTGCTCTGCTCGCTGCCCCACGCCTTCGCCGAAACCTGGCCCGCCGCTGACTGGGCCGTGGCCCCGGCCGCCGCCAGCCCGGCCATCGCCGCGCTCGAGGCGTACGCCTTTCCGCAACGCGATGACGACAGCCGCAAAGGCATCCGTACCGACGCGCTACTGGTGATCCGCAACGGCCAGATCGTTTACGAACGCTACGCCGGCCCGACCAAGGTCGGTACCCCGCACCTCGCCTGGTCGGTGAGTAAAAGCCTGATGGCCGCCACCCTTGGCGTCGCCTATGGCCAGGGCCTGTTCAAACTGGATGACCCGGCCGCCAAGTTCTACCCACCGATGGCCGCGCATCCGGACGTGAAGATCGGTCACTTGCTGAACTGGGCGTCGGGCCTCGATTGGCAAGAAGGCTATGAATATGCGCCGGTGAAATCCAGCGTGGTGGCGATGCTCTACACCCGTGGCCGCAGCGACATGGCCGCGTTCACTGCCAGCTTTCCGCAAGCCGTCACGCCCGGCACACGCTTCCTCTATTCCAGCGGTGACGCCAACCTGCTGTCGGCAGCGCTGCGCGGCATGGTCGGCGCCGAGGCGTACAAAAACTACCCGTGGAGCGCTTTGTTCGAACCGCTGGGCATCACCAGCGCGGTGTGGGAAAGCGATGCCAGCGGCACCTTCGTCGGTTCCTCCTACGCCTACCTGACCGCCCGTGATCTGGCCCGTGTCGGTCTGCTGATGGAGCGCGATGGGCGTTGGGGCGAGCGGCAATTGCTGCCCAAGGCCTGGGTCGATTTCAACCGCACGCCGTTCGCCAACTTTCAGCCTTCTAAAGAAACCGAAGGCGAAGCCATTCCTGGTGGCCAATGGTGGCTGAACGTGGCGATCGCTGGTGCGGCCAAGCCGTGGCCGGATGCGCCGGACGATCTGGTTGCCGCCCTCGGCCACTGGGGGCAGGCGCTGTACGTGCTGCCCAAGGACGACCTGGTGATCGTGCGTTACGCCGATGACCGCGACCACAGCTATTCGCATAACGAGCTGTTGAAACTCGCCGAGGCCGCCTTTGCGCCGGCTGTTCAGCAGGAGGCCAAACAATGAGCGCCTTTATCAAACGCCGTCCGTTCAGCAGCCTGTTGCTGCTGATCATTGTCGCGCTGGCCGCCCTGGTCTGGGTCAACCGCGTTCACCTGGCCGCCTTCCCCGGCATCATCGGTGCGCTGTCGGCTAAGGAATATTGCTCCTGCCGTTATGTGATGGATAACGAGGCCAGCTACTGCAAGAGCTACGTGAAGCAGATCATTCCCATCAGCGGTTTCTTCGACGATGTTGCTAATAAACGGGTGACCGCCCGTGGCCTGGGCAGCACCCAGACGGCGGCCTGGCTGAGCGCGCGCGAGGGCTGCCAGTTGTTACCGCAAGCGGCGGAGTTGCCTGCGTCGTCGAACTAAACCGGGGTTTGCATGCCAGACTCAGGCGGTTAAGGTGCCGCCTGAGTCAGTTTCCCGGAGCCCGAATGTTCAAGCTGTTGACCTTTCTTCTCGCCTTGGCCGTGCCGACGGCACACGCCAGCTGGTACCTGGACAACGAGTCCTCGCGCCTGTCGTTCATTTCCACCAAGGGCGGCAAGCTGTCCGAGGTGCACCGTTTTCTCACACTGCATGGCCAGATCGACGACGACGGCACGGCCAACCTGCGGGTAGAACTGGACTCCGCCAGCACCGGTATTCCACTGCGCGATGAACGTTTACGCACGTTGCTGTTCAATACCGAGCAGTTCCCCGAAGCGTTGGTCAACGCCCAGCTCGACCTTGGCCCGATCACCACCTTGGCCCCCGGCGCGCAGTTGGAATTGCGCCTGCCGTTGACGGTCGAACTGCATGGCCGGCAGCAGAGCTATAGCGCCGAGCTGCTGGTGACGCGTCTGGATGAACAACGTTTTCAAGTGGTGACCCTGGCGCCGCTGGTGCTGCAGGTGGAGGACTTCGACCTCAGCGACGGCCTCGAAGCGCTGCGCAAGTTGGCCAGTGTTTCCACCATCAGTTGGTCGGTGCCGGTGGGCGCCGTGCTGATTTTTACCTCACGTTAGCCGTGCCGCAGTAAGGAGTTGATCGTGGGCCACATGCACAGGAAGCAGGGTTGATGCCGGGGCGAATTTATCCGTGGCGTAGCGGCAATGGCTTTGAATTGCTGGTGGACGGCCCGCAGTTTTTTCCGCGCATGTTCGAGTGCATCACCGGCGCCCAGCGCCAGGTGGAACTGGAGCTGTACCTGGTGGAGTCCGGCGCCTGCGTCGACCTGCTGGTGCAAGTGCTGTGCGCTGCCGCTGAACGTGGGGTGCAGGTGCGCTGCCTGTTCGACGGCTTTGGCAGCTCGGCGTTTTCCCTGGTCGACCGCGAGAAACTGGTGCAGGCCGGTATCGAGTTGCGCTTCTACAACCCGATCAAGATCTGGCGCTGGCAGCGCAATCTGTACCGCGACCACCGCAAGCTGCTGCTGGTGGATGGGCAGGTGGCCTTTGTCGGCGGTACCGGGGTGACCGATGCCTTTTGGACCCCGGGAGACGACCACAGCGCCTGGCACGAAGTGATGGTGGAAATCACCGGGCCGCTGGTACAGGACTGGCAGCACCTGTTCGAGCAGCAGTGGCTGGCCAACCCGCAGAACCGTGCCTGGTTGCCGTTCAGGCCCGGCCTTCGGCAACGCCTGCCGGTGCTGCCAGGACAAGGCGACGGGCTGGGGCGAGTGGCTTATGCCAATGCCATGCAGCACCGCGATATCGTCCAGTCGTTGGTGCGCGCCTTGAACAGCGCGCAGCGACGTATCTGGTTGGCGACCCCGTATTTTCTGCCGAGCTGGAAAGTCCGCCGCTCGCTGCGCAAGGCCGCGCAGCGCGGCGTCGACGTGCAACTGCTGCTCACCGGCCGGCAAACCGACAACCCGCCCGTGCGTTTCGCCGGCCAGCGTTACTACCCGCGGCTGTTGCGCTCAGGGGTAAAGATCTTCGAGTACCAACCGTGTTTTCTGCACCTGAAAATGGTCCTGGTGGACGACTGGACCAGCATCGGCTCGTGCAACTTCGACCACTGGAATTTGCGCTTCAACCTGGAAGCCAACCTCGAAGCCGTGGAGCCGCCGTTGACTGAGGCGGTGGTGCAGAGCTTCAGAAATGACTTTGCCCAAAGCAAGGAAATTACCCTGGAATTGTGGAAGTCGCGGCCGTTGTGGAAACGCGTGCAGCAGCGCTTGTGGGGGTGGCTGGATCGGTTAGTGGTGAACCTGCTGGATCGGCGTAAATGACCAGGACCTATCGAGGCTGAAGCCTCTATTCCTGCAAGCGGTGATCCCAGCCTTTTGTCGGGTGTTCTCCATCGCGGTCGCCGCTATCCTCAGCCGCATAACCATAAGAGGAATGCGCGCTTGAGCCGACATCACCCACTCGTTGTTTTCCTGTTGCTGTGCCTGGCCGGCTGTTCCTCCCCCGGCGCATTTCTCGATACCAATGACGGCCCGCTGTTCACCCCGCATCCGCTGAACGATGAAGACCACGCGCTGGTTTATTTGTATCGCCCGCAAAGCGACTGGGCCGATCAGGAGATCGAAGCCCCCGGCCTGTTCCTCAATAAAAACCTGATCGCCAGCCTGCCCAGTAATAGCTACCTGGTGTTGGAGCTGGACGTGGCCAGCTACCCGCTGGAAATGCGTCGGCCGCTGTTCGGTTCGTTCTGGACCGCGCTGGCCGATGGCATGTTCGACTTCAACCGGATCGCCGGTTTCAACCTGGATGTCGGCGCCGGCGGCACCTATTACCTGCGCTACGACGAACTCAATCCGCCGCCACTGGCCGAAGGCACGCCCACCCTGGGCGACGGTCCGCTGCAATTGGTGCCGGCCAGCCTGGCGGAGAAAGAAATCGGCGCCACCCATGAGTTCCAGCCGCCGCAACGCTTCGCGGCCGATGGCGAAAGGGAGGAGGAACCGGGGTTCTGGGGTGCGTTGGGGTTGTAAGGGCGCTTTGAGCAGGTAGTACTAGCCTATTACCTGCCCTGTAGGCTGCGCGGCAATACTGACTCGCGCCCCTATTCATCTGCCTGGAGAGACCCCAATGGCCGCGAAAAAGATCCTCATGCTGGTTGGCGATTACGTTGAAGACTACGAAGTGATGGTGCCGTTTCAGGCGCTGCAGATGGTCGGCCACACCGTCCACGCCGTGTGCCCGGACAAGACCGCCGGGCAAAGCGTGCGTACCGCCATTCATGACTTCGAAGGCGACCAGACCTATAGCGAAAAGCCGGGCCACAACTTCGGCCTGAACTTCGACTTCGCCAAGGTCAAGGCCAAGGATTACGACGGTCTGGTGGTGCCAGGCGGTCGCTCCCCCGAATACCTGCGCCTGAACAAGAAGGTGCTGGACCTGGTGAAAGCTTTCGACAAAGCCGGCAAACCGATTGCCGCCGTCTGCCATGGTGCGCAATTGCTGGCTGCCGCTGGCATTCTCAAAGGCCGTGAGTGCAGCGCTTACCCGGCCTGCGCCCCGGAAGTGAAACTGGCCGGCGGTACCTTTGTGGAAATTGCCGTGGACCACGCCCATATCGAAGGCAACCTGGTTACCGCGCCGGCTTGGCCTGCCCACCCGAACTGGCTGGCGGGTTTCCTCCTGCTGTTGGGCACCCAGATCACCCTGTAAGCTGCCAGCCTGACCAACGCCGTGGCCAAAGCGCGGCGTTGCGCCCTCGATCAAGGAGCTGCGCCCATGTGCGAGCTGTACGTCAAAGCCGACCCGATTCTCTACGAGTCACGCTCGCGCTCCCTGCGCATCTGTGGGGTGGTGACCACCCTGCGCCTGGAAAACCAGTTCTGGGACATTCTTTCCGAAATCGCTGCGGTGGATGGCATGACCACCAACCAGTTGATCAGCAAGCTGTACGAGGAAGTGATGGATTACCGCGGCGAAGTGGTGAACTTTGCCTCGTTTCTGCGCGTGAGCTGCTGCCGCTATCTGGCCCAGCCACAGGACAAGCGGGCACCGCTGACCTTGGTGGCCAATCGGTCGTAGTGGGAGAGACGAAGTTTGCAGGAATCGCGGCTGAAGCCGCTTCTACAGAGTGCGACGGCCAGGTAGGAGGGGCTTTAGCCGCGATGTTTTTGACCGCTACTGCTTGGAATAAAGAATGTACTACCCGGTTAGTCTGTAAGCCTATCGCTCACGCATTGTAGGACAAGACTTACACGGAGGCGTGTTTAACCTACTTTTGTAGGACAATCACCAGTACAGGGTTACCACGGTAGGGGTGGCTTCGGAGCCTTTCACGTCGCTGCTGGCGTTGGTCTGCAGAGGGGCTTCGGTGCGCACGCCATTGCTTTCACGGTCAACACGGAAGCTGTTGATGCCATCGCAATTGTGGTTTTCGACGTGGAACGATTGGCCGCTCGCTCCGCTGCTGAGCGCGCAGCTGGAGGTGATGGTGATACCGATGGCCAGATTGCCGGAGGCTTGCCCTGCCTGGGCTTGAGCGCCAATGAGGGTCAGTGCTACGGCTGCAACGAGGGACGCAAAACGACTATTGCTGGTCATACAAATCGCTCTTTGATGGTTCGGGTTGTCTGCACTCAGGCAGCAAAGCGTTTACAACCATCCGTAGCGATCCGGGTTCCTGCCCCGGGGGTTTGTACGCATATTCCGTCATTTCCGTGGAGGCGATCTTACTGGGGGGGATGTCAGCCTGCCACTACCGTTTGTAAGCCATTCGCCATGGTGTCGTGTATGACATTGTCCTTGTCGCTTTTCTCACATATTTCTGGCGTCAAAAAAATACCCGGCTCATGGCCGGGTATTTTTTACCGCGATTTCGTGGCGTTTAGATTTCAACCGCCAGGCTGTCGCTGATCTTCTTCTGCCAGATGGCCGGGCCAGTGATGTGCACCGACTCGCCCTTGGTGTCGACCGCTACCGTGACCGGCATGTCCTTCACTTCGAACTCGTAGATGGCTTCCATCCCCAGTTCGGCGAAGGCCAGCACCTTGGACTTCTTGATCGCCTGCGCCACCAGGTAAGCGGCGCCGCCGACAGCCATCAGGTACACGGCTTTGTTGTCCTTGATCGCTTCGATGGCAATCGGGCCACGTTCGGACTTGCCGATCATGCCCAGCAAGCCGGTCTGCTCGAGGATCTGGCGGGTGAACTTGTCCATCCGCGTGGCGGTGGTCGGGCCGGCCGGGCCGACCACTTCGTCACCGACCGGGTCAACCGGGCCGACGTAATAGATGAAGCGACCTTTGAGGTCGACCGGCAGGCTTTCGCCTTTATTGAGCATTTCCACCATGCGCTTGTGCGCAGCGTCGCGGCCGGTGAGCATTTTGCCGTTGAGCAACACGGTTTCGCCCGGCTGCCAGCTCTGCACGTCTTCCGGGGTCAGGGTGTCGAGGTTGACTCGACGGGCCGACGGGCCGGCTTCCCAGACGATTTCCGGGTAGGCGTCCAAGGGTGGCGCTTCCAGCGAGGCCGGGCCGGAACCGTCGAGCACGAAGTGGGCGTGACGGGTGGCGGCGCAGTTGGGGATCATGCACACCGGCAAGGATGCGGCGTGGGTCGGGTAGTCCATGATCTTCACGTCGAGCACGGTGGTCAGGCCACCCAGGCCCTGGGCGCCGATGCCCAGTTGGTTGACCTTCTCGAACAGCTCCAGGCGCATTTCTTCCAGCTTGTTCTGCGGGCCGCGGGCTTTGAGTTCGTGGATGTCGATGGACTCCATCAACACTTCCTTGGCCATTACCGCAGCTTTCTCGGCGGTGCCGCCGATGCCAATGCCGAGCATGCCCGGTGGGCACCAGCCAGCGCCCATGGTCGGTACGGTTTTCAGCACCCAGTCGACGATAGAGTCGGACGGGTTGAGCATGGCCATCTTCGATTTGTTCTCGGAGCCGCCGCCTTTGGCCGCCACGTCCACTTCCACGGTGTTACCCGGGACGATGGAGTAGTGGATGACCGCCGGGGTGTTGTCCTTGGTGTTTTTGCGCGCGCCTGCCGGGTCGGCGAGGATCGATGCGCGCAGGACGTTTTCCGGCAGGTTGTAGGCGCGACGGACGCCTTCGTTGATCATGTCGTCCAGGCCCATGGTGGCGCCGTCCCAGCGCACGTCCATGCCCACGCGCACGAACACGGTAACGATACCGGTGTCCTGGCAGATCGGGCGGTGGCCGGTGGCACACATGCGCGAGTTGATCAGAATCTGCGCCATGGAGTCACGGGCGGCTGGCGATTCTTCGCGCAGGTAGGCCTCGTGCATGGCTTGGATGAAGTCCACGGGGTGGTAATAAGATATGAACTGTAAGGCGTCGGCGACGCTCTGAATCAGGTCGTCTTGCTTGATCACGGTCATGCAGCGCGCTCCTCTATAAACACGGGAACATCTAAGCGCGCGGGGCGTAGGCCCGGCAGGCTCGGTAAGGCAAAAAAGGCGCGGCAGTATAACGCGCGGCGCGCGCTTGGCGCACCCGCTGACGATAGACCTTGGTCGATTAACGCACGAACGAGCGTACTAGGTTTTTTGCTAGCACCTAGGTACAGTGACGGCACGATGCCAGTACGGGACGGAGCCCATGAGCAGCGCAAAAAAGAAGGGGACACAGAAAGCCCTACAAAGCCTGCTGCTGAAGCGTTTCGGCATGGCTGCGGGCACCTATGGCCTGGCGTTGCTACTGTTTGTGGTGCTGGTGATGTCCGGTTTGTACCAGGCTGAACTGACTACCGCACTGCTGTGCGGCGGTTTGGTGATCTTCAGCCAACTGGCGTTCTTCGGCATCTTCATCAGCGGCATCAACCTGCGTTTTAACGACCCCAGCCTTACCGAGCCTCAGGTGATTGTCGCCCTGAGCCTGCTCACCTACCTGATGTACCACTTGGAAAGCGCCCGCGGCACCATGCTGGTGCTCTATCTATTGATTCTGCTGTTCGGCGTATTCCAACTGGCCCCACGGGTGTTTGCCCGCTGCGCGGCCCTGGCGTTCTTCGGCTTTGCCTGCGTCAACTTGTGGGACGCCTACCAGATGCGCCTGCCCAACCCAACGCTCGCCGCTCTGCAAGTCGGGGTTCTGGCGGTGATGCTGGTCTGGCTCAGCCTGTTCGCCGGTTACGTACAGGCCCTGCGCCAGCGCATGCGCCAACGGCGTTTTGCCTTGCAAGCGCACCAGGACACCCTGCGCGGCATGATGCGTCAGCTTGAAGACCTGGTGGCCACCGACGAACTCACCGGCCTGTTCAACCGCCGTCACTTTCTGCGCCTGGCCGCCCGTGAGCTGGCCAGCCTGCGCCCGGACATGCAGCACGGCCTGGCGCTGATCGACCTCGATCATTTCAAACGGATCAACGACCAACACGGCCACGCCAGCGGTGACCGCGTGCTGCAAACCTTCGCCACCGTGGCCCAGGCCTGCCTGCGCGACGGTGATGTGCTGGCCCGTTACGGCGGCGAAGAGTTCGTGTTGATGCTGCCCAACACCGATGCCGATCAGCTCACCGCCTGCTGCGAGCGCCTGCGCGAAGCCTTTGCCTGCGCCGAGCCGGTGGGGGTGAAGGTGGAGAACATCAGCCTGTCCGCCGGCATGACCCTGCTGACCACCGGTGACGACCTTGACGAAGCCCTGCACCGCGCCGACCAGGCGCTGTACCGGGCCAAGCACAGTGGGCGCAATTGCTGCCACGCGGCCTGGGAGGGCAGTGGTGCCTGAGCTGAGTGTCGCCGGCCAGGTGGTTGCGCTGAACCCTGGAAGTAATCTGCTGGATGCCTTGCTCGCGGCCGGCGTTGCCGTGCCCTATAGCTGCCGCGCGGGCAGTTGCCATGCGTGCATGGTGCGCTGCGTGCGCGGCGAGCCGCTGGACGACAAACCCGACGCTCTGGCCGCCGCGCAACGTGAGCAGGGTTGGCGCCTGGCCTGCCAGTGCAGGGTGGTCGACGACCTCACAGTGGAAGTCTTCGACCCGCTTCGCGACGGCCTGCCGGCGACCGTCGCCAGCGTCGATTGGCCGAGCCCCAACGTATTGCGTTTGCGCCTGCTGCCCGAACGCCCGCTGCGTTATCGCGCTGGCCAGCACCTGCTGTTATGGACGGCTTCCGGCATCGCCCGCCCGTATTCACTGGCCAGCCTGGCGGGCGAAGACCCGTGGCTGGAATTTCATATCGACTGCCGCCACAGCGGTGCCTTTTGCGACGCCGCGCGCCAGTTCAAAGCTGGAGACAGCCTGCGCCTTGGCGAGCTGCGCGGCGGCGCCTTGCACTACGACCCCGACTGGCAGCAACGGCCGTTATTGCTGATGGGCTCCGGTACCGGCCTGGCGCCGTTGTATGGCCTGGTGCGCGAAGCGTTGCGCCAGGATCACCACGGCAATATCCGCCTCTGGCACGTGGCCGCGCACAGCAGCGAACACTACCTGGCGACGGAGTTGCAGGCTTTGGCGGCCGGCCATCCGCAGCTGCAAATCGAGCTGGTGGAAGCGGCCGAGTTGCCTGCCGCTTTGGCCGAACTACGCCTTGTTTCGCGGCAAACCCAAGCCTTACTCTGCGGCCAGCCCGCGAGTATCGAAACCTTCTCGCGCCGGCTCTACCTGGCAGGTCTGCCGCGCAATCAAATGTTCGCCGACCTGTTTCTGCCCCACGCATAACCCGCCTGGTTGAGGATGGTCATGAGCGAATACGTAGTGGTCGAGCGCGAAGAGGGTCTGCTGACCCTGCGCCTGAACCGTCTGGATAAAAAGAACGCGCTCACCCGCGCCATGTACAGCCGCATGGCCGAGGTTCTGCTGCAAGCCGACGCCGACCCGAGCGTGCGTGCCGTGCTGATTTGCGGTGGCGACAGCTGCTTCACCAGTGGCAACGATATCGCCGACTTTCTCCAGGAACCCCCGACTGGCATGGACAGCCCGGTGTTCTCGTTCATGCAGGCGCTGTTCGAATTGAAGAAGCCAGTGGTCGCCGCTGTGGCGGGTCCGGCCGTGGGCATCGGCACCACCCTGCTGCTGCACTGCGACCTGGTCTACGTCAGCCAGGACGCCACCCTGAAGATGCCATTCGTGGCCCTGGGGCTGTGTCCGGAATATGGCTCCAGTCTGATCCTGCCGCAGATGCTCGGCCACGCCAAAGCCGCCGAGCTGTTGCTGCTCGGCGAGGCGTTCACGGGCGAGCAAGCCGCCGCCTGGGGCATTGCCAATCAGGCCTTGGAAAATGGTGCAGCCACCCTGGCCAAAGCCAAGGAAATGGCCAAGCGTTTCCTGCACCTGCCGCCCAAGGCGGTGGAGGTCAGCAAAGGGTTGATGCAGGGCCCTGGCCGCGAACAGCTGCGCCAGGTGATTGCCGATGAGGGCGCGTTGTTCAACCAGCGCCTGCGTTCACCGGAAGCCATCGAAGCGCTATCGGCCTTTATGCAGCGGCGCAAGCCAGACTTCAGCAAGTTCGCCTGAAGCCGCCACACGCCTACCGGACAATCGCCAATTCAAACCCACCCTCATCGGTATGGGCGTGGGCCTGCATGCCGGCCTCGTCCAACGCGAGGTCTTGCAGGGGGCGTTTGAACGGTTTGTTGTCCAGGGTTTGCAGGTGTTTGTCTTCGTCGGTGGTCAGCAGCAACACGTAGCGCTCACCCTCGGCGGCTTTCACCGGTACGGTGCCTTCGATAAAGGCGTAGCGGTACCAGGTTTCGCCGTGCAACTGATACACCGCGTCGCTCACCAGGCGGGTCGGGCGCTTGGCCTCGTCGAGGAACAGCAGTGAGGGATACACCACCTTCTTGTTGGCAAAACTGCGCACCCGCAGGCCATAGGTGCGGCCGGCGGCTGGCAGTTTCATCGCCACGTAGTAGCTGCGGCCCATGGGGAAATTGAAGCTCGGCGAAAAACGGTTGAGCTCTTCGTAACGCGGCTCCTCGCTGGACAGCTCGGTGAAGTCGCTGTCGGCCAGTTGCCCGCAACACTGCTGCGCCAGGTTCTGGTACAGGCCTTCGCTGTCATTGCCCTGGCTGCCGGCGAGCAGCGCCTGCATGGCGGCCGTGGGTTGGCCGTCGAGTGCGGGCAGCATCGCGCCCTTATTGCCGAACTCGATCTGCCGGCCCTCGCTGTAACGCACGTTCGACGGCGCTGCGGGTGCCTCGGCACGGCCCTGGCCGGGCAGGTTGGAGTTGTGCATGCGGCCTTGTTCGTCGACCCAGGTGTAATACGGACTGCCGTTTTCCGGGCGGGCGAAATTGCGCCCCTCCAGCACGTCGGAGTCGATGTAGTCGCGCGAGTGCTCGCCGTTGGCGAGCAGGTTGTCGGCCTTGCTGCCGGCCACTTGGGCACCGGCATAAAAACTGTTCTGCAGGTTGCCGCTGGCGTCCACCCAGGTGAAGTAACGGCGCTTGCTCTCGCCGTTGTTTTTCTCGCTCGGCCAGGTCGGGTTGGCGCCCTGGTTCATGCGTTCCTGATCGCTCTGGGTGATGCGCTTGGCGGCCTGGCGTTGTTGTTCGCTGTAGTGGTTGTCGACGAAGGTGTTGTGCACCCGGCCCTGGTCGTCGACCCAGGTCAGGTAGCGGCCAGGCGCCGCGTGCGTGGCGGCGCTGAACAGGAGCAGTGACAGTAAAAAGGTGCGCTGCATGGCCGGGCCTCAGAAGGTCGAGGTGTAGGTGAGGGCCATGATGTAGGCCTTCACCGTGGTTTTGATGTCGAGGTCGGCGTACGGGTTGTACACCAGGTTGTCGATGCCGGTGCAGTTGACGTTGCAGCTGGTGCCCGCCGGAATGGTCTGCTTGGACACGAAGTAGTTGAAGCCGAAATCGATGGTGGTGTCCTTGTCCCAGCGGTAGCCGAAACCCAGGCCATAGAGGTTGGCGTCGCCAATCGGCGCGAGTACGTCGGCCTTGTCCTTGGGGATGGCCGAGGGGCGGTATTCGTAGCCGGCGCGCAGGGCCAGGCGGTCGGTGACGTCGTACTGGGTGCCGACGGCGAAACTCCAGGTGTCCTGATAACCGCGATCAAGAATGATCGAGTGGTCGGTGGCATTGCCAGCGCCGAAGATCTTGGCGATGCGCAGCAGGTCGAGCTCGCGGTCGAACTCGATTTCGAATTTGTTCCAGTCGCTGTAATCGCTCCACTTGGCGTCGAAGTTGAACGTCCATTTATCGAAGGGGCGCAACTTGATGCCGGTGTTGAAGTTGTCCGGGAACACCATGTTCAGCGAGGCATTGCCGCGCTCTTCATCGACGTTGCCATAGGGGAACAATGGGCTCAGCACCTGGCCGAACACCGAGCTCTGCAACCCGGACCAGAAGCCCTGCCACTGCTGCGAATAGTCGATGCGGTATTTGCCCTGCAGGTGCATGCGCGCCTCGCTCTGGTAGGTGGCGCCCCAGGCGAACCAGTCGGTGGGTTCCCACAGCACGCCGAGGTTGTAGGTCGGCGACAGGCTTTGTTGCAGGTCCAGGTCCATGTTGGCCAGCGAGTCGAACGGGCCGATCTTGCCGCCGCAGACGTTGATCAGCGGCCCGATCATGTCGCCCAGCCCCGGTTGGCAGATCGCCTCGTTGAGCAGGCGCACCACCCCGGTGAGCATGCCGGGGTTACGAAAATCCTGGTTCAGCGCCATGGCCTGGTGCGAGAAGCCGACAGACAGGCCCAGGGCCAGGGTGTCGTTGGCCTGGTAGCCGACCGAGGGGGAGAAATAGGTGATCCGTTGCAGCGCAATCTTGCGCCCCTGGTAGCGGCCCGGATCATCATCGGAGTCGCGCGAATAGCCCAGCGCCATCGGGGCGTAGATGTTGGTGGCGAAGGTGAACTTGGAGCCCGGCGGGTTCACCGACACCCCGGCCAGCGGCGCCATCAGCACCGGCAGTTCGGTCATGCCGCCCATGCCGGGCAGGTACATCACCGGGGTCAGGGTGCGGCTGCTGGAATCCTTCACCGGGTCGTCCTTGAAACCCAGGGTGCTGCTGCCGTAGTTGGGCGGTGCTTTGAACTTGGCGCGGATATCCATCACGCCACTGATCAGCTTGATGGTGCTCTGCCGTCCCTTGAGTTTGGTCAGTGCTGCGGGGTTGTAATGCACGGCATCAATGCCAGTGGAATCGGCGGTCACGGCGTTGCCCATGGCCATGGCTTTGGGGTTGCCGATGGTCAGATCGTTGGCCAGTTGCGCCTGCGCCGAACCGGCCCACAGGCAGGCAGCAAGCCAGCAGATCCCTGAAATCGCCCACACCTGCGGCGACATACGTATCGTCATGACGGTACTCGCTCGTAGGTTATTGGGCCTTCAGGCCTTGAATATCCAATGGCATCGACACCCCCAGCAAAACGTCGGGGGAGTCTTCCGTCATGCCGAACCCGGCATTGATGTTGACGATGTAATTGGGCGAGGTGCGCAGCCCCAGGGAGAAGTTCATCAGCGCACTGGTTTGCTCGTTACCCTCCAGGGTGGTGTCGGAGAAGGTGTAGGTCGGTTTGAAGGTTTGCGACATCTGGTACGAGGTGGACAGCGACACGTCGTAGGACAGCGCGTAGGCAAAGCCCATGCTCATCGACATGCTCGAACCCGGGTCAACTTTCTCCAGGTGGCGGCCGCCACGTTCCTGGTCGACATTCACCGGCACGTTGTAGGTGTACCCAACCGAGCCGAACAGCACCACGGGGTCGATCACATACGACACGTTGGCCCCGCCACCGATGCTGTAGAAACCGTTGCCGGTGGACAGGTCGTTCTGCGGGTTGATCTCGTAAGGGCTGGTGCCGGTGGGCAGGCTGAGGGTGCCGTAGAGGGTGGTCACAGGCTTGCCACGGTGCGAACTCCACGGCTGCCAGCGCAGGCTGGCCGACAGGTCGCCGAGGCTGTACACATTGAGGTCGCGCTCGGTGTCGTACTTGGCCACCAACGGGATGCGCATGCTGAAGGTGAGGTTGTCCCACACGCCGTAGTCGAAGGTGAAGGAGTTAGTGAAGGTGTGTTGCGCTTCACTCTCGCCAATCACGCTGTAGACGTTGTTGCCGGTGCGGTAGGTGGTGATCTGGGTGTCGCGCAGCAGCGAATAGTCGAAGCCATAGGTCAGCGTGCGTTCACCTTGCTTGAGCAGGGTGTAGCTCTTTTCGGCAGCCTGAAACACTTCGGCCAAAGCCTTGGAGCTGTCGGCATCGTCGTCTTTTTTGCTCAAGGCCTCGCGGGCGTCGTCCACCGAAGGCTCGTCGCTCCAGGCAGGTGCGCTCACCGCGAGCGTCAGCATGGCCACGCAGGCCAATCCCTTAATCCCCATGACGCCAATCCCCAGTTATTTTCTTGTTATGCCGGGCAGGTCTTGCCGTACGTGTTGGTGTGAGTCGTGGTGCATTTATTTGCGGCGGATGTATTTGATATCGCCGCCCGAACCCAGCTCGTCGGCCTGGTTCGTGGTGAACTTGGTGATCTGCGGAAACTCGCGAAACGCCAACAGGCTGACAGTGCGGTCGTCCACCAGACGCAGGTCTTTCTCGGTCAGGGCCATCGCGTTATGGGGTTCCTGGCCGCTGGGATAGATCACGAACAACACGTTCTGGTCCCAGATCTCTTCGAAGCGTGCACGGGTAAAACTGATGTTGCCCAGTGCCGGGTCGGCGACGAACACGTGCTCGTTGTAGACGTCGCGCACCACCACAAAATGTTTGAAGCCGGCGTACTCGATGGGCACCAATGCCGGGTGCTCCAGTTCATCGAGGTCGGAAAACGCCGCACGAAAACCGCCGCTTTTGTAACCCAGGGCGGCGACGAACCGCTTCATATCCAGCAGGGAAAAGCCCCGCCGCTCGACAATCTTGTCGGCCTCGCCATAGCGCAACAGCCCTTCCATCACCTGACGTTCCTGCAGGTTGCGACCCAGGAAGTAGTCGAGCATGGAAGTCAGCGCCGCCGAACCACAGCTGTAGTCGTAGGCCTGACGGATGACGTTGCGAAACTGCAATTGGCTCATCGGCTCCAACGTCACCGACTCGCGCATGGGCATGCCCGGGGTCAGTTGTTGGGTCAGGTTGACGGTGCCCTGGGGCGGCGGTTTGGTATCCACCGCTTCGGTAAAACCGAACACGCCTAATAGGCTGCCGATAAGAATTTCGATCATGCTCGGTCCTTGTCTAGCGACTCTTATTCGAATGTTTCTGGCTGAGAAAAAGCCTTACCGGCACGAACCGATAAGGCTTCGGGTTAGCAAGGGGTGTTGCTAACTCAGTGTCCCCATACCTTGACGGTGGTGCCCGCCATGTTGATATCGGAGATCGCCAGCGAGCCGATGCTGGCCGCGCCAGTGGTGGCGCCGTTGGCGTAAGTGCCGCCGACGTAAATGCCGCCAACCGACACGGTACCGGTCATGTTTGGCAGGCTGATGGCCAGTTGCTGAGTATCGGTACCACCGATGGAGGTGGTTACCACGTCGATTTTCAGCGGGTTGGCATCGGAAATGGTGAAGCCGGTGAAGCCTACGTTGGTGATGTTCAAGCTACCGCCGCCGGTGTCGTTGTCGGTGTACTTGACGTTACCGACGCTGCCGCCGAAGTTGCCGGAGATGCTGATCCCGTCCTGACCGGTGACGCTCGACAGCGCGGAATCATCCATTGCGCGCAGGTCGGCCTGAGCCATGAACGGGGCAGCCAGTACAGCTGCAGCAAGAGCGAGTTGTTTGAAGCTTTTCATTGTTTTTATCTCCAAGATCACAGGTGGGTATCCCCGGGTGTTGCCAGCCACTCCTGTTACTGGCAACTGGATCGACTTGCGCCGATCCCCATGCCTGTCGCGCCCATCCTGGTGACGACAGACCTGGATTCGTGAAGCGTGAATGCTTCCCGCCCTGTGATAAAGCTACTGAGCAACGAAGCGGCTGCCAGCCCATCCAAGGGATGGAGGATGGCCAGGCGCCAAACGGCGGTAGCACATTGCCCCACACGCTCTGGCTCAGGCCTCGCTGAGCAGCCCCATGCTCTTACCTTTGAGCACGGCCTGAGTACGGCTGCGCACGCCCAACTTGTTGAACAGGTTATGCAGGTGCCACTTGATGGTGGCTTCGGACAAATGCACCGCCTGGGCGATATCGCGGTTGGACAAACCGGCCGCGACGAAGCGCAGGATCTCTCGCTCGCGGTGGCTAACATCCTGATTCTCATTGAAACTTTCCGGGTCCACGGACAAGCGCCGGCACTGTTCGCGCAGCACTTCGGCCAACCCTTGCCACGGCGCCGCGCGTTTCGGCTCGGCGGCGCGCCAGGCGTCGTAGAGCGGCAGCAACCACAACGCGTCATCGAGGAACATGCGCCGGTAACCGCTATTCCACGCGTCTTCGAGGGTGGGCTGCAGCAGGGCGAAGGCTTTTTCGCTGTTACCTTTGCGCCAGTACGCCACAGAAAGTAACAGCGACAGACGCAGCCGCCGGTCACGCTGGTGCTCCGCGGTCTGTTTTGCCAGGCAGGCTTCCAGGCTCGCTTGCGCCTTGTCGGCACGCCGCTCGCACAGCGCCAGGCGCCCTTCGGAAAGTGCCAGGGCGGTTTCCGCATCCAGGTAGCGGCCGGCCGGCAACACCGCCAGGTGCTGTTGCATTTGCAGGCAAATGCGCTCGGCTTCATTGGGCCGCTGCAACCACAGCAGAAACTGCACCTTGCAGCTCATGCCCAGGGCAAACACCCGCTCGTAACCGGCGCCATGCAACTCGCCCAGCCATTCATCCAGCTGGGCCAGGCCTTGTTCCGGTTCACCGGCAAAGAAGCGTGCGCGGGCCATCACCAGCTTGCCGCGGCTGATCAATTCGGTCGGTGTGGCGACGTCGCGCCAGGTGGTGGCCAACGGCAGTTCGGCGAGGATCGCCGCGTGGCGGTCCTGCTCATACAGCAGGTCGGCATAGGCCAGCGCCAGCGGCCCGCCGACCCGGCTGCGGCGGCCAAACACTCGCTCCACCCGGCTGCGCGCCGCCTCTGCCAATGCCCGGCCGCGTTCCAGTTCGCCGCTTTCCTTGCAGATCAGCGACTCGATCAGGCTGGTCATCGCGTGCAGGTATTCGCTTTCGGTCTGGCGCAGGTTGTCGCGCGCCAGGGCGATGGATTTCGCCGCCTCACCATACTCGCCAAGCAGGGCATAGGCCGCCGCTTGTACACAGGACAGGCTGACGCGAAACACCGGTTGGTTATCCGGGGCCATGCCGAGCCAGTGCTTGGCGACTTTCAGGCAGGCTTCGAGTTTGTCCTGATAGAGCAGCACCAGCGCCTTGAGCACTTGAGCCGCCGCCAACAGTTCCACCAGGGCGAAGTGCAGGGTTTGCCCGCGCCCTTGCAGCAGGCGGGTGCTGACTTCTTCGATCAGCGCTTCGGCGTCGGCGAACTTTTGCTCGAAGGCCAGCTGCCAGGCATAGAAAATCTGGAACACCGGGTGCTCGCGGATCACGTCGGTGGGCACGCTTTTGAGAATCGCCAGAATGCCGTACACGCGGTTGCTGGCGATCAGCTTGGCGCCTTGGCGCTCCAGCAATTCGGCGGCAAATGTGTAGTCGCGGGCGCGCAGGGCGTACTTGATCGAGCGGTCCGGCAGCTCATGGCTTTCACACCAGCGGGCGGCGGAATGCAGCAGGGTAGTGGGGTCGCCATGTTTGGCCAGGCGGCCCTGGAGGAATTCGGCGAACAGGTGGTGGTAGCGGAACCATTCGCCCTGTTCGTCCAGGGGAATGATGAACAGCTGCTCAGTCTGCAAGCGCGCGAGCATGTCCAGGCCGTCACGGCGGCCGGTCAGGGCGTTGCACAGCTCGGCGTTGAACTCGTCGAGTACCGAGGTCTGGTCGAGGAACAGTTGCAGGCTGTCCGGCAGGCTGGCGACCACGTCTTCGGCTAAATAGTCGGCGATGTTGCGCTCGGTGCCCGACAGCCCGGCGAGAAACGCTGCGCGGTCCGGGTGGCGGGCGAGTGCCAGGGCGGCCAGGTGCAGGGCGGTGATCCAGCCTTCGCTGCGGTTGTGCAGCACGCTCAGCTCGTCGCGGCTGAGCACCAGCTGTTTGACCTCACGGAAATAGGCCGCGGTTTCATCGAAACTCAGCCGCAGGTCTTCGGCTTTCAGCCACAGGGTCCAGGGTTTCAGTGACGGTTCTTCGACCAGAATCTGCGACTGGTAGCGGGTGCTGGCCAGCAGGTGCACGGTGGTCGGCAGGTGTTCGATCAGGTAACGCACCGCCGGGCCCATGGCCGCGTGGCGAATGCGGTGGAAGTCGTCGAGCACGATGTAAACCTCGCCTTCCAGGCGCTTGAGATCGGCCAGAAAGGCATCGATCAGCGCCTCCTGCGGCCAGCTGACATCGCCCTGCAACAGGCCGGCGGTGTTGCTGCCAAAGCCTGGGGCCACCGCATTGATGGCCGCCACCAGGTACTGCAACAGGCGTTGCGGCTCGCTGTCGGCTTCATCGCAAGACAGCCAGGCCACCCGCGCGTTGCTGCTCAACAGGCGCTGGCGGTATTGCGCCAGCACCGTGCTTTTACCGAAGCCTGCTGGTGCGCTGAGAATCACCAGGCGCTGCGAGCGCGAGGCGTACAGGCGTTCGAGCAAGGCCTGGCGCAGCAGTTGCGGGCGGCCGCCTGCATCGGCGGGAAACAGTTTGGTGCGCAGCAAGGGCAAGGTCGGCAGGTGCGCCAACGAACTGGTGATAGGCGTCGTCATTGCAGCAACCCCAGCTCGCGGGCGCGGCGGATCGCTTGGGTCCGGTTGCGCACTTTGAGCTTCTCGTAAATGTTATGCAGGTGCCATTTCACCGTGCCCAACGCCAGGGCCAGCTGCTGGCCGATCTCTTCGTTGGACATGCCCTTGGCGGCCAACAGCACCACGTCGCGCTCGCGCTCGGTGAGGCCTTCTTCCAGCACTTCCAACGACTTGCGCGCATCCTGCCCCGGCCACACCGCGAGCAAACCGCGGATAAAGCCCTGCAGCGCCGGTTGGCGTTCCGCCGCTTCGAGGTTCTGCAGCAGCAGGCGAATGCCTTCGCCTTCTTCAATAAACAGGCTGCGCACGCCTTCGCGTTCGGCGCTGATCAGGCACTGCACCAGCAGCGACTGCGCGCGCTCCTGGTAGCCCAGGCGCTGGTAACTGAGCGCCGACAGCAGGTCCAGACGCAGGCGCTGCAGGCCATGCCAGCCGGTTTGCAACTGGCCGCGCAGTTGGGTGATTTCATGTAGCGCTTCGCTGTAATGGGCGCGCGCCTGCTGCAGGCGGATGCGGGTCAGGCCTTGCACCCACAGCACGGGGTTGAAGCTCATGGCTTTGTAGTTGGCCGCGAGCTTGGCCCAATCGACGCTCTGGAAGCGTGCCTCGGCGCGCTTGATCCGGTCGGTGGCCGGCTCTTGCAGAATCAGCGCGATCTCATCGCCGGCGGCCTGGGCATAAAAACGCCAGGACTGGTTGCGCGCCGCCAGGTTCTGCATCAACACCAAGGTGGCCAGGGCCTCCTTGGGTTTTTCCTGAATGCGCTGGGTGCGCGCCAGGCTGAGCATGCCCTGGGCGTAGAGGTCGATGGGGTTGATCACATCGACGGTGGCCAGGGCCCAGCCGAGATTTTCTTCCAGGGCCGGAAAGCGCCCTTGCTGGTAGGCGATCAGCGATTCGGTGATGGTCGGCAGCGCCAGCGCGCGCGACTTCTCACCGAACCAGGGAATCAGCCGCGCGCGCAGTTGATCGAACAACAGCTGCGCCTGCTTCACCTGGCCTTGTTCCAGGCACAGCAGAATCTCGACGTTGGCCAGTTGCATGTCCAGGTAGCGGCCTTCGAGGAAGTGTTTGCGTTGCTGCGCCAGGGCCAGCAGACGCCGCGCCTGGTCGGGCTGGGCGAGCATCACCAGGGCCAGGGCGCCGATGATCAGCATGGCCACTTCGAGAAATGCAGTGTGTTGGCCAAGCTGGGCTTCGACCTTGCGCGCCAGGGCCACGCAACTGTCGAGGTCATCCTTCTGCAAGGCCAGCACGGCCTTGATCGCCAGAATCGCCAGGACTTTATCGCTGAGCGGGCCCTCGGACTTGTTCTTGCCCCAACGTGCCAGCAGCTCGTCGAGCATGCCGTTGGCTTCGGGCAGCGACAACTCGGCGGCGCGGCTCCAGACATCGGCCAGCACCAGCACCGGAAAACGCTCGGCAATGTCGTTGGGCACGCGCTGGCGCCAACGGTAGATCAGGTTGAGCTGGCCACGGTTGATCAGCTCCAGGCCACAGCCGTCCACCAGCGCGGCGAGCATTTGCGGGTCGTCGGCCAGGCACGCGTGTTCGATCGCCAGGTTCTGCATGTGGTGGTTGGTGAACCACAGGCTGGCGTTGAAATGCAGTTGGCTGAGGCGCTCGGGGTCGCGCTCTTTAAGGCGCGAGCGGAGGAAATCAGCGAACAGGTTATGGAAGCGGTACCACTGCCGTTCACGGTCCAGGGGCAGCAAGAACAGCTGCATGGCTTCGAGTTTTTCCAGCAACTGCTGGCCGTCCTGGCGCCCGGTAAGGGCGTTGGCCAGGTCGCCACTGAGTTGGGTGGCTACGCCCAGGGCCAGCAGTACGTCCTGCATCTCGGCAGAGAGTTGCTCAAATACGCTGCGCAGCAGGTAGTCGCCGACCGCCACCTGGTCGCCGCCCATTTCCGCCATTTGTTCGGACGCTTGCGGTTGGTGGCGCAGCCACAGGCTGGCCAGGTGCACGCCAACTACCCAGCCTTCGGTGTGGCCGTGCAGGGCGTTGAGCGCCACGTCGTCCAGGTGCAGGCCGCCGCGGTCGAGGTATTCGCGGGTTTCCGCCTTGCTCATGCGCAGTTCCGGCGCGCCGATTTCCAGCAGCACTTCCTTGGCCCGCCAGGTGGCCAGGTTCAGTGCCGGCGTCGAGCGGCTGCCGATGGCCAGAACAAACCCGGCCGGGGCCAGTTTGATCAGGCGGTTGAGGCTGGCGAGCAGCTCGGCGTCCTGCACCAGGTGCAGATCATCGAGCACCAACAGTAGCGGCTGCTCGCGCTGGGTGAGATCGGCCAGCAGGCTTTCCATCAACGCCGCTGCCGGCACCCGCATGGTGTTCTGCAGGTAGCCGAGGGCGTCGTCGCCAAGGCCGGGAAGGGCGGCGCGCAGGGCTTCGATCAGTTGTTGGAAGAACCGTGAGGGGTCGTCGTCTTCGGGGCTCAGGGAAAACCACGCCACGGCATTACCAGCGGCGGCATGCGCCTGAGCCATGGCGGCCAGGGCGGTGGTCTTGCCAAAGCCGGCCGGTGCCGACAGCAGTATCAGTCGCGCATGGGGGTTGGCAGCCAGAGCGGCTTGCACGTGGGGGCGCGGCAAATAGTCGGCAGGTACTTGCGGTGGCCGTAGCTTCGAGCGAAGGAGGCTACCCGCGGCTGGATCTCGCACTTCATCCATGACCTGGATCCCTTGAAAATTATTATTCTGATAAGAAATTTCGTACCCTTGGGATCTATCCATACTAATCAGCTCGCTATCTCCGAGTAAACCCACTCACGCGCTCTAGGATGAATGCTGGCAGCGCTCTACAATCGGCGCCCGCGCCCGCTCGACCCTGCCCATGCCTACTTGTTCGCTGCATCCGCTGCCCTATTGCTCAGATCCGTCCGAGTACTTTTCCTACATCCGCACTGCGCCAGGTGCGGTGTTGCTCGATGGCGGTCGGCCTTTGTCCCAGCGTGCACGCTATGACCTTATGAGCGCTTGGCCATTGGCAGCGCTGGCGCCGGCTGCTGACGAATCGGCCAACGACTTTATCCAGCGCCTGCGCGCGGCCCTGGCCCAGTTGGGTTCGGCGGAGTTGCCGGACGGCTGCGAGTTGCCGTTTGCCGGCGGGCTGATGGGGTATCTCAGTTACGATTTCGGCCGCCGTCTGGAGGCCATGCCGATTCAGGCGGTGAATGACCTGCAACTGCCGGATGCGCAGTTGGGCCTTTACGGTTGGGCGCTGATCAGCGACCACCAGTTGGGCACTTCGCAGTTGCTGTTTCACCCGGCGTTGGCTGAGACGGAACGCCAGCGCTTGATCGCCCTGTTCGAGCAGGGCACGGCCACCGAGGTACAACCGTTCAGGCTGCAGCAAGACTTTGCCGCGGACCTCAGCGAGGCCCAGTACCGCGCGGCGTTCGAGCGGATTCAGGGCTATATCCAGGCCGGTGATTGTTACCAGGTGAACTTCGCCCAACGTTTTCGCGCGCCGTGTCAGGGTGAGCCCTGGGCGGCCTACCAGGCCTTGCGGGTGGCCTGCCCGACGCCGTTTGCCGGCTACCAGGTGCTGGGCGCTGGCGAGGCGGTGGTGAGTTTGTCGCCCGAACGTTTTGTGCGTGTGCACCGGGGCCAGGTGGAAACCCGGCCGATCAAGGGCACCCGGCCGCGCGGCTCGACTCCGGCCGAAGACCAGGCGCTGGCCGCCGACCTGCTGGCCAGCAGCAAGGACCGCGCGGAAAACCTGATGATCGTCGACCTGCTGCGCAACGACCTGGGCCGCAGTTGCGCCACCGGTTCGGTGCGGGTGCCGGAACTGTTTGTGCTGGAAAGCTACCCCAACGTGCACCACCTGGTGAGTAGCGTCACCGGCACCCTGGCTCCCGGCAAGGATGCCCTGGACGTGCTGGCGGCGAGTTTTCCCGGCGGTTCGATTACCGGCGCGCCGAAGATTCGCGCGATGCAGATCATCGACGAACTGGAGCCGACCCAACGGGCGATCTACTGCGGTTCACTGCTGTATGTGGATGTGCGCGGGGAGATGGACAGCTCGATCGCTATCCGCAGCCTGTTGATCAAGGACGCTCAGGTCAGCTGCTGGGGCGGGGGCGGCATCGTCGCCGACTCGGACTGGCAGTCCGAGTACAACGAGTCGATCACCAAGGTGCGGGTGCTGCTGCAAACCCTCGAAGGGCTCGCCTGATACCTGCCCGCCGTGAAGGCACGGCGGGCAGGGCATCACAGGGTTATCAGACCTGTGGTTCGCCGACGTGAAGGATCTTCATCGAGTTGGTGCCACCGGTGGTGTGGTAGCTGTCGCCCTTGGTCAGGATCACCCAGTCGCCGGGTTGCACCACGCCGCGTTTCACCAGCTCATCAATCGCCGCTTCACTGATTTTGTTCGCCGGCAGCGCTGCCGGGTCGAACGGTACGGTGTAGACGCCACGGAACATGGCCACCCGGGCCTGGGTTTCGCGGTGCGGGGTGAAGGCGAAGATCGGCACCTGCGAGCGGATGCGCGACATGATCAGCGGGCTGTAACCACTTTCGGTCAAAGCGATGATCGCTTTCACACCGGGGAAGTGGTTGGCGGTGTACATGGCCGCCAGGGCCACGCTTTCATCGCAACGGGTAAAGGTGTGGCCCAGACGGTGGCTGGAGCGCTTGTTGGTCGGGTGCTTTTCCGCACCGACGCACACGCGGGCCATGGCCTTCACGGCTTCCACCGGGTACAGGCCGGCGGCGCTTTCGGCCGAGAGCATCACCGCATCGGTGAAGTCCAGTGCGGCGTTGGCCACGTCCGAGACTTCGGCGCGGGTCGGCATCGGGCTGCTGATCATCGACTCCATCATCTGCGTGGCGGTGATCACCGCTTTGTTCAGACGGCGGGCGTGCAGGATGATTTTCTTCTGGATGCCCACCAGCTCGGCGTCGCCGATTTCCACGCCGAGGTCGCCACGGGCAACCATCACCGCGTCACTGGCGCGGATCAGGCCATCGAGGGTTTCGTCGTCGGCCACCGCTTCGGCGCGTTCGATTTTGGCCACCAGCCAGGCGGTACCGCCAGCTTCGTCGCGCAGACGGCGGGCCAGTTCCATGTCCGCCGCATCACGCGGGAAGGACACGGCCAGGTAGTCGAGCTCCATTTCCGCCGCCAGCTTGATGTCGGCTTTGTCTTTGGCGGTCAGGGCCGGTGCGGTCAGGCCGCCACCACGGCGGTTGATGCCCTTGTGGTCGGACAGCGGGCCGCCGATCAGGACGCGGCAGTGCAGTTCGTCAGCGGTGGTGGACTCCACCAGCATCACCACACGGCCGTCGTCGAGCAGCAGCTCGTCACCGGTTTTGCAGTCTTTGATCAGGTCCGGGTAGTCGATGCCGACCACTTCCTGGGTGCCGGCATCGCGCGGATGGGTCACGGAGAAACGGAAGCTGTCGCCTTCTTTGAGCTCGATGCGCTTGTCAGCGAATTTGGCGATGCGGATCTTCGGCCCTTGCAGGTCGCCGAGCAGCGCTACGAAGCGGCCGTGCTTGGCGGCGATTTCACGAACCAGGTTGGCGCGCGCTTTGTGTTCGTCGGGGGTGCCGTGGGAGAAGTTCAGGCGGCAGACATCGACGCCGGCAAGAATCAGTTGTTCCAGAACCTCAGGCGAGTTGCTGGCTGGACCGAGGGTGGCGACGATTTTGGTGCGGCGAAAGGTCATGCGAAAAGACTCCAAAGGGCGAGCAGAAGCCGAGGCTACTATGCCCGTGCGCTGTAGTCATTGTTCCGCTGCACTACCTTCTGCCCACCTTTATAGCGCTGTGCTCAAGGCGTGGTGATGTTCAGCGCGGTATCCAGATGGCGGGCGGCTTTTTCCTGCAACTCGGCGCTCGGGTGCTGGGCCAGTAACTGGCGCAGGTATTCAATGGCCTTGTCGCGGCTGGGGTGCGGGTTGTCGGCGGCCAGGTACATCAGCGCCACCTGGTACATGGCTTCGTGCTTGATCGCCGGTTCCACCCCGGCATCCATCAGCGCCACCCGGTACAACTCTTCGGCGTCGCTGACCCGGTCCTTGAGTACCGCGCGGCGCGACAGCAGGGTCATGTCCGGGTCCAGGCTGGGTTTGTTGAGGTCGAGGCTCTGGCTCGGCTGCCAGTTGGCCAGCAACTCGCGGGCGGTTTGCTGCAGCGGTTCGTTGGCGCGCTGGGTGATCAGCCCGATGCGCTGTTCACTGCGGCGTGCGGCGCGGGTCTGGGCGAACTCGTTGCGCACTTTGTAGAAGGTGTTGAGGGCCTTGGTGTCGTCGCGCTGGTCGTTGAAGCGGCTCATATAGATGAGGCCGATCTGGTACAGGGAAATGGCCCGCACCTCGTCGCTCAACTGCGAATCCTCGTAGCCTTTCATATAGGTGGCTTCGGCCTTGGCGCTGGTGCCGTCGCGAATGGCCATGGCGCTGTAGGTCAGCAGGTCGCCTTCGTCTTCGATGGCGGCGAGCATGCGGTTGTTCTTCAGCTCTTTGGACTCGGCGGCTTCCTGGGTGCCGACCTGGGCCAGAAACAGCGGTGTGGTGGGCGCGCAAGCGCTGAGCAATACGCAGTAGAGCAGGGGCAGCAAAGGGCGAATGGGCATCCGAGTTCCTTGTTCTTATTGTGCTGTGCCGTTACGCCGCCTCAGTCTAGCCACGCCCTGGCGCTGGACCAAGGGTGCTGCCACAGTTCCAATCGGAGGATATGCTGCTGCGTACCTCTGCAGTTTTTCCGGCGCCTGTCGATACACTCCTCATTGGAGGATATGCCTATGCGAATTTTGCTTATTTTGGTCATGGCGCTGAGTGCAGTGGGCTGCAACAGTATGTCGATGGATTACCACCTGGACGAAGCCTACAAGCAGTACAACGCCGGCGACTGTGACAAGGCCATGCTCGAGCTGTCCCAGGCGGAGCGCAAAAGCCGCTCGCGCAGCTACGTGCAACCGGAGATCTCGCTGTTGCGCGGCCAGTGCCTGGAACGCGAGAACCTGTTTGTCGACGCCGCCCAGACCTACCAGTTCATCATTGCCCGTTACCCCGCCAGTGAATACGCCTACCGGGCTCGCGCCCGTCTGGACACCCTGCAGCAGCTTGGCCACAAACCGAATCAGGCGGCCAAGGTGTCGGCGGCGCCGTTGTAAGCTAGCGGCCGCGCCAACATGCTATTGGCAAGTTCTCGGCAGTTCGCCAAGATAGCGTCGCCCGGCAAGGTGCCGGGCGTTGGCGTTTATTCAGGGAGGAAGGCCATGCGCTATGTGTTGCCAGCGGCACTGCTGGTGCTGTCCATGCAGGCCAGTGCAGAAATCTATAAATGGACCGATGCCCAGGGCCAGGTGCATTTCGATCAGCGCCCGGTTTCCGGCGCGAGCCAGGTGCAGGTCAAACCGCAAGTGATCGAAAACGACGAGGCCACCCGCCAGCGTCAGGAACGTACCGACACCTTCTACAAAGCCCGCCGCGACGAGCAAGCGCAAGCCGAGCAACGCGCCGGCAAGCGCCAGGCCGAGATCGACGACTACTGCGGCCGGCTGCGCTACAAACTGGCGAAAATTCGCCCCGGTAGCACCTACTATGCGGTTAACGAGCAAGGCGAGCGCGAGTACCTGAGCGACCAGCAAATGGACGCCGCTCGTCGCCAACTGGGTCAGCAAATCGCGCAAGATTGCGACTGAGACTGGCTCAACCCCGTTCCAGAGGCCATACTCAGGGGCCACCCGTAGCGATTTGCCATCATGCGAAGTGAACGCCGAATCGACAGACATCAGTTGCCGTACTACCTGAATGTCTTCAACCGCATCACCGACAAGCCCATGGGCCATATTGGCAACGTGTCGCTGGACGGCCTGATGCTGATCAGCGAACTGCCCATGCTGGTGGGCGCGCGCTTCGAAATGTGCCTGAAAATCCCCGGCCCCAGCGGCCAGCGCATCATCAACTTCTCCGCCACCTGCCAATGGTGCCGCGAAGACGTTACCCCCGGTGGTTGGGACTCCGGCTTCGCGCTAGTGGCCCCCCCGGCCGAATACGTCGACATGGTCGACGCCCTGCGCCAGTACTTCACCTTCCAGACTGTTGCCGCTCCGGTTTAAGCCAAACACCGTCCCGCTTTTGTAGGGTGTGCTCCGCGCACCGAGCGATCTATCGTCGTGAGCCTGGGTGCGCACAGCACACCCTACGAAGCGGTGGGCTTCAGAACACGCCCGCTTTTTTCCAAGCCAGATACCGCTCAACAAGTTCTGGTCCCAACTGGCTTGGCCTTGCATCCAGCACCGGCACCCCATGGGCGCTCAATCGGTCATGCAGGCTGGTGCGCGCGTTGAGGTAGTCGACGGTGCCGCAGTAGGCCAGGGCTTCTTCGTAGTTATGCACAGGCGCCTGGCGCAGGCTGTCGAGCACTTCTTCGCGCAGGCTGGTGAGCAGCACGCGGTGCTGGCGGCCCAGGCGTTTGACTGCGGCGAGCAATTCTTCGTCGTCTTCGTCACGCAGGTTGCTGACGATCACCACCAGCGCGCGACGGCGCTGGCGGGCCAGCAAGCCATCAATGGCGGCGGCGTAGTCGGCGGGGCGCTGGCTGCTTTGCAGGTCGTACACGGCATTCAGCAGTACGTTCAGGTGCGCCTGGCCTTTGACCGGGGCGAGGAAACGTGGCTGGTCGCCGGCAAAGGTTGCCAGGCCCACCGCATCGCCTTGGCGCAGGGCCACGTAGCTGAGCAGCAGGCAGGCGTTGAGGGCATGGTCGAAGTGCGACAGGTCGCCATCCTGGCTGCGCATGCGGCGGCCGCAGTCGAGCAGGAAGATGATCTGTTGGTCGCGCTCGTCCTGGTACTCGCGAGCGATTGGGGTGCGTTTGCGTGCGGTGGCTTTCCAGTCGATCTGGCGCAGGGTGTCGCCGTCGCGGAATTCGCGCAGTTGCTGGAATTCCTGGCCCAGCCCGCGGCGCTGTTGCTGGCGCACACCGAGTTGGCCGAGCCAGTCGTCGACGCCCTTCAGGCTGGCGTCGTACAGGCGGGCGAAGTCCGGGTACACGCGGGTGAAACCGGGCAGTTGCAGGTAGCGCCGGCCCTGCCACAAACCCAGCGGGCTGGGGATGCCCAGCTCGCAGCGTTCGAAACTGAAATGACCACGCACCAGGGGCCGCACCCGGTAGCTGAACTGAGTGTGTTCGCCCGGGCGCAGTTCGATGCGTTGCGGCAGAAAATCGACGTCCATTCCTGCCGGCACATGGTCGAACACTTCCAATTGCTGGCGCTGTTTGAAGCGGTGTTGCGCCACCAACTGCACTTCACCCCAACGCCCCAGTGACAGGTTGCCCGGCAAGCTGCGGCTGAGCTGCGGTGAGGGCAATTGCCGCAGCCACAGCACGTCTACGCCGCTGACCACGGCCAGCGCCAGCAACCCGGCCCACCACAAGGTGTGCAGAGTGGGCGGCAGGTTGATGTCCAGGGCCTGCACAATGCCCAGCACCAAGGCCAGGCCCAGCAGGGCGCCGAGTAGCAGCAACAACAGGCGCGTGGGTTTCATTGGGCTGCCTTCATAGACGCGGTGCTGCCACCTGATCAAGCAGTTGTTGCAGCACCTGGTCCACCGACAAGCCTTCGATATCCAGCTCTGGCGACAAGCGCACGCGGTGGCGCAACACGGCCAGGGCGCAGCCTTTGATGTCGTCCGGGGTGACGAAGTCGCCGCCACGCAGCAACGCACGAGCACGGCCGCCGCGTACCAGGGCGATGGAGGCCCGTGGCCCGGCGCCGATGGCCAGGCCCGGCCAGCTGCGGGTGGTACGCGCCAGGCGCACGGCGTAGTCGAGCACCTGGTCATCGAGGGCCAGTTCGCTGGCGATTTTCTGCAGCGCCAGCACGTCTTTGGCTTGCAGCAATGGGCGCAGTGCGACCACATCGAGCATGTCGGCGCGCGACGAGCGACTGACCTGGCGAACCATGCTCAGCTCTTCGTCGAGCTGTGGATAGTCCATGCGCAGCTTGAGCATAAAACGGTCGAGCTCGGCTTCCGGCAGCGGGTAGGTGCCTTCCTGCTCGATCGGGTTCTGCGTGGCCAGAACCATGAACGGTTGCGCCACCGGCAGGGCCCGGCCCTCCAGGGTGACCTGGCGTTCCTGCATCACTTCCAGCAGCGCCGCCTGGGTTTTTGCCGGGGCGCGGTTGATCTCGTCCGCCAGCAGCAGGTTGGTGAACACCGGGCCTTTACGCAGCTTGAACTGCTCCGACTGTAAGTCGTACACGGCGTGGCCGGTAACGTCGCTGGGCATCAGGTCGGGGGTGAACTGAATCCGCGCGAAGTCGCCGCCGAAGCAACGTGCCAGGGCGCGCACCAGCAGGGTCTTACCCAGCCCCGGCACGCCTTCGAGCAGCACGTGGCCGCCGGCGAGCAAGGCAGTAAGCACGTCGTCGACCACCGCCGTCTGGCCAATCAGCGCCTTCTGCAATTCCTGGCGCAAGGCCTGGGCCAGTTGGCTGGCACGCTGACGTTGGCTGTTCGCAGCGGGCGCGGCCGGTGCCGGGGCTGGCGGCGGGGTCAGTGCTTCGACGATGGCGGCGGGCGCTGCAGCGGTGGGCTCCAGGGCTTGTGGGTCGAGTTTCAGTTCGCTGGCTGGGGTGGCCGATGGGTTCTCGGGCTGATCGGGCGTCTGTTCGCTCATAGGGCATTCCTGAGGGTTTGCAGGTGGGCGACCTGGCGGGTGAATTCGGTGGCGGAGATCCGTTGCTTGGGTAACGGACGCATGGCTTGGCTAATGGCACTGCTGGGTAAGCGGCTGAGGCGACCGAGAATCTGCCATTGGCTGGCGATGTCCAGGCGTTCGAAACCGGGGTGACGACGGCGGGCCTGTCGCTGGATATCCCGTTGCAGCGCCTGCAGCAGGCTGTGCCCGCCGCTGTGGCGCAGAAGGAAGTCGGCGCTGCCACGCAGGTGCTCTTGCAACTGCCGGCGGGCCAGGCTGGCCGGTGCCAACAGCGGCCCCTGGCGACGGCCATTGGCCCACAGCAGCAGGGCGATCAGCAGGGCCAGCGCCACCAGCGCTTCGGGGAAGTTGCGTACCAGCAGGGTCAGCAGGTCGTCGCGGTCGGCGCGGTAGAGCAGGGTGACCTTGCTGTCCTGGGTCAGGTACCAGAGCAGCCAGGCGTTGTCGTATTCGGCGATGCCTTTGTTCTGCCACAGCCAACTGTCGGTCACCACGGTCACCAGGCCATCGCCGTAATTCAGCTGCAGCATATGGGTGGAGTCGGCGCTATTGGCCCAGGCCTGGGCCTGATTCTTGGCGTCGAACAGGTGGTAGTCGGTGTCGAAGTTGACGTAGGCCGGGGCCTCTTCGTTTTCCAGATAGAGCTTGGTCAGTTCGGGGTGATGGTCGATTTCTTCAGCGCTGGCCTCATCCTCGTCGGCGGCCTGTTCGGCAGGTGCCGACTCGCTGGTGGCCGGTTCGTCTTCGGCCTGGGTGCCTTCATTGAGGTCTTCAGTGAGCAACTGGTGGATGCCCAAGCGGTCGAGCAGCAGGTCATCGCTTTTTCCAGCGTCTTCATCCCACAAGGATTCCGCCACCACCAACAGGTGCCCACCTTTAGCGGCCCAGGCCAGTACCCGTTCAGTCTGGCGCGGGGTCATCTGTTCGCGGCTACCCAGTAGCAACAGGGTGTGGCCCTGGCTGGGCAGGTTGCCGAGCACTTGCAGTCCATCGGCGCGCTGCACGTCGAGGCCGCGGGCCTTGAGGAAGTTTTCTGCGGCCAGGTACGGCGTCGCCGCCACTTCCGGGGCCGCGCCCAGTTTGATTTCTTTCTGGTACGGGGTGAGCTGGCTCAGCACCCAGATGGCGATCAGCCCGAGCAGCAGAACCACCACCCCGCCCAGGGCAAATTTCAGGTTGCGGTTCATGCCTGCACCCCTGGCTGGAACAGCCGCCGCCAGCCTTCACAGAGGCCGCGTTTGAGGCTTTCCGGTGGTAACTGATGACCGTAGGCGAGGTTCTGCCAATGGCGGGTCAGCACCTGGGTGAAGCGGCTCAGGTCCTGGTGGGCGAGGTTGTTCACCAGCTGTTGCACTTCGCCTTCGGTGTGCGCGCTTTTCAGCGGCAACTGGAAGTCATGCAGCAGCCGGCTGAGCAGGGCGCGATACAGCAGGCCGAGGGCTTCGCGCGGTTGTTCACTCCACAGCCGCTCGACGGCACTGGCGACATCGTCGGGCAGGCTTTGCGGAGTGACTTCGAGGCCGAACAGCATGCTCGGCACTTCACGCGCTTGCCGTTTGGGCAACGACAGGCGCGAACCGAAAGTGCTCAGCCACTCGCGGTAGCGCCAGAGCAGCAGCGCTACCAAGGCAATCACGCCGCCCCAGAGCAGCACCTTGACGCCCATGGCCAGCCATTTCAAACCTTGCCAGGCATCCAGCAGGTTCTTCAGCCCGTCCGTCAACCACGACCCATCGCCGGACTTCTGCGGCTTTTTCACCGGGTCTTTCTGCCCGTCGCCGAAGTGCCAGAGGGTGACGGTCTCGCGGTTTTCGAACGGCGGTTGGTCGAGGATGCTGGCGATGCTGCTTTGCGCCGCTTTACTGGTCAGCGGCTGGTTGTGCAGGCGGTCTTTGTCCGGGCCGAGGGGATCGTCAAAGGGCACCGGACAACTGCTCGCGGCAACCTCGTCAGCGGCCCAGGCAGAGCTCGGTGTCTGCAACAGCAGCACGGTAAAACCGAGCATCAACACGTAGGCGATACCGGTCAGGCGCTGGCGCAGGCGGCGGAAGGTCAGTTCGATATCCCAGCCTTCGAGGGTGGTGCGCCGGTTCAGGTACAGGGTGAAACCACAGGCCACGTACACCGGTTCCCACACAGCCAGAATCAGCAGGTATAGCGCGTTATTCAGGTGTTCCAGCCACAGCCATTCGCCGGCGACGGGGCTGATCAGCTTCTGCCAGTCCCAGTCGACTTTCATTTGTTGTGGCAGCAGCAGATAGAACAGTGCGGTCAGGCCCAGCCACAGCGCACATTCCAAATGCGCGCCGAGCACGGTCAGCCAAGTCGCACCGCCGCTGCTCTTCTGTCCCAACACGCCCAGGCGTTTGCTGCGCGCGGCGCCAGCCAGGCCTTCGAGCTGCAGCACTGGCAAGTCGAAGCTGCGGGTCAGGCTCAGGCGACGCCAGGTCAGGCTTTGCAGCAGTTGCGGTTTGAGCAGGCGCGGCCAGGCTTTGACGGCCTGTTTCACCGTTGGCGTATTGCCAAACAGGGCCAGCGACAGAATGTGCAGCGGCAGGCGATCAAAGGCTGGCTTGAGCAGCCAGAACAGCAGAATCGAGACGCTCGGGTATTTCCACAACACGGCGGTGAGGACGATAAAAACCGGCACGGTGATCAGCAGCCAGCTGCTGAACAGCAGGCGCAGGTGTTGGCGCGCCAGCAGCACGCCGAGGTCAATGGCTTCCCAGTTGCTGCGCGGGCGGATCGCCACGCTGGCGTCAGTCAGGCGCATGGGCAGAGCGTCCGGCAAAGGTGAAGTAGCTCAGCACCAGGGTCCACAGGCTCGCGCCCACCAGGTATTTGACCAGGGGCGTGGTGAAGGTCATCGACGACCAATAGGCTTCGATAAACGCGGCGATCAGCAAGAACAGAATCACCCCGGCGACCAACTGCACCGCCCGCCCGGCCGCCAGGCGCAGGGCCTCGGCGCGGGTAAAACGCCCCGGTGCCAGCAACGCCCAACCGAGCTTCAAACCCGCCGCGCCGGAGAAGACGATGCCGGTCAGTTCGAAGGCGCCATGGCCGATCACGAACGACCAGAACGTTTCGCTGTAGCCGACCTGGGTCAGGTGGCCCGCGACGGCGCCAATGGTCAGGCCGTTGAACAGCAGGAAAAACAGGCTGCCCAGGCCAAACAGCAAACCGCTGGCAAAGGTCTGAAAGGAGATGCCGATGTTGTTCATGATGTAGTAGCCGAACATCATCCAGTCATCGCCGGCATCGCGCTGATTACGACCGATGCGCCGCGCATCGGGGTCGTACATGCGCTCCATCTCGGCGACCTGTTCGGGAGCCATGACGCTGTAGATCAGGTCGGGGAAGCCATACACCAGCAGGCCCATGAGAATCAGGCTGCCGAAAAACATCAGGGTGGCGAGCAGCACGCTGCGCCACTCCTCGCGTACCAGACGGGCAAAACCGCCGAGTACGAACTGGATGATTTGCGCGCCGAGGTGGCTGCGATGGCGGTAAAACTGCTGGTGGCCGCGCATGGCCAACAGCTGCAATTGGTCGATCAGGTGGCTGCTGTAACCGCGCTCCTGCGCCAGCGCCAACTGATGACACAGGCGGCGGTAGTCGGCAGCGAATGCCTGGCAGGCATCGCTACTGGCTTTGCCACGTTCCAGGGCTTCGAGCAGGCTGGTGAAGTGTTGCCACTCGGCGTGGTGGCGGCTTTCGAACAGGGTCTGTTTCATAGCGGCCCCAGCAAGCCGCTGGCGATGCGGTTGAGCTGCTGTTCAGCCTGTGCGGCCGGCACCTGCAAGGGACCTGCGAGAATTGCTGCCAGCTCCTGACGCCGGGCCGCCGACAACTCGCCCTGGCGTTCGCTGAAACTCATCACCGCGCGTTGTTCATGAAGGCTCAAGGTGAAAGGCGCACGTAGCGGTTCGGCACTGACCAGCGGTGGGCGTTGCAACGGCACATCGCGGTACACCACCAAGCTGCCGGCGGCGATGTCGCCCAGGCGTTTGAACGTGCGTGTGTACAGGCAGCTGAGAATGCCGAAGGTGTAGGCGAAGGGCAGTACATCGACGAAGCGCAGCAGGTTTCGGGTTAGCGACGCGGCCCAGCCGATGGGCGTGCCGTCGTCATGCACCACGCGCAGGCCCATGTACTGCTTGCCCGGTGAGCGGCCCTGGTTGAGCACCTCAAACAACACCATGTACCACCAGTTGACCAGGAACAACACGATGGCGCCCAAGCCCATACCGAGTTGGCCGAGCAGGCTGAGGACGAGGAACATTGCGCCGAGAATCACGCCGCGAATCGCCAGGTCGATGGCAAAGGCCAGGGCGCGCACCAGCAAGCCGGCCGGGCGCATCACCAGGTCGATACCTTCCGGGGTTTCCACATGGAAACGGGTGTCCAGCACGGTGCCAGGAGCGGGCGCGGGCTGAGCGGCGAGGGCAGGGGTGTGAGGCATCGGTGCACTGCGTCGAGGAAAGCCCGATGCTAGCGAGCAGCAGGCAGGGAAGCAACCAGGCCAAGAGACGGGCGCGGCGCGCGATTCGAACTAGTGGGGCGTGACGCCGATGGGAAAAGGCGGGGCGATGCGAGTGTTCATGCTGACGTCCTTGTGGGTCATGCTCCGAATGGCTGCATGCTAGTCGCCAGGCCTTCGGGCGACAAGCCTTGCTGTTGCAGCCTGTGCCACGGATCAACCTGCTGGCGAGCGGCAAGCAAGGTTTTTTCCAATGCTAGACTGCCGCAGTTTTCAATTCGCCCGCCTGCCCGCAACCCGCCCGTGATCAATAAAGGAACCGCCGTGAGCGCCAGCATCTTTTGGTACGACTACGAAACTACCGGCATCGACCCCCGCAGCGACCGGCCGCTGCAAGTGGCGGGCATTCGCACCGATGAGGCGCTGAACGAAATCGGCGCGCCGGTGAACCTCTATTGCCGCCCCAGCGACGACATCCTGCCGCACCCGATGGCCTGCCTGATCACCGGCATCACGCCTGAACGTCTGGCGAGTGACGGTCTGGATGAAGCCGACTTCATGACCCGCGTGCACGCCGAGATGGCCACCCCGTCTACCTGCAGTGCCGGCTACAACAGCCTGCGTTTTGACGATGAAGTCACTCGCTACAGCCTGTACCGCAATTTTTTTGATCCCTATGCCCGCGAGTGGCAGGGCGGCAACAGCCGCTGGGACCTGATTGATGTGGTGCGCACTGCCTATGCCTTGCGCCCCGAGGGCATCAACTGGCCGACTGAAGAAGGCCGTGTCAGCCTCAAGCTCGAACGCCTGACTGCTGCCAATGGCATTGATCATGGTCAGGCTCACGATGCCTTGTCCGATGTGCGCGCCACTATCGGTTTGGCCAAGTTGCTGCGCAGCCAACAACCGAAACTCTATGACTACCTCTACCAACTGCGCAGCAAACAGAAGGTGCTCGACCAAGTTCGTTTGCTGCAACCGCTGGTGCATATATCTGGACGCTTTTCCGCAGCACGTAATTATCTCGCCGTGGTATTGCCGCTGGCCTGGCACCCGCGCAACCGCAATGCATTGATTGTGTGCGACTTGCAGAACGACCCCGCACCCTTGTTCGATCTGGACGCAGAAAACTTGCGCCGTCTGCTTTACACCCGTCGCGAGCAATTGGCCGAAGGACAATTGCCGGTGCCTCTGAAACTTCTGCATATCAACCGTTGCCCGGTAGTGGCGCCGATGGCAGTACTGCGCGAAGAAGATAAACAGCGGTTGCAACTGGATATGAGCGAAATTGCCAGCCGTGCCGCGCGACTGCGTGACAACCAGGCAACTTGGCAGGAAAAACTGCAAACGCTGTATGGCGCTGAAGAATTCACCCCCAGCGAAGATCCTGAACAACAGTTATATGACGGATTTATTGGTGATCGTGATCGCCGCTTGTGCGAGCAAGTACGGATTGCCGAACCGCAGGCGTTAGCACAGCAACAATGGCCATTCGATGACGCACGTTTGCCGGAGTTGTTATTCCGCTACCGCGCGCGCAACTTTCCCGCCACCCTCAGCGTTGACGAGCAACAGCAATGGCGCACCTTCTGCCAGCAGCGTTTGACCGCGCCAGAGTGGGGCGCACCCAATACCCTGGCGGATTTCGACAGCGCCTTGCAGCAAGCCTTGGCCACAGCCGATAGCGCGCAGCAGACGCTGTTGCAGCAGTGGCGCGATTACGCCCTGGGCTTGCGTGCGCGTTATCAACTGAACTAAGCCTGGGATAAACACCAGGCAATAAAAAACGCCGGCATAACCGGCGTTTTTTTTATTTATCGCGAAAACGGGTGGCACCCGCCTTGGCGACAGTCGAGCTGGAATTAGTCGAGCAGAGTAGCCCAGCCTTCAACGGCAGCAGCGCCCCACTTGGCTTTCCACTCTTTCAGAGTCTTGTGGTTGCCACCTTTGGTTTCGATGACTTCACCGGTGTTCGGGTTTTTGTATTGCTTAACTTTGCGAGCACGCTTGCTGCCAGTGGCTTTAGCGGCGCGCGGTGCTTTGCTGGATTTGGCTTCCGGGTCGAGCATGGCAATGATGTCACGCAGCGACTTCTGGTATTCGCCCATCAGGGTGCGCAGTTTGCCTTCGAATTCCAGTTCTTTTTTCAGCTTGTCATCTTGCGAGAGGTTTTTCAGACGCTCTTGCAGTTCTTTGATGGCTTCTTCTGTAGCGCGGTATTCATTGATCAGGGACATGGGCGATACCTTGAATCTGTGGTCTGGGGTTAGTGGCAGTAATAATAGTCACGCACTTTATGCAAGTAAACATGTTTGAAAAGTTTTGCCTGAATTAGTTTCACCACTATTTTTCGGTCGGCAGTAACTGCATTTCACGGGCGACGAATAATTAAATGTTTGCACCGCTAACCACGCTTATCACCATAACCAAAGCCCTGCACTAAGCAGGGGCATGTCGGGCGTTGCTGCCGGGCGAGCCACGCGCAGGGCTGAAGTTTTCTCGCGCTGTCGCTAGAATGGCGGCCTTTGTGAGTTTCTGGAGTTCCCGCATGCGCACTTTTCGCTTGGTAATCGCCTGCCCCGACGGCGTCGGTATCGTTGCCAAGGTCAGTAACTTTCTGGCGACTTATAACGGTTGGATCACCGAAGCGAGCCACCATTCGGATAACCAGAATGGCTGGTTCTTCATGCGCCACGAAATTCGCGCCGACTCCCTGCCATTCGATATCGACGGTTTCCGCCAGGCGTTCGCGCCGATTGCCAAGCAATTCTCGATGGAATGGCGGATCACCGACTCCGAGCAGAAAAAACGCGTGGTGCTGATGGCCAGCCGCGAGTCCCACTGCCTGGCGGACTTGCTGCACCGCTGGCACAGCGACGAACTGGATTGCGAGATTCCGTGCGTGATCTCCAACCACAACGACCTGCGCAGCATGGTCGAGTGGCATGGCATTCCGTTCCACCATGTACCGGTGAACCCGCAGGACAAAGAACCGGCCTTCGCCGAAGTCACCCGCCTGGTGCGTGAAGTGGGTGCGGACGTGGTGGTGCTGGCGCGCTACATGCAGATTCTGCCCCCCGATCTGTGCCAGGAGTTCGCCCAGCGGGTGATCAACATCCACCACAGCTTCCTGCCGTCCTTTATTGGCGCCAAGCCCTACCATCAGGCTTCGTTGCGCGGTGTGAAACTGATCGGCGCGACCTCGCACTACGTCACCGAAGAACTGGATGCCGGCCCGATCATCGAGCAGGACGTGGTGCGCATCAGTCACCGCGACAGCATCGAAGAGCTGGTGCGCCTGGGTAAGGACGTGGAAAAAATGGTGCTGGCGCGCGGCTTGCGCTATCACTTGGAAGACCGTGTGCTGGTGCACAACAACAAGACCGTGGTGTTCGACTGATCACCGCACCGTAGGGCGAATATCCCCGCAGGGGATATCCGCCATAACGTCCGTCAGGCGAGGTAAGCGTTATGAGTGACGACCCACTGGACCGCGCTACATCGACCCCGCCACCGACCCTGGGCGAAGGCTGCTTAAGCCGCTACGACCCCGAGGCGATGGACGAAGAAACCGGCACCGAATTCGAAGAGGCCGCCAAGCTCTGGGATGAACTCCATCCCGAAGCCGAAAAGCCGGCCCCTTAATTTCTCAATACGCCATACCCTGGCGATCACTCATGCACGCCTCCAGTCGCGAGCGCAGCCAGCGCTCGGCCGGGTCGGTGTCCATGATGCTCAGCCAGACCATGGCCAGGTCCAGGGTTGGGGTTGGGAAGGGCATCGGTTCGACAAACAGCTGTCCCGACGCGGCCATGGCATTGGCCGCATAGTCCGGCAGGCTGGCGAGCAGATCAGTGCCGGCCAGCAGCGCCGGCAAGGCGCTGAACTGTGGCACCGACAACACCACCTGGCGCTTGCGGCCGATATCGTTCAGCCACTCATCCACCACCCCACTGACATTGGCCGTGTGCGACACCAGCACGTGCGGGCGGCCGCAGTATTCATCCAGGGTCAACGGTCGGTCGCAGGCATCGGCGCGTAACAGCCTCGGGTGGATATGGCGCAGCAGCTTGCGTTTGGCATTGGCCGGCAGACCGCGGGTCTGGCTGATGCCGACGGTGATGTCGCCACTGGCCAGCAGGTCTGGGATTCTCCAGTAATCTACGTGCTGAACAACGAACACCACATTGGGCGCCTCCTTGCGCAGGGTATGCAGCAAGGGCGGTAGCAGGCCGAACTCGACGTCATCGGAGAGGCCGATGCGAAAGGTCATGCTGCTGGTGGCGGGGTCGAAGTCGTGGGTCAGGCTGAGGGCCACCGACATCGCATCGAGAGCCGGTGACAGGTGCTGAATCAGCTCCTCGGCACGCGCGGTCGGCTCCATGCGTCGGCCCACGCGAATGAATAGCGGGTCATTGAACATCGCCCGCAAACGATTGAGCGCCGCGCTGATGGTGGGTTGGCCGAGGAACAGTTTTTCTGCCGCGCGGGTGACATTGCGCTCGAGCATCAAGGTCTCGAACACCACCATCAGGTTGATATCGGCCTTGCGCAGTTCATTGCGGTTCATCGAAGTCGGTCCCAACCAGAAAAAACGTGCGGCGTAGGTTGGGTTGAGCCAAAGGCGAAGCCCAACGATACGGAGATACGCGTATCACCACCGGTGCCAAACAGGACTCCTTGGTGCGTCTAGGTCGTTCTGTTTGGATGCGGTGGCGGGGCGTATGGCAGGGTATCGTTGGGCTTCGCTGCGCTCAACCCAATCTACGCCAATCATTCAGATTCTGAAGCTGTCGACCAACTGCTTCAAGCGCGTGGCCTGTTGCTCCAGATCACCACACGCCCGCAACGTCGCCTGCAGGTTCTCCACTCCTTCCTGGTTGAGCATGTTGATTTCGTTGATGTCCATGTTCAGCGATTCGACCACCGAGGTCTGTTCTTCAGTGGCGGTGGCGACCGATTGGTTCATGCCGTCGATTTCGCCAATCCGTTCGGTCACGCTGCCCAGGCGTTCGCCGGCGCGGTTGGCGATTTCCACGCTTTCCTCGCTGTAGCGCTGGCTCTCGGTCATGGTGGTCACCGACTCACGGGAGCCCACTTGCAGCTCCTCGATCATCTTCTGAATTTCCTGCGCCGATTCCTGGGTGCGGTGGGCAAGGTTGCGCACCTCATCCGCCACCACGGCGAAACCACGCCCGGCTTCACCGGCGCGCGCAGCCTCGATGGCGGCGTTGAGGGCCAACAGGTTGGTCTGCTGGGAAATGCTTTTGATCACTTCGAGAATCTGGCCGATGTCCACGGTCTTGCCGTTGAGGGTCTCGATGTTGCCGCACGAGGTGCGGATCTTGTCGGAGAGCTCGTTCATCGCGTGGATGGTTTTTTCCACCACCTGACGGCCATCTTCGGCCAGCACTTTGGCGTCGGAAGCCTGGGTCGACGCATCGGCGGCGTTGCGGGCGATTTCCTGCGCGGCGGCGCCCAGCTCGTTGATCGCCGCCGCCACGCTGTTGGTGCGGTTGGCCTGCTCATCGGAGTTGACCATCGACGAGTTGGAGGCATTCACCACCAGCTTGGCCACTTCGTTGACCTGAGTGGTGGCCGACGACACTTCGCGAATCGTGCCGTGAATCCGTTCGACGAACTGGTTGAAGGAAGAAGCCAGGTCACCGAACTCATCGTTGGACTGCACCGCCAGGCGTTTGGTCAGGTCACCTTCACCCTGGGCGATATCGCGCATGGCCTTGGCCATTACGTGCAAGGGCTGCATCAGCACGCGAATCAGCATGCCCAGCAGGAACAGAATGCCGATCACCGCGACCACCGTGACAACAATCGCCGAGGTGCGGAACTTGGTGAGCATGGCGTAGGCCTTGCCCTTGTCCACCGACAGGCCGACGTACCACTTCACCGAAGGCAGGCCATTGACCGGAGCGAAGGTGAGGATGCGGTCTTCGCCATTCAACTCGTTTTCACTGATGGCGCTGCTGATGCTCGGCGTGTTGTTGGGGTACAGGTCCTTGAGATTTTTCATCACCAGGTCTTTGTTCGGGTGCACCAGGATCTTGCCATCGGCACTCACCAGGAAGGCGTAACCCATGCCGCCGAAGTCCAGGGAATTGATGATCTTCACCAGCGCGTTGAGGCTCAGGTCGCCGCCGACCACGCCTGCTGTTTGCGCCGGGGTGGCGATGGTGATGATCAGCGCGCCGGTGGCGGCGTCCACATAGGGTTCTGTGAGGGTGGTGGTGCCGGCGGTCATGGCGTCTTTGTACCAAGGCCGGGTGCGCGGGTCGTAGCCGGCTGGCATCTCGCTGGTGGGGCGCATGATAAAGCTGCCATCGGCGCTGCCCAGATAGGTGAAATCGAAGGTCGAGGTTTGTGCTTTCTGTTCCAGCAGCTTGGCCACCGCATCGGCCTGGCTATTGCCGGCAATCGATTGTGCGGTGCTTTCCACCAGCACGATGCGCCCGGACAACCAGTTCTGAATGTTGCTTGCAGTGACCTCTCCCATCTCCTGCAAGTAGCTATTCAAGTCGTCTTTGATGGCATTGCGTTGCAAGTAATCGTTGTACAAGGTGAACAGCGCGAAGGCGGCGATCACCACCAGTGAAGCCGCAAGCAAAATCTTGTGGCTGAACTTCAGGTTATTGGTCATGGCTTCTTGCGTCCGGTTGGCACTGGCGCCAGTCTTGGCTGGCTAGCAGGCGGTGTGTCGATCGACTCGGCTCCGTGTCTTTCGTTGTGTCGGCCACACTGCATTAAAGCTTTAAAACAGGAGAGTGAAATGCCAGGGCATAACGAATTTTTTCTCGGCGCCGATCCGGCCGGGCAACCGGTGGCCCAGGCGCTGCGTCTGGCCAACCGCCACGGCTTGATCGCCGGCGCCACCGGCACGGGTAAAACCGTGACCCTGCAGCACCTGATGGAAGCCTTCAGCGACGCTGGCGTGGCGGTGTTCGCCGCCGACATCAAGGGTGACCTCTGCGGCATCGGCGCTGCCGGCGCACCGCAAGGTAAGGTCGCCGAACGCATCGCCAGCATGCCCTGGCTCAACCATAAACCGCAGGCCTACCCGGTGACCCTGTGGGATGTACAAGGTGTCAGCGGCCATCCGCTGCGCACCACCTTGAGCGAGATGGGCCCGCTACTACTGAGCAACCTGCTGGAGCTGACCGACAGCCAACAGGCCGCGCTGTACGCCACGTTTCAGGTGGCTGACCGCGAGGGCCTGTTGCTGCTCGACCTGAAAGACCTCAAGGCCATGCTCAACCACCTCAAAGAGCGCCCGGAGTTGCTCGGCGCCGACAGCGCACTGTTCACCAGCAGCTCCAGCCAGGCCCTGTTGCGGCGTTTGGCGACGCTGGAACAACAGGGTGCCGACGCCTTGTTCGGCGAACCGGCCCTGCAACTGGAAGACATCCTTCACCCCGACGCCGATGGCCGCGGGCGCATTCACCTGCTCGATGCCAGCCGCCTGGTACACGAAGCGCCGAAGGTCTACGCGACGTTCCTGTTGTGGTTGTTGGCTGAGTTGTTCGAACAGTTGCCTGAGCGTGGCGATGCTGACAAACCGGTGCTGGCGTTGTTCTTCGACGAAGCCCATCTGCTGTTTGCCGATACCCCCAAGGCGCTGCAGGAGCGCCTCGAACAAGTGGTGCGGCTGATTCGCTCCAAGGGTGTGGGCGTGTACTTCGTCACCCAGTCGCCCGGCGACTTGCCGGACGATGTGCTGGCGCAACTGGGCCTGCGCATTCAGCACGGTTTGCGCGCCTTTACCGCCAAGGAACAGAAATCCCTGCGGGCAGTGGCCGATGGCTTTCGCAGCAATCCGGCGTTCGACACCTTGAGCGTGCTGACCGAACTGGGCATTGGTGAGGCGTTGGTCAGCACCCTGGAAGAGAAGGGCACCCCGGCCATGGTGCAACGGGTGGCAATTGCCCCGCCGCAGTCACGCATCGGGCCGTTGAACGACAGCGAACGCGCGGCCTTGATTCGCCAATCGCCACAGGCCGGGCGTTATGACAAAGCCGTGGACCGCGAGTCGGCCTACGAACGTCTCACCACTCGCGCAGCCGCCAGCAGCGAAGCCCAAGACGCACCGCCCGTGGCAGCCGGCAAAGCCGGTGGTGGGTTTGTCGACATGGCCGGAGAGCTGTTGGGCAGCGCGGCGGGCCAGGCGTTGAAAAGCGCAGCACGGCAAGCGGCCAATCAGATTGGTCGCGAATTGGTGCGGGGTTTGCTGGGTTCGTTGCTGGGCAAGAAACGCCGCTGAAAATCTATGGATGCATGTAGGGCGGATATCGCTTCAGCGATATCCGCCGCCGCTTTCCAAGCCACGCGTAACGTGCAGGGCGCTAAATACCGCAAGCGGTATTCGCCCTACAGATCGGTGTCTTTCGCGGAGTCCACTCGGGCTTGGCGTTCTTTTTCGATTTTTTCCAACTCTCTCTCGAATGCTTGATCGAGGAAATTGGAGCGTTTGCGCCATGGCTTGCGTTCCGGGTCCGGCTGGGCGGCGTAGGTCACAACTTCCCCGCCATAAACTTCCTTGTAACGCTGCGCCTGGCGCTCAAGTTCGGCGCGCAGTTCGTCTTTGGTCACGTAGTTTCTCTGGTCCTGGTGAACCGGCCGCCCGCAGTGCGTGTTCGCAGCGCTGGATTAGCGGCCGGAAGAAGGAGCGTAGGCCCCATTCGATTTGGCTGTTGAATGTTTTTTTAAAAAAACTAATTAAATCAATTGGTTGCTTGGTTTGATCGAGTTAATTAGGGCGCCGACGTTATTACGTCGTGCTGTGGATTATAGCCAAGCGAAATGAAAAATCTATCCACAATAATTCGGTGATTATTTCAAGCGAGTACGTATTTTATTCAATACCGTAGTTGGCACCGTAGGCGTGTATGCCGCGCCAGCCGGTCTGGCAACTTCGCATCGCATAGGTTCGCCGGGCAAGCGGTCGCTGCCAAAGCAATAATTAAGTCAGTCCAATAACGGTTTACCTGCGGTTATTCGGCTTGTGCATTTAATAATTCGAACCTCAGCTTCTCGTTCTAACTAAATAGTTAATGCATCACGCCTTCAACTGATTGGCAAACTGCCCAATCGCATCCACCACCTTCTGCGCGCCGTCCTGAATTTCAACGATAACCGCGCCCGCCTCATTGGCCAGTCCCAACCCCTGTTCAGCCTGCTGCCGGCTACTGGACATGCTGTCTACCGCCGTCTGTGCCAACTGCTGGTTCTTCTGCACCACTTCGACGATTTCTTCCGCTGCCTGGCTGGTTCGCCCGGCCAGCAGGCGCACCTCGTCGGCCACCACGGCAAAGCCGCGGCCCTGTTCACCGGCACGTGCGGCTTCGATCGCGGCGTTGAGCGCCAGCAGGTTGGTTTGCCCGGCGATGCCGCTGATGGTTTTGATGATCGAGCTGATCAGTTGCGACTGTTTATCCAGCGCTTCGATGCCTTGGGCGGCGTCCTGCACCTGCAGGCTGATCTGGCGCATCACATCCACCGTCTGCTGGACCACGGTGGCGCCTTTCTGCGCGCTGAGGTCGGTTTGCTGCGAGGTGCTGTAGGCAATGTTGGCGGCTTCGGCGACGGCAATTTCCTGGTTGACCTGGTCAGAAATCACCGTGGCGAATTTCACCACTTTATACAGGCGGTCATGGGCGTCATGCACCGGGTTGTAGGAAGCCTCCAACCACACTGGCCGGCCAAAGGCGTCGACGCGTTTGAAGCGCCCGGCGACGAATTCGCCGCGGTTGAGCTTGGCCCAAAACTCCTTGTAGCCCGGGCTGTTCACTTCCTGTGGTTCGCAGAACTGTGAGTGGTGTTTGCCCTTGATCTGATCGAGCTTGTAGCCCATGGCGCCGAGGAAACGGTCGTTGGCGTTTAGCACTTCGCCCTTGAGGTTGAATTCGATTACCGCGGTCGAGCGCAGCAGCGCGTTGATGATGCCCTCGTGTTCTTTCGAGGCCTCGATGGTACGGGTCAGGTCGTTGGCGAACAGCGAGAAGCTGGTCAACTTCGCCTTGCTGTCGCGCATCGGTTGCCAGATCAGGCGTAGCCAGGCTTCTTCGCCATTGCCGCGCAACAGGCGAAAGGCCCCGCGCAGGTGGTCGCCCTGTTGCAGAGAGTGCTTGATACGGCGGTAGTTTTCTTCTTGGCGAAAGCTGTTGGGAAAAAACTCATCTAACGGGCGGCCGATGAGTTGTTCCGGACGGTAGAGCATCTCGCGCAGAAAGTTCTCATTGGCGAAGGTGATTTTGCCGGCGGTATCGACCTCCAGCACCAGCATTTCTTCGTAGAGCGATTCCTTCACCTGGCGGGTACGAGCGACTTCTTCTTCGAGAACGGCCAGTCGTTGTTTGAGCTGTGAATTGAACATGCTTGCTTACCCGCCTTTTAAGAAGTGCATTCCATTTGCTTGATACGTCGGCACGCAGAAATGTTCCTGAAGCGTAGAAGAGAAATAAACGCCGAGCGGGCGGATGCTACAAATTGTTTCGGCGCAACCCGCCTAAAAAACCGCCTTGAGCCAAGGCCTTATCGCCAAATTGCGCGGCGGTGCGTCTCGCTTGCCGCCGCTATCTGCTTTTATACGCAAGGGCCTGCCTGTTTTGCTCACCGCTTGCCTTACTGCGAAAGACGCATTGCGTTGCGCCGAGCAAAGCCAGACCCTACCGAGACTGCCGTAGGTTATCCCCAGCCATGTTGACTCACGACCGTACCGCGCCGCTTGCTGCACAACCGGAGCCCCAGGTGGCCGAGCCGGTGCTGCTGCATTTGGCCAACGGCTTACCGGTACATTTGCTGCACCTGCCCGACGCCCAGCGCGCGTCGGCGTTTATTCGGGTGGCGGCGGGCAGCCACGATGCGCCGCTGCAATACCCTGGGTTGGCGCACTTCCTCGAGCATTTGCTGTTTCTCGGCAGCCGCGATTTCACTGCTCAGGATGGCCTGCTGGCCTATGTGCGCGCCTGCGCCGGTGAGGTCAATGCCAGCACTCGCGAGCGCCATACCGAGTACTTTTTCGAAGTGCCGGCGAACAAGCTGGGTGATGGTCTGGCGCGCTTGTGCGACATGCTCGCGCGGCCGCTGTTCGACGTCGCCGCGCAGTTGCGCGAGCGGGAGGTGCTGCAGGCCGAGTTCGTCGCTCGTGGCCAGGACCGCAACACCCTCTGCGATACCGCCATCGGCCAGGCCTTGGCCTACGGTCATCCGTTTTCTGCTTTCCATGCCGGCAATCGCGACAGCCTGAAAGTCGAGCACGCGGCTTTTCAGGTGGCCCTGGAAGACTTCCATCAGCGCTTCTACCAGGCCGGGCAGATGCACTTGGTGCTGGCCGGCCCGCAGTCGCTCACTGAACTGCGCCAGTTGGCGCAGCAGCACGGTGCCCTCCTGCGCGCTGCGCCATCCTTGTTGCAAAGCGCCGCGCCAGCGTTGTTGCCGCTGCGCTGCAACGCCTTGCGTTTGCAGGTGCCTGCCGGCCTTCCGCAACTGACCCTGTGCTTCGCCCTGCAAGGCTTGCCGAGTGGTTATCCACAAGCAGTGGACTTTCTCGACACCTGGCTCAGCCACGAAGTTGAAGACGGCCTGCTCGATACCCTGCGCTCCCGCGGCTGGTGCGACGCCCTGCAGCTGCGGCGGGTTTACCACTACGGCGAGCAGGCGCTGCTGGCCATCGACATTCAGCTCAGCGAATCCGCCAACGCGCTCAACCGCGCCTCCATCCGTGCGGCCCTGTTCGACTGGCTGAGCTTTTTCAGCGACCAGGATGATTGGTTGCCCTGGCGCCAGGAATACACCCGCATGGCCACCTTGCGCCTGCGCAGTGGCTCGCCGCTGCAGCTGGCGCGTTACTGGAGCGAACCGCAGGCGTTCGCGGGGCCATGGGGCAGCGAGCAGCTGTGGGCGCTGCGCAAACTGCTCAGCCAACTGCAGCCGGCCAACCTGCTGGAGCTGACCAGCAGCACCGAACCGGTCGAGGCACAGCGTCAACTCGGCTTCACCCTCAATCTGTGCGAAGAGCGGCAGCAGGCGGCCGCCATCGAGTACTGGAACTGGCACCTGCCCGGCGACAACCCACTGCTGCAGCCGCCAGCGTTCAGCAACGCATCTGTCATTCCCTTGCAGGCCCCCGGGCTGACCTTTCTGCCAGGGCCGACGGTGCCAGGGCAGGACGATGTCGCTGCGTTCTACCTGCAATGGCGGTTTAACGAGGCGCCTTCCGACGGCTTGTTCGAAGTGCTGCAGGTGGCGTTGCGTGCCAGCCTGCAACTGGCCAGCCAGGCCGGTGTGCAGGTGCGTTTCGAACAGCAGAACAGCCACTGGCAGCTCCTCCTAAATGGGCGAGCCACGGTGTTTGCGCCGTTGCTCGCCGACCTCGCCAAGGTGCTGGTTCACCCGCCCAACCTGGCCTGGGGCCAAGGCATGCGCCGTTACCGTGAGCAGGCTGCACGGGCGAGTAACGAGCCCCTGGTGCGCCAGCTCTGGCAACGTATACCGGAGATGTTCGAGCAGCCGCACAGCGACGGCTATAAGTTACTGCCCACTCCCAACGCACTGGCACAGTGCTGGGCCAATGCGCGGCATCAGGCCGTGGCAGTGGGCATTGCCGAGTCTCAGCGCGGCACCGTGCACGCGCACGTGGCGATGCTGCCTGGGCAGAGTCAGGCGTTGCAGTGGGCGCCGCCGCAACCGCAATCCGGTTGGCATTGGCGTGAGGTCGTGGCTGATGGCAGCGGTGGTGAGGCCGTGCTGGTGCTGTTCTGCCCTCTGCCTGATCGCGAGGCGCGCACCGAGTTGGCCTGGCGGCTGCTGGCGCAGTGGTTGGAGAGCCCGTTCTTTCAACGCCTGCGCAGCGAATTGCAGCTGGGCTACGCGGTGTTCTGTGGCTTCCGGCAGATCGCCGGGCTGCCCGGCGTGCTGTTTGCCGTGCAGTCGCCGAGCGTCAGCGTGGCGGAGATCAGCACCCACATCGAGGCCTTTCTACAGACCCAGGGCGAGCGCCTGGCACAGCTCGACGCTGCGCAGTTGCACCTGCTGACGGCCAACCTGATGGACCAACTGCAGGCGCAAACCCACAGCGTCGTGGGGCTGGCCGATCAGGCCTGGCTGGCTCAGCAACGGGGTTTGCCGCCGGATTGGAATGCGCAGTTGCTGGCGCAGCTGGCGACGGTGCAAGCGGCGGATATCCAGCACGCCCATCAGCACCTGCTGAACGCCTTAGGTGGCTGTTACGCCATGGCCAACGCGCCAAGCCCGGACGCTCACTGGCAGCACCGCTAAGCCGAGCGTTTCCCCCTCCAAAGTCCTACTCCCGAGTGCATCGGGGCTCGCTACATTGGTCGCCCAACCAAAGCTGCTCCGCCTCAAGCCCACCCGACCCACGCCCTAAATAGCGCGCCACCGCACCTCGGCCAAAGCACCGTTAAACCCCCGCCAAAGCCCGATAGGGCGGGCCTTTGGCACTTTCCATAATCGCCCCGCCACGACTGCATCCTCAGTCGCCTACACAGCGGAGCACGCCATGCGCCACAACAAAAACAACATCGCCACTCGCCCACTTCTGTCTCTGGCCCTGGCCGTGGGCATCGCCCAGCCGGCCTTCGCCGAGATCATGCTGTATGACAAGAACGACACCACCTTTGCTGCCGACGGCTATATCAACGCCTTCTACGTCAACAGCGACATCGACCGCCCCGGCGACCAGTACGACCGCAACCAGGCGCGGGTAAAAATGGGTTTTCTGCCCAACTGGATTGGCTTCAACATGACCAAGCAGGTCGACGACCTCAAGCTCGGCGCACGTTCGTCGTTCTGGGTCACCATCAACGACAGTGAAACCGAGGGCACCGACACCGCCATCGACGTCCGCCAGTTCTACGGCACCGTCGACGGTGAGTGGGGCCAGGTGCTGATCGGCAAAGACTTCGGCCTGTTCGCCCGCTCCAACATCCTCCTCGACGAACTGCTCGGTGGTTACGGCCAGGTCAGCGATACCCTCGGCCTGGTGGATGGCGGCGGGGTGTCGTTCGGCAACATCGGCAGCGGCTACCCGTACCCGTTCCCCACCTCGCAGATCACCTACCGCACCCCTGTGATGGACGGCCTGCGCGTCGCCGCCGGGATCATGGACCCGGTCGACACCAACGACGACAGCGCCACCGGCAAGGCCTACCAGGACAACCCGCGCTTCGAAAGTGAGGTGAGTTACGAGTTCGACCTGGGCGGCTCGAAGATCTATTCGTGGATCAACGGCGCCTACCAGACCTCCGAGAACACCGACGACACCGTCAGCGACGTCACCTCCAAAGGCCTGGGATACGGCGTGCAAGCCAAGATCGCCGACTTCACCGTGGTCGGCTCCGGTTTCACCGCCAAGGGCATCAACCCGTTCTTCACCAACAACCTCGGCGAAGCCTCGCTGAGCAACATGGACAGCAGCGGCTACCTGCTGCAGGGTTCTTATCGCTTTGGCAAAAACCGCATCGCCCTGTCGTACGGCAAAACCGAAGACGACGGCAACGGCCTGGGCATCAAAGCCGACTACGAAACCCGCGCCATCGCCTACACCCGCGACATCAACGCCAACCTGCGGCTGATTGCCGAGTACAACCAGTTCGAGATTGATGGCAAGGAAGGGGTGGGCAATCTTGAGGACACCGACACCCTGGCTTTGGGTATGTCCCTGACCTGGTAACTGCTCTTGTAGGGTGTGCTATGCGCACCATTGCGATTGCCCGTCGTACGCAACGGTGCGCGTAGCACACCCTACAAAAGCTCACCGGGCATCGTGTTTGGCGCAACGGCCTCCCTCCGTTGCGCCTTTTTTGTGAGCGCCGTACCTCCTGCTACTTTCGGATAAGCCCGCCAACACCCAAGTAGGATTCGGCCACCGCCGCCCGCTCCGTACCATCAGCGCATCAGCGTCACTTTCCCCGGGTGGGTCTATGCAGCAGGAAACAACCGACGGCGTGGTTATGGCCATGTCTACCGCCACCGAGCCGGAACAGGTGGCGCAGGAGCTGGCGCGTCAGTTGATTCACCCGCACCTGGGTTTTGTGCTGTTCTTCTGCTCCGCCCAATACGACCTCGACGTGCTCGGGCCCACGCTTGAGCAATACTTCGGCGGCATCGGTCTGGTGGGCTGCACCAGTGCCGGGGAAATCACCCCGCTGGGCTATGGCCGCAACTGCGTCACCGCCGTGGGGTTCGACCACCGCAGCTTTTCCATCGCCAGCGCGCTGATCGACGAAATGGAGCGCTTCAGCCTGATCGATGCTCAGCAGTTGGTAGAGCGCCTGGTCAGCGATTGCCGCAACAACACGCTGGCGCCGATCAAAGACCACTGCTTCGCCTTAACCCTGCTCGACGGCCTCTCCAGCCGCGAAGAACTGGTGCTCGCCGCCCTCAGCGCGGCGCTGGGCAGCATTCCGCATTTCGGCGGCTCGGCCGGCGATGACCTGCACCTCAGCCGCACCTATGTGTATTACGGCGGCGCCTTTCATGTCGGCGCGGCGGTGGTGGTGTTGGTGAACACCCACCTGGATTTCGAAGTGTTCAGCACCCACCACGTCGAGCCCACGCCGGTGAAGCTGGTAGTCACCCAGGCCGACAGCGCCAGTCGCCGTGTGCTGGAACTGAACGCGGAACCAGCCGCCGCCGAGTATGCGCGGCTGATCGGCGTGCCGCTGGAAGCGCTGGACGTCGGCACCTTCGCCGCCCACCCGCTGGCGGTGCGGATCAACGAGCACTACTACGTGCGCTCGATTCAGCGGGTCAACGACGACCTCAGCCTGAGTTTCTATTGCGCGGTGGAGAACGGCATCGTGCTTACCGCCATGACACCCGGCCCGCTCACGCCCAACCTGCACGGCCTGTTCACCCGCTTGCAGACGCGCCTGGGGCCGCCGCTGCTGACCATCGGCTGCGACTGTTTTCTGCGCCGCCTGGAAGTGGAGCGCACCGACGAGGTGGCGCAGACCTCCGCGCTGTACCAGCAACAACGGGTAATCGGCTTCAACTCCTACGGGGAGCAGTTCAATGGCATGCATATCAACCAGACCTTCACCGGCGTTGCCATTGGCCGCCGCGCCAGCCGTGCCGAACGAGGACCTGGCGAGCCTGCAGCAGGAGCTTGAGCAGCTGCGCGAAGACAAGCGCAAGCTGCAACGCATCAATGCCGCGCTGATCGAACGGGTGGAATCCAGTGCCTCGCGCCGCGACGACTCCTATGCCGCCTTCCAGCACTCGGTGGTGCTCGCCGAACAAGTGCGTGAGCGCACGGATGCACTGAACCAGGCCATGGCCGAACTCAAGGCCAGCAACCAGTTGCTCAGCGACGCGCGCCTTCGGGCCGAGACCGCACATCAGCATTTGATCGACGCCATCGAAAGCATTTCGGATGCCTTTGTGCTGTTCGATAAAGACCTGCGCATTGTGCTGTTCAACAGCCGCTTCAAATCCTTCTGGGCCCGCAGCCGCGCGCGCATCGGCGCCGGCACGCGGCTGGCGGAAATCAAGCGCCTGGCCGAAAGCAGCGGGCTGATCGTGGAAGAACACAGCCGCAGCGGCGACGACCACACTCTGTACCGCCTGCACAACGGCCGCTGGATGCAGGTGAGCGAACGGCCCACCCGCGAGGGCGGCCTGGTGATTCTGTACACCGATATCACCGAGGTAAAAATCAGCGAAACCATGCGCCGCGAACAGGCGTTGGCGCAGAAGTCACGGCTGCTGCAACGGGCTGTGGATAACCTCTCCCAAGGCGTGGCCATGGTAAATGCCGAGGGCACGTTGGAGCTGTGGAACCACCGTTTTCTTGAGCTGTGCGGGTTGGCGCCCATCGAGGCCCATCGGCCTTTTGTGGAGGTGATGGAAGATAGCGAGCTGGGCTTGCTGACGCCCGACACGCAAGACACCAACGGCCGGCGCATACAGCAAATGGAACAGCGCCTGTTCGACGGTCGGGTGCTGGAAGTGCGCACCCACCCGATGCCGGCCGGCGGTTACGTCAACACCTTTACCGATATCACCGAGCGCTACCGGCACGCCGAAGCCATCAGCGAAAGCGAGCGCTGGATTCGTCTGATCACCGACCACGTGCCGGCGCTGATCGCGTACCTGAGCGCCGACCTGGTCTACGAGTTCACCAACAAGGTGTACGAAGAGTGGTACCACTGGCCGCGCGGCGGCATGCTCGGGCAGAACATGCGCGAGGTGCACAACGACGAACACTTTCGCAACCTGGCGCCCTACACCGAGCGCGCGCTGAACGGCGAAAGCGTCACCTTTGAAGTGGTTGAAACCAACCGCAACGGGCAGGAGCGCTGCATGCTGCGCTCCTATGTGCCGAACCGGCAGGCCAGTGGCGAAGTGGTTGGCATCTTTGTACTCATCCGCGATATCAGCGAACGCCGGCGCACGGCCGAAGCGCTGCACCAGGCTTACCAGAACCTTGAACAACGGGTGCGTGAACGCACCTCGGAACTGACCCGCCTGAACGGCCAGTTGCAGCAGGAAATCGACGAGCGCAGCCAGGTCGAACTGCGCCTGCGCGAAGCCAAGCGCGAAGCGGAACAGGCCAACCTGTCGAAAACCAAATTTCTCGCCGCCGTCAGCCACGACCTGCTGCAACCACTGAACGCCGCGCGCCTGTTCACCAGTGCCTTGCTCGAACGGGTCGAGCCCAGCGGCAGCCAGACCCTGGTGCGCAACATCAGCAACTCACTGGAAGACGTGGAAAACCTGCTCGGCACCCTGGTGGATATTTCCAAGCTGGATGCTGGGGTGATCAAAGCGGATATCGCGCCGTTTGCCGTCGGCGAGCTGCTCGACAACCTGGCCCTGGAATACCGCCAACTGGCCGCCGTCGAAGGCCTGCAGCTGGACTTTATTGCCTGCTCGGCGCTGGTGCGAACCGATATCCAGCTGCTGGCGCGAATCCTCCGTAACCTGCTGAGCAACGCCATCCGTTACACCCCCAACGGCCGCATCCTGCTCGGCTGCCGACGTAAACGGCAGAGCCTGGTGATCGAGGTGTGGGACACCGGTATGGGCATCGCCGAAGACAAACTCGGCGAGATTTTCCAGGAATTCAAACGCGGCGACGTGCAGCGGCATAACCAGGACCGTGGCCTGGGATTGGGCCTGGCCATCGTCGACAAAATTGCGCAAATGCTCGGCCACCGCATTCGCGTGGCCTCGGTGCCGGGCAAAGGCTCGGTGTTCTCCATCGAAGTGCCCAAAGCCAGTCGCGCGCCGAAGGCCAGTAGCGAACCGGTGGATAACTCCGGACGCCTGTTGGAACGCCTGCACGGCTCGAGGGTGTGGGTGCTGGACAACGACGCCGCCATTTGCGCCGGCATGCGCACCTTGCTGGAAGGCTGGGGCTGCCAGGTGGTCACCGCCTTGTCCGAAGAAGACCTGGCGCGCCAGGTCGACAACTTCCACGCCGACGCGGACCTGCTGATCGCCGATTACCACCTCGACGACGGCCACAACGGCGTCGACGCCGTCGCCACCATCAACGCCCGGCGCAGCACCCCGTTACCTGCCCTGATGATCACCGCCAACTACAGCAACGAACTGAAACTGCACCTGCGCGAGCTAGGGCACACCTTGATGCACAAACCGGTACGGCCGATGAAACTGAAGACGGCGATGAGTCATTTGCTTGACGAAAGTTAACGTTCGCACATAGATCCACGGTGCGCGGAGCACACCCTACGGGGAACTCGATCTGCTTTTGTAGGGTGTGCTATGCGCACCAAGCGGTGGCCCGTCTTACGCAAAGCACGTCCAATCACTGCACTGTTTGCGCACCCACGTACATCGCCCACTCAACCTGTTTTCTAAGCTGGTCACCCCCACTAGCAGGAGACAGGGAATGTCCAACTATCGCCGTCCTCAAAACGCAGGCGGGTTGTATTTCTTCACGTTGGTAACCGCCAAGCGCCGGCCATTGTTCGCCGACGAAAACGTTCGTCGCACGCTGCGTCATGCCGTCGAAACCGTCCGTCAAAGCTATCCCTTCACTATCCACGCCTGGGTCCTTCTGCCCGACCATATGCACTGCATCTGGGGGCTTCCCATACACGACACAGACTTTTCCAAGCGTTGGGCGTTGATCAAAGCCCATGTCAGCCAGCGATACAACTCGCCCACCAGCAACACCAGCAAACGGCGTAGGCATGAGCGGGATATTTGGCAGCGGCGTTTCTGGGAGCATCGATTGCGTGACGACGAAGACTACCGGCGTCATATGGATTACGTGCATTGGAATCCGGTGAAACATGGGCTGGTAAGGACCGTAGTGGAATGGCCTTGGTCGAGTTTTCATCGGTTGGTTCGTGAAGGTGTTTACCCCGGCGATTGGGGCACGGCCGATCAATCGGGGGAGGGGTTTGGTGAATAGGTTGCGGTGTTGGCGAGATCGCAACGGTGCGCGGAGCACACCCTACGCGGCTGCTTTCGTAGGGTGTGCTCCGCGCACCAGGCGGTGGCCCGGCAACCGCGTTTTCACCGAGGGCGTGTTTTGGCGCGAAGCACCAACGCAATCCCGCCCAACACTGCCACCGACGCCATCACCAACCGCGCGCTAATGCTTTCACTCAGCAACACCGCCCCCGCCAGCGCCGCCAGAATCGGCACACTCAGTTGCACCGAGGCCGCCTGGAAGGCGCTTAGCCCAGGCAGCGCGCTGTACCAGATGAAGTAACCCACCCCCGAGGTCAGTGCGCCGGAGAGCAGGGCGTAGATCAGCCCCGGGGTGTCCCAGTCCAGACGCTGGATAAACACCAGGGTCAGCAGGATGGCAAACGGGATCGCCCGCAGAAAGTTACCGGCACTGGCGGCCAGTGGGTCCTTCACGCCACGACCCAGCAACGAGTAGGCGCCCCAGGCCACCCCGGCAAGCAGCATCAGGCCGCCACCGACCAGGGGCGGCGCGCTGGCTCCGGGAAGCATCAGGGCAATCACCCCGGCCAACGCCAGCACAAAACCAATGCCCTGCTGCAGATTGGCCCGCTCACCACGGGCAAACCCGACCACCAGCATGCTGATCTGCACCGCGCCAAACAGCAGCAACGCGCCGGCGCCGGCATCCAGGTGCAGGTAGGCGTAGGAGAACGCGGCGGCGTAGACAAACAGCGCCGCGGCCGATGCCAGGTTGCCGGCCATTGGTGCGCTGCGGTTACGAAGTCGCAGCAGCACCCAGAGCATCAGCGCGCCGCTGAGCAGGCGCACGCTGGTGAAGGTCACAGCGTCGATCTGGGTGGTCTTCAGCGCCAGGCGGCAGAGCAGCGAGTTGCCGGCAAAGGCCAGCATGGCCAGGGCGGTGAGCAGCAGGGTGCGTGGGGTCAGCACCTTTTCCATACAAACCCTTAGCGGCGCAGGTAGGCCGCGAAGTCGATGTCGCCGGCGGAGAGAATGGCTTGCACGCGGTTATGCACATTGAGTTTGTGCAGGATGGCCGACACATGGGCCTTTACCGTGGTCTCGGCAATTTCCAGGTGGTAGGCGATCTGCTTGTTCGACTCGCCCTTGGTCATGCGCTCCAGCACCAACAGCTGTTTGCGCGTGAGCGCTTGGAGCAGTTCCGGGGCGAAGCTCGGTGCGTCGTTCTGGCGGTGGCGGCTGGGGTTTTTCTGGGTGCGGATGATGTCGGAGGGCAGGTACACCTGGCCGTTGAGGATCTGTTCGATGGCTTCGGTCATCTGCAGCCGTGGCGAGGACTTGGTGATAAAACCGACGGCGCCATAGGTGATGGCTTGCAGCACGATTTGCTTGTCTTGCTCGGCGGAAACGATTACCACCGGAATGGTCGGCGCTTCGTTGCGCAGGTTGATCAGGCCGTTGAGGCCGTGCATGCCGGGCATGTTCAGGTCGAGCAGAATCAGGTCGAGGTCGTCGTGTTCCTGGGTCAACAGCAGGGCGCTGTCGAGGTCGGCGGTTTCCATCACTTCGCTGTCGGGGAAGCCGTCGCTGATCACGTTATGAATGGCTTCGCGAAACAGCGGGTGGTCGTCGGCGATCAGAATCTTGTACATGGTCAGCACCTGTCTTCTTATGGTTTTTGCGGGGCTTAGGGAAAAGCCTGGGGTTGTGCGGGCATCAGGGGCAGGCCCGCTTGTTCCCAGGCATCGATGCCGTCACGGTACCAATAGAGTTGCTTGTAGCCTAGCTCGTGGGCGCGTTTGATCGCGTTCCAGCTGGCCCAGCAGTCGGAACGGCAATAGAACACCAGCGGCCGTGCCAGGTCGCCTTCGGTGAGGCGCTGCAGGTTGTCGCTGAAATAGGCTTGCCACGGCCCGTCCAGGTCGCCATTGCCGGTATTGGCCAGCCACAGGCTGCCGGGCAGGTTGGAGTGGGGTTCGTCTTCGATAAATTGACCGTTGAGCCAGGTGCGCCGGTACACATCCACCAGGCGGGTGGCCGGTTGTTCTTTGAGCAGCTTTTGCAGCGCAGGCGTGTCGAGGGTGCGTGCGTGCTCTGCGTTGGCAGGCGTGGGGCTGCGGTATTGGGTGATGCGATAGCCGTCCTCGGAGAAGAGGGCGGGCGTAGTGTCGGCCTGGCAGTTGAGGGCCAGAAGTCCGAGCAGCACGCAGACGGACGTGTGCATAAAGCAGCGCATGGCGAGGCATCTCTTATTTATTTTTATGTAGCCATTACAGGCCAGATGCCATGCCGTCGGTATTGAACGTTACGCCGGTAAAACCAGTACGAAAGTAGTAGAGAAGGTACGGTCCCGTAGGGTGTGCTGTGCGCACCAATGCGTTTGACAGGCAATCGCTTGGTGCGCACACCGAACGCGGACCGGCACACCCTACGAAGGGCGGCGTACGGCGGCGTGTTGGGGGTTGAAGCTGAGGACGGCGAGTACGCTGAAGATCAAAGTCAGCACCAAGCACACGACCATGGCCAACAGGTTGAACCGCTCATACAGCGCAAACCGCACTAACTCCACCGCATGGCTGAACGGATTCAACGCACACAACCAATACAACCACTCGCTGGACTCACGCATCTTCCACAGCGGATACAGCGCCGACGACAGAAAGAACAACGGGAAGATCACGAAATTCATCACCCCGGCGAAGTTCTCCAACTGCCGAATGCCGTTGGACAGCAACAGCCCCATCGCACTCAGCAACAATGCCACCAACAGCAACGCCGGCAGCGCCGCGAGCATGCCCCAGGCTGGCGGTTGCACGCCGTAGGCCCAAGCGATGGCGAGAAACGCGTACACCTGCAGCAGCGAAATCAGCGCCGTGGCCAACAGCTTGCTGGCCAGCAAAAACGCGCGGGGCAGGGGGCTGGTGAGCAGTACGCGCATGCTGCCCATCTCGCGGTCGTAGACCATCGCCAACGAACCTTGCATGCCGTTGAACAGCAAAATCATGCAGGCCAGGCCCGGGACGATGTAGGTCTCGTAGGTGATGTAGGTGTCGTACGGGGCGATGATGGCGATGCCCAGGGCGGCGCGAAAGCCGGCGGCGAACACCAGCAGCCAAAGCAGTGGGCGCACCAGGGCGCTGAGAAAACGCGTGCGTTGCAGCACGAAGCGCAGCCATTCGCGTAGAACGATGCCGCGTAGGCAGTGCCAGTAGGCGTTCATGGGTGGTTGCTCTTGTAGGGTGGCCGGTCCGCGTTCGGCAGCGCACCCTGCAGTTGCCCGTCCATCGCATTGGTGCGCGGAGCACACCCTACGGTTAGGTCGGCGAAGGCTTGGGCAAGTCCGATGTTTCCGGCAATTGCGCTGGCGTCGTCATTGGCCACCAACTGGCCTTGGTGCAGCACCAGCAACGCATCGTCATCCTGCACTTCATCAAGCAAATGGGTGGTCCACAGCACGCTCAAGGCTTCCTCGCGGCACAACTGCCGCACGTGGGCGAGCAGCGCTTGGCGGCTGGCCGGGTCGAGGCCGACGCTGGCTTCGTCGAGCAATAACAGACGTGGTTGGTGCAGCAACGCGCGGGCGATTTCCACTCGACGACGGTGGCCGCCGTTCAAGTCGCGCACCTTGTCGCGCCGGCGCTCCTGCAAGTGCTGGCGCTGCAATTCGGCTTCGATACGCGCCGTCGCCAAATTGCTGGGCATGCCATGCAGCGCGGCGTGGTAGCGCAGGTTCTGCTCCACGCTCAAGTCCAGGTCCAGCGTGCTTTGCTGAAACACCACACCCAATTGACGCAGCGCTTCACGTGGCTGGCGTTGCAGGCTGTTGCCGTACACGTGCAGCTCACCCTGTTGCAGGTCGTACAGACGGGTGAGCAGGGCGATCAGGGTCGACTTGCCCGCGCCGTTGGGACCCAGCAGGGCGGTAAAACGCCCGGGCTCCAGACTGAAACTGACCTGCTGCAAGGCCTGCCGCGCGCCATAGCTGAAGCTGATGCCGCTGGCTTCCAAGGCTTTCACGGCGTCACCACCACACCCCAGGGGTAACGGCCGACCTTGATCGACTTGGTCACCTTCAGGCTATCCACGTCCACCACCGACACATCGCCGCTGATGCCGTTAGTGGCCAGCAGGGTTTTCTCGTCCGGGGTAAAGGCCATATGCCAGACGCGGCGGCCCACCAGCAGGTAGTCGAGGACCTCGAAGGTTTTCGCATCCACCACGGCGATATGGTTGGCCGGGCCGAGGGCCACGAAGGCGTATTTGCCGTCGCGGGTCAGCTTCACGCCCACCGGCTGCACCTTGTCCGGGTGCACGCCCTGGATCTGGAATTTCAGGGTTTTGATGATTTTGCGGCTGGCCACGTCGATCACGCTGACGGTGCCGCCGATTTCCGCCGAGGCCCACAGTTGAGTGCCGTCTTTGTTGAATTCCACGTGGCGCGGGCGCTGGTCGACCAGGGTGCTGTCCACCAGGGTCTGGGTGGCGGTGTCGATCCAATGCACCATGTTGGTGGTTTCACTGGTGTTGATCGCCCACTTGCCGTCAGGGCTCACGGCCATGCCTTCGGGCTCTACGCCGACGTCCACCTGGGCCAGCACTTTGCTGTCCTGGGTATCGACCACGGTCACCAAGGAGTCGTCTTCGTTGGAGATATACAGCCAGCGGTCGTTGGGGTGCAGGGCGAACTGCTCGGGGTCGGCGCCGGAGGGCAGTTCCTTGATGATTTTGCGCGTGGCCAGGTCCATCACCTGCACGGTGTCCGAGTCGCTTGCGCAGATGTACAGCAGCTTGTTATCGCTCGACAGCAGCAGGCCACGCGGGCGTTTGCCGGTGGGCAGTGTGGCGGTGACGGTCTGCGTGTCTACGTCGATCACGCTGATGTTGTTGTCTTTCTCGTTGGAGATATAGGCCGTGGCGGCAAAGCCCGATGAGCTAAGAAGCAGGCCGCTGGCCAAAGCGGAAAACACAAAAAGACGGCGCATGGCGGTTCCTTGTTGTTGGTTTTTTAGAGGGGCTGATCGCTAAGTCGGCAACCGCTTTCGGGCGCATCGAGCCCCAGGCTGTCCAGCTCGGTATCGGGGTGCAGAAAGCCTTCCTGCGGCGAGGTGCTGACCAGGGCGCGTGGCTGTACCAGCGGAATCGGCTGGCGCAGCTGGCCGTCCCAGTTGCGGAAGCTCAGCTTGCGACCCTTGAAGCCATCCAGCGGTAAATCGGGCGACAGCTCCAGGGTGCGGATGGCCGCTGGGTCGGTGTTTTTCAGGTGGGTGACGGCGGTGGCGATGCTGCGCACGCCCATCCAGGCGGCGAAATCGCGGTCGTTCATCCAGCGTTTGGCGTACAGCTCGAAGCGCTTTTGCAGCTGGGCGGCGCCGTAGGTTTCCACGGTCTTGTGCCAGCCCATCGGCACCAGGCCCTGGGTGCCGGCCACTGGGCGCGGCAGCCAGGTGTTGAAGGGCACGTACTCGCCAAAGTCGCCGGCTTCATCGGCCACCAGCACCACGTCGTAATCGCTGGCCTGGGTGAACAACGGCATATCGGCCTGGGCGCTGCGGCGCTGGTCGTTATCAAAGCTCCAGGGTTTTTCCGCGATGATCTTTACCCCGAAGCGTTTGGCCGCGCGACGCAGGGCGGCGGCGTAAGCCAGATCGCCAGGTTTCTGACCGACGATCAGCAGCGCTTTCTGCCATTGGCGCAGCACCAGAAATTGCACCAGCGCATCGCTGAGCATCGCTCGGCTCGGCAGGGTGTGCAGCACATTGGTCGGGCAGTTCTGGCTGCGCAGGTCGTCGTCGTAGGCGCCGGCGTTGAGCAACAAGCTGTCGCTGAAGGCTGCGCTGAGTTGGCGCAGGGTGTCGGCCGGGGCGTTTACCACAAACAGGCGCAGGCCCTGGTCGTGCAGTTGCTGAGCTGCGGCCAGCAGCTTCTCCGGTGTGTCCGCGGTGGCCACCTGCAGGCTGTATTCGTGCTGAAGAAAACGCCCGGTGCTGTTGCTGTCGGTGATCGCCAGTTCGGCGCCGCGTTGGCCAGCATCGCTGGGTTCGGGAATGACGTTGGACAGCAGCGGACCAACGTCTGGCACCAAGCCCAGGTAACCGACGCGTACGTGTAGTGGCTCTGCAGCGAAGCTGCTGGTGGCGAGCAGCGCCGAGCAGGTAATAGCCAGCAGATAAGCCAGGCCGTAAATCAGGTAGTGGCGCATGGCGGGGCGCTCCTTGTTCTTGTGCCGCCAGCATAGGAAGCGCCCACCCCCTGGGAAATATGCAGAAAGTACCAGGCGGCCAGTACCAAGGTAGTAAGTGCGCATCCGGCGGGCGCCTGCGCAATTGCCGCCAGCATTGTTGCCGATCCCTCCTGCGGCCTTACTACCAAGGGAGTAGCTCAAGAGCGCGAAAGCAGCATACGGCGCCAGTAGGGCGGTTCTTACCATGGCCCCACCAGAAGGTGTGAAAACTACTGCGCTCGGTTAGGCGGCGTTAAAAACAGACTCAACCTGCTCATTGGCTACAGCCAACTGCGCTGTTTCGCCTGTTTTTGCCTTGCCTAACCTTCGCTCGCTACGTTTTCACACCTTCTGGTTTGGCGCTTATTGCCTTGCCCAGCATCTCGAAGAGGATGGTTTCAATGAATAACAACAATGCCCTGCGTAGCCTGATTTTGCTTGCTGGTATCGGCCTCAGCGGCCTGGTCCTGGCCCACGGCGATGTCACCCCACAAGCGGTCAACACCGAAGGCCTGACGCCGCTGGGCAAGGAATGGAAAGACACCAACCCCTACCGTGCCCCTTACGCCAAGAACGCCCTGGCCGTGGAAATCGGCGCTTCGGCCTACAACCAGAACTGCGCCCGTTGCCATGGCCTGGAAGCCAAGTCCGGCGGTATCGCCCCGGACCTGCGCATGCTCGATGTCGGCGCCGAAGGGGATGAGTGGTTCAAGGAGCGCGTGATCAACGGCGCGGTGCGCGATGGCGCCGTGTATATGCCGAAGATGGCCGACTTCATCAGCCAGGAAGGTTTGTGGGCCATCCGTAGCTACCTGGACAGCGTGCACGTAGACGAGTGATCGCCATGCGCTGGCTACCGACCATTGTGTGCTGGGTGCTATGCCTGTGCGTGCCGCTGGTAAGCGATGCGCGGGTGCGGCCCTATGACGACATCGTCGCCTCGGGCGTGCTTAAGGTGGCGGTGTACGAACACTTCGCGCCCTACAGTTTTGAAGAAAATGGCAAGGCCCGTGGCGTGGATGTCGACCTCGCTCAGGCATTGGCCGAGGGCCTCGGCCTGAAGCTCGAGCTGCTGTGGATAGTGCCGGGCGAAAAACTCGACGACGACCTGCGCAACTTCATTTGGAAGGGCCATTACCTGCGCCCCGGCGTGCTCGCCGACCTGATGCTGCGGGTGCCCTATGACAAGGACTACCGCAACCAGCGCAACGACGTTGGCGAGCTGGCCAACGAACAAGTGGTGATGTTCGCCCCCTACCAGCGCGAGCGGTGGCAGGTGGTGCACGACACCCGACGCTTGCCCAAGGTCGACAGCATTGGCGTGTTCCGCCTGCACCGAATCGGGGTAGAGCTGGAGAGTGTGCCGTCGTTCTACTTGTCCACCGTATTTGGCGGCCAACTGAGCGCCAACACCGACCACTTTCCCACCACGGCTGCGGCGTTCGCCGCCTTGCAGGGGAAAAAAGTCGATGCCGTGATGGGCCTGCGCGGTGAGCTGGATTGGCTGATGTTCAATGCCAAGGACGCGGCGCTGAAAGAGTCTGACAACACCTACCCCAACCTCGGGCAGCCGACCTGGGATATCGGCATGGCCGTGCACGAAAGCAACCGCCAGCTTTCCAACGCCATCGATATGCAAGTGGAAGACATGATCAACGATGGACGTATGGCCAAGTTGTTTGAGGCCTATGGCGTGCATTACGAGTTGCCGGGGTTGTACCAGGAGGTCGAATGACCTCCCGTAGGGTGTGCTGTGCGCACCAAGCGATTCCCGAGTAAACGCAACGGTGCGCACAGCACACGCAACGAGGTTGATATGTCATTGAAGACGGTGTTTCTGCTCGGGGTACTGCTGACTCCGGCCGCCCATGCCGACCCAGGCAAAGACCCCATGCCCTCGGTGATGTGGCAGTTCTACCAGCAGAAAATGCTCGGCGCTAAACCCTTTGTGTTTGACGACAAGGTGGTGCTGCAAGCGCCGCCCTTTGCCGAAGACTCCCGTCAGGTGCCGATCCAGGTCGACGCCCGTGCCTATGCCGGGCAGGTCGAAAAGATCATCGCCTGGGCCGAGCTCAACCCCATTCCGCGCATCTTCAGCTTCGAACCCGGCCCGCAGGTGCAGCCGCTGTTGGCCATCCGTATTCGCGTTGAACAGGCCACGCCGATTCGCGCGGCGGTGCTGACCAAAGACGGCGTGTGGCATGTCGGTTCGGTGTGGGTGGAAGCGGCCGGCGGCGGCTGCACGGCGCCGAGCGTGGTACGTGCGCAGGATGGTTGGGAAGAGCGCCTGGGGCAGATTCATGCCGCGCAGTTTATCCACGGCAATGACTCCCGGCTGCGGTTGCGCGTGGACCATCCGATGGATAACGGGATGGTGGGCGGGGTGCCGGAGTTTTATCTGGACCAAGCGCAATTGCGCGATGAGAAAGGCCAGGTGCTGGCGAATATCGAACTGTTCCCCGCTGTGGCGGAAAACCCCGTAGTCAGCCTGGAAGTGCAGGGGCATGATCAAGCGCGGTTATGGCTGCGTGACAACAGTGGTAATGAATTTGAAGGTGAGTTTTAAACCTGCACCGCTCGTGTAGGGTGTGCTGTGCGCACCAGGCGATTTCAGCGTGTACCCATGGTGCGCATAGCACACCCTACGAAAAGCAACCGACCAACAGAGGAAGTTCGACCATGTTCAAACTCAGCGTCTTCTACCCCAACACCCCCGGTGCCAAATTCGACATGGACTACTACATCGGCACCCATATGCCACTGGTACAGAGCCGCGTAGGTGCGGTGTGCACCGGCACCGGCGCCGACAGCGGCCTGGCCGGCGGCGCGCCGGGTGCTCCAGCAGCGTTCATCGCCATCGGGCACGTGTACTTCGACGATGTCGAAGCCTTCCAGGCCGCCTTTGCCCCGCACGCCGCCGAGGTCGTTGGCGACCTCGTCAACTTCACCAACGTCGAACCGACGATGCAATTCAGCGCGGTGCGTTAAACCGCCAAGGAGCCAGGTATGCGCCTGTGGTGTTCACTGTTACTGCTGGCGCTTGCCGCGCACGCCTCTGCCGCGCAGGACTACCACCTGCAACCGCGGCAGATCGCGGAGGACACCTGGCTGCTGGAAGGCAGCCGGGATAATTTCGATAAAACTAATGGCGGCAATATCGTCAACACCGGGTTTATCGTCACCGATGCGGGCGTGGTGGTCATCGACACCGGCCCCTCCAAACAATATGGCGAGGCCATGCGCCACGCCATCGCCAGCGTCACCCCCCAGCCAATCGTGCTGGTGCTGATCACCCACCATCACCCCGATCACGCCCTGGGCAATCAGGCCTTTGCCGATGTGCCGATAGCCGCGCTTGAAGGCACGACCAAACTGCTGGCCGAGCAGGGCAACGCCATGGCGGAAAACATGTACCGCCTGGTGGGCGACTGGATGCGCGGCACCGAGGTGCTGTTGCCGACCGAGACCGTGACGGCGGGTGAGCGCCAGGTGGGCAATCACCGTTTGCGGCTGTTGGCCCTGAGCGGCCATACCGGCGCCGACCTGGCCATTCTTGATGAGAACAGCGGCGTGCTGTTTGCCGGTGATTTGGTGTTTTACGAGCGGGCTCTGACCACGCCCAACAGTCCGGGGCTGGATGTATGGCTCAAGGATCTGGATACCCTGCAGGCGCTGCCCTGGAAACTGATCGTGCCCGGCCATGGGCCGGTTGCCAGCGATGCGGCGCCCTTTGCGCAGATGCGGGATTACCTTGGCTGGCTGGACGGCTTGCTGCGTGACAGTGCGGCCAAAGGCCTGGATATGAACGAGGTGATTCGCGCGCCGATTCCCGCGCGTTTCGATGGAGTAAATCTGTCGCGGTATGAGCTGATTCGCAGCGTGAGCCATCTGTATCCCCGCTACGAGCAGCAAGCACTCCCGCTCAGATAACGACCGTAGGGTGTGCCGGTCCGCGCTCGGTGTGCGCACCAAGCGATTTCCGAGTAAACGCCATGGTGCGCATAGCACACCCTACGGGTTCGAGGTTTGTTTGGAGGGTGACGATCGGCTGGTATTGCTACCAACGAACTAAGAAATTGCGCACTGCGGGCAATTGTTGAACAGGCGCGGCAAACCAAGAATCTGCGCCACATCGGGAAATTTTCCCGAATGACAACAACAAGCCCGCAGAGGTAGACGCAATGAAGCTCACCGGTCTCACCCAGCCTTTCCTTCGCACCACTATGTGCATGGCTGTCACCTTGGCCAGCCTGTCGGCAGTCGCCGCCGTGACCGATCAGGACATCAGCGACAGTGGCAAGCGCAACGACCAGATCGTGGTCAACGGCCTCAACCAGGCCGGTCAGCGCTACAGCACCCTGGACACCCTGAACACCAGTAACGTCAAGGAACTGCGGCCGGTCTGGGCGCTGTCGTTTGGCGGTGAGAAACAGCGCGGTCAGCAAGCTCAGCCCATGATCAAAGACGGCGTGATGTACGTCACCGCCTCCTACTCGCGGGTGTTTGCCGCCGATGCGCGCACCGGTAAAAAACTCTGGCAATACGACGCCCGCCTGCCCGACGGCATCATGCCGTGCTGCGACGTGATCAACCGCGGTGTAGCCCTGTACGGCGACCTGGTGATTTTCGGCACCCTCGACGCCAAGCTCGTGGCCCTGAACAAAGACACCGGCAAGGTGGTGTGGAAGAAAACCGTGGCCGACTACAAGGCCGGTTACTCCATCTCCGCCGCACCGCTGATTGCCAAAGGCAAGCTGATTACCGGCGTGGCCGGCGGTGAGTTCGGCGTGGTCGGCAAAGTCGAAGCCTACGACCCGAGCAACGGCGAGCTGCTGTGGACCCGCCCAACTGTCGAAGGGAACATGGGCTACGTCTACAAAGACGGCAAAGCGGTAGAGAACGGTATCTCCGGCGGCGCCCCAGGCAAAACCTGGCCGGGCGACCTGTGGAAAACCGGCGGCGCGGCCCCATGGCTGGGCGGCTTCTACGACCCGACTACCGACTCGCTGCTGTTCGGCACCGGTAACCCGTCGCCGTGGAACTCGCACCTGCGCCCAGGCGACAACCTGTTCTCCTCCTCGCGCCTGGCGCTGAACCCGGAAGACGGCTCCATCAAGTGGCACTTCCAGACCACCCCACACGACGGCTGGGACTTTGACGGCGTCAACGAACTGGTGTCGTTCGACTACCAGGACGGCGGCAAAACCATCAAGGCGGCAGCCACCGCCGACCGAAACGGCTTCTTCTACGTACTGGATCGCACCAACGGCAAATTTATTCGCGGCTTCCCGTTCGTAGATAAGATCACCTGGGCCAAAGGCCTGGATAAAGACGGCCGGCCGATCTACGACGACGCCCACCGCCCAGGCGAGCCAGGCGCTGAGAAGAAAGGCACGTCGGTATTCGTGGCGCCGTCCTTTCTCGGTGGCAAGAACTGGATGCCAATGGCCTATAGCCAGGACACCGGCCTGTTCTACGTGCCGTCCAACGAGTGGGGCATGGACATGTGGAACGAAGGCGTGACCTACAAAAAAGGCGCCGCCTACCTAGGCGCCGGCTTCACCATCAAGCCGCTGAACGAGGACTACATCGGCGTGCTGCGCGCCATCGACCCGAAAACCGGCAAGGAAGTGTGGCGCTACAAAAACTACGCGCCGCTGTGGGGCGGCGTGCTGGCCACCAAAGGCAACCTGGTGTTCACCGGCAACCCGGAAGGTTACCTGATGGCCTTCGACGCCAAGACCGGCGAGAAGCTTTACCAGTTCAACACCGGCTCGGGCGTGATCGCCTCCCCTGTGACCTGGGAAATGGACGGCGAACAGTACGTCACCGTGCTGTCCGGCTGGGGTGGTGCGGTACCGCTGTGGGGTGGCGAAGTGGCCAAGCGGATCAAGGATCTGGACCAGGGCGGGATGATCTGGACGTTCAAATTGCCGAAGGAATTGGTGGCCAAGCACTGATGGTGATGTGAACAAAAAGCCCGGCTGATGCCGGGCTTTTTGATTTATGGGTTGCTGATGGAATTATGGAGGGATCTCGGACTCTGGATCCCAGCATGCGCTGGGATGACGGAGGTTTTTGCCCAATCCCCCGTCGTCCCAGCAAAGGCTGGGACCCAGAATCTTGCAGGAGTACACAGGGCCCGAAGCCCCGCCATCTACTACCAAATAACTAACCCGCCCATGCCATCGGCGCATTCCGAGCGTTCTGGCGCGTGCCTAAGATCGACCCATGATCTGCTCTGAGCCCAGGGCAGGCACCGACAAGAGAGGCCATGCCATGATCTATGCACAACCAGGCACCGCTGGCGCCGTCGTTTCCTTCAAGCCGCGTTACGGCAACTACATCGGTGGCGAGTTTCTCGCGCCGGTCAAAGGCCAATATTTCACCAACACCTCGCCGGTCAACGGCCAGGTGATCGCCGAATTCCCGCGCTCCAGCAGCGAGGACATCGACAAGGCGCTGGACGCTGCCCATGCCGCCGCCGATGCCTGGGGCAAAACCTCGGTGCAGGATCGCGCGCTGATCCTGCTGAAAATCGCCGACCGCATCGAAGCCAATCTTGAAGTGCTGGCCGTTACCGAAACCTGGGACAACGGCAAGGCCGTGCGTGAAACCCTGAACGCCGACGTGCCCCTGGCCGCCGACCACTTCCGCTACTTCGCCGGCTGCATCCGCGCCCAGGAAGGCAGCGCCGCCGAGATCAACGAACACACCGCCGCCTACCACTTCCACGAGCCCCTGGGCGTGGTCGGGCAGATCATTCCGTGGAACTTCCCGCTGTTGATGGCCGCCTGGAAACTCGCGCCAGCGTTGGCCGCCGGCAATTGCGTGGTACTCAAACCCGCCGAGCAAACCCCGCTGTCGATCATGGTGTTCGCCGAGATCATTGGCGACCTGCTGCCACCGGGCGTGTTCAACATCGTGCAGGGTTTCGGCAAGGAAGCGGGCGAGGCGCTGGCCACCAGCAAACGCATCGCCAAGATCGCCTTCACCGGTTCCACGCCAGTGGGCTCGCACATCATGAAATGCGCCGCCGAGAACATTATTCCGAGCACCGTGGAACTGGGCGGCAAATCGCCGAACGTGTTCTTCGAAGACATCATGCAAGCCGAGCCGAGCTTTATCGAAAAAGCCGCTGAAGGCCTGGTTCTGGCGTTCTTCAACCAGGGCGAAGTGTGCACTTGCCCCTCGCGGGCGCTGGTGCAGGAGTCGATCTACGACGCGTTCATGGTGCACGTGATGAAAAAGGTCGCGACCATCAAGCGCGGCGATCCGCTGGACACCGACACCATGGTCGGCGCGCAGGCCTCCGAGCAGCAGTTCGACAAGATTCTCTCCTACCTCGACATCGCCCAGGGCGAGGGCGCCGAGCTGCTCACCGGCGGCAAGGTCGAGCAACTGGAAGGCAGCCTGGGAGGCGGCTATTACATCCAGCCGACCCTGCTCAAGGGCCACAACAAAATGCGTGTGTTCCAGGAAGAAATCTTTGGCCCGGTGGTCGGCATCACCACCTTCAAAGACGAGGCCGAAGCCCTGGCGATTGCCAACGACACCGAGTTCGGTCTGGGCGCTGGCTTGTGGACCCGCGACATCAACCGCGCGTACCGCATGGGCCGAGCGATCAAGGCCGGGCGTGTGTGGACCAACTGCTACCACCTGTACCCGGCGCATGCGGCGTTTGGCGGGTACAAGAAGTCGGGTGTGGGGCGCGAGACGCACAAGATGATGCTCGATCACTACCAGCAGACCAAGAACCTGTTGATCAGCTATGACATCAATCCGTTGGGGTTTTTCTGAATCGCTAAAAACCCTCTCCCCAGCCCTCTCCCGCAAGCGGGCAGAGGGGGCCTGATAGGCGCTCTTCTGACGAATCGCGATTTGGCTCCCCTCTCCCGCTTGCGGGAGAGGGGCTGGGGGTGAGGGCCGCGCACTAAATCGACGTACCTTTTTGCTACGGTCGTCACGCCGAGGGCTGACCAACCTGTAACGCAACGCGGCCTGGCCGCGTTTTTTTATGCCGCAAGCAAACACCGCTCCCGTAGGGTGTGCTGTGCGCACCAAGCGATTTCCCAGTAAACGTCTGGTGCGCATAGCACACCCTACGCGACACCTGTCGCATCACCTGTCGTATTCATGCGACACCTGCACATCACTTCCACAACCGACCGCTTCGCTACAACCCCCGCCCTTACTGGCCTTCAGCCTTACAAAGAACCCCTGGCACAGCCGTTGCTCCAGTCCCTTGGTCAGCAGCGCGACGCTGCGGCTCCTAATAAGAACTGGAGATTCCACGATGAATCAGATTGGCCTGCAGCGGTGCCTTTTCGCCTCCCTGCTGTTGAGCGCGGCCATTTCCGGCCACGCCATGGCAGCCCCGGACAAACCTGCCGCTGTCGATGGTGCGCGGATCAGCGCCGCCGACAGCGAGCCCGGTAACTGGATGACCACCGGCCGTACCTACGACGAACAACGGTTCAGCCCGCTGAAAAAGATCAACGACGGCAACGTCGACAAACTCGGCCTGGCCTGGAGTTACAAGCTGGATATCGACCGTGGCGTCGAAGCCACGCCCATCATTGTCGATGGCGTGATGTACACCACCGGGCCGTTTTCCATCGTCTACGCGCTCGATGCCCGCGACGGCAAACTGCTGTGGAAATACGACCCGCAGTCCGACCGCTCGCGCGCCGGTGAAGCTTGCTGCGACGCGGTAAACCGTGGTGTGGCGGTGTGGAATGGCAAGGTCTACGTGGGCGTGCTCGACGGCCGCCTCGAAGCCATCGACGCCAAGACCGGGCAAAAAGTCTGGAGTGTGGATACCCGCACCGACCCGAGCCGCAGCATCACCATCACCGGTGCGCCGCGCATCGTCAAAGGCAAGGTCATCATCGGCAACGGCGGCGCCGAGTTTGGCGTGCGTGGCTATATCACCGCTTACGACGCCGAGACCGGCAAGCAGGACTGGCGCTTCTTCACCGTGCCCGGTGACCCCAAGGAAATGCCCAAAGGCAAAGGCATGGAAATCGCCGCCAAGACCTGGTTTGGCGACAACTACGCCAAACAAGGTGGTGGCGGTACCGTGTGGGATTCGATGTCCTACGACCCCGAGCTGAACCTGCTGTACATAGGCGTCGGCAACGGCTCGTCGTGGAATCCGCGTATTCGCAGCGAAGGCAAGGGCGACAACCTGTTCCTCTCATCCATCGTCGCCATTAACCCGGACAACGGCGAATACGTCTGGCACTACCAGACCACCCCTGGCGATGCCTGGGACTACACCGCCACCGCGCACATCATGCTGGTGGACATGGAAATCAACGGCAAGCCGCGCAAGGTGCTGATGCAGGCGCCGAAGAACGGTTTCTTCTACGTGATCGACCGCGCCACCGGCGAACTGCTATCGGCGAAAAACTTCATCCCGATCAACTGGGCCACCGGCGTCGACATGAAAACCGGCCGGCCGATCCGCAACGAAAAAGTCTCGGACTACTGGAAAGACCCGGAGAAAAAAGCCCGCCTGATTCAGCCGGCCTTCTGGGGCGCGCATGACTGGCAGCCTATGTCGTACAACCCGGCCACGGGCCTGGTGTATATCCCGGCGCACATCATGTCGGCCATGTACCAGGACGTTGAAGGCGCACCGCCGCGCTCCAAGTTCAAGAGCATTTACCAGCTCGACGTGAACACCGGGATGATGCCGGAAGACCCAGAAGGTCTGCGCAAGATCGCCGATACCTGGACGGGCAAACTCATTGCCTGGGACCCGATCAAGCAGGAAGCCCGCTGGGAAGTGCCGTACAGCACCATCTTCAACGGCGGCACCCTGAGCACCGCCGGCAACCTGGTGTTTGAAGGCACCGCCAATGGCCGTGTAGTGGCCTATACCGCCGACAAGGGCACCAAGGTCTGGGAATCGCCGGCCAATACCGGCGTGATGGCAGCACCGGTGACCTATGAAGTGGACGGCGAACAGTACGTGACCTTTATGGCCGGCTGGGGTGGCGCGTTCTCGACCTTTGCTGGCGCCTTGTCGCTGCACGCCGGGGTCAAACCCAACGCCCAGGTGCTGACCTACAAACTCGGCGGCAGCGCCAAACTGCCGGAACTCAAAGACCGCTTCGCCGAGCGCAAACCCGAGCCACCGGCGCTGACCGGCACCACCGCGCAGATCGACCAGGGCCGTGAGCTGTTCAACGGCAGCTGCTCGCAATGCCACGGCATCAACGCCATCAGCGGCGGCGTAGTGCCGGACCTGCGCACCCTGAGCAAGGAAAACCACGAACGTTTCCTCGGCATCATCTACGGCGGGCGTATTCCTGACGGCATGCCGTCGTTCCAGGGCCATCTGGATATTCAGCAGGCCGAAGCCGTGCACCAGTACCTGATCAAGCGCGCCATCGACCTGCAAGAGCAATTGGCCGCAGCGAAAAAAACTGCCAGCAACTGATCTTCAACCGCCCGCCACGGCGGGCGTTCAAGCGCGAACAGGAGATACCCGTATGAGCAACATCCTGACCTACGAGAACTACATCGATAACGCCTTTATCGGCAGCGAAGAGCTGATCGAGGTGTACAACCCGGCCAATGCCGAGCTGCTGGCCCGCGTGCCGCAAGCCACCAATGTGCAAGTGGAACGCGCCATCGCCGCCGCCCGTAAAGCGCAAAAAGGCTGGGCCGCCAAACCGGCTATCGAGCGCGCCGGCTATCTGCGCAAAATCGCTCAGAAAGTGCGCGACAACGCCGGGCGCCTGGCGCGGATCATCACCCAGGAACAAGGCAAAGTGTCCGGCCTGGCGATGGTGGAAGTGAACTTCACCGCCGACTACCTCGACTATATGGCCGAGTGGGCACGCCGTCTGGAAGGCGAAGTGCTGACCAGCGATCGCCCGGGCGAGCACATCTTTCTGCAACGCAAACCCTTGGGCGTGGTGGCCGGCATTCTGCCGTGGAACTTCCCGTTCTTTCTCATCGCCCGCAAGATGGCGCCAGCGCTGATTACTGGCAACACCATCGTGATCAAACCGAGCGAAGAGACGCCAATCAACTGCTTCGAATTCGCTCGCCTCGTGGCGGAAACCGACTTGCCCACCGGCGTGTTCAACGTCGTCAGCGGCACTGGCGCGGGTGCTGGCCATGCGCTGACCAGCCATGCCGGTATCGACCTGATCAGCTTCACCGGTAGCGTACTCACCGGCTCGCGAATTATGGCCGCCGCCGCGCCGAACATCACCAAACTCAACCTCGAACTGGGCGGCAAGGCGCCGGCCATTGTCCTGGCCGACGCCGATCTGGAACTGGCAGTAAACGCCATTACCGCCTCGCGTGTGATCAACACCGGGCAAGTGTGCAACTGCGCTGAGCGGGTGTATGTCGAGCGCAAGGTGGCTGACCAATTTATCGACAAGCTGGCCAGCGCCATGGCGGCGACCAAATACGGTGATCCGTCAGTGGATGCGGATCTGGATATGGGCCCGCTGGTGAACAAGATCGGATTGGACAAGGTCGCGCAGATGGTCAGAACCGCTAGCGGGCAGGGCGCGCAAATCATTACCGGCGGCGCTGTGGCTGACCTGGGCAAAGGCTTCCACTACCAGCCGACGGTGTTGGCCGGTTGCACGGCGGATATGGAGATCATGCGCAAAGAGATCTTCGGGCCGGTGTTGCCGGTGCAGATTGTCGATGACCTGGACGAGGCCATTGCCCTGGCCAACGACAGTGAGTACGGGCTGACGTCATCGCTGTATACGCGCAACTTGAGTGCGGCGATGAAGGCTGCCCGTGAGATTGATTTTGGTGAGACCTATATCAACCGCGAGAACTTCGAAGCAATGCAGGGGTTTCATGCCGGTACGCGTAAATCCGGGATTGGTGGCGCGGATGGCAAGCATGGGTTGTATGAGTTTACGCATACGCATGTGGTTTATATCCAGGAGTAAATCCTGGGAGTTGATTAGGTAAGCAGTGCTTTTGGGCGGGCTCACTTCACGGGGTGGGACCGCTTTTTTTGCTTTGGTGTTTCTGGTTTATCGCGTGTGCTGAGCGTTTTGTTTCGCGCCTTACGCGCGACTCACTTTTTCCAGTCGCGGAAAAAGTAAGCAAAAACGCTTGCCCCCACCTTGGGTTTTCACTGCGTGAAAACTACCCTCGCTCCGTCGCCGCTCCAGGGGTCGGCTAGGCGCCCCCGACAAAACGCGGCCATCCATGGCCCGTCTTTGCCTTTCGCGGCTCCTGCCGCTCAACCCCTTCCACGACGACTACGCTCGGCCTGCGCTCAAGGGGCGGGCAGATCAAGATCAAAAGCCAGATCAACGGCCCCTCACCCCAGCCCTCTCCCGCACGCGGGAGAGGGGGCTGTTCTTCGTAGGAGCTAGCTTGCTGGCGAACCCTGGAAAAGGTAATTCGGAACCTACGTTTGCAGGGTTCGCCAGCAAGTTGGCTCCTACAAAAAACAAACGCGACAGTCGCCATACGTCACCCCTCGCCCGCGTGCGGGAGAGGGGCCGGGGGAGAGGGGCATTTGATCTGGCTTTTGATTTACCCGCCCCTTTAGCGCCAGGCCGAGCGGAGTCGTTGCGTAAGGGGTCGTAGCGGCCGGGAGCCGCGGAGAGGGATGGGGCCATGGATGGCCCTCAGCCCGGCCCCTGAAGCGACGACGTAGCGAGGGAAGTTTTCACGCAGTGAAAACCCAAGGTGGGGGCAAGCCGTTTTTGGTTACTTTTTAGGGCGACTGCTAAAAAGTGACTCGCGCGTAAGGCGCGAAACAAAACGCCCAGCACACGCGCCAATGAAGACCATCACCGACCGCCAGAAAATCGCAGTCAAAAAACCTCATTAGGCTGCACAATCCCATGCTTCTTCATCTTCCGATAAAGCGTGGAGCGGGAGATGCCGAAGCTCTCGGCAGCCGCCGTGATGTTCCACTGATGCTGCCTTAACGTGGCATACAAATGCCGAACCTCATCCCCACCCAATTGCTCAGCCAAGCTATTACTCAAGGGCGCAACCGGCGCACTGACCGCCAGTACGGCCCCCTGCAACTCCGCCGGCAAACACTCCCGATCAATCACCCCGTCTTCAGCCAACGCCACGGCATACCTCAGGCAATTCAACAGCTGCCGAATATTCCCCGGCCAGCCATACCCCAACAACCGCGCCCGCGCCTCTTCATCCAGACGCAACCCCCGCGCCCCCGGCTGGGCAGCGAGCAATTGCTCGATCAAGGCCTCCCGGTCACTGCGCTCGCGCAACGCCGGCAAGTGCAGGGTCATGCCACTCAAGCGATAAAACAGATCCTCTCGAAACTGCTTGGCGCTGATCATTCCGGCCAGGTTCTGGTGCGTCGCCGACACCACATGCACATCCAGCGCTACCGGTGCCTCTGCACCCAAGGGCGAGATCTCCCGCTCGGCCAACACCCGCAGCAAACGGGTCTGCAGGTGGGCTGGCATATCGCCAATTTCATCGAGAAACAGGGTGCCGCCATTGGCCAGTTCCAGCTTGCCTTTCTGGCCCTTCTTGTTGGCCCCGGTGAAGCTGCCGCCGCGGTAGCCGAACAGTTCGCTCTCGATCAGGCTTTCCGGAATCGCTGCGCAGTTCAGTGCCACGAACGGCCCGCTGCGGCGCGCGCTGGCCTGGTGGATGGCGCGGGCGAAGGCTTCTTTGCCGGTGCCGGTTTCACCGGTGATCAGCACCGGGATGCCTTTGTCGAGCACCTTGCGAATGCGCCGCACGCCTTGTTGCAGCAGCGGGTCGTTGCCGCCTAGTTGATCGAGTTGCGGATGCTGTTGTGCGGCCGGTTTTGCTGGCAGGTGACTGACCTGAGCCGGGCGCACACGGCCGACCGGAATACGCAGGCCGACGTCCACCAGCGCCTCGTCGATCAAGGCGCGCATCTGCACGCCACGGGCGCCGCCGCTGGTCATGCTCAGCAGCTCGTCGACGCTGGCCGGCAGCAGGCTGTCGATGCGCCGGCCGAGCAGCGCCTGGTGTTGTACCTGGTCATAGGCCACAAACGCAGCGCGGTTGGCGCCGATGACGCGGCCGCTTTCATCGATGGCCAGCAGCTGTTCGTTGGCCAGGTCAGTGATGTCGTCACGCGGCTTGATCGCCAGGGTCAGGCAGTCGCGGTAGCGCTGGCGAAAGTGCGCGTTTTCGATCAGTCGCGCATACATGATCACCAGCTGCAACGTCAGGTATTGCGCCTCTTTCGGCCCGTCGCTGTTGAGGCTGGTGGCGTTCAGACAGCCACGCAGCAAGCCCTGGGCATCGAAGATCGGCGCCACCGAACAACTGAGGCGAAAGTTGGAGGTGAGGAAGTGTTCTTCGCGGTGAATGGTCATCGCCTGTTCGGCGGCCAAGGCGGTGCCGATGCCGTTGGTGCCGGCCACCGACTCGTCCCAGCGCGCGCCGACGATCAGGCCCGATTGGGTATACGGGTCGCGCTGGTTGGGCAGGCGTGAGTCGAGGGTGATGCCGTGTTCATCGCTGAGCAGCACGGCAAACCCGGCTTGCACCACACGTTTGGCCAGGCCGGTGACGCCCTGGCTGGCGATGGCCAGGTACTCCTGGTGTTGCTGCTGGTGCTGGCGGATTTCCTCGGCGGTGAGGATGTGTTTGACATTCACCGCGCGCGGATTGAGCTGGTACAGGTTGACGCTGCGGTACAGCGATTCGGCGATCACCCGGTCGGGGCGAAAGCTGCGTTCGGGGAAGTGGTCTTTGACGAACGCGGCCAGTTCACTGGCATTGGTTTCCACGGCATGCAAAGGCATAGCAGTACTCCCGGTGGCCGATGCCTGCAGCGGGTGAGGCGCTGCGGATCGACGTTTTGTTGTTTTGGCCTGCGCGGAGCTGACACGCAGGCAGGTAGTGCAACCATAGCCCGATGGTCTACCTCTTGCAGTCATCCTTCCGTCGCATGTCTGCCCCTGCAGCAAGCGACATGCCGAAAGCCCAGCGTCCGGCCACAAGGCCCGAGCCAGCGCACCGCAAGGCGTGCAGGGGGAAAACAGGTAGTCGGCACAGCTGTGCCACGGATGACACAGGTGTCGCAACACGCTGGATCAGGTGTCGCAACGGCGCTACTAAATCAGGGGCAAAACTCGTTCGAAAGTAGCATTCGGCGGGTCTGGTCCTGGTGGTTAACTCAGCCTGTCGGTGAAAAACCGGCGTGATGCTTTCGACGTGAAAGACCCCATCAACAACAAGAGGAACGACCCATGTGGACTAAACCCGCCTACACCGACCTGCGTATTGGTTTTGAAGTGACCATGTACTTCGCCAATCGTTGAGCCGGCTCTTGCTCCAAGAGAAGTGCCCCGGTTCGCCGGGGCATTTGCCAACGCGGCCGCCTCAGTGAGATCGCCCTATGTATATCCAGATTCTCGGTTCCGCTGCCGGGGGCGGTTTTCCCCAGTGGAACTGCAATTGCCGTAACTGCCGTGGCGTGCGCGCCGGCACCCTGCGCGCGCAACCGCGTACGCAATCGTCCATTGCCCTGAGCGACGATGGTCAACACTGGATTCTGTGCAACGCCTCGCCGGATATCCGCGTGCAGCTGGAATCCTTCCCCAAGCTGCAACCGGCTCGCAAACTCCGTGACACCGCGATTGGCGCAGTAATTCTGCTCGACAGCCAGATCGACCACACCACCGGCCTGCTCAGCCTGCGCGAAGGTTGCCCGCATCAGGTGTGGTGCACGGAGATGGTCCATCAGGACCTGAGCACCGGCTTCCCTTTGTTTCCCATGCTGACCCACTGGAACGGTGGCTTGCAGCACAACCTGATCAGTCTCGATGGTGAGCCTTTCAGCATTCCCGCCTGCCCAGGTTTACGCATTACCGCCATCGCCCTGCGCAGCAGCGCCCCGCCGTATTCGCCGCACCGGGGTAACCCGCATCCGGGCGACAATATTGGTTTGTTCGTAGAAGACACCCGCTCCGGCCGTTCGCTGTTTTATGCACCGGGCCTGGGTCAGGTAGACGACAGCCTGCTGGCCCGGATGGGCCGCGCCGACTGCCTGCTGGTGGACGGCACCTTGTGGCGCGACGACGAAATGCGCGTGTGCGAAGTCGGCGACAAGCTCGGCAGCGAAATGGGCCATTTGGCGCAGAGCGGGCCGGGCGGGATGATTGAAGTGCTCGACAGCTTGGCCGGCCCGCGCAAGGTGCTTATCCACATCAACAACACCAACCCGATTCTCGACGTCGACTCGCCCGAGCGGGCGATGCTCGCTGAGCACGACATTGAAGTGGCGTGGGATGGGATGAGTATTGAGCTGTGACGCCTGGAATTGGCGTACGACAGCCAATCCTGGATCCCAGCCTGCGCTGGGATGACGGTGGAGGGTGCAAAAAACCTCTGTCGTCCCAGCGCAGGCTGGGACCCAGCATGTTGGACCGGTTACCCGATGGCGCACCGATAACAATAAAAGGACCACCTTCATGCCCACTGCCCTGACCCCCACCGAATTCGAGCAAGCGCTGCTCGCCAAAGGCGCCTATTACCACATTCATCACCCCTTCCACGTGGCCATGTACGAAGGCCGCGCCAGCCGGGAACAGATCCAGGGCTGGGTGGCCAACCGTTTTTATTACCAGGTGAATATCCCGCTGAAAGACGCGGCGATCATGGCCAACTGCCCGGACCGCGACACCCGGCGCGAGTGGGTTCAGCGCATCCTCGACCATGACGGCGCGCCGGGTGAGGAGGGCGGTATCGAGGCCTGGTTGCGCCTGGCCGAAGCGGTCGGCATGGACCGCGAGCAGGTGCTGTCGCAGGCGCTGGTATTGCCCGGCGTGCGGTTTGCCGTAGACGCCTATGTCAACTTCGCCCGCCGTGCCAACTGGCAGGAAGCGGCCAGCAGTTCGCTGACTGAACTGTTCGCTCCACAAATTCACCAGTCACGCCTGGACAGCTGGCCGCAGCATTACAGCTGGATCGACCCCGCCGGTTACGACTACTTCCGCAGCCGTTTGAAGCAGGCGCGCCGCGATGTCGAACATGGTCTGCGCATCACCCTCGCGCACTACACCACCTTCGAGGCGCAGCAACGCATGCTGGAGATTCTGCAATTCAAGCTGGATGTGCTGTGGAGCATGCTTGACGCCATGAGCATGGCCTATGAGCTGAAACGCCCGCCGTACCACACGGTAACCGACGCACACGTCTGGCATCGGGGGATTACGCTATGAGCGCTTTTGTAGGGTGTGCTATGCGCACCAAGCGATTCATCGGCGTGCGCAATGGTGCGCAAAGCACACCCTATGGGAGTACGCCATGACGCCTGTGCACGCTCTACCCACAAGCAAGGTCCCCGTCCTGCGCCGCGGCTACCGCTTTCAATTCGAACCCGCGCAGGCTTGCCATGTGCTGCTTTATCCCGAAGGCATGATCAAGCTCAACGACAGCGCCAGCGAGATTTTCAAGCTGATCGACGGCCAGCAGGACGTCGCCGCGATCATCGCCAACCTGCGCGCGCGTTTCCCCGATGTGCCCGGTATCGACGAAGACATCTTCGCGTTTATGGAGGTGGCCAGTGCTCAGTTCTGGATCGACTTTCTCTAAGGTAGAGAGCGCTAAGCCCAACGTGCCCAAACCCGGCCCGCCGCTGTGGCTGCTGGCCGAGCTGACCTACCGCTGCCCCCTGCAATGCCCGTACTGTTCAAATCCCCTGGACTTTGCCAAGCACGGTAAGGAGCTGAGCACCGCGCAGTGGATCGAAGTATTTCGCCAATCGCGGGAAATGGGCGCAGCGCAGTTGGGCTTTTCCGGCGGTGAACCGCTGGTGCGCCAGGACCTCGCCGAGCTGATAAAAGCCGCCCGCGATATGGGCTATTACACCAACCTGATCACCTCCGGCATCGGCCTCACCGAGAAGCGCATTGCCGAATTCAGCGAGGCCGGTCTGGACCATATCCAGATCAGCTTCCAGGCCGCCGACGAGGAGGTGAACAACATGCTCGCCGGCTCGAAAAAGGCCTTTGCCCAGAAGCTGGCCATGGCCCGTGCGGTGAAGGCCCACGGCTACCCGATGGTGCTCAACTTCGTCACCCACCGGCACAACATCGACCGTATCGAGCGGATCATCGACCTGTGCCTGGAGCTGCAAGCCGACTTCGTGGAACTCGCCACCTGCCAGTTCTACGGCTGGGCCGAACTCAACCGTGCCGGGCTGTTGCCGACCCGCGCGCAACTGGCCAACGCCGAGCGCATCACCAATGAATACCGCGCCCGGCTGGAGGCGCAGAACCACCCGTGCAAGCTGATCTTCGTCACCCCCGACTACTACGAAGAACGCCCCAAGGCCTGCATGAACGGCTGGGCCAATCTGTTCCTCGACATCACCCCGGATGGCACCGCCTTGCCTTGCCACAGCGCGCGGCAATTGCCGGTGCAGTTTCCCAATGTGCTGGAACACAGCATCAGCCATATCTGGAACGAGTCGTTTGGTTTCAACCGTTTTCGCGGCGATGACTGGATGCCCGAGCCATGCCGCTCCTGCGATGAAAAACACAAAGACTTCGGTGGCTGCCGCTGCCAGGCGTTCATGCTCACGGGAGACGCCAGCAATGCTGACCCGGTGTGCAGCAAGTCGGCCCATCACGGTGTAATTCTGGCCGCCCGCGAGGAGGCCGAGCGGGCCTCGCAAGGCATGCAGGCATTGACCATGCGCAATGAAAAGGCATCACGGTTGATTCTGAAGGTTTGATCGTTGGTGAGAGAGGCGTACTCTTTCGCGCTGACCGTGGACCGGCTTATCAGCGGTACCGCCTGCAGTGGTCTAACGCATCCAGGTGAGCCTTCTCCCATGCACGACAGCTCTGCGCGTTATGGTTTTTTCCCCAGCGCCTGGTCGGCCCGGCAAGCGGCCTCGGCCAGCCGCGACTTTGCCGAGCTCAAGGTCAACGCTCAGGGTTTGTTCTGGGTTGAGTTCAACCCGCAGGACGGCCGCAATACCCTCTGGCGCTGGCACGCCGAACAGGCGCAGTGCCTGACCCCGGCGCACTTGTCCATGCGCAGCCGCGTGCATGAGTACGGCGGCGGCGTGTTTTGCCTCACCGAGCACGGCGTGGGCTTTGTCAACGACAGCGACCAGCAGCTCTACCTGCAACAACTCGACGACGGCAGTGTGCAGCGCCTGGGCGAAAGCCTGCAGTGCCGCTACGGCGACCTGCACTTCGACCGGCTGGCACAGGCGCTGATCGCGGTCGAGGAATGCCACGGCCAGGGGCGCGTGCGCAATCGGCTGGTGAGCATCGCCCTGGCGACCGGGCAACGCACGGTATTGGCCGAAGGCGCCGACTTCTACACCTCGCCGGTGCTCAGCGACGATGGCCAGCGCCTGGCCTGGATCGAATGGGACCGCCCGGCGCAGCCCTGGACCCAGACCCGATTGTGCAGCGCGCGCCGCGACAGTCGGGGGCACTGGCCGTTGCTGAAAGTGGTGGCCGGCGGCAATAGTGAAGAGTCCCTGCAACAACCGCGCTTCGATGGCGAAGGCCGGTTGATCTGCCTCAGCGACCGTGACGGTTGGTGGCAGCCGTGGGGTGAGGTGGACGGCTACTGGCAGCGCCTGCCCCACGGTGTCGAGGCCGACCACGCCAGCGCGCCCTGGCAGTTGGGTTCGTGCAGTTATTTGCCGCTGCACGGCGGCGGCTTGTTGCTCACTCGCCTGGTCAATGGCTGGGGTGAGTTGCTGACGCAGTCGGCGGCAGGTGTCGAGCAGCCGCTGGCCACCGACTACAGCCGCTTTCGCGCGTTGGCGGTCGACAGCGATTTTTTCTACTGCATCGCAGAGGCGCCAAACGGCCTGTCGGCGATTCTGGCGATCCGCCGTGGCGATGCCCAGGTGCAGGTGTTGGCAGGCGGTGAGCAGCCGCTGGCGGCCGATCAGGTAGCGCTGCCAGAAGCCCTCGACTACCGCAGCAATGGCGAGCGCGCCCATGGTTTTTTCTACGCCCCGCCACGGGCTTCCACGCTCGCCGAGCAACCGCCGCTGGTGGTGTTTCTGCACGGTGGGCCGACGTCCGCGTGCTACCCGGTGTTCGACCCGCGCATCCAGTTCTGGACCCAACGTGGTTTTGCCGTCGCCGACCTCAACTACCGCGGCAGCAGCGGCTTTGGCCGCGCCTACCGGCAACGCTTGGAAGGGCAGTGGGGCGTGGTGGATGTGCAAGACGCAGTAGCGGTTGTTGCGCACCTGGCGGGGGCTGGACGCATCGATCCTCAGCGGGCGTTTATTCGCGGTGGTAGTGCCGGTGGCTACACGGCGTTATGTGCCTTGGCCTTTCATTCGGTGTTTCGCGGTGGCGCGAGTTTGTATGGCGTAAGCGACCCGCTGGCGTTGCGGCGGGTGACGCATAAGTTCGAGGGCGATTATCTGGATTGGTTGATTGGTAGCCCGATTACCGACGCCGAGCGTTATGAGGCGCGCACGCCGTTGTTTCATGCCAGTCGGATTACCGCACCGGTGATCTTTTTCCAGGGCGGGCGGGACGCGGTGGTGTTGCCGGAACAGACGGCCAGTATGGTGGCGGCATTACAGGCGCAAGGGGTTGAGGTGGAGCAGCATTTTTACCCGGATGAGGGGCATGGGTTTCGCCGGGCCGAGCACCTGCAAGAGGTGCTGGAGCTGGAGTTGGGGTTTTATCGGCGGTTGCTCTAGCGGCCTTTTGGTAGGGTGTGCTATGCGCACCGTTGCGGTTGCCGGGCAATCGCTTGGTGCCCATAGCACACCCTACAAAAGCATTGCGCCACCTGAGCTCTACCCTAACGTCGCATTGCAATACCCCGCCATTCCAGTAGCCTCCACCCCACTCATAACAAAAAAACACCAGGCCCCGCGATGAGCCACGATCTCAGCCTTTTGCGTAAATTCGTTTCCCCGGAAATCGTCTTCGGTGCCGGCTGCCGGCACCATGTCGCCAACTTTGCCGCCAATTTTGGCGCGCGCAAGGTGCTGGTGGTGTCCGACCCCGGCGTACTCGCCGCCGGTTGGGTGGCCGATATCGAAGCCAGCCTGCAGGCGCAAAACATTGCCTATTGCCTGTACACCGAGGTCTCGCCTAACCCGCGCGTGGAGGAAGTGATGCGCGGCGCCGAGGTGTACCGCGAGAACAATTGCAACGTCATCGTCGCCGTCGGCGGCGGCAGCCCGATGGATTGCGCCAAGGGCATCGGCATTGTCGTGGCGCACGGGCGCAGCATTCTCGAGTTCGAAGGGGTGGACACCATCCGCGTGCCCAGCCCGCCACTGATTCTGATCCCCACCACCGCCGGCACCTCGGCGGATGTCTCGCAGTTCGTGATCATCTCCAACCAGCAGGAACGGATGAAATTCTCCATCGTCAGCAAGGCGGTAGTGCCCGATGTGTCGCTGATCGACCCGGAAACCACGGCGAGCATGGACCCCTTCCTGTCCGCCTGTACCGGCATCGACGCACTGGTGCATGCCATCGAGGCGTTCGTCTCCACCGGCCACGGCCCGATCACCGACCCCCATGCCCTGGAGGCCATGCGCCTGATCAATGGCAACCTGGTGCAGATGATCGCCAACCCGCAGGACATTGCCCTGCGCGAAAAAATCATGCTCGGCAGCATGCAGGCCGGGTTGGCGTTCTCCAATGCCATTCTCGGTGCGGTGCACGCCATGTCCCATAGCCTCGGCGGCTTTCTCGACCTGCCCCATGGCCTGTGCAATGCGGTGCTGGTCGAGCATGTGGTGGCATTTAATTACAGCGCCGCGCCGGAGCGATTCAAGGTGATTGCCGAAACCCTGGGCATCGACTGCCGCGGGCTCAATCACAACCAGATCCGTCAGCGTCTGGTCGAGCACCTGATTGCCCTCAAACACGCAGTCGGTTTCCATGAAACCCTGAGCCTGCACGGCGTCGGCACCTCGGATATTCCGTTCCTGTCGCAGCACGCCATGGGCGACCCGTGCATCCTTACCAACCCCCGCGAGTCAAGCCAGCGGGACGTCGAGGTCGTGTATGGCGAGGCCCTCTGAGGAACAGCAGAAAGCCCTGGCCGGCCTGCTCGGCCTGGGCAGCCAGTCGGCGCGCAAAAGCCATTACCCGGAACTGCTGACGCGCCTGGAAGAGCTGGAGACCGAGCGCAATCGCTACAAATGGTTGTTCGAACACGCGGTGCACGGCATCTTCCAGGCCAGCCTGCACGAGGGCTTGCGCGCCGCCAACCCGGCGTTGGCGCGGATGCTCGGTTACGACGATCCACAGCAGGTGCTGTGGAGCCTCACCGACATGGCCAGCCACCTGTTTATGGGCGGCGAGGCGGAGTTGCTGCTTATCCGTGAACGGTTGCGGCTGGATGGCGGCCTGTTTGGCTATATCACCCAGCTGCGGCGCAAGGATGGCAGCCATGTCGATGTGCTGATGAACCTGTTGCTCAAGCCGGATGAAGAAGGGTTGGTGGAGGGCTTTGTCGCTGACATCACCGAACGCATCCAGGCCCAGCAGCGCTTGCAGGCTCTCAATGATGAATTGGAGCAGCGCGTCGCCAGCCGCACCGAGCAGTTGCAAACCCTCAACCAACAACTGCGCGAAGCCCGCGATGTGGCGCAGGCCGCCAACCTGAGCAAAGACAAATACCTGGCCGCTGCCAGCCACGACCTGCTGCAGCCGCTGAATGCGGCGCGGTTGTTGGTCTCGACCCTGCGCGAACGGCATTTGCCTGCGGCGGAAAGCTTATTGGTGGAGCGCACCCATCAGGCGCTGGAAGGCGCCGAAGATTTGCTCACCGACCTGCTGGATATTTCTAAGCTGGACCAGGCCGCGATCAAACCGGATATCGATGTGTACCGCCTGGACGAAGTGCTGGCGCCGCTGGCTTCGGAATTCCAATCGGTAGCGGCAGCGGCGGGGCTGACCTTGCGCACGCGGATTGCCAACTACGCGATCCACACCGACCTGCGTTTGCTCACCCGTATTCTGCGCAACCTCCTCAGCAATGCTTGCCGCTACACCAGCCAGGGCGGCGTGCTGCTGGGCGCGCGGCGGCGCGGCGAGCGCTTGTTTATCGAGGTGTGGGACAGCGGGCGGGGGATCGCGGCGGATCAACTGTCGGCGATCTTTCTGGAGTTCAATCAGCTGGATGTCGGCCGCGCGGCTGACCGCAAAGGGGTGGGGCTGGGGCTGGCGATTGTCGAGCGGATTGCCGCCATTCTGGGCTGTGCCGTGCAGGTGCGCTCGAAGCCGGGGCGCGGTTCGGTGTTCAGTATTGAAGTGCCGTTGAGCCTTGAGGTACCAACCCCGACGCTGGCGGCAAAACCCCAGGCGGTGATCGGCAACCCGCTGCCGGGCCGGCGTTTGCTGGTGCTGGATAACGAAGTGAGCATTCTCGACAGTATGGCCGCGTTACTCGGCCAATGGGGTTGTGAGGTGCTCACCGCCACGGACCAGGAGGCGGCCTTGCAGGTGCTGCAAGGGCAGGCGCCGGAGTTGATTCTGGCTGACTTCCACCTTGATCACGGCATCACCGGGTGCCAGGTGGTGCAGCACTTGCGCGAGCATTTTGGGTTGGCGATTCCGGCGGTGATGATTACCGCCGACCGCAGTAATCGGTGCCGGCAAGAGCTGCAAGCGCTGGGCGCGCCGTTGCTGAACAAACCGGTGAAGCCTGGCAAGTTGCGGGCGGTGTTGAGTCAGTTGTTGCGGTAACAACGAACGAGCTCTTGTAGGGTGTGCTGTGCGCACCGTTGCGATATCGGGAAGATCGTTTGGTGCGCGGAGCACACCCTACAAAAGCCGTTACTCGATCGCTTCGTAGGGCAACCCCACGTAGTTCTCGGCGATGGTCTTGCGCCCGGCCTCAGACCCGACAAAGTAGTCCAACTCGGTCTGCTGCATGCGCTGGCTAAACGCATCGGTATCGGGAAAGCGGTGCAGCATCGAGGTCATCCACCAGGAAAAACGCTCGGCTTTCCACACTCGGCGCAGGCAGATTTCGGAGTACTTTTCCAGCAGGTCGGTGCGCCCTTCGCCATACACCTTGAGCAGAATCCGGTACAGAGTGCTGACATCGCTGGCCGCCAGGTTCAGGCCCTTGGCGCCGGTGGGTGGGACGATATGGGCGGCGTCGCCGAGCAGAAACAGGCGCCCGTACTGCATCGGCTCGACCACAAAGCTGCGCAGTGGCGCGATGCTTTTTTCAATCGATGGCCCGGTGATCAGCCTGGCCGCTACGGGCGCCGGCAGGCGGGCTTTCAGTTCGTCCCAGAAGCGCTCATCCGACCAGTCTTCAACCTTTTCCTCGGCTCCCACCTGCACGTAATAACGGGTGCGGGTCGGCGAGCGCATGCTGCACAGGGCAAAGCCGCGTTCGTGGTTGGCGTAGATCAGTTCTTCGTTCACCGGCGGGGTGTCGGCGAGGATGCCCAGCCAGCCAAAGGGGTAGACCCGTTCGAATTCCTTGAGCACGCCTTGGGGAATCGATTGGCGCGACACGCCGTGGAATCCATCGCAACCGGCGATGTAGTCGCAGTCCAGGCGCAAGGTTTCGCCGTTGTGCTCGAAGGTCACGTAGGGCTGTTCGCCCTTGAGTTCATGGGGTTGCACGTTGCTGGCGCTGTAGAAGGTGCTGGCGCCAGCGGCCTGGCGAGCGTGCATGAGGTCGCGGGTGACTTCGGTCTGGCCGTAGACCATCACCGTCTTGCCGCCGGTGAGGCCCTTGAGGTCGATATGTTCGCTGCGGCCGTCGAAGGCCAGCTCGAAACCGTCGTGCACCAGGCCTTCCTCGTCCATGCGCTGGCTGACGCCCGCTTCGCGCAGCAGGTCGACCATGCCTTGTTCCAGCACGCCGGCACGGATGCGGCTTAGCACGTAGTCAGGGGTTTGCCGTTCGATGATGACGTTGCTGATCCCGGCCTTGTGCAGCAACTGGCCGAGCAGGAGGCCGGAGGGGCCGGCACCGATAATGGCGATCTGGGTTTTCATGGGCGTTGTCCTGTTCCGTCGAGGAACTTAGTTGTTTTTATAACGCCTGTATTTTTTGTGGTTAAAGGCCGGCTTAGAAGGCAATATCGAACAGCTTTCTTGCACTTTTCGTGGATGGTGGCGGTGCTCAAACACACAGAAAATCCGGTTCCGGTGTTCAAACTCTATGGCGAGACCGGTGCCTGGCCGATGCCGGACCTGATCCATTGCGAGTCAATTCCCGAACGCAGCCGCTTGCACCATTGGCAGATCAAACCGCACCGCCACAGTGATCTGGTGCAGTTGCTATATGTGCAGTCCGGGCAGGCGCAACTGCAGGTCGAGGACGTACTGACCGAGGTCCGCAGCAGTTCCTTGCAGGTGGTACCCGCGCTGTGTGTGCACGGTTTTCGCTTTTCCGACGACGTGCAGGGCTACATCCTCAGCCTGGCCCAGCCGCTGGCCGAACAGCTCGGCGCCACGCTGGACAGCCAGGTGCTGCGCACGCCGGCGTGCTTTTCCATTGAGAGGTCCATCGGTAGTGAAGGGCGCTACCTGGATGCGCTGTTCGAGTCGATTGCCGCCGAGTACGACCAGCAGCAGAGCGGCCGCGACCTGATGCTGCAGTCGCTGATCAGTGTGTTGCTGGTGTCCCTCAGCCGCCGTGCCGAGGCGCAATCCCAGGCCCAGGGCCCGGACCGTGGGCGTGAGCATGTGGACGCCTTCACCCGCCTGCTGGAAAGCCACTATCGCCAGCACTTGCCGATTGAGCATTACGCCAACGCCCTGAGCATCAGCGCCGCCCATCTGAATGCCTTGTGCCGGCGCCTGGCCGGGCAGTCGGCGTTGCAGATGATCAATCAGCGGCTACTTTTAGAAGCCAAACGCTGTCTGGTGTACAGCGCCATGACCGTTAATCAGGTATCTGACAGCCTGGGCTTTTCCGATCCCGCCTACTTTTCGCGGTTCTTCAAGCGCGGCACGGGCCTGTCGCCCAAGGGCTTTCGCATTCAGCGTTAGCGCCGGTCACGGGCAGTTGCTAGTTTCAACGGTGGGGCACACACCAAGGTGTTGCGGTGCGCTGAAAAAAGTTGCCTATGATTTCCTAACAAGCCGTTCAACCGAGAGTGAGCTCATGGATATAGAAACACTGTTCGCCGACCTGCATGCCTTGCCCAGCATCCCCAAGGTGGCCTTGGAACTGATTCAGCAATTCGATAGCCCCTCGTCCAGCCTGGACGCCGTGGCGCGCAATATCTCGAAGGACCCGGTGATCGCCGCCAAGGTGTTGCGCCTGGCCAACTCCTCGCGCTACCGCGGCGCCCGCGAATCCACCAGCATTGAAGACGCCGCTTCGCGCCTGGGTTTCAATACCTTGCGCACCCTGGTGATGGCCTCAGCGGTGACCGGCGCGTTCAAGGCTGACGCCAGTTTCGACCTCAAGGGTTTCTGGATTCACAGCTTTCAGGTCGCCAGTATCAGCCGCCTGCTGGCCAAGCAGGCCGGCCGGGACGCCGACACCGCGTTCACCTGCGGCATGATGCACAACATCGGTGAGCTGCTGATTCAGACGGGGGCGCCACAGTACGCGCCGAAGTTGAATGCCAGCAAACACGGCAACGCCGCCGGCCGCGCCGCTAACGAAACCCTGCAACTGGGTTTTGGTTATCCGGAAGTGGGCGCCGAATTGGCCCGCCGTTGGCAGTTGCCCAAGCTGATCCAGACCGCTATCGCCCTGCAAGGCAAGCCGTCGCAAGCCCCGGCCGATAACCCGCTGCCGAAAACCCTGGCCCAGGCCGTGCTGATCGCCGAAGCCGTGCAAACCCATGGCGGCGCCACCGACGAAGCCAAGGAGTCGTTGCACGGGCCGCTGATTGAAGAACTGGACCTGGACGTAGTGTTCGCCGCATTGCCAGCCGTGCTGGAAGCAGACAAAGCCTTTGCCGAGTTGCTGGGCTAATTCCTTACGCTTCGGCTCGACGTGCGCCAGGGGTAGGTTGGGTTGAACCGCCGGTGAAGCCCAACATTGCGTCATCACTGGGGCGCACTATCTGGGCAGGCCGCCAGGCCTGACCCGCGCGGTCGTGAGGAGGACGGTTGGGAGGCTCGCGGCAACCCGGCGCTCTGGTTGGTGGCGGGGTTGTGGCTGGTTGATGTGTATCGTTGGGCTTCGCCTTCGGCTCAACCCAACCTACGGCGCGAGCGTCTCATCCACCGTCGGCAACCGACACCGTCCCACCTCCCACCAGGTCGGCAACAACCGCCGTACCGCCGCCTGACTGAAGCGGTCATCCATCAGATACACCACCCCTGAATCCTGCTGGGTCCTGATTACCCGCCCAGCCGCCTGCACGACTTTCTGTAAGCCAGGGTAGAGGTAGGTGTAGTCGTACCCACTGCCGAACATGGCTTGCATGCGCTGCTTGATCTGCTCGTTGATCGGGTTGATCTGGGGCAGCCCCAAGGTGGCGATAAAGGCGCCGATCAGGCGGTTGCCGGGCAAGTCGATGCCCTCGCCAAAGGCGCCGCCGAGCACGGCAAAGCCGATGCCCTGGCCACTCTCCTGAAAGCGCTCGAGAAAGTGTTGGCGCTCGGCTTCGTCCATTTGCCGTGATTGCACCCAGATCGGCACCAGCGGATGGGCGGCGACGAACTCGTCGCGCACCTGCTCCAGGTAGGCGTAGCTGCTGAAGAACGCCAGGTAGTTGCCCGGCCGCTCGGCGAACTGGCGGGCCATCAAGGCGCTGATCGGCGCCAGCGAGCGCTCGCGGTCGACGTAGCGGGTAGAGAGGTTGCTCACCGCCTGCACCTGCAACTGCTCGGCAAGAAACGGCGACTCCACGTCCAGCCACGGTGTTTGTTCCGGCAAGCCGAGCAGGTCGGCGTAATAGTTGGCCGGGCTCAAGGTGGCCGAGAACAGCGTGCAGCTATGCGCCGCGGCCAGCCGTGGAGCAAGGAACGGCGCTGGCACCACGTTGCGAATACACAGGGTGGACTGCGATTTGCCGCCCGGGCCCAGGTGGCGGCTGATATCGAACAGCGAGTGCGGGCCAAACACCTCGGCCAGGCGGCAGAACAACATGGCGTCGAGGTAGAAGTGCAACAGCTCGGCCTCGTTGCCGGTGGGCTGGTCGGTGAGGTGGTCGGTGATCGCGCTGACGGCTTTTTGCAGGGCCATGATCAACAGGTCCGGCGCCGCCGGGTACACCTGGTACAGCGCTTCCTGGTCCTGGTGCAGCTGGTTCCAGTGGCGGTTGACCCGGTCCAGCACACTCTTCAGGCCCTTGGGCGCCAAGCCGCGCATGGTCGTGAAACGCGCCTGCGACAGCTCGGCGGTATACATGCCACGGCCGCGCTCCACCAGGTTGTGCGCCTCGTCCACCAGCAGGGTGACCTTCCACTCGTTGAGCTGGGTAAGGCCGTAGAGCAGGGCAGTCATGTCGAAGTAGTAGTTGTAGTCGCCCACCACCACGTCGCTCCAGCGGCACAACTCCTGGCTCAGGTAGTAGGGGCAGATGCCGTGGGCCAGGGCGGCGTCGCGCACGGCGTTCTGGTTCAGCCATTGGCTGTCCAGCGCCGCTTTGCGCGCGGCCGGCAGGCGATCGTAGAAACCTTTGGCCAGCGGGCAGGAGTCGCCGTGGCAAGCTTTGTCCGGGTGTTCGCAGGCTTTGTCACGGGCCACGTGTTCCAGTACCCGCAGGGCGATTTTCGGCTCCTGGGCGCGCAGGGTTTCCAGGGCATCCAGGGCCAGGCGCCGACCAGGGGTTTTCGCGGTGAGGAAAAACAGCCGGTCGAGTTTCTGCTCGGAAAAGGCCTTGAGCTGCGGGAACAGGGTGCCAATGGTTTTGCCAATACCGGTGGTGGCCTGCGCCATCAGGCTGTGGCCGTCGCGGGCGGCGCGGTACACCGCCTCCGCCAGTTGGCGTTGGCCGCTGCGAAAGCTCGCGTGGGGAAAACGCAGTTGCTCCAGGCTGGTATCCCGCTCGATGCGGTGCGCCTGTTCCTGCTGGGCCCAAGTGATAAAACGCTGGCAATGCAGCTCGAAGAACGCCTGCAGGGCGTTGGCGCTGAAGGTCTCGCGAAAGCTGGTTTCCTTGTGGGTAAGCACATTGAAATACACCACCGCGAGGTCGACTTCTTCCAGCTCGTATTGGCGGCACAGCAGAGCGCCGTAGACCTTCACCTGCGCCCAATGCAGCAGCCGGTGGTTTTCCGGAATGCGCGAAATATCGCCGCGGTGGGTTTTGATTTCTTCCAGCAGGTTGTCATCGGGGTTGTAGCCATCGGCGCGGCCGCGCACCAGCAGCCCTTCATATTCGCCACTTAGCGGCAGCTCGGCGATATAACCCGAGCCACGCCGGGCGACCACGCTCATGTGCCCGGCAATGCCTTCCTGAGCAGTGGGCGAGGGGGTGAAACGCAAGTCGAGGTCGCCCTGTTTGGCGGTGAACTCGCACATTGCCCGCACGGCTACCTGATAAATCACGCCTCACACCACTGCACATAACAAACGTCCACCGGCATGCCGTTCTCGGCACAAAAGGCCAGCCAGCGTTTCTGGTTGTCTTGCAGGCGGTCGCCGGGGCCTTTTACCTCGATCATTCGGTAGCGCTGCTCGGCCGGCCAGAACTGGATCAGGTCGGGCATGCCGGCGCGGTTGGCTTTGATGTCGCCCAGCAACCGTTGGAACCAGGCGCGCAAATGGGCGGCGGGCAGGCAGGTGAGGGCCTGTTCCAGTAATTCTTCCGTGAGCAGCCCCCAGTACACGAAGGGCGACTGGATGCCGAATTTTTCCTGGAAGGTAGCGCGGATGCGGGTTTTGTAGGCCTCGCTGTCCAGCGCCGCCAGGCACTCGGCAAACAGCGCGGCACGGCGCTGGGTAAAGTCGGCGCGCAATAAATCCACCGGGCCGCTGTGGAACGGGTGGAAAAACGCCCCCGGCAGCGGCGCATAAATCGCCGACCAGCAGAGCAGGCCGAACAGGCTGCAGATCAGGGTGTTTTCCACGTAATGCACGGGGGCATGGTCTTCGCCGAGGTGCAGTTGCACGCGTTGTTCGACGCTGAAGTCAGGGTGAAAAGGCAGGCTCAGTTCGATCAGGCCGGCTTCCACCTTGGCTGGCTTGCTGGCTTTGGCCAACCCGAGTTGCCGGTTCAGGCGGGCAAGGGCGCGGGCCACCAGCTGTGCTTCGGCATCGTTGACCGGCGAGGCAGCGGCTTGCTGCGCCAGGGCGTGTGCCTGCTCGTACTGAGCCAGGCGTTCCAGCACGCGAATCTGCCGTTGTCGGGCCTGTGGATAAGCGCTAACGCCATACAACGCCAAGGCATGCTCCAGCTCGCCCAGGCGTTCCAGGTGCTGGCCAATGGCGAACAGCAGTTTGCCGCGCCGCTCCACCAGCAACGGGTTCTCGGTGTGCACTTCGGCAATTTGCTCCAATACCTCGGTCAACGGCTCGCCAGCCTCGAAGCGCTGGCGGCAGTGCCACAGGTGCAGGTAGGTATCGACGTCTTCACGGCGGGTAAACCCGCGCGAGTCGGCGCTCAGCTCAACCTGCTCGTAACGGAAAATGCCCAGGTCCGAGAGCACGAACTCGATCCAGTCCTGGTGCAGATTGCCGAAGAACATCAGACGCAGGCGGTCGATCAATTCGCCGATGCCCAGCGTCAACAGCGGGTCGTCCAGGTGCGGGCACCACTGGCTGAATGGCCGTTCGCCTTCCAGCTGGTTTTCCAGCTGTTCGAGCAGTTGCGGTTTATTGGCGGTGCGGGTGGCGAGCAGGGCGCCGAACTGCTGCAGCACTTCGTCCTTGCGCAGGTAGACGAAGAGTTCCTGCAGGCTGAGGGTGTACGCATTGCTGATCCAACCATGGGCCAGCAGCGGCTCGGCAGCCTGGCGCGGACAGCCGATTTCTTCGTAGCTCAGTTTGCTGGCGCGAAAGTGCGGGCCCTTGCGCATGATCATCCGCGTCAGCAGCGCCTGCGAGGCCAGCGGCAGCTCGCCGAACTGACGGAAGAAGGCCGCCTCGTGCGCGTCGAACAAGTCGTTATAACGCGCAGCCAGCCAGGCCAGCGCTTTATGAAAGTTGGCCAGGTAATAGAAACGGGGATCGTCGAGGGAGTGCATTGGTACGCCAAACCACTGTGTGCATGTACAGATACCAGCGCGGCGCAGCGCTGGCAATCGCAAATTGATCGGTGGCGGCGCGGTGGTCGGTTGGCCTCAGTTGTAGGTGAGGGTGATGACCTGATTGTCGACGCTGGTTTCGCCGGGATTCAGGGGTAGGTATTGGGCTGTGAAGGCGGGGTAGCCCCCGGCGCAGGCATCGTTTTCGTTGGCTGTTTGCAGGGCGTCGGCGTTGGTTGCTGTAGTGACGTTACAGGTTGGATTGACGATCTGGCCTTCGATCTGGATGGTGCCGCCGTCGGCGAAAGCGGATGGGGCAGTGACTAGGGAGGACAGCAGGGTGATGGTGGCGAGGCGGGTAATCATGGCGGCGGCTCCGTGGGTTGCTTGCACGGCAAGTTAAGAGTTACGCGGAGCGATCTGCCAGAAGGGGATTTTTGTTTTGTCGGAGCGTTCCTGAAAAGAGCATTTTCTGAACACTGTAGGACGGGGGGCTGTGGTTATCTGATGGGTTTCAAGATCAAAAGATCGAGGCTGAAGCCTCTCCCACAGAGCAAGCACGGACCATTGTGGGAGAGGGGGCAGCCATCCGATTCAGCCCCGATAGCCTTTGCGCTGTCGCATAAAAAAGCCCCGCATGGGCGGGGCTTTTGTGCGGTGGCTTGGCTTAGCTGCCTTTCACCGCTTTGCCATCCACGCTGCCGTCTTTGAGCATGATCTGGTATTCCTTGCCGTCTTTCTCTACCTGGTAGAGGCGCACCAGCAGGTAGTTCCAGTCTTTGGCGAACCACAGCACGGTCTTGCGGCTGCTTTGGGTCGGGTCACGCACACGCTCGACCTTGATCGCATCGACGCTGCCGGCCATGGTCTCGACCTTCTCTTCGCCCAGTACGCGGAAGTCGTAGGTTTCGATATCGCCGCCATCCACCACCTGGTAGCTCATGGTCTTCTTGCCGGCAGCCACATCGGCTTGCAGCACCACCTGGTAGGTGGATTTGTCCTGGATGCCGCGGTTCAGCGGTAGCGACACCTGGTCGCCACGGTCGCTGCCGATGACTTTCTTGGCGTCCCAGTCGAAGTCCAGTTCCACCGATTTGCCTTTGCCCAGGCCGCTGCGATCATAGCGGTAGGTCAACGGCAGAAAGGTAGTGCCATCAATTCGGAAAGTGCTTTCTTCGGTGAGGCTCGCCACCAGCATGGCGGCTTTGAAATTCAGCAACCAACGACCGTCGGCTTGCTTTTGCAGGCTGCGTTCAGCGCTGCCGCTGACGGGGATCTGTTTCCAGTCCGCGGTGTAGCTGGCAGAGAACGGTTTCAGCTCCAGGGCCTGCGCCGGCAGGGTTAGCACGGCGAGGACGAACAGCAAGGCACGACGCATAAAGTCTCCTAGGTTCGGATCAGGTGGCCGGTGGCCGGTAACAATTGCGCTTTCAGCATTGCCCCCTCGCTGCAAAGGCGCAAGTCACCATCGGCGAACCAGCGCACAGCGAGTGGGTAAATCTGGTGTTCTTGAGCATGTACGCGATTGGCCAGGCTCTGCGCCGTGTCATCGACGCGCACCGGCACAACAGCTTGTACGACCAGAGGCCCTCCATCGAGTTCCTCCGTTACAAAATGCACGCTGCAGCCATGCTCGCTGTCGCCGGCATCCAGCGCCCGTTGATGGGTGTGCAGGCCTTTGTATTTGGGCAGCAGAGAGGGGTGGATATTCAGCAGACGGCCTTCGTAGTGGCGCACAAAGGCGCCGCTCAGAATCCGCATGAAGCCGGCCAGCAACACCAGCTGCGGCTGGCAGCTGTCGATCAGCGCCATCAGCGCGGTATCGAAGCTTTCGCGGTCGGAGAAGGTGGTGTGGTCGAGCACATGGGTGGCGATACCGGCGGCCTTGGCCCGTTCCAGGCCATAGGCGTCGGCGCGGTTGGAGATCACCGCGCAGATTCGGGCAGCGCTGGTGCTGCCCTGAATGTCATCGATCAACGCCTGCAGGTTGCTGCCCGAACCGGACAGCAGCACCACCACATTGCAGGGTGAGGCGTTGGGCATCAGTGGGCTTTCAGGTTGTTCAATACAACGCGATCAGCATCGGCGGCGCCGGCGTTGATCTGGCCGATCACCCATGGTTGCTCGCCGCTGGCGGTGAGGTTGGCCAGTACGCTTTCGACGTGCTCTTGAGCCACGCAGATCACCATGCCCACGCCGCAGTTCAGCACGCGGTGCATTTCGGTTTCGTTGACGTTGCCTTGCTGCTGCAGCCAGTCGAACACCGCTGGGCGTTTCCAGCTGGCGACATCGACCACGGCTTGGGCGCCGTCTGGCAGTACGCGCGGGATGTTGTCCAGCAGGCCGCCACCGGTGATGTGGGCCATGGCTTTGACCGCGCCGGTGTCTTTGATCAGCTTGAGCAGCGGTTTGACATAGATGCGGGTCGGCGCCATTAGCAGTTCGGTCAGGGCTTTGCCTTCGAGCTGTATGGTTTCGATGTCGGCACCGGACACTTCGATGATCTTGCGGATCAGCGAGTAGCCGTTGGAGTGCGGGCCGGAGGAGGGCAGAGCGATCAGCGCGTCGCCGGTTTGCACCTTGGAGCCGTCGATGATTTCAGCCTTTTCCACCACGCCAACGCAGAAACCGGCGAGGTCGTAGTCTTCGCCTTCGTACATGCCCGGCATTTCGGCGGTTTCCCCACCGACCAGCGAGCAGCCAGCCAGTTCGCAGCCGGCGCCAATGCCGGTAACTACGGTAGCGGCCACATCAACGTTGAGTTTGCCGGTGGCGTAGTAGTCGAGGAAGAACAGCGGCTCGGCGCCGCATACCACCAGGTCGTTGACGCACATGGCGACCAGGTCCTGGCCGATGCTGTCGTGTTTGTTCAGGTTCAGCGCCAGGCGCAGCTTGGTGCCGACGCCATCGGTACCGCTGACCAGCACCGGTTGTTTGTAACCAGCGGGGATCTCGCAGAGGGCGCCGAAGCCACCCAGGCCGCCCATCACTTCCGGACGCGCAGTGCGCTTGGCCACGCTTTTGATGCGTTCGACCAGGGCTTCACCTGCATCGATATCGACGCCGGCGTCCTTGTAGCTAATGGAGGGTTGCTTGCTCATAGATCCAGGCCTTTATGAAAGGGATGTTCGGGGAGCGACCGGGGCAGCGGCGGCACAAGGGCCAGCACGCATTCGAGGCACGGTCTGCGAAGGCGCGCGATTTTATCAGGCTTGCCCGTGGCCGGCCATCCGCGCAGCCGGACGGGCAGGAAATTAATCGCTGCCCGCCATGGCTAGAGCCGGAAACGATCCACCGACAGCGACAATTGCCCGGCCAGGTTCGACAGTTCGTCGGTGGTATCGGCTGTTTTGCCAATCACCGTGCTGTTGCTCACCGACATGGTGGCGATGGTTTCCACCTGGTGGGCGATCTCGTTGCTGGCCAGGCTCTGCTCGCCAATCGTGCGGCTGATGTCGTTGACCAGCTGGGTGGTGCTCAGGGTCGCTTCTAGAATTTCGCGGATTGCCCGCTCGACATCGGCGGTTACCGCCATGCCCTTGTCCACCTGCGCGACACCGGCCTCCATGCTGGTGGCAGCGTCGCGGGTGCTGGTCTGGATGCGCTGCACCATGGCGGCGATTTCCTGGGTCGAGGCGCTGGTGCGCCCGGCCAGGCTGCGCACTTCATCGGCGACCACGGCAAAACCACGGCCCTGTTCGCCCGCCCGCGCAGCCTCGATAGCGGCGTTAAGCGCCAGCAGGTTGGTTTGGTCGGCAATGCCCTTGATCACTTGGATAATGCCGAAAATCTGCTCGGACTCCTGGTCCAGGGTGCGAATCACCTGGGCCGAGGCCTGTACCGAACGGGCGATGCCATCCATGTCCTGCACCACCTGGTGAATCACCTTGCCGCCGTCTTTGGCCAGGCGTTCGGCCTGATTGGCCATGTCCAGCGCCTGCCCGGCGTGGCGGGTGATTTCTTCGATGCTGGCGGTCATTTCGCTGGCGGCCGCGGCCATGGTGTTGGCCGCCTCGCTCTGCTGGGCGCTGCTATCGGCCACCTGATGGCAGCCGGAACTGAGCTGGCGGGTGAGGCTGTTGACGCTATCGGCATTGCCGCGCACCACGCCGATCATGCCGCGCAGGTCGCCCTGCATGGTCGCCAGGCTGCGGATCAGGGCGCTGGCTTCATCCTGCTGGCTGGGTTGTTCAATGCTGCGGCCGAGGTCGCCCTGGGCAATGCTGCTGGCGATTTTGCTGGCCGCCAGCAACGGCCGCATGATGCCGCGGATAATCCAGGTGCCCTGCACCACCAATAGCAGCAGGCTGGCGAGCAATACGATGGTCAGGGTGACGTTGGCAGTGCTGAGGGCGCTTTCGGTGTCTTTGCTGGTTTGCCCGGTGTTGTCTTCGATCAGCTCGCTGAGACTGGCCATTTCGCCTTCCAGCTGGGTGAAGGCGGCATTGAAGGTAGGCAGTTGCTGCTGCGCGGCCTCCGGGTTGCTCAGGGCCTGGGCGACGATGCTTTCGGCGGCGGCGATGTAAGAGTCGAGGCTGGGCTTGACCTTGTTCAGCGCCGCCTTGATGGCTGCATTCACCGGCAGTTGCAGGTTTTCTGTCAGCACTTCGCGAAAATGCCCGGCGTGTTCTTCCAGGCTCGAACGTGCTTCTTCTGCCGTGGTGGTGCTTTTACCCAGGCCCACCAGCATGGCCGCCAGCACATCGGCGCGCAGGGCGTCGTGCATCATGTCGGCTTCCATATGGTTGCGCAGCGCGTTCAGGCTGACCTGGTTGGCGCGCACCGCGTCGGCCACCTGATGGTTGCCGATAAAGCTGACCAGGCTGAGGATCAGCGCCGCCAGCAGGCCGGTGGCGGTCAACAAGAGCAAACGTAATTTTATCGACACCGTCGCTACCTCTTTATTGTGTTTGCCGGGGCGCGCACCGACGCCTTGTTCGATGCATATCGGCAGGCCGCTGCGCTTGTTGAATGGCGCAATTAATTAGCTAGTTAAGCCGCTATTTCCACACGCTGCCGAGTCCGCTCTCGACAGGCCCCAAGCCGCCTGTTTAAGGTAGGGCACTTTGCAGCAGCGCCCGCCATGCAGGCCTGTCGCTACCCCCCGAGCCGAGAACCCACCATGCGTTTGTCCGCTTCCTTGTTCGCCCTGGGTCTGTCCCTGTTCAGCCTGACCACCCAGGCCGCTCCCGTCGAAGACCTCTACCAAGTGCGCCAACCGGTGGCCAGCCAGCAGCCCGATGAGCGCGCGGCTGCCCTCAGCAGCGCCCTCGACACCTTGGTGCTGCGCCTGACGGGCGACAGCAAGGCGTTGAGCAACCCGGCCCTTGCCGAGTTACGCAAAGACCCGCAGCAATTGGTGAGTCAGTACGGCTATGAAAACGGTCCGCCCCAGGTTCTGGTGGTCGACTTCGATGCCATCAGCACCGACCGCAGCTTGCGCCAGGCCGGCATTTCGCTGTGGAGCGCAAACCGCCCGGCTGTGCTGGCCTGGTGGCTGAACAACACGGCGGACGGCTCAAGCCTGGTGGGCGACAGCCAGCCGGCTGCGGCCTCCCTGCAACGTGCCGCGCAGAACCGCGGTTTGCCGCTGCGCCTGCCAATCGCAGACCTCAACGAACAACTGGCCGGTACTGCGGAAAACCTCGCCGCCAATAATCCTGATGCACTGAAGGAACCGTCTGCGCGTTATGGCGCTGATGCCCTGTTGGCCGTGAACGCCAAAGAAGAGGGCGGCCAATGGCAAGCCCAATGGCGCCTGTGGTTGGGCGACAGCCGCGAGCAAGGCAAGGCCGAAGGCGCGAGTGCCGATGCCGTGGCTGATGCCGTGTTGCTGGCTGTCAGCCAACGCCTGGCTACCCATTTTGTCGCCGCCCAGGGCGCGGCCCAGGACCTGACCCTGGACATCCAGGGCGCCGACCTTAACCGTTACGCCGAACTGCAACGCCTGCTCGAACCCTTCGATGCGCGCCTGCAAAGCGCCGTCGGCGATCGCCTGACCTACCGGGTAAAAGCCAGCAGCGAGCAATTGCGCGCGCAACTGGCCCTGGCCCGGATGCGGGAACTGCCGCCAGAGCCGGTGGCTGCAGCGCCGGTTGACGCCAACACCGCACCGACCGACCAGGCCGCTGTGCCGGCGCCGGTCGCACCTGTTCCGGCTGCGGCTGCCAACGTTCTGCATTACGGCTGGTGAACCCTTTTCCCCCGAGGTTTTTGAGCATGACTGACACCCGTCACTGGCTATGGATTGCCGCGCTGTTGCTGCTCGTTGCGCTGTTATGGGCCATTCACCCGATTCTTTCGCCCTTCCTTATCGGCATTCTGCTGGCCTACATGGGCGACCCGATTGCCGACCAACTGGAACGCTGGAAACTCTCGCGCACCTGGGCCGTGATCGTGGTGTTCAGCGTGTTCACCCTGATTCTGGTGATCGCCCTGTTGGTTCTGGTGCCCATGCTCGGTAAACAGCTGGTGCGCTTGTATGAACTGGCGCCGCAAATGATTGACTGGGCGCAACACAGCGCCTTGCCCTGGGTGCAAGCCAAGCTCGGCCTGGGCGAGGGCTTCTGGAAATTCGACAGGATCAAAGCCGCCGTCACCGAGCACCTGGGCCAGACCACCGATATCGTCGGCACCGTGCTGGCCTCTGCCGGTGCCTCGAGCCTGGCGTTGCTCGGTTGGCTGGGCAACGTGGTGCTGATTCCGGTGGTGAGTTTCTACCTGCTGCGCGACTGGGACATCATGGTCGCCAAACTGCGCGGCCTGCTGCCCCGCAGCCGCGAAGGATTTATCGTGCAACTGCTCGGCGAATGCCACGAAGTGCTTGGCGCCTTTCTGCGCGGGCAACTGCTGGTGATGCTCGGCCTGGGCGTGATCTATTCCACCGGCCTGATGCTGGTAGGTCTGGAACTGGGCCTGCTGATCGGCATCATCGCGGGCCTCGCCAGCATCGTGCCGTACATGGGCTTTGTGATCGGCTTTGGCGCCGCCATTACCGCCGGCTTCTTCCAGTTCGGCACCGAGTTCTACCCGCTGCTGGGCATCGCTGCCGTCTTCACCGTCGGCCAACTGCTCGAAGGCATGCTGCTGACGCCACTGCTGGTGGGCGACCGCATCGGCTTGCACCCGGTCGCCGTGATTTTCGCCATTCTGGCCGGCGGCGAACTGTTCGGCTTCACCGGCATTCTGCTGGCGCTGCCGGTGGCGGCGGTGATCATGGTGGTGCTGCGCCACGCCCATGACTTCTATAAACGTTCGGATGTCTATGGCGAAGAGGTGGTGGAGACGGTTGAAGTCATAGAAGTGGTGCCTGCGCCGCCGGTGAAGTAGGGCGCGCGCCTCACTCGTAGGAGCGGACGGTCCGGCGCTCCGGTCAGCCGCGATGCTCTTCACCCGCAAGAGCATCGCGGCTGAAGCCGCTCCTACGAGATCTCCATCTATCAGGCAACCGGATAATCCCCCTCGGTAAAGCCCTTCTTGCCCCGGTTCAGATCGGCCTGCAAACGGCGCAGATCGACCATCCGCACCTCGCCCACTTTCACACTCGGAACCATCCCGATCTCAACCCAGTTGCGTACCTTGTCGGCGGGTAAATGCAGCATGGTGGCGAAGGTGCCAATGCCGCAAAAGTCGAAGCCTAGTTCTGCATTTTTCATAATGCTTACTCCTTGTCCTTAAGTGGTTGGATGGCCGTTCCGTTTTCCTTGCGGGCACGGCTTTCCACATCGATAGGCTGTCCTGCACTATGTATGTCTTCGATTTACTGTTTATGGAATAAATCCATATGGACAGTATCCATAATTGGCTTGGGTATGGCAACAGTCCATAACATTGCCTTTAGTAATGGGCACTTCAATGCTTGATAGGGTTCTTAAATTGCTCGCCGCAACCAGCCTGAAAGACCTTGCTGAAGTGAACAGCAAGGAATACGTCAGATGGCAGAGCATCAAGAGAGGCAAGGCCAGAATCAGCGTCGAAGAGATTGAGCAGCTTGGAAAGCTTTATCCAAGCTATCGCTGGTGGCTGATGACGGGGGAGGTGATGCCAGACAAAGGCCAGACCAGTCCCGAGTACGACGAAGCCAACTGAGCAGGTTGGCTTTTGCCATCAATGACTTAGCGCGCAGAAGCCGATAAACTTCGCCCCCTTTGCTGCGCGCCTCCCTGGCGCCACCCGGAACCGCCTTATTCCCGCATGAAACCGATACAGCTTCCCCTTGGTGTGCGTCTGCGTGATGACGCCACGTTTGCGAACTATTACCCCGGGGCCAACGCCGCGGCGCTTGGCTATGTCGAGCGTTTGTGCGAGGCCGAGGCCGGCTGGACGGAAAGCCTGATGTACCTGTGGGGTAGCGACGGGGTAGGGCGCACGCATTTGCTCCAGGCGGCCTGCCTGCGTTTTGAGCAGCGTGGCGAGCAGGCGGTGTATTTGCCGCTGGCGGACGTGGTGCAGCACGGCCCGGAGTTGCTGGACAACCTGGAGCAGTGCGAGCTGGTGTGTCTGGATGATCTGGATGCCATCGCTGGCAATGCGGTGTGGGAAGAGGCGCTGTTCCATCTGTTCAACCGCCTGCGTGACAGCGGTCGGCGCCTGTTGCTGGCGGCCGGTGCTTCGCCGCGGGAATTGCTGGTGCAGTTGCCGGATTTGAAGTCACGACTGACTCTGGCGCTGGTGTTTCAGCTGCAGACCCTGGCCGATGAAGACAAGCTGCGTGCCTTGCAATTGCGTGCGTCGCGCCGCGGTTTGCACCTGACCGATGAGGTCGGGCGCTTCATTCTCACCCGCGGCACCCGCAGCATGAGCGCGCTGTTCGAGTTGCTTGAGCAACTGGACCAGGCGTCGCTGCAGGCGCAGCGCAAGCTGACTATTCCCTTCTTGAAAGAAACCCTGGGCTGGTAAGCCAACCACCGTCGTCCCGCGCAGGCGGGGACCCAGAATTTTTAGTCGGGCGCGAGATCGTGAGCGACGTGAGAGTCTGGATTCCCGCCTTCGCGGGAATGACGGTGGTGAATTTGCGGCCTTCGTTAAACCTCGCCCGCCAACTTCCGATCATGCTGAAACCGCCACCGCGTATAGAGCAGTGCGCTGGTAAACAGCGCCAGGCTCAGCAGCGCTTCGCTCCAGCCGAGCCAGCTGCGGTGTGGGTCGAACGCCGCCAATACACCTTTGATGAAGTACAGGTTCACCACAAAGCAGGTCCAGGCGTGCGCGCGGGCGTTGCCGATTAGTAGGCCAGGAGCGAGCAGGGCCAGTGGGCCGAGTTCGATGCAGAGGATCACCCAGGTGCGTGCGCCGTGCAGGTCGGCGTAGGCCAGGTTCCAGGTCAGCAGCAGGGCGGCCAGGGCGAAGAAGCTGACCAGGGTGAGGACGCGGCTAATTTTCAGGCGCGGCGCCAGCCAGTCGAGTGCTGGCAAGGGCTTCGGGGTTTTAGCCACGGGTGTTCTCCAAACGTATAGCAGTGTTAGCCAGGCGTTGACCGAGGGCGCGGCACAGGCTGATTTCATGCTCGTCGAGCGGGCGTTTGCCGTCGGCACCGGCATGGTGACTGGCGCCATACGGCGTGCCGCCGCCACGGGTTTCCAGTAGCGCGGCTTCGCTGTAAGGCAGGCCGGCGATGAGCATGCCGTGGTGCAGCAGCGGCAGCATCATCGACAGCAGGGTGCTTTCCTGGCCGCCGTGCAGGCTGGCGGTGGAGGTGAACACGCCGGCCGGTTTGCCCACCAGTTCGCCGGTCAGCCACAGGCTGCTGGTGCCGTCGAGGAAGTATTTGAGCGGCGCGGCCATGTTGCCGAAGCGGGTCGGGCTGCCGAGCACCAGGCCGGCGCAATTTTTCAGGTCGTCGAGGGTTGCGTACAACGCGCCTTCTGCCGGAATGCTCGGCGCCACGGCTTCGCATTCGGTGGAGATGGCGGGCACGGTGCGCAGGCGCGCGTCGAGGCCAGCCAGTTCCACACCGCGGGCGATCTGTTTGGCCATTTCCAGGGTGGCGCCGTGGCGGCTGTAGTACAGCACCAGAATGTACGGCTGGCTCATGGCAACAGCTCCAGCACGCGCTCTGGCGGACGGCCGATCACAGCATTATCGCCAACCACCAGAATCGGTCGTTCGATCAGCTTGGGGTGGGCGGCCATGGCGGCGATCAGTTGTTCTTCGCTGAGGCTGGTATCGCTCAGGTTGAGGGTTTTGTAGTCGTCTTCGCCACTGCGCAGCAACTGGCGGGCAGTCAACTTCAGCTTGGCCAGCAGGGCGCTGATTTGGGCGGCACTCAGCGGGGTTTCCAGGTAGCGAATGACGGTGGGTTGCAGGCCACGGGCTTCAAGAAGCTCCAGCGCGCCACGGGATTTCGTGCAGCGCGGGTTGTGATAAAGGGTCAAGTCGGTCATGTGCATGTCGCATCTTGCCTAAGGTGGCGGCTATTCTACCCGCGTCGGCAGCCTGGCCTGAACAGGGCATCGCGTCACGCGGCGATTTACTACTAAACAAGGGAGTGGGCATGCGCCAAGGTTTCGATGATTTTGTGGAATTCTGGCGATTCCTGTTGCAGCGCTTTCTCGCTGACCACGGTCCCAACAGCGCTGCGGCGCTGACCTACACCACGCTGTTCGCGGTGGTGCCGATGATGACCGTGACCTTCGCCATGCTCTCGGCAGTGCCGGCGTTTTCCGGTGTGGGCGAGCAGATTCAGCACTTTATCTTCCATAACTTTCTGCCCGCCTCCGGCGAGATGGTGCAGGAGTACCTGAACAACTTCACCACCCAGGCACGCCAGCTGACCTGGATTGGTGTGGTGTTCCTCGCCGTCACCGCGTTCGCCATGTTGGTGACGGTGGAAAAGGCGCTGAACAATATCTGGCGTGTGCGTCAGCCGCGTCGCGGCATTTCCAGCTTCCTGCTGTATTGGGCGATTCTCAGCCTCGGCCCGCTGCTGCTCGGTGTGGGTTTTGTGGTGAGCACCTACATCACGTCGCTGTCGATGATCTCCGGGCCGGATGCGGTGATCGGCGCCAAGACCGTGTTGCGCCTGACCCCACTGATGTCCAGCGTAGCGGCCTTTACCCTGATTTATGCGTCGGTGCCCAACACCCGTGTGCCGATCAAGAACGCGCTACTGGGCGGCGTATTTGCTGCGGTGCTGTTCGAGGTGGCCAAGGCGTTGTTTGGGCTGTATGTGCGACTGTTTCCAGGCTTTCAACTGATTTACGGCGCCTTCGCCACGGTGCCGTTGTTTCTGTTGTGGGTGTACCTGTCCTGGCTGATCGTGCTGTTCGGCGCCGAGCTGGCCTGCAATCTCGGCTCGTCGCGGCACTGGCGCCGCCGCGCGTTGCCAAGGTTGCTGGTGATGCTCGGGCTGCTGCGGATGTTTCATGACGCCCAGGTGCGCGGCGAGGTGCTGCGCTTGAACGATGTGCACGACCAGGGCTGGCGTTTGCCGGAAGACGAGTGGGACGAGATTGTCGAGTTCCTGGAAAACGAATTGCTGATCTGCCGTGCCAGTGGCGGTGGTTGGGTGCTGTGCCGCGACCTTGGCCAATACACCTTGCATCAGCTGTTGTTGCACAGTCCCTGGCCGATGCCGCGTCTGGAACAGCTGCCGGCGCAGATGAGTGAGGCCTGGTATCCCGGTTTGCGCGCCGCCCTCAAGGCGTTGCATGACGAGCAGGCCGAGCTGTTCGGGGCTAGCCTGATGCAATGGTTGCAAGCAGCCCCGGCGGCGGAGGGTGGTGCCGACTGACAAAAAATGTCAGTTTGCGCGTAGGGCTGCGGATTACAGCGACCTGTGGGGCGCTGGAGCCCACGAAATGGATGTAAAAACAGTTGGCACGCTTTTGGCTCTCTTCCTCGCAGATTGCTATCAAACTGCCAGCCCGGCACGGACTAGCCAAGGAATTCGGGTGCTATGAGTAACCCCAAGAGCCACACCACGAAAAAGCAGGGGATGGTGATTGCCCTGCAACACACCCATCCAGAACACGCGCTGGAAGGGCTTAATCGCATTACCGGGCTGAATTTTGCCCGTTGGCCGGAGTCCCTGGTGGCCCATGCGCCATCGGCCGCCCGGCAAGATGCCGATGCCACGTTCATTCCTGAGCGCGTCACCTGCAACGGTACGCCGCGCTAAAACCCCGCCCCTGAAACGCAAAACCCCGCGACAGTGCGCGGGGTTTTTGTTGTGTGTCTGTTGCCTCAGGCCAGGGCTTGCTGGCTCTGCGCCACGGCGATTTCCACCGCCTGCACAAACAACTCTTCAACCACCAGGCTGGTGGCCGGAATGGCCGACCGCAGGCACACCTGCATGTCTTCGATCTTCTGTTTCACCGGCAGACGGCCGATGCCGGACAGCAGGATCTTGCCCTGGGCGTTCACCTTGCCATGGTCCACCAACACTTCGCGGCGCGCGCCGGCGTCGCGGTAACTGATCATCAGCGACACCGGCAAATTGGCCAGGCCAGGCAATTGCAGCCAGGCGGCGACGTTGAAGTCGGCGACGCGACCGTCGTACTCGGTTACGGCCAGGCGGGCGGCGTCGGTGATACGTGATGGCACTGGGCCGATCAGCTTGTCGTGGGCTTGGGACATGGTGGCTTCCGGGCTGATTTTTAGAATAAAGGGTGAGAACGGGCTCAGACGGCCGAAATTATAGGCACGCCGGTGCAAGCAAACTGTGCGCTTGGCCGCCGCCGCGCGTGACCAGTCTCGCAGTTTTGACCATTAGGCCAGCTTCAGCGGATGACGACTGACTGAGGAGGTTTCCAGGTTGGCCGGTGGCAGAGGCATGGCCGCCTGGTTATTCACACTGACCAGTTGCAGCCAGAGGTTTTCCCCGGCGCTGAACTGGCCATTGGGCAACCACAGGCCATGGTTCCAGCCGCCACCACTGACCGGTGTGCTTTGCAGTACGCCGGGGTGGGTTTGCGTGCTGGGGCTGCGGCGCAGCCACACCGGCCGCGGCAGGCCTTTGAGGTAACGCAGGCCCAGGTGCAGGCCATCGGCGTTCTGGTGGCGCCAGCGCAGCAAGGCGAGGGTTGGCGTGCCGCTGTTGGTCAGCAGCAACAGCAACTGACCGACCGGCAGCAGGCGGCCCTGGTCGGCATGGCAGAGCAGGCGCGCGCCACCGGGGCTGGTGTCGAGCATCTGTGCGGCGCAGTGACCGGGGCGGTGTTCCAGCAGTTGCGCGTGAATCGCCGGCAGGCCGACCACCAGGCTGCAATCGCCGACTTGGTCAGAACGTTCATGGCGGCGTTGTTGGCGGCCCATCCAGTGGTGCCGCACGCGCTGCAGCAGCTCGCGTTCCTGCTCGGTTTGCAGGGGCGCCGGTTCATGCAGGGCCACCAGCAGCGCGCCCAATTCGAAGCGGCGCAGGTAGGTGGGATCACCTTCTACCGCTTGCTCAAAGGCCAGGCTCGGTTGCGATTCGGTGAGGTCGACCACCGGCCCTTCGGTGTCGTCTTCATCATCCCAGGGCAGCAGCCGTGCGAGCTTCGCCAGCGGCGCGAGGGCACTGAACAGCAGCGGGCATTCGCCTTCGGCGAGGTGGAACGGATTGCTCAGCGCCAGCAACAACATCTGCTGGTACAGGCCGCGCAGGGTACTGGCCGGCAGCGGGTGAAAGGCCGCGGCGACCGGCTCGTCTAGGCAGTCCTGGTGTTCGCCGATCCAGTACAGCAAATGGCTGTCGCGCCACAGGCTGGCCGGCGGCTCCTGATACAGCTGGTAATGGCGCAGCAGGCTCTGGGCGAGAAAGTGCTGGGCCATGTACAGGCACCAGGCCAAGTGCGGACGTGACGGTTGCCGGCCTTGCAGAATTTGCAGCAACAGGCGTTTGAAGCCGACCGCCATTTCCCCACAGAAGCGCACGAACAGCATCGGTGGGGCGGTGCCGTTGCGGTAGTGCTCGGCGTAGTGCCGATACTCATCGCTGAGGCTTTGCAGCGCGCGTTGCCTTTCGAGTAAGGTCATGGCGCTGCGATTGAGGCGAAAGAGCAAACCCAGGACCAGGTGCAGCGCACTTTCATGCGATTGCCGGCGCGCCTCTACCAGCCGCTCATTGAGGTCGGCCAGCGGCGCGGCCGCTTCGTCGAGGATGTCCGGCACCTCAAGGCGTAGGGCGTCCAGTGTCATATCAACCCTGCAGGTACGAGGATCGAATGCATGGCAGCGCTTCTGCGTATGGTCATTAAAAAAGTGCTCATGGGGCAGATTGCCTTGGGGTTATGCGCCGGGCTTCTATTGGTCGGCTGTACTGACGACTACGGCGTCGATCAGCATGGACGAAAGGTAACGGCTGAGCAGTTGGAAGGCCAGTGGTTAGTGATTAATTACTGGGCCGAATGGTGCGGCCCCTGCCGCACCGAGATCCCCGAGCTGAACGCCTTGGCCGAGCAGCTCAAGGCCAAGCACACCCAGGTGCTGGGGGTGAACTTCGATGCTTTGCAAGGCGATGCGTTGAGCAAGGCCGCCGACACCATGGGCATCCGCTTTGCGGTACTGGCGCAGGACCCTGGCGAGCGCTTCAAACTGCCGCGCAGCGAGGCGTTGCCGGTGACCTATCTGGTCGATCCAAAAGGTCAGGTGCGCGAGCGTTTGCTGGGTGAGCAAACGGCCGCCGGGCTGAGCAAGCGCCTGTCTGAACTGCAAGCGAAGGAGTAGAGCAATGGCGCGTATCTGTTTGCACGGTTATGTCAGTGGCAAGGTGCAGGGCGTTTTTTTCCGCCAGAGCACCGAAGCCGAAGCCACGCGTCTGGACCTCGATGGCTGGGTGCGCAACCTGGAGGATGGGCGGGTTGAGGTGTTGGTGGAAGGCGAGGAAGAGGCCGTACGCGAGTTGGCGGTCTGGCTGGAAAGCGGGCCGAAGAAGGCCAAGGTGTCGGGCGTTGAATTGGAAGAACATCCGGTTCAGGGGATTGCCGGGTTTATTGTTCGCGGCTGAGCTGGAAGGGGCAAACCAATGGCGGCTGAAGCCGCTCCTACGGATTGTGCTGACTGTAGGAGCGGCTTCAGCCGCGATGCTTTTCAGGGTTTCACGTACCAGTAGTCCTGCCAGAACCCCACCACCTTTCCCGAGTAACTGGTCTTACCCAGGCTGCCGTTGTAGCGCGCCAACGCCCGGTTCAAATCACCGTTCTCTTTCTTCAGGTAGTAGCTGAGGATGGTGCAGCCGTAGCGCAGGTTGGTGGCGTTGTCGGTGAGGTTGTCTTGTTCGCGGCCCAGCTCGCCTTTCCAGAAGGTCATCACCTGCATCATGCCCTGGGCGCCGACCGAGGAAATGGCGAAGCGGTTGAAACGGCTTTCGACGTGGATCAGGGCCAATACCAGATCAGGTTTGAGACCGGCTTTGCTGGCTTCGTGGTGCACCTGTTTGAGCAAGGTCAGACGCTCTTCGGCGTCGGGCATGTAGCGGCTCAGGCGGGTGGACATGTCCAGCAGCCAGACTTCGGCGTCGTAGCGGTCGACAAAACTGTCGGCTTCGGAGACGGTGCGTTGCAGCAGGTCGCGCAGTTCTGGCTCGGGGGCCTGACGCACATTGGCGCTGAGCGGCAGGGCCAGCATCAGCAGAAGGCAAGACAGCGCTACGCGCCTGCACGCTGTCATCGCTTGTCTCAGTTACTGCTGCCCGGATCGGCCACCAGGCGGCCGGCATCTTTGCGCAACGAGGTGAGAAATTCCTGCTGTAGTTCGGGGTCGTTGCGGGTCAGTTCGATCAGGCTCTGTTCCAACTCGTTGGCTTCTTCTTCCAGGCCGAGATCGGACAGGCGTTTGACCCGGTGTACCCACTGCGCCACTTCGTCGTCTTCGAGGTCGTCGTAGATCAGCGCGTGGGCTTCCAGCAGCTTGCCGCGCAAGGTCTTGCTCACTTGCAGGCTGGCTTCGGCGCGGGTTTTGTCTTGCTCGTCTTCCACGCTCAACAGCAGTTTGCCGACGCGGCTGACGTCCTGTTCAGCGAACGGGCCGTCGAGCAGGTTGAGGCGCAGCACGCCGTTGCGGTCGGTGCTCAGCTCATGGGTTTGCGGGCCGGCAGTAATCAGTACGGGGCGCTCGGCCCAGGGCACGCTGGAATACTCGGTGCGTTGGTCTTTCTGTTGTTCGTTGATCTTCGCCAGGTTCTGTTGCGAGCGGCCGTTGGACTGGGTGTTCATAAACGGGTTGAGGCCGGCAAAGCCGTAGTCGATCCAACCTTTGGTGGCCGCCTCCGGCACGTTACCCAGCAGCACCACATTCAGCACATTGGCGCCCACGCCCGCCACTACCGCTACGGCACCCAACGGCACTTCATACAGCTCGCGCCAGGGTTGATAGGGGGTATAGCGGTCGTAAATGCGGGTGACTTCGAACTCGGTGACTTCGAAGGTTTTCTGCTCCTGAATGCGCACGCGCCGCTGCGGCAGTTCAAGTACGTCGGGCTGCCCGACGTCGATCTGCAGGCTGTGGTTGAGCAATTTGCGCTCAGCGCGGTCCTCGCGCTCGGCGCGCTGCGACATATGGTTGGCGCAGCCGCTGAGCAGCAAGGCGCCGCACAGGGCGGCGCCGATCAGGCTGATGGAACGTGGCTTGAACATGGGGGCTCGGGTTAACACTCTCAGGCTAACAATCAACGACCGGCACGGGCCTGGATAAAGGACAACACATCAGCGACTGGAATGGCTTGCGCCTCGGTGTCGCGACGGTTCTTGTATTCCAGATTGCCGTCGGCCAGACCACGGTCGCTGACCACGATGCGGTGCGGGATGCCGATCAGTTCCATGTCGGCGAACTTGATGCCGGGGCTGGTCTTCTTGTCACGGTCATCCAGCAGCACTTCGAAGCCGGCGGCGGTGAGCTCGGCATACAGCTTGTCGGTGGCCGCACGCACGTCTTCGTTTTCGTAGCGCAGCGGTACCAGCGCGATCTGGAACGGTGCCAGGGCGTCGCTCCAGAGAATGCCGCGCTCGTCGTTGTTCTGCTCGATGGCAGCGGCCACCACGCGGGACACGCCGATGCCGTAGCAGCCCATGCTGAGGATCGCGGGTTTGCCGTTCTCGCCCATCACGGTGCAGTTCATCGCTTCGCTGTATTTGCTGCCGAGCTGGAAGATGTGCCCGACTTCAATGCCGCGTTTGATTTCCAGGGTGCCCTGGCCATCCGGGCTCGGGTCGCCAGCGACAACGTTGCGCAGGTCGGCCACTTCCGGCAGCGGCAAGTCGCGCTCCCAGTTCACGCCGAAATAGTGCTTGTCGTCGATGTTGGCGCCGATGGCGAAGTCGCTCATCAGGGCTACCGAGCGGTCGATTACACACGGCAGTGGCAGGTTCAGCGGGCCGAGGGAACCGGCGCCAGCGCCAATGGCGTTGCGCAGTTCGGCTTCGCTGGCGAACACCAGAGGGCTGGCAACCTGAGCCAGATTGGCGGCCTTGATTTCATTCAGCTCGTGGTCGCCACGAACGATCAGGGCGATCAGCTTGCCTTCTTCGGCGGCGTGCACCACCAGGGTCTTGATGGTTTTCTCGATCGGCAGGTTGAAGCCTTCCACCAACTCGGCGATGGTTTTGGCGTTCGGTGTGTCGACCAGGCGCATTTCTTCGCTAGCGGCGCCGCGGACGGTTTCGCGCGGAACGGCTTCGGCTTTTTCGACGTTGGCGGCGTAGTCGGAGACGTTGCTGAAGGCGATATCGTCTTCACCGGACTCGGCCAGTACGTGGAACTCGTGCGAACCGGTACCGCCGATGGAGCCAGTGTCGGCCTGCACCGGGCGGAAGTTCAGGCCCAGGCGGCTGAATACATTGCAGTAGGCCTGGTGCATGCGGTCGTAGGTTTCTTGCAGGGACGCCTGGTCACTGTGGAAGGAGTAGGCGTCCTTCATGGTGAACTCGCGGCCACGCATCACACCGAAGCGCGGGCGGATTTCATCACGGAATTTTGTCTGAATCTGGTACAGATTGATGGGCAGCTGTTTATAACTGCTCAGTTCGTTGCGCATCAGATCGGTGATCACTTCTTCGTGGGTCGGACCCACGCAGAATTCACGGCCATGACGGTCTTTCAAACGCAGCAGCTCGGGGCCGTATTGTTCCCAGCGCCCGGATTCCTGCCACAGCTCAGCCGGCTGAATGGCGGGCATCAGCACTTCGAGGGCGCCGGCGGCGTTCATCTCTTCGCGAACGACGGTTTCCACTTTGCGCAACACACGCAGGCCCATTGGCAGCCAGGTGTACAGGCCGGAGGCCAGTTTGCGGATCATGCCGGCACGCAGCATGAGCTGGTGGCTGACCACGACGGCGTCGGTTGGGTTTTCTTTCAGGGTCGAGAGCAAATACTGACTGGTACGCATGTTTGGCCGTTATATCAGTTGCGAAGGCAAGGAAGTGCTCGGCATTGTACGGGGCCTGTACTGCCGCGTACAGGATTCAGGCCATTGCAATGTAAGGGGTTTCCAGTGAGTGCGTTGACTGCCGAACAAGTACAAGCGTTGATCCGCTTTGGGGTGCCGATGGCTGAGGATATCGACCTGTGCATCGACCGTCTGGACGCCGACAACGCCTATGCGCGCGTACCCTTTCAGGCCAAATTGGTGCGCCCCGGCGGCACCGTTTCGGGGCCGACCATCATGGCGCTGGCTGACGCCGCCATGTACGCCGTGGTGCTCGGTCGGTTGGGCAAGGTGGAGATGGCGGTGACCGCGAACCTGAATATCAACTTCCTGGCCAAACCCAAGCCCGTGGACTTAATCGCCCATGCGCAAATACTCAAACTAAGTCGGCGCCAGGCGGTGTGCGAAGTGTCGTTATATTCGGCGGGAGATGATGACAATCTAGTGGCGCATGTAACCGGAACATATGCATTGCCACTTTAAACATGATCACTGTTCTTGGTTATTGGGTGTCAACTAGCAGACGAAAAAAAGCCCGGCTAATGCCGGGCTTTTCTTACATCGAATTACCTGCTGAGTTCTGGATTACAGAATGCTCAGTGGGTATTCAACGATCAGACGCAGTTCGTCCAGCGATTCCGAGTAAACGGCATCAGCCGAACGGTAGGTCGCTTGACGTACGCGCAGGCTCAGGTCTTTAGCTGGGCCTTCTTGCAGAACGTATTTAACGTCTACGTCACGTTCCCACTCTTTGCCGCTGTTGGTTTCGCCAGTGTTGGCGTCAACGCCTTTCACGTAACGGGTCATGAAGGTCAGGCCAGGCACGCCGAAAGTGGCGAGGTCCAGCTTGTACATGGCTCCGTACGAACGCTCGTCTTCAGCGTTGAAGTCGGAGCGGGCGATGGAGTTGGCCAGGAAGATGGTGCCGCCGCCGTCTACGCCGTAAGCGTAAGCGCCGTCGCCGTCGATCTGCTGGTATTGCAGTTGGAAGGTGTGAGCACCGATGGTGTAAGCACCGCTCAGGCTGAATGCGCGGTTATCCAGAGCGTCTTCGGAGTAGTCGCTACCAGTGCGGCCGTCACCCTTGGTGTCGTAGATGTTGAAGTCGAAAGCCAGAGATTGCTCTTCGGCCAGCGGCAGGGTGTAGTTCACGTTGGCGTAGTACTTGCGGAAGTAGTCTTCTACTTTCGAGTAGTACAGCGAAGTGCTCAGCGAGTCGGAGATGGCGTAGGTGCCGCCGAGTACGTTGGCTTCGGTCAGGCCTGGGCCTTTTTCGTGATCGTCCGCGTTCCAGCCGATGCTGTCGTGGTAGGTCTGCGATTGGGCGTTCAGCGAGGTGAAGTGACCGGCGTTCAGTTCCAGGCCTTCGATCTCTTTGCTGGTGACCAGGAAACCTTCGATGGTTTCTGGCAGCAGACGGCTGTCATCGGTAGCCAGAACTGGCATAGCGGTGAACTGGGTGCCGTATTTCAGAACAGTGTTGGAAACGCGCAGTTTTACTGCACCGCCCGACTCGCCGTAGGCGTCTTCGGAACGGCCGTCACCGTCGGTTGGGAACAGACCGGTTTCGTTGTGACCACGGCCGCCGTCCAGTTTGATGCCGGCCAGGCCGATTGCATCAACGCCGAAACCTACGGTGCCTTGAGTGAAGCCGGACTCGAAAGTACCGATGAAGCCTTGGCCCCATTCTTTGGAGTAGTTCTGGCCAGTGTGGCCGCTAGCGCGGACGTCACGGGAGAAGTAGAGGTTGCGAGCCAAAACGCTGAGGCTGCTGTCTTCTACAAAGCCCTTGGAGTCGGACTGTTCGCTGGCTACTGCCAGTTGGGTGCTGCCCGCTACTGCGAGGGCGATTAAGCTCCACTTCATCACTTGCATCGTGATTGCTCCTTTGGTTTAGAAGAGTTGCGCTGCCCATCTTATTTGTTGTATGGGCGGCTCTTTCTTTTTGTGTCGGCGCTAAGTTATATCACGGCGACATTGTTGGCGACAGATAGTGCAGAGACCTTACAAATTCTTAACGACGATGTCGCAAAAGCTTATGTGGCATGTCGCAAATTCGTAGTTTTACGCTTGCATCCCAGCGTTTAACTTTCCTGTGATTTCTGATGATTAAAGAACCGATAAAAACCGGTCTCATTAATCCCCTGTACAGCCCACCGGTTAATTCTTGTCCCTGGAGTTAACTGATGTACTAAGCAAGGTACACAAACACTGTTGGGTGTCGGTGCTCATTGATCTTGCTAGGCATAAAGCAATTAGCGTGCACAAAAGCCAAAAGGCTGAAGAAAAAACTCACTTGTGTGATTTTTTGAGCGCTGCGTAGTGAAAAAAGCAACAGGTGGGCCGGTTTATGCTGGGGTTTGTGTGCACCGGCCCGAGCGGGGAACCGTTACTGCTGGTGGCAGTAACGAGGGAAAAGTGGGGCGTAAGGGGTCTGGGTAACAGAAGGCGCACAGCTTGGGTGCATAAAAAAACCGGTGGCGCGCTGCGCTAGCGCTCTTTTGGTGCGAGGTGTGGGCGGCAGATTCATACCGGCGAGCGAGTCGTTGGTTGTGCGCCTTTTGCGGGCATGGAAGCAGCGTTGGGCTGTGGCGAGATTTTTTCCTCAAGCGGGTATCCTGTACGGCGACTACCTTTTCCGCTGCGGGCCACCCTCCGCAGAGTTGTACATATATATAAGTAGGAGCCTGTGTATGTTCGCCCTGGATTCACGTTTGCAGAACGACACCCTGCTCATTGGTGATTTTCCGCTGTGCCGTCTGTTGTTGATGAATGACGACCACTATCCGTGGTTCATTCTGGTTCCTCGTCGCGAGGAGGTCAGCGAGTTGTTTCAACTCAGTCCGGATGAGCAACGACAGTTGTGGCATGAAACGGTCACGCTCACCGAGTTGTTAAAAGATACCTTTGCCGCTGACAAGATGAACGTGGCCACCTTGGGTAATGTGGTCAGTCAGCTGCATATGCATGTGATTGTGCGTCGTCGCAGTGACGCAGCATGGCCAGCGCCGGTGTGGGGCAAGTTCCCTGCGCAGGCTTATGCCGCCGAGCAGGTCGCCGCCATTCGAGCCAAGCTGCGCCTGGTCGTGGGCAGCGATTTTGTGTTTGCTGAGGAATAAGCCATGAGCCTGGAGTTACGGGTAATGGAGCTGGAAACTCGCCTGGCCTTTCAGGACGACACCATTCAGGCCTTGAACGACGAGATGGTGGGGCAGCAGAGAATCATTGAGCGCCTGCAGCTGCAGATCGCCGCACTGGCCAAGCGTCAGGAGGATATGCAAAGCGGCTTTGGCATGTCTGAAGAAGAGGCGCCACCTCCGCACTATTAAGAGTGCAGCAACTGCCGTCGCGACTTTACGCCCAATAAAAAAACCCGCCATTGGCGGGTTTTTTATTGGGCTTGCGGTTAGCGGCGTTGCGGCAGAGCGGCAATCACGTCTTCGGCCTGCAGGCCTTTGTCGCGTTGCATCACCGAGAACTCCACGCGCTGGCCTTCGACCAGAACGCGGTGGCCTTCGCCGCGAATGGCGCGAAAGTGCACGAAGATATCGTCGCCGGAATCACGGGAAATGAAACCGAAGCCTTTGGAGGTGTTGAACCACTTGACCGTGCCGGTCTCGCGGTCGCCCAGGTCTTGCGGTACTACGCTGCTACGGCTGTTCATGCGCAGGTTGGCGCCCAGGTGCAGCAGCACGGCCAGCAGGACAGTGAGCAAGCTCAACAGAACGGCTGGTTGACCACCGATGACCGGCAGTGGCGCCAGCAGAATCAGCACTTGCAGGACTACCGCCAGCACCAGTAGGGCGCTGACCAGACCTTGAGCGTGTTGACGGGCGCCGATATGCCAGATCGGAAACAGCGGTGCCAGCAGCAAATTGATCAGGCCGAACAAGGCGAGGTAGATGGCGTCGGGTTGTTGCAGGTAAGGAAGGGCTTCGGCGTGCAGGCTAGGAATAAAAGACAGGAGTAGTGCGGCAACTCCTACAAGCAGGTGGACAATTTTCAGCATGTGCAATGAGCTCACTTATAAGGATGGATCAGCAGAAGAGCTGGTTTGCGCGGGTTGCCGTAAATAAAAATCGGCCGCTACACGCGCCTCTCACCAGCCTATGCGCCGCTCGGGGCGGCAGCACGGGGGGTATTTAACAGGAAAGCGGAGGGCTACTCAAATCAAGCGCTTAGCGCAGGCTCGGGTAGGTGGGGGTGGACCTGATTGCGGCCACTGCGTTTGGCTTGGTAGAGGGCGTCGTCGGCTCGGGTGAGCAGACTCTCCAGGTTGTCGCCGGCCTCGGCCAGGGCCATGCCAAAGGACGCGGTGATGGTGTCGAGGATCTCGTCGGTGCGGCGCACCTTGACCCGCAGGGCCTGAATTTTCAGACGCAAGTGTTCGGAAAAGGCGTGTGCCGTTTCCAGGTCATGGCAGTCGCGCAGAATCACGCAGAACTCTTCGCCACCGTAGCGTGCCGCCATGGCGCGTGGCGGCAGCAGTTCGCGCAGCAGTTGGCCTACATGCTGCAGTACGCGGTCACCCAGGGGATGGCCGTACTGATCGTTGAATTGCTTGAAGTGGTCGATGTCCAGCATCACCAGCGCCACGCCTTGGTGGCCCTGGGCCAGAGTTTGCTCCAGCAGGCGGGTAAAGGCATGGCGGTTGAACACGTTGGTCAGGCTGTCCAGCGTAGCGGCCATGTGGGCGCGTTCGAGCTGGCCGCGCAGGTGGGAGATCTCCTCCTGAGCGCTGCGCAGGCGGTAAAGAAACTTTTCCTGTTGGTCCTGCATGATCTGGGTGCTTTGCTGCAGGTCGTTGAGTACGCTGGGCAGGTCGTCGATCATCGGCTCTTGCAGGGCGCTGAGGCCTTGGTTGAGGCTGTCCTGATAGGCCTTGCTGGTGGTCACGCTGTGGGAGATGCCGCCTTCGATATCGTCAACCAGTTCGATGACTTGCTGCTGGCCGGCGCGGGCTTCTTCCAGTTCGCCGCGAATGATGAAGTCGCGGAACAGTTTGGCGGCGGTTTCCGGGGGGAAACTATCGAAATCTTTGACCGCTTTGTCGAGGCGTCGATTGAGCTCCGGCTCCTGACCTTTGCTGTAGGTGTACCAGAGCGCGTAATGCATGGGGTTGGGCGGAATATCGTGGCGCATCATCAACGGTACGGCTTGTTTGAGCAGGTCCGCTGCCTCTCGGGTCTCCTCCGGGTAGAGACTTAAAATGCTGGGCGATTTCGGCGGCTGGCTCATTCGTCGTACAGGTTCAAACTATCGATTGCCAGAGCATAGAGCAGCAGTGCCGCTCGCGCCTAGCAAAAGGCCCGGTTTTGCGCCGGGCCTTTGTCATTTTTCCCGGCGCGGATTACACCGCCAGTAGGCTGCGCAGCATCCATGCGGTTTTTTCGTGCACTTGCATGCGTTGGGTCAGCAGGTCGGCGGTGGGCTCGTCGCTGACCTTGTCCAGTAGCGGGAAAATGCCGCGGGCGGTGCGTACCACCGCTTCCTGGCCCTGGACCAGTTGCTTGATCATGTCTTCAGCGGCCGGCACACCTTCTTCCTCTTTGATCGAGGACAGGCGCGAGTAGGCGGCGTAGGTGCCGGGTGCGGGGAAGCCAAGGGCGCGGATACGCTCGGCGATGCTGTCTACGGCCAGCGACAGTTCGGTGTATTGCCCCTCGAACATCAGGTGCAAGGTGTTGAACATCGGGCCGGTGACGTTCCAGTGGAAGTTGTGGGTTTTCAGGTACAGGGTGTAGGTGTCGGCGAGCAAGCGCGACAGGCCTTCGGCGATAGCGGCGCGGTCCTGTTCGGCAATACCGATGTTGATTTCCATGGCGTTTCTCCTTTTTTCAGTCTGATGAAGGCGGGCTAAAGCGATGGCTAGAGCCTAGCATGGGCCTTGGGGGGGATGTCGCGGGGCCTGGGTCAATAAATGCTATTGGGCAAATGCATAGCTGGCTTGCACGCCTGCGCTGTTATTGGCCTGGGTGTGGTCCGTCGCCTTTCGGGTCAATTGAGCGTTATTAGGCGTTGCCAGGCACGGTTTTTGGGTTTATTGCCAGGCGCGATCCGTCATATACTCCCGCACCTTGTTGCGAGGGGCCGCACCATGCGGATTCGCGGCACGGCCGGGCTAGCCCCGCGCTGATACAGCAGAACGCATGCCGAGATGAGCCAATGCCAATTTACGATTACCAATGCGCTTCCTGTGGCCATCAGATGGAAGCCATTCAGAAATTCAGCGATTCGCCTCTGGTCGATTGCCCGACCTGCAAGGCCCCCGAGTTGAAAAAGTTGCTGTCCATGCCGGGCTTTCGCCTGAAGGGCAGCGGCTGGTACGAAACCGATTTCAAGACCGGCGCTAAAAAGAACCTCGCTGGCGGCGACAAAGCCGATTAAGCAGCACACCGAATAGTCGAATTACGAGAAGCGAAACCACCATCATGATGCGCAGCCATTATTGCGGCCAATTGAACGAGAGCCTGGAAGGTCAGGAAATCACCCTTTGCGGTTGGGTTCATCGCCGCCGAGATCACGGCGGGGTGATTTTCCTCGACATTCGCGACCGTGAAGGTCTGGCCCAAGTGGTGTTCGATCCGGACCGCGCTGAAACCTTCGCCAAGGCTGACCGCGTGCGCAGCGAGTACGTGGTGAAGATCACCGGTAAGGTGCGTCTGCGCCCAGCCGGAGCCAACAACGCCAACATGGCTTCCGGCGCGATCGAAGTGCTGGGCTATGAGCTGGAAGTGCTCAACGAAGCGGAAACTCCGCCGTTCTCGCTCAACGAATACACCGACGTCGGTGAAGAAACCCGTCTGCGCTATCGCTTTATCGACCTGCGCCGTCCGGAAATGGCCGAGAAGCTGAAGCTGCGCTCGCGCGTCACCAGCAGCATTCGCCGCTACCTCGACGAAAACGGCTTCATCGACGTGGAAACGCCGATCCTTACCCGTGCTACGCCGGAAGGTGCCCGCGACTACCTGGTACCTAGCCGTACCCACCCCGGTAGCTTCTTCGCCCTGCCGCAATCGCCGCAGCTGTTCAAGCAACTGCTGATGGTGGCTGGCTTCGACCGTTACTACCAGATCGCCAAGTGCTTCCGCGACGAAGACCTGCGTGCTGACCGCCAGCCGGAATTCACCCAGATCGACATCGAGACCAGCTTCCTCGACGAAGACGACATCATCGCTATCACCGAGAAGATGATTCGCAAGCTGTTCAAAGAGGTATTGGACCTGGAGTTCGGCGAATTCCCGCACATGCCGTTCTCCGAGGCCATGAGCCGCTACGGTTCCGACAAACCAGACCTGCGTATTCCGCTGGAGCTGGTGGATGTTGCCGACCAGCTCAAAGACGTCGACTTCAAAGTGTTCAGCGGCCCGGCCAACGATCCGAAATGCCGCATTGCTGCCCTGCGTGTTCCTGGCGGTGGCGCCATGCCGCGCAAGCAGATCGATGACTACACCAAGTTCGTTGGCAACTACGGTGCCAAGGGCCTGGCGTACATCAAGGTCAACGAGCGCGCCAAAGGCGTTGAAGGCCTGCAGTCGCCGATCGTTAAAAACATTCCTGAAGCCAACCTCAACGTCATTCTTGACCGCGTAGGCGCTGTGGATGGCGACATCGTGTTCTTCGGTGCCGACAAGACCAAGATCGTCTGCGACGCCCTCGGCGCGCTGCGAATCAAGGTGGGTCACGACCTCAACCTGCTCACCTGTGAGTGGGCGCCGATGTGGGTCGTCGACTTCCCGATGTTCGAAGAAGCCGAAGACGGCAGCCTGAACTCGCTGCACCACCCGTTCACCTCGCCCAAGTGCACCCCGGCCGAGCTGGAAGCCAACCCGGCTGCCGCGCTGTCGCGCGCTTACGACATGGTGCTCAACGGTACCGAGTTGGGCGGCGGTTCGATCCGTATCCACGACAAGGGCATGCAGCAGACCGTGTTCCGCGTTCTGGGTATCAGCGAAGAAGAGCAGGAAGAGAAGTTCGGCTTCCTGCTGGACGCCCTCAAGTACGGCGCGCCACCCCATGGCGGCCTGGCCTTTGGCCTCGACCGTCTGGTGATGCTGATGACCGGTGCACAGTCGATTCGTGAAGTGATCGCCTTCCCGAAAACCCAGAGCGCCGCCGATGTCATGACGCAGGCACCGGGTGAGGTCGATCCTCGTCAGCTGCGTGATCTGCACATTCGTTTGCGCGAGCAGGTTAAAGCCGACTAAAAGCGCCGGCCTTCGGGCGAGCGTTTTTGCAGCGCCCCTTTCTCTGTTTGGAGTCAGGGGCGTTTTCAATTAAAGGACAGGACGGAGCGCGTTATGGCGGGTCATTCCAAATGGGCCAACATCAAGCATCGTAAAGGGCGTCAGGACGCCAAAAAGGGCAAGATTTTCACCAAGCTGATTCGCGAGCTCACCGTGGCGGCTAGCCAGGGCGGCGGTATTCCGGCGGACAATCCGCGCCTGCGTCTGGCAGTGGACAAGGCCCTGGGGGCCAACATGACCCGCGACACCATCGACCGCGCCATCGCGCGCGGCGTCGGTGCGGATGACGGCACCAAGGTTGAAGAGTTGAGCTATGAGGGTTACGCGCCCAATGGCGTGGCCGTGATCGTCGAAGCCATGACTGACAACCGCAACCGTACCGCTGCTGCTGTGCGCCACGCCTTCACCAAGTGCGGCGGCAACCTGGGCACTGATGGTTCTGTGGCTTATATGTTCGACCGTAAGGGCCAGATCAGCTTTGCCCCTGGGGTGAACGAAGACGCCTTGATGGAGGCGGCGCTGGAAGCCGGTGCGGATGACGTGGTCACCCACGAAGACGGCTCTATCGACGTGTTCACCAGTTTCGTCGACTTTATTTCGGTGAACGAGGCGCTCAACAAAGCGGGTTTCAAAGGTGATGAAGCAGAGATCAGCATGATCCCGTCGATCACTGTCGAACTGACCGAGCTGGAAACGGCGCAGAAGGTGCTCAAGCTGATCGATATGCTCGAAGACCTGGACGACGTGCAGAACGTGTATTTCAACGGTGAAATTCCGGAAGAGATCATGGAGCAGGTAGGTTAAGGATTTGCCGAGACTATCGCGGCTGAAGCCGCTCCTACGGAGTGCGCGGTCTTTGTAGCAGCGGCTTCAGCCGCGATACCGTCAGCACATTCCTATATGCTGGCCCCTTTCTTTTATTGCTCCAGTTGCAGGTGTTATGACCCTTATTCTCGGTATCGACCCCGGTTCGCGGATCACTGGTTACGGCGTGGTGCGCGATATCGGTCGTGGCTGTGAGTATGTGGCTTCAGGCTGCATTCGCACTGGCGCGGGCGAGTTATCCGAGCGCTTGCAGATTGTGTTTCGCGGCGTGCGTGAGGTGATCGAAACCTACGGGCCGGTGACCATGGGCATCGAAAAAGTGTTTATGGCCAAGAACGCCGACTCAGCGCTCAAGCTCGGCCAGGCCCGTGGTGCGGCGATTGTCGCGGCCGCCGAGCACGGCCTGGAGATCGCCGAATACACCGCCACCCAGGTCAAGCAGGCGATTGCCGGCACCGGCGGGGCGGACAAGCAGCAGGTGCAGATGATGGTGATGCACCTGCTCAAGCTGACGCAAAAACCACAGATCGATGCCTCCGACGCCCTGGCAATTGCCTTGTGTCATGCCCACACTCGCTCCAGCCTGATTCCTCACGGCCTGGTGGGCGCCCGCAGTCGCGGCGGGCGCTTGCGTCTGTGATGGCGGCCTTCTTTATTAAGGAACTGATTTCGTGATTGGACGCTTGCGTGGGACCTTGCTGGAAAAGCAGCCGCCGCACCTTATCGTCGATGTGAATGGCCTGGGCTACGAGCTGGAAGTGCCGATGACCACGCTGTATCGCCTGCCCTCGGTCGGTGAGCCAGTGACGCTGCATACCCACCTGGTGGTGCGCGAAGATGCTCACTTGCTGTTTGGTTTCGCCGAAAAGCGCGAGCGCGAGCTGTTTCGCGAGCTGATCCGCCTCAATGGCGTGGGTCCGAAGTTGGCGTTGGCGCTGATGTCCGGCCTGGAAGTGGACGAGTTGGTTCGTGCTGTTCAGGCGCAAGATACCTCAGCGCTTACCCGGGTTCCGGGGGTCGGCAAGAAGACCGCCGAACGCCTGCTGGTGGAGCTCAAAGACCGCTTCAAGGCGTGGGAAACCGTACCGGGCATCGCCACCTTTGTGACTGAACCTCGTGCCGGTGGCACAGTCTCAAGTGCGGAGAATGACGCCGTGAGCGCCCTGATTTCCTTGGGCTTCAAGCCGCAAGAGGCAAGCCGCGCGGTTTCTGCCGTACAGGAAGATGGCTTGAGCAGTGAAGAATTGATCCGTCGTTCATTGAAAGGAATGGTTTAAGTGATAGACGCCGACCGCCTGATCACCGCCTCAGGCCGTGACCGCGATGAACAACTGGACCGCGCCATTCGGCCGCTGCGTCTGGCTGAGTACATCGGGCAGCCGAAAGTGCGTGAGCAGATGGAACTGTTTATTCAGGCGGCTCGTGGCCGCCAGGAATCGCTTGATCACACCCTGATCTTCGGCCCGCCTGGCCTGGGTAAAACCACCCTGGCCAATATCATTGCGCAGGAAATGGGCGTTTCGATCAAAAGCACTTCGGGCCCGGTGCTTGAGCGCCCAGGCGACTTGGCGGCAATGCTGACCAACCTCGAACCTGGCGATGTGCTGTTCATTGATGAGATTCATCGCCTGTCGCCCATCGTCGAAGAAGTGCTGTACCCGGCGATGGAAGATTTCCAGCTCGACATCATGATTGGCGAGGGGCCGGCCGCCCGTTCGATCAAACTTGATCTGCCGCCGTTCACCCTGGTCGGTGCGACCACGCGCGCCGGCATGCTGACCAACCCGCTGCGTGACCGCTTCGGCATCGTCCAGCGTCTGGAGTTCTACAGCACGGCCGATCTGGCCACCATCGTGCAGCGCTCCGCTGGCATTCTCGGTTTACCGCTGGACCCGGAAGGTGCGTTCGAGATCGCCCGTCGTGCCCGTGGTACCCCGCGAATCGCCAACCGCCTGCTGCGCCGTGTGCGCGACTTTGCTGAAGTGCGTGCCCAGGGCCATATCACCCGCGCCATCGCCGACCTGGCGTTGAACCTGCTGGATGTCGACGAACACGGCTTCGATCACCAGGACCGGCGTTTGCTGTTGACCATGATCGAGAAGTTTGACGGTGGTCCGGTGGGCGTCGACAGCCTGGCCGCGGCCATCAGCGAAGAGCGCCACACCATTGAAGACGTGCTCGAACCGTACCTGATTCAACAGGGCTACATCATGCGTACGCCACGTGGGCGGGTGGTGACCCGGCATGCGTATCTGCACTTCGGCCTGAATGTGCCCAAGCGCATGGGCGACTTGCCGCAGACCGATATGTTTACGTTGGATGAGTAACTTTACGTTCGTATGCTTCATCTGATCAGCAGCCCTGTGCAGGGTTGGCAGCAGATGATGCATCTGGACAAAAAACAGTTGGTTTGCCCGATTGGCAACCTGGGGAGTAAGCACTAGAGTATGCGCGCGCAAAATGGGCTTGAGCCGTTCACGCATCGCTGTCGGGTTTACTACGAAGACACCGATGCCGGCGGCATCGTTTATTACGTCAATTACCTTAAATTCATGGAGCGGGCTCGTACCGAACGGCTACGTGACCTGGGCTTTGCTCAGTCGCAGCTGGCGGGGGAGATGCTGTTTGTCGTGCATTCCAGCGAAGCGCGTTACCACGTGCCGGCGCGTCTGGACGATGAGTTGTTAGTCAGCGCCGAAGTGATCGAATTAAACCGTGCCAGCCTGCGCTTTCGTCAACAGGTCAGGCGGGCTACGGATAAAACGCTGCTCTGTGAAGGGCAGTTCCTGGTGGCCTGTGTGCGCGCCGACAGTTTGAAACCCCGGGCCATTCCCGAAGCGTTGCGTATCGCCTTTGCAGGCGCAAGCGACGCGGGTACATCTAAAGCAGGAGATTAAGCGTGGAAGCCACCGTCGTCGACCATACCTCTATGTGGAGCCTGATCAGCAACGCCAGCATCGTGGTACAGCTGGTCATGCTGGTTCTTGTAGGCGCATCGGTAACCTCATGGATCATGATCTTTCAGAAAAGCACCATGATCCGTGCGGCGCGCCGTTCGCTCGAGACATTCGAGGAGCGTTTCTGGTCGGGTATCGACCTGTCCAAGCTTTACCGCCAGGCCGGCGCCAACCCGGACCCGGATTCGGGCGTTGAGCAGATCTTTCGCGGCGGTTTCAAAGAGTTCTCGCGCCTGCGTCAGCAGCCGGGTGTGGATCCGGACGCGGTCATGGACGGCGTCAACCGTGCCATGCGCGTGGCAATTTCCCGTGAAGAAGAGAAGCTCGAGCAGAGCCTGCCGTTCCTCGCCACCGTCGGTTCTACCAGCCCGTACATTGGTCTGTTCGGTACCGTGTGGGGGATCATGAACTCCTTCCGTGGCCTGGCATCTGCCCAACAAGCGACCTTGGCCACTGTGGCCCCGGGTATTGCCGAAGCGTTGATCGCCACGGCGATCGGCCTGTTCGCCGCCATCCCGGCGGTCATCGCCTACAACCGCTTTGCCGCTCGTGGCGAAACCCTGATCGGCCGTTACTACACCTTCGCCGATGAATTCCAAGCCATCCTGCACCGTAAAGTGCACACCAGCGACGAGTAAGCCGCTGGTTTTACTGAAGGCTTTAGGAAAGGTTTTAACTCATGGCACGTATTCGTAAGAGACGTAAACCAGTCGCCGAAATGAACGTGGTGCCCTACATCGACGTGATGTTGGTGCTGCTGGTGATTTTCATGGTGACTGCCCCGATGCTCAACCAGGGCGTCAAGGTGGACTTGCCCAAGGTATCCAGCGATGCCTTGCCGCAAGACAACAACACCCAGGTGCTGACCATCTCGATCAAAGCCGACAAGACCTACTACTGGAACCTTGGCAGCGAAGTGGACACCGACAAGCAGCAGGCCAAAGCCCTGACGCTAGCGGAAATGACCACCGCCGTGACCGCGATCATGAACCAGAGCCGCGCCCAGGGTAAGCAGACGCAAGTGTTTATCCGTGCCGATAAAGTGGTCGACTACGGTGCCGTGATGGCGGCCATGGGCGGTCTGCAGCAAGCCGGTGTGGGTAACGTCGGCCTGATTACCGAGGCGCCCTAATGCAGGAACGCGAGCGCTCCTCATCGGAAGGCTTTTTCTGGCCAAGTATCTGGGCAATAGGGCTGCACGTCCTGTTGTTCGGCATGCTGTTTGTCAGCTTTGCTTTTACGCCGGAGCTGCCACCCGCTAAACCCATTGTTCAGGCTACGCTCTACGAGCTGAAATCGAAGAGCCCGGCGACCGTGCAGACCAACCAGAAAATTGCCGGCGAAGCGAAAAAAACCGCTGCCAAGCAATACGAGGTTGAGCAGCTGGAAGCCAAGAAAGTCGAGCAAGAGAAGGTGAAGGCGGCGGAACAAAAGAAAGCCGACGAAGCTCAAAAAGCCGAAGCGGCCGAGCAGGAGCAGGCTGAAGCGGCCAAAGCGGCCGAGGCCAAGAAAGCCGAAGAAGCGAAGAAGGTCGAGGAAAAGAAACTCGCCGATATCGCCAAGAAGAAAACCGAAGAAGAACAGAAGAAAGCTGAAGAAGAGGCGAAGAAGAAAGCCGAAGCCGAGGCGAAGAAAAAAGCTGCAGAAGACGCCAAGAAAAAGGCGGCTGATGCTGCCAAGAAAGCGACTGAGAAGAAAAAGGCAGAAGCGGAAGCCGTTAAGAAAAAGGCTGCCGAGGCTGCGCGCAAGTCGGCTGAGGACAAGAAGGCGCAGGCATTGGCCGAGCTGTTGTCCGACACCACCGAGCGCGAGGCGACCACCGCTGATGAAGTGGGCGATACCGTCTCCGGCAACTTCGATGACCTGATTCGTATGCGTGCTTCCGAGGTGTGGACACGTCCACCTGGCGCTCGTAATGGCATGGCGGTGGTTCTGCAGATCACCATGCTGCCCGACGGCACCATCACCAGCGCGACGATTGCCAAGTCCAGCGGCAACGCGCCGTTCGACAACTCGGCTGTAGCCGCAGTGAAAAATATTGGGCGTTTAGTAGAAATGCAGGGTCTGAGTCCTACCGACTTCAACCCCTATCGTTCATTCAAGATGACCTTCAAACCTGAGGATCTAGATTTGTGATCAACATTCTTCGCGGATTGCTAGTAGTCCTTTGTTGCGCTGCGGGAATGGCGGCAGCAGAGGAAAAAAACATTCTGGTAGGCACCGGTTCCGACCGTGCCATCCCGATTGCCGTGGTTCCATTCGGCTGGCAGGGCGGCACCGTTCTGCCTGAGGATATTTCCGATATCGTCGGCAAGGACCTGCGCAACTCCGGTACGTTCGAGCCGATCCCCCGTCAGAACATGATCAGCCTGCCAACGCAGGCCAGCGAAGTGATCTACCGCGACTGGAAAGCCCTCGGCGCCCAGTACGTGCTGGTCGGTAACATCGTGCCTAACGGCGGCCGGTTGCAGATCCAGTTCGCGCTGTTCAACGTGGCCACCGAGCAGCAGGTATTTACCGGCAGCGTGGGCGGTACCACTGACCAACTGCGCGACATGTCGCACTACATCGCTGACCAGGCGTTCGAAAAACTCACCGGCATCAAGGGCGCGTTTTCCACCCAGATGCTGTACGTGACTGCAGAGCGCTTCTCCGCCAGCAACACCCGTTACACCTTGCAGCGCTCGGACTATGACGGCGCCCGCGCAGTGACCCTGCTGCAATCGCGTGAGCCGATTCTGTCGCCGCGTTTTGCCAGCGACGGCAAGCGCATTGCCTATGTGTCGTTCGAACAGAAGCGTCCGCGTATCTTCATCCAGCACATCGACACCGGTCGCCGCGAGCAGATCACCAACTTCGAAGGCCTCAATGGTGCCCCGGCGTTCTCGCCCGATGGCAGCAAGCTGGCGTTCGTACTGTCGCGTGATGGCAACCCGGAAATCTACGTGATGGATCTGGGCAGCCGGCAGATGACCCGTGTGACCAATCACTATGCAATTGATACCGAACCCTTCTGGGGCAAGGACGGTCAGACTATTTACTTCACATCGGACCGTGCCGGGAAACCGCAGGTCTATAAAACCAATATTGCCGGCGGTGCAGTGGATCGGGTGACCTTTGTAGGTAACTACAACGCCAACCCCAAACTGTCTGCTGACGAGAAGACGTTGGTGATGATTCACCGTCAGGACGGTTTCACCAATTTCAAAGTGGCTGCGCAGGACTTGCAGACTTCGCGTTTGCGGATTCTTTCAGATACCAATCTGGATGAGTCGCCTACTGTCGCGCCCAACGGCACCATGGTAATCTACGCCACCCGCCAGCAGGGCCGTGGAGTCTTGATTCTTGCCTCCATTAATGGACGCGTAAAACTCCCGATTCCAACCGCGCAAGGCGAAATCCGAGAGCCATCCTGGTCGCCTTTCCTGAACTGATGCGGCGCTGCACCAATTACTTAACACACTGGGGTTCATTAGGAGTTTTACTATGGAAATGTTGAAATTCGGTAAGTTCGCTGCACTGGCTCTGTCCATGGCTGTAGCTGTAGGTTGCTCCTCCAAAGGCGGCGACAACGCTGGCGAAGGCGCTGTTGATCCAAACGCTGGCTACAACGCCAACAACAGCGGTGTAGACGGCAACCTGAGCGAAGAAGCTGCTCTGCGCGCTATCACCACCTTCTACTTCGAATACGACAGCTCGGACCTGAAGCCAGAAGCCATGCGCGCTCTGGACGTTCACGCCAAAGACCTGAAAGGCAATGGCGCTCGCGTCGTTCTGGAAGGCAACACCGACGAACGCGGCACCCGTGAGTACAACATGGCTCTGGGCGAGCGTCGTGCGAAAGCCGTTCAGCGCTACCTGGTTCTGCAAGGCGTTTCCCCAGCTCAGCTGGAACTGGTTTCCTACGGTGAAGAGCGTCCAGTTGCTACCGGCAACGACGAGCAATCCTGGGCTCAAAACCGTCGCGTTGAACTGCGTAAGTAATTCGACATGCGAACGTGCCGTCGTGCTCTGACTATATTGACTCTCAGCCTGCCGCTTGCGGCCTGGGCTGCGGTTCCGGTGGAAGACAGCAACGCCAGCGATGGCGGTGGTAGTTATCCACCTGCAGGTTATGGCACGACCGGCGCCTATGCAGGGGGAGGGGTTACGGCCCCTGCCTCGGCACAGGGCGAGCTGTTCATGCAGCTGCAACAAATGCAAGACGAACTAGGCCGTTTGCGCGGCATGGTCGAGGAGCAACAGAACGAAATTCAGCGCCTGAAACAAGAAGGCCTGGAGCGTTACCAAGACCTCGACAGACGTATAGCCGGCGGCGCCACTGGTGCTCCTGCCGCTACTCCAGATTCCAGCAATGCCGGTGCAGTCAATGCCGGTGCTGCTCCCGTGCAGCCAGCAGCGCAACAGCCTGCGGCGAGCACTGAGCCGGGTGATCCGGCGAAGGAAAAGCTCTATTACGATGCTGCCTTCGATCTGATCAAAGCTAAAGATTTCGACAAGGCCAGTCAGGCCTTTAGCGCCTTCCTGCGCAAATACCCACAGAGCCAATACGCCGGCAACGCGCAGTACTGGTTGGGTGAGGTGAACCTGACCAAGGGCGACCTGCAAGGCGCCGGGCAAGCCTTTGCCAAGGTCAGCCAGCTGTATCCGACCCACAACAAGGTGCCGGATTCGCTGTACAAGCTGGCCGATGTCGAGCAGCGCCTCGGTCACACCGACAAAGCCAAAGGCATTTTGCAGCAGGTAATTGCCCAGTATCCGGGCAGCTCGGCCGCCCAACTGGCCCAGCGTGATCTGCAACGCCTGTAAAGCCTGACCCGCTGTTCAATAAAACCCGCGCCTGTCGCGGGTTTTTTCGTTAGAATCGCCGCCCCAATTCCCGCAACGGAGGCGGATGGCCTGTTTCGCCGTCACGCCCGTGGCCGATATGCAAAAAAACCTGCGCATTACCGAGATTTTTTACTCGTTGCAGGGTGAGACGCGCACTGCCGGTTTACCGACAGTGTTCGTGCGCCTGACTGGCTGCCCTCTGCGCTGCCAATACTGCGACACCGCCTACGCCTTCAGTGGCGGCGAAATCATGTCCCTGGACGCCATTGTTGAGCAAATCGCGGCCTACAAGCCGCGCTACGTTTGCGTTACCGGTGGTGAGCCGCTGGCCCAGCCCAACTGCATTCCTCTGCTCGAGCGCCTGTGCGATGCCGGCTTCGAGGTGTCGCTGGAAACCAGCGGCGCCCTCGATGTGTCGGCGGTCGATCCTCGTGTGAGCAAGGTGGTCGATCTGAAGACACCGGGCTCTGCCGAAATGGCGCGCAACCGCTACGAGAACATCGAGTTCCTGACCCCTAACGATCAGGTCAAGTTCGTCATCTGTTCGCGTGAAGACTACGACTGGTCGGTGTCCAAACTGATCCAATACGGCCTGCAGAATCGTGCCGGAGAAGTGCTGTTTTCGCCTAGTCATCAGCAAGTAGATGCTCGTGCTTTGGCCGACTGGATCGTCGCCGATAACTTGCCGGTGCGCTTGCAGTTGCAACTGCACAAGATTCTTTGGAACGACCAGCCGGGACACTGATATGACTGATAAAAAAGCGGTAATTCTGCTCTCCGGCGGCCTCGACTCCGCCACCGTAGTCGCCATGGCCAAGGCCGACGGCTACGCCTGCTACACCATCAGTTTCGACTATGGTCAACGCCATCGCTCCGAGCTGCAGGCCGCAGAGCGTGTGGCTCAGCAGTTGGGTGTAGCCGAGCACAAAGTGATCGGCTTGAACCTCAACGGTATGGGCGGTTCGGCCCTCACCGACAGCAGCATCGCGGTGCCGGAAACGCCAGGCGAAGGCATTCCGGTGACCTACGTGCCGGCGCGCAATACGGTGTTTCTGTCGCTCGCTTTGGGCTGGGCCGAAGTGCTGGGCGCGCGGGATATCTTTATCGGTGTAAACGCTGTGGATTATTCCGGATACCCCGATTGCCGTCCCGAGTTCGTCGATGCGTTCGAGCGCATGGCCAACCTTGCCACCAAGGCTGGCGTGGAAGGGCAGGGCTTTCGCATTCAGGCGCCGCTGCAGTTTCTAAGCAAGGCGCAGATCGTCCAGGCGGGCATGGCCGAGGGCGTGGACTACGGCCTGACCGTTTCCTGCTACCAGGCCGATGACGATGGTCGTGCCTGTGGCAAATGCGACAGCTGCCGCCTGCGCGCGGCCGGTTTCTCTGAAGCGGGTGTGAAAGACCCTACCCGTTATTTCTAAATCTTTACCGCATGCTGTTGATTTTATGAATTAAATCAGTATTATGCACACCGCGGGTCGTTAGCTCAGTTGGTAGAGCAGTTGGCTTTTAACCAATTGGTCGTAGGTTCGAGTCCCACACGACCCACCATATTTCCTTCGTAAGAAGGAGCGGAAACCCGGAATGCTCAGCAGTGAGTGTTCCGGGTTTTTTCGTTTCTGACGTATCAGATTTCTCCCTTCGGCGACGTTTGCACTCAGTTCAGGCGGGTATACTGCGCGGCACTGAAAGCATATTCAGAGCCTGATGACATGACCCAGATTTCCGAGCGCCTGCTGGTCCAGGCGCACCTCGATGCCAAACAACCCAAGCCCCTTTCGCCTGAAGAAGAAACTCGCCTGCGCGCAGAAATTGCCGCCGAGCTGAAGGCCCAAGATGCGGTTCTGGTTGCCCACTACTACTGCGACCCGGTGATTCAGGCGTTGGCCGAAGAAACCGGCGGTTGCGTCTCTGACTCCCTGGAAATGGCCCGTTTCGGCAATCAGCACTCGGCGAAAACCGTGCTGGTGGCCGGCGTCAAATTCATGGGCGAGACGGCCAAAATCCTTAACCCGGAAAAGCGCGTGCTGATGCCGACCCTGGAGGCGACCTGCTCGCTGGACCTCGGTTGCCCGGTCGACGAATTTTCCGCGTTCTGCGATCAGCACCCGGAGCGCACGGTGGTGGTTTACGCCAACACCTCAGCCGCCGTCAAAGCCCGCGCTGACTGGGTCGTGACTTCCAGTTGCGCGCTGGAAATCGTCGAAAGCCTGATGGATAACGGCGAGAAAATTATCTGGGCACCGGACAAGCACTTGGGCCGCTACATCCAGAAGCAGACTGGCGCCGACATGCTGCTCTGGGACGGTGCCTGCATCGTCCACGAGGAGTTCAAGTCCAAGCAACTCGAAGACATGAAGGCGCTGTACCCGGACGCCGCGATTCTGGTGCACCCGGAGTCGCCGGAGTCGGTGATCGACTTGGCCGATGCCGTGGGTTCCACCAGCCAGTTGATCAAAGCGGCGCAGACGCTGCCCAACTCGACTTTTATCGTCGCCACCGACCGCGGCATTTTCTACAAGATGCAGCAGCTGTGTCCGGACAAGATCTTTGTCGAGGCACCGACTGCGGGTAACGGCGCGGCTTGCCGCAGTTGCGCGCACTGCCCGTGGATGGCGATGAATACGCTGGAGCGTACGCTGCAATGCCTGCGTGAAGGCAGCAATGAGATTTTCGTTGATTCGGCTTTGATTCCGCAGGCGCTGAAGCCGCTGAAACGCATGTTGGACTTCACCCAGGCTGCGCGGTTGAAGGTGGCGGGTAACGCCTGATCAATTGTCTAAGCAGCAATCGCGGCTGACCGGTCCGGCGCACCGGTCAGCCGCGATGTTTTTTAACGCATCAACTGCTTGATCATGCGCTGCTGCTCCATGATCTCTTTTTGCCGCGCATCGATTTTCGACGCCAGTGGGAAGTTGTTGATGGCGCGGCGCTTGGCAAAGTCGAGCTGTTCCAGGGCTTGATCGAAGTCCGCCATCAGGGCGAAGTATTCGGCGCGGGCTTGATGCAGGCCAATGATGTCGCCCGCCTGGCCGCGAACCTCGGCTACCTGGTACCAGATATCCGGATCGTTGGGGCGTGCTTTCAGCAGCTCTTCCAGGGCCTTCTGTGCCTGTGGTGCCTGGTTCTGCTTGAGCAGCATGTCGATGCGGCTCTGCTGCAGCGGGTAGTTGTCGGGGAACTGGGCGAGCATTTTGTCGACCCGTTGCTTGGCATCCGGCAGGCGGTTATTGGTGATGTCCAGTTCCACTTGCGCCAAGTTGTAGGTGACGTTGTTCGGGTCTTTCTTCAGCAGTTGCGCCAGGCTGTCGCGAGCTTCATTGAGCTGGCCGCTTTTTACTTGTGCCAGCGCCAGGCCGTAGCGCGCGGCGTCCATACCGGGGTCGTCCTGGAGCATGGCGCGGAAGCGTTTGGCGGAGATGCCTGGGGTCTCTTCGAACGTCAGTTGCACGCGGGCACGCATCAGTTGGTACTGCAGCGTATCTTCGCGGCCGCCCTGGCCATATTGCTCGGCGCGGTTGCGGGTGTCGGCAATCCGCGACTCGGTCACCGGGTGAGTCAGCAAGAATTCTGGCGGGCGTTTGTCGTAGCGGTACTGGCGAGCCATGCGTTCGAACATGTTGGGCATCGCGCGTGGGTCGTAGCCGGCACGCTCGAGGTTGACCACGCCAACGCGGTCAGCCTCTTGCTCGTTCTGCCGGGAGAAGCGCAACTGGTTCTGAATGGCCGCGGCCTGGGTGCCCATGATGGTCGCCATGCCGACGTCGCCGGCGCCGGCCGCTGCGGCAATGATGCCGGCGAGCATCGCTGCCATCACCGGAATCTGCATCTGCTGCTGGGCCTGTAGGCCGCGGGCGTAGTGGCGTTGAATCAAGTGGCCCAGTTCGTGCGCCAGTACTGCGGCGTATTCGGCCTCGGTCTGCGCATACAGGAACAGGCCGCCGTTGACCCCGATCACCCCGCCAGGTGCGGCGAAGGCGTTGATTTGTGGGTCCTTGATCAGGATGAACACCAGGCGGTGGTCATGCAGGTCGCTGGTTTCGGCCAGCTTGTACACGCTGCTTTCGACGAACTCCTTCAACTGCGGGTCGTTCAGCTGCGGCACCTGGCTGCGCACCAGGCTCAACCAGGCACGGCCCAGTTGAAACTCCTGCTCGGGAGAGACAATCGAGGAGCTGGAATCGCCCAGCGAGGGCAGGTCATCGGCGATAGCGGGAGCGGCGAGCAACACGGCAAGCGACAGCAGAGTAGGGCGCAGAAGATTCATGCACGAAGCTCTTGGTGGCAAAGTCTCTACTGTAGCCGCCATGGCGGTCGGCTGACCACCTCGGTATCCTAAACAACCGATTTGGAGCCCGATTTGATGACTGATGTTGTGGTGTGGGATGGGCAGGCTGCCGCTGAGGTCGATGCCAGCGGTTTGAATTGTCCGTTGCCGCTGTTGAAAGCCAAGCTTGAGCTCAATCGTCTGGCCAGTGGCGCAGTGCTCAAAGTGACCGCCACTGACGCTGGTTCGCAGCGCGACTTTCGCGCGTTCGCCACCCTGGCTGGCCATACCTTGCTGCGCGAAGAATCCGAGGCTGGGGTTTATCGTTATTGGCTTCGCAAGGCCTAGCTCATACAAAGCAGGCGCGCCTGGCGCCTGCCGTTAAGGAATTCTGATGTTCAAGGTCTTACGCAACTGGGTGCAGCGCTACTTCTCCGATGAGGAGGCGGTGGTGCTGACCGTGCTGTTGGTGTTGGCCTTCGCTGCATTGCTGACGCTGGGTGGCATGTTGGCGCCGGTGTTGGCCGGGCTGGTGTTGGCGTTTCTGATGCAAGGGTTGGTGCGCACCCTTCAGCGCTTGCGAGTACCGCAGGTGCTGGCGGTGTGGCTGGTGTTTGCCTGCTTTATCGGCCTGCTGGCGGTGTGCTTGCTGATGTTGGTGCCGCTGCTCTGGCAGCAACTCATTGCGTTGTTCAACGAACTGCCGGGCATGTTGGGCAAATGGCAGTCGCTGCTGCTGTTGCTGCCGGAGCGTTATCCGCAGTTGGTGTCCGATGAGCAAGTGCTGCACGTGATCGAGGTGGTGCGCAATGAAATCGGCAGCTTCGGGCAACTGGCGCTGACCTTTTCCCTGTCGAGCCTGCCGCTGTTGGTCAACGCCATGATCTACCTGGTGTTGGTGCCGATTCTGGTGTTCTTCTTTCTCAAGGACGGTGCGCTGATTGGCCGCTGGCTGCGCAGCTACCTGCCGCGCGAGCGCACCCTGATAACGCGGGTGGCGCGGGAGATGAACCAGCAGATCGCCAATTACATTCGCGGCAAGGTCATCGAGATTCTGATTTGCGGCGGCGCCACCTACGTGGCCTTCATTGCCCTTGGGCTCAACTATGCGGCGCTACTGGCGTTGCTGGTGGGGTTCTCGGTGGTGGTGCCCTATGTCGGCGCGGTGGTGGTGACTGTGCCGGTGGCGCTGATCGCGCTGTTCCAGTGGGGCTGGGGTGATCAGTTCATCTACCTGATGGCGGTGTACGGCATTATCCAGGCGCTGGATGGCAATGTGCTGGTGCCGCTGTTGTTCGCCGAAGCGGTGAACCTGCACCCGGTGGTGATCATCTGTGCGGTGCTGCTATTTGGCGGCATGTGGGGCTTCTGGGGGATCTTCTTTGCCATTCCCCTGGCAACGCTCTGCAAAGCGCTGCTGGATGCCTGGCCACGTCAGGAGCCGGTGGTGGCGCCGTTGATGTAAGACGGCGGTAGCGCGCATAAAAAAGCCCGGCACTTGGCCGGGCTTTTTATTGGTCGATGAGTCAGCCCTTGTTCAGCGCTTGGGCGGCAGCCAGAACGGCGTCGACATGCCCCGGCACTTTTACGCCACGCCATTCCTGGCGCAGCACGCCGTTGGCATCGATGAGAAAGGTGCTGCGGTCCACGCCCAGGTATTCCTTTCCGTACAGTTTTTTCAGCTTGATCACATCGAACAGCTGGCACAGCGCTTCGTCTTTATCCGAAAGCAGCTCAAACGGGAATTCTTGCTTGCACTTGAAGTTCTCGTGGGACTTCAGGCTGTCGCGCGACACGCCGAACACCTCGGTGTTGGCCGCCTTGAACGCTGCGTACTGGTCACGAAAGCCTTGGCCTTCAGTGGTGCAGCCGGGCGTGCTGTCTTTGGGGTAGAAATAAATCACCACCTGCTGGCCTTTGAGCGCCGAGAGGGTGATTTGCTTGCCGCTGGTAGCCGGCACAGTGAAGTCGGCGACGGCCTGGTCGAGAGAAGCGCTCATGCTGTTTTCCTTATGCCGGCGTTTGTGGGCGCCACGGTTCGATCAGGGCGTCCAGGTTCAGTGCATCGGCAAAGTCGAGGAACTGATCGCGCAGCCAGCTGATCTGGGTGCCGGCTGGCAGGGTGACGGTCAGGGTGGCGTTGAGCATGGTGCCGCCGGTTTGCGGTGCCAGGTAGGTATCGCAGGTGAGGTTTTCCAGCTCGACATTATGGTCGATGAAGAACTGGCACAGCTCATTGAGGATGTCCGGGCGGTACACCGAGCTTACGTATGCCACATAGGGCAACGCCTGCGGGCGGATTTCTGCGGCGGCGCTGCGCACCACGCTGACGGTAAAGGCATGTTTTTTCGACAGCGACGGCAGGCTGGTTTCCAGGCGCGCCAGGGCGTCCCAGTTGCCCGATACCTGAACCACCAGCGCGCTGTACTCGCCGTGGCGGCTCAGACGCGTGCTGACCACGGCGCAACGGTTCTCGTGGCTGGTGCGGCAGAGAATGTTGGTCAGTTCCATCGGGTTGGTGCCAAGGGCGCTGATGACGAGGAATTGTTCGCGGACGATGGGGGTGGACATGCAGCATTCCTAAAGCGATGAGCGGTCGGCAGGTCAACTGTCGATCAAAGCCGGAAGGTTAGCGAAAACTGTCGCTGAGGGGAATGCTCATAGCGCGGTACTTCGCTTGTGCAAGGCAGGTGGCGCCAGTACCATTACGGCTCTCTTTTTCCGGCAGGAGCGGTTGCATGATTGCGGGCAGTATGGTGGCACTGGTCACGCCTATGGATGCGCAGGGTCGTCTTGATTGGGACGCGCTGAGCAAGCTGGTGGACTTCCACCTGCAAGAAGGCACCAACGCCATTGTCGCGGTCGGCACCACGGGTGAGTCGGCGACCTTGGATGTTAATGAACATATCGAAGTGATTCGCCGCGTGGTGGACCAGGTCGCCGGTCGTATTCCGGTGATTGCTGGTACCGGTGCGAACTCCACCCGTGAGGCGGTCGAGCTGACGACTAACGCCAAAACCGCCGGCGCCGACGCCTGCCTGCTGGTGACCCCGTACTACAACAAGCCGACCCAGGAAGGCTTGTACCAGCATTTCCGCCACATCGCCGAAGCCGTGGCCATCCCGCAGATTCTCTACAACGTTCCTGGCCGCACCGTATGCGACATGCTGCCGGAAACCGTTGAGCGTCTGTCGAAGATCAGCAACATCGTCGGCATCAAAGAAGCCACCGGTGACCTGCAGCGCGGCCAAGAAGTACTCGACCGCGTCGACAGCGACTTCCTGGTGTACTCGGGTGACGACGCCACTGCCGTCGAGCTGATGCTGATGGGCGGCAAGGGCAATATTTCCGTGACTGCCAACGTTGCACCGCGCGCCATGAGCGAGCTGTGCGCGGCGGCGATGGCCGGCGATGCCGTGACAGCCCGGGCGATCAATGATCGTCTGATGCCGCTGCACAAAACGCTGTTCATCGAGTCCAACCCGATCCCGGTGAAATGGGCCCTGCAGGAAATGGGTTTGATGGTGGAAGGCATTCGCCTGCCACTGACCTGGCTCAGTCCGCGTTGTCATGAACCGCTGCGTCAGGCCCTGCGCCAGTCCGGCGTATTGGTTTAATTGAGGAAGCACTACGCATGAAGCGACTGGCCGGACTTTCTGCCCTTGCCGTAATCATTTCCAGCACCAGCGGTTGCGGGTGGCTGTGGGGTGAAGATGGTTATTTCCGTGATCGTGGCAGTGATTACCTGACGCAACACCAGAGCCCGGCGATGCAAGTGCCGCAGGGCTATGACGTGAAACCGCTCGACCCGCTGCTGCCGGTGCCGCGTAACGTGGCTGACTCCACTGTGCAGGGCGAATACGAAGTACCGCGCCCACAACCGCTGGCGGCAGTAGCCGACTCCAGCGAGTTCAGCCTGCAGAAGAGCGGCGACAGCCGTTGGCTGGTCGCTCAGCGTCCACCGGCTGAAGTCTGGCCAGTGGCTCACCAGTTCTTCGAAGATAACGGCTTCCGCATCAGCGAAGATCGTCCGCAAACCGGCGAGTTCAGCACTGACTGGCAGCGTTTCGAAGAGTTGTCGGCACCCATGGCTCGTCGTTTGAGCGGCCGTGTTGCTGATGTCGACCCGAAAAGCGAAACCCGCGTTCGTGTGCGTATCGAGCCAGGCGTGCAGCGCAACACCAGTGAGATCTATGTGGTCAGCGCCGCGCGCCCGGCCGACAGCACTGCTGATGTCGCGTTCCCGAGCAAATCGACCAACGCCAGCCTCGACGCTGCGCTGCTCGACGAAATGCTCGCGAGCATGGCGCGTAGCGCCGAGCAGGGTGGTTCGGTGTCTCTGTTGGCCGCCCGCGACTTCGACGCGCCAAGCCGCGTCAGCCTGACCGAAGACGGCAACAACAACCCGGTACTGAACCTGGGTGCTGATTTCGATCGTGCCTGGTCCAGCGTCGGCCGTTCGCTGGAGACCGCCAACGTGCGCGTCGACGACCTCAACCGCAGCCTGGGTGTGTATTACATCAACCTGGCCGAAGGCGCTGAGACCAAGGACAAAGAGCCTGGCTTCTTCAGTCGTCTGTGGAGCAGCGAGCCGACCAAGGAAGAGATCGATGCCCGTGCCGAGCGTTATCAGGTACGCCTGACCAAGGCGGCGGACAGCGTGCAAGTCACCGTGGAAAAAGACCTCAATACCGTAGCGCCGGCCGAAGTGGCCCGCCGCGTATTGGCCTTGATCCAGGAAAACCTGGGCTGATTGAGTGCTGGCCGTTTCGGTCAGCACCTGGCTTCAGTCGCAAAATCGATAGGCGAAACCACTGTGGTTTCGCCTGTTTCGTTTAATAAAGGCGGAAATTTTCCATGACCACTCCCTCCACCTTGAGCTTGAAGAAAATCTACTCCGGCAAGGTTCGTGATCTGTACGAGATCGACGCCAAGCGCATGCTGATGGTCGCCACCGATCGTCTTTCCGCGTTCGACGTGATCCTCGCCGAGCCGATTCCGGACAAGGGCAAGATCCTCACCGCGATCTCCAACTTCTGGTTCGACAAGCTGGCCGACGTGGTGCCCAACCACTTCACTGGCGACCGCGTGGAAGACGTCGTGCCGGCCGCCGAATTGCCACTGGTGGAAGGCCGCGCGGTAGTCGCCAAGCGCCTGCAGCCGATCGCTGTGGAAGCCATCGTGCGTGGCTACATCGTCGGTTCGGGCTGGAAGGAATACCAGAAGAGCGGCACCGTCTGCGGCATTCAATTGCCGGCCGGGTTGAAGGAAGCCTCGAAGCTGGCACAGCCGATCTTCACCCCGTCGACCAAAGCGGCCGTGGGTGATCACGACGAAAACATTTCCTACGAGCAGTGCGAAGCGGTGATCGGCAAAGAGCTGGCCGCTAAGGTCCGCGACACCGCCATCGCTCTCTATAGTGCGGCGGTGGAATATGCGGCCACCCGCGGCATCATCATCGCCGACACCAAGTTCGAATTCGGCCTGGATGAAGACGGCACGCTGACCCTGATGGACGAAGTGCTGACCCCGGACTCCAGCCGTTTCTGGCCGGTGGAAAGCTACGTGGAAGGCAAGAACCCACCGAGCTTCGACAAACAGTTCGTGCGTGACTGGCTGGAATCCACCGGCTGGAACAAAGAGCCACCAGCCCCGGCAGTGCCCGCCGACGTCGCGCAGAAAACCGCCGACAAGTACCGCGAAGCGCTGACCAAGCTGACCGCTTGATCGCCACCAGGTGTTAAGCGAGAGAGCGGCTTCGGCCGCTCTTTTGCGTTATCCCGCAAGGCCGCATTCGATCCGCGCAAGCATCTGAATGCATGTGAAAAAATTCGATTTTTGGGTTTCACCAAGGGCGATTGAGCTGTTATCATGCGCGCCGCTGGGGAGATGCCGGAGTGGCCGAACGGGACGGATTCGAAATCCGTTGTGTTAGCGATAGCACCTAGGGTTCGAATCCCTATTTCCCCGCCATTATTCAAAGGCTCCAGACGTGAAAGCGTCTGGGGCCTTTTTTATTGCCTGCAGAAAAGCTATCGGGCCGCCGAGTCGCTTTTCCTGCGAGAGAATTCTCCTGTCCCAGCTCCTGCCTATCGAACCAATCGCCCCTTTTCTGCGCATTTGTAAATGGCTGGATCAGGGTGGGACGAGTGGGCTCAGTATCGTTTTTCATACAGTGCGCAATGCGTTGTATCCACCCTCGTCTTTAGCAGATACTGCGCCTGGAATTATTTTCACCTCGGTGTTGCATCGGCTCAGGAATGGGCTACTGAGAGGTGGAGCGGTGCTAGGGATGGCAATAACAACAACGTGGCATGGGCCCTCTAGAGGCGCAGCCCGGAGCAGAACCGTAATTGCATCCAGAAACTGAAACAGGCGCCGCATAAGGACTCTGTATGAAGCGTCTTTTGATACTGCTGACTGTACTGGCGATTGCCGGTTGTTCATCGGCCCCTACGGTGCACAAGAAGTACGGTAAGAAAGCAGGTTTGCACATTAGTTGTTCGGGGTTGAGTTCGTCGTGGGAAGACTGCTTGAGCGAGGCCGCGAAAAATTGCGGCAGCGACGGGTACAAGGTCTTGGCGAAGTCGGGCGTGGGGGAGGGGGACTACGATGAGAACTACCCCTTCGGTTTGAACCCGGATGGCTTCTCCAGCCGCAATATGATCGTGCTGTGCCGTTAGTTTTTCTGCCACCATCAGGGGCCACTACGTTGGCCCCGCTGTCTGAGTGCTCGAAGGTATGAATATGGCTAGGTGGATTACGGCGGTACTGTTGGCGGCCCTGGCGGGCTGCGCGACGGTTAATGAAACCATCACCAAGGATGGCAGCGAAGCGTTGAGCATCGACTGCTCCGGGCAGGCGCTGAAGTGGCAGCACTGCTACGAGAAAGCCATGCAGAGTTGTCCGAGTGGCTATGACGTGGTCGGCAAGAAAGGCCGCGCCGACGCCGCTCCCGATGATCGCGTGTTGGGGCTCGAGCCTGGTGACTATGCCGGTCGCAGCCTGACGGTTACCTGCAAGTAGGCCGTCATTGAGCAATAAAAAAACCGGAGCCTGTGGGTAACAGGCTCCGGTTTTTTTTGCCTTGGCAAATCGTCAGGCGGGTATGTAGCTCATCACCCCGGCGTTTTCTACCAACTGCTTTCTGATCTCCGAGGAGAGCGAGCCGGCGCGTACGCAGAGTTCGCGACGCACGCCTTCTACCACTTGGCCGAACACTTCGGCGCTGACCACTTCGTCTGAGCTGATGACGCGGCTATAGGCCATTTCATCATTGCTGTCAGCGAGGGTGAGCACCACGCTGCCATCGGGGCGACGCTGACCCAGAGAGGGGCGCAGCGGGTGGAAGGCTTTCTCGAGCAGGTCGAAATTAACATGACGCATATCAGCGCTCCGTCGCGAGTGAGTTAGCTCTGACCGTCATGCTTGCCTTAGGTTCATGCCGCCAGGCCTTTGCTGGCCAGGGTTTGGCGCGTACGGTCGATCACATGCTGCAACGAACCATTGGCGTACTGCTCAGGGTAGAGGCGTTCGCAATGACGGGCAACGCCGCGTTCGTTGACGATGGTGAAGCTGAAGCAGCCATTACGCACAGCCTGAATATGGCAGGCCAGAGGGGCGAAGGCATTACGCAGGGTGCTGATGGCATCCTGAACTTGGGGTTGGGTATTCATCATTATTAGATGTTCCTACACACATGCGGCGTCGTTGCCGCTAACAAAAAAACTCCGATATTGGCCGCCAAAGGGGCGAGCGCAAATGACTCTAATCGGAGCAGGACCGCACGATAAAGTTCCGCCTACAGGCGATGCTCAAGGTGCAGGTAGGTACTTCGGAGGGCAGGTGCCACGGAACACTTTTATGTGCGGTTCCAGTGGTGAACCTGATCAATCAACGGATTGGCCGTTGCAGAGTAGGAGGCAACACGGCGGTCTTTACAGAGGGCGGTGATGCTTTATCTGGAGGCCAGCCAGGTGTGCTGTAAAAAGCGATCACTTGGCATCAGGCACTTCACATCAGCAGGGCTCGGTTGAGCTGAAAGCTGGAGGGGAGGGCGTAATTGATTTTCAGACGTGGTACTAACCGGGCGGCACCCTACGGGAAAAAACGCGCTGTGACCAGTTAGTCTGACCAGCGGTTGTATTGAGCCAATCTGCGGTCGCTGTTCCCCGCGCAAATCGCAGGCATAAAAAAGCCCCACCGGAGTGAGGCTTTTTACACTCAGCGCGAGGCTGAATTAGGCAACCTGAACTTCTTCAGCTTGCATGCCTTTCTGGCCTTTGGCAGCTACGAAAGTAACCGACTGGCCTTCTTTCAGGCTTTTGAAACCATCCGATTGGATAGCTTTGAAGTGTACGAAAAGATCGTCGCCGCCCGATTGTGGAGTGATGAAGCCGTAGCCTTTTTCATCGTTGAACCACTTAACGGTACCAGCTTGGCGATTGGACATGGTGTAGCTCCTTGAACAAAGTTAACTGAGGTCATAAGACCAGGTCGGGACTGAGTGCAAAGAGTAAAAGGAGTCGTGTGGCAAGAGCGAGCTTCCATTGCGATTCACGGTGACACAAGCAGCACAGTGGCAACACCATACAAGGTTTATTCGCCAAGTGCGAGCCCTTCGCAGCACCCTCAATCGCCCTCCTTTTACTCGTTAAATACTGGGCTGAGACACGCCATTCTGTTCGGTGAATTTACTCAGGAATTGTTGCGTGCGTGCTTCACGTGGATTGGCGAACAGCGCCTTGGCTTCGCCCTGTTCGACGATCACGCCCTGGTCGATAAAAATCACCCGGTTCGCCACATCGCGGGCAAAACTCATCTCGTGGGTGACGATAAGCATGGTTCGGTTTTCTTCAGCCAGGCTGCGAATTGCCGCTAGCACTTCGCCGACCAATTCCGGGTCCAGCGCCGAGGTAGGTTCGTCGAACAGAATCACGTCCGGCTGCATCGCCAGGGCTCTGGCGATGGCCACGCGTTGCTGCTGACCGCCTGACAGACGCCGCGGATACGCATCTTCCTTGCCTGCCAAACCGACCCTGGCCAACAGCGCCCGAGCCCGTTCGATGGCGCTGGCACGTGGCTCTTTTTTCACCACGATCGGCCCTTCAATAATGTTCTCCAGCGCGGTGCGATGGGGGAACAAATTGAAGTTCTGAAAGACGAAACCCACGCGTTGGCGCAGGCTGCGAATCAGCTCTTTCTGTTTGGCCAATGGCTTGCTGGCATCAATGAACATATCGCCGACCCGAATGCTGCCGGCACTCGGTTCTTCCAGCAGATTCAGGCAGCGCAGCAGGGTGGTTTTGCCCGAGCCGCTGGGGCCGATGATGGCCACTACTTCGCCCGCCGCGACATCCAGATCGATGCCCTTGAGCACCGTCTGCCCATTGAACACTTTGCTCAACGCACGTACTTCGATCATGGCCATCTCATTGCTCCTGGTTGTGGCGGTTGACCCGCGCTTCCAGGTGGTTTTGCAGCAGCGCCAGGGCACTGGCTAGCAGCCAATAGATCAGCGCAGCAGCCAGGTACATGGTGAAAATCTCGAAGGTGCGCGCGGTGATCAACTGCGCCTGGCGGAACAGCTCAGGCACCTGAATGGTGGCAGCCAGCGCGGTGTCTTTGACCAGCGAGATAAAGCTGTTGCCCAGCGGCGGCAAGGCGGTACGCGCGGCTTGCGGAAGAATTGCGCGGCGCAGGGTTTGCGCGCGGGTCATGCCGATGCTGGCGGCCGCTTCCCATTGCCCACGGTCAATCGAGCCAATGGCTGCGCGCAGAATCTCGCAGACATAAGCCGCCATGTTCAGCGAGAAGCCCACCAGTGCTGCCGGCAGCGGGTCCAGTTGGATACCCAACTGCGGCAAACCGTAATAAATCATGAACAGCTGGACCAACAACGGCGTGCCACGGAAGAACGACACATAGATGCGCGACGTCCAGCTCAGCACGCGAAGCGCCGACAAGCGCATCAGCGCCAGGCCAAAGCCCAGCAGCAGGCCGAAGAACATGCCGCCCAGGCTCAGCACCACCGTGTAGAGCGCGCCCTTGAGTAGAAAAGGCGCGGAATTCAGCGCGAGCTGAAGACTCTCCTCAATCATTTAGTCACGTCAGCCTTGAACCACTTCACTGAAAGCTTTTCCAGCGTGCCGTCGGCGCGCAGTTTGGCGATGGCTTTGTCGATGGCAGCGAGCAATTGTGGGTTGCCTTTGCGCAGGGCAATACCAGCTTCCTGTGGCGCGAAGGGTTTGCCGGCTACGGCGAGGGTGTCGCCGGTTTTCTCGATCAGCTCGAAGGCAGCCAGGCGGTCGCCAAGAATCGCATCGAGGCGGCCCACACGAACGTCCTGATTACGGCTGGCGTCGTCGTCATAGGTGCGGATGTCCGCCTCTGGCACGTTCTCTTTAAGCCATTGTTCGTAGTTCGTGCCCAGTACCACGCCGACCTTCTTGCCGTTCAGATCGCTAGGTTTGCTGAACTTGTCTTCCTGGCCTTTGCGGGTCAGCACCTGGATACCGGAAACGGTGTAGGGGCTGGAAAAGTCGTACTTCTTTTTGCGCTCTTCGGAGATGGTCACCTGGTTGACCACGATGTCCAGACGCTTGGATTCCAGCGCCGCGAGAATGCCGTCCCACTTGGTCGGTTGGAACTCGGCTTTCACGCCCAGCTCTTTGGCCACGGCTTCGGCGAACTCGACTTCGAAGCCGGTCAACTTGCCGCTCTCGTCCTGGAAGTTGAACGGTGGATAAGTGCCTTCCAGGCCGATCTGGATCGAGCCCTTTTTCTGAATGGTTTGTAAGAGGTCATCAGCCGCTTGGCTGGAACCGATGAAACTGGCGCCGAGCACCAAGCTCAGGCTGCCGAGAATGAAGGTACGGCGCAGTGCGGAGATGGTCATAGCAAATCCCTGTAATCCGTGGGTGGGGTATTAAGTGGGGATAACTATAGAGCGAAAAATAATATGCAATAAAATAATATAAAATTAGATATCGCTAACTTTTTAGAATATAAAAAAGAACCTACGCCGGATGGTAGGCAAACAATGCAGGTGAGCCGCCGGTGTGCAAAAACAGCAGCGGGCCAGCGCCGGCAAAACGTTCTGTGGCGATGCCGTCGAGCAAGCCGGCAAAGGCCTTGCCGGTGTACACCGGATCGAGCAGCACACCTTCCTGGCTGGCCAGAAGTTTGATCGCGGCCAGGGTGCCGGCATTCGCTTCGCCGTAACGCGGGGCGAAATACTCGTCCCACAGTTCCACCTTGAAGGCCGTCGGTACGGGCACGCCGAGCAGCTCGGCGGTGCGTTCCGCCAGGCCCTGAACCTTAGGTAATTGGGTGGCGACCGGGCGTGACACGGTGACGCCAATGACTGGCAACTGCGGTAACCGCTCGGCCAACGCCAAGGCCAGTCCGCTGTGGGTGCCGGCACTGCCCGAGGCCAGTACCACGGCCGCAAAGTCGACGCCGCTGGCCTCGATCTGCTCGGCCAACTCTAAACCCGCGCGCACATAACCCAGCGCCCCCAGCGCATTGGAACCACCAATCGGCACCACATAAGGGTGTTTGCCTTGGCGGCGCAAACGCTCGGCTGTTTCCTGCAGCAATTTATCGGCGTTATCGAGGTTGGCAACCAGTTCGACCTCGGCGCCAAACAGGTCTAGCAGCAGGCGATTGCCGTTGCTCAGGTAGTTGCTGTTGGCGGTGCCGATGGGGTTTTCCAGCAACGCCACGCAGCCCAGGCCCAGGCGCGCCGCCACTGCCGCCGTCTGGCGCACGTGGTTGGACTGAATTGCCCCGGCCGTGACCAAGGTGTCGGCGCCTTGGCGTTGGGCGTCGGCCAACAGGTATTCGAGTTTGCGCACTTTATTGCCGCCGAGGGCGAACTGAGTGGTGTCATCCCGTTTGATGTACACCTCGCGCCCCAGCGTTGCAGAAAGCCGCGGTAGAAATTCGAGTGGTGTTGGGGCGGTAAACAGTGGCAAGCGGGCAAAACGTTTGAGGTGCTGACTGATCATGGTTGGGGGCGAACCAGTGAGGCGAGAAGCAGAGGACTATAGGTAGCGATCGGAGCCTTCACAACTGCTGGTGTGGCCAGGCCCCATGCTGGCCAATTGATTCGCTTGCACAGCTTTAGCGCACCCGTTCACATTGACCCACGAGATGGAAAAACGGCTTTGCTGAGTTTGCCGGCAGTCGAGCTAACAGAGTTTGATGATGAAATTGTGTCGACTCGCTTACGCCCGACCAAGCGTCACCTCAGTAGTTCCGTGGGTTGCAGGAATTGCTGTAGGAAAACTTCCTGCTTCCACGACCAAACAGTTGCTGCTGGCGCCCCCAAAAAGGGCGTCAGGCGAACGGGCGTCAAAACTTGTGCACAATTGGGACGCGGCCCTACGTCAGCGGCGAAAAAACTTATAAGGCGCTTCCAGGTTTTTTCTTTGCCGATTAAGTCAATGAAAAATATAGACTTTTTGAGTTGGTGAAAAAATCATCAATTCGACTTTGAGCCCCGCGCCATCGGCCTTCGCGAGGCTTGCTCCCAAGTTACCCACTGAGTTATCCACAGGTTCTGTGGATTGTCCCAAGCGCTTGCTCTAGCTCGCGGGTGGCGGATTTTTTCAAAGCTTTACCCACGAAAAAATTGGAGTAAAGTGGCCGCCCTCTGTCGCCATCGCCGTTATTTATGCCGCGCAATTCCATCACCGCTGTTACACAAACTACGCCGCGTTTTCCATTGCGGGTGGCCTTGTGGCTATTGGATAGCCCTCGCTTTGGCCAGAGGGTCAGCACCAAACAATTCGCCGGCCGTTTGCTCAAACAACCGGCGCGCGAAGGTGTAGTGGTGGCACAAAGCCGTCTGGGTGAATTGCTCTGCCGCGATTGCGGCAATACCCGCGACCGGCGTATCGGTTTTGAGTTATTGCGGCAGGCCGGCCGTGCTCACGACCGTCGCGCACAGCTTGAGCTGGGGCGTCTGTACTGTCAGCCGCGTCACTACGACCTGGCCGAGGCCAAACACTGGCTGGAGCTGGCCGCAGCACAAGGCTGCGACGAAGCCAGCCAACGTTTGCAGGCATTGCCCGCACCGTTGTAAACCGCGCATCCAAGGCTGGTTATACTGCCGGGCATTCTTGCGCGGAGCCTTTCATGCCTATCGATGTGCCCTCCCTGTTAATTGGTTTGGCCGCGGCCGCTGTGCCGTTGCTGGCACTGCTCTGGCAACAGCAACGGCAGCAGGCGGCGCTGGAGGCGCATAACGCCTTGCTCGACGAGCGTCTGAGCACCGCGCAATTGGCCCAGGATGGCTTGGCCGCGCAACTCGATGGGTACCGCAGTGACATTGCCGAGCTGATCGAAACCAAAGCCGAACAACAGGCCGAACTGGCGGCCCTGCGCCGCGAAACCGATTTACTCCAGAGTGAGCGCAGTCGTGCCCGTGATGCCGCGCAAGAGTGGCGCAGCGAGCGCGAAAGCAAAGAAGCCGAGCTGCGCCAACTCAGCGCCGAGCGCGCGAGCCTCAGTGCCGAACTGCGTGAGCAGCAAGACAGCCACCAACAACGCCTGCGTGACCTGCAAGGTTCCCGTGACGAACTGCGTGCGCAATTCGCCGAGCTGGCCGGGAAGATCTTCGACGAGCGCGAACAGCGCTTTGCCGAGACTAGTCAGCAGCGCTTGGGCCAGTTGCTCGACCCGTTGAAAGAGCGCATCCAGTCCTTCGAAAAACGCGTGGAAGAGAGTTATCAACAGGAAGCCCGCGAGCGCTTTTCCCTGAGCAAGGAGCTGGAACGCCTGCAGTTGCTCAACCAGCGCCTGGGCGATGAAGCCACCAACCTCACCCGTGCCCTGCAAGGGCAGAAAACCCAGGGTAACTGGGGTGAGTTGGTGTTGGAGCGGGTGCTCGAACATGCTGGCCTGGAGAAGGGCCGCGAGTACCAGACTCAGGTCAGTTTGAAAGGTCAGGACGGTGCGCGCTTTCAGCCTGATGTGCTTATCCAGCTACCGGGTGAGCGCCAAGTGGTGGTGGACGCCAAGGTCAGCCTGACTGCCTACCAGCAGTCGGTGGTCGCTGAAAACGATGGCGTGCGCCAACAGGCGTTGAAGCAGCACGTGCTGTCGTTGCGCAGCCATTTGAAGGGTTTGTCGCTGAAGGATTACCAGCGTCTGGAGGGCCTGCACAGCCTGGATTTTGTGTTGCTGTTCGTGCCGATCGAGGCGGCGTTTGCGGCCGCTTTGCAGGCCGACCCGGGCCTGTTCCAGGAAGCCTTCGAACAGAACATCGTGATCGTCAGCCCGACCACTTTGCTGGCCACCTTGCGGGTGATAGACAGTCTGTGGCGGCAAGAGCGGCAAAGCCAGAACGCGCGGGAGATTGCCGAACGTGCGGGCGCGCTGTACGACAAGTTCGTGGCCTTTATCGTGGATCTGGATGAAGTCGGCAGTCGCCTGCAGCAGCTCGACAAAGCCTACGCTGCAGCGCGCAACAAACTCGCCGATGGTCGCGGCAACATCATCAGTCGGGTGGAAAACCTCAAGTTACTGGGTGCCCGTGCGAGCAAAAGTCTGCCGACCGACTTACTTGAGCGTGCCGCCGGTTTGCCGCATTTCGATGATGATGAAACTGAAGCGATGCCCCCTTCATAGGTGCCGTTCGGCCCATTGAGGCTAAAGCCACAGGAATTCTCAGTACTGGGTAGGAGAGGCTTCAGCTTCGAAGTTGTTGACCCTTGGCGGCGACAAATTCTTTAATCCACCCCGCCAACGGTGCCGGCTCAGCGAGCAATTGCCAATGCCCTGCCGCCACCTCGCGGCGTACCAGGTTGGGCGCCCAGTGCTGCAGATTATCGAATAGCTGCGGGCGGACAAAGCGGTCGCGGGTCAGTACCACCAACTGCACCGGCACCTGGGTATAGCGCTGGCGTGGGGTGAACAGGCTGCGGATAAAGTTGGCGCGGTACAGCTTCACGCCGTGCTGGCCGTCCGCACTCTGGGTGCTGCTGATGCGCACCGGGCGAATGCCTTCCACCTGGCGCAAAAAGCGCGGCCAGAGTTTGGCCATACCGTGGCGCCAGGCCAGCTCCGGCAACAGCGGCAGGTGGAAAAAGGCGATGTACCAGGAACTGAGCAACTGGCCGACCAATTGGCGTAGTGCGCCGAAGGTGCGCGCTTTGCCGCGTTCGCCCATCCAGTATCCGACATGATCCAGGCAGGGCCCGGAAATGCTGGTGTATGACGCCAGATGTTTCTGCAGGCGCGGTTCGGTGACTCCTTCCCAGCTTTGAATCGAGCCCCAGTCGTGGGCGATCAGGTGCACCGGTTGTGTTGGGCTGTGGGCGAGGATGACCGCTTCGAGGTCATCGGCCAGTAGCGGCAGGCGGTAGTCACGGGGGTGTCGAGGTTTGTCCGAAGCGCCGGCACCGCGCACGTCGTAGGCAATTATCTGAAAGTCTGCTGCTAACTGGTTGATCAGCGGCAGCCAGACTTCGTGGTTGTCCGGGTAGCCATGCACCAGCAGCAAGGTCGGCCTGGCCGGATTGCCCCATCGATAGGTGGCCAATTGCACGCCGCTGCTGTTCACCATCAGTTGCTGGGTCACAGGGGCGGGGCAGGCGATCTGAACGGCAACGGTCATGGCGGCACTCCAATCGGGCAGGGCGCCAGTATTGGAGCAGCGTGCAAACCAAGGCCAGTGGGTGGCGGCGATTAACGTCGGTTTCCAACCCAAGGTTAGGGGGAGCGCCTTAACAGCATCGCGGCTAAAGCCCCTCCCACAATGGAATGCGATCAACTGTGGAAGGGGCTTTAGCCGCGATGCTTTTGATCTTTAACGTAGTGGCAAATGCCGACTCAGCAATGCCCGCAACGCCGCCGGTTTGACCGGCTTGGGCAGGTACTCAAGCCCGGCCGCGTGCACCTGGGCAATCAATTCCGGGCGGCCATCGGCGCTGATCACAACGCCAGGTACCGGCTCACCCAGGCGGGTGCGCAGCCAGGCCATCAACTCGGTGCCCGTTTCGCCTTCGTCGAGGTGGTAGTCCACCAACGCCAGTTGCGGGCGCACATCCTCGGCCAGCAGGTGTTCGCATTCGAGGCGGTTGCGTGCCGTCCACACCTGGCAGCCCCAGCGCGACAGCAGGCTGTGCATGCCCACCAGAATGCTGTCTTCGTTGTCGATACACAGCACCTGGGCGCCGCTCAGGTGGTGGCCGTTTGCGTCGCTGCTGTTGCCGATGACTGCCGTCGCCGACGGCGCTCGTGCCAATGGCACGGTGACGCTGAACACGCTGCCCTTGCCCGGCCACGAGCGCACTTCGAGCTTGTGGCCGAGCACCCGGCACAAACCATCGGCAATCGCCAAGCCCAGCCCCAGGCCTTTTTCCGCGCGTGTCTGGTGGCTGTCCAGACGTTTGAATTCTTCGAAAATCACCGCGCGTTTGTCTTCTGGAATACCCGGGCCGCGGTCCCACACTTCCAGGCGCAGGCCTTCGCTGCAGCGGCGTACGCCCAGCAGTACATGGCCGCTGGCGTAGCGGAAGGCGTTGGTGAGGAAGTTCTGCAGCACCCGACGCAGCAGTTTGATGTCGCTGTCGACCCGCAGTTTGCTGCCACGCAAATGGAAGCTCACGCCCTGTTCCTGGGCCTGTGCTTTGAACTCGGCGCCGAGGGTGTCGAACAGCGTGTTCAGTTCGAAGGCGTGGCGCTCAGGGGTAATGCGGCCGTTTTCCAGACGGGAAATATCCAGCAGGTCGCTGATCAGGTCTTCGGCTGAGCGCAGCGAGCTGTCGAGGTGGCGGATCAACTGCTGGGCTTCGGCCGGCAACGCCTCCGGTTGGTGGGCGAGGGCGGCAGAGAACAGGCGTGCCGCATTCAGCGGCTGCATCAGGTCATGGCTGACAGCCGCGAGGAAACGGGTCTTCGACTGGTTGGCGTTTTCCGCCACGCCCTTGGCTTCGCTCAGTGCCAGGTTCAGTTGCGACAGCTCATGGGTGCGCGCGGCCACCCGCTGTTCCAGGCCTTCGTTGGCCTCTTTCAAGCCTTGCTCGGCGTCGCGGAAGGCGGTGATGTCGGTGAAGCTCATAACAAAACCGCCGCCCGGCATCGGGTTGCCGATCAGCTCGATCACGCGGCCATTGGGGAACAGGCGTTCAGAGGTATGCGCCCGGCCCTGACGCATCCAGTACAGGCGCCGCTCGACATGCGCGTCCGCCTCGCCAGGGCCACAGAGGCCGCGCTCGGCGTTGTGGCGAATGATGTCGGCAATCGGCCGGCCGACGCTGATCAGCCCGTCGGGGTAGTCGAACAGTTCCAGGTAACGGTGGTTCCAGGCCACCAGGCGCAGGGAGGGGTCGACCACGCTGATGCCCTGGGTGATGTTCTCGATGGCGCCTTGCAGCAAGGTGCGGTTGAACTGCAGGACTTCAGAGGCTTCGTCGACGATGCGTACTACGTCCTCGACCTGCATGTCGCGGCCTTCAATGGCGGCTTTCACCACGGCGCGAGTCGAGGAAGCGCCAAGCACACCGGCGAGCAGGCGTTCGGTGTGGGCGATCCAGTCGCCATTGGCCGGTTGGTCGGGGTTGAAACTCTTGCCCTGGCGGTAGGCGAAGCGGATGAAGCTTTGCTGCGCGCGCTCTTCGCCGACAAAGCGGCTGGCCAGGTTCAGCAGGTCGTCCACCTGCACCGCCAGCTGGTTGCGGCTGCTGGGTTTGTTGCCGAACTCCTGGCTGATAAAACGTCCGGCCTGCCAGTGTTCAGCCACCCGTGTACGGGAAAAATACGACACCCAGACAAACAGTGTGCAGTTACTCGCCAGCGACAACACCACGCCACGGGTCAGTGGGTCGACCTGAAAACCGATGGGTTGATAGAGCAGGAACTCCAGCCCCGGAAACTTCGCCAGCGACCAGCCCAGGCTATGGGCCACAACCGGTAGCACCAGGGTGTAGAACCACACCAGGCAGCCGGCGGTGAGCCCAGCGAACACGCCGCGGCGGTTGGCCTGTTTCCACAGCAGGGCGCCGAACATCGCCGGCGCCAGTTGGGTGATGGCGGCAAAGGAAATCTGCCCGATGGTGGCCAGGCTGGCGTTGGAACCGAGCAGGCGGTAGCAGACGTAGGCCAGCAGCAGAATCACCACGATGCTCACCCGGCGCACCGAGAGCATCCAGTGGCGGAACACCTCGAAGGGGCGTTCGGCGTTTTGCCGGCGCAGCAGCCAGGGTAGCAACATATCGTTGGAGACCATGGTCGACAGCGCCACGGCCTCGACGATCACCATACCGGTGGCCGCCGAGGCGCCGCCGATAAACGCCAGCATCGCCAGCGCCGGGTGGGCATGGGCCAGCGGCAGGCTGATGACGAAGGAGTCGGGAATCACTCCGGGCGGCAACAGCATCTTGCCAGCCAGGGCGATGGGAATCACGAACAAGCCGGCCAGGGCCAGGTAGGCGGGAAACACCCAGCGCGCCAGGCGGGTGTTTTTCGGCTCGATGTTCTCTACCACCGTCACATGGAACTGCCGCGGCAGACAGACGATGGCCATCATCGCCACGCCGGTCTGCACGATCAGCGACGGCCAGTTGATGGTTTCGGCCCAGAAGCTTTCCAGTTGCGGGGTGGCCGCGGCCTGGTCGAGCAAATCGCTGAAGCCGTTGAAAACGCCCCAAGTGACATAGGCACCGACCGCCAGAAACGCCAGAAGCTTCACCAGCGATTCAAAGGCGATGGCCAGTACCATGCCGCGGTGGTGCTCGGTAGCATCCAGGTTTCGCGTGCCGAACAAAATCGAGAACAGCGCCAGCACCAGCGACACCACCAGAGCAGTGTCTTGTGAGCGGGTGCCAGTGGTGTCCTGCACATGGCCGGTGCCGATCAGCATGTTTACGCCGAGCACGATGCCTTTCAGTTGCAGGGCGATATACGGCAGTACACCGACCAGGCAGATCAGCGCCACCACCACCGCCAGCAGCTGCGATTTGCCGTAGCGGGCGGCAATGAAGTCAGCGATGGAGGTGATGTTTTCCTGCTTGCTGATCATCACCATCTTCTGCAGCACCCAAGGGGCGAACAGCATCAGTAGGATCGGGCCGAGGTAAATCGGCAGGAATGACCAGAGTTGCCCGGCGGCCTGACCCACGCCGCCGAAGAAGGTCCAACTGGTGCAGTACACGGCCAGCGACAGGCTGTACACCCAGGCTTGCACCTTGGGTGGCATGGGCGTGCGGCGGCGGTCACCATAGAAGGCGATGGCGAACATAATGGCCATGTAGCACAGGGCGACCGTGGCGATCAGCCCGCTGGACAACGACATGCGCACTCCGAAAATGCTGGGGTTTATTTGTGCAGGTGGCACCTCGTGGCGGAACGCCCGGGTGCTGGTCAGTGTCGCATCAAAGTGTCATTCAGTCAGGCGCGACTAAGGTCGCAAGCAGTGCTCCACTGCTTGGCGAGCGCGCGTCGGTTATAGGAAATTCAGTCATGTTCAAACCCCAACTCATCACCCTGCAGCGCGGCGCACTGCGGCTCGAACCGCTACTCGATGCGGATATCCCGGCCCTGGTGACCCTGGCTGAAGCCAATCGCGAGCAGTTGATCTACATGAGTGGCCCGCTGCGCCTGGACTGGTACCGCAGCGCCTTGGCGCAGCAGCGCGACGACCAGGCGTTGCCGTTGGTGATCCGACTGGGGGATCGGCTGGTGGGCACCGCACGTTTTTTTGATTTTCAGCCGGCGCTGCCGTCCTGCGAAATCGGTGGCACCTGGCTGGATGCCAGCCAACATGGCACCGGCCTCAACAGCATGATCAAGTACCTGATGCTGCGCCACGCCTTCGAAAGCTGGCGCATGGTGCGCGTGCAGTTGCGCACCGCCGCCAGCAACCTACGCTCGCAAGCGGCCATCGACAAACTCGGCGCGGTGCGCGAGGGCCTGTTGCGCAATCATCGGCGTCTGGCCGATGGGCGCCTGGACGACAGCGTGCTATATAGCCTCACCGACCGTGAGTGGCCGGCAGTGAAACAACAACTGGAGGCGCGTTTCAGCGGGTAACGATGGCGGCGGCGGGTGAGCGGACACGGTTTTGGCAGGCAGAGGAGCTGGGTGGCGTCGAGCTGCTGCATGCCCACTACATTGAGCAACGGTTCGCCCCCCATGTGCATGACGGCTATGTGTTCACCGTGATCGAGCGTGGCGCCCAGCGCTTCAACCACCGTGGTGCGGAGCACCTGGCGCCTGTAGGCAGCATGGTGTTGATCAACCCCGACGAACTCCACACCGGCTCCAAGGCCCACGACGACGGCTGGTTGTACCGCGCCTATTACCCGGAAGTCGGTCAGGTCAACTCGGTGTTTGACGAGTTGGAGCTGGCCCCGGAAGGCTTGCCCTCATTTGCTACCAGCGTGCTCCAGGACCCGCAATTGGCGGCGCTGTTCAGTGGCCTGCACCGTTTGCTCGGCGATGCCAGTGCCTCGGCGTTGGAGCGCCAGACCGCCTGGCGCGAGGCAATTCTGCTGCTGTTCCAGCGCTACGCCAAAGTACGCACTGCCGCCGAGGCTGGCCGTGAACCACAGGCAGTGGCGCGCGCGAAGGAGTTGCTCACTACCTGTTTGGCCGAGCCACCGTCACTGGAGCAATTGGCGGCGGCGGTCAATCTTTCACCGTTTCATTTCGCCCGCGTGTTTCGCCGCGCCACCGGCCTGCCGCCGCATGCCTGGGTCAAGCAGCGGCGTATTGAGCAGGCGCGCGCCCTGCTCAAGGCCGGCTGCGCGCCAGTGAGCGTGGCTATGCAATTGGGTTTCGCCGATCAGAGCCATCTGACCCGGCAGTTCAAGCAAGCCTACGGTGTCGGCCCCGGTGAATACCGTCAGGCCTGCGCAAGATCGTTCAAGACCGTGAGCAACGACTGACCTAGGCTTGAGGGTCAGGAGGAGCTTCAATGACCCGCTCGCAGTTGTTTGTTTATGGTTTGCGCGACAGCGTGCCGATGATCGTCGGCATCGCCCCCTTTGGCATTATCTACGGCACCCTTTCCAGCGTGGCCGGCCTCAGTCTGTGGCAAGCGCTGGGTATGTCGCTGCTGGTGTACGCCGGCTCAGCCCAGTTCATCGCCATCAGCCTGCTGACGGCGGGCACCGGGGCCGCAGTGATTCTGTTCACCACCCTGATCGTCAACCTGCGCCATGTGCTCTACAGCGCCTCCTTGCAGCCGTATATCGCCCATTTGCCGCAGGCCTGGCGGGTGCCTTTGGCGTTCGGGTTGACCGACGAAACCTTTGCGGTGGTGCAGCGCCGCTATCTGGCCCATGGCGCGGGCAACCACGGCCAGTGGTACCACGCCGGTGTCGCGGTGGCGTTGTACCTGTGCTGGATCAGTTCGTCGCTGCTCGGCGTGCTATTCGGCCAAGCGATGCCGAGTCTGGCGGGCTGGGGGCTGGACTTCGCCATGTTGGCGACCTTTATCGGCATCGTCGTACCGCTTCTGCGTAACTTTCCCCAGGTTGCGGCAGCGCTGGTTGCCGGGGCTGTGGCTGTGGTCTGCCATGCGCTGCCCTACAAGCTGGGACTGTTGGCGGCGGCGATGGCCGGGATTGTGGTGGGCGTGGTGCTTGAACGCCGGGCCGCCAGCGTAGTGGCCGGGGAGGGTGTGTGATGCAGATCTGGTTGCTGATTCTGGGCATGGCGCTGATCACCTTCGCCGTGCGTTACAGCCTGTTCGCCTGGCCTAACCTGCGTTTTCCGCCGCTGGTACTGCAAGGCCTGCACTATGTTCCGACCGCTGTACTGACGGCCATCGTGGTGCCAGGCATGTTGCTGCCAGATGGTGAGCATCTGGCCGTGCAGTGGGACAACGCTTACCTGTTGGCCGGGCTCGGAGCGATTGTGATCGCTGCCGTCAGCCGCAACCTGCTCGCCACCATCGGCGGCGGCTTCGTACTGTTCTTCCTGTTGCGTTGGGCGTTCGGGCAACTACCGTTGTGATTTAAGGGTTTTTCGCCTTTTCCTGCACAATTTGCGTTATGCCCTGTGGCTTTGTGCCATGCACTTGCAGTCCAATGCTGGACGGCCAGCGTGGCCTCATACAGGTACACAGGGATCATGACCACACACTCGCAGTTTGCCTTGCTCGGTAAAAAACGCTTTCTGCCTTTCTTCGTCACGCAATTGCTCGGCGCCTTCAACGACAACATCTTCAAGCAGTCGCTGATTCTGGCCATCCTGTTCAAACTGAGTATTTCCGGCGACCGCACGGTGCTGGTGAATCTCTGTGCGCTGTTGTTCATCCTGCCGTTCTTTCTGTTCTCGGCCCTCGGTGGCCAGTTCGGCGAAAAGTTCGACAAGCACAAGCTGATTCGCGCCATCAAACTGGCTGAGATCCTGATCATGGCGGTGGGGGCGGCGGGTTTTTTGCTCAACAACCTGACGCTGATGTTCATCGCCCTGTTCGGCATGGGCACCCACTCGGCGCTGTTCGGCCCGGTGAAATATTCGATTCTGCCAGCAGCCCTGCAGGAAGATGAGTTGGTGGGCGGTAACGCCCTGGTGGAGATGGGCACCTTTCTGGCCATTCTCGCTGGCACCATCGGCGCTGGCATCATGATGTCCGAGTTGACCTACGCGCCGCTGGTGGCCACCGCCATCGTCGCCATCGCCACCGCCGGTTACCTCACCAGTCGCGGCATTCCGCCTGCCTCAGCCGCGCTGCCGAGCCTGGTGGTGGACTGGAATATCTTCCGTCAGTCCTGGGCAATTCTGCGCATGGGCCTGGGCCAGCGCCCGGCAGTGTCGCGCTCGATTGTGGGTAACTCGTGGTTCTGGTTCCTCGGCGCCATCTACCTGACGCAGATTCCGGCCTACGCCAAAGAGTGGCTGTACGGCGATGAAACCGTGGTCACCCTGATTCTCACTGTGTTCTCTGTCGGTATTGCACTGGGTTCGATGCTCTGCGAGCGGTTGTCCGGGCGCAAAGTCGAAATCGGCCTGGTGCCGTTTGGCTCCATCGGTCTGACCGTGTTCGGCATTCTGCTCTGGTGGCATTCGGGTAATTTCCCACAGACCGCCGAGGCTCACAGCTGGACCCAGGTGCTGAGCTACGGCCAGGCCTGGTGGGTGCTGGCTGACATTCTCGGCATCGGCGTATTCGGCGGATTTTACATCGTGCCGCTGTACGCACTGATCCAGTCGCGCACCGCCGAGAACGAGCGGGCGCGGGTGATTGCTGCCAACAACATCCTCAATGCGTTGTTTATGGTGGTGTCGGCGATTGCCTCCATCCTGTTCCTGGCCGTGGCCAAGCTGAGCATCCCGCAGCTGTTCCTGGTGGTGTCGCTGATGAACATCGCGGTGAACAGCTACATCTTCAAGATCGTCCCTGAATTCACCATGCGCTTCATGATCTGGCTGCTCAGCCATTCCATGTACCGCGTGGAGCACCGCGACCTTGAGCAGATCCCGGACGAGGGCGCGGCGGTACTGGTGTGCAACCACGTGTCGTTCGTCGACGCGCTGCTGATTGGTGGCGCCGTGCGCCGGCCGATTCGTTTCGTTATGTACTACAAGATCTACAACCTGCCGGTGCTCAACTTTATCTTCCGCACCGCTGGCACCGTGCCGATTGCCGGACGCAGTGAAGACCTGCTGATCTACGACCAGGCGTTCAAGAAGATTGGTGAGTACCTGAAAAATGGTGAGCTGGTGCTGATCTTCCCCGAAGGCAAGCTGACCACTGATGGTGAGATCAACGAGTTCAAGGCCGGTGTCACGCGCATTCTCGAGGAGCATCCGGTGCCGGTCATTCCGTTGGCCCTGCAAGGGCTGTGGGGCAGCTTCTTCAGCAAGGACCCGAACAAGGGCGTGTTCCGTCGCTTGTGGTCGCGTATCACTTTGGTGGCGGGTGCGCCGCTGGCGCCGGAAGCGGCTACGCCTGCTGTGCTGCAGGCGCAGGTGGGGGAGTTGCGTGGCACGGTGAGGTAACTAACGGCTGACATCGCAATCGCGGCTAAAGCCGCTCCTACGAGATCGCACGATCCGTAGGAGCGGCTTTAGCCGCGATTTTTTTGGATCAATGACTCAGTTTAAGCCCGATCAACCCACAAATAATCAACGCCACACTGCCCAAACGAATCAGGGTAATGGCCTCGCCAAACAGGATGATGCCGGCGATCACCGTGCCCACTGCACCGACTCCGGTCCAGATGGCATAGGCGGTGCCCAGCGGCAGCTCTTTCATGGCCAGGCCGAGAAGGCCCAGGCTGACCAGCATGGCACCAACGGTAAGTGCGGTGGGGAGGGGGCGGCTGAAGCCGTCGGTGTATTTCAGGCCTACGGCCCAAGCTACTTCGAACAGGCCGGCGACGAACAGAATGATCCAGGACATGGGACTACTTCCACAGAGAGTGGGGTCGTCCCCGATCTACTAGGCAGGCCCGAGGTCGTCCTTGGGCTGTGCGGTATTTTGCACAAAGCTCGCCCAAGGGCAAGCTCAGTGATTGTTTCAGGATGCTGGTTGCGCAGGTTCTGCTGGCTGCTCCGGCGCTCTGGCGTCGTCTGCCATGCGGCGGAACCAGGTCGCCAACAGCGCCCCGGAAATGTTGTGCCATACGCTGAACAGCGCGCTGGGTACGGCCGCCAAGGGTGAGAAGTGCGCACTGGCCAGCGCTGCCCCCAGGCCGGAGTTCTGCATGCCCACTTCCAAGGCCAAGGATTTGCGCTGCGCCAAGGGCAGCTTGAACACTTTGCCGGTGAAGTAGCCGAGTAGAAAACCGAAGCTGTTGTGCAGAATTACCACCGCCATGATCAGCAGACCCGACTCGGCAATCTTCGCCTGGCTGGCCGCCACCACAGCGCTGACGATGAGCACGATGCTGACCACCGACACCAGCGGCAATACATCCACTGCCAGTCGCGTGCGCTCACCGAGCAGCCGTTGCGCCACCACGCCCAGCACGATGGGCAGCAGCACCACCTGCAGGATCGACCAGAACAGATCGGCGAACGACACCGGCAGCCAGGCTGACGCCAATAGCCAGATCAACGCGGGCGTCAGCAACGGCGCGAGCAAGGTGGTGACGGCAGCAATCGCCACCGACAACGCCAGGTCGCCCTTGGCCAGCCAGGTCATCACGTTCGAAGCCGTGCCGCTCGGGCAGCAGCCCACCAGAATTACACCCACCGCTATCTCGGCCGGCAGGTGAAATACCTGGCACAGCAACCAGGCCACGCCCGGCATGATCACAAAATGCGCGACCACTCCCAGCGCTACCCGCCAGGGGTGGCGGGCGACTTCGGCAAAGTCATCGAGCTTGAGGGTCAAGCCCATGCCGAACATCACCACGCCGAGCAGCGGCACGATGGCCACTTTCAGGCCAACAAACCACTGCGGCGCAAAGAACGCCACTACGGCAAACAGCAGCACCCAGTAGGCGAAGGTGTTGCTAACGAAACGACTGAGGGCGGCCAGTGCGCGCATAGGTCAGGACTCGATCAGATGCCTTGCGGCATTTCTTCGCCGCCGAGGGCGTCGAACAGCTGTGGCAGGAACTCGGTGAAGGTCAGCATCATCAAGGTGAAGCTGGCGTCCAGTTGGCCCAGGGCCTCGTCGCCGCCATCCTGTTCAGCCTGGTCGGTGAGCAGGTCTTCAAAGCGCAGGCGCTTGATGATGGTTTTGTCGTCGAGCACGAACGACAGCTTGTCTTCCCAGGCCAGCGACAGCTGAGTGACGAACTTGCCAGCTGACAGGTGCAACTGGATCTCTTCGCTGGTCAGGTCCTGACGTTTGCAGCGCACGATGCCGCCATCTTCCTGGGTGTCGCGCAGCTCGCATTCGTCCAGCACGTGGAAGCCTGGGGCGGCGGTCTGGGTTTTTACCCACTCGGTCATGGTCGCGGTTGGTGCGACTTTTACCGTCAGCGGGCGCACTGGCAGCGAACCGACAGCCTCGCGCAGGGTGGACAGCAGGTCTTCGGCTTTTTTCGGGCTGGCAGCGTTGACCAGAATCAGGCCTTGCTTGGGCGCGATGGCGGCGAAGGTAGAGGAGCGGCGGATAAAGGCGCGTGGCAGGAAGGCCTGGATGATCTCGTCCTTGATCTGGTCGCGCTCTTTCTTATAGACCTTGCGCATCTGCTCGGCTTCGATCTCGTCGACCTTTTCCTTGACCGCGTCGCGCACCACGCTGCCCGGCAGGATGCGGTCTTCTTTGCGTGCGGCGATCAGCATGAAGTCCTGGCTGACATGCACCAGGGGCGCGTCTTCACCTTTGCCGAAAGGTGCGATGAAACCGTAGGTGGTCAGTTCCTGGCTGGCGCAGGGGCGAGCAGGTTTGGCGGCCAGTGCGGTTTCCAGTGCTTGCGCATCGAAGGGCAGATCTTGAGTGAGGCGATAGACGAGCAGGTTACGGAACCACATGAGGGGGGAACTCCATTTTTCGCAAAGGGCGCATTATTCCCCCCTGGGCGCCATTGGCCAACCCTGCGCTAAGCCTTTGGAACGTCAGTAAAAATTATTTTAAAAAGGGCTTGCCAGGGTGAAGATCGCTCCGTAGAATGCGCCCCACTTCGAGAGTGAAGGGTGATTAGCTCAGCTGGGAGAGCATCTGCCTTACAAGCAGAGGGTCGGCGGTTCGATCCCGTCATCACCCACCAATCTCTTGAGGTTACGCGCAGCGGTAGTTCAGTCGGTTAGAATACCGGCCTGTCACGCCGGGGGTCGCGGGTTCGAGTCCCGTCCGCTGCGCCATATTTAGCTAGCTCTATAGACTGAAGTAGAGCCAGCGCTTAGAAAGCGACCTTAGGGTCGCTTTTTTCGTTTCTGCCCTTCGTGTTTCCCTTCCTTTATAGGCCTGCACTGCACCGGCTATTCGACCGAAGCAGGGAGCGCTGTCGTCGATGATTTTTCACGGGGCTTTACCAGGCAACGTTCGGGAAAAATTCCTTTTACATCCCTGAACTTATGCCACTTTTCTGGTTCATAGCCCCGTAGCCAGTGATCACAGCGGCCTGCTAAGCTCGCAGCTTCACTCGATTGCCCTCTTTAGCGCACAAACAAGGAATTAGTATGAGACAACATCGTTTAGCGGCGGCGGTGGCCTTGGTGGGCCTGGTGCTCGCAGGCTGCGATTCGCAGACCAGCGTTGAGCTGAAAACCCCCGCGCAAAAAGCGTCCTACGGTATCGGCTTGAACATGGGCAAAAGCCTGGCTCAAGAAGGTATGGACGATCTCGATTCCAAGGCTGTAGCTCAGGGCATCGAAGACGCAATCGGCAAGAAAGAGCAGAAGCTCAAAGACGAAGAGCTGATGGAAGCCTTCAAAGCCCTGCAAGAGCGCGCTGAACAGCGCAGCGCCAAGCTCGCCGAAGAGTCGGCTGCAGCAGGCAAGAAATTCCTTGAAGAAAACAAGAAGCGCGACGGCGTGACCACCACCGCTTCGGGCCTGCAATACGAAGTTGTGAAGAAAGCTGACGGCCCTCAGCCGAAAGCGTCCGACGTGGTGACTGTTCACTACGAAGGCAAACTGACTGATGGCAAAGTGTTCGACAGCTCCGTTGAGCGTGGTAGCCCGATCGACCTGCCGGTTAGCGGCGTGATCCCAGGCTGGGTTGAAGCCCTGCAACTGATGCACGTTGGCGAGAAGATCAAGCTCTACATCCCGAGCGAGCTGGCCTACGGTGCCCAGAGCCCGAGCCCGGCTATCCCTGCCAACTCGGTACTGGTATTTGACCTGGAATTGCTGGGCATCAAAGATCCATCCGCCGCTCCTGCGCCGGAAGCTGAGCCGCAAGACGCTCCAGCCAAGTAATACCTCTGTGTCATCACAACGCCCCGTCTCGACGGGGCGTTGTCGTTTCTGGGTGTTTATAGTCGAACCACAGGCTGACTGCCGGGTCTGAAATAAGCGCGGGTGTTACGGTTATGCACATTTCGCGAACAGCTCGCATTGGCACTAGGTGACACTTACGTACCAACTCCATATTTTTAATAACTACCTGATTTTGTTTGTTTTTTTTCGCTGATTAAAAAATGCCCGATCTGTAGCAAAGCCCCATGGCATGGGCTTTTGCTTGCGAGGCTCGCAGGTTGTTCACAAGGTTATCCACAGGTTCGGTGGATAACCCAGCCAGCCCAGTAAGCACGCGGGCTGAGGAGGTTTATCGATGAAAACACCATGGAATTTCGCCCGTTACCTGCCCATTGCGCAGCGCTTCATCGTTCGCGGCAGAATGCCGGCATTGCTGCTGGCCGTGACGCGTAAAAGCGCATCCCAGGGGGGGCGCCTGGGTGCGTTGAAGGCTGAACTGCGAGTGTTACTGGCGTTATGCATGGCGTGGTGGCGGGGAGAGTACCGAGGCATCAGTTCCCAGGCGTTGCTCTCGGTAGTCGCAGCGCTGCTGTATTTCCTCTCGCCGATTGATGCGATTCCCGATGCGCTGCTGGGCGTTGGTTTTATCGATGACATTGCCGTGCTCGGTTGGCTGTTGCGTACGTGGAGCACAGAGCTGGATGAATTCCGGGCTTGGCTGGCCGCGCGTACGCCGACGCAGCAGGAAGAACTGTTGAAGTTGCCATCATCGGTGCCATCACAAGACGGCCAATCGGCGGGCTAAAAACGCAAAAAACTTGCCCCACGCATCACGCCCCTATCGCGGTTTGGCCTGTTAAGATGCGGCCTTACAAGGAAAGTGCTGAAGCAGTCGGCACTGCTTTTCCATGGGGTAGGCGGTGATGGATGTGCAGGTAATCATGCGTGATGGCGAAGCCGAATATGCGGTGTTGCCATGGGCGGAATATCAAGCGTTGTTGCAGGCAGCAGGTCGTACCCCTGCGCCCGTGCAGGCGACCAGCGAGCAGGTCAAAGCGGCCTCCAGCCTCAGTGAACTGAAGGCGCTGCGCGAGGCCAAGGGCCTGGCTTTAGAAGAACTTGCTCGCACTGTGGGCATCAGCCCGCACTACCTGACGATGATCGAAAGCGGCGAGCGCCAGCCCGATTCGGCCATTCGCCGCGCCCTGGCCTGGAACCTGGGCGTTAGCAGTTGGGAGTCCGATACGTGAGCGTAAGCATTAGTCGCCAACATTGGCAGGCGCTCTTGGGTGAGTTGGCGGAGGCGCGCAGGCAGCGCCACCTGCTGACGTATCGCGCCCTGATCGAGCGTCTGGAATTACCCACCCCCGCCATGCAAACCCTGACCGCTGCGCTCGAGCACCTGGCTGCTCTGGATGCGCGTGCGGAATACCCATTGCGCAGTTCGCTGGTGATCAGCCAAGGCGCCAGCCGTTTGCCGCGCACCGGCTTCTTCGAGTGCGCGCTGCGCCTGGGGCGTTTTAATGGCCCGAGCGACGGCGTTGCCGCCGCCTCTTGGCATGCTGCCGAAGTGGTGCGGGTATTCGAGTACGACTATCCGGAAGAGGCCTGAGTGGTCTATTGGCGCGTCAAAGCCCGCCTGGGCTACTGGTTTGCCCGTCGTCTTTTGCGCTGGCCGGCACTGGTCAAGCAACCGCGTGTATGGGCCTGGATGGAAGGGCAGTTCGCGCGCATGGCGGCGCTCGACGACGTTGCCGCGTTAAGCTTCTACGGTCACCTGTTGCTGTTTCGCGGTCGCGGTTTTGGCGCGCGTGAGGAAGGCATTCGCTTGCTGGGTAAAGCGGCTGGCGCAGGTGATGCGAAGTCCGCCTACCAGCTCGGTGTCATCAGCCTGGCGGGGGACACCCGCAACGCGCCGGATGGCGTCGCTGCGGCACGTTGGTGGACCCTCGCTGCCGATGCCGGCCATCCACTGGCCGCGCGTCGTCTGGCTGAGTTGTATGCCCAAGGCGAGCACGGCCTGAGCGCTGATGCCCAATTGGCCGAGCGCTACGCTCGGCGCGCCACCGAACTGGGCCTGTAAGTCAGGCCGAAAGCTTCTGCGTATCGATGATGTGCAAGCTGTAGCCGGGCACATTTTTAGCCTGGCGTTTGGCCTCGGAGGCCAAGCCGGCGAGCTGCGCAGCGTCCATCTTGGCGCAGCTCGAGGGGTGCAGATGCACCACTCCCAACGACAGCGACAGCAACGGGAACTCCTCGCGTTGGCCCTTGCGGTTATGGGCGATGAAGCAGCCCGCTTCCAGGTGTTCGGCACTGTAGAACCGCCGGCACTGGCCCTGGAAATCTTCCAGTAGATAGTTAAGGCGTGCGCGCCAATCTTCCGAACCCAGCACCAGCAAAAAGTCATCGCCGCCAATGTGGCCGACGAAGTCGCGCGCTGGGTCGACACGCTCGCTCAGGCACTGCGCCAGGCACAGCAGAATTTCATCGCCCTTGGCGTAGCCATAGAGGTCGTTGAAGGGCTTGAAGCTGTCGATATCCACGTAGCAGATCACTGCCTCGCGGGCCTGTTGCAACAGGCGCGTCAGGCACTGCTGAATCGGGACGTTGCCGGGCAGCAGGGTCAGCGGGTTGGCGTGGCGGGCCTGCTGGATTTTCAGTTCGGTGATCAGCTTGAGTACATCGATCACCCGCCCCAGGCCTTGGTAGCGGCCGTGCAGGGTGATGATGAAATCCTCTTCCATACGCTGGCGGGCACGGCTGGTTAGCAGGCGGCTGACCTTCTGCAGGCTCTGACCCAAGTCCACGGCGAGAAAGTCCGAGCTCATCAGGCGGCTGATGGGCTTGCGTGCAAACAGGTCGGTGGCAAATGGCTTGAGCAGGGCGTCGGAGAGCGAATGCCGGTGCACGATGCCGACGGGTTGTTGCTCGGCATTGAGCACCGCCAGGGAATTGAGGTTGGCCTGGGCGCGGAAGGCTTCTAACACAGCGGCAATCGGCAGGTCCTCACTGACGGCGGGCTGCTCATTGAGCAGGGCGCTGAGGTCGCTGCCGTCTTCACTTAATGCCGGTGGGCTGGCCTCCAGTTTTGGCAGCAGGCTGCGTGCATCTCGCGGTGGTTGTTCTTGTGGGCGGCTGAGCAGGTAACCCTGCAACAGGTCGACGCCCATTTCCGCCAGCACGGTGAGTTCTTCGCTCAGTTCGATGCCCTCGGCAATCACCTGCGCGCGGGAGGCTTTGGCCATCTGCAGAATGGAGCCGACGAACTCGCGCTTCACCGCGTCCTGATGAATACCGTCGATGAAGTGCCGGTCGATTTTGACGTAGTCCGGGCGTAACTCCGACCACAGTCGCAGGCTTGAATAGCCGGCACCGAGGTCGTCCAGAGCAATAGAAAAGCCCATCGCGCGGTAGTGGTGCAGGGCGGTGTAGAGCAGGGAAAAATCTTCCGTCGGCGATTGCTCAGTGAGCTCGATCACCACGTTGCTCGGTGGGATGCCGTAGTTCTGCAACAGCTTGAGGGTGCGGCCTGGCTGGTGGGTGGGCTCCAGCAGGGAGTCTGGCGAGACGTTGAGGAACAACTTGCCCTCCAGCTTCTGTTCGCTGAAGGCGCGGCAGGCGCTCTTGCGACAAGCCAGTTCCAGCTCGCTCAGGCGACCAGCGTGGCGAGCCACGCCGAACAGGTTGACGGGGGAGTGCAGGGGGCTGTTCGAGGGGCCGCGGGTCAATGCTTCGTAGCCCAGAATGCGGCGCTCGGACAGCGACACGATGGGCTGAAACAGGCTATGCAGGTCGCCGTGAGCAAGGATGTGGTCCAGCGCGCTCAACTGCTCGGTGACGGTCATGGGGGCTCTCGATGTCCTGAAAACAAAAGGGGCTGGTATCGCTACCAGCCCCTTATTTCACGACAGTTTGATGACTGCTTGATGACGCTCTATCAGTGCTTGGCCACGGCCGAATTCAGGCCGAGATAGTCGAGCAGAATCTGCCCGGTTTCGGACAGGTAGGCGTCGTCTTCCGGCTTGATCTTGTCGTCCTCGGTCGGCAGCGCGTCTTCGTCTTCTTTCTTCAGCTCCTTCAGCGGCTCCTGGCCCTTGGCGGCACGACGGGTGTTCTCCATGGCCAGTTGCTGGGTTTCGATGTCGGTGTGCTGAGCGCGACGTTTGGTCTCGTTGAGGCTCACGGTAGTTTCGTGGCTCAGCTTCTGCGCCAGTTCCAAACGTTCACGGGTGAAGACGAAATCGGCGTCTTTCGCCACACGGGCATCATGACGAGCCTTCAGCTCGACCAGGAACGGTTTGAACGGATCGCTTTCGGGTTTGATCGCCGGACGGATACTGTCCCACGGCATGGCCTCGGGCAGGGCGCTTTCGCCGATCTCTTTGGTGTCGACCACCGCCGGGTAGGCGATATCCGGCAGCACGCCCTGGTGTTGAGTGCTCTGCCCGGAAACCCGGTAGAACTTGGCCAGGGTCAGTTTCAGCTCGCCATGGTTGAGCGGCTGAATGGTCTGTACGGTGCCTTTACCGAAGGTCTGGCCACCGAGAATCAGGGCGCGGTGATAGTCCTGCATGGCGCCGGCGAAAATCTCCGAAGCCGAAGCGGAAAGGCGGTTCACCAGCAACGCCATCGGGCCGCTGTAGTAGGTGCCGGGGTTTTCGTCAGCCAGTACATCGACACGGCCGTCGCTGTTACGCACCAACACGGTCGGGCCCTGGTTGATGAACAGGCCGGTCAGCTCGGTGGCTTCCTGCAGGGAGCCACCGCCGTTGTTGCGCAGGTCGATGACCACGCCGTCGACTTTCTCTTTCTGCAATTCGGCCAGCAGTTTCTTCACGTCGCGGGTGGTGCTCTTGTAGTCCGGATCACCGGCGCGGAAGGCTTTGAAGTCCAGGTAGAAGGCCGGGATCTCGATCACCCCGAGCTTGTAGTCGCGGCCATCGTGGCTGAGCTTGAGAACCGATTTTTTCGCCGCTTGTTCTTCCAGTTTCACCGCTTCACGGGTAATGGCGACGATCTTGCTGGTCTGGTCGTTCGGGCCGTTGGTGGCCGGTACCACTTCCAGGCGCACCACCGAACCTTTCGGACCACGGATCAGTTTGACCACTTCATCCAGACGCCAGCCGATCACATCGACCATCTCGCCATCGCCCTGGGCGACGCCGACGATCTTGTCGGATGGGGCGACCTGCTTGCTCTTGTCGGCCGGGCCGGCAGGCACCAGGCGCACCACTTTGACCGTGTCGTTATCGCTCTGCAGCACGGCACCAATACCTTCGAGCGACAGGCTCATATTGATGTCGAAGTTTTCTGCGCTATCGGGCGACAGGTAGTTGGTGTGCGGGTCGTAGGACTGGGCAAAGGTGTTGATATAGGCTTGGAAGATATCTTCGCTACGGGTCTGCTCCAGGCGCGCGAGCTGATTCTTATAGCGCTTGGTCAACAACTCCTGAATCGCCGCAGGTTCTTTGCCGGCAATTTTCAGGCGCAGTACTTCGTCTTTCACACGCTTGCGCCACAGCTCGTCGAGCTCGGCGGTGTCTTTGGCCCAGGGGGCTTTTTCGCGGTCGACCATCAGGCTTTCATCGGCCGTGAAGTCGATCTTGTCGATGCCTTTGTTGAGCAGGCCGAGGGCGTAATCGAGGCGCTGTTTCAGGCGGTCGAGGTGACGCTTGTAAATGGTGAACCCAGGGTCGAGGTCGCCACTCTTGAGAAAATCGTCGAACTGCGTGCGCCACTTATCAAACTCAGCGATGTCGCTGGCCGTGAAGTAACTCCGCGAGGGGTCGAGAAGCTTCAGGTAGCTCTCGTAGATGATCACCGAGCGCTCATCGTTGAGCGGCGGTTTGCTGTAGTGGTGGCGCTTGAGCAGCTCCACTACGTTGAGACTGGCAATGACCTGCTCGCGGTCTGGCTGCAGCTTGTCCCAACTGTTGTCAGGGCTGGTGGCAGCGGCGCAAGCGGTAAGGGGTAGGGCACTGAAACCGATCAAAAGGGCTAAGGCGGTGCTGGGAACGAAGCGCTGCATGCTGAGTCGACGCGAGGGTAGTTGATAACGCATATTAGGCCGTCTTTGAGAGCGCCGGTTCCGTTGGCCCCGGCTGCATAATGCAAATAGCTCGATGGTTCGCACCGGGCTCAGTCCGAACTCACTATGGAGGCACCGTGAAGGCATTGCAAGGCGTTGAAGGACGCGCTGAATGGGCAGATCGACCAAGTCTCACCTGCGACGTCGGGCAGATCCGAATTCGCGTGGCGGCAGCCGGTCTCAATCGTGCAGACCTGCTCCAGCGCGCGGGGCTGTATCCACCACCACCGGGTGCCAGCGATGCGTTGGGGCTGGAGTGCTCGGGGGTGATCACCGAGGTCGGGGCCGGCAGTTCCTGGCAGGTCGGTGATCGTGTTTGCGCACTGTTGGCCGGTGGCGGTATGGCCGAGGAAGTGGTGGTCGATGGCCGCCACGCCCTGCCGATTCCCGAGGGCTTGAGCCTGGTTGAAGCGGCAGTGATTCCTGAGGTGTATGCCACGGCCTGGCTGAACCTGTTTCAGCTGGCTGGCCTCAAGCCAGGCGAGAAAGTGTTGTTGCACGCTGGCGCCAGTGGCGTGGGCTCGGCGGCGATTCAACTGTGCAAAGCGTTTGGCAATCCGTGCTGGGTCAGCGTCGGTTCGGCGGATCGTCTGGCTTACTGCGAAAACCTCGGCGCCCAAGGTGGTGTGGTGCGCGACACCGACCTGGAAAGTTTGCGTGACTTCGCGCCGTTCGATGTGATCCTCGATCCGGTTGGCGGCAACTACGCCGCTCTCAATCAACAGATCGTGGCGCTCGATGGGCGCTGGGTGTCGATCGGTTTGATGGGCGGGCGCGAAGGTAAGTTCGACCTGGCGCTGATGCTGGCCAAGCGCGTGCAGTTCACCGGCTCCACCCTGCGCAGCCGCAATGACCAATTCAAAGCCGATCTGCTCGGCGATCTGCATCAACAGGTATGGCCGTTGTTCACAGAGGGTCGACTCAAACCGCAGTTGGAGCGTACCTTTGCAGCGAAGGATGTGGAGGCCGCGTTTGCTGCACTTGCCAGCAACACGGTGTCTGGAAAGGTTGCGTTGCTGTTGGATGAATATCTAAGTTAATCAGCAGGTTCCATTGCGCTTTTGTATTGCGGGCCCGTGGCATCGATTTACTAAACCAATCGTTGTCATGGGTTCAATCAATATGCTCTTTCAGGCACATCGGCTTACTATCCCTCCTGTAAATTTCTTAACCCTGAAATTTCTCAACAGAAGGACTTAGCGAATGTCTCTGATCAATACCGAAGTCAAACCGTTCACCGCCAATGCTTTCCACAACGGTGAATTCATCGAAGTGACCGAGCAATCCCTGAAGGGCAAGTGGTCGGTTCTGATCTTCATGCCGGCAGCCTTCACCTTCAACTGCCCAACTGAAATCGAAGACGCCGCTAACAACTACGCCGAATTCCAGAAAGCCGGCACCGAAGTTTACATCGTCACCACCGACACCCATTTCTCCCACAAGGTATGGCACGAAACCTCGCCAGCTGTTGGCAAGGCTCAGTTCCCGCTGATCGGTGACCCGACTCACCAACTGACCAACGCTTTTGGCGTGCACATTCCGGAAGAAGGTCTGGCCCTGCGTGGCACCTTCGTGATCAACCCGGAAGGCCTGATCAAGACCGTTGAAATCCACTCCAACGAAATTGCTCGTGACGTGTCGGAAACTCTGCGCAAGCTGAAAGCTGCTCAGTACACCGCTGCTCACCCAGGTGAAGTTTGCCCAGCCAAGTGGAAAGAAGGCGAAGCTACTCTCGCTCCTTCGCTCGACCTGGTCGGCAAGATCTAAACAGCCCGGAGCCTTTCACGAGGCTCTACTGTTTAAGCAAGCAGCGCTGCGGGGCATGACCTGCTCCGCACGCCCGAATGCCTGGGCGCAATCCGCTCGGGCATTTTTTCCCTGAAATTCGTAAATGGAAGGTACCGCGATCATGTTGGACGCCAATCTGAAGACCCAGTTGAAGGCTTACCTCGAAAAGGTCATCCAACCATTCGAGATCGTCGCGTCCCTCGATGACAGCGACAAATCCCGCGAACTCAGCGCTCTGTTGCACGAAATCGTCGGCCTGACCGACAAAATTTCCCTGCGTGAAGATGGCAGCGATGACCGCAAGCCGTCTTTCGCCCTTAACCGCCCGAACGCCAATATCAGCCTGCGTTTTGCTGGTATTCCGATGGGCCACGAATTCACTTCCCTGGTGCTGGCCCTGCTGCAAGTGGGTGGCCACCCTTCGAAGCTGGCGGCGGATGTGATCGAACAGGTCAAGAACATCCCCGGCGAATTCAACTTTGAAACCTACTACTCGCTGTCCTGCCAGAACTGCCCGGACGTGGTCCAGGCGCTGAACCTGATGGCCGTGCTCAACCCGAACATCCGCCACGTTGCCATCGACGGTGCGCTGTTCCAGGACGAAGTCGAGCGTCGCCAGATCATGTCGGTGCCGAGCATCTACCTGAACGGCGAGCTGTTCGGCCAAGGCCGCATGGACGTTGCGCAACTGCTGGCGAAAATCGACACCGGCGCCTCTGCCCGTGATGCTGAAAAACTCAACAGCAAAGAAGCCTTCGACGTGCTGGTGGTTGGCGGTGGTCCGGCTGGCGCTGCGGCAGCGATCTACGCCGCGCGTAAAGGCATCCGTACCGGTGTCGCGGCTGAGCGCTTCGGCGGTCAGGTGCTGGACACCATGGCCATCGAGAACTTCATTTCCGTGCAGGAAACCGAAGGCCCGAAACTGGCCCGTGCCCTTGAAGAGCACGTGAAGCAGTACGAAGTCGACATCATGAACCTGCAACGCGCCACCGCGCTGGTTCCGGCGAAAAACCCGGGCGAGCTGCACGAGATCAAGTTCGAAAGCGGCGCGTCGCTGAAAGCCAAAACCGTGATCCTCTCCACCGGTGCCCGCTGGCGCGAAATGAACGTGCCGGGCGAACAGGAATACCGTAACCGTGGCGTGGCTTACTGCCCACACTGTGACGGCCCGCTGTTCAAGGGCAAGCGCGTGGCGGTAATTGGTGGTGGTAACTCTGGCGTGGAAGCAGCCATCGACCTGGCGGGTATCGTCAGCCACGTGACCCTGATCGAATTCGACAGCCAACTGCGTGCAGACGCGGTACTGCAGCGCAAGCTGCACAGCCTGCCGAACGTGAAAGTGATCACCAGCGCGCTGACCAGCGAAGTGAAAGGTGATGGCCAGAAGGTGACCGGCCTGGTTTACAAAGATCGCAACTCCGACGAGTTCATCAATGTGGAACTGGAAGGTATCTTCGTGCAGATCGGCTTGCTGCCCAACAGCGAATGGCTCAAAGGCACCATCGAGCTGTCCAACCGTGGCGAGATCATTGTCGACGCCCGTGGTGAAACTTCGCTGCCAGGCATCTTTGCTGCTGGTGACGTGACCACTGTGCCGTACAAGCAAATCGTCATCGCTGTAGGAGAGGGTGCTAAAGCATCGCTCAGCGCGTTCGACCACTTGATCCGTACCACCTGATAGTCAGCGTGATCAATAGAAGGGCAGCCTCGGCTGCCCTTTTTCATGCGCTCAGTTTTTCACTGGCGATTAGCGCGAACGAACTCTGCCTGCGCCTGGGCCGAGGTCAGGATCGAGTAGCGCGTGGAGCGTGATACGCGCCCGCTTAGAAAACGTTCGAACACCGGGTCGAACATCTGCCGGTCCAGTCCCGCTTGTTCTTCGCTCAGGTAAGCCTCGCAGCAAGCGCGATAGTCATCCATGGAAATGAAGCGTTTGAGCCAGTAGGTGAATACGTAGCCGAGCAAAAAGCCCAGGCTGGCGTCACGGTTGATGACGCTCTGGGCGCAGCATTCGAAGTCGATCAGCTTCAGCTCGCCGTTGGGCGCGATCAGGACGTTTTTAGGGTGCGGGTCCATGTGCACAAAACCGTCGTCGAGCATGCGCGAGAACAGGCGGAAGACTTGCGGCAGCAACATGCTGGCTTGCTCTGGCGCCTCAGTCAGGCGGCCGTCGACACTTTGATGGTCCTGCATAAAACCGATCAGCAGGTATTCCTCGCGCAAAAACGGAAACCGGGCTTTGTAGCCATAGGCGGCAATGCGCGGCACGTAATCGGCTTTGGCGCTGACGACTGACAGGTTGATGAACTCGTTGGTTAGATCGTGAAGGCCAACGGCCTTTCGAATGCCCAGGTAGTTCTGCAGTTGCTTCTTCCAATGCAGCAGCCGGTTGTATTTGAGCACCCATTTTTGCTCACCCTGCAACAGGCAAACCAGGCGCGTGTCTTCTGGCGGGTCGAGGGTGATGCGCTGTTCTGGCTGGGCGAAGAACTGCTCGATGGCGGCCGCGATTTCGACCTGCTGGCCCGGCTCCAGATAAAAGGTGATACCCCGAATGTTCTGCTCGGTGTAATTCCGGGTAAGACGTTTGAGGTGGCGCATGCAGCCTGTCCTTGTGCCTAGGCGAAGAGGGACGCCATGGTAAGCCAAGGACGTATTGATTACAGGAGGGTGCGTTGTTTTCGTAGGAGCGGCTTTAGCCGCGATGCTCTTGATCTTGAAACGCATCGCGGCTGAAGCCGCTCCTACAGGGGGATGAGGTTACTGTCAGCGCCAGCTGAGGATCGGCCAGCCAGCTTTAACGGCGTGCTCACGCAATACCGGGTCAGGGTTTACCACCCGCGGCTGGCTTACTTGCGATAGCAGCGGCAAATCATTGCGCGAGTCGGAGTAGAAGTACGCGCCGTCCAGGCTTTCACCTTCCTGCGCAAGCCAGGCCTGCAAGCGGGTGACCTTGCCTTCGCGGTAAGTCAGCACGCCACGGGTTTTGCCGCTGTAGTGGCCGTGCTCTTCTTCAAGGTCGATCGCCAGCACTTCATCGATCTTCAAGCGCGCGGCAATCGCGCTGACCAGAAAATGCGCCGAAGCGGAGATCACCAGAATGCGGTCGCCTGCTTCGCGGTGGGTAGCCAGGCAGCGGGTGGCGTCGCTGAAGAAGATCGGCTCGATCACGTCTTCCACAAACGGCTCGACCACAAACGCCACTTCCTCGGCGGTACGGCCTACCAGCGGCGACAGGCTGAAGGTCATGTAGTCCTCCATCGCCAGCTTGCCCTCGGCATACAGCGCCATCAGCTCGTGGTCTTTGTTCACGAACGACTCGCCGTCCACCCAGCCGATGTCGGCCATGTGTTCGCTCCACAGGCTGGCGCAGTCGCCGTCGATCAGGGTGTCGTCGAGGTCAAAGATTGCCAGGGCCATTACGCTACCTCCCGGATCGCGTCGTTATCGATGCTCAGCGTCAGGCGTTTGCCGTTGCCGTGCAGGTCATCGGCGCTGCGGTTCAGCACATCCACCAGCAGCTCTACGCCACGGGCTTCGACGCGGTAGCGAATCACATTGCCGAGCAGGCTGTGGCTGCGCACTTCGGCATCGATATCACCGACGCCAAGGGAGATCGCTTCCGGGCGAATTGCCACGCGGCTGCCAACCGGACGCAGCAGCAAGCGGCTGGCAGCATCGGCGTCGAGCAGGTTGTAGTTGCCGATAAAGCCGGCGGCGAAGGCATCTACCGGTGCGGTGTAGAGGGTTTCGGCATCGCCACTCTGGACGATCTTGCCGGCGTTCATCAGGAAGATGCGGTCCGACATGGTCAGCGCCTCTTCCTGATCGTGGGTGACGAAAATGGTGGTCAGCCCGAGCTCTTGCTGGATGCTGCGGATCTGCTCGCGCAGGTGCTTGCGAATGCGCGCATCGAGGGCCGACAGCGGCTCGTCGAGCAGCAGCAAACGCGGGCGGGTGACCAGGGAGCGGGCCAGCGCCACACGCTGGCATTGGCCGCCGGAGAGCTGGTGCGGGTAGCGGTCGGCGAAGCTGCCGAGCTCAACCATATCCAGCGCTTCCTTCACGCGCTTGGCGCTGTCGTCCTTGCTGACCTTCTGCATGCGCAGGCCGAAAGCGACGTTCTGTTGCACGCTCATATTGGGGAATAGGGCGTAGCTCTGGAACACCATGCCGATGTCGCGCTTTTGCGGCGACAGCGGCACCAGGTCCTGACCCTCAAGCAGAATCTGCCCGCCATTCACTTCGGTGAGGCCGGCGATGCAGCGCAGTAAGGTGGACTTGCCGCAGCCGGACGGGCCGAGCAGGGTGACGAATTCACCCTTGCCGATTTCGCAGTTGATGTCGCTGAAAATCGAGGTCGCGGCGTAGCTTTTGTGCAGCCCCTGAATGCTCAGAAAACTCATGCTTTGTCCTTGTTCAAACGGTTGGCTGCCCAGGTGAACAGCAGCACGAAAAAGAAGTAGGAAATCACCAGGGCGCTGTTGAAGTGGCCGCTGCTGTTTTTCATGTTGTTCAGATAAACCTGCAAAGTTTCATAGCGCGTGCCCACCAGCAGGTTGGCGAACACGAACTCGCCGAACAGGAAGGAGAACGACAGAAACAGCGACACCATCAGGCCCTTGCGCAGGTTCGGCAGCACCACCAGAAACGCCGCTTTCCAGGTGCTGGCGCCGAGCAGGTGGGCGGCGTCCATCAGGTCAGTGAGGTTGATTGCTTGCAGGTTGTTGGTGATCGCCCGGTACATGAACGGCAGCGCCACAGTGAAGTAGCAGCCGATCAGAATCCACGGTGTGCCGACCATCGCCAGCGGCCCGGAACCGTAGATCTGCAGCAGGCCCACCGAAGACACCACCGGCGGCACGGCGAACGGCAACAGGATCAGGATGTTCATCAGCCCGTCGAGTTTCGGGAAGTGGTAATGCACCACAAACAGCAGCGGCAGAATCAGCAGCACCGACAGCAGCAGGGCGCCAAAACACACCAGCAGCGACTGGCCGAATGCGGCGAGAAAACGCGGGTCTGTCCACAGCTGGGCGTACCACTTGAGGGTCAGGCCATCGGGCAGGATGGTCGCCGACCAGCTTGTCGACACTGAATAGAGCAGGGTGCCGGCCAGCGGCAACAACAGAATCAGAAACAGCAGGGTGACCACCGTGCGGTGATACAGCCCGGCCGCTCGGGCTTCAACGCGCGACATGGTAGCTCCTCTTCAACAGCCATTGATGCACCACGGTAATCACTGCCATCAGTCCCACCAGTACCATCGCCAAGGCGCTGGCCAGGTTCGGATTGAGCGAGATATCACCAGCCACCATCGCCGCGATACGAATCGGCAACACGTTGAAGTTGCCCGTGGTTAGCGCATACACCGTGGCGTATGCGCCGAGGGCGTTGGCCAGCAGAATGATGAAGGTGCCCAGCAGTGCCGGGGTCAGCACCGGCAGGCCGATGTGCCGCCAGAAGTCCCAGGTACTGGCGCCGAGCAGTTCGGCCGACTCGCGCCAGTCTTCACGCAGGGCGTCGAAGGCGGGGTAGAGCAGCAGCACACCGAGGGGAATCTGGAAGTAGGTGTAGAGCACGATCAGGCCGGTTTTCGAGTACAGATTGAAGTCATCGATCACACCGGCCTGCTTGAGGATGATGGTCAACGCGCCGTTGAAACCCAACAAGATGACGAAGGCAAACGCCAGCGGCACGCCAGCGAAGTTGCTGGTCATGTTGGAAAAGGCCATGACGAAGTCGCGCAGTTTGCTGTCGACCTTGCGCAGCGAATACGCGCCGAGAATGGCGATGACGATACCGATCACGCTCGACCAGAAAGAGATTTCCAGGCTGTGCTGAATCGCTTGCAGGTAGAACTTCGAGCTGAACACTTTCGCGTAGTTGCTCAAGCCCCAGCCGGCGGCGCTGTCCAGGCTGTTGATGGCTACCCATAGCAGTGGTGCGATCTGGAAGGCGATAAAAAACAAGGCAAAGGGCAGCAGGCAAAGCACGGCCAGCCATTTGCCACGGGTGACTGAACTCACTTCAACAGCTCCCGGCAGACAGGTTTGTCGTGGGGCACGCCGAGCAATTCGCAGACGGTGCCGCACAGGTCGGTTTGTTTGGGGTTGGCGAAGCTGTCCAGGCTGAACGCATCGCCGAGCACGAACAGCGGCACTTCACGTTCTTCGGTGAGCAGGCCGTTGTGCGAGCGGTCGTTGTTCATGCCGTGGTCGGCAGTCACCAGTACCTGGTAGCCGGCATCCAGCCAGCGTTGCAGGTACTCGGCCAGCAACAGGTCGGCGCTGCGTGCGCTGTTGCGGTACTGCGAGCTGTCGAGGCCGTGTTTATGGCCGGCGTCGTCGATATTCATCGGATGGGCGAGGAGAAAGTTCGGCTCATGGCGTACCCGCAGGCTTTCGGCATCGGCGAACAGATGGGAATCCGGGTAATGGTCGGCGTAGTAGAAGTGTCCGTGTTGAATCGGCATTTCCGGCGCTTCGGTGTGGCGGTCGCGGGCAGCATGGAACGGGCTGCGGTTATACAGCTCGCTGACCCAATGGTACGCCGCAGCCGCCGTGCTCAGGCCCGCAGCACTGGCGTAATGGAAGATGCTCTGCTGGTTGGACAGGCGCGATACATCGTTATGCACGATGCCGCTTTCAATCGGTGGAACACCGGTGAGGATGCACTCGTAAAGCGGACGGGACAGCGCCGGCAGCTCGCATTCGAGCTTGTACAGCGCCGCACGGCCAGCGCCGCAATAGGCCTGGAGATGGCCCATGGCGTGTTGCGCGACGCCGTAATTGAGGCCGTCGAGCAGAACCAGGATGACGTTGTGTTTCATGGGGTACCTCAAAGTCGTGCGCCAGAAATCGTGACCCAGAAAAAGAGGAAAGCGGGCATGCCGCTTTCCTCCTGAGTAAGCCTAGGCGGGCTGACTTCTTATTCCATGTTGATGATCACGTTTTCCTGCCACAGGCTTGGCAGAGCCTTGGAGGTTTCTTCCCAAGCCTTGGCGTCCTTGATCGGCTGCACCTTGGCGTATTGGGCGTTCGGCAGCAGCTTGGCTTGCACCTCGGCTGGCAGCTTCAGGTGTTCAGCACGGATAGGGCGTGCGTTGCCTTTGGCCAGGTTGATCTGCCCAGCGTCGCTGAAGATGTACTCACGCGCCAGCTTGGCGGCGTTGGGGTGCTTGGCGTACTTGTTGATGATGGTGGTGTAGCCGGAGATCACCGAGCCGTCGGACGGGATCAGCACTTCAAAGCGGCTTGGGTCGATCTGGTCGCGGTAGCTGAGGCCGTTGAAGTCCCAGACGATGCCCACTTCCACTTCGCCTTTTTCCAGGGTCTGGATAGTCGGGTTGGACAGCGACAGGCGACCTTGCTTGGCGATTTCAGCGAACAGGTCGAGGCCTGGCTGAATGTTCTTCTCGTCACCGCCTTTGGCGATGGCGGCAGCCAGAACACCATTTACTGCTTGAGCGGCAGCGCTGACGTCACCGATGGCGACTTTGTATTTGCCTTTTTCCAGATCAGCCCAGGATTTCGGTACGTCTTTGACCAGCTTCTTGTTCACGATAAAGGCGATGGAGCCGGTGTAGGCGAGTGCCCAGTGGCCGTCTTTGTCTTTCGCCCAGTCCGGAATTTGTGCCCAGGTGCTTGGCTTGTAGGGTTGGGTTACACCCTGCGCGGTAGCGATGGGGCCAAAGGCCGCACCGACGTCACCGATATCGGCGGTGGCGTTGTCTTTCTCGGCGGCGAACTTGGCGATTTCCTGCGCCGAGCTCATGTCGGTGTCCAGGTGTTTGAGGCCATAGAGTTTGCCCAGGTCGACCCAGGTGTCTTTCCAGTTGGCCCAGCTGTCCGGCATGCCCACGCTGTTTACCTCGCCTTCGGACTTGGCGGCGGTTTCCAGGCTTTTCAGGTCGGTATCGGCGGCCATGGCCAGGTTAGCCAGAGCAATGGTCGATCCCAGGATTGAAGCTAGCAACAGGCGTTTCATTCGACGCTCCTTCGTGTTGAGGGTGTTGGTCTAGATCAGCAATAGCCACGCCAAGTTAGCGGTATTGGATGACAATTTTGTGTCGCACCGCTCTGGCACGCTGCCCCGCCGCAGCTTGCGGTGGAGGCGTCAAGCAAGCGTAGACCATGGTTAAGTGCTTGATTTAGAAAATATAGGCGACACGAAGAGGTTGGCATGTAGCGTGCAAAAGCAGCTCTGTGTCATTCAATAGTCATCTAGGCTGGCTAGGGTTATTCGGTGTTTGCGGGCCTTTTTCACACCCGCAGTGGCTCCGAAATGGGGCTGGACTAGTCCAGATGAGGGCAATTGATGCGAGATGAGGCGCCCCGTGCCGTGACAGCCATCTGTCGTGCACTGGAAGAGCAGATAGAACATGGTCTGTTGCCTTCGGGCAGCAAGCTGCCGGCCGAACGCAAACTGAGCGAGGTGTTCGACACCACGCGCATCACCCTGCGTGAAGCTCTGGGGCAATTGGAGGCGCAGGGGCTGATTTACCGCGAGGAGCGGCGTGGCTGGTTTGTCTCGCTGCCGCGGCTGGCTTACAACCCGCTGGTGCGCAGCCACTTCGACGCGATGGTCGGTGAGCAGGGGCGGCAGCCATCCACCGAAGTGATTTCGGCGCGGCTGGTACCGGCACCGGCGGCTATCTGCGATTTGCTGGAGTTGCCGGCGCTGTCCAGCGTGATTCAGATCCGCCGGGCGCGGCGGGTAGATGGGCGGCTGGTGCTGTACGTCGAGCATTACCTGAACCCGGCGTATTTCCCCGGCATCCTGGATTTCGACCTGACCTTGTCGCTGACCGAGCTGTATGCCCGTCAGTACGATATCCACTACGGCCGTGTGCGTTTCGACATGGTGCCGACGGCCTTGCACCTGGAAGCGGCGGCGGCATTGAAGGTGTCAGTCGGCAGCCCGGCGCTGCGCATCACTCGGATTAACCGCGACCAGCATGGGCGCTTGATCGATTGCGATATCGAGTGTTGGCGGCATGATGCGATTCATGTGAGCGTCGAGGTGCCGGAGTAACGCATTACGTGTGGGCGGGGCTTCAGCCGCGAGCTTTTAAAATCAAAAGCTCGCGGCTGAAGCCCCTCCCACAAAAGCCTAGCCGCGCCCAGGCTGCCATTGCGGATAGGCGGGAATGCCATCGGTGCTCAACCACGCCTTGTCGCACTCAGTCCAGATATGTTGCTGAGGACGTTTGCCCGGGTCTTCATCCAAGGTAGCGACACGCACGATGACGTGCGGTTGGGCGGGACGGTCGGCGATCAGGTGGCTGCCGCACAACGAGCAGAAGCAGCGGAACTTGCCGGGCGAGGACTCAAAACGGGCTACTTTTTCTTCGCCGCTCAGCCAGCGGAAGTGCTCACGCATTACCCCGGCCGTGGTGGCGAAGGCTGCGGCATGCGCTTTGCGGCAGGTGTCGCAATGGCAGTGGCTGATGGGCATGTCGAGGCTGTCGACTTCGTAGGTGATGGTCTTGCACAGACAACTGCCGAGCATGTTTCCTCCTGCTGTCGGTTTCTAGAACAACTCAGTGCCGTAGAAGGCGGTCAGCACCTTTACCAGATGCTCCAGGTCATGGCTGCCGGCCAATTCCCGAATCGAGTGCATGGCAAAGGTCGGCAAGCCGATATCCACAGTGCGCACGCCCAGTTGGCTGGAAATGATCGGGCCGATGGTCGAGCCGCAGCCCATATCGCTGCGCACCACAAAACTCTGCACCGGCACTTCTTCGGCCAGGCACAGGTGGCGGAAGAAGCCGGCGGTTTCGCTGCTGGTGGCGTAGCGCTGGTTGCTGTTGACCTTGATCACCGGGCCGGCGTTGAGTTTCGGGCCGTGGTTGCCGTCGTGTTTGTCGGCGTAGTTGGGGTGCACGCCGTGGGCGTTGTCGGCCGATACCAGCAAGGATTTCTGGATCACTCGAACAAAGTCTTCGTCCTGCGGCAGCACGCGGCGCAGCACCTGCTCCAGCATCGGGCCATCGGCGCCGCAGCAGGAGCTGGAGCCGACTTCTTCGTGGTCGGTGCAGATCAGAAAGCAGCTTTCTTCGTCAGCACTGTGCAGCAGCGCTTGCAGGCCTGCGAAGCACGACAGTAGGTTGTCCAGGCGCGCGCCGGCGATGAAGTCGGCGTTCAGGCCGATCACGGCGGCGTCCTGGGTGTCGTAGAAACTCAATTCGTAGTCCAGCACCGCATCGGCGTTCAGGCCGTGTTCGCGACCGAGTTGGTCGGCGAGCAGGGCGCGGAAGTCGTAACGCTCATCACCGGCGACCTGGGCCAGAATTGGCGGCAGCTCGTTCTGCGCGTTGATCGCCCAGCCCTGGTTCGCTTCACGGTTCAGGTGAATGGCCAGGTTGGGGATGATGGCGATGGGCACGAGGAAGTCGATCAGCTGGCTTTCCACTTTGCCGTCGCGGCGGAAGGTCACGCGGCCGGCCAGCGACAGGTCGCGGTCGAACCAGGGGGCGAGCAAAGCGCCGCCATAGACTTCCACACCCAGTTGCAGAAAGCCCTGGCGCTGCAGTTCAGGCTGCGGTTTTACCCGCAGGCACGGGCTGTCGGTGTGTGCGCCGACCATGCGCAAACCGCCTTCCAGCGGCGGACGTTTGCCCAGCTTGAAGGCGATGATCGAGGAGTCGTTGCGGGTAACGTAGTAGCGGCCACCGGCTTCGGTGTGCCAGGTTTCGCGCTCGTTGAGGTGCACATAACCGGCGGTTTCCAGGCGCATGGCCAGGCTGGCGGTGGCATGAAACGGGGTCGGCGAGGCCTTGAGGAAATCAATCAGGCCTTGGTTCAATTCTTCGCGCATAGGGCACTCCAGGCGGCAATGCGCGGAGTTTACCGTATACCGCGGCCGGCTTCAGCCGATCACCAACTTGCCGCTGAGAAACACATCACGGCGTTCCTTGCGCCCGATCTTTTCGTGCTTGGCCACGTGGTAAACCGCGTCGAAGCGGGCGCGATCAAATGGCCCCTGGGTGGCAATGAACTGTTCCACCAGCGCGTCGTAATGGCGCTCAGTGATGAACTTGTGCACTTCCCGGTAATAGAAGAAGCCCATCTGGAAACCCAGGGCTTCGCTGAAGAACGCTGAACGATGGGAAAAGCCGTTTTCCAGATCGATAGCTCGGGCCGAGGTGCCGTCCGGGCTGATCATCACGTTGGCGGCCCAGAAGTCCATGTGGGTAATGTCTTTGCTGTTCAAACGGCCGAGCAGGGCAAAGGCGGTGGTGATGAATTGGTTAACTTCATCGGGATGCTGTTTGAGCCACAGCTTGCCATCGACCAGGTCGTCGAGCAGTTCGGTAAGCAGAAACACTTCGCGGGTCAAACCCAGACCGGACTTGGTGTGGCCGTAGCCCACCAGCGGCGGAACACAGGCGCCGCGGCGGTTGGCTTCGGCGGTGTTGATCAGCTCTTCGATCGGCCAATCGTAGCGGCCATCGCCGTGGGTTTTTCGCCAGGTGACGCGCAGCATGGCCTTGAGGGTGTTAAGCGGTTCGATTTTGGCGAAAAAGGCTTTGCTGCCTGTCGGCAGGGGGCGGCTGAAACGCTTGTGGTTAGCGGTTTTGCGCCCACCAATCAGTTGCTGCAGCGCAGCCAGGGCACCGGAGTCCGGCGCTTCGCGCAGGAACAGGGTGGTGTTCTGGAATTGGAGCGAAAAGGGGTAATCGCGCTGGAGCTGTTGAAGGTACATTGCGCCAGCCTCCGTGCTGGTACTAAGCAAAAGTGCGCCATTATGAGGCCATCACTGTTGAGATCTGCAATGTTTTGTAACGCAGGTGACACAAATATCTGCTAAGCGGAACGCGAGCCCCATTGCAGAGCGCTCGCGACTGCCAATCAGAACGGTGCCGGGCACTCGAAGCGCAGGCGCTCGCCGGTTTTCGGGTGGGTAAAGGCAAGCATGGCGGCGTGCAGGCACAGGCGCGGGTAGGCGGCCAAGGCTTGCTCATGGGCGTACAGGCCATCGCCCAGTAGCGGGTGGCCGATCGACAACATGTGCACGCGCAACTGGTGCGAACGGCCGGTGATCGGCGTCAGTTCCACCCGCGCCCAGTCGCCACAGCGTTCCAGCACACGCCAGAAGGTCAGGGCGTTGCGGCCATGCTCATGGTCGACCACATGCCGCGGTTTGGTGGGCGGGTCGTAGCGCAAGGGCAGGTCGATGCTGCCGCTGTCCAGATCCGGCAGGCCCCAGCACAGGGCGATATAGGCTTTCTCGGTTTCGCGGTCGTGGAACTGGCGCGACAGCTCGCGGTGGGTGTCGGCGTCGCGGGCCAGCAGGATCAGGCCCGAGGTTTCCCAGTCCAGGCGATGAACGATGCGCGCTTCGGGGTAACCGTTTTCCTGCAGGCGGGTGATCAGGCAGTCCTTGTTGTCATCGGCGCGGCCAGGCACCGACAACAGCAGGGTAGGCTTGTTGACCAGCAGGATCTGTTCGTCCTGATAGACGATTTCAACGTTCGACAGCGGCATGCTCTAAACCCACAAAAACCATTCTTTCAAAAACGACAACGGCGGCCGAAGCCGCCGTCATGCTTACCCCGGGGATCAACGATCCGGCAGGGTGATATTGAGCTCGAGAATCGAGCAGCTGCCTTGGTTTTCCAGGGCGACCTGCACTTGGTCCGAGTCGATATTGACGTACTTGCGGATCACCTCGACCAGCTCTTGCTGCAGAGCCGGCAGGTAGTCCGGTTTACTGCGCTGGCCGCGCTCGTGAGCAACGATGATCTGCAGACGCTCTTTCGCAATCGACGCGGTGGTTTCTTTTTTGCGCTCGCGAAAGAAGTCGAAAATATTCATTCACGACCTCCAAACAGGCGTTGCATGAAGCCCTGCTTTTTCACATCGAGGAAACGGTGCGCGACTTCCTTGCCCAGCAGGCGGTCGACGGCATCGCTATAGGCTTGGCCAGCATCACTCTGGTCATCGAGAATCACCGGCACGCCCTGGTTCGATGCCTTGAGTACGGCTTGCGACTCAGGGATCACGCCCAGCAGGCGGATGGCGAGGATTTCTTCAACGTCTTCGACACCGAGCATTTCGCCTTTCAGAACGCGCTCAGGGTTGTAGCGGGTGAGCAGCAAGTGCTCCTTGATCGGCTCTTCGCCCAGCTCGGCGCGGCGCGATTTGCTCGCCAGCAGGCCCAGCATGCGGTCGGAGTCACGTACCGAGGACACTTCCGGGTTGGTCACGACAATGGCTTCGTCGGCGAAGTACATCGCCAGGTGCGCGCCTTTCTCGATACCGGCCGGCGAGTCGCAGACCACGTATTCAAAGGTCTCGCGCAGCTCATTGATGATTTTTTCCACGCCTTCCTTGGTCAGCGCATCTTTGTCGCGGGTCTGGCTGGCGGCGAGGACGTAGAGGTTTTCCAGGCGTTTGTCTTTGATCAGGGCTTGGGTCAGGGTGGCTTCGCCGTTGACCACGTTAACGAAGTCGTACACCACGCGGCGTTCACAGCCCATGATCAGGTCGAGGTTACGCAGACCGACGTCGAAGTCGACAATCACAGTCTTGTGCCCACGCAGGGCGAGGCCGGTACCGATGGCGGCGCTGGTGGTGGTTTTACCGACGCCACCTTTGCCGGAAGTGACTACGAGGATCTTGGCCAAGGTGATTCACCCCAAATATGAAGAAATGCGGGAATCTGACGCCAAGATGTGGCTTCCAGATGCCCTTTTTTGTGTCCTGAAAAGTGGCCGCAGTATCCGTTAAAGCCGGGTGATGTTCAACACGTCACCCGTCAGACTGACCTGTACAGCATCGCCCCACAGCGGGTCGCGGCGCAGGTCTTCGGCAACTTTGTACTGACCGGCAATCGAGAGCATTTCAGCGCCCATTTGCTGGCAGAAAATTCGCGCTTTGGTGTCGCCTTTAACCCCGGCCAGTGCCCGGCCGCGCATCGGCGCGTAAACATGGATGTTGCCGTCGGCGAGAAGTTCCGCGCCGGCACTGACTGGCGCCAGCACGATCAGGTCACCGCCCTGGGCGTACACCTGCATGCCGCCGCGTACTGGCGAGTTGATCACCTTGGTCGGTTTCACCAGCGGCTCTGGCGGCTTTTCGGCCTTCTTCTTGGCGGCGATTTCCACCGGCTCCACCAGCTTTTCGCGGGCACCGGACGGTGGCAGCACCGGAATGTCCAATGCCTGCGCGGCGGCAATGTCTTCTTCTCGGTTGGCGCGAATCGCCAGGGTGCGCAAGCCATGACGGCGACACAGGGCCATCAGCTCGCCGAGGTCGAGAATGCCTTCGGCCGCAGGCAGCTTGTCCAGCGCCAGAACCAGCGGAATATTGCTGAAGAAGTTCGGCGCCTGAGCAACCTTTTCGGCCAGTTGCTGTTCCAGGCGCTCAAGGTCATTGTGCGCAAGCTCCAGCACGGTAATGGCGAGCATGCTGCCTTTGAGCTGGAATACGGGGTCTTGGTTGAGCAGATCGGCTTGGCTCATGGGGTGCCTGATGCGCCTTACAAAAATGGGGCTGAATGCAGAAGTGCCTGCAGCGCGCAGCGGCGCTGATTTAAGACCGGACTTATAGCGAGAACGCGGTTGGGCCGCAAGCCGCGCGCAGTCCTGTAGAATGCGCGCCTTTGTTTGATTTCCGGAAAGCCAGATGGACCGTCCGCAGTTTCGTCGCCAATTTCTTCACCCGCGTTACTGGCTGCTCTGGCTCGGCCTGGGCTTGCTCTGGCTATTGGTGCAGTTACCTTATCCGCTATTGCTGGGCCTGGGCCGTGGCCTGGGTTGGGCAATGTACGTGGGCGCCCGCTCCCGGCGTGAAATTGCCACGCGCAATCTGGAGTTGTGCTTTCCACAGATGTCGCCCGCCGAGCGCAAGAAACTGCTGAAGGACAACTTCGCCTCCACCGGCATTGCCTTTTTTGAAATGGCCATGAGCTGGTGGTGGCCGACCAAACGCCTGGCGCGTCTGGCCCATATCGAAGGCCTGGAAAATTTGCAGGAAGCGCAACTGCAGGGGCAGGGCGTGATCCTCATGGCCGTGCACTTCACCACCCTGGAAATCGGCGCCGCCTTGCTCGGCCAGCGCCACACCATCGATGGCATGTACCGCGAACACAAGAACGCGCTGTTCGACTTCGTCCAGCGCCGCGGTCGCGAGCGCCATAACCATGATGCGCAGGCCATTGAGCGCGAAGACGTGCGGGCGATGCTCAAGGTGCTACGCGCAGGCCGGGCAATCTGGTACGCCCCCGACCAGGACTATGGCGCCAAACAGAGCGTGTTCGTGCCGCTATTCGGAATCAACGCCGCCACCGTCACCGCCACCAGCAAATTCGCACGCCTGGGCCGCGCTCAGGTCATGCCGTTCACCCAGAAGCGTCTGCCCAATGGCGGCGGCTACAAGCTGGTGATTCACCCGCCATTGCGCAACTTCCCCGGTGAGTCCGAAGAAGACGATTGCCTGCGCGTCAATCAATGGGTGGAACGCGCCATCTTGAGTTGCCCCGAGCAATACCTGTGGGCACACCGCCGCTTCAAGACCCGGCCACCAGGTGAGGCGAAGTTGTACAAGAAGCGCCGTTAGTAGGTTCCTCCCATAACAGCCCTTCGCTTCTATACTCGCGAAAACCCCGTAGAGAGGCTTCGATGAATCTAGCGCACGACCCAACCAAACCGGTGACTGGGCTGATTCTTTCCGGGGGTGGAGCACGCGCGGCGTATCAGGTCGGGGTGCTGGCGGCGATTGCCGATCTGCTGCCTGACACCACGCAAAATCCCTTTCCGGTGATTGTCGGTACCTCTGCCGGCGCCATCAATGCCGTGGGCCTGGCCTGTGGTGCGCTGCAGTTCAATGAGGCGATCAAGCGCCTCACCCATGTCTGGCAAAGCTTCCACACCTACCAGGTGTACCGCAGCGATTTTTCCGGGGTGGTGCGCCAGGCCAGCCGCTTTTTTGGCCACAGTCTGCTGGGCCTGGGCAAACGCGCGCCGGTGGCCTTGCTCGACAGCTCGCCACTGCGTGACCTGCTGGCCGAGCACCTGGATTTTTCCGGCATCGCCGCCGCCGTGCGCATGCGCAAATTGCGCGCTGTGGCGGTCACCGCCTTTGGCTACGACTCGGGGCAGGCGGTGACCTTCTACCAGGGCCGCGCGACCATCGATCCGTGGTTTCGCCACCGCCGCGTCGGTGTACCGACCCGTTTGCAGCTTGAGCATTTATTAGCCAGTGCTGCGATACCGCTGATTTTTCCGCCGGTGAAAATCAACCGCGAGTTCTTCGGCGACGGCGCCATGCGCCAATCGGCGCCTATCAGCCCGGCCCTGCACCTGGGTGCCAACCGCGTGCTGGTGGTCGGTGTCAGCGGCAATGGCAACCCGGAAAACGTACCGATGCGCGCCAAGGTCGCCGGCCCGCCCAGCCTGGCGCAGGTCAGCGGCCATCTGCTCAACAGCACCTTTATCGACAGCCTGGAAAGTGACATCGAGTTGCTCGAGCGGATGAACCAGATGTGCCGTTTGCTGCCCTCGGATCTGCCGGCGAAAAGCACCGCGATCAAACCGGTGGACGTGTTGGTGATTGCCCCGAGCAAACCGCTGGACCATATCGCTGCCCGCCACTGGAGCGAACTGCCACGTACCCTGCGTATGTTCCTGCGCGGACCTGGGGCGAAAAAAGCCGGCGGGGCGGGGGTGTTGAGTTACCTGTTGTTCGAGTCCGGTTATTGCAATGAACTGATCGAACTGGGCTACCAGGACGCCATGGCGAAGAAGACCGAGTTGGTCCGCTTTCTTGGCTTGGAGCCACAGGTGGCGGCGTCGTTGGTGTAGGCAAGATCAACAGCATCGCGGCTTCAGCCGCGATGCTTTAGGCCAACACACCATCGCGGAAATCGCGTAACGCCTGTTCCACTTCCTCGCGGGTGTTCATCACGAACGGGCCGTACTGCACGATCGGCTCGCTCAGCGGTTTGCCGGCGATCAACAGCACGTTGGCACCCTGTTCGCTAGCGAACTGCAACTGGCCTTGATCGGACAGGCGCACCAGGCGCCCGGCGTCCACGCTGCGACCATCAATTTGAATACTGCCGTCGTACACATAGAGCATCACCCGATGCCCCTCGGGCAGCCGTGGCGCCACGTTGCCGCCTGCGCCCAGATGCAGGTCGAACAGCTGAGGTTCGGTGTGCGGACGTTGTACGGCGCCAATCTGTTGTACCTGGCCATCGTCGAACTGGCCGGCGATTACCACCGCTTCGACACCCTGCTGGGTGACGAGACGGGGAATTTCTTCGGCGGGAATATCGCGGTAACCAGGGTCGCCGAGCTTGTCTTTGCCTGGCAGGTTCAGCCACAGCTGGAAGCCGCGCATCGCGCCTTGTTCCTGCTCGGGCATTTCGCTGTGGATGATCCCGCGCGCTGCGGTCATCCACTGCACGCCGCCATTGCCCAGCAGGCCGACGTTGCCCAAGTGGTCTTCGTGACGCATGCGCCCTTCGAGCATGTAGGTGATGGTTTCAAAACCGCGGTGCGGGTGCGGCGGGAAGCCGGCGATGTAGTCGTCGGGGTTGACCGAGCCGAACTCGTCGAGCATCAGAAACGGGTCGAAGCGCTCCACGCCCAGGCCGCCGAACACGCGGTTGAGGCGCACGCCCGCGCCGTCGGAAGCGGGTTGGCCGGGTTGGATGCTGAGTACGGTGCGGTTCATGGTGAGAAGCTCCAATTCAGTTGATGGAGCCATGGTAGAGGTTTCGATCAGATTGATTGGTGCGAAATAATCGTTATATCAATCGGATAACTTGATGTGTTGCTGCTCCTTGTGGGAGGGGCTTTAGCCGCGATGCTTTTGCTTTTAAAAAGCTCGCGGCTAAAGCCCCTCCCACATGTATTGCGCAGGATTTGAATCCTCGGTTACTCAGCAATCTGCAACTTGCGCGCTTCGGTGTACACGTAACGCACTTTTTCGTATTCGAACGGTGAGTTGGTCTGCCCGTAACGGAAGGTGGTGACGTAGCGCCGGTCGATGGAGCGCAGCAGGAACAGTTCAGGGTGGTTCTGGCTGACTTCGGCGACGTTGAGGAAGTTGATCTGCTGCTCGGCAGTGAAGTCTGCCACCAGGCCGCCAGTGTCACGCAGGTTCGACGGGCCGAGAATCGGCAGCATGATGTACGGGCCGGCTGGCACGCCGTAGAAGCCCAGGGTCTGGCCAAAGTCTTCCGACTGTTTGGGCAGGCCCATCATGGTCGCCGGGTCCCACAAACCGGCGATGCCGACGGTGGTGTTGAGCAGCAGGCGGCCGGTGGTTTCCATCGCCCGTTGGCCTTTGAACTGCAGCAGGCTGTTGAGCAGGTTGGGCACGTCGCCGAGGTTGCTGAAGAAGTTGCTTACGCCGCTGCGCACGAACTGCGGGGTGACATAGCGGTAGCCATCGACCACCGGCAGGAACACCCACTCATCGAAGCGGTAGTTGAAGTGGTAAATGCGTCGGTTCACCGATTCCAGTGGGTCGTACACGTTCAGCGCATCGAGGGTCGAGCGCTCGAACTCGTGCTGGTCCAGGCCCGCGTTGAATTTGAGGTCTTTCAACGGCTCGGTGAAGCCATCCGGTTCGGCGGCGACGCCCGGCGCGGACACGGGTTCGGCGGCATACGTGGCACCGCTGGCGAGCAACAGAGCAAGCAGCAAGGATGTCTTAGTCATGGAGCAGCTCCAGCATGGCGGCAGTGTTTACGCGGTAGTTGAGGTTGCCGCAGTGCCCGCCATGCGGGTACACGGTCAAACGATCGCCCATCGTTCTGCGTAAAAAGCCCAGGTCGCCAGGGCCGAGAATCACGTCGTCCTTGTTGTGCATCACCACGATCTTCTTGCTGGTTTTCAGGTAATCCTCCAGCGCATACAGGCTCACCTGATCGATCAGCTGCAGCAGACTGCCGCCGTCGGTGCGCGCGCGCCACATGGGAATCAGTTGCTCGCGGATATAGCAGTCGAAGTCGCACTGCAGCGCTTTGCGAAAGTACGGGGTCAGGCTGGTGCCTTCGCTGATCGGGGTTTCCGGCGGGGTGATCAGGCCGCGGCGGTTGATCAGGTCGGAAGTAAAGGCAATGTCCGCCGAGGAGAAGCGGAACGAGGTGCCGATCAGCATCGCCAGTTGTTCATTGGAGAGGTGCTGCTTGGACTGTTGCAGGTCGTAGAGCATGGCATCGTTGATGTCGATGTAGCCCTTCTGCTGGAAGTAACGGGTCAGCTTGCTCAGCACCACGTCATAGAACGTACTGCTGTTGGAGATGCCCTTGACCTCGGTCTGCACCAGACGGTCGAGGTTGGTGATCGAGGTGTAGAGGTTCACCGGTGGGTTGAGCATCAACACTTTCTTGAAGTTGAAGCTGCGCCGGGTTTCATCCAGCTTGCTGACGAACGCGGCGTTCAGTGCGCCGAGGCTGTAGCCGGTGAGGTAGTAGTCGGTGACTTCTACGTCCGGGTGCTGGGCACGCACGGCCTGCATTACGCGGTAGAGGTCGTCGGCGTCTTCGGTGCTCACACCGGGTGTGGCGTGGCGTGAGGCGGCGGTCATGAAGTCGTAGCTGGTCGGCGACGACAGCTGCACCACGTGGTAGCCCGCGCCGTAGAACAGCTTCTTCAGGCCCTCGGCGAGGGTGCTGGAGTAGTGCGCGCCGGTGCCGGCAATGATGAAGATCAGCGGCGCCGGGCCTTTCTGCTTGGCCATGCGGTAGCGCAGGGTGGTCACCGGCCAGAAGTTGTCCGGTACCTCCAGTTCCCGTTCCGGGTGGAGCTTGAGGGTGTAGTCGGCCTGATCGATATCACGATCATCCGGCAACTCCGGGCGCATGTCCGGAGGCGTCGTGGCAATGGTTGCCTCGAACGGGTTGGTCAGCGGGAAACCATAACTGGCCTCGTCAATGTCGGCGGCCGACAACAACGGGCTCAGGCATAAACCAGCCATAAGCGCGGCAAAACGTAAGAGGCGCGGCATCGCAAATCCCTTTAGAAGATAAAGTGCACAATGGGTCCGGCGTTATGACAACGGCAGTGCTGGTATAGCACAGAGATTTTTACTCGGCTTGTTTTGCCAGCTCGCCTAGTGCAGCACCGCTCAAACGGTAGGTGGTCCAGTCGTCTTGCGGGCGTGCGCCCAAGCGGCGATAAAAACCCAACGCCGGCTCGTTCCAGTCCAGCACCGACCACTCCAGGCGCCCGCAACCACGCTCAACGGCTAGCTGTGCCAGGCGTGCCAGCAAGGCTTTGCCAAGGCCGGCACTGCGGGCGGGTTCGCGTACGTACAGGTCTTCGAGGTAGATGCCCGGCTTGCCGAGAAAGGTGGAAAAATTCGGGAAGAACAGGGCGAAACCCTGTGGCTCGCCATCCAGTTCGCCAATCAGCACCTCGGCGAAAGGGCGGGGGCCGAACAGATTGATGGTCAGGTCTTCAGGGGTGGCAACCGCCTGGTCGCTGAGTTTTTCGTACACCGCCAGCTCGTGGATCAGGCTGAGGATCAGGCCGACGTCATCGGGCGTGGCGTTGCGCAGGTGAATACGGGACATACAGGCTCCTGAAAGGGCGAAATGAGCCGAGCTTGCCGGCTCAACGCGCGCGCGGCAACAGGGTGCTACGAATTCCCTGCTTTATGCTTGATGTTTCGTGCTCTGGCGCTTGCATACCGTGATCGGGCGTTTATCCTGAGCGCCGATTTATCTACCGGAGAAACCCATGTCCCGTCGTTTGCCCCTGATCGCCTTGCTGATCGTTCTGGCCCTGTGGCTGGCCGCTGCCTACGGGCTGCGTTTCGCCCTGATGGAAGACAGCCAGTGGGTCGGCATCTGCGTTGACCAGGCGCAGCGCTGGGAATGCCAGGTGCGTAATGGCCTGGGTCTGTTGATCCATTTCCGCGTCATCGCCCTGAGCGGTCTGGTCGGTGCCTTGCTGGCCTTTGTGGTGCCGGGCCGTGCGGGCTGGTGGTTGGCAGTGGCGGCACTGGTGTTCGCCTTGCCGGCGTTGGTGCTATACAGCGCCAGTCTGGCGGTGTTTGCCGTGGTGATCGCCGCGCTGCGGTTGGTGCGGGCGCCGCGTCTGGCTTGAAGGCCATCGCGGCTGAAGCCGCTCCTACGAGATCGAACAATCAGTAGGAGCGGCTTCAGCCAAGATGCTCTTGATCAAAAAATGGGGCTCTTCTGAGCCCCATTTTTTTTTGCCGGTAGGTCAGCTCTTAGCTGGCCCTTACCCGCAAGCTGCGCCACAGCGCCGCCACCATCAGGGCGCTGACCGCCGCCCAACCCAGTGCCTGCCAGTTGCTCAGCGTCTCCTGGAACAGCTGCGGCAGGATGCCCGCGCCGACGATCAGGGTCAGCAGGGCGATCTCGCGGCGTGGGCCAGCCACTGGGCGGCACACGTAGACCAGCGCCGGCAGCAGCAACACCATGCTCGGGAAACAGCGATAACGCGGGTCGAACACCAGGCCGAGCATCAGCACGGCAGCGGCGAAACCACTGGCGGCCAGCCACCAGCCGCCACGGGCCTGCAGCCAGCTATAGAGGTTGGCGCGCCAGCCGGCTTTGCTCGACAGCGCCAAGGCGCCATGGGCCAGCACCACCAGGTTGAGGCCGACCAAGAAGGCAGCCCACGCCCATTCACCGATATAGCGGCTGTTGACCCGCGCCATCTCGCCCCACAGGGCAATGCAGCAGGCGCCGACGGCCGCCAGCAACGGCAGGACCAGGGCCGAACGGGTGGAGTTCGGGCGACCGGCCAGCAGCAGGGTGGCGAGGAAGATCACGCCGCTGACGCTTAGCCACAGGGTCCAGTTGGCGAAGTTGGAAACCGGGCCGGCCAGCACGCCTTTGTCCTGGCGGTCAGCGTCATACAGGCCCCAGTAACCGCCCATGGCACCTTCGCTGACGCGTTTCCACGGTTGGTCGAAGGCTTCGATCAGGTTGTAGTGCCAGCCATTCTGTTCGGCCATGGAGACAAAACCACGGATGAACTTGGCTTCGTTGACGCGGCTCGGCACGGCGGTTTCACGCTGACGGCCTTCGCTCGGCCAGCCGGTTTCACCAATAAAGATGTCTTTGGGGGCGAACTTGGCGCCGAACACCTGGCGAATCTCGGCGACGTGGGCCAGGGCTTCGTCGATGCCGGTGGGGTCATCTTCCCAGTAGGGCAGCAGGTGAATGGTCAGGAAGTCCACCGCTGGCGCTACTTCCGGGTGCTTGAGCCAGAACTCCCAGACGTCCGCGTAGGTCACCGGCTGTTTGATCTGCGCTTTCACGTCGCCAATCAGCTTGGCCAGTTGTGCGCCCGTAACTTCTTTGCGCAACAGGGTTTCGTTACCGACGATCACCGACTCGACCACATCCGGGTTGTCGTTGGCCGACTTGATCAGCGCATCGACTTCCTTCTTGGTGTCCACCGGGTTGCCATTCACCCAGGCGCCGAGCATCAGCTTCAGGCCGTGCTTGCGGGCAAGCTCCGGGATGGCTTCGAGGCCGGTCATCGAGTAGGTGCGAATGCAGTGGAAGCGCGTGGCCAGCAGGGCCAGGTCGGCATCCATGCGCTCAGGGCGCAGGGCGAAAGGCTGGTCGAACGGCGACTGGTCCTTGTCGAACGGCGTGTAGGAGGCGCACTGCAGCTTGTGCGTCGGCGTGGCCGCGTCGGGCAACACCAGGGGTTGGCCCAGGCCATACCAGAGGCCGCCAATGGCGAACACGGCAAGCAAGCAGGCAAACACATAGGGCAAGGCAGGAAAACGAGCGGTAGCGGGCATAGTTCAGGCGCGTCTGGGGGCAAAGCCGCGCAGTTTACCTGCATTCCCGCTATTTAGCGTAGAGCCGCCGGCGGCGTGTGTTAGCGCATATGAACAGGCGCCTGAAGCGGGTTGTTGAATGCGCGTTCAATCATAAATTTCAAGGCCTTTGTAGTGCCTCTGACGGCGTTGGATATCGGTCCTGTCGTTACTGAATCAATGATGTCGTTTCTTGGCAGTGTTGATGTCGTTCTCGGAGCAGGTGCCATCACGGCTTGGGTCGATTATCGAGGCGTCGGCACACGACTGACTCAGGGCGTGGGCCAAGCGAATACGCAACAGGCACCGCTACTAGATAGACCAGACACAGACACCACCACCTGCCACTCGGCAGCAGCCGAGCCACTATTTTCGGGGAACAGACTTATGAGCAAAATGCGTCGGTTATTGGGTTTGGGTGCGGGTCTCGCACTGGCACTGAGCACGGGTTTGGCAGGTGCGGCAGATAAACCCACGTTGAAGATTGGCTATGTCGATGGCTGGTCCGACAGCGTCGCCACCACCCACGTCGCAGCGGAAATCATCAAGGAAAAACTCGGCTACGACGTGCAACTGATGCCCGTCGCCACCGGCATCATGTGGCAGGGCGTGGCCAAAGGTCAGCTCGACGCCATGTTGTCGGCCTGGCTGCCCGTGACCCACGGTGCTTACTACGAAAAAATGAAGGACCAGGTGGTTGATCTCGGCCCGAACTTCAACGACGCGAAAATCGGCTTGATCGTGCCGGAGTACGTCAAAGCTAAAACCATCGGTGATCTGCAGGGCGAGAAAGCCGGCTTCGGCGGCCGAATCGTTGGCATCGACGCCGGTTCAGGCGTGATGCTGAAAACAGACCAGGCGATCAAAGACTACGGTCTGGATTACAAACTGTTGGCCAGCTCCGGCAGCGCCATGACCGCCGAACTGGCTCGCGCCATTCGCTCGGAAAAACCGATTGCAGTGACTGGCTGGATTCCGCACTGGATGTTCGCCAAATACAAACTGCGCTTCCTGGAAGACCCGAAAGGCGTTTACGGCGCAGCTGAACACGTCGACAGCATCGCCAACCCGGGCCTGGAAGCCAAAGCCCCGACAGTGGTGGCCTTCCTGAAGAAATTCACCTGGACCCCGGACGAAATCGGCAGCGTAATGCTGGCCGTGGAAGAAGGCGCCAAGCCGGCTGACGCGGCCAAGAAATGGGTAGCGGCCAACCCGGATCGGGTGAATGAGTGGTTGAAGTAAGTTAGCCAACGCGTTTGCCACAAAGCCGCTCACTGAGCGGCTTTGTTGTTTTTGTGGAAGGTGAAAAGCATCGCGGCTGAAGCCGCTCCTACAGAATTGCGCTATCAACCCGTGGTGCTGCCGACTCAAAAGGTCGGGAGGGAAGCGCAGGCTAGGCGAAAACGGGGGAGGGAGCGGAGTTGGCTGTAGCCAATGAGCATCTCGCAGCCGTTTTCAACGACGCATGCGCGAACCTCCCGGCCTTTTGAACGGCAGCATAAGACTAAGGTCGTCTGTCTTCCGGCTCCGGGCCAACTAGAGTTAGCTCACCAGCAACTCGTGCTGCGGAGGATAAAAATAAAATGAACGACAGCATCTACGAGCGGATTGAACAAAGTCCGCGCTTCAAAGAACTGGTAGCCAAGCGCGAGCGTTTCGCCTGGATACTATCCGCCATCATGCTTGGCCTCTACGTGGCCTTCATCCTGATCATTGCCTTCGACCCGAGCCTGTTCGGTACGCCGATCAGTGAAGGTTCGCCCACCACCTGGGGCATCCCCGCCGGTATCGGCCTGATCCTTTCCGCCTTCGTGCTGACCGGTATCTATGTATACCGAGCCAACGGCGAGTTCGATGACCTGAACCAGGCCATTCTGGACGAGGTGAAACAATGATCGCCCGTAACCTTGCTGCGTGCGCGCTGCTCGCCTTCGCGCCGGCCCTGTGGGCTGCCGATGCCATTTCCGGCGCGGTGCAACGCCAACCGATCAACGTGGCGGCCATCGTCATGTTCGTCGCCTTTGTCGGCGCCACCTTGTTCATCACCTACTGGGCGTCGAAGAAAAACAACTCCACCGCCGATCACTACGCCGCTGGCGGCAAAATCACCGGTTTCCAGAACGGCCTGGCGATCGCGGGCGACTACATGTCGGCGGCCTCGTTCCTGGGTATTTCCGCGCTGGTGTACACCTCCGGTTATGACGGCCTGATCTACTCGATCGGTTTCCTGGTGGGCTGGCCGATCATTCTGTTCCTGATCGCCGAACGCCTGCGTAACCTGGGCAAATACACCTTTGCCGACGTGGCTTCCTATCGCCTCAAGCAGAAAGAAATTCGCACCCTGTCGGCCAGCGGTTCGCTGGTGGTGGTGGCGTTCTACCTGATCGCGCAGATGGTCGGTGCCGGCAAGCTGATCCAGCTGCTGTTCGGTCTCGACTACCACGTGGCGGTGATTCTGGTCGGCATTCTGATGGTGCTCTACGTGCTGTTCGGCGGCATGCTGGCGACCACCTGGGTACAGATCATCAAAGCCGTGCTGCTGCTCTCGGGCGCTTCGTTCATGGCCTTGATGGTGATGAAAACCGTCAACTTCGACTTCGGCACGCTGTTCTCCGAAGCGGTGAAAGTGCACGCCAAAGGTCAGGCGATCATGAGCCCTGGCGCCTTGGTCAGTGACCCGGTTTCGGCGATCTCGCTGGGCCTGGCGCTGATGTTCGGTACCGCTGGCCTGCCGCACATCCTGATGCGCTTCTTCACCGTGAGTGACGCCAAAGAAGCCCGTAAGAGCGTGTTCTACGCCACTGGTTTCATCGGCTACTTCTACATCCTGACCTTTATCATCGGCTTCGGCGCGATCCTGCTGGTCAGCACCAACCCGGCGTTCAAAGATGCAGCGGGCGCGCTGTTGGGTGGTAACAACATGGCGGCGGTACACCTGGCCAACGCGGTCGGTGGCAGCCTGTTCCTGGGCTTTATCTCGGCCGTAGCCTTCGCCACCATTCTGGCGGTAGTGGCGGGTCTGACCCTGGCCGGCGCGTCGGCGGTGTCCCACGACATCTATGCCAGCGTGATCAAAGGCGGCAAAGCCAACGAGAAAGATGAGCTGCGCGTATCGAAGATCACCACCATCGCCCTCGGCGTTCTCGCCATCGGCCTGGGTATTCTCTTCGAGAAACAGAACATCGCCTTCATGGTTGGCCTGGCATTCTCCATCGCTGCCAGCTGCAACTTCCCGGTGCTGTTCCTTTCCATGTACTGGAAAAACCTCACCACCCGTGGCGCCATGATTGGTGGCTGGCTGGGTCTGTTGACCGCAGTCGGTCTGATGATCCTCGGCCCAACCATCTGGGTACAGGTACTGGGCAACGCCAAGGCGATCTTCCCGTACGAATACCCGGCGCTGTTCTCGATGTTTGTGGCCTTTGCCGGTATCTGGATTTTCTCGATTACCGACAAATCCACCTCGGCCGGTGAAGAACGCGCGCGCTTCCTGCCGCAGTTCGTCCGCTCGCAAACCGGCCTGGGTGCCAGTGGTGCAGCGGCTCACTAAGTAGCAAGACTCTGAGTGATTTGGGCGGCCCTAGGGCCGCCTTTTTTTGTGCTCCTGTCACTATCATCCCATCTACCGTCGTCATTCCAGCGAAGGCTGGAATCCAGAATGCTGCGGCGAACATCGTCCGTCGTAAGAATCTGGATTCCAGCCTGCGCTGGAATGACGGAGTTGCAGGGATGGTGCTTTGCTGGCAATAAAAAACCCCGCTTTGTGCGGGGCTTTTTATTGCCAGCGAGGAACTAGATCCTGCCAAGCAGCGCCAGAATGATCACGATGATCAGAATGGTGCCCAGAATGCCCGACGGGCCGTAGCCCCAGCTTCTGGAGTGCGGGTACAGCGGCAGGCCGCCGACCAGGAGGAGAATAAGTACGACGATCAGAATTGTGCTGAGGCCCATGGTTTGGATTCCTTGTTCTAGACCATAAAGTGCAACTTCCTTCAGAGGCGGCATAACCGCTGCGCTTGCCTCGTCTATTTATTACGACTGGGCCGGCTTTCCAATAATTCAGGTTATTTGTGCAACACGAGGAGGAGGAGGGGTCATGTGGTTTCGTTTGGGGGCCGACACGGTGGTGCTGGTGCACCTGCTGTTCATTCTGTTTGTGCTGTTCGGAGGCCTGCTGGTGTTGCGTTGGCGCTGGCTAGTGGCCTTGCATCTGCCGGCCGTGGCCTGGGGGATGGCGGTGGAATTCCTGCACCTGTATTGCCCGCTCACGCCGTTGGAAAACCACCTGCGTCAGGCCGCCGGCCAGCAGGGGTATGAGGGCGGTTTTATCGAGTATTACCTGATCCCACTGATCTATCCGCGTGGGCTTACCGCCGAGATGCAGCTGGGCTTTGGTGCGGTGGTGTTGGTGCTCAATGTGGCGGTTTATCTGTATGTGATTCGGGCTGCCCTGCGGTCTGCAAAGGGCCAGGCATGAGCCTGGTTTGCTTGGCTCATTCAGCAGCCTAATGGTGCGTGGGCCGGGCGAAAGCCTTCGCTACACTGGGATCACTCACCACCCCTGACACCTATAAGAAAAGGCAGCCTCACTATGCAAAATCGCATCATGATCACCGGCGCGGGTTCTGGCTTGGGCCGCGAAATCGCGTTGCGTTGGGCGCGCGAAGGCTGGCAATTGGCGCTGTCCGATGTCAGCGAGCCGGGCCTGGCGGAAACCCTGAAACTGGTCCGCGAAGCCGGCGGCGACGGCTTCACCCTCCGTTGCGACGTGCGCGACTACAGCCAGCTGACTGCCCTGGCGCAGGCCTGCGAAACCAAGTTCGGCGGCGTCGACGTGATCGTCAACAACGCCGGTGTCGCCTCGGGCGGGTTCTTCAGCGACCTGTCGCTGGAAGACTGGGACTGGCAGATCTCCATCAACCTGATGGGCGTGGTCAAAGGCTGCAAGGCCTTCCTGCCGCTGCTGGAACGCAGCAAAGGCAAGATCATCAACATCGCCTCCATGGCCGCCCTGATGCAAGGCCCGGCGATGAGCAACTACAACGTCGCCAAAGCCGGCGTGGTAGCCCTCTCGGAAAGCCTGTTGGCCGAACTCAAGCAACAAGAGATCGGCGTCCACGTGGTCTGCCCATCGTTCTTCCAGACCAACCTGATGGACTCCTTCCGCGGCCCGACCCCGACCATGAAAGCCCAGGTCGGCAAATTGCTGGAAAGCAGCCCGATCAGCGCCGCCGATATCGCCGACTACATCTATACCTCGGTGGCCAACAACGAGTTCATGATTCTGCCCCACGAGCAAGGCCGTATGGCCTGGGCACTGAAGCAGAAGAACCCCGAGGCGCTGTACAACGAAATGGCCGTGATGGCCGAGAAGATGCGCGCCAAGGGTAAATAAGCCTGGGCTAAAAACTTGTCTGGCTGGTCAATTAATTTGCCGGCCAGGCTTGTTTGCCACCGCCGTTGGATAGTAGGGTTGCTGGCCCGGCCTGCCTGGTCGTCGCTACGTGACTACTCTCGTGAAACCCATCTCTCGGGGCTTGCTGTTTGTCGCCCTGGTGCTGGCCGCTATCAATTTGCGCCCTGGCATCACCTCCCTCGCTCCCCTGATCGAACAGATCGCCAATGAACTCAATCTGAGCCGCGGCCTGATAGCGCTGACCACCGCCTTGCCGGTGCTGTGCATGGGCCTGCTGGCGCCGATGGCGCCGCGTCTGGCGGTACGCTTTGGCCTGGAGCGCACCATCACCGGTTGTATGGCGTTGATTGCTGGCGCGTTGGTGGTGCGCCTGGCCAGCCATAACAGCGTGGTGCTGATTGGCAGCGCAGTGTTTGTCGGCGCTGGGATCGCGGTCGCCGGGCCGCTGCTGTCGGGCTTTATCAAACGCCATTTTGTCGGCAAGGTCGGCCGCGTGGTGGCCTGGTACTCCCTGAGCATGACCATCGGCGGCGCCGGCGGCGCGGTGTTGACCGGGCCGTTGACCGGCCTGCTTGGCGAGCGCTGGCACTGGGGCCTGGCGATCTGGGCGGTGCCGGCGTTGCTGGCGGTACTGTTGTGGCTGTTCGTGCCGAACATACACGAAGACCCTGCCGAAGTGGGCAGCGGCGGTGGTTTGCCTTGGCGTGAACCGCGGGCTTGGGTGATTACCGGTTTCTTCGCCATTCAGGCCGGGCTGTTCTATACGCTGACCACCTGGCTCACTGCCCGCTACCACGAAGTGGGCTTCGACCCGTCGCAGAGCAACACCCTGTTCAGCTCGTTCATGATGATCGGCCTGCCGAGCGCCTTCGTGCTGCCTTGGCTGGCCCAGCGTTACGACAACCGCGCCCAGCTGCTGCTGATGTGCGCCATCATTTCGAGCCTGTGCCTGGGCATGATCTCGTTTATGCCGCAGGTGCTGCCGCAGCTCTGGGCGCTGCTGCTGGGCCTGGCCCTCAGCGGTTCGTTCGCGCTGTCGCTGGTGCTGCCGATGTATGAAGTGAACACGCCGCTGGCAGTCAGCCGCTGGACCGCCATGATGCTCTGCGCCGGCTACAGCATCAGCAGCTTCACGCCGATTCTGACCGGCCTGGTGCGCGACCTCACCGGCAGTTACCAGGTGCCGTTTATCGTGCTCACCGGTCTTGCTGTGAGCATGATTGCCCTGGCGTGGATGCTCCGTCCGCGAAACAAGCCCGTCGCCTCCCAGTAACAATTTGCCGCACCAGGCCACAGCCCGCGCGGGCTGTGGGCTTTGTGACCGTGGCGTGACGGATTTTCTCTGCTAGCGTTACCAGCCAGCAGTTTTGAGATTTTCACGCTGCGGTTATCTGGCATAATCGCGCCCCCTTTCGACCTGAACAGAAAACCACATGTTCGATCTTTTCAGCGGGCTGGAACCCTGGGTGCTTGTCAGCCTGATCCTGGCCCTGGCGTTCGTCCTGTTCTTCGAGTTCATCAACGGCTTCCATGACACCGCTAACGCGGTGGCGACCGTGATCTATACCAAAGCCATGCCGCCACACCTGGCGGTGATGCTCTCCGGTGTTTTCAACTTCCTCGGTGTATTGCTCGGTGGTGTCGGCGTGGCCTATGCCATCGTGCATTTGCTGCCGGTCGAGCTGCTGATCAACGTCAACACCGGCCACGGTCTGGCCATGGTGTTCTCGTTGTTGGCGGCAGCTATTACCTGGAACCTGGGCACCTGGTACTTCGGTATCCCGGCCTCCAGCTCGCACACCCTGATCGGTTCGATCCTCGGTGTCGGCCTGGCCAACGCCCTGATCAGCGACATTCCGCTGGCCGATGGCGTCAACTGGCAGAAAGCGATCGACATCGGCATGTCGCTGATCGCCTCGCCAATTGCCGGTTTTGTCGTTGCGGCCCTGGTGCTGCTCGGTCTGAAATGGTGGCGCCCGCTGTCGAAGATGCACAAGACTCCGGAACAGCGCCGCAAGATCGACGACAAGAAACACCCACCGTTCTGGAATCGCCTGGTGCTGGTGTTGTCGGCCATGGGCGTGAGCTTCGTGCACGGCTCCAACGATGGCCAGAAGGGCATCGGCCTGATCATGCTGGTGCTCATCGGTATTGTGCCGGCGCAGTTCGTGCTCGACCTGAACAGCACCACCTACCAGATCGAACGCACCCGTGATGCGACCATTCACCTGAGCCAGTTCTACGACCGCAACCGCGACAGCCTCGGCGAGTTTCTGGCCCTGGGTAAAGCCAACACCGCCGAGATGCCTGAGCTGTTCCGCTGCAACCCGCAGCAGACCGAAGCCACCATCGCCGGCCTGTTGAGCGACCTCAAGGGCGTGACCGACTACCACAGCCTGGCACCAGACACCCGCATCCAGGTGCGTCGTTACCTGCTGTGCCTGGATGACACCGCGAAGAAAGTCGGCAAGCTCGATGGCCTGGCTTCCCGTGAAAAAGCCGACCTCGACAAGCTGCGCAAAGACCTCACCGCCACCACCGAATACTCACCGTTCTGGGTGATTCTGGCCGTGGCCCTGGCGCTGGGTATCGGCACCATGGTCGGCTGGAAACGCGTGGTACTGACCATCGGCGAGAAGATCGGCAAGCAGGGCATGACCTACGCCCAGGGCATGTCGGCCCAGATCACCGCCGCCTGCGCCATCGGCCTGGCCAACGTGTTCAGCCTGCCGGTGTCCACCACCCACGTGCTGTCCTCCGGCGTGGCCGGCACCATGGTCGCCAACAAAAGTGGCCTGCAGGGCGGCACCGTGCGCAATATCCTGTTGGCCTGGTTGCTGACGCTGCCTATCTCGATGGGCCTGGCTGCCAGCCTGTTCTGGTTAGCCACACGGTTCGTCGACTAATAAAGAGCCCCGCCAAGTGCGGGGCTTTTTATTTGTCGATTATTTCGGCTTCCGGGTCGTCGGCCATGCGGCGTTGAAAGCCGACTTTAAATGCTCACGTACTTAAGTACGCTGCGCTGTAAAGCCGACTTTCGCCTTGCCTGGCTCTAGCCCCGAAACCCTTGACCGAGTAACGGCCACTATCGCCAGAGCGTCAAAACCGCAGCGGTCACAACTCCACGATATGTCCCTCTTTGGGCGACACCTGGCCGTGGTACAGCTGGCTGATCAGCCCCTGCGCCGCCGCAAACCCCTGGTTCACCTTTACCTCCAACAGCGGTGTGACCTGGTCATAAAAGCGCACCAGCCCCTCGCCAATATGCTCGGACACTTTCACCGGCCCCCAATCGGCATTGCGCTTGCGCAGTTGAATGGGCGCGAAGAACAGCTGCGGCTGCGGTCCGGTGATGGCGGTGAGCTGCGCCGGATCAGTGTTCTGCGCCGAGCCCGCGCAGCAGCTGTACACCAGTTGGCTGCCGAAGTGCTGGTGGACCCGGTCGCGCAGCGCCAGGTCGCTGGAGAAGTCTACGTACAGGGTGGGCTGATCCGTGCTCAGTTGGTTCAGGTCGTCATAGGCCAGGCTCTGCTCGTAGCAACCTAAGCCGGCGACAAATGCGGTGTTGCTGCGCGAGGTTAGCGCCACTCGTTCTACACCGGCGCCATCCAGGCATACCGCCGTGGCAAACGCGGTCTTGCTCGACGCGCTGGAAAACACCAAACGGGCGGCGCCGAAAAAGTCGTTGTCCTGGAGAAAGTCCGCCAGCATCGCTGAAGTCAGAAACAACGGCTTGAGCAGAATCTGCAGGTTCTCCGTGGCCGGGCTGTAATACGGGTCCCAACTGCAGCGGGTGTACTGGTTATAGGCCGAAGTCAGGTTGCGGCGGTGTTCGGCACCGTCGTAAAAGCCACGGTCGGTAACGCGCTCCGGCTTCATGCGCAGGTAACTGGCTATCGGGAAGTAGCCATAAAAACGTTCGCCGACGGCCACGCCTTCCACATCCGAGGCCACCACATCGGCAAAACCCCACACCGGCACATGGCCCAGGCCGGCGTCGCCGGTGGGAAAGAAATCCCAGTAGTTCATCGAGTCGCCAAAAGCGGCGTAGGTGATGTTGTTGGTGGTCAGCGACAGGCGTTCGAGCTTGACCACGATCTCGCCGGGGCCGGCGCCGAGGTCTTCCTCGTGCTGCTCGATATGGCTCTGATCCAGTGCGTTTTTTTCGGTAAGAAGGCGTGTTACGTTGCTGCGACCTGACATGACGGGCTCCTGGTTTTTGTGGGGAGTAGCGTGTCGCCACAGAGTACGAGCTAACCATGAAGCGCGGGTTCGGAAACGCCAACACGCCGCCAGCCAGCCCGGCAAAGCCGCGTAGCAAGCCACTCAAACGTCCCAGCCAGGCCCGCGCGATCTTCACCGTGGAGGCCATCTTCGAGGCCTTTGTTCGGATTTGGCTGCGCCAGGGCTGGAGCACCCTGACCACCCGCGCCGTGGCCCTGGAAGCCGGCGTCGCCATCGGCACCCTCTACGACTACTTCCCCAGCAAGGAAGCGCTGCTCTCGGGCTACGTGCGCTACGGCATCGAATGCCTGCTGGCACGCCTGGACAGCGAGGTCGTGCAGCCCACTGGGCTGAGCTGGCAGGAACGCGTCGAACGCCTGCTGGAAGTCTGCTGCAACCCACCTGAGCCCGACCGCTCGATGTTCGGCTACGACCTGATCGAACTCGAATACAAGATCGCCGAACGTAAACACCAACAACGCGCCTACGAAGAACTGGCCGGCAAATGGCGTGAAGTATTCGCCGCCTGCCACGACCTGCCGCGCCAGCCAGCGGGGGAGACCGTCGACGCCTGGCTGACCAGCGTATGGGGCGGGCGGCGTTACTGCCTTACCGCGCAGTTAAGCGCGGCGCAGCAGCTAGCCTGGTTGGCTGAGACCAAAGGCATGTTGGTGCAGCGGGTGGCGCAATTGCACTGAAGCCGTTGGTCGAACGCCAGGGCTACTGGTTGTGGATGATGTTGCCGTTGTTGATATCGAATTCGGTGGTGTAGTGGAATCTGCGGATAAACCTTGCGCTGCCTGGCTTGTACATTTCAAACACAACTAGCATGGGTTTTTCTTCGAAACCTATGATTAATAAAAGAGTTCATTAAATGAAAACAGAAGATTTTATAAATAACATTCGTGTGTTGTCTGATGATAATTTACATATAAAGATGTATCAAATAGACGATCAAGTAAAAGTGTATGGGAGGTTTTTAGAGCGTATGTTTTGGATGTCTGATGCCCCATTAAAACATGGTTGGCTGGAGCAGCTTTATAGGTATTCCAATGGTTTGGATTTATCTACGTACTACATAGTGCCTTATAATAACTTTTTTAATAAGAAAAAGTTTTCATTTGACGATTTTTGTAACGAGTGGATTGTTAATCAGGATAATTCTAATGAGGTGTTGTGTGACTTTTATTCATTTATGACAGATGGTGTGTCACTGATTGGCTATTTGGAAAATTTAAAAGATAATCAAGGTGATAATTTTATAGGGTTTTCATCTGAATCAAAAAACATCAAGGATGTGGATATTATATTTTCTAACATTTATTCACTTTATGACTATGTTATAGGCTCTTTAAAAGAAGATAAGCGGTTGAATTTTTTCAAGCCAATTGAGTTTTGGAGGGAAAGAGATATTGAGTTGGATTCTGCATATAAAGATAAACGAATTATAGACTATAAGATGAGATTTTTATTTCAGGATGGGTCGGTCAATTTTAATAATCATTGAGGATTTGTTGAGAGAGATCTAAATGCTACAAAGCCTACAGCGGCAGCGTCTGCACTAATGAAGAGTGGGGACTGTTAAAGGAAGAAAAAAGAAAATCGTCCTCCAGGCATTTTCTCAGTATTTGATTATTGTGATTAAGGTGTAAAGCCAGAAGGAGCAGGGATTCGGTGCTCCTCTCAGCGCCCGATGGCGCAAAACCAGAGATATCTCAGGAAACTTAAGACCAGGTGAAGCGGATGATGCCGGGGATACGTGCGCCTGGTTTGCGCAATGCTGGCCACACTGCAGCCATCACACCAACCGCGTAATCTGCCGATGCCGCCACACCAGCCGGTAGTACAGCACCTGCAACACCAACATGGTCACGTAGGCCAGCGGAAACGCCATCCACACTCCCTCGAGACCAAAGTGCGCGTCCAGCAGATAGGCGCCTGGCGTCTGCACGCCGAGGATGCAGAAGATCGAAATCACCACCGGCATCAGTACCACGCCACTGGCGCGCATGATGCCGCCCACGGCGGCCTGGTAGCCGAATATGAGGATGCTCCAGAGCATGATGTGCAGCAGGTGTTCGGCCTGGGCGCGGGTGGCCGGGTCGGTGATGAACAGGCCCAGTAGCCAGTGCGACAGGCCGTAGCCGAGCAGCACCAGGGTGCCGGTCAGGCAGGTGTTGATCCACAGCCCGGTGCGCAGAATGGCGCCGATGCGGTCCACCTGGCCGGCGCCAATCGCCTGGGCGCCGAGGATGGAGGCGGTGATGGCAATGGAGAGGGCAGGGAACTGCACGTAGTTGGCGATTTGAGTCACCGCGCCATAGGCGGCTGTGGCCTGCGAGCCGTGCTGGTTGACCAGCGCCAGAATCACCAGCTCCGACAGCGAGATCACCACCATCTGCAGCCCGGTTGGCAGGCCGATGCGCAGCACCTTGCCGACAATTTCGCGATTCACCCGCAGGGCTCGCAGCAGTTCGCGGTCGGGGGCCAGCACATGGTTTTTGTAGCGTAAGCGCACGGTGAGCAGCAGCATCGCCAGCAGGTTGCTGAATAGGCCTGCATAGGCCGCGCTCTGAATGCCCATCGGCGGCAAGCCCAGCCAGCCTTTGATCAAGGCCGGAGTCAGCAGCAGGCCGGCGACGGTGGAGAGAATCAGCGCCAACAGCGGCGACAGGGTATCGCTGACGCCGCGCAGCAATTGGGTGAACAGCACGAACACCAGCAGCAGCGGCATGATCAGCATCATCACCTGCATATAGGCGGTGGCATCCTCCAGCACATCGGCCGGCGTGCCCAACGCCACCATGGCCTGGCGGGCGAACACCGTGCCGACCACTGCCGCCAGCAAGCCGATCAGGGCGCCAAGGGTCAGGGTCGTACCGGCAATCGCCTTGACCAGATGGGGCTCCCGCGCGCCCCAGGCCTGGCCGATCAGCACCGAGGCGCCAGCGCCCAGGCCGATCACCAGGGCAATGAAAAAGAACACGATGGGAAACATCCCCGACACCGCCGCCAACGCCTGGGTGCCCAGCATCTGCCCGATGTAAATGCTATTGAGGGTGCCCGACAGCCCCTGGAGGAAATTGGACAGCACCATCGGCAGCAGAAACAGCAGGTACACCTGCCACAGCGGGCGTTGGGTAGGGGCGGGCATCAAGACAACTCATGGTTCGGCGGTCGGCCATCTGAGCATGAAAGCAGGGGCTTTGCACCTGGCGATTCGGGCGTTGCACGCGGTGGTTTCGCCAACCCGAGTAGGAGCGGCTTCAGCCGCGATTGGCCGGTATGGCTGACGGCATTTGTGCAGGTGCTCCTGCCGCAAAAAGAACTTGCGGCTGAAGCCCCTCCCACAAGACCGCAGAACCTCGTAGGAGCGGCTTTAGCCGCGATGCTTTTGATCGTTGTTAAGCGGCCGGATTTTTGCGTTTGCAGGGATCGCGGCTGAAGCCGCTCCTACAGGATTTGTGCTGGGCTTCAAATCACCCCGGCATCATCATCGTTAATCAACTTGTGCAGCCCGCCCAAGGCTTCCCGGGACTGGGTCCGGCTGAGCAGTTTGCCCTGCGCCGCGGGTGGCAGGTCGGTGATGCGCAGTACGCCTTTATTCATCAGGATGGAAATCAGGTCGTCGATTACCCGGATCATTTCCAGGTCGCTCTGCTTGAGTTGCAGCAGGTTGCTCTCGACGGTGTGGTTGGCGTACCAGGCTTGCACGTCGTGGTCGTCGGCCGGCAGGGTGCCGGTGGACCCGTCGAAGGGTCCTGCTTCTACGCGCGTCAGTTCGCCGAACTCGTTGCGCTGGATATACAGCATCAGCAAACCCTCTCTCTTATGGTTGAAATTCACGTGACTGGCGGGCAAACGCAAACCCTGCCAGTTGTGTGTAGCGCCTGCAACGCATTCTTGCCAGGCAGCTTTTTCCCGATAAAAAAACGGCGCGAACTCCGAACTGCTGGAGACGCGCCGTTTAGTCCCGCCCTAAATCAATGGTGGTCGGTTTTCACCACCGGATCGCTACCGGCAATCAGCGACTTGACGATGTCCGCCGACGACGAGCCGTAGGTGGTCAGGTCAACCCCTTGCAGGGTGATGCTGACGTCCGAACCCTGGTCAATGTGGCCACTGGTGCTGACCTGGATAGTCGAGGTCGCGGTGTCCACTTTCAGGTAGCTGAGCACGTTGGCGTCGGTGATATCCGGCAGCAGGTCGTTGAGGTTGATGCGATCACCCTCGACGGCGTTGAAGTCGGTGATGGTCGACTTGCCGACATCGCCCGCAGCCCAGGTGAAGGTGTCTGCACCGATGCCGCCAGTCAGGATGTTGTTGCCGCTACCGCCGAACAGGATGTCGTTGCCATCGCCGCCCAGCAGCACATCGTTGCCGGCGCCACCGTACAGGGTGTCGTTACCAGCCCCGCCTTCCAGGCGGTCGTGGCCTGCCAGGCCGTAGAGGGTGTCGTTGCCGTCACCGCCGCGCAGCAAGTCGGAGGCCGACGAGCCGTTCAGGGTGTCCGCACCGCTGGTGCCGGTGGCCAATACCGAGGTGCCGTTGGCCAGGGTCAGGTACTGATTGAGGCTGCTGGTATCACCGTTGGACGCGGTGTTGGTGCCGGTGAAAATCAGTGTCGCCGAGTCGGTACCGGTGTGGCCCAGGGTCAGGTTGCTGGTGGTCCAGGTGCTCAGGTCGATCACCGTGTCGACGCCAGCGGAGGTTGCGGTATGGCCATTGCCGTCGCTGATGGTCATGCCGTCTTCCAGGCCGGTCACGGTCAGCTTGCTGGCCGTGTCGGTGACGCTCAGGCTCAGGGTGTTCTCGGTGCTGGTGGTGGCGTTGGCAATTGCAGTGGCCTGGTAACCGTTTTCCACATGGTTGATGGCCACGATCTGATCGCTGGTCAGCACACCGCTGTAGATGCGCAGGTCATCCAGCGCGCCTTTGAAGTAGTTGCTGTCGGTGACATCGCCCGAGTTGTTGAAGGCATCGGTCACGCCGATTTCCAACAGGTGGTTGAGCGTGCCGGTGAAGGCGCTGTCGGTCGGGCTGCCGGTAGCTTCCAGCTTGCCGTCGACATACACGCTGACCAGACCGGTTGAGGCATCCCGCGAGATGGCGATGTTGTGCCACTGGCTGTCGTTGATCGCCGTGATGCTGTACACGCCATTGACGTTGCCCAGGCCAAAACCGATCTGGCCGCTGCTATTGATGGCGCCCCACTGGATGTCGTTGCCGCCGCTCACCTGCTCGCTGCCGATGATGCTCGGGTTGTTCCAGGAGTTGCCCTTGCCGTCGGAGCCGCCCGCCTGCGCGGTGTTGATCCAGAAGGTCAGGGTGGCGCTGGTCAGCAATGCGGCGGTTACCGTGGCGTTGACGTCGATATGGTCGCCCAGATCGCTACCGCTGTTGAGCATCAGGTATTTGCCGGCGCCATCCGCGCGCGCGGTGGTGCTCAGGCTCGGGATGTCGGAGTTACCGGTGTTGCCGCTTTTCGCCACGCTGTCCACCAGCGTGCCGGTCTGCCCGGTGCTGACGTTGCTGACGGTGGCGCCGCTGTTGGTGGTGGAATCGAACGTCCAGTAGCCCTTCGGCGTCACGGTAACGGTTGGCGCAGTGGCGTCGCTGACCGAGTTGATCATCAGCTGAACATTGGCAGTTTCGGTTACACCGCCCGAGGTTGCGGTGTAAGTGAAGTTCGACTGGCCGTGGTAATCGGCAGTCGGAGTGAACACCAACTGGCCGCCGACCAATTTGACGCTGCCGTGGTCCACGGCCACCGAGTTGGTGGTGATCGCGGTGCCGTTGATGGCAGTGATGGTGGCGGTGTTGCTGAAGGTGTCGTTGCCCAGCACGTTGAGGGTGATGGCCGCGTCTTCGTTGGTGACGGCGGTGTCAGCCTTGGCATCGACCACGGCCTGGATCACCAGGGTGGCGGTGTCCGGGGTGCTGACGGTGCCATCGCTGACGTTGTAGCTGAAGGTCGCGGTGCCGTTCCAGTCCTTCACCGGGGTGAAGGTCCAGGTGCCGTTGTCGTTGGCGACCAAGGCGCCTTGGCTGGCCGGCACAGTCAGGTTCAGCACGGTCAGGGTGTTGCCGTCGACATCACTGGCGTTGGCCAACAGTTGCGCCGAGGTAATGGTCACGCTGCTGTCTTCGTTGGCCGCGGTGAGCGCTACCGGTGTGGCCGACACGGTTGGTGCGTCGTTCACCGCCACCACGTTCAAGGTCACGGTTGCGTTGGAGGTGCCGCCTTTGCCGTCGCTGATGCTGTACTGGAACGTGGCCTCGCCGTTGTAGTTGGCATCCGGGGTGAAGGTGACCACCCCGTTGCTCAGCACCGCCGTGCCATGTGTGGCGTTTTGCACGCTGGTCACGGTCAGGGTGTCGCCGTCGATGTCGCTGTCGTTGCCCAGCAGTTGGCTGGCCTTGATGGTCAGCGCGGTGTCTTCGGCGGTCGTCAGCGAGCTGGTGTTGCCGCTGGCGCCAAGCACGGTGTAGGTGTTGTCGTTGCTGCCGGCGATCTTGGTTTCCACTTTCAGCGTGGCACTGCCGCCCTGATCCCAGTAGATGATCTCGATCTGGTGGTTGCCGGAAGTGGCGATGGTGTAGTTGGCGGTGGTGGCAGCAGCGCCGCGGTTGCCGTCGAACTTGACCACCTCCTGACCGTCGATACGCAGAATGAAACCGTCGTCCGAGGTCACCTTGAAGGTGTAGTTACCGGCCGCCAGGCTGACCTGGCCGCTGAGCTTGATGATCGCGTCCGTGGTGGTGACCGGGTCGGTCGACAGGCTGGCCTTGTCGTTGCCGAGGAAGGTCTGCAGGTTGGTACCGGCACCCAGGTCGGTGGTCACACCGTTGCCGTAGTTCAGCGTGGTGGCAATAAAGGTCGCGTTCGGCGTTTTGCCGGCAATCAGCGATTCCACTTGGGCGATGGTGGCCAGGTTGTCGCCGCTGCCCTGTGCATAACCGAAGTACTGGCCAGTGAGGCCGGTGGTGTATTTGTCCGCGACTGCGACCGGCGCGTCGTTCACCGGGGTGACGCCAACGCTGATCACGCTGCTCACAAACGCACCGCTCGGGTCGGCCACTTTCACCGTGAAGCTGTCGCTGCCGTTGTAGTTGGCAGTCGGGGTGTAGGTGAAGGTGCCGTTGGCGTTGAGGGTCAGGGTGCCGTGGGCCGGGCCGGTGGTCAGGCTGTAGGCCAGGGTGTCGCCGTCCACGTCGTTGCCAACGATGCTGCCGCTCAGCGGGGTGTCTTCGTTGGTGGTCAGCGACTGGTTGGTGGTAGTCGGGGCATCGTTCACCGGGGTGACGTTGATGCTCACCAGGCTGTCGACCAAGCCGCCTTTACCGTCGGAAACCTGCACGGTGAAGCTGTCGGCGCCGTTGTAGTTGGTAGCCGGGGTGTAGGTGTAAGCGCCAGTGGTGGTGTTGAGGACCACGGTGCCATGGGCCGCTGCGGTTTTCACCGCGTAGCTCAGGGTGTCGTTGTCGACATCGCTGCCAACCACCTGACCGGTGACGGCGGTGTCTTCGGTCGTGGTCTTGGTGTAGTTCGAGGTGGTCGGTGCATCGTTCACCGGGGTGACGCCGACGCTGACCACGCTGTTGACGAACGCGCCGCTCGGGTCGGCCACTTTCACCGTAAAGCTGTCGGCGCCGTTGTAGTTGGCAGTCGGGGTGTAGGTGAAGGTGCCGTTGGCATTGAGGGTCAGCGAACCGTGCGCCGGGCCGGTGGCCAGGGTGTAGGTCAGGGCATCGCCATCGATATCGTTGCCGACGATGGTGCCGGTCAAGGCAGTGTCTTCGGCGGTGGTCAGCGACTGGTTGCTGCTGGTCGGCGCATCGTTGACCGGGGTGACGTTGATGTTCACCACGCTGTCGGCGGTGCCGCCTTTACCGTCGGAAACCCGGATGGTGAAGCTGTCGCTGCCGTTGTAGTTACCAGTCGGGGTATAGGTGTAGGCGCCAGTGCTGGTATTGAGCACCAGGCTGCCGTGGGCGGTGCCACTGCGGATGGCATAGCTCAGGGTGTCGCCATCAACGTCGCTGGCAACGATCTGGCCGCTCACGGCAGTGTCTTCGGCTGTGGTTTTGGTTTGGTCGGCGGTGGTCGGTGCATCGTTCACAGGGGTGACGCCGACGCTGATCACGCTGTTCACGAACGCTCCGCTCGGGTCAGCCACTTTCACCGTAAAGCTGTCGGCGCCGTTGTAGTTGGCAGTCGGGGTGTAGGTGAAAGTGCCGTTGGCATTGAGGGTCAGCGAACCGTGCGCCGGGCCGATGGCCAGGGTGTAGGTCAGGGCATCGCCATCGATATCGTTGCCGACGATGGTGCCGGTCAAGGCAGTGTCTTCGGCGGTGGTCAGCGACTGGTTGCTGGTGGTCGGTGCGTCATTCACCGCCGTCACATACAGCGTCACGGTGGCGTTGCTGGTGCCGCCATGGCCATCGCTGATGCTGTATTGGAAGGTCGCTTCGCCGTTGTAGTTGGCGTCCGGGGTGAAGGTGATCACGCCGTTGTTGTTCAACGCCACGCTGCCGTGGGTCGGGTTCTGCACGCTCGTGACGCTCAGGGTGTCGCCATCGACGTCGGTGTCGTTGCGTAGCAGGGTGCTGGCGTTGAGGGTCAGGGCGTGGTCTTCGCTGGTCACCAGGGCGCTGGTATTGCCGGTGGCGCCGAGCACGCTGTAGGCGCTGTCGGCTGGACCTTTGATTTCCACTTTCAGCGAGGCGTCGCTGCCTTGGTCCCAGTAGATGATTTCAATCTGGTGGGCGCCGCTGGTGGCAACGGTGTAGCTGGCCGTGGTTTCGGCGGCGGCGCGGTTGCCGTCGAAGCTGACCACGGTCTGCCCGTCGATGCGCAGGGTGAAGCCATCGTCAGAGGTCACTTTGAAGCTGTAGGTGCCGGCATCCAACGACACCTGACCGCTGAGCTTGATGATCGCGTCGCTGGTGGTGGCTGGGTCGGCCGACAGGCTCGCCGCATCGCTGCCGAGGAAGGTCTGCAGATGCGTGCCGGCGCCCAGGTCGCCGGCCACCGAACCGTAGTTCAGGGTGGTGGCGATGAAGGTCGCGTTCGGGGTTTTGCCGCTGATCAGGGATTCGACCTGGGCAATGTTTTCCAGGTTGGCGCCGCTGCCTTGGGCATAGCCGAAGTACTGGCCGGTAAGGCCCAGCACGTAGTGGTCGGCAACTGCTACGGGTGCATCGTTCACCGGCGTCACGCCAATGTTGATCACGCTGTCGACCGATGCGCCGCTTGGGTCCGCCACTTTCACCGTGAATGTGTCGCTGCCGTTGTAATTGGCAGTCGGGGTGTAGGTGAAGGTGCCGTTGGCGTTCAGCGTCAGGCTGCCGTGGGCCGGGCCGGTGCCGAGGGTGTAGGTCAGGGTATCGCCATCGACATCGTTGCCGACGATGGTGCCGGTCAAAGCAGTGTCTTCGGCAGTAGTCAGCGACTGGTTGCTGCTGGTCGGTGCGTCGTTGGTCGGGGTCACGCCGATGCTGATCACGCTGTTTACAAACGCGCCGCTCGGGTCGGCCACTTTCACCGTGAAGCTGTCGCTGCCGTTGTAGTTAGCAGTCGGGGTGTAGGTGAAAGTGCCGTTGGCATTCAGCGTCAGACTGCCGTTGGCCGGGCCGGTGGCCAGGGTGTAGGTCAGGGTATCGCCATCGACGTCGTTGCCGACGATGGTGCCGGTCAAGGCAGTGTCTTCGGCGGTGGTCAGCGACTGGTTGCTGCTGGTCGGTGCGTCGTTGGCCGGGGTTACGCCGATGCTGATCACGCTGTTCACAAACGCGCCGCTCGGGTCGGCCACTTTCACCGTGAAGCTGTCGCTGCCGTTGTAGTTGGCAGTCGGGGTGTAGGTGAAAGTGCCGTTGGCATTCAGCGTCAGGCTGCCGTTGGCCGGGCCGGTGGCCAGGGTGTAGGTCAGGGCATCGCCATCGATATCGTTGCCGACGATGGTGCCGGTCAAGGCAGTGTCTTCGGCGGTGGTCAGCGACTGGTTGCTGCTGGTCGGCGCGTCGTTGGTTGGGGTCACACCGATGCTGATCACGCTGTTCACAAACGCGCCGCTCGGGTCGGCCACTTTCACGGTGAAGCTATCGCTGCCGTTGTAGTTGGCGCTTGGCGTGTAGGTGAAGGTGCCGTTGGCATTCAGTGTCAGGCTGCCGTTGGCCGGGCCGGTGGCCAGGGTGTAGGTCAGCGCATCGCCATCGACATCGTTGCCGACGATGGTGCCGGTCAAGGCAGTGTCTTCGGCGGTGGTCAGCGACTGGTTGCTGCTGGTCGGTGCATAGTTGGTTGGGGTCACGCCGATGCTGATCACGCTGTTCACAAACGCGCCGCTGGGGTCGGCCACTTTCACGGTGAAGCTGTCGCTGCCGTTGTAGTTGGCGGTCGGCGTGTAGGTGAAAGTGCCGTTGGCATTGAGCGTCAGGCTGCCGTTCGCCGGACCGGTGGCCAGGGTGTAGGTCAGGCTGTCGCCATCAATGTCGTTGCCGGTAACGGTGCCCGTCAACGGGGTGTCTTCGGCGGTGGTCAGCGACTGGTTGCTGCTGGTCGGTGCGTCGTTGGTTGGGGTCACGCCGATGCTGATCACGCTGTTTACAAACGCGCCGCTGGGGTCGGCCACTTTCACGGTGAAGCTGTCGTTGCCGTTGTAGTTGGCGCTTGGCGTGTAGGTGAAGGTGCCGTTGGCATTCAGCGTCAGGCTGCCGTTCGCCGGGCCGGTGGCCAGAGTGTAGGTCAGGCTGTCGCCATCAATGTCGTTGCCGGTAACGGCGCCAGTCAGCGGGGTATCTTCAGCGGTGCTGAGACTTTGGTTGGCGGTAGTTGGTGCATCGTTGCCCGGCGTTACGCCGACGCTGATCACGCTATCAACGGTGCCACCTTTGCCGTCAGAAACGGTAACGGTGAAGCTGTCCGGGCCGTTGTAGTTGGCGGCCGGGGTGTAGGTGAAGGTGCCGTTGGTGTTGACCGTGACTGAACCATTAGCAGGCTCGCTGCCGGGCTTCAGGGTGTAGGTCAGGCTGTCGCCATCGTTGTCGGAGCCGGTCACAGTGCCAGTCAGTGGCGTGTCTTCCACTGTGCTCAGCGACTGGTTGCTGGTGATTGGGGCGTCGTTACCTGGTGTTACGCCGATGCTGATGACGCTATCGACGGTACCGCCTTTGCCATCGGCAACGGTGACGGTGAAGCTGTCCGGGCCGTTGTAGTCGGCACCTGGGGTGTAGGTGAAGGTGCCATTCGCGTTGACGATGACCGAACCGTGAGCCGGCTCGCTGCCTGGCTTCAGGGTGTAAGCCAGAGTGTCGCCGTCGATGTCGCTGCCGGTTACCACGCCATTCAGCGGGGTTTCTTCGGCGGTGGTCAGGCTCTGATTGGCGGTGGTCGGTGCATCGTTGTCCGGCAGCACGGTGACGGTCAGCGGCAGGGTGGTGGTGGCGCTGCCGCCCGTGGCTTCGCTGGAGGTGGCGCTGACGTGCAGGACGATGGAACCGTTGAAGTCCTGTGGCGGGGTAAGGGTCAGGGTGCCCTTGTTCCAACTGGTGATATCAATCGGCGCGCCGGTGCTGGTCACGCTGTTGCCGTTGCCATCGCTGATGATCGAGCCGGCCGGGGCGTCGTCGATGGTGATTTTGGTGATGCTTTCCGAGCCGTCGGTGTCGGTAACTGCCGCGCTGATGCTCGACAGCTTGATCGCGTGGTCTTCCAGGCCGACGTTGGGCTGCGACGACACGCTGATGTTGTCCAGCAGGCCGCCCAGCGAATTGCTGTCGGTGGCGCGGAATTCCAGGGTGTAGTTGCCAGCCGCAGCGGCGGGCAGGGTGTAGGTGTAGGTGGTCAGGCCGGCAGTGGTGCCGGTCAGGGTGCCGACTTTGACGCCGCCCCAGAACACGTCGATGCCCGAGTTGCTTTCCTGGCCGCTGCGCGGCGAGTACTGGAACTGCACCACAAAGGTCTCGCCGGCATCGGCACTGACGGTGGTGAACAGGTTGCTGGCATCGCCAGTGTTGCGCTCCAGCTCGATCACCTGATTGGTGCCGCTGCCGCCAGAGATATAGGTGCTTTCGCTACCGATTTCGACGGCGTTGCCGCCGTTGCCGGTCTGCCAGTTGCCGTTACCCAGGGTGCCGACGGCGATATTGCCGTTGTGGCCGGATACGCTGGTTTCTTCGAAACCGGTGGAAATCAGCTGGCTGGCGCCGCCGAAGGTCAGGGTTGGCGCATCGGCCACCGGGGTGACGTTGATGGTGGCGCTGCTGGTAGCCGAGCTGGCGCCGCTGTTGTCGATGGCTTTGAAGTCGAAGGTGGTGCTGCCACCCCAGTTCGCGGTCGGCACGAAGTACACCGGGCCGGTCACCACCGCGCCCACGGCGAGCGCGCCAGTACCCTCGGCATTGGCGTACAGGGTGCCGTGCTCCGGCAGGGATTCGATCGAGTAGCTGGTCACGCTGCCGTCGACATCGCTGCCGCCCAGGGTCACCTGAATCGGCGCGGCCGGGTCTTCGCTGCCGCTGCCCACTACCGAGCTGCTGGCAACCGGAGCATCGTTGGTGCCGTTGATGGTGACCTTGACGGTGGTCGGGGTGCCATCGGCGCTGGTGACGTTGAAAGAGTCGCTAACGCTCTGGCCAGCGCTCAATTCATTGAAGGCCGAGTTGGCGGTGAAGGTCCACACCCCAGCCGCGTTGATGCTGAACGTGCCGTAGGTGCCGGCCACGTTGGTTTGCGGGGTGAAGGTGGCCGGGCTGTCGATATCGCTGATGGTCAGCGTGCCGCCGGTGGAGACGGGGCTGTCGGTTTCGGCGACGCGTACGTCGGCGGAGCCGAGCACGGCGGCATCGTTGACGGGGCGAACGGTGACGGTAACGGTGGCGGTTTCAGTCACGCCGCCGGAGGTCACGGTGTAGGTGAAGGTGTCGGTGCCGTTGTAGTTCGGGGCCGGGGCGTAGGTGACAGTGCCGTCCGGGTTGAGTGTCGCCGTACCGCCATGTTGGGTCGGGCCGACGGCGGTGATCGCGCGGTCCGGGTTGCTGAAGGTGTCGGCGGTGCCGCCACCTGCGCCCGTCACGGGGTTGAAGGTGATGCTGTTGTCTTCGTTGACGCTGACGGCATCGGCGCGGATATCACCCACGGGCTCCACACGAATGGCCACGCTGGTGTTGCTGGTCGCGGTGCCATCGCTGCTGCTGACTTTCAGCAGGTCGGTGCCGTTGTAGTCGGCGGTCGGCTTGTAGGTCAGGCCTTGCAGGGCGGCGCTGATGGCCGCCGAGCTGCCAACCAGCGTCAGGCTGCCGGTGCCATTGCCGACGACGGTCACGCCGCCGGCCAGTGGGCCGAGGGTCAGGGTGCCGTGCTCGACGCTCAATTTGGTGGTCAGGCTGGCGCTGTCGATATCACCGGTGGCGATGCTGTTGCCGCGCAGCACGGAGAACACTTTGCTGGTGTCTTCGTTGGTCACTTGCACCGTGGTGGGTGCGGTAATGAACGGCGCGTCGTTAACCGGGTTGACGGTGATGTTCAGTGTGGCGGTGCTGGTGGCGGTACCGTCGGTGAGCGTGTAGGTGACGGTCGGCACCGGGCCGTTGTAGTTGGCAACCGGGGTAAAGGTGAAGTTGCCGTCGGCGCCGATAACGAGCTTGCCCACGCCAACGTTCAGGCTTTCACCGGCGTTCGCACTGAAGGTCAGCGGGCCGACCGAGATGCTGAATTTGGACACGCTCAGCACAGCGCCGCTATCCACGTCGGTGTCATTGTCGATGACGTTGCCGGTGATCACGCTGTCTTCGTTGCCCGATTTCACATCGGCGACGGCCACCGGCGCATCGTTCTGGCCGGTGATGGTCAGGGTGGCGGCGGTCGGGGTCACGCCACCATTACCGTCGATCACGTTGTAGGTATAACTCAGGGTCAGGGTCTGACCGGCCGCCAGGTAGGTGTAGGCGTTCGGGTTGACGTTCAGGGTGCCGTCGCTATTGAGCGTTACACCGCTGGTATTGCCGCCGCTGGTTTCTTGCAGGTTGGCCACGCTGAGGGCGTCGCTGAGGTCGACGTCGGTGGCGTTCTGCAGCAGGTTGATGGTCTGCGTCGCGGCATCTTCGCTGAAGGTGGCGCTGACGGCCGAGCTGACCACGGGCGCATCGTTGACGCCATCAATGGTGATGGTGGCGCTGGCAGGGGTGCTGCCGCCGTTCAGGTCGACCACGTTGTAGGTGTAGGTGAGGGTGACGCTTTCGCCAACGGCCAGGTAGTTGTAGGCGTTGGGGTTCACACTCAGGGTGCCATCGGCGTTGATGGTCACGCCGGAGGCATCGCCACTGCCGGACTGGGCAACGTTGGTCACGCTGAGTGAGTCACCGTTGTCGGTGTCGCTGGCGTTGCTCAGCAGGTCCACGCTGAAGCTGGCGTCGTCTTCGGTCTGGGTGACGGCGACGGTGCCGCTGACCACGGGCGCGTCGTTGACGCCGGTGATGGTCAGGGTTAGCACGTTGTTGCTGCTCAGGCCGCCGCTGTCGGTGACGGTGAACGGCACACTGATGGTCAACTGCTCGCCGGCACCCAGGCTTTGATAGGCCGCGTTGCTCGGGTCGATGGACCAGGTGCCGTCGCTGTTGAGGGTAAAGCCGGCTGGCGCGGTGACGCCGGTTTGCAGGGTGAAGGTCTGGGTGTCGCCGCTGTCGACATCGCTGGCGGTCAGTTGGCCGCTGACGATGGTGCCGTCTTCAGTAGCACTGGCGGCTGCCGGGTCGGCAATCGGCGCATCGTTCACCGGGTTGACGCCAATGTTCACGGTGAGGGTGTCGCTGCCGCCACGGCCGTCGGTGACCACCACCTGGAAACTGTCCGGGCCGTTGTAGTTAGTGGCCGGGGTATAGACCCACACGCCCTGCGGGGAGACCGTCAAGGAACCGTGGCTGGTGCCGCCGCCAACGATGGCATAGGTCAATGCGTCGCCGTTGTTATCGGTGGCGCTGAAGGCGCCGTTGTAAACGGTGTCTTCGTCGGTAGTGACATTTATTGTCGGTGTTGCATCATTTCCGGCGGCATCGGTGAAGGTCGGCGCGCGATTCTGATCGGTGCTGAAGGCCTGTTCCTGAACGACCGCATCACCGCCTGCCGGGTCGGTGAAGGCGATGCCGATGTCCGGCTGCACCGCGCCTGCGGTTTCGCTCAACAACACGAAGCTGTGGCTGCCACCCGCGGCGCCGCCGCCCGCACCACCGGCACCCGGACCGGCTGCGGTAGGGGCAAGGTCTTGGGTCGGGTCGGCACCGGCGGCGATCGCACGTTGCACGTCCAGCACTTCGGCGTGGGCATCGGCAGGGCTCTGCGCAGCGGTTTGGGTGCTTTCGCTGGCGCTGTCCGCGCTGCTCCACTGGGTGCCGCGACCGAGATCAAGGGTCCGCCCGTCGGTCAATTCCAGGGTCACCATGCCGCCTGCACCGGTATCCAGCGTGTCACCTACAAAGAGTCGGTCACCTTCGACCAGCACGCGATGAGCGCCCTCGGCGGACGTTGCGATGACTTGGCCAACAATGCTTTTAACGATGGCGACGACGGTGCTCATGTAGTGACTCTCCCTGGGAAGCTTCAGGCAAACGGCAGTGCAAATAAGGTCGGTTAGGTGAAGCGGTCGAGCGGCTGACCCCTATTCAGGCAAGGATCTTGCCAGTGATAAGTGTCAAAAATGCAGCGTCAATAATTTGGTGATTTTGTTGATTTCGGCATCTTTCTGCCAAACTATTGACCAATTTTGTGACATCCTAAACAATCTGTCGGGTAATGTCACTTTGCTAGTAAGGTGAATCCGATACTTGGTTTTGAGAAGTAGCTCTCACTTATTTTCTCGACACAAAAACTATCTAACATCTGCCGCTTTCGACCGCCTGAAGACATGTCAGTAGGCGCCGACAGTAGGTTTCAGGGGAAAATCTCACATGCGTTTCGGTCTTCTTGCGTTGCTGCCTCTTGCGGTAAGTGCCAGTTTTTCGGTGTCGGCTCAAACTCTTCAGGAGGCCATGCAGCAAGCGGTCACCGAACACCCTGAAGTTCACGCGGCAGTTAATCGGCGCCTGGCCGCTGACTCGGGCCTGCGTGCCGCCCAAGGCGGTTACCTGCCAAAAGTGGATGTGTTGGCCGGTTATGGCCGCGAAGGCACCGACAACCCGTCCAGCCGTGCCGAGGCCGGCAGCAACGACTGGAACACCTTGAACCGCGGTGAATCCACCGTGCGCCTGAGCCAGATGCTGTTCGACGGTTTCGCCACCTCCAGCGAAGTGGGCCGCAACAAGGCCACCGTCAACTCCCGCGCTTATGCCTTGCTTAATACCTCCGAGCGCACCGCGCTGACCGTCGCCCAGGTGTACCTGGAACTGCTGACCCGTCAGGAGCTGGTGCGCCTGGCCCAGGCCAACCTGGAAAGCCATGAACGTATTCACGACCAGATCCGCCTGCGCACCGACCGTGGCGTGGGCCGTCTGGCCGACCTCAACCAGGCCGAAGCGCGCCTGGCCCAGGCCCGTAACAACCTGATCACCGAGCAGACCAACCTGGTCGATGCGCAAACCAACTTCTATAGCGCCGTGGGCGTTGACGCGGTTGACCTGCAGCAGCCGGCCACCGGCGTGCAGTTGCCGGAAACCCTGGCCCAGGCGCGCCAGCAAATGATCGAGAACAGCCCGGTGCTGCGCTCGGCCGAAGCCGATATCGCCGCTGCCGAGCAGCAGTACAGTGCGGCAAAGTCGACCTTCTACCCACGTTTCGACGCCGAGTTGGGCCGCTCTGCCAACAACGACATCGACGGCCAGGACGGTCACTACAACGAATGGGAAGCCATGGTGCGCATGCGCTACAACCTCTACAGCGGCGGCAGCGACAAGGCCACCCTGGAGGCGCGCTCCTACCAGGCCGGTGAAGCCCTGGACATCCGTAACAACGCCCTGCGCCAACTCAACGAAGAACTGGGCCTGGCCTGGAACGCGCTGAACAACGCTCGCACCCAGCTGCCAATCGCGCAGAAATACGTGGATGAAACCACCGAAGTGCGTACCGCCTACCAGAAGCAATTCGCCCTGGGCGAGCGCACCCTGCTGGACTTGCTCGACAGCGAAAACGAGCTGTTCAGCGCCCAGCGTCGCCTGCAGGAAATCAAACTGGCTGAGCAGTACACCCAGTACCGCCTGCAAGCCACCCTCGGCACCCTGTTGAAAACCAACGGCGTGGTCGCGCCGATGGAAACCGTGGTGCAGAACGACGTGAAGCCGCAGATTGCGTTGCCTGGGTTGAACTGAGTGACGGCGAAAGCGCCACCCTCGCCTGCGGGGGGCGTTTTCTTGGTGTGTGTTTATCCGCAAATCGGGGCGCCTGGATCCCGGCCTGCGCCGGGATGACGGAGGTTTGACCCCATACTCCGTCGTCCCGGCGCAGGCCGGGACCTGGAATCTCAGGGGGGACCGCTGCTCATGACCAAACGCATTTATCCCCACGCACGTTAGCCCCCGCAGCGACAACCAGCTAAAGTGCCAGCACTCCAGCGTTGCTTCGGCCTACATCCTCATCAGACGGCGCCGTCCTCGCTATAGACAGCCCCCAGCTCGACCCCACCCTCAGTGCCAAGAGTGTTTCGCGTGGAACCAGACGTCAGCCAACCCCCGCTTCACCATGATCCCCGTGGCCAGCATGACGACCCGCTGCTCGATAGCCTGCTGTCGCTTTGCGCGCTCCACCAGAAGCCGGTCAGCCGGGCGATGTTGACCACCGGTTTGCCGCTGCCCGCTCAACGCCTGAGCGCCGAACTGTTGCCCCGTGCTGCCGCGCGTGCCGGCCTGCAAGGGCGTTTGTTGCAACGCAAGCTCGAGCAGATTCCGGCCATGGCGCTGCCGGCCATGCTGCTGCTCAAAGGCGGGCGCAGCGCCATTCTGGTGTCGATCGATGCCAGCTATGCGCGCCTGCTGCTGAGTGAAAGCGATGGCGGTGAAGTGCAGGTGGCGGTGGACAAGCTGCTGGAAGATTTCACCGGCCAGGTGTTCTTCGCCCAGCCACAGCACAAGTTCGATGCTGATAACGGCTCGCTGATTCCGCGCACCTCGTCCTGGTTTCGCGACACCCTCAAGCGCTCGCGCTGGCTGTATGCCGACGCCATCGCGGCGAGCCTGTTGATCAACATCATTTCCCTCGGCGCGCCGTTGTTCGTGATGAACGTCTACGACCGCGTGGTGCCCAACCAGGCCGCCGCCACCCTGTGGGTGCTGGCGATTGGCATCAGCGGCGCCTACCTGTTCGACATCCTGCTGAAAAGCCTGCGTGGCCTGTGCCTGGACCTGGCCGGCAAAAAAACCGACCTGATCATTTCCGCCACGCTGTTCGAGCGCATCGTCGGCATGTCGATGAAGTACCGGCCCAAGCGCGTCGGCAGCTTTGCGCAGAACATCCACGAGTTTCAGACCCTGCGCGATTTCCTCGCCTCGCTGACCCTCACCAGCCTGATCGATTTGCCCTTCACCTTGCTGGTGCTGCTGGTCATTGCCTTGCTCGGCGGGCACCTGGTGTGGATTCCGGTGATGGCCTTTCCGCTGGCCTTGCTGATCAGCTGGGCGCTGCAAAAACCGCTGACCGAAACCATCGAGCGCAGCATGGCGTTGGCCGCCGAGCGCCAGTCGAGCCTGATCGAAACCCTGGCCGGCCTGGACGCAGTGAAGGTCAACAACGCCGAGAGCGAGCGCCAGTACCAGTGGGAGCAAACCATTGGCACCTTGAGCCGCCTGGAGTTGAAGGCGCGCATGCTGTCCAACCTGGCGATGAACTCGACCATGCTGATTCAGCAGCTGGCCGGGGTGATCATGATCATTTTCGGCGTGTACCAGATCATCGACGGCAACCTCAGCATGGGCGGCCTGATCGCCTGCTACATGCTCAGTGGCCGCGCGCTGGGGCCGCTGTCGCAATTGTCCGGGCTGCTCAGCCGCTACCAGCAGGCCAAAGTGACCATGGCCTCGGTCGACCAGATGATGGACCTGCCGCAAGAGCGCCAGGCCGAAGACCGCCCGCTGACGCGCCAGCGCGTGCAGGGCGCCATCGAGCTGCGCCAGCTCAACTTCAACTACCCGCAGCAGCAGAACATCGCCCTGGCGAACATCAACCTGGTGGTTCGCCCGGGCGAGAAGATCGGCATCATCGGCCGCAGCGGCTCGGGCAAAAGCTCCCTGGCCAAGTTGCTGGTCGGCCTCCACACCGCCGACTCCGGCAGCCTGCTGGTGGACGGAGTGGACATGCGTCAGCTGGACATCAGCGAGCTGCGCCACAACATCGGTTACGTGCCGCAAGACATCCATCTGTTCAGCGGCACCCTGCGCGACAACCTGGTCAGCGGCGCTCGCTACGTGGAAGACGAGTTGGTGCTGCAAGCGGCGGAATTGGCCGGCGTTCACGAGTTCGCCCGCCTGCACCCGCAGGGCTACGAGCTGCAAGTCGGCGAGCGCGGCCATCAACTGTCTGGCGGCCAGCGGCAGAACGTCGCCCTGGCTCGCGCGCTGCTGCTCGATCCGCCGATTCTGCTGCTCGACGAACCCACCAGCGGCATGGACAACACCGGCGAAGTCCACCTCAAACAGCGCCTGCAAGCGGTGATCGCCACCAAGACCGTGCTGCTGATTACCCACCGCTCCTCGATGCTCGATCTGGTCGACCGCCTGCTGATTATCGACAAGGGCCAGATCATTGCCGATGGTCCGAAAAACGCCGTTATGGAAGCTCTGAAAAAGGGGCAGATCAGTGTCGCTTAAAAGCCTTGCCCGTTACTTCAAAGGCCGCGACTCGCTGGCTGGCGAACCGCTGCCGGAACTCAGTAAAGCCCTGGTGGAAGACGCCCCGCGCGTGGTGCGCCTGACCATCTGGGGGCTGATCGGCTTCTTCGTGTTTATGTTCGGTTGGGCGCACTTTGCCCAGATCGACGAAGTCACCCGCGGCGATGGCAAAGCCATTCCGTCGTCCAAAATCCAGAAAATCCAGAACCTCGAAGGCGGCATCGTCGCCGAGCTGTATGTGCACGAAGGGCAGATCGTCAAAGTCGGCGACCCGCTGGTGCGCCTGGACGACACCCGTTTTGTGTCCAACGTTGGCGAAACCGAGGCCGAGCGCCTGGGTTGGCAACTGCGGGTCGACCGCCTGGTGGCCGAAACCGAAGGCAAGCCGCTGGTGATCAGCGACGAGATCCGCGCCAAGGTGCCGAGCCAGGCCGACAGCGAACTGCAGCTGTACCAGAGCCGTCAGCAACAGCTCAGCGATGAAGTCGCCGGCCTGCAACAGCAGTTGGTGCAGAAGCAGCAGGAACTGCGCGAGTTCGCCTCGAAACAGGACCAGTACCGCAGCAGCCTGAGCCTGCTGCGCCAGGAGATCGCCATGTCTGAGCCGTTGGTGGCCCAGGGCGCGATTTCCCAGGTGGAAGTGCTGCGCCTGAAGCGTGCCGAAGTGGAAAACCGTGGCCAGATGGACGCCACCAGCCTGGCCATTCCGCGGGCGCAGTCGGCGATTACCGAAGCCGAACGCAAGATCGACGAAACCCGTGGCAAATTCCGTAGCGATGCGCTGACCCAACTCAACGAAGCGCGTACCGAACTGAGTAAATCGCAAGCCACCGGCAAGGCCCTGGAAGACCGGGTCAACCGCACCCTGGTGACCTCGCCGGTACGCGGCATCGTCAAGAGCCTGCTGGTGAACACCATCGGCGGCGTGATTCAGCCGGGCAGCGACCTGGTGGAAGTGGTGCCACTGGACGACACCCTGTTGGTGGAAGCGAAAATCCGCCCGCAAGACATCGCCTTCCTGCACCCAGGGCAAGAAGCGATCGTCAAATTCACCGCTTACGACTACACGATTTATGGCGGCCTGAAAGCCAAGCTGGAACAGATCGGTGCCGACACCGTGACGGAAGAAGACGGCAAAACCACCTTCTACCTGATCAAACTGCGCACCGACAAAAGCCACCTGGGTACCGAAGAAAAACCGCTGCTGATCATTCCAGGCATGGTGGCATCGGTGGATATCATCACCGGCAAGAAGAGCATCTTGAGCTACCTGCTCAAACCCATCTTGCGCGCCAAGGCGGAAGCGCTGCGCGAGCGGTAAGGGCAGCCCTCACCCCCAGCCCCTCTCCCGCAAGCGGGCGAGGGGAGCTAATCGCCGCTTGCGCGCCTACCGCGATCAGTCCCCTCGCCCCAGCGGGAGAGGGCTAGGGAGAGGGGGTTGGATCTTCGGTTACACGTAGATCTCACAAATCCCCAAGTGGATGCTCGCCCTCCCACGTCGGCACAAAGTGCGCGTCGATCACCGAGCGGGGAATGGTCGCCACATCCGGCCAATGCCAGTGCGGCGTGTTGTCCTTGTCGATCAACCGCGCGCGCACCCCTTCGGCAAACTCCGGGTGACGGCAGCTGTTCAGGCTCATGCCGTATTCCATGCGGAACACCTCAGCCAGCGACAAATGCTTGCTGCGTGCGATCTGTTCCCACACCAGGTGCGCGGTCAGCGGGCAACCGCCGGCCAGGGTTTTTGCGCCACGGGCGAGAATGCCGTCGCTGCTGTCTTGCAGCGCCACCAACACCTTCCACGCACTCGGCAGGTCGGCCACATCCAGCAGGTTGTCGATATGGTTGCGCCGCGGCATAAGCTGGGCGTCCGGCAACTGCTGGTTGGCTTCGTGCTCCAGGGCCTTGAGCAGGCTGTTGAGTTGGCGCGCCGGTTGTTCTTCCCAGTTCAATTGCAGCAGGCCATCGATCAGGGTGTCCTGCTGGTCGTCGGCGAGGAAGCGGTCGGCCCAGCCCAGCAACAAGGCGTCGTGGGCGTTTACTTGGGTGGCGGTCAGGCCGAGGAACAAACCGAGCTTGCCGGGCAGGTGATTGAGGAACCAGCTGCCACCGACATCGGGGTACAAACCGATGTTGATTTCCGGCATGGCCAGGCGGCTGCTCGGGGTCACGATGCGGATGCTGGCGCCTTGCAACAGGCCCATGCCGCCGCCCAACACATAACCGTGGGCCCAGCAGATAAAGGGTTTCGGGTAGGTGTGAATGCGGTAGTCGAGGCGGTACTCGTCGCTGAAAAAACGCCCGGCCAGTGGCGGCACTTCACCGGGGTGTTCCCGGCAGGCCTCGACCAATTTGCGCACGTCGCCGCCGGCGCAGAAGGCTTTGTCGCCGTTGGCGCGCAGCAGCACGCAGGCAATGCTTGGATCGTCAGCCCAGATCGCCAGTTTGTCGTCCAGGGCTTCGATCATGGGCAGGGAGAGGGCGTTCAGGCTGCTGGCTGCGTCCAGCGTGGCGATGCCGATGCGCGCGCCATGTTGGCCCGCGAGTTCTTCAAACAGTACGTTCATAAACGGCTTCCTAACTACTTATTGCGCCATTGCGGGTCGCGTTTTTCCAGAAAGGCATTCACCCCTTCGCGGGTGTCGTCGGCATCGAACAGGTCGACAAAGCGTTCCCGCTCCTCGTACAGCCAGCTGTTCGGGCCGCGTTCGCGGGCGCCCTGAATCAGCGGTTTGATGGTGCGCACTGCGACCGGGCTCTGGCGTGCCACCTTGGCCGCCAGCAGCAGGGCATGGCCACGGGCTTCGCCGCTGTCCACCACCTGTTCCACCAGGCCGATGCGCAGGGCGGTGTCGGCATCCACCCGCTCGCCACACAGAATCATCCGTTTGGCCCAGCCTTCGCCCACCAGCCAGGCCAGCGCCTGGGTACCGCCGGCACACGGCAGCAGACCGACAGCGGCTTCAGGCAAGGCTAGCTGTGACTGGCGCTCGGCAATGCGGATATCGCAGGCCAACGCGCACTCCAGGCCACCGCCCATGGCGTAACCGTTGATGGCGGCAATCGACACCCCGCGGAAATCGCGCAGCGCTTCGAAGGCCTCGCCAAAACGCCGGGCCATTTCCCGTGCGCGGCTCTTGTCGCCATCGGCAAACAGGTTGAGGTCAGCGCCGGCGCTGAAAAACTTGCTGCCTTGGCCGGTGATCACCAGGGCATAGATATCGTCGTCGTGATTGAGGTGTTCGATCAGCTGTTTGAGGCCGATCAGCGACTCGCGGTCCCAGGTATTGGCCGGCGGGTGGTTGATGGTCAGCAGGGCGGTGTGGCCGTGTTTTTCCACCGTCAGCTTGTGGGTAAGGTCGGCCAGGCCTGGGTGATAGGTTTCAATGGCATTGCTCATTAACTCGGATCCCTGTCGTTGGTGGCGGTGCCCGGTTATCAGTGGCAGGGGCATTCGCCTGAAGCAAGTGGCGCGACTGAGTATGCAAAAACCGCAGGGGCTTGCGTACCCCTTCGTTCAGTCAGTCGGCATTGAATTCTGACGGGGTATGTCACGCAGAGTTGCAGTGGACTTTAGGCATTGGGCTTGCCGCCGAGCAACTTGAACCAGAAGGCCACTTCGCCGCCCAGTTCATCGCGCAGTACCTGCGGTGTCAGGTCGTCGGCGCGGTCGGCCAGCAACCGGCGCCAGGCCGGCAGTTGTACCAGCTGTTCATCATCGCCGCCGGTGCTCAGGCAGCGCGCCACTTGCACGATATCCACCAGGTCGGCGTTGCCATCACGTTGACGTTGCCAGGCACTGCGATGACGGGCGCAGTCGACCAACAGGGTCGGCAGGCGCCAGGCGGTGAGCACGATCACACCGATGTCGGCCGACAGCTGATCACACAGGCTCTGCAGCTCCTGCTCTTCACGCGGCACTTCCGGCCAGCGCTCCAGCTCATCGAGCAGCGGCAAGCTGCCGATGTCCTGCAGCAGGCCGGCGAGCATGGCGTCTTCCATCGGAAGGCGGGTGAGTTGTTGGGCCAGGCAAGCGCAGTAAGCGCCGCACATCAGCGCCGCGTTCCAACGGGCGCGAAAGACTTTGATCAGCACCGGGTCATGGCTGGTGAACAGGTGCTCGACGGCAAAGGTCAGTACCAGGTTGTTGACCCGTTGCATGCCGATGCGCGACACCACTTCCTGCAGGTTCACACCCTGGCGCACATTGCGCAGCATGGGGCTGGAGGCGAACTGCAACAGGTAGGCTGCCAACGGCGGGTTGCTGTGCAGCAGGCGGGTGACCTGCTCCAGCGAGGCGTGTTCGGAGTCCAGCAACTTGCGCAGGCGCAGCGAGGTTTCCGGCATCTGCGGAACCTTGGCGTTGCCCTTGAGAAAGCTTGAATACAGCGAAAACTTCAGACCTTCGTGGCGTGTCTCCATGGGGGCGTTCTCCTGGTCTGCCTGAACTACAAGCGTAGTAAGCATTTTTGCCAGGTGACCGACCATTGGGCGGGGTTCATCAATCAGTGGTTGCAGGAATCGAGGCTAAACCCGGGCGATGGTCGCCAGCCCGGTCGCCACCAGCTTCTCCTGCCCATCCTTCACCGCAAACACATCGGCGCGGCACACCGCCTGGCGTTGCCCGGCCTTGAGCACTTCGCTGCGGCAGATCAGCTTTTCCCCCAGCGCCGGGGCCAGCAGGTTGAGTTTGTATTCGCTGGTGACCACATCGCCCACCATCGAAGCCGCCGCCCAGGCGCAGCCGCTGTCGACCATGAAGCCGACCACCGCGCCATGGATGTAACCGTGGTGCTGGCACAGGTCGGGGCGCGAATGCACCTGCAGGCTGACCTTGCCTGGCTCGAAGTCGAGCAGCTCGGCGCCGAGCATCTGGGCGAAAGTAGAGTGTTCCAGGGCCTGTTCCAGGCGTTCACGGGAAATGCCGGTAGCTGCGTTCATGTGGGGCTGCTCAAAGAGGGGTTCGGCTTGAGCATTGCCCCGTCCAAGCCAGGCGGCAACGTGCATCCAGAGCCGTGATGGTGACGCATCAGCTCGCCTTGACTTGGCACGTTGCCTTCCTTAGCGTGCGCGAACGTTTTCTCAGGGGCAGGACTGAACATGACCGCAGACGATCGGATCAAACTCGAAGCAGGCTGGAAAGCAGCGTTGCGCGATGAGTTCGACAAGCCCTACATGACCGCCCTGAGCGAATTCCTGCGCACCGAGAAAGCCGCCGGCAAGGTGATTTTTCCGCCCGGGCCGATGATCTTCAATGCGCTGAACTCCACGCCGCTTGACCAAGTAAAAGTGGTGATCATCGGCCAGGACCCCTACCACGGCCCCGGCCAGGCCCACGGCCTGTGCTTCTCGGTGCAACCCGGCGTGCCGACGCCGCCGTCGTTGCAGAACATCTACAAAGAGCTCAAGCGCGACCTGAACATCGACATCGCCCCCCACGGTTACCTACAAAGCTGGGCGGAGCAGGGCGTGTTGCTGCTCAACACCTCGCTCACCGTGGAACAGGCCAACGCCGGTTCCCACGCGAAAAAAGGCTGGCAGCCGTTTACCGACAAAGTCATCGAAGTGGTCAATGCGCGGCCGGGCAATCTGGTGTTCCTGCTGTGGGGCGCCCATGCGCAGAGCAAGCAGGGGTTGATCGACACCACCCGCCACCTGGTGCTCAAGTCGGTGCACCCCTCGCCGTTGTCGGCGCACCGCGGGTTTATCGGCAACGGCCACTTCAGCCGGGCCAATCAGTATTTGAAGGAGCGGGGGCTGGAGCCGATTCAGTGGCAGCTTCCGCCGCTTTGAGCCAGTAACTTCGTTTGCAGGAGTTCGCGGCTAAAGCCCCTCCCACAAGGGAATGCGCAACCTGTGGGAGGGGCTTTAGCCGCGATGCTGTTAAGGGCAGGTCATAGCGCTTAACTGTTTACGCGAGCCTTGCAAGCGACTCACCAGGCGCTCGCGCTGCTGCTGATCCGCACTGCCCACCAGGTCTTTGAACAGCTCACTCAGCGCCTGCTGCGCGGCTAAAAACTCCTGCTGATACGCCGGCGTCCAGAAACTCATCCGCTCTTGTAGCAGGCGTTTCATCTGCTCGGGGAATTGCGCACTGTTGCGATCTTGCACCGCCGCGAGAAAGGCCTGCTGCCAGCGCAGGTTGTTGTCCAGCCAGCCCTGGTTGTATTCCCCCAGTTGCTGCGACCAGGCCAGTACACGCGTCTTCTGTTCCGGGTGTAAACGCCCGAACCAGGGTTGCAGGCGCTCTTCCATGCGCTCGGCACGCTCATCGATCTGCTCGGCCAGCGACATCTCCAGGTAGTCCTGGCGTTGCTCTTTGTTCTGCTTGGCCAGGTTTTCTTCCAGCTCCTTTACCTGCGCCGGGCTCAGGCCGCGCAGCAGGTCGGTGAGGTCGGGGGTTACCTGCACCACCACGGCATCCACGGCATGGCGAAACTGAGTGAATTGCGCGTCGAACTCGGCGGCATCGGGCTGCGGTTCTGTCACCAGGGTTGCGCTGCGTTTCAGCCAGTCGGCGTAGGCCGGCAATTGGGTTTTGCAGTGCCAACCGATGTGGGTGATCAGGCGAGGCTTGAGCCAGGCTTTCTGCTCGTTGCTGAGGGTGACGTAGTTGTCCATGGACCAGGGAATCAACCAGTCGAGGTTGCGATAGGCCAACTCCAGGCGGCTGCAGGAGGTCAGCAGGAGCAGTCCTGTGATCAGCAGTGCGGTGCGCAGGCGCTTGCCCATGGGCTTCTCCGTAAGGGGGCAGTCAGAGCATAGACCGGCCCGGCGCGCAGAAGTGCGAGTAGCAGCGCCCGTAGGAGCGGCTTCAGCCGCGATGCTTTTGCCAGCGGCGAAAGATGGGTTCGGCGAGGAACAGCACCAGAAGCAACCGCACCACCTGGATCGCCGTCACCAACGGCACCGACAGTTGCAAGGTCTCCGCCGTCAGGCTCATTTCGGCGATGCCGCCGGGCATCATGCCCAGGGTCAGGGAGCGGATATCCAACTGCGTCAGCCAGCCCAGCCCCAGCGCGCACAAGGCGGCAAAGCCGATCATCAGTGCGGTGCCGAGCAAGGTGCGGGCGAGGAAGGAGGGCGCGCGGCGAAAGAACGCGCGGTCGAAATGGCAACCCAGGCCGCTGCCGATTAACAGCTGACCGACCTGGCTGGCACCCGGCGGCAGGCCCAGCTGCAGATCGAACAGCAGGCTGGCGCCAGCGCTGACCAGCAGCGGGCCGAACAACCACGGGTTGGGTTGTTGCAGGCGCTGCCAGAGCAACGCCAGCAGCCCACCGAGCGGCACCAGTAGCGCCAGCCATAACCAGTCGACACTGCCGCCGTGGCTCAGTACCGGCCCATCGCCGAGGAAAAATTTGAAGGTCGCCGGTACGCAGAGCACCACCGCCACCACCCGCAAACTTTGTCCGGCGGCCACCCTGCTGGTCACCGCGCCATTGCGCAGGCCGAGGTTGACCATCTCCCCGGAGCCGCCCGGCATGCTGGAAAAGAACGCCGTGGCGCGGTCCTCGCCGGTGCGCTGCAGCAGCCACACGGCAATGCCGCTGGACAGCGTGGTGATCAGCGCGCCGAACAGGATCAGGCCGAAATGCGCAGCCACCTGTTCGACCACGGCGGGGGAGAAGTGCAGGCCGATGCCAATGCCGATGATCCACTGCCCGGTCTTGCGCCCACCGGGCAGATCACGGATCGCCCAGGGGGTGGTGCAGCGAAACAGGATGACCGCCACCAGCGCGCCGATCATCCACGGCAGCGGCCAGTGCGCCAGGCTGGCAAGCAGCCCGCCAACGGCGCCCACCAGCGGCGTCGGCCACCACTGGCGCCAGTGCTCAGGCATTGGCCAGGGCCCGACGCTGCTTGGCGCGGCGGCGCCAGATACGCACGATCGGCAGCGCCAGCATCACCACCACCAGGGCCCAGACGCCCATGGTGATCGGGCTGCCCCAGAGAATGCCCAGCTCGCCGTTGGAGATCGAAAGCGCGCGGCGCAGGTTCTGCTCCATTAGCCCACCGAGAATAAAGCCCAGCAGCAGCGGCGAGAGGGGGAAATCCAGCTTGCGCAGGATGTAGCCGAAGATGCCGATGATCACCATCAAGAACAGGTCGAAGGTGGTCGCATGCACGGCGTACACGCCGATTGAGGTAATGATGGCGATGATCGGCACCAGCACCCAGTTCGGCACATTCAGGATGCGGGTGAACAGGCGGATCATCGGAATGTTGAGGATCACCAGCATGATGTTGGCGATAAACAGCGAGGCGATCAGGCCCCAGACGATGTCGGGCTGCTCCTGGAACAGCATCGGCCCGGGGGTGATGTTGTACAGGGTGAGGGCGCCGATCATCACTGCTGTGGTGCCCGAACCCGGTACGCCGAGGGTCAGCATCGGCACCATGGCGCCGCAGGCGGACGCGCCAATGGCGGTTTCCGGGGCGGCCAGGCCACGCATGTCGCCCTGGCCGAATTTACCCTTGTCACCGGCTATTTTCTTCTCGGTCATATAGGCCACGGCGCTGGCCAGGGTGGCACCGGCGCCCGGCAGCACGCCGAGGAAAAAGCCCAGCAAGCCGCAGCGGATATTCACCACGAACACTGAGGCGGCTTCCTTGAAGTTGAACAGCATGCGTCCGGTGGCTTGCACCGCAGCGTGGCCGTGGTGGGTTTTTTCCAGCAGCAGAAGCATTTCGCTGACCGAGAACAGGCCCAATACCAACACCACGAACTGGATGCCGTCGGCGACGTGGATGCTGTCGAAGGTGAAGCGGTACACGCCGCTGTTGGCGTCGATGCCGATGGTCGACAGGAACAGGCCGAGCAGGGCGGCGATAAAGGTTTTCATCGGCCGGTCGCCAGCCATGCCGCCGAGGGCGACGATGGCGAACACCATCAGCACGAAGTACTCGGCCGGGCCAAAGGCAATCGCCCACTTCGCCAGCAAGGGCGCAAACAGCACCATGCCGCAGATGGCGATAAAGGCGCCGATAAACGAGCTCCAGGCCGACAGCGACAAGGCCACCCCGGCCATGCCTTGGCGGGCCATCGGGTAGCCGTCGAGGGTGGTCATCACGGTGGAGGCTTCACCGGGAATGTTCAGCAGAATTGAGCTGATGCGCCCGCCGTATTCGCAGCCCAGGTATACGGCAGCGAGCAGAATCAGCGCTGATTCGGGCGGCAGGCCGAGGGCGAAGGCCACCGGAATCAGCAGGGCCACGCCATTGATCGGGCCGAGGCCCGGCAGCAGGCCGACGACAGTGCCGATCAGGGTGCCGATCAGCGCGGTAATCAGGTTGTAGGGGGTGAGGGCGACGCCGAAGCCCTGGCCCAGATAGCCGAGTGTGTCCATGTCAAAGCTCCAGGAAGTCGAGCACGCCGAGCGGCAGGGGAACGTCGAGGGTGCGGTCGAACAGCAGGTACAAACCGATGCTGATCAACACCGCGGCAATCGCGCTGGCTTTCCACTGGCCGCCATACAGGCGCGCCATGAACACGCCCGCCAGCGAGCTGGAAACGATAAAACCCAGCGGTTCGAACAGGCCGGCGTAGACCAGCAGCAAGGCAATACAGGCGATTACTTTGCGCAGGGTGTCGCGGTCCAGCACCGGTTCGCCTTCCTTATGCTCGATGCGCGTGGGGCGTAGGCTCAGCCACAGCAGGGCGGCGGCCATCAGGCCGAGCATCAGCAGCGGGAAAGCCCGTGGGCCCACCGGTTCGTAGGAGAAGGCGGCCTGGTAATCCCAGGCCAGGTAGGCAAAAACCAGGCATGCGACTAGCCAGCCCACACTGAAGAGGCGTTGAAAAAGCATGGCGGTGTTCCTCGGTCAGGCAGGCGTTTGCAGCGCCTGCCGAGCGTCAGGGGAGGGAAGAGTTACTGCGTCAGGCCGAATTCCTGGGCCATCTGTTTGTAGTCCGCGACACGTTTTTTCACGTAGGCGTCCAGTTCCTCGCCCGTCATCGCGAAGGGATACAACTCGCGCTGGTCACGCAACTTGGCGAACTCTTCGGAGGCCAGTAGCTGGTCGAAGCTGGCTTTCCACCAGGCGTAGTCTTCATCGCTGACCTTCGGCCCGAGGTAGAAACCGCGCACCACCGGCCAACTGATGTCGTAGCCCTGTTCCTTGGCGGTAGGGATATTGGCCTTGTCCGCGCCCGGCAGGCGTTCATCGGACAGCACCGCGAGAATGCGCATGTTGCCGGCCTTGATATGCGGCATGGAGTCGGAGATGTCGGTGCTGCCGACCTGGATATGCCCGCCCATCAATGCCGTGGCGATTTCGCCGCCGCCTTCCAGGGCTACGTAGCGCAGGTCGCGCGGGTTGATGCCGGCGGCCTTGGCGAGCAGGGCGGTTTGCATCCAGTCCTGGCTGCCGACGGTGCCGGACGAGCCGATCACCACTTTGCCCGGGTCGGCTTTGAGCGCCTTCATCAGGTCATCGAGGTTCTTGTACGGCGAGTCGTTGCGCACGGCGATGGCGCCATAGCTGGTGCCGATGCCGGCCAGCCAGCGCACGGCGTTTTCATCAAAACGGCCGAACTTGCCTTGCGCCAGGTTCAACAGCGAACCGCTGGACCAGGCAGTGATGGTGCCGGCATCGCCCGGACGCTGGGCGACCACCGCGTTATAGGCCACCGCGCCGACACCGCCAGGCATATAGGTGACGCGCATCGGTTTGGTCAGCAGCTTGGAGTTCATCAGCGCGCTTTGCGCCAGCTTGCAGGTCAGGTCAAAACCGCCGCCGGGGGCGGCCGGGGCGATGCATTCGGGGCGTTTCGGTTCAGCCATAAGCTGGCTGCTGAGCATCAGGCAACTGGCGGCCAGGGCCAGGCGGTGCAGGGGCTTGATCATGTGAGTCTCCCGTGGAGTTCTTATTGTGGGGCAGGAAAACGGGGTGGCCTACCAGAGGGCCAAGGTATAGCCGACCATGATGCGAATCTCGTCGGCATCACGGGCAAAGTTGGAGCGGAAGGTGGCGCTGCGTACGCGCAACGACACGTTCTTTAGGCTGCCGCTTTGCACCACGTACTTGAACTCGCTGTTGCGCTCCCACTCTTTGCCGGTCTCGTTGCTGCCGGTGACTTCAGCATTGTCGCCGCTGACATAGCGGGTCATGAAGGTCAGGCCCGGTACGCCGAGCTTGGCAAAGTCGTAGTCGTAACGCGCCTGCCAGGAGTGTTCCTCGGCGTTGGCGAAGTCGTTGATCTGCACGAAGTTGATCAGGTACGGGTCGGTGCCATCGACGTAGGCGAAGCCGGTGTCGCCGCTCATGTGCTGGTAACCGAAGCCGAGCTTGTGACCATTCAGGCCGTAGCTGAGCATGCCGTTGAGGGCGCGGTTATCCACCTTGCCGCCGTCGGCCTTGCCTTGATCGTCACTGATCGAGGCGCGCAGATCGGCGGACAGCGTGCCCGGCCCCATGGGCTGTGCCGCGACCAGGCCAAGGTAGTGCTGGCGATACACATCGTCGAGTTGGGCGAAGTGGTAGCTGCCAGTGATCTTGTCGGTGAGCTTGTAGTCGAGACCGGCGAAGTCGAAGTTGTCGGCTCGGGCGGCGCTGGCAAAGCGGCTGTTCTTGTTGTTCAGCGCCAGGTCTTCGTAGTTGCTGTCGTCGCGGTCCTTGGCTTTGTCCAGACGGCCACCGGTGAAGGTCAGGCCTTTGATTTCTTCCGAGCTGAGCAGGCCGCCTTCGAAGGTTTGCGGCAGGATGCGGCCGTCGTTGGGGTTGAGGGTCGGCAGTTCGGGAATCAGGCTGCCGACTTTTAATATGCTGTTGGACACCTTGACCTTGGCGGTCAGGCCCAGCTTGGAATATTCGTCGGCAGCCTTGCCGTCGTCATGGGTGGGCAGCAAGCCGGTGCCGGTGCGGTCGGGGCTGGAGTCGAGCTTGATGCCGAGCATGCCCAGGGCGTCGAGACCAAAACCAACGGTGCCGTCGGTGAAGCCCGATTGCAGGTCGAGGATAAAACCCTGCGCCCACTCATCGCGCTTGGACTGGCCGCTGCCGTCGCGGAAATCGCGGTTGAAGTACATGTTGCGGGTTTCGAAGTTGGCGCTGCTGTCTTTGACAAAATCAGCCTGGGCGGCAACCGGAAGCAGTGAGGCGAGGGTGCTGCCGGCAAGTGCGAGGTTGAGGGTGCGCACAGGTGGCAATGCCTGCCGAAGGGCAGTTGGCATGGTGAGGTCTCCAGTTCTTGTTTTTGTTTTTTTGGTGGGTGGTTCTAGCCACCCTGGCGGGATGCTAAGGGACGAAACTTTCGCCAAGCTTTCAGCCTGAAAGAAAACTACCGGCCCCTTCACAGGCGCTGGCGGGCCGTTACACTCCAGTCCGATTGCTGCCTTGTGGAGAACCTGCGTGCGCATTTTGCTGGTCGAAGACCACCCCCAATTGGCCGATAGCGTGGCCCAGGCGTTCAAGGCCGCCGGCTGGACGGTGGACGTGCTGCACGACGGCGTGGCCGCCGACCTGGCCCTGAGCAGCGAGGACTATGCCCTGGCCGTACTCGACGTCGGCCTGCCGCGCATGGACGGCTTTGAGGTGCTGGCGCGCCTGCGGGCTCGCGGCAAAACCCTGCCAGTGCTGATGCTGACCGCGCGCGGCGAAGTAAAGGATCGGGTGCATGGCCTGAACCTGGGTGCCGATGATTACCTGGCCAAACCGTTCGAATTGAGTGAGTTGGAAGCTCGGGTCAAAGCCCTACTGCGCCGTAGCGTGCTGGGCGGCGAACAGCAACAGCGCTGTGGCCCGCTGCTGTATGACCTGGGCACCCGCCGGTTCAGCTTGAACGACGAGGTGCTGACCCTGACCTCGCGCGAGCAGTCAGTACTGGAGGTACTGATCGCCCGACCCGGACGAGTGATGAGCAAGGAACAGTTGGCCGCGCAGGTGTTCGGCCTGGACCAGGACGCCAGCCCTGATGCCATCGAGATCTACGTATACCGCCTACGCAAAAAACTGGAGGGCAGCACGGTACGCATCGTTACCTTCCGCGGCCTGGGTTACCTGCTGGAAAGCCAGGATGCGTGAAGTCGGCAGCCTGCGTGGGCGGCTGCTGCGGCGTCTGGCCGCGCTGTTCGCCCTGTTGCTGTTGATCGGTAGCCTGAGCGCCTACTGGAACGCCCGTGAAGCTGCCGATACCGCCTACGACCGCACCTTGCTGGCCTCGGCGCGAGCCATTTCCGCTGGCATGTATGAGGACGACGGCAGTCTGCGCGCGGATGTGCCCTACGTGGCGTTGGATACGTTTGCCTACGACAGCGCCGGGCGGATTTTCTATCAGGTCACCGATGTGCAGGGAAAGCTGATTTCCGGCTACGAGAGTCTGCCCGACCCGCCGCCGAAAACCCCGCGCACCGATGACTATCCGGCGCTGGCGCGCTTCTACGACGCCACCTACCAAGGCGTCGATGTGCGCGTGGTCAGCCTGCTGCGGCCGGTCAGCGAGCCGACGATCAATGGCACCGCAGAAATTCGTGTGGCGGAAACTGAGGAGGCGCGCGAGCGCCTGGCCCGTGGCCTGTTGGTGGACTCGCTGTGGCGCCTGGCGCTGCTGTCGCTGGCGGCCCTGGTGCTGGTGTGGTTCACCATCAGCGCGGCGCTGCGCCCGCTCAATCAACTGCGCAATGCTGTCGCCGAGCGGCAACTGGATGATTTGCGGCCGCTGCCGGTGGTGGCTACCGCGCGCGAACTGATGCCGCTGGTGGAAGCGCTGAACCAGTTCACCGAGCGCCTGCGCGGGTTGTTCCAGCGCCAAGCCGACTTTATTGCCGAGGCCTCCCATGAACTGCGCACGCCATTGGCGGCGCTAAAGGCGCGGGTGGAGCTGGGCTTGCGCGAACAAGACCCGCAACGCTGGCAGCAGACGCTGCGCGAAGCGGCGCAGAACACCGACAACCTCACCCATCTGGCCAATCAGTTGCTGTCCCTGGCGCGCATTGAAAGTGGCGCGCGGGCGATTGCCGAAGGCGGCGCCGAGCAGATCGACCTCAGCCAGCTGTGCCGCGAACTGGGTATGGCCTTGGCGCCGCTGGCCCACTCCAAAGGCATCGCCCTGGCCCTGGAAGCCGAGCAACCGGTGTGGCTGCGCGGCGAACCGACCTTGCTCAATGAGCTGCTGAGTAACCTGGTGGACAACGCCCTGGCGCACACCCCTAAGGGCGGCAACGTGATTTTGCGTGTGCTTGCGCCGGGCGTGCTGGAAGTGGAAGACGACGGCCCCGGCATTCCGGCGGACCAGCGTGACAAAGTGTTCCTGCGTTTTTACCGACGTAACCCGCAGGCGGGTGGGGCGGGGTTGGGCTTGGCGATTGTCGGCGAGATTTGCAAGGCGCATCAGGCGACGATCAGCCTGCATGACGCGGCGCAGGGTGGGTTGTTGGTGCGGGTGGCGTTCGTTTAAACCACGCGGACGGCTTTTGTAGGGTGTGGCATGCGCACCAAGGCGTTTACTCCGAAATCGCTACGGCTCTATCCATCCTACGGCGCGAGGGACAGCGGCTCCTGGCCTTCCATCAGATAGTGGGCGACCTTGCCGCTGTCGCGCAGTTGATTGAGGCCCTGGTTGAAGCGTTCGATCAACTCGGCATTGCCCGGCACCGCCCGTGACAGCATCAGGTGCAGGGTGTCGCTGCGCAGCGGTTTGGGGCTGAAAGTCAGCTGCGCGCGTTCGGCGGCGCTGAAGTGCTGGTGCAGCATGTCGAAGGCGACGGTCTTGTCCATCGGGAACACGTCGATGCGCCCGGCCAGCAGTTGGCGCAAACCCAGTTCTTCATTGGTCTGCCGTCGCACGCTGAGGCTACCGTCGGCTTCGGCCTGCTGGAAGGCGCTGCCATAGTCATAGCCAATGGCGCCGCCGATCTGCAGGCCTTTGAGGTCGTGCACGGTGGTCCAGTTGAGTGGGTGATCTTTGCGGTGGAACAGGTAGAAGCTGCTATCCACCACGGGGTCGCTGACGTAGAAGTCTTTGTCCCGTTGTTCGCTGCGCAGCCACACGGCGGTGCCAGCGCGCTGCCCGCGTTGGGCCAGCATCAGCGAGCGGGCCCAGGGGTAGAAATCCCATTGCACGGTGATTCCTTCCAAGGCAAAGGCCTCGGCGACGATGCGCGAGGCGATGCCTTGATGGGGCAGGGTCTGCCCCAGGTAGGGCGGCCATTCGCCGTTGGTAAGGCGAACGTCTTCGGCAAGCGCCGGGGCGGCGCTGAGCCACAAGCAGATGCACAACCCCAGAATGCGCATAGGTCGATCCCCATCCAAGCCATGCGGCTCAGCATAGTGGCAAATCGCCGTGACTGCTTGGTGACGCTGTTACTGCAGCATGCTCATGGCCGCTTCCATGGCAGCGGACAGGTCTTCGTCGGCATTCAGGTCGGCGCTTGGGTCCAGGCCGAGCTTGGCGAAGGCCGGAATCTGCGACCAGTCGAGCTGGGTGTACGGGTGCTCGCTGCCCAGGTAGCTCTGCAGCGTGGCCACTTGCACGATGTCGACGTAATCGACCTTCGGCGAGTTGCGGGTGAAGTCCAGGTACTGGCTCGGCAGAATGGCAATGTTCTCGGGGAAATCCCACGCCTTGAGGATTTTGTCGCCAATGATCGGGTGAATTTTCTCGATCACATGGTTGAGGCTGATGGAGTCGGACAGCAACTCATCGTGTTCCTCGGCGTAGGTGAGAATCGGCAGCACGCCAATCTGGTGGATCAGGCCGGCGAGGGTGGCCTGGTCCGGCATCAGGCGGGTGTAGTGACGGCACAGAACGTGGCTGATACCGGCGATTTCGGTGCTCTTGTTCCACACTTCGCGCATTTTGCGGTCGACCACGTCGGAGGTGGCCTGGAACATCTGCTCCATCGCCAGGCCGGTGGCCAGGTTGCAGGTGTAATTGATACCCAGGCGGCCGACGGCCATCTGCAGGTCAGTGATTTCCTTGTTGGTGCGCAGCAGCGGGCTGTTCACCACCTTGATGATGCGCGCGGTGAGGGCAGCGTCATTGCCGATCACTTTGCTCAGCTGGGGGATGCTGATGTCCGGGTCTTCGGCGGCTTCGCGAACTTTCAGGGCCACCTCGGGAAGGGTTGGCAGCACCAGTTCATCGTTGTCGATGGCCTGAATCAGTTCATGTTGGACTTTGTCAGCAAGTTTGCTCATGGACGTTTCTCTAAGCGCCGAAGACGCTTGGCGGAGGAAAAAATGGGGTTAACGCTGGATCTCGCGATCCGAATTCAAGGTGTAGGGCAGGTCCAATAACTGCAGGGCCGGGCCGGTTTCGCTACCAAGATGAATCCGTCCATCACTGACGGCATCTTCCTGCAATACCGCGAGCAGTTCCACGCCCGTTTCGCTTTGTGCAGCCAATACCACCTCACCGACGCTGGAGCGGTGCACCGGAGAAAACAATTCGCTGGCCACCGCGGGCAGCTCGGCGCCTTCCAGGCTCAGGCGCTGCAGGCGGCGTTTGAGCTTGCCCAGGTACTGCATGCGCGCCACGATTTCCTGGCCGGTGTAGCAACCTTTCTTGAAACTCACGCCGCCCACGGCCTGCAAATTGATCATTTGCGGGATAAACAGCTCGCGGGTGGCACCGAACACTTGGCCGATGCCGGCGCGCACCTGGGCCAGCAACCAGGTGTTGAGCGGCTGTTCCGGCAGTTTGCTGCGGATTTGTTGCAGCACCTCGGCGCTGATGGCTTGGTTAGCCCAGAGCTCGATACGGCCGTCTGGCAGGCGGATGGCGAACAGATTGTCACCACGGGCAACCCCGTCGGCTTCGGTGGGCAGCAGCAGGCCGAGCTCGCTGAGCAGCTCGTCGGCGTTGTGCAGGCCCAGGCGCAGCCACGCGGCGCTGTCATCGCTGAGGGTCGATTTAGAGAATACGGCGTACTTTTTCAGGTCGCTGAGTTGTGACTCGAGCAACTCGCTGGCCAGCGCCAACAGGTAACCATCGCCTTCACTGACAATGCGGAAGCTCGACAGCATGCGGCCCTTGGGGGTGCAGCGGGCGCCGAGGCTGGCATTGCTGTCGCTGAGGTAATTGAGGTTACAGGTGACCTGGCCTTGGAGAAATTTGCTGGCGTCGGGGCCGCGAACGGCGAGAACGCCTTCGTGGGACAGCGTGCAGAAAAAAGCAGAATCGGCCATGGGGGATCGCTGATTGAAAGTCTGGGGGCTAATCATAGGGCCCTGCCTTGAGCTTGTCAGCGGGTGCCGGTAACGGCGTGGCGCCGCTATACTGCCGGCCTATTTTGCAGGAGCCGCTTTAATGGTCGACGAAATTGAACTGAACCGCCTGTTCTGGCACAGCCGCCGCGGCATGCTGGAGCTTGATGTGCTGCTGGTGCCCTTCGTACGCGAAGTCTACCCGACCCTGGATGACGCAGACCGCGAGCGCTATCGCAAACTGCTGGAATGCGAGGACCAGGACATGTTCGGCTGGTTCATGCAGCGCGGCGAACCGGAAGATGCCGATCTCAAGCGCATGGTCCGGATGATTCTGGACCGTGTCCAGCCCAAGTAAGACCTTCGAATGCCGCTGGCAGGCCTCACGGCGACTGGCGGTGTTTTCCTTCGGCGCACACCTGTGCGCTCTGGTCGCCTTGCTGACGGCGGCCCTTCCTTTCTGGGCAACTGTGCTGGGCGTGGCGCTATGGGCGGTTCACGCCGGCTGGGCATGGCGGCAACGCGCGGCGGGCTTTTGCGCCATTCGCCATGATGCCGATGGCTGGTACCTGGGTTATTCCGATGGCCGCTGGCAGTCGGTGCAACTGCGTCCTGACAGCCTGGCGCTGCCGCCACTGATCGTGTTGCGCTTTCGTCTGCCGGGGCAGTGGTGGGTGCGGGGGCTGTGCATCGCCGCCGACGCGTTGCCGGCGGATAGCCACCGGCAACTGCGTGTGCGGCTGAAATTCACTCGCCGTAGATGGGCGGCACCAGAATAGTGTCGCGTGCTTCGGGCAACTGCTCTGGATAGTCCAGGGTGTAATGCAGGCCGCGGGACTCTTTGCGCTGCATAGCGGAACGAATGATCAGTTCGGCGACCTGGGCCAGGTTACGCAGCTCGATCAAGTCGCGGCTGACCTTATAGTTGCTATAGAACTCGTCGATTTCATCCAGCAGCAGGCGCACCCGATGCTGGGCGCGTTGCAGGCGCTTGTTAGTGCGCACGATGCCGACGTAGTCCCACATGAAGCGCCGCAGCTCATCCCAGTTGTGGGCGATGATCACGTCTTCATCGGAGTCGGTCACCTGGCTGGCGTCCCAGCTCGGCAGGGTAGGGCGCGCGGCGCTGGTCGCGAGTTGCTGAAGAATGTCTGCCGCTGCCGAGCGGGCGTACACGAAACACTCCAGCAGCGAGTTGCTGGCCATGCGGTTGGCGCCGTGCAGGCCGGTGAAGGTGGTTTCGCCGATGGCGTAGAGGCCGGGCACATCGGTGTGGCCATGTTGGTCGACCACCACGCCGCCGCAGGTGTAATGCGCGGCGGGAACCACCGGGATGGCTTCCTTGGTGATGTCGATGCCAAAGCCCAGGCAGCGCTCATAAACAGTGGGGAAGTGGCTTTTGATGAACTCGGCCGGTTTGTGGCTGATGTCCAGGTACAGGCAGTCGACCCCCAGGCGCTTCATTTCATGGTCGATGGCGCGGGCGACGATGTCGCGCGGGGCCAGCTCGGCCCGTGGGTCGAAGCGCTGCATGAAACGTTCTCCGTTGGGCAGCTTGAGCAAGCCGCCTTCGCCACGGATGGCCTCGGTGATCAGGAAACTCTTGGCCTTGGGGTGATACAGGCAGGTGGGGTGGAACTGGTTGAATTCCAGGTTGCCCACCCGGCAGCCGGCGCGCCAGGCCATGGCGATGCCATCGCCACAGGCGCCGTCCGGGTTGCTGGTGTAGAGGTAGACCTTCGCCGCACCGCCGCTGGCCAGCACGGTGAAGCGCGCGCCATAGGTGTCGACCTCACCGCTGTTGCGGTTCAGTACGTAAGCGCCCAGGCAATTGTGGCCAGGCAGGCCGAGTTTACGTTCGGTGATCAGATCGACCGCGACGCGCTGTTCCAGCAGTTCGATATTCGGCCGCTGACGGGCCTGGGCCAGCAGGGTATTGAAAATCGCCGCGCCAGTGGCATCGGCGGCATGGATGATGCGCCTATGACTGTGGCCGCCCTCGCGGGTCAGGTGGAATTCGAAGCCTCCGTCTTCACGCGCTGTTTCATCGTCGCGGGTGAACGGAACGCCTTGCTCGATCAGCCATTCGATGGCTTCGCGGCTGTGTTCGACGGTGAAGCGCACGGCGTCTTCACGGCATAGGCCGGCGCCGGCATCAAGGGTGTCGGCAACGTGGGATTCGACGGTGTCGTCGGTATCGAGCACAGCGGCAACGCCACCCTGCGCCCAATAAGTTGAACCATTTGTGAGGTCGCCTTTACTAAGCACCGCAATGCGCAAATGGCTAGGCAGAGTAAGGGCTAGAGTAAGGCCGGCAGCGCCGCTACCGATGACCAGAACGTCGTGCTGAAAATGTTGGCTCATGTTCGAATTCCACGAGAAGCGGCCACTAGTATATAGACGGGGCCGGCTGCACAATAGCGCGCTTATGACGGCCAACAGGCCCTGGGAACTTTCTTAGACTTCCAGGTTCCATAGGCAGTCACCCAGATGGGGACAATGCCGTTTGGGTTGTATCGAGAGCGGCATGTCGCGCACTCATTACAACTAAACCGGTGACAAGATTATCCGCGCAGCCGGCGCGTTGGTCGTGCTGCGCGATTCCGTGCAAGACAAAAGAATATGTGTGCGGAACGTGTTTGGAGGGGAGAACTTTTGCGCAAGACCCGAGTCTATCTTGGCAAGTTGATTCACTTGCTGGAACGGCATTCTCTCCGAACTCAATTGAGGAGTGTTCATGCTTACCCAGGAAGATGATCAGCAGTTGGTCGAGCGGGTGCAGCGTGGCGACAAACGAGCTTTTGATCTGTTGGTGCTGAAGTATCAGCACAAGATTCTCGGGTTGATAGTGCGTTTTGTGCACGATCCTCATGAAGCTCAGGATGTTGCCCAGGAAGCTTTTATCAAGGCTTTCCGTGCACTGGCTAACTTTCGCGGTGACAGCGCCTTTTATACATGGCTGTACCGCATCGCCATCAACACGGCGAAGAACCACCTGGTGTCGCGCGGTCGGCGGCCCCCGGAAAGTGATGTAAGCGCTGAAGATGCGGAGTTCTACGAGGGCGATCACGCACTCAAGGACATCGAATCTCCAGAGCGGTTGATGCTACGCGATGAAATTGAAAACGCCGTGCATCGAACCATCGAACAATTGCCAGAAGATTTGCGCACCGCGCTAACTTTGCGAGAGTTCGACGGTCTGAGTTACGAAGACATTGCCAGCGTCATGCAATGTCCAGTAGGTACTGTACGGTCGCGGATTTTCCGTGCTCGTGAGGCCATTGATAAAGTCCTGCAACCTCTGTTGCAGGGAGCCTGAGACAGCGGCGCTAGCCAAGAGAGGAATCGCCATGAGTCGTGAAGCCCTGCAAGAATCGTTGTCCGCCATTATGGATAACGAGGCGGACGAGTTGGAGTTGCGCCGTGTGCTCAGCGCCAGCGATGACGCTGAATTGCGCTCGACTTGGGCGCGCTACCAAGTAGCTCGTGCAGTCATGCACAAAGACCTGCTGGTGCCGAACCTCGATATCGCTGCGGCGGTATCCAAGGCGCTCGCCGACGAAGCTTCCCCGGTTGCCGCGCCAGTGGCAGCAGTAGCGGGTCGCTGGCGTGGGCTGGGTCGTCTGGCGGTCGCCGCTTCGGTGACCCTGGCAGTGCTGGCTGGTGTGCGTTTGTACAACCAGGACGAAGTGATGGGCACCCAACTGGCCCAGAACAACGTTCAGCCGACCCTGCCGATGCCGCAAGTTCAAGGCGCTGCGCTGCTGGCCGGTTACACCGAAAGCTCCGAGCCGGTATCGGCTCAGCAGTCCAAGGCCGTGCGTCCAAGCCAGCTGAACTGGCATGAACAACGTCTGCCTGGTTATCTGCGTCAACACGCACAACAGGCAGCGATGAGCGGTTCTGACAGTGTTCTGCCTTATGCGCGTGCTGCAAGTCTGGAAAACCGCTGAGGAGGATCATGCGCGGACTTTCCTACCTGGTTCTGCTAGGTGGCGTACTGGCCCTGCCAGTGCACGCCACCGACGCGCAAGATTGGCTGGGCCGCCTCGCTGAGGCGGAACAGCAACAGAGTTTCCACGGTACGTTCGTCTATGAACGTAACGGCAGTTTTTCCACTCACACGATCTGGCATCAGGCATCTGGTGGTGCCGAAGTGCGCGAGCGCCTTTTGCAGCTCGATGGTCCGGTGCAGGAAGTGCTGCGAGTAAATGGTCGCGCGGAGTGTGTCAGCGGTGGCTTGGCCGATTCGGTTGCCGATGGTCAGAACTGGCCGGCGCGCGCCCTCGACGCAAAACAGCTGGCTGCCTGGTACGACTTGCGCATTATTGGTGAGTCGCGCGTTGCCGGTCGCGACGCCGTGGTGCTGGCAGTGTTGCCGCGTGACCAGCATCGATATGGCTTCGAACTCCATCTGGACCGTGAAACTGGTCTGCCGCTGAAGTCCCTGCTGTTGAACGAGAAGGGCCAGTTGCTCGAGCGTTTCCAATTTTCCAGCATCGATATGAACGCCCCTGCCGAGGCAGACCTGAAACCAGGTTCCACCTGCCAGCCGGTGCGTTTCGCTGAAAGCAAAAACGTTGATCCCAAGGCCTGGCACTCCGAATGGCTGCCGCCTGGTTTTGCCCTGAACAGCGCCGTGGAGCGCCACAGTGTGGTGAATTCCGAGCCGGTGGCTTGCCTGATGTATGGCGATGGCTTGGCACGTTTTTCCGTATTTCTTGAGCCACTGCACGGCGCCACCGTGGAAGACGCTCGCACCCAGTTAGGTCCAACCGTTGCGGTATCCAAACGCATCTCCACGACAGCCGGTGATGTGATGGTGACGGTGATTGGCGAAATCCCGTTGGGGACGGCCGAGCGCGTCGCCTTGTCGATGCGCGCTGGGGATATGCAGGCGGCGCAATAAGTCGTCGAGTTTTTCGGGTGCGTGCCCAGGGCATGTGCGCGTTAGCCATAGAGTCGTATGCCGTGCTCCCTGAGTGCGGCAATTCATGTGGTATTTGCTGGTCCTTACTGGGAGCTGAAGTCGATGCTTAGCCTGAAATCTGGCTTATCTGCGTTTCTGACGTTGTTTTTACTCGGGCAGGCTGTGACTGCCCATGCCGAACTGCCTGACTTCACTTCCTTGGTCGAGGCCGCCGCGCCCGCCGTGGTGAACATCAGCACTACGCAAAAGGTGCCGGACCAGGTGGCAGGCAACTCCCAGTCTGGCATCCCCGACCTTGAAGGCCTGCCGCCAGGCTTTCGCGAATTCTTCGAACGTAATCTGCCGCAGCAACCGCGCAACCCGCAGGGGCGTCAGCAGCAACGCGGCGCGCAGTCGCTGGGTTCCGGTTTCATCATTTCCCCAGACGGTTATGTGCTGACCAACAACCACGTGGTCAGCGGCGCCGACGAAATCATCGTGCGTCTGTCCGACCGCAGTGAGCTGAAGGCCAAGCTGATTGGTGCCGACCCGCGCACCGACGTGGCTCTGCTGAAAGTTGAGGGCAAGAACCTGCCGGTGGTGAAAATCGGCAAGTCCGACGACCTGAAAGTCGGTGCCTGGGTGCTGGCCATCGGTTCGCCGTTTGGCTTCGACCATTCGGCCACCGCCGGTATCGTCAGTGCCAAGGGCCGCAGCCTGCCGAATGAAAGCTACGTGCCGTTCATTCAGACCGACGTGGCGATCAACCCGGGTAACTCCGGTGGTCCGCTGTTCAACCTGGCGGGCGAAGTGATTGGTATCAACTCGCAGATCTTTACCCGTTCCGGTGGTTTCATGGGCCTGTCGTTCGCCATTCCGATGGATGTGGCGATGGATGTGGCCAATCAGTTGAAAACCGAAGGCAAGGTCAGCCGCGGCTGGCTGGGTGTGGTGATTCAGGAGGTCAACAAAGACCTGGCTGAATCCTTCGGCCTGGACAAGCCGGCTGGCGCTCTGGTTGCTCAAGTGATGGAAGACGGCCCGGCTGCCAAAGGTGGTCTGCAAGTGGGCGACGTGATTCTGAGCCTCAATGGCCAGCCGATCATCATGTCAGCTGACCTGCCGCACCTGGTCGGTCGCCTGAAAGCCGGCACCAAAGCCGAGCTGGAAGTGATCCGTGAAGGCGCGCGCAAGAAACTCGAACTGACCATCGGCAACCTGCCGGCCGAAGATGGCGAAGTCGCGGCCAACGGTGGCGGCGAGTCGGCCATCGAGCGCAGCAGCAACCGCATGGGCGTGAAAGTCGCTGAGCTTAGCGATGACGAGCGCAAATCGCTGGATCTGAAGGGCGGTGTGGTGATCAAGGAAGTGCAGGACGGCCCGGCCGCCCTGATCGGTCTGCGTCCAGGCGACGTTATCACTCACCTGAATAATCAAGCCATCGACTCGGCCAAGACCTTCACCCAGGTCGCTCAGGCCCTGCCGAAGAACCGTTCGGTGTCGATGCGCGTACTGCGCGAAGGCCGCGCGAGCTTCATTACCTTCAAGTTGTCGGAATGACACGGCAGCGGTAATGCACAGAAGGGCGGTTTTTACCGCCCTTTTTCATGGGCGCCGGTCGGCGGCACGGGTGACGTCCGCGCCGCTGATCGGGTACACTTCCCGGCTATTTTTCGGCGGGCAGTCTGCCTGCGGCCTTTTTGAGTGTTGATCTGTGAGTGACCTGAGTCATATCCGTAATTTCTCCATCATCGCCCACATCGACCACGGCAAATCGACCCTGGCCGACCGTTTCATCCAGATGTGCGGCGGCTTGTCCGAGCGCGAAATGGAAGCCCAGGTCCTCGACTCCATGGACCTCGAGCGCGAGCGCGGGATCACCATCAAGGCCCACAGCGTCACCTTGCATTACAAGGCGCGCGACGGCAAAACCTACCAACTGAACTTCATTGACACCCCCGGCCACGTTGACTTCACCTACGAAGTCAGCCGTTCGCTGGCTGCCTGCGAAGGCGCCTTGCTGGTGGTGGACGCCGGTCAGGGTGTGGAAGCGCAGTCGGTTGCCAACTGCTACACCGCCATCGAGCAGGGCCTGGAAGTCATGCCCGTGCTGAACAAGATGGACCTGCCGCAGGCCGATCCGGACCGCGTCAAAGAAGAAATCGAGAAAATCATCGGCATCGACGCCACCGACGCCGTGGCCTGCAGTGCCAAGAGCGGCATGGGCGTGGATGAAGTGCTCGAACGCCTGGTGGCGACCATTCCGGCACCCACCGGCAATATCGAAGATCCGCTGCAAGCGCTGATCATCGACTCCTGGTTCGACAACTACCTGGGCGTGGTCTCGTTGGTGCGCGTGCGCCACGGCTGCGTGAAGAAGGGCGACAAGATTCTGGTCAAGTCCACCGGCAAGATCCACCTGGTGGACAGCGTCGGTGTCTTCACCCCCAAGCACACCGCCACCGTCGACCTGAAAGCCGGCGAAGTGGGCTTCATCATCGCCGGCATCAAGGACATTCACGGTGCGCCAGTGGGTGACACCCTGACCCTCAGCTCGACGCCAGACGTCGACGTGCTGCCGGGCTTCAAACGTATTCAACCGCAGGTATACGCCGGTCTGTTCCCGGTCAGCTCGGATGACTTCGAAGATTTCCGCGAAGCGCTGCAGAAGCTGACCCTCAACGACTCGTCTCTGCAGTACCTGCCAGAAAGCTCCGACGCTCTAGGCTTCGGCTTCCGTTGCGGCTTCCTCGGCATGCTGCACATGGAAATCATCCAGGAGCGCCTTGAGCGCGAGTACGACCTGGACCTGATCACCACCGCGCCAACGGTAATCTTCGAATTGCTGTTGAAGAATGGCGAGACCATCTACGTCGACAACCCGTCGAAGCTGCCAGACCTGTCGGCCATCGAGGACATGCGCGAGCCGATCGTGCGCGCCAACATCCTGGTGCCGCAGGAACACCTGGGCAACGTCATCACCCTGTGTATCGAAAAACGTGGCGTGCAGCGCGACATGCTGTTCCTCGGTACCCAGGTGCAGGTCAGCTACGACCTGCCGATGAACGAAGTGGTCCTCGACTTCTTCGACCGCCTGAAGTCCACCAGCCGCGGTTACGCCTCGCTGGATTACCATTTTGACCGCTATCAGTCGGCCAACCTGGTGAAGCTCGATGTGCTGATCAACGGCGACAAGGTCGATGCCCTGGCGCTGATCGTGCACCGCGACAACGCGCACTACAAAGGCCGCGCGTTGACCGAGAAGATGAAAGAGTTGATCCCGCGGCAGATGTTCGATGTGGCCATTCAGGCTGCTATCGGCGGGCAGATTGTGGCTCGTACCACCGTCAAGGCGCTGCGCAAGAACGTATTGGCCAAGTGCTACGGCGGTGACGTCAGCCGTAAGCGCAAGCTGCTGGAAAAGCAGAAAGCCGGTAAAAAACGGATGAAGCAAGTCGGCAACGTGGAAATTCCACAAGAAGCCTTCCTTGCAGTGCTCAGGTTGGATGGTTAATCCCTATGTCGTTCAATTTTCCGCTGTTGTTGGTAATCGCTGTGGCTGTCTGCGGCGTGCTGGCCCTGCTTGACCTAGTGTTGCTGGCGCCGCGCCGTCGCGCGGCGATCGTGGCCTATACCGGCCAGGTGAGCGAGGCTGATCAGGCGGTCGTCGATCAGCTCAACCGCGAACCGCTGCTGGTGGAGTACGGCAAGTCGTTCTTCCCGGTACTGGCCATCGTGCTGGTGCTGCGCTCGTTTCTGGTGGAACCCTTCCAGATTCCCTCGGGCTCGATGAAACCGACGCTGGAAGTGGGCGACTTCATCCTGGTCAACAAGTTTGCCTACGGCATTCGCCTGCCGGTGCTGGACACCAAGGTGATCGAAGTCGGCGACCCGCAGCGCGGCGACGTGATGGTGTTCCGTTACCCGAGCGAGCCGACCATCAACTACATCAAGCGTGTGGTTGGTCTGCCGGGCGACAAGATTCGCTACACCGCCGACAAGCAATTGTTCGTCAACGGTGAGTCGGTGGCCAAGAAGCTGTTGGGCGAAGAGCCGGGCTCCCTGGGTAGCGCCACGCTGTACCAGGAGAAACTCGGCGCCGTCGAACACCTGATTCGCATCGAAATGAACCGCTACCGCGCCGACCCCGGCAACGAGTGGACAGTGCCAGCCGGGCACTACTTCATGATGGGCGACAACCGCGACAACTCCAACGACAGCCGCTACTGGAACGATCCGAAGATTCCAAAAGAGCTGCTGGGCATGGTGCCGGACAAGAATATTGTCGGCAAAGCCTTCGCCGTCTGGCTGAGCTGGGCTGATCCGAAATTGCGCAACGTGCCGACTCTGTCACGGGTCGGCCTGATTCACTGATCCGTCAGCGCTGCTAAACCCAGCGCCGCGCGCTATATATAGTCAGGCCCGCAGAGGCCAAGACGTTTAAAAAAACACTGACACTGAGGTCAAACATGACATTTGCGCGTTCGCAAAAGGGTATGTCGATGTTGGGTTGGATGGTCACCGCCGCTGTCGTGGCGTTCTTCGCCAGCGCCGCGTTCAAGATCTTCCCGCACTACATGGATAACTCGGCGCTGGAAAAATCCATCACCGGCATCGAAACCGACAAGGTTGCCGATGTTCGTACCGTGCCCGAGTTCTATGAGCACGTACGCAAGTCCATGACCATCAATGCCATCACCGGCATCGATCTGGACAAGGCCATGGAAGTGAAACTGGACAACAACGAGTTCCGCGTACACCTGAAGTACGAAACCCGTGAACCGCTGATCCAGAACCTCGATCTCGTCGCCCGGTTCGACAAAGAATATCGCGTGCGTATGCCGTGAGTGCTGCACTGAGTCGTTTAGAGCGTCAGCTCGGTTATAGCTTCAAAGACCAGGATCTGATGATCCTGGCCCTCACTCACCGCAGCTTTGCCGGGCGCAACAATGAGCGCCTGGAGTTCCTCGGTGATGCCATTCTCAACTTCGTCGCCGGTGAAGCGCTGTTCGATCGCTTCCCGCAGGCGCGCGAAGGCCAGTTGTCGCGTTTGCGCGCGCGCCTGGTGAAAGGTGAGACCCTGGCCGTTCTGGCCCGTGGCTTCGATCTGGGTGAATACCTGCGTCTGGGTTCCGGTGAATTGAAGAGCGGCGGTTTTCGCCGTGAGTCGATTCTCGCCGACGCCCTCGAAGCGCTGATCGGCGCCATTTATCTGGATGCCGGCATGGACGCGGCGCGCGAGCGAGTGCTGGCGTGGCTAAGCTCCGAACTGGACGGTCTGACCTTGGTGGACACCAATAAGGACCCGAAAACCCGCCTGCAGGAGTTTCTGCAGTCGCGTGGCTGCGAACTGCCGCGCTACGAAGTGGTGGATATCCAGGGCGAGCCGCACTGCCGGACCTTCGTGGTCGAGTGCCAGATCACCTTATTGAATGACAAGACCATAGGGCAGGGCGCCAGCCGGCGCATCGCTGAACAGGTAGCTGCCGCAGCTGCCTTGATCGCCCTTGGCGTGGAGAATGGGCATGACTGATTCAACTGCAACACGCTGTGGCTACGTCGCCATCGTCGGCCGCCCCAACGTGGGCAAGTCGACGCTGCTCAACCACATCCTTGGCCAGAAGCTGGCGATCACCTCGCGCAAGCCGCAAACCACCCGTCACAACATGCTCGGCATCAAGACCGAAGGGCCGATTCAGGCCATCTACGTCGATACCCCCGGCATGCACAAGGGCGGCGAAAAGGCCCTGAACCGTTACATGAACAAAACCGCTTCGGCCGCCCTCAAGGACGTCGACGTGGTGATCTTTGTGGTTGAACGCACCCGCTGGACCGACGAAGACCAGATGGTCCTTGAGCGCGTGCAATTTGTGCAGGGCCCGGTAATTGTGGCGATCAACAAAACCGACCGCATCGAAGACAAAAGCGATTTGATGCCGCACCTGGAGTGGCTGCAACAGCAGTTACCGAACGCGCAAATCGTACCGATCTCCGCGCAGCACGGGCATAACCTGGAAGCGTTGGAAGGTTTGATTGCCGAGCATCTGCCGGAAAACGATCACTTCTTCCCGGAAGACCAGATCACCGACCGCAGCAGCCGTTTCCTCGCTGCCGAACTGGTACGCGAGAAAATCATGCGTCAGCTCGGCGCCGAGCTGCCGTACCAGATCACCGTCGAGATCGAAGAGTTCAAGCAACAGGGTAGGACTCTGCATATCCATGCGCTGATTCTGGTGGAGCGTGACGGCCAGAAGAAAATCATCATTGGCGACAAGGGTGAGCGGATCAAACGCATCGGCATGGATGCGCGCAAAGACATGGAAGTGCTGTTCGACTCCAAGGTCATGCTCAACCTCTGGGTGAAGGTCAAAGGCGGCTGGTCCGACGACGAACGTGCCCTGCGTTCCCTGGGTTACGCCGACCTCTAAGCCCCCGAGCTCCCCATGCAAAACAGCGCGCAGCCGGCTTTTATCCTGCATAGCCGGGCCTACCGCGAAAGCAGCGCGCTGGTCGACTTCCTTACCCCCCAAGGCCGCCTGCGCGCGGTGTTGCGCGGTGCCCGTGGCAAAGCCGGCACCCTGGCGCGACCGTTTGTGCCGGTGGAAGTGGAGTTTCGCGGACGTGGCGAGCTGAAGAATGTCGGCCGCCTGGAGGCCGCCGGCATTCCCCGGTGGCTGCATGGTGAGGCGCTGTTCAGCGGCCTGTACCTGAACGAGCTGATCCTGCGCCTGCTGCCTGCCGAAGACCCCCACCCGGTGCTGTTCGAGCACTACGCCGCAACCCTTGAAGCCCTGGCCGCCGGCCGTGCGCTGGAGCCGTTGTTGCGCGCGTTCGAATGGCGCCTGCTGGACGAACTGGGCTATGGTTTTGCCCTTGCTGAAGACCTGCACGGCCAGCCGGTCGTCATCGGCCAGCTGTACCGCCTGCTGCCGGACTCCGGCCTGGAGCCGGTGCACCTGTTGCAGCCTGGGCTGTTCCAAGGCGCCGAATTGCTCGCTATGGCCGAGGCTGACTGGACCGCGCCAGGCGCCTTGGCTGCGGCCAAGCGCCTGATGCGCCAGGCCCTGGCACCCCATTTAGGCGGCCGACCTTTGGTCAGTCGCGAACTGTTCATGACCTTGAAGGAGCCACCCCGTGACTGACGCCAATCGCATTCTGTTGGGCGTGAATATCGACCATGTCGCCACCCTGCGTCAGGCCCGTGGCACCCGCTATCCCGACCCGGTGAAAGCCGCGCTGGACGCCGAAGAAGCCGGCGCCGACGGCATCACCGTGCACCTGCGTGAAGACCGCCGGCACATCCAGGAGCGTGACGTACTGCTGCTCAAGGACGTGCTGCAAACGCGGATGAACTTCGAGATGGGCGTGACCGAGGAGATGCTGACCTTCGCCGAACGCATTCGCCCTGCACATATCTGCCTGGTGCCGGAAACCCGTCAGGAACTGACCACTGAAGGTGGCCTGGATGTGGCCGGGCAGGAAGCGCGGATCAAGGCTGCCGTTGAGCGCCTGGCCCGTCTGGGCTGTGAGGTGTCGCTGTTTATCGACGCCGATGAGCGCCAGATCGAAGCCTCGCACCGCGTGGGTGCCCCGGCTATCGAACTGCACACCGGCCGTTACGCCGATGCCCACACGCCGAGTGAAACCGCCGACGAACTCAAGCGTATTGCCGATGGTGTGGCGTTTGGTCTGGCCCAGGGGCTGATCGTTAACGCCGGCCATGGCCTGCACTACCACAACGTGGAAGCGGTGGCGGCGATCAAGGGCGTCAACGAGTTGAACATCGGCCATGCGCTGGTGGCGCATGCGTTGTTCGTAGGCTTCAAGTCGGCAGTGGCCGAGATGAAGCAGTTGATCATCGCTGCCGCCTATCGCTGATAACGTTCTCGTAAGAGCGGCCGGTCCGGCGCTCTTACGGTTGGGTGTATTACTTGCGGGCAGTGATAACGGCCCGCATCGGCGCCGGCAAGCCTTCTACGGTTTTGCTGTGGTCGTGCGGGTCGAGGAAGTGGCTCAGCGATTGATAGCGCATCCACTCGGTGCTGCGCTGTTCTTCGACACTGGTCACGCTCACGTCCACGCAGCGCACGTCGCTGAAACCGGCGCGGCGTAGCCACAGTTCCAGGGCCGGCACCGAGGGCAGGAACCACACGTTGCGCATCTGCGCGTAGCGGTCTTCGGGCACTAGCACCTGGTTCACATCGCCTTCGATCACCAGGGTTTCCAGCACCAGTTCTCCGCCCTTAACCAGGCAGTCTTTGAGCGCCAGCAGGTGCTCGATCGGCGAGCGGCGGTGGTAGAACACGCCCATGGAAAACACCGTGTCAAAACCTTCCAGGCCAGCCGGCAGGTCTTCCAGGGCGAAGGGCAGGTGCCAGGCGCGCAGCTCGGGCAGGTAACGCTGCACGGCCTGGAACTGGCAGAAGAACAGCCAGTTGGGGTCGATGCCGATCACGCTGTCGGCACCGGCGCCGAGCATGCGCCATTGGTAATAGCCATTGCCGCAGCCGACATCCAGCACGCGTTTGCCGCGCAGATCCAGATGCGGTGAAACCCGCGACCACTTCCAGTCCGAGCGCCATTCGGTGTCGACGTGCACGCCGAACAGATCGAACGGGCCCTTGCGCCACGGTGACAACCCCATCAGTGCCTGGCGCATCTGTACGCGGGTGGCGTCGTCGCAGTCCGTATCCAGCAGCAGGCCGCTCTGCAGGTCGACGGTGGTCGGCGTCAGCGCGGGCAGGCCATCCAGCGCGCCTTGCCAGCGCTCCAGGTCGCCATGGCCTTTGTCCATCTTGGTGTCGAGTTGCGCTTGCAGGGTGTTGGCCCAATTGGCCAGGGGCGTGCCCGCCAGATGGCGGACCAGGGGGCTGAGGTCAATCATGGCAGGGCAATCAGAGAAGCGAAGTTCAGGCACTGGAACCACGGCACCACCTTGCTGAAGCCGGCGGCCAGCAGGCGTTCGCGGTGTTGTTCGAGGCTGTCGGGTTTCATCACGTTTTCGATGGCGTTGCGCTTCTGGGCGATTTCCAGCTCGCTGTAGCCGTTGGCGCGTTTAAACGCCACGTGCAGGTCGGTGAGCAGCTCGTGCTCTTGCTCATCGTCGAAACGCAGTTTTTCCGAAAGGATCAGTGCGCCGCCGGGCAGCAAGGCCTGGCGAATGTTGCTCAGCAGCTCCAGGCGCTGTTCCGGCTTGATGAACTGCAGGGTGAAGTTCAGCGCCACCAGCGAGGTGGGCTGCAGTTGCAGGCCGAGAATGTCGGCTTCTATCACCTCGACCGGCAGCAGCTCCTGGAACATCGAGTCCTGGGCGTGCAGGTATTCGCTGCAGCGCTCGACCATGGCGCTGGAGTTATCCACCGCAATCACCCGGCAGTCGCTGCAGGTCACATGGCGGCGCAAGGCCTGGGTCACCGCGCCAAGAGACGAGCCAAGGTCATACAGCACGCTATGCGGCTGGGCGAATTGCGCGGCCAGCACGCCGATGTTTTCGACAATGGTCGGGTAGCCCGGCACCGAGCGTTTGATCATGTCCGGAAACACCCGCACCACGGCTTCATTGAAAGTGAAGTCGGGCACGGTCGGCAAAGGCACGGCGAAGAGACGGTCGGATTCCTGGCTCACGGTGGTTACGCTTGGCTCAAAAAGGGCGCCATTTTAACCAGCTGTGGCCGCGCTGCCATACCCATCCTTCTCAACGGTTGCACGGCGATACAGCGCGGAGGCGGTGATGCCCCATTGGCCCAGCCAGTAGGTGAGGATGATCGCGTAGTGGGCGCCCGCGAATGGGCTGACGAAACGGTTGATGCCGATCAGGCTGTCCGACAGCACAAACAGCGCCGCACCAATGGCCGCGAGGTAGGCCGACTGCCGGCTGATCGACGCAGAACTGGCGCGGGCCAGGGCGCGCCAGAGCATGGCGCTGATCGCCAGGGCATACAGCGCCACCGGGATCAGTAAACCGCCAAGGCCGGCACTGGCGAGGGTGGCGAACATGCTGCCGCCGGCGATCAGGGCCAGTAGCAACGCCAAGGGCGCAAAGCGGCGGCTGTCGCTCAGATAGGCCATCAGGTAAGCCAGATGGCCCAGCAGGAAAGCCCCCAGGCCAAACACGAACAGCTCGGGCGACCACTGCAACAGCATGTCGCCGGCCAGCGAAAACAGCAGGCCAATGGCGATCCAGCGGCGGTAGGGGCCCGCTTCGGCGCCGCGTAGCCAGCCCAGCAGGGCGAGCACCGGCAGCGGTTTGGCGAGCAGGGAGAGCAGCGGCCAGTCAGTGAGCACGCCATAGACAAAAGCCAACGTGCCCAAGAGGGCGAGAGCGAGCCAGCGCATACACAGTCCTTGTTGTGGTGGTTGTGCAGGCGACTATGCCGACGCCAAGGCACGAACCCCAGGCGAATCACGCCAGAAGCAGGCTCCGATCGCGCCGTATGTCGGGCTTGCCAACTAGCTGTGGGAGGGGCTTCAGCCGCGATGCTTTTGATTTAAAAGCTCGCGGCTGAAGCCCCTCCCACAAAAGCGTTGCTTAGTCGGAGCAACCGTTACTTGACGGTAATAGCGCAATCGAAGACTTCCGCGGGCGCCACTTCCGGTTCCCACGGGCGGTGGTAGGCCATGATCAACTCGCCGCTACCAGCCTCTGTCGCCTGGAAGCGCCAGGTGGATACACCGGCACCGCCGACTATGCCGGCATCCTCAGGATTGCTGTACACCTCCGGGCTGAGCACCCGCAGCACACCGCTGGCGGCATCTTTGGTCTGCCAGCGAAAACCGGTGGTGGGGTTGCTGCTGAGGGTCACGATCAGTTGCTGGCCGGGGTGCAGAACGGCCGGGCAGTCCGCCGAATTCTCCACCTGCACGGCGACGTTTTTGCTGGGTTGCTGGGCGCAGGCTGCCAGCAGGGCGAGGCCAACGGGGAGAAGCAGGCGAGCAGCAGTCATGGAAACCTTCCTGTCCAAAGGGCGACGAATGGCCGCAAGCATAGCTCCAAACCAGGTATTTGTTGGATACCACATCCTCGTAGGAGCGGCGGGTCCGGCGCTCCGGTCAGCCGCGATGCTTTTTGATCTCAAGAGCATCGCGGCTGAAGCCGCTCCTACGGGGCGTGCGACGGTCTAGAACAACACCTTCGCCACATCATTGAAGCGTTTGGCGAAGTGCACGGTGATGCCTTCCTTGAGGTAGTCGGGCAATTCGGTGAAGTCACCGCGGTTGGCTTCGGGCAGGATCAGTTCGTAGATCTTCTGCCGCCGCGCGGCGATGACTTTTTCCCGCACGCCGCCAATCGGCAGCACATGCCCGGTCAAGGTCAGCTCACCGGTCATGGCCACGCCTTTTTTCGGCGCCTGGTTGCGCGCCAACGAGAGCAGGGCGCTGGCCATGGTCACCCCGGCGCTGGGGCCGTCTTTCGGCGTTGCCCCTTCGGGCACGTGCAGGTGCACGAAGGCCTGGTCGAAGAAGGTCGGGTCGCCACGAAATTCCTTCAGGTGCGAACTGACGTAGCTGTAGGCGATCTCGGCCGATTCCTTCATCACTTCCCCCAGTTGCCCGGTCAGCTTGAAGCCGCGGTTGAGGGTATGAATGCGCGTGGCTTCGATGGGCAGGGTAGCGCCGCCCATGCTGGTCCAGGCCAGCCCGGTGATCACGCCGACGCCCGACAGCAACTGCTCACGGCGGAACAGCGGCATGCCCAGGTAGGCTTCCAGATCTTTCGGGCCGATTTTCAGCTTGCTGTCCGGTTCGTTCAGCAGCTTGACCACCGCTTTGCGCACCAGCTTGCCCAGCTGTTTCTCCAACTGGCGCACCCCGGCTTCGCGGGCATAACCCTCGATCACCGCTTTCAGCGCGGTGTCGCTGATGCTCAACCGCTGCTTCGGCACCCCGGCCTTTTCCAATTGCTTGGGCCACAGGTGACGTTTGGCGATGGCGAACTTCTCTTCGGCGATATAGCCCGCCAGACGGATCACTTCCATGCGGTCGAGCAACGGCCCAGGAATTGAATCAAGGGTGTTGGCGGTGCACACGAACAGCACCTTGGACAGGTCCAGGCGCAGGTCCAGGTAGTGGTCGAGGAATTCGGCGTTCTGTTCCGGGTCGAGGGTTTCCAGCAACGCCGAGGCCGGGTCGCCCTGGTGGCTGGCGCCGAGCTTGTCGATCTCGTCGAGCATGATCACCGGGTTCATCACCTCGGTTTCCTTCAGCGCTTGCACCAACTTGCCGGGCAGGGCGCCGATGTAAGTGCGGCGGTGGCCCTTGATCTCGGCCTCATCGCGCATGCCGCCGACGCTGAAGCGGTAGAACGGCCGGCCGAGGGTTTCGGCAATCGACTTGCCGATGCTGGTCTTGCCCACGCCGGGCGGGCCCACCAGCAATACGATGGAGCCAGAAATCTCGCCTTTGAAGGCGCCGACGGCGAGGAACTCGAGAATCCGTTCCTTGATGTCGTCGAGACCAGAGTGCTGTTCGTCCAGCACCCGTTTGGCATGCTGCAGGTCGAGCTTGTCTTTGCCGTGCACGCCCCAGGGAATCATGGTCGCCCAGTCCAGGTAGTTGCGGGTGACGGCGTATTCCGGGGAGCCGGTTTCCAGAATCGACAGCTTGTTCAGTTCTTCATCAATGCGTTTTTTTGCCTGCTCGGGCAGGGTCTTGCCTTCCAGGCGCTGCTCGAACTGTTCGATATCGGCGCTGCGGTCGTCCTTGGTCAGGCCCAGTTCCTGCTGGATAACCTTGAGCTGTTCCTTGAGAAAGAACTCGCGCTGGTGTTCGCCAATGGTGCGGTTCACCTCGGCCGACAGCTCGCTCTGCAGGCGCGCCACTTCCACTTCCTTGCGCAGCATGGGCAAGACTTTTTCCATGCGTTGCAGCACCGGCACGGTATCCAGCACTTCTTGCAGCTCTTTGGGCGCAGCGGTGGTGAGGGCGGCGGCGAAGTCGGTCAGCGGCGACGGTTGGTTGGGGCTGAAGCGGTTCAGGTAGTTCTTCAGCTCTTCGCTGTACAGCGGGTTGAGCGGCAGCAGCTCCTTGATCGCGTTGATCAACGCCATGCCGTACGCCTTGACCTCATCGCGGCGGTCATCGGCACTTGGCGGGTACTCGACCTCGGCCAGGTACGGCGGGCGATGGCGTTTCAGCCAGCCACGGATCTTCACCCGCTGCAGGCCCTGGGCGACAAATTGCAGCTTGCCGTCGACGCGGCTGGCCTGGTGGATTTTCACCAGGGTGCCGTGCTCGGGCAGGCTATCGGTATCGAAGTGGCGCGGGTCAGTCACCGGCTGGTCGACATAGAACAGCGCCAGGCTGTGGTGCTCGGTCTTGGCCACCAGCTCGAGGGTTTCCGCCCAGTGCTCTTCGTTGACGATGACCGGCAACACCTGAGCAGGGAAGAACGGGCGGTTGTGAATGGGGATGACATACAAGCGCTCGGGCGGCCGCTGATTGGGCAGCGCCAGAGCGTGAGGGAGATGGAGGCCCTCGGGCGTCAGCGTGTCTTCGTCGTCGATATCGGTAACGTGGTCGTTCATGCGGCACCTGTGGTCTCTACATGACTAGGTAGATGGGTCGGGTGGCGAAACAATTCAATGGCAATCTCAGCGACTTTCCCCGACTCGTAGGAGCGGCTTTAGCCGCGATGCCCTTGATCTTTTAAAGCATCGCGGCTGAAGCGAAGCGCCGCCCGGCCACTCCTACAGGTACGGTGTGACGCACAACAATGGCGCGCTGGTCGGTCCTGGCTGGGCAAAAAAGGGGCATTCCCGTACCATGTGCGCAAATTTTGATCAGTTCGCGCCATGTTAGAAGCCCGCCTGTTACGCCTCGACGACCAGACCCACGAACACGCCCACGATCACCACCAGTTGGTGCTGTCGCTGGCCGGCCGTGCCGAGTTCGAGGTCAATGGCCGGGGTGGTGAGGTGTGCCGTATGCGCGCCGTGCTGGTGCCGGGCGATGCCGAACACCAGTTCGCCGGGGTGGGTGACAACCGCATGCTGATCATCGACCTGGATGAGCAGGATAGTTCGGCCGACGACCTCGACCTGCTCGCCCGTCTGTTCGACATGCCGCGCTACCCGGCCCTGGATGCCGACTTCCAAAACCTGCTGAGCTACGCCGGCGCCGAGCTGGCGCGGTATGGCAGCGACACCCAGCTGGCGCGCTCCCTCAGTGGCGTGTTGCTGCGCGCCCTGCACGTGCGCCTGTTCGGTGAGCGCCGCCAGCGCTCGGTAGGGCCGCTGAACGTCGAGCGTCTGGATGCCTATATCGACCAGCACCTGGCGCGGCGCATCAGCGTGGCCGAACTGGCCCAGGTGGCTTGCCTGAGCCCCAGCCATTTCCACGCCCAGTTCAAGGACAGCCTGGGCCTGACCCCGCACCAGTACCTGCTGAAAATCCGTCTCGACCGCGCCTCGCGGTTGCTGCGCGAAAGTGCGCTGCCGCTGATTCGTATCGCTGAAGAATGCGGTTTCTCCAGCCAGAGCGCGTTGACCACGGCCATGCGCCGCTACCTCGGGCTGACTCCCAAGCGCCTGCGCGGCGTGCAATAGGGCCTCACCACTGTCTCAACCTTGAGACTGGGCCTTCGCCATTTCCCGACTATATTTCCTACAGACCGCCGTTTTTCCGCGCGGCACACAATAATGGCCACTTGCCATATTTTCGGGGTGAACGCCGTCGGTTAATCCGTTAGTCTGCTAGCCAACAGCAGGCTGGCGGGCTTGCCCTAGGTTCCGTTCAGCGCGCCAAATCCTAGGTTTTTTGCACTCGACAAGGTAGTTGGTATGCCCCTATCGCTTAACCTGGCCCAGCTTCTTCGCTCGTTCAGACTGCTTTCATTGACTGCCGTGTGTGCCGTGTTCACCAGCTGCTCGGTAGGCGCCGCGTCGTTGCAGGCGACCCTGGTGGACGCTCAGGGTAAACCGCTCAATGGCGCGGTGATCAGCCTGCAAGGGCCGACCGATGCCGAGTTGCCCGCGCAGACGGCGATCATGGACCAGGTGCAGAAACAGTTTTCCCCCCGCGTGCTGGCCGTGCACACCAGCACCAAAGTGACCTTCCCCAATAGCGACAACATCCGCCACCACGTGTATTCCTTTTCACCGGCCAAGCGTTTCGAACTGCGCTTGTACGAGGGCACGCCGTCCGAGCCGATCACTTTCGACAAGCCCGGTGTAGTGGTGCTGGGCTGCAATATCCATGACTGGATGGTGGGCTACATCTATGTCACCGATGACCCCTGGTTCGCGTCCAGCGACGCCAACGGCAAGGTCAGCCTGCAACTGCCGGCGGGCCACTACATCGTCACCCTCTGGCACCCGAAAAGCCCCGACCTGCTGCCGCAGAAGGGTGGTGAGCTGACTGTGAGCGAAAAGGGCGCCAGCCAGCAGTACGCCGTCAATGTTCCTGCCGGCAGCAACGAAAGCGAGGAAGACGAGGCGCACGAATACGCGCCGAAACCTTCGGCTTTTGGCAACGCATTCAAGAAGGCCGCGAGTGAAACTCAGCAATAGCTTCCAGACGCGCATTGCCAGCGTCCTGATCCTGCTGCTGTTGGTGGTGATCGGCACGCTGTACTTCGCGGTCAAAGTGGCCACCGCCGACGCGGTGAAAAAACAGGCCAGCGAACAGCTGGAGGTAGGTGTGCGGGTGTTCGAGCGTTTGCTCGAAGTGCGCAGCCGGCAGATCAGCGATGCGGTGCAGGTGTTGTCCTCGGATTTCGGCTTCAAAGACGCGGTCGCCAGCGGCGACACCGCCACCATCAGCTCGGTGCTGGCCAACCACGGCAAACGCATAGATGCCACCGAAGTGCTGCTGCTCGGCCTGGATGGCAGCATCACCGCAACTGCCGACACCAGCGCGCCAAGCCAAGGCCAGGACACCTTTAAGGCGGGCACCCCGTTCCGCTATGCCGGCGAGTTGGCCGAAGCGCGGCGCTCGGGGCAATCGGCGCTGATCGTGTCGATCAACCACGAGCCGCACCTGCTGGTGGAAGCTCAGGTGCTGGCGCCGATTCCGATTGCGCGGGTGGTGATGGGCTTTCGCATGGATGAGGCGCTGGCCAATGAGCTGCGCAGCCTGACCAACCTCGACGTGTCGTTTCTGGCCATCGAAAACAACAGCCCTGGCCGCCTGATCAGCACCCTCAGCGCCGACCAGGAATCGGAAATGATGGCGGCCAACCTGCAGCTTGAGCGCACCACCACGCTCAAGGAGTTCGAGTTTTCCGGCCAGCGCTATCTCAACGAGCAACTGGTACTGGCCAACGGCACGCACTACCAAGTGCAGGCGTTTTTGCACAGCTCGCTGGACCAGGCGCTGGTGGCGTTCAAACCGCTGGACCAGCGTGTGTTGGTGATTGCCTTGCTGGCCCTGCTGGCGTCGCTGGTCGGCGCGCTGCTGCTGGCACGTAGCATCTCGCGGCCGGTGCGGCAGTTGGCCCAGGTGGCCGAACGGGTCGGGCAGGGCGACTACCAGGGCGATATCGACTTGAAGCGCCGCGACGAATTCGGCGTATTGGCCAAGACCTTCCAGCAAATGCAGACCGACCTCGCCGAGCGCGAACGGCAGCTGGCCCACAACGCCCTGCACGATGGCCTCACCGGTTTGCCCAATCGCACCTTGGCGATCGAACGGCTGGGCAGCTCGATCATGGCCGAGCGGCCGATGGCGGTGCTCAACCTGGGCATAGGTAACTTCCGTTCGGTGAATGAAACCTGCGGCCCCGGTGGCGGTGATCTGGCGCTGCAGCAGGTCAGCCGGCGGCTGCAGGCGATACTGCGCCCCGGTGACAGCCTGGCGCGGCTGTTTGCCGACGAGTTTCTGGTGATGCTCGATGGCAGTGACCGCGACGGCGCGGTGGCCACCGCTGACAAGCTGCAGCAACTGCTGATCAAGCCCCTGCGCGTCGGCACTCAGGACATCGCCCTGGACTGCAGCATCGGCATTGCCGCCTACCCGCAAGATGGCGCCACCCCGGACGAGCTGCTGCGCCGTGCCAACCTGGCGATGCGTGACGCGGCGCAGGCGCCTGGGCGGTTGCAGCTGTACCAGCAGGGCCGCGAGGACGACCACGAACGGCAGATCAACCTGATCCGCGACTTGCGTCGCGCTGCCGAAGGCAACGAGCTGGTGCTGCACTATCAGCCCAAACTGAACATCAACGAGGGGCACGTGCGCCAGGCCGAAGCGCTGTTGCGCTGGCAGCACCCACAGTACGGCATGGTTTCGCCCGGCGAATTCATCCCCCTGGCCGAACGCACCGGCAGCATTCAGAGCCTCACCACCTGGGTGATCGAAGAGGTGCTGCGCCAGCTGCGCGAGTGGAACCAACGGGGGCTGCGGGTGCTGATGTCGCTGAACATCTCCGCCGAAGACCTGCATGACATCGGCCTGGCCACCCGTGTCAGCCGCCTGCTGACCCAATACGCCGTGCCCGCCGAGCAACTGATTTTCGAGATCACCGAAAGCGCGGTGATGCAGAACCCGGAAACCGCCCTCAAGGTGCTGCACAGCCTGCGCGCCTGCGGCATCAGCCTGTCGGTGGATGATTTCGGCACCGGTTATTCGTCCCTGGCCCAGCTCAAACGCATGCCGGTGCAGGAACTGAAGATCGACCAATCCTTTGTCCGCGAACTCGACGATGCCAGCGAAGACTCGGTGATCGTCCGTTCAACCATTGAGATGAGCCACAGCCTGGGCCTGAAAGTGGTGGCCGAGGGCGTCGAGTTTGAACGCAGCCTGCGTTTGCTGGAGAAATGGCGGTGCGACACTGCGCAGGGCTACCTGATCAGCCGGCCGCTGAGCGCCGCCGCTTTCGAAGCCTGGGTGGCGCAGCCGTTGCGCGCCAACCTGGCGATGTTGCATTAAAAACTCGCTCCGTAGGTTGGGTTGAGCCAAAGGCGAAGCCCAACGAGCGAACCAAGGTTGCCCACGCAACCGCGCATGGCCCGTTGGGCTTCGCTTCGCTCAACCCAACCTACGGCAGCAACAGGGAAGAACGGATGAATAAAATCCTTGGCACACTGACCCTCGGTCTCACCCTCGCCAGCGCTGCCGCCCTGGCTGACAACGGCCGCCTGTTGGCCACCGGTGGCGCCAGCAGCATCGACGGCGCGGCGGGTGGCGGCATCACGCCCTGGGCGGTGCTGGCCGGTTATGGCGAGCAAAGCGAGTGGGGCGGCAATGCCTTTGTCACTCGCGTGGAAACCGGCGACTACCGCCTGGACGTAGCCGGCGGCGCGGTGTCCTACGGCAACCGCATCGAGCTGTCTTACGCCCGTCAGCGCTTCGACCTCGGCACCTTGGCGCGCGACCTCAACCTCCCGGAAAACACCCTGAGCCAGGACATCTTTGGCCTCAAAGTGCGCCTATTCGGCGACCTGATATACGACCAGTTGCCCCAGGTGTCACTGGGAATTGAACACAAGCGGCAGAAAGATTTCCTGATCCCCAGCCTGGTCGGTGCCCAGCGCGACGAAGACACGGAGGGCTATATCGCCGCCAGCCGTCTGTTCCTCGGCGGCGCCTTTGGCTACAACCTGCTGGTCAACGGCGGCCTGCGCTACAGCCGGGCCAACGAGCTGGGCCTGCTCGGGTTCGGTGGCGACCGCCGCGACGAGCGCAGCGTGTTGAAAGAAGGCTCGCTGGCGGTGTTGTTCAACCCGCGCTGGGCCATGGGCGTGGAGTACCGGGAGAAACCCGACAACCTCAACTTCGCCGGCGAAAGCGATTGGGCTGACGTGTTCCTTGCTTACTTCCCCAACAAACACTTCTCCGTGGTGCTCGCCTACGCGCGCCTGGGGGAAATCGCCACCCTCGACAACCAGGACGGCGCCTACCTGTCCCTGCAGGGGAGTTTCTGAGCATGCGCCTGCTAATCAGCCTGCTGCTGGTGCTCGGTCTCAGCGCCTGCGCCCAGCAACCGCCCAAGGATGACAGCCTGTACCGCGACCTCGGCGAGCGCGAAGGCATCACGCGCATCGTTGAAGGCATGTTGCTCAACATCGCCAAAGACCCGCGCATCGTCGAGCACTTCACCAACATTGATATCGAACGGTTGCGCGACAAGCTGGTCGAGCAGTTCTGCGTGGAAGCCGGCGGCCCCTGCACCTACACCGGCGACAGCATGGAAGAAAGCCACAAGGGCCAGCACCTGACTCGCAGCGACTTCAACGCCTTGGTCGAAAATCTGCAAGACGCCATGGAAGCCGAAGGTGTGCCGCAGCCGGCGCAGAACCGTCTGCTGGCGCGGCTGGCGCCGATGCGCGGCCAGGTGATCGAAAAGTAATGCCCACCTGGTTCTCCGTCGCCAACCTGGCGCTGCTGGTCAGCGTAGCCGCCGGCATCTATGTGCTGGTGTTGCTATGGCCCGAGCACCTGCGGTTGCGCCAGGGCGTGCTGGTGAAAAGTGCCTGCTTCAGCCGCCAACGCCTGCCGCTGGTGGACCTCGCCCAGGTGAATTTTCACTATGACGCGGTGGTCGGGTTTTCCTGCGTGTGGGAGTTCGTGGCCTTCGATGGCCAGGTGCTGAGCCTGGCCAGCTGGCGCATCAACCGGCGCTTTGTGCGGCATTTGCAAACCTGGCTGCCGGGCTTTGATGCTGAGGTTTTCCACCGGGCCTTCGCTGCCGGCGATGTGGTCGACAGTCTGGACGTGTGGCGTGCCCCAACGACGTTGCTGCAACCGGACGTCAGCGTATGCAGGCATATCGACGCCGGTGAGCCGGATGCCGACGGTAATCCCGAGTACCACTACGAGTACGACATCTACCAGTTCCGCCACGGCGAGCTCGCGCTGTTCGCCCGCAGCTACCGCGACACCCCGGACAAAGCCCACCTGCTCAACTTCGAGCGCGACGGCCAGGTACTGGCCATCACTCAAGCGAACCTGCGCCAGCCCCTGCTGCTGGCTGCCGTCAGCCACCTGCGTGGCCTGGGCAAGACGCAGATCGACTTCCTCGGCCGGCATGGTTACGAGGCCCTGCACTAACCGGCCAACTGCACCTGTTTTTGCCTCCCGTCGCACCGTGGCCAATAGTTCCCCAGGTCAGAGTTTTTGCTAAAAACTCCGTAGTTTTCTGCAAGAAGCTGGCGCCGCGCTGCCACTACATTCCGTGCTCCGCTTTTTCGCTCAAGCGCCCGATAGTCGCGGCTTTCCCGGGTTTGCACTAAACCCAGAGGAGTACCGAGCGTAATTCCAGGTGGGGAGAGGCTGCATCGGCCTTTGCCCCCTCTGTTTGAGGTGAGCGCCACAAGCGCCACTGATTGTCCGCAAGCCAACGACGAATGCGGCTACCCGCCAGCATTTGCATAACAACAAGTAAGAGAGATCTGCTTATGACTGCCAGCACTCCCATGCTGATCACCTTTGTGGTGTACATCGCCGCTATGGTCCTGATCGGCCTGTTCGCCTACCTGCGCACCAACAACCTCTCCGATTACATTCTCGGTGGCCGTAGCCTCGGCAGCTTCGTTACCGCCCTGTCCGCCGGTGCTTCTGATATGTCCGGCTGGCTGCTGATGGGCCTGCCAGGCGCCATCTACATGTCCGGCCTGTCGGAAAGCTGGATCGCCATCGGCCTGATCGTTGGTGCTTACCTGAACTGGCTGTTCGTCGCCGGCCGTCTGCGTGTGCAGACCGAGCACAACGGCAACGCCCTGACCCTGCCGGACTACTTCACCAACCGTTTCGAAGACACCAGCAAAGTGCTGCGTATTCTCTCGGCGCTGGTGATTCTGCTGTTCTTCACCATCTACTGCGCTTCGGGTGTAGTGGCCGGTGCGCGTCTGTTCGAGAGCACCTTTGGCATGTCTTACCAGACCGCGCTGTGGGCCGGTGCTGCCGCGACCATCGCCTACACCTTCGTGGGTGGCTTTCTGGCCGTGAGCTGGACCGACACCGTGCAGGCGTCGTTGATGATCTTCGCCCTGATCCTCACCCCGATCGTGGTGATGCTGGCCACCGGTGGCATCGACCCCACCTTCGCCGCCATCGAACTGAAAGACGCCAGCAGCTTCGACATGCTCAAAGGCGCCAGCTTCATCGGCGTGATCTCGTTGATGGGTTGGGGCCTGGGCTACTTCGGCCAGCCGCACATCCTGGCGCGCTTCATGGCCGCTGACTCGGTGAAATCGATCCCGGCTGCTCGCCGCATCTCGATGACCTGGATGGTGCTGTGCCTGGGTGGCGCGGTAGCCGTGGGTTTCTTCGGTATTGCCTACTTCTCCGCGCACCCGGAATTGGCTGGCCCGGTTACCGAGAACCCGGAGCGGGTATTCATCGAACTGGCCAAGATCCTCTTCAACCCATGGGTTGCAGGTGTATTGCTGTCGGCCATTCTGGCTGCCGTGATGAGCACCCTGAGCTGCCAGTTGCTGGTGTGCTCCAGCGCCCTGACCGAAGACTTCTACAAATCCTTCCTGCGTAAAAACGCTTCGCAGAAAGAACTGGTATGGGTCGGTCGTGCCATGGTGCTGTTGGTGGCCGTGGTGGCTATCGGTATTGCTGCCAACCCGGAAAGCAAGGTGCTGGGCCTGGTGTCCTACGCCTGGGCAGGCTTCGGTGCTGCGTTCGGTCCTGTGGTGCTGATCTCGCTGATCTGGAAAAACATGACCCGTAACGGCGCCCTGGCCGGCATGTTGGTCGGTGCGTTGACGGTGATTCTGTGGAAAAACTTCCTCAACCACATTGGTCTGTACGAGATTATTCCGGGCTTTATCTTTGCTTCGATCGCCATTCTGGTGTTCAGCAAGATTGGCCAAGGCCCGTCGGCGAGCATGCTGGCGCGGTTTGACAAGGCTGAGCGGGAATATCAGGACGCCTGATTGCCGCTCGATCTACTACGTTTTTAGTGCTTTTTTGCCGGCCCCTTGTGGGCCGGTTTTTTTATGCCTTTAGCTTCTTGCTCGAATGCGGCTTCGTGTTCACCTGCGATTCTGGATCCCAGCCTGCGCTGGGATGACGGTGGTCTTTGCACAGTTCACCTGGGTCCCAGCGCAGGCTGGGACCCAGGTGCGCAGATACCGTGCCCAGCGCGAACGACTCAGCCCAAAACCGCATATCAAACCGGGCGACTCGATGCTGCCTTCCATCCTGTTAGTTCACATTTATCTAAAACTCTCAGCCCCCACGCCGGTCTGCTCCAGTAGCGCAACGATTGCGCGCCCCCCTTTTTCCCCAACGGAAACCCGGTAAGGACTATGTGCGGAATATCTGGAGAGTTACGTTTCAACCATCGCCCCGCCGACCTCGCAGCGGTCGAGCGCATCACTCATCACCTGGCCCCGCGTGGCCCCGACGCCCATGGCTTCCACAGTCAGGGCTCGATTGCCCTGGGCCACCGGCGCCTGAAAATCATGGATCTGGAGGACGCCTCCGGTCAGCCGATGATCGACAGCCAGCTCGGCCTGTCGCTGGTATTCAACGGTGCCATCTACAACTACCCGGAGCTGCGCAGTGAGCTGCAGGCCCTGGGTTACCAGTTCTTTTCCGAGGGCGACACCGAGGTGCTGCTCAAGGGCTATCACGCCTGGGGCGCCGACCTGCTGCCCAAGCTCAATGGCATGTTTGCTTTTGCCATCTGGGAACGTGATAAGCGCGAGCTGTTTATTGCCCGAGACCGTCTGGGCATCAAACCGCTGTACCTGTCGCACACGGCGGAACGCCTGCGTTTTGCCTCGACTCTGCCAGCCTTGCTGCAGGGTGGTGATATCGACAAGACCCTCGACCCGGTCGCGCTCAATCACTACCTGAACTTCCACGCCGTGGTGCCTGCGCCGCGCACCCTGCTGGCGAATGTCAGCAAGCTGCCGCCGGCCACCTGGATGCGCATGGATGCCCTGGGCAACACCACGCAGAAAACCTGGTGGGAGCTGACCTACGGCGCTGCCGCCGATGAGCAGGCCTATGGCCTCAACGAGTGGCGCGACCTGACCCTGCAGAGCGTGCGCGAAGCCGTGGCGATTCGTCAGCGGGCTGCTGTGGATGTCGGTGTGCTGCTGTCTGGCGGCGTGGACTCGAGCATGCTGGTCGGCCTTTTGAGGGAAGTCGGGGTGGAAAACCTGTCGACCTTCTCCATCGGTTTTCAGGATGCCGGCGGCGAGCGCGGTGACGAGTTCCAGTATTCCGATCTGATCGCCAAGCACTACAACACCCGTCACCACCAACTGCGTATCGACGAGCGCGAAATCATCGAGCAACTGCCGGCCGCCTTCCGCGCCATGAGCGAGCCGATGGTCAGCCATGACTGCATTGCCTTCTACCTGCTGTCACGCGAAGTGGCCAAGCACTGCAAGGTGGTGCAGAGCGGGCAGGGTGCCGATGAGCTGTTTGCCGGTTACCACTGGTACCCGCTGGTGGATGGCGCGGCCGATCCTTATGCGGCCTACCGCGCCGCGTTTCTCGACCGCAGTTACGACGAGTACCGCGACACCGTGCAGCCGGCCTGGCTGACCGGTGACTGTGCCGGCGAATACGTGCGCGAGCACTTTCAGCGTCCGGGCGCCACTGCGGCGGTGGATAAAGCGCTGCGCCTGGACAGCACGGTGATGCTGGTGGATGACCCGGTCAAACGGGTCGACAACATGACCATGGCCTGGGGCCTGGAAGCGCGCACGCCGTTTCTCGACTACCGCCTGGTGGAGCTGTCGGCACGGATTCCCGGGCGCTTCAAGCTGCCGGATGGCGGCAAGCAGGTGCTCAAGGAGGCGGCGCGGCTGGTGATTCCGGCGGCGGTCATCGACCGGCCCAAGGGTTATTTTCCGGTGCCCGGTCTCAAGCATCTGGAAGGCAACACCCTGGGTTGGGTGCGCGAGCTGCTGCTCGACCCGAGCCAGGACCGTGGCCTGTTCAATCCGGCGATGCTCGACCAACTCCTCACCGACCCGCAGGGCCAATTGACCCCGCTACGCGGTTCCAAACTCTGGCAGCTGGCCGCACTGAACCTGTGGCTCAGCGAGCAAGGTCTGTGATGCAGACCGCGCTGCCACCCGTTTCCTCAAGGGAAGATCTGTTGATGAAAGGCTATGCCTACAGCCAGCGTCTGCTGCGCGGCCAACCGCCGTCTTACGAGCGCTTGCAGGCGCGGTTTGCCGAGGATGGCAACCAGAGCGCCAACCCGCCCCTGGCCCTGCACTGCGGCTGGGGGCGGATTCTGATCGGCCACACCTACCCGACTCCGGAGCTGCTGGCCAGCGAACTGCTCAGTGAAAAGCCCGGTGAGCGCGACATCGCCTTGTACGTGGCGGCACCCCATCAGGTGCTGGCGCAGGCGCCGCAGGGTCTTTTTCTCGACCCCTCGGACACCCTGCGCCTGTGGTTCACCGACTACCGCCAGGCGCGCCGCGGCTTTCGTGGCTTCAATGTGCGCCGTGCGCAGAGCGCCGAAGACTGGCAGGCGCTGAACCACCTGTACCAGCTGCGCGGCATGTTGCCGGTCGACCCCGAGCGCCTGACCCCGAAAGAGGAGGGCGGCCCGGAGTATTGGTTGGCCGAGGATGCCGACAGCGGCGACGTGATCGGCGGCATGATGGGCCTCAACCACCGCAAGGCCTTCAATGATCCGGACAACGGCTGCAGCCTCTGGTGCCTGGCCGTCGCTCCGCAGTGCCCGCGCCCAGGCGTGGGTGAGGTGCTGGTGCGCCATCTGATCGAGCATTTTATGAGCCGCGGCCTGAGCTACCTGGACCTGTCGGTGCTGCACGACAACCACCAGGCCAAGCGCCTGTACGCCAAGCTCGGCTTTCGCGACCTGGCCACTTTCACCCTCAAGCGCAAGAACGGCATCAATGAAACCCTGTTTCTCGGCCCTGGCCCGGAAGCGGAGCTCAACCCCTACGCCAAGATCATCGTCGACGAAGCCCGTCGCCGGGGCATCGAGGTGCAGGTGGACGATGCCGAAACCGGGCTGTTCACCCTTAACCATGGCGGTCGGCGGATTCGCTGCCGCGAGTCGCTGAGCGACCTGACCAGTGCTGTGAGCATGACCCTGTGCCAGGACAAACTGCTTACCCACCGCGCCCTGCGCCGTGTCGGCCTGCAGCTGCCGGCTCAGCAACTGGCCGGTGAACCGGAAGAGAACGCCGACTTTCTCGCCGAGCATGGCCGGGTGGTGGTCAAGCCGGTGGACGGCGAGCAGGGCAAAGGCGTGGCCATCGACCTGCGCACCGAGGAAGACGTCGAGGCGGCGATCAAACGCGCCCTGGCCTTCGACAACCGTGTGCTGCTGGAAAGTTTTCACGAAGGGGCCGACCTGCGCATTCTGGTGATCGGCTTTGTGGTGGTGGCCGCCGCCATTCGCCGCCCGGCCGAAGTGATTGGCGATGGCCGCCACAGCATCGGCGCGCTGATCGAAGCCCAGAGCCGTCGGCGTCAGGCCGCTACCGGCGGCGAAAGCCGTATTCCGCTGGATGAAGAAACTCACCGCACCCTGCGCGCGGCCGGGTTCGACTACGACAGCGTGCTGCCCGCCGGCCAACGCCTGGCGGTGCGGCGCACGGCCAACCTGCATACCGGCGGCACCCTGGAAGACGTCACCGAGATTCTGCATCCGGTGCTCAACGAAGCTGCCGTGCGTGCAGCGCGGGCGCTGGATATTCCGGTGGTCGGCCTGGACCTGCTGGTGCCAGCGGCGGATCAGCCGGAGTACGTGTTTATTGAAGCCAACGAGCGCGCCGGCTTGGCCAATCACCAGCCGCAACCGACGGCAGAGCGGTTTATTGATCTGTTGTTTCCGCTGAGTCAGACCTCAAGCTAGCCCTGTCTGGGGTGTGCTGTGCGCACCACACCCTTCGGGATTGCTCGACATCCTGGGGCCGCGAGGTTTGCAGGAGTCGCGGCTAAAGCCCCTCCCACAGGGAAATCCATCTCCTGTGGGAGGGGCTTTAGCCGCGACGCTGTTGATCTCCAAAATCCTGCCCCCCAACAACTCAGGAGACCTCCATGAAAAAAGTCCCCGAACCCGACCTTGATTACCTGCGCCGCGTGCTTCTGGAAATGCTCGCCATTCCCAGCCCCACGGGCTTCACCGACACCATCGTGCGTTACGTCGCCGAGCGCCTGGAAGAACTCGGTATTCCCTTCGAACTGACCCGCCGCGGCACCATCCGCGCCACCCTCAAGGGCAAGCAGAACAGCCCGGACCGTGCGGTGTCCTCGCACCTCGACACCATCGGCGCCATCGTCCGCCAGGTGCAGGACAACGGCCGCCTCGGCCTGGCGCCAGTGGGTTGTTGGTCGAGCCGGTTTGCCGAGGGCAGCCGGGTCAGCGTGTTCACCGAAACCGGCGTGTTCCGGGGCAGCGTGCTGCCGCTGATGGCCTCCGGGCATGCGTTCAACACCGCCATCGACCAGATGCCGATCAGTTGGGATCACGTCGAACTGCGCCTGGACGCCTACAGCAGCACCCGCGCCGACTGTGAATCGCTGGGGATCAATGTCGGTGATTTTGTCGCCTTCGATCCGCTGCCCGAGTTCACCGAAAGCGGCCATATCAGCGCCCGCCATCTGGACGACAAAGCCGGGGTGGCGGCCTTGCTCACCTCGCTCAAAGGCCTGGTGGAAAGCGGCATCGAACCGGCTATCGACTGCCACCCTCTGTTCACCATCACCGAGGAGGTCGGTTCCGGCGCGGCCGGTGCGCTGCACTGGGATGTCAGCGAGTTCGTCGGCATCGACATCGCCCCGGTGGCGCCGGGGCAACAGTCCAGCGAACACACGGTGAGCGTGGCCATGCAGGATTCCGGCGGGCCGTATGACTACCACCTGTCACGCCACCTGCTGCGCCTGGCCGAGAAACATGAAGTGCCGGTACGCCGCGACCTGTTCCGCTATTACCACAGCGATGCGCAATCGGCGGTGGCGGCGGGCCACGACACCCGTACCGCTCTGCTAGCCTTTGGCTGTGACGCCACCCACGGCTACGAGCGCACCCATATCGATAGCCTGGCGGGGCTCAGCCGTCTGCTCACCGCCTATATCCTCAGCCCGCCGGTATTTGCCAGCGACGCGAAGCCAGGCAACCCGTCGCTGGAGAATTTCAGCCACCAGATCGAGCACGACGCGCAGATGGAAAGTGATACCCGGGTGCCGACGGTGGACAGTCTGATCAACTCGCGTGAAAACGACACTTGAAGGGCGCGCGGCATAGAGGCAAAGTGCCAGACAAACAAGAGTGGAGCGATCTGACAGCTTCGCCGGAAATTTTATTGAGGTTTACGGATGCCTCGGCTTTGTCTGGTCTTGCTGCTATGCCTGTTCGCTGGAGGCTCCTGGGCCAGTGCGGGCGTGCTTGCGCCCCTTAATCAGGATGATCTGCGCCTATCCCTGGCGCCCTATATCGGTTACCTCGAAGACCCCCACGGCATCCTCAGCCTGGAACAAGTGCAGGCGATTCCTGACGAAGAGTTCCAGGGCGCGCGCAGTGACCACGTCAACCTGGGCAAAAATGCCTCGGTGTGGTGGTTCAAGGTGCGCCTGCTCAACAGCCGCCCCCACGACCTGGCCGGCTACCTGGAAGTCAATTACCCGCTACTCGACCATATCCAGCTGTACCTGAAAACTCCCGACGGCAAGCTGTTGGAACAGGAGAGCGGCGACCGTTTCGCCTTCTCCCAACGTCCGGTGCAGGTACGCAATTTCTGGTTCCCGATGGACTTGCCGCCGGGGCAGAACACCCTGTACCTGCGCATTGAAAGCACCAGCACGATCTTCGTGCCGATGTTCTTCAGCACCTACGCCGCCAGCGCCGCCGCCCAGGAAAACCTGATGGGGGTGAACGGCGCCTTCTACGGCGTGCTGTTCGCGATGTTCTGCTACAACCTGTTCCTGTATTTCTCCCTGCGTGAACGGGCCTACTTCTGGTACCTGGTGTACAACCTCAACATCGGCCTGTTCGCGGCCAGCTTCGACGGCATGCTGTTCAAACTGATGCCCAACCTGATCGAACTGCAGTCGGTGAGCATCTATTTCCTGATGTTCCTGCACAGCTTCAGCGCTACCCAGTTCAGCCGCCATTTCCTCCACACCGCGCAGTTCTCCCCGCGCCTGGACCGTGGCCTGCAATACCTGATGGCGCTGATTCTGTGCTGCATCGTCTCGGTGGCGGTGATCGGCCTGCAGGCCTGGAACATTCTCGCCAGCCTGACCGTGCTGTTCGTCTCCTTCGTGCTGCTGGCCAGCGGTGTGTATATCTGGCGCCAGGGCCTGCGCTACGGCTCCTACTACATCCTCGCCTGGGGCATTCTGCTGACCTCATTCATCGTTGCCACCAGCGGTTCGCTGGGCATCGAGATCTTCGGTATCTATGGCGCGACCATGGTCAAAGTCGGCGTCACCATTGAGCTGATCACCCTGTCCATCGGCCTGGCCGACCGTATCAACCTGCTCAAGGAAGAAGGCTTCCGCTCCCGCCAGGCGGCGGCCAAATCGGAAATCGAAAACCAGGCCAAGAGCCGTTTCCTGGCCAAGATGAGCCACGAAATTCGCACCCCGTTGAATGGCGTGCTGGGCATGCTGCAACTGCTCAAGGGCACGTCGCTGGACCGTAGCCAGCGTTTTTATGTCGACACCATCGCCAGCTCCGGCAGCTCATTGATGGCGGTGATCAACGACATCCTCGACTACGCGCGCATCGAGTCCGGCAAGCTCAGCCTGGAGAACATCGAGTTCGACCTGGAAGTGCTGATCTCCGACACCCTGACCCTGTTCACTGCCCAGGCCCTGGAAAAGAACCTGCGCCTGTACGTGAGCATGGAAGTGGGGGTGCCGCAGCGGATCAAAGGCGACCCCACGCGGCTCAAACAGGTGCTGATGAACCTGCTCAGCAACGCCCTGAAGTTCACCGCCGAAGGCCATGTGGCGGTCAGCGTGTGCCGGCGCAACAACAGCCTGGGCAACCCGCACCTGATCTTTGCCGTCAGCGACAGCGGTATCGGTATTCCTGGCGAGGCGCAAACCCAGCTGTTCGAATCCTTCTCCCAGGGCGACTCCAGCACCACCCGCCGTTACGGCGGCAGCGGCCTGGGCCTGGCCATCAGTAAAGAACTGGTGGAAATGATGGGCGGCCATATCGAAGTGCAGAGCACGCCAGGGCAGGGCACACGCCTGGCCTTCGACATGGCGCTGCAGGAAGGCGAGCGCAACGACGACCCCCTGCGCCAGCTGCTCAAAGGCAAAACCGCGCTGATCACCTCCCTCGACGGTATCGGCCTCGACGCCCTGAGCCGCCTGCTGGAACGCTGGGGCATGCGCACCGAACGCTGCCAGAATCCGGAAAAACTGCAGGCCTACCTGGATGACTTCGCCGTTACCCCGCTGCTGATTCTGATGGCGCCCTGGCCCGGCAGTGTCATGCACTGGCTCGACACCCTGCGCCCGCGCCTGCAGAAGGGCCAACGCATTCTGCTGCTGTGCCCGCCGGAACAATGCCAACTGCTGCCACCGAGCAAAGGCCTGCGCCTGCTCAACCTGGCCCAGCCACTGGCCATCACCCCGCTGCGCGAAGCGTTGCTGGAGTTCTACCAGGAACGGCGCAGCGAAACCCGCCCGGTGCTGGACGACCAGAGCGGTAACAACGCCTGCATCCTGGTGGTGGAAGACAACCCGGTAAACCAATTGGTGGTGCAGGGCTTGCTGAAAAAACGCGGCTACCTGGTGCGCGTGGTGGCCAACGGCGTGGAGGCGGTGAAGGACTACAGCCGCGACCCGAGTGCGGTGCAACTGGTACTGATGGACTGCGAGATGCCGGAAATGGACGGCTTCGAGGCCACCCGGCAAATCCGCCGCGTGGAGAAACAGCGGCAACTGCGCCCGGTGCCCATCGTCGCCCTGACCGCACATATTCTTGACGAGCACCGCGAGCACGGGGCGCTGGTGGGCATGGACGACTTCCTCGGCAAACCGCTGGACTGCCAGGTGCTGTACGACACCCTCGACCGCTTCCTGGTCGGCGAGCGCGAAACGCCGGCCAGCAAAGAAACTTCGTCGTCTTAGTGGGTTAACATCGCCGGGCTTTTTGGAGAACTGCCATGTTGATCCCGCAAGAAATGCTCGAACCCGAGACCCTGACCGGCCTGATCGAAGACTTCGTCACCCGTGACGGCACCGACAACGGCGACGAAACCCCACTGGAAACCCGCGTCGCCCGCGTGCGCCGCGCGCTGGATAAAGGCGAAGCGGTGATCGTTTTCGACGTGGAAAGCGAACAGTGCCAACTGGCAATGAAACGCGATGTGCCCAAGGAGTGGCTGGAAGATTGAGGCGCTGAATTAATCCCCTCGCCCGCTTGTGGGAGAGGGGAGCAGAGCTGTTGAGTTTGTTATGCCGAGAAGCGCGGCCCAAACAAAATAATCAACGCACCCACCACACAAAACGCTGCGCCGATCCAGTCTGTGGACAACGGCCGCGCCCGCTCAATCACGCCCAACCAGAACAAAGACGCCACCACATAAATGCCCCCATAGGCGGCATAGGCACGCCCGGCATAGGCCGCTTCCACGCGGGTGAGCAGCAGGGCAAAGAGCACCAGGCTGACCAGCCCCGGCACTATCCACCAGGCGCTTTTGCCCATCCGCAGCCACGACCAGAAGGCGTAGCAGCCGGCGATCTCGAACAGCGCGGCGAGGAAGAACCACAGGTAATTGAGCATCGGTGCCGTCCGTGTCAGCTGTGCAGCGCGCCTTCGCGTTCCCAGGCACAGCGCACCAACAGGCCGCCGGCATCTTGCGGGCTATGGAAGCCTTGTTCGGACTCCCAGCGGAAGGTGTGGGTGCCGCTCAGTTCGGTTTCCAGGTGGACTACTGCGCTGCCCCAGTACAGGCGTTTGAGCAGCGCTTCGAATTGTTCGACCCACAGGCTCCACTCGTATTCGACGGCGCGGTAGCTGGCGCCGAAGTGGATCACTTGGGTCTGGTACAGGCCTTCGCCGGGTTCGGGGCAGAAGGAGAACATGTCGCGGCCGATAAACGGCCAGGCGTCGCCGGCGGGCAGAGCCTGCAGTTCGCGTTGGTTGATCGCTCGGCGCAGGCGTGCCTGTTCTGGGTCACCGGACGGCCAGTCGCGGATGCAGCCATAGACGATGGATTCAGACTCCAAGCGGGTACTCCAGATGGTTCGGCGTGTGCGGCGCCCGAGCCGCCTTGGCGGTGGGCTGGCGAATATTAACAGGCCTGATGGGGGACGTCGTTTGGTCAATGGGAAGTCGCTGAGGTTCCCTTGGGCTTTACGATTACTCGGGCCGTTTTTGTAAGGTGTGCTCCGCGCACCAGCTTTGGTGTTTTCCTTTTTTATTCCGTGGTCTGAACGTCTTGTTTCGCCCCTTACGGGCGACTCACTTTTTGGCAGTCGCCCCAAAAAGTAAGCAAAAAAGGCTTGCCCCGACCTCGGCCTTGCGCTGCGCTCCAGGTCCCCTCCTTCCGGCGCTGCTCCCGGCGGCACGCCGCGACGGGCCATCCTTGGCCCATCGCGTCTCGCTCGGCTTCCTGCCTCGCGTCCACCTGCGCATCACCTCCACTCGGCCTTCGCCCACGGGGCGAGTAGGTCAAGATCAAAAGCAGGAGATCACCAGCCAGATCAAGAACTTTGCGTTAGCGCCATTTCCTGTTCCAACCACGCTTCGCCGGCCTCGCGGCACCAGGTTTGCCAACCGTCACGGTAAAGGTGCGAGTTGTGCCATTGGGGGGCTCGCTCGGCACGGTGACCTTGGGCGTGCTGTTGCTGGGGGAGGCGATCAGTGCGCTGAAGGTGTGTTCGGTGGTGATGATTGTGGTGGGGGTGGCGGGGCTCAGGTAGGTTGGGTTGAGCGCAGCGAAGCCCAACAATTCCGAGCCCAAGTTGGGCTTCGCTGCGCTCAACCCAACCTACGGATTACCTGCCACACACTGGGTATCCGCCCGAAGATAAGGCTGCAGGATCGGCGCCATGCCTTTGAGCACCTGCACCGGCAGCGCCGAGGTGAAGCGGAAACCTTCTGCGGCGCGGCCCGGCACAAACGCAGTCAGGGTGCCGAAGTGCTTGTCCCCCAGGTAGAACACAAACGTCGCCGTGCGGTTCAGCGAGCGTGAACTGAGAATGCGCCCGCCGGCGCCGACACTTTCGATGCGGTTGTCGCCGGTGCCGGTCTTGCCGCCGAGGGTCATGGCGCTGCCATCGGCCTCGCTGAAGATGCCGTTCAGGCGTCGTGCGGTGCCTTTGGCCACCACTTGCGCCAAGGCACCGCGCAGGGCGCTGGCGACTTCGCTGGAGAGCACCCGTTTGCCTTGGTCGGGGTTGATGCCCAGGCGGGTTTCGTAGGGTGTGTCGGCGGCAAAGTGCAGGCTGTCGATGCGCAGGGTCGGCTGGCGGATACCGTCGTTGAGGATGATGCCCATCAGCTCGGCCAGCGCCGCCGGGCGATCGCCCGAGCTGCCGATGGCGGTGGCCAGGGACGGCACCAGGTGGTCGAAGGGGTAGCCCACGCGCTGCCAGCGCTGGTGAATATCGAGGAAGGCTTCCACCTCCAACATGATCCGGATGCGGCTGTCGCGGGCGCTCTTGTGCCGGCTTTTGAACAGCCAGCCATACACTTCCTGGCGCTGCGCGTTACTGGCGGTGACGGCTTCGTTGAAGCTGGCTTGGGGGTGCTGTTGCAGATAGCCGAGCAGCCACAGTTCCAATGGGTGAACGCGGGCGATGTAGCCCTGGTCCGGCAGGCTGTAGGCGCCGGGGCCGTATTTTACGTAGAGCTCATGTACCCGCGCCGGGCCGACGTTGTCGTCGATCAGGTGGGCGTTGATAAAGGTGCCGAAGGTGGCTTCGTCGACATTCGGCATCAGGTAACGGTGCACCGCCGCCAGGCGCGAGGCGGTGGGGTGCATGCCGTCGAGAAAAGTGTCGAGCCGTTCGGTGGCGTTCTTGCCTTGGTATTTGCGCCAGAAGCGCAGCAGAAACACGCTGCCCTCGTGGTCGGCAAAGCGTTGTAGGTAATCCTGCCGGCGTGGGTCGCGGTCGTCCTTGAGCAACTCGGCGCTGCTGTTGCTGGCCTGGTAGGTGCTGTAGCGCACCAGGTCGCGCATCAGGCGAATGAACGGCAGGTTGATCGACTCTTGCAGCGCCTCGCGCAGGGTCGGGTTACGGCCGTTGTCTTCGCGGCGGAAGTTGTTGAAATGGTGCAGGCCGCCGCCGGTGAAAAAACGTTCGCCGGGGCTGGCGGAATAGTGTCGCTCTAGCGCCGCGTCGAGCATGGCGGTCAGGCTCGGGTCATTGCCGCTGGCCAGGTAGTCCACCGCCCATTGGGTCAGGCGGTCCTGCTCGGGCACTTCAACCTGGCGCAGTTGCGCCGGGGTCTGGCCGACGAAACGGCGGTGCAGTTCATCGATGATTTCCAGGTAAGTGGTCAGCACCCTCAGCTTGGCGGTGGAGCCCAGCTCCAGTTTGCTGCCTTCGTTGATGTCGAAGGGCTGGTCGGTGCTGTCGGTCTGCACCCGCACCCGCGAGCCATCGGCGGTGCGCTCGAACAGGGTGAAGCTATAGCGCACCTCCTGGGTGGTTTGTGCGGTCAGCAGATGGTCACCGAGCAGGCCGGTCTGCGCGGCGAAGGTCGGGTCGGCGAGGCGTTGCAGGTAGTCGCTGGCGGCTTGCTGCAGTTGGCCATTGAGGGTGGTGGTGGCGGCCAGGTCCAGACGGTCGAGGTCGTACAGCGGTTTGTTCAGCAGGTTGGACAGCCGGCTGCGGGCGACGCTGATGCCTTTGTTGCTTTCCACCGGCTGCACGCTGGATTGGGCGGCCAGGTCGCGCCACTGGGTTTTGCTCGCCAGGGCAGCGTCGCGCAATGGCCGGTCAATCACTCCACCGTTGGCCAGCAGGCGGATATGGCTGTCGGTGAGGGTGGCCAACTGACTATGTCCTTGGGCCAGGTAATAAGAAGGCCGGCGCTGGGCAATCATCAATGACAACACCTGACGCAGCGCCAGGCCGCGCTCGGCGAGGTTGCCGTTGGACTGTTCCAGCACGTGATTGACCTGGGCAAAGTCGGCGCCGTACCAGACCCTCAACCCATCGGCCAGCCCATGCACTTCGCCATAGCCCGGCGCCGCCGACAGCGGCACGCTGTTGAGGTAGTCCCGCACGATGTTCTGCCGCGCCGGCAGGGTTTCGGCGCCGCTCTGGTAGGCGCGCACGCTGGCCGAGGCCATCTGCTTGAGTTTGTCCTTGGCCGACAGGGTCAGGCCGTCCGGCGAGTGGCGGTATTTTTCCAGCTGGGTAGCCAGGGTGCTGCCGCCAGCGGACTGGCCCTGCAAGTCGAGCTTCTTGCCGACCTGGGTCAGCGCCGCCATGGCAAACCGCGGCCAGTCCACCGCCGGGTTGCTCAGCGGCTGCTGGCTGTCGAGCAGGTCGCGGTTCTCGATAAACAGCAGGCTATTGACCACCAGCGGCGGAATGTCGTGAAAGCTGGCGTACAGCTGCTGTGGATAAGTGAAGCCATACAGCGGCAGGCCCCGGCAGTCGGCAATGGCCAGGCCGCTCTGCAATTTCTCCGGGTAGGGAATGAACAGGCCGTGCTTGCTGTAATCCATCAAGGCCTGGGAGAAGTGGGTTTGCTGTTGAATCAGGTAGTCGCGCTGTTGCAGACGCTCGAGCATCTGCGGCAGGTAGGCATAGCCCAGGCGTTTGTCGAACGGGCCGTCTTCGGGGTAACGGATGGCCGTGCTTGGGCCGTCGGCCAGTTCATAACGCAGGGTGGAGGCGTAGCGGCTGAGCTCGCGGGCCTGGTAGGTGGCGGTGGTGATTTCCTCATGCAGCAGCCAGGTGGCGGCGGCGATTGCCAGCAGTAACGTCAGCCAGAAGGTACGGCGTAGCGCGCGGCGCCAGGGGGAACGGGGAGGGGGGCGTGTGGACGAGGGCGAAAGACCGGGAGTCAGGCCGGGCACCGAATGCTCAGCCGGGTTAACGTTCGATTGCCATAGTGCGCCCATATCAAAGTGGCCTTGGCTCTGCGTTGCTCTGCATAGGTTAGAGCTTAGACGCTGTTGTCGGCGGCAAAATGCGGTTAACGTTCGAACGCGAAATTTTTCTCCTCTGTGTGCCCACGACGCGAGCCCGACCATGCAGCGCGATCATCGAGAACAGCTCAATTTCAGTTGGCAGGCCAACGCCGACGCCTGGACCGCCGCTGTGCGCGAACGGCGTATCGAAAGCCGCCGCCTGGTTACCGATGCGGCGATTCTGCGGGCGATTCTGGCCTGCGAGCCGAAGCGGGTGCTGGACATCGGCTGCGGTGAAGGCTGGTTGTGCCGCGGCCTGATGGCCCATGGCATCGAAGCGGTGGGGGTGGACGCCTCGGTGCCGCTGATCGAAACCGCGCGGGCGATCTGCTCCGGGCAATACCGCGTCTGCGGCTACGCCGAACTGGAAGCACAGGCCGACCTGCTGGGCAAATTCGACGTGCTGGTGTGCAACTTCGCCCTGCTCGACGAACCGTTGGCGCCGGTCCTGAATGCCCTGCACAAGCTGCTGGCGCCGGGCGGCTCGCTGCTGATCCAGACCATTCACCCCTGGAGTTCGCGTGGCGAGGGGCATTACCAGGACGGCTGGCGGGTGGAAAACTTCGAAGGCTTTGGCGAAGGGTTTGCCGAACCCATGCCGTGGTTCTTCCGCACCTTGGAATCCTGGCTGACCCTGCTGGCTGAAACCGACTGGCGCCTGCAATGGCTACAGGAGCCGCTGCACCCGGAAAGCGAGCAACCGGTTTCGCTGCTGCTATTACTGAAATCCGGACTGAAATAAACCGCGCTGCGCCAGGGAGGCCTTGATGAACCTGCTGCTCAACATCGACGTGCCCGACCTCGCCGCCGGCATCGCCTTCTACACCGAAGCGTTTGGCCTGCACCTGAGCCGCCACCTGTTCGACGGCGAGGTCGCCGAGCTACTGGGCGGCCCGACGCCCATCTACCTGCTCGCCAACCCCACCGGCAGCCGCCCCTGCAAAGGCGCTGCGCGCCACTACCAACGGCACTGGACGCCCATTCATTTCGACATCGTGGTCGACGACCTGACCGCCGCCTGCGACCGCGCCATCGCCGCCGGCGCCACCCTCGAAGCCCCCATCCGCCACGAAGCCTGGTGCAGCATCGCCACCTTCGGAGACCCGTTTGGCCACGGGTTTTGTTTGCTGCAATGGCAGGGGCGGGGGTATGACGAGGTGGAAAGTTGAGAATACCGTTTGCAGGGATCGAGGCTGGAGCCTCCCACAGGGAAACTCGTACGAGTTTTTGATGTTGATCTTGCTGTTGATCTACCCGCCCCGTTAGCGAAGGCCGAACGGAGTCGTTGCGCAAGGGGTTGAGCGGCCGGGAGCCGCGAAAAGCGTGAAGGGCCAAGGATGGCCCGTCTCGCCGGCCCCTGGAGCGACGGCGGAGAGAGGGGAGTCGCAGCGCAGCGAAGACCCGAGGTTGGGGCAAGCGTTTTTGCTTACTTTTTCCGCGATTGGAAAAAGTGAGTCGCGCGTAAGGCGCGAAACAAAACGTTCAGTAAACGCGGTAAAGACAAAGAAACTCGATCGCCAGAAGATCGCTTGGTGCGCACAGCACACCCTACAAAAGCTGCGCGTAATCGCGAAAAACGTTCAGCAACCGCGGTAATGAAGACTTACACAGGAATAGGGAAGCCTCCATGCACACCGTCCACCTCACCAACCACCCCCTCCCCGCCATCGGCCAAGGCACCTGGCGCATGGGCGAAAACGCCGGCGCCCACCAAGCCGAAGTCGCTGCCCTGCGCCAGGGCGTCGAACTGGGCATGCGCCTGATCGACACCGCCGAAATGTACGGCGAAGGCGGCGCCGAAAAAGTCGTCGGCGACGCCCTGCAAGGCATCCGCGACCAGGTCTACCTGGTCAGCAAAGTCTACCCCCACAACGCCAGCCGCCGCGGCGCCATCGAAGCCTGCGAGCGCAGCCTCAAACGCCTGCGCACCGACGCCATCGACCTGTACCTGCTGCACTGGCGCGGCCAATACCCCCTGGAAGAAACCGTTGAGGCCTTCGAACGCCTGCGCGAACAAGGCAAGATCGGTCGCTGGGGCGTATCCAACTTCGACCTCGACGACATGCACGAACTGCACAACCCCGCCTGCGCCACCAATCAGGTGCTGTACAGCCTCGAACAACGTGGCGCCGGCTTCGATCTGCTGCCCTGGTGCCAACAGCAGGGCATGCCGCTGATGGCGTACTGCCCGGTAGGCCAGGGCGGGCGTTTGCTCGCCGATGCGACTCTGCAGCAGATCGCCGAACGGCATAACGCCACCCCGGCGCAGGTGGCGCTGGCCTGGCTGGTGCAACAGGGTGGGGTGATCGCCATCCCCAAAGCGGTGACGCCCACCCACGTGCGCGCCAACGCCGCCGCCCTCGAACTGACCCTGGACGCCGCCGACCTGCGCCTGCTCGACGGCGTGTTCCCGCCGCCGACGCGCAAGCGTCCGCTGGCCATGGTGTAAGCGCCCTATGCACAAGCGCCGTGGCAGGTTGTCGAGTTGGCTCAGTTGTGGGGTGGCGCTGCTGCTGTGCATGGCGCTGCTGGTACTGGCGCCGTTGCCGCTGCAAAAGCTGCACAACGCTGTGTTCGATCAATTCCAGCGCTGGCAACCGCGGGTCTACAACGAGGCGCCGGTGCGCATTATCGACCTCGACGAAGCCAGCCTGGCGCGCCTTGGCCAGTGGCCTTGGCCGCGCACCCGGGTGGCCGAACTGGTGGACAAACTGCGCGAGGCCGGCACGGCGGCGATTGTCTTCGACGTGCTGTTCGCCGAGCCGGACCGCACCTCGCCGGCGCTATTGCTCCAGGACCAGGGCCTGGACGACGCGCTGCTCAGCCAGCTGCAAGCCTTGCCCGATCACGACAGCCAACTGGCCACGGCGTTGGCCAGCAGCAACGTGGTGCTGGGCTTTGCCACCGAGCGTCATGCGGCGGGCAATGGCTTGCCCCTGGGCCGTTATGGCCTGGTGGCGAGCGAACCGTCGCCACTGCCGTTCCTGCCGCACTATGCCGGTGCTGTGCGCGCACTGCCGATATTGGAACAGGCCGCTGTCGGCAACGGTGCACTGACCTTCGAACCTGACACCGATGGCGTGGTGCGCAAGGTGCCGCTGCTGGTGGCCTTGGGTGATGAAGCGCGGCCGTCGCTGGTGGCCGAAGCATTGCGGGTGGCGCAACGCTCGCCGTTGTACCGGGTGTACACCGGCGAAGCCGGGGTGGAGCGCATCGACATTGGCCGGGTGCAGATTCCGACCAACCGCCGTGGCGAGTTGTGGGTGCATTTCAGTGTGCCGCAGGCGGCGCGCAGCATTCCCGCCTGGCAGGTGCTGTCCGGCCAGGCACCCGCCGGCTTGCAGGGCAGCATCGCCTTGATCGGCACGTCCGCCCAGGGCCTGCAGGACCTGCGCTTCAGCCCATTGGGCGGGATCATTCCGGGGGTTGAAGTGCATGCCCAGGCGCTGGAACAAGTGCTCAGCGGCGACTATCTGCAGCGGCCGGGTTGGGCGCGGGCCGTAGAGGCGCTGGCGCTGGTGCTAGGTGGCTTGCTCGTATGTGTGCTGGCTCTGCGTCTGCGCGCCTTGCTGGCGGCAGGGGTGACGCTGTTGTTGATCGCCCTCTTCAATGGCCTGGGCTGGCACGCCTTCAGCGAGCAGCGCCTGCTGCTCGACCTGTTCACCCCAAGCCTGGGCCTGGTGTTGCTCTACAGCGTGGCGAGCATCAGCCACCACGTTGCCAGTGAGCGTGAGCAGCGCTGGGTGCGCGAGGCGTTCTCCCGCTACGTGTCGCCCAACCTGGTCAAACACCTGGTGGATAACCCCGGCCAACTGACCCTCGGTGGCCAGCGCCAGGTGTGCAGCTTTGTCTTCACCGACCTCACTGGCTTTACCGAGATGATGGAGCGGCAAAGCCCGGAAGCGGTGGTGAGCCTGCTCAACGATTACCTGGAACAGGTGATCGGTATCGCCTTCCGTCACGACGGCACCCTTGATCGCATCGTCGGCGATGCGGTGGCGATCATGTTTTCCGCGCCCCTGCCGCAAGCCGATCATGCCCAGCGCGCGCTCAACTGCGCGCTGGAAATCGACCGTTTTGCCCAGGGCTATGTGGCCCAGCTGCAAGCGGCCGGCATTGCCTTCGGGCAAACCCGCATCGGTGTGCACAGCGGTGAGGTGGTGGTGGGTAACTTCGGTGGCTCGACCATTTTCGACTACCGCGCCCTCGGCGATCCGGTGAACACCACCTCACGCCTGGAAAGCCTCAACCAGCATGTGGGCACACGGGTCTGTGTGTCAGCCACCATCGCCCGCAGCAACCCGCAGGTGCCGATGCGTGGAGTGGGTAAGGTGCAGTTGAAGGGCAAGTCGGCGGCGGTGGAGGTGTTCGAGCCGTTGGAGGCATTGGACGATGCCTACGACGCCGCCTACCTGCTGTTGATGGCCAACGACCCGGGCGCCTTGGCGGCGTTTGCGGTGTTGCATGAGCAGCGGCCGGAGGATGGGCTGGTGCGGTTTCATTGGCAGCGGTTGCAGGCGGGTGAGCAGGGGGATGCCTTTGTGATGAGCCGCAAGTAGGTCGTAGGTTGGGTTGAGCCATAGGCGAAGCCCAACGAAACTTGCACATCCCGTTGGGCTTCGCCTGCGGCTCAACCCAACCTACCGAACAATAATCTCCACCCGCCTATTACGCGGCTCGGGCGTATCGTCCGGGGTTTTCACCAGCAGGTTGCTTTCGCCATGGGAGGTGACCACCAGCTCGATCACCTGAATACCTTCCTTCTTGAACAGCTCGGCGATGGCCTTGGCGCGCTTGAGACCAATCTGCTCATTCCAGCTGCTTTTGCCTTCGGTATCGGTGTGGCCGATTACCGACACCGCCGACGGGCCACGCGCGCGCAGGGTGCTCAGCACGTTCTGGAAGTCGGCTTTGGATTGCTGGGTAAGGTTGGCCGTGCCGGTTTCGAAATACAGGCGGAAGGTCACCGGCAAGGCCGGCTGGGCTTGCAGGGCGGCGGAGAAGTCCTGGTCGATGCGCGGCTGCTCAACGGCAAAGGTCTTCGCACTTTTGCCATCCAGCGCCACCGCATCCATTTTCTTGTCGACTCGGGTAGTGCCATTGGCGGTTTCGACCACGATGGCACCGGTGGTGCCGTCGGGGCTTTCCATCAGCACCACATAGGATTTCGACGCACAGCCGGTGGCACACAGGGCCAACAGCAACATGGCAAACCCGCGAAACAGAGACCAGGGCATGCTGCGCCTCAACCGTCGACTTTCACCAGGAAGTGGGTGCCTCGCACGCCGATGGTGCCAGTGGGGGTATTGATTTCCACCGCTTCGGGTTTGAGTTTGGCGATCACCCCGGAGATGTAGTTGAGCGTGCCGTGGGTGATTTTCGCGCTGAGTTTGAGGTCTTGCGCCGAGGGCTCATAGACGAAGGCATCGAAACTCAGCTGGCTATTGGGGCCGAACGACATCAGCGTGTTGTCTTCCAGGGTCACGCCGAGTGAGCCGTTGGCACCGGTCTTGATCGAGCTCCCAACGAACACCGGCATGCCGACTGTGGCCGGTTGCGCTTTGCCATCGACGATCACGGCGGCATCACCTTCGGTTTTCATCACATAACCGATGGCTTTGGCGTTGGTCGCAGGTAGTTTGGCCGGCTCTTCAGCGGCGTGCAGCCAGGTGGAAAAAAGCAGTGGGGCGATGACACTGAATAACCAAAGGCTGGTTTTTTTTGGCACAAACATACTAGTCTCCCTGAATGTCCCGATTTCCTGGGTTTAAAACCTTCTGAGCAAGCTGGGTAGAACGGTGCGACGCATGTGAGGTCGTATTGTCGCTACTTATAAAAGCTGCGATCAATGGGATTTGCCAGTATCACGGCAAAAAGGAATTTCTTATAACGGGTTGCAGTATGACAACAGCATTTTTCAAGTTCCGTTTAAAGAACTGGTCAGTTGTTCTAACCGCGTTTTTTGTTTTGCAGTTACTGCCCATTCTGGCGCTGACTTTCGGCCTGCCTGCGACCACCGTGCTGATGCTGTCGGTGGTGGTGCTGTTGTGCACCCTACCATTGGCGCTCAACGGCATGGACAGTATTAACCGCACCATCGAGCGCCTGGCCGAAGACACGCGGCTGATCCGTGAGATGGATTTTTCCGGCGAGCAGCCCAAGGCCTCGATGTTCTACGAAGTCGACAGCCTCAACCGCAACCATTCGAGCATGAAGGCGGCGCTGCAACACCAGACCCGCACCCTGCAGGAAACCCAACTGAAACTCGCCAGCCTGGTGGAGAACGGTTTGCTGCTGTCCTCCGAGCGCGACCACGAGGCACTGCTGCGGCACATCCTCATGCAGGGCAAGCAGATCTGTAACGCGCAAGCCGCGACCATGTACCTGAAGACCGAACACGACACCCTGCGTTTTGCCTTGCGCTCGATGGACGACGACCTGCCGGCCAGCGAGATCGTTCTGCACGACCCGGTCAGCGGCCTGCCCAACGAGCGCCATGTGTCCACCTACACCGCGCTGCACAATCAGGCGGTGGTGATTGACGATGTCTACACCGAAACCCGTTTCGACCTCAGCGGAACCCGGCATTTCGATACCCAGTCGGGGTATCGCACCGTGTCAATGCTCAGCGTGCCATTGGCGCCGCGCCAGGGTGAAGTGATCGGCGTGCTGCAATTCATGAACGCCCTCGACCCGCTGACCGGCGAGGTAGTGGCCTTCTCGCCGCAGGTGCTGTCGTACGTGGGCGCGCTGGCCTCGCAAGCCGCCATCGCCCTCGACAACCACAACCTGATCGATGCGCAGAAGGCGCTGATCGACGCCATGATCGAAATTCTTGCCGGTGCCATCGACGCCAAGAGTCCCTACACCGGCGCCCACTGCGAGCGGGTGCCGGAGCTGGCCCTGATGCTCGCCGAAGAGGCCTGCAAAGTCAGCCACGGGCCGCTGGCCGAGTTCAGTTTCAACTCCGCTGACGAGTGGCGCGAGTTCCGCATCGGCGCCTGGCTGCACGACTGCGGCAAGATCACCACCCCCGAGCACGTGGTGGACAAGGCGACCAAGCTGGAGACCATCTACAACCGCATTCACGAAGTGCGCATGCGCTTCGAAGTGCTCCTTCGCGACGCCCATATCGCCTGCCTGCAGGCCATTCGGGACGGTGTCGACGAAGACGGCGCGCGGGCTGAATACCAACGGGTGCTAGTGCAGTTGCAGGACGAGTTCGCCTATGTCGCCGAGTGCAATATCGGCAGCGAGCTGATGGCGCCCGAGCGCATCGAACGCCTGCAGCACATTGGCCAGCGCCCGTGGCTGCGCCATTTCGATGATCGCCTGGGGTTGTCGCAAGCCGAACTGCACCGCGTGGAACATCTCCCGATAGCCGAACTGCCAGCCCAGGAAAGCCTGCTGGCGGACAAAGCGCAGCATATTTTCCCGCGCACGGCCGGCCGCGAGTTCGACGCCAAATACGGCTTCAAGGTGACGGTGCCCGAGCACCTGTACAACTACGGCGAGCTCTACAACCTGAGTGTCAGCCGCGGCACTCTGACCGAAGAAGAGCGCTTCAAGATCAACGAACACATCATCCAGACCATCATGATGCTGGAGAACCTGCCGCTGCCGCGCAACCTCAAGCGGGTGCCGGAATACGCCGGTACCCACCATGAAAACCTGCTGGGCACTGGCTACCCGCGGCAACTGGATAAAGACAAACTGTCGATCCCGGCGCGGATCATGGCGATTGCCGACGTGTTCGAAGCGCTGACCGCCTCCGACCGCCCGTACAAAAAAGCCAAGACCCTTTCCGAGTCGGTGCGCATCCTCGCCAACCTGCGCGACAAGGGCCATATCGACGCCGACCTGTTTGCCCTGTTCCTGCAATCGGGAATGCCGCTGCGCTACGCGAAAAAGCACCTGCAGGTGGAGCAGATCGATGAGGTGGATATCGAGGCGTTTCTCAAGCCTGCAGTGGTTTGAGTCTTGTCTCGCTCCGTGGGAGGGGCTTCAGCCGCGATGCTTTTGATGTTTTAAAAGCTCGCGGCTCAAGCCCCTCGCACAGGTAGCGCATTTCATCGAAAGAACGCCTTAGCGCCGTGCGCGGTCTTCGGCGTAGCGGCGCATGATCCACTGCCCGGCCGGGCGCGCATGCAGCTCATCGAGAAAACCCTGGGTCTCGCCATCATGGCCGCTGATCTCGGCCCAGGGTGTGCCTGCCGGGGTAAAGATCGGCGCATACAAGGCCGCCGCGGCGATATCTGCCAGGCTAAGGCGCTCGCCCACCAGGTAGCGCGCCGGGTCGTTGTCAGTCAGTTGTTCAATCAGCTTCAACCCTTCGAGCAATTCAAGCCGCGACTTCTCCACCCGTGGCGGCGTGACGCCGTACAGGCGCAACACGCCGTTGCGTAGCACCGGCTTCATCGCATCGCGCAGGCCGAACAGCGGGCGATAAGGTTTGAGCATCGCCAGCATCACCGTGCGCCAGTCACGGATCTGCCCATACAGCCAGCGGCGTACGTGCACGCCCATGCGGTCGAAGTGTTCTTCCAGTTCCAGCACTGCGGTGCGCTGCTCGGCATCGGCGGGCAGCAGCGGGGCGTTGGGGTAGTGCTGTTCCAAGTACAGGGCGATGGTGCTGGAGTCGCCCACCACCTCGGCGCCGTCACGCAGAATCGGCAGCGTGTCGATACCGGCCAGGCGCCGGCTTTGCAAGCGGTGCAGGCCGGGAAAGAGGTCGTCTACCTGATAGGCCAGGCCTTTGTGGTCCAGGTGCCAGCGGGTCTTTTCGCAGTAGTGGGAGATCGGGAACTGGTAAAGCGTACGCATGGGCGCTGGCCTGCTGGGGAAGGGGAGGCCAGTGTAGAGGCTGGGGTAGTGACCGCCGAGTCTCGGCGCCCCAGCTTTGGTTGGGTAGTTTAAAAGCGCAGTCCTTTATGGGAGAGGCTTCAGCCTCGATTCCGGGGAAAGGTGCTCACAACCGCCACAACGGGTCCTCAGCCATGGTGTTCACCGCCCACTCGGTAAACGCCCGAACCCGTGCCGACAAGCGCCGGGCATAGGGGTAGACCAAGCTCATCGGCATGCTCGCCAGGCTCCAGTCCGGCAGCACTTGCACCAGCTTGCCGCTGTGCAGCAACGCTTGCGCCTCGCACAGCGGCACGGCGACAAACCCCAGCCCGGCCTCGGCCGCCGCCATATAGGCGCCGCCACTGTTGAAGCGCATGGCCGGGGTTTGTTCGAGCAGCACGCTGTCGTCGCCGCGCTGCAAACGCACCGGGTTTTGCCGGCCGCTGGCGGGGAACACGAAGGCGAGAAAACGGTGCTGGGCGAGGTCGACCGGGCTGTGAATCGCTGGCTTGCCGTGCAGGTAGTGCGGCGCGGCGCAGAGCACAAAACGCATCTGGCCGATGGCGCGGCAGACCAGGTCGGGGTCGGTGACGGTGCCGCCGCGAATCGCGCAGTCGACACCTTCTTGCACCAGGTCCACCACCCGCTCGCTGCAGCCCAGGTCGAGCTGGATCTCCGGGTATTGGGCGACAAAATCCGGCAGGGCGGGAATCAGCAAAAAGCGCCCGACCGGCGAGGGCATGTCCACCCGCACTTTGCCGCGGGCCAGGGTGCGGGTTTGCGAGACGCTGGCTTCCAGTTCGTCCATGTCTTCGAGCAGCGCCCGCGCCCGTTCGTAGTAGGCGGCGCCATCGGTGGTCGGCGATACGCGGCGGGTGGTGCGGTGCAGCAGTTTTACCCCGAGCTGGCTTTCCAGCGCCTGGATCTGCCCGGACAAGGTGGTCTTGGCCGTGACCAAAGCCTCGGCGGCGCGGGTGAAACTGCCCAGTTCCACAATCCTGCAGAACGCACGCATTGCATCGAGTCGGTCGAAGGCCATGATTGTCCGGTTAATCGTCTAATGTTTCCGAGTCTAGCCGGTTTATCCAAAGAATCGTGAGCAATACAGTAAGCCCATTCCCGGCATCCAGCCGGGGCACGTTGAGGATTACCAACATGAGCAACGCACGAGTCAACTACGCCCAAGTCGCCCCACACGCTTTCAAAGCGCTGCTGGGTCTGGAAAAAGCCATGGGCGAGTCGTCGCTGGAAAAGTCCCTGCACGAACTGGTGAAAATCCGCGCCTCGCAACTCAATGGCTGCGCTTACTGCATCGACATGCACACCGCCGACGCAATCAAACTGGGTGAAACCCCACGGCGCATTTTCGCTCTCTCGGCCTGGCACGAAACGCCGTTTTTCAGTGAGCGTGAACGCGCTGCCCTGCTGTGGACCGAGACCCTCACTCTGCTGGCCGAACGCGGCGCGCCGGACGCGGTATATGCCGAGGTCGCTGAGCAGTTCAACGAACGCGAACTGGCCGACCTGACTTTCGCCATCGCTACCATCAATGCCTGGAACCGTTTTGGTGTGGGCTTCGCCATGCAGCCGGCGGTGTGATCATGAACCATTCATTTCGAGTAGCGGCGCTGGCGCTTGCCCTATTTAGCGGACTGGCCAACGCCCACGGTGGCGGGGCGGGGGATGAAACGGTAACACCAGTGGCGCACGCGCAATTGCCCGCAGCGGTCGGCTCGGATGCCAAGGCACTGCGCGTCGAGTTCGCCCCGGGCGCCACTTCGCGCCCGCATACCCATCCGGGGCCGGTGTTTGTGGTGGTGGTTTCCGGGGTGGTGGAGTCGCAGTTGGATAACGCCCCGGTGCAGACGTACAAGGCCGGTGATGCCTGGTACGAGGCGCCAGGGCAGGAGCATCGGGTGACCCGTAATCCGAGCAAGAACAAACCGGCGGTGCTGGTGGCCTGGTTGCTTTCCGACGGCAAGGCGCCGTTGGTAAAGCCGTTGGCCCCTGACCAATAAACCGAGTGCTTTTCGTGTAGGAGCGGCTTCAGCCGCGATGCTTTTAGATCACAAGCATCGCGGCTGAAGCCGCTCCTACGAGATCACGACGTTGGCTCGAACCGCCACGCCACGAAAAACACCACCAACCCGGCCAGCGCCGTCGCCGCGCCGATGTAGCCGGTGGAGGTCCAGCCATACCCGGCGCTGATGGCCATACCGCCGAGCCACGGCCCCAGGGCATTGGCGAAGTTGAAGGCGGCATGGTTGGAGGCGGCTGCCAGGGTTTGTGCTTCCTGGGCAACGTCCATCAAATGGGTTTGCAGCGGTGCGCCGAGCGACACCATGGTGCCCACGGCAAACACTGCCGGCAGTACGGTCCAGGCCGACAGCGCAGCGCTGGGGAAAATCACCAGCACCAGCGCGCTCCATACCAGCAGCCAGGCCACTGCCTTGAACTGCAATTTATCGAACAGCCAGCCGCCGACCATGTTGCCGACGATGCTGCCCAGGCCAAACGCGGCCAGGGCAAATGGAATCCAGGCGGTGGACAGCTGGGTCACCTGCAGCAAGGTCGGCGCCATGTAGCTGAACACGCAGAACATGCCGGCAAAACCCACCGCGCTGATCGCCAGGGCCAGCCACACCTGGGGCCGGTTGAAGGCGCGCAGTTCGCGCATCGGATAGCTCGGTGGTTCGCTGCTGTCCGGTGGCAGAAACCAGGCGACCATGGCCACGGTACACAGCGCAATCACGCCGACCAGGGCAAAGGCAAAACGCCAACTGAAGTACTGGCCTATCAAGGTGGCCAGCGGGTTGCCCACCAGAATCGCCACGGTCAGGCCGAGCATCACCCGGCTGACCGCCTTTGCCCGTTTGTGCGGCGGTGCCATGTTAGCCGCCACCAGCATCGCCACACCAAAGTAGGCGCCATGGGGCAGGCCGGCGAAGAAGCGGAACAGCATCATCGAGTGGTAGTCCGGCGACAGCGCGGTGGCAAAGTTGCCCACGGCGAAAATCGCCATCAACAACAGCAGCAGGCTGCGCCGCGGCAAGCGTGAACCGAGGATCGCCAATAACGGCGCGCCCACCACCACACCCAGGGCGTAGGTGCTGATCACATTGCCGACTTGCGGCTCGCTGATTCCGAGGCCGGCAGCGACATTGGGCATCAGGCCCATGATCGAAAATTCGCCGGTGCCGATGGCAAAACCACCGAGTGCCAGGGCCAGTTCGATCAAGATAATGGCGCGGGCCGACAGGCGTTTGGCCATTGGCGTGGTGTGCGCCGCAGCGGGCAATACATCAGTCATGGGTACAGCCTCAAATCGAAAAACAATCGAGCGGTGATGTACTCACCGATGGGGCAGGGTGACAGAAAAACCTATCAAAAATAGGGCTTAGCGGTAGCGGGCGAGGATTTTTTCAAATTCGCCGTCGTTGCTCATTTGCACCATCGCACGCAGCAGCGCCATGGTCGGTACGTCGGGTTCGTCGCGGACAATGCACGAGGCCAGGTCCGAGGACAGTTCCAGCAAGGGTTGCAGTTTGTGGTGTGGCGGTTGATCGCGATTGAACCAGTTCAGGGTCAGCTCGCTGCTGACCGCGTAGTTGTTGCGCCCGGCGTCGAGCTTGAGCAGCGCCAGTTCCTGGGTACGGGCGTCGTCGCGTTGCAGGTCGTGGCTGTCAAACTTGGGTTGCAGCTGCGGGTAGACATACCCGAGCACCGTGCCCACCAGTTCGCCATGCAATTGCTCCAGGGTCACGGTACGCGGAGTACGTGCCACCAAGAGGTCGCGCTGGGTCATGAACGGCACGCTCCAGATGTACTGGTGGTGCGACTCGGTCATCCAGGTCGGGTTCACGTAGCAGCGCACATCGATCTCGCCGCGGACCAGCATGGCCTGTACGCGTTTGCGTGGCAGCACGAGCATTTCGGCGCGGCGCCCGACCTTCTGCGCCAGGCGCATTTGCAGGTCATAGACGATGCCGCCCACGGCTTCACCGTTGTCCACTTTGATCAGTGGCATGGCCCAGCTTTCGATCACCGAAAAACGCAGGGGGCGCTCATCCGCGGCGCTGCAGGCGCAGAACAGCAGAAGGGCGAGTGGCAGAAAGCGCATGGCAATACCGGGCTGAGTCATTCGCCCGGCTACCGGTTTTCAGCAGGCCGGCAAACGGGCGAGGGCAGGCAATCTTAACCACAAGCCCGCGCCCGTGTCGCCGCGATCAGGGCAGCAGAATGAATTTATCGCCGCTGCCGCCGTTCACTGCCTGGTAGCTGGCGACGCCTTCGCTGAGCGGCACTTCACGCAGCTCGGTGGGCAACGGCAGCAGGCCCTGATCGAACAGGCCGCCAAAGCCGTCGAGCATCGCCGCACATTCCTGCGGGGTGTACAGCAGCGAGTTGACGCCCACCAGTACGCCACCGCGGCGGTACAGGGCCAGGGCCGGCAACTGAACCAGGCCATCCACCGGCGCGGCGATAATGGCCAGGCGGCCGAAGGTGGCCAGGGCCGGAACGGCAGCTGGCAGCCAGAAGCCGGTGGTGTCAAAAATCACTTCGGCGCCACCTGGGAAGTGCTCCTCCACCTGCACAGGCAGGGCCACCGGGTCACCCAGCAGAATGGCCGGAATGCCACGGCTGGCCAGGTCCGCCAGTGATTCTGGACGGCGTACTGCGGCCAGCACACGAGCGCCTCGGGCTTTGGCCAGGTTGACGGCCGCATCACCCACTGCGCCGTTGGCGCCGATCACCAGAAAGGCCGTGCCGGCTTTTACCTGGGTGCGCTCCACCGCATCCCAGGCCGTGGTGAACGGCACGCCGCAGCTGGCGGCTTGGGCGAAGCTCAGCGATTGCGGCTTGAGCGCTACGTCGGCAGCGGGCAGGGCGATATGACTGGCATGGCTGCCATCGCGGGTAAAACCCAGGCCCTTGCCGGTGCCCCATACTGCTTGGCCGAGCAGGTGCTGCGGGCCCTGCACGACTACGCCAGCAAAGTCGCGCCCGGGAATCCGCGGCACCGTGGTGTACGGGAAACGGCCGAGGACGTTTTTCACGTCACTGGGGTTGAGGCCGGCAGCGCGAATTTCCACCAGCACGTCGCCGTCGCCAGCAAGTGGGGTGGGCACTTCAACGTGCTGGAGGGAATTCAGGTCGCCCTTGAGGGTGAATCGCAACGCGTGCATGGCTGCTCCTTGTGGTTCGGCAGATAAGCGCTTTGGCAGATAAGTAGAAGGACGATCAGGACAACCAGTGGCCGATCAGTTGCCGCCCGAACGGCAGCAACTGCTCGCCCGCCAGCATGCCGAGCAAACCGACCAGAGCAATAGCGGGCGGAGCCGGTGAACGCACGTCCAGCAGGTTGTAGATCACGCCAACCAGCAGGCCGGCGGACAGGGAAATCAGGTAGTTCATGTGAGCCTCCGTTCCCGGTAGTGAAGGGGGAATGGGCTCAGTCTAGCGACCGGAAAACGGTGCTCAGGTCAAAGGCTTCTGTTTGTCGGCCAAAGTGCTGGCTCAGCGCGATGCCAGGTAGTCGCTCGGTGCTACGCCCAGCTCGCGGCGGAACATGTCGCTGAAGCTGCTCGGGCGGTAGCCAAGGTCGGCGGCAATCCGGCTGACGGGTGTGCCTTCGATGAGCGCCGCCACCGCGGTCGCCAGCTGTACTTGCCGACGCCAGTGGGCGAAGCCCATGCCCAGGCTGTCCTGAAACAACCGCGCCAGGGTGCGCACGCTGGCGCCAGCGGCAGCTGCTTGCTGTTCAAAGGAGAAGGCTTGTGACGGCGAAGCGATCACTGCCTGGCACAGGTTGAGCAAGCGCCGGTCGCTGGCATCCGGCAGTGGTACACGCAGGTGCGAATGCTGAGCACGCTGCAATTCGAGCACAGCCAGGGCGCTGAGGCTTTGGTAATAGGCGCTGTCTTCGGCGCCTTGTTGCTCGACCAGGGCGAGAATCAGCTCACGCAACAACGGCCGCACTTCCAGCACCTGGGTGCTGCCGGGCAGGCTGTGGGGTTGGTCCGGACGCAGGTAGATGTTGCGCATCTCCAACTCCGAGACCACGCGTACCGCATGGGGCACCTGGGTCGGCAACCACACCGCGCGCAGCGGCGGCACCAGCACCGCTTCACTGGGCGTTTCCACCCACATGATGCCGCTCATGGCGTACAGCAATTGGCCCCAGTCGTGGGCGTGCGGTTCGATGAACATCCCGCGCGGGTAGCTGCGTGCTACGGCACGCAGGGCGGCGCCTGGGCTGTGTAAATCCGGTGGGGCTGCGCGGGCCATGGCTTAACGCAAGGTCGGCAGCGCCGCCCCCATCAGGGCGAACAGGCTACCGCAGCAGCGGTTGAAACCCTTGCCGCTGCGCTCCAACCAGGGGCGGATACGATGGGCCATGCGTGCCAGCAGGAATTCGACCACGCCCTCGAACAGCACAAAGGTCAGGACCAGAATCACGAACTGCAGCCACAGCGGGCGCTCGGGGTCGAGAAATTGCGGCAGAAAGGCGCCGAAAAACAGGATGACTTTTGGATTGGAAATGGCCGACAGCAGCCCCTGGCGAAACAGCGCGTGCCCCGACTTGCTCGGCCCCGCGCCCTCGATGTTCAGCTCGATCGGTGGCGCCCGCCAGAGTTGAATGCCCAGCCACACCAGGTAGGCGCCGCCGACCCACTTCAACACCGTCAAGGCATGGGCCGACGCCTGCAACAGCGCGCCGATACCGAACATCGACAAGGCCATCAACAGGGTGAACCCGAGCATGCCGCCGCCGATGGTGAACAGGGTTCTGCGCTGGCCATACAAGGCGCCATGGCTGAGGGCCAACAGGGCGTTGGGCCCCGGCGTGAGCGACAGGCCGACAACCGCGAGCAGGTAAACGAGCCAGGTATGCAAAGCCATGCTGGGTTATCCGTGGGAAGGCAATGAGGGGCGAGAATAGCAGGGCGGGCGCGCTTTTTTACATAGCGAAAACGGCTTCGGCGCTGTCGTTCAGGGTGCGTTGTACCTGGCCGTTCAGTTCGCGCAGATGGCGGACCAGCACCGACCAGAACGCCGGTTCATTGACCGTGCCGGTCACCAGCCGGGTTGGCAGAAAACGGCGCATCTCGTGGCGAAAGTCAGCGGCTACCTGCTCATCGCTGTCCATCCATGCAGTTCGCTGGGCAAAGGCCTGTTGGAAGTCCAGGGGCGTACAGCGATGGTCTGCCAGCTTGCGTTGCAACAACTCCCACGCCGGCGTCATCCCTTGCTGGCGCAGCCAGAGCAGGTCCCACAGGTCGCGGTTCTTGAAGCGGTTGGCGCGCAGGGCGAAGGCCAGCACTTTATCCACATAGATTTCTTCACGTGTCTGCGCCTGCACGATCAAACCGCTGGTGCCCATATCAACGCCATAGGGGTTGAGCAGCAACGACGGCTCGGGGCGGTAACTGGGGATGGCGCAGACGTCGATGTTGATCCGCTGCGCCGGCAGGCTCGCGCTTTCAGCGCGGGTCTGGATTTTCAGCTTCCAGGTGTCGACGTTGCCGGTTTCCTTGCGGGGTTCGCTGACGGTGACCGCCAGGCCGTATTTGCCTTTAAGGGTATCGACCAGCACCTGCGCCAGTTCGGCCAACTGCTCGCGGCTGAAGTCGGCACCGCCGGTGAAGTCGAGGTCTTCACTCAAGCGGTTGGAGCCGTAACAGGCACGCAGGCAAGTGCCGCCGATAAAGGTCAGCCTGGCCAGCAGACCGGCGCTGCTCAGGGCCCGCATGATGTCGTGGTGCAGCAGTTCTTTTTCCACCACCACCCGCAGCGGCGCCAACTCTTGGCTGTTGCGCAGTGCTTCATCGACCAGCCGATCAAACAGGCTCATCTGCGTTGCTCCCATCCATCTGCGCTGGGGCGACCAGGTCTCTGTTGCGGCGCGTGGCGCGCATATCGCGCAACGCCTGCTGCGGGGTCGCACGCCACAGCCGGCAGCGCGCATCGTATTGCAGGTGTTCGGCCAGCTCGGCCGGCTGCTGGCGGGTGTGGACGAACTCGATGGTGCCCCAGCGCCCGCAATCGATCTGGCTGCTGCGCCCGGAGGACATCAGGGTGATCCAACTGATCGGCACCTGGGAAATCGCCCCACTGTCGCTCAGCACGGTCTCAAGGCTCAGGTAGTTGAAATAGCCGGCTCGCAAACGTGCGGCAGCGTGCATCAGCAACAGGCCGTTACGCGGTGCGGCGGGCTCGAACAGATACAGGCCACGGCACACCCGGCGCAGCAGTGCGCCACTGTCGGCGCGGCTGAGCAGGGTTTTGTAGGCGCCGTCAGACAGCTCTGGTACCAGCGCGCGCAGGTCGTCGGGGGTAAACAGATAGCGCTCCGGGCCCGCCAGCGCATACAGGCTGTGGAGCAACTGGCGCATCGGTTGAATGGGCGTGGACGAGGGCAGCATGGCGAGTATCACTCAGCGGAAAGTTACACAAACTGTAAGTTAGTGTTGAGTGATGGCGCTGGCAAGGTCAATCACTCAACGGAAAGTTTCACTTAGTGTAACTTTCCGTTGAGTGATTGGCTGATTGGCTGATTGGGTGAGCGGTCGGCTCAGGCGGTTTGCATCGCGTCGGGTTTGGCCGGGGCTGCCGGCTGGTGGTCAGGCTCAGGTGGGGCGGCTTCAAAACTGTCGGCGCGGGCCATTTTCCACATCCGCTCGTAGAACTCGCCGCTGATCTTGCCGCTGAGTAACTCACCCGGTTTGAGGAACACATGCTCCTGGGCAAACAGCTTGATTTCAGTCGCGGAAATCCGTCGTACCAGGTGGCGGGCGTCCAGTTGTTTGGGATGGGAAAGCCCGGCTGCGGCGAGCATTTCTGCCAGGGCCTTGAGGGTATTGCGGTGGAAGCTGTAGACCCGCTGGGCTTTGTCTTCCACCACCAGGGCGCGCTGGCGCAACGGGTCCTGGGTGGCGACGCCGGTCGGGCATTTATTGGTGTGGCAACTCTGGCTCTGGATGCAGCCGATGGCGAACATGAATCCGCGCGCCGAGTTGGCCCAGTCGGCGCCGATTGCCAACACGCTGGCAATGTCGAAAGCGCTGACGATCTTGCCGCTGGCGCCCAGCTTGATTTTGTCGCGCAGGTTCATTCCCACCAGGGTGTTGTGCACGAACAGCAAGCCCTCGCGCATCGGCACGCCGATATGGTCGGTGAACTCCACGGGCGCCGCGCCGGTACCGCCTTCCTTGCCGTCGACCACGATGAAGTCCGGCACGATGCCGGTTTCCAGCATGGCCTTGGCGATGCCCATGAATTCCCATGGGTGGCCGAGGCAGAACTTGAAGCCCACCGGTTTGCCGCCCGACAGCTCGCGTAATTGCGCGACGAACTGCAGCAGCTCGATGGGGGTGGAGAACGCGCTATGGCGCGACGGCGACACGCAGTCTTCGCCCATCGGCACGCCACGGGTTTCGGAGATTTCCTTGGTCACTTTGTGCTTGGGCAGAATGCCGCCGTGGCCCGGTTTGGCGCCCTGGCTAAGCTTGATCTCGATCATCCGCACCTGTGGGCTTTGCGCCTGTTTGGCAAAGCGCTCGGGGTCGAACAGGCCGGTGCTGGTGCGGCAGCCGAAATAGCCGCTGCCCAGTTCCCAGGTGAGGTCGCCGCCGTGTTCGCGGTGATATTCGCTGATGCTGCCCTCGCCGGTGTCGTGGATAAAATTACCGAGCTTGGCGCCTTTGTTGAGGGCACGAATGGCGTTGGCACTCAGCGAGCCAAAGCTCATCGCCGAGATATTGAACAGCGAAGCCGAGTAGGGCTGTTTGCAGTCCGGGCCGCCGATGATCACGCGAAAGCTGTCGGGGTCAGTCAGCGTCGCCGGGCGCATGGAGTGGCCGATGAATTCGAAGCCGTTCTGGTACACGTCGATCAGGGTGCCAAAGGGTTTGTCGGCGCCCTCGTTCTTGGCCCGTGCATACACCAGGGAGCGTTGTGCGCGGGAGAACGGCAGCTTGTCGCCATCGGCCTCCAGCAGGTACTGGCGGATCTCCGGGCGGATGCCTTCGACCAGATAACGGATGTTGCCCAGGATCGGGTAATTGCGCCGCACCGCGTGGCGGGTCTGCAGCAGATCGCCGATGCCCACCAGGGTCAGCACGCCCGTCAGCAGGGTGAAAGGCCACAGCCATTCATGGTGATAGAACGGCAGACTGGCGAGGGTGAACACAAGGCAGGCAACAAAAAACGCGTAGCGGCTAAGCAGCGAAAGGCTCATGCGGGCTCCCTTGGGAATTAGGCGGCAGGGCTCAGCGTAGACGGGCTGGCACTACGAGTCGAGTTCAAGCGCAGCGTGGCTGAAGCCGCTCCTACGGGTATGCACACTCAATGGCAGTGGCTTTCGCCACGATGCTTTTTACCCTCACAACGCCTTCAGCATTCCGCTCAATTCTTGCAGGCTGTCTTCATCAGCCTTCAACCGCTCGGGCAAGGTGTCGCGCAGAAACTCCACCCAGGTGCGGATCTTGGCATCCAGGTATTGCCGCGAGGGGTACAGGGCAAACACCTTGAGTTGGTACAGCCGGTACAGCGGCAACACCCGCACCAGGCTGCCGTCACGCAGGCCGGCGATGGCTGAGTACACCGGCAGGGCGCCAATGCCGATGCCGGCTCGCACTGCTTCGGTCATCGCATCGGCGGTGTTGACCTGAAACACCGAGCGGTTAATGGCGACCATTTCATCACCATCCGGACCTTCGAATTGCCACTTGTCCAGGCTCATGGCGGCGTTCACCAGGCGCAGGCAGCGGTGTTGGTGCAAGTCGCCGGGGCGGTGGGCAAAACCGTTTTCGGCGATATAACCGGGCGAGGCGCAGAGCACGCTGAAGGTGCTGCCGATGCATTTCGACACCAGCCCCGAGTCTGGCAGTTCACGGGCGATCACCACCGACACGTCGTAGCCTTCGTCGAGGATATCGGTGGTGCGGTTGGCCAGGGTCAGGTCGAAACTGACGTCGGGGTATTTGCGGTTGTAGGCGGCGATGGCCTTGATCAGGTAGTGCTGGCCGATGCCGGTCATCGAGTGCACTTTCAGGTTGCCGGCCGGGTGCGCGTGGGCGTCGCTGGCCTCGGCTTCGGCCTCTTCGATATAGCCGAGAATCTGCTGGCAGCGCAGCAGGTAACGCTGACCCGCTTCGGTCAGGGCAATGCGTCGGGTGGTGCGTTGCAGCAGGCGGGTGCGCAGGTGGGTTTCCAGGGTGGCCACCGAGCGCGACACGTAAGAAGTGGTGAGGTCCATACGTTGCGCGGCAGCGGTAAAACTGCCGGTTTCGACCACGCACACGAAGGTGCGCATATTGAACAGGATGTCCACCCGGTAACTCCTCTGAGACGCCAGCCTGCTGGCGATGGCGGGTGCGCAGTCTGGCAGGAAACCTGCCAAAGATTGTCGCAGTTTAGTACACAATGATTGGCCAAAAACCTCGCTTATCCATCGCCCTCCCGCCACCTAGAATCGCCTCCCGAGTCGGCCAGCAAGAGCCGGACACCTTCATTAGCCGCCGCCTTGTCAGGATGTATCGCAGTGCCCCGCACCTATGGGCAATGGCTTCGCCTTGCCAGCTTGTGTCTGTGTTCCTTTTCCTTGAGTGCCTGCCTCGACAGCCGCGGTATTCGTCCTTTAAGCCAGGCACCTGCGCCGCTTGAGCCGGCTTCAGTGGCTATCACCTGGCCCACTGAACAGTGGTGGCAGGCCTACCACGACCCACAACTGAATGCCTGGATGACCCAGGCGCTGGCCGCCAGCCCCAGCCTGAAAATGGCCGCCGCGCGGGTGCGTCAGGCGCAGGCCATGGCGGGGCAGGTGGCGGCCGATGAGTCGCCGCAGGTTGGCTACGACGCGCAAATGCAACGCAAGCGCTGGCCGCAGGATGATTTCTACGGCCCCGGCTCGCTGGGGCGTACTAGCAGTTGGAATAACACCCAGGGTTTGAGCCTGAGCTACAACCTCGACCTGTGGGGCCGCGAGCGCAGCAACCGGTTGCGGGCGCTGAACCTGGCCCAGGTGGCGGCCACCGATGCGCGTGCCGCCGCGCTGGAGCTGCAAGGCAATCTGCTGCGCACTTATATCGGCCTGGCGTTGCGCTTTGCCGAACGCGATATCGCCCAAGCGGCGGTCGTTCAACAGCAGCAACTGCTCAGCCTGGCGCAGCGGCGCTTGTTGGCTGGTCTCGGCACTCAGTTGGAGCTCAGCCAAGCGCAGTTGCCGCTGCCGGACGTGCAGCGGCAACTGGACCTGGCGGACGAAGCCATCGCCCTCAGCCGCCATCAGTTGGCTGCGCTGGCCGGCCAGCCGCCGAGTGCTGGCGAGCGTTTGCAGCGCCCGCAACTGGGCTTGAGTGCGGTGCCAGCCTTGCCCCACAGCTTGCCGTTGGCATTGCTCGGCCGGCGTCCGGATATTGTCGCGCGGCGCTGGCAGGTGGCGGCCGAGGCGCAGGGTATCGAGGCGGCGAAGGCCGAGTTCTATCCCGATATCGACCTGCTCGGCAGCCTCGGTTCGACGGCGGTGCAGGGCGGCGGGCTGGATTTTCTCCGTTACGACAAACTCACCTACGGCCTCGGCCCGGCGTTGAGTTTGCCGATCTTCGATGGGGGGCGTTTGCGTGCCCAGCTGGGGGAACGCACGGCGGCCTACGACTTGGCTGTGGAGCATTACAACCAGACCCTGATCAGCGCGCTGCACAGCGTCGCCGATGTGCTCACGCGCCTGCATTCGTTGGCCGAACAACAGCACTTCGCTGCCCAGGCCTTGAGTGTTGCCGAGAACAATCGGCGCCTGGCCGAGGTGGCGCAGCAGCGCGGTCTCACCGACTACCGTGCGGTGTTGCAGGCGCAAACCGCAGTGTTCCAGCAGCAGCGTTTGCAGCAGCAGGTACTGGCCGCGCAATTGAGCAGTCAAGCTGACCTGTGGGTAGTCCTCGGTGGCGGCGTGTTGAATGGCGGAGGCGCTACACCATGAGCTCACTCAGTGCGATGCCGTGGCGCGCCACGCTGGCCGACTGGGGCCGTAGCGAAGGCCTGACCTGGGTGTTTATCGGCAAGGCGCTGCTCACCGCGTTTCTCGCGTTGTGGCTGGCCTACCGCCTGCAATTGCCGCAGCCAAGCACGGTGCTGGTGACGGTGTTTATCATCATGCAACCGCAGAGTGGGCAGGTGCTGGCCAAGAGTTTTTACCGCCTGATCGGCACCTTTGTCGGCCTGGCGATGATGGTCACCTTGATCGCCTTGTTCGCCCAGGAGCGGGTGCTGTTTCTGCTCAGCCTGGCGCTGTGGATTGGCCTGTGTACGGCCGGCGCCACCCGTTACCGCGACTTTCGTGGCTACGCCTGTGTGCTGGCTGGCTACACCGCGGCGATGATCGGCCTGCCCGCCACCTTGCATCCCGAGGGCGCGTTTATGGCGGCGCTGTGGCGGGTGCTGGAAATCTGCTTGGGGATCATCTGTACCGGGGTGGTCAACGGTCTGCTGCTGCCGCAGACCAGCAGCAGTTCGTTGCGCAGCACCCTGGCGCTGCGCTTTCGCGACTTTGCCGGGTTCGCCTGGGAAGGCCTGGCGGGCGAGCTGTCGCCGGCGCGCTTCGAACAGCTCAATGCACGGTTCGCCGCCGAGGCGGTGGGCCTGGAAAACCTGCGCAATGCCAGCGCCTTTGAAGACCCGCACATTCGCCTGCGCAGCGGTCGGCTGGCGCGGCTGAACAATGAGTTTATGCAACTCTCCACTCGCTTTCACGCGTTGTATCAACTGCTGCGGCGCTTGCAGGTGGCGGGCGAGCAGGGTGTGGTTGATGCCTTGCAGCCTTGCCTGGCGGAAGTCGCCGCGCTGCTGGCGCCGTTACGCACACGGCTATGCAGTGACAGCGAAGCGGTGCAACTGGCTGAGCGCTTACAGGCCTGCAAGCTGGAATTGATGGAACAGATTCGCCGCGCCCGCTTGCAGCTGAATATGCAGCAGCCGGTGGAGGCGCAGATGCTCGACTTCAACACCGCCGCCGAGCTGCTCTTTCGCTTTGCCGATGACCTGCACAGCTATGCCCTGACCCACGCCTCGCTGCTCGACCACCACCACGCCCGCGAAGATTTCAAAGACGCCTTTACCCCGCGCGCCAACGGCATGGCCGCCATCGTCGCCGGCATGCGCGGATCCTTGCTGATGCTGGCGCTCAGCGCCTTCTGGCTGGCCACTGCCTGGCCCAGCGGCACCACCCTGGTGATGACGGCGGGGATGATCACCGGGCTGGTGTCGGCCGGCGCCAATCCCAAACGCCTGGCGGCGCAGTTGTTTGTCGGCGCCTGTGGCGGGGCGCTGTTGGGCTTTGGATTACTGTTTTTCGTGCTGCCGCGCCTGGATGGTTTTGCCTTGCTCTGCTGCGCCCTGGCGCCGGTGTTTGCCGGTGGCGCTTTGCTGCTGTCACGTCCGCAGTGGGCCGGGTTCGGCATGGGGCTGCTGGTGTGGTTTTGCATGCTGTCGCTGCCGGCCAACCTGACCCTCTACAACCCCTATGGCTTTATCAACGAATACCTCGCGGCCTTGCTGTCGATGGCCATGGCCACGCTGGCCACGGCACTGATTCTGCCGCCCAACCGGCCGTGGTTGTGGCGGCGCCTGGAGCGCGACTTGCGCATGCGCGTGGTGTTCGCCGTCAGCGGCAAACTCAAGGGCCTGGTTGCCGGGTTCGAGAGCGGCACACGTGACCTGCTGAACCAGGCCCACGGTTTTTCCGCCGGACGCCCGGACGTGCAGCGCCAGCTGCTGCGCTGGATGTTTCTGGTGCAGGAGATCGGCCATGCGGTGATCGAGCTACGCCAGGAGCAGGCGGGCCTGCCAGCTCAGCCGTGCTACGCCGAGCACACGCCCTGGCGTCAGGCCATTCGCCTGATGGGGCGAGCGTTGATCCGCCTGTTCGTGCGGCCACAAGAGAGCAACCGCCAGCGCGCTTTACACGCCGTCGAGCAGGCTATCGCTGCTGTCCGTGCCACGCCCGAACCGCGCGCGCCGCAGTTCGACACCTCGCCGCTGCGCCGCGTGCTCAGCTACCTGCACTTTATCCGCAGCGCCTTGCTCGACCCCGAGTCGCCGTTGGCGCCTGCTGCCGGAGTTGCCGATGCCGCGTGAAGTGCAAGTGCTTGGCGTGTACATGCCGAGCCTTACCTTGTTGTTCCTGCTCTGCGTGGTGCTCGGTTGGGGCCTGGACCGCCTGCTCGCGTGGCTCGGTTGCTACCGCCACGCCTGGCACCCGACCCTGCTGCGCGTGAGCCTGTTTACCTGTCTGTATGGCGCGCTGGCGCTGTGCATTTATCGTTGAGGCGAGACCCACCCATGTCCCCGAAAAAGACCATCAGCGTGCTGGTCAGCCTGCTTGTGTTCGCCCTGGCGCTACTTATTCTGCGCACCCTGTGGAGCCACTACATGGACGCACCCTGGACCCGCGATGGGCGGGTGCGCGCCGATGTCATCAATATTGCGGCCGACGTCGGCGGGCTGGTGGTGGAAGTGGCCGTGGCGGATAACCAGGCGGTGAAACAAGGCGACCTGCTGCTGCGCATCGACCCCGAGCATTTCCAGTTGGCCGTGCAGCAGGCCGAGGCTGAAGTGGCCGCCCGCAAGGCAGCGTTGCACCGGCGCCAGGACAACGCCCAGCGCCGTGCCGATATGGATGAGCAAGTGGTGTCACGCGAAAGCCGCGACGACGCCAGCCATATGGCCGCTGTCGCACTGGCCGATTACCAGAGTGCCCAGGCCCGTCTGGAAGCGGCGCGCCTGCAACTGCAACGCACTGAAGTGCGTGCGCCGGTGGATGGCTATATCACCAACCTCAACGTCTACCGCGGCGACTTCGCCCAACGCGGCGAGGCCACCATGGCCCTGGTGGACAGCCATTCCTTTTATATCAACGGCTACTTCGAAGAGACCCGCCTGCCGCTGATCAAGGTCGGCGACCCGGCCGAGATGCGCATGATGAGCGGCGCCCGTTTGCACGGCCATGTCGACAGCATTTCCCGCGGCATCTACGACCGCGACAACCCGCAGAGCCATGAGCTGACCGCGGATGTGAACCCCACCTTCAACTGGGTGCGCCTGGCCCAGCGGGTGCCGGTGCGGATCAGGATCGACAGTGTGCCGGATGGTCTGCTGCTGGCGGCGGGGATGACGTGCACGGTGGTGATCAACCCGGACAGTAACGATGCCAATGAGCTGTTGCTGGGGATTGAATAGATCAGCGGTTTTCGTTTGCAGGAATCGCGGCTGAAGCCCCTCCCACAGGGTAAGAGGTTTCTTGTGGGAGGGGCTTCAGCCGCGATGTTTTTGACGTTGAGGGACGGCGATTATTGCGGTTCTAGTCAACAGTCCTTAGCCATCTTCGCGCTTAAAGCCCAGCGCCCCAAAACCTAAAATGAACCCGCCCCCCACGCAGGGGCCCATGCTCGGAAAGGCAGGGTTACACCGCCGTTTTTCACAAGACTGCGGCGGGCTCCAAACAGGCAATAAGCAAGAAACTCGGCTGGCAAATTTTCCACGAAAAAAGGCGCCAGCCGACTACTCCTCGCAGTACTTTGCAAACAGGTAACTACCCCATGAAAGCTCTAGTTTTACTGGCGTTGGCGGGCTACGCCTGCGTGTCTCTGGCCGGCGAACTGCCACAGGTCAGCGATAGCCAGGAGCAAGCAGAAGTCGAGCAATATGCCTATGGCATGGAATTGGATGTGGCGCGGGTCATCTCCATTTCCAATGACAACCACGAATGCGCCGTCGGCCCGGCGTGGATGACCTTCGAAGACCATCAGGGCCAGCGCCACACCGTGGAGTATCGGCAGATGGGTGATGGTTGCTCGAACGGTTGATTGCTCGAAGCCAGCAAGCCCTCGCCAAACGCGGTGAGGGCAAACGGCTTTACTTTTCCTTCGCCGCGCTCACGCCTTCCAGGGTGGAGAACGAGGTGTCTTTGGCAGTCAGCAGGAAGTCGCGCATAAACGGCGCGTCGAGCATGTCGGTGCGAATGCCGGCATACAGGGTGGCGAACAGACCCTTGTCGCCCAAGCGTTTGGCCGTCACATAACCGCGCGAGCTGTACTCGTGCAGCGCCCAGTTGGGCAGGCCGCACACGCCGCGGCCGCTGGCCACCAGCTGCATCATCATTACCGTCAGCTCCGAGGTGCGCACCTGCGCCGGTTCGATGTCGGCCGGCTCCAGAAAACGGGTGAAGATATCCAGCCGGTCGCGCTCCACCGGGTAGGTGATCAGGGTTTCCTTGGCCAGGTCGCCGGGCACGATATAGGGCTTTTTCGCCAGGTCGTGCTGGTTGGCCACCGCGAGCATCGCTTCGTAGGTGAACAGCGGCACGTAGGTGATGCCTGAGAGGTCGATGGGGTCGGAGGTCACCACCAGGTCGAGGTCGCCACGGGCCAGCGCCGGCAGGGGCGCGAAGGAGAAACCCGAGGCCAGGTCCAGCTCCACTTCCGGCCAGGCATCGCGGAACTGGTCGATGGTCGGCATCAGCCACTGGAAGCAGCTGTGGCATTCGATCGCCATGTGCAGACGGCCGGCGGTGCCGCCTACCAGCCGCGCCATGTCGCGCTCGGCGGCGCGCAGTTGCGGCAGCAGCGAGTCGGCCAGTTGCAGCAGGCGCAGGCCGGCGCTGGTGAAACGCACCGGTTTGGTCTTGCGCACGAACAGCTGCATGCCCAGGCGTTCCTCCAGTTCCTTGAACTGGTGGGAGAGAGCGGATTGGGTCAGGTGCAGGCGCTCGGCTGCGTCCACCAGGCTGTCGGTTTCACGCAGCGCATGCAGGGTTTTCAGGTGGCGCAGTTCCAACATGGCGGGGCTCTCGGCGTGGGTTGAGTAGGGAACATGAGCGAAATTAACGTGAATTAATTTGCGGTTCAATTTGTTTTTATTGAATTTTAATCATGTTTTCGTGGCTCGTAGGAGCGGCTTCAGCCGCGATGCTTTTACGATCAAAAGCATCGCGGCTGATTGGAATGCCGCCCAGCCGCTCCTACAAAGAACGACGTGCGCGTCACGACCGTTCGGCGCCCTTCATCAAATTGTCACGGTTGTGTGGCAGCGCGATCCTACGTCTGTCAGCACAATCCGGCCTTACTGGGGTTTTGCGTGTTGGTATTTTCTTATGCGTGCGTTTCTTTTCTGGGCCGCCTTGTGGTGTGCCTTGCCGTCTTTTGCGGCTTCGCGGTGCGATGTCAATGTTGTCACTCAACGGGCTGATCTGGGCGAGGTGACCCTTGCGTACCAGAGCATTGGCCGTGAGTCCGATCCGGCGCTGCTGCTGGTCATGGGCTTGGGTGGGCAGTTGATCCATTGGCCGGACGAGGTGGTGGTCGCCCTCTGTCAGCAGGGCTTTCGGGTGATCCGCTACGACAACCGAGACGTCGGCCTGTCCACCTGGGCGCACGCGCCGGAGCCGGCCAACCTCACCTATGAGGTGCTGCGCTACAAACTGGGTTTTTCCGTGGCCGCGCCCTATAGCCTCACCGATATGGCCCAGGATGCATTGGGCTTGATGGATAACCTGCATGTGTCGCGCTTTCACGTGTTGGGCGCGAGCATGGGCGGCATGATCGCCCAGCACATGGCCGACATGGCCCCGCAACGGGTGACCAGCCTGACCCTGATCATGACCAGCTCTGGCGCCCAGGGCTTGCCTGAACCCAAGCCCGCCTTGCTGGCGCTGCTGGCCCGCCGTGAAGCGCCGAACCGCGATGTGGCCATCGAACAGCAGGCCGACCTGCTCGCGGCCCTCGGCAGCCCGACTGTGCACGATGATCGCCAATTGCTGAAAGAGCAGGCCGCCGTCGCCTACGACCGCGCCTTCAATCCCCAGGGCGTGCAGCGGCAGATTCTCGCGATCCTCGCCGAACCGAGCCGCGTGGCCTTGCTCGACCGCCTGCGGGTACCGACCCTGGTGGTGCATGGCACAGCCGACCCGTTGCTGCCGGTGATGCATGGCGTGCATGTGGCGGCGCATATCAAGGGCGCGCAGTTGAAGCTGATTCCAGGGCTGGCCCATCGTTTCCAGGAGGCGTTCAAGGCGCCGTTGCTGGCGGCCGTGTTGCCGTATCTGGCGGAGCATCGGCAGCCGGTGGGGTTGGCGCAGCTTTGATACAACGTAGGTTGGGTTGAGCCAAAGGCGAAGCCCAACGATACAAATCCGATTGCGCCATCTTCGATTTCAAACAGAACAGTTCGGGCTCCAAACGCCCCCGTCTGGCATCGGTGGTGGTTCTAAGCCTGCGTATCGTTGGGCTTCGCTGCGCTCAACCCAACCTACCCCGCGACAGAAGGCTGGCAACCGCGCTATGGTCGCCGGCTATTTTTGTTGATGGAGCAGACATGAAGCTGTCCGGTCGCGGGGTGGCACTGTCGGTGACGGCGTCGTTGCTGTTCGCCTTTATGCCGGGCTATGTGAAACAGCTGGCACCGCTGGATGGCGTGCAGATTTTCGCCCAACGGGTGCTCTGGTCGATCCCCATGGTGTTGCTGTTGGTGGCCCTGTCGCGGCAATGGGGGCTGCTGTTCGGCGTCTTGCAGCGCCTGCGCCGCGAGCCGTTGCTGGTGTTGGCCTTGCCGGTGGCAGCCGCGCTGATCGGCATTCAGTGGGGGCTGTTTTTGTGGGCGCCGCTGCAGGGCATGATGCTCGACATCACCCTCGGCTACTTCCTCCTGCCGCTGTCGATGGTGCTGGTCGGCCGGCTGTTCTACCGCGAACGCCTGAGCCCGTTGCAGGGCATCGCCGTGGGCCTGGCGTTGCTCGGTGTGCTGCATGAACTGTGGCTGACCCGGGCGTTTTCCTGGGCGACCCTGGTGACCGCGCTGGGTTACCCGCCTTACTTCATGCTGCGCCGCTGGATGCGCCTGGACTCGCTATCCGGCTTCATCCTGGAAATGCTTATGCTGGCGCCGGTGGCGATCTGGCTGATCCTCACCTACGGCCCGGACAACCTGTTCACCGTTGCACCGCACATGTGGTGGTTGTTGCCTGGCATCGGCCTGCTCGGCACCTTGGCCTTCGCGGCGATGATGGCGTCCAGTCGCCTGTTGCCGCTGGGGGTATTCGGCATTCTCAGTTACGTCGAGCCGGCGTTGCTGTTTGCCGTGGCGGTGCTGTTTCTTGGCGAAACCTTCAACCCGGCGCAGCTGTGGACCTACATCCCGATCTGGCTTGCGATCGTATTAACCGCCTGGGACAGCATTCATCAGCTGCGCAAGCAGGCGCGGCAACACGTGCAGCCGCAGTAGCGGCGCCAGGTCGTCGCGCTCGGGCGCCTGCAGGTCGAGCCAGGCCAACTCTTCCAGTTCAGCGGCTGCGGCCACGGGCTGGTTGAGGGGAGCGACGAAGATGTCGGCATCGATCCAGGTGTCGGGCTCATTGGCTGCTGGCGCCTGGAACTGGCCGAGCACCTCGAACGCTTCGGCCGGCAGACTCAGGTTCAACTCTTCGAGCAATTCGCGCTGCAACGCGGCGATAGCCGTTTCGCCCGCTTCACGTTTGCCGCCGGGCAACATGAACGCCTGGGTGCCGCGTTTACGCACCAGCAGTAAACGGCCCTGGGCGTCGAGCAGGCAGGCGGCGGCAATGGCGAGAACGGTCATGAGGGCTCCTTCGGGGCAATTTTTTCGCGCGCCAGAATGCCAGCTCACAGCGTTTTTGTAATGCCGCTGCGTGCGCCTGTGGTCGATAGCCTGCACAGACTGCGGGCGTTCCGGGGCAACAACCGGTAACCTATGCGGCTGTTTAGTGATCTTCGCCGAGGTAGCCCCCCGTGTTTTCCCAATTCGCCCTGCATGAACGCCTGCTTAAAGCCGTGGCCGAGCTGAAGTTTGTCGAGCCCACCCCGGTACAAGTCGCGGCCATTCCGCCGGCGCTGGAAGGGAAAGACCTGCGGGTTACCGCGCAGACCGGCAGCGGCAAAACCGCTGCGTTCGTCCTGCCGCTGCTCAACCGCCTGATGGGCGACGCCAAACCCCGCGTAGTGATCCGCGCGCTGATCCTGCTGCCAACCCGCGAGCTGGCGCAGCAAACCTTGAAGGAAGTGGAGCGCTTCTCGCAGTTCACCTTCATCAAGTCCGGCCTGATCACCGGCGGCGAAGATTTCAAAGTGCAAGCCGCCATGCTGCGCAAGGTGCCGGACATTCTGATCGGCACGCCTGGCCGTCTGCTCGAGCAACTGAACGCCGGCAACCTCGACCTCAAGGCCGTGGAAGTGCTGGTGCTGGACGAAGCCGACCGCATGCTCGACATGGGGTTCGCCGAAGACGTGCAGCGCCTGGCCGGTGAGTGCAAAGGCGCGCACCAGACCATGCTGTTCTCCGCCACCAGCGGCGGCAATGGCCTGCGCGAGATGGTCGCCTCGGTCCTCAAAGACCCGCAGCACCTGCAACTCAACGCTGTCAGCCAGCTCAGCGATGGCGTGCGCCAGCAGATCATCACCGCCGACCACAACCAGCACAAAGAGCAGCTGGTGTATTGGTTGCTGGCCAACGAGACCTACCAGAAAGCGATCATCTTCACCAACACCCGCGTGGCTGCCGACCGCCTCTATGGGCGCCTGGTGGCTGCCGAGCACAAGGTGTTCGTGCTGCATGGTGAGAAAGACCAGAAGGACCGCAAGCTGGCCATCGACCGCCTGAAGCAGGGTGGGGTGAAAATCCTCGTGGCGACCGACGTCGCGGCCCGTGGTCTGGACGTGGATGGCCTGGATCTGGTGATCAACTACGACATGCCGCGCAGCGGCGACGAATACGTGCACCGCATCGGCCGCACCGGCCGCGCCGGTAACGAAGGCCTGGCGATCTCGCTGATCTGCCACGGCGACTGGAACCTGATGTCGAGCATCGAGCGCTACCTCAAACAGAGCTTCGAGCGCCGCACCGTCAAGGAACTGAAAGGCACCTACGGCGGCCCGAAAAAGGTCAAAGCCTCGGGTAAAGCCGTCGGCGTGAAGAAGAAAAAGACCGACAAGAAAGGCGACAAGAAGGCCGTGGCCAAGTCACCCACCAAGCGCAAAACCGCCAACAAGCCCAAGAGCTCGCTGGTTAGCGGTGATGGCATGGCGCCGTTGAAGCGCAAGAAGCCGGAAGCGCCTGCGGCGGAGTAATTCCGCACCCTCCACCGTAATCCCCGCGCAGGCGGGGATGACAGGTTTCTTTGCATCATCTTGCGTATGCAGGTGATGGGCTTACTTCGGCACGATCAGAATCTTGCCTTCACGCTCGCCGCCCGCTGCCGCAGCAACTGCCTCTTTGATCTGGCTGACGTCATAGGTCGCTGCGATCCGGGTTTTCAATTTGCCGCTGGCAATCAGCTGCACCAGCTCACCAAACACCTTGCCCTGTTCCGCCTGACTGGCGGCGCGGAACCATTTCGCCAGCCAGAAACCTTTCAGCGTCACGTCGCGAAAGACGATGGCCGACGGTGATACCTGGCACGGTTCGCCGCTCATCATTCCGTAGTTCACCACGGTGCCGCCTTCACCCAGGCACGCGGCCAGGTGATCGGTGGCCGCACCGCCGACTGCGTCGATGGCCAAACGGATGGTGGCGCTGCCGGTAGCTTCGCGTACACGTTTGGCCAGGTCGGGGCCGTCCACCAACACCACGTCGCCGCCGTCTTGTTGGGTGGCAGCGATGGCCGAGTCACGGCGTACTACGTTGACAGTCTTGAAGCCGCGCAGCTTGGCAAGTTGCATCAGGTAGCTGCCGACCCCGGAGTTGGCGGCGTTCTGAATCACCCATTCGCCCGGTTGCAGGTCGACGAACTGGCTGAGCAACAGGGAGGCGGTAGGCGGGTTGACGGTTAGCATCGCCAGTTGCTGCGGGTCGGCATCGGGCAGGGGAATCAGCTTGCTGGCGTCGGTATTCAGGTGGGTCACCCAGGTGCCTGCGCCAACTGGCAGCAACACGGTCTGGCCAACCTTGAGGGCGCTGACGTCCGGCCCCAGTTCTTCAACCTTGCCCACGCCCTCGTTGCCACCAATGGCCGGCAGTGGCGGCAGCATGCCGTACTGGCCAGTGAGGGTGAGCACGTCGGAAGGGTTGATCGGGGCTGCCAGCACTTTGATCCGTACCTGGCCGGCGGTGAGCGGGGGCAGTTGCAGGTCGACGGCTTCGATCACGTCCTGCGGCACCGGGCCGCGGGTCTGGTATTGGGCTTTGAGCATGCTGATCTCCTGGCAGTTGAACGAAGTCAGCAGTCTAGCGAACTCACCGGCAACCGTAGTTGCAAATAGGTAGGGCGAATATCGCCTACCTCACTCGATCACGACTTTTCACCGCCAGGTCGAGGGCTTTCTGCATGTCCAGCCGTGCCGAGCGGCCGACGTCTTTGTTGTTCAAGTCGTAGTTGCGCTCTGACGGCAGAATAGGTGCCGTCAGGTCTTCGGCATCGGCAGGCTCGAAGTCGAATTCTTCACCGATGGTCATCGCGCTGCGGCGCAGCAACATACGCACCTGTTCAGGGTGCAGGTCGGGGTTGATGGAGAGCACGGCGGCGATGACGCCGGTGACCATAGGCGTGGCATAGGAGGTGCCGCAGTGAGCATCACCGGCAGCGTCAGCCTGCACGGTGGAGGCATGGGCGCACGCGGCGGCCGTGATGTCGACGCGCATGTCGCTGTTGGAGGAGCTGCGTTTGACCACGTAGGCCGGGTCGTTCACCGCCACGTCCTGGCGCTCGCTGCGTTGGTGGCCGCCGACCACGAACAACTGGTCGGTGATAAAGGAGGAGGGCAGGCGGTATTCGTCGGCGCCGGAGTAGGACGAACCATTGCCGGCGGAGTTCACCACGATCACATCAGGGTGTTTGGCCCGCAGCCAGAGGAAGAACTCTTCGAGCAGCTCCTCATAGCCGTTCATGGCCAGACCGGAGCGCACCAGGGAGTCGACTTCATCGCCCTGAATGTTTTTTGCGCCGACGCGGTGAATGCCCCAACTCCAGTTCAGCACCCGCACGCCGTCTTCCACCAGGTTCACCGAGGCGGCGATATTGGCGGTGATGCCGGCATCGGAATTGCGCTCGACGATCACCTCAAAGCCCGGCCCGGCGCCGTCCAGACCGCGGAGGAAACCGGTGTTGCCGCCCTGGTCCCAACGGGCAGCGAGGATGCCGGCCACTGTGGTGCCATGGCCGTCGGGCTTGTTCGCATCGCGGGCATAAACGCGGGTGTTGGGTTTGCCATCCTCGCGCGGCGCGCTGCCTAGGTAGTCGTGGAAGTCGGCGGTGTCGAAGTCGACATTGCGCTCAATCACGCCCACGCGAATTGGCGTGGTAGGCACCGGTTTATGCACGGAAGGTATGCGCCGCTGGTAGTAATTCACCGCGTCGAGAAATCGGTTGGCAGCCCATTCATCGCCGCTGGGTTTTTCCTCCGGCGCTTGTTTGCCGGCTGCCAGGTCATCGTCCCGGCCTTCGCTTTCCTCGGCGCTGGACTCTTCGATCACCACCGCATCGACGTTCACTTCGGTGCCCAGGCGTAGCACCAGGGCATCCCGTTCAAGCAGGTTGCTGGCCGGCAAGCGCAGTTGGTAGGTGTTGAGCGGGGCGATGGCCCCTACCACCTCGGCGCCGTATTTTTTTGCCAGTTGCCGGGCGGTGCTCAGGCCATCGGCATTCTCTTCGATGATCAGACTGACCAGGTTGATGTAGGTGGTCAGGCCATCCATGTTCTTCGCCACGTCATTGGGCCCGGCCGCCAGCACATGGCTGCCGTGCAACGACATCCACACCGGGTTGCTGGCGTTGCCTTGTTGTTCAAGCCAGATCGGTGCGCTCTGGTAAGCGCCGGGCTCGAGCCGCAGGCGCAGACGCTGGCCGTCGCGCTGCAATGCTTCTGCCGGTAGTGGGGCGCCGCCGAGCATGACCGTCAGTGCTCCGTTTTGCAGGCCCTGGGCACTCAGGCAGAACTCTTGCGCGGTGTTGGCCAGCAGGTCGCCGCAGCGTTGCAGGTGCAACAACCGTAGCGGTTCGGCGGCCCGGCTGGGCAAGGCGGCAACGACAAGCACCAGGGCCAGGCTGGCGAGGGGAAGGGCGGGCATCGACAGGCTCCGTGACGGACCAAAGTAGCTGTGTGACGCCGTATCGTTGGCAATGGTTCAGCCCGTCGCACTGGCGGCAGCGCGGCTATGCTCAGGTAATTCTTCCGCAGACCAAGGAGGTGGCATGTCCCGCTTGCTGCACGCCTTGGCGCTTATCTGGCTGCTGGCTTTGCCGGCTATGGCCGATCCGTTTCGCATCGGCTTTGGCACCAACAAACCGCCGTACGTGTTCGAGGCCGAGCGCAGGGGCCTGGAGTACGAACTGGTGGAAGCGGCGCTGCGCAAGGCCGGTTTCGAGATGGACGCCTACTTCGCGCCAATGGAGCGCCTGCATCTGATGCTCGCTCGCGGTGAGCTCGACTGCATTACCACCACCAACGAGCTGAGCGGCGTGGCCGCCTATTACTCGGATGTTTATATCTACTACCACAACGCGGCGGCGGCGCTGGCCTCGCGGCATTTGCAGATCCATAGCCTGGATGACCTGCGCCCGTATTCGATCAGCGCCTTTCAGCGCGCGCGGTTTCTCCTCGGCCCGGAATACGCTGCCCTGGTGAACAACCACCCCAACTACCGCGAAGAAGCGCAACAGGTAACGCGCAACCGCCTGCTGTACAGCGGCCGCATCGACGTGATCATTGGCGACCCCAAGGTGATCCGGTACTTCAACCGCGACGTGCTCGACCAGGTGGATATCTCTCAGCCGCTGACCTGGTACCTGCTATTTCCCCCGACGGGCTACCAGATCGGCTTTCGTTTCCAGACCCAGCGCGACCAATTCAACCTCGGCCTGGCCGCCATCCGCCGCAGCGGCGAATACGAAGCCATAGAGCGCAAGTACGCGGATTATTGAGTTCTGGTGCTTCTACGGCAGCGCAAGCGTTTGCTTAGCGGTTGTAGTTTCCCGTTGCAATTGCAGCCAGCCGGCAGGGTGTTTTTTTGCCAGTCTTTGCTCCTCCTGGAGTTCTGATGCGGAGGGGAGAGGGATGCGCTACAAAGCGTTGGCTGTAATGGGGTTGTCGGTGGTCGCGAGTTTGGCGCTGGCGGCACCCGGGGAGAATTTTCAGCAGCCCAGCGAGCGGGGCACGGTGCAGGTCGAGTACTTGGTGAGCGATCTGCAGCACCCCTGGGGTTTGGCGTTTCTGCCCGATGGCCAGGTGCTGATTACCGAGCGACCTGGGCAATTGCGTTTGGTCGCTAGCGACTTCAGTTCGACGCGCTCCATCAGCGGCGTGCCCGTGGTATTCAGTCGGGGGCAGGGCGGTTTGCTCGATGTGGCGCTGTCGCCCAGCTTTGTTGACGACCGCTGGGTGTACCTGGCGTTTGCCGAAGCTGGCGACGACAACCTGGCCGGCACCGCAGTCGGGCGCGGCAGGTTGGCAACGGATAACAGTCGTCTGGAGGATTTTCAGGTGATCTTCCGCCAGCAACCCAAGCTCTCGACCGGCAACCACTTCGGTGCTCGCCTGGTGTTCGATGAGCAGGGCCACCTGTTCATTACCCTTGGCGAAAACTACCAACGCACGGCGGCGCAGGACCTCGACAAGCTGCAAGGCAAGGTGGTGCGCCTGAACGCTGATGGCAGCGTGCCGAAAGACAACCCCTTTGTCGGCAAAGCCGGTGCACGCCCTGAGATCTGGTCCTATGGCCACCGCAATGCCCAGGGCGCTGCGCTCAATCCATGGACCGATGCGCTATGGCTGCACGAACACGGCCCGCGCGGCGGCGATGAAATCAATATTCCCCAGGCCGGCAAGAACTATGGTTGGCCGCTGGCGACCCATGGCGTCGACTACACCCTGTTGCCGATCCGTGAAGCCAAGGGCAAGACCGCTCCGGGCACCGAGCCGCCGCATCATGTCTGGGAGAAGTCACCGGCCATTAGCGGCATGGCCTTCTACAACGCCGAGCGTTTTGCCGGCTGGCAGCACAATCTGTTTATTGGCGCGCTGGCTGACCAGTCGCTGATTCGTCTGGAGCTCAAGGGCAACGAGATCGTCCACGAAGAGCGCCTGTTGAGCGACAAGCTCGGGCGCATCCGCGACGTGCGCCAGGGCCCGGATGGTTTCCTCTACCTGCTGACCGACGAGGCCGCCGGCAGCCTGGTGCGCGTCGGTCTGGCGGATTAGAGGTCGACGTGATCGCTGCCGGTTTCCTCCGGTAGCACGCTCTCGGCCTGGGCGCTTTCTTCGGTTTTCTCCAGGTCGAGCATGTCTGGCGCCAGCAGCGGTTCGGTGACCACGCTGAAGTCGGTGATCTCGATGGCGCCACGGCCTTCGCCCAGCAAGTGGAACGAGAAGGCCTTGCGGGTTTCCAGGTTGTCGAAGCCAAAGCTGACGTTCAGGGTTTGCCCGGGTTTGAGCGCGGGTAACTCGGGAATCAGGCCGGCTACATCACGATCGAATTCCTTGGTTTTCAGCAGCAACTTGGCGCCTTGCTTGGCCATGCGCACCGCGCGAATGGTCAGGGTGACCTTGGTGCGCGTGCCCTGCGGCAATTCCAGGTATTGGGCACCGATCAGGTTGTCAGCCCAGTCGTCTTTGGCGGCAGCCTTCAGGTTGATCCGCTCGTTATTGGCGAACTGGTATTGCTGGCCGATCTGGCCATTGCTCAGCGACTGGTCGAGCAGGACGGCGCGCTCGCTGACCAGGCGCGCCTGTTTGCCGCGCACGCGGCCGAGGTAGCGTGCCTGGTCGGCAATAAAGCCGTCGCTGGCGTAGCGCCGGCAGATTTGCTGGAAGTCGCACTCGGTAAAGGTGCCCTTGCCGTCGTGCTGGCGCAGCAAACCGTTGGTATAGGACATGATCTCGCGGCCGCTGCTGTAGTTGCGGAACAGCGAGCGTCCGGAGAGGTTCGGCGGCACCTGGAAGTCGAAATAGTCGAGCACCGAGGCGGTGAGATCGACGTGCCCGTAGACGCCACTTTTCAGCTTCGGCAGTTGCTGTTGCTCGGGCGCCAGAATCAGGTTGAAGCCCCAGGCCGAGGCCAAACGCACATCGTCGATGCCGTGGGATTCGTCTGAGGTGACGATCACCAAGGTGTCTTTGAGTACGCCCTGTTGTTCCAGGCTGTCGAGGAAACTGGCGACGGCATCATCCAGGTAGCCGATGGCGGCTTGCTTGGCACTAGGGTAGCGGTCTAGATAGTCCTGCGGAGCGGAGTAGGGCTGGTGGGTGCCGACCGTAAGCAGGGTGAGCATCCAGGGTTTTTTCGACTGACGCAGGTCGGCGACCTGCTTGAGCGCACCTTCGAAATAGGCTTTATCGTCCATGCCCCAGGGAAATTCCAGGTACGGCTTGTTCTTGAACCAGCTGCGCCCCAGGGTTTGTTCAAACCCCATGTGCGGCATGATCTTGTCTTTGGCCATGAAGCGCAGCCCGGCGCCTTGCAGGAAGCTGGTGCGGAAACCCTGATCGCGCAATTGCGCCGGCAGGCACTGCAGGTTGCGCGTGCTGCTGTTGAGCAGTTCCACACCTTTCGGCGTACCGCTGTCGAGCTTGCTGTAGTCACCGCAGAGCATGGCGTACAGACCGCGAATGGTCTGGTGGCTGTGCAGGACATAGTCCGGCGTGTTCATACCGCGTTCTGCCCATTGGCTCAGGCGCGGCATCAGGTCTTCCTGGTAATGGCTGTGCAGCGCCTGGCGGTTGGCGGCGATATAGGCGCCGGGAATGCCTTCCAGGGTGATGATCAGTACGTTCTTCGCCTGGCCTTTGCCGGCGAACAGCTTGGCGCCGTTCAGGTCCAGTTGGCTGAGACCGGCGATATCCGGCTTGCTGTCCGGGTCATCATCGTCAAGCCAGGCTTCCAGGCGCAGTTGTCCGCCATTGAAAGCCTCCGCGAGCAACTTGTGCGGCAGGTTGAATTGCTTCCACTGCACGGCTTCGCTGGGTTCCAGGTACTGGCCGCTGGCATGCAGCACGGCAAAACCCAGGGGCAGGGCGTAGGTGTAGAGCGGGAAGCGAATGGGGTTTTGCTGCCGACGTACCAGCAGATTGGCCAACAGCCCCAGCCCCAGGCCAAGGGCCAGCAGCGGGTAAGTGAGGCCGCCGCCTTGAGTGGAGTGGCCGACAAATTGTGGGTCGGTGAGGTACTGCAGGTCGCTGACTTCCGGCATCCGCCCGACCGCGCCCACCAGCTCCGCGGTGCTCAGCGTGAACAGGCTCCACACCATCAGCACCGGCAACGCCAGCCACAGTGGTCGGTTGTGCAGGAGTAACAGCAGCAGAGTGCCGATGCCGAGGTCCGACAGGTAGCCAAAACCGTTCGACCAGCCGAGCAGGTAGCGGCTGAGCAGCGGCACAACGAGGAGGAGAAAGCCGCGGGCGATCACGGGATAAACCGGGTGCTGCAGCCAAGGGCTGGAAATGCGCACAGGAGCTCCTGAGATAAGGCAGAGAGAATCCGAACCAGTCGGCGAACCACCTAGGTGTCTAGGGCGAGGAGCTGCGACCGCATATGACACGATTCTGAAACATCTCTGTGCTAGAGGCCAGAAGCTTGTTTGCCGCAGGGGCGAGGAATATGTGAGTAACCGTGTAGAACAGGCGGGATGTAGCGAGGGGTACTACAGCTGTTCGAGCGCTCTATGCAGAAACTACAGAGTCAAGCGCTTGGAACAGCAGCAATAGAAGAGGCGTAACTAAGAGAAAACTTACTTTTTACCGAGGGTGATATGGCGCGACGGCGCGAAGACTTGGCCGCTAACACCTTTAGGGATTTCCTGGATCTGGCCGCCAGCTTTCAGGAATGCCGACACTGCGTCGTCGATGGAACTGTGGGTTTCAACGGCAGGAGGGGCTTTTTTCTTCATTTCGGATGCTTTAACGCGCATGGCGGCCATTTAACCTATAAGCAGTAATTTGGCCAGGCATTGTACACAAAATGAGCGGCCTTGGCCCGGCTAAAAATGGTCAATATGGCGACAGGCGATTTGTTCACGCCGCGCTTAACTGCTTGTTAAGCGAAAAGAAGCTCAACGTTCGGTGCTTTTAGCCCGGATTGCCGTCGGTCAGTGCAGTTTGGAACGCAGGTACAACGCTTCCACTTTTTCCCGCGCCCAAGGGGTTTTACGCAGAAATTTCAGGCTGGATTTCACGCTGGGCTCACTTTGAAAGCAGCGAATGGCGATCAGTTGCCCCAGCTTTTCCCAGCCGTAGTGCGCCTCCAGGGCGGTGACGATGGCTTCCAGGGTGACGCCGTGAAGCGGGTTTTGTGGCTTGTCGCTGCTCATGGGCGGCCCATTGAAAAGTGGAAAACGCCCAGCCATACGGCCATGGGCAATGCCGCGGGATTATCTGCGATTGCCGCCAGGCCGTCACTGTTGGCGGCACGCATCGGGTAGAATGCCGGCCACGCAACGAGGGCAGTGCACATGGCTTTGATCGGACGTTTCAACAGTTTGCAGGTGGTTAAACACACCAACTTCGGTCTTTATCTGGACGGCGGCGCCGACGGCGAAATTCTGCTGCCCAACCGCTACATCCCCAAAGACACGCCGAGCGAAGTCGAAGACTGGCTGAATGTGTTCATCTACCTGGACAGCGACGACAAACTGATCGCCACCAACGAAAAGCCGAAAGTGCAGGTCGGCGAATTCGCCAGTCTGAAGGTCAAGGAAGTTAACAGCATCGGCATCTTCCTCGACTGGGGCCTGTCCAAAGACCTGCTGCTGCCGTACTCCGAAGAAAAACGCACGCTGCAAGCCGGTGAGTACTGCGTGGTGCATGTCTACCTCGATAAACACACCCGTCGCATTACCGCCACCGCGCGTCTGGACCGTTATCTGGACAATGTGCCGGCCAACTACAAGGTCGGCCAGGCAGTTGATCTGCTGGTGGCCGAGTCCACTGACATGGGCTTCAAAGCCATCATCAATAACCAGCACTGGGGCCTGATCCACAAGAACGAAGTGTTCAAGTTCCTGCGCCCGGGTAAACAGGAACAAGGCTTCATCAAAGAAATCCGCGCCGACGGCAAACTCAGCCTCAGCCTGCAACCAGTGGGCAAAGAAGCGGCTGTCGGCCTGCACGAACAGATCCTCAACAAGCTGCGTGACAGCGGCGGCGTGCTGGCCGTCAGCGACAAGAGCCCGCCGGAAGTCATCGCCGGGCTGTTTGGCGTCAGCAAAGGCAACTTCAAAAAAGCCATTGGTGCCTTGTACAAACAAGGTGAGCTGGTTATTCACGCCGACCGTATCGAACTTCCCTGATCAGCCACCACAGCGTTGGCAAATACCGCCGGCGCTGTTCTAGAGTATCGGTGGCACGCCGTTGTAGCTCAGTCGGTAGAGCATCTGATTCGTAATCAGGAGGTCGGGGGTTCGATTCCTCTCAACGGCACCATCGCTCTAGCGTTCGTCCCTCTTATAGCCAATTCTCTGACCAGTGGTGTTGCGAACCATTCTATTTTGGCGCGAAAACTGCTATTTCGTTGCGCGTGGCGCTATGCACCTCACACCGCTGGCCCTGGCCAGGTCCGCTTGTCAGTGGATCTTCAGGCGGGGTGCGACGCCATTCATTGTTGGGTAACAGCACATCATTAGTGTTGTGAGCTGGCCATTTTTGAGCACATTTGGACGACCACTCCGACCGCCGCACCCTTGCGGTGCTGATCGTTACCAGCCTGGCTGATGACGCAGGGAGCACCATCGCCGTTCTCCAGATTGGAGGCGACACCGCCACGGGCCCGCCGGTCTTAACCTGGGGGATACCGTAATGCCCACTACTACCAGTTACTTAAGTGCACCTTTACCGCCACCACTGACTGACGTCGACACCATCCTGCTGGTTGGCGCTTCCATCGAGAACGGCATGGCCAACGGCTTTCTCGCCGCGGGTCTGGACTATGTACAGGTCGGCCACGGCCTGAGTGACATCGTTGCCGTGCAGTACTACGGCTTCAGTGGCATGGACCCTGACGGCATTTATGCCAAGTGGACCACCATCGTCAAGCCGGCCCTGGCCGCCCGCAGTGATGGCGGCGCCGGGGTGTTGATCCTGTCGATGCCGACCGGCAACGCCGTCACGGCCTTGGTGCCTTATGCCAATGCCAACCCCACCACCCTGGCGCAGAAGAAAGCCACCCTGGATCTGCTGAATGCCGAGATGAAGGCCCAGTGCGGTGAGGATCATGTACTGATCTTCGATAACACCTTTCGCCTCTACGGCTCTCCTGCAACCACGTGCCTCACCAATCAGAACATGGGCGCCAAGCCCTTCAATGAAGAGTGGATCGACCCGCTTTCGCACATCACACCCTGGAATTTCTACTGCCGCTCCTACGGCTATCCCTATCCGATTGCCTATAACTGGTACACCAAAGTGTTGATCGACAGCACCCACTACAACGCGCTGGGTTACCAACTGCTGTTCAAATACTGGCTGGACGTGGCAGCTGCGATGATCAAAGGCACACCGCCGCCCTATATCGCGCTGAAAGAAAATCCCATCAGCGACCAGGTGCCGAAGGCTGGCCGGGCATTGATTGTGTATCGGCCGACGGCGACGGTCACCCGTTCCTCAACCCACCTGATTGCCAACGCCAGGGGGTCTACCGCACCGGGCACGGTGCTTCCCGAAGCGCCCTACCTGAGCCCCTGGGAAGGTCATGACCCGGTGCTCGGTCTGGCTACACGGCCGGCACTTAGCGGCACCACCACGCAGACCGGCATGGGCACCGGCAACAACAGCCACAGCTTGCTCAACGACACCTTCCGCGGTGCCTACACCTTCACCAGCTCGCTGACCTTTGTAGTGCTGGAGGAGATCATCAACCTGCAGCCGTTCCAGCAGTTTCGCTACCGGGTACTGTGCTGTCGCAAGGTCACGGCCGGGCAGACGCGCCTGCAGGAGTTTTCCAACGACGGTGTAAACGTTTCAGGGGTGATCGACTCTGCCTGTGTGACGGGCAGTATTCCCAAGATCTACGTGGGTTTCGGTACTGCCGATGCCGCGGGCAAAGCCACGATCTGGTTCCGCTGCGCAGCCGGCAACAGCTCCGGCGCCTTCGCCAACGCGATCGAGATAAACCCCTTGCCGCTCTGACCTGCGCACCGGCTGCTTGCCCTCTCGCCGTTATGGGGGCGAGCAGCCTTCCATGTGCACCGCCCTCAATCGTCCTGTTGCACCACCCAGAACAGGTGAACGCCACCATCGTCGCGGTAAGCGATGGTGACGTTATCGGTCTCGCCGATTTCCGCCAGCACTTGCGCCCAGTCCTCTGCCGATTCGTCCGGTGCTTTATAGAGCAGAGCTGTTTTCGATTTCTGCGCGGCGGGAGCGTTGATGATCTTCTGCAAGCGGGTGGCGAGCAGTTCGTATTGACTCGGCTGGCGGGCGGCGTTGGTCATGCAGCGAGATCCTGAATGCTGTTTGGATATACAGTATTCTAGGTCGGCTTTTTTGCCACTGTCCAGCCCTCGGCTTAAAAGCCGCGAAAGCGAGCGAACTCGTCCACTGGCGCCCGCTCCGAACGCAGGCTGTTCACCGTCGCGTTGGCGTCGGGGTAACCCAGGGCCATGCCGCAGTACAGCACCTCGTTGTCGGCCAGGCCGAAGTGTTGATGCAGGCTGTCGCGGGCCATGCCCCAGGCTTCCTGCATGCAGGTGCCCAGGCCGCGTTCGGTGGCGAGCAGGGCGATGGATTGCATGAACATGCCCAGGTGCGCCCATTGGCCGTTGCCCATTTCCTTGTCGATGACGAAGAACAGGCCCACCGGGGCGCCGAAGAATTGGTAGTTGCGTGACATCCATTTCAGCCGCGCGCCTTTGTCTTCCCGAGGAATGCCGAGTAGGGCGTACATGTCTTCGCCAATCTTGTAGCGGCGGGCGCGATAGGGGTCTTGCAAGCCTTCCGGGTAGATCGGGTAGTCGCCGACCTGGCCTTTGGGGTTGGTCATGATGGCCTCGACGGCCAGGCGTTCCAATGCGGCTTTTTCTGTGCCGGCGACGGCGATCACTTTCCAGGGCTGCAGGTTGCCGCCGGAGGGCGACCAGCGAGCGTCGTCGAGCAGGGCGTGAACCGTGGCGGCGTCCACCGGGGTGTCGAGAAAGGCGCGGATGGAGATACGTTTTTTCAGGGTCTCGGCTACAGACATGAGCGGCTTTCCTTATGATGGGCGACGCGTTTTCGACCAGGCGTGGTTCACTCTTCTAAGGGCTTGGCCGCGTAAAAGCAATGCTCGGACTGCCGTGAAACGGCCAGTGATAAGGACATTTTCATGCTCACCACTTTGGCGGTCAGCCATTACCGCTCCATCAACAAGCTGGTCATTCCCCTTGGCCGCCTGAATGTGGTCACCGGGCCCAATGGCAGTGGCAAGTCGAACCTGTACAAGGCGCTGCGGCTACTGGCAGAGACTGCGCAAGGCGGCGTGGTGGCGGCGCTGGCGCGGGAGGGTGGCTTGAGTTCGACCTTCTGGGCCGGACCGGAACAGATCAGCCGGCGGATGTTGAGTGGTGAAGTCGAGGTGCAGATGACGGCTCCAGGCGCCGCAAAACGCTTGCGTCTGGGTTTTGCCGGTGAGGATTTCAGCTACGCGATTTCGCTTGGTTTGCCCGAGCCGCTGCCGTATCCGACGGCCTTTTCCCTCGACCCAGAAATCAAGCGCGAATGCATCTGGGCCGGCCCGCTGTTCCGTCCGGCCAGCTTGCTGGTGGACCGTGCCGGGCCAATGGTGCGCTGTCGTGCCGGGCGCGAGTGGGAGGTGGTCAACCAGCACACCGCGAGCTTTGACAGCCTGTTTCATCAGGTCGGTAATCTGCGCAGTTCGCCGGAAATTCTCAGCCTGCGTGAACGCATCCGTGGCTGGCGCTTTTACGATCATTTCCGCACGGACGCCGAGGCGCCGGCGCGTCGCCCGCAACTGGGTACGCGCACGCCGGTGCTGCACCACGACGGTCGCGATCTGGCCGCTGCACTGCAGACCATCATTGAGGTCGGCATGGTCGAAGACCTCAATGCCGCCATCAGCGATGCCTTTCCCGGCGCGAGCTTGCAGGTGCGGGCGGTGCAAGGCAGCAACTTCACCCTGGAGTTTCGTCAGGAGGGCCTGCTGCGGCCTTTATCGGCGGCAGAGTTGTCGGACGGTACCTTGCGTTATCTGTTGTTGATGGCGGCGCTGCTGACGCCACGGCCGCCGTCGATGATGGTGCTCAACGAGCCGGAAACCAGCCTGCATCCCGATCTGCTGCCGGCGTTGGCGCGGTTGATCATCCGTGCCGCTGAACATTCACAAGTATGGGTGGTGTCCCATGCCGAAAAGCTGATCGAGGTGCTGGAAGAGCAGGGCGACTGCACACCAATTCGTCTTGAGAAGGTCATGGGCCAAACCCAGTTGGTGGGCCAACGCATGCTCGACGAGCCGGCCTGGCATTGGCCGACCTGAAACCTGCGCGCTTTTCTGCGGGCAACAAAAAGCCCGCACGGTGGCGGGCTCGTTGCAGATAGGGTGCTGGTCCTTCAGCTGTCTGGAGTATTGCGCGGCAGTTGTGAAGATTTCGTGAAGTTGTACAGATTTTTTCTCCTGTTATTGATCGCTGTAGCCAATCTGCGAACGAAAAAAAGCCCATCGATATGATGGGCTTTTTGCGGGCTTACCAGCGACCGCCGTGACCATGGCCATAACCATAACCCCGTGGCTCGTAATACACCGGCCGCGGGGGCGGCGGGGCGTAGTAGCGAGGGCCGTAATAGCGCGGCGCTTCCACCACAACCGGCTGGTAGTACACCGGCTGGGCATACACCGGCTGCGGCGGCGGGTAATAAGCGACTGGCGGTGGTGGCGGGGCCTGGACGTAAACCGGGGCACGCTGTGAGGCGACGACTGCGCCACCTACTACCGCACCGACGACTGCACCGAGCACAAAGGGTCCACCGTCTCCACCGTGGGCGGAGGCCTGGCCGGCGAGGGCGAGGCTGCCGAGCAACAGCGCAACTTTGGGCAGACTTAACATGTTGGTCTCCTGATACCCGGTGAGGTTAATGCCGGGTTATCTGTAAGACGCACGTTACACAGCGAAGTGCCGAGGCAGCGTGTAAAGGTTGTGTAAGGGCTGCGCTGGCGTTATGCCTGCACAAACTCGGCGAAGCGCACGCCCGTGCCGGCGGGGCGTACGTCCTGGAACAGCGAGTCGCGGTCGGCCGACAGCTCGATGCTGACGGTGGCGTTGCGGCTGCCTTTGTTGCGGGTCACCAGACCTTCTTCGTGCGTACGCAGGTACAGAGTCGGTACACGCAGGTGGTGCAGTTCATCGGTCACGTGGTTGTGCATCAGCAGGTGCACCCATTCGTACTGGCCGATCTTCAGGCGCCCGACCGGGATGTCGAACCACCAGATGTTCTTGTTCAGGTTGATCGTCGCGAAGTGCGTGTTGTTGACGCCGAGCACTGCGCCACCGAGTTGTTGGTTACGGCGGGCAATGGCGGTTTTTTTGTCGATTTTCATGCTGTTCCTGACACGCGAGCGATGTGGGGCGAAGACGGCGGGCGGCGGCCTGGGCGGCGCCGGCGCGTAGTGTAGCAGTCAGGCGGGGCTGGCCAAAGGTTGGCCATCGCGGCGCAAGGCGATCAGGGTTTTGCTGCGGCAGTAACGGCTGAAACGCTCAGCCAATTGCGCGGGCAATGGGTTGGTCTCGGCAAACCCCAACCGCGCATAAAAGCCGATCAGGTCGGGATTGCAGAACAACCACACAGGCGTCACCGCCTGCTCACAGGCCCGCAATACCAAGTGGCTGGCGATCTGTTGCTGGCGTAGGGAAGGGGCGACAAACAGGCTAGTCAGCCAGAAGCCGGTGTCCGCTGCCAGCGGGCGTAAGCAAAGCGCGGCAACGATCTCGCCTTGTTTGGCGACCCACAGTTGGTCGTCCGCGCCGGCGCGCATGGGCGAATGGTGGGCGCGGTAGAACTTGTTCAGCAGGGGCCGCATGACGCTGGGAAGGGCGGTGAAATGAAGGTCGGGCATAGGCGTTCTAAGGTGAAACACGCGGCCATTAAATCATTTACCGCGTCAGCGTTGGCACATTCGCCCTACTAATCGGCGGTGCGCTGGCAGCCGCGCTAGGCATGATAGGAACCCCAATGGTTTTTGCCAGGAGCGGCCCATGTCCTACAGCACCCTTAGCTATCAGGTGAACGAGCAGATTCTGACCCTGACCCTCAATCGTCCCGAGCAGATGAACGCCTTCACCGTGGAAATGGCCCACGAGTTGATCGACGCCTTCAACCGTGCCAGCGACGATGAAGAGGTGCGCGCCATTGTCGTGACAGGTGCGGGCAAGGCGTTTTGTGCGGGCATGGATCTGTCCGTCGGCGGCAACGTGTTTGGCCTGGATGAAACGCAGCAGCCGACCCTGCAAGACATGCAAGAGCGCCTTGACGACCCGGCCATTCGCGACGGTGTGCGCGATACCGGTGGCCGCGTGACCCTGGCGATTTTCGACTGCAAAAAACCGGTGATCGCCGCCATCAACGGCGCGGCAGTGGGCATCGGCGCCAGCATGACCTGCGCGATGGACATTCGCCTCGCCTCGGAAAATGCGCGCATCGGCTTTGTCTTCAACAAGATCGGCATCGTCCCCGAGGCCTGCTCCAGTTGGTTCCTGCCGCGCATCGTGGGCATTTCCCAGGCGCTTGAGTGGGTCTACAGCGGCGACATTCTCAAGCCGGAAGAAGCCCTGCGGGGACGCTTCGTCAAAGCCGTGGTACCGGCCGACCAGTTGCTGGAAGAGGCCTACAAGATTGCCCGTCGTATTGCCCAGTTCAACCCGGTGGCCATCGCCCTGACGCGGCAGATGATGTACCGCAATGCCGCGCAAGATCATCCGCTGGAGGCGCACAAGGTCGACTCGCTGGGCATGTTCTACACCAGCATCGGCGGCGGCAAGGAAGGGGTGCAGGCGTTTCTCGACAAGCGCCCGGCCGACTACAGCGCGCAGTCGGCCAACGCCATGCCGAGCTTTTATCCGTGGTGGAAGTAGGCCGCTTTAGAATCGCCCGAGGATCATGTGCGCGGCCTTGACCAGGGCCGCCGCCGGTTTGTCGACGCTGAGCTGCAGGCCATCGGCCTGGGCGTTGCTCAGCACCGCCACCAGGGTGGCGCCGCCGGGCAATTCCATCGATACCTCGGTTTCCGCCGAGCCGCGAGTTACCTGGCGCACTTCGCCGCGCAGAAGGTTATCGCTGGGTTCTTCACTGCGGTAATCGACGGCCACCAGTTGCACCCATGAGGCTTTAAGCAACGCATGCATTGCCACGCCGGGTTGCAGTTGCAGGCGTGCAGTACTGTCGTGGGTGATCGAGGCGGTCAGGCGATCGCCGCTGTTGAGTTGAAATTCCACCAGGTCATTCACCTCGCCGTTCTGAATGGCGACCACGGTGCCGAACAGCAGGTTGCGGGCGCTGGTTTTCATCCGCAGGCGCTCCATGAATTCGAGCAGGGTAGACACGTCCTCGGCGTCGCCCAGGCGCTGCAGAAATAGCGCGTGCTCCTGTTGATAACGCTGGTAGGCGGCGATCAGCGCATGCCCGGCCTCGGTCAATTGCGTACCACCACCGCCTTTCCCGCCGGCGCTGCGTTGCACCAACGGGCTGCCAGAGGCGCCGTTCATGGCATCAATCGAGTCCCAGGCAAACTTGTAACTGATGCCCACGGCTTTGGCGGCCTGGCTGATGGAACCGGTGCTGTCGATGGCGCGCAACAACGCGATACGGCCTTCGCCGGCGACGTCATTGCCGTTGTGGGTAATCCAGAATTGGCCTTCGAGTTTCATAGGCAGTGCGACGGTTCTTTTTAGGTGGCGGCGATCTTAGCATCAGAGCAAAAGCATCGAAGCTGAAGCCCACTCTTTTCGATCTTTTTGTGGGAGAGGCTTCAGCCTCGATTGGATCTCTAGAAACCCAAGGGCAAAAAAAGCCGGGCACTGGGCCCGGCAAATACCTACCGTCGTTCTGAAGCGTGGAGGTCTTACAAAAGGGGCAGGGTGTAGCTGACGATTAGGCGGTTTTCGTCCTGGTCGTTCTGGTTGGCAACGGTGCTGCGCAGCGCGGCGTTACGCCAAGAGAAACCCACACCTTTGAAGGTGCCTTCCTGAATCGCGTAATCCAGACGGAAATCGCGCTCCCACTCAGACTGGTCGCCGGTGACGGAGTCGATGTTGTCGCCCTTCAGGTAGGTGATGGTGGCTTTCAGGCCCGGAGCACCGATCTTGGCGAAGTCGTAGGC
>NZ_QAOJ01000002.1 GCF_003050835.1 Pseudomonas sp. GV071 | reverse complement strand
GTGGTCGCGGCGTTGGCGGTGTTGCCGCGAGCCAGGTTGCGGTTGTCGGCGTTGATGTAGAAGTTGCGCAGACCCAGAGTGGCCTTGCTGTCTTCAACGAAACCGGCGGCGCCAGCTTGCTGAGCGATCAGGCCCAGAAGTACGGCGGCGGCCAAAGGAGATTTGGTCATGGTGCTTGCTCCAGATGCAGTTCTTTTAGTTTTCCGACACTGCAAGGGAGACCACGAGCGGGGGACGCGGATCGAGGATTCAGCTGCCTTGGTGCGGGTCGTCCCGGGGGGCCCGTTTACGACCGCGCAACAGTAATAAAAAAGGCATAAATCTAAAAAGACTTATTAGTTTGTTTTTAATGCTTTTTAAGAATATTAGACACATTTCGCAAAACAAGGCCCCGGTGCCGGTCACGCGCAACACCAGATTGCGCGCGCGGCACCGCTTCGTGACCTCAAAAAGCCCTGATGGTCACGCCAGAAAGTCCGCCGTAGACACCACCGGCGTGTAACCGAAGGCCAGCGCGGCCATAAATGCAGCATGCACGTGAGCGGCCGGTACCTTCACCCCGTTGAACTCCAGATCCAGGGTGGCACAGGCATCGTGGATAACCGTGGTGTCGTAACCCAGATCCACGGCGGCGCGGGCAATGCCATGGGTGCACATGTGGCTCATGCTGCCGACGATGATCAGCTTGTCGATGCCATGTTGGTCGAGCACGGCTTTCAGTTCGGTATCGCGGAACGAGTTGATGTGGTGTTTGACGATTACCGGCTCGTCGCCACGGTTGGCGACACTCGGGTGGATCTGCGCGCCTTCGGAACCGGCGACGAAAAATGGCGCGTCCTTGTCGGTGGCTTCGTGGCGGATGTGCACGACCAGGTCACCAGCATCACGAAACGCCTTGATCACCTGCGCGGCTTTTTCAGCGGCGGCTTCGGCGCCAACCAACGGCCACTTGCCGGCGGCGAAGTAGTCGTTCTGAATGTCGACGACGATAAGTGCTTGCTTGGACATGGTGTGTTCCTCGTTTCAGGTAGGTAATGTTCGGTTGCTTGCGTGGGGTGCAGTATTGGCCGACACCACACGGCCGAGGATTAGCCGGAACGACAATAGCGGTGGAAAAAATGACAAAGCTTGCAAACAGACCGGTGCTGGAAATTGGTCTGCTGGTTTACCCCGGCGCGCAAACCGCTGCCGTGCATGGCCTGACCGATCTGTTCGCGCTGGCCAACCGGATTGCCGGCGAGCAACAGTCCGAGCAGTTGCCGCAGCTGCGCATCAGCCACTGGAGCGCCGAGCGCCCGGACGCGGCGCCGCAACGTGGTTTTGACAGCCTGCCCAACAGCACCAGCCGACTTGGCGCCATTGTCATTCCACCCTCGCTGGCCGACATGCCCAGCGCCGAGGAGGCGCAGCAACTCGCCGCCTGGATCAAGCGTAGCCATGAACAGGGCGCCATCGTCGGCTCGATCTGCCTGGGCGCGTTTCTGCTGGCCATCACCGGCTTGCTCGACGGGCGTAAAGCCACCACCCACTGGACCCATGGCGAGGAGCTGGCCAGCCAGTTCCCCAAGCTGAAGGTGGATGTGGACAAACCCATCATCGATGACGGCGACATCATTACCACCGGCGGCCTGATGGCCTGGGCGGAAATCGGCCTGCGCCTGGTCGACCGCCTGCTTGGCCCGAGCATTGCCACCCGCACGGCGCGTTACCTGATGATCGAACACAGCGACAGTGCCCGCGAATGCGGCAGCAATTTCGCCCCGATCCTCGCCCATGGCGACCCGGCGGTGCTCAAGGTGCAGCACTGGTTGCAGGGCAATGGCGCGGTGGATGTCAGCCTGGCCGCGATGGCCGACTGTGCCGGCCTGGAAGCGCGGACGTTTCTGCGTCGGTTCCGTGCTGCCACCGGGCTGAAACCGACCGAGTACTGCCAGCATGTGAAAGTCGGCAAGGCGCGGGAACTGCTCGAATTCACCAATGGCACGGTCGACCATATCGCCTGGACCGTGGGCTATCAGGACCCCGGCGCGTTCCGCAGCGCGTTCAAGAAGATCACCAATCTGTCGCCGAGCGAGTACCGCAACAAGTTTGGGGTTAAACCCAAAGCCTTCGCCGTCTCGTAGGAGCGGCTTCAGCCGCGATGCTCTTGAAGATAAGAAGCATCGCGGCTAACCGGAGCGCCGGACCGGCCGCTCCTACCGATAATGGTCATCCTTCACGAAACCCTTAAGCCGCCATGCCCCTATCCCCCGAGCAACTCACCCAGATCACCGCCCTCACCCTGCAGCACTACAACCAGAGTGCCGACAGCTTTCGCGAGGGCACCCGCGACCACGACGTCAGCCAGAACATTGCCGCCCTGCTGCGCCATATCCAGGCGCCAGCGCCGTTGCAGATTCTCGATTTCGGCTGCGGCCCGGGCCGCGATCTGAAGGTGTTCCGCGATATGGGCCACGTACCGGTGGGCCTCGATGGCTCGGCGAGCTTTGCCCGGATGGCTCGCGACGACAGCGGCTGTGAGGTGTGGCAGCAAGATTTCCTGAGCCTGGACTTACCCACCGAACGCTTCGACGGGGTGTTCGCCAATGCCGTGCTGTTCCATGTTCCGAGCCAGGAATTACCGCGGGTGTTAAGCGAGCTGCACGCCACCCTGAAACCCGGCGGCGTGCTGTTCAGTTCCAACCCGCGTGGTGATAACCAGGAAGGCTGGAACGGCCCGCGTTATGGCAGTTACCACGACCTGGCGGCCTGGCAGCAGTTTCTAACCGCGACCGGTTTCATCGAACTGGAGCACTACTACCGCCCCACTGGCCTGCCCCGCGAGCAACAGCCATGGCTGGCCAGCGTGTGGCGCAAAGCCTAGCCAATCACCCGCGAAACCAGTTGCTGCAGCTGCACGGCACCATCGGCACCCGCACGCGCTAACCACTGGCGCAGCTGCTGTTCGATGGCCGGCAACGGCGCGCGTACGCCGGCCAGCTCCAGATGCTCGGGCAGAATCTCCTCGCCGCTGCTGACCAGCAGGGCAAAGTGAATGACATTTTCCAGCTCACGCGTATTGCCCGGCCACGGGTGCCACTCCAGCACCTGCTGGGCCGCCGCGCCAATCAGCGGCATCGGCAGGCCCAGGCGCTGGGTGTAGATGCCAAGAAAATATTCGGCCATCGGCAGGATGTCGCCGATTCGCTCACGCAGCGGCGGCAGTGCCAGGCGCCCTTCATTCAGGTACAGGTACAGGCGCGGGTGAAACTTGCCGGCCTCCACTGCCTGGCCAAGGTCGATGCTGGTGGCGGCCACCAGGCGCACGTCCACCGGGCTGGCCTGGCCGGCACCGACGCGGGTGACTTCGCGGTTTTCCAGGGCGGCCAGCAGCTTGTCCTGCAGCGCCAGCGGCAGGTCACCGATTTCATCCAGGTACAGGGTGCCGCCATTGGCCGAGCCGAACCAGCCGGCGCGGCTGCTGGCAGCGCCGCTGTGGGCGCCGGCGGCATAGCCGAACAATTCCGCCTCGGCGTGGTTCTGGCTCAGGCTGCTGCAACTCAGGGCGACGAACAGCCCGGCGCGGTCGCTTTCGCGGTGAATGTGGCGCGCCAACAATTCCTTACCGGTGCCCATTTCGCCCTGAATCAACACCGGCAAATGGCTCGGCGCCAGCTGGCTGACGTCCGCGCGCAACTGCCGCGAGCGGGCGTCAATAAACACCAGCGCCTTGGCGCGGATGCTCAGCGGGCTTTTATCGGCGTCGGGAAAGGTCAGCAACGGCTGGCCGGGGTGTTCGGTGCGGGACATGACGACTCCAGACCAAGCCGGCTGCTGATACAGCGGCTTGGGTAACGAAAAAATCAGCGGGGTGCGACGAATCAGGCGCTGCGGCGGGCGTGCTGTTCGATGCGGTTCTGCAGGCGGTAGAGGTAGGAAAAACCGCGTTCCCAACGCTGGTGGCCGGACTTCACGTTGATATGCCCGACGCCGCTGAGAATCGCCGCCTCGGCGCCCCAGTCACGGGCCAGCTCGATAGCCCGAGCGGCGCTGGCCGCGTGGTCGTTATCGGAGCCCACCAGTTGCGCTGGAAACGGCAGCAGCTCTCGGGGAATCGGTGCAAACCCTTGCAGCGCCTCCGGGCAGGCCGGACGTTCGACGTCGGCCGGCGCCACCAACAATGCACCTTGCACCCGACGCAGCAATTCCACCGGCGCGCTGGCCGCCCAATGGGCAACGGTGACGCAACCCAGGCTGTGGGCGATCAGGATTACCGGGGTTGTCTGCGCGGCCACGGCGCGGTTGAGTTCGCTGACCCAGGCCGCGCGGTCGGGATTCAGCCAATCGGCCTGCTCGACGCGCTGGCTGTTGGGCAGGCTGCGTTGCCAATGGCTTTGCCAATGCTCGTCGGCCGAGCCTTGCCAGCCCGGCACTATCAGATAGCGGATGGATTCGCTGCGCATGGGAAACGCCTCCTGCGAAATACGTGTGGAGGCCAGTATAGGGAGGGGTCATATACTCGTTAAGGAATAAGAAATTATTTACTTATGCTTTTAAAGCAATTTCTATCATGGCAAAAAGCCGCCTCCGGTTTGCCTCGAACGCCCTTGCAGCCCTCTATTTCCAGGCCCTGCAGGCATTTATGCACAGCCCCCGCGCCCGCGCGCGTCGCGATATAGAGATGGCTCGCCGCCATAAATCAAAATGGTTATATAAAAATTCTTAAATAGTATTTTTAAGAATATTAGGCACCCCCTACTATCCGCTCCACGCCCACTGACCACGCCCACTTTCCCCAAACAGGCCAGGGCATTTTTTCAAGGAGCAGATAGATGAGCGCACCCCTTCGTAGCGTTGAGGGCCAGGACGAAGCCGGCATCCTCCGCGAAATTTCCGCTGCCCTGCAGGGCCTGCGTTTTGGCTCGGTGGAGATCACCGTGCACAACGGCCAGGTCGTACAGATCGAGCGCAAAGAGAAATTCCGCCTGCAGCCACCGGCTGCCGGTAAGCAGGCCTGAGCCGAGCGACAACCGAATTGAACCACCGCCTACTGGACGACCGGAGGGCAACCCAGATGAACACCCAGCAGCAACGTAATACCCGCCAGCCACGACCACGCTGGCAGCCGCGAATGCGGCCAACCTCATAAGAAACTCAGCCATAACACTTGAACAAAATTTGAAATCTTAGGAGTTACACCATGTCCATTCGCCGTTTCGCTTTGGCAGCTTTGACCAGCGCCCTCTTCGCCGGTACCGCCGTCGCCAAGGATTACGAGCTGCTGAACGTTTCGTACGACCCGACTCGCGAGCTGTACCAGGAGTACAACGCCGAGTTCATCAAATTCTGGCAACAAAGCCACAAAGACGACAAAGTCGTTATTCAGCAATCCCACGGTGGCTCGGGCAAACAAGGCCGCGCCGTGATCGACGGCCTGCGTGCCGACGTCGTGACCCTGGCCCTGGCCGGTGACATCGACGAAATCGCCAAGCTGGGCAAAACCCTGCCGGAAAACTGGCAGACCCGCCTGCCGCAATCGAGCACCCCTTACACCTCGACCATCGTGTTCCTGGTGCGCAAGGGCAACCCCAAAGGCATCAAGGATTGGGGCGACCTGATCAAGAAAGACGTTTCAGTCATCACCCCGAACCCGAAAACCTCCGGCGGTGCGCGCTGGAACTTCCTCGCCGCCTGGGCCTATGGCCTGAAAGCCGGTGGCAGCGAAGCCAAAGCCAAAGACTACGTTGAGCAGCTGTACAAGCACGTGCCGATTCTGGACACCGGCGCCCGTGGCTCAACCATCACCTTCGTCAACAACGGTCAGGGCGACGTGCTGCTGGCGTGGGAAAACGAAGCCTTCCTGGCGCTGAAAGAAGATGGCGGCGCCGACAAGTTCGACATCATCGTGCCGTCCCTGTCGATCCTGGCCGAACCGCCGGTGGCTGTAGTCGACAAGAACGCCGAGAAAAAAGGCACTACCGAAATCGCTACCGAGTACCTGAAACACCTGTACAGCCCGGCGGGTCAGGAAATCGCCGCGAAGAACTTCTACCGCCCACGTGACGAGAAGGTCGCGGCCAAGTACGCCAGCCAATTCCCGAAACTGGACTTGGTCACTATCGACAAGGACTTCGGCGGCTGGAAAACTGCGCAACCGAAATTCTTTAACGATGGCGGCGTGTTCGACCAGATCTACCAAGCCCAGTAATCGTCAAAGCACTACGTAGGATGGGTAGAGGCACAGCCGAAACCCATCAATACGCGTAACGATGGGTTTCGCTAACGCTCTACCCATCCTACGAAGCCAAAAGCCCGGAGTTACATCCGGGCTTTCGTGCGTCAAACAAAGGATACCTATGTCACGCAAGATCTCCCCCGTCATACCCGGCTTCGGGCTGACGCTGGGCTACACCTTGGTGTACCTCAGTCTGATTGTGCTGATTCCGCTGGCGGCCATGTTCGTCCACGCCGCTCAACTGACCTGGGACCAATTCTGGGCCATCATCACCGCTCCCCGCGTGATCGCCGCGCTCAAGTTGAGCTTTGGCACGGCGCTGTATGCCGCGCTGATCAATGGCGTGATCGGTACGCTGCTGGCCTGGGTGCTGGTGCGGTACACCTTTCCCGGGCGCAAGGTCATCGACGCGATGATCGACCTGCCGTTCGCCCTGCCCACCGCCGTCGCCGGTATTGCCCTGACCGCGCTGTACACGCCCACCGGGCTGGTCGGCCAGTTTGCCGCTGACCTCGGTTTCAAAATTGCCTACACCCCGCTGGGGATCACCCTGGCGCTCACCTTCGTGACCCTGCCCTTCGTGGTGCGCACGGTGCAGCCGGTGTTGGCCGATATCCCCCGCGAGATCGAAGAAGCTGCCGCGTGCCTTGGCGCCAAGCCGTTTCAGGTGTTCCGCTACATTCTTGCCCCGGCGCTGCTACCGGCCTGGCTGACCGGCTTTGCCCTGGCCTTTGCCCGTGGCGTCGGCGAGTACGGCTCGGTGATTTTCATCGCCGGCAACATGCCGATGAAAACCGAGATTCTGCCGCTGCTGATCATGGTCAAGCTCGACCAGTACGACTACCGCGGCGCTACGTCCATTGGCGTGTTGATGCTGGTGGTGTCTTTCATTCTGCTGCTGCTGATCAACTTGCTGCAGCGGCGCATCGAAAAACCTTAAGGAGCGCGCCATGTCTTCACCAACGCTAAGCGCGGCCGCTTCCGCCAACGCCGCCCGCCGCGGCAGCGTCAACGCCCGCCGCGTGTTGATCGGCCTGTGCTGGCTGGTCTTCGCCCTGTTTTTGCTGTTGCCGTTGTTCATCGTGGTCTCACAGGGTTTGAAGAACGGCCTGGGTGCCTTCTTCACCGCGATCTTCGAACCCGATGCACTGTCAGCCCTCAAGCTGACGGTATTTGCCGTGTTGATTTCGGTGCCGCTCAACCTGGTGTTTGGCGTCAGCGCCGCCTGGTGCGTGAGCAAGTACTCGTTCAAGGGCAAAAGCATTCTGGTGACCCTGATCGACCTGCCGTTCTCGGTGTCGCCCGTGATCGCCGGTTTGGTCTACGTGCTGATGTTCGGCGCCCAGGGCCTGTTCGGGCCGTGGCTGCAGGAGCATGACATCCAGATCGTTTTCGCCCTGCCGGGCATCGTGCTGGCGACCATCTTCGTCACCGTGCCGTTCGTGGCCCGTGAGCTGATTCCGCTGATGCAGGAGCAAGGTACTCAGGAAGAAGAAGCTGCGCGCCTGCTGGGCGCCAACGGCTGGCAGATGTTCTGGCACGTGACCGTGCCGAACATCAAATGGGGCCTGATCTATGGCGTGGTGCTGTGTACCGCACGGGCCATGGGCGAGTTCGGCGCGGTGTCGGTGGTGTCCGGGCATATCCGTGGCGTAACCAACACCTTGCCGCTGCACGTTGAAATTCTCTACAACGAATACAACCACGTCGCTGCCTTTGCTGTGGCCAGCCTGTTGCTGATCCTGGCGCTGTTCATCCTTCTGCTCAAGCAGTGGAGCGAGTCCCGTATCAACCGCCTTAAAGCCAAAGCGGACGAGGAATAAACCATGAGTATCGAAGTCCGTAACGTCAGCAAGAACTTCAACGCCTTCAAGGCGCTCAACCAGATCAACCTGGATATCCACAGCGGCGAACTGGTGGCCCTGCTCGGCCCGTCGGGCTGCGGCAAGACCACCCTGCTGCGCATTATTGCCGGTCTGGAAACCCCGGATGCCGGCAGCATCGTGTTCCATGGCGAAGACGTATCCGGCCACGACGTGCGCGATCGCAACGTCGGTTTTGTGTTCCAGCACTACGCCCTGTTCCGTCACATGACGGTGTTCGACAACGTCGCCTTCGGCCTGCGCATGAAGCCCAAAGGCGAGCGCCCGACCGAAACCCGCATCGCCGAGAAAGTCCACGAACTGCTGAACATGGTGCAGCTCGACTGGCTCGCCGACCGCTACCCGGAGCAACTCTCCGGTGGCCAGCGCCAGCGTATCGCCCTGGCCCGCGCCCTGGCGGTAGAACCGAAAGTGCTGCTGCTCGACGAACCCTTCGGCGCCCTCGATGCCAAGGTGCGTAAAGAACTGCGCCGCTGGCTGGCGCGCCTGCACGAAGACATCAACCTGACCTCGGTGTTCGTGACCCACGACCAGGAAGAAGCCATGGAAGTGGCCGACCGTATCGTGGTGATGAACAAGGGCGTGATCGAGCAGATCGGCTCGCCAGGCGAGGTGTACGAAAACCCGGCCAGCGATTTCGTCTATCACTTCCTCGGCGACTCCAACCGCCTGCACCTGGGTGGCGAAGAGCACGTGCTGTTCCGCCCGCACGAAATCTCCCTGTCGCGCCATGAAACCGAAGGCCACCAGGCCGCCGAAGTGCGCGACATCCGCCCACTCGGCGCGATCACCCGGGTGACCCTGAAGGTGCCCGCACAGGACGAGCTGATCGAAGCCGAAGTGGTCAAAGACCACGACAGCCTGACCGGCCTGGCCAAAGGCGAAACCCTGTTCTTCAAACCCAAGGTTTGGCAAAAGCAGCTCTAGCCACACCCCCGCCCCCACGCCGAACCTCGACGTAGGGTGTGCTCCGCGCACCAGGCGATTGACCTGATATCGCTCGGTGCGCGTAGCACACCCTACCGGTCAGCGCTCGTGGCTCATATGCCGGGTGGCCGCAAACCGGTTGAATAATCGGTGCAGGGCAAACACCGCCAGCAGCGTGATAAACACCGAAACGCACACCGAACTCAGGCGGTAGGCCAGGCTGAACATCATGTCCTGGCTGGGCGTCAGGTACTGGCCAAAGACGATGGCGATGGTGGTCAATGCGCCAAAGCCCACTCCCTGAGCGCCTTCGCGGGTATGAATGCGCGCGCAGCAAAAGGTCGCGATCCAGTACAGCAGGGTCACCAGCGGCAGCACGTCATAGTGGTCATACAGCACCAGCTGCAACAGCAGCCCCACCGCACAACCGAGCAAGGTACCCAGCGCGCGAATGCGTCCGGCGAAACGGATGCCGGTCCAGTGCATGGGGAACAGCACCAGAATCGAGGCGATCTGCGCCGACAGTGAGTCTTTTAAATCGAAGGTCTGGAACAGCATGAACGACAGGGTCGCGATGCACGCACCAAGCAGCGCTTCATGGCGTTGGCTGGGCAGGTCTTTGATCACCGGCGGCCGCGCCGGGCGCGGTTCGGCATCGGGGAACAGGTAGAACATCAGCCAGGCGATCAGCACAGTCTGCACGGCGGCCACCAGGTTACTGGTGACCAGGTCGTACAGGTGGGTTTCCGGGTAGCTGGCGAAGTGCAGCAGCATCGACAGAAACACGCAGCCCAGGGCGCCGAACATAAACAGCGGCCCCTGCGCCATCAGGCGAAACCGCCAGAAGAACGAGGCGAACACTAGCGGCACGATCAGCAGCGGCCGGTCACCGAACAGGCCATAGATCAGCAGCACTTCCAGGCAGGCCAGCAGCGCCTGGGCAAGGAACTGGCGAATCACATGGGCGTTGATCACCGGCGTCAGGCCGAGTAGCAGCATCGGGTAGACGGCGAAAAACGAGCCGTTGTCCCAGTCCATCAATTTGCAGATGAACAGCCCCAGGGTGCCGCCCGTGGCGATGCGCAGGCACTGGCGCAGGCCGTTGTCGGTGAGGGCGGGCAGGCTCATGACAGGCCTAGTAGATGTAGTGCAGCAAGCTGATCAGACGGATCTGCACGCGGCCGAAAAACGCCGCCAGCGGCGCATCGTGCGGGTACAGCTGCACGGTCGCCTTGGCGCCGCTGGGCAGCGCTTGCGGCAGTGCCTGGTCCAGCACCACATGCAAACGCTGGCGCTGAGCATCGCGCACCCAGCGGTCGGACGTAGCCGGCGCGGCGAGGTCACCATTGGCTTCCAACTGCCCCTCTTTCACCCCGGCATCGATGGCGCTGACGGTGGCGGCAAACACCTGCCCGGGCAGACCGTCGAACACCACCGAGGCGGGGTCTTGCAGGCTGACATAACGCAGGGCTTTTTCGCGGAAGTCGGCGCTGATATCCGCCTCGTCCGCCACCAACGCCGCCACCGCACTGCCGGCCGCCACATAGGCGCCTGGGGATAACTGCAGGTTGCTCAGGGTGCCGCTGCGTTCGGCGCGCACTTCGCTATAGGCCAGTTGCAGCGTGGCCTGCTCCAGCGCATTGCGGGCCAGGCGCAGGGCCAGGTTGCCGTTACCTGATTCACCACGCTCCACCAACAGCTCGCGGATACGAGCATTGGCCGACGAAACCTTGGCCTGGGCCGCCGCCGTTTGCGCAGTGGTTTGCTCGTACAACTGACGCGACACATGCTCAGTGGCCAACAGCTTGGCCAGGCGCGCGCCTTCACGTTGCAGCTCGGAGGCAGTGGCCAACGCAGCCTGGTGATCGGCGCGGGCGGCGGCGAGGGTGGCGTCCAGTTGCTGATTGTTTTGCTCGGCCTGTTCCTCGGCAAGCTCGGCGGCATGCACGGCCAAGCGGAACGGCTGCGGGTCGAGGCGGAACAGCACCTGCCCGGCTTGAACATGGGCGTTGTTGGTTACCGCAATTTCCAGCACCTGGCCACTCACCCGCGGGGCGATGCGCAGCACCGGGCGGGTCAGTTGCGCCTGTGGGGTGATCGGCATCCACAGATCGGCCGCCAGAAAGTAGCCAAACAACAGCACGAAGGCCGCAATCGCGACCCGCACGCGGCGAGCAAAGCGCTGCTCCGCAGTCATGCGCACCTCGAAAAATTGAGTAGAAAAGACAAAAGGACCGGCAACGGCGAAGCCTGCGCGGTGACAGCTCAGGGCAGGCAGTATATTTTGCCGCCAGGGCCAGATAATCAGCGCCTGGCGTTAAGCAGCCTTACGCCGCGTGCAACAATTGCCAGGCAGATATGGGAGTTGCGATGGACACCTTACAAAGCATGCGGGTGTTCGCCCGGGTGATCGACACCGGTAGCTTCACCGCCGCCGCGCAGGCCCTGGGTCTGTCTACCGCGCAGGTGTCGCGGCTGGTCTCGGAGCTTGAGCAGCAACTGCAGGCGCGCCTGCTGCACCGCACCACCCGCCGCCTGGCGCTGACCGAAACCGGCGAGCGCTACCTGCAGCGTTGCCGGCAGATTCTCAGTGAAGTCGACGAAGCCGCCGCCGAAGCACGCGGCGCCCACCTGATTCCCAGCGGTCGCCTGCGGGTGCATACGATGACCGGCCTGGGCCTGCAGCACATCACTGGCTTGGTGGCGAAATACGCCGAGCGTTACCCGCAGGTGGTGGTCGACCTGACCCTGTCGCAACGCAACCCCGACCCGATCGAAGACGGCCACGACGTGATCATCGCCTTCGCCCGCGAGCTGCCGGACTCGCAGCTGGTGGCGCAGAACCTCGGCACCATGTACAGCGTGCTCTGTGCCGCGCCGAGCTACCTGGCCAGACACGGCACCCCGCAAGGCCCGGCCGACCTGCGCCAGCACCGTTACCTGCGCCTGCTCGACCCGCTGTATGTGGATAACTGGTTGCTCGACGATGCCAACGGCAGCTACGAAGTGCTGCCCAGCGAAGCCTTTCAGGTGAACATTGCCGAGTCGCTGGCCAAGGCCGCACAGGCCGGCATGGGCTTTTGCCTGCTGCCTTCGTTTGTTGCCTGCCCTTCCCTGCTCGACGGCAGCCTGGTGCGCCTGTTGCCGCAATACCGCCTGCGCGAGCGCAATATCTATGCGCTGTATCCGTCGCGGCGCTTCCTCGATGCCAAGATCAAAACCTGGGTGGAATTCCTCAAGGCCGAGCTGCCGCCGTTGTTTGCCCAGGACGAGGCAATTCTCGACAACCCGGCGCACTGGGCGCCCTGACTACTGTTGCATTTCAGGTAATAGCTCATCTCCAAAACCGTGGTTTTTCCGGGTTTTGCTCCTCATTAGACTGGCCAGGCTTTCACCGATGAGCCCAGATGAGGATCACACCATGCAACGCACTTTGATGTTTACTGCCCTGTTCGCCACCAGTTCGCTGTTTTTCTCCCAAGTTAGCCTGGCTGAAGAGTCGCCAGCCTTTGTTGCGCGTAATGCGGCCATTGCCCAGCAGCAACACAGCACCATCGCCGAATCCGTCGCCGCCCAGAAGGCTGCCGAGAAGGCCGCGCAAGACAGTTAATGTTCCCGCACGCCCCCGCTCCGGGCGCGTGCTGCAGTTCTCCTGACGTTGATGGCGGTAGCTCCTCAGTCAACGTTACTTCCCGACCGCTCCGCCTCTGGTTGAGCGGTTTTTTTTCACCTGCGATTTGTCGATTCGTCACCCCGGGTACTGCGCTGCAGCCTACGCATTGCAACGGCGGTAGCACTTTTGAGCCACGGCAGCGGCAAAAAACGACCACTTGGTCACGCATCGCCGCATAAATCACTCTTTGGGGCTAATTTCCATATCGCAGCGGTGCAGTACCCTACTGCGCGGGGAAGAACACAAAAATAATAAGGAGCACCTCGGTATGCGTTGTACGTCCATGCTTCATGTTCTGCTCGCCTGTCTGTTGACCGGGCTGGCGACACTCTCGACGGCGGCGGTGCAAGCCCAGACGCCACAGGAGCAAATGCAGGTGCAGGCCTGCCGCGCCGTGGGCAGCTTGCTGCTGTACCGCGGTGAAGGTTTCCAGGCCAGCTACGCCGAACGGGTCGACAGTGACCTCGCTGCCCTCGCCGCAGCCGTACAAAGCAGCCCGCAAGCCAACAGCGAGTTGCGCGCCGCTCAACAGAACCTTGTTACCCAGATCAAACGCGGTGTTTCCTTCGGCCCCAACGAAGAGGATGTGCCGTGGGGTTACCAGAAGGAGTTGAGCAAAGCCCTGCGCGACTTCCTCATCAGTGCCCACGGCCTGGCACAGGCCACTCCGGTGGACGAGCTGCCGGTAAAGCTCGAGTACCTGTCAGTGCAGTACCTGTTCCGCTCCTACGTCGGCAGCCTGGAACTGGCGCGCGAACATGCGGACCAGTACATCGGCCAGGACGAGCGTTTGCTGGTGCCGGACATCGATGGCGAGATGAACAAGCTGCCGCAGCAGGACGCGGCAGTGAAGAAGAAGCTCGATACCCGCTGGAGCTACTTGCGAGTGGCGCTGGCAGACATGAACAGCGGCGTGACGGCGATGACCAGCCTGTCCGGCCGGCCCTTCGCGCCGACCATCGTCGACCGCCACGCGCGGGCGATGAGTGACCAGTTGATGAGTTCGAACTGAGAGCAGAAGGCAGCTACCGCTTGGGCGGCATTCGCCCTAGGCCAACTCGTCGTCGCGTTGCGCCACAAACAATAGGATCAACCCCAGGCAGCCGGCAAAACGGAACGCCGCCTGCTGCCCATTCCAGGTGGGCGATTGCCACATCTGGAACCACTCGCCGCCCACCACCATGAAACCGAAAAACCACAGCGTAAAGCCCGTCAGCAGCCCAAGCAGAGCAATGCTCTTGGCGGCGTTGAAGCGCCGTGCCAGCTCGCCGCGAGCACTCGCCAGGCGTAACGCGCCGACCATACAGAGCATCCCGGCGGCCAGCTCCAAGGCGATGATCAGCGCATAAGCCAGGTGGTGCACAGCGGGGTTGCTGATCGCCCGCCAGCCGAGCGCCGATGGTGCACGCAATGTGTCCATCGCCAGCACATGCTGCACGTAGGCGAAGTTGGTGCCGTAGTCGAGCAAGTTATCCACCCCGACCAACAACGAAAACAGACCGGTCATGGCCACCAACGCGGCCTTGGCGATACGCACGAGCATGTTCATCTCCCTGGCAAAAAGAGATGAGTGTCTGGCGCAAAGGGACGTTGGGCTGCCAGCTACGGCTCAGGACCTGGCAGCCATTGCTGCCAGGTGAGCCTGAAGGGGAACGGTTGGTTGTGGGAAACCGAGCGGTTTTTTCTGCAAACCGGAAAACTCAAACCAACGCGTCTTTACCGCGAATGTGCGTCGGGCCGGCGCGTTCTTCGATGGCTACCCGCACGTCATCACGAATGCCCACCAGGAACAGCAGCTCGGCGACCACGAACAGCGGGCCGACGATCAACCCGGAGAGGTCATCGACAAAGGCCGGCTTGCGCCCTTCGTAGTAGTGGCCGATGAACTGGATGATCCAGCCCACCACAAACAGACCCAGACCGGCGCTGAGCCAGACCATGGTGCCTTGTGCGGCGAGGTTGGCGGCGCCCCACAGACTCAGGCCGAGCAAGGCGCTCATCAACAGGCCCAGGCGCAGATCCAGACGCAGGTAGAACACGGCCGAGGCCAACGCGCAAAGCGTGGCCGGCGACAGCCACAGGCCGAAGGCGCTGAAGCCAGGACGCGACAACAGCACCGTGACGGCGAAGGCAATCATCGGCACGCCAATGAAGTGGGTGAAGATATTGCGCCGGTCACGGTGGTAGGTGGCGTATTGGGCAAGGTGATCAATCAGGGTTTTCATCTTATGTCCTCAGAGGCTGCCTCTATTCGGGCTGGATGAATCATGCAGGTTGGGTAAGCTGCAACTCTGTCAGGTAGCTGACAAACCTTAGAGCGCACCCGGAAACACCCATGGACCATTCTCTGCCCTACCTCCCCCTGCTGCGCACCGGCCATTGGTTCAGCACCCTGCCCGCGACGCTGCAGGAAGTATTGCTGAACAGCGCCAGCCTGCGCCGTCTGCAAGGTGGCGAGCGCTTGTTCCACCGGGGCGATCAACCCTGCGGCCTATATGCAGTGGTCGAAGGCGCGATGCGCGTCGGCGCGGTCAGTGTAAGCGGCAAGGAAGCCTTGCTGACGCTGGTGGAGCCGCCCTACTGGTTTGGCGAGATTTCCCTGTTCGACGGCCAGCCACGCACCCATGACGCCTTTGCCGAAGGCCCGACCGTGTTGCTGCACGTGTCGCAAAGCGCACTGACCAGCCTGCTGGATCAGCACCCCACCTACTGGCGCGACTTCGCCCTGCTGATGAGCCAGAAACTGCGCCTGGCGTTTATCGCCCTGGAGCAGATCAGCCTGCTGCCCGCCGCGCCACGCCTGGCCCAGCGGCTGCTGATGATTGCCGACAACTATGGCGAAGGTGACCCGCGGCGAGTGCTGCACTTGGCACAGGAGCAACTGGCGTTGATGCTGGCGATCTCGCGGCAGACCACCAACCAGATCCTCAAGGAGCTGCAGGCCCAGGGCATCGTGCGCCTGACCTATGGGGAGATTGAGATTGTGGATTTGCAGCGGTTGCGGGAAGTCGCGCAGGTACCTTGAACAACGCTGGACGTAGGAGCGGCTTTAGCCGCGATTTCCTGCAAACGGCAAGATCAAAAGCATCGCGGCTGAAGCCGCTCCTACAGATTCAGGCCCTAGCGCCGTCAAGCCTGCGGCCGATACCCCAGCCGCAACCCACCCCAATGCCGCCCCTGCACGGTGATCGGCACCGACAGGTCATGCATCAGCTCACCGGTGTCACGGCTGTAGGTCTGCAACAACAACGCCTGCTGATGACTGCCACAGCGAATGCCGGTGGGGTCGTTGAACAGGCGTTTGCTGCGGCTCTTCAGGGTGTCGACGGCGCGGTCGCCGGTTTGCGCATGGTTGAACGCCCGGTTGTGGGTCGGCACATAGCCTTCCGGGGTGCTGGCGATAGCGAACACCAGGCCTTCATGGCGGGCCAGTAACGGCTCCTGAATCGCCGGCAGCACCTGATCGGCGTAGGCGTCGAAACGGGTGCGGTACTTCGCTGGATAGCTGTTGGCGATCGGCTGGTAGCTGCGGTCGAACAGGTCACTGAGGCTGACACGGCCGGCCTGGATATCAGCGTCGAACTGCGCGCCAATGGCGGCGGCGCCTTCACGGGCAAGGTCGTAGATGCGTTGGTGATAGTCGTCCAGGCCCACTTCAGCCAGTTGCTCACTGACGCTTTCGGCCTGGCCCACCAAGCGCTGCGCCGCCTGCGCCAGCTCGCGGGTTTGCGCTTCGCTGCCATGCACGTCGCTGCGCAATTGCTCGAGGGCGACGAACAGCGCCGACAGTTGCTGATGATTGCTCTCGGTGCCGCGGTTGATCGCGTCCACTTGGCTTTCCACTTCGCTGGCCAGCTCGGTGATGCCCTGCAGTTGCCCGCCACTGGCTTCGACCTGGGCCGCAGCCTGGTCGAGTTCGCTGGCTTGCTGCTGGATATGGCTGACCACCGCGCTGCTCTGCTGGCGGATGTCGGTGACGATCTGCGCCACCTCTTCGGTGGCCTCGGCGGTGCGCCCGGCGAGCTTGCGCACCTCGTCGGCGACCACGGCAAAACCGCGGCCCTGATCACCCGCGCGGGCGGCCTCGATGGCAGCGTTGAGGGCGAGCAGATTGGTCTGGCTGGCGATGGACTGGATTACCTGGGTAACTTGCTGGATCTGTTCGGTACGGCTGCTCAGGCCATCCATCAGCTCGCGGCTGTCGGCGGCCTGCACGCTCAGTTGCTGCATACGGGCGATGGCCTGTTGCAGCGCCTTTTGGCCCTCGTCGCTGCGCTCGCGCACGGCATGGGCGGCGCTCAGGGTTTGTTCGGCGCGTTGGGCACTGGCCTGCTCGGTGTCAGTCATCGCCTGGGCGCCGACGCTGACCTGCTCGACCACCTGCAACTGCGATTGCAGCTTGTCGGCCATCTGCTTCACGCCAAACGCCACCTGCGCCGCTGACAGGGCGTTATGGCAAGTGCTGCGCGACAGGTTCTGGCTAAGTTCGTTGAAAGCGGCTGGCGTCTGCGCCGGGCCGATGGCCGCCAACTCGGGGGTTTCCCAGGGGCCCAACCAGGGCCACAACGCCAGCAGCAAATACGCCGGAATGCTCAGGTACAGCGGCAGCTGCATCTGCTGGTAAACCACCATCAGCACAGCGAGCCCGGCAGCGTGCAGCAGGCAGACCCAAGGGCGGCGGGAGTAGGCGGGGCGCATCGGCAAACCTCTTGTTCTTATGGTGCGGCGTGGCGGCATAACGGTCGGGTAGGAGCGGCTTCAGCCGCGATGCTCCCGGCCTGAAAACATCGCGGCTAAAGCCGCTCCTACGGGACGAGTAAGCGTCACGGTCGCGTATTCGAGCATGTCATCGGCCGCGCTGCCAGTGCGCTTTAGTCCTATGTGGCCTATCCCTTGGACAGCAGGCTGTCGCGGTATTGGCTGGGGGCCTGGCCGGTCCAGCGTTTGAACGCGCGGCTGAAGCTGCTGCTGTCGGCAAAGCCTAGCAAATAGGCGATCTCGCTGATCGAGCAATGCGGGTCGCGCATGTGTTGCAGAGCGAGGTTCTGGCGGGTTTCGCTGAGCAGGTTTTCATAGCTGCAGCCCTCGTCTGCCAGGTGCCGCTGCAAACTGCGCAGGCTCAGGTGCAAGCTGCTGGCGATGCGCTCGGCCGACGGCTCGCCGTTGGGCAACTGGCTTTCCAGGCAGGTGCACACACGGCGGCGCCAGGTCAGCGGGTGCAGTTGTTCGAGGGTGCGTTTGAGCACGGTTTCGTTGTGTTCGGCGAGCTCCTGGTTACCGTCTTCGAGGGTGCTGTCGAAGGCCTCGCGAGGGAACTGCAGCAGGTCTTCGGCGGCGCCGAAATGGATCGGTGCGCGCAGGGCATCGTGCCAGGGTGCAGGGTCGGCCGGCTGCGGGCGACGCAGGTGCACGGCCAGTGGTGCGAAGTCGCGACCGAGGCGATTGCGGCAGGTGCGCACGTAGATGGCGATAAACGCGTCCACCGCTTCCGCCGCCGGCGCCGGGCTGTCCAGCGGCACTTTCAGGCGAAACTCGTAGCGGTCCGGCAGGGCTTTCAATTCCAGGCTCAGGGCGTCGCTGACCACCTGGTGGTAACGCACGATGCGCTCGAACACTTCGCGCAGGCTGCTGCTGGCCACCAGCGCATAACCCAGGGCATGGAAGCTGGTGGGGCTGACGTATTGCGAGGTCTTCAGGCCCAGCGCCGGGTCACCGCTGGCTTCGACCGCCAGGCGCCACAAGCGGGTGGTGGCCGACAGCGGGTAGCGGGCATTGGGGTGCTCCATCAGCGTCGGGTCGAGGCCGGCATCCAGGCACAGCTGCGCGCTGTCCAGGCCCAGTGCATCGAGCTGCTTGCGCAGGGCACGGGTCCAGCTGGCGAGCGAAGTGGGTTCAGCAGTCATGCAGATTGGCGCATCCGGTCAACAGGTTGGCGTTCGAGGTCAGGCCGGCGCGCGTCCGGCCCGGCACAGTAGCGTCACGTTAAATAGAGGATGTAAGCATGTCCCACTCTCCTGCAAGCCCCGTGAGCCAGAATGCGCAACAGCGTGCTGCACATATTCGCGAAGTGGTGATGGCGCATGGCGTCGAACTGCGCCAGCGTTTCCCCATTCTCAAGCATCAGGACGCCCTCGGCGCCGGCATCCTCGCCTTCGCCCTGGCCGGCATGATCGGCAGCGCCGCGCTGTACATCGAAGGCTACATGGCCTGGTGGGCGTGCCTGCTGCTCAACGCCTTCTTCGCCTCGCTGACCCACGAGCTGGAGCATGACCTGATCCACTCGATGTACTTTCGCAAAAAGCGCGTGCCGCACAACCTGATGATGGCCTTGGTCTGGCTGGCCCGCCCGAGCACCATCAACCCCTGGGTACGTCGCCACCTGCACCTCAATCACCACAAGGTATCGGGCACCGAAACCGATATGGAAGAGCGCGCCATCACCAATGGCGAGCCGTGGGGTATCGCGCGCCTGCTGATGGTGGGCGACAACATGATGTCCTCGTTTATCCGCTTTCTGCGCGCCAAGACCTGGAGCCACAAGTGGATGATCGTCAGCCGCACCGTGAAGGTTTACTCGCCGCTGGGTCTGATGAACTGGGGCACTTGGTACGTGTTCCTCGGTTTCCATATCAGCACCTTCGTCAGCACCCTGCTGGGCTCGCCGATCGAGTGGTCGGCCAGCACTCTGGAAGTGATGAACCTGGTCAACATTGCGGTGGTGGTGCTGGTCGGCCCCAACGTGCTGCGCACCTTCAGCCTGCACTTTGTCAGCTCGAACATGCACTACTACGGCGACATCGAGCCGGGCAACGTGATCCAACAGTGCCAGGTGCTGAACCCGGTGTGGCTGTGGCCGCTGCAGGCGTTCTGCTTCAACTTCGGCAGCAGCCATGCGATCCACCACTTTGTGGTGAAAGAACCCTTCTACATTCGCCAGCTCACCGTGCCGTTCGCCCACAAGGTGATGCGCGAAGCCGGTGTGCGCTTCAACGACTTCGGCACCTTTACCCGTGCCAATCGCTGGACCCGCACCACCGAGAGCAAGCCCGTGGAGCAACAAACACAAACGGCCTGACAGGTTTTTAGACCCACAAAAAACGGCGCTTGGGCGCCGTTTTTTTTACTGTTAGTTACCGGCGCCGGGCGCCATTTGACGCATAGCCGTGCAAAACCAGCGGGCAAAAAAAGACCCGCCGAAGCGGGTCTCAAACTTGCCGAGCTGGTGAGCCCTAGGCGAGTTCGTCGAAGCACTCAGCGACAATGGCCAGGCCTTTGTCCAGTTGTGCCTCAGGAATGGTAACCGGCATCAGGAAGCGGATGACGTTGTAGTAGGTGCCGCAAGACAGCAGGATCAGGCCTTTCTCGCGAGCACGAGCGACGATCTTGCCAACCAGCTCAGCCGCCGGCTTGTGGGTGTCGCCGCCTTCGAACAGCTCGATGGCGATCATCGAGCCCAGGCCACGCACGTCACCAATCACGTTGTGCTTGGCTTGAATGTCACGCAGACCAGCCTTCAGGCGTTCGCCCAGGGCTTGCGAGCGTTCCAGCAGTTTCTCTTCGTCGAACACTTTCAGCACGGCCAGGGCCGCGGCGCAGGCGATCGGGCTACCGGCGTAGGTGCCGCCCAGGCCACCCGGAGCGATGGCGTCCATGATTTCGGCTTTACCGCTGACGCCGGAAATCGGGAAACCGCCGCCGACGGATTTGGCGAAGGTGGTCAGGTCCGGGATCACACCCAACTGCTCGGTGGCGAAGAAGGTGCCGGTACGGCCAGCGCCGGTTTGCACTTCGTCAGCGATCAGCAAGATGCCGTGCTGGTCGCACAGGGCGCGCAGACGCTGCATGAAAGCTTTGGAGTTGGTGTAGAAACCACCTTCGCCCTGCACCGGCTCGATGATGATGGCGGCGATGTCCGACGGCTGTGCGTCGTTCTTGAAGATGCGCTCGATGCTGGCGATCGACTCGTCTTCGCTCACCCCGTGCAGCTCGCACGGCGACTGGGCGCGGTATACACCGGCAGGCATCAGGCCCATGCCAGCGGAGTACGGCACCACTTTGCCGGTGAGACTGAGGGTCATCATGGTGCGGCCGTGGTAAGCGCCAGTGAAGGCGATTACGCCGACACGGCCAGTGGCAGCGCGGGCAATTTTCACGGCGTTTTCTACGGCTTCGGAACCGGAGGTCACCAGCAGGGTTTTCTTGGCGAAGTTACCCGGCACGCGCTTGGCGATTTCTTCGCACAGCTCGACATAGGGTTCATAGGCCAGCACCTGGAAGCAGGTGTGCGACAGCTTGGTCAGTTGCTCTTGCACCGCGGCAACCACTTTCGGGTGCAGGTGACCTGTGTTGAGCACGGCGATACCGCCGGCGAAGTCGATGAACTCACGGCCTTCGACGTCCCACACGGTGGCGTTCTCGGCACGCTCAGCGAAAATCGGGTGGATCTGGCCCACACCGCGCGGTACAGCGGCCATGCGGCGTTGCATCAGGGATTCGTTAGTCTTGCTCATGGTGCAGTCCTCATTCGCCGCTCATCGGGCGGCGCAGCTCAAGGATGAACGCAACCGGGGAAAGGCGCGTGCAGCATTCGATGATCGACTGCCACGCCCTGCCGGTTGCTCAGGTTCTTTATTACGGTGCTGCATGCCCGGGTGGGCCGGCTCGTGGGTTCCACCCCGGGGTACTACAAAGCTGCATTAGACGCCTAAGCACAAATACTTAATTTCGAGGTAATCCTCGATGCCGTATTTCGAGCCTTCGCGGCCAAGACCAGAAGCCTTGATACCACCAAACGGCGCTACCTCGTTGGAGATCAGACCGGTGTTGATACCCACCATGCCGTATTCCAGGGCTTCAGCCACACGGAACACACGACCCAGGTCGCGAGCATAGAAGTACGAAGCCAGACCGAACTCGGTGTCGTTCGCCTGGGCGATAACATCGGCTTCGTCTTTAAAGCGGAACAGCGGCGCCAGCGGGCCGAAGGTTTCTTCTTTGGCAACTGCAGCGTTTTTCGGCACGTCGACCAGAATGGTCGGTTCGAAGAAGCTGCCGCCCAGGCTGTGGGCCTTGCCGCCGAACACAATTTTCGCGCCTTTGCTCAGGGCGTCGGCAATGTGCTCTTCAACTTTGGCCACGGCCTTGTTGTCGATCAGCGGGCCGGTGGTGGTGCCGTCTTCCAGACCGTTACCGATCTTGAGTTTGGCGACGGCCACTTTCAGTTTCTCCACAAACGCGTCGTACACGCTGTCTTGAATGTACAGACGGTTGGCGCAAACGCAGGTCTGGCCATTGTTGCGGTACTTGGAGATCAGCGCGCCTTCGACGGCGGCGTCCAGATCAGCATCGTCGAACACAATGAACGGCGCGTTGCCGCCCAGTTCCAGCGAGACTTTCTTGATGTCGTGGGCGCATTCAGCCATCAGCTGACGACCGATTTCGGTCGAGCCGGTGAACGACAGCTTGCGCACGATCGGGTTGCTGGTCAGCTCGCTGCCGATGTCGCCGGCGCTACCGGTAACCACGCTGAACACGCCTTTCGGAATGCCGGCACGCTGCGCCAGTTCGGCCAGGGCCAGAGCGGAATAAGGGGTTTGGCTGGCAGGCTTGAGCACCATGGTGCAGCCAGCGGCCAGGGCCGGGCCGGCTTTACGGGTGATCATCGCGGCCGGGAAGTTCCACGGGGTGATCGCGGCGGTTACCCCGATTGGCTGCTTGAGCACCAGCAGGCGTTTGTCTGGCTGGTGGCCCGGAATCACGTCGCCGTAAACACGCTTGGCTTCTTCCGCGAACCACTCCAGGAAGGAAGCGGCGTAAGCGATTTCGCCCTTGGCTTCGGCCAATGGCTTGCCCTGCTCGAGGGTCATCAGGCGACCGAGGTCGTCCTGGTTTTCGATCATCAACTCAAACCAGCGACGCAGCTTGTTCGCGCGCTCTTTAGCGGTCAGCGAACGCCAGCCCGGCAGGGCCTTTTCAGCAGCTTCGATGGCACGCTTGGTTTCAGCGCCGCCCATTTTCGGCACGGTGCCGAGAATCTCGTTGGTGGCCGGGTTGTTGACCTTGATGGTCTGGCCACTGTCTGCGTCCACCCAGGCGCCGTCGATAAAGGCTTGCTGGCGAAACAATTGAGCGTCTTTGAGTTGCATAGCCGTCTCCTTTAGCCCACCGCCATGGCGGCAGGCAAAATTGTTGTAAGCCGCCGCAGCGGTTAAAGGCTGCAGCGAAGAATAGTGGATGACACGTAGAACGGATTGAGCGCTGATGACGGGCTTTTTGAACAGCCTCAGATCGCTTGGTTCGGTCTGTGGCTATGAGCGTCGAGGGCGTTTGAAATCTCAAACGAATCCTAGGGAGGTCACCGCTAAAGGGCAATAGCCTGTTCGAAAAAATGTACGAAAACCCACAAAAGTTGCTGCTTTTCTGATCAGCCACCCTCAGGGATTAGTACTTTCGTTTGATAAAGCGAACAAAACGCCCCGCCATGGACGCCCGCGAGCGACATGCGTATCATGGCGCCGCGCTGCACCAGTAGCTCAGCTGGATAGAGTACTGCCCTCCGAAGGCAGGGGTCGTGGGTTCGAATCCCGCCTGGTGCACCATATAAATGAGAAAGCCCCGGGTGAATGCCTGGGGCTTTTTCGTTTCTGGCGCACAAGCAGCGCTCAACTTGCCATTTCCTATGGCTTATCCAACGGGTCCGGAATGAAACCTTGGTCACGGAGCGCTTTGATCACGCCGCGAATCAGGAAATTGCTGGAAAAGCCGATGGTGTACTGACGGGCGCCTGGGGCGATGGGCAGCAGCATGCCCTGATCCACTAGCTTGCGGATCTGATAGGTGCGCTGCCCGGCGCTCAGCGTCGGTAAAACGGCAGCGATATCGCCAGACTTCACCACCTTCGCGTCGATAGCCGCCCCTAACACCAATCGCTCTGCATCCGTGATCCACTCCCGCTCTCTGGCCATGGTGACGGCCGGGCCGAGAATGTGCTTGGTCAGGTAGCTGTAGTGAGTCAACCTGTCGACCTTTTCCAGCTCTACGCGAATGCCATCGAGTACGTAGGTACACCAGGCCTCCAGACCGGTATGGGTGCCTTGATCGGCAGTTGCCAGCATGGCGTAGTAACGCTCGCGGTCATTGCAAAAAATTGCCGTCGGGTTGAGCACCCGGCCACCCGTGCTGACATTAAAACCGTACTTGATCATCAGCGCATAAGTAAGCAGCCGCACAACGCGACCGTTGCCATTGCTAAATGGGTGGATCCAGCCGAAGCGATGGTGCGCAAGCGCGACCTTCATCAGGTCGTATTTGGGCGGATCCTTTTTATTCACAAACGCGACCAGTTCCTCCATATAGCCGGGAACCATCATGGCTTCTGGTGGCAGATGGTCTGATTGGGCGATACGCACCCCAGCAGTCCGATAGGCGCCCGGCGTACGATCACCCTCTCGCTCCAACCCTTGCACAGCAACGCTGTGCAGCTCCCGAATGGTTCGCTCAGTCAATGGTTCGCCGGGGGCCATGACGGTCTCGACGAAATCCATGGCTTTTTCAATATTGGCTACTTCGCGCAGTTGATCAGTTCCCTCGGCTTCGCCTTCAACCTTGCTATCGATGTAATCGGCCAGTGTGGTGTGGTTTCCCTCGATTCGGGCAGAACCGAGACTTTCCAAGGTATGGAATAGCGACTTCAACTGAAAGAAAACCGCAGGCGGTGTATCACCTTCAAGACGCAGTCGACGAAGTTGCTCAAGCTCCATCAGCACATCAGCCAGCTCGGAATCGAACGACGGATTCAGCAGTTCAAGCTGGTGATGAGAAAATTCAGCCATCGTTAAATATCTCGAAAGGGCTTAGACGTTATCTTAAAAAAATTGAGTGAGACCTCGATAAATAGGGGCTGTAGCAAGACTCACGAAATCAAACATCTCAAAAACACAGTTAAACTAAGTTAAAAGAACCAAATGGGGAAGTGGAAATAGGCGGGTTACTGCCTCCCTCGCCTGGCTCTGCACTGCCCCCATCGCAAAAAAGCCGCCCACACCCTTCAACCACAACGCTCACACATCATGGCCAGCAGGCTGGGGCGGCAAAAAACGCCTCTCGCGTGGCGTTCTACAGGCGACTGGCACGGGGAGCGCAAGCCGCAAGAGTCGGTCAGGGTTTCAACCCGTCGAACAGGGTCTGGGTGAGTTGGCGGATGCGTTGCGCGTGGCCGTCGAAGTCGGGGACGTCGGCTTGCACCAGACGCATGAACAGCATGGAGCTGTAGTCGTTGAGGAAGTAGGCGACGAAGTCGACGTCCACTGTGGTGCTGAGCATTTTTCGGTCTTGCAGTTCGCGCAGCAGGCTGGCGATTTCGCCGACCAGGCCGGCGTTGAGGGTGGAGACTTGTTCCGGTGGCGCGGTGAGCATGCTCAGGGGCAGCAGCTCGCGCCAGATCGCGGGGGGCAGCACGCTGAGTTCGTGGCGCACGATCAGCGATTCGAGGTGGCACATGGCGTCCACGGCGTTATCGAAGTCGGGGATCTGCGAGCGTGCGTCGATGATGGCTTGTTTGTCGGCGTGCTCCACCAGGGCCAGGAGAATCTCCTGTTTGTTGCCGAAGTAGTTGAACACCGTGGGCGTCGACACCCCGGCCTGCACGGCGATCTGCTCCACGGTGGTGGCGGCGAAGCCCTGTGTTTCGAAGAGCCCCAGCGCTGCCGCGACTATGGCTTCCCTGCGCTGTTCCTTTTGCCGCTGGCGTAAACCGGTCACGCGATGCCTCCTCAAACCGCTTTTATAAGTGGCTGATTCTAGGCAAATTTAGATTACGGTCAATATTTTTAGTTGACCATAAGTTTTTATATGAATAAAACATGTCATCGCCAACGACGAGACATGCCCATGACCAGCGATTTCGCCCAGGCCCTGCTGGGTGCCTATGAAGAAGGTGCAGCACCCACCCCGCCGTTGATGCAGGGTTTCCCGCCTGCCTCTGAGCACCGGGTGACCTGGCACAACTTCATGAGCCCGCCGCACAACCGCTGGGCCTTTCATAACCTGGGGCGCATTCGCCCGAGCATCAGCGTGGAACGCGGCGCCAAGCCGAGCTCGCCTTTGGCCAGCGCCAGCCAATCGCTGACTGACTTCAGTTTCGAGAGCGCCGCTGGCCACACCGTCACGCTGCAACAGCATCTGCAGGCCAGCTACACCGATGGCTGGCTGGTGATGAAAAACGGCGCGGTGGTGCAGGAGGACTACTTCAACGGCCACCAGGCGCACAAACGTCACATCATGTTTTCAGTGACCAAATCGCTGATTGGTGTGCTGGCCGAAGCCATGCTCGGCAGCGGCCAACTGCGTGCGGAGGCACTGGCTAGTGAGTATGTCGCCGAGCTCAGTGGCAGTGCCTTTGGCGATGCCACTGTGCGCCAGTTGCTGGATATGGCGGTGGCTATCGATTACGACGAGGTCTACGACGACCCGCTCTCCGGCAGCTCCCAGTTCGGCTATGCCTGCGGTCTGACCGTGCCGCCACCTGGCATCAGCGCCAGCCAGTCGCTGTACGAATACCTGCCGGCCACTCGCAAGAATGGCGAACACGGCGGTTTCTTCCATTACGTGACGGCCACCACCGAAGCGCTGGCCTGGGTGATGGAGCGCGCCAGCGGCCGCAGCTGCGCCGAGCACCTGCGTGAGGTGTGGCAGGGCCTGGGTTGCGAGCGCGATGGCTTTTTTGTTGCCGACCCCTGGGGCCGCAACGTCGCCGGCGCCGGCTTCAATGCCACGCTGCGCGACATGGCGCGCTTCGGCTCACTGCTGTTGGCCAAGGGCGACGCCCACGGCCAGCAACTGATTCCGGCGGCGGCCATCGATTCGGTGCTGCAAGGCGGCGACCCGGCCATCTACGCCGCCAACGAAAACTTTGCCCTGTGGAGCCCCGGCGCCACCTACAAAAGCCAATGGTATGTGTACCCGGGCGAGGCGCTGCTGGCGGTGGGTATCCACGGCCAGATTCTGTATATCGACTTCGCTCAGCAGGTGGTGATCGTCAAACAGTCGTCCCTGCCGATTGCCGAAAGTGTGCTGGATATCGATACCTTGCGGTTGGTGCGTTCCCTGGCCAGCGCGATCTGACTACCTCTTTCAGGAGCTGTTATGAAACACGTGCTGAAACACTGCTTGCTCGGGCTGCTGATCGGTAGCGCCAGCCTGGCCGCGCACGCCGAAAAAATCGGCGGCGAGCTGCGCATTTACAACTGGATCGAGTACCTGCCCAAAGACGTGCTGGACGACTTCAAAGCGCAGACCGGCATCAACCTGGTCTACGACGTGTTCGACAGCCCACAGACCCTCGAAGCCAAGTTGCTGACCGGTTCGGCCGGCTATGACGTGGCGTTCCCCAGCAGCAGCCAGGTGCCCAACCTGGTAGCCGCCAAAGCCTTGCAGCCGCTGGACCGCGAGCAATTGCCGCACTGGAACCAGCTCGACCCGGCCTTCATGGCCCAGCGTCAGCAACTGGACCCGGGCAACCGCTATGCCGTGCCGTACCTGTGGGGCAGCACCTTGCTGGGCTACAACAAAGCCAAGGTGGAAGCGGTGTTGGGCAAGGACGTCGACATGCGCGACTACGACCTGCTGTTCAAGCCCGAGAACATCGCCAAGCTCAGCCAGTGCGGGGTGGCGATTCTCGACAGCCCGGATGAAGTGGTGCCCATCGCCCTGCACTACCTGGGCCTGAACCCCAGCAGCGCCAAAACCGAGGACTACGCCAAGGCCGAAGCACTGATCAAATCCATCCGCCCCTACGTGCGTTACTTCAACTCGGCCAAGTACCCGCAGGACCTCGCCAACGGCGACATCTGCGTGGCCCTGGGTTGGTCCGGCGGCATGCTGGCGGCGCGCAACATGGCGCTGGCGGCCAACAACGGCATCGACATCCGCATGGCCTTGCCGCGTCAGGGCACGCTGCAGTGGTCCGACGATATGGTGATTCCCAAAGGCGCGAAAAACCTCAAACAGGCCCACGCCTTTATCGACTACTTGCTACAGCCAGAGGTGATCGCGCGCATCACCAACCAGATCGGCTACCCCAACCCCAACCCGGCCAGTACCGCACTGATCAACCCGGAGCTGCTGAGCGAGAAAAACCTGTTCGTGCCTGAGGCCGATCGCCACCTGCTGTTCCAGATCGAGCCGCCGAAAATGGCTGCGCAACGGTTGCTCACACGCCTTTGGAACCGGATCCGTTCCGATGCCTGAGCCAACGCTGCAACTGGCCATGTACCTAAGCGTACAGATCGGCTCGGGCATCAGCCGCGGCCGCACTGAGCTGGGTGAGCGTATCGATTACCCGATTCTCGGTGGCCGTTTCGCCGGCCCGGGCCTGGAGGGCGTTGTCCCCGGCGGCGGCGCGGATTACTACCTGGAACTCGACGACGGCACCGGCGTGCTGGACGCCAACTACCAACTGCACTGTGACGACGGTGCGGTGATTGGCGTGCGCAACCGAGGGCTGTTGAGGCTGACTGAAAAAGGTCAACGTCTGGCACAGAGCCAGTGGCCTATACCGGAGCACGAATACCGCTGCCGCTGCACACCGCAGTTCACCACCGACAGCCCGCGCTACCAGTGGCTGACACAGCACCTGTTCTTGGGGGTCGTCACCTATCCCGCCGAGCACGGGGTATGGATCGAGTGCTACCGAGTCGACTAACCCAGCAAGGAGAACCACGCACAACCAGAATCGTTCTAGCCAACCACCTCACCAGCACCTGACAACACCAAGCCTCAGCCACTTTTCGGTTCGCCTGCGCACGAGCCAGGGCCTTGTCATGCCCGGAAAAGTGAGCAGGCAAATAACAAGAAAAAGCAGATCGACCTCTTCTCTGCCAAATAAATCAGAACAACGGAGCAGAAGTACATGAACAAGATTGCAACCCGGGGGTTGGCCGGCAGCCTGCTCGCCCTCTCCCTCTGTGCTCAGGCCGTCGACTTGACCCCGGAGACCATGCTGGACATCAACCTTGGTATCGCCAGCGACTGGCGCGTGGGAGGTCTCTCACTGAACATGGGCGGCGCCCCCGTCTACCAAGGCAACGCTACCCTGGTGCACAAGCCGAGCGGCCTGTACTTAGGCGCCTACGGTGTATCCGTCGACATGGACACCGAGGCCAACCGCGAGATGGGCTACTACGTCGGCATTGGCCGGCCGATCACCGAGGACACCCGTTACTCGCTGACCTACATCCGCTACGAGTACCCCGGCGACAGCTGGATCAACTTCGACGAGTTCATCGGCACCCTCAGCTACCGCCAGGCCACCGTCGGCGTGAAGTACGCCTGGGACCTGCAGACACCCAAACCGGTCGACGATGCCAACAAGGACATTGCTGCTGCACATGCGGCCCAGGCAGCCGGCCAGATCCCGCCATGGGTACAACTGCCAGGCCTCATTCCCGAGCGTGACCCGCACCGCACCATCGGCTGGGCTGAGTACGACTTCTACCTGCCCTATGCCACCAAACTGAACGTGCGCTACGGCCACACCTGGACGCCTGACGAAAACGCCTGGCGCTCGGGCAGTGGCAACACCCGTAGTGGCTACAGCGACTGGGGCGTATCCCTGACCAAGCGCATGTGGGACTTGGAGTGGAAGGCCGCCTACATCGACACCGACCTGTCCAAGGCCGAGTGCCAGAACAACTTCGGCAAGGGCGGCGACTGCCAGGCCACCGTCGTGTTCTCGGCGATGAAGAATTTCTGACTCGTAGCGGCAGACATTTCTGCCGTCCAGACCTAGAGAATACCTAGCCAATACTGAGGTTCAGTTATGCAGATCCCCCCTATCAAGCATGCCCTTGGCCTATGCGCCCTCTGCGCCGCGTTGCTGATGGCCGGCTGTAACACCCAACCACCGATGGAAGGTCCGCCGCCTGCCGATCGCAGCTTCCAGGCCTTCTGGAGCAAGCGCGTTACCGGCTATATCACCGCAGCCGATGGCACCGAGTTGCGCTACTCGGTACTGCTGCCCAAGGGCGCAGGCAAATTCCCCGTCTTGATCCGCTACAGCGGCTACGACTCCGGCAGCATCGGTGGCTCGGCTTACCTGGCCGACAACGAGACCTTCTCGGTCGCAATGGACAAGGACCTGGTCGAGCGCGGCTACGCCGTGATGGGCGTACAGGCCCGTGGCACCGGCTGTTCACAGGGCACCTTCGACTTCCTCGGGCCACAGTACGGCACCGACGGTCGCAGTGCCGTGGAGTTCGCAGCGCAGCAGAGTTGGTCCAACGGTAGTGTCGGCATGTTCGGCTGGTCCTGGGCCGGCATGTCGCAGCTGATGACCGCCACCGAACGCCCCAAAGGGCTCAAGGCCATTGCTCCAGGCATGATCCTCGGTGACCCGCGTAGCGACAGCTGGGCCCCGGGTGGCGTGCCCAACCAGGAGTTCACCACGACCTGGCACTGGTTCGTCGACATGCGCTGGGACGCGGTCAAGGCCAGCGCCGAAACAGAGAAGGACAAACGCTGCCTGGCCCAGGTCGAAGCGAACAAGGCGAAAGTGGTCAGCTCCTCGCTGATGTACAACCTGATTCGCCACCCGCTGCGCGATGAGTGGACCAAGCAACGCGAGCCGCGCAATCGTGCCAACGAGGTGCAGGTGCCGGTGCTGTCCATGCAGAGCTGGCAGGACGAAGCGGTACTGGCCCGCGAAGGCTACTACCAGGAACGCCTTGACCCGAAACTGTTGTGGATGGTGCAGTCGAGCGGCGGCCACAACCTCTACGAGTCGGAGCACTTCCGCAAGGAGAAGCTGTATCCCTTCCTCGACCATTTCGTGAAAGGTGAGCAGAACGGTTTCGAGAGCACCAAGCGTCTGGAAATTTGGCAAGAGACGGTGGCTGATGTCCGCGAAGGTCGCCATCAACCGAACGAGACGGCGAACCCTGGCTGGACCATCGAGCGCGACCACTACCCGCTTGCGGTCAAGCCGGTGAGCTTCGCCTTGAGCGAAGACGGCGAGCTGATCGAGGGCGGCCAAGGCAGCGGCAAGCCGGACGCCTACCTCTACCCGATCCCCGGCCCGGACGTGAACACCTACCTCAAGGACAACGCCTGGGGCTGGCAGCATCCGCTGTGGAAACAGGGCAGCCTGGCCTACACCAGCGCGCCGTTTGAGCGTGACTTCCTCAGCTACGGCACCGCCAGCGCAGATATCTGGCTGTCCACCTTCCTGGCGCCTGATACGGACGTGCAGGTGACCATCACCGAGGTGCGCCCGGACGACAAGGAAGTATTCGTCCAACGTGGCTGGCTGCGCATGTCCAATCGCAAGCTGGACGAGAGCAAGTCCACCGAACTGCGCCCTTGGCTGGTCGACGAGCCGGATGCCATCCAGCCGATGCTGCCGAACGTACCAGCCCTGGGCCGCGTGGAAATTCCACCGTTCTCCCACCCGTTCCGCAAGGGGTCCAAGCTGCGCATCTGGATCGACGCGCCTTCGCGCACCGGTGGCTACGGTTTCGCCTACTACTCGCTGCAGAGCCGCAACAGTGTGTACCACGACGCGCAGCACCCCTCGCGCCTGGTACTGGGCGAGCTGACCGGTGTAACCGCGCCGCAAGCGCTGCCAGCCTGCGACACGCTGCTCAAGCAGCCCTGTCGCCACAACCCGCTGTCGGCCTTCAGCCGCCCGCTCTGATGCGTTAATACAACGCCACCCCCGCCTGGCGCGGGGTGGCTTCCCATCGAGATTCGAGACTGCACGAATGAATGTACTAAACACCCACCGCAACACCCTGCGCCTGTTCGGCGCTCTCTGCCTGGCCATGACTACAGCCTGGTTGCCGCCAACCCAGGCCAACGAGCTGAAGGAGAAGATCCCCAACCGCCTGACCGACGACCTGGTTTTGCAAATCAACGTGCAGCTCGGCCAACGTGAAGAGATGGGCAAAGGCCCGGATGGCCTGCGCCTGAACTACCCGATTGTCGGCGGCACCTTTGTTGGCAAAGACATCGACGGCAGCGCCATGAAAGGCACCGTGGTGCCCGGCGGTGCGGACATGTCGGTGATGCGCGAGGACGGCGTTACCCGCATCAACGCCCTGTATCGGCTGAAGACCGATGACGGTCAGATCATCATCATCGACAACGCCGGCATCTGGCGCCTGAACGAATCCGGCCTGGCGAAAAAAGCCAAAGGCCTGGAGCTCAAGGACATGAAAGAAACCGACTTCTACTGCCGCACCGTGCCTGCGTTCAAGACTCAACCGGGTAAGCATGCGTGGATGAACGACTACATCTTCGTCGGCACCATTGATGGGGTGAGCGAGCATGAAGTGTTGATCAGCGTGTACCGCATGGACGGAGTGTAACCCGCGTACCGGGCACACCCTTGCGGTGTGCCCTTTTCCCCCAAAGCATCGCGGCTGAAGCCGCTCCCACAAGGATCGAGTTGTTTGTGGGAGCGGCTTCAGCCGCGATGCTTTTTGCTGTACCCATCAGATACTCAGGAATCAGGCGTTGTGGTCACGCTTGAGCAAAACCGCAGCAGCACAGGCGGCAATCGCCACCAGGGGTGAGGCCGCCAGCAGCAAACCGCTGACCCCTGCCCCCGCCGCTAGCAATTGCCCGGCGGCCAACGGCCCACTCATGGAGCCCAAGCGCCCGACCGCGACCGCCACACCCACGCCGGTGGCGCGCACCTGGGCGGGGTAAAGACGTGGCGCCAGCGCATACAAAATCAACTGCCCACCAACGGCGCAGGCACCCGCCGCCAGGCCGGCGGCGTACAAACCCTGAAGCTGCTCGGTGGTGCCCAGCGCCAGCAACGCCGCTAGCATGCCGGCGTAGGCCAGGAGCACCGCCAACAGCGCTTTGCCCTGGTCCATCAACCGCCCGGCCAGCAACGAGCCGGCGACGCCACCGATGTTGAACAGCACCTGAATGGTGGCGGTATCCAGACGGCTCAAACCGCGTTGGATCAGCAAGGTCGGCAGCCAGTTGAGCAGCATGTAGAGAATGGTCAGGGTGCAGAAACAGGCGCCCCACAACAGCAGGGTAGACAGGCCTCGACGTTGGCCCAGCAGCTCCTGGGCGATGCTGCCCAATGGCACCGCCTGCCCCTGGCGCACCGCGGGAGTGGGCAGCCAGCGCAGCAACAACAGGGCAATCACCAGGGGCGCCACGCCGCCGACGTAGAACACCAAACGCCAATCGCCGCTGACCGAAAAGATCCCGATCAAGGCCGCGACGGCGCCTCCCAGCGGCACCCCGCAGTAGGTCAGGCTGACGGCCAGGTTGCGCAAACCTGGGCTGGCCACTTCCGACGACAAGGCGATCAGAATCGGCAACGCCGCGCCCATGCCCAGGCCGGTGACCAGCCGCGCGGCCAGCAGCTGTTCATAACTCGCGCTATGGGCGGTGAGCAGGGAGAACGCGCCGAACAACACCACGGCGGCAATCAGCACGCTCTTGCGGCCAAAGCGGTCGGCCAGCCAGCCGCCAAACACCGCACCGGGCAACAGGCCGAACAGTCCGGCACTGAACACCCAGCCCAGGGAGGCTGAACTCAGGTTGAAGCTCTGCGCCATGGCTGGCGCGGCGACGCCGACCGCTTGCAAGTCCAGGCCTTCGAGCATGGCGACGATAAAACACAGGGCGATGGTGCGCAGCGACGCGTCGGTCTGCGCGTAGGAAGTGGGCATGTGAACCTCGATTGTTATTGTTGTGTGCCGCGCCCCTGCGTTGGCGCAGGGGCGGGAATAGCTCAGGCCTGGGCGCGAATGATCTGGATCGCCTGGCCGCGGTACAGCGCTTCCACCAGCGCGCTGCGGTGCTGCAACACCGCCCGCTGGTTGATCGAGCCTTTGTCAGTGATTTCGCCACGGTCGATCGACGGCGGCTCGCTCAACAGGCAGATCCATTCCAGGCGCGTGGCATTGCCGGTGGCCTGACGGTTGAGGCGCTGCAGCCAGGCGGCGAACCAGCCGCGCACCCGCTCATGGGCCAGCACCTGGGCATCGCCCGCTGCCGCCGGCAAACCGGCCAGTGCCCGGCAATCCGCCAGGCGCGGAAACACCAGCAGGCCCAGGCACTCGCGGTCCGGCCCAGCCACCACCACGTCCTGCACATAGGGCGCACCATCCAGCACCGCGCGGTTGCGCAGCGGGCCGACGCTGACGAACACCCCCGAGGACAATTTGAAGTCCTCGGCAATTCGCCCGTCGAACATCAACCCCAAATGCGGCTGCTGCGGGTCGGCAAATTTCAGCGCATCACCGGAGCGGTAGTAGCCCTCGGCGTCGAACGCCTCCAGGGTTTGCTGCGGCGAACCCCAATAGCCGGCCATGATGTGCGGGCCACGGAAACGCGCTTCCAGCTTGCCGTCCACCGGCACCAGTTTGATCTCGCAGCCGGGCGCCGGTAGGCCGACGTAACCGGCCACGGCTAGCGGCCCGGTGGTGAAGGTGCAGGACGGCGACGCCTCGGTCATGCCCAAGCCCGCCATCATGCGGATGCGCTCGCCGCAGTGCTGCTCGGCGACCTTGTCGAGGCGGTCCCAGATGCTTTGCGAGAGGCCGGCGGCGGCAAAGAAAAACAGCGTGACCTTGGCAAAAAAGCGCGCACGCAATTCGCCGTCCTGCTCCAACGCCGACACCAATTCTTCCCAGCCTTTGGGCACGGTGAGGTAGGCGGTGGGCGAGATGTCCTTGAGGTTGCGCAACGTTTCGGCCATGCCTTGTGGCGTCGGCTTGCCGTTGTCGATGTACAGGCTGCCGCCGTTGTAGAGCACGATGCCAACGTTATGGCTGCCGCCAAAGGTGTGGTTCCACGGCAGCCAGTCGACCAGCACCGGCGGCTGGCGGGCGAACTCGGGAAAGGTCTGCAATAGCATCTGCTGGTTGGCGCAGAGCATGCGTTGGGTGGTGGGCACCGCCTTCGGCAACTTGGTGGAGCCGGAGGTGAACAGGAACTTGGCGATGGTGTCCGGGCCGGTGGCCTCGAACGCCAGATCGGCGGCCTCGACGCTGGCCGTATCGAGCAGCTCGGCCAACGCACGGCTGTGGCGACCGGGCAGCTCGCCACGGCTGAACAGCAGGGGCACGTCCGCCGGTAGCAGCTGCTCGATGGCGCGCTGAAACGGCTGCGCGTCAGCGGCAAACACCAGGCCGGGCTGCAGCAGGCTGAAAATATGCCGGAGCTTTTCCAGGTCTTGCGAGAGCAGCGCATAGGCCGGCGACACCGGGCAATACGGCACGCCGACATACTGCGCGGCGAACGCCAGTTGCAGGTGGTCCAGGTCGTTGCCGGAAAGAATCACCAGCGGCCGCTGCGCGCTCAGGTCGTAGCTCAACAAGGCCTGACCGATGGCGCGCACGCTGGCCAACATCGCGCCATAACTCAGGGTTTGCCACTGGCCGTCGGCGCCACGCTGGGCGGCAAAAACTGCCTGCGGTTTAACCTGTGCCCAGTGCACCAGGCGGTCGAGTAACCGCGCGGGCAAGGGTTGCAGGGGTTCCTGCGGGCTCAGGTAAATCGTGCCGTCGGCGCGCGGGGTGATGGCCACCCCCGGGCTGCCGACAGCCACTTCGCGATAGCGCACCACGGGGTCAGCGTGGCTTGCTACTTGATCTCCATTCACGTGCCTTTCCTCTGTCCGGCGCCCGCATGGGGGCGCTGCATTGTTCTTGTTATGCCGGGTGCTGCTGTCAGATCGGATGCGATTTAAATCGGGTAATGGCGGGGGCCGTTCTGCACCGTAATCCAACGCAATTGGGTGAAGTGTTCGATGGAAGCGCGGCTGCCAAAGCTGCCGTACCCGCTGGACTTCACCCCGCCAAACGGCATCTGTGCTTCGTCATGCACGGTGGGCCCGTTGATATGGCAAATGCCCGATTCCAGCCGCTGCGCCAGCGCCAGAGCGCGCGACACGTCGCGGCTGAAAATCGCCGCCGCGAGGCCGAACTCGGAGTCATTGGCCAGGCGCAGCAGCGCCTCATCGCCCTCACCGCGCAGCACCACGGCCACCGGCCCGAACGACTCTTCCCGGTACAAACGCATGCTGGTGGTGACACCATCGAGCAGCACCGGCTGCATGATGCTGCCCTGCAAACCGCCGCCCGCAGCCAGACGTGCGCCCTTGCCGAGGGCATCGTCGACCAGGGCTTGAATACGCTCGCCAGCGGCGGCATCGATCAGCGAACCGAGCACTGCGTTGGCATCCTCCGCCGGGCCGGCGCGCAGCTCAGCGACCTTGGCCGCCAGCTTGCTGACAAAGGCATCGGCCACCTTGGCATCGACAATCAGGCGCTCGGTGGACATGCAGATCTGCCCCTGATTGAAGTACGCGCCAAAGGCCGCAGCAGCGACGGCGGCATCCAGGTCGGCGTCCTCCAGCACCAGCAGCGGCGCCTTGCCACCCAGCTCCAGCAACGCCGGTTTCAACTGCCGCGCACACAGCTCGGCAACGATGCGGCCGACATGGGTGGAGCCGGTGAAATTCACCCGCCGTACCGCCGAGTTGGCGATCAACCGGGCGACGATGGCGGGGGCGTCCTCGGGGGCATTGCAGATCACGTTGACCACCCCGTCGCCCAGCCCGGCGTCGTGCAACACCTGGCCGATCAGGCGGTGGGTAAACGGGCTGGCTTCGGAGGCTTTGAGCACCACGGTGTTGCCGCACGCCAGGGGCATGGCCAGGGCGCGCACGCCGAGAATCACTGGCGCATTCCACGGCGCAATACCAAGCACCACGCCGCAGGGCTGGCGCAGGCCCATGGAAAAACTGCCAGGCACATTGGAGGGAATCACCTCGCCGAGAATCTGCGTGGTCATCGCCGCCGCCTCGCGCAACATGCCGGCGGCCAACTGCACATTGAATCCATACCAGTTGGCCGCAGCGCCGGTTTCACTGGCCGCGGCCATGAATTGCGGCGCGCGTGCTTCCAGCAGTTCGGCGGCCTTGAGCAAGCGCAAACGCCGCTCACCCGGGGCCAGTGCAGCCCAGGCCGGGAACGCGGCGTGCGCGGCAGCGACGGCCGCGTCAGCATCGTCCAGAGTGGCTGCCGCGACCCGCGACACCACCTCGCCGGTGAACGGGCTGAGGCGGTCAAACGTACGGCCATCGGCCGCAGGCTGCGCATTACCGGCAATCAACAACGGCACGTCGAACATGGAACACCTCCTGACGTATTGGCGAGATCAGCGTTTATAGGTTTGCAGGCCCGGCTTGATGCTCTTGTCGTCGAGGAACTGTTTCATGCCCTCTTCGCGGCCCCCTTCGGTGTCCAGCAGGCGCGACTGGTCGAGCTTGGCGTACAGGTAGTCTTCGTTCTGTTCCCAGGTCAGTTCGCGGCAGCGCTTGAAACCGATCTTCGCCGCGCGCAGCACCACCGGGTTTTTCTCCAGCAGGTTTCTCGCCAACTCGACGGTGGTTTCGCGCAGCTGCGCCAATGGCACGCTCTGGTTGACCAGGCCCATGGCCGCGGCTTTCTGCCCGCCGAAGGTCTTGCCGGTCATGATGTAGTACAGCGATTCGCGGTGGCCGCAGGTGTCGGCCATGGCCTTGCTCACCAGGTTGCCCGGCGGAATGCCCCAGTTGATTTCCGACAGGCCAAAGGTCGCCTCGTCGGCGCAGATCGCCAGGTCGCAGGCCACCAGCGGGCTGAAACCGCCCCCAAAACACCAGCCGTTGACCATGGCGATGGTCGGCTTGCTGTACATGCGCAGCAGCTTCCACTGCCAGTACGAGGCTTCACGACGGATTTTCTCCTGGAGAATTTCCGGGCCGGCGTCCACTTCGCGGAAGTATTCCTTGAGGTCCATGCCGGCTGTCCACGACTCACCGGCGCCAGTCAGCACCAGCACGCGGGCATCGGCGTCCTGCTCGAGGGTTTCCAGCACGTCGGCCATTTCGCGGTTGAGGGTGGGGCTCATGGCGTTGCGCTTTTCCGGCCGATTGAGAATGACCCAGGCAATGCCCTCGTCCAATTCCACTTTCACGGTCTGCCAACGGCCTTCATAGGTACTCATCTCACTGCCTCATGTCTGGGTTAGATGAGGCGAAATTAAGCCGCTTTTTTAGTTATGTCAATTAACTATATTTTCATTATGACCCGGATTTTATTAGCTTCTATTGGCCTTAAATTGCGATAAACCCCAATAAATGCTGGGCCTAACTGTTAACACAGATAACCAAATAGCAAAATCCGCGGTGCAGCCCAGCGAAAAAATTATTAACATGCCTAACCAGTTTTCCCGCCCAGGACCTTTTCATGCCCCGCAACGCCAAAACCCAGGCACAGCCCGCCGACCCGGCCACGCTCGATAGCGGCCTGGAAAATCTGGTGGGGTATGTGATGCGGCGGGTGCAATTGAAGATCTCCCAGCACCTGGCTACTCGCCTGGAAGAACACGCCATTCGCCCGGCGCAGTTCACCGCGCTGAGCATCATCGAACAATCGCCTGGGCTCATGCAGGCCGATCTGGCCAAAGCGCTGGCCATCGAGCCGCCGCAAGCGGTGCTGATGGTGAACAAACTGGAAGAGCGCGGCCTGGCCATGCGCGTGCGCAGTAATCCGGACAAACGCTCCTACGGTCTGTTTCTCAGCAAGGCCGGCGAGCAACTGCTGAAAACCCTCAAAGACGTGGTGGTGCAAAGCGACCTGGACGCCACCGCTGCCCTCAACCCCGACGAACGCCAACAGCTGTTGGGCTTGCTCAACCGCCTGTACCGGGAGGGCTGAGGCCGTGCTCCGCGGGGTGCTGCTCCTGCTGGTAATCGCCTCCGGGTTCGCCAGCGCCCAGCCGGTGGCCAAGCCAGTAATGACCTGCGCCGCGCTGGCCGGTGCCGACCTCAGTGCCATCGGCGGCCCTGGCAGCCAGGTGCGCACGGCCGTCGAAAGCAGCGCCAAGGACATTGCCGTGTGCGACGTCGAAGGCGTGCTCGCCCCTCACATCGGCTTTCGCCTGCAACTGCCGCTTCACAGCTGGACCGGACGCTACCTGCAGTTGGGCTGTGGCGGTTTTTGCGGGCAGATCTCGCTCAACCCGTTCGTTGCCGACGGTTGCGCGCCGTTGGCCACTGGCGGCTTTGCCCTGGCCTCCACCGACATGGGCCACCAAAGCGCCGGCGGTGCGTTTGGCCAGGACCCACAGCAGCGCATCGACTTCGCCTACCGCGGCGTGCACCTCACCGCCCTGGCGGCGAAGCAGTTGATCGCACGTTTCTACGGGCAGGCGCCGCAGTTTTCCTATTTCAGCGGCTGCTCGGACGGCGGCCGCGAAGCGCTGATGGAAGCGCAACGTTACCCGCACGATTTCGACGGCATTCTCGCGGGCGCGCCGTCGCTGATCTTTGTCGTGCAGAACGGCCTGTACCACCCGTGGCAAGCCACCGCCAATCTGGACGGCAACGGCCAGCCGGTGCTGCTGGCGGCGAAATTGCCGCTGCTGCACCAGGCGGTGCTCACCCAATGCGATGGCCTGGATGGTCAGGTCGATGGTCTGCTCAATGACCCACGCGCCTGTCAGGTCGACCTCAGCGTGCTGCTGTGCAAGCCTGGTGAGCCGCCGTCGACGTGCCTGAGCAGCGCCGAAATCGCCGCTGCTCAACGCCTGTACGACGGCCCGCATGACCAAAAGAGCGGCGAACGCCTGACCCTCGGCGGCCCGCAGCCGGGTTCAGAATTGGCCTGGGCCGGGCTGTTCGTGCCCTACCAGGCCGAGCAACCCACCGGCAGCCAATTAGTGGCCAAAGAAGCGTTGCGCAACGTGGTGTTCGAGCCCAACCCCGCCACTGACTTTAGCCCCGGCGACCTGCACTTTGCTGCCGCCACCCTCGACAGACTGCGCATCACCCACCCGCTGTACGACGCCAGCAATCCCGACCTTTCCACCTTCGCTGGCGCCGGCCACAAGCTGCTGCTCTGGCACGGCTGGTCGGACCAGCACATCACCCCGCTGAACAGCATCGCCTACCACGAAGCGCTGCAAAACCAGCTGGGCAAGGCCACCACCGAATCGTTCGAACGCCTGTTTATGTTGCCCGGCATGTACCACTGCGGCGGCGGCGAAGGCTTGGCGCAGATCGACCTGCTCACCCCGTTGATCAACTGGGTGGAACAGGGTCAGGCGCCCGAGGTGATCCTCACCCGCAATCCCGCCACCGGCGCCAGTCGCCCCGTTTTTCCGTATCCCGCGCTGGCCACGTACGACGGCAGCGGCGATCCGCAGCACGCCAGCAGCTACCACGCCGGCCCGCCGCTGGTGACTCCAGCGCCGGTGCGTTGGCTGGGTTCGGATTTGCTTACGCCCTATACGCCACGGCAACGTTGAGGCGGCGCGTGGCCGGGTAATGCCTGAGTGCGGCAAACGGCCGATTGCCAGAATCGGGCGACAAATGCGATAGTTGCAGTTGTGAAATATTCTCATCTAGACCACCCTGCCCCCACACCTCGCCTGCTGCTGGTCGAAGACGACCCACGCCTGCGCGAAGACCTGGACCAGCATTTCCGCCAGCGCGGCTTTGCCGTCACCACGTGCGGCAACGGCTTGCAGGGCCTGGCCGCCGCGCAACAACAGCCCTTCGACCTGGTGCTGCTGGACATCATGCTGCCCGGCATGGACGGCCTGCAGGTGCTCGACAGCCTGCGCCATCAGCACGGCACCCCGGTAATGCTGATGTCGGCCCTCGGCGCCGAGCAGGACCGCATTACCGGTTTTACCCGGGGCGCCGATGACTACCTGCCCAAGCCCTTCAGCCTGGCTGAACTGGATGCGCGTACCAACGCCCTGCTGCGCCGCGTGCACCTCGACCAACGCCAGCCGGCACCCCGTGTGGATGCCCGGCTGCAGTTCGACGACCAGGCCCAGGACGTCAGCCAGGACGGCCGCACCGCCGGCCTGACGCCCTCCGAATACCGCCTGCTCGCCACCCTGCATACCCATGCCGGCGAAGCGCTGAGCAAGGTGTTTCTGTACCAGAGCGTGCTGCACCGCAACTACACCCGGCTGGACCGTGGCCTCGATGTGCACGTGTGCAACGTGCGTCGCAAGCTGGCCGACATAGGCGTTCAGCATCTGCAGATTCAGGCGGTGCGTGGCCAGGGCTATTTGCTCGTCGAAGCCGCAACCGCCTGATGCGCCGTCACCCGCTGCTGTGGAAGCTGGCACTGGTGCAGATTGCTTTCTGTGTGCTGCTGACCTGGCTGATCTACATCTGGGGCCTGTCGGTGGAACGCAGCACCTACTTCCTCGCCCCGCCGGATCGCGACTACCTGGCCCAGTACGCACAGCAGGCCGAAGCCGTTTGGCAGCTGCAGGGCGCCGCCGGCGTGGAGCGTTTTCGCACGCAACTGGCAGACAAGGAAAACACCTGGGTGGCGGTGCTCGGCGATCACCTGCAAAGCCTCGGCAGCACGCCGCTCACCAGCGCGGAATATAGCCACCTCACCTATATGCGCCGCCTCGATTGGCCGATGAGCCGGCGCCTGCAAAACGAGCTGCCCTTCGTCAGCATCGATTTTCCCGAACACCCCGAGCAGGGCCGCCTGGTGATTCAGTTGCCGGAACGTCTGCTGCCCAGTGGCCTCACGCCCTGGACCCACCTGATCACCCATGGCGTGGTGCCGGCATTGCTCGCGGCGTTGCTCGGCTTGCTGATTTACCGCCACCTGGTGGTGCCGCTCAACCGCCTGCGCGACCGCGCCGATGCGTTGCGCGCCGATGAGCTGGATAACGCGCCGCTGAGCATGCCGCTAGCCAACCGCCGCGATGAGCTGGGCGAGTTGGCCCAGGCCCTGGAACACATGGCCGAGCGCCAACGGCAAAGCCTGAGCCAGCAGCGCTTGCTGCTGCGCACGTTGTCCCACGAACTGCGCACGCCGCTGGCAAGGTTGCGCATCGCTCATGACAGCGCCCTGGCACCGGAGCAATTGCGCCAGCGCCTGGACCGCGAAATCGATGACATGCAGCGCCTGTTGGAAGACACCCTATACCTGGCCTGGATGGACACCGAACGCCCACAGCTGGAGACCGAGCCGGTGTTGGCGCTGTCGGTGTGGGAAGCGCTGCGCGAAGACGCCTGCTTCGAAAGTGGCTGGGCGGCCGAACGCCTGCCCTGCTTGCTGGGGGTCGAGTGCCGGGTGCAGGTGCACCTCGACAGCCTGGCACAGGCGCTGGAAAACCTGCTGCGCAATGCCATCCGCCATTCCCCCGCCGGCGGCACCGTGACCTTCGGTGGTGAGCGTGATGGTGACTTCTGGCACCTGTGGGTGCGCGATCAGGGCAGCGGCGTGGCCGAAGCCGATCTGGAGAAAATCTTCCAGCCTTACCAGCGCCTGGAGAGCAGCGCAGGTGAAGGTTTTGGCCTTGGCCTGGCCATCGCCCGCCGCGCCATCGAGATGCAAAACGGCAGGTTGTGGGCGAGCAATGCGGCGCCCGGTCTGTGTTTGCACCTGCACTTGCCGGCGGCACCAGCGGTTAACTGACAAGCCGAAGTGTTTAGAAAGTTAATGCGCTTGCCTCTTAATTGCGAGCTCTTATCATCTGCGATCTTCCGCTACCCGCCGTATTGCCCGGAGATCCCCGATGTCGTCACGCGCGCTCACTGCTGCCCCCTTCCTGCTATTGTCCAGCTACCTGCTGGCCGCCAGCGTGCACGCTGCCACTGCGGCGCCGAACGACACAGCGCTGGAGCTACAAAGCACCTCGGTGGTCGCCACGGCGGAAGAAGAAACCAAGCAGGCGCCCGGCGTGTCGGTGATCACCGCCGAGGACATCAAGAAGCGCCCGCCGGCCAACGATCTGTCGCAGATCATCCGCACCATGCCTGGCGTCAACCTCACCGGTAACTCCACCAGCGGCCAGCGCGGCAACAGCCGGCAGATCGACATCCGCGGCATGGGCCCGGAAAACACCCTGATTCTGGTCGACGGCAAACCGGTCGGCAGCCGCAACTCGGTGCGTTACGGCTGGCGCGGCGAGCGCGACAGCCGCGGCGACACCAACTGGGTGCCGGCCGATCAGGTCGAGCGCATCGAAGTGATCCGCGGCCCGGCCGCCGCCCGTTATGGCAACGGTGCCGCCGGCGGCGTGGTGAACATCATCACCAAAAAAGCCAGCGCCGAAACCCACGGCAACGTCACGGTCTACAACTCCTTCCCGCAGCACGGCGATGAAGGCGCCACCAAACGCATGAGTTTTGGTCTCAATGGCCCACTCACCGACAGCCTCAGCTACCGCGTGTACGGCAACGTGGCCAAGACCGACTCGGACGACTGGGACATCAATCAGGGCCACGAATCCACCCGCATCGGCAACCAGGCCGGCACCCTGCCGGCTGGTCGTGAAGGCGTGCGCAACAAAGACGTCAACGCCCTGCTCAGCTGGCAGCTCACCCCCGAGCAGAGCGTGGAGCTGGAAACAGGCTTCAGCCGCCAGGGCAACATCTACACCGGCGATACCCAGAACACCAACAGCAATGCCACGGTGAAAAGCCTTTTGGGCGAGGAAACCAACCGCACCTACCGCGAAACCTATGCCCTCACCCACCGCGGCGAATGGGACTTCGGCAGCTCGATGGCCTACCTTCAATACGAAAAAACCCGCAACAAGCGCATCAACGAAGGCCTGGCCGGCGGCACCGAAGGCATCTTCTCCAACAGCGACTTCTACGAGTCCGTACTGCGCGATCTTTCTGCCCATGGCGAAGTGAACCTGCCGCTACAGACGGGTGGCCTCGACCAGACCCTGACCCTGGGCAGCGAATGGACCCAGCAGAAACTCGACGACCCCAGTTCCAATACCCAGTCCACCAGCGAAGGCGGCGCCGTCAGCGGGTTGACCAGCAGCGGCCGCAGCACCGATTCGCAAGCACAGATCTTCTCGCTGTTCGCCGAAGACAACATCGAGCTGCTGCCCGGCACCATGCTCACCCCCGGCCTGCGTTTCGATCACCACAATGTGGTGGGCGACAACTGGAGCCCGTCGCTGAACCTGTCGCAGGTGCTCACCGACACCCTCACCCTGAAAGCCGGTATCGCCCGTGCCTACAAAGCGCCGAACCTCTACCAGCTCAATGAGGACTACCTGCTGTATAGCCGTGGCCAGGGTTGCTACGGGCAGACCACCAGTTGCTACCTGCAAGGCAACGATGACCTCAAGGCCGAAACCAGCATCAACAAAGAGCTGGGCATCGAATACAAACTCGACGGGGTGGTGGCGGGCCTGACCTACTTCCGCAACGACTACAAAAACAAGATCGAGTCCGGCCTGTCGCCGGTCGGCTCGGCCAGCGGTGGCACCGGCAGCTACCGCAACGCTGCGGTGTACCAGTGGGAAAACGTGCCCAAGGCCCTGGTCGAAGGCCTGGAAGGCAACCTGAGCCTGCCGCTGGCCGAAGACCTGAACTGGACCAACAACTTCACCTACATGCTGCAATCGAAAAACAAGCAAACCGGCGACGTGCTCTCGGTAACGCCGAAGTACACCCTCAACTCCATGCTCGATTGGCAGGTGCGCGAGGACCTGTCGCTGCAGCTCAGCGTGGCCTGGTACGGCAAGCAGGAGCCGAAGAAATACGACTACCACGGCGACCCGGTCACCGGCACTTCCAGCCAGTCGCTGTCGCCCTATGCCATCGCTGGCGCCAGCGGCACCTATGCGCTGAGCAAAAACCTCAGCGTGACCGCCGGCGTCGACAACCTGTTCGACAAACGCCTGTACCGCGAAGGCAACGCCCAGGGCGTGACCAACATCGAAGGCGCCGGTGCGGCCACTTACAACGAGCCGGGGCGCACGGTCTACACCAGCCTGACTGCTTCGTTCTAAACCGAACAACACCTCGCGCCAGGTGTTTTCCCGGCGCGGGCAGCCCAACAAAAAAAAGAGATTGCCCTGATGAAAGCCTTCACCTTTTGCGCCGCGCTGGCCTGGCTGCTCAGCGCTGCACTACCGGCCTTGGCGCGCCCCGAGCCGGATGCGGCGATGGACCTCAGCCTGATCCAGCGCGAGGATCTGCCCTACCGTTTCAGCAGCCAGCTACTGGATTCCGCTGACGGCCAACGCCACTACCAGATCTGGATCGGCACCCCGCGAACAGCCGTACCCGCCAAGGGTTACCCGGCGGTGTGGATGCTCGATGGCAACGCCGCCCTCGGCGTGCTCGATGAAGCCCTGCTGCAAAAACTCGCCAACGGCAAGGCACCCTTGCTGGTGGCCGTCGGTTACCAGACCCCGCTGCGCATCGAGCGCGCTGGCCGCACCCTCGACTACACACCGCAGCGTGCCGGCAGCGTCGCTCAGCCCGATCCGTTTACCGGTTTTCCCAGCGGCGGCGCCGATGTCTTTCTCGACCTGCTGCAGACGCAGATCAAACCACGGGTTGCCGCCCAGGCGCCGCTGGACCCGGACCAGCAAACGCTCTGGGGCCACTCCTACGGGGGCCTGCTGGTGTTGCATACCTTGCTGACCCGACCGACCAGTTTCAGCCACTACGCCGCGGCCAGCCCGTCGCTGTGGTGGGATGACGGCAAGGCCGTGCCGGTGCCCAACAACCTGGCCCGGCGCCTAGGTGGCGATTCGGCAGACCTGCTGCTGCTGCGCGGCGGCGAAGAACCCTTCGCCCCGCGTGGCCCGGCACAGGAACACCCGGAGCGGGCCGCGCAGCAGTTGGTGGCTGAGCTGAAACAGGTGCCCGGTCTCAGCGCCGAGCTGCATATCTTCGCGGGCCTGAGCCATGGGCAGACGTTGCCGGCGTCGCTGCGCTATGTGCTGGAATCATTCACTCAGCCATAACCGCTTCGCGCACCAAGCGATCTTGGCCGGCCCTCACTTCTGCGCGCGAAAATCCGCCCAGGCGCGGGTGCGTTCACGCAGCACTTTGGCCGGCAGCATCTCTTCACTGAACAACTTGGCCCGCACTTCCTGTGGCGGGTAAATGTTCGGGTCTTCACTCACGGCCTTGTCCACCAAGGGCGTCGACGCCTGGTTGGCGTTGGCGTAGTACAGGCTGTTGGTCAGCTCGGCCATCGATGCCGGGCGCATCATGAATTCGATAAACGCCTTGGCCGCTTCCGGGTGCGGGGCGTTGGCCGGCATCGCCATGGAGTCAGCCCATAGCAGGGTGCCTTCGCGGGGAATGCGGTAGATCACTTCGAAGTTCTGCTTGGTTTCGGCCACCTGCGCCTGCGCTGTGCTGGCGTCGCCGCTGTAGGTCAGGGCGATGCAGATATTGCCGTTGGCGAGGTCGGTGCTGAGGGTGCCGTAGCCGATATAACGCACGTTGGGGCGCAGCTTGGCCAGCAGCTGTTGCGCCTCTTTGAGGTCAGCCGGGTCATGGCTGTAGGGCGACTTGCCCAGGTAGTTGAGGGCGATGCTGAGCACCTCCTGCGGCGCATCGAGAATGGCGATGCCGCAGTCTTTGAGCTTGCTGGCGTACTCGGGTTTGAACAGCAGGTCGAGGCTGTCGATCGGTGCGTCGGGGATGCGTTTTTGCACGGCTTGCAGGTTCATCGCCAGGCCCGTGGTGCCCCAGGTGTACGGCACGGCATAGCGGTTGCCGGGGTCGACCTGGGCAAACTTGGCGAGAATTTCCGGGTCGATGTTGCTCAGGCCTTTGAGCTTCTGCGGGTCTACCGGCTGCAAGGCCTTGGCCGGCAGCAAGCGGCCGACGATGGTGTTGGTGGGGAACACCACGTCATAACCGGTGCGTCCGGTGAGCAGTTTGCTTTCGAGAATTTCCAGGCTGTCGAAGGTGTCGTAATGCACCTTGATGCCGGTCTCGGCTTCGAAGTCCTTCAGCGCCTGCGGGCCGACGTAGTCGCCCCAGTTGAAGATGTTCACCACTTTCTCTTCGGCGTGCAGCGGCAACGCCATGCCCAACAGCAACCCCAATGCGATCAGTCTCATACCTGCCTACCCCGTTAATGGTTTAGTTGTTGTGTGAAACGGGCAGTACAAATCAGCAACGCGTAGGCCGGTCTGACGCCAGCTTGAGCGGTGAATCTCAGGACGCTTGCTCGGCCTCCAGTTCGGCCCACAGTTCTTCGGCCCAGCGCTTGATGGTCAGCGCCTCCTGCCAGCGGTCCGAGAGCTCCAGGCCATCGGCACCGGTAATAGCGTAGGGCGGTGGGCCGAGTTCGCAGAGAAACACACAGGTGGCATCCGCTGCATTGCGCGCCCGCCAGTTGGCCATGCCTTGTTTCCACCAGACTTTGAACTGCTCCACCCAGGCCTGGTGCTGGGGGAAACCGATCTGGATTTGCACCTGCTCGGCCGTGGCAATGCGCCCCTGCAAACAGTCGGTGCGCTCGTGAATACGCTGGATAAATGCCTGGTCGCGGGCGCTGATCGGCAGGGGAAATTCACGGTCGACGACGAAGTGCGAAAGGTCAGCGGTCAGCTGCAATTGGGGAATCGCATCGAGCACTTCGAGGGTGTAGTACAGGTCGTTGAGAATGCCGTTGCGGTGGGTTTCGAAGAGCAGCTCGAAGCCATTTTCGCGCGCCTGCTCAAGCCAGCGGTTGATCAACGGAATGGCGCCCGCGACGCTCACCGGCATCACCTGGGCGATGGTATTGACCTTCGCCGCATGCACCTCGCGGGCAAAATCCAGCAGCGGCTGCATCTCGTCCATACGCCGCGGGAACAGGTTGACCATGCTTTTCAGCCCGTACTTGGCAAACAGCGGCACGGTCTCGCGGTAATACGGCAACTCGTCGGTATTGGGGTCCAGGCAGATGCCGGCAAACCCGGCATCGGCGGCCATGGCGAAGTTCTCTTCGTGGCTGCGCTCGGGCTTGGTGGGGTGCTTGAGCTCCATGCCCCACAGCGATTGAAACACTTCCAGTTTTTGCATGGGGCCGCTACTCGATCAAAAGGACGTCAGGAACGAAGCGGCGTTGCCGCCACTGATATGCCCGCTTTGCAGCAGCGGCAAGTAGTCCGCCGACTCCGCCGACGGACCTTCCATCATCACCACCCGCGACACCCGGAAGCGGTGGAAGCTTTTCAGCTGCGCCAAGAACGGAATCAGCATCTGCCGCTGCTCGCCATACAGCTCGCGGTGCAGCGCCGGCAGGCGATACCAGGGCGTGGTCGGCTTGGCGTGGTGGGCATTGTGGAAACCGAAATTCAGCACCAGCACGTTCACCCACGGGTGCGTTACTGACAGCGGATTGCTGAAGGTATGCGCCTGCTCATAACCGCGGTCGCCTTTGTAGGGCGCCGGGGCCTTTTCGAACAGGGTCGGCGTGCCGCCGTAGTCATGCTGCGGCGCGTCCATAAAGCGCAGCACCGTCATCATCAACAGATAGGCCACCGCGTAGAGCAACGCCGCAAACGGGAAGAACCACAGCAAGGCGGCAAACAGACTACCGCGCAGCACAATGAAACTCAGGTTACGCAGGCGCTGACTGCGGCGCTGGGGAATGATGAAGGCACCGAACACCATCACCCCGTGCATCAACACGTCGTGGGCGGGGATATAGAACCATTCGAGCACCTGGATGGTTTTCAGCACCCACGGGTGGCGGGCGAACCATTTGTCGTACTCGAACCAGATGATGTCGGCGTTATCCACGTGGTGGCGAAAGTGCTTGAAGCGGATGTCTTCGTACGTGCCGTAGCAGCTGCCAGTCACCCAGGTCAGCAACTTGCCCAGGCGGGCATTGTGTTCGTTGCTTTTGAACACCGTGTTGTGCGCGCACTCGTGCAGCAGGTAGCCGCCAATGATCATGGCGTGGGCCAGCCAGAGCATGGCCAGCAGGTTGATTGCCAAGTGCGAGCTGAACAACCCGGCAATACCCAGGCCATAACCCGTCAGCGCATAAGCCAGGGCCAGACCGTGATAAAGCGCCCCGCGCGTTTCCTTGAACAGCTTTAACACCCCGTTATCCTCCTGATCGCGCCCGCTGGCGGGCATCTGCATACGGCTCAGAGTGGCAAAAAGCCCACGCCTGGGGATATCAAAAAAAGGGTATGCCTGGTATGACTAGCACGCATACCAGACATTGCGCCGAGCCACGCCATGACCCGCTTTCCGTCCCTCGATGCGTTGCGCACCTTTATGTTGGCGGCCACCTACCTCAACGTCAGCCGCACCGCCGAAGAACTGTGCCTTACCCAGTCGGCCGTCAGCCGCCAGATCAAGCAGCTGGAAGCGCAACTCGGCGTGCAGCTGTTCCACCGCACCAACCGCGGTTTGGCGCTCACCGACAGCGGGCAGAACTACCTGCTGCAGATCCACAAACCGCTGCAGCAGATCCAGCGCGCCACCGCCGAGTTGCTGCCGAGCGCCAGCACCCTGAGCCTGTTCGTCGACGGCGCCTTCGCCCATACCTGGCTGGTCAAACGCCTGCCGCAGTTTCGCGCGCAGTACCCGGATATCGAACTGGAGCTCAAGCTCGGCGCCTCGATGTTCACCCTCACCGGCAGCCAACTGGGCAATAGCAGCGACGTGCAGATCATCTTCGGCAGCCCGCCCTGGCCGGGCTTTCACGCGCAACCGTTGCTGCGCATGGAGGAGTTCCCGGTGTGCAGCCCGGCGCTGCTCAGCGGCAGCGTGGCCCTCAAGAGCCCGGCGGATCTGCTCAACCACACCCTGATCCATGAAGGCGACCGCAGCACCTGGCGACGTTGGCTGGCCAGCGCCAACGCCCTGGCTTACGAAAGCCCGCGCGCCACCACCGCCCACGACTCGCTCACCTGCCTGAGCATGGCCATCGACGGCCAGGGCATTGCCATCGGCGACCCACTGACCTGCGCCGATTACCTGGCTGCCGGTCTGCTGGTGCAACCCTGCGAGCACCAGGTGGTGTTAGCGGAAACGTTCTGCCTGGTGGTCGCCGACAACCAGCGCAGCAACCCCTCTGTGCAGGTGTTTTGCCAGTGGTTGCAGGGCCTGTTCGCGCCGCTGGGCTAGCTGCAGCCCGTCGCCGAGTTGCCCGACAGCAACGCAAAATCTCCAACTTTCTGCGCGCGCCGCGATCCACAGGCAACCAAGGGCCGCGCCGTTTGACACTCGCCTGCATCCGGTCGCAAACACGGCAAAAAAACTCGCTGACCGCAGTGGCCAGCCGCCGTTTTTAGGGCTTTAGTTTCAGGTGATCTCTGTATGTGGAGGCTCATGGAATGACTGCCGCGCAACTCGCTGACCTTATCGCGCTAAGGCCGCAAGGTATCTCGGATTCCAGCTACATCGACCGCGTGATCAAAGCCCTGCGCACGCACTTGGGGCTGGACGTGGCGTTTATCGCGCAGTTTCGCGTTGAAGACCGGGTGTTCACCCATGTCGACGCCGAGGGCCCCGCCCCCATCAACCCCGGTGACACCCTGCCGCCCGACGCTGGCTACTGCCAGCGCGTGGTCGATGGCCTGCTGCCGGAATTGATCGCCGACACCTCCCTGTGTCCGCTGGCCATGGAGCTGCCGGAGACCACCGCGCTGCCCATCGGCTCCCACCTGAGTGTGCCCATCTGGCTCGGCGATGGTCGCCTCTACGGCACCCTTTGCTGCTTCGGCTACACCGCCGATCCCAGCCTCAGTGAGCGCGATATCAGCGTGATGCGCGTGTTCGCCGAGCTGATCGCCGACCAACTCGACAGCGAACTCAAGCGCGTGCGCGACCGCGTGCAAAAACACCGGCGCATCTCCGAGGTACTGGCCAGCGACCAGCCAACCATCGTCTACCAACCGATTCTGGCCGCGCAGAGCCTGGAGCTGTGCGGCTGGGAATGCCTGGCGCGGTTCAGCACCCAACCGCAGCGCAGCCCTGACCAATGGTTTCTCGAAGCCGCCGAAGCCGGCCTGGGCGTAGACCTGGAACTGCGCGCCATCCAGCTGGCCGTCAAAGCCCTGCGCGAACTGCCGGGCCACACCTACCTGGCGCTCAACTGCTCGCCGCAATTGGTTTACAGCGGCCGCCTGACTGCGTTTTTGCAAGACCTGCCGCCGCGCCGCCTGGTGCTGGAAATCACCGAACACGCCGCCGTCGCCGACTACGTGCGCCTCGAGCAGGCCCTGGCACCGCTGCGCCAACGCGGGGTGCGGCTGTCCATCGACGACACCGGCGCCGGCTACGCCAGCATGCGCCACATCCTCGAACTGAGCCCCGACATCATCAAGCTCGACATGAGCATCACCCAAGGCATCGACCACGACTTCAAACGCCGGGCATTGGCGTCTTCATTGATCGCCTTTGCCCGGGAAACCGGCAGCAGCGTAGTGGCCGAAGGGGTGGAAACCCAGCAGGAACTCGAAGCGCTGCGGGCGTTGGGCGTGCACAAGATTCAAGGCTACTTGCTGGGGCGGCCGCAGCCGTTGGCTGAGGCGCTGGGGGCGATGCGCTCGAAAGTCGGCTAGGCCCGCTCGCCCACCGCGGGAAAAAGTTTCTCGCCCCTGCATCCATTCGCGCCGGCCCGGTGTAGTACCTCCAGCAGCCAATCACGCTGCACGCTGATTTCCTACTGGAGAGAACCGCATGAACAGCAAAACACTGCTTGGCCTCACCTGTACGTCACTGCTTGCCGGCAGCCTGCTGGCGCCGCTGGCCCAGGCCGCGACGGACCTGCCCGCTAGCGTGCAGGTGCCCGACGGCCACAAGGTGGCCCTGGAGACGGTGGGCAAGGGTGAAATCACCTACGAATGCCGTGACAAGGCCGACACCGCCGGCCAGACCGAATGGTTTTTTGTCGGCCCCAAAGCCGTGCTGACCGACCGCAGCGGCAAACAGGTGGGTACCTATTTTGGCCCGCCTGCCACCTGGCAGGCCCAGGACGGCTCCAAAGTCACCGGCGCACAGGTGGCCGTGGCGCCATCCGGTGCCGGCAACCTGCCGTACCAGTTGGTCAAGGCCAACCCGGTTGAAGGCAAAGGCGCCATGAGCGGTGTGACCTACATCCAGCGCGTGGCACTCAAAGGCGGGGTGGCCCCCAGCGCCGCGTGCACGGCCGCCAACAAGGGTAAACAGGAAGTGGTGAGTTACCAGGCCGATTACATTTTCTGGGCCGCCAAATAACTGGAAACGTTCGTGCCACGTGGGCCTGTGCAAAGTCGTCTAGGCTGCTTTGCGCATGCCCATTCACTCCCTGCGACGGCTCCGCTCTTGCCCGAACTCACCTTTGATTACGATGCCACCCTGCTCGCCTGCGCACGCGGCGAGCGCCAGGCACTGCAGCGTTTATATGAGCAGGAAGGCGCTCGTTTGCTGGGTGTCGCCCGGCAGTTGGTGCGTGACACCGGCCTGGCCGAAGACATTGTGCATGACGCCTTTATCAAGATCTGGACCGGCGCCGGCAGCTTCGATCCGCACAGAGGCTCGGCACGTGGCTGGATGTTCAGTGTTACCCGCCACCTCGCCTTGAACTACCTGCGCAGCCAGGGGCGTGAAGTGCAGGTAGAAGATAGCCAGGCTCTCGACGCCCTGGCCGCCCTCGGCAGCACACACGAAGACGCCGATGGCTGGGAGGGCGTGATGCACGCGGAGCGCATTCACCTGTGCCTTGAGCAACTCGAGCCGGAACGCCGCCGCTGCGTCATTCACGCCTACGTCGACGGTTATTCCCATGCTGAAATCTCACAGAAACTGGCGACGCCGCTGGGCACCGTCAAAGCCTGGATCAAACGCAGCCTGGTGGCCTTGCGGGGGTGCATGGGATGACCACACGCCAAGCGGACGATAACCCCGACGCGCTGATCGAGCTGGCCGGCGAATACGTGCTGGGCACCCTGCCCGCCGAGCAGCGTGCCACGGTGCAACAACGCCTGCCCTTCGAGCCGGCGTTACGCGCTGCCGTGGACGACTGGGAACAACGCCTGCACCCTCTGACCGCCCTGGCCAAACCGCAGGCTCCGTCCTCCCTGCTGTGGACGCGGATCGAGCGCAGCCTGAACGCGAACCGCCGTACACCGCCCTCACCAACGCCCTGGTGGAACGTGCTGGCGCTATGGCGAGGACTCAGCGCCATTGGCCTCGCAGCCTCGCTGGTATTGGCCGTGCTGTTGGTGACCCGCGCCGTTCCAATAGGCTCACCCACCTATCTGGTGGTGCTGGTGGCGCCACAAAGCAATGCCCCTGGTTGGGTCGTCCAAGCCAGCGACCCGCGCGAAATTCAACTGATTCCCTTGGGCATGGCCGAAGTGCCGGCAGACAAGGCGCTGGAGTTCTGGACCAAGGCCGATGGCTGGCAAGGACCCGTGTCGTTGGGCCTGGTCAAACCGGGGGAAACCCTGCACGTACCGCTGGATAAACTGCCGCCGCTGCAAAATAACCAGCTGTTCGAACTGACCCTGGAACAGAAAACCGGCTCGCCGATCGGCAAGCCGACCGGGCCGGTGCAGTTTATCGGGCGAGCGGTGAAAGTGATTTAAGCAGACGGTTTGGCTGGGATCGCGGCGAAGCTGCTGGTGCAAGTTGCTGCGTTAACGTCTGACGGCCCGAGGAGCAGTGTTTTTCTTAACGGCTTTGACCGACGTTCCCCCATCCTGCTCCCGCGGCGGTTCAACGGTGTAGCGGACGCGCCCCTCCCCTACCTCCCCCTGCCCCTGAATCACCTCCCATCCCTTGCACGCCAGGGCGATGTGATAGGGGATGGGATTGGGCCCGGTGCTGTAGGCGGTAATGGTGCGACGCGTCAGGTGCAACGCTTCGGCGGCACCGGTCAGAGACAAACCATGGCGTTGCATCCACTCCTTGAATGCCCCCTTGGGCATGGCTTCACCCGCTTGTTCCATGGCCAACCGATAAAGCGTGGTGGCGGCCAGCTCGATGTCACCCGGCCAGACCAAATCTAAACCCCACTCACCCACCTGCACCTGCTTGAACAGTGCAGCGTCCTGCAACGGCGCCAGCACACGAAAACTGTGCACCAGCTCGGCCAGATTTACATGGAGTGTGCGGCTATCACTCCAAGTGATGTGCAAGCCCTGCCGGGAAGCCGGCTCGACGGCGGTGATGCGTAGTTTGCTGTTCATGGTGCTGTCCTGCTGTTCTGTTCGTGCCACGCGCGAATAAGGGTGGCGTGGTTGTGCCTGGCCCCAACCTGTGCGTCTTTGAGCGCCCGCTTGTTTGCCCCACTCCGGGTTTCCTGCAAGGTGGCGATGACCACCAGCGATTCACCGTCAGCCGTCTGCACATGAAAGTGAGGCGGCCCATGGTCGTCTGGATATATTTTGATCTTCCACGTGCCGGTGCTTTTCAGAGTAGCCATTACGTCCCTACTAGGGAAATTTTTTCCCTATTAGAGAGGCATAATTGCCATGCATCAATCCACGGTGAGCCAGCACACTGCGAAGCCGATGGGAAAAATTGCTGTGGGAAATAGGGTGCTGGCCGAACCACGCGTTGCATTGGGATTGGCGGCTCCCTGTCGGCTCCCGGCCTCCGCATGAGCGGCTTCAGCCGCGATGCTGTTGATCTACCGCTTTTGATCTTGATCCACCCGCCCCGTTAGCGCAGGCCGAGTGGAGTCGTTGTGGAGGGGGTTGAGCGGCAGGGAGCCGCGAAAGGCGTGAAGGGCCATGGATGGCCCGTCTCGCCGGCCCCCGGAACAACGACGGTGCGAGGGGACCTGGAGCGCAGCGCAAGGCCAAGGTTGGGGCAAGCGCTTTTGGTTACTTTTGTCGCGACTGACAAAAGTGACTCGCGCGTAAGGCGCGAAACCAAACGTGAAGTTGATGCGCTAAAACAGAAATACATTGAGCAGATTTTGTATGGGTGCTGTTCTTCTTTACCGCGTTGGCTGGGCATTTTGTTTCGCGCCTTACGCGCGAGTTTCTTTTGGCAGTCGCCCCAAAAGAAACCAAAAAGTCTTGCCCCAACCTTGGGTCTCCGCTGCGCTGCGACTTCCCTCGCTCCGTCGTTGCTCCAGGGGCCGGCGAGACGGGCCATCCATGGCCCTTCACGCCTCTCGCGGCTCCCGGCCGCTCGACCCCTTACGCAACGACTCCACTCGGCCTGCGCCCATGGGGCGGGCAGATCACAAGCCAGATCAAGATCAAGAGCCGAACCGCGTCTAGCTGAAAAACAGCGCCGGCTTTGAGAATAAATACTGTGGGAAAAGTTGCACGCAGCTACCCTTGGGTTGCTAGCGTTCCGAGGGCAACCCATATTCCTAACGTCACTGCACATCAGTGATCGGGAGTGGAATCCCGAACGTTAGGCGCACAAGCGCCACCAAACCAAGCAGGCGCTTTTTTATGCCTGTTGCGTTATGGCGGCTGTGCGCGGGGATACCTTCGGGTATGCCGGGTCCTAACGTCCGGTCTTCCACACCCGCGTACAGTCGCCACCCATCATGTGGAAGTGATCTGGCGATTCCTTACTCGTTAGGAGATCCATCATGACTACAACCGAAAGCACTAAACCCGTCACCATCGCAGTCTCGTTCTGCAAGAACGATGGCAAGGCCCTGTTCGGCGTCAAAGCGGGGATGCCAGTGGGCTATGCCCTCGAGCAAGCATCCATTCTCATGAAGTGCGTGGAATGGCTAATGCTCAACGGCACCGGCAAAAGCGTCGAAACCGATACCGCGCAGTACCTCAACGACATGGCCCGCGCCTTGGTAGATGCCTGCCATCCCGCGGTGTAAACGAGGGGTAAATAAAAAACGGGGCCTTTGAGGCCCCGTTTTTTATTGGCAAAAGTGGCGCCTAGGCGCTGTGAATCTGCTTCGGGTCGTTCTCTACCAACCAGGTGCTGAGCGCCAGGTTGATGCGCTGTTGCCAGTCCCCGCCCGCGGCGCGGAACGCTCTGAGCACTTCCGGGTCGAGTTGCAGTTGCACGTCTTCATGGCGTCGCGCAGGCTGCGTAAGCCGCGCCCGCGCTGCTGCCGCAGCGGCCTTAGGGTCACCAAACAGCTCTTCGAGCAGCTCATCGGTGCTTTGTAATTCAGTCATGCGTTGCCCTCTGCGGACCGCCGTGCCCGGCCGGGTCGCTTCAATTCGTCTATCCACACGCTTGTATCCAGAAATACACACACCAGGCTGGGACTCTCATCCCGCGCCAGGAGTTCAGGCGATTCGACCAATTGCAGGGCAAAAATGTGACGTAGGTAGGCCCTCGGCGGCCTAAGCGAGCACCAGCTTGAGCATGTCCATCAAAGCCTGCGGCCCATAAGGTTTGCTCAGCAGATGGATATCGGGGGTGAGTTGGTGGTTGCGCGAAATGATGTCGCGGGTGTGGCCGGAGGTGAACAACACCGGGATGGTTGGCTTCTGCAGCTTCGCCCAGGCGGCTAGGTCGGCACTTTTGACGGTGCCGGGCATGACCACGTCGGTGAAGATCAGGTCGATGGACGCGCCGTTTTGCAGGATCTCCATCGCCGCATCGCCATTGGCGGCCAGCAGCACGTTATAGCCGAGCTGTTGCAGCAGCTCGTCGACCGTGCAGCGCACGTCAGCGTTGTCTTCAACCACCAGAATGGTCTCCCCGCCGGCAGGGCTCTCTTCGCTGAGCACGGCCGCTGGCTGAAGGTTTTCCGCCAGCAGGCTGCGCGGGAAATACAGGTGCACGGTGGTGCCCTGGCCGACCTGGCTGACCATGTCGATATGGCCGCCACTCTGTTTGACGAAACCGAACACCATGCTCAACCCCAGCCCGGTGCCATGGCCATTGGGTTTGGTGGTGAAGAAGGGCTCGAAGGCATGCCCGAGCACCTCGGCATTCATACCACTGCCGCTGTCGGCGATGGATAGGTGCACGTAGTCGCCGGCAGCAATTTCTTTGCCTTCGCAGAAGGCGGCGTCGAGCACCAAATTGTCGGCATGGATGCGGATAGTGCCCTCGCCGTGCATGGCGTCGCGGGCGTTGAGCGCCAGGTTGAGCAGGGCATTTTCCAACTGGTTGCGGTCGAGGTGCACGCTCCAGGGGTCGGCGGTCAGTTGCAGGTCGACGTGGATCATCTCCCCCAACGCCCGCTGCAATACTTCACCCAGACCGTCGTACAGGCTGCGCAGGCTGTACACCGCCGGCGACAGCGGTTGCTGGCGGGCAAAGGCGAGCAATTGCGAGGACAGCTTGGCGCCCTTCTCCACCGCGGCCAGGGCCGAGCCCAGGCGGCGCTGCACGTTGGCATTATCTGGTTCCTGACGGGCCAGCAGGTGCAGGTTGGAGGCGATCACCTGTAACAGGTTATTGAAGTCGTGGGCCACACCACCGGTAAGGCCGCCGATGGCTTCCAGCTTCTGTGCCTGGCGCAGGCGTGCTTCAGCATCGGAACGCGCCTGCACTTCGGCCTCGACCCGCTGCTCAAGGGTGCGGGTCAGTTGCAGCAGCGATTCTTCGGCCACCTTGCGTTCGTGAATATCGAAAATAAGGCCAGGAAAGCGCAGCGGTTTGCCATTGCCATCGAACTCGCACCGGCCACTCGCCTGCACCCACAGGTACTCGCCGCTGGGACGGCGAACGCGGTACTCGGCGTTGTACGGGCCGCCCTTTTCGAGGGTGTATTGCACCAGGCGGTCGACGCGAGGGAAGTCATCAGGGTGGATCACCGCGTTGGCACCAGCGATGGGCAGGTTGTCCAGCGGCTGGTCCAGCGGGTAGGAAAAGGTGCGGGCAAAACGCTCATCGCCCGACAGCTGATCCTTGGCCACGTCCCACACGAACGAGCCCAACAATGCACCCGCGTTCAGCGCCAGTTGCAGGCGTTCGTCGGCCGCTCGGAATGCTTTTTCGGCTTCGCTGCGCTGACGCTCGGAAACCACTCGCGCGGTGGTTTCGACCACTATCGCGATGACTCCCGCCGGAGCGCCCTGATCGTCACTGACCGGGCTGTAATGCAGGTCCAACCACACATCTTCAGGCTGGCCGTTGCGCAGCAGCACCAACTCCTTGTTGGCGTAGGACAGGGTGCCGCCAGCCAGGCAGACGTCGACGATATTGCGGTTGAAGTCTGCCACTTCCGGCCACCCCAACTCGACCGGGGTGCCGAGCAGATAGGGGTGACGGCCGCCGGCGAACTCGGCGTAGGCATCGTTGTAGATCATGTAGCCGGGACGGTCCCAGAGCATCACCAGTGGCACAGGCGAGGCCAGGAGCATCTGCACATTGGTGCGCAGACTGTTGGACCAGGTGTCGATGGCGCCGAGATCCGTCCTCGACCAGTCGAACGCTCGAATGCGCTCGGCCATCTCACCACCCCACCCCGCGCATGCGTGGCTGTCCATCAGAAAAGACATCGTCCCACCCCACCCCGAAAACCTGCGACCGCGCCCACGAGTCACTGCGGGTTTGGAGCGCTACTACTGAGGAAAATTCATTGAATTTTTAGGCCCCCATCACCTGCGGTCCAATCTACCTATATGCGGCAAAAGAGGCGACTGTTCGCAGCAAATTCCACCCTGTGGAGATCCCGAATTATGGACATAGGGCAGCGGGAGAGCGTGGAGGACTGACTCACGAACCACCTGATCTGTTTTTCAGCGGTGGTGGTGCGATAGGCGCTTTGGGACGGACTGTATTCGCCGGAGCCCGGCGCCTACTTCCCAGCCCGCTGCAAACACCGCCGATAACGCTCATCGACCCGCTTGGCAAACCAGGCAGTGGTGAGTTTGCGGGTGATTTTCGGGCTCTGCAGGGTGATGCCGGGGAGAATGGCGCGCGGCACCGGTTGGCCGGCGCGCTGGTCGGCGAGCGTGTATAGATCGGCATACAGGTCGGTGTCTTCGAACTCCAGCGTCTCGCCTTTCTCAAGGGCGCGACGGATCGCGGTGTCGCTGGCGCCCAGGCGTTTGCCGAGGGTGCGCAGGGCGTTTTCAGTGGAGCTGGGCAGCAGTGAGCCGGGCACCAGCAGGTCGCCATCCAGCGCCAGTTCGATGCCGCTCAACTGGCTGACCGCGCGCTGAAAGGCGGCGTTGCGGCTCGCGTACCAGCCGGCGTTGAAGTCGGCAAAGCGGTACAGGGGTTCGGGGTAGTCGGCGGGGTAACCGAGCAAGTGCAGCGTGCCGAAGTACAGGCCACCGCGACGGCTGAACACTTCCTGGCGAAGGGTGCCGTTGTAGGAATAGGGGTAATTGCGTGCGTGCTGTTCGGCAAAGGCGATGCTCACCTGCATCGGCCCACCGGTGTGCACTGGGTTGAAGGTGCCGAACAGTTGTCCGCCCAGGGGCACCATGCCGATGAAGTCATCAAAGATTGCGCTTAGCTGCTTTTCGCTACGCACGGCGGCCAAACGCTCGTTGTAGGTCTTGCCGGTGGGCGATTGCAGTTGCAGCGCGGCGCTCACCAGAAAGCCCGGAATATGCAGACGGCTGGCGCGGCGGTCGATTTCCTGCCGGGCGATCTTGCCCAGTCCGGGTACCGGCGGGTCGGCCTGGTACGTGGACTCCTGTTCGGTGACGGCGAGCACAGCGCAGAGGTTTTCGCGGCTGGCATCGAGTTTCTGGGCGGTGAAGGCCACCTGAATATCAGTGGCCCAGCCGGTCCGGTCACTGAGCGTACCTGGCAGCAGTTTCACCACTTTGCTTTGAATCTCGGCCGGGCTGGGTTGTGGCGGTTGCGCGGTGCGCGACCCACAACCAGCCAGCGCCAGGGCGGCGAAAACCAGTAGCCATTCACTGCGGATCAATGTCGACGGCATGAGACCTTCCAATGGGGGGCGCGCAAAGAAGACAAGCGTAACCGCCAGCGGTTCGCTTCGAGTGGATGGCTACGTTCGTCGAATTTCTCCTCGGGAATTCGGGTTGCACCTTTTCCCTGAACGGGGCTAAAACGATCCATTTTGTAGCAGTCAAAACCCCGTCAACGCCCGTGCGCACCGCATCAGTGCAGAAAGGTAACGCACCGCTAAACCGCGTCAATCATGGCCTACACCGCTTTCGGAAAAATTGGTTGCGCCTAGTTGCACCTTTGACTTCCAGCGGGTTTAATCCACGCTGAATTTGCACCGCACAGGCGGTGTGAAAAACGCTGCCCCATTGCGCGCAGCCGTTTTCCCACCGCCGGGCACGACCCCTCAGGAAAAACCAATGGCCACTACCACCCTTGGCGTAAAACTTGATGACGCCACCCGCGAGCGTCTCAAGCTGGCAGCACAGTCGATCGACCGCACGCCGCACTGGCTGATCAAGCAAGCGATCTTCAATTACCTGGAGCAGGTGGAAGGCGGTCTGACTCCGCCGGAGCTCTCCGGTATCGCTGCCGCCCTGGGTGAAGAACCACTGGAAGCCCTGAGCGAACAAGGCCTGCAATGCTTCCTGGATTTCGCTGAAAGCATCCTGCCGCAATCGGTGCTGCGCGCCGCCATCACCTCGGCTTACCGTCGCCCGGAGCCGGAAGCGCTGGCCATGCTGCTGGAGCAGGCACGCTTGCCGAAAGACCAGGCCGAAGCGACCAACAAGCTGGCCATGGGCATCGCCGAAAAACTGCGTAACCAGAAGAGCGCCGGTGGCCGTCAGGGCCTGGTGCAGGGGTTGCTGCAGGAGTTTTCGCTGTCCTCGCAGGAAGGTGTGGCGCTGATGTGCCTGGCCGAAGCGCTGCTGCGCATTCCGGACAAAGCCACCCGTGACGCCCTGATCCGCGACAAGATCAGCAACGGCAACTGGAGCCAGCACCTGGGCAACAGCCCGTCGATGTTCGTCAACGCCGCCTCCTGGGGGCTGTTGATCACCGGCAAGTTGGTGGCGACCCACAACGAAGCGGGCCTGGCCACTTCGCTCAACCGCCTGATCGGCAAAGGCGGCGAGCCGCTGATTCGCAAGGGCGTGGACATGTCCATGCGCCTGATGGGCGAGCAGTTCGTCACCGGTGAAACCATCGCCGAAGCGCTGGCCAACGCCACCAGCATGGAGAGCAAAGGCTTCCGTTATTCCTACGACATGCTCGGTGAAGCCGCGCTCACCGACGCCGACGCCAAGCGCTACCTGGCGTCCTACGAGCAGGCGATTCACGCCATCGGCAAGGCCTCCCACGGCCGCGGCATCTACGAAGGCCCAGGCATTTCCATCAAACTTTCGGCACTGCACCCACGCTACAGCCGTGCGCAGTACGAGCGGGTGATGGATGAGCTGTACCCGATCCTGCTCAGCCTCACGCAATTGGCCAAGCAGTACGACATCGGCCTCAACATCGACGCCGAGGAAGCCGACCGCCTGGAGCTGTCCCTCGACCTGCTCGAGCGCCTGTGCTTCGACCCGTCGCTGGCCGGCTGGAACGGTATCGGCTTTGTCATTCAGGCCTACCAGAAACGCTGCCCGTATGTGATCGATTATGTGATCGACCTGGCCAAACGCAGCCGCCATCGCCTGATGATCCGTCTGGTAAAAGGCGCCTACTGGGACAGTGAAATCAAACGTGCCCAGGTCGACGGCCTGGAAGGCTATCCGGTGTATACGCGCAAGCCGTACACCGACGTTTCCTACATCGCCTGCGCGCGCAAACTGCTCGCCGTGCCGGAAGCCATCTACCCGCAGTTCGCCACCCACAACGCCCATTCGCTGTCGGCCATCTACCAGCTCGCCGGGCAGAACTATTACCCCGGTCAGTACGAGTTCCAGTGCCTGCACGGCATGGGCGAACCGTTGTACGAGCAAGTGGTGGGCAAGGTCGCCGATGGCAAGCTGAACCGACCGTGCCGCATCTACGCGCCGGTGGGCAGCCACGAAACCTTGCTGGCGTACCTGGTGCGTCGTCTGCTGGAAAACGGCGCGAACACCTCGTTCGTCAACCGCATTGCCGACCACAGCATTTCCATCAAAGAGCTGGTGCTCGACCCGGTTGTGCAGATCGAGCAGATGGCCGCCGCCGAAGGTGGCCTGGGCCTGCCACACCCACGCATCGCCCTGCCGCGTGCGCTGTACGGCGACGCCCGACTGAACTCCGAGGGCATCGACCTGGCCAACGAACACCGCCTGGGTTCGCTGTCCTCGGCCCTGCTGAGCAGCACCAACAACCGCTACGTGGCCCTGCCGATGCTCGGTTGCGACACCCCGGCGCCGAGCGCGGCCGAGGCGGTGAAAAACCCGGCCGATCAACGCGACACCGTCGGCCATGTCAGTGAAGCCAGCGAAGCCGATATCAAAAGCGCCGTGCTCTGCGCGGTGTCCAGCGGCCAGATCTGGCAAGCCACCACCGCCGGTGAGCGCGCCGCCGTACTGGAACGCGCCGCCGACCAGATGGAAGCGGAAATGCAGCAGCTGATGGGCCTGCTGGTCCGTGAAGCCGGCAAGAGCTTCGCCAACGCCATCGCCGAGGTGCGTGAAGCGGTGGACTTCCTGCGTTACTACGCCGCCCAGGCCCGCGACTTCTTCAGCAACGACAGCCACCGCCCGCTGGGCCCGGTGGTGTGCATCAGCCCGTGGAACTTCCCGCTGGCGATTTTCTCCGGCCAAGTGGCCGCCGCGCTGGCAGCCGGTAATACCGTGCTGGCCAAACCGGCCGAGCAAACCCCGCTGATCGCCGCGCAGGCCGTGCGCATTCTGCTGGAAGCCGGCGTACCGGGCGGCGCCGTGCAATTGCTGCCGGGCCGTGGCGAAACCGTCGGCGCACGGCTGATTGCCGATGAACGTGTGCGCGGCGTGATGTTCACCGGCTCCACGGAAGTCGCCGGCATCATTCAGCGCAACATCGCCGGGCGCCTCGACGCCCAGGGCCGCACCATTCCACTGATCGCCGAAACCGGCGGTTTGAACACCATGATCGTCGACTCCTCGGCCCTCACCGAACAGGTGGTGATGGACGTGCTGTCGTCGGCCTTCGACAGTGCGGGCCAACGCTGTTCGGCGCTGCGCGTGCTGTGTGTGCAGGAAGACGTGGCCGAGCGCGTGATCGAAATGCTCAAGGGCGCCATGGCCGAATACAGCCTCGGCAACCCGGAGCGCCTGAGCACCGATATCGGGCCGGTCATCGACGCCGAGGCCAAAGCCGGCATCGAAGCCCACATCGCCGCCATGCGCGAAAAAGGCCGCAGCGTATTCCAGGCCGCCCGCGCCAAAGCCGACGAAATCAAACGCGGCACTTTCGTGATGCCGACTCTGATCGAGCTGGAGAGCTTCAGCGAGTTGCAACGGGAGATCTTCGGCCCGGTGCTGCACGTGGTCCGCTACCAGCGCGCCAACCTCGCCAGCCTGCTGGAGCAGATCAATGCCAGCGGCTACGGCCTGACCCTCGGCGTGCACACCCGCATCGACGAGACCATCGCCCAGGTGGTGAACAGCGCCAAGGTCGGCAACCTGTACGTCAACCGCAATATCGTTGGCGCCGTGGTCGGCGTGCAGCCCTTCGGTGGTGAAGGCCTGTCCGGCACCGGCCCGAAAGCCGGCGGCCCGTTGTACATGTACCGCCTGCTGTCCACCCGCCCGCAGGATGCGGTGGCCAAACAGCTGCGCGGCACCAGCAAGCTGCCCGTCGAACAGAGCCAAGCCCTGCAAGCCTTCGACGATTGGTCCGCCCAGCAGGAACCCGACCTCGCCGCCCTCAGCGCCCAGTTCAACGAACTGGCGCAAAGCGGCAGCGTGCATGTGCTGCCCGGCCCGACCGGCGAGCGCAACACCTACAGCCTGCTGCCACGCGAACAGGTGCTGTGCCTGGCCGAGGAGCGCAGCGATCTGCTGGTGCAACTGGCGGCGGCGCTGGCCGTTGGCAGCCAGGTGATCTGGCAGGATCTACCGCTGACCCAAGAGCTGTTCACCGGTCTGCCGAAAGAGGTGCAAAAGCGCATCCAACTGGTCAGCGACTGGAGCACCAGCGACTTGAGCTTCGACGCCATCCTGCACCACGGCGACTCCGACCAACTGCGTGCCGTGTGCGAACTGGCGGCGCAACGCAAAGGCGCCATTATCGGCGTGCATGGCTTGAACAAAGGCGAGACGGATATTCCGTTGGAGCGCTTGCTGATTGAGCACGCGCTGAGCATCAACACCGCTGCGGCGGGGGGTAATGCGTCGTTGATGACGATTGGCTAAGCCAACCCACTGTCGTCCCAGCGAAGGCTGGGACCCAGAGTTTCGGATTGAACCAAATCCTTCAAGATTCTGGGTCCCAGCCTGCGCTGGGACGACGGATGTTTTGAGATGGAATTTTGAATTGAACCCCGCGGCCTTCGGGCCGCACCCAGGCGCTTGCTCCAAGCGCCTGACCCCGGCTGACGCTGCACTCACCCGAGTTGCCGCCAACGCCACGCGCATCGCATCCATTGCGAGGGCTACCCGCCCAGCGACGCGCGCCTTCCCTAGAGCACTTCGGTGCCCTGCGCCGGCTTACCCAGCCGGTGCGGGATTTTAGGGTTATCCACAAACAAAAAAGTGCAGGCGGGAATTTCCAGCCTGCACGTCAACGATCAACGATTGGCGGTGGGCTGCACCTGCGCCAGTTCGCCTTTGCTTTCAGCTTCGTTGTTGAGCTTGGCCAGACGCGCGGTGAGCTCGGCCAGCTGGCTGTCTTTGAGCACGATCAGGCGTTGCAGTTTATCCAGCTGCGATTGCAGGTCGGCAACGCGGCTGGACAGCTCTTCACCTTCGCGACGGGCCTGGGCAAGTTCTTCCTGGGTGATTGCCAGGCGGTTGTCGGCTTCCTGCTTGGCGGCAGCCTTGCTGCCTTTGGCGCCGTCTTTGTGTTCGGCACGACCGCTGCCCTGCTCGCCAACCAGGCTGAGTTTGTCGCTGGCCGCCGGGGTGGCGGGGGCGCTGCCGGCTTCGCTGCGTTTGCGCGCATCGAGTTGGGCCAACGCTTCAGTGCGACCCGTAGCGTGCAGTTGTTCGCGGTTGGGCAGTTGCAGGTTTTGCGCCGTCTTCATCCGGTTGATATCGCCGTTGTTGAAGGCGTCCGGGTTCATACGCTGAATCGCCAGCATGGCCTGGTGCGGTGAGGCGTCACCGCGGATGGCCTGGGCGATATCCCACAGGCGGTCGTTGTTACGGGTGCGGTACTGGCCACCGGCGACAGGACCGTCTGCCGTCGAACTGGCCGACGGGGTGGCAGCCGCCACTGGCGCAGCGGAGGTCGCAGAAGCTGCAGCAACGGCCGGGGCCGCAACTGGCGCCTTGGTTTTCACCGCTGGGGCGACACTGGCCACCGGCGCGCTGACCGGGGCCGGCGCCGCAAAGGCGTAGTTCGGCGGGTCGATCAGCAGGCTGTATTCACGCAGCTGCAGGCCGTCAGGGGAAACCACTTCGACGAGGAAATTCAGGTAGGGCTCGGTGATCGGGCGCGAGGAGGTCACGCGGATCATGCTCTGCCCTTTGGCGTTGAGCTTGGTTTCGAACTGCAGCGCCAGCACGGCGCCGTCGCGCTCGATACCGGCCTTTTTGAACGCTTCTGGCGAGGCCAGGCGTACTTTCAATTCTTCGGGGCCAAGGTCACGCACGCCTTGCAGGTCGATCTGCGCACGCAGCGGTTGGCTCAGGCTGGACAACACTTGGGCTTCGCCCACGCTCAAGGCCAGAGCAGCGTTGGGCAACAGGCTGGCCGAGGCCAAAGCCAGAGCCGTCAGCAGGCGGGGGTACTTCTTGAGCATGTCGGCTCTCCTCATCGTTGGAACCACGCAGGGCGCGTGCGGCCGCGCATGATGGCGAGGTTGGCGCTGAGGAATTGCGCGCTCGGGCACAGGCTGACAAAGGCAGGGCGAGGGATGCGTGAAACTGTGCAGCAGGTACGGAAAAAACCACGAAGGCTTCGCAGTTGCTGAACTCACCACCGTCGTCCCAGCGCAGGCTGGGACCCAGAATGGCTCAGGAAACGCCGTCCTTTCCGGCAGTCTGGATTCCAGCCTGCGCTGGAATGACGGTGATTGATGGGTTGGCGCCCATCAGGACGCGATACTGCTCTGCTCCAGCAGCAATTTGACGAAATGCTCTGCGGCCAACGGCCGGCTGATCAAAAAGCCCTGAATCTCGTCGCACTGCTGGGCCTTGAGGAAGTTCATCTGTGCCTGGGTTTCCACCCCTTCGGCAACCACTTTCAACTCCAGGCTGTGGGCCATGGCGATGATCGCACGGGTGATGGCGGCGTCTTCGCCGTTGGCCGACAGGTCGCGGATAAACGACTGGTCGATCTTCACGTAGTCCACCGGGAAACGCTTCAGGTAGCTCAGTGAGGAGTAACCGGTGCCGAAGTCGTCGATCGCCAGCTTGACCCCCATCTGCCGCAGCTGGTGGAAGGTGCTGATGACGTTCTCGACGTTATCCAGCAGCTGGCTTTCGGTCAGCTCAAGTTCGAGGAAGTGCGGCGCCAGGCCGGTTTCGTCGAGCACCTGGCGTACCAGGCTGGTGAGGTTGCCCTGGCGCAGCTGGTGCACCGAGAGGTTCACCGACACACGAATATCGGCCAGCCCCAGCACCTGCCATTCGCGCGCCTGGCGGCAGGCCTGGCGCAGCACGAACTCGCCAATCGGCGCGATCAGCCCGGTTTCTTCGGCCAGGCCGATAAAGTCGCCCGGCGGCACCAGGCCCAGTTCCGGGTGGCGCCAACGCACCAGCGCCTCGGCCGAGGCCAGGGTATCGGTGGCCAGGCACAGTTTCGGTTGGTAGAAGACTTCCAGCTGGCCCAGCTCGATGCCTTTGCGCAGCTGGTTTTCCAGTTGCAGGCGTTCCAGGGTGCAGGCCTGCAAGTTGTCGGTGAAGAACTGGAAGGTGTTACCACCCAGGTGTTTGGCGTGCTGCATGGCCATGTTCGCCTGGCTGATCAGGGCGCTCATTTCCCGCGCGTTGTCGGGCAGCAGGCTGATGCCAATCGAAGCGCTGACCACCAGTTCCTGGCCGCCGACGGTCATCGGCATGCGCAGTTTGGTCAGCAAACGGCTGGCCAGGCGCGCGAGGTTGGACAGGCTGCCGTAGCTGTCGAGGATCACCGCGAATTCATCGCCAGACAGCCGCGCCAGGGTGTCGGCCTCGGGCATCGACTGGGTCAGGCGCCGGCTCATCTGCCGCAGCAGCTGGTCGGCGACTTCATGGCCGAGGCTGTCGTTGAGCATCTTGAAGCGGTCGAGGTCGATGTGCAGCAGGGCCAGGGTGCGCTCACCCTGACGGGCACGCTGGCTGGCTTCGTGCAGCCGCGCCTTGAACAAGGCACGGTTGGCCAGACCGGTGAGTTCGTCGTAGTGCGACAGGTAGCGCAGGCGCTCTTCGGCTTCGCGACGCGAAGTGAGGTCGGCGAAGAAGCCGACGATGTGGCTGACCCGCCCACGGGCATCGCGCACCACATTGAGTTGCAGCCACTGCGGGTACAGCTCGCCGTTCTTGCGGGTTTCCACCAGCTCGCCCTGCCACTTGCCGCTGTGCTCCAGCTCCTGGCGGATCACTTCGTACTGGCGACGGGTGTCGCGGCTGCCGATCATCCGCGCCACGCTCTGGCCATGCACTTCCTCGGCGCTGTAGCCGGTGACGTCGCTGTAGGCCTGGTTGACGGCCAGTACCTTGTAGTCCGGGTCGAGGATGATGATGCCCTCGCTCGCCGCCTCGAACACGATGCCGGCCAGGCGTTGTTCTTCTTCGCGGCCTTTCCAGGCGGTGATGTCACGGCGGGTGCCGAGCATGCGCGTGACCCGGCCGCTGGCATCGCGCTCGACGGCGCGGCCGCGGTCTTCGATCCACAGCCATTGGTTGTTGGCGTGGCGCACGCGGTATTCGATCTGGTAGCCGTCGGACAGCCCCTTCATGTGCTCCACCAACGTGCGGCGCAACAGCGGCAAGTCTTCGGGGTGCAGGCGCGGCTTGAGGTCGCGCAGCATCACGGTGACCGCTTCGGGGTCGAGGCCGAAGATTTCCTTCAGGCGCGAGTGGTGCACCTCGTCGGTGATCAGGTTCCAGTCCCACATCCCCAGCTCGCTGGCTTCCAGGGCAAGGGCCAAGCGCGCTTCGCTCTTGCTCAGGGCATGGCTGGCGGCGTCCAGCTCGAGGGTGCGCTGAGCGACGCGCATTTCCAGGTCGTTGTGGGCGTCACGCAGTTCGCGCTCGGCGCGGCGGCGCTGTTCGATCTCGCGCGCCAGCTCGCCGTTGAGGCCCTCGGCCTGGGCTTTAGCGTGCTCCAGACGGCTGATCAGCGCCTGGTTGTGGAAGCGTTGCACCAAGCTGCGCTGCACCAGGCGATTGATCTGCCAGGCCACCACCAGCAAAGCGCCGAACAGGATCAGGCCCAGCACGCCCCAGCCTTTTTGCATCGGCTCACCGGCCAGCAGCAGATAACTGACGGCCGGCACCAGGCATGGCAGAGCAAAGGTCAAAAAGGCGGTAAGGCTGACGGCGTAGGCGACACTGGCGGAAAGAATCGCCGCGCTGATCAGGCCGAACATCAGCACCTGCTGGAAAAACGCATCCGGCGGCACCAGGCCGATGGCACCCACCGCCAGGGCTACACCCGAGGCGAAGGCGCCGAGCAGAAACATCTGCCGCCACATGGGTTTGGCCTGGCGTGAGGGCAACGCGGCGTTGAACGCCGCCACCTGAATCAGCCGCAGTACCGCCAGGCTCACCACTGCCACCAGCCAGCCGGCCAGCAGCAAGCCACCGCGCGGCTCCCACAACAGGTAGGCGCAGGCCAGGCCGCAGAGCAGCATGAACAGGGTGGGAATGCGTGAACCCTCGTACAACAGACGAGTGCGTTCTACGGCGATGTCGGTGGCAAACAGCTGGCGAATGTCCCGATCGGTCTCTGCCAACGGCAGCTCGAGAGGTAGCCTGGAATTAGCGGTCATAGGCCCTTTTCTTGTAATGGTTGTGCCTAGTCGTGGCCGGAGCATACACAAGCCGCGCCCGTCTCCCAAGGCTCAATGTCGGCATTTTCACCGTGAATACCCCTTACTTTCGATAGGCCGCCAATACGCCTCGGGCTGACCGGCCGGTCGTCGGTGCGCGCATTGGTCTTGCCGCGTTTGCCCTGACCACCCCGGCCCCCTAGAATGCCGCGATGCGCGACGATCTCTCCTTTCTGCTGAATTCCCTCAACGATGCTCAACGCCAGGCCGTAGCGGCCCCGTTGGGGCGTCAGTTGGTCCTGGCCGGCGCTGGTTCCGGCAAAACCCGTGTGTTGGTGCACCGTATCGCCTGGTTGATCCAGGTGGAAAACGCCTCGCCGCACTCGATTCTGTCGGTGACCTTCACCAACAAAGCCGCTGCCGAGATGCGCCACCGCATCGAGCAGTTGCTCGGCCTGAACCCGGCCGGCATGTGGGTGGGCACCTTCCACGGCCTGGCGCACCGCCTGTTGCGAGCGCACTGGCAGGAAGCCGGGCTGAGCCAGAGCTTCCAGATTCTCGACAGCGACGACCAGCAACGCCTGGTCAAGCGGGTGATCCGCGAGCTGGGCCTGGACGAACAGCGCTGGCCCGCCCGGCAGGCCCAGTGGTTTATCAACGGCCAGAAAGACGAAGGCTTGCGGCCCAAACATATCCAGCCCAGCGGCGACATGTTCCTGGCCACCATGCGCAGCATTTACGAGGCCTACGAAGCAGCCTGCCAGCGCGCTGGGGTTATCGACTTCTCCGAACTGCTGCTGCGCGCCCTCGACCTGTGGCGCGACCACCCCGGTTTGCTCGAGCACTACCAACGCCGCTTCCGACACATTCTGGTGGACGAGTTCCAGGACACCAACGCCGTGCAATACGCCTGGCTGCGCCTGCTCGGCAAAGGCGGCGACAGCCTGATGGTGGTGGGCGATGACGACCAGTCGATCTACGGCTGGCGCGGCGCCAAGATCGAGAACATTCATCAGTATTCCAGCGACTTCCCGGATGCGCAGACCATTCGCCTGGAGCAGAACTACCGCTCCACGGCGAGCATCCTCAAGGCGGCCAACGCGCTGATCGTCAACAACAGCGGGCGCCTGGGCAAAGAGCTGTGGACCGATGGCGGCGAAGGCGACGCCATCAGCCTGTACGCCGCGTTCAACGAGCACGACGAAGCCCGTTACGTGGTGGAAACCATCGAAGACAACCTGCGCAAAAACGGACTGCTGCGCAGCGAAATCGCCATCCTGTACCGCTCCAACGCCCAGTCGCGGGTACTCGAAGAGGCCTTGCTGCGGGAGAAAATCCCCTACCGCATCTACGGCGGCCAGCGCTTTTTTGAACGTGCCGAAATCAAGAACGCCATGGCCTATCTGCGCCTGCTCGAAGGCCGTGGCAACGACGCCGCGCTGGAACGGGTGATCAACGTACCGGCACGTGGCATTGGCGAGAAAACCGTCGAGGCGATCCGCGACCACGCGCGCCACAGTGACCTGTCGATGTGGGAAGCCCTGCGCCAGCTGGTGGCCAACAAGGGCGTCACCGGCCGTGCGGCCAGCGCCCTGGGCGGCTTTATCGAGCTGATCGAAAACCTCGCCGCCAAGGTCATGGACATGCCCCTGCACCTGATGACCCAGACGGTCATCGAGCAGTCCGGGCTGATCACCTACCACAAGGAAGAAAAAGGCGAAAAAGGCCAGGCCCGGGTGGAAAACCTTGAGGAACTGGTGAGCGCCGCGCGCAACTTCGAGAACAACGAAGAGGACGATCTCACCCCGCTGGCCGCCTTCCTCGGTCACGCCTCGCTGGAAGCCGGCGACACCCAGGCCGACGAACACGAAGACAGCGTGCAGCTGATGACCTTGCACAGCGCCAAGGGCCTGGAATTCCCGCTGGTGTTCCTGGTGGGCATGGAAGAAGGCCTGTTCCCGCACAAGATGAGCCTGGAAGAACCCGGCCGCCTGGAAGAGGAACGCCGCCTGGCTTACGTGGGCATCACCCGCGCCATGCAGAACCTGGTGCTGACCTACGCCGAAACCCGCCGCCTGTATGGCAGCGAGACCTACAACAAGGTCTCGCGTTTCGTCCGCGAAGTGCCGCCGGCGCTGATCCAGGAAGTGCGCCTGTCCAACAGCGTCAGCCGTCCGTACGGCAGCAGTAATAAAGGCGCCAACACCAGCAGCATGTTTGCCAACGCCGAAGTGCCGGACACCGAATTCCGTCTGGGCCAGGCGGTGAAACATGCGCTGTTTGGCGAGGGCGTGATCCTCAACTTCGAAGGTGCCGGCGCGCAGGCGCGGGTGCAGGTGAACTTTGCGGCTGAGGGCAGCAAGTGGTTGATGATGGGATACGCCAAGCTCGAGCCGCTCTGAGCCCTGCCTTTTCTGTTAGAACCAATCGCGGCTAGAGCCGCTCCTACGGGTTACGCGTACCCGTAGGAGCGGCTCTAGCCGCGATGCTCTTTCCGCCTCCACTTTATTCCGGTCGAAAGGATTCTCGCCGTGCGTTTCACTCCTGTATTGGCTTTGCTCACTTCCTTTGTGCTTCCCCATAGCGCCTGGGCCGCCTGGTTTGGTAAAGACGGCCCGGCGCTCTCGGTCGAGCGCAACGCCAGTCAGAAGCGCGACTGGAACACCGGCATGCTGCGCGAAGAGGTGAGCTACACCCTGCGCATGAACGGCCGGACCTTGAGCGATGAAAAACTCGGCAAGGCCCTGGGTGCCAGCGACGAGAATGCCCGGCTGACCACGGTGTTCGATGCCGTCAGCGCCGGGCCGAACGACGCCTTGGTGGTGTACCGCACCAGCGGCAACTATGAGCTGGCCAATCTGCATGTGGAAAATGGCCACCTGGGCGGCCAGGTGCTGCTGCGTGACCTGAGCCAGAACTGGTTCACCGATGCGCGGATGCCCGGCTGGCTGTCGGTGCAGCAGGAAGACCGCCTGCATTTGGTACAGATCAGCCCGCTGCGGATAGTGGATGTCGGCGCCGGTGTGCTGCTGGACGTGCGCGGCGATATCGCCTTGCTGGTCGAAGACGGCTACCACGGCCCAACTTCCTTTATCCGCGCCATCAGCATCAGCCAGGGCAAACCGGTGGCCGAGCTGCCGCTGAGCAAGGCCTGTTATGTATTGCCGCGGTTCGAGTTCACCCACCCACCGGTGTACGCACAGATAGAGAGCTCCAGTTTGGAGAGCTTGCGCTTCCAGGACGGTCCGGGCTGGTTCGATGCCAACGTCGAGTTGCTCACCAACCCCACTCCGCAGCTGCGCCTGAAAGCCAGCCAGCAACTGCCGCGCCCGGCGTTGCAGCGTTGGTATGTCGGCCTGCGCGAGCCGGACCTTGGCCGCCAGCCGCGTACCCCGGAAGCGATCGGCTACGCCGAAAGCCCCAGTTTCGACGACAGCGGCGAGACCATCGACCCGCAACCGGAGGCCTGCGCAGCCAACCCCAACCCGCGCCTGAACGCCGGCAAAGACCCCTACCCGATGCAAACGCTGATGGCCGAGGACCTCTGCCTGAACGATGACCAACCCGGCATCAGCGCCGCCCTGCGCCAACAACGCTGCGTACTGCCGGCCACCACCCAGGTCATCACCCGTGGCCAGCAGTGGCAATTGGAAGAAGTGCGCTTTGCCTACCGCCCGCAAAAAGGTGGCGCGCCCATCGAGCAGCGGGTGTACCAGATTCGTGAAGGCGACAAGGTGCACCGCGCCATCGCCGGGCAGTACGGCGAGGACCTGCGCCTGCTCGAAGTACTGCCGATTTCGGGCGGCCAGGCGTTGATCAAGGCGCGCGGCGAAGGGGCCTACGAGCTGTTCCGGCTGTATTCGGATGCCGCAGGCAAACGACGCCTGGAGTACCTGGAAACCGTGGCCTACCCGGCCACCCCGTTTGATGCGAGCAAACCCGGCTGGGTGTACCTGCGCAGCGCCGGTTATTTGATGAAGGAACAGCCGTTCGGCTTCCAGCGTGTCGGCAAGGGCCTGCTGGATGTACGCGGCAACGAGCTGCTGCTCCAGTACCAGAACGACGACACCGAGGACCTGGTGCTGATCAGTCTGCCGTTCCGGCCAGAGCCACAGACAGACCGTGTGGCCGATGACGCACCGCGTTACCAGCTAAGCGCCAAATGCCGCCTGGACGATGACCCCTACTGGGAATTCGCCGTGCCGCCGATCAACGCCACCCTGGCCGAGTCTGCCGCCTGGTTCAGCCGCCACTTCGATTACACGAACGGCAAGCCGGACAGCATTGTCCTACGTAAAGATCATCAGTTGCGCGTGAAGCCCGGCTGCAGTCCTGACAGCAAATAACGCCGAGGACATAAATCCGGAAACATTCTGCCGCTGGTCATCATCAGGCGCCCTGTGCAACATGGCGCGCGTTGATCCTTATTGAGAGAGTTGCGAACCATGAAGCGTTTCATCAGCCTGGCCATGATGCTTTGCGTCGCGTTGACGCTCAGCCTCGACGCCAATGCAAAACGCATGGGCGGCGGTAAATCCTTCGGCTCCGCGCCTACCCACCAGACCCGTCAGGTCGCTCCAGCGACCACCCCGGCTGCCGCACCTGGCAAAGCCGCGGCGACGCCAGCCGCTGCTGGCGGTATGTCCCGCTGGATGGGCCCACTGGCCGGTCTGGCCGCTGGTGGCCTGCTGGCCTCGATGTTCATGGGCGGCGGCTTCCAGGGCATGCAGATCTTTGACTTCCTGATCATCGGCCTGATCGCCTTTGTGATCTTCCGCTTCATCGCTGCCCGTCGCCGTCAGCAGAACGCCGGCCAACCGGCTGGTGTTGGTGGTTATGCACCAATGCAACGCGACCTGCCGGCCGATCAGCCGGTGATCCCGGCGGCCAAATCGATCTTCGGTGGCAGCAGCGCCGCAAGCGCCGCACCGGTGATCAATGCGCCGAGCTGGTTCAATGAGCAGCGTTTTGTCGAAGCCGGCAAAGAGCACTTCATGGCCCTGCAGCAGCACTGGGACGCGTCGGAGATGGACAAGATCGCCGAGTTCGTCACCCCGCAGATGCTCAGTTTCCTCAAGACCGAACGCGAAGAGCTGGGCGACGGTTTCCAGTCCACCTACGTCGAAGAGCTGCAGGCGCAACTCGACGGTATCGACGAGCTGGCCGACAAGACCGTGGCCACCCTGACCTTCAGCGGCATCGTCAAAACCTCGCGTTTCGACCAGGGTGAAGCCTTCAGCGAAAGCTGGCGCATGGAGCGCGCCAATGGCGACAACGCGCCGTGGCTGGTGGCGGGTATCCGTCAGAACAGCTAACCGCGCTGAACGCACCAACAGAAACCCGGGCTTGCCCGGGTTTTTTGCATGTGCAGATTTAAAAACATCGCGGCTGAAGCCGCTCCTACGAGATTGCACAATTTGTAGGAGCGGCTTCAGCCGCGATGCTTTTGTTCGTCTGGCATTTATAAGCTTGTCGTAACCGAATGTTTCCCCCGATACTCGCCACGGGCAGCGCCAATGTGCCCGCCTTCAAGGACGTTCATAACTAGAGAAAGGAGTCAGTCATGGCCAAGCGCCGTAGCCCTGGGCAAAAACGTAAGTTGCTGATCCGCGTCAGCATGATCGTGCTGGCCGTCGTCGGCCTCGCCGCCGCCTACTACATCAAAGGCCCGGAACAAGTCGCGGCCATCCAACTGGTCAAACAGCACAACAGCGCACAAGCCACCGTCGCCTCGCTGGAAGAAACCGAAGAGGAGTACCGCAACCTCAAAGGCCGCAAGAAAACCCGCACGGTCTATTCGCTGAGCTACACCTACGACGTCAACGGCACCCGCTACGAGCACGACCAGTCGATTGGCTACGGCGAGTACAACGCCCTGGAAGGCCACGAGACCCTGGAAGTCTGGTACGCCGAGGGCAAGCCGGACAGCGCCAAACCGCAACTGATCATCGAGAACCTGGCCCGCGAGGACGGCCTTGAGCGCGCCCTGTTTGATGTCGCGCCCAAGCTGATCCCGGCCCTGCTGGTACTCAATTTCATCCTCTCCCTGCTGTTTGGCCGTGAACCCAAGGGCAAATTGCCGGAAGGCTTCTACACCGAGAACAGCTGGCTGGACGTCGAAGACGACCGCCTGATCGTGCTCGATGGCAGCCATGTGCTGTCGCTGAGCTTCGACAAAAAACAGCGCAGCAAGGTGCAAGAGATCTATCAGCGTGGTGGCCTCAACGGCAATTTCCTCGAAGAAATCCTCGCCAAGGTAGAGACCAAGCGCACCCTGGTCGACCTCAACACTGTCAGCAAAGTCACCAGTGAGCACTACGACGACGTCATCCGCCTGACCTACAACGACGGAGGCAAAGACCAGACCCTGAGCCTGGAATTCCTCAGCGCCACGGTCAAAGCCCACGCCCTGCAACGCATCGCCCGCGCCCTGCCGGCGACCCTCAACATGAACGTGGAAAAGCTCACCCGCCTGCAAGCGGCGCGCGTGGCGCTGGTGGTGGCTGTGGTCAGTGCCGGGGTGGCGTACTACTTCCTCGACCATATCTGGGTGGTCGGGCTGTTGGGCCTGCTGAGCCTGTATGCGCTTAAGGTGGGGGTGGCGCGGTTGATCGACCCGACTATCACCACCACCTTCTCGGGTGACGCGGTGGCGAGCAAGTTGGTGGTTAACGGCTAACGTTTTCTTCACCGCTGAATGTACCAATCGCGGCTAAAGCCGCTCCTACAGGTTGTGCAATCCGTAGGAGCGGCTTTAGCCGCGATGCTTTTACCGCCAGCAGATAGTTTTTTTCTTCGGCCCAGCTACTGTATAAATCCACCCCCCATTGCCCGAGGAGAGCCAGCCATGGAAGAAGTCATCGACGAGCTGCGTGAACTCAACGAGAAAGTCCCGGTGCCGCTGGAGCTGCCGGATGAAGAATTGCTGGTGGAGATTGAAGAGCAGCTGCTGATCAGCATCCCTTTCGAGTTCCGTGAGTTCCTGCTCAAAGTCAGTGACGTGGTGTACGGCCGCCTGGAGCCGGTCACCGTGACCGACCCGCAATCGCACACCTACCTGCCAGAAGTAGCCTCAGTGGCCTGGTCGCTCGGCGTACCGCGCGAGCTGATTCCGCTGTGTGAAGACAACGGCAACTACTACTGCGTCGAACTCGACGGCACCGTGCTGCTGTGGGACGGCGACGAAGAAGACCTCACCGACGAAAGCTGGGACTCGGTGTGGAAGTGGGCGCGCGAGGTATGGCTGGAAAGCTGATTTCCCGGCCATGCACGAAACTGTAGGAGCGGCTTCAGCCGCGATGCGTTTCAAGATCAAGCGCATCGCGGCTGAAGCCGCTCCTACGGAGTCTCAATGCGGATCGCGCTGTTCCAACGTCTCCAGCAGCGCAATCTGCATCCGCGTATGCACGCGGATCAGCCAGCGCCACAGCAGCGCGCTGATGCCTGCCGCCAACAGGGCGATCAGCACCAGCAATTCCAGGGTCGGCAGAATGCTCGCCGACAGCGCCATTAACAGCAGCAGAATCACCACCAGCGACAACGCCGGAATCAGTTCGGCCACCACCTTGCGCACCCGCGCCGTGTGGCGCCCAGCCATTTCCGCTTTCACCCCCATCTCCGCCAACAGCATCGACAGCGCCTTGAGCTTGCGGTAGGCGGCGATCAGGAACGGCAGCGAAAGCAACAGCGCCGCGCCCCAGATCAGGCCCTTCTGCGCGTTATCGGCTTGCACCCAGTCCACCAGGTGCAGCGCCAGGCGATCGGCAAAAAACGCGCTGACAAAAAAGATCGCCACCACCAGCGCCAGATTCACCCCCACCTGCAACAGAATCCGCCGGATCATCGCCGCCAACACCGCGCCCTCGCCTTGCGGCTGGATGCTGCGCAACCACTCACCGTACATACCGAACACCCGCGCCACCGGCTGCGGTACCACGGCGGCGAGCTTGTTCGACAGCGGGTCAGCCACGCGAATCAGGTAAGGCGTGGATAAGGTGGTCAGTACCGAGACGGCCACCGCTACCGGGTAAAGGAAGTCGCTGGTCACCTGCAGGCTGATGCCCAGCGCGGCGATGATGAAGGAGAACTCGCCGATCTGGGACAGGCCCATGCCGACGCGCAGCGAGGTGCGCCCGTCGTTGCCGGCAATCACGCTGCCGATGCTGCACGACACCACTTTGCCGACCACCACAGCCACGGTGATGACCACAATCGGCCAGGCGTACTCCACCAGCACAGCGGGGTCGATCATCAGGCCGATGGCGACGAAGAAGATCGCGCTGAACAGGTCGCGCACCGGTTCCACCAGCCGCTCGATCTGCGCCAACTGGCGCGACTCGGCCATGATCGCGCCGATCAGGAACGCGCCGAGCACCATGCTGTATTCCAGCTTGACCACCAGCAGGCAGAAGCCAAAACACAGGCCCAGCACAGTGACCAAGAGCATCTCGTTGCTTTCGAACTTGGCCACGTAGGCGAGCAGTCGCGGCACCAGCAGAATGCCGATGACCAACGCCACCACCATAAACAGGCTGAGCTTGCCGACCGTGGCGAACACCTCGCCGGCCTCGACGCTACCGCTCAGGGCGATGCCCGAGAGCAAGGCGATGATGCCGATGCCGAGGATGTCTTCAACGATCAGCACGCCAAAAATCAGCTGGGCGAAGCGCTCGTTTTTCATCTTCAGGTCGCCCAGGGCCTTGACGATGATGGTGGTCGAGGAGATGGCCAGGATGGCGCCGAGGAACAGCGAGTCCATGGTGCTCCAGCCGAAGTAGCGGCCGATCTCGAAGCCGAGCCAGATCATCAGCACGATTTCCAGGAACGCCGCGATAAACGCCGTGGCACCGACCTTGAACAGCTTGCGCAGGCTGAATTCAAGACCCAGGCAAAACATCAGAAAGATCACCCCCAGCTCGGCCAGGGTCTTGATCGTTTGTTCGTCGTGGATCAGGCCGAAGGGCGGTGTGTGCGGACCGATAATGAAACCGGCGACGATATAGCCGAGCACCACCGGCTGCTTGAAGCGATGGAAGAGGATGGTGACGATACCGGCGACCAGCATGATGACGGCCAAGTCTTGAATGAAGCTGATGGCATGCATGGCGTCGGACTCCTGTTGCAACGCCCCCCTCGGGGGATTGTAAGAAAAGTCCGACCATACCATCGCCGCCCAGGCGCTCTGGGCGGGAGCAATAGAATGAAACAGTTATGCCGGGACTGTTTGCCACCGGCATCTCCGGGCATCCGCCTACACACGCAGATTCTGGGTCCCAGCCTTCGCTGGGACGACGGTATTTTTGACAAAGACATCCGTCATCCCAGCGCAGGCTGGGATCCAGGCAATTGAAGGTAACGGCAGCTCTAGCCCCGTGCCTGACCCTGCACGCCTTCCAGGTCCAGCAGGTTGAGCAGGAAATTGCCGAAGTAGGTCAGGTCCTGCTCCATGGCCAGGCGCGCGGCCTTGCCATCACCGGCCCGCAACGCGCTCAGGGTGTCGTCGTGGAAGTCATTGAGGCGCAGCGACAGGTCCGCTTCGGTGAACAGCCGGTTGAAGAACGGCCCCACCTGTAGCCACAGGTTCTCGATCTGGCGCAGCAATATCGGGTTGCCGCAGGCGCTGTAGAGGGTCAGGTGGAACTGGCTGTTGTCGTTCAGGTAGCCCTGCACGTCGCGGCGCTCCAGGGCGCTTTCCATGCGTTCGACGCAGCCTTCAAGCACTGCCATGTCGGCCGTCGTCAGCTGACTGGCCGCGCTTTCCACGGCTAGCCCTTCGAGCGCCAGGCGCACCTGGAAAATATGCAGAAAACGTTCACGGGTCATCGCCGGTACGCGCAGGGAACGCTGCGGCTCACCTTCCAGTGCGCCTTCGGCCACCAGGCGCTGCAAGGCGGCGCGCACCGGCATCGGGCTGGTGCCCAGGGCACTGGCAAGGTCACGAATTTTCAGGCGTTCGCCCGGTTTGAAATGTCCGGCTAGCAGGCCGGCGCGCAGTTGCTGGTAAAGCTGGTCTTGAAGGTTCTCGGCCATAAGGGGTTCACCGGGCCGAGACCGGCGGGGCCGGCAGTTGATTGAGGGTCAGGCTGCATTCGTGGGTCATGGTGGTTTCCAGGGGCGAGGATATGGGGAGGCTTGTTGTGATCACAAACTGTAGAAAATCTACCAAAAAGGCGCAATATTTGTCTCGCTTGACATGCCTGTGATCACAAATCAGCATGTATGAAAAATCGAACGAGATGTTCTCCATGACCGCCAGTGGCATCAGTGACCGCGTAATCGGCGAATTCGCCGCCCAGGAACGGGCGCGTTTTCTCGCCAACAACCCCAACTCCATCGCCCTCGCCGAGCGTGCCCGTGGCTCGTTGTTCGGTGGCGTGCCGATGCACTGGATGAGCGATTGGTCGACGCCCTCGCCGCTGTTTGTCAGCCGCGCCCAGGGCGCGCGTTTTTATGATGTGGACGGCCATGAGTACGTCGACTTCTGCCTCGGCGACACCGGCAGCATGTTCGGCCATTCCCCCGCTCCGATTGCCCGCGCCCTGGCCGAACAAGGCGCCAACGGCCTGACCACCATGTTGCCCGGCGAAGATGCGGTGGTGGTTGGCGAGCTACTGGCCGAGCGCTTCGGCCTGCCCTATTGGCAAGTGGCAACCACCGCCACCGACGCCAACCGCTTCGTGGTGCGTTGGGCGCGCGCCATTACCCAGCGCAATACCCTGCTGGTGTTCGATGGCTGCTACCACGGCACCGTCGATGATGTGATGGTGCGCTGCCAGGACGGCCGAACCGTGCACCGCCCAGGCTTGCTGGGCCAAGCCTATGACCTCACCGAACACAGTCGCAGCGTGCCGTTCAACGACCTCGCCGCCCTGGAAGCGGCGCTGCAAACAGAAGACGTCGCCGCCGTGCTGTGCGAGCCGGCGATGACCAATATCGGCATGGTCCTGCCCGCCCCGGGCTACCTGGCCAAGCTGCGCGAACTGACCCGCCGCTACGGCGCCCTGCTGATCATCGACGAAACCCACACCATCTCCACCGGCCCCGGCGGCTGCACCCGCGAATGGGCGCTGGAACCGGACTTCATCACCCTCGGCAAACCCATCGCCGGCGGCGTGCCCTGTTCGGTGTATGGCTGCACGGCGGCCATGGCCCAGGCCATGCTCGAAGCGCGCAGCCGTGCCAGCAGCCATGGCCAGGCCCACGGCCACAGCGGCATGGGCACCACCTTGTCGGCCAACGCCCTGGCCATGCACTGCATGCGCGTCAACCTCGAAGAGGTGATGACCACGGCGGCCTACGCGCATATGTTGCCGCTGGCCGAGCGCCTGGCGCAGGGTTTTGCCGCCTTGATCGGTAAACACCAGTTGGCCTGGTCCGTGACGCAACTGGGCGCGCGCTGCGAGTTCCAGTTCTGCACGCGTCTGCCGGCCACCGGTGCCGAAGCCGAGGCGGCGTTCCATGACGAGCTGCAGATGGCTTTGCACCTGTACCTGATCAACCGCGGCATTCTCATCACCCCGTTCCACAACATGACCCTGTGCTGCCCGGACACCACGGCAGCCGACGTCGACCGCTTGCTGAGCACCCTCGACCAGGCTCTGACCGAACTGCTGGCACGTCCCGGCGCCCGTGAAACCACTGAGTAACCCCACCATGGCCTTCGCCGACATTCAGGAAGCCCGCGACTTTCTCGCCGCCAACCCGCAAGTGCGCAGCATCGAGCTGTTTATCATCGACAGCAACGGCGTGCCGCGCGGCAAACTGCTGCACCGTGACGAGCTGCTGGCGATCTACGCCAATGGCCGACCGCTGCCGAGCACCATCCTCGGCCTGACCATCAATGGCGATGACGTTGAAGACACCGGCCTGGTCTGGGAAGTTGGCGATGCCGACTGTTGGACCTATCCGCTGCCCGGCAGCCTGACCCTGCAACCGTGGCGCGAACGGCCCACCGGCCAGGTGCAAGTGAGCATGCACCCGCAACACGGCTTGCCGGCCACCGTCGCCGACCCCCGGCATGTGTTGGTGCGGGTGATCGATAGCCTGAAAGCCGAGGGTTATCACCCGGTGATGGCGGTGGAGCTGGAGTTCTACCTGCTCGACCGTGAGCGCGGTGACAACGGGCGGCCGCTGCCAGCGCGTCAGGCCAACGGCGCCCGCCCCCACGCCACCCAGGTGTACGGGGTGTACGAGCTGGAACAGCTGCAGCCGTTTCTCAACGACTTGTATGACGCCTGCGAAGCCCAGGGTTTACCGGCACGCACGGCGATTTCCGAATACGCCCCGGGGCAGGTGGAGATCACCCTCGAACACCGCTTCGACGCCCTGCAAGCCATCGATGAGGGCGTGCGCTACAAGCGCCTGGTCAAAGGCGTGGCCAACAAGCACGGGCTGCAGGCCTGCTTCATGGCCAAGCCGTTTGGTGACCTGGCCGGCACCGGCATGCACATGCACGTGAGCCTGGCCGACGCCGAGGGCAACAATCTTTACGCCAGCGAAGACCCGGCTGGCACCCCGCTGCTACGCCACTCCATCGGCGGCATGATGAGCACCCTGCTGGATTCGTTGGCGCTGTTCTGTCCCAACGCCAACTCGTTCCGCCGTTTCCAGGCCAACAGCTACGCACCGCTCGCGCTGACCTGGGGCATCAACAACCGCACCGTGTCGTTGCGCGTACCGGGCGGCTCGGCCATTAGCCGGCACATCGAACACCGCATCTGCGGCGCCGATGCCAACCCGTACCTGGCCGCCGCCGCGATTCTCGCCGGCATCCAGCACGGCATCCGCCAACAGCTCGATCCCGGTGCACCGATCACCGGCAATGGTTATGCCCAGGCGACCGAGTTCCTGCCCACCGATTGGCTGACGGCGTTGAAGGCGCTGGAACAGTCGGAGTGGGCGAAAGAAGCGTTTGGTGAGGCGTACCTTCAGGTCTATCTGGCGATCAAGAACACTGAATACCGGGAGTTCATGGGTGAAGTCGGCGAGCAAGACTGGCGCTGGTACCTGGTGCACGCCTGACGGCTTCCTGGGCGTCGGCCATGCGGCCTTGAGTACAGGCCGAAACATGCTCACGTACTGCAGTACGCTGCGCTTTTCGGCCTGTACTCGCCTTGCCTGGCTCTAGCCCAGAAACCCTCGACTTTTAAATCAGCTGCTACGTTTGATGAACCAGTTTTCGGAGTGGATGTATGCGGGTTTTGTGGGTGCTGACAGCGCTGTTGATGTTCGGCCAGGTGCAGGCCGAAACGCTGCGCGTCGGGATTGAGAGCCACGACTATATGCCGTACTTCCGCGCGCAGCCTGGCAAGCCGGTGGAAGGCTATGCGGTGGAGCTGCTGCAGCGTTTTGCCGCCGAGCAGAACCTGCAGCTCGAACTGTTGCCGCGCCCGCTCAATCGCCTGCACCACGACCTGCTCAATAGCGAAAACCTCGACATGATCTTCCCCGACAACCCGCAATGGTCGCGCGACCTCAAGGGCGACCGCCGCCTGCATTACAGCCATGCCGCGATCAACGTGGTGGACGCCAGCCTGGTGCTGCATGAGCGCCTGGGTTTGGGGCTGGCGGCGGTGAAACGGCTCGGCACCGTGCGCGGCTTTACCCCGCAGGCCTGGGACGCCGAGCTCGCCAGCGGCCAGGTGCAACTGCTGGAAGCCAATGACATTGCCGGGCTGATTCGCATGGCCCTGCGCGGACGCATCGACGCGGTGTACGCCAATGCCGAAGTGGTGCGCCTGCAATTGCAGAAAATGGGCGAGGCCAACGACCGCCTGCTGGCCGACCCGGCGTTGCCGCTGGCGCGCACCAGCTACCACTTGAGCACGGTCAATCACCCGCAGTTGCTGGAGCGCTTCAACCGCTTTCTTGAGCAGCATGCCGGCGAGCTGGCGGCGCTGCGTCAGCGCTATGGGCTGGCTTGCAGCGCCAGCGATTTAAGCGAAGAGCAGCCGGCCTGCCGCGCCCAGAGTATGGCCGGCACCCGCTGAGCGGCCCGGCTTTTGCCTATTTTTTGCTGCCCCATGGCGCGCCGGGGCGTGACGAGCTATTCCTTTCCATCGTTCCAATAGCCAATGGCAAACAGCGCCAGGCGGCGCCGCTCGCTAGGGTTGGCGGCCTTTCTCTCCTCAAGCCATACGAGTCGACCATGGAACCCGGAAACTCCCAGCTGACAATGACCGTCCTGATGACCCCCGACATGGCCAACTTTTCCGGCAATGTGCACGGAGGGACGCTGCTCAAATACCTCGATGAAGTGGCTTTCGCCTGCGCCAGCCGTTATGCCGGCACCTACGTAGTGACCTTGTCGGTGGACCAGGTGATTTTCCGCGAGCCGGTGCATGTCGGCGAGCTGGTGACCTTTCTCGCCTCGGTGAACTTCACCGGCCGCACCTCAATGGAAATCGGCGTGAAGGTGGTGACCGAGAACATCCGCGAACGCTCCGTGCGCCACACCAACAGCTGCTTTTTCACCATGGTGGCGGTGGGCGATGACGGCAAACCTACGGTTGTGCAGCCACTGGAACCGGAGAGCGTCGAAGGCAAACGCCGCTTCAAACAGGCCCAACAGCGGCGTGAGCTGCGCCAGGAGCTGGAGCAGCGTTATCAACAGATTCGTGACGATGGCGATCACGCGTAAGGTCCCAAAAGCTCGCGGCTAAATCGGATGGCCGCCCCCCTCCCACAGGTATCGTTGATTCATGTGGGAGGGGCTTTAGCCGCGATGCTTTTGATCTGCACAGCCAACCTGTAAACATCCTGTTTAAAAATGCCCACCACGCAACGCCCGGTTTGGCACGTTCGCTGCGATAGACTGTGGCCCGCATCGCGCCGCCGACCAACGGTAAACCTCAGCTGCCTCCCCTCCAGCCCAGGTACCGGCAGCGCGTTGCTTCAGACTGGCCCACACTGAATTGCACCGCGGCCAGCCCTTCGCGCGGTAAACGGGAGATTCCATGGTTCATCACACCCCCCTGATTGCAGCACTGGCCACCGGCTTCGTGCTGGCCTTCGTGCTCGGCACTCTGGCCAACCGCCTGCGTTTGTCGCCCCTGGTCGGCTACCTGCTAGCCGGCGTCCTGGTCGGCCCGTTTACCCCCGGCTTCGTCGCCGACAAAGACCTGTCCAATGAACTCTCGGAAATCGGCGTAATCCTGCTGATGTTCGGCGTCGGGCTGCACTTTTCCCTGAAAGACCTGATGTCGGTGAAAAACATCGCCATCCCCGGCGCCCTGGTGCAGATCGGTGCCGCCACGCTGATGGGCATGGGCCTGGCCTGGCTGCTGGATTGGCCTTGGGGCGCCGGCCTGATCTTCGGCCTGGCGCTGTCGGTGGCCAGTACGGTGGTGTTGCTACGGGCGCTGGAGTCACGGCAGTTGATCGACAGCCGGCGCGGCAAAATCGCGGTGGGTTGGCTGATTGTCGAGGACCTGGTGATGGTCGTGGCGCTGGTCTTGATTCCCGCGCTGGCCGGCGTGCTCGGCGGCCAGGACGCAGCGCCCGACGAGGGCATCTGGCTACAACTGGGCATTACCCTGGCCAAGGTGGCGGCCTTTGTCGCCCTGATGATCGTGGTCGGCGGCAAAATCATTCCCTGGCTGCTGGAAAAAAGCGCAGGCACCGGTTCGCGTGAGTTGTTCACCCTCGCCGTGCTGGCCATTGCCATGGGCGTGGCCTATGGCTCGGCGGTGCTGTTCGGCGTGTCGTTCGCCCTCGGCGCGTTCTTCGCCGGGATGATCCTCAACGAGTCGGAGTACAGCCATAAGGCGGCCGAAGATTCATTGCCACTGCGCGATGCCTTCGCCGTGCTGTTCTTCGTCTCGGTGGGCATGCTGTTCAACCCCATGGTGCTGATCAACGAGCCGCTGCTGGTACTGGCCACCCTGGCGATCATCGTGCTCGGCAAATCACTGGCGGCCCTGTTGATTGTGCTGGCCTTCGGCAAACCGCTGAGCACCGCGCTGACCATCTCGGCCAGCCTGGCCCAGATCGGTGAGTTCTCGTTCATTTTGATCGGCCTGGGCGTGGGCCTGGACCTGGTGCCGGAAGCTGCCCGCGACTTCGTTCTGGCCGGGGCGATTCTGTCCATCGTCATCAACCCCATGCTGTTCACCCTGATCGATCGCATCCAGCCGTGGCTCGATGCGCGGGAAAACACCGCACCGGTCGGCACCGTCGAAGAAGAGGCAGCCGAGGAGTTCCAGCCGATCACCGAAACCGGTCACGCCATCCTCATCGGCCACGGCCGGGTCGGCAGCCGCATCAGTGCGCGCCTGCGTGAAGAAGGCATCCCGCTGGTGATCATTGAAGACAACCGCACCCAGGCTCAGGAGCTGCGCGAAGTTGGCCACAGCGTGGTACATGGCAACGCCGCCAGCAGCCGGGTACTGGAGTTGGCCAACGTAGCCCAGGCGCGCTGGCTGCTGATCGCCATCCCCAACGGCTTGGAGGCCGGGCAGATCGCCATTCACGCCAGGGCGGCCAACCCTGAGCTGGACATCATTGCCCGCGCCCATTTCGACGACGAGGTGGACTACCTGCAGCAACAGGGCGCCGATCTGGTGGTGATGGGCGAGCGCGAAATCGCCCGCATCATGTTCGACCGCCTGGGCCTGCACACCCCGGCGGCCAGCTGAAGCCGCCGCCTGGCTGACGCATAAAAGTGACACTGGAGTTGGCCGGCTGGAGGCGAGTAAGCTTGGCCCTCTCGTTGGAGTGCAACCACCATGCTGACCCTGGGCAATATGTTCGTGCTGATGTTGCTGGCCGCTGGCGCCGCCTGGTTATGGCACGCCCATGGCTTGCGTGAGCGCGCCCTGGAACGGGTGAAACAGCACTGCCAACGCATGGAAGTGATTCTGCTCGACGACAACGTGGCGCTGCGCAAAGTGGCGCTGCTGCCGGACGCCCGCGGTCGGCGACGGCTGGCGCGGGTGTATGGCTTCGAGTTCACCGTCACCAGTGAACAGCGGCATGCCGGCACCATCACCATGTTTGGTCAGCACGTTGGCAACATCGAGCTGGCGCCGCATCCCTTTGTCGAGAAACCCGGCCAGCCACTTGAGCAGCACAATGTGGTCGGCGACAGCGTGGTCATTGATGCCGTGGCAACGCCACGCGCAGCCCCCGAAGCCGTCATCGACGTGGTGCCCGAGCGGGTCAGCGCCCAGGTGGTGCAACTCAGCGACTGGCGCCGCAAGCACGACAAACTGCAGCACTGATTCCCGCAGGCTTTAACCCGGCAACAGAAAACTACCCACACGCTCGGCGCTGTCTTGCGGGGTCTGCTGCATAAAGCAGTGCCCACCCGCCACCACCTGCGCACGCACGTGGCTGTTGAGCGCGGTGACCCGCGCTACGGCCTTGGCCACAAACGGATAGCTGTGCTGGCCGTGCAGAATCTCGGTGGGGGTGACGATCTTGTTCAGCGAACTCCACAGCCGTCGCGGGTAGGAGCTGAAGATTTCTGCCTCGCGGCTAGGCCGGCATTTCAGCTCGACACCGTCCTCGACCTCTTTCAACGCATGTTCCACATAGGCCCATAGCGCGGCGTCTTCCCAGCCTTTGAAGGTGCCCCGACCATACAGCCCGGCATAGGCCGCCGCGCGGTCGGTCCAGTGCTTGCGCCGCGCCGCCGACTTGCGTGCCATGGTGTGGCGCCGGTGCAGGCCGAGCACTTCGGACACCGCCATGACACCAATCAGCGCCGGCGGAAACAGCACCGGGTCGAGCAATACCGCGCGCCGAAACAGCTCGGGGTGCTTGGCCAGAATCAGACTGCTGAGCACGCCACCAAAGCTGTGGCCCAGGGCAAAACGCGGCACGTCGCCGAACTGCCCACGGCCGACGTCGAACGCCTCCACCGCCAGCTCGGAGCTGCGGTTCCAGCCATGGAAACGGCCACCATGGTCGCTTTCGCCATGGCCCTGGATGTCACACAGCCACAGATCGAAATCAGCCGCCAGGTGCTTGAGCATCGGCTCGTAAGTACGCCCGCAAAAACCATTGCCATGGAGGAAATGCAGCAACGGCTTGCCACTCGGCTCGCTGTGCCAGCCACGCAGGGTGAAATGGGCGGAGCTGGCGTGGGACCAAGGGTGGAGGGTGAAGGCGGTCATCGGTGCGGACTTCTGAAAAAACCAGCCGGGAGTTTACCGGTTAAAAGCATCGCGGCTAAAGCCGCTCCTACGGATTGTGCCGGCTCGTAGGAGCGGCGTTAGCCGCGATTTCCGTCCAACAGACAGCGCGTAAATCCGCCACCCAACGCCTGCTCATCCTGCGGCTCGCTAAAGATCAGCTCTAACCGCGAATCCTTGCGCCATTCACTGCTCTGCCAATGCAACGCGTCGCCGTTCAGGGCGTTGGCTGACAGCCAACCGGCGTTGGTATGCAGCACCAGCTTGGCACGGCGCCAGGGCAAGGTGGCCAGCCACATTTGTACCCGCATCAGCTCGAACTGCTGGCTCGGGTGCCAGCGCCAACCGATGCTCCAGCCTTCAGCCTGGCCGCCGCTCTGGCAGATCGGCTGGCTGGGGTCGAGCCACACGCTGGCCAGGCTGGCGGCGCTGCTGGGCAGCTTGTCGGCGTCGGTGGCGCTGCCGGGACGAGCGCTCAAACCTGGCAGCTCGGCCAGCGGCAACGCGCCCTGAGTGGTCCAGAACAGCGGCCGTGCTGGCAGGCGGCTGGCGAGTTTTTCCCGCGTCTCGGCATCCAGATTTTCCGCTTTGTTCAGTACCAGCAAACCGGCGTCGGCGAGCGCCGCCTGCTGGCTATCCGACAACGGGTGCCCGGCGGCCAGCGCTTCGGCATCCAGCACCAGCACGCTCGGTTGCACGGCCAGCACCCCTTCCCATGGCGGCTCGCGCAATTGCTGCAACAACTCAGCCGGATGACCCAGGCCCGACGGCTCGATAAACAGCCGATGCGGTTTGGCTTTGCGCAGCAAACGCGCCAGGCCGATCTGGAACGGCGCGCCATTGACGCAGCACAGGCAGCCGCCAGCCACTTCGCTCAGGGCAATGCCGTCGTCGTCCGTGGTCAGCAACGCGGCATCCAGACCAATCTGGCCAAACTCGTTGATCAGCACCGCCCAGCGCTCGTCGGCCGGGCGCTGCGCCAACAGTTGGCGGATCAGGCTGGTCTTGCCGGCGCCCAGAGGGCCGGCGATCAGGTGCGTGGGAATGTCGCTGAGCACGGTACTTTTCTCGGTGATTTGTGCGGTGGCTAACCATCGGTGAAAAGCCGCACGGGCACAAGCGCGGGCCTGGGCATGCTAGAGTCGCCGGCAAATTTTCCGGCGCTGGAGACCCTCGATGCGCGTACTGCTGTTGCCGTTGCTGCTTCTGCTGTCTGGCCAGGTGCTGGCCGAAGCCTGTGTGGTACACAGCCAGGCTGAACGCCTGGATGTGAAAGTCTGCCAACAGAACCGCAGCATCCCGCCCAACCTGTTCCACACCGGTTTCTGCCAGCCGACGCTGAAGGGGCAGAAAGTCTCGGTGGACTACGTCGAGCAATGCCCGCAGGGCTCGTTCGGTGTGTGCCGCTCGGCCAAGGTGCCGGGCACGCCGTACCAGCAGGATATCCACTACTACGGCGTGGCCAGCGACGCGGCCTACCTCAAGCCGGCCTGCGAGAAGCAGAACCGCGGCGTGTGGATGGATCGCTAACGTGCGTTACGCCGCGTCGTGCCAGGGGCCGAACGGGTCTGCGTAATGCGCCCAGCCTTCGGCACCCGAGGCCATTTCCGTATCGCTTAACAGGCAGTCATCCAGCTCGGCAGTGAGCTGGGTGAAGTCGATGTTCTGGCCGATAAATACCAGCTCCTGGCGGCAGTCACCGACCTCCGCACTCCAGTGCCGCATCACCGTCGCCACGCCCTCGTCATCTTGCGGCCATTGGTCTTTGGGCACATGCCGCCACCAGCGCCCGGCAAAGCCATAACGCATCAAACCGCCGGCCTGCGACCAACTCCCGGCGTCCTGGTGTTTGCTCGCCAGCCAGAAAAAACCCTTGGAGCGCAGCAGCCGGCCATTGCTCCATTCGCGGTTGATGAAGCCATAGAAGCGCTGTGGATGGAACGGCCGGCGCGCACGGTAGGCAAACGAGGCGATGCCGTATTCCTCGCTTTCCGGCACGTGCTCGCCGCGCAGTTCTTTGAGCCAGCCCGGCGCCTGGGCAGCGCGCTCGAAGTCGAAGCGGCCAGTGTCGAGAATCTTGCCCAGCGCCACCTCGCCCATCACCATCGGCAGAATTTCCGCGTGGGTGTTGAGGCTGGCGAGAATGCCCATCAGCTCGGCGCGCTGCTCGCGGGAGATCAGGTCGATCTTGCTGATCAGAATGACGTCGGCGAACTCCACCTGGTCGATCAGCAGGTCGGTGATCGAGCGCTCATCTTCCTCACCCAGTACTTCGCCGCGACTGGCCAGGCTCTCGGCCTCCTGATAATCGCGGAGAAAATTCAGGCCATCAACCACGGTGACCATGGTGTCCAGGCGCGCGATGTCGTTGAGGCTCTGGCCATCTTCCCCGCGAAAGGTGAAGGTTTCCGCAACCGGCAGCGGTTCGGCAATGCCGGTGGACTCGATCAGCAGGTAGTCGAAGCGGCCGTCGCGAGCCAGGCGGCTGACCTCTTCCAACAGGTCTTCGCGCAGGGTGCAGCAAATGCAGCCGTTGCTCATCTCCACCAGTTTTTCTTCGCCGCGGTTGAGGCTGACGTCGCGCTGCACCTCGCTGCCGTCGATGTTGATTTCACTCATGTCGTTGACGATCACCGCCACCCGCAAGTTGTCGCGGTTGCGCAGGATGTGATTGAGCAGGGTGCTTTTGCCGGCGCCGAGAAAGCCGGAGAGCACGGTGACGGGTAGGCGGGGGTCATGCATGGGGAAGTCCTCATCCGGCTGCTGGGCGCAGCGCTGGGGCTGTCGATTTAGACGTTATACTATAACAATTAAACCGATCTTTTCCGCAAGCATTCAGTTTTCAAACGCCAATAAAAAACCCCTGCACCGCGCTGTGAGCCAGCAGGGCCAGGGGTTTCACGTGGAACTGGCGTTTTAATTGCGCCTTGCCAGCGGGCTCAAGGTTGACGCGTTGGCAAGCTTGAACAGTCTGCCGCCAACCAACGGCCCTGGGATTCCGAGCGCCCTTGCTGGTTCTGCCCGCCCATCAAAAACGTACCGTTGATGGTGGTGGAAAATTCCCGCGCACTGAGAAAGGTGGTCTGCCCCTGCCCTTTACCCTGCGGGCAACTGACGTTGAATTTCATCATTTGCGGCGTGCGTTCGGTGATCTGTTGGCTGCAACCGGCCTGGGTGCCCTGGGTGGGGAAACTGTCGGTCTGGGCCTGCTGCGGAGTGATGCACATGCGCACGCCATTGCCAGCCATGGCCACGCCCTGTTTGGCCATCGCCTGCTCGGCCATTTTCCGTTGCTCGGGCGGCAGGCTGCCCATCAGCAGTTGCAGGTCTGGCAGTTGCTGGCCATTGACCTGCAGGGCCGTCGATTTGATTTCCCACAACCCCGGTTGCAGCTGCTGCGCCTGCGCCAGTGGCGCTAAGCCGAGCGCAGCGGTACAGGCGAGAACAAGGCGAATCTTCATATGGCAGGGTCCTTCTGGCAGGTAGGTAGCGGCGCGAACACGAATGTGACCGCAATCTGAGCAGTCCGTTTTAAACGTAGCTACGTCGAGCGCAGTAGTTTTAAGACGGGCTGCAAGGGTGACAGTTGCAGCCGCACACGGCACATTGCATGTCAGCACATTGCGCAAGCGACCCTGGCATGGACCTGATCATTCCACCGCTGTTCGGTTACCTGATAGCCCTGACCCACATTCTCGGGGTGTGCGCGGCGACCCACGCGATCCTCACCGTGCGCACCGCCCAAGGTTCGATTGCCTGGGCGCTGTCGCTGCTGTTCATCCCCTACCTGACCCTGATTCCCTACCTGGTGTTCGGCCGCAGCACCTTCGATGCCTATGTGCGTGCGCGCCGCCATGCCGACCGGGAAATGCGCACCGCCATGGGCACCCTGAACTGGCGCCCGTGGGCCGAAGAAGCCCTGGCCGCGCAAGACACCGATGCCTACCGCACCCTGCGCGGCCTGCCGGCGCTCGGCCATATGCCCTGCCTGGCGAATAACCAGGTGCGCCTGCTGATCAATGGCAACGCCACCTTCGAGGCGATTTTTGCCGCCATCGCCCAGGCCCGGCAGGTGGTGCTGGTGCAGTTTTTCATCATCCACGACGACGACCTCGGCCGCCGCTTGCAGGCCTTGCTGCTGGAACGGGCAGCGGCCGGTGTGGCGGTGTATGTGCTGTACGACAGCATCGGCAGCCATGCGCTGCCCAAGCGTTACGCACAAACCTTGCGCAATGGCGGTGTCGACGTGCGCGCCTTCAGCACCCACCGCGGCATCCTCAATCGCTTCCAGCTGAATTTCCGCAACCACCGCAAGATCGTGGTGGTGGATGGCGAGTTCGGCTTTCTCGGCGGGCTAAATGTCGGCGACGAATACCTCGGCCTGAAAGCGCCACTGGCACCGTGGCGCGACACCCACCTGGAACTGCGCGGGCCAGCCGTGGCCTGCCTGCAGGAATCGTTTGCCGAAGACTGGTTCTGGGCCACCCGCCAGTTGCCGCCATTGATCCTGCCGGATGCCTACGGCGGCGAAGGCAAACTCTGCCAGGTGCTCACCAGCGGCCCGGCCGACGCCCAGGAAACCTGCTCACTGTTTTTTGTCGAAGCGATCAACTGCGCCCGCGAGCGCCTGTGGATAACCAGCCCGTACTTTATCCCCGATGAGTCGGTGTCCGCCGCCCTGCGCCTGGCGGTGCTGCGTGGCGTCGATGTGCGCATTCTGCTGCCCTCGCGCCCGGACCACCGCACGGTGTACGCCGCCTCCAGCCTGTACGCCTTCAACGCCCTGCACACCGGGGTGCGGGTGTTCCGTTACCAGCCGGGGTTTCTGCACCAGAAGGTGGTGCTGATCGACCAGAAGCTGGCCGCCATCGGCAGCGCCAACCTGGACAACCGCTCGTTCCGCCTGAACTTCGAAATCATGCTGATCACTGTCGACGAGAGCTTCGCCCTGGAGGTGCAGCACATGCTCGAACAGGACTTCGCCCAGGCCATCGAACTAGCGGCCGGCGATGACCAGAACATCCATCGCCTGCGGCAGTTGGGGATGCGCATCGCGCGGCTGATTTCGCCGATTTTGTGACCGCCCTATTCGGCGTCCACTTCTTCCTTGTAAACCTGCAACCCACGCGCCTGGTAATTCCCCAACGCACTTGGGTGATCGAGCGTGCAGGTATGCACCCACACCCGTTTGGTGCCCGGCCAGGCCCAGGCGGTTTGCAGCGCGTGAGTCAGCAGCGGGCCGCCAAAGCCTTTGCCGAAAAACTCCTGCACCAGGCCGAAGTAGAGAATCTCGACATCGCCTTCGTCACTGCGCTGCAGCTCGTAGTAACCGGCGATGGCGCCCTGCTCATAGGCGACGAAGGTGCGGTGGTTGTCTTGCTCCACCAGGTCGCGCCATTGCTGGTCGGTCCACACCAGTTTGTCGGTCCACTCCCAGGGGCCGCCGACCAGTTGGTAAAGAAATCGGTTGAGCGGGAATTGCTTGATGGCGCATTCAACGATGCTCAGCGCTGCCGGCAGCGGCTTGCCGCGGATGGCGTCGCTGCTATGCATTTCCAGGTAGTACGTGATGTTTTCAACGGCTGCCATGACCGGCCCCTGCATGGAATTCGGCGCCGAGGTTAATCCACCGGCGCCGGCAGGTGCACATCCAGCTGACGGTTTTTTTATCCGTACAGATCATTCGGCGCGTTGCAGCAGCCCTTCACTGAGCCATTGCTTGAGCCAGCCGGCGGCCAGGGCGGCGGGGTTTTCGGCGCGTTCCGCGAGGCTCAGGCACAGCTCGGCAAAGCTCCAGCCTTGCTCGACCATACCGTGCAAGGCGACGGCTTCGTCAGGCCCCAGGGTGCGGAACTGGCCTTGCAGATCGGCGCGCCAGACCAGGCACGTCTGCGCCTCTGCCAACGGCGCACTCGCCAATAGCGGCTGGTCATTTTTGACCGCGCGCCAAATCGCCAGGCTGTTGTAGTGCAGCTCCAGCCACTGCACCGAGGGCAAACAACGCACCCGCAGTTCCGGCCATTCGGCGGGCGCCAGGCTGGCCATTTGTGTAAGAGTCAACGGGCTTCCCGGCGGAGCATCGAAGGCCAGGGTGAAGGCCCATTCCAGCCGCGCCAATTCCGCCCACGCCGGTTCGGCGAGAAACCCGGCAAACCGCGCGCCCAGCCAGCGCAGGCTGAAGTGCTCAGACGGGTTGGCCTGAAGATAATCGCCAGCCAGCTGGGCAAAAACCTCGTCGCCCAGCAGCGCCAGCAACGCGGGAAAATCCCCGCGCAACGCTTCCTGCAGCCGCGCGCGGTAAGCGTTGTGGTAGATCGCCAAACCTGTTTCCGCGCTCAGCGTGGCACTGCCCTGCAACGAGCTGAGCAATGCCGGGGCGGGCTGCCCCTGGGCATCGAGCAGGTAGGCTTCCAGGCTCAGTTGCCAGTCCTTCAGGCGCATACTGGCTCCCGCAACAACGCAGCGGTGCCCAGTTCGCGCGCCCGCTCCAGCTCGGCCAGCAACTCGCTCAAGGGCGGAAAATGATCATCGCGCTCCAACAAGGTCGCCACCGGGCCAAGGCGTTGCAGCGTGCGTTGGTACAGTCGCCACACCGGGTCGCTAACCGGCTGATCATGGGTGTCGATCACGTAGTTGCCGTAGTCGCTGTGGCCAGCCAGATGCAACTGCCGTATCCGAGCCGGCGGCAACGCGCAGATGAATTCCCACGGGTCAAAACCGTGGTTACGCGAACTGACGTAGACATTGTTGATATCCAGCAACAGCTCGCAGCCGCTGAGCTCGCTCAAGGCCGCGAGAAACTGCCACTCGGTGAACTCATCGCTGCTGGTGCGCACGTAGCTGGAGACGTTCTCCAGCACCAGCGGCCGGCCCAGCACGTCTTGCACCTGGCGCACCCGTTCGGCCACGTGCTCCAGGCTTTCCTCGGTGTAGGGCAGTGGCAGCAGATCGTGCAATTGATGAGCGCTGCCTCGGCTCCAGCACAGGTGATCGGAAATCCACGCCGGACGGATGCGTTCGGCCAGCTGCCGCACCTGGTGCAGGTAGGCCATGTCCAGCGCATGCGGACCGCCAATGGACAGCGACACGCCATGCATCACCAGGGGGTAACGCTCGGCGATGGCGTCGAGGTAGTACAGCGCCTTGCCGCCCTCGACCAGGTAATTCTCGGTGAGCACTTCGAACCAATCCACCGACGGATTGGCCTGCAGAATTTCGTCGTAATAGGCCGTGCGCAACCCCAGGCCATAGCCCAGGAAGGCCGTACCACTTGCCGGTGTAGATGCAGACATAACGTACTCCGCAACAGCGGGGCGGCCGCTCTGGCCGCCCCGGATGCACTCAGCTACCGACCTTGCCACCGGCTTCGGTACAGGCCGCTTCGGTCATCGCCTTGAAGCCCTGACCTTTGCAGGAACCTTGGCCTTTGCAGGCGTTGCTGGCGGTTTTGCAGTCGTTCTGGCCTTTGCAGCCATTGATGCCGTAGCAATGCACTTTGGCGTCTTCAGCGAACACCTGGGTCGACATGCTGGCGAACAGGCCAGCGGCGGCCAGCGCCAGGGCGGCACCAGCAGCAGCGGTTTTCATGGTCATGTTGTTATACCTCTGAAAAGGGGATGTGCCGGCCGTAATAGGCTTATTCAGTCCCGGCATAGAGGTAGAGTTAAGTCCCATAACGGCGTTACAGGTGCCGGCAAAAAAAACGTTGAAAAAGGTTGCCGACTAACGGCGCCCACCTTTATTCGCTGGCCGGGCGATAGAGGTGCGCATGGCCGGCGCGATACAGGTTGGAGTCGGCAAAGGCATCGGCTGCCAGCACCCGGCCGACCACAATCAGCGCCGTGCGTTGAAAACCTTTGGCCGCCACGCCCGCCTCGATATCCGCCAGGGTGCCCAGCACCCAATCCTGGTCCGGCCAGCTGGCGCGGTGCACGACGGCTATCGGGCAATCCGCGCCGTAGTGCGGCAGCAACTCCGCAACGATCTTGCCCAGGTGCTGCACCCCCAGGTGAATGGCCATGGTGGTGCCATGCCGGGCGAGATCACCCAGTTCCTCGCCGGCAGGCATTTTCGAGCGGCTGCCGTAGCGGGTAAGGATCACTGTCTGGGCAATGTCCGGCAGGGTCAGCTCACTTTCCAGCAACGCGGCGCAGGCGGCAGTCGCGGTAACGCCCGGGATGATCTCGAAGGGAATATTCAGGCGCCGCAAATGGCGGATCTGCTCGCCAATGGCGCCATACAGCGAGGGGTCGCCGGAGTGCACCCGGGCCACGTCCTGGCCGCGCTGGTGGGCGCTGTCGATCAGGGCGATGATCTCGTCCAGATGCAGTTCGGCGGTGTTCACCAGCGTCTCGGCCTGATGCCCTTCCAGCACCGCTTCCGGCACCAGCGAGCCGGCGTACAGCAGCACCGGGCAGCTGCGAATCAGGCGCTGGCCTTTGACCGTGATCAGCTCTGGATCACCGGGCCCGGCGCCAATGAAATAGACCGTCATGCCTGCTCCTCAACCCCAGCCACGGCAACGGTGGCCTGGGCGCTGCTGTGTTTTTCGATACGCAAAGCTGCGTGGCGGCCGCTCAACATTTCGACCTGGAGCAGCGCACTGGCTTCGGCAACGCTGGCGGCCCCGACGCTGCGCAGTGCGGCAGCAGAGACGGCAGAAATACGCGCGCTCATCCCCTGCAATTTCTCAGCGGTGAAGCCGGCCAGCGGTAGTTCCAGGCTGAGCGCCAAGGCGCATAACCCTGGCTCCTGGCATTTGTGCTCAAGGCTCGCCAGGCCAGCGAGGTCCGCCAGGGCCAGGCCGTTGGCGGACAACGTCTGCTCCAGCAACTGGCGCAACTCGGCCTCGCTGCAGCCCGCGCGACAACCGATTCCAGCGATATAGGGGGCAACATTGGGCACAAAAAAAGCCTGTTATGGATAAGAAAAAACCCGCTGAGGGCGTGCCCACCAGCGGGTTTGTGCGCAGCAACGGTGAATTAAACCGCGTTGCTGCCCGCGAAGCGACGGTACAGCCAGGCGCTCAGCAGGCCCAGGGCCGACCAGAACAGCGCGTTGGTGATCAACGACGCCCAGATAAACTGATGTTCCAGCGCTTCAGGCGCCAGGCTGGAATGCACCTCAGGCTGCGGCGCGCCAATCACATGGGGCACCACCAGCAGCGCGGCACCGACAACTTTCACCGCCCAGTGGCGGGCAAATACCAGCAAGGCAAGGCCGACGGCGGTAGCGGTTGCGGTGCCAATCCACCAGTACTGGCGCAATTGCAGATCCGCCGCAGCGGTACCCGGCAATTCCGGCGGCAAGCCCAACGACGGTGCCAGGCAGAAGGTGGCGAAACCGGCCAGGCCCCAGAACAGGCCATCACGGGTACGGCCCGGCGCACGCAGGGTGAACAGGCCCGCCAGCATCAAGGCGAAGCCAACCGCGACCACCAGATTGCCACCGGTGGTGGACAGCACGCGCTGCCAGCCATCTTCCGGCGACCAGGCTTCGCTACTGTGTTCATGGGAGTGCGCTGCGGCGCCGGCTTCATGGCTGTGCTCAGCCACTACTTGTTCAACGGCGGGCTCGGCGTTCTCGAAGGTCTCGCCCTGAAGAATCAGCGGTGCCACCCAGAAGCTTTGCAGCAGGGTGAGAAACAGGGCGCCCAACAGGCCGGCAAAACCTGCGGTTTGCGCAATACGCTTAATCATTGCAACGACCCCTTAGTGGCACGGAAACGCGGCACTGTGACGGGTATCGTGGGCGGCGTTGTGCACCGCCTCGATATGCGAAAAGCCGGCGAAGTACACCAGCAAGGCACCGAGCAGGCCGGCGCCAATCGCCAGAACCAGGCGTTGCGATAGCGAGGTACTGGCCTCGGCAGAATGTGTAAGGGTGCTACTGGACATGACCGTTCCCTCTGAACTGGAAATGAAAACGTAGCAGAAGGGAACGCACGAGGAGCCGAATACGAGCGTATTCAGACTTCCGGCTTGCGCCCGCCCACCGCGGGTTTTGCCTACTGGTATGAATTCAGGCCGGTCTCCGGGCTCGCGCGGTTGATCACTCTCAACCAGCGCCTACCGTTGCGGGGGCAGCGTCGGACTAGCTGCCCAGGAATTAACCAGAGCGCGCACCGACTTCCCGTTTCACCTTGCGCACGACGACGCAAGACACCTGAAACAGCGCGCTAGGACACCATTTTCGTTGGCAAAGGTCAACGTTGGGTGTTGTAGATCCATTGAGGCTTGAGCCTCGAGTTTTTGATCTACTGGTGCATCCCTCAATTTGACCCATCCCCCGCCACTGCGTAGCCTTGCTCCCTTCGAGGTTCTCTGCGCGTCTGCGCCAGAGCTAAGAGGGAACGCGGTCCGCTCCACCAAGAGCCAAGCCGCGGCTGCCCCCGCAACTGTGAACGACCTGCTTTTTTCCATTGCCACTGCACCTGCGGGAAGGCGAAAAAAGCGGCCCGCCTGACGGGCCAGGTCGTGAGCCAGGAGACCTGCCTCGCAAAGCTTCCACGAACCGGGCGGGGTGATCCGGTGGCGAACCTGCTGCGAGCTGCCTGCTCGTCGCCGTCCTCGCAGCTGCCCGCCGATCCGATTTCGCTCGCATCACACAGGGCAACAACCGATGAAAAGCTTGGCCAAACTTCCCGTCACCATCGTTACCGGCTTCCTCGGCGCCGGCAAAACCACCCTGCTGCGCCATATGCTCGATAACGCCGAAGGCCGCCGCATTGCGGTGATCGTCAACGAGTTCGGCGAGCTTGGTATCGACGGCGAAATCCTCAAGCAATGCTCCATCGGCTGCACCGAAGAAGAAGCCAATGGCCGTGTCTATGAGCTGGCCAACGGTTGCCTGTGCTGCACCGTGCAGGAGGAGTTTTTCCCGGTGATGCGCGAGCTGGTGGCGCGCCGTGGCGACCTCGACCAGATCCTCATCGAAACCTCCGGCCTGGCCCTGCCCAAGCCACTGGTACAGGCCTTCAACTGGCCGGAAATCCGCAATGCCTGCACTGTCGATGCGGTGATCACCGTGGTCGACAGCCCGGCCGTGGCTGCCGGCACCTTCGCCGCCTTCCCCGACCAGGTGGATGCCCAGCGCCGCGAAGACCCCAACCTCGACCACGAGTCGCCACTGCACGAGCTGTTCGCCGACCAACTGGCCAGCGCCGACCTGGTGATTCTCAACAAGGCCGACCTGCTCAGCCCTGAAGCCCTGGCCGCGGTGCGCGCCGAAGTGGCCGAAGAACTGCCGCCGGCGGTGAAAGTGATCGAAGCGCGCAGCGGCGTGCTGCCGCTCTCCGTGCTGCTGGGCCTGAACTCGGAAACCGAGCTGCACATCGACAGCCGCAAAACCCACCACGACCTGGAAGACCACGAGGAGCACGACCACGACGAGTTCGACTCCTTCTCCGTCGAGCTGCCGGAAGTCGAAGAAGCGTCATTGCTCGCCGCCCTCAATGGCCTGGTGGAGCGCCATGGCGTGCTGCGCATCAAGGGCTTTGCCGCCATCCCCAACAAGCCGATGCGCTTGCTGATCCAAGGCGTGGGCAAACGCTTCGACAAACACTTTGACCGCGCCTGGCGCAGCGATGAAGCGCGTGCCAGCCATTTGGTGATCATTGGCCAGGAGTTGGATCAGGCGGTGATCGAAAACGAACTGCGTACGGCATTGGCGTGACCACGTTCGCTGCGCTTTGGCACCCTCTCCCGCTTGAGGGAGAGGGTTGGGGTGAGGGCCGCTTTTTTGCGTTGGCCCCGACCCTCTCCCTCGGTCCCTCTCCCGCAAGCGGGCGAGGGATGCAAAGCGCGGCGGGCTATTAACCATGCATCTCCTGCGCACCCAACCCGGTGGTTTTGTCCCCGCTGATGGCATCGCTCATCTGGCGCAAACCCCTGCGGATGTGGTGATTCTGTGCACCGGCGACTCGCACCTGTCGCTGCTTGCCGCCGCTGCCCAGGACCTGCCTGAGCACTACCCCACTCTGCGTTTGGCCAGCCCGGCGCAGTTGCAGAACCACGCCTCGGTGGACCTGTACGTCGAGGAAGTGCTGCAACACGCCAAGGTGATTCTGGTTTCGGTCCACGGTGGCCTCAGCTATTGGCGCTACGGCATCGAGCGCCTGGTGGAGCTGGCTGAACGCGGCGCGCAGCTGATTCTGGTGCCGGGCGATGACAGCCCGGACCCGGAACTGACTGCGCTGGGCAGCGTCAGCGCCAAACAGGCCGAGCGCCTGTGGCAGTACCTGCGCCAGGGCGGCGTGGATAACGCCCGGCAGCTATTCCATTACCTGGCCAACACCTGGCTCGGCGGCGACTACGCCTGGGTGGAACCGCAAGCGCTGCCACGGGTTGGCGTGTATCACCCGACCGTTGCCAACGCCGGACTGGCGGACTGGCAAGCCAGCTGGCAGCAAGGTCAGCCGGTGGTCGGCCTGTTGTTCTACCGCACCCATGTGCAGTCCGCGAACACCGCATTTATCCACAGCTTCTGCGAGCGCTTGAGCGCCCAGGGCCTGAACCCGCTACCCATTGCCGTCGCCAGCCTGAAAGAAGCGGCGTGCCTGGCGGTGGTGGAAGATTTGCTGGATCAGAGCGCCGCCAGCCTGATCATCAACACCACCGGCTTTGCCCAGTCCAACCCCGAGCAACCCAACCTGCGCCCCTTCCGCCGCGACGTGCCGGTGCTGCAGGCCATCTGTGCGCTAGACAACCAGCCGCTGTGGCAAGCCAACCCCCAGGGCCTGGGCTCGCGTGACCTGGCCATGCACATCGCGCTGCCGGAACTGGATGGGCGCATCATCACCCGGCCGATCAGCTTCAAGGGCCTGGCCTGGCGCAGCGAGCGCAGCCAGAGCGATGTGGTGTGTTACGAGGCCGACCTGGAGCGGATGGATTTTGTCGCCGAACTGGCGCGCCGCTGGGTCGAGCTGGCGGAGCGCGACAACGCCGAAAAACGCATCGCCCTGGTACTGGCCAACTACCCCACCCGCGACGGCCGCATCGGCAACGGTGTAGGCCTGGACACCCCGGCGGCGGCGCTGAATATCCTCCGAGCGCTACAAGCCGAGGGTTACCCGGTGGCGGGTTTGCCGGACACCGGCACGGCCTTGATCCACCAACTGCTCGGCGGCGTCACCAACGACCTCGACAATCTTGACCTGCGCCCGTGCGCGCAAAGCCTGGCGCTCGACGACTACCACCGTCTTTTCGCCCGCCTGCCTGAAGCCAACCAGCAAGCCGTGCGTGAGCGCTGGGGCGAGCCCGAGCAAGACCCGATGTTCCGCCAAGGCCGCATGATGATCGCCGGCCTGCGCTACGGCCTGACCTTTGTCGGCATCCAGCCGGCGCGCGGCTACCAGCTCGACGCCAGCGCCGTGTACCACGACCCCGACCTGGTACCACCGCACGGCTACCTGGCGTTCTATTTCTGGCTGCGCGAAACCTTTGCCATGAGCGCCGTGGTGCACGTCGGCAAACACGGCAACCTGGAATGGCTGCCGGGCAAAAGCGTCGGGCTGTCGGCCACCTGTTGGCCCGACGCCATTCTCGGCGCCACGCCCAACGTCTACCCCTTTATCGTCAACGACCCCGGCGAAGGCGCGCAGGCCAAACGGCGCACCCAGGCGGTAATCATCGACCACCTGATGCCGCCGCTGACCCGTGCCGAAAGTTATGGCCCGCTGCGCGATATCGAGCGCCTGGCCGACGAGTACTACGACGCCTCGCTGCTGGATGAACGTCGCGCCAGCGAACTGCGCGGCGAAATTCTCACCCTGGTGCGCGCTACTCAGCTCGACCGCGAGCTGCAACTGCAGATCAATGACGACCCCAACTCCTGGCTGCCGCAGCTGGACGCTTACTTGTGCGACTTGAAGGAGTCGCAGATTCGCGATGGCCTGCACGTGTTCGGCGAATCGCCGGCCGGGCGGCTGCGTCTGGATACTCTGCTGGCCTTGCTGCGAATTCCCCGTGGCGACGGCAAGGGTCGCAACGCCAGCCTGTTACAGGCGTTGGCCAAGGATCTGCAGCTGGGCTTCAATCCGCTCAACTGCGAAATGGCAGCCGTGTGGGAAGGTCCACGTCCGGACGTATTGGCCGGCGTCAGCGACGACAGCTGGCGCAGCCATGGCGATACCCGTGAGCGCCTTGAGCTGTATGGCGTGCAGTTGATCGACGCCACCCTCAGCGGCCAGCCGCCTGCCGTGGGCGTCCACACTCAGGCGGTGCTGGAAGCGTTAAGCGAGCACGTCGCACCCATTCTGGATGCCTGCGGCCCGGCCGAAATGCATGGCCTGCTCGCCGCCCTGCGCGGTGCCTTTGTGCCAGCCGGACCGAGCGGTGCGCCGAGCCGCGGGCGTCTGGACGTGCTGCCCACCGGGCGCAATTTCTACTCGGTGGATGTGCGTAACCTGCCCACCCCCACCGCCTGGCGCATCGGCTTTCAGTCCGCCAGCCTGCTGCTCGAACGCCACCTGCAAGACCACGGCGACCACCTGCGCCAACTCGGCCTGTCCGTATGGGGCACCGCCACCATGCGCACCGGCGGCGATGACATGGCCCAGGCCATGGCGCTGATGGGCGTACGCCCGGTGTGGCAGGCCGGCAGCCAGCGGGTGGAAGATTTCGAGATTCTGCCGCTGTCCCTGCTAGACCGCCCACGGGTAGACGTGACCTTGCGCGTGTCGGGTTTTTTTCGCGATGCGTTCAGCAATCTGATCCGCCTGTTCGATGCTGCTGTGCAAGCGGTGGCCGACCTCGACGAGCCGAACGATATGAACCCCCTGGCAGCGCGAGTTCGTGAGGATCGTCAGCGCCTGGAACAGCAAGGCATGGCCACCGAGCAAGCGCGCCGTGAAGCCGGATGGCGAGTGTTCGGCAGCAAGCCGGGAGCCTATGGCGCCGGCATTCAGAACGCTATCGAAGAGCGCCTGTGGCAAACCCGCGCCGATCTGGCCGAGGTCTACCTGAACTGGGGCAGCTACGCCTATGGCGCAGGCGATGCCGGTACCCCGGCACGCGAGCAGTTCGTGCAGAAGCTCGAACGCCTGCAAGCGGTGCTGCACAACCAGGACAACCGCGAGCACGACATTCTCGACTCCAACGATTACTACCAATTCCAGGGCGGCATGTTGGCGGCAGTAGAAACCTTGCGTGGCGCGCCGGTGGCCAGCTACCACGGTGACCACAGTCAAGCCGACAACCCACGCATTCGCACCTTGAAAGAAGAACTCAACCGGGTGGTGCGCGCCCGTGCGGCCAACCCCAAGTGGATTGCCGGGATGAAACGCCACGGCTACAAAGGCGCCTTCGAACTGGCCGCCACAGTGGACTACCTGTGCGCCTTCGACGCCACCAGCGAGCTGATCGACGACCACCAATACCAGTTGCTCACCGATGCCTATTTACTCGACCCAGACACCCGCGACTTTATTCAGCAACACAACCCCGGCGCCCTGCGCGATATCACCGAGCGGTTGCTGGAAGCGCAGCAGCGTGGACTGTGGCAGGAGCCCGGCGAGTACCGTGAGGCGTTGGAAAACCTGTTGATCGACAGTGAAGAAGCCTGACACCGAGCCCTCTGTAGGAGCGGCTTCAGCCGCGATGCTCTTAAAATCAAAAAGCATCGCGGCTAAAGTCGCTCCTACAATGACCACCATCTTTTCAGCGAGCCCCTCCATGCCCCTTCAATTCCCCCTCGCCGCTGTCGTTGCCGCTGACTCGCTGAAGCTGGCGCTGTGCCTGGCCGCCATAGACCCGGCGATTGGCGGGGTGTTGATCGAGGGTCCGCGCGGCATGGCCAAGTCGACCCTCGCCCGCGGTGTGGCGCAGCTGTTGCCGGGTGGCCATTTCGTCACCCTGCCGCTGGGTGCCAGCGAGGAGCGCATCGTTGGCACCATCGATCTGGATGCCGCCTTGGGCGAGGGCCGTGCGCAGTTTTCACCCGGCCTGCTGGCCAAGGCCGATGGCGGCGTGCTGTATGTGGATGAAGTGAACCTGTTGCCCGACCACCTGGTGGATCTGCTGCTGGATGTGGCGGCAAGCGGCATCAACCATGTCGAGCGCGATGGCATTTCGCACAACCACAGCGCGCGATTCGTGCTGATCGGCACCATGAACCCGGAAGAGGGCCAGCTGCGCCCGCAGTTGCTGGATCGCTTTGGCCTCAAGGTGACTCTCGATTCCCAACCGCAGCCCGCCGAACGCGCCGAAATCGTCCGCCGCCGGTTGGCCTTCGATGCCGACCCAGCGAGCTTTGTGCAGCAGTGGGCGGCGCCACAACAGGCGCTGCGCGACCGTTGCCTGGCGGCTCGTGACCTGCTCGCGCAAATTGCTCTGGACGATGCCAGCGTCAATGAAATTGCCGAGCGCTGTTATGCCGCAGGCGTGGATGGATTGCGCGCCGACCTGGTCTGGCTGCGTGCGGCTCGCGCCCATGCAGCCTGGCGCGGTGCCGGTCAAATTGCCGCTGAAGATATCGATGCGGTAGAGGCGTTTGCCCTGGAACACCGTCGCCGCCAAACCCCACCGGCCGCTCCTCAGCCGCAGCAATCGACTGCACAATCGCCAGCCAATTCGAACACTGCCAGCGCCGAAGGCCAATGGGGTGAACTGCCAGCTCAGGCGATGCCCTCCGGCGCCGCACGCGAACTGCCGCGTTGGCCAAAAAAGCCCTGAGCATCCGCCCGCGACAGGTCACTGGCGCGGATGCACTGCCCAGACCCGGCCGCCTCAGCGGTGGCCGCCAAGGCGCCAGCCGCGCCGGCCAGACCGGCGTTGTCGACTGGCTTGCCACACTGCTGCGCGGCCGACCGAAACGGGCCAGCGATCTCCTGCGCAAACCCCGCAGCCACCGACCGACGGAGCTGTGGGTGCTGGTGGTGGATGCCTCCGCCTCCACCCGCCGGCATGGAGCCCTCAGCCACGCCAAAGGCCTGCTCGGCACCGTGCTGCAACAGGCCTATCAACAGCGTGCGCGGGTAGCAGTTGTGCATGCCAACGGGGTGCAGGCGCAGTGGCCGTTCCAGGGGCAGAAAAGCTCGGCGGCGATGTTGGCCTGGGTAAACGAATTAGGCGCGGGCGGCGGTACGCCCTTGATTGAGGGATTGCTGCAAGCCAGCGAGTGGCTGCTGGAGCGCCAACGCAGCAAGCCGGGCGAACAGCAGCGCGTGTTGGTGATTACCGATGGGCGTTTGCGCGAATGGCCGGCCTTGGTGCCGCTGGCCTGCCCGAGCGTATTGGTGGACATCGAAAGCGGGCCGATTCGGCTTGGGCGTGCGCGGGTGTTGGCGGAGCAACTGGGCGCTGAGTACCAACATATCGATCAACTGCACGCTATCGCGATCTCGTAGGAGTGGCTTCAGCCGCGATGTCCTTGAGCTTCAAAAAGCATCGCGGCTAAAGCCGCTCCTACGAAGAGCACACGCTTATTCGTAAACGGTGACGCGGTTACGCCCATCTTCTTTCGAGGCATACAGCGCCTCATCCGCCCAACGAATCCACTCTTCGTGGTGGTCGCAGGTGGTCGACAGGTCGGCCACGCCGAGGCTGATGGTCATGCGCAGCACTTCCCCGGCATGGTCGATCTTCAGTGCGGCCACATGCTGGCGTAGCCGCTCGGCAAACACCCGGCCGCCTTCCTTGTGGGTGTCGGGCAGCAGAATCACAAACTCTTCACCGCCGTAACGGCCAGCCACATCGACATCGCGAATCAGCTCGCGAATGGAATCGGCCACGCGCTGGATCGCCTTGTCGCCGGCCTGGTGGCCATGGGTGTCGTTGATCCGTTTGAAGTGATCGATGTCGAGCATGATGAGCGTCGCCGTGCTGTCGTAGCGGCGGTGACGGGCGTGTTCTTTCTGCAGGCTTTCTTCCCAGTGGCCGCGGTTGTACAAGCCGGTGAGGCGGTCGGTGCTGGACAGTTTCTGCAATTCGGCATTGGCCGAGAGCAGCTGGCGGCGGTTGTTGGCGACGTCGGTGACGTCGTAGATCACCAGGCAGATATGGCCGATCTTGCTGGTCGCCGAGCGCAGCGGAAACAGCGTGGTGTTCTGGTACATGAAGTCTTCACGGCCAGTGATCGGCTGGTAGTTCTTGAAGCGCAGCAGGTACGGGCGCTGCTCCCACACGGTGAAGGCCGGGGTGCCAAGGGCGGCCACGCCTTCGACCTTTTTGCGGAACCACTTGCTGTCCACTTCCGGGAACAGCTCGAAGAACGAGCTGTTGTTGGCCACGCTCGGCTGAATGCCGGAGCGATTCTCCATGAAGGTGTTCCACACCAGCACCCGATAGTCCTCGTCGAACACCACCACGCCCACGTCGATGCTCTGCACAATCGCGAGCAGCCAGTGGAATTCGTTGAGGTCGATCGGCTCGTTCATGGTGGCCGCCTAGTTCATCAGGTACGCGAGTTTTTTGTTGAGCAACTGCACCGAGTCTTCACTGAACAGCATCAGCAGGTCGAAGTGAATATCGTGGCCTTCCAGGCTGTAGCTGATCTCTACCGCCAGGGTTTTCTGGTTACGCCGGCTGTTCACCTGAATCAATTCGTCGATGGCCAGGTGCTCGCCGAGAATCTGCGGGTGGCTCTGGGAAAACACCACATCGATCTGCTCGGCGATGCCCGACAGGCAGGCGCCGATCAGCAGCGTAGAGAGGTCCAGGAGCATTTCCAGGTCACCGCCGTCGTTGCCTTCTCGGTGCAACAAGGTGGCCATGTCGGCGATTTCCGAGTCATGGAAAATCAGCAGCGCCTCACCGGCAATGCCACTGCCGATATAGCCCTGGCAGATCGCGGTCAGGCGCTCGTCGCCCCTCTGCACGTCGGCCAGGGCCATGTGCAGCTCGCCGACTTCCAGCAGATTGACGTTGGGCACCGGCAGTTGCACAAACACATCCAGTACCCGCGCGAGCATGGCGCCGGCGCGGCCGATGGCGACGTTGACGGTTTCCTGCAGGGCATCGCGAAAGCTGCTCGGGCCATCAATGGCCGGCGCGTTGGCGGCCACATCCTGCTGCGGCACGGCGAGCAGGCCGTGCTTGTGCAGAGTGGCGCGAAATTCGGAGGGGTCGAAGGGTTTGCGCAGAAAGGCCAGGGCGCCGAGGTCGAGCACACGGCGGACGGCTTCTTCCTGGACGTCGGCAGAGATCACGATGATGTGCGCTTCGAGACCTTCCTCGCGCACCGCATTAAGCACCTGGTAGCCATCCATCACCGGCATGGTCAGGTCCAGCAGCACCACTTTGCCCAGGCCGTTGCGGATCGCTTCGAGCCCCGCCTTGCCGTTGTCTACTTCGGTGACAGACACCGCCCACTCGGGCGGCAGCGCGCGCAGCAGCTGCTTGCGCACCATGCTTGAGTCATCACAGACCAGCAGAGGAATTGAGGGCATTGCGGGTTTCTCTTCGCGCTCGTACTACGCCGAAATCAGCCAATCGAGAACAAGGTGCCGATAATGGCTCAATGATGGCAACTGAGTCCATGGCAAATTGATGGCAAGTAACGCGCCAGAACGGCGTTGCAGCGATTTTTAGCGAGAAAACCCTGGCTATTCGGTCAGGGCGAGAATCGCCCGAGCGGCCACTTCACTGCCAGGATTGGCTTGCATGGTGGCGCTGATGCGCTGCAAACGGGCAGCCAGGGCGTCATCCTCCAACAGTTGCCGCAGGGCCTCGGGCAGCGCCGCCAGCGGCTCGGCAAAACGTGGCAGATAGGCGCCGACGCCAACTTGTGCAGCACGCTGAGCGTTGTCGTGGCCGTCCCAGCAGTACGGAATAACCACCGACGGCAGGCCGAAATACAGCGCCTCGCAAAAGCTGTTGTTACCACCGTGATGCACGAACAGTCGGCATTCGCGCAGCACGGCCGGCTGCGGGAACCAGCTGTCGAGGTAGACGTTGTCGGGCACGCTGTCATACATCTCGCGGTAGGCGCCGACGTTGATCAGAAAGCGATACGGCAAGCCGGCCACGGTGGCGATCAGGCGCTTCATCATCTGTACATCGGCAGCCCCCAGGCTGCCGAAACTCACGTAGATCAGCGGCGCCTCGTTGTGCGCCGGAAACTCTGGCACCACGTAGGGCGCCTCGGAACGCACACAGCCATCCAGGTACACGTAGCGCGCCGGTGTTAACGGCTGTTCACGGTTGTAACGAACCGGGGTCGGCGACAGCAGCAGGTTCAGATAAGGCGAGTCTTCGAGAAACTGACCGGCCGGGTGCAGCGGGTGCTGGCAGCTTTCCAGAAAACGCGAAAAGCGCCCATGGGCCGGGGCCACCGCCGCGTTGTACCGGCTGACAAAGACCTGCCTGGCGTCGTTGTCGCTGGCGGCGCAACCGGACAGATACGGCGGCACCGCTGCATCGGGCAACTCGGTTTCCGCGCAGGAGACCATCCGCACCCACGGGCAACCGGCCTGGCTGATGGCCGGGAAGGTGACCACGTTGTCGAGCACGATCACATCCGGACGCAACCGCGCGAGCAGTTGCTGCAGCGGTTTTTCCGCCTCGATAGCGGTGTCGATGATCGCTTCCCAGGCTGGCGCCACATAGCTGTCGATCTGCTCCAGAGGTGTCTGGTCGAAGTAGGGAATGTTCTTCTCGATGAAGGTTTCCCAATAGTGCTGGTGTTCGGCGGCAGACAGTTTGGTCTGCGTCGGAATCGGGAACTCGGCAAACCCATACTCGGCAAAAATCCCCTGGAAATGCCCGTGGCAAATGAACACCGGCCTTGCCCCCAGCCCCTTGAGCACCTGGGCGATGCCAATGCAGTTCAGCGCCGCGCCAAAGCTGGCTTCAGGGAAAAAGGCGATCAGGGGTTCTTTGGGCATCAAGGGTTATTCCACACATCAATCTGACCACCGTCGCCCCAGCGCAGGCTGGGGCCCAGGCACGCAAGTCACCCAGCAATGGCGATCCTTTTGCGATTCTGGATTCCGGCCTGCGCCGGAATGACAGTGGAGGGGTTTGGACTATTGGCTACGCGGTATTTTTTAGCACAAAAAAACCAGGCGTGTAGAAAATTGCTTACCGCCGCGCCAGGCCAACCTGCGGCACGCCGCGGTTGGCGGTCTGCGGGCGCTGGGCTGCAGACAGGCGCAGGTGCAGGCGCATCAGGTCGGCAGCGATCTCCAACTGGCCGCGCTCGATGTGCTCGATGATGCGCAAATGCTCGCGCAGCGCCTCTTGCAGACGGTGCACGCTGACCATCGGCAGCAGGTTCGGCAAGCGCCGCAGCGCCTGGTGATGCAACAGCGCATCGCGGATGAACTGGTTGCCGCAGCTTTGCGCAATGCACTCGTGAAAGCTGATATCCAGCTCGCGGAATTGCTGGATATCGAAGCTGCCGATGCTCTGGCCCAGCAGCGTTTCCATGCTTTCACGCAGCAGCGCCAGGCGCGCCAGGTCTGGCTCGAAGCCGGGGCTGAGCAAGGCTTGCGGCTCCATCAGCAGGCGGTAATGCAGGCTGTCTTCCAGTGCGGCGAGGTTGTTCAACAGCGGGCGAAACAACCACGACTGCCCCGGCCCGCGCTCCAGCACCTGGCTTTCGCTGAGCTGGGTAATCACCTTTTGCGCCGCCGGGCGGCCGATGCTGTAGCGGCGCATCAATTCGCTGATGCTGATGCTGCTGCCCAGGCGCCCGGCCATGCGGTCGCGCAGGGCCGACGTGGCCAGGGCTTCTTCCTCGGCTTGCGGCAGCGCGGCGCTCAGCGCCTGGTCGGGCAGCGCCAGCAGGCTGTAGCCCTTGCCGGCTTCGTGGCTCAGCAACCCTTCTTCCTGCAACAGCTTGAGCGCCGCGCGCACCAGGGTGCGGGACACCTGAAAGCTGCGCGCCAGGGCTTGCTCGGATAACGCCTGGCCGATTACCAAACCGCTTTCCTGCACATGTTCAAGAATGCGTCGGGCCAGTTCGAGGTGGTTGCCCCGTGGTTTTTTTTCGCTGCTGCTCAAGCCTGTTTTATCCCTGCCTGTGGGGGCGCCAAACCGCCCCGGTCGTGGTGCTGGGCACCTTATGCCATAGCCCTCGGTGAGCAACAAGAACTGCGCACCCTGAACAAAAAACCGTTGACATAGGAATTTTCCGGTCTTAATTTCGGAAAAAAAACATATTAGCTAGATTTTGCGGCACTGCCTTCGAACACCAACAACAACAGTCGTTAGGAGCGCGCAACATGAGTAAGCTGAACCACCTGTTGTCTCTGGGTCTTGCTGTTTCCCTGGCATTCACTGCCCAGGCCGCCAGCGCCAAAGACCTGGTCATCTCCATCTGGGACGGCTACATGGCCCCCGATGCGCTGGACAAATTCAAAGCCGCCAGCGGTCTCGACACCGACAAGGCGCTGCACGCCACCAACGAAGAAATCATGGGCAAGCTGATGGCCAACGGTGGCGAAGGCTATGACGTGGTGTTCGTCTCTTCCCCCTTCGCCGAAGTGCTGCACAAGCAAGGCCTGCTAGCTGACATCGACCCGGCCAAGTTGCCCAACCTGAAAAACCTCTACCCCGAAGCCGGCAAGCTTGAGTACGACGTCGGCAACACATTCTCCGTGCCTTACACCTGGGGCACCACCGGCATCTGCTACCGCTCGGACAAAATCCCGACAGCGCCCACCAGCTGGAAAGAACTGCTCAACCCCAGCGACGCGCTGAAAGGCAAAGTCACCCTGCTGGCCACCGACCGCTGGATGCTCGGCGCCGGTTTCCTCGCCAACGGTTGGTCGGTGAACGACAGCGACGCCAAGCACCTGGCCACCGTCAGTGCCGAACTGATCGCGGCGAAAAAACGCATCCTGTCCTTCGACGACACCACCTTCTACTCCAAGCTCGCCTCCGGCGAAGCGTTGATGGCGCATGCCTGGGACGGCTGGTGCAACTACGGCACTACCGACAATGCGGCGATCAAATTTGTCGTGCCCAAAGAGGGCTCGGACCTGTGGGTGGACACCATGGTCGTGTTGAAAAGCTCCAAGCACCAGGATGACGCCTTCAAGTTCATCAACTTCATGCTGGCCAAGGAAAACCACGCCTGGGTGGCGGAAAACATCCTCTACAAAGTGCCCAACCAGGCCGCCATGGAAGGGCTCTCGCCCGAGCTGCTGCACAAATACCCCAACCTCACCACCAGCCCGGCTGAGTTGTTGAAGATGGAGCAGTTGCGGGATGTGGGTGGCGCGACGCAAAAGGCCTACACCCGCGCGGTTACCGAAATCATGGCGTCCGGTAGCTAAGCCGGGGGTAGGTTGGGTTGAGCCAATGGCGAAGCCCAACATTACGGTCCAGCGCCAAACACCGAGCGGCCCTTCGCGATAGCAGCGTTGGGCTTCGCCTTCGGCTCAACCCAACCTACGAGTCGTTCCAATGAGTTCATTGCACGCTGACAGGAAACTGTCGGCCTGGCTTCTTACGCCCGGACTTGGCTGGCTGCTCGCGTTTCTCGTGCTGCCGTGCCTGCTGGTGCTGGTCTACAGCTTTGTCGAGCGCGGTGCCTATGGTGGCATCGAGTGGACCTTTACCCTGGATAACTACCAGCGCGCCTTCGACCCGCTGTACCTGGGCATTCTGCTCAAGTCGGCAAAAATCGCTGCGCTGGCCACCCTGTTCGCCGTGCTGATCGGCTACCCGGCGGCCTATGCCATTGCCCGCGCGCCGCGCCATCGTCAGCCGGTGTATCTGTTCCTGGTGATGCTGCCGTTCTGGAGCAATTACCTGATTCGCACCTACGCCTGGATCGTGCTGCTCAACCGCGAAGGCCTGCTGAATAAACTGGCGGCAACGCTGGGCTACAGCGGCGAACCGATCAGCCTGCTGTACACCGAAAGCTCGGTGGTACTGGGGCTGGTGTACAACTACATCCCCTTCGTGATCCTGGCCATCTACTCCTCCTTGTCGCGCATCAATGGCGAGCTGTGGGAAGCCTCGCGCGACCTCGGCGCCTCCGGCTGGATGACGTTTCGCCGGGTGATCCTGCCGCTCAGCGTGCCCGGCATTGCCGCAGGTTCGGTGTTTGTCTTCGTGCTCAGCATCGGCAATTTCATCACCGCCGACCTGCTCGGTGGCAAGCAGGTGCAGATGGTCGGCAACCTGATCTACTCGCAGTTCCTCACCGCCCGCGACTGGCCATTCGGCTCGGCGCTGAGCTTTATTCTGATCGCCATCATGTTGCTGCTGCTGTTCGTGCAGGCGCTGCTGGCCCGTCGCGCCGCGGAGGGCAAAGCATGAGCCGGCCCAGCCTGCGCAGTTCCGCCGCGCTCGGCGCACATCTGTGGTTGGTGTATGCCTTCCTCTATGTGCCGATCCTGGTGCTGATCCTGCTGTCGTTCAACAAGTCCGGGCTGCCGACCTCGTGGAGCGGGTTTTCGCTGAAGTGGTACGTCTCGCTGGCACATAACAGCGCGGTGTTGTCGGCCGCGCTCAACACCTTGATCGTCGCCTTGAGCTCGACCTTTATTGCCTGCGTGCTCGGCACCTTGCTGGCGCTGGGTGTGGAGCTACGGCGTAAAGACAACAACAAAGGCCACGTCGCCGACACCCTGCTGATGGCGCCGATGATCATCCCCGACATCGTCCTGGCCATCGCCCTGCTGAGCTTTTTCAACCTGGTGAAAATGGGCCTGGGCCTGCACTCCATCGTGATCAGCCATGCGGTGTTCAACATCGCCTTTGTCTGCGCGGTGGTGCGCACCCGCCTCAAGCACTTTGACTACTCAATTCTGGAAGCCTCGATCGACCTCGGCGCCAGCTGGTTCACCACCCTGCGCCGGGTGCTGCTGCCGGCGATTTTCCCGGGCGTGCTGGCCGGCGGGTTGCTGGCGTTCACCCTGTCGGTGGACGAATTCATCATCGCCTTTTTCAACTCGGGTTCAGGCCAGGCCTCGACCACCTTGCCGATGCAGATCTACGCCATGATCCGCTTCGGCGTCACCCCGGAAATCAATGCCCTGGCGACGCTGGTGATGCTGGTCAGCATCACCGCGCTGCTGGCATCGCAGCGTTTGAACAAGGCTCCGACGACCCATGAATGAAGTGAAGAACGTGCTCGTCCTCGATAAGGTCAGCAAGAGTTACGGCGACAACCTGGTGGCCGTCGACAACGTCTCCCTGAGCATCCGCGAAAACGAGTTCTTTGCCCTGCTCGGCCCGTCCGGCTGCGGCAAAACCACCCTGCTGCGCATGCTCGCCGGGTTTGAAACCCCCAGCGGCGGCTGCATTTATCTGGACGGCACCGACATCTCGCCGCTGCCGGCCAACAAGCGCCCGCTCAACCTGATGTTCCAGAGCTACGCGCTGTTCCCGAACATGACCGTGCGCAAAAACATCGCCTACGGCCTGGAAATGGAAAAGCTGCCGGCGGCTGAAATTCGCCAGCGGGTGGACGAGGTGCTGGCCACCGCGCAACTGGGCGAGCTGGCCGAGCGCAAACCCGACCAACTTTCCGGCGGCCAACGCCAGCGCGTGGCCCTGGCCCGAGCCTTGGTGAAACGGCCACGGGTGTTGCTGCTGGATGAACCGCTGGGTGCCCTGGATAAAAAGCTGCGGGAAAAAATGCAGCTGGAACTCAAGCGCCTGCAACACGAGAGCGGCATCACCTTCATCATCGTCACCCACGACCAGGAAGAAGCCCTGGTGATGTCCGACCGCATGGCCGTGCTCGACGGCGGCAAGGTCTGCCAATGCGGCTCGCCGGCCGAACTCTACGAGAACCCCAACAGCCGCTTCGTGGCCAACTTCATTGGCGTGAGCAACATCCTCGAAGGGCTGCGCGAAAGCGACAACAGCGTGATGGTGCGCAACCGCGCCCTCAAGGTGGAATCCGCGGTCGGCGAGTTGCGCGGCGAAGCGGTGGCCGTGGTGATTCGCCCGGAACGCCTGCAGGTGCTCAACTCAACCACCCCATTGGCCGAGGAACAGGCCTGCGTGAATCAGGTCGAGGGGCAGATCGTCGAGATCGCCTACCACGGCCTGGACACCAACCTGCACGTACAGACCGCCCTCAGCGACAAGCCGCTGATCGTGCGCGTGCCCTCCTCGCAAGTCGACCACGCCCGGTTCGAACAGGGCGCCAGCATTCGCCTCGGCTGGCAGACACGGCATGCCCGTGTGCTGATCCGCTAAGCAACCCAACACTCACCAATCAGGATCAGGCAGGAGCAGTGCAATGAAGCAAAAAGTCATCGCCTTTTTCCCGGAAGCCGCTTACGGCCCGGCCTTGAACTCAGTGGGCATCGCCCAGGCGTGCGAAGCCCTCGGCCACAAGGCGGTATTCCTCACCGACCCCGGCATGAGCGGCGTGTATTCGGGCTACGGCTTTGAAGAGCACATGGTGAACATGTCGGCGCCCATGCCGCCGGAAGAAATGGCCAAGTACTGGGTCGACTTCATCAACGGCCATATCCCCAACTTCCGCAAAAGCCCGCTGGAGCAGATTCCCAACTACGTGAAGGAGTGCTGGGCGGCCATCGTCGAAACCGCCAAGTGGGCCGAGAAGGATTTGCCCAGCGTGCTGGCCAAGGTGCAGCCCGACCTGATCTGTGTGGATAACGTGATTCTGTTCCCAGCCATCAAGCAGTACGGCAAGCCGTGGGTGCGGATTATTTCCTGCTCGGAGAACGAGATCGAAGACCCCGATATTCCGCCGCACCTGTCTGGCATGAGCGTGCACGACAAAGACGGCCACGCCGAATTCCGCCGCCGTTTCGACGAAGAGGTCGGGCCGATTCACGCCGACTTCAACGAGTTCCTGGTCGCCCATGGCGAGCAGCCGTACCCGCTCGGCACCTTCTTCGAAGCATCGCCCTTCATGAACCTGCTGCTGTACCCGGACCCGGTGAAATTCGAACGCCGCCACGCCCTGCCGCCCGAGCAGTTCCACTACCTGCAAGGCTGCGTGCGCGCCGACAAGCCATATGACATTCCAGAGTTCAAAGCCAACAACGACAAGCCACTGTTATACGTCAGTTTCGGCAGCCTGGGTTCCGGCGACGTGGACCTGCTCAAGCGTCTGATCAGCGCCATCGGCAACCTGCCTTACCGCGCGCTGTTCAACGTCGGCGAGCACCTGGAGGAATACACCGACCTGCCGGACAACGTGCTGATCTCCAACTGGTATCCACAGCCGTCGGTAATCGAGAAGGTCGACGCGGTGATCCACCACGGCGGCAACAACAGCTTCACCGAGTGCCTGTTCTTCGGTAAGCCGGCCATCGTGATGTCCTACGTCTGGGACGGCCACGACAACGCCATGCGCGCCGAAGAAAGCGGCCACGGCTTCAAGCTCGATCGCTATGAATGGAACGAGGCAGACCTGGCCGCCAAGCTCGACGCCTGCCTGACCGACAGCGCCATGCAGGCGCGGTTGAAACAGACCAGCGCCTACATGCAATCGCGTAAAGGCCCGCAAGACGCGGCCAAGATTCTCGACGGACTGCTTAACGATGAGTGAACCAACAGTGACCACAGCACCGGTGCTGTATGACGTCAGCACCCGCACCGACCTGGTGGACTGGGGCGTGCAAAGCGACGCCGTCGAAGGCGTCTCCCACTCCAGCGGCCGCCTGCTGTTCAAGGGCCCGAATAACAGCCCGGAAACCGGCCTGTGGGTGTGCACGCCCGGGCGTTGGCGCCTGTCGATTCCCCGTGACGAGCTGTGCCATTTCGTCAGCGGCCGCGCCACCTACGTTGAGGACAACGGCGAAGTGATCGAAGTGCACCCCAACACCCTGGTGCTGTTTCCCGCCGGCTGGACTGGCGAATGCCACGTGCAGGAAACCATCCGCAACCTCTACATGCTGGCCTAAGCCAAAGCACCAACCCGTAGGAGCGGCTTTAGCCGCGATGCTTTTGATTTATTCACGACCCAATCGCGGCTAACCGGAACGCCGGACCGGCCGCTCCTACGAAATCTTCATAAGGACCAAAACCATGACCACCCCACACCTCTACAACCCGCTGCAAATCACCGACCTCAAAGACTGGGGCACCATCCCGACCATGCTCGAAGGCGAGTCGAAAGTCTCAGGCGTGGTGCTGCACAAAGGCCCCGAAGGCCAGTCCGAATGCGGCATCTGGGTGTGCACGCCAGGCAAGTGGTTCTGTCATGTCACCAGTGACGAGTTCTGCCACTTCCTCGAAGGCAGCAGCACCTACGTGCATGAAAGCGGCGAAGTGATCGAGATCAAACCGGACACCGCGGCGTTCTTCCCAAAAGACTGGAAGGGCACCTGCACCGTCCACGAAACCATCAAAAAGGTCTACATGATCCGGTGATCAGCATGCCCGAACAGTACGCCCGCCCCGAGCAGCGCCGCGCCTTTCTGGCCGGCGCAGGCTTTGCCGACAGCCGCCTCGAAGCCCTGCCAATGGACGCGTCGCGGCGCTGCTATTTCCGTCTGCCGCAGGCGGGTTTGCTGTTGATGGATTCGCCACCGGCGTATGAACCCATCGTGCCGTTTCTGACCCTGGCCCTGCACCTGCGCGAGCTGGGTTTGTCGGCACCGCATGTGCTGGCCAGTGACCGCGCTGCCGGCCTGGCACTGATCGAAGACTTCGGCCAGGCCACTTACACCCGGCTATTGGCCATGGGTTATGCCGAGCAGCCGCTGTACGAATTGGCTGTGGACGCCCTGGTGCACCTGCACCAGGCACCGCGAGCGTTGGCAGTGGACGTGCCAGCCTACGACCTCACTGCACTGTTGGCCGAAGCAGCGCTGTTTATCGATTGGTACGCGCCGCTGCTTGTGGATAAGTCAACGGCAGAGACTCTGCGCGCACCGTATCTGGCCCTCTGTGGACAACTTGCCCACAACGTCGCCAGCCGCCGCGAGGCTCTGGTGCTGCGCGATTTCCATGTAGATAACCTGATGCGCCTGGATGGCCAACACGGTATTCGGGCCTGTGGATTACTGGATTTTCAGGACGCCCTGATTGGCTCCTGCGCCTACGACCTCATGTCGCTGCTGGAAGATGCCCGCCGCGATGTCCCCGACAGCCTGCGTGACCAGCTGCTGACCCGTTACCTGGCGCAGCGCCCGGAGGTGAATGCCGAACAGTTCAGCGCTGATTACCCGGTGCTGGCCGCCCTGCGCCACGCCAAGGTCGCCGGCATTTTTGTGCGCCTGGCCCAGCGTGACGGCAAGCAGCATTACCTGGCGCACCTGCCACGGGTGATCGGTCTGCTCGACCGCGCCCTGCACACCCCGGCGCTGCTGCCGCTGCGCGAATTTCTCGACCGACATCTGCCCGGCTGGGCGCAACCACTGCCTGCCCACTGACCCTGTTTCCGGGTTGTGGATAACCCTTCACAGCCCCCGCCTGGAGCCGCCATGAAGCACTTCATCAACCCCGAATTCATCACCCCGCAGAGCGAACGCCTGCGCGCCATCATCAACCCCGCCACCCTGGAACAGGTAGGCAACATCGTGCTCGGCGATGAGGCCGACGTGAACAGCGCCGTGACAGCCGCCAATGCCGCGCAAAAACAGTGGCGCAAGGTCGACGCAAAAAGCCGGGCGGCGATCCTTCATCAGTTGGCCAATGCCATCGAAAGTGAAGTGGCGGTGAACCGCGAAGCCGGGCGGCTGATGACCCTGGAAATGGGCAAACCCTTCCCTGAAGCCATGGGCGAGCTGGCCAACTGCGCGCCGATTTTTCGCTACTACGCCGAGATGGCCCGCGACGACGCCGGCAAGGTCGCCGGCACCACGCAACTGGGCTCGTTCCAGCATGTGCGCTACGACGCCATGGGCGTGAGCGTGCACATCATGCCGTTCAACTTCCCCATCCTGCTGATGTGCTGGACGGTGGCCGCGTCGCTGGCTGCCGGCAACGCCTGCATCATCAAACCGGCCGAAGCCACCAGCCTGTGCACCCTGAAATTCATGGAGCATTTTCGTTTGCTACCAGCCGGGCTGGTGAGCTGCGTACCTGGCGATGCGAAAACCGCGCAGTTGCTGATCCAGTCCGAAGGCACCCACGCCGTCGCTTTCACCGGCAGCGTGGCGGCCGGCAAAGCGGTGGCCATGGCCTGCGCCGAGCGGATGAAACCCTGCGTGATCGAAGCCGGTGGCAGCGATGCGCTGATCGTCTCCAAACACGCGCCGCTGGATGTCGCGGTGGCCGGTTCGGTGACCGCTGCCTTCCACCTCACCGGGCAGATCTGCACCTCGGCCGAACGCTTTTTTGTGGTGGACGAGATTCACGATGCGTTCGTCGAACGCTTTGCCGCGATGACGCAAAAACTGCGCATTGGCCACGGCCTGGAACACAGCGAAATCGGTCCGCTGGTCAGCGAAGCGGCGCGCGACAAGGTCATGCGCCTGGTCGCCGACGCCGTGGCCAAAGGTGCCACGGTGGTCTGTGGCGGGCGCATTCCGCCAAGCCAGCCGGTGGGCTGGTACTACGAGCCGACCATCCTCACCGGCGTTACCCAGGCCATGGATATCCTCCACGAAGAATGCTTTGGCCCGGTCGCGGCCATCTGCAAAGTGGCCGACTTCGACGAAGCCGTGCGCCTGGCCAACGACTCGCACTTCGGCCTCGGCGCCTCACTGTTTTCCACCGATCTGGCTGAAGCAATGGAAGCCGCCGACCGTTTGGAAGCTGGCATGGTGTGGGTGAACAACCCGCTGATCGACAACGACGCCCTGCCCTTCGGCGGCTGGAAAATGTCTGGCATGGGTCGCGAGTTGGGCCGCCAGGGTCTGGACGCCTTCCGCCGTTCGAAGATGGTGATCATCGACCACCAGCCGCAGATTCACGAGTGGTGGTACCCGTACAAGGACGAGGTGTTTTACAGCGAGGGCTGAAGCAAAAGCATCGCGGCTGAAGCCGCTCCTACGGATCGCACAATTGTGTAGGAGCGGCTTCAGCCGCGATGCTCTTGAGTGCCTCAAGCAGCACCCGCCCTTCGGAAAACGCTCTATCCACCGCCGGCAACTCAGGCCGACGCAGCACCAGCACCGGCACCCCCAGCTCGCGCGCCACCTGCAACTTCGGTTCGGTGGCCTGGCTGCCGCTGTTCTTGCTGATCAGCACATCGCAGTGCAAACGGGCAAACAGCTCGCGCTCGCTTTCCAACGTAAACGGCCCACGGGCGCCGATGATTTCGGCGCGCGGCGTGGCGGGCTGGCTTTGCAGGCAGCGCACGGTCCAGTGCTGGTGTTCGGGGATTTCGTCGAGGTGTTCCAGCGGTTCACGACCGAGGGTGAACAGCGGGCGCCGGAAAGGTTTCAGGCTGTGGATAAGTTCGTTCCAGTCGGCCACTTCTCGCCAGTCATCACCGGCCTGCGCTTGCCAGCCTGGGCGGCGCAACGCCCAGCAGGGAATGCCGGCCAAGGTGGCAGCGCGTACTGCATTGGCGCTGATCTGTGCGGCGTAAGGATGGGTCGCGTCAACCAGCAAACCGATGCCGTTGTCGGCCACAAACTGCGCCAGCCCTTCGGCACCGCCGAAGCCGCCAACGCGTACCTGGCAGGGCAAATCCTCCGGTACGCGGCCAAGGCCGGCGAGGCTATAGATATCGTCTGCCGCCAGTTGCCGGGCCAATGCTAACGCTTCGGTCACGCCGCCCAGCACAAGCACCTTCGGCCTCACTGCCCTGCCCCCGCATACCCTACGATGCCGCCCTGGCGGTCGATGGCGAACACCTCCACCTCGACCTCGGCCGGCACGATGCTTTTGGCAAACGCCAATGCATGGGCACACACCGCATTACCCAGTTCGATACCCTCGGCACTGGCCGAGGCCAACGCCTGCTGGCTGGTATTGCTGGCGACAATCGCCGCTTGCAGGTCAGCGCTGGCGCCAATGGCGGCGGCCCATTCGGCCAGTTGCGGCAGGTCGATGCTGGAGTGGCGGCTGTGCAAATCCATATGGCCGGCGGCCAGCTTGCTGATCTTGCCGAAGCCGCCGCAGATGCTCATTTTCGCCACCGGCGCCACGCGCAAATGCTTGAGCACGGCGCCGACGAAGTCGCCCATTTCCACCAGCGCGGTGTCGTCCAGTTGGTAGTGGCGGCGCATGCAATCTTCGCTGGCGTTGCCGGTGCACGCCGCCAGATGGGTAAAGCCATTGGCCTTTGCGACGTCGATGCCCTGGTGAATAGAAGCGATATACGCCGCGCAGGAAAACGGCCGGACGATACCGCTGGTGCCGAGAATCGACAGGCCGCCCAAAATGCCCAGGCGCGGGTTCATGGTTTTCAGCGCCAGTGCCTCGCCGTTTTCCACACAAGCGGTGACTTCGAAGCCGCCTGCATAACCGTGCTCAGTCGCCAGGTTGAGCAAGTGATTGGTGATCATCTGCCGCGGCACCGGGTTGATCGCCGGCTCGCCCACCGGCAGGGTCAGCCCCGGTTTGGTCACGGTGCCAACACCTGGGCCGGCAAAAAACGCCACGCCCGGTTCACGGCGCAAGCGCACGCGGGCGAACACCAGGGCGCCATGGGTGACGTCCGGGTCGTCGCCAGCATCTTTCAGCGTTCCCGCTTCGGCGCCATCTTCGAATGGCCGGCAGAACTCCAGGCGCATCAGCACTTCGCGGCCTTTGGGCAGGACGATTTCCACCGCATCGCTGACCATGCCGGCGAGCAACAACCGCGCCGCCGCCAGGCTGGTCGCGGTGACACAGCTGCCGGTGGTGTAGCCGCTACGCAGCGGCGCGGGTTGTTCGGCGGTTTCTTCGCGCATGGCTCAGGGCTTCACGGCGTGCAACAAGGTGATCGGCAGCGCGGTGCGCCAGGTATCGAACTCGCCTAACGGTAGCGCCTGGGCGACGCTGATGCGCGTCAGCTCGCCGCCACACTGTTCACGCCAGGCCACTAACCGCGCTTCGCTTTGCAGGGTCACCGCATTGGCGACCAGGCGGCCACCGGGGCGCAGGTTGGCCCAGCAGTGTTCCAGCACGCCAGGAAGGGTGACGCCGCCACCAATAAAAATCGCATCGGCTTGCGGTAAACCATGCAGCGCTTCGGGGGCGCTGCCGGCTACCAATTGCAGACCGGGCACACCGAGGGCATCGCGGTTCTGCGCGATCAGGCCTTGGCGCTCGCCGTTGGCTTCAACGGCAATCGCCCGGCACGTCGGGTGCGCGCGCATCCACTCAATACCGATGGAGCCGCAGCCGGCGCCAACGTCCCACAGCAGTTCACCGGGCAACGGCGCCAGGCGCGCGAGGGTAATGGCGCGTACATCGCGTTTGGTCAGTTGGCCGTCGTGGGCGAAGGCGCTGTCGGGCAGGCCGGGGGTCAGCGGCAGCAAGCGCGCATCGGCGCCGGCCACGCACTCTATGGCCAGCACATTCAATGCAGCCACTTCCGGCAAGGCCCAGGTGCTGGCGAGGCCATCGATGGAACGCTGCAACGGGCCGCCCAGATGCTCAAGCACACGCAAGCGACTGCCGCCAAACCCGCGCTCATTCAACAATTGGGCGATGGCAGCGGGGCTGCTGCCGTCGTTACTCAGCACCAGCAAGCGTTGGCCGGGATGAATATGGCTGTGCAGCGCCGCTAGCGGGCGGGCAACCACAGAAAGGCAGCTGACGTCCTGCAACGCCCAGCCCAATTGCGCCGCCGCAAGCGAGAAAGACGACGGCGCCGGAAACACCTGCATCTCTTCAGCCGGCACCTGGCGCGCCAGGCTGGCGCCGACGCCAAACAGCATCGGGTCGCCGCTGGCCAGCACGCACACCGGCGTGCCGCGCGCGGCCAATACCGGGCCGAGGCTGAACGGGCTTGGCCAGAGCAAACGCTCGGCGCTCAGGCAGTGCGGCAGCAATTCCAACTGGCGCGGGCTGCCGACAATCAGGCGAGCGTCGAGCAGCGCCCGGCGCGCCGGTTTGCCCAGGCCGCTGTAGCCGTCCTCACCGATTCCCACCACTGTCAGCCACGCCGCCATGGGCACTCCTTCACGCCAGCCGACCAGCAGGCTTTTCCTGGGGTCGGGCAAAGCGGGCATAATAGCGCGTTCGCCGGCACCCACAGCCAGCCACGGCGAACCGGTGACCTTTTTGAACGACGCCCAGCCCCTGCCCAACGCCCCCCTGCCACGCCATACCGCGTGCCCGGGTTTGCTGCGCATTGTGCAAGCGCGGGATGGCGGCATCTGCCGGGTCAAATTGCCCGGCGGCCGGCTTAGCGCGGCCCAGGCATTGGCCATCAGCGCCGCCGCCGAGCGCCATGCCAGCGGCGTGCTGGAAATCACCAACCGCGCCAACCTGCAGATTCGTGGAGTGCGCGGCGGTGAAGAGCAGGCGCTGATCGACGCGCTATTGGCCGCCGAATTGGGCCCGCGTAATTCCGCTGCGGACGATGTGCGCAACCTGATGCTCAGCCCCGCCGCCGGTGTCGACCCGCAACAACGCCTGGATGTGCGCCCGCTCGCCGAGCAGTTGCTGAGCTTGTTGGAAAACAATGAGCGCCTGCACCAGCTCTCGGCCAAATTTGCCCTGCAACTGGACGGCGGCGAAGGCATGGCGATGCTCGAGCATCACCATGACCTGTGGATAAGTGCACTCGACGCGCAGCGTTTTGCCTTCGGCCTGGCCAGCAGCCCCAGCGAAGCGCTGGCGGCCGTCAACGCCGACCAGGTGCCAACGCTGGTGAACGCCTGCCTGGAACTGTTTCTGCAGCGCGCCAACCCCGAACACACGCGCATGCGCCATCTGCTCAAGCAGATGCCGACCAGCGACTTTCTCACTGCGCTGCAAGCCCGGCTGCCGTTCCCACTGCAACAAGAGGCCGATGTCCTCGAGTGGCGCAGGCCGGCTGCCGAGCCTTGGGCGCATCTGGGCATTGGTGAGCAACGCCAGGCAGGTCTGCGGCATCTCGGCGCCGCGCCGGTGCTGGGCAGAATCAGCGCTTCGCAATTGGCTGGCGTCGCCCAACTGGCCGCAGACGCGCTGTATTTCACTCCCTGGCAAAGCCTCCTGCTGCGCGATGTGGCAGCTGCTCAGGCGCCAGACCTGATGGCAAAACTCAACGCCCTTGGCCTGCTTACCGACAGCGCCGCGCCGCTGGCACGCATCGTCGCCTGCAGTGGCTCCAGCGACTGCAGCAAAGGCCTTTCCGCGAGCAAAGCCGACGCCCTGCTGCTGGCCGATTTACTCGCCAACCGCGGCCCTATCGACCAAGTGCACCTGAGCGCCTGCACCCGCTCCTGCGCCGCCGCCCATGTGGCGCCGCACACCCTGCTGGCCGTGGCCGAAGGGCGTTATGACCTCTATACACGCGACAGCAACGCAGCCGGTTTCGGCCGTTTGCTGGCCCGTAACCTGACTATTCTTGAAGCCGCCGACACCCTGACCGCGCAGCCCCAAACCATGGAAGCCCCTTGATGCTTGAGTACATCCGCGATGGCCAGGAAATCTACCGCCACTCGTTTTCCATCATCCGTGCCGAAGCTGACCTCAGCGGCATTCCCGCCGACCTGGAAAAGCTCGCGGTGCGCGTCATCCACGCCTGCGGCATGGTCGACGTGGTGCAAGACCTGCGCTTCTCGCCCGGTGCCGGCACTGCCGGGCGCACGGCGCTGGCCAACGGCGCGGCGATTCTGTGCGATGCGCGGATGGTCGCCGAAGGCATCACCCGCGCCCGCCTGCCGGCCAACAACCCGGTGATCTGCACCCTCAATAATGAAGGCGTGGTTGACCTCGCCCGCGAGCTGGGCAACACCCGCTCGGCGGTGGCCCTGGAACATTGGCGCGAGCATCTGGAAGGCGCCGTGGTGGTGATCGGCAATGCGCCCACCGCGCTGTTCTACTTGCTGGAAATGATCGACGCTGGCGCGCCAAAACCGGCGCTGATCCTTGGTTTCCCGGTGGGTTTTGTCGGTGCCGCCGAATCCAAAGACCTGCTCGCCGCCGACAGCCGTGGCGTGCCCTACGTGATCGTGCGCGGTCGTCGCGGCGGCAGCGCGATGGCGGCAGCGGCCGTCAACGCCCTGGCCACGGAGGTGGAGTAATGAGCGGAAAAGGACGTTTGCTCGGCATCGGCGTCGGCCCGGGGGACCCCGAGCTGATCACCCTCAAGGCCCTGCGCCTGCTGCAGTCGGCGCCGGTGATTGGCTACTTCGTGGCCAAGGCCAAGGTCGCCCTCGGCCAGCACGGCAATGCCTTTGGCATCATCGCCGCGCACCTCACCGAGGCGCAGCAACGGCTGCCCATGGTCTACCCGGTCACCACTGAAAAGCTCGCTCCGCCTTTGAGCTACGAAGACATCATCAGCGACTTCTACGACACCTGCGCCGAGCAGATTGCCGAGCACCTGGAAGCCGGCCGCGACGTCGCCGTGATCTGCGAAGGCGACCCGTTTTTCTACGGCTCGTACATGTACCTGCACGACCGCCTGGCCAGCCGTTACCCGGCCGAAGTGGTGCCGGGGGTGTGCTCCATGCTCGGCGGTGCTTCGGTGCTGGGTATTCCGCTGGTGTACCGCAACCAGAGTTTGGCCGTGCTCAGCGGCGTGTTGCCGGCTGACGAACTCAAGCAACGCCTGGCCGCTACCGATGCGGCCGTGGTGATGAAGCTGGGGCGCAACTTCGACAAGGTGCGTGGCGTGCTGGAAGAGCTGGGCCTGGCCGGGCGCGCCAGATACGTTGAGCGCGCGACCATGGAAAACCAGCGCATCGTGCCGCTGAATGAGGTGGACCCGATGGCGTCACCGTACTTTTCGTTGATCATCGTGCCTGGGGAGAAGTGGCAGGCGTGAGGTGAAGGGCTGCGTTTGCCGCAACCCTCTCCCCCAGCCCCTCTCCCGCTAGCGGGCGAGGGGAGCTAAATCGGTGACTGGTTTGGAACCTCAATTCCAGGCCCACCACAAATCAGTCCCCTCGCCCCTCCGGGGAGAGGGTTAGGGAGAGGGGCCGCTACAACGCAGCCCTCCCCGCCGAACACCGGAGTCCTCCATGTCCCCCGCCATTCTCATCCTCGGCAGCGGCGCCCTCACCACCGCCCGGCGCATCCAGGCGTCGTATCCCGGCAGCCAGGTGTATGGCCTGAACGAGCGGGTCACCGCCGACATCAGCTACAGCGACTTCGGCAGCCAACTGCGCGAGCTGTACCAAAGCAACCGCCCCCTCATCGCCCTGTGCGCCGCCGGCATCGTCATTCGCTGCCTGGCCCCGCTGCTGCACACCAAAGGCGCCGAGCCACCGGTATTGGCCGTCGCCGAAGACGGCAGCGCGGTAGTCCCACTGCTCGGCGGCTTGGCCGGGGTAAACGTGCTGGCGCGGGAAATCGCTGCTGCTCTGGATGTGGCGCCCGCCATCACCACCAGCGGCGAACTGCGCTTCGACACCTGCGTGCTCAACCCCCCGAGCGGCTATGTACTGGGCGATATCGAGCAGGGCAAACGGTTTGTCTCCTCCTTGCTCGGCGGCCAAAACGTCAGCATCGATGGCGACGCACCCTGGCTGGAACAAGCGCGCCTGCCGCTGGCCGCCGATGCCCACCTGCGCATCCGCATCAGCACCGACGCCCAGGGCAGCGCCGATGAATTGCTGATCCACCCGCGCAGCGTGGTGGCGCTCAACCCGCCGGCCGATGCAGCACGTATCCAGCAGAGCCTGGCTGCGGCCGGCATCAGCGCCCATGCCCTGGCTGGCCTGCTCTGCCCGCGTGAACAGATGGCCGATAACGCCCTGCACGCCACCGCCGACAGCCTCGGCGTACCGCTGCGCTTCAGTGATCAGCCGACCCTCAACGCACCCCACCGCGTGCTGGAAAGCCAGGGCCTGCAGCTGGCCATCGCCGAGCAGCCGGTGGTTATCCACAGCCTCGGCCAGGCCCGTGGCCGGCTCACAGTGGTCGGTCTTGGCCCCGGCGCCGCCGAGTTCACTGCACCTGCCGTCAAGCGCGCGCTGCAAGAAGCGCAAGACGTGCTCGGCTACGAAACCTACGTGACCATGGCCGGCCCATTCCGCGCTGACCAGGTGCTGCACAACAGCGACAACCGCGAAGAACTGGCGCGCTCGCGCCACGCCTTCGAACTGGCCGCCAGCGGCCGGCGGGTGGTGGTGGTGTCGTCCGGCGACCCCGGCGTCTTCGCCATGGCCGCCGCCGTACTGGAAGCCCTGGAAGCCAGCAGCGACCCGCACTGGCACAGCGTCGAGTTGCAGGTACTGCCCGGTGTTTCCGCCTCGCTGGCCACCGCCGCCAAAGCCGGCGCGCCGTTGGGCCATGACTTCTGCATGATCTCCCTCTCCGACAACCTCAAGCCGTGGGAGGTGATCGAGCTGCGCCTGAAACACGCCACCCTCGCCGACCTCGCCCTGGCCTTCTACAACCCGATATCCCGCGCCCGCCCCTGGCAACTGGGCCGTGCGCTGGACGTGGTACGCGAACAACGCAGCCCGGAAACCGTGGTGGTGTTAGGCCGCGATATCGGCCGCCCGGCCGAAGCGCTGACCGTCACCACGCTCGGTGAGCTGCGCCCGGAGATGGTGGATATGCGCACCATGGTGATCATCGGCTCCAGCACCACACGGCGTTTTGCCAAGGCGGGCAGTGCGGTGGATTGGGTGTATACGCCGCGCTCGTACCCAGGGCCGTAGATCAAAAACATCGAGGCCAAAGGTGTTCTCCCAGATCTAACCGTGCCCCGTAGGATCGGCCGGGCGGCGATCCGCTTCAGCCGCGAGTTTTTGCTCCTCGCTGTAACTCCCTTCTTTGCACAGCTTTAGTGCAATTCGGCATAGCGCCACTGGCCAATCTTCGAATCGCTGCTAACTTCATCCGAGCGCCTCGGCACGGTCGTACCCAACCGGCAGGTGGCGCTCTAGAGAGCTCAGGAGGGATTCCGAGAATGTCAGTTAGCCATCAGTTACCCCTTTATCTGCGTGCAGGCCTCGCTGCTGTGGTGCTGGCCAGTGTGGCCGCGTGCGCGAGTATCGATGCGCAGACCACTGAGTATGTTGGCGCGCCCCACGCCGCCGCCACCAACCCCGCCAACGTGCAAGTGCTGCGCAGTGAACCGACTCGCGAGCATGTGCGCGTGGGTGAGGTGATTCTCGAGGCCAGCACCGAACCCGCACCGCCAGTGACCGAGCTTGAGCAGAAGCTCAAAGACGAAGCAGCGAAGATCGGTGGCGATGCGGTGGTGGTGGTCTACGACCAGATTCAACCCGTGGCAGCCGTGGTCAACGGCCCGCTATGGAACCGCGACATCGAAACCATTGAAGGCCGTCGCCTGAAGGGCATCGTCATTCACTACCAATAAGCCAACCAACACCGGAACGTCTGGGCTGTGTCTTACAGCGTTACCAAATGGAAGAGGTACGCCATGCAGTATTCGATTTACGCGCCGTCGCTGCGCCGCTTTTCTATCGTCGCCTTGGTCACGTGCCCCTTGTTGGCCAACGCCGACAACGCCCGCGATTGGCAGAACACGCCCATCGATACCAACTTCGTGTTCGGCTATTGGAACCTGGTGAATTCCAACACGCCCATCGACAGTTCCTTCCCCCTGGATGGTCTGTCGGTGGATGCCAATGTGGGCGCCCACCACCGGTGGCAAGAGCTTCAAGGTGCACCTGGACGGCTACAACCAATTGCCCTACCTGACCGGCCAACAGCCTAAAGGCAATCGCCACGAGTTCTTCTACTTCAACGATGACGGCGTGTTGGTATCGGCACGGTTCGACAACTGGAAAGCGGTGTTCTGCGAACAACGCGAGCCCGGTGGTTTCCGAGTGTGGAGTGAGCCGTTCGTGTGCCTGCGAGTGCCGAAAATTCTCAACCTGCGCATGGACCCCTACGAGCGCGCCGATGTGGTGTCTGACCAGTACTACGACTGGACCACCAAGAACGTTTACCTGGGTGCTGTAGCGGTAACCAAGTCGGCAGAGTTCCTGCAGACCTTTATCGAATACCCACCGAGCCAACGACCAGCGAGCTTCAGCATCGACCAGATTCGCGCGGCGGTAGACGCGAAGATTGCCGAGGATGCGAAGAAAAACGCGCCAGCCAAACCCTGACCGCATCACCGTTGCTCGTCAGGTGGCGAGCAACCTGTTTTACTTCGGGACCGGCCATGCGCCGGTCTCGTTTTGTTTACCGCCGCATGCGCTTTTATCCGCACCCGCCATTGAACAAGGACCGCTACACAATGCCGTCTGCGAGCAGTTCGAAGTCTCCCGCTCACGCCTCTAGCGTCACCCCCATTGCGGCCAACCCGGCCCTGCTTATTTGCGCCTTGCTGCTGTTCGTTTCCGGCGGCGCGGCCCTGATTTACCAAGTGTTGTGGATCAAACAACTGTCGCTGGTGGTGGGCGTCGAGGTGTACGCCATCACCACCGGTGTCAGCGCCTTTTTTGCCGGTTTGGCCTTCGGCGGCCTGGCCTTCGGCCGCCTTGCCGACCGCCTGGCGCGCCCCGTGTTGCTCTACGCCGGGCTGGAGGTGATCGTCGCCGGGCTGGGCATTGCCGCCACCTATGGCTTGGGCAACGCCGCCGGTTTGTTCGCCCGCCTGGAAGCCCAGTTCGGCCTGCTGGCCTGGCTGCTGCCGTTCGCCCTGGTGGGCATTCCGGCCTTCTTGATGGGCGGCACCCTGCCCGTACTGATGCGCGCCATCGGCCCCGCGACCGGCCAGTTGGGCCGCGCCGGCGGGCGACTGTATGCCGCCAACACCGCCGGCGCGATTGCCGGTACCGTGCTCACCGCTTTCGTGTTGATTCCCTGGTTGGGCGTGCGCGGCACTGCGTTCGCGGCTGCCAGCCTCAACCTGCTCGCCGCCCTGGCTGCGATGTGGCAGCACCGTGGCCAACGCCTGCAGCCGGCAACGCCGATGCTCGAGCGCCATCCGCGCAGCGCCGCCGCGCGTCTGGCCCTGTTGCTCTATACCGTCGCTGGCGGCGTCGCCCTCGGTTACGAAGTGCTGTGGTCGCAAGCCATCGTGCAGTTCATGAGTACGCGCACCTTCGCCTTCTCGGTGATGCTCGCCACCTACCTCGCAGGCTTAGTGCTGGGCAGCGCCCTGTATGCCCGCCGCGCCGACAGCCTGCGCGACCCCTGGGGCCTGTTCGGCCTGCTGATTGCCGCCGCCGGCCTGCTGGCGCTGCTGGAAATTGCCGGCCTCGGCCGCTGGCTGATCGATACACAAAGCCATGTAGAAGCCTGGGTGCTGATCGCCACCGACAATGAGCTGGCCGGCATGTGTGCGCGTTTCCTGGTGGCGGCGTTGAGCATCGTGTTCCTGCCCACCACCCTGCTCGGCGCGGCCTTTCCGCTGGCCCTGCGCCTGGCTGTGGACAGCCGCCATGTCGGCCGTGATGTGGGCGCCATCGTCGCGCTTAACACCCTTGGCGGCATCGTCGGCGTGATGCTTTGCGGTTTTGTCCTGATCCCTTTCCTCGGCCTGGTGCACAGCCTCGCTCTGTTGGCCGTGTTGGCTGGCCTGATCGGCCTGATCGCCGTGAGCTTTGGCGAGCGGGTCAGCAATCGCCTGCGCAATACCGTGCTCGTTGTGGCGCTGGCCTCGGTCGCCGTCGGCCTGTTTACCCCACCACAAACCCTGGCCGAGCTGTTGCCCGGCGCGCAGAAAGGCACCCTGGCGTTTTACGAAGAAGGCAGCGGCGGCACGGTAGCGGTGGTTACCCAAGGCAACCCGAAACAACGCTTCAACCGCCTGTATATCCAGGGCGTGTCCAACACTGGCGATGCCATGCCGTCGTTGCGCTACATGCGCCTGCAAGCGCTGCTACCGCTACTTATCCACAGCGGCGAACCAAGCTCGGCGCTGGTGATCGGCTTCGGCACCGGCATCACCGCCGGCGCCTTGCTGCAGTACCCAACCCTGGAACAGCCGGTAGTCGCCGAACTGCTGCCCGCCGTGATCAGCGCCGCGTCGCTGTTCAAAGGCAACTTCAATGCCGCCAACGACCCGCGCCTGGACATCCGCCTGCGCGACGGCCGCCGCGAACTGCTGCGCAGCGCGCAAAGCTACGACCTGATCACCCTGGAACCGCCACCGCCGTCGGCCGCCGGCGTGGTCAACCTGTACTCGCGCGACTTCTACCAACTGGCCGCCAGCCGCCTCAACAGCCAGGGCATCGTCGCCCAATGGCTACCGCTGCCGACGCAAACCCTCGACGAAAGCCGCGCCTTGGTGCGCGCCTTCCTCGACGTGTTCCCCCACGCCTCGCTGTGGACCACCGAATTCCACGAGATGCTGTTGGTTGGCTCACAGCAACCGATGCCACTGGACGCCGCACGCATCGCCCAACGTTTCGAACAACCCACCGTCAGCGACGCCCTGCACCACATCGGCATCGACAGCGCCGCCGCCCTGCTTGGCACCTGGGTCACCGACCGCACCGGCCTGGAAAGCTTCGCCGGCGATACCCGCGCCGTCACCGACGACTACCCGCGCATTGAATACGCCCCCTGGGTAAAAGCCGACGAAATCACCCGCACCCTGCCCGCCCTGCTCGGCAAAACCACCCGCCCACCGCTGCTCAACGCCGACGATGCCCTGATCAACAAGGTGACCGACCAACAGGAACGGCTGCAGAGCTTCTATGGCGTGGGACTGCTGGCGTACCAAGGCAAACGCCAGGAATGGGAACGGGCCGTGCGCGAAGTGATCCGGCGCGATGGCGGCAATCCGTATTACCGGTGGTTTTTGGGGGTGGGGTTGTAGGGTACTAGTCAGCGGATATCAGGTTCGCCTAATGTTCGCCACTAAAGCCCAACGCAAACCAAGGATGGCCTATGCAAATTCGCTCCCTATTGCTCAAGTACTACGGTCTGAGCATCTTCATCACTGGCATTCTGGCCGTGTTCAAACCCAGCAGTCCGTGGCTCGCCACCCTTGCCAGTCTGTTCATTCTCTCGGGCCTGGTTTACCACTTCATCAAAGACAACTTCGACACCGTCAGCGATAGCGACATGTACAAGATCGTCGCCGGGGTGTCGCTGCCCAGTGTCATCCTCACGCTGGTTTTCTCGTCGCGCCTGGGCTTTGGCCATCTGCCGCTGGGAAGCGCGCTGGGTTATGGCCTGGTGTTTACCGTGGTGAATGCGGTGGCGGTGTATGGGTTTGCGGTGATGTCCAAAGGCATCATTGAGAGCGCCCCAGCGGAGGGGGAAAACGACTAGGTTGCGCTACTCAACGGTCCGCTTGAACCGATAAAACAGATTCGGCTCACTCACCAAATACAAATCCCCATTGCTGCCCATCGCCATCCCTTCGGCCTGCGGAATATCCGCCTTCAACCCCAGGTTGCCAGCACGCAGGTTGAGGCTGCTCAGGGGTTGGCCGTTTTGGTCGAGTTCGATGACCATTTTCGATTCGTCGGAGAGCGCCCACAGGTGTTGGGTGGCGCTGTCGTAGTAGAGGCTGGAGAGGTCGGTGAGGAACAGGCGTTGGTCCCGTTCGGGGTCGGTGCGCACTTGCAGGCGCAAGGGGCCTGGGCCGTGTTGCATAAAGCCGCTGACTTCGAAGATGCGCATGGGGTCGCGCTCTTTGGCGATGAACAGGCGCTGGTTGGCGGCATCGAAGGCCAGGCCTTCGAAACCTTTGTTTTCTTCGCCAACGCTGCTGAGGTCAAGCTGGTGGGCGTTGGCGGGGTCGTCGATGTCGATCAGGGTGGTGGCGTCGTTGATGTGCACTTCGGTGAGCCGACGGCGACGTTCTTCGACAATGATGTACACGCCCGGGCTGATGTATTCGATGGCTTCCGGGTCTTTGAAGCCTTGCAGGGGAATGCTGCGCAGCAGCTCGCCGTCCAGGGACAACTCAAGGAAGTGCGGGCGTTGATTGGTAACGCTGACCAGGGTGTTGCGCTCGGGGTCGAAGGACAGCGCGGAGACGTTGGTTTCCTCACCAATGGCGCGACCTTCGATGTCCACCTGGTAGCTGGGTAGACGATCAGGACCGCCACTGTTTTCCGTTTGTTCGATCTGGAACCACACGCGCTCGAAGTAGCGGTTGTGTTGGACTATCGCGGCAGTGCTCACCAGCGCAAGGGCCAGGCAGCCCTGTACAACTCTGGAAGCAGACAGGCCTTTCATTTCACGCTCCACACTGAACCGAGGGTGCCGCCGAGTATGGCGGGCGGCTATTACAACTTGGCTTGTAATAGATAACCGCAGGTTTCAGAGGGCCGCAGGGGGAAATAGTTCGTGCTGGTTACACCGGCTTCCAGCGGTCGAAGCTGGCGGCCTGGCCGATCTTCTCGCCTTGTTCATTCAGCACATTCCACACGGCAGCCTTTTCGATCCAGAAGCGTTGGCCGTTCTTGGCGATCCGAATGCCGCGGTAATTGGCGACATAGCCGTGGCGCGCCACCTGCTCTAGAAAACGTTGCCGCTCCTCGCGCTCCATGGCTTCGGCGGTCAGGCGTGAGGGCGTGGCGATCAATTCGCTCCAGCTGAAGCCCCACAGCGCCAGTGTAGCGGCGTTGCCGTAATTGAGGATGGGGTCGGCCTGGGGGCCGTGTGACAGCAAGGTGCGTTGGGTGCGGTAAGCGACTTCAGCCAGTTGTTCGCCCTCAAGGGCGAGGGCTCCGGGAATCAGCTCGACGCCGAACCAGTGGCGGTAGCTGGTCAGTATTCGGCGCACTTGCAGAATGGCGGCGGGGGTTTGCCAGGGGTTCATCGGGTTCACCGTAGCGCGGAAAGTGGCGCCCAGCTTCGCCGCTCGACAGGCTGTGTGCAAAGGCCCGGCGGGGTGAACGGCACGCCGGGCCCGATGGTGTGTGTGTTTACGCGCCAGGCGCCACGCACCGCTTGCGTTGCCCGACTCGGCGCAAGGCGCCGTCCGTGTTTGCCGTCGCCGCGTGCTGGCCGACGTTGCGCAGCAGAAAGTGCGACAGCGCGGGAATCAGGATCAGCGCACCGAGCATGTTCCACAGCAGCATAAAGGTCAGCAGGATGCCCATGTCGGCCTGGAACTTGATCGGCGACCACACCCAGCACACCACCCCGGCCGCCAGGGTAATGCCGACCAACGCCACCACTCGCCCGGTAAAGGCCACGGCGCTGCGGTAGGCGTCACTCAAACTGCGCCCTTGGCGTTGGTAGTGCAGCTGCACACTCAGCAGGTACAACGCGTAGTCCACGCCGATGCCCACGCCAAGGGCAATCACCGGCAAGGTGGCAACCTTGACGCCGATCCCCATGGCCACCATCAATGCTTCGCACAGCACCGAGGTCAGTACCAGCGGCAGCAGCGCCACGAGCATCGCGCGCCAGCTGCGGAAGGTGATCAAACAGAAGATCGCCACCGCCAGGTACACGTACAACAGCATGCTGCGGTTGGCTTCGCGCACCACCAGGTTGGTCGCGGCTTCGATTCCGGCGCTGCCGGCGGCGAGCAGGAATTGGCGCTCGTCGGTGCTGTTGTCGCGGGCGAAACGTTCGGCAATGGCCACCACGCCGTCGAGGGTTTCGGCCTTGTGATCCTTGAGGAAGGCAATCACCGGCATCACCGAGCAACGGGTGTTGAACAGCTCTGGCGCGTTCACCGAGGCCTGCTGGGCGGCGTAGTTGAGCACGTCCTGGTTGCGTTGCAGGCTGGCCATTTTCGGGTTGCCTTCGAACGAGCCGGCGGTGATCTGCCGCACCGCGTTGACCAGCGACACGGTGGTCTGCACCCCCGGATGCTGTTGCAGCTCCCAAGCCAGGCGGTCGGCCAACACCAGGGTGCGGTAGTCCAGGCAACCTTCCGGCGGGGTTTTGATCATCACCGCAAACAGGTCGCTGGACAGCGCGTAGTGGCTGGTGATGTAGGCGTTGTCGAGGTTGTAGCGCGAGTCGGCGCGCAGCTCCGGGGCACCGCGATCAAGGTCGCCGATCTGCAGGTGCAGGCTGACGAGAAAACCGCCGACGCCGAGCAGGGTCGCCAACAGCACCGTGACAGTCGCCCATTTGGCCGTGGTGAAGCGGTTGAGGCCGTCCCACATGCGACCAAACCCACGGTGCTGCTCAGCGCGGGTGTCGATGCGCAGCGCACGCTCGGCAGCTTTGCGGCCAACCCCGACGTAGGACAACGCCACTGGCATCAGCAGCAAGCTGGTGAACACCAGCACGGCCACACCAATACTGGCGGCGATGGCCAGGTCCTGGATCACCGGTATGTCGATCAGCATCAGCACGGCAAAGCCCACGGCATCGGCCAGCAGCGCCGTTACCCCGGCAATGAACAGACGGCGGAAGGTGTAGCGCGCGGCGATCAGCTTATGGGTGCCGCGGGCGATGTCCTGCATGATGCCGTTCATTTTCTGCGCGGCATGCGACACGCCAATGGCGAAGATCAGAAACGGCACCAGCACCGAATACGGGTCGATGCTGTAACCCAGCCAGGCGACGATGCCCAGTTGCCAGACCACCGCCAGCAGCGAGCAGCCGATCACCAGCAAGGTACTGCGCAGGCAACGGGTGTACAGCAGGATGATGGCGAACGCTGCCGCCACCGCCAGGGCGAAGAACGCCATGACCTGCACCAGCCCGTCGATCAACTCGCCGACCAATTTGGCAAAGCCGATCACCCGCACGCTGTACGGGCCCTTGCCCTGCGCCGTGGCGTCGATCTGCTCGACCTTCTCGCGCAGCGCTTCCAGGCGTTTGGCGAAGGCGTAGTAGTCGATGCCCTGGCCGGTGGCGGAGTCTTTGTCGAGCAACGGCACCACCAGCATGCTGGAGCGGAAATCATTGGCCACCAGGCTGCCGACCACGCCGGCACGGGCGATGTTCTGGCGCAGTTGCTCGATGGCGGCAGGTGAGCCGTTGTAGGCATCGGGCATCACCGCGCCGCCCTGAAAGCCCTCCTCGGTCACTTCGGTCCAGCGCACGCTGGGCGCCCACAGCGAGCGCAGCCAGGCGCGGTCGACGCCGGGGGTGAGGAACAGGTCGTCGTTCACCTGCTTGAGCACGGCGAGGTAGGCCGGGTCGAAAATATCGCCGGCCTGGTTCTCCACCACCACCCGCACCGAGTTGCCGAGGCCGCGCAGTTGATCGCGGTTGTCGAGGAAGTTGCGGATATAGGGCTGGCTCTGCGGAATCATCTTTTCAAAGCTCGGCCGCAGTTCCAGGCGGGTCAGCGCCATATAGGCGAACAGCACCGAGAGCAGCGCGATGATGGCGATAAACCATGGCCGGTGGTTGAACAGCAGGCGCTCCAGCAGGTGGCCGCTGCTTTGGTCGAAATCGCGCAGGTCGCGGATCACCGGCATGTTGTCTTGTTTGATGGTGCCCATGGGGATTCTCGTTGACCGGTTAGGGCAGGCGCTGGCTGCGCACACCGCGGTTGCCGACCAGCACCAGGCTGTCGTCGGCGCTGAACTGGGCGGCGCTGATGGGCGCCATCTCGGCCTGCGGCACGGCTTGCAGGGCCTGATCAGTGGCGTTCAGGCGCAGCACATGCCCGGCCTGGGTGAAAAATACAAAGCGCCCGGTAGTGTCCCGGGCGGCGGCGGTGATGTTGCTTTGCACGCCGGTTTCCAACTGCTGCCAAGTAAGGCCGTCGTCGCTGCTGCGCAGAACATGCCCGCGCAGGCCGTACGCCAGCAGCTCGTGAGCCGCGCCGGTGACGCCGAAAAAGCTCCCGCTGTAGGGCGTCTGCAGGGCAACAAAACGCTGCTGCTCGGCGCTCCAGCGCAACAGCAGGCCCTGCTCGCCGGCGATATAGGGCACGCCGTCGACGGCGGCGATGGCGTTCAGGTGCAGACGCTGCGGGTTGTCGGTGTGCTCGCCGAAGGGCTGCCAGTGCCCGCCGCCATCTTCGGTACGCAGGATCAGGCCGAACACGCCGACGGCATAACCGAGCTTCTCGTTGGCAAACCACACATCCAGCAGCGCTTTGTCGGCGCCCTCGTCGACCATGCGCTGCGCTTCGGCCAGGCGACTGGCCCACTCGTCATTGCCCGGTTCGGCACTCGCCAACGCGGCGTAATGGGCCTGCATCAGGGCGCCGATCTGGCGACCGTCGAGCTGCTTGCTCCAGTGCTGGCCAGCGTCGTCGCTGTGCACAATCACACCGTCATGACCCACCGCCCAGCCTTGCTGCGCACTGGCGCAATACACGGCAGTCAGGTCGCTGCTCACCGCCACCTGGGCTTGCTGCCAGGGACCGGCGGCGCTGTCGGCCAGCAGGATATGGCCACGCTGCCCGACCGCCACCAGGCGCTCGCCACAACGGCGCACGCCATCCAGCGGCGCCACTCTGGCCAACGGACTGATACGGGCTGGCAAATCCAGCACGTCGATAAATTCGGCCCGCGCCGCCAGGCACACGCTGCATAGGAGCAGCGCCAGCAAGGAGCGCACGGCTTGGTTGAAAATGTTCATGGTCTATCTCGGCATTAAAGGTGCGCCAGCAGGCGTTGCTGCCCTGCCCGCTGGCGCCCGAACTCAGCGGATGCCCGCGCCAGCCAGCGACTCGGGAGACCACTGCGCCTTGGATAGCGCGTCGATGTAGTGGATGCCGCCGTAGGGGCCGACCACGCCGTTGATGTTGTACGAGCCACCCACCAGGTCGTAGATCATGAAGGGCGTGGAGTCCGGTACGGTCTTGTCGTAGCTCTGGCTGAGGAAGGCAAACGAGCCGCGATAGAGCTGGCCACGGGCGTCATATTGGTCCGAGGCCAGCGCCACCCAGCTGTCTTCGTCGAGGTAGAAGCGGCGCTTGGCGTATACGTGGCGAGCGCCGCTTTTCAGCGTGCCTTCCACCACCCAGACGCGGTGTTTTTCCCAACGCACCAGCTCGGGTGCCAGGTGGTTCGGGGTGGTGATGGCTTTGGCGTCTGGCGCGTAGGTCAGGCGGTAGGTGTTGTAGGGCACGATCATTTCCTGCTTGCCCACCAGCTTCCAGTCGAAGCGGTCCAGCGCACCGTTGAAGACGAATACGTCATCGTAGGTGCCGGCACCGGCAGTGCCCGGGTTCGGCGTGTCGTAAGCGAGGTTGGGTGCCAGCTTCACCCGACGCACGCCGGGCAGGTATTGCCAGGCGCGGCGCGGTTGCTGCAACGGGTTGGCGGCATCCTGCAGCATGATCGCCTCACCGGCGCGGCGCGCTGGCGCGGTGTAGTAAAGCTTCATCTGGTAGTAGGTGGCGTTGGCGTTGATCGGCTTGGCCATGTCTTCGTAGATCGGGTAGCTGATAAACGCCTGACCGGTGGTGGCCAGGCTGGCGACGCCAGCGGAATCGACGTTCCATGAGTCGTACTTGGAATTGATGGTCACGCCCTGGTAGCGCAGCAGGAAATTCCACATGGCTTCGGCACCCGACTGCGGAATCGGGAACGGTACGCCAGGCAGCACGTTGTCGATGGCCAGCCCGCCTTCCAGCGATTTGGCACCGGTGGCGTTTTTCACGCTGTTGTCTTGCACGGCCTGCGGCACGGCAGCGGTACGGTGAGTGGGGTAAAGCTCGACGCGAAAGCTGGGAAAACGCTTGGCCAGTTCCACCGTGGTGGCGCTGAGCTGGTCTTTGTATTGGTCGACGTTTTTGCCATCGATCACCACCAGCGGTTTTTCGCTGGCAAAGGGATCGGGGCGCACGCTGTCGCCGCTTTTGAAGCCGGCCGGGGCCTGGCTCAAGCCGCCGCTGTAGGCCGGAATGCTGCCGTCGGCGTTGCCGGCCACTTGTGCGCCAATGGCGGTAAGGCTGGTGCCCAGCTGCGCCGCTTCAGTGGCGGAAACGGCGGCATGGGCCTGGCCGGCCATGGCCAGGGCGAGTGATACAGACAGTACGGTGTGCACGAATTTCATCTTGTTGTTCTCCTGCGCAGAGGCGGGTAATTCGTGGATCAGAAGGTGGTTTTAAACGTCAGGTAAACCGCGCCGCGGTCTTCACCGCTGGCACCGCCACCGGAGAAGGACGAGTAGCCACCGGCGTAGCAGGTGTAACGCTGGGTCAGGTCCAGGGCGTTGGGCAGCGCACCGTCGGTGGCGCCGTCTTTGCACTTCTCGGTGTCGCCGAAGGAGTCCACGTACTTGAGGTCGACGTAGTACTGGTTGTAAATCGCCGCGCTGAGGCCCAGGGCGTAGTTACCGGTGTCTTCGGCGCCGCCAGCAGCAACCGGCGAAACGCCGTCGATGCCGACGTTAATGGACATCGGCGCACTCAGGTCGACGCCTGGAAACACCTGGTACCAGGTGGGCGTGAAGTTGACCGCCACGCCCCAGTTATCGCGGGTCGGCTTGTCGATGCCGCGGTAGCTGCTCTTGCCTTTGTAGAGCGCCTCGTTTTGGCTATCGAGGCTCAGCAGGTTGCTGTAATACACCTCGCCCAACAGGCTCGCGGCATCGAACAGCGCGGTTTCGGGCAGCGCCATCAGGCCGTTGACCACAAAGTGCAGGGTGTCGCCGGTGGCGCTCATGCTCTCGCCTTCGCGCAGCGGCGCGTCGACCACGCCGGTGCTGGCATACCGCGCACTCAACGGGCCGCCACCGGTGACCAGCAGCGGGCTGTAGATCGCCGGAATACTGGCCAGTGGCATGCCATGACGGATGTTCAGGTCGCTGCCGACGCTGACGCCGCCGATGTCCTTGGACAGGCTCAGGCCATAGATATCGATGTCTTCGCCATAGGCCAGGCGGTAGGACGTGGTTTCAATCGAGTTGCGCAGGCCCGGCACGCCACCGACCAGGGTCAGCTTGCGCGCATCGAGCACGGCTTGCGGCAGGATGTCGGAGGTTTTGCGGTAGTAGAAACCCAGGGTGCCATCCAGCCATTCGGGTGCCCACTTGGCCATCACGCCCCAGTCGCCACTGTTGTCCGGGGTCAGGTCATCGCCACGACGAATATTGCTCAAGGTGCCGTTCGGCCCAGCCAGGCCGGCGCCACCGGTGTGGCCGAGAATGAACGACTGCGCGCCTTCGCCGATCAGGTCGGAAGAGCCGTAATAGGTGCCGGCTTCCGGCAACCGCGCTGCGTCCCAACCGAGGAAGTACTGGGCGCCGAACGACCACTCGGAATTGAGGGTGAAGCTGGTGGACAGCTGGTTGCGCGGCACGAACAGCTCTTTCGCTTCGGTACCCGGCGAGGCAGCCAGCTTGGCCAGGTCGAGGCCGGACTGGCCGTAGCTGATCGAGTGCACCGGGTTGAGAATGGTCTCCCCCCAGAACACGTTGTGCTGGCCGGCCTTCATGCTCAGCAGCGACTCCTCGCCGACTTCGGTGCTGTAAAAAACAAAGGCGTCGAGAATCTCGCCAGACGGGCCGCTGTAATAGCGCTGGGCATAGTTGCTCAGGTGCGAACTGCCAAACACCGCGGGGGCGCCAGGCCGACCACCCCAGCCGGCAATCGAGGAGTACTCGCCGTTACCGTTGACGAAGGGGTTGGAGTTGGACCCGGCGTTGTCATAGGCCTTGTCGTACCAACTGGCACCGCTGACGCGAAAGCCCATACGGTTCTGGTAGACCACGTCCAGTTCGGTGAGCAGGTCGAGGCGGTTGGTGATATTGGTGCCGGCTTTGCGGAAGTTGTAGTCGCCGTCGTTGTTGTTCGGCGTGCCGAGCATGCGGCTATCGGCGCTTTCGGTACGCACGCCGTAGTTGTACTTCACGGTGTTGTCGAAGCGCAGGGACAAGTCCGGGTTGCCGGTATCCACTTCAACGGCCTGAACGGCCGGTACCGCCGCCAGCAACATGGCTGTGGCCAACAGGCTTCGACGCAAGGGCGGGCGGTGCTGCTTGTTATTGTTGTACATCGCGTTGACTCCGCTTTTTGTTGTTATGGGTTGCTGCAGGTCGCACACGCGGGGTGGCCGCGCGGGCGGGTAAAGGGGTCCTTGTGGGGGGTGAAAGGATTGCGTGCGTCCGTAACGGGCCTTAGCCCAGCAATCGCTTGATCAGGGTTTCGCCCCGCGGCCATTCGCCGTAGCCGGAAGCGGGGTTGAGGTGGCCGACCGCGCCCAGCTCAACCAGGTTGGCGCCCCAGTCGCCGGCCATCAGGCGCACGGCCTCCAGGCTGGCGAGGTGATCGTTGCTGCTGGCGGCGACAATGCTGGGGAACGGCAGTGGCCCCATCGGCAACGGCGACCAGCCGTTTTGCTCAAGCACCTGTGGGCTCGGGTACTGCGCCGGCCAGGCGCTGGCGAGGTCAGGTGGAGTCACCAGCAAGGCGCCGAGGATCGGTCGTGAATAGCGCGCGGCCCAGTGCACCGTCATCAGCACACCGGCGCTGTGCGCCACCAACACCACCGGACCTTCGATCGTGTCCAGCTCGCGCTGGATGGCGTCGACCCGCGCCAACAGGCTCAGGCCATCCTGTTCCAGCGGCGGCACCGTACGGCTGTTGGGCAAACGGGCGGCGAGCAAGGTTTGCCAGTGCTCGGCGACGTGATCGCGCAGGCCGGGAATAAAAAGCACGGTGACTTCGGAGGTGTTCGCCACAGGGAGCTCCTGACTGCCAATCCGGTTCGGCGCACATAGACGCCGGGGTTGAGCAGACAGTAGAGGCCGGGGCCCCGGCGCCGCTTCACATTAAGCGTCAGCCATTTCGCAATTCATGACAGGGCCGTGCCAAGACCATGGCCAATGCGGCCTGCCGCACTCCTCGAACGCTGCTAGAGTCAGGGTTACGGTGGCCACTTCTCATTTCGTGACACCCCCCGTGACCGCGTGGGAGGGCATCGGGCATGATGCCCGGCGGCCATCGAAATGGCCGTGCCTGTGAAGGAACTAGAACAATGACAACACTGGTTCGCGCAGCGGTTTTGACCAACTTCCTGGAGGTCGCCCAGCACCTGGGCCTCAAGCCCCAGACGCTGCTGAATGAAGTGGGCCTGAGCAAGAGTCAGCTGCAGGACCCGGAACAACGCATCCCCATCGACGCCGCCGTGCGCGTGCTGGAAAACGCGGCCACTGCCAGCGGGTGCCAGACCTTCGGCCTGCGCATGGCCGAGTCACGCCAGCTCGCCGACTTCGGCGCGGTCAGCCTGTTGCTCACCCACCAACGCACCCTGCGCGAGGCGCTGCAGGTGGTGGTGCAATACCGTCATCTGCTCAACGACTCGCTGGCGATCTATATCGAAGAAGCCGGCAGCATGGTGATCATTCGCGAGGAAGTGGTAACCGCCGCCGGCCTCAGTTGCCGCCAGGGCAACGAGCTGGCGATTGGCGTGATGTACCGGCTGTGCGCCGCCCTGCTCGGCAGCCACTGGCGACCGATCAGCGTCAACTTCACCCACGCCGCGCCCGACGATGTGCAGGTGCATCGCCGGGTGCTGGGGCCCAAGGTCGAGTTCAACAGCGAGTTCAACGGCATCGTCTGCCCCGCGGCCGATTTCGACGTGCCCAACCCCCAGGCCGACCCTGGCATGGCGCGCTACGCCCAGCGTTTTCTCGACTCATTGCAGGTGGAGCAGGACTCGCCGCTGATGTTCGAAGTGCGCAAGGCCATCTACCTGTTGCTGCCCATGGGCCGCGCCACCATCGAGCAGATCGCCATGGCCATGGGCATGAACGTGCGCACCCTGCAGCGGCGCCTGGAAGAGAACGAAGCCACCTTCAGCGACTTGATCAACGGCGTGCGCCGCGACCTGGTGATCCGCTACCTGGAAAACCCCGGCTACTCCCTGGGACGCATCGCCGACATGCTCGGCTACTCGATGCCCAGCTCGTTTACCCGCTGGTTTATCAGCCAATTCGATATGCCGCCGGCAACCTGGCGCAGTGAGCACGGCATGGCGCGCAAAGAGCGCTGAACCTGCCGGCGCTCAGGGCGTTGGCGCTGTGCTGACCAGCGCCAGCTCATCCAGATCCAGCACGGCGCGGCTGAGGTAAAACTCCGCACCGCCACTGCCCGCGCCGCCATCCTGTTGCAGTTGCGGACGGACAAAACGGTAGCTGCTGCGCACCTTGGTCAGGGCTTGCAGTTGCCCGGGATACTGGCTCTGCAACTGCTCGAAACGCTGTTCGACCTCGCCGTCCAGTTCGCTCAGTCGCGCCACGGGCAGTAACCAGCGGTCCTTCTGCGTTAACGGGTAATGGCGCAGCTGGTAGTCCAGCAACAGGTTGGCGAGGGTTCGGCTCTGTTCGCCGAAGGGTTCTGCCATGCCGCTCTGGGCCAGGCGCCGGTCAGCCGCCTCACGCAGTTGCTGGCGTTGCTCCAGCAGGCTGCCAATGAGCTCCGGGTAGCGGCGACTGTCGCTGCGCGGCAGGCCGTCGAGTTGCTCGAACAACCGGCGCATGGCCGCCAGTGGCTGCACCAGTTCAGGCGGCTGGCCCAGTTGCAGCACGTCGGTTTCCAGGCTGGTCAGGTGGTGGAATACCGCAGTGACCAGGCGCGGGTCCGGGGCCTGCTCGCGAGGGTCGAAGTACAGCAAGGCGCTGGCGCAGAGCAGACCGCTGTGGCTATCGAGCGCCTGCAATTGGCGCACGCTAAGGGAGTCGGCCTGGGCTGACAGCGCCAGCAAGGCAAACAGGTACGCCAGCACATTCCTTCGCATCGACCTTTCCTTTTTTATTGTTGTTTTCGCCCGCTGCCGCGCTAAAAGGCCCAACCGGCCCTGTCACAGACCCCAGCGCATCAACAGCAGCACCAGCACAGCGAGGAATACGGTTTCACCGACCATCAGCAGGATCGGCTTGATGCCGACGGTGGCCAGTTCCTTGAGCTGGGTCTTCATGCCCAATGCCGCAATCGACACCACCAGGCACCAGCGCGACGCTTCGTTGACCCCTCCCTGCACCAGGCTTGGCACCCAACCGGTGCTGTTGATGCAGGCCAGGAGCAGAAAACCGACGGCAAACCACGGCAGCAGCGGCGGCCGCTGGGCGCCGGGCTCGACCCCCTGGGCACGGGTGATCAGGGCAGCAGAAAGAATCACCGGCAGCAGCATGGCCACGCGCATCAGCTTGACCACAGTGGCGGTATCGCCGGTTTCCGCTGACATGCTGTACCCGGCGCCGACCACCTGGGCCACGTCATGAATGGTGGCGCCGAGAAACACCCCGGCCGCCTGCGGCGACAAGCCCAGGGCATTGGCGATCATCGGGTAGATGATCATCGCCAGAGTCGACAGCGCCGACACACCGATCACGGTAAACAGCGTCGCCCGTTCCTTCTTCGGGTGATTGGGCAAGGCCGCCGCCAGCGCCAGTGCTGCCGAGGCGCCGCAAATCGCCGTGGCACCGCCAGTGAGCATGCCGAACAAACGCGAAAAGCCCAGGGCGCGGGCTGCCAGCACCGAGCAGCCGATGGTCACCACCACCAGAATCACCACCAGCGCCAGCGGCTTCCAGCCCAGCGCAGCGATCTGTTCCAGGGTGATGCGCATGCCCAACAGGGCCACGCCAACGCGCAGCACCGTGCGGGCGGTGAACTCGATACCGGCCTTGCAGCTGCCTTCGCCGGCGAGAAAATTCAGCGCCAGGCCCAGCAACAGGGCGAACAGCATCACTGGCGCGCCGTAGTGTTCGGAGAGGAAAGTGGCGGCGGCGGCCACCACCAGGCTGATACTCACGCCCGGCGCTAATACGCGGGCACGCTCGTTGAACTGAGTGAGAGCAATGGCGCTCATGGCGCGGGGTCCTCGATGACAATAAATAGCTGCTCGCCGTCGTGCTCCACCGGGTAGGTGGTCACCTTGAGCGCTGTGGAATTGAGCAGGTAGCCGCTGGCCAGGTCGAAGCGCAGGCCGTGGGCGCGACACTGGATCACCCGGCCTTGCAACTGCCCGGCGCACAGGGACGAGCCCTGGTGCGGGCAACTGTCGGCGATGGCATGAAAGTGCCCGTCCAGGTTGAACAAGGCAATGCTCTGGCCGCCGATTGCCAGCAGCGCGCGCTGGCCGGCCGCCGGCACCTGAGCGGCCGGCACTGGATGACGCTGGCTCATACCGGCAGGCTCCGCTGCTGCACCATGCCGAGGGCCGCGTGAATACCGCGCAACAACTGCTCGGCCGGCAGCGCACCGGACAGCTGCAGCTGCCCATCGAAGACGAACTGCGGCACGCTGTGGGCGCTGACTTCCGCCGGCAGAAACGGCCGGCCATCGCCATACAGCGCGCGGGCCATGGCCTCGCGCGAGTAACCACAGGCTTCGGCAATGGCCAGCAGGGTATTGCTGTTGCCAAGGTCTTCGCCGTGTTCGAAGTGCGCGGCGAACAGGCGCTCGAGCAACTGGTCGCGCTGCTGCGGGCTACCGAGTACGGCGGCTTGGCACAGCAACCGGTGTGCGTCGGCGGTATTGGGCATGCGCTGAATACGCTCGAAGTTGAACTGCAGGCCAACCGCTGCCGCCGCTTCTTGCACCTGCCGCTGGCGCCCGCGCACCGCTGCTTCGCTGCCGAGGCGACGCAGGTAGAAGTCGTGAAACGACTCACCGATAACCGGCAGATGGGGCAACAACTGCACCCCCTGCCAGGCGATGCTCACGCCCTGGTTTGGCAGGTCCTGCTGCAGTTGAGCCACGGCCTGTTCCAGCTGTCGCTTGCCGATCAGGCACCAGGGGCAGATGAAGTCGAAGGCCATGTCGATACGCAGAGCCGGGCTCACCGCTGCGCCTCCAGCACGGCCGTGCCGCCTGCCGGCGGGCTCGGCTCGCCACGCAGGCGGGCGAGGTCGTGCAGGTAATGGCAGCGCGCGTAGAAAAACACCAACGCCGCGCCGATGCTCATCAGCGGCACCAGCTGGAAGGCCGTCTGCAAACCGAATACATCCGACAGCCGCCCGGTAATAAACGGACCAGGCGCCAGGCCCAGCAGGTTATTGGCCAGGGTCAGGGTGGCGAAGGCAGTGCCGTGCACCGAGTAATGGGTGAGGTTGGCGACCATGGCCCCGGCCGGGCCGGTGGTGCCTGCAGCGATCAACATGCCCAGGCAGATCAGCAGCAATTGCAGGGGACCCGGCGGCAAGGCAAAGGCCAGCGACAGCAACACGCAACTGCCCAGGCAATAGCCGATGGCCAGGGCGATTTTGCGTGCCGGTGCATCGCGGCACAGGCGGTCACTGAGGATGCCGCAGAGAATCATCCCGGCGCCGCTGCACAGTACGATCAGGCCGGCCAACGCGCCGGCCTTGTCGGTGCCCATGGCGTAGTAGCGATTGAGGTAGCTGGGCATCCACACGATCACCGTGCCGCCCACGAACAACTGCAGGCCGCTGCCAATATAGGCGGCCACCACCGAGCGACTGGCGTACAGGCTGCGTAGCGGACGCGAGGCTTTCTGCGCCGCCTGCTGCGCGGCACTGGTGAAGCGCGTATGCGACACCCGCGCCTCCCGCACGATCAGCGGATAGCAGCACGCCAGCAACAGACCGAACAACGCCATGCCGACAAACGCCCAACGCCACCCCAGGTGCGCGGCAATCGCCCCGCCCAGGGCCATGCCCAATACCGAGCCGAACATGCCGCCCGCCATAAAGGCCGCGGTGAGGGTGGCGCGCATATGCTTGGGAAATACCGACAGCACCACCGCGATGCCGACGCTGCCATAGGCTGCCTCGCCGACACCGACCAGAAAACGCGCGACGAACATTTGCTCGTAACGCTGGGCCAGGCCACAAATCAGGGTCGCCACGCTCCACAGCAAGGCCATCACCGCCAGGCTGCGCACACGGCCGACACGGTCGGCCAGCAACGACAGCGGAAAGGTCAGCAGGCCGACCATCAGGGCCACCACGCCACTGAGCATGCCTAGTTGGCTGTCGCTCAGGCTCCATTCAGTTTTCAGCAGGGGAAACACCGCATTGAGCACCTGCCGCGACATGTAGTCGGAGATCAGCAGGCCGAAGGTCAGGGCGAAGACCACCCAGGCGTAGCTGCGGGGAATGCCGACCGAGGTATCTACCTCATCGCCCACGCTGTGATGAAAGGCCATGACGCCTCCTCGTTGCAGTGCAACCGCTTGTTATTGTTTTAGTCGTACCTGACATCGATTGGCGTCCCGGCGAACACGCTCGGGACGCCCTTTACCTTAGCCGCGCTGCGGCACACCCTTTTGCCCGGCCTGGCGATTGGGCGCCATGCCATTGGCGAGCAGGGTCTGCTCGATGCTGTCGTACTGCACACCAATGCGGTAAATCGCCCGCGCCTCTTTGCCACTGGCAATTTCGCGGCCCAGCTCATGGGCAACGCGCACGGTCTGCTCGATCTGCTGCACGGAGCTGAAGCGCTTGCCGTGCTGGTCGATGATGGTGTCTTCAATGCCCACCCGCGGGTGCAAGCCCATGGCCAGGGCCATGGTGTTGAACGGCAGGACGTTCTTCAGCAAGGACTCGGCAGTGAGGGTGCAGCCATCCGGCGCACGGTGGATAAAGTTGAAGAAGTTGAACGGATTGGGGCCGTCGAAACCGCCACCGATGCCAATCCAGGTCAGGTTCAGCGGGCCCTTGTACAAGCCCTTGCGCACCATGCGCTCAAGGGTTTCCAGGGCGTGCATGCCGGTCAGCTGGAAGTGCGGCTGAATGCCATTGGCGCACAGGCGCTTGAGGTGTTCGGCCACCCAGGCCGGGCCGGCCGGCACGGTCATTTCGCTGTAGGCGGCGTGGATACCCGGGTTGTCCAGCGAGGTGCCGGCGAGGTATTCCGGGTAGAGCAACTCCATGATGTTCATCTGGGTGGTGTTGATCGCCACCGTCACCTGATCCGGTTTTGGCGTCAGCTCGGCGAGCATGTGGCGGGTGTCGTCGGACAGCCACTTGGCCGCTTCGCCTTCACCTTCGGGGGCAAACGAAATCGAGCCGCCGACCTGGATGATCATGTCCGGCACTGCCTCACGCACACCGGCGATCAGCTCGTTGAACTTGGACAGACGCTTGGAGCCGGTGCCGTCCAGTTCGCGCACATGCAGGTGCAGCACGGTAGCGCCGGCGTCGTAGCAATCCACGGCTTTTTGGATTTGCTCGTCCATGGTCACCGGAATGTCGTCGCGGAAGTCATCCGGCATCCACTCAGGGCCATAGGGGGCGACGGTGATCACCACCTTTTCCATGTTTTCCGGGTGCAACGAATCGTCGAAGAATTGCATGGGGATGCTCTCGCTTGTTCTTGTTTTAAAGGAGCCCGCCCCGGCACGGTTGAAAACGGGGCGGGCCAAACTGGCCTAGAACGGCTTGTCGCCGATGATCCCTGCGCGTTCCATCTTGCGGTGGCAGGGCGGGTAATCCATCACCGCGTAATGCTGGGTGCAGCGGTTGTCCCAGATCGCCACGCTGTTGGGTTTCCACCGCCAGCGCACTTGGTATTCGGGGATGTACACCTGGCTGATCAGGTAGCGCAGCAGCTCGCCGGCACCCGGGTTGGCGTCCTGGCCAAAACGCACATTGGCGGCGGTGTGGTAGTTGCTGAAATGGGTGGTGAAGGCATTGACGAACAGCACCTTCTCGCCAGTTTCCGGATGGGTGCGCACCACCGGGTGCTCGGCGTCCGGGTACATGGCCTTGAGCGCCAGGCGTTTTTCGATCGGCATGGCCGCACCAAAACTCGCCTCGATACTGTGGCGGGCGCGCAGGTGCTGGATCTTGTCCTTGATTTCCGCCGGCAGGTTTTCATAGGCTAGGCCCATGTTCGCCCACATGGTGTCGCCGCCCACCGGCGGGCATTCCACGCAGCGCAGCACGCAGCCCATGGGCGGCACTTCGCGCCAGGTGGCATCGGTGTGCCAAGCGTTTTCGTAACGGTCGTTAGGCGCGTCGGGGGATTTGTAGATGCGCACCAAGCCCGGATGCTCCGGGTCGCTGCCGGCCACCGGGTGGTCTTCCAGCTCGCCAAAACGACGGGCAAAGGCCACGTGCTCGGCGCGGCTGAAGTCCTGGTCACGCAGGAACAGCACCTTGTGTTGCAGCAGCAGCGCTTTGATCTCGGCAAACAGGCCGTCGTCGCGGGCGGCATCGCCGAGGTTCACGCCACTCAGTTCGGCGCCAATGGCGCAGGTCAGTTGTTCGACTCGCATGGCACCCTCCTCAAATCACGAAAATCGATGAGCCGGTAGTTTTGCGCGACTCCAGATCCCGATGCGCTTGCACCGCATCCTGCAGGGCGTAGTGCTGGTTGATCTCGATCTTGATCCGGCCACTGCCGACGTGATCGAACAACTCGCCGGCCAGCTCGGCTTTTTCCGCCGGGTCGGCGATGTAGTCGGCCAGTGCCGGGCGGGTTACGAACAACGAGCCTTTGATCGCCAACAGCGAAGGATCGAACGGTGGGATCGGCCCGGACGCCGTGCCCACGCACACCAGCAGGCCGCGCCGCTTGAGCGAATCCAGCGAACCGGCAAAGGTGGTTTTACCCACGCTGTCGAACACCACGTCAACGCCACGGCCATCGGTGAGCTCGCGCACCCGCTTGGCCACGTCTTCGACGCCGTAGTTGATGGTGTGGTCGCAGCCGTGGGCGCGGGCCACTTCGGCCTTGGCTTCGGTGGACACGGTACCGATCACGTTGAGGCCGAGCAGCTTGGCCCATTGCGACACGATCAGGCCGACGCCACCTGCAGCGGCGTGCAGCAAGATGCTGTCGCCGGGTTTGAAGGCATGGATGCGGCGCATCAGGTAGGCCGACGTCAGGCCGCGCATGGTCATCGCCGCCGCCGTTTCAAAGGCGATGGTTTCCGGCAGCTTGATCAGCGGTGCCGCTGGAATCAGGCGCTCGGTGCTGTAGGCGCCGAGGGTGTTGATAAACCCCGTGTAGGTCACGCGGTCACCGACGCTGACGTTGCTCACGCCCTCGCCGAGAGCCACCACCACACCAGCGGCCTCCACACCGATGCCATTGGGCAGCGGGATGGCATAGGTGCCGTTGCGAAAGTAGGTGTCGGCATAGTTCAAGCCGACGGCTACATGGCGGATGCGCACGTGACCGGGGCCGGGCTCGCCGACCTCGACATCCTCGTAACGCAGAACCTCCGGACCCCCTGCCTCGTAAAATCGGACGGCTTTGGCCATGCCTGTTCTCCAGTCTTGTTATTAGCCACCAATAGCGTGGATTGGACTGTAGAACCGGGCCCCGTACGGGTGCTTCTCATCGCACGACAGGGGCTTTTCATTTCGTGACAGGGGGTGGCGCGGGGGATTTACGAGCGCGGAGATAAAGCGAAGAGAGCGGCTGTGGATAAGTTATCCACAGCCGTCGGGACTTACTCGACGGTGACGCTCTTGGCCAGGTTGCGCGGCTGGTCGACGTCGGTGCCGCGCAACACGGCCACGTAGTAGGACAGCAGCTGCAGTGGCAGGGTGTAGAGAATCGGCGCCAGGGCGTCGGAGATATGCGGCATGTTCACCACGTGGGTGCCTTCGCCGTTGCTCATGCCGGCCTGGCCGTCGGCGAACACCACCAGCTCACCGCCGCGGGCACGCACTTCCTGCAGGTTGGATTTGAGCTTTTCCAGCAGCTCGTTGTTGGGCGCCACGGTCACTACCGGCATGTCGCTGTCTACCAGGGCCAGAGGGCCGTGTTTCAGCTCACCGGCCGGATACGCTTCGGCGTGGATATAGGAAATCTCTTTGAGCTTGAGCGCGCCTTCCATCGCCACCGGGTACTGCGCGCCACGGCCAAGGAACAAGGCGTGGTGTTTTTCCGCGAACAGTTCGGCGATTTTCTCCACGGTGCCGTCCATGGCCAGGGCTTCGCCCAGGCGGGTCGGCAAGCGGCGCAGTTCATCGACCAGCTCGGCTTCGACGCCCGGGGCGAGGGTGCCGCGCACTTGGCCGAGGGACAGGGTCAGCAGCATCAGGGCGACCAGCTGGGTGGTGAAGGCTTTGGTCGAGGCCACGCCGATTTCCGGGCCGGCTTGGGTCAGCAGGGTGAGGTCGGATTCACGCACCAGGGAGCTGATGCCGACGTTGCAAATCGCCAGGCTGGCCAAGTAACCGCCGTTTTCCGGGCCCTTGGCTTTGCCGTTGCGCAGGGCAGCCAGGGTGTCGGCGGTTTCGCCGGACTGGGAGATGCTGACGAACAAGGTGCCGGGCTGCACCACCACTTTGCGGTAGCGGAATTCGCTGGCCACTTCGACCTGGCAAGGAATGCCGGCCAGGTCTTCAAGCCAGTAACGGGCAACCATGCCGGCGTGGAAGCTGGTGCCGCACGCTACGATCTGCACGTTCTGCACCTTGGCGAACAGCTCGGCAGCCTGCGGGCCGAACGCCTGAACCAGCACGTGGTCGGTGCCCAGACGGCCTTCGAGGGTGCGTTGCACGACCTTGGGCTGCTCGTGGATTTCCTTGAGCATGAAGTGGCGGTACTCGCCCTTGTCAGCGGCTTCGGCGCCTTCGTGGTATTGCACGCTTTCACGCACCACCGGCTGGCCGTCGACGCTCCAGATCTGCACGCTGTCGCGGCGGATCTCGGCGATGTCGCCTTCTTCCAGGTACATGAAGCGGTCGGTGACCTGGCGCAGGGCCAATTGGTCGGAGGCGAGGAAGTTTTCCCCCAGGCCCAGGCCGATCACCAGCGGGCTGCCACTGCGGGCGGCGAGCAGGCGGTCGGGTTGTTTTGCGCTGATCACCGCCAGGCCGTAGGCGCCGTGCAGCTCTTTGACGGTGGCCTTGAGGGCGATGGTGAGATCACCCAGTTCTTTCAGCTTGTGATCGAGCAGGTGGACGATGACTTCGGTGTCGGTGTCCGAGCTGAACACGTAACCCAGGCCTTGCAGCTGTTTACGCAGGGCTTCGTGGTTTTCGATGATGCCGTTGTGCACCACCGCCAGGTCGCTGCCGGAAAAATGCGGGTGGGCGTTGCGCTCGCTCGGCGCGCCATGGGTGGCCCAGCGGGTGTGGGCAATGCCCAGGCGGCCGGCCAGCGGTTCGCCGGCCAGGGCTTGTTCCAGCTCGCTTACTTTACCGACGCGACGACGACGCTCGAGCACGCCGTCGTTGCTGAAAACCGCCAGGCCGGCGCTGTCGTAGCCGCGGTATTCCAGACGTTTCAGGCCTTCCACCAGGATGGCGGTGATGTTGCGTTCAGCGACTGCGCCAACGATGCCACACATAGTTATCTCCTCAAGCTTGCAGCTCCGCGCAGATCAGGTTGACCCCGCGCGCGGTGATGGATGCACGTGCCTCGGCGTCGAGGCGGTCATCGGTGATCAGGGTTTGGACGCTGCTCCAGGGCAGTTCCAGGTTGGGAATCTTGCGGCCGATCTTGTCGGACTCGACCATCACGATCACTTCGCGGGCCACGTCAGCCATCACGCGGCTGAGGCCCAGCAGTTCGTTGAACGTGGTGGTGCCACGGGCCAGGTCGATGCCATCGGCACCGATAAACAGCTGGTCGAAATCGTAGGAGCGCAGCACCTGTTCGGCGACCTGGCCCTGGAAGGATTCGGAGTGCGGGTCCCAGGTGCCGCCGGTCATCAACAGCACCGGCTCGTGTTCCAGTTCGCTGAGGGCGCTGGCCACGTTCAGCGAGTTGGTCATCACCACCAGGCCGGGTTTGTGCCCGAGTTGGGGAATCATCGCGGCGGTGGTAGTGCCGCTGTCGATGATGATCCTCGCGTGTTCCTTGATGCAGGCGACACCCGCCCGGGCGATGGCTTGTTTGTACTGGGAAACCGGCTGGGCACTGTCGGCGATCAGCTCTTGCGGCATGGGAATCGCGCCACCGTAACGGCGCAGCAACAGGCCATTGGTTTCGAGGGCGGCGAGGTCTTTACGGATGGTCACTTCGGAGGTGGCGAAGGCTTTAGACAGCTCATCGACGCTCACCTCGCCATGCTCGGCGAGCAAGGCAAGAATGGTGTGGCGACGTTGCGGTGTGTTGCGCTTCGACATGCGTAAGTTTCGATTCGAAAGATAGGTGCGCGAATCAAAACAAACCGAAGGTTTTGCGTCAAGCAAAAATGTTGGGGATCGGGTGCTCTTATAGGAGCGGCTTCAGCCGCGATGCTTTTAAAGAATCAACAGCATCGCGGCTGAAGCCCCTCCAACCGAAACCTCGGTTTGGCAGCAATCACCTACTTCTTGACCGGGCGCTTCCAGCCTTCGATGTTGCGCTGCTTGGCGCGGCCGACGCCGAGGGTGTTGGCGGGAACGTCAGCGGTGATCACCGAGCCGGCGCCTGTGGTGGCGCCATCACCGAGGGTGACAGGGGCGACCAGCGCGCTGTTGGAACCGATAAACACGTCAGCACCCAGCACGGTGCGGTGCTTGTTGGCGCCGTCGTAGTTGCAGGTGATGGTGCCGGCGCCAATGTTGGTGCGCGCGCCGATCTCCGCATCGCCGAGGTAGCTGAGGTGACCGGCTTTGGCGCCCTCACCCATCACCGCGTTTTTCAGTTCGACGAAGTTACCCACATGCGCTTTGGCGCCCAGTACCGAACCCGGGCGCAGCCGCGCAAACGGACCGCAGTCGGCGCCTTCGCCGAGCTCCGCGCCTTCCAGGTGGCTGTTGGCTTTGACGATGGCGCCCTGGCGCAGGGTGGTGTTCTTGATCACGCAGTTAGGGCCGATTTGCACGTTGTCTTCGATGACCACGCGGCCTTCGAGGATCACGTTGATGTCGATCAGCACGTCGCGGCCAACGGTGACGTCACCGCGCAAATCGAAGCGAGCCGGGTCGATCAGGGTGACGCCCTGGGCCATCAGGCGGCGGCCGGCGCGGTACTGGTAATGACGTTCGAGCTGGGCCAACTGGATGCGGTCATTGGCGCCGAGCACTTCCATTTCATCGCCGGCTTGTTCAGTGGCGACCACCAGGCCATCGGCCACGGCCATGGCAATCACGTCGGTGAGGTAGTACTCGCCCTGGGCGTTGCTGTTGGACAAGCGCCCCAGCCAGTCGGCCAGGCGATTGCCCGGTACGGCGAGAATGCCGGTGTTGCCTTCGCGAATGGCGCGCTGAGCGTCATTGGCGTCTTTGTGTTCGACGATGGCTTCGACGCTGCCCTGGCCATTGCGCACGATACGGCCGTAGCCAGTGGGGTCAGCCAGTTCGACGGTGAGAAGACCCAGCTGTTGCTCGTTTACCAACGCCAGCAGGCGTTGCAAGGTTTGCTGCTCGATCAGCGGCACGTCGCCATACAGGATCAGCACTTTTTCTGCCGAGAGTTTCGGCAAGGCCTGGGCCACGGCGTGGCCAGTGCCCAGTTGTTCGGCTTGCAGGACGAAACTCAGGTCGTCTGCCGCCAACTGCTCACGCACCTTGTCGGCGCCATGGCCGATCACCACCTGCATGCTGCTCGGCTGCAGCAGCCGCGCGGTGTCGATTACGTGTCCCAGCATGGATTTGCCAGCGATGGGGTGCAGCACCTTGGGCAATGCGGAACGCATGCGGGTGCCTTGGCCGGCGGCGAGGATGACGATATCGAGTGACATGGGGCGGGGTCCTGAGCAGGTTGGATGGGGTTTCGGTGAACGCGCTGTTCAGCGAGGAATGCACAAGAACTTCTGTAACCACTAAGAGGTGGAACAACAACTACGAGGTGGAACGCTCGTCACTAATGGACGAAAAAGCCTATTTCAGAAAAAGAAAAAGGGTAGCCAAGGCTACCCTTTTACTTCATCGCGATGAAGAGCTGCGGGCTTAGCCGCCGAACTTCTTGCGAATTTGCTGAACGGTGCGCAGCTGAGCTGCAGCCTCGGCCAGACGGGCAGCGGCGGCACTGTAGTCGAACTCCGAACCTTTCTCATGCAAGGCTTTCTCAGCGGCCTTGACGGCCTCTTGAGCAGAAGCTTCATCCAGGTCGTCTGCACGTTGCACGGTGTCGGCCAAAACCTTAACCATGTTCGGTTGCACTTCCAGGAAACCACCGGAGATGTAGAACACCTCGGTGTCGCCGCCTTGCTTGATCAGACGAATCGGGCCCGGCTTCAGGTCTGTGATCAACGGCGCGTGGCCCATGGCGATACCAAGATCACCCAAGCTACCGCTCGCAACCACCATCTCCACCAAACCGGAGAAGATTTCGCCTTCTGCGCTGACGATATCGCAATGGACTGTCATAGCCATTTGCTTGCCCTACCCTGATTAGCGCCCGTTGCCGGGCGCTGGGATTACAGTTTCTTGGCTTTCTCGATGGCTTCTTCGATGCTGCCGACCATGTAGAACGCTTGTTCTGGCAGGTGGTCGTAGTCACCGTTGAGGATGCCTTTGAAGCCAGCAATGGTGTCTTTCAGGGAAACGTATTTACCCGATGCACCGGTGAAGACTTCAGCCACGAAGAACGGCTGCGACAGGAAGCGCTGAATCTTACGAGCGCGGGATACGAGTTGCTTGTCGGTTTCCGACAGCTCGTCCATACCCAGGATCGCGATGATGTCTTTCAGCTCTTTGTAGCGCTGCAGAACGTACTGGACGCCGCGAGCGGTGTCGTAGTGGTCCTGGCCGATAACGTTCGGGTCCAGCTGGCGCGAAGTCGAGTCCAGTGGATCTACCGCTGGGTAGATACCCAGGGAAGCGATGTCACGGGACAGAACGACGGTGGCGTCCAAGTGGGCGAAGGTGGTCGCTGGCGACGGGTCGGTCAGGTCGTCCGCAGGTACGTATACCGCTTGGATCGAGGTGATCGAGCCTTGCTTGGTCGAAGTAATACGCTCTTGCAGAACGCCCATCTCTTCGGCCAGGGTCGGTTGGTAACCTACTGCAGAAGGCATACGGCCCAGCAGTGCGGATACTTCGGTACCGGCGAGGGTGTAACGGTAGATGTTGTCGACGAACAGCAGAACGTCGTTACCTTCGTCACGGAATTTCTCAGCCATGGTCAGACCGGTCAGCGCTACGCGCAGACGGTTGCCTGGTGGCTCGTTCATCTGACCGTAGACCAAGGCTACTTTGTCGAGAACGTTGGAGTCCTTCATCTCGTGGTAGAAGTCGTTACCTTCACGAGTACGCTCACCCACACCGGCGAACACGGAATAACCGCTGTGTTCGATCGCGATGTTACGGATCAGCTCCATCATGTTTACGGTTTTACCAACACCGGCACCACCGAACAGACCAACCTTGCCGCCTTTGGCAAACGGGCAAACCAGGTCGATAACCTTGATGCCGGTTTCCAGGAGGTCGTTGCCGCCAGCTTGTTCCGCGAAGGAAGGAGCCGGGCGGTGAATGCCCCAGCGCTCTTCTTCGCCGATCGGGCCAGCTTCGTCGATTGGGTTGCCCAGTACGTCCATGATCCGGCCCAGGGTCGCTTTACCGACAGGTACGGAGATGGCTGCGCCAGTGTTGTCGACGTCCAGACCGCGCTTCAAGCCTTCGGTCGAGCCCATCGCAATGGTACGAACCACGCCGTCGCCCAGCTGCTGCTGAACTTCGAGAGTGGTTTCGGCGCCTTGAACTTTCAAGGCGTCGTAGATGCTCGGAACCTGATCACGTGGGAATTCCACGTCGATCACGGCGCCGATGATTTGTACGATACGTCCGCTACTCATAGCTGGATCCTCTGAATATTTGAACCGGTATCAAACCGCGGCAGCGCCGCCAACGATTTCCGAGATCTCTTGGGTGATCGCCGCCTGACGAGCCTTGTTGTAGATCAGCTGTAGATCGCTGATCAGGTCACCGGCGTTGTCAGTCGCATTCTTCATCGCGATCATCCGCGCCGCTTGTTCAGCAGCGTTGTTCTCGACCACCGCCTGGTACACCTGCGACTCCACGTAGCGCACCATCAGGCCGTCAAGCAGCTCTTTGGCGTCGGGTTCGTAGAGGTAGTCCCAGTGATGCTTGAGATCCTGATCCGGGTCGGCTTCCAGCGGAATCAACTGCTCCACTGTCGGCTTCTGCGTCATCGTGTTGACGAACTTGTTGGAAACCACGGACAGGCGATCAATACGGCCATCCAGGTAGGCATCCAGCATCACCTTGACGCTGCCGATCAGATCATTGATCGACGGCTCTTCGCCCAGGTGGCTGATTGCAGCGACGACGTTACCGCCGAAGTTGCGGAAAAACGCCGCACCCTTGCTGCCTACTACGCAGATATCGATCTCTACGCCTTGTTCGCGGTTAACCGCCATGTCCTTGACCAGAGCCTTGAACAGGTTGGTATTCAAGCCACCGCACAGACCACGGTCACTGCTCACCACCACATAACCCACACGCTTGACTTCGCGGTCGATCATGAACGGGTGACGGTATTCCGGGTTAGCGTTGGCAAGATGACCAATCACCTGGCGGATACGCTCCGCGTAAGGACGGCTGGCAGCCATGCGCATTTGTGCTTTGCGCATCTTGCTGACAGCGACCTTTTCCATGGCGCTGGTGATCTTTTGCGTGCTTTTGATGCTCGCAATCTTGCTGCGAATCTCTTTTGCGCCTGCCATGCAACACCTATATAGGTACACCTATCGGCCAGCAGGATGGGGGCCTGGGGCCCCCATCGCGGCTTACCAGGTTTGGGTGGCTTTGAACTTCTCGATACCGGCTTTCATGCCAGCGTCGATTTCGTCATTGAAGTCACCCTTCACGTTGATCTTGGCCATCAGATCGGCCAGATCGCGGTTGAAGTAAGCAATCAGAGCTTGTTCGAAGCTGCCGATCTTGGCGATCTCGACGTCGACCAGGTAGCCACGCTCGGCGGCATACAGGGACAACGCCATGTCAGCGGTGGACATCGGCGCATATTGCTTCTGCTTCATCAGCTCGGTAACGCGCTGACCATGCTCAAGCTGCTTACGGGTGGCTTCGTCCAGGTCAGAAGCGAACTGGGCGAATGCCGCCAGTTCACGGTACTGAGCCAGAGCGGTACGGATACCACCGGAGAGCTTCTTGATGATCTTGGTCTGAGCGGCACCACCAACACGCGATACCGAAACACCGGCGTTCACTGCCGGGCGGATGCCGGAGTTGAACATGGCCGATTCCAGGAAGATCTGACCGTCGGTGATGGAAATCACGTTGGTCGGAACGAACGCGGAAACGTCGCCAGCCTGAGTTTCGATGATCGGCAGAGCGGTCAAGGAACCGGTTTTGCCAGTCACAGCGCCGTTGGTGAACTTCTCTACGTACTCTTCGGAAACGCGCGATGCACGCTCCAGCAGACGGCTGTGGAGATAGAACACGTCACCTGGGTAGGCTTCGCGACCTGGCGGACGGCGCAACAGCAGGGAGATCTGGCGATACGCCACAGCCTGCTTGGACAGATCGTCATAAACGATCAGTGCGTCTTCACCGCGGTCACGGAAGTATTCGCCCATGGTGCAACCGGCGTACGGTGCAATGAATTGCAGCGCAGCGGATTCGGAGGCACTGGCAGCGACGATGATGGTGTTAGCCAACGCGCCGTTTTCTTCCAGCTTGCGAACCACGTTGGCGATGGTCGATTGCTTCTGACCGATCGCTACGTAGACGCAGTAAATGCCGCTGTTCTTCTGGTTGATGATGGCGTCGATGGCCAGAGCGGTTTTACCGATCTGACGGTCACCGATGATCAGCTCACGCTGACCACGACCAACCGGGATCATGGCATCAACGGCCTTGTAGCCAGTTTGCACTGGCTGGTCGACCGATTTACGCCAGATCACGCCCGGTGCAACCTTCTCAACAGCGTCGGTAGCGACGTTGTTCAGCGGGCCTTTACCGTCGACAGGATTACCCAGGGCATCGACTACGCGACCTAGTAGTTCCGGACCAACCGGAACTTCAAGGATGCGGCCGGTGCACTTGGCGCTCATGCCTTCAGCCAGCGACTGGTATGCACCCAGAACCACGGCGCCGACAGAGTCGCGCTCAAGGTTCATGGCCATGCCATAGACGCCGCCCGGGAACTCGATCATTTCGCCGTACATAGCGTCGGCGAGACCGTAGATCCGCACAATACCGTCAGACACGCTGACGATGGTGCCTTCGTTGCGGGCTTGGGAGGCCACATCGAGCTTGTCGATGCGACCCTTGATGATTTCACTAATTTCGGAAGGATTGAGTTGCTGCATTGCTCTGCTGCCCCTTCAAACTCAAGATTTCAATGCTTCGGCTAGTTTCGCGATTTTGCCGCGAACTGAGCCATCGATAACCAGGTCGCCGGCGCGGATTACGACGCCACCAATCAGGCTGGCATCCTCCGCAGCGTGCAGGCGCACTTCCCGGCCGAGCCGTGCACTGAGAACCTTGGCGAGTTTGTCTTGCTGTTCGTCGTTCAATGCAAAGGCACTGGTTACATCCACATCAACCGATTTTTCCTGCTCGGCTTTCAACAGCTCGAACAATTCGGCGATTTGCGGCAGTAGCTCGAGACGGTGGTTCTCGGCTAGTACCTGGATGAAGTTCTGTACCTTGGCATCGAACTTGTCACCACACACCTCGATGAAGGTGGTGGCCTTGTCTGTACTCGTCAAACGCGGGGCCGTAAGCACGCGCAGTACGGTGGCGTCTTGCGACACCTCCGCAGCCAGGCCGAGCATGGCTGACCAATTGGCCAGTTGCTGGTGGGCCTGAGCGTACTCAAAAGCTGCCTTGGCGTAAGGTCGGGCCAACGTGGTCAGTTCTGCCATGATCGCGCCCTCGCTTAAATTTCGGCTGCCAGTTTGGAAACCAGCTCCGCATGCGCGTTTTGGTCGATAGTGGCGCCCAGAATCTTCTCAGCACCGCTGACCGCCAAGCCACCCAGTTGGGCACGCAGGGCGTCTTTGACGCTGTTCAGTTCCTGTTCGATCTCGGCCTGAGCCTGAGACTTCAGGCGCTCACCTTCGACACGGGCCTGATCGCGAGCTTCGTCGACGATCTGGGTAGCGCGCTTTTTGGCTTGCTCAATGATTTCAGCTGCTTGAGTTTTGGCTTCGCGCAGTTGCTGACCCACTTTCTCGTGGGCGAGCTCCAGGTCGCGAGCCGCACGGCTTGCAGCGTCCAGTCCATCAGCAATCTTCTTTTGACGCTCTTGCAAAGCCGCGATGACCGGAGGCCATACGAACTTCATGCAAAAGAGCACAAAGATGAAGAAGGCAACGGACTGGCCAATCAGGGTTGCATTAATGTTCACGCCAACACCTCGCTCGTTCGTTGTCCGTCAAACCAATCACTCGTAAACGAGTGATTAGCCTGCGAGTTGACCAACGAAGGGGTTCGCGAAGGTGAAGAACAGTGCGATACCAACGCCGATCATGGTCACGGCGTCGAGCAGACCAGCCACGATGAACATTTTAACTTGCAGCATTGGAACCATTTCCGGCTGACGCGCAGCGCCTTCCAGGAACTTGCCGCCCAGCAGGCCGAAACCAATGGCGGTACCCAGGGCACCCAGGCCAATCAGCAGTGCAACGGCGATCGCGGTCAGACCAACTACAGTTTCCATCTTTCCTCCCGACTTTTTATGTCGTATTGGTTTAAGGTTTTTAAGGTAAAGCGGTAAAGCAAAATTGCATGCGGCCCCAGGCAGAGGCCGCTCACTGCCAGCGCGTGAGCGCTATCAGTGGTTGTCTTCGTGCGCCATCGACAGATAAACGATGGTGAGCATCATGAAGATGAACGCTTGCAGGGTGATGATCAGAATGTGGAACACCGCCCATGCCCACTGCAGCGCCACACCCAGGGTGCTCAGCCACAGCAGACCGCTGCCGAACATCACAGCGATCAGAATGAACACCAGCTCACCGGCGTACATGTTGCCGAACAACCGCAGTGCCAACGAAATAGGCTTGGCAATCAGGGTGACGAACTCGAGCAGGAAGTTGACCGGAATCAGAAGGATCTGAACCGCGATGTTCTTGCTGCCGAATGGGTGCAGGGTCAGTTCACCGATGAAACCACCGATGCCCTTGACTTTGATGCTGTAGAAAATGATCAGCGCAAACACCGAGAACGCCATGCCGAGGGTGGCATTCGGGTCAGTGGTGGAAACAGCGCGGAACGGAATGTGGTGATCGCCAGAAATCAGCGCGGCCAGTTTCGGAATCCAGTCCACCGGCACCAGGTCGATGGCGTTCATCAGGAACACCCAGACGAAAATGGTCAGTGCCAGGGGCGCAATCAACTTGTTGCGGCCGTGGAAGCTGTCCTTAACGCTGGTGTCGACGAACTCGATCATCACTTCGACGAAGTTCTGCAGACCGCCAGGTTGGCCGGAGGTGGCTTTCTTGGCCGCCATGCGGAACAGCAGGATGAAGATCAGACCCAGGGCAACAGACCAGCCCAAGGTATCAACGTGGAATGCCCAGAAGCCCATTTCTTTGGCTTCTTGTGCGGTGTGGGCAAAGCCCCAATCACCGGTATGCGTCTTCCCGAAAGTCAGGTTCTGCAAGTGGTGCTGGATATAGCCCGAAGCGGTTTGTTCTGCCATGTTTGCCTCAAACGCCCTAAGGTCTCAAAAATCTTGTTCTAGTAAGCAGGGGAGCAAACCAATTGACCAACTGGGTCAGGAAGAACACGCCAAATACCGCCAGCGCATCCAGTGGTTTCACCCCTGCAAAGGTCAGTGCAAACAGCACTGCCGTCAGAATCAGCTTGCCCGCTTCACCGGCATAAAAAGACCGGACTATCGCTTGGGCTGCCCGGGCTCCGGTAAACCGGAAAGCCTTGTGGGCGAAATACATGTTCGGTAACCAGGCAATCAAACCGCCGAGCGCGCCAGAGTAACCACTTACCGTACCGCGGCATTGCCACAAAACGACGGCTGCGATTAGCAATACGACGAGTTGTACAAGCAACACTGGGAACACCGGCAAACGATGGAAGGGCAGGCGGTTGGGCGTGCGTGCATCCATCTACTGTTCTCCGGCTTTCGGCCTCTGGTGTCAGTCGCCGTACAATCAACGACTTGGCATAGTTTGTGCCGACAAAATGCGCGCAGAGTATAGGGGGCGTTCCCCCCCTATTCAACTGCCCGGTAGTGATTTCCGACTACTCGCTACATGAGCAATTGTTTCGCAGCGGAGCTTAGCGGATGTGGGCCAGAACACCCTGCAACTCGTCTAGCGAGTTGTAGCGGATAACCAGCTGGCCTTTGCCCTTCTGCCCATGCTTGATCTGCACCGGCGAGCCCAGGCGCTCTGCGAGGCGCTGCTCGAGGCGACTGATATCCGGATCGACTTTGGTCACCGCAACAGGCTTCTCTTTGGTGCTCAACCACTGGCGAACCAGTGCCTCGGTTTGGCGCACGGTCAGGGCTCGTGCGACAACATGTCGCGCCCCTTCTACCTGCTGTTCCGCCGGTAATCCGAGCAAAGCACGGGCATGGCCCATTTCCAGATCGCCATGGGACAGCAGGGTTTTGATTTCTTCGGGCAGGGAGATCAAACGCAGCAGGTTGGTAATGGTCACCCGCGATTTGCCCACCGCTTCTGCCACTTGCTGCTGAGTGAGCTGGAATTCTTGCTGCAACCGCTGCAAGGCCACGGCTTCTTCGATGGGGTTGAGGTCTTCGCGCTGGATGTTCTCGATCAGCGCCATGGCGATGGCGGCTTCGTCAGGCACTTCGCGGACCATGGCCGGAATCTTGTCCAGGCCAGCAATCTGGCTGGCGCGCCAGCGGCGTTCACCGGCGATGATCTCGAAACGGCCGCTGCCGATCGGGCGGACCACGATCGGTTGCATCACGCCCTGGGCGCGAATCGACTGGGCCAGCTCTTCCAGGGCCGTGCTGTCCATGTCACGGCGCGGCTGGTACTTGCCGCGCTGAATCAGATCCAGAGGCACATATTGCAGTTCACGGGTGTCGACCTGCGCGGCTTCTTCCTGCAAAGCGTTGACACTGGTACCGCCCAGCAGGGCGTCCAGTCCGCGTCCGAGACCTCGTTTTTTGCTGGCCATGGATAATCCTTATGCTTTTGCGGTTCGGGTGGCGTTGCGCTGACGCCGGGACAATTCACCGGCCAATGCCAGGTAGGCGAGGGCACCACGGGATTGCTTGTCGTACGCCAAGGCCGGCATGCCGAAACTCGGCGCCTCGGCCAGGCGGACGTTACGGGGAATCACGGTGTCGTACAGCTGCTCGCCAAAGTGCGCTTTGAGCTGCGCCGAGACATCGTTGGTCAGGCTGATGCGCGGGTCGTACATGGTGCGCAGCAGGCCTTCGATTTTCAGCGACGGGTTGAGCAACTTGCCGATGCGCTGGATCGAGTTGACCAGGTCGGTAAGCCCCTCCAGTGCGTAGTACTCGCACTGCATCGGAATGATCACACCATCGGCGGCCACCAACGCGTTAACGGTCAGCATGGACAGTGACGGCGGGCAGTCGATGAGGATGTAGTCGTAGTTTTCGCGGATCGGCGCCAGCGCTTCGCGCAGACGGTTTTCCTTGGCTGGCATATCCAGCAAGGCCACCTCGGCCGCGGTCAGGTCGCGGTTGGCCGGCAGCAGCTGGTAACCGCCATGCTCGGAGAACTGCATGGCCTGGCCGAGATCGCATTCGCCGATCAATACGTCGTAGATCGAATGCTCCAGGGCCAACTTATCCACACCGCTGCCGGTGGTGGCGTTGCCCTGCGGATCGAGGTCGATCAACAGCACACGACGCTTGGTCGCAACCAGTGATGCCGCCAGGTTGATGCAGGTAGTGGTCTTGGCCACACCGCCTTTCTGGTTGGCGATGGCGAATACTTTAGCCATGGTCAGCGTCAGTCCCGATCATATGATGCGGCGCAGTATCAACAGATGGCGCTGGCCTTGGCAACCGGGAACCTTGAGCACGTGCGTTGCAGCCAATTTAAAGTCGGCAGGCAAGGCTTGCAGTTCGTCATCCGGGTGCACGCCTTTCATCGCCAGCCAACGGGTATCTGTGTCACCCAAGTGGCGCGTCCAATCGGAAAAATCCTGCAAAGAGCTGAATGCCCGCGAGCAGATGCCGGTAAACGGCTGGGCAGGCGTAAAGCCTTCTACCCGGCTGTGGATAACTTCCAGGTTGGCCAGCTTGAGCTCCAGTTTCACCTGAGTGAGGAAGCGAGTTTTCTTGCCGTTGGAGTCGAGCAGGGTGAACTGGCGCTCGGGAAACATGATCGCCAACGGAATACCCGGCATGCCACCACCGCTGCCCACGTCCAGCCAAGTGTCGCCACCTTCGGCGACGTAGGGCACCACGCTGAGGCTATCGAGCAGGTGGCGCGAAACCATTTCGTCGGGGTCGCGCACAGCAGTGAGGTTGTAGGCCTTGTTCCACTTGATCAGCAAAGCCAGATAGCCCAGCAACTGATTGTGCTGTTGTTCGCTCAGATCGACGCCTAATTCGGCGGCACCACGGGACAATTCTTCAGCGTGTTGTGCGGTAACCAAGGACATCAGGCGCTTTGCTCCAGCTCACGACCGGCCGTGCGTTTTTTCAAGTTGATCATCAGCAGGGAAATCGCCGCCGGTGTCACCCCTGGAATACGCGAGGCCTGGCCCAGGGTTTCCGGGCGGGCCTGACCGAGCTTGCTCTGGATCTCTTTGGACAGACCGGCAATCGCGGCGTAGTCGATATCGGCCGGCAGCTTGGTGTTTTCGCTGGCACGCAGGCGGGCGATTTCGTCCTGCTGGCGGTCGATGTAGCCGGCGTACTTGGTCTTGATCTCGACCTGTTCGGCGACCTGAGGATCATCGTGGCCAGGGCCGGTCACTTCGATCAGGCCGGCGTAGTCCACTTCCGGACGGGTCAGCAGACTCATCAGGTTGTACTCGTGGGTCAGCGGCGTACCAAAGCGCTCGGCGATGGCATCACCCTGCGGAGTGTTCGGACGCACCCAGGTGCTTTTCAGACGCTGCTCTTCCTGTTCGATGCCTTCACGCTTGGCGCAGAACGCGGCCCAGCGGCGGTCATCGACCAGGCCCAGCTCGCGGCCTTTTTCGGTCAGGCGCAGGTCAGCGTTGTCTTCACGCAGAATCAGGCGGTACTCGGCACGCGAGGTGAACATGCGGTACGGCTCTTGGGTGCCAAGGGTAATCAGGTCGTCGACCAGGACACCGATGTAAGCCTCGTCGCGACGCGGGCACCAACTGTCCTTGCCCTGCGCGCGCAACGCAGCGTTGGCGCCGGCCAACAGGCCCTGGGCGCCGGCTTCTTCGTAGCCGGTGGTGCCATTGATCTGGCCAGCGAAGAACAAGCCGGCGATCACTTTGGTTTCCAGGCTGTACTTCAGGTCGCGCGGATCGAAGTAGTCGTACTCGATGGCGTAGCCCGGGCGAACAATGTGAGCGTTTTCCATGCCGCGGATAGAGCGCACCAATTCCAGTTGCACGTCGAAGGGCAACGAAGTGGAAATGCCGTTGGGATACAGCTCGTGGGTATTCAGGCCTTCGGGCTCGATAAATACCTGGTGGCTGTCCTTGTCGGCGAAGCGGTGGATCTTGTCTTCGATCGACGGGCAATAGCGCGGACCGATGCCTTCGATCACCCCGGAGTACATCGGCGAACGGTTGAGGTTGGCGGCGATGATTTCGTGGGTGCGGGCGTTGGTGTGGGTAATCCAGCAACTGACCTGGCGCGGGTGTTGTTCTTTGTTACCGAGGAACGACATCACCGGAATCGGGGTATCGCCAGGCTGCTCAGTCATCACCGAGAAATCTACCGAGCGGCCATCAATGCGCGGTGGTGTACCGGTTTTCAGCCGGCCAACACGCAGTGGATGTTCACGCAGACGGTGGGCGAGGGCAATCGAGGGTGGATCACCGGCACGGCCACCGGAGTGGTTTTGCAGGCCGATGTGGATAAGTCCACCGAGGAAGGTGCCAGTGGTGAGAACCACGGATTCCGCGAAGAAGCGCAGGCCCATCTGGGTAACCACACCGCGCACCTGGTCCTGTTCGACGATCAGGTCGTCACAGGATTGCTGAAATATCCACAGGTTGGGCTGGTTCTCTAGGGTTTCGCGAATGGCCGCTTTGTACAGCATGCGGTCAGCCTGGGCGCGGGTGGCGCGAACGGCTGGGCCCTTGCGGCTATTGAGCACACGGAACTGGATGCCACCTTTGTCGGTGGCTTCAGCCATGGCACCACCAAGGGCGTCGATTTCTTTCACCAGATGGCTTTTACCGATGCCACCAATGGCAGGGTTGCAGCTCATGTGCCCGAGCGTGTCGACGTTGTGGCTGAGCAGCAGGGTTTTTACTCCCATGCGGGCTGCAGCAAGCGCTGCTTCAGTGCCGGCATGGCCGCCGCCGATAACGATGACATCAAAACGGGAAGGGAAATCCACCACGCACCTCGTGCCTGTTGAGAATTGGGGGAGGCTTTTAACTGACCCGGCGGCTTTTGACGGCCCGGCGTACTTGGGAAAAGCGGAAAGGCGGCAAGTATAGGGATTTAGCCGGTTTGAAAGAAGCCTTTTGAACAAAAAATAGCCAATGGCTCAGGTTGGCCAGGTCGTCCGGTTAATAAAGAAAGAGAGAAGAGAATTTTTTAAAGCTTTGTTTTTATGTTTATTACTTATGCGCCTGTTTTCTGTGGATAGATTGCTACAAGCCTCTGGCGACGCGGTGGATGGAATTGTATAAGGCTGTGGTCATCTAGCCATGAGGGTTCTGGATAACCGCCTTGAACCTGTGGATGGAAGGGATACTTGTGCACAGGGCCGTTCATCCCCAGCTTTGCCCCAGGGTTATCGACCGGGCTTAGGGGCGGTTATCCACAGGGTTTAAATAACGCCTGTTGATTGTTTTTCAGGCATAAAAAAGCCCCGCCTGCAGGTGCTGCAAGTGGGGCCGGGTATCTGGTGACGCTTACTTGCCGATACAGAAGCTTGAGAAAATGCGACCCAGCAAGTCGTCGGAGCTGAATGCGCCGGTGATTTCACCCAACGCCTGTTGAGCGATGCGCAGGTCTTCTGCCAGCAGTTCACCGGCGCCAGCGAGGGTGAGCTGTGCATAACCATGTTCCAGCGAATTGCTGGCCTGCTGTAGCGCTTCCAGGTGACGTCGACGTGCACTGAAGCCGCTTTCGGCGGTCTGTTCATAACCCATACAGGCCTTCAGGTGGTCGCGCAGCAGGTCCAGCCCAGCGGCCGAACGCGCGGAGAGGCTGATGGTGACGTGACCGTCATTGCTGACCTCTAGGGCCACGGCTTCTGCGGAAAGGTCCGCCTTGTTGCGGATCAGGGTGACCTTGGCCGGATCAGGACGTTGGCTCAGGAATTCGGGCCACAGCGCGAACGGATCAGCCGCTTCGCTGGAGGTGGCGTCCACCACCAGCAACACCCGATCAGCCTCGCCAATGGCCTTTAGAGCGCGCTCTACGCCAATCTTTTCCACCTGGTCGTCGGTATCGCGCAGGCCGGCAGTATCCACCATATGCAGCGGCATACCGTCGATGTGGATATGTTCGCGCAGCACGTCGCGGGTGGTCCCGGCGATTTCGGTGACGATGGCTGCTTCACGGCCGGCCAGGGCGTTGAGCAGGCTGGATTTACCGGCATTAGGGCGGCCGGCGATTACCACGGTCATGCCGTCTCGCAGCAGGGCGCCCTGATTGGCTTCCCGTTGAACAGCTGCCAGGTCACTGCGTACCTCGTTGAGCATCGCCAGCACGTGGCCATCGGCCAGGAAGTCGATTTCCTCTTCGGGAAAGTCGATGGCCGCTTCCACATAGATACGAAGAGAAATCAGACGCTCGGTCAGCCCGTGTACCCGCCGCGAGAATTCACCTTGTAGTGAACGCAGGGCATTGCGTGCAGCTTGTTCGGAGCTCGCTTCAATCAGGTCGGCAATGGCCTCGGCCTGGGCCAGGTCTAGTTTGTCGTTGAGGAACGCGCGTTCGCTGAATTCACCTGGGCGTGCCAGTCGTGCACCCAGTTGCAGGCAACGGCGCAACAGCAGATCGAGCACCACCGGACCACCATGGCCCTGTAGTTCCAGCACGTCTTCGCCGGTGAAGGAGTTCGGCCCGGGGAAGTACAAGGCCAGACCTTCATCCAGCACCCGATTCTGTTCGCCGTGAAACGGCCCGTAATGGGCATAGCGCGGCTTCAGTTGGCGTTGGCTGATGGCTTCGGCAATCACCTGGGCCTTGGGGCCGGACACGCGGACGATACCGACGCCGGCGCGACCCTGGGCGGTAGCGACGGCGGCGATGGTTTCTCGAACAGTGCTCATGGCGCGCTTCTCTTCAGACAAATAGCATCAGGCAAATAGCAAAACGCCCCGCCACGTATTGCTCGGGCGGGGCGCTGATTTAGCTTAGCAAGCCAGGTTTAGGCGTTGGCAGCCTTGGTCGCGGCTTCGATCTTGCGAGTGATGTACCACTGCTGAGCAATGGACAGGCAGTTGTTGACTACCCAATACAGCACCAGACCAGCCGGGAACCACAGGAAGAAGAAGGTGAAGATGATCGGCATCATTTTCATCACCTTGGCCTGCATCGGATCCGGCGGCGCGGGGTTCAGCTGCTGCTGGATGAACATGGTGGCACCCATGATCAACGGCAGAATGAAGAACGGGTCTTTGATCGACAGGTCAGTGATCCAGAACATCCACGGTGCCTGGCGCATCTCGACACTTTCCAGCAGCACCCAGTACAGAGCCAGGAAGACCGGCATCTGCACCAGGATCGGCAGGCAGCCACCCAAGGGGTTGATCTTCTCTTTCTTGTACAGCTCCATCATGGCCTGCGACATTTTCTGCCGGTCATCGCCATGCTGCTCTTTCAGTGCAGCCAGTTTCGGCGCCACGGCACGCATACGCGCCATCGACTTGTAGCTGGCGGCGGAGAGCGGGAAGAAGAAGCCTTTGATGATCATCGTCAGCACGATGATCGACCAGCCCCAGTTACCCAGGATGCTGTGGATATGTTGCAGCAGCCAGAAGATCGGCTGAGCGATGAACCACAGAATGCCGTAGTCGACGGTCAGTTCCAGGCCAGGTGCGAGCGAACCCAGGTGTTTCTGGATTTTCGGACCGGCATAGAGAATGGCCGACACTTCACCTTTGCTGCCTGGCGCGACGCTGACGGTCGGGCTGGTGTAGCCGATGATGTAGTTGCCTTTAGAGTCCTTGCGGGTTTGAACGGTGTTATCACCATCCTGACCCGGAATCCACGCGGTCACGAAGTAGTGCTGCAACCAGGCAACCCAACCGCCTTTCACGGTGTCTTTGACCGGCGTCTTTTCGATGTCTTTCATCGACACTTTTTTGTACGCGGAGTCATGGGTAGCCATTGCCGCACCAAGGTAGGTGGCGGTGCTGGTGGCAGCAGTCTTCGATGGATCGTCGCTGTTGTCGCGCTTGAGCTGGGCAAACATGTTGCCGGCCCAGGCTGCGCTGCTCTGGTTATCGATCAGATAACGCACTTCAACCTGGTAGGAAGAAGGATCGACACACCCTGGTTTTTTCAGCTCTTGTTCTTTCGCCGAGCATTGCGGATTCAAGCCACGCTTGAAGCTGAAACGCTTGATGTAGTTGACGCCGTTCAGGCTGTAGGTGAGGTCCACCGCCAGGCTGTTCTGACCGTCAGCCAGTTGGTAGCTGCGCTGGGCGCTCTGCCAGACCGGACGAACATCTGCGGCCGAATCCGGTGCGTTGGCACCACCGATCAGGCCACTCTGGGCCAGATAAATGCGCTCGTTACCGTTATCGAACAGTTGGAACGGTACGTCCGGACGATCCTGGCGGCGCGGGTATTGCGGCAGGGTCAGTTGGACGATGTCACCACCAGCCGGGTCGATGGCCAGCTCAAGTACGTCAGTCTTAACCCGGATCAGGTCCTTGCTGGCGACAGTAGTCGCGGCGGGAGTGCTGGCGGGTTGAGCGGAAGGCGCGCTAGGTACGTCGCTATCGGTTGTACCGTTGGCACCGGGTACGTCGGACTGCGCCGGGCTGTTAGTGGTCGCGGCGCTGGTACTCGCTGTCGGCAAGGACGTTTGCCCGTAGTCTTCGTTCCACTTGAGAACCATGACATAGGACACGATTGCGAGCGCGGCGATCAGGATCGAGCGTTTAATATCCATGATTACTCGGCCATCGAAGGGGGTCGGGAAGTGGGGGCGACTGGAACCGGATCGTAACCACCGGGATTCCATGGATGACAGCGACCTAACCGACGCAGAGTCAGCCAGCCGCCACGTATGAAGCCATGGTGTTCAATGGCTTCATACGCGTAGCAGGAACAGCTGGGGTAAAAACGACAGTGGCTGGCCATCAATGGACTGATGGCGTAGCGATAAACCTGGATTGAAGCGAGTGCCAGTTTACGCATGGGGACTGTCGGTAACCCCTGCTGCGGGAAGGACTTCCGGGCTTGGCTTGCTGCGTGCCAAGCGTTTCCAGAGTTTGCCGAATTGGTGAGCCAACTCGGGGTTCTCCAGATCACCTAGGCCCTTACGCGCGACCACCACGATATCCCAGCCCACCAGGTTGTCCTGGTTAAGGCGGAATGAATCACGGATTACGCGCTTCAGGCGATTGCGCTCAACAGAGAGCTTGACGCTCTTCTTGCCGATGACCAGACCCAGGCGGGGATGATCGAGATCGTTGTTGCGCGCTAACAGCAGGACGTTTTTACCCGGAATCTTACCGCTGGGGGAGTCGAAGACTGTCTTGAATTGTCGAGGGGTCAGCAGGCGCTTTTCCCGACCGAAGTCTTGACTCACCACCGATGCCGAATTATCAGACTGCCAGACGCTTACGGCCTTTGGCACGACGACGGGACAGAACAGCGCGGCCGTTCTTGGTAGCCATACGGGCACGGAAGCCGTGGGTGCGAGCGCGCTTGATAGTGCTTGGTTGGAAAGTGCGTTTCATGGTGCGTTACCTGGGTGGTCGACAACGGGCCGGAATGGCCCCCGTTTTAAGAGACCGGCAATTCTAGAGAAACCAGGCGGTCAGGTCAATTTCCAACCAACATTCTGTTCAGGTGAGCTGTTTGCTAGATAAAGAATATTAAGAAGAGAGTTTTAAATCTTTTTAGTACTAGTAACTACTCTTAGCGAGCGCCTTTCTGTGGATAAGGTGCTGCAAGCAGCTGATGGCGTGGAATTCAGGCGATGATAACCCTGTCCAGAACAGGTGTGTAGCCTGTTCCAGGCCTGCGAATAAGCTGGGGATGGAATCGGCTTTTATCCACAGGGCGGTTATCCCTAGGCTTGTCCCCAGGGTTATCCCGCTAGCTCAGGCGCTGTTATCCACAGGGTTTATGTTGCATCGGGTTTAAAGCGCAAAAAATGAATAACACCTTGATTTTACGTGCGGAAAACTTGTATCTGCATGTGGATAACTAGTCGGCTGTGTGGGTACAATGCCGGCAGTTTTGGCCCTTGTGGTCTATTTGGCTTAGGGGATTTCTGTGTCTGTGGAACTTTGGCAGCAGTGTGTAGAGCTTCTACGCGATGAGCTGCCGGCCCAGCAATTCAATACCTGGATTCGTCCGCTGCAGGTTGAAGCCTCCAGTGATGAGCTGCGTGTATTTGCACCCAACCGCTTTGTCCTCGACTGGGTCAATGAAAAATACATGAGCCGACTGCTTGAGCTGTTGCATGAGCGCAGCGATGGCATGGCTCCAGCTATTTCCTTATTAATAGGTAGCAAGCGTCCAGCGGTTGCTCGGACGCCGATGGCCGCTCCTGCGCAACCGGTTGCGGCCACCGTAAATGCGTCGGTACGCGAAGAGCCGGTAGCGATGGCCGTTACCAGTGAGCCCTCACGTGCCAGTTTCGATCCTATGGCGGGCGCCGCCTCGCAAACCGCGCCGGTACGCACTGAACGTTCGGTGCAGGTTGAAGGCGCGCTGAAGCACACCAGCTACCTGAACCGCACCTTTACCTTCGAGAACTTTGTCGAAGGTAAATCCAACCAGCTGGCCCGAGCGGCGGCTTGGCAAGTGGCCGATAACCCCAAGCATGGTTACAACCCGTTGTTCCTATACGGCGGTGTGGGTTTGGGTAAAACCCACTTGATGCATGCGGTGGGTAACCATCTACTAAAGAAAAACCCCAACGCCAAAGTGGTGTACCTGCATTCCGAGCGTTTCGTGGCCGACATGGTCAAGGCGCTGCAGCTGAATGCCATCAATGAGTTCAAGCGTTTCTACCGCTCGGTGGATGCGCTGCTCATCGATGACATTCAATTCTTTGCCAAGAAAGAGCGTTCGCAGGAAGAGTTCTTCCACACTTTCAATGCCCTTCTCGAAGGCGGTCAGCAGGTGATTCTCACCAGCGACCGATATCCGAAAGAAATCGAAGGGTTGGAAGAACGCCTGAAGTCGCGTTTTGGTTGGGGCCTTACCGTTGCAGTAGAACCGCCTGAGCTGGAAACGCGCGTGGCGATTCTGATGAAAAAGGCTGACCAGGCGAAAGTCGATCTGCCCCACGATGCCGCGTTCTTTATTGCTCAACGTATTCGCTCCAACGTTCGCGAGCTGGAAGGCGCGTTGAAACGGGTTATCGCTCACGCTCACTTTATGGGCCGCGATATCACCATCGAGCTGATTCGTGAATCGCTTAAAGACTTGCTCGCGCTTCAGGACAAACTGGTCAGCGTCGACAATATTCAGCGCACGGTGGCCGAGTACTACAAGATCAAAATTTCCGACTTGCTCTCCAAGCGCCGCTCCCGTTCTGTGGCGCGCCCGCGACAAGTCGCTATGGCGTTATCCAAAGAATTGACCAACCATAGCCTGCCGGAAATCGGCGACGCTTTCGGCGGTCGCGATCACACCACTGTGTTGCACGCATGCCGTAAGATTGCTGAACTTAGGGAATCCGACGCGGACATCCGCGAGGACTACAAGAACCTGCTGCGCACGCTGACCACCTGACCCATTACGCAGCCCACGAGGCAAAGGGACGAGACCATGCATTTCACTATTCAACGCGAAGCCCTGTTGAAACCGTTGCAACTGGTCGCTGGCGTAGTTGAACGCCGGCAGACGCTGCCGGTGCTGTCTAACGTGCTGCTGGTGGTCGAAGGCCAGCAGCTGTCGCTGACCGGTACTGACCTTGAGGTCGAACTGGTTGGGCGCGTGACGTTGGAAGAGCCGGCTGAGTCTGGCGAAATCACCGTACCGGCGCGCAAGCTGATGGACATCTGCAAGAGCCTGCCGAACGACGCGTTGATCGATATCCGTGTTGATGACACCAAGCTGGTGGTCAAGGCTGGCCGTAGCCGCTTCACCCTTTCCACCCTGCCTGCCAACGACTTCCCGACTGTGGAAGAGGGCCCGGGTTCGTTCACCTTTACCCTGGTGCAAAGCAAACTGCGTCGCCTGATTGAGCGCACCAGTTTCGCCATGGCGCAGCAGGATGTTCGCTATTACCTGAACGGTATGTTGATCGAAGTGCAGACTGGCGTATTGCGCGCTGTGGCTACCGACGGTCACCGTTTGGCGATGTGCTCGATGGAAGCGGGTATCGAACAGGCAGACCGTCACCAGGTCATCGTGCCGCGCAAAGGTATTCTCGAACTGGCGCGTCTGCTCACTGAGCAAGATGGCACTGTCGATATCGTTCTTGGCCAACACCACATCCGCGCCACTACGGGTGAGTTCACTTTCACCTCGAAGCTGGTCGATGGCAAATTCCCTGACTACGAGCGTGTGCTGCCTAAAGGTGGCGACAAGTTGGTGTTGGGTGACCGTCAGGCCCTGCGCGAAGCGTTCAGCCGCACTGCGATTCTCTCCAACGAGAAGTACCGTGGTATCCGTCTGCAGCTGGCTAACAGCTTGCTGAAGATCCAAGCGAACAACCCGGAGCAGGAAGAAGCGGAAGAAGAAGTGGCCGTTGACTATAACGGTGGTTCGCTGGAGATCGGCTTCAACGTCAGCTACCTGCTCGACGTACTGGGCGTGATGACTACTGAACAGGTGCGTCTGATTCTGTCCGATTCCAACAGCAGTGCGCTGGTTCAGGAATCGGACAACGATGATTCCGCCTACGTTGTCATGCCGATGCGCCTCTGACCCTGAATCGAGTCTAGATGTCCCTCAGTCGCGTCACGGTCACCGCGGTGCGCAATCTGCACCCGGTGACCCTCTCCCCCTCCCCCCGCATCAATATCCTTTCTGGCGCTAACGGCAGCGGTAAAACCAGCCTGCTCGAAGCCATTCACCTGCTTGGTTTAGCCCGATCCTTTCGTAGCGCTCGGTTGTTGCCGGTTATCCAGTACGAACAGGAAGCCTGCACGGTTTTCGGCCAAGTGGAACTGGCTGAAGGCGGTCAGAGCAATCTGGGTGTATCCCGTGACCGTCAGGGTGAATTCCAGATTCGTATTGATGGTCAGAACGCGCGCAGCGCTGCACAGCTTGCCGAAACGTTGCCGTTACAGGTGATCAACCCGGATAGCTTTCGCCTTCTGGAAGGTGCTCCGAAGATTCGTCGGCAGTTTCTGGATTGGGGAGTGTTCCACGTGGAACCTCGTTTTATGCCGGCCTGGCAGAGGCTCCAGAAGGCCCTGCGGCAGCGAAACTCATGGCTGCGGCATGGTACACTTGACGCCGCTTCGCAGGCGGCCTGGGACCGCGAGTTGTGCCTTGCCAGCGATGAAATCGATGGCTACCGCCGCAGCTATATCCAGGCGCTTAAACCGGTTTTCGAAGAGGTACTTCGTGAGTTGGTGGAGCTCGAGGGACTGACCCTCAGTTACTACCGCGGGTGGGATAAAGATCGGGAATTGCAGACTGTGCTGAGCACCACGCTTCAGCGCGACCAGCAGCTCGGCCATACCCAAGCCGGTCCGCAACGTGCGGATTTGCGCCTGCGTTTGGGGGCGCATAACGCCGCCGAAATTCTTTCGCGGGGCCAGCAGAAGTTAGTGGTATGCGCCCTGCGAATTGCCCAAGGGCATTTGGTTAGCCAGGCACGACGTGGCCAGTGTATTTATCTGGTGGATGACTTGCCGTCTGAACTGGACGAGCAGCACCGAAAAGCGTTGTGTCGTTTATTAGAAGATTTGAACTGCCAGGTTTTTATTACCTGTGTAGACCATGAATTGTTGCGGGGTAGCTGGCGCACGGATACGCCGGTATCCATGTTCCACGTGGAACATGGTTGTATCACCCAGACCCACGACCATCGGGAGTGAAGGCATGAGCGAAAATCAAACGTACGATTCGTCCAGCATCAAAGTGCTGAAAGGCCTGGACGCCGTACGCAAGCGGCCCGGTATGTATATCGGCGATACCGACGATGGTAGCGGTCTGCACCATATGGTTTTTGAGGTGGTCGACAACTCCATCGACGAAGCCCTGGCGGGCCACTGCGACGACATCAGCATCATCATCCACCCGGACGAATCCATCACCGTGCGCGACAACGGTCGCGGCATCCCGGTTGATGTGCACAAAGAAGAAGGTGTTTCCGCAGCCGAGGTCATCATGACCGTGCTGCACGCCGGCGGTAAGTTCGACGACAACTCCTATAAGGTGTCCGGCGGCCTGCACGGTGTAGGTGTTTCCGTAGTAAACGCCCTCTCCGAACTGTTGCTGCTGACCGTTCGCCGCAGCGGTAAAGTCTGGGAGCAAACCTACGTGCATGGCGTGCCTCAGGCTCCGATGCGCACCGTGGGTGACACCGATAAAACCGGTACCGAAATCCACTTCAAGCCGTCTGCAGAAACCTTCCAGAACATCCACTTCAGCTGGGACATTCTGGCCAAGCGCCTGCGTGAACTGTCCTTCCTCAACTCCGGTGTCGGCATCGTCCTCAAGGACGAGCGCAGCGGTAAGGAAGAGCTGTTCAAGTACGAAGGTGGTCTGCGTGCATTTGTTGAGTACCTGAACACCAACAAGACCGCGGTCAACCAGGTGTTTCACTTCAACGTCCAGCGCGACGATGGTGTGGGCGTGGAAGTGGCTCTGCAGTGGAACGACAGCTTCAACGAGAACCTGCTCTGCTTCACCAACAACATTCCTCAGCGTGACGGCGGTACCCACCTCGCTGGCTTCCGCTCGGCCCTGACCCGTAACCTGAACGCCTACATCGAACAGGAAGGTCTGGCCAAGAAACACAAGATCGCCACCACCGGTGACGATGCCCGTGAAGGCCTGACCGCAATCATTTCGGTGAAAGTACCGGACCCGAAATTCAGCTCGCAGACCAAAGACAAGCTGGTCTCCTCCGAGGTGAAAACCGCGGTCGAGCAAGAGATGGGCAAGTACTTCTCCGACTTCCTGTTGGAAAACCCCAACGAAGCCAAGGCTGTGGTCGGCAAGATGATCGACGCCGCACGTGCCCGTGAAGCGGCCCGTAAAGCGCGGGAAATGACCCGCCGTAAAGGTGCGCTGGATATCGCCGGCCTGCCGGGCAAACTGGCCGACTGCCAGGAAAAAGACCCTGCCCTCTCCGAACTGTACCTAGTGGAAGGGGACTCTGCTGGCGGCTCCGCCAAGCAGGGACGTAACCGCAAGACCCAAGCGATTCTGCCCCTCAAGGGTAAGATCCTGAACGTGGAACGTGCGCGCTTCGACCGCATGATTTCCTCGCAGGAAGTTGGCACGCTGATCACCGCCCTTGGCTGCGGTATCGGTCGTGACGAGTACAACATCGACAAACTGCGCTACCACAACATCATCATCATGACGGACGCCGACGTCGACGGCTCGCACATCCGTACGCTGCTGTTGACCTTCTTCTTCCGTCAGCTTCCTGAGCTGGTCGAGCGTGGCTACATCTATATCGCTCAGCCGCCGTTGTACAAAGTGAAGAAAGGCAAGCAGGAGCAGTACATCAAGGACGACGAGGCCATGGAGGAATACATGACCCAGTCGGCCCTTGAAGACGCCACCTTGCACGTTAACGAAAACGACCCGGGCATCGGCGGTGAGCCGCTGGAGCGCCTGGTCAACAACTACCGCATGGTGATGAAGACCCTCAAGCGCCTGTCGCGTATCTACCCGCAAGAGCTCACCGAGCACTTCGTGTACCTGCCGGCCGTAAGCCTGGACAATCTCAGCGACCAAGCGGGCATGCAGGCCTGGTTGGAGAAGCTCAACGAGCGTCTGCGCACCATGGAGAAGTCCGGCCTGGTGTACAAAACCAACCTGCGTGAAGACCAGGAACGTCACCTGTGGCTGCCGGAAGTCGAGCTGATTTCCCACGGTGTTTCCAACTTCGTCACCTTCAACCGCGACTTCTTCGCCAGTAACGACTACAAGACCGTTACCAGCCTCGGCGAGCAGCTCAACAGCTTGTTGGAAGAAGGCGCCTACGTGAAACGTGGCGAACGCAAGAAGCCGGTCGCTACCTTCAAAGAAGCGCTCACCTGGCTCCTGGCCGAGAGCACCAAGCGTCACAGCATCCAGCGCTATAAAGGGCTGGGCGAAATGAACCCGGACCAACTGTGGGAAACCACCATGGACCCGGATGCTCGCCGCATGCTGAAAGTGACCATCGAAGACGCCATCAGCGCCGACCAGATCTTCAATACCCTTATGGGGGATGAAGTGGAACCGCGTCGTGACTTCATCGAAGCCAACGCCTTGGCGGTGTCCAACCTGGACTTCTAAGCCCCGGTTTACACCGTATAAACAAAAACCCCAGCCGTGAGCTGGGGTTTTTGTTTTAAACGCGAATAACGGCCATCCCTGGCCGTTTAAACCCGCCTTACTTCAGACCCAGTGCATTGCGCATGGTGAAGTACAGGTCGGTTTGGTCGGTCAGGCCGGTAACGTTGGCCGCGTGCGGACCATAAGCCGCCACACGCAGTTGAGTACCGGTGTGTTCTTGCGAAGAGCCTTCTGAGTTGCCGTAGCTGACGGCCATCACGGCGCCGTCTTTAGTGTTCAGCGCCTGGGTCAGACCCGGAGCCGACGTTTCCAGGGCGACGATCTGGCTTGAGTGTGCGTGGTCAGCGGTAACGATCACCAAGGTGTTGCCGTCGGCTTTGGCGAAAGCCAGGGCCATCTGTACGGCTTCATCCAGGTCGACGGTTTCGCCAATCTGGCCGCATGGGTTGGCGGCGTGGTCCTGTTTGTCGATGGACGCGCCTTCAATCTGCAGGAAGAAACCGTTGCGGTTGTCTTTGAGCAGGTCGATGGCTTTGACGGTCATGTCTGCCAGGGTTGGCGTGCTGGCCGTGCGCGCGGCGTTTGGCTGGCAGGTGACCGGGGCCTGTGTCAGGTTACCGTGGTAGGTGGCAGTCGGGCCGATCCAGCGGGTGGGCATATTACCTGGCGAGAACAGACCAATCACCGGCTGCTTCTGGTTAGCGACACGGATTTTCTTCAGCGCGGCAGCGTCTTCAACCAGTACGAAGCCACGGGCAGCGGCTTGGTCGCGCAGGGTTTTGCCGGACCATTTACCAGCCTTGGCCACTTCCGCGAAGGTGGCGGCGCCACCACCCAGGGTGACGTCAGGACGCACGTTGAGCAGCTGCTCGGTGATCGAGCCGGCACCGCCCTTCTCCAAGGCATTGCTTGGACATTGCACGGAGGTGGCCACCGGGCCGTAGCATTTGCGTCCGGTGACGTGGGAGAACAAGGCGGCTGGGGTGGCGTCCTGCAGCTCGGCGGTGGAGACGTTGCCGGTGGCCATGCCACGCAGTTTGGCCAGCTCGAGGATGGTCTGGTGTGGCTTCTCGTGGATATCCACACCCAGCGCGCCGTTGTAGGTTTTAACCCCGGTGGACCAGGCGGTAGCGGAGGCTGCCGAGTCGGTCACGTAGTCCGGTTTGCCGGTGTCTTTGTGCAGGGCGTAGTGGGTGTATTGGCCAGTCAGTGGCAGTGCGTCGATGCCTTTGAAGTAGCCACCAGCGCCTTCGGCGTAGTTACGCGCCAGGGTGATTTCCGAGTCGCCCATGCCGTCGCCGATCAGCAGAATCACGTTCTTGGCTTTGCGGTCGGACAGCGAAGCTTTGATCGAGTCGGTCAGGTCACGGCCCACACGGCGAGCGCCGGCGTACTCGGTGATATCGCCGCGGGCTTCGCGGTTGTACAGGCTCTTGCTGACTTTTTCGTCATGGTCATGGGCAACGCTTGCGGTGGAGAACGACAGCAGCGCAGCAGAAACGGTGAGGGACAGGGCCAACGGTAAGGCAGTAGTCATCTGGAGAGTCCTTATGCAGATGGGCAGAAAAAGGAGGTGTTCTCGCGACTACTGCCAGCAACACTGGACCGACGAGATAAACAAGCAAACCGACAATAGGGATGCTTGGTTAACGTCGCGTGACAGCGCACCGAACAGTGGGGAATCTGTGATGGATTCGGCCAAATGCAAAAGCCCCAGCACGGTGGATGGGGCTTTTCTTTTTAAATCAGTTGGTTACTAGAGTTGAACCGGTGTTTCGCTGATGGGGTTGTCGCCATACAGCGCGCCCATGTCGCGTTGCGCCTGTTCAACCCAAGCGAATGCTCGCTCATTGAGTTCGGCAATCGCCCGTGGGCCCGTGCCTTCGGCGTACATCACGGGGCCGATCACCACCTGGATGGTGCCCGGGGTTTTTCCCCAGCCCTGCTTGGGCCAGAACTCGCCAGCGTTGTGGGCAATCGGCAGCACCGGCAGGTTGGCGTTGACTGCCAGCGCGGTGCCGCCGCGGGAGAACTTGCCTATCTGCCCTGCCGGAACACGGGTGCCTTCCGGAAAAATCAGCACCCAGATGTTCTGCTGCAGACGCTCGTGGCCCTGTTTGGCCAGCTCCTTGAGTGCCGCTTTGGGGTTGTTGCGGTCGATGGCGATTGGCTTGAGCATGGCCATCGCCCAGCCAAAGAAGGGCACGTACAGCAGCTCGCGTTTCAGCACCTGGCTGAGCGGCGAGAAGTAACACGAGAGGAAGAAGGTTTCCCAGGTGCTCTGGTGTTTGGAGAGGATTACGCAAGGCTGCTTCGGCACATTCTCAGCGCCGTGCACCTCATAGCGGATGCCGAGCATGACGTCGGTCAGCTTCACCGCAAAGCGGCACCAGTTGACGTTGATAAAGCGGTAACGGGCTTCGAAGGATTGGAACGGTGCGATGAAGAAGCTCAGGCTGCACCAGAGCAAGGCGCTGACGCCGAGGAGGATATAGAAGAGGAAGATTCTGATGGCCAGCACGATCGACATTTAGCGTTATCCGTCGCGGGCAATCCCCGCCTATTGGGTGTGGAGTAACTGCGCGGCAACCGCCGCCAAATCGTCAAATATCAATGTCCCTTGCGGCAACTCGGTGCCCAGGGTCTTTTCACCTTTGCCGGTCTTCACCAACACAGGCTGACAATCGACGGCCAACGCCGCTTCCAGGTCACCTCGACTGTCACCAACAAACCATACGCCTGCAAGATTTGTGTCGTAATGCGCAGCGATGGTTTTCAGCATGCCGGGTTTGGGTTTGCGGCAATCGCATCCGTCATTCGGCCCATGTGGACAGTGCACCACCAGCCCCAGTTCACCACCCTGCTCCGCCACCAACTGACGCAGCCGCGCGTGCATCGAATCGAGCACGGCGGCGGTGTAATAACCGCGCGCCAGGCCCGACTGGTTAGTGGCAACCGCCACCGTCCAGCCGGCCTTGCTCAGTTGCGCAATGGCCTCGACGGCGCCGGGGAGTGGAATCCACTCCTCCAGCGTTTTGATGTAGGCGTCGGAGTCGTAATTGATCACCCCATCGCGGTCGAGTATCAGCAACTTCACGGCTTACCCCAGCAGCGAGATATCGGCGACGCCCAAGAACAGGCTGCGCAGTTTGGCCAACAGGGCATAACGGTTGGCGCGTACCGACGGGTCGTCAGCGTTGACCATGACCGCAGCGAAGAACGCGTCCACCGGCTCACGCAGCGCGGCCAATTGCGCCAGCGCCTCGCTGTACAGACGGGCTTGCGCCAAGGGCTGTACGGCGTGGTCGGCTTGCTGAATGGCGGCGTTGAGGGAGAACTCGCTGGGCGAATCGAAGTAGTGCGCCTCGATGTTCGCGGCAACGTTGCCCTCGGCCTTGCTCAGCAGGTTGGACACCCGCTTGTTAGCCGCCGCTAATGCTTCAGCTTCCGGCAACTTGCGGAAGGCCTGTACGGCTTGTACGCGCTGGTCGAAGTCCAGTGGCGAAACCGGGTTCACCGCGCGCACAGCCTGGTACACGGCGACTTCCACACCTTCGTCTTCATAACGCGCACGCAGGCGGTCGAAGATGAAGTCCTGTACCAGGGCAGCCAGACCGTCGGATTTGACCTTGGCGCCGAACTGCTCGATGGCGAAGGTGATGGTGGCTGCCAGGTCGAGGTCGAGTTTCTTCTCGATCAGGATGCGCAGAATGCCCAGCGCAGCGCGACGCAGTGCGTAGGGGTCTTTGCTACCGGTAGGCAGCATGCCGATGCCGAAGATGCCGACCAGGGTGTCGAGCTTGTCAGCAATGGCCACAGCCGAACCGGTGAGGGTGCTTGGCAATTCAGCGCCAGCGCCACGCGGCATGTATTGCTCGTTCAGCGCCAGGGCGACGTCTTCCGGCTCGCCGTCATTGAGGGCGTAGTAGTAGCCGGCGATGCCTTGCATCTCCGGGAACTCGCCGACCATTTCGGTGGCCAGGTCGCACTTGCTCAGCAGGCCCGCACGGGCAGCGCGATGGCTGTCGCCACCGATGCGCGCGGCGATAAATGCAGCCAGCAGCGACACACGCTCAGCTTTGTCGAATACCGAGCCCAATTGGGCCTGGAAGACTACGTTGGCCAGGCGGGTGTTGAAGCTGTCGAGCTTCTGCTTCTTGTCTTGCTTGAAGAAGAACTCGGCGTCAGTCAGGCGTGGGCGAACCACCTTCTCGTTGCCGGAAATGATCTGCGCGGGGTCTTTGCTTTCGACGTTGGCCACGGTGATGAAACGCGGCAGCAACTTGCCGTTGCCATCCAGCAGGCAGAAGTACTTCTGGTTGTCCTGCATGGTGGTGATCAGCGCTTCCTGCGGCACGGCGAGGAAACGTTCCTCGAACGAGCACACCAGCGGCACCGGCCACTCAACCAACGCGGTCACTTCATCGAGCAAGGCCGGCGGCACGATGGCAGTGCCCTGCTGCTCGGCAGCCAGGGTATCGACGCGTTTGCTGATCAGCGAACGACGCTCGGCGAAGTCGGCCAGCACATAAGCGCTGCGCAGGTCTTCGAGGTAGTTGGCTGGCGAGCTGATGCGCACGCTGTCCGGATGGTGGAAGCGGTGGCCGCGGGATTCGCGACCGGCTTTCTGCGCAAGGATTTCGCAGTCGACCACCTCGGCACCAAACAGCATCACCAACCACTGGGTCGGGCGCACGAATTCTTCTTTGCGCGCACCCCAGCGCATGCGCTTGGGAATCGGCAGGTCGTTCAGCGAGGCAGTCACGATGCCGGCCAGCAGGCCCACGGCCGGTTGGCCAGGGATGCTTTGGCTGAACTTCAACTTCGGGCCGCTGCGGTCGATGGCGGAGATGTCCACGCCGCATTTTTTCGCGAAGCCGAGAGCGGCTTGGGTCGGGTTGCCATCGGCGTCGAAGGCGGCCTGCACGGGCGGGCCGTCCAGGTTCACGCTGCGGTCCGGCTGCTGCACGGCCAGTTGATCGATGATCACCGCCAGGCGACGCGGCGCTGCGTAAACGCGACTGCCGCTGTAGCTCAGGCCGGCGCTTTTCAGGCCTTTTTCGATGCCGGCCAGAAAGGCGTCACCGAGGGTTTTCAGGGCTTTGGGTGGCAGCTCTTCGGTGCCCAGCTCTACCAGAAAATCGTGTGCACTCATTCTGCTGCCTCCAGCTTGGCCAATACTTCGTCGCGCAGATCCGGCGCCGCCATCGGGAAGCCGAGGCGCGCACGTGCCTGCAGGTAGCTCTGCGCTACCGAACGGGCCAGGGCCCGAACACGGAGGATGTATTGCTGACGGGCAGTCACCGAAATCGCGCGGCGAGCATCCAGCAGGTTGAAGGTGTGGGACGCCTTGAGCACCATTTCGTAGGTCGGCAGCGGCAGTTGCAGCTCGATCAGACGGTTGGCTTCGCTTTCATAGAAGTCGAACAGTTCGAACAGTTTGTCGACGTTGGCGTGTTCGAAGTTGTAGGTGGACTGCTCCACCTCGTTCTGATGGAACACGTCGCCGTAGGTGACCTTGCCGAACGGGCCGTCGGTCCATACCAGGTCGTAGACCGAGTCCACGCCCTGCAGGTACATGGCCAGGCGTTCCAGACCGTAAGTGATCTCGCCGGTCACCGGGTAGCACTCGATGCCGCCCACTTGCTGGAAGTAGGTGAACTGGGTGACTTCCATGCCATTGAGCCAGATTTCCCAGCCCAGACCCCAGGCGCCGAGGGTCGGCGATTCCCAGTTGTCTTCGACGAAACGGATGTCATGCACCAACGGATCGAGGCCGATGCGCTTCAGCGAGCCGAGGTAGAGCTCCTGGAAGTTGTCCGGATTCGGCTTGAGTACCACCTGGAACTGGTAGTAGTGCTGCAGACGGTTAGGGTTTTCGCCGTAGCGGCCATCACCGGGACGGCGGCTGGGTTGCACATAGGCGGCGTTCCAGGTTTCCGGGCCGACGGCGCGTAGAAACGTGGCGGTGTGGAAGGTGCCGGCGCCGACTTCCATATCGTAGGGCTGAAGCACCACACAACCTTGCTCGGCCCAATACTGTTGGAGGGCGAGGATCAAGTCTTGGAAGGTGCGCACGGCAGGCGTAGGCTGGCTCACTAATTTCACCTGTACTGAGGCTGCGACAGAAAGGGCGGGAGTATACCCGATTCACCCTGCAAACCACCCTCACCCTCCCCTAGGAGCCCTATGCCACGCTGCTTCTGGTGCAACGACGACCCGCTGTACATCACCTACCACGACCAGGAATGGGGCGTACCGCAACGAGATGCCGGGCACCTGTTCGAAATGCTCTTGCTCGAGGGCTTCCAGGCCGGGCTGTCGTGGATCACCGTATTAAAGAAGCGCGAGCGCTACCGCCAGGTGCTGTTCGGCTTTGATGCGCAGCGCCTGGCGCAGCTCAGCGATGAAGAAATCGAAGGGCTGATGCAAGACCCCGGCATCATCCGCAACCGCCTGAAGCTCAGGGCCGCCCGCAAGAATGCGCAGGCCTGGTTGCGGTTGCCGGACCCTGTAAGTTTTCTTTGGTCGTTTGTCGGTGGCATGCCCAAGGTCAATCACTTTCCTGGTCGCAGCCACGTGCCGGCAGTAACGCCGGAGGCGGAAGCCATGAGCAAGGCACTTAAAAAGGCAGGCTTCACCTTTGTCGGGCCGACCATCTGCTACGCCTTTATGCAGGCCACCGGCATGGTCATGGACCACACCCAGGATTGCAGTCGCTACCTCGACCTGTGCGGAACGTAGGGCGAATATCCGCAAAGCGGATATCCGCCGTTTCTGCGTCGATAGCAGCGGCGGATATCCCTGCCGGGATATTCGCCCTACGACACCTGTCCCCCGGGCGGTCTCCGATGGTTACAATGCGCCCCTGTTCGAATTCGGAGAGTGTCCGGTGGAGAAGTTCAAAGGTGCGTTGATCGTCGGCTTTCTGCGCCTGTTCGCCTTGTTGCCGTGGCGTGCAGTGCAAGGCCTGGGCGGGGCTATCGGGTGGCTGATGTGGCGCTTTCCCAACGGTTCGCGCAACGTCGCGGCCATCAACCTGAGCAAATGTTTCCCCGAGCTGGACGCTGCCGCCCACGACCGTCTGCTGAAAAAAAGCCTGATGGATATTGGCAGGACCCTCACCGAAAGCGCCTGTGCCTGGGTATGGCCCGCCGAGAAATCCCTCAGGCTGGTGCGCGAAGTCGAAGGCCTGGACGTGCTGCAGGCGGCCCTGGCCTCCGGCAAAGGTGTAGTTGGCATCACCAGCCATCTGGGCAACTGGGAAGTGCTCAATCACTTCTACTGCAACCAGTGCAAACCGATCATTTTCTACCGTCCGCCAAAGCTCAAAGCCGTCGATGATCTGCTGCGCAAACAACGCGTGCAGCTGGGCAACCGCGTCGCACCGTCGACCAAGGAAGGCATCCTCAGCGTCATCAAAGAAGTGCGCAAAGGCGGTTCCGTGGGCATTCCTGCCGACCCTGAGCCCAGCTTGTCCGCCGGCCTGTTCGTGCCCTTCTGCGGCATCCAGGCGCTGACCAGCAAGTTCGTGCCTGGCATGCTCGCCGGCGGCAAAGCGGTCGGCGTGTTCCTGCACGCGCTGCGTCTGGACGACGGCTCAGGCTACAAGGTGATTCTGGAAGCGGCGCCCGACGGCATGTACAGCCTCGACACTCAAGAGGCAGTGGCTGCTATGAGCCAAGTCGTCGAGCGTTATGTGCGGGCTTACCCCAGCCAGTACATGTGGACCATGAAGCGTTTCAAGAAGCGCCCGGAAGGCGAGAAGAAGTGGTATTGATGCGCCGCCGGATAGCTATTACTGTCTGAGCACCGACGCCCGGACATGACAGGATAAGCATGGATAACAAGCGCGAGTTCCGCCGCAGCCCCCTCAAGGTTCAGTTGCGCATCGATCATCCGGTGCACGGCCAAATGATGGTGACTACCCGCGACATTTCCGAGAGTGGCGTATTTGTGGTGATCGATGATGCGCGGAGTCTGCTGAACATCGGCGAAGTGTTCACCGGTCAGGTTCAGGGACTGCCGGTAGAAGCCCCCGTGGTGCGCCTGGAAGTGGTGCGTTTCGAACCCAGCGGTGTTGGCTTGATCTTTCAGCAGGATGCCTAACGCCGCAGGCGCAGCCCGAACACGGTGGAGTTCAGCCCTTCGCGGCTTTATCCAGCTTGCGCAAAAACACGCTCATTTCCTTTTCCGCCTGCTTGTCGCCGTGCCCCTGCGCGGCGCTGATGCCCTGCTCCCACGCCTGGCGCGCCGCCGCCGAGTTATCCAGCCCAAGTTGCGCTTTGCCTAACAGCTTCCACGCCGCCGACTAATTCGGGTCGAACTCGACACAGCGTTGCAGGTGTTCGGCCGCTTTGGCGGGGTCATCCAGATCGAGATAACCCTTGCCCAAACCGAAGCGCAGCAGGGCATTGTCGATGCCTTTGCCGAGCATTTTTTCCAGGGAATCGAGCATCAGTTTCTCGCCTTATCAGAAGAAGGTCAGGCCGACCTGGAACAGGCGCTCGACATCGCGGATGTACTTCTTGTCCACCAGAAACAGAATCACGTGGTCGCCGGACTCGATCACCGTGTCGTCGTGGGCGATCAACACCTCTTCATCACGTACCAGGGCGCCGATGGTGGTACCCGGTGGCAGGGCGATGTCTTCGATGGCGCGGCCGATGACCTTGCTCGACTTCGCATCGCCGTGGGCAATTGCCTCGATGGCTTCTGCTGCACCACGGCGCAGTGAGTGCACGCTGACGATATCGCCGCGGCGCACGTGGGCGAGCAAGGTGCCGATGGTGGCGAGCTGCGGGCTGATGGCGATATCGATTTCGCCGCCCTGCACCAGGTCGACGTAGGCGGGGTTGTTGATCAGCGTCATCACCTTGCGCGCGCCCAGGCGCTTGGCCAACAGCGAGGACATGATGTTGGCTTCGTCATCGTTGGTCAGCGACAGGAAGATGTCGGCGTCGCTGATGTTCTCTTCCACCAACAGGTCGCGGTCCGACGCGCTGCCCTGCAGCACGATGGTGCTGTCCAGGGTTTCGGAGAGATACCGGCAACGCGCCGGATTCATCTCGATGATTTTTACCTGGTAGCGGCTTTCGATGGCCTCGGCCAGGCGCTCGCCAATGTGCCCGCCGCCGGCAATGACGATGCGTTTGTTGTTGTCCTCAAGGCGGCGCATTTCACTCATCACCGCGCGAATGTGCGCTTTGGCGGCGATGAAAAATACCTCGTCATCGGCTTCGATCACGGTGTCGCCACGGGGCAGAATCGGCCGGTCGCGGCGGAAGATCGCGGCGACGCGGGTATCGACATTGGGCATGTGCTCGCGCAACTGGCGCAGCTGCTGGCCCACCAGTGGGCCGCCGTAGTAGGCCTTCACCGCGACGAGCTGGGCCTTGCCTTCGGCGAAGTCGATCACTTGCAGGGCGCCAGGATGTTCGATCAGGCGCTTGATGTAGTTGGTCACCACCTGTTCCGGGCTGATCAGCACGTCGACCGGAATGGCGTCGTTATCGAACAGGCCGGAGCGGGTCAGGTAAGCCGCTTCGCGCACGCGGGCAATCTTGGTCGGGGTGTGGAACAGGGTGTAGGCCACCTGGCAGGCGACCATGTTCACTTCATCGCTGTTGGTCACCGCCACCAGCATGTCGGCGTCGTCGGCGCCGGCCTGGCGCAGTACGGTGGGAAACGAACCCTTGCCTTGAATGGTGCGGATATCCAGGCGGTCACCGAGGTCACGCAGGCGGTCGCCGTCGGTGTCGATCACGGTGATGTCGTTGTGCTCGCTGGCGAGGTGTTCAGCCAGGGTGCCGCCGACCTGACCGGCGCCGAGAATAATGATCTTCATCCGTGTGTATCCCTAGACCTACAGTGAGCGGCCCCGAAAATAGCAGACCTGCGCAGGCGCCACTAGCTGCGTGGCGCGGCGGCGATCTTGATCAGTTTGGCGTAGTAAAAGCCGTCGTGCCCGCCCTCTTGCGCCAGCAACTGACGGCCATGGGGCTGCTTCAAGCCCGGCGGTTGCTGGCCCAACTGGCCGGCGATATCCAGCTCGCGGGCGCCGGGGGTGCGGGCGAGAAAGGCACCGACCACTTCGGTATTTTCGGTTGGCAAGGTCGAGCAGGTGGCGTACACCAGCACACCGCCGACTTCGAGGGTCGGCCACAGCGCATCGAGCAGTTCGCCCTGGAGTGCGGCCAGGGGCGCAATGTCGTCGGCCTGGCGGGTCAGTTTGATATCCGGATGGCGGCGGATCACCCCGGTGGCTGAGCACGGCGCGTCGAGCAGGATGCGCTGGAACGGTTTGCCGTCCCACCACACGTCAACCTGCCGGGCATCGGCAGCAATCAGTTCGGCACTCAGACCCAGGCGTTCAAGGTTTTCCTTCACCCGCACCAGGCGCTTGGCTTCGAGGTCTACCGCTACCACGCCAGCCAGCGCCGGTTCGGCTTCCAGCAGGTGGCAGGTTTTACCGCCCGGGGCGCAGCAGGCATCCAGCACCCGTTGGCCGGGGGCCAGGTCGAGCAGGTCGGCGGCTAGCTGTGCGGCTTCGTCCTGCACGCTCACCCGCCCTTCAGCAAAGCCAGGCAAGGTGGTGACGTCACAGGCTTCGGCCAGCACGATGCCGTCACGGCTGAAGGTGCAGGCGCTGGCTGCAAAGCCTACGCGTTGCAGTTCGGCCAGGTAAGCGTCGCGGCTGCCGTGGCGGCGGTTGACCCGCAGAATCAACGGCGGGTGGGCGTTGTTGGCGGCGCAGATGGCTTCCCAGTGTTCCGGCCAGAACGCTTTCAGGGCTTTTTGCAGCCAGCGCGGGTGCGCGGTGCGAGCCATCGGGTCGTGGTCGATTTCTACCAGTAAGGCTTCAGCTTCTCGCTGAGCTCGGCGCAGCACGGCGTTGAGCAGACCCTTGGCCCACGGCTTTTTGAGTTTTTCCGCAGCGCCGACGGTTTCACCAATCGCCGCGTGTGCCGGAATACGGGTGTACAGCAACTGATACAGGCCCACCAGCAACAGCGCTTCGACGTCGCGGTCGGCAGCCTTGAAGGGCTTTTGCAGCAGGCGTTCGGCCAAGGCGCTGAGGCGTGGTTGCCAACGTGCGGTGCCGAACGCCAGGTCCTGAGTCAGACCTTTGTCGCGCGCTTCAACCTTATCCAGTTGTTTGGGCAGCGAGCTGTTCAGCGACGCCTTGCCCGACAGCACCGTGGCCAGGGCATTGGCCGCCGCCAGACGAGGATTCAAGCGCCGGCTCCCAGCACAGTGCCCACGGCAAATTGCTCACGGCGGCTATTGAACAGATCGGCGAAGTTCAGCGCCTTGCCACCGGGCAGTTGCAGGCGGGTCAGGCGCATAGCGCTGTCGCCACAGGCGACCACTAAACCGTCGCGGCTCGCGTGCAGGACTTCTCCTGGCGCACCGTGGCCCTCCGTCGGTTGTGCGGCCAGCACTTTCAGCGCTTCGCCATTCAATGTGCTGTGGCAAATCGGCCAGGGATTGAAGGCGCGGATCAGGCGCTCCAGTTCGACGGCCGGGCGGTTCCAGTCCAGGCGCGCTTCATCTTTATTGAGCTTGTGGGCGTAAGTGGCCAGGTCGTTGTTCTGTACTTCGCCATGCAGGGTGCCGGCAGCCAGACCTTCGATGGCCTGCAGCACGGCAGGTGGGCCGAGTTCGGCGAGGCGGTCGTGCAGGCTGCCGCCGGTGTCGTCGCTGCTGATCGCGGTGCTGACTTTCAGCAGCATCGGGCCGGTGTCCAGGCCGGCTTCCATCTGCATCACGGTCACGCCGCTTTCGGCATCACCGGCTTGCACGGCGCGCTGAATTGGCGCCGCACCGCGCCAGCGTGGCAGCAACGAAGCATGGCTGTTGATGCAACCCAGACGCGGGGTATCGAGCACCACTTGCGGCAGGATCAGGCCATAGGCGACCACCACCATCAGATCGGCATTCAGGCTGGCCAGCTCGGTTTGGGCGGCGGGGTCGCGCAGGGTCGGCGGCTGCAGCACCGGAATGTCGTGTTCCAGCGCCAGTTGCTTGACCGGGCTGGGCATCAGTTTTTGCCCACGGCCGGCCGGGCGATCCGGCTGGGTGTAAACCGCCACAATCTGGTGCTGGCTGGCGAGCAGGGCTTTGAGGTGTTCGGCGGCAAATTCGGGCGTGCCGGCGAATACGAGGCGCAGTGCTTGGCTCATGGCGGGGCTCACTTAATGCTGAAAAGAAAAAGGCTTGCCGGGCAAACCGTGTGAAAAACTACTGCGCTCGGCTAGGCAGCGTTAAAAACAGATTCAAAAATGCTCATTGGCTACAGCCAACTCCGCTTTTTTCACCTGTTTTTGCCTCGCCTAGCCGTCGCTCGCTACGTTTTCACACAGTCTGCGGGGCAAGCCTTTGGGTCGGCTGTTCAAGCCTGCTGGCGGTGCGCTTTTTCCAGCTTCTTCTTGATCCGGTCGCGCTTGAGCGTAGACAGGTAGTCCACAAACAGCTTGCCGTTGAGGTGGTCGCACTCGTGCTGAATGCAGATCGCGAGCAGGCCTTCGGCGATCAGTTCATAGGGCTGGCCATCGCGGTCCAGCGCCTTGATTCTGACCTTCTGCGGACGGTCGACGTTTTCGTAGAAGCCCGGCACCGAGAGGCAGCCTTCCTGATACTGGTCCATCTCATCGGTGAGCATTTCGATCTCGGGATTGATGAAAACCCGCGGCTCGTTCTTCTCTTCGCTGAGGTCCATCACCACCACGCGCTTGTGCACGTTGACCTGGGTGGCAGCCAAACCAATACCCGGCGCGTCGTACATGGTTTCAAACATGTCGTCGATCAACTGACGCAAAGCGTCGTCAACCACGTCTACGGGCTTGGCGATGGTACGCAGGCGCGGGTCGGGAAACTCGAGGATGTTTAAGATTGCCATATGCGTTGTGTGATGCACTTGTGGAATAAAGTCAAAATCCGCTGCTAATATGCTGAGCAGCATTGAAAAACGGCTTCAGGCCGCGGCTTCCGAGGCTTTCGGAGCAGCCCTTGGGCGTTCTACGTGAAGACACATAATAAAGGGATTCACCGCATGAGGAAATCACTACTCGCCCTGCTACTCCTAGCCGCCACTGGCTTGGCTCAGGCCGAAGTGCAGCTCAAGGAAGGCCATCCGGACCGTTATACCGTGGTCAAGGGTGACACCCTCTGGGATATTTCCGGCAAGTTCCTCAGTGAACCGTGGAAGTGGCCAGAGATCTGGCACGCCAACCCACAGGTTGAAAACCCCCATCTGATCTACCCGGGCGACCAACTTTCGCTGACGTACGTCGATGGTCAACCGCGCCTTACCCTCAACCGTGGCGAGTCGCGTGGCACCATCAAGCTGTCACCACAGGTACGCAGCACGCCGATGGCACAAGCTATTCCGACCATCCCGCTGGAAGCCATCGACAGCTTCCTGCTGAAAAACCGCATTGTTGATAGCGACGAAGACTTCACCAAAGCCAACTACGTGGTTGCCGGCACTGCCGAGCGCGTGGTCAGCGGCGCGGGCGACCGTGTCTACGCCCGCGGCACCTTCGACGAGGCGCACCCGGTCTACGGCATTTTCCGTCAGGGCCGTACCTACACCGATCCGGACACCAAAGAATTCCTCGGCATCAACGCCGATGACGTTGGCGCGGGCCAGGTGATTGCTGAAGAGGAAGGCGTTGCCACCCTCACACTCAGCCGCACCACTCAGGAAGTGCGTAACGGTGACCGTCTGTTCCCGACCGAAGAACGTCACGTTAACTCCACCTTTATGCCGAGCGCGCCGACCACTGAAATCCGTGGTCTGATCCTCGACGTTCCACGTGGTGTGTCGCAGATCGGCCAGTTCGACGTAGTGACCCTGAACAAGGGCAAGCGCGACGGTCTGGTAGAAGGCAACGTACTGGCGGTCTACAAGACTGGCGAAACCGTGCGTGACCGCGTGACCGGTGAGCAAGTGAAGATTCCGGATGAGCGTGCTGGCCTGCTGATGGTGTTCCACACCTACGAGAAGCTCAGCTACGGCCTGGTGCTCCAAGCCACCCGGCAGCTCGAAACGATGGACAAAATACGAAACCCGTAACACCAGAACCCCCGCGAAAGCGGGGGTTTTTGTTTGTGGGCTCTTGTAGGAAGAATCTCTAAAACCGCACGTTTTTCGATCAAGGATGATCAGCATGTCTGCAACCTCCCCCGCTGAACTGGAAGCCCGCCTACGTCTGCACTGCTTGCCCGAACTCGGCACCAAGCGCTTTCGTATCCTCATCAATGCCTTTGGCAATGCCTCGTCCGCACTGAGTGCGCCGGCCGCTGCGTGGCGCGCCCTGGGCCTGCCGGTTGTCTGTGCGGCCGCTCGCCGCGACGATGTTGTCCGTCAGCGGGTGAATGCCAGCCTCGCTTGGTTGCAACAGTCCAACCAGCATTTGCTGATGTGGGACGACCCCGACTACCCCGCCCTGCTCGCCGAGCTGCCAGACCCACCGCCGCTGTTGTTTGTCGCAGGCGATCCCACCTTGTTAGTGCTACCGCAGCTGGCCATCGTCGGCAGCCGCCGCGCGTCCAAGCCGGGCATGGACACTGCCCACGCCTTTGCCCGTAGCCTGGCCGCTGGCGGTTTTGTGATTACCAGTGGCATGGCGTTGGGTATCGATGGGGCGGCTCACCAGGGTGCGCTGGCGATTGGCGGGAAAACCGTCGCCGTGCTGGGCACCGGCTTGCTACAGGTGTATCCGCCGCGCCACCGCCATCTGGCGGCTGATATCGTCGATCAGGGCGGCGCCATGATTTCGGAATTGCCGCTCGACAGCCCGCCCGTACCCGCCAGCTTTCCGCTGCGCAACCGCATCATCAGTGGCCTTTCCCTGGGCGTTCTGGTGGTCGAAGCCAGTCCCTCCAGCGGTTCGCTGATTACTGCGCGGCTGGCCTTGGAGCAGGGCCGCGAGGTGTACGCCATTCCAGGTTCGATCCATCACCCGGGCGCGCGCGGCTGCCACCAGTTGATCCGTGACGGCGCGGCGCTGGTGGAGTGCGTCGAGCATATTCTCGAAGGCCTGCGTGGCTGGCAGAACCTGGCGCCAGTGCCAAGGGTTAAGGTCGCACCGATCAAACACCCGTTGCTCAAGCTGCTGTTCGCCGCGCCTCTCAGCAGCGAAGCGCTGGCCGTCGCCAGTGGCTGGGCGTTACCCAAGGTATTGGCGGCGCTCACCGAGCTGGAACTGGACGGCCGCGTGGCCTGCGAAGGTGGCGTCTGGGTGGGCCGTTAAGCGGCGGTTGGGTACACTGCGAGCAGTTCGACAGAGACCGAGGTGGCGATGATCAGCAGTTGGCGTGTCAAGCAGGTAGCCCGCGTGGTGCGCGATGGTGGGGTGATCGCCTATCCCACCGAAGCGGTCTGGGGCCTGGGTTGCGATCCGTGGAATGCGCAGGCGGTGGAACGCCTGTTGGCGCTCAAGCAACGCCCGGTTGAAAAGGGCCTGATTCTGGTGGCCGACAGCATCCACCAGTTCGATTTCCTGTTCGACGACTTCCCCGAGCTGTGGATTGACCGCCTGGCCAGCACCTGGCCCGGCCCCAACACATGGCTGGTGCCGCACCAGAACCTGCTGCCAGGCTGGATCACCGGCGAGCACGAAACAGTGGCCCTGCGGGTAACCGACCACCCGCTGGTACGCGAGCTGTGCGCGATGACCGGGCCGCTGGTGTCCACCTCCGCCAACCCAGCCGGCAAGCCGCCCGCGCGCAACAGCCTGCGGATTCAGCAGTACTTCCCCGATCAGCTCGATGCCGTGCTGACCGGGGCGTTGGGCGGGCGCAAGAACCCCAGCGTGATTCGCGACCTGGCGACTGGCAAGGTGCTGCGCGCCAGCTGAACCTCAGGGCAGCAGTACGGTGGAGCCGCTGGTTTGCCGTCCGGACAGGGCGACGTGCGCGGCGGCGACATCCTTCAGGGCAAAACGCTGGTTGATGTCGACCTGGATCTTCCCGCTGGCGAGCATGGCGAACAGTTCATCGGCCATGGTCTGTAGAGCTGCCGGTGAGTCGGCATAGCTGCCCAGGGTTGGGCGGGTGACGAACAGCGAACCCTTCTGCGCCAACACCCCGAGGTTGACCCCGCTGACCGGGCCGGAGGAGTTGCCGAAGCTCACCAGCAGCCCACGTGGAGCGGTGCAGTTCAGGGACGTTTCCCAGGTGTCCTTGCCGATCGAGTCGTACACCACCGGGCATTTCTTGCCCTCGGTCAGCTCCAGCACACGGGCGGCCACATCTTCATGGCTGTAATCAATGGTCGCCCAGGCACCCAGGGCTTTGGCTCGTTCGGCTTTGGCCGGCGAACCGACGGTACCGATCAGCTTCACCCCCAGCGCCTTGGCCCATTGGCAAGCGATGCTGCCGACGCCACCGGCAGCGGCATGGAACAGAATGGTTTCGCCACCTGTGAGCGGGTAGGTCTGACGCAGCAGGTACTGCACGGTCAGGCCCTTGAGCATGACGCTGGCGGCCAGCTCGAAGCTGATGCTGTCGGGCAGTTTCACCAGGTGCGCAGCCGGCAGCACATGCAGCTCGCTATAGGCGCCCAGTGGGCCGGTGCCATAGGCCACGCGGTCGCCGACCTTGAGGTGGCTGACCGCGCTGCCCACTGCCTCCACTACGCCCGCGCCTTCCGCGCCGAGGCCGGAGGGCAACGCGGCCGGCGAATACAGGCCGCTGCGGTAGTAGGTGTCGATAAAGTTCAGGCCGATGGCGTGGTTGGCCACGCGCACCTCGTTAGGTCCCGGCGCAGCAGGTTGGTAGTCCACATACTCGAGAACCTCGGGGCCGCCGTGGCGGGCGAACTGAATGCGCTTGGGCATGGAAAACTCCTTGAGCTGGGCTGACGAAAGGGCTCTATCCAACGCCTGTGGCTGATGTGCGTCAACAGCGAAGCAGCCGGTGGCGGTGGTATGCTTGCGCCCCTGTTCGGGCTACGAGCCCCGCCCCCTGCGGCTTCTGGGGCCAAACTTCTTAGTATTTGTGTGTGGAAGGTGATGTCGTGAGTGAACGTAGCGCGGCCGTTAAGGCTTATCTGCTCGACCTGCAAGACCGTATCTGTGCCGCCCTCGAAGCCGAAGACGGCGGCGCGCGGTTTGTCGAAGATGCCTGGGAGCGTCCGGCCGGCGGCGGTGGTCGTACCCGGGTGATCGCGAACGGCGCGGTGATCGAAAAGGGCGGCGTGAACTTCTCCCACGTATTTGGCACCGGCCTGCCACCCTCGGCCAGCGCCCACCGTCCGGAACTCGCCGGCCGTGGTTTTGAAGCCATGGGGGTGTCCCTGGTGATGCACCCGGAAAATCCGCACATCCCCACTTCCCACGCCAACGTGCGTTTCTTCATCGCCGAAAAAGAGGGTGAGGAAGCGGTGTGGTGGTTCGGTGGTGGCTTCGACCTCACCCCTTACTACGGCAACGACGAAGACTGCCAACACTGGCACCGCGTCGCCGAACAGGCCTGCGCGCCCTTCGGCGCCGACGTCTACCCACGTTACAAAGCCTGGTGCGACACCTACTTCCACATCAAGCATCGCAACGAGCCACGCGGTATCGGCGGCCTGTTCTTCGATGACCTCAACGAGTGGGACTTCGACACCTGCTTCGCCTTTATCCGCGCCATCGGCGACGCCTATATCGATGCCTACCTGCCCATCGTGCGCAAGCGCAAAGGCACCGCGTTCAGCGCCGAGCAGCGTGAGTTCCAGGCGTTCCGCCGTGGCCGTTATGTGGAATTCAACCTGGTCTACGACCGCGGCACGCTGTTCGGTTTGCAGTCGGGTGGCCGCACTGAATCGATCCTGATGTCCCTGCCGCCGCACGTGCAATGGGGATACGACTGGAAACCCGAGGCCGGCAGCGAAGAAGCACGGCTGACCGAGTACTTCCTGCAAGACCGCGACTGGTTGGCCGAGGCAGCAAACTGATGGACCGTTATGGCGTATTCGGCAACCCCATTGGCCACAGCAAGTCACCGCTGATTCACCGCCTGTTCGCCGAACAGACCGGCCAGCAACTGAGCTACGAGGCGCTGCTGGCGCCGCTGGATGGCTTCACTGCCTTTGCCCGCGACTTCTTCGCCAACGGCCGTGGCGGCAACGTCACCGTGCCGTTCAAAGAACAGGCCTATCAACTGGCCGATAGCCTGACGCCGCGTGCGCAACGCGCGGGCGCCGTGAACACCCTGAGCAAACAGGATGACGGTGGCCTGCTCGGTGACAACACCGATGGCGCCGGCCTGGTTCGCGACCTGACGGTGAATGCCGGCCTCAGCCTCCAGGGCAAACGCATTCTGTTGCTCGGTGCCGGCGGTGCCGTGCGCGGCGTGCTGGCGCCGCTGTTGGCCGAGCAGCCGCATTCGCTGGTGATCGCCAACCGCACGGTGGAAAAAGCCGAGACCCTGGCGCAGCTGTTTGCCGATCTCGGCCCGGTGGCTGCTTGCGGTTTCGATTGGCTGGAAGCGCCGGTCGATCTGATCATCAACGGCACCTCCTCAAGCCTCTCCGGAGAGTTGCCGCCGATCTCGCCGAGCCTGATCAAACCGGGCCACACGGTGTGCTACGACATGATGTACGGCAACGGCCTGACCGCGTTCAACCAGTGGGCCAGCGAGCAGGGCGCCGCACGCACATTGGACGGTCTGGGCATGTTGGTGGAGCAGGCGGCGGAGGCGTTTTTCCTCTGGCGCGGCGTGCGCCCGGACAGCGCCACGGTGCTGGCCGAGCTGCGCCGCCAACTGGTGTAAGCGGAGCACTTATGGCGACCGAAGCAGACAGCAGCCCCATCGACGAACGCATTCGCGGCTGGCATGCGCATGTCTACTTTGACGCCAGCAGCGTCGAGCGGGCCCGCGGTTTCTGTGAAGAAGCGGCGCAGTTGTTCGATGTGAAGATGGGTCGCGTGCACGAGAAAATCGTCGGCCCGCATCCCGCCTGGAGCTGCCAGTTGGCCCTGCGCCCGGCGGTGTTCGCCGAGCTGATTCCGTGGCTGGTGCTGCACCGCCAGGGGTTGTCGATTTTCGTCCATCCCATTACCGGCAATGACCTGATCGACCACCGCGACCACGGTCTGTGGATCGGCCAGCCGCTGACCATGAACCTCAGCGTGTTCAACGACCAGCCGCCGACCCAGTTCGACTTGTAATCGGCGTTTGCAGGGATCGCGGCTAAAGCCGCTCCTACAAGGACGGTGGTCTCTTGTGGGAGAGGCTTCAGCCTCGATGTTTTTAGTTCAAGACGCCCTGCAAGATGGTGTAAACGATCCCGGTGGTAATGGCGATCAACACCACATCACTGCCCACCCGCCGCCATTCATAGCCGTTGTACTGCGGCAGACCATGCAGTGCGCGGGCATCCAGGCGTTTGCCGTAGCCGTGGGGCAACGGCCGGCCATGTTCGATGCGTACACCGGGTGGCAGATCCGGGCCGCGGCCGATCTGCTCGCGGTGGTCGTAGAACTGTTGGCGCACCGGGGCGAAATCCTGCGGCGGTTGGCCGTGACGGTTATTGGCCTGCTGCGGCTGGCCCTGCGGGCGCGGCTGATTCTGCTGTTGGTTATGCGCGGGTTGGCCGTTCTGGTTGTGACCCTGGTTTTGCCCAGGCGCTTGCTGATGCCCTTGGCCTTGCTGGCCGTTACGTGGGTCTTGGTCCTGGCCCGGGCCACCTTGCGGGGCGGCATTTGCCAGGCTGCTGGCCAACAGGGCAGCAATGCTCAGGCTGGCGATCAGGCGGGAGGTTTTCATGGTCTTGCTCCTTGCTCCAGGCCGCCTCGGCACTGTTGACTGGGCGGACGGGCCAGCGAGTATCGGCGCTGGTTGCAGGATTAGGCGTGACCGAGAGCCAGAAATTCCTCTGTATCAGGACTTTTACACAGCGCTGACCTCTCGTTTACAAGGGCATGCCTTACACAGGCGGCTGAAACTCGATCGGGCATTTCTCTGCCCCTTCGAGCTTGAGCAACTCCTCCACCACCTGGGTTTTGGCGCGACGCAGGCACAGGGTGCGGCCCTGCCCACGCAACCGGTGAGCCTCCTGGTGCAGCATGCTGACGCCGGCATAGTCGATGAAATTCATATGCTGCGCCTCGATCACCACCCGCTGGCCCGTGCTGCGTTGCAGGCGCAGTTGCAGGTAATGGCAGGCGCCAAAGAAGATCGAGCCCTCCACCCGCAGAATCTCTTCATCGCCCTCGAACCACTGCTGCACCCGTGGTTGCGAGGTGCGCTTGAGGTAAAAAAACAGTGAGGCGAGGACGCCGGCGTAAATCGCCGTCTGCAGTTCCAGTAACAGCGTGGCAGCCAGGGTCAGCAGCATCACCACGAACTCAGAGCGGCTGACGCGGAACAGCGCGCGAATGCCGGCGAAATCGATCAGCCCCCAGCAGATCAGCAAAATGCTCGCGGCCATGCTCGGCAGCGGAATCCGCGCAATCAGGCTCGCGCCGAAGAGTGCGAAGGTGGCGACCAGCAGCGCCGAGCAGACGCCGGCCAAAGGTGAGTTGGCGCCGCCTTGCAGGTTGAGCGCAGAGCGGGCGAACGAGCCGGCGGACAAGTAACCGGAAAACCATGCCCCGACCATATTCGACAAGCCTTGGGCACGGACTTCCTGGTTGGCATTGAGCATCTGCTGGGAGCGGCTGGCCAGGGTGCGGGCAATCGACAAACTGGTCACCAGGCCGAGCATGCCGCAGGCAACTGCCGTGGGCAGCAGGCGCAGCAAAGTGGCCGGGTCGAGGCTCAGCGGGCTGAAGGGCGGCAACGAACCGCTGAACGCCGGCACTCGCGGCACGCTGGCAAACAGGGTTGGCAAGGCCCAGACCACCAGGCCACCCAGCACGATGCCGACCAACAGCGCCGGGGCCTTTGGCCACAGGCGCCGCACCACCAGGCTGGCCCCAAGCGTGACCACGGCCACCACCACGCAGGCGGGGTTGAACGTCGGCAGCGCCTGAATCAGGTGCACCAGGCTGTCAAAACCGGTGGCTTGGCTGGGTAGGTTGATGCCCAGGAAGTACGGCAGCTGCCCCAAGGCGATAACCAGCGCCGCACCGGCGCTGAAGCCGAGCACCACCGAGTGGGAAACGAAATTCACCAGCGAGCCAAAGCGCAGCATGCCCAGAATCCACTGGAACAGACCGGCCAGGAACGTCAGCAGCAGCACCAGTTCCACGTAGTCGGCGCTGCCCGGCACGGCCAACGGGCTGAGGCTGGTAAACAGTACGACGGAGATGGCGGCCGTCGGTCCGCAGATCAGGTGCCAGGACGAGCCCCACAAGCTGGCGATCAACACCGGCACCACGGCGGCATACAAGCCGTACTCAGCCGGCAGACCGGCGATCAGGGCATAGGCGATGGATTGCGGCAGGGCCAGTACGGCGCCGCTCAGGCCGACCAGGAAGTCGCGGCGGACACTGCGGCCTGTCTGCGATGGCAGCCAGGCGAGAAAGGGAAGAAGCATCAGGCGATTGGGCCAGCGCATGAACATCTCGGAGCAAAAGGTTCGGCGGACAGGGTAGCAGCTCAACGCATAAACCCTCTCCCCCGCCCTCTCCCGCAAAGCGGGCAGAGGGAGCTGACCACTGTCTGCTGGGGCATACGGGTTTGCTCCCTTCTCCCGCTTGCGGGAGAGGGGCTGGGGGAGAGGGTGGCTTTACAACTTGGCTTTCACTGCGCCTAAAGCATCCGCCCCATCCCTGGTTTTCACCCCTTCAAGCCACCCATTCAATACCTCCGGGTGCGCCGCAATCCACGCCTTGGCGGCCTCGGCATTGGTGGCCTTCTTGCTGTCCACTTGGGCCATGATGCTGTTCTCCATTTCCTGGGTGAACGTCAGGTTGGTCAGCAGCTTCGCCACGTTCGGGCACGCCTGTGCATAACCTTTTCGCGTCAACGTATAAACACTGCCGCTGGCGCCAAAATACTTCTCGCCGCCGGTGAGGTATTTCATCTTGAATTGCACGTTCATCGGGTGCGGGGTCCAGCCCAGGAAGGTGATGAAGCGCTCGCGTTTTACCGCTCGGCCGACCTCCGACAACATGGCCTGTTCACTGGACTCCACCAGCTTCCATTGGCCCAGGTCGAACTCGTTTTTGCTGATGATTTCCTGCAGCGACTGGTTGGCCGGTGCACCGGCACCAATGCCATAAATCTTCTTGTCGAACTTGTCGGCAAATTTGGCCAGGTCGGCATAGTCATGCACCCCGGCGGCATACACATAATCGGGTACAGCCAGCGTGAACTCTGTGCCTTCGAGGTTTTTGTGCAATTGCTCGACGGCGCCGGTTTTTACAAATTTGTCGTAGTGCGCCTGCTGCGCGGGCATCCAGTTGCCCATGAATACGTCCACCAAACCGTCTTTCATGCCGCCGAAAATAATCGGCACCGCCAGCGTGTCGACCTTGGCTTTGTAGCCCATGCCGTCGAGCAAAAAGCCGGTGACGGCGTTGGTGGCGGCGATGTCGCTCCAGCCCGGATCGGCCATGCGCACGGTGTCGCAGCTATCCGCTGCCTGAACGTTGCCAATGCCGAGCGCCAGCACGCCGACCGCTGTGAGCAAACCTGTGGATAACTTGGTGGATAACCGTTTCATAACATCCCCTTGGAATTAGTTATTAGTGTGGGCAGGTGGTTGCGGAAAACGTGCCTTGCGCTCCAGGTCGTCGAGGTCGATGTGGTTGCGCATGTATTGCTGACTGGCATCGGTAAACGGCTGGTGATCCCAGCTCTTCAAGGTGCCCTGGCTCAGGGCGGCGGCGACGAAACGGCGACGTCGCTGGCTGGCCAGTACCTGGTGGTGAATCGCGGGAATGTCCCACTTGATGCGCGCCTCTTCGAGGAAGGCGGCAAACAGCGGCTGATGCTCGGCTGACTGGCTCAGTTCCTCCAGTTCGAACGGGTCTTGCTCGGTGTTGTAGAGCAGGCACGGGTCCTGTTCCGAATAGATGAATTTGTACGGGCCGCGGCGAATCATCATCAACGGGCTGACGGTGCCTTCGGCCATGTACTCGCCGAACACTTCGTCGTGACCGCCCTCGCCTCGCAGGTGCGGCAGCAACGAGCGGCCGTCCAGCGGCAGCTCATCGTGCAGCCGTCCGCCGGCCAGTTCGACCAGGGTTGGTAACAAGTCGGCGGTGGAGATCGAAGCCTTCACCCGGCCGGCGGCAAAACGTGCCGGGGCGTGAATCACCATCGGCACGCGGGCGGCCATTTCGAACCAGTGCATTTTGTACCAGAGGCCACGCTCGCCGAGCATGTCGCCGTGGTCGCCGGAGAACACGATGATGGTGTTCTCGGCCAGCCCCGTGTCTTCGAGGGTTTCCAGCAGCTTGCCGATGTTGCTGTCGATGTAGCTGCAGGCACCGAAGTAGGCGCGGCGGGCGTCGCGAATCTTGTCTTCGGGCAGCGGCTTGTCCCACAGGTCGATGACCTTCATCAGACGCTGCGAATGCGGGTCTTGCTCGTGCTGGGCGCGCGGGTGGCGTGGCAGCGGAATGTTCTGGCCTTCGTACAGGTCCCAGAACTTTTTCGGGATGGTGTAGGGGTCGTGGGGGTGGGTCATCGACACGGTCAGGCAGAACGGCTGCTGCGGCGCTTCGCGCACATGGTCGAACAGGTACTGCTGGGCCTTGAACACCACCTCTTCATCGAAATCCAGCTGGTTGGTGCGCACGCACAGGCCGGCCTGCAGCACCGACGACATGTTGTGGTACCAGCTGGGGCGCACGTCCGGCTCGTCCCAGTTCACTGCCCAGCCATAGTCGGCGGGGTAGATATCGCTGGTCAGGCGCTGTTCGTAGCCGTGCAATTGGTCCGGCCCGCAGAAGTGCATCTTGCCCGACAGCGCGGTCTTGTAGCCCAGGCGGCGCAGGTAGTGGGCGTAGGTGGGCACATCGGCGGGGAAGTCGGCAGCGTTGTCGTAGGCGCCGATCTTCGACGGCAGCTGGCCACTGACCAGGGTGAAACGCGACGGCGCACACAGCGGGCTGTTGCAGTAGGCGGAATCGAACACCACGCCCTCACTGGCCAGGCGGCTGAGGTGAGGCATTTTGATCGGCGATGCGCGGTCATGCAGGGGCAGCAGTGGCGCGGCCATCTGGTCGGCCATGATGAAAAGGATGTTCGGGCGGTTCATGTGGCGGGCTTATCCTATGCGGATCAGTTATGCGGCTTTTTTTATGCGAGACTGCCTGGGTCGATCTTCTGCCTCATGCAATCAGGGGTAAAGCGCATGGCCACGCATGTTTCGGATAACCAATGCTTATGTGAGAAAGCTTCATGAGCCTGCCACTGGATCTACTGCGGGTGTTTGAAGCCGCCGCGCGCTCGCTGAGCTTTACCAGCGCTGCCGCCGAACTGGGCACTACGCAGCCGGCGGTGAGCCAGCAGATCAAGCGCCTGGAAAAGGAACTGGCGGTGCGCTTGTTCGACCGCATTCACCGCGGCATCACCCTCACTGATGCCGGCCAGGTGCTGCTGCAGCATGTGCAGCAGGGGCTGGAGGCCATTGATGCTGGCATCGCCGCGATCACCGCGCAGAACCAGCATGAGGTGCTGCAGGTCTCCACCGACTTCGCTTTCGCCGCCTACTGGCTGATGCCACGGCTGCCGCGCTTTCGGGCGGCCAACCCGCACCTGGACGTCAGCCTGATCACCAGCGACCGCAGCATGACCAGCCTGCGCAGCGACATCGATATCGCCATCACCTTCGGCGATGGTCGCTTCAAACACACCGAAGCCAGCCGCCTGTTCAGTGAAGAAGTGTTCCCTATCTGCAGCCCGCGGCTGCTCGAAGGCCGTCAGCTGCCGTTGAGCAAAGAGCAGCTCGCCGGCCTGCCCCTGCTGCACCTGAAACCCGACGCGAGTAGCCGCTGGTTCGACTGGCAGGGGCTGTTTCAGGCGCTGGGCATCAGCCAGCCGGTGGGGCCGGCGGCGCTGAGTTTCGACAACTACACCCTGCTGATCCAGGCCGCTATTGCCGGCCAGGGCGTGGCCATCGGCTGGAGCCACTTGGTGGACGAGCTGTTGGAGCAGGGGGTGCTTTGCAAAGTGATCGATGGCCAGGCGCAATCGCGCTTCGGCTATTACGCCGTGCTGTCTGAACGCAAACGCCGCGCGCGCTTGCTGCAGCCATTCGTGGAATGGCTGCATGCGGAGCTGAAGCTTTAGGTCAACAGCTCGCGGCTGAAGCCCCTCCCACCCCACCGAGCATTTCTGTAGGAGGGGCTTCAGCCGCGATGCCTTTAATGTTGAATACCCACAATGCGTTTGATGAACTGCATCACAGTGGATTCCATGTCCGGCTAGCCTTTCCTATACTGCGCGGGCCGGCAAGGACTGCTCTGGCGCCCTATTCCTCTGCCTAGTGGACTTGTCCTTGTGAATATTCGTCGCTCTGTCGCCAGCCTGTTTTTTTGCAGCGTACTTGCCCTCCCCACCCTGGCGGTCGCGGCAGAAAAGGTTTCGGTCAAAGTTCAGCCGCTCAAGGTTCAGGAGCTCGCCTCCGGCAGCGCCCTGCTGGTAGACCTGAAAACCAACGAAGTGCTGTACTCCAGCAACCCCGACAAAGTCGTGCCGATTGCCTCGGTGACCAAGCTGATGACTGCCATGGTCACCCTGGACGCCAAGCTGCCGATGGACGAAGTGTTGCCGGTGCAGATCCAGGATGTGAAAGAGATGCGCGGAGTGTTTTCGCGGGTCAAGGTCGGTAGCCTCGCCAGCCGCCACGAGATGCTGTTGTTGGCGCTGATGTCGTCGGAAAACCGCATGGCCGCCAGCCTCGCCCATCACTACCCGGGCGGCGTGCCGGCGTTTGTCGCGGCGATGAACGCCAAGGCCAAGGCGCTGGGCATGAGCCACACTCGGTATGTGGAACCGACCGGCCTGTCGGAGCTGAACGTCTCCAACGCCAACGATCTGGTCAAACTGCTCAAGGCCAGCCAGCAATACCCGCTGCTCGGCCAGCTCAGCACCACCCCGGAAACCACCGCGAGCTTCAAGAAGCCCAATTACAGCCTGGGTTTTCGCAACACCAATCACCTGATCTACAAAGCCAACTGGAACATCCAGCTGACCAAGACTGGCTTTACCAATGAGGCCGGCCACTGCCTGGTGATGCGCACGATGATGAACAACCGCCCGGTGGCGTTTGTGGTGCTAGATGCCTTTGGCAAATACACCCATATCGCCGATGCCGGGCGCTTGAAGACCTGGGTGGAAACCGGACGGGTATCGCCGGTATCAGCCGCTGCTCTGGCCTACAAACGGCAGAAGCAGAGCGCACATCAGCTGGCCGCCGAGTAAGCGACCTATCGCCGACGGCGCTGCCAGTTACTTCAGCGCCGCTCGCCGTGCGGCGAACACAGCCGGCAACTCCTTCACTACCGCTGCCAGCAATTGACTGACCGGCTCCTGCTCATACAGCGCGGCGTAGTCCGCCAACTCACCGCTGGGCATCTGCCGGTAGGCGTAGAGCATGAATGACTGCACCGCCTGGGCACTGGACACCCGCAGTGGCTCCACTTGCTTGGCGGTTTCGCTGCCGAGTTTGGCTTCGCTGATGTTCTGCCCTTTGGCTCGCAACGCCAACAACGCCTGGGTCTTGCCCACTTCATAACGCAGCAGCGTGGCCAGGTCGGTGGTGTGCGCGGCCTTGTCCAGGCGCTGCACCAGCGCTACACGATCGGCGCGCGGTGGTTTGCTGCTCAGCTGTTCGCGGTAAGTGGCCAGGCCGGTGCCACCGTCGCCCTCACCCACAGCGCGTTCAGCCACGGTAAACCGCTGCGCCAGCGGGCTGTCGAGTACCAGAGTGGCTTGTTCCACCTGCTTGGCCGTCACCTTCAACGCCAGGCGCTTGGCCAGGTCGGTGCAGAGGGCGTCAGCGCTGAAGGCTTTCTCCACCTTTTTTTGCTGGGCGTCTGCCAGGCCACGCTGCACCAACGGGCCACTCTGCTCACAGATCAGGCGGATGCCGGCGAGGTCGAAGACGTGCTCAAAAGCGGCGGGTTTGCTCGGTTCGGCATGAGCCGTGGCGGTCAGTAGAACCAGGGAGAGGACAAGAGGGATGCGCATGGCGGGGGATTCCAGAAAGACTCCCCCCAGCCTAGCGAAAGCGCCGCCCGCCGACCAGCAGCGGTGCGGCAGAGCGCGAATCAGGCGGCCTTTTTTTCGGCGGGTTTCTTCTTCTTCGGCATGATGTATTTGGTCAGGCCCTGGAACCAGATCACCAGCGCCGGGTTGCCCTGGATCTGGATCTCTTTGTTCTGGATGCCCTGCATAAACGCCAACTGCTTGTTCTTGGCGTTCATGGTGGCGAAACCGTAGTCGGCATCCTTGAAGCCCAGGGCGAAGTCCGGCTGGTTGGCGGTGCCGCGTTTGCTGGTCAGGCGCTGGTTCTTGACGATGAAGTGGCGAGCCACTTTGCCATCGAGGGTGTGCAGTTGAAAGACCAGATCGCGGCCTTCGAGTTGCTGCTGAAACGCGGGATTGGTCTGGCTGGCCTTGGCCATCATGCGGCCCAGCATCCAGAGAAGAAAACGAAATTTCATGCGCGCTGGCCTCACGTAATAAATGGAACGGCGGCGCATTGTAGCGGTTTGTAGTGATGACTACAGCCAGCCTTTAGCTGGGTTGTGGCGGGGATTTGTAGCGAATGTGCTGCTAACGGCGAGATTGTCAGACAGCTTTGCGAGAAGTGCGCCCGGAGCCGTTCAGCCCCGGGCGTACGCGGCTCAGTTCACAGCGTCTTTCAGGGACTTGCCCGGTTTGAAGGCGACGGTGTTGCTGGCTTTGATTTTTACCGGCTCGCCGGTTTGTGGGTTTTTGCCGGTACGGGCACCACGGTGGCGCTGTACGAAAGTGCCGAAGCCCACCAGGGTCACGCTGTCCTTACGGTTCAGGGCGGAGGTGATTTCTTCCAGTACGGCGTTGAGTACACGATTGGCTTGATCTTTGGTCAGATCAGCATGCTCCGCGATAGCCGCGGCAAGTTCCGGTTTACGCATAAAAAAGCCCCTTAGACGGTTTTTTGTTTTTGTGTCCGTGCTGCCATTCCAGCAGCGCTTTAAGGCGCCGCAACAGCTCTGCGCTGCGGCAGACCCGGGGGAGAATGGCACGCTCCAGAGACCCGCGCCAGTCGTGTCCGACAGTTTTCCCGAGCAACTTCATGATTTATCCGACAGAACGGGCGCCATTCACGCCAAAAGGGCGGGAAGCTCCTTATTCAGTGCCAACTTTTCCTGCACGGCCGTTCCGGTCAGGGCATAGCCCAGCAGGCGGCCTTCGCTATCACGGCACAGCGCTTTGATATCGGCGCCGCTGCCTTCCACCTGCCATTCACCGCTGGTACCGCGCGGTGGCGGCGAAACCACCACCGGGCAGGCTGGGGTTTTCACCTGCACCGGCATGGCGCCGTAGGTGACGGCCGTCGGGTTGCCGGCCAGGGTTTGCGCCAGGGCGCGGGCGCAGCTCATCAGCGGCATTACGTAGAGCAGGTTGAGGCCATCCACTTCGGCGCAGTCGCCAAGGGCGAAGATATTGGCGTGCGAGGTGCGCAGTTGGCGGTCCACCACCACTCCGCGGTTGATGGTCAGGCCGGCGGCGGAAGCCAGGTCGGTGCGTGGGCGCAAGCCAACGGCCGACACCACCACATCGCACTGCACCACGTTGCCATCCGACAGGTGCGCGTCCAGGCCATCGGCGCTGCGCTGCAAGCTGGCCAGCACGGGGCCCAGGTGGAAACGCGCGCCCAGGCCTTCCAGTCCGGCTTGCACGGCGGCGGCGGCGGCGGGATGCAACAACCCCGGCATCACCTGCTCGCAGGGTGCGACCAGCTCGACGCTGTAGCCACCCAGGGTCAGGTCGTTGGCAAATTCACAGCCGATCAGCCCGGCGCCCAGCACCAACACGCGTTTTTTGCCATTGGCGGCCGCACGAAAGCGTGCGTAATCCTCGAGGTCGTTGATCGGGAACACGGCATCGGCGCCATCACCTTCTACCGGTACGCGAATGGTTTCCGCGCCCCAGGCCAATACCAGATCGCGGTACTCCACCGCTTCCTCGCCGATCCACAGACGCTTGTGGCCCGGGTCGATGCCGGTGATGCGGGTATGGGTGCGGATCTCCGCCTTGAGTTGATCGGCCATGGCGCCGGGCTCGGCCATGCTCAGGCCGTCGGCGTCCTTGTTCTTGCCAAAACCGGTCGAGAGCATCGGCTTGGAATAGGAGCGGCCATCGTCGGCGGTTATCAACAGCAGCGGGGTCTCGGCATCGAGTTTGCGAAACTCCTTGGCCACGTTATAGCCGGCCAGGCCGGTGCCGATGATCACCACGGGTGCAGACATGACTCACTCCTGAAAACGTACAAAGGCTGCAGCCGCAGCGGCTGCGAAGAGAAATAGAAATTCGAAGGGGGCTCAGTTGATTTCGATCATCTCGAAATCCAGTTTGCCGACACCGCAGTCCGGGCACAGCCAATCTTGCGGCACGTCTTCCCAGCGGGTACCCGCAGCGATACCGTCGTCCGGCCAGCCCAGGGCTTCGTCGTAAATGAAGCCACACACCACACATTGCCATTTGCGCATGGCGCGTCTCCGCTCGGCCAAATGTGCCAGCGACCCTACCGCAATTGCCTGGCAAGGCCAATAACCCAACGCGTCAGCCAGCCCATGGTTTGTCGTGCTCGGCGGGGTGCAGAAACAACAACGGCGACCCTAAGGTCGCCGCTGAAAAACCGTCACGCGCGAATCAAGCGATTTCGATCATCTCGAAATCCAGCTTGCCGACGCCGCAGTCCGGGCACAGCCAGTCTTCGGGGACGTCTTGCCACAGGGTGCCGGCGGCGATGCCCTCATCCGGCCAACCCAGGCTTTCGTCGTAAATCAGGCCACAGACCACACATTGCCACTTCTTCATTTTGCTACTACCTCAATTCTTCAGGCTGCTCTTCAGGCTACTGGGCACAGCGGTCGATGGTTGAAAATGCCGCCAGGCTCCATGGGGCTTTGTACTGATCGAAGCGCTGGTAATCAAGCACCTTCTAGCGCTCCCGACCTTTGGCTGGGGTGCCAATCAGACGCTCCTGCGCTTCATGCATACGCATATTCGCCGCCACGCTCCAACGCCCGCTGATACGCCGGGCGTGCATGGATGCGTTCGAGAAACGCTTTGAGCTTTGGCCGGCTGGCATCCAACCCGGCTCGCGAAGCAGCGGCTTCCAGCGGAAAGCTCATCTGGATATCGGCGACGCTGAAGCTGTCACCGGCGAACCACTCGCTTTTGTCCAGCTCACCTTCCAGATAATCCAGGGTTTGACGCAGCTGTGGATTGATATACGTGCCCTTCATCTTGCTGGAAATGCCACGGGCAATGGGTTTGACGAAGAACGGCATGGGCGCGCGTTCCAGGGTGTCGAACACCAGCTTGAGCAGCAGCGGTGGCATGGCCGAGCCTTCGGCGAAATGCAGCCAGTAGGTGCAGCGCAAACGCTCGGGTGAACCCTCGGCAGGCAGCAGTTGCCGGCCATAGCGGCCGGCCAGGTATTCGATGATGGCGCCGGACTCGGCCAGGGTCAGTTCGCCATCGGTGATCACCGGCGACTTGCCCAGTGGGTGCACGGCACGCAGTTCGGGCGGTGCCAGCATGGTCTTGGGGTCGCGCTGGTAGTGCTTGATCTGGTACTCGACGCCGATTTCTTCCAGCAACCAGAGAATGCGCTGTGAGCGCGAGTTGTTCAGGTGGTGGACGGTGATCATGCAAAGCTCCCTGGGCGTGGGGGTGTTGGCGTGATGATGATGTGGTGCCGACGTTAGCCATATTCGGCGTACTGCGCCAGCTGACGCCCGGTTCGGCGCATTACGGCGCAGGTTGCATCCGTTTCGGTGCAGGTTCAGCTCCATAGCGCCAATACGCGTCCTGCTTCACATAAAACTGCCGAGAACGACAAGTTAAGAGAAGGTGCCAGCTTTCAATCGTCACTTTGACTGAAAGCCTCTATATCAGTGGTTTCAAGCAGAATTACAGCAATATACGGCCTGTCATATTCGGCCTTCATGATCGTATTCCTGTCTTTGTCGACAACATTTGGAATGCTTATTGCTCTCCCGATTTTTTCGTCATTTCACAAGGAGGGCGTGGTATGTGGCAGAAGTTCGTAGTGCTGGCATTGCTCCTGGGCTGGGTGGACAAAGGGTTGAGCGCGGCGACGCTGACATTCGCTGCCGCCGAGTTCGTGCCGTTTGTGTCGGTGAAAGATGGTCAGCCCAGCGGCGCGGTGACCGATATCGTCAGGCAGGCCTGCCGCGAGGCGCAAATCGAGTGCAGTTTCAAGGTGCAAGCCTGGAAAGACTCCAAGGCCGAAGTGGAGGCCGGCAAGCTCGACGGCCTTTTCGTGGTCAGTTGGGAGCGCGATCGCGCGCAATGGCTGAGTTTCAGCCTGCCGTTGCTGCACACCGAGTGGGGTTATCTGGTGCGTGCCAGCGATACCCGTGCCTATATCGGCCTTAACAGCCTGCGCGGTTACCGCGTCGGTGTGTTCGGCCCGTCGAGCAGTTCCGAGGCGCTGGAGCGGGTCAAGCCGGTGCTGGGCCTGGACGTGCAACTGAGTCAGGACGACCTGGCCAATGTGCGCCGCATGCTCGTTGGCGAACTGGATGCGGTGTATATGAACCGCGACGTGGCGCAAAGTCTGCTGCTGCGCAACGGCCTGCAAGGTCAGGTGCGTTACGTGATGGGCGACAACGGCCGCAATTATCACCTGGCGTTCAGCAAGCAGGCCGATGTGCAACTGACCGGGCCATTCAACCGCGCCCTGCGGCGCATGTTCAAGGCGCAGGAAGTGCAGCAGGCGCTGACCAGCCAGCAGCTGGAGCCGGCACGCTGGACGTCTACCTACCAGGCCAAATAGCCCACGAAGACGCAGCGCGGCGGCCATCCAGGGCAAACATGCTAAGCTCGCCGCCCCGTTTGCCGCCGATGTCTTTGCCGTGCCGCACGCCTCTTTTGCCGATACCGCCGACTGGCTGACTGCCGACCAATTGCAACCTGCGCCCGCGCCTGCAGTGCTCGACTGGTTGTTCGATGATGGCTCGCTGACCCGCCGCCTGATTACCCTGTCCAACGATGGTTTCACCGTCACCCCCCTGCAAGAAAGCTGGCAGACCCTGCGCAGTGACGAATGTCAGGCCCTGAACGTGCGCGAAGGCAGCGTTGGCTGGGTGCGCGAAGTGTTTCTGCGTGGCCATGGCCAGCCCTGGGTGTTTGCCCGCAGCGTGGCTGCGCGTAGCCAGCTGCTCAGCTCTGACTTGCATATGGATGAGCTGGGCAGCCGTTCGTTGGGCGAGTTGCTGTTCAGCGATCAGGCGTTCAGCCGCGGCGTCATGCAGGTGTGCCGGTACCCCGCGCACTGGCTGCCGGCCGAGGTCAGCGCCGCCGAGCTGTGGGCGCGTCGCTCATGCTTCAGTCGTGATGGTTTGAGCGTGCTGGTCGCCGAAGTGTTTCTGCCATCACTGTGGGCCGCCGCCGACGTCCTATAATCGGCCCCCTGCGCTTTCAGCCCGCCTCCCCAACCAAGGAACCGCGCTCGATGTACACCCGCCTGCTGCAATCGCTCAATCACCTCCACCCGCGCGCCTTCGACTTTATTCAGTTGATGCGCCTGGAACGCCCCATCGGCATCTACCTGCTGCTGTGGCCAACCCTATGGGCGTTGTGGGTTGCCGCCAAAGGCGTGCCGTCGCTGGGCAACCTGGTGATCTTCGTGCTTGGGGTGATTCTGATGCGCTCGGCTGGCTGCGTGATCAACGATTACGCCGACCGCAACTTCGACGGCCATGTGGCGCGTACCAAAGGCCGGCCGCTGGCCACCGGCAAGGTCACGCCGAAAGAAGCGCTGATTTTGTTCGCGGTGTTGGTGGCGCTGAGTTTTATCCTGGTGCTGTTCACCAACCTCACCACCATTCTGATGTCGTTCGGCGCCCTGGCGATTGCCGCCACCTACCCTTTCATGAAGCGCTTCACCTTTTATCCACAGGTGGTGTTGGGCGCAGCGTTTTCCTGGGGCATGCCGATGGCGTTTACCGCCGAAACCGGCGAGCTGCCAAGTGCGGCCTGGCTGCTGTTCATCGCCAACGTGGTGTGGACCGTGGGCTACGACACTTACTACGCGATGGCCGACCGTGAGGACGACTTGAAGATCGGGGTGAAGTCCACGGCAATTCTGTTTGGCGACGCTGACCGGGTGATCATTCTGCTGCTGCAAGGCATCGCCCTATTCTGTCTGGCCCTGGCTGGCGCGCGCTTTACCCTGGGTATCTGGTTCTTGCTGGGCTTGTTCGTGGCGGCTGGCTGTTTTGCCTGGGAGTTCTGGAGCACTCGCAACCGTGAGCCACAGGTGTGCCTGGCGGCGTTTCTGCACAACCACTGGGCGGGGTTGGCGATTCTCGTTGGCATCGCGTTGGACTTCGGCCTGCGCTAAGGGCTCGGCGAAATCTTCTGTCACACAGCTGCAATAATTCCGTTATCTAATGCGCCGCAAGACAGATTAAACGACCCGAGGTTTTGCTCCATGGTTGGTAAGAACATTCTGATCGTTGATGACGAAGCGCCGATCCGCGAAATGATCGCGGTGGCTCTGGAAATGGCCGGGTACGAGTGCTTGGAAGCCGAAAACACCCAGCAGGCCCATGCCATCATCGTTGATCGCAAGCCCGACCTGATCCTGCTCGACTGGATGCTGCCCGGCACCTCCGGCATCGAGCTGGCCCGCCGCCTCAAGCGTGATGAGCTGACCGGTAACATCCCGATCATCATGCTCACCGCCAAGGGCGAAGAGGACAACAAGATCCAGGGCCTGGAGGTCGGCGCCGACGACTACATCACCAAGCCGTTCTCGCCACGTGAACTGGTGGCCCGTCTGAAAGCGGTGCTGCGCCGCGCCGGCACGGGCGACAGCGACACCCCGATCGAAGTCGGCGGCCTGTTGCTCGACCCGATCAGCCACCGCGTGACCATCGATGGCAAACCCGCCGACATGGGCCCTACCGAATACCGTTTGCTGCAATTTTTCATGACCCACCAGGAACGCGCCTACACCCGTGGCCAGTTGCTGGATCAGGTCTGGGGCGGCAACGTCTATGTTGAAGAGCGTACCGTCGACGTGCACATCCGCCGCCTGCGCAAGGCGTTGGGCGAGGTGTACGAGAACCTGGTGCAAACCGTACGTGGCACCGGCTATCGTTTCTCCACTAAAAGTTAGGTCGGGAACTCTTCCTCTGTGAATCAAGACTGGCGTGGCGTTGTCATCCGCCGCTTGTTACTGCTGATCGCCGCCTGCCTGCTGGTGGGCCTGGTCAGTGGTGAATATGCCTGGAGCCTGGTGGTCGGCCTCGGTGCCTACCTGGGCTGGACCCTTTCCCAACTGTTGCGCCTGCACAACTGGCTGAAACACCACCAGACCGACCAACCGCCGCCCGATGGTTATGGCCTGTGGGGCGAGGTGTTCGACAGCATTTACCACCTGCAACGCCGCGACCAACGCGTGCGTGGCCGTCTGCAAGCCGTGATCGACCGGGTGCAAGAGTCCACCGCCGCGCTCAACGACGCCGTGGTAATGCTCGATAACGATGGCAACCTGGAATGGTGGAACCGCGCCGCAGAAACCCTGCTGGGTCTGAAAACCCCGCAAGACAGTGGCCAACCGGTGACCAACCTGGTGCGTCACCCGCGCTTCAAGGACTACTTCGAGCTGCCCGCGCACCCCGAGCCGCTGGAGCTGATTTCGCCGGTCAACGACCGCATGCACCTGCAGTTCCACATCACCCAGTACGGCAATGGCGAGCACCTGATGCTGGTGCGCGACGTCACCCGCATGCACCAGCTGGAACAGATGCGCAAAGACTTCATCGCCAACGTGTCCCACGAGCTGCGCACCCCGTTGACGGTGATTGCCGGCTACCTGGAAACCCTGCTGGATAACGTCGACGACGTGAACCCGCGCTGGCTGCGTGCGCTGCAACAGATGCAGCAGCAAGGCGGGCGCATGCAGAACCTGCTCAACGATCTGCTGTTGCTGGCCAAGCTGGAAGCCACCGACTACCCCTCGGACAACCAGCCGGTGGCGGTGGACCTGTTGCTGCTGTCGATCAAGGGCGATGCCCAGGCGTTGTCCAACGAGCGCAACCACCGCATCAGCCTGGACGCCGATCACAACATCCGCCTGAAGGGCAGCGAAGCCGAACTGCGTAGCGCGTTTTCAAACCTGGTGTTCAACGCGGTGAAATACACCCCGGACAACGGCGAAATCCGCGTGCGTTGGTGGGCTGATGAACACGGCGCGCACCTCTCGGTGCAGGACAGCGGCATCGGCATCGACGCCAAACACCTGCCGCGCCTGACCGAAAGGTTCTACCGCGTCGACTCCAGTCGCGCCTCCAACACCGGCGGCACCGGTCTGGGCCTGGCTATCGTCAAACACGTGCTGTTGCGCCACCGTGCGCGCCTGGATATCAGCAGCGTGCCGGGCAAAGGCAGCACATTTACTTGCCACTTTGCCCCGGCCCAGGTGGTCAGACGTTAACCCTGCAACAGTTCGACGCTGGGCAACGGCCGCGTGAGCGGCTAGTCTGCTGATCTGGTCGCGCCTGATGCACGGCCCTCTACCTACAAATCTGGACACTCTGAACCACCCCTATGGACCCTTCTCCTAGTTACGACGCCGCCACGTATTTCGCCGACTTCGGCCTTATCCTCTTCGCACTTCTGCTGGTTCTGCTCAACGGCTTCTTCGTTGCCGCGGAATTCGCCATCGTCAAACTGCGCGCCACCCGCGTTGACGCCATTGCCGCCAAGAACGGCTGGCGCGGACATATCCTGCGCACCGTGCACAACCAGCTCGACGCCTACCTGTCCGCTTGCCAGCTGGGTATCACCCTGGCATCCCTGGGCCTCGGTTGGGTCGGTGAGCCGGCGTTCGCCGAGCTGCTGACACCGCTACTGCACAGCCTGGGTGTGGACTCGCCGCAACTGGTACACGGCATCGCGTTCTTCACCGCTTTCTTCATCATTTCCTACCTGCACATCGTCGTGGGTGAGCTGGCCCCCAAATCCTGGGCGATCCGCCAGCCCGAGCTGCTGTCGCTGTGGACGGCCGCGCCGCTGTACCTGTTCTACTGGGCCATGTACCCGGCGATCTTCATCCTCAACGCCAGCGCCAACGCCATTCTGCGTATCGCCGGCCAGGGTGAACCCGGTCCGCACCACGAACACCATTACAGCCGCGACGAACTGAAGCTGATCCTGCACTCCAGCCGCGCCAGCGACCCCAGCGACCAGGACATGCGTGTGCTGGCCTCGGCGGTGGAAATGGGCGAGCTGGAGGTGGTCGACTGGGCCAACTCCCGTGAAGACCTCGTGTACCTGAACCTCAACGCCGAACTGCATGAAGTGTTCACCGTGTTCCGCCGCCACAAGTACAGCCGCTATCCGGTCTACAACGAAGAGACCGAAGAGTTCGTCGGCGTGCTGCATATCAAGGATTTGCTGCTGCATCTGTCCTTGCTGGAAATGCTGCCTTCGGCGCTGAAAATCAGCGACCTGATGATGCCGGTGGAGCGCGTCACTCGGCATATGCCGCTGTCCAGCCTGCTGGAAGAGTTCCGTAAAGGCGGCTCGCACTTCGCCCTGGTGGAAGAAGCCGACGGCAAGGTGATCGGCTACCTGACCATGGAAGACGTACTGGAAGCCCTGGTCGGCGATATCCAGGACGAACACCGCAAGGCCGAGCGCGGCATCCTCGCCTACCAGCCCGGCAAGCTGCTGGTGCGCGGCGACACGCCGCTGTTCAAAGTCGAGCGCCTGTTGGGCGTTGACCTCGACCACATCGAAGCGGAAACCCTCGCCGGGCTGATCTACGAAACCCTCAACCGCATGCCGGAAGAGGAAGAAGTGCTCGACGTCGAAGGCCTGCGCATCATCGTCAAGAAGATGAAAGGGCCGAAGGTGATTCTGGCCAAGGTAGTGAAGCTGGATTGACCTGCCTGATCACGGGCTCGTAACCCTGGTGTATCCGGCGTAAATGCCCCGCCAAACGGTCGTTTTTGCCGGGTACTCCCAGCGCCAGCCTTTACGTTATACTGCGCGGCCTTTGGCCGGCTTCGCTCCGGTCTTCGCATACAAGCCACGCCTGGTTTTCCAGCGTGGCTTGTTAGTTTTTGCCGCGCCGCCAGGCGCCAATGAGAAGAGGCACGACGATGAGCGCACTGGTTGGCGTGATCATGGGCTCCAAGTCCGATTGGTCCACCCTTAGCCACACCGCCGATATGCTGGAGAAGCTGGGCATCCCTTACGAAGTGAAGGTTGTCTCCGCTCACCGCACCCCGGATTTGCTCTTTCAATACGCAGAAGAAGCCGAAGGCCGTGGCATTCAGGTGATCATCGCCGGTGCTGGCGGTGCTGCCCATTTGCCGGGCATGTGTGCGGCCAAAACGCACCTGCCGGTACTCGGTGTCCCGGTGCAGTCGTCAATGCTCTCGGGCGTCGATTCGCTGCTGTCGATCGTGCAGATGCCGGCCGGCATTCCGGTCGCCACCCTGGCCATCGGCAAGGCTGGTGCGGTGAACGCCGCCTTGCTGTCGGCGAGCATCCTCGGCCACCAGCACCCGCAGTTCCATGCCGCGCTGAAGCAATTCCGCACTGAGCAGACGGACAGCGTTCTGGATAACCCGGACCCGCGCATCGCCTGATCAAGGTGGCGGGTTTTATGCGGTGTTCCGGCGCCGCTTCGATTGTTTTCGAATAGGTCTGTTGAGATGAAAATCGGTGTAATCGGTGGCGGCCAACTGGGTCGCATGTTGGCGTTGGCAGGCACCCCGTTGGGGATGAGCTTCGCCTTTCTCGACCCGGCGCCCGACGCCTGTGCCGCTGCTCTCGGCGAGCACCTGCGCGCCGATTACAGCGACCAGGACCACCTGCGCCAACTGGCCGACGAAGTGGACCTGGTGACCTTCGAATTCGAAAGCGTACCGGCCGAAACCGTAGCCTTCCTTTCGCAGTTCGTGCCGGTCTACCCAAGCGCCGAAGCCCTGCGTATCGCCCGCGATCGCTGGTTCGAAAAGAGCATGTTCAAAGAGCTGGGCATTCCAACGCCCGAGTTCGCTGACATTCAGTCCCAGGCCGATCTGGACGCTGCCGTTGCGGCTATTGGCCTGCCGGCTGTGTTGAAAACCCGCACCCTGGGTTACGACGGCAAGGGCCAGAAAGTCTTGCGCAAAGCTGAAGACGTGGTTGGTACTTTCGCCGAGCTGGGCAGCGTGCCGTGCCTGTTGGAAGGCTTCGTGCCGTTCACGGGCGAAGTGTCGCTGGTGGCCGTGCGTGCCCGTGATGGCGAAACCCGCTTCTACCCGCTGGTGCACAACACCCATGTGAACGGCATTCTCTGCCTGTCCATCGCCAGCACCGCGCACCCGCTGCAAGCGCTGGCCGAAGACTACGTCAGCCGGGTGCTGAACACGCTCGACTATGTGGGTGTGCTGGCCTTTGAATTCTTCGAAGTCGACGGTGGCCTGAAAGCCAACGAGATCGCCCCGCGTGTGCACAACTCCGGGCACTGGACCATCGAAGGCGCCGAGTGCAGCCAGTTCGAAAACCACCTGCGTGCGGTTGCCGGTTTGCCCCTGGGCTCGACCGCCAAGCTGGGCGAAAGCGCGATGCTCAACTTCATCGGCGAAGTGCCGGCGGTGGAGCAGGTAATCGCCATCGACGATTGCCATCTGCACCACTACGGCAAGGCGTTCAAGGTGGGCCGCAAGGTCGGCCACGCCACTGTACGCAGCGCTGACCGCGCTACGCTGGATGCACAAGTTGCCAAGGTGCAGGCGCTGATCAAGGGCTGATTAGTAAGCGGTTTTCCAGCTCGCGATTCCAGAGTTTCGGATCGAACGCTGCTGTTCAAAGATGGAACCTCCCCCGCCCACTACTCTCTGATCTCAGGGTGCCAGCGTCGGCACCTGTCATTCAGAGAGGATTTCCCATGGGCATTATCGGCACCATTTTTATCGGCTTTCTGGCGGGCCTGGTTGCGCGCTTTTTGAAACCGGGCGACGACAGCATGGGCTGGATCATGACCATCCTGCTGGGCATCGCCGGTTCGCTGGCGGCCACCTATGGCGGCCAGGCCTTGGGCCTTTATCAGGCTGGCGAGGGCGCAGGGTTTGTTGGTGCGGTGGTTGGCGCCATTGTGCTGCTGGTGATCTACGGCCTGATCAAGAAGAAGTAAGCGCCTCCAGCAACGCCTGGGCGTAGCCCGGCAAAGCGGTGAAATCCGTGGCGCACAGCAGCAGCTTGCGCTGTGCCCACGGGTCGCTCAATGCCACGCTGGCAAAGCCGGTCGCGCCCTGCCAACGCTCAATCGCCGCCTGCGGCACCACGCCCAGGCCGGCACCGCGCGCCACCATGCGCAATACCCCATCGAAACTTTCCGCCCGCACCCGAATGCGCAGGCGAGCGCCGGCGTGCAGTGCCTGTTCCTCCAGGTAGATTGCCAAAGCACTGTTCAGCGCCAGGCCGACGAACTCATGTTCCAGCGTGGCCGCGAAGTGCACTTCGCGGTGCTGCGCCAACGGATGATTCAACGGCAGCACCAGCGCCAGCGGGTCATCACGAAACGGTCGGGTTTGCAGGCCACTGCTGTCTACGGCGTCGGAGATGATGCCGATATCGGCCGCGCCCTGACGGATGCCGTGGAGGATGCGCAGGCTCGGCTGCTCTTGCAGGTCGATATCGATATGCGGGTGGCTGGCGAGAAAGTCGGCCAGCACTTCCGGCAGGTATTCGCTCAGCGCGGTGGTATTGCACAGCAGGCGTACCTGGCCCTTGAAGCCCTTGGCGTAGTCGGCGAGGTCGAACTGCAGGTGTTCAACCTGCTGCAGAATCAGCCGCCCGTGGCGGGCCAACGCATTGCCGGCGGCTGTCGCGTTGACGCCGCGTCGATTGCGCGCGAGCAGCGGTGTACCCAACGAGCCTTCCATGGCCCGGATGCGCGCACTGGCCGACGCCAGAGACAGGTGGCAGCGGCTGGCGCCAGCGGTGATGTTGCCCGCTTCGAGAATGCGCACGAACAGGCGCAGGTCGATCAGATCGAAGTGCATGGTGTTTCCCCAGAACGTCATGCCTCAGTCTATGCCAGAGGCTGGCTACGCAACTGGCAGATTTTCAGCCGCCTTGCTCAGGGGCAGCATGGCGCCATGAACAGTTACCTCGATTTCTATCAACACCTCGGCTTCAGCTTGTCGCTGCTGGTGCTCTTGACGTTCTTGCTGGCCGGTACGGTCAAGGGCGTGATCGGCCTCGGCTTGCCGACGGTGTCCATGGGGCTGCTGGGTCTGGCTATGTTGCCACCACAGGCAGCGGCGCTGCTGCTGGTGCCGAGCACCGTCACCAACCTCTGGCAACTGGCCTTTGGCGGTGCGCTGCGGGCGTTGGTGAGGCGCCTGTGGCCGATGCTGGTGTTGATTGTGCTGGGTACCGGGCTTGGCACCTGGTGGCTGGGGTTGGGCGCTGGCCATTCAATGACCCGCGCGCTCGGCGCCGCCCTGCTGCTGTATGCCTTGAGCGGCTTGCTGTTGCCGCCGCTGCGTATGCCTGCTGGCTGGGAGCACTGGCTCGGGCCGCTGTGTGGACTGCTGACCGGCATGGTCACGGCCGCCACCGGGGTCTTTGTGATTCCTGCCGTGCCCTATCTGCAGGCGCTGGGTTTGCAGCGTAACGAGCTGGTGCAGGCGCTGGGCCTGTCGTTCACGGTCTCGACCCTGGCATTGGGCGCCGGGCTGTTTTGGCGTGGTGCCGTCGGCAACGCTGAGCTGGGGGCTTCGTTCCTGGCGTTATTGCCCGCCCTGGCCGGCATGCTGTTGGGCCAATGGTTGCGGCAGATCATCAGCGCCGTGGTGTTCAAGCGGGTGTTCTTTATCGGCTTGGGACTTCTGGGCCTGCACCTGCTTATAGCCGGCTGATAGACTCGCCGGCTTTCTCCCCCGCCCGAGTTTGTCCATGCGCCGCTTACTGTTCAGCCTGCTGTTACTCAGTGGTTTTGCCCACGCGCAGCTCCCGGAAACCGATTGGTTATCGCTGATGCCCAAGTCCGATCAGAAGGCCTTGGAAGACATGCCGGAGATCAGCCACAACACGCCCGAAGGCGACGGCACGTTTAACAGCAAAGGTGGCTTGAAGCAGGAGAAAGGTCTGCCCGCGGTGATGTATTCGACCAAGACCGTGGCGGCCATGAACAACAAGGCCATCCGTATCGGCGGTTACCCGGTGCCGTTGGAAACCGATGGCAAGGGCCGCAGCACCCTGTTCTTCCTGGTCCCCTACCCGGGCGCCTGCATCCACGTGCCGCCACCACCACCCAACCAGATGGTGCTGGTGCGCTACCCCAAGGGCTTGAAGCTCGACGATATCTACAACCCGCTGTGGGTAACCGGCACGCTGAAGGTGGAAAAGGTCAGCAATGACCTGGCCGATGCTGCCTACGCGCTGGATGCCAGTAACGTGCGCAAGGTGACGGAAGCGGACCTGTAGGCTCGCCTTCCAGCGGCAAAGCATTAGCACCGTAATAGATTTTTTCTTATGGCCATAAGCCGGCGATAGCTTTTAATCTGGCGACCAGTCCACTTGCCCCTGGTTGCCGCTATGCCGACTTCGCTGAATGCCATGCGCAACGCCTGGGTTAACCAGGCCCACAGCCACCCGTACACCACCCTGGGTTTTGCCGCCGCCGGCCTGGCCGTTTTGGTGCTGGTGGTGATCAGTATCTATAACGCCTTTCAAGGCGACGGCTCCGGCCACTTGAGCTACGCCTTGCTCGGTGGTTTGGCCGGTTTTGGGGCCACGGCAGCGGGCGCTGTTTTCGCCCTGACCCTCGGTTCCATCAAAGCGCGCACGCAAGACACCATGCTCGGTTTCGCCGCCGGCATGATGCTCGCCGCCAGCTCCTTCTCGCTGATTCTGCCGGGCCTGGCCGCCGCCAAAGAGATCACCGGCAACGGCCCGATGGCCGCGCTGACCGTGGTGGTCGGCCTGGGCCTCGGCGTGCTGCTGATGCTTGGCCTCGACCGCTTCACTCCCCATGAACACGACAGCACCGGCCCCTGCGGCCCGGAGGCCGAGCGCATCAACCGTGTCTGGCTGTTCGTGCTGGCCGTGACCCTGCACAACATTCCCGAAGGCATGGCCATTGGCGTGAGCTTCGCGGGCGGCGACATGAATGTCGGCCTGCCGCTGACCACCGCCATCGCCATCCAGGACATTCCCGAAGGCCTGGCCGTGGCCATGGCCCTGCGTGCTACCGGCATGTCGTCGGTAAAAGCGGCGGTGCTGGCGATTCTCAGCGGGGCCATGGAGCCGCTCGGGGCGTTGATCGGCATTGGCGTGTCCAGCGGCTTTGCCCTGGCCTACCCGATCAGCATGGGCCTGGCGGCGGGGGCGATGATCTTTGTGGTGTCCCACGAAGTGATCCCGGAAACCCACCGCAATGGCCACCAGACGCCCGCGACCCTCGGGCTGATGGCAGGTTTTGCCGTGATGATGTTTCTCGATACCGCGTTGGGCTAGGAGCAACAGCGCCCTACGGAACGGTGCTGCTCAGCACCAGTTGATTACGTCCCAGCTCTTTACCGCGGTACAAGCGCTGGTCGGCGCAGCGGTACAGCTCGCTGGCGCTGTGGCCATCGGCCGGCCACTGGGCCAGGCCGAAGGTGGCCGATAGGGCAATGCTCTGTTCGCCATACAGCAGCGGATTGCCGGCGATCTGTTGGCGCAAGGTTTCCACCAATGGCGTGGCGGCGGCCAGGTCGGTGTTGCGCAGGATCAGGCCGAACTCTTCACCGCCCAGGCGGCCCAGGCTGTCCGTCACCCGCAGCCGCAGCAGCAGGCCCTCGCAGATATGTTGCAGGGCCTGGTCACCGGCATCGTGGCCCCAGCGGTCGTTGACCCGCTTGAAGTGGTCGACGTCCATGATCACCAACACCAGCGGCACATTGCTGCGTTCGGCCTCCTGAATGCTGCGCTCCAGCGCCTGCTGGAAACTGCCGCGGCTGGCCACCCCGGTCAGCGCGTCGGTCTGCGCCTGGCGCGCCAGTTCGTCATAGGCTGCCGCGCGGCGGGCTTCGTAGAGGTGCACGAAGATGATGATCATCACCCCGCAGAGCACCGCATTGAGCACATCGATCATGCCGGCGGAGTGGCTGGGTAACGGGAACTTGTCGAAGTACAGGACGATGGCCGCCAGGGCGAACGGCATGGTCAGCAGAAAGCCGCGGATGCGCCCGAGCAGCAGGTACGACAGCAGCGGAATGATGTAAATCCACACATAGGCCGTGGTGGAGGCGGCGGGCATGACGATGATGTACAGCAGAAAACAGAAGGTCGGGATCAGGTACAGGTAGATCCACGGCGTCAGATTACGCACGCTGACGATCTTCCAGCCACCCCATACCAGCACCGCACTGGCGAGCAGTTCAAACGTGGCGGTCAGCGGGTTACCGGCAAGAATCTGCAGGATGCTGAAGCTGCTGAGCACCACGCCGGTGCTGACCAGAATCAGGCGCATAAGGGAGCGCTTGCCGGTTTCTTCCAGGCCGTTCTTGCCAGCGGAAACGCTGAATTTTATGAGCATGGCGCCGAACACTGCGATTCGAGTGATGGCGCATTGCAATACAGCGCCGGGTTATTGGCAAGGGGCCAGTGCTGCTCGTGTGGGAGAGGCTTCAGCCTCGAGAGATTTCCCGCCCTTGCTACAGCGGCTCCGCCCACAGCGTAACGGCCATGCTGTGCTGCTCACCCGGTGCGAGGCTGACGATATCGTCCATCACGTTGGCGGTTTCGATGCACAGCATGCCCGGCCAGGCATCGTCAGCAAACTGGCTGAGGCGTTGGGCCTTGGCGATCCACGGGTTCCACACCACTGCCGAATGCGAGCCGCTGCTGGCCAGGTGAATGCGCCGCTGCCAGAGCGGGTCGACAATGCTCAGCGCGGCCGGCACGTCCAGGTAGATGCGGTCGGTTTCGCCTGTGAACGTCACTGCTCCCTGCTGCTGGCGCTGCTGCCAGTCTTCCAGGGTTTCGATATAGCGCGTTTGTTCGAGGCCTTCGATGCGGGTCTGGTGAATGTCCGCGACGGCAAAATAGGTGTGCAGCGCCTGGCTCAGCACCAGTGGCTGGCTGCCGGCGTTGCGGGTGGTGAGGCTCAGGCTCAAGCGCTGGTCCAGGCGCACGTCGAAGCTCAGCTCGACGCCCTTGGGCAAGGTGGCCAGCGCGCTGGTTGGGAAGGAGAAGCGCAGGTTGACGCCCTCGTCGTCCTGGTCGATGCCCTGCAGCTGCCAGTCCAGGCCCCGTACCGGGCCGTGAGCCGGCGCGGCGCCACCGGCGTGTAGCTGCTGAATCGTTTCGGGGTTGCGCGCCAGGTCGCCAAACCACGGCCAGCACACCGGCACGCCACCGCGCACCGATTGGCCTTTTTTATACGCGGCTTGCTCGCTCAGCCAGATGATTGGCTGTTGCCCATGGGGTTGATAACGCAGCACCTGCGCACCCTGTTGCGCCACCAGCAATTCCGCCTGTGCGGTGCGAATGCGCCAGCACACCAGTTCATCCAACTCGACACGTTCGACTTGTGGGGCGGTGCTGGGCATAGGGCGGGGCTCCGTGGGGAAATTTAGCGGCGCGGGACGGGGCGGGTGCGGCCGCTGCCATCAATGGCAACAAATACGAATACCGCTTCGGTGACCTTGCGCCATTCGCTGGAGAGCGGGTCATCGCTCCACACTTCCACCAGCATCTGGATCGAGCTGCGGCCGATTTCCAGGGTCTGGCTATAGAACGAGAGCTGGGCGCCGACGGCGACCGGAACCAGGAAGGCCATACGGTCGATGGCGACGGTGGACACGCGTCCGCCTGCGACCTTGCTGGCCATGGCGGTGCCGGCGAGGTCCATCTGCGACACCAGCCAGCCGCCGTAGATATCGCCGAAGCCGTTGGTTTCGCGGGGGAGCGCGGTGATTTGCAGCGCCAGATCGCCCTGCGGCGTTGGGTCTTCTTGTTCGAGTTCGATCATGCCTAGGGTGCCTCTTACCCGTCACTCTTATTGGTTGTGGTCAGTCTCGGGCTTGACTGCTCACTCGGCTAACAGGCCGCAAGTTGGGTTCGCAGAAGACCCGGCCGCTCTAGCCGGGGCCAGACGCAGACACGGCGCAGTATATATAGGCTTCGGGCCGAGCACGACTACACAGTCTTACATTTGACCGGGAACGTGACATTGCTGTGTCGTTTCGTCGCAATTTGCTATCGTGCGCCCCTGTCGCGCGGGGCTCGAGCCCCCTGTGGCTGCGCTTTCAGCCGATGAGAAGCCCTTTTTTATGTCCACCGCTGCCATGCCCACCACGCCTGTTACCCGTCCGCTGACCCGCAGCGATTACAAAACCCTGTCGTTGTCTGCTTTGGGCGGAGCGCTGGAGTTTTACGACTTCATCATTTTCGTGTTCTTCGCGGCAGTGGTCGGCAAGCTGTTCTTCCCGGCGGAAATGCCCGAGTGGCTGCGCCAGATGCAGACCTTCGGGATCTTCGCCGCCGGCTACCTGGCGCGGCCCTTGGGCGGCATCGTGATGGCCCACTTCGGCGACCTGCTGGGGCGCAAGAAGATGTTCACCTTGAGCATTTTCATGATGGCGGTGCCGACCCTGCTGATGGGCTTGCTGCCCACTTACGCACAAATCGGCATCTGGGCGCCGATTGCCCTGTTGGTATTGCGGGTGATCCAGGGTGCGGCGATTGGTGGTGAAGTGCCGGGCGCGTGGGTATTCGTGGCGGAGCATGTGCCGCCACGGCACGTCGGGTACGCCTGCGGCACCCTGACCTCGGGCCTGACCGCCGGCATTCTGCTCGGCTCGCTGGTGGCCACCCTGTTCAACAGTCTGTTCACCCCCGAAGAGCTGCTGGCCTACGGCTGGCGCGGCCCATTCCTGCTGGGTGGGGTGTTTGGTTTGCTGTCGGTGTACCTGCGTCGCTGGCTGCACGAAACGCCAGTGTTCGCCGAGCTGCAACAGCGCAAGGCGCTGGCAGACGAGGTGCCGTTGAAGGCCGTGGTACGCGACCACCGCGGCGCGATTCTGCTGTCGATGCTGCTCACCTGGGTGCTGTCGGCCGGCATCATCGTGGTCATTCTGATGACCCCGACCCTGCTGCAAACCGTCTACGGTTTCAATGCGGCCACGGCGCTGCAGGCCAACAGCCTGGCGATCGTATTCCTCAGTCTGGGTTGTGTCGGTGCTGGCGCGCTGGCCGACCGTTTCGGCGCTGGCAAGGTGTTCATCGTCGGCAGCCTGTTGCTGCTGGCCAGCTCCTGGACTTTCTACACCCGCATCAGTGCCCACCCCGAGTGGCTATTCCCGCTGTACGCCCTGACCGGTTTGTTTGTCGGCATGATAGGTGCCGTGCCGTTCGTGATGGTCAATGCCTTCCCGCCGGTGGTGCGTTTTTCCGGGTTGTCGTTCTCCTACAACCTGGCCTACGCGATTTTCGGCGGGCTGACACCGATGATGGTGACCCTGCTGTTGAAGGCCGACCCGCTCGGGCCGGCCTACTACGTCGCCGCGCTGTGCGGCCTGGGTTTCTGTGTGGGCCTGTACCTGCTTACTTCGAAGCGCTGACCCGCCAGACTTTATTGCCGACATCGTCGGTCACCAACAGGGCGCCCTGTTTGTCGTTGATGACATCCACGGGGCGGCCCTGGGCTTCGCCCTCGGCGTTGAGGAAACCGGTCAGTACATCCAGTGGTTGGCCGTTGGGTTTGCCGGCGCTGAACGGCACAAAAATCACTTTGTAGCCGGCGCGTGGGTCGCGGTTCCAGGAACCGTGCTGGGCCACAAAGAGCCCATCCTTGCGTTCCGGCAGCGCACTTTTCTCACCAAACACGATGCCCAGTGACGCGGTGTGAGCGCCCAGCGCGTAATCCGGCACCAGGGCCTTGGCAACCAGTTCCGGTTTCTGCGGTTTTACCCGCTCATCCACATGCTGGCCGTAATAGCTGTAGGGCCAGCCATAGAAGCCGCCGTCCTGCACCGAGGTGATGTAGTCGGGCACCAGGTCGTTGCCCAGCTCATCGCGCTCATTCACCGCGGTCCACAGCTTGCCGGTGCTCGGCTCCCAGGCCAGGCCATTGGGATTGCGCAGACCGGTGGCGAACAGGCGTTTGTCGCCAGTGACCGGGTTCACCTCCCAGATGGCCGCGCGGCCTTCTTCCATCTCCAGGCCGTTTTCACCGACGTTGCTGTTGGAGCCGACGGTGACATACAGCTTCTTGCCATCCGCGCTGGCGATGACGTTCTTGGTCCAGTGGTGGTTCAGCCCGGCGGGCAGGGCGGTGACCTGGGTCGGCGGCTCGCTGATCTGGGTTTGCCCGCTGACGTAAGGCACCCGCACCAGGGCATTGGCGTTGGCGATATACAGGTCGTTGCCGACCAGGGTCATGCCGAACGGCGAATGCAGGTTTTCCAGAAAGGCGGTTTTGATTTCCGCCACACCGTCATGGTCGGCATCGCGCAGCAGCGTGATGCGGTTGGCGCTGGGTACACCGGCGCCGGCCTTTTCCATGATCTTGCCGGCCACGAAGTTCTTGATGCTGAAGCCTGGGTCTTGCTCCGGCGGTGGCGTGTTGCTTTCGGCCACTAGCACGTCGCCGTTGGGGAGTACGTACAGCCAGCGTGGATGGTCGAGACCCTCGGCAAAGGCATTTACCTGAGTGCCAGCAGCGGCCACGGGTTTGGCCCCGGCCGGCCAGCCGATGGCCTTGGCGACATTAACGGTGGGTACCAGGCTGGATTCCGGTGCGGGCAATTGCGGGTTGGGGCCGAAGCCGACGGCGGTCGGTTGCGAGGCGGTTTCGGCACAGCTGCTGCACGCGACGGCGAGCAGGGTAAAGGGCAGTAAACGAGCGAGTTGCATCGGGCAGTCTCCGGGTCGTTTCAGGTGGCTCAATTAAGGACAGCGTAGTCATCAGCTTGTTTTGAAAAGGTGCCACGTGCAGCTAGCCGGAATTTATCGAGCGCAGCAGCTCCATGATGGCCTTTCATCTAATTGTCACATTCGGGTCATAGAGTCGTCACACGGCCTCCAGATACTGGGCCCCGTTGAATCACACCCCTATCCTGCTAGGAGCAAGGCATGAAGATTAAGCGTTTGATGGCGGCCCTGACTTTTGTCGCCGCTGGCGTCGCCACCGCAAGCGCGGTCGCCGCTGTTGACCCGTCGATCCCGGCCTACACCAAGACCACCGGCGTATCCGGCAACCTGTCCAGCGTTGGTTCCGACACCCTCGCCAACCTCATGACGCTGTGGGCTGAGGAATACAAACGTCTGTACCCTAACGTCAACATCCAGATTCAGGCCGCTGGTTCCTCCACCGCGCCACCCGCTCTGACCGAAGGCACCGCTAACCTGGGCCCGATGAGCCGCAAGATGAAAGACGTCGAACTGCAAGCGTTCGAATCCAAATATGGCTACAAGCCGACCGCCGTTCCGGTAGCTGTCGACGCCCTGGCCGTATTCGTGCACAAAGACAACCCGATCAAAGGCCTGACCATGGCCCAGGTTGACGCCATCTTCTCCGCTACCCGCCTGTGCGGTGGTTCGAAAGACATCAAGACCTGGGGTGACCTGGGCCTGACCGGCGACCTGGCCAACAAGCCAATCCAACTGTTCGGCCGTAACTCGGTTTCCGGCACCTACGGCTACTTCAAAGAAGAAGCCCTGTGCAAAGGCGACTACAAAGCCAACGTCAACGAACAACCAGGTTCCGCTTCGGTTGTGCAGTCGATCAGCTCCTCGGTTAACGGCATTGGCTACTCGGGCATCGGTTACAAAACCGCTAGCGTCCGTACCGTTGCTTTGGCCAAGAAAGAAGGCGGCGAGTTCGTTGAAGACAACGAAGCCAACGCCCTGAACGGCACCTACCCGCTGTCGCGCTTCCTGTTCGTGTACGTGAACAAGGCGCCGAACAAGCCTCTGGCTCCGCTGGAAGCTGAGTTCGTGAAAATGGTTCTGTCGCAATCCGGTCAGCAAGTTGTGGTGAAAGACGGCTACATCCCGCTGCCAGCCAAGGTTGCCGAGAAAGCTCTGAAAGACCTGGGTCTGTAAGACCAGCCGGGGCGGCCGACGCTGCCCCTTGCAACGACAAAAGCCTGGTTGGGTGATCCCCGGCCAGGCATTTCGCAAGCCTGCTGCACCATTACACTTTCGTGTCATTGGTCAGTGGGTTTTTTGCGTCACTGCTTTGTCATGTTTCTGTCATACAGAGCCGCTAGGGTGTGCGCATGAACGATCTGGCAAATTCCCCCATGACTGCGAATTCCTCCTCCGGACGCATTGATTTCAATACGCCCGAGCTGCAACGCAAGCGCCGCATCCGTGCGCTTAAAGACCATCTGGCCCGCTGGTACGTAATGATCGGCGGCCTTTCCGTGCTCGGCGCTATCACGCTGATCTTCTTTTATCTGGGTTATGTGGTGTTCCCGTTGTTCCAGGGCGCCGAGCTGACCGAGAAGAAGGTACAAAGCCCCGCCTGGCTGCAGCAGGACGCTGGCAAACCGCTGCTGCTCGCCATCGAAGAGCAGAACCAGGTGGCCATGCGCGTTTCCGACAAAGGTGAAGTGATCTTTTTCGCCACCAAGAACGGCGACGAAATCAAACGCGTGCCCCTGACCCTGCCAGCCGGCGCCAGTGTGGCGTCCATCGGCCAGGCACAAGCCGGTAACAATCTGGTGGTGTTGGGTCTGTCCAACGGCCAGGCCCTGGTGTTCAAACACAACTACGTGGTCACCTACCCGGACAACCACAAAACCATTACCCCGGGGCTTGAATACCCCTACGGCGAAGCGCCGCTGGTGATCGACCCGCAGGGTCGCCCGCTTGAGCACGTGAGCCTCAGCGCCAACGATGAAACCATGTTGCTGGGTGCCTCCAGTGGCAGCGAACTGCTGATGCTGTCGCTGACCAGCGAAGAAAACATGATGACCGGCGAAGTCACCCTGACCCAGGACCGTGTCGCCCTGCCGCAGATCGCCGAGCCGATCAAAGCCCTGTACATCGACCCGCGTCAGCAGTGGCTGTACGTGCTCAATGGCCGTGCCCAGGCCGACGTGTTCAACCTGCGTGAGCGCAGCCTCAACGGTCGCTACAAACTCCTGGAAGACGCCGACAGCGAAGTGACCGCCAGTTCGCAACTGCTGGGCGGCATCTCGCTGATGATCGGTAACTCCAAAGGTGGCATCAGTCAGTGGTTCATGGCGCGCGACCCGGATGGTTCCTCGCGCTTCAAACACATCCGCGACTTCCAGCAAGGTGATTCGCCGATCGTGCAGATCAACCCGGAAGAGCGCCGCAAGGGCTTCGTCGCCCTGGATGCTGCCGGTGAGCTGGGTGTCTACCACAGCACTGCCGAACGCACCTTGTTGGTGGAAAAGATTGTCGACGGTAAGGGTGCCCTGGCCATGTCGCCCCGCGCCAACCGGCTTGTTGTTGAATCGGGTACGACTCTGCACCCGCTGGCCCTGAAGAACCCGCACCCGGAAGTGTCGTTCAGCGCGCTGTGGGGCAAGGTCTGGTACGAAAGCTACGACGAACCCAAGTACATCTGGCAGTCCACCGCCGCCAACACCGAGTTCGAGCCCAAGCTGAGCCTGGCGCCACTGACCTTCGGTACCTTGAAGGCCGCTTTCTACGCCATGCTCCTGGCCGCACCGCTGGCCGTCGCCGCCGCCATTTATACCGCCTACTTCATGGCGCCGCGCATGCGCCGCAAAGTGAAGCCGGTGATCGAGTTGATGGAAGCCCTGCCAACCGTGATTCTCGGTTTCTTCGCCGGCCTGTTCCTGGCGCCGTATGTAGAAGGCCACCTGCCGGGCATCTTCAGCCTGTTGATCCTCACGCCGCTGGGCATCCTGCTCGCCGGTTGGGGCTGGAGCCGCTTGCCGGAGTCGATCCGCCTGCGCGTGCCGGAAGGTTGGGAATCGCTGACCCTGATTCCGGTGATCCTGATCGTCGGTGCCTTCGCCCTGGGCATGAGCCCGTACATGGAAAACTGGTTCTTCGGCGGCGACATGCGCCTGTGGATCTCCCATGACCTGGGCATCACCTACGACCAGCGCAACGCCCTGATCGTCGGCCTGGCCATGGGTTTTGCGGTGATCCCGAACATCTTCTCGATTGCCGAAGACGCCGTGTTCAGCGTGCCGCGCAGCCTGACCCTGGGTTCGTTGGCACTCGGTGCCACCACCTGGCAGACCATGACCCGCGTGGTGATCCTCACTGCCAGCCCGGGCATCTTCTCCGCCCTGATGATCGGCATGGGCCGTGCGGTCGGTGAAACCATGATCGTGCTGATGGCCACCGGTAACACCCCGGTGATGGAAATGAACCTGTTCGAAGGCCTGCGCACCCTGGCAGCCAACGTTGCGGTGGAAATGCCGGAGTCGGAAGTTGGCGGCAGCCACTACCGCGTGCTGTTCCTCTCGGCACTGGTACTGCTGCTGTTCACCTTCATCATGAACACCTTGGCCGAACTGATTCGTCAGCGTCTGCGCAAGAAATATGCAGCGCTCTAAAGGATGAATGCCGTGAAGAAGAATTCTCTCAACGCTTGGTTCAAAAGTGGTTCGCCAGGCATCTGGATGAGCGGCGGCGCGGTGTCCATCGCCGTGATCATGACCATCGGCTTGCTGCTGGTCATCGCCTTCCGCGGTTTGGGCCACTTCTGGCCAGCTGACCTGCTGCAAGCCACCTACGCCATTCCCGGGCAACCCAGCCACGTGGTGGTCGGTGAAGTGGTACAGGCCGAAGAAGTACCGCTGGCACGTTTGAAGGGTGCCGGCTTGCCGGTGCCGGACAACGGCCCGGAGTTCATGACCCGTGAACTGCTCAAGGTCGGTAACCGTGATATCTACGGTGCCGACTTCACCTGGCTGGTCGGTGACTGGCTGGTGGATCAGAAGAAGCCGGTCGAATTGATGACCCTGGTGCGCCGCGAATGGGGCAACTTCTACGGCACCCTGGTCAGCGTCAAGGAAAGCGGCAAAGTGATCGCCGAAGGCGAGGCCGGCTGGCCGACCCTGCAGGAGCGCATCGTGCGTGTCGAAGGCCTGGCCACTCAGTTGAGCAAGCTGGAGAAAAAAGACATCGGCGCGATCAACCATGACCTGGAACGCCTGCGTCTTAAAACCCGCAAGCTGGAACTGGAAAAATCGCTGACCGCCGAAGCGCAAGCCGACATCGACGCCGAGCGCGCCGAGCTGGACGCCAAATACAAAGGCCTCGAAGGCCAACTGCTGGAGCTGCACCAGGCGGTGGACCGCGACAGCATCGTGGTGCGTGAGGCCGACGGCAAAGAAATCGAAATCAGCCTGGGCAAGATCGTGCACGCCTACCAGCCCAACGGCATGGGCGTGTTCACCAAGCTGCGCATGTACTTCGCCAACCTGTGGGAATTCCTCAGCGACGACCCGCGTGAAGCCAACACCGAAGGCGGTATTTTCCCGGCGATTTTCGGCACCGTGATGATGACCCTGATCATGGCCATGATCGTCACCCCGTTCGGCGTGCTGGCCGCGGTGTACCTGCGCGAATACGCCAAGCAGGGCCCGCTGACCCGCATCATCCGCATTGCGGTGAACAACCTGGCCGGCGTGCCGGCGATCGTTTACGGCGTTTTCGGCCTGGGCTTCTTTGTCTACGTGCTGGGTGGCTCCATCGACCGCCTGTTCTTCGCCGAAGCGCTGCCGGCACCGACCTTCGGTACCCCGGGGCTGATGTGGGCTTCGCTGACTCTGGCGATTCTGGCCGTACCGGTGGTGATCGTCGCCACCGAGGAAGGCCTGGCGCGTATTCCCCGTGCCGTGCGTGAAGGCTCCCTGGCCCTCGGCGCGACCAAGGCGGAAACCCTGTGGAAAGTGGTGCTGCCGATGGCCAGCCCGGCAATGATGACCGGCATGATCCTCGCCGTGGCCCGCGCCGCTGGCGAAGTGGCGCCGCTGATGCTGGTGGGTGTGGTCAAGCTGGCACCGTCGCTGCCGGTAGACGGCAACTACCCGTACCTGCATCTGGACCAGAAGATCATGCACCTGGGCTTCCACATCTACGACGTCGGCTTCCAGAGCCCGAACGTAGAAGCGGCCCGCCCGCTGGTGTACGCCACCGCGCTGCTGCTGGTGATGGTGATTGCCGGCTTGAACCTGTCGGCGGTGGCCATCCGTAACCACCTGCGCGAGAAGTACAAAGCGCTGGATCACTAAGAAAGAAACACCGTCGTCCTCGCGCAGGCGGGGACCCAGAATGGTTGGGGCAACGCATGCTCCTGATCGAATCTGGATCCCAGCCTGCGCTGGGATGACGGAGTAAAGAATTCGAATGACTTATCGCTGGCCAGCGCACCGGTCAGCCAAACGTAAATTACGCATTGAGGTTTCTCCATGCAGCACGAAGCCCAGCCACACGGCATCAACATCTCTGCCCTTGGCCGTGAAAAACAGAACCTGACCCTGGCCAATGAGCCGGTGACCCTGGAAGTGCCTGGCCTGAGCCTGTTCTACGGCGAAAAGCAGGCGCTCTACGACGTCAAGATGAACATCCCCAAGCAGCGCGTGACTGCCTTCATCGGGCCGTCCGGCTGCGGCAAGTCGACCCTGCTGCGCTGCTTCAACCGCATGAACGACCTGGTCGATGGCTGCCGCGTCGAAGGTGAAATCAACCTCGACGGCACCAACATCTACCGCAAAGGCGAAGACGTGGCCGAGCTGCGTCGTCGCGTCGGCATGGTGTTCCAGAAGCCCAACCCGTTCCCGAAAAGCATCTACGAGAACGTCGCCTACGGCCTGCGTATTCAAGGCATCAACCAGAAGCGCGTACTCGACGAAGCCGTTGAAGCCTCGCTGCGCGGCGCGGCGCTGTGGGACGAAGTGAAAGACCGTCTGCACGAGTCGGCCCTGGGCATGTCCGGTGGTCAGCAACAACGTCTGGTCATCGCCCGTACCATCGCCGTGCAGCCCGAAGTGCTGCTGCTCGACGAACCGTGCTCGGCACTGGACCCGATCTCCACGCTGAAAGTGGAAGAGCTGATCTACGAACTGAAATCCAAGTTCACCATCGTCATCGTCACCCACAACATGCAACAGGCGGCGCGGGTTTCCGACTACACCGCGTTCATGTACATGGGCAAGCTGATCGAGTTTGGTGACACCGATACGCTGTTCACCAACCCGGCGAAAAAACAAACCGAAGACTACATCACCGGTCGTTACGGCTAGTCGCCGATCAGTCCCCTCTCCCTCTGGGAGAGGGTTAGGGTGAGGGGCTCTTGCCACAGACGCAGCCCTCACCCCCGGCCCCTCTCCCGAGGACGGGAGAGGGGAGTCAAACCCCGGTTCAGGACGTGCACATGATCAACAAAGACAGCCTCACCCACCACATTTCTGCGCAGTTCAACGCTGAGCTGGAAGACGTGCGTAGCCACCTGCTGGCCATGGGCGGCCTGGTGGAAAAACAAGTCAACGATGCCGTTACCGCGCTGATCGACGCCGACTCAGGTCTGGCCCAGCAGGTGCGCGAGATCGACGACCAGATCAACCAGATGGAGCGCAACATCGACGAAGAGTGCATCCGCATTCTTGCCCGTCGTCAGCCGGCTGCTTCCGACCTGCGCTTGATCATCAGCATCTCCAAGTCGGTAATCGATCTGGAGCGTATCGGCGACGAAGCCACCAAGATCGCCAAGCGCGCCATCGAGCTGTGCGAAAACGGTGAAGCGCCACGCGGCTACGTGGAAGTGCGCCACATCGGCGACCAGGTGCGCAAAATGGTCCAGGAGTCGCTCGACGCCTTTGCCCGTTTCGACGCCGACCTGGCCCTGTCGGTGGCCAAGTACGACAAGACCATCGACCGCGAATACAAAACCGCGCTGCGCGAACTGGTCACCTACATGATGGAAGACCCGCGCTCCATCACCCGCGTGCTGAGCATCATCTGGGTGCTGCGCTCGCTGGAACGTATCGGCGACCACGCCCGCAACATTGCCGAGTTGGTGATTTACCTGGTGCGCGGCACTGACGTAAAACACCTGGGTCTGGCCCGGATGGAAGAAGAAGTTAAAGGTACAGTCGACAAGGGTTAATCGATAATCCGGTAGGGCGGATATCCGCTCCACGAACGTTCCAACAACGCCCGGCATCGCCCGGGCGTTGTCGTTTTTGTGCGTTAGCGTCGGGTTCGCAAACACGGTTTGGCTATTCGCCACCAGGCGAGGCTATGCTTATGCCATTACTGAAGGGGTGGTCGATGAGCAAAGTCAGCGTGCTGGTGGTGGATGACGCGCCGTTTATCCGTGATCTGGTGAAGAAGGGGCTGCGTAATTCCTTCCCCGGCATCCAGATTGAGGACGCGGTGAACGGCCGTAAAGCCCAGGTAATTCTGGGCAAGCAGCGCTTCGACCTGATTCTTTGCGACTGGGAAATGCCCGAGCTGTCCGGTCTGGAACTGCTCACCTGGTGCCGCGAGCAGCCGGAGATGAAAACCACCCCGTTCATCATGGTCACCAGCCGTGGCGACAAAGAGAACGTGGTGCAGGCCATTCAGGCCGGCGTCTCCGACTTCATCGGCAAGCCGTTCACCAACGAGCAACTGGTCACCAAGGTCAAAAAAGCCCTGCACAAATCCGGCAAGCTTGAAGCCTTGATGGGCAGTGCGCCGAAAACCGCCGCTTCGCCGTTCGGCAATGACTCGCTGTCTGCCCTCACCGGTGGCAAGGCCGAAGTGGTCAAGCCCAAGACTGCGGCGCCTGCCCCGGCGGTCACTGGTTCCGCCGCTGCCTTACTCGGTGGCGCAGCCAAAGCCGCTCCTGCGGCGGCTGCGCCTTCCGGGCGTGGCCAAGGCCAACTGCGTCTGGCCAGTGGCAACCTCGCCTGCGTGATCAAAGCCCTGAGTCTGAAAGAAGCGGCCCTGCTGGTGAAACGCCTGGATAACCTGCCGCAGGTGCTGGAGCAAGCGGTGCTCGACCTGGAGCAAGGCGACGGCGGCGAAGTGGCGCGTCTGAACGGCTATTTGCACTCCGTGGCCGCTTTCGAACCCAAGCCCGACAGCGAATGGCTGCAGCTGATCTTCCGCTTCGTCGACCGTGATCCGCAGAAGCTCGACTACCTGTCGCGCCTGATTGCCCGCGGCACCACCCAGAAGCATTTCTCCCCCGGCGCGTAAGGCAGCCGACCAATGGCGCGCGAGCTTCGTCACAGCGCGGCGGCCCGCGCCTCGCGGGGCAAGCGAGGCGCTGCTAGTCTTGCTCGTCCAAGAACCCATTAGAACGATGCCGTTATGCCAGGGCGCATTATCTTTCTCTGTGGTCTGTTGCTTGCCGTTGCCAATCCGGCAGCGGCCTTGACCATCTACAAATACACCGATGCCAATGGTGTGGTGACCTACACCGACAAAGCCGCGCCGGGCGCGCAGGTGTTCGTGTTCCGCGACCGCATGGTCGAGCGCCTGGACACCCAGGTGAAGCTGGAAACCAAAAAGCATGATGCCGGCGAAACCCTGCTGGTGCGCAACGACCTGTATGCGCCGGTGGAAGTCGAGCTCAGCGTCAACAACGCAGTGAACGTCTCCGGCGCGCCGGATAAACCGATTCACTGGGTACTGCCACCGCGCAGCAAGATCCGCCTGGCCACCCTCGCCCCGCGCGACCCCGGCCAGCCAATGCGTTACAAACCCAAATTGCGTACCGCCCTCGGTGACCCACGCCTGCAGCCGCTCGACTACGACTACCCGCTGCCTTGGGTTGGCGGGCCGTTCCGGCAGAGCCAGGGCGCCAACGGCAAGTACAGCCATTTCACCCCCAAAGGCCGCTACGCCATCGATGTCGCCATGCCGGAAGGCACGCCCATTGTCTCGGCTCGTGCCGGCATGGTGGTGAAGGTGGAAAACCAGCAGAGCGGGCGCGGCAACAACCCGTCGGGCAACTTCGTGCGGGTGCTGCACGACGACGGCACCATGGGCGTGTACCTGCACCTGATGAAAGGTTCGGTGCTGGTCAACGAAGGCCAGCGTATCTCCCTCGGCACGCCGCTGGCGCGCTCGGGCAACACCGGCAACAGCAGCGGCCCGCATCTGCACTTCGTGATTCAACGCAACATGGGCCTGGCGCTGGAGTCGATTCCCTTCGACTTCGTGCAACCGGTCGACACCTTGCCCAACTTCGCCGTGGGCGGTGACTGAAAGCGCCTGCTAGCCTGTTTTGCAGAACGTCGGTTGCTCCCCATGACCGACACGCAGGCGAAGGGCGAAGAATGCGGCTACGTGTACACCTCGTAACCCTGGTGATGGGCTGGCTGGCAGCTTTTTCCTGCTCGGCCGCGCTGGTGCAGCTGCAGGACGACATGGAGCCCCTGCGCCTGGGCCCGCAGCTCGAATACTTGTTGCCCCAGCAACCCCTGCAATTTGTCGACGCCCAACGTTCACGCGGCTGGCAGGCGGTAAACGCCGACTCGCTGAACCTCGGTCACCAGGAAGACGCCGTGTGGGTGCGCATGCACCTGCTAAACATCGCCAACATCAACGACTGGCTGCTGGTGCTGGAGTGGCCGATCATCGACCGCGCCGACGTGCGTCTGTACTACCCGCAAAGCCGCAGCTGGGGCGCCATGCAGTCTGCCGGTGACCACCTGCCATTCAGCAGTTGGCCAGTGGCCGAACGGCAACTGGTATTCCCCCTGAGCCTGCAGAAAGCCGAAGAAGCCTGGGTTTACATGCGCGTGCGCAGCAAAGAAAACCTGGTGCTGCCCATGCAGCTGTACAGCGACGCGCAGTTCCAGGCCCAGGAAAAAAGCCTGCGCATGCTCCTGGGCATGTTCTTCGGCGCCATGCTGGCGATCCTGCTCTACAACGCCAGCCTGTACCTGTTCACCCAACACCGCAGCTACGTCTGGTACACCCTGTACCTGCTCGGGGTGATCATTTACGAGCTGAGCATTTCCGGCATCGGCCCGCTCTATGTGTGGCCGGACCTGGGTAAACCGGCGCGGCAGATCTACGCCCTGTCGGCGTTCTGGAGCTTCTTCGCCGCCGCCATGTTCATCCGCGCCTTTCTGCGTCTGCCACGCTACGGCGGTTGGCCGCTGTGGACCAACAACCTGTTGGCCGCGTACTGGGTGGTGGCGCTGTTGCTGACCCTGGTGCAACCCGACTGGTTGTATTGGATCGGCATCAACCAGGTGGCCCTGGCCTCGTGCATTCTGGCGCTGGTGGTGGCCATCGCCGCCTGGCGTCGGGGTAATGCCTCGGCGCCGATGTTTATCCTGGCCTGGAGTTTTCTGATCGTCTGCACCTTCATTCACGTCGCGGCACTGGAAGGCTTGCTGCCAATCAACCAGGTCACCCTGCGCATGCAGACCCTGGGTTTTTTCGCCGAATTCATCCTGCTCTCCATCGCCCTCGCCGACCGCCTCAACCGCGAGCGCGCGGCCCGCGTCGAGGCCCAGCACAGCCTGCTGGAAGCCCGCGAACAGGCGCTGGCCACCCAGCAGCAGAGCCTCGAGGTGCAACGGCGCACCAACGAAGAACTCGAACACCGGGTGCAGGAACGCACCTCCGCCCTGCAGCGGACCAAACAGGACCTGGAGCAAGCCAACAGCGAACTGACCCGCATCAGCCACACCGACGCCCTCACCCAACTCGCCAACCGCCGCTACTGCGACCAGCAACTGGCACACCTCAACGACCCGGCGCTGGCGGTGCTGATGATCGACATCGACCATTTCAAGCGGATCAACGACACCTACGGTCATCCCTTTGGTGACAGCTGCATCAGTGCGGTGGCCCAGGTGCTGAAACAGGCGACCCGGCGCAGCGCCGACCTGGCGGCGCGTTATGGCGGGGAGGAGTTTGTGGTGTTGCTGCTGGACAGCAATCCCAAGGATGCCTTTGAGCTGGCTGAGCAGATTCGCTTGGCAGTGGCGGCGATCACGTTGGAGGCGGGTGAGCAGCGGGTGCAACTGACGGTGAGTATCGGCGTGGCGTGTAATTCGCTGGAACGGCCGCTGGATGTGCAGGCGCTATTGAGCGCGGCGGACCGGGCGTTGTATGCGGCGAAGCAGGGGGGGAGGAATCAGGTGCAGGGGGAACAGGCGTTGTTGGCCTGATCGGCGGGATTTATTTGCCCGTGTTCTTCTTCGTTACCGCGTGCGCTGAGCGTTTTGTTTCGCGCCTTACGCGCGACTCACTTTTTGCCAGTCGCCGGTGTGCCGGACCAGGCAAAAAGTAAGCAAAAAACGCTTGCCCTGACCTCGGCCCTACGCTGCGCTTCGGGTCCCCTCGTTTCGGCGCTGCTCCAGGGGCCGGCAAAACAGGCCATCCATGGCCTGTCTTTGCCTTTCGCGGCTCCCGGCCGCTCAACCCCTTACACAGCGCCTGCACTCGGCCTTCGCCCACGGGGCGGGCAGATCAACAGCCAAATCAAAAGCCCCTCACCCCCGACCCCTCTCCCGCGCGCGGGAGAGGGGGGCGTAGGGCCACCATCCCACTCGGTCAGCTCCCTCTCCCGCTTGCGGGAGAGGGTTGGGGTGAGGGGCGGTTGATCTTGATCTTGCTTGTGATCCACCCGCCCCGTTAGCGCAGGCCGAGCGGAGTCGTTGTGGAGGGGGTTGAGCGGCCGGGAGCCGCGAAAGGCGTGATGGGCCATGGATGGCCCGTCTCGCCGGCCCCCGGAACAACGATGTAGCGAGGGGAGTCGCAGCGCAGCGCAGACCCAAGGTTGGGGCAAGACCTTTTGGTTTCTTTTGGGGCGACTGCCAAAAGAAACTCGCGCGTAAGGCGCGAAACAAAACGCCCAGCGCACGCGCCGACGAAAAACTCCGCTATACCAAAGCAAACGAAGCGTAATCCAAAAAAATAGCCCCAAGCGCACTGAAACCATGCGCCCTTGCCTACCCCTGGTGCGCCCCCACCAGACATCCACCCCCCAGCCCTCCGACGCTATCCAGGCAAACCCTTGAATCCGTGCGGTTTTTACCGCCAGCCAAGCGCCTGGCACCGACCTTGCTACATCACCTCCCGAACGGGATGAGTTTTTCGCGTCGGCACCGCCGTCACAAAGCTGCTCATGACGCTTGGCACACAGGAGCTGTAACCAGAGGCGAACTAGGGTTCCGGTCCACAGAGGTGGACGCTGGTCCGAGAGTTTTCCGGCCCTAAGGAATAGGGCTACACGGCGGGAGAAAAGCCCGGGAGACGTGATGTCATCCCGTGCCTGTTTCCCTAACGTGTAGGAGTGTTGCCATGACCACGCCGTTGTCTTGCTTCAAGCTTCCTTCGTTGCGCAAAAGCCTGCTCGGGGCTTGCCTGGCCACTGCTGCCAGCCTCTTGCCCATCGCCTCCCAAGCCGCTGAAACACTGAAGATCGGTACCGTTGTCTGGGCCGGTTACGCGCCGTTTTATGTCGCCGACAAGCTCGACCTGTACAAGCCGCACGGCCTGAAAGTGGAGCTGCAGTTTTTCAACGACCCGGCCCTGATCCCCACCGCCATGGTCGGCGGCGCGCTGGATGGCGGCATGCTCACCTACGACCAGGTGGTCGGCGGCGCCGCCAAGGGCCTCAAGCACAAGGTGGTGATGCCCATCGACTTCTCCAACGGGGGCGATGCCATCGTTGCCGACAAGTCCATCACCTCGGTGAAGGACTTCAAGGGCAAGAAGGTCGGTTTTAACCCGCTGTCGCCGTCGGATTTCCTCCTCGCCTACGCGCTGAAAACCAATGGCCTGACCGAGAAAGACATCAGCCCGATCAACATGACCCCGGAAAGCATCCCCGGCGCCATGGCCTCCGGCAGCCTGCCGGTGGGCGTGACCTACGAGCCGAACGTGTCGCAGATTCTCGGCATGCCGGGTGACAAGTTCCACGTGGTGTATTCCTCCAAAGACGCCCCGGGCCTGATCACCGACGTGCTGGTGTTCGATGAGAAGGTCATCGCCAAACGCAAAGTGGCGATCAACGCCCTGATGCAGGGTTATGTCGACGGCCTGGCGTATATCAAAAGCCATCCAGAAGAAGCCGCCGAAATCATCGGCAAGGTGCTCGGCGTAAGCGCCAAGGAAGCCACTGAGCAAATGAGCGGCGTGTACAACATTCCGCTGGCGGAGATGAGCAAGAACTTCGAGAAGTCCGACGCCACCAGTTCGTTCTTCGGTAGCGGCGCGGTGATCGGCACCCTGCTCAAGGACAACGGCCAGATCCCGGCCATTCCGGATTTCGCCACCACCTTTGACGCGTCCTTCGTCGAAGCCCTGGCCAAGTAAGGCAGGCAATCGACGTCACGTTGCCGGTGCGCATGTCCCTGCGCACCACTGGCAACGCCGATTCACGAGGAGCCCACATGTCTACGCAAGTTTTTCGCTACGCCGACGGCAAACTGCCTAACAGCCTGGCGTTCGCCTATGTCTTTACGGCCTACATCGGCGGCTTTGCCCTGCTGTTCTCCGCCCACTGGGCGTTGAACCTGCTCGGTACCCTATTGCTCGGGCACGGGATGATCATCGCGGCCTACCTGATTCACGAGTTCGCCCACGGCACCATTTTCGCCAAGCCCAAGCACAACGAATGGGCCGGGGAGGTCTGCAGCTGGCTGTGTGGCAGTTGCTACGCCGGCTTTCAGTACCTGCGCAAAAAGCACATGCGCCATCACGTCGACCGCGCCGACGTGATCACCTTCGACACCAAGGTCTTTATGAACGCCTGCCCGCTGTGGCTGCGCAAAATCATCCTGGCGCTGGAATGGGCGTATATCCCGGCCATCGAGCTGGTGATGCATTACTACGTGGTGGTGTTGCCCTTTATCACTCAGGACGAAAAACACCGCGCCAACCGCAAGAAGGTGCTGCTGACCCTGGCCGTCCGTTCGCTGCTGTTTGCCGTGCTCGCTGCCGTGTCGTTCAAGGCGCTGGTGCTGTATTGCCTGGCCTGGATGCTGATGCTCACCGTGCTGCGCTTTGCCGATGCCTATCAGCACACCTACGACGCCTTCGCCGTGCTCGAAGACGGTGGCGCGATTCCCAATGACAAGGTCCGCGACCGTGTGTACGAGCAACACAACACCTACAGCAACGTGGTCTCGGCGCGCTGGCCGGCGCTCAACCTGCTGCTGCTGAATTTCTCCTACCACAACGCCCACCACGAAAAACCGGTGGCGCCCTGGTACCGCCTGCCGGCCTTGCACCGCGAGCTGTATGGCAGCGATTACGCCCAGGTGCTGCCCATGCGTCTGTTGCTGAAAAGCTTCCATGAACACCGTCTGCGCCGGGTGATCGACGACCACTACGGCGAAGTGGCCGCGCCTGAGCAGCAACGGCGTGCCGATGGTTTTTACGGCGCGGTGGGCGTGTCGTTTCTGACGGCGGTGTAGCGGATGAACCTCGACTACAGCGGCAAGACCGTGGTCCTCACCGGCGCTGCCAGCGGAATCGGCAAGGGCCTGGCCAAAGCCTTCGCCGAACAGGGCGCGCGCCTTGAATTGCTCGACCGCAATGGCGAGGCCCTGGCCGCTGTGGCGGAGGAACTTCACAACCTCACGGCGGTGACGGTCAGCACGTTGGACCTGAGCGACAGCGAGGCCATCGCGGCGTTTGCCGCTGGCCGCGAAGGGCGCCCTATCGATGTGCTGATCAATAACGCCGGCGTCGAATACGCCACGCCCTTGAGCGACACCGGCGCGCAAGCCGATGCCCACTGGCAGGCGCTGCTGGATAACAACGTCGCCTCGATGCTGCGCCTGACCCGCGCCCTGCAGGGCCAGCTCAAGGCTGGTAGCTGTGTGATCAACCAGGCCTCGATCTGGGGCCTGAAAGGGGTGCCGGGCTTTAGCGCCTATGTGGCCAGCAAACACGCGGTGATTGGCCTGACCCGCTCGCTGGCCTGGGAGCTCGGCCCGCGCCGTATTCGGGTCAATGCGGTGTGCCCAGGCTGGATCGGCACCGAAGCGGCCATGCGTTCGCTCAAGGTGATGGCCGCCGCCAATGGCCGCAGCGAAGCCGATGAACTGGCGAGCATTCTCGCCGCCCAGGCGGTGCCGGAGTTGCTGACCCCGGCGGACCTGGCCGGCACCTTTCTGTTTCTCGGCAGCGCCCTGGCCCTGCCCCTGACCGGGCAGGCGCTGTCGGTCAGCCATGGCGAGGTGATGCACTGATGAGCGAGTTACCCCTCAGCGGCCAAGTGGCGCTGGTCACCGGCGCCGCCACCGGCATTGGCCGCGCTACTGTGTTGGCCCTCGCCGCTGCTGGCGCCCAGGTGTGGATCAATCACCTTGGCCAGGCCCAGGCAGCGACTGGCCTTGTGGCGCGCATTACCTCGGCGGGTGGCTGGGCGCGGGCGGTGGAGGCGGATGTCAGTTCTGCTGCCCAGGTGGCGGCCATGTTCGACGAGGTTTTCGCCGCGGGTGCCCTGGATATTCTGGTCAACAACGCCGGCATCATTCTGGAAAAGCCTTTCCTGGAAACCAGCGAAGATGATTGGGCGACCCTGCTCGGTGTCGACCTCAGCGCCGTGTACCGCTGCTGCCGCCATGCCCTGGGCCATATGCAGCCGCGCGGTTCGGGCAGCATCGTCAATATCGCCTCGGAGCTCGGCCATCTGGGCCGGGAAAACTTCGCCGCTTACTGCACCGCCAAGGCCGGGGTGATCGGCCTGACCAAATCCCTGGCCCGCGAATTCGCCCCGGCCATCCGCATCAATGGCGTGGCGCCCGGGCCGGTGGATACCGCCATGGTCAGCGCAGAAAACATGAGTGTGGAAATGATCGCCAAGGAAGTCGCGATCCCTGCCGGCCGTCTCGGCCGCCCGGAAGAAATCGCTGCCGCCGTACTGTTTCTGGTGTCGCCCCAGGCCAGCTTCTTTCAGGGACAAATGCTCGGCGCCAACGGCGGAGCGTGGATGGGATGAACGTGCTGCTTAAACCGGAAAGCATCCTGCTGTTTGCCGCCGTGCTGTGGGGCCTGGGCTGGATGCCGCTGCACCATTTTGCCGAGCAAGGCCTCAGCGGGATGCCGGTGGTGCTGGCCACATACGGGCTGCTTTGCGGGCTGGCGATTCCGGTGTTGGTCTGGCAGCGCCACGCGTGGTGGTCGCAGCGCTGGGGCCTGTTTGCGATAGGTGTACTCGGCGGTTTTGGCACGGGCGGGTTGGTCGGCGCGCTGTCCGAAGGCGATGTGGTGCGGGTGATGCTGCTGTTTTATCTGGCGCCAGTGTGGGGCTTGCTCGGCGGCTGGCTGGCCCTGGGCGAAAAGCTCAGTGGCGAGCGCTTGCTGGCTCTCGGCTTGGCCATGCTCGGTATTGCTCTGACCCTGGGGCTGAGCCGCGACACCTTCAAGCCGCTGAGCGCCGCCGACTGGCTGGCGCTGGTCGCCGGTTTTGCCTTTGCCATGAACAACCTGGTCACCCGTGCCGCCGATCAGGTGCCGCTGGCGAGCAAGTCGGTGGTGGCGTTTCTCGGTAGCGCGGCAGTGGGCGCGGTGTTTTGTCTGCTGCAAGACACGCCATTGCCGCCGATGTCTCTGGGGCTATGGGGACAGGTACTGCTGTTCGGCATTTTCTGGCTGGTGGCCATGGCCACCGCGCAATACGGCTTCAGCCATGTCGAGATCGGTCGTGCGTCGGTCCTGGTGGTGATGGAGCTGGTCGTGGCGGTGTTGACCAGCGCCTGGTTTGGCGACCGTGAATTGGGCATGCGCGAATGGTGTGGCGGCGCGCTGGTCACCCTGGCCGCCGTGCTGGCCGCGCGGCCACCCCGCAATAACACTCAACCTTGTGAGGCCTCTTAATGACTAGCGTACGCATGGACCAACTGAGCTGGGTGGAATACGAGCGCCGTGTACGCGAAGACGCGCCGGTGGTGTTTCTGCCCTGCGGCGCCACCGAGCAGCATGGCCCGCATCTGCCGCTGGGCACCGATGCCCTGCTGGCCAGCGCCTTGTGTGAAGACGTCGCGGCGAAAGTCGGCGGCCTGGTGGCACCGGCGTTGTCTTACGGCTACAAGTCGCAGCCCAAATGCGGTGGCGGTAACCATTTCTGCGGCACCACCAGCCTCGATGGGCAAACGCTGATCGCCCTGGTGCGCGATGCGGTGCGCGAATTCGCCCGCCATGGCGTCACCCGCCTGGTGCTGGTGGACGGCCATTACGAGAACCAGTGGTTTGTCACCGAAGGCATCGAGCTGGCCATGCGCGAGCTGGGCAAAGACACCCAGCTGGAAGTGATGCGCCTGGAGCATTGGGATTTTTGCACCGAGCAAACCCTGGCGGCGGTGTTCCCCGCCGGTTTCCCCGGCTTCGCCCTGGAGCACGCTGCGGTGATCGAAACCTCGCTGATGCTGCATTACCTGCCGCACCTGGTACGCATCGACCTGATCCCCGATGAGCCGCCGGCCGACTTCCCGCCCTATGACATGTACCCGACCCGCACCGACTGGGTGCCAGCTTCCGGCGTGCTGTCCTCGGCCAAAGGCTCGACGCCCGAGAAGGGCGCGCGCATGGCCGCCGATATCACCCAGGGCATCGCCCAGGCCGTGCGCAAGGAATTCAAGCTGTGAGCATCGCCCTGATCGTCATCGACATGCAGCGCGACTTCTGCGCGCCTGGCGGGTATGCCGATCAGGCCGGGCTGGATATCAGCCTGCTGCGCGCGCCAATTCCGGCTATTCAACAGCTGCTGGCCAGTGCGCGGCAGCGTGGCTTGCTGGTGCTGCATACCCGCGAAGGCCATCGGCCAGACCTCAGTGATCTGCCCGAACCGAAACGTCTGCGCGCCGCAAACGCCGGTGCAGCCATCGGCCACCCCGGTCCACTGGGGCGCTTGCTGGTGCGTGGCGAGTTTGGTCATGACCTGATCGCTGAGCTGCAGCCCTTGCCCGGCGAGCCGGTGATCGACAAGCCCGGCTACAGCGCCTTTGCCAGCACCGACCTGGACCTGTTGCTGCGCAACCGCGGCATCACCCAGCTGTGGATAACCGGGGTGACTACTGAAGTCTGCGTGTCTTCCACCCTGCGCAGCGCGGTGGATCTGGGCTACGCCTGCACCCTGGTCAGCGATGCCTGCGGCTCGGCCTACCCCGCGTTGCACGCAGCGGCGTTGGCCATGGTCGATGTCGAAGGTGGCTTGTTCGGGCGCGTGTGCGACAGTCAGCGCCTGATCGCCGAGTTGGAGCAACGTTGATGACCCAGGTAACGAAAATGTGGCCGCTGCTCACTGCCACCCACCGCTACGACAAGACCATCTCCACCCGCAACCGCGGCCATGGCGTGCAGATCGAAGCGCCCATCCTTGCCTACCTGATCGAAACCCAGCACGGGCGGATTCTCTACGACGTCGGCTGCGACTACGCCAAGATCAACGACCCTAAGCTGCGTGCGCGCTGGTACGACCCAGTGGAATTCCCCATGGGCGCGCCGCAGATGAGCGAAGAGCAACGCCTGCCCGCGCACTTTGCCCGCCTGGGTTTGACCCCGGCGGATATCGACTTGGTGTTTCTCGGCCACCTGCACTTCGACCATGCCGGCGGCTTGTGCGAAGTCTGCGGTGCCGAGGTGCATGTGCATGGCGCCGAGCTGGAAGCGGCGAAAGCCAAGGCCGACGACGCCTACTTTGTCGATGATTTTGCCGGCGACTACCGCTGGAAAATCCAGACCGAGGAGTACGACCTGGTGCCTGGTGTGCGTGCCATCAACACGCCAGGGCACACGGCCGGGCATATGTCCCTGCTGATCGAACTGCCCCACGGCCGGCCGGTGATTCTGGCTGGCGATGCGGCGGACCTGACGGAAAACATCGACGACGAAATCGCCCCCGGCACCCTCTGGCAGGAGCGCGAAGACCTGGCCATCGCCAGCATCCGCAAGCTCAAAGCGCTGGCCAAGGACACCGACGCCGACCTCTGGCCCAACCACGACATGGCGTTCTGGCGCGGGCTCAAACAGTTTCCGGAGTTTCATTCATGAGTGGCTCGCCTTTGAGCGCCGCGCCGGTACCCGAACGTTACCTCGGCGTCTGGCAACGCACCTTGCTGACCACCACCGCCGGCAAACACGACACCAGCACCCAGGTGTACTGGCTGCAGACTGCGCGGTTGTTCGCTGACCTGCGCATTCCCCAGCCGGTGCCGCAAACCAGCTGGGAGCTGGCCAACCAGGGCGGTTTTGCCGGCATCACCGAAGTGACCCAACCGGCAGCCGGCGAAGAGCTGTGCCAATGGCACCGCGCAGTGGATTTTCAGCCACCCCGGGCCAGCAAGGATATTGGCCGCATGCTCTTCGAGCGGCCTGACTGTGTGCTCGAAGACGGCCTGGACGACAGCTACCACGAAGTCTGGGAGCGCCTGCCCCACTCCATCGGGCGCAACTGGGGCACCTGGCTGGAAGCGGCCGATGGTCGCCAGGGCTGCCTGCTGCTAGCCGGAGACTGCTTTATGTTTGTCGCCAGCCGAGCTGCGCCTTTGCCAGCGGCCAGTTCCCTCGCCGAGCTGTTGGATGGCGAGGCCAACCCGGCGCCCCTGCTGGCGTGCGAGCTTTCGTTTGGCCGCCACCAATACGGACGGCGGCCGTGGTTTATCGAGCTGTCGACTATTCCCCAGCGCGTCGGCGCGATGCTCCTGCCTGCCATCGTCGACCCTGACCATGCCGAGCAACTGTGCGCCGCTGACACCCTGGCGCTGCTCGGCCACGAGCCGCCGCTGAGCGGCTGGCGCCGTCGGCGCGATCCCCTTTTTCCTGTTGCCGAGGAGGCCTTGTGATGAGCGCCCATCAACCTTTGCCCACCCCGAAAGCGGCCACCCGGCCCAAGCGCCCGAGCTGGTGGGTGATCCGCGGCGAGCTGTCGCGCAGCGCCGTCTGGGGCCTGGCGGCGGCTGGCCTGGTGCTGCCGTTGCTGGTCTGGTGGGCCTACACCGCCACCGGCCTGGCCAACCCGATGTTCATGCCCGGGCCGGATGCTGTGCTGGCGCGGGTCGGGCACTGGTGGAGCGACGAAGGCCTGCTGGCCGATATCGGCATCAGCGTGTACCGGGTGATGACCGGCTTCCTCGCCTCGGCGCTGTTCGCCCTGCCGCTGGGTCTGTACATCGGCACCTACCGCCCGGTGCAGGCGTTCCTCGAACCGCTCACCGACTTCATCCGCTACATGCCGGCGGTGGCCTTTATTCCGCTGGTGATGCTGTGGGTCGGCATCGATGAAAGCTCCAAGGTGCTGATCATCTTTATCGGCACCTTTTTCCAGATGGTGTTGATGGTCGCCGAAGACGTGCGCCGTGTGCCGATGGCGCAGATCGAAGCGGCGCAGACCATGGGCGCCAGCCGCAGCGAAATCGTCAAGCTGGTGATTCTGCCCTCGGCGCGCCCGGCGCTGCTCGACACCTTGCGCATCACCTGCGGCTGGGCCTGGACCTACCTGGTGGTGGCCGAACTGGTGGCCGCCAACTCGGGCCTCGGTTACGCCATTCTCAAAGCCCAGCGCTACATGCAAACCGACAAGATTTTCGCCGGCATCATTCTGATCGGCGTTATCGGCCTGCTCACCGACCAGGCGTTTCGCTGGCTCGGCCGCGTGGCCTTTCCCTGGTTGAAGAGGTAATGACCATGACCGATGCCAAGATCCAGATCCGCCAGGTCAGCAAGGTATTCAAAACCCGCGGCCGCGACGTGCAGGCCCTGCAGGACATCAACCTGGAGATCCAGCGTAACGAATTCATCACCTTTGTCGGCGCCTCTGGCTGCGGCAAGTCCACCCTGCTGCGCAGCATCGGTGGCTTGGAGCAGCACAGCGAAGGCGACATCCTGCTCGACGGGCGTGCCGTCAACGGCCCCGGTATCGACCGTGCCATGGTTTTTCAGCACTACAGCCTGTACCCCTGGCTGAACGTGATGCAGAACATCAAATTCTGCCGCCAGCTCAAGGTGGTGTCGGACACGGTGAAGAGCGACGGCGACATCGAAGTGGCCAGCGGCCGCGCCGATGCGTTGCTCAACCTGATGGGCCTGTCGGCCTTCCACCAGGCCTACCCCAACCAGCTCTCCGGCGGCATGCAACAGCGGGTGGCGATTGCCCGCGCGTTGATGCCCAAGCCGGAAATCCTGCTGATGGACGAACCCTTCGGCGCCCTTGATGCACAAACCCGCGAAGTGATGCACGACCTGATTCGCCACGTGCACCGTTTGGAAAAGAGCACCATCCTGTTCGTCACCCATGACGTCGAAGAGGCGATCTACCTCGGTGGCCGTGTGGTGCTGATGGCGCCGCGCCCCGGACGCATCGACACCATCTACGACGTGCCGCTGCCAGCCGAACGCCATCAAGACATGAAACTGTCAGCTGAATTCCTTAGCTTGAAACGCGAGATCCTCGCGCGGATCCGGGAAACCTCGGGGATGAGCACTGACCTGGAGCTCCTCGAGCAACTGACCCGGACTCAGCCGGCCTGACTCGGTCTGTTCCAGATGACCGTGTTCTTGCCGATGGGAGGCTCGCAACTAAAGACCAACCGTCCGGTCTCACCTGTGCCCGGCGTAGATCTTGCTGGACCTGGATACTGCTTCACCCCCTTCTAATAAAAACCAACCGATGCATCCCTTGCTGTGTGGCGTTCTGCCGAGAATAATCGCCGCCGTCGAGTGACCGACCGCGGCTGTGTGAATGTGAGGGATAACGTGGAATTCGCCTTGTCGATTGCGCCCTATGCGGGCATTACCGTGATGATTCCGGCCGTGTTGTTACTGGCCGTCTGGCTCAATTACAGCGCCTCGCGACGCGTGGCTGGGCTGTGGTTGGCGGTGGTGGTGCTCGCCTATGGTGCGGTGATGGTCAGCAAACTGGCATTCAAAGGCTGGGGGCATGGCCTGGAAGCGTTGAACATCGCGGTGTTCAGCGGCCATGCAATGAACGCCTGCCTGGTCACCCCGGTGCTGGTGAGCATGCTTGCTCGCCAGTGGCACCCGTTACTGCGCTGGCCGGCAGCGGGCCTGACGCTGATCGGCGCCTGGTATTTCAGCGTCACCGTGGTTGCCCCCTATGTGCACCCCTTGCCCGAAGCGATTGCCGGTGCGCTGATTGGCAGCCTGGGTTCGATGACCTTCCTGCGGTTGGCCGAATACGTCGAGATCCGCCCACTGCCGGCCCGCGCTGTGGCCATGGGCCTGACGGTGATCGCCGTGTGCGCCAGCCTGCCGAAATACACCGCCGAAGGTTTGCTCAACCACTTTGCTATCACCCTGTCGGGGGCTGAAGCGCCATACACCAAACCGCACTGGCACGACTCACCCACCGCACAGTCGTCACGCTGATGCGCGGACGCGGGTTGCTGGTCCTGCTCGCCGTCCCGCTGCTGGCCGTGGGCGGCTACCTGTGGGCCAAGGCCGAGCACTACCCGACTGAGGCAGTGGACCGCGCCCAGGCCTTTATCACCCTGCTCGAAGCCGGCCAGCTGGAACAAGCCCAGGCACTGGCTTTGCGCAATGAATACGTCGGCCACACTCCCGCCGAGTTCGCTGAACTGACGGCGCGCCAGCTGTGCCGCGTCGACCACGTGGAATGGACCGCCCCTCCCCAAACCAACGGCAACCGCCTGCGCCGCTGGTGGAATGACGTCGAGGTGGAAATGCCCGAGGTGGACGTCGAGTTCCAAGGCAGCTGCCTGCTCAAGGTCAACCTGCGCCATGGCGAGGACGGCCAGTGGCGGGTGTTCAACCTGCAGCGCCACGCCGGCTAGAGCCAAGCCAGTTTTTGCCTAACCCACGACGACAAAAAACCTAATTTCGCTATTGCCGGGGCGTGGCCAGAATGCGGGCATAGGTCGTGGGCTGGGCAAAAGCACCCTCACCCCAGCCCTCTCCCGCAACCTTTCGTCGAACGCCGCTCCAGTCCCCTCTCCCGTTTACGGGAGAGGGTTAGGGAGAGGGGCTCTTCTAACAGCAAACCTAGGGCGTCCCCATGAGCAAACCCACGCACACCCGCATTCGCATGTTCAACACCAAGGACACCTACCCCAACCAGACCCTGGACAACGACCTGTGCCAGGCCGTGCGGGCCGGCAACACCGTGTACGTGCGCGGTCAGGTGGGGACTGACTTCGAGGGCAATCTGGTCGGCCTCGGCGACCCGCGGGCGCAAACCGAACAGGCAATGAAGAACCTCAAGCAACTGCTGGAGGAAGCGGGCAGCGACCTCAGCCATATCGTCAAAACCACCACCTACCTCACCGACCCACGCTACCGCGAGCCGGTGTACCAGGAAGTGGGCAAATGGTTGAAAGGGGTGTTCCCGATTTCTACTGGCTTGGTGGTTTCGGCCCTTGGCCAGCCGCAATGGCTGATGGAAATCGACGTTATTGCTGTCATTCCGGATGACTGGAAATGACCTTCTCCATCGTCGGCCGCTGCGCCGAAACCGGCCAATTGGGCATCGCCATCAGCTCCTCCAGCATCGCCGTCGGTGCCCGCTGCCCGTGGGTGCGCGGGGGCATTGGTGCGGTGTCCACGCAGAACATCACCCTGCCGGCCCTGGGCCCGGAAATTCTCGATTTGCTCGAGCAAGGCGCGAGTGCCAGCGAGGCGCTGGACAAGGCCCTGACTACCCACGGTTTCAGCCAGTTCCGCCAGGTGACGGTGATCGACCACCACGGCGACACCGCCCTGTTCACCGGCAGCGAAGCCCTGGGTTTGCATAACGCAGTGGCCGGCGAGCAATGCGTGGCGGCGGGTAATCTGCTCTCCAGCCCGCAGGTGATCGAAGCCATGGTTACCGCGTTCGAAGGCAGCAGTGGTGAGGCCTTGGCGGATCGTCTGCTCGCCGCCATGAACGCGGCGATGGCCGCGGGTGGCGAAGCCGGGCCGGTGCATTCGGCGGCGATGTCGGTGGTCAGCGACCTGCTGTGGCCGATTGTCGATCTGCGTGTGGACTGGGCCGAGCACGACCCGATTGGCGAGCTGGGCACGCTGTGGACCGCCTACCGCCCACAGATGCAGGACTACATCACCCGCGCCCTCGACCCGACCAAAGCGCCGAGTTACGGCGTGCCCGGGGACGAGTAAACGATTGCGGAGTAGGTTGGGTTGAGCGTAGCGAAGCCCAACATTGCGATCTCCCGTTGGGCTTCGCTACGCTCAACCCAACCTACGGACCTGCGCCATGTATTCCAGCCGCGACCTGCTATCCCACCTGATCGCCTTCGACACCGTCAGCCGCGAGTCGAACCTGGCGTTGATCGAGTTTGTCCGCGATTACCTCACGGGCCTGGGCATCGACAGTGAGCTGATCTACAGCGACGACCGCCGCAAGGCCAATCTCTACGCCCGCCTCGGTCCTGCCGGCGGCGGTGGCGTGATGCTGTCGGGTCACAGCGATGTGGTGCCGGTAGACGGCCAGGCCTGGACCGTGCCGCCGTTCGCCATGACCGAGCGTGACGGCAAGCTGTATGGCCGCGGCACGGCCGACATGAAGGGCTATATCGCCTGCGTGCTCGCCGCCCTGCCGGGCTTTCTCGCCCAACCCTTGCGCGTGCCGCTGCACCTGGCGATTTCCTATGACGAAGAGGTTGGCTGCCTTGGCGTGCGCAGCCTGATCGACGCGCTCGAAGGCCGCCCTGAGCGCCCGAGCCTGTGCATCATCGGCGAGCCGACCTTTATGCGCCCGGTGCTTGGCCACAAGGGCAAGCTCGGCATGCGCTGCGAAGTGCATGGCGCCGCCTGCCATTCGGCTTACGCGCCACAGGGCGTGAACGCCATTGAGTACGCTGCCAAGCTGATCAGCCGCCTCGGCGAAATCGGCCAGCGCCTGGCCGCCAAAGCGCGTCACGACGCACGCTTCGACCCGCCGTATTCCACCGTGCAGACCGGCACCATCAGCGGCGGCAGCGCGCTGAATATCGTCCCCGAACATTGCCGCTTCGACTTTGAAGTACGCACCCTGCCGGCGGACGATGCCGAGCAGATTGCCAGTGAATTGCAGGCCTATGCGGCAGAGCTGGTGCCGCAGATGAACGCCGTACAACCCGGCACCGGCATTCGTTTCACACCCATTAGCGCGTACCCAGGGCTGGCCACCGCAACCGATAGCGAGGCCGCGCAGTTGCTGGCGCTGATCAGTGGTTCGGCGGATTTCGGCACCGTGGCCTTTGGCACCGAGGGCGGGTTGTTCGACCAGGCCGGCATCGCCACCGTGGTGTGCGGGCCGGGCAGCATGGATCAGGGGCATAAGCCGGATGAGTTTGTGAGTCTGGAGCAGCTCGCTCAGTGCGACGCCATGTTGGCGCGGTTGGCTGAGTGGATGCAGGCGATGAGCTGACGCTATTTTGTAGGAGCGGCTTCAGCCGCGATGCTTTTGATCGTTCAAGAGCATCGCGGCTGAAGCCGCTCCTACGAGATCGTGGGCATCATGGGCGATAGAGCTTCAAACTTTCCACCCGCGACCGATACGCCGCCAAGCGCTCTTTCAACTCGCCCTTACGCTGCGACGCCACGCAGTGCAGCAGCACATTCAGCGCACTGGTCAGCCCGCCGGTGGACTCCAGAATCAGCCCGGTCTTGGTTTTCATGGTGATGATCAGCGGCGTGTCGATGTGCCGGGCAATGCCGTATTCGTCGGTGAACACCACCAGGTCGGTGTCGCTTTGCAGGCAGTTGTTGGCGAAGGCGATGCCGGCGTCGGCGTAGGGTGCGATGTCGATCAGAATCACGCAGCAGCGCTTGTCGCGGCTGTCGATCCAGCGCCCCAGCACGCCGCTGTAGAGGTCAAGAAATTCCACCCCGCTGCGCACCAGTGACAGGCGATTGGCAAAGTCTTCGGCCAGGCCTTTGATGGTCTGGAAACCGCAGACAAATACCCGCTCGGCCAGGCTCACACGCTGCACGATGTCCTGCCAGTGCTGGCTGCCCATCTGCGCGGCGAAGGCGCTCAAGGCTTCGATTTCTTCGTTGAGGTGGGCCAGCAGGTCGTCCGGTTGCTGGTCGACACGCTCGATCAGGGTGGTGTTGAGCAAGGATTGAATGCGCACGTCATCGCGCAACTCTTCCTTGAGCGTCTTCAGCCCCTTGTAGCCCAGGCGGCGCAGAAAGCGGCTGACGGTGTTGGGGCTGACCTTGCTCTTTTCCGCCAGGCTGGCGCCATTTTCAAAGGCGATGGTTTCCCGGTTGGCCTGGATATAGGCCCACAGCGTGCGCTCTGCGGGGGTCAGCTTGCCGTCCAGTTGTTCCATTTTGCTATCGAGCATGCCTGCGCTCCGGCTGGCTAAAAATTAAAATCTGACACGAGTATGTCAGAGAGTTGATATTTGGAAGAAATATATTCTATTCTCGGCTTGCCCTACCAAAAGGCTCGCTCAGCAGACGAAGGCGCTCAGACCTTCCCCGATATCGCCGAACAGCCCTCGCAATTCCTGCCGCAACAACAGTGCCAGGCCACGCCTTGCGCAATCAAAACAGTGGAGAACAGGAACATGCTCGACCTTATCACCCGTCCCCTGCGCCAGCTTTCCTTGCCCGCCGTTATCGGCGGCATCCTCGCCCTCAGCGCCGGCGCCGCCCAGGCCGCCGAAGAGCTACGGCTGTATAACTGGGGCGACTACATCAACCCGGAAGTACTCAGCCGCTTCACCGCCGAAACCGGCATCAAGGTAGGCCTCGACACCTACGGCAGCAACGAAGAAATGCTCGCCAAGCTGCAGGCCGGCGCCACCGGCTACGACATCGTGTTTCCCTCAGTGCATATGCACGACACCATGGCCGCGCTGAACCTGCTGGAAAAAACCGATATCAACCAGAGCCCGGCATTCAAGAACATTGACCCGGCCTACCTGCGCGCCAAGTCCGACCCCAAGGGCGAGTACTGCATGCCCTACGCCTGGGGCACGGTGGGCATCTTCTACAACAAGAACAAAGTGAGCAAACCGATCGAAACCTGGACCGACTTCTTCAACGAAGCCAAGGCCGGCAAAAAGGTGGCGATGCTCGACGACATGCGTGAAGTGTTGGCGGTCGGCCTGATCAGCAACGGCCTGTCGGTGAACACCACCAGCGCCGATGACCTCAAGGTCACCCAGGACTGGCTGCTGGAGCGCAAGCCGCTGATCTCGGCGTTCAGCTATGAAGTGGTGCCGATGGTGCAGTCCGGCGACGTGGTGGCCGCGCAGTACTTTGTCGGCGCGCTGATGTACGTGAAACAGGACCCCGCCAACCTCACCTACGTGATCCCCAAGGAAGGCGCGACGATGTACCAGGAAGACATGTGCGTGCTGAAGACCGCGCCGCACAAGGCCAACGCCAAGCGCTTCATGGAGTTCTTCCTGCGCCCGGAAATTGCCTCGCTCAACACCATCCAGCAAACCAACGGCACCCCCAATGCCGAGGCGCTGAAACTGCTGCCGGCTGAGCTGAAAGACAACCCGGCGGCCAACCCCCCGGCCGAGGTCAAGGCCAAGCTGCAGATCTTCAACGACCTGGGCAAAGACCTGAAGAAATACGACCGCGCCTGGACGCGGGTGCGCACCGCTAATTAAGCCATGCGCTGCTCCTCGGTCCTGTGGGAGGGGCTTTAGCCGCGATGCTCTTGATCTTTAAAAGCTCGCGGCTAAAGCCCCTCCCACAAGGATCACTGATAGCCGCGTGAAATGCGTTCTCCCGCTTTACCGGAGCTGTTCATGTCTAACGCCAATACCCCGGTGGTCGAAATCAAGGCTGCCGTGAAGCATTACCGTACCCCTGAAGGCCAGGCGGTGCGGGCGCTGGATGGGGTCGACCTGAGTGTCGGCGCCAATGAATTCGTGACCTTGCTCGGCCCTTCCGGCTGCGGCAAGACCACCCTGCTGCGCGCCATCAGTGGCTTCGAGCAGTTGGACAGCGGCAGCCTGATCATCCAGGGCCAGCCGATGAACGATGTGCCGGCCTATCAGCGCCCGGTCAACACCGTGTTCCAGAGCTACGCGCTGTTCCCCCATCTGAGCGTGGGCGACAACGTGGGTTACGCCCTGGAAGTACGCGGCGTGCCGCGCAAAGAGCGCGACACCCGTGTCGGTGAAGCGCTGGAGATGGTCGGCATGGGTGGCCTGCAAAAACGCAAGCCGGGCCTGCTATCCGGTGGCCAGCAACAGCGCGTGGCGTTGGCCCGCGCCATCGTCAATCGCCCCGCTTTGTTATTGCTTGATGAGCCGCTGTCGGCCCTCGACCGCCACCTGCGCCAGAGCATGCAGCGCGAGCTGAAAAAACTGCAGAGCGAGCTGGGCATTGCCTTTGTGTTCGTGACCCATGATCAGGAAGAGGCCCTGACCATGTCCGACCGCATCGTCGTGCTCAATGGCGGCCACGTGCAGCAGATCGGTCGCCCCGAGGAAATCTACGACCGCCCCGCCAACGCCTTCGTCGCCGGTTTTATCGGCGAGAGCAACCTGTTCAAGGCGCGGGTCAGTGCGCTGGATGAACAGCACGCCGAATTGCTCAGTGAGCTGGGCGACACCTTGCGCGTGAGCCGTGGGGAGTTGCAGCTGAACCAGCCGGTGCAAGTGCTGCTGCGCCCCGAGCACTTTCACCTCGACTGCCCCGGCAACCCCGAAGTTCACGCCTGGCTGGAAGGCGTGGTGGAGCAGACGGTGTTTGTCGGCAAGGACTTCGAAGTGAGCATGCGCACGCCCCACGGCAGCCAGGTGAAAGCCGTGGTCCGTGATGCAGCGCGCCAGGCGTTGCAGCGCCTGCATGCCGGCGAAACCCTGCGCCTGTGGTACGCCACGGCGGCTGCCCATGTGCTGGCAGGTGACGCCTGATGAGCGGCCTGACCCTGCAGGGGCGCAATCGTCTGCGGCTAGTCGGCTTGCTGAGCCCGGTGACCCTGTTGATCGGCGGCTTTTTTATCGCGCCGCTGTTGATCATGGCCGCTTACAGCCTGGCCGAGCCGGGCATGTACGGCGGCGTGCAATGGAATTTCTACCCGGACAGTTTTGGCCGGGTGCTCGGCTGGGCTGACGGCAGCAACGAAGAGTTCGATATCGTCTACCTGGAAATCATCCTGCGCTCATTCCGCATCGCTTTGCTGACGGTGCTGGTGTCGCTCTTGGTGTGTTACCCGGTGGCGTTCTGGGTCAGCCGCCTGAATGAGCGCAAGCGCAATTTCTTTCTGTTTCTGATCACCCTGCCGTTCTTCGCCAGCCTGATCGTGCGCCTGTACGCCTGGGTGCTGATTCTGCGCCCCAGCGGCTTTCTCAATCAGTTTCTGCATGGCCTGGGCATCAACGCCGAGCTGGACCTGATCTACAGCGAAACCGCGGTGCTGATCGGGCTGGTGTACATCTTTATCCCGTTTATGTTCCTGCCCATCTACGCCAGCGTCGAGAAGCTCGACCGCCGCCTGATCGAGGCTTCGCAAGACCTCGGTGCCAGCCGTTGGCAAACCTTCCGCAAGGTGATTTTGCCGCTGACCATGCCTGGCGTAGCCGCCGGTTCGATCATTGTGTTTATCCCGAGCTTAGGCAATTTCATCGTGCCGTCGCTGCTCGGTGGCGCCAAGGTGCTGATGATCGGCAGCCTGGTGGAGCAGCAGTTTCTCGCCGCCCGTAACTGGCCGTTTGGCGCCGCGCTGGCGATGTTATTGATGGCCAGCGTGCTGGTGTTTTTGCTGCTGTATGTGCGCAGCCTTAGCCGCGCCGAAGCGCTGGAGGGCCGTCCATGAGCCGCTCGTTGATCAAAGGTCTCGGGCAGAAGCTGCTGTCCGGTTACAGCCTGCTGTTCTTTATCTTTCTCTACCTGCCGATCGGCCTGATCTTCGTCTACTCGTTCAACGGCAACCCGCTGAACATGATGATTTGGAGCGAGGCGTCGCTGGACTGGTACCGCTCGATCTTCGGCATGGCCAACCACCTGGCCGACAACGTGCAGTACATCGAGTCCACCGACCAGTTGCTGGGCTCACTGCGCACCAGCCTCAGCGTGGCGCTGATCACCGCGCTGATCAGCACCGTGATCGGCACACTCACCGCCTTGGCACTGGCGCGTTTCCGCTTTCGCCTGCAGGGCTTCTACCGCATGTTGCTGTTTATGCCGATGATGATGCCGGACGTGGTGTTGGGCATTTCGTTGCTGATCTTCTTCGTCAACATCGGCATTCCGCTGGGCAAGGTGTCGATCATCATCGGCCACTGCAGCTTTCTGGTGAGCTACGTGTTTATTGTGGTCAGTGCCCGCTTGGCCGGCATGGACACACGCCTGGAAGAAGCCTCGGCGGACCTTGGCGCCAACCCCTGGTACACCTTCCGGCGTATTACCTTGCCGATGATTCTGCCGGGCGTGATTGGTGGCGCGCTGCTGTCGTTCATCATTTCCATGGACGACCTGGTGATCACCTACTTCATCTCCGGCGTCGACTCCACCACCTTGCCGGTTTACATCTACGGCATGATCCGCCGCGGCATCAAGCCCGAGATCAACGCCATCGCCACCTTGCTGATTCTCGCCTCGCTGCTGATTGCCGCAGTGGGCTTGTACCTGCGCAACCGTCAACCCGCTGCACTGAAAGCCGAGGACTCCCATGGCTCCTGACAAGCCCCGCGCCCGCCAGCTTGGCCTGGCCTTTCCCGGCCGTACCGGCCCCGACAACGCCATTACCGATGTGCCGGGGGTGTTGGTGGGGTTCCAGAATGTCGAGGGCACCGCAGCCAACGGCAAACGCATCCAGACCGGCGTCACCGCCATTCTGCCGCGGGGCTACGAGCCCGAACCGATGCCGGTGTGGGCGGGTTTTTCAGCGCTCAATGGCAACGGCGAAATGACCGGCACCCACTGGATTGAAGACGGCGGCTACTTCGTCGGCCCGGTGTGCCTGACCAACTCCCACAGCGTCGGCATCGTCCACCAGGCCGCCACACGCTGGACCATCGACCACTACGCCCAGGCCTGGGAAAGCAACCACCTGTGGGCGATGCCGGTGGTGGCGGAAACCTACGACGGCGTGATCAATGACATCAACGGCCTGCACGTGACTGAAGCCCACGCCCGTTCCGCACTGGACGGTGCCATGACCGGGCCGCTGGCCGAAGGCAACGTCGGCGGTGGCAACGGCATGATCGCCTATGGCTTCAAAGGCGGCACCGGCACCGCCTCGCGGGTGATCGAGGTGGACGGCAAAACCTACACCCTCGGCGTACTGCTGCAAGCCAACCACGGCATGCGCGACTGGTTCAAAGTGCTCGGCGTGCCGGTGGGTGAGCGGTTGCCGGATGAGCTGCCAGAGGGGTTGGACCGTGAGCGTGGATCGATTGTGGTGATCATCGCCACCGATGCGCCGATGCTGCCGCACCAACTGCGTCGCCTGGCCCGTCGCGCCGGGTTGGGGATTGGTCTGGCGGGGACGCCGGGGGGGAATAATTCCGGGGATATTTTCCTGGCGTTGAGCGTCGCCAATCCACGGGCTATGCCGCAGCTAAGCGGGCCGCTGCAGAACCTGGATTACCTGAATGACGATTGCTTCGACGCGTTTTACCTGGCGGCGGTGCAGTGCACGGATGAGGCGATTTTGAATGCGATGTTGGCGGCCGAGGATTCGCCGATGCAGAAGCCGGTGGGGGTGTGCAAGGCGTTGGATGGGGAGCGGTTGTTGGCGGTGATGAAGGCGTAGAGCCTACCCTCACCCCGGCCCTCTCCCGCAAGCGGGAGAGGGAGACCAGCGGACGGAGTTGTTTGGACTTACGGCGATCTCGTCCCCTCTCCCGCTAGGCCGGCCGGGCAGGCGAGAGGGTTAGGGTGAGGGCAGCTTTTCCGGCGCCAACTCCTGCTGACAATAATCGGCAAACAACTGCGCCACCTTGGTCAATTGCGAGCGCTTCAACCACGCCGCCACCAGCCCTGAGCCGGTGACGTCTTCGGCAATATTCACCGCCACCACCTTCTGCCCGTCATAGGTGCATTCCGAGTGCGGGCGGGTCACCAGTACTGAGAAACCGAAGCCCTGGCCGACCATGCCGCGCACCATCTCGATGGAGGGCGAGCTGAAGGCGATATGCGGGGTCAGGCCGAGCTCTTCGAACAGGCTGACGAAGTAGGTTCGGCTCGGCAGCACATCGAGCAGAATCATCGGTTCCAGCGCCAGGTCACGCAGCGACACCTGCGCTTGCTGGGCAAAACGGTGGTCGGCGGGCAGCAGTGCATAGGGGCGCTGCGGCGGCATCAGCGCCTGGGTTTCGATGGTGCCGTCGAGGTCGTGGTCGTAGAGGATCGCCAGGTCGAAGCTGCCGGACGTCAGGCCCTGTACCAGCTCCTGTTGCTCGCCATCGCGGATGCGGATTTCCACCCCTGGATAGAGCGCGTTGAAGCCGGCGATCAGGCGCGGCAGGTACAGCGGCGCCACGGTTTCAAAGCAGCCGATATCGATCTGTCCGGCAATGATGTCGTTGTCGGCCAGGGCGTTCTGTTCGAACTCCTTGGCCATGCGCAGCAGTTCCTGGGCCTTGCGGTAGAAGCGCGCGCCGCTGGGGGTCAGCGACACGCCCTGGGCGTGGTGACGGATAAACAGCTGCACGCCGAAGCTTTCTTCCAGACCCTTGATCGCGGTGGAAATCGACGGCTGGGCGATGTACAGCTTGCGCGACGCCTCGGCGACGCTGCCGCATTCCACGGTGGTGACGAAATATTTAAGTTGGCGCAGGGTATAGGCAGCCACGACAAACCTCGGGTAGGACATTTCTGCGCACACCTTACCGCGTTGGCGGGGCCTGACGTGCACACCTTTTTACGCAGCACAGGGCATATTTTTCTTGGCCGGTTGCTTGCTACAACCGTAGCCGGCTCGTAGCAAAAGCCGTACACACTCAGCATAAAAACAAGGGAGGAAGCAGCATGCGTCTGGCGCTCTGGCAAACCGAAGGACACCCCGGCGACATCGCCGCCAACCTCGCCGACCTGGCCACCCAAGCCCGCGCGGCCGCTGCAGCCGGTGCTCAGTTGCTGCTGTGTTCGGAGCTGTGGCTGGGTGGCTACAACCTGCGCGCGCAACCGGCCGAAGCCGCCGATGGGCCGGCAGCGCAGCGCATTGCCGAGCTTGCCCGCGAGCATGGCATCGCCATCTGCTACGGCTACGCCGAAAGCCACGAGAGCGGCGGCAAACCCTATAACGCCGCGCAGTTGATCGACGCCAACGGCCAGCGCCTGTGCAACTACCGAAAAACCCATCTGTTCGGCGCGTTCGAGCGCACCTTGTTCACCCCGGGCGAACGCCTGGAGAAGCCCGTCGAGTTCGCGGGCTGGAGCATCGGTTTGCTGATCTGCTTCGACGTCGAGTTCCCCGAGAACGTGCGCAAGCTGACGCTCGAAGGCGCCGAACTGCTGCTGATCCCCACTGCATTGACCCCGGAGTACGGCGCCGTGCCCAACCTGATCGTGCCGGCCCGCGCCGTGGAGAATCAGCTGTTCGTCGCCTACTGCAACCACAGCGGCGTCGAGGCGGGGCTGGCCTTTCTCGGCGGCTCCTGCGTGGCAGCGCCCGATGGCAGCAAGCTGGCCAGCGCGGCCAATGGCGAGGCGCTGTTGGTGGTGGACCTGGACCATGGCCAGCGCGCGGCACAGGAAAGCACCTTCCCCTACCTCGCCGGCCGCCGCCCGGAGCTGTACGACGGCTTCGACCTGTAATTCGGTCCCTGTGGGAGGGGCTTCAGCCGCGATGCTGTTGATCTTGGAAGTCAAAAGCTCGCGGCTAAAGCCCCTCCCACATTGCCGTGCGCTCAGGCCGGCAAATTGCTTTGCACTTTTATCTGGCACCCAGCACCACCTCGGTGCAGCCCAAAGCAGCTTTTTCATATACCCCGAAGACATTTTTAATAATTTTCCTATCCAGCCCGTTCCGCCACCATCGCTCTCACCAAAAGGTTTATCGGTGAGAGGGGCGACGGGGTGTTTGAGCTTAACGACTGGCAACAACGGGCGGCCGCCCAGCGCTTTGCAACGCTGGCGATGATCGACGGCCAGCAGGTGCCGGCGTTGTCCGGGGCAACCTTCGCCGCGATCAACCCGGCCACCGGTGAAACCCTGGCCAAGGTTGCTGCCTGTGGCGAGGCGGATGTCGATGTGGCCGTTCGTGCGGCGCGTCAGGCATTCGATTCCGGGGTCTGGTCGCAGCGTTCCCCCACCGAGCGCAAAGCCGTGTTGCTGCGCCTGGCCGAGCTGATTCTTGAGAACCGCGAAGAGCTGGCGCTGCTCGACTCGTTGAACATGGGCAAGCCAGTGATGGACGCCTACAACATCGACGTTCCGGGCGCCGCTGGCGTGTTCCGCTGGTACGCCGAAGCGCTGGACAAGCTCTACGACCAGGTCGCCCCCAGCGCGCAGAACGTGCTTGCCACCATCACCCGTGAAGCCCTGGGTGTGGTCGCCGCCGTGGTGCCGTGGAACTTCCCCCTGGACATGGCCGCCTGGAAACTCGCCCCGGCCCTGGCCGCCGGCAACTCGGTGCTGTTGAAGCCGGCCGAGCAGTCGCCGTTTTCGGCGTTGCGCCTGGCCGAGCTGGCCCTGCAAGCGGGCATTCCGGCGGGCGTGCTCAACGTGCTGCCAGGCCTTGGCGAACACGCCGGCAAGGCCATGGGCCTGCACCCGGACATCGACTGCCTGGCGTTCACCGGCTCCACCGAAGTGGGCAAATATTTTATGCAGTACTCCGCCCAGTCGAACCTCAAGCAGGTGTGGCTGGAGTGCGGCGGCAAGAGCGCCAACCTGGTGTTCGCCGATTGCGACCTGGACCTGGCCGCAGAAAAAGCCGCGTTCGGCATCTTCTTCAATCAGGGCGAAGTGTGTTCGGCCAACTCGCGCTTGCTGGTGGAACGCTCGGTTCACGATGAATTCGTTGAGCGCTTGGTCGCCAAGTCCCAGGCCTGGCAGCCGGGTAACCCGCTGGACCCGAAAAGCGCCACCGGCGCCATCGTCGAAGCGCGGCAGACCGAGCGGGTGATGAGCTATATCCGCGGCGCCTTTGAGCAAGGCGCACACCTGGCCTGTGGCGGCGAGCAGCTGACCTTCAATGGCTCGAACAACTTTATTCAGCCGACCATCTTCACCGGCGTAACGGCGGATATGCGCCTGGCCCAGGAAGAAGTCTTCGGCCCGGTGCTGGCGGTAATCCCGTTCGACAGCGAGGAAGAGGCCGTGCGCCTGGCCAACGACAGCATCTACGGTCTGGCCGCCTCGCTGTGGACTGACAACCTGCACCGCGCCCACCGCGTGGCCAAACAACTGCGCGCCGGCACGGTGTCGGTGAATACCGTCGATGCGCTGGATGTGACGGTGCCGTTTGGTGGTGGCAAGCAATCCGGTTTTGGCCGCGACCTCTCCTTGCACTCATTCGACAAGTACACGCAGCTGAAGACCACGTGGTTTCAGCTCAGATAAGAAAAGATCCGGAGACATTTAGATGACTGCCCCGACGCCCAAGCGCGAAACCAGCGACTACCAAGCCTCTGACGCCGCCCACCACATCCACGCCTTTCTCGACCAGAAAGCGCTGAACGCCGAAGGGCCGCGGGTGATTGTGCGCGGTGAGCGTTTGCACCTGTGGGACAACGACGGCAACAGCTACCTGGACGGCATGTCCGGCCTGTGGTGCACCAACCTCGGATATGGCCGCCGCGACCTGTCGGCCGCTGCTACCCAGCAGATGGAGCAGCTGCCGTACTACAACATGTTTTTCCACACCACCCACCCCTCGGTGGTGGAGCTGTCCGAGCTGCTGTTCAGCCTGCTGCCCGGCCACTACAGCCACGCGATCTACACCAACTCCGGCTCCGAGGCCAACGAGGTGCTGATCCGCACCGTGCGCCGCTACTGGCAGATTCTCGGCAAGCCCGAGAAGAAAATCATGATCGGCCGCTGGAACGGTTACCACGGCTCCACCCTGGCATCCACGGCGCTGGGCGGCATGAAATTCATGCACGAGATGGGCGGCATGATTCCCGACGTCGAGCACATCGACGAGCCGTACTGGTACGCCCACGAGGGCAACCTGACCCCGGCTGAATTCGGTCTGAAAGCCGCGCAGCAACTGGAAGAAAAAATCCTCGCGCTGGGCGCCGAAAACGTCGCTGGGTTTATCGCCGAGCCGTTCCAGGGCGCGGGCGGCATGATCTTCCCGCCGGAAAGCTACTGGCCGGAAATTCAGCGCATTTGCCGCAAGTACGACGTGCTGTTGTGCGCCGACGAAGTGATCGGCGGCTTTGGCCGCACCGGCGAATGGTTCGCCCACGAGTACTTCGGTTTTGAACCCGACACCCTGTCCATCGCCAAGGGCCTGACCTCGGGTTACATCCCCATGGGCGGCCTGATTCTCAGCAAACGTCTGGCCGAAGTGCTGGTGGAGCAAGGCGGCGTGTTTGCCCACGGCCTGACCTATTCCGGCCACCCGGTGGCGGCGGCCGTGGCCATAGCCAACCTCAAGGCCTTGCGCGATGAAGGCGTGGTTACTCAGGTGAAAACCGACACCGGCCCCTACCTGCAAAGCTGCCTGCGCGAAGTGTTCGGCAACCACCCGCTGGTGGGCGAAATCCAGGGCGCCGGCCTGGTCGCGGCGCTGCAATTTGCCGAAGACAAAGCCACCCGCAAACGCTTCGCCAATGAAAACGACATCGCCTGGCGCTGCCGAACCATCGGTTTTGAAGAGGGGCTGATCATTCGATCGACCCTGGGCCGGATGATCATGGCGCCAGCGCTGGTGGCCACCCGTGGTGAGCTGGATGAGTTGGTGACCAAGACCAAACGTGCGGTGGACCGTACGGCGCAGGAGATCGGTGTTCTTTAACCAATCGAAGCTCCATGTGGGAGGGGCTTTAGCCGCGATGCTTTTGATCTGAAAGCTCACCCTCATTTAATCGAGAGACATGTAGGAGAGGCTTTGGCCATGAGCTCGGCGCTACTTTCATCGCGGCTAAAGCCCCTCCCACAGAAAATCAAGAACAGAACCAGCAACACCGCAGAACAAGAACCCCGCCCAACAGAGGCCGGGTCACGGAATACCTTGGCCGCTGGCCATTACTGCCCCGCAATTCAACCAATAACTAAGCCGTCAGGCTGTGGGAGTGTTCCATGCGTAAGTCCTTGCTCAAGCGTGTCTCGCTGTCCCTCGTTTTAGCGGCCGTCGCCACTGGCGCGCAGGCTGGCAAATTGTCCATCGGCCACACCACCTGGGTGGGCTACGGCACCCTGTACCTGGCTCGCGACCTGGGCTACTTCAAAGACGCCGGCCTCGACCTGGAACTGACCACCATCGAAGAAGCCTCGATGTACATGGCCGCCCAAGCCTCGGGCAAGCTCTCCGGTTCGGCTTCGACCATCGACGAAATCCTCAAGTACCGCTCCAAGGACTTCTGCTTCAAAACCGTCGCCGCGCTGGATGAAAGCCATGGCGGCGACGGCATCGTGGTGACCAAAGACATCAAGAGCATCAAAGACCTCAAGGGCAAATCGGTTGCCGTGAACGAGGGCTCGGTGTCGCAGTTCTGGCTGTCTTACCTGCTGAAGAAAGAAGGCATGAGCATGGCCGACGTCGAGGTGCAGAACATGACCGCCGACGACGCGGCCAGCGCCTTTATCGCCGGTCGTATTCCGGCGGCCGTGACCTGGGAACCGAACCTGACCATGGTCAAGCAAAAGGGCACCGGCGACGTGTTGGTCGACAGTTCGGCGACCCCTGGCGTGATCGTCGATGTGGTCGCGTTGTCCTGCGATGTGATCGAAAAACAACCTGAAGATGTGAAAGCCCTGGTGGCCGGTTTGTACAAAGCCGTGCAGTACACCAAGGACCATCCGAAAGAGGCGTACACCATCATGGCCAAAGGCGTGGGCGGCTACCTGTCCAAGCCTGAAGACCTGGCAGAAGCGGCCAAGGGCGTGAAGTTCTACGACCAGCCGATGAGCGAAAAACTGCTCGGCACTAAAGGCAAACCCGGCGACATCGCCGAGATCATCAAGCTCGCTAACGAAACCTGGAGCGAGCTGCAAGGCAAGCCGTTCGCGGTGAGCTACGACGACCTGGTCGACACCTCGTTCGTCACGCCTTAACGCCTTTCACGCTGCGTGTTCCGGCACGCGGCGTGCTTCTTTCTGCCGTGTTTCCCTGCCTTATGTGGAGGTGGCGCTGTGGCCACTGCTCGTTCCTGGATCAACCGCTGCCTGACCCCCAAGGTCGGTCTGCCGGTAAAACTCATTTTTGCCGCCAGTACCCTGTGCTGGCTGGCAGTCCTCGGCCTGTGGGTCGGCCTGTCCTATGGCGGCGTGGTGCCGACCATGTTTCTGCCCACCCCTGGTGCGGTGTTCGACGCCGCCGTGCGCCTGACCAACGATGGCACCCTGGCCAAACACGTCGGCGCCAGCCTTGAAGTGGTGCTGATCGGCTTTGCCATTTCTTCCCTGGTGGCGGTGCCGTTGGGCCTGCTGATGGGCAGCTTTCGTATCGTGCAGGCGTTCCTCGAACCCCTGGTGAACTTTATCCGCTACCTGCCGGTGACCTCGTTTGTGCCGCTGTTCATTCTGTGGATCGGCATCGGTCTGGAGCAGCGAGTGGCGGTGATTATTTTCGGCACCTTTTTCCAGCAGCTGGTGATGATTGCCGATGTGTCCAAAGGTGTTTCCAAGGACCTGGTAAATGCCAGCTACACCCTCGGCGCCACCCGCCGTGACGTGGTCTTCCATGTACTCGGCCCGGCCTCCCTGCCCGGCGTGCTCGACACTTTGCGGGTGACCATGGGCTGGGCCTGGACCTACCTGGTAGTGGCTGAACTGGTGGCGGCTTCCAGCGGCCTCGGTTACATCAGCCTGAAGGCCATGCGCGGCTTTCAGGTGGACGTGATTTTCCTCGCCATCGCCATCATCGGCCTGCTAGGGCTGATCACCGACCAACTCTTCCGTCTGCTCCGTCTGAGGATTGCCGCATGGGCACAATGACCTCCACCAAGCCCTACATCATGCCGGCCCTCAGCGAGTACGCCGCCGTGGAAAGCCGCCTGAAGGTGGAGGGTGTAAGCCTGCGTTACCAGTCGCCGAGTGGCGAAACCTTTACCGCGCTCGACAACGTTTCGTTCGAAGTGCCGGACCAGCAATTTGCGGTGATCGTCGGCCCGTCAGGCTGCGGTAAATCCAGCCTGCTGTACCTCACTGCCGGTTTGGCCGAGCCGAGCGATGGCGCCATTTATGTCGGCGGCAAAAAGGTCGAAGGCCCGGGCGCTGATCGCGGCATGGTGTTCCAGAGCTACACCCTGTTTCCCTGGCTGACGGTGCGTCAGAACATCGAGTTCGGCCTCAAGCGCCGCGGCCTGCCGGGCGATGAGATCAACACCATCGTCGAGTTCTACCTGAACGAAGTGGGCCTGGCCAAGTTCGCCCGGCATTACCCCAAGCAGCTCTCCGGCGGCATGATGCAGCGCGTGGCGATTGCCCGGGCGCTGGCCAACGACCCGCAGATTCTGCTGATGGACGAACCGTTCGGCGCCCTCGACAGCCAGACCCGCTTGCAGATGCAGCAACTGCTGTTGCAGGTCTGGGGTAACGCCAAGAAGACCGTGGTGTTCGTCACCCACGACATCGACGAAGCCATTCTGCTGGCCGACCGCATCTACGTGATGGGCGCCCGGCCTGGGCACATCAAGGAAGTGCTGGACGTGCCCATGGACCGCCCGCGGTCCATGGACGTGGTGATGGAGCCCGAGTTCATCCGCATGAAACGGCGGATTCTCGAGCTGCTGCACGACGATCTGGCCGAAGTTCATTAAGAGCAAAAGCTTCGCGGCTAAAGCCCCTCCCACAGGGATCGCATTTCCTTGTGGGAGGGGCTTTAGCCGCGATGCGCTTAAACACATTTTCAAGCGAGGCACCCATGCCTGACTACGACTACCTCATCGTCGGCGCCGGCTCGGCCGGTTGCGTGTTGGCCAACCGCCTGAGCGCCGACCCCGCCGTGCGCGTGTGCCTGCTCGAAGCCGGTGGCAGCGATGCCAGCCCGCGGGTGCAAACCCCGGCCGGCACCATCACCTTGTACAAGAGCAAAATCTTCAGCTGGAATTTCTTCTCCACGCCGCAGAAAGAACTCAACAACCGCCGCCTGCACACGCCACGGGGCAAGGCCCTGGGCGGCTCCAGTTCGATGAACAGCATGATCTACATCCGTGGCGACGCCTCGGACTACGACCGCTGGGCCGAGCAGGGCTGCACGGGCTGGAGCTGGGCCGACGTGCTGCCGCTGTTCAAGAAATCCGAGCGCAACCTGCTCGGGCAAAACCCGGCGTTGCACGGCACGCTGGGCGAGTTGCTGGTGGACCGAGCCCGTGACCCCAACCCGCTATCGACGCTGTTCGTAAAAGCGGCCGCACGGGTGGGCATCAAGACCAACGACGACTTCAATGGCGGCGAGCTGGAAGGCGCCGGCATCTACAACCTGACGCAGAAAAACGCCAAGCGCCTGTCCGCTTACCGCGCCTTTGTCGCGCCGGTGCGTGAGCGCGCCAACCTGACGGTGCTGACCGGCTGCAACGTGCAATCGCTGCTGTGCGAGGGTACTCAAGTGCGTGGTTTGCAGTTGCTCAAGGACGGCCAGCCACTGACCCTGAACTGCAGCCGCGAAGTGATTCTGTGTGCCGGTGCCATTGGCTCACCGCAGATTCTTCTCAACTCCGGCATCGGCCCGCGCGCCGAGCTGGAAGCCGCCGGCGTGCCGCTGGTGTGCGATGCGCCCGGGGTGGGCAAGAACCTGCAAGACCACCTTGATGGCCTGATCACCGTGCGCTCGGCCAGCCCGCTGACCCTGGGTTTTTCCTGGGGCTCGCTGGGCAGCATCCTCGCCTCGCCAATCAAATACCTGCTGCAGAAAAAAGGCTGGCTCACCACCAACTACGTGGAAGCCGGCGGCTTTGCCCGCACGCCGTTGGCCGAGGCGCTGCCCGATGTGCAATTTCACTTCGTGCCGGGCTACCGCAGCCACCGCGGCCGCCTGTTCGAATGGGGCCATGGCTACGCCGTACACACCTGCGTACTGCGGCCCAAATCCATTGGTGAACTGCGCCTGAACCCGCAGCGCGAACTGGAGATCGACTACAACTTTCTCGCCGACATGGACGACGCCAAGGTGCTGATCGAAGGCCTCAAGCTGGCGCGCAAGGTGCTGGCCGACAGCAGCTTCGATGCCCTGCGCGGCAAGGAAATGCTGCCCGGTGCCGAGGTGCAGAGCGACGCACAACTGCTGGCCTATATCCGCGACTACGCCGCCACCGTGTTCCACCCGGTGGGCACCTGCAAGATGGGCGTGGATGCCCTGAGCGTGGTCACCCCCGCGCTGCAGGTGATAGGCATGCAGGGCCTGCGGGTGGCCGATGCCTCGATCATGCCCACGCTGATCAGCGGCAACACCAACGCGCCGTGCATCATGATTGGCGAGAAGGCGGCGCAGTTGATCCAGAGTGAAGGGGCGCGTGCAGCGGCCGCGGCGAGCAACCACAACGCCGCGGTGCAAACCGCTTAGGCCTGCGCCTGCGCGCCGACCCCGGCCTCAAGCTTGCGCCAGAGCAGACGGATCGCCGCCTTGCGCACCAGGGCGCAGCGGTACAGGCGGATCTCCAGTGGCAACTGCCACTGCGGGCCGCCACATTCCACCAGCTCGCCACGGGCCAGCTCGGCGCCGATGCTCAGACGCGGCACCCAGGCCACGCCCAGGCCTTGCAGGGCCATGCTCTTCAAGCTGTCGGCCATCGCGGTTTCATACACCGTGGTCGACCGCAGGCCGCGTTGGCGCAGCAAGGCATTCACCGAACGGCCGAGAAACGCGCCGGCGCTGTAGGCCAACAGCGGCACGCTCTGGCCGCTGTCCAGATCAAACAGCGCCTTGCCCTCGGCATCCACACCGCACACCGGCAGCATTTCGCTGCGCCCGAGCAGCATCGAGGGGAAGATTTCCGGGTCCATCTGCAAGGCGGCGTCCGGGTCGTAGAACGCCAGAATCAGATCGCAGGCGCCTTCGCGCAGGGCATGCACGGCCTCGCCAACGTTGGTCGCCACCAGGCGGCTGGCAATGTTCAGCCCTTCGTTGCGCAAGCGCGCGATCCAGGCCGGGAAGTAGCTCAGCGCCAGGGAGTGGGCGGCGGCGAATTGCAGTACCTCGCCTTGCTGGCCTTCCAGGTGATGCAGGTGGCGCACCACCTCCCCCAACTGTTCGATCACGCTGCGCGCGGTAACCAGAAACAATTGCCCGGCTTCGGTCAGCTCGATGGGCGTGCGTGCGCGGTTCACCAACGTCAGGCCCAGGGCTTCTTCCAGGCTGCGAATCCGTCGGCTGAATGCCGGCTGGGTGACGAAGCGTTTCTGCGCCGCCTGGGAAAAACTGCGGGTGCCGGCCAGGGTGACGAAATCTTCCAGCCATTTGCTTTCGAGGTTCATGGGATCTCCCGTGCGATACCGCTAATTACGCTCGCCGACAAGCGGCAGTCACACCTGCATTATGCCGTTTGTGCATACCCCAGTGTTTAACAGCATTGGCCTAAAAGCGTGTCCGTCCCTAGTCTAGCCTGCATCGCGGCCTAGCCCGTGCCTACCCTGAGATGAACCTCATCATGTCCCCTGTTGCATCATCGCGCATCGAAAAAGATCTGCTTGGCACCCTCGAAGTTCCTTCCGACGCTTACTACGGCATTCAGACCCTGCGGGCTGTGCACAACTTCCGCCTGTCCGGCGTGACGCTGTCGCACTACCCGAAACTGGTGGTTGCCCTGGCGATGGTCAAGCAGGCGGCAGCCGATGCCAACCGTGAACTGGGCCACCTGAGCGCCCCGAAGCATGCGGCGATCAGCGAAGCCTGTGCCCGTCTGGTACGTGGCGAGTTCCATGACCAATTCGTGGTCGACATGATTCAAGGCGGCGCCGGCACCTCGACCAACATGAATGCCAACGAGGTGATCGCCAACATCGCCCTCGAAGCCATGGGCCACAACAAGGGCGAGTACCAATACCTGCACCCCAACAATGACGTGAACATGGCGCAGTCCACCAACGACGCCTACCCCACCGCCATTCGCCTGGGCCTGCTGCTGGGTCACGACACCCTGCTGGCCAGCCTCGACAGCCTGATCCAGGCGTTCGCCGCCAAAGGCCAGGAATTCAGCCACGTATTGAAGATGGGCCGCACCCAGTTGCAAGACGCCGTGCCGATGACCCTCGGCCAGGAATTCCGCGCCTTCGCCACCACCCTCGGTGAAGACCTGGCGCGCCTGAAAAGCCTGGCGCCGGAGCTGCTTACCGAAGTGAACCTGGGCGGCACCGCGATTGGCACCGGCATCAACGCCGACCCGCGCTACCAAGCCTTGGCTGTCGAGCGTCTGGCAGTGATCAGCGGCCAGCCGCTGGTGCCGGCCGCCGACCTGATTGAAGCCACCTCGGACATGGGCGCCTTCGTGCTGTTCTCCGGCATGCTCAAACGCACCGCGGTGAAACTGTCGAAGATCTGCAACGACCTGCGCCTGCTCTCCAGCGGCCCGCGTACCGGCATCAACGAAATCAACCTGCCGGCGCGTCAGCCTGGTAGCTCGATCATGCCCGGCAAGGTCAACCCGGTGATTCCGGAAGCGGTCAACCAGGTGGCGTTCGAAGTGATCGGCAACGACCTGGCCCTGACCATGGCGGCCGAAGGCGGCCAACTGCAACTGAACGTGATGGAGCCCCTGATCGCCTACAAGATCTTCGACTCGATCCGCCTGCTGCAACGCGCCATGGACATGCTGCGCGAGCACTGCATCGTCGGCATCACCGCCAACGAAGAACGCTGCCGCGAACTGGTGGAAAGCTCCATCGGCCTGATCACCGCACTGAACCCCTACATCGGCTACGAAAACGCCACCCGCATCGCCAAGCAGGCGCTGGAAAGTGGCCGTGGCGTACTGGAGCTGGTGCGTGAGGAACAGCTGCTGGATGACGCCAGCCTGGCCGAGATCCTGCGCCCGGAAAACATGATTGCACCGCGTCTGGTGCCGCTCAAAGCAGCGGTCTGACGCCACCCCGTTACACAGTCACCAGGCATTGGGGCCACTCATCCCAAGCCCTTCAGGGAGATACAGCGCAAGCTGTGTCTCCTTTTTTTTATTCCGCTTGGTGTGCCCCGTAGGAGCGGCTTCAGCCGCGATGCTCTTGCCCATCAAAAGCATCGCGGCTGAAGCCGCTCCTACAGGATCGTGTCGCCAACAAAAACTAAAACACCGACCAACCAATGCGCTGACTCAACAATTCCAGCGCCGCCATGCCCACCAGCGAATTACCCGCCGCATTCAGTTCCGGCGACCACACGCACACCGTAAAGCGCCCCGGCACCACCGCGACTATGCCGCCGCCGACCCCGCTCTTGCCCGGCAGCCCGACCCGGTAGGCAAAGTTACCCGCCTCGTCATACAGCCCGCTGGTGGCCATGATCGAGTTCACCTGCTGGGTTTGCCGCGCGGTCAGAATCTGTTCGCCGCTGTGTTTGCAGAAGCCATCGTTTGCGAGAAAACAGAACGCCCGCGCCAGGTCGACGCAGCTCATGCGCAGTGCGCAGTAGCTGAAGTAACTGCGCAGCACCGCCTCTACATCGTTATGGAAATTGCCGAACGACTGCATCAGATACGCCATCGCCGCGTTGCGCGCGCGGTGCTGGTATTCCGACTCGGCCACATGGCGGTCGACCGTCACCTCAAGGTTGCCCGACAGCCGCCGGACAAAATCACGCATCGACAACACCGGCGCAGCAAAGCGTGACTGGTTGATATCGCAGATCACCAAGGCGCCGGCATTGATAAACGGATTGCGCGGCCTGCCACGCTCGAACTCCAACTGCACCAGCGAATTGAACGGTTGCCCCGACGGCTCGTGACCGAGCCGCTCCCAGATCGTCTCCCCGGAATGCTCAATGGCCTGCACCAGGCTGAACACCTTGGAAATACTCTGCACCGAGAACGGCGTATTGGCATCGCCGGCGCAGAACAGCTCGCCATCGTTGCCATACACGGCAATGCCCAACTGGGCAGCAGGCACTTCGGCGAGTGCCGGGATATAACTGGCCACTTTGCCCTGGCCAATCAGGGGGCGGACTTCATCGAGAATTTCGGTTAGCAGCGCTTGCATGGGTGGACTCCGTGGCGAACCTTGGCTAGACGCTTTATGGGTGGCGGACATCACGTAGGTTTCCAGGCGCTCTTCAAGGCGGTTAGCGCCTGGGCAATATGGGCTTCGCTCACGCCAGCAAAACCCATCACCAACCCGGCACGATCATCTTCAGTGCCGGGCGAATCAGGCAGCCAGTAATCGCTCAAGGCATTCAGTTCTACGCCCACCGCCGCGGCCTTGGTCACCAGCTCCAGCTCGCGTTGGCGGCTCGCCACCCGTACGCTCAGGTGCAGCCCGGCGTCCACTTGCGGCAAGGGCTGGCAGCCCGCCACGTCGCTTGGCCAGCCTTTGAGCAGGGCATCCCGGCGCGCCTGCGCGGCGCGGCGCATGCGGCGGATATGGCGCTGGAAATGCCCGGCGGCAATGAATTCGGCCATTACCGCCTGGGTGCCGATTTCCGAGTGGCGCACGCCCAGGGCGCGCACCTGGCTGAAGGCTTGGGTGAGCGCGGGCGGCACCACCAGGTAACCGAGGCGCAGGCCGGGAAAGGCGATCTTGGAGAAGGTGCCGACGTACAGCACGCGGCCGTGCTGATCCAGCGCGGCCAAGGGCGACAGCGGCGTACCGCGGTAGCGGTATTCGCCGTCGTAGTCGTCCTCGACGATCCAGGCCTGTTCACGGGCTGCCCATTCCAGCAGCTGCAAACGGCGTGGCAGCGACAGGGTCACCCCGGTGGGGTACTGGTGCGAAGGGGTGACATAGGCCAGGCGGCATTCTTTCAAGCTGGCCAACTGGCGGGTATCGAAGCCTTCTTCGTCCACCGCCACGCCGTGCAGGCGCGCACCGGCCAGGGCGAAGGCTTTGCCGGCTGCGCGGTAGCCGGGGTTTTCCACCGCCACGCCATCGCCGACATTCACCAGCATTTGCGCGCACAGGCTGATGGCCTGCTGGGCGCCGCTGGTGATGATCACCTGGCCGGGGTCGCAGACCAGGCCGCGGCTATTGCGCAGGTAAGCGGCGATCAACTCACGCAACTGCGGGTCGCCGGCGGCGTCGGCATAACCGAGGCTGGCCATGGGTGGGCGGCGCCAGAAATTGGCCTGCAGGCGCGCCCAGGTGTTGAAGGGAAACAGGTCGAAGGCTGGAATACCGACCCGAAACGCGCGCGGTGCATCCAGGCGTGGCTCGGGCAAATGTTCGGTCTGCAGTCGTTCGAGCAGATTGCTCTGTGGTGCGCTGGCGGGGGGGGCGACTGGTTTTTTGGGCGCCTTGCCACGGCCCTTGGTGGCCAACTCCGCCACGTAAGTGCCGTCGCCGATCCGGCCCTGCAGGTAGCCCTCGGCATACAGCTGGTCGTAGGCGCGCACCACGGTATTGCGCGATACCCCAAGGGCTTGTGCCAGATCACGGGTGGCGGGCAGGCGCACCAGGCTGCCGAGCTGACCGCCGAGAATGCGTTCACGCAGGGCTTGATACAGCTGGCGCGACAGGCCGTGCTTGCGGTCGAGGTGAATGCCGGAAGGGTCGAAAGGCAACGGGGTAGGCGACATAACGAAGTTCTCGTAGGTTGGGCTGAGCGCAGCGAAGCCCAACAGGCCGGCCGCAGGACGGCGCGTATCGGTCTCGGGGAAATTTCCACGCGGAGCCCTCTGGGCTCCCTGTTGGGCTTCGCTGCGCTCAACCCAACCTACATTGGCTCCATGAAATTTGCCATAAATGGCTCTTACAACAGACCAATAGCTGCCCTAGGATCGGTCCATCTGTTGGAGGTTCACCATGTACACGCCCGCTGCATTCCGCGAAGAAGACCTGCCCACCCTGCACGCGCAAATGGTGCAGACACCCCTGGCGATTCTGGTCAGTCACGATGAAAACGGCATGCAGGCCAGCCACCTGCCGTTGCTGCTGGTGCCTGGTGAAGGCCGCCTTGGCACCCTCAAGGGGCATTTCGCCAAAGCCAACCCGCACTGGAAAAGCTTTCAGGCCGGTGCCGAGGTGCTGGTGATCTTCCCTGGTGAGCAGGCCTATATCAGCCCCGGCTACTACCCGAGCAAAGCCGAACACGGCAAAGCGGTGCCAACCTGGAACTACATCGCCATCCACGCCTACGGCCACGCCGACACCTTCGACGACCCGCAGCGCCTGCGCCAGTTACTTGGCGAGCTGACCCAGCGCCATGAGCAGGGCCGCGCCCAGCCGTGGACCCTCGATGAAGCGCCGCCGGCCTATATCGACAGCATGCTGCGCGCCATCGTCGGTTTCGAGCTGCCCATCGAACGCCTCGAAGGCAAGTGGAAGCTCGGCCAGAACCGCGACAAAACCGATTACGACAGCGTGCGCGCTAACCTCGCCGGCAGTGGTTTGAACAATGAAGCCGAGCTGGCCGCGCGCATGCCGCCCCATGCCTCTACCTGAAGGACCGACCATGAGCACCTTGACCATCCGCGCCATCACCGCCGCTGACCACGCCGCTTGGCTGCCTTTGTGGCAGGGCTACCAGCGCTTCTACAAAACCGTGATCAGCGACGAAACCAGCGACGTCACCTGGCAACGGTTTCTCGACGGCGCCGAGCCGATGAATGCCGCGCTGGCCTGGCAAGACGGCAAGGCCATCGGCCTGGTGCACTTCATTTACCATCGCTCGACCTGGACAGTGGGCAACTACTGCTACCTCCAGGACTTGTATGTAGAGGACGGCATTCGTGGCGGTGGCGTCGGCCGCCAATTGATCGAGCATGTCTACGTGGCGGCCAAGGCGGCGGGCGCTTCCCGCGTGCATTGGCTGACCCACGAAACCAATACTGACGCCATGCACCTGTACGACAAGATTGCCGACCGTTCCGGCTTCGTGCAGTACCGCAAACTCTTCACTTAATTCGCCAGGAATCGCCCCATGAGCCTGACTCCGCACCTGAACTGGACACCCGTCGCCGCCCCTACCCGCGACACCCTGCAAGGCCGCACCGTGCGCCTCGAAGCCCTCGACCCGGCGCGCCATGGCGATGACCTGTGGCTCGCCTTGCAAGGCCCCGACTCCGACCCGCTGCTGTGGGATTACCTGCCTTACGGCCCGTTTACCGAGCGCGCTGCGTTCGATATCTGGCTGAGCAACAACGCCGCCAGCAAAGACCCGCTGTTCTTCGCCGTGGTTGAACAAGCCAGCGGCCAGGTGCAAGGCCTGCTCAGCTACCTGACCATTGCGCCAGCGCACGGCAGCATCGAGATCGGTCATATCTGCTACGGCCGCGTAATGCAGCGCAGCGTGCAGGCCACCGAGGTGATCTACCTGCTGGCCAGGAATGCCTTCGACCACGGCTACCGCCGCCTGGAATGGAAATGCAACAACGGCAATGCCCGTTCCAAGCGCGCCGCCGAGCGTTTCGGCTTCAGCTACGAAGGCTTGTTCCGCCAGCATCTGGTGGTCAAAGACCGCAACCGCGACACCGCCTGGTACTCCATCATCGACAGCGAATGGCCGGGCATTGCCAAGGGGTATGAGCGCTGGTTGGCGGTGGATAACTTTGACGCGCAAGGGCAGCAGCTTCAGGAGTTGAAGGCGTTGCGCGAGGAATAATTTTCGCCTCACACCGTCATTCCCGCGTACGCGGGAATCCAGAATCTCGTGTCGGACGTAGACATTCGTACAGTCCTCAACTCTGGGCCCCAGCCTGCGCTGGGGCGACGGTGGTGGGTGGCGATTCTGGCGTACCGCCTCGTCAACTGTTTGTAACAAGCCGCACGCATAGTCGCCGCACTTTTTCTAATAAGAGCGGTGAGATCTATGCATTTCCACACCTCCAGCTTCCGTCTGCTGCCCCTGGTCATCGCCCTGCAAGCGGCCAGCATCGGCGTGGCGCAGGCCGCCAGTTTCAGCGTTGCCAGCGGTACCACCGACACGGTGATCAAAACCGTGACCTCGGGTGAAGCCGGCACCATCGCCAATGGCGGCAAGCTGCAAGTCAACGTTGACTCCGAGGCCGTGGATATCACCGGCACCAGTGGTACGGTCACCCTCAATAACAGCGGCACCCTGGCAAACACCAACACGGGTGAAGATGCCCGTGCAGTGGATAGCAACACCAACGGCGTCAACCTCGTTATCAACAACGACGGCAGCATTACCACGGTCAGCGCCGACGCCATTCGGGTAAAAAAAGCCAATACCTCGCTGGTGTTGAACAACAACGGCACCATCAAGGTGACTGCCAGTGGGACCAGCGGCGGCCAAGCGCTGGATATGCGCGATGCCACCGGCACGGGCAGCAAAGTGATCAACAACGGCTCGGCCACCAACAGTAGCGCGCTGATCGAGTCGGACAACGACGACGCCATCCGCCCGGGCAGCAACACCACCATCAACAACTACGGCACCATCATCAGCAAGGGCTTGGTCAACACCAAATGCCCCGACTACATCAGCGCCTGTAGCTCTGCCACTTCAGCGGCAGACGCCATCGATTCCAAGCTGGCTGTCACCGTCAACAACTGGGGCACCATTTCCGGCCCCCGCCATGGCGTGACCTCCGATGCCGGCGTTACCGTGACCAACTACAAAGGCGGGCAGATCATCGGGCGCAACGGTTCGGGCGTGGGCAGCGATGGCGTCGGTACGGTGGTGAACTACGGTTTGATCAGCGGCCGTTACGCCGGCGCCGGCAAGGTCTATGAACACCTCGGCGGCAGCACCGGCTACAGCACCGCCAACAACGGTGACGGCGACGGCGTGGACATCGACGGAATCGCCAGCATCACCAACTACGGCCGCATCGAAGGCCTGGGCGCCGGTGGCGTCGACTCCAGCGGTTTCCCCAACGGCGCCGACGGCATCGCTGCCGGTGGCGGCACCATCAGCAACTACGCCGGTGGCGAGATCTTCGGGCAGTCCAAGGGCATCCTTATCGACGACGGCGCCAACGGCACCTCGATCGCTGCCCAACGCGGCACCGCGACCGCGGTTGGCGGCATTGCGACCATCACCAACGGTGGCAGCATCATCGGCGCCGACAGCACGGCCATTGGCCTGGTCGGCAACTTCGCCGACAGCCTGACCAACCTCGCTGGCGGCGTGATTCGCGGCGGCACCCAGTCGGTGCGCGTCGACCAGTTGAACAGCACCACTGCGGCGGCGGCTGTGCAAATGGGCGCAGGCAACGACAGCCTGAGCAACGCCGGCTCCATCGTCGGCCTCAACGGCCTGGCCGTGGACATGGGCACTGGCGATGACCAACTGACCGTTCTCACCGGCGGCACCTTTGGCGGCCTGGTGGATGGTGGCGCTGGCAGCGATACCCTGACCCTGGGTGGCAGCGGTAGCGGCACCTTCGACAACAGCCAGAACTTCGAAACCCTGGCCGTCGCTGGCGGCAAATGGACGGTCAGCAGTAGCGATTTCAGCGCCGGCGGCAGCGTGGCCAGCGGCGCCAGCCTGATCAACCAGGGCAGCATCGGTGGCCTGCTCACTGTCGCCAACGGCGCCAGCTACGGCGGCAGCGGGCGCCTAGGCAGCCTGCAACTGAACAGCGGCTCGACCTTCAACTACGACCTCAACGCCAGCGGTGCGCCGGTGCAGGTGAGCGGCACCGCGACCCTGGCCAACGCCACCCTCAACCTCACTGCCAACGGCAGTGGTTATGCCAGCCACAGCAGCCTGCTGATCGCCACCGGCGGGGTTACCGGCCAGTTCGGCACAGTCACCAACAACTTCGCCTTCCTCACCCCCACACTCACCTACACCGCCACGTCGGTGGAGCTGCAACTGACCCGCAACGACACCGCGTTCGCCGCGCTGGCGACCACCGACAGCGCGCGCAACCTGGCCAACAACCTGGCCACGCAAACCAACAGCAGCCTGTACAACGCCCTGCTGACCTCCGACAGCGCTACCGCCAGCCAGGCGCTGGAGCAGTTGTCCGGCGCCAGCAACGCCAGCATGGCTGCGGCTACGTTGGCTGGATCGAGCCAGGTCGGTACCGTGATGCAAGGCGCCATGAGTCAACTCGGCGGTTTGGGTGGCAGCTTGCAGGCTTCGATCCTGCGCGATGACGGTCCGCAACTGGTGTCCGTCGGTGTACCCAATGAAGCGCGCGGTCTGCACGACCCGAAAGCCGCCGGCCGTCTGTGGGTTCAAGCCCTCGGCAGCCACGGCACGGTAGACGGCGAACACGGCAGCAGCGATGTTGACCAGAACACTGCCGGCACCCTGTTTGGTGCCGACTGGGCGATGACCCAAGACTGGCGTCTGGGCGTGGTCGGCGGTTACTCGCGCACCGACGTCGATGCCGGCCAGGGCGCTTCGGGCGATATCGACAGCTACCACGTCGGTGTCTACGCCCTAACCCAGTTCGACCAACTGGCCCTGCGCCTGGGCGCCGCCTACAGCAGCCACGATGGCGAGAACAAACGCCGGGTCAGCTTTGCCGGGGTGAATGAAAAACTGCACGGCGACTACGACGCCGACAGCCAGCAAGCCTTCGCCGAACTGGCCTACCAGTACGCTGACGGCCGCCTGCTGGCCGAGCCGTTCGCCGCCCTCGGCTACCAGCGCTACAACCGCGATGCCTACAACGAAAAAGGCGGCGACGCCGCCCTGCACGTCGACTCGCAAGACCAGGACAACGTCAGCAGCACCCTGGGCCTGCGCATCGCCCACCTCGGTCAGTTCGACAACGGCATGAGCTTCACCCCACGCATGAGCGTCGGCTGGCGCCACACCTACGGCAACGTCGACAGCGAAACCCGTCAGGCCTTTATCAGCGGCGGCAGCAGCTTCAGCGCGCAAGGTACGGCGCTGGACCGCAACAGCTTGCTGCTGGAAGCGGGCTTTGATGTGGGCCTCACTGCCACCCAGACCCTGGGCTTGGGTTATGCCGGGGAAATGGGCAGCAACGCGCAGAACCATGGCGTGATTGCGCAGTGGCAGTTGGCGTTTTAATCGGCAATTGATGTTTGCCGGAGTTCGCGGCTAAAGCCCCTCCCACGCGGATCGCAGGTCCTTGTGGGAGGGGCTTTAGCCGCGATGCTTTGGGGGCTACTCGATCTCGAACAGGCCATTGCTGATCGGCCCTACGGTGAGCCGCTGACGAATGTCTTCGTCAATCCGTGGGTCATCCGGCCGGTACAGCATCACCTGCCGATACGCGCTTACCCGGTTGATCTCCTCGCCCAGATATTCCCACACCACCCGGGTACAGGCCGGCGTGCGCCGGTCGCCGCTGGAGACGCCAGTCTTCAGGCCGTTCAGGCGGGTGATGCGGCTTTTGTAGCTGGGAATCAGGATGGTCTGGCTCATTTCATTGAGGGTCAGCGACTCATAGTCGATCAGAAACACCCGGTCCTGCAGGTGAAACGCCGCGCCCAGATAGCGGCAGCGCACCCAGTCTTCCGCCTGCACGTTTGCGCTGGCCGAGCGTTCCTGGCGTTCCTGGCGCTCGAACAGAAAAGTCCCGCGCTCCTCACGCAAATGCACCAACGACAGCAGGATGGTGCCCGGCACCGACATGCAGTTGGAGTATTCGAAGTAGTAGCCGCAGTAGCGCGACAGGCTGGTGGAATGCTCGCGCAGCGGTTGCAGCAGGTTCGACAGCGGGTCGTTGCTCGGCATGTTGCTGGTGTCGGCCAGGCGCGCGCCGATCAGACGGGCGAACTGCTCCGGCGGCAGGCTCAGCTCGTACTCCTCGACGCCGAAGAAATCGCCGATGCGTTTGCGGTTGTAGCTCGTCGGCTGGCTTTGCCCGCTGAGGTACTTGTTGAACTGCGCGCGGTTGATCGACAGCAGGCGGCAAACCTCCGCAATAGAGCGGTAGTGGCTGCACAGCAACTTCAGATTGATGCCCAGATTGTCCGACACGATGCTGCCCTCCGGTGATGCGAGCGGCGCGACTATAGCATCAACTCGCATCACATCGAATCGACCCGCGAAATTGCCTACACGGCGAGCGCTGGCCAACCATGCGCCCCACGAATTTTTCGAAACGTTTTTTCTGCCAGCTGTACTGCCGTACCTGTTACCCGCACTTCGTTAGCTGCAACCCACCTGCTGCATTCGAACAATAAGAGTCGAGGAAACCTCCCATGCTTGAAATGCTCAATGACTTCCTGTCCGGCAAGCTGCTGATCGTGCTGATCGTCGGCCTGGGCAGCTACTTCACCATCCGTTCGCGCTTCGTGCAGTTCCGCCATTTCGGCCACATGTTCAGCGTGTTCAAGCAGTCGTTGCGCAGCAGTGGCGGCCAACTCAGCTCGTTCCAGGCACTGATGTTGAGCCTGGCCGGCCGCGTCGGCGCGGGCAACATCGCCGGTGTCGGGATTGCCGTGACCCTCGGTGGTCCCGGTGCCGTGTTCTGGATGTGGGTGACTGCGCTGGTCGGCATGAGCAGCAGCTTCTTCGAATGCTCCCTGGCGCAGCTGTACAAGCGCGCCGACGGTGACGGCCTGTACCGCGGCGGCCCGGCTTACTACATTCAGCACGGCCTGAAGCTGCGCTGGATGGCCATGGTGTTCGCCGTGCTGCTGCTGGTGACCTACGGTTTCGCCTTCAACGGCCTGCAATCGTTCACCGTGACCCACTCGCTGGAAAATGCCTTCGGCTTCCCGGTGCAGTACACCGGTATCGGTCTGGCCGTGCTGCTGGGTCTGGTATTCGTCGGTGGCATCAAGCGTATCGCCTCGGTGTCCGACCTGCTGGTGCCGGTGAAAACCCTGGCCTACATCGGCGTGACCCTGTACGTGATCTTCACCCAGATCGACCTGGTGCCCGGCATGCTGGTGACCATCGTCAAGAGCGCCTTCGGCCTTGAGCCTGCCTTCGCCGGCCTGCTCGGCAGCGCCATCGTGATGGGTGTGAAGCGTGGCGTGTTTGCCAACGAAGCGGGCCTGGGCAGTGCGCCTAACGTGGCCGCCGTGGCCAGCGTGCAACACCCGGTTGCCCAGGGCGTGGTGCAGGCGTTCAGCGTGTTCCTCGACACCTTCGTGATCTGCACCTGCACCGCCTTGCTGATTCTGCTCTCCGGCTTCTACACCCCAGGTTTTGAAGGTGACGGCATTGTCCTGACCCAAAACTCTCTGGCGGCAGTGGTCGGCGATTGGGGCCGGATCTTCGTCAGCGTTGCCCTGAGCCTGTTCGTGTTCACCTGCATCCTCTACAACTACTACCTCGGCGAAAACGCCCTGCAGTTCCTCCTCGGCAAAAGCCGTGCGGCGCTGCTGACCTATCGCGGTCTGGTACTGGCGCTGATCTGCTGGGGCTCGATGCAGAACCTCTCCACCGTGTTCGCCTTCGCTGACATCACCATGACCTGTCTGGCCTTCGTCAACCTGATCGCCCTGGCCATGCTGATCAAAGTCGGCCTGCGGGTGATGCGCGACTACGACGAGCAACGCAAAGCTGGTGTCGCCACTCCGGTGTTCGACGCCCGTAAATTCGCCGATCTGGACCTGGATCGCGATGCCTGGCCTACCGCGCCACAAGCGCAGGCCAGCAGTGAAGCGATCGATGGGCGGCTGGCTACCAGCCACCGATAAACCCACGCTTCACTTTTCAATGGATGCCGCTCCCGTTTAGTCGCGGGCGCGGCATTCTCGTCTCTGCGGGTTGGCCATGTATGCTGCAACCTGCGTAAAAAGAGCTCGCGGCTAAAGCCCCTCCCACAGGGGATCGCAGTCCCTTGTGGGAGGGGCTTTAGCCGCGATGTTTTTTGATCCCCAATAAGGAATCCGGCATGAAGCTTTTCGTGCTCTATACCGGCGGCACCATCGGCATGCTGCAAACGGCCCAGGGCCTGGCGCCAGCGGGCGGCTTCGAAGCGCGCATGGGCGAACACCTGCAGAGTCTGTCGCCGCCCGTGGCCATCGACTGGCAGTTCCATGAGCTGCTGCCGTTGCTCGACAGCGCCAACATGAGCCAGGCCAATTGGCTGGCGATGCGCGATGTGATTGTCGAGGCCGTGGCCCAAGGCGCCTTCGATGGCGTGCTGGTGCTGCATGGCACCGACACCCTGGCCTACAGCGCGGCGGCCTTGAGCTTTCTGCTGCTGGGCCTGGATGTGCCGGTGCTGTTCACCGGCTCGATGCTGCCGGCCGGCGCCGAGGGCAGCGATGCCTGGGGCAATCTGGTCGGTGCCATGCAGGCGCTGCAGGCCGGGGTCAGTCCGGGCGTGCACCTGTACTTCAATGGCCAACTGATGCATGGCGCGCGGGTCAGCAAGCTGCGCAGCGAGGCATTCGATGCCTTCACCGTGCAGCCGCGTCATCGCGTCGGTGAGCGCGCCGACAGCGTTCCGGCAGCGCTCGGCTACCGGGTGCGCCGTCAGCCAGTGAACATCGCCGTGCTGCCGCTGTACCCCGGCGTACTCGCCAGCCACGCCGAAGCGTTGCTCAATACCGGCGCGCAGGCACTGTTGCTGGAATGTTATGGCGTGGGCACCGGTCCTTCGGACAACGCCGAATTGCTGGCCGTGCTCAAGGCGGCGCATGAGCGTGGTGTGGTGCTGGCCGCGATCAGCCAGTGTCCGCAGGGGCATGTCGAGTTTGGGGTGTATGCAGCGGGTAGCGCGTTGCTCAGTACCGGGCTGATTTCAGCTGGCGGCATGACCCGCGAGGCAGCGTTGGGCAAGTTGTTTGGCTTGCTCGGGGCGGGGCTGAATCAGGCGGATGTGGAGCAGTGGTTTGCGCTCGACCTGTGCGGTGAGCGGGTGTCCTAATCCAAACCACGATCCCGTAGGAGCGGCCGGCCGGCGCTCCGGTCAGCCGCGATTGGCCCGAACAGGCGCCAAAAGCATCGCGGCTGAAGCCGCTCCTACAGAGACCGAAGTTTTTACGCCTCGATTTCCACCAGCACTTCACCTGGATTGACGCGGTCGCCCTTGGCCACGTGAATGGCTTTGACGGTACCGGCAATCGGTGCCTGCACTTCGGTTTCCATCTTCATCGCTTCGGTAATCAGCACGGCCTGGCCGGCTTTGACCACGTCGCCTTCTTTCACCAGCACATCGACGATATTGCCTGGCATGGTGGTGCTGACATCGCCCGGGGCGCTGGCGTTTTTGCGCTTGCTGCCGCCACCGCCACCGACAAATTCGTTCAGCGGTTCGAACACCACTTCTTCCGGCATGCCGTCGATGGACAGGTAGAAGTGCCGCTTGCCGTCGGTCTTCACGCCGACGCCGGTGATGTCCACACGGTAGCTTTCGCCGTGCACGTCGATGACGAACTCGGTCGGTACACCTTCGCCGCCCGCGCTGGCCACACGACCGGCTTCGGGGATCGGCAGCAGCACTTCCGGGGTCAGGGTGCCGGCCGCGCGCTCTTCAAGGAACTTGCGCCCGATGTCCGGGAACATGGCGTAGGTCAGCACGTCTTCAGCCGACTTGGCCACCGCGCCGATTTCGGCGCGCAGCTTGTCCATCTCCGGCTTCAGCAGGTCGGCCGGGCGCACGTCGATCAGCTCTTCGTTGCCGATCGCCTGCCGGCGCAGTTTCTCGTCGACCTGGCCGGGCGCTTTGCCGTAGCCGCCTTGCAGGTACAGCTTCACTTCGTTGGTGATGGTCTTGTAGCGCTCGCCGGCCAGCACGTTGAAGAACGCCTGGGTGCCGACAATCTGCGAGGTCGGGGTAACCAGCGGCGGGTAGCCGAGGTCTTTGCGCACCCGCGGGATCTCGGCCAGCACTTCGTTCATGCGGTTCAGCGCGCCCTGCTCTTTGAGCTGGTTGGCCAGGTTGGAGATCATCCCGCCCGGCACCTGGTTGACCTGCACACGGGTGTCGACGCTGGTGAATTCGCTTTCGAACTGGTGGTACTTCTTGCGCACGGCGTAGAAGTACAAACCGATTTCCTGCAGCAGTTCCAGGTTCAGGCCGGTGTCGAATTCGCTGCCTTTGAGGGCGGCGACCATCGACTCGGTACCCGGGTGGCTGGTGCCCCAGGCGAAGCTGGAGATGGCGGTGTCGATATGGTCGGCGCCGTTCTCGATGGCTTTCAGCTGGCACATGGCGGCCAGGCCAGCGGTGTCGTGGGAGTGGATAAACACCGGCAGCGACTGCTCGGCTTTCAGCGCTTTCACCAACTCGCCAGTGGCGTAGGGGGTGAGTAGGCCGGCCATGTCTTTGATGGCGACCGAGTCGCATCCCATGGCTTCCATCTGCTTGGCCTGGGTGACGAAGGCTTCGATGGTGTGCACCGGGCTGGTGGTGTAGGCGATGGTGCCCTGGGCGTGTTTGCCGGCAGCCTTCACCGCTTCGATGGCGACGCGCAGGTTACGCACGTCGTTCATGGCGTCGAAGATGCGGAACACGTCGATGCCGTTGACGGCTGCCTTGGCGACGAAGGCTTTGACCACGTCGTCGCTGTAGTGGCGGTAGCCCAGCAGGTTCTGGCCACGCAGGAGCATTTGCAGGCGGGTGTTGGGCAAGGCCGCGCGCAGTTGGCGCAGGCGCTCCCACGGGTCTTCCTTGAGGAAGCGCACGCAGGCGTCGAAGGTGGCGCCACCCCAGACTTCCAGCGACCAATAGCCGACTTTGTCGAGCTTGTCGCAGATCGGCAGCATGTCTTCGGTGCGCATGCGGGTGGCCAGCAGCGACTGGTGGGCGTCACGCAGGATGGTGTCGGTAACGTGGATCTTCTTGCTCATGAATGTATTCCTCACAGGCCTGCGTGGGCGGCAATGGCGGCGGCGATGGCCAGGGCCAGCTCTTCGGGTTTGCGCTTGACGGAGTAGTTGGTCAGTTCCGGGTGGGCTTCCACGAAACTGGTGTTGAACTGGCCGCTACGGAATTCCGCGTTACGGAGAATTTCCTGGTAATAGGCGGCGGTGGTTTTCACCCCCTGCAGGCGCATGTCATCCAGCGCGCGCAGGCCGCGGTCCATGGCCTCTTCCCAGGTCAGCGCCCAGACCACCAGCTTCAGGCACATGGAGTCGTAGTAGGGCGGAATGGTGTAGCCGGTGTAGATCGCCGTGTCGGTGCGCACGCCGGGGCCGCCGGGGGCGTAGTAGCGGGTGATCTTGCCGAACGAGGGCAGGAAATTGTTCTTTGGGTCTTCGGCGTTGATCCGAAATTGCAGGGCGAAACCGCGGTACTGGATGTCTTCCTGCTTCACCGACAGCGGCAGGCCGGAGGCGATGCGGATCTGCTCGCGGACGATGTCGATACCGGTGATTTCTTCGGTGATGGTGTGTTCCACCTGCACCCGGGTGTTCATTTCCATGAAGTACACCTCGCCCTCGGCGAGCAGGAACTCCACGGTACCGGCGTTCTCGTAACCCACGGCCTGGGCGGCGCGCACGGCGAGGTCGCCGATATAGGCGCGCTGTTCCGGGGTCAGTTGCGGGCTGGGGGCGATTTCGATCAGCTTCTGGTTGCGGCGCTGAATCGAGCAGTCGCGCTCGAACAGGTGAACCACGTTGCCAAAGCTGTCACCGAGAATCTGCGCTTCGATGTGTTTCGGGTTGACGATGCATTTTTCCAGGAACACTTCGGCGGAACCGAAGGCCTTGGTGGCCTCGGAGATCACCCGTGGAAAGGCCTGCTCCAGTTCTTCGCGGCTGTTGCAGCGGCGGATACCACGGCCGCCACCACCGGAGGTGGCCTTGAGCATCACCGGGTAACCGATGCGGTCACCTTCGGTGAGGGCTTCGTGAATGTCCGCCACGTTGCCTTCGGTGCCGGGGGTCACCGGTACGCCGGCCTTGATCATGCTGCGGCGCGCTTCGGTCTTGTCGCCCATGCGCCGGATCACTTCGGCGGAGGGGCCGATGAACTTGATCCCGCGCTCGGCGCAGATGTCCGCCAGCTCGGCGTTTTCCGAGAGAAAACCGTAGCCCGGGTGCAGGGCATCACAGCCGGTTTCCACTGCCAGGTTCACCAGCTTGCGCGGGTTGAGGTAGCCGGCCAGCGGCTCTTCGCCAATGCTGTGGGCTTCGTCGGCACGCTTGACGTGCAACGCCATGCGGTCGGCATCGGAATAAATCGCCACCGAGCGAATGCCCATTTCGGCGCAAGCACGCACGATACGGACGGCAATCTCGCCACGGTTAGCGATCAGAATTTTCTTGATCACGGAAGCTGGCCCTCAGCCGGTTGAACGGGGCAACGCCAGAAGCGTCAACGTGCTGACACCGTAGCCCCCTGAAACAATTACCTAAAATGATTAATTATTGGGTTAGGCATAAGCGAAGCCTTATAGTTGCGCAACCAGACAGCCACTCAGGGGCTCATAGCGATGCGTAAGTCATTGCTGCGTATGACATTACGGCAGCTGCAAGTTTTCCAGGCGGTGTGCGAAAGCCGCTCCTACAGCCGTGCTGCCGAAGAAATTTCTCTGACACAGCCTGCAGTTTCCTTACAGATTCGCCAGTTGGAAGCGCTGATTGGCCAGCCGTTATTCGACTACATCGGCAAAAAGCTCTACCTAACCGAAGCCGCCGACGCACTGCTGCGCGCCAGCAGCGATATTTTCGGGCGTCTGGAAAGCCTGGATATGCAGCTGTCGGATCTGGAGGGGTCGTTGCAGGGCCAGCTCAACCTGGCGGTGGAATCCAGTGCCAAGTACTTCGTTCCGCACCTGTTCGCCGCGTTCAAGCGTCAGTACCCGGAGGTGAACCTGCAACTGGTGGTGGTCAACCACGCGCAGACCATCCGCCGCCTGAGCGCCAACCGCGATGATTTGTTGATCATGTCCCAGGTGCCGCAGGACATGTCGCTGGAGTTCTTGCCGTTTCTGGACAACCCGATCATTGCCGTGGCGCCGCCCGAGCATGCGCTGGTGGGCCGCGACAACCTCAAGCTGCAGGACCTCTGCGCCTGGCCGCTGCTGGTGCGTGAACCCGGTTCGGGCACGCGCAAAGCCATCGAGGATTACTGCCACCAGAAGCGCGCGCACTTCCAGCAGACCATCGAGCTCGGCTCGATGGAATCGCAACGCGAAGGGGTAATTGCCGGGCTCGGCATTGCGCTGTTGTCGCGGCACGCGGTGCGCCGCGAACTGGAAACCGGCGCCCTGCGCGAGCTGCCGGTGGTAGAACTGCCGCTGATGCGCAGCTGGTGCCTGGTGCACCCGCGCGGCAAGTACCTGTCACCGGTGGCGCAGACGTTCTTCGCCTTTATCCGCGCCGAACGCGCACAGATCAGTGGCTTGGCGGCCCGCTTCGGCGCGGTGCCTGGATAGCGGCAAGGTAGTTGGCGGCAAGCAGGTCGGGGAAGTCGGCCAGCTCGAGTTGCAGGCGGCGCTCGGCGGTGAAGTCTTCAATCGCCCGGCGGTAGGCCATGCGGCGCTGGTCTTCCTGTTGGCGTTTGGTTTTCGCGGCAGCGTTTTCGTAGGGTTTTGCTTCATCCAGATAACGAGTCATGTGTGTGCTCCCATCGTTGGATTCGGGAGTACCAGCCTGGGCGTTGAAGACGACAGTCGTGTGCCAGGTCGATGAACATCCGATGACGGTGGCCCACAAAAAAGCCCGCTTTCGCGGGCTTTTCATTCGAGCGTCGAGTCAGTCGGCGCGGGCATCGTCCGCCGCTTTCAGCGACTTGGGCGACAAACGCAAACTGCGCAAACTGCGCTTCACGCTCTTCAGGTGGTTGACCAGGGTCGGCCCACGGGCCATGGCCACGCCCATGGCCAGCACGTCGATCACCACCAGGTGGGCGATACGCGAGGTCAGCGGGGTGTAGATCTCGGTGTCTTCCTGCACGTCGATGGCCAGGTTGACGGTGGACAGCTCGGCCAATGGCGTCTGGCTCGGGCACAGGGTGATCAGCGTGGCGCCGGTTTCACGCACCAGGTTGGCGGTGATCAGCAGGTCTTTCGAACGCCCCGACTGCGAGATGCAGATGGCCACATCGGTCGGCTTCAAGGTAACCGCCGACATCGCCTGCATGTGCGGGTCGGAGTAGGCCGCGGCCGTCAGCAGCAGGCGGAAGAACTTGTGCTGGGCATCGGCCGCCACCGCGCCGGACGCACCAAAACCGTAGAACTCCACGCGCTGCGCTTGCGAGCAGGCGGCGATGGCGTGTTGCAGGGCTTTGGGGTCGAGCTTCTCGCGCACCTCGATAAGGGTGTGCAGGGTGGTGTCGAAAATCTTCAGGCTGAAGTCGGCGACCGAGTCATCTTCATGAATGGCGAACTGGCCGAAGCTGGCACCGGCGGCCAGGCTTTGCGCCAGTTTCAGCTTGAGGTCCTGGAAACCGGTGCAACCGATGGCTCGGCAGAAACGCACGATGGTCGGCTCACTGATGCCGACGCTGTGGGCCAGATCCGCCATGGAGCTGTGCATCACGGCCGCAGGGTCGAGCAGCACGTGATCGGCGACTTTAAGCTCCGATTTTCGTAACAGGTGACGCGACTGGGCAATGTGTTGCAAGAGGTTCAAGGGTTTGGCTCTTTTGATGAGTTATGATCGGCCGGGCCGGGTTGTAGCGCGCGTGTAGTTATACTACATGACCTCCCCGACGCCCAGCCAAACCACGCACGACGGGCAAAAAGCCGTGCGCTATCCCAGGCCTGCTAACTCCCGGAGGGCTCTTTTGCAAACAATCCCCTGCGACATGCTGGTGTTTGGCGGCACCGGTGACCTGGCGCTGCACAAGCTGCTGCCAGCGCTCTACCACCTGCACCGCGACGGCCGCCTGCACCAGGACACCCGCATTCTGGCCCTGGCCCGCAGCCCGATGGCGCGCAGCGCTTACCAGGCCTTGGCTGAACGCCGTTGCCGCGCCCAGGTGGCGCGTGCCGATTTGGATGCCGCGACCTGGGCAAGCTTTGCCGAGCGCCTCGACTACTTCCCCATCGACGCCTCGCAAAGTGCCGACTTCGGCCGCCTGGCCCGGCACCTCGGGCCGGCCGGCGAGCGGGTACAGGTGTTCTACCTGGCCACTGCACCGAACCTGTTCGAAGACATCGCCCGCCACCTGCGCGTCGCCGGCCTGGCCGGGCCGAACGCGCGCATCGTGCTGGAAAAACCCATCGGCCATTCGCTGGAGTCGGCCAAGGCGATCAACGCCGCGATCGGGGCGGTGTTCGATGAGTCGCGGGTGTTCCGTATCGACCACTACCTGGGCAAGGAAACGGTGCAGAACCTGATGGCGCTGCGCTTTGCCAACATGCTGTTCGAACCGCTGTGGCGCAGCGGGCACATCGACCATGTGCAGATCAGCGTGTGCGAAACCCTCGGCGTGGAAAACCGCGGCGCCTACTACGACCGCTCCGGGGCCATGCGCGACATGGTGCAGAACCACCTGCTGCAGCTGCTGTGCCTGGTGGCCATGGAAGCGCCGGCGCAGTTCAATGCCGAGTCGGTGCGCGATGAAAAACTGAAAATCCTCCAGGCACTGAAACCGATTCAGGGCATGGACGTGCACGACAAGACCGTGCGCGGCCAGTACACCGCCGGCAAGATCGGCGGCCAGGAAGTACCGGCCTATTACTTCGAAAAGCACGTCGACAACGACAGCGACACCGAGACCTTCGTTGCCCTGCAGGTGGCGATCAACACCTGGCGCTGGGCCGGCGTGCCGTTCTACCTGCGCACCGGCAAACGCCTGGCGAAAAAGACCTCGGAAATCGTCATCCACTTCAAGCAGGTGCCGCACCTGCTGTTCGACAACACCCAACCCAACCGCCTGATCATTCGCCTGCAACCCGAAGAGCGCATCAGCCTGCAACTGATGGGCAAAACCCCGGGCAAAGGCATGCGCCTGGCGCCGGTGGAACTGGACCTCAACCTGGCCCAGGCCTTCCGCCAGAAACGTCGCTGGGACGCCTACGAGCGCCTGCTGCTGGATGTGATCGAAGGGGATTCAACGCTGTTTATGCGCCGTGACGAAGTGGAAGCGGCGTGGAAATGGGTCGACCCGATTCTCAAGGGCTGGCAGGACAACTACCAGGACCCACGGCCTTACGCCGCCGGCAGCAATGGGCCGGAACAGGCGCAGAGTTTGTTGGAATTGCAGGGCCGTAAGTGGGCCGAATGACGTAGGTTGGGCTGAGCCAAAGGCGAAGCCCAACGATACGAAACAATCAGCGTCGCCGCTGATGTCGAACAGGACGGGCCGGTGCTGCAAAGCGTGCGGTTTGGCGGCGGTGTCGCGGCCTAGCCTTGGGTATCGTTGGGCTTCGCTGCGCTCAACCCAACCTACGGCTTCACTAGTTCCGGAATCTGCACCGCCAACTTGGCGTTGTTCAACGGCGCGCGAATGAAGCCGCGTTGGGTGCCGTCCGGCCCGATCACCACCAGATTGCCGCTGTGGTCGACGGTGTAGTTTTCCTTGCTGGTGTCACCCGGAATAAACGGAATGCTCACCGCATTGGCGAGCTTCTGGATGTTCGCCAGCTCGCCGGTCAGGCCCTGGAACTGCGGATCGAAGTAGCCGAGGTATTTTTTCAGTTGGTCGGGGGTGTCGCGGTTGGGGTCGACGCTCACCAGCACCACTTGCAGGTTATCCACCGCCTCTTTGGGCAGCTTGGTTTTCAGCTCGCGCAGTTGCGCCAGCGTGGTCGGGCAGATGTCCGGGCAGAAGGTGTAGCCGAAGAACAGCAGGCTCCATTTGCCTTTCAACTGGTCCACCTGCACCGGCTCACCGAGCTGGTTGGTCAGGCTCAGGTCTGGCAGGGTGCGGCTTTGAGGCAGCAGGATGATGCCGGCGTCGATCAGTGCCGCCGGGTCACCGTGGCCTTTGCCACTGAGCACGCGGTTGACGGTCAGGCCGAATACCAAGGCAACGATAGCGACAAGAATGGCGACGGTGATTTGCTTGCGGGTCATAGGCTGGGCAGCTCAAGAGTTCGTAGGCAGAGAAGCGCCAACGGTACCCCATCGCCTGAGCGACCGAAACCGTCAAGCGTTTCAGGATTTGCCTTGTTCCGGCCGTGACCAGATCCACGCCGCGCCACAGCTCATGCCCAGCGCGGCAAAGGCCACCGAGGGCAGGTGATTGACCGTGAGCAACATGATGCCCAACGCCACCAGCATGCTCAGGCTGGCCATCAGCTTGGTGTGCCGGGTGATGACGCCGCCGTCCCGCCAGTTGCGCAGCAGCGAGCCAAAAATTCGGTGATTTTCCAGCCAGGCGGCCAGGCGCGGCGAACTGCGCGACGCCGCCCAGGCGGCGAGCAGAACGAACTCGGTGGTCGGCAGGCCGGGAATGATCACCCCCAGCACCGCCAGCCCCAGGCTCAGGTAGGCCAGCGCCAGCCACAACCAGCGCAATGGCCGGCGTGGGGCCAGCGGTTCACAGGCCTCAGGCAAAGCTGCGTTCCAGGTGGTCGGCAAAGCGGTTGAAGGCAGCGATGGCAGCGGCCTCGGCCTGACGCTCTTGCTCTGCATCCAGCACCACGCCATCGAGCGCGGCCACGAATTTCTTCCAGCCTTGGGCGCGACCGCCTTCGGGTTCGCCGAGGTGACGGGCGCCGAAGTTGTCATTCAGTTCCAGGGCTTCAGCGCGCTTGATCAGAAAGGCCGCACCGAGCTTCGAGCCCTCGGAGACAAATACCCAACCCAGGGCGGCGCCCAGGCCGTGCTGCTGACTACGCACCGACTCATCACCTTGCGGCACCGCGTGGTTGAGGTCGGCCAGGTCCAGGCGCGCCTGTTCAACGCGGGCACGGCTGGGCAGGTCGTCGACGATCTGCGCCAGCTCGGCGTTGCGGTACAGGTTTTCCAGGTCGTACTGGAACAGGTACTGAGCGGCGACGAACTTGGCAAAATTCTCGCGGCTGCCGAACGGGTCGTGGCTTTTTACCAAGGCATCGAGACGCGCGTGCGGCTCGTGGGTCAGGGCGTTCAGGCGTTGCGAGCGCAGGGCGTGGGTCAGTTGGAATTGTTGAGCGGTCATGGGCAGTCTCGACGAAGTGGCTAGGGGCAAGCCCTGGTCCCTAGAAGACGACGCAGACGAGAAAAACCACAGTCGGGGCGGCAAAAAAATCATCACCTCGGTTTGCCGCGCCCACCCGGTCGAGCGTGTTGCCCTCAGTTTTTACTGGCTCAAGAGAAAGTAATGGTCCACCAGCAAGGCGATAAACAGCAGAAACAGGTAGTAGATGCTGTATTTGAAGGTGTTGATTGCCGCATGGGGTTTGCTGTCGAAATACAGCACCCAGCTCCACTGCAGAAAGCGCGCACCCAGGGCCACGGCGCAGGCGAGGTAGAGCAGGCCGCTCATGTGAATCACATAGGGCATCAGGCTGACGGCCAGCAGCACCAGGGTGTAGAGCACGATATGCACCTTGGTGTAGTGCTCGCCATGGGTGACCGGCAGCATGGGGATATCGGCCTTGGCGTATTCCTCTTTGCGGTGAATGGCCAGGGCCCAGAAGTGCGGCGGGGTCCAGGCGAAGATGATCAGCACCAGCAGCAGCGGTTCGGCGCTGACATGGCCGGTGACCGCTACCCAGCCGAGCAGGGGTGGCGCTGCGCCGGCCAAGCCGCCGATAACGATGTTCTGCGGCGTCGCGCGTTTGAGAAAGCCGGTATACAGCACGGCATAACCCAGCAAGGAAGCCAGGGTCAGCCAGGCCGTCAGCTCATTGGTGAAGGCCAGCAACACCACCAGACCGAGCACCGACAGCGCCAGTGCAAAACTCAGCGCCGCCACCGGCGACACCCGCCCTTCAGCCAGCGGCCGTTTATGGGTGCGGGCCATGACTGCATCGATACGCCGGTCCACCACATGGTTGACTGCCGCTGCGCCGCCGGCACACAGGGCAATGCCCAGATTGCCGAACACCAGCACCGTCCACGGCACGCCGGCGCGGGTGGCGAGGAACATGCCGACCAGGGAGGTGATCAGCATCAGCACCACCACCTTGGGCTTGGTCAGCTCCAGGTAGTCGCGCCACAGCGCTTGGCTGTGACCTTCACTGAGTAGAGTAGCCATGGCGTCTCTCCTTCTTTTTTATTGTTCAGGTAGCCGATTGGCTGACCCAATTTTTTGCCGCTGCGTGCGCCGGGTTGGCGGCCGCGCGCAGGCGGTAATTGACTAAAACCAGGGTCAGTAACAGCAACGCACCACCGGCGTTGTGCGCCACGGCGACGGCCAGCGGCAGGTGCAGCAAAACGTTGCTCACGCCCAGGCTGATCTGCACTGCCAGGGCCAACACCAGCAAGCCGGCCAGGCGCCCGTGATGGGCGCGCTGCAGCTGCCAGGCTAGGGCCAGCAAAATCAAAGTGACCAACCCGGCGCCGAGACGATGGGTGAAATGAATGGCGGTGCGCGCATCGCTATCGAGTTGGCCGCCGAGGTAGTTGGGGCCAATGTGCTGGCTCAAGTGAAAGCCGTTGGCAAAGTCCATCTCTGGCCACCATTGGCCGTGACAGGTCGGCAGGTCGATGCAGGCAACTGCTGCGTAGTTGGAACTGACCCAGCCGCCGAGGGCGATCTGGCCGATCACCGCGAGCAAACCCACGGCCGCCAGGCGCCGCAGCTGCACCGGCACCGCCGGCAAACGTTGCAGCCGGCCAGACAGGCGCAGCGTCAGCAGAAACAACAACGCCAAAGTGGTGAAGCCACCGAGCAGGTGCGCGGTCACCACCTGTGGCCAAAGCTTGAGGGTCACCGTCCACATGCCAAACGCAGCCTGGGCCATCACCACGCCGAGCAGCAGCAACGGCAGCTTCAAAGGTTGCCCCGGTTCGCCACGACGGCGCACGGCAACGGCTGCCAGGGCGACAATCAACAGCCCCAGGCTGCCGGCGAAGTAGCGGTGAATCATCTCGTTCCAGCCCTTGTGCGCTTCCACCGGGGCGTGGGGAAAGTTGGCTTCGGCATGGGCCAGTTGTGCCTCGCTGGCCGGCACGCTGATAAAGCCGTAGCAGCCCGGCCAGTCCGGGCAGCCGAGGCCGGCGTGGGTCAGGCGGGTATAGGCGCCAAGCAACACCACCACCACTGCCAGAACAGTGGCGAGCAGGGCTAAACGAAATCCGGGCTTGGCCATGGGGTTCCCTTCTCTCAGCCGATGTTCGAAAGCTTCAGCAGCAGGCGCAGGTCATTGAGGATCGCCTTGCCCTTGGTTTTCGCGTCGTAGCGCAGCACCAGGTTGCCGTGCGGGTCGATCAGCCACAGCTGCGGTTCGGCGCCAGTGGCCGGGGTGGTTTTGCTGTAGGCCTGGGGGTCGAGGCCGTAGCGGTCCAGGCGCGGGTAGTCGCGGGCCAGCTCGGCGTTGTAGGCCTCGCTTACCGGTTGCGCGGTGGCCAGGCCGTGGGTGGCGCGCGAGGCTTCGCGGCCCAGGCCGATCTGCAGTTGGCGGGCCAGGTACACCAACTGGCGGCAGTCATCAGCACAGGCGGCGGGGGCTGTCACCACGATCTGCCAGGTGTTGCCTTCATCGCCTTGAATGCCCAGGTCGGTGCGGCTCTGGCCGTTGCCGATCAGTTCGCCGCTGTAGTTGCGGCCCTCAGGCACCCAGAAGCGGAACTGGTACATGCAGGTGGCCAACACCATCGGGCCGATGGTCAAAGCCAGCAGCAGAATCAGTTGCAGGCGACCTTGGCGGCGTTGCGGTTGTGGCGCGTGGGACATGGGCATCACGGAGCTGGTCATTGTTGTTCTCCCAGAATTGGCTCGCGCTTGGGCGCAGCGTGAAAACCGAAATAGATAAACAGCCCGAGCAGCGCCGCCGCCAGGGCGAACCACTGCACGGCATAGGCCTGGTGCCGCTCCGGCCCCATGGCGACTACCGGCCAGTCGGCCTGGTAGGCTGCGGCGCTGGGCTCCAAGCGCACTTCATAGGCCAGGCCCGCGCGGCCCAGTTGCGTCCACAGCGCCTGTGGGTGCACGGCGTTGAGCAGCAGCGGCCATTGGTTGCTCGGTGCGTCGGCTTGCAGTTGGAAGGTGGCGCCGGGCGGTACATACACCCAGGCGTCCAGATTCTGCAGCGCCGGTGGGGTGCTGAATTGCGCGGGGTTACGCCGGTCTGGCCAGGGCAGCCAGCCGCGATTGACCAGCAGCCACAGGTCGCTGGCCTGGTCGTAGAAGGGTTGCAGCAGCTCGACACCGACCTTGCCGTCGCGGGTTCGGTTGTCCAGCAGCACGCTGTGCTGCTCGTCGAAATAGCCACTCAGGTGCACCCGGCGATAAGCCGCGTCCGGTGTCGTTTCAAGCTCGATAATGCCCATCGGGGCGGCCATGCGCCGCGCTTCATAGCTGACCAGCAACTGGTGTTTTTCCTCGGCCCGCGCCAATTGCCAGAACCCCAGCAGCACAAGCACCGGCAGCAGCACCGCCACCACCAGCGTCGGCAGCCAGCCAGGGCGAAACCGCCTCACTGGACGCGCCCGGACTGCGGCGGGTGACTGGCTATACTCCACGGCATTCCCCTTCCCCATTGGCGAGACTCACACCATGCTCAAAGCGGCAATCGTGTTCATGCTGTTGGCCACCATCGTCAGTCTGTTCAGCGGCCTGTTCTTTCTGGTCAAGGACCAGGGCAACTCATCCCGTCTGGTCAATGCGCTGACCGTGCGTGTGGTACTCGCGGCGCTGACCTTGGCGTTGGTGACCTGGGGCTTTTACAGCGGCCAGTTGGTCACCCACGCTACGTGGTAAGCCTGCGCGCTAAAGCACGTAGACAAAGATAAACAGCCCCACCCACACCACATCGACGAAGTGCCAATACCAGCTGGCCGCTTCGAAGCCGAAGTGCTGCTTCTCATCGAAATGGCCGCGCAGGATGCGGATCAGCATCACCGCCAGAATCAGCGTACCGATGGTCACGTGGGCGCCGTGGAAACCGGTGAGCATGAAGAAGGTTGCGCCGTAGATGCCCGAACCCAGGGTCAGCCCCAACTCGTGGTAGGCCTCGACGTATTCCACGGCCTGCAAAGTAAGGAAGCACAGGCCGAGCAGAATGGTCAGCCCCAGCCAGGCCTTCAGCGCGCCGCGTTTACCGTGGCGCAGGGCGTGGTGGGCGAGGGTCACGGTGACGCTGGAGCTGACCAGCAAGATGGTGTTGATCAGCGGCAGGTGCCACGGGTTGATGATGTCTTTGGGCGCCGGAAACAGCTTGGGGTCGGGGGTGTGCAGCAGCGGCCAGGTGTATTCGAAGTTCGGCCAGAGCATGTGCGCCACGCCCTTGGCACCTTCGCCGCCCAGCCACGGGCCGGCCCAGGTGCGCACGTAGAACAGCGCGCCGAAGAAGGCGATAAAAAACATCACCTCGGAAAAGATGAACCAGCTCATGCCCCAGCGGAACGAGCGGTCCATCTGCTTGCTGTACAAGCCCGAGCGGCTTTCTTTGACCACGGTGCTGAACCAGCCGAACAGCATGTAGGCCACCAGCAAACCACCGATGGAAAAAATCAGCGGGCCGTGGGATTCCGGGCGGGCCGCCTTGAGGTCGTTGAACCAGGTGCCCAGGCCGTACATGGTGGTGAGCATGCCGATGGTGGCAATGATCGGCCACTTGCTCTGGGCGGGAACGTAGTAGTGCTCGTAATCGGAGTTGGGGCTCTTTGGCAGGGCCTCGTCGTGCGTCGCCATCTTATTGTTCTCCTTGTTTTACACCGCTTACTTGGCCGCTATCGGCGCATGGCGAGCAGTGATGTCGAACAGCGTGTAACCGAGGGTCAGGTGGTAGACATCCTTGGGCAGATCACGGTCGACGATGAAGCGCACCTTCATTTCTACGCGTTCACCGGGTTGCAGCACTTGCTGGTTGAAACAGAAGCAGGCGGTCTTGTGGAAATAGGCCGCCGCTTCCGACGGCACGATGCTTGGAATCGCCTGCGCGGCCATGGGTTTGTCGGTGGGGTTTTGGGCGATAAAGGTCATTTCATTGACCGCGCCCGGGTGCACCGTGAGGTCGGCGGCCACCGGGTGAAAGTCCCAGACCATGTCGGCGGCGTTGGTGGCGAGAAACTGCACCTTCACCTGCCGGGCTTCATCCACCTGTTGCTGAGCGCCGGAATACTGCCCAGCGGTTTTGCCATTGATGCCGAAGGCTTTGCACATCACGTCGTAGATCGGCACCAGGGCAAAACCGAAGGCGAACATCACCACCACCAACAGCAGCAGGCGGGTGACCAGTTTTTTGGTGGCGATGCCTTCGCTCATGGCTGGCTCACTTCACTTCCGGAGGGGTAGTGAAGGTGTGATACGGCGCTGGCGAGGGAATGGTCCACTCCAGGCCGTCGGCGCCATCCCAGGGTTTGGCGGGTGCGGGTTTGCCGCCACGGATGCACTTGATCACGATGAACAGAAACAGGAACTGCGTAGCGCCGAAGCTGAAGGCGCCAATCGAGGACACCATGTTGAAGTCGGCGAACTGCAGGTTGTAGTCCGGAATCCGCCGCGGCATGCCGGCCAGACCGACGAAGTGCATCGGGAAGAAGGCCATGTTCATGCCCACGAACGACAGCCAGAAATGCAGCTTGCCGAGGGTTTCGTCGTACATGTGTCCGGTCCACTTCGGCAGCCAGTAATAGGCCGAGGCGAAGATACCGAAAATCGCCCCCGGCACCAGCACGTAGTGGAAGTGCGCCACCACAAAGTAGGTGTCGTGGTACTGGAAGTCCGCCGGGGCGATGGCCAGCATCAGCCCGGAGAAGCCGCCGATGGTGAACAGAATCACGAAGGCCACGGCGAACAGCATCGGTGTCTCGAAGGTCAGCGAGCCTTGCCACATGGTGGTCACCCAGTTGAACACCTTCACCCCGGTGGGCACGGCGATCAGCAGCGTGGCGTACATGAAGAACAGCTCACCCACCAAGGGAATGCCGACCACAAACATGTGGTGAGCCCAGACGATAAACGACAGGAAGGCGATCGACGCGGTGGCGTAAACCATCGAGGTGTAGCCGAACAGCGGCTTGCGCGAGAACGCCGGAATGATCGAGCTGACGGCACCGAAGGCCGGCAGAATCATGATGTACACCTCGGGGTGACCGAAGAACCAGAACACGTGTTGGAACAACACCGGGTCACCGCCACCGGCGGCACTGAAGAAGCTGGTGCCGAAGTGGATGTCCATCAACATCATGGTTACGCAGCCGGCCAGTACCGGCATCACCGCAATCAGCAGGAAGGCGGTGATCAGCCAGGTCCAGACGAACAGCGGCATCTTCATCAGGGTCATGCCGGGGGCGCGCAGGTTGAGGATGGTGGCGATCACGTTGATCGCGCCCATGATCGAGCTGATACCCATCAGGTGAATGGCGAAGATAAAGAAGGTCACGCTTTCCGGCGCGTAGGTGGTGGACAGCGGCGCGTAGAAAGTCCAGCCGAAGTTCGGTCCGCCGCCGGCGGTGAACAAGGTGCTGATCAACAGGCCGAAGGCCGCCGGCAGCAGCCAGAAGCTGAAGTTGTTCATCCGTGGCAGGGCCATGTCGGGCGCCCCGACCATCAGCGGAATCATCCAGTTGGCCAGGCCGACGAAGGCCGGCATCACCGCGCCGAACACCATCACCAGGCCGTGCATGGTGGTCATCTGGTTGAAGAACGCCGGCTCGACGATCTGCAGCCCCGGTTGGAACAACTCGGCGCGGATCACCATGGCGAACGAGCCGCCAATCAGAAACATGGCAAAGCTGAACCACAGGTACATGGTGCCAATGTCTTTATGGTTGGTGGTCAGCACCCAACGCATCAAACCCTTGGCGGGGCCATGGTGGCCGTGGTCATGGTCATCGGCGTGCCCAGCATGGCCAGGCTCAATCACTGCACTCATGGTGGGGCTCCTATTTGTTCGCCTGTTTCAGGGCCAGAACGTCTTTCGGGGTGACCATGTCACCGACGTTGTTGCCCCACGCATTACGCTCGTAGGTGATCACCGCGGCGATATCGACTTCCGACAACTGCTTGCCGAAGGCGGCCATGGCGGTGCCCGGCTTGCCGAAGAACACGGTGTGCAGGTGGTCTTCTTTCGGCCCGGTGGCGACTTTGGAGCCCTTGAGTGCCGGGAACATCGGCGGCAGGCCCTGGCCTTCGGCCTGGTGACAGGCGGCGCAGGTGGTGTGGTAGATCTTGTCGCCGCGCTCAACCAGCTCTTCGCGGGTCCATTCCTTGCTGGTCAGTTCTTTCATCGCCAGCGCTTCCTGCTTGCGCTCGTCCAGCCACTTGGCGAAATCCTCTTTGGATTTGACCTCGACCACGATCGGCATAAAACCGTGGTCCTTGCCGCACAGCTCGGCGCATTGGCCACGGTAGATGCCGGGCTTCTCGACCTTGGTCCAGGCTTCGTTGACGAAGCCGGGAATGGCGTCGCGCTTCACTGCCAGTGCCGGCACCCACCAGGAGTGGATCACGTCGGCTGCGGTAATCAGAAAACGCACCTTGGTGTTGGCCGGGATCACCAATGGCTGATCGACTTCGAGCAGGTAATGCTCGTCTTTCGGCGCCTGGTTATGGATCTGCTCGGTGGGGGTGGCCAGGTTGCTGAAGAACTCCACCTCCTGACCGAGGTATTTGTAATTCCACTTCCACTGGTAACCGGTGATCTGGATATCCAGCTCCGACTCGCTGCTGTCGTAGATGTTGATCAGCGTCTTGGTCGCCGGAACGGCCATCGCCACCAGAATCACGAACGGCACGACGGTCCAGAGAATCTCCACCGTGGTGCTTTCATGAAAGTGCGAGGCGACCTGGCCGGTGGAGCGTCGGTGTACCAGCATCGACCAGAACATCGCGCCGAATACCAGCACGCCGATAACGGCGCAGATCAGGAAGATTGTCATGTGCAGATCGAACACGGCGTTACTGGTTGCCGTTGCACCCTGCGTCATATTCACGGTCCAGGCAGCGTGCGCCTGGCTGAATACCGACCACAGCAGGAGGCCCATCCAAACTCGTGGATGTCGCATCATTGCGGGTTCCCCTTATCGTTCTTGTTATCCCGCCGGCTGGGCCTGCGGCGAAGGGAGCGTCGAGCTAGAAAACTGACTTAGCTGTCGCACCCATTCCTTGCCTTGGCTCAGTCCGGGTTCATCAGGTCATGTCTTTCGCTTCGGAGTATAGCCAGCGACTTCGACCTCGCAACGTCGAAGCAAAAAAGACAATTGGCAGCCAAGGCTTGAGCTAAAGCCCGCGGTTCTATTGGCTTGGGAAAAGGTGTAACGCCAGCGTTATAACGGCCTCGACGGTAAAGATTATGCAATTATGACAATCGCGTCTTAGCATCTGCGCAGTGCCAGCTAATGTTCCTGTCTTCCACCGGGTGACAGAACCTTCTTACATACATGTCCTTTGTTCGGGAGCAGTCATGAAAACCGCCGCATTGCGCGAGCTGATTCAACGCGCACACCAACACGAAGCTGAAAGCGCGCACCTGGCCAATCAGCTCGAAGGAAAAATTGCTGACCTGCACCGCGCCATTCGCCTGCCAGCTGCTGACGGCAAAGGCGCGCTGGTGCGGTTCGTCGCCGCCTACATCGACCAGGTTCCGGACATTCTTGACGCCGCCAACCAGGTGGCGCGAGACGCTGGCATCGAAGGGCAGATCAAGCCGGTGCTGAAAGTCGCCGAAGAGTTCTTCCTCCACCCGCCCGCGCTGATGGCCGGCCATGAAGGGTTGGATGGCATGCTCGACGAAGCCTACCTGGCGCACCGCCTGGTGGAAGAAGTGAACGACCGCTACATCACCCACCTGGGCCAGCCGCTGATTCCGCTGGATACCACCGTGGCCAACCTGATTGCTCACCAACTGATCGGCGAACCCTTCGCCAACCAACTGGACGAAGCCGTACACCACGCCGTGGACGGGATGCTCGATGCGAGCATCTTCGAACAGGCTTCGGTGCAGGCCTATCGCGGCCGCTTGAGCAGCCCCAATACCCACGCGGCCTGGCAGCAGTGGCCTTGCCTGTCACGGCAGTTGGGGGTGGAGTTGCAGTTGCAGGAAGTGGTGTAAACACCGTCCCGTAGGGTGTGCTGCGCGCACCAAGCGATTACCGAGTAAACGCCAGGGTGCGCATAGCACACCCTACGACCTATTGCGGGGAGTACCGCGGGCGCGGCGTGGCCATCGGAATCGGGCTGGTGCCATCCAGCGGCAGAAACTCCGCCCGCTCGGCGTCATAAGCGCGGATCTCGCTGGTATCGATGCTGTACACCCAGCCGTGAATGAACAACTGCCCGCTGGCCATCCGCGAGGCCACCGATGGGTGGGTGCGCAGGTGTTGCAGCTGCGCCACCACGTTCTCTTCGGTCAGCACGCCAAGGGTTTCATGCTCGGTGCCGCAGCTGCAGTTGTCGGCGACCATGATCTTGGCCACCTCGGCATGGCGTAACCAGGCTTTTACCGTCGGCATTTTTTCCAGGGTGTCGGGATTCATCACCGCGCGCATGGCACCGCAATCGGAGTGGCCGCACACGATGATGTGGTGCACGCCCAGGGCCAGCACCGCGTATTCGATGGCGGTGGAAACCCCACCGTTCATTTGCCCATAAGGCGGCACCACGTTGCCGACGTTACGGGTTACGAACAAATCGCCTGGCGAGCTCTGGGTAATCAATTCGGGAACGATGCGCGAGTCGGCGCAGGTGATGAACATCGCCCGTGGGCGCTGAGCCGTGGCGAGCTTTTGAAACAGCTCCTGCTGCTGGGGGAAGACGTCCGTGCGAAACCGTTGAAAACCCGCAACGATCTGCTGCAACGCCTCATCGGCGCCCTCGCCTTCGGCCTGGTCGAGGCGATCGAGGTTTTGTTGGTCGCGCGTGTTCATGGAAGCACTCCTGAGCGAGAAACGAGGGAACGGGATGACTATAGCCGGGCCGATATTGTTCCAGCTTCGCCGTTCAGCGGCCACCCTCCAGCCGTTGCTCGGCTAAACAGCACCACCCAACCGGCGCGGTGTGACCAATTCCCGGCAGCGGCGTTCTGTTCTGCGTACAGTCCTTCGAGGCTCTTTTCACTGCGAGCGCCCCATGCCGTCGATCTACGATCTCAAACCCCGCTTTCAGAATCTGCTGCGCCCCTCCGTTACCCGTCTGCATGCCCGCGGCGTCACCGCCAATCAGGTGACGCTGTTTGCCTGTGCTATTTCGATTGTGGTCGGCGCGGTGGTGGCGATATTGGCGGAGCACCGTGCGGTGTTTGCGCTCTTACCGCTGTGGATGCTGCTGCGCATGGGCCTGAATGCGGTGGATGGCATGCTGGCTCGCGAATTTGGCCAGCAATCGCGCCTGGGGGCCTATCTCAACGAAATTGCCGATCTGGTTGCCGATGCCGCGCTGTATCTGCCGTTTGCTTGCCTGGCCGGGGTGTATGGCGCTGCTGTCGGCGCCGTGGTGCTGTTGGCCTGGCTGAGTGAATACGCCGGCGTGCTGGGGCTGATGGTCGGTGCTTCGCGCCGTTACGACGGGCCGATGGGCAAGAGTGATCGCGCGTTTGTCTTCGGCCTGCTGGGCTTTCTGCTGGCCATTGGCATTCCGGTCGCACCCTGGCTGACGTCCGTCATGGCCGTGCTGGCCGCCTTGCTGGTGTACACCACTTACAACCGCGTGAAGCGCGGGCTGGCTGAGCGACCTGCCAGCTAACCTCAATTCATTACTGGAGTTCTACGGATGGAAACCCAACGCCTGCAACACAACGCCACTTTTCCCACCCATGACGGCGTTGACCTGTTCTATCGCTACTGGCCTGCCGTCGATGCCACCCCCGACGCCCCGCGCAAAGCCATTGTGCTGCTGCACCGTGGCCATGAGCATTCCGCGCGCATGGCGCACCTGGTGGACGAACTCAACCTGCCGGACTTCGCCTTTTTTGCCTGGGACGCTCGTGGCCATGGCCATTCGCCGGGCGAGCGCGGCGACAGCCCGAGCTTTGCCGCCAGCGTGCGCGATGTGGAGGACTTCGTCGCCTTTATCCAGCGCGAGCATGGCATTGCCATCGAAGACATTGCCGTCGTGGCGCAAAGCGTTGGCGCCGTGTTGGCCGCCACCTGGGCCCATGACTACGCGCCGCGCATTCGCTGCATGGTGCTGGCCTCGCCGGCCTTCGATATCAACCTTTACGTGCCCCTGGCGCGCCCGGGTCTGACCTTGCTGCGCAAGCTCAAAGGCAACTTCTTCGTCAAAAGCTATGTGCGCCCCGGCATGCTCACCCATGACAAGGCGCGCGCCGAGAGCTATGCCAGCGACCCGCTGATTGCCAAGGCGATTTCGGTCAATCAGCTGCTCGGTCTGTATGAGGCCGCCGACCGCGTGGTAGCCGACGCCGAGGCGATTCAGGTACCGACCCAACTGCTGATTTCCGGCGCCGATTTCGTGGTCAAGCGCAAACCCCAGGAGCTGTTTTTCCAGCGCCTCGGCACGTTGCAGAAGGAGCGTCATCTGCTCCCCGGGTTCTACCACGACACCCTCGGTGAAGCGGATCGCCACCTGGCCGTGAGCAAGGCGCGCGGCTTTATTGAGCTGCAGTTCAGCCAGCCGCTGAGCCGCCCGCAGCTGTTGAACGCCGACCTTATAGGCTTCACTAAATCTGAAGCCGAAGGCCTGGCCACGCCGCTGCCGCCGCTGTCGCCCGCCGGCCTTTACTGGCGCGTCACCCGTGCCTCGATGGGCTTGGGCGCCAAATTGTCGGCTGGGGTGAAGCTGGGTTTCGACACCGGCTTCGACTCCGGCAGCACCCTGGATTACGTGTACCGCAACACGCCGACCGGCACCGGTTCGCTGGGGCGGATGATCGATACCAACTACCTCAACTCTATCGGCTGGCGCGGCATCCGGCAGCGCAAGCTACATATCGAAGAGCTGCTGCGTGACACCCTGCAGACGTTGCAAGCGCAGGGCAAACCGACGCGTATCGTCGATATCGCCGCCGGCCATGGCCGCTACGTGCTCGAAGCGCTGCAGGGCCTGGAACAACGCCCGGACTCGATCCTGCTGCGCGATTACAGCGACCTCAACGTCAGCCAGGGCAGTGCCCTGATCGCGGAAAAAGACCTGGCGGATATTGCCCAGTTCGTCAAAGGCAACGCTTTCGACCCGGTCAGCCTGGCCAGCCTCGATCCGAAACCGACGCTCGCGATTGTCTCGGGCTTGTATGAACTCTTCGGCGACAACAGCATGGTCAGCGCTTCCCTGGGCGGTTTGGCCGAGGCGGTTGAACCCGGCGGTTATCTGATTTACACCGGCCAACCCTGGCACCCGCAGTTGCAGCTGATTGCCCGCGCCCTGACCAGCCACCGTGGTGGTCAGGCCTGGGTGATGCGCCGTCGTACCCAGGCCGAGATGGACCAGTTGGTGGAAGCGGCAGGGTTCCGCAAGGTTATCCAGCGCATCGATCAATGGGGCATTTTCAGCGTCAGCCTGGCGCAGCGGATCGAGGCATGAGCGAGGCCGTCACCCTGGCGCCCGTGCATCCGCAATTGAGCGTGCGCCAGCGCTTTCCCCGGGCGCTGGTGTGGCTGCTGATTCTGGCGCCGCTGTTCTTCGCCACCTACAGCTTAGCCAACTGGTTCACCAGCCAGCGCGCGGACGTCGGCACCCTGGTATTTGCCTGGGAACACCACACGCCGTTCTGGGCCTGGACCATCGTGCCGTACTGGTCCATCGACCTGCTCTACGGCCTGTCGTTGCTGCTGTGCAGCAGCCGGCACGAGCTGGATATCCATGCCCGTCGCTTGCTCAGTGCGCAGGTTCTGGCCATTGCCGGGTTTCTGTTGTTCCCGCTCACCTACACCTTTGCCCGCCCGGAAATGACCGGCTTTTTCGCCTGGATGTTTGAGGTGTTGATGGGTTTTGACAAACCCTTCAACCAGGCACCTTCACTGCATATCGTGCTGCTCATCGTGCTGTGGGTACGCTACGCCGCTCACACGCCCAAGGGGTTGTTGCGGTGGTTGCTGCATATCTGGTTCGGGTTGATCGGCCTGTCCGTACTCACCACCTACCAGCACCATTTCATCGATTTGCCCACCGGCATTCTGGTGGGTTGGCTGTGTATCTGGCTCTGGCCATTGGATCGCCCCAGCCCGCTGGCGCACCTGCGCTGGCAGGCGCAGGCCAAAGGGCGACGCCTGGCTTTTTACTACGGGCTGGGCGGTTTGGCGCTCGGTGCACTGGGCGTCAGCGTTGGGGGCCTGGGTTGGTGGCTGACCTGGCCGGCCACTGCGCTGGTGTTGGTGGCATTGAATTACCTGCTGGTGGGCGCCGCCGGTTTCCAGAAGCACGCTGACGGCGCGCTCAGCTGGGCGACGAACTTTCTGTTCGGGCCTTATCTGATCGGCGCGTGGGTTAACTCGCGCTTGTGGACCGCACGCCAGCCGGCGCTAGTGCTGGTGATGGATGACGTGTGGCTGGGGCGGATTCCCAACAAAGGCGAACTCGACGGCATGCCGATCCGGGCCATTGTCGACCTGTGCGCCGAGTTGCCGTGCACGAGTGCCGGCTGCGCTTACCACAACCTGCCCACCCTCGATCTGCTTCCGCCCAGCCCGGAATTGCTGCAGGCCGCAGCCAAGGCCATCGAGCAGGCTCGGCAACAGGGGCCGGTGCTGGTGTGTTGCGCCCTCGGTTATTCGCGCAGCGCCGCAGCGGTAGCCGCCTGGTTGCTGACTACCGGCCGTGCGGCCGACCCGCAGGCGGCCGAAGCGCTGCTGCGTCAGGCCCGGCCTGGTGTGGTGCTGCGTGAAGAGCACCGGCGCAACCTGGCTGCGGTAGGAGTAGAGACATGAGCGATCTGCGTTTGCTCAGCTGTGCCCGCTTGCTCGAACAGGGGCAGCGGCTGGATCAGTTATCCACAGGTCTGAGTGTGGTGGCACTGGCCAGTGCCTTGCTGCTGACCCTCCAGTACAAGTGGGTGCTGGTCGCCGTATTGCTAATGCTCGCGTTGCTGGCCGGCGCGCTGGAAAAATACTGGGCCATGCGCGTGGCCTTCGATGCGGCGCTGTTTGCTCGCCTGGCCGACGCCGATGACCTGGACGCAGCCACCGCGCAACTGGACGACGGCCTGCTCGGCCTGGGCCTGATGCCGGCCGCCAATGTCGGACGCGACTGGACCTTGCGCTGCAAGGGCGCCCTGGGTCTGCTGCGCAAGCAGGGCCTGGCGTTCGCTGTACAACTTCTGTTGGCGGTGGCCGCTGTAGCGGCTGGCGCGTTTGCCTAGAGGACGCCCTATGTCACATGTATCGGATTACAGCTGGCGCGGCGCCTTTGTCGCCCGCCTGATCATTGGCTTTGCGGCCGCTGTCACCGGCGCACGCGCGCTGTGGGTTGGCTGCGCGCCGGATCCGAAACCGCGGGTCTACTTTGCCAATCACAACAGCCATGGCGACTTCGTGTTGCTGTGGTCGTCGCTGCCCAGCCATATGCGCGGCAGCACCCGGCCAGTGGCCGGGGCCGATTACTGGGGCAAGGGTGGTGTGCGCAGCTTTCTGATCAACAAGGTCTTTCGCGGCGTGCTGATCGCCCGAGCGCCCACCGCCGAGGACCCCAACCCCATCGACCAGATGGGCGCGGTGCTGGAGGGCGGCGAGTCGCTGATTCTGTTTCCCGAGGGCACCCGTAACCTTGAAGACGGCCTGCTGCCGTTCAAAAGCGGCCTGTTCCACCTGGCCAGCCGTTGCCCGGATGTGGAGCTGGTGCCGGTGTGGATCGACAACCTCAAGCGCGTGATGCCCAAGGGCCGTACGCTGCCTTTGCCCTTGCTGTGCACCCTGACCTTCGGCACGCCCCTGCAGTTGCTGGAGGGTGAAGCCAAGGCAGACTTTCTCTCCCGCAGCCGTGAGGCATTGCTGGCCCTGACGCCTGAGGAGGCCTGAGATGGATCGGCAAACCCTGAATGTATTTATCGCCGTCGGGCTGTTTCTGGCCCTGGCGTCCTTGGTGGGGCAGATCCTGAAATGGAAGAAAGGCGCCACCCCGGTCATCGAAAACCTCAACGCGCGGATCAACGCCTGGTGGGTGATGGTGGCGATTCTTGGCGTCGCGTTCTTTTTCGGCAAAGCCGGCGTGCTGGTGCTGTTCTTTATGCTGTCGTTCTTCGCCCTGCGCGAATTCATCACCCTGACGCAGACGCGCATGGGCGACTACCCGGCGCTTGTGGCGGCGTTCTACTGCGTGCTGCCGTTCCAGTACTTCCTGGTCTATACCGAGTGGTACGGGCTGTTCAGCATCTTTATCCCGGTGTACGTGTTCCTGCTGATGCCGTTCCTGGCCTCGATTGGCGGTGACACCACGCGCTTCCTCGAACGCACGGCCAAGGTGCAATGGGGATTGATGATCTGCGTATTCAGCATCTCCCATGTACCGGCGCTGCTGACCCTGCATATCGCCGGTTATGAAGGCCGCAACCTGCTGCTGATCGCTTTCCTGGTGCTGGTGGTGCAGTCCTCGGACGTACTGCAATACATCTGGGGCAAGCTGCTGGGCAAAACAAAAGTGGCGCCCAATCTGTCGCCCTCCAAAACCCTGGAAGGCCTGATTGGCGGCGTGGTGTCGGCGACGCTACTGGGGGGCGCGCTGTTCTGGATGACGCCGTTCAGTTTTCTCGGCGCGTTGGCCCTGGCCTTCGTGATTTGCCTAATGGGCTTTATCGGCGGGCTGGTGATGTCGGCCATCAAGCGTGACCGTGGGGTGAAAGATTGGGGCCATATGATCGAAGGCCACGGCGGCATGCTCGACCGCCTGGACTCGGTGTGTTTTGCCGCGCCGGTGTTCTTTCATCTGGTGCGGTACAACTTCACCTGAGCCTGGACGGTGGCCTGCCGCGCTGCGTTGAGGGGGGTTACACCACCACGTCGTGCTGATGGGGCAGATCCGGCCCGGTGCGCGAGCAGGTCACGGCGGCGGCTGCCACGGCGTAGGTGAGCAGGCTTTCAATCTCCTCCCGACTCAAGCTGGCCACCCCGTGCGGGCTATCCAGTTCCGCCCGGGTCAGCCAGGCCAGCAACGCCGCCTGAAAGGTATCGCCCGCGCCCACGGTGTCTTTTACCTGCACCGGCCGGGCCGGCACGCCGAAGCTGCCGTGCTGGCGACTGAATGCCGTGGCGCCACCGGCGCCGCGCGTCATCAGCACCAGCTGGCAACGCCCACCCAGCCAACGCTCGATGATCTGTTCCGGCGCCGTCTGCGGATAGAGCAGCTGCAGGTCTTCATCGCTGACCTTGATCAGGTCCGCCAACTGCGCCAACTCTTCCACCCGCGTGCGCCATAGCTCGACATCGGGCTGCGGGTTGAGGCGCACATTGGGGTCAAGGCTGATCAACCGTTTGCCCGTCTCGCGGCGTACCAGTTCCAGCAAGGTGTCGCCAATCGGCTGTACCACCAGCGAGAACGAACCCACGTGCAGGCCGCGCACCTCCGCGCCCAACGCCGGCAGGTGTTCAGTGCGCAACGCACGGTCGGCGCAGCCCTCGCCACGGAAGGAATAGCGCGGGTGGCCGTTGGCATCCAGTGCCACCATGGCCATGGTCGATGGCGCATCGAACGCCACCAGAAACTGCTCGCTCACGCCTTCCTCGACCAGCACCCGCCGTAGGCGCTCACCGAGAAAATCGGTGGACAGCCCGCCAAACAGCGCCGACTCCACGCCCAGCCGGCGCAAGCCCACTGCCACGTTGAATGGTGAGCCGCCGGCGATGGCTTTGTACTCAAGCTCGCTGCTGCGCCCGCCGGCGGCCTGGGTGAAAAAGTCGAACAACGCTTCGCCGCAAACCAGGTACATGGGGAACTCCTGAAACGCATAAATAGGTGGGGATAGCTTATTGCAGCTGCATGACCTGCTGCCGGTAACTTTGGTACACCGGCTCGTACGCGGCGCTGGCGGCTGGGTCGGGTGTGGTCACGGTGCGCGTATCGAGGCTTACGCAGCGATGGCACAACGCGTCCAGACTGCCTTCGCCGTCGCTCCACGCCGCCTGAATCGCCGCGCCCAATGCGGCCGCCTCAGTGTGCTGCGGGCACACCAGCGGGGTGGCCATGATATCGGCGACGATCTGCCGCCACACCGAGCTTTTTGCCGCGCCGCCGATCAAGCGGATCTCGCGGCTTTCGAGGCCGCTGGCGCGCAGCAGGTCGAGGCCATAACGCAGGCCGAAACACACGCCCTCCAGCACCGCACGGCAGAGGTTGGCGCGGGTCAGGTTATCGCTGGTCAGCCCCAACAGGCTGGCACTGGCCTGGGGCAGCGCCGGCACCCGCTCGCCATTGAGGAACGGCAGCATCAACACCCCTTCGGCGCCAATCGGAGCTTGCGTCACCAACGTCCCGAAGCTGGCCAGGTCGAGCTCCAGCAACTGTTGGATGGCGCCGGTGGCGTTGGTCAGGTTCATGGTGCAGATCAGCGGCAGCCAGCCGCCGGACGAGGAACAGAAGGTCGCCACCGCCCCATGCGGGCTCACCTGCGGCTGCTCGGCATAGGCGTACAGCGTGCCGGAGGTGCCCAGGCTCATGGTGATGGCGCCGGGGCTGATATTGCCGGTGCCGATTGCACCCATCATGTTGTCGCCGCCGCCGCTGGCCACCCGCGCCTGCGGGTTCAGGCCCAGGCGCCGCGCCACATCCGGCAGCAGGGTGCCGACGCTTTCATCCGCGCCAATCAGGCTTGGTAGCGCATCGTTAAGGCGTCCGCTGGGGTCGATATGGCGCAGCAGTTCATGGTCCCACTCGCGGGTTCGCACATTGAAATAGCCAGTGCCGGAGGCGTCGCCGTACTCGCTGCAGTAGCGGCCGGTGAGCCAGAAATTCAGGTAGTCGTGGGGCAGCAGGATATGGGCAATGCGGCTGTAAATAGCCGGATGCTGCTCCTTGGTCCACAGCAGTTTCGAGACTGTGTACCCCGGCGCGATAGCCACGCCCAGGCGCGCCAGCGAGCCTTGTTCGCCACCCAGGTAATCGAGCAGGCGCTGGTTTTCGGCGGCCGACTCGGTGTCGCACCAGAGCTTGGCCGGGCGCAGCACCTGGCCCTGAGCATCAAGTAGCACCAGTCCGTGTTGCTGGCCGGAAACGCCGATGCCGACAATCTCCTGGCCGCTGATGCCCGCCTCGGCCAGCGCGGCGTGAATGGCCTGTTCAAACGCGTTTAGCCAGTCTGCCGGGTGCTGCTCACGGTGGCCGTTAGGCCCGCTGATCAGCCGATGCGGTGCGCCACCGGCGCCCAGCACCTGCCCACTGACAGCGTCGAGCACCAGGGCTTTGGTGCCCTGGGTACCGCAGTCGATACCGAGGTAAAAACCCATCACAAAACCTCAGCGATGCTGTTGCAGCAAATCGGCACGGCCGCCGTCCAGCAGCGCCTGCAGGGTGCCGCTCACGCCCAGGGTGCGCAGGTTATGCAGCTGGCGCTCGAACGCGGCGACAAAGGCGGCAGAGGCTGGAATTGCCGGACCGAACACCAGCTCGGCGCCAAGCAAACGGGCCGTCAGGCTGGCTTGGTCGGCCACCAGACTCTGCGCCCACTCCGCCCGCGGATCGGGAATACGGTAGGGGGTGCCCTGCTCATCTACGCCATCCAGATACAACGCCCAGGCCGCCACCACCAATGCCGCGCGATCCAGTTCGGCGCCATCGGCAATCAAGCGGTTCAGGGTCGGCACGATGAATTTGGGGAATTTTGACGAGCCGTCCGAGCACACCCGCTCCAGCTGGTCGGCAATCGCCTGGTTGGAGAAGCGCTCAATCAGGGTGTCTTTGTAATCGGTCAGGTCGATGCCCGGCACCGGTGCCAGCTGCGGGGTCACGTCGAGGTCCATAAAACGCCGTACATACCGGCGGAACAGCTCGTCGTTCATGGTCTCGTGCACAAAGCGGTAGCCCTTGAGAAAACCCAGGTAGGTCAGGGCCAGGTGGCTGCCGTTGAGCAGCTTGATCTTCATCTCTTCATAGGGCGACACGTCGTCGGTGAACTGCACGCCGACCTCTTCCCAGGCCGGGCGGCCGTTGACGAACTTGTCTTCCAGCACCCATTGCAGGAACGGCTCGCACACCACTGGCCAGGCATCGTCGACGCCATGCTCGCGGGCCAATTGCTGGCGGTGGGCGTCACTGGTCATTGGCGTAATGCGGTCGACCATGGCATTGGGAAAGCTGACGTTGTCTTCGATCCACAGCGCCAGGTCGGCATCGGCCAGGCGCGCATAGCTGAGCAGCGCCTTGCGGGTCACCGCGCCGTTGTGCGGCAGGTTATCGCACGACATCAGGGTAAACGCCGCCGTGCCAGCGGCGCGGCGTTTGGCCAGGGCGGCACACAGAAAACCGAACACGGTTTTTGGCGCCTGCGGGTTGGCCAGGTCGTGCTGGATGGCCGGCAGCTCGGCGAGGAATTCGCCGCTGGCGTCATCGATGCAGTAGCCGCCTTCGGTAATGGTCAACGACACGATGCGAATCGCCGGCTCGGCCAGTTTGTCGATCAGCGCCTGGGCCGAGTCTTCGGCCAGCAGCATCGCGCCGATCACGCCGACGATGCGCACTTCCAGATCCGGCGTGTCGCCCAGTTCCACCTGGGTATACAGGTAGTCCTGGCTGGCCAGGGCATCGCGCATCGCGCGGTCTTCGCTGCGCAGGCCGACGCCGCAGATGCCCCAGTCCAGATCCTTGCCCTGGTTCTGCAAGGCTTCGGTGTAGATCGCCTGGTGGGCGCGGTGAAAACCGCCGACGCCGATGTGGGCAATGCCTTGCGTTCGTGCGCCGAGGTCATAGGCGGGCAGAGCGATATAGGGCACCAGGCGGGTCAGGTTGGAGCGGTTGAGCTTCATAAAAAATCCTTACGCGGCCTGCTCGGCAGCGCTGCGTTTATCAATGGCAACGCCTGCGGCATCGAAGAGGTGGCAATGGGCGGTGTCGAAGGCCAGCTCCAGCGGCTGGCCATAGGCCGGGGCGAAGTCGCCGCGCACGCGGATGGTCAGGTTCTCGCCGGAGGCGGTACGCACGTGGCAATAGGTGTCGCTGCCCAGCCGTTCGCTGACATCGGCGATCACCTGCAATTGGCCTTCGCCGGCCGGCACGATATTGAAATGCTCCGGGCGCACGCCGAGGGTCACGCTGGCGCCCGGCGTCTGCCCGCAGGCTACCCGCGGCAAGTGCAGGTTGGCGCCGGCATCGAGCTGGACTTCGCAGCTGCTGCCATCCACACCGCCCACCGTGCCGCGCAAAAAGCCCATCTTCGGCGTGCCGAGAAAGCCGGCGACAAACAGGTTGGCCGGGTGGTTGTACAGCTCCAGCGGCGAACCCACCTGCTCGACACGCCCGCCGTTGAGCACCACCACCTTATCGGCCAGGGTCATGGCTTCGACTTGGTCGTGGGTGACGTAAATCATCGTCGCCTTCAGCTCTTTATGCAGACGCGCCAGTTCCAGGCGGGTCTGCACGCGCAAGGCGGCGTCGAGGTTGGACAGCGGTTCATCGAAGAGAAAGATCTTCGGGTTGCGCACAATCGCCCGACCAATCGCCACCCGCTGACGCTGGCCACCGGAGAGCTGCTTGGGCTTGCGCTCCAGCAGGCGCTCCAGTTCGAGAATGCGCGCGGCGTTGTCGACCTTGGCCTTCACCGTGTCCTTGTCGACCCGCGCCAGGTCGAGGGCAAACGACAGGTTTTTGCGTACGGTCATGTGCGGGTACAGCGCGTAGGTCTGGAACACCATGGCCAGGTCGCGCTTGGCCGGCGCCAGGTCGGTGATGTCCTTGCCATCCAGGGCGATGGTGCCGCTGGTGACTTCTTCCAGGCCGGCGATCAGGCGCAGCAGGGTGGATTTGCCGCAGCCCGACGGGCCAACGAACACCACGAATTCGCGGTCGCGCACATCCAGGTCAATGCCCTGAATGATGGCGTGGCCATCGAAGCCTTTCTGCAAATTGCGAATGCTGAGATCAGCCATGGGAGCACTCCTTGAATACGCGGCCGGTCATTTCACGGCACCAAAAGACAGGCCACGCACCAGTTGCTTCTGGCTGATCCAGCCAAAAATCAGAATGGGGGCGCAGGCGAGGGTGGAGACGGCGGACAACTTGGCCCAGAACAGCCCTTCGGGGCTGGAGTAGGAGGCCACCAGTGCGGTCAGCGGGGCAGCGGCGGAAGAGGTCAGGTTGAGGGACCAGAATGCCTCGTTCCAACAGAGGATCAGCGACAGCAGCATGGTCGAGGCCAGGCCGCCTCGGGCAATCGGCAACAGCACACGGCCAATTTCCTGGAAGGTGGTGGCGCCGTCCAGGCGGGCGGCTTCAAGGATATCCACGGGAATATCCTTGAAGTAGGTGTACACCATCCACACCACGATCGGCAGGTTGATCAGGGTGTAGATCACGATCAGCGCCAGGCGTGAATCGAGCAGGCCCATGCTTTTGCACAGCAGGTAGATCGGCATCAACACGCCCACCGGCGGCAGCATTTTGGTCGACAGCATCCACAGCAGCGTGCGTTTGGTGTGGCGGCTTTCATGGAAGGCCATGGAGTAGGCCGCCGGTACCGCGATGAGCATGCACAGCAGGGTGGCGGAGAACGAGATCAGCACCGAGTTCCAGGCAAAGCTGAAGTAGTCGCTGCGCTCGTTGATGTGCAGGTAGTTCTCCAGCGTCGGCATAAAGAACAGCTGCGGCGGCGTGGCGATGGCGTCCATCTCGGTCTTGAAGCTGGTGAGGATCATCCAGAAGATCGGGAAGAAGATCAGCAGCGCCACGGCCCAGGACAAGGTGCCTACCACCACGCTGTGCAGGCGCCGGGATTGCTTTAAGGTCAGCATCGTCAGGCTCCTTTCACTGTTGGTCGGTGAGGTTTTTGCCGATCATCCGCACCAGGATGATGGCGGCGATATTGGCGATCAGCACGGCGATCAAGCCGCCCGCCGAGGCCATGCCGACGTCGAACTGCAGCAGCGCCTGGTTGTAGATCAGGTACGCCAGGTTGGTCGATTCGTAACCGGGGCCACCGCTGGTGGTGGTGAAGATTTCGGCGAATACCGAGAGCAGGAAAATCGTCTCGATCATCACCACTACGGCTATTGGTCGGGCCAGGTGCGGCAGGGTCAGGTGCCAGAAGATCGCGATGGGGCCGGCACCGTCCAGGCGCGCGGCTTCCTTCTGGTCCTGGTCGAGTGACTGCATGGCGGTCATCAGAATCAGGATGGCGAACGGCAGCCACTGCCAGGACACGATCAAGATGATCGACAGCAGCGGGTGATGGGCGAGCCAGTCCACCGGCTGGGCGCCGAAGAACTTCCAGATGGCGGCGAGAATGCCCGACACCGGGTGGAAAATCAGGTTCTTCCACAGCAGCGCGCTGACGGTTGGCATGATGAAAAACGGCGAGATCAGCAGCACCCGCACAATGCCACGACCCCAGAATTCGCAGGCCTCGAGCAAGGCGCTGATCAGCACGCCGAGGATCACGCTGATGGCCAACACGCTGCCCACCAGGGTCAGGGTGTGCAGGGCGCCGGGCATAAAGCCTGGGTCGGTGACAAAGAACTCGAAGTTCTCCAGGCCGACAAATTCGTTGTCACCGGGCGACAGCAGGTTGTAGCGGATCAGCGAGAAATACACGGTCATGCCCAGCGGCACGATCATCCATAACAGCAGCAAGGCAACTGACGGGCTGACCAGAAACCAGCCAGGCTTCAGCGCCCGGCGTTTCGCCCGGGGTATGGCGGCAGATGTGCCGGCGAGGGTGTCGAGGGCCGAGGAATTCATGGCGACTCCATGGGGTGGCGTAGAACGCCGGCAGGCGGGGGAGCACGTGCCGGCGGTGTTGCCTCTACGGGGGTAGATTCAGGACGGCAGCGCGTTACTTGGGGTAGCCGGCGCGCTTCATCTCACGCACGGTGCTGGTCTGCGCCGCGGCCAACGCCTGGTCCACCGGCATCTGCCCGGTGAGGGCGGCGGCGAACAACTTGCCGACCTGGGTGCCAATGGCCTGGAACTCCGGAATGGTCACCAACTGGATGCCCACATAAGGCACCGGGCGCACACCGGGGTGGGTCGGGTCGGCGGCTTTCAGCGATTCCAGGGTGACCTTGGCGAATGGCGCCGCGCTCATGTAGGTGTCGCTGTAGGTGGACGCACGGGTACCTGGCGGCACGTTGGCGACGCCGTCTTTTTCCGCGACCAGGGCGCCGTACTCTTTCGAGGTGGCCCAGGCACTGAAGGTTTTCGCCGCGTCTTTGGCCTTGGAACTGGTGGGGATGGCCAGCGCCCAGGAGTACAACCACGCGGCGCCTTTGTCGGTGACCTGCTTGGGCGCGTAGGTAAAGCCAACGTGGTCGGCAACCTTGCTCTGCGACTTGTCGGTGACGAACGAGCCGGCGACGCTGGCGTCCACCCACATGCCGCACTTGCCGCTATTGAACAGCGCCAGGTTCTCGTTGAAGCCGTTGCTGGAAGCGCCCGGCGGGCCGTATTTGTTCATCGTCTCGACGTAGAAACTCAGCGCGTTTTTCCATTCGTTGCCGCTGAATTCCGGCTGCCATTTTTCATCGAACCAGCGCGCGCCGAAGGCATTGCCGACGGTGGTCACCAGCGCCATGTTCTCGCCCCAACCGGCCTTGCCGCGCAGGCAGATGCCGTATTGGTCCTGGTCGGGTTTATTTAGTTTGGCGGCGAAGCCGGCGATCTGTTCCCAGGTCGGGTGCTCAGGCATCTCCAGGCCGGCGGCCTTGAACAGGTCGGTGCGGTAATAGGTGATCGAGGCTTCGGCGTAGAACGGCAGGGCATACAGGGTGCCCTTGGCGGACAGGCCTTCACGTACCGAGGGGAACACGTCGTCGAGGTCGTAATTGGCCGGCAGGTTGGTCATCGGCTCGAGCCAACCCTTGGCGCCCCACAACGAGGCTTCGTACATGCCGATGGTCAGCACGTCGAACTGGCCACCCTGGGTGGCGATGTCAGTGGTCAGGCGTTGGCGCAGGACGTTTTCTTCCAGCACCACCCATTTCAGTTTGATCTCGGGATGCTGCGCTTCGAAGGTTTTCGACAGCTTTTGCATGCGGATCATGTCGCTGTTGTTGACCGTGGCGATGGTCAGGGTTTCGGCCGCCAGGGTAGCGGCGGACGAAGACAAGCAGAGGGCGGCAACCAGTGCCTTGAGCGTGTGGTTCATGGTGTTGAACTCCTCTTGGCGGCCAGGTCGGCTGCGCAAGACATTATTGTTTTTGTTTGACCGGGGTCGATTACACGCCTGCTGGCCGGGGCGAACAACGCCGCGCCTGCACCTTTACCGATACTTTTTTGCACTGTTGAGATGAGCGAATTCTGCCTGGAAAGCGCGCGCAGGCGCTTTAGCACGGTAATCAGAGGCGGATAAGCAGTTGCGCAGGGTGTGAATCAGTACAGGTTTTGCTCGGTCATCCGTTGCGTTACCAGGCGACGGTAACCGGACGGGGTCATGCCCTTGAGCTGCTGGAAGCGGCGATTGAAGTTCGACACATTGCTGAAGCCCGACTCGAAACAGACATCAGTGACCGGCTTGTCGCTGGTGCTCAACAACTCGCAAGACTTGCTTACCCGCAGGCGATTAACGAACTCGACAAACCCCCGGCCGGTGGCCTGTTTGAAAAACCGGGAAAAGTAGGTGGGGGTCATGCCCAGTTGTTCTGCCACCTGTTCCTGCGACAGGTCCTGCACATAGTGCTGAAAGATGTAATCCACCGCCCGGTTGATGCGCTCCACGTTGCTCTCATCGGCCAGCTCGGCGGCGCGCACGGCCGAGAGCAGCTGGTAATCCTCCGTGGCGGCCAGCAGTTCCATCAGAATCAGAAAATGCCCGAGGCGGGTCATGCCGCTGGAGTCGGCAATCCGCTGCATCAGCCCACGCACCTCGGCAATCAACCGCGGGCAACGAAACTCGATGCCGTATTGCGCACGCCCCAGCAGCGGCGCCAGACCTTGCAATTCAGAGAACACCGCGCTGCCGCTGTCGAGCACTTCATCAGTGAAATTCACCAGCATGTCGCGCTGCGGATACACCTCATCGGCGGCCACCTGACTGATCCAGTTGTGCGGCAGATTTGGGCCGGTAAGGAACAGCGTGTCCGGGGCAAAGTTGCCGATGTAATCACCGATAAACACCTTGCCCGAACTGGCCACGATCAGGTGCAGCTCGTATTCCTTATGGAAGTGCCAGCGCACCAACGGACTGGGAAAACCATGCTGGCGATAGATCAGCGAATGGCCTTCGTGGTCATCCATCAACTCGTAGGACGGGTCGGTAATTCGCGACGTGCGGGCCATGCTGCGCTACCAGTAACGGGGGGCTGGAGCGATGAACCATAACGCGCGGAGCAGAGTGCCTACAACAGATTCATCTGCGCCCCCGGCGGGCAGAACTGGCTGCAATCCAGGTCGAAATCGCCGCGCCGGTTCAGGTCCAGGCGCTTGATTGCCAGCTTGAAGCGCTGGTTCAGCAGTTCGGCAAAGATGCCTTCGCCTTTCATCCGCACGCCAAAGCGGCTGTCGTAGTTTTTGCCGCCGCGGGACTGGCGAATCAGGCTCATCACGTGCGCCGCGCGGTCGGGGAAATGGCTGTTCAGCCACTCCTCGAACAACTCGGCAATTTCCAGTGGCAGGCGCAGCAGGATATAGCCGACCGAGCGCGCACCGGCGTCTTTGGCGGCGGCGAGAATCTGTTCGAGCTCCATGTCATTGATCATCGGAATCACCGGCGCCACCAGGGCGCTGACCGGCACGCCGGCTTCATGCAGCTCTTTCATCGCCCGCAGGCGTGCCTTGGGTGAGGCGGCGCGTGGCTCCATGATGCGTTTCAGTTCGTCGTCCAGGGTGGTCATGCTGAAGGCCACGCTGACCAGGTTGCGACTGGCCAGTTCGCTGAGCAGGTCGAGGTCGCGCAGGATCAGCGAGCTCTTGGTGATGATGTGCACGGGGTGGCGGTAGCGCAGCAGAATTTCCAGGCTGCGGCGGGTGAGTTGCTGTTCGCGTTCGATCGGTTGGTAGGCGTCGGTGTTGATGCCCAGGGCGATGGGGGCCGGCACATAACCGGGCTTTTGCAGTTGCTCTTCGAGGCGGTTGGCGAGGTTGGTCTTGGCGATCAGCTTGGTTTCGAAATCGATGCCGGGCGACAGGTCCCAGTAGGCGTGGCTGGGGCGGGCGAAGCAGTAGCTGCAGCCATGCTCGCAACCGCGGTAGGGGTTTACCGAGCGGTCGAAGCCGACATCCGGGGAGTTGTTGCGGGTGATTACGCTCTTGGCGAATTCCTCGCGGACTTCAGTAGTGAAGGTCAGCGGGGTTTCTTCCTGGTACCAGCCATCGTCTTCGCGCACCGAGCGGGTGGCGGCGAAGCGATTATGCGGGTTGCTGGCCGTGCCACGGCCGCGGGGCGGGAGAAACTGCGACATGGGCGTATCCGTGAATACAATACTGTATGCATAAACAGTAATTTATTCGACAGATACGCGCCAGCCGTACTTAGGAAATTTCCGCTCAGCGGCTTTCGGCAGCCGCTGTGTCTTCGCCTTCGCTGCGCTCGGAAAAACGCTGAGCCAGCACCGCGCAGACCATCAGCTGAATCTGGTGGAACAGCATCAGCGGAAGAATCAGCAGGCCGATGGAGCCGCCGGCAAACAGCACCTGGGCCATCGGCACACCGGTGGCCAGGCTCTTTTTCGAGCCGCAGAACAGAATGGTAATGCGGTCTTCCATATTGAAACCGAGCCACTTGCCCAGCAGGTGGACGATGGTCAACGCCAGTGCCAGCAACACGCAGCAGGCCAGCACCAGGCCCAGCAGTTTCGGCAGCGGCACCTGATGCCATAGGCCTTCGATCACCGCTTCGCTGAAGGCGGTGTAGACCACCAGCAGAATCGAGCCTTGGTCGACAAAGCGCAGCCAGTTCTTATTGGCCGCCACCCAGGTGCCGATCCAGCGACGGGCGATCTGCCCGGCAATAAACGGCAGCAGCAGTTGCACGCTGATCTTCAGGATCGCATCGAGGGTCGAGCCACCTTCGCCGTGCACGTTGAGCAGCAGGGTGACCAGCAGCGGCGTGAGAAAGATCCCGAACAGGCTGGAAGCCGCCGCACTGCAGATGGCGGCCGGAATATTGCCGCGCGCCAGGGAGGTGAAGGCAATCGCCGACTGCACGGTGGCCGGCAGCGCGCAGAGGTAGAGGATGCCCATATACAGCTCGTTGCCCACCACCGGCGACAGCACCGGTTTCAGCGCCAGGCCGAGCAACGGGAAAAGAATAAAGGTGCAACTGAACACCAGCAGGTGCAGGCGCCAATGGCCGGCGCCGGCGATGATCGCTTCACGCGAGAGCTTGGCGCCGTGGAGGAAAAACAGCAGGGCGATGGCGATGTTGGTGATCCAGCCAAAGGCCACGGCGGTGCTGCCGCTGCAGGGCAGCAGGCTGGCGGTGGCGACGACGGCGATCAGGGTGAGGGTGAAGTTGTCGGGGAGCAGCTTGGAGCGGGCCATGGGCGTGGTACCGGGGACGGGTTGCCAAAGGGTAGGCCGGGACTTTACCGTGGCAAACTATTGCCGACTAACGCCAGAAAGCCAGAATATGCCGCCTAACGGACAGATTCCGCCCCAGCCCCTTGGTCAACGCCGTGTTCCCGACATGGTCAACCTGCCGCGTCCGGTGTTTGCCCGCGCCGAATCGCTGCCGTTGCAGGTCGGCACGCCGCGCCATAGTCACCCCTGGGTGCAGCTGTCGTACGCCATTCAGGGCGTGCTGCATGTGCACACCGACGCCGGGAGCTTTGTCGCCCCGCCGCAGCGGGCGATCTGGATTCCTGCTGGCTTGGAACATGAGGTGATCAGCTCTCCACACACCGAATTGCGCGGCTTGTACCTCGATTGCGCAGTCACCGGTTGGGCGCCCGGCCATTGTCGGGTGCTCAGTGTCAGCCCGCTGACCCGAGAGTTGATCAGCCGTTTTTCCGCCTTGCCGGTGGAGTACCAGGAAGACGGTGCCGATGGCCGGCTGGTGCAGGTGCTGCTGGACCAACTGCGCAGTGCCGAGGAAGTGCGGCTGTCACTGCCATTGCCCACCGACCCGCGTTTGCAGCAGTTGTGCCGGCAGTTGCAGGCGCACCCCGACGATGGCCGTAGCCTGGCCGATTGGAGTGGGCAATTGGGCGCTTCGGAAAAGACCCTCAGTCGCCTGTTTCTACGCGATACCGGGCTGACTTTTCGTGCCTGGCGCCAGCGCTTGCGGCTGCTGGGCGCGTTGTCGCCGCTGGAGCAGGGGGTGCGGGTAACGGACGTGGCGTTGGCCTGTGGGTATGACTCGACGTCGGCGTTTATTGCCGCGTTTCGGCAGCAGTTCGAGTGCACGCCGGGGGAGTTTTTTCGGCGGGGTTAGATCAGGCACTGTCATCCCAGCGCAGGCTGGGATCCAGGCTATTGCGTCTTGGGCAAAGGCGTGTGCCATCCGGAATTCTGGGTCCCAGCCTGCGCTGGGACGACGGTGGGTTTAGGAGGGGTTGCGAACGCTCAGCTCGGTATACGGGTAAGCCTCGGCATCATCGGAAAGCTCCAACCGCCCCGTCTTGGCCAACTCTCTTGCCCGCCAGAACAGAAAGAAGTCGCTGGCAAAGAACCCGTCGCTATGCCCCATCACTTCGGCCATTGGCCGCGCCAGCGGTTGCCACTGGGCGCTGCAGGCAGTCAGCAGTGCATGGTCGATGGCGCGGTAATCTTCGCCGTGGAAACTGCCATTGAACCAACGCCGCACCAGCGCGTTGTCACTCACGGCCTGCTTCCACTGCGCCGCCAGGTGCTGACGCCGCGCCGGGCTAACCAGTTTGGGTTCGTACAGGTTCAGCAGTTCATCCGGCGCATGCATGGCCACCGCCCGACGCCAGGCCACGCGGCTGTCGCCTGTGCCGCAGGGCACTTCGAAAAACGGCAGGTGGCTGTGTTGCACGGCGGCGGCAACGCGGCACAGCATGAGTTGCTCAGAGGCACTGTCGCCGTGCCAGAGGGTCACGGGTTCGCTATGGGTCGCCAGGCTGGCCAGCCATGACACGTCATCACTGAGCCCTGCAGCAAAGTCCGGAGCCGGTTGCACCGACGCCGGCCACGTTGCCTGCCAAAAGGCTACTCGCTGACCGCAGGGTGGCTGGTCGACATCCGCCAGCGGGCCGACGGCGAGGTCGTCGCGCAGCACCTGCAGCGACAGCTCCTCGCCGACCACGCGGGTCACGCCTTCGGCGGCGTTGTCGCCACACACCACGTGCCACATAACGGTGCTCCGCAATTACTCGGTGGGTTTTTTCAGCTTCGGGTTCGGGAAAAACTGCACGCCCTGCACCTTGGGGTCAGCCTGTTTCACCGCGATCTTGTTGACCCGCGTGCCCAACTCCCTGGGAACCGACTGACCCTGCTCGTTCAAGGTATCAGCGTAGCCGCAGGCCACGCATTCGCGGTTCGGAGTGCCGTCGACGTCCCACATCTGGATCTTGTCGCTTTCGCTGCACGCCGGGCACACGGCGCCGGCGATAAAGCGTTTTTTGCCGATCGCCATTACGCTGCCTCCGCGCTCAGACCGAGGTGCCGCAGCAGGGCGTCGATGCTCGGCTCGCGGCCGCGGAAGTCGACGAACAGCACCATCGGCGCTTGCGAGCCACCACGGGCGAGAATCGCCTCGCGGAATGCACGGCCGGTTTGCTCGTTGAGCACGCCGTCTTCCTCGAATTTGGAGAAGGCATCGGCCGACAGCACCTCAGCCCACTTGTAGCTGTAGTAACCCGCTGCGTAACCGCCGGCGAAAATGTGCGCAAAGCTATTGGGGAAGCGGTTATAGGCCGGTGGACGCATTACCGAAACCTCGCTGCGGATGCCTTCCAGCACGTCCAGCACCGAACGACCGTCGCCATGGGTGGCGTGCAGTTCGAAGTCGAACAGGGAGAACTCCACCTGCCGCGCCATCATCAGGCCGGACTGGAAGTTTTTCGCCGCGAGCATCTTTTCCAGCAGGTCCTGCGGCAGGGCTTCGCCGGTTTTGTAGTGACCGGAAATCAGCGCCAGGCCTTCAGGCTCCCAGCACCAGTTCTCCATAAACTGGCTCGGCAGCTCCACCGCATCCCAAGCCACACCATTGATGCCTGAGGCACCGGCGTGTTCGACGCGGGTCAGCAGGTGGTGCAGGCCGTGGCCGAATTCGTGGAACAGGGTGGTGACTTCATCGTGGGTCAGCAGCGCCGGCTGGTCGCCGACTGCCGGGGTGAAGTTGCACACCAGATTGGCCACCGGGCTGACCACGCTGCCAGCGGCGGTGCGGCGTTTGTCGCGCGCGCCGTCCATCCAGGCACCGCCGCGTTTGTTGGCGCGGGCATAGAGATCGAAGAAGAAGCGGCCGACATGCTGGCCGTTTTCCTTGATTTCGAACAGGCGGACATCCGGGTGCCAGGTGTCGAAGCCTTTCAGTTCGGCGATTTCGATGCCGTAGAGCTTCTGCACGATGGCGAACAGGCCGCTCAGTACTTTGTCGATGGGGAAGTAGGCACGCAGGATTTCCTGGGAAATGCTGTAGCGCCGCTCACGCAGTTTTTCGCTGTAGTAGCCCACGTCCCAGCTTTGCAGATCGGTGCAGCCGTGTTCGTTGGCGTAGCCGCGCAACTCGCTGAGGTCCTGTTCGGCAAACGGCTTGCTGCGCTGCGCCAGGTCGCGCAGGAAACTCAGCACCTGGTCGTTGTTCTCGGCCATTTTGGTCGCCAGGCTGAGCTCCGAGTAGTTGGCGAAACCCAAGAGTTGAGCAAGCTCCTGACGCAGGTCGAGGATCTCGGCCATTACCGGGCCGTTGTCGTTCTTGCCGGCATTCGGGCCCTGGTCGGAGGCGCGGGTGCAGTAAGCGGCGTACAGCTCTTCACGCAGGGCACGGTCGTTGGCGTAGGTCATCACCGCGTAGTAGCTGGGGAATTCCAGGCTGATCAGCCAGCCGTCCAGCTCTTTGGCCTGGGCTGCTTGCGCCATCTGCGCCTTGGCCGAATCCGGCAGGCCATCCAGGGCATCTTCGTCGAGGATGTGTTTGGTCCAGGCCTGTGTGGCATCGAGCAGTTGGTTGGAGAAGCGGCTGCCGAGCTCCGAAAGTTTCATCTGGATGGCGCCGTAGCGCTGTTGCTCGGCGGCCGGCAGGTCGATACCGGAGAGGCGGAAATCGCGCAGGGCGTTTTGCAGAATGGTGCTTTGCGCTACATCGAAATTGGCAGCGGCCGGGCTGTTGGCCAGGGCTTCATAGGCCTGGAACAGGGCGCGGTTCTGGCCGAGTTCGGTCCAGTATTCCGACAGCTTCGGCAGGCAGGCCTCGTAGGCCTGGCGCAGCTCGGCGTTGTTGCACACCGCGTTCAGGTGGCTGACCGGGCTCCAGGCACGGCTCAGGCGCTCGCCTTGCTCGTCCAGCGCGAGCACCAGACCGTCCCAGGTCGGGGTTTGCGGTTGTTCGGCCAGCAGCTTGGCCAAGGCTTCGCGGCCTTCACGCAGCAGGGTGTCGACGGCAGGCTCGACGTGCTCTGGGCGGATGGCGGAGTAGGGCGGGAGGTCGAAGGCTTGCAGTAGAGGGTTGTTCTCGCTCACGACGGTCACCTGTCTGGCTGTGAAATTTGCACCGAAGCTAATTGGATGCGCTCCAGCGAATATGGCGCCATCTTAATTACAATCAAGGCCGGACGCAGCTTAAGAGGTTTCTATCGTGGCAATTCGAACTTACCAAGGCACCACACCCCAGCTCGGCGAAAAGGTTTTCGTCGATGCATCGGCGGTGGTGATTGGCGACGTGGTACTGGGCGATGACAGCTCGGTCTGGCCGTTGACGGTGATTCGCGGCGATATGCACCGCATCCGTATTGGTGCGCGTACCAGCGTGCAGGACGCCAGCGTGTTGCACATCACCCACGCCGGGCCGTTCAACCCCGATGGTTTCCCGCTGCTGATTGGCGACGACGTGACCATCGGCCACAAAGTGATGCTGCACGGCTGCACCGTAGGTAACCGCATTCTGATCGGCATGGGTTCGACGGTAATGGATGGCGCGGTGATCGAGGACGAGGTGATTCTCGGCGCCGGCAGCCTGGTGCCGCCAGGGCGGGTGCTGGAGAGCGGCTTTCTGTATGTCGGCAGCCCGGCCAAACAGATACGCCCGCTGACCGAAAAGGAGCGGGCGTTTTTTACCTACAGCGCGGCGAATTATGTGCGGTTGAAGGACCAGCACTTGGCCGAAGGGTATGACGCGTAGGTTGGGTTGAGCCAACGGCGAAGCCCAACAGGCCGGCCATCGGCCGGCGCGTATCGGTCCTAGTCCTAGTTGGGCTTCGCTGCGCTCAACCCAACCTACGTCGCTCCTACAAAAGGGTTAGAGAAACATCCCGCCCGACGCCTCGATGCGTTGGGCGTTGATCCAGCGGCTGCCGTCGCTGAACAGCAGGGCAATCGCCGCGCCGATATCGTCTGGCATGCCTACCCGGCCCAGCGCGGTGTTGCTGGCCACCATGGCATTCAGCGCCGCGTTGTCACGCACGGCACCGCCACCGAAATCGGTTTCGATGGCGCCGGGTGCCAGGGTATTCACGCTGATGCCACGGGCGCCCAGCTCTTTGGCCTGGTAACGGGTCAGCACCTCAATGCCGCCTTTCATCACCGCATACGCGGCGTAACCCGGAAGGGCAAAGCGCGCCAGGCCGGACGAGACGTTGACGATTCGGCCGCCATCGGCCAACAGCGGCAGCAACCGCTGCGTCAGAAAGAACGGGCCTTTGAGGTGCACGTTCACCAACTGGTCGAACTGCGCTTCGCTGGTTTCGGCGAAGCTGGCATGAATGCCCATGCCGGCGTTGTTGAGCAGAAAGTCGAAGCTGTCGCGCTCGAAGTGGCCGCTCAGCGCGCTGCGCACGTTATCGGCAAAGTTGGCGAAGCTGGCGCTGTCGGCAACGTCCAGTTGCAGCATCACGGCGCGGCCGCCGGCTTCTTCGATCTGTGCCACCAATGCCTGCGCTTCGTCGCGACGGCTGTGGTAGGTGCCGATGATGTCGACGCCCTGGGCGGCCAGGTGCAGTGCTGCGTTTTTGCCGAGGCCGCGGCTGGCGCCGGTGATCAGTGCGATTTTACGGGTCATGGTGGGTATCTCCAGAAGGGCTAGCGGTGAGGTCGAGGCCACTGTAGGGTTTGCGCATAAGCCGATAAAGACGAAGAATCTGCACAAACCATGCGGATAAGCCGAACAATAGGTGGCGCCATGAATAAGCTCGACCTGTATAAAACCTTCGCCCGCGTCACCGAACTGGCGAGCTTTACCCAGGCCAGCGAAAGCCTGGGGCTGCCCAAGTCGACGGTGTCTGAACACGTCCGCCTGCTCGAAGACCTGCTGGGTGCGCGCCTGCTGCAACGCACCACGCGCAAGGTGCAGGCGACCCAGGACGGCCTGGTGCTGTACGAACGCTGCAAAGACATGCTCGACCAGGTCGACGAACTGGAAAGCCTGTTCCGCCAAGACCAGAGCGTGCTGCGCGGACGTTTGCGTATCGACTTGCCGACCGTCACCGCGCGCGAATACGTGCTGCCGCACCTCCCTGAATTCAGCGACCAGCACCCGCTGATCGAGCTGGAAATCAGCGCCACCGACCGGCGTGTCGACCTGGTGCGCGAGGGCTTTGACTGCGTGCTGCGCGTGGGTGAAATGCCCGACGCCAGCCTGGTGGCGCGCCCACTCGGCGCCCTGCGCCAGGCCAACTACGTCAGCCCGGCCTACCTCAAGCGCTATGGCACGCCTCGCACCCTGGACGATCTGATCGAGCATCGGCTGGTGCACTACGTGTCGAATTTCGGCTCACGCTCGACCGGTTTTGAGTACCAACAGGACGGCAAACGCCACTGTCTGCCCATGGCTGGCACCGTGACGGTGAACAACACCGACTGCTACAACGCCGCTTGCCTGGCAGGCTTTGGCATCATCCAGGCGCCAGTGGCTGGCAAGCGTGAATGCCTGGCGCGCGGTGAATTGGTGGAGGTGTTGCCTGAGTGGGTGCCGGCGCCGATGAACGTCACCCTGCTCTACGCCCATCGGCGCAACCTGCCGCAGCGGGTGCGGGTGTTTATGGAGTGGTTGGCGGTGACGATGGCGCCACATTTGAACGCGTAGATCAAAAGCATCGAGGCTGAAACCCTGGGTTATCATGGCGCCCCCCGCACTTTGGGCGCTTCTACCATGCACCAGCAGAACATCCTGTTTGACCTCGACGGCACCCTCACCGACCCCCGTGAAGGCATTACCCGTTCGATTCAATTCGCCCTCGCCCAGCTCGGTATCGACGAGCCGGACCTGCGTCAACTCGAACACTTCATCGGCCCGCCGCTGCTGCAGGCATTTATGCAGTTCTATGCCTTCGACGAGGCCAAGGCCTGGCAGGCGGTGAACTTCTACCGCGAGCGTTTCAAGGTCACCGGGCTATACGAGAACCTGGTATTCGACGGCGTGGCAGAGCTGCTCAGCAGCCTCAATGCCCAGGGCCGCACCCTGTATATCGCCACCTCGAAACCCCACGTGTTTGCCAAAGAAATTGCCCGCCACTTCGACTTCGCCAAGCACTTCAAAGTGATCTACGGCAGCGAGCTGGATGGCACCCGCACCAACAAGGTCGAGCTGATTGCCTACTTGCTGGAGCAGGAGCAGCTGGACCCCAGCCAGACCCTGATGATCGGCGACCGTAAACACGACCTGATCGGCGCGCACAGCAATGGTCTGGAGTGTGTGGCGGTGGGGTATGGCTTTGGCAGCGAGGAAGAGATTCAGGCGCAAAACCCGACCTATCACTTCCGCACCCTGGCCGAGTTGCATGCCGCCTTTGGCGGTTAACGGCCGTTTTTCTGGTAGATGATTTTCTTGCTGCCGTACTCACAGCTGCCGACCACCATGCTCGGGTCTTTGGCTTCAGCTTTGTCGACGATCTCCAGGGTGTAGCTAACCACCCCGGCAGCCTGGATCTTGGTTTCGATTTCCTGTTTGAGTTCGGCGCAGGATTTCGGCGCGGCCCATGCCGGAGCAGCGGCCATAACGAACAGCAGGGTCAGCAGGATTCTGTTCATGGTTCGCTCCGAAACGGGTGGTGGATTCCTCGCGGCTAAAGCCCCTCCCACAAGAGCACGCATCTCTCCTGTGGGAGGGGCTTTAGCCGCGATGCTTTTGATTTAAGGTTTCGACTCTAACGCCGCCTGGTCGGTTCGTCCTCTGTGCAACTGCGCCAGGCGTTTCTGCCGCTGGTCATCCGGCAACTCCCCCAAGGCCTTCACCGCCGCATAAAACCTCGGCCAATCCCCGTTCACCTCCACAAACAGCGCCGCAAACGCCGGTTGCCATTGGTCATACAAGCCAAATGGCAGCAGCTTGGCGTTGTTCAGCGGGCCGTACATCCACGCGTCATAGCGTCCGTCGCCGGCCCATTGGCTGCTGCGCAGCACCTGGTATTCGCCGCGTAAACGCTCGAACTCGGCGGCCTTGCCGACGCGCATCTGCGCCTCGGTCTGGCCGCTGGTGTAGAGGCTCTGCAAGCGTTCGCGGCTGGCCAATACCAAGCTGCTGAACTGTTCACGCTGACGCTCGCGCGCGCCGTTTTCCGCGGCCTTCAGGCCTTTTGCCGCGCGCCATTGGCGTAGCCCCTCGGTCTCGACAAAGCTGGCGTAGGACTCATTGAATGCGGTGTCGCCCGGTAGGTAGAACTGCTGGTGCGCCAGCTCATGGAAGATCACCGACACCCAGCGCTGGTCGTCCCAGCGCAGCATCGTGTTGAGCAGCGGGTCGGCGAACCAGCCAAGGGTGGAGTAGGCCTCGATGCCGGCCACATAGGTGTCCAGTCCTTCCTGCTTGAGCAAGGCGGCCGCACCGCGTGCGCGGTTCTGCTCATAGAAGCCGCGATAGGCCACGCAGCCGGCAATCGGGAAGCAATGGGTTTGCGCCTCCAGGGAAAACTCCGGCGTGGCAAACAGGTTCCACACCACATAGGGCCGGCCGAGGTCGGCGTACAGGCGGTAGCTCTGGTTGTCCGGCAGCGCCAGTTGGCGGCTGGCAAAACTGCGCGCGTCCTCGGCCAGCAGCAGGCGCTGGCGCAATTGCGGGTCGAGATCGGGCTTGGCCAGCAATTCGCTGATCGGCTCACGGCGGGCCAACAGGTCGACCTGGCCGTTCAGCAGCTGCGCGTAATAGCTGCAACCGTTCAGCAGCAAAACCAGGGACAGCGGAACCCAGCGCCAGCGCGACAGGTCGAGTAACCAGGATAAGCAGGGCGGCATCGGGCGATCCGGGGGCAAGGGCTGGAAGAACAGCGGCAGCACGCGGCAAAACCTACCCTATCCCGGCAACGCGCTCCAGCCGGCTGTCCGCCTCAGCACGAATAAAAAATCAGACCGACCACGGAGCCTCACCATGCGCCCACTGCTACTCACTGCCAGTCTGCTCAGCCTCTGTGGCTGCGCGATGCTGCCCACTCCCGACCCGAGCCAGGCCTGGGTCGACTTGCGCACCAGCGAGACCAATACCCTGCAGGCCGCCAAGGTGGATGCCAGCGAACTGGAAGACGACCGCTACTTTCAGGTCAGCCCTGGCCAGCATGAGCTGCATATGCGCCTGCAGTTCGACGTCGCGCCGACCAACATCGGGCCCGACAGCCAGGGCCTGGAGCGCACCTGCGTGCTCAAGCTCGACTACCCTGAATTTGCCGCCGGGCAACGTTACAACTTGGTGGCCGGCAGCATCGGTTTCCGGCCCTGGGCCAAGCTCTATGACCAGCAACACCAACTGCTGGCACGCGCCAAGGAAGGCCGTTGCGGCGAGGTGTGAATGCCACCATGATTGCCGCTCACCGTTAGCTACGAGACCGCCATGCGCCTGATGCCCGTTCTGTGTTGCGCCCTGCCCCTGACTGCCTGCGCGGCCGCCTTGCCCGAGGCTGACCCGCAGCAAGCCTGGATCGAGCTGTACAGCACGCCGGGCAACACCCTGATGGCGCAAAAGCTCGACGGTAAAAAAGTCAGCGATGGGCGTTTTTTCCAAGTCAGCCCCGGCAACCATGAACTGCGCGCGCGCTTCCAGTTCGATATCGATAACGGCGGCGGCACCATGGGCAATCCCCGCCAGATCACCTGCCACCTCAAGGTCAAGTACGACTTCGTCGCCGGCCAACGCTACCGCCTGGAAGCCCGCCCGGCCGCCATGACTACCCAGGCTTGGTTGTACGCGTTGCCGCGCAAACCGCTCAAGCAAGTGACTGTGGATAAGTGCGGGCCCTTGTAGGGCGATATCCGCCCCACGCGATGGGCTGAACCTTCCTTCTCTCTCCCGCCTCGAACCTAGGTAGCGCGCCGTCATCCCGACAGGCCCAGCACCGACGGGGAAAGCATCCATGAGCTTTCTGCACTGGATGGCGGTGCTTGGCAGCATTTTGCTGATTCTCACCCTGGCCTCGGCCTACCTGCGCTGGCTACCGGTCAGCACTTCAACCCTGTACCTGATCTTCGGTCTGGCCATCGGCCCGCTGGGGCTGGGTTTGTGGCAAATGAAATTTGCCGAGGTGGCCGGCTGGCTGGAACACCTGGCGGAGATCGCCGTGCTGGTTTCGCTGTTCAGCGGTGGGATGAAACTGCGCCTGGGTTTTGCCGATCCGGCCTGGCGCGCTGCCTACCTGCTGGCCGGGCCGGTGATGCTGGCGTGTATCGCCGGGGTCGCGCTGGTCAGCCATTACGGGCTGGGTATTGGCATCGGCCTGTCGATGTTGATCGGCGCTGTACTGGCGCCCACCGACCCGGTGTTGGCCAGCCTGGTGCAGGTCAACCATGCCGGCGACCTTGACCGGGTGCGTTATGGGCTGTCGGGGGAGGCTGGTTTCAACGACGGTGTGGCCTTCCCTTTTGTGCTGTTCGCCCTGCTCTGGCTTCAGCACGACGGCGACAGCAGCAGTTGGCTGACTGGCTGGGCCGTGCAGCGTTTGCTCTGGGCAGTTCCGGCGGGGCTGCTGATCGGTTTTTTATTGGGCCGTGGCGTCGGCCGCGCCGCCATCTACCTGCGCACCCGGCACCGGGATGCGGCGATTTCGCCCAACGACTTTCTCGCCATGGCGCTGATCGCCCTGTCCTACTGGCTGGCCGAAACCGTCGGCGCGCTGGGGTTTCTCGCCGCCTTTGCCGCGGGCATTGGCCTGCGCCACGCCGAGCTCGATTCCTCGGGCAACTCCAGCGTGCCGGCCGAAGAAGTGGCCTCGGCGATTCCCAAAGAGGGCGGCAGCCTGGACGAAATCAAGGAACAGGTCAGTAACACGGACGAGCCGAAAGTGGTGGCCGGTTTGTTGATGGGTGAAATGTTGTCCTTCGGCGATATCGTCGAGCGGGTGCTGGAGGTGTTGCTGGTCACCCTGCTCGGCGCACTGCTGGCCTTTCACTGGGACTGGCGCGCGGTGCCGCTGGGTCTGGCGCTGTTCTGCGTGATCCGCCCGCTGAGTGTGGTGATGCTGGTGCGCGGCCGCGCCCTGAATGAAGGACAGCGCTGGCTGATGGGCTGGTTCGGTATTCGCGGAATCGGCAGCCTGTATTACCTGGCCTATGTGCTCAACCACGGGCTGCAAGGGCCGGCAGCGCAGGAGGCGATTGGCCTGACGTTGTCGGTGGTGGCCTTGAGCATTGCTGTGCATGGGCTGACGACGCAGCCGTTGTTGGACAGGTATGAGCGGCGCAAAACCAATCGCGGCTGAAGCCGCTCCTACGGAGTGTGCGATTCGTAGGAGCGGCCGGTCCGGTGCTCCGGCCAGCCGCGATTGGGGTTATTCGGTCCTGCAGCAAACCTTAGTTCTCTAGCGTCGCTTCCAGAGTGATCTGCGCATTCAGCACCTTGGAAACCGGGCAGCCGGTCTTGGCGCTTTCCACGGCTTTTTCAAACGCGTCACGGTCGGCGCCAGGGATTTTCGCGCTGAGCTTGAGGTGCACGGCGGTGATGGCGAAGCCGCCGTCGACCTTGTCGAGGGTCACTTCGGCCTGGGTGTCGATGCTCTCGGCGGTCATCCCGGCTTCACCGAGTTCCTTGGACAGGGCCATGGAAAAGCAGCCGGCATGGGCGGCGCCAATCAGTTCTTCCGGGTTGGTGCCGGGCTTGTCTTCAAAGCGGGTGTTGAAACCGTAGGGGCTTTTGCTCAGCACTCCGCTCTGGGTGGAAATGGTGCCTTTGCCGTCTTTGATGCCGCCTTGCCAGTGGGCCGATGCTGTCTTTTTCATCTGAGTTCTCCTTGCCGTTGGGTATAGGGTTCAGAGGCACTGGCGCAGCAGTCGTTCGGATTTTCTTTGCCGCTTAGCGCAGGTTGGCCAGCACCTCGTAGGAATGTAGGCGATCGACGAAGTCATACATGTCGCTGGTGAAAATCAGCTCGTCGGCGTCGGTCTGCTCCAGCAACTGGTTGACGTGGCTGCGGATGGTTTCCGGGCCGCCGACCATCGCCAAACCAAAAAACTCACCTACCGCTTGCCGCTCATGGGGCAGCCACAGGCCTTCCATGCTCTGCACCGGTGCTTTTTGCACCAGGCTCTGGCCGCGCAGCAGGGCGAGGATGCGCTGGTAGGCGCTGGTGGCCAGGTATTGCGCCTGCTCGTCGGTGTCGGCCGCGAGCAATGGCACGCCGAGCATCACATAGGGCTTGCCCAGCACCGCCGAGGGTTTGAAGTGATTGCGGTAGACGCGAATCGCTTCGTGCATCAAACGTGGCGCAAAGTGCGAAGCGAAGGCGTAAGGCAGGCCGCGCTGGCCGGCCAACTGGGCGCTGAACAGGCTGGAACCGAGCAACCAGATCGGCACTTCGGTGCCGGTTCCCGGCATGGCGATCACCCGTTGGTTGCGCTGCAGCGGGCCGAGGTAGGTTTGCAGCTCGGTAAGGTCTGCGGGGAAATCATCGGCGCTGCCGGAACGCTCCCGACGCAGGGCGTGGGCGGTGTACTGATCGGCTCCCGGCGCACGGCCAAGGCCCAGGTCAATACGACCGGGATACAGCGTGGCCAAGGTGCCGAACTGCTCAGCAATCACCAGCGGTGCGTGGTTAGGCAGCATCACCCCGCCGGCGCCGAGGCGAATGCTGCTGGTGCCGGCGGCGAGGTAGCCGATCAGCACCGAGGTGGCGGAACTGGCGATGCCGTCCATGTTGTGGTGCTCAGCCACCCAGAAACGAGTGAAACCGAGTTTTTCCGCATGCTGGGCCAGCGCCAGGGAATTGCGTAGCGCCTGTTGCGGCCCGCCATCGGCGCGAATCGGCGCCAGGTCGAGAACGGAGATCTTGATATCGGAAAGGGTTTTCATGAATGCACTCCGGGCGCGATTTCCTGGTCCAGCCTCGGAAATCTTGAGAGGGGAAAACAGTAATACCCGACTGTTTCAGTTGGTCTTACTGTACTGCGCGAACGCCCTTAAGGCAAATCTTTAGCTTTTATGATTGCCGCCCCTCTCAACTGCAGAGCGAGCGAGCTAGAGCGGAGCAAGGCGGAAACGGCTTTTGAAGCGCAGTTGGCTGTAGCCAATGAGCATTCAAAAGTCGTTTTCAACGCAGCCCCGCCGACGCGCAGCCGCTCGCCGCCGGACAATAAAAAACCGGCGCCACAAGGGCGCCGGTTTGATAGTGCCTAGGCGCGATCAATTGCGCTGGTAGACGATCTCTTTGCTACCTGCATCGCAGCTACCTACGACGGTCTTGTCGCCAGCGCTGCCTTTCTCAACGATTTCCAGGCTGTAGGACTTGGCGCCCTTGGCTTGGATCTTTGCATCGATTTCCGACTTCAGCTCTTCGCAGGGTTTTGGGGCCGCGAAGGCCGAGCCAGCCATAACTAACAGGCCAAAGGCCAGGATCACTTTTTTCATGGGGTAACGCTCCCTCGTTGGTAACGACAAATGCTCGAACACCACGCCAAACCTCGAGCAGCAAAATTGACGACCTGAGGTCGCCAAAAGCAACACCGGGCGTTGTCCCACAGCCTCGGTGAGCGTTGACGGCCCGCAGGCCGTCACGCGTAAACAGGGGCTATCAGCTATCGCCGATGCGGAAGCCCACTTTCAAGGTCACCTGATAGTGGCCGACTTTTCCGTCAACAATATGACCGCGGGTTTCCACCACTTCGAACCACTCCAGATTGCGCACCGTCTTGGCCGTTTCGGCCAGGGCGTTCTGAATGGCCTCTTCAATGCTGGTGGGCGATGAGCCGACGATATCGATCAGTTTGTAGGTGTGATGATCCGACATGCTGTTGTCCTCTCTTGTGGGCAGATGCGCTTACAGAATGAGTCCCGCCTGGCGCCGGATAAGTTCAGATTAGCTGCACTTTCCAACTTGAGCGCAGTCACACCCAGTACGCCCTTATGAACGATAGGAGAGACTGACCATGGCCATTTTTGCCTCGCGCAACAAATCCCTGCACAGCATCGAAACCGAGATCGAGCACTTGATCTCCAGCCTCGACAGCCTGAAAAGCGAAGTCAGTGAGGAGTCGCAGAAGTCCCTCAAGACCCTGCGCTCAAGCGCCGAGCGCGTACTGGGCCACTCCCGCGACCTGCTCAGCGACACCTACGCGGATGTGAAGGAAAAGACGTATCAGGCCGGGGTTGCTACCCGTGACCTGACCCGTGAGCACCCGGTGGCCTCGGCCAGCCTGGCCTTGGGTGTGGTGGCGTTGGCGGGATACCTGGTGTTTCGCAATAACAACTGAGCCGTTGTAGATCGTCGTAGGAGTGGCTTCAGCCACGATCGCTTTTTGCAGGGATCGCGGCTGAAGTCGCTCCTACGGACAGTTGCTGTTCCAGCCACTGCGCCAACCTGGCAGCCCGTGCCGATGGCGTACGCGCCGGCACCCACAGCGCCAGTCGCGCGCTGGTCTCAACAAACCCCCAAGGCGCCACCAGACGCCCCGCCGCCAACTCATCGGCAACCAATTGCTGCGGCGCAATGGCCACGCCCAGGCCGGCCACGGCCGCTTCCAGCAAGTAATACAAATGCTCGAAGCCCTGCCCCAGCTGCAGCTCTGCCCGTTTGATTGCCTGGCTCTGCGCCCACTGTGGCCAGGCTTGTGGACGCGAGGTGGTGTGCAGCAATGACTCGCTGAGCAACTGCTGCGGCGCGGCGTGTTGCAGTGCAGCAAAACCTGCATAGCGTGGACTGAGTACCGGGCCAATGCGCTCCACCGCCAGCTCGAACACCTGCATATCTGCCGGCCACGGCGGCTCGGCAAACCACAGGGTGGCATCGATACCGGCGCGTCGCGGGTCCAGCTCGCCATCGCTGGCCGACAGCTGCAAGCGCAGTTCCGGCAGTTCGCGGTTGAGCCGGTCCAGGCGCGGAATAAACCAGCGCGCCAGCAAGCTGCCTGGGCAGGCCAGCACGAAGGGCGCGTCGGCAGTTTGTTGTTTCAGTTCGGCACAGGCTCCGCGCAGACGCTCGAAGGCTTCGGCGCTGGCATCGCGCAGACGAATGCCGGCATCTGTGAGTTTTAGGCCGCGCCCCTCTTTGCTGAACAGGGCCAGGCCGAGGTCATCTTCGAGCACCCGAATCTGCCGGCTCACGGCGCCGTGGGTCACACTCAACTCCTGCGCTGCTTTGCTCAGACTATGCAGCCGGGCAGCCGCTTCAAAGGCCCGCAGGGCATTCAAGGGGGGAAGATCACGCGCCATGTTTGACTGATTAACCTGTGAGTTTTTCTGACAGATGCCGGCGATCTTATCGCTTTATTCCAGCGAAAGTCGCGCCTACAGTGAACGCCATCGAAATCCAGCTTCCAGCAGGAGCCCACCATGACCCAGACTTCATACCGCAACGGACCCGACGCCACCGGCCTGTTCGGTTCGTTCGGCGGCCAGTACGTCGCCGAAACCCTGATGCCGCTGATCCACGATCTGGCCGCCGAATACGAAAAAGCTAAAGAAGACCCCGCCTTCCTCAAGGAACTGGCCTACTTCCAGCGTGACTATGTTGGCCGTCCCAGCCCGCTGTATTTCGCCGAGCGCCTGACCGAGTTCTGCGGCGGCGCGAAGATCTACCTCAAGCGCGAAGAGCTGAACCACACCGGCGCGCACAAGATCAACAACTGCATCGGCCAGATCCTGCTGGCGCGGCGCATGGGTAAAAAACGCATCATCGCCGAGACCGGTGCCGGCATGCACGGCGTGGCCACTGCCACTGTCGCCGCACGTTTCGGTCTGGACTGCGTGATCTACATGGGCACCACCGACATCGATCGCCAGCAGGCCAACGTGTTCCGCATGAAGCTGCTGGGCGCCGAGGTGATTCCGGTCACCGCCGGCACCGGCACCCTCAAGGATGCGATGAACGAAGCCCTGCGCGACTGGGTGACCAACGTGGATTCGACTTTCTACCTGATCGGCACCGTGGCCGGCCCGCACCCGTACCCGGCGATGGTCCGCGATTTCCAGGCGGTAATCGGCAAGGAAACCCGCACGCAGTTGCAAGACCAGGAAGGCCGCCTGCCGGATTCCCTGGTGGCGTGCATCGGCGGCGGTTCCAACGCCATGGGCTTGTTCCATCCGTTCCTCGACGACAAAGACGTGCAGATCATCGGCGTTGAAGCTGCCGGCCACGGCATCGAAACCGGCAAACACGCTGCCAGCCTGAACGGCGGGGTACCGGGCGTGCTGCACGGCAACCGCACCTTCCTGCTGCAGGACGACGACGGCCAGATCATCGACGCCCACTCGATTTCCGCCGGCCTCGACTACCCCGGCATCGGCCCGGAGCACGCCTGGTTGCACGACATCGGCCGCGTCGAATACACCTCGATCACCGATAACGAAGCCCTCGCCGCTTTCCATAAATGCTGCCGACTGGAAGGCATCATCCCGGCGCTGGAAAGCGCCCACGCCCTGGCTGAAGTGTTCAAACGCGCACCCAAGCTGCCCAAGGACCACCTGATGGTGGTGAACCTGTCCGGCCGTGGCGACAAGGATATGCAAACCGTCATGCACCACTTCGACGAACAGGAAGAACATATATGAGCCGCCTGCAACGCCGTTTCGCCGAACTGAAACAACAGAACCGTGCTGCCCTGGTGACCTTTATCACCGCCGGCGACCCGGGCTACGCCACCTCCCTGGAAATTCTCAAAGGCCTGCCGGCTGCCGGCGCCGATGTGATTGAACTGGGCATGCCGTTCACCGACCCGATGGCCGACGGCCCGGCCATTCAGTTGGCCAACATCCGTGCGCTGGCCGCCAAGCAGGACCTGAAGAAAACCCTGCAGATGGTTCGCGAATTCCGCGAAGGCAACAGCGACACCCCGCTGGTGCTGATGGGCTACTTCAACCCGATCCACAAATACGGCGTACCGGCGTTTATCGCCGATGCCAAGGCAGCCGGCGTTGACGGCCTGATCGTCGTCGACCTGCCGCCTGAACATAACGTCGACCTGGCCGACCCGGCGCAAGCCGCTGGCCTGGATTTTATCCGCCTGACCACGCCGACCACCGACGACAAGCGCCTGCCGACCGTACTCAACGGCAGCTCGGGCTTCGTTTACTACGTGTCGGTCGCCGGCGTTACCGGTGCCGGTTCCGCCACCCTGGAACATGTGGAACAGGCGGTTGCTCGCCTGCGTCGCCACACCGACCTGCCGATCAGCATCGGCTTCGGCATCCGCACCGCCGAACACGCCGCGACCATCGCGCGCCTGGCCGACGGTGTGGTGGTGGGCTCCGCACTGATCGACCATATCGCCAACGCTGCCAGCCAGCAGGATGCCGTCAAAGGTGTGCTGGGCTTGTGCGCCGAACTGGCCGAAGGGGTGCGTGGCGCGCGTAAATAAAACGCCTGCTGCCAGCCAATAAAAAACCGCCATGCCCGAGAGGGCATGGCGGTTTTTTGTTTTTTCGGTTTTACCTTTTCCAGGAATCGAGGCGAAAGCCTCTCCCACAAGGACCGCGGTTTCTGTGGGAGGGGCTTCAGCCGCGATAGCCGTTATGCGGTCTGTGCATTACACCCGGAAGTGACTCACCAACTGCTGCAACTGCCCACCCAGCCTTGCCAGCTCAACACTGGAAGCGGCGGTTTCGTCACTGGCGGCGGCGGTCTGTTCGGAGACGTCACGCACGTTAAGGATGCTGCGGCTGATCTCTTCGGCCACCGCGCTTTGCTCTTCGGCGGCCGCAGCGATCTGCTGGTTCATCGACTGGATGTTGGACACCGTGGCGGTGATGCTTTCCAGCGCGGTGCCGGCCTTGCGGGTCAGCAGCACGCTGCTGTCGGTCAGGCTGCGGCTGTTGCTCATCACAGTGGCGACTTGCTGCGAGCCGCTTTGCAGGCCGGCGACCAGGCCGGCGATTTCTTCGGTGGACTGCTGGGTGCGCTGCGCCAGGCTGCGCACTTCATCGGCGACCACAGCGAAACCACGACCGGCTTCGCCGGCGCGGGCCGCTTCGATGGCAGCGTTGAGGGCCAGCAGGTTGGTCTGGTCGGCGACGGCTTTGATCACGTCCATCACGCTGCCGATCTTGTCGCTTTCCTGTTGCAGCACTTGCATGGCTTCGGTGGAGCGCGCCACTTCATCGGCCAAGCGTTCAATCTGTGCAATCGCTTCGCCAACCACTTTGTCGCCTTGGCGCGCTTCCTGGTCTGCCAGGCTGGCCGCTTGCGAAGCCTCTTCGGCGTTGCGCGCCACTTCCTGCACGGTGGCCGACATTTCGTGCATGGCGGTGGCCACCTGGTCGGTCTCGATCTTCTGGCTGTTGACCCCGGCGCTGGTCTGCTCAGTGACGGCCGACAGCTCTTCGGCGGCGCTGGCGATCTGTGTAACGCCATCGCGAATGCCGCCAATCAGGTTGCGCAGGGTCACGCCCATGCGCTGAATACCTTGCTGTAGCACGCCGAGTTCGTCGCGGCGGGTCACTTGCAGGTTCTGCGTCAGGTCGCCATCGGCGATGCGTTGCACCACGGCCAGGGTTTCGGCCAGCGGGCGGGTGATCTGGCGGGTGATGACCACCGCAGCCAGCACACCGAACAGCAGCGCCAGCAGCGTGGCGCCCAATTGCATGCTGCGTGCTTCGGCGCTTTCGGCGTCGCGGCGGGTGATCTGGATTTTGTTCAGTGCTTCGTTGAGCGAGACGATGGCCGCGCCCTGGTCGGTCATTTCTTTGCGCGCCTGAACAATGTTGTCGGTGGCGACTTTGAACCGGCCGAGGGCGGCGCGGTAGGTTTCCAGATGGCTTTCCAGTTGCTGCAGTTCGCTGGCGTGGCTGGCGCCGAATGGGCCTTTGAGGCTTTCCAGGCCGGCGACGGCGGTATCCAGTTGCTTGATCGCCTTCTGCTCGGTATCCGCGCTTGGAGTGGCGGTGTAGCCGCGCACTTCATAGCGTGCCAGCAGCAGCTGTTCGCGGGCCTGGGTGATGGTCTGGAAGGTGTCCAGGCGGCTCGGGTCGTCGCTGGCGCGTTGCAGGGCATCGGTGTTGAGCACGTCCAGCAGCTTCAGCGAAGCTTCGGCGTGGCTGCCCATCTCCGCGCGTGCTGCATTGTTGGCGGCATAGCCGGCGCGCATCGCATTCAGAGACTTCTGGTAGGCGTCGATCTGCGCGGTCTGCTCGTGGAGCAGCTTGAGGTTGTCCGGGCTCTTGAAGGTTTCCAGCAGGCTCTTCTGCTGCTTGGCGAACCCTTCGAGGGTGGTTTGCACGGTGGCGGCGATGGCCTCGTCGCCATTGGCGATCATGTATTGCAGGCGGGTGATGCGCAGTTTGGTCAGGGCTGCGTCGAGTTGAGCGATGTCGCCCATCCAGATGCTGCGGTTGATCAGGCTGCCCAGGCTGTTCCAGCCAGTGACGGCGAGGATCACGGTAAGGGCCAGGACCAGGCCGAAGCCCAGGCCAAGTTTGCGGTTAACGCTGATGTTGCCGAACCATTCGTTCATGAACACTCCAGTGTCTTGGGCCCAACGCTTGTGGCAATGGTCCAATTTAAGTGAGGCTTTTCGGTTAAGTGGGAAAGGAAACCTGGAGGTTTTGTTGTTCTTGAACCAGTTCTCGCCTTGCATCGACGCCCTGTATAGCGCGCAGGCCACGTATTTTATGTGAACGACTGGTCATAGTGGCAAATTGCATCCAGACTCGTGCCCAAACGTTGGGTTTACCGCCTGCATCTGTGATAAAAACGCACGAATGAAAACCACCCTCGACGAATTGCTCGCCCTTACCACAGTGGTCGACAGCGGTTCGATCACGGCTGCCGCCGAGCATTTGGGGCAAACCGCGTCCGGGGTCAGCCGTGCTCTCAGCCGTCTGGAAGAGAAGCTCGACGTTACTTTGCTGCAGCGCACCACTCGTCGTCTGGAGCTCACCGAAGAAGGCCGGGCCTTTGTGCAGCAGGCGCGGCGCATCGTCGCCAGTGTCGAGGATGCCGAGGAGCAAATGGCGTTGCGTCGTCAGCGCCCAGCCGGGCGTTTACGGGTGAATGCCGCCTCGCCGTTCATGCTGCATGTGATCGTGCCGCTGGTGCCTGGCTTTCGTGCGTTGTACCCGGATATCGAGCTGGAGCTGCACAGCAGCGACCAGATCATCGACCTGATCGAGCAGCGTACCGACGTCGCCATCCGCATCGGTCCGCTGCGCGACTCCACCCTGCATGCCCGGCCGTTGGGCAGCAATCGCCTGCGGGTACTGGCCAGCCCCGGTTATGTGCAGCAGTTCGGCGCGCCGGACAGCGTGGAAGCGCTCAGCGAACGCAGCCTGTTGGGTTTCACCCAGCCCGACAGCCTCAACCAGTGGCCGCTGCGTCACGCCCTCGGGCAGCACTGGCAGGTGACGCCGAGCATCAAGGCCTCCAGTGGCGAGACCTTGCGCCAGCTGGCGCTGGAGGGTGCGGGGATTGTTTGCCTGGCGGACTTCATGACCCTGCAGGACCGCCTCGACGGACGCCTGGTGCAGGTGCTGGAAGCGCAGACGGTGGACGTGCTGCAGCCGATCCACGCGGTGTATTACCGCAACACCGCGCTGGCCTCGCGGATTACCTGTTTTCTCGACTACGTCAGCGCGCAGATGAAGGCCTGAACTGCGCCCATGAAAAAAGGGCACAAGGCCCTTTTTAATTTGCTCACGCGCATCAAGCGTGGAACTGCGAGGCCAGTTCGCGCAGGGCGGTTTCGGCTTCCAGCACCTTGTTGATCGCTTCGTTGGCTTTTTCGCGGGACAGACCCAGGCGGTCGAACAGCGCCTGTGGAATCTCGGCTTGCGGGCCCGAGCCGATACCGCGGTTGCGCAACAGGCGCACGGCCAGGCACACCAGGTTCGGGTAGGCGGCGTGGGCGCCTTCGTAGTCCGGGTCATGCTGGAAACGCAACGCGGTGGCCAGCTCGTCGGGCATGTCCCAGAAGCGCATCAGCCAGGAGCCGATCTGCTCACGGGTGATGCCCAGCAGGTGCTGCTCGATGTAGCTGTGGTCGAGGTGCGGGTTGACCTCCAGGTGACGGCAGATCAACGAGAAATGTGGCGGGAACACATGCGCCAGCACCAGGTAGCCGAAGTTGTGCAGCAGGCCGGCCAGGTAAGTCAGGCCGGCTTCCGGGCGCTGGGCGCGCGGCATGGCGCGGGTCAGGCCTTCGATCACGGCGGCGGTGTAGATCGCCTGGTGCCAGTACGGGGTGGCCTGTTGCGGTTGATCTTTGGGCAGCGCCAGGGTTTTGCCCAGGGCCAGGCCCAGGGCCAGGTTGATCACCAGGTCGAAGCCCAGCACGCGAACGATGGCGTCTTCTACTGAGCGGATCTTGCCGGGTGCCGCGTAGTACGGCGACGCTGCCCAGCTCACCACTTGCGCGGCCAGGGCCGGGTCGGTTTCCACCACGCCGGTGATGTCATCGACTGTGGCGTCAGGGTCGACGCGCAGCTTGATGATCTTTTGCGCGGTTTCCGGCAGCGGTGGGATTTCGATGGTCTCTTCCAGGCGCTGCTGAATACGGCGAGCGGTGAAGGCTTGCACGGCCTGGGTGATTTCCGCGCGGTCATCATCCGGGCGGTCGAGGTTCGGGCGAATGCCGCTCAGGGGCTCGCCGAAGCGTGCGGCGCTGGCCTTGCCGAGTAAGGTTTTGTAGGCGTCGCGGGGGATTTCCAGCAGCACACCGGCCTGGCCGGATTCGATCACCAGGGTCGGCGCCAGCAGCAGTTGTTCGTCATACAGGCACGGCGAGCTGGTCAGCGGCGGCAGGGCCGGCAGCAGAGTCAGGCTGTGCTTGGCGAGCATGCGTTCCTGGCGCTCGGGCTTGACGGCGGCGAGCTTGCGCCCGGTCAGTTCCGCGAGGCGGTTGAGGTCGAGCAGTTGGCTATGGGGGTAGAGCACCAGCAGGGCGCCGATGGCATCGTCCAGGAGCACCGCTTGCACGCGCTGGGCAAGGGCCAGTTTCGGTTGTTCGTAGCAAACCTGATAAGGAACGCCCAGCTTGTCGAGCAACTGCAGAATGACCGTCGGCGGTTGCGGCGAGGTATCGGTGGCGAGGGCTACTTCCGTCATGAGCGTGCATCCGGTGCGTTAGATTGGCCCGAGTATAACCAGCCAATATTCTGACTGACCGGTCACCCGACAGGCGTTTGTGAGTTGTATCACACTTGTCCGTATTGCTGACCGTGACGCAGCCAGCGCTCCAGCAGCGGGCTGACGTGCTGCGGCCAGCGCTCCAGCAGCGCCTGCGCGGCGTCACGCACGGCGGGCAGCAGATCAGCGTCGCGCATCAGGTCGGCGACCTTGAACTGCAGCAGCCCGGTTTGCCGGGTGCCGAGCATTTCGCCGGGACCGCGTAGCTCCAAATCTTTTTCTGCAATCAGAAAGCCGTCGCTGGTTTCGCGCATGATGCCCAGGCGCTCACGGCCGAGCTGCGACAGCGGCGGGTGATACAGCAGCACGCAGTGGCTGGCCGCGCTGCCCCGGCCAACGCGACCGCGCAGCTGGTGCAGTTGCGCCAGGCCCAGGCGTTCCGGGTTCTCGATAATCATCAGGCTGGAGTTGGGCACGTCGACGCCCACTTCGATCACCGTGGTAGCTACCAGCAACTGCAATGCGCCTACCTTGAATTGCTGCATCACGGCGGCTTTTTCCGCGGGCTTCATGCGCCCGTGAATCAGGCCGACGTTCAGCCCGCCCAGGGCGGCGGACAGGTCTTCATAGGTGGTTTCGGCGGCCTGGCAGGTGAGCTCTTCCGACTCTTCGATCAGGGTGCACACCCAATAGGCTTGGCGCCCTTCGTGGCAGGCTGAGCGCACCCGCTCGATCACTTCGAAACGTCGGCTGTCGGCCACCAGCACGGTGTTCACCGGGGTGCGACCAGGCGGCAGTTCGTCGAGGATGGAGGTGTCCAGATCGGCGTAGGCGCTCATGGCCAACGTGCGCGGAATCGGTGTGGCGGTCATGATCAACTGGTGCGGGCACATGCGCCCGTCCACACCCTTTTTGCGCAGGGCCAGGCGCTGTTGCACGCCGAAGCGGTGTTGTTCGTCGATCACCACCAGGGCCAGGCGTTTGAACTGCACTTCGTCCTGGAACAAGGCGTGGGTGCCGACCACCATCGGCGCGCCCGCGGCGATCTGTTCCAGCGCCGCGGTGCGCGCCTTGCCTTTGAGCTTGCCGGCCAACCAGGCCACTTCAAACCCCAGCGGTTCGAGCCAGCGTTGGAAGTTGATGAAGTGCTGTTCGGCGAGAATCTCGGTCGGCGCCATCAGCGCCACCTGGTAGCCGGCCTCCAGCGCCTGCAAAGCGGCGAGGGCGGCGACCACGGTTTTGCCGGCGCCGACGTCGCCTTGCACCAGACGCAGCATGGGCTCCGGCTGGCTGAGGTCGTAGGCGATTTCGGCGCCCACTCGCTGCTGTGCACCAGTAGGAGCGAAGCCTAGGTTCTTGAGGAATTTGGCCGGCAGCTTCTTCGCTTTCGGCAGCTGCGGCGCTTCCTGCGCGCGCAGGCTTTCGCGCAGGCGCTGCAGCGACAGTTGATGGGTCAACAATTCTTCAAACGCCAGGCGATGCTGGGCCCAGTGGCGGCCTTCGGCCAGTTCTTCCAGGTCGGCATCTGGCGGTGGTCGGTGCAGGTAGCGGATCGCTTCGTCCAGCGGGCTGAGCTGGTAGTCGCGGGCCAGCTCTTCCGGCAGCCAATCCGGCAGGCTGTGCGGGCCGAGACGGGCCAGGGCCTGTTCGCTGAGCTGGCGCAGGCGCTGTTGGGTCAGGCCTTCGGTAGTCGGGTAGATCGGCGTCAGGGTTTGCTCGACGCCGCTGTCGCTGTCGGCGGTGAGGGCGCGGTATTCCGGGTGGTAGATTTCCAGGCCGGAGGCGCCGGGGCGAGCCTCGCCATAGCAGCGCAATTGGGTGCCGCGCTTGAGGCCGTCTTTCTGCGCCTGGCTGAAATGGTAGAAGCGCAGGCTGAGGGTGCCGCTGCCATCCTGCAGGCGCACCAGCAGGCTGCGGCGTTTGCCCATCAGCACATCGGCGCCGGCCACCACCCCTTCCACCACCGCATCCTGGCCCGGGCGCAGGGCGCCAATCGGCACCACGCGGGTGCGGTCCTGGTAACGCAGCGGCAGGTGGAACAGCACGTCCTGGAGGTTTTCCAGGCCGACGCGGGCGAGCTTTTCTTCCAGCGCCGCGCCCACGCCTTTCAGCGCGGTTACCGGCACCGCCGCCAATTCAGTCATGGGCGCACAGCCTCAAGCGGTTTGAGGCAGCGGGTTGGCCACCGAACACAGGCGGATGGAGTCGGCCAGCACATCGATCGCTTTCGGCCGTGGGAAGCTGGCGCGCCAGGCGATGGCTACGGTGCGGAACGGTACCGGCGGGGTCAGCGGGCGCACATCGAAAACGCCAGGGGCGTAGTGATGGCTGTCGACCGCCGAGAACGGCAGGATCGAAATTCCCATGCCGGAGGCGACCATATGGCGGATGGTTTCCAGCGAACTGGATTCCACCGTGGTGTGTTTGGCGTGGTCATCGCCGCCCTTGCGCAGGGTTGGGCAGGCTTCCAGCACCTGATCGCGGAAGCAGTGGCCTTCACCGAGCAGCAGCAGGCTCTTGTCGTTGAGCAGTTCGGCGTCGATGGTTTTTTTCGCGGTCCAGGCATGGCCGGCCGGTAACAGGACGTAGAACGGTTCGTCGTACAGCACTTTGGTGAGCACGTCGGCTTCCTGGAACGGCAGGGCGATGATGATCGCGTCGAGCTCGCCGTTACGCAGTTTGTCGCGCAGCACGTGGGTGAAGTTTTCTTCGATATACAGCGGCATCTGCGGCGCGACGCGGTGCAGTTGCGGAATCAGGTGGGGGAACAGATACGGGCCGACGGTGTAGATGGCGCCGACCTTGAGCGGCGCCGCCAGCTGGTTTTTGCCGGCCTGGGCCAGTTCGCGGATGCCCTGAGCTTGCTCCAGCACCTTCTGCGCCTGGGTGACGATGCCTTCGCCCACCGGGGTCAGGCGAACAGCGCTTTTGCTGCGTTCGAAAATCAGAATGCCGAGCTCGTCTTCGAGCTTTTTAACGCCGACCGAGAGGGTGGGTTGGCTGACATGGCAACGCTCGGCCGCACGCCCGAAATGCTGCTCTTGTGCCAGGGTGACGATGTAGCGCAGTTCGGTGAGGGTCATAGTGTTTTTCCATTGATTTGCGCCAAAGCATAGCGGTTGTATTCAATGGAACCAACCCGCCCCGCAGGTTAAATGTGCGCGATTTTTCGCGCATCACCTGGGGGCGGGTCCGGTTAGAGGGGAGATGTCAGCGACGGTCCAGCGAATAAACGAAGGGCGCTGTCACTTCCTTGCTGTTGCCGTCGAGGATATCGGCCGGCGGTTTGGGCAGCGGCTGGGCGCGGCGGATCATGGCGACCGTGGCGCGGTCCAGCGAAGCGTTGCCGGAGGAACCTGCCAACGACACGCTCAACACGTTGCCTTCGGCGTCCACAGTGAAACGCACCCGGCTGGTCCCTTCGGCGCCACGACGACGGGCATCCTCGGGGTAGCGTTTGAAGCGCGCCAGGTGGCTAAGCAATTTGCTCTGCCAGGTCACCTGCGCTTCCGACGGTGCGCTGGTGCTGCTCGGTTGTGGCGCGGTGGGCGCGGCCGGTGGTGCTGGCGGCGCCGGTTGCGCATCCGGCAGAGTCTGCTCGGCCGGTTTTTCTTCCGGCTTCGGCGGCTCGACCGGTTTCACCTTCGGCTTGGGTTTCGGCTTGGGCTTGGGCTTTTCCAACACCAGCTTGGGCTTGGGCGCTTCCACCACTTCCGGCTGCGGCTCGGGCTCAGGCTCGACGATCTGCGCCGGCGCCGGTGGCGGCGGCACCACTTCCGGCATCGGTGGCAGCTCGATGATCATCGCCGGCGGCGGCAGTTCGACCGGAATTGCTTCGGCATGCCAATACAACGCCCACAGGCCGATACCGACATGCACGGCGAGCACGAGCAACCAACTGACTGTCCAACCGGAAGCTTTACGGACCGATAGGGTCATTTCTGCCCGACCGCCTCAAGGCCAACCAGGCCCACTTTGAGGTAACCGGCCGCGCGCAGGCTGTTCATCGCTTCCATCAGGTCGGCGTAGTCCACACCCTTGTCGGCGCGGAAGAAGATCGTGGTGTCCTTCTTGCCTTTGGTCTGCTGGTCGAGTGCCTGCCCCAGTTGTTCCTTGGTCACTTGCTGATCGCCCAAGTAGAGGTTCTTGTCCTCTTTGACGGTCAGGTACACCGGCTTGTCCGGCCGCGGTTGCGGCTCGGCGCTGGAAGCCGGCAGGTCGACCTTGATGTCCACCGTGGCCAGCGGTGCGGCGACCATGAAGATGATCAGCAGCACCAGCATTACGTCGATAAAGGGCGTTACGTTGATCTCGTGGGATTCGACCAGATCATCGCCGCCGTCGTTGAGGTGCAGGCCCATGTCAGCTCACTTTTACCGCGTGTGGCTGGCTGCGTTGCTCAGCCGGCAGGTGGTCGAGGTCGCGGCTGACCAGCAGCAGGACCTGGGCCGAGGCGTCCGCCACCTGGGCTTTGTAGCCGGTGATGGAACGGGCGAAGACGTTGTAGATGACCACTGCGGGAATCGCCGCTACCAGGCCCATGGCCGTGGCCAGCAGGGCCTCGGCGATACCGGGGGCGACCACGGCGAGGTTGGTGGTCTGCGATTTGGCGATGCCGATGAAGCTGTTCATGATGCCCCACACGGTACCGAACAGGCCGACGAAGGGCGCAGTGGAACCGATGGTAGCGAGCACGCCGGTACCTTGGCTCATTTCACGACCGCAGGCGGCAACCAGGCGCTCAAGGCGGAAGCTGACGCGTTCTTTGATGCCTTCTTTCTCGCGGGTATTGGCCGACAGGCGCATTTCTTCCAGGGCGTCGTGAACCAGTACGTGGGACAGGCTGCCAACCTTGTTGGCCTTGTCGGAGGCCTCTTTCAGCGAGCGGCTCTGTTTCAGCAGGGCCAGTTCGCCACGCAGACGACGCTTGGCGCCGATCAGCTCGAAGCCTTTGGCGATCCAGATGGTCCAGGTAATGACCGAAGCCAGGGCCAGGCCGATCATCACCGCTTTCACGATGTGGTCAGCGTTCTGGTACATACCCCATGGCGACAGGTCGCTGGCAAAGGTGGCCTGGTCTTCGGCAATCAGCTCGTCGGCTTTTCGCAGGGTATCCAGCGCTTGTGCCACTTCCTCTGGCGAGGCGCCATTGGCCTCCAGGGTCTCTTTGGTGGCGGTGCTGATCTGCTCCGGGGTAGCGTCCGGGCCCAGGCTGGCGATCTTTTCGCGCAGTGCGGCGGCGGCCGGGGTTTCGGCAGTCGGGGCCGGTACGGCAGCGGTCGAAGCAGCGGGAGCGGTGGCTGTCGGCGCGGGGGTCGCGGCGGTGGTTTGATCAGCGAAGCTGCTGGCAGGCAGCGTCAGGCTGAGCAGCAGCGCACCGAAGGCGAGCAGAGCGCGGGGCTGCAGAAGGGAGGACTGAGCGCGGTAGGCGTTAGAGTTCATGCTGGCCGGACCTGAGATGGGAAGAGCGGTGACCGGGGTCAAAAGCGACCCCTGGCGCAAAAGGGCGCTAAGTATTGCAAACTATTCTTGTTTGTGAAAGTGATACTGTAACGTTTGTCTGACCACTCAAGCCTTTCCCTTATCCCCTGCGGCCCGCCTAGAATGCCGCTTTTGTCCTGAGGTTCTGCTATGTCTAGCGCCCCCACTCTGTTGATTGCCGGCTGCGGCGATGTTGGAAGCCGGCTCGCTTCGCAGCTGCATGCGACGGGTTGGCAGGTGTATGGCTTGCGGCGTTCCGTCGCAGCGCTGCCGGCGGACATCACGCCGGTGGCGGCGGACCTGAACGACCCGGCCTGCCCAGAGCAGTGGCCACAAGACCCGCTGGACTACCTGGTGTACGCCGCTGCCGCCACCGAGCACGACGAAGCTGGCTACCGCCGCGCCTATTTCGATGGCCTGGCCAACACCTTGAGCTGGTTGAAAGCGCGCGGCCAGTCGCCCAGGCGGGTGATCTTCGTCTCCAGCAGCGGCGTGTATGCCCAGGACGGCGGGGTGTGGGTAGACGAACAGTCGCCGGCCGAAGCCCAGAGCTATTCCGGACGCATCATGCTGGATGCTGAACGGTTGGCTCTGGACAGCGGCTTCCCCGCCACCATCGTGCGCCTCACCGGTATTTACGGCCCCGGCCGCGAGTGGCTGCTCAAGCAAGTGCGCATGGGTTACCGGGTGGTCAGCGAGCCGCCGTTGTATGCCAACCGTTTGCACGCCGACGACTGCGCGGGCTTGCTGGCGTTTCTGCTGCAAGCGGATGCCGACGGCAAGGCGCTGGATGACTTGTACATCGGTGTCGATGATGCACCGGCGCCCCTGCACGAAGTGGTGGGCTGGCTGCGCGACTATATGGGCGTCACCGAGTGGGCCGAGGAGTCGACCGTGCGCCGCTCCGGCAGCAAACGTTGCAGCAATGCCCGCGCCCGCGCCCTGGGTTGGGCGCCGCGTTACCCGAGCTACCGCGAAGGCTACGCGGCGGTGCTGGCCGGCGCCTGAGGATGGACGCCAACCGGCTGTTGGTGCAGCCCTGGCTGTCGGGGGTCGAGCTATTTCAGGCCGACTTCTCCGGGCAGCCGTTTGGCCGCCATAGCCACGACGCGTTTGCCATCGGCGCGATTTTGCACGGCGTCGGCGGCTATCAATGCCAGGGCGCACGGCATGCATTGCCGGCCGGCACCCTGTCATTGATGAACCCGGAAGAGCCGCACACCGGCCACGCGATTTCGTCGCGGCTGGTTTATCACATGCTCTATGTCGAAGAGGCGCGCTTGCCGGCGCTGCTGGGGCGCAAGCGTTTGCCGCGCGGTTTCAACCAACTCAATCCGGCGGATGACGGCGCGGTGGCGCAGTTGATGGCTGGCCTGGCGCTGGAGTTCGAGCGGCATGATGCCCTGGCGCTGGAAAGCCAGCTGCTGGCAGTACTGGAGTTGGTGTTTATCCGCCACGGCGGCATGCGCCCGCTGCCGACTGCGGCCCGCGACGGCGGCAGCACCGCGCGCTTGCGTGAATACCTGGAAGCGCACTACCGCGACGCGGTCAGCCTGGAGCAATTGGCCGTGGTCGGCGAGCGGCATCCGCGTCACCTGATCGAGGCTTTTCGCCGCGCCTATGGCGTGCCGCCGCATACCTACCTGCTGCAACGGCGGGTGCGTGAGGCCAAGCGCCTGCTGCTGGGTGGAGAGCCGCTTAGCGAGGTGGGATTGCAGTTGGGTTTCTATGACCAGGCGCACTTCAGCGGTACCTTCAAGCGCTTCACCGGTGTGACCCCTGGGCGTTTTCGCAGCGCCGCACGCACCTGAGTTTTCTCCAATACCTGCGCCATAAGCGCGCCACAGACTGGCCGCCGAATTCACTCGGAGGTCGTTATGGTTGCGCTGTTTTTATTGGTCGCCAGCACTCACTTCGCGGCGTTGCTATCCCCCGGCCCGGACTTCTTTCTGCTGCTGCGCACAGCGTTGCTCCAGGGGCGACGGCAGGCGGATGGCTGCGCCAGCGGTATTGCGGCAGCCAATGGGCTGGTGATGCTCGTGGTGCTGTTGGCGCAGAGTCTGCTGCCAGCCGAAGGCGGCTGGGTGTGGCGCGCCTTGCAGGGCGTGGGCGGTGCCTACTTTGTCTGGCTGGGGTTGCAGGCATTCAGCGGACGCCGGCAATTGGCCTTGCCGGAAGCGGGCGAGGTGCTGGCGGGGCGTTGGTGGCTGGGGTTCGTTCAAGGCCTTGCAGCCAGCGTGCTGAATCCCAAGTGCCCGATTTTTTATGCCGGTCTGTTTGGCGTGCTGCACAGCGCGGCGATGCCGGGGTGGGGCCTGGCCGTGTGCATGGCCTGGATGGCAACGATGGTGCTGGTGTGGGACCTGGCGCTGGTGCGCTTGCTCAGCGTTGAGCGCTGGCGGTTGTGGTTGCAGCGGCGGGTGGTGGTGCTGGATCGGGTGTGTGGCGGGTTGTTGCTGGTGCTGGGCGTTTATCTGCTTTGGACGGCGCGGTAAGGCATTCAAAAAATCGAGGCTTCAGCCTCGAGCTTTTGCTTCAGTCCTTCTCCAGCACCCAGGTCGTCACACCCGGCAGGTATTCGGGCATTTCATCCAGCTGCGCCTGGTTCACGGCCTGGAAAATTTCCAAGCGGTTGCCTTCGCGTTTGAACAGCCAGACGTTGCCCTGGTTACCCAGTTGCAGCCACAGGCTGTCGTTTTCGCCACTCATGGCGGCGCAGTCGCCAGCCAGGCACAGAGCGTAACGGTCAGCGCCGGGCAGGCCTTCAACCTGGCCGTCCGGGTGAAACAACACCAGGCCTTTTACCCCAGGGCCCTTGGTGATTTTCCAGGTGCCACCGAGGTAAGCGGTGTACAGCGCTTGCTCAAAGCTGCTGCCCGCCGGAGCGCCGAGCGGCAGTTTGAGGGTGGAGCGTTGAAAACGCTGCTCCGGGCCGGTCTTGCTTTCGGCCTGGCGCATCTGGTCGTTCTCGACGTTCAGTTGCTCGTGGTAATCGCCATAGAAGTCGATGCGCCACTGGCCGTCCGGAGCGTCCACCAGGTGGCCTTCGTCCAGCTCGAAGCCATTGCTGACTTTGGCGCTGCGCCGTGTGGCGTCGATGGTCCATTCCAGGTTCGGCCCGTAGGCCAGCAACGCCTCCCGCAGATTGCCGCCTTGGGCAGCAGCATCGATGGCCACCTGATTGATCCAGATGCCGTTCGGGTTGTGGCTTGCGGGGCTGCTGCAGCCGCCGAGTACGGCAGCGGATAACAGCAGGGCAAGGGCGTTGCGCATGGTGGTGTTCTTCCTTGGGGCGGCGGTTATTCGACAGCCATTACTCAATAACGAGGATGGCGTCCATTTCAACCTGGGCGCCACGGGGCAGGGCGGCTACGCCAATAGCGGCGCGGGCTGGGTAAGGCTGTTCGAAGTAACGGCCCATCACCTCGTTGACCTTGGCGAAGTGCGAGAGGTCGGTGAGGAAGATGTTCAGTTTGACGATGTCTTTGAACGAACCACCGGCCGCTTCGGCCACGGCTTTGAGGTTTTCAAACACCTGCACGGTCTGGGCTTCGAAGCCTTCGACCAGCTCCATGGTTTTCGGGTCCAGGGGGATCTGGCCGGACATGTACACGGTGTTGCCCGCTTTGATCGCCTGGGAGTAGGTGCCGATGGCGGCTGGGGCGTGTTCGGAAGTGATGACGCTCTTGCTCATGAAAAAGCTCCTTGAGGTGTAGTCCTGCGTAAAGACCGCAGGCCGTCGTTACGAAAGGGGGTCAGGCGCGGACGCGGGAAATATGCACCACGCCTTTGAGGGCTCGCAGCTTCTTGATCACGCGGGCCAGGTGCACGCGGTCATGCACGCTGACCACCAGCTGAACCACACTGATGCGGCCGTCGCGCTCGTCCATGCTGATTTTCTCGATGTTGCCGTCGGCAGCGTTGACGCTGCTGGCGAGCAAGGCGATCAGGCCGCGCTGGTGTTCCAGCTCGATGCGCAGTTCGACGTTGAACTCGCCGACCACGTCTTTGGCCCAGGACAGTTGAATGCACTTTTCCGGGTTCTGGCGGATGTCGCTGATGTTCTTGCAGCTTTCCAGGTGCACCACCATGCCTTTGCCGGCAGACAGGTGACCGACAATGGGGTCGCCCGGAATTGGCGTGCAGCACTTGGCGTAGCTGAGCACCAGGCCCTCGGTACCACGGATTGCCAGCGGCCCTTCGGCGCTCGGCAGTTGCTCGCTTTCGCTAGCCAGCAGGCGGCGGGCGACCACGTAGGCCATGCGGTTGCCGAGGCCAATGTCTTCCAGCAGGTCTTCGATGACCTCCAGGCGGTATTCGGCGAGTACGCCTTGCACCTGGTCGGCCGGCACTTTGTCGAGGTGGCTGTTGAGGCCGGTCAGCACCTTGTTCAGCAGGCGTTCGCCGAGGCTGATGGATTCCGAGCGGCGCTGCAGCTTCAGCGCATGGCGGATATGGGTGCGGGCTTTACCGGTAACCACGAAGTTGAGCCAGGCCGGGTTTGGTCGTGCGCCCGGGGCGGTGACGATTTCCACCGTGGCGCCGCTTTGCAGTGGCTCGGACAGGGGCGCCAGGCGGCGGTTGATGCGGCAGGCGATGCAGGAATTGCCGACATCGGTGTGCACCGCGTAGGCGAAGTCGACGGCCGTGGAGCCCTTGGGCATCTCCATAATCCGGCCTTTGGGGGTGAAGACGTAGACCTCGTCCGGAAACAGGTCGATCTTCACGCTCTCGATGAATTCCAGCGAGTTGCCGGCGCGTTGCTGCATTTCCAGCACGCCTTTGACCCATTGGCGGGCGCGGGCGTGGGTGCCTTTGGGCTGGTCTTCTTCATTGGACTTGTACAGCCAATGGGCGGCGATGCCGTTGTTGGCCATTTCTTCCATTTCGCGGGTGCGAATCTGGATTTCGATGGGAACGCCGTGCATGCCAAAGAGCGTGGTGTGCAGCGACTGGTAGCCGTTGGCCTTGGGGATCGCGATGTAGTCTTTGAAGCGCCCGGGCAAGGGTTTGTACAGGTTGTGCACGGCGCCGAGCACGCGGTAGCAGGTGTCGACCTTGTCGACGATGATGCGGAAGGCATAGACGTCCATGATCTCGTTGAACGCCCGGCGCTTGCCACGCATCTTCTGGTAGATGCCGTACAGGTGCTTCTCGCGGCCCACCACTTCGCCTTCCATGCCTTCGCGGTTGAGGCAGTGGGTCAGCGACTCTTCGATCTTGTTGACGATTTCCTTGCGGTTGCCACGGGCGCGCTTCACCGCCTGGCGGATGCGCTCGGAGCGCATCGGGTGCATGGCCTTGAAGCCAAGCTCTTCGAATTCCACGCGCATGCTGTGCATGCCCAGCCGGTTGGCGATGGGGGCGTAGATTTCCAGGGTTTCCTTGGCGATGCGTCGGCGTTTTTCGCCAGCCAGCACTTCCAGGGTGCGCATGTTGTGCAGGCGGTCGGCGAGCTTGACCAGAATCACGCGAATGTCGCGGGCCATGGCCATGGCCATTTTCTGGAAGTTTTCCGCCTGGGCTTCGGCTTTGGTTTCGAAGTTCATCTGGGTCAGCTTGCTGACCCCGTCCACCAGTTCGGCGACGGTTTCACCAAATTGCGCGGTGAGCGCTTCTTTGGCGATGCCGGTGTCTTCGATGACGTCATGCAGCATCGCAGCCATCAGGCTCTGATGGTCCATGTGCATGTCGGCGAGAATATTGGCCACCGCGAGCGGGTGGGTTACGTAGGCTTCACCGCTGCGGCGGCGTTGGCCGTCGTGGGCTTGCTCAGCGTAGAAGTAGGCGCGGCGAACCAGGTTGACCTGTTCGCCGCCCAGGTAGGTCGAAAGCCTATCGGCGAGGGCGTCTATGCTCGGCATGGGTTCACCCCCTGCCAACCGGAAACGCGCGCCGTAGGACTTCGACCGGGCATAGGCTTAGAGGGCCTCGTTGGCCTCTTCCTCAAATGTGGCAAACAGTGGTTCTTCGTCGACGATCTCTTCTTCCGCGATCACCGCGTAGTCGATCAGGCCGGCAGCGATTTCGCGCAGGGCAACTACGGTTGGCTTGTCGTTTTCCCACGCTACCTTCGGCTCTTTGCCGCCGGTGGCGAGTTGGCGGGAGCGCTTGGTAGCGAGCATGACCAGCTCGAAGCGGTTATCAACGTTGTCCAGGCAGTCTTCAACGGTAACGCGGGCCATGGTATTCCTCGTAGCGACATATAGATAAGAGCGAAAAACTTTAGCCCAGGTGGGCGAACGAACTGTGCAGTCTAAAAAATAACCAGCCTTTATGGAAGCTTAGATTTCAGCGCTCCGCTTGACGGCTGGTTTTCTCATTACGCCAGCAACTCGGTCAGCAAGTCGCTGTGACGCTGCTGCTGCACCGACTGACGCAAGTTGTTGGCGCGGAAGATGGCTTTCAGGTCCTCCAGGGCGGCGGCGAAATCGTCGTTGATCACTAGGTGATCGTACTCAACATAGTGGCTCATTTCGCTGACCGCTTCGCGCATGCGCGTTTCGATGATCTCGTCGCTGTCCTGGCCGCGGTTGTTCAGGCGCTGGCGCAGGGCTTCCTGGCTGGGCGGCAGAATGAAGATTGAGCGCGCGTCCGGCAGCAGCCGGCGCACTTGCTGGGCGCCTTGCCAGTCGATTTCCAGAATCAGGTCGAAACCTTCCGCGAGGGTCTTTTCCAACCAGCGCTGCGAGGTGCCGTAGAGGTTGCCGAACACTTCGGCATGCTCGAGAAAGTCGTTGTGCTCGAGCATCTGCAGAAAGCTTTCACGGCTGACGAAGTGGTAGTTCAGCCCGTCGCTTTCGCCCGGGCGCATGGCGCGGGTGGTGTGCGAGACCGAGACGCGAATCTGCGGCTCGGCGTCGATCAGCGCTTTGACCAGGCTGGTTTTGCCCGCGCCCGAAGGCGCAGAAATGATGTAGAGGGTGCCGGTGGTGGCGTGCATGAGGGGGTCCGCCTTACTCGATGTTCTGTACTTGTTCGCGCATTTGTTCGATCAGCACCTTGAGGTTCACTGCCGCTTGCGTGCTGCGCGTGTCAAAGGCCTTGGAGCCCAGGGTGTTGGCTTCGCGGTTGAGTTCCTGCATCAGGAAGTCCAGGCGCCGGCCGGCCGCGCCGCCGGCTTTGAGCACGCGGCGAACTTCGCTGACGTGGGTAACCAGGCGGTCCAGTTCTTCAGCCACATCGCTCTTTTGCGCCAGCAGTACCAGCTCCTGTTCCAGGCGGTGGGGGTCCAGCTCCGCTTGCATTTCGGCGGTGCGGTCGAGAATGCGCTGGCGTTGGCCGGCGAGCATCTGCGGTACCAGTTCACGCAGGGCCGCGACTTCGTCGCCGATGTTGTCCAGGCGGTCGTTGAGCAGCTTGGCCAGTTCGGCGCCTTCGCGGCCGCGGCCGGCTTTCAGCTCGTTGAGGGCATCATTGAACAGGGCCAAAGCGGCGCTGTTGAGCGCTTGCGGGTCAGCCGCATCGGCCACCAGTACGCCCGGCCAGGCCAATACTTCCAGGGGATTCAGCGGTGCCGGGGAACTGATCAGGCTGGCCACGCTTTCGGCCGCGGCCACCAGCTGTGCAGCGCGGTCGCGGTCGACCTGCAGCGGCTTGCCAGCGGTTTCTTCGGTGTAGCGCAGGGTGCATTCCACCTTGCCGCGTGAGAGGCCCTGGCGCAGGGCATCACGCACGCCGCCTTCGAGGTCGCGAAACGACTCGGGCAGACGCAGGTGCGGCTCCAGGTAGCGGTGGTTGACCGAGCGCAATTCCCAGCTCAGCGTGCCGTTGGCAGTAGCTCGCTCGACGCGGGCGAAGGCGGTCATGCTGTGCACCATGGGAAGGACCTCGCGAAGTAAGACGATATGAAACGGCCTGCAGAGAAACACCAGCGCAGCCGCGCGGCGTTTTCACACGGCCTATAAAGGCGCAGGATTGTAGCGCAGTGCGCCGTTAGCTCCCAATTTGGCGTGTGAGCCGCGCCCGGCCCCCCTATAATGCCGAGCAGTTTTCCGTCCCGAATAGGTATCCCTGATGAAACGTCCGAGTGGCCGTGCCGCTGATCAGCTGCGCTCGATCCGCATCACCCGTAACTACACCAAGCACGCCGAAGGTTCGGTACTGGTGGAGTTTGGTGACACCAAAGTGATCTGCACAGTCAGTGTGGAAAATGGCGTACCGCGTTTCCTCAAAGGCCAGGGCCAGGGTTGGCTGACCGCCGAGTACGGCATGCTGCCGCGCGCCACGGGCGATCGTAACCAGCGCGAAGCCAGCCGTGGCAAGCAAGGCGGCCGTACCCTGGAAATCCAGCGTCTGATCGGCCGCTCGCTGCGCGCAGCGCTGGACATGTCCAAGCTCGGCGAAGTGACCCTGTATGTCGACTGCGATGTGATCCAGGCCGACGGTGGCACCCGCACCGCTTCGATTACCGGCGCCATGGTGGCCGTGATCGACGCGCTGAAAGTGATCAAGAAACGTGGCGGCCTGAAAGGCGGCGACCCGCTCAAGCAAATGATCGCGGCGGTATCGGTGGGCATGTACCAGGGCGAGCCAGTACTGGACCTCGACTACCTGGAAGACTCCGCCGCCGAGACCGACCTCAACGTGGTGATGACCAGCCAGGGCGGTTTTATCGAAGTGCAAGGCACCGCCGAAGGTGCGCCGTTCCAGCCGGAAGACCTCAACGCCATGCTGGCGCTGGCACAGAAAGGCATGACCGATCTGTTCGAGCTGCAGCGCGCGGCATTGGCCGAGTAAGCCAACGCGATGCCCGAGAGATGCTGACAAAGGACAACCTTTGTCACTTTGCGGCAAACTTGGGCTTCACTGGGCTTCACTGGGCTTCACTGCAGACACAAAAAAGCCGGCTTGCGCCGGCTTTTTTGTGTCTGCAACTTATCGATCGGGGCTTAGACGCTGAGCGTCCAATCGTAGTCGACGATCAGCGCAGCGTGCTGCGAGAAACGTGGCTGACGCGGCAAGCGTGCGCCGCGGACAAACCGGCGCAGGCCAGTGGTCAGCAACTGGTAGTCGTAGCGGTAGCCGAGGTTAAGCATCTCGGCTTGTTCGCTATTGGGCCACCAACTGAACTGGTCGCCTTCACGATTCACTTCCCGCAGGGCGTCGACATAGCCCATGGTACCGACGATCTCGTCCATCCAGGCCCGTTCCGGCGCCAGGAAGCCCGGCTCCTGCTGGCAGTCACGCCAGTTCTTCACGTCCAGCTTCTGGTGCGCCACGTACAGCGAGCCGCAATAAATGTACTCGCGGCGTTTGCGCCGTTGCTTGTCCAGATACTGGGCGAAATCGTCCATGAACTTGAATTTCTGATTCAGGTTCTCGTCGCCGTTCTGCCCGGTAGGAAGCAGAAGCGTGGCGATGCTTACTTTGTCGAAATCGGCCTGCAGATAGCGCCCGTAGCGATCAGCCGTCTCGAAACCGAGCCCACTGATCACCGCCTTGGGTTGCAATCGCGAGTACAGCGCCACACCACCTTGGTCTGGCACTTCTGCGTCGCTGGCATAGAGGAAATAGCCATCCAGTTGGAGGGCTGGGTCGTCCAGTTCAAAGGCGGAGGCACGGGTGTCTTGCAGGCAGATGACGTCGGCATTCTGCGCTTGCAGCCAACTGAGCAAACCTCGCTCGACTGCAGCCTGAATACCATTCACGTTCACACTGATGATCCGCATAAATGGCCCCCAAAAACACGTGCGTGTATGATACCCGAGCTCATCCTTATTAGCTAAACCCACAGCTAAATCCGTGTGTTTCGGGGCTTTTTATGCAGGCGTACCAGCGCGAGTTCATTCGTTTTGCCATCGAGCGCGGGGTCCTGCGCTTTGGTGAGTTCACTCTCAAGTCGGGGCGTACCAGCCCTTATTTCTTCAATGCAGGCCTGTTCAACAGCGGTTCTGCGTTGGCTCAGCTCGGGCGTTTCTACGCCGAAGCAATCGTGGCCAGCGGCATCGATTTCGATGTGCTGTTCGGCCCAGCCTACAAAGGCATCCCGTTGGCGGCCACCACGGCAGTAGCGCTGGCCGAGCACCATGACCGCGATCTGCCCTGGTGTTTCAACCGCAAAGAGGCCAAGGATCACGGCGAAGGTGGCACCTTGGTAGGTGCGCCATTGAGCGGCAATGTGCTGATCATTGACGACGTAATCACCGCTGGAACCGCCATTCGTGAGGTCATGCAGATCATTAATGGGCAAAGTGCCACTGCAACTGGCGTGCTGATTGCATTGAATCGCCAGGAGCGTGGTAAAGGCGAGTTATCGGCCATTCAGGAAGTCGAACGTGATTTCGGCATTCCGGTGGTCAGCATCGTGTCGTTGGAACAAGTACTGGAATACTTGGCCGAAGATGCTGAACTGAAGAAATACCTGCCAGCCGTCCAGGCATACCGCGCGCAATACGGAATTTAAAAGTCTCAACCACGACAGGGTGTTGTTTGCATGCTCAGACCGGACGTAACTCGTTTCACGTTGATCTTCAGCATGTTGCTGTGCGCGGCGGCGTCTGCCGCCGACAGTTCTGTTCGTTTCTACCGTTACGTGGATGCCAAGGGTGTTACCGTTCTGGACCGTCAGGGTGTGCCGCCGGACCTGATTTCCAAAGGCTACGAGGTACTCAACGACCAAGGCCGTGTGGTTCAGGTGGTAGCCCCGGCGCCGAGTCTGGAGGAGCGTCAACGCGCTTTGGCCGACAAGGCGCGTGCCAGTTCCGATGCGCAGTTGCTGCGTCTGTACTCCACGCCAGAGGACGTCGACCGCGCCAAGGCGCGCAAACTGGCGGAGCTGGACGGCGTGATCACCGTGGCGCGCGGCAACCTCGCCTCGCTGCGCACCCAGCAAGCCAACCTGCAAAGCCAGGCGGCCGATCTGGAACGTGCGGGCAAGCAGGTGCCGGACCATCTGGTCGCGCAGATCGAGAACATCAAGGCTGAGCAGGTCGGGTTGGAGGCGGATATAAAACGCTATCTGGATGGCCGCACCCAGGCTGAAGCCAGCTTCGATGCCGACCGCTCCCGCCTGCAGGCGCTGTTGGGCCCGAGGCAGTAATTAAAAACGCGCAAGAAAAAGCCCCGGTGAGTGATCTCGCCGGGGCTTTTTTGTATCTGCTGCCGATCAGTGATGCTTGCGGTTGCAGATCAGCGTGCCGACGCCGCTGTCGGTGAATATCTCCAACAGCACCGCGTTCGGTACGCGGCCGTCGATGATGTGCGCGCTGATTACGCCGCATTGCACCGCTTCCAGCGCGCATCGAATCTTCGGCAGCATGCCGCCGTAGATAGTGCCGTCGGCGATCAACGCATCCACCTGAGCGGTGGATAGGCCGGTGAGTACATTGCCTTCCTTGTCCATCAGGCCGGCAATGTTGGTTAGCAGCATCAGCTTTTCAGCTTTCAGTGCTTCGGCCACTTTGCCTGCCACCAGGTCGGCGTTGATGTTGTACGACTCGCCATTGGCACCTACGCCGATTGGCGCGATCACCGGAATGAAGTCGCCTTTTACCAGCATGTTGAGCAGGTCGGTATTAACCCCGACCACTTCGCCCACATGACCGATATCGATGATTTCCGGCTGGGTCATTTCCGGTGTCTGGCGGGTAACGGTGAGTTTCTTCGCGCGAATCAGCTCAGCGTCTTTACCCGTCAGGCCGATAGCGCTGCCGCCATGGCGGTTGATCAGGTTGACGATGTCTTTGTTCACCTGGCCGCCGAGCACCATCTCCACCACGTCCATGGTCGCGGCATCGGTAACCCGCATGCCGTCGATGAAGTGGCTCTCGATCGACAAACGTTTGAGCAGATCACCGATCTGCGGGCCGCCCCCGTGAACCACCACCGGGTTGATCCCCACGGCTTTCATCAACACGATGTCGCGCGCAAAGCCGGTTTTCAGCTCGTCGCTTTCCATGGCGTTGCCGCCGTATTTGATAACCAGGGTTTTGCCGACAAAACGTCGAATGTAGGGCAAGGCCTCAGAAAGAACCTTGGCAACATTGGTGGCGGCATCGCGTTCGAGGGTCATGCGGGGCTCCAGCAAAACGGCGTAGCCGGCCGCGAGGGCCGGCTATACAGGCGGTCAGAAAGGCAGGTTGAGGTCAGGTGCGGCGGTATACAGCTGGGCGCGGAACAGCTCTTTGATGCGTTCCAGCTCTTCATTGGTATCGGCTTCGAAGCGCAGCACCAGCACCGGCGTGGTGTTGGAGGCGCGCACCAGGCCCCAGCCCTTCGGATAATCGACGCGCACGCCATCCAGGGTGGTAACGCTGCCTTCGCCCCAGTGACCATCGCGCTGCAGGGCAGTGATGATGGTGAACTTGTTTTCGTCGGTCACGGTGATGTTGATTTCCGGGGTCGACACGTCGCTTGGGAAGGCGGAGAACACGTGCTCGGCGTCGCGCTTGTCCTGGCTGAGGATTTCCAGCAGGCGGGCGGCGCTGTAGATGCCGTCGTCGAAACCGAACCAACGCTCTTTGAAGAAGATGTGGCCGCTCATTTCACCGGCCAACAGGGCACCGGTCTGCTTCATTTTCTTCTTGATCAGCGAGTGACCGGTTTTCCACATTACCGGACGGCCACCGTAGCCGCTGATCAGCGCGCCAAGGCGACGGGTGCATTTGACGTCGAAGATCACGTCGGCGCCCGGGTTGCGCGACACCACGTCTTTGGCGAACAGCATCATCAAGCGATCCGGGTAGACGATGGTGCCGGTGTTGGTCACCACGCCCACGCGGTCGCCATCGCCGTCGAAGGCCAGGCCGAGGTCGGCGTTGGTTTCTTTTACCTTGGCGATCAGGTCCACCAGGTTTTCTGGCTTGCCCGGGTCCGGGTGGTGGTTGGGGAAGTTGCCGTCGACGTCGCAGAACAATGGGATCACGGTGCAACCCAGGGCTTCGATCAGTTGCGGGGCGATCACACCGGCAGCGCCGTTACCGCAGTCCACCACCACGCGCAGCGGTTTGGCCAGGGCGATGTCGTCGCGAATCTGTTTGAAGTAGCGCGGCAGGATTTCCACTTGCTCAACGCTGCCGGGGCCGCTGCTGAGGTTGTTGGTTTCGATGCGCTCGCGCAGGGCTTGAATCTGTTCGTTGGCCAGGGTGTCGCCAGCGACCACGATCTTGAAGCCGTTGTAGTCCGGTGGGTTGTGGCTGCCGGTGAGCATCACGCCGGTTTTGCCGGCCAAAACGTTGGCGGCGTAGTACAGCGCCGGGGTCGGCACCAGGCCGATGTCGCTGACTGCGCAGCCGGCTTCCACCAGACCTTGAATGAGCGATTGCACCAGTTCAGGGCCGGACAGGCGTCCGTCGCGGCCAACCGAGACATTGGGTTCGCCACAGGCGAGACTCTCGGCGCCCACTGCGCGGCCGACCCAATAGGCGGTTTCAGTTGTCAGGGTGTCGCCAACTACGCCGCGAATGTCATAGGCGCGGAAGATGCTGGCGGGCAAGTTGGGTGCGGTGTGCGGCACATTGCTCATAGCGGGGGCTTGCTCCAGTCCCAGGAGATCCTGGTCTTCGTCGAGGATGTCGATATCGAGAATATCGGTTTCTTGAAAGAGAGGGTTCACAAGCGTGGCAGGCTCTACGGCGGCAGCTGCTGCCACTTTCGTGCCATTACTACTGCTACCAGTCGCGTTGGTCTCTTCTACGGATGCTGATGCACTTTGCCGGCGTGGCATTCGCGCGAGTTTCTGAGCCAGCGCATTGAGTACAGGCGAGCGCAGGCTGAAGGCTTTGACGCTTTTGCCGGCAGAGAGTTCTTGGACTAATTGGCTCAGCTGTTCGACATCTTTGCGCAGCATGCTTTGCTGCCGATTGTTCAGCAGCATCAAGCCAAGAAGTGCGCCGGAGAGCGCCAGGGCCACGGCCAGCAAGAGCGGCAGGATGGACACCGGTGGCATCGACAGATCCGGGCCCGGCAGGAATTCCAGCTTCCAGTTGGAGTTGCCGCTGATGAAGGCCAGCGGTGCGCTGTCGGTGTCCTGACCGCGCTTGGCCAGCACTTGCGCCGGGCTCTGACCGAACTGCTGCGACAGGCGCAACTGGCCAATGCCATCGGGCAGCGGTGGCAGCGCCGACAGCAGGCGTTGCAGGTCGATCACCAGCAGCAGCGTGCCTTGCAGCGGTTGGCCGTCAGCCAGACGCAGCGGCGCGGCGCTGTATACCAGCCAGCGTTGGCCGGCCTTGTAGGCTTCCGGGGCTGGGGTCTGGCCGCCTTCGACGCGGCGCAGCAGGTCCAGCGCGGCGAAGTTCATCGGCGCGGCGCGGGTGGTGTTCTGCGTGGCCTGGCCGGGCAGGTTGATGTAGGCATCGACCACGCCATCCCAGTAACCGAGGTCGCGTTCGGCTGCGGCGACTGCATCGGCGTTCTGGCTCTGCAGCGCCTGAAGCAGCTGTGGGTTGCGCGCGGCGGCCTCGGTGTCAGCGCTGAGTTGGCGCAGCGCCTGCTGCATGGCGGCCGCTTGGCTACCGCCCCAGGCATGGCTGAGCTCATTCTGGGTTTGCGTTTGCGCACTGGTGAGCAGCGCGAACCACAGCACGGCTGCTGCCGCGACCAGGCCGACAAGCGCCATGCCGAGGCCCGGTAGCAGGGTTTTCAGCAACGGCTCGGCATCCGCCTTGGCGGCGGTCGGGTCGCTCACTTGCGGAAGGGTTTCAGCGTCCTTGGCGGTGCGCTTGAAGAGTTTCAATCGGTGTCTCCTCGGCGGTGCGTCCTGGCTTTGGTCAGTGGGAGCAAGGGCGTGTCGGTCATTGGCTGCCCGAGTGGCCGAAACCACCCGCGCCGCGTTGGCTCTCATCGAAGTGTTCGACCAGCTCGAAGCGGGCTTGTACCACCGGCACCAGAACCAACTGGGCGATGCGCTCGCCGATGGTGATGGTGAAGGCGCTTTGGCCGCGGTTCCAGCAGGACACCATCAGCTCGCCTTGGTAATCCGAGTCGATCAGGCCGACCAGGTTGCCGAGCACGATGCCGTGTTTATGGCCCAGGCCCGAGCGCGGCAAAATCAGCGCCGCCAGACCCGGGTCGCCAATATAGATGGACAGGCCGGTGGGGATCAGCACGGTCTGCCCAGGCTCCAGCACGCGCTCCTCGGTGAGCATGGCGCGCAGGTCGAGACCCGCCGAGCCTGGGGTGGCGTACTCGGGCAGGGGGAAATCACGGCCAATCCGCGGGTCGAGAATCTTGGCTTGCAGTGCGTGCATGTGTGGCTCTTTGCAGGTGGTGATTAAGCGTCAGGCGTGGTTCAGGCGTTCGGCAATAAAGGCGATCAGTTGGCGGGCAATCTTGCCTTTACTGGTCTGCGCGAGACTGCTTTGCTGCAGGTCGCGGTCGATGATGGTGATTGCGTTCTCTTCACTATTGAAGCCGATGCTGGGGTTGGCCACATCGTTGGCGACGATCAGGTCGAGATTCTTGTCTTTCAGCTTGCGAGCAGCATAGTCGAGCAATTTTTCCGTTTCAGCGGCGAAGCCAACACTGAACGGGCGATCTTCGCGCTGCGCCAGGGTGGCGAGGATATCCGGGTTGCGCACCATCTGCAGGAGCATGCCCTCGCCGGTGGACGGGTCTTTTTTCAATTTGTGCTGCGCGACCACTTCCGGGCGGTAGTCGGCCACGGCGGCGGCGGCAATCAGCAGGTCGCAAGGCATGGCGGCTTCGCAAGCGGCGAGCATGTCGCGGGCGCTGACCACGTCGATGCGGGTAACCCGATCAGGCGTTGGCAGGTGCACCGGGCCGGTAACCAGGGTGACCTTGGCGCCGGCTTCGACAGCCGCTTCGGCCAGGGCAAAGCCCATTTTCCCCGAGCTGTGGTTGGTGATGTAACGCACCGGGTCGATGTTTTCCTGGGTCGGGCCCGCCGTGATCAACACATGGCGGCCGGTGAGGCTTTCGCGCTTGAAGCAATCGGCGGCCAGTTGTGCCAGGTCGTTGGCTTCAAGCATGCGCCCCAGGCCTACGTCGCCGCAGGCCTGGCTGCCGGATGCCGGGCCAAACATGTGCAGGCCGCGGTCGAGTAGGAGTTGACTGTTGGCTTGGGTGGCTTCGTCGCGCCACATCGCCTGATTCATCGCCGGGGCCAGTGCGACGGGTGCGTCAGTGGCCAAGACCAAAGTGGTCAGCAAGTCGTTGGCGATGCCTTGAGCCAGGCGCGCCATCAGATCGGCAGTGGCGGGGGCGATTAGGATCAGGTCGGCCCATTTGGCCAGTTCGATATGGCCCATGGCAGCTTCGGCGGCGGGATCGAGAAGATCCATGTGCACCGGGTGACCGGAGAGTGCCTGCAAGGTCAGCGGCGTGATGAATTCGCGACCACCTTGGGTCATCACCACCCGCACTTCCGCACCGTGGTCGCGTAGACGGCGAACCAGTTCGGCGCTCTTGTAAGCGGCAATGCCGCCACCCACGCCAAGAACAATGCGTTTCCGGTACAGCCGCTGCATAGGCCTGCCTTATATGAAGTGGGATCCGCCGCGGCGAGGCCTCCCCAGGCCGCTCGTCGCGCAAAAAAGTGGGGCTAAGATAGCACAGCGCCCGCCCCGGAACAGCGGGCTGCGCACGACATGGAGGGTTCTATGAGCATTCGTAATTGGCCTGCGGAAGATCGTCCGCGGGAACGTTTATTGGAGCACGGCGCCAGCGCGCTGAACGACGCGCAATTGCTGGCGATTTTTCTGCGTACCGGGGTGCCCGGTAAGAGCGCCGTGGACCTTGCCCGCCACCTGCTTGCCGAGTTCGGTGGCCTGCGTGCCTTGCTGGAGGCGGATCTGCCAAGCTTCAGTGCCCACCTGGGCTTGGGTTCGGCGAAGTTCGCACAGTTGCAGGCGGTGCTGGAGATGTCGCGCCGGCACCTGGCCGAACACCTGAGCCATGACTCGGTGCTGAAAAGCCCGGAAGCGGTGCGTGAGTACCTCACGGCGAAACTGCGGCATGAAGAGCACGAAGTGTTTGGTTGTCTGTTTCTGGACACCAAGCACCGTGTGTTGGCCTTCGAGGCACTGTTTCACGGGACCATCGACGGCGCCATGGTCTACCCTCGGCAGGTGGTCAAGCGCGCGTTATTGCACAACGCGGCGGCGTTGATTCTCTGCCACAACCACCCCTCTGGCGTGGCTGAGCCGAGCCAGGCCGACCGTCAGCTGACCAAGCAATTGAAAGAGGCCTTGGCTTTGGTTGATGTGCGGGTGCTCGACCACATCATCATCGGGGAGGGGGCGCCGCTGTCGATGGCGGAGTGTGGCTTGATGTAGGTGGAGGCCTACGGGAAGCCAGGCGCGGCGTGCAGTTTGCCGCGCCTTCTGCGGCCTCAGGGCTTGAGCGTGACTTTAGAAAAATCCTGGCGACCAAAGGGGCTGGCCTGATAGCCCTGTACGTCTTTTCGCGTCAGCGCTGCCGCAGTGGGATGTGCCAGGGGCAACCATAACGCCTGCTGCTGGATCTGCGTTTGCGCCTGTTGGTAAAGCGCCGTGCGTTTGGCCACATCGCTGGTGCCTTTGCCGTCGCTGATCAACTGGTCCAGGCCTTTGTCGCAGTAACGGGCGAAGTTGGTGCCCGATTGCACAGCGGCGCAGGAAAACTGCGGAGTGAGGAAGTTGTCCGGGTCGCCGTTGTCGCCGGCCCAGCCCATGAACAACAAATCGTGCTCGCCGGCTTTGGCGCGCCGCACCAGCTCGCCCCACTCGATCACGCGGATCTGCGCGCGAATGCCGACTTTGGCCAGGTCAGCCTGTAGCAGTTGTGCTCCGAGGCTTGGGTTGGGGTTGAGCAGGCTGCCGGTGGGGCGGGTCCAGATGGTGGTGTCGAAGCCATCCTTGAGACCGGCTTTGGCCAGTAGGTCTTTGGCTTTTTGCAGGTCATGGGGATAACCCGGCAGGTCTTTGGCGTAGCTCCAGGTGTTCGGCGGGAACGGGCCGTTGGCGGCGGTGGCGCTGTTTTCGAAAACCGCCTTGAGGTAGTTGGCCTTGTCGAAGGCCAGGTTGATGGCCTGGCGCACCTCGGGTTTATCCAGCGGCGGGTGCTGGCTATTAAAGGCCACGAAGGCGGTCATGAACGCGGGGGTGGAAACCACCTGCAAGGCACTGTCCTGGTTGGCGGCGCTGACGTCCATGGGTTTGGGCGATAGGGCGATCTGGCATTCACCGCGGCGAAGTTTCTGCAGGCGCACGTTGGCGTCCGGGGTGATGGCGTAGATCAGCCCGTCGACAGCAGGCTTGCCAGCGAAATAGTCCGGGTTGGCGGCGTAGCGCACCACGGCATCTTTCTGGAAGCGCTTGAACACAAAGGGGCCGGTGCCGATCGGCTGGGCGTTGAGCTTTTCCGGGGTGCCGGCCTTGAGCAACTGGGCGGTGTATTCGGCGGAATAGATAGAAGCGAAGCCCATGCTCAGGGTGGCGAGGAAGGTGGCCTCCGGGTGAGCGAGGGTGAAGCGCAGGTGCTGGGCGTCAGGTGCTTCCACGCTTTTGATCAGGCTGGGCAGTTGCATCGACTGGGCGTGGGGAAAGCCGCTCTGGGCCACCTTGTGCCAGGGGTTGTTCGGGTCGAGCATGCGCTGGAAGCTGAACAGCGCGTCTTCGGCGCTCAGTTCGCGGCTGGGGCTGAAGTAGTCGGTGTGATGGAACTTCACCCCTTTGCGCAGTTGGAAGTCGTAGACCAGGCCGTCGTTCGAGACCGTCCAGCTCTCAGCCAGGCTAGGCACCAGTTTGCCGCTGGCGGCGTCGAAGTCCACCAGGCGGTTCATCAGCACATCGGCCGAGGCGTTGGTGGTGGTCAGGGTGTTGTACTGCACAACGTCGAAGCCCTCAGGGCTGGCTTCGGTGCAAACGCTGAGGGCAGCAGCTTGCACGGCGGGGCTGAGCAACGGGACGAGCAGCAGAGGTAGGGCGGCGAGGCGCATAGAAGACTCCTTGAGTGCTCGCCGAAGCGAGTCGACGGCCCATCCGCAGGCCCGGGAAGATCGCAAAGGGCCTACCCTAGACCATGGGGCCCAGCAGGACAATCGGCTCGGGCTGACGAGTGGTTATTCAGCTGATAGCGCAAGATCAAGCGGTTGCAGGTAGAATGCTCGCCCCCGTTTGGCCGGCAGACTGTAGTTATTCTTGTTGCTCCGGGGGCTTTCTGGTATAAAGCAGCGCTCTTTTCTAGGGGCCCGGTTCCTTCGCTTGTAGGTGTGGCCGGTAAGACCCTGAAGAAACGCGGCGCAGAGCGCCAAATGACTTTGAGTTTAAGCGGCCAACCCATGCCGGGTTGGGCATGTGGTTTTAGAGGGCTGATGTATGTCGAGAGTCTGTCAAGTTACCGGTAAGGGTCCGGTAACCGGGAATAACATTTCCCACGCTAACAACAAAACCCGTCGCCGTTTCCTGCCGAACCTGCAGCATCACCGCTTCTGGGTTGAGTCGGAGAAGCGTTTCGTGCGTCTGCGCGTAACTGCCAAAGGCATGCGTATCATCGACAAGCGTGGCATTGATGTCGTGCTGGCCGAAATCCGCAGCCGTGGCGAAAAGGTTTAAGGAGCTAAATCATGCGTGAATTGATCCGTTTGGTGTCGAGCGCCGGTACTGGCCACTTCTACACCACCGACAAGAACAAACGTACTACCCCGGACAAAATCGAAATCAAAAAATTCGATCCAGTTGTTCGCCAGCACGTGATCTACAAAGAAGCCAAAATCAAGTAATTGGTTTTAGCTTCAAAAAGAACCCCGCCTTTGTGCGGGGTTTTTTTTCGCCTAGCGATCGGCTGCGCGTCGGCATTGCTGCGTTGAAATCGCAAAATCAAAGGCTTCGCGGCTGATCGGAGTGCCTGACCGGCCCGCTCCTACGGATTGCGTTAACTGTAGGAGCGGCTTTAGCCGCGATGTTTTTGGCCCACAAAAAAGCCCGCTCATTGAGCGGGCTTTTGTTTCCAGCAGTCTGCAAATCAGAACGCGGGGACGATGGCGCCCTTGTACTTCTCTTCGATGAATTTCTTCACTTCTGGAGTAGTCAGAGCCTTGGCCAGTTTCTGGATGGCGGCGGAGTCTTTGTTGTCGGCGCGCGCTACCAGGTTGTTCACGTACGGCGAGTCGCTGCCTTCGATAACCAGGGCGTCCTTTTTCGGGTCCAGTTTGGCTTCCAGGGCGTAGTTGGTGTTGATCAGCGCCAGGTCGACTTGGCTCAGTACGCGCGGCAGGGTGGCAGCTTCCAGCTCGCGGAACTTCAGGCCTTTCGGATTCTCGGCGATGTCTTTGCTGGTGGCCAGGATGTTGTGTTTGTCCTTCAGCTTGATCAAGCCGGCTTTGTCCAGCAGCAGCAGGGCACGGCCGCCGTTGGTGGCGTCGTTAGGGATAACCACGGTGGCGCCTTGTGGCAGCTCGTCGAGCTTCTTGTATTTGCTCGAGTAGGCGCCGAAGGGTTCTACGTGTACGCCAACAATGCTGACCAGCTGGGTGCCGCGGCTCTTGTTGAACTCATCAAGGTAGGGCTGGTGCTGGAAGAAGTTGGCGTCCAGACGTTTCTCAGCGACTTGTACGTTCGGTTGCACGTAGTCGGTGAACACTTTTACCTGCAGGTCCACTCCTTCTTTGGCCAGGGTCGGCTTGATGAACTCGAGGATTTCGGCGTGCGGTACGGCGGAAGCGGCGACGGTCAGGGTTTCCGCGTGGGCGGAGAAGGCCGCGACGGCGGCCAGGGCAGCGAGCAGTTTTTTCATCTCTGGGTTCCTTGTGGGATGCAGTGTTGGCGGCTGGTGGCCGCACTCGTTTAGGTAGCCTTGTTACTTTCTTGAAAAGTGCACCACCAGCTTGTCGCCGACGGTTTGCAGTACTTGCACCAGCACCAGCAGGAGGATGACGGTCACCACCATCACATCCGGCTGGTAGCGCTGATAGCCGTAACGTACTGCCAGGTCGCCCAGGCCGCCGCCGCCAATCAGGCCGGACATAGCGGTGTAGGAGACCAGGGTAATCGCGGTCACGGTGATCGCCGCGACAATGCCCGGCAGCGCTTCAGGAAGCAGGGCGTTGACGACGATTTGCCGTGTCGTCGCGCCCATGGCCTGGGTGGCTTCGATAATGCCGCGGTCGACTTCGCGCAGCGCGGTTTCCACCAGGCGCGCGAAGAATGGGGTAGCGCCCACCACCAGCGGTGGAATGGCGCCGGCGACGCCGAGCGAGGTGCCGGTGATCAGCACGGTCAGCGGGATCATCACGATCAACAAAATCACGAACGGCACCGAGCGCAGCACGTTGACCACCAGCGACAGCAAGGCATAAAAGCCCTTCTGTTCGAACATCTGCCGTGGGCTGGTCAAAAACAGCAGCACGCCCAGGGGCAGGCCGAGGATGGTGGTAAACAGCAGCGAGCCGCCGAGCATGCTCAGGGTGTCGAGGCTGGCTTGCCAGATTTCCACCCAGTCAACATTGGGGAGTAAGGCTTCCATTAGCGCAGGACCTCCAGGTGCACGTCGCTGGCGCCGAAGCGCGCCAGGGCGGCCTCAATGTCGCCACCGGTCAACGCCAGGGTGAGCTGGCCGTAAGGGGTGTCCTTGATGTGGTCGATGCGCCCGGCAAGGATGCTGTAGTCGACGCCGGTTTCCCGCGCGACCACGCCGAGCAGCGGAGCATAAGTAGCCTCACCCTGGAACGTCAGGCGCACGATGCGGCCGCTGACGTGTGCGAAGTCGTCGCGTTGCTCGTCTTCATTGATCTGTTCGGCTTCCATCACGAAACGTTTGGTAGTCGGGTGCTTGGGGTGCAGAAACACTTCTGTGACTGGCCCGTGCTCGACGATAACGCCGGCATCCATCACCGCCACGCGGTCGCAGACACGGCGGATCACATCCATTTCATGGGTGATCAGCACGATGGTCAGGTTCAGTTCGCGGTTGATCTGCGCAAGCAGGTCGAGGACCGAGGCGGTGGTCTGCGGGTCGAGGGCGCTGGTGGCTTCGTCACAGAGCAGAATTTTTGGCTGGGTGGCCAAGGCGCGGGCGATGCCGACGCGCTGTTTCTGGCCGCCGGACAGCTGCGCCGGAAACTTCTTGGCGTGGTCGCTGAGGCCGACGCGTTCGAGGAGTTCGCTGACGCGCTGATTAATGGCGCTGGCAGACAGCTCGCCAGCAAGCTTGAGCGGCAGGGCGATGTTGTCAGCGACGGTTTTCGATGAGAGCAGATTGAAGTGCTGAAAGATCATCCCGACTTGTTGGCGGAAACGGCGTAGGCCGTTGGCGTCGAGGCCGGTGACGTCTTCGCCGTCGACGTCGATGCGCCCGCCAGACGGTTCTTCCAGGCGGTTGATCAGGCGCAGCAGGGTGCTTTTGCCGGCGCCGGAATGACCAATGATGCCAAATACTTCGCCGCTGGCGATGGACAGGCCGGTCGGTTGCAGGGCGGCGATGTCGCGGCCATTGACGCGGTACGCCTTGTGGACGTGATGAAAGTCGATCACTCGTTAAACCTTTTGGGTTTGGCGGTCTGCCGGATAGGCATAAAGGAGCGCTAGTCTAACTGGCGCCTTATAGACCGTAAAAATCTTTGTAATCCTATGGTTATAGCTTTCAGCTCTAAGAGAGTGAGGCCGTTGCCACAGTCTAGAAGGTGGTGTGCCGGTTGCCTGGCTTACGGGTGTGCAGGCCAGGCAGTTGGCCGTTCAATCAGCCGGGCTTAGCCCTTGGCCTGCGGGGTCAGCAACAGGCGCGGCACTTGTTCCAGCTTGAGGGCTTGGGACAGGCGCGGGCTGTAGCTGGGGTCCAGGCGCTTGATACGCGCCAGCAACAACGAGGCGACCCAGGGGTAGTCCTTGTTCTGGCGTACTTCGATGCGCACATCGCAGTCAAAAGTCACGACATCCACGGCGACAGCGTCGAGCAGGCTGCGCAGGCGTTCGTTGTCCTGATTGTCGAGCATCGGCATCGGGATCGCGCTGCTGCTGGCAGCCGGGTTGATCACGCGGGCGCTGGGCTTGGCGGGTGCCTCGACCGGCGTAACCGGGGCGACGGCGGTAATCTCCTGGCTGGCCTTGTTCTGGCGTTCGGCGGCCAGGCGTTGCTGGCGGGCCAGCTCGGTTTTTTCTGCGGCATCCTTGGCAGCCAATTGGGCGGCAGCGCGGGCGCGGGCCTGGTCGGCGGCGTTGAGTTCGGCGGCGCGCGCCTGGGCGATCGAGCTATCCAGGCCATTGGTCAGCGCCGGGGCTTGTGGCATCAGGCTGCGGGCGTGGCTCAGGGCTTTGGTGGCGGTGTCCAAGTCGCCTTGCTGCAGGGCGCTTTGACCTTGTTGCAGGTAGGCGTCGGCCAGTTGCCGCTGGTATTGCTCCACGCGGGTGTCCCCCTGGGCACGCGGGGCGATGGCGGCCAATTGGCTTTCGGCGCTGCTGAGTTGGCCGGCGTTCAGGCTCTGCTCAACCTGGCGAAACGCCGTGATCAGCTCGTCAGTGGGCAGGTTGGCCACTTTCGGCGTGCTCTGGCATGCGGCTAACAGCAGAGAAATCGCCATAACGGGTAGGTAACGGGAGGCGAACTGCTTCATCTATGCAAGTCTCGGGTAGCGCAAAACCGGCGAGTTTACACCGCCGCGCGGGCGGCACCAAACCTCGCCGATATGGCGTGTTCAGGCCAGCCGGCGTGGCAGGGCAAAACTGAGCAGGAACAGCGCCGCGGCGCTGACCACAATGGAGGGGCCGGCCGGGGTGTCCTTGAACCAGGACATGGCCAAGCCGGCGCACACCGCCACCAGTCCCAACACGCTGGCGCCGCCAGCCATCTGCTCCGGCGTGCGCGAATGGCGCTGCGCGGCAGCGGCCGGAATGATCAGCAGTGAGGTGATCAGCAGTACGCCGACGATCTTCATCGCCACGGCAATCACCACTGCTATCAGCAGCATCAGCGCCAGGCGCAGGCTGGCCACCGGCAGGCCCTCGACCTTGGCCAGCTCTTCATGCACGGTGACCGCCAGCAGCGGCCGCCATAGCAGGGCCAGTGCTACCAATACCAAGGCGCTGCCGCCGAGAATCCAGGCCAGGTCGCCGGTGCTGACGGCCAGCAGGTCGCCGAACAGGTAACCCATCAGGTCGATGCGCACGTCGTGCATAAAACTCAGCACCACCAGGCCGAGCGACAAGGTGGTCGGCGCCAGAATGCCCAACAAGGTGTCCGAGGCCAGTGGCTGACGTTGCTGCAACGTCAGCAACAGCACGGCGAGCAGCACGCAGCCGACGGTTACCGCCACGGTGGGGCTGACATCGAGCAAAAAGCCCAGGGCCACGCCCAACAGTGCGGCGTGAGATAAGGTGTCGCCAAAATAGGCCATGCGCCGCCACACCACGAACGAGCCGAGCGGCCCGGCCACCAGTGCCAGCGCGAGGCCGGCGAGCAAGGCGTTTACGAGAAAATCAGGCATGCTTGCAGCCGTCTCCATGTACATGTGGCTGCACTTGACCCTGAATGCGCAGGCCGGCGGCGGGCGCATCGGCCACCACGCCGCCATGCAGGTCGTGGGCGTGGTCGTGATGGTGGTGATAGATCGCCAGGTCCTGGGCGTCCTGGCCGAACAGCTCGACGAATGCCGGGTCGCCGCTGACCTGCTCTGGGTGGCCGGAGCAGCAGACGTGACGGTTCAGGCACACCACCTGGTCGGTGGTGCTCATCACCAGGTGCAGGTCGTGGGAGACCATCAATACGCCGCAGCCATGGCGGTCGCGCAGACGGGTGATCAGGCGATACAGGTCCGCCTGGCCGGCGACATCGACGCCTTGCACTGGCTCGTCCAGCACCAGAAGTTCCGGTTCGCGCAACAGGGCGCGGGCCAGCAGCACGCGCTGCAGTTCGCCGCCGGAAATGCTTTGCAACGGGCTATCGATCACCTGGCTGGCGCCGACTTCTTCCAGCGCTGACAGCGCCGAGCGACGATCGACGCCCGGCACCAGGCGTAGAAACCGCAGCACGCTGAGCGGCAACGTGGCGTCGACATGCAGCTTTTGCGGCATATAGCCGATGCGCAGTTTGGGTTTGCGCCAGACACTGCCGAGCTCGGTTTTCAGCAGGCCCAGCACGGCGCGGACCAAGGTGGTTTTGCCGGCGCCGTTGGGGCCGATCAGGGTGACGATTTCGCCAGGCTGCACACTCAGTTGCACATCGCTGAGCACCTGCTGCCCGGCAAAGCTGACGCCAACGCCTTCAAGGCGGATCAGGGCACTGCTCATGCGCTTTTCTGGCAGCCGGAGCAGACGCCAACCACTTCCACGGTCTGGCTTTCCACGGTGAAGCCGACATCACTGGCGCCCGCAACGATGCTCTGGCTGATGGTTTCGTTGGACAGTTCGATCGCCGCATTGCAGGTGCGGCAGATCAGGAACTGACCCTGGTGCGCGTGCGCAGGATGGTTGCAGCCGACGAAGGCGTTGAGCGAGGCGATGCGGTGCACCAGGCCGTTTTCCAGGAGGAAATCCAGCGCGCGGTACACGGTTGGAGGCGCCGCGCGGCGGCCGTCCTGTTCGGTCAGTACGCCGAGAATGTCATAGGCGCCCAGCGGCTTGTGGCTTTGCCAGACCAGCTCCAGCACCCGACGGCGCAGGGCGGTCAGGCGCAGGCCGGCCCGTTCGCAAATAGCGTCGGCTTCGGACAGCGCGTTGTGCACGCAATGGGAGTGGTCGTGGGGGCGAGAAGCCAGAGGTGTGAGAATCATGGGCGGCGACGGCTGATGAAAGAGACGTTATTCTATAACCCTTTTGCCGGAGAGTGTGCTCCCGTGTCGCGTTTCCTTGTGATCTTTCTGCTGATTTTTTCCGCTGCTGCCCAGGCGGATGTCCGCGTGCTTACCAGCATCAAGCCGCTGCAGTTGATTGCTGCCGCCGTGCAGGACGGTGTCGGCACGCCAGAAGTGCTGCTGCCGCCCGGCGCGTCGCCGCACAACTATGCCTTGCGCCCCTCCGATGTGCGGCGGGTCACCGAGGTTGAGCTGCTGTACTGGATCGGCCCGGACATGGAGAGTTTTATCCCTCGCGTGTTGAAAAGCCGCAGCCTGCCGAGCGTTGCCGTGCAGGACCTGCCGGGGCTGAGCCTGCGTCATTTCGGCGAGGGTGAGGCGCACGCCGACAGCGATCACGATGAGCATGACCACGATCACCAGCCCGGTAGCCTGGATGCGCACCTGTGGCTGCTTCCCGCCAATGCACGGGTGATTGCCGAGCGCATGGCGGCGGACCTGGCGGCTGCCGATCCGGCGAACGCCGCTCGTTATCAGGCCAACCTGAAAGCATTCAGTGAGCGGCTGACGGCGCTAGATGCGCGCCTCAAGCAGCGCGTCGCCGGTATCGCCGGCAAACCGTACTTTGTGTTCCACGAGGCGTTCGATTACTTCGAAGCGGCTTACGGTCTGCAACACGCCGGGGTATTCAGCATTGCCAGCGAAGTGCAGCCCGGTGCCCAGCATGTTGCGGCGATGCGTGCGCGGCTGCAGCAGGCGGGCCCGACTTGCGTGTTCAGCGAACCGCCTTTGCGGCCGCGTCTGGTTAGCACCTTGAGCGACGGTCTGCCGGTACGTCTGGCTGAGCTTGATGCGCTGGGGGGGAAAGAGATTGCGGTGAATGCCCAGGGTTACGAGCAATTGCTGGAAACCCTGGGCAACGATCTGGCTGGTTGCCTGGAAGCGCTCTGACTATCTGTTAGAGCGCAAATGGCAGGGGCAGATGCACGTGCTGTCGCTGCGCCAGGCGGCGCTGGAACTCGTCGGGGTTGTGGATAAGTACGTCTTGCCCGGCGAAGGACTCGGCAGCAATCAGTCGCGAAATCCAGAAGCGCACGCAGGCTACCCGCAGCATCACCGGCCACAACTCAGCTTCGCTCGGGGTGAACGGCCGCGAGGCGGCGTAGGCGCCCAGCAGTGCGCGGGCGCGCGGCGCGTCGAGCGTGCCGTCTTCGCTTGAGCACCAGTCGTTCACAGCGATGGCGACGTCATACAGCATCGGCCCGGAGCAGGCGTTATAGAAGTCGATCAGGCCAGCCAGGTGCGGACCGTCAAACAGCGCGTTGTCGCGGAACAGGTCGGCGTGCAGGTTGGCCCGTGGCAGGGCGAGAATCGCCGCGTGCTGAGCCTGGATTTCTGCCAGTGAGTCACGCAACAGTGTCTGGTTGGACGGTTCCAGCTTGCTCAGCAGCTGTTCACCTTCGCTGAGCATCCAGTCCAGGCCGCGGTCGGTTTTGCGCTCCAGCACCTGGCCGCGCGTGGCGCCGTGTAGTTGTCCGAGCAGCTTGCCCACCTCACTGCAATGGTGGGCGTTGGCCTGGCTCACATGCTTGCCGGCCAGTCGAGGTTGCAGCAGTGCCGGCTTGCCCGCCAGGCTGCGCAGCGCTTCACCGTCGGTGGTGCGCAAGGCATAGGGCACCGGCAGGCCGGCGTCGTGCAGTACGTCCAACAGTTCGATGAAAAACGGCAGGTCTTGAATGGGGCCCCGTTCAACCAGGGTCAGGACAAATTCGCCCTGCTCCAGGCTGACAAAGAAGTTGCTGTTCTCGCTGCCGGCACTGATGCCCTGAAAGTCCCGCAGACGGCCAAGCCCGTAGGGCGCAAGAAACATTTCGAGCTCGGGACGGGTGAGGGGGGTGAATACCGACATCGGGAACCTGCCAACTGCCTGGAGAGGCCGCAATAAAGCGGCGATTAATTAAGCGCCGCTTACCATTTGAAGATTTCCCAGGCGGGAATCAGCATGTCTGGATTGTCGGAGCGAATGAAGTTGCCATCGCTGCCATCGGCACGCACCAGAAAGTACGGCTTGCCGTTTTTTGGGGTGATTTTGATGGCGTACAGAAAGCCGTTCTGTCGGTATTCCTGGATCATCTTGTCGCCGTCCTGGCGGATGGTTACGTCGGGGTCGCCCGTCACCGGTTCATCTTCGGCATAGGCGTTTACTGCACCAGCGGCGAGCAGGCCTGCGAGCAATAAGCTAGAAAGTGTACGCATGGTAACCTTGTCCCTTTGTCGTCAACGGTGCGGTCATTCTAACAGGCTGCAATGAAACTACTGACGCGGCATTCAGGCGCGTTTGACTTGTTGGCCTCCGACTATAAAAGCCAGTCGTTGCGCCGACCCCCCGTTGCTCGCTACATTTTTCCGTTGTCCGTACACCACGGCCCGTCCAATAGGTTGATCTTGCGCATGTCTCAGACTCCCCTCGTCCTGGTGGACGGCTCGTCCTACCTTTATCGCGCTTTCCACGCTCTGCCGCCGTTGACCACCTCCAAAGGCCTGCCGACCGGCGCGGTGAAGGGCGTGTTGAACATGCTCAAAAGCCTGCGCAAGCAGTACCCGCAAAGCCCGTTCGCGGTGGTGTTCGACGCCAAGGGCGGCACCTTCCGTGACGAGCTGTTCGCCGACTACAAGGCCAATCGCCCGTCGATGCCGGACGAGCTGCGGGTGCAGATCGAACCCCTGCATGCCAGCGTGCGTGCCTTGGGTTACCCGCTGTTATGCGTGGACGGCGTCGAGGCCGATGACGTTATCGGCACCCTGGCCCGGCAATGCGCAGCGGCCGGCCGCGACGTGGTGATCTCCACCGGCGACAAGGACATGGCCCAGCTGGTTTGCCCGCACGTTACGCTGGTCAACACCATGTCCGGAAGCGTCTACGACATTGATGGCGTTAAAGAGAAATTCGGTGTCGGTCCTGAGCTGATCATCGACTACCTGGCGCTGATGGGCGACAAGGTCGACAACATTCCGGGCGTTCCTGGCGTCGGCGAAAAGACCGCCGTAGGGCTGCTGGTGGGAGTCGGTGGTGGCCTGGAAGTGCTCTACGCCAACCTCGACAAAGTGCCTGAGCTGCCGATTCGCGGCGCCAAGAACCTGCCTGCCAAACTGCTCGAACACAAGGACATGGCCTTCCTCTCGTATCAGTTGGCGACAATCAAACTGGACGTGCCGCTGAATATCGAAATCGACAGCCTGCATCCCGGTGAGCAGGATCGCGAGGCGTTGGCCGAGCTGTATGCGCTGCTGGAATTCAAGACCGGTCTTGATGAGCTGGCCCGTGATGTGAAAGCTGCCGGCATTGCCGCGATTCGCTCCGGCGGCCTGTTCGATGCACCGGCTGCCGAACCGCCGGCGACCGAGGAAAACGTTGCCGCCGTTGAGTCCGCCGCCAACCAGTACGAAACCGTACTGGATGCTGAGCGTTTTGCCGTCTGGCTGGAGAAGCTGAACAAGGCTGAGCTGTTCGCCTTCGACACCGAAACCACCGGTCTGGATGCTCAGCAGGCGCAGTTGGTCGGCATCTCCATCGCCGTGCAGGTCAATGAGGCGGCCTACATTCCGCTGACCCACTCTTATATGGGCGTGCCGGCGCAGCTGGATCGTGACACCGTGCTCAAGGCGCTCAAGCCGATTCTTGAAGACCCGAACAAAGCCAAAGTCGGCCAGCACGCCAAGTACGACATCAATATCCTCGCCAACTGCGCCATCGACGGTGAGTCGAACAACGGCATCACCCTGCGCGGCGTACGCTTCGACAGCATGCTTGAGTCCTACGTGCTCGACTCCGTGGCCACCCGTCACAACATGGACGCCCTGGCGCTCAAGTACCTCGACCACACCACCATTGCCTTCGAAGACATCGCCGGCAAAGGCGCCAAGCAGCTGACCTTCGACCAGATCGCCCTGGAACAGGCTGGCCCCTACGCCGCCGAAGATGCCGACATCACCCTGCGTCTGCACCAGGTGCTGTGGCAGAAACTGCAGGCGGTGCCGAGCCTGGCCAAGGTCTTGAGCGACATCGAGATGCCGCTGGTGCCCGTGTTGGCGCGGATCGAGCGTAACGGCGCGTTGGTCGACGCCAACCTGTTGGGTCTGCAGAGCAATGAGCTGGGCGAGAAAATGGTTCAGCTCGAGCGCGAGGCGTTCGCCATCGCCGGTGAGGAATTCAACCTCAGCTCGCCGAAGCAGCTGGGGGTAATCCTCTACGAAAAACTCGGCATGCCGGTGCTCAGCAAAACCGCCAAGGGCCAGGCGTCCACGGCCGAAGCGGTGCTGGCGGAGTTGGCCGAGCAGGACTTCCCACTACCCAAGGTGTTGATGCAGTACCGCTCCATGAGCAAGCTGAAAAGCACCTACACCGACCGCTTGCCGGAGCAGATCAACCCGCGCACCGGGCGAATTCATACCTCGTATCACCAGGCCGTGGCGGCCACCGGGCGCTTGTCTTCCACCGACCCGAACCTGCAGAACATTCCGATTCGGACCGCTGAAGGTCGCCGTATCCGTCAGGCCTTTATCGCACCGCCGGGCTACAAACTGTTGGCGGCCGACTACTCGCAAATCGAGCTGCGCATCATGGCGCACCTGGCCAAGGATGAAAGTCTGCTGCACGCCTTCCGCGATAACCTCGATGTGCACCGCGCGACGGCTGCGGAGGTATTTGGCGTTGAGCTGGAACAGGTCACTACCGATATGCGCCGCAAAGCCAAGGCGATCAACTTCGGTCTTATCTATGGCATGAGCGCCTTTGGCCTGGCCAAGCAGATCGGCGTCGACCGCAAAGAATCGCAGGCGTATATCGACCGCTACTTTGCTCGTTATCCGGGCGTGCTGTCGTATATGGAGCGCACTCGCGAGCAGGCCAGCGAGCAGGGCTATGTCGAGACCCTGTTCGGGCGTCGCCTCTACCTGCCGGAGATTCACTCGAAAAACGCCGGTCTGCGCAAAGGCGCCGAGCGCACCGCGATCAACGCGCCGATGCAGGGTACGGCGGCGGACATCATCAAACGGGCGATGGTGAAGGTCGACGATTGGCTCAGCGAATCGGGGCTGGATGCCAAGGTCATTCTCCAGGTACACGACGAATTGGTCCTGGAAGTGCGCGAGGATCTGCTGGAAACGGTCAGCGCCGAAATTCGTCAGCGCATGAGTGCGGCGGCCGAACTGGATGTGCCATTGCTGGTGGAAGTGGGCGTCGGCGCCAACTGGGATGAAGCCCACTGATGCGGGCTTTTTTGCTGCGGCATATCGACGCAGCAAAAACACTTAGGTAGGAAGCTACTGGAATTAGGCGAAGGGTTTTTATCGCTATTGGGTTTTAAACCCGCAGTGAACTTTCGGTAAATCAGGGCGGTCAGAGTTACTGAATGGCTGATGAAGCCCTTCGGTGCTCCTATGTTGTGTTAAGTGTTGGCAGATATCTGAGCCCCGCCCTAGCGGTTCAGACCCTTAAACCCCGAGCCTCTCCCTCCCCATACGAAGCTCGGGGTTTTTTTTGCCTGCGATTTACCCGGCAGGCGGCGTGTCTTCCAGCTCCATCCAGCGCGCCAGCACGGCTTGCGCCTCTTCGATACCCATACGCTTGGGCGCCGAGAACAACTGAATCGTCACCCCATCACCCCAGCCTTTACGCAGGTCGGTCTGCACTTTCAGCAGGGCGTTTTTGGCTGCGCCGTAGGCCAGTTTGTCGGCCTTGGTCAGGAGGATATGCATAGGCATTTCGCTGGCTGCAGACCAGTCGAGCATCAGCCGGTCGAACTCGGTGAGGGGGTGGCGGATGTCCATCATCAGCATCAAACCCTTCAGGCTTTCGCGGCTGCCCAGGTAGGCCTCGAGGTGGCGCTGCCAGTGCAGTTTCAGCGGAATAGGCACCTTGGCGTAGCCATAACCCGGCAGGTCGACCAGGCGCCGCTCTTCGTCCAGGCGGAAGAAGTTCAGCAGCTGCGTGCGGCCGGGCGTCTTCGACGTGCGGGCTAGGCTTGCGTGGGTCAGGGTGTTCAGCGCACTGGATTTACCGGCGTTGGAACGCCCGGCAAAGGCCACTTCAAAGCCCTGGTCATCCGGGCATTGGTCCACCTTTGCGGCGCTGATCATGAAGGCAGCCTGTTGGCACAGACCGATTATGGGGTTCTTGAATTGCATCGAATTTTCCGGTGAGGGGGGTGCCAGCAAGTGGCCCGGCGTGCGGTGTCGCTTCCGTTTCAGTGACGCCAGTATATAATGCCGCAGATTTTGTGTGCGCTTTGTCCGGAATAAGGGCAAGGAATTGCTATAAGGATTTTCTGATTTCGCGCGTTTAGAACGCGAAACGGTCCTCACTGATGAGGTTGATCTGATGAAGTTGTTGCTGCTTGCAGCCACTACCCTGTTGTTGTCCTCGATGGCTCATGCAGCCCAGGACCCGGAAGCGGTATTCAACCGTTCCTGTGGAGCCTGCCATAATGGACAACTGCCGATGGCGCCTAAAAAAGGTGACACGGCTGCTTGGACCCCGCGGTTGGCCCAAGGCATGGATACGTTGGTGCAGCATGTGACCGATGGATTTAACGCCATGCCGCCCCGCGGCTTGTGCACCGACTGTAGCGCCGAAGACTTCCAAGCCATCATCCATTGGATGAGCAAGTAAGCCACGCGTTGATTCTCTCCCTTTAGCCGTAATTGGATTAGCTGATGAACAAAGTACTCGTGAGTCTGCTGTTGACCCTGGGCATCACCGGTATGGCTCATGCCGCAGGCGACGCCGCTGCAGGTCAAGGCAAAGCTGCTGTATGTGGCGCTTGCCACGGTGCCGACGGCAACAGCCCTGCACCGAACTTCCCGAAACTGGCTGGCCAGGGCGAGCGCTACCTGCTCAAGCAAATGCATGACATCAAGGCCGGTAACCGTACCGTGCTGGAAATGACCGGCCTGCTGACCAACCTGAGCGATCAGGACCTGGCAGACATCGCTGCCTACTTCTCCAGCCAGAAAATGGGTGTTGGCGCAGCCGATCCGAAACTGGTTGCACGCGGCCAGGACATCTTCCGTGGCGGCAACCTGGAAACCGGCATGCCAGCGTGCACCGGTTGCCACTCGCCGGACGGCTCGGGTAACGCCGCTGCCGGCTTCCCGCACCTGGGTGGTCAGCACGCTACCTACGTGGCCAAGCAACTGACCAACTTCCGTGAGGGTGATCGCACCAACGATGGTGACAACATGATCATGCGCGGCATTGCAGCTAAGCTGAGCAACAAGGATATCGCTGCGGTATCCAGCTACATCCAGGGTCTGCACTAATCGCGTAGCGGTAATATCCGGTACGCATTAGCGTGAAGAAAAGGGTGGCGAGAGCCACCCTTTTTCGTTGGGGCCGCCGTTACAATGTTGGCCCCTCAGCCGGGAACCCGCCGCAAGGCAATCGGTCGAAATCCAGCTCGCTATCGGGCGAGTTTATCCGCCAAGGAGTAAAGCATGCGTAACCTGATTTTCAGTGCTGTCCTCGCCACCGCGAGTTTGATCGGCATGACTGCTACCGCCACTGCTGCGGAGCCGATTGAAGCTGGCAAGCAATACGTGGAGCTGAGCAGCCCTGTTCCGGTTTCCAAGCCTGGCAAGATCGAAGTCGTCGAGTTGTTCTGGTACGGCTGCCCGCACTGCTACCACTTCGAACCCACCATCAACCCATGGATCAAAAAACTGCCGGATGACGTTCACTTCGTCCGCATTCCGGCCATGTTCGGTGGCGTCTGGGATGCCCACGGCCAACTGTTCGTGACCCTCGAAACCATGGGTGTTGAAGACAAAGTCCACGCCGCCATTTTCGACGCAATCCAGAAGCAAGGTAAAAAACTGGCCAAGCCTGACGAGATGGCCGAGTTCCTCGCCACCCAAGGCGTCGACAAGGACGAGTTCCTCAAAGCCTTCAACTCCTTCGGCGTGAAGAGCCAAGTTGAGAAAGACAAGAAACTGGCCATGGCTTACCAGATCAGCGGTGTACCGACCATGATCGTCAACGGCAAATACCGCTTCGACATCGGTTCGGCCGGCGGCCCGGACCAGGCGCTGGAAGTGGCTGATCAACTGATCGCCAAAGAACGCGCAGCGAAGTAATTCGCCATGCTCCGTCGCTGGGGTACGCCACGTGTAGCAGGACCGCGCGACGCGCGGGTCAATGCAGCGTGCGGCGACTCCGGCGGCCTGCCAGCAGACGGGCGTTTGCGTCTGCTCAGTTTTAATATCCAGGTCGGCAATAGCACCGAGAGTTATCGCCATTACCTCACCCGTGGCTGGCAGCACCTGCTGCCGCACGGCGGGCGCTCCACCAACCTGCAACGTATTGGCGCGCTGCTCGCTGATTACGACCTGGTAGCCCTGCAGGAAGCCGACGGTGGCAGCCACCGTTCGGGCTATATCAACCAGGTGGAACACCTGGCGCAGTTGGGCGCATTCCCTTACTGGTATCAGCAGCTCAACCGCAACCTCGGGCGTCTGGCCCAACACAGCAACGGCGTGCTCAGCCGCTTGCAACCGACAGTCATTGAAGACCACCCGCTGCCCGGCCCGCCCGGTCGTGGCGCGATCTTGCTGCGCTTTGGCGAAGGTGAAGATGCACTCGCGGTGGTGATGATGCATTTGTCGCTGGGGGCGAAAACCCGCGTCCGCCAACTGGCCTATATTCGTGATCTGATTGGCGATTATCGCCATCAGGTGCTGATGGGCGACATGAACACCCACGCTTCTGATTTACTGCTCAACTCGCCCTTGCGCGATCTCGGCCTGTTGGCGCCCCAGGTGGAAGCCACCTTCCCCAGCTGGCGGCCGCAACGGTGCCTGGACCATATTCTGTTGAGCCCGAGCCTTACCTTGGAGGCTGTGCGCGTACTGGCCCAGCCGATTTCCGATCACTTGCCGGTGGCGGTGGAAATTCGTTTACCCGATAGCCTGTGCAGTGATCTGGATAGACCCAACACTTCCCTCGCGGAAATACCGACATGAGTGACGACGCGCAGCGCTGGAAAGAGAAGTACCTGAGCAGCCTCGAGGACCAGGAAAAACTCGAGCGTCGTTGGGACAACCGCCTCGACCTGCTGCGTCGCGGCCTGGTGCGCAGCTCGCTGGCTGCCGAGGGCACCGACAAGGCGGTGGACCAGTGCATGCACGAGCTGCGTGAAATCGTCCGCCGCGACGACATGGACGCCGGCCTGTCCGCTTTGATTCCGCGCCTGGAAAAAGCCGTGCTTGACTCCGAGCAGCGCCGCGTCGAGCGCGCCTCGCAGGTTACCGGTGCGCTGGGTGGGCTGGTGAGCCAGCTGCTGACCCTCGACCTGCCCAGCGAAGTGCGCAAACCGCTGAAGAAGTTCACCAAGCAAGTGGAGAACCGTGCCAGCCAGGTGCGTGAACTGCCGGCATTGCTGTCCGAACTCAGTGGTTTGCAGCGCCAGGCGTTGGCCGTGCTGGAGGCGCCGGAATCGGCGCGCCCCGGTTTGCTGCAACGTTTGTTCGGTGGCCGAGATGGCGGCAGCGAGGATGCGCCGCAGACCCCTGCTGCAGCGCCAGTTGCTGAAACGCCAGCGCCGCAGTCGCCGGTCGCCAGCGCCGCGGCGCCGATTGCGTCTGCGCCCGCCGTCACCCCAACCCCTGCCGCTGAACCGGCAGCCGCCGCCGTGACGCTTGCTCCCGCTCCGGTATCGGCCCCAGCTGCCGCCGCCGTCGCGACCCTTGAGCCCATTGCGGTGCAGGCCTCCGCCCCGGCCACCAGCAGCGAAGCGGCTACCGTCGCGATCAACGAAGCCTTGGCCGCCGCGCGAGTTGCCGCCCGCCCGGCTTCGTCCTTGTCGACGCTGGACAGTTTGCCGCTGTCGGCGTCACTGTTGACCGAAGGTGCCACCGTCTCGGCGGCTATCCACGCCACCGCCGAGCAGGAGCTGGCCGACCCCGAATTCGCCATTCCGCCACCGCCGGAAGCGGGTTACAGCGCTATTGCCGCCCACGTCGAGGCCACCCTGTTGGGCTTGCTCGACGACCTGCCAGTGCCCGAGCATCACAAGCCCCAGGCCGAAGCCTTGCGTGTGCGTATTCAGGCCGGGCTGAACCTGTATGAACTGGTGCCGGTGCTGGATGATTTCGCCGTGCTTATGCTGGCGGTCGCCGACCTCGGCCAGCGCGAGTTCGAAGGCTACCTGGCGCAACTCAACCAACGCCTGGCGACCTTCCAGGGCGGTTTGCAGGACGCCCACCAGGGCTACAGCGAATCGATGGCTGCGGCCCGTGAACTCGATACCGAATTGCGCCAACAGGTCGATGGTCTGCACAACAGCGTGCAAGAAGCCACCGACCTCAGCAGCCTGAAAAACCTGGTGGAAAACCGTCTGGATGGGCTGCTCAGCACCATGTCGCAGTACCAGTCGCAGCGCGATGAGCGCGACCAGGAAGTGGCCGGCCGCCTGCAAACCCTGGTGGAGCGGGTGGCGAGCATGGAGCAGGAAGCCAAGGGCTTTCGCGACCACCTCGAAGAGCAGCGGCAGAAAGCGCTTACCGACCCGCTTACCGGCTTACCCAACCGTGCGGCCTGGGCTGAGCGTCTGGAACTGGAAGTGGCGCGTTGGCAACGTTACGGCGGCGACTTGCTGTTGGCGGTGGTGGACATCGACCACTTCAAGCGGATCAACGACAACTACGGCCACCTGGCCGGCGACAAGGTGTTGAAGATCATTGCCGGCGAGCTCAACAACCGCCTGCGCAAGACCGATTTCATGGCGCGTTTTGGCGGCGAAGAGTTTGTCTTGCTGATCCCCTCAACGCCGTTGGCCGGCGGTCAGCAACTGCTGGAAACCCTGCGCTCGGCGATCGAAGCCTGCCCGTTCCACTTCAAGGGCGAGCGCGTGACCATCACCATCTCTGGCGGGCTGACGGCATTTGCCGAGGGCGAGAAGGGCGACGAAGTTTTCGAGCGTGCCGACCAGGCGCTTTACCGCGCCAAGCGCGCGGGTCGCAATCAGGTAGAAGTCGCCGCAGGCGATTGACCGCTGTGGAGCGCTTGATCTGGAAACCCTACAGCTGCGCCACTAACCGCTCCACCGCCTCTTGCCGCTCAGCCTGCTGCAACCTGGCCTGCGGATTGAGCGACGACCAGCGCGGGTGCGCTCGCGCCTGACGCAGCACCGCCGGCAACTTGCCCTGACGCCAACCTGAGTCCTGCCCCGCTTGCACTTCAATTGCCGCAGTCGCGGCATGGCCGCGCGCGCTCAGGGCGTCCAGCAATTGCCGCTGGCGCACGGCCAGCAGGCGTAGCACGTTGTCGTCGACGCTCAATTCGCGCTGCCCCTTGAGCTTGCCCAGCAGGCGCTCGCCATAGTTGCGCGCGGTCTGCAGGCCGCCACCGGCCAGGGCCCCGATTAATGTCGCGGCGCCCAGCGTCAGACCACCGACCATCAGGTCGATACCCGCCCCGGCTGCTGCGCCCGCGGCGATGCCACCGCCCACTTGAACGCCCAGTTGCTTGAGGGTTTCCGGGTTGAACAGGTCATCGCCCCAGCGTCCGTCCAGCAATGGCAAATCCCCAGCGCGAGCATCCTCCGCGCGGAAGGCGTACAGGCGCAGCAGCGCTTGCACGCAGGCCTGCTCGCGCTGGCGAATGCTCTGGTGCAAGGCCTGCACTTGCGCCTGCTGGTCGGCACCGACGCTGCGGCGGCAGGCGGCGCAGTCGATCAGCAGTTCGGCGATCAGGCGCAGCCCGGCAGCGTGGCGGGCGTGTGCCTGCTGTTCATGGTCGGCAATCAGCCGCTCCAGCTGTGGGCGCGATTTTTCCAACAGCAAAGCCAGGCTTTCATACAGCCGCCGTTCGCCGTCCAGCGGCGGCGCCACGGTGTCGAAGCGCACCAGCGCATGCAGACCGAGACGGGCCAAGGCATCACGCCATTCCTCTTCGCGCTGTTGCGCGCTGGTGACGAAATTCAGCACCGGCAGCAGCGGTTTGCCGCAACTGCCCAGCACTGCGAGTTCGTCGCGGTACTTGGCCAGCACTGGCTCACGCGCGTCGATCACATACAGGCCGGCATCGGAGGCGAGCAGTTGGCGCAGCACCTTGGCTTCCTGCTCGAAACGCTGGCGAGCTTCGCTGCCTTCCAGAAAACGAGCCAGACGCGCCGGACCGTCCAGGCGTTCGCCGGGGCGCTCGAGGCGTTCCAGGTAGTCGAGCAGGGCGATGGCGTCTTCGAGACCTGGGGTGTCATACAGCTCCAGCAGCGCCTGGCCATCCACCGACAACCGCGCGCCTTCGACATGGCGGGTGGTGCTGGGACGATGGGACACCTCACCAAAGCCGACGTCACGGGTGAGGGTGCGCAGCAGCGAGGTTTTACCGACGTTGGTGTGGCCGACAACGGCGAGTTTCAGTGTCATGGCCGGGCCCTCTCCGGCAAGCGGGCGAGGGGGCTGGTGCGCATACTCGGTTGGTTCCCCTCGCCCGCTTGCGGGAGAGGGGCTAGGGGAGAGGGCACGCGAAAACGCAGATTATTCATGCCCACTCTCCAACCATTGCAACGGCGCGCCGTGACGCCAATCCAGCTGCAACCCGTCCAGCGCTGCATGCCAATCCTCCAGCCGCTGACTATCCAGCGCCTCCCCAGGTTCGGCCGCCAGCAGCCATACCCGCGTTTGTCCGGCATTGCGCGCCAGCTCGGCGAGCAGCGCCAGGGTGCCGCGATCCGGCGAGCGGCGTGGGTCGCAAGCGATAGCCAGGCGCGCCGGGGGAAAACGGCTGAGTTGGTCGAGCAGGTGTTGGCGCTGTTCACGGCTGTCGATCACCCCGGCATTTGCAACACCTTTGGGCAGGGCGGGTGGCCAGGGGCGCTGTGGGTCCAGTTCGATGGCCACCAGCAGTGCTCCCTCGCTCTGAGCGGCCACGCTACCCACCTCGCTGGTGGCCAGCTGCGGCGGCGCCGCATCGGTAACGCCCAGGCGTTCGCTGCTGGGTTGCAGGCGTTCGCGCAGCAGGCGGTAGCTGGGCAGTTCAAGATCCAGCTGCAGCAGCGCGCGGCCGCGATGCCAGCGCCAGGCGCAGAAACCGGCCAGCACCGCGCGGGGAATAATGCCGTACGCCAGCAACAACCCCAGCAGCCAGATGGCCCAGGCCTGCCGGGCGCCTTCCTCGGCCACGGCATCGGCGCCGCTGGCGCGAATCAGTTCGACCGAGGGGGTGGCGAAGCCGAGCAGCTGGGGCAGGGCGCCCAGGGTTTGGGTCAGGGTGACGAAGGTGTCGCTTCCTAGCAGCGTGGTCTCCCAGACAAAGCCGTAGCGGCGGGTGGCCAACAGCGCGAGCAAACTGCCCAGGGCGCTGAGCAATACCAGCAACCACAGGCCGTGGGCCAACACGCCAATGGCCCAACGGCTGAGGCGCTGGCGCTGCAACAGAACCAGCAGGGCCGGCGCCAACTGCGCGGCCTGGGCGTCGCGGGCGAGTTTTTCACTCAGCCATAACCACAGTCGGCCGAGGCTGGCATTGCCGCCTGCCAGCAGCAGGCTGGCGCCCCAGCCCAGCAACATCAACAGGTGCAAACCGAGCAGGCTGCCCAGGGCCCAGAACACATTCACCGGGCGCTGTCCGTCGCCCAGCGCGGCCAGGCCCAGGCCGGCACCGCTGAGCAGCGCCAGCACCAGTAACAGACCAAGGGCCAGCCGCGCACCCTGTTGCCAATGGTGCAAAGCGGCGAGCATGCCGTCGCGCTGCGCCAGCCACAGGGCGCGGTGTTCGATGCGGCTGCGCAGATCGCCGCCCTCGGCCACAGCGAGGCGATTCGCTTCGCGGTCTTCCAGCGGCCCCGCCTGTTCTTCACGCAGCCGCACGGCTTCTGTCAGCCACAGGCGTTGTAACGGTGAAAGAGGGGACACGGGCGAATTCGACAAGGGCATGCGCGAGCTCATAAGGCCAAACGGGAAGAGGAACGGCTAGGAGGATAACCCCTCAGGTGCGCGCCCATCATCCGTTTGCTTTTTTTCCACCGGCCTAGCCGTTATCCTCGCCGCCATGAATACGACCTTACCCCTCTGCCTGATCGCCGCCCTCGCCGAAAACCGCGTGATTGGCCGCGACAACCAATTGCCCTGGCACCTGCCGGCGGACCTCAAGCACTTCAAGGCCATGACCCTCGGCAAGCCGATCATCATGGGCCGCAAAACCTGGGATTCGCTCGGCCGCCCGCTGCCGGGCCGTCTCAATCTGGTGGTCAGCCGCCAGGCCGGTCTGCAGCTGGAAGGCGCCGAAGTGTTCGCCTCGCTGGAAGCGGCGGTGCAGCGTGCCGAGCAATGGGCCAAGGCGGAAGACGCCGACGAACTGATGCTGATCGGTGGCGCCCAGCTGTACGAACAAGGTCTGGCCCTGGCCCAGCGTCTGTACCTGACGCGCGTGGCGCTGAGCCCAGAGGGTGATGCCTGCTTCCCCATTTACGATGAAGACGCCTGGCACCTGGCATCGAGCATCGAACACGAAGCCACTGGCGAAACGCCGGCCTACAGCTTCGAAGTCTGGGACAAGCGCTAAGCGCCCCACCGACACTGCTGACTGACTACGCTGAACACGCTGCCTCGTCCGAGGCGGCGTGCCGTTATTTCCGAGGTTTACCCATGCAAGACAACACGCCGGACGCCACCGAGGTGGACACCGTTGCCCAGGTATTTGTCCGCCACCCCCTGTGGGAAGACGGCTTGGCTATGATCTCCGGCACCGCCATGGTGGCCTTGGGCATCGCGTTCTACGCCCACGCCGGCTTGCTCACCGGCGGCATGGTCGGCCTGGCCTTTCTGCTCAAGTACCAGATGGGTGTGCCGTTCGGCCTGATGTTTTTCCTGCTCAACCTGCCGTTCTACCTGCTGGGCATCTGGCGCATGGGCTGGAGCTTCACCCTGCGCACCGGCTGCGCGGTGGCGTTGGTGTCGGTGCTGGCCGAGCTGACGCCGACCTGGGTGTCGTTCAATCAGCTGAGCCCGTTATACGCCGCAGTGTTTGGCGGCCTGGCGATGGGCTTGGGGCTGCTGATGCTGTTCCGCCACCGGGCGAGTCTGGGTGGGGTGAATATTCTGGCGCTGTTCCTGCAGGAGCGCTTCGGCGTGCGTGCCGGGCTGGTGCAGATGGGCGTAGATGGCGTGATCGTGCTGGCGTCGTTGTTTGTGATCGCGCCTGAGAAGGTCGCGTTGTCGGTGCTGGGGGCGTTGGCCTTGAACCTGGTGCTGGCAATCAACCACCGCTCGGATCGGTACATGGGCGTGAGCTGAATAACGATTTTGCTGTTTAGCCCAGGGTGAGCTCCAACAACTCTCCCGTGACCTGCCCATCCTCAATCCGCAAAAAACCCACACTGATCGGCAGCTTGAACCGCCGCGGCCCTGCGCTGCCGGGGTTGATATACAGCACCCCATGCACCTGCTTTTGCAGCGGCTTGTGTGAATGCCCCGTCACCACCACGTCGATGCCGGCCGGCAATTGCTCCGGTACGTCGGCCATTTCATGCACCACATAAATGCCGATGCCGTCGATGCGCAGCACGGCATGGGTGGGCACGCTGCTGGCCCAGCTGTCGTCTTCGTCGTTGTTGCCGCGCACAGCGGTCAGCGGCGCGAGGTCGCGCAGGGCTTCGAGGATCTCCGGTTTGCCGATGTCGCCGGCATGCACGATGCGCTCGCAACCCTCCAGCGCGGCCAGCGCTTCGGGGCGCAGCAAGCCGTGGGTATCGGAGATCAGGCCGATCTTCATGGGCATCTCCTCCTGCTCCTAAGGTTCTGAAAACTATGGATTAAGCGGCGATAACGTCGTTTTCGTCGGTTTTTTCTGACGTTTTCACGACAGTGGATGACGCTCAGAGCAAACGCGCAGTCGTTGCCGGATCAGGGCTGTCATTTTCATTTGTTAGCGTCGCCCTTTCACTCCTGAGGGATCGACGATGACCTTTGTTAAAACCCTGTTCGCCGCCGCGCTGGCACTGGGCCTGGCCAGCCACGCCATGGCCGCCACCGAACTCAAGCACTGGCCGGCCGACGCCGCCAAGCAACTGGATGCCATGATTGCGGCGAATGCCAACAAGGGCAACTTCGCGGTCTTCGATATGGACAACACCAGCTACCGCTACGATCTCGAAGAGTCACTGCTGCCGTTTATGGAAAACAAGGGCGTACTGACCCGCGACAAGCTCGACCCCTCGCTAAAGCTGATCCCCTTCAAAGACACCGCTGAGCACCAGGAAAGTCTGTTCAGCTACTACTACCGCCTGTGCGAGATCGACGACATGGTCTGCTACCCCTGGGTGGCGCAGGTGTTTTCAGGCTTCACCCTCAGCGAGCTGAAGGGTTATGTCGATGAGCTGATGGCCTACAACAAGCCGGTACCGAGCACCTATTACGAAGGCGATGTGGTCAAGACCATCGAGGTGCAGCCGCCCAAGGTCTTCACCGGCCAGGCCGAGCTGTACAACAAGCTGATGGAGAACGGCATCGAGGTGTACGTGATGACGGCCGCCTCGGAAGAGCTGGTGCGCATGGTCGCCTCCGACCCCAAGTACGGCTACAACGTCAAACCGCAGAACGTGATCGGCGTGAGCCTGCTACTCAAAGACCCGAAGAGCGGCGCCCTGACCACGGCGCGTAAGCAGATCACTGCCGGCACCTACGACGCCAAGGCCAACATGGGCCTGGAACTGACCCCGTATCTGTGGACCCCGGCAACCTGGATGGCCGGCAAACAGGCGGCGATCCTCACCTACATCGATGAATGGAAAAAGCCGGTACTGGTGGGCGGCGATACGCCGAGCAGCGATGGCTACATGCTGTTTCACAGTGTGGATGTAGCCAAGGGTGGGATTCACCTGTGGGTGAACCGCAAAGACAAGTACATGGGCCAGATCACTGCGATGCAGGCCAAGCATGCAGCGGCGCAGGCCAAGGAAGGGTTGCCGGTGACGGCGGACAAGAATTGGGTGGTGGTGAAGCCGGAGGAGATTCAGTAGGGCGATGAATTTAAAAGCATCGCGGCTGAAGCCCCTCCCACAGGGATCGCGTTTTCTTGTGGGAGGGGCTTTAGCCGCGAGTTTTTGATCTATAAAAAAGCCCCGCACTAGGCGGGGCTTTTTTATTTCAGCTGCAAGCCATCAAAGCCCGTCAAGCATCGCCTTGTTGCGCACTGCGCCCTTGTCGGCGCTGGTGGCCAGCAGGGCGTAAGCCTTCAACGCGGTGGTCACTTTACGTGGGCGTTTTTCCACCGGCTTCCAGCCTTTCTTGTCCTGCTCGTGACGGCGATGGGCGATCTCTTCATCGGTCACCAGCAGGTTGATGCTGCGGTTGGGGATGTCGATCAGCACTTTGTCGCCGTCGCGCACCAGGCCAATGGCACCGCCCGCTGCCGCTTCCGGCGAGGCGTGGCCGATGGACAGGCCCGAAGTGCCGCCGGAGAAGCGGCCGTCGGTCAGCAGGGCGCAGGCTTTGCCCAGGCCTTTGGATTTCAGGTACGAAGTCGGGTAGAGCATTTCCTGCATGCCCGGGCCGCCTTTCGGACCTTCGTAGCGAATGATGACGATGTCGCCTTCTTTCACTTCGTCAGCGAGGATGCCGCGAACCGCGCTGTCCTGGCTTTCGAAGATCTTGGCGTTGCCTTCGAACACATGGATCGACTCATCGACGCCGGCGGTTTTCACCACGCAGCCGTCCAGGGCGATGTTGCCGTACAGCACGGCCAGGCCGCCTTCTTTCGAATAGGCGTGCTCGAAACTGCGGATGCAGCCGTTTTCACGGTCGTCGTCCAGGGTTTCCCAACGGGTCGACTGGCTGAACGCCGTCTGGGTCGGGATACCGGCCGGGCCGGCTTTGAAGAAGTGGTGCACGGCTTCGTCGTCAGTCTGGGTGATGTCCCATTTGGCGATGGCGTCGCCCATGGATTTACTGTGCACAGTCGGCAGGTCGGTGTGCAGCAAGCCGCCACGGGCCAGCGAACCGAGGATGCCAAATACGCCGCCAGCGCGGTGCACGTCTTCCATGTGGTACTTCTGGATGTTCGGCGCCACTTTGCACAGCTGCGGTACCAGGCGGGAAAGGCGGTCGATATCGCGCAGGTCGAAATCGATCTCGGCTTCCTGGGCGGCGGCCAGCAGGTGCAGGATGGTGTTGGTGGAACCGCCCATGGCGATGTCCAGCATCATGGCGTTTTCGAAGGCTTTGAAGTTGGCGATATTGCGCGGCAATACCGACTCGTCATTTTCGCCGTAGTAGCGCTTGCACAGTTCCACGATGGTGCGGCCAGCTTGCAGGAACAGCTCTTCGCGGTCGCTGTGGGTGGCCAAGGTGGAGCCGTTACCCGGCAGGGCCAGGCCCAGGGCTTCGGTCAGGCAGTTCATCGAGTTGGCGGTGAACATGCCGGAGCACGAGCCACACGTTGGGCAGGCGCTGCGCTCGTACTCGGCGACTTTCTCGTCCGAGGCGCTTTCGTCAGCGGCGATCACCATGGCGTCGACCAGGTCCAGGCCGTGGCTGGCCAGTTTGGTCTTGCCGGCTTCCATCGGGCCGCCGGAAACGAAGATCACCGGAACGTTCAGGCGCAGGGCGGCCATCAGCATGCCGGGGGTGATCTTGTCGCAGTTGGAGATGCACACGATGGCGTCGGCGCAGTGGGCGTTGACCATGTATTCCACGGAGTCGGCGATGATCTCGCGGCTTGGCAGCGAATAGAGCATGCCGTCGTGGCCCATGGCGATGCCGTCATCGACCGCGATGGTGTTGAACTCTTTGGCCACGCCGCCGGCTTTTTCGATCTCGCGGGCGACCAGCTGGCCGAGGTCCTTCAGGTGCACGTGGCCGGGCACGAACTGGGTGAAGGAGTTGGCGATGGCGATGATCGGCTTCTTGAAGTCTTCGTCCTTCATCCCGGTGGCGCGCCACAAGGCACGGGCGCCGGCCATGTTGCGGCCGTGGGTGGACGTTTTTGAACGGTAATCAGGCATGACGGTTTCCTGCGGCTAATCAGGTGTCTGTTTATGTACGTGTCTGAGCAGGGCCGGAGGCAACGGCAGATGGCCGTGCGTTCGGGGCAGGTCGCAAATTCGAAACGGGGTCACCGCTCGTGCGGCCGGGGCTCACAAGCCCGCCGGGGATGGTTGGCGAGGAATGGACCGATTCTACGCCCCCCAGGCTGGCCTAGGAAAGGTTGGCGGACTGGGATGGTTGTTTCCAGGAATCGCGGTTGAAGCCGCTCCTACGGGAACGCACAATCCGTAGGAGCGGCTTCAGCCGCGATGCTGTTCAAACAATCAAGCGTTCGGCAGCAACCGGCAGGTCAGGCTCTTGATGTAGCGGGTTTCGGCAATCGCCATGTGCACCGGGTGGTCCGGGCCCTGGGCGCCGCGCTCAAGCATGATGATGTTGCGGTCCAGGTGACGGGCGCTTTGCAGCAGGATGTTCTGCAGGTTGTCCTCCTCCAGGTGCATGGAGCACGAGGCGCTGACCAGGATGCCGTCCTTGCTCAGCAGGCGCATGGCCATTTCGTTCAGGCGGCGGTAGCCGGCTTCACCGTTCTTGATGTCTTTTTTGCGTTTGATGAAGGCGGGCGGGTCGCAGACCACCACGTCGAAACGCTCTTCCGAGGACTTCAATTCCTTCAGCGCGGCGAACACATCGCCTTCGATGCAGGTAACTTTCTCGGCCACGCCGTTGAGGGTGGCGTTGCGCTCTACACCGTCGAGGGCGAACGCTGAGGCGTCGACGCAGAACACTTCGCTGGCGCCGAACGCTGCCGCTTGCACGCCCCAGCCGCCGATGTAGCTGAACAGGTCGAGCACGCGTTTGCCTTTGACGTAGGGCGCCAGGCGCGCGCGGTTCATGCGGTGGTCGTAGAACCAGCCGGTTTTCTGCCCTTCGATGACCGGGGCTTCGAACTTCACCCCGTTCTCTTCCAGCGCCACCCACTCCGGCACTACGCCGAACGGGGTTTCCACATAACGGGGCAGGCCTTCGGCGTCACGCGCCGCGGAGTCGTTCTTGAGCAGCACGCCGCGCGGTTGCAGCACTTGCACGAGTGCGGCAAGCACGTCGTCCTTGTGGCGCTCCATGGTCGGCGAGGTGATTTGCACCACGAGAATGTCGAAGAAGCGATCGACCACCAGGCCCGGGAGCAAGTCGGAATCGCCATACACCAGGCGGTAGCACGGCTGGTCGAACAAGCGCTCACGCAGCGACAGCGCTACGTTGATGCGGTGCACCAGCAGGGATTTGTCCAGCTCGTGCTTGGTGTCGCGTGACAGCAAGCGCGCGCAGATCAGGTTGTTGGGGCTGATGCCGACCACGCCCAACGGCTTGCCGCCAGCTGCTTCGAGAATGGCCTGATCGCCGGCCTGGAAACCCGACAGCGGGGTGGCGGCGACGTCGATTTCGTTGCTGTACACCCACAGATGTCCGGCGCGCAGACGGCGATCGGCATTGGCTTTAAGGCGCAGGCTGGGCAGGGACATGGGGGGCGGTCTCCGAAAAAAGAGCGGGAGTATAGCGTAGGTTGGGTTGAGCCGGAGGCGAAGCCCAACAGCCCAGACCCGGTACGCAAAACGCCTTGTTGTTGGGCTTCGCTGCGCTCACCGAACGCGGACCGACCCAACCTACGTCCAACATTGCCCATGACCGTTAAGCCGCCAGCGTCTCGATCAGCTTCTTGTTAAACGCTGGAATGTCATCCGGGTTGCGGCTGCTGATAAAAGCGCCATCGGTCACCACTTCCTCATCCACCCACTTGCCGCCAGCATTGGTGATGTCGTCTTTCAACGAACTCCAACTGGTGATGGTGCGGCCCTTGACCAGGCCGGACGAGACCAGCAGCCAGGCGCCGTGGCAAATCACCGCAATCGGCGTTTGCTTCTGGGCCGCTTGCACCACCAGGCTTTGCGCCTCGGGAATGCTGCGGATGGTGTCGGAGTTCATCACCCCGCCCGGCAGCACGAGGGCGTCGTAATCTTCGATATTGGCAGCAGCGAAGGTTTTGCTCACGGTGAAGCTATCGCCCAGCTTGTCGTGGTGCCAGCCATTTACCTGGCCGGTTTTGCTCGAAAGGATATCGACGGCCGCGCCGAGTTTTTCCAGGGCGTCTTTCGGGCCGGTCAACTCGACTTGTTCAAAACCGTCGGTTACCAGCAGGGCGATGCGCTTGCCTTTCAGCGAAGTGGTCATGTCAGCTCCTTATTCCGTGGGGGGGTGTAAGGTTCCGAAAGTGCCGCACCCGGGAAAGTTCAGGCTGTTCGACAGCGCGCCTGTCACGCTGATCGGCTCGGTTCTGCTCCAGACGAGTGGTGGTCGCCGCATACCCGCGCCGTTGTTGAACTCTTTCCGTCTGTCGGTGAATTCCTGCGTTACCGAGGGTTACGTCTGTTAACCAGGCGGTTAGACTGTGGCATTCGTCACACCACCTTTGCTTGTGCAGTCATGGCCCCAGAACTTACCGCGGAACAAATTCAGAAAGTCCTGCAAGGCATCAGTGTGCCGCCGCAGCCTCAGATCATGGTCGACCTGCAGATGGAGCAGGTGATGCCGTTTCCGGATCTGAAGGCGATCGCCAAGCTGATCAGCCAGGACCCCGGCCTGTCAGGCGCGTTGTTGAAAATCGTCAACTCGCCGTTCTTTGGCTTGTCGAATCGCATCGCCTCGATTCAGCAGGCGGTCAATCTGCTGGGCTGCAATACGGTGATCAACCTGATCAACGCGCAGTCGATTAAGGGCGAGATGACCGATGAGGCTATCGTCACCCTCAACCGTTTCTGGGACACCGCGCAAGACGTCGCCATGACGTGTCTGACCCTGGCCAAGCGTATCGGCTATCAGTCGGCGGACGAAGCCTACACGCTGGGCCTGTTCCATAACTGCGGCATTCCGCTGATGATCAAGCGCTTCCCGGACTACATGACCGTGCTCGAGGAGGCCTATGCCAGCGCCACCGCCGAGCGGCGCGTGGTCGACACCGAGAACCGCGTGCTCAACACCAACCATGCAGTGGTGGGGTACTTCACCGCCAAGTCGTGGAACCTGCCGTTGCACCTGTGCGAGGCGATTGCCAACCACCACAACGCCTTGTCGATCTTTACCGATGACTCGGTACGTGATGCGCAGCTGAAAACCCTGCTGGCGATTCTGAAGATGTCCGAGCACATCTGCGAAAGCCACCGGGTGCTGGGCAACCAGACCGACGACTTCGAATGGCAGAGCATCGAGCAGCTGGTGCTGGAATATGTCGGGCTGTCGGAGTACGACTTCCAGACCCTGAAAGAAAGCATTCGCGACCTGAGCATGCACTGAGTCACCCCGGCCGCGGTTTCTGCCCGGGGCCGGGCGCCACCCCTCCTGTTGCGGGTCCTTTGATGCCTGAATTACCTGAAGTCGAAACCACGCGCCGCGGCATTGCGCCGTACCTCGAAGGCCAGCGGGTCAGCCGCGTGATCGTACGGGAACGCCGCCTGCGCTGGCCGATTCCGGAAGACCTTGATGTGCGCCTGTCCGGGCAGCGCATCGAAAGCGTCACCCGCCGCGCCAAGTACCTGCTGCTGACCGCCGAGGCGGGCACGTTGATCAGCCACCTCGGCATGTCCGGCAACCTGCGCCTGGTGCCTATCGATACGCCGGTGGCCAAGCATGAGCATGTCGACATCGAGCTGGAGTCCGGCCTGGCCTTGCGCTACACCGACCCACGGCGGTTCGGCGCCATGCTCTGGAGTACTGAGCCGCTGCTGCACGAGTTGCTGGTAAAGCTGGGGCCGGAGCCGCTGACTGAGCTGTTCGATGGTGACCGGCTGTTCAAACTGTCACGCGGCAAGAGCATTGCGGTGAAGCCCTTCATCATGGACAACGCGGTAGTGGTCGGGGTGGGTAACATCTACGCCACCGAAGCGCTGTTCGCCGCCGGCATCGATCCGCGCCGCGAAGCCGGGTCGATTTCACGGGCGCGTTATCTGGAGCTGTCGCTGCAGATCAAACGCATCCTCGCCCATGCCATCGAACGCGGCGGTACCACCTTGCGCGACTTCGTCGGTGGCGATGGCCAGCCCGGTTATTTCCAGCAGGAGCTGTTCGTCTACGGCCGCGGTGGCGAATTCTGCAAAACCTGCGGCAGCACCTTGCGTGAAGTGAAACTGGGGCAGCGTGCGAGCGTGTATTGCCCCACGTGTCAGCGCTGATACAGGGGCAAAAACCGCCGCGTAAAACCGCGCTGTTTTCAGGGCGTGTGTAAGCGCACAGTTACAGGCGGTTTTTTCCTCGCCAATCGCCCTGCAAAACCCGCAGAATGCGTTCTCCAGCGATTGACGGCCGTCACGCTGACAATTTCCGGAGCGCTGTTATAGTTACAGCCACCGCACTTTGAATCGATGAAGGACCGCACTCATGAACCTGTTTCGCTCAACCGCTGTTGTCCTGGCGCTGACCACTGGCCTCCTGGCGCTGCCGGTAATGGCGGATGGGTCGGTTAGCACCACCACCACCAACCAGAGCGGCGACCCAGCCTATGACGTTCAGGCTCCTGCTGCCTGGGCCATGATGGGTGATTTGATCGTTGCTCGCCCGCTGCTGATCGCCGCCACCATCATCGGTGCTGGTGCTTTCGTGATCAGCCTGCCGTTCACCGCCGCTGGCGGTAACGTCGGCGAAGCCGGCAAGGCGCTGGTGGTCGATCCGGGCCGTGAAGCCTTCGTACGTTGCCTGGGCTGCACCGAAAGCGGCTATCAACGTCCGCAGAATCAGCAGTAATTTTTCGCCTTCGGGCGAGTACAAAAAAGCCGGTCCATGTGACCGGCTTTTTTGTGCCTGCGAGGTAGGGGCAATACCTGCCTTACGGTTTTACGGTGGCGGCGGGAGCAACTTGGCCTGGCCGATGCCACGTGGATCGCTGGCCGCTTCGACGCTGTTGCTGTCCTTGTTCCACAGCAGCACCTGCTGATTGCCGTACGGCCGCGCCACTGGCTTCAGCGAGTAACCCCGTTGTTTCAGGGCATCGCGTTCGCTGGCAGTGAAGGTAGTCGGCTCGTACTCGACCACGTCGGGCAGGTACTGATGGTGATAGCGCGGCGCTGCCGGCCAACTCGCCACTGGCTGGCCGTCGAGGTACTGCAGCATCGCCAGCAACACCATGCTCGGAATGCGGCTGCCACCCGGCGTACCGAAGGCACTGAACTGGGTCGGGCTTTCGATAAAGCTCGGGCTCATGCTCGATAGGGGGCGTTTGCCGGCAGCAATGGCGTTGGCCTGGCTGCCGGTTAGCCCATAGGCATTGGCGCCCTGAACATTGGCGGCGAAGTCGTCCATCTCATCATTGAGCAGCACGCCGGTGCCCGGCGGGGTGAACGCGGCGCCGAAGGGCAGGTTCACCGAGAGGGTCGCCGACACCGCGTTGCCGGCCCCATCCAACACCACAAAATGGGTGGTGTGGTTGCCTTCTTTCCAGGCGGGCGAGGGCGGCAGGCTGCTGCTGGGTGTGGCTTTCTGTGGGTCGATGCCGGCTGCCAGTTGCTTCAGGTAACCGCCATCGAGCAGTTGGGCCACCGGGTTGGCAATGAAGTCCGGATCGCCGAGCAGGCCGCGATCACGGTAGGCGCGGCGCAGCACTTCGATCACATAGTGGGCGCGCTGCAGTTTGTCCGCTTCGCGCCACGGCAGCTGTTGCAGCATGGCCAGGCTTTGCGCCAGGGCGATGCCGCCAGCCGAGGGCGGCGGCGCGCTGATCAGTTCACGGCCATCGGCCAGTGGGTAGCGCAGCGGCTGGCGCTCCACCACCTGGTATTGCTCAAGGTCGGCGAGGGTCCAGATGCCGCCAGCGCGTTTGACTCCATCAACTAACAGCTTCGCCGTCTCACCGCTGTAGAAGCCCGGTTTGCCATAGCGGCCGAGGCGCTCGAGGGTGTTGGCCAGTTCCGGTTGGCGCATCAGGCTGAATTCGTCGGGAATCGCGCCTTTGTCAGCAAGAAAGATTCGTGCGGTTTCCGGGTCGTCGCGTAGCGATGCCAGGCGCCACTGCGCGCGTTCACGGTACACGTGGTCGATGGACACCCCGTCGCGGGCCAGGCGAATCGCCGGCCCGAGGGAATCAATCAGCGGCAGGCGACCGTACTTGCGCGCCAGTTCCACCAGCGCGGCCGGCAAGCCAGGAATGGCTGCGGCCAAGGCGCCGTCCAGGGAAAGCTGCGCCTGCACCTTGCCGCCCTGCTTGTACAGGTCGGCATGGGCGGCCAGCGGCGCGCGTTCACGGGCGTCGAGGAAGCGGTATTGCGGTTGCCCGCCGGCTTGGCGCAGCAGGAAAAAGCCGCCGCCACCGAGCCCGGAGCTGTAAGGCTCGACCACCGCCAGCGCAGCGCTGACAGCAATTGCTGCATCGAAGGCATTGCCGCCGGCAGCCAGGGTTTCCAGGCCGGCGATGGTGGCCGCCGGATGGGCACTGGAAATCGCTGCCTGTTTGGGCAGGGGGGCGGCCGTGGCGCTGAGTGCAACAAGGAGCAGCAAGGCACCGAACAGTGCCTTGCCAGGGTGGCTGCCACGCATCCGGCAGCCCACGTTTTTACGCTTTCCCAGTGATGATCAGGTACTTGTTCATCAGCTCATCCTTGCTTTCGACGTTGTTCTCGTCGAGGGGGATGCAATCGACCGGGCATACCTGTTGGCACTGCGGCTCGTTGTAGTGGCCGACACATTCGGTGCACAGGTTGGGATCGATAACGTAGATTTCTTCACCCTGCGAAATAGCGGCGTTCGGGCACTCAGGCTCGCAGACGTCACAGTTGATGCAGTCGTCGGTGATGATTAAAGACATGAAACACAACTCCTGCCGCAGCGCATCGCCACGGCATGTTCGGACAGCGGAGCGCAAATTGTGCCGGATTGTCGGGGGAGGCGCCAATCGGAGTGCGGCGCACGAATGGATTTGTGCGGCGTAGGGCGAATATCCGTTGCACGGATATTCGCCCTACACGGGCTTACTTCTTGAATCGCTCACGCAGCGCATCGGCTACTGCCGGGTGCACGAACTTGCTGATGTCACCGCCCAGGTTGGCGATTTCGCGCACCAGGGTGGAGGAGATGAACGAGTACTTTTCGGATGGGGTGAGGAACAGGCTTTCCACATCCGGCACCAGAATGCGGTTCATGTTCGCCAGTTGGAACTCGTATTCGAAGTCGGAGACCGCGCGCAGGCCGCGCAGGAAAATGTTGGCGCCCTGCTCCTTGGCGAAATGCGCCAGCAGGGTGGAAAAACCCACCACTTCCACATTGGGCAAGTGCTTGGTCACTTCGCGGGCCAGCTCGACGCGCTGCTCCAGCGGGAACAAGGGGTTTTTCTTCGGGCTGGCCGCGACGGCAATGACCACTTGATCGAACAGGCGCGAGGCGCGTTCAACGAGGTCACCGTGACCCTTGGTAATGGGGTCAAAGGTACCTGGGTACAACACTCGATTCATCGTGACGTCCTGGCGTGTGCCATCGGGGAACCGGATGGTAGCGCAGCATCCCCTGCGGGCCAAGTCATGGCGGCCGCCGAACCCCGCATGAGTCCGGCGGCGCCCAGTGTCACGCGGTTTTCAGTCGCTCTGCCAACTGGCTCGCCAACTGCGCGGTGAGGCCATACACCGACAACTGTGGGTTAGCGCCGATGCTGGTGGGGAACAGCGATCCGTCGTGGATCGACAGGTTGCTGAGCTGGTGATGACGACCGAGGCTATCGGTGACCGCCTGAGTTGGGTCCTCACCCATGGCGCAACCACCCATCACGTGGGCGCTGCCCAGCCGGGTGCGATAGATCTCCAGGCTCAGGCCATCGATCAGGCTTTTTGCTTCGCTCAAGGTCTTCACGTAGTCGGCATCGGCGTGCAGCGGCAACACGCTTTTCGCCCCGGCGGCGAACTGGATTTCGGCCATGGTGTGGAACGAGCGGCGAATGCCATCCCAGGTGTAATCGGTCATCTGGTAGTCGAGCACCGGGCTGCCGTCGCCGCGCAGTTCCACCGTGCCTTCGGCGCTGTCCGGGTGAAAACCGTCGCGCAGTAGGGCGAGCATCGCGTTGGTGTGCGGCAGCTGCTCCATGCGCATGGCGTTGTCGATGCCAAAACGGCCGAGCAGGGTGGCTGTCAGCGCCGGTTGCATGGGCGGCACTTCGAGCTTGAACGACATGCGCCCGGTGGTGCCGTCGTCCCACTGGAAGTGGTCGGAGTAGATCGACTGCGGCGCGCCATAAAACGGGTTCACCACCTGCTCGAACTGCGCTGCCGAGAAGTTCACCACGTGGATAAAGGTGCGCTTGCCGGCGCGCTGGTGCGGGTCCGGCGCTTTGGAGCGCATCAGGATAGCCGGGGTGTTGATGCCGCCGCCGGACAACACGTAATGCTTGGCCTTGACCGTGATGGTGCGGCCAGTAGGCGCCACGCAGCGCTCGTCCAGGGCCTGACACTGAATACCGGTGACCTTGTCGCCGTCGATCAGCAGCTTGTCGGCGCGCGCCAGGTACAAGAGCTCACCGCCCTTTTCCAGGGTGGCGGGAATGGTGGTGACCAGCATCGATTGTTTGGCGTTGGTCGGGCAGCCCATGCCGCAGTAGCCAAGGTTCCAGCAGCCACGGACGTTACGCGGGATGACTTTCCAGTGGTAACCCAGCTTGTCGCAGCCGACCCGGATCACGTCGTTGTTGAAGTTCGGCGGCATGATCCACGGCGCCACGCCCAGGCGCTGTTCCATCTTCTCGAACCAGGGCGCCATCTCGGCCACGCTGTGGCCTTTCACGTTGTGCTCTTTGGCCCAGTGCTCGAGGGTTGGCTCTGGCGTGCGAAAGCTCGAGGTCCAGTTCACCAGCGTGGTGCCGCCCACGGCGCGGCCCTGCATGATGGTGATGGCGCCGTCTTTGCTCATCCGCCCGATGCCTTCCTGGTACAGGCTGGGGTAGGCCTCGGCTTCCTGCATCTTGAAGTCGCTGCTGGTTTTCAGCGGGCCTTCCTCGATCAGCAGCACCTTGTAACCGGCGGCGCTGAGGATTTCCGCCGTGGTACCGCCGCCAGCGCCGGTGCCGACAATGGCCACGTCGGCTTCCAGGGTCAGGTCCTGTTCCAGGCGTGAGCCGTTATAGGTTTTCCAGCCGCGGCCAAGGCCTTCGGCAAACAGATCGGGTACGGGCATTCAGGCTGCTCTCGGTAAATTCTTATTAGGGGTGACGCAACGGCAACGCGGGTTCTCAGACCTTGGGCGGCCCGGGGTAACCGCAATGGGCCCAGGACTCCGGCCGGCCATACCAGGCCATCATCACCAGTTGCAGCAGCGAGGCATGGCCCATGCGCAGCAGGCTGAGCGAGCTGTTCTGCCAGCGGTCGAGGAAGTGCGTGACGTCTTCACTGCTGGCGTTTTCCCAGCTGCCCCAGATGCCGGTGAGCGGGCCACGGGTGACCGCCATTGCCAGCACGTCGAACAGCTGCACGGTGAGCTTGAGCATTTCCGGCGACAGGCGATTGAGGCTGTAGTCGAGACTTTGCAAGGTGCCGTCGATGGCCTGCGGCATCTGCTCAGGTTTCACCGCACCGGCCAGCATCACCGGGATCAGCGCTTTGAGAAATGGCAGGTCGGAGTCGCGCAGAATGGCGAAGCCGTTGGCTGGAGAGCTGGCCGAGCAACCGCTCAAGCTGGCGGTGAGCCCGGCGGTGGCGAGAAAGGCGGAGCCCATCAGGCCGACTTTGAGCAGGCCGCGTCGGGACAGGCCGGGGGCGTTGAGTACGGAGTCATTCATTATTGTTTTTAGACCTCGCTCTAGGGCGATTCAAAGGCGGCGCGCCAGCAGGCTAAGACCGGGCGCCGCAAGGTTCAGCTTGGGTTTAGCGGATGAACAGTTTCAGCACCAGTTTCTGCAGCGCTTTGCCATACGGCGGATAAATCACTTTCGAGGCGTTGAAGCGCTGTTTGATGAACACGCCCTTGGCCTTGGAGAAGGTCAGGAACCCTTCATGTCCGTGGTAGTGGCCCATGCCCGAGGGGCCGACGCCGCCGAAGGGCATGTCGTCCTGGGCCACGTGCAGCAAGGTGTCGTTCAGGCAAACGCCGCCGGCGTGGGTTTCATGCAACACGCGCTTTTGCTCGGCCTTGTTGTAGCCGAAGTAGTAGAGCGCCAGAGGACGGGGGCGGTCGTTGATGTAATTGAACGCATCTTCCAGGCGCTCATACGGCACGATTGGCAGCAGCGGGCCGAAGATTTCGTCCTGCATCAGCTTCATGTCGTCGTTCACGTTCAGCACCACGGTCTGCGCCATGCGCCGGCCCTGGCCCTCGGGGAACAGCGGAATCAGCGTGGCGCCTTTGCTCTCGGCATCGGTCAGCAAGCCTTTGAGGCGGTTCAGCTGACGGTCGTTGATTACGGCGGTGTAGTCGGGGTTATCTTTCAGGGTCGGGTAGAAGGTCTGCACGGTCTTGCGGTAGGCCTCGACAAACCCTTCGACGCGATCCTTGGGCACCAGCACATAGTCGGGAGCCACGCAGGTCTGCCCGGCGTTCATGGTTTTACCGAAGGCGATGCGTTCGGCGGCGTCGCTCAATGGCACGTCGGCAGAGACGATGGCCGGCGACTTGCCGCCCAGCTCCAGGGTCACCGGCACCAGGTTCTCGGCCGCGGCGCGCATCACGTGTTTGCCGATGCTGGTGGCACCGGTGAACAGCAGGTGGTCGAACGGCAGCTTGGAGAAGGCCATGCCCACTTCAGCCTCGCCCAACACCACGCAAACCAGGTCTTCCGGGAAAATTTTTGCCAGCAGGTCTTTGATCAACTGCGAGGTCACAGGCGTCGACTCGCTCATTTTGATCATCACCCGGTTACCGGCTGCCAACGCGCCTACCAAGGGGCCAATGGCGAGAAACAGTGGGTAGTTCCACGGCACGATCACGCCGACCACGCCCAGCGGCTGGTACACCACTTTGGCGCTGGCTGGCTGGAAGGCCGGGCCGACCGAGCGGCGCGAGGGCTTCATCCATTTCTTGATGCGTTTGGTCGCGTAGTGAATGCCGTGCACGCTGGGCATGATTTCCGCCAGCAGGGTTTCTTCGGCGGCGCGGTTGCTGAAGTCCTGGGAGATGGCGTTCACCAGGGTGTCTTTCTCGTTCAGCAACAGTTCGCACAGGCTTTTCAACCACTGAATGCGCTGCGCCGCCTCAGGCATGGGGTTGGCGCGGAACGCCTCACGTTGACGGCGTAGTAGTTCGTCCAACTGCTCGATTTGTTGTTGGTTGTGTTGCAGGTAAGCAATGTCGGCGACCATCGGAAGGCTCCTGGGCAGTCCAGTTAAGAGAACCCGGAACCGTCGGTACTTTTTATTGGGTACAGGGTCGGTCAAGGGTTGCGCAATACAGCGTGCTGGATTTTTAGAGCAATTACTCTAATGTGTCAAATAGGATGCCTGGCGCCTTTCAATGACGCAGCCCAACGAAAAGTTAGGTAGCTAGGTTTCTGTGGTGATGGGTAACAATTAGCGTGCTTGTGCGTGTACCTTTGGCGCAAGAAGGGGAGCTGACCCGCTGCGGCGCAGTGCAGTTGCTGGAGGCGGGTTGGGAAAGAAACAGTGTGTGAGGTACGAGCGCCATGGCAGCGCCAATGAAAACCCGTGAGCGGATCATCCAGGCCAGCCTGGAGCTGTTCAATCTGCAGGGCGAACGTAATGTGACCACCAACCACATTGCCGCGCACCTGGCGATTTCACCGGGCAATTTGTATTACTACTTTCGTAACAAGCAGGCGATCATTGCCGAGCTGTTCAACCAGTATGAGCAGCAGGTCGACACCTTCCTGCGCCCGCCTGAAGGCCGGGCGATGACCGTGGAAGACAAGACTTTCTACCTCGAAGCCCTGCTCGCCGCGATGTGGCACTACCGCTTTCTGCACCGCGATCTGGAGCATCTGCTGGAGACCGACGCCGGTCTGGCCACCCAGTACCAACACTTCGCCCAGCGCTCGATGGGCCGCGCCCAGTCGATTTACCAAGGCTTCGTCGATGCCGGGATTCTGGTGATGGGCGAACGGCAGATCGAGGCGCTAACCCTCAACAGCTGGATCGTGATGACCTCGTGGGTGCGCTTTCTGTGCACCTCGCGCGGCGATCCGGGCGACCTCAGCCAGGAGATGCTGCGCCGTGGCATCTACCAGGTGCTGGCGCTGGAGGGCGGCTACATCGCCCCAGAAGCACGCGAGGCGGTCGACGCGTTGCAGCAGCGTCTGTTCGTACCGCTCGACGCCGTTATCTAGGCCTTACTGCAGCGCCGTCAGCCACTCTGGAATGCGCCGTTCCAGGTAGTAATCCGGACGGCGCCAGGAACCTTGAACAAAACCGACATGACCACCATGGGCGTGCAGTTCGAACTGCACGCAGCTGGCCAGCTCGTGGGGCTCGGGCAGGCTATGGGGAAATACGAAGGGGTCGTCGGCCGCCTGGATCAGTAGGGTCGGCGTCTGGATACGGCCGAGAAAATAGCGGCTGGACGAGCGCTTGTAGTAATCGTCGGCATCGGCAAAACCATGCAGTGGCGCCGTGACGCGGCCATCGAAATCCCAAAAGGTGCGCATATTGGTCAGCGGCCCGAGCTTGTCCAGAGTCGACAGCCGATCAGCCTGGCCCTTGTGGGCGAAAAGACGCTGTTTGTCCTTCACATAGGCGAGCATTTCGCGCATGAAGTGCGCCTGGTAGACCTTGGAAAAGCCCATGCCGATACGGTCGGCACATTGGTCCAGACGAAACGGCACCGACACCGCCACCGCGCCCTGCAGCTGACTGTCGGCGCCACTTTCGCCGAGGTACTTGAGCAGCACATTGCCCCCCAGCGAATAACCCGCCGCATACAGCGGCGCCATCGGCCGCTTGGCGCGCAGGTGGCGGATGGTTTCGGCGAGGTCTTCGCTGGCACCGGAGTGATAACCGCGAGGCAGCAGGTTGGGCTCCCCCGAACAGCCACGCCAATTCAATGCCACGCTGGCCCAACCTTGCGCCGCCAGGCTCTGTTGAACACCCAGCACATACAGCGAGCTGGAAGAGCCGGTCAGCCCATGCAGCACCACCACCAGCGGTGCCTCGGCCTCGTGCGGGCCGTGCCAGTCCAGATCGAGAAAATCGCCATCCTCCAGCCACAAACGTTCGCGCTCACGCTCAAGCTTGGGTGCCTTGCGGCACAGGGAATTCCACAAGGTTTGCAGGTGCGGGTTGGGCAGCCACCAGGCGGGAGTAAAGGTGTTCATCGATCCAGTCACTTAAAAGAAAGGCGGCTACAGCCTGCGATAGTGCCATGGCGCAGGGCAGCATGTTGTGCCGCTTTTGCACGAACAAGGGTGAGGAAGTTTAAGCCGCCTCCTATGAAAGATGGCTGCGACCTGTTGTTACGGTCAGGCCTTACCTTTGGTGGCTTGGACCTAGTGGAGCGGATGATGATCTTTTTTCTAAGCGGAGTAATCGCGTTACTCGCGGTCGTGATGGCGTTGGCGATCTGTCGCTACCCGCTGGATATCCGGATTTTCGTCGGCCGCATGGAGTGCTACATCGTGCAGTTGTTGCCATAGGCACCAGGCTTAATCTCAGGCGCTGCATTCGCCAGCGCGCAATACACCTGCCCACCTTTCTGCTCTCGGTGCAAACGCCAGTTGGCTGGCATGTTGACGGTCGAGGACGGATTCTCTTTTGGGTGTAGACATGTGTGGGCGGCCAGCCTATTCGTCCAGAGTGCAATTATTAAGTTGATTGATTTTTGATGTTTAGGAACCGTACTACAAGTTAATGAGAGTCGTTTTTATTTGATTAAGGTTCGCTTTTGATAAGGTATGAAAACCGATTAATCAATGAAAGAGATTTGTCACGAACAAAAACAGCTGAAAAAGATACAGCCAATCAAGTAGGTTCTGGGGGTTGGAAATGAAAAATATAAAATTTGAGCTATTTGAGAGTAGCCCTGTCTCTGAGGCTGACTGTATACAAATAGGAAGGCTGTATTGTTCGGTAGGTTGGGGGAGGGAATATACGATATCCCAGCTTAAAGCTATTTTTGATGGTGCCCAATATCATGTATTGGCTCGATGTGGTGGCGAAGTAATTGGAGCGCTTAGAGCATTAAGTGATAGTTGTTTTAGTACTTGGATTGCAGATGTCGCAGTGGATCCAAAATACCAAGGCTGCGGGGTTGGCAGATCTATGATGGAAACGCTGATAAATAAATATAAGCACACCGCGATTTACTCGAGTGCGCTAATTGGTAGTGTTGAGTTTTTTAATAAATTAGGGGTCACCGAAAAAACCAAGCTGGTCGCATGCTCGCGTCGGCAAGATTGAGCGATGTTCATGGTTCCCCCGAGTGGCTTTCTTGTTGAAGTAAAAGCACTTGAGGAAGCGGGGCTTAGAGAAATATCCAATGATCGGGTTTTCTGCCGAGCAGAATGGATTGGCAGGGTGCAGGTTGGCTTATTCAAAGCCTAGAATTCATTCGCAGCATCTAGCTAAAACGGCTGAGGGGATTCGATATATAAATCAACATCGAGAAAGTTTTCTTGCGGGGGTTAAGGCCGGATATTCTGCGTTCACAAAAAATGAACAGATTATATTATCGATGTCTGGAAGAGTGTTAGCTGCTCCGTCTTATCGATCAAGGGCTCTTTTGCGGAACTCTTCGCTATATAGAATTTTGCAGTTGAGACTTTGGACTCCGGTGCCTCAGAATTTGTCGGCGCGTAAAGAAGAAATTTTTGATGTTCTAGGCAGAGGAGAGGCATTTTTGTTAAGAAATATAAGTGCGGCTATTTTACATAAAATAATTGAGGTCGAATTTTTCGATATGGAAGCGGGCGATATCCCTTTTTTCTGGACTGATGCTAGTTCAGAAGTGCTCTTTCACTCTCGCGAAATGTTTCCCCTAGTCAATGATGGCAAAACAGCAATGGACAGGCTGCGAGAGAATTTCCATCAATTTAAGATGCAAGGGGAAAATACGGTGTGCGCTAAGTTAGGTGTTGCGTTAGGGCGCCACTATTCCCCTTGAAATATTTAATGTCTCAGTTGTGTCGTTGCCACAACGCGTAATACACCTGCCCCGCCTTCTGCTCCCGATGCAGTCGCCAATTAGCCGGCATGTTCAGGCTCGATGGCGGGTTCTCGCTTTCGGTGTAGATCCAGGCTTCGTCCGCCAGCCAGCCTTTTTCTTCCAGCAGGGTGCAGGCGGGTTGCAGCAAGTTCTGGCTGAACGGCGGGTCGAGGAAGACCAGGTCAAAAGGCGCCGGGCTCTGGGTTTCCAGGTAGCGCAGGGTGTCGGTTTGCAGCAGTTGGCCGGTGGCGCATTTCAGCGTGTCGAGGGTCTGGCGCAGGCTGGCGATGGCGGCGCCGTTGAGGTCCAGGGCCAGGGCCAGGCTGGCGCCGCGCGACAAGGCTTCGAGGTACAGCGCGCCGCTGCCGGTAAACAGGTCCAGCACCCGGGCGCCTTGTACATACGGCGCCAGCCAGTTGAACAGGGTTTCCCGCACACGGTTGGGCGTGGGCCGCAGGCCGTGGGCCATGGGGAAGCTGAACTGGCGGCTGCGCCATTCGCCGGCAATGATGCGCAACTGGCCTTGGCCGCCATGGGCGGGCGCATTGCCGGGTTTTACGGGACGGGCCATTAGTGCTCCGGAACGCCAAGCGCAGGCTCGGCGGGGTGATCGGTAGGGGGCGGCAGGGGCTTTTGCGGCACGGTGGGGCCGGCGGTGACGATAACCAGGTTATCGGCATTCAGGTGCTTGGCCATGGCGGCTTTCACGTTGGCCACGTCGAGCGCCTGAACCTGCTGCATAAAGTCTTCAAGATAGCTCAGCGACAGGTCGTAGAAACCGATGGCGCCGAGTTGCGCAACTATATCGCCATTGCTGGCGGTGGACAGCGGAAAGCTGCCGGCCAGCTCGCGCTTGGCGTCGTCGACTTCTTTCTGCGTTGGGCCGTTGGCCAGGTAGTCGCGCAGAATGTCCTGCACCAGTTTCAGCGCCCCTTCGCTTTGCTCGGCGCGGGTTTGCAGGCTGATGGTGAAGGGGCCGCGGGCCTGCATGCTGGTGAAGCCGGAGGAGATGCCATACGTCAGCCCGCGTTTTTCCCGCACCTGGTCCATCAGGCGCGTACCAAAACCACCGCCACCGAGAATCTGGTTGCCGAGAAACAGCGCGGCGTAGTCCGGTTCGGCGCGATCGATGCCCAGTTGGGCGAGGAATAGGGTGGTCTGCTTGGACGGGAATTCGATATGGGTCAGGCCCGGCTTCGGTTCTTGCGGTTGCACCGTCTTCGGTAACGCCGGGCCTTTGGGCAGGGCCGCAGAAACCTGCGCCGCCATGGCTTCTGCTTCGGCACGCGACAGATCACCCACTAGGGCGATCACCGTGTTGCCTGCGGCATAGGCCTTGCGGTGAAACGCCTGCATCTGCGCAATGCTGATGCCCGGAATCGATTTGGCATCGCCATCGCTGGAGTGGCCGTAGGGGTGGTTGCCATACAGGCGCTCATTCAGCGCCAGGCTGGCAAGGCGGCCAGGGTTCTGCTTCTGGTACTCGAAGCCGGCGAGTACCTGGTTCTTTATCCGCACCAGGGAGTCGGCCGGGAAGGTCGGTTTGCCAATTACTTCGGCGAACAGTTTTAGGGCCGGCTCGCGTTTGTCGGCGGCAGTCAGGCTGCGCAGGCTGGCGACGCCCATGTCGCGGTAGGCGCCGTTACCGAAGTCGGCGCCGAGGTCTTCGAAGCCGGCGGCGATAGCGCTGACGTCCTTGCCGGCCACGCCTTCGTTGAGCATGGCGTTGGTCATCATCGCCAGGCCTGGCACGTCACCGTCCTGGCTGCTGCCGGCGGCGAAGGTCAGGCGCAAGTCGAAAATCGGCAGTTGGTGAGCTTCGACGAACAGCACCTTGGCGCCTTCAGCGGTTTTCCAGGTCTGGATGTCGATGCTGCGGTGGCTGGGCGCTTGCCCTTCAAGGGCGGCCAGCGACTCCAGGTGATCGGGCGCCTTGCTCGCGGTGGTGGGTGCCGGAGCCGGTTCGGTGGGGGCCTGGGCCGGGCGGCTGACGAAGAACACCAGCACTGCCAGCAGCACCAACAGGCTAAGGCCAAGCAGGCCATATCGCAGACCGTTGCGCTCACTCATGGGTTTTTTCCTTCGGCAGAACTTCGGCAACGCTGAGGCGCTCGCGGGTGAAATAGGTGCGCGCGGCTTGCTGGATATCCTCGGGGGTAACCGCTTCGATGGCGGCGAGGTCTTCATCCATCAACTTCCATGACAGCCCAACGCTTTCCAGTTGGCCGATGGTGCTGGCCTGGCTGCTAATGGAGTCGCGCTCATAAACCAGGCCGGCGATCACCTGGGCGCGCACGCGCTGCAGTTCGGCAGCGGTCGGGGCCGTGGTTTTCAGCGCCTCCAACTGACGCCACAGGCCGGCTTCGGCTTGCGCCAGGGTTTTGCCGGTTTGCACGTTGGGGGTAGCAGAAAGCATGAACAGGCTGTCGCCGCGGTTATAGGCGTCGTAACTGGCGGAGGCGCCGGACACCAACTCCTCGCCCCGCTCCAATTGACTGGGCAGACGCGCGCTGTAACCGCCGTCGAGCAGGGCCGAGATCAGGCGCAGGGCATGTACGTCACGCGCATTGGCGGCGGTGGCCAGGCTCGGCACGTTGAAGCCCATCATCAGGCTCGGCAATTGGGTTTGCAGGTACAGGCGAATACGCCGCTCGCCCGGCTCAGCCAGTTCCAAGGGGGCTTTGGCGGTGGGGATGGCACGGCTCGGTACCGGTCCGAAATAGCGCTCGGCGAGGGTTTTCACCTCGGCCACGGTGACGTCACCGACCACCACCAGGGTAGCGTTGTTAGGCGTGTACCAGGTTTCGTACCAGTGGCGCAGCTCTTCGACGCTCATACGCTGCAGGTCGGCCATCCAGCCGATGGTCGGGGTGCCGTAGCCACTGCCGGGGTAGGCCATGGCCTTGAAACGCTCAAAGGCCAGGGAGCTGGGTTTGTCATCGGTGCGCATGCGGCGCTCTTCCTTGATGACTTCGATCTCGCTGCGAAATTCTTCCGGCGGCAGGCGCAGGCTGGCCATGCGGTCGGCCTCCAGCTCGAAGGCCACCGGCAGCCGGTCGCGGGCCAGCACCTGGTAGTAAGCGGTGTAATCGTCGCTGGTGAAGGCATTTTCTTCGGCGCCCAGCTCGCGCAATACCAGTGAGGCCTCGCCAGGTTTCATCTTCGCGCTGCCCTTGAACATCATGTGTTCGAGGGCGTGGGAGAGGCCGGTCTGGCCCGGGGTTTCGTAGCTGGAGCCAACCCTGTACCAGACCTGTGAGACCACCACCGGCGCGCGGTGATCTTCACGCACAACCACCTTGAGGCCGTTGGCGAGGGTGAACTCCTGGGTGGGTTGGGCATCGGCAGCGAAGGAAGGCAGCGGCAGGCAAAGGGCCGCGAGCAGCAGCCCGGTGGCGCTGCGGGCAAGCATTTTCATGAAGTGAATGACCTGTCGAGGAGGCCCGCTTGGTCTTAGCGTCGGCGGGCGCGGAGGTGCTAGGATACTCATCCATTTTATTGGCGGCCACGGCTGTTGGGTTTTTACCCGGTTGGCGCGTCGCACCCTTGAGATAGCCGCTCTCCATGTTTGGTTCCAACGACGACAAGAAGACCCCAGCCCCGGCTGAGGCGACTACACCGGCCCCTTCTGACGAGAAGTCCGGCGAGAAAAAAAGCCTGTTCGGTTGGCTGCGCAAAAAGCCTCAGGAGCCTGTAGCGGCCCCTGAGCCAGCAGCTGAAACCGTGGCGCCTGCAGAACCTGCGGTGGTCGAAGCGCCGCCGGTGATCGAGGCCCCTGTGGTCGAGTTGCCTGCCCAGGAGCAGCCGCCGATTGCAGTGCCTGAGCCGATGGCGGTCGAACCCGCGCCTGCCCCCGTGGCAGTTGCGCCGGTACCCGAGCCCGTCGTGGTCACGCCTGCTGTGCTCGAACCGCCTGTGGCGGTTGCCCCGCCCCCTGCTGCCACCGCTGAAATCAAGGCCGGCTTCTTTGCCCGCCTCAAGCAGGGCCTGTCGAAGACCAGCGCCAGCCTGGGCGAGGGCATGGCCAGTCTGTTCCTCGGCAAGAAGGCCATCGACGACGACCTGCTGGATGAAATCGAAACCCGCTTGCTGACCGCCGACGTTGGCGTTGAGGCGACCACCGCGATCATCCAGAGCCTGACCCAGAAGGTCGCGCGCAAACAGCTGGTCGACAGTGGTGCGCTGTACAAGGCCCTGCAAGAAGAGCTGGCATCGCTGCTCAAACCGGTGGAGCAGCCGTTGCTGATTCCCTCCGCGAAAAAGCCCTTCGTGATTCTGGTGGTGGGCGTCAATGGCGCCGGCAAGACCACCACCATTGGCAAGCTGGCGAAGAAGCTGCAGCAGGAAGGCAAGAAAGTCATGCTGGCCGCTGGCGACACCTTCCGCGCTGCCGCCGTCGAGCAATTGCAGGTGTGGGGCGAGCGCAATCAGATCGCCGTGATCGCCCAGCACACGGGCGCCGACTCAGCCTCGGTGATCTTTGACGCCGTGCAAGCCGCCACCGCCCGCGGTATCGACGTGCTGATCGCGGACACCGCCGGCCGTCTGCACACCAAAGACAACCTGATGGAAGAATTGAAGAAGGTGCGTCGAGTGATCGGCAAACTGGACGACACCGCGCCGCACGAAGTGCTGCTGGTGCTGGACGCCGGCACCGGGCAGAACGCCATTAGCCAGGCCAAGCAGTTCAACCAGACCGTGAACCTTACCGGTCTGGCCCTGACCAAGCTGGATGGCACCGCCAAGGGCGGGGTGATCTTCGCCTTGGCCAAGCAGTTTGGCCTGCCGATCCGTTACATCGGGGTCGGTGAAGGCATTGATGACCTCCGTACTTTTGAAGCTGAAGCCTTTGTTCAGGCCTTGTTCGCCGAGCGGGAGCACGCATGATTCGCTTTGAGCAGGTGGGTAAACGTTACGCCAACGGCCACGTCGGCCTGCATGAGCTGAGTTTTCGCGTGCGTCGCGGCGAGTTTCTGTTCGTCACTGGCCACTCAGGCGCCGGCAAGAGCACCTTGCTGCGGCTGATTCTGGCCATGGAAAGACCCACCTCAGGCAAGCTGCTGTTGGCCGGGCAGGACCTGGCGCAGATCACCACCGCGCAAATTCCCTTCCTGCGCCGGCAAATCGGCGTGGTGTTTCAGAACCATCAGTTGCTGTTCGACCGTACCGTGTTCAACAACATTGCCTTGCCGCTGCAGATACTCGGTCTATCCAAGCCCGACATCGCCAAGCGCGTGGACGCAGCGTTGGAGCGCGTGGCACTGAGCGACAAACGCGACCTGTTCCCTGGAGACCTTTCCACTGGCCAACAGCAGCGCGTCGGCATTGCCCGCGCTGTGGTGCACCGCCCGGCTCTGCTGCTGGCGGACGAACCCACCGGTAACCTTGACCCGCGTCTGGCGGCAGAGATCATGGGCGTGTTCGAAGACATCAACCGAATGGGCACCAGCGTGCTGATCGCCAGCCACGACCTGGCCCTGATCGCCCGCATGCGCCACCGCATGCTGACCCTGCAACGCGGCCGTTTGATCGGCGATGGAGAGGCCGGTTAATGAGCGCCACACGCAACCCGCAGGAATCCTCGTCGGCCGCCGAACGCGTTGGCGCGGCGCCGAAGAAAAATGATCAGAAAAAGGACGACGGCAGTCCGGACTTCACCACCCTGTTGCACGCCTGGCTGGAAGCTCATCGCTCGAGCCTGGTCGACAGTTTGCGTCGTCTGGCCAAGCAGCCGATTGGTAGTTTCTTCACCTGCCTGGTGATGGCCGTGGCGCTGAGCCTGCCCATGGGCCTGTCGCTGCTGCTGAACAATATTGAACGCCTGGGCGGCTCCTGGCAGCGCGCGGCGCAGATTTCGCTGTTTATGAACATCGACGCCAGCGACGCCGAAGGGCAAAAGCTGCGCGCGCAAATTGCCGAGATGGACGACGTCGCCGAATCCGAATGGATCAGCCGCGATCAGGCCCTGGCCGAGTTCCAGCAACAGTCCGGGCTGGGCGAAGCGCTCAAAGAGCTGCCGCAGAACCCGCTGCCCGGGGTGATCCTGGTAACCCCGAAGGAAGTCGACAAACCTGGGCTGGAGGCCTTGCGCTTGCGTCTGGCCGAACTGCCCAAGGTGCAACAGGCGCAACTGGACCTGCTGTGGGTGGAGCGCCTGAGTGCGATCCTCAAGCTGGGTGAGCGGTTTGTCTTCGGCCTCACCCTGTTGCTGGTGATGGCGCTGCTGTTAGTGATCGGTAACACCATCCGCCTGCACATCGAGAACCGTCGCACCGAGATCGAAGTGATCAAGCTGGTCGGCGGCACCGACAGTTATGTGCGTCGGCCCTTCCTTTATATGGGCGCGCTGTATGGCCTGGGGGCGGGGGTGTTGTCCTGGGCTGTGCTGGCGTTTGGTCTGGACTGGCTGAATGGCGCCGTGGTTCGCCTGGCCGGGCTCTACGGCAGCGATTTCGCCCTGGGCGGGGTGCCCTTAGCCGATGGTCTATCCTTGCTGCTCGGCGCGGTATTGTTGGGGTATATTGGCGCCTGGCTTGCGGTGGCCCGTCACTTGAACGAACTGGCCCCGAAGTAGTAAGTTCTTGTTTCGTTGTGTGTTTTCGTGCTTTCTGAACTTTAGAGTCAACTGTTAGTCTTATACGCAGTGCTCAAGAGGCACGAGTTTCGTGAGTCGGAGGATTCGCATGAGCAATTCTTTGCAACCTGTCCATGCCCTAGTCCCAGGTGCGAACCTGGAGGCCTATGTGCATGCGGTCAACAGCATTCCGCTGCTGAGCGTTGAGCAGGAGCGCGAACTGGGCGAAAGTCTTTTCTACCATCAAGATCTTGAAGCCGCCCGGCAAATGGTGCTCGCGCACCTGCGTTTTGTAGTTCATATCGCAAGAAGTTATTCCGGTTATGGCCTGGCTCAGGCCGACCTGATCCAGGAAGGCAACGTGGGCCTGATGAAGGCCGTCAAACGCTTCAACCCGGAAATGGGTGTGCGTCTGGTGTCGTTTGCTGTGCACTGGATCAAAGCTGAAATTCACGAGTTCATCCTGCGCAACTGGCGCATCGTCAAAGTGGCCACCACCAAGGCGCAGCGCAAATTGTTCTTCAACCTGCGCAGCCAGAAAAAACGTCTGGCCTGGCTGAACAACGACGAAGTGCACGCCGTGGCCGAAAGCCTGGGCGTGGAGCCGCGTGAAGTGCGTGAGATGGAAAGTCGCCTGACCGGCCATGACATGGCCTTCGACCCCGCTGCCGAAGCGGATGACGAAAGCGCCTTTCAGTCTCCAGCCAATTACCTGGAAGACCATCGCTACGATCCAGCGCGTCAGCTGGAAGATTCCGACTGGACTGACAGCGCCACGGCGAACCTGCACGAAGCGTTGGAAGGCCTGGACGAACGTAGCCGTGACATCCTCTACCAGCGCTGGCTAGCCGAGGAGAAAGCGACCCTGCATGAGCTGGCCGCCAAGTACAACGTTTCAGCTGAGCGTATTCGTCAGTTGGAGAAAAACGCGATGAGCAAGCTCAAAGGCTCCATAGCCGCTTGAGCCCCGCGTATCGCGATGAAGCCGCACCCAGGTGCGGCTTTTTTCTGCCTGTCAGATTCTGAAAATCCGGAGAGTATCTATGTCCCTGCCGCCGCTACGTATGCAGCACTGGTTGCTGTTTGTGGTGATTGCCATCGCTTTTTTCGCCTGGGGCGGGTGGCTGATGCGTGGCCCCGACAAGGCTGAGCCGCTACCGGGCATGGCGCAGTGGCAACAGCAGATTTTGGCGCCGATGGCCGATGGCAAGTTGTCGCTGGCGCAATTGAATGCGTTGAAGGCCGGCGAGTTATGGCTGAAGCCGCGGTTGGATGGCCCACAGCTGGTATTTCGCAGTGAATTGGCGGCAGGTGGTCAACGTTGGAAGCTCGAAGCGGTGCTGGTGCTTAACGAGCGCGAGCACACCAGTTTGATGGCGGCCACAGGGTTGAAACCGACCGACCCCGAGCAGCCTCTGAGTGCAGCCATGCTCAGTGAAATGGGGCAGCACTCGTTGGTTACGCTGGCATTGCGGCCAGAGCAGCCGGTCAGTTCAGAGCAGGTGATTGCCAGTTTTGGCGCTCCGCGCTTGCGCTTGGAGCTGGACAGCGGCGAAGGCTGGGTCTATCCCCTGCAAGGGCTGACCGCGCACGTCGAGAATGAGCACCTGCTGTTACTTCATTTAGTGCCACGCAGTACCTTGGAAAAATAGGCCTTAAAAGAAGCGGCGATTCTTCTGCATTTGCACGATGTAATCACTGCCCCCTAACTGACGCATCTGCTGACGAATCCAGTTGGCCCGGCGGTTTATATAAGCGGTCGGTTTGCCAGCGCTCCATTTCAACGGATTGGGCAGTACCGCTGCCAGCAGGCTAGCCTGCCGTCCTGACAGATACGGCGCGCCCACGCCGAAGTGCGTGCGCGCCGCCGCTTCGGCACCGAACACGCCATCGCCCCATTCCACGCTGTTCAAATACACCTCAAGGATTCGCTGCTTGGGCCAGAGCAGCTCCAACAAACTGGTAAACCACACCTCCAGCCCCTTGCGAACCCAGCTACGACCCGGCCACAGAAACAGGTTCTTCGCCACCTGCTGACTGATGGTACTGGCGCCGCGTAGATTGCCGCCGCGCTCGTTGTGATCCAGTGCTGCCTGAATCGCATCGACGTCGAAGCCCCAATGCTCGGCAAACTTCTGATCTTCGCCGGCGATGACCGCGATCTTCAGATCATCCGAAAGCTCATTCCACGGCCGCCACGTGCGCTTAAGGTCAATCGGCTTTGCGTCTATCCACGATTCAATTTTGCGCTCCGCCATCAGCGCTGTTCCTGGCGGCGGCACCCAACGGAACAGCAACACTACCGCTACCGATGCGATGGCGAACCAGAGCAGAAATTTCAAGAGTCGACGAGTGAGTTTTCGAAGCATGCGCGGCGTGGCCTGGCAGGGTAGTGGGCCATTATAGCCAGTTGGACCGACCTGCCGGCAGTTATGGCGGCACTGCGCTTTGCCGTCAGCAAGTCGCGGGACCAAGAGATCTTCCGAATCAAAGAAATTTTTAAGTAAGGATGATCCTAAAGAAATTTCGCTCTGGCGCTCTTTAACTATCAAGATTTGTGAATAGTCAGTTGGTTTCCTCTTCAAGATTAACGATTGGGCATATACGACCGTTTCCATTGAATTGGCTTTACATGTCACGTGGAAGTATGAGCTCGTGTCAAGTAATGCGCTTATGGGATGCGTCCTACTTGCCTTGCAGACTTCGTTGATTCCCCTGAATGTTAGTAGTGATGGAGGATCTTACCTCCATTCGTGACAAAAAACCTGGTTATGAAAACCGAACTTTATGGTGTGTATCATTCACTAAACAACGTAGGGATTTTCGGCGCCCGGCGCCTAACATCTTATTCTTGCAGTGGGCGCCGCTTGTTACTCTTGTTGTGTGCGCTTGCGAATGTGGCCGTTTTCGCAGCAGAGCCACCTGCAAGTCACATACTTGATCGAGAGCTGGATCTGCAAGAAAAAATATTTAGAGAAGAGCAGATCAGGCGTGAGTTGGAAAGCAATAAAAAAGGCTCTGCCGCTCAAGAGATATTACAGGAGCAACCGGAAGATAATATATCTGCGGATAACGGGGTGAAATTTCTTATTTCGAAAATCGAGATAGACGCTGGCGAGCACTCTGATATTTCTGTTGATGTTTCAGATGTTGTTGTGCGCTATCAAAATAGAGAGCTAAGTGGTTCGGACATTTTTCAGCTACTGCGTGATGTTAGTAATCGCTACACCGAAAAAGGCTACTCAACTACTACTATCGGCTTGGTTCCCGGAAACCTTAAAAATGGAATAATTACTTTAAAAGTTCAGTGGGGGAAAGTCGAGGGTTGGTTGATTAATGGAGAAGCACCAGTTGCGCTTCGCGAAAAGATAATGATTTTTGGCGCAATGCCAGATGTCGCGGAAAAGCCGTTAAATATCTACGACGTCGACCAGGCAATCGAAAATCTGAACAATTCGGGAAAGTCCGCACGAATTGATATTCAACCCTCTCACCGTCTTGGTTATTCATTACTCAATATCATCACGCAGTCCAAGAGCCTGGCTGACGCCACTCTTAGGGCAGATAACTCGGGTAGGGAAAGCCCGAGTAATGGTCGTTACCGTTTTTCCTTGTCATCTAGCATTAGTGACTTTTTATTGGGTAATGACACGCTAGCGATAAATGGCTCCTCCCGGCGTTTTCAGATCGATGAAAAGAACTCAGAGTATTCTGCTGGGTTAAGTTACTCCTTGCCGGTTGGCTATTCAAAACTCGACCTTCGTTATAACGATTCTCAGTACTCGCGCAGTACCGCCAGTCAATACGGAACTTATGACACGCACGGTGATTCGAAACTGTATAGCGCGAAACTCAGTCGCGTAGTTATGCGTAATAAAACGGAAAAACTAACTGTTTCAGCTGCGTTGGAGCATAAGAAAAATTTCAACTATGTGAAAAGCCGTTTGATTGAAGTCAATAGCCGACCTTATACCAGCGCGACCTACAGCGTTGAGCACGTGACAAGACTTTTAGGCGGCTCTTTATATTCCGATATTTCATATATTCGCGGCCAGTCATACCTCGGCGGCCGACATGCAGCTTATAGCGATGAGAATCGCACTCCTATTCACTTCCAAAAGTTTGAAGCAAATGCCGCGTGGGCGCGTCCACTTGAACTTTGGGGGCGGAGTGTAATTCTCAACTCCCGAGTCGGTGCGGTTTATTCAAGAAAAAACATGCTTGAGTCCGAGCAGTTGGCAATAGGTGATGAATATACAGTTAGAGGCTTCCGTAATTCGCCTATGTTCGGGGATCAAGGCGTGTTTTCAACCAACACGTTAAATGTGCCGATTGCTGTTATGGGGGGGACGATAAGTCCCCTCGTAGGGCTGGACGCTGGGTACGTGAAAAATGTTACTTACGATGAACGAAATGGAAGCCTGGCTGGTTTCGCGGTTGGTGTGACGGGCAGTTGGAAGTACGGCGGTGGTTCGGTGGTTTTGGGCGTGCCGCTAATGGCTGAAGAAAGAGTCACCGATATAACAGATCCGGTCGCCGTTTATATAAGTACCTTCATAAACATTTAGCTAAAAACCTGCAAAAAAACTAATTAATTTGTAGAAGGTAAATGTCATGAATAAGCACTGTTTTCGCCTGATTTTTAGCAAAGTCCACGGTTTCCTGATACCTGTCGCCGAAACCAAGAATGCTCAGCGTAAGAGTGGCCAGGTTCAGCCGCAAGCAGTAGAGGGTCGCGTCCAGGAGCCCCATCACTGCACACTGAAAGCGCTGCCTGCGATTATTTCCTGGCTAAACCGTGCCTGGATGAGCGTGGTGCTTTGTGGGAATGGCTTTTCCCGAGGTGCCACCGCCGCGATGCTGTTGACCGTACCAGGTTATGTCGCCGCACAATTGGCGGTCGACCCGAGCTCAGCCGGTACCAGCATCACCGAGTCGATCAACAAGGTCCCAGTGATCAACATCACCAACCCTGGGAGTGATGGGCTGTCTCATAACCGGTTTACCGAGTTCAATGTTCATAAGCCGGGTTTGATTTTCAACAATAGTAAAGAAGACGGCATCAGCCAGATCGGCGGCGGTTTAATGAAAAACCCCGGTTTGACGCAGCACGCTACAGCCATTCTCAGCGAGGTGACGGGCAATAATCCCAGTTATCTCGAAGGCACCATGGAAGTTTTCGGCCAGCGGGCTGACATCATCATTGCCAACCCCAACGGCGTCAGCATCAATGGCGTCACGACCCTTAATAGCAACAGTTTGGCGGTCACCACTGGCTGGGTACAGAACAACAACGGCAACCTGCAGTTTGTTGTGGATGAGCGCAGTGGACGGGTGACGGTTGGCAGTGGGGGAGTGGACACCAGTGGCCTGAGTTATTTCGATATAGTCGCGCGTGCCGTTACCTTGAACGGGGCTGTGGGTTCGGCTGCAGCAGCCACCGACATCTCGGTGACCGCTGGCCTCAATACATACGATGCAAAGACTCGCACCCATATCAAAAATGCCGGCACGGGCGCCAATGCGCCGGTAGTGGCCATTCAGGGGGATCTGGCAGGAGCCATGTATGGCCGCATGATCTCGCTGGTCAGCACCGAGACGGGTGCCGGCGTTCGCCATGAAGGGCTGATCAAGGCTGCCAAAGACATCACCATTACTGCCGATGGCGATATTGTCCTGGCGTCGACCCTCGCTGAAGGAAACATTACGGTGGCCAGTTCCAGCCGGGGCGTTGTCATCGGTACTGAGGCCGGCGGTTCCGGTATGAGTGCGCAAGGCCATATTGATCTGGCCGCAAAGAACGGCATCGTCATTCGCAGTGACGTCAGCGGCAACACCTTTGCCGCAGCCGCTGAAAGCCTGCTGATTCAGGCCGCGACCTTGGCGGCCAAAGGCAACAATCTGGCAGGCAACATTAAAGCCGTGCGGATCAACGTAGGCACCTTCACCCTGTCGGGCGAAATTGAGGCCTACGCCTTGCGTGGTGGCCTCACCGTAAAAGTCGACCCTAGTTATCCGCTGGTGTTACGCGGTGGCAAGCTGATGATTCAAATGGCGCCGGGCGTATACGAGGAGGCCGTACTCAAGTCCACTGGTATGTTGCTCTCCGGTGGCGGCATAGACATAGCTGCCAATGCTTTTATAAATGATGAAGGCATTCTTAAAGACACCAGTACCCGAGGCATCAAAATCACCGCCGACACTCTGCGTAATACCGGACTGTCGCAAACCCAAGGTGATCTCGAACTGGTGGCTGAAGTACTAGACAACCTATGCACTGTTGGCATTGTGGCCGACGGTAAAGAACAGCATGTATGCGGCGGTTTTTTTGGAGCGGGTAACGCCAGCATCAAGGCTGGCAAGCTAAACAATGCAGGGGGGTTGTCGGTAGCCGGACACATGACGCTTGAGTTGGGCGATGGCGCGCACACCAATCAAAATGACGCTTCGATCACTGGCCTTGCCGGCCTGTTGCTGAAACAGGTGGCGGGCAAAAAAGCCCATCTTCAGAACTCGGGAGAAGTGCTTTCCGGCGGTGAGTTGTTGTTGATTCTCGACAGTTTGTCAGCCGCAGCCACATCGGGAATTTCCTCCTACGGCGATAGCACTATTCAGGTGACTTCTACCCTGATCAACGAGGGGCGTCTTACCAGCTCCAGCAACCTCACGGTCACTGCTCAAGACATGACCAGTGAAAGTACTGCAGTCATCTACTCCCGAGGTAAGGTCGACATCACCACCCAGGGCAGCCAGACCTACAAAGCCAAATCCACGCTGTTCAGCCAGGGCGACCTTCACATGCGTGCGGGCGGCAATATTACCCACCAGGCCTCTCAGGTGGATGTTCGAGGCGACCGCATAACGGTGCATGCTGATGGCGATCTAGTGAACGATGGTGGGGCGTTCTCCGGTGCTAAACAGATGTCCTTATCGGCGGGCAAAGAGCTGCGCAATGTGAACGGCAGCATTATTAGCGCCACTGAAAAGCTCACCCTGAAAAGCGGCGCAGACATGGTAAATAGCGGCCAGTCTTACGTGTATGTCGACGAGGGCGGGATTGCCGATATAACCGTCGGCGGCTCGCTCTATAACAGCGGGCTTGACTCGTTCTTCGACGCCTCGACGCTTACCTTTGATATAGGGAAGTCCTTTTTCAATACAGCCGGGGCGTGGGCCAACGGCAAAAACTCGCTCACTATTCGGGCAAAAGAGGACATGAGTAACAGTGGCGTAGGCTCAGCCTTGACCGGAACAAACGTAACTATCGCCGCACGAAGCGTGAGTAACGTGGACCAAGCGCGGATCAACGCCGAGAAAGCGATGAAGCTGGATGCGACGTCGTGGATAACCAACGACAGCTTCGCCAACATGATCGCCGAGCGGGTTGATATCAACGCCGGCTCAAGCTTTACCACCGGCACAGGTGGCATGCTCAAGGGTAAGAATGTGTGGGTAACCGCCGATAGCTTTATAGGTAACGGAGGCGCCATTCTCACCAGCGACCATCTTGAACTTACCACCTTCAATTACACCAACACTGCCAACCTTGCTTCTCAAAACACCGCCACGCTAAACGTAACGAACGGCTCCGACCGACTGCTCAAAATTACCAACGGTAACTTCACGCCTAAGGCCGCCAACCGGCTGACCTTGAACACTGACTATTTAGAGAACAACGGCTCAATTAACAACCCCGGTGAGATTCGCATCAACGCCTTGTTCAACGTGAAAAACAATGGCGAAATCATCACTGGTAAAAGCCTGAGCGTCTTAGCCGGCGGTTCTATCGACAATATGGAAGGCAAGCTGATTTGGGCGGCGGAAGACGTGGTGCTCGATTCGCGTACAGCGCTGACCAACTGGCGTAATGGCCTGATTATGGCCATGGGCAACGTAACCCTTGTGTCTGACACGGTCATTCGTAACAACGTAGGGCGTATAGAGGCAGGCAAGACACTGCGCGCTGATGCTCCATTGTTCGAAAATCTCAGTGAGGCCACCGGTGGTCCCGTAAAAGTGTCCGAGGCCAAGGAAGATACCTGGTATACCGAGGCAAGTGGCCTGGAGGTCGACTACTGGAACACCAAAATTACCTTGCCGGTATACACCTCGGATCTCACGGTCAAGCAAGGTGTGGTCAAGGCGGGTGGCGACATATTGTTCAATCAGGGTGAGGCCAAAAACACCAAGGCCACTGTGCGTAACGTGGGCGGGTTAATCGCGGCGGCTGGGAATTTGACGGTTAACGGCAATTTGGAAAATAAGGGTGTGTCGACTTCGAAAAACCTTACTCAGTTGCTGATTGAAGCACAAACCACCACACAATATATGACGTCGTCCTTTATTCACCACGATGGTGTTCCAGTTAACCAGGCTCTGTACGCCCTGATGGAGGGCCTGTTTGGCAGCACGTATTTGGGTTACGGCTACGAATGGGTGAACTCGTTCAAGGAGATCAAAACACCTGATGCGATGAAGCTTATAAGTGCGGTACTGGGCGCTGATTGGAAGGCGCTCAGTCAGGACGACCTGAAAACCCGTTGGGCCGCTCACAAGGCCAGCCCGAGAAAAACCATGCTGTTCTACGCCGATACGCAGGCTGAAATCTCTGCCGGTAAGGCCTTCACTGTTGATAAGGACAGTGGGGCATTCAGCAACGGTGATGGCGCCAAGTGGGCAGAAAACAAGGCAATCGACGTGAAGGTTGGCGACGAGACTGTGCAGACCATCGACGGCGATTTCAATACTGCCTACAACCCCGGCGACAGTTCTGCCATCGATAAGATTAAGCAGGACATCATGGATAACCCCATGTTCAAGCCCAACCCCATCCCACCGACTGGTGAGCTGCCAAACGTCGAAGGTGATATGCCCGGAGCCATTGTTCCTGGCGGTTTTTCGCCTATTTACCCACTGTATGAAACCCGCATCGAATACCTCGATCTCAGTAAGTTTTACGGTTCGCAGTACTTCTTTGACCGCATCGGTTACAACCCCAACAAAACTGTAACGGTGATGGGTGATGCCTATTTCGATCACGAGTTGATCGTACGCAGCGTGGAAAAGACGGTCGGTAATTTCTTTGCCGTAGCTAATCAGCTAAGTGGCACTGACCTGGTCAAAAAGCTGATGGATAACGCTGCCGGAGAAGCAAGCGGGCTCGGTCTGGTTCTTGGCCAGCCCCTGACGGCGGAACAAATCGGCAAGCTCACCAGCGATATTGTCTGGTACGAAACCACCGTCGTGAATGGGGTCAGTGTGCTGGCGCCACGGGTCTACATCAGCCCTAAAACCATGGCTGAGCGCAATAAAGATCAGGGCGCATCCGCGGTTGTGACCGCTCAGAACGTGTTGATTGATGCCACTTCGGTAAACAACATTAACGGGGTAATTCGGGGTCAGGAAAATACCCTGGTGTTCTCCAATACCGTCATTAATAACGTCTCCACCGGCGGCGCTAGCGCCGGGATTCACGGAGGTGACCAAGGTCGAGTCGTCGTGGCGGCGGAGGGCAGCGTGCTCAATCAGGGCGGCACCGTGGGCGGTTACCAGCAAACTATCGTCGGCGGCAATGGGGTGACCAGTACCACTACCACTGGCTACGACGAGAACGGCAACCTCGTCAGCCGCAACAATGGAGTGATGGGCGCCGGTACCACTGCAGAAGGCAGCGCCAACAAAGCTGCGGCTCTGAAGAAGCAACGTGAAGATAAGTTGGCCGCTGAGAAAGCTGTTGCAGCCAATCCGCCATCCACGACGCCTGAAACCGCTGCGTCACAGGGCCCCATTGCGGAAAAACCCAAGCTGGTGGTGGAAAAGCCGGATGTGCGGGCCATCTTCGAGGAACTGAAGGCTGCCGCTCCGGTAGCGGTAGGCGCAGGCTCCTCCGTGACGGTGATATCCGGCGGAAACATCAACCTGATCGGCGCCAACACTGTTGCAGACAACGTCAAGCTGCAGTCCACGGGCGACCTCAACATGAAGGACGTACACGAGGTTAAATCGAACTTCGAAAACTCCGTCGAGTCAGGCTTCCTGGCGATCCAGCAAACCAACGTCACCACTTCGGAGGCGATATCTAAAGGCAATCAGGTGAAGGCCAACGATCTCACCATCGTTACGGGCGGCAATTGGAATGTCACGGGCAGTGACGTCAATACCCAAAGCAGCGATGTGAAGGTGGCCGGAGATACCACCGTTGCCGCTGGCAAAGACTTGGCGTTCTACGAAAAAGAGCAAAAAACGACTCAACTCGTTTTTGGGGCGGCAGCAGGCTCCAACGGCCATGAAGCCTCTACAGAAAAAAGCAGGTTCGACACCCAGCAATCGGCTTCCGGCACCAAAGCTTCTGAATACTCAGATATGGACCTTAACGAAGATGCGGGTGCAATAGCCGGCGCCAACAAGAACCGCGGCGATACAGTGGGCACACGCTATCGCTACGGCATTGAGGTGATCGAAACCAAAGAGACCAAGCAGGAAAAAAATCATCACAACTCCCAGCTCAATCTGGGCAGCGGCACTATGGATGTGGGCGGCACTTTTGACCTTGGTGGCGCTGATATCAACAAACAGCATCAGCTGAGCCCCCAAGAACGGGCGAAAATGACCGCCGAGGAAAAGGCAAAAGCCGTGGCGCAAATGCCTACCTTGGATATCACCGCTGGCGACATCACTTCTACCAAGTTTGTTGACACCAGCAAACATACCTTCAGTCGTGAAGAAACCTTCATTGGTGCTTCCCACGAAACCCACTCATCAGTGGCCAACGTTGTTAGCAACGTGAATAAAACGGCAGACAAGGCTGCTGACGGCATGGAGGTTGATGGCGCGCTGACCGCAGGCGCTCAGGTGGGGAATATCACTCAGGTGGTGTTTGGGGATCTGGCCGGCACATCAATGAACTTTGGAGTGAAAAACACCCAGTCCAAAAGCGAGTCCAGCACCACCGCTGAAAACATCAACCAGATTGGCGGAAACATCAGCCTGAAAACCACCAAGGGTGACATCGTCCTGAATGGTGTGAATATCCAGGGCGGAAAAGTCGAGTTGGATTCAGCCGGAAAAATCCATCAGCAGGCCGCGCAATCGAGCAGTAACTCCAGTTCGAGCACCGACATGCATAACGCGGGAGTTGGTGTTAGCGGCAGTGTTTCTCCAATCGGTGCTGGCATAGGTTTATCTGCGGGGGCCGATGGTAATTATGATCGCACCACCGAAAGCTCGACCAGCCACACCAACGGTTTGATCTCGGGGGCTGAGGTCAGCATCAAAGCCAAGGGCGACCACAATATGGAGGGCGCCAACATCAAGGCTGACCAGTTGGCCTATGACATCGGCGGCAACCAGACCATCACCAGCAAGCAAGACAGCGTCAACATGAAGCATGAGCGGGGTAGCTGGAGCGCGTCTGCTGGTGTAGCACTTTCCACTGCCGGCGGGGTGATTCCTACCGGTGGAGCCTCGGCTTCGGGCGGTAAAGATTACGACAACAGCAAGCTCACCACGGAGCAGTCGGGTATTAGTGCCGGCTCCATGAACTTCCATGTTGGCGGAAATCAGAGCCTTACAGGTGCCCATATCATCAACAGCTCAGGCCAGGGATCCTATCGAGTAGACGGCACAACCACAGCCGCTACCCTCACTGACTCACGCGACAAGGACGGAGGCTACGGCGGTGGTGGCGGCGGTATCAGTAAAAGCGGTTTGCCCACCGTGGTTGTAGAGGCCGGTCGTGTTGATCAGGTGAAGTACGAGGCCAATCAGAAAGCCACTGTCGACCTGGGTGGCATGGAAATGAACGTCGGCCAGGGTGTGATCGGCGATCTGAACAAAGATGCCGACAAAACCCTTGAGGTGATAACCGACAAGAAGGTCGCGGGTACCGATATCAAAATCGAAATCTCCCTAGGCGACCTCAAGAAGAAGAAAAAGCCAACAAATGCAACGCCTCCGGTTGATGGCGATAACCATGCGCCGTCGAACCCTCCACCAATTACCTCACGCCCTGATCCAGGCTCAATGCCTGTGCAGGACGGTCCAACGGTGACACCACCAGCTGGTCAACCGAAGCCCCCATCTGCCCTGCCACCGGTGGATGGTGGAATCAAGCCGGCTGTTCAACCGCCCACTATCACCAAGCCGAACCCAGTCAGCGGAGCGAAACCCCCGGTGGATGGCAATACCATGCCTGCCGCTCAGCCGCCCACAATCACCCGTCCGGGCACATCGAACTCGACCGTGGCAAACGGCCCAACCACGATTATCGACACGCCAGATGGCGTTGGTATCAAGCCATCAACACCTGACACAACGACCGTTACCCGCCCGTCAGGCCCATCAAACACGACGATAGTGACTGGCCCAAGCACGAGTATTGATACGCCAGATGGCGTTGGTATCAAGCCGTCAACACCTGACACAACGACCGTTACCCGCCCGTCAGGCCCATCAAACACGACGATAGTGACTGGCCCAAGCACGAATATTGATACGCCAGATGGCGTTGGTATCAAGCCGTCAACACCTGACACAACGACCGTTACCCGCCCGTCAGGCCCATCAAACACGACGATAGTGACTGGCCCAAGCACGAATATTGATACGCCAGATGGCGTTGGTATCAAGCCGTCAACACCTGACACAACGACGGTTACCCGCCCGTCAGGCCCATCAGACACGACGATAGCGACTGGCCCAACCCCGAATATTGACACGCCAGATGGCGTGGCCATCAACCCGCCAGCACCTGGCTCGACGGTTGTATCAAAACCAGAAAATTCGTCGATCACGACTCTCCCAAATGGAGTGACCACGACTAAGCCGACTCCGCCTACGCATTGGGAGGTGCATATTCCAACTCATGTGCAAACGTCCGTGGGTTCTTCGACGGGAGATACATCCCATTCATCTACGCCAAGAGAGCCGAGCAAGCCGCACAACTTTGGCGATACCCAGCCTAGTCCTAACAAGGCGCCCGAAAATATCGGCTCAAAAACCGAATCGGTGAAACATTGGGACATCAAGGGGAGTAGGCCAGTGCGAACCTCAATTGGGTCTTCAACAGGGGATACGTCATTTACAGCCCCGCCAACTAATCACCTCATTCCGCATAACTTTGGTAATACCCGTAATAGTGATTCGAGTAGTACGCCTAAGAGCAAGTCGGACAATAATTTAAAAGGCCAGCGGCAGCAGTGATTACTGCATTACCTTCTTAGTTCGAAGTTTTCTTTAGATCGGTGCACCACCCATGAAGTTTGAGTGGTGGTGCTCAGGTCAATTAATTTTTACGAGAATTTAATGCTAATTCGAGTTTTCGTCGAATAAGTCAGTGTGCTTTCTGCTGGCCTCTCGCTAGCTATAAGCTGGTTTTTTTTGGAGAAATGGATAGGAGTTTTCGTACGCGGATTTTCTCTTTTACTTGCATCGGCAGGTTTTTAATCTTGGTTAAGCTCACTGCCTCCCAAACTAGTAGGATACTTTTTATGATTATTTTAGATAAGCGCGTTGCCACCCTGGCGTCAGCTATTGCGATGAGTCTTATCGTTCAAGGTGCCTTCGCTGTCGATAGCGGCAAAGTCACCTTTGAAGGGGGGGTTAGCGATACGACCTGCGATGTAAGTGTTAACGATCAAACCAATAATGCAACTGTCAAGCTACCCATCGTTTCCAAAAAGCTTCTAACAGCAGCGGGTTCAAGCGCGGGTAGAACGTTCCTTACATTCGAGCTTAAAAACTGCGTAGTGGATAATGCTGCTGGCCAGCCGTCTCAGCCTGGTGCTGTGGTCGCGCCCAAAGCCCATGTTTACTTTGTCGCCGGCCCGACCATCAATACCGACGGCCGCCTTGATAACAAAGCACTAACTGGTGCTGCCCAAAATGTCGATATACAAATTCTCAATAAAGATGCTGCAGCCATGAACCTCGCTTTGGGTGACGGTGCTCAATTGGCTATTGGCGAGAATGTGGTCGGCGGCAGTGCGATCTTGAGACATTACGCTCAATATTTCACCAAGGCGGGTAATGCAACTGCCGGTGCGGTTACCACCACTGTCGACTACGAAATTAGTTACCAGTAATACCTATACGCCCGCCAACTGTTTGGCGGGCCTTTTGGAAGGGGGAAAGATGAAACGCCTGTCAGCGCTTCTATTTTCTTTGTTAATGGTGGACCAATCTTTTTCGGCGGAAGGTACAAAATTTTTCGCTGAAGGCGTCATCCGAGATGTGCCCTGCGCGGTAGATCCGAGCGGGGCCACCGTGAAACTGCCTTTTCAACGTAAAAGTAGTTTGGCAAAGCCTAATGATGTAGCAGGGAGAACCCCCTTTCGGCTGACAGTCAAAGGTTGCGCTACTGCGCAAGAAAAGGACGTTTACATCTATTTCAACTCCGAACCATCTGACGTCAATCGCAATGGCCGCTTAGATAACACCGCAAGTGGGGGGGCGAAATTTGTTGAGCTCCAGTTATTGAACGCCAAAGGCGAGGTTATTGATTTGAACGGGGAAAAAGGTGCACAGAACGCCGGGCCAGCGAAGCCTGGCACTACAACCGGCGCGAACTTTGATTTCTTCGTTGAATACTTTGCAACTGGGCAGTCCACCATTGGTCCAGTGAGAAGCACGCTTACTTTTATGGTTGAAACATTTTAAGTGGAACTTTTTAAGTTGACGAGGTTTATTGAATGTTGCGCTTTTCGGAAAAAAAGTGGCTTTCACTGTTTTTTGTGCTGTTTTGGTTAAGCCCTTTTTCGATTAAGGCATATGCCTCGATTGTTATTGACGGTACCCGCGTTATTTACCCAGTAAATAAAGCAGAGGTTTCTGTGCGTATGACCAATGAAGGCGGAGAGCCAAAGTTGGTTCAAGTATGGGTAGACGACGGCGACTCAAAAGCAAGGCCGGAAACTATTCATGTGCCATTTGCAGTAATGACTCCTATTTTTCGCCTGGATCCAAAAAAGGGACAGGTAGCTAGAATTCAATACACTCGAAATAAAACGCTGCCTATGGACAGGGAGTCGGTATTTTGGCTGAACGTGCTTGAGGTTCCACCCAAGCCATCGCAATATCTCGTCACTTTCCAAGAACAAACTTAAAACGGATTTCCAGTCCCAGCGCACGTACGCAGAAACCGATATCCAGACGCTGAATAGCACATTGATGCTTGGCCAGTCGTACACCGATGGTCAACTGTTCAACGCCTACGGTATGCAAGGTGCGTTTCTAGCTACCGATATGCGTATGTTGCCTGGCTCGATGCGCTCATACGCGCCCTTGGTTCAGGGCGTGGCTGACTCGAATGCCAAGGTGACCATTCGCCAGGGCGGCATCGTTATCTACGAGCGTGCCGTTCCGCCAGGACCTTTTGAAATCAATAATCTGACCGTCGTCGGCTACGGCAACGACCTCAACGTAATGGTCTCCGAGGCTGACGGCTCAACCAAGGAATTTACTGTCCCCTATTCGCCTCTGGTTCAACTGCTGCGACCCGGTCAGTTCAAGTACGCCACTAATATCGGTCAGGCCTGGTCACCCAGCGTTAACAAGTACACCCCGCGGGTAGGCCAGTTCACCGCACAGTTGGGGGTGAATAACTACCTGACCGCTTATGGCGGCGGCCTGCTCAGTGAGGATTACAATGCCGTGGCGCTGGGTGGGGCCATCAGTACGTACTTGGGCGGTATTTCTGTCGACTACACCCGTTCCCATGTTGCCCTCAACAGCACCGGGCAGGTTGATGGGGATAGCCTGCGCTTTATCTATTCCACGCTGATCGAACCGACCAATACCAATATCACCTTGTCCAGCTACCGCTATTCCAGTCGGGGTTTTTGGTCGTTCAATGAGGCGGTCGCTGCTGAAAATTACGCCGCCAGAGGCGACCTCTCTGACGCCAGCTATCGGCAGATCAATACCTACAGGGACAAGCAGAAAGGCCGGTTCGATATCAGCCTGCGGCAGTATTTGGCACCTGGGCTGGGCAATGTTTTTGTCAGCGGTTCGATGCGTAATTTCTGGAACCGCAGAGGGTCGCAAACCCAGTACCAGATCTCCTACGGCAACAGTTTCAATAAATTGGATTACGAGCTGGCCGCCAATCGCGTGAAGGACCACTACGGTCAGGCTTACAACGAGTACCGCTTGAGTTTCAGTTTGCCGATCTTTGGCGCTGACCGAGGAAACCGTACCTATCTGTCCTCCAGTGCCTGGAGGCACAGCGACAACGGCAGTCAGGGCCAAGTGCAGTTGAGCGGCATCACCGGCAGCGATCAACAGCTCACCTATGGGGTGAGTACCAATCAAGGGCTTGACAGCCAAAACACACAGGAAAGTTACGGCTTGAACGGCAGTTACCAAGGGCCTGGCGCGTTAGTCAGCGGCGGCATCAGTAGAGGTCAGGGTTACCAGTCCGCTGCACTTGGTATTGCCGGATCCGTTGTCGCCCACGAAGGGGGCATCAATTTTGGTCAAACGCTGGGAGACACCGTAGGTCTCGTTGAGGCCCCACACGCCGACGGAGCCCGAATTACAAGCGTGTTCGGTGCCAAGGTCGATAGCAACGGGTTCGGTGTCGTGCCGTATCTGTCGGCTTACTCAAAAAATCGTATTGAGCTCGACCCTGAAGGGCTCTCGAACGACGTGCAGTTGAACGAGACCAGCATTGAAACCGTTCCGGTAGTCGGCTCGATTGTGCGGGTGCAGTTTCAGACGACGAACGAAAAAATGGTACTGATCAACTCTGCGTTTACCGACGGTACTCCTCTGCCATTTGGTGCCGAAGTTCTGGACTACACAACCCGTAACTCGGTTGGTTTTGTGGGCCAGGGCGGGAGCATTTTCGCCCGTGGCGTCGCGGCGCAGGGGCGGCTGTTGGTGCGATTGTCCGAGAGGGAGTGCGTGATTGACTACAGCTTCGACCTGCAAGCGTTCGACGCACGGTTGCCCTCCCTTCCTGGCGCGATGATCAGCACCAGTGCCCCCTGCAAATTGTGAGTGTGAGCGATGTTTGATTTGATACCGCTTAAATCTTTTGCGTGCCGTTCCCTAGGGATAGTTGCCTTGGGTTTATTGGCAGCGGCGTATTCCACATTGAGTACCGCCGCGGGCTGTGGCTGGTCGATAGCCGGGGTCCAGTTTCCCGCCTCTGGCGCAACTGCACCAAGTATGGTGTTTGATGTTCAAGGCAAAAAAATGCTGTTCTCGCGCACGTGGTACAACGATGATCGCTATCCCGTGGGTTCGCTGATGGGGATCGACTCATCCACCGCTACGCAGTACCAGTTGTGCAATCAACTCAACGGTGCTCAGGCTCAGACGCTGGTTTTGGTTTACGAGCCGCCTCCCGGTGCTATGGCATACAGCGACGGGCATGGGCCAGGCTTTCGGATTCCCACCAGTGTAGCCGGGGTGGCCATGGGTGTTCAGTTTCCTAGTGCTGTACCGTACCCGCCGGGCCTTCGTGTCAGTATGGGCTCAGCGCCGGTCTTCGGCACGACGCTGCCTCCAAATTCGATGGCGCCTTTCACAATTACCCTCTCCGTTGTCAAAACAGGGAGTTTCACTGCGCAGCATACCGGGTCGCATATTTCTGTCCCGGGTGGGTTAGGCAGACTTCGCTACGCCACGGGTAATGGGTTCTTATCCTTTGATCATGCGTTGAGCATGCCTACCATTTATTCCGGCTACGAGGATGGTCGACAAATAGGTTCTGCGTCGGCCCCTTACTGCGCTTTCACATCGCTGGGCAACCGCCCTTTCAGCGGTGTGGCACCCACCATTACCTTGGGCAGCGTTCGCAGTCTGGACTTCACTGCCCCCGGCTCTATCGACTTAGGGTCCAGAGCCGCTCCGCTCATCTTTTCTTGCCGTAGTTCTGGAGGTAACAACCGTACAACGGTCACCTTTCAGGCCGACTTTCCCGGCGGTGCCGATGGCGTGGGGCTACCAAAGGCCGATAGCGAGGTGGGCATTCAATTGCTGATCAACGATGTTCCTGCGGTATTTGGCCGACCCTTGGCCGTGGCCTGGATACGCACACCTTTTACGCCGACAACCGATAACCTTGGCAATACGCTGGCCAACCAAGGCCGCTACTGCACCCAGCTAACCAACTGCAGCACAGATACCACGTCGCCCGACTGGGTGTTAGCTGACTCTGGCGTGGGGAGCAACTCAAGTACACCGGTACCCGTTACCCTGAAGTACTTTCAAACTGGCAACCAGCGGCCGGCACCAGGCCGCATTCGCGTGCCATTCACTGTCACCATCGATATTCAGTAATCCCTTGCGCTGATCTGTTCAGCAACGCTGTCAACGACCGTGTCGTGGCGTGGTGGGTCTACAACGTAGCTGTCTTGTGCCGCTTTAACCTAGCCAGGTACGTAGCGTTTTTTGCCGCTAGCCGGTTTTTGCGGGCATGATTGCCGCCTGATTTCTAGCTTGCTTGGGGGCTGTGTTCATGCTGCGTGTCTTTATTCTTTTGGCTGCGTTCTTTGGCTTTACCGGCGTTGCGCTCGGCGCCTTTGCTGCCCATGGATTGAAAAGCAAACTCAGCACCGAGTATCTAGCGGTGTTTCAAACCGGCACCCATTACCAACTCATCCACGCCCTTGCGCTGTTAGCGGTGGCCTTGCTGTCGTTGAACTTGCCTGGCCGTTTGCTGACCACTGCGGGCTGGATGTTCACCCTCGGCATCGTGTTGTTCTCCGGCAGCCTGTACCTGCTCACGCTCACCGGCGTCAGCAAGTTGGGCATCATCACGCCCTTTGGCGGCCTATCCTTTTTGGCCGGCTGGTTGTGCCTGGGCCTGGCGGCGTGGCGCATGCAGGGCTGAGGAAATTGGCGACAACCTGACCGCGGCGTCAATTGTGAGACGAATGGCGCGCCTTTGCCTTGGTCAACGCTTGCGATGGGGCTAGAATGCCGGCCCCCTCACATTGTGATTGCCTGTCATGCGCATTCAGTTGAACGGTGAATCTTTCGAGCTCGCCGATGGCCAGACCGTCGCCGACCTGCTGGTCCGCCTGGACCTCACCGGCCGCCGTGTCGCCGTCGAGCTCAATCTGGACATCGTGCCACGCAGCCAGCACGGCGAAACCGTGCTTCGCGAAGGCGATACGCTGGAAGTCGTGCACGCCATCGGCGGCGGCTAGACCGTCCGCGACTCCTGCCCCCGAATTAGCGCTATAGCCGAAGAGGATTTCAGATGAGCCAATCTCGTACCGACAAGCCCTTTACCCTGGCCGGCCGTACTTACCAGTCGCGCCTGCTGGTGGGCACGGGCAAGTACCAGGACCTGGACGAAACCCGTCGTGCCATCGAGGCCTCGGGTGCCGAGATCGTCACCGTAGCCGTGCGCCGCACCAACATCGGCCAGAACCCTGACGAGCCAAACCTGCTGGACGTGATTCCGCCGGACCGCTACACCATTCTGCCCAACACCGCCGGCTGCTATGACGCCGTCGAAGCCGTGCGCACCTGCCGCCTGGCCCGTGAGCTGCTGGATGGCCACAAGCTGGTGAAGCTGGAAGTGCTGGCCGACCAGAAGACACTGTTCCCTAACGTGATAGAAACCCTCAAGGCCGCCGAAGTGCTGGTCAAGGACGGCTTCGACGTGATGGTGTACACCAGCGACGACCCCATCATTGCCCGCCAACTGGCCGAGATGGGCTGCATCGCGGTGATGCCGCTGGCCGGCCTGATCGGTACCGGGCTGGGCATCTGCAACCCGTATAACCTGCGCATCATCCTCGAAGAGGCCAAGGTGCCCGTGTTGGTGGATGCCGGTGTCGGTACTGCTTCCGACGCTACTATCGCCATGGAGCTGGGCTGCGAAGCCGTGCTGATGAACAGCGCCATTGCCCATGCGCAAAATCCGGTGCTGATGGCCGAAGCCATGAAGCACGCCATTGTGGCCGGGCGCATGGCCTACCTCGCGGGCCGTATGCCGAAGAAACTCTATGCCAGCGCGTCTTCGCCGCTGGATGGTCTGATCAAGTAAGAGCTGCCATGACTGAACCGCAAGATATTCCTGGCCCAGACCAGGCTGACGAACTGCCGGCCGAGCAGGGCGAGCGCAAGCACCGCGCGATCAAAAGTTTCGTGATGCGTGCCGGGCGTATGACCGAAGGCCAGCAACGCGGCCTGGATATCGGCAAGCCGCTTTTTGTGCTGCCGCTCACGGACGACTTCGTCGACTTCGATGCAGTCTTTGGGCGTTCCGCGCCTCGGACCCTGGAAATCGGTTTTGGCATGGGTCACTCCTTGCTGGAGATGGCGGCCGCTGCTCCCGAGCAGGACTTCATCGGCGTTGAAGTGCATCGCCCGGGTGTCGGCGCGCTGCTCAATGGCGTGCTGACCCAGGAGCTGAAGAACCTGCGGGTATATGACTGCGACGCCATCGAAGTGCTTAAGCGCTGCGTGGCCGATGCCAGCCTTGACCGCCTGCTGCTGTTCTTCCCGGACCCGTGGCACAAGTCGCGCCACCACAAGCGTCGGATCGTGCAGCCGGAGTTCGCCGAGTTGGTGCGGCAGAAGCTGAAAGTTGGCGGTGTGCTGCACATGGCCACCGACTGGCAGCCGTATGCCGAAGTCATGCTGGAAGTCATGCAGGCCGCGCCCGGCTACCGCAACCAGGCCGCCGATGGTGCCTATGTGCCACGCCCTGAAGAGCGTCCGATCACCAAGTTCGAACGCCGTGGCGAGCGCCTCGGGCATGGTGTGTGGGACCTGAAATTCGAACGCCTGGACTGATTCTGCTGTAACGCTTCTGTTGTACCTGGGCGGTGGCGTTTACAGGCCACCGCCGCCTTGCTGCCATAACGTTGTTGCACCGCTGTTAAAACAGACCAGCCAAAGCTGGCTAACCTCACCACAGCAACACCCAAGACTGGCTGGATTAATAAAAAAATGGTGGCGTGTCTATGAGGCGCCCCAAGGAGAAAGTCTGTGTTGAGAAGTATCGGAGTACTGCTACTCACGGTGTGCGCATTTAATGCGTATGCCAAGGTCGACGCGGTGCAGGCCAACCGCCTGGACGGTGACCTCACGCCGCTGGGCGGCGAGCGTAAAGGCAACGCCGCCGGCACCATTCCGGATTGGACCGGTGGCCTGGCGCAACCGATCCCCAGCTACAAGCCCGGCATGCACCACCCCGACCCTTACGCCAACGAGTCGGCTCAGTACGTGGTCAACAGCAAGAACGTGGCCCAGTACCAGGCGCAACTGCCGGTCGGCCTCAAAACCCTGCTGGAAACCAATCCCGACTACTACCTGCGCGTGTTCCCCACCCACCGTAGTGCAGCTGCCCCGCAGCGCATCTACGATGCCACCCGCTACAACGCCACCAACGCCGAGCTGATTTCCGGCGGTAACGGTGTGCAAGGCGCGGCGGCGGGTATTCCGTTCCCTGAGCCGCAGAATGGCCAGGAAGCGATCTGGAACCACGTGATGCGTTATCGCGGTGAGCAGATCCACTTTGTCACCAACCAGGCAGCGGTGCTCTCCAACGGCGCCTACAACCTGCTCAAGCTGGACCGTGACATCTACTTCAAGTACGGCCGTGAAGGCATGACCCCGGCGGCACTGGATAACACCCTGTTCTTCTACAAGTACAGTGTGGTGGCTCCGGCCAAACTGTCCGGTTCTGCCCTGGTGGTGCAGGAGACCCTCGACCAGGTCGAGGCAATCCGTAAGGCCTGGCGCTTCAACCGTGGCGAGCGTCGCGTGCGTCGTCTGCCGATGCTGGCCTTCGACACGCTGCAGCCAGACACCAACGGCATGGCCACCGCCGATATGGTCGACTCCTACAACGGCGCGCCAGATCGTTACGAGTGGAAGCTCGAGGGCAAGAAAGAAATGCTGGTGCCGTACAACAGCTATGCCGTGCACCAGAAAGGCATTCCGTACGACACCATTCTGCAGCCCAAGAGCGTTAACCCCGAGCTGCTGCGTTACGAGTTGCACCGTGTGTGGGTCGTCGAAGCATCGCTGCGTAAAGGCTTCAGCCACCCCTACGCCAAACGTCGTTTCTACCTCGACGAAGACAGCTGGCAGATCCTCGCGGTAGACCTGTATGACAAGGACGACAAACTCATCGGCCTGCAGGAAAGCCACCCGATCAGCTACTACGACGTACCGATGTTCGGCAGCACGCTGGAAACCATCTATGACTTCGCCGGCAAGCGCTATTTCGCCGACGGCATGGATAACAACGAGATCATGTACGACTTCAACGCCAAGCTGGGACCAGGTGATTTCACCCCCCAGGCGCTGCGCCGCGAAGGCAACTGATTCGGTTTGTGTGAAAAAGGCGCCCCTCGGGGCGCCTTTTTTGTGGGCGTGACCTTTTCCAGGAATCGAGGTTGAAGCCTCGATGCTTTTTAATCCACCAACACCGCACCCACAATCGTCGGCTCCGGTAACGCCGCCGGCGAGGGTGCCGGGCTGATCTGCAGGTATTTGATGCTTTCGCGCGGGATCAACAGCAGGTCACCATTAACCTCGATGCTGAGAAACGGTGAGTCCAGCTGTTTGCGGATGCCGCGGGCAATCGCCACCGGGTCTTCGCTTTGCTGGGGAAAGCGCATGATCAGCCGCTGTCCGTCCTGGAAGTGCAGATAAAGGTGCTTGAGAGCTTTCATGGCCTTACTCCTGTCCTGGCAGCCGCCCGGCCGCCAGAGGAGTAGCAGCGGCCCTAGTTGCGGTCGGCGATCACGCCGATGAGGAAGAAGACTAGTAGCAGAACTGGCGCGAGGGTGTAGTTATTGAAATAGCCCAGGCCCTTGGCCACCCAGGGGGTGAGGAAGATCATCGCCAAACCGTAGCCGATGGCGCAGATCAGCACGAACAGCAGGGTGCGGAAGATGAAGTTGAGGCCGCCGATGCGCTGCTGAATCCAGGTGTTGATGCCCGGGCCGAACAGCACCAGCACGGTGGCCATGATCGCCAGGGAAATGTCGTAGAGGTGGCCGCGGGTCCAGCGTGAAACGGTGGCGATCAGGTCGAGAAGCAGGTCCATCCGGTGTCCTTAGCCGCCTTGGGCGTGCAGAGCGAAGCAAAGTCAGGGCAGAAAATACTGCAGCAGGTCATTGAGAAACAACTGGCCCTCGGGCGTGGCAACCAAGCGCTCGGGATCGGCCACCAGCAGCCCGCGTTTTTGCGCCTGTTCACGCGCCTTGGCGAAGTCGGCCAGGGGTAAGCCGGTGCGCTGACTGAACAGCTCGGCCGGCACGCCCTCGGTCAGGCGCAGGGCGTTCATCAGAAACTCGAAAGGCAGCTCGTCGACGGTCAGCGCCTTGGCGCCGGCCTGAAAGCTTTTTTTCGGGTCCAGGTAGTCCTTGGGCAGGCGGGTTTTCCAGCTGCGCAGAATCTGCCCGTCCGGGCTGCTCAGCTTGGCGTGAGCACCGGCACCGATGCCAAGGAAATCACCAAAGCTCCAGTAGTTGAGGTTATGCCGCGCGCGCCGGCCTTCCTGGGCGTAGGCCGAGACTTCGTACTGCCCGTAGCCATGCTCGGCGAGCAGCGCCTGCCCGGCTTCCTGGATGTCCCACAGGGTGTCGTCTTCGGGCAGCACCGGCGGCTGGTTCCAGAACACCGTGTTCGGTTCCAGGGTCAGTTGGTACCAGGACAGGTGCGTCGGCGCCAGGGCGATGGCCTGGCGCAGGTCGCCGAGGGCATCGTCGAGTGACTGGTCGGGCAAGCCGTGCATCAAGTCGAGGTTGAAGTTATCGAAGCCGGCGTTGCGCGCCATGTCAGCGGCGCGCATAGCTTCGTCGCCATTGTGGATGCGCCCGAGCGCCTCCAGCTTGGCCTGCTGAAAGCTCTGCACACCAATCGACAGGCGATTGATGCCCAGCTGCCGATAAGCGCGAAACTTGTTCTGCTCGAAGGTGCCGGGGTTGGCTTCCAGGGTGATTTCGATGTCGCTGGCAAAGCGGATGCGCTGTTGCACACCCTCGAGCAAGCGGCCCAACGCCTCGGCGCTGAACAGGCTCGGGGTACCGCCGCCAAAGAAGATCGAGGTCAGCTCGCGGCCATGGGCCAGCGGCAAGTCCCGTTCTAGGTCGGCCAGCAGCGCATCGACGTATTCAGTCTCTGGCAACTCCGGGCTGGCGGTGTGGGAGTTGAAGTCGCAGTACGGGCATTTGCGCACGCACCAGGGAATGTGGATATACAGCGCCAGCGGCGGCAACTGCAGCAGGCTGTGGCCCACTGCGGCGGGCGGAAAGATCAGCCCGCGGTCGGTGTCGTTCATTGCAGGCCCAGACGCTCGCGCAGCAAGGCCATGGCTCGCGCCCGGTGGCTCAGCTGGTTCTTCTCGGCGGGGCTGAGCACGGCGCTTGAGCAGTTGCGCTCCGGCACCCAGAAAAGCGGGTCATACCCAAAGCCATGCTCGCCTTCGGCCTGTTCGAGAATGCGCCCATGCCACAGACCTTCGCAGATGATCGGCAGCGGGTCATCGGCATGCCGCACCAGCGCCAGGCAGCAGACGAACTGGGCGCCGCGCTGTTCGGCCGGCAAACCTTGCAGGGCGATCAGCAGCTTGGCGTTGTTGGCGGCATCGCCCTGGCCGTCGGCATAACGCGCCGAATAGATGCCGGGGGCGCCGCCGAGGGCGTCCACTGCCAGGCCGGAGTCGTCAGCCAGTGCCGGCAAGCCGGACACACGGGCGGCGTTACGGGCCTTGAGAATGGCATTTTCGATAAAGGACAAGCCGGTTTCTTCCGGCTCGATCTGGCTGAACTCACCCACCGAGCGCACCTGCACGGCGTCTCCGAGCATGGCCTGGAGTTCTTTCAGCTTGCCGGCGTTATGGCTGGCCAGTACCAGTTGGCTGAGGTCGATCATTTGTCGTCCGGGAAAAATTCTTGGTTGAAGTCGATGCTGTTCTCGCTGCCTTCACCGACCTTCACGACGAGCTTGAAGCGCAATACTTCGCGCTGCTCGAAGGGGAACTGCGCCAGGTAATAGATGGCGCCGCTTTCAGTGACTTGCTTGAACTCCAATGGGCGCGCCTTGCCGAGCAGGTCGGTGACGGTACCGGTAACGGTCGCCGGGCTGGCTTTGCCGGCCTTGAGCACGGCCACGTTGAGCACGCCCAGGGTCTTGCTGCGGGTCAGGCCGGCGGCGGCGGCGATGTCCGGTTGCAGAAAGCCGGAGTTGAAGGCGTTGTAGTGCACATCCAGCTCACCGAAGCTGGCCTTGCGCTCAGCCATGGCCGGCAGTGCCAGGCACAGGGTGAGGATCAATAGGGCGAGGCGACGCATGTTAGCTCTCCTGAAACGGTGGCGGGTCAGACGGCGAAGCGGTGTTCCAGCACACCGGGGCCGCTGACGCGGTAAATGCCGATCTCACCCAACAGATTAGGCCACATCCGGCTTAGCCAGCTGTGGCGATGCAGGTGGTCGACCGCCAGACGGTCAAGGACTTTCACGCTGCGCTCCACGCACAGGGCTTCGAAGTCCTTGAAGGTGCAGAAGTGGATGTTCGGCGTGTTGTACCAGGTGTATGGCATGAAGTCCGACACCGGCATGCGGCCGTTGCGCGCCAGGTAGTAGCGGCAGCGCCAGTGGCCGAAGTTGGGCACGCTGATGATGCATTGGCGGCCGACGCGCAGCATTTCTTCGAGGATCTTGTCCGGGTACTGCACGGCTTGCAGGGCCTGGGTCATCACCACCACGTCGAAGCTGTTGCTGGCGAAATTGCCCAGGCCCAGGTCGAGGTCTTGCTCGATGACGTTGACGCCCTTGGTCACGCAGGCGGCGATATTGTCCGCGTCGATTTCCAGGCCGTAGCCGGTCACCTGTTTGTTATCGCGCAGCCAGGCGAGCAGCTCGCCATTGCCGCAACCCAGGTCCAGCACGCGGCTGCCAGCGGGTATCCAGTCTTGGATGATTTCCAGATCGGCTCTCACGGCAATCCTCAGAGGCTGATGCGGTTCATGTAACCGCTGAATGCTTGCAGATAGCGCGGGATCGGCATCAGGAAGGCGTCATGGCCCTGGGGCGCATCCACTTCCAGGTAGCAGACGTTTTTCCGCGCGGCCATCAGGGCGTCGACGATTTCCCGCGAGCGAGCTGGCGAGAAGCGCCAGTCGGTGGTGAAGGAAATCACGCAGAAGTCGGCTTTGACGTTGGCCAGGGTTTTCGCCAGGTCGCCGTCAAAGGCGGCGGCCGGGTCGAAGTAGTCCAGTGCCTTGGTCATCAGCAGGTAGGTGTTGGCATCGAAGCGCCCGGAGAACTCTTCACCCTGGTAGCGCAGGTAGCTTTCCACCTGGAATTCGACGCTGTGGAAGTCGTAATTGAGCTTCTCGCTTTTCAGCCCGCGGCCGAATTTTTCGCCCATGGCGTCATCGGACAGGTAGGTGATGTGGCCGACCATGCGCGCCAGCATCAGGCCGCGTTTGGGTATCACGCTGTGTTCCTGGAAATGCCCGCCGTGGAATTCCGGGTCGGACAGAATCGCCTGGCGCGCCACTTCGTTGAAGGCGATGTTCTGCGCCGACAGCTTGGGTGCCGAGGCGATGGCCAGGCAGTGACGAATGCGTTCGGGGTAGCTGATGGCCCATTGCATCGCCTGCATGCCCCCCAGGCTGCCGCCCACTACGGCGGCCCACTGGGCGATGCCGAGGCGATCGGCCAACAGCGCCTGGCTGTTGACCCAGTCTTCCACGGTCAGTACCGGGAAGTCGGCGCCATAGGGTTTGCCGGTGCTGGCGTTGACGCTGGAAGGACCGGTGGAACCATTGCAGCCGCCAAGGTTGTTCAGGCTGACGACAAAAAAACGCGTGGTATCGATGGCCTTGCCCGGGCCGATGCAGCTGTCCCACCAACCAGGCTTGCGCTCTTCGGTACTGTGGTAGCCGGCGGCGTGGTGATGCCCCGACAGCGCGTGGCAGATCAGCACCGCGTTCGTGCGCGCCGCGTTCAGTTCGCCATAGGTCTCGTACACCAATTGGTAGTCGCCCAGGCTGCGGCCACAGGCCAGCGCCAACGGCTCGGCAAAGTGCTCGACCTGTGGCGTGACCAGACCAACGGAGTCTTCGGGAAAGGCGGTGGGCATCGACCCTGCTCTCGCAAAAAGGAGGCGCCAGTCTAAAGAGCACCGCCCCCTGCGGCAAGCACAGGGGGCGGTGGGCTAAAGCAGCGAATTCTGCTTCTGTCTTTTCCAGGAGTCGCGGCTAAAGCCCCTCCCACAGGAGACCTCGATCCGTGTGGGAGGGGCTTTAGCCGCGATGCTTTTCAGGGCGATTCCAGGGGCACTGTTACTCGCTGGCGTGCGCCTGGCGATTGGACACCGGCAGCGTCACCACTTTCGCCTGACGCGAGATCGGTGCCGGGCGGCGCAGGGTGCGCAGCATGTCGTTGGCCTGGCTCAACTGCAGCTCCAGATCCTTCATATAACGCAGCATCTGCTGGCTACGCAGGCGCGCCTGCTGAGTGTTCTGCGCCAGCGACTTGAGCCGCAGCATATGGGTTTCCAGCAGTTGCTTGTGTTCCAGGGTGTGCTGCATCAGCGGCATCAGCGCATCGGCGGCCCACTGCTCGACTTCACGGCGCAGGCGCTGGTGCAGGCCGATCACTTCCTGCACCAGGGTGGCGAAGAAGCGGCGGGTCAGGGTGCGCTGTTCGGTGAGCAGGGTTTTCAGGTGCAGGCGGAACTGGTCCGCCTTGCCCTGTTGGGCTTTGAGCTCACGCTGGTAACGCTTGATGTTGAACTGTGGCGCGTCGACGCCATGCAGCGGGTTTTCTTCGTTGTGGCGGCGGTAGATGGCCGAGACCATCTTGTTGGCCATTTCCACTTCCTGGCCGAGGTTGGCCATGTCGTGTTCGACGCTGCGGAAGAAGTGCAGGATCGCCTGGTTGATGCCCAGGGTGGTCCAGCTGCCGGTGAGGTTGGCGCGCACCTTGTTCAGGTGGTCTTCCAGGCGTTCGGAGCGCGCCGCGTGGCGCAGCAGGTCACCCTGACGCTTGAGCAGGCGCTGGTTGGTCTTCAGCCCGAGCAGGCGGCGGTGGTGCTGGCTGTGATCGTCTTTGGTCTTGGCGGTCAGCTCGAACAGCAACTGGCCGTTGTCCTGTTGGTGGGTGGTCAACAGGGTCTGTTGTTCGCGGACTTTTTCCAGGCGCAGGTTGAGCACGTGCTGGCTGTTCTGCAGCAGGCTCAGCACCTGATTGACCACACGGTCTTCGAGCAGGCGTTCTTTCTGCGCGACGATGCGCTCGCAGAGCAGGCTTTCCAGGTGGCCGAGCTGGCTGCGTTCGAGCAGTGGCAGGTCCTTGCGCACCTTAGCCAGCAGCGCCTGCTTGGCCGACAGCGGCAGTACGTCTTCGATGCCGATGCCCAATTGCTTGGCGGTGGCATGCTGGATCTGGCTGATGGCGTTCTGCACAAAAGTTTCGCCGGCGAGGTCGTCCCACAGCACGTCGATCTTGTTCAGCACGGCGAACAGGCTGGTCTGGGTCTCTTCGTCGAGCTGGCGGATATGGGTTTGCCACACGGCCATGTCGCTGGCAGTCACGCCGGTATCGGCCGACAGCAGAAAGATGATCGCCTGGGCGCTGGGCAGCATCGACAGGGTCAGTTCCGGCTCGCTACCCAGGGCGTTGAGGCCGGGGGTGTCGAGAATACGCAGGCCCTGGCGCAGCAGCGGGTGGTCGAAGTTGACGATGGCGTGGCGCCAGGCCGGCACCAACACCTGGCCGGGTTTGCCGGCGCTTTCCAGCATGTCCGGGTGGAAGCCCAGTTGGATCGCTTGCTCGACTGCCATCGGTTTGGTCTTCGCCACCTGGGTGAAGGCCTGCACCATGTTGTCGGGGTCGCTGACATCCAGGGGAATGTTTACCCAGTGCCGCGGAATACGTTTGAACTGCGCGACGCTGGCATCGGTCATGCGCGTTTCGATGGGCAGCAGGCGAATGTAAGAGCGTTCGGAGCGCGGATCGAAGAACAGTTCGGTCGGGCACATGGTGGTGCGCCCGGCGTGGGAGGGCAGCATGCGCTGGCCGTACTCGGAGAAAAACAGACTGTTGATCAACTCGGTCTTGCCGCGCGAGAACTCGCCGACAAAGGCCAGGGTGATGTGATCGGTACGCAGGGTGCGCAGGGCGCGGTCGAGCTTGGCTTCGACGGCTTCGGTGGTCAGGCGGTTGGTGGCCAGCCAGCTGCGATAGCGGGTGATTTCGCGCATCAACTCGCGCTTCCAGCCTACGTATGCACTTACCTGTTGGCTGAGACGTTCCATGCTCATTCCTGCACTCCTGTCGGCAACGCATCCTGCGACTGATTTTGAAAGATCATCGGCTTGGCTATCGGCCGCTGCAAGCGGCGGCGCGGCACTCTGTGACGGGTGCACGCTAGGGATGGCAGCTTGCCATTGGTCGGCATTATGCGGGAAGCATCCTACGCGTCAATCAGGCTTTCTGAAGCGCCCGCCTTAAGGTCGGCGGGCGTGACCGAGTGGTCGTTAGCGGGGCCAGAACAGCCGTTACAGCAGCATGCGCAGCACGTCCGGCATGCCGCTCATGACCATCAGGTTCTGGATCACCAGCATGTCGATCAGCTTCAGCGCCAGGAAGGCGAAGATCGGCGACAGGTCCAGGCCACCCATGGCCGGCAGAATGCGGCGGATCGGTGCCAGCACCGGCTCGCAGATCTGGTTGACCAGTTCCACACCGGGGTTGTGGCTGCCCTGGGCGACCCAGGAGAGGATCACGCTGACGATCAAGGCAAAGAAGAACACCTTGAGGAACAGCGCGGTGATCCCGATCAGCGACCAGATCAGCATCTGCACCGGGTTGGCGAAGATGCCATAGGTGAGCAGCAGGGTCAGGGCGATGAGGATGAACTGCAGCACGATTGCCAGCACCAGGGAGGCGATATCCAGACCGCCAAAACCGGGGATGATCTTGCGCAGCGGTTTCAGCAGCGGCTGGGTGGCGCGCACGATGAACTGGCACAGCGGGTTGTAGAAGTTGGCCCGCACCAGTTGCAGGATGAAGCGCAACAGCACGATCAACAGGTACAGGCTGCCGAGAGTTTGCAGGATATAGACGGCAGCGGTGTTCAATCCAATCATCATCAGCTCCTTATTGGCCCAATTGCTCGGCCAGTTCCGCCGAGCGATGCGCTGCGGCGTTGAGTGCCTGTTCGACCAGGGCTTCGAAGCCGCCGGCCTGGAACGTTTTGATCGCCGCTTCGGTGGTGCCGGCCGGCGAGGTCACGCGGCGGCGCAGTTCGGCGGCATCCACGTCGCTGGCCACGGCCATGCGCGCGGCGCCGAGGGCAGTGTGCAGGGTCAGTTGGGCGGCGGTGGCAGCCGGCAGGCCGAGTTTTTCGCCGGCAGCGGTCATCGCTTCAATCAGCAGGAAGAAGTACGCCGGGCCGCTACCGGACACGGCCGTAACCGCATCGATCAGGTGTTCTTCGTCCAGCCACAAGGCCAGGCCGACGGCCGACAGCAGTTGCTCGGCTTGCTGGCGCTGGGCCTCGGACACATCGGCATTGGCGAACAGGCCGCTCACGCCCTGGCGCAGCAGCGCCGGCGTGTTGGGCATGCAGCGCACCAGCGGGCGGGTTGGCGCCTCGGCGGTGCTCAGCCAGGTTTGCAGGCTGGCGCAGGTGATGCCAGCGGCAATCGAGACGATCAACTGGTTGCTCTTGAGCACTGGCGCCAGGGCCAGGCACACACCTTTCATGGCTTGCGGTTTGATCGCCAGCACGATGACGTCAGCGCCATTGACGGCGTCGGCGTTGTCGGCAAACACGCTGATGCCATGCTCAGCGGAGATTTTGCTGCGCTGCTCGGCGCCGGGGTCGCTGGCGCTGATCAGTTTGCTGTCCATGCCCTGGGCGCGCAGGCCGCCGATCAGACTGGCGGCCATGTTGCCGGCGCCAATAAAGGCAATACGGGGGTTGCTCATAAAACGCTTCCTTTAATAAGGCAGGGGTGGCGGTTGTTCATGGGGCGCTTTGGCCGTTTTCAGGTTCACCGGCCTTGCGGGCACCGAACAGCGCGGTGCCGATGCGGACCCAGGTGGCACCTTCGGCGATAGCGGCTTCCAGGTCGTGGCTCATGCCCATCGACAGGGTGTCGAGGGTGGGCAAATCGAGGCTGGCTTGCAGGGTGCGCACGGTGGCGAACGCCTGGTGTTGGGCGTCGACATCGTCGGTCGGTTCGGGAATCGCCATCAAGCCGCGCAGGTGCAGGCGCGGCAGCTGGGCGACGGCGGCCGCCAGTGCGGGCAACTCTTGCGGGCTGCAGCCGGACTTGCTCGCCTCACCACTGACATTCACCTGCAAACAGATGTTCAGCGGCGGCAAATGCGCGGGGCGTTGTTCAGACAGGCGTTGGGCGATTTTCAGGCGGTCCACCGAATGTACCCAGTCGAAATGCTCGGCTATGGCTTTGGTCTTGTTCGATTGGATGGGGCCGATGAAGTGCCAAATCAAGGGCAGGTCGGTGAGTTCGGCCTGTTTGCCCAGGGCTTCTTGCAGGTAGTTTTCACCGAAATCGCGCAGGCCCGCCGCATGGGCTTGGCGAATCGCTGTGCTGGGTTTGGTTTTGCTCACGGCCAACAGGCCAACCTGGGTGAAATCTCGCTGCGAGGCTTGCGCCGCCTCACGGATACGCTCACCGAGCTTTGCAATATTCTCTGCTATCGTGGACATTACCTAACCCAGCCGCCTTGGTTCAGCGGCATTCTACCTGCTTGCTTGCCATTAGATGCTCGTCTTTAAGGAGTTCCATGGATATCACTGAGCTGCTCGCCTTCAGCGCGAAACAGGGCGCTTCGGACCTGCACCTCTCGGCGGGTTTGCCGCCGATGATCCGGGTCGACGGCGATGTCCGCCGGATCAACCTGCCGGCACTGGACCACAAGCAAGTGCATGCGCTGATCTACGACATCATGAACGACAAGCAGCGCAAGGATTACGAAGAGTTCCTGGAGACTGACTTCTCCTTCGAAGTCCCCGGCGTCGCGCGTTTCCGGGTCAACGCCTTCAACCAGAACCGTGGTGCCGGTGCGGTATTCCGGACCATTCCCTCCAAGGTTCTGTCCATGGAAGACCTCGGCATGGGCGAGATCTTCAAGAAGATTTCCGATGTGCCGCGCGGCCTGGTGCTGGTCACCGGCCCGACTGGTTCGGGCAAGTCGACCACCCTGGCGGCCATGCTCGACTACATCAACAGCAACAAATATCACCACATCCTCACCGTCGAAGACCCGATCGAATTCGTTCACGAATCGAAAAAGTGCCTGATCAACCAGCGTGAAGTGCACCGCGACACCCTCGGTTTCAGCGAAGCACTGCGTTCGGCACTGCGGGAAGACCCGGACATCATCCTGGTGGGCGAGATGCGTGACCTGGAAACCATCCGCCTGGCGCTGACCGCTGCGGAAACCGGTCACCTGGTATTCGGCACACTGCACACCACCTCCGCGGCGAAAACCATCGACCGGGTGGTCGACGTATTCCCCGCCGAAGAGAAGTCCATGGTCCGTTCCATGCTCTCGGAATCCTTGCAGTCGGTTATCTCCCAGACCCTGCTGAAGAAGATCGGCGGCGGTCGGGTGGCAGCCCACGAAATCATGATCGGCACCCCGGCGATCCGTAACCTGATCCGTGAAGACAAAGTGGCGCAGATGTATTCGGCCATCCAGACCGGCGGCTCGCTGGGCATGCAGACCCTCGACTCGTGCCTCAAGGGCCTGGTCGCCAAAGGCCTGGTTTCGCGCGATGCGGCCAAGGAAAAAGCGAAAACCCCGGAAAATTTCTGACGCATATCCCATCCTGCAGGTCTGCCGGCTTGGAAGTGAGCGGCAGACAGCAGAATATGCACAGCTTCTGTTCGGCTAGTTTCTATAACGACAGGTTGCGCTACACGCGCGCAGCCGGTTGCCCCTATGGGGTGGCGGTAGCCTCCGGTTGCCGTGGCAAGGTTGCGTGATAGGCGAGAACTTCGATGGAATTTGAAAAGCTGCTGCGTTTGATGGTCGAGAAGGGCGGTTCTGACCTGTTTATCACCGCCGGCGTGCCGCCGTCGATGAAGGTCAACGGCAAGATCATGCCGATCACCAAGACCCCGATGTCGCCCGAGCAGGCTCGCGAAACCGTGCACGCGGTAATGAACGAACAGCAGCGTCGCGACTTCGCCGAAAACCACGAATGCAACTTCGCCATCAGCGCCCGTGGCATCGGCCGTTTCCGCGTCAGCGCCTTCTACCAGCGCAACCTGGCCGGCATGGTGCTGCGGCGCATCGAAACCAATATCCCGACCCTCGAAGACCTCAAGCTGCCGGAGATTCTCAAGAAGCTGGCGCTGACCAAACGCGGTCTGGTGCTGTTCGTGGGCGCGACCGGTACCGGTAAGTCCACCTCGCTGGCGGCGATGATCGGCTACCGCAACAAGAACAGCAGCGGCCACATCATCTCCATCGAAGACCCGATCGAATACATCCACCAGCACCAGAGCTGCATCGTCACCCAGCGCGAAGTGGGGATCGACACCGAGTCGTTTGAAGTGGCGCTGAAGAACACCCTGCGTCAGGCTCCCGATGTGATCCTCATCGGCGAGGTGCGGACCCGCGAAACCATGGACCACGCCGTGGCCTTCGCCGAAACCGGGCACTTGTGCCTGGCCACCCTGCACGCCAACAACGCCAACCAGGCGCTGGACCGGATCATCAACTTCTTCCCCGCCGACCGTCAGCAGCAGGTGTGGATGGACTTGTCCCTGAACCTCAAGGCCATCGTCGCCCAGCAACTGATTCCGACCCCGGACGGCAAAGGCCGCCGCGCGGTGATCGAGGTGTTGATCAACACCCCGCTGGCCGCCGACCTGATCCGCAAAGGTGAAGTGCACGAGCTGAAAGCGCTGATGAAGCGCTCCACCGAGCAAGGCATGCAGACCTTCGACCAGGCGCTTTACCAGCTCTACAGCCAGGGCGAGATCACCTACGAGGATTCGCTGGCCTACGCCGACTCGGCGAACGACCTGCGTCTGATGATCAAACTGGGCTCGGAAACTGACGGTGATCACCTGACTACAATGTCCCAAGGCCTGTCGCTGGAAACCAGCGAAGAAGACAGCGGCCGGCGGTTTCGCTAAACGTTTTCGCGGGACAAAAAAAGGGCTGCCGTTGGCAGCCCTTTTTCATTTAGCGGGCGGTCACCCGTAGCTGTGGCTCGGTGCTGGGCAGCACGCGTTTGGCCAGGGCGTAACGGGTTTTCCAGTAAGGCTTGTCCAGGGTGTCGATGGTCACGGCCTTGCCGCGCCGTGGCGCGTGGATGAAACGGTCATTGCCCAGGTAGATCGCCACGTGATTTACCCGCCCACCGCGGATATTGAAAAACAGCAGATCACCTGGCTTCAGCGCATTGCGCGCGACTTTTTTGCCGTCGGTGCGGGCCATGGCGTTAGAGGTGCGGGAGAGGTCGACCGAGTCGATATCGTCGAAGGCATAACGCACCAGACCGCTGCAATCGAAGCCCTTCTCCGGCGAACTGCCGCCCCAGCGATAGCGCACACCGAGGGTGTTCACCGCACGGCCAAGGACTGTGCTGCTGTTTTTCGCCGCTTCACTGTGAACCGCCGGCGTGGTGCTGGAAACGCTGCCGGACGTGACGCCAGAGGCGGCGGTGTGCCCGCTGGCATGGGCGGGCAACGGCTGGTAACGGGTGCTCGCCACGCTGTGGGAGGCGGCGACTGCAAGGGGTAAACACAGGCAGATGGAAAGCCAGGTTTGCTGGATGGAACGCATACGGCAAAGCTCTTGTTTTCACGAATGCGCAACTTTATAACAGCTTTTTTGTTCATTTTTTGACCATTGGTCGATTGGAACTCTGGTCCGACGAACGAAAGGCAGTGATAAACACCTGCTTTTTGCAGCTTTGTAGTGACTAATCCTGAGCGTTTCGCTGCCCTGAAAAAGCCCCGAGTGGCCTTCGATACCTGCCGTAACGATTGCGCCAGGGTTTAGCTGGGCGAGCCGGCAACCCTTGGCTCAAGTCCGGGTCCAATCAGCCATCGTTACCTGGAGGCACACATGAACGTACGTCAGGACACCCACAGCAAATTCATGGGCTATCTGCTGTGGATATTCGGCTTTCTCGGCTCCCACCGCTTCTACTACGGCAAGCCCGTAACCGGGACCATCTGGTTCTTCACCTTCGGTCTGTTTTTCATCGGCTGGATCATCGACCTGTTTCTAATTCCAGCCATGGATGACGAGGCTGATCTGCGGTTTACCGCGGGTGAGCTGGATTACAACATCGCCTGGATCCTGCTGACCTTCCTGGGCGTCTTCGGCGTGCACCGCATGTATCAGGGCAAATGGATTTCCGGCTTGCTCTATCTGTGTACCGGCGGCCTGTTGTTTGTGGGAGTGCTCTACGACTTCTGGACCCTTAACGATCAAGTGTCGGTACGCAACGCTGTGCAGCGCCTTTGAGGTAAGCCCAGCCAATAAAAAGCCCCGCCAATTGGCGGGGCTTTTTATTGGGCGACACGCATCAAGCCTGGTAGCTGATATGCCCATCCACCAGGGTGTAGCGCACCGCGCCCGGCAGGCAATGGCCAATGAACGGGCTGTTCTGGCCTTTGGAGAACCAGGTTTCGCCGGCCAGGGTCGAGGCTTGCGGGTCGAACAGCAGCACATCTGCCGGGGCGTCTACGGCCAGTTGGCCGGCCGGCAAACGCAAGGCTGCAGCGGGCCCGGCGCTGAGGCGGGCGAGCAGGGTGGGCAGGTCGAGCAAGCCGTCCTGCACCAGGCTCATGGCCAGCGGCAGCAACAACTCGACGCTGCTGATACCCGGCTCGGTGGCACCAAACGGCGCCAGCTTGGCGTCGGCTTCGTGGGGCTGGTGGTGGCTGGCGATTGCCTGGATCACCCCGGCCTTCACTGCGGCGCGCAGGCCGTCGCGGTCGGCGGCGGTGCGTAGCGGCGGTTGCACGTGGTAGAGGCTGGAGAAGTCGATCAGCGCTTCATCGGTGAGAATCAGCTGATACAGCGCCACATCGGCGGTCACCGGCAGGCCGCGCGCCTGGGCGTCGGCGATCAACTGCGCGCCACGGGCGCTGGTGAGCTGGCTGAAGTGCGCACGTACGCCGGTCTGTTCCACCAGCAGCAGGTCACGGGCCACTGCCACCGTTTCTGCGCTTTCCGGAATGCCCGACAGGCCAAGGAAGCTGGCGGTAGCGCCTTCATGGGCCAGGCCGCCTTCGGCCAGGTCGTGGTCTTGCGACTGCAGCACCACGGTCAGGTCGAAGGTGGCGGCATATTCGAAGGCGCGGCGGCGGGTGCGGTTGTTGCGGAAACTCTCCAGGCCGTCGCCGAAGGCCACGCAGCCGGCGTCGCGCAGGGCTACCAGCTCGGCCAACTGTTCGCCGGCCAGGCCTTTGCTCAGGGCGCCAATCGGGAACACCTTGGTATGCCCGGCGCTGCGGGCGCGGTCGAGGATCAGCTCGGCGACTGCCGGGGTGTCCAGGATCGGTTTGGTGAACGGTGGGCAGCACAGGCTGGTGATGCCTCCAGCCGCAGCGGCCAGGGTTTCGCTGGCGATGCTGCCTTTGCGGCTGTAGCCCGGCTCGCGCAGGGCTACGTTGAGGTCGACCAGGCCTGGGCTGGCGATCAGGCCCTTGGCGTCGATGCTTTTGTCAGCGGCAAAGCCCGCTGGTTTGCTGCCGATGCCGGCGATCTTGCCGTCAGCGATAAACAGGTCGCAGACCTGGTCCAGGCCGCTGTTCGGGTCGATCACGCGGGCGCCGAGGATTTCGATGCGCATCAGTTTTGCTCCTCAGCAGCAGTGTTCGCTTGGGCTTCCTGGTTCAGCAGGCGCTGGGTGGTCTGGCCGCTCATGGCCATCGACAACACGGCCATGCGGATGGCGATGCCATAAGTGACCTGGTTGAGAATCACTGATTGCGGGCCGTCGGCCACTGCCGATTCGATTTCCACGCCGCGATTGATCGGCCCCGGGTGCATCACCAGGGCATCGGGTTTGGCCAGTTTCAGCCGTTCGCTGGTCAGGCCGTACAGGCGGTAGAACTCGCCTTCGCTGGGTAGCAGGCCGCCGGTCATGCGCTCACGCTGCAGGCGCAGCATGATCACCACGTCGACGTCTTTCAGGCCTTCGGCGAGGTCGGTATAGATGTTTACCCCGTACTGCTCAATGCCCACCGGCAACAGGGTTTTCGGACCGATCACGCGGATATCCGGGCAGCCCAGGGTTTTCAGCGCGAGCATGTTCGAGCGCGCCACCCGTGAGTGCAGAATGTCGCCAACAATGGCCACCGAGAGGTTTTCGAAGCTGCCCTTGTGGCGGCGGATGGTGAGCATGTCGAGCATGCCCTGGGTCGGGTGCGAGTGACGGCCGTCGCCACCGTTAATGATCGCCATGTCCGGGCACACGTGCTCGGCAATGAAGTGCGCGGCACCGGAGTCGGCGTGGCGCACGACGAAAATGTCGGCGGCCATGGCTTCGAGGTTGCGCAGGGTGTCGAGCAGGGTTTCGCCCTTGCTGGTGGAGGAGGTCGACACGTTCAGGGTGATGACGTCCGCCGACAACCGCTGGGCCGCCAGTTCGAAGGTGGTGCGGGTGCGCGTGGAGTTCTCGAAGAACACGTTGCACACGGTCTTGCCGCGCAACAGTGGGACCTTTTTCACCGCGCGGGCGCCGACTTCGAGGAAGGAGTCGGCGGTGTCGAGGATTTCAGTCAGCAACTCGCGAGGCAGGCCATCGAGCGAGAGGAAGTGGCGCAGTTGGCCCTGATCGTTGAGCTGCAGCGGGCGCTTGGCGTCGGTCGGCGTCATGGGGGAAGTCTCAGTGGGCGGCGGAGGCGGGAGCCTGGTGCTCAAGGGTGAGCGGCGCAGGGCCGAGCAATTTTACCCGCTCGTTGGGCGCAAGCTCCAGGGTGGCGCCGACCACATCCGGACGAATCGGCAGTTCGCGCGAGTTGAGGTCGAGCAGGCTGACCAGGGTCACGCTGGCCGGGCGGCCGTAGTCGAACAGCTCATTGAGCGCGGCGCGGATGGTGCGCCCGCTCATCAGCACGTCATCCACCAGCACCAGGTGCTGGCCTTCGATTTCGAAAGGCAGCGCCGAGGGGCGCACTTGCGGGTGCAGGCCGTTCTGGGTGAAGTCATCGCGATAGAACGAAACGTCGAGAATGCCCAGCTCGGTGTCGCGTGCCAGCTCTTTCAGCAGGGCCTGAGCGACCCACACGCCGCCGGTGTGAATACCGATGAAACGTGGCTCACTGATCTGCCGCTTGGCCAGGTGCTCGGTCAGCGCGGCGGCCATTTGTGGCAGCAGCTCGGCGGGGTTGGGTAGCTTCATGGTCTCTCCTTGAATCGCAAAAACGCAGAACGTCAGGCGCCGCTGTGTTCGGCCAGCCAGCCTTCGAGCAGCAGCGCGGCGGCGAGGGCGTCCACCGGATTGTCTTTGTAGCCGCCGCGTTGGCCTTGTTGCAGGCGCTCGCCTTTGGCGGCGTAAGTGGTCAGGCGTTCGTCGTGGGTGTGCACCGGCAGGTTGAAGCGGCCATTGAGGCGGCGGGCGAATTTTTCCGCGCGCTCGCTCATTTCGCTGGGGCTGCCGTCCATGTTCAGCGGCAGGCCGACGACAATGGCGTCCGGCTGCCATTCGCGCACTAGGGCTTCGACTTTCTGCCAGTCCGGTACGCCGTTTTGCGCTTTTAGTACGCACAGCTCGCGGGCCTGGCCGGTGATCACCTGGCCGACGGCGACGCCGATCTGCTTGGTGCCGTAATCGAAGCCCAGCAGCAGGCGCAGGGGTTTGTCGGCCATCAGGCGTGCCCGGCTTGTGAAGTCAGCAGGCTGAGGTTGACCCCCAGGCGCGCAGCGGCAGCCGCCAGCCGCTGGTCGTAAGGCACGTCAAAGAGGATGTGCGCGTCGGCTGGGCAGGTCAGCCAGGTGTTGCTGATCAGCTCGTCTTCCAACTGGCCGGCTTCCCAGCCGGCATAGCCGAGGGCGATCACGTGTTTGTCCGGGCCATGGCCGTCGGCGATGGCGAACAGCACGTCTTGCGACGTGGAGAGTGCCAACTCGCCGAGCTCCAGGGTGGCTTGGAATTGCAGGCCGGTCGGGTGCAGAACAAAACCGCGATCGGTCTGCACCGGGCCGCCGGAAAAGATCGGCAGGCTCTGGCAGAGGGCGGGCGGCAGGGTGTCGGGGCGCAGTTGCTCGAGCACGTCGGCGAGGTTCAGGCCGTTGGGGCGGTTGATTACCAGGCCCATGGCGCCTTCTGCGTTGTGCTCGATGAGGAAAGTGACGGTCTGCGCGAAGTTCGGATCGGCCATGTGCGGCATGGCAATCAGAAAGTGGTTTTTCAGGTAGCTGGGGTTGGCGTCTTTCATGGCGCGTAGTGTCGCCGCTGGTTGGTGGCCCTGACAAGCCGAGCGGGCCAATTGCTGGTGCCGGCTACTTGCTCGACAGCTTGTCGCCGCGCTCGAAGCGCCAGGTGCGGATGATTTCCAGGCGATCGATGTCCGACAGGTCGCCGGTGAACGGCGAGAACGGCGCTGCCAGCCGCACGATGCGCAGCGCCGCCTGGTCCAGCAGCGGCTGGCCGGACGACTCCAGCACCTGAACTTCATACAGGCTGCCGTCGCGGTTGATCGATACCAGCAGACGCAGGCTGCCGTAGATGCGCTGGCGGCGGGCTTCGTCCGGGTAATTGAGGTTGCCGACGCGCTCGACCTTCTTGCGCCACTCGTCTTTGTACCAGGCGCCCTTGTCGCGCATGGTCGAGGCAGCGTTCAAACGGTGGATTTTCGGCCGCTTGGCGTATAGCTGTTGTTCCTGGGCGAGCTCGGCTTCCAGGCCGGAGATCTCCGCCGACAGCTGTTCGCTATCAAAGGCCGGGGCCTTGCGGGCATCGGGCTGCGGCTTGGCTTCTTCGCGTTTGACCGGGGTTTTCTGCTGCTTGGGTGCAGTGGTGGCCACCGCCGCCTTCGGCGCTTCCTGCTTGGTGGCGGGTGCCGGAGCGGTGGGCAGGGTGATGCGTTTGACTTCTTTGTCCTGGAACAGCGCCTGTTCGGTGGTTTTTGGCGCCGCTTTTTTATCCAGGGTGCCGCTGCCTTGCTGGTTGTCCTGAGCCAGGTAGTCCGCCTCTTTGGGCGCCTCCTTGCTCTTGAACGTCGACAGGGTGATTTCCAGGGTCTTGCTGATCTGGCTGGGTGGCACCAGGGTGAAGCTGACGCCGAGAATCAGTGCCGCGTGCAGGGCGGCGGCGAGGAACAGGGTAAAGCCCAGCCTGTCCGCAGGGCGGACGCCGTAATCAGCGAGTTCGGGCGGAAGGGCGGGTGAGTTCATCGCACAAATGGGGTCGGTTCAGGTTGCCGCGCAGTCTGCCGAGGGCTCAGGCAAAAGTCCATGAAGCACTACGCGCCTTGGTGACGCACTGGGCATTTCTGCGCTGTGGGTCTCGTGCCGCTCTGCTACGCCGGTTTTTATTGCCAGGCATAGCAAAGCGGCCGAAGCCTTAGCGGGCGTCGAGTTGCGCGGCGATGGCGGCCATCAGTTGCTCGCCGATGCCGGTGTTGAAGGCATTGTCGATTTCACGGATGCAGGTCGGGCTGGTGACGTTGATTTCCGTCAGGTAGTCGCCGATCACGTCCAGGCCAACGAACAGCAGGCCCTTCTCGCGCAGGGTCGGGCCGACTTGGGCAGCGATCCAGCGGTCACGCTCGGTCAGTGGGCGGGCTTCGCCGCGGCCACCGGCGGCGAGGTTGCCACGGGTCTCGCCGGCTGCCGGAATGCGTGCCAGGCAGTAAGGCACCGGCTCGCCATTGATCATCAGGATGCGTTTGTCGCCGTCCTTGATCGCCGGCAGGTAAGCCTGCGCCATGATCTGCTGCTGGCCGAGGTTGGTCAGGGTCTCGAGGATCACCGACAGGTTCGGGTCGCCTTCGCGGTGGCGAAAGATCGAGGTTCCGCCCATGCCATCCAAGGGTTTGAGAATGATGTCACGGTGCTCTTTGGCAAACTCGCGCAGAATATCGGCGCGGCGGCTGACCAGTGTCGGCGGCGTGCAGTGCGGGAATTGCGTGGCAAACAACTTTTCGTTGCAGTCGCGCAGGCTCTGGGGGCGGTTGACGATCAACACCCCGGCGCGCTCGGCTTGCTCCAGCAGGTAGGTGCTGTAGACAAACTCCATATCGAAGGGCGGATCCTTGCGCATCAGGATCACATCCAGTTCGGTCAGAGGCGCGTCAGCTTCATCGCCCAGCTCGAACCAGTGTTGCGGATCAGCGAAAACTTTAAGGGGGCGCATGCGCGCCTTGGCAACTCCGGCGACCTGGTACAGATCGTGCTGTTCCATATAGAACAATGACCAACCACGGGCCTGAGCGGCCAGTAGCATGGCCAACGAGCTGTCCTTCTTATAGGAAATGCCCGCAATTGGGTCCATGACTATGCCGAGGCGAACGCTCATGGGGTGAATCCTCCGCAAAACGAATGCGACAGCTGAAATGTGTCGCGACTAGACTGTGTGGCGGCAGAGTGGCGCTGGCGACCACTTCGGTCAAGGAAAAACCTTACGCTTCTGGGGCTTATAGATTGCTTCTAGAGAGTGTGCTAAAAAGGCCTACGATTGGGTCGCAGCCCGTAGCTGGTAGGCCTCAGGCGCACTGAAAACGTAGAAAAATAACGACTCATCGAGGCGATGGTAGGGCGAACATGGAACAGCATTCCGAAGGATTAAGGGTCATGGTCATCGACGATTCGAAAACGATTCGTCGCACTGCTGAGACCCTGCTGAAAAAGGTGGGTTGTGAGGTGATCACGGCCGTCGATGGTTTCGACGCGCTGGCGAAGATCGCTGATACACACCCCAATATCATTTTTGTCGACATCATGATGCCGCGGTTAGATGGCTATCAGACCTGCGCCCTGATCAAAAATAACAGTGCTTTCAAGTCCACCCCGGTAATCATGTTGTCCTCTAAGGACGGTCTGTTCGATAAGGCCAAGGGCCGTATCGTGGGTTCCGATCAGTACCTCACCAAACCTTTTAGTAAGGAAGAGCTGCTCGGCGCCATCAAGGCCCATGTCCCAGATTTCACCCCGGTGGAACAAGCATCTTGACGTTCGACCGCTAGGGCGGTGACGCAAACTTCCATAGGGATACACCATGGCTCGCATTCTGATTGTTGATGACTCCCCCACCGAGATGTACAAGCTGACCGCCATGCTCGAAAAGCACGGTCACCAGGTACTCAAGGCGGAAAACGGCGCTGATGGCGTGGCACTTGCCCGTCAGGAAAAGCCCGACGCAGTGTTGATGGATATCGTGATGCCGGGCCTCAATGGCTTCCAGGCCACCCGTCAACTCACCAAAGATGCTGATACCAATCACATTCCGGTGATTATCGTCACCACTAAAGACCAGGAAACCGATAAGGTCTGGGGCAAGCGCCAGGGCGCGCGCGACTACCTGACCAAACCGGTGGACGAAGACACGCTGCTGAAAACCTTGAATGCGGTGCTGGCGGGCTAAGCCGCCACCACGCACATAAAAACTAGAAGGTTCAGGCCGACATGTCGGATGTACAGACTCCCTTTCAGCTCCTCCTCGAAATCGACCAGCGTTGTCGACTGCTGGCTGCCGGCTTGCCGTCGCAGCGGGCCGTGGTGCAGACCTGGAGTGGAATCGGCTTTCGCATGGGCGAGCGCCTGTTCGTAGCACCGATGGGTGAAATCGGCGAAGTGCTGCACGAACCACGGTTCACCTTGTTGCCTGGCGTGAAAAGCTGGGTCAAGGGTGTAGCCAACGTACGTGGACGCTTGCTGCCGGTAATGGATATGTGTGGCTACTTCGGTACCGAGCTCTCGCCTTTGCGCAAGCAGCGGCGGGTGCTGGTCGTAGACCATCAAGATGTTTTCGCTGGCCTGACCGTCGATGAAGTGTTTGGTATGCAGCACTTCCCGGTGGACAGCTTTACCGAGCAGTTGCCAGCGCTCGAAGCGGCTATTGAGCCCTTCATACATGGGGTTTTTCAACGCGAACAGCCTTGGCTTGTGTTCAGTCCTCACGCACTGGCACAACATCCGGGCTTCCTCGACGTTGCGTTCTGATTGATTAGGTTGGGTCGGCATTTGCCGGCCCTTTGGCGTTACACGGGAAAACGTAGTGCGGTGGGTCCAGGCGGGGGCCAAATAATGAAAAAATTGAACGCAGGCAATCTATTGGCTGGAGTGCGTAGTAGCTCGTTGATCGCGGGACTGTTTATCGTCCTGATCGTTTCGATCGTGTTGCTCTTCGCCAACTTCGCCTACATCAACACCCAGTCGAACTACGACAAGGAATACATCAGCCACTCCGGTGAGCTGCGTGTACTGTCCCAGCGTATTGCGAAGAACGCCACGGAAGCGGCCGCGGGTAAGACAGAGGCCTTCGCCCTGTTGAAAGACGCGCGCAACGACTTCGAAAAGCGTTGGAGCTTCCTGGTCAGTGGTGACAACACCACCGGCCTGCCGCCTGCGCCAGCCATCGTCAAACCAGAAATGGACGCGGTGCAGCAAGACTGGGACAGCCTGCGTAAAAACGCCGACGCCATTCTCGCCAGCGAACAAACCGTACTGTCCCTGCACCAGGTAGCCGCCACACTGGCCGAAACCATTCCGCAACTGCAGGTGGAGTACGAAGAGGTCGTCGACATTCTGCTGGAAAGCGGTGCGACCGCTGCCCAGGTATCGGTTGCCCAGCGTCAGTCGCTGTTGGCCGAACGTATCCTCGGTTCGGTGAACAAGGTACTGGCCGGTGACGAAGACTCGGTACAAGCCGCCGACATGTTCGGTCGTGACGCCAGCCTGTTCGGTCGCGTACTTAAAGCGATGATCGAAGGCAACGCTGCCATGAAGATCACCAAGGTCAGCGACCAGGAAGCCCTGGAGCGTCTGTCCGAGATTTCCGAGCTGTTCGAATTCGTCTCCGGTTCGGTGGACGAGATTCTCGAAACCTCGCCTGAACTGTTCCAGGTACGTGAATCGGCCAGCAGCATCTTCACCGTTTCGCAGACCCTGTTGGACAAGGCCTCGCAACTGGCTTCCGGTTTCGAAAACCTGGTCGGTTCGCGTTCGATGAACACCCTGGCCGGTTATGTACTGGGCCTGCTGGCCATCGCCTCGATCGTTCTGATCGGTCTGGTAATGGTCCAGAGCACCCGCAGCCGATTGGCTGAAACCGCCGAGAAAAACGAACGTAACCAGGCGGCGATTCTGCGACTGCTCGATGAAATCGCCGACCTCGCGGACGGTGACTTGACCGTAGCCGCGACCGTAACCGAAGACTTCACCGGCGCCATCGCTGACTCGATCAACTACTCGATCGACCAACTGCGCGACCTGGTAGCCACGATCAACTTGACTGCCGTACAGGTGGCCGCCGCCGCCCAGGAAACGCAGGCAACGGCAATGCACCTGGCCGAAGCATCCGAACACCAAGCGCAAGAAATTGCCGGTGCATCGGCGGCGATCAACGAAATGGCCGTGTCCATTGACCAGGTATCGGCGAACGCCTCGGAATCGTCCGCGGTAGCAGAACGTTCCGTAGCCATCGCCAACAAGGGTAACGAGGTGGTGCATAACACCATCACCGGCATGGATAACATCCGTGAGCAGATCCAGGACACCTCGAAACGTATTAAACGTCTCGGTGAATCGTCCCAGGAGATCGGTGACATCGTTAGCCTGATTAACGACATCGCCGACCAAACGAACATCCTCGCACTGAACGCCGCGATCCAGGCCTCCATGGCTGGTGACGCCGGTCGAGGCTTCGCCGTGGTAGCGGACGAGGTACAACGCCTCGCAGAACGTTCCTCCGCTGCAACCAAGCAGATCGAGGCGCTGGTTAAAACGATTCAGACCGACACCAACGAAGCGGTTATCTCCATGGAGCAGACCACTTCCGAAGTAGTGCGCGGTGCGCGCCTGGCGCAAGACGCCGGTGTGGCACTGGAAGAGATTGAAAAGGTATCCAAGACCCTCGCGGCCTTGATCCAGAACATCTCCAACGCCGCCCGTCAGCAAGCCTCCTCCGCTGGCCATATCTCCAACACCATGAACGTGATCCAGGAGATCACCTCGCAGACGTCCTCGGGTACCACCGCTACCGCCAAGAGCATTGGTAACCTGGCCAAGATGGCCAGTGAGATGCGTCGTTCGGTTTCTGGTTTTACCCTGCCAGAAGCAGCGGACCAGGCCTGATCGAGGGGAGCGCGATGACCTGTTAGGGTCATCGCCACTGGGCCATGAGCGAGGGCGACGGCATGCAACCGAGCGGGGCGCCGGGTGGGGCTTGGTCTCTCAAGCCTCTCGTGGACATGACACCGGCGGAATTCCACGACTGGCAAGCGCTGCTCGAAGAGCGCACCGGCGTGGTGATCAACGAACAGCGCCAGGCTTTTTTGCAGACCAACCTCAGCGCGCGCATGCGTGAGCTGGAGGTGCCGGACTATGCCAGCTATTACCGGCAAGTTACCGATGGTCCGCGTGGCGCGGTGGAGTGGTCGACCCTGCTGGATCGTTTGACCGTTCAAGAAACCCGTTTTTTCCGCCATCGCCCTTCGTTCGAAGTGCTTGAGCAATACCTGGCGCTGCGCCTGGCGCGCGCCCAACCCGGCGAGCAGCCGTGGGCGCTGTGGAGTGTGGGTTGCTCCAGTGGTGAAGAACCGTACTCCCTGGCGATCAGTGCCGCGGAGGTGTTGCGTGATAGCGAGATGCCCGACCACTTCGGTGTGACCGGTACCGATATCAGCATGAATGCCCTGAGCAAGGCGCGAGAGGCCGAATACGCCGCGCGCAAGTTCGAGCAGATGGATATAGACCTGTGCGAGCGCTACTTCGACGCGCAGGACGATGGTCGTTTGAAAGTAATACCGAGTCTGGCGGCGCGTGTGTGCGTGGCCAGGCTCAACGTGCTGGAGTTGGCGAAAGCGCCGATGGCCGGCATGGATGTCATTTTCTGTCAGAACTTGCTGATCTATTTTCGTCGCTGGCGTCGCCGCGAGATCCTCAACCGCCTGGCTGAACGCCTTGCGCCCGGTGGTCTGTTGGTAGTCGGTGTCGGTGAAGTGGTCGGTTGGCAGCACCCGGACCTGGAGCCGGTGGCCGACGAGCGAGTGCTGGCTTTTACCCGAAAGGGGTAACGTGCGGTTTATGAGTGGAGTTGCTATGGGTGATCGGCACGATTATGTCGCCCTGGAGTGGGTTAAAGGCGAGATCGCAGAAACCCTGAAACAGGCACGGCAGGCCCTTGAGGCGTTCGTTGAGAACCCCGAGGACTCGACGCGCATGCGTTTCTGCCTGACCTATGCGCACCAGGTACACGGCACTCTGCAGATGGTGGAGTTCTACGGCGCAGCCTTGCTCGCCGAAGAGATGGAACACCTCGCCCAGGCGTTGATGGAAAACCGCGTGAGCAACCAGGGCGAAGCTCTGGAAGTGCTGATGCAGGCCATTCTGCAACTGCCGGTTTACCTCGACCGCATTCAGACTGCCCGCCGCGACCTGCCGATGGTGGTGTTGCCGCTACTGAACGACCTGCGTTCGGCCCGTGGCGAAAAACTCCTGTCGGAAACCAGCCTGTTCTCCCCGGACATGACCGTGCGTCAGCCGGCGTTGTCGGCTGATTCCCTGGCACAACTGCGTACCGCCGAACTGCCGGTACTGCTGCGCAAACTGCGGCAGATGTTGCAGATGGCCCTGATCGGGGTGATCCGCAACCAGGACCTGGGCACCAACCTCGGCTACATGGCGCGTGTTTTCGCCCGCCTTGAAGTGCTGTGCAAAGACGCCCCGCTGGGCCCGCTGTGGCAAATCGCGTCGGGCATTGTTGAAGGCCTGTCCAACGGCAGCGTGCTCAACGGCGCGTCCGTGCGCACCCTGCTGCGCCAGGTCGACAAAGAACTCAAGCGCCTGCTGGAACAAGGTGCCGACGGCATCAACCAGGCGGCGCCGGATGAGCTGACCAAGAACCTGCTGTTCTACGTCGCCAAGTCCACCACCCAATCGCCACGCATCCGCCATCTGAAGGAACAGTACCGCCTTGATGAAGCGCTGCCCGACGACGATATCGTCGACGAAGAGCGCGCTCGCCTGGCCGGCCCTGACCGTGACGCCATGCGTTCGGTGGTTGCTGCCCTGTGCGAAGAGTTGGTGCGGGTCAAAGACAGCCTTGATCTGTTCGTGCGCAGCGACCGTAGCAAGGTGGCCGAGCTCGACAGCCAGTTGGCCCCGCTCAAGCAGATCGCCGACACCCTGGCGGTATTGGGTTTCGGCCAGCCGCGCAAAGTTATCCTCGACCAGATCGACGTGGTCCATGGCCTGTCCCTCGGCCAGCGTGAGCCAAGCGATGCGGTGCTGATGGATGTTGCCGGTGCCCTGCTGTATGTAGAGGCCACCCTGGCCGGCATGGTCGGCCCCGCCGACGATGGCCGCCGCGAGGAAAGCCACCTGCCGACCACCGACGTCGGCCAGATCCACCAGTTGGTGATCAAGGAAGCGCGTAACGGCCTGGAACAGGCCAAAGACGCGATCATCGAATTCATTGCCTCGCAGTGGAACCACGAGCACCTGGCCCGCGTGCCAGAGCTGCTGACCCAGGCCCGTGGTGGCCTGGCGATGATTCCGCTGGAGCGTGCCGCAGCCTTGCTGCAGGCCTGCAACCGTTATATCCAGGAACAACTGCTGGCGCGCAAAGCCGTGCCGAACTGGCAGAGCCTGGACACCCTGGCCGACGCCATCACCAGCGTCGAGTACTACCTCGAGCGCCTGAGTGAAGACCACGCTGCCCAAGGCGACCTGATTCTCGACGTCGCCGAGGAAAGCCTGGAAACCCTGGGTTACCCGCTGAAAGAAAAGCCGTCGATCCTTGATCGCGTTGAGCCTGAGGCGGAAACCTTCGCGCCGCTGGCCGACCCGATGCACGAGATCGAAGTGCTGGCCGACGAGCCTGAAGTGGCTGCTGAGCCTGCCTTTGAAGCCGAGCCATCGTCGTTCGAATCCGACTTCGGCGTGATCGAAGAAAGCTTCAGCCTCGAGGACCTGCCGGTCGCTGACACCCAGCCTGTGGCTGACAGCGGTGACGTGGGTGGCATCGAATTCTCCCTCGACGATCTGCCAGTCCCCCAGCCCGCTGATGAAAGCGAACTGAGCCTGGAGTTCGGCGAGCTGCAAAGCGCCGAGCCGCTCGCCGCCGACGGTGACGAGCTGCTGAGTCTTGAAGACAGCTGGACCCTGGAAGAGCTGCCCGCTGCGCCGGGCGACGTGGTCGAGTTGAGCGCATTTGACGAGGTGCAGGATCTCTCAGCATTGCCGAGCCTGGACCTCAACGACGAGCCGCTGACCGTCAGCGAAACGGCTACCGAGTGGAACCTCGACAACAGCCTGGAGCTACGTGATCTCCAACAGGAAGTGCCGGAAACCCCGACCTTCTCGCTGGAAGACGCCGGCCTCGAAGAGCTGAGCCTCGACGACCTGAACGAAGATTTGAACGACAACCCAGCTGACTGGAACGAAGCCGAACTGGCCGAGCTGGAATTGCCCGAAGTCGACCTGCCGGGCGTAGAGCCGGAAGCTCCGGTTGCTGCTCCGGTAGAAAAACCGCTGTCGATGGCCGACGTCATGGCCGCTCCGGTGCAAGCGATCAACCCGCCTGCCCAGGACGTACCGCCCAGCCTGTTGCCGCCACCGGAAGGTGAAGAACCGATCGACGAAGACCTGTTGGAGGTCTTTATCGAAGAAGTTGGCGAGGTGCTGGAAACCATCGCCGAGTACCTGCCGCAATGGCGCGCAGATACCGACAACAAAACAGCTCTGGCCGAAGTACGTCGTGCCTTCCACACCCTCAAGGGCAGTGGTCGCATGGTTCGCGCGTTGATCATCGGCGAGCTCGGCTGGGCCATCGAAAACCTGCTCAACCGGGTGCTCGACCGCAGCATTCAGCCAGGCGAAGAAGTGCAGCAAGTGATCGCCGACGTGGTCGCGCTGATGCCGGCCTTGGTCGACGAGTTCGCCGCCAAGGCGCAGCGCCAGCGTGATGATGTCGACGCCCTGGCCGCAACCGCCCATGCCCTGGCGCGAGGCCAACTGAGCCCAAAACCTGAAGCCCCGGTGCCCGCGCCAGTCGCTGACGCCGTGGGCGCACCTGTTGCGAGCGCGCCTGCTGCTTCGGCGGCAGCCGACGTTGAGGCGCTGGACCCGCAGTTGATCGAGATTTTCCGCAACGAAGCGGAAACCCACCTGGACACCCTGGTCGGTTTCCTCGCCGATTGCGCCCAGGAACTGCCGCAGGAAATCACCGATAACCTGCAGCGCGCCTTGCACACCCTCAAGGGCAGCGCGCACATGGCCGGCATTCTGCCGATTGCCGAAATCGCTACCCCGCTGGAAAAGCTGGCGAAGGAATTCAAGACCAACCTGATCCCGATGGACCTGGCTGAAGCGGAGCTGCTGCATACCGCCGAGCAATTGTTCCGTCGTGGTCTGGAACAGCTGGAGACCAGCCCGCTGGCTCCGATTGATGGCGCTGCCGAGTTCCTCGAACGCGTCAACAAGCTGCACCAGGAACGTTTGGACAGTGCCCAGGCGGCCCGTCAGGACCTGCAAGGCAGTGACCAGCGCGACCCGCAACTGATCGGTATCTTCCTCTCTGAAGGCATGGACATCCTCCTGGATGCCGAAGACCTGCTGCGCAAATGGCGTGAGCACCCGTCCGAGCGCCAGGAGCTGAGTGCCCTGCTGGACGAGCTGACCACCCTTGGCCGTGGCGCCGAGATGGCCGAACTGCCGCAAATCGATGAGCTGTGCGAGGCCTTGCTGGACCTCTACGGTGCCGTCGAAGAAGGCAGCCTGGCCGTTAGCGAGCGTTTCTTCAGTGAGGCCGAAAGCGCCCACGAAGCGTTGATCAGCATGATGGACCAGGTGGCTGCCGGCCTGCAGGTGACTGCCGAGCCGCAACGTGTCGAAGCCCTGCGCCAACTGCTGGGCGAAGCCCTCGACCCGCAAACCCTGGCGCTGTTGAGCCCTGGCGGTGAAGCCGGGTTGAACATCGTTGAACTGGACGCCGCCACCTCTGACCTGCAGATGGCCGAGTGGGACAACCAGCCGGCCAACGACGAGCCTGAGCACGAGTACGACCTGTCGGCCTTCGATTCCTTGCCGAACGTCGAAGAGCTGCCAGCCATTGAAGAGCTGCAGGTGGACGACGTGTTGCCGGCGGTCGAAGATCTGGCCGCTATCGAGCCGGCACCAGAACCGCTGGCGCCTGCTCCTGAGCCGGTACCGGCAGCGGTGGTCGACGCCGACCCGTTGGATGCCGAGATGGTGGAAATCTTCCTCGAAGAGGCGGTGGATATCCTCGAAAGCTCCGGCCAGGCCCTGGATCGTTGGCTCGGTGAGCCGGACAACAACCTGGCGCTGTCCTCCCTGCTGCGCGATTTGCACACCCTCAAAGGTGGCGCGCGCATGGCCGCCATTCGCCCCATCGGCGACCTGGCCCACGAGCTGGAAACCCTTTACGAAGGCCTGGTAGACCGCCGCTACAGCTACTCGCCGGTACTCGCCGGGCTGCTGCAGCGTAGCCACGACAAACTGGCGGTGTTGCTCGACCAGTTGCAGGCCAACCAGCCGCTGCATGACCCGGCTGCGTTGATCCAAGACATTCGCAGCTTCCGCCAGGGCGGTGCGCAGAGCCTGTCCGCCGCCGCGGTGATTCTCGACGACTTCGAAGAACCACTGGAGTTGGTTGAGCTCGAGCTGCCCAGTGCAACGCCGAGCGCCGAAGCCGAGCTGATTGCAGCCGAAGACGAACTGGAAGCGCTGCCGCTGGTTGAGCCGGTCGAAGACCAGCTGGACCCGGAAGAGATCAGCTTCGAAGACGTGGCTGCCACCCCGGAACTCAGTGCTGAACAACTGCACGACGCGTTGCCCGAAGCCGAAGGGTTCGAGCTGGACGCAGCATTGCCTGAGCTGGAGATCGACGAGCCAACGTTCGAGGAACTCGCGCCAGAAGCACAAAGCGTCGAGCTGAGCGACCTTGAAGTCGAGCCGAGCGTTGCGCCAGAACCTGAACCAGAGCCGGTTGTTTACACCGCGCCTGAGCCGGTGGTCTATGAAGCGCCAGCGCCGACAGCGTTGGATGACGAGCGCGACCCGGAACTGGTGGAGATCTTCCTCGAAGAAGGTTTCGACATTATCGACAGCTCCAGCGCCGCCCTGCAGCGTTGGAAAGATGACCTCGACAACAGCCTCGAGCTGGAGTCCCTGCAGCGTGACCTGCACACCCTCAAGGGTGGCGCACGGATGGCCGAGATCCGCGAAATCGGTGACCTGGCCCACGAGCTGGAATTCCTCTACGAAGGTTTGGGCGACGGCCGCCTGCGCGCCAGCCCGGGTCTGTTCGGCTTGCTGCAAAGCTGCCATGACCGCCTGGCTGAGATGCTCGAAGCGGTGCGCGACAAGCGCCACGTGCCGAGCGGCGAAGACCTGATCGAAACGATCAAACGCTTCCGCGCCAACCCCGATGAGCAACTGAGCATGCCGTCCAGCGTGCATCTGGTCGCCGCGGCTGATGAGCCGTCGGTGGACGACGCTGAAGACGACGACATTCTGGATATCTTCCTGGAAGAGGCCGACGACCTGCTGGAAAGCATGGAAAGCGCCATCGGCCGTTGGGAAGAAAAGCGCGATGACGGCGACGCGGTCGACGACATGCTGCGCATCCTCCACACCCTCAAAGGCGGTGCGCGCCTGGCCGGGCAGAAGACCCTTGGCGACCTGACCCACAACCTCGAACAGCACCTGACCGAAGCGCAGCAACAAGGCGCGCCGTGGCCGGAAAGCCTGTTCCTCGATGTGCAGTCCGGTTTCGAAGGCCTGCAAGGCGAGCTCGACCAACTGCGTCAGCGGGTCAACGACAGCATTGCCGCTGATCTGGCCGATGCCGAAGCCCGTCACGACGTGCCGGCGCCAGAAGCCCCGGTGGCCAACAAGTTGCCGGCGGTGCACACCCTGGCCAACCCGATTGTGGCCGCCAGTGAGTTCTCCTCGGCACCCGCTGCGGCCAAAGTGCTGCCGTTCGTGCGCCGTGCCCAGGAAGCAGCGCTGGACGCTGCATCGCGCCGTGCCCCGCAAGAACTGGTTAAAGTGCCGGCGGACTTGCTCGAAGGCCTGGTCAACCTGGCCGGTGAGACGTCGATCTTCCGTGGTCGCGTCGAGCAACAGGTGAGTGACTTCGGTTTCACCCTCGGTGAGATGGAAGCGACCATCGACCGGGTGCGCGACCAGTTGCGCCGCCTCGACATCGAAACCCAGTCGCAGATCATCAGCCGCATCCAGCTCGAAGCCGAGCGTGTGGGTTACGAAGACTTCGACCCGTTGGAAATGGACCGTCACTCGCAACTGCAGCAGCTCTCGCGTGCGCTGTTCGAGTCGGCCTCCGACTTGCTGGAACTGAAAGAAACCCTGGCCGCGCGCAACCGCGATGCGGAAACCCTGTTGCTGCAACAGGCGCGGGTAAACACCGAACTGCAAGAAGGCCTGATGCGTACGCGCATGGTGCCGTTCGATCGTCTGGTGCCGCGTCTGCGCCGGATCGTCCGCCAGGTGGCGAGTGAGCTGGGCAAGCAGGTCGACTTCGTGGTCGGCAACGCCGATGGCGAGATGGACCGTACCGTTCTCGAACGTATCGTTGCGCCGCTGGAACACATGCTGCGTAACGCGGTGGACCACGGTATCGAGCCGAGCGATGTGCGTCGTGCTGCGGGCAAGAGCGAGCAGGGCAACATTCGCCTGAGCCTGGGCCGTGAGGGTGGCGATATCGTCCTTACCCTGGCCGACGACGGTGGCGGCATCAAGCTTGAAGCGGTGCGCCGTAAGGCCATCGAGCGCGGCATGATGGACGCCGGTTCGGACCTGACCGATTACGAAGTGCTGCAGTTCATTCTGGAAGCCGGCTTCTCCACCGCCGAGAAGGTCACGCAGATCTCCGGCCGTGGCGTCGGCATGGACGTGGTGCACTCGGAAGTGAAGCAACTGGGCGGTTCGATGAGCATCGAATCGACCCCGGGCGAGGGCACCACCTTCCGTATCCGCCTGCCGTTCACCGTGTCGGTGAACCGCGCGCTGATGGTGCTTTCCGGTGAAGACCTGTACGCCATTCCGTTGAACACCATCGAAGGTATCGTGCGGGTTTCGCCGTACGAGCTGGAAGCCTATTACGCACCTGACGCGCCGCGTTTCGAATACGCCGGTCAAGCTTACGAGCTGCGTTACCTGGGTGACCTGCTGAACAACGGCCAGCAACCAAAACTGGTTGGCCAGAGCCTGCCGTTGCCGGTGATTCTGGTGCGTTCCAGCGACCACGCCGTGGCGGTGCAAGTGGACTCCCTCGCCGGTTCGCGCGAGATCGTGGTGAAGAGCCTCGGCCCGCAGTTCGCCGGTGTGCACGGAATTTCCGGCGCCACCATCCTCGGTGACGGTCGCGTGGTGGTGATTCTCGACCTGCTGGCAACCATCCGGGTTCGCCACGCGCACCTGCTCAACCAGTTGCAGACCCGCTCCGTCAGCCGTACCGCGCTGCCAGCCGAGCTGGAAGTGGAACGTCCGACCCTGGTGATGGTGGTCGACGACTCGGTAACTGTACGTAAGGTCACCAGCCGTCTGCTGGAACGTAACGGCATGAACGTGCTGACGGCCAAGGACGGGGTGGATGCCATCTCGCTGCTGCAAGAACACAAGCCGGACATCATGCTGCTGGACATCGAAATGCCGCGCATGGACGGTTTCGAAGTGGCCAACCTGGTGCGCCACGACGAGAACCTCAAAGACCTGCCGATCATCATGATCACCTCGCGTACCGGTGAAAAACACCGTGAGCGGGCGATGAACATCGGCGTTAATGACTACCTCGGCAAGCCGTACCAAGAGTCGCTGCTGTTGGAAACCATCACCAAACTGGTGGCTGAACACCCGGTTAAACGCATATGACCGATAAAGTCACCGCGCGCATCGCCGTCCTCGCCGACACCTCGCTGCAGCGCCATGTGCTGCAGCAGGCGCTGACTGGCAGTGGCTACAACGTGGTGCTCAATACCGATCCGGCGCGTCTCGACGCCGAAGCCCTGGCCGCCTGCGAAGCCGACCTGTGGCTGGTGGACCTGGCGCAGTCGGACGACTCGCCGCTGGTCGACACCCTGCTGGAGCACGCCAACGTGCCGGTGCTGTTTGGCGAAGGCCATGCCCCGGAACGGCATTCGGAAAACTACCCGCGCTGGGAACGGCGTCTGGTGGGCAAGCTCAAGCGTCTGGTCGGCGATCCGACTCAGGCGGTGGGCCCCAGCCTGCAGGCCTTGTTTGACGAAGCGCAGCGCCCGGCGCGGCTGGATCTGCCGTCCGCCTTGGCCAACACGCCATTGGCGGCCGGTGCGCCGGCCCGCCAGGTGTGGTTGCTGGCGGCTTCCCTCGGTGGCCCTGCGGCGGTGAAGGCATTTCTCGATGCCTTGCCCGGTGGCCTGCCGATCGGTTTTATTTATGCCCAACACATCGATGCCAGCTTTGAAGCAACCTTGCCTCAGGCCGTCGGCCGCCACAGCCAATGGCATGTGAACCCGGCACGCCAGGGCGACCCGGTGCGCTGCGGTGAGGTGGTGGTGGCGCCGATCCAGTACGAACTCGGCTTTGCCGACGACGGTGCAATGCAGATTGCCGACCGCGGCTGGCCAGAACCCTACAGCCCGTCCATCGACCAGATGATGCTCAACCTGGCCCAGCATTTTGGTGCCATGAGCGGCGTGATCGCCTTCAGTGGTATGGGCAGCGACGGCAGCGCCGCCGCCGCCTATGTGCGTCGTCAGGGCGGCGAGATCTGGACCCAGCGTGCCGAAAGCTGTGCCTGCGCTAGCATGCCCGACAGCCTGCGCGAAGGTGGCTACAGCGCCTACAGCGGCGACCCGCGTGAGCTGGCGGAAACGCTGGTCAATCATTTAGCTGCGCAGTGCGCCTGATAGCGCCGACAGGATTTCCCCATGAGCCAAGCCGTCACCACCACTAACACCGCCACCGCGACCAGCATCACCGGTCTGCTGGTGCCGTTGGCCGACCGTACCCTGCTGCTGCCCAACGTGGCGGTGGCCGAGCTGATTCCCTACCGCGCGCCGCAAGTAACACCGGGCATGCCGGCCTGGTTCCTCGGGCAGATGGCCTGGCGTGACCTGAGCCTGCCGCTGCTGTCGTTCGAAGCGGCCTCCGATGGCCAGCCACAGATCCGCCCCGGCGCCCGTGTGGCGGTGATCAACGCCTTGGGCGGTCGTCCCAACGTGAAATTCCTCGCTCTGCTGGTGCAGGGTATTCCGCGCTCGCTGAAAGTTGGCACCGACCTGGCCCGTGCCGATGTGCCGTTGGCGCCGCTGGAGCTGGATGCGGTGAGCTTTGGTGAAGCCGTGGCAAAGATTCCGGACCTGCTCGCTCTGGAGCAAATGCTCGCCGATGCAGGGCTCATCTAAGCCTTCACTCTGGTAAATCCCAGCGGGCGCCCATGTGGCGCCCGCTGCGTTTCCAGGCCCTGGCCAGAGCCAGCGAAAGATCAAACTTTTCTCCTCCTCGCTACTCCCAACTCAGTACACCGAGACGCTGGCCGCCAGAGCCCGCGCGACTGACCGATTAGCTGATGGAGAACTGATATGACCGCTGCACAATTGACTGACGTTGCCACGCTGCGCCAACGCGCTCGCCAGCATATTGAAGAAGGGGCGATCACCGAGGGTTACTCGGCCGATCGCGAAGAAGTCCTCAAGCTGCTGAATGCGTCCCTGGCCACCGAGCTGGTCTGCTACCTGCGCTATAAGCGCCACTACTTCATGGCGACCGGCCTCAAGGCCAGCGTGGCCGCAGCGGAGTTTCTCGAGCATGCCCAGCAGGAACTGGCCCATTCGGATCAACTGGCGGAGCGCATCATGCAGCTGGGCGGCGAGCCGGACTTCAATCCTGAGGGCCTGACGAGTCGCTCCCACGCCGAGTACGTGGAAGGTGAGACGCTCAAAGAGATGATCACTGAAGACCTGGTGGCCGAGCGCATCGCCATTGATAGCTACCGCGAGATCATCACTTTTCTTGGCAACGACGATCCGACCACCCGCCGTCTGTTCGAAGAGATTCTTGCCCAGGAAGAAGAGCACGCCGACGACTTAGCGGACCTGCTCAAAGATTCTTGAGGTTAGGCGTGCGCCGTACCCCTCTCCTCTAGCCCCTCTCCCCAAGGGGAGAGGAGGACCGATTGGCGTACAGGGTCAAGCTCCCCTCGCCCGCGTGCGGGAGAGGGGCTGGGGGAGAGGGCCGGGGCAAACAACATGCTTACTCAGAAATCCCCCCACAACTGCTGCGCCACGCTGAGTGCCACCACCGGCGCCGTCTCCGTGCGCAACACCCGCGGGCCTAACCGGGCGGCGTGAAAACCCTTGCCCTGTGCCTGGGTCACTTCCGCGTCCGATAGCCCACCTTCCGGCCCGATCAGAAACGCCAGCGACTGCGGCTTGGCATGGCTGGTCAACGGCTCGGCCACCGGGTGCAGCACCAGCTTCAGCTCGGCCTGGCATTGCTCCAGCCACTGCGCCAGCAGCGTGGGCGGATGAATCACCGGCAACACCGAACGACCACATTGCTCGCAGGCGCTGATCGCCACTTGCCGCCAGTGCTCCAGGCGTTTGTCTTCACGCTCACCTTTGAGCCGCACCTCGCAGCGCTCGCTGACGATCGGGGTGATTTCCGTGGCGCCCAGCTCGGTGGCCTTTTGGATGGCCCAGTCCATCCGCTCGCCGCGCGACAAACCCTGACCCAGATGGATATGCAGCGTCGAGGGCGGTTGCCCGGCCAGCGCTTCGCGCAGTTCAACGCGCACGTTCTTTTTGCCCACCTCGATCAACTCACCGAGAAACTCCTGACCGCTGCCATCGAACAACTGCACGGCATCGCCCACGGCATGGCGCAACACGCGGCCGATGTAGTGAGCTTGGGTTTCCGGCAGCTCGTGCTGACCGATGGAAAGAGGGGCGTCGATAAAGAAGCGGGAGAGGCGCATGGCGAATACAGGAGCTGGCTGCAGGGGCGCCAAGCATAACGTAGAGCGTGGGCGAAATTCTCCTGTGCGCTGTTTGGGTTCTCTCGATCAACAGGAAGAGTGTGGTTCGAAAGTTGGCTGTTACGTTTTTTTATGCGTTGGATAACACCTGCTTATACGAGCCAGTTATCCGGATCAAGTTGAGCGATAAATGGAAGATTGCCCTCGGGTAGTTGCGGGTAAATATGAGAATTGAAAGTTGGCCGGAATTATCTCATTACGTCCTTATATGTGCTTTGGCTGCTCTATTACGGGCGTTATGGTGGGGTTTGCCAAGTTGGATAACAGGCAAAAAAGGCCGTGTTCAACCCGTGATTATCGTCATGCTAACTAGCTGTCGAGGTGGACAAGTTATGTGTGTAGAGGCAGTTTTTCACTGCGCTATATATGGCGTAAATAAATGTGGAAGTGTCGTGGGTTGAACATTGGCAAAGAACTAAACGTGGGAGAACTTGCCGCGGGCTTTTGTTTTAACGCCCCTGGGTAACTCAGCATGCAGTGCGGATTGCATCTCCTGCTGCAACAGAACTGAGCGAGCGGGTCGCCAGCGTTGGCTGCGAAATGATGGTGGCCCGGCTCAACCCGGTTGATGGTCCCGCGCGCGGGCGCGGGCATATGCCGACACATTCATTTCAATGGGGAATACAGATGAAACTGAAACACAGCGGATTAGCCCTGGCCGTCGCCAGCGCCAGCGTTTTCTCGATGGCCGCACACGCAAGTCAGGCCGATGCCAAAGGTTTTCTCGAAGGCGATACGCTCGACCTGATTGCCCGCAACCTGTACTGGAACATGGATCGCCATGACCGCGGCTATGGCGATAACCGCGAGTGGGGCCAGGGCTTTCAACTGGACTATGTGTCCGGCTTTACCGAAGGCACCGTCGGTTTTGGCGTTGATCTGAGCGCCTATACCGGGATCAAACTGGACAGCGGCCGTGGTCGTTCCGGCTCGCAAATGTTGCCCGTGGACTCCGATGGCCGTGCCGAAGATAGCTTTGGCTCCCTGGGAGGGGCGGTGAAACTGCAGGTTTCCAGCAGCGTCCTCAAATACGGCGACCTGCGTCCCTACAACCCGGTAATCGCCCTGGCCGACGCCCGTCTGGTGCCGGCCACCGCCACTGGCTTCCAACTCGACAGTGCTGAAATCGAAGGCCTGAAAATCGACGCGGGTCATTTCACCTCGGCCAAGGACATGAACATGTCCGGTCACGATGGTGGTTTCCGTGCCGGTTATGCGGCCGGTGTTGAGGGCGGCGATGTCGACTATCTCGGCGGCGCTTACAGCATCAGCGACAACTTCAGCGTGACCGCCTATGCCTCGCGTTATGAGGACCTGTGGAACCAGTATTACGGCAACGCCAACTACGTGCTGGCGCTGAGCGACGACCAGTCGCTGAGCTTTGACTTCAACCTCTACCGCACGCTGGATGAAGGCAAGTCCCTCGCCGGCACCATCAACAACACCTCCTGGTCGTTCGCCACCGGCTACAGCATTGGCGCGCACACCGTGACCCTGGCGTTTCAGAAGATCGATGGTGACCAGCCATTCGACTACCTGGTATTGGGCGGCGGCGTGTTCCAGGACTCCATCTACCTGGCCAACTCCATGCAACTGGTCGACTTTAACGGCCCACGTGAAGAGTCATGGCGCCTGGGTTACAACCTGAACATGGCCACCTATGGCGTGCCGGGTCTGACCTTCTATGCCGGTTACACCCGTGGCGACAATGTCGACGGCACCAAGATCGAAGCGGGTAGCCCGTATGACTACTACGCCGATAAAGAGAAGCACTGGGAGCGCGACCTTTCGGTTAAATACGTGGTGCAGGAAGGCCCGGCCAAAGACCTGTCGTTCCGTATCCGCCAGGCGACCCATCGCATGTCGGGCGATTCGGACTCCAGCTCTGATCAGGTACGGTTGATCATCGAATATCCGCTCTCGATTCTGTAAGCGCTTCAACAGCATCGCAGCTGAAGTCGCTCCTACGGATTACACCACCTGTAGGAGCAGCTTTAGCCGCGATGTTTTTTTGCTAAAAGCTTTAACCCGGATCACGGAAGTTCGGGTGACGGCCACTCACGGGTACTGATGTTTTTGTCGCTGTCGCAATATCAATCCCCTCACTGGCCACCTCGGCCAGAAAATCGATCTGCTCCGGCGTAATCACGTACGGCGGCAGGAAGTACACCACGCTGCCCAGCGGGCGTAGCAACGCCCCGCGGTCCAGCGCGTGCTGGAACACCTTCAGGCCACGCCGCTCCTGCCATGGGTAAGGGGTTTTGCTGGCTTTGTCCTGGACCATTTCAATCGCCAGGACCATGCCGGTCTGCCGCACTTCGGCCACATGCGGATGGTCGACCAGGTGCGCCGTAGCGCTGGCCATACGGGCGCTCAAGGCTTTGTTGGCCTCAATGACGTTGTCCTGTTCGAAGATATCCAAAGTCGCCAATGCCGCCGCACAGGCCAGCGGGTTGCCGGTGTAGGTGTGCGAGTGGAGGAAGGCGCGCAGGGTCTGGTAGTCGTCGTAGAAGCCCTGGTAAATCGTTTCGCTGGTGAGCACTGCCGCCATCGGCAGGTAGCCGCCAGTGAGCGCTTTGGACAGGCAGAGGAAGTCCGGGGCGATACCGGCCTGTTCGCAGGCGAACATGGTGCCGGTGCGACCGAAGCCGACGGCGATTTCATCGTGGATCAGGTGCACGCCATACCGGTCGCAGGCCTCGCGCAGCAGTTTCAGGTACACCGGGTGGTACATGCGCATGCCGCCGGCGCCCTGGATCAGCGGCTCGATGATCACCGCGGCAACGTCCTGATGGTTCTCGGCCAGGGCCTGCTCCATGGCGCCAAACATCATCCGCGAATGCTCCTCCCAACTCACCCCTTCAGGGCGCAGGTAGCAGTCCGGGCTGGGCACCTTGATGGTGTCCATCAGCAGCGATTTATAGGTCTCGGTGAATAGCGCGACATCGCCCACCGACATCGCCGCGATGGTTTCGCCGTGGTAGCTGTTGGTCAGGGTGACAAAGCGTTTTTTGCGCTCCTGGCCGCTGTTGCGCCAGAAGTGGAAGCTCATCTTCAGCGCCACTTCGATGCCTGACGAGCCGTTGTCAGCGTAGAACACCCGGTCCAGTCCGGCGGGGGTGAGCTTGACCAGGCGCTCGGACAGTTCGATCACCGGCTGGTGGCTGAAGCCAGCGAGGATAACGTGTTCGAGCTGGTCGACCTGGTCCTTGATGCGCTGGTTGATGCGCGGGTTGGCGTGGCCGAACACGTTCACCCACCAGGAGCTGACGGCGTCGAGGTAGCGCTTGCCGTCGAAGTCTTCGAGCCACACGCCTTCGCCACGTTTGATCGGCACCAGCGGCAATTGCTCGTGGTCCTTCATCTGCGTACAGGGGTGCCAGAGCACCGCCAGGTCGCGTTGCATCCACTGATTATTCAGGCTCATTCGAAACTCCCAGGCAATCGAGACAGCTGTACAGACGCGGCCAGGTTCGAGCCGGGCACGCAAAGCAGGGGTGCAGCCTATGCAATGGCTGACCCTGTAACAACCCAAACACCATTTACCCGACGGGCCTGGCTGGCTGCTATTCCAGTGGCGGCGTATTCTGCGCGCCATCTAAGAGCGTTCCGCTGCCTGCGGAACGGGTGTAAGGAGTCGTTCATGTTACGGACCGGTTTGCGCGCCTTGGCGCTGCTGGCAATGGGTGTGTTCAGCGTGGCTGCGCAGGCGGCCGATAAACCCGCAGCGAGCAAGCAACCTACGGCGATTGTGGTGGGTGGCGGGCTGTCGGGTTTGACTGCTGCCTTTGAGCTGCAACAGAAGGGCTGGCAGGTCACCCTGCTGGAAGCCAAGCCGAGCATCGGCGGCCGCTCCGGCCTGGCCACCAGCGAGTGGATCGGCGGCAAGAAGATTCAACCCACGCTGAATAGCTACATCGACGCCTTCAAACTGCAGACCCTGGCCGCTCCGGAGTTTGTGCGTAACCCCAGCTACCTGATCAATGGCGAATACTTCACCGCTACTGAACTGGCCACCAAGCAACCGGAAACCGCCGAAGCGCTCAAGCGTTTCGACAAGAGCCTGGATGATCTGGCCGCCTCGATCAGCGATCCGCTGAACCCGGCCGCCAACAACACCCTGTTCGCCCTCGACCAGATGACCGTGGCCAAGTGGCTGGACAAGCTGGCCCTGCCGCCGACTGCGCGTCTGCTGGTGAACCAGCGCATCCGTTCCCGCTATGACGAGCCCTCGCGACTGTCACTGCTCTACCTGGCGCAACAAAGCCGGGTGTACCGCGGTGTCGACGACCGCGATCTGCGCGCCGCCCGTTTGCCCGGTGGCAGCCAGGTGCTGGCAGCGGCGTTCCTCAAGCAGCTGAAAACCATCAAGACCAACTCCAAGGTCTCGGCCATCAGCCAGGACAAAGACGGCGTTACCGTCAAAGTCGGCGCCGTCGGTTACAGCGCCGACTACGTGGTGTTGGCTGTGCCGCTCAAAGCGCTGGCGCAGATCCAACTGACCCCGGCGTTGGACGCCGCCCATACCGCCGCCATCAAAGGCACCAACTACGGCTGGCGTGACCAGATCATGCTCAAGTTCAAAACCCCGGTGTGGGAGAGCAAGGCGCGTCTGTCTGGAGAGATCTTCACTGATCAGGGCCTGGGCATGCTGTGGATCGAACCCGCAGCCAAGGGCGGCGCCAATGTGGTGATCAACCTCTCCGGCGACAACGCCCGTGTGCTGCAGGCATTCGGCGACAAGCAGATGGTCGACCAGGTGCTGATCCGCCTGCACGCCTTCTACCCGAAAGCACGTGGCGCCTTTACCGGCTATGAAATCAAACGCTACAGCACCGACCCGTCCACCGGCGGTTCGTACCTGGCCTATGGCCCGGGCCAGCTGACACGTAACTGGCGCCTGTGGGAAAAACCGCTGCAACGGGTAGTGTTCGCCGGTGAGCACACCGATGCGCTGTACCCGGGCACCCTCGAAGGCGCTCTGCGCAGCGGCCAGCGTGCCGCCAGCCAGGCGCAGGATCTGTTGGCCGGTAAAGAAGTCGACCCGGCCAAGAAGCAGGTGGTCGCCGAAGCGGCGCCCGCGAAGAAAGACCAGGGTGACGACAAGCCTGGGTTCTTCTCCAAGCTGTTCAATTGACTTGATGTGTCAAACGCCCGCGCAACGTGGGCGTTTTTTACTCTGCGACGTTAAGTTCCCGCCTTCCTCGACCACTCGGTCATCCGTTATTTCCTCCCGTCTGCGCCGCTGAAAGCATCGTATTTCCCGATATTTCAAAGCAGAATTTTTCGCTTTAACTCGATAGATTTATCGCTAGTCTTAGCCCACTGCTTTTTTACGGAAACCACCTACATGCAGCTTCGCAACTCCTCTTCCCGGTATGGCCTGGTCAGCATCGTCTTGCACTGGGGCATCGCGTTGGCGGTTTTTGGGTTGTTCGGCCTTGGCCTGTGGATGGTCACCCTCGACTACTACAGCCCCTACAACCATTCCGCCCCGGCGCTGCATAAAAGCATCGGCCTGACCTTGCTCGGCCTGATGCTGGTGCGTGTGCTCTGGCGCTTCGTCAGCCCGCCGCCACCCACCCTCAGCAGCTACAGCAAGGCCACCCGGCTGGGTGCCAAGTTGGGCCATGGTGCGTTGTACCTGTTGCTGTTCGCCGTGCTGATTGCCGGCTACCTGATTTCCACCGCCGATGGCCGGCCGATCGAAGTGTTCGGTCTGTTTGCCGTGCCGGCGACCCTGACCGCGATTCCTGACCAGGAAGACGTGGCCGGTGCCTTTCACCTGTACCTGGCCTGGGCCCTGGTAATTTTCGCCGGCCTTCACGCGTTAGCAGCTTTAAAGCATCACTTTATTGACCACGATGTAACCCTGACCCGCATGTTTGGCCGTCGCGCCGACTAACCCCCTCACTGCACTAGAAGGACTTACGCAATGCTCAACCTGAAAAAATCCCTGGCGGCCCTGGCCCTCGGTACTGCCCTGCTCAGCGCTGGCCAAGCCATGGCTGACGACTACACGATCGACAAGCAAGGCCAGCACGCCTTCATCGATTTCAAGATCAGCCACCTGGGCTTCAGCTACATCTACGGCACCTTTAAAGATTGGGAAGGTACCTTCAGCTTCGACGCCAAGAAGCCAGAAGCCAGCAAGATCGACGTGACCCTGAAAACCACCAGCGTCGACACCAACCACGCCGAGCGCGACAAGCACATCCGCACCGCCGACTTCCTCGACGTGGCGAAATTCCCGGAAGCCAAGTTCGTTTCCACCTCGGTTAAATCCACTGGCGAAGGCACTGCGGACGTGACCGGTAACCTGACCCTGCACGGCGTCACCAAGCCAGTCGTCATCGCCGCCAAGTTCATCGGCGAAGGCAAGGACCCATGGGGCGGCTACCGTGCCGGCTTCGAAGGCACCACCACCATCAAGCTGAAAGACTTCGACATCCAGAAAGACCTGGGCCCTAAATCCCAAGAGCTGGAACTGAGCATTTCGTTTGAAGGTGTGAAGAAGTAAATAACGCAGAATGCCGGCGTAGGTTGGGCTGAGCCAAAGGCGAAGCCCAACATGCCGCCCATGGGGCGGCGCGTATCGGTCTTCGCAGGTACGCTGTTGGGCTTCGCTGCGCTCAACCCAACCTACTAGGCGCCAAACCGCACAAACAAAAACACCGGCACTAGGCCGGTGTTTTTGTTCAAACCGCTGAGGCTTAACCCTCGCGGTTGCGCGTCAGCAAGGCAGGCTTCTCACCACGATTGCGGCTCGGCAGCTTGTCCAGTTGCTCCAGCTGCTCGGGCGTCAAGGTACGGTCGATTTTCGACTCCTTGTGCACGATCACCGGGGTGTGCTGCGGCTCACGTGGGCCACGCACCGCGGGTTCCTGGCGCAGCGAGTCGTCGCGGCCACGGTTGCGCGAGTCATCACGGCGCGGCTGGCCGGAACCACTGCGGCCGGGAGCGCGTTTGCCCTGACCAGCATTGGCGCCGCCATTACGTTGACCGCCACCGGCTGGTTTGCCTTGGCCTTGTGGGCGAGGCGATTGGCCGCGCGGCGCCTGGCCGGCCGGACGCGGCGCGCCTTGGCCCACACCATTGCTGGCGCTTGGGCCGGTTGGTGCGGCTGGGCGGCGGCCACGGTTCTGCTGACGACCCTGGTTCGGGCTGACGTAATCAGCACGGTTACCGAAGTTGTCGATTTCGTCGTCGAGGAACTCGTCCGGCGCGCGATCAGCAGGCAACGGCGGAATCGCCGCAGCGGCGCTGCTGGTGCGTGGTTGACGCGGTTCGTTGCTGCGCGGTTGGCCCTGACGTGGCTGCTGTTGACGACCTTGGCCAGCCGGCTTGTCACGGCCCTGGGCGGCAGGTTTGTCTTTGCCGTCCTTGCCTTTGTCCTTACGGCCGCTGCCACGGCGTTCACCGCCGCCGCCACCGCCTGGTTTGTTCGGATCACGCGGGGCACCACGGCCACGGTTCTGGCCTTCAGGGCGCTCGCGCACTTCCGGTTTTTCCGCTTCCACGGTGCTGGCATCAAAGCCCATCAGGTCGCCGTCGGCAATCTTCTGCTTGGTCATGCGCTCGATGCCTTTGAGCAGCTTCTCTTCGTCGGGTGCTACCAGCGAGATGGCTTCGCCGCTGCGACCGGCACGGCCAGTACGGCCGATGCGGTGAACGTAGTCTTCTTCCACGTTCGGCAGCTCGAAGTTGACCACGTGCGGCAACTGGTCGATATCCAGGCCGCGGGCGGCGATATCGGTAGCCACCAGAATGCGTACGGCATTCGCCTTGAAGTCGGCCAGGGCCTTGGTGCGGGCGTTCTGGCTCTTGTTGCCGTGAATTGCTACCGCCGGCAAACCGTGCTTGTCGAGGTACTCGGCCAGGCGGTTGGCGCCATGTTTGGTACGGGTGAACACCAGCACCTGTTCCCAGGCACCGGCGGTGATCAGGTGAGCGAGCAGGGCGCGCTTGTGGTTGGCCTGCAGGCGGAACACCCGTTGCTCGATGCGCTCGACCGTGGTGTTCGGTGGCGTCACTTCGATGCGTTCCGGGTTGTGCAGCAGCTTGCCGGCGAGATCGGTGATGTCTTTGGAGAAGGTCGCCGAGAACAGCAGGTTCTGGCGTTTGCTCGGCAGGCGCGCGAGGACCTTCTTCACGTCATGGATAAAGCCCATGTCGAGCATGCGGTCGGCTTCGTCGAGCACCAGGATTTCCACGTGGGACAAATCCACGCTGCCCTGGCCGGCGAGGTCGAGCAGGCGGCCGGGGCAGGCGACGAGTACGTCGACACCGCGGGCCATGGCCTGCACCTGGGGGTTCATGCCAACACCGCCGAAGATGCAGGTACTGACGAATTTAAGATCGCGGGCATACAGCTTGAAGCTGTCATGCACTTGCGCAGCCAGCTCGCGGGTCGGTGTCAGCACCAGTACGCGCGGCTGTTTCGGGCCATGGCGGTGTTCGCGGTCCGGGTGACCATTGGGGAACAGACGCTCAAGGATCGGCAAGGCGAAGCCACCGGTTTTACCGGTGCCCGTCTGGGCGGCAACCATCAGATCGCGACCTTGCAACACGGCGGGGATAGCCCGCTGTTGCACTGGAGTGGGCTCGGTGTAGCCAGCAGCCTCGACGGCACTGACTAAAGCCTCGGAGAGACCGAGGGAAGCAAAGGACATGAGTAATCCTGTTTAGTTAGGGCGTGGCCCATAGGGAAAGTCTGCCGTGCATGAAACGCGCTGAGGGCGCGCTCCCGTCCGGTCCTGCGGGCCTCTAGGAGGGCCGGCGTCCGGGCGTAAGCCAAGCGGGGAAGCCGGAGTATAACAGAGCATTTCCACAATGCGCCTAGTGCGGCGACGCAGGGGCATTGAGGAGGAAAACCACGTAGCCGCGAAATAGCGGCAAGTCGTGCAGATAGTCGGGTGCCTGCCAGTCGCCGTGCTGCACCAGGCCGATCTTGAACGGCAGCTGCAGGCGTTTGGTCGGTGGCAGGTAAGCGCTGTAATTGGCAATGCTGTGGCGGCCCTGATACGTCTGGATGACGATTTCGTCCACCACACCGACCAATTGGTTCAATACGCCGGTCTCGGCATTCGGTGCCCAGTCGAGCAAACCGGTGATGCTCAGGCGGTAGTTTTTCGGCAGGCGTTCACGCAAGTCGCGCAGAAACTGCGCGTAGCGGTGCAACTCGCGGGTGCGGGCATCAAAGTCGATCTGGATGCCCACCACTGGATTGCCGGCGAGCTGCCAGCGGCGCACTTGCGAGAGCACCACGGCGTAGGCCTCGGGCGGCCAGTCCAGCGTTTGCGCGCGGTACACCAGCCAGATCTCGCCGGGATGGTTGGCCAGCCTGGGTACGGAAATCCCCTGAGCCAAAAAACGCACGGCGCCCCCTTGGCTAAGCGGCACGCGTTCAACCTGGCCTTGCAGGATATACAGGCTTTTCGCCTGGGCCAGCACCGGCTGCGGTTGCACGCCACTCCATAACCAGAAGGCGTCGTACTGGCTGGCATCCACCTCGGCAGCTGCCGGACTGCTGAGCAAGACCAGCAGCACGGCGAGCCAGAAACCCTTCATCGACTCACCAGTAATACTTCAGCGACTGTGCCCAGGTGCTGTTGGCGTACTGACGTTTGAGTGTCGAGAACCACTGCTTGCGCACGGACTTGTCGATGTCGTCGCCGTTGCAGTGGTTGTAGCCGCTGGTGGCGTAGCAGTTGATCGCGCGATACAGCGCATAGGCGCGATCGTCTGCCGGCGCCTGGTCGTTGGCGATGATCTGCTGGTAGCCGTGCAGCGGGTCGAAGCGCTCGCCTGGGAACTGGGTTTTGCTACCGCTCAAGGCGAACTCGCCGGGTGAGCCGTCGTAGACCAGTGAGTGTGTGCGAGTGAACTCGCCGAGGCAGTTGAGGGCGTTGGCGTTGGCCGGTTGTTTTTCCAGTACCTCGGCGGTTTCCTTGGGAGTTGGGCAGGCATAACCATCGTCGTTGGTGCCCTGAGAGACAACGAACTGCTTGAGCGCCTCAGGGGCTGGCTCAGGAACCAGGGCCAGGTCGTCGCTGAAGGCTTGGTAATGGCCTTGCAGCAAGTCCTTGTAGAGCAGCACCGAAAGCGCGGTGATCGATTCCTCGGTAGCGGCCTTGCCGTCTTTGGCCAACTGCCGAAGCAGCTCAGGCGAGGCAACGCGGCCGAGCACTTGCGCCCGCCAGTTGCTGTTGGTGACCAGCGAATCGGCGGCGAAAATCTTCTCCACCTGGTTGCTGTGTTCGTAGTTCAGCGCGAGTGCCAGTTGCAGCTGCTGCAGCTGGATCGGCTGATCGGTCAGTTTGAACAGCTTCAGCCAATGGGCCTGTGCCGCGGGCCACTGGCCGTCTTCTTCGAGAGCCAGGCCGCGCACGATCTGCTGGCTGAAATGCAGGTGGTCGAGCACGCTGTCGTCGGTAGCTTCGGGCAGAAACTTCAAGGCTTCGGCCGGGACTTCGCCGACGTAGTAGTGCCAGGCGCCCTGAAGGTAGGCGTACAGGTCCGGCTCATCGGCAAACAGAGGCTTTTGCGCCAGTAGCTGGTCCTTGCTGATCGGCTCGCCCGAGCGCATGCCCTTGAGGTCGATGACGGCCAGCAGCATGGGATTGGTCACGCCTTGCGCGCTGGTGAACAGCTTGTTGTCCACTTCGTCGGTCAACTGCTGCAGGCTGCTGTCGCGCTTGTCCAGATCCTGTTCGGCCAACTGCTCGGCGTAGGCGGCGGCCAGCTTGACGTTGTCTTGTTGCAGCCAGTACACCCGACGCAGCAAGCCCTTGGCCGACAACGCGTAGTCGCCCTGCGGGTAGCTGGCGAGGTACTGCTGAAGGTCGGTTTCGGTTTGGACCAGCGCGGGTTGGTCAGCCTTGCTCAGGTCGGGGTAGCCGTACTCGTCAAACGCATTGGCCTGGGCAGCATTCAGCTGACTGCGGGCCACCATGTAGCTGGCGGTCTCTTTCAGCCACGCTTGCTCGCTGCTGAGCAACTCGGTAAAGCGTGCACTCGCGGCGGCGAAGTCACCGTCGTAAAAAGCGCTGGCACCTTGCAAGTAGGTGGCGAACTGCCGGCCGAGGATCGATTGCACACCGGTGAAGTTCAGTGGCTGTGGTTCGCTGGCCGGGTGCTCCTGTTGCAACAGCGTCAGGCGTTGTCTGGCCAGCCTTTTGCGTTCCGGGTCCGGCAGGTCGCTGGTCAGTAACTGAGCGAGAAAGGTGGCGGCGGTATCGGTGTTGTTGCTGCTTTGTCGGCTGCCTTCGCCGCTGGCATAGGACGGCGCTTGGCTCAGGTCCGGGTAGTCCGCGCTCAGGCCGAGTTTTTCTATCTGCGCGGAAAGCGAGTTGGCATCTGCTTCGGTCGGCGTGTCGGTCGGTGCGGCGTCAGGCGTTGCCACCGTGAACAGTTGCTCCAGGGCGAAAGGCACCAACGCGTTCTGGTCTTCGGCTTTTTCCGGATTACCGGCCAGGCTCGGTTGGCCAGCGTCAGACAGTAGCCACTGCAGGTTGGCGCGGGTGTCATTTCCCGGGCTGAGGAAGGCTTGGGTGGAGCAGCTATCCAGACCGCTGGATTGCAGCAACAGGCTCGGTGCGCACTCGCTGTCGTCGAAGCTGGCGTGGGCCAGAGGAGTGCCGAGCACGAGGAGGGCGAGGGCTAAACGGTTCATCGAGGATCTTCCTTGTCGATCGATTGTTACGGCGGGTCATTAAAAAAGCCGCTTGAAAAAGCGGCTTTTGCACACGGGGTATTAACGCGGCAGCTTGAGGTTGTTCCAGATCGCCAGGCTAGGCTCGGCCTGGTTCAGGGTATAGAAGTGCAACCCCGGTGCGCCGCCTTGCAGCAGGCGTTCGCACATCTCGCTGATCACCTGTTCGCCGTAGCTCTGGATGCTGTCGATGTCGTCGGCATAAGCCTCCAACTGCTTGCGAATCCAGCGTGGAATTTCCGCGCCGCAGGCGTCGGAAAAGCGCGCCAGTTTGCTGTAGTTGGTGATCGGCATGATGCCCGGCACGATCGGAATGGTGACGCCCATCTTGCGTACGCGTTCGACGAAGTAGAAGTAGCTGTCGGCGTTGAAGAAGTACTGGGTGATCGCGCTGTCGGCGCCGGCCTTGGCCTTGCGAACGAAATTGGCGATGTCGTCTTCGAAGTTGCGCGCTTGCGGGTGCATCTCCGGGTAGGCGGCGACTTCGATGTGGAAGTGGCTGCCGGTTTCTTCACGAATGAAGCTCACCAGGTCATTGGCGTGACGCAGCTCGCCGCTGGCCATGCCCATGCCGGATGGCAGGTCGCCACGCAAGGCGACGATGCGCTTGATACCTGCTTCCTGGTATTGCTTGAGCAGGGCGCGCAACTCGGCCTTGCTATCGCCCACGCAGGACAGGTGAGGTGCGGTTGGCACCTTCACTTCGCTGTCCAGTTGCAGCACGGTGTTGATCGTGCGGTCGCGGGTGGAACCCCCGGCACCGTAGGTGCAGGAGAAAAAATCGGGGTTGTAGCCGGCCAGCACACGGGCGGTGGCCATCAGTTTTTCATGCCCAGCGTCGGTCTTGGTCGGGAAGAACTCGAAGCTGTAGCGACGTTCTTTGCTCATTTAAAAGTGCTCTCGGAAACGCTGGCGAATGGTCGACAAGCCCGGCTTTCCTGAGGAAAAGCGCGAGCCTGTACTTCGCGGCAAGGCGCGCGCACGAGGCGCGCGCCGGGCACATCAGTAGCGGTAAGCGTGTGGCTTGAACGGACCTTCTTGCGGCACGCCGATGTAGTCGGCTTGCGTTTTGGTCAGCTGAGTCACAACGCCGCCGAAACCCTTGACCATTTCCAGGGCCACTTCTTCGTCGAGTTTCTTCGGCAGCACTTCCACGGTCAGACGCTCGGCTTTTTGTGCCGGTGCCAGGTCGGCGTACTTCTGGCCGAACAGGAAGATCTGCGCCAGTACCTGGTTGGCGAACGAGCCGTCCATGATGCGGCTCGGGTGACCGGTGGCGTTGCCCAGGTTAACCAGGCGGCCTTCGGCGAGCAGAATCAGGTAGTCATCGTTGTGCGGATCGAAGCTGCCGGCGCCGGTGCGGTGAACCTTGTGCACCTGTGGCTTCACTTCTTCCCATGCCCAGTTCTTGCGCATGAAAGCGGTGTCGATCTCGTTGTCGAAGTGACCGATGTTGCAGACCACCGCGCGCTTTTTCAGGGCGGTGAGCATGTTGCTGTCGCAGACGTTGACGTTACCGGTGGTGGTAACGATCAGGTCGATCTTGCCCAGCAGCAGTTTGTCGATGCTGGCAGCGGTGCCGTCGTTGATGCCGTCGATGAACGGCGAAACCACTTCGAAACCGTCCATGCAGGCTTGCATGGCGCAGATCGGGTCAACTTCGGTGACTTTAACGATCATGCCTTCCTGACGCAGGGACTGAGCCGAGCCCTTGCCCACGTCACCGTAGCCGATCACCAGGGCTTGTTTGCCCGACAGCAGGTGGTCGGTGCCGCGCTTGATGGCATCGTTCAGGCTGTGACGGCAGCCGTATTTGTTGTCGTTTTTGGACTTGGTCACCGAGTCGTTGACGTTGATGGCCGGGATCTTCAGCTCGCCCTTGGCCAGCATGTCCAGCAGACGGTGTACGCCGGTGGTGGTTTCTTCGGTCACGCCGTGGATCTTGTCGAGCATGGCCGGGTATTTCTTGTGGATGATCTCGGTCAGGTCGCCGCCGTCGTCGAGAATCATGTTGGCATCCCATGGCTGGCCATCTTTGAGGATGGTCTGCTCGATGCACCACTCGTACTCTTGCTCGGTCTCGCCTTTCCAGGCGAATACCGGAATGCCGGCAGCAGCGATGGCAGCAGCGGCCTGGTCTTGGGTGGAGAAAATGTTGCAGGACGACCAACGCACTTCGGCACCCAGGACAACCAGGGTTTCGATCAGCACGGCAGTCTGAATGGTCATGTGGATGCAGCCGATGATTTTCGCGCCTTTGAGCGGCTGCTCACCGGCGTACTTGTGGCGCAGGCCCATCAGGGCGGGCATTTCGGATTCGGCGATGATGGTTTCGCGACGGCCCCAAGCGGCCAGGGAAATATCGGCGACTTTATAGTCGGTAAAAGCAGCGCTCATGCTGTAACTCCATTCGTGGTGTGCGAATGGGCGCCGTTGATGCGTTTTAACAACCGGGAACCACCGAGGTGATTCGACCCGTTGTTCGATACGCCCTGTTCGAGCCTGACAGGAAACTTCATGGTGGAAGACCCTGCTGCAGCGCCCCTCGAACAGGTGGCGGGAGCGGCCATACATACAGCAGGCCACTTTGAAGCTGGGGGATTATAGCCAAGCAGCGCGCCTTGCCCAAGGCTTTCCGTCTACTTATGCGCACGGGCTATGAGCACTATTGATAGCCATGGTGCGACAGGCTCAGGTGGTGTCTGCCATGCTCCACCCGTCCCAACATGAGGAGCAGGTATGAACTTCCACACACGCAAATGGGTGAAGCCCGAAGACCTCAACCCCAATGGCACGCTGTTCGGCGGCAGCCTGTTGAAGTGGATTGATGAGGAAGCGGCGATCTACGCGATCATCCAACTGGGCAGCCAACGGGTGGTGACCAAACTGATTTCCGAAATCAACTTCGTCGCCTCGGCGCGCCAGAGCGACATCATCGAACTGGGCATCACCGCCACCGAATTCGGCCGCACCTCGCTGACCATGCGCGCCGAGGTGCGCAACAAGATCACCCGCAAGAGCATCCTCACCATCGACAAGATGGTCTTCGTCAACGTCGACATAGAAGGCAACCCGGCGCCCCACGGCAAGACCGAGATCACCTATATCCGCGACCAGTTCAAGGAAGAGGGCGGCTCGGCCTGAGCCGGCTGATTGACTGATATGCCATGGGCCAGCGCATCGCTGGCCATGGATTGTGGGCGCAGTTATAGGCAAGCTGCTCGGACAATAAAACCGAGGAGTTGCCATGACCATCGCTTACTGGTGCGTACTGATCGCGCTGTTTCTTCCCTACGCTGCCACCGTCGCGGCCAAAGCCCTGGGTGGTGGCTTCACACCCAAGCACAACCACGACCCACGGGCGCTGCAGGCCACCCTCACCGGGCCGGCCAAACGTGCCAACAATGCCCAGCTGAACGCCTTTGAAGTGACCCCGGCCTTTGCCGTGGCAGTGATCATTGCCCACCAGGTTGGTCATGCCGCGCAGACCACCATCGACCTGCTGGCCATCTGGTTTGTGGTCAGCCGTGTGCTCTACCTGATCTGCTACCTGGCCGATTGGGCACCGGTGCGTTCGTTGGTATGGGGGATTGGCATGGCGTTGATCGCCAGCTTCTTCTTCGTCAGCGTCTAACCAGAGTACCTGCGGCGCAATGGCGCACGGGCGCCGCGTCGCAACGGTTGGTAAACCGCGCCCAGGCGAGGATACTGGCGGCCGCCGTCGAACAGCCAAAAGTAGCCTCGTCATGATTCTGAAAAAATTCCTTCTCGTTGCCCTGGCCTGCGTGGCCCTCACCGCCTGCGGCGGCGTTGACCCCAATTCGCCGCAAGGCAAGCGCCAGGCGGTGTTCAAGCAGATGCTGAAAACCGGCGAAGACCTGGGCGGCATGTTGCGTGGTCGGGTGCAGTTCGACAGCGCCCGTTTCGCCACCGATGCGGTGAAACTTGACGAGCTGTCCAAGCAGCCTTGGCAGTATTTCCCGCAGGTGCAGGAAACCGACAAGAGCAGCGCCAAGCCTGAGGTCTGGGAAAACCAGGCGCGCTTCCAGGAACTGGCGAAGAACCTGGAAACCGCTACTGCCGCCCTCGTGGTGGCGAGTAAAGATCAGCCCCTGGACGCGAAGAAACTCGACGCGCCGGTGCAAGCTGTAGAAGACGCCTGCGAAACCTGCCACAAGGCGTTCCGCAACCACTGATCAGCGTTCAAGCTGCTTCTTTGCCTCGTCGAGTTCTTTGCGGGCCTCGGCGAGTTTGTTTTTGCGCGAGTCGATCTTTTCCGGGTCGCCCTTGCTCATGGCTTTTTGCAGCTCGTTCTCACGCTTTTTCACTTCGTGCTGAGCGTCGAGCACCTTCTGCTCGCGGGATTTTTCCAGTTGCTCGTCAGTGCAGTTGCTCTTCACCTGACTCAGCGCCGTTTCCAGGCCATCCTGCTGCGCGCTGTTGCCTGCGGCCTTGGCTTGCTCGATCTGCTGCTGAATTTCATCACGCTTGGCGGCGCAGCCGGTCAGGGTTTTGGTGGTTTCGGCCGCGACTGCGGTGCTTGCCAGCAGGCTCAGCAGGGTCGCGGAAATGAGGTGACGGACAGCGTTATGGGAAAACATTGCAGCGCTCCTTGGCAGTGAAAAGACCGCAGGCGGCAGGCCGCTGCGGGGTCGCAATGGCCTGAAGTCTATCCGATGAAAACCGCATTGCGGTTTTCCAGGCGTGCCGTCAGAAGCCAGCCACACCGCTGGCGCGCAATTTTTCCCGCAGCGCCAGCACCTGCGGATCACGAAAAAACGCCTCCAGTTGCTGGGCGCGGGTTTTACCGATGCCGGGCTCGGCCAGCCAATCGAGTTGTTTGCGGTTGGCCAGGGTGTCCCAGCTATGTTCCAGGTTGGCAGCGCCGGTGGGAGGCAACCCCAGTGCTTTTAACCAGGTCACGAAAGGCACCTTCAAGGTGCCGCGAAAGCTGCCGTACAGAGTGCTCGCGCTGCGCTGACCAAAGCCCGGCAGGCTGGCGAGCTCCGTCTGGCTGAGATCCAGCCAATCGAGCAAGCCTTCAATACGCCGGGCACTGAGCAACTTGTCCCACGTGCCGGGGCCGACCCCTGCCATGGCCAGGCCCTTTTTGCTGCTCAACCATTGCAACCGTGCGCGGAACTGGCTGGCGCAACCTTCGACCGGTTTCCAACAGCTCAGCAGGCCGTAGGCGTTGGCATCGGGTACCTCAAGGGGCGCGCGCACCTGGGTATGCCAGGCGACATTGTCCAGGCGTGGAATGGTCAGGCCGGCCAGGGCAATCGCTACCTGATCGCCGGGGCGGATATCCAGCCGTTGCCAGCGGCTTAACGAGCCGGCACTGACGCGGCGAATCGTGCGGTCGTCCAGGCGCACCGGCTGCACATGCAGCAGCGGCGTGATACGCCCGGTTCGCCCGATTTTGAACTCCACTCGCCGCACTTCGGCCAAGGCCTGGGCATAGGGATACTTCCATGCCATCGCTGTGGCCGGAGGCTCGGCGCGCCAACGGCTGCCAACTGCTCGCGTGCCCTGGCGGATGACCACACCATCTGTGGCAAACGGCAGGGCGTTTTTATGCCAGTGCTGACGCCAGTGCTCCACCTCAGCCAGGCCGCTGACCGCTTTGCTGTAATCGGTGGTTGCGCTGAAGCCCAGCGCCTTCAAACGCTGCAAACGCTCCGGCATGCTCGGCGGACCGTCCGGCAACTCCCAGACAAACAGGCCGATACGCAGACCATCGACCGCGCTCAATGCATCCCGATTAAGCAACCCGGCCACGGTAGCTCGCGCCCCAAGTCCGCCCTGTTTGGCTTGAATGTGCGCGGGCAGGCGCAGATACAGCTCGCCTTGCACCACCGTTTGCGCTTCTGCCGTCGGCAGGTTCGCCGGTATGGCCGGGATAAGGCGGGCCTGCTTCGTCCAATCTTGCCCACTGAGCCCGTTGCCCCTGCTGATCGCCTGCGCGAGAAGGCCGTGGCGATAGATCAGGCTTACTGCCACGCCATCGACCTTGGGTTGTACCCATAGATCGCTGCGCGGCTGCAGCCAGGCCGCAACCGCCGCGGCGTCGGCCAGTTTGTTCAAACCAGTGTGGGCAAAAGGGTGTTTAGCGGTGCGGCCGGCGGCCGGCTGCGGTTGCGGCCGCAGTTCGGCGACCTCGCTACCTGGAAAGCAGTCGCGCCACTCACGCAGGCGCAGCACCGCCTGGTCGTACAGCTCATCAGCAATCAGCGTTTGGCCCTGTTGGTAATAGTGCCGGTCCCATTGCACGATCTGCGTGGCGAGAGCGTTGAGTTCGATCGTCGCCTGTTCTGCCGGCCAGGTGGGGCAGGGCGTGGCGAGCGAGGGTAGGGAGATGGCGCAGCAAAGCAGCAAGGCGATCCGTCGCAGCATGGTGAACGTCCTGTTCCTGAGGGGGCTTGGAGGCAGGGTACGGATTACAGGGCGTTCGCCAATCGGACGCGGAGGGCGGGGTTGTAGGTTGCGGTGGACCCTTGAGGCTGAAGAAGGCGCAGTACTTAGGTGTTCCCGAGTACCTCCCAGCGCCCGCCCTTGGTGGGGCCGACGTGGCGGATCGTTCCGGCGGCCCGTAGCTTGTTCAGGTGGTACTTGATCCCGTCGGATGTCAGGCCCAATTGTTCCGCCAGTTCTGTTCGGGTAGCGGTGGGTTGTTGGATCAGTAGGGCTACTACTCTCGCGGACACCGATCGCATGCTGATTTCTTGGGTAGTTTCTTGGGTAGTTTCTTGGGTAGTTTCTTGGGTAGTACCCCTCTGTTCCAGCTGTTCCAGAGCGATTTCCTGCCGGGCCTCCAGCACCTGTTCCGGTGCCGCACGGAACGTCAGCATCAACCCCGAAACACCCGTGTCAAAGGTTGGCTTAGGTATGCCGTGCTGGCGGCATTCACTGAAGATTTTCTCGATACCTCGCCCCCACGACTCCACATAGCCTGCGCGAAAGAACGCCGAGGCCAGCAACGGATTGAATGGATGTGACGGGTGCTTGGCGAGCAAGTGTTGCTGGGTCCATTGCTCAGGGAGCTGACCAGGATTCCAGATCACGATCTGGTGGTCATACACGCTGATCTGAATCGGAATGCCGCTGGCGTAGTCCTTGTGGATCACTGCGTTGAGTAGCGCTTCGCGCAACGCCTGGAGTGGGAACAAATAGCGCTCGATTCGCTGGATGCCCTCATAGCGAATATAGGCTTTGAGGTATTTGCTGTGTAACAGGGCCAAGGCGCGTTCCACTTGGGAAAACAGATCACCGTGAATTTCGTCCTGATAGCGCAGATCGTCATCGGTGACGAAGAAGCCGATTTTGATTGAGTTCCCCGGTACGAATCGTTCTGGCTGAAACGCGAACAAGAGTGCCGCGGCACGTTTCAGATATTGGCCTTCTTCCAGAAGCAGACTGGCGAGCAACGCGTGATCGCTATCGATCAAAACGCCTTCATTCACTCGCCCGCTTCTGGCAGCACGGGCACGAAAAGCCTGGAGGGCGGCTGGATTACAGTCAGCCAAACTCAGGTTGGGAAGCGGTACGCCGTCCCAATGCAGGCCCTGTCGGCGCAGGAGGAAGCGGGCCAGTGCCGGTCCTTTCAGTTCCTGCTTGGTGCTGCCGCTGCGGTAGTGATATTCGCCCTTGTAGCTGACTGGACTGGGGTACGCCGGTACTACGATCTCCAACAGCGAGCAGCCGGCTTCTTCATGCAGATTTACATCGACCATGATGCCCAGTACGTCGCGTATCTTGTTCGGCAGTTCTTCCAGCAGGCGCGCTGCTTGCGCCACCCCCACCGGTACCCCGGCGTCATCGCGACCAATCTCCAGCACGCCACCTTCGGCGTTGGCAAAGCCGCATATCCACTTCAAATATTCATCACGCCATGCGGCTTTCCATTCCCGCTGCTGGTGTTCGCTCATGCCCGTCGCGTCCCTGTTGAAAACGGTCTGGGCATCTTGCGCGGATCCTGCAGGTAGCGAGTCGAGCTGCCTGAATTGGGCGTCCGGTTATTTGGCAGGCAATTGCTGACGAATGCGCAGGAACAAAAAAGCCCCGCACTAGGCGGGGCTTTTTGTGGAACGACGTAGCTTTTACAGACCAGCAGCTTTGCGCAGCTGTTCGGCTTTGTCGGTTTTTTCCCAGGTGAAGGTGCTGAAGGTGTCGTCGCCAACAGTCACTTGCTCCGGGGTACGGCCGAAGTGGCCGTAGGCCGCGGTGGCCTGGTACATCGGGTGCAGCAGGTCGAGCATTTTGGTGATCGCGTACGGGCGCAGGTCGAAGGTGTCGCGGACCAGTTTGATGATGGTCTCTTCGCTGACTTTGTTGGTACCGAAGGTGTTGATCGAAACCGAAGTCGGCTGGGCTACGCCGATGGCGTAGGACACCTGGATTTCGCAACGGTCGGCCAGGCCGGCAGCCACGATGTTCTTCGCCACGTAACGACCAGCGTAGGCGGCGGAACGGTCAACCTTGGATGGATCTTTACCGGAGAACGCGCCACCACCGTGACGGGCCATGCCGCCGTAGGAGTCGACGATGATCTTGCGACCGGTCAGGCCGCAGTCGCCAACCGGGCCGCCGATCACGAAGTTGCCGGTCGGGTTGATGTGGAACTGGGTGTCTTTGTGCAGCCACTCAGCTGGCAGCACGTGCTTGACGATCAGTTCCATCACGCCTTCGCGCAGGTCTTTGTAGCTGACGTCCGGGTTGTGCTGGGTCGACAGTACAACGGCGTCGACGGCAACCGGCTTGCCGTTTTCGTAGCGGAAGGTCACTTGCGATTTGGCATCCGGGCGCAGCCACGGCAGCAGGCCGGACTTGCGCGCTTCAGCCTGGCGCTCAACCAGACGGTGGGCGTAGCAGATAGGGGCGGGCATCAACACGTCGGTGTCGTTGCTGGCGTAGCCGAACATCAGGCCCTGGTCGCCAGCGCCTTGGTCTTCTGGCTTGCTGCGGTCAACGCCCTGGTTGATGTCGGGGGACTGCTTGCCAATGATGTTCATCACGCCGCAGGTCGCGCCGTCGAAGCCGACGTCGGAGCTGGTGTAACCGATGTCGGTGATGACGTTACGCACGATCTCTTCCAGATCGACCCAGGCGTTGGTGGTGACTTCACCTGCGATGATCGCTACGCCGGTTTTCACCAGGGTTTCGCAGGCAACGCGCGCGAATTTGTCCTGGGCAATGATGGCGTCGAGGACGGCATCGGAAATCTGGTCGGCGATTTTGTCTGGGTGTCCTTCAGACACGGACTCAGAGGTGAAAAGAGAGTATTCGCTCATCTCGACGGGTTCCTGTTTATCAAGTGTTCGGCAGCGTTACGGCTGCTGATGGGGCCGGGCTACCAGGGGCGCGCTGAAAATGGCGCACCTGAATCTGGAAACCATTGCGTAAACCAATGTAGAGGCTTTCTCCGGGTGTCAGCCCTGCGGCTGTCGCCCAGTGGGCCAGGTCGTCCTGTTCAAAGCCTAGCCAGAGATCACCACAGGCCTCCCTGGCCCAGCTCTGGTTGTGGCGGCATAACTCGGTAATCAACAGGCTGCCGCCGGGTTTGACCCGCTGCGCCAGCTGTTTCAGCGCGTCGGCCGGGGCGGCCAGGTGGTGCAACACCATATTCAGCACCACGCAGTCGGCACTCAGGCCCGCGCCTTCTTCATTAAGGGCATCGGCCAATTGCAGGACGACGTTGCCCAGGCCTTCCTGTTCGCAGCGCATGCGCGCCAGTTCGAGCATCGCTGGGCTGTTGTCCAGTGCGGTGACCTGGCTGAAGCGGCGCGCCAGCTCCGGCAGAAAGCCGCCGTCACCGGGGCCGACTTCCAGGGCTGTGGCGCCTGGGCCAAAACCTAGTGCATCGAGCAGGGCCAGCACGCTGTCGCGGTACTGCGGCAGGCCGGCGATCAAATCCTGTTGGGCCTGGAAGTTTTCCGCCATGCGGCTGAAAAAGTCCTGACTGGCCGCCGCCCGTTGCCCATGTACGGCAGCGATGCGGGTTTGCACGTCGGCCGGTAATTCCAGGCCATCGACTTCATCGAGCAGAGCGTTGTGCAGCAAACCGCCGAGACGCTCGGCCGGGGCCAGGGCACGGCGGTAGAAAATTGCATTGCCTTCACGCCGTGTAGCCACCAGGCCGGCCTGGGCCAGCACCTTTAAATGGTGGCTCATGCCGGATTGCCCGGTGGCGAATATTTGCGCCAGTTCCAGCACCCCGAACGAGTCGTTGCTCAGCGCTCGCAGCACATTCAGGCGCAACGGATCACCGCCGGCCTTGCACAGGGCGGCCAGTTCATCGGCGGGCTCGAAGCGGAGCTGAGGGACGCGCATATTCATAGGCTGCGCAGTCTAGTCGGTCATTTTTTATCCAGCAAGACCAATATCAAAAAGTTTTGATATTGCGTGATGAAGGGTCGAGCAGGGGACAAAAGCACCCGGCACGACCATCTGTGATTGCCCCGCACCCGCTGCCTGGGCGAAAATGGCCGCCTTTTTGTGATCAGCCCTACCCAGGAGATTAGCGATGCCCAGCCGTCGTGAGCGTGCCAATGCCATTCGTGCCCTCAGCATGGATGCCGTGCAGAAAGCCAACAGCGGCCACCCCGGTGCACCGATGGGTATGGCGGATATCGCCGAAGTGCTGTGGCGTGACTACCTCAAGCACAACCCGAGCAACCCCAGCTTCGCCGACCGTGACCGCTTCATTCTGTCCAACGGCCACGGCTCGATGTTGATCTACTCGTTGCTGCACCTGACCGGCTACGACCTGTCCATCGACGACCTGAAAAACTTCCGCCAACTGCACAGCCGCACCCCGGGCCACCCGGAATACGGCTACACCCCGGGTGTGGAAACCACCACTGGCCCATTGGGTCAAGGCCTGGCGAATGCCGTTGGTTTCGCCCTGGCAGAGAAAGTGCTGGGCGCGCAGTTCAACCGTCCTGGCCACAACATCGTCGACCACCACACCTACGTGTTCCTGGGTGACGGTTGCATGATGGAAGGCATTTCCCACGAAGTGAGCTCGCTGGCCGGCACCCTGGAGCTGGGCAAGCTGATCGCCTTCTACGACGACAACGGCATCTCCATCGACGGCGAAGTCGAAGGCTGGTTCACCGACGACACCCCGAAACGCTTCGAAGCCTACGGCTGGCAAGTGATCCGCAATGTCGACGGCCACGACGCCGAAGAAATCAAGATTGCCATCGACACTGCGCGTAAAAGCGCACAGCCGACCCTGATCTGCTGCAAAACCGTGATCGGATTCGGCTCGCCGAACAAGCAAGGTAAAGAAGACTGCCACGGCGCCCCGCTGGGAGCCGACGAAATTGCCCTGACCCGCGCCTCGCTGGGCTGGAACCACGGCCCGTTCGAAGTACCGGCCGACATCTATGCCGAGTGGGACGCCAAAGCTGCTGGTGCTGCTGCCGAAGCCGAGTGGAACAAGCGTTTCGACGCTTACGCCGCCGCGCACCCGGAACTGGCCAGCGAACTGAAACGCCGCCTGGCCGGCGACCTGCCTGCCGACTTCGCTGACAAGGCCGCTGCCTATATCAATGAAGTGGCGAGCAAAGGCGAGACCATCGCCAGCCGCAAAGCCAGCCAGAACGCCCTGAACGCCTTCGGCCCGCTGCTGCCGGAATTCCTCGGCGGCTCGGCTGACCTCGCCGGTTCCAACCTGACCCTGTGGAAAGGCTGCAAAGGCGTCAGCGCCGAAGACGCGGCCGGCAACTACATGTTCTACGGCGTGCGCGAGTTCGGCATGAGCGCGATCATGAACGGGGTCGCCCTGCACGGCGGCTTCGTGCCATACGGCGCGACCTTCCTGATCTTCATGGAATACGCCCGCAACGCCGTGCGCATGTCGGCACTGATGAAGCAGCGCGTGCTGTACGTGTTCACCCACGACTCCATCGGTCTGGGCGAAGACGGCCCGACGCATCAGCCAATCGAGCAACTGACCAGCCTGCGCACCACGCCGAACCTCGACACCTGGCGCCCAGCCGATGCCGTTGAATCGGCCGTCGCCTGGAAGCACGCGGTAGAGCGCAAGGACGGCCCGACAGCCCTGATCTTCTCCCGTCAGAACCTGCCGCACCAAGCACGCGACGCCGAGCAATTGGCCAACGTGGAGCGCGGTGGTTATGTGCTCAAAGACTGCGCTGGCGAGCCTGAGCTGATCCTGATCGCCACCGGTTCGGAAATCGGTCTGGCCGTAGCCGCCTACGACAAGCTGACCGAGCAGGGCCGCAACGTGCGCGTGGTGTCCATCCCGTGTACCAGCGTATTCGAAGCTCAGGACGCCGATTACAAGCAGTCGGTTCTGCCGCTGCAGGTTGGTGCGCGTATCGCTATCGAAGCGGCTCACGCTGACTACTGGTACAAGTACGTGGGCCTGGAAGGCCGCGTAATCGGCATGACCAGCTTCGGCGAATCGGCTCCGGCACCGGCGCTGTTCGAACACTTCGGCTTTACCGTGGAGAACATCCTCGAGCAAGCCGGCGAGTTGCTGGAAGGCTAAGCGTTTCGGTGAATCAACCGGTTGGGCGCAAAGCCCAACCGGTTACCGACCAGCCCCTTGTTCCTCTCACGTTGACCTCGCACAACGAGACCTCCATGTCCCAACGCCCTTACAAAGTTGCCCTTAACGGTTATGGCCGCATTGGCCGTTGCGTGCTGCGCGCGTTGTATGAGCGTGGCGCCAAGGCTGGGTTTCAGGTGGTGGCGGTGAATGACGTGGCGGATCTCGCCAGCATCGAATACCTCACCCGCTTCGACTCCACCCACGGCCGGTTCCCGGGCGAGGTGCGCATCGAAGGCGAGTACCTGCATATCAATGGCGACAACCTGCAAGTGCTGCGCAGCGCCACGCCGGAAGGCGTCGACTGGGCCGCGCTGGGTGTCGACCTGGTGCTGGAATGCTCCGGTGCCTACAACAGCCGCGCCGATGGCCAGCGCTTTCTCGACGCCGGTGCGCCGCGCGTGCTGTTCTCGCAGCCGATGGCCAGTGAGGCGGATATCGACGCCACCATCGTTTACGGCGTCAACCAGCAGAACCTGAGCGGCCGCGAAACCCTGGTCTCCAATGCCTCCTGCACCACCAACTGCGGCGTGCCGTTGTTGAAGCTGCTCAACGAGGCGGTGGGTCTGGAATATGCATCGATCACCACCATTCACTCGGCAATGAACGACCAGCCGGTGATCGATGCGTACCACCATGAAGACCTGCGGCGGACGCGTTCGGCGTTCCAGTCGGTGATTCCGGTGTCCACCGGCCTGGCCCGCGGTATCGAGCGCTTGTTGCCGGAACTTGCCGGGCGAATTCAGGCCAAAGCCGTGCGGGTGCCGACGGTGAATGTCTCGTGCCTGGACATCACCCTGCAAACTGCACGTGATACCGATGCCACCGAGATCAACCGCGTGCTGCGCCAGGCGGCGGAAAGCGGGCCATTGAAGGGCTTGCTGGCCTACACCGAATTGCCGCACGCCAGCTGTGATTTCAACCATGACCCGCATTCGGCGATTGTCGATGGCAGTCAGACCCGCGTTTCCGGCCCACGGCTGGTGAACCTGCTGGCCTGGTTCGACAATGAATGGGGTTTCGCCAATCGCATGCTCGATGTGGCTCAGCATTATCTCGACGTTTCAGCTTCAACCGATTTTAAGACCCTTTGATCACCCAGCCCGGGAAGGACTGCGCCATGACCACCCCTCTTGTACAAAAAATGAGCGATCTCGACCTCAAAGGTAAGCGCGTGCTGATTCGCGAAGACCTCAACGTGCCCGTCAAGGATGGCGTGGTCACCAGCGATGCGCGCATTCTCGCTTCCCTGCCGACCATCAAGCTGGCCCTGGAAAAAGGCGCCGCCGTGATGGTCTGCTCCCACCTGGGGCGCCCGACCGAGGGTGAGTTCAGCGCGGAAAACAGCCTGAAGCCAGTTGCCGATTACCTGAGCAAAGCCCTTGGCCGTGAAGTGCCGCTGGTAGCTGACTACCTCGGCGGCGTCGATGTGGCCCCAGGCGACATCGTTCTGTTCGAAAACGTGCGCTTCAACAAAGGCGAGAAAAAGAACGCCGACGACCTGGCCCAGCAATACGCCGCCCTGTGCGACGTGTTCGTGATGGACGCCTTCGGCACCGCGCACCGCGCCGAGGGTTCGACCCACGGCGTAGCCAAGTTCGCCAAAGTCGCCGCTGCCGGCCCGCTGCTGGCCGCTGAGCTGGACGCGCTGGGCAAAGCCTTGGGTGCCCCGGCCAAACCAATGGCAGCCATCGTCGCCGGCTCGAAAGTGTCGACCAAACTCGACGTGCTCAACAGCCTGAGCCAGATCTGCGACCAACTGATCGTTGGTGGCGGCATCGCCAACACCTTCCTTGCTGCTGCCGGCTACCCGGTGGGCAAGTCGCTGTACGAGCCAGACCTGCTGGACACCGCCAAAGCCATCGCCGCCAAGGTCAGCGTGCCGTTGCCGGTCGACGTGGTGGTGGCCAAGGAATTCGCCCAGACCGCTGAAGCCACCGTCAAAGCCATCAGTGACGTGGCGGACGACGACATGATCCTCGACATCGGCCCACAGACTGCGGCGTTGTTCGCCGATCTGTTGAAGTCGTCGAAAACCATTCTGTGGAACGGTCCGGTGGGCGTGTTCGAGTTCGACCAGTTCGGCGAAGGCACCAAGGCCCTGGCCCTGGCCATCGCGGAAAGCTCGGCGTTCTCCATTGCTGGCGGTGGCGACACCCTGGCGGCCATCGACAAATACGGCGTGGGCGACAAGATTTCCTACATCTCCACCGGTGGTGGCGCATTCCTCGAGTTCGTCGAGGGCAAAGTGCTGCCGGCCGTGGAAGTGCTCGAACAGCGCGCCAAGGCTTGAGCCCAGCCATGCACCGCTACGGCCGGTTGAGTGCTCCCGCTGCTGCCACCCTGCTGATGCTGGGCTGCAGCAGCGCCGAGCCACAAAAGGTCACGCCCACGGCGTCCACTCAGGCGCAACAGGCGGGCGAGCAGGGCTGTTATCAAACCAGCTGGTGGGCAGAAACCTCAGCGGTGATCTACCGTCGTTTCGACGAAGAACATCGGCCGCAGCCGGCGCAGGGCGATAACCAGCCCGCGGCGGCCACGGAGGAATGCCCGTAAGCAGTGCAATTCGCGAGCAAGCTCGCTCCTACGGTGCAAAACATGACCTGTAGGGGCGAGCTTGCTCGCGAAGCGGTTGAGGCGGTCACGCAGGAGCAACTATTTCAGCGGCCAATAGGTCACTGCTAATAACCTCCCGCGTAAAGGAAGACCTGCCATGAACCGCTCTTGCGTTGCCCTGCTGTCCGCTTCGTTGTTAGTGCTACTGACCGGCTGTGCCGGCGGTGGCTCACCGAGTACCTGCGAGGTGATGAGCCCCGCGCAGATCAGCCTGCCGACCAATCAGAATGATCAGCGGGTGGAAGCGCAGAGCACTGGCGAACCAATGTCTGACAGTCACGAGCAAAATTGCCCCTGACTGAGCCGCCCTTGATTGAGGCAAAGCCGGGCAAGCCAACGCTGGCCCATTAGGAGTGTGGATGAAAGGCGTAATGGGCCGGATGGCCCTCGTATTGCTTGCTGCTGGTGGCGTGCTGACTGGCTGTGCCAGCTCGCAACCCACTGAGCAGTGGACCACCTGGACCTGCGACAGCCAGGCCAAGGTCCTGTGGCGTTATGCCGAGTCGGACCAACGCGCGGTGGATGTCCGCCTGGGCGGTGGCGACATCGTTTATCGGCTCAAACAGGAACCTGTAGAGACCGGGGCTTTCTATAGCAGCGATGTTCTGGCCTTTCACATAAAAGGACAGGAAGGCCTGCTTTACTGGGTTGCCAACAACGACCTGATTGGCCGGGGCTGCAAAGCCCACTGAGTATTCACACGGCAGAGGGCCTAACGCAGCGCCTTCTTCGCCTATACAATGCCCGCAGTTGCAGGCTTGCACGATTAACTAGCGAAACCGGGAGATAGTTAAACCATGGCACTTATCAGCATGCGCCAGATGCTGGACCACGCCGCCGAATTCGGCTACGGCGTTCCAGCTTTCAACGTCAACAACCTGGAACAGATGCGCGCCATCATGGAAGCGGCTGACAAGACCGACTCCCCGGTGATCGTGCAGGCTTCGGCCGGTGCACGGAAATACGCGGGCGCACCGTTCCTGCGTCACCTGATCCTCGCGGCAATCGAAGAATTCCCGCACATCCCGGTGTGCATGCACCAGGACCACGGCACCAGCCCTGACGTCTGCCAGCGCTCGATCCAACTGGGCTTCAGCTCGGTGATGATGGACGGCTCGCTGGGCGAAGACGGCAAAACCCCAACCGACTACGACTACAACGTCCGCGTTACCCAACAGACCGTGGCCATGGCCCACGCCTGCGGCGTGTCGGTAGAAGGCGAGCTGGGTTGCCTGGGTTCGCTGGAAACCGGCATGGCCGGTGAAGAAGACGGCATCGGCGCCGAAGGCGTGCTCGACCACAGCCAGATGCTCACCGACCCGGAAGAAGCTGCTGACTTCGTCAAGAAGACCCAGGTTGATGCCCTGGCCATCGCCATCGGCACCAGCCACGGCGCTTACAAGTTCACCAAGCCGCCTACCGGCGACGTGCTGGCCATCGACCGCATCAAGGAAATCCACAAGCGCATCCCCAACACCCACCTGGTGATGCACGGTTCTTCCTCGGTACCGCAAGAGTGGCTGGCGATCATCAACCAGTACGGCGGCGACATCAAAGAAACCTACGGCGTACCGGTTGAAGAAATCGTCGAAGGCATCAAGCACGGCGTGCGCAAGGTCAACATCGACACCGACCTGCGTCTGGCGTCTACCGGTGCCATGCGCCGCCTGATGGCCACCAACCCAAGCGAATTCGACCCACGCAAATTCTTTGGCGAAACCGTCAAAGCCATGCGCGACGTCTGCATCGCCCGCTACGAAGCCTTCGGCACCGCCGGCAACGCCTCGAAGATCAAACCGATCTCCCTCGAAGCGATGTTCCAGCGTTATGCCAAGGGTGAGCTGAACGCCAAGGTGAACTAAGTTCGCTGGCGTTAGCCGCTCAAAAGCCCGCCTATATGGCGGGCTTTTTATTTTCCAAACCAAACACCGGTCATTCCCGCCTGCGCGGGAATGACCGGTGTTTGGTTATTTTGTGGTTTTTGCGGCAGTAGTCGCAGTGGTCGCCGCCACCGCCGTATGGTCAATCTTCAGCACATAAAACGTCGCCGCACCGGCTTCGGTTTCGTTGCCTTCGTTGTCCTGGGTGTACACCCCCGCCTTGAAGTACAGCGGCTTGGGTGCCCAGCTCGGATCCATCACGGTCGACCACTGCGCGCTGTTGACGTTGATCACCAGCGAGCCCTTGGGCGTCAGGTGCAGGGTGTAGGTGAAGCGCTGGTTGAGCTTCATCCCGCTGAGCACGGTGATCACCTGGCCTTCTTCGTCCAGCGGCGTGGTGCGGACCTTGGCGACGATGTTGGCGGTGGCGGTCTTGGTTTTGTACTGGAACTCGAGCTTCACCATCGGTTTGGAACTGCCGTAGGCGTGAATCTGGCCGATCACCACTTTGCCGGTCGAGGGCACTTGGTTGACGGCCACGGCGGCGCGCAGGAAGTTGTCGGCGCTGGGGTAGGTCCAGTTGCGCAGTTTGCTGTCGGCGAAGGTTTCACGCAGTTCGCTGCGCGGGTAGCTGGCGCTGTCGGTGGTGGTGCCGTTGACGGGCGCCCAGAAAAAGATCGAACCGTTGTCCGCCTTGAAGTAGTAATCCTGATAACCGCCCACCAGCACAGGGGTCTGAATGGTCGTGGCCGGTACGCCAACAGGGATGGACAGGTTCCAAGTAGCAAGGTCGATCATCAAAGTCTCTCCGCGGGAGAGGTAGTTACGGTGCAACCCAACGGTGTTGCCCAAGTGTCCCGCGGCCTGGTTATCGTGCTGTGTCTAGCGCCCTTGAATGCCTTTCGTCGCCCTTGCGCTGTCATGAAAACGACGGCCGTTGCGCTGTTTTTGCCGGTGAATTACGCAAGTGCTTGATGTGCTTCATCGGGCGAAAAAAGCTGGCGTTTTGCCCGGTGGGCTGCCTTGGTTAAACTGGCCGCCCGATGCCGACGACTGGCTGCCCATGCCTCCGCTGCTTTCTCCCTTGAAGTATCTGCAAGCTTACCCGCCCGCCCTGCAAGAGCAGGTGCGGCAACTGATCGCCAGCAATCGTCTGGGGGAGTATTTGCAGCAGCGTTATCCGGACAAGCACGCAGTCCAGAGCGACAAGGCGCTGTACAGCTACACCCTGGAGCTGAAGCAGGAGCACCTGCGTAATGCGCCGGCCATCGACAAGGTGCTGTTCGACAACCGCCTGGACCTGACACACCGCGCGCTCGGGCTGCACACCGCTATCTCGCGGGTGCAAGGCGGCAAGCTCAAAGCCAAGAAAGAGATTCGCGTGGCGGCGCTATTCAAGGAGGCGGCGCCGGAGTTTCTGCGCATGATCGTGGTGCACGAACTGGCACACCTGAAAGAGTCCGACCACAACAAGGCCTTCTACAAACTCTGCGAGTACATGCTGCCGGGCTACCACCAACTGGAGTTCGACCTGCGCGTGTACCTCACCTGGCGCGACCTGGCCAAGCTAGAAGGCAAAGCTGAGGGCTAAGGCACCTTCTTGCGCAGCAGCACGTTGAGCTGATCGACCACCGGCGCCCAGTCGGAGTCATCGAGAATTTCGTCCTGCAAAAAAGCTTGCTGTGACGGCGACCAGAAGCTGGCCTTGGATACCTTGATTTCATCCGGCAGCGGCGAATGGCTGGCAATGAACTGGGCAATCTCATCGGGCTCGGACGGCAAACCCAACTGTTGAAACAGGGCGGGCAGATCGTGCTTGTTGCGTTCCATGGTGAGTCCTCAGTGGGCGAGCAGGCATAAGGGTGGGACTGTCGGGCTTTGCACAGGGTTCAACCTGCCTGCGTCCATCCCGTAGGAGCGGCTTTAGCCGCGATGCTTTTTGATTTAACAGCATCTCGCCTAAAGCAGCTCCTACAGGTCACTGCCTGCGACTTCAGACGGGCGGCCAATGGGCAAATGCGGTGATAGCGATTAGCCTGTACTGCATCACGGTTTCGCGCTGGAGTGGGTTTCATGTCGGCAGTGTTGAGCGGCTACGCGCGCTATCGCCAGGTGGTAACGCAGTTGATGTCTGGCGCGGAGCAGCTGCCCAGCTTGCCGGCGCTGACCCTGGAAATTCGCAAAGCCTTGCGCAGCCCGGATATCAGCCTGGAGGTTCTGAGCAAGCTGATCAGCCGCGACCCGGCCCTGGCCGCGCTGCTGATCAAGTACTGTTCCAGCCCCCTCAACCGCACCCGCCGCGGTCCGAAAACCCTCAAGGACGTGATGCAGGTGCTGGGCGTCGGCCAGGTCGACCGCATCACCATGGTCCACAGCATCCAAAGCCTGTTCACCCTGCACAGTGCCACCCACAAGAAGCTCTTTATGGAAGCCTGGGAGCGCCTGATTCTGCAGGCCTGCATCTGCGGGTTTCTGGCGGCCAAGGTCAGCCATGTGCAGCCCGAACAAGCGCTGCTGGCCAGCTTGATGAGTGAGTTGGGTTCGTTGGCGCTGTTATCCGCCTTCAAGGACGACGAGGTGCCGTCGCGCGAGCTGTACCTGGCGCTGTGCAATGAATACAGCAAGTCCCTGGGCATCATCCTGCTGCGCAAGTGGGCGGTGGATGAGGAATTGGTGGATATCGTGCGCAACAGCGGCGCTTGGGAAACCCGCAGCGTCGGTTATCACATGGAGTTGATCGACCTGGTCAACCTGGCGCGCTACCACCGCCTCAAAGGCTTCGACCACGCCGCCGACCTGCCGCCGCTGCAAAGCCTGAGTGGCTTCGGCAAATTGCTACCGCCCTACAACCAGCTCGATATCAATGGCGGCCTGCAACTGATCACCGTGCACCGCGAAGAGATTGATGCGCTGGCGGATATGCTGCGCTAGAGCCCGGTATTGGCCCCCACTCCGTCGTCCCGAATCGTCGGACCGCAGCGCAGGCTGGGACCCAGAATGCCCCGGCAAACGTAGTTACCTGAACAATTCTGGATTCCGGCCTGCGCCGGAATGACGGAGTGTGATGGGCGATTTTTATCAACCCGGGGCGTTGATACTCACCGGGTCGCGCAACACGTGCGCGGCCAGCGTCCGCAACGGGCTCAGCTGACGGCAGATCAAGGCCAGTTCGCTTTGCACCAGCCGTTCGCGGTCGTCCATTTCTTCCGGCAGTTGCTCAAGTTCCTTGGCGAGGTTTTCCTCGGCGTCGCTGTGGATCACCACCGGGGTTTTCTGCGCCAGGTTCTGCGCCACTTCATCCAGCGAGTTGGCCAGGGTAGCGGCGGCCTGGCTGATCAGCCCAGGCTCGGCGGCGCCGGGCAGCGGTTCGCCACGGTGGGCGCCGAGGGCCGACAGGTAGCTCAACAAGGTGTGCGATAGCACCAGGAAACGGAAGCCAACGTCCGCTTCTTTGCGGAAGTGCCCAGGCTCCATGAGCATATTGGCCAGGGTGCTCGACAACGCCGCATCGGCGTTGTGCGCATTGCGCCGGGCCAGGCGGTAGGCCAGGTCGTCACGCTTGCCGGCGGCGTACTGCAGCATGATCTGCTTGAGGTAATGGCTGTTGCAGCTAAGGGTGTTGGCCACTACCTGATTCAGCCGCCGACCTTGCCAGTCCGGCAGGATCAGGAACACCGCCAGGCCGGCGATCAGCGCGCCGAGCAGGGTGTCGACCAGGCGCGGCACGATCAGCCCGTAACCGTCGCCCACCTGGTTGAAGCAGAACATCACCATCAGGGTGATGGCTGCCGTCGACAGCATGTAGCGCGTGGCCCGGTTGGCGAAGAACACCACCCCGGCCACCACCGCAAACATCGCCTGAATCAGCGCGCCGGGGAACAGGTCGAACAGCGCCCAGCCGAGAACCAGGCCGATCACCGTGCCGCCAATCCGCTGCATGAGTTTTTTGCGCGTGGCGCCGTAGTTGGGCTGGCAGACAAACAGGGTGGTGAGGATGATCCAGTAGCCTTCCTCGGGGTGAATCAGGTGCAGCATGCCGTAGCCCACGCTCAGCGCGATGGCCAGGCGCAGGGCGTGGCGGAACAGCAACGAGGTCGGCGTCAGTTGCAGGCGAATGCGCCCGACGATGTCTTTGAACGAGCGCGGCGAGCGGTCGAGCAAGCTGCTGTCCTGCTCTTCGGCGAGGGCGTCGGGGTTGTTGGCGTTGCACAGCAGGTTGTTCAGGGTGCCGAGGTTGTTCGCCAGCGCCCGCAGCGAGCGCAGCAGGCTGCGCCAGGCCGGGTTGCTTTGAATGCGCAGGTGTTCCAGCGAGGCTTGCAGGTCGGTGAGGGCCTGGGCGGAGTGGCCGCCGTAGTCGAAGCTCTGGCGCAGCTGAATGGCCTCGCCCAGTTGCTGGCAGGCCCAGCCTTGCTGGCGCAGCAGGCGCTGGCAACGGAACAGCACGTCGCTGTGGAAAAACGCTTCGGCCAGTTCGTTGTACGGGTAGTGCGAGGAGCTGGCGCGTTCGTGGATGTCTTGCGCCATGAAGTACAGCTTCAGGTAGCGGCTGATTTTCTGCCCTGGGCGGGCGCTGTCCACGCGGTTGAGGATCATCTCTTTGCTGGCGTTGAGCGCCGCCACCACTTTGCCGTTCTGCTTGGCCAGGGCCAGGCGTTTGTCCTCCAGGTCGACGCCGCGAATCGGCTCGAACAGCGCTGACTTCAGCTTGAGGAACCGCCCCAGTTCACGGAACAGCACCGCCAGGCTCTGCTGCACCGGCTGGTGAGCGAACAGTGCCTGCCAGATCACCGACAGCAGGCCATACCAGGCAGCGCCGGCCACCAGCAGCATCGGCTCGTGCCAGAAGCTGACCTGGGCGCCGTCGCGCTGGTCCACGCCGATCATGGTGTACACCGAGAGAATCAACGTGGCCTGGGCAATTCGCGCATACCGTTCGCCCAAGGCGCCGAGCATGGTCAGGCAGAAACTCGCCAACGCCATCGAGGCGGCAAACACCCACGGCATCGGAAACAGCAACTCCACCGCCACCGAAGCCACGCTGAAACAGGCCAGGGTCACCAGCAGGGCATTGAGGCGACCCTGCCAACTGTCGTCGGTTTCGGCCAGGGCACTGGCAATAACCCCGAGGAACAGCGGGATCAGCTGGTGCATGGCGTCCTGCGTCCAGCACAGCGCCATGATCCCGGTGAGGGCGATAAACGCCCGCAGGCTGTAGCTGAATTTATCCAGCGCCCAAAGGCGACGCAGGGTTTGGCGAATGGTGGGAGCTGGCATCGGGGGCAGACAACCTGACTGGCGATACGTTGATTAGAGCGGATATGCCGCGTACTGCGAACCGCTGCCGTACAGTTTTAACAAAAACCGTGGGCGATCAGCGCGCGGCGCTTGGCGATTCAAGCCAGGTTGGACTGTCGCCGCGCCACTAAGTCACGTCGCGCTTACACGTATTGCGCCGCCGCATAGGCCGAGGCCCAGGCCCATTGGAAGTTGAAGCCGCCGAGGTGGCCGGTGACGTCCAGCACCTCGCCGACAAAATACAGCCCCGGCGATTTCAGCGACTCCATGGTTTTTGACGACACCTCTTTGGTGTCGACGCCGCCCAGGGTCACTTCTGCCGTGCGATAGCCTTCGGTGCCGGCCGGCACCAGCTGCCAGTTGGCCAACTGCTCGGCGATCTGCGCGAGCTCCGCCGGGGTGTACTGTTTCATCGGTTTGGAGACGAACCAGTGCTCGGCCAGCAGGTTGGCCATCTTCTTGGTGAACAGCTCACCCAGCAGGGTTTTCAGTTCGCTATTGGGGCGCTCGGCCTGTTGCTCGGCAAGCCAGGTCGGCACGTCGTGGTCGGGCAGCAGGTTGATCGACACGGCCTGGCCGGGCAGCCAGTACGAGGAAATCTGCAGAATCGCCGGGCCGCTCAGGCCGCGGTGGGTGAACAGAATGTTCTCGCGAAAACTCTCGTCGTTGCAGCTCACCAGGCAATCCACCGAAGTGCCCGACAGCTCGGTGCACAGCGCCTTGAGCTGGTCGGTGATGGTGAACGGCACCAGGCCCGCGCGGGTCGGCAGCACGCTGTGGCCGAACTGCTTGGCCACCTGGTAACCGAAGCCGGTGGCGCCCAAGGTGGGAATCGACAGACCGCCAGTGGCGATCACCAGCGAAGTGCAACTGAGCGCGCCAATGCCGGTTTGCAGCTGATAGCCGGCCTCGGTTTTGTCGATCTGGGTGACGGCGGTGTTCAGGTGCAGCTTTACCCCCGCCTGGTCACACTCGGTGAGGAGCATCTCGAGAATGTCGCTGGCCTTGTTATCGCAAAACAGCTGGCCGAGTTTTTTCTCGTGGTAGGGCACCGCGTGTTTGCTCACCAGTTCGATAAAGTCCCACTGGGTGTAGCGCGCCAGCGCCGATTTGCAGAAGTGCGGGTTTTGCGAAAGAAAGTTGGCGGGCTCCGTGTACATATTGGTGAAGTTGCAGCGGCCACCACCGGACATCAGGATTTTTTTCCCGGCCTTGTTGGCGTGATCCAGCAGCAATACCTGGCGGCCGCGCCCGGCGGCTTGCAGTGCACACATCAAACCGGCGGCGCCTGCGCCAATAATCACCACATCCGAACCTTGCACCGCACACCTCTGAGCCATTGAGCCGATCTTCCGGGGCGGCAGTTTAGCGCAGCCGTGTGCAAAACTTGGCGTTTCCCATCATCGGCTCTGGTGTTGTGGGCGCAGGCCTGACTAAGCTGTTTTATCCCGGAGCCGGATTTAAGAAGACGCCAGGCATGAAGTTTCTTCCGCGCCTTATGTTGTGGCTGGTCCTAGCCTGTAGTGCCTCGGTGCCTGCCGAGACATTGCGCCTGGTGGCCAACACCTGGCCGCCGTTCAACGATGTCAATTTGCTCAACAACGGCCTTTCCAGCGACCTGGTGATCACCGCGCTGAAGCGCGCCGGTTACTCCAGTTCGTACTTTCAGGTGCCCTGGGCGCGGGTGCTGTATGGCGTGCAGGTGGGCGACTACGACATCGTGGTCAGCGCCTGGTACGACGCCGAACGCGCCACCTATGGGGTGTTCTCCCAGCCGTACCTGATCAACCGCATTCGTTTTCTGCGACGCAAAGGCACCGACACCCAGTTCCGCAGCCTGAGCGACCTGGGCCCCGCCAGCATCGCCGTGGTCCGCGGTTATTCGTATCAGCCGGCATTCGATGCCGACCAACAGCTGCTCAAGGTCCCCGTGGTGGATTTCGCCATGGGCGCGCGCATGCTTGCCGCCGGGCGGGTGCAATTGACCCTCGAAGATGAGCTGGTGGCCCGCCATTACTTCCAGTACGAGCTGCAGGGCATTGAGCCACAGCTGGAGTTCCTGCCCAAGCCGCTAAGCGAAAACGGCCTGCACATTCTGGTGCGCAACAGCCACCCGCAGGCCAAGGAGATTGTTGAGCGCTTCAACCGGGCCATGCAGGCCATGCGTGACGACGGCACCTACGAAAAAATCTTCGCCGCCCATGGCTTTGCATCCGCCACTGAAGTCAGCGGGCCGACCGGGCAAGACCCTGGCCAGATCCCTGACTAGCTAGTTGCTGACAGTACGCCCGCGGCCCTGGTGCTTGGCCTGGTACAGGCGGGTGTCGGCCTGGTGCAGCAGGCTTTCCAGGTCTTCCGGTGCACCCTGGAACACCCCGGCACTGAAGTTCAGCGGCGGCGCATCGATGGCGTAGCGCAGGCCGGCAGACACCTGGCGCAGTTGTTCCAGCGCACCTTGCAGCGCCGGCGCGTCCTGACGGCTGAGCAGAGCAAACTCTTCCCCGCCCAAGCGGCCGAGCAAGGCATCCGGGAACACCTGCAACAGGGCGCGGGCGAACAGCACCAGGGCGGTGTCGCCGCTGGCGTGGCCGAACTCATCGTTGATGCTCTTGAAGAAATCCAGGTCGAGCATCGCCACGCTAAGGTCATGGCCACCACGTTGCGCCAGCTTGCACATCTGCGTGCCTTGCTCATAGAAAGCGCGGCGGTTGTACAGGTTGGTCAGCGAGTCGAACAAGGCCGCCTGCTTGAGCGCCTGCATCAGGTCGCGGCGCTCCAGGGTCGACATCACTCGGCAGTTGAGCTCTTCCGGGCAGAACGGTTTGCGCAGGAAGTCGTCGGCGCCGTGCTTGATGAACAGGGCGCTGAGCGAGCCCTTGGTGTCGGCGGAGAGGCCAAGAATGATCAGGTCGCTGCGCTTCATCTTTTGCCGCAGCAGCTTGACCAGGTCGAAGCCGCTGATGCCCGGCATGCTGTGGTCCACCAGCAGCAGATCGATGTCGGGCTGCTCCTTGAGAATCTGCAGTGCCTGGTTGCCGTCCACCGCGTCGATGATCTGGTACAGGTGCGAGGTGAGGATGCGGCGGATGAAGTGGCGGGTGGCGTCGGAGTCTTCGGCCACCAGAATCTTCACCTGGCTGTTGCTCTCCAGGCGGTGCAGCAGGCGGAAGGCGTATTCGTAAGAGTGCTGGCTTTCCTTGAGCACGTAATCGACCACGCCCTTGAGCAGCAACTCGTCGCGGCGCTGCTCGTTGTACGAGCCGCTGAGCACGATGCACGGCAGGCTGAAGCCGAGCACCAGGTCGACGATCTCACCGTCCATGGCATCGGGCAGATTGAGGTCGACGATGGCAGCGAAGAACAACCCGGCCGAGGTTTCCAGCATCACCTGGGCTTCACCGAGGGAGGCGCAGAACACCGGTTGCAGGTTGGGCTCCTGGCGGAACAGGTGCTCGAGGATTTTCAGAACGAGAGGGCTGTCCTCGACGACCAGGATGTTTTTCACCTACGTCTCCTTGTAACTGCGGTGCCTACGTCTCTTTTGGGCTGTGTGCGGCGGATAGATCGTTACTCAGCTTCACGACTCTGGACCCCAGCCTGCGCTGGGGAGACGGGGGCTTAACAACACCTCCGTCATCCCAGCGCAGGCTGGCAGAATCGCAAGGGCGAATGCGGGTTTAAAGCATCCGCACGCGAATCGACTTGCCTTTGATCTTGCCGCTATTCAAACGATTCAACGCCTGATTGACCACATTACGATCCACCGCCACATAAGCCTGGTAATCGAAAATAGCGATCTTGCCGACCTTGTCGCCAGCGATGCCAGCGTCGCCGGTCAGTGCGCCGAGGATATCGCCTGGGCGCACTTTGTCTTTACGTCCGGCCCCAATGCACAGGGTCACCATCGGTGGCTGCAGCGGGCCACCGGGCTGCGCCTTGAGATTGTCGATCTGGTCCCAGTGCAGGGGGGCCTGCTGGCGGGTTTCGATGGCCTGGGCGCGTTGGCCTTCGGCAGGCGCTACCAGGCTCACGGCCAGGCCTTTTTCGCCGGCACGACCGGTGCGGCCGACACGGTGAATGTGGATTTCCGAATCGCGCGCCAATTCGACGTTGATCACCATGTCCAGGGCGTCGATATCCAGCCCGCGCGCGGCCACGTCGGTGGCTACCAGAACGCTGCAGCTACGGTTGGCGAACATCGCCAGCACCTGGTCGCGGTCGCGTTGTTCCAGGTCGCCGTTGAGGGCCTGGGCGGAGAAGCCTTTGGCAATCAGGTGATCGACCACTTCCTGGCATTGCTGCTTGGTGAAGCAGAAGGCCACGCACGATTGCGGGCGGAAATGCGCCAACACCTTGGTGACGGCCTGCAGACGCTGGTCCGGGTCGATTTCGTAGAAGCGCTGTTCAATCTGGTTGTCAGCGTGAAGGTGCTCGGCACGCACCTGCTGCGGGTCGCGCATGATCGCGGCGGACAACTGCTTGATACCGCTCGGGTAGGTGGCGGAGAACAACAGGGTCTGCCGCCTGGCCGGGGTGTGGCTGATGATGTCGGTGATGGCGTCGTTAAAGCCCATGTCGAGCATACGGTCGGCTTCATCGAGCACCAAGGTGTTGAGGCCGTCGAGCTTCAGGGTGCCTTTGCGCAGGTGTTCCTGAATCCGCCCCGGGGTGCCGACGATGATGTGTGCGCCGTGCTCCAGCGAGCCGATCTGCGGCCCGAACGGCACGCCGCCACACAGGGTCAGTACTTTGATGTTGTCGGCGCTGCGCGCCAGCCGGCGGATTTCCTTGGCCACCTGGTCGGCGAGCTCCCGGGTGGGGCAGAGCACCAGCGCCTGGCAACCAAAGTAGCGCGGGTTGAGCGGGTTGAGCAGGCCGATGCCGAAGGCCGCGGTCTTGCCGCTACCAGTCTTGGCCTGGGCAATCAGGTCCATGCCCTTGAGAATCACCGGCAGGCTTTGTGCCTGAATCGGCGTCATTTCGGCGTAACCCAGGGACTCCAGGTTGGCCAACATGGCGGCGGACAGGGGCAACGAATTGAACGCGGTGGAAGTCACGGGGGCAGGCCTGCTAAACGGAAATGGCGTGCAGTGTAACAGGGGCACCCGCCGGCACGGCATGGACAGTGCAAGGGAGCGACGGGCTGCGGGTAGATTTATGCGCTGCCGCCGACGGATTGCGCGTAAACCGCTGCGCAAAAGTGGCTATTTGCTGGTATTACTTTCTTCACAGGTCGGCGCGTTCTCGCCTGACCGTATCCGCTGAATTTGCCGGGTTCTGCCGTGCTGAAACGAATCGCTGTTACTGACCTCTGTCTGGGCATGTTCATCCACGAATTTTGTGGTTCGTGGATGGAACACCCGTTCTGGAAAACCAAGTTTCTGCTCAACACTGCCAAAGACCTGCAGCGCATTCTCGACAGCGGCATCGAAGAGGTGTGGATCGACCCCACTAAAGGCCTTGATGTGCCCGATGGCAGCATCGCGCTCAGCGCGGCGGAGGTGGCGGCTGAGGTCGAGCAGTTATTGGTGGCAGAGGTCGCGATCGAGGTGCCGCATAAACCGATCAGCGTTGCCTTGGAAGAGGAAGTGAAACGCGCCCAGCAACTGTGCGCGCGGTCCAAGGATGCAGTGGTCGCCATGTTCGGCGAAGTGCGCATGGGCCAGGCCATCGACGCCGCACGAGTGACCGAACTGGTGGAGGAAATCACCGAGTCGGTGATCCGCAACCCCGATGCGATGATCAGCCTGGCGCGGCTGAAAACCTCTGACGAATACACCTACATGCACTCGGTGGCGGTGTGCGCGCTGATGATCGCCCTCGCACGCCAGCTCGGCTTGAGTGAGGACATGGTGCGCGATGCGGGGGTGGCCGGGCTGCTGCATGACATCGGCAAGATGATGATCCCCGATGCGATCCTGAACAAACCCGGCAAACTCACCGACGCCGAGTTCACCACCATGCGCGACCACCCGATGGCCGGGTTGAAGTTGCTTAAAGACAACCGCGACATCAACGCCATCGTCCTCGACGTGTGCTTGCACCACCACGAAAAGATCGACGGCAGCGGCTACCCGCACCGCCTGGCAGGCGACCAGATCAGCCTGTTCGCGAAGATGGGCGCGGTGTGTGACGTGTATGACGCGATCACCTCCAACCGCCCGTACAAGAGTGGCTGGGACCCGGCCGAGTCGATTCGCAAGATGGCCGAATGGAGCAAAGGCCATTTCGACCAGGTGATCTTCCAGGCCTTCGTCAAATCGGTTGGCATCTACCCCACGGGTTCGCTGGTGCGCTTGGAAAGCGGGCGCCTGGGCATCGTCATGGACCAGCACGCAACCTCATTGCTGACGCCACGGGTGAAAGTGTTCTTCATGGCCAAATCGAAAACGCCGATTCAGCAGCAGGTGATTGATCTGGCGAAGCTGGTCGGGCGCGAGAAGATCATTGGTCGTGAAGCGCCGGAGGATTGGAATTTTCCGCGGCTGGAAGAATTGTGGAGTGGGTTGCCTTCGAAAAACGGCAGCTATTTCGGCTGATAGCCCCATTCAATTCGGCACCTTCGTTCCCGGCGATATTCTGGGTCCCAGCCTGCGCTGGGACGACGGTGGTCTTATCAAAACCTCCGTCATCCCGGCGCAAGCCGGGATCCAGAATGCCGCGCCTTACTCCTGAATCTCTGTCGGCACCCGCTTCGCCGACCGCCCATCCTCACGCGACAGCTGCAAAAAGATCGCCGCCGCCAATAGCGTCAGCACGCCCACGCACAGAAACGTCAGCTGGAACGCGCCCAACACGCTGTCGATCTCGCCGCTGCCGATCTCGCTGGTAAACCCGCCCAGCAGCGCCGCGCCCGAGGCGATGCCCAGGCTGATCGCCAACTGCACCACCACCGACAGCAGGCTGTTGCCGCTGCTGGCGCTGCTGTCATCGAGGTCGATCAGGGTGACGGTGTTCATCGCCGTGAACTGCATCGAGTTGACCGCCCCCAACAACCCCAGTTGTACGAGCAGCATGGCGTATGGGGTGGTCGCGGTGACCAGGCCCAGGCTCGCCAGCAGGCCACCGAGCAACAGGGTGTTGCCCGTCAGCACGGTGCGGTAACCAAAACGGTCGATGATCGACTTGGCCAAGGGTTTGACCGCCATCGCCGCCAGCGCCAGGGGAATCATGCTCATGCCCGCCTCGGCCGGTGAATAACCCAGGGCCACCTGCAACAGCAGTGGCACCAGAAACGGCAACGAGCCGCTGCCCAGGCGCGCGAACAGGTTGCCTAGAATGCCCACGGCAAAGGTGCGGGTGCGAAACAGGCGCGGCGCGAACAGCGGTTCGGCCACTTGCCCGGCGCGCAGCCAGTACGCAGCCAGACAGGCCAGGCCGCCGAGCAACAGCAGCATCACGCGCATATGCGCCAGGTGCAGTTCGCCCAGGCCCTCAAGGGCGATGGTAATCAGCACCATGGCGCCACCAAACAGGATGAACCCCAGGGTGTCGAAGCGGCTGCGCTGCGGACCGCGCAGGTCGGGCATCACCCGGTACACGGCAATGCAGCCGATCAGGCCCACCGGAATATTGATCAGGAAGATCCAGTGCCAGCTGGCGTATTCCACCAGCCAGCCGCCCAGGGTCGGGCCAATCAGTGGGCCGAGCAGGCCGGGCAGGGTGATGAAACTCATGATCCGCACCAGCTCGGTTCGCGGGTAGGCCCGCAACACCACCAGGCGGCCAACCGGCATCATCAGTGCGCCGCCCAGGCCCTGCACGATGCGTGCGCCCACCAGTTGCGGCAGCGTGGTGCTGATGGCGCAGAGCAGCGAGCCGCAACTGAACAGCAGAATCGCGCCGAAGAAAATCCGCCGGGTGCCGAAGCGGTCGGCAATCCAGCCCGAAGCCGGAATCAGCAGTGCCACGGTGAGCATGTAAGCGATCACCACCGACTGCATGCGCAGCGGGTCTTCCAGCAGTTCGCGGGCCATCGCCGGCAAGGCGGTGTTGAGGATGGTGCCGTCCAGGGTCTGCATGAAGAAGGCAATGGCCACGATCCAGGGCAGCAGGCGGGCGGTGCGGGCGTCCAACGCGGGTTGTATCGGCATGAAAACTCTCTGGAACGGGCAATGGCCCCACGGACTTTAGGCTTCTGGCCGCCGCGTTGCCAACCTTGCCGGGCATTTGTAGCCGGCGATTGGCAAAAGCGCAGCGGCGCTGCCACGCTGTGGGGCGATGTGCACAACTGTCGAAGGCGCCGCTCCATGCGTGTGATCTGTCTGACCTTGCTCGCTCTCTGCGGTTGCCTGCCGGTGTACGGCGCTGACTGGTTTCCGACCGCCGTGGTCAGCGACGGCAACTTGCTTGATTACCAACCACAACCCAAAGCCAGCCAACCCTGGCGGGTCTGCGCGCTGCTGCCGCAAGGCAAGGACCGCTACTGGTGGGGCGTGTCCTGGGGATTGGCCGAGGAGGCCACGCGCCAGGGTATTCAACTGGGGATCTACGAAGCCGGCGGCTACCAGTACGCCGACGTGCAGGTGGCCCAATTGCAGCGCTGCATACAGCGCGGTGCCGACGCCGTGGTGATCGCCAGCATCAACACCACGGACCTCTGCCCGCAGATCGAAGCACTGCGCAACACCGCGGTGCCGGTGATCGACCTGGTCAACCGCCTGGAGTGTGCCGGAGTCACGGCCCACTCGCGGGTGGATTTCGCCGAGATGGCCAAGGTGACCGTGGCCTATATTCTCGATCGCCACCCAGGCAAACCCGCGCGCGTCGGCTGGTTGCCGGGGCCGCAGAACGCCGGCTGGGTGGCGGATGCCGAACGCGGGGTGCAGCAGGCGGTAGCCGGCTCCACGCTGAGCCTGATCAGCGGTGGTTATGGCCCGCCGGACCGCGCCAGCCAGGCCAAGCTGGTGCGCGACCTGCTGCAGCGCGAACCCGACCTCGACTACTTGCTCGGCAACGCCGAGGCGGCGGCGTTCGCTGCCCAACTCAAGCGCACCACCGGCACGCGTTACCACTACCAGGTGCTGTCCTTCTATGCCACCGAGCAACTGCTGGCGCTGATCAACAAAGGCGAGGTGCTGGCCGCACCCACCGATGCGCCGGTGATCCAGGCGCGCATCGCCATTGATCTGGCTGTGCGCGCGCTGGAGAAACAGCCGCTGCCCGAACGCATCGGCCCGCGCATCCGCATGCTCGACAAGGCCAGCCTGCAACGCTTCGACATGAGCCTGCTGATGCCGCCCAACGGCCAATGGATGATCCGCCAGGAAATGCCGGATTGAACCGCACAACAGCGGGAACTTTGTGCCGATCCTAGTGGCAATACTCTGAGCGGGCTGGCACGCTTTGCACTCGCGTACCGAATCGTTCCTGACATTGCATAAGGCCTTGCCGATGCGGGTGACTTTCCTCGTTGTGTTGTGCGTGTGTGTCTGTCCGTTGCTCCAGGCGCAGGAGTGGTTTCCGGTGCCGGTGGTGAGCGATGGCCAGGCGCTGGACTACCAACCCCAGGCCCGGGCCAGCAAGCCCTGGCGGATCTGCGCGGTGTTGCCGCAGGGGTTGGGCCGCTACTGGTGGGCGATGTCCTGGGGGCTGTCGCAGGAAGCCGAGCGCCAGGGTGTGCGCCTGGGCATTTATGACGCTGGCGGCTACCAGAACGCAGCGGTGCAGAGCGAGCAGTTCCAGCACTGCGCCGCGCATGGGGCGGACGCCTTTATCGTCGGTGGCATCAGCACCAATGGCCTGTGCCCGCAGATTCAGGCGGTGGCTGCGCGTGGCGTTCCGGTGATCGACCTGGCCAACCGCCTGGATTGCCCCGGCGTCAGCGCCCATGCACGGGTGGACTTTGCCGAGATGACCAAAGAGGCGGTGGGCTATTTGCTCAAGCATGCGCACGGCCGTGCGGTGCGTGTTGGCTGGTTTCCCGGGCCTGCGGGCGCGGGCTGGCTGAAGGATGCCGAGGCGGGTTTGCAGGAGGCGCTCGAGGGCAGTTCGGTGACCCTGATCCATGGCGGTTATGGCGCTGCCGATATCTCCGGGCAGGCTCCGTTGGTGCGCGCCCTGCTGGAGCGTGAACCCAATCTGGATTATGTGTTGGGCAATGCCGAGGCGGCGGCGTTTGCTTCGCGGCTGCGGCACAACAGTGCGCCGCGGTATCACTTTGAGGTGATTTCGTTTTATGCCAATGAGCGGTTGCTGGCGCCGATTGCCGATGGCCAGGTGTTGGCGGCGCCGACCGATTCGCCGGTGGTGCAGGCGCGGATAGCGGTGGATCTGGCGGTGCGGTTGTTGGAGAAACAGCCGGTGGCGAAGATGGTCAGTCCGCAGATCATCATGCTCGATCGGAGCAACGTGGGGCGGTTGAATGTGAGTTTGTTGGTGCCGCCGGATGGGCAGTGGATGATTCGGCAGAATCTGCCGGATTAGCGCGGTTTGCTTTTGTAGGGTGTGCTATGCGCACCAAGCGATCTACTGGCGGACGGTTTTCTTCTTCATTGACGCGTGTGCTGGAGGTTTTTGTTTCGCGCCTTACGCGCGAGTCACTTTGCCAGTCGCCGCAAAGTAACCAAAGGGCTTGCCCCTACCTCGGCCTTACGCTGCGCTTCAGGTCCCCTCACTCCGTCGTTGCTCCAGGGGCCGGCGCGACGGGCCATCCATGGCCCTTCGCGCCTCTCGCGGCTCCCGGCCGCTCGACCCCTTGCGCAACGACTCCGTTCGGCCTTCGCCCAAGGGGCGGGTAGATCAAGATCAAAAGCCAGATCCAGAGCAGATGCGCGTTCTCCTGTAAGAGCGGCTTCAGCCGCGATGCTTTTGATCTTTGCTTAACGCAGTGGTTTGACTCTCACCGGTGCGCCGTTGGCCACGTAATACGGTGCGGTGCTTTTGGGTAGTGGTGCCCGGCCGCGGATTTTGTCGGCGATTTTCTCGGCGATCATGATGGTCGGGGCGTTGAGGTTGCCGGTGGTGATCAGCGGCATGATCGAGGCGTCCACCACGCGCAAACCTTGCACGCCATGTACGCGACCTTCGCCATCCACTACGGCCATTTCGTCGCTCCCCATCTTGCAGGAGCAGGAGGGGTGGAAGGCGGTTTCGGCGTGTTCGCGGATGAATTGGTCGAGTTGTTCGTCGGTCTGCACCTCGGGGCCCGGGCTGATTTCGCGGCCGCGGAAGGGGTCGAGGGCGGGTTGGTTCATGATCTCGCGGGTCAGGCGGATGCCGTCGCGGAACTCTTGCCAGTCCTGTTCGGTGGCCATGTAGTTGAAGAGGATGCTCGGGTGCTGGCGCGGGTCTTTGGATTTCACCTGGATGCGTCCGCGACTCGGTGAGCGCATGGAGCCGACGTGGGCCTGGAAGCCGTGTTCCTGCACGCCGTTGCTGCCGTTGTAGTTAATCGCCACCGGCAGGAAGTGGTACTGGATATTCGGCCATTCGAATTCCGGACGGCTGCGGATAAAACCGCCGGCTTCGAACTGGTTGCTGGCGCCGATGCCTTTGCCGAGGAACAGCCATTTCGCGCCAATCGGCGGCTGGTTCCACCACAGCAGCGACGGGTACAGCGACACCGGTTGGGTGCAGGCGTATTGCAGGTACATCTCCAGGTGGTCCTGGAGGTTTTCGCCAACGCCGGGCAGGTCATGCACCAGTGGAATGCGCAGTTTTTTCAGCAGTTCTGCCGGGCCGACGCCGGAGCGTTGCAGCAACGCTGGTGAAGCGATGGCGCCGGAGCACACCAACACTTCGCGGCGGGCCATGGCCTCCACCGGAATCGAGCTGGTGCCTTTCAGGTAGGCGACGCCGACGGCGTGTTTGCCTTCGAACAGCACGCGGTCGGTGAGGGCATGGGTGACGATGGTCAGGTTCGGCCGTTTGCGGGCCTGGTCGAGGTAACCACGGGCGGTGCTGGAGCGCCGGCCTTGCGGGGTGACGGTGCGGTCCATCGGGCCGAAGCCTTCTTGCTGGTAACCGTTGAGATCCTCTGTACGCGGGTAGCCGGCCTGCACGCCGGCCTCGACCATGGCCTTGAACAGCGGATTATTGCCGGCTTTGGGGGTGGTCACGCTGACCGGGCCGTCGCCGCCGTGGTAGTCATTGGGGCCGATGTCGCGGGTTTCCGCCTTGCGAAAATACGGCAGGCAATCGAGGTAGCTCCAGTCTTCCAGGCCCGGGGTTTGCGCCCAGCCGTCGTAGTCCAGGGCGTTGCCGCGGATGTAGCACATGCCATTGATCAACGAGGAGCCGCCCAGGCCCTTGCCGCGCCCACATTCCATGCGGCGGTTGTTCATGTGCGGCTCGGGGTCGGTTTCGTAGGCCCAGTTGTAGCGTCGGCCTTGTAGCGGGAAGGCCAGGGCGGCGGGCATCTGGGTGCGGAAATCCAGGCGATAGTCCGGGCCGCCGGCCTCCAGCAGCAACACGGTCACGTTGGCATCTTCGGTCAGGCGGGTGGCCAGGGTGTTACCGGCCGAGCCGGCACCGACGATGATGTAATCGAATTCTGTGTTCATTTCTGTACCTGGATCAGAACTGAAAAACTATGTGGGAGAGGCGTAGGTTGGGTTGACGAAGGAAGCCCAACAGGCCGGCCAAAGGCCGGCGTTTATCGGTCTGCCCGTTGGGCTTCGCTGTGCTCAACCCAACCTACAAATCGGTGTATGAGCGGATCAAAACACCGACGTATACCCACCTAACTCCACCTGGACCGACTTGATGCGGGTGTATTGAGCCAGGGTGACCAAGCCGTTCTCGCGGCCGACGCCCGATTGTTTGTAGCCGCCCACCGGCATCTCGGCCGGCGATTCGCCCCAGGTGTTGATCCAGCAGATGCCGGCTTCCAGCTGGTGGATAACCCGGTGCGCGCGGTTCAAATCCTGAGTGATGATGCCGGCGGCCAGGCCGAACTCGGTGTCGTTGGCGCGGCGGATCACTTCGGCTTCGTCGTCGTACACCAGAATGCTCATCACCGGCCCGAAGATTTCTTCGCGCACGATGGTCATGTCATCGGTGCAATCGCTGAACACGGTCGGCGCCACAAAGGCGCCTTTGCCAAATTCGCCTTCCGTTACGCGCTCACCACCGATCAGCAACCGCGCGCCTTCTGCCTTGCCCTTGGCGATATAGCCGAGCACGTTTTCCATGTGGGCAAAGCTCACCAGCGGGCCGAAGTTGGTGGTGTCGTCGGTGGGGTCGCCGAGGCGAATGCGTTGCACACGCTCCAGCACCTTGGCTTCGAAGCGGGCCTGCAAACTGCGTGGCACAAATACGCGTGTGCCGTTGGTGCACACCTGGCCGGAGCTGTAGAAGTTGGCCATTACCGCAATGTCGGCGGCGCGGTTGAGGTTGGCGTCTTCGAAGATGATCAGTGGGCTCTTGCCGCCCAGCTCCATGGTCACTTCCTTGAGCGACGAACTGGAGGCGCTGGCCATGACTTTTTTGCCGGTGTCGGTGCCGCCGGTGAAGGAAATTTTTTCGATGCGCGGATGTTCGGTCAGCCAGGTGCCGACTTCACGGCCGCTGCCGGTCAGCACGTTGAACACGCCATCGGGCAAACCGGCTGCGGTGTAAATTTCTGCCAGCTTCAAGGTGGTCAGCGAGGTGACTTCGCTGGGCTTGAAAATCATCGCGTTGCCGGCGGCCAGGGCCGGGGCGGATTTCCACAGGGCAATCTGGATCGGGTAGTTCCAGGCGCCAATCCCGGCCACAACGCCCAGCGGTTCGCGGCGGGTGTAGACGAACGAGGTCTCACGCAGCGGAATCTGCTCGCCTTCAATGGCTGGCACCAGGCCGGCGTAGTACTCGAGTACGTCGGCCCCGGTAACGATGTCGACATAGCGGGTTTCCGAGAGCGCCTTGCCGGTGTCGAGGGTTTCCAGCTCGGCCAGCTCGTCGTTGCGCTCACGCAGAATATCCACGGCCTTGCGCAGGATGCGCGAGCGCTGCATGGCGGTCATCGCTGCCCAGACTTTCTGGCCCTTCTCGGCGCTTGCCACCGCGCGCTCCACATCGGCTTGCGAGGCGCGCTGCACCTCGGCCAGCACTTCGCCGTTGGCCGGGTTGATGGCCTCGAAGGTGGTGCCGCTGGTGGCGTCGACATAACCGCCGTCGATGTAGAGTTTTTGCAGGGGAAAACGGGCCATGGTGTCCTCGCGAAAGTCGGAATAGGGGAGGGCGAGCGTCAGCCCGCCTGCCTGGCCAATTGTTGGTCCAGGTAGTCGAAGGCAATCTGCAGGGCTTGCTGGGTGTCGAACGCTTCGCCACTGAGGGCGCCGCGCAGCCACAGGCCGTCAATCAAAGCGGCCAGACCACGGGCGGCCGTGCGCGCCTCGGCAATCGGCATCACCCGGCGAAATTCACAGCAGATGTTGGAATACAGACGGTGGTCGTTGATTCGCTGCAGGCGGCGCAACGAGGGCTGGTGCATGCTGCTGGCCCAGAATGCCAGCCAGGTTTTCATTGCCGGGCCATTGACCTGGCTGTCATCGAAGTTGCCCTCGATGATGGTGCGAATCTGTGCCCGTGGGCTGAGGTCTTCGAGCAGTAAACGACGGTCGCGCACCGACAGGCTGAGGGCCGTCATCAGGTGGCGCATGGTGGCTTCGAGCAGGCCGTTCTTGTCCTGGAAATAATGGCTGATGATGCCATTGGACACCCCGGCCAGACGCGCGATCAGGGCGATGCTGGCGTCCATGCCGACCTGGTCTACCGCTTCCAGGGTGGCGTGGATCAATTGCGAACGGCGGATGGGTTGCATCCCTACTTTGGGCATGTCGGACTCCTTGCAAACCAATCACTACGGGCGTTGCGCCAGTCTAGTAAGTTTTTATTGAACGAGGAATCAATAAAAACGACTGCCTGTAGCTCTGAGCGACACAGCGGCGTCGCTGTGGTCCGTTCACGACATGGGGAGCGTTCGTTGGGCTTCGCTGCGCTCAACCCAACCTACGGAATTGTAGGTTGGGTTGAGCGCAGCGAAGCCCAACGGGCCGGCCCAACATTACGATGGCAAATCAGCCGAGGTTTTTACCGAGCAACGCGTGATACAGCTCGGTATCGCCCAACACCCCCACCACCCGATTCTCATCGTGCAGCACCAGCTTGTGCCCGGTCTGGTAACGGATCTGCAGCGCATCGCGCATGCCGATATTGGAGTCCACCAGGGTCGGGCGGCGGGTCAGGCCTTCCACTGCATCGCCGGGTGCCCAGTTCTGCAGGGTGATGGCGTCCGCGCCTTGGCGTGCGCCTTTGAACAGGTTGCCGTCGGCCAGGCCGAGCCAGGAGTCGTTGCCCGGGTCGAGGCAGACTTCGCCATTCACTCGCGTGCATTTATCCAGGGTGCGCATCAGGCTGCGGCCACACAACACGTTGAGCGGGTTGGTGTGGGCGACGAAGGTGCGTACGTATTCATCGGCCGGGTTGAGGACGATCTCTTCGGGCTTGCTGTACTGGATGATGCGGCCGTCTTTCATGATGGCGATGCGGCTACCCAGCTTCAGTGCTTCGTCGAGATCGTGGCTGACGAACACGATGGTTTTGCTCAGCTTGCGTTGCAACTCCAGCAGCTCGTCCTGCAGGCCCTGGCGGATCAGCGGGTCGAGGGCCGAGAACGGTTCGTCCATCAGCAGGATGTCGGCATCCATCGCCAGTGCGCGGGCCAGGCCCACACGCTGCTGCATGCCGCCGGAAAGCTCGTCCGGGCGCTTGTTGCGCCATTGGGTGAGGCCTACCAATTCGATTTTTTCGTTCACCAGCTTGGTGCGCTCGGCACTCGGACGGCCCTGCATTTCCAGGCCGAAGCTGATGTTCTCGCGCACCGTCAGCCAGGGCATCAGGGCGAATTTCTGGAACACCATGGCGATGCGTTTGGTGCGCATGTCTTTGAGAGTCGCCGCCGAGCAGTTGGCGATATCCACTTCCTGGCCTTCATGCTCGATCAGCAGGCGACCACGGCTCACCGTGTTCAACCCGTTGATGCAGCGCAGCAGGCTGGATTTACCCGAACCGGACAGCCCCATCATCACGCAGATCTCGCCGCGCTCGACGTCCAGGCTGGCTTTCTCTACGCCGACCACCAGGCCGGTCTTTTTCAGAATCTGGTCGCGGGTCAGGCCCTGGTCCAGCAGCGCCAAGGCTTCCTTGGGGTACTTGGAGAAGATTACGTCGACGTTTTCGAAACGAATCATGCTCATTGTTCAACCCTCACTTTCGCTTCGGGCTGTTTGCATACCCGGTCGAGGATGATCGCCAGCAGCACGATGGCCAGGCCAGCTTCGAAGCCGAGCGCGATGTCGGCGGTGTTGAGTGCGTTGACCACCGGTTTGCCCAGGCCGTCAGCGCCAACCAGGGCGGCGATCACCACCATCGACAGCGACAGCATGATGCATTGGGTGATGCCGGCAGCGATGCTGGGCATGGCGTACGGCAATTCGATGCGGGTGAGCAGTTGGCGGCGCGAGCAGCCGAAGGCTTTGCCGGCGTCCATCAGTTCAGTGGGGACGTCGCGAATGCCCAGGTAGGTCAGGCGAATCGGCGCGGCCACCGCGAACACCACGGTGGAAATCAGCCCCGGCACAACGCCCAGGCCGAACAGAGTCAGGGTAGGAATCAGGTACACGAAGGTCGGTACGGTTTGCATCAGGTCGAGGATCGGTTGCATCACCGTGTAAAAGTGCGGGCGGTGCGCGGCCATGATGCCCAGCGGCACGCCAATCAACACACAGATAAAGGTGGCGAACAGCACCTGCGCCAGGGTTTCCATGGTTTCTTGCCAGTAGCCCAGGTTGAGAATCAGCAGGAACGACAACACGCAGAACAGGGTCAGGCCCCACTTGCGCTGGATCAGGTGGGTGAGCAAGCCGAACAGGCCAATCAGTACCAGCGGATTGAAAAAGGTCAGGCCATTGGTTACCCCGTGAATCATGAATTCCAGGGCAGAGGCGATGGCATCGAAGTACGCGGCGCCATGCTGGGTCAGCCACTCTACGAACTCGGCGATTTTCTCGCCCAGAGGGAGTTTTTCAAAAGTCGGCATGGTAGTGAGTGTCCACATGCGGGGGGATAGGTACAGCCTGCCGAGCGCGCCGCAGGGTTAGCTGCGAGCGCCCGGTTACTGCTTACAGTCGTGCTTCAGGTGTTACTTGGCGAGTGCAGCTTTGGCGGCTTCGACGCCAGGTTTGCCGTCGAGGGTGGTGACGCCCGCCAGCCAGGTGTCGAGCACCTGCGGGTTGGCTTTCAGCCAGGCCTTGGCGGCCACATCAGGCTTCTGGTTTTCGTTGAGCACGGCGTCCATCAGGTTGTTTTCCATCTCCAGGGTGAAGGAGAGGTTGGTCAACAACTTGCCGACGTTGCCGCACTCTTGCACGTAGCCTTTGCGCACGTTGGTGAGCACGGTGGCCTGGCCGTAGTTGGGGCCGAAGTACTCGTCGCCGCCAGTCAGGTACTTCATCTTGTTGCGGGTGTTCATCGGGTGCGGTTCCCAGCCGAGGAACACCATGTACTCGTTCTTGCGCGTGGAGCGTTTCAGCTGCGAGAGCATTGCCGCTTCGCTGGACTCCACCACCTTGAAGCCCTTCAGGCCGAAGGCGTCTTTGTCGATCATGCTCTGGATCAGACGGTTGCCGTCGTTGCCTGGCTCGATGCCGTAGATCTTGCCGTCGAGCTTGTCTTTGAACTTGGCGATGTCGGAGAAATCTTTCAGGCCGGCGTCGTAGGCGTAATCCGGAACGGCGAGGGTGTACTTGGCGCCTTCGAGGTTGGCGCGCACGGTTTCCACGGTGCCGGCATCACGGTAGGCCTTGATGTCGTTCTCCATGGTCGGCATCCAGTTGCCGAGGAACACATCGAGGTCTTTGCCTGCGGCCAGGGACTTGTAGGTCACCGGCACGGAAATCATGGTGGTCTTGGTTTTGTAACCCAGCGACTCCAGCACTGCACTGGTCACCGCAGTGGTGACAGTGATGTCGGTCCAACCCACATCGGAAAAGCGCACGGTGCTGCAAGACGCAGGTTCTGCGGCGCTCGCCAGCAACGGCAGGCCCAGCGATGCGACCAACAGCAAGGGGGTGAAAACTTTCATGGGACTGACTCCTTATGATTTTGTTTTGGCAGTGCAGTGCTGAACGCGTATTGCCGCTTCTTGTTTAGCCCCTGGCGTGAAGCCCCGGTTGAGCGCGCCATGTAGCGCTGCCGGTAAAGAGCCTAGCGGTCGTGTCGAGAACGATCATGGAACAGGGCAAAACAAACGAATACAGGGTGCGTCGCAACCAGTGCAGAGGGCGTCGTATCTGGCACCAGTGAGGTCGTTTACGACCTCTTCAGCCAATTTCGCCGCCCCTTTTGGCTCATAGGTCCAGCTTGCTTTTCACAATCGGCAGGGCCGCTTGCCCTTCACGGGTGGTCACACCCTGCAACCAGGCATCAAGCACTTGAGGGTGTGCCTGAATCCAGTTCTTGGCGGTCTGGCGCGGGTTGAGGCTCTGGTTGAGCACGCCATCCATGAGTTCGTTTTCCATCGACAGCTGGAATTCCAGGTTGCCCAGCAGCTTGCCGACGTTGGCGCATTCCTGGGCGTAGGCTTTGCGCGTATTGGTATAGACGGTGGCGCCGCCGTAGTCGGGGCCGAAGTAATCGTCGCCGCCTTCCAGGTATTTCATGCGGTAGTGGGTATTCATCGGGTGCGGTTCCCAGCCGAGGAACACGATCCACTGGTTGAGGTGCCCGGCGCGCTCGACGCTGGCGAGCATCTTCGCCTCGTTGCTTTCCACCAGCTTGAAGGTGCCGATGCCGTAGGCGTTCTCTTTGATCATCTTGTTGATCAGGGCATTGCCGTCGTTGCCCGGTTCGATGCCATAGATCTTGCCGTCCAGTTTGTCTTTGAACTTGGCCAGGTCCTGGAAGCTTTTCAGCCCGCCGTCATACACGTAGTCCGGCACCGCCAGGGTGTACTTGGCGCCATGCAGGTTGGCCCGCAGGGTTTCCACGCTGCCGGACTCGCGGTAGGCCTTGATGTCGTTTTCCATGCTCGGCATCCAGTTGCCGAGGAATACATCGAGCTGCTTGTCCTGCAGCGCTTTGTAGGTCTGTGGCACCGACATGCGTTTCACGCTGGTGACGTAACCGAGGTTGCCCAACAGCAGGCGGGTGACTGCGGTGGTGACGGTGATATCGGTCCAGCCGACATCGGCGAAACGCACCAGCTTGCAGCTTTCCGGTTCAGCGGCAGTGGCCAATACGGGCGTTGTCAGGCTCAGGGCCAGGCAAACAGAGGTCACGAATTTCATAAGCGTTCCTTGGCTAGGTGGCAATGCCCATACACTCGCAGGAAGCATGCCGGGCGCGGGGACTATGCGCGTGCTGTGTGATAGCGACCACGCCGGAAGTCGCGATTGGATGTGCCAATGTCGTATTCAGCACAAGGCTGTCGCCGGCAGATGTCAGGGGCAAAAGCCACGACGTTAGTGGGCATGATCAAGTCGGTATGGGACCCCGTGCTGCGCAATAAAAGCCGGATGATCCGCGCAACTGCGGGCGCTCTTCCCGCCCTGTACCGGTTGAGGAAAATCGCATGGCCATCAGCGTGTTCGACCTATTCAAAATAGGCATCGGCCCATCCAGCTCCCACACCGTCGGCCCCATGCGCGCCGCGGCGTTGTTCGTTCAGGGGCTGCGTGAGCGTGGGCACTTGCAGCAGGTGCGGCGGGTGGAAGTGCGCCTGTATGGCTCGCTGTCGGCCACCGGCGTCGGCCATGGCAGCGACAGTGCGGTGATCATGGGCCTGATGGGCGATTGGCCGGACGCCATCGACCCGGCGCAGATCGCCCCGCGCATTGCCGCCTTGCACGACAGCGGCTGCTTATTGCTCGATGGCCATTTCGAAGTGCCCTTCGAGTGGCAGCGCGACATGCTGTTGCTCGACGAAAACCTGCCCTATCACCCCAACGCCATGACCCTGATCGTGGAGGGCGACGGCGGTGAACTGCACCGCGATACCTACTATTCGGTCGGCGGCGGTTTTGTCGTCGATGCCGAGCAGGCCGCCAGCGGTGTGCTGGACCAGGACCGCACCGAGCTGCCCTACGATTTCTCCAGCGCCGAAGAACTGCTGCAGTTGTGCAAGACCCATAACCTGCGCGTGTCGGAACTGATGATGGCCAACGAAAAGGCCTGGCGCAGTGAAGCGGAAATTCGCCAGGGCCTGATGCGCCTGTGGAAGGCCATGCGCGACTGCGTGGATAACGGTCTCAAGCACGAAGGCATTCTGCCCGGCGGGCTCAACGTCAAGCGCCGTGCGGCCAAACTGCACCGCAGCCTGCAGGAGCTGGGAAAACCCAACGTGATCGGCTCGACCCTGAGCGGCATGGAGTGGGTCAACCTGTTCGCCCTGGCAGTGAACGAAGAAAACGCCGCCGGCGGGCGCATGGTCACCGCGCCCACCAATGGCGCGGCGGGCATCATTCCGGCCGTGCTGCACTACTTCGTGCGCTTCAGCCCGGCGGTGACCGAGGCGGATGTGTGCGAATACTTTCTGGCGGCAGCGGCCATCGGCATCCTGTGTAAAAAGAACGCCTCGATCTCAGGTGCCGAAGTCGGCTGTCAGGGCGAAGTCGGTTCGGCTTGCGCAATGGCTGCCGCGGGCTTGGCGGAGATTCTTGGCGCCACTCCGGGGCAGTTGGAAAACGCCGCAGAAATCGGCCTGGAACATAACCTCGGCCTCACCTGCGACCCGGTCGGTGGCCTGGTGCAAGTGCCCTGCATCGAGCGCAACGCGATTGCCGCAGTGAAAGCCATCAACGCCGCGCAGATGGCATTGCGCGGTGATGGCGAGCACTTCATCTCCCTCGACCGGGTGATCCGTACCATGCGCGACACCGGCGCCGACATGCATGACAAATACAAAGAAACCTCGCGCGGTGGGTTAGCGGTTAGCGCGATCGAGTGTTGATCGCGCTTTTGTAGGGTGTGCTGTGCGCACCAAGCGGTTTCCCATGAAATCGCAACGGTGCGCACAGCACACCCTACGGGACCGCATTCACCTGCACAGTTTTTGATCGTTTCCTGAAAAACACGCCATGTTTTGGCGCGAGCGATTAGCAACCCTTCCGCCGCCCGGCGGCCAGTGTTGTGCCAGCAGTGACAGTTTCCAAAGGCCCCGTGAGAAAGCTCCGGGAAGTGCTACGAAACTGCTCAGTCACCCGGCGTTATGCGGCCTGGTACGCCCGTTCTTCCCTTGTCGGCCGGTGGCTGGCTAGAGCCTCAGCGACGTCGTTTTTGGTTTTTTTTGAATGGTCGTTCAATTTAGGCATGGGCTTTGCGTTAGGCCTTGCCATAGCCCAACGCTGTGATCACACGTGGGCCAGAAAAATAAAGAGCTTCGACTGAAGCCACACCTGCGTGAGGAGATACCGTGATGTCGCCGTTCAACCAAGGGGCTCAACCCCAGAACCGTGCTCCACAATCCATCGGCTTTCTGCTTCTGGATAATTTCACTCTGATTTCCCTGGCTTCGGCCGTCGAACCGCTGCGCATGGCCAACCAGCTGTCTGGCCGCGAGCTCTACCGCTGGACCACCATGACCCTGGACGGCAACCAGGTATGGGCCAGCGACGGTCTGCAGATCACCCCCGACTGCGCCGCGGCCAAAGCACCGGCCCTGGACATGGTGATCGTCTGCGGCGGTATCGGTATTCAACGCAGTGTTACCCGCGAACACGTGTTGTGGCTGCAAACCCAGGCGCGTCAGTCGCGCAAACTGGGCGCCGTGTGCACCGGCAGCTGGGCGTTGGCCTGTGCTGGCCTGCTCGATGGTTTTGATTGCAGCGTGCACTGGGAATGCCTGGCGGCGATGCAGGAAGCCTTCCCCCGCGTGGTCATGAGCACCCGCCTGTTTACCCTCGACCGCAACCGTTTCACCAGCTCCGGCGGCACCGCGCCGCTGGACATGATGTTGCACGTGATCTCCCGTGAGCATGGCCGCGAGTTGTCGGCGGCGATCTCGGAAATGTTCGTCTACGAGCGCATCCGCAACGAGCAGGATCACCAGCGTGTGCCGCTCAAGCACATGCTCGGCACCAACCAGCCCAAGCTGCAGGAAATCGTGGTGCTGATGGAAGCCAACCTGGAAGAGCCAATCGATCTCGACGAGCTGGCGGTGTACGTCAATGTGTCGCGTCGTCAGCTCGAGCGCCTGTTCCAGAAATACCTGCACTGCTCGCCATCGCGTTACTACCTGAAGCTGCGCCTGGTGCGTGCACGGCAGCTGCTCAAGCAGACGCCGATGTCGATCATCGAAGTGGCGTCGGTGTGTGGGTTTGTCTCCACGCCGCACTTCTCCAAGTGCTACCGCGAGTACTTCGGCATTCCGCCGCGTGACGAGCGCATGGGTTCCAACACCGCGCAGCAAGTGGCGCTGATGCCGATTCCGCAGGCATTGGTATTGGCTTCTACGCCGGGGGCGATGTCGGCGCTTAGCCAGGCGCGCAGCGAATCGACCTTCGCCAGCGTACGCCTGTAAAAACAATCGCGGCTAAAGCCCCTCCCACAGGGAACGAGTTGTTGGTGGGAGGGGCTTCAGCCGCGAAGCTTTTAGTTAGCCGCCATGACTCTCTTTGTACTGCGCCAGCGCCGGCAGCAACTGCCGCGATATGGCTTCGCGCACGGCCGGTAGCATCACCGCGCCGCTGCCCAACATCTGTTCCACCAATTTGCGCAGTGCCAGTGCCCGTGGGCCGTCGAGGCCGACAACGGCGTGTTCGCATGCCTGCTCGGGCGTCGCGCCAGCGGGTACGGCGAAGCCCAGGGTTTGCAGGCGCTCGCGCAGGTCGTCCTGGTCGATCAGGTCAGCGTGCATCATGGCCGTGGTCCTTGTGCGGGGGAGGTGGGTTCGATTCTGGTGAGGGCGTGGCCTGGCTACAAGCGCGATGGCTGTTATATGCATGAGCAGGTCGTTTTCAAGCAATTTTCGGTCGTTCGCAATCGGCACAATGGCGACTAGAGCGTCAGCCTTGAGTGGCAATACGTTGGCTGTTTGGTTGGGTTTGGTCACCTGATCGAAGTGGTCGGCTTAGCGTGGACTCTCCCTGTTAGAAGCAAACTTAACCTCCCGCGCTGTGTCGGCTTTGCGGGAGGTTTTTTTTGCCTTTTTGAAAGGGGGCGAGATGTCCGTCGCACCACTGTCATCCCAGCGTAGGCTGGGATCCAGGTGCGGAGACTTAAGGGAGCCGAGCGGTCTTTGGGCGGGCGGTTTTCTTCTTCATTACCGCGTGTGCTGGGCGTTTTGTTTCGCGCCTTACGCGCGAGTTTCTTTTTTCAGTCGATAAAAAAGAAACCAAAAAATCTTGCCCCTACCTTGGGTTTTCACTGCGTGAAAACTTCCCTCGCTCCGTCGCTGCTCCAGGGGCCGGCGAGAAGGGCCATCCATGGCCCTCACGCCTCTGCGCGGCTCCCGGCCGCTACGACCCCTTACGCAACGACTCCGCTCGGCCTGCGCTAAAGGGGCGGGCAGATCACAAGCCAAATCAACAGCAGATCAAGCGCTCGGCGTTAGCCAGGCAACGCCATCACCCGCCCGGCATATTCAGGTTTTGGTAGCGCGCCTTGCGCGATTACCAATCCTTCAATCCGTGCTGCTGTCGTCTCGCTAAATGGCGCTGACTTCGGGCCGTTCATGTCGACGTGCAGCAGCATCTGTTCGCTCACGGCCGCGGCTTCTTCCTGCCCTTTGCGGTACAGGCTCAGGTACAGGTGAAGGCGTTTGTGGTCGTGGCCGAGTATCTGCAGGCGCACCTCCACGGCTTCGCCCTGTTTCACTTCGTGCAGGTAGTTGAGGTGCACTTCCAGGGTGAATAGGGAGTGGTTGCTGGCGGCGCGTGCTGCCGCGTCGAGGCCGATCTGGTCCATGAGGCTGTCGACGGCCTGGCTGAAAATCAGCAGGTAGTAGGCGTCGCGCAGGTGGCCGTTGTAGTCGACCCAGTCGGCGCTGACCTGGGTCTGGTAGAGGCGGTGCGGCATGGGGTGTCCTTCAGTCGGCAAAAGCGAAGCCGTGTTTGGCTTTGACGGTTTTGACCGCGTCGAGCACGGCCATCAGGCAGTCGTCGCGGTAGCGTTCCAGTTCGGAGATGCTGCGTTGGCCTTGCTGCTCGCGGGTGCCGGCGACTACGTCGTCGATCAGTTGGTCGGTCAGCTCGGGCGCGGGCAGGTAGGTCCAGGGCAATTGTAGCGCTGGGCCGAATTGGGCCATGAAGTGGCGCATGCCGGCGTCACCACCGGCCAGGGTGTAGGTGAGGAACGTGCCCATAAACGACCAGCGCAGCCCGGCACCGAAACGGATGGCGTCGTCGATTTCGCCGGTGGTCGCTACCCCGTCGTTTACCAGGTGCAGGGCCTCGCGCCAGAGGGCTTCGAGCAGGCGGTCGGCAATAAAACCGGGCACTTCCTTGCGCACGTGCAGCGGGCGCATGCCCAAGGTCTGATACACCTGAATGGCGGCCTGAACGGCTGCAGGCGCAGTGTTTACCCCGCCCACCACTTCCACCAGCGGCAGCAGGTACACCGGGTTGAACGGGTGGCCGACCACGCAGCGTTCAGGCTTAACCGCGTCGGCGTAGAAGTCGCTGGGCAGCAAGCCGGAGGTGGACGAGGCGATCAGTGCATTGGGTTTGGCGGCGGCGCTGATCTTGGCGTGCAGATCGAGCTTGAGGTCCAAACGCTCCGGGGCGCTTTCCTGGATAAAGTCGGCGTCGCGCACGCAGGCTTCAATGCTGTCGACAAAACGCAGGCGGTCCAACGCTGCCCCCGGCGCCAAGCCCTGTTTTTCCAGTGCCGGCCAGGCATTGGCGACCCGTTGGCGCAGTGCGGCCTCGGCGCCGGGCGCCGGGTCCCAGGCCACCACGTCGAGGCCGTGGGCCAGCGCCCGGGCGACCCAGCCGCTGCCGATAACGCCGCTGCCCAAGGCCGCAAAAATCTTGATCTCGGTGATAAAGCTCATAAGGACTCCTGGGTTACGCCGGACGCTTGAGGTTCATTTTTGCCCGGCCTTCTGCCGGGGTAAGAATGCGTGCGCCAAGGCGCGTAAGGATCTCGCTGACCCGCTCGACCAGCGCGCCATTGCTGGCCAGCACGCCTTTGTCCAGCCACAGGTTGTCTTCCAGGCCGACCCGCACGTTGCCGCCGAGCAGTACCGCCTGGGCGGCCATCGGCATCTGCATGCGGCCGATGCCAAAGCCGGCCCAGGTGCAGTCGGCGGGCAGGTTGTCGACCATGGCTTTCATGGTGGTGGTGTCGGCCGGCGCGCCCCAGGGAATGCCCAGGCACAGTTGGAACAACGGGTCGTCGAGCAGGCCTTCCTTGATCATCTGTTTGGCGAACCACAGGTGACCGGTGTCAAAAATTTCCAGCTCGGCTTTTACCCCCAGCTCGGTGATGCGTTTGGCCCCGGCGCGCAGTTGTGCCGGGGTGGACACATAGATGGTGTCGCCGTCGCCAAAGTTGAGGGTGCCGCAATCCAGGGTGCAGATTTCCGGCAGCAGGGCTTCCACATGGGCCAGGCGGGTAAGCGGGCCGACCAGGTCCGTGTTGGGGCCGAATTCCATCGGGTGTTCCCCGGCGCCAATCTCCAGGTCACCGCCCATGCCGGCGGTGAGGTTGACGATGATGTCGACGTCTGCCTCGCGGATGCGCTCCATCACTTCGCGGTACAGGGCTACATCACGGCTGAATTTGCCGGTGGCCGGGTCGCGCACATGGCAGTGCACCACGGTGGCGCCGGCTTTGGCCGCTTCCACGGCGGCGGCCGCGATCTGTTTTGGGGTGATGGGCACCAGGTGGCTTTTGCCGGTGGTGTCGCCGGCGCCGGTGAGGGCGCAGGTAATGATCACGTCGTGGTTCATGCGGGCAGTTCCTTACAGGCAGGGCTCACCGCTGCACAGCCACGGTTCAGGCTGCGCAGGGTGCTTTCGGTGTTTAAGGGTTGGTGGTCAGTTGCAGGTGTTCATTGGCCGGGCGGCCGTCGAGGGTGGTCACCCCTTCAAGCCAGCGTTGCTGGTCTTGCGGGTGCTCCTTGAGCCATTTTTTCGCCGACTCCAGTGGGTCCTGGTGGTCGAGTAACGGCTGCATCATGCGGCTCTCGTCGGCGGCGCTAAAGCTCAGGTTGGTGAGCAGTTTGTCGACGTTCGGGCAGCGGCTGGCGTAGTCCGGCGCGGTCACGGTCCACACCGTGGCGCGGCCTTCATCCGGGCCGAGGGCGTCCTGGCTGCCGGACAGGTAGGTCATGTCCTGGTTGACGTTCATTGGATGCGGCGCCCAGCCGAAGAAGACGATGGCTTCCTTGCGTTTCACCGCGCGGCTGACCGCCGAGAGCATGCCGGCTTCGCTGGACTCCACCAGCTGGAACTTGCCCAGGCCGAACTGGTTTTTCTCGATCATTTCCTTGATCTGGGTATTGGCCCCCGAGCCCGGTTCGATGCCGTAGATCTTGCCGCCCAGCTCCTTCTCGAATTTGCCAATGTCGGCAAAGGTTTTCAGGCCCTTGTCGGCCAGGTAAGTGGGCACCGCCAGGGTGGCGCGGGCGTCTTCCAGGCTGGGTTTGTCCAGCACGCGCACTTGCTTGGCGTCGATGAACGGGGTGATGGTGCGGGTCATGATCGGGTTCCAGTAACCCAGGAACAGGTCCAGACGTTTGTCGCGGATGCCGGCAAAAATGATCTGCTGCGAGGCGCTGGTTTGCTTGGTGTCATAACCCAGGCCGTCGAGCAGCACCTGGGTCATGGCGCTGGTGGCAATCACATCGGTCCAGTTGACCACGCCCAGGCGCACGTTCTTGCAGGACGCAGGGTCGGCGGCGAGGGCGGTCTGGCTGGCGAGCACTAACAAACAGCAACTGAGTAAGGTCTTCATCGGTGGTCCTCATGTGGCTGATTCCTCCGTGAGCCTAGCGACGCAGCGGGGAATACTTGTTGTCGAGTGTGGCCGGCGATGCCTTGCCAGCTGTTGGCCAAATTACGCAGCGCAGCGGCGGCAAAATCACACGGTAGCGACCAGCTTTTGTACGCAAGCGACCTGTTGCATTGCCAAAGCCTGCGCGGTGGCGTAAGCCTCGGACATTACCCTGGCCGAGCCCTGCCATGCCCCGTGAAGACTTCTGGTTTTTGCTGTTGCCCGGTTTTTCCATGCTGGGTTTTCTCTCCGCTGTGGAACCCCTGCGCGTGGCTAACCGCTTTCGCGACGGGCTCTACCATTGGCAGGTGATGAGCCTGGACGGCGGCCCGGTGCTGGCCAGCAACGGCATGTCGATCAACGCCGACAGCGGTCTTTTGCCGCTCACGCGCGGCGTGCGCTTGTTGGTGGTGGCCGGTTTCGAGCCGTTGCAGGCCTATAGCCCGGCCTTGGCGCGTTGGCTCAAACGACTGGACAGTGAGGGCGTCACCCTTGGTGGTATCGACACCGGTGCGGTGCTGCTGGCCGAGGCCGGGGTGCTCGACGGGCATACCGTAACCCTGCACTGGGAAGCCCTCGACGCCTTCAAGGAAAGTTACCCGCGCCTGCACGTGACCCAGGAGCTGTTCGAGGTCGACCGCTCGCGCATCACCTGCGCCGGCGGCACCGCCTCGATTGACCTGATGCTCGACCTGATCGCCCAGGCCCACGGCCCGGAGCTGGCGGTGCAGGTGTCCGAGCAGTTTGTGCTCAGCCGCATCCGCCCGCGCCAGGACCACCAGCGCATGGAAATCGCCAGCCGTTATGGCATCAGCAATCGCAAGCTGGTGCAGGTGATCGACGCCATGGAGCGCCACACCGAGCCGCCGCTGAGCACCCTGGTGCTGGCCGAGCGCATTCAGGTGACGCGCCGGCAGCTGGAGCGGCTGTTTCGTTTGTACCTGAACGACACGCCGTCGAACTTCTACCTCGGCCTGCGCCTGGACAAGGCCCGCCAGCTGCTGCGGCAGACCGACCTCAGCGTGCTGGAAGTGAGCCTGGCCTGCGGCTTTGAATCGCAGTCGTATTTTTCCCGCTGCTACCGCACGCGGTTTGCCTGCTGCCCCCGCGAAGATCGCCATCCGGTGCGCAAAGCGCTGCTGCCGGCGCTGGGCTGAAGGGCATCGCGGCTAAAGCCGCTCCTACGAGAATGTGCAATCCAGGAGCGGCCAGTCCGGCGCTCCCGTTAGCCGCGATGCTTTTGATTTGACGCTTTCGACAATTCCCCTGTCGTTTTTGCGCGATAGCGGCAAACCTCCAAGGAATATGCTGACCCAAAGCGCCGGCAAACGATTCGGCGCGACTCGCTACTAAGGGGACAGCCTGATGAGCCCAGCCGAATTGCACGCCGACAGCATCGTTATCGACGGTCTGATCATCGCCAAATGGAACCGTGAGCTGTTCGAGGACATGCGCAAAGGCGGTCTGACCATGGCCAACTGCACCGTGTCGGTATGGGAAGGCTTCCAGGCCACCGTCAACAGCATCGCCTCCAGCCAGAAGCTGATGCGCGAAAACAGCGACCTGGTGATGCCGGTGCGCACCACCGCCGATATCCGTAAAGCCAAGGAGCAGGGCAAGACTGGCATCCTCTTCGGCTTCCAGAATGCCCATGCCTATGAAGACCAGATCGGCTACGTCGAGGTCTTCAAGCAGCTCGGCGTGGGCATCGTGCAGATGTGCTACAACACCCAGAACCTGGTGGGCACCGGTTGCTACGAGCGTGACGGCGGCCTGTCCGGCTTCGGTCGTGAGATCGTTGCCGAAATGAACCGCGTCGGGGTGATGTGCGACCTCTCCCACGTCGGTTCCAAGACCTCCGAAGAAGTCATCCTCGAATCGAAAAAGCCGGTGTGCTACTCGCACTGCCTGCCGTCCGGGCTCAAAGAGCACCCGCGCAACAAGTCCGATGAAGAGCTCAAGTTCATTGCCGACCATGGCGGTTTTGTCGGCGTGACCATGTTCGCGCCGTTCCTGGCCAAGGGCATCGACTCCACCATCGACGACTACGCCGAAGCCATCGAGTACGTGATGAACATCGTTGGCGAAGACGCCATCGGCATCGGCACCGACTTCACCCAGGGCCACGGCCAGGACTTCTTCGAATACCTGACCCACGACAAGGGTTACGCCCGCCGCCTCACCAGCTTCGGCAAGATCATCAACCCGCTGGGCATCCGCACCGTGGGCGAATTCCCCAACCTCACCGAAACCTTGCTCAAACGCGGTCACCCTGAGCGGGTGGTGCGCAAAGTGATGGGTGAAAACTGGGTGCGTGTATTGGCCGACGTCTGGCACGAATAACGTCTTTTCCTTCGGCCCTCTCCCCCGGCCCCTCTCCCGCAAGCGGGCGAGGGGAGACCACCCCGATCAGCGCACCTTGCGCGGTCGGCCCCCTCTCCCGCTTGCGGGAGAGGGTTGGGGAGAGGGCAGCCAACTTATGAATTTTCCGGAGTAACACCATGGCCAAAATCGCCCCCCAACTGCCCATCGAAGTCGACAGCGAAACCGGTGTCTGGACCAGCGATGCGCTGCCGATGCTGTATGTGCCGCGCCACTTCTTCGTGAACAACCACATGGGCATCGAGGAAGTGCTGGGCGCCGATGCCTACGCCGACATCCTCTACAAGGCCGGCTACAAGTCGGCCTGGCACTGGTGCGAGAAAGAAGCCGAGTGCCATGGCATTGAAGGCGTGGCGGTGTTCGAGCACTACATGAAGCGCCTCTCCCAGCGCGGCTGGGGCCTGTTCAAGATCCAGGACATCGACCTCGACCAAGGCACCGCCAGCGTCAAGCTTGAGCACTCCTGCTTTGTGTATGTGTACGGCAAGGTCGGCCGCAAGGTGGATTACATGTTCACCGGCTGGTTCGCCGGCGCCATGGACCAGATCCTGGCCGCCAAAGGCAGCAGCGTCCGCACCGTCGCCGAGCAGGTGTATGGCGGGTCGGAAGAAGGGCATGACGATGGGTTGTTCGTTGTGAAGCCGCTGTAAGCAACGCCCAAAAAAAGAATCCACCCGTGCATCAAGGTCGCCCTTCCGTGAGGTTGCCGTAATGGCTTTTGAATCGATGTTCCAGCCAATTCAACTTGGCAAACTGACCATCCGCAACCGCGTGCTCAGCACTGCGCACGCCGAGGTGTATGCCACCGACGGCGGCATGACCACCGAGCGCTATATCAAGTACTACGAAGAGAAGGCCAAGGGCGGTATCGGCCTGGCGATCTGCGGTGGTTCTTCGGTGGTGGCGATCGACAGCCCGCAGGAGTGGTGGAGCTCGGTCAACCTCTCCACCGACCGCATCATCCCGCACTTCCAGAACCTGGCCGATGCCATGCACAAGCATGGCGCCAAGATCATGATCCAGATTACCCACATGGGCCGTCGCTCGCGTTGGGACGGCTTTAACTGGCCGACCCTGATGTCGCCGTCGGGCATCCGCGAACCGGTGCACCGCGCCACCTGTAAAACCATTGAAGTGGAAGAGATCTGGCGAGTGATCGGCAACTACTCCCAAGCCGCACGCCGGGCAATGGAAGGCGGCCTGGACGGCATCGAATTGTCGGCCGTGCACCAGCATATGGTCGACCAGTTCTGGAGCCCACGGGTCAACAAGCGCACCGATGAATGGGGCGGCGATTTCGAAGGGCGGATGAAATTCGGCCTGGAAGTGCTCAAGGCCATCCGCAAGGAAGTGGGCCCGGACTTCTGCGTGGGCATGCGCATCTGCGGTGACGAGTTTCACCCCGATGGCTTGAGCCACGAAGACATGAAGCAGATCGCCAAGTACTACGACGACACCGGCATGATCGACTTTATCGGTGTGGTGGGTTCCGGTTGCGACACCCACAACACCCTGGCCAACGTGATCCCCAACATGAGCTACCCGCCGGAGCCGTTCCTGCACCTGGCGGCGGGCATCAAGGAGGTGGTGAAGGTTCCGGTGCTGCACGCGCAGAACATCAAGGACCCGAACCAGGCCACGCGGATTCTCGACGGCGGCTACGTGGACATGGTCGGCATGACCCGTGCCCACATCGCCGACCCGCACTTTATCGCCAAGATCAAGATGGGCCAGGTCGACCAGATCAAACAATGCGTCGGCGCCAACTACTGCATCGACCGTCAGTACCAGGGCCTGGACGTGCTGTGCATCCAGAACGCCGCCACTTCCCGTGAATACATGGGCGTGCCCCACATCATCGAAAAAACCACCGGCGTTAAGCGCAAGGTAGTGGTGGTCGGTGGCGGCCCGGCCGGGATGGAAGCCGCTCGTGTGGCGGCCGAACGTGGCCACGACGTGACCTTGTTTGAAAAGAAAGACGCGCTCGGCGGGCAGATCACCACGGCCTCAAAAGCCCCGCAGCGTGACCAGATTGCCGGTATCACCCGCTGGTATCAGCTGGAACTGGCCCGCCTGAAAGTCGATTTGCGCCTGGGCACTGGCGCCGATGTGGCGACCATCCAAGACCTGCGTCCGGACGTGATCGTGCTGGCCAACGGCGGTCATCCGTACCTGGAGCAGAACGAACACTGGGGCTCGGCGGAAGGCCTGGTGGTCAGCAGTTGGGACGTGCTCGACGGCAAAGTGGCGCCAGCCAAGAATGTGCTGGTATACGACACCATCTGCGAATTCACCGGCATGTCGGTGGCCGACTTCATGGCCGACAAAGGCTCGCAGGTGGAAATCGTCACCGACGACACCAAGCCCGGCGTGGCTATGGGCGGCACCTCGTTCCCGACTTACTACCGCAGCATGTACCCCAAAGACGTGATCATGACCGGCGACATGATGCTGGAGAAGGTCTACCGCGAAGGCGACAAATTGGTGGCCGTGCTGGAAAACGAATACACCGGCGCCAAAGAGGAGCGGGTGGTTGACCAGGTGGTGGTGGAGAACGGCGTACGGCCGGACGAAACCCTGTACTACGCGCTGAAAGAAGGCTCGCGCAACAAGGGCCAGATCGACGTCGAGGCACTGTTTGCGATCAAGCCACAGCCCTGCCTGAGCGAAGCGGGGGACGGTTACCTGTTGTTCCGCATCGGCGACTGCGTGGCCCAACGCAACACCCACGCGGCGATTTATGACGCGTTGCGGTTGTGTAAGGACTTCTGATGCCGCTGGTCTCCCCTCGCCCGCTTGCGGGAGAGGGGCTGGGGGAGAGGGGCTTTTGTCGGTGATTCGCGTCGCCTGCACCCCTCTCCCTAACCCTCTCCCCGCAGGGGCGAGGGGTCTGAATTGTGGAGACCAACGATGTTGAACACCCTTCTGCCCATCCTGCTATTCGCTGCCCTGTTGCTGGCGGTGCTCGGTGCAGGCAAGCGCTTTTTCATGTGGCGCCGTGGCCGTCCGGCCCAGGTCGACTGGCTCGGTGGCCTGCTGGCCATGCCCAAGCGTTATATGGTCGATCTGCACCATGTGGTGGCTCGCGACAAATACATCGCCAACACCCACGTGGCCACGGCCGGAGGCTTTGTGCTGGCTGCCGTGTTGGCGATTCTGGTGCATGGCTTTGGCCTGCATAACCGCATCCTCGGCTTCGCCTTGCTGGCGGCCAGTGCGCTGATGTTTGTCGGTGCGCTGTTCGTCGCCAAGCGCCGTCTAGACCCCCCGTCACGGCTGTCGAAAGGGCCTTGGATGCGCCTGCCGAAAAGCCTGCTGATGTTTTCCGCGAGTTTTTTTATCGCCACCTTGCCGGTGGCCGGGATTCTGCCGGCAGGTTTCGGCGGTTGGATTCTCGCCCTGGTGCTGGCAATCGGTGTGGCCTGGGGCGTGTCGGAACTGTTCTTCGGCATGACCTGGGGCGGGCCGATGAAACACGCCTTCGCCGGTGCCCTGCACCTGGCCTGGCACCGCCGCGCCGAACGGTTTGGTGGTGGTCGTTCCACCGGTTTGAAAGCCCTCGACCTGAGCAACCCCAATGCACCACTGGGCGTGGAAAACCCCACCGACTTCACTTGGAACCAACTGCTGGGCTTCGACGCCTGCGTGCAGTGCGGCAAGTGCGAAGCGGCGTGCCCGGCCTTTGCCGCCGGCCAGCCGTTGAACCCGAAGAAGTTGATTCAGGACATGGTGGTCGGCCTGGCCGGCGGCACCGATGCCAAGTTCGCCGGTAGTCCTTACCCTGGCAAGCAGGTTGGCGAACACAGCGGCGGTCCGCATCAGCCCATCGTCAACGGCCTGGTCGATGCTGAAACCCTGTGGTCGTGCACCACCTGCCGCGCCTGCGTCGAGGAGTGCCCGATGATGATCGAGCACGTCGACGCCATCGTCGACATGCGCCGCCACCTGACCCTGGAAAAAGGCGCGACGCCGAACAAGGGCGCCGAGGTGCTGGAAAACCTGATCGCCACCGACAACCCCGGCGGCTTTAACCCCGGCGGCCGACTGAACTGGGCGGCGGATTTGAACCTCGATCTGCTCAGCGAAAAGAAAACCACCGATGTGCTGTTCTGGGTCGGCGACGGCGCCTTCGATATGCGCAACCAGCGCACCCTCCGCGCGTTCGTCAAAGTGCTGAAAGCGGCCAATGTCGACTTCGCCGTGCTCGGCCTGGAAGAGCGTGACAGCGGCGACGTCGCCCGCCGTCTGGGGGACGAAGCCACCTTCCAGAGCCTGGCCACCCGCAACATCGCCACCTTGGGCAAATACAGCTTCAAGCGCATCGTCAGCTGCGACCCGCACAGCTTCCACGTGCTGAAAAACGAATACGGCGCCTTGGGCGGCCACTACGAGGTACTGCACCACAGCACCTTTATTGCCGAGCTGATTGCCGGGCAAAAACTCAACCTCGGCCAGCACAAAGGCGGCTCGGTGACGTACCACGACCCCTGTTACCTCGGCCGCTACAACGGCGAGTACGAAGCGCCGCGTGATGTGTTGCGCGCGCTCGGCATTGAAGTGAGAGAGATGCAACGTTCGGGCTTCCGCTCCCGCTGCTGCGGCGGCGGTGGCGGCGCGCCGATCACCGATATTCTCGGCAAGCAGCGGATTCCGGATATGCGCATGGTGGATATCAAAGAGACCGGCGCCGAGCTGGTGGCCGTGGGTTGCCCGCAGTGCACGGCGATGCTTGAAGGCGTGGTGGAACCGCGGCCGCAGATCAAGGACATTGCCGAGTTGGTGGCCGACGTATTGCTGGAAGCGCCGGCTGCGGTGGCGGTGAAGCGTGTGGTGGAGGTGGTGGAATGATGGACCTTCGTTTGCTGCCACCCCCTCTCCCCGAGGGCAGCGAGGGGACGGACCCTACGCGGATCAACTCCCCTCGCCCGCTTGCGGGAGAGGGGCTGGGGGAGAGGGGCCCTTGGCCCTTGCTCCAAGGCCGGAGAACTACCCATGTCTGACATCATCCGCCGCGACCCCCGCGCCGAGCGCATCGCCCGCAACCGCCTGCACCCCTTGCACGCCACGTTGCAGCGCAGCGAAACCAACTGGATGGGCCCCAACGGCATCATCCGCAAGAACCCCCATGCCGTCGGCTTTATCGGCCCCAACGGGATCAAACGCATCGACCGCAGCGGCGCCCAACAGGGCGGCACAGCCAAGCGTTCTACCCAGACCGCTGCCGTACAACTGCCGATGCACACGGTCGCCGCGCCACGCTTCTACATCGTGGTAGTCCCCGACCTGGTCGGCGGCCGCCTGACCACCCACGACCGCGACCTGCTGGGCCTGGCCCACAAGCTGGCTGGCAGCGAGGGCGCAGTACTGGCGGTGGTATTCGGCGAGCATAAGGAAAGTAGCTTCGACACCGCAGGCGTTGACCGCCTGCTGCAGTTCGAAGGCGCGCTCTACAGCGGCTATGCGCCAGAGCAGCAGGTGCAGGCGCTGACCGCCATTGAGCGGCAATTCCAGCCCCGCCACTGGTTGCTGCCGGACAGCCGCAGCGGTGGCGGCGAACTCGGTCGGCGTCTGGCTGCACAGCTGGGCGAACGCCCGGCCACCCGCGTCTGGCAAGTCACCGACGAGCACTGTATTGGCCGCGCCGGCGCTGGCCAACAGGATCTGCAACGCCCATTGGCGCGGGTAATTCTGGCTGCCAGTGAATGCGCCGAGCCGGTCAGCGAAACCCGTCATGAAGCCTTGGCGATCAGCCTGGATAACGAAGTCGCCCGTTGCCTGCCTCGTATCGAAGACCTCGGTGCGGTGGCCGTCGACCCGGCGGCAACGCCGATGGCCGAAGCTGAATTTATTCTCTCCGGCGGCAACGGCGTCAAAGACTGGGACCTGTTCCACCGCACCGCCCAGGCCCTCGGTGCCACTGAAGGCGCCTCGCGGGTGGCGGTGGACGACGGCTATATGGCGCGCAACCGCCAGGTCGGCGCCACCGGTACCTGGGTCACGGCGCGGGTGTATCTGGCCGTGGGGATTTCCGGCGCCATCCAGCACCTGCAAGGCATTGGTGCCTGCGACAAGGTGGTGGCGGTGAACCTGGATGCCGGCTGCGACATGATCAAACGCGCCGATCTCTCGGTGATCGGCGACTCGGCGGCGATTCTTGCCGCGCTTATTGAACGCATGGCCGCGCACCGCGCCGGAGGCAATCGCGATGCAGCCTAAGCCATTCAACGTGTTGTGCCTGGTGTCAATCGGCGCCCACCCGACTTCCGGCCGCGCCCGTCGTGCCGAGCAGGACGCCCGCGCCGTCGAACTCGGCCTGCGCCTGGCCGGCGAGCAGCTGCAGGTGCTGCATGCCGGCAACGCTGAAGAAGAAGCGCTGCGCGCTTACCTCGGTATGGGCCTGAGCGAACTCAGCGTGTTACAGCAACCGGATGGCGCCGATGCGCTGCCGGCGCTGTTCGACTATCTCCAGGAGAGTGGTGCGCAACTGGTGCTCACCGGCAGCCAGGCGGAAACCGGCGAAGGCTCGGGCATGCTCCCTTACCTGTTGGCCGAGCGCCTGGGCTGGCCATTGGTGGTCGGCCTGGCCGAAGTGGAGAAGGTCGAGAATGGCGTGGCGCAGGTGCTGCAAGCCTTGCCGCGCGGCCAGCGGCGGCGCTTGCAGGTGCGTTTGCCGTTTCTTGCCAGTGTCGACAACGCCGCCCCTACGGCGCGGCAAAGCGCGTTCGGTCCGGCACGGCGAGGCACCTTGTGGGCCGATGAAGTCGAAGTGCTGGAAGACGATTTGCTGACCAGCGCCAACTTTCAACCGGCGCGGCCACGGCCCAAACGCCTGAAGGTGATCAAGGCCAAAACCGGCGCCGAGCGGATGAAAGCGGCCACCGCCAAAGCGGCGGGCGGTGGCGGCCAGGTGCTCAAGGATGTGAGTGCCGAGGAGGGCGCCGAGGCGATCTTCAAGCTTCTGCTGGAAGAAGGCGTGATTCGCTAGGCCACTGCGCTTCGCGCTTCACACCCGCCGGGCGGCGCTGCCAACCCGGCCAATCAACGCTATGTTTTCCTTACGGCCGCCGTGCGTGCCGTACGCGAACCCATGGCTTCCCCTGCGGGCGCACCTGCCCGGAATTTCTGGCTCGCCATCGGTCTTGTGCCGGGCTGGCGGCTGCCGTCCGGCTTACTTACCTGGACGACAGCCATGTTGCGAAAGCTCGATATTGCCCCCCGTGCCAGCCTTGGGTTCGGCCTGTTGGCCTTGATGGTGCTGTTTCTTGGCGGCTTCGCGCTGCTGAAAATGTCGGCCATGCGCGATGACGCGCTGGAGGTCAGTGACAACTGGCTGCCGAGCATCCTGGCGCTGGACTCCATGGCGCAGAACACCCTGCGCCTGCGCTCCCTCAGCCTGCGCCTGGTGGTCAACCGCAGCGATGCCGAACAAAAAATCAACGTTGAACGGGCGCAAAAGCTCAAGCAAACCCTGGCCGACGACCAGCGCCGCTACGAGCCGCTGATCTCCAGTCCCGAGGAGCGCGCCGCTTATCAGCGTTTTGCCGCGGCCATGCAGGGCTACGAGGTTGCGCAGGAAAAACTGCTGCAATTTGCCCAACAAAAACAATTCGACGAGGCCACGGCGATTGCTAACGGAGCCTTGGTGCAGTTTGGCGACGCCATGGCCGCCGAGCTGGACAGCCTGACGGCGATCAACACCCAGGGCGCGCAGAGTGCCAAAGAGCGTTCCAGCGTGGTGTTTTCCAGTGCGCGGGCGAGCATGGTGGTCACCATGGTGTTGGCTGGCGTGGTGACCGTAGTGCTGGCGCTGTTGCTGACGCGCAGCATTGTCGAACCTTTGTTGCGCGCCCTGGGCATCGCCCAGGTAGTGGCCTCGGGCGACCTTACCGAGCGTATCGAGGTCGACGGTACCGACGAGCCGGCACGCTTGCTGGAAGCCCTGAAAACCATGCAGCAGAACCTGCGCAGCACCATCCAGAGCATTGCCGACTCTTCCAACCAGTTGGCCTCAGCAGCCGAAGAGCTGCATGTGGTGACCGAAGACTCCACCCGTGGCCTGAACCAGCAGAACGATGAAATCGAACAGGCGGCCACTGCCGTCAACGAGATGACCACCGCGGTGGAGGAGGTGGCGCGTAATGCGGTGATCACCTCCGAAGCTTCGCGCGAATCCGACCGCACCACCCAGCATGGCCGCGAGCAGGTGCGCCAAACGGTCAACTCCATCAGCAGCCTGGCCGATGACGTCACCAGCTCCTCCAACCAGGTGGAACAACTGGCGGACAAAGTGCGCGACATCAGCAAGGTGCTCGACGTGATCCGCTCCATCGCCGAGCAGACCAACCTCTTGGCGCTCAACGCCGCCATCGAAGCGGCGCGGGCTGGTGAGGCTGGACGCGGCTTTGCCGTGGTCGCCGATGAGGTGCGCGCCCTGGCCCATCGCACCCAACAGTCGACCCAGGAAATCGAACAGATGGTTGGCGGCATTCGCCTGGGCACCGACCAGGCGGTGAGCGCCATGCACACCAGCAACCAACGCGCCCGGGCGACGCTGGACGTGGCCAAGGCCGCCGGCAGCGCGCTGGATGAAATCGCCGTGGCGATCTCTGCTATCAACGAACGCAACCTGGTGATTGCCAGCGCCTCGGAAGAACAGGCGCAAGTGGCGCGGGAAGTGGACCGCAACCTGACCAACATCCGCGACCTGTCCCTGCAGTCCTCAACCGGTGCCAACCAGACGGCGGTTGCCAGTCAGGAATTGTCGCGCCTGGCGGTGGGCTTGAACGGCATGGTGGCGCGCTTCAAGGTGTAAAACGCCGGAAATATCCTGTTACTAATCGAGAGTCGCCGAAAAGCCCAAGTGCCGCAGGGACTTGGGTTTTTGTTAGGGCGTCGCTTCAAGTAGTGGCAGTTTGCCGCCGATAGGCAGTTAGGCTGCAATAGCTGATGTGCGCGGCCTTCGGTACGTACTCACGTGTTACCCATCGGTTTTAAAGGACGGACTCTTCATGAACCTTCGCAGTCTCAATATCGCTCCGCGTGCCGGCATCGGCTTTGCTTTGGTGGCCTTGCTGGTGTTTTTCCTCGGCTCTTTCGCCTTGCTGCAAATGGCGAGCATGCGTGAGGAGGCCGCCGAGGTAGACCAGGAGTGGATGCCCAGCGTGCTGGCGCTGGGCAACCTGAGTGAAAGTGCCTTGCGGCTGCGCACCATCACCCTGCGCTTGTTGCTGATTCGTGAGCCGCAGGCGCTGAAGGACAACGAAGCCCGCGCCGAGCAGTTGAAGCGCGACATGCAAGAAGCCCAGGCGCGCTACGAAGCGATGATTGATGGCGGCGAAGAAACCACGCTCTATCAAGCCTTCAAGACCGCCCAAAGCGCTTACCTGCAAGAGCAGGCAAAGGTCATGGAGCTGTCGCGACAGAACAAGCTGGATGAAGCCCTGGTAGTGGTCAGCGGGGTGATGAACGCCCAGGCCGACGCCATGGCCAAGGCCTTGCGCGCGCTGAGCGAATACAACACCAAGGGCGTCAACGCGGCGGCCGCGTCCTCCAGTGCGACGTTCTACAGCGCCCGCACCTGGGTGATCATCACCATGGTCGTGGCGGCCATCGCCACCGTGTTGCTGGCCCTGCTGCTGACCCGCAGCATCGTCAACCCGCTGAACCGCGCGCTGCGCAGTGCCGAAATCGTCGCCGCAGGCGACCTCACCGAACGTATCCAGGTGGATGGCTCTGATGAGCCGGCACGTTTGCTCGCCGCGTTGCACACCATGCAGCAAAGCCTGCGCACCACCATTCAGAGCATTGCCGATTCCTCCAACCAGTTGGCGTCCGCATCGGAAGAACTCAGTGCGGTCACCGAAGATTCCACCCGTGGCCTGCACCAGCAAAACGATGAAATCGAGCAGGCCGCCACTGCCGTCAACGAGATGACCACGGCGGTGGAAGAGGTGGCGCGCAACGCGGTGATCACCTCCGAAGCCTCGCGCGAATCCGACCGCACCACCCAACGTGGCCGCGAGCAGGTGCAGCAGACGGTGAACTCGATTTCCAGCCTGGCCGACGATGTCACTACCTCCGCCGATCAGGTGCTGCAACTGGCCGACAAGGTGCGCGACATCAGCCAGGTGCTCGATGTGATTCGTTCGATTGCCGAGCAAACCAACCTGCTCGCCCTGAACGCCGCCATCGAAGCCGCGCGTGCCGGTGAGGCAGGGCGCGGATTTGCCGTGGTGGCCGATGAAGTGCGGGCATTGGCCCATCGCACGCAGCAGTCGACGCAAGAGATCGAGCAGATGGTCGGTGGCATTCGCCACGGCACTGATCAGGCGGTGAGCGCCATGCAGAACAGCAATGAGCGGGCGCGCTCGACCCTGGAGGTGGCCAAGGCGGCAGGTGGTGCGCTGGATGAAATCGCTGTGGCGATTTCCGCCATCAACGAACGCAACCTGGTGATCGCCAGCGCCTCGGAAGAGCAGGCGCAGGTGGCGCGAGAGGTGGACCGTAACCTGACCAATATCCGCGACCTGTCCCTGCAGTCATCGGCCGGGGCCAATGAGACCGCGGCGGCGAGCCAGGATCTGTCGCGCTTGGCGGTGGAATTGAATGGGATGGTGGCGCGGTTCAGGGTGTAGCGCTGAATGTGCGTTGGACCCAACCCTCTCCCCCCGCCCTCTCCCGCAGGCGGGCGAGGGAGCCTAACCGAGCAAGTCGCGAGTTAGGCGATGGATTCCCCTCTCCCGTCTACGGGAGAGGGGAGAGGGCAACGGCCATCACTGGGTCTTGATGCCGTACAGGTAGGGCGCTGGCGCCGCGCCGAGGTTGCTCAACAACCGCTCGCTGTACCAGTCGATAAAGTTCACCACGCCAAACTCATAGGTCTTCGAGTACGGCCCGGGCTGGTACGCGGTGGAGTTGATCCCGCGCTGGTTTTCTTCGGCCAGACGACGGTCCTGGTCGTTGGTGGCATCCCACACTTCACGCATGCGCACCGGGTCGTAGTCGACGCCTTCAACGGCGTCTTTGTGCACGATCCATTTGGTGGTGACCATGGTTTCCTGGGCGCTGATCGGCCACACGGTGAACACGATGATGTGGTCGCCCATGCAGTGGTTCCACGAGTGCGGCAGGTGCAGGATGCGCATGGAGCCGAGGTCGGGGTTTTTGATCCGCCCCATCAATTTTTGGCAGCCCTGTTTGCCGTCCAGGGTCATCGACACGGTGCCTTTGAGCAGCGGCATACGCACGATGCGGTTACGCAGGCCGAAGCTGGCGTGGGCGTAGGGAATCTTCTCGGCATCCCAGGCGGCAGCGGACGCGGCCACGTGGTCTTTGAAGGCCTGGTCGGCGCGGGGGTCGGTGACGTCGTCCCACTCCAGCAGGGTTTTCAGCAGCTCGGGGTGCGAACCATTGCAGTGGTAGCACTCGCGGTTGTTCTCGATCACCAGCTTCCAGTTGGCTTTTTCCATCAAGGTGGTTTGCACCGCCACCTTGGTGTTCTCCATGTCGTAGGGCTCCATGTAATGAGCCAGGGTGGAGAGGAATTCGTCGATGGCGGGCGGGTTTTCGGCCAGCGACACGAAGATGTAGCCGCCCGCCACTTTCACATGCACGGGTTTGAGGCCGAACTTCTTCATGTCGAAGTCGTCGCCCATTTCGGTGCCGGCATACAGCAGGCGACCGTCGAGTTCATACGTCCACTGGTGGTACGGGCACACCAGCTTGGCGACCTTGCCTTTCTCGCCGGTGCACAGGCGCGAGCCACGGTGGCGGCAGACGTTATGGAAGGCGTTGATCACACCATCGGCGCCACGAATAACCACGATCGGGTTCTTGCCCAATTGGAAGGTCAGGTAGTTGCCCTTGGCCGGGATCTCGCAGGTCATGCCGGCGATCAGCCATTCCTTGTGGAAGATCTCCTGCATGTCGATATCGAACAGGCGCTCGTCGCTGTAGAACGGCTGCGGCAGCGAATAGGTGCGCTCGCGTTTTTGCAGCATGTCGGCGGTGGCCTTGCGTGCCGGTTCCAGCGGGTCGCCCAAACTCAGGGTAGTGGTGTCCATCTCGTTGTCCTCATGGCTGATCGCGGTGTGCGCGCAGCGAAAAATGGCGGTTGGTGTTCACGCAAGGCGCTTGTACAGCGCTCTCTAGAATGAGGTGGAGTGTGGGGTCGGGCGTGTAGATGGCCTTATCCATGGGCGACACGGCCAATTCCGTTTCCGACGCGCTAGCCCCTATGGTTGGGGGCTGGTCGCGGTGAGCATGCCGATGTCGCAGATAGGTAAGTGGCCCACTAGGCGCGTGCCCACAATCGCCTCCATAGTGCTTGGCATCACAGGTCAGGCGTCACTAGGCGTCAGCGCGGGAGCGAACATGTCCAACACCTTCCTCAATCCGGTCAACACCCAGACCTGGGCCAATGGCCGTCATCTGGTGCGTTGCGTCAAGGTGATCCAGGAAACCTGGGATGTGCGCACCTTCTGCTTTATGGCCGACCAGCCGATCATGTTCTTCTTCAAACCAGGGCAATTCGTCACCCTGGAACTGGAGATCGACGGCCAGCCGATCATGCGTTCGTACACCATTTCCAGCTCGCCTTCGGTGCCCTACAGCTTCTCGCTGACCATCAAGCGCGTGCCTGGCGGCAAGGTGTCGAACTGGCTGCACGACAATATGAAAGAGGGCGATGAGCTGCCGGTGCACGGCCCGGTCGGCCTGTTCAACGCCATCGATTTCCCCAACGACAAAGTGCTGTATCTGAGCGGCGGCGTCGGCATCACGCCGGTGATGTCGATGGCGCGCTGGTACTTCGACACCAATGCCAATGTCGACATGGTGTTCGTCCACAGCGCCCGCTCGCCGCGCGATGTGATCTACCGCCGCGAGCTCGACCACATGGCCTCGCGCATCCGCAACTTTGCCTTGCACATCATCTGCGAGAAGCACGGTGAAGGTGAGCCCTGGGCCGGTTACCGCGGTTACCTGAACCAGCCGATGCTGGAACTGATTGCCCCGGATTTCCGCGAGCGGGAGATTTTCTGCTGCGGCCCGACGCCGTATATGAGCGCGGTGAAGCGTCTGTTGGAAGCCAATGGCTTCGACATGAGCCGCTACCACGAAGAGTCCTTTGGCGCGACGCCGGCCGAGGACAAAGCCGAAGCCATCGTGCACGCCGAGCAGGCCGCCGATGCACCCGCGCCGGATGCGGCCGACCTCAATCAGGTGGAGTTCACCGCCACCGGCAAAAGCATTCGCGTGGCACCGGGCGAGACCGTGCACGCGGCCGCTGCCAAGCTCGGGCTGCATATTCCCAAAGCGTGCGGCATGGGTATTTGCGGCACCTGCAAGGTGATGAAAACGTCCGGTGAAGTGGAGATGGAACACAACGGCGGGATCACCGACGAAGACGTGGATGAAGGCTACATCCTGTCGTGCTGCAGTGTGCCCAAAGGGGATGTGGTCATCGACTACTAGGATTACACCATCCTTGTAGGAGCGGCTTCAGCCGCGATGCGGTTGACCTCTGACGTTTGCAGGGGGCGCGGCTGAAGCCACTCCTACGACCCCTCTTCTTGTCTGGCCAACAACTCCGCATCCTTCGCTGTCGCCTGCTTATACGCCGGGCGGCTGGTGACGCGATCGATATAGGCTTTGAACGCCGGCAACAGCGGCACCACGCCAAAGTGCGTGGTCCAGTTCAACGCCGAGGCCCACAACACGTCCGCCGCGCTAAAGCGTTCCCCCAGCAGATACGGCCCTTTGGCCAACTGCGCCGCGACTACCGCCAATACCTCGTCATAGCTGCCATAGGGCGAACGCCGCTTGGGTGCGGGTTCGCGCTGCAGCGAGTGGTCTACCACGGCAGGTTCGAAGCACGACCCATAGAACACCATCCAGCGCAGGTACGGCCCGCGCAACGGGTCGTCGATTGCGGGTGCCAGGGCCGCCTGGGCGAACAGATCGGCGAGGTAGATAAAGATCGCGGCTTGCTCGGTAATCAGCGCGCCGTTGTGGACGATGGCGGGCACCTTGCCCATCGGGTTGATCGCCAGGTAGGCCGGCTGGCGCTGGTCGCCGTCGTTCAAGCTCATGACATGCAGGTCATAGGGTGCGCCGAGTTCTTCCAGCAACACCAGGGAACCCAGGGAGCGGCTTTGCGGGGCGTAATGGAGAATAAGGCTGGCCATGCGGGTGCTCCGGCTGAGGTTCAGGAGCAACAACATAGTTCAGATGGTGGGGGCGGCCAGGTATTTGGTCAGGTTCTGCCGTTTGCAGGGATCGCGGTTGAAACCGCTCCTACAGAATTGCGCTGTCCGTAGGAGCGGCTTCAGCCGCGATGCGCTTGTAGCCGCCACGCGCCTTGTTCGAGGCTGGCATGCTGCTGCCGGTAAAACAGCCGCCAATCACCGTCGCGCTGCGCAAACTCATAGGCCAGCCCCGGCGCCGGGGCGGGTTGTTCAAATTGACTTTCCCGCTCGGGATTGCCCTGGTCGGGCCCGGTAACCGGCACATACCGATTGCGTCCCAGCAACCGCAGCAGGTGCAGTTGGCCGTGGATAAAACCCTGCAGATGAACATCGAGAATATCGTCGGCCAGCCAATGCAGGCTTTCGCTACGCGGCTCGGCAATCGCCACGCGGTGCAGCACCGCCGGTGCGTCGGCGAAGGCGATCAGGGCAATAAAGTGGCCGCAGTCGGACACCCGATGTTCCAGCACCCAGTCGCCCGGCACCTGCCAGGTTCCGATCTGGCATTGGTAGGCGCTCAGGTCGCCTTTCTTGCTGTCGCGCAGCGGTTGCCAGGTCATGCGTTCACCATTTTTCAGCGGCGCGCTTTGCAGCAACAGTGGCGCGTCGTTCAGCGGCAACAGCAAGTCCACTTCCGGCATGTTGGCATAACCCAGCTGCGGTTTGCCGCGCCGCGTCTGGCCGACTTCCAGCTCCAGCTGGCTGTAGGTGTACGAGGTCACGGGGCCGTGGTCGCCGTACTCCAGACTCGGCTGCGCCCACTCCATGCGCAGGCGGATGTGCTCGGCTTCCAGGGCGATCAGATCGGGCGAGGTGCTGTGGGGTTCGCGGTCGAGGCGTTGCCAGAGGTTATCCAGCAAGCGCCACGCCTGGCCGCGTTGCCATAACCAGTAGCCGCTGTGCTCGCCGCGCGTGGCCGCACAGACAAAGGCCGAGCCGTTATCGCTGAACACCATTTCGGGATCGGGCTGACGCAACATCAGGCCGGTGGCCGCGCCGTCCAGCCACAGCTCGCCGACGGGATAGCGCAGCGGTGCCAGTGGATCTTCCATCGGCATCAGGCTGTCGGGAATCCAGGTATGCAGTTCCAGCTTCGGTGCGCCGTTGGGCGCCGGCAGCGTGCGGGATTGGTGGTCGGCTTGCAGGTGCTGCCAGAACGCGTCCGGCAGCCACAGATCGCGCACGGCGACCATCGTTTGCACCTGGGCATTGGCGAGCAGGTCGCTCAACGACAGGCGATACGCCGCGTCCGAGGTCAGCGGGCTGACCCGGCCGACCACTTCGGTATCGGTGACTTCATCCAGCTCCCAGAACTGGTCGATGTTGCAGTGATGCAGCAGACGCTCCTGGCGGTCGTAAATCAGCAAGCCCCAGCGGCCCCGGCTGGGCATGGGCGAGACAAAATAGCGCCCGTTGGTTGAGAACTGCGCCGAGGGGCTGGCGTTGAAGACCACGCTGCCGTCGGGCAGCAGGTAGTCGCAGACCAGCGGGCCGCCCATGGCGATTTCGCAGACGTCCAAGAGGCGAATCGGCTCGCCCTCGGGCGTCACCTCGGGCTCGCCGCCACCCCAGGCACTGGCGCCGCGCCATTCGCTCGTGGTGGGAGTGGGTTCCAGTGCGTCGGGCGTGGCAGGCTTTTGTTCTTCCAGGGTCCAGCCCAGGCGTTTGGGGAGTTTGATCAGCAAAACCAGGCCGCCAATCATCACCGCTGCGCCCACGCAGAACGCCAACCAGAACGCAGGAATTGAGCGGCCGATGCCAATCCCCAAACCGATTAGCCAGAAGAATTGCAGCTGTTGTAGGCGGTAGGGCACCTGGCCGCGGAAGCGGTTGAACAGGGCGCAGGCGGGGAACAGCGTGAGCCAGAAAAGGGCGCCCAGGCTTAATGGCAGGAATACGGGGGAAAGCAGGGTGAGGGCAATCCAGCTGAGTTCCAGGGGGAGCAGCATCAGCAGTTGCGGCAGTGATTTATTGGGGTGTCGATCTTCCATGAAAAACTCAGTGAGTGGTGGTTGGCTAAAGATTCTGGGTCCCAGCCTGCGCTGGGACGACCGGAGATTTTGTTAAGCCCACCGTCGTCCCGAATCGTCGGACCGCAGCGAAGGCTGGGACCCAGGCTTTTGGAGGGGACGCCGGCCTACGCCTGCATCACCAACCGAATATCCGCCGCCAACTCACGTACCCGCGCTTCTTCCGTATCCCACGAGCACATAAACCGCGCCCCGCCGGCCCCGATAAACGTATAGAACCGCCAATTCCGCGCCCGCAGCGCTTCAATGGCTGGTTCCGAGAGCTGCAGAAACACGCCGTTGGCCTCCACTGGGAACATCAGACTGACCCCCGGAATATCGCTGACCAGTTCGGCCAGCAAGCGCGCGCAGTGGTTGGCGTGGCGGGCGTATTTCATCCAGGCGTCGTTTTCCAGCAAGCCGACCCAGGGGGCGGAGAGGAAACGCATTTTCGAGGCCAACTGGCCGGCCTGTTTGCAGCGGTAGTCGAAGTCTTCGGCCAGGTCTTTGTTGAAGAACAGAATCGCCTCACCGACGGCCATGCCGTTTTTGGTGCCGCCAAAGCACAGCACGTCGATGCCGGCTTTCCAGGTCAGTTCGGCCGGCGAGCAGTCGAGGAAGGCACAGGCGTTGGCGAAGCGGGCGCCGTCCATGTGCAGGTTGAGGCCCAGTTCGTGGCAGGTGTCGCTGATGGCTTTGAGCTCTTCGGGGCGGTACACGCTGCCGATTTCGGTGGCCTGGGTGAGGGTCACTACACGCGGTTTGGGGTAGTGGATGTCCTGACGTTTGAGGGCGATTTCGCGGATGGTCGCCGGCGTCAGCTTGCCGTTTTCAGTGCGAGCGGTGAGCAGTTTGGAACCGTTGGAAAAGAACTCCGGGGCGCCACACTCGTCGGTTTCGACGTGGGCGGTCTCCGAGCAGATCACGCTGTGGTAGCTCTGGCACAACTGCGACAAGGCCAGGGAGTTGGCGGCGGTGCCGTTGAAGGCGAAGTACACCTCGCAGTCGGTTTCGAACAGGCGCCGGAAGTGGTCGGAAGCGCGGGCGGTCCATTGGTCTTCGCCGTAGGCGCGCTCATGGCCCTGGTTGGCCTGCGCCATGGCGGCCCAGGCTTCCGGGCAGATGCCGGAGTAGTTGTCGCTGGCGAATTGCTGGGTGTTGTCGGTCATGGCGGACTTCCTGGGAACGGCGATGGGCAACACTTTAGCTGGTGTTGTGGGCTAAAGGCATCGCGGCTGAAGCCGCTCCTACAGGATTGTGTGAACCGTAGGAGCGGCTTTAGCCGCGATTTGCGGTTTTGAAGGCTTGGTCAGTTTGAGCATTTTGACGTCGCAAACAGGCATATGGCTGCGCTGGCTATTTCGCAGAATCGCTAACAACGCAGAACCGCCCCGCAGTCCGGGCGGGCGCCCTAACAACAATGCGGCAACCGCTGTCGCTGGAGACCGAGATGTTCAGCAAAAACGACCAGATCAAAGGCTATGACGATGCACTGCTGGCAGCCATGGATGCCGAGGAAGCCCGTCAGGAGCACCACATCGAGCTGATCGCCTCGGAGAACTACACCAGCAAACGCGTGATGCAAGCTCAGGGCAGTGGCCTGACCAACAAGTACGCCGAAGGGTATCCGGGCAAGCGTTACTACGGCGGCTGCGAGCATGTGGATAAAGTCGAGCAGCTGGCCATCGATCGCGCCAAAGAGCTGTTCGGCGCCGATTACGCCAACGTCCAGCCGCACTCCGGCAGTCAGGCCAACGCCGCTGTCTACCTGGCCCTTCTGCAAGCCGGCGACACCGTGCTGGGTATGAGCCTGGCCCACGGCGGCCACCTGACCCACGGCGCCAAAGTGAGCTTTTCCGGCAAGCTGTACAACGCCGTGCAGTACGGCATCGACACCAAAACCGGCCTGATCGATTACGACGAAGTCGAGCGCCTGGCCGTCGAGCACAAGCCGAAGATGATCATCGCCGGCTTCTCGGCCTACTCGAAAACCCTCGACTTCCCACGCTTCCGTGAGATCGCCGACAAGGTTGGCGCCTACTTCTTCGTCGACATGGCCCACGTTGCCGGCCTGGTGGCGGCTGGTCTGTACCCGAACCCGCTGCCCTATGCCGATGTGGTCACTACCACCACCCACAAAACCCTGCGTGGCCCGCGCGGTGGTCTGATTCTGGCCAAGGCCAATCCGGACCTGGAGAAGAAATTCCAGGCCGCGGTATTCCCCGGCGGCCAGGGCGGCCCGCTGATGCACGTGATCGCCGCCAAGGCGGTGTGCTTCAAGGAAGCGCTGGAGCCTGGTTTCAAGGTCTATCAACAGCAAGTCATCGACAACGCCCAGGCCATGGCTAAGGTATTTATCGAGCGCGGTTACGACGTGGTGTCCGGCGGTACCGACAACCACCTGTTCCTGGTCAGCCTGATTCGCCAGGGCCTCACCGGCAAAGACGCCGACGCCGCCCTTGGCCGTGCCGGTATCACCGTGAACAAGAACGCCGTGCCCAACGACCCGCAGTCGCCGTTCGTGACCTCGGGCCTGCGCATTGGCACCCCGGCCATCACCACCCGTGGTTTCAAAGTGGCGCAGAGCGTGGCACTGGCCGGTTGGATCTGCGACATCCTCGACCACCTCGGCGATGCCGATGTCGAGGCGCAGGTGGCCAAGCAAGCGGCTGCCCTGTGCGCGGATTTCCCGGTTTACCAATGATCTGATCTCTTGAGCCTCGCGCCAGCAGTCGGCGCGGGGACGCAGCGAGGAGCACCTCTGATGCAACGTTATTCCGGCTTCGGCCTGTTCAAGCACTCGCTCAGCCATAACGAAAACTGGCAGCGCATGTGGCGCAACCCCACACCCAAACCGGTGTACGACGTGATCATCGTCGGCGGTGGCGGCCATGGCCTGGCCACGGCGTACTACCTGGCCAAAGTGCACGGCATCACCAACGTGGCGGTGATCGAAAAGGGCTACCTGGGCGGCGGCAACACCGCGCGCAACACCACCATCGTGCGCTCCAACTACCTGTGGGATGAATCGGCCCACCTGTACGAACACGCGATGAAACTGTGGGAAGGGCTGTCGCAAGACATCAACTACAACGTGATGTTCTCGCCCCGTGGTGTCTACAACCTGTGCCACACCCTGCAAGACATGCGCGATTCTGAACGCCGCGTGAGCGCCAACCGCCTCAACGGCATCGACGGCGAATTGCTGGATGCCAAGCAGACCGCGGCCGAAATTCCGTACCTCGATTGTTCAAAAAACACCCGCTACCCGGTAATGGGCGCCACCGTGCAACGCCGCGCTGGCGTAGCCCGTCACGACGCCGTGGCCTGGGGCTATGCCCGTGCCGCCGACGCCCTGGGTGTGGACCTGATTCAGCAAACCGAAGTGATCGGCTTCCGTAAGGAAAACGGCGTGGTCATCGGGGTCGAAACCAGCAAAGGTTTTATCGGTGGCAAACGTGTGGGTGTGGTCACGGCCGGTAACTCCGGGCACATGGCCAAGCTCGCCGGTTTCCGCCTGCCGCTGGAATCGCACCCGTTGCAGGCGCTGGTGTCCGAGCCGATCAAGCCGATTATCGACAGCGTGATCATGTCCAACGCCGTGCACGGTTACATCAGCCAGTCCGACAAGGGCGACCTGGTGATCGGCGCCGGTATCGACGGTTATGTCGGCTACGGCCAGCGCGGTTCCTACCCGACCATCGAACACACCCTGCAGGCCATCGTCGAGATGTTCCCGGTGCTCAGCCGCGTGCGGATGAACCGCCAGTGGGGCGGCATCGTCGACACCTCGCCGGACGCCTGCCCGATCATCAGCAAAACCCCGGTGCCTAACCTGTTCTTCAACTGCGGTTGGGGCACCGGTGGCTTCAAGGCCACGCCGGGTTCGGGCCATGTGTTTGCCGCCAGCCTGGCCACTGGCGAGATGCACCCGCTGGCCAAGCCGTTCTCGATGGACCGCTTCCACAGCGGCGCGTTGATCGACGAACACGGCGCTGCGGCGGTAGCGCACTAAAAGGTCGCCAACGGCGACGGCTGATGCCCCTCTCCCGCCTGCGGGAGAGGGTGCCCGAAGGGCGGGAGAGGGTAGCTGCAACACAAAACCCTCTCCCCCAGCCCCTCTCCCACAAGTGGGCAGAGGGGGGCAAAACACGAATTCTGGAGGTACGGCCATGCTGCAAATTTTCTGCCCTCACTGTGGCGAGTTACGCGCTGAAGAGGAATTCCACGCGGCCGGCCAGGCCCACATTCCTCGCCCGCTCGACCCGAACGCCTGCACCGATGCGGAGTGGGGTGACTACCTGTTCTTCCGTGACAACCCCCGTGGCCTTCACCACGAGCTGTGGATTCACGCCGCCGGTTGCCGCCAGTACTTCAACGCGACGCGCGACACCATCAGCTACGAGATTTTCGAAACCTACAAGATTGGCGAGAAACCCTCAGTGACCGCCAAACCGAAAGCCAGCGCTGCAGGAGAACAGGCATGAGCCAGATCAACCGCCTGAGTAACGGTGGCCGGATCAACCGTAACCAGCCGCTGACCTTCACCTTCAATGGCACCACCTATCAGGGTTTTGCCGGCGACACCCTGGCCGCCGCCCTGCTGGCCAACGGTGTCGACATCATCGGCCGCAGTTTCAAGTACTCGCGCCCACGCGGCATCGTTGCCGCCGGTGCCGAAGAGCCGAACGCGGTGCTGCAGATCGGTTCCCGTGAAGCCACCCAGATCCCCAACGTGCGGGCCACTCAGCAGGCGCTGTACAGCGGCCTGGTCGCCACCAGCACCAACGGCTGGCCGAGTGTGAACAACGACATCATGGGCATTCTGGGTAAGGTCGGCGGCGACATGATGGCGCCCGGCTTCTACTACAAGACGTTCATGTATCCACAGTCGATGTGGATGACCTACGAGAAATACATTCGTAAAGCCGCGGGCCTCGGCCGTGCGCCGAAAGAGAATGACCCGGACCGTTACGACCACATGAACCAGCACTGCGACGTGCTGGTGGTGGGCGGTGGTGCGGCCGGTCTGGCAGCAGCGCTGGCCGCTGGCCGTGCCGGTGCCCGGGTGATTCTGGCGGACGAGCAGGAAGAGTTCGGCGGCCAGTTGCTGGACAGCCGCGAAAGCCTCGACGGTCGCCCGGCGGCCGACTGGGTGGCCAAGGCCCTGGTTGAACTGAAGAGCATGCCGGAGGTGCTGCTGTTGCCGCGCTCGACGGTCAACGGTTACCACGACCACAACTTCCTGACCATTCACGAGCGCCGCTTTGACCATGTCAGCGACGTCGCGCCAATGGGCGAGACGCGTCAGCGTATGCACCGTGTACGCGCCAAACGGGTGGTGCTGGCCACCGGCGCCCACGAGCGGCCGCTGGTGTACGGCAACAACGATGTGCCGGGCAATATGCTGGCCGGCGCCGTCTCCACCTATGTGCGCCGTTATGGCGTGGCACCGGGCAAACAGCTGGTGCTGTCGACCACCAACGACTTCGCCTACCGCGTGGCCCTGGATTGGCTGGAAGCCGGGCTGACGGTGGTCGCTATTGCCGACGCCCGCCCGAACCCTCGCGGCGCCTGGGTGGAAGAAGCCCGCGCCAAAGGCGTGCGTGTGTTGACCAGCAGCGCGGTGATCGAAACCCGTGGCAGCAAACGCGTCAGCGCGGCACGTATTGCCGCCATCGACCCGGTTGGTCATAAAGTCACCAGCCCCGGCGAGTGGCTGGACTGCGACACCGTGGCCAGCTCCGGCGGCTACAGCCCGGTTGTGCACCTGGCATCGCACCTGGGCGGCAAGCCGACCTGGCGGGAAGACCTGCTGGCCTTTGTGCCGGGCGAAGGCTTCCAGAAACGCGTGTGCGCCGGTGCCGTGAATGGCGTGTTCCAACTCGGCGACGTGCTCGCCGATGGTTTCGAAGCCGGGGTAAAAGCCGCTGGTGAAGCCGGTTTTGCCCCGGTCAGCGGCGAAGTGCCAAGCGTCGCGGCGCGTAGCGAAGAAGCCAGCATTGCGCTGTTCCAGGTGCCCCACGAGAAATCCACCGCCCGTGGCCCGAAACAGTTCGTCGACCTGCAGAACGATGTCACCAGCGCCGGTATCGAGCTGGCCACCCGTGAAGGCTTCGAGTCGGTCGAACACGTGAAACGCTACACCGCCCTCGGTTTCGGTACCGACCAGGGCAAGCTCGGCAACATCAACGGCCTGGCGATTGCCGCCCGTTCGCTGAACATCAGCATTGCGCAGATGGGCACCACCATGTTCCGTCCCAACTACACCCCGGTAACCTTTGGTTCCGTGGCCGGGCGCAACTGCGGGGCGCTGTTCGACCCGGTGCGCTACACCGCGCTGCACGCCTGGCACCTGGCGCAAGGCGCCGAGTTCGAGGACGTCGGCCAGTGGAAACGCCCGTGGTACTTCCCGAAAAACGGTGAAGACCTGCACGCCGCCGTCGGCCGCGAATGCAAAGCCGTGCGCGACAGCGTCGGCCTGCTGGACGCCTCCACCCTCGGCAAAATCGACATTCAAGGCCCGGATGCCCGCGAGTTCCTCAACCGCGTGTACACCAACGCCTGGACCAAGCTGGACGTGGGCAAGGCCCGTTATGGCCTGATGTGCAAAGAAGACGGCATGGTGTTCGACGACGGCGTGACCGCCTGCCTGGCCGACAACCACTTCCTGATGACCACCACCACCGGCGGCGCGGCGCGCGTCATGCAGTGGCTGGAGATTTACCACCAGACCGAGTGGCCAGAGCTGAAGGTGTACTTCACCTCGGTCACCGATCACTGGGCCACCATGACCCTGTCCGGCCCCAACAGCCGCAAGCTGTTGAGCGAAGTCACCGATATCGACCTGGACCGTGAAGGCTTCCCCTTTATGACCTGGAAAGAAGGTTTGGTGGGCGGCGTGCCGGCGCGGGTGTTCCGCATCTCGTTTACCGGTGAGCTGTCGTACGAAATCAACGTGCAGGCCGACTACGCCATGGGCGTGCTGGAAAAAATCGTCGAGGCCGGCAAGCAGTACAACCTCACGCCATACGGCACCGAAACCATGCACGTGCTGCGCGCCGAGAAGGGCTTCATCATCGTTGGCCAGGACACCGATGGCTCGGTGACCCCGGACGATCTGAACATGGGCTGGTGCGTTGGCCGTACCAAGCCGTTCTCGTGGATCGGCTGGCGTGGCATGAACCGCGAAGACTGCGTGCGGGAAAACCGCAAGCAGCTGGTCGGCCTCAAACCGGTGGACCCCAAGTTCGTGCTGCCTGAGGGCGCACAACTGGTGTTCGACACCCAGCAGCAGATTCCAATGGCCATGGTCGGCCACGTCACCTCCAGCTACTTCAGCGCCAGCCTGGGTTACAGCTTTGCCCTGGCGATGGTCAAAGGCGGCCTCAAGCGCATGGGCGAGAAGGTCTTTGCACCGCTGGCCGATGGCCGTTTTGTCGAAGCGGAAATCTGCAGCTCGGTGTTCTTCGACCCGAAAGGGGAGCAGCAGAATGTGTGATCTCCACTCTCTCCACGGTTTGCCAGTGAGGTTCGTATGACGGCTATCAACGTTTATCAGCAGCGTCCCGAGGGCGGTCAGGCCGAGTCTCCGCTGTTCCACGCCGGCCTGGCCGATGCCGCCGGCAAGGGCAAAAGCAGCGCCGGTATTCAGCTGCGCGAACGCAAATTGCTCGGCCACCTGACCATCCGTGGCGATGGCCATGACGCCGCGTTTGCCGGCGCCATCCACAAAGCCACCGGCCTGGAATTGCCGGGCGCTCTGGCGGTGGTCAGCTCGGGTGAAAGCTCGCTGCAATGGATGGGCCCGGACGAGTGGCTGCTGGTCGTCCCCGGCGGCACTGAATTCGACGCCGAGAAAAAACTGCGTGAAGCGCTGGATGGTCAGCACATTCAGGTGGTGAACGTCAGCGGCGGCCAGACCATTCTGGAACTCACCGGCAACAAGGTGCGTGAGTTGCTGATGAAGTCCACCAGCTATGACGTGCACCCGAAGAACTTCCCGGTTGGCAAGGCGGTGGGCACCACCTTCGCCAAGTCGCAGCTGGTGATTCGCCACACGGCTGAAGACACCTGGGAGCTGCTGGTACGCCGCAGCTTCTCCGACTACTTCTGGCTGTGGTTGCAGGATGCCAGTCAGGAATATGGGCTGGCAGTGAAAGCCTAAGCGCTCAAGGCCCGCTTTTGTGGGAGGGGCTTTAGCCGCGATGCTTTTAAGATCAAGAGCTCGCGGCTGAAGCCCCTCCCACAAGGGTCCCCCAACTCTTTGTGGAGTACCCCATGAGCCGCACCCCCGATACCTGGATTCTCACCGCCTCCTGCCCGAGCATTCTCGGCACTGTGGATGCGGTGACGCGTTATCTGTTCGAGCAGGGCTGCTACGTCACCGAGCACCACAGCTTCGATGATCGGCTGTCGGCGCGGTTCTTTATTCGCATCGAATTCCGCCAGCCGGAAACCTTCGCCGAGCTGGATTTCCGCGACGGCCTGGCCGCGCGGGTGGCGAGTTTCGGCATGGACTTCGAGCTGACCCCGCCGAACTACCGCAGCAAGGTGGTGATCATGGTCTCCAAGGCCGACCACTGCCTGAACGACCTGCTCTACCGCCAACGCATCGGCCAGTTGCCGATGGACGTGGTCGCCGTGGTCTCCAACCACCCCGACCTCGAACCGCTGGCGCGCTGGCACGGCATTCCCTACCACCACTTCGCCCTCGACCCGGCCGACAAGCCGGCGCAAGAGCGCAAGGTGATGCAGGTGATCGCCGACACCGGTGCCGAACTGGTGATTCTCGCCCGTTACATGCAAGTGCTGTCGCCGGAGCTGTGCCGCAAGCTCGACGGCTGGGCGATCAACATTCACCACTCGCTGCTGCCCGGTTTCAAAGGCGCCAAGCCGTATCACCAGGCCTACGAGAAAGGCGTGAAGCTGGTCGGTGCCACCGCCCACTACATCAACAACGACCTCGACGAAGGCCCGATCATCGCCCAGGGCGTAGAGCCGGTGGACCACAGCCACTACCCCGAAGACCTGATCGCCAAAGGCCGCGACATCGAATGCCTGACGTTGGCCAAGGCCGTGGGTTTCCACATTGAACGGCGCGTGTTCCTCAACGCCAGCCGGACTGTGGTGCTTTAAGCCTTTTGATCTTGCTCTATGTGGGAGGGGCTTCAGCCGCGAGCTGTTGGTCTTAAAAGCATCGCGGCTAAAGCCCCTCCCACAAGGATTGAGTTTCACCCTGAAGAGGGCATTGCGCTCTGCCATTAAGCGGCCTCTTCCGTTCCACACATAACTCCAGTGCAGAACCGCGCGGCACTGTTTGGCTGCGCTTTTGTAACCACAAAAACAAAACGGAGAATCACCTATGTCTGGTAATCGTGGCGTCGTTTATCTCGGCGCCGGTAAGGTCGAAGTTCAGAAGATCGACTATCCGAAAATGCAGGACCCGCGCGGGCGCAAGATCGAGCACGGGGTCATCCTCAAAGTGGTATCCACCAATATCTGCGGCTCCGACCAGCACATGGTTCGTGGCCGTACCACTGCGCAGGTCGGGCTGGTGCTCGGCCATGAAATCACCGGTGAGGTCATTGAGAAGGGCAGTGATGTCGAGCACCTGAAGATCGGTGATCTGGTGTCGGTGCCGTTCAACGTCGCGTGCGGGCGTTGCCGTTCGTGCAAGGAGCAACACACCGGTGTGTGCCTGACCGTAAACCCAGCCCGCCCGGGCGGTGCTTATGGCTATGTCGACATGGGCGACTGGGTCGGCGGCCAGGCGGAATACGTGCTGGTGCCGTATGCCGACTTCAACCTGTTGAAACTGCCGGACCGTGACAAGGCGATGGAGAAGATCCGCGACCTGACTTGCCTGTCGGACATTCTGCCCACCGGCTACCACGGTGCGGTGACGGCTGGCGTTGGTCCCGGTAGCACGGTGTACGTGGCCGGTGCCGGGCCGGTAGGTTTGGCGGCTGCGGCGTCGGCACGTTTGCTGGGTGCTGCGGTGGTGATCATCGGCGACGTCAACCCGGTGCGTTTGGCCCATGCCAAGGCGCAGGGGTTTGAGATTGCCGACCTGTCTACGGACACGCCGTTGCATGAGCAGATTGCTGCGCTGCTGGGTGAGCCGGAAGTGGATTGTGCGGTCGATGCGGTGGGGTTTGAGGCTCGCGGTCATGGCCATGCCGGGGCGCAGCATGAAGCGCCGGCGACCGTACTCAACTCGTTGATGGGTGTGGTGCGGGTGGCGGGCAAGATCGGCATTCCGGGGTTGTATGTGACCGAAGACCCGGGTGCGATTGATCAGGCGGCGAAGATGGGCAGCCTGAGTATTCGTTTTGGGTTGGGCTGGGCGAAGTCGCACAGTTTCCATACCGGGCAGACGCCGACCATGAAGTACAACCGGCAGTTGATGCAGGCGATCATGTGGGATCGGATCAATATTGCCGAGGTGGTGGGGGTGCAGGTGATCAGTCTGGACGACGCGCCGCGTGGGTATGGGGAGTTCGATGCCGGGGTGCCGAAGAAGTTTGTGATTGATCCGCACAAGACGTTTAGTGCGGCGTGAATGAAGGGGCAGCCTACGGGCTGCCTTTTTTGTGTGCGGTGCTGCGGGGGGGCGGTGATTGGCCCCCTCTGCCCGCTTGCGGGAGAGGGCTGGGGAGAGGGTTTTGCTTTGCTCTTTTGTCTAGGTGACCGCGTGCGCTGAGCGTTTTGTTTCGCGCCTTACGCGCGAGTTTCTTTTGTCAGTCGCCACAAAAGAAACCAAAAGGGCTTGCCCCTACCTGGGCCCTGCGCTGCGCTCCGGGTCCCCTTGTAAGCTAAATTCAACCTGCTTCAGACCGTGGTTCCCTTTGGTTACGAGACCGTGAGGGAGCATGGGTCGAAGCAGGTTTCTCT
>NZ_QAOJ01000001.1 GCF_003050835.1 Pseudomonas sp. GV071 | reverse complement strand
AAAGAGCAGCCTTCGCTGGTCATCCTCGGCAAACAAGCCATCGACAGCGACAACAACCAGACTGGCCAGATGCTCGCCGCCCTCAGCGGTTACGCCCAAGGCACCTTCGCCTCCAAGGTTGAAGTCGCTGGCGCCAAGGTCAACGTAACCCGCGAAATCGACGGCGGTCTGCAGACCGTTGCGCTGAACCTGCCGGCCATCGTCACCACCGACCTGCGCCTGAACGAACCGCGCTACGCGTCTCTGCCGAACATCATGAAAGCCAAGAAGAAGCCGCTGGAAGTTGTTACTCCGGATGCTTTGGGCGTCTCCACCTCGTCCACCGTCAAAACCTTGAAAGTAGAAGCGCCGGCTGCTCGCAGCGCTGGTATCAAGGTCAAGTCGGTTGCTGAACTGGTCGAGAAACTGAAGAACGAGGCGAAGGTAATCTAAATGACTATCCTGGTTATCGCTGAACACACCAATTCTGCCCTGGCTGCTGCCACCCTGAACACTGTGGCTGCTGCCGCAAAAATCGGTGGTGACATTCACGTGCTGGTTGCCGGCGCTGGCGTCGGCACTGCTGCTGAAGCTGCTGCAAAAATCGCTGGTGTTTCGAAAGTGCTGGTAGCCGACAACGCTGCCTACACCAACCAACTGCCGGAAAACGTTGCGCCGCTGATCGCCGACCTTGGCAAGAGCTACAGCCACATCCTGGCCAGCGCTACCTCGAACGGCAAAAACATCCTGCCGCGCGTTGCCGCTGCCCTGGACGTTGATCAGATCTCCGAGATTATCTCAGTAGAAAGCGCCGACACCTTCAAGCGTCCGATCTATGCCGGTAACGCCATCGCTACCGTGCAGTCTTCGGCTGCCGTGAAAGTGATCACCGTGCGTTCCACCGGTTTCGACCCGGTTGCTGCTGAAGGCGGTTCTGCTGCTGTTGAAGCCGTGAGCGGCCCGGCCGATGCAGGCAAGTCGTCCTTCGTGGGCGAAGAGCTGGCCAAGTCCGACCGCCCTGAGCTCACCGCTGCCAAAATCGTCGTTTCCGGCGGTCGTGGTATGCAGAACGGTGACAACTTCAAACACCTGTACGCACTGGCCGACAAACTCGGCGCTGCTGTGGGTGCATCGCGCGCCGCTGTCGATGCCGGTTTCGTACCGAACGACATGCAGGTTGGCCAGACCGGCAAGATCGTCGCACCGCAGCTGTACATCGCGGTCGGTATCTCCGGTGCCATCCAGCACTTGGCGGGCATGAAGGACTCCAAAGTCATCGTCGCCATCAACAAAGACGAAGAAGCGCCGATCTTCCAGGTTGCCGATTACGGTCTGGTTGCGGATTTGTTTGAGGCGATTCCAGCGTTAGAGCAAACCATTTGAGCTGCGGCGCCGAGCTATTGCCCGGCGCCAAAGTGGTTCTTAGCCCTTAATCCAGTTGCCGTCGGTTTGCGCGTCAATGGCGATATTGAAGGTCTGGATATACCCCGACAACATCCGGTAGTAGCCGAGCACAATAATGGCGTCGCTCAATTCCTGAAGCGAGAAGTGCTTTTGCGCGTGTTTGAACAGTACGCCCGGCGCCTTGCCCTGCTCGAGAATGGCCTGGCCAAAGCGCAGCAACACGCGCTCGTCTTCCTTAAACACCTGCATATCGTCCAGCCGGTTTTCAGCAATGGCCATAAATTGCTCGGGGCGCACGCCGGCCACCTGTGCGATGGATACGTGCTGTTCCCATTCGTAGGCCACCTGCTCGTGAGCAGCCACCAGTAGCACCATCAGCTCCTTGTGGTAATCGGAGATCGTCAGGTCTCTGAATATGGCGTTGGTCAAATCAATCATGGAAACAAACGCGCCAGGGCTGTAGCCCAGCATGCGAAAGAAATTAACTTTGGTGGGGAGCTTCTCGAACGTGTCGCGCACGTCTTCCGGCAGCTGTGTGAAGTCGGGGTAGTCGATTTCAACGGTTGAACTGATTGGGTCGTTGGAACGGGTAGGATCGGCCATCAGGCACTCCTGGAGGGTCACGTCGACGGGAGCGCGGAGGGTTGCCGCGCAGGCCTACCAATGGAACTTGCTGCCAACCCAAAGGTTCAGCGTAATGCGGGCGCCGGCGCGTAATAGACCTTTGCACGAGCTGGTGGTAATCAACTAGTTGTAAGACCCCTTACCCGGCATATGAATGCCATGCTGACTCACCCGTCGATACAACGTAGCCCGAGAAATTCCCAGCTCCTGTGCCGCCAACACCGGCTTCCACCGATTGCGCACCAACGCATCGATCAACGCCTGCCGCTCAGGACTTCCCGCGGTGGTTTCCACGGCAATTGCCGGCGCGTTCACGCCCAGCGTGATAGGCAAATCGCCTACCCCAATAACCTGCCCAGCACACACCGCACACGCATACCGCAGTGCATGGTGCAGCTGGCGCATATTGCCCGGCCAGCTGTGGTTCAACAGCATTTCCAATGCCGCATCGCTTAGGCCGAAACGTTCGCCGGAGCGCTCGCATTCTTCGTCGAGCAGCTTGTTAATCAGCGCCAGTTTGTCGGTGCGTTCACGCAGCGGTGGGATTTCGAATCGGGCACCGCTGAGGCGGAAGTAGAGGTCTTCGCGAAAGGTGCCTTGTTCGACCAGGGCTGCCAGGTCGCGGTGGCTGGCGCAGACCACTTGGATATCGATGGATTGCGGGCGGGAGGCGCCCAGAGGCGACACCTCGCCTTCGCTTAATGCGCGCAGCAGGCGGGTTTGCAACATCAACGGCATGTCGCCAATTTCGTCGAGGAACAGGGTGCCGCCGTCGGCTTGTTGCAGCAGGCCGCGCATGCCTTTGCTGTTGGCGCCGGTGAAGGCGCCGGCGGTGTAGCCGAACAGTTCGCTTTCGATCAGGTTCTCTGGAATGGCGGCGCAGTTAACGGCGACGAAGGGTTTGTCTTTGCGTTTGCTCGCTTTGTGCAGTTGCAGGGCGAAGTGTTCTTTTCCGGCGCCGGTTTCGCCGTGGATAAGCACGGGAAGGCCGCGGTCTTTTACGCGTACGGCCAACTCAAGCGCTTGGGCGACTTTGGGGTCGAGGGCTTCGACGACTTTGCTGGTGGCCGGAACGAACGTTGAGCGCCGTGGGGCTTTGAGACGTACGTGTAAGTCGAGGGTTGGCAGGTAGTGCACGCTGTCGTCGCTGGCGTTTGGCAGACGCGCCGAGGCGAAGGCTTCCTGGGCGGTAAGCGGTATGCGGCCATGGCGTTGAATCAGTAAGCGGCGGGCGGCGGGGTTTAGGGCTTGGATAACGCCGTCGCTGTTCCAGGCGAACAGGAACTGGGGCTGGCTGTCGACGTAGCCGGGCAGGGCGTGGGCGCGCAATACCCAGAGGTCCTGGGTGCTGTACATGAAGTAGGCGTTTTCGATTTCGGCGGCGCTCTGGATCACCATTTGCCGAATCAGGTGTTGGCTGCGGCGGTCGTCGGGGGAGCGGATGGCGGACACGTCGAGCACGGCGAACAACTCGCCGCTGGGGGAAAACACCGGGGCGGCGGAGCAGGTGTTGCCGATGAAGGCGGCGCGAAAGTGGTCGTGTTTGTGCACGGTGATCGGTTGCTTGTCGACCAGTACTGCGCACACGGCGGTGGTGCCTTCTTCGTCTTCGGTCCAGCAGGTGCCAAGGTCGATACCGGCGCGGCGGTATTCGCCTTTGATGGTGGAGTCGATGCAGTAGTCGACGGTGCAGCCGAGGGTGTCGGTGAGCATCACGCAGTAGTCGGCGTCGCGCACCCGGTGGTGTAGGCGGCCAATCTCATCGCCGGCCAGGCGCAGGAAGTCGTCGATGCGTTGGCGGTGCTCGTTGAGCTGGTGGGCTTCAAGCACGCGCGGGCCCTGCAATGAACCGGGGTCAACTTGATGCAGTACGGAGCGGCGCCACGAGTCAACAATGCTGCTGGGTAGCGGCAGGGTCGGGGCGCTTTGGGCAGTGCGTAGCACTCGGCTCACGTGTTCGTTGTGAGCTTTTGAGTAACCAGAGGACATATAACCTCCGCGTGGTCGTTCTTATTTTTTGTAGGACACATTTAATGCCCGTTAACTCCGTGCGACAAGCGGATTCGTTTTACGCCATGTGCGCGAGACATAACGTCTCAGCGTCTCTCACCGTCTCGATTGGGCCGAGACATAACGTCTTATCCGCTGCCTGCCGTCCCTTACCGTCCTCTGGCAACAAACCTCTCTAGCACGGCGCTTTCGCGCGTATTTATCGATGTTGGCATCTGCCTTGCTCAAGCCTGTCTCAGCGAGCCGACATGAGCGGCCGCACTCAACAACAATAACTAGAGGCATGTCATGAGCGAATCTAACGCTGTCAATTTCTCCCTGGTCGGCAAAGTTGCCTTGGTGACAGGTGCCGGTCGTGGCATTGGCCAAGGCATTGCACTCAGCCTGGCCAACGCTGGCGCCGACCTGGTGCTCGCCGACTACGACATCAACATTGCTGAAGAAGCCGCCGCTGCCGTTCGTGCGCTGGGTCGTCGCGCCGTGGCGTTGCAGGTGGATGTCGGTCAACCGGAAAGCGTGAAAGAAATGATCGAGCAAGTGCGTGAGCACTTCGGTCGGCTGGATGTCGCCGTAAACAACGCTGGCGTAGTGAGTTTGGGTAAGGTCGAAGAGCTTGCCGTCAGCGAGTGGGACCGCATCATGAATATCAATGCACGTGGCGTGTTCCTCTGCTGCCAGGCCGAGCTGCGGCTGATGCGTGAGAACAAGTTCGGCCGCATCATCAATTTGGCCTCCATCGCCGGCAAGGTCGGTTTCCCGGACCTGTCCCACTACAGCGCCTCCAAATTCGCTGTTATCGGTTTCTCCAACGCGTTCGCCAAAGAAGTCGCCCGTGAAGGCATCACCGTCAATGCACTGTGCCCGGGTGTGGTGGGCACTGGCATGTGGCGCGGTGAAACCGGCTTGTCCGGCCGCTGGGCAGAGCCGGGCGAGACCGAAGAGCAATCGTGGGAGCGCCATCAGTCAGCGCTGTTGCCACAGGGCGAAGCGCAAACCGTCGAGGACATGGGGCAACTGGCGGTGTACCTCGCCTGCGCACCGCACGTCACCGGCCAGGCCATCGCAGTGGACGGCGGCTTCTCGCTGTAACTGAGCGAGCGGGGCGCCACTGCCTCGCTCAATTCAACTATCGAGTTCGAATTTCCCTGATCAGCCGATCGGGGAGGCGGCATCGGCTTGCCTGCGGTTCGGCTTAGTGAGGGTTCGCTAAGGCACGGCAGGCGCAAGGATCAATTAGGAGAACACAATGACAACTACAGTTCTGGCTAAACGTTCGGTAGGCACCGACGTCATCAACTACGACGCCATCATCATCGGCGCCGGTTTCGGCGGCATCTACATGCTGAAGAAACTGCGCGATGAACTGGGCCTGAACGTGCGTGCTTTCGACAAAGCCGGCGGCGTCGGCGGCACCTGGTTCTGGAACCGCTACCCAGGCGCTCTGTCCGACAGCGAAACCTTTGTGTATTGCTTCTCGTGGGACCGTGAGCTGTGCCAGGAGTGGGACATCACCACTCGTTACGTCGACCAGCCGCAAATTCTCTCCTACCTGAACCACGCCGTGGACCGCCACGACCTGCGTAAAGACATTCAGCTGGAAACGGCGATTACCTCGGCCGTATTCGACGAAGAAACCAGCCGTTGGGCCGTGACCACCGACGATGGCCATCACTACAGCGCCAAGTACCTGGTAACTGCACTGGGCCTGCTGTCGGCCACCAATGTGCCGAACATCAAGGGGCTCAACCAGTTCAAGGGCAAGCAATACCACACCGCCCACTGGCCGGCCGATGCGTCGTTGGAAGGCAAGCGTGTAGGCGTGATCGGCACCGGTTCCACCGGTTGCCAGGTGATCACCGCCATCGCGCCAATCGTTGGCCATCTCACTGTGTTCCAGCGTTCAGCGCAGTACACCGTACCGGTTGGCAACGGCCCGGTGGGTCGTGAGTACGTCGCGCACATCAAGAAAAACTACGACGAAATCTGGAAGGAAGTGCGCTCTTCACGCCTGGCGTTCGGCTTTGAAGAAAGCAACATCCCGACCATGAGCGTGTCGCCGCAAGAGCGTAAGCAGATTTTCCAACACGCCTGGGACACCGGCGGCGGCTTCCGCTTTATGTTCCAGACCTTCAACGACATCGCCACCGACGAGCAAGCCAACCTCGAAGCGCAGAACTTTGTGCGCGGCAAGATTGCCGAAATCGTTAAAGACCCGGAAACCGCACGCAAGCTGATGCCGAAGGACTTGTATGCCAAGCGCCCGCTGTGCGACAGCGGCTACTACGCCACCTTCAACCGTCCGAACGTGGCCCTGGTTGATGTGAAAGCCAACCCCATCGAAGAAATCACCGAGAAGGGTATTCGCACCGCCGACGGCGTGGAGCACGAGTTGGACGTGCTGGTATTTGCCACCGGCTTCGATGCGGTAGACGGCAATTACAAACGCATTGATATCCGCGGTCGCAACGACGTGAGCATCGCTGACCACTGGAGCGACGGTCCTTCCAGTTACCTGTCGGTGGCCACCTCGAACTTCCCCAATATGTTCATGATCCTTGGCCCCAACGGCCCGTTCACCAACTTGCCACCGACCATTGAAACCGAGGTGGAATGGGTGTCCGAAATGATCGGTTTTATGGAAGAGAACGAATTGGCGTGCATGGAAGCCGATGCGCAAAGCGAGCACGACTGGGGCGTTACCTGCCGCGATATCGCCGACCAAACCCTGTTTGCCAAAACCGATTCGTGGATCTTCGGCGCCAATATTCCCGGCAAAACCAACTCGGTTTATTTCTACATGGGCGGCCTGGGGCCGTTCACCGACATCCTCACTGAGGTGAAGAACGAGGATTACCGCGGCTTCAAGTTCAAAGGCCTGGCGCTGTCGGGTAAGTACGCAAAGAAAGCGCTGCACTAAGTAGCCCTGAGACTGAGTGAGATAAACCGCACCTGTCCTGGCGTAACTCGGGACAGCTGTGTTCGCCCAGCGGCCGCAAGGCCCTGGGCAACCCATGGAGAACCTGCAGTGAACTTGAACAAGCCCGAATTATTCCGTGAACAGGCCTACATCGATGGTCAGTGGCTGGCTGCCGACAGCGGCGCCACGATCACGGTAACCAACCCGTCTAGCAATGCGGTGATCGGCCATGTTCCGCGTATGGGCGGCGCTGAAACCCGTCGTGCCATCGAGGCGGCCGAGCGCGCTTTACCTGCCTGGAAAGCCCTGTCGGCCAAAGAACGCGCGAGCAAACTGCGCCGCTGGTTTGACCTGATGATCGAACATCAGGACGACCTGGCGCAGATCATGACCCTTGAACAAGGCAAACCACTGGCCGAAGCCCGCGGCGAAATTGTGTTCGCGGCGTCCTATATCGAGTGGTACGCGGAAGAGGGTAAGCGCGTCTACGGCGACGTGATTCCAGGCTCGCCAGACAAACGTCTGCTGGTTCTCAAGCAGCCGGTGGGCGTGTGCGCGGCCATCACACCGTGGAACTTCCCTAGCGCCATGATTACCCGCAAGGCAGGCCCTGCACTCGCCGCCGGCTGCACCATGGTGATCAAACCGGCTTCGCAAACGCCGTTTTCCGCTCTGGCGCTGATGGTGTTGGCCGAGCAGGCCGGCATTCCAAAAGGGGTGTTGTCGGTAGTGCCGGGTTCGGCGGTAGAGATTGCCGAAGAGCTGACCAGCAACCCGGTGGTGCGCAAGATTTCGTTTACCGGCTCCACCGAGATCGGTCGCACCATCATGGAAAAATGCGCCCACGACATCAAAAAAGTCTCGCTGGAACTGGGTGGCAACGCGCCGTTTATTGTGTTTGAAGATGCCGATCTGGATGCCGCCGTAGACGGTGCCCTGGCTTCTAAATTCCGTAACGCCGGGCAGACCTGCGTGTGCGCCAACCGCCTGTACGTGCACGACAAAGTGTACGACGCCTTCGTCGACAAGCTCGCCGCTGCGGTGGGCGCACTGAAAACAGGTGACGGCTTCGAGGCCGGCACCACCCTTGGCCCGCTGATCGATGAAAAGGCGGTGGCCAAGGTTCGCCAGCATATCGACGATGCTCTGGAAAAAGGCGCCAAGGTTTTGCAAGGCGGGTCTGCTCATCAACTGGGCGGCAATTTCTTCCAACCGACCATTCTGGTCAACGTACCGGACAACGCCCGCGTATCCAAAGAGGAAACCTTCGGCCCGCTGGCCCCGGTGTTCCGCTTCTTCAGCGACGACGAAGTTATCCGCAAAGCCAACGACACCGAGTTCGGCCTGGCTGCGTATTTCTATGCCAGAGACCTGGGCCGTGTGTTCCGTGTTGGCGAGGCGCTGGAGTACGGCATCGTCGGTGTTAACACCGGAATCATTAGTTCCGAAGCCGCGCCATTTGGCGGCATCAAGGCCTCTGGCGTGGGCCGAGAAGGTTCCAAGTACGGCATCGAGGATTACCTCGAGATCAAGTATCTGTGCCTGGCCGGGGTTTGATGGAGCCAGCCTCACTGTCAGGGCATCGCTACCCCTGACAGCGCTCTACCGCTGTTCCTTCTCCAACCGCAGGGCGTGCCCTGCGGTGTGGAAATCGCTGTGTCGTAAAAACATAAAAACAAGGAATACTCGACATGAAAGACCTCTGGCAACTGCCCATCGGGCTCAGCCTGTTCGCCTGCGTTTCTCTACCGGTCACCGCCGCCGACAAAGCCGCTACCTGGGGCTTGGGCGATTGGGGCGGTACCCGTAGCGAACTCCTCGAACAAGGTGTGGACTTCACCATCGGCTATGTCGGTGAAGGCGCAACCAATCTCCACGGTGGCTACAACGATGACCGCACGGCGCGCTACGTCTCGCAGTGGGCATTGGGCACGCACCTGGACCTGCAAAAACTACTCGGCTGGAACGCTGCCGAATTCCAGGTGCTGCTCACCGATCGTAACGGCGACAACCTGTCCAACGACCGCATCAGCGATCCGCGCACCGGCCAATTGAGCTCGGTGCAGGAAGTGTGGGGGCGCGGCAAAAGCTGGCGTCTGACGCAAATGTGGTACCGCCAGCAGTTCCTCGATAAAGCCCTGGATCTGAAGATTGGGCGCATGGGCGTCAACGAAGACTTCAACAGCTTCCCCTGCGACTTCCAGAGCCTGTCGTTCTGCGCCGCACCTATCGGTAACGTCGCCGGCGACGTCTGGTACAGCGGTCCTGTCAGCCAATGGGCGCTGCGCGCCAAGTACAACTTGAACGAGCAGTGGGCCGTGCAAATCGGCGTGTTTGAGCAGAACCCCTCGAACCTTGAACCAGACAACGGCTTCAAATTGAGCGGCAGCGGCACCAAGGGCGCTCTGGTACCGGTTGAGGTGATCTACAAACCCACCGTGGGCGCGCAAGCGTTGCCGGGCGAATACCGCGTCGGCTACTACCACAGCAGTGCCAGCGCCAACGACGTGTACGACGACGTTAACGGCAACCCCCAGGGCATCACCGGCCAGGCCGCCAAAACCCAAAGCAGCAAAAGTGGCTGGTGGGTGATGGGCCGCCAACAACTGACCGCCCGTAACGGCGATGCAGCGCGCGGCCTTAGCGTGTTTGCCAGCGCCACGTTCCACGACAAAGAAACCAGCAGCATCGACAGCTTTCAGAACCTTGGCATGGTGTACGTGGGCCTGTTCGACGCCCGCCCCAAAGATGATTTTGGCTTGGGTATTGCGCGTATCCACGTCAATGACGACGTCACCAAACGTCAGCGCCAAATCAACACAGCCAACGCCATCACCGACTTCGACAACCCGTCGTACGTCCCCGTGCAGCACAGCGAATACAACATCGAGCTCAACTACGGCGTGCACGTTACCGATTGGCTGACCGTGCGCCCCAACGTGCAATACGTCCGGAGCCCGGGCGGCGTTTACGAAGTGGATAACGCCGTGGTAGCTGGCGTGAAACTCCAGGCCAGTTTCTAAACCTTCAGTCCCAACAAACACAAAAAAGGATAACGAACATGAGCAAATCCCAAGGAAAAGTAGCGTTCGTCACCGGCGCCGGCCAAGGCATCGGCGAAGCCATTGCACTGCGCTTGGCAGCGGACGGCTTTGCGGTTGGCTGCGCGGACATGAACATCGAAACCGCCAATCTGGTGGCCGAAAAAATCAAAAAAGAAGGCGGGCGTGCGCTGGCCGTCAAAGTGGATGTGGCTGACCGCGATGACGTGTTCCGCGCTGTGCAGGAAACCGTCGACGGCCTGGGCGACCTGCATGTCGTCATCAACAACGCCGGCATCGCGCCCATTGCACCGATTGAAACCATCACGCCGGATATCTACCGCAAATGCTTCGACATCAACGTCGGCGGCGTTCTGTGGGGCATTCAGGCTGCGGTGAAAGCATTCAGGGCTCTGGGCCACGGCGGCAAAATCATCAGCGCCTCGTCACAAGCCGGGCATGTCGGCAACCCGGATCTAGCCGTTTACGGCGGCACCAAGTTCGCCGTGCGCGGTATCACCCAAACGGCGGCTCGCGAGCTGGCGCCGTTGGGCATCACCGTGAACGCCTACTGCCCGGGCATTGTGGATACGCCAATGATGCGCAAGGTCGCTCAGGACGTGGCCGACAACGCCAACCAAAGCGTGGAGTGGGGCATGGAGCAGTTTGCTCAACACATCACCTTGAAACGCCTATCCCAGCCCAAAGATGTGGCGGCCTGCGTGTCGTTCCTGTCTGGGCCGGACTCGGACTATATGACTGGGCAGGCCGTCATTATTGATGGCGGCATGGTGTTCAACTAACTCCAGTAAAGCGCTCCAGGCATCGCTGAACCCATCGCAGTGACGGATGCCTGGACCAAAATGAGGGTGTGACATGTCCATTACAAAAGGTATTGCATCGCCAGCCAAGTTCCTGGTTCAGGCCGATGCCCTGGTTGACCTGTCTGTGCATGGCAAAGCGTACGGCGCGAAAGCCTATTTGATTTGTGATCAGTTCATTGTTGGCCGGGTGCATGAAAAAGCCATGCCGGGTTTCAACAACGAGCAGGCCGCTGAGGTGGCCGTATTTGGCGGGCAATGTTCAGACAGCGAAATCAACAAGCACGTTGAAGCTGCCCGCAGTTTTGACTATGTCGTTGGTATTGGTGGCGGCAAAACCCTGGACACCGCTAAGGCCGCCGCGCACTTTCTGGGTAAACCGGTACTGATTTTGCCGACGTTGGCGTCTACCGATGCACCGTGCACGGCAATTTCAGTGATTTACAACGACGACGATACATTCAACCGCTACCTGTTTTTGGCCAAGAACCCGGATGTGGTGTTGGCCGATACACGGATCATGGCCGAGCAGCCGCCACGGTTTTTCGCAGCAGGTGTGGGTGATGGTTTGGCCACCTATTTCGAAGCCCGCGCCTGTTACGCCGCCCAGCGTGACAACCTGATTCTGGGCAACGACGGCAAGATGCTTAAGCCAACCTTGATTGGTTTCGCCATTGCCAAAACCTGCTACGAAACCATCAAAAAGTACTCGGCGCAGGCCGCGTTTGCGGTGCGCAGTAAGTCCATTACGGCGGCGCTGGAGAACACCATTGAAGCCACCATCTACATGTCTGCCGTTGGCGCGGAGTCCGGTGGCTGTGCAGCGGCGCACGCGATTCACAACGGCATGACCTTTGTGCATGACCTGCATGGCGCCCAGCACGGCGAAAAAGTAGTGTTTGGCTTGTTCACCCAGTTGGTGATGGAGGCCGCGCCGATGGACGAGATAGAGGAGGTGGTCGATATCGCCATTGCCGTCGGCTTGCCCCTGACCTTGAGCGACCTGGGGCTCAAGCACTTCAAAGAAAGTGAATGGCGACAAGTTGCCCAAGCCGCCTGCGATGTAAACGACACCATGCACAACATGCCGTTTACCGTAACGCCTGAGTTGGTTTACGACGCGATTGTGGCCACCGACGCCATGATGCATTCGTTTAAACAGAAGAAAGGCCTATAGGTGCTCAGCTGTTTGAGCTGCAACTGCACGGGGTACACAGCCAGTCTTCTTCAGCCTGAACACTAGGTGTAGTGTTTTTTGCCGGTCATTTTGGAGATCAAGGTGGCCGGTTTTTTTCGGCTTAAATTTGTTGGAGCCCGCATTTACGAAGTACCGGAAAGCGCTCGCATAGGGTAATGGTAATGCAAGCCCCGGTGATAAGAGCGGCCCGGCAAGTTCTTCTCGCGTTCAGCGTACTAGTTTTTTTCGGATAAACGTCGCGATGTCGGTGATCGAGGCTTTCGCCTCAGGGACGAAATTGTAGAACAGCTGCCATACATGCCACGCACCTGGCCAAACCTTCAGTTCGACCAGCGTGCCGGCTAGCATTGCACGAGTGGCAAAGCTCTCTGAGTCGCTTAACAGGGCTTCATGGGAGCCGACGTGAATCAGCATGTCCGGCAGGCCGCGCAGGTCTGCCAGCAAGGGAGAAATCTCTGGGTTATCGACGCTAGATCCCCTGGCATAGCTGGTCGCGGAATCACGTAGGTAGCCGGTGTCTTTGAAGAAGGGATCAACCTGTCGCAGGGACTCGATGGTTTCTCCCTCAAGCGTTAGGTCGGTCCAAGGTGACAGCAAGGCAATGCACGCTGGTAATGCGCGTAGTTCATTGCGTAAGCGCAGCGCTGCTGCCAGGGCCAGCCCGCCACCTGCCGAATCACCAGCGAATGCCACGTTATCGGCGCTGATATTCAAGGTGGTTTGCAACCATCCAAATGCTGTAACGGCGTCGTCGACAGCTGCTGGATAGGGGTGTTCAGGGGCGAGCCGGTAGTTCAAATGCAACGCACGCACGCCACTGTGTTTGGCAATAAAGGAAACCAGAGAGCGGTGGGTCTCCATCGAGCCAGCGGTGTAAGCGCCGCCGTGCAGGAAAAGTATCGCGCAGTTAGGTATGGCATTGGCCGGGATGACCCACTCGGCGCTCAATGTACCGATAGCCACCGGCTCGAATGTGACACCCCTCGCGGGCTTGAATAGTTTGGTACTGCGCTCCATTCCTGAGCGGCGTTCTTCGAGAGGAACAGCGTTCCTATGGCGGAAGAGCACATGCAGAAGCGTTCGGACAAGAAAACCGCGTAGGCTCATTGAGCAATCCTTTTTATTATTAATCCTTGAACAGCAGCTGAATCACGGTATCGGCATGAGACTCGATTGCTGCAGGCAGCATGGGATCTAAGTTGTGGGTCGACTTGATTTCTGCCGCCAGCATGTAAGGAACCTGCGACATGGAAGTGATCATGTAAAGGAGCGTAATGGGGTTTACATGGGGCCGACCAAGCTTGGCGTTGATCACCTTCACGATTTCCAGCGTCTGTAAGTGCGCAGGGCGTAGATAGGTCTCGGCTATCCACTTCAAGCGTTCTGAACTGCTGATAGATTCCTGAATAAAAAAACGCGCGTGCTCGGGGTGGCGGGCGCAGTAGCGTACATAGTTGCGGATGTACGCCTTAATTTCTGATAAATCTTCAGAAAGACTTTCGATGGAGGGGCGGGGTACTTCCCGTGCCAATCGTTCCATCAGAAACACCGCGCTCTCTCTCCACAGGTTCTCTTTGTCGCCAAAGTAATACCTGATCATCGCGTGGTTTAACTGCGCCTCCTCGGCAATATCGCGCAACGCGACGCCTGCGAATCCATGGATAGCAAACTGCTTTAGCGCGATTTCCATCAGCTGCGTTTTAGTCTGCTCGCTGCGTTCCTGCTTGGTGATTTTTGTGGTCGCCATATTCGCTGATCAATGAGTCGCCATCGGTAGTTGGGCGTTGTACGCCTGGTGTCGAGTATTGACAACAGCAGAAATTCGTGTGAAAACTCACCAAATGGATACTATCCATGCGGATAGCTAATGGCAAGCGTGCTTGGCCTGGCCAAACGCCGAGCACAGAGATTCACAGGAGATAGCTACGCAGAACGGTAAGGCGGACTAGTTCGGACCACACAAAAATAAGATGGCAAAGGACGAGAGATGGATAACAAATACAAGAAAGCTGGCGCACCGGGCTTAATCGGGCTGCAAACGATTGTAGGGATCTCCGCAATCGCGGCGTCGATCAATGCCCACGCATTCACGTTTAACGCGGGCGAAGTTACTGGATCGCTGGATACCACCTTGTCCTACGGACAGCTATGGCGCGTACAGGCTCAAGACAAAGACAACAACGATATCAACGAAAACGACGGCAACCGCTCCTTCGATACCGGCCTCGTATCCGAGGTGTACAAAGTTACTAGTGAGCTACAGGCCAATTACCAGAACTACGGAGTATTCGTCCGCGGTTCGGCCTTCTATGACTCGCAAATCATGGATCACCGCACGGACTACAACAGCAATAACGATCCAAACCAGCCCAGCCAGAACTATCCCGACAACAGCAGCTTCAGCTACGACACCCGACATTCCGCAGGCCGCGATGCCACGTTGCTGGACGCCTATGTATTCGGTAGTTGGGATGTTGCTGACAAGCCGCTAACTGCTCGCCTGGGCCGCCAGGTTTTCAACTGGGGTGAAGGGTTGTTCTACCGTGGCGGCGTGAATACCTCCAACCCTGTGGATGCCACCAAGTATCGACTGCCCGGGTCCGAGATCAAGGAAATCCTGATTCCCCTAGAGGCGTTCAGCTTCAGCCTTGGCCTCACCGATCAGTTGTCGATGGAAGCCTACTACCAGTGGAACTGGCGTGAGACAACGGTCGACCCGGTTGGCACCTACTTCTCGCAAACCGACCTCTTTGCCGACGGAGGCAATACTGCTTACGGCACCGCTGATTCCTTAGCGCCAGTAATGCCATTCTATGGCACGGCAGCGGCGCTTGGCTTGGTGGGTAACGGCCCGTTTGGGGCGAACCCCTATCTTGATCCGAGCACTGGCACGCTCAAGGTGTCAAACATCGGCAGCGATATCAATGCTCGAGACGACGGCCAGTTTGGTGTGGCATTTCGTTATGTCGCCGAGTCTTTGAACGACACTGAGTTCGGTTTCTACTTCGTCAACTACCACGCTACCGAACCGCAGCTTGCGGTCGATTTCGGTACCTACCAGGGTGTGGACTACACCAACCCCTTCTGGGGAGCGTTTCCCGCCGCTGCTCGCCCGGCGCTAGCCAGTATCGACGCAGCCGGCAATGCGATTGCTCGGCGTGAATACCCTGAAGACATCCGTATGTATGGCCTGAGCTTCAGCACTATGCTGGGCGACGCGTCCGTATTTGGTGAAGTGGCCTATCGGCCCAACTTGCCGGTTGCCATCGCCAGCTCTGACCAGGTTGTAGCGGACATCATCACCCAGGGCGCTTCTGGCGTAAGCCAGTTAGCGAACGGTGCCGTGAACGCAAGTCAGGCCTGCACATTGGTGGCCGGTCAGAATCTGTGCCGCGATAACGTGCTGCACAACTACCAGCGCGTTGAAGCGTTTAACACGTCGCTGGGCACCATCTACAACTTCGGCCCGGCACTCACCTTCGACTCATTGATCGGCGTTGCCGAAGTCGCTTCCGAGCACGTTCGCGGTACCAGCCTTACCTACACCGCTTGGGATGGCACCACACGCGACTTCGTCGGCAGCGGCCGCGACACCTTTATGGACCGTGATGCCTACGGCTACACCCTCACAGCGGGTGGTACCTGGAACAACGTCTTTGCTGGCGTAAACCTGTCGCCCTTCGTGGTGTTCAAGAACGATTTCAAGGGCACCTCCAACCAGACCGGGCGCTTTAACGAGGGCGCCAAAGCGCACACCTTGGGCATTAAAGCCAGCTACCTCAACAGCCTTCAGGGCGAACTTCAGTACACCTCGTTTTACGGCGCTGGCGACAGCAACCGTGGCCGCGACCGCGACAACATCGGCGTGAACGTGAAGTACTCCTTCTAAAAAGCCCGCAACGGCTTGCAGCCCATGACGAAATTTGTGGAGAGATCCAATGCTTACCAAACAGGCAGTACTTTGCACGCTCGCTGCGTTCGGCTTTGTCGCTTTGAGTGCCCATGCAGCAGTTCCAAGTTCGGAGATCGCCAAGCTCGGGACCACGCTGACCCCGCTCGGTGGTGAAAAAGCCGGCAACGCCGCCGGCACTATTCCTCCGTGGGAAGGCGGCATAACTAGCGCACCGGAAGGTTATAAAGGCTCTGGTCAGCACCATATCGACCCCTTCCCGAACGACAAGCCGCTGTTCGTAATCGACAAGTCCAATGTCCAGCAATACAAAGCCAACTTGACCGTTGGCCAGATCGCGATGATCAACAGTTACCCAACGACCTTCAAGATCCCGGTCTACACATCCCGTCGAACCGGGTCGGCGCCGGACTGGGTATACAGGAACACCGCCGCCAACGCCGCCACTGCCAAGTTGGTCGAGTCTGGAAACGGCTTTGAAGACGCCTACGCCGGTATCCCTTTTCCTATTCCTCAAAACGGTTTGGAGGCGGTTTGGAACCATATTGCTCGTTATCGTGGGGAGTACATCGTGCGTACCTCGTCCGGCGCTCTGGTGCAGAAAAACGGCAGTTACGCTTTGCTCAAAACTAAGCAGGAGGTCAAGTTCAAGTTCTACGACCGGAAATCTGCCTATAAAGACCTGAACAACATCATGTTCTTCTTCAGTACCGAAACGGTTTCGCCTGCTCGTTTTGCAGGCGAAGCCGCCATCGTCCACGAAACCTTGAATCAGATGACGGAGCCACGAAAAGCGTGGGGCTACACTCCAGGCCAGCGTCGCGTGCGCCGCGCGCCAACATTGAGCTACGACACAGCCACAAGCGGCTCGGACGGCATCGAGACGGTTGACAGCGTGGACATGTACAACGGCTCGCCAGATCGCTACGACTGGAAGCTCCTGGGAAAAAAAGAGATCTACGTTCCGTATAACAACTATGCCCTGACTGCCCAAGGCGTGCGTTATGACGACCTGCTGAAACCGGGGCATATCAACCCCGACCTTACGCGCTATGAGCTGCATCGCGTCTGGGTGGTTGAAGCCACACTCAAGCCAACCAATCGCCACATCTATGGCAAGCGCACCCTGTACCTCGACGAGGATAGTTGGCAGGCCGTAGAAATCGACAACTACGATGGCAAGGGCGAGCTTTGGAACATAGCGGTGGCTTACACCAAGAACTTCTACGACCTGCCCGCAGTGTGGTCGGGCATTGAGGCCTACTACGACATCCAATCGCGGCGCTATTACGTGACTAACCTGGACAGCGAAGAGGTTGAGACCGCCAACATCTCCAAGCCTGTGCCAGAGGATGGTTACTTCGACGCCTCCAGTCTGCGCCGTAAAGGCGTTCGCTAACTAAACCAACGGGGTAGGTGGCGAACGTGGCCTACCCCAACTTTAAGGTGAGTGACTGCGATGTTTTCGGTCGTACGCGAAGAGTTTCAAGCGACCCATTGGTACGTAGCAACGGGGTTGGCGGGATATTGCTGGGAAGCGGTGTCGCCGGTGGCTGTGGTCTTACTACAGCACGGTTATGGCGAGTATGCGTGCCGCTACTACCACCAGCACAGCCGGCTCATTCAGCGGCTAATTGAGCTGAATATATCGGTTTATGCGTTCGACATGCATGGCCACGGTGGCTCGACGGGCAAAAAGGGCGACACCGATATCCGCAAGGCGGTCAGCGAGCATCAGATTGCGCGGCAGATAATCGCAAAAACTCGTTTGCCCCTGTACCTGATTGGGCATTCTTTAGGCGGTTTGGTAACAGCAGGCAGCGTTGCCCAGAATTCAGAAGGGGTGGATGGTGTGGTGTTGCTCAGCCCCGCCATCGTCAATCCGGCGACTGTGATTGGTGACCCGATTCTGATCGCGCTATCGCGCTTGCTGAAGCCATTCCCAGTCACGCACTTGGGAAAACCCGAAGGCCTTAGCAGAGACCCGGCTCAAGTCGAGCGGTTTTTGAAAGACCCTCATTGTTACGCTAAAGCCGCAAATGGACTGCTCGGTATGACCGCCTTATCTGTTTCAAACAGCTGTTGGCGCCGAGCCAAAAATTGGCAAGCACCCGTGCTGCTCTTGCACGGCACCGATGACCAATACACCTCTTGCGATGCCTCCTCTGCACTATTTAAAAAGCTAGCTGTAGAGGACAAGGAGCAGGTGTTGTACGAGGGTTTTAGACACGAACTTTTGAATGACGATGCCGAGAATCTGGTGACTGACAAGCTCATTGGATGGGTACTCAATCGGATATCGGCTCGACTTATCGACGACGCTGAAACCCGCGCTTTTCAATCGGTTTAATCCACGTTTTTCGCATGCGAAGCAATTGTTTCGCTGGGGTTGCTATGCCTGTAAATCATGTTTTATCCGAGCGTATTGAATTAACCCCTGAACCTGTGGGCAAGGTGTTCATGCTGGCTTACTTCGTGGCCTTTGTTTTTATTTGGGCAACGTCTCTGCCTCCGACCTTCATCAGCTTGGCGTTGAAGATCCAAGATCTCGTTGGCATGCAGCGCGCTACCGATGTACTCGGGTTGGTACTGGCCTGCGGGGCGCTTGTTGCGATGCTGGCAGGTCCAATCATTGGCAAGCTAAGTGATGCCACCAGCCTGTCATTGGGACGCCGTCGCCCCTGGATGATCGCCGGCGCTTTTATCTCAATCGGCGCAGCGTTTTTCTGTGGCACAGCCCAAAGCGTGGTTGCTTTACTGATTGGCTACTGCCTGTTTCAAGTCGGGCTCAACGCAGTGGTCGCCGGACTTGGTGCGGTTTTGCTAGACCGCATTCCCGCTGAACAACAAACCCGAATCTCCGGTCTGCTGGCCATCAGCATTCCCGTCGGGATGGTGATTGGCGCATTTCTGGTCGATTTTATTTCCCATAACTTCATCGCTGTCTTTGTTCTGCCAACCATACTCATGGCGGTGGCGGTGCTCTATTTCTGCGTCATTTTTGATGAGATTCAGTTGGCAGCCACGGCGCCTTTGGTGACGCAAGAATCCAGCGCCCGGCAGCCAGGCAATGCTCTTGCGTGGCCCACCCTGAACTTTACGGTGCTCATGTCCGGTCGTTTTCTAATGGGCGCGGCATTGTCTGTTCTCACCACTTACCAAACGTTTTTTCTCGCGAAGAACCTGGGGGTTTCCCCTGAAAAGGTTCCTCAGCACGTGGCCATTACCATGCTCATCTTTGCCATCGCCACAGTACTGGCCGGTATCTGGGTGACCTTCGCCGAGCACGCCAAAACGCACAAAAGACAGTATTCGGCAGGCGCGTCTTTTTTTGCCGGCATCGTATTTCTGTTGATGGGGGCGGCACCTAGCTTTGCGCTGTTCCTCGGCTTTGTGGTGCTGAGCGGCTTTGCTTGGGGCCTCTATTCCTCGGTAGAAAACGCCGTGGTGGCAGCCGTACTTACCAGCCGCGATAACTCCGCCAGAGACCTCGGCATTTACCGCGCCGCTGCCATCCTCCCTCAGATGATTGTTCCGTTGCTTGGGGCCGTCGCGCTGGGTGTCCTGAATGCCAACTACTCGACGCTGTTCGTGGCAGCGGGCCTATTTGCGTTCCTCTCCGGGCTTTTCATGCTGAAGGTCAAGCTGGCTTAACTTCTTTCGTAACACGAGAAAATAACAATGAAAATTCGCTCTCATGACCTGTTCAAAACAGTGGCCATCGTTGCCCTTATTTGCAGTTGCAACGGACTGGCATTAGCCGGTGACACCTGCCCGCAAACTGTCGACCCAGCACAGTTCAGCTCCGCTGAGCAGCTGCGCGAGCTGACCAAAACCGTTGCCGGCTTTGGCTTGCGCAGCACGGGCAGTGCGGCCCACGAAAACAATATTTCCTGGATCGCCAGCGAGTTTTCGAAGCTGCCTGGCTTCACCACCAAAGAAGATTACATCGAGATCCAGCGCTGGCAGCCGACCCCGCTTGCCGACGACGGTGTGGGTCGAAGCCTGGAGAAAGCTGGTCACGTGACACTGGTCCGGGCTGATGGAGGCACCGAGGAAATCAAAGTTGCCGGTGCCGTACCGTATTCGCTGCCCACCAATGGCCAGCGCTCGACCGGTGAACTGGTTTATTTCAAAGACCCCAACGACATCAACAAGGACACCGCCAAAGGCAAAGTCGTCATTATCGATGTACCCGAAACAGGACTGCCATATGCCGGCCTGCTAGCGCTATCGCGCTACTTCACGGATGACCTGTGGTCCGAGTCTTTTTCCTCCTACAACCGTCCCTTCATGTGGTCTGATGCGAAGCTGGCAAAAGTACTGACTGATGCCGGCATCGCGGGTGCCGCCGGAGTAATCGTGGCTTTCGACGTGCCACGCGCGCAGGTGGCGGGCTACTTCGATCCGCACCGTGGCACACACTTCACCGTACCTGCTGCGTACGTTGGTATAGACGAAGCTTTGGTGCTCAAAGCGCAGGCCGAACAGCGTGGAAAAGCCAGCATCGGCGTTGACGCCGTCCGTGATACAGCCCGTACCCGCAACTTGATCGCCACGCTGCCTGGGTTGAGCAAAGAGAAGATTATTTTTAACGCGAACACCGACGGTAATACTTGGGTTCAGGAAAATGCCAATGCCGGCCTCATGGCAGTTGCGGACTACTTTTCTCGCTTGCCACTAGCCTGTCGCCCGCGAACGTTGGAGTTCGCTTTTGGCTCGGCGCATTTGCATATTTCGCGCGAAGGCACAGCCAAATATGCGGCAGAGGTCAACCGCGACTACGACAAGGGCGAAGCCGTCTTCGCGTTTGCTGTTGAGCACTTGGGCACGCGAGAAATTGTGCCGGTTGAGCGTACTGACGGCCCCGGACGCGAGTTGCAACTGACAGGTAAAGGCGAGGTAATGGCTTGGTTCACCGGTCCAAGCGAAGCCCTTAAATCAGCCAGCGTTAAAGCCATCAAAAAACATAATTTGGACAGGGTTGCTGTGCTTCGCGGCCAAGACAATCCGAACCCAATGCGCTCGCCGACCTTTTGCTCGTTTGGCGGTATTGGCAGCTATTTCCACGGCAACCTGATCCCGACTATTGCGATTATTTCGGGGCCCTGGTCGCTATGGGCACCTTCGTTTGGCGAGCAAGCAGTCGACTTTGACCGCATGCGAAACCAACTCATGGCTGTGACCGACACGACCCTGGAGTTAGCCGGAAAACCTGCCAGCGAGATCGCCGGAGACTACACCGCGGAGCGGAAACGACGTGCCGAAGGTGCAGAAACCTGCGAGTTCGAAAATCCACCGGAGCAGGCGCCTAGCGCCGAGTGAACCGTGCAAGGAAAGGGTGCGATTTAGGAGATGAAAGCATGAACGAAATTAACGACATTCTGGTGGTGCTGGATTCACGGTTGCCGCACAGCTTGGCCATACAGCACGCCAAGCTCATTGCCAACATCACCAAGTCGCACCTCCACCTTTTGATCTGCTCGGGCAAAGAAGAAGCAGGCGACTATCTAAAAAAATGTCGCGACGAACTCTTTAACGAGGGCTACATCGTCAGTTCGCAGCAGATTTCTTTGGATAAGCCGCATAAGGATGTGATCGCCGTCCAGCGGACTCGCAATTGCCAGATGGTCATCAAACAGCATGTCCCGGAAAGCGCCCTACGGCGGGCGATCATTACGCCTGATGACTGGCAGTTGCTGCGCAATTGCCCCGTTCCGGTATTAATGGTCAAAACTAGGACCGCATGGCGTGGCGGTTCGATATTGGCCGCCGTGGACGTCGGAAATAGCGATGGTGAGCACCGTGCGCTGAACACCGGGATATTAAGTGCCGTCCGTGATATCGCGGCTTTGGCGGATTGCGGCCTGCACGTGGTGTGCGCGTATCCATCACCAATGCTTGGTTCTGCTGATCCAGTCTTCCAGCTGAAAGAGACCATCGAACACCGCTACAAAAACCGACTCGTGGAGTTACAGCACGCGTTTGTGATTGGTGATGAGCATGTTCACCTGGAGCAAGGACCTGCTGAGGTCATCATTCCGTTCGTGGCCAACAAATTGAAGGTCGGCTTGACCGTCATTGGCAGTGTGGGTCGAACAGGCCTTTCCGCCTCGCTATTTGGCAATACGGCAGAGAAGGTCTTGGACACGCTTGAGTGCGATGTACTGGTTATCAAGCCGGAAGATGTTTTCCGAGAAATGCCTGACAAAGTGAAACACCTTGTCGGCCAATAAGTATTCAGAGCTGCTGAGCATAACAACGCACTTGTTGCGCCGATGTTGCCTGATGACAGCCGCAATATTCTGCATCCGAGCAGGCCCACTGCTGTTTCGTAAAGACTGTCACTACCGATATTCCGCCATCTCCCGGCGGCGGCAACTCATTGTGTTGATCAATTACCAAGGAAACTACTTAAGTCATTGGTGAATTTGACTGGATTCTTAAACATCAAGAAATGATCCCCTTGCTCAGCCTTGCCATAGACGTAAAGCGCCGAGCCTGGAATGACCGAATGCGCCCAACGTTGGCTGGGCAGGTTGGCGCTGTACTCCCCTGAGAAGATGGCCACCGGCATGGTGGCTTTGTGTCGCAACACATCGCGCCAGTCATTGGACGCATGGTCGTAGAGCACACGCACCATCGCGGCCGGATCGTTTTTTACCACCGCTGCGGCGAAGCCCTCGGAGTTGGCAAAGTACGGCGAGTCTCGCAGCATCGCGCGTTCGGCAAAGTTGGTGGTTTGTGGGTCCGGGTTTTCCGAAACGGGTGCTTTGAGCGCGGCGATCAGAACGTCTGGAGAGGGCACCATAGCGCCAGCGTCTAGCCGCTCCTGCTCGGACCAATTGGCGTGGGCGACAATCGAAATAGGCTCATCGACAAATACCGCTTTGCGTATGCCTTCGCTGCCAAACAGATCGATGTAGCTCCACAGCACGGATGCGCCCATGGACCAGCCACAGTAGTTGGCGGACGTGATGCCCAGGTGCTCGTTCAGCTGTTTCAAGTCCATGGCGTAGCGAGCGATGCGACTGCCGTACTCAACCTTATCCGACAGGCCTTGATTGCGTGGGTCGAGCACGATCACCCGGTAGTGTTTCGCCAGCAGGTACATCACGTTGACGTACTCGGCGCCATTGGCGGACCAACCTGGAATGAACACGATCGGCTGGCCTTTACCTGCTTCCCAATACTTAAGGGTGACGCCGTCATTGGTCTTGAATGAGTTGATCTGCAGATCGGGAAAATCGCTGAGTTTACCCGGCAGCCCTTCGAGCTGATGAGGGAACACATAGTCGTGACCGATCACAGAGAGTGCAGAAGCGGCGAACGTGAAAGGGCTGACGGCGCACAGTGAGGCGGCCAGCAACAAGGTCTTGATCGTCTTGGTCTTCATGCGTGTTCTCAGGTCTGTTCGGCAATAGGGCAGGGAGGCTATTTAAGACTTGAAAGCCAGGCGGATAAATCGTCAAACTGCCTCAATATTACAAACAGAGCGTTTCTAATGGACCGTCTGACCAGTTTGCAGGCCTTTGTAAAAGCGGTGGACCTGGGGTCGTTTAGTGCCGCGGCCGAGACGATGAAAATGTCGTCACAGTTGGTGGGCAAACATGTGCATGCCCTGGAGCAACGCTTGGGTGTGCGGCTGCTCAACCGCACGACGCGGCGGCAAAGCCTCACCGATTTTGGTCGCTCGTTTTATGAGCGGGCCAAGCACATCGTTACCGAAGTCGAATTGGCAGAAAACCTTGCTGCCCATGAACAGGCGTTGCCCAGCGGGCGCTTGCGGATCAATGCGCCGGTGAGCTTTGGCATGAACAGTCTGGCGCCGGTATTGCCAAGGTTTATGCAGCAATTTCCGGAAGTGGAAGTTGAGCTGAATTTGTCCAACCGTTCGGTGGACCTGATTGATGAGGGCTACGACGTTATCTTTCGGGTTGGCCAGTTGGCCGACAGTGGGCTGATTGCCCGGGCCCTGGCGCCTTACAAACTGGTGTTGTGTGCGGCTCCGTCCTATCTGCAGGGCAAACCGGCGCCGAAGACACCTTGGGATCTGAAAGACCATGATTGCCTGGGCTTTGCTCACACTGAACTGCGTACTCAGTGGACCTTTACAGGCCCCGACGGGCGCATTGTGGTGCCCGTCACCAGCCGGTTGATGGTCGACCACGGCGAACCGCTGTTGTGTGCCGCGTTGGCTGGGCTGGGGTTGTTGTTGCAACCACTGGAGCTGGTCCGAGAGGCATTGCAGGCGGGTGAGTTGGTGACGCTATTGGACGACTATCCTGTGCCCACTCGACCTTTTCATGTGCTGTACGCGCCGGACCGGCGGATGACGCCGAAGCTGAAAAGCTTTCTGGATTTTGCCCTTGCCGAGTTTGGTGAAAACCCGGCAACGGCCAACTAGCGAGCGCTTAGTTGCGCAACGAACGCTTCAGAGCAAACGCGCCGTCATCCAGCAAAGCCAAGGCCAGTGCGGTCAGCGACAGAAACACTGGATATTCCCAGCCGCCATTCGGGTTGGTGAAGCTCCAGCCATTACCGAAGTGCACGGTGGCGGCAACAAACAATTGCACGGTGGCAATCGCGGCTACCCAGCGGGCAAACACGCCCAGGATCAGAAACAGGCCGCCAACCACTTCGAAAGCAATTACCGGGTAGGCAAGAAAGCCTGGAAAGCCGATGGACTCAAAAAAGCCAGCAGTGCCTGCCGGGGTGAACACCAGCAGCTTGGTCAGGCCGTGGGCGAGAAACATGACGCCGAGGATCAAACGCAGGATCAGTGCAGCGTAAGGTACGGAACGAGAAGGGGTGGTCATGGCTAGCTTTCCTATTTTTGTGGGGAGTAGGGGCCAGCGCCACAGCTTATTGGCCATGGCACCGGCTGGTGTTGAAGGGGGATTAACGCGACAGCCAGGCCGGCGCGATTTGCGTGCCCAGGCCGGCGCCGTAGCCGAGGTAGATGTTGAAACCAGCCACCGCTTCCAGATAACGCGCGTTCACAAGGCCGCCGGCATCTACGGTTTTCCAGCCCAGACTTTGGGCGAGCGATACGGCGGTTTGTTTGGCCCGTGCGCTATCGCTGGCCAGGAACACGCTGCCTTGTTGGTCGTTGGCGAAGGTCGGGCCGCTGGCCAGTACCTGGGCGAACAGGGTGTTGAAGCCTTTCACCAGCTCTACGCCTGGCAATGCCTTGGCGATTTCCTCCGCAGCACTGGTGCTGTGGCCGATGGTGAGGCCCATGTAGTCAGCGGTCAGCGGGTTGGTGATATCGATCACCACTTTGCCTTCCAGGTTGCCCAGGCTCTGCAGAGCGGTTACCGCGTCCTGGTAAGCGGTGGCGACGATCACGACTTCGTTCTGGCCCAGGGCCTGGTCAGCGGCGAATGCTTCGACATTCTGATGCTGGGCGGCGACGGTGCGCGCCTTTTCCAGATCACGGCCGGTGATACGTACTTGGTGGCCTGCCTGGGACAACTGTTGAGCGAAAGCCGAGCCCATGTTGCCGGTACCGATAAGGGTAATGTTCATGTCTTGTGCCTCGTGGTGTGTGTTTGATGGGGCCCAGTTTAAAGATTCGATTTACGAGATAAAGCTGCTTTAATGTGACTTATAGTTCCGATAAGTGAGGCAATGATGGATCGTGCGTTGGAGATGCAGGTGTTTTGCGCAGTGGTCGACAAGGGCAGTTTTATCGGCGCAGTCGATGCGCTGGAAATGTCCAAAGCCGCTGTTTCCAGGCACGTAAACGCCCTGGAGGAACGCTTGGGCGTGCGCCTGTTGCAGCGCACCACGCGGCGCTTGTCGTTGACGGAAGAGGGACGGGTTTTCTACCAACAGGCTAGGGAAGTACTGGCCTTGATGGGGGAGGCGGAAAGCGCAGTTTCCTCTGGCAATCACGAACCTTCCGGTGTGCTGCGAGTGAACGCCCCCGTCAGTTTTGGCGTGTTGCACCTGGCACCGCTGTGGGCGGCCTTTTTGAATCAGCACCCGAAGATCGAGCTGGATATCAGTCTGAATGATCGGCAAGTGGATTTGGTGGAGGAGGGCTATGACGTCGCGGTGCGTATTGCGCGGATGGAAAGTTCTTCACTGGTGGGGCGCCGCTTTGCCAGCACGCAGATGCGCCTGTGTGCCTCGCCGAGCTATATCAACACCCACGCGCCAGTGACCGTGCCGCAGGACCTGACTGAGCACCGGGTAATTGCCTACAGCAACTTTTCCAGCGGCAACGAGTGGAGCTTCACCGGCCCGGATGGCGAGCATAAGGTGCTCACACGCTCGGTTATCCGCTGCAATAACGGCGACACCTGCCGCTCCATTGCGCTGAGCGCAGGCGGCATTTTGCTGCAGCCAAGTTTTATGGTCAGCGAAGATATTCGGCGGGGGGATTTGGTGGAGTTGCTACCGGCGTATCGCTCGGTTGAGCTGGGGATATACGCGGTGTATCCAACCCGTAAACACCTGGCATCGAAGGTACGGGCGTTTATCAATTTTCTGGTCGAGCAGTTTGAACAGGTCGACTGGGAGTCGGGCTATCCGACACCAAAGAGCAAAGCCCGGGCTGCCAAGAAGAAATAACGCTTCCGACAGCCCACTGGCGATTACCGCTTAGGTCTTCTTCGGGTCTTCGCCGTACAGCTTGCCGGCACCGGCCCAATCCGATGGGGCTACATCTTCGAAAATGACGTAGATGTAGCTGGCGTCGGTACCGGTGTTCTTCACGATGCTTTGGGTGATTTCAGCAGCGACGGCTTCTTTCGCAGCGTGGTCTTTCCCTTCGAACCAACTGACTCGTACAACAGGCATGGAGTAATCCTCTATTCAAGTGGGTAGCGCGTGCTCTGCCGCGTGATGCGGCTGGGCAGTGACGAAAGAATAGGAGAGATCCAGAAGGCGATAAACACGCTGAAAATCGCCGGTATGTAGCTAATTTGTCGTCAATCACCGAATGGGGTAGGGGCCGTCGCCGAACCCTGCCCCCGGGCATCTTTACAGCGGAACGGTCAGCTTCAGCCAGTACGCGTCCCCTTCAGCACGATTGCGTACGGCTTGCTCTTGCTGCCACTTGGCAGTGACAAACCAGCCGCTGTTGTCGCTGTACTTGATCGACGGGCCGATGGCGAAGGCGCGGCCTTTGTTGTCGTCCACGGTGTCGCCGTTCTGGTTGTCATCGGTGACCTGGCGGTAGATATAGCCGCCAACCCCAACGACCCAGCCGTTACCAAATCCCCAGCCCGCTGAGTAGTCGGCATGGGCTTCCTGACCTGAGCGGTAGTCGGTATCCGGGTTGCGGGCGTTGAAGTCGTACATCAGCTTCACGTCCAGGTTAAGGCCGTCCGGGTCGACATAGGACAGCGCCACAATCGGCTGCACCGCCCAGTAATTGCGGCCGATATTGGCCAGGTCGTCGCGGTCATAGCGCCCGGTGGGGGCGAAAATGTCCACGGCGTAAATAGCGTGCAGTTTGTCGCTGTAGTGGTAGCCAAGGGCTGGGCCAAAAATGATGTCGCCCATGCCTTTGCGGCGTTGATGCTGGTCGTTTACTTCAACCTTCAAATCCACCAAGGGCACATTGAGGTGAAAGGCCAAGTCGCCGTCCAACACCTTTTGCTCGGTTACCCAAATCAACCGTGGCGCGACCACGGCAGCGTCCAGGTCGAAGTGCGCGACGGCATCGTGGCCGCTGTTGTCACGCAGGTTGTCAGCGCTGTAACGCTCGGCGAACACCTGGGCATAGAAGCCGGGCGGTGGCATGGCGCCGGTCATGTAGTTTTCCGCACCCATCGGGTACGAAGAGCCGCCGCCTTCGGTGGCCTGGGCTACAGGCAGCACGAGAACGGCAACGGAGCCTGCGAGCAGGCGAAACAGGGGGGAGTACGGAGCACGCATTACAGAAGGACGAATGTTCATAGACACCACGTTGTTGTTGTAGTTGGTGACGTTGTAAATCGCCGGCGCTTAACCGGCGCACGGGAGCACGCAGGTGTGAGCCCGGTCGGCAAAACTCCGAACGGGCTCGCTGCTTTAGAACGGGTAAGGCTGGTTGGAAGGCTCTACCGTGACCCACTTGACCTCGGTGAACTCCTCGATCACAGCACTGCCGTCAAAGCGGCCGTAGCCACTTTTCTTCATGCCGCCGTAGGGCGCCTGAGGCTCGTTTTGCACGGTCGCGCCATTGATATGCACGCAGCCAGCGTCCAGGCGCGCAGCCAGTTGCAGCGCCTTGGTGACGTCTGCGCTGAAGATCGACGACGACAGGCCATAGGCCGTGTCATTGGCCACCGCCAGCGCTTCTTCGGCACCTTTCACGCGCACGATGGTGGTCACCGGGCCAAAGGTTTCTTCGTCGTAAATAGCCATGCTGCGCGTCACGCGATCGACAAGAGTGGGCGCCATCAGTGCGCTCTCGGCCAACCCGCCAGCCACAACCTTGGCGCCTTTACCCATGGCATCGTCGAGCAGTTGGTTAATCCGCTGCACCGAGCCTTGCCCGATCATTGGGCCGATCACGCAGGCGGGCGATTCGCTCGGTAGGTTGGTTTCCAACGCCGCCACACGCTTGGCGAATCGGGCTACAAAGTCATCCGCCACACGCTCATCGACCACAAAGCGCTCGGTCGACATGCAGATCTGCCCCTGATAGAGAAACGCGCCGAATACAGCCGCATTCACAGCGCCGTCGATATCGGCATCGTCCAGCACGATAAAGGGTGCCTTGCCGCCAAGTTCCAGCAGGCAACGTTTGAGGTGGCTGGCACAGGTCTGCGCGATCATCCGCCCGACCTTGGTGGAGCCGGTAAAGTTGACCCGGCGCACGCTGTCATGGGCTACCAGCGCTTCGGTCACGGCCGCGGCATCGGCCGGCGCGCTGATCAGGAAGTTCAACACACCAGGCGGCAGACCGGCTTCATAGAAGGCTTCGGCCAACAGGGCGTGGGTACGCGGGCTGTTTTCCGAGCCTTTGAAAATCACGGTATTGCCGCAGGCCAATGGGTAGGCAATCGCACGGGCGCCAAGAATCACTGGGCCGTTCCACGGCACGATACTGAGCACGGTACCGACCGGTTGGCGCAAGGTCATCGAGAGCGCGCCCGGCTTGTCAGTCGGGATGGTTTCACCCTTGATCTGCGTGGTCATGGCCGCTGCCTCACGCAGCAGACCAGCGGAGGCGCCGACGTTGAATTGCGCCCACAGCTGCGAAGCGCCGATTTCTTCGGCCATTACGCTGCAGAACTCCGCCATTTTTGACTCGAGCACGTCAGCGGCGGCCAGCAGAATACGCCGGCGCTCGGTCGGGCCGGTCAACGACCAGGTGCGAAACGCCTGTGCCGACGACTCAGCGGCTTGCAGCGCATCTTCTACGGTGCACGCCGCGCCCACGCTAACGGCCTTGCCGCTGACGGGGTCAATGCGGTGAAAGGTTTTGCCATCGGAAGCATCACGCTTGCGATTGTCGATGGTGATTTGAACGGTCATCAAAGGTTCCTCGTGTGGAAACGGGTGCTCAGGCTTGAGTCGCAGGCATACGCAGGATCGGCTTGATCGTGATGCCGCTTTCGCTATCGGCCATGGCCTGATTGATTTCGTCGAACTGATAGAAATGGCAGAGCTTGTCGAAGGGGAAGCGACCCTGCAGGTAGAGGTCGACGAGCTTGGGAATAAACGCGTTGGCCACGACGTCGCCCTGGACGATGCCCATGATGCGTTTGCCCGGAATCATCACGTCGTTGATGTTGAACGACACTTCGGTGCCCATCTTGGTTGCGCCGACGATGCCGCAGGTGCCAAGGATGGTGATGGAGTCGATCGCCTGACGCAGCACTTCGGCACGCCCGGAGCATTCGAGGCTGTAGTTGGCACCTCCACCCGTAATAGCGAGAACGCGCTGCACCGGATCTTCTTCGCGGCTGTTAATGACGTGAGTGGCGCCGAGTTTGAGCGCTAGCTCCAAACGGCTAGGCGTGACGTCCACGGCGATAATGGTGGTAGCGCCTGCGACCCGCGCAGCCATCACTGCGGCCAGGCCCACTGCGCCGGCACCAAAGGCGACGAAGCTCGAGCCGGCCTCAACCTTGAGGGCGTTCAGCACCGAGCCAGCACCCGTCTGAATGCCGCAACCCAATGGGCCGAGCAACTCCAGCGGAGCGTCTTTCGATACCTTCACCACATTGCGTTCGTTGGCCATGGCGTAGGTGGAAAACGACGACTGCCCGAAAAAGTGATCATGAATCGGATGTTCGTCGCCACAGCTGCAACTCGATGTACTGCCGTCAATTCGACCGCCGCCGAAATTCAGCGGATGCATGTGGGAACAGTGGGCCGGATGCCCAGTTTCGCAGGGCAGGCACAGTCCGCACGACATGTAGGTCATCACTACGTGGTCGCCCGGTGCGACTGTGGTCACCGCCGAACCGACGGCCTCGATTACGCCGGAGCCCTCGTGGCCGAGGATGATCGGTAGCGGCGTGGGGAACAGTTGATCACGCACCACCATATCGGTGTGGCACACACCGGTGGCCACGACGCGCACACGAACTTCGTTGGGGGCAGGAGCGCCTAAGGTGGCGTTTTCAATCTGCAGTGCGGCGCCGGCTTCACGGAGAACAGCGACTTTGATCTGCAGCGGTTGAGCATTGGGCTGGGACATTGTTGTTCCTCAGGTAATGGACTCTTGAACGTTGAAAGGGGGGGCGGCGTTATGCCTGCAGCGCGCGAGGGCGCTGGCTGCGCTGAGTGGCTTGCTCGCTGTGCGCGGGGCGCAGTTGGAAGTCGAACGTCATCTCAGCAAAACGGCCGTCGACATTGCGTTTGGCGCTCTGGGCGCTGTCCTCGACAAAGCGCACTTCGCCGATCAGACCGTCGCGGGTGGCGTAGGCGAAGTCGTCCCACAGGTGGTCGTCGTTGGAGAGGTTGATCTGCGTGGTCAGGTGTTCGAAACCTGGAGCGGAGATAAAGAAGTGCACGTGCGATGGGCGCTGACCATGGCGTCCGAGTTGGTTCAGGCACGCCTGGGTCGGACCGGCCGGATCACAGCCGTAGCCGGACGGCACGATGCTGCGTGCGCGGTAGCGGCCATCTGCATCGGTGACAATGCGCCGGCGCAGGTTGTAATCCGATTGGCTCTTGTCGAAGTAGGAGTAGTTGCCCTTGGTGTCGGCTTGCCAGAGGTCGACGATGGCGCCTGCAATGGGCTTGCCGTGCAGATCGACCACGCGGCCATCGAGAAACATCACCGTGGCTACGCCATCTTCACTGCCGTCATCCATCCGCGCTTCGCCCTGGGAGAGCGGGGCGCCAGCCACGTACAGCGGACCTTCGATGGTACGTGGTGTGCCACCAGAAATACCGGCCGCCTCGTCACGGGCATCCGCCAGTAGATCAATGAAATGCTCGATGCCAAGACCGGCGACCAACAGGCCGGCTTCGTTACTGGCGCCCAGGCGATTCAGGTAGCTGACGCCGGCCCAGAACTCATCGTCGGTGATCTGAAGGTCTTCGATGATGCGCGCAGTTTCCTGCAGGATGCGCAGCATGATGGCTTTGCTGCGGTCGGAGCCACCGGTATTTTCCAGGCCAGCGGCCTCGCGAAAGAACCGCTGGATTTCAGGTTGTTGGCTGATACGAATGGTCATGGCAAAGCACCTTTTGTTTTTGTCTGTAGTGGTTAAAAGGCAGGGACACGGCAGCCCTGCTGTAGCAGTGCGAATAAAACGGGCAGGGCAGTTACCAGCCCAGTTGCGAGCGGGCAGTCTTGAGGTCGGCGTGCATGTCGTGGTTCCACAGCCAGTCGAAGCGCGAAGCCAGGGTTTGACCCAGCAGCGGTTCGTTGTCAGCGACCATGGGGTCACGCAGTTCGTAGAGTTCCCCGGCTTCCCAGGAGGTGCGTTGCACGCGGCAGGCACGGGGGCGGCGGATAGCGTCATAGGCGTTGAGCACGGCGGCAGGCGAAGCGCTAAGCACTTGTCGGTCACTGAGCAGGCGTGCGAGCAACCAGGCGTCTTCAAGACCTTGGCCGGCGCCAGCGCCCTGGTGCGGCAACATGGCGTGGGCGGCATCGCCAATCAGCGCTACGTGGCCATGCACGTAGCCGGGAAGTTCTTCGAGGTCGTGTAGCGCCCACAGGGTTGGGTTGGGGATGGACTCCAGCAGCACACGCGCGGCGTCGCCCCAGTCGGCAAACGCGTCGAGCATTTCTGCCTGCGAGGTATTGCGCACCCAGGGTGCATCGCTCGGCCAGACCGGTGTGCCGTGACTGCGATCGGAAACGAAGGCAACCACGTTGATCAGGCGCCCCTGTTTGACCGGGAAGGTAAGGATGTGGGCGTCGAGGCCCAGGTACATCTGTGGCACGTTGACCAGGTGTTCATCCAGGCCGCGCTCACGATAGGCGGCGCGCAATTGCTGGCTGTCGATCATGCCGCGGTAAGCGAGGGTGCCGCTGAAACGAGGCGCTGCCAGTGGCTGGCCGAGGCCCTGTAGCACGTGGTCGCGAATGGAGGATTTGATACCGTCAGCGGCAATCAGAATGTCGCATTGATAATGGCTGCCGTCGGCGAAGAACACCTCGGCCTGGTCGCCGCTCTGTTCGACGCGAACGGCCCGTTTGCCGAACTGGGCAATGCCTTCGGGCAACTGGTTGGCCAGCACGTCGAGGAAGTCGGCACGGTGTACCGAAGATTGGCCAACGCCTTGGGCGACGCTGGCGCCAAGGTAGCTGGCGTCCTCACCTTTGCGCCACTCGAACCAGATATCTTGCCAAGGCTCGGGCGTGCGGTCGGCTACCCGCTGATACGGCTCGCCGATACCCAAGCCGCTGATGGCTTGAACCGCATTGGCGCCGAAAGAAACACCGGCACCTACTTCACCGAACGCCGGGGCAGCTTCGAAGAGCTGAACCTTGAGGTGGGCATGCCGGCAAAGGTCTAGAGCCAGTGCAACGCCGGCGATACCGCCACCGACAATGCCAATTCGCAAAGCAGAAGAAGACAGGTGCATAGCAAGGTACTCATGGTTTTATTTTTTTAAAGTGCCGGCAATATCTGGCCCGTTCGCAGGCCGCGTAAATACCGCAAAGCCCATGTTGACTATGTCGGTTGTGAATATTGGTAGGGGCACAAGGGAGGTGGTTTCTGATTGCGCAGGCTGTCTACAACGAGCTATCGAGCGATGTCGGTTGCCCGTTGCAGCGGAGTGATTCGGTACCTTTACTGAGGTGTTTGAGCGCTCGATTCTGAGAACAGGTCGAACATCAATTGCCGTATCCAGCGATTGGCCGGGTCTTTGTTGAACTTGGCGTGCCAGAACAGATTGATGGCTATTTCAGGCAGCGGCATAGGCGGTGGCAGTTGCACCAGGTCGAAGGGTTTTGCGCAGCTAGAGGCAAAACGTTCGGGGACGGTGGCGATCAGGTTGGTCTGCTGCAGGATATGACCCACGGCCACGAAATGCGGTACTTCCAGGCGGATATTGCGCTGGGCGCCGGAGCGTTGAATAAACGCGTCGGCTTCGCCGTGCCCGGTATTGGCAGCAACGACACGGACATGTTCGTAGCTTGAAAAAGCCTCTAGGGTGAAAGGCCGCTTGGTCGCAGGGTGATTACGCCGGCACAGGCACACATAGTGGTGGTGAAACAGACGGCGTTGAAAAAAACCCGCTTGCAGGTTGGGCAGCAGGCCGACCGCTACGTCCACTGCGCCGCTCTGTAGCTTTTCCGCCAACGTCTCCGTGCTGCTACGCACCGTACTCACCAGGCAATGGGGCGCGAGGCGGGCGAGGGCATTCATCAACTTCGGCATGAAATACATCTCGCCGATATCGGTCATGGCCAGGGTAAAGGTGCGTTTGGCTGAGAGTGGCTCGAACTGCTCTTCGTGTTTGAAGGCTTCGCGCAACGTCTCAATGGCCAGGGCGACCGAGTCGGCTAGCTGCAGGGCATACGGCGTCGGCTCCATACCTTGATGGGTACGCACGAACAATTCGTCATTCAAGGCTTTGCGCAGACGTTTCAGCGCATTGCTGGTGGCGGGTTGAGTAAGGCCAAGATTGTCGGCAGCCGTCGATACACGGCGGTCGATCAGCAGTTGGTTAAAAACCAGTAAAAGATTCAGATCCAAATCGCGCAGTTGCATTGTTTAGCCTGCTGCCATTTATGTTGTCGGGGCCTGGCATTTTTTATGTGCACGTTGCTGTCAGCCGCTGAGGGAGCAGGTCTCGGACGATACCGCCAGAGGCTGCGAACGGTTAACAGCACAGCGGATTACCAGGCAGTTACGGTGTTGGGCCGGCGTGAATCAGTAGAAACCAGCATAGAGGTGCGTCGGACGGTGATAAACGAGCTAAAAATCGCTGATAGGTAGAACAAAACTCTTCTTAGGCGACGCCAGCTTCATTGTTTGATCGCCGAAACCAGCGTCAGACAGCGCTCCACGATTGGGCTGATATCGCCCGTACGCCGGCTGAGGATGATCGGTGAGACCGCCTCGGGTTCCTCGATCGCCGCATAAGCGATATCGGCACGGTGCTGTTGCTGAACACAGGCCGGCACCAGTGTTACGCCTAAACCCGCCGCCACCAGACCTATCGCCGTCTGCAATTCATTGGCCCATTGCGACACCTGAATACCCATGCCGTGGTTGGCGAACAACGCCAGCACATGATCGGCATAACTGGGCCTGGGGTTGGCGGGGTACAACACGAAGGGCTCGCGAGACAGCCGTTCAAGCGTCACAGGCTCTTTCAATAACGGATGCCCTACGGGCACTACCGCCACCAATCGATCTTCACTCAATACCTGCTGGTGAATGGCCGGATCGTCGAAATGGATGCGGCCGAAGCCGATATCGATGCGGCCGTTTTTCAGCGCTTCGATCTGCTGCAGGGTGGTCATCTCGTGCAGTCCCAGCTCCAGGTCTGCATCGCTGCGCAGCTGGCGGATCAGCTCCGGCAATGCCGCGTAGAGCGTGGATGGCGCAAAGCCGATCCCCAGCCATTGCCGTTGGCCTTCGCCTATACGGCGTGTGTTTTCGCTGACCTGCTGTAGCTGGCGCAACAGCATGCCGCTCTGCTCGTAGAAATAACGCCCCGCCTCGGTCAGTTGAAGCGGGCGGCTGCGCTCAAGCAATTCAGTGCCGAGAAACTCCTCCAACTGCTGAATCTGTCGGCTCAGCGGCGGCTGGGCGATGTTCAGGCGCTCCGCTGCGCGAGTGAAGTTCAGGGTTTCTGCCACCGCCTGAAAATAACGGACATGCCGAAGCTCCATGATACCTCCTGAGTATGGTGCGAGATAAAAACGATATTGGACCCCGTGAATACGCTAGCGGGATTCTTATCAGCCTGAAACAAGATTTTAGAGGTATCAAGCACCGCTGTGCTTGTGCCGTGTTTTTACTGCGTAAACGGAAGCCAAAATGAATTCAGCCCGGATCGTGAGCCTGGAGTCGATCATCGTCGACCTGCCGACCATTCGCCCGCACAAACTGGCCATGCACACCATGCGCAAGCAGACGCTGGTGATCCTTCGCCTGCGTTGCAGTGACGACATCGAGGGCCTGGGGGAGGCCACCACCATCGGTGGTCTTGCCTATGGCAACGAAAGCCCGGAGAGCATCAAAAGCAACCTGGATCACCACTTCGCGCCGCTGCTGATTGGCCAGGATGCGAACAACATCAACGCAGCGATGCAGCGTCTGGACAAAGCCATCAAGGGCAACACCTTTGCGCGCTCGGCGGTTGAAACCGCACTGCTGGACGCACAGGGCAAACGCCTTGGGCTGGCAGTCAGCGAGCTACTCGGCGGACGCGTGCGCGACTCGTTGGAAGTGGCCTGGACTCTGGCCAGCGGCGATACCGGCAAGGACATTGACGAAGCCGTGCAAATGCTGGAGCAGCGACGTCACCGCATCTTCAAAGTGAAGATCGGCGCCAACCCGCTGGAGCAAGACCTTAGCCATGTCGTGGCGATCAAAAAGGCCTTGGGTGCGCAAGCCAGCGTACGCGTAGATGTCAACCAGTACTGGAGCGAATCCCAGGCTATCCGCGGCTGTCAGGTGCTTGGCGAGAATGGCATCGACCTGATTGAACAACCGATTTCGCGGATCAATCGCGGCGGGCAGATCCGCCTTAACCAGCGCAGCCCGGCGCCGATCATGGCTGACGAATCCATTGAAAGTGTGGAAGACGCCTTCAGTCTGGCCGCCGACGGCGCGGCCAGCATCTTTGCTCTGAAGATCGCCAAAAACGGCGGCCCGCGCGCCGTGCTACGCACCGCGCAAATTGCCGAGGCAGCGGGCATCGCGCTGTACGGCGGCACCATGTTGGAAGGCACCATCGGCACGATGGCCTCGGCTCACGCCTTTCTCACCCTTAACCAGTTGGTCTGGCACACCGAGTTGTTCGGGCCCTTGCTGCTCACTGAAGAAATCGTGCAGCAAGCGCCTGAATACCGCGATTTCGAACTGCACGTACCCAACACGCCGGGCCTTGGCTTGGCCCTGGATGAAGAGCGCCTAGCGCGTTTTCGCCGTCCGTGAACCGAGTTGATCAGGAGAGAACACCATGCTTTTCCACGTAAAGATGACCGTAAAACTGCCCGCCGACTTGGACCCGCAAGTGGCTGCCCGGCTGAAGGCTGACGAAAAAGAGCTCGCCCAGCGTCTGCAGCAAGAGGGCAAGTGGCGCCACCTGTGGCGCATTGCCGGGCATTACGCCAACTACAGCGTGTTTGACGTGGCCAGCGTTGAAGCACTGCACGACACGCTGATGCAACTGCCGTTGTTTCCCTACATGGACATCGAGATTAACGGCCTTTGCCGTCACCCCTCATCGATTCATGCCGACGACCGTTGAAACCTGACTGACTTTGCGCCCCATAAAAACAAGATAAGGACCCAACCATGACCGTACGCATTTCCCACCAGCCCGCTATTCAGCTCTTTTTCGAACAAGCCGCAGGCTACGACAACGACCAAGGTAGCCCGCGGGTAAAACGCATTCTGCTGCGCGTTCTGCAGGACACCGCCAAACTTATCGAAGACCTGGAAGTCACCGACGACGAGTTCTGGAGCACCATCGATTACCTCAACCGTCTTGGCAGTCGCAGCGAGGCGGCGTTATTGATCGCCGGGCTGGGCGTCGAACACTTCCTCGATATGCTTAACGATGCCAAAGATGCTGAGGTTGGCTTGGTCGGCGGCACACCGCGCACCATCGAAGGCCCCCTTTATGTGGCTGGAGCGCCACTGTCTGAAGGTGAGGCGCGGATGGACGATGGCAGCGAAGACGGCGTTGCCACGCCGTTCTTTGTCGAAGGCCAAGTGCTGGATCTGGAGGGCAAACCTATTGCCGGCGCCACTGTCGATCTGTGGCAGGCCGATTCGAAGGGCAACTACTCCTACTTCGACAAAAGCCAGTCTGACTACAACCTGCGCCGGCGGATTATTACCGACGCTGAGGGGCGTTACCGTGCACGCAGCATCGTACCGTCCGGTTATGGCTGCGACCCGCAAGGGCCAACGCAGGAGTGCCTGAATTTGCTCGGCCGCCACGGCCAGCGTCCGGCGCATATTCACTACTTCATCTCCGCTCCGGGCTACCGCCATCTGACTACACAGATCAATTTGTCCGGCGACAAATACCTGTGGGATGACTTCGCCTATGCCACCCGTGACGGTTTGATTGGCGAGGTGACCTTTGTCGAAGACGCGGCGCGGGCTGCCGAACGCGGCGTAGCAGGGCGCTTTGCCGAACTGTCGTTTAACTTCCAACTGCAGAAGGCCGATGACACCACTGACGAGCAACGTAGCCTTCGTCCAAGGGCGCTTCAGGACTAACAGCGCGCGCAGCAAGCAAGCCGCGTAACCCAGCTGTGTTTTCCAGGAGTCGAGGCTGAAGCCTCTCCCACAGTCGATTACCGGTCCTGTGGGAGAGGCTTCAGCCTCGAGTTTTTTACGTCGTATGTGGCACGCACGTCGTTGTATATCGACTCGCGATTACAAACAAAACGACCCAACTGTGCCGCCGATTCGCGCCCTAATCACAGCGCGCCCTCAGGAATAAACTCCCCCCCAGTACTTTTCGAGGGTCAAACCATGCCGCATTCACCTGCTGAGAAAAAACGCGTACTTGGCCGTGTGCGCCGCGTAAGAGGGCAGTTGGATGCGCTAGAGGCGGCACTTGAACAAGGGGCTGATTGCGCGCCAGTGCTTCAGCAGATTGCCGCCATTCGCGGCGCCGTAAACGGCTTGATGGCCGGTGTGCTGGAGAGCCATCTCCGTGAAGAATTCACCGGTCTTGGCGACGTTAGCGAAGCGCAACGCGCGTCCATAGATGACGTCGTGTCCTTAGTCCGCACTTATCTACGTTAGGCGCTGGGAAGCGCCGCGAACCTTTTATTCATTTGGAGAATGCTTATGAAATCTCGTGCTGCTGTGGCTTTCGAGGCTGGCAAACCGCTGCAAATTGTTGAGATCGACGTGGCGCCACCGCGCGCCGGCGAAGTGCTGATCCGCATCACCGACACCGGTGTTTGCCACACAGACGCCTTCACTCTGTCTGGTGACGACCCAGAGGGCCTTTTCCCGGTAGTACTGGGCCATGAAGGTGCTGGCATCGTTGTAGAAGTGGGCGAGGGCGTTACCAGCCTGAAGCCGGGCGACCACGTTATTCCGCTGTACACCGCCGAGTGCGGCGAGTGCCTGTTCTGCAAGTCGGGCAAAACCAACCTGTGCGTGGCAGTACGCGCCACCCAGGGCAAAGGCGTGATGCCCGATGGCACCAGCCGTTTCTCCTACAACGGCCAGCCGCTGTATCACTACATGGGCTGCTCTACATTCAGCGAATACACCGTGGTGGCGGAAGTGTCGGTGGCCAAGATCAATCCGGACGCCAACCCGGAGCACGTCTGCCTGCTCGGTTGCGGCGTAACCACCGGCATCGGTGCCGTGCACAACACTGCCAAGGTTCAGGAAGGCGACACCGTTGCCGTTTTCGGTTTGGGTGGTATTGGCCTGGCCGTCATCCAGGGTGCACGTCAGGCCAAAGCCGGGCGAATTATTGCGGTTGACACCAACCCGTCCAAGTTCGACCTGGCGCGCTCGTTTGGCGCTACCGATTGCATCAACCCCAAAGACCACGAGCAGCCCATCCAGCAGGTGATCATCGAGGCCACCGGCTGGGGCGTGGATCACTCGTTCGAATGCATCGGCAACGTCAATGTGATGCGCTCGGCTCTGGAATGCGCCCATCGTGGTTGGGGTCAATCCATCGTAATCGGCGTGGCCGGCGCCGGTCAGGAAATCTCCACCCGTCCTTTCCAATTGGTCACCGGCCGCACCTGGAAGGGCTCGGCATTCGGTGGCGTGAAGGGCCGTACTCAACTGCCGAAAATGGTGGAAGACGCCATGAGCGGCGAGATTGATCTGGCTCCGTTCGTGACTCACACCATGCCGCTGGAACGCATCAACGAAGCGTTCGACCTGATGCACGAAGGCAAGTCAATCCGCACCGTCATCAAATACTGATCGGCAGCCGGGGCCTTATGCTCCGGCTATTCGGCGGTTTTATAGCCCTGTAACGGAGACTCACTGTGAGCAACGTAAAACTTCATCCAACACTGGATAACGGCTTCGAACAAGGCGCTGAAAACTTTGCAGGCGGCACGCTGCAATGCCTGTGTTCGGCCGATAAGGTCGAAGTCAAAATCGACGCGCAAACGTTGCACAACCATGCCTGTGGTTGCAGCAAATGCTGGAAACCCAAAGGTGCCAAATTCGCCGTCATTGCTGTGGTGCCGCGTGACAAGGTGAGCGTTACCGCCAACGCCGCCAAGCTCGCCATTATCGATGAGAAAGCCGTGATCCAGCGCCACGCCTGCAAGGACTGCGGCGCCCATCTGTTCGGCCGTATCGAGAATAAAGACCATGCGTTCTATGGCCTGGATTTCGTGCACACCGAGCTGTCAGCGCAAAAAGGCTGGTCGGCGCCGGCCTTCGCGGCCTTTGTGTCGTCCATCATCGAAACCGGTACACCACCGGCTGAAATGAAGGCTATTCGTGGGCAACTGCGTTCGCTGAATCTGCAACCCTATGACTGCTTGTCCCCAGACCTGATGGACGCGTTGGCGACCCAAGTGGCCAAGCTGAATGGCGTAAGCGCCGCGAGCTAACACGAGCAAGAAAAAAGCCCGCCATCCGTTTGCATCACGGGTGGCGGGCTTACCTTTATGTGCAGAACGGGCCCATACGAAGGCTTGTTACGTAACCGGATTGACCAGGAAGTAACGGTATGAAAGGAAACGACGTCGGCTATACCGGCATTGCAAAGCTACTGCACTGGGGAATGGCGCTGATCTGGCTCACCAGTTGGGTGATCGGCATTCTTGCCACCCATTGGCGTGACGAGCTGAACCCACAACACGGCCTGACTTTCGCGCACAAGGCGCTCGCCAGCACGTTGGTATTTCTTATTGTTGTGCGAATTGCCTGGCGCCTGATGCACCCGGTGCCAGCTATGCCCAGCACCATGAGCCCGCTTATGCAACGCGGTGCAAAAGTGGGGCACCTGCTGCTTTACGGCATCGCACTGGTCGCGCTGCCCTTGTCAGGTTGGTATTGGAGCTCGGTTGCGGACAAACCGATTCTGGTGGCCACGCTTTTCACCTTGCCGCCTCTGGTTGAGCCCAATAAGGAGCTCTATGACCTGGCCAAAACCATCCACACCTGGACAGCCTGGTTCTGCGGCGCATTGGTGGGCGGCCATGTATTGATCGCACTCAAGCACCACTTCATCGATAAAGACGACATCTTGCTCGGCATGTTACCCAAGCGCCGCGGCTAAGCGAGGCGCAGCCTGTTCAAACCCTTCAATACACGCAATCCAACCTGAGGAAGCACAGACATGACACCGATCAATGGAACCATGGTCACCTTCAACCGGCCCGACGGTGGTGCGCTGCAAGGCTACCTGGCCACGCCAGCGCAGAGCGAAAACGCCCCAGCCGTTGTGGTCATCCAGGAATGGTGGGGCTTGAACGATCAAATTCGCGGGGTGGCTGACCGCCTGGCCGAGTGCGGCTATCTGGCATTGGTGCCGGATCTGTACCGTGGGCAATCTACCGTCGAGCAAGAGGAAGCGCACCACTTGATGGAAGGGCTCGACTTTGGCGACGCGGCTTCACAAGACATCAAAGGGGCGGTGAATTTCCTTTTGAAAAAAACTGCCAACATCGCTGTTACCGGCTTCTGCATGGGCGGCGCGTTGACACTGCTCAGCCTCACCCAATGCCCGGAACTGAAAGCCGGCGTGGTGTGGTACGGCTTCCCGCCGCTGGACTATATCGACGCATCCGCGATTAAAGGTGAAGTGCTGGCCCACTGGGCTACCCAGGATGCCTTCTTCCCGATCGCCACCGTCGATGAGTTGGAAACCAAGCTGAACGGCGCCGGTGTAAAAACCGAGTTTCACCAGTACCTGGCGCACCATGCATTTGCCAACGAAACGGCTGTGGGGCAGGGGAGAATTGAAGGCACCCAATTTGATCCAGTCTGGTCGCAGCTGGCCTGGGACCGTACGCTGACGTTCCTCGGTCGCGTGCTTTGGGCCAAGTGATGCGCACCTGACGCCATGCAGACAGACCTTTTTCTGGCCCAGCCAGAGGACCTGAATCTGCTTCCCATAGACGGCGCCGTGCATAACTACGGCGTCGTCTTGACGGCCAGCGAGGCAGATAGTTTTTTTGCGCGCTTGAAACGGGAAATCGCCTGGGCGCCGGACACCGCCATGGTCAATGGCGAACTGATTCAGAGTGCGCGCCAGGTGGCCTGGCATGCCGACTCACCGCTTAGTTACACACACTCAGGTGTCCAGCGGCAGTCACTACCGTGGGATAAAACCGTACTGAGCGAACTGAGAAACGTGGTCCAGCGAGCCACTGCAACGCGATTCAACTCCTGCGTGCTCAACCTTTACCAGAATGGCTCGCAAGGCATGGGCTGGCACAGTGACCCTGAGGCGCAGGGGCTGCATGACGTGATTGCGTCATTGAGCTTCGGCGCCACCCGCAAGTTTGCGTTCAAGCACAAGGCGTCAGGTGAACGGCGGGATTTAGCACTACATCATGGTCAACTCATTGTGATGCGCGGAGAAACCCAGAAGTACTGGCTACACGCACTACAAAGAACATCGCTGGAGGTTGGGCCACGTGTGAGTCTGACGTTTCGCCAATTCCCAGACGTAAGTTCCGTCTCAAGTTCTGCCACCGCACTCGGAAGTTAAATATCATGCGATCACATTGAGAGGCGGTTGATTAGCTCTCTAAATGCTTGAAAGAGAAATTCAATTAGAGACTAGAGCTTTAAAGACCGCGAAGTTTCGAGTTGGACACGGTCGCGGCAGAAAATTTCTCTAGCAAAGTGAGCAGTACGGTAGATTCTTCTTCGGTAAGCCCTTCAAGTACAAGTCCAGCAGAATCACTGATTTGCGTCATGGCTTGCTCAATCTTTGATTTACCTTCTTCGGTTAACGTCAATAACGTCACACGACCATCCGAAGGCGAGGCTACTTTGGAAATAAGTCCGTCTTTTTCCAAGGTGATTGCGATACCCGAAACACTAGCCCGACTGGCCCCCATGAGACGCGCGGCCATAATCCCTTCAATTGGACCAGTCAACCATATAACCCACATAAGATAGTGGCCCGCGCCTGTCAGCCCGAGAGGTCGCAATATCTTTACCATATGATCATATGTAATAAGATCGCCCACTCGCAACAGCATCAATATCATACGATGTGCTTTCGAGTTCATATGCGGCAGTCGTTTAGAACCTTCTCTAACTGCAACATCTACAAACCCTGCAACGTTATTATCATCCATGAGTTGCAATAACTCATGCTTAGCGTCCTTGATCGAGTTCACTTCTCTGTTTCCCGCAAATAAATGTGGCAGTGATTAAGGTCGCGCAGTGATGTCGTTGGATTGAGCATCTTAAAAAGCGCCTCTACGCCAGATTATCCTGTTCTGGGTACCCACGTGCAAGCTTCCCGAAAGCTTCACGCCCTCTGGAATGCGCCTGCGAGGGCCGAAAAACTTATAGGTAAGACTTGTCCAGCCTGGACCAATGTATCAATTTTCAGCTCTTTGTAAAGGCCTTGACAATAATTGAGTGTTTCGGCAGTCTGCATCTGGCGAATTTCCATCCCGGAGCAGCGAAGAAATGAACACACAACCATTAAGGGTCGTCGCTCTGTCCGCGAACACACGTCGCCCCTCAAGAACAAGATCACTAGTCAATGCCATCGCTATGCGCCTTGCTGAATCGAACAGTGTGCAAGTGCTGCTATACGACTTTGTGGACATCGGCATTGAGTTCGGTATGGCTACGTCACTTGACGAACTCAGCGCTAAAGCAAAAAGCATATTCGATCAGGTTTGCCAGGCAGACGCGCTCATTGTAGGAACCCCTGTATATAAAGGTGCCTATTCCGGACACTTCAAACACTTCTTTGACCTACTTAACCCGGAGTGTCTGATCCATAAACCCGTCTGCCTTGCGGCTAATGGGGGAGGGTCGAAGCATGCATTGGTTGTGGAGCACTCGTTACGTCCGTTGTTTGGGTTCTTTAGCGCAGCAACTACCCCGACGGCTGTTTATGCCTGTGAAGCAGACTTTTTGAATGGTGAGCCGGCAGATGAAGCGCTCATCTCGAGAATAGACCGGGCAGTGTATGAACTAAGAACAGCCTGCAATTTAACCGCAGTATCCAAAATGGTGGTTTAGGAGAGGGTCGATGACAAGCCACAACTTCATGAAGCTGGCAGTTCTATGCAATAACCATCCAGGCTCGATGGGGTGGACATATCCTGGAAATTATTGCGAAGGCGATATGAACTTCGCGATGTACTCTTCGCTGGCCAAGACGTGTGAAAGAGGCAAGTTAGATGTGATGTTCTTGGCGGACGGCGTGGGTGTTCAAACTGCAGGCATCCGTGAAGGCCATTTTGGGCGGGGTGGTACGCATGTTCACTTCGAGCCGACCACGTTGCTTGCGGCGTTGAGTCAGGTAACTTCTCAGTTGGGGCTCGTCGGTACCGTCTCCGCGACCTACCATCACCCCTACACGATCGCACGCCAGATTGCCTCGCTCGACTTTTTGACCAAAGGGCGTAGCGGCTTCAATCTGGTCACTTCGGGTTCTCCGGAAGAAGCTAAAAACTTTGGCCACACCAGTGAGCTTTCCTCGGAAGTCAGATATCGTCGTGCCAACGAATTCATCGACGCAGTCATGGGGCTATGGGACAGTTTCGAGGACGATGCTTTTCTGCGAGATAAAGTGTCGGGCCAGTATTTCGACCCACGCAAGATGCACAAGCTGAACCATGAGGGGGAGTTTTTCCGCATTGAAGGCCCTCTCAACATTCCCCGCCCACCTCAGGGCTATCCCCTTATCTCCCAAGCCGGCATGTCGGATGCAGGTCACGATCTCGCCGCTCGGACCGCAGACATCATGTACGCGAAGTACGGCACGCTAGAAGGCGGCCGAGCTTTCAAAGCCAAAATGCATGAAGCAATGAAGAAGCACGGTCGAGCCGCGGGCGAGCTCGCGATTCTCCCTGGATTTTTCCCCGTAATAGGCGCGACGGAAGAAGACGCGCAAAGAAAATTCAGAGAGCGCCAGACTTACCTTGATGATGGTGGCGGCTTAGCAATGATCAAGGGGCTATGGAAAGTCGACTTGTCTGGCTATGACCTAGACGGCCCGATTCCAGATCTGCCCGAACTGCGAAAGCTCGCGCACGGACAGCAGATTGATTTCAGCCGAGCAGGACGCCGGATGACAATACGTGAGGCCTTTCACTGGTTGGCGAGCGCTTATGCTCACCTGTCAGTCATCGGCACCCCGGAACAGGTGGCAGATGCTATGCAGCTTTGGTATCAGGAAGGTGGGGCTGATGGGTTCAATCTCTACCTGCACGCGATGCCTAACAGCCTGGATGATTTTGTCGACCATGTCGTACCGATCCTCCAGCAACGAGGGGTGATGAAGAAAGAGTATTGCGGTGGAACACTGCGCGAGAACCTGGGGTTGCCCCGGCCAATGTGGCAGTCCCCTACTCGATAAGCGCCATTTGTAAGTGAGGCTCGTACGCCGACGGCGTCGGCGTATGAGTCAACCCGTAGAGCAGTGTTGCTGGTACCTGTCTTCGACGGTCGCTGTCGCCGCTGAGTGGCGCTTATGCGCCGGTGTTAGCGGGGCTGATGTCTCTGAATAATGTCGTCGATCTCTGCTTGCCACAGTCCTCGCAGCCGTGCCTTCTCAGGCTCAGGCATCCATGACGCATCGAGACTATTGAGCGCAAGTTGAGCGAGGGCTCCCAGGGGGAGTCCGAGGGCGAGATATTCTTTGGTCAAATCTGTCTGGAAAAACCCGGGGTCATCGGTGTTGATTGTGACATTCAGACCCGCTGCTATCATTTGATGGATTGCATGCTCGCTAGAGGTCAGCTCCCTCCAGACAGTCGTATGCTTAGTCGTCGTTGGGCAGCAAGTGAACCAGACACCCTGGTCTTTGCAATAAGCCATCAGATCGCTGTCATCAATGACGTGGTAACCATGATCGATACGATCGCAAGATAAACGCTTGAGGCAGGTTTCGACATAGGCTGCCGGACCATCCTCGCCAGCGTGGGCCGTAAGTCGAAGCCCTGTCTTTTTTGCGGTGGCGAACAGTGCGAGGTACAGCTCAGGAGGGTAGTTGCGCTCAGCAAACTCCAAACCTACTCCTACCACTTCAGGAGCAGGGCAGGTCTCCACCAACTTCATGAAGTCAATACCCGCCTCAGCGCCGAGCATTCGGTTGTGCGATGGAATAATCAGGGATGTAACGCCAAAGCGCTCCTCAGCAAGGCGCATTCCGATGCAAATCGCTTCTAGCATCTGCGAATACACTAAGTGCTTGTGCGAACTCGGACTAAAAAAGAACTCCACATGTCTTGCTCCATGTTCGGCGCAGTGTGACAGCATTTCGAAGGTAACTCGGGTGAAGTCTTCTGAGTTGAGCATTACCTGGAAAGCAAACATGGACACTTCTATAAACTCATCAAGGTCACGATATTCCAGCACAGCCTCAGCATGCAGCTTCGAAGGCAATGCCACTTGATGCTTATCAGCCAGTTCAATGAGTGTTGTAAGTGAAATAGAGCCCTCAAGATGCAGGTGGAGCTCGGCCTTGGGTAAGAGCCGAACAGCTTCGGCAGTAGTGAGTGGATTACGGTTACTTCTCATGTGGTGTGTTCTCTTTCTGGTTAGGGCGCGGCGGATTTTGATATATCCGTCATTATTAAAAACATGAACGCCAGCCAAAATCCGCGCGCCACAAGCCCCGACAACTATCTTGTCAAAAGTGTGAATTCAATCAGCTAGGGGAATACAAGGCTGCTTGAGCCAGCAGCAATTGCGGTATTAGAAGTTGTAGCGAGCGACGAACTGCAGCACGCTTTGGTCGGCATCAATGCCAAAGTCCCCGTCTTTAACGCCGTATTTGTTTTTGGCGTAGTCGTAGCCCAACCCGACATAGAGCTTGCGCGGCTCAAACTCCACAAAGCGACCGATGTCATATTTCAGCTGGGTTGCAAGGTGAAAATTTGCGTGAAACGTTTCGTCGTTGTCGGGAATCCAGTCGATATATCCGTCGAACAAAAGTTCAGATCCGGCGAACGGGAAAGTGGCGCCCCATGCAGGCGTTATCTGCCACGTATCGCCGTCTCGATCGCCACTTGGATCACGATGGTAGATATTCAGTTGAAAGAAGTCGAAACCCGGAACAGCCAAGTCTACGCCAACGCCCAGCAGTGCGGTTTCTACTTGTCCTTCGCCAAACTCCTGTGTAGCGGCCAGTAGTACATCGGTAATAGGTCCGAAGCTGAACTTCTTATCGAAAATCTTGTTGAAGCTCAACCTGGGCGAAAACTCGGCGTAATAGGTGAAATGCCCAGCTATGGGATCGCTTGCCCCGTTGAAATAGCTGTTGTCCACAAACCAATAAAGGTCGCCGAAGGACCAACCGCTTGACTGTTCGATGGTGAAAACCTGTTCGATTTCCGGGGTTACCTTGTTGGTTTTTCCGTATCGATAGGCGGCATCGGTTTGCTGCCACTGCAGCAAATCCTCAGCTGATGCTGCCGCTGATAGGAGAGCTAGACCGAGCGTGAACGCAATGCTGTACGCAGATTTCATCTTCCTTCCTTTTTGTTGGTTTAGTGCCACCCGCAAAATCGGGCAAGGAGGCCTACAGCAACGACAGTGCCATTTTTGTAAATGCCTTGACAAAAAGATCTTAAGTTCATTATTTCAATAGGTTAGGAGTGTAAATGATGCTTTAGTCCAGGCCGATTGGGCGCCTTCGATCGCTTTCTAAAATTGACCCAGCGCACAGGTTTTGTGCAAAAGACAGGATGGAGTGAGTCATTGCAGTGCACTTCAAAGAGGTCACAGGGCGAGCTCAAAATAAGCTTTGTAAAGGCCTTGACTATCATCGTTTAGGCACCCTTATAATCGTTCCGGTTCGGTTAAAAACGTAGTGAGGAAAAGTGATGGTTGTGGCTAAGTCAGTAGAGGGCTCCACGCGATACCAGGATTCAGAGACAGCGGTAAAACTTGACGGTATTTCCATGTCTTATCGCGGTAAGGGTGGCGTATCGTCCACTGTACTGGCGGGTATTGATCTTGAAATTAGTCCGGGGGAATTCGTCGCGCTGATTGGGCCTTCAGGGTGTGGCAAGAGCACATTGCTTAAACTTATTGCAGCACTGGAGATACCTACTCAGGGGCGTGTAACTATTTGCGGAGAGGAACCGCGAGAACTGGCGAAAAAGCACCGGCTCGGGGTCGCGTTCCAAGACCATGCATTGCTTCCTTGGTTGTCTATAAAAGAAAATGTAGGTTTGCCTTTTAAACTGGCGCGTCAGGCAGTCGACAATGAAAGAGTTGAACAACTTCTGGAGCTTGTTGGACTGGCGCACTTTGCCAATTCAAAACCATCTCAGGTTTCGGGCGGCATGAAACAGCGTGCATCAATCGCTCGGTCCTTGATGCTTAATCCATCCCTTCTTCTGTTAGATGAGCCCTTTGGTGCACTTGATGCGGTAACCCGCAAGCAGCTTAATATCGAACTTCAGTCGATTTGGACTGAGCAAAAAATCACCACGGTATTGGTCACTCACGGCGTTGATGAGGCCATATTTCTAGCTGATCGGATTATTGTTTTAGAGGCCAACCCAGGGCGAGTTCGAGAGGTGATTAACGTTCCTTTCGAACGTCCTCGTTCATCGAATCTGATGCGTACTGCCGAGTTTCATAAGTTAACGGATTACCTCACCGAACTGTTGGAGCCCGCGAACAATGTCACTTGATATAAAGATGGCCCAGCGCCTCTATGCTGCTCTCGGAATTCTTGTCTTTATCGGCTCAATCCAACTGGTTGGAACGTTTCAGCTCGCCGGCCCGGCGTGGCCTCCACTGTCAACAGTGGTTGAGTACATATTTCAACGGCGAGTAGCGCAAACATTACTTCTGGCCACGGGCAAAACGTCCAAAGTCATCCTCTACGCATACGCAGTCGGAGTGACGCTGGCGATCGTGATCAGCAGCCTCGTTCACCTGTTCCCACTCTATCGGTCAGGTGCCGACAGATTCGTCACCTTCGTGAATGCGATTCCAGCTGTGGCCATTGCGCCCATCCTAATTATCCTCGTGGGCGGGCAGCTGTCTGGCCTAATTCTGGCCGCCATCTATGTATTTTTCGTGGTGTACATGGCTTCGTTATCTGGGCTTGGGCGTCTTAACGCCACGCACGTGGATCTATTTCAAGTTTACGGCGCGTCGAAGTACCAGCGCTTCTTCGCTTACGACATCCTTTATGCAGCGCCTATGGTTCTCAATGGTATGAAACAAGCCGTTCCTGCTGCAGTTGTCGGCGCGGTCTTGGCGGAGTGGTTCAGTGGTCAAGGCGGACTTGGGCTGATGATGCTGAGCGCTATGCGCAATTTTCAGATCCCACTTCTATGGAGTGCGATGCTCTTCGTGGCGTGCTTTGCCTTGGCATTTTATGGCGTTGTCGGGTCTCTTGAAGCATATGCTCGAAAGAGGATCATGCTATGACGACGCGATTTGCTAAAGCTTGGCTTCTGACCAATTTGCCCGTAGCGCTAGTCTTCATCGCTTGGGCGCTGGTGGCACAGGTACTACCCGTCAACGCGATAATCTTCCCGTCACCAGGTTCTGTGCTACAGGACGTGATCGACCATCCTTATGTGTACCTGCATGAAGGCGGTGTCACCTTCAGAGCGTCTGTTTATGGATTGCTACTGGGCGTGCTCATGGGTACCGGCATGGCATTGTTGTCGTGGTGCAGCTTCGTTTTGAAATCGATGCTGCTTCCGGTGAGCTTACTGCTCGCGACGATACCCGTGGTCGCCATCATCCCAATCATCACCCGAATTTTCGGCCCAGGAATGTCTTCGGTGCTGTGTGTAGTGACTGTGGTGACGTTTCTGCCGACATTTGTCGCGGTGAGCTCTGGTTTGCATGCAGTCGAGCACTCTCACGAAAGCCTTTTCAAGGTTTTCGGCGCCAGAAAATGGCAACAACTCCGCTACCTGGCCATACCGGCAGCAGTGCCGCATTTCATGATGGCGCTCGGTATTTCGGCACCTTCATCCGTTATCGGCGCGATGACCGCTGAGTATTTGATTGGATCGGAGGGCCTGGGGTATCAACTGCGTTCGGCTATGGCCAACTTCGCAACTGACAGGGTTGTCGGTGGTGCGCTCCTTTCAACAGTCATGTCCATTTTCTTCCTTTCCCTTGCCCAAAGTGCCTGCACAAGGATCCTTGCGAGGTGGGGGTAGGGTAGGGATCAGAATCGCCCGCAACGCTCGAAGCTGCGCTAGACAGCACACGAGAATTTTTCTATCGACTGCCCTCATGAATCGATCTGGATACTTACCCTATGCGTGAGCAAACCAAACTCTCTCGCCGGACATTCTTGTCGGCAACGTCGATGGCAGCCCTTGCTGCCTGCGTACCGATGTCGTTTTCAAAGACGGCATTCGCAGCTTCAGCCTTTCCACTGACCGTTGCCCTGGACTGGGTTGCAGATGTGGAGTTCTCCAACATTTTTGTCGCCCGGGCGAATGGCTATTTCGCCAAGCATGGGATAGATGTTTCTTATATTCCCGGCGGGCCCTCAGCACCAGATCCCTTGGTTTCACTCGCGGCCAACAGGGCTCAGATTGGACAATGCATCTGGACGCCGTTCTTGAATGCCGTTCAAAAGCAAAATGACTTTGTCATTCTCGGGGCGGCTTTTCCGGTCAATCCTGGTTGCATCATTTCGTTGCCCGGAAAGCCTATCCGTACTGCCGCTGACATCGTCGGCAAAACGCTTTTGATCCAATTCCCGTCCTTGGAAGAAGAGCTGAAAGGGCTTCTCGCGTACAACCAGATTCAAGGCGAATTCACTGTTCGCCCTACCGGATTTACTGCTGATTCGTTGTTCGCCGGCGATGGGGAAGGGTACTTGGCCTACATCACAAACCAACCTCTAGAGCTTGAAGCCAGGGGTATGGTCCGGGGTAAAGACTTCATCGTGACCATGCTATCCGAGATGAACTACCCGTTACCTTCTTCGATCTTTACCGTTAAGCGAGACGTCTTGGAGCGCAACCGTCCTCAACTCGTGTCGTTCTTCAAGGGCGTACTGGAGGGGCAAGCGTTCTCTGCCGAGAACCCCGACAAAGCTGTACTGCAGGTAGTCGAGAATGACGGAAGCGATCTTGGCCTCGACGCCGCAAACCAAAAGCAAGTGCTGGCTGAAAACCTGAAGCTCGCCAAGGCTGGTAATACCGGTGTTCCGTTTCTCATAACCCCAGATCAGCAAGCGGCAATGATCAAGTTTGCCCAGGCTATCGGAGTTTCAGGGCTCAATGCTCCCGAAAGGTTCTTCGACTCAAGCGTGCTAGCAGAGGCTGCGAAGTCACTCGGATACGTTGGCTAGGACATACCTTTACTTTACTTGTCGTTCCAATCGATCAATGAAGCTCCCAGGTTTTGATCGAGATTAGCGAGGCACCCCGGAAGGGGTGTTTTTTTTTGCCGCTACAGCCATCTCCTAGCCGTGCATCAAGCAATGATCGACCGGGTAAGATCAAACCGCGAGCGATTCTCCTTGAGCCATCGGGACCTGAGTACAGGCTTGATCTCACATAGAGCAGTGAATTCCCGATTTTCCCCCGCGATTCGACCCGCTGGCTATAGTTCCTGCGTTCTCGACGCAGCGACTTCAAGTGATCAAATTCGCTGCTTCTTATGGCGCTTGTTCAGCACGATTATTTAAAGGCTTATCGAGTGAGTGAAGGCTTTGGCAAAGACCACGACAAAAACCGGAGACGGCTTGTTATCGAGTTCTTGGAGGACCGGCCAGCCAGCCTGTTGGTTCGAAATCTCTACCTGCTTTAGCTGCTACCTCAAACATGCGCGCTTGCTGCTTACTTCCACGCCCCATCAACGCACGAGCTTGAGCCTCGTACGACGCCATCAAAAAGGTTTCGTGCGTCAACGCATCACGCTGATTCTTCATTTGAAATCCCGCCTGTCTAGGGCCGCTAAATCATTTGGATCGGTCGCTACCGAATAATCAACGCGGCTACTTCATGCTAAAAAGTCTATAACAACGCTGCCTTTATCGCTGAGGCTAGACGTAGACCCCGTATTTTATTTGCTCGAGATATGTAAGCACGGCGTCCAATCCATCTTTGCGCAGCACGAGATCGATTGGTTTCTGGCGATTCAAGCCCCGCGCAGGTCGATGCATCCATGTCCAAGCTAACTCTCGGTCGCCTAGGACTTCGGTTGCCTTCACCATAGCTTTCACGACTCGAAAGGTTGTCTGGGCTTCGCTAATCCAGTAGTCCGTTTCTTTAGTCATTGCGTTACAGCCTCTTTGGAGAGTGTAAGGCCACCTCCAGGATCCCGTTCCGTCGATTTCTCCATTGCGCACCATAGCTGCAATGCGCCAAATATGCTCAATTTGCAGACCTGAAGTCCCTTCGCCCGAACGACGTTGCCGATGATTGTGGAATGACCCGCTCGGCTAGGCTCCTTGTCGCCCTATCGGTTAGCGTGGCCGCTCAGTCCCCACCTTTTTCTAGATATATGAGGCGCCGCTTAGTTAATTCAGAAAGGCCGGTTTCCGGGGACTCTACGTACACGTCCCCATTGAGGACTCGATAGATGCCGCACAGATAGTCGTCGTCTTCAGCAGACCCTTCACTCACCTCGACAAGCGGCTCCATCATCCAGTCAGTGCTTTTGTTCACGTACGGCGGCGTGAGTAGCTGGGTGGACCTGATTCGGCCTCGCAACGCGACCTCTTTGACGACTCTCTCAAACTCCTCAAGCGACCCAATAAGGCAGCGCCTGCTGCGAGTATCATTGCCGGATCCTTCACTCCACTCGACGAAAAAAAGCGGGCAAGCACCCGATATTTCTACCGAGTTCCAATGCTGTGGGCCTTCACGCCCTAGCAACGCCCTGATCGGGATTTCAGCACTCTGATGGGTAAGAAACATGGAGAAGGCTCTCAAAAACGACTCCTTTAGATTGTAGCCCTATAGATTGCAAAAAGGCTTCATCTTTCCTTTTGCCGGATTAGCAAAATGGAATTGAAGAAGGCTGTCGGAGCTACGTTGAAGCAATTTCGCTTGAGCAAAGATTTGAGCCAGGAGGATTTTGCCGACGTCAGCAGTCGGACATACATGAGCACCCTTGAGCGGGGTGTCAAATGCCCAACTCTGGAAAAACTGGAGCAGCTAGCATCAGTGCTAGATGTCCACCCTCTCAGTTTGCTTACAGCGATCTATCTGAGGCGCGGGAATTCGTGCGACGTAGATCACCTGTTCAAGGTCGTGAGGCAGGATCTTTCAGAGCTCTGAACAAGGCGTAGAGAGGAGGGTGGCAGCTTTAAAGCTGCCGGTTCGAAGTGAAACTCCGATTTTGAAAGCTTTATCGACTGGAGCCGAGTTTTGTCGTAGACGGACAGCGAGAGGATCAGGCTTCGTATTTAGGTGGAGACAAGGGTTTGCCGGCTAACACCGAGCCCTCAACCGCAGCGAATGCTTCGATAGCGGCAACGGATAAAAAAGATCGGTAATTTGGCGACGTTTGCATGCGTTGGATTTTCAAACGAGCCTCGGCCAAGGCTCGCATGTAGGTTTCGCTTTTCTCGGCAGACATGGGTGTACCTCTCAGATCCAGGATTATCGTAGGAGACTCAAAGTGGGCGTAGCAAGGTTCTGCAGTTAGCGAGGAGGGCGGCGCTCCCGGAACCCTCAGCTTAAGTACAACAGCGGGTTATCTAAGACCAAAATGCCCTCAACTGAGAATAAATACAAAAATCCTGATGCTGATCCGCGAGGACCCTACTGCTTTACCGATGTAACAGCACTAGGTTTAAGACCCGCACTAAGGTACGACTGCCACGGATGTCTTCCTCCTGAAGAGCGTAGCTGGCGCTTCAAAGAGAGCAGGGCCTTAGAATTAGAAGCAGATGGTCGTATTGGGTTCTTGCGAAATGGCCGGCCTTTGCTAAAACGCTTCTTAAGCGAGCGCTCAGAACAGGTCGCTGAACCAAGGTCAGTAGGAACGCCCCGACTTGAGCTGATCGTTCGGGAGGCAATGAAAGCTATCGCATCTGAAATCGCAAAAAATCCACGTTGCCTCCGAGATGTCGAATGGAGAGATATTGAGCGGGTAATGCGCGAGGTATTTGAGCAGCTCGGCTTCGCAACGAAGTTGACTAGGTCCGGTAAGGATGGTGGATTCGACCTGCAACTCGAAACGATTGAGCATGGGGAGACTCAAGTATTTCTAGTTGAAGTAAAGCACTGGCTGGCTAGCGGTAAAAAACCGGGGACCGGCACGTTAGCCGCGCTTATTGATGTGGTAGCCAGAGCTACTGGACGTCCAAAATGATTGATTCTTTCGTCGTCTGGGTTCACTGGGAATGTCCTTAACGGTATCGTTTCCCTTTGCCAGAGCTATCTTGAAAGCGTGGACGGAATTTGGAGCCCGACCAGCGATCTTTCCCAAATGCTTTTGGAAGGAACAATCTAACGCTCCGAATCGCTCACCATATAGAAACAGGCGAGGTTGCTCAAAGACAATAATAGCGGAGCTTTTCGGTCAAATAATCACAGTAACCGACTGTTTTTCAAGGTTATTGTTTTTAAAGAATAATTCTGGCTTTTAAAGAGTTCCGACAAAATTCCGCAGTAGTCGTATTCCCAAAACCCAATACGAAGGTTCGCATAATGTATATTATGTTAAATCAAGTATAGGGAAATCAAAGGGATAAGCGGACTTCATCGAAACATCCCTTTCACTGCTCACCTATCTCGACATCACTCGCTGCAAGCCCAAGGCAATCAACCCAGTGCCGGCTACACCGTTTACGCCACGTTCAATGCGCAGATAAAACGCTCGCAGCGCTGCTGTGCCAAACACCTGCGTAATCGCCAGATGCCAAGCCAACGACAACGTCGCCACCAACAACACCGTCACGCCGTAGAACCACAACGGCGCGCTGACGGGAAACACCACGGCAAATGCGCTGGTCCAGAATGCCGCGCCTTTCGGATTGGTGACGCCTGTCAGCAATCCGGTCCTGTACGCTGCCCAGCGATTCGCACCGCCCAGGTCCTGCTGCTCACTCACTGTGCGTGCCGGCGCTGGTGAAATCGCCGACCACAGCAACTTCGCGCCATACCAAATCAGATAACTGGCCCCGACCACCCGTAACGCCGACGCCAACCAAGGATGTTGCGCCAACAATGTGGCCACGCCTGCCAAGGCCACCAGCACCCAGAAAATCGAACCGGTGGTAAGCCCCAACACTACATAACGCGCCTCACGGCGCCGGCCTTCCATTGCCATCTGGCTGAGGATAAAAAAATTGGGCCCAGGGCTGGCCAGTACGGCCAGGTAGATGCCGCTTATTAACAGGAGTGACGCCAGGTAAGTCATGGTGATGGTTCAGATCGGTTGCTATGGCCTGACTGTGGCTGGCGAGCATTTTCCCTGTCAAGGCGCGCCGCCAGACAACGCTAAATAAATGGTTTTGCGCCCTCAGATATCCACAATATCTGTGCATAAGTCTGTGCATAGGACGCTACATGTAGCGTTTCCCGGTGCCTGAGCTGGGTTCGCTCAAATAGCGATCAGCGCGCGCTAACCTATTGTATTTCCATATAAAGATAGCGAAATGAGATAAGCGCTTTTGTCCATATTTTCCCAGTAAAAGACTGACAACCCCAGCCGCCAACCGCTCAGCCCCCCTCTCCTACTGCTTCAGCCCAGGCGCTCAATTGCCGCCGCCACGCCCGCGCCATAGGCAGGATCTGCCTGGGTGCAGTTATGGATATGCCGCGCTTTGACCTGCTGCGTGGCGCCGTTGATGGCCCGTGCGGTGTTATCAAACAGCGTCTGTTGCTGCGCCGGCGACATCAGCTGAAAAAGCGCCCGTGGTTGCGAGAAGTAGTCGTCATCCACCCGGTGGTTCCAGTGGTCCGCCGCGCCTTCCAGGCTCAGCGGCGGCTCAAGGAATTCCGGCTGTTCCACCCATTCGCTGAAACTGTTGGGCTCATACGCCAACAGCTGGCCGTGGTTGCCGTCGACGCGCATCTGGCCGTCGCGGTGGTAGCTGTGTACTGGGCAGCGTGGGGCGTTGACTGGAATCGCCGCGTGGTTGACGCCCAGCCGATAGCGCTGCGCATCGCCATAGGAAAACAGCCGGCCCTGGAGCATTTTGTCCGGCGAAAAACTCACCCCCGGCACCACATTGCCTCGGTTGAATGCGGCCTGCTCGACCTCGGCAAACACGTTGGCCGGGTTGCGATTGAGCTCGATGGTGCCCACTTCGATCAACGGGTAATCGCGGTGTGGCCAGACCTTGGTGAGGTCGAACGGGTTGAGGTGATAGCTGCCCGCTTCGCGCTCGGGCATCACCTGGATGTACAGGGTCCAGCGCGGAAATTCTCCGTTTTCGATGCTGCCGAACAGGTCGCGCTGGTGGCTTTCACGGTCGCCGCCAGCCACCTGCGCCGCCTCGGCATCGGAGAAGTTCTGGATGCCCTGTTGCGAGCGCCAGGTGAATTTCACCCAGTGCCGTTCGTTGTTGGCGTTGAGCAAACTGAAGGTGTGGCTGCCAAACCCATGCATGTGCCGGTAGCTGCGCGGGATGCCGCGGTCGCTCATGACGATGGTCACCTGGTGCAGGGCTTCCGGCAGGTTGGTCCAGAAATCCCAGTTGTTCTGCGCGCTGCGCATGCCGGTGTGCGGGTCGCGTTTGACCGCATGATTGAGGTCGGGAAACTTCAGCGGATCGCGCAAAAAGAACACCGGCGTGTTGTTGCCGACCAGGTCCCAGTTGCCTTGCTCGGTGTAGAACTTCAGGGCAAAACCACGTATGTCGCGCTCGGCATCCGCCGCGCCACGCTCGCCCGCCACGGTGGAAAAGCGCACAAACATATCCGTCTGTTTACCCACTGCCGAGAACAACGCGGCTTTGGTATAGCGGGTGATGTCGTGGGTCACGGTGAAGGTGCCATAGGCACCGGAACCCTTGGCGTGCATCCGCCGCTCTGGAATCACCTCACGGTCGAAATGCGCGAGCTTTTCAATAAACCACACGTCCTGCAGCAACGCCGGGCCACGCGGGCCGGCGGTCTGGATGTTCTGGTTGTCTCCGACCGGGGCGCCGAAGGCAGTGGTGAGCTTGTTCATGGGCATGCTCCTTATTGGGTAGACGGTTTACTCGGCAGTCCAGGTGATGGGCGGCGACCCGTTGCCAGCCCGGTCACTGTGGATGCTGCCACCGCCCTCGGGCGTGCCCAGTGCCGCAGCATTGGTCACGCCGCGCAAACGTTTTATGCGGCATTGCGCACATGCTGGCCGAGGTATTCGGCAGTTGAAATCACCGGCGCATAACCGAAACTCAGCGCCGCCATAAAGGCTGCATGCACATGGGCGGCCGGTACTTTTACCCCATCGAATTCAAGGTCGAGGGTGGCGCAGGCGTCGTGCAGCACGGTGGTCCGGTAGCCGAAGTCGACAGCAGCGCGGGTGATGCCGTGCACGCACATATGGCTCATGTTGCCGACCACAATCAGCTCATCAATGCCCTGGGCGTCGAGGATCGGCTTGAGCTCGGTTTCGCGAAACGAGTTGATGAAGTGTTTGAGCACCACCGGCTCTTCCGGCTGGTTGATTACGCTGGGGTGCAGCTTCGCGCCTTCGCTGTGGGGGCGGAAGAATGGCGCGTCGGCGCTGGTGAACTCGTGGCGGATATGCACCACCAGATCACCGCTGTCGCGAAACGCGGCAATCACTTGCGCCGCCTTGGCGGCTGCCGCTTCGACCTTGCTCAGGGTCCACAGGCCGCCGGGGAAGTAGTCGTTCTGGATGTCGACCACGATCAATGCTTTTTTACCGCTCATAGCGATGCTCCTTTCGAGGGGCCCGGCCGTAATGGCCGGGCAAATGAGGGCTCAGCTGCGCAGGAAGGCCAGCAGGTCGGCGTTGAGTTTGTCCTTGTGGGTGTCGGTGATGCCGTGGGGGGCGCCGGGGTAGATCACCAGCTTGGCGTTGCGCACCAGCTCGGCGGATGCCCGGGCGGCGGCGTCCACCGGCACGATCTGGTCATCGTCGCCGTGCAGAATCAGGGTGGGCACGTCGAACTTCTTCAGGTCCTCGCGAAAGTCGGTTTCCGAAAACGCCTTGATGCAGTCGTAGGCATTTTTGTGCCCGGCCATCATGCCCTGCATCCAGAAGGCATCGATGACGCCCTGGGAGGGTTTGGCGCCTGGGCGGTTGTAGCCAAAGAACGGGCCGCTGGCGATGTCCTTGTACAGCTGCGAGCGGTCGGCAATCGAGCCGGCACGAATGCCATCGAACACCGAAATCGGCAGGCCGCCGGGGTTGCTGTCGGTCTTCAGCATCAGCGGCGGCACCGCGGAAATCAGCCCGGCCTTGGCCACTCGCCCGGTGCCATGGCGGCCGATGTAACGGGCCACTTCACCGCCACCGGTGGAGAAGCCAAACAACGCGGCGTCGCGCACATCCAAGTGGTCGAGCAGCTGCGCCAGGTCATCGGCGTAGGTGTCCATTTCGTTGCCGTCCCACGGCTGGCTGGAACGCCCGTGGCCGCGGCGGTCATGGGCAATCACCCGAAACCCGTTGGCGGCCAGGAAGAACATTTGCGACTCCCAGCTATCGGCGTTCAGTGGCCAGCCGTGGCTGAGCACCACCACCGGGCCGCTGCCCCAATCCTTGTAATAAATTTCGCTGCCGTCGCGTGTTGTGATGGTGCCCATGTGGTCTCTCCAGAATCGGGTTGTTGGTCACCCTCAACGTCGCCGCAGGCATGATGGGTTGGAGCACGAGGCTAATCAGACGGCCCGGCGGGGTCCTGTAGAAAAGCTGAAGAAAGCTGATTTTTGTGATTAGCTTACCCAGCGCCGTTGTAGGACATCGTATGCGTCAGTCCGGGCCCGTCAGGTTGTGTGCGTAGTACGCCGTTCCCTTTAACGAGCCAGCCCAGCGCGAGGATGCGCAATGAACTCCCCTACTTCAGCGGGCCTCCTGCGTTTTGGCAGCTGCGAAGTGCTTCCCGGCAAACGCCTGCTGCGCGTGCACGGCCAGGCCGTGGAACTGCATGGCCGCGCCTTCGATGTGTTGCTGACGCTGCTTGAAGCCAACGGCCAGGTGGTCAGCAAAGACGAGCTGATGCAGGCGGTGTGGGCTGGGCGCATCGTCGAAGAGAACACCCTGGAGGCGCAGATTTCCCTACTGCGCAAAGCCCTCGGCGCCGAGCGTGCGGCGATCCGCACGGTGTCCGGGCGCGGCTATCAGCTATCGGCTCACGCGGAACAACCAAGCCCCCGCGACAACCTGTTTATTCCCGCCAGCGTGTCGCGGCTGATTGGCCGCGAAAGCGCCCTGGCAGCCCTTGAAGACAGCATTCGTCAGCAACGCCTGGTCACCCTGATCGGCCCCGGCGGCATCGGCAAAACCCGCTTGGCCCTGGCCTGCGCCCGTAATCTCGGTAGCTTGTTCAGCGACCGAGTGTGCCTGGCCGACCTGGCGCCGCTGTCCACCGATGAATTCCTGGTGCCGACCCTGGCCGCCGCCCTCGGCCTGGCCCCGGCCAGTGGCAGTGCCAGCCTCGAACAGATCGCCGCGAGCCTGATCGGCCAACGCATTCTGTTGGTGCTGGACAACTGCGAGCACCTGGTCGAAGCCGCCGCCACGGCCGTGGAAACCTTGCTGGTGTGCAACCGCAGCCTGCAGGTGCTGGCCACCAGCCGCGAAGCGTTGCGCATCGAGGGCGAACACCTGTTTCGCGTCGCCGCCCTGGAAGTGCCGGCCGCCGACGCCGACCCACACGCCGTGCAAGCCGCCAGCGCCGTACAGCTGTTCGAAGCGCGCCTGGAGCATGGCCACTCCCCGCTCGACGCCGTGCCGATGGCCGTCGAATTGAAAGCGCGCATCTGCCGCCGTCTCGACGGCATTCCCCTGGCCATCGAACTGGCCGCCGCTCAGGTCACCAGCCTGGGTCTGCGAGTGGTGGCCGAGCGTCTGGAAAACCAACTGGACCTGCTCGCCGGTGGCAACCGCTCGGCCCTGCCCCGTCAGCAAACCCTGCGTGCGACCCTGGACTGGAGCTTCAACCTGCTGGCCGACAACGAACGCCTGCTGTTGCGCCGCCTCGGTGTGTTTGCCGGCGCCTTTGGTTTGGAGGCCGCGCTGGCCGTGGGCGTATCCGCCGAACTGAGCGCCGACGCAGTGGTGAAAGGCATTGCCAACCTGGTGGCCAAATCCCTGCTGGCCCTGCAGCACGATCCCAGCAGCGTGAAGTACCGGCTGCTGGAAGTGACCCGCAGCTACGCCAACGAAAAACTCCGCGAGTATGGCGAAACCGCGGCCACCCACCGCCTGCATGCGCTCTATTTACTGGAGGTATTTTCCAGCGCCGCGCCGCTCTGGGAATTCGGCGCTTCACCGCGCGGCGTGGTCTGCGAAGAGCTGCAAGAAGACTTGCGCGAAGCGCTGCGCTGGACCCTCGACGAACAGCGCGCCACGGCCCTGGGTATCGACCTGACCATCGCCGCCCTGTCGTTCTGGCTGCAGCGCTCGCAAGTTAATGAATGCCTGCTCAGCGCCAACCGCGCCCTTGCCCACCTGGCCAGCCCGGAGCTGTTCGAGCGTAAGGTGATGAAGCTCAAAGCCGTGCGCGGCAAAGCCTTGCTCTATACCGGCGCCACCGACGAAACCCGCGAAGCGTTTCTGCACACCCTGGCGATTGCCGAACGCCTTGCCGACCACGACCACCAGGCGCTGGCCATCTGGGGCCTGTGGGCCCACGGCTACCTGAACGGGCCTTATCAGCAGAACCTGCGGATTGCCGAAGACTTCCTCCAGCACGCCAAGCAGCAACCAAACGCTGGCGATGAATGGGTGGCGCTGCGCATGATTGCCCTCTCCAGACTGTGCCTGGGCCAATTGCACGATGCCCGCAGCGGCCTTGAAGACGTGATGCGCGCCTACCCCGACGAGTTGCGGCAACGGCATATCCTTCGCTACGCCTACGACCAGAAAGCCGTGGCCCTGTGCGCGCTGGCTTACACCCTGTGGCTGCAAGGTTTCCCCGACCAGGCCGCCAAGGCCCTCAAAGAAGCCGAATTGCAGGCTGCCAGCACCGGTCACCTGGCCAGCCGCTGGCATGTATTGACCATGAGCACCTGCCCCATCGCCTTGCTAACCGGCGGTGTCGCGGCCCTGGCCCGACCCAGCCAACGCCTGCTGGAAGCACGCAGCTGGCACCAGCTTGGCGCCCATTCGATCGGTGCCGGACAGTTCTGGGGCGGCGAATTCTGGAGTGGTTTGTACCACCTCTGGCAAGGCGATCCGCAGGCCTACGACAGCATCATCAGCCCAGCCCTGGAGCGCCTCGGCCGGGTCCGTCATGCCTCCTACCTCGCGCCCTACACCTCTGCACTCTGCACCCTGTTGGCCCAACGCGAACGCCCGAGCGAAGCCCTGCGCCTGATCCAGATCGCCATAGCCCACGCCAGCAACGCCGACGACCAATCGGCTCTGCCCGAACTGCTGCGCTGCCACGGCGATCTGCTCCTGAATGCCGGCAATGCCGACGGCGAAGCGCTGCTGCTGCGCGCCCGGCAGATTGCCCGGCAACACCAGATGAAATCCTGGGAACTGCGCGCCACCACCAGCCTGGCCCGGCTCTGGGGCAAACAGGGGCAGTCGGCCCGCGCCAACGAAGAGCTGAGCAGCCTGCTGGCCTCGTTTACCGAGGGCTTCGACAGTGCCGACTTCGAGGCGGCGCGGCATGTGCTCAAGGCTTTGGGTTAAGCCAAGCCTGGCAATAGACAAACCTGCGGCGCTTCAGTAGCGTCTCGTCCCTGGCCATGGATGCCCCCACTGAAAAGGATTTTCGATGCTTCCGCTTCTTTCCCCTCTCGCCCTGCTGTGCCTCGCATGAACAACGCCCGTCTGGCCAAGTGGTTCAATGTGCTCATGCTGATCGTGCAAGCCGCGATCAGCATCGCGGGTTTTGCCGTAGCCGGGGCATTACTCGGAATCACCCTTGATGGCTGGCCACAGCCCTACTCCACCATTGTTCTGGCGGTATTGCTGGGGTTCCTGGCCGTTGTCGTGCATGAAGGCGGCCACTGGCTGGGCGCGCGGTTGGGCGGCATGACAGTGCTGTTTGTGCGGGCTTTTGCCCTCGAATTGCAACTGCTGAACCAAGGCGTGCGCTACCGCAAAACCCGGCGCCGCAAAGGCCAGCGCTTCGACGGCTACGTTATCGCCGCGGACAACGCCAATCGTCCGTGGCGGCGCGGGCGTCTGTGGTTTATCGCCATGGGCCCGCTACTGAATGTGCTCACTGCCGCACTCTGCGTACTGCTCGCCCTGCTCACCCTCAACACCTCTACTTCGGTAGCTGGCTGCATGCTGGCGTTTGCCGCCATCAACCTCGGTTTGGGCCTCGCCAACCTGGTGCCCACGCACCGGCAAATACACAGCGACGGCGCCCAGCTACTGGCCTGGTGGCGCAAACCCAACGAGCAGCGCCCTGACTTCGCCTACACCCGTTTGCTGGTCCTCAGCGTCGCCGGCGTCGCCGCAACAGACCTGCCCGCCGCCGATCTGGACTTGCTGGATCAACAACCCATGCCTGCGCCTTTGGTGAGCCTGTCCTATCGACTTGACTTCCTGCAGGCTGCGGGTGATTGGCCTCGCGCAGTGGCCTTGGGCGAGCAGCTGGAGCACCTAATCAATGCCAACCCCGGCGTGCGCGAAGTTGCCGCTGCCGTGATCGCCATCCTGCGCGCCGAATTGGCCTTTTGCCGAGCGATGCTGCAGCGCAACGCTGCCGGTTTGAATGTGCTGCCACGCAACCGCGATATCGACTGGTACGCCCCCACCATCGCCCCCTGCAGCCGCGCTCTGGAGGCGGCGCTAGCGGGAGACCGAGCGAGCATGGAACGTGAGTTACAGCTGGCCGAACAGCTCGCCGGCAACTCGCGAATAAAATCCGGCGTGGCCATGCAGCATGCGTTGGCGGGACATGTCAGGGCTGTGCTTCAGCCGCTGATGCGCGCCTCGGATGAGGCACTAACCGAGGCTTAAAACCTGATCTCATGACTCACCACCTCCCCCTGCGAGCGCAAGCGGCTCTGCATCTCGGTGGCAAAGCGTAAAAACACGTTCCAGAAAATGTCCTGCTTGTTGATGTTCGACCAGAAGTTCTGGCTCTCAAGGCACTTGCTGGCGTAGTAGCCGAACATGTAATAGGCCAGGTCGGCGGAGATCAGGCCGCTGTTTTTCAGTACCGCGATTTCTTCGAAGAAGGTCAGATAGGCGCGTTTTTCTTCGAAGCTCAAGCCCTGCAGTGTGGGGTCATCGAATTCCAGCAGGGCTCGAATGTCGTTGAAGGATTTGTTGCCGAAGTACTCGCCCTGTTTCTTCAGAAACATATCCGCGCGCTTCTGCGTGCCTTGCAGGACGAACTCGGTGAAGCACTTGTACAGGCCCCAGAGCGCGGCGATCACGCCGAGGCAGGTGGCCAAGTTTTTGATCAGTTCCATGGAGTTTCTCCCGCTACAGCGTTGCAGTTGACGCGGGCCGCTTACGGCGTCCACTCCACGCCATGTTCTTGCAGATAACTATCCACCGCGGCGCCAACGGTGGGCTGGAAAATGTCGCTGCCGATCTGCTCCAGCACTTCCAGGCGCAGCAGTTTGTCGCGCACCGGGTCTTTCAGTTCGGCGAAGCGCAGTTCGATGCCGGCGGCGCGCAGCTGTTGTTCCAGTTCGATCAGCATGTCAGCCGAGGTCACGTCGACGCTGGTCACCGGTTCGGCGGCAACAACGATGCGGCGCACCGGGCTGCTGGCTTCGGCAATGGCTTGCAGGACGCAGGTCTGGAACAGTTCGGCGTTGGCGAAGAACAGCGGCGCGTCCCAGCGGAACAACACCAGGCCGGGCACCCGGCGGGCGTGGGGGTAGCGGGACAGGTCGTGGTAACCACGAATGCCATCTACCCGGCCGAGCACGGCGTAATGGGGGCGCCAGCCGTCCCAGAGAAACTCGATCACCGCGATCACCACCGCCAAGCCAATGCCGGGCACCGCGCCGAGTATTGCCACGCCAACGAAACAGGTGATCGACAGCCAGAACTCCCACTGCTGAATGCGGTAGATACGGCGCAGGTCTTTGAACTCGAACAGGCCGATGGCAGAGGCAATCACCACGGCGGCCAAGGCGCTGTTGGGCAAGTGCTGGAGCAAGTTGGGGGCGAACACCAGCAGGAGGGCCACCCCCAGGGCACCGAATACGCCCGTCAGCTGCGTGCGCGCACCGGCCGCTTCAGCCACGGGTGTGCGCGACGAGCTGCTGCTGATGGGAAAGCCCTGGAACAACGCCGTTGCCAGGTTGGCCGCGCCCAGCCCGACCATTTCCTGGTTGGGGTCGACAACGGTGCGGGTTTTCGCCGCGTAGGTGCGTGACAGCACACTGGTGTCGGCGAAAGACACCAGCGCCACCGCCCCGCCGCCGATCAATACCGCGCTGAGGTCGGCCAGGTCGAACCAGGGCCAGGCAAAGCTGGGTAGCCCTTGTGGCAACGAGCCGACCACCTTGACGCCGTAGCTGGCCTGCAAATCGAACAGGCTGGCGACTGCGGTTGCTGCCACCACCGCGATGAGCATGCCCGGCACCCGCTCGAAGCGTTTCAGCAACAGGATGATGCCCAGCGTGCCGGCCCCCACGGCAAACGCGTACAGATTGCCTTGGCCGTGGAACAGCGCCTGCACCAGGGCCAGGGTGTCGCGCCCGGGCCCCTGGCTGTCGATGGAGATGCCAAACAGCTTGGGTGTCTGGCTGATCAATACCGTCAGGGCAATGCCGTTCATGTAGCCGTAGCGAATCGGCTTGGACAGCAGCTCGGTGATAAACCCCAAACGCAACAGCCCGGCGCCGATGCAGATCAGCCCTGACACCAGCGCCATGCCACTGGCCAAGGCGATGGCGCGCAGCGGGTCGCCGTCGGAAAGCGGCAGCACCACGGCGATAATGATCGCTACCAACGCCGAATCGGGGCCCAGTACCAGAATGCGGCTGGGGCCGAACAGTGCGTAGGCCAGCAGCGGCACTATGGTCGCGTACAGGCCATAGATGCCCGGCACCCCCGATGCTTCGGCATAGGCAATCCCTACTGGCACCAGCATGGCAGTGAGCACAAGGCCGGCGAGCAGGTCGTTCGGCAGCCAGCCGAGCTGATAATTACGCAGCACCTGCAGGCCGGGCAACCAGCGTTGCCAGCCGCTGTTCGGGATTGGGCTCATGGGCACGGCTCACCTCGTGGCGCTATCGGGGTTAAACCTGGGCGGGCCATGCGTCCACGCTTTTCTCCAGCTCCTGCATCACCTGCAGTGCCTCGTCGAAGTCGAACTGCTCGGTATGCTGGGCCACGCGGCGCAATTGGTCGGCCACGGTGGGGTCGGCAGTCTGGCTTTGCAGCTGACGCAGCGCGGCCAGCACTTCGGTGTCGCTCTCGGCCAGCAAGTGACGCACGGTGGCCAACTGGGCACGCAACTCGCTGCTCAGGGGTTGGGCGGCCGCTGCCGGCACGGCCGCCTGCACCTCGCCCAACACGGCCAGCCCCGCCAATACGGGCGCCAGGTAACGTTCGACCTCCTCTAACAACGTTGGCACCTGCTGCACGTCGCCGGTCTGGCTGGCGTGCTCCAGTGCTGCCGCTGCGGTGGCCACTTGCTTGGCGCCGATATTACCGGCGGTGCCGCGCAGGGTATGGGCCACGCGCGCCGCTGCGGTGCTATCGGCACTGTTGCTGGCGGCAAGGAAATCACCGCGGAAATCGCGCTGACTGGCGCGGAATTTACGCAGCAGGCGCAGGTACAGCTCCGTCTTGCCCACGCAGGTGGCCAAACCGGCAGCCAGGTCGATGCCGGGCAACTGCGCGGGCACTGTCAGTGCTGGCGGTTGAGCCACGACGGCGCTCGCCGGAACGGCGCGTTTGGCGGCCGGGTGAATCCATTTGGCCAGGGTGGCAAACATCGCGGCAACGTTGAGTGGCTTGGAAATATGGTCGTTCATGCCGCTGGCCAACGCCTGTTCGCGATCACCGTCCATGGCGTTGGCGGTCATTGCCAATACCGGCACGTCGGCAAAGCGGGCCTGCTCGCGGATGCGTTGGGTGGCGGTGTAGCCATCCATGACCGGCATCTGGCAGTCCATCAGCACGCCGTCGATGTCGCCATCCTGCTCGAGCCAATCCAGAGCCTGTTGGCCGTCGAAGGCCAGGCACACTTCAATGCCGGCATCGCCCAACAGCTCAATGGCCAGTTCGCGGTTCAATTCGTTGTCCTCCACCAACAATACCCGTGCTCCGCGCAGGCTGGTCAGCGCCTGGGCGCTCTCCTCGCCCCGCTCGTTGGCGCGGCTGTCACTTGGCACGCCACGGCCGAGGGCCTGGCCGATGGCCTCGAGCAGGGTCGAGGGGGTAACCGGTTTGGTCAGCACCTGGGGCAGCTCCACGCCCTGGCGCTCGGCCTGTTCGCGCACCTCTTCGCGGCCGAAGGCAGTGACCATGATCACCGACGGTGTATTAGGCAGGTTGGCGGCGTGCATCTGCCGCACCGTCTCCACCCCATCCATGCCCGGCATGCGCCAGTCCATCAGGACCAGGTCGTAGGCCAGGTGTTTTTCTTCGGTGTCCATCAGCATGCGCAAGGCGGTGCGGCCGCTGTCGGCGACGTCCACCTCGACACCAAAACTGCTGGCCATGCTGGAGAGAATTTCGCGGGCGCTGGCGTTGTCGTCCACCACCAGCACGCGCACCCCCAGTAATTCGTCGACGGTGAACATGCGCCGCGGTTGCGCCTCGCCCAGGCCCAGGGTGACACGGAAGAAAAAGGTCGAGCCGCTGCCTAGGGTACTCTCCACCCAGATTTCGCCGTCCATCAGCTCCACCAGGCGTTTGGAAATGGCCAAACCCAACCCGGTGCCGCCGTATTTGCGGGTGATCGAGCTGTCGGCCTGGCTGAAGGACTGGAACATGCGCGCGCACTGCTCGGCGCTCATGCCGATACCGCTGTCGCGCACCGAGAACTGCAGCTCCACCTGATGCTCGTCGCCCCCTACCCGCTCGACGCTGACCACAATTTCGCCCTGCTCGGTGAATTTGCTCGCGTTGTTGCCCAGGTTGAGCAGCACCTGGCCCAGGCGCAGCGGGTCGCCCACCAGCGCCGTGGGCAGATCGGCCTGGGTGCGGAACAGCAGTTCCAGGCCTTTGTCCTCGGCCTTCAGGCCGACCATGCTGGCGAAGCTTTCGAGCACATCCTCGAGGCGGAACGGGATGACTTCCAGACCCATCTTGCCGGCCTCGATTTTGGAGAAGTCGAGGATGTCGTTGATGATTCCCAGCAGGTTCTCGGCCGAGCGATGGACCTTTTCGATGTAATTGCGTTGGCGGTTGTCCAGGTCGGTGCGCAGCGCCAGGTGGCTCATGCCGATGATGGCGTTCATCGGCGTGCGGATTTCGTGGCTCATATTGGCGAGGAACTCGCTTTTGGCCTGGGTGGCTTCCTCGGCGACGGCCCGTGCCTGTACCAGCGCCGTGACGTCAATGTTCACCCCAGTGGCGCGCACCGGTGTGCCGTGTGCATCGCGGGTGAAGCGGCTCAGGGACTTGAACGTGCAAACGGCGCCATCGTTTTTGCGCACGATGCGAAAGTCGAATTCCACGCGGTCGCTGCCGCTTTGAATGGCGTTGTCGAAAACCGTGCTGGCGTGGTCCACGTCATCGGGATGCACCAGGGCTTGCCAGTGCGCCAAGGTGCCGCCGAATTCGCCGGTTTGCAGGCCGAACATTTTTTCCAGCTGCGGCGTCCAGTAGTTGCTGCCGCTGACCAGGTCGACGTCGAACAAGCCGATATCCCCCGCTTCCTGGGCCAGGTTGAGGCGCTCGCTGGCGGTACGCAGCCGGCTTTCCATGGCCCGCCGCTCGCTGACGTCGCGCACCGAGGCGCACACGCACACACCTCGCCCTTCCAGACGCGGCAGGTGCGACAGACCGATTTCCACCGAGAACAGGCTGCCGTCCTTGCGCACACCGTGCAGGTCTTCGGCGTCGCCGCCCATCTGCCGGGTGCCGCCGCTGGCGATAAAACCATCGCGCAAGCCCACGTGCCGCTCGCGGGCGCCTTGTGGCACCAGGCGCTCGATGCTGGCGCCGATCAACTCGCCGGGCTGGTAGCCAAACAGCGTGTCCAGTTGCGGGTTGCTCATCAGAATGCAGCCGTCGGCGCCGATCACCAACATGCCATCCGGTGCCGCCTCGAGAATGCCGCGGTACCAGGCTTCAGTGGCGCGCAATGCCACTTGCTGGGCCTCCAACGCCTGCGCCTGGTGTTCCAGTTGCAGGGCCTGGGCGCCCATTTCGTCGGCTTGGCGGCGGGTTTCCAGCAACAGGATCTTGGCCGCTTCACTGCGCTCCATAATGGCGATGGCGCCGGCCAGGCGCGGCAACACTTCTTGCAGCAGCAACGCCTGGTGATCTTGCAGGGGGCGAAAACCGGACATTTCCAGCACCCCAAGCAACCGCTCGCCACGCAGCACCGGCTGAATCAGCAAATAGCTGGCCGGGGCGGCGCCCAGTTGTGCGCGCACCTGCCAGAAGGCGTCGGGCAGATCGCTGAGTTGGCGCGGCTGGTGGTCTTGCGCGCATTGGCCCAGCAAGCCTTCGCCAAGCCCGACTTCGCCAGCCAGTGGCTGCTCGCTGTCCACCGCGTAACCACCGAGCAGGTGCAGGCGTGGCGCGCCTTCATACAGGGCGTACAACGCGCCCTGGCACATGTCCAACTGCGGCGCGATATGGCAAAAGAACGCTTGCGCCAGTTCCTCCGGCGTTTCCGCCTGTTGCAGGTCCACTTGCAGTGCCGAGGTATGGGTTTTCACCCAGCGCTGGCGCTCCAGCTGCTGCGACTCGGTTTGCAGCTTGGCAATCGCCCGCGCCAGGTCGCCGGTTTCATTCTGAAAATCGGTGTGCGGGATGTAACGATCCAGCCGCCCCTCCGCCAACTCATCCACCGCATTGCGCACGCGATTCAGCGGCTGGCGAATCGAGCGGCTGGCCAACCACGACATCAGCAGCGCCAGAGTCAGCCCGCCCAACAGCAGCACATAGGTGTTGAGGGCGCTGCGTTCGGCAAAGTCGGCAATTTCCATCGCCGTGTCGTGAATAAAGTCTTCTTTGGTTTTTGCCATCTCGCCCAGCAGCGTGTCGGCCTTGCGGCCCATGCTCTGGAACTCGTCACTGTTGAGCAGCACCAGAGCCTGGCCCTGATAACCCTTGCCGGCCAGTTCGAGGGCCTGTTCGCCATCACGCTGCAGCCGCTCGGCGAGCACTTCAAACTCCGCCAGGCGCACCAAGCTAACCGGCAGGCGCAACGTCGGCCGCGCCTGAGCCAGCGCTTGCTGCAAGCGCTGCTGGGCGTCGTGCAACTGCTCCAGCGCCTCCACCCGTACCTCACCACTGTTGGTGGACACTGCACGCTGCATGGCATGCAGCAGATGCGGCAACTGCACCCGGGCTTCGTGCAAATGCTCGAAGCCGACCAGGTCCTGGCGATACAGCTTTTGCATCTCCCGCTTCAACGACTCCTGGGTGCGCAGGCTCTGCACGCCAAGGACCAGTACCAACAACAGCAAGGCAGCAAAACTGAGCACCAGCTTGTGGAGCAAGGGTTGGCGTTCCAGCAAAGCGAGCAATCTGGCCATGGAGCTTCCTTAGTGACCGACGCTGAACAAGTAATTAACGGCGCGCGCGTTAGCTAAAGCGCTAGGGCAGTTCGGCGATACGCTCCAGCGCAGCACGCTGTTTGGCCATATCCAGATCGCTATCGGAAAAGCGCTCGGCGATGGCGCGGAATTGCTCGGTACTGCTCAAAAAGGCGTCGCAGATATCCGGATCAAAGTGCGAACCGCGGCCCTGGCGGATGATCTCCACCGCCTGCTCATGGGGCATGCCGGGCTTGTACACGCGGCGACTGATCAGCGCGTCATAGACATCGGCCACCGCCATCATCCGGGCACTGATGGGAATGTCGTCGGCCGCCAGGCCTTCGGGGTAGCCACTGCCGTCCCATTTTTCCTGATGGCCGTAGGCGATCTCTTTGGCCAGGTTGAGGAAATCCACGGAAATGCCCAATTGATCCTCGGCATGCTGAATGGCATCGCGACCGAGGGTGGTGTGGGTTTTCATCACCTCGAACTCCTCCTCGGTGAAACGCCCGGGTTTGAGCAGGATATGGTCGGGGATGCCGATCTTGCCGATGTCATGCAGCGGCGCCGATTTGAACAACAGCGCAATGGTTTCCTCAGTAAGAAAGTGGCGAAAGCGTGGGTGCTCGCGCAGCAGTTCGGCCAGCAGCTTGATGTAGTGCTGGGTGCGGCGGATGTGGTTGCCGGTCTCGTTGTCGCGGGTTTCGGCCAGTGAGGCCATGGCCTGGATGGTGACGTCCTGAATCGCCGCCACTTCGCGGGTTCGGCGCCGCACCTCCTGCTCGAGAAAATCGTTTTGATCGCGCAGAAAATCTGCCGCCGCCTTGATCTTCAGCTGAGTCTCGACCCGCGCCATCACCAGCGGCGGGCTGATCGGCTTGGTGATGTAGTCCACCGCGCCCAGCTCCAGGCCCTGGATTTCATCGGCCAGCGACGCCAGCGCGGTAAGAAAGATGATCGGAATGTCGCGGGTGCGCGGGTCCAGTTGCAGCTGTTGCGCCACCTGATGCCCCGACATCCCCGGCATCATGATGTCGAGCAGGATCAGATCTGGCAGCGACCCACCCTGCAAAATACGCAAAGCCTTCTCACCGCTGTTGGCTGCCTTGACCCGGTAATGGTCCTTGAGCAGCTCAGTCATCAGCATCAGATTGTCGGGGGTATCGTCGACCACCAGAACGGTGGCCGGTTGGAACGGGCTGGGCGAACTGTCCATTGCGGCGGGCTCCTTTTCCAGAAAGGAGCGACCACTCGCAATGCCACTCCGTTGGCAGGGAGCTTAGTTCTGTTTTAGCCCTGCTGCTATCACTGCTTACAAGCCTGGACGCTGTTCTTTCAGCACCCTGAACCGCGCCAAAAAAGGCCAAACTCTCCTGTTGATGCATTCCATGCAGGAATGGGATAGATAAAAATACAGAATTTTTGTTATCAAATGGATCGGTCTAGAGTGGCCCCAGCCCACCACCCTGGAGATCGGCCTTGCTTACCCCTGCCAGTAAATTCGACACCAGCCGCGCCAACGAATACGCCCGCCAAAGTCGCATTGCCCTCGCCGGCTACGACGCCTGCCACGAACTGGCCGCCTGCATGCTCGCCGCCAGCCTGGAAGGCAGCCAAACGGCGCGCATTCTGGTGGTTGGCGTCGGTGGCACCGCACAGGAAATCATCACCCTCGCCGCCCTTGAACCAGCCTGGCAATTCACCGCGGTCGACCCTTCCCCACCGATGCTGGAAACCGCCCGCGAACACCTGCAAGCCAACGGCTTGTTAGCCCGCACCGAACTGCTGCTGGGCACCGTCGACGACCTGCCAAGCGAACCCACCTTCGACGCCGCCACCCTGATTGGCGTACTGCACCACATCCCCGGCGACGAGCCGAAACAACAATTACTGCGCGCCATCCACAGCCGCCTGAAAACCAATGCGCCATTAATAGTGGCCGCCAACCACCACGCCTACGCCAGCCAACCGCTGCTGCTTAACGCCTGGGGCCAGCGCTGGCGACAGCAAGGCGCCAGCGCCGATGAAGTGCAGGCCAAACTGGGCAAGATTCTGCAAGGCGCCGATCCGCCCCACTCCGAAGCGGCCGTGCAGCAGTTGCTGCAGGAGAGTGGCTTTGGTGAGGGGCTACGGTTTTTCAGCAGTTTGTTTTGGGGGGCGTGGCTGACGTATAAAAGCTGACTGGATCTGGACCGTCGCTAATCAATTGGCGACCTGAGCACTTTTGAACATGGAGCGTTTTATGCCCGCACGTTTTGCTTGCCGAGCCCTGCTCGCTGCACCGTTTTTTGTCCTGCTAACCGGTTGTATCACCTACCGCATCGAGCAAACCGCCATCGATGAAACGGTTGCCGCCAAGGTAACCCGCGACTCCGAGCTTCAGGTCAGCAAAACCAGCAACCTCCACAGCGGCATGCAGTGTTTTGAGCCAATGTTGATGGTAGTGACGTTCGGAATAATCCCCGCGCAATGCGTGAACACCTACGAGGCTCGGCTGCTGGCCCCAACCGGCGCCAGCAGCCAAGCGTTGGGCAGTTACGCCGTTACCAGCTACAACGGTTGGGTGGCGTTGTTGATGGCGCCGTTGCCGCAATGGCAATACGGCCACATGGGTAAGGCGGATGTGGCGATCAAGCAGTGGGTTCTGAGCTGGCGCGACGGCGAGTAATTGGCCGTCTCGAGATTAGGACGGCGCACCAGCTACTACAGCGGAGACAAGTTCGAGTCGTTCTCCACGCCCATTGAAGCCTGACGAATTGCGAGACGATACGTCGCGAAAACGGTGCTCAGCATTACGAGTAGCGCTACAAGCATCGTGACCACAATACCGGTGGTGCTAAGTAGAAACTTAAGCGTGGGGTCCATGCCAGGGGTGGCCCCAGCTTGGCGAGCAAGAACGATTGCTCGGGCTTTGGTTGCAACCTCCACCTTCATCAGTCCATAGGCGGCACGTTTGATGTTCTCGCCCACACCATTGTTCGGGACCTCAATAAAGGTGTCTTTGTACAAAGCCACAGCCTGCTGGCAGATGTAGTCCTTGTTGACGTCACCGCTCTTGGTCGCGTCGATGCACAGCGTCAGATAGTCGATTGTTTTCCGGTCGCGGTTTTCGGCGCTCAACGAGCCGTACCGATCGGTGTGTTCGTCGGAGATTCTGCTGTACTCGCTGACGAGGTAGGTAAGGTAGGTGACGTAACTAGCCAACACCAACATGCCGACGACAGCCACGAACAGCACCCGGCTCCACGCGCGTTTTGCGGCCTTCGCAGCAACCAGCTGACCTACTCTCGCCACTTCCGCAGCATCTTCACTCCAGTCTTTCAAATTTCCCATGACACTCTCTTATCCGTTGAGTTGCTGATCATCGATTATCTGAGATCGGAGGCGCTACTCGTTTGAGCGCCCTGATGAGTAAAGCGACCCCGCATGCAGAAGGATTAAACTGCCGTCGTGGTTGAGTTAGCGTGAGCGGATTTCTTAGCAGCCGCTGACTGCCAAACCCTCGCTAGCCAAGAGAGTCTGGCTAGTTGCGAACTCGGAACGTGCGTGAATAACTAATCTCCCCCGTCCAACCGTATCAACCCATCCACCGCCACACTCCCCCGCTCCCCCACCAACAACGGATTCACATCCAGCTCCAGCAACTGCCCTACGTTTTCACAGGCATAGTCAGCAACGGCACCAATCGCCCTTACCAGGGCATCCATATCCGCCACCGGCCGCCCGCGAAACCCTTGCAGCAGCCCCACGCTACGCAACCCCAACAATGCCGCGCGAATCGCTGCTTCGTTGGTCGGCAAGAGCAAGCTACGGCTGTCCTTTAGCAGTTCTACCAACACCCCACCCGCGCCAATCACTAGCGCCAGGGCAAAGCCGTTTTCGCGTTTAACGCCGATGATCAGTTCCGCCAGTGGTGCTGCCGCCATGGGTTCCACCAGCACCTGGTCGAACGCCACTCCCGGCGCATAGGCAGCGATGCGACCGCGCATTTCTTCCAGGGCAAGTTGCAGCGCTTGCGGGGTGGCGAGGTTGAGGGCCACGGCGCCGGCTTCGGTTTTGTGTGGCAGGTGGCTGCTGACGGCTTTGAGCACCAGGGGGTAGCCGACCCGTTGGGCGGCGGCCAGGGTGCGTTCGGGGGTGGTTAGTTCGCCAGCTGGAACCGGCAGGCCAAAGGCGCTTAATGCCTGTTTGGATTGCCATTCGTTGAGCACCACGCCCTCGCCGGCCAATGGCTGCGGGCACAGGGGCAGCAGCGCCGATTCGCCACGGGCCAGCAGCAGCTGGCGGTTGCTTTGGTAGTGGGCGATTTTGCCCCAGGCGGCCAGGCCGTCTTCGACGCCTTGCAGGGCGGCGATGCCTAGTTGATGCAGGCGTTCGCGGGCGCTGGCGGGGAGCAGTTCGGGGAAGGCCGAGGTAACGAAACCGACTTTGCCGTGGCGGGCCAATGCCTCGCTGTAGAGCTGCAGCAGCAGGTCGCACTCGTTGCGCTCGCCAGTGGTTTCGCTGGGGTAGTCGAGCACGAGCACCGCAGCGTCGGCGTCCGTGCGCAGGGTGCTGTCGAGCATCTGTTGCAGGGCTTCGCCGTCGCCCCAGATGGCGGTGGTGAAGTCCAGTGGGTTGACCAGGTTGGCGTAGCTGGGCAACACCTGGGTGAGTTCGCTGCGTTGGCCGTCGTCCAGCGCCGGCAGCTGCAGGCCATTGCGTTCGCTGTAGTCGGCGAGCAGGCCGGCGTCGCCGCCGGAACAGGCCAGGGCGATCAGGCGGTTGCCGGCGGGCAGGTTGCCGCAAGCGGCGGCTTTGAGGGTTTCGACGAAGCTCACCGGGCCGCTGACGCGGATTACCCCGAGGCGTTCGAACAGGCTGTCGTAGAGGGCGTCGGAGCCGGCCAGGGAGCTGGTGTGGCTGAGCGCCAGTTGTGCGCCGAGCTGCGACACGCCAGTTTTCAGGGCGATGATCGGGATGCCTTTGACCAGGGCCTTGTGCGCCGCCGCAGCAAAACCGGGGACGTTTTTCAGGCCTTCGAGGTGCAGGCCGATGGCGGTGACGCGCGGTTCATCCAGCAGCACGTCCATCAGCTCGGCGACGCCGATTTGCGCCTGGTTGCCGACCGAGGCCATGTAGGCGATCGGCAGCGAGCGGTCGCTCATCGACAGGTTGTAGGCGAAGTTACCGCTCTGGGTCAGTACCGCCACGCCCTTCTCCACCGGTTTGCCGCCGTGGGCCACGGGCCACAGGGCCGCGCTGTGCAGGTAGTCGAGCAGGCCGTAGCAGTTGGGGCCGAGCACGGCCATGTCGCCGGCGGCGTGCAGCAGTTGGTGTTGCAACGCGGTGCCCTCTTCGCCGGTTTCGGCAAAACCGGAGGCGTAGCAGATGGCGCCACCAGCACCTTTGGCGGCCAGTTGCGCGACGCAGTCGAGGGTCAGTTCGCGGTTGGTGGCGACGAATACGGCGTCCGGGCCGCAGGGCAGTTCAGCGACGCTGGCGACGCAGGGCACGCCCTCCAGTTCAGGGTGTTGCGGGTTGACCAGCCACAGCTCGCCGGGATAACCGCCGTCGCGGCAGCGTTTGAGGGCGCGGGCCATGCTGCGCCCGCCGATAAAGGCCAGGTGCCGTGGGGCCAGCAGGCGTTTGAGGTTGTCACGCAGGCTCATGTTCGCTCCCCCTTTATCAGCGCAGCAGCGGCCGCAGCAGTTCGCGGGAAATGATGTGGCGCTGGATTTCCGAGGTGCCTTCCCAGATCCGCTCGATCCGCGCGTTGCGCCAGATGCGCTCCACCGGGCCTTCGTCCATCAGGCCCATGCCACCAAAAATCTGCACCGCCTCATCCGCCACTTTGCCCAGCACTTCGCTGGCGAACAGCTTGGCCATGCCGGCTTCGCCATCGGTCATGCTGCCCTGGTCCATTTTCCAGGCGGTGTGCAGGGTCAGCAGTTCGGCGGCGCGAATCTGCGTGGCCATGTCGGCGAGCTTGAACGACACGCCCTGGTAGCTGCCGATAGCCTGGCCAAACTGTTTACGGTCGGCGGCCCATTGCAGCGACACATCGAGGGCGCGCTGGGCCTGGCCCACGCAGTTGGCGGCGACCATTACGCGGCCAGCGGTGAGCCAGGCGTTGGCCACTTCCCAGCCTTTGTCGACTTCACCGAGCACCTTGCTGGCCGGCACGCGGCAGTCGTCGAAGAACATTTCGAAGGTGTGGTAACCACGGTTGCTCACGCACTTCGGGCCGCGGCGGATGGTCATGCCGGGGGTGTTGCGGTCGACCAGAAACGAGGTCACGGCGTTACGTTTGCGGCCGTTGTGCTCGTAGCTGTCGGTGACGGCGAAGACGATGGCGAAGTCGGCATGCCCGGCGTGGCTGATGAAGTGCTTGCTGCCGTTCAGAATGAAGTCATCGCCGTCACGCACGGCGCGGGTTTTTATCGCGTTGGCATCCGACCCTGCGCCCGGTTCGGTGAGGGCAAAGCAGTCGACTTTTTCGCCCTGCACGCACGGCAGCAGGTAGTCCTCGATCTGTTGGCCCTTGCAGGCCATCAGGATTTTCGACGGCCGGGCGACAAACACATGCACGGCCCACGAGACCTTGGACAGCTCGCGCTCGATCAGCGCCTGCGACAGGTAATCGAGGCCGCCACCGCCCACTTCCTCCGGCATGTTGAAGGCGTAAAAGCCGGCGGCGATGGCTTTGCCGCGGATCTCGGCAGCCAGTTCCGGCGACACTTCATCGGCGCGGTCGACGGCTTCTTCGTGCGGCAGCAGCTCTTTGGCGACAAAGCTGCGCACGGACTCGACCAACATTTCTTGTTCTTGCGTGAGTTGGAAATTCATAACGTCCCCGGCTGTTTCACGAGTTAGCGGTTGTTCGAATCAGCGGCCGATAAAACGCGGCGCACGTTTTTCCAGGCTGGCGCGCAACGCTTCGGCACCGTCGGCGCTGCGCCCACACAGCAGGCCAGCGGCTTGCTCGGCGTGCAGGTGCGCTGGCAGGTCGCGGTGGGCGCCGTCGCGGATCAGTTGTTTGGTTTGCGCGAAGGCGAAGGTCGGGCCGTTGGCCAGGCGTTGCGCCAGTTCGGCAACCACCGCTGGCAGTTGCTCATCGGCGCACAGCTCGCCGACCAGACCGGTCGCCAACGCACGCTCGGCGCCCCACAGTTCATCGAGAAACAGCAGCCGTTTGGCTTGCTCGCTGCCGATCAGCCGTGGCAAGTGCCAGCTGGCGCCGGCATCCGGGGCATAGGCCATGCTGGTGTAGCCGGCCTTGAAACGTGCCGACTGCGCGGCCACGCGCAGGTCGCAGCACAAGGCCAGGTCCATGCCGGCGCCGACGGCGGTGCCGTTGATGGCGGCGATGGTCGGTTTGTTCAGGCTGTGCAGGCGCGCCATCAGGCGGTGCGCGGCTTCGGTCCAGCCGTAGCTTTCCAGCTCACCACGGGCCTCGGCGGCGGCCCATTCGGCCAGGTCGGCACCGGCGCAGAAGCTGCGGCCGTTGCCGGTGAGCACGACAACGCGCACCTCGGGGTCATCGTTCAGTGTTTGCAAGGTGTCGTGCAGGAAGTTAAGGGTTGGAATGTCGAGGGCGTTGCGTTGCTCGACGCGATTGAGGGTCAGGTGGGCTATGCCGGCTTCTTTTTGGCAAAGCACAGCGAGCTGCGTGGTCATAGGCGGCCTCGAAAAAGTGGGTCTGGTAAAGGGTGCGTGGCGCGGTGGGCGTCAGCCCTGGCGTAACCAGTCGATGAACTGGGCGAACAACTCCGCTTGCGAGTTGACCCCCAGTTTCAGGTACAGGTTTTTGCGGTGCATGCGCACGGTTTCCGGGGAGATCGCCAGCTCATAGGCCGCAGACTTCACCGAATGGCCGCGCAGCACCATATGCGCCACTTCGCGCTCGCGTTCGGTGAGCAGGTCACAACCAAAATTGTTGAACGCCACCTGAATGCGCTGGCTGAGCACCGCGTGGTCATGCTCAGAACCGGCATCCGCAGCGACGCTCTGTTGCAACCAATGGCGGCCGAACTGGGCCAGTACTTCGCGCACCATCGGCTGCATCGCGCGCAGCAGGTTGAGTTGCTCGGGCGCCAGGTTTTGCGCGCCCATGCCCTGGAACAGGCTGACGGAAATCTTGCTGTGGCTGTCGAGGTTGACGATGTAGTAGCTGTCTTCCGCGCAGCCGATTTCCAGGTAGTAGTTCTTGTAGTACTCGCTGCTGAAAAAATCGTCCGGGGCGATTTCGGTCAGGTGGTAGAACCCCTCGGCCAGGCCGCTTTCCACGGCCAGGCAGAACGGGTCGAGCAGGTAGCCGCCGGAGAAATAACGGTTGATCATCCAGTCGCGGTACCGCTCGGGAATGCCTTGCTGGTAAAGCAATTGCGGTGGCTGGTCCTGGCGTTCCAGGCTGATCATCAGCGACTGCACCGGCACCAGGTGGCCCAGGGCATTGGCCAGGTGCGTGAGCGCCTGTAAGCCTTCGACCTGGGTCAGAGCCTGTTGCAGTTCACTGTGCCACTGGCGCAAGGCGCTCAGCGGCAGCGAAACCATAGAGTCATCGGCGTTATTCATGGCCCGCAGTCTATGCAGGCGCTCGGAGTGCCGTAAAGCCATGGATACACTCATGGTCACTGCCCCGCGTACTGGCCAGCGAGGCTCAGCTCATCGGCCACTTCGAGAATGCACTCGCGCAAGGTTTCAACGATCTCGTCAACCTGGGCGCGGGTGATGATCAGCGGCGGCGACATCACGTTGAGGTGCACCATCGGCCGTACCAGCAGGCCGCGAGCCTGGGCCTTGGTGTGAATCTTCTCGCCGATGTTCAGCGCTTCCGGGAACAGCGCCTTGCTGCGTTTATCCGCGACGAACTCGACACAGGCCATGAGTTTTTTGCAGCGCACATCGCCCACCAACGGCAACTCGCGCAGGGTCGCCAGGCGCTGCTCCAGGTAACCACCGACATCATTGACGTGGGCCAGCAGGTTTTCCCGCTCGATGATCTCGATGTTCTTCAGCGCCGCGGTGCAGCACACCGGGTGGCCGCTGTAGGTGAAGCCGTGGGTGAAGCAGCGGCCCTTGCCCGGCTCGTCGATCACCTTCCAGATGCGCTCGGAGAAGATGCACGCGCCCAGTGGCAGGTAGGCCGAGGTCAGGCCCTTGGCGGTGGTGATGATGTCCGGCTGCACACCAAACAACGCCTCGCTGGCGAAGAAGGTACCGAGGCGGCCAAAGGAGGTCACCACTTCGTCTGCCACAAACAGAATGTCGTAGGTCTGGCACACCTCCCACATGCGTTTCAGGTAGCCGGCGGGCGGGATGATCACGCCACCGGAGCCCATGATCGGCTCGGCAAAAAACGCCGCTACCTTGTCGGCGCCGATGCTGAGGATCTTGTCTTCGAACTCGGCGATCAGGTAGTCAACAAACTGCTCCTCGTTCATCCCCTGGGGTGCGCGGTAGGGGTTGGGGTTTGAGATGTGGTGAATACGCTCGTTGCCGTAGTCGAACTCCGGCACGCGGTCGGCGGCCTTGTTGCCGATCTGCATGCACAGCGTGGTGGAGCCGTGGTAGGCGTTGTAACGGGCAATGACGTGTTTCTTCTCCGGCTTGCCGCGGCAGTTCTGGTAGTACTGGATCAGCCGGTAAGCCGTGTCCACGGCGGTGGAGCCGCCGGTGGTGAGAAACACATGGTCCAGGTCGCCCGGTGCCAGGCTGGCGAGCTTTTTACACAGGTCGATGGCGACGTTGTTGGCCATGTCGCAGAACGGGTTGGCGTAGGCCAGCTTGCGCACCTGGTCGGCAATTGCCAGGGCCATTTCTTCACGGCCCAAACCGATGTTGGTGCACCACATGCCACCCACCGCATCGAGGAAGCGGTTGCCAGCAGTGTCGTAGATATAGGCGCCCTCACCGGCCACAATGTTCAGCGCGCCCTGTTCACGGTGCTCATCGAACACGTGGTAGCCGTGCATGTAGTGCGCCTTGTCGGCTTCGACCAGGTCCGCGTTTGCAAAGCCATCAAAAAAAGCCTGAGTTGGAGTAGCCATAACCGTTACCTGCACAACCAATAATTGAGGGTTTGAAGCGTTGCAACGACTGGCTTACATGCCGGTCTTGATGGTGTTCCACACCCGCGTGATGGCGCGGCTTTCCTTGGTGTTGTGGGTTTTCTGCGGGAACAGGCGTTCGCGGGTTTGCGCATCGGGGTAGATCGCCTGGTCGTCACGCACATCTGCATTCAGCAAGGCAGTGGCCTTGGCGTTGCTGTTGGCGTAGTGGATGTAGTTGGACACGTCCGCCATCACCTGCGGCTGCAGTAAGTACTCGAGAAACTTGTGGGCGTTGGCGGTATGCGGCGCGTCTGCCGGGATGTACAGGTTGTCGAACCAGATCAGCGAGCCTTCCTTGGGAATGAAGTACGCCAGCTTGATCTTCAGCCCGGCTTCCTCGGCGCGGGCCTGGGCGGTGGCATAGTCGCCGGACCAGGTCATGGCCATGCACACATCGCCATTGGGCAGGCTGTTGAGGTAGTTCACCGAGTCGAATTTGCGGATGTACGGGCGCACGCTGAGCAACAGTGCCTCTACCGCCTTGAGGTCGTCCGGCTCGGCGCTGCGCGGATCGCGCCCCAGGTATTGCAGGGCCAGGGGGATGACTTCGGTGGGCGCAGACAGCAGCGTCACGCCGCAGTCGGCGAAGCGCGACACCACCTTGGGGTCAAAGATCATCGCCAGCGAACCGATGGGCGCATCGGGCATGCGCTCTTTGATCTTGTCGACGTTATAGGTAACGCCGTTGCTGCCCCAGGTATAAGGCGCCGAGTAGGTCAGCTGTGGGTCGTAGCCCTGCAGGTTCTTCACCACCTCCGGGTCGAGGTTGGCCAGGCTCGGCAGCTGCTTTTTATCCAGCGGCTGGAACACCTTGGCACTGATCAAAGGCGGCACCAGGGAGGCATTGAGCATCACCAGGTCGTAGCCGGAACGGCCGGTAAGCAGCTTGGCTTGCACGGTTTCGTAGGCGTCGAAGGTGTCGTAAATCACCTTGATGCCACTGGCCTTCTCGAAATCGGCCAGGGTGTTTTCGCCAATGTAATCGGCCCAGTTGAACAGCCGCAAGGTATTGGCGCCCTCCTCCTGCGCAGCAAACGCCGGCGCGGTGAGGGTCACACAGAGGGAACAGCGAACGACAAACGCCAACACCTTACCCATAGTCATTTCACCTTGTGAGTGTCATCTGCCCAGGATGAGCGAGTGACAGCACTATTGAGGGAAATGGATGGGGGGACCATACCCTGAATGGGTAGGTTCGCTGCCGCAGCCTCTTCCACAGTGACGCACGCTGCCTGTGGGAGAGGCTTCAGCCTCGGTGCTTTTCAGGCGGTAGTTCCCTGCCAATGCTCAGGGAAAACCAGCGCTCAAGGCGCCGCCATACGTTCCAGTTGCTCGGTGAGGTAACGCGCATGGCGGCTGGTTACGAGTGGCGCCAGCGGCTTGCCGGAGTTACCCACGCGCCCGGACTTGCCGCTGTTGAAGTCGCCGAGGGCGGCGCGCACGTATGACCAATTGGCCTGCAGACGCGACGCTTGTTGTGGCTGGCGTTGCTCCATCAGCGGCAAGGCCTGAGCCATCTCCGCATCCAGTTCCGGCAACAGCACGGTTTCGTTCTGGTTGACGTAGCGCTCACCGCGCAAGGGGTTGACGTCGAGGTAGCCGAAGTACGCCAGGGCGCTGTATTGCAGGGTGAGAAACTCCAGTTTCAACGCGGTGTGCAGCAACGGATCGGCCTGTTCGGCGCTGCGCTGATCGGCCGCCTCCAGGAAGGTCAGCAGCGCCTGGCCCAGTTCACTGGGGTAACGCCAAGGCATGTCATCTTCGTGCGGGCCATAGCGGCGCCCCTCAGCCAGCACACTCAGCAGGTACTGGTAACTGGGCGCCAATGCGCTGTGCTGGTCGGGCGGCAACTGCTCGAAGCTCGCCGTCAGCCCCTGCAGATCCTGCTCGAAGGTTGCCACATCGGCGTCTTGCACCCCTTCGCCGCGCATCAGCAAAAAGCTGTTGATGCTGCGGCAGGCATTCAATTGCACCGACTCCAAAGACGCCGAACCCTGGGCCATGACATTGGCGCTCAGGCTCAAACTGAGGGCGCCCAACACAATCGCAAACAAACGCATGGCTTCTGTTCCTTGAATCGAGCAGCAAGAGGGAGTGGTGTCCGTGAGGTTGCGCCTCGATTCTATGAGCGCCCCGGGCGCCGGCCCTTATCCTGATATTTCATAGCCATGCCCGGCGGGAATAGCAGCCGGGTGCGCGCACGCACCGCACGCGTTTGCCGGCCAATGGGGTGATAATGCCGCCGCGCATTCACCCCGGAGCCCTGCCCCATGTTCGAAATCCAGCCCTTCAACCCCGAAACCTACCGCCAGCAAACCCGTCGCAGCACCTTGATCGTGGCAGTGATCTTCATTGCCCTGGCCATGTTGCTGTCGAGCCTGGCGGTGCTGCTGTTTGGCACCCCCGGTGGCGATAACTTCCGTTGGAACGCGGGCGGCGTAGTGGCGGCGGTGCTGGCGTGTGCGGCGTTATTCAAACTCAAGCTGTGGTCGCAGCCTTGGATGAGCGCGGCGGTGTATGGCTGGCAGTTGAAGCGCGCGTTGATGAGCGTGACCAATGTGATGCACCAGGTTGAAGTGGGGGTTAAAGCGCAGAACCCGGACGCGATGAAGCTGCTGCGTTTTTATCACCAGGGGCTGACGCAGATGTACCTGCTGGAGGCCAACACCAGCTCCCTGAGCCAGATGACCCACGAGATCGATGCCCATAAAGACGCCATGCAGGCGCTGGGGCTGGATACCGATCAACCCCGTCTGCAGCCGCAATGGCTGGCGACGGTCAAGGGCCTGAGCAAGGCGTAAACCGCTAATCAGACACTGAATTTTTCTTCGAACCATTTTTCGCACCAGCCGCTCTGATCTGGTGCCGAGCCGTATTACCTGTCCATTCATCGTGGCTTCGGTCTGAAAGGACTCATCATGAGCAGCCCCTTCCCTGACACGTTGACCGCCGCTGTGGAGCGCTGTGCCGACGAGCCGATTCATATCCCCGGCGGTATTCAGCCCCACGGTTTCCTGCTGGTGGTAGCCGAAGCCGACCTGCGGGTGCTGCAAGTGAGCGCCAATGTCAGCACCTGGCTCGGCCTGCAAGCGTCCAGTCTGTTGGGGCTGGCGCTGCCCGAGTTGATTGACGACCCCGAGCTGCCGGCGCGCCTGGCCGGGTTGTCGAGTGATGACCTGAACCCCTTCCACCTCGGTGATGTGCGGTTTTTCCAGGGCACGGCGCAGGCACGCAGTTTCGCCCTGATGGGTCACCGCCTGGGGCAGCAACTGATCCTCGAATTCGAGCAGGCCAGTAACCCTGGCGAGGCTTACGGCATTCTCTACCCGCTGATGCGCACCTTTGTTGCCGAGCTGCATGCGGCCAAAGACCTTGAAGCGATCTGCCAATTGGCGGTCAACGAGCTGAGCCGGATCAGCGGTTTTGGCCGGGTCAAAGCCTACCGCTTCGACGACGATGGCAATGGTGAAGTGCTCGCCGAACGGGCTGAGCCTGAGTACGCCAGCTACCTCGGCCACCGTTTTCCGGCCTCGGACATTCCCGCCCAGGCCCGCCAGTTGTATTGCAAGAACCTGATCCGCCTGATTCCGGATGCCACCTACCAACCCTCGCCGATGGTGCCCGAGCTCAGCCCGCTCGACCAGCAACCGCTAGACCTCAGTTTTGCCTCCTTGCGCAGCGTATCGCCGGTGCACCTGCAGTACATGCGCAACATGGGCACGCTGGCGTCGATGTCGGTGTCGATTGTGGTCCGCGACCGCCTTTGGGGGCTGATCTCGTGCCACGACGCCAACCCGCGCCAGCTCAGCCACAAGACCCGCACCACCTGCGAGTTGCTGGCGCGCATTCTGGCGCTGCAGATCGACGCCACTGAAAGCGGCCGACAGGCCCAGCGCAAACTCGAACTGCGCCACCTGATCGTGCGCCTGTTGGCCGGCATGGCCGACTACGACAGCGTCACCGACGGTTTCCGCAACCTGCCCGATGTGGTGCTGGCGTTTGCCAAGGCGCAAGGCGCGGCGGTGGTTACCGCTGATACCTGCGTGAGCGTTGGTGCTGCGCCGGCGGACGAACAGATCATCGCCCTGGCGCACTGGCTCGGCAGCCAGGAGCGTGGCCCGCTGTTCAGCAGCGACAACATTGGCCGCGACGTACCGCAGTTGCCCGAGCTGGCCGCGCACAGCGCCGGGGTGCTGGCGGTGTCGATTTCCAAGCTGCATGCGCACTACCTGATCTGGTTCCGCCAGGAACAGGTGCAAACGGTGAAATGGGCCGGGCAGCCGAACAAACAGCTCGACCAGGCCAGCGGCGCCCTCTCCCCCCGCCACAGCTTCGACACCTGGCGCGAGGTGGTGCGAGGCTACAGCGCGCCGTGGGAAGCAGCGGAATGTGAAGGCGCGCTGGAGCTGCGCAACGCGGTGCTCGGCATCGTGCTGCGCAAGGCCGAGGAAATGGCCGCGCTGGCCGGTGAGTTGCGCGAGAGCAACAAGGAGCTCGAATCGTTCTCCTACAGCGTGTCCCACGACTTGCGCGCGCCACTGCGCCATATCGCCGGTTACACCGAACTGCTCGGTGAGCTGGAAGGCGAACAGCTGAGCGAGCGCGGCAAACGTTTTCTGCTGAATATCAGCGAGGCCGCGCGGTTTGCCGGGGTGCTGGTGGACAACCTGCTGAGTTTTTCGCAGATGGGCCGCTCGGCGCTGCACCTGTCGGATGTCGACCTCGACGCCATGGTCAGCTCGATTCGCGAAGAAATGCGCCCCGACTACGACCAGCGCCAGGTCGAGTGGCGCATTCAGCCGCTGCCGGTGGTGGTCGCAGACGCCTCCTTTTTGCATATGGTGCTGCGCAACCTGCTGAGCAACGCCCTCAAATACAGCAGCCGCCGCGAGCAGACGATCATCGAAATGGGCGCCACCCAGGATGCCGACGAAACCGTGGTGTTTATCCGCGACAACGGCGTCGGCTTCGACATGCAGTACGCCAACAAACTGTTCGGCGTGTTCCAGCGCCTGCACCGCATGGAAGAGTTCGAAGGCACCGGCATTGGCCTGGCCAGCGTGCGGCGGATTATCGAACGCCATGGCGGCCGGGTCTGGGCCGACGGCCGCATCGACCAGGGCGCGACCTTTTTCTTTGCACTGCCACGATTGACCTACACCACTCCACCTGATGACCGGAACACCTAAATGCTCAAACCCATCCTTCTCGTTGAAGACAACCCCAACGATCTGGAACTGACCCTGGTGGCGCTTGAGCGCAGCCAGTTGGCCAACGATGTCGTGATCAAACGCGACGGCGCCGAAGCCCTCGACTACCTGCTGCGCCGTGGGGAATACCAGAACCGCGCCGACGGCAATCCGGCGGTGCTGTTGCTTGACCTCAAGCTGCCGAAAGTCGACGGTCTGGAAGTGCTCAAGACCGTGCGCGAAACCCCGGCGCTGCGCAGCATTCCGGTGGTCATGCTGACCTCCTCGCGGGAGGAGCCCGACCTGATGCGCGCCTACGAAATGGGCGTTAACGCCTACGTGGTGAAGCCGGTCGAATTCCGTGATTTTGTCGCCGCCATTTCTGATCTCGGGGTGTTCTGGGCGGTGCTTAACGAACCGCCACCCGGCTCCTTGCGCCTGAAACGCCCGCGCAAGCCCGATGAATCGCACGACTGAACTCAGGACGGTCAATGCCCCTGCCCAACCCCATCAGCCTGTTGCTGATAGAAGACAGCCCGCACGACGCTGAACTGGCGCAACTGGCGCTTGAACGCGCCGGTTACAGCCTGAATACCGAGCTGGTCTACGACCATGCCGGGGTGATCAACGCTCTTGAGCAGCGCGAGTTCGACCTGATTCTGGCCGATTTCATCCTGCCCGGTTTTTCCGGCAGCCAGGCCCTGGCAGAAGCCCAGCGCCTGGCGCCGAAAACGCCGTTCATTTTTCTCTCCGGCGTCTATGGCGAGGAAAACGCGGTGAACATGATGCGCGCCGGCGCCGTCGACTATGTGTTGAAACAGAACCTGTCGCTGCTGCCCAAAGCTGTTAATCGCGCCCTCGCCGAGGTCAACGAACGACGTCGTCGCCAGCAGGCCGAACAGGCCCTGCAGGAGATCGGCGCCCGCGCCCGCCTGGCGGTGGAAGCTGCCGGCCTGGGCATGTGGGACTACGAGCCCCGCAGCGGCCAACTGCGCTGCGACCACCGTTACCGTGCCATGTGCGGCCTGGAAGGTGATGAGCCGCTGGACATGGGCCTGTTCGAGCGCCTGTGCCATGCCGACGATTTGCCGGCGCTGCGCGCCAGCATCCAGGCGGTCACCAGCGACCCGCACCACCCTGACTTTGCCATGCCCTATCGCATCCACCTGCCCGATGGCCGTCAGCGCTGGCTGGAAATGCGCGGCCAGGCGTTTTTCGACCAGGGCCAGTGCAGCCGTTTTGTCGGCGTGGTGATGGACATCACCGAACAGCGTGCGGCCACCGAAGCGCTGCGGCAGCTGAACGAAACCCTCGGTGAGCGTGTGCAGGAGCGCACCCGAGAACGTGACCGCACCTGGGAGCTGTCGCGCGACTTGCTGGCGGTGACCACCTTCGATTCCACCACCCTGGCCGTCAATCCAGCCTGGCAGAGCATTCTCGGCTGGCACCCGGAAGAGCTGCTGGGCCTGCCATTGGTGGCCATGACCCACGCCGATGACGTGCGCAGCAGCCGCGTGGCGATGGCCACCGTGCGCCGCGGCCAGGTCGCCGACCGCTTCGTCAACCGCCTGCGCCACCGTGACGGCAGTTACCGCTGGATCGCCTGGAGCGCCGTGCCGGACGCCGGCCGCGCCTATGTGGCGGGCCGCGATATCAGCAATGAAATCGCCAACATCGACAAACTGGCCAACGCCAACACCGCCCTGCGCCAACAGATTCAGGAACGGGAAAACGTCGAAGCCACCTTGCGCCAGATGCAGCGCCTGGAAGCGGTCGGCCAGCTCACAGCCGGCGTCGCCCACGACTTCAACAACTTGCTCACGGTGATCCTCACCAGCGCCAACTTTCTGCAGCGCGACCTCGAACGCGGCACCCCGGCAGAAACCAGCCTGCGCCGGGTCAACCACATCATCACTGCTGGCGAGCGTGGCGCCACCCTCACCAGCCAGTTGCTCGCCTTCGCCCGCCGCCAGCAGCTGGCACCGGCGCCGCTGGACCTCAACGAAACCCTGAACAACCTGCACACCCTGCTGAAAAGCACCCTCGGCGGGCGCATCAGCGTGGCGATTCAGGCGCAGACCGACCTCTGGCATGCGCTGGTCGACCCGACGCAGATCGACATGATCATCCTCAACCTGGCGATCAACGCCCGCGACGCGATGAAAGATGGCGGCCAACTGGCCCTCGCCACGGCCAACGTGACCATCACCCAGGCCGCACAAAGCGCCGAAGAACCCGGCCCGGGCGACTACGTGATGCTGTCGGTATCGGACACCGGTACCGGCATGAGCCCGGACGTCCTGCAAAAAGCCTTCGAGCCGTTCTTCACCACCAAGGAAATCGGCAAGGGCTCGGGCCTTGGCCTGGCCCAGGTGTTCGGCTTTGCCAAGCAGTCGGGTGGTGGTGCGCGGATTTTTACCGAACAAGGCGTCGGCACCACCGTGCAGGTGTACCTGCCACGCACCGCCGCCAACGCAGCGAGCAGTAGCACGGCCAGCGCAGAAGATACCGCTGAGGTGCTCAGCGGCGGGCAGCGCATTCTATTGGTTGACGATGACCCCGCCGTGCGCGACGTCACCGCGCAGATGCTGCGCCGCCTGGGCTTTCAGGTGACCGAAGCCGACTCAGGCGCCCGCGCCCTGCACCTGCTGACCACCACCGAGGTCGACCTGCTGCTGGCCGACTTCGCCATGCCCGGCATGAACGGTGGCGAACTGGCGCGGGTGGTGGCCGTGCAGCAGCCGCTGCTGCCTATCGTGTTTATCAGCGGCTATGCCGACCTTGAATCGCTGGGGCTTGGCGACAGCCCGGTGATTCAGAAACCCTTCAGCGAGGAACAACTGGTGAGCAAGATCGTTCAGGCCCTGCGCTCGGTGGCCAAGCATGGATAACCTGCGCCAGCGTCTACGCCTGTGGGGCGGCGCGTTGCACCATCAGGTCGACACGGCGTTTTCCGCCCTTACCCTGGAAACCGCAGAGGGCTATCGGCAGTTTCTTCAGGCCCACGCGGCGGCCCTGTTCAGCCTGGAGGACTGCCTGGCGCAACAAGGCGTCTCGCAGTTGCTCGACGACTGGCCGGCACGCCAACGCAGCAATGCCCTGCGCGCCGACCTGCAGGCGCTGAACTGCGAACCGGCGCCGGCATTGACCATCACCCCACGGGGCGGCCCCGGTTGGTGTTGGGGCGCGCTGTATGTGCTGGAAGGCTCGCGCCTGGGCGGCAAACTCCTGGCCCGCCGCCTGCAAGCGGCGCAACCCGGCGCCCCCATGCACTACCTCGACCACGCCGCTGACCAGGGCCTGTGGCCAGGCTTTTTGCAGCGCCTGGAAAGCCAGGCGCACGGCTGCGATGAGAGGGAGTTGCAGCAAGGCGTGGAGGATGCGTTTGGCCTGTTTATTCGCGCCGCATCCGCCAGCGCTGAAGCTAAACTCTGACAGGTACGGGGCATTCCCCATTTGAGAGTACTGCCATGTTCACATCACGCACACGAATTGCCCTGGCCAGTTGCCTGGCCCTGCTGATTGCCTCGACCTCGGCCCTGGCTGATCCCGGCAACGGCAAGGGCAAGGACAAAAACAACGGCAACAGCCACTCCGGCCAGGGCGGCAAAAACGACAAAGGCGGCAGCAACGACTGGAGCGGCGGCCCGAGCATCGACCGCAATAACATCTTCGGCGTGATCGGCGGCTACCGCGACTACTGGACACCCACTTCGTCGCTACCGCCCGGCATCCAGAAGAACCTCGCCAGAGGCAAACCACTGCCGCCCGGCATCGCCAAGAAACTCGACGGCCGCCTGCTGGGCAAACTGCCCCGCTACGACGGCTACGAATGGCAACAAGCCGGCACCGACCTGATCCTGGTTGCCATCGCCACCGGGATCATTTACGAGGTGCTCAACGGCGCCTTTGATTGAGGTTCAGATCGTGGCCTGGTTGACCCGTTTCGACAGCGCTTCAGCCGTCTCCTTGCGCTCCGAATAGCGGTCGACCAGGTCCGGCCGCCCACGCAGCAACAGGGTGAAGCGCACCAACTCCTCCATCACATCCACCACCCGGTCGTACAGCGCCGACGGCTTCATGCGGTCCTGCCCATCGAACTCGAGAAAGGCCTTGGGCACCGACGACTGATTGGGGATGGTGAACATGCGCATCCAGCGGCCCAGCACACGCATCTGATTCACCGCATTGAACGACTGCGAACCACCGGACACCTGCATCACCGCCAAGGTCTTGCCTTGCGTGGGACGGATGGCACCAATGGCCAACGGCACCCAGTCGATCTGCGCCTTGAACACCGCCGACATCGCGCCATGGCGCTCCGGCGAGCACCAGACCTGGCCTTCCGACCACTGCATCAGCTCCAGCAGTTCCTGCACCTTGGGGTGGTCGCTAGGTGCGTCGTCAGGTAGCGGTAAACCGGACGGATTGAAGATGCGCGTCTCAGCACCAAAGTGCTCGAGCAGACGCGCCGCCTCCTCCACCAGCAGCCGGCTGAACGAGCGTTGCCGGGTGGAACCGTACAGCAACAGAATCCGCGGCGGCTGGCCTTCGGCGCTACCGGCGACAGTTGCGTTGATCAGGTGATGGTCGAGGTTGGGCAGATCGCTGGACATGGCTACTCCTGAGCTCGCAGCGTGCCGATACGGGTCAATTCAGCCTGCAGACTGGCCCGATCCAGGGTTGAAAATGGCAACGCCAGAAAGGCCTGGCAGCGCCGTTCGATAATTGCCAGGGTGGCGTTAAACGCGGCGCTCACCTCCTCCGCGCTACCGCTGACATGGGACGGATCGGCCAAGCCCCAATGCGCCTTCAGCGCGGTGCCGAAATACACCGGGCAAGCTTCACCGGCGGCGTTGTCGCACACGGTGATGACGATATCGGGCGGGCTGTCGGCAAAAGCGTCGTTACCTTTGCTGTACAGCCCCTCGACGGCAATGTTGGCCTCGCGCAGGGTCTGCAAGCTTTGTGGCAACACCTGGCCCTTGGGGAAACTGCCGGAACTGACCGCCACAAAAGGTGGCGACGCCAGGTGATTGAACACCGCCTCGCTGAGGATGCTGCGGCAGCTATTGGCGGTACACATAAACAATACTTTCATCGAGTCAGATTCCATCACGGGGTGAGGTTGGCGATCAGCAGCAAACGCTGCGCACAGGGCGATCGCTCATGTGTTGCAAGCGGCTGAGGTTGTCTTCCAGCCAGGCGGCATTGCCCTCCAGCGAAGTGTTCAGCACCGCCAGCGCCCAGCCCGGCAACTGCGGATTGAGCCGGTAATACACCCACAGCCCCTGGCGCCTATCCAGCAACAAACCGCTCGCCCGCAACTGCGCCAGATGACGCGACACCTTGGGCTGGCTGTCATTCAACGCACTCATCAACTCGCACACACACAACTCGCCCTCACGCACGATCAACAGCACCGCGCGTAGCCGTGTTTCATCGGCCAGAGATTTGAATAGCGTGGTGGGAGTCATTCGGGCAGGACCTGCTTGCTACATACGGGAAACCGAATATATGGAAATTCGCATATAAGGTAAACCCCTAAGCATTGCGCATGATCCAGTCAGCCTATTTTCAGCGTGCCCAAGCCAAGGCCGAAGGCACATGAGGGGTGGCATTCCTAACCGCTGCAGGCGCTTAGTCCTCATACCGCGAGCTCGGGTCACGATCACCCTCGTAATGACGTTTAAACGGAAACGCCGGCAACCAGGCTTCGCGCCGCACCATCCAATTTTCGTAGGTGGGGGTCAATTGATCCGGCGCGTCCAAGGCGCCGAGGTTCACTTCCACTTCATCACCGCTGCGGGCAAACACCGAGGAGCCGCAGCGTGGGCAGAAATGCCGCCCGGCGTAGTCACCAGTTGCGCCTTCGACGGTCACCGCTTCCTGGGGAAATACCGCTGAGGCATGGAACAACGCGCCGTGGTGTTTGCGGCAGTCCAGGCAGTGGCACAGGCCCACTCGGTACGGTTGGCCGAACGCCACAATTCGCACGTCGCCGCACAGGCAACCGCCGCTGTAGTGCTGCATGGTGTGTGGTACTCCGTTATTTTCAGTACTACGCGCAGAACGCCGGCTTAACCGATCTCCAGCAAGATCGCCGAGTGGTCAGACATCAACTCCCAACAATCCTGCGCTCCTCTGCCACAGTCGCGGGTCAGATTGTTTGCAGAGGCACGTGGAAGTATCGCCGGCAGCACGGGGGGCGGAACGTCTGAGTACCAATAATCGTACAAGCGCCCGTTCCACGTGGTGCCATTTGGCTGCGAGTGATAGAGGGGAAAGGCAACGCTGTCGTAGACATGCAACTCCAAGCTGCGGACGCCGCCACGCCTGTTGGTCGGTTCGACATTGAAGTCGCCACCCAGGTACACGTTATTGGGGTTGCCCGCAGGAGCCAGGCGTCCGACCCTCACCTTGAGTGAGCTCATCATCTGCGCCAACTTGCCGGCCATCAAATTCCGTTCAGCGTCGAGGGTGTACATGTTGTGCAGATACGCGACGCCAATGGTACCGACGCCAGGCACTTGCACAACGGCATATACCAGGGCGCGGAAGTCGGAAGTTGCAGCTGGAAAAGTCTGTGCCCATGCCTGCCACGCAGCCCAGGGCCTGGGACCGACTGGCGGCGCAGCAGGCGCTCGGTCGACAGCCACCGAGCTTGCGTTGCCCGAAACAGTGAGCGAAATGCGGCCCACTTCAAGCACGCGGATGCGAATTCCCGGGCCTGCGACTTTGAACAACAACGCGGTGTATTCCTGACGCCCACGGGCCAGTGCGGTGCTGCCGCAGGCAACCAGCAGCTGACGATGGATTCCCCCACCCGCCAATGCCTGGTTGAACATCGGCAAGGAACCTAAAACGCCCGGTGACGCCATTTCGGTAAGGCCGGCAACAATAATGTTACTGCCAGGTGCCAACCCCGCCGCAATTTGACCAAACGCACCGAACGCGCCAATCGGGTTTGCGCCTGCGGGCATCACCATAGGTACCAGTGGCACTGCTCCGCCGCCATAGGCATGGATACGCCAGGGCAAGGCTGGCCCGAGCGTTCGCATATTCTGATGAAACAAAAACGCTGGCATCGCACGCTCCCTGTGTATGCGCCGCTTACGCCACCCGCGGTACCAGGCGCGAGCCCACCCAGGTTTTGCGCCGCTCGGCGGCACTGGTGGCCTGCGGTGCTGGCGTGGGCAGCGGCGGCAGTGCATTGGGGTCGAAGGGCCCGGAAATCACCACTGGTTTGGCCCCGGAGACAATGCTGCCGAGCACCAGATTGCTGCTGGGGTCGACGATATTGATGATGTCCATCAGCTGCCAATACAGGTACATCTGCGTGGTGGGCCCGGAGCCGTCGCTGCTGTTAGCGGTCATGCCCGTCAAGGTTTCCGAGACATAGCTGGTGGTTTCGCTGCTCAAGGTCAGTTGCTGAAAGGTGGTGGACGAGGCACTCAAGCTGGCCGATACCGAGGCTGACACCGGTCCCCATCCCGCCGAGGCACTGGTGCCGATCTGCGCGGCAATGGTCACCTGGCTGGACGAGGTGCTCTGCATGCCCTCGACCGTGGTGAAACTGATGGTTTTGCTCTGCCCGGGGGCGATGGTGTAGGAGTCCGGCAGGCGTCGCCAATACTGCTCGCGCACCACGGCCACGGCATTGTTGGGCCCTGCCACGCCGCAGCCGACCACTACGCACTGCGAATCCGGCGGTATCACTTGTGTGGCGTTGGGCTGGGGAATCGGGCCAATGGCGTTGGGCTCAAGCAACAGCTCGGTGTTGATCTCCAGGTTGCTGCCGCTTTCGTTGGCCTGGAACACGCAGACAAACCCGCCGGAGTAAGCCGCCGTCACCAGAAAATACGCACCTTGGTTGTATTGCCCAAAGTTGAGCGAGTTGCCCGGGGTCAGTAATGCGCCGGGAGAGCCAGGCGTGGCAGCGGTGCCGTTGTTAGGCAAACCGGCAAAATCACCGGTACTGGTGAGTTCGTACACATACACGCCGAAGGGCAACGCATTGGTGATGCGCATTGAGCTCTGCCCAGGGCCGTTACTGGGCGACTCGAGGGTGCCCTGCAGCAGGTCGGTGGCATCTTGAGGGACGGGGCGCATGGCGGTTACCTCCTGTAAGTGCTTCTCCAAGGAAGCAGGAGTCTAGTCGCCAGCTGGCCGAGGGCCCGACCGGCTATCGGCGCGCCTACGCGCTAACCTCCCCGACCTGCTCCAGCATCTCGTTCAAGCGGTCAATGGTGAACGGCTTGCGCAACACAGTCGCGCCGCTGCCGACGGCGGCTTGCAACTGGGCGGTGTCGGAGAAGCCGCTGATAAAGATCAGCGGCAGATCCGGGTGTTTTTCCCGCAGCAGTTTCGCCACTTCGGCGCCGTTCAGGTGCGGCATGGCGAAGTCCAGCAGCACCACGTCGGGCGCCTGCACATCGATCATTTTCAGCCCGGCCAGGCCGCTGTCGGCTTCGCGCACCTGGTGGCCGAGCACTTCCAGCATGTCGATGACCACCCGGCGCACGTCGTGGTCGTCGTCGATCAACATCACCCGTTTGCCGTTGTGCGGTAACGCTGGGTGGCTGACGGCCAGCGGCTTTTCCATGTGCTCGCTGTCGGCGGTGTACGGAATGGTCAGGAACACCTGGGTGCCGCTGCCCGGCGCAGACACCAGGTACACCCGGCCGTTGGATTGCTCGACGATGCTTTGCACCTGGGCCAGGCCCAGGCCGGTGCCAGCGCCAATACCTTTGGTGGAGAAGAACGCGTTGAAGGCTTTCTGCCGCACCTCCTCGCTCATGCCGACGCCGGTGTCGGCCACGCACACCTGCATGACGCCATGGGGCGCACCTTCGGCAGGCTCCGGGTGGTGCTGAGTGGTGATGGTCAGGGAACCACCGGTGGGCATCGCGTCGCGGGCATTCAGGGCCAGGTTGAGAATCGCCAGTTCAAGCTGCGTCGGGTCGCTCAGCGCCAGTTGCTCGGACGGCTCAAGGTTCAGCTTGATCCGCACCGTGGTGCCGATGGTGCGCACCAACAGATCGTGCATGTCGCGGATCACGTTGTTGATTCGCAGTGGCTGCAGCTCAAGCTTCTGCGAGCGGGAAAACGCCAGCAATTGTGCGGTCAGCTTGGCGCCGCGGTCGGCGGCTTTGAGCCCGGCCTCGGTCCACTTCACCACCTTTTCCGAGTCGGGACGGCGGGCGATCAGGTCGAGGCTGCCTTTGATTCCCTGCAGCAGGTTGTTGAAGTCGTGGGCCAGGCCGCCGGTCAACTGCCCGACCGCTTCCATTTTCTGCGCCTGGCTCAAACGCGCCTCAAGCTGGCGCTGTTCGGTGAGGTCGGTGACCACGCCGCAGATGATCGGCTCATCGGTGCTGTCCAGCGCCAAGGCGCGAAACGACAGATAGGCCGGGAAGAGATGGTCATCCGCCGAGAGCAAATTGAATTCGCCGCGCACCGCCTCTTCAGCGCTGTTGCAGAGAAACTGGCGGAACCGTTCGCGCTCGGACGGCGCGATGAATTCGCTGAAGTCGTAGGCCAGCACCTTCTCCAGCGGGCGGTGGACGATCTCGCCCAGTCGCTCGTTGCCGTACAGCACGAAGCCGTCCAGCGAGAGGGTTACCGCGCCTTCCTGCATCTGTTCGATCAGGGTGCGATAGGGCCGGTCGGCACTTTCCAGGGTGTAGACGCTGACGCCCTCTCCGGTGTCGATAAACAGCGCATCCACAGCCCCGGTGCGAATCGCCTCAAGGGTTTCTTCGGCTTCGCGCAACTTATCGCTCAGCGCCTGGATGTACTGGGTGTCGCTCATACCTTCTGTGCGCTCGATCATGGGTTACCCCTCACTCGATGCCCAGGGCGCTACGCAATGTAGCGGTGTCGGAAAGATCGCCAATCAGTAAACGCACGGGCATGGGTTTGAGTTTCATCAAGGTGGGCACGGCAATAATCTGCGCATCCCGCGCAGCCTTCGGGTTCTGGTAGATGTCGATCACCTCCAGGGAGTAGGCGCCAGCCAGGTGGTTGTCGCACAGACTCCGCAGGGTCTGAATGGCCCGGGTCGAGCGTGTGGTGTTGCCGGACACATACAAACGCAGCTCACAAACGTCCACTGGCGTATCGGCGCCGGCAGATGCCGGCTCAGGTGGTGCCTCATGTGGAGATCGGGGCGGCAGTGGGCTCAATTGATCGGCTCTGGGCGAATATCCAGACCGACCAATACTTTGTCGGTGTTGGACAGATCGCCAATGATTTTTACCAGCGGCGTGGGGAGATGCCGCACCAAGGTCGGCAAGGCGAGAATCTGATCGCCTGCCGCCAGTTGTGGAGTTACCCGCAGGTCGATCACCTCGATGGTGTAGACCCCGGCCAGGTACTCCTCGCAGATGCGCTGAAGATTGCGCAGCGCGGTGACCGATTTCGGTGTTTGCCCGGCAATGTACAGGCGCAGGGCGTAATGCCCGGGTTGGCCGACTGCCGTGACATCGATGGGTTGCACATCTACAGGTTGCACATCGGTGGTAGTCATTCGACGACTCCTCGTGCCAGGGCCAATTGCCGACGCATGTCATCGTCGGTCTGCAATTGGCGACTTTCATCGTTATCCAGCAGCGCTTCTTCTTGCTCCTGGGCGTCCAGCGCCGCGCGCATGTCGGCAATCTTGCGTTCCAGTTGGGCGCGGTTTTTCTGTTGCTCGCGTTTGCGTTGCTCCACCAGTTGTTTGCGGATTTCGCCTTCGCGCCGCTCGCGGGCTTCCTGGTTGAGACGCGCCGAACCGGTCAACACGCCATGGGGGCCGACGTAAGGGCTCACCAGGGTGATGCCACTGTCGTCGATGTGGTACTCGCGCATCTGGTTCGAATGCCCCATACCGCGCGACTTCAGCACGTAGAGGAGGCGGTTGTATTCACCGTCCGCCTCGACACTGGACAGTGAAATCCAGGTATCCATCAGCGAGGAAATCGCCCGATCCAGCTCGGCGCGGGTGGTTTTCGCGTCGCTGAGGCTGGTGAACACGGCGGTGATGTTGCGCTCTTTGAGCAGATCAACCAGGCGCAACAGCGTGGCATGCACCTCCGACTGCGGGCCGTGGAAGGCCGAGATCGGGTCGATGATCACGCACTCCGGCTGGAACTCGACGATTTCCCGGTACATGCGCGCCAGGTGCACTTCCAGGCCATACAGGCTCGGGCGTGCCGACTCCACGCGAAGCAGCCCGCTGTCGATGTAGGTCTTCAGTTTCAACCCCACCGAGCCGAGATTACGCAGCAGTTGGCTTTCGGCTTCCTCAAAGGAAAACAGCAGGCAGCGTTCGTTGCGCTGGCAACTGGCGCGGATAAAGCTGGCGGCGAAGGTGGTTTTACCGGTACCGGCCAGGCCGCTGACCAGCACGCTGGAGCCGCGGTAGTAGCCGCCACGGTCGAGCATGCGATCCAGGCCATCGATGCCGGTGGGCACGATATCCTCGAGCACCTGGTGGTTGAGGCCTGCGGCGGTAACTGGCATCACCGTCAGGCCGTGCTCGTCGATAAAGAACGGGTATTCGTTGGTGCCGTGGGACGAGCCACGGTATTTGATCACCCGCAGACGGCGGGTGGTGATCTGCTCGACAACGCGGTTGTCCAGCAGGATCACGCAGTCGGACACGTATTCCTCAATGCCGAAGCGGGTCAGCAGCCCTTCCCCGCGCTCGCCGGTCACCACCGCAGTCACGCCGCGCTCTTTCAGCCAATAGAACAGACGGCGCAGCTCGGCGCGCAATACCGCAGCATCCTGAAAACTGGAGAACAGCGCTTCGATGGTGTCCAGCACCACGCGCTTGGCACCGATGCTGTCGATGGCGTAACCCAGGCGGACGAACAGGCCTTCGAGGTCGTACTCGCCGGTTTCCTCGATCTCGCTGCTGTCGACGTAGACGTGGTCGATGGCCAGGAGCTTCTGGTCCACCAGGGCCTGCAGGTCGTAATCCAGGGACCCGACGTTATCGATCAGGTCCTGGGTACGTTCCTCGAAGCTCATGAACACCCCCGGCTCGCCGAATTGCACGGCGCCATTGACCAGGAAGCTCATGGCAAACAGGGTTTTACCGCAGCCGGCATAGCCGCAAATCAGGCTCGGCCGGCCTTGGGGCAGGCCACCCAGGGTGATTTCGTCGAAACCGGCAATACCGGTCGCGACCTTCTTGAGTGTTGCAGTGTGCGCAGTGGCAGCTGGCGTCTCGGCCAAATCAGGTCACCTTTAAAGTCATGTGTGATGGCTGCATACCCAACGGCATCCAGCGCCTAACACTCCGACTACGGTGAGCGGAAAAAGGTCGATTTTTCGTATAGCAGTTTGATGTCAGTGCGGCGCCGCCTTCCTGCGAAAGCGCCGACCAGGCTGGCCGGCGCAGGGTTGCGCTACGAACGCTGAAAGTGGCTCAGCCGAGCTGTTTACGCCACGCCTGAATCTGCTCCAGGGTCGCCGTGGCGCCGCCACAAACCACCACCAACGGCCGCTGGAATTCGCTGAGCAACGCAGCGTCGCCGCTGTACAAGGTCGCCAACGCAGCGGCGCAGGCCGGTTCAACCAGCACGCGGTGGTCGTGGAGGAATTGCTCGCAGGCCGCCAGGGCCTGAGCGTCGCTCACGGTGGCGCAACGCACGGGGTGCTGCTGGGTAACAGCGAAGGCGTTTTCGCACACGGCTTTGGCGCCGAGGGAGGTGGCGATACTGGTGATGGCGGGCAGTTCGATGCGTTTGCCGGCAGCCACCGATTGCGCCAGGGAGTCGGCGCCGTTAGTTTCCACCGCCAGCACCGGCAGTTGGCCGAGGCCGTTGCGTTGCAGGCCGGCGATCACCCCGGACAACAGGCCGCCACCGCCAACGGCGACTATCACCGAGTCAAAGCCGATATCGGCCTCTACCGCTTCGTCGATCAGGCTGCCGTGGCCGGCCCACATTTCGGCGTTGTCGAAGGGGTGGATAAACGCGCTGCTGTCGTCCAGCAGCGATTGCGCCAGGGCGTTGGCTTCCATCCACGAGGCGCCGTGCACGATCACCTCGGCGCCCTCTTGCTCGATCAGCGCCTTGGCACGGGCGGTGGTGGTTTCCGGCACGACCACCGTGACCGGGATATTCAGCTGGCGGCCCGCATAGGCTGCAGCGATGCCGGCGTTACCACCGGAGGATGAAACGAAACGGGTTTTGCCTTGGCGCGCATAGGTTTCACACACGGCGCCGATGCCGCGGATCTTGAACGAACCAACCGGCTGCAGCGCCTCCATTTTCAGCCACACGGTCTTGCCGGTAAGCAGGCTCAGCGGCCGTGATTGCAGCAACGGAGTGTGAATATGCAACGCCATGGTCAACCTCGATTCCAGAACAGAGGGCCGGGAGAATAACCACCCGGCGCAGTGCGGGTCGAGGTTATTTCTGCCCCAGTTCCTCGACCTGCCAACCACCCCCCATGGCCGTTATCAGCTGCACACTGGCGGTCAGGCGGCTGCCCAGCAGGGTCAACACCGTGCGTTCGCTGGACAGCGCCGTGGTCTGCACGCTGACCACGTCAGAGAAGTCGACGGTGCCGGCTTTGTACTGGTTGAGCATCAGGCGCAGCGATTCGCGGGACGAGTCGAGAGCTTCCTGTTGCACCCCGCTCTCTTCTTTCAGTACGTCAAGCTGGACCATGTAGTCTTCGACTTCGCGAAAGCCGGTCAACACGCTCAGGCGGTAGGCGGCAACGGTGGCGTCGTAGCTGGCTTCGGCTTGTTCGACGCGGGAACGGATCAGGCCGCCGTCGAACAGGGTCATGGCGAAGTCCGGGCCGATCGACCAGTAGCGGTTCGGCGTGGTCAGCAGTTGCGACAGGCTGTCGTTGCGGAAACCACCGCTGGCGCTGAGGGTGATGTCCGGGTAGTAGGCGGCTTTGTTTACGCCGATCAGGGCGTTGGCAGACCTGACGTCACGCTCGGCCGAGGCGATATCGGGGCGCCGTTGCAGCAACTGCGACGGCACCGTGGCCGGGATGTGCGGCAGGCCGGGAATGTCGTTGGTTTCCGCCAGGCTGAAGGTCGACGGCGGTTCGCCGACCAGCACGGCGATGGCGTTTTGCAGTTGCGCGCGCTGGTATTTGAGGTCGATGGCCTGGGCCTGGGTGGTTTTCACCTGAGTGCGGGCCTGGGCCACGTCGGCCTTGGTGACGATGCCGGCTCGGTATTGGTTTTCCGCCAGCTTCAGGGCTTTTTCGTAGGCGGCCACTGTGTCGTCGAGCAGGCGTTTCTGCGCGTCCATCACCCGTAGTTGCAGGTAGTTTTGCGCCAGTTCCGATTGCTGGCTGAGCTTGGTGCCGGCCAGGGTCGCCTGGCTGGCCTCTGCGCTGGCATCGTCAGACTCCAGCTGACGGCGCAGTTTGCCCCACAGGTCGAGTTCCCAGCTCACGCCGAGGCTGGCCTGATAGCTGTCGCTGATGCCGCCGGAGCTGCCGCTGCTGACGGTGGAACCGTCGGACAACGACACCGTACCGCCACCGCCGGACGCCTGACCGGAGCGGGTTTTGCTGAAGGCGGCGGTCAGGCTGGGGAAAAACGAGGCACGCGCACCACGGGCCAGGGCTTGTGCCTGGCGGTACTGGGCTTCGGCCTGGGCCAGGGTCTGGTTGGAGGTTTCCAGGCGTTGCTGCAGCTGGTTCAGCGTGCTGTCGCCATACAGCTCCCACCAGGCACCACGGTGCAGGGCATCACGCGGTTCAGCCTGGGTCCAGCCGGCTTGCTGTTTGAAGCTGGCGGGCACTGCCACGTCCGGCTGCTGGTAGTCCGGGCCAACGGCGCAGCCGGCCACGGCAACAGCCACAGCAAGCAACAGGCTGCGGGAATACAGGCTCATAACGAAGTCTCCAACGAAGCATCAGTGCGCACGCCTCTGCGGCGATTAACCCAGTGGCGCAAACGATCCAGGTACAGGTACACCACCGGCGTGGTGTAGAGGGTCAGCATCTGGCTGGCCAGCAGGCCGCCGACGATGGTGATACCCAGTGGCCGGCGCAGACCGGCATCGCCGCCGACGCCGAAAATCAGCGGCAGCGCGCCAAGCAGCGCCGCCAGGGTGGTCATCATGATCGGCCGGAAGCGCTTCACGCAGGCTTCCAGAATCGCCTCGCGCGGGCTCATGCCCAGGCGCCGTTCGGCCTCCAGGGCAAAGTCGATCATCAGAATGGCGTTCTTCTTGACGATACCAATCAGCAGAATGATGCCGATCAAGGCGATCAGGCTCAGCTCGCTGCGGCACAGGATCAGGGCCAGCAAGGCACCGACGCCGGCCGAGGGCAAGGTCGAGAGAATGGTCAGCGGGTGCACGTAACTCTCGTAGAGAATGCCGAGCACGATGTACACCGCCACCAGCGCCAACAGAATCAGCCAGGGCATGTTGTTCTGCGTGTCCTGCACCGCGCCGGCGTTGCCCTCGAAGCTGGCCTGCACATCGAGCGGCAATTGCAGCGGTTCGATGGCGGCCAGAATCGCCTCGCGGGTCGGGCCTATCTGCGCGCCGGGCGCCAGGTTGAACGACAGGGTAATGGCGGCAAACTGGCCCTGATGGTTAACCGACAACGGCGCACTGCTTGGCTCGAAATGGCTGAACTCGGCCAGCGGCACGCTCTGCCCGTCGCTGCCCAGCACATACACCTGACGCAGAATTTCCGGGCTCTGCTGGTACTGCGCGCCTACTTCCATGACCACGTGGTACTGGTTCAGCGGGTTGTAGATATTGGCGATCTGCCGTTGGCCGAAGGAGTTATTGAGCACCTCGTCCACCAGCTTCATATTCACCCCCAGGCTGCCGGCGCGGTCGCGGTCGACCACCAAACGGCTCTGCACGCCCTTGTCCTGGGAGTCGCTGTTGAGGTCGACCACCTGCGGCAGTTTGCGCATCGCCGCTTCGACTTTTGGCGCCCATTGGCGCAGCAGCGTCAGGTCGTCGCTGCGCAGGGTGAATTGGTTGCTGGCGTTGCTGTCCCGGCCGCCCAGGCGCACGTCCTGACCGGGATTGAGGTACAGCGCGGCGCCGGGAATCTCGGCCAGTTTTGGTCGCAAGCGCGCGAGGATGGTATTGACGTCATCACGCTCGCCAATCGGTTTCAGGGTGACGAAAAACGAGCCGGTGTTGCTCGACTGCCAACGCCCGCCACCGAGAAAGCCAACCACGTTTTCGATGTCCGGGTCGGCACCGAGAATCGCGCGGAACTTGCCCATCTTTTCCTGCAAGCCCTGGAAGGAAATGCTCTGGTCGGCGATGGCAAAGCCGCGCAGCCGCCCGGAATCCTGTTCCGGCAAGAAGCCTTTGGGCACCACGACAAACAGATATAGGTTGAGCACGATGCAGCCGAGCATGATCACCACCATCAGCCGCGAGTGCTCCAGCGCCCATTCCAGGCTGGCCTTGTAACGCGCCATGAGGTTTTGGAACAGTTTGCTTTCGGCCTGCGGTTGCTCCACCGGGGCGTTCTTGTCGCGGGCTTTGAGCAATCGCGCGCAGAGCATCGGCGTGAGGGTCAGCGACACCACTAACGACACCAGGATGGCCGCCGACAGGGTTACCGAAAACTCGCGGAACAGGCGGCCCATGATCCCGCCCATCAACAGAATCGGGATAAACACCGCCACCAGCGACAGGGTCATCGACAGCACGGTAAAGCCCACTTCGCGGGCGCCATGAATCGACGCCTCCAGCGGTGACTCGCCCTCCTCGATGCGCCGGGCGATGTTCTCCACCACCACGATGGCGTCGTCCACCACAAAGCCGGTGGCGACGATCAGCGCCATCAGCGACAGGTTGTTCAGCGAGAAGCCGCACAGGTACATCACCGCGAACGTGCCCACCAGCGACACCGGCACCGCCAGCGCCGGAATCAGCGTGGCGCGCGGGCTGCGCAGGAACATGTACACCACCATAATCACCAGCAGCACGGAGATGATCAGGGTGATTTCGGCTTCATCCAGCGAGGCGCGAATGCTCGGGCTGCGGTCGTCCATCACCGACAACTGCACCTTCGGCCCGATCAGTTCCTGCATCTCTGGCAACAGCGCATGAATGGCGTCGGTGGCCTCGATGATATTGGCGCCGGGCTGACGGGTAACGATCAGCAGCACCGCCGGGTTGGCCCCGGAAAAACCGGCGTTGCGCACGTCTTCCACCGCATTGCTGACCTCGGCGATATCGCCCAGGCGCACTGCGGCGCCGGTGGTGGCGTTGTAGTGGACGATCACCGGCAGGTATTCGCTGGCCTTGCGCAGCTGGTCGTTGGCGTCCACTTGCCACTGCTTGGTGGCGCCGTCGATGGAGCCTTTGGGGCCATTCGAGTTTGTGTTGGAAATCGCCGTGCGCACGGTGTCCAGCGAGATGCCGTATTTGTTCAGCGCATCCGGGTTGAGGTCGACCCGCACCGCCGGTAACGAGCTACCGCCGATACTCACCTGACCGATACCCTTGACCTGCGCCAGGCGCGGCGACACCAGCGTCGAGGCCATGTCGTACATCTCGCCACGGGTGTAGCTGTCGGAGGTCAGGGTGAGGACCATCACCGGCATGTCCGAGGGGTTGGCTTTTCGGTACGACGGCAGGCTCGGCATGCCACTGGGCAGCAGGCTGCTGGCGGCATTGATGGCGGCCTGCACTTCGCGGGCGGCGCCGTCGATGTCCTTTTCCAGGGAGAACTGCACGATCACCGTGGTCGAGCCCAGCGAGCTGCTGGAGGTCATCTCGCTGATCCCGGCGATCCGCCCCAACGCCCGTTCCAGTGGCGTGGCCACCGAGGTGGCCATGGTTTCCGGACTGGCGCCGGGCAACGAGGCGCTGATCATGATGGTGGGGAAATCCACCGACGGCAGCGGCGCCACCGGCAACAGGTTGAACGACAACCAGCCGGCGAGCAGCAGCGCCAGGGTCAGCAACGAGGTGGCGACCGGGCGGCGGATGAAGGGGGTGGAGAGGCTCATTTCCAACTCACCGTTTGCCCTGCCCTCACCCCAGCCCTCTCCCGTAAACGGGAGAGGGGGCTGACCGAGTCAGTCGCAATAACGGGCTTGTCTCCCCTCGCCCGTTTACGGGAGAGGGGCCGGGGGTGAGGGCCAGCCATCACACAAAAACTCATGACTGCACCGACATATCCAACCCACGCTTCTTGCGCCAGGCATTCCAGCGCTGCGCCAGGCGGTCGAAGGCCAGGTAAATCACCGGCGTAGTGAACAGCGTCAGCACCTGGCTGAGGAGCAAACCACCGACCATGGCGATACCCAACGGTCGGCGCAATTCCGCGCCGGCGCCGGCTGCCAGCATCAGCGGCAAGGCGCCGAGCAAGGCCGCCAGGGTGGTCATCAGAATCGGCCGAAAACGCAGCAAACAGGCCTGGTAGATCGCGTCCGCCGCATTCATGCCCTGGTTGCGTTCAGCGTCCAGGGCGAAGTCGATCATCATGATCGCGTTCTTTTTGACGATGCCGATCAGCAGGATGATGCCGATGATCGCCACGATGCCGATCTCCTCCCCCGCCACCATCAACGCCAGCAAGGCGCCAACGCCCGCCGAGGGCAAGGTGGAGAGAATGGTCACCGGGTGAATAAAGCTCTCGTAGAGAATGCCGAGCACGATGTACATGGTCACCACCGCCGCCAGAATCAGCAGCAAGGTGCTCGACAGCGAGCTCTCGAACGCCAGCGCGGCGCCGCGGAAGCTGGTCTGCACGCCGACCGGCAATTGCATCTCCTGCTCCACCTGGCGAATCGCTTTGACCGCCTCGCTCAGCGACACATTGGGCGCCAGGTTGAACGACAGGGTCGCCGCCGGGAACTGCGAAATATGGTTGATCGCCAGCAGCGTGGTGCGCTCCTCGATGGTCGCCAGCGACGACAGACGCACCTGGGTGCCATCGCTGCTGCTGACGTAGAGGTTCTCCAGTGACTCGGGGCCGAGCTGGAATTGCGGCGCCACTTCCAGCACCACGCGGTATTGGGTGGCCTGGGTGAAGATGGTCGAGATCAGCCGCTGACCGAAAGCGTTGTACAGCGCGCTGTCGACATCGGCCAGCGACACGCCGAGGCGCGAGGCGGCGTCGCGGTCGATGTTGACGAAGGCTTGCAGGCCTTTGTCCTGCCAGTCGCTGGCCACATCGGCGAGCTCTGGCAGTTGCTGCAGACGCTCCATCAACAACGGCACCCACTTGGCCAGCACGTCGGGATCGGAGTCTTGCAGGGTGAACTGGTACTGGGTACGCGCCACGCGGTCTTCGATGGTCAGGTCCTGCACCGGTTGCAGGTACAGGCGCACGCCAGGAATCTGGTCTAGGGTCGGTTGCAGACGGCGGATCACCTCAGTGGCGCTGACATCCCGCTCGCTGTGGGGCTTGAGGTTGATCAGCAGGCGCCCGGTGTTGAGCGTGGCGTTGCTGCCGTCGACGCCGATAAAGGCCGTCAGGCTGGCCACTGCCGGGTCACTGAGCAAGGCCTTGGACAATGCCTGCTGACGCTCGGCCATGGACTGGAACGAGATCGACTGCGGCGCTTCGGCAATGGCCTGGATCACCCCGGTGTCCTGCACCGGGAAGAAGCCTTTGGGCATAAAGGTGTAGAGCACCGCAGTGAGCACCAGGGTGCCCAGGGCGATCAGCAAGGTCAGCGGCTGATGACGCAATACCACCCGCAGCGCGCGGCCGTAGGCGGCGATCAAACGCTCGATGGCGGCGCCGGTCGCGCGGGCAAAACGGCCGTGCTTTTCTTCCGGAATATGCTTGAGCAATTTGGCGCAGAGCATGGGCGTGAGTGTCAGCGAAACCACACCCGAGATCAGAATCGCCACCGCCAGGGTGATGGCGAATTCGCGGAACAGGCGCCCCGCCACATCGCCCATGAACAGCAGCGGAATCAGCACGGCGATCAGCGAGAAGGTCAGGGAAATGATGGTGAAGCCGATCTGCTTGGAGCCTTTGAGCGCGGCCTCCAGCGGCGTATCACCCTCCTCCAGGTAACGGCTGATGTTCTCCACCATGACGATGGCATCGTCCACCACAAAGCCGGTGGCGATGGTCAGCGCCATCAGCGACAGGTTGTTCACCGAAAAGCCGGCCAGGTACATCACCCCGAAGGTGCCGATCAAGCTCAGCGGCACCGCAAGGCTGGGGATCAGGGTGGCGGAAAAACTGCGCAGGAACAGGAAGGTCACCATCACCACCAAGGCAATGGCCAGCACCAGTTCGAACTGCACATCAGCCACCGACGCGCGGATGGTGGTGGTGCGGTCGGTGAGCACCTGCACATCGAGGCTACCCGGCAGGCTGGCTTGCAGCTGCGGCAGCATGGCTTTGATGCTGTCGACCACCTTGATCACGTTGGCGCCCGGTTGGCGCTGGATGTTCAGTACCACGGCCGGGGTCTCGTTGGCCCAGGCGGCCAGGCGGGTGTTCTCCGCCGCATCATCAACGCTGGCGACATCTTTGAGGCGCAGCGGCGCGCCGTTTTTATAGGCGACGATCAGGTCGCGGTAGGCCGAGGCCGATTTCAGTTGGTCGTTGGCATCCAGGGTCGAGGCGCGGGTCGGGCCGTCGAAACTGCCTTTGGGGCCATTAAGGTTGTTATTGGAAACGGTGGTGCGCAGGTCGTCCAGATTGAGGCCGGCCGCAGCCAGGGCCGAAGGGTTGGCGCGAATCCGCACCGCCGGGCGCTGGCCACCGCTGATGCTGACCAGGCCGACGCCGGAAATCTGCGAGATCTTCTGCGCCAGGCGGGTGTCCACCAGGTCTTGCACCTGCGGCAACGGCAGGTTGCTGGAGGTAATTGCCAGGGTCAGGATCGGCGCATCGGCCGGGTTCACTTTGCTGTACGAAGGCTGGTACGGCAGGTCGCTGGGCAGCAGGCTGCTGGCGGTGTTGATCGCCGCCTGCACTTCCTGCTCGACCACATCGAGGTTGCTGTCGAGGGTGAACTGCAGGGTGATCACCGAGGCGCCACCCGAACTGCTCGAAGACATTTCATTCAGGCCGGCGATCTGCCCGAGCTGGTTTTCCAGCGGCGCGGTAACCGACGAGGTCATGATTTCCGGGCTGGCACCGGGGTACGACGTGACCACCTGGATGGTCGGGTAATCGACTTCCGGCAACGCCGAAATCGGCAGAAAACGGTAGGCGATGATCCCCGACAGCAGGATCGCCACCATCAATAAGGTGGTCGCTACCGGCCGCAGAATAAACGGGCGCGACGGGTTCATTGCGCGGCTCCGTCCTTGCCTTGCGGCGCGGCATCACCTTGGCCGAACGGCTTCTGCCCGGTTTCTTCGCTGACTTCTTTTTTCACTTGCTCAGCAGCCGCCAGGCGCACGGCCATGCCATCGCGCAGGCGGTCGGTGCCTTCCACCACCACTTGTTCATCGGCGTTGAGGCCCTTCTCCACCACCACCCGCTCACCTTCGCTGGTACCCAAGGTGACGCTGCGTTGAGCGACTTTGTCGCCCTCACCCAGCACATACACATAGGTGCCTTCGTTACCGCGCTGCACCGCGTTGGCAGGAATCAGCAGCACGTCGTGCAGGGTTTCGGCGAGCAGGCGCACGTTGACGAACTGGTTGGGGAACAGCGAGCGGTCAGCGTTTTCGAATTTGGCTTTGAGCTTGACCGTGCCGGTGGTGGTGTCGATCTGGTTGTCCAGGGTCACCAGTTCGCCGGTAGCCAGGGTGACGTCTTTATTACGATCCAACGCCTCTACCGGTGCAGGGCCTTTTTTGTTGCCCGGCGCCTGGTTGAGCTGGGCAGCAATGGTGCCGAGCTGTTGCTGCGGCAGGCTGAATACCACGGCAATCGGTTTGACCTGGGTGATCACCACCAAGGGTGTGGTGTCGCTGGAGGTCACCAGGTTGCCGACGTCGACCTGCCGCAAACCGAGGCGACCGCTGATGGGCGCGCGCACTTCAGTAAAGGCCAGGTTGAGCTTGGCGTCATCGACCTGGCCCTGGTTGGTTTTCAGGGTGCCCTGGTATTGGTTGAGCAGCGCGGCCTGGGTGTCCAGGGTCTGCTTGGCAATGGAGTCTTCGGCGTACAGGCCCTTGTAGCGATCGAGGTCGATCTGCGCGTTTTTCAGTTGCGCCTGGTTCTGTTGCAGGGTGCCTTCGGCTTGGGCCAGCGCGGCTTTATAGGGACGGGGGTCGACCACGGCGAGCAGGTCGCCGGCCTGCACTTCCTGGCCTTCGGTGAACAGCACCTTGACCAGCTCGCCATTGACCCGCGGCTTGACGTTCACCGTGCTGAACGCGGTGACGGTGCCCAGGGCGTGGTAGTGCACGTCAAGGTCGCTGCGCTGCACCTTGGCGACGCTGACGGTCATGCCCGCCGCCGCACCAGGAGGCCCCATACCCGGGCGGCCGCGCACCTTGCCTTCAGGGCCGGCTGTGCTTTTCGCAGCGGACAACCAGATAACCAACAACACCACGCCAGCGAAGGCAGCGGCAGTGATCAACCAAGGGCGAAGGGTACGAAAGGTCATGGGGCATCATCGATTGCAAATTCGAGCCCGCACGATAAGCACTGCAACGACGAACGGAAAGCCTCTTTACCGGCTTTTTACCTATCTCTGACTTTTTACTAAGCGATTGACCCGTAAATGAAAACGGCCCACCGAGGTGGGCCGTTCAAGTATTGCCAGGTGTTACATAAAACTTACTTCAGAGCGGCAACTGCAGCTTCGTAGTTCGGCTCGCTACCGATTTCGGCAACCAGCTCGCTGTGCAGCACCTTGTCGTTTTCATCCAGCACCACCACGGCACGGGCAGCAACGCCAGCCAGTGGGCCGTTGGCGATGGCCACGCCGTAGTCGGCGAGGAAGTCGGCGCCGCGCATGGTCGACAGGTTGACGACGTTTTGCAGGCCTTCGGCACCGCAGAAACGTGCTTGGGCAAATGGCAGGTCAGCGGAAATGCACAGCACCACGGTGTTGGCCAGGTTGCTGGTTTCGGCGTTGAACTTGCGAACCGAAGTGGCGCAGGTCGGGGTGTCGACGCTTGGGAAGATGTTCAGCACTTTACGTTTGCCGGCCAGACTGGCCAGGGTCACGTCGCTCAGATCGGCGCCAACCAGGCTGAACGCCGGGGCTTTCTGGCCAGCTTGCGGCAGCTCGCCAGTGACTTGAACAGGGTTGCCTCGCAGGGTTACTTGGGCCATGAACGGATTCCTTTTTTTAGGGTGGGTGTTTTGGGTTGCTAAGGGGGCCAGAGTTAAGCACGAAAGGGATTACGCGACCATGACCGCAGAGTCAAAAAAGCTCACGAAGCTGCTCAGCCTTTTGCAGCAGCGGCTTTAGCCGCGATGCTTTTGCTTTTAAAAGCATCGCGGCTAAAGCCGCTCCTACAGGACTAGGTTCGCTAGAAATCTCGCTTGTAGAAAATATCCAGCGAGCTTGCCAGGCCACTGGCTGCTTCCACGTAGACCTTCTTGGTCAACTCATACCTCAAGGCGATAGTGCTGGCAGGCTCGAATACGCCGACGCCATACCGCAGGCTCAATTTCTCCGACAGATTGCCGCTAGCCACCACGCTGGTTTGTGCGCCAGTGCCGCCGGTGTCCAGTTGGAAATCGCTGATGCCCAGGCGCTGCGCCACCGCGCCGGTCACCCCGGAACTGCCCATCAAGCCCAGGCCCAGGGCCGCTTCGGCGAGCATGTTGTTGTCGCCACTGCCGCTGCTGGCCGGACGCCCGAGCACTAGGTAGGACAGTGCCTGCTGCTGCCCCATGGTCGGTTCGGAGAACACCTGGGTGGTGGGTTGTTCGGCGTTGCCGCTGATGCGCAACCCGGCGGTAACGCTGTCGACCTGGCGGATCGCTTCGACGTCCAGGTACGGCTGGTCGATCGGCCCGGCGAAGAGCAGCCGGGCGCGACGCAAGGTCAGGCGTTGGCCATAGGCGCGGTAGCGGCCTTTGTTCAGGGTCAGTTCGCCACGGGTGTCGAGGTTGTCGCCCATGTGCAGGTGCCCGGCCAACTCGGCATTCAAGCCAAAACCACTGAAGGTAAGCGGCGGCTGGCCGTCCGGGGCGCCGACGCTGATGTCGATATCCATCGCCACCGCCTGGCTCTGCCTTGCTTGCGGATCGTGGGCGCCGACCACCTGGGCGTCTTCGGAAACCTTGACGGTGGACGGCGGCAGTTGGCGGATCTCGATCTTGCCGCGCGGCACCTGCACCTTGCCGGCCACCGCCAGGCGCTGTTCTGCCAGGCGAATGTTCAGGTCCGGGTGCACTTCCAGGGTGGCATAGGGCTCGACTACCACCGGCAAACGGCTGCCGAGCAGGTGCAGGTCAACGTTGAGGCCGTTGGCCCAAGCCAGTTGCCCGTTCAGGCTGCCTTCGCCCGCCTCGCCGCTGTGCCAGTTGCTGCTCAGTTGCAGTTGCTCGCCGGCGATCAATGCCTCGGCGTGCAGGCCCTGCACACTGACTGGCAGCTCGCTGCCCGCCACCTCGCCGTCCTGCACAACCAGCCGGCCATTGACCTGCGGTGCGAGCAAGCCACCAGACAAGGTGCCGCTGCCATTCAGATGGCCGCTCAACCGCTCCACCATCGGCAAAAATGGCCGCGCCAGGCCGAGGTCGAGGCCAGCCAGTTGGAAGGTGCCGCTGATGGGTTTGTTGGCCGGGCGCGGGTTGATTTGCGCTTGCAGGGTCAGTTGGCCGAGTTGTGGGCCATGGAAATCCAGCTGGGTATCGATGCGCTGTGGCCGTAGTTGGCTGGTAAGACTGAAGCGGTCATAGGGCAGATCCAGCCAATGGCCGTTGTCACGCACCCGTAGGTTGCCGGTGCCCAGGTCCAGGCGGATATCGCCCTTGGGGCCACTGGCCGGCAGGTCAAGCTTGAGCTCGGCGTTCAATTGCCCCTGCCAGGCGAAGTCGGCTGGCCACCACTGCGCCAAGGTCTGCATCGGAAAATCGCGCAGGCGCCAGCGCAAGCGCGGTTCGGGAAGCAGGCGTTGGTCGTCGCCACACAGGCTGGCCGCGCCGCTCTGCCAGCAATGGGCGCCGAGGTTCAGTTGACCGTTGGCCAGGCGTTGCAACGGCGCCGCCTGCTGCAACTGCCAGACCTGGTCGGCGGTTTCCACCTGGCCACTGGCGATACGCCCGCGCCAATCGAAGTTCTGCGCCAGGGTGCCGTCCGCCGCCAGGGCCAGTTTGAGTTTGCTGCCATCGAGATCGAGGCTGACCCGCTGTTGCTGGCGATTGCCGCTACCTTGCAGGTGCAGACGGCCGAGGTCGGTGTCTCCGGTTTGAATGCCGGTACCAGTAAGGTCGAGCGTGCCGCGTTGCTGGCTGTCCAGTTTGGCGGTCAGGTTCAGGGTGGCCAGTTTCTGTTGCTGATACGCCAGCTGCGCGCCTTGCAGGTTCAACTGCCCTTGCGGTGTTTGCAGCGTGCCGGCGAGATCCAGTTGACCCTTCACCTGGCCCGCCAATTGCGGCCACAGCTGCCCCAGGCGCGGCATGGCGATGCTGAGTTGTCCGGCCAGACGTTGATCCAACGTGCCCTGCCCCTGCACACGGTTATCGCCCAGGCGCACATCCAGCTTGCTCACCTGCCAGCGCTCTCCGGCGCCGGCGGCCTGCACCTGTAGCAACGCCGGCTGGCCACGCAGACGGCCGCTCAGGTCGAGGTCGGCATCCAGCTTCAGTTGTTCGCGGTATTCGCCCTGGCTACGCAAACTGCCACCGAGGGTGCCGGGCAACTCGGCCAGCCAGTACGCCGGGTTGAGCTGGCTGAGTTGCAGGCGGCTGCCCCAGCGGATGCCGTCGGCGAAGCCTAGCGTCACCTGCCCTTCAGCCTTGCCCTGGCCGGCTTGCAGCAACAGGCTGACCAGGTGCACTTGTTTCAAGTCGCCACTGACCGGGCTACTGAGGCTAAAGGTGCCGGCCGGGCCGTCGAGGTCGGCGGCAAAATGGCCAAGGTAATTGCCGTCCTGGTAATGCACCTGGCCGGTCAGGCGCTGCAGGTTGACGGCGGGCTTCTCGACCTGCGGCCAGATTCGCCGCCAGGGGAAGTCCAGCCAGGTGAACTGGGCGTCGGCGCTGAAGGCATCCTGCCAATCCAGTTGGCCGCTGACGGTGACGTGTTGCTCGGCCTCGGCCTGCAAGGTCAGGGCCTGAATATCGGCGCCGCCGGCGGTGACCAGACCGGCCAGGGTCAGCGGAATGTCGCCGCCCTCGGCAGCCAACCCGGCCGTGCCGTTGACTTGATAACCCGCACTCAAGGTGCCGGCGGCAGTCACGCTTATGTGGTTCAAGGAGGGCATTTGCGCGCTCGGCGTAAACGACTCAGCGTTGATCGCCACCTGCGCCGGCAGCCCTTCAGCCAGCGCTTGCACCTGGCCTTGCAACTGCGCAGCCAGGTAACCGCTGCTCTGCGCGTTAACGTGCAAGCGGCCGAGCACATCGCCCTGCACCTGCAGCATTACCTGCCAGGCTTGCTGCTCCGGCGCCGGTAACTGCACGCTGCCTTCGACGGTCAATGGCCACTGGCCCTGGGGATCGAGGTGGCCGTGCACATCCAGCACCACGCCGTTGCTATTGCCTTGCAAACGCTCGATGGCCAGACCGGCCACGCCCCAGTGCGCCACCAGCTGCAACTGGTTCGCCTGTTCACCGCCGTTATAAAGGATGCGGCCCAGCTGAATGTCGCCGAGTTGCAGCGCCAGGGGCAGCTTCAGGTTGGGCAGGCTCAGCGGTTCGTCACTGGCTGAGTCGCTGCCGGGAAACTGCAGGCTGAGTTGGTCGGCCTGTACCTGGTCCAGGCACAGCGTCAGCTTGAGCAAACAAACCGGTGACCAGGCAAACCGCACCTGGCTCAGCGCCACCTGATCGTCGCCCTGCTGCCAGGTCAGACTGTCGGCGCGCCAGGCGCCACCCAAACGCCCCTCAAACCCCTGCACCTGCACGCCAGGCGCCTGGCTCAGCAACCAGCGGCTGCCCGCTTGGGTGCCGAGCAACAGGGCCACCACCATTAGCACGCAGACCACTACAGCCAGCAGCCCGAAGGCGCCACGTTTGAGCCAGGTCATAGCTCCGGCCCCATGGAAAAGTGCAGGCGAAAACCACCGTCATCATCCAGCGCCCGCGCCAGGTCCAGGCGAATCGGCCCCACCGGCGAGATCCAGCGCACACCCATGCCCACCCCGGTTTTCAGGGTTGGAATCTCCAGGGTCTGGAAGGCATTGCCCTGGTCGACAAACGCCGCCCAGCGCCAACGTTCGGCGAAGGAATACTGGTACTCGACGCTACCCGCCACCAGGTACCGGCCGCCGATGCGGTCGCCTTGGTCGTTCTCTGGCGACAGCGATTGATAGTCGTAGCCGCGCACGCTCTGGTCGCCACCGGCAAAGAAGCGCAGCGACGGCGGCACAGCTTTGTAGTCGTCGGTGGCGCTGCCGCCAAACTGCACACGGCCGAGGAAACGGTGCTTGTCCCACAGGGTGGTCAGGCCCTTGGCCAACACCGTGCCGTACAGCAGGTTGCTGTCGGAGATCAGCCCGTCTTTGGCAACGGATGCCTCGAATTGCAGGCGGTAGCCGTTGCCGGGGTCGACGGCATTGTCGCTGTGCAGGTAGGAATAACTGACGCCGGGCATCAGCAAGGTGCTCAAGCCGTTGTCGCTGCCCAGGCGGTATTCCTCGCGTTGCAGCTTCACCGACAGCACTTGCTGCCAGCCGCTATCGAGCTTGCTGTGCCACTCGGGACCGGCGGTCAGCAGGCGGCTGAGGCTGTCGGTGTCGGCCAGTTCTTCGTACTGGTAACCGCCGGCCAGGCGCAGTTTGTCGGTGAGTGGCGGGTTGCCGGGAATGTCGTACCACAGGCCGACGTTCTGCCGCGGCGCCGACAGTTCCATCTCGGTGCCGTAACTGTCGCCCTGGGGGTTGGCCCAATGGCGGGTCCAATTGAATTTCGCCCGCGGCCCGACGTCGGTGGAAAAGCCCAGGCCTACGCCCATGGTCCGTGGTTTGCGGGTGGCCAGGTCGATGTTTACCGGCACTTGCTCGCCACTGCCCTGGGTCGGCGCGGCATCTACCCGCACGCTGTCGAAATAGCCGCTGCCTTGCAGGTTCTGATAGAGCGTGGCGATCAGGTCGGAGTCATACGCGGTGCCCGGCTTGAACGGCACCATGCGCTCGAGCAGTTGGGTGTCGAAGGTGTCATCGCCACTGAAACGGGTCGGGCCAAAGTAGTAGCGCGGGCCGCTGGCGTAGATCAACTCGACATCCGCTACCCCAGCCACCGGATCAATGGCCAGGCGCTGACTGCTGAAATGGCCGCTGAAAAAACCGTAGCGCGACGCCTGGTTCTGGATCAGCCGTTTGGCGTCTTCATAGTGGCCGTGGTTGAGCACCGCGCCGCTAGTCAGCTGGCTGCTTTTGGGTACTCGGAAGGCGGGCAACTGCGCGGCAGGGCCGTCGATGCGCACGGTGACGTTGCGCAAATGCACTGGCTCGCCCGGCACGATGCGGATGATCAGGCGCGGGCCTTTGTCGTTGTGGTCGACCTCGCTGTCTATCTGCGCCTGGTAGTAACCCAGGGCCTCCACCGCCTTGCGGGCCTGCACCAAGGCACCGCGACTGAAACGTTGCAGGGCCTGTTCGTCGCGCTCGCCGAGGTCACCCACATAGCCAATGACATTGGCTTTGAGCGCTGCATTGGCCGGTTTGATGCGCACGCTGAGCTGCGTCTGCGCGAAGGCCGTGGTGGTAGTGAGCAACAGCGCCAACGCCAGCCCGATCGTTCCGTGAAAAGTCATGGGGGCGGATGCTACCACGGGCGGCACGGCATTCCAGAGCCACCCGTGGCCTCCAACACGGCACCAGATTCAGGCGCTGGCGCGGGAAACCTGCTGCGGGCTGGCATGAAAAAATACATGTTCGCGGATCGGACCCACCGCCACTTCGCCGATTTCCTCGTACCCCTGGCGCTGGTAGAAATCCAGGTAGCGCGGGTTGCCGGTATCCAGCACCACGCCCAGCGAGGTTTCGTCTTCGGCACACCAGTTGTGCAGCGCTTCGAGCAGTTGCTCGCCCAGGTGCCGGCCCTGGAACTCCGGGTGCACACCCAGCAGTGGCAGCACGTGGTACTGGCCCGGCGGCAGGCTGGCCAGCACCGCGTCGTGGTAATGCAGGTAGCGCTTGGTGCAGCGCAGGCCGGTGGTCAGCAACATACGCAGGCGCCAGCTCCAGCTTTCGGTGATGTCCAGGCGTCGCTGTGGCGGTGCGATCAGCGCCAGGGCCACCAAGCGGTCGTTAATGATCAGGCCAATGGCTGGCAGGTCTTCGAGAAAATGCCGTTGCACCAGTTCGCGCACCGTAGCGCGCACGCGCTGGTCGTAGCCGGGGCGTTCGGATTCGAACAGATAACCGAAGGTCGGCTCGTGGCGGTAGGCGTGGTACAGCAAGGAGCGGGCTTCACGGACAAAGCTGCTGTCGAGCAGGCGCACTTGCGCCGCAGGAATGGCAAAGGACGTCGGCATGCACGGTTACCTCGGTTCGCCTGCCCGGTCGCGCGCCCTGCTGTTTAAGCAACGCTGGCCCCAGACGGCTTTTATTGTTGGTTTTTATTGTTATCAAAGCCGTCCTCACGTTAGCAGCCGGGGCGCCGGCTCGCCACACGCTGGCCGCACGGCCGGGCATCGGCTAGCATCGCAGGCCGTCGTATTTGTTTGCCTTCGTTTTTTGCCTGATTTTGTTGCCTGATAAGGACCCCGCCGCCCATGAAGATCGTTTCCTTCAACATCAACGGCCTGCGCGCCCGCCCCCATCAACTGGCGGCGCTGATCGAAAAACACCAGCCGGACGTGATCGGTCTGCAGGAAACCAAAGTGGCGGACGAGCAGTTCCCCTTCGCCGAGGTCGAGGCCCTGGGCTACCAGGTGCACTGGCATGGGCAGAAAGGCCACTACGGTGTAGCGTTGCTGTCGCGTCAGGCGCCGCTGGAGCTACACAAAGGCTTCCCCGGTGATGAAGAAGATGCCCAGCGACGTTTTATCTACGGCACCTTTGCGGACGAGAACGGCCAGCCGGTCACCGTCATGAACGGCTACTTCCCACAGGGCGAAAGCCGCGACCACCCGACCAAATTCCCGGCCAAGCAGCGCTTCTATGCCGACCTGCAAACCCTGCTGACCACCCAGTTCAAGCCCGATCAGGCGCTGGTGGTGATGGGCGACATCAACATCTCCCCGGAAGACATCGACATCGGCATTGGCGAAGAAAACCGCAAGCGCTGGCTGAAAACCGGCAAATGCAGTTTCCTGCCGGAAGAACGTGAGTGGCTGGCCACCCTGAAAAACTGGGGCCTGGTCGACAGCTTCCGCCACCTGCACCCCGAGGTGAATGACCGCTTCAGCTGGTTCGACTACCGCAGCCGCGGCTTCGAAGACGAACCCAAACGTGGCCTGCGCATCGATGTGATCCTCGCCACCGCGCCGCTGCAAGGGCGGATCAAAGATGCCGGCATCGACTACGACCTGCGCGGCATGGAGAAACCCTCTGACCACGCGCCGATCTGGGTCGAGCTCGGGTAAAACGCAAAAAGATGCCTCAGCCTGACGTGGCTGAGGCGCCCTGCCCTCACTCAAGACGTGAAACGTTTGACCAACTGGCTGAGGTCCGCCGCCAGTCAGGACAGCTCGCCCGCGGCAATGCTGGTTTGCTGCGCGCTTAGGGGAAATTGGATCGCCAGGTTGCGGATGCTGAACAGGCTGCAGTCCTCGTCCATGGCCAGCGCGCTTGCTCCTCGGCGGCGGCAATCATCAGTGTGATGGGAACGGTTTTTTCTTTTTGAACCAGACCGAACAAAAGATCGAGGCTGAAAATGCTCCCACAGAAAACCAGAGTTCACGTGGGAGCGGCTTCAGCCTCTACTGCTGCAAAAGGCGATGCTTTTGGCTATCAATGCTCGGTAGTGATGTCCAGGGTATCGGTGTAGGTGATGGAGACGGTCTGGCCGACTTTCAGGTTTTTCATCCGCTCTTGCAGCTCGGGTTTTTCCACGGTGACAGTTTTGGTTTTGCCAGCGGGGCCGATCAGGGTGACTTGATGTTTGGCCTGGTCGATAGCGGTGATTTTCAGGCGCACGCTGACTTGTCGGAAAGCGGCACCACCGGGGTTGGGGTTGGCTTCGGTGGCGCGGGCGACGCCGGCTTTTTCTTTGACTGCGGTGGCTTTGTCGGTGTCGGTGTCGAGCACCGCCACGACCGAGCGGGTGACGACGGCGTGCACGGTGTCGCCAGCTTTGAGTTTGTCGAGGTTCTTCGCCTGGTCGGTGAGTTGGATTTCAGCTTCCTGGCCTTCGGTATCTTTGAGCACGACCAAGTGTTTGGCGGCGTCGACGGAAACCACGGTAGCCGTCAGCTTATCCGCGATCAGCGCGCCGGAGATCGGCACTTCTTCGGCGTGGGCAAGGTTGATGGCGGCAAACAAGGTGGCCAAGGCGGCAGCTTTGGTAAAGGCACGTACTGGTTTCATCGGGTCACTTTCCCTGTAGCAAATATGAATGTACTGGACTAACTCCAGCCCTCACTCCACGCGCAATTAATGTGGATACCCCGAGGTTCGCTACAGCGTAGCTGGCTTGCCGGGCACGGCAATGCGGGTTACTCAGATAACCCTGAGCGCACTGGCGCATGTTCGGCCATCACCTCCACGACCCAGTCGATGAACACCCGCAGTTTCAGGCTGACGTGCCGGTTCGGCGGGTACGCCACGTACAGCGGCATTGGCTCCATTTGCCAGTCTTCGAACAGCGGCAACAACTGCCCCGCCGCCACCGGCGCCTTGGCCATATACGCCGGCAGCCAGAGCATACCCAGCCCGGCGATCCCGGCGGCCAGGTAGGCATTGCCATCGTCGACGGCGAGCACATAACGGCCCTGCACATGGACGCTTTCGTCGCCTTTGCCCATTGCATAGGGCAGCGCCTTGCCCGTTCGCGCCCAAAGAAACCCGACCACCCGGTGAGCGGAGTCTTCCAGGACGCGGGGATGGGCCGGCCTGCCCAGGCGTTGCAGGTAACTGGGCGCGGCGTACACGCCCAACTGCAGATCGCCGACCTTGCGCGCCATCAGCGATTGATCGCTGAGCTCGCCGCCGCGCACCACGCAGTCAACCTTCTCGCCGATCAGGTCGACGATACGGTCACTGACGCCCATGTCGATCTGGATATCCGGATAACGCTCATGAAAATCCGCCAGCGCCGGCACCAACAAGGTACTGGCCAATGGGCTGGGCACGTCCACCCGCAGCCGGCCCCGGGGCACGGTCGCGGCGCCGGACAAGCTGGTTTCAGCGTCATCCAGATCGCCGAGCAAGCGCACCACACGCTCGTAGTACACCGCGCCATCGGCAGTGAGGTTGACCTTGCGTGTGGTGCGATTGAGCAGCTTGACCCGCAGCCGCGCCTCCAACTGCTGAACCAGCTGGGTGACCGTGGTTTTGCTCATGTGCAGGGTGTCGGCAGCCTTGGTAAAGCTGCCCGCTTCCACCACGCGGGCGAAGGCCAGCATTGCGTCGAATCGGTCCATGGACGGGCTCCTGGGCGCGGGATTGTTTGGCATTTGCAAACAGTGATGACCAAGGTTGCCCGTTTATCCACCCCAGGCCAAGGCCTAGAGTCACTTCATCCCCTCACTGATGGAGTACTCCCATGACCCAGCGCGACGTTGTTTTCCCCCCACAGCGCCAAGCCCTGTATGAGCGCAACCGTTACTCGCCAGCCATTCGTTCCGACGGCTTTCTGTTCGTCTCTGGCCAGGTCGGCAGCAAGGCCGATGGCTCGCCCGAAGCGGACCTGGAAACCCAGGTGCGCACGGCGTTCAACAACCTCAACGAAATTCTCAAGGCGGCCGGTTGCAGCTTTGACGACGTGGTCGATGTGACAGTGTTTATCGTCAACCCCGAGGAAAAATTCGAAACCATCTGGGCGGTGGTGCCGGAGTTCTGGGGCGAAGCCCCGCACCCTACCCTCACCGGCATTGGCGTGACCTGGCTGTATGGCTTCGATTTCGAGATCAAGGTGATCGCCAAACTGCCAGAACCTGCGATCGCCTAAACGGTGAGCTTCATCAATCGGTAACAAAACCCAGCCAACCTACCCACACGCAGCTTATGTGCGTGTGTGCTCGATTAATTGCCGACCCTGGGTTGGCATTTTTTTTGACCGGCTGAACGCTAGCCGCAGGAGGCGAACATGGATATCGCAGTGCAAAAAGAAACCACCGCCAGCCGTGAAACCTGGACGGTAAAAACCGGCAGCATGGCCATTTCTTTCTCCGACCAGAACTCGGCCATGAACTTTGCCGACAAGCTCAAAGAGCGCGTCGAGGCACCGCACCCGTTGCTGGGTGAGGTGCTGTTGTCGACCTATGCGGGCCTAGGCGAAGTGACGCAATAAAACCCCGTCAGCGGTTGGGCATGGCGCCGCCCAACCGCGTTTTCAATGCTTGTTTTTCACCAGGGTGAACATGCGCACGCGGTCGCTGATCTCCTGAAAGGTGTGGCGAAACGCATCCGGCTGATCGCTGCTGGCAGGGTCGGCGAAATTCCATACCAGCGCCTCGCCCGAGGTCGGCAGCAACTGCCCCTCATCAGCAGCCTTGTCGCACAACTCGATCAAGTAATCGAAATGCTGGCCGGCGAACACCTCGATGGATTTGCTGCGCAGCCCTTGGGCACTGACGCCGGCATGCTCCAGGGTGGCAACCGCACGCTCATCCAGCGGCTGCGGCAAGGTGCCGGCGCTTTGCGCCTCGAAGTGCTCGTTCTCAATATGACGCAACAATGCTTCGGCCATCGGCGAGCGCGCATCGTTGCCGACACAGACGAATAGAACCCGTAGCTTTTCGCTCATGCAGTGGTGCTCCTGGGTGGACGGTCCCCAGTGGACGATAACGGCGTTTGATGACAGCCGGGTGTCGGCGATTTTGTTGCAACCAAAGCGCGCAGGCCCTGGTCTGTACACCCAGCAGAAATGATCTGAGCGCCCTGCTCAGCCATCAAACCGCAATATCGCCGCCCTACAGTGCAGCCTCGAATTCAGGAGTTACCCCTTGTGAGCCGCGCCACCCGAAACCTGTGCAAAACCCTCGACCTGATCGCCGCCAATAACGAGGCCGCTGCCATTGCCGTGATGCGCGCAGCCGAAGCGAGTAACGACCAGGTGTTGAAACAGCAGTTGCTGAACGTTATCCATCGCCTGAATGTCGACGCTGCCCTGCTGCAGGCCAGCCGCCATGAAATTGCCAACGACGGCTTGAAGCGCGCCTGAGCCCGTTAACCCGTCAAGGCTGAGCGTCACGCCGTCTACTTGTTTTGCCCGGCCCAAGGCCCGGTTTGGCTGGCCATACCGGCCGTCGGCGTGTAAGGTTGCCCCCGGGTGTCGCGACTGCGGGTGCAGTCAGGCAGGTTTTTTGTGTTGGTCGGGCCGCCACACAGCTTGAAAAAGTGAGCGACCATGAACCATTCCCTTTCCCCGAAGGCCCTACCGGCTGCGCGCCGGGTAGCCGATAAAGCCTTCAGCGCCCTCGAGCATTTCCTCCATATCGAAGCGGTCAGCGGCATCGTGCTGATGATCGCGGCAGCCGTTGCCCTGATCTGGGCCAACTCCCCCGCTGCCGACAGCTACCACCACCTCTGGCACCTGCCGCTGAGCATTGGCTTGGGCGATTGGCAGATTTCCCAGTCCCTGCATTTCTGGATCAACGACGGTTTGATGACCGTATTTTTCCTGGTGGTCGGCCTGGAAATTCGCCGCGAAATCCACGAAGGCGCCCTCTCCACCCTCAAGCTCGCCACCCTGCCGATGGGCGCTGCCCTGGGCGGTGTGGTAGTGCCTGCGCTGTTGTACCTGGCCATCAATGGAACACCTGAACTGCGTGCCGGCTGGGCCGTGCCGACCGCCACTGACATCGCCTTTGCCATGGGCGTGCTGGCCTTGCTGGGCAAGTCGATTCCGCCGTCGGTGCGGGTGTTCTTGCTGGCATTGGCAATCATCGATGACATTGCCGCGGTGCTGATCATCGCCCTGTTCTACTCCGGCGGCCTCGACCCGATGGGCTTTGTGATCGCCGGCGCCGGCATCCTGTTGGTGCTCGCCTTTCAGCAGATCGGTATCGGTTCAGCCTATGCCTATGTAGTGCCGGGCGCGTTGCTGTGGTTCGGCCTGTTGAAAACCGGCGCGCACCCGACCCTGGCCGGTGTGGTGCTGGGCTTGATGACTCCGGTGTTCTCCCGCGCCAGCCTGGAAAGCCCACTGGAAATCGCCCGCCGCGCGGTGAACGATGTGGTTGAGCGCATCAATGGCAATGCCACCCACCTGGTGCAACCGGTGAAGGAGCTGCGCGAAGCCCAACGTGATTTGCTGCCGCCGGTGGTGCGCGTGCAAGCCGCGCTGCATCCCTGGGTGGCGTATGGCGTGATGCCGCTGTTTGCCCTGGCCAATGCCGGGGTGAGTCTGGGTGGTGTTGATCTGGGTGATTCGAGCTCACTGACAGTGATGCTCGGCGTGCTGCTGGCGTTGGTACTGGGCAAGCCAATTGGCGTGATGCTCAGCACCTGGCTGTTGGTACGTCTTGGTTGGTGCACGCTGCCTGAGGGCATGAACTGGTCGTGGGTGGCCTTGATCGGTTGCCTGGCCGGCATCGGTTTTACCATGTCGATCTTTATCGCCTCGCTAGCCTTCAGCGATGCCGGCTTGCTCAGTGCTGCCAAGCTGGGCGTGCTGCTGGCTTCGGCGATTGCTGCGACAGTCGGGCTGGCGATTGGCGCCTTGGTGGTTCGCCGGGCGCGAGCTCGCGGCTGAGCCCATCGCGGCTGAAGCGGATCACCGCCTCAGCCGCACCTGGCCTCAACCCAAACGCATCGACAATTCCACATCCTCGGCAAACGCCGTCGACAGATAACCACCGCCTACTGCCCGTACTTTCTGCAGGTACTCCGGGCTGAAATCGGCGTTGTCAGCGATGATCAATGCCCCCGGCCGCAAACGGCTTTCCACCAGGGCAAGAATTTCCGGATACAGCGCCTTGGCGCCATCCAGCAAGAGCAGATCGATGCGCTCGGGCAAATCTACCGCCAGCGTCTGCAATGCGTCGCCCTGGCGAATCTCCACCAGATCCAGCAGCTCGCCTTCGGCCAGATGGACGCGCGCCTTGGCGACTTTCGACGCTTCGAATTCGCTGGTGATCAGGCGTCCACCACCGTTGTCCCGCAGGGCAGCGGCCAGGTGCAGGGTGGAAATACCGAACGAGGTGCCGAACTCGACAATGTTCTGTGCCCGGTTGCTGCGCGCGAGCATGTACAAGAGCGTGCCGGTGGCCGGCGACACCGCCAGGGGCAGGTCTTTCAGGCGGCCGTAAAAGGCCTGGTACTCGGTTTTGCTGTGCATCAGGCGCTGCAATTCGCCTTCGCCAAAGCTGGCGAACACCGGGCTGCTGCGGTCCTCGGCGGCGCTGAACAAACGCTGCAAAAGGCCGGCAACCGGTTGGCTGGTGAGGGTATTCATGGGGGACTCCAAAATCGCTGTTTGAACGCTTGATTGCGCCGCACTAGAATGCGATCAATTCGTCGCCTTTTACTATTCGCATTGCCCGAGCGCCCCATGACCGAACGCCAAAGCCCGCGGATTTCCTCGCGTAAACAGCCCCAGCAAGCCCGCTCTACCGAACTGGTTACGACCATTTTGCAGGCCGCTACTCAGGTTTTGGCCAAGGAAGGCGCCGCCCGTTTTACCACCGCGCGGGTGGCTGAACGGGCTGGCGTCAGCATCGGTTCGCTGTACCAGTACTTCCCCAACAAGGCCGCCATCCTGTTTCGTTTGCAGCGCGATGAATGGCAGCAGACCACCGACCTGCTCGGGCAGATTCTGGGCGATCGCGCGCAGCCGCCATTGCAGCGAGTCCACACCCTGGTGCACGCCTTTATTCAGTCGGAATGTGATGAGGCCGAAATGCGCGTGGCACTGAATGACGCCGCCCCGCTGTACCGTGACGCGCCCGAAGCGCAGGAGATAAAGGCGGCGGCCGAACAGACCATGCGCACCTTTATGCAGGAGGTATTGCCGGCGGCCAACGACGCAGAGCGCGACCTGGCCGGGCAATTGATCACCGACACCATGAGCTGCGTGGGCAAACAGTTCTCTGAAAGCCCACGCACCTCGGCCGAGGTAAAAGCCTATGCCGAGGCCATGGCGACGATGTTTTGCAGCTACCTGGCGACGGTTTAGAACGCCAGTTGGTACGAGGTCGCTACCCAGAAATTAGGCATCTCGCTCTGGGTGGTGCCGTTGAGCATCAGCGACAGCTTGCCTGGGCCAACATTGCCTTCCACGCCCGCACCGGCTTTCAGCCAGTCGTTGGTCACGTCTTCACCCGGCAGGTTGAAGCTGAACAGGCCTTCGACCTGACCATTCACACCGGCGCTGTGGTTTTCGAAACGGTGCGCGGCTTCCAGGTTGGTGACGAAGTTGTAGCCCGGCGCGAATGGCAGCGGCGTTTCAGTGTTGAAGCCCAGACGTGCTTCGGTGTTGCTGTCGGTACGGCCGTCGAAGTGCGCGGGAATGCCGCCGCCCTTTTCGGTGTAGCTGTCCAGGTGGCTGTTGCTGTAGCTCAGGTCGACATAGGGGCTGACGCCGGTGTTCGCCAGGGTAACGGCGTTCTGCCAGTCCAGGCGGGTGCGCAGGCCCCAGGTCTGGGTGTCGGGGCTGGCTTTGGAGGAGTCCAGTTCGCTGAAGTTGATATAGCCGCGTTGGATCTCGGCTTCGCCCCAGTGACCGAACGCGCCCACGGTGGCGTACACGCCGTGGTCTTCCAGCACGGGGATGATGCTTTCCAGCATCAGGTATTGGCCGTCGGCTTTCACATCGCCGTCGTTGACCAGGTTCTGCCGCGCCCAGGTTTGCCCGATGGAGACGTTGAACTGGGCAAAGCCAAGGTTATGGCCCACGCCCACTTCGGCCATGCCGGTGGAGCCTTCGCGGTTGCCGTGGTCGTCACGGCCCCAGTCGCCGGCTACCCAGAAGGTTTTCTGCCCAGGTGCGACCAGACGATCCAACGGGCGACTGTGGGCGCCGTTGATCATCAGGTTGAGGTTGTTATTGATCGAGTTAACGCCGGCGGAGGTGGATTGCAGGCTTTCGGCAACGGAATCCAAGGTAACCAGTTGATTAACGAAGGCGTAATACCAAGACTGGATACTGGTGCTGCAGCCGACTTGGCAGTCGAGGACAGAACCGTTTTGGAAGTATTTGATAAACGGATAACCACTGCCCTCGCCATAGGCGAACAGGATGCCCGTGTTCAAGATTCCGTCGCCATAATTGCCTGCCGTAGAGGTCACCAGACCCGATAACGCCGATGCGAGCGAGGCGTTCCCCCACCAGGGTTGCGTTCTGAACACGGCCGCCGATGTGGTGTAGTTGGTGTAGAACGACGAAATGGAATAGGTACTGCCGCCATAACTGACCACCACGGTCGGTCGGTCAACGGGCACGGCCTGCGCCGAGGTCATATGAGCCAAGCAAATACCGGCAAACACGCTGCTTGAAAGCGCTCTTTTGAAACGACGCATGTAATCCCCTAATGGAAGTCGTGCAGGGCTTATCAAGTTGCCCTGTCAGTTGGCGGCGCGGAGACTATCACTTAATGGCTTATAGCCACCAGAATGAACAGACAAACTTTTAATTGCCGATATAAAGCGTCAAAAATAGAGCCGCCAATAAACTAACGAAACGTTTAACGTGCAAAGAAAGGTGCAACTAAGCGCACTCTTTTAACGATAAGAAGCTAACTTCGCCTGCCACGCCGAATCCTTGACCAAGGCGTCCAGCGCCTGATTCAACTGTGGCAATAACGCCTTGTAGCGGGTGGGTACCAGCAGGTGGCGGCGATAGACATACAACGCCGGTTGGGCCACGACTATCTGCTCGACCAACTCGGGTTGCTGCCGCGTCAGAAAGGCCAACGTGCGCTCGCCAACCACCGTGGCATCGATCCAGCCGCGGCGCAGTCGTTCCAGATTGGTGCTCTCGCTGACACTGTCTTCGCGGCTGACCTTGCCCGCCAGCAGCGTCTCCCCCAGCTCCGGATACTGATGCCCGGTCACCAGACCCAGCCGATGACCGGCCAGGGTCTGCAGGCTGAGCCGACTGCCTTCGCCTTGCGCCCGCGAGACCAGCACATTGGCGTCATCGAGAAACGCCTGGGAGAAGGTGTAATGCGGCGACTGGGCAAACCAGCCGGTGCTGACGCCGACCACCAGACCGTCCAGTTGGTCGTTGGCCAACAGTCGATCCAGGCGGCGGCGCGGCAAATCACGCACAGAAAAATGGTAGGCCGGCAGCAGCTCTTCGAGGCGTTGCGCCAAGTCGAAATACAGCCCCTGCTGGGCGTCGAAATTCACCACATAGGGTGGCTGCTGCTGATAGGTGAACAGCGTGATGTCTTCGGCGGCCTGGACGGCAGCCATCTGGCAAAGCCAGACCAGACCCCATAACAACGCTCTCACCCTGTCACTCCTTAACGCCACACCGATGCTGTCTGACTATAGAGCATCGGTGGGCTGGGGCACTCAGGGCCAGGCTGTGACAAAGTCGTCGATGGCCAGATCCTGCGGCGTGCGCAGTTCGCGCTCCGGGGTACCGAGGTAGAGGAAAGCGATAATCTGCTCGTTGCTGGCCAGGCCCAGCCCTTTGGCCACACGGGCGTTATACGACAGATCGCCGGTGCGCCAGACCGCGCCTATGCCTTGCGCATGGGCGGCGAGCAAGATGCCGTGGGCGGCGCAGCCGGCGGCGAGCACTTGTTCCTGGGTCGGCACTTTCGGATTCTCTTCGACCCGCGCAATCACCACCACCAGCAACGGCGCGCGCAGCGGCATGGCCAACGCCTTGGCCAAAGCTTCCGGGGTAGCGTCCGCACCCAGGGCAGAAGCGAACAGCTCGCCCAACTGATTGCGGTCACGACCTTCTACAGTGAGGAAACGCCACGGGCGCATCTGGCCGTGGTCCGGCGCGCGCAGGGCGGCGCGAAACAGCACCTGGCGTTGCAATTGATCGGGGGCCGGCTCGGTCAGACGAGGCGCGGAAACACGGTTGAGCAGAGCGTCAAGCGCATCCATGAGGAACATCTCCTGAATAAGTACAGCGGGCATTCTAGTGGGGGAAACGGAAAATAGCCGGGTGGATTTAAGCCCGCCGCCCTGCTCGCTACCCACCGGCTCGGGCACAACGCAGAAACCACGCGCTTTGCCGCACCTGATGTCGCTAGAATGTGCGCCTGTCCCCTCCAGAGCCTGTCTGCATGGTCTCACCGACGCTGCGCACCATTGGTTTCATCATCGGCATTTTCCTTATCACCCTGGCCATCAGCATGGTGGTGCCGGTGGTAACCCTGCTGATCTTCAATCGCGCGGCAGAGATCAACACCTTCCTCTGGTCCAGCCTGATCACCTTTCTCGCTGGCCTGGCGCTGGTGTTGCCGGGCAAACCCGAGCATGTGCACCTGCGCCCACGGGACATGTACATGCTCACCGTCAGCAGCTGGATTGCGGTGTGCATTTTCGCCGCCCTGCCGTTTCTGCTGACCCAGCACATCAGCTACACCGACTCGTTTTTTGAAAGCATGTCCGGCATCACCGCCACCGGGGCCACAGTGCTCAGTGGGCTCGATACCATGTCGCCGGGCATCCTTATCTGGCGCTCGCTGCTGCACTGGCTTGGCGGTATCGGCTTTATCGGGATGGCGGTGGCGATCCTGCCGCTGCTGCGTATCGGCGGCATGCGCCTGTTCCAGACCGAGTCCTCGGACCGCTCCGAAAAAGTCATGCCGCGCTCGCACATGGTGGCCAAGTACATCGCCCTGGCGTACACCGGCATCACCGTGATCGGCACCGTGGCGTTCTGGCTGGCGGGTATGAGCCTGTTCGATGCGATCAACCACGCCATGTCGGCGATCTCCACTGGCGGTTTTTCCACCTCGGATATGTCGCTCGCGCATTGGACTCAGCCAGCCGTGCACTGGGTGGCGGTGGTGTTGATGATCCTCGGCAGCCTGCCGTTCGCCTTGTATGTGGCGACCTTGCGTGGCAACCGCAAAGCGCTGCTGCGCGATGAACAGGTGCGCGGTTTTATGGGGTTGCTGCTGGCTACCTGGCTGGTGATGACCCTCTGGTATTGGCTGACCACTGACCTGCCCTGGTACGACGCGCTGCGTCATGTGGCGGTGAACGTCACTTCGGTGATCACCACCACCGGCTTCGCCCTGGGCGACTACAGCCTGTGGGGCAACTTTTCGCTGATGATCTTTTTCTACCTGGGTTTTATCGGCGGCTGCTCGGGCTCGACTGCAGGTGGCATCAAGATTTTCCGCTTCCAGGTCGCCTACATTCTGCTGCGCGCCAACCTGCACCAACTGATTCACCCACGTGCGGTGATCAAGCAGAACTACAACGGCCACCGCCTCGACGAAGATGTGGTGCGCTCGATTCTGACTTTCTCGTTTTTCTTCACCATCACCATCTGCATCATGGCCCTGGGCCTGTCGCTGATGGGCCTGGACTGGATCACCGCGCTGACCGGCGCTGCCAGTACGGTTTCAGGCGTGGGCCCAGGGCTGGGTGAAGTGATCGGCCCAGCGGGCAACTTTGCCAGCTTGCCGGACGGCGCCAAGTGGCTGCTGTCGTTCGGCATGCTGCTGGGGCGCTTGGAAATCATCACCGTGCTGGTGTTGTTTATGCCCGCGTTCTGGCGGCACTAAGGTCAAAGGCTCGCGGCTAAAGCCCCTCCCACAGGGAACCACGATCCCCAGTGGGAGGGGCTTTAGCCGCGATGTTTTTGCCCGCTCACATCTGTGCGCGGTACTCGCCTGGGGTGCTATCGAACCAACGGCGAAACGCGCGGAAGAAGTTGCTCGGGTCGGCAAAGCCCAGCAGGTAGGCAATCTCCAATAAGGTCAGTTCAGGCTGGGCCAGGTACTGCACCGCCAGCTCGCGGCGGGTGTCGTCCAGCAATTGCTGAAAGCTGGTGCCTTCTTCCTGCAAGCGCCGCTGCAGGGTGCGCTGCGACAGGTGCAGGGCCTGGGCCACAGTGTCGCGTTTGGGTTCGCCCTGGGGCAGCAAGCGGCACAGCAGTTGGCGGGCCTGATGGGTCATGCGGCTTTCGGAAAAACGCGCCAGGTATTCACCGGCAAAACGATCATGCAACTGCGCCAGTGCCGGGTTGGCGCTGGGGATCGGCGCATCCAGATCGGCACGTTCGAAAACCAGTGCGTAGTGGTCGGTATTGAACTGCAGCGGCGCCTGGAACACCTGCTGATAGGGCTGCAGATCGGCCGGCGGCTCGCCCTGAAAACACACCTTGAGCGGGCGCAATTCCTTGCCGGTGATCCAACGGCAGAACGCCAGGGTGTAAGCCAGCGAGGCCTCGGCACTTTGCCGCGCGGGAATCAGGCGGTCTCCGTGAATCGCCAGGGTCAGCGCATACCCCTCAGGCAACGGGCGGAAATTAAGGTCAGCGCCCTCGGCAATAATCCGCTGGAAACGCACCAAACGGGTAAACGCCTCCTTCAGGGTGCGGCTGGACATGCACGCATAACCCACCACATGAAACGACGCCGGGCGCACCACCTTGGCCAGGTTCAGACCAATCGCCGGGTTACCGGACAACTGCACCGCCCGGCCCCAGACGCGGGTCATGCCGTCCTGCGAAAAACGTGCGTCCGGGTCGGACAACGCCGCGTAATCCAGCCCCAGCTCGGTAAACAGCTGACGGCAATCGACCCCGCCCATCTCCAACCCATTGACGATGGCCAGGACCCAACTTGAAGAAGTCGTACGTTCGCTCATGCAAGAGTTCTTGTTTTAGTCACGGGAGTCCGCGCAACGGCGGAACGAGCGCAAGGATACTAAAGTGGCGCTGATTGTCACTGGCCCACGAAGACACTCGTCCTACACTCAGTACACCGTGCCCCTACAACGTCTTTATAAAAACAGGAGGTGTGCCATGAGCACGCAAGCCGCCGAACGTTTTACCAGCTTTGCCCAGTTCTACCCCTATTACCTGCAAGAGCACAGCAACCCGGTGTGCCGCCGTCTGCATTACGTGGGCAGCCTGCTGGTGCTGAGCATTCTCGGTTACGCCCTGTTCACCCAACACTGGCTGTGGCTGCTGGCGATGCCGCTGGCCGGTTATGGTTTTGCCTGGGTCGGCCATTTCATTTTCGAGAAGAACCGCCCCGCTACCTTTGATTACCCGCTGTACAGCCTCGCCGGCGACTGGGTGATGCTCAAGGACGCCTTCACCGGCCGAATTCCCTTTTAACGCGCCTGATCTTCGGTCATGCGGCGCTGAAATCGGGATTCGAAAATGCCATTGGCTACAGCCAACTGCGCTTTTCTCACCCGCTTTCGCCTTGCCTGACCTTCGCTCAGACGCGTTAACGAGCTGCTTTGTCATCAAAGAACAAAAACAAATAATCCCGGAGACCCCTGATGAACGCTCACGCCCGTTTTACCCATATGAAAGATGGCACTGCTGAAGACTGGGCGATCATTGCCCAGGACTTTATGGCCTTCGCCAAGCAACTGCCCGACCGCATCATGACCCACCTGAAATTGCTCGATGGCGACTTCGGTGGTTTTCCCGTGGACCGCCTGACCCACTCCCTGCAAACCGCCACCCGCGCCCACCGCGACGGCCGTGACGAGGAATATGTGGTGTGCGCGCTGTTGCATGACATCGGCGACACCCTGGCCACCTTCAACCACCCTGACATCGCTGCCGCCATGCTCAAGCCGTTTGTCAGCGAAGAAAATCACTGGATGGTGGAGAAACACGGGATCTTCCAGGGTTACTACTTCTTCCATCACTTGGGCATGGACCGGCTGCTGCGCGAGCAATTCAAGGACCACCCGCAATACCTGCCAACCATCGAGTTCTGCGCCAAGTACGATGCCGCGGCTTTCGATCCCGAATACGAGCACCTGCCGCTGGAGTATTTCGAGCCGATGCTGCGTCGGGTTTTCGCTCAGCCGAAAAACTCGGTGTACAAGGCCGCTACCGAGCAGGCCATATAGAGGCACATAGCCACCACTCAACCGCCGGAGCCCCTGGTTCCGGCCTTTCAGCGGGTCCGCTTGGCGCTCGAACTTTTGCTGGTTATGATCGCCCACCAATCAAAAGCATGGCCTCTGTTTTGCAGAGAGCGAAGGCGTCCTACAGAGACGTCAGAAAACCAGCAGGGATCGTGTCAACGCCATGAAGTCAGTCAGTATCGAGCGCTCGATCGACCTACCATCTTTACCGCTGCGTGAGTATTACTCACGGGTGCTGGCCTATATCGCGATGGCCGCCAGCATCGCCGCGGGCACGTTTGTGCAGTATTTCGGCTACAACGTCCTCTGGATGGTGCCGTATGCCCTGCTCTACCCCCACCTTGCTCATCACCTGAGCCAACGCTTCAAACAAGATCATCCGCAACAGACCAATCTGGTTCTGCTGTTTATCGATGCGCTGCATAGCGGTGCGGCGATCGCCTTGCTCGGCTTCTCCGTGGTGCCGAGCCTGATGTTTGTCCTGACCCTGGTGTTCAGCGCCCTGATCATCGGCGGCCTGCGCTATCTGGGTCTGTCGCTGTTGATTCTGGTCAGCGGCACGGTGTTGACCAGCGTGGTGATTCAGCCAGAGCTCAAGGCCACCACGCCGACCCTGGTATCGCTGGTCAGTGTCGTGTTCAGCACCCTGTATATCTGCATCACCGCTTATTTCGTGCACCAACAGGGTTTACGTCTGGATATCGCCCGCAACGAAATCAAGCGCGAGCAGGAAAAAGCCGCCCGCCTGGCGCGTAACCTGGCCAAGTACCTATCGCCGCAGGTGTGGGAATCGATCTTCAGCGGCAAGAAAAGCGTGCGCCTGGAAACCCAGCGCAAGAAGCTGACGGTGTTCTTCTCGGATATCAAAGGTTTTACCGAGCTATCCGAAGAGCTGGAAGCCGAAGCCCTCACCGACCTGCTCAACACCTACCTCAACGAGATGTCGAAGATCACCCTGAAATACGGTGGCACCATCGACAAGTTCATTGGTGACTGCGTGATGGTGTTCTTCGGTGACCCTGCCAGCCAGGGCGCCAAGAAAGATGCGGTGAATGCGGTGTCGATGGCCATTGCCATGCGCAAACACATGAAGGTGCTGCGTCAGCAATGGCGCGCCCAGGGCATCACCAAGCCGTTGGAAATCCGCATGGGCCTGAACACCGGCTACTGCACTGTGGGCAACTTCGGCGCCGATACGCGTATGGACTACACCATCATCGGCCGCGACGTGAACCTCGCCAGCCGCCTGGAAAGCGCCGCCGAGTCAGGCGAGATCCTGATCTCCCACGAAACCTACTCGCTGGTCAAAGACGTGATCATGTGCCGCGACAAGGGCCAAATCACCGTCAAGGGCTTCACCCGCCCGGTGCAGATCTACCAAGTGGTGGACTTCCGCCGCGACCTCGGCGCCGCCTCCAGTTACGTCGAACACGAACTGCCGGGCTTCTCCATGTACCTGGATACCAACGGCATCCAGAACTACGACAAAGAGCGCGTGATTCAGGCGCTGAACCTGGCGGCGGAGAAGTTGCGCGATAAGGTGATTGTGTAGGTTGGGTTGAGCACCGCGAAGCCCAACGTTACGCAACTTCCGGCCTAGCCACTGCGATCCAACTGAGCGTTTACCACTGTCCTGTTTGATAAAGATGCTGGGGCGAACGTCTTCGTATCGTTGGGCTTCGCCGGAGGCTCAACCCAACCTACGTGACGACCTCTACCAAGGCGTCTATCACGTCCCCATCCAGCAACGGCTGCTGCGCCAGAAACTCCAGAGCCGACACCCGCCACGACTGCTTCGCCGCCGCCTGCGCACAACGCTGACGATCCAGGCTCAACGCCGCCAGGCAGGCGCTACGCAGGTCTTCGTCCATCACCCCACTCACGCCTTGCTCCAGCACGTCCAGCGGCCCGGCCACCGGGAATGCCGCCACCGGCGTACCGCAAGCCAGCGCTTCGAGCATCACCAAGCCATAGGTGTCGGTACGCGAGGGAAACACCAGCACGCTGGCCTCGGCGTAGGCGTGCGCCAACGCCTGACCATGCTGGTAGCCGAGAAAACGCACCTGCGGATAACGCGTTTCCAGCTCGGCCCGTTGCGGGCCATCGCCGATTACGTGTTTTTCGCCGGGCAAATCCAGGCGCAGAAACGCGTCGAGATTTTTCTCCGGCGCTATCCGCCCCACATAGAGAAACACCAGGCGCCCCGGCATGTGCGCTGCGGCCTTAAAGCGGCTGAGGTCAACGCCCTTGCGCCACAAGCTCAGGCGTTGCAGGCCCCAGCCGTGAAACTCGGCGCGTAGGCGCTCGGTGGTCACCAGCACGGCCTGGCTGGGCTTATGGAAATGACGCAGGTAGGCGTAACCCCAGGCCAGCGGAATACGCGGAAAACGCGTGTGCACGTATTCAGGGAAACGTGTGTGAATGGCGCTGGAAAATGCCAGGCCGCGCTTGCTCAGCCAACGCCTGGCGCTCCAGCCCAACGGCCCTTCTGTGGCCAGGTGGACACAGTCGGGGCGGAAGTCGCGAATGGCCGCACCGACATTCCAGACATCCCACACCAGCGGGATTTCCGCGTACGTCGGGCATGGCACATGGCGAAAGTCGGTTGGCGACAGCAGCTTGACCAGATGGCCGAGGCCACGCAGCTCCGCGATCAAGGCCTGCAGGCTGGTGACCACGCCATTGACCTGCGGCGACCAGGCATCGCTGACGATCAAAATCCTCATACGACGGTTTCGCGCGCGCTGGCGCTGACTGCCTCGCTGGCCATCGCCACGCCAACCGCCGCACCGGCCACGGCTGCCGCTGCCCGCTCCTGCTCGGCGATCTGCGCTTGGCGTACCTGATCATCAGCCAAGCGATAGAGCTCGATGCTGCCGTCCAGGTGCTCGATCAAGGCGGTGCAGCTTTCCACCCAGTCGCCGCAGTTCATGTATTCCACCTCGCCCATCTGACGAATTTCGGCGTGGTGGATATGGCCGCAGATCACGCCGTTGAAACCGCGTTTGGTGCACTCGTGGGCGATGGCTTCTTCGAAGTCGCTGATGAAGTTCACCGCCGATTTGACCTTGTGCTTGAGGTACGCCGACAGCGACCAGTAGCCATAGCCGTACTTTCGCCGCCAATGGTTCAGCCAGCGGTTGAGGGTCAGGGTGAATTCGTAGGCCGAGTCGCCGAGGAAGGCCAGCCAGCGGTGGTAGCGGGTGATCACGTCGAACTGGTCGCCGTGCACCACCAGCAGACGACGGCCGTCGGCGGTGATGTGTTCGGCTTCGTCGACCAGTTGGATATTGCCCAGAATCAGTTTGGAGTAGCGACGCAGAAACTCGTCGTGGTTGCCGGTGACATACACCACCTCGGTGCCGCGCTTGCTCATAGTCAGCAACCGGCGAATCACGTTGGTGTGTGCCTGCGGCCAGAAAATGCCGCTGCGCAGGCGCCAGCCGTCGATGATGTCGCCTACCAGGTAGACCTTGTCGGCCTGGTAGCGTTTGAGAAACTGCGACAGGTGTTCGGCCTGGCAATCCTTGGTGCCCAAGTGCACGTCGGAAATCCACAGGGTGCGGACACGTTGCTTACGGCTGGGTTTTGCGAGCTGAGCGCTGCTCATGGGGCGGCCTCCGGCAGGGTTTAAACGAGGTTGAGGCCTGCCGGTGACCTGGGTATTACAAGCTCAAGGCAAACTGATGACAGCCTTCCCTGGCGCGCTCGGCCAGGTAAACTGCGGTTCTTCGCCGAGGAACCTGCCATGCACTCGATTCTGTCCCTGCGCCATTACAGTGATGAGCTGATCGCCCATAGCCATGGGCATGCGCAGATCGTCTTTGGCCTGAGCGGCCGTCTGGAGTTTGAAGTGGAGGGCCACGGCAGCCTGTTGCGCGGCCAGCAACTGCTGGTGATTCCCAGCGGCTCGCACCACGCCTGCGAAAGCCGCGAAGGCAGCGACTGCATGGTCTTCGATGTTCCCGACGGCGACTGGCTGCACAGCCGCCTGGGCAGCCACGCGGAAAATGGCCAACGCCTGCTCGACAGCCCGCAAATCCTTAGCCTTGCCAGCTCTCAACAGCAGTTGCTGAGCTGGCTGGTGAACAGCCCGATCGACGACCCGGTGATTGCTGGGCAAGGCGCCGCGCTGTTGTTGGCCAGCCTGGCCAGCACGCCGGCCACACAGACCGAGCGCAACGAGCTGCCACTGGCCAGCCTCGACCGCTATATCGACCAACATGCCGCCCACCCGTTGCAGGTGCTCGACCTGGCGCGCCTCAGCGGCCTGTCGGCGGCGCGCTTCCATGCGCGGTTTCAGCAGCAGACCGGGCAAACGCCGATGGACTATGTGCGCAACCGCCGCCTGCAGCTGGCCATGCAACTGCTGCGCGACACTGGATTACCGGTCGGCGAGGTTGCCCAGCGTGTCGGCTACAGCTCGCAGAGCGCCTTCACCGCTGCCCTCGCCCGCCACTTCGGCACCACCCCGCGACAACTGCGTGCCCAGCACTGAGCAAGAGCCTGGCGACAATTGCCGCGAGTTCCGCGACAGACAGTTCACAGCCGCACTCCTTACACTGCAGCGATCTTCCAGCAGCCCTGAGGAACGGCATGGACACCATTGAATGGCAGGACTTTGAACGGGTTGAACTACGCGTCGGTACCATCATCAGCGCCGAGCCCAACGTCAAAGCGCGCAAGCCGGCCTATGTGCTGCAGGTCGATCTGGGCGAGTTCGGAGTAAAAACCTCCAGCGCGCAGATCACCGCGCACTACAGCGCCGAAAGCCTGGTGGGCAAACAGGTGTTGTGCGTGTGCAACTTCGCAGCGAAATCCATTGCCGGGGTGCGTTCCGAAGTGTTGGTGACCGGGGTGTACGACGATGAAAATCGGGTAGTCTTGGCCAGCTTCGAGCATCCGTTGCCCAATGGCTCCCGCCTGGCCTGACACTAATCTCGTAGGAGCGGCTTTAGCCGCGATGCTTGTGATCTTTCTGTTTGCAGGGATCGCGGCTAAAGCCGCTCCTACAGAAACGGACCCCTCTTAAGGACATCCATGAACCACCGCTCCGCCCTTACCGCTCTGCATTGCGGTGCCCTGATGTTTGGCTTCACTGGCGTGCTGGGCAAACTCGCCACCACGTCACCGAGCATGATCGTGTTCGGCCGCGCGCTGTTTGCGGTGTTGGCCCTGGCGGTATTCGCCAAGCTGATTGCGCGTATTCCGTGGCAACGCTTGCGTGCCAATGACTGGGGGCGTTTGGCCCTCGGTGGCGTGTTGTTAGCCGGGCATTGGGTGAGCTTTTTCATCTCGGTGAAGGTCGCAGGCGTGGCCATCGCCACCTTGGGTTTCACCAGTTTTCCGGCGCTGACGGTGATTCTCGAAGGGCTGATTTTTCGCGAGCGCATTCGCCGCAATGAGATCGTGCTGGTGTGCCTGGTCAGCATCGGTCTGGTGCTGGTGACCCCGGAGTTCAACCTGGCCAGTGGCGCCACGGCCGGCCTGCTCTGGGGCGTACTGTCGGGCTTGCTGTTCGCCTTGCTGTCGCTGGTCAACCGCGCCGGTTCCGGCAAAGTCGGGCCGGTGCAATCGGCGCTGTGTCAGAACCTGGTGGTGGGCCTGTGCCTGCTGCCGTTTGCGGCGCCGGAGCTGGCCAGCGTGTCGGCGCTGAACTGGCTCTGGATTGCCTTGCTCGGGGTGTTCTGCACCGGGGTGGCCCACAGTCTGTTCGTGGCCAGCCTGGACGTGCTCAAGGCGCGCACCGCTGCCGTGGTGTTTGCCTTGGAGCCGGTGTACGGCATCACCTTCGCCTGGCTGATTTTCTCGGAAACCCCGACCGTACGAATGATGGCGGGCGGCGCGCTGATCATCTTCGCGATCTTTCTGTCGGCGCGTATGGGCGATGGCAAACCGGTGGAACCGGTCGACGCCCAGACCGCCCAACCCTGACGGCAAGGCCAATGTAGCAACGGGTTTACACAGGCTTTACCCAGGCCTGACACCCACCCTCAAGCGGCACTTCGATAATGGCTACGGGCTGCACACCGCGCCCTGTAGACCACCTGGAGTACCGATATGACCGCTTCACTGCCACGCGCTGGCGTCGCCCTGTTATTGGCCCTGCTCACCCTGCCAGCCCTCGCCGGCCCTCCCGGTGGCGGCCCTGGTGGCCCTGGCCCCGGCTGGGGTGGACCAGGTCCGGGCCACGGTCATGGCCTGCCGGATTTCTCCCGCGAAGTGTGGATTGGCAGCGCCTTGTATTTCCTCGCCGCCGGCAGCTACTACATGTGGAATGCCGACCGTAAGGAATACGTGGTGGTGCAGGCGCCGCAAACCGTCGCCAGCGTGCCGCCCACCAGCTATGACGTGATCGCCTACCCAGCGCGCGGCCAGACCGCCGACCAGCAAGCCCGCGACCGCTACGAATGCCACAGCTGGGCCGTCAGCCAGAGCGGCTTCGACCCGGCTAGCGCCACCGCCGCGCCGGCGCAGAGTGCAGCTGACTACTACCGGCGCGCGCTCGGTGCGTGCCTGAACGGGCGCGGTTACAGCATCAACTGATCACTCCGCCGAGAGCGTGGCCCGGTCGTTATGACCGAGGTCGCGCTGCGGGTCGATCACATCACGCACCCGCTGCTTCAACACCTTGGCCTCCGGGAAACCCCCATCGGCCTTGCGCTCCCAGATCTGCACACCGTCGCAGGTCACCACAAACACCCCGCCAGTACCCGGCTGCAGGCTGACCTTGCCGAGGTCATCACTGAAGGTCGACAACAGCTCCTGGGCCAGCCAGGCGGCGCGCAGCAGCCACTGGCACTGGGTGCAATAGGTGATGACGACTTCTGGTTTGTTGGCAGTCATGGCGGAACCCAATTCAGCGGATGAAAAAAGCCCGCACGTTGCGGGCTTTGGTGTGGATGCTAGCCGTCAAGCGATCTTGGCCAAGAGCTTGCTCGCCTCGCGCTTCTGCTCCTCGTCGCCCTCGTTGATCAATTCATTGAGGATGTCGCAGGCGCTTTCCAGGTGGCCTTGTTCGATATAGGCCAGGGCCTGGTTGAACTTGGCCAGGTTGTCGCGCCGCGCTTCCAGGTGATCGAGGTCGCCCAGTGGCTCGCCCTCTTCCACAACGCTCTGGCTCAGGTAGGCCTCGTCATCCAGGCCTTCGCCGAACCAGCCCTCGTCGTGGGTTTCTTCCACCAGCATCGAGGTGCCAGTGAACGGACTGCCGAGGTCGCTGGCCCTGCCCAAGCCAGCGTCGGCCGGGGCGCTGTCGTTGCTGGCTTTCTGCGCCGCTTCGGCCTTGTTGCGGGCGTTGGCGGAGAACGGGCTGATCAGGTCCCAGTCGGGGTCCAGGGAGAAGTCGTCGAGGTTGAACTGGTCGTCCTCGGCGGCCGGCTGACTGGCCAATGGCTGGGCATCGTCGAGCACCAAAACGGCATCATCGAGCACATCGGTTTCCGGCAGTTCGAGATCCAGCACTTCAGCCTGCTCGCCCGCGAACAGGTCAGGGTGACGGGCTTTGAGTTGGCTGATGGCGCTGTCCGGGTAACCGGCGTCTAGGAGAATTTCTTCTTCACGCTGGAAGCCACGGGCATCGCCCAACTGCGCCAGTACTTCCAACAGACGGAAACGGATATCGCTGCGTTGCGGCTCGGCGTCGAGGGCTCGACGCAGGCTGCCAGCCGCTTCACTGAAACGGCCGTAGGCGATGTAGATATTGGCGCCTTCAAGGGTATCGGTGGGGCTGGCCGGACGCGGCTCGGCCACCACTATCGGTGCGCGCGGCGCGCTGACAACCGGGGCAATCTCAACCGCTGGGGTCACGATGTCGTCCAGCTCGAAGGTGTCTTCCTCGGTGACCACAGCGGCCACCGGCGCACCCGGAGCAAAGGATTGCGACGGTGGCTCTTCGCGGGTCCGGCGCCACAACAACAGGCCGATCAACCCGGCCACCAGCAAGCCCAGCAGGCCCCAGATGGCACCGAACCAGTTGCTGTCGTCCGCCGGGGCGTTGGCTGCGGGAACAGCGGCCGTGCTGTCGCTGGCCTGCGGCGTATTGGCCGGCGCAGGCGTTGGCTGTCTCGCGAGCTCGGCGCGCAGGTCGGCGATCTGCTGGTCTTTGCTGGCGGATTGCTCCATCAGTTGCTGCACCTGAACCTCCAGATTGGCCAGCGACTGTTGCAGCTTGGTGTTCTCATCAGCGTTCTGCGCCAACTCGGTATCCAGACGGCGCTGCATCTGCGCGATCATCTCGGCCTGGGTATCCAACGGCGCCGGCAGTGGCGGCGCCTCGTCATCGACCACGCTGAGGGTCGCCGGCGGCTCGGCGTCGGCGGCTGTCGCAGGTTTAGCGATGCCGGGAGCGGCATCCGGCAGCAACAGGTTGGCGCCGCTTTGCAGGCGACTCATGTCATTGCCACCGAAGGCTTGCGGATTGAGGGTGTGAATATCCGCCATCAATTGCTCTTGCGAGGCGGTGCTGCCTTGCGCACGCAAACGTGCGGCGATATTCCACAGGCTGTCGCCAGTGGTCACTTGATAGTGTTTGCCGAGTTTTGCCGGCGGTGCCACGCGCGGCTTGGCAGGGGTAGCCGGCGCTGCGGCGGTTTTCTTGCTGCTGGTAGTCGCCCCGCTGCTCGCCGGAACGGCGGCAACGCTGTTGTAGGCCGAGGCATTGGGCGGATCGAGCAGCAAGGTGTATTCGCGGTACAGCTGGCCATTGGGCCGTGCCAGCTCGACGATAAAGTTCAGGTACGGCTCGCGCACCGGTTTGCTCGATACCACGCGGATCACGCTTTTGCCGCCGCGCAGTAACGGGGTAAAACGCAGGTCGCTGAGGAAGATGATGCGGTCAACGCCGGAGCGGGCGTACACAGCGTCGGAAGCCAGACGCACCTTCATATCAGAAGCACTGAGGTCGCCGACCTCCAGCAGTTCGATGTCCGCTTCCAGCGGCTGATTGAGGGCCGAATGCAAGGTTATGTCGCCCAACCCCAATGCCGACGCCATCCCCGAATACAAAACTGAGCCAGAGGCCAAGCCAAGCAACAACTGTCGAACCTGCACCATCGACGCCTCCCGGAAGTACCGCTCCATGTTCACACCACAGCGCAAAGGATCACGCAGTTCCAGATTTGTGGCGCTAACAAAAGGTTTAGCAAAAGACTGAATTCGGGAGAAACATCCGTGTAGGCCCGAGCCTAAAGAGTATGGTCACGATTCTAAATTTGTGACGCAGTTATCCAGGCATATGGCCATGATACGCAAAAGAAGGGAAAAACAGTCAAATAAATGGCAAATAAAATATGGACTTAGGTGACCTGAGACGAAGGTGTCAAAAAGCTTACAAAGTTATTAATAGAAGATGGGGACCCGGCATCAGGCCTGCCCCCACAGTAGACGGGACTTAACGTTTTTCCAGGTTGTCGAGAATGCGCGCGTGGATTAACTGACAGCGGCGAATTTCTTCTTCATCGATACCATCGAACAACTCCAGACGCAGTTGATTGGAGATCGCTTCGATCTGTTCAATCAATGGCCGCGCCGAATCGCTCAAGCAGATCTTCTTCGCCCGGCGGTCTTCCACCACCGCCTGGCGACTGACCAGGCCCTGAGCTTCCAGGCTGTCGAGCAAGCGCGCCAGGGTTGGCCCCTCGACGCCGACGCTTTGCGCCAGCTCGCGCTGGGTGGGCAATTCATCGCGAAAGCGGTTCAGGTGCAACAGCACCAACCAACGCGCCTGGGAAAGCCCCAAGCCAGCGAGACGACGGTCCAGCTCGGCACGCCAGGAACGCGACAGTTGGGCCAGTTGCATACCGAAACGGTGTTGATCTGTGTGGGGCATAAAGGACTCGTGATCACAGCTAAAACTAATAATTAGCCAGCTAACCATAACCTCGAGCAAAGTGGAAGACATTGAGTTGTAAGACTTAGTACGTTCGTAGCAGAGAAAAACCCCCGATCACCACTTCACATATTGGTCTTCGACAAAACCCCAGAGGTCCTCGATGGCGACTACCGGCCTGCCGTGCGGCCGCAATTCGCCGCGGAACTGTCCGAAAATCTGTTTGAAGTTACTGGCGATAAATCCGAGGTTCAGCCGCTCTTTGTGCAGCCCGCGTGCTTCGAACTGCAGGTCAACCTGGCCATCGAACGACTGAATCCGCCAGGGCGCCATTTCGTTATCGCGGTCGTAACTGAAGCGCACGGTATCGACCTTGATCAGCTCGCCATCCAGCCAGAAGCAGTTCTCGGTGAAGCTGGTTTCGTTAACCCCGCAAGACAGATTCAGCCCCACCCGCAACTCGCCGGCCTGGCCCGACAGGCAGGCCCAGTTCCAGAAGGTTTCCGGACGCATATAGCCAGCCGACCAATCGTGGTGGGCAAAGGCGTCGATGCTGGCCAGGTCGAAGGTGCCCAGGGAACTCTGCACACTGCCCTCGCAGCGCACCCCGGCGACCTTTTGCGCATAGACCCAGCCATTGGTGGCGGTCGGCGTATTCAGGCACATCGGCTGAAACGCCGGACTCTGTTCGTTGAAATGGGCGTTGATACGGGTGCCGTCATCCAGCTCCACCCATAGGCGTTTTTCGCTGCCGTGGTTTTCCAGGCGCAGCAGGTTTTTGCCGCTGTGCAATTCGCACACGCCATTGTTGGGGTGTTGGGAAAACTGGCTGCCGATGCCCAGCGGCAATTTGAACTGGCGCTCGATCATGCGCCCGCTGGCTGGGTGAAACAGGTAGACAAAGCCGATGCCGGCCAGGCTCAGGTTGGCCAGAGCACAGCCGCCGATCAACTGGTCGCTGATCAAGCCGAAATATTGGAACTGGTGAAAACGTCGCCACTTGGCCAAGGCACCGAGCGGACGGCCCATGGGCGAGCGGAAGTCGAAGTCGCGGTAGTTAACCTCGCCGACAGCCTGGGGAAAAATGCCGAAATGCGGCTGGCCATTAGCCTGAATCAGACGCTCCATTACTGCTGCACTCCCCGGAAATATCCGAGGATGCTAGCACCGGGTCGCCGCGGCGGGAGTCACGATCAGCGCCACCCGGGCGACATAATCGGCCAGGTGGCACGCTCAGCAGCGAAGGCTGAGCGGCAACAGTTCGCGCTTAACGTCTGCGCCGTTGCGCAGCCAGGCGGCGTTGCTGTTCCTCGGTTGGAATCGGGATGGGTTGCAGGCGGGTATAGCCCAACAGTACGGACAGTTTCCAGGCCAAAGTGCGCAGCCAGATTTTCATCGTTTGTTCCTCTCTAAACAGCGAGTGGGCGGTCGCTTGCTACAGGCTATATGCGGCCGTCTCCTCGGAACTCAAGCCCTAGACAGTCACGTCGGCTTACCACGAAGGTCATGCTCTCTTGAGAATCAGCCTACCTTGAATTAAGCGTAGCCCCAAAAAGAGCGGTTCCGTTTGATCTGTGGCAACGTCACGTTACTCCGGCGCAACCCGCGAATTAGCGCAAGCTGCACGCTGAGAGTGGCATCAACCCCAACGCCGCGCCACTTTCCGTCACAGGTTGCCCAGTGAAAAATAGGGATTAGCCGATGTACGGTATGTCCTACACACTCAGTAGACTTAACTGACGACCACATCAACCAGGATAACCATGAGCGCCACCGCCACTGCCAGCGCCCCCGCGCTCAAGGAAATCTTCAACCGCGACCGCCTGCGCCATATCGCCGAGCATACCCAAGCGGTGTACCCGGCCTTCGCCAGCAAACGCTTTTTGACCCTGGCCAGTGCCGGATTGGATGAGCTGTCGGTGATGCAGCGCCTGGCGCGGGTCAGCGAAAGCCTGCACGCCACCCTGCCGGCCGACCTGGTCAGCGCCCTGGCGATTCTGCAGGACCTGGCGCCGCGGCTGAACAGCGGCTTTGTCAGCATGTGCTTGCCGCACTACGTCGCCAGCTATGGCCGCGACGACCTTGAGCTGTCGCTGCTGGCGCTGAAGTTTTTCACAACGTTTGGCTCTTCAGAGTTCGCCATTCGCCATTTCCTCGTGCAGGACCAGGACCGCACCCTGGCGCAGATGCGTGAATGGGCCACTGACGACAATGAGCATGTGCGTCGCCTGGCCAGCGAAGGCAGCCGGCCGCGACTGCCCTGGTCCTTTCGCCTGCCGCAGCTGCAAGGGGAGCCCGAGCTGGCCTGGCCGATACTCGAAGCGCTAAACGACGACCCCAGCCTGTATGTGCGCAAGTCGGTGGCCAACCACCTCAATGACATCAGCAAAGACCACCCTGACTGGCTGCTGGAACGCCTGGAAAACTGGCCGCAGGACAACCCGCGCACCAGCTGGATTATCCGCCATGGCTTGCGCAGCCTGATCAAACAAGGTGACCGTCGTGCATTGGCGTTGCTCGGGGCTGGCGAGCCGGCAGAAGTGGAATTGACGGCGTTGCAGGTCAGCCCGGCAAAGGTGCGCCTGGGCCAGAGCATGACCCTGTCCTTCACCCTCAAATCCACCCGCAACACCCCGCAACGGCTGGTGGTGGATTACGCCATCGACTACGTCAAAGCCTCGGGCAAGGTGGCCCGCAAGGTGTTCAAACTGAAAACCCTCGACCTCGCACCCGGCGCCTTGGTGGTGCTGTCACGCAGCCAACAGATTCGCGAACTGACCACGCGCAAGCACTACTACGGGCACCACGCGGTGCATGTGTTGGTGAATGGCGAGCGGTTGGATAGCAGCGGGTTTGATTTGATTCCATAAAAACTCAACGGCTGTTCACCCCTCTCCCCGCTGGGGCGAGGGGACTGGATTGCGCTTGGCCTGCTAACTAGGCGAACGCATTCAAAAGGTGCAAATGCCTGACCTGCGCATCGCCCTGCAACACCGGCCTGAACCGCAAGCTATCGCCCGGCTGCGCCTGCGCCAAGCGCGCCAGCGACTCCGGCGTCAACGCGCCCACCCGCGGATAGCCACCAATGGTCTGCCGATCATTGAGCAGCACAATCGGCTGGCCATCCGGCGGTACCTGAATGGCGCCGAGGGGAATGCCTTCGGAAATCAGCGCCGCACCCTGGTACTGCAACACCGGCCCGAGCAGGCGAATACCCATGCGGTCGGCGCGGCTGTCGAGGTGCCAGGGGCGGTTGAACAGGTCGAACAGCGCCTGGCCGCTGAAGTCGCCGATCTGCGCGCCGAGTACCAAGTCCAGCGGCTGTTTCAGGCTGAGGTCCGGAATCTGCTCGGCCGCCAGCTGCTGTACCGGCCCACCGACACCTGCCCATTGCAACGAATCGCCACGGTGCAGCGCCTGACCATCGCCCAACAAACCGCCCAGCCCTTCACGGCTCACGGTGCTGGCACTGCCCAACGTCGGCGCGCAGACAAAACCGCCCGGCGCCGCCAGGTAGGCCCGCACTCCACTCTGTGGATGATTGAAACGCAGTCGTTGGCTGGCACACACGGCGAAACTCTGCCAGGGCACCAACGGTTGCCCGTCGAGACTGGCGGCTAGGTCGGCGCCAGCCAAGGCCAGCACCGCGTCCTGCTGCACCACTAGCTCCAGGCCGCCAAGGGTAATTTCGATCACCGCCGCGTCCAGCGCATTGCCCAGTAGCCAGTTGGCCCAGGACATCGACAGCCAGTCCGCCGCCCCGCCCTGGGTCACGCCCAGGTGGCGCACGCCAAAACGCCCGCCGTCCTGCAGTTGAACCAGCGGCGTGCTCTGCTCTATCCGTACACCGCTCATGGCAACGCCTCCAGTGGCGTGTCATCGCCCCCCAGGCGCAGAAACTCGTGGCGTTCGATCGGCACAAAGCGCACCCGGTCACCGGGTTGCAGCAGGCTGTAGCCGTCCAGTTGGCGATCGAACAAAGCAGTCGGGGTGCGGCCCAACACGTTCCAACCGCCCGGGGAGGTTTGCGGGTAAGTCGCGGTTTGCCGTTCGGCCAGGGCCACGCTGCCCTGGGTCACCCGTTGCCGAGGAGTGGCCAGACGCGGTGCAGCGAGCTCCGGCACCACCAGGCCCATGTAGGCAAAACCAGGAGCAAAGCCAAGGGCAAACACCGCGTACTCATGGCCGCTGTGCCGGGCGATTACCTCGCCCACCGACAACCCGCTGCGCCTGGCCAACAGCGCCAACTCCGGCCCCACCTGCGGGTCGTACCAGACTGGAATCTGTTGCAGACGACCACTGCCCTCGCCCGCTGGCTGCAGGTCGTGCAGCGCGTCGGTTATCAGTTCACGCGCCCGCGCCGAGTCAACGCGCTGCAGGTCGTAGTGCAGCATCAAGGTGGTGTAAGACGGCACCAGATCGACCAGTGCCTCGGCAAACACCGCGCGCAACCGCTGCGCGGCGGCGAGCAACCAGGGCATATGGGCTTGGTCGATTTCATCGAACAGGCGCAGCATCAGGCAGTCGATGGCGACCACCTCGATCCGCACCTTCATGCCGGTTGCAGCCCATCAAGTGCCTGGCGAATACGTCGCACCGCCGCCACCGACGCGGCATTGTCGCCGTGCACGCAGAGAGTATCGACCTGCAACTGCAACGTGCTGCCATCGCTGGCCAGCAAGGGTTTGCCCTGTGCCAGGTCGAGGGCCTGGGCGACGATGCGCTCGGGCTCGTGGTGCACCGCACCGGGCAAGCTGCGCGACACCAGGTTGCCGGCGCCATCGTAGGCACGGTCGCTGAAGGCTTCGAACCACAGCGGCACGCCGTACTCATCGGCCAGCCCCAGGGCCAGGCTATTGTCGGCGCGGGCCATCAGCATCAGGCGCACATCACCGCCGTAACTGGCCACGGCCTGAAACACCGCCCGCAGCAGCTTGGCGTCGCTCATCATGTCGTTGTACAGCGCGCCATGGGGTTTGACGTACTCCACCTGGCCGCCCTGGGCGCGGCAGATGCCGGCCAACGCGCCGACCTGATAGTGCACCAGGTCAATCACTTCCTGCGGCGAGCAGGCCATTGAGCGGCGGCCAAAACCCACCAGGTCGGGATAGGCCGGATGGGCGCCAATACGCACCTGGTGTTCGAGGGCCAGTGCCACGGTTTTGCGCATGGTGCCGGGGTCGCCGGCATGAAAGCCGCAGGCGATGTTGGCGCAGTCGATATAGGGCATGACCTCAGCGTCCAGGCCCATCGACCAGGCGCCAAAACTCTCGCCGATATCGCAATTCAACAGGGGCATACGTACTCCTATCGCTCCCAAGCCGGAGCCACAATCTGCAAGCCATGCTGGCCGTTATAGGCGGCCCGTTCGGGTTGTTTCCAGCCGTCCAGCAAGGCGGCGTCGAGTGTATAGATTTCGACGCCCAATGGGCGGCAAACGCTCAACGGATCTTGCGCTTCAGGCCCCCACATCGGCAGCGACAGATCACCCCCCGGGCAGGTCGAGAGCGCGCAGAGCAAATCGATTTCGGCGAAAAATTCCAGGTAGTCGCCCTGCTTGGCCGGGCAGGCTTTCATAAAGTACAGGTCGTCGTCATTCAGGCCGGTGCACTGAAACACGTTGAGCACATCGTGCACGTCGAATTCGGTGAGGCCGTGGGGCAATACCGCGCGGGTCAGGTTGGAATGGCAATGGTGATGAAAGTCCTCGCCGGTGAGCATCTTGTTGACGTAGGGGTCGCAGCGGGTGCCGAGCAGGTCGTGCAGACGCCCGCCGTGTTCGTCGATGCCGTAGGCGGCCAGGCTATCGTCGGTGATGGTCACCAGCGGACGCAGAAACGGCAGGTTCGACCACAGGCGGTCGTAGGTGCTGACATGGGCGCCCTGCAACTGGCGGGTACGTGCTGCCCATAGGCGTTCGCGTGGGTCGTTGGCATTCCAGATATTCAGGTCGCCAACCTGCGGGCCGACCGGGGTGGTGATGCGGAAGACATGGCCAGCCGGTACTTTCCAGGCGCGTCCGGTGCGGATCGGGATCTCGAAACTGTCCACTAGGGTGCGCGCGCTCTGCTGTTCGCGGATGCGCTGATAAAAGGCCTCATCCACCTGCAAGGCCGAGCCTTTGCTGACCTGGTACGCGGCTGGGTAGTTTTTGTAGGCCTTGGGCATGGTTGGTTCCTTTTATTGACGAGTCAACAGCATCGCGGCTGAAGCCGCTCCTACCGTCATCGTAGGTCCCGTAGGAGCGGCTTCAGCCGCGATGCCCTTGAGCGAAATCTAGAGGCCGATCAGCTACGCAACAAGTGACCTTTATTGCCGAAATCCGTTAGTTTTACTGACTACTCCTTTAACGGTTCAGCCCATGCGCAAACTCCCCTCGCTTTCCGCCCTGCGCGCCTTCGAAGCCGCGGCCCGCCTGCACAGCGTAGGCAAAGCGGCCGCCGAATTGAATGTCACCCACCCCGCCGTCAGCCATCAGCTCAAGCAGTTGGAGGGTTATTTCCAGCAGGTGTTGATGGTCAAACAAGGCCGTGGGGTAACGGCAACCGAGGCTGGCGCGCAGTTGGCGCAAGCCCTTGGTGGCGCCTTCGATGACATCGCCCAGGCCTGCGCGCGCCTCGAACAGCAACAGCCGCGGCCGACGTTAGTGGTCGCGTGCACGCCCTCGGTGGCGTCGCGCTGGTTGATTCCGCTGCTGCCGAGCTTTGCCACGCGCCACCCCGATGTGCAGCTGCAGATTGTCTATGCCTCGCAAACGGCCGAGCACATCGACGAGGGTATCGATGTGCTGATTCGTCACTGGGATGGCCCGTATCGCGGGCCCTACGCAAGCCAACCGCTGCTCAGCGGCGAGACGCGCCCGGTGTGCAACCCCAGCCTATTGGCACAGCTGGGAGACCCTGCACAGTGGTGGCAGTTGCCGCTGTTGCACGACCAAAGCCCGCAGGGTTGGCAGATCTGGTTTGCCACCGCCGGACTGCCCGCGCCGGCGTTGAACAGCGGCGTGGTGTATGAGGACTTCAACCTGATGAGCACCGCTGCCATCGCCGGCCATGGTGTGGCGCTATGCCCGACGGCGTTGATCCAGCAGGAGTTGGCTAACCGTTACCTGGTGGAGCTGTCGCCGCTCAGCGCCAGCCACGAGCGCCGTTACCTGCTGCTGCACCGCCCCGGGGGCAGCGAGCTGGTAACAGCATTTCGCGATTGGCTGGTACAGCGCTGAGGCCACCTTTACTGGCCGGTTTTCACCTTGGTCCACGTGCGCGTACGCAACCGCTCCAGGGCCGGCGGCAGCATTTCCACGCTGTACAACTTGGCTTGCACCTCAGCCGGTGGATAGACGTTGGGGTTGTTGCGTAGCGCCGGGCTGATCAGACCATCAGCAGCCTGATTGGGGTTGGCGTAGGCGACGTAATCGGAGATCGGCGCCACCACTTCCGGGCGTAACAGATAGTTGATAAAGGCATGCGCCTGTTCGATGTTCTGCGCGTCGCGGGGAATGGCCAGCACGTCAAACCAGGCGGCGGTGCCCTCTTTCGGAATGCGGTATTCGATCTTGATGCCGTTGTTCGCTTCGTTGGCCCGCGCTGCGGCCTGCATGGCACCGCCGGACCAGGCAACCGCCACGCAGATATCACCATTGGCGAGGTCGGTGACGAACTTCGATGAACTGAAATAGGTGATCGACGGCCGCAGTTTGTTCAGGTGCTCTTCGGCCTTTTTGTAGTCGGCCGGGTTGTGGCTGTTGGGCGACAGGCCGAGATAGTGCAGCACCTCGGGAATCACTTCGGTGGGCGCATCCAGATAGGCCACGCCGCACTGCTTGAGCTTGGCGAGGATCTCCGGGTCGAACACCAGGTCCCAGGAGTCCAGCGGCGCGTCGTCACCGAGAATGGCTTTGACCTTGTCGACATTGAACGCGATGCCGTTGGTGCCCCACATGTACGGCACCACGTACTGGTTGCCGGGGTCCTTGGCGGCCAGCACTTTGAGTAGTTCGGGGTTGAGGTTCTTCCAGTTGGGCAGCTTGCTCTTGTCTAGTTTCTGGAACACCTGGGCCTTCATGTAATTGGGCAGAAAGCTGTCGCTGGGCACCACCAGGTCATAGCCGGAATGGCCGGAGAGCAGCTTGGCTTCGAGCACTTCGTTGCTGTCGTAAACGTCGTATTTGGGCTCGATGCCGGTTTCCGCTTTGAAGCTCTTCAAGGTGTCGGGGCCGATGTAATCGAACCAGTTGTAGATGCGGACCACCGGCTCCGCGGCCATGGCCGTGGCGCTGGCCAACAGCGTGGCGGCGACCAGCAGGGCGAGGGTTTTCTGCTTAAACATGGGTAGCCCTTTCATAGCCTTGCAAGACGTTCACCGCATTGACGCCAATGGCTTCCACCGCATACCCACCTTCCATCACGAACAGCGTCGGCAGCCCTAAGGCGGCGATGCGTGCGCCCATGGCCAGGTAGTCCGGCGAGTCGAGTTTGAACTGCGAAATCGGGTCTTCTTTGTAGGTGTCGACGCCGAGGGAAATTACCAGCACATCCGGGGCGTAGGCGGCGATCTTCTCGCAGGCGTCGTCCAGCGCCGCGCTCCACTGCGGCCAGCCGCTGCCGAGGGCCAGCGGGTAGTTGTGGTTGCAACCCTCGCCTGCGCCTTCGCCGGTTTCATCAGCGTTGCCGAGGAAGTACGGATACTCGTCCAGCGGGTCGCCATGGATGGAGGCGAACAGCACATCGCCGCGCGGGTAAAAGATTTCCTGGGTGCCGTTGCCGTGGTGGTAATCGACGTCGAGGATCGCCACGCGTTTGGCGCCCTGGTCGATAAAGGCCTGGGTGGCGATGGCGACGTTGTTGAGGAAGCAGTAGCCGCCCATAAAGTCGCTGCCGGCATGGTGGCCTGGCGGACGGCACAGGGCAAAGGCGCTGCGAGCGCCTTTGCGCATATGGTCCTGGGCGGTCAGCGCCACTTGCGCCGAGCTGTAGATCGCCTGCCAGGTGCCGGCGGTGATCGGCGCTTCGGTATCGAAGCAGTAATGCCCCAATTCGCCGATCAGGGCGCGGGGAATCGGCCCATCGCGGCGCAGGCGGCGGCCGGGAAAACAGGAGGGCAACAGGTCGCAGCTGTGACCTTCGGCGGCCCAGCGCGCCCAGGCGTTTTGCAGAAAAGTCAGGTAGGCGCCGTCGTGGACGCGGGCGATGGGTGCCAGGCCGAAATCGTTCGGCTCAATCACTTCACCGAGGTTCTGCTGCCTGACCCGTGCCAGCACCGTGTCGGCGCGGCTGGGCATTTCGAAACAGGGCTGCAACTGGCCATCTACCAGCTCGGCCTGGCCATGGTGGAGACGGTGATCGTCGCTGTAGACGGTCAACATAACGGGCTACCTCATCAGTGTTCTTGTGCCCGCATTGTGGACACAGGTGGCGCAACAGGTGAACGCTGGCGCAGGCCAAAAGGGGATCGATATGGCCAATCCACATGGCCATATCAAGATCAAAGGCATCGCGGCTGAAGCCCCTCCCACAGGGATCGAGGTCCTTGTGGGAGGGGCTTCAGCCGCGACTCCTGGAAAAGGCGAGGCTGGATCAAACCCGGAAATAACTCGGCGGCTGCCCACTCCAGCGTTGGAAGGCGTGGCGCAGGCCGGCGGTTTCGCTGAAGCCGAGCAGTTCGGCGATGCGGTAGATGGGCAGCTCGCCTTGTTGCAGCAGTTCCTTGGCGCGGGTGAAGCGCAGCTCGTCGAGCAACTGCTGGTAGCTGGTGTGCTGCTGTTGCAGGTAGCGGCGCAGGCTGCGCGCCGAGCAGTTCATTTGCCGGGCCAGTTCGTCCAGGCCCGGGGGGCTTTGCAAGCGCTCGGCGAGCAGCGCCCGCACCCGCTCCAACCACGCGCGGTTGGCCGCCAGCTCGGCGTTCTGCCGGCGGCATTGGTCGAGCATTTCCTGGTGGGTGACAGGGTCAGCCAGTGGCAGCGGCTGCTCCAGCCAGGCGGCGGCGAAGCCGATGGCATTGCGCGGCTGTTCGAACTGCAACGTGCACGCAAAACCGTCGGCGTAGCCTGCAGTTTCGCCGTAGTCGAATTGCGCCGCTAACAGCGGCAGCGGTTGGCCAAGCAAGTCGCCGCACACCACTTTCAACGAGGCCAGGCATAACTCAACGTTAAACGGCCGCAGGGCTTCATCTTCGCCATAACCAGTGGCGGTCAGCCAGGCGGTCTGGCCTTCGACAGTGAGGCCGAGATTAAAGTAGGTGCCGAGCAGCACTGGATAACTGAGGCCAATGCGCAGCGCTTCGCCAAAGGTCGGCGCCGACAGCAACGCATAACCGAGCAGGCCATAAGCGGAAATCCGTGTGCGCAGCCCCAGGACCATACCCAATGCCGGCTGCGCGCTCAGGCGCAGGGCATTGGCGAACACGTGCTGCTCCTGGCCGGGAGCAATCAGGCGTTTCATCCCGCGCAAGTCATCGGTAGAAATACCGCTGCCCTCCAGCACCGCCTCCGGCGTATGCCCTTGGGCCTGCAGCAGCGCCACGGTGAGCGTCGACATATGCAGCGAGTTGAGCCACGACGAGCGGGAGAACAGCGCCTCAGCCATGGACAGTCAGTTCAGCTGCTCTTTGCGCCGGTACGGGAACACATCGATCACCTTGCCGGCGCGAATCGCGTCTTGCAGGCTTTTCCAGTAGTCGGCCTGATAGAGGTCGCCATGCAGCTCGCTGAACAGCTTGCGCTGGCCCATGTCGGCAAACAGGAACGGCGGGAATTCCTCGGGGAACACGTCCAGCGGACCAATCGAATACCAGGGTTCCGAGGACATCTCGTCCTCTTCATAACGCGCCGGCGGAATCACCCGGAAGTTGGCTTCGGTCAGCGCGCAGATTTCGTCGTAGTCGTAAAACACCACACGGCCGTGACGGGTGACGCCGAAGTTTTTCAGCAGCATGTCGCCCGGAAAAATGTTCGCCGCCGCCAGTTGCTTGATGGCCAGGCCGTAGTCTTCCAGCGCTTCCAGCACCTGGGCTTCGTTGGCGTGTTCGAGGTAGATGTTCAACGGCGTCATCCGCCGCTCGGTCCAGCAGTGGCGCACCAGCACGGTGTCGCCTTCCAGCTCGACGGTGGACGGCGCCACCAACAGCAGTTCGGCCAGGCACTCGGGGTCGAACTTGGCTTTGGGGAAACGGAAGTCGGCGAACTCCTGGGTATCGGCCATGCGCCCTACCCGGTCGACACTTTTCACCATCCGGTACTTCTCGATCACCGTCGCACGGTCGACGTTTTTCGACGGCGAGAACTTGTCCTTGATGATCTTGAACACAGTGTTGAAGCCCGGCAGGGTGAACACGCTCATGACCATGCCGCGCACACCGGGGGCCATGATAAAGCGGTCATCGGTGTTGGCCAGGTGGTTGATCAGCGAGCGGTAGAACTCGGACTTGCCGTGCTTGTAGAAGCCGATCGAGGTGTACAGCTCGGCAATGTGCTTGCCCGGCAGAATGCGCTTGAGGAAGCCGACGAACTCCGCCGGAATCGCCACATCGACCATGAAGTACGAACGGGTGAAGGAGAAGATGATCGATACTTCGGCTTCATCGGTTATCAGCGCATCCACCTGAATGCCGCGCTCTTCGCGGTGCAGCAGCGGAATCACCAGCGGCCATTGTTCGTCGCGGGTGTAGATGCGGCCCACCAGGTAGGCGCCTTTGTTGCGGTACAGCACCGAAGAAAACAGCTCGATGCACAGCTCCGGGTCTTTGCACACCCAGTCCGGCAGGTTGGCGCGCAACTGGCCTTCCAACCGCGCCAGGTCGCGGTTGAGGTTTTCGTAGGGCACGCTGAATTGGTAGTCAGTAAAGATCTGCTCAAGCATGCCGGTCAGGTTTACCTGCGGCATGTAGGTGCGGGTTTGCGCGCCACGCTCGTGGCTGCGCAACGATGGCCGGGTGGTGTGGATAAACATGCAGCCATCGCTGATCAGGTCGTGGCTGAACAGGCCGCAGAAGATCGAGTTGAACCAGGTTTCTGCCAGTTCATCGTCGAAGCGGCTGTCGATCAGGTTGATGTAGGCGCTTTTCACTAGCGGCCACAGGTGCACGTCGAGCAGCACTTCGTCTTTGAGCTTCTCGTGCAGGCGCTCGCCCACTTCGCTGACTTTCTCTTCATACAGGTTGATGCGCGCGGCCGAGGCCTGCTGGGTTTCCTGCCAGAGCGCCTGCTCGAAGCGGGCACGGGCGCCATCGGTGATCTGTTTGAAATGCTCGCGATAGTCGTCGAAGCCGTCGAGGATCAACCGGGCGATATCGGCGGCGGGCCATTGCTGGGGCATAGGAAACTCTCGGCAGTTGGAAGTGTGCGGCGAAGAACGCCGAGCTTAGCCAGATGAGACGACAAGAGAAAGCGGTGCAGAGAATTTCCGGTAAATGCATTTCCTAGGCGACAAATGCTAACCATTCTCGATAAGATCGCCGCCGCCCTGCTCCGTAGTGTGTGAAAAGGAACGTCATGTCCGGCCCCAAACCCGATCCCAATGAAGCCCAGACCTATCGTGGCTTCTATGCGGACATCCTGCATTACCTGCGCAAGCGCACGGATAACGCCAGCGATGCGGCGGACATGACCCAGGACGTGTTCACCCAATGGCTGGGTTACCGCGACCAGGCCAGCGTCGAGCAGCCGAGGGCCTTTCTGTTCCAGATGGCGCGCAACCTGCTGCGTGACCACTGGCGCCGGCAGAAGGTGCGGCAAGGCGTATTTGCTGAGCAGCTGGGCGAACCCGGCGAAGTCGAGGCGCATGTGACCATCACCCAGAGCAACGAGCCGCTGGCCCGCGCGCAGCAGCAACAACACCTGGAGCGCTTGAGCGATGTGCTCGACGAACTCTCGCCGCGCCGCCGCGAAGCCCTTATGCTGCACCGCTTTGACGGCCTGAGTCAGGCGCAGATCGCCGACCGCATGGGAATTTCCGTGAGCATGGTGGAAAAACACATCGCCTTCGCCCTGCTGCACTGCAAGCGCCGGCTGGAGCAGGATCACGGCAAGGAGCCAGGGCAATGAACGCGCCCGTAGAAACGCCATTCGACGACAGCGTCGATGCCCAGGCCGCCGCGTGGTTCAGCCGTAACCGTGGCAACAACGCCGACCCGCAAGCTTTCGCCGCCTGGCTGGCCGAGCCCGTGCATGCCCGGGCCTACGCTGAATTCGAAGCGTTGTGGGGTGAACTCGGGGCGCTGCGCCCGGCACGTCAACCCGCTAACAACGTAGTAAGCCTGCGCCGTCGCCGTGTCTGGCGTCCGGCCATTGCCGTTGCCGCTGCCGTGCTCTGCGCCCTGTTGACGATGAACCTCGGCGCGCCACTGAATCTGTACAAACACCAGGTCGCCGCGCAAAGCCAGGGCTCGCGGCAAATGCGCTTGCCCGATGGCAGCACCCTGTTTGTGAATGCCAACACCCGCCTGAGCATCGACTTCAGCGCACACCGCCGCGACATCCATTTGCTCCAGGGCCAGCTGTATATCGAGGTGGCGCCGGACAAAGAACGGCCGCTGTGGGTGCATTCCGGCGAGGCCCAGGTGCGCGTCGTGGGCACCGGTTTCGATGTGCGCCGCGGTCAACGCCAGCTGGTGGTCACCGTCGCCCACGGGCAAGTGGCGCTGATCCCCACCCCCGACAGCCAACCGACCCTGCTCACCGCCCAACAACGCGCGAGCTACGACTACCGCAGCGGGCAGTTACAGCAAAGCACCCTTGAGGCCAGCCAGATTGCCGATTGGCGCAGCGGCCACCTGAACTTCCGCAACCGTGACCTGGCCAGCCTGGTGGATGAACTGGCGCTGTACCGCAACCAGCCGGTGCAGCTCACCGATCCGGCGCTGGCCAATTACAAGGTCTCCGGCAGCCTCGACGTCAACGACCCGGACGCCCTGCTGCGCGCCCTGCCCGCTCTGCTACCCGTGAAAACCGTGATTCTGGGCGATGGACGCGCCAAGATTCAGCCACGCAAAAAATAGATGCGAATATTTGCTATTCGCATATGAGGGTTTTGTTTCGTGCCGCGTCTTCCTCCTGTCTGCATCGTCCGTGCAGACCTTTTTATGGCCCTTTTGGCCACAGTGGGGGAATCCATGTTTCGCGTCAGCCGTTACACCCAGCCATCATTTGTCGCCCTGTGCCTGGCATTCAGCCTGCAGGCCCAGGCGCAGAGTTTCAGCCTGAACCTGCCGGCCCAGCCGCTGGCCACTTCGCTCAGCCAGGTGGCGCAGCAAACCCAGGTGCAGCTGCTGTTCGACGAAACCCTGCTGCGCAATGTGCAAGCGCCGGCCCTCAGCGGCCAGTTCAACGCGGAAGACGCGATCCGCCAACTGCTGCGTGGCAGCGCCTTCACCCTGGTGAAAGTCGACAACACCTTTGTGGTGCGCGCCAGCGAAGTGTCCAGCAACGAAGAAGGCATTCACCTCAGCGCGCTGAGCATCGTTGGTGATGGTGCGCAGGTGGATTCCAGCAGCGTTGGCCGCTCGACTCTGACCCAGAAAGACATCGACCGTCGGCAGCCCAACAACATTGCGCAGCTGCTCTCGACCCTGCCCGGCGTCACCGCTGGCGGCTCGCCCAAACCTGGCGGCCAGACCATCAATATCTGGGGTATGGGCGATGCCGAAGACGTGCCACTGACCCTAAACGGCGCGCCGAAATCCGGCTTCGAGCGCTACCAGCAAGGCACCATCTTCATCGAGCCCGAGCTGATCAAAAGCATCGAAGTAGAAAAAGGCCCGCACTCGCCGTTCACCGGTAACGGTGGTTTTGGCGGTACGGTGAACATGACCACCAAAGACGCCCCCGACCTGCTGGAACCGGGCCGTAACTCCGGCGCCATGCTCAAATACGGCTACAGCAGCAATGACCATCAGCAGATCTACACCGGCGCTGGTTATGCCCGCACCGACAACGGCATGCTCGACGTCTTGCACTACTACACCAAGCGCGACGGCGGTGACCTCAAGCTCGCCGAGCAGCGCCCGGACCCGAACAACAGCTACCCGATCAACCCCAAGCGCCTGCCCAATACCGCGCAGGACCTGGATGCCGAGCTGTTCAAGCTGAACTTCCACCCCAATGACGAGCACAGCCTGGGGCTGTCCTATACCCGTTCCAACAGCGAGCGGATGACGCCGTTTTCCTCCAACAGCTACCCGACGCCGCCAACTGCCAGCAGCATTCGCCAGTACGGTTACGAAGGCGCTCTGCGCCGCTTGCTCGCTGACCGCACCACGGTCGACACCACCTGGTCGGCCAAGTACGAGTACCAGCCACTGGACAACCCGCTGGTGGATATGTCGCTGAGCTACTCGCACTCGAAAACCGACCAGACCGATGAGCGTGGCGACGGTGCCTTCTACCAGCCGGCCACCGGCGGCAAGAAGATGGACACCTCCTACCGCGACGACGTGGTCGAACTGCGCAACACCAGCCTGTTCGACACCGGCCCGCTGGCCCACGCTGTCACCGTCGGCAGCCAACTGCGCAAACACAAGCGCGACACCCTGATGTACATGCCCGGCAGCACCTACAACCGGCCCCAGTACAACTACGGCTACTACCAGCCAGGCTTTATGCCGCGCGGCAAGGTCGACAGCCAGGGCTATTACATCAAAGACGCGATGACCATTGGCGACCTGACCATCACCCCATCCATGCGTTTTGATGAAGTGCGCAACGACGGCAAAAGGAACATGGCGCCGCTGTACAACGCCCCCGGCGTACATGACTACAGCAGCCAGACTTACAGCGGCTGGTCGCCACGCCTGTCGCTGTTCTGGGCCGCGCTGCCGCAACTGGGTTTCTTCGCCGACTACAGCAAAACCTGGCGCGCACCGGTGATCGACGAACAGTACGAAGTGCAGAGCGCCGCCAGCACCCGCAACCGCACCAGCCGCGACCTCGACCCCGAGCGCATCACCGCCCTGCGGGCCGGTACGGTGATGTCCTTCGACATCGCCCGCGACGACAACCTGCAGGTGCGCACCACGTTCTTCCGCAACGAGATCAAAGACGAGATTTTCAAGAACCTCGGCATCGATTGCGAAAACCAGTCCAACACCGGCGGCACCATCAGCAACAGCTGCCCGGCCGGCAACCGCCCGATCTACCGCAACATCAACGGCTCGGTGATCAAGGGCTTTGAAGTGGAAAGTTTCTATGACTCGAAGTGGGTGTTCGGCTCGCTGTCCTATTCGTGGATGACCGGCAAACACGACGGCGCTTACCTCAACCCGTGGGGCCCGGATGTGTGGGCGCGTGATATCCCCTCGCCAAAATGGGAAGGCACCCTCGGCGCGAAGATTCTCCCGCTGGATATGCAAGCCGGCGTGCAAGCCGAGTACGTGCGCAAGACCGACCGTGTGCCCGGCGATGATTGGGCCAGCGACTACCCGTACAACGAAGCGCAGAACGACAGCTACGCGGTGTTCGGTGTGTTCGCCAGCTGGAAGCCGACTCAGCGCGGCCTGAAAGGCACCGAAGTGAACCTGACCGTCGACAACCTGTTCAACCGCGACTACATCCCCCAGCTCAGCGGTGATGGCGTACGCAGCCAGGGCCGCAACGCCAAAGTCAGCGTCACTCGCTTCTTCTAAAGCGCCCCATCCAGCCCGCGCTGGGCGAGGAATGCAGCCAGAAAATCAATAAAGGCCTGCACCTTGCCAGTAGCGCGGCGATGGCTCGGATACACCGCCAATATGTGCGGGCCAAAGGCATCCGGGTCGATCTCGTAGTCACTCATCACCCGCACCAGACGGCCATCGGCCAGGTACGGGCCAACGCTCCATTCCGGCGTATGCAACAACCCGGCGCCCGCCACCGCTCCCGCCAGCAACAGGTCGTAGTTATCGCTGCGTAGCCGCGCGACCAGCGGGTGCGTCAACGTCAGGCGCTGGCCGTCGCGCTCCACGTACCAGAGAAACTTGTCCAGCGCCGAATGCTGATACACCAGCCATTGGTGGGCGTTGACGTTGAACGGTGTCAACGGCTCGGGATTACGTGCCAGGTACGCCGGGCTGGCGCAGATAAAAATACGGTTGCGGCCGACACGCCGGGCAATCAAACCGGGCAAGTCGCTCGGGCCTTCGCGCAGAGCCAGGTCGTAGCCGCTTTCCACCAGGTCGACAAAGGCGTCGCTCAAATCGATGTGCAAGGTCAACTGCGGGTACTGCACCAGAAACCCCGCGCACACCTCATCAAGAAACGCCCGGCCAAAGGCCAGCGGCGCGGTGATCCGCAGGTTGCCGTGCAGGCCGTGTTGCAGCTGGCCGATTTCCTCGCCCACTTCATGCAGGCGCTGCAGCACCTGACGCGCCGTTTCCAGGTACAGCCTCCCGGCCTCGGTGAGCACCGTGCGCCGCGTGCTGCGCTCGAACAGACGGCTACCGAGCTCCGCCTCCAGGTGGCTGACCGCCTTGGTCAGTGCCGAGGGGGTCTTGCCCAATTGCTCGGCCGCGCGGCTGAAACTGCCGTGTTCGGCGGTGGCTACAAACATGCCGAGGGCGCTGAGTTTGTCCATGGGTTTTTCCAATCAGGCAAAAGAGTTTTGCGAAGCTTAGGCGTTCTGCCCGCCCAGCACAGCCGCTAGTCTCGCCAGCAGACCAATAAATACAAGGGGTTTTCCATGAAAAGGTTCATTCCGAACCTGTTGGCACTGGCAGTGGCTTTTTCCTCGATGGAATCGATGGCCGCCGCCGATCTGGTGTTGTTCAACGGCAAAGTGTTCACCGCTGAAAGCAGCCAACCCAAGGCCCAGGCCCTGGCGGTGGAAAACGGCAAGGTGCTGCAAGTCGGCAGCGATGCCGAGATCAAAGCCCTGGCCGATGCCAACACCCAGGTCATCGACCTTGGCGGCAAAGCGCTGCTGCCAGGCATGATCGACGCCCACTCCCACGCCATCTTCGGCGGCCTGGAAATGGCCTCGGCGAACATGGCTGATGAAGTGGTGTCACTCGCGGACCTGGAGAAACGCCTGCAAGGCTGGCGCGCCGATGGCAGCGCCGGGTATGGCGAGGTGCTCACCGTGGGCGGGATGAACTCGGCGTACTGGGCGCAAGCCGAAGACCTCGGCAAACGTTTCAACCAGGGTGAATGGGCCAACACCCCGATCGCCTTTATCGGCAGCGACCACCACACAGGTTGGATCAACGCCGCCATGCTCAAGCGTGCCGGCATCGACGCCAAGCTGATCAAAAACCTGCCAGCCGCCGAAGCCGACACCATCGGCAAACTGAAAAACGGTGAGCCCAATGGCTTCCTCGTCGACGCCGGCTGGGACCGCGCCGCCAAGGTGCTGCCGCCACCCAGCGATGCCATCTTGTTGAAAGCCGGCGAAGCGGCGGTGAAGTACAACAACAGCTTGGGCATCACCGCCTGGATGGACCCCGCCGCCAACGCCGCACCGGGTGAAGCCGTGTTCGCCATGCACCCGACCGAGAAATCCGTCGGCATCATTCCGGTGTACAAAGCCCTCTCCGAGAAAGGCGAACTCACCGCCCACGTCGCCGCGCTGCTGGTGGCCAACGGCAAAAGCCGGCCGAGCGATCTCGACGTATTGGCCAAGGTCCGCGACCAGTTCCAGGGCATCCCCAACCTGACCCTGCCGGGCATCAAGATTTTCGCCGACGGCGTGATCGAATACCCGGCGCAAAGCGCGGCGCTGATCGACCCCTACAACAACTCGAATAAACGCGGCGAACTGCTGATCGACCCGCAACACTTCGGTGAACTGGTCAGCGCCATCGACGCCCGCGGCTGGCTGGTGCATATCCACGCCATCGGCGACCGCGCGGTGCGTGAATCGCTGAACGGCATCGAGCAGGCGCGCAAAGACCGCAACAGCGGCATCACCCACTCGATCACCCACTTGCAGTTGGTCAACCCGAAAGAGTTCGCCCGCTTCAAACCGCTCAACGTGATCGCCGCCATGCAGTTGCTGTGGGCCGCCGGTGATGAATACACCATCGACATGGTCAAGCCCTACGTCAGCGCCTTCGCCTTCAAGTACCAGTACCCGGCGCACTCGCTGCTGAAACAAGGCGCGACCATTGCTGGTGCCAGTGACTGGCCGGTGTCCAGCCCCAGCCCCTGGCTGGCGATTGCCCAGGCCATCAGCCGCGAAGGCGTGAAAGGTGTGCTCAACGCCGACGAGCGCATCGACCGCGACACCATGTTCTACGCCTACACGATCAACGCCGCGCGAACCATCGGCCTGGAGAAACAGATCGGCTCACTGAAAGCCGGCAAGGCCGCCGACTTCATCATCGTCGACCGCGATGTGTTCACCGTCGATGCCAAAAGCCTCGGTGAAACCCAGGTGCTGAACACCTACTTCGCCGGCAAACAGGTGTACACGCCGGACGCTGAATAAATCAAAACATCGCAGCTAACCGGAACCCCCTCCCACATAGGGATGCGATCCATGTGGGAGGGGCTTCAGCCGCGATGCTCTTCGTACCCATCCAATAAAAAAGCGTCACCCCTGCTTCGCCAACGGCCTGTTGCATCCAGGCCCGCGGCGGAGCCTTTCCTCGCACTGCCCTATAAAAACCACAACATTGGGATAACACCATGAAGCACTCCACCCGCGTTTTGCTCGCAGGCCTCGCCCTGTTTCCGCTCGCCGGCCAGGCCGCCATTCCGTTGAATGACGACTTCGCCGTAGAGGTCGACCTGACCCTGGCCAGCGACTACCGCACCCGTGGCATTTCGCAAACCCAAAACGACCCCGCCGCCCAGGCCGGTGCCACCTTGCTGCACAGCAGTGGCCTGTATGCAGGGGCCTGGACCTCCAACGTCGACTTCGGCTTTGGCCTGAAAACCCGCCAGGAAGTCGACTACTACGCCGGCTGGTTCTGGCAGGCCAACGACGACATCAGCCTGGACCTGGGCTACATCAAATACGCCTACCCCAAAGAAGGCCAGTTCAACCAGAGCGAGGTCTACAGCATCCTCAGCGCTTACGGTTTCAAGGCCGCGGCCTACTACTCCAGCGACGCGCCCAACGTCATCGGCGAAGACCAGGACACCCTCTATACCTACGTCGGTTACGAGACCACCCTGCCCGCCGACATCGGCCTGAAATTGCGCTACGGCCGCATGGATTTCAAAGATCCGCTGTACTACTCAGCCAATGGCACCAGCGCCGACTCCTACCGCGAATGGGAAGCCAAAGTGAGCTATGACCTGTTCGACGTTACCTGGGGCTTGAGCTACATCGACACCGACCTGTCCGATGACCAATGCACGAGTAACTACGGCTTCACCGACACCTGCGGTTCCACCGTGGTCGCCAGCGTCAGCAAGTCGTTCTAAACGCCGTGGCGGCCTTCGTCAGTGACGACGAAGGCCGCCAGCGAAGCGCACCCTTCTGTAACGTGGCTGCAATCTTTCCGACTTATTCTCCGGGCACTTTCCACCGCTCTAGAATAAGGTCCTGCCGCATGCCGCGCGCCCTGGCTGTAACCGAACGTGATACCTGGATTCGCACCGTCACCTTTCTGGTTTTGGGTTTTATCTGCTACGCCTTGCCCTGGTCGGTATTCGCCGCCCTGCCCGCGCCCAGCGGCGACACGCCGGCGCTGCGCATTCAAGGCTCCAACACCATCGGCGCCAAACTCGGCCCGGCCCTGGTCAAAGGCCTGTTCGAGCAACAGGGCCTGAAAAATATCCGCATGGAGCCCACCGGCAACGACAACGAACAACGCCTGATCGGCCAGAACGCCCAGGGCAAAAACGTGGTGATCATCGTCGCAGCGCACGGTTCGGGCACCGGCTTCGTCGCCCTCAAAGACGGCAGCGCCGAACTGGCCGCCTCGTCGCGCCCGATCAAGGACAGCGAATACCAGGACCTCAACGCCCTCGGTGATCTGAAAGGCCGTGGCGCCGAGCAGATCATCGCCATCGACGGCCTGGCTATCATCCTTCACCCGAGCAACCCGCTCAGCGCCCTGAGCACCGAGCAGCTGGCGCAGATCTTCTCCGGCGAAGCGAAAACCTGGGAAGCGCTGGGTGGCCGTGGCGGCGCCATTCACCTGTATGCCCGCGATGACAACTCCGGTACCTACGACACCTTCAAGGAACTGGTCCTGGCCAGCCACGGCAAAACCCTGGGCGCCGGCGCCAAGCGGTTTGAGTCGAGCGAACAGCTGTCCGATGAAGTCGCGCAAGACCCGGCCGGCATCGGCTTTATCGGCCTGCCCTACATCCGCCAGGCCAAAGCCGTGGCCATCGCCGATGGCGACTCGCAGGCCATGCCGCCATCCACCAGCCTGATCGCCACCGAAGACTACCCACTGTCGCGCCGGCTGTTTTTCTACCTGCCGCCCAACGTCAAAAACGCCTGGGCCGACGCCCTGGTGAAATTCGCCCAGAGCCCCGAAGGCCAAGCCATCGTCGCCAAGACCGGCTTTATTGCGCAGACCGTGCAAGCCATCAAAGTGGCCGCCACCAGCGACATGCCCAAGGACTACCAAGCGCTGGCGAACAACGCCCAGCGCCTGTCGGTGAACTTCCGCTTCAAGGAAGGCAGCGCGGCCCTGGACAACAAATCCCACTACGACCTGCAGCGCGTAATGGACTACCTGAAAGACCATGACAAGCTCAATCGCCAAGTGGTGCTGCTCGGCTTCGGCGACCCCAAAGCCGACCCGGCGCGTGCTGCCCTGTTGTCGAAACTGCGGGCCATGACCGTGCGCCGCGAACTGGCCAAACAAGGCGTGATGTTCCGCGACATCGACGGCCTCGGCGACGAACTGCCAGTGGCCGCCAACAGCGCAGAAAATGGCCGGATCAAGAACCGTCGGGTTGAGGTGTGGGTGTACTAATCCGACACTGGCCTGGTGGGAGGGGCTTCAGCCGCGAGCTTTTAACAGCAAAAAAGCATCGCGGCTAAAGCCCCTCCCACAAAATAAAACCGCTGTTTCACCTGCGACACTCACTTCACCACGGGCGCCACCCACCCCGCCGCTACAAATACCTACAATTGCGACCTTGCACTCGCCCCGTTACTCTTCGCGCTGTCGCGCAGTGAGCGACGAACAGGGAGTGGCAATGAACAACGTGCATGTCGAGTATGTGAAGCTCCGCGGCCAGCAATGCTGGCGGGTGCGCATCGGCTACCGGGGTGTGACCTTTCAGGAAGAACTGGCCGCCCGCACCTTCGCCGCTCAACTGCACCAACGTCTGGCGTGGCTGCGCGCCAGGAACGAAGAAGACGATGACGGCAACGGTGATGAACCGCTGGCGTGATCACCAGGTATTACCCCCCCCTTCCGCGCCGCCCTCAGCATTCAACACGAATCATCCCGTAAACAGCCCCAGAAACTGCTCCCGCAACCATTGATGCGCCGGTTCCCGGTGCGAGCGCTCGTGCCAGAGCATGGCCATTTCGTAGCCGGGCACCGCCATTGGCGGCTCGTATAAACGCAGTGCCGGGTTACCCGCCACCAGGCGCTCGGGCAGCATGGCGACCAGGTCGGTGCTGCTCAGCACCGACATGACGAACTGAAAGCGCGGCACCGACAGCGCCACCCGGCGGCTCAAGCCGACCTGGGCCAGGGCCTCGTCGGTGACGCCAAAAAAGCCGCCGCCCACCGGCGAGACAATCACATGGTCGAGCTTGCAGAACTGCGCCATGCTCGGCCGCCGCTTCAGGCGCGGGTGATCGTGGCGGCCGGCGAGCACATAACGTTCCTTGAACAGCACCCGATGGCGCAGGCCTGGCGGGGCGTCGTGCACGGTGTGAAAGGCGATGTCGACTTCGGCCTGCTCCAGCTGCTTGGCCAAGCGCGCCGGGGCCAGGGCCACCAGGGCTAATTGGCTACGCGGCGCGCTGGCGAGCACCTGCGGCAGCACCGGTTGCACGATGGTCAGCTCGCCGTAGTCGGACACCGACAGGTGCCAGGTGTGCTCGGCGGCAGCGGGGTCGAACGGCGCGCTCGGCGCCACCACCTGTTCCAACGCCGCCAGCGCCTCGCGCAACGGCCCGCGCAGCTCCTCGGCCCGCGCGGTCGGGCGCATGCCCCGTGGCCCTGGCAGCAACAGCGGGTCGTCGAAAATCTCGCGCAGCTTGGCCAGGTGCACGCTGATCGAGGGCTGGGAAAAATTCAGCCGCTGCGCCGCGCGGGTGACGTTGTGCTCGTCCAGCAGCACATCGAGGGTCAACAGCAGGTTGAGGTCGATTCGCCGTAAATTATTCATGGCTATACCTGGCATATCAGACATTCATTTCAACTATACCGGGCAGACGCCGAGGATAGCCGCCACACCCTGCGGAGATCGCCCCGATGAATGTGTTGTACGTCTATGCCCACCCCGAACCCACCTCGCTGAATGGCGCCTTGAAGAACTTCGCCGTCGCCCGCCTGGAAGCCGCCGGCCATAGCGTGCAGGTGTCCGACCTGTACGCCATGCAGTGGAAAACCCCGGTCGATGGTCACGACAACCTGGACTGGCAGCCCGGCACGCGCTTCGACGCCAGCCTCGATTCCAAACGCGCCTTCGCCGCCAACCGCCAGGCCGCCGACATCAGCGCCGAGCAGGAAAAACTGCGCTGGGCCGACACGGTGATTTTTCAGTTTCCGCTCTGGTGGTTCTCGATGCCGGCCATTCTCAAGGGCTGGTTCGAGCGGGTGTACGCCTATGGCTTTGGTTATGGCGTGGGTGAGCATTCCGATATGCGCTGGGGCGACCGTTATGGCGAAGGCAACCTGGCCGGTAAGCGCGCCATGCTGGTGGTTACCACCGGCGGCTGGGAGTCGCACTACAGCGAGCGCGGCATCAATGGCCCGATCGACGACCTGTTGTTCCCGATCCAGCACGGCATGCTGTTCTACCCGGGCTTTGCCGTACTGCCACCGTTTCTGCTGTACCGCAGCAGCCGCGTCGACGAAGCCGGCTTTGCCAGCGCCTGCGCTGAACTCGGCCAACGGCTGGATAGCCTGGCGAGCACCCCGCCGATTGCCTTCCGCCAACAGAACGCCGGGGACTACCAGATTCCCGCGCTGACCCTGCAACCTGAAGTCGCCAGCGGCCAGCGCGGCTTTGCGGCACACCGCCAGGGTTAGAACTTCTCCGCCACCATGCGGAATGGATAAGGCGCGGCCTTGTACTTGCCCAGGCGCCCACGCTTGGGCAGTTTCACTTCTTCTTTATCGGTGACGTCTTTGTAGGGAATCTGCTGCAGCAGGTGGCTGATGATGTTCAGGCGCACCCGTCGTTTGTCTTCGGAATTGGCCATGTACCACGGTGCCCAGGATGAGTCGGAGGCGGCGAACATTTCGTCGCGGGCGCGGGTGTAGTCGTCCCAGCGACCGTAGGACTTTATGTCCATCGGCGACAGCTTCCACAGCTTGCGCCCATCCGTGATGCGCGCCTGCAGGCGGCGGGTTTGCTCTTCGGCGCTGACTTCCAGCCAGTACTTGAGCAGGATGATGCCGGACTGCACCATGACCTTCTCGAACAGCGGCACCACCTTGAGAAAGTTGCTCGACTGCTCTTCAGTGCAAAAGCCCATCACCCGCTCGACGCCGGCGCGGTTGTACCAACTGCGGTCGAAAATCACCACTTCACCGGCCGCCGGCATATGCGCGAGGTAGCGCTGCGCATACATCTGGGTTTTTTCCCGCTCGGTGGGCGCCGGTAGCGCCACCACCCGGAATACCCGCGGGCTGACCCGCTCGGTCAGCGCCTTGATGGTGCCGCCCTTGCCGGCGCCATCGCGGCCCTCGAACACCACGCAAACCTTCAACCCCTCGCGCTGCACCCACTGCTGCAGCTTCACCAGCTCCACATGCAGCTTTTTCAACTCAGCGTCGTAGACCTTGCGCTCCAGGCGCTCCTCAGCTGCTTTGGGGCTGCTCTTTTGCACTTTTTTCGACTTGGCCATCCTGCCCCTCCTATGCCCGCAACGCCTGCGGGAAGCTAAGGTGGCTGAGTATGGTTCACAGCGCTGAAGTTGCCAGGCTCAGAAGTCGTAGCGCGCGGTAACCCCAAGGGTGCGTGGCGTGCCCAGAACCCCGGTGTAGGCGCCGTTCGGCGAATTCCACAGGGTGGTGTAGTAGGTTTTATCGAAGGCGTTTTTCAGCCACAACGACACATCCCACTGGCCGTCACGCAGATCACCGCGCAAACCGGTGGCTAGGTTGACCAGCGCATAACTGGGCAACTGCGCGTACTCGGAGTCATCGATGGTGCCAACCGCGTGGGAGCGCCAGGCGTAGTTGCCGTTGACGTAGGGTTGCAGGCCGTTGTCCAGGCGCCATTGGTAGCTGGCACTGCTGTTGAATATCCACTTCGAGGCGCCGACCACGGCATGCCCGCTAAGGTCGCACGAGGCTGGCGCGCCAGGGCGCAAAGCCACTTCGGCCGGGCATGGAGCATCGTCGTAGCTCAGGTACCGCACGTCGTTCCACGAACCGTTGGCGCTCAGGGTCAGGCCAGGCAAGGGCCGCCAGCTGCTGTCCAGTTCCAGGCCACGGCTGCGCACGGTGCCGGCGTTGGTCAGGTAACTGGTGAGGTTGGCGTCGTCGTAGGCATTGGTCTGGTAGCCGTGAATTTCGGTCCAGAACAGGTTGGCGTTGAGCAGCAGACGTCGGTCGAGCAAGGTGGTTTTGACCCCCAGTTCAGCGTCGTTGGCCCGTTCGCTGCCGATCAGCAACGAGTCGGCACCGGCCACCGGCGCGCTGGCGACGCTGAGGTTGACCCCGCCGGACTTCTCGCCGTGGGACAACGAGCCATAGGCCAATACCTGATCGTTCACATGCCAGGCCAGACTGGCCAACGCCGACGGGCTGAAGCTGTACAGGCTGAGGTCGCCGGAGTCGTAGGCGCCGACCCTGGCGTTACGCACGGTGGCCGCTGCGCCGGTGACTGCGGCGCCACCGGTGGGCGCATCGCGGGTTACGTCGGCCAACTTGCGCTCATACGTGCCGCGCAGGCCGAGGCTGAAATCCACCACGGGGCTCAGGTGCCAGGTGCCTTGGGCGAACAGGGCAAAGCTGTCGGTATCGACGCTGCCATTGCCCACGGTGCTGACGTTGTTCAGCGCCCCTTGCGGCGTGCCGTTCCAGGTGTCGGCCAGCGGGCCGTAGTAGGTAAAGACCTTGTTCTGCATTTCCTGGCGGAAGTAGTAGGCGCCGAGTACGTAGTCGAAGTGCTCGCCCGCTGGCGAGGCCAGGCGCAGTTCCTGGGAGTACTGCTTGTCACGCGCCGACTGGCCGACGTTGTGCATCACCTCGACGTTCAGTTCATCGTCGTTGCGCGGGGTGAAGTCCCACCAGCGGTAGGCGCTGATTGAAGTCACGGTGAAATCGTTGGGCAGCATCCAATTGGCTTCCAGCGAGGTGCCGCCCTGGAACACGGTGACGCGCTGATCGGCGTTGAGGTTGACATGACGACCGTCCACCAGCGTCGCGCCAACAGCCGCGGCGCGTTGCTCATAGCGGTTAACGCCGTTGATGGTAGGTCCGGTGCTGAACAGCGAGCGAGTGCCGGCGCTGGAGTTTTCTTCGTTGTAGTCGGCGATCCAGCGCAGGTTGAAGTCTTCGCTGGGCTTGTACAGCAGTTGGCTGCGAAAGCCTTGGCGTTTGCCGCCACCGAGGTCGTGACCGTTGAAGTCGTTTTTTACATAGCCGTTTTCTTCAGTGTGGTAGGCGGAAATTCGCCCGGCCAGGGTGTCGTTCAACGGCCCGGAAAAGCTGCCCTGGGTTTGCGTATAACCGTCTTCGCCAATCGAGGTGGCGATGGTGCCTTGCGGGGTAAAAGTCGGTTTACGTGTGGTGATGTTCAGCACCCCGGCCGTGGTGTTCTTGCCGAACAAGGTGCCCTGCGGGCCACGCAGCAACTCCAGCTGTTCGACATCCAACAGGTCGAACACCGCCATGCCAGGGCGGCCCAGGTAGACGTTATCCAGATAGATGCCGGCGCTGCCTTCCAGGCCATCGCTGGCCGGGTTATTGCCCAGGCCACGGATCGACAGGCTGGACTGCCGTGCATGCATAAACGCGACATTGACGCTGGGCAGTGCCTGCTGCAGATCCTGCAGGCGATACAGGCGCTGCTCTTCCAGTGCCTGGGCGCCGAGCACGCTCATGGCAGTGGGTACTTGCTGGGCGTCTTCGCTGCGCCGGCGGGCTTCCACGGTGACGGTTTGCAGGGTCGGTTCAGTACTGGCCGGCCGTTCTTCAGCGACAGCAGGCAGCAGTGGTAACAGCGATAAAGCGCTAACGCAGAGGTGGCGCGCAGAAAGAGTCATCAGAACATCCTTTGACGATGAGTCGATACTTCGCTGCGCGTGGTGTGCGTAAGCGTGATCGTGGCGGTTAGTGGATCGGTCGGTGGATCAGTCGCGCAGCCAAGGTAGATCAGCGCGCTGGTAGCGGTGGGCACGGAAGATCGCGTTGTTCTCGCCGGGCAGGTAGCGGCGCGACGGCTCGTCCGGGTAGGCGGCAAAGTGCGGGTTGATGTATTCCCACACCACGTCACCGCCCTGCGTCACTTCAAACAGACGGCCAAAGTTGGCCTCGGTGATCAGCGTGTTGCCGTTGTGCAGACGTTGCGCGCCGCCCATGAACGGGGTGAAAAACGCATAGCCGGGGGCATCGCTGTATTGCCATTCGATGCGCTGGGCAATGGGGTCGATTTCCAGCACGCGAGAAAACGGCATCGATACATGGGGCCGGGAAATGCCGTTGTCGAACACCAGCACGTTGCCGTTTTCCAACTCGCTCGGGCAGTGCTGCTGCGCCACCAGGTCGTGGCCCAGACGCCAGAGCACCTGGTCGCTGTGTTTATCCACGGCAATCACCGACGACACACTGCGCAGGCTCAGAATCACCTTGCCGTCACGGCCCGGCGACACGGCGTTGGTCATCGGCCAGTGGTACCGCTCGAAGGTGCTGTGCAGCGGGTAGTCTTCGGGCTTCAAGTGCTCCCAGCTGCGCCACTCCCACACCACCTCGCCAGCGCGGTTGACCTCTTTGACCACGTCGGCATAGATCACCCCGCCCACCGCCTCGCTGCCGGGAATACCGCCCTGCACACGACTGGCGAATTCGGCACTCAGCGGCGCGACGGTGGTGTACAGCAGGTTGCCATTGTCCAGCCATTGCGCGTCGTGGTGATGGAGCAGATCGGTGTGCTGCCAGACCACGTCGCCCTCTGGGGTCACTTCGCTGAAGGCGCCGCCGTGCCACACCGACCAACCGGGAAACAGTTCGGGCGAATCCGGGTGGTTGCCGTTATAGCCGAGGTTGCCGTTAGCCAGAATCACCGCGTCGCGGCCGGGGCGTTGCGGCAGTTTCCAGCGGTGCACGACATCGCCATCGAGGTCGACCAAAAACACCTGGCCATCGGCGGTTTGCGGCGCAAACAGGGTGTAACCGCCGGCGCTGCGGGCGTGGTCGACGGCCACCAGGCCGGTTTTGTGTCGTTTCAAGGTAGTACGGTGCAAAGCAGGCATCGCTTTTCTCCGGGTGAGTGAGGCCCTGCCGGCGCTGCCAGCAAGGGCGAAAACGGTTCAGGGGTTAGGGCAACTGGGCGTTGAAGCGGTCGTCGAATACGGCCGTGACATCAAGCGGTTTGGGGATCATCTGCTCAGCAGCAAAGGCATCGGCCAGACGTTGTTGCAACGCCATGATCGAGGTATCGATGGGCACGTAATGCAGGTTTTGCCTAGCCAGCATTTCTTCTACTAGCGGTAATGGCAGCCGGGTGGTTTGCGCCAGGGCTTTGGCCCAGTCTGCCGGGTGTGCGGTGGCCCAGTTCTGCGCGCGGGCCAGGCGACTGAGCAACTCGCCCAGCTGCGCCGAGCGCTCGGGATCATCCAGCGCTTGCTGGCTGGCGACGGTGAAATTCAACCCGGTTTCGGCCCAGGCGCTGCCATCCAGCAACACCCGCCCGCCACGTGCGGTGGCCTGGCCCACGAACGGATACCAGACGGCCCAGGCATCCAGCCGATCCGCAGCAAACGCGTTCTGACCATCCACCGGGCTGACGTACGCCACGTTGATATCGCGGGTGTTGAGCCCCGCCTGACGCAAGGCCGCCAGCAACAGGTAATGGCCGCTGGAGCCTTTGGCCACCGCCACCCGTTTGCCTTTCAGGTCACTGATCGAGTGCGCCGTGGAGCCTTCCGGCACCAGTACCGCGTTGTTATTCTGCGCGCCGTTGGCCACGCCGATAATGCGCAGGGCAAAGCCGCCAGCCTGGGCAAATATCGGCGGCGCATTACCCACCACGCCCACGTCCACCGCGCCGGCACTCAGCGCTTCCAAAAGTGGCGGGCCGGCCATAAACGGGTGCCAACTCAGCGAATAACTGAGGTTCTGGTCTTCCCCAGCAGCCTTCAGCAGAGCTTGCACCAGGCCGCTCTGGTCGCCGACTTTGAGCGCACTGGCCGCCACAGCCGAATGGCTCAACAACAGGCCTGCCACGCACAACAGCGTGGTGACAGCAGACTTGGCAGACGCAGGAATTAACGGCATTGTCGCGCTCTCACTTTTTGATGTTGCCAGTATGTCGAGCCCGGCCATGTCGCTCCATGCCAAACACCCCTCCTTTGCTGCCAAACAGACTCAACCGCTCTGCTCCCCTCTCCCCCACGGAGGCGAGGGGGTAGACAGCGCACAGCGCACCATCGTGGTCCTGGCCTTCGACGCCGCCCTGTTGCTGAACGGCGCCGGCCCCCTGGAAGTATTCGCCGCCGTACCCCGTGTACTCGGCGGCCCATTCGCTAGCCAGTCGCCGTACCGCCTGCTCCTGGCCTCCCCCCAGGGCGGCCTGGTCGCCACCGTTTCCGGCATCGAAGTAATGACCCGTTCACTGGCCGAGCTCGACCAAGACGGCCTGCACATCGACACCCTGCTGGTGGTCGGCGGCCCCGGCATGACCGCGGTCGAAGCCAGTGAACCGGTGTGCGCCTGGCTGCGCCAACGCCAACCCACCATTCGCCGCCTGTGCTCGGTAGGCACCGGCAGTTTTGTTCTGGCCGCCGCCGGGTTGCTCGATGGCCGCAAGGTGGTCACCCACTGGAAGTTTGCTGACGAACTGGAAGCCCACTACCCCGCCGTCACCTGCCAACGGGATGCCTTGTACCTGCATGACGGCAACCTGTGGACATGCGGCGGCGCGGCGGCCGGCATCGACCTGGCGTTGGCCTTGGTCGAGCAAGATCTCGGCCCCCACGCCGCGCTGGCATTGGCGCGCTACTTCACCGTGTTTCTCTGGCGCTCGGCCGAACAGCCGCAGCTCAGCGCTTCGCTGCAAGCGCAGTCCAACGCGCTGCGCACCGACCCGGACGTGCGCATGGCGCGTCTGCATGCCTGGATCGCCGCCAACCTGGACAGCGATTTGCGGGTCGAACGCCTGGCCGAACAATTCGGCATGAGCCCACGGCACTTCGCTCGTGCTTATGTTGCCGCCACCGGCGACACCCCGGCGCAAGCCGTCGAAACCCTGCGCCTGGAAGCCGCCTGCCGCTTGCTGGAAACCACCGGCGAGCCGATCAAGCGCATCGCCGAAACCGTCGGTTTTGGCCGCGAAGAACGCATGCGCCGCGCCTTTCAGAAAGAACTCGGTACCAGCCCGCTGGGCTATCGCACCCAAGCCAAGGCGCCGCAGGTCGGCGTGCCGACCCCCAGCGTCGGGCAGACCGGCTACCGTCAGACCACAACCCTGGGCATCACCCTTGAACGCCTGGCGCAATAACCGATGACGGCCAGCCTGCGTAGCGCCGACCGTCACTCGCGCTTTGCCGCCCTGGCCCTCGGCATGGCCCTGCCCACCGACGTGTTGCTGTACCTGCTGCTGCCCATGTACGCCAGCGACTTTGGACTGAGCCTGGCCGAAGTGGGCGTGTTGCTGGCGGCCAACCGCCTGGTGCGCATCGTCGGATATGGCGCCGTGTCACGCTTCTACGCCCGCCACGGCGACCGCCTGACCTCGACCCTGGCCGTGCTCGCCGCCGGGGTCTGTGCGCTGGGCTACACCTGCCTGTCGGGGGTCTGGATGTTGTTGCCCTTGCGCCTGATGTGGGGCCTGGCATTTGCCGCGTTGAACCTGTCCAGCCAGGTGTTGGCCACCGCCGAACCCTTAGGCGTGGCGCGGCGTTCTGGCCGCGCGCGGGCCTTCACCGCCCTGGGCCCGATGCTGGCCCTGCCGGTCGGCGCCGCCGTGGCCTTGTGGCTCGGCCCGCGACCAATCTTTTTTGCCCTGAGCCTGGTGGCCATCGGCGGCCTGCTGATGGCCCGCCGCCTCCCCATACAGCCCCACGCCCTGACGGCACGGCGCGGCATTCGCCTACCGAGCCGGCTGGACTTCTGGTCATTCCTGGAAGGGCTGACGCTGGATGGTTTGTTCATCATTGGCCTGTCGTACCTGGGCAAAGACCTATTCCCCGGCGGCGCGGTCATGGCAGCGGCCTTGCTGATGGCTCTGCGTTACCTGGGTGAGCTGCTGCTCAGCCCGGTGGGTGGCCACCTGGCGGATAAATACGGCGCACAGAAACTGCTGGTGAGTTTGTCGCTGCTGACGGCGGTGATGCTGGTGGGTTTTGGTGCCGGCTGGTTGTGGAGCTGCGCGGCGGCCATCGTCGTGTTGCGCGCGTTGCAATTGCCGCTGGTGGCGCCGTTGGTGACCCAGCGCAATCCGGGGCCGGAACGGGTGCAGGCATTGGCGGCCAATTCGGTGTGGCGCGATATCGGCGCCGGCGCCGGACCATTGCTGGCCGGCAGCCTGTTGCCGATTGTGCCGAGCGTGTGGATGTACAGCGTCGCGGCGTTGCTGTTGGCGGTGTCGGCCGTGCTGTCGGTGTTGCCTGTGGGTCAAAAACACCACAGCTAAAGCCGCTCCTACGGAATGTGCAATCTCGTAGGAGCGGCTGGTCCGGCGCTCCGGTTAGCCGCTATGCCCTCGACGTTTAAAGCGTGACAAACAACGCCGAGGTCCACACCCGCGACTGATCACGCTGGCGTGCGGTGATAAACAACGGGTGCTCGCGACCGGCCTCCAGCTTCAGGCTATCCACGTCGATCCGCCCCGCTACTTCCCGCGGCAAGGCCTGTTCGGTAATCCGTTCCAGCGACACCTGCAACTCCGCCCCCGCCAGTTTCTCAATCACGGCGCCCTGCTCAAGCAATTGCGCGCCTGACACCTGCACACTTACGGTAGGGGCATGCACATGGGGATGGTGTGACAACGGGTCGCCGACTTTCACGTAGCTGTCCACCCGGCTGTTCAGGCTGATACGCGCTCCGGCCAGTTGCGACAGTTCGATTTCCAGGCTGTCGGTGTCGCCATTGGTGTCGGTGCGAAACGCCAGGGTGGTGGCGTTTTTGCGCCAGACAGTTTGCTCCGGGTGGTCGGCGCCGAGGAACTGGAAGCCGTTGATCACCGCGCCGATGATCTCGATTTCGCCGGTCCAGTAGGCGCCGCGGTATCGGTCTTTGATCCGCGCGCCACCCAAACGTACCCGTACACGACGGCTGGAAAGCCCGGCTTCTTCGTGCAGACTGCGTGACCAGATGCACTGCTCGCCATCGAACAATTCCACCTGCTCCCAGCCGGCATCGCCCAGCAGGCGATAGTCCAGCGTTTGCCCGGCAGCAGCAGGCACCACGTCGCCCATCAGATGCTCACCCTGGCGCAACACGGCAACACTGCGTTCACCCGTGGTGGCGAAGGTGTGTCGGGCGCGCAGGGCTTTGCCCACGCCGGCGCGGTCGAAGGCGTCGGCTATAACGCCGGTCAATCCGCCGCGCGAACCAAATACCGCAGTGGCGGGCACACCGCCGCCACAACGGCCCTGGTGCTCATCGCTGTTGGCCGCCGCGCCCACGCGGTAACCGCGCTGCAAGGCTTCGGCATACACCCAATGGAATTGGCCCCAGGCCGACCCCACTTCAATCAGGCGTTCCAGCTCCGGGTGGTGCCAGTCGAGGTTGCAACGGCGGCCACCGACGTGGGGCATCATCAGGTGCCCTTCGGGGTTCTTGGCGTAAGCCGCGTAGAGTTCGTCCACCGGCCAGGCGCCGGGTTTGATGGTGCCAGCGGTGAATTCATTCCACTCGAAGGAGCGCACCAGGCGGCCTTGGTTGTCGAACGGAAACTCCGGCTTGCCGTCGTGCAGGAACACCACATTGCGGTCGCCGCCCGCGCAGGAATTGCCGCACCACTCGGTGCCGGGATAGCAGACAAAGCGGCCCGCCTCGTTCAACTCGGCGATCAGTTCGACCGCCGCATCCCAACGCTTTTCGGTGATGTTGAAGTCGTTGGCGGTGTAACCCAGCACATCCAGGCCGGCCACATCGCGGCCATAGCTGAGGTTGTAGAGGGTGTCGTTGGTGCCCACGGTGTCATCGGAATGCACATGCAGGTCGGCGTACAGCGGGCGGATGCCAGGCAATGCGTGATCGACATTGATATAGGCCTGCGCCGCTGCAACGCCGGGTTCAGCAGGCTGCACGCTGACCGACCATTCGCCCAATTCTTCCAGCTTCAGCGCCGGCAACCTGGCCACCGCCCAGCCTTCGCCCGCCAGGGTAAACGGCACGCCGAGGCTGCTGCCTTGCGGGCCCTTGAGCAGCACCTTGCCGCTCAGTGGCAGGTTGCGGCAGGTGTTGCCCCAGGCGTCATCCGCACGAATCAGCAGATCGAATGGCTGCGCCTGGCCGACCAGGCGCGGCACGATCACCAGCAAACGCTCAGGCACGCCGGGGACGATATCCAGCAACAGATCGCCCGGCACTTCGGCAAATTTCGAGCTGCCCAGCGGGTCGATAAACAGGCGCAGGCGGAAGTCTTTTTCGACAAAACTCTGCACCCGCGTACCAGCCCCACCCTGCCGGCGATCACCGATGCGGATGATGATGCGGTCGCCGGGGTTGAGGTAGCCGTCGACGATATCGATGAGGATGGCTTTCTGGAACGGCCGCTCGTGGCCCTTCTGGTCAAACCGCACATTCAGTTGCTGCACGGTGGCCGGGCTTTGCCCCGGTGCCAGTTCGCCGGCCTGGTAATCAGCACTGACGTAGTTGGCCGCACGCGGGTCGGAGGTCTGGAACAGCGCCCAGTCGGAATAGAACTTGAACGCCAGCTTGAGCCAGGCACCGTCGGCCAGGCCACTGGCGCCCACCTCGTAGACAAAGGTGATTTCGTCCCACTGGCCGGCCACCAGGGTGTGCCTGTCGCAGCTGATCTGGCCGAGAAATGGCCGCGCCTTGTTGCGCGCATACAGGCCAACGGGGGCGATGTAATGCCCGGCTTCACGGGGGTCGAAGGTCTGGCTCACGGTAGCTCCTCAGCAACTCAAGTAAATAACGCCGCGCCGCCTTTTCAGGCCGCGCGCCAGGACTGGTAGTGCCGCTCGATACGGCGAAACACCAGGCTTTCCATCAACCAGGCGAGCAAGCCGATCAACACAATGCCCAGCAGCACCTGGCTGCTGTTGCCGATCTGGCCGCCCATCGAGACCATCCAGCCGATGCCTTGCGAGGCGCCGATCATTTCCGCCGCCACCAGTGCCCGCCAGCCTTGGCTGAAACCAATGCGCAACGCAGCGGTAAGAAACGGCAGCGACGCTGGAAGGTAGACATAAGCGAGCAATTGCCAGCGGTTGGCGCCCAAGGTGCGTGCCGCGCGCACTTCGCCATCGCGGATGCCCAGCACGCCTTCCTGGATGGTCACCGCCATGGGGAACACCGCCGCGATGAAAATCACCAGGGTGATGGAGAAAAACCCAAAGCCGAAAATGATCAGAATCAGCGGCGCCCAAGCAATCGGTGGAATGGCCATAAACAGGCTGTTGAGCGGCGCAATAAAGTCGCGAAAGTGCCGCCACAGGCCGGCGGCGCCGCCTAGCAGCACCGCGACCACTACTGCACTGAAAAAACCAGCCAGCTCTTCCAGCAAGCTGGCTTGGAACTGCTTCCACAGCGAGCCGTCTTCGATCCATCGCACGGCTTCGGCCGCCACCACCCACGGCTGGGGCAGCACATAGCTGGGAAAACGGCTGGCCAGGGCCACCCACACCAGCAGCAGAAACGGCAGCGAGGCCCAACCCCAATTGGCTTTTGGCAAATGCATGGCGAGACTCAGCGCGAAGCTTTCTGCAGGTACGAGGTGTCGACCAGGTCGTTGAGCGAAACCTGCGCGTGCATGAATTTCAGCTGGTTGGAGTAATCCATCAGGCGCTGAATGAATTGCAGGTCCGAGGCTTCCAGCTCTGCCGACCAACCCAGGCGTTTGCGCGCCTCGGCAATGATGTCTTCACCGGTTGCGGTGCTGCCGTCGGCACGCTGCACGCTTTCCAGCTTGAAGGCCTCGGCAATGATTTTGTTCGCCTCGGCCGGGTGTTCATTGAGAAAGGCAATGGCTTTGCGGTGCGCGCGCAGCAGCTTGACCACATCGTCGGGGCGATCCCGCAGGGTCTCCGGCAAGCCGATCACCACGTACCACGGGTAATGCGGCAAGGCCTGGTTAACGTCCAGCAGCAGGAGCGCCGAACCGCGCAACAGCGCCTGGCTGACAAAGGGTTCCCAGCTGAACGCGGCATCGACAATGCCGCGCTCCAACGCCGCGTTCATGTTGCCCGGTGGCATGTCGACGATTTCCACGTCGGTGTCCGGCTCCAGTTTGGCTTTCTCTTTCAGCACATAACCACGCAGCAGCACGTCCATGCCGCTGCCCTTCTTCACCCCGGCCAGCTTGTGGCCCTTGAGGTCGGCCAGGGTTTTGATCGGGCCGTTGGCGCTGGTGAGTACCGCGGCCTGGCCGTAGTTCACCTTGGCCAGAATCACGCTCTTCAAACCGCGCGCATACCACTGGTACACCGGCGGCGTGCCCACGTAGGCCACGTCCAGTTCATGGGCGGCCAGGGCTTGCTGAATCACCGGGCCATCGCCCAGGGCCTTGAGGTCCACCGCCAGGCCCTCGTCGCGAAAGTAGCCGAGCTTTTCGGCAACAATTACCGGCGCGTTGGCCATCGCCACCACGTAACCGATGCGCAGCGGTTCGGCGGCGCTAGCGCCACCCAGCCAGGAGGTAGCCGCCAGCGCGACCGGCAAGAGCAATGCTTTGATCATGGAATTCTCGTTATCAGGAAAGGGGCTCGAGGAGCGACGACTGCGCCATGACGTCGCCGATGCGTTCCATCAGCTCGTTGCGATAGTCGAGAAAGGCCGGCAAGCGGCGGGTTTCACGGTTGCTCCGGGGGCGTGGCAGGTCGATGGCGAGCTCGCTATGGATGCCCCCGGGAGCGATGTTCAGCACCACCACGCGATCGGCGAGAAACACCGCTTCATCGATGTCATGGGTGATGAACAGGACGGTCTGGCCAAGCTCGGCCCAGAGCCGCAGGGTTTCTTCGTTCATGCTGTTGCGGCTGATGGCGTCCAGGGCGGCAAAGGGCTCGTCCATCAGCAACACCTGCGGCTGCAAGGCCAGGGTGCGGGCCAATGCCACACGCTGCTGCATGCCTCCGGAAAGCTGACGCGGCAGGCGCTCGGCCGCCGCTTCCAGGCCGACCAGGCGCAGGTAGTGCAAGGCCTGTTCGCGCTGCTCGGCGAAGCTTTTGTCTGCCGCCACCCGCAGGCCAAAGCGCACGTTCTCCAGCGCGCTCAACCAGGGAAACAGCTGCGGGCTCTGGAACACATAACCCAGTGCTGGCAGCTCCGGGCGCGTGGCCTGGCCGTCCACCAGCAAGCGCCCGGCCTGCGGCTGCTGAAAGCCGGAAAGCAGGTTGAGCAAGGTGGTTTTGCCACAGCCCGAGGGGCCGAGAATGGCGACAAATTCACCCCGCCGCGCGCTCAGGTTAAGGTTGCTGAACACCACGTGGCCATTGCCATAGGCAAAGTCGACGGCCTCGATGCGCAAGGCATCGGCGGGAGGTACCAGTTGGGTTTGAAAGTGGGACATGGCAAGGGGCGTCAGGTCATTTATACTGTCTGTGGTCGTTATAATACGTATTAATACAAGTTAGCCTAAGACCGAAAACTCATAACCTTAGAATCAGCTCCTCAACCGGACAGCCAAACCGTGACCCTGCAGCGCGAAAGCTCCACCTCTTTGTACGAGCAAATTGCTCAACAACTGCTTACTGAAATTCAGCAAGGCCAGTTCGGCGCGCTGGGCAAACTGCCGTCGGAATCGGAGCTGGTGGAGCGTTTTCAGGTCAGCCGGGTGACCATCCGCCTGGCCCTTGCCAAGCTCGGTGATGACGGTGTGGTGGAACGCAAACAAGGCAAAGGCACCTTCGTCGCCGCCCAACAGGTGCGCCACGACCTGGATGCCCTGCGCAGTTTCCACGACTCCCTGGTGCTGCAAGGGCTCAAGCCGAGCATGAGGATGCTCGGTCAGCAATGCGTCGAGGTGCCCGAAGAACTGGCCGGTTTGTTCAGCGGCCAGTGCGTCAAGGTTGAACGCCTGCACATCGTCGACGACGAACCCATCGCCTTCGCTCGCAGTTACCTCACCGCAGAGCTGGCCGACGTCGACTGGCAGGCCGCCGCCCAGGAGCCGCTGTATTCGGTATTGGAACGGGTCACCGGCAAGCCGGTTAGCCGCGCCGACATGGCCATCCGCGCCCGCGAAGCAGACAAAACCCTGGCCGAGCACCTGGGGGTAAAACGCGGCACTGCGCTGTTGGTGATGCAGCGCACCTCGTGGTTCGACGACCAGCAATGCTGCGACCGCACCACGTTCTATATCCGCCCCGAACGCTACGAATTTGTGTTGAGCGGCGTGTTCAAAACCCGTCAGGCATAAGGCTATTCCCAAACGTTCTGCAAGATTTCAACGTCCCGCGCCACACCCAGTAGACAGCGCTGATTCGCTGCAACTTCTGGGGACCGTGGTATGCAACACACTCACTGGCAACGCCTGCGCGCAGGCCTGGAACAGGACCGCTTCGGTCGGCAGGAATGGCCGACCTGGTTATTGCTGCTTGGCGTGCAAGTGGCCTGGTTCGCGCTGCTCTGGGCCAGCCCGCACTTGGGCAAATGGCCGACCACCGTGCTGCTGATTCCCCTGGTAACCCTGTGGATGTCGGTGCAGCACGAAGTGCTGCATGGCCACCCCACCCGCCTGCCGTGGCTGAACAAAGTGTTGGCCTATGGCCCTTACGCGATCTGGTATCCCTACACGCTGTACCGCGACAGCCACCTGGCGCACCACCGCGACGAAAGCCTGACCCTGCCTGGGGTCGACCCCGAAAGTCGCTACCTGCACCCCGAGCAGTGGCGCGCATTACCCGCCGTTACTCGCGCGCTGCATTGGCTGAATAAAACCGTGATTGGCCGCCTGCTGGTGGGCGCGCCATTGGCCTTGGCGGGTCTGCTGATCAGCGAGGGCCGACGCTTGCTGCGCGGTGAACGTCAGGCGTGGTTGATGTGGAGTTGCCATGGCCTGCTGTGCGCGACGCTGCTGTGTTGGGTGCAGCGCTACAGTGCATTGTCGGCCCTGCACTATGTGGCCTTGGTCAGCGTGCCGGCCTTGGCGCTGAGCATGCTGCGCTCCTTTTACGAACACCGCCCGGCGGCCGAACCGGCGCAACGCAGCGTGCTAAATGAAGCGGGCTGGCCGTGGCGCTGGCTGTTCCTCAATCTCAACCTGCACCTGGTGCACCACGACTTGCCGTGGCTGCCGTGGTATCGGCTACCCTCGGTCTATCGCGCCCGGCGCGAGTATTGGCTGGCACGCAGTGGCGGTTTTCTGGTCCGGGGATACAGCCAGTTGATTCGCCGACACGGCGTACGTCCGGTCGACAACCCGGCCCATCCCCTGGTTAGCCCGCAGGACTATCAGCCATGACACGTGGCTATGCCGAACTGCTGATGTACCCGGCGCCCGAGCCCGTTCGCGAGGCCAGCGAGCGCTGGCTGGCGCGCACCCTGCGACTGCTGGAGGGCGAACGACTGCCGTGGGCCGACACCGATCTGCATGCCCTGTTCCGCTCGCCCAATCTGCTGCTGACGCAAACCTGTGGCTACCCGCTGATGACCCAATTGCGCGGCCAGGTGCGGCTGCTCGGCCGCCCGGATTTCGATCTTCCCCATAGCCATAACGGCGAACATTGCAGCCTGTTACTGGTGCGTGCCGACGAGCCGCGCAACAGTCTGCAAGACATGTGCGGCTGCCGAGGTGCGGCCAATAGCCTGGACTCCAACACCGGCATGAACCTGCTGCGCCACGCCCTAGCGCCCTGGCAGCAAGACGGACGTTTTTTCGCCAGCCTGGCGGTCAGCGGCAGCCACCGACAAAGCCTGGCCTGGCTGCGCGAAGGCCGGGTAGACCTGATCGCCGTGGACAGCGTGACCTTTGCCTACCTGGCCCTCTACGCGCCCGAAGAAGTCGCGGGCGTGCGCATCCTGCAAACCAGCGCTCCGAGCCCCACACTGCCCTATATCAGCGCCGCCGATCAGCAGCAGGTGCAGCGCATTCGGGCAGCCCTCAACCAGGCGCTGCTCGATGAGCCGGAAGTGGCGCAGGTGCTGCGCATTCGCCAGGTGCTGCCGGCCAGCGAGGCGGATTATCAAGTGTTGCTGGATTACCAATGCCAGGCTGCCGAGCACGGTCTCGCCGACTTGCATACGTAGGCACCGTAGCTGCCATCGAATAGACCATAAAAGAATAAATGTAGCTAATAAAGCTATTTTTAAAGAATAAGCGCCCTTGTTAGCATGCCTCCACCGGAACACCGGACTCCCCTGCCTTTTCAGTTTTTTGGAGCCGTCATGTCCGGTGCCGACAAATCCCATGGCCAGTACGTTGGCCTGCTGTTCCGCCAGCATTACGACTGGCTGCAAGGCCGGTTGCGGCGGCATCTGGAGTCACGTGCCAGCGCCGAAGACCTGGCCGCCGAAACCTTTGCGCAGATTCTCGCCAGCCCGGCCCTGGCGCCGATCCGCGAGCCGCGCGCGTTGCTCACCACCATCGCCCGCCGCCTGCTCTACCAGCTGTGGCGCCGCCGCGACCTGGAACGCGCCTACCTCGACAGCCTCGACCCTGACGCCGCCGACGAGCGCTCACCAGAACAACTCGCCGAGCTGCTGGAAGCGCTGCAGCGCATCGACCAGTTGCTCGACGGCCTGCCGGCCAAGGTCAAAGCGACCTTTCTGCTGTCGCAGGTGGACGGCCTCACCTACCCGGAAATCGCCGTGGCCCTGGGCATCTCCCAGCGCTCGGTAAGTGACTACATGGGCAAGGCCCTGCAACGTTGCCTGCGGCTGAGCCTGCCATGAGCCGCGACGACAACCGCCTGATCGAACAGGCCAGCGACTGGCTGGTGCTGCTGCGCTCGGGCACTGCCAGCCACGACGATCTGCAAGCCTTCGCCGCCTGGCGCGCCCGCGACGTGCGCCACCAACAGCTGTGGGACAACCTGGAAAAAAATCTCGACGTATTTCGCGTGCCCAGCGCCCAGGGCCTGCGTGGCGAACAAGTACAGCGCACCCTCAACGCCGCTGGTACTAGCCGTCGGCAACTGCTGCGCGGTGCCCTGGTGGGCGCCGGAGTCGCCATTGGCGTCGGCCTGTTGACCAACCGCCGCTGGCCGCTGGATGAACTCAGCGCCGATATCGCTACCGCCACCGGCCAACGCCAACGGCTCACTCTCGATGACGGCAGTGAACTGGTGCTGAACGCACGCAGCGCGGTGGACATCGACTTCACCCCGCAACGCCGCCTGCTGCGCCTGCGCAGCGGCGAGTTGCAAGTGCGGGTCGCCGACGACAGCCGGCCGCTGCTGGTGAGCAGCGCGTTCGGCCAACTCAGCAGCCGTGGCGGGCGCCTGCAACTGCGGGTCGGCGAGCTCAGTGGCGTGGTGGCAGCGTTGGATGGAGCGCTGGAATTGACCAGTTTTTCCGGCGCGCAAGGTTACCTCGCCAGCCGCCAGCAACTGAGTTTCGACGCCTATCGCTTCAGCCCCGCTACGCCGTTGCAAGGCGGTGAAGGTGCCTGGGTGGATGGCCTGTTGGAAGTGCGCAACCAGACCCTGGGCGAGGTGCTCGATGCCCTGCGGCCCTATCGCAGTGGGCTGCTGCGGGTAGACCCGGCAGTAGCCAGCTTGCGGGTCAGCGGCTTGTATCGGCTGGATGACAGCGATCAGGTGCTCGACACCCTGGCGCGCACCCTGCCGATTCGCATCGCTCGGCGCAGTGATCTGTGGGTGAACGTTGGGCCGGTTTGATCTGCGTTGAAAACCAAAAGTCCACGTTCTAACGACATAACCAAACGATCTGCAAGTTTCCGGCATGCCGAAGCACATCCCTGACGTAAGCGCTGCAAGGAGCGGCGTCGATAAAAAATTGGGGGGAAGTTATGTCGCGTCAATCGGTGTTCACCCGTACGGCATCAGCGTTGGCCTTTGGCTCGCTGACCGCGCTGTTTATCGGTTCGGCCCTGGCCGCTGGGCCGGCGCAAAGCTATCACCTGGCACCCGGTCCATTGGATGAAGTGCTGCTGTCGATCAGCCGCCAGAGCGGCCAGGTGATTTCCTTCACTCCGGATCTCGGCCGTTATTCCTCGGCCGCCGTCGAAGGCAACTACGACCCACAACAAGCCGTAGACGCGGCACTGGCTGGCACCGGCCTGCAGCTGCAGGTTAGCGATGACGGCGCCTTTGTGATTCGCCAAACCGCCAAACGCCAGGCCAGCCAACGCGCCAACGGCGCAGCCGTGGACAGCAACATTCCGACCCTCGATCGCGTGGTCGCCATTGGCACCCGTCGCCAGGACGCCACCGCCCTGACCAGCAGCGCGCCAGTGGATGTGATCGATGCCAAAGAGCTGGTCCAGACCGGCGCCACCAGCCTCAACCAGGCGTTGTTCCAACTGGTGCCCTCGTTCAACTTCCCGCAGAACCAGAGCGCCACCCGTGGCCAGGATCCCAAAGGCGCCTCCTTGCGCGGGCTGTCGCCGGACCAGACCCTGGTGCTGATCAATGGCAAACGCCGGCACGCCTCGGCAGTGGTGAATATCTCCGGCGGCGTGCCGTTCATTGGCGCGCAATCGGTGGACCTGGACATGATCCCCCTCAGCGCCATCGACCATGTCGAAGTGCTGCGCGACGGCGCCTCGGCGCAATACGGTTCGGATGCCGTCGCCGGGGTGCTCAACATCGTACTCAAAGAGCGGGACAGGGGCGGCCAGGCCAACGCGCAACTGGGCAAATACAGCCAGGGCGATGGCTTTAGCAAGTCCGCCGATGGCTGGTATGGCCTCGGGTTGCCGGGCGATGGTTTCCTCACCCTGAGCTTCAACGGCCTGAACAACAAACCCGATGACATTGGCGAGGACTACTACGCCAACGGCGAGCACCAGGCCCCCCGTTGGGGCGGCGCCAGCCGAGAGAAATACAACCTGGCGGCCAACGCCGAAATCGGCCTGAGCGACGCCTGGCGTCTGTACAGCTTCGCCACCTACGGTCGCGATACCTCGTACAACAACACCCCGCCACTGCTGGCCGACAGCCCCAACAACGTGCCGCAAATCTACCCCAACGGCACGATTCCGCAGTACCGCTACCACTACGAAGACGCCGCGCTGACCGCCGGTTCGCGTTATGAAGACGAGAGCCTCGGCCGCTTCGACCTGTCCGCCACCTACGGCCGCGACAAACACACCGAGCGCGCTTCGGACACCGTCAACCCCAGCTACGGCGTGGCCAGCCCGACCCGTTTCGACGTGGCCACGCTGATCAACGAACAGACCAACATCAACCTCGACTACGGCCGCGACATCGACGTCGACTGGGCCTTCAAACCGCTGACCCTGTCCGCAGGTTTAGCCTGGCGCGACGAGCGCTACCGCCTGCAGGAAGGCGACTTCGCCTCGTACTCCTACGGCGGTATCGATGGCGTGGCGGTCGGCGCGGTGCAAGCGTCCGGGCTGATGCCGGATGACGCCGCCACCTATACCCGCGAGGTCGGCGGCTTCTACGTCGGCCTGGAAAACCAGCTTACCGAACGTTTCCAATTCGGCCTGGCGGCGCGCACCGAGCACTACTCCGACTTTGGCGACACCACCACCGGCAAGCTCTCGGCCCGTTATGAACTGACCCCCGAAGTGGGCCTGCGCGCCACCGTCAACAACGCTTATCGCGCGCCAACCCTGGGCCAGATCGGCACGTCCTGGACCACCACCACCAACGTCGATGCCAGCGGCAACCCGGTACTCACCCGCATGCTGCCGGTCGATAACCCCGCCGCCCGCGCCCTGGGCGCCGAGAAGCTGAAACCAGAGAAATCCAACAACTACTCCCTGGGCCTGGTGTGGCGCCCGAGTGAACACGCCTCGTTGACCGTCGACGCCTACCAGATCGACATCCACGACCGCATCCTCTACAGCGGCGGCATCTACGGCCCCGAAGCCGAGGCCATTCTCACCGCCGCCGGTTACGGCCAATACAGCTGGGCGCAGTTCATGACCAATGCCGCCGACACGCAAACCCGTGGCGTCGACATCGTCGGCAAATACAACCTTGAACTGGCCGAATACGGCAAATTGGCACTGTCCGCCGGCTACACCAAAACCCGCACCACGGTTGAAAAAATCCACGAAAACCGCAACGGCTTCACCACCGTCACCCGCGAGTCCGAAGGCTACCTGGAACACGGCTACCCCGAAGACAAACTGATCCTGGGCGCCGTCCACAGCATTGGCGCCTGGACCATCAGCCTGTACCAAACCCGCTTCGGCGAATACCGCAAATACGCCGCCTCCGAAGCTGCCGCGCAATACGACCAAACCTTTTCCGCGCAATGGATCACCGATCTGGACCTGAACTACGCCTTCAGCAAAGCGCTCAAAGTCTCGGTCGGTGCCAACAACCTGTTCGACAGCAAACCGGACGACTACAACGACCAACTGCGCCAGACGCCTTCACAGCAATACAGCTTCCTGTCACCGGCAGCGCCAGAAGGCACGTTCTACTACAGCAAAGTGACCTACGATTTCTGACGGAGCGAAAGGATCAAAAGCATCGCGGCTGAAGCCGCTCCTACAGGAGCCTGCGTTTGAGCTTGTGATCTACCGCTTTTGATCCACCCGCCCCTTGAGCGCAGGCCGAGCGGAGTCGTCGTGGAAGGGGTTGAGCGGCAGGAGCCGCGAAAGGCAAAGACGGGCCATGGATGGCCGCGTTTTGCCGGCCCCTGGAGCGGCGACGTAGGGAGGGGACCTGGAGCGCAGCGGAAGGCCAAGGTGGGGGCGAGACTTTTTGGTTTCTTTTGTGTCGACTGACAAAAGAAACTCGCGCGTAAGGCGCGAAACAAAACGATCAGCCAACACGGTAATAAAAAAGAAAACCGATCACCAAACAATCGCAAAGGTGCGCACAGCACACCCTACAAAAACGGAACCGCGGAAAGGACAAATCAATGCAGACACTTACCCGCTGGCTAAGCACCGCAGCCCTAACGCTGACACTGGCCATCCCCGGCGCAAACGCCGCCGACCCAAAACCCATCCACTTCGGCGACATCACCTGGGAAAGCGGCAGCCTGATCACCGAGGTCCTACGCCTCATCGTAGAAAAAGGTTACGGCTACCCCACCGACACCCTCCCCGGCAGCACCGTCAGCCTGGAAGCGGCCCTGGCCCGCAACGACATCCAGGTCATCGGCGAAGAATGGGCCGGCCGCAGCCCTGCCTGGGTCAAAGCCGAAGCAGAAGGCAAAGTCTTCGGCCTCGGTGACATCGTCAAAAACGCCGACGAAGGCTGGTGGGTCCCTGACTACGTCATCCACGGCGACCCGGCCAAAGGCATCAAACCAGTGGCCCCGGACCTGCGTTCAGTCAGCGACCTGCCCAAATACGCCGAGGTCTTCCGCGACGCCGAACAACCGGAAAAAGGCCGCTTCCTCAACAGCCCGGCCGGCTGGACCTCGGAAGTGGTCAACACGCAAAAACTCAAAGCCTATGGCCTCACCGACAGCTACGTGAACTTCCGTACCGGCTCGGGCGCCGCGCTGGATGCGGAGATCACCTCGTCGATCCGCCGCGGCAAACCGGTGCTGTTCTATTACTGGTCGCCCACCCCGTTGATGGGCCGCTACAAACTGGTTCGCCTGGAAGAGCCGGCGTTCGATGCCGATGCCTGGAAAACCCTGGCCGATAGCAAAAACCCCAACCCGCGTGGCAGCCGCTCGCTGGCAGCGCGTTTGTCGATCGGCGTGTCGGCGCCCTTCCATCAGCAATACCCGGAGCTGGTGGCGCTGTTTGAAAAAGTCGACTTCCCCATCGACCTGCTCAACACCACCCTGGCAAAAATGAGCGAAAACCACCAAGCGCCACGCGAGGCAGCCAAGCAGTTCCTCAAGGCCAACCCCCAGGTGTGGCAAGCCTGGGTGACTGACGAGGTGCGCAGTAAGGTCGAGGCGGCCCTGTGAGTTCGAGCTTTCCCGATAGCCTGCACCACTCCATCGCCGAGCCGGTGAACCGCCTGGTCGACAGCCTGGTGCTCAACTACGGCGACCATTTGCGCCAGCTCTCCGACACCCTGCTGCAGGTGGTCATCCTGCTGGAAAGCGGCCTGCGTGCGCTGCCCTGGTGGCTGCTGCTGATTCTGCTCGGGGCGCTGGCCTGGCACGCCGGGCGCAGTTGGAAGCGCGCCCTGGCACTGGTAGTGCTGATGTTCCTGATCGGCGTGGTCGGCCTGTGGGACAAGCTGCTGCAAACCTGCGCCTTGGTATTGGTGGCCACCGGCTTGTGTGTGCTGCTCGGTGTGCCACTTGGCGTGCTGCTGGCCTACCGGCCGACCGCGCGCCGGCTGCTGATGCCGGTGCTGGATGTGATGCAGACCTTGCCCAGCTTCGTGTACCTGATCCCGGTGTTGATGCTGTTCGGCCTGGGCAAGATGCCGGCGATTTTCGCCACCCTGATTTACGCCCTGCCGCCGCTGGTGCGCCTCACCGACCTGGGCTTGCGCCAAGTCGACCCGTCGGTGCGCGAAGCCGCGCGCTGCCTGGGTGCCAACCGCTGGCAGGTGCTGCGCAATGTCGAGTTGCCACTGGCCCTGCCCAGCATCATGGCCGGTTTGAACCAGACGGTGATGATGGCCCTGTCGATGGTGGTGGTGGCCTCGATGATTGGCGCGCGTGGCCTGGGTGAGGATGTGCTGGTGGGCATCCAGACCCTGGATGTCGGGCGTGGCGTCGAGGCCGGTCTGGCCATCGTCGCCCTCGCGGTGATCATCGACCGGGTCACGCAGGACTATGGCCGGCGCAGCTCCAGGGAGTAAGCCCGCCTCATGCGGGAAAATGGCGATTGGCGACCCGCGCCAAGCCGAGATTTTCCCGCAGGGTGCGGCCTTCGTACTGCTGGCGAAACAGCCCCTGGCGTTGCAGTTCCGGCACCACCAGCCCGATAAAATCATCCACCCCACCCGGCAAATGGGTGAAGAGGATATTGAAGCCATCGGCCGCGCCTTCGTGGTACCAGCACGCTAGTTCGTCGACGATCTGCGTGGGCGTGCCGACTAGCACGCGATGGCCGCCCGCGCCCAGCGTGCGCAGCAGTTGGCCGACGTTTGGCTGCTCGCGGCGAATCAGTTCAACCACCAGCTGCTGACGGCTTTTATGCCGTTCGGTGCTCGGCACCTCGGCCGGCAGCGGCACCGGTGCGTCCAGCGCCAAGGTGCTGAGGTCGATGCCCAGGTCGAGCAAAAAACTCAGCTGTTTTAGCGCCGCACGCGGGTCGACCAGTTCGAGCAATTGCTGGTGTTTTTCTTGCGCCTCGCTGGCGCTGCGGCCAACGATGGGCGATACGCCGGGGAAGATCTTCAGGCTGTTTTCCGCTCTCCCATAAGCCGCCAGGCGCTGCTGCAAGTCGGCGTAAAACGCCTGCGCCTCGCCGAGGGTTTGCTGCGCGGTAAATACCAGTTCGGCACCACGCGCCGCCAGCTCGCGACCGGCTTCGGAGGAGCCGGCCTGGGCAATCACCGGCCAGCCCTGCACCGGCCGCGGCGCATTCAGCGGGCCTTGCACCTGGAAGTGCGGGCCGCGGTGGTTGAGCACGTGCATGCGCTCGACATCCAGCCAGGCGCCGCTGCTTTTATCCAGGGGAAAGGCATCGTCGGCCCAGCTGTCCCACAGGCCGGTCACCACTTGCAGAAACTCTTCGGCACGCTGGTAACGCTCGGCATGGGCCAGGGGTTGCTCGTGGTTGAAGTTTTCGCCGCCGACCAGCGCGGTCACCAGATTCCAGCCGGCACGGCCGTTGGACAGTTGGTCCAGCGAGGCGAAGCTGCGCGCCAGGTTGTAGGGCTGGTTGTAGCTGGTGTTGGCGGTGGCGATCAGGCCGATATGGCGGGTCACCATGGCCAGCGCCGGCAGCAGAATCAGCGGGTCCCAGCGCAGGCTGTACGGCCCACGTGCCAGGGCTTCGGCGGCCAGTTCACCAACGCTGACGTTGTCATTCAGAAACAGCGCATCGAAGCAGCCGCGCTCCAGGGTTTGCGCGTAGTGCTGGTAGCGTTGCACGTTGAGCGAGGCATCGGCATCCGCCTGCGGGTGGCGCCAGGCGCCGGTGTGGGCGCCGGAGCCAGATAAAAACGCACCCAGGCGCAAGCGCCCATCGGCATTAGCCATGGGCGTGCTCCGCGCTTTCCACCGCTTGGTTTTGTCGGCGCAACAGCAGCAACACGCTGGCCAACGCACTCGCCAACACCAGGGCGAGGAACACCATCACCGCCTGGTAGCCGTGTAGAAACGCCTGCTGCACCCAGCCCTGGAGAAGCTCCGGCGCCTGCCCCAGGTGCTGGCTCAACAAAACCACGCCCTGCTCCGGCTGCGCCACGGCGGCGTCCACCCAGCTGGCCGTGCCGGCACCACTGGTTTGCGCCAGATCCGCGGCAGCAAAGCGGCGGTACAGGCCTACGCCAATCGCCAGGCCCAGGCCGCCACCGATGTTGTGCAAGGTCATCAGCGAGCCCATGGCCACTGAACTGATCTGTGCGGGCACCGAGGTCATGCCCAGCACCGTCGATGGCCCGAGAATGCACGCCCAACCGAGGCCCATCAGGCCGAAGGCACCGAGCAGGTAGGCCAGCGAGGTATGGGTGTCGAAGCCGGCTTGCAGCACGGCGGACAGCACGAACAACGCCAGCCCGGCCTGGATCAATAAACCCGGGCCTTTGCGGTCGACCAGGCGGCCGACCACCGGCGACAACACCGCCACTCCAAGAGTGGTTGGCAGCAGCAACAGGCCGCTGGTTTGCACGCTGTCGCCACGAATCAGCGCCAGGTACAGCGGCATCACAAAAAACGCCAGGCAATAGAACACCGCCAGGGAAAAGCTGGCGACCACCGCCGCGACAAAGCGCCGATTGGCAAACAGCGCCAGGTCGACAATCGGTGCCGTTACCCGTCGTTCCACCTGAATAAACGCCGCCAGTGCCAACACCGCCACCGCCAGCAAACCCAAGCTGTACGCCGACGCCCAACCCCAGGCGCCGCCCTGCACGATCAGCAATACCAGGCTCGGCAAACCGATCAGCAACAGCAATGCACCCCAGCCATCCAGGCCTTGTTGCTCGCCGCGTGACTCGTCCACCGCCAGGCTGCAGATTGCCAGGCTGAGCAGAACAAACGGCACGTTGAGGAGAAAAATCCATTGCCAGCCAAACGCGCTGGCGATCACCCCGCCGAGCACCGGGCCGCTGGCCAGGCCCACGCCGTTGACGCTGAACAGCACGCCAAACGCGCGGCCCTGCTCGTGGGCAGGAAAGGCGTTGGCGACGATGGCGCCCGAGGCGGTGTACAGCACCGCACAGGCCAGGCCTTGCGCCACACGCGCGGCGATCAGCAAGTCGATGCCACGGGCCAACCCTGCGGCCAGCGAGGCCAGGCCGAACACGCTCAGGCCGATAAACAGCACCCGCTTGCGCCCATATAAATCGGCCAGCCGACCGACCAGCACCATAAAACTCGACAGCGCCAGAATGAAGCCATTGATCACCCACTGCAGGCTGTCCACGGAAGTTCCGAGATCGGCCTGCAAGGCCGGCAATGCGGTGTTGACGATGGTGAAATCGACGCAGCCGAGAAAGCTGGCAATGCTGACGCCAAACAAGGCCCACCATTTGCGTTGCTGTTGCGCAAAAACGCCCATGGACTACTCCTGAATAAACCGAAAAAACGGGCGGCACGGCCACCCGCACAGGGACAAAACAGTTAAACCGCCACCGCCGTGTGCGACCACGCCGGGTGCACCACACCGGGCAAGCTGAACGGAATCGGGATGCCGCGTTTCTTGAATTTCAGCGGCAGCCAATGCACCCGCTCAGGCGCCACCGGCTCGATCAGCAACGCGCGGGCAGTGGCCATGGCATGGGTCATCTGCTGCGGGTAAATGATGAAGTCGTAGCCCTGCTCGGCCCACAGCGGCAGGATGATCGGGATTTCTTCGAGGATGTATTCGCGGCACTGGCGGCGGCCTGCTGGGTGTCGGCTGCCGGGTCACGCAGCAACAGGCGCTCGATGAACACACCGATGGTGGTGTCGATGGCGTCGCGCAGCGGGCTGTTCGGCTCGGCGTACACCTCGTTGACTTGCTGGCGCAGCGCCGCATAACGGTCGGAAGCCAGCTCTTCGTTCCAGCGGCTGATGGTCACCTTGGCTTCCAGGCCGTCGAGGTATTTACGGTTGCGCTTGATCCAGGCATCGCCATCACGAATCGCCGCCGACAGCGCCAGACCCGGCGCCTTGCCGTGTTTGTTGTGGCGTTGCAGGGTGTCGGCCACCACCACTTTCACCTCGCTGAAACCGGACTTGTTGATCAGGTGCACGGTGGAGCTGAGCTTTTGCTCTTCGTGGTATTCCTGGCCGACGCTGACTGCCAGTACGCAGCGCTTGCCGGTGAAATCCAGCTCTTCGCCACCCTTGTTGAAATAGGCTTTGAGGTTGATCGCTTCTACGTCGCTCATGGTCGTTAGCTCCAATAGGCCAAAGGTTGGTCGTCGCCGAAATAGCCGATGAACACGCCGAGGGTTACCCGCGTGCTGGTGGCCGACGGCCGCACGGCATGGATCAGCCGCGGGTTGAGCAGAATCAGGTCGCCGGGCTCGGGTTTGATGACGAAATCCGGCGGTGGCAGCAGGTCGCGCTCGATGCCATAGGCGCGGGTGCCGCGCAGGCGTTCGTACTGCGCTTCGTCCGGCTCGATGCCCCAGATTTCCAGCTCGCCGCCGTCCTCGGGAATTTCCAGGTAGATGTTGGTCGACAGCTGGGTGAGCAGACGCGGCTCGTGGTCAGTCGGCGCGTTGCGTTCGAGGTTGTCGGTGTGCGGCGTCAGGTCGACGCCACTGCCTTGAAAACGGGCGATGCCGACAAAGCATTTTTCGCCGTTCACATCCAGCAGCCGCGCGCCCTTTGGCCACACCTCGTCGAGCAACAGGCGCAGCTCATCGATGGGCGAAGCCAACGGGCGGAAGGTGTTGCGGATCTTGCGAATATTGCTCAGCGCCTGGGCGTGGTACTCCTGGCGACTTTGCTCGTCGCCGATCTCGATATAGGCCTTGCCCAGGCGGTTGAATTCCTGTTGCTCGCTGAAGGTGCCACGCAGCTCATGGCGTGGCAGCCGTTCGCGGGCGAGTTGCACGGTGTCCGGTGGGCAGAAGCCCTTGAGACGAACCCCGTAAGAGCGTTTGTGCAACACATCGGCGATGTGCCCGGGTTGTAGCTGATCGGCAGTAAGGGTGGTGAACATACAGACTCCTGAACGTCCCTGGATGGAATGGATGGTCGACCAACAGCGGGTTGCGTCACGGGCAACTCAGGTCTTGCGGGCAGTGCTTCCTGTAGGAGCGGCCGGTCCGGTTGGCCGCGATTGGCGGACCTGGAAACGGCGTACCCGCGCAAAGAGCATCGCGGCTGAAGCCGCTCCTACAGGTTTTGTGTCGATTTAGGGAGGTGGGTTTTCCTCGTTGAACTGCGGGGCGAAAAAATTACTGGCTGCGAATGGCGCGCTGATGATCCCTTCGGCGCGGTACAGGTCAGCGGTGCGTTGCACGTCACTCACCACCTCGGCATCGATGGCGATGCGGTGCGGTTGCGAGTAGCGGTTGGAACGGCTGTGGATCTCCACCGGAAGGCCGCTGTAGTGCGCCTGAATGGCGGAGAACTGTGGTTCGTGGGCGTTGGCCCAGACATAAGCGCGGCCCAGGCGCTGCAGGAAGTCGCGCAGCAGCGCTGGTTTGTCGCGAATCGCCGCGTCGTTGGCCACCAGCAACATGTTGCCGGCGAACAGGCCCTCGCCACTGACCAACACCCGCGTGCCGCCCTCGATCTGGCTCATGCTGGTGTAGGGGTCCCAGGTGGCCCAGGCATCCGCTTCACCATTGGCCAACAGGCCACGGGACTCAGCCGGCTGGAGGAAAATGAACTGCGCATCCTTGCCGGTCAGCCCCGCCCCCCGCAGGGCCGCCAGGGCCAGGTAATGGCCGATGGAGCCGCGGGTGGTGGTGATCTTCTTGCCCTTCAGGCTGGCCGCATCCTGCAGCGGCGAATCCTGGTTGACCACGATGGCCACCGCCGTCTGCGTGACCTGCACGCGCACCACGCCGACGGTTTTCAGCGGCGCGCCGGCGCCGGCGGCGAACACGAACGGCGCATCGCCCAGGGTGCCGATATCCACCGCGCCGGCGGCCAGCGCTTCGGCCGTGGGCGCCGCCGCACCGAACGAGGCGAACTCGATGCGGTACGGCAGATCCTTTAGCTCACCCGCCGCTTCCAGGAGGATTTTCAGCGAGGCTTTCTGGCTCGACACCCGCAGCAGTTCCTCACCGCGAACCGCCGGGGCAAGGACCAGCAACGTGGCCAGTAGCAGGGAGGCGATTTTCATCAGAACGCCAGGCTCAAGCGGCCGTAGTAGTAACCGCCACCCAGGCCATAGGGCGAGAACATGCCGTACTCGTAAGTGCCGGCCCACGGCACGATGCCGATGCTGTCCGGGTATTCATCGAACAGGTTGTTGGCACCCACGGCCACGGTGACGTTCTGGCTGAGGTCGTAGGCAATGTCGATGTCGGTGATCCATTTCGGGCTGAAGGTGCGGTCATTCGCCGGGTTGTTGTTGCCCTCGGTGTATTCGCCGTAACGGCTGAAGGCCAGGCTGACGTTCCAGTCGTCGAGGCGGTAGTTGGTGGACAGAATCCATTTGTCCTTGGGCGTGGCCTTGGTCAGGTCGATCTGCTGCTGGCGGTCGAACAACACATAACCCGAACCCAGGCTGGACAGCTCCGACGGCGTCTCGGCCAGATCACGAATGGTGGTCTTGTTGTGGTTGTAGGCCACGCTCCATTTCGCCAGGCCGTACTCACCAAAGTTCTGGCTGTAGTCGAGCACCAGGTCGATACCCTTGGTGCGGGTGTCGGCGGCGTTGGCGAAGTACTGCCCGGACAGGTTACGCGGCAGGCCGTTGGCTTCGAGGATGTCCGAGACCTTGGTGCCGGAGAGAATCCCGGTTTGCAGAATGCGGTCGTCGATATCGATCAGGTACAGGTCGGCGGTAAAGCGCAGGCGCTCGATGGGCTCGGCGGTAAAACCAAGGCTGTAGTTGCGCGACTTTTCCGGTTTCAGGGTATCGGCGCCAAGGGCGATGGCTTCCGGCGAATCCGGGCGCATCTGCTTGGTTCGCGCAGTGGTGGTCACGCCACCGCCGAGGAACTGGGTGACCGAGCTGGTGGCCGAGAAGGCGTTCTGCGCCAGGGATGGCGCGCGGAAACCGTTGCTCACCGCGCCACGCACCGCGTAGCCCGGCAGGAACTCGTAGCGGGTGGTGAACTTGCCGCTGGTGGTTTCGCCGATGTCCTGGTTGTACTGCTCCTGGCGCAAGGCGAAGGCGGCGTACCACTTGGAGGTGATGTTCAGGCCGAAGTCGACATAGGCCGCACCGCTGTGGCGGATCTTGGCGTTGGCGTCTTCCGGGCTGGTGCCGTTGACCGAAAACAGGCCTGGGTCTGGCCGGCGCCCGGCGTATTGGCCCGTGGGAATCACGTAGTTGCCGTAGTTGTAGGAGTTCGGCTCGCCCTCGCCCAGTTCGAATTTTTCCCAGCGGTATTCGATACCGAACGACGTTTCCAGCGGGCTGCTCCAGCCGATGTCCAGGCCCCGGGTGAAGTCGAGGTTGTTGGTCCACTGGTCGAAGGTTTCATCGGCCAGGTGGAAGCGCTGCTGGCTGAAATCCGGGCCGTTGGAAATGTTCAGGTTGTTGTCGGTGTACAGCTTGGCCTTGTCGCGGCCGTAGGTGGTGGACAGGTCCCAATCCCAGTCGGCCACCACGCCTTTGCCGCCGACGGCGAACTGGTAGTCGGTTTCCTTCACCTCACGGGTGGCCTGGCCGCCTTTCGGGTACGGCTGGCCATCGGTGTTGCCGACCATCGCGGTGATGTCGGTAGGCGCGCGGTGGCCGAGCACTTTTTTGCCGTCGCGGTAGCTGAAGGTGGAGAACGAATACAGGGTCACGTCGTTCTGCAGCGGCAGTTCGAGGTTGTAAGCGGTGCTGGCGGTGCGGTCACGGCCGAGGCCGTACTCCTCGCCCCAACCGTGGGTCTGGCTGGTACGCGGGTCGGGCGAGCCGTCCCACAGCGGGCCGAAATTGCCTTCCACCGAGCCGGCGCGGTCATAGGGCTCCTGCGACTTGGCATCGAACGACAGGTTGAAAAAGCCGCCATCGCCGAGGGTGGTACCGAGGTTGGCCGCTTCGTGGCCGGTGGTGCCGTCGCCGCTGTAGTACTGGCCGAGCGAGCTGTCGGAGGTAACGCCGGAGTCGTCCTTTTTAAGGATGATGTTGATCACCCCGGCAATCGCGTCGGAGCCATATTGGGCCGCCGCGCCATCGCGTAGCACTTCGATGCGTTCGATGGCCGCAGTGGGAATCAGGTCGAGGTCGACCGGCACTGCGGCGGTACCGACGCGGGCGTTGTTGTTGATCATCGCGGTGTTATGCCGGCGCTTGCCGTTGACCAGAATCAGCACCTGGTCACCGCCCAGGCCACGCATGCTGATGCCACGCACCAGAAACGCGGTGCCACCGCCGTTGATGGTCGGCGCGTTGAACGAAGGCAGCAGGCGAGTGAGGATGTCCTTGAGGCCGTTCTGACCGGTTTTTTCCAGTTGCTCGGCAGTGATCACATCGATGGGGGCCGGGCTGTCGGTGACAGTGCGCGGCGTGCTGCCGCGTACGCCGGTAACCACCACGGTATCGAGGGTCGGGTCATCGGCCAGCGCAGTCACCGGCATACCCGCTGCCAGCAAGGCAGCGCTGAGAGAAGACAAGGCAAAGGTTTTACTGAACACAGTACGCATTGAAAAACTTCCTGTTTAAAGCGCCTGGGGCATTTAGTTTTTTGGGCTGCTGGTGGGCGTTGCAGTGGCGGCGACGGCTTCGACTTCGATCAAGGCGCCGGGCAGCACCAGACCTGCGACCTGCACCGTGGTGCGCGCCGGTTTCAGGGGCTGTTTGTCGGTGCCGAAAAACTGCCGGAAGCCGGCTTGCAGGCCATCGAAATCCAGGCGCCCGCCCTTGGCCGGGTCACCGACCAGGTACACCCGCAGCTGCACCACATCGCCGAGAGTCAGGCCGCGTTGGGCCAGCACCGCTTCGATCTTGCGAAACACCACCACGGTCTGCTGCTCGGTGGTGCCAGCGGCGCGCAGGTCATCCTTGGCGGCTTTGGCGTCCACCGGGTCGGGCAGAATCCCGGACAGGTAGGTCAGTTGGCCGTTCCCCGGCAGCGTCACCGCTTGCAGAATCGGTGAGTTCGGGTAGGTGGACGGCACCCGTTCGATACCGGCGGCATGGCTGATACCGACACCGGCGGCGCATAGGATCCCCAACCCCAGCAGGGCTTTATTGAAAGGCATGGCAATACTCCAAGGTCTTTATCGCCAGCCTCGGAGGTCCGCTACCTGGCACATCGTGGTTGTTGGTTTTTTACTGCTAGCTATGTGTTACGTGAAACAGTGGCGCGGCGGGTTCAGGCCGTTTGCCGCAGTGGCGTGGTTTGCACCCGCTCGAACAGGTTGCGCACCACCCGGCGCGCGGCACCGGCGGCCGCCTCCTGCCAGATGCCGACACCGCTGTGGGCCAGGCCATCGCTGGTCAGGTGAATACGGCCCTGGGCCTGGTTGAGCAGGCTGTAGGCCGGCTCGGCGACTTCATGATTGATCCACGGCCCGAGGTTGTACGGAATCCGGCTCCAGGCCACCGCCAGCGGGTTACGCAGCTCGGCGGAATGGCCGGGGTGCAGCAGCTCTACTGCTTGCTTGGAGGCGGCAATCTGCTCGGCAATACTCTTCTCGCCAAACACCCGCGCGGTTTCGCCGTTGTTGTAAGCGGCAATCAAAATACCCTGCTCCTGATTGAACCCACCGCTGGGGTACCAGAGCCCGGAAGCCTCCTGGTTGAGAAACGACAGGCCGCCATAAATCTGATAATCGCGCTCCCAGAAACGCCGCGATTGCCAGGCCACCTTGTTGGCGTAGCCGAACTGCACGGCACCGATGGCTTGCTGCACAGGGGCAGTGAAATTGGTGTCGAGCTTGGCCAGCAACGGCAGCGGCAAGGCCACCACTGCAAAGTCCGCCTGCAAGGTGTGTTCACGGCCGCTTTTACGGTCGAGATAGGCCACCTGCACACCGTCATCCTGGTTGTGAATCGCGCGTACTTCAGCGCTCAGGCGCAAAGCGCCACCCAGGTGTTTTTCGAACGCTTTGGGAATCCGGTCCATGCCGCCGACAGGCTGGAACATGGTCGGTGAAAACTCCGGGTATTCATCGATCATCAAGGCGTTGGCCAACGCCGGATTGAGCAACGTGCGCAGCGGCAACGGGGCATTTTTCTCCGCCACCTGCTCACCGGCGCCGGGCCAGACCTTGTAGCCGGAACGGGCGGAACCGAGGTACTCAAGCTTCTCCGACAAATCGCCAAAGGTGCGCAAAAACTGCAACAGGGCGCGCTGGTCATCGGCAGTGAGCTCGGCATTCAGCGCCTGGCGATTGACCGCCTTGGCCAGCAACTCAGCGATATGCCCACGGCTGTCATTCACCGCCTGCCGGATCTGCATCGGCGGTTCGGCGAGGTTGGGCCGTACCAGGGCATTGCGGCTGGTATTGACCAACACCTCCAACTCCACCCCCAGTTCGCGGCAGTAGCCGAGCATCAACTGATGGTGACTGGGCAAGCGCGCCGGCCCGGCATTGAAATAAAACCCGTCAGCAAAATTGGCCACCTGCACGGTGCCGTCGGTGTACTCCACACGGTCGCCCTTACGCAGCGTCCAATTGCGCCCACCGACCCGGTCACGGGCTTCCAGCACAGTCACCTGAAACCCCGCCTTGCGCAGCTCAAAGGCACTGACCAGGCCACCGATACCGGCACCAATCACCACCACCCGAGCGCCCTTGCCAACCTGCGCCGACGGCAACGCCGCATAACTTTCCTGACCGCTGGCAGCCTGGCCAAACCCAGGCGTCAACAACCCCAACGCCCCCATCGCGGCATAGGCCGCACGGTAACCACCCACAGCGGCGACCCGTGCAATCAATGCTCTTCTACTCAACGGCATCCCTGTCACTCCCTGTTCACGGCAAGCCTTAACGGCCCGGCAACCTATATCGCGCATTGTTATAGACCGTTGCGCTTAGGCTGCTAAATTCATCTATGGGAGCCATCCTACTGACGGAAATAAAATGAGAGAAATACATTTTAGGCATATGCAAATATTAAATTGTTTAATCTTACGAAGACCGCAAACTGCAAGAAATGCATAACAAAAGAAGCCGAGAAACAGATCCAAAAGCATCGCGGCTAAAGCCGCTCCTACAGAAGCGCCGCGATGGCCTTTGATCGTGATCTGGCTCGTGATCTAGCCGCCCCTTGGGCGAAGGCCGAGCAGAATCGCCGTGTAAAGGGTTGAGCGGCAGGGATGCCGCGAAAGGAACGATGGGCCAGGGACGGCCTGTCATGACGGGGACGCCTAGTCGGCCCCTGGAACGGCGATGGCGCGAGACGACCCGCAGCGCAGCGGAGGGCCGAGGTGGGGGCAAGCCCTTTGGTTACTTTGCGGCGACTGGCAAAGTGACTCGCGCGTAAGGCGCGAAACCAAACGCCCAGCGCACGCGATAAAAAAGAACACCGAAACTTCAAAAGCAAAAGCCGGTGCGCGGAGCACCCCCTACAAAAGCACCGCGCGTAAGGCGGTAATTCGAGCGCCCTACGGCCCAGCACGCTGCTGAACACTCGCCACCACCCTCAACAAATTCCCCGAAAAAATATTCCCCACATCCCCCTCACTGTACCCAGCCGCCAGCAGCCGCTGCCGAATCCTCGGCAACTGACTGACATCCTCCATCCCCTCCACTCCACCGCCACCATCCCAATCCGCACCAATACCCACATGCTCAGGCCCCACCACCGCCAACACATGCAACAAATGGCTGATGAAATCCTCAAACCCCGCCCGCTGCTGCGGATACAACGCCTCAGCCGCGCGAATGCGCCCCGCCAACTCCGCCACCTGCGCCGGACTCAGCGCCGCCGCATTGCGAAACTCCCGATACAACGGCGCCAACGCCTTATCGCGCATCGGGTTCGGTCGCCTACTGATCAGATCACTGCCAAAACTGTTGATCGCCACCACCCCACCCTGCGCCGCCAACCGCCGCAAACGCCCGTCATCCAGATTGCGTGGGCTGGCCGCCACCACACGGCTACCCGAGTGCGAGGCGATCACCGGCGCCCGCGACAAGGCCAACACCTGGTCAAAAGTGGCATCCGAGGCATGGGACACATCCAGCACAATCCCCAACCGATTGGCCTCGCTCACCAGCTCCCGGCCCTGTGCACTCAGCCCATGCCACTCCGGCAAAGCCGTGGCCGAGTCGGCGAAGCTGTTGTTGGCCGCGTGCACCAAACCGAGCATGCGCAACCCCAGGCGCTGATAGGTGAGCAAACGCCCCGGATCAGCCGCCAACGGCTCGGCGTTTTCCATCGAGATAAACACCACCCGTTTGCCCGCTGCGCTTATACGCCTCGCATCGTCAGCCGTGAGGGCCAGTTCTAAGTCCTGCGGGTGGGTGGCGACCATGTCGCGAATCCGCGTCAGCACCGCCAGGCCATGTTCACTGGCCAGGGTGCGACCTTCATCGGTGCGCGGCCCCTGCGGGGTGAAGATCGCCCAGAAACCACCGTCCAGACCGCCATCGCGCATACGCGGCAGGTCCACCTGAGACAGATCATCGGCATAGCGGTGGCGGGCGGTGATATCCCAGCCCGGACGGGCCAGGTGCATGGGCGTGTCGAGGTGGCTGTCGAGCAGCATCGGCCGAGGCGTATCGGCGGCCTGCGCGCTAGCGGCCAGCAGCAACGTCAGTGCCAGGCCGTGGCGAATATCTGGCATCGGTCAACCCCAACGAAAACTGCGGTCCCAGAGGGGCGACACATCCAGAGCATTGGGCAGCACACCGGCCTGGTGAAACAGGTCGGCCACTTCTTGCTGCGAGCGCACGGCGGCATCGTCCACCGGCTGCAGAATGCGTGGCCCGCTCTGCGCTTTGAACTGGGCGATAAACACCTCTTTGGGAATGCCGAGGATCTGCTCGCTTTTCGCCGCCCACTCCTCGGGATGGTGCTGAATCCATTGCCAGGTGTGGTACTCACGCAGGATGTAATCGGTGATCGCTGCGTGTTTTTTCGGGTCGGCAATCGCCTGGGCATTGGCGGCAATCACGTAGTTGCCCGACAGGTACCCCTGCCCGGTGCGCAGCACCCGCGCGCCGCTGCGCAGTTCGGCCAGTTGGATGAAATAGCCGTAGGTCACCCAGGCATCCAGATTGCCGTTCTGAAAGGCGGCAAAACCGTCCTGCGGGGTCAGCGCCATAGGCGTGATATCGGCAAAACTCAGGCCCTGTTCCTGCAGCGCCTTGAGCAGCAAAAAGTGCGAGGTGGTGGAGCGGATATAGCCGATACGTTTGCCCCGCAGCTGGCTGAGGTTTTCGATTCGCGAGCCCTTGGGCACGATGATCGCCTGGTTGTTTACATCGCCGGTCAGCACTGCGATCAGCTTTACCGGCGCGTCATTCTTGATGCCGAAAATCGGCGGAATCTCACTCATCGGCGCGATGTCGAGGGTACCGCTGACCAGCGCTTCGAAGGCCAGATTACCGCCGGTGAATTCGGCGTATTTCACCGGGTACGGCGCCGGCTGGATGCCGGCTTCTTTAAAAAAAGTAGGTGCCGCACCCTTGTAGGTGGCCACGTGCAGACTGGCGCCCTGCCAGGCCTCCGCGCTCTGTACCAGCTGCCAGGGCAAGGCGCTGCCAAGGCCGACGATGGCCGAGCGTTGGATAAATTGACGACGGTTCATGCGGCAATCCTTTACTCAAGAAAATCGGGCTCTTCGCGCACCAGACGGTCCCAGTGCGACTGCAGGGCAAACCAGCTGCCGAATTCGGTGCCGACCTGGCCGGCGGTGTGCCGGGCGACGTCGGGCGGAATCGGTTTCGGGGTGCCGGCGGCTTCGGCCAGCAACTGGCTGTGGGCGGCGTTGTCGAGGGCGATAAAACGCCACACCGCCGCCTCCACGGTTTCGCCGACGGTGAGCAAACCGTGGTTCTGCAGAATCAGCGCGACGTTGTGGGCGCCCAAGGTGGCGGCAATTCGCGCGCCTTCGCTGGCCTCCAGCACCACGCCGCTGAAGTTGTCGAACAGCGCGTGCTTTTCATAAAAGGCGCAGGCGTCCTGGGTCAGCGGGTCGAGCAAACGGCCGAGGCTGGACCAGGCTTTTCCGTACAACGAATGGGCATGGGCGGCGGCCACCACGTCCGGGCGGGCGTGGTGCAGCGCTGCATGAATGGCGAAGGCGGCGAGGTTCAGCGAGCCCTCGCCTTCGACAATCTCGCCATCGGGGTTGACCAGCAGCAGGTCGCTGACGCGGATATGGCCGAAATACACGCCCACCGGGTTAACCCAGAAATGTTCGGGAAACTCCGGGTCGCGCACGGTGATATGGCCCGCGCCCCCCATGTCGAAACCGTAGCGGGCAAACAGGCGAAAGGCAGCGGCCAGACGCTGACGCCGCAGCAAGCGCTCAGCAGCGTACGTCGCTTGCTGCGGCGGGTGCTGCCAGCGGAACACGGTATGGCCGTCGCGCTGCAAACCATAGGCCGACGGCTTGGGAAATACGCTCATGGTGCGGGGGCTCCGGACACGGGATTGTGCAAGGCCAGGCCACTGCCCAACTGCGCGATATTGCGCGCCAGCAGTGCGGCGATATTCAGGTACACCTGCGGCGAATTCGCCGAGGTGTGCGGCGACAACCGCACCCGTGGGTGGCGGTACAACCAATGACCAGCGGGCAGCGGCTCGGGGTCGGCAACATCCAGGCTGGCCAGGCTTACCTGGCCGTTGTCGAGGGCAACGCGCAAGGCGTCCTGATCGATCAGGCTGCCGCGGGCGATGTTGATCAGGTGCAGCCCAGGCTTGGCGGCGGCCAGCACCTGGTGGTTGATGACGTGGTGCGTTTCGTCAGTTGCCGGGGCGGCCAGCAGCACATGGTCGGCACGGGCAAACAGCTCGCGCACCTGCGCAACCCGCTGCACACCCGGCAGATCAAACGGCTGCGCTGAACGGCGCAGGGCCAGCACCTGCATACCCAAGGCCTGAGCCTTGAGTGCGGTGCTGCGGGCAATCGCACCAAAGCCAAACAGCCCCAACGTACTACCAGCGACAGTCGCCAGAGGCCGTTGCTGCCACTGCTCGGCATCGCTGATCCATAGCGCAGGTAACTGCTTGGCGGCGGCGAAAATACTCGCCAGGGCAAACTCGGCGATGGCCTCGGCGGTGGTGCCGCGCGAGCTAGCTACCGGCACGCTGCCGGCGAACAGCCAGGCGGGGAAAAAGTCGACGCCAGAGGTCACCAGTTGCACCAGTTTCAGGCCATAGGGCCAGCCGGCTGGCGGCTGCTCGGCGCTACGAAAATCGGCATGCGGCGCGGCCAGCAACACCTGCACATCAGCAGGCAGATCCGCCGGCACGCCGCGGGGCAGATTGATGATCTCGACCCCGGGCAAGGCATCACGCAGCACGGCGTTAAAACCGGGCTCCAACTGGCTGGCAATCTTCACACCTGCGCTCCTGGTACCTGGGCAAACGCAGCGTGGCCGGCGGCGCCGAGAATCGCATCGTCCTGCGGGGTGTGGATGCGGCTGCACAGCACGTCACGGTAGTGACGCTCCAGCGGGTTGTTGCGCGCCAATGCCGGGTTGCCGATGGCTTCGATGGCCAGTGCCACCGCCTGGATCGCCTGGTTGGTCACCAGGTGTTTGATCTGCGTGGCCTCGGCCGCCGGTACCCGGCCCTCGGCGGCTGCATCCAGCAGCACGCGGTTGGCCAGCAACAAGGAATCGATGCGCCCCACCAGTTCCTGAAAGCGCGGCAGGCTGGCCAGCGGCGCGCCGAGGTTGGCCGGCGTGCGTTCACGCAGCCAACCCACCAGCCAATCACGGGCGGCACGGGCGACGCCGTCGTAGATGCTCGACAACAACACCGCCAGCCACAGCACGCCGGACGGATCGAGTTCGGAGGTGCGCGGCACATCGGCCGGCTGTACGTCGACGGCGTGGTCGAACGGCACCAGCACGTTATCGAACACCACGTCGTGGCTGCCGGTGGCGCGCATGCCCAGGTGGTCCCAGGTTTCCTCAATGCGGATGCCCGGCGTGTCGCGGTGCACCAGCCAGGTACCGACCCGCGGCACGCTGTCATCACTGCGCGCCCACACCGCCAGCCAGGTCAGGCCTGGAATGCCGGTGGAATAGATTTTCCGCCCATTCAGGCGCCAACCCTCGGGTACCCGCGTGGCCAGGGTAGCCGGCAAACCACCGCGGGCCGGCGTACCCAGTTCGGGTTCCACCCGCAACGCATTGATCAGCGCGCCCTGCTCCACCGCTTCACGCGCCACGCGCAAACGCAGGTATTCCGGCCACGCCAGGTTCTTTTGCAGGCGGGTGTGTTGCAGGTACTGCATGACCAGCACCAGGGCGGTGGATGGCTCGCCCTTGGCCACCGCACTGATCACCCGCCGCGCCTGCGCCAGGCTGGCGCCACTGCCGCCGAGTTCGCGCGGCACGGTGAGGGCGAGCAGATCGAGCTGCTGCAAGCGCATGAGATTGGCGTGGGGAAACTCGCTGTGGCGGTCGTAGTGAGCGGCGCTGGCGGCGAATTCGGCGCTCAGTTGTGCAAGCACCTCGGCAAAGGCCGGGCTGTCCAGATCGGGACGGTTGTCCAGCGCGATGGCGGGTTGGGCGTTAAGGGTCATCGGTGGGTTCCGGTCAGGTAAAAGGAATGGCTTTGGGCTGGCTCCGGCGTGCTTTCCACACCGAGCAAACCGAGCAGATGGCGACGGATCTCCTGCAAACGGCGGGTGGCGATTTCCCGTGGGCGCGGCTGGGCGATATGCAGGTCTTCGACGATCCGCCCCTGGTCCAACACCAGCACGCGGTCGGCCAGCAGCACCGCTTCATCAACGTCATGGGTAACCAGCAACACCGCCGGCTCGTGCTTGCGCCACAGCTCCAGCACCAACTGCTGCATGCGAATGCGGGTCAGGGCATCCAGCGCGGCGAAAGGTTCGTCGAGCAACAGCAACTTCGGCTCACGCACCAACGCCCGCGCCAACGCCACCCGCTGCGCCTCACCACCGGACAAGGTGCCGGGCCAGGCCAACAGGCGATGCTGCAAACCCACCTCGGCCATCGCCGCCTGCGCCCGCGCCTCGGGGTTGGCACCGCGCAGGCCCAAACTGACATTGCGCCAGGCGCGCTTCCACGGCATCAACCGCGGCTCCTGAAACACCGCCGCGCGGGCCTCCGGCACCTGCAACTGGCCGCCATCAATACGGTCCAGCCCGGCCAGCGCACGCAGCAAAGTGGTCTTGCCCGAACCACTGCGGCCGAGCAAGGCAACGAACTGGCCGGCGCCGATTTCCAGGTCCAGACCATCGAGAATCCGCTGCCCACCAAACTGGCGAACCGCCTGACGCACCGACACCGCCGCCAACGAAGAACCACGAGGCATGTTCAACTCCCAATAAACGCTGGCCGCCAGGCCAGGGTGAAACGCTCGAGCCCACGCACCAGGGCATCGATGCCCAGGCCCAGCACGCTGTACACCAGCAGGCAGATCACGATGACGTCAGTGCGCATAAAGTCGCGGGCGTCGTTGACCAGGTAACCGATACCGGCCGTGGCATTGATCTGCTCAACCACCACCAGCCCCAGCCAACTGATGCCAAAGGCATAGCGCAGCCCGACAAAAAACGACGGCAAGGCCCCCGGCAGAATCACGTGCCAGACCCGCTCGCGGCGGTTGAGGCCAAACAGCGTGGCCGCCTCGATCAGCTTCGGATCGAGGCCACGGATGCCGGCAAACAAGGTGAGATAAATAGGAAAGGTGGTGCCCAGGGCGATCAGCGCGATCTTCGGCGTCTCGCCGACCCCGAACCACAAAATGAACAACGGCACGATGGCCAGAAACGGCAAGGTCCGCAGCATCTGCATCGGCGAGTCGATCGCCAACTCACCACCGCGCGACAACCCTGCGACCAACGCCAGCGAAGTACCCACACTGACGCCAATCGCCAGCCCACTGAGCGCCCGAATCAACGACACCCACAAATGCCCCGCCAACTCGCCGCTCACCAGCAACTGCCACAACGTACCGCCAATGGCGCTCGGCGCCGCAATGATCCGCGCGGGCAGCAAGCCACTCTGCGACGCCGCCTCCCACAGCAGCAACAACAGCAACGGGCTCACCAACCGCGCCCCCAGATTGCGCCAGAACGGCCAGCGAACATGCGATCGCAGCGACATGACATCTCCCTAAAAGTCAGCAAACGGAGCCCAACAACAGCCCACAGCAAAGCCATGCTAACTACATAAGAAACCGTCGTGAAATTCGTTTTGATTCTAAGCTAATATGTATTTTGCGCATTTATCGTAGATTACGTTATGCGCATCAGTAATATTTAATCACGATAGATATGCGAGACCAACGTTTCCAGGGATCGCGGCTGAAGCCGCTCCTACAGGGGATCGAGTTGTTGATCTGGCTTGTGATCTGGCCTGTGATCCTGCTCTTGATCTACCCGCCCCTTGGGCGAAGGCCGAACGGAATCGTTGCGCAGGGGGTTGAGCGGCAGGAGCCGCGAAAGGAGCATCGGGCCATGGATGGCCTGTTATGACGGGGACGCCTAGTCGGCCCCCGGAGCAACGATGGAGTGAGGGAAGTCGTAGCGCAGCGAAGACCCGAGGTGGGGGCAAGCGTTTTGCCTACTTTGCCGCGACTGGAAAAGTAGGTCGCGCGTAAGGCGCGAAACAGATCGCCCAGCAAACGCGGAAATGAATGCAATCACCGAAACGGCGGATATCCGCTAGCGCGGATATTCGCCCTACGCCCCCACCCGCTGCGCCACCATCTCCCCAAACTCACTAACCGGCACCTGCAAATTCCCCAAAAACCGCGGATGCACCAACCACAAATCAATCACCGGCTTGAAATCACTCACCGGCACAATCTCCAACCGCTGCCGGTGGCTACTGTTCTCCAACAACGGCAATGGCACCAAACCATACCCCAAGCCATTGGCAATCAACCCCAACTGCAGCTCGGTACCAAAGGTCTCCAGATTGACCTTTAGCGACAACCCCTCCGCACTCAGCGCGCGCTGCAACCCGGCCCGAAAACCACAGCCATCCGGGTTCAACACCCAGCCACGCTGGTAACAATCGGCCAGCTTGTAACTGCGTTTACGCACCTCGCCCTTGGCCGCCACCACCACCAGATTCATCCGCGCCAGCGAGCGCCCGACCATGCCTTCGGGGAACACCTTGCCCGCCGGAAACAACGCCGCCACGGCATCCAATTCGCCGTTCTCGATCTTGCCCAGCAGGTGGCTGCCCCACCCGGTGGAGACCTGCGCCTGCAGTTCCGGGTAGAGGGTTTTCAGTTGGCTGAGGGCATCCAGCAACACCACATCGCCAATGGTCTGCGGCACGCCCAGGCGCAAGGTGCCGGTGGGCGCCGAGTCGCTCAGCACCAGTTCACGCAAGGCGCCCATTTCGCGCTGCACGTTGAGGCACTGCTCGTACACGCGCATGCCCAGCGACGTCGGCTTGAGGGGTTTGGTGTTGCGGTCCAGAAGGTTGGCGCCCAGGTCGTCTTCGAAGTTCTGCACCCGCCGGGTGATCGCCGGCTGGGTCAGTTGCAGGGTTTCGGCGGCCTGGCTGATGGACTGACAACGGATGACCGCTACGAATGCATCGATATCGTCTATCTTCATTCTTTTTTCACATAATAAAGTAGTGGAAAAATACCAGATAAGAATAATACCTTTCGCCTCCAGGGTGTACAGCAACATCACCAAATGGAGGGAACCATGGCACACATTAGCAACCCCGCACGCTTGCGCGGCTTTATCGGCGCTCTGGCCGAGCTGCTGCAAACCCAAGCGCAGGAACCACAAGTACTGGAGCGCGGCGCACAACTGCTGAGCGAGCTGGTCAGCCACGACGACTGGCTGCCCGCCGAGTTCGCCCAACCCAGCCCCGAGCGCTACCAACAATACGTGCTGCACGTCGACTCTGCGCAACGCTTCAGCGTGGTCAGTTTTGTCTGGGGCCCGGGCCAGGCGACACCGGTGCATGACCACCGGGTATGGGGCCTGATCGGCATGTTGCGTGGCGCCGAAGATGCCCAGGCCTTTCAGCGCGACAGCAGCGGCGCCCTGCACGCCCTTGGCGCACCGCAGCGTTTGCTGCCGGGCCAGGTGGAAGCGGTGTCACCGCGCATTGGTGACATCCACCAGGTGCGCAATGCCTTCGACGACCGCACCTCGATCAGCATCCATGTCTACGGCGGCAACATTGGCGCGGTCCAGCGCGCGGTGTACCTGGCCGACGGCACTGAAAAGGCCTTTATCTCCGGTTATTCCAACGCCCACTTGCCCAATATCTGGGACCTGTCGAAAGAGAACCCCGCGCCATGAGTGATTTCCCCCGCCGTAGTTATGCCGACCTGCGTACCGCCCTGCTCGCCCGTGAAGAACTGGCCTTGCTGGACGTGCGCGAAGAAGCGCCATTTGCCGAAGCCCACCCGCTGTTTGCCGCCAACCTGCCGTTGTCGAAACTGGAGCTGGAGGTGTATGCCCGCGTACCGCACCGCCATACGCCGGTCACCGTTTACGACAATGGCGAAGGCCTGGCCGAACGCGCTGTCGAGCGTTTGCGCGAGTTGGGTTACACCGATGTGGCCTTGCTGACCGGTGGTTTGCAGGGCTGGCAGGCGGCCGGAGGCGAGCTGTTCCAGGACGTCAATGTGCCCAGCAAAGCCTTTGGCGAATTGGTGGAAAGCCAGCGCCATACCCCGTCCCTGGCGGCGGAAGAGGTACAGGCGCTGCTGACCGCCAAGGCCGATGTGGTGGTGCTCGATGCGCGGCGTTTTGACGAATACCAGACCATGAATATTCCCGGTTCCATCAGCGTGCCGGGTGCCGAGCTGCTGCTGCGCGTGCGTGAGTTGGCGCCGAACCCCGCCACCCAGGTGATCGTCAATTGCGCCGGGCGCACCCGCAGCATCATCGGCACCCAGTCGCTGGTGAATGCCGGCATTCCCAATAAGGTGGCGGCGCTGCGCAACGGCACCATCGGCTGGACCCTGGCCGGGCAAACCCTGGAGCACGGGCAGAACCGTCGCTTCGAACTGACCCCGCCCAGCCACCTCGGCGCCGCCCGTGAAGCGGCGCAGCAGGTGGCGGAAAAAGCCGGCGTCGGCGTGGTCAGCCTGGAAACCTTGCAGCAATGGCAGGCCGATAGCAGCCGCAGCACCTACCTGTTCGATGTACGCACCGCTGCCGAATATGAGGCTGGGCACCTGCCCGGCGCACGTTGGGTGGAAGGCGGCCAGTTGGTGCAGGAAACCGACCACGTCGCCAGCGTGCGCGGGGCGCGTCTGGTGCTGGTGGACAGTGAAGGCGTACGCGCACAGATGAGCGCTTCCTGGCTGGCCCAAATGGGCTGGGAAACCTGGGTGCTGGCGCCGCAACCGGCGGAGCGGTTCAGCGCCACCGGGGCCTGGCAAGCGCCATTGCCCGAGCAAGCGCAGGTTCCCGGGATCAGCGTGCACACCCTGCTCGACTGGCAACAGACGCCCGGCACCCTGGTGCTGGATTTCACCACCAGCGCCAACTACGTCAAACGCCATATCCCCGGTGCCCATTGGCTGCTACGGGCCAACCTGCGCGAAGCACTGGAGCAACTGCCAGTGGCAAAGCGTTATGTCCTCACCTGCGGCAGCAGCCTGCTCGCGCGTTTTGCCGTGACCGATTTACAGGCCTTGACCCAGGTGCCGGTGTATCTGCTGGAAGGTGGCACCGCCGCCTGGATTGCCGCCGGCCTGCCTTTGGAACAGGGTGAAACGCACCTCGCTTCGCCGCGCATCGACCGCTACCGCCGCCCCTATGAAGGCACCGACAACCCGGTGGCCGCCATGCAGGGTTACCTCGATTGGGAATATGGCCTGGTGGCGCAATTGGGCCGCGACGGCACCCATGGTTTTTACGTGATCTGAGCGCCCTTTGAGCGGCGCTGACCGGCGCCGCTCAGGGCTGTTTTCTCGCGTCGGCGCTTATTCGATAAACAGCTAACAATCTAATTTTTAGGTCTTTTAGGAAATTAAAAGGCGCTTCTATAGTGCCGGTCCCTTTTTGCTATTTTCAGGACACTGCCATGTTGCCTCGCCTGTTGTTGCCCGCCCTGGTTCTGGCCCTTGTTGGTTGCACGGCGCAACCTGCCGCGTCGGTGCACACCACCAACCCGGCCAGCTCCACCCTGCAAGGCGACGCCAGCCGCCCGGCGCAAGCCAAGTGGGTGCGCACCGAGCTGTACTTCTCCGTGGGCTTGATCGATGGCGGCCCTGGCAGCGTAAGCCCGGCCCGCTGGCGCGAGTTTCTCGACCAGGAAGTGACCGCGCGTTTCCCCGACGGCTTTACCGCCTTTGACGCCTACGGCCAGTGGCGCGACCACGGCGCCACGCAGCCGGAACGCCTGGCCACCAAAGTGATCGTGGTGCTGCATGAAGACAGCGCGCAGAACAACGCCAACATCGAAGCCATTCGCCTGGCCTACAAACGCATCACTGGCGACCTTTCCGTACTGCGCCTGTCGCAACCGGCAGATGTGTCGTTCTGATGAGCGACTATCAGGAAACCCTGTACGCCGGTTACGGCCAGCGTGTGCAGATAGACGAATTGCTCTATGAAGGGCACACCGATCAGCAGCACCTGGTGATTTTTCGCAACGCCCTGCTCGGCCGCGTGATGGCCCTGGATGGCGTGGTGCAGACCACCGAAGCGGATGAATTTATCTACCACGAGATGCTCGCCCATGTGCCGATTCTGGCCCATGGGGCGGTGCGTCGGGTGTTGGTGATTGGCGTCGGCGATGGCGGCATTCTGCGCGAGATCGTGCGCCATGCCGGTATCGAGGAGATTGTTGCGGTGGAGATCGACGCCTCGGTGATCGAGCTGTGCCGCACCCATTTGCCGCTGCATTCGGCCGGCGCCCTGGACGATCCAAGGGTGCGCCTGGTGATCGCCGATGGCCTGGATTTCGTCGCTAACAGTGCCGAGCGTTTCGACCTGATCATCAGCGACTCCACCGACCCTATCGGCCCGGCTGCCAGCTTGTTCAGCCGCGAGTTCTACCGCAACTGCCAGCGCTGTCTGAACGCCGATGGTGTGCTCGCCACCCAGAATGGCGTGCCGTTTCTGCAACCCTTAGAGCTGACCGACACCGCGCAACGCCTGGCGGCGACCTTCAGCGACTGGGGGTTTTTCCATGCAGCGGTGCCGACCTATATCGGTGGCAGCATGAGTTTTGGTTGGGCCAGCAACAGCGCCAAAGCCCGGCAGACGGAACTGGCCACGCTGCAACAGCGCTTCAAGGACAGTGGCTTGCGTACCCGCTACTACAACGCCGAAATTCACCAGGCAGCGTTTGCGTTGCCGCAGTACATGCTGGAATTGATCAACCCCTAACTCCGCCCACCCACGATCCTACGGGATTGAGGTTTGCCTTCTAGGGCGTCGGGGTCAGTTGCTGATTCCCCTCAACCCGCTCCTCGGTCCAATCCGGATCGCTGGCCTGTACCACGCTGCTTACCTGCAACACGGCCAAGCCAAACCGCTGCTTGAACAACCGACCGATATCCGCCAACGCCTGGCGGTTGCCGGGGTTGTCGGCGTGAATCAGCAGCACAATCCGCGACGGCAGTTTTTCCGGCTGGCCACTGGGCCCACGCCATTGGCCGTTGACGTCGTACCAGCTCAAACCATCGGGAAACCGTGGCGTCACTTGCTCGGCTAAAAACTGCTGCCACTGCGCCGTGTCGATGGCGCCGAAGTACAGCTCGGTGCGCTGCAGGGTGTGCTCATGCACAACCTGGTGGGTGGGACTGCTGGCATAGCTGTGCAGCACACCCGCAGCACCGCCCAAAATCACCACCAGGGCGGCGGCCGCCAGTTTGTCGGAACGCCTCATGGGCTTACCTCCACGGCAACGGCGCTGCTACTGCGCCAACTCAACAGCAGCTGCAGCACCGCGCCCAAGGCCAGCACCGCCACGCCAAGCAACGCGCCATAGCCGACATAGGCCAGGCTCGACCACAGCATGTACAGGCACAGGGCGAAAAACAGCAGCGGCAACCAGGGGTACAGCGGCACGCGCACCGGCCGTGGCACGTCCGGGTGCAGGCGGCGCAAGCGAATCAACGCCAGGCTGCTCAGGGCCAGAAAGAACCAATAGACCGGGGTCATGTACTCGACCATGGCGTTAAAACCGCTGTTGGCCAGGCTGCCGAACAGCACCAACAGCAAGGCCACGCCACCCTCGGCCAGCAGTGCCCGGCGCGGTACGCCGCGGCTGTCGTCCCACTGCCCGAGGCGGTGCAACAGCGGTACATCGCGGGCCGCGGCATAGGTGGTGCGCGCGCCGACCATCAGGGTTGAATTGATCGTCGCCACGGCCGATACCGCCACCACCAGCAGAATGATCAGCACCCCGAACGAGCCAAACGCCCGCGACAGCAATTCCACCGCCGGCGCCGCGCTGGCCGCCAGACCGTCGAAGCCCAAGCCGCGGATAAACGCCCAGTTCAGCGCCAGATAAATGGCCAGCAACAAGCCCAGGGCGCCGAGCATGGCGATAAACATGCCACGCCGCCCATCGCGCACTTCCGCCGACAGCGTGGCCGCATCGCTCCAGCCGCCAAAGGCCAGAAAGACAAAAATCATCGCCGCGGAAAAACCCGCCAGGCCGGTCTGCTCAGGTTCCGCCGGGAATACCGGCGGCGGCGCGTCGAAGCCTTGCCAGGCCAGCCAGACACCAGCGGCAACAATCGAGAAAAAGCCCAGGGTGAGCAAACTGACCAGCACCGTCTGGGTGGCAAAACCCACGCGCACCCCGAGCAAATTGACCAGCACCAGTGCCGCGATCAAACCGCCGGCATACAGGGCTGAACCGTGGCTGCCTAGGGGCAGCACGGCGTTGAAATAGTCACCAAAAAGGAACGCCGACAACGCGATCCAACCGGTGTGCAGCACGGCAAAACGCGACCAGGCGAACAGAAACCCCACCCGCTCGCCGTAGCTGCGTTGCAGAAAGTGGTAGTCGCCACCGGGGTGCGGAAAGGCCGTGGCCATCTCGGCAAAACACAGCGCGCCGACCATCGACAACAGCCCGCCGAGCACCCACACCCAATAGAAATGTTCAGGGCCGACATTCAACGCCACGGTGGGCGCGGTTTTCAGAATGTCGGTGGTGATCACCATGCCCAGGGTGACCAGCAGGGCCTGGAACACCCCGATATGGCGCTTGGGACCGGCGTGATTGTGCGCGTCCATAAATTCCTCGGTTTAGCCGCAACCGCGTATCGGCGAATATCCGCGTAGCGGATATCCGCCGTTTCCCCCAATCAGAACCCGTAAGTCGCGCGGGCGTAGTAGTAGGCGCCGTTGCTGCCAACCGGCGAGAGCACGTCATACGGCAGGTTGCCGCCGTAGTTGATCTCGTCGCTGGATTTCTCCGGGTACTTGTCGAAGATGTTGTTGCCACCCAGGGCCACGGAGAATTGCGGGGTGAATTTGTAGGCCACCTCGGTATCCACTTGCCACACGGCGTTGTAGGTCTGCTCCGGGTGGTCGCCATCACCGAAGTCGAACACGCGGGTGGTCGAGCCTTGGCGAGTAAGACGGGCCAGCAGGTTCCAGCTGTCGTTGCTCCAGGTGGTGGAGAACACGAAGCGGTCCTTGGGTGCGGCGTCGGTGAGGGTGTTGCGCTCCTCCACGCCCACCAGCGCATCGTCGCCAACGCCCAGGGCGGCCAACTGCTCCGGCGTGCCTTTGGTGCTGGTGACTTTGGTGTGGTTGTAGGTGTACGCGGTGCTCAGGCCCAGCTCGCCCGAGGCGAACGGCTGGTGGTAGTTGAGCACCAGCTCCGCGCCGTCGGTTTTGGTGTCGGCGGCGTTGGTGAAGAAGTTCACGTCGTGCACGCCGGCCTGGCCGAAGTTGTCGAGGATGTACTGCTCCATGGCGTCGCTGCCGATGCGCTGGGACAGGGTGATGCGGTCTTTGACGTCGATGCGGAATACGTCGAGCGAGGCGTCGAAGTTGTCGGTGAACTTGGCGGTCAGGCCAATGCTGAAGTTCTTCGAGGTTTCCGGGTCGAGGTCTTCGGCGCCCAGGGCTTTGGCAATCGGGTCGTTCACCGACAGCACACGGATATCGGTCAGCGTGCCGCCGGTGCCGAAGTTGCTGGTGGTGTGCTGGAAGCCCACCTGGGCCAGCGACGGCGCACGGAAGTTGTTCGATACCGCACCGCGCACGGCGAAGATTTCGGTCAGCTTGTAACGCCCGCTGAGCTTGCCGGTAAGCTTGCTGCCGGCGTCGTCATAACGTTCCCAGCGGGTGGCCAGGTCGACGAACAGACGGTCGGTGACATCCCCCGACAGCTCGGCATAAGTGCCGAACACATTGCGGTCGATATCCGACTCTTCACTCGGGCGCAGACCACTGGCGCCATCGGCACCGGTGCCGACATAGGAGGCTTCGTCGCCCGCCGTGGTGATGTAATTTTCGTAGCGGTATTCACCGCCCACCGCCAGCACGAACGAGCGCCCCGCCAGTTCCAGTTCACGGTTGAAATCGAGGTTGCCCACCGACTGGCGCAGCTCGTAGTCGCCGGTGTCAAAACGGGTTGGCGAATCAGCACCCAGCGAGGCGTTGAGGGTGCGGCGGGTGGCCGATTCGAAAATGTTGCGGCCGTGGGTCAGGCTGGCGTCGTAGTCCCACTGCTCGCCGATCATGCCTTTGAAGCCGCCGTTGAGGGAGATGTCCTGATTGTCGCCAATCGACTGCGGCAGGAAGCCATTGGGGTAGAACGCCGGCTGCTCGTAGCCGTAGCGGTAGAACTCGGCACCGGTGGTGTGGCGCTTGTTGTAGGTACCAAAGGCATAGGCCTTGGCATCGCCAATCGGCAGCTCGCTGTTGAACCAGGTATTGATGTCCTGCAGGGCGCCGTCGCCCATGACGTAGTTGCGCTGCTCCGGTGCGTCGTCAAAACCGTCATAGCCGGCGCGGTTGGTCGGGTTACGGTCTTTGTATTCGGCACCGCCACGCACAAAGCCACCGTCCTCACCGAGCTTGGTGCCAGCCTTGGCGCTGGTGAAGGTGTTCTGTCCGTCGTAGGTACGTTCGCCGATGGCGTCCTGGTGGGTGTAGTAACCGCCATAGGTGGTGGACACTTCGCCGCCTTGCGGGGCGTCGTCGAGGATGATGTTGATCACCCCGGCAATGGCGTCGGAACCGTATTGCGCACCGGCGCCGTCACGCAGCACTTCGATGCGTTTGATCGCGCTGATGGGGATCGAGTTGAAGTCGACCGGCGCAGTGCCGCGGCCGATTTTCGACGAGTCATTGACCAGCGCCGAGGTGTGCCGGCGTTTGCCGTTGACCAATACCAGCACCTGGTCCGGGCTCATGCCACGCAGTTGCGCGGCGCGCACATGGTCGGCGCCGCCGGAGTTGGATTGGCGCGGGAAGTTGAACGACGGCAACAGGGTAGCCAGGGCCTGCCCCAGTTCGCCGTTGCTGGCGCCGGTGGCTTTGATGTCGTCGGCGGTGAGCACGTCAACCGGCACGGGCGAGTCGAGCACGGTGCGATTTTTTGCGCGGGTACCGGTGACCAGCACGGTGCCCAGGCGGGTGTCCTCGGCGCTGGTGGTGGTGTCGTCGGCATACACCGGCACATGGGCAAATGCCGCAACTACAGCGACGCTAATCAATGAACGGCGAAACATGCGAACTACTCCCTAACGCACTTATGAACCAGCCGCTTGGTGACGGCTTACTTGTTCTGGCTATTGTGTTAACTGGTTTATTCGGGCCGATAAAAACCGCGACCCGTTAAACGGGCCTGATCAATAAAACGGTGAATATCGTGCAACCCTGGCAGAACGTTTCGAGTCCGGCGGGTATAGCGCTGCGGCTCGAACTCTTAGCTGATTAGACGGGCATCCATGCCCCGATAGGGTTCCTGAGTGCGATCCTAGACGAGGCCGACGAACGGGCAAAATACCAAATAACGCTTAGGTTATATCGCGATAAGAATTCGTAGAATTCGCTACAAAGTTGCTGTTGGTGCAGCAACACATGTTGCTGGAGCAACAGTTTAAAGTTGCCAAAAGTTGAATAATCGATCCTGCAAAAACAATAAAAAGCATCGCGGCTAAAGCCCCTCCCACAGAATTACTCAATTAATGTGGGAGGGGCTTTAGCCGCGAGCTTTTAAACTGGCTAACTCTATATCTTCAATCGAACGCCTTCCGCTCCCACTCATCTTCGGGAATATCCAACGCCTCGCCGGAAAACCGTTGTTCGGAAAACGGATCGGCATGCAGGTGAAAGCCATTGCGCTCCCAGAACCCTGGCGTTTCGACGTCGGTAAATTCCAGCCGCCGCAACCATTTCGCGCTCTTCCAGAAATAGCGCCCCGCCACCAACAAACGCAGTGGCCAACCATGTTGCGGGGTCAGCGGCTGCTCGTTGTATCCGAGGGCCAGCAGACTGTCGGCATGCAGCAGGTCCTGCAGGCTGATATTGGCCTGGTAGTCGTGGTCGGCATGGGCCATGACAAACCGCCCGCTCGGCTCCACCTGTAGCGCCGCCAGCACGTCGCGCAGGTGCACGCCGTACCAGTGGGTGTCGAACTTCGACCAGCGGGTGACGCAGTGAATGTCGCACTGCACCCGGGTCTGCGGCAGGCGCAGCAAGTCGTCGTAGCTCAGGCTCAGCACCTGCGGGCCCAGACCTTCGAGGCTCAGCGACCAGTTGCCCAGGTCATAAGCGGGCACCTCGCCTTCATGCAGAATCGGAAAGCGCTCGGTCAGCACCTGCCCCGGTGGCAACCGTCGGCCATGGGCCGGGTCGCTGACCACCGCCCTGCCCTTGCGCAGCCGCGCCGCCTTGTTATGCAGTTGGCTCATTTCAGTTGGCCACTGGAATCCACGGCGCCTGCGCCACGCCCGCAGCATCGCCAAAGGCCGGGACTTTCTGCGCCAGGTCACGGACGTTTTTCACATCCAGTTCCAGCAGTTGCTTGCGGGTAATCAGGGTCGGTGGCACCAGTACGTGCTCACCTGGGCTCTGCCCGGCAATCTGCAGGGCCAGGCTGCGCACGCTGATGGCGCCGGCCACTTCCGGGTTCACGGCGGCGGTGGCGACCCAGGCGCTGTCCGGCTCTTTCATGATCTGGATATCGGCGGTGGAAATGTCGGCGCTGTAGATCTTCACCTGCTTGTTCAAGCCGGCCTCGTCGACAGCGATCTTGGCGCCTTTGGCGAACTCGTCGAACGGCGCAAAAATCACTTTCAGCTCAGGGTTGGCGCGCAGCACGGCGCTGGCCTGGTCGGCCACCGAGTTGGCAATCGGCGGGTTAAGGGTGCCGAAGCGGGCCTTTTCAACGATGCCAGGGTTGGCCGCTTTCACTTCCCGCCAGATTTCGTCACGACGCTCCATGGGCGTGAAGCCGCCGATAAACACATACCCGGCCTCAAACGCGGTGCCGTTGTCTTGCAGCGCCTGGTCCAGCGCCAGGCGCGCCAGCTGGTGGTGGTCCTGCTCGATCTGGGTGACCTTGGGGTTGCCCAGGTCGATGTCGAACGCCACCACTTTGATGCCCTTGGCCACCGCTTTATCGACGGTGTCTTTCAGGGTTTCGGCCAGGCCCAGCTGCACGATGATGCCGTCGACGCCAAGGTCGATGGCCTGCTCGAGCATTTCGCGCTGGGTAGCGGCTTGCTGACGGGCATCGAACAGGCGCAGGTCGACGTCCAGGGCTTTGGCTTGCTTCTCGACGCCGCGCAGATAAGCCTCGGGGAAATCGCCGGCAAACAGGAAACCAACCAGGGCGATTTTCACCCCACCCTTATCGAACGGCGCCGGCGCACCGGTGATGCCGGCGGCCTGAACGGCGCCGGCCAGGGACAACGCCAGGGTGGCGCTCAACACGGTGCGGATTACAGCTCGCATGGACACATCCTTCTTGGAAAATACGGCCTAGCGCGCACGCGGCGCCAAACCAAAAGTGAACATCAGCGCCAGAACCAACACTGCGCCTTTGACGAAATCCTGGGCGTAATACGGCGCGTTGAGCATGGTCAGGCCGTTGAGTAAGGTGGCCACCAGCAGCGCGCCGACCAGGGTGCCGAAGGCGTTGGGCTTGCGCGCACCGAGCACGGCAAAGCCAATCAACGCGGCGCCCAGGGCGTCCAGCACCAAGCCATTGCCGGAGCTGACATCGCCACGCCCCAAACGCGCCGCCAACAGCAAACCGCCCAAGGCCGCCAGCACCGCCGACAACACATAGGCGAGAAATTTGTAGCGCTGCACCGGCGCCCCGGCCAGACGCGCAGCGCGCTCGTTGCCACCGATGGCGTACAGCACCCGGCCAAAACGGGTGCGCTCAAGAAACGCCCAGACCAGCACGGCGATCACCGCCATCACCAGCACCGGAACCGGCACCGTGTCCCACAGCCGCGCGCGGCCGAGGGCGAGAAAGGCGCTGCTGAAACTGCCGATGGCTTCGTCGCCATTGGGCAGGGTCATGCCCACCGCAATCGAGCGGCCGCCGGTGGGAATCAGCTGCACGCCGATCACCAGAAACATGCTGCCGAGGGTGGCGAGAATGTCCGGCACGCCCATACGCACAATCAGAAAGCCATTGAGCACGCCGACCAAGGCACCGGCGCCGAGGCTGATCAGCACCGCCGGTAGCGGCCCCCAACCGAGAACCACCATCACGTAGCTGGCGCACATCAGGCTCATCGCCGCCACCGCGCCAATCGACAGGTCGAGGCCGCCAACCGCCATGGTCAGCGTCACCCCCAGGGCCAGCAGCGCAACGATGGACACCGACTGCAGAATGATGAACAGGTTGCCAACCCGTAAAAACGCCGGCTCCAGTACCGCGAACAGCACCACCACCAAGGCCAGCACCAACAGCAGGCCGTAGTGAATCGCCAGGCGCAGCAGGGTCTGGCCCAGTGGCGTGTGAGCAGGGGTTGAAGCAATTGAATCAGGCACACGCAGCTCCTTGGCGTTGCGGGGTGGGCGAAGTGACGCTGAGGCCGGCGATTTGCGCCACCAGCTCGGCGCGTTGCAGGCCGGCGCGCGGGTAGTCGGCGACCACGCTGAAATCGCGCACCACCAGAATGCGGTCGGCAATTTCCAGGGCTTCGTCCGGGTCGGCGCAGATCACCAGGGTGGCGCGCTGGGCGGCACTCGCCCGCAGGCGCGCGCCGATGTCGCGGCGGGCGCGGATATCCACGCCCTGGAAGGGTTCATCGAGAATCAGCAGACGGCCTTCGCCGAGCAACCAGCGGCCGAGCACCACCTTCTGCTGGTTGCCGCCAGACAGGGTGTCCATGGCCACATCGAGGCCGGCGCATTTGATGCCCAGCTGCTCGACCTGTGTCGCGACCGCCGCCCGTTCGACACCGGCACGGATAAAGCCGCCACGGCTGAAGCGCGACAGGAACGGCAACGTCAGGGTCTGCGCCAGGGAAAAACCGGGCACCAGGGAATCGCGCCCACGGTCTTCGGCGGCCATAAATACCCCGCCGGTTATTGCCTGGCGTGGCGAGTTCGGCGCCCACGGCTGGCCATCCAATTCGAGCTGCCCGGCGTGGGGCTGACGCAGGCCAAACAACAGTTCGGCAATCTCGCTTTTGCCGGCGCCGAGCAAGCCGGTGAGCGCCACCACTTCGCCCTGGTGCAGGCGTAAATCGAATGATTTGCTGTGCGCCGACACCTGTACGTCACGGCCTTGCAGCACCACCGGGCCCTGCTCTGCGCGGCCTTCGACCACCGGCGCCAGGGCGCTGCCAAGCATGGCCAGCACGGCTGCCGGCACGTCTAAGGGCGCCGGAAATTCACCGGCCAGGCGGCCGTCGCGCAGCACGATGGCGCGGTCGGCAATACGCTGCAGGTCGGACAACCGATGGGAGATATAGACGATCGCCACGCCGCGCTGGCGCAGGCCATCGATCAGGCTGAACAGACGTTCGGCTTCGCTGACCGACAGCGCCGCAGTAGGCTCGTCCAGCACCAGCAATTTCGGCTGCAAGGCCAAGGCGCGCGCCAATACCACCAACTGCCGTTCGGCGCTGCCGAGGCTGTCGATGCTGGTGTTCAAGGGCAACTGCAGGTCCAGGCCGGCGGCAATCTGCGCGGCCCGTTGCTGCACGCGCTTACGGTCACTCCACAGCGCACCGCCGGGTTGGCACAGCTCATCCAGCACCAGGTTTTCCGCCACGCTGAAGCCGGGCACCAAGGCCTCGTCGGCATGTTGGTGAACGGCGACGATGCCCGCACGGCGCGCCGCATGGGGCGAGGCAAAGTGCACCGCCCTGCCCTCTACCCGCAACTCGCCGGCATCATGGCCGTGGCTGCCGGCGAGAATCTTCACCAGGGTGGATTTACCCGCGCCATTGGCCCCCAGCAAGGCCACCACTTCACCGGGATAGAGGTCTAGGTCGATGCCCTGCAATACCGGGCTCGCGCCAAAGGCTTTAGCCAATGAGCGGGCGCTGATCAGGGCGGTGGTGGGCAACGTCATGGAGCTCTCAGGCAGGCAAACGACACGCAGCAGGCTGCAGAAGCGATATAGCCTAAGGACCTGAAAGAATAAAAATAAATAACCGATTCGAATAACAATAGAAGCGAGCGCGTTGGGCGCCACTGCGAAGACAGTGCGCACCACGGTCGCTACCGGGTGCGCACAGGGGGATGGTTACACGCCTTTGGTCGACGGCAACAGCACGGTGAGAATGCCCAGCAGCGGCAAGTACGCGCAGAGGTGGAACACGTATTCAATGCCGTGGATGTCCGCCAGGTAACCCAGCAGCGCACCGCCGATGCCACCGAAACCGAACATCAAACCGAAGAAGATCCCGGCGATCATGCCGACGTTACCCGGCACCAGTTCCTGGGCGAACACCACAATCGCCGAGAACGCTGAGGACAGAATGAAGCCGATGATCATCGCCAGCACAGCGGTCCAGAACAGGTCGACATAGGGCAGCGCCAGGGTGAACGGTGCGGCGCCGAGGATCGAAAACCAGATCACCTTTTTGCGCCCGATGCGGTCGCCAATCGGCCCACCGAAGAAGGTCCCCGCCGCCACCGAACCCAAGAACAGGAAGAGGTACAGCTGCGAGCTGGTCACCGACAGGTCGAACTTCTCGATCAGGAAAAACGTGTAATAGCTGGTCAGGCTGGACATGTAGAAGTACTTGGAAAACACCAGCAGCGCCAACACCACCAACGCGCCGATCACCCGCTGCTTCGACAGGCCATGAGTAGCCACGCCGCCGCTTTTCAGCTTGAACAGGGTGAGGTGGTTGCGGTACCAGCGGCTCAAGCCATACAGCACCCCGATGGAAATCGTCGCAAACACCCCGAACCAGGCCACATGCCCCTGGCCATAGGGAATGACGATGGCCGCCGCCAGCAGCGGGCCGAACGCGGTGCCGGCATTACCGCCCACCTGGAAGGTCGACTGCGCCAGACCATAACGGCCACCGGAGGCCAGCCGGGCGATCCGTGAAGCCTCCGGGTGGAAGGTCGACGAGCCAATGCCCACCAGCCCCGAGGCCAGCAGAATCGCCGGGAAACTACCGACAAACGCCAGCAGCAAAATACCCACCAGGGTGCACAGCGAGCCCACCGGCAACAGCCAGGGTTTCGGGTGGCGGTCGGTGTGGTAACCGACCCAGGGTTGTAGCAAGGAAGCGGTCAGCTGGAAGGTCAGGGTAATCAGGCCGACCTGGGCGAAGGTCAGGCCGTAGTTGGCCTTGAGCATCGGGTAGATCGACGGCAGCACCGCCTGGATCAGGTCGTTGATCAGGTGCGCCAGGGCGCAGGCGCCGATCACACGCATCACCAGGGGGCTGGTCTGCTGGGCAACAGTGGCAGTAACTGACGGCGCGGCGGCCGCGGGTGGAGCGGTGGCAGAGATAGACATAGGGCAGCTTCCAGGCGAACGAAACAGTCTTCAGGCCCTGACGCAGCAACAGGCGCTGGCAATTTCAGGGCTCGGCGCTATCCTACGGGGCCATAAAAGCGCCTGTCTCGCGAAATGCAGACAACAACTATCGCAAAACAGACAACATGTTCAGACCCATCGACGAGCACGTACGGGAAATCGATGCCGCCGCCTGGCGCGTCAGCAGCAGCGCCAACGACTACCCGGCTGACTGGCATATCCCGCCCCACAGCCACAACAAACATCAGCTGATCTACGCCATTGCCGGGGTGATGGTGGTGCACGCGGCCATGCACCAATGGACGGTGCCGCCGAGTCGCGGCATCTGGATGCCCAGCGGCCAGGAGCATGCGATTCGCTGCATCGGCACGGTGAAAATGCGCAGCGTGTTCGTGCAGCCCGACGAGTCCCTCGACCTACCCGAAGAAACCCGCGCGGTGAGTATTTCGCCACTGCTCAGCGAACTGATCCAGACCTCCATCGGCATCGCCGAGCCCTACCCCGGCAACTCCCGTGAGGCACGGGTGATGAACCTCATCCTCGATGAGCTGAAGATTCTCCCCACCCTGCCCCTGCACCTGCCGCAACCGGCCGACCCGCGCCTGGCCACCATCTGCGCCACCCTGCAAGCCCGGCCTGGCGACAACTCGACCCTGGCTGACTGGAGCGCACGCCTGCACCTGGACGAAAAAACCATCCAGCGCCTGTTCCACAAAGGCACCGGCATGACCTTCGGCCAGTGGCGCCAGCAAGCCCGGCTGCTGCAGGCCCTGGAGCGGATTGCGGTGGGTGAGAAGATCATCGACGTCGCCGGCGCCCTCGGCTACGAAAGCCCGAGCGCGTTTGCCACCATGTTCAAAAAACAGTTCGGCCTTACCCCGAGCCAGTTTTTCAAATAAATCTGCCACCGCCCTGGCTGCCTGAATGAGCAATTTTGGGCACACTAGTCGGGTGGCACAGTAGCGTCATGGAGAGGCCGCTACTATGGATAAAAACAAAACCGATTTCGCACTTTCCAGCGACGTACAAGCAAGGAGCACATTGATGTTGGAGACCATTCAGGTATTCGTAGGCTGCGACCCTAACGACTGCGACCTGGAGCAGATGATGGTGCTGGACTACAGCATCCGCAGCCGCTGCTCGCAGCCGGTGAATATCCATTGGATGCAACTTTCCCGCGACCCGCAGAGCTTCTGGTACTCCAACCCACAGCAGCAACAAGGCTGGCGCACCGAAGCCTGGACCACACCGTTTTCCGGCTTTCGCTGGGGCATCCCGGCGTTCTGCGGCTACCAGGGCAAAGCCATCTACATGGACACCGACGTCATCGTCCTGTGTGACCTGGCGGAACTCTGGAACGCCACGTTCGAACCCGGCAAAGTGGTGATGGCCAAAGGCGGCGAACAGTCCTGGCGTTTCTGTGTATCGATGTGGGACTGCGCCGCAGCGCGCCACCACCTGCCCGCCATCGACGATCTGCGCGGCAAACCGGAAATCCACCAGCTGCTGAAGAAGTACTACAAGAAAAACCCCCAGGTGATTCAGCCGTTCGACACCCAGTACAACAACATCGACGGCGAGAACTCACCCGTCGAGCAGATCAAGATCCTGCATTACTCCGACATGGGCACCCAGTTCTCCCACGCCCTGTCCTTCGCCCGCCTGCAACGCGAAGGCGGCTCCCACTGGTTCGACGGCACCGTCCTGCCGCACCCGCGCCAAGACCTCCAAGCGCTGTTCGAACAGCACTACCAACAGGCCCTGAACGCCGGATACAGCCTGGACAACTACCGCATGCAGAAGGTGTTCGGACCCTTCCCGAAATACTCGCAAAAAACCTACACCGGCAATGACGTGACCCGGCCCAAGCACTGGTGGACGCGCTTGGGGTTGTTCAAGGCATTGTCCAAGCACGGTTGAGCGCCGAGCGTACTAGCGCTGTCTGCTGATCCACAGCGACATGAATTCCGCCCGGCCGTGCACGCCAAAATCGCGGTAAAGCGTTTTGACGTACTGATGAGCGCTGGCGGGCGTGATGCGCAGGCGCTCGGCAATGGATTTCTCCGGCGCGCCGGACAGCAGCTCGCTGAGCACACGCCGCCCCGCCGGTGACAGCGGGCCGCTCTCGCGGCCCAAGCCATGGCTGAGAAGCAACTGGCGGTGCCACCATTTGATGCCCCGCAGGGCCAGACCGACCAGCTGGATGTCCTGCTCATTGAAGTAACGCGCAGGGTCCAGTGAGTCGAGGTAAACCGCCGACTCGCAGGTCATGCTGACCGGAAACACCGCCCACACACGATCGACAATGCCGTGCTGTTTGTTGATGCGGTCGAGACGCGTCGCCCGTTGAAAGGTCTCTTCCCCCTCAAGCTGCAGACGCAGCGACGAAGACCGGTAGCGGCCGCTTTGCCCCACCAGGGGTTTGAGCGTCAGCACCGGGTCCAATGTGCATTGGGCTTCGAGCATGTTGCGCTGTTTGCGCCGTGTCTCGGTGCGCGGATGCAGGTGTTCAAGTGCACCGATGCGCCAGCCCAATAGCGGGTCGTTCGCCGCTCGACGGCTGCCAAGCGGGCGGGTCAGCCCTACCCAACTGGCATCCTGCGCCCCTACCCAGGCACAGATCTGCCCCAGGCAATAGCGCAACGCCGCATCGGTCTGTTGCGCGCCAAAATCATCGAGGGTGTCCCAGAGGTCCAGTAACCGCTCATCAACGGTCGCCGCCGGCGAACACCAGGCGGCGTAAGGGAAGTGATTGGTGGCTTGCAGTTGTCCAGCGCTGGCAAAAGTTCGAGTTCCGTTGTCCATGCGTTGCCCCATTCCTTGTGGCCGGTTCACAGCCACCTGGGACTGCTCCCACAACCTTGATATCCAAACTGCTGACGGTGTCAGTCCGTTGCACACGCATTGCCTTGCCCACACCTGTGTGTGTGTGCGCGGCGCCAAGTGTTCTTATTCAAACCGGTGAAAGTCAGGTGAGGCCAGGCGCAGGGCCTGGCTCACCGTGGAGGGTGTTACGAAGGTTCTGAAGTGAGGTCTAGGCTATTTGCGCTGGCCAGGTCGTAGAGTTCTTTGACCCAGTAGGCAAATTCGGGACTGTAGCCAACATTGTCAGTGCCCGTACTCAGCAAACCGCCGACGTTGGCAATCGCACCGTCAGCGAACCAGGGGGAGCCGCTGGCCCCGGCAGTGAACACATTGTGCATAGTCACGGTTCCGGCCTCGGGAGAAACCGTTCTATCGCCGAAGCAGGCCCACATCTCCCGACCATTAAACGGATGACCATGAATATTGGCTTCCCCCGGATAACCAATGTCTGCCCAGAACGCAGGTTGCTGGTTACCCGCCATGCCTTTATTACCCACGACATCGCCAATCCGCGCCACAGGCTTGGCATCGATAGGGCCAGGATGGACCACGCAAATCGCCAGATCGTAGGGATAATCATAATTTCTGACCCATGGCTCGGCCATGAAGCAGTCTTTGATTTTCCACTTGCCGAAGGGTTGCGGATTAGCCTTGTCAGCGGCATAGGCGGGTACAAAGTAGATGTTGTCGGCCTGCCCCTTGCCGCTATAGATGCAGTGACCTGCGGTCAAAATAAGTGAGCGCCCAACCACCACTGCGGAGGCCACCATGTTCGCCCCGTTCTTGGTGTAAAACAGCTTGCCAATCGATCGGTGCGCAGCGTCTGAGGCGTCGTTGACCTTTTCCAATGCCCAGACCGAGGGGTCTTTCAAACCACTGGCGTCATTGAGTAGAAACTCGCTGCCAATGCCCCCGGACACGATCCATTCGCCCTCTGGAAGCACATAGGGCGGCACATCGTAGAACGGCTCGGGAGTCGCCGAGATCATCCGTTCCGGTGTCCAGTAATCATCACCGTCGCTGGCCGCATTGGTGAACACCTGGAACTCGTCACCATGAATACCATTCGCGGCCCATGGCCCTGTCGGGTAATCGGCTGCGTCGACGGTATGCCAGCGAACGGTCCAGCTGAACCCCCGCCACCAGTCGCTCTTGACGAACACATCGCCACTGGCGCGGCCGAGGATCTGCTGCGAGACCTTTTTCCAATCGCCCCCGGTGCCATCGGTCCAGTTACAGATCACATCCCAGCCGACAATGATTCGGGACGAGTTCTGATAGCGGAACACGAACTTCTGCCACCCCGACCCCGAGGACTCGGAGCGATCCACGGTTTCGCTGGTGATGTTGACCCCCGGCAGGGTCGACTGGTTGAAGCCATAACCCCAACGCACCACGCCCTTGTCAGCATCGATCAACTCATCGGCCTTGGGTTCGCTGCTGATCGCCATCAGCACCTGACTGTAAAACGCCTGGCGATTGTTGATCTGCTCAAACACCGCCAGCACCTGCTGGGTTTTCGCGGTCAATGTGCCAATCAGTTGCGGGTCGCTTGGCAAGGCGCGCTGGGCGCTTTCCATCTCGCCCATCAGCATGATCATTTGGTCTTTGACCTGGCGCAGCCCGAACGACGGGCAATTGGTAAAGAGCACCAGCGCCTCGCGGTATTTCACCTGCAGGAACTTGAGCAGGGTGAACACCTCGGGCACCACATTGATTTCCGCGGAGAGTGCCGGGTCGATCATCCGGTAGTGGTAGAGCAGCGCCTCTATGGGTTTCATCTCGGTGTTGTCTTTGAACCACTTGAACAGCTCCGGGATGGTCTCCGGCGTCCACCCGCCTACTGGCGGCTCGGGTTGGTTCTTAGCGCCTTCGGCTGAGTACTTGACGCTGACCTTGCCATTGAACTCACTGAGGGTCTTTTTGAACTCAGTCGCCCCTTCCACGGAAAATACCAAGGGCACCCCAGCACCGAGTTTGGCGGAAAACTCCTCGCGCTCGCTGCGGCTGCTGAAGCGGCATTGGTAGACCACCGAAAGGTACGAACCCGAGCGAACCCCGGCAATAAAGTAGTCCCCATAGCTCTCACGAAAGGCACCCGCTTGGGGCGGCACCGGTACGGCGAGCTTGTAGCTGTCGGCCGTGGAGAACTCACTTTCCTCCACCGACATCTGCGCCAGCAGCGTCATGCTCAGGTCGGAAACCGTCACATCCTTCATGTACGAAGAGCTGGCCGAAAAATCCACGCCGTCGAGGTTGTAGTTGCCGCCCACCGAGGTATTGATTTCATCTTCCAGATCCTGCTTGGACGTGATCAGCGTGTAACTGAACTCCGGCGCCAGTGCCTTGCTTGGCTTCAACGTCGGCGGCTCGATGGCCTGCTTGGCCAGCTCCCCGGTCAGCGCGTTGACCCCCAGGCCGATCTTGTACTTCTTCAGCCAGGCGTTTTCGACCGTGGAATTGAGGATGGTCTTGCTTGGGTTGTTGTCCGCATCTGTTTGTATTCTGATCATGGTCATGCTCCCTGTAGGTTGGCAAATCACAGGCAAAACGCCGCCGCACGCCGCAAAAACGGGGTGTGACCAGACGCCTGATCAGGTGCCGGATGATCGTTATCCGAAGCGTGTGTTGCTGATAAACGTTGGATGCCGGGCGATCTTTTTACGCACCAGCGAGGACGATGGTATTGGCAGGGAGACGACGCAGAACAGTTCCTGAATAGGAGGGTAAAACCAAACATCAGCCCTCTACCTAGAGCGCTGACGTAGTGCTGAAACGGCGCAGACGGCACGCGTTGCCAAAGCCCCCAGCCCAACAAAAAGCCCGGCAATCGCCGGGCTCTTTGTTGGGCGTGTTCAACTCAGATCTGCGCGCGCCCAGCGACCCACAGCTCGATGCCATTCCACACGCTGCTGCCGTCCGCGGCCAGAAACAGCGCGGCCCTGGCGACCTCACGGGGCAACGTTGGTCCAAGCCGGCTGGCGGGTTGCACGGGTTTACTGGACCGGATCGGTATCCCTGATCTCATACACCGCATCCTCAGCACGCATCGGCGTGAGGTAGATCAGGTAGCTGGCCTTGGGCTGGCCGAGGTTCATTTCGTTGAGGTTGTAGCGCACATCCAGCTTCAGGTACTTCACCTCGCCGGGCTTTACCGTCACGCTTTGCTCGATGTCCCGCGGCTCCCAATCGGCCGCCTTGCTCAAGCCGGTGATACGCACACTGTGCTTGCCGGGGTTGAGGCTCACCGGAAAGTGGCTATTGAACTTCAACTGGCCGACGCTGTGGCCATCGACCTGCACATCCGGATAGGACAAACGCAGCGGCTGCATGCCGGGGTTGTCGGCCTTGGGCCGGTACAGATACAGCACACTTTGCCCCTGCTCGGGCTGCTGCGGTTCGAAGTGGCCGGGGCTGCTACAGCCCGCGATCACAAGAAAAGTGCTGAGAAACATCAACGCTGGGGTACGGGCTGGCTGCATGGTGCGGGACGTCCTTATGAGAGCTGCAGATGGGGTTCAGCTAAGCGCAGATTTGCGTTTGTACAACTGTGCTACTTTTCCAGCCGTGCCCACTTACCGCCAAGGAAGGTTCAGATGACACAACGACAAGCGCCATCAGCCCCGAAGGTCCGTAGCCAGAAGACGGCATGCCTTGTTATAGCGGCGTGCCTATTGACCGGATGCGCCGTCACCACCAAACGCTTCGCCCCGGAATACTCACGCAACTACGTGCTCGCGGCCGACACCCCGGTATGGAACAACTGCTATCTGTGGACCGGCTGGTACTCACTCAATATTGGTGGCTACGACGAGGTCAACTGCCTGGTGAGCGAGTACTACGGCAAAAGCGGCGACATACCGGAAGAGGTAAAAACACGTCACGCGCAGCACACCGTTGTCTTCAAAAAAGGCAGTCAGGTTCGCATCAAACGCATCTTCACCATCGTTCACCAAGGCAACTCCACGGCTGAACTATTGATCACCGACCCCGATACCGGTCAGAGCACAGCGGTGTATGGAGAGTACTGGCCAGCTAACAATCCAAATCTGTTACAGAGTCAGTAGCCGGCAACGAGCGAGAACACCAACGGAACACCTGCAGTTCCATCGACCAGAGGATAAAAATTGGACTCAATGTTTGACGAGCACCTCACGTTGGCCGAGGCGTGCTTTGCCCAAAACCTGCCTTATTGGTGTTCTGACTTCTCGCGCCCTACCGACAGGGAATTTGCAGCACTCCTAAAAGGCCGCGGCCACTCGCTCCAGTATTTAGTCCTTGAGATGTGGGACCAGGTCTACATCCCGGCCAGCTGCGATCTGAATGCCGTGAAGGCAACGGCCAAAGTGAGGGCGACGCTCAGGTCGGAAGGCATTGCCGAAGAACTGCTGCCCTTGTTGGTCTGACTGGAATATTGGCGTTACACGCCAACCCATAGCCGCATCAACCGAATACGGTTGCAGCCCCCTTTGTTTTCCTTCGTTTGATCAATCTCGCCGAGCATGGCCAGTCGACTGTGCAAGGCTCGCGAGAAAAGCTCGGGTCTCCCGATTAGAGCGCAGACAGACTACGCGACAGGCCAAGGGCGCCATCTCTACGAGTTGCTGCATCTTTGCTCGCGCTGATTTTTTCGTCCGCCACATGAATCTGAAAAACTCCGGCAGATTCGCCAGCAGTTCGGGGCAGTTCTCCGGCAAGTCAGGCCGAGAGCGACCGTGCTGCAACAGCGTTCTGAGCAGTACGCGCCAGAATCGAAGCGGCGCCGAACGATCAATCCATATCAACAGATCGGCGCGGGCCAGCCGATTATCCCAAGTGGCTGAATGGCCACCTTCGAATATCCAGCGCTCACCGGCCTCGACCTCGCGACAAAGCTGGGTCTTCTCGTCCCAGCTGCGTTCGACCCACCCTGGCTGCCAGTGGATGGTGTCGATATGAACCACCGGCAAACCCGTGCGCTGGCCCAGTTGACGCGCCAACGTGCTTTTGCCAGATCCAGGCTGCCCAACAATCATCACCCGTTGCATCGAAGCTCCTTCTCGCTACGCAAGCTGATTTTTTTGGGGCGGCGATTTTACGTCAACGCCCTTCCTCGTCAACAACAGGCGCTCAGCGCGACCGACTGCTAGTGGACAGGCGTGTGGAAAGTGGGCCTTTAATTCCCCGGGAGCAGCAAACGTGGGAACCGGCATCCAGCATGGACAACGCGGCGCCTTACTTCTCCACCACCGTCACCGACACCCTTGCAAACGGGCCTTGCTGGGACAACGCGGTTACCTGATGTGCGCCAACCAGCGGCAACGTGATGTTGACCGGCTCGCTACCTTGGCTGCTGGCTTGCAGGCGACCGTCCAGTAGCCATTGCACGCTGGCAGTGGTGCCCAGGGCCTGCAGGGTGATGCGCAAGGGGTTCTGGCTGTTGGGCGGTTTGCGTAGAGTGCTGCCGTCGGTAAGGCCGGCGATGCGGATGGGGTTGCTGCTGTCGAGCGAGTCGGCGGGGCAGCCGGGCTTCAGCGGCGGCACGCTGGCAGCTTGTATGTCGGTGTCGCTCAGCCACTGACTGGCCAAGGCCGGCCAACGGGCGATCGGTACCAGGCGTTCGTGGGCATCGCTACAGCCGGCGCTCAGACGTTGACCCGTGTCGTTGACGCGAAGTTTGAGCAGGCCGCTGGACCAGAGGTCGACGCCGCGTTCAGCAAAGGTCGGCGGCAGCGAGTGGTTGAGTGTCCAGGCGCTGCGGCGTTGGCGGCACAGTTCGGTGGGCGTGGCGTGGGCGGCAATGCCTAGCGGCCAGCAGATGTCGATGGCTTGTACGCTGGCCGGCTGGGTGAAGCGTGGGGTGCTGCCGGTGGTAGGCAGCATGGTGTTGACGGCAAACATTAGAGGCAGCGCAGTGAGGCTGCCGTACTGGCCTGGCGAGGGAGTGCCGTCGGGGCGGCCGACCCATACACCCATGGTCCAGCGGTCGGTGACGCCAATCGCCCAGGCATCTCGATAGCCGTAGCTGGTGCCCGTTTTCCACGCCAGTGGGGCACGTGCAGTGGCGCTGTTGTGCAACGGCATGCCAGGTACTTCGGCCGGGTTGCTGGCGAGTATCTCGCGCACGATCCACGCCGCGCCCGGTGAGAGCAGGCGGCGCTGCTGCACACTCTGCTCCGGGGTATAGCGTGGCACACCGGCCACGCCTTCATTGGCCAGAGCGCTATAGACGCCGACCAGCGCCTCCAGTTTGGCCGCCGTGCCGCCGAGGATCATCGCCAGATTCGGTTGCGCCCCCGGCGGCAGGCGCAACTGCAAACCACCGGCAGCCATCTGTGCGGCAAAACGCTCGGGGCCGATGCGGTCCAGCACGTCGACGGCCGGCACATTCAATGAGCGCTGCAAGGCCTCGGTAACGCTCACCGGACCGGCAAAGGCTTCATCGAAATTGCCCGGGCGGTAGCTGCCGAAATCCTGCGGGGCATCCACGAGCAGGCTCTGCGAATGCACCAGGCCATCGTCCAGGGCCATGCCGTAGAGGAAGGGTTTCAGGGTGGAACCGGGCGAGCGCCAGGCGCGCACCATGTCGACATGGCCCAGGCGCTGGGGGTCGGCAAAGTTGGCGGTGCCTACGTATACGCGGGCTTCTAGGCTGAGGTTGTCCATCACCAGCACGGCCGCCGAGGTGCGCGATGGCAAGCGCGCCACATAGTCAGCTACGCGCTGCTCCACCGCCCGTTGCAGCGAGGCGTCGATGGTGCTTTTAATCCGTCGCGCCTCGGGTTGCTGCTGGCGCAGGCGCTCGGCCAGCAACGCGGCGCTGAGGGGCGAACGCAGCGAGCGGGTAATGACCGGTTCCCGCGTGGCGTCCTGCACCTGGGCGGCGCTCCAGATACCCTGCTCGGCCATGCGTGCAAGCACCTTGTCACGTGCTGTCTGGGCACGGGCGGCGTGACGATCGGGGCGCAACAGGCTGGGGGCCTGCGGCAATACGGTGAGCAGCGCCGCCTCGGCGTGGGAAAGCTGACTAGCGGGCTTGCCCAGGTAAGCCCAGGACGCCGCTTCAACGCCTTCGATGGTGCCACCGAACGGCGCGTGGTTGAGGTAGAGGTCGAGGATCTCGGCCTTGGACAGATGCGCTTCCAGTTGCACGGCGCGAAACAACTGCACCAGCTTGCCGCTGTAGCTGTGGCGAATCGGCGCGATCACCCGGGCCACTTGCATGGTCAGGGTGGAGCCGCCGGAAATGATCCGGCCATGGCGCATCGACAGCAACGCGCCGCGTGCCAGGGCATAGGGATTGATGCCGGGATGCTGGTAGAACCAGCGATCTTCGTAGCCGAGCAAGGCTTGCAGGTACAGCGGCGACACCTGCTGCGCCGTGGTCTGGTAACGCCATACCCCCAAGTCATCGGCAAACGCCCGTAACGGTTTGCCATCACGGGCCAGCACCACAGTGCTACCGCTGTCGGTGCGCGGCAGTTGCAGGGGAAACAGCCAGTCGAGCAGCACCGCGCTGAGTAGCGCGGCGCCTAAGCTCAGGGCAAGAACGCGGCCGAAAAGGCGCGCTCGCTTGGCTGTCATGGGGTTTCTACCGTGAGGCTGCTCGGCGTTGAGTTACCCAGGCTGCGCAGCGCCGGGCGATACATGTCTTCCACCAGCGGCGGCGGCACCGAGTAGGTGCCCGGGGTCACAGCGCGCACCAGGTAGAACAACCGCGCGTATTCCCAACTGCGCAGTTTGACGGCGGCGGCGTAACGGTCGTCGCGGTATTCCTCGTGGACGATTTCGGCCTCGCGCTCGTAGCGCTGCATGTCGACGCCATCCACCACCACGTTGGCCCAGGCCTGCGGGCCGCTGAGGTTGAGGTTTTCCACCTCCAGGCCACCGGGCAACAGGTCGGTGACCATGGCGTCCAAAACGTCGCGTTTGGCGCGAATCTGCAGGCGCACGATCAGCGTGTCGCCCTCTTTCAGGTGGTCACCGGTCCACCGCGTGCCGTCGGTACGGTAGTAAGCGCGCTCAATCTCTATGCCATTGTCACGACGTGTCGGCGCCTGCTCACTGATGCCGGCAATATCGAAATTGACGAACACCGGAGCATCGCTCTGCGACTTCAGTTTCACCCCGCTATCGAGCTCGGCCTTGCTCAATGGGCGCGTCCAGAGTGTCGCCTTAGCCGGCGGTTGCTCAACCTTGCCACCCACTTCCAGGCTGACGGCCAACGGTACACCGTCGGTGTTGAAGGTGTGGAACACCCGGGCAATGGCAATCTGTTCCTGGGTGCTGAGGTAGTTCCAGCCCCAGCCCCAGTAGTAGCTGTCTTCATCCGCGTCGTGGATGCGGGCGGAAGCGTTACGAGCCCAGTCGGCTAGCTTGCCGTCGTAGGTCGGCGTGTTGAGGCCGTAGGTGTGCGTCAGCGCCACCATCACACCGAGGTCACGCAGTTCAGAACCGTAGTCGCCAACGTAGATCGGGCGCTGGGCGCTGAAATTGAAGGCCTCGGCAATCGCCTTCTGCCCGCGTTCGGTGTCGCCCATCAGCTTCAGAGCAATGCCCAGATGCACCAGTGGCAACGGGCTGACCAGGTCCTGACGCTGGTTGTCGTAAAGGTTGCGCATAGCGCCCAGCGAGGCACGGTTGACCCGTGCCAGCACAAAGGCGGCATAGGCCCGGTAAGCGAAGTTCAGGTGTGCACGGTAGGTGTAGTCGGTGTATTCGTCATCACCCGAAATCAGCTCATTGCTCAAGGCCTCCAGGGACTTTTGCAGCACCGCTTCCGGTATTGCGAAACCAGCATCGCGGGCATCGAGCATAAAGTCGACGACATAGGGGGTCATGTAGGGAACGATGTGCGTATCGCCGCCCCAATACGTGAAGTGGCCGTTGCCCGCCTGAAACGAGGCAATACGCGCCAGCGCCCGGCGGATGGTTTCACTGCGGGTCCAGTCGCTGTAGTCCGAGATGTTCAGACTCAGTCTGGTCTTATCATCCAGCACCAGCGCCGCATAACCGCCGCTGGTGGTTTGCTCGATACAGCCATAGGGGTAGTAACGCAGCCCCTGCAATGCCTGGCGGTAAGGCAATGGCGGCATTGTGCTCAGGCTCAGTTGGCTGTTGATGGTGCTGGCATACAGGTCGCCGGCCGCGGAGGTATCCAGCACCTGTTCCTGCTGGCCTTGCAGCGCCATCGGCACGCTGACCACGGTCTGCGGCCAGCCACTGCGAACGGCGAATTCGAAATGTCGCTGCACTTTGAAGTCGTTGATCTCGGCAACAATATCCACCTTGGCCACGTCGACCCCCGGCTGGGCCACCACCGGCATACGCAAGGTTGTGCCAGCGCCCTCCTCCAGACTGACGCTCTGCTCAGCGTCGCTGATCTCAATCAGGCCGCTGCCGCGCACGCTGACCTTGGCCACCCCGCTTTTACCGGAGAAGTTCTTCACGTCCAGGCTGATCTGCGCTTTGTCACCACCGGTCATTACCCGCGGCATGCTCGGCTCCACCAGCAACGGCGCACGCACGATCACATCAGTACTGGCGTTGCCGTAGCTCTGCTCGCCATAGGCCACAGCGGTCACCCGCAGACTGCCGTTGAAGTCCGGAATATCCAGGTGCACCATGGCCTTGCCGTGTTCGTCGAACTGCACCGGCGCGGCCAACACGTCGGCAATTTGCACACGCGGGTTCAGCCGGGTGGCTTTAGGCAGCGCCTTGTTCACCGAGTCACCGCCATAGCTCAGGCGCGCGGTGGCGCCTTCTATGGCTTCGATCACCCGGCCATACAGGTCGTAGGCTTCCACGCCCAGGGCGCGTTTACTGAACAGCCAGGTCCAGGCGTCCGGTACCGGGTAGTTGGTGATATTCAGCACACCCTGGTCGACCGCCGTCAGGCGTACATAGGCTTTCTGCCCAGCCAGACCATCGGCCTGCACGCTGACTTCCAGCGGCTCCAGCGGTTTGACTTGGGCCGGCGCAGTCAGCGTCAGGCCGATCCGCCGGTCATTGCGCTGCATGGTCACGTGCTCGATGCCGATGGCCCGCGCCGGGGTAGTGAGGTCTTTGGCGCTGCCGCCGCGGAACACCAGCACCACCACATGCACGTCTTCGCGCTCCCAGTCTTTGGTGACAGGAATGGCGAACGTGGCACCGGCCTTGGCCACGATGGGTTTGCTGTACAGCAGATGATCGGACTCCACCAGCAACAGGCCCTGGCCTTCCTGTGGAGGAGTAACGGTGACGTTCAGGGTGTCGCCGGCGCGGTAGGCGGTTTTGTCCAGCGCGACTTTGACCTTGTCCGGGCGCGCTTCCTTGCCGGCGTTTTCGTCTTCCCAGCTGTAGCCGGCGAAGAATGGAAAGGTGGTAGTGAGGTTGGTCTGTGGGTCAAACACTTGCAGGCGGTACGAACCCCAGTACACCGGGAATTCAACGTTCAGGGGTTTCCCGGCAGCTACATCAAGCTCGCGCTCTTCGAGCAGGTGCAGGTCGGCATTGTCTTGCGACTGCCAGTCATCGCCGCGGTCGCGGTACCAGTAGGAATAGCGGTCCTCTTCGAACAGGCGCACTTTCAATTTGCTGCCGGCCAGCAGCTCGCCGGCGCTGTTGGCGCGGACGATTTCGAACTTCGCCGGGTTACGCCAGCCTGGGCCTTGCTTGATGTCGAATAACGGTTTGATACCAACCAATTCGCTGGCTGGCCAGTGCACACGATTGAGGGAACGGGCAACCGCACGACCGCCGGTTTCGTACACGCTGCCCGACAACATCAATTTATAAGCGCTGTCCGCTTTCAGGCCCTCTGGCAGTGCCACGCCCTGCTCCAGCGTGCCTTCGGCGGAAAGCGGACTGTCGATGGCGTAGTCATCACTGCTGGATACCTTGGCATACGGGTCACCGAAATAGGTTCCCGGCAGCTTGGCCAGCGGGTGGCGCTCAACCTGAGCCACCAGCCTGGCGGTAAAGCGGTTGCCGGCGGCCGGGGAGCCATACAGGTAGCTGGATTTCACCTTGAGGTTGAAGGCCTGAGTCTGATCAGTGCTCGGCTGGTTGTCGCTCATTTCCAGCTTCAGGCGCTCGGGCAGAAACTCCTCGACCTGGAAATTGAACACCCCTATCGTCTGGGCGCTGGCTGGGTCCAGACGCCATTCCAGCTGCCAGGAGCCCGTCGGTGCATCGCTGGCAATCGCCTGGCTCCACTCGAACTGGTTGAGGTCTTTGGCCTCCAGTCGCACGTCGGCCAGCTTGCGCCCGTCGGGCTGCACCAGGCGGGCGAATAGTGGCTGTGCCGGCAGGGCTTTACCATCAAAATCGCGCAGCAAAGCCGAGACATTCGGCGTTTCACCGGGGCGATAAAGGTCGCGACTGGACCAGGTGAAAATCTCCACCGGCGCCTGCGGGCGGCCACTGATATCGAAGTTGGAGACATCCAGCGCCGGGCGATTGAACGGCAGCACGGAGATTTCCTTTTCACGCCGGGCGATCAGCACGTCATTGCGGTCGATCTTGTGCTTGACCAGTACATTACCGTCCTTGTCGGTCTTGCCACTGAACTGGGTGGCGCCTCGCTGGTTGTCGACGCGAACTTCGACGCCAGCCACCGGTTTACCGGTTTGCAACGAGGCCACATGCAGCAAGGCGCTGTCTTGGTACATGCGCACGTGCAGGCCCAGGTCGCTGACGTAGAAAATACTGGTGCTGTAGCCGCTGCTGTAGTTGCTGCCTTGTTTCATCACCGCAACGTATACGCCAGGCTCGGCCAACTGCGGCACGTTCTGGACAGGGATATAGCTCTGGGTGCGCACATCGGTCTTGCCGTTCAGTGCGTAGTGATTGGCGTATACCGAGGTACCCAGGTCGCTGAAGGAACTCAGCACCGAGCGCTCACCGCAAGTGATATAGCCATCGCCCAGGCCGTAGCTGATGCCGGACTTATTGTTGGGGTACAGGCAGAACAGCGAAGACAACGCGTCTTCGCGCACCCGATAGAACTCGATATCGGCGCTTTGCACATTGGTGAACACCACCGGCAAACCACGGCTGCCGCGCGCCGGCAACACACTGCCGGTAGAGGCAAATGCCAGCGACGGCAAGGCCCCACCGGCTTCTACGTCGAGCTCCACGGCGGCGCCCAGCCTGGTGCCATCGGCGGCCAACACGTCACCATCCACCCGCAGTTTGAACGTGCCTTTGGGCGCCACATTGGGGAAAATCAGGCTCTTGCCATCATCACTCACCCCCCAGTTACCGTAGAGCCCCCGGCGCTCCCCCTGAGTAATCCGGACCAACCGGGCGAACTCCTGGACCTGCTTCAGCGGCCGATTGAAGTACAGCACGATGGCCGCATTGCCACTGCGCTGCTCCCCCGCCGCCTTGGCCACGCCAAAGGGCTGCTCGGCTGCAGCTTTTTGCCCTTCCTTTATTACCGGTTGCGCTGCAGCCTCGGTGGCGCTCCCCGCTTCAACCGGCGCGGCTAGCGCCTGGCCCGCCGCAAGACCCCACGCACCCACTACTGCCAACAACGCCAAGCCCAACAAACGACCACGCACGCGACCGCCAGACGATACCTTCGCCATAGTTTTTTCCATTAAATAAGCAGCAGGGCTCACACCAACGCGCAGAGCGTCGAGTGCTAAAGGGGGGGTAGAGAAAACGGATTTACCGCAGGGTGAGACAAACAACGGGTACCGCAAACGCCTAGCCATCCATCCGTGGATCACGCACATCTTGGGGGGATTCCATTGCCAAACAGGTGCCTTTCAGCCCCCTCCATGGGGAGCGAATGCGGGGCAAATTATTGCATAACGGCATGCCGATACAACGCTGGGCAGGTGCGGCGAGTGATGAATTTAAGTAATCAGCCAGTATGTTTGCAGACGCTTTTACCGCACGCGGCAACGTGCCGCCCAACGCTTTAGCCAATCCGTTGCATCCACCGGATGAGCCCACAGCGGTTTACCGCCTTTCATCAAAAGCTGCCCCAGACCAGAAGCGGACATCTCAAGCAGAAAAAATAAATCCGCCCCCTTTGTTTTCAATCGCCGGCAACTGCTGCGCGTACCCGATCGCGAAACTGCTCGGCGTCGGGCTCGACCCAGCCCGGCTGCCAGAACAGTTTGTCCAGATGTACCACCGACAGTCCCAGGCGCGAACCGAGCGTGCGCGCGAGGGTGGATTTGCCGCTACCGGCGTTGCCCAGAATCACAATCCGTTGCATGGGGAGCTTCCTGTGGGCGAAAAAAGGCCGGCGATTTTGCCGGTTTTCGGGAGTGTGTCAACGGCCGCAACCAATGTCGCGCCCAGCCCTAAAACGTTCTGTCATCTGCACCCGGTAGCGTGGCCGCCTTCTGCGTTGAAAAGCGCAGCGCAGAGCCCCCTGGCACCAACTTTGCTTTGAAAAAATCTGACGACCTGGACAGTTGACGAAAGGATTCGTCGAAAACAACGCACGACGAACTGGCCGTTTTAACGGCCCATCACAGCAACCCATTTGGATTTCCCATGGACGTTATAAATCCTGGCCCGCAGCTGCGTTACACAATCCTTATTCTGACCTCGGTGTTGTGCTTTGCCGTGACGTTGCTCGCCGCTATGAAAGCGTCGGTTTACGGTCACCTCTACGGGCAACTTCGCTGGGTCGTCCTGCCACTGCTGAGCTTGGCGCCCCTCCTAGTCTGGCTACTGTGCAAGCCCATGCGAAATCCGGACTTCATTGATTTCAGTCGGCAGTTCTATACCGCGATGTTCACGGCCATCGTGCTTGCCCTGGTGGCGCTTATCCCAATAAACCTGCTATCCCCGCAGTTCGTTTCCGCCCGCTCCTATCGCAGTATTTCTGGCTCTTTCGTGTTTCTGCTGATTGGCGGCTGGCTGTGGCGTGTCGCCGTTTTACGGCGCTATCTGAAAAAATCTCAGCTACTGGAGCGCAGGAGCTAAACCGATCTGCGCTTGGGATGCGTTGAGAAACATTGTGGGTGGTTCAGCGTGCCACCTCGCCTCTTTTGTCCCGCCAAAACGCTGCGGCTGCATGGATGCATCGATGGCCCGTATCGGGCCGTTTTCTGCCGTCCATAAACAACGGACCCAGACCAGAAGCGGACATCTCGGGTAGGGAAAATAGACCCACCCCATTTGTTTGCCCGATAGGATCAGGCAAGACTCAAATTCAATCCGGCATAGTTCCACACCCTCCTTCGCCCTAGCATGGCCGCACCTTATTGCTTCTGGAGTGCGTCGTATGCGTGCAGAAAAAACCCTCTTTATCACCGGCGTCAGCAGCGGTTTTGGCCAAGCCTTGGCTCAAGAAGCGCTCGCCCAAGGCCATCGTGTGATCGGTACCGTTCGCAGCGAGGCCGTGCTGGCAACGTTCGAGGCGCTCTCGCCCGAACGGGCTCATGGCGTGGTGTTGGACGTTACCGATTTCGATGCCATCGACGCAGTGGTCGCCGCCGTCGAGCAACAGCACGGCCCGGTGGATGTACTGGTAAACAATGCGGGCTACGGCCATGAAGGGATTTTCGAGGAGTCTTCACTGGCGGAAATGCGCCGCCAGTTCGACGTCAATGTGTTCGGCGCCGTGGCCGTTACCAAGGCGTTTGTGCCGTATTTTCGCCAGCGTCGGGCTGGGCGCATCGTCAATATCACGTCCATGGGTGGCTCCATCACCATGCCGGGCATTGCCTTTTACTGCGGCAGCAAATTTGCCCTGGAAGGCATTTCCGACACCCTGAGCAAGGAGCTGGCGCCCTTCAATATCTGGGTCACGGCCGTGGCGCCTGGCTCGTTTCGCACCGACTGGGCGGGCCGTTCGATGCACCGTACGCCGCGCAGTGTCAGTGACTACGACGCGAGCTTCGACCCGGTGCGCAAAGCCCGTGTCGAAAAAAGCGGCCATCAACTGGGCGACCCGCAGAAAGCCGCACGCGCGATGTTGACCCTTATCGACAGCCCGACTCCGCCTGCGCATTTGCTGCTGGGCAGCGACGCGGTGGCGCTGGTGCGTGACAAGCTGCGCCACACGGCAGAGAGTATTGAGCAATGGGAGGCGCTCAGCCGTTCTACCGATGGTTGAGCTGTGATACGAAACAAGGTGCAGTCGATGACTAAAGCCAAAGACCCTTGCACGGTTCAGATGGTGCAGTTGATGGAGCAACTGGCGCCGCTGGAGGGCTACAACCTGAGCCCGCTGGATGACGTGCGCTTTCTGCGTTCCAACCGGCCGCTGACGCGCACGCCGGTGCTATACGAACCGGGCATCGTCATCCTCTGCCAGGGCCGTAAACGCGGCTACCTGGGTGATGACGTTTACATCTACGACGCCCAGCATTATCTGGTGGTATCGGTGCCCGTGCCCTTCACCATGGAGACCGACGCCAGCGCGGCAGAGCCGATGCTGGCGGTGTACCTGCGCCTGGACTTCACCCTGGCCGGCGAGTTGATTCAGCAAGTGGATGAACTGCGCGCCTTTGAGGCGGCTGAGCCAATGGGCATGTACGCCTCGCCCATGGACGAGGCACTGCGCCAGTCAACCCTGCGCTTTCTCCAGGTCATGAGCGACAGCACCGACGCACGCCTGCTCGGCCCGGCCATGGTGCGCGAACTCTACTATCGCATCCTCTCCGGCGAACAAGGCGGTACCCTGCGCGCCGCCCTCGCCCAGCAGGGCCAGTTTGGCAGAGTGACCCGCGCCATTCACAAAATCCACAGCTGTTACCACGAACACCTGGATGTCGACACCCTGGCCCAGGAAGCGCAGATGAGCGTGCCCAACTTTCATCTGCACTTTCGCAAGGTGACCGACTCCTCGCCGATGCAGTACCTCAAGTCGACACGCTTGCATCAGGCGCGCCTGTTGATGCTGCGCAACGACCTCACGGCCGCCAAGTCCGCCTTTCTGGTCGGCTATGAAAGCGCCTCGCAATTCAGCCGCGACTTCAAGCGTCTGTTCGGCCGCACACCCTTGGCGGAAGTGGCGTGGATGAAGCGCGCCTATGCCCTGCCCGCACCAACGAGCCCGTCACCGTTCGTGTCATCGCACTGACGTTTGCTCGCACTCGGCACTGTCGGCATTCGTGCGGCGGGATAAAAGCAAACCTGTGTTTTGCTTATTTCGCCCTGTAACCTGCCGGCCAAACGATCAGAGTGCAGTGTATGTACATAGGTGAACTGGCCAAGCTCGCGCGCTGCACGCCAAAGGCTATTCGGTTGTATGAGCAGATGGGGCTGATTACCCCTCAGCGTGTCGGCAGCTATCGGCGTTACAGCGCCCACCATGTGAAGCTGGTGCAAATGATCCGCCAGGCCCAGGCCGTGGGTTTCAAACTGGGGGAAATGCGCGAGCTGCTAGCCGCCAAGCAGCATCAGGCACCCTTCCCCCTGGTCCTGGCCAATCAGGGCATCGAAGCCAAACGTGTGGAGCTGCAAACCCAGATCCAGGCCCTGCAAAATCGCCAGGAGCAACTGACCCGCTTGCAGCAACAACTCTACGAGCAATTCGGCCCCGGGCCAGACGTCAGCGCGCCAACAAGTGCATGAACGCTTGCGCCAAGGCCTCCTGCGCCGGGCGTGGCTGGTAGCCGAGTTCGCCGACCGCTTTATCAATGCAGTAACGTTGCTGCACGCCATAAAACATCCGCACCTGGCTGCGCAGCAGTTCGGCGGGTTTGCCGGTGTAGGTGGCGAGCTGCTCTTGCAGCCAGGCGATCAGCAGGAGCAGCGCCTTGGGTGCCCGGGCAGGCAAACGGTAGCCGGGGCAACAGGCGTTGAGCGCCGTTATCACCTCGGCCAGAGATGACGACTGCCGATTGGCCAGAATGTAGCGTTGGCCAGGGCGACCGTTCTCAGCCGCGCGTATCAGGCCGTCGGCGACGTCACGAACATCGACAAAATTGAAATGGAAGTTCGGGTCCAGCGCCAACTTGCGCTCGAGCACCGCAGCCAGAAAGGCCATGGTGTCAGTCAGCCGCGTGGCATTCGGGCCGATGATGGCTGAAGGCAATACGGCGACCATCGACAGCTCAAGGGCTTGCGCGGTTTCCCACGCTGCGCGCTCCGAGAGAATCTTTGAGAGGTAGTACGGATTCTGCTGGTCAGTGTTCCAGTGGGTTTCATCCAACTGCTGGCCGTTGTGCCCCACGGCTGCCACCGAGCTGACATACACCACCCGCTTGACCCCAGCCTCCGCAGCAGCGCGCAGCACATTACGTGTGCCCTGCACATTGACCTCGACGATTTCAGCGTAGGGGTTTTTCGCCCAGTGTTTGAACACAGCGGCCACCTGGTACAGCACGTCCACGCCTTGCAAGGCCTGGCGCAGCGAGCCCGGATCAAGCAGCTCGGCACGCACCACATCGCAGCCGAGCGTATTCAATTGCGTGGCGTGTTGCGGATCACGAACGCCTGCCCGGACCAACTGCCCGCGGGCGAGCAGCTCCCTGACCAGGGTGTTGCCCAGATGCCCATTGGCACCGGTGACCAGCGATAACGGTTGCATAGATAGCCTTATCCACTCGGTGTGGAACTGGAAACAGATAAGGCAGCGTGAGGGTTGCCCTTAGGGGCAGAGTCAAGGGTGAGAATTAGCCGATTGCAGCCGGTCATCGCGGGCTGCAATCGACCGAAGCGGACTCTTTTCACTCAAAGTTTAAGATCAAAAGCTCGCGGCTAAAGCCCCTCCCACAATGGATCGCGACTCCCTGTGGGAGGGCTTTGGCGCGAGCTTTTTGCTTTTTTTCAACAGCACTCAACGGTCCACTCCTGGCTAGATTTCAACTGTTCACGATAGGCAGCTGTCGGCCAAAGCAGACCGTTTCCTCATTGGTAAACGGTTGAAGGACAAAATAGGTAAGCGCAGTGCAGAGGCCTGGCTTTAAAACAGGCCGCTGCTAGCGAAACGCTGCCCAGGCTAGTTAGGCACCAGGTCGATGCTGCCGCATCGGGTGCCTTTGGTGGCGATCATATCCACCCGTCTGTCCCGGTTGATCGCGACGCGCATTTCGCAGTTGCCCTGGTTAAATACGTCACCCCAGTATTCCTGATGCACCAACTGCCCATTCATGGGGCCGGTGTAGGTACCGAGGGCTTCGCGAGACGTGTACGAGGTGTCGTAGCCATACACCAGTACCACCCACTGTTTGTCGGTCATGCCGCCGATCTGCTGCGGCCCGCCAAAGTAGTCGATGACTTCAGAAACAGGCCGGTTCTTCCAGTAATTACGAGCCATTGTGTCTGGGACGTTCATCCCCGCGCAGCCACTCAGCAGCATGCCTGTCATTCCGAGCGCGATGATTCTTTTCATTTCACGTTCTCCACCGAACCACCGGTTCCCGGCTGAGGCATCAGGTCGAATGCTTCATCGATCTTCTTCAGGATGGCTTCTTTCGACTCTTGACGTGCCTGACTGATAAAAATCGCGCTCGACTGCGCTTCCAAGGTCGAAACCGGCATCTTCCCAAGATGGTGGTACGCACTGTTCGCCGAACGTTGATCAGGCTTGCAGACAAAGTCCTGGCTCTTGATCATCCAGTCTTCCGGCTTTTTGAGCCATTCACCCTGCACATCCTTGCCGGACCAGGTGTTGCCCCAGTCGTCATGCACCTGGATGTTGGTGACGCGTGCTCTTTTCTTGGCACAGTCCACTTCGATATCGAAGAAACCGATCCATGCTGCGCCTCCCTGCCGACTTTCCGCCTGGAAAACACCCGCCGTGCGAATGCCTCCAGGGCGACTGGCAGTATTCCCCGCACGATCATCGATGTAGTAAATGTGACGGTATCCAGACGCCTGTTGCTCCTGATGGACGATCCAGAAGTCGCCGCTAGGCGGGACATCCGCCTGCGCGCAAAACGAAGTGCTTAGGAGCAAGGCAGGCAGTAAATGCTTGAGAGAAGGGCACATGGCGACAATCCTTTGCTGTTGAGACCTGCGCAGGGCAAAAGCCCTACGCCCAGAGGTGCCCTGAATCTAATGGTGGGGTTGGAAATGGGTCAAGGCTGCTGTGCCGTTTCTACCAACCAGGTCAGTTTTTGGGTGTGCCGATGACGCGGATGACAGAAGTGGAAAAGGGGATGAGGGAAAAGGGGACGGATCCTTTAACCTGCTCTAAATTAGAGCAGCTAAATAAATCTGTCCCCTTTGATGTTCCACATTCGTTGAACGCACGAGCAGGTCATGCACAGGATAAAAACGGTTCTTCTCACCAGCGCGTTAACGCTCGCTTTTTTGCCCAGCGCCGCACACAGCATTGAGCCTTACAGTTGCAGAAATGGTTTTTTTCCCGCCGAGGGGAAAAACACCCAGCTGTACCGCGTGAGCAGTCAACAGCCTGTGCACTTTTTCAAGGACGACAAGGGCTGTCCCGACTCAGCGGCATGCAAACAAAAGGCGTACATCGTTGAAGGCGATAACGTTCTGATTAGCAAGGTCGACAGCAGTTGGGCGTGTGCGTGGTATCAGGGAAAGAAACGCGAAACGGTAGGCTGGATTGAGGCCGAAAAAATTCAGCCAGCCGACGACCCCTTGCCGGCAACCAGCGATTGGCTAGGTACCTGGACGGCCCCGGCAAGCTCGATAAAAATTGAACGGCAAACACAGGAGCAACTGCGCGTCACCGGCAACGCAACCTGGGGATCTGGCGCCAGCACCAATGTTGGGGAAATCGACGGAACCCTTCTGCTACAGGGCCGTTACGCCGTGACCAAGGACGGCGAAGATGCATTCGCGTGTGTGGTTGAATTCACACGGGTTGGCCGGTTTCTGATCGCCCATGACAACAACAATTGCGGGGGCATGAATGTGAGTTTTGACGGTGTGTACGTCAGAAGTCAGTAGTGCTGGTCCGTAGTGCAAAGGCCAGCTGAGAAAGAGGACGGATTTGGTTTTCCGATCTAGCTTTCTAGCTGACGGCCTTTGAAGCATGAAAAAAATCCGTCCCCATTTTGTCCCTCCTCGGCTCTTGCAAGCCTGCTTTTCGGTGAGCCGACAAAAACTCAGCACGCAAACGTGCTCTTCTCGGATTACGGATAACCACTCATGCACCTCTTCTCAAAAATCGTTGGCGTCAGCCTGCTGATGTTGGCAGGCCCACTCCAGGCCGCCGAGGCACAGCCGGCGGTAAAGGCCGCCACCGAAGACAAGGCTGAAGTTCTGGAGCAAAAAGCCGCAGAGCAGAGCAGCCTGAAAGCCTCTCCTCAAGCGACTCCGCTGAGCAAAACCGAGGTTCAGGCCGTGGACCCCGCAGGGAAAGCGCCAATGGACGACGCCATCACTTGCCTCTCCCGGACTATCTACTGGGAAGCCAAAGGCGGTGCGAGCGAAGATATGGAAGCGGTGGCGAGCGTCGTTCTGAACCGCCTAGGTCATGAAGGTTTTCCCGACACGGTGTGCGAAGTGGTCAAGCAGGGCTCAGAAAAAAGTCCTTGTCAGTTTTCTTGGTGGTGTGACGGCCGGTCCGATCAGGTTGAGGAGGAAAGCCGCTACTCCATCGCCAAAGAAATCGCGCGCAAAGCGCTCAATCAGGAACTGCCAGACAGCACCAATGGTGCGCTGTTCTTCCTCGACCGCAGCTCCTCTCTGGATTGGTCCAAGACCTACATCAAGACCAAGGAAATCGGCAGTTTCATGTTCTACAAACCCAAAAGTGTGGCAGCGCATTAGTCGCACCGTGGACGGGTTCAGAATGCGTGGCTGTTTCTGGCCAATTGTGGTCGTGCATGACAGGCGGCTAGCGGCCAGAAGCTGTCGTTTGGGTAAAGGAAATGGATCTGTCCCGCTTAAACCCGCACTGTTTTTCTTCGGCGATATCAGGCACCTTGCTCGCCAACTCTCAAGTTGCCCCACTAAGATGAAGTCCCGCGAGTCCCGCCTTTCCAATCGCATTCTTATAGCCACTGCGGTGTTGTTTGCAGCAGCGCTTTTTTGGCTGTCGGCGTCTGCCTTGATTGCCTCATTGATCACCGGAAAAGTTTGGTTAAGCTTGGTCGCGGCGAGCGTATTCATCGCCGACAAAGGATACATGTGGCTTTGTAGGCGCAACGCTAGAGAGTAGTGATCTTCTAGCGCCCCTTATCCACGCGCTGTTGGAGTTTCCCGAATGACGCTTTTTTTAGTGTTCGGCTGCTTGCTTGCAGTCTGGGTGTATTTCCAGATGAGGCAAGCGAGTCGTGAGAGAAAGGCTGACTTTGAAGCGGCGCTGGCGCTCTTGGAGGTTGGCAGTTACGAATTGCTCTTAGATAAAATGATGCCGTCAAACGGAAACTCAGCACACCAGACTTATCGAATTCTGCGTAGCTCCGACGATCGTTATTTCCTCTATCTCCACACACCGAAGTCGCCAGGTGTGCTCAAGCCGCTTACGAAGGAACGGGCGCTTCTGGCGGCAAAGCTGAATAGTTAGCCATCGGACTGTTTCCTCGCTCGAAAACCTTTGCTGTATGAGGTTGCAGCCGTTCACGGTCGAGAGTCGAAGGAGGAAACAGTCACCCGCCATTATCTGTTTACAGTCCAGACCGCGACTGGCTGGATCAGTCTGAATAAAAGGGAACGGTCATGGATGCCAGTTTTCTGAAAGGTTTCCTCTTTGCCGCGCCAATTGTTGGCGTGGTGTATTACACCGGCGCCAGCCTTGCGCTGATCGCGTTGCTGTTTTGCATCCGCAGAAATACCCCGAATCTGAAATATGACAGCTTGGCTCTTATCCTGCCGCTGCTGTTGTGGCTAGGCATCGTATGGAACCGTCCAGGTGCGGATCTGGACGGGTTATTTGTATTAGGGTGTAGCGTCTCGCTGTTGTCGTTATTCCGCGTCGGACTGGGGTTACGGGTGAAAGACGCCTCGAAGGTTTATCTTGTTCTGTCGTTACTAGCGTCCGTGGTAATCGCCGTGAAGCCTTGTTCCTCTCTCTGGTAGCAAGGCTAGGGGTTGACGACCACTCGCGTGGGAGGCGCCCTGGCCGATTATTGCCGCTCGCGACAGGCTCCTATTGGCCGATTTTAGCCAGTCCGTTGCGTCGACCGGTTGAGTCCACAGCCGATAGCAGCCAGTCGTGAACAGTTGAAATCTAGCCAGGAATAGACCTTTGACTGCTGTTGAAAGAAAGCAAAAAGTTCGCGGCTAAAGCCCCTCCCACAGGGAATCTCGATCCATCGTGGGAGGGGCTTTAGCCGCGAGCTTTTGATCTTAAACTTTGAGTGAAAAGAGTCCGCTTCGCCCGCAAGCAGACTGCTAATCCAACTATGTGTTCGCACCTGATCGGTTCGCCTCAGCAACGTTAAAAATCAAACGCCCTAGCCCCCCGCATCCAACAACCCGGTCCCATACGAGTTGTCCACCACGCACAACCAGCGCCCCTCGATCTGCCGAAACACATAGGTAGCGCGCCGGGTGATATCGCCGGCATCGGCGGTGTGCAGATGGGTTTCCATGATCACCAGCGCGGTGTCGCCGCCTTCGATCACCTGCATCTGCCCTTGGGTAACCTGGATGCTGTGGTTGAAGTGTTCGGCGATGGCGACGAAGGCGCGGCGGATGGCGGGTTTGCCGGTGGCGTTGAGGCCGGGTTTGACCACCAGGGTGGCGTCGTCGGCGTAGAAGTCCATCAGGGCGTCGAAGTCTTCGGCGGTGATTGCGCGATCAGCGGCTTCGATGGTGCGTTTGAGGGTTTGCTGGGTAGTGCTCATGGTTGCTCTCCGAAAATGCCTGGGAGGCGAGCCCATAAAAAACCCGCCTGGTTGGCGGGTTTAGCGCGCTGCGCGTTCCCACCGTCTAGTCGACGGTGGTAATAATCTGAACGGCGGCGGTTGATGGTGGGTTGTGCATGGCGCCAATGTCGTGCAATAGGCGATAAATTTCAACCCGCTGATCCCGCGCGGCTGCTGGAGATCAAGTGCATGGCAGCACAGCGCCGCAGCTGAGGCCTAAATCCCACACACCGCATTACCCAACTCCACCCGCCCAAACAGCGCCCGTTCACTCAGCGGCGTGATCGCCAATAGTTGGTCCAGGCGGATGTCGTGTTCGCCCTCGGCGCTGCGCAAGGTGAGGAATTCCTCTTTGCTGGGCGCCGTGCGGGTGGTCAGGGCCTGGGCCTGGGCCTGGAAGTCGCTGCCATCCACCAGTTCCACCCGCAATGGGTAGGCGTGCATGCAGGCGATTTCCAGGTAGTCGTGCAGGTCGCAGTCCAGTGGTTGATAGCGGTGCGTGGTCATGATGGTCTCCTAGAAGCCCTGCAAGGTGATGATGTAGTAGCCCTGCTGCGCTATCGCTTGCACCACCGGCTCGGCGGCAATTTCGCTGTGGCAGTACAGGCATTGGCTTTGCTGGATGTCGTCGGCCGCCAGGCCCTGGGCAGCCAACCAGTCGCTGGCGATCTGGCTGGCCTGGGCGTCGTCGCCACCGGCAGTGACCACATCGAAATGCAGGTAGCGGCCATCGCGGGTGCGCACATGGGTGTCGAAAATCTTCACTTTCATGGGGAGTCTCCGGGTTGCAGTGCCACACCCGCTCGGGCTGTTCGGGCGAGCGGGTGGTGGTCGATTTACTTGAGGTCGGCCAGCGCGGCGCCGAAGTTCAGGTGCAGCACCTGGCCGTCGACCACCAGGGCGGGTACCGATTTCACCCCGGCGGTTTCGGCTTCGCTGACGCGCTGAGCCTGTTCGCCCAGGTGGACGATTTCGACCTTGATGGCCGGGTCGAGCAGGCCCAGCAAGGTCTGTTCGGCTTCAATGCAAACGGGGCAACCAGCGTGGTAGTAGCGAGCGGTAGTCATGGCAGTTCTCCAGTGCTTTTTAATTTGGTATCGATTCGATACAATGCGAACGCTACGCCACTGCTGGCTTTGCCGACATAGTATTTATTCGATACCATTTATTGGCGCTTTCTATTGGCCCATTGCCGCGAGGTTCTCCAGGGTGCTTTTTGATCTGCTTGAACGCCTGTCCAGCCTTACCCGGGCCTGGTTTCGCCAGCACCCATTGCTGGCCGACCTGCAACCCATTCAGTTGAGTGCCCTGGTGTATCTGGCGCGCTGTAACCGCTATTCCAATACGCCGCTGGCGGTCACCGATTACCTGGGGCTGACCAAGGGCACGGTGTCGCAGTCGCTGAAAGCGCTGGAAGCCAAAGGCCTTATTGCCAAAACCCAGAACCCCCAGGACAAGCGCAGCGTGCATCTGGAGCTCAGCGAACAAGCGCGCAGCCTGGTCGCCGCAGTAACGCCACCCGCCTTCCTTGCCGATGCGGCGTTACGCATGGGCACCCAGGCGGTGGAGTTGGAATGGTTGCTCAGCGATCTGCTGCGCAATGTGCAGCGCAATGAAGACGTGCCCAGCTTCGGCCTGTGCAACAGCTGTTTCTACCACCAGACGGTCAATGGCCAGCCCTTCTGCGGCCTGACCCAGGAGCCGTTGGCGGCGCATGAGGTCGAGCTGATCTGCTGGGAACACCAATTCCCCCTTAGCCCGGAGGAGCTCGAATGACCCTTACCACAGTCGTCCTGGACACCCTGCTCACCGGCCGCGCCGTGCCATTCAGCCGCCCGGGCACGCTCAGCGCCATCGCCAAAAAGCCGGTTAGCGGCGCCCTGCAGATCAGCGTCAACGGCCTGCACAGCGACGAGCAAGGCGACTTGCGCGTCCACGGCGGCGTGGAAAAAGCCATCCACCACTACCCCCGCGAGCACTACGCAGCCTGGGCTGCCGAGCTGGGCGAACATCCCCTGCTGGCCGGCCCAGGCGCGTTTGGCGAGAACTTCAGCAGCAGCGGCTGGACCGAACAGGACATCTGCCTGGGCGACCGCATCCGTGCTGGCACGGCATTGCTGGAGGTGTCCCAGGGGCGTATGCCGTGCTGGAAGCTCAGCGACCGTTTTGGCGTCGCCGACATGGCCCTGCGCGTGCAGCAAAGTGGCCGCACCGGCTGGTACTACCGGGTGCTGGAACCGGGTGTAGTGCAAGCGCAACAGACCTTGCAGCTGGAAGCGCGGCCGCACCCCGAGTGGCCGCTGGCGCGGTTATCGGCGGTGCTGTTCAGTCAGGATGTGGAGCTGCAGGTACTGCGCGACTGCCTGGCCCTGCCGCTGGCCAGCTCGTGGCGCCGCACCCTGGAACGGCGCCTGGAAAAACGTCAGGTCGAGGATTGGAGCCCGCGCTTGCAGGGCCCGACTGCGGCCCTATAACGCGCCACTCATACCAACAGATGATCCCTCCACCCCATGGTCTGATGGCCCTCCGGCGCGCTTCGCCGCAGCATGGTTGCCACACCGTCCGGCAGCGCCGACGGACCATAAACCGGGAGGAATTTGTCATGCGTTACCGCATCTTCGGCAATACCGGCCTGCGGGTATCGTCACTCGCCCTGGGCACCGGCAACTTCGGCAAAGGCTGGGGTTACGGCGCCGACCAGGCAGACGCCCATGCCATCTACCGCCACTACCGTGAGGCCGGCGGCAATTTCATTGATACCGCTGACCAGTACCAGTTTGGCCAGTCGGAAGCGATGCTCGGCGAGTTCATTGCCAGCGAGCGCGACGACATTATCCTGGCCAGCAAGTACTCCCTCGGCGACTCGCCCACTGCCGGCCTGCAAGCCAGCGGCAACAGTCGCAAGGCCATGCGCCGCTCGGTGGAAGCCAGCCTGAAGCGTTTGCGCACCGACCATATCGACCTGCTGTGGGTGCACATGCCCGACGGCGTCACCCCGATCGATGAAATCGCCCGCAGCCTGGATGAGCTGATTCGCTCGGGCAAAGTGCTGTATGCCGGCCTGTCGGACTTCCCCGCCTGGCGCGTGGCCACCGCCGCCACCCTGGCCGAGCAGAAAGGCTGGGCCGGCGTCGCCGCAGTGCAGCTGGAATACAGCCTGGTGGAGCGCTCGGCCGAACGTGAGCTGCTGCCGATGGCGGCCGGCTTCAACCTGGGCCAGGTCAGTTGGTCACCCCTGGGCGGCGGCTTGCTCACTGGCAAATACCGCAACGGCGAAACCGGTCGGGCGCAAGGGCTGGGCGCAGTGATCCACGACGAGAGCGACCAGCGCAAAACCGCCACCGTCGATGCCGTGCTGAGCATTGCCGAAGAAACCGGGCACTCCCCTGGGCAGATCGCCATCGCCTGGGTATTGGCCAAGGGCACACTGCCGATCATTGGCCCGCGCACCCACGCGCAATTGGTCGACAACCTTGCTGCGCTGCAGGTACAGCTGACGCCCGCCCAGCTCCAGCGCCTGGACAGCGCCAGCGCCATTACCCTGGGTTTCCCCCACGACGTGGTGGCTGCCTCGGCGCCGGCGCTGGCCGGCGGCAAAGGCGAGCTAATAGATGCAACCCTGCGGGCGATTCGCTGACAGATAAGAGACCCACCGCCACACCGAGGCCCGATGATGGAACCCGATCAAGAGTCCACTCGCCATTTGCAGACGGTGCGCCAGTCGAGCATTTTTCGCTGGGCGCTGGCCTTGCAGTGGTTTGGTCTGGCGGTGTTTGTGCTGGCCGTGGGGCTGGCGCTGTTTACCGACCTGCATCGCACGGTCGGCGGTATCACCACCATCGCCGTGCTGGGCATGCTCGCCCTGCTCTCGCTGGTGCCGGCGCGTTTTATTCTGACCGTGCAATTGATGAACCCGAAGCCCAAAACCGAGCAGCCCACCCCGCCTGGCGATCAGCAACCACGGTAAACATTGCGTATCCACCCGCGCCAATCGCGTGTACAACCAAGAGGCAACCCGGCAACCGCGTGCAGCCCACGGCCTGCACGACCAGCGCTGTTGTGCACCACGTGGGCAGCAGCCGGCGTGGCCTTTACCAGGTGGTTGTCATGTCTGCAGCATCCCCTCCTCAACCCTCCCCGTTGAGCAATCATCTGCTAGCAGCCTTACCCGATGAGGTGCAGCAGCGCCTTTTCCCGCATCTGGAACCCATTGATCTGGCCCTCGGCGACGTGCTCTACGAGTCGGGCGGCGCCATGCGCAATGTGTATTTCCCCACCGATGCCATCGTCTCGCTGCTGTATGTGATGGAGAACGGCGCGTCGGCGGAAATCTCCATCGTCGGCAATGAGGGGCTGATCGGCGTGGCGGTGTTCATGGGCGGTGAAAGCACCCCCAGCCGGGCCATCGTGCAGAGTGCCGGGCAGGCGTTTCGCCTGGCCGGGCAACGCCTCAAGGATGAGTTCGCCCGGCATGGCGAAATGCTCCAACTGATGCTGCGTTACACCCAGGCACTGATCACCCAGATGGCGCAGACGGCGGTGTGCAACCGCCATCACTCGATTGATCAGCAACTCTGCCGCTGGCTGTTGTTGTCGCTTGATCGCCTGCCCGGCAACCAGTTGGTAATGACCCAGGAGCTGATCGCCAACATGCTCGGGGTACGCCGCGAAGGGGTCACCGATGCTGCCGGCAAGCTGCAACGCCTGGGGGTGATCGAATACAGCCGCGGGCATATCACCGTGCTCGACCGGCCCAAGCTCGAACGGTTGAGCTGTGAGTGTTATGCCGTGGTGAAGAAGGAAACCGATCGCCTGTTGCCCTACCTGCACTCACCGCGTCAGACCTGAGCCACGCCCCGCTCGGCAGGTTTGAGCAGCCTGCCGCGCCGCTATGTGCGGTAGCAGACATACAGCCCGCGCCCTCGCCGCCCACACTGAAACCCGGCCGAGCGCCACTCCATCCCCGTAGTCAGCTCCGCCGTCCCCAGGGCCTCGGCCCCTCCAGCGGTGCCCGTTGACGCCGCATGTCATCACCGCCACGCAGGCCTCAGGGCTGGCGGCCAAGGAACTGATGAACAGCCTATGGAATCGGGTGTCGGCGTTTATTCGCCCCTCACCGCCGAAGTTTGAATACGAGCCGGTGCTGCGCGCCGAGTTGTTCAGCGCCGAACAGTTGGCCAACCACGGCATGCAATTGGCCAGCAGTCACCAACTGGCCAGCGGCGCCCGCGCCGACACCCTGCTGGCACGATTGACGGAAAACGAACGGCTGCTGGCCCGCAGTTGCGCCCTGCTGACCGAAGTACCGCCCGCGACCCGCCGCGCCACCCCGGCGGCGGAATGGCTGCTGGACAACTTCTACCTGGTTGAAGAACAGATCCGCACCGCGCGTAAACACCTGCCGCGCGGCTACAGCCGCGAATTGCCGCGCCTGGCCAGTGGTGCGTCGAAGGGGTTGCCGCGGGTTTACGACATTGCCCTGCAAACCATTTCCCACGGCGATGGGCGCGTCGACAGCGACAGCCTGACCCGCTTTCTGCAGGCCTATCAGACGGTAGAACCGCTGACCCTCGGCGAGCTGTGGGCCGTGCCGATCATGTTGCGCCTGGCCCTGATCGATAACCTGCGCCGCGTGGCCTCGCGGGTGATGGCCAACTGGGACGACCGCAACCTGGCCAATGACTGGGCCGACCGGTTGAGCGAAACGGTGGAGAGTGACGCCAAAAGCGTGGTGCTGACCGTGGCCGATATGGCGCGCTCGCAGCCGCCGATGACCAGCTCCTTCGTCGCCGAATTGGCCAGGCGCCTGCAGGGGCAAAGCGCGGCGTTGATCCTGCCGCTTAATTGGATCGAGCAGATGCTCGCCGAGGCCGGTTTGAACATTGAGCGCCTGGTGCAGCTCGATGCCCAGCAGCAAGCGGCCGAGCAGGTGTCGATCAGCAACAGCATCCGCAGTTTACGGGTACTGGCGGCCACCGATTGGCAGACCTTTGTCGAACGCCTCAGCCGGGTCGAACAGGTGCTGTACGACGACCCGGCCGGGGTTTACCCGAACATGGATTTCGCCACCCGCGACCACTACCGCCATGTGATCGAGCGCCTGGCGCGCAACAGCGCCCACAGTGAGGAACAGGTCGCCCGCGCGGCACTGGCCTTGGCCGTTGCCAGCCCGGACGCTGACGCTACGCCGGGGCTGCAGACCCACGTGGGGTATTACCTGATCGACCGCGGCCGTCCGCTATTGGAACGTCAACTGGGCTGCCGTGCGCCGTTCGGCGAAGCCTGGCAGAACCTCTTGCAACAGGCGCCGCTGAGTTTCTTTCTGGCGCCGATGGCGGCCTTGAGTCTGCTGCTGGCCTGGCCCTTTGTGCACAGCGCCGCCCAGGCCGGCCTTGGGCCTGTTGGCTTGTGGCTGCTGGGCGCCGCCGCGCTGGTGATGACCAGCGGCCTGGCGCTGGGGTTGGTCAACTGGTTGGTCACCCTGACCGTGGCGCCGCATAGTTTGCCGCGCCTGGATTACAGCGAAGGCATCACCGACAACGCGCGCACTCTGGTGGTGGTGCCGACGTTGATCGCCACAGTGCGCGACGTTGAAGAACTGGTGGAAGGCCTGGAGGTGCGTTTTCTCGCCAACCGTGACGCCAATCTGCATTTCGTCTTGCTCACCGACTTTATGGACGCCGCCAGTGCCGTGCTGGCCCAGGATGCAGAACTGCTGCAGCTGGCTGAGCAGCTGATCCGCGAGTTGAACAGCAAATACCCGGCGTCCGGCGCGGCGTTCTTTTACCTGCTGCACCGCCCTCGCCGCTGGAATGCGGCGCAAGGCGTGTGGATGGGCCACGAACGCAAACGCGGCAAGCTGGCCGAGCTCAATGCCGTGTTACGCGGCCACGGGTTGGAGCGTTTTGCCCTGATTGTCGGCGATATCCAGGCCCTGGCTACGGTCGCCTATGTGATCACTCTGGACACCGATACCCAATTGCCCCGCGATGTCGCCCGGCAACTGGTCGGCGCCATCGCCCACCCACTCAACCAGGCGGTCTACGACCCGCAACAGCAACGCGTGACCCGCGGCTACGCCATTCTGCAGCCGCGTGTAGGGATCAGCCTGCCCAGCGTCGGGCGCTCGCTGTATGCGCAACTGTTTGGCAGTGATGCCGGCGTAGACCCCTACACACGCGCCGTTTCCGATGTGTACCAGGACCTGTTCCAGCAAGGCTCGTTCATCGGCAAAGGCATCTATGCCGTGGATGCCTTCGAGCTCGCCCTGGGCGCACGCTTTCCGGATAACCGCATTCTCAGCCATGACCTGATCGAGGGTTGTTATGCCCGCTCCGGTCTGCTCAGCGATGTGCAGGTGTACGAAGAATACCCGGCGCGCTACAGCGCCGACGCCAAACGCCGGCACCGTTGGATTCGCGGCGACTGGCAACTGCTGCCGTGGTTACTGCCCTGGGTGCCGAAGCTGTCTGCCGGCAGCCAGCGCTCACGGCTCGATGCCCTGGCGCGCTGGAAAATCGTCGACAACCTGCGGCGCAGCCTGGAGCCATTGGCTTTTCTCGGCATGCTGGTTTGGGGCTGGTGCTACCTGCCCTCGGGGTTGTCCTGGACCCTGGCGGTGCTGCTCTTGGTGCTCACCCAACCGCTGCTCAATGCCCTGCTGGAGTTGCTGCGCAAAGCCCATGACATTCCCCTCGGCCAACACCTGCGGGTAACCGCCTGGGCCGCCAGCCAGCACTTCAGCCGTGCCCTGCTGGCCCTGGTGTGGCTGCCCTTTGAAGCGCTGCTGAGCCTGGATGCAATCACCCGCACCCTGTGGCGCATGACGATCAGCCAGCGCCGTCTGCTGCAATGGAACCCGTCGCGGGAAGTCGAGCGCGCCAGCAGCAACAGCCTGATCGGGCTGTTCCGGCTGATGTGGGTGGCGCCAACACTGGCGACCACGCTCGGCGTGTTGTTGCTCGCACAGCCGCTGGCCTGGCTCAGCACCGCGCCGTTTTTGCTGGCCTGGTGGCTGAGCCCCTGCATCGCCTGGTGGCTGAGCCGGCCGCGGGCGCTCAGCGCGTTTGCGCCGCGGGCCGAAGACTTGCTGTTTCTGCGCGTACTGGCGCGCAAGACCTGGGCGTTTTTCGATCATTACGTCGGCCCGGCAGACAACTGGCTGCCGCCCGACAATGTGCAGGAACAGCCGCTGGCCGTGGTCGCCCACCGCACCTCGCCGACCAACATGGGCATGGCCCTGCTGTCCCATCTGGCGGCCTACGATTTCGGTTACCTGAGCGCGACGCGGCTGCTGCTGCGGGTTGAGCTGACGCTGAACAGCATGGCCAGCCTGGAGCGCCATCGTCGGCACTTCTACAACTGGTACGACACCCAGACCCTGAAACCGCTGCCGCCCCACTACGTGTCGACGGTGGACAGCGGCAACCTCGCCGGCCTGCTGCTGACCCTGCGCCCCGGCCTGCTGGAGTTGCCTGAGCAAGCACTGTTCGGCCCGCGCCTGTTCAACGGCCTGGCCGACACCGTCGCGGTGCTGCGCGCGGCCTGGCTGAGCGCCGGGCTCGACGAACAGCAGCTGACGCCGCTGGAACAAACCCTGGCGCTGAGCCACGCCAACCCGCCCGCCGATCTGGAAGCCAGTTGGCAAGCGGTCAACCAGCTGTTCAACCAGGCCGAAGCACTCTGGGCCAGCTGCGAACTGCCGCCGGACAGCGACGCCCAGCACTGGTTGCAGCTGCTGCTCAGCCACTGCAATGACCTCAGCAGCGAGCTGACGGATATCCGCCTGCCGGTAGCCAGCGACGAGCGCCTGGGGCAGATGCCGAGCACCTGGGCGCAACTGGCGCAGCTCGACAGTGAGCTGTGGCCGGCGCCACAACGCGCGCAGGTGGCCAGTGTGCGTGCCTATGCCAGGCTGCGCAGCGCCACTGCCGCGCGTCTGGCGCGCCTGGCCGGGGATCTGGCGCAGATGGATTTCAGTTTTCTCTACGAGCCCACCCGCGACCTGTTCGCCATTGGTTACAACGCCGACGAAAACCGCCTCGACCGCTCCTACTACGACCTGCTGGCCTCCGAAGCGCGGCTGACCAACTTCGTGGTAATCGCCCAGGGCCAGTTGCCGCAAGAAGGCTGGTTCACCCTCGGGCGCTTGCTGACCAGCACCGGCGGCGAACCGGTGTTGCTGTCCTGGACCGGCTCGATGTTCGAGTACCTGATGCCCCAGCTGGTGATGCCCACCTACGCCGGCACCCTGCTGGACCAGACCTGCAAAGCCGCCGTGGCGCGGCAGATCGAACATGGCAATCAGCTCGGCTTGCCCTGGGGTGTTTCCGAGTCGGGTTATTACATTCTCGATGCCCATTTCAATTACCAGTACCGCGCGTTCGGCGTGCCGGGGCTGGGGCTTAAACGCGGTTTGGGCGAAGACATTGTGGTCGCCCCCTATGCCTCGGTGCTGGCACTGATGGTGGCGCCGCAAGCGGCCTGCAAAAATCTCCAGCGCCTGGCCGGTATGGGCCTGACGGGTGCGTATGGGCTGTACGAGGCGGTCGATTTTACCCCCGCGCGCCTGCCCCGTGGCCAGAGCCAGGCGGTGGTGCAGTCGTTCATGGCCCACCACCAGGGCATGAGCCTGCTGGCACTGGCTTATGTGTTACTGGACCGGCCGATGCAGCGGCGCTTCGAGTCCGACCCGCAGTTCAAAGCCACCGCCTTGTTGCTGCAAGAGCGCGTGCCGAAAACCGCCGCCCAGTACCTGCATGCGGCCCACGCACCTGGCGCCGATGCCGCCGCGCGGAAAACCGAAACCAAGCTGCGGGTGTACACCGACCCGGACCGCAAACGCCCGGCGGTGCAGCTGTTGTCCAACGGCCGTTACCACGTGATGGTCAGCAGTGCCGGCGGTGGTTACAGCCGCTGCAACGAGTTGGCGGTGACCCGTTGGCAGGAAGACATCAGCGCCGACAACCACGGCCTGTTCTGCTACCTGCGCGATGTTGCCAGCGGCAGCTTCTGGTCCAGCGCCCATCAACCGACGCTGCAACCGGTGGCCAGCTACGAAGCGATTTTCACCGATGCCCGCGCCGAATTCCGCGTGCGTGAGCGCGAGTTCGATGTGCACACCGAAATTGTCGTCTCCCCCGAAGATGACATCGAACTGCGGCGCCTGCACATCACCAACCGCGCCCGCGTGCGGCGCACCCTGGAGCTGACCAGCTACGCCGAAGTGGTGCTCGCCAACCCGATTGCCGATGCCCTGCACCCGGCGTTCAGCAAGCTGTTTGTACAGACCGAGCTGCTGCTGCCGTTGCAAGCCATTCTGTGCAGCCGGCGGCCGCGCTCCAGCCATGAAACGGTGCCGTGGATGTGCCACCTGCTGGCCGCCCACGGGGTGGATATCGAGGCCATTTCCTATGAAACCGACCGCGCCCGTTTTATCGGCCGCGGGCGCAACCTTAGCCACCCGGCCGCCATGGACGGCGGCGCCGAACGTTTGTCCGGCAGCGCCGGTTCGGTGCTCGACCCGATTGTGGCGATCCGTTGCCGGATCAGCCTCGACCCCGGCCAGAGCGCCACCATCGACCTGGTCACCGGCGTCGGCGAAAGCCGCGAGCACTGCCTGCAACTGATCGACAAATACCGCGACCGGCACCTGGCCGACCGGGTGTTTGGCCTGGCCTGGACCCACAGCCAAGTGCTGCTGCGGCAACTCAACGCCTCGCTGTCGGATGCGCGCCTGTTCGAGCAGATGGCCGCGGCGATTGTTTACACCAATGCCGCCCTGCGCGGCGACGCGGCGCTGTTGGCTAGCAACCAGCGCAACCAGTCGGGCCTGTGGGGCCAGGCGATTTCCGGCGACTTGCCGATTGTTCTGGTGCAGATTGCCGACAGCGCCAATATCGAGCTGGTGCGGCAACTGGTGCAGGCCCACGCCTACTGGCGGCAAAAGGGCCTGGCGGTGGACCTGGTGATCTGGAACGAAGACCAGGCCGGTTACCGGCAACAGCTGCAGGATTTGATCATGGCCCTGGTGACCTCCGGCAGCGAAGCAGCGCTGGTGGATCGACCCGGCGGCATCTTTGTGCGCCCGGCCCAGCAGCTCTCCAGCGAAGACCGTTTGTTGATGCTGGCCGTCGCACGCTTGGTGCTTAGCGATGGGCGTGGCAGCCTGGCCGAGCAGGTACACAAACGCCGCGCCGAGCCACCCTTGCCGCGCTTCGACGCCGGCAAACTGCGGGTGCCCCGTCGCCAGGTGGCCGTCCCGGCACCGGCGCTGCCGCCCTTGTTGTTGGGCAATCAATACGGTGGTTTCAGCGCCGATGGCAGCGAGTACGTGATTCGCCTGGGGCAAGGCTGCAGCACCCCGGCGCCCTGGTCCAATGTGTTGGCCAACGCCGACTTCGGCACCCTGATCAGCGAAAGCGGCAGCGCCTACACCTGGGCCGAAAACGCCCACGAGTTCCGCCTGAGCCCGTGGCGCAATGACCCGGTCAGCGATGGCAGCGACGAGGCGCTGTACCTGCGCGACGAGGACAGCGGCCACTTCTGGTCACCGACGCCCCTGCCGCGGGCCGGCAACGGCGCCTACGTGACCCGCCACGGCTTTGGCTACAGCGTCTTCGAACACGAAGAAGATGGCATCCACAGTGAGTTGTGGGTGTACGTGGCGCTGGACGCCGCCGTGAAGTTTTCCCACCTGAAACTGCGCAACACCGGCAGCCAACCGCGGCGTTTGTCGGTCACCGGCTACGTCGCCTGGGTGCTCGGCGACCTGCGCGAGAAAGCCGCCATGCATGTGGTCACCGACGCCGACCCGAATGGCGTGGTGTATGCGCGCAATGCCTTCTCCATCGACTTTCCCGGCCGCGTGGCGTTCTTCGATGTGGATGGCGCAACCCGCAGCCACAGTGGTGATCGCAGCGAGTTCCTCGGCCGCAACGGCCACCTCAATGCGCCGGCAGCGATGAGCAAAACACGCCTGTCCGGACGCACCGGCGGTGGCCTGGACCCCTGCGCGGCCATTCGCGTGGAACTGCAACTGGCCGAAGGTGAAAGCCAGGCGCTGACCTTCCGCCTCGGTGCCGGCGCGGACCGCGCGAGCACCGCTGCCCTCGCCCTGCAGACGCGTGGCAACAGCGCCGCAGCCGCCGCGCTCAAACAGGTGCGTGACTACTGGCGCACCACCCTGGGTGCCGTGCAGATCCGCACGCCCGAGCCGCACATTGACGTGCTGGCCAACGGCTGGCTCTTGTACCAGACCATCGCCTGCCGCTTCTGGGCACGCAGTGGTTATTACCAGTCCGGTGGCGCCATCGGTTTTCGCGACCAACTGCAAGACAGCATGGCCATGCTGCATGCCAACCCGCAGGCGTGTCGTCAGCACCTGCTGCTGTGCGCCGCTCACCAATTCATCGAGGGCGACGTCCAGCACTGGTGGCATCCACCGCAAAACCGCGGGGTGCGCACCAGTTGCTCGGACGACTATCTGTGGCTACCGCTGGCCACCAGCCGCTACCTGCGCATTACCGGTGACCAGGCCGTACTGAACGAGCCGGTGGCCTACCTCGAAGGCCGCTTGCTGAATGCCGGCGAAGAAAGCTACTTCGACTTGCCCGGCCACAGCGGCCTGCAGGAAAGCCTCTACCAGCACTGCGTACGTGCCCTGGAACATGGCCTCAACATGGGCGCCCATGGCTTGCCATTGATGGGCGGCGGCGACTGGAATGACGGCATGAACCGGGTCGGCGAACAGGGCCGCGGCGAAAGTGTGTGGTTGGGGTTTTTCCTCTACCACGTGCTGCTGCAGTTCGCCCCGCTGGCCCGCGCCCATGGCGACCCAGCCTTCGCTCAACGCTGTGCAAGCCACGCCGCGGTGCTGCGCGAGAACCTAGAGCAACACGGTTGGGACGGCGCCTGGTACCGGCGCGCCTACTTTGACGACGGCACCCCACTGGGTTCGGCCAGCAACGAGGAATGCCGCATCGACTCCATCGCGCAAAGCTGGTCGGTGCTCTCCACAGCCGCCAGCCCGAATCGCCAGCTCAGCGCCATGAATGCGCTGGAACAGCACCTGGTGCGCCGCGACCTGGGCCTGGTGCAACTGCTCGAACCGCCCTTCGACCGCAGCGCCCTCGACCCCGGCTATATCAAAGGCTATGTGCCGGGGGTACGCGAAAACGGTGGCCAATATACCCATGCCGCGGTCTGGGCCAGCATGGCCTTCGCCGCCTTGGGCGACAGCGAACGCGCCTGGGAACTGCTGCGGCTGATCAACCCGGTGAACCATGGCAGCGACGAGGCGCTGGCGCGTTACAAAGTCGAACCCTATGTGATGGCGGCCGACGTTTACGGGGTGGCACCCCATGGCGGGCGTGGCGGCTGGACCTGGTACACCGGCTCGGCGGGCTGGATGTACCGCCTGATCGTCGAGTCGCTGCTGGGTTTGCAGCGCACCGGCACGCGTTTGCAACTGCTGCCAGTAATCCCTGCCGACTGGCCCGGCTTCAGCCTGCGCTACCGCTTCGGCAACACGCTGTACGTTATCGAGGTGGAGCAACGCGTTGGCGTCGCGGCAACCCTGCACCTGGATGGCGTGCTGCAACAAGAGGCTGTATTGGAACTGCTCGACGACGGCCGCGAGCACCAGGTTCACCTGCTTTGCCCCCCGGTCGGCACGCCGGCACTAAGTGGTGTAGCGCACGGACAGTGAGGCCACGGCCCGCCATCGTGGCAGTTGGAGCGTGCACCTTCCGCCCTCTCCTGCTTCGCCGGAGGCGCGCCCATGCTCGATACACAGGTTGTTGTCGCCCGCTCGCTGTATCAGCTCGCCATCGCCACGCCATGCAACCCGTCAGCAACGCGTGGCCGCGTCGCGCTTTACCGGGAGCTAGCGCAATGAAAAACCTGCCGCCGCGCCTGCTTAGCCAGAGCTTCGAAGCCGCCACCGACGCCATTCTGATCAGCGACGTCAACGGCGTGATCCTTTGGTGCAACCCCGCCACCAGTATTCTCTGCGGCTACACCCGGCGCGAACTGGTGGGCATGTTGGCGCTGCCAGAGTTGGCCAACCGCAAGGGCCAAGCGCAACAGCAAGCCCGGCTGCAGGCGCTGCTTGCCGGTGCTGCCTGGCACGGAGAGTTTTCCGGCCGCTGCAAAGATGGCAGCCTGTACCGGGTGCATCAGGCGGTGTCGCCAGTGTTCGACGAGAACGCCGTGGTGACACACGTCATCAGCATTCTGCACAGCGTCACTGCCATCGATAAGGAACACGCGAAAATCCGCCGATTGGCCTACCACGACAACCTCACCGGGCTGCCCAACCGCCTGCTGTTCACCGACCTGGTGCACCAGGCAATCGCCCAGGCTGCCGACCAACATCGCCTGCTGGCGCTGATGTTTATCGACCTCGACCAGTTCAAGAGCATCAACGACAGTCTTGGGCATACCTTTGGCGACAAGTTGCTGGTTGCAGTAGGCGAGCGCCTGAGCCGTGCGGTGCGTAGCTCCGATGTGGTGGCGCGGCTGTCTGGCGATGAGTTCGCCATTCTGATCACCAACCTCGACCGCCTGAGCGTCGCCAACAGCCTGGCCAAACAGCTGATCAACACCATCGACCAACCCTTTCATATCGACGAGCAGCGGATCGCCACCCATATCAGCGTGGGCATCAGTTTTTACCCACGTGACGGTCATTCGTTTGAAGGTTTGATCAACCGTGCAGACGCGGCCATGTACAGCGCCAAGGCCGCCGGCGGTGGTGAATACCGCGCCTGCGAGGCCTGAGCCTCAGGCCTTACGCTGAGGTGGTTTGAGCCCGCCAGCAGCAGGTGGCGGTGCGGGTCCGAACACGCGGATGCCCGGTTTGGGTTTTTCCGGTGGGTCACTTTCGGTGATCAGAAACCAGGTGCGTTTCAGCGCCCTCCAGCATCCGCTGATGATCCCGCCGCTGCTGGTATTCATGACTCGTCCACCCCCGCATCCTGTTCGAACAACTGGTTGGCCGCGCGCTGATCGAGCTTTTTGCAGTCCACTAGCGGCTTTTTCAACGCGCCCTGCAATACACGATTGGGCTCGGGGCTCAACACCACCCGCGGCTCACGCACGCCATCACTCCACTGATTCGGTATTTTCGGTCCCATGACGCTCTCGGCACTCACCTCCCATTGCACGATGCCGTGGGTTGCACTGGCTACAGTGACGAGCGCGATGCGCGGTTGTCTGTGCGCTAGCACACCGTGAAATTCCGGCAATGGCTTGCCAGCCCTGGCAAAGGCCTGCCGCAGCTGCGCCGAAAAAAAACCGTAAATCGTTGTTATCCATCAAAAAAATAACTGGCCTGGGTTTTGCTCTGCTCCCTCGCAACGCAATCAGGAGCAGCACCATGACAGGAATCAGCACCACCACCATCACGCAAGCGTTGGAGAGCCTCAAGCAAGGCGTTCGCGACGGCACCCTGAAGGCCGCCAGAATCGAAATACCCGGCGCGACCGCCGAGGTCAAAAGCAAACTGGAAGCCAACTACCAGGCTGACGTACAGCAGTTTGCGCAACAGCACGTCGACTACCTCACCGCCCTCAGCCGCACCCAGCTCAATGCTGCAACCAACTCTGCCACCTTGCCCGACGTCGCCAGCCTCAGCAAAACCGAAGCGAAATCGATGCTCAGCGGCCTGCAACAAGTGAAGTTCACCGGCGACCTCGACGGCAAAACCCTGAGCGCCAGCAACGGCAGCCAAAACACCGACAGCCTTGCGGTGTATATGCAGTGGCTGCAAGCGCAGGTGGGGATCGATGTATACGCCTAGTCGCAGTGACCGGTTGCAGATTGCATGTCGCTGATCCGCCGACCATGCAATCTGCAAATGCCAAGGTGATATCAGTTCAGATCAAGACGTTGATTTATAAGCAAATTAATTAAAAATTCAAGTTGGCACGGCGGCTGCTCTCCTGTTTGCATCGCAAAAACAACATGGAGCGCAACACCATGCAACTCGCCATCAACTACCTGTTCCAGTCCTTCCCCGATCAGCAGGTCGCCGTCACCCCACGCCCCGATGGCACTCTGGTGCTGTCGCTGCAATCCGGCGAACAGCGGATCACCAAGGTCATCGCCAGTGAGGCGGTGTTCAGCGAAGCGAAGATCAAGGACGTGGTGCGAGACATCCAGCGTGACATCAAGCTGGCCTCCGGCGAGCTGTGCTGGAAAGGTGCTGGCGCGCATTGGGTATGGCAACGCCTGCCCACCTACGAAGGTCCGGTGCATGTCACCAAAGCCAAGCGCCTGTCGCAGCGCCCGCTGGCCCATGTGCGCCCGCAGTTGAATGCCGCCATGTCGGCCTGACCACGATTTACCCTCCCAGCAACAGACTTGCCCGGCGACCTCAGCGGCGCCGGGATTTTTTTGCCCGTTCATCACCCCGCTAGCCTGTGCTAATTTCGCCGCACACCCCGCCGCAGCGATACGACCCATGGCCATTGCCGACAACCTGCTTGCCTTCACCCTGGCCGCCACCCTGCTGACCATTACCCCAGGCCTGGATACCGCCCTGGTGCTGCGCACCGCCACCGTAGAAGGCAAACGCCAAGGCCTGCGTGCGGCCCTGGGCATCAACGCCGGCTGCTTGCTGTGGGGCGCCGCCGTGGCGTTCGGCCTGGGCGCGCTGATTGCCGTCTCCGAGCTGGCTTTCAACCTGCTCAAATACTGCGGCGCGGCCTATCTCGCCTGGCTCGGCGTGAACATGCTGCTGCGCCCACGCGGTTCGCTGGCGCCCGTTGAGGCAACGGGCAAGCCCGACAGCAACTGGTTTCTCAAAGGCATGCTGGGCAACTTGCTCAACCCCAAAGTCGGCATCTTCTACGTGTCCTTCCTGCCGCAATTTATCCCCCAGGGCCAACCGCTGATTGCCTGGACGTTTGGCCTGGTGAGCATCCACGTGGTGCTAGGCTTGCTCTGGTCAATCCTGCTGATCAACGCGACCCAGTCCCTGGCTGGCCTGCTACGCCGCGAGCAGGTGATTCGCTGGCTGGACCGCACCACCGGGCTGGTCTTCGTCCTGTTTGCCGCGCGCCTGGCGCTGAGCAAACGTTGAGTTCAACGCGGTGTTCGACACCGCTACCCGCACCCTGATCGGATTCAACGGTGCGCTGCACATCATGGAAGCCTGAGCATGTACACCCTGCTGGAATTCAAGGACGAGGCCCTCGCCACCTACCTCAACAGCGCCCTGCGCCGCCATGGGCTGGACTCAGACGTGATCAGCCTGGGCGTCGACCCTCAGGGCCTGCCGATTTTCACAATTATCTGCCTGCGCATAAGCCAGCTGACCCTCGCCCGGCACCTGATCTACAGCAGCCGCAGTTTTATCGTCGACCTTGAAGCCGAAGCCGCCAGCAAGTTACTGGCGATACGCCGACAACACCGCCAGGCGTTACTCGGGCGGCTCACCTCACCGCCGGCATTGTGGTTCTCAGCCGTGGCGCTGACGATTGCGGCGCTGGGTTATTGGTTCGAGTGGTAAATGACAGCTCCCAATCCGCGTCGTCTGGTCACTTACCTGCCCTTGCGCTTATGATCCCGAGCGCAAAAAATACAGTTCACTCCACGGACGGAACGCGATCAATGACAAGCCCTTACACCGTATCCAATACCACCCTCAGCGCCGACCACGTCCCAGTGGACCCGCCGTCCAAACGTCCGTTGTGGAAAGCCTTCTGGCTGCTGTTTGTACCCAGCTGCATCGCTGCCAACGCCCTCAGCCTGATGGGGTTGTTGTACTTGCGCGCCAACGTCGATAGCGCGCTGTTTCAAGGGCTGACCCAGGGCTCACCGTTCAGGGTTGGTTTGCTGTCGTGGCTAACGCTGGCGGTGCCGTTTCTGCTCAGTGCGCCGCTGGGTATGTGGGCCATCTGGCACGCTGCGCCGGCCAAACGATTCCGCGCCTTGAGCTGGGCGGCGAAGCTGGTGGCGCTGGCCTATTTCGCCGGGGTGGCGTTTATTCTGACCCAGGCTTTTTTGCGGGCTTTTCGCGGCGTGTTGGTGGTGTAGCGCGCTTCGATCCCGAAGCATCTGCCACTCCATAAAATCCCAAAAACATATCCACGGTCGCCTCCACTACCTGCTTCTGCGCCGCCTCGGACAACCGCTCCTGGCCCATTGCCAACTGCGGCCAGAACGCGAAGCTCTTGACCAGCCCCTGCAGCTGCTGAGCGGCGAACGCAGGGTCCAGCGGTTTCAGGCGCTGATCGGCCATGGCCTCGCGAATCCACACCGTGACGCCCTCTTCCTTGTCGCCCAGTCGCGCCATCATTTCCCGGCCACGTTCAGGCGACAGTACGGCCTCACCCACCAGTACCCGCGCCAGGTCGAGAAAGCTGTCGTCGTTCAACATGCGCATCTTCTGCCAGGTGAGCTCGAGCAGCTGTTCGCGCAGCGGGCGCTCGCGCTGGTAGCTGAGGTCGACTTCCGCAACCCGGCGCCAGAGGTGCATGAGAATTTCCGCGAACAACGCTTCCTTGCTGGGGAAGTGGTTGTAGACCGTGCGTTTGGACACCTCGGCCGCTGCGGCCAGGCGGTCCATGTTGGCGCCGCCGAAACCGTATTGACGGAACTCGTCGATGGCGGCGGTGAGGATGGCCTCGTGCTTGCGGTCGGTCAGGCGTGTGGGGGCAGTCATGGCAGGGCTCGATCACGTTTACACGCAATGTTACACGAGGCAGTTTACTTTTCTTCGGGAAAATCTACACTCTCCAGTGTAATTTTCCTGCGACCCGGAAGCACCCTGCGGTCGCAGCCCCCTCCAGACGCTCACGGGTACTTTCACTATGACCTGCAGTTCGTTCGCCAAAGCGCCGCCGAATTCCGATCAGTACGTTAACAAGCGTTTCCAGAACAGCACGCCAACGCCCTCCACCGGCTTCACCAAAGTGCTGCGCATTCTCTGGGAATTCATCTTTCACAAATCCGCCGACAGCGTGCCCGCAACCCCGGTGCCAGTGATGGCCTTGACCCGCGCACAGCTTGAAGCAGCGCCCGACCACAGCCTGTACCGCCTCGGCCACTCGACCATTCTGCTGAAGATGCAGGGCGGTTTCTGGCTGACTGACCCAGTGTTTTCCGAACGTGCTTCGCCCGTGCAATGGGCCGGCCCGCGCCGCTTCCACCAGGCGCCGATCACGATCGAGGAGCTGCCGAACATTACCGGCGTGATCCTCTCGCACAACCACTTCGACCACCTCGACAAGGCCAGCATCCTGGCCCTGGCGAGCAAGGCCGAACACTTCATTACCCCGCTCGGCGTCGGCGACACATTGATTGCCTGGGGCGTACCGCCAGCCAAGGTGCACCAGCGTGATTGGTGGCAGAGCGTGTCGGTCGGCGGCCTGAAACTGGTGGCCACTCCGTCCCAGCATTTTTCCGGGCGTGGTCTGTTCGATAGCAACCAATCGCTGTGGGCGTCCTGGGTAGTCCTCGACGGTGATTTCCGCCTTTTCTTCAGCGGCGACACCGGCTACTGCGACGCCTTCAAAGCCATTGGCCAATGCTACGGCCCGTTCGACCTGACGCTGATGGAAACCGGCGCCTATGACCGCCAATGGGCCGCCGTGCATATGCAGCCTGAGGAAACCCTGCAAGCGCATCTGGACCTCGGCGGACGCTGGTTGCTGCCGATTCACAACGGCACCTTCGACCTCGCCCTGCACGCCTGGTACGACCCGTTCGAACGCATCACCGCGCTGGCCGAGGCCGCCAACGTGGCCCTGGCCACACCGCAAATGGGTGAGCGCGTAGACATGGACCAGCTGACTGCGGGCGCGCCCTGGTGGCGAGCCGTAGCGCAGAAATAATCGGCAAACAGCGAGCCAGGCCAGGCCGCGGCAGCTGTGATCCAATACCGCCCCTGGCATTTTTCATCTAAGGACTCGCATGCCCCTGATCACCGAACGTGTTGCCCTCGCCCGCCGCGGCGCCAACGACAAAGTCATCTGCCGCATGGCCTCTGGCTGGGCCGTGATGGGCGATGTGCAATTTCTGCCGGGTTATTGCCTGCTGCTGCCCGACCCGGTAGTGCCGAGCCTCAACGATCTGGATACCGCGGGCCGCACCGCTTACCTATTGGACATGGCGCGCCTGGGCGATGCGGCGCTACAGGCCACCGGGGCGCTGCGGATGAATTACGAGATTCTCGGCAACTCGGAGCCGGAGCTGCATTGCCATATTTTCCCGCGCTACGCCACGGAACCGGAGCAGCACCGCAAGATGCCGGCGTGGTTTTACGACTGGAAGACTGCGACGCCGTACGCCGAGGAACAGCACGGCGAACTGCGCCAGAAAATCGCTGAGTTGTTGCAGGCATCCAGCTAACCTCGAGCTTCAGCAGCCCTCACACCGCCTACTCCGGAGCATGGCAACAAACGCACAGCTTGTTGCCCTCCGTGTCGCGAAAGTAAGCGCCGTAATAGTCGGCGTGGTAATGCGGGCGCAAGCCAGGCTCGCCTTCGCAGTGGCCGCCATGGGCGATGGCGGCCGCGTAGCTGGCGCGCACTGCGGCGCGGTTGGGTGCCAGCAGCGCCAACATCTGGCCATTACCGGGGGTACTGGGGCCGCCATCAAAGGGGGCGGCGATCACCAACAGCGGTCGCGCAGCGCTCGGTGAAACCCAACCGGCCCAGGGTTTGTCACGGTCGCAGAACTTCAACTGCAAACCCAATTCGGCCGTCAGCGCCTGGTAAAAACCATAGGCTCGGTCGAAATCGGCAACACCTAAAAAGACGTGGGAGATCATGCTGGCTACCGGATCGCGAGGGGTGGCGCTCAGCATGCATCAAGCTACAGCGCGGATAAAGCTAGCCGCCGAGTGCAGGGGCTTGGCCCTTCTGGCCAGCCGGCTGATCAACATTGATATGGCGGACTCGTTAGAGGCAAAGGGACTGCTGGAGGGAGCGTCTTTTTCCGGCCAGAAGCTGCCGGTCGCCAGAGGCGGAAAACGGCCGAACGCAGCCATTCAAAGCTCTACAAAAGCAGGGGCGATTCAAGGTGTTGCGCAGTGGGTTGTGTCCTTCGGCTGCTGTCGCAAGCGCTCAACGATCTATCGGACTATTTCGCTAGGCCTATTCAGCCTTTGCGGGGCAACCCTTGTAGGCCTACGGTTAAATGCGCTGTCCTTCGGTGTGCCTTTGTGGGTTGTGGGCGAACGCTCTGAGCCAAGTACTTCTGGAGCATCCCAGGTGAGAGAGTCTGGCTGCATGCGGATCATGATTGGGCATCGAAATAGTTTCCGACTCGTTATGAACGGGAGAAAAATCATGAGTGCCAAGAACTTCTTGATGGCTCTGGCGACGCTGACCATCGTCGTCGGCGGGCCATTGGTGACAATGCCGAGCTACGCCACTGAACAGGCTGATCAACGTCAGAAGGCGCGGGATACGAGACAGGACGGGCGCGACACCGCGCGGCAAACGAAGGAAGCTTGCAAAAAGGGCGATGAGTCGAGTCGTGCCGAATGCCGCCAGGATAAGCGCGACACTAAGCAGGACACGCGCCACACCGCTCGAGACATCAAGTACTAGGACAACCAAGGCCAGCCCCGCCGAACGCCTGTCCCAGCCTGCGCACGCCCGGCAGCGTGCGGCAATTGCCCGCAATCTCAATCCCGCTCACTGGCAATTAGTCGGTACAGCAGCGAACCGATCAACGCGCCAGCGATCGGAGCCAGCCAAAACAACCACAACTGACCGACAGCCCAGTCACCGACATAGAGCGCGACCGCAGTACTGCGCGCCGGGTTGACCGACGTATTGGTCACTGGAATCGAGATCATGTGGATCAGCGCCAGACTCAAACCAATGGCCAAGGGGGCAAAGCCAGCCGGGGCGCGTCTGGATGTGGAGCCAAGAATGATCAGCAGGAAGAATGCGGTCATCACCACTTCGGTGATGGCTGCCGCCGTCAGTGAATAGCCACCGGGAGAGTGCGCGCCATAGCCATTGGAGGCAAAGCCGGCAGACAGTTCGAAACCGGCCTTGCCGGAAGCGATCAAATACAGAACGCCTCCCGCTGCCACGCCGCCCACTACTTGAGCCGCGATGTAGGGTAGCAGCTGGGGCAGTGGCAGACGCCCGCCTGCCCAGAGGCCGACCGAAACAGCTGGATTGAAATGCCCGCCGGAGATATGCCCCACTGCATAGGCCATGGTCACGACGGTCAGGCCAAACGCCAGCGACACCCCAAGCAAGCCTATCCCCAGTTCTGGAAAGGCGGCAGCCAGCACCGCGCTCCCACAGCCCCCCAGCACCAGCCAGAAGGTCCCTAAAAACTCGGCGCCATACGCTTTCATATGCAACTCCCTGTGCAGAAAGCCAGACTGACTGACTACCTGGCTCGAGAGTGGGGAGTGTAGGTTGTGCTTAAAGCGGCGCTAGTTCAAAGGCTCATAAGTAGAGGGATTGGTGGAAAGATTTGTTTCTACTCTAAATGACCCATTGCTTCTGGCCGTAAGCAGCCCGTCGCCAGCGGCAGCGATCGGCCATAGCAGACTCTCACCATCTCTCGCATCCATCCAAATTCAGGTCAGCTGTCGGACGCCCAATCCCAGAATCAGGCCGCCGCACAGACGATCAATTACTTTCCGCGCCTTCTGATAGGCGCAAGAGATTCTCGACTGTGACAAAGCCAGCGCAACCAGCCCATACCAGGTCGCCGAAACGACGACCACAACCGCCAGCATTGAGGCAAAGGTGCTGACCGAGACGTGGGCGGGCGCTGCTGCTGAAAACACGGCGGCGTAGAAGGCCACGGATTTGGGGTTGCCGAGGTTGGTAACGACCCCCTGCATGAAGGAGTTTCGCACGCTACCAGCGCAGTCTTCCTGGGCCCGTGGGACCGGATGCTTGCCGGCTTTGATGATCAGGCGTACGCCAAACCACATCAGGTACGTCGCGCCCAGTATTTTCACAACGAGTGCTGCCCATGGCATGGCCGCAAACACCAGGCCCAGGCCAGCGATCGCACAGCCAGACCAGAGTAGATTCACAGTCACTATGCCGGCCACCAAGGCCAGCGCCTCAGCCCGTGTCGCGGCTACTGCCTTGTGAACAACGGCGACGAAGTTAGGCCCCGGAATCACTACGCCCGCCAGATAAACCCAGAAAACGGTGAGCACCGCCGTACTGTCGAACATGTGGATTCCTCGTCGGGCATATCGTTATCGGGGTCTGGTTGAAAACCGCATTAAGTTTTCCGCCGTGTGAGCCCTGATGTTAACGAGCAAAAGGGGGTAGCCGTCAGGCACAGGTCCGCCAATAAAAGCCCATACAGAGGTGTTTCATGCCTGAGCGGAAAATGGGACAGGGACAGGGACAGGCGTATGCTGCCATTTGCCTGAGGCAGCTATCGGGCTAGCAGGCGTTTGGCGAGCATCGATACGGCTTGAGCCGGTGAAGCCAGAGCCGTGTCTATCGTAAACGGTGCTTCAGCCCACGCTTCGTATTCGTGATCCAACACAGATTGCCAGGTTGGTGGAGTCAGCCCAGGAATATCACCCAGCCTTGTTTCTACACGGCGCTGATGTTCATTTTTGTCCGAGCAAATCACTTCAATATTCATCAACCGAACGCCAGCTCTTGAGGCGATTGCGCCCCAGGCCAATCGGCTTTCGATCACTGGATTTACGCAGTCAACGATGACGGTACGTCCCAATTCAAGATTACTCAGCGCAAGCTCATTAGCGACCATGTAACCACTGTGCCCTACATCTTGAGCAAGTACACCGGAGTTTCGTATCGCTTGCTCAATAGTATCGATCCGCAGGTAGAGAGCGCCTATCGAATCGACCAGCCCTTTGGCAATAGTGGTTTTTCCGGTGCCTGGAAGACCGCTGAATACGATAAGCATTTTCTGTCCTTCACTGTGAGTTAACTCATTATTGGCCTAACCGATTCGGGCTGATCCCCTACCGCCTCTGGCCGCCAGCGCCTGGGCTAAAGCTTCATCATTGGCAGTGGACTTAACGGGTGGGTCAGCAGCCGCTTGAAAGACAGCTGCAAAAGACGACGATGAAACCCCGCATCCGGGAACTGGGCAAACACCTCCTTGCGCTGCTTCCGGGAAACACCGTAAGCGAACAGGCCATGGGTAACATCAATCCAGTCGCCCTTGCGGAATGCCTCCACCAGCGCCGGAGCATCGCCCTGCACCGGGGTGATTTTGTGATGGTGGTGGATCATCGCCATGACTTCCTCGCTCCAGGCGTGACGCCCGGTTTCCTGCAGAAACGTCAGCGCCAGCCGCTCGGAGGGGTCGAGGTAGTCAAAGGTCTTGTCGGTCCAGATACCGAGGTCGTGAAAAGCACCGGCGATGGCGAGTTTCTCAAGTTGGCTGGCGTCGAGTGGCATGACCAACGAGCAGAAGTTGAGCACCCGGTACACATGATTGCGGTAACCGCGGTAATCCGCGCCGAGTACCTGGAGGTAGCGTTGCAACAAGGTTTCCAGCAACTCGATATGGGTGATCATCTGCACGCCTTGCTTGTGGTTCATTAGGTTGCTGTTTGCGCTGGCACAGGCTCTGGTACGCACTGTCTCAATACCCCTTGCTCTCCTCCGCCAACAAGCCCTGCGCCATTCGCGCAGCGGCCCGTTGCTGGTCCTTGCGCAGGCGGCGTGTGGCGAAGTGGCGAACCCTCCAGGGCAGCTGCGTGATGCGCTTGCCGGTGGCGGCAGCCAGCACATAAGCGTGGGCGCATTTTTCGAACAGCTCTGCATTGAGCATCAACCGCGCGCCGGTCATGCCGAGCAGCAGCAGTTCGCCGTTATGGCTGAGGATATTGCTGCCGCTGGCCAGCTGGGTTTTCCACGGTGTGTCGCTAGGCATCAGCTTACTGATATGCCGCACCTGCTCATCAAAGACATTCGGCAACTCGCCGGTAACCTCCAAGAGATGGCGTCCATAACGGCCGCAACCCGACGCGATGGCGCCGATATCGGCACGGGCGGCGTACACCTGGGCATGCAGCTGCTGAACCGCGCTGGCGCCCTCAGCCCCCAGCGTAACCAGGTTTGGCGTCGCCTCTTCACTGGCAGCAAACCAGAACTGCGCGGTCCCGGGCACCCGGGTGGAAATTGCCGCAGTGTTCTGCGCCTGCAAGTGCTTGGCGCCCAGTCGTTCGCGGATGGTCTGCCACATCGCCCGCTGCTGCTCCTGCACACTCATAGCGCGCCTCCCAGCGAACCGAGCAAGCGCGCCAACACCGACGCACGCGCTGGCTGTTGGGCCTGCTGCTGGCTGATCAACTGCTGCAGATGAGCCCGGCAAAACGCTTCCAGCTGGTCGAGCACCGCCACGGCCTGTGCACTGTCACGACCGAGACAGATCACCCCATGATTTTTCATCAGGTAGGCCTGGGTATCCGCCGTCACCGCCTGCGCCACCTTGTTGGCCAGGGCTGTGGTGCCCGAGTAGCGATAGGCTATCGCTGGAACCCGTGGCCCGAGAATCGCTGCCTGCGGCTCCGGCACCTGCAACGCTTCACCGATCAACGCGCAGGCACTGGCCACCGGTTGATGGGTATGCAGGCTGCAACCGACATCGGCACGCCGTTTCAGAATGCCGGCATGCATGGCGGTTTCCACAGAGGGTTTGCGTTCACCGTCCATCTGCTGCAGATCGTCCAGACGCAGCACGCAGACATCGGCCGGGGTCATGCTCAGGTAATCCAGCGCCGAGGGCGTGACCAGCACATGGGTGGCGTCCACCCGCTGCATCAGGTTGCCGCCGGTGCCGGCAAAATAGCCTTTATAGGAAAGCTGCACACAAAGCTCCACCACCTGGCGGCGCTGGCTTTCAAACAGCATGGTCACCCTCCCCCGGAAACGGCCGGCGCGCGAGCAAGGCGCGCGCCAGCTCTGCTGATAACGCTGCACACCAAGGTAGTTCAAAGCGCAAGGTCTCGCCGCTGGGCAAATTGGTTGCCCACTCGGCGGTGAAAAACCCGGATAATGGCCGCCAATTTTGCTTGCGCGCTTGTGGTAACCCCCATGGAAATCAAGGTCAACTTTCTCGACAACCTGCGACTTGAAGCCAAGTTCGATGACTTCACGGTGATCGCCGATCAGCCCATCCGCTACAAGGGCGATGGCTCGGCGCCGGGGCCGTTCGATTACTTCCTGGCTTCGTCGGCGTTGTGCGCGGCGTACTTCGTCAAGCTGTACTGCCAGACCCGCGACATTCCCACGGAAAACATTCGCCTGTCGCAGAACAACATCGTCGACCCGGAAAACCGCTACCAGCAGATTTTCAAGATTCAGGTGGAGTTGCCGGCGGATATCTCCGCGAAAGACCGCCAGGGCATTTTGCGTTCCATCGACCGTTGCACCGTGAAGAAGGTGGTGCAGGCCGGCCCCGAGTTCATCATCGAGGAAGTCGACAACCTCGACGCCGACGCCCAGGCCTTGCTGCTGCCCAGCACGGCCGCCGGTAGCGAAACCTATATCGCCGGCAAGGACCTGCCGCTGGAGCAGACCATCGCCAGCATGTCGGCCATTCTTGCCGGGCTGGGGATGAAGATCGAAGTGGCCTCGTGGCGCAACATCGTGCCCAACGTCTGGTCGCTGCATATCCGCGATGCGCAGTCGCCGATGTGCTTTACCAACGGCAAGGGCGCCAGCAAGGAAAGCGCGCTGGCCTCGGCCCTGGGCGAATTCATCGAGCGGCTGAACTGCAACTTCTTCTACAACGATCAGTTCTGGGGTGAGGAGCTGGCCAACGCCGACTTCGTGCACTACCCGGATGAGCGCTGGTTCAAGCCGGGGCCCAAAGACGAGCTGCCGACCGAGATCCTCGACCCCTACTGCCTCAAGGTTTACAACCGCGAAGGCGAGCTGCGCGGTTCACACCTGTATGACACCAACTCCGGCAACACCCAGCGCGGTATCTGCTCCCTGCCCTTCGTCCGCCAGTCCGATGGCGAGGTGGTGTACTTCCCTTCCAACCTGATCGAAAACCTCTACCTGAGTAACGGCATGAGTGCCGGCAACACCCTGGTCGAAGCGCAGGTGCAGTGCCTTTCGGAAATCTTCGAGCGCGCGGTGAAGCGGGAAATCCTCGAAGGCGAGATGGCCCTGCCGGATGTACCCGCCGAGGTGCTGGCCAAGTACCCGGCGATTCTCGCCGGCATCCAGGGTCTGGAAGAACAAGGTTTCCCGGTGCTGGTCAAGGACGCCTCGCTGGGCGGTGAATTCCCGGTGATGTGCGTGACCCTGATGAACCCGCGCACCGGTGGCGTGTTCGCCTCGTTCGGCGCCCACCCAAGCTTTGAGGTGGCGCTCGAGCGCAGCCTCACCGAGCTGCTCCAGGGCCGCAGTTTCGAGGGCCTCAACGACCTGCCGCAACCGACCTTTTCTGGCCATGCGGTGACCGAGCCGAACAACTTCGTCGAGCACTTTATCGACTCCAGCGGCGTGGTCTCGTGGCGCTTTTTCAGCGCCCAATCCGACTACGAATTCGTTGAGTGGGACTTCTCCGGCCACGGCGAAGACTCCAACGCCGAGGAAGCCGCCACCCTGTTCGGCATTCTCGAGACCATGGGCAAAGAGGCCTATATGGCGGTGTACGAACACCTGGGCGCCAGCGCCTGCCGCATCCTGGTGCCGGGCTATTCGGAAATCTACCCGGTGGAAGACCTGATCTGGGACAACACCAACAAGGCCCTGCAGTTCCGCGCCGACATCCTCAACCTGCACAGCCTGAGCAAGGTCGGCCTGCGCACGCTGGTGCAGGGTCTGGAAAACAGCGAGCTGGATGACTACACCGAAATCAAGACGCTGATCGGCATCGAGTTCGATGACAACACCGCCTGGGGCCAGCTGACCATCCTCGAACTGAAGTTGCTGATCTACCTCGCCTTGCAGAAATACGAGCAAGCCAAGGACCTGGTCGAAGCCTTCCTGCAGTACAACGACAACACAGTCGAGCGCGGCCTGTTCTACCAGGCGGTCAACGTGGTGCTGGAAATGCAGCTGGACGAAGACCTGGAACTGGAAGACTTCGAGGTCAACTTCCGCCGCATGTTCGGCAACGAGCGCATGGACGCCGCCATCGGCTCGGTGGACGGCAGCGTGCGCTTCTATGGCCTGACCCCGACCAGCCTGAAACTCGAAGGCCTCGACCGTCACCTGCGCCTGATCGACAGCTACAAAAAGCTGCACGCCGCGCGCGCCAACGTCAGCCAGTAAACACCATGAAAGCCACACGCCTGACGCTGATCGCCCACGCTCGAACGCCCGCGCAAAAGCTCGGGCGCTTGGCCGATGACGAAGCGATAGAAGACGTGGCGGCCGAGTTGATCAGCGCCCTGCAAGTGCGTGCAGGTGAGCGTCAGGGTGTGTTGTGCGGCCCTGAATTGCGCACCCGGCAAACCGCCGCGTTGCTGGTCAATGACCTGGTGCTGGAGCCGGCGTTAGCCGATTGTGATTTGGCGGCGTGGCGCGGGTTGAGCCTGAAAGACCTGCAAGAACAGCAAGCCGATGCGCTGCAACAATGGCTGAACGACAGCGCGGCGGCGCCCCATGGCGGCGAGTCGCTAGATGCGCTGGGCGCGAGGGTTGGCGCCTGGCTGGAGGGCTTTCGCCAGCCGGGGCATTGGCTGGCGGTCACCCATCCCTTTGTGATCCGCGCGGCCTTGGCCCATGTGCTGCACTGCTCCCCCGCCGACGCCCAGCAGATCGATGTCGAACCGCTGGCGATGGTCGAGTTGAGCCATTACGGCAAGTGGCGCTTGCGGTTGTAATTGTGCGCTCGACATTTATGTAGGTTGGGTTGAGCCAAAGGCGAAGCCCAACGATGCCTGGAAGCCTGCGCGCTCACCGATATCAGCCAGGTTGTGGATTGCGTCGTTCGTTCTGTTTGATGGGGCGTGGAGGCAGGCCTTTGGGTATCGTTGGGCTTCGCTGCGCTCAACCCAACCTACGCCGCAGGAATTTCTTCGCGCAGCCGGCGCGCTGCCGCCACCATGTTCACCAACGCCGCTTCCGTTTCCGGCCAGGCGCGGGTTTTCAGGCCGCAATCCGGGTTCACCCACAGACGGCTGGCCGGTACCCGTTGAGCGGCTTTGCGCAGCAGGTTGGCCATCTCGTCGCTGCTCGGTACGCGCGGTGAGTGGATGTCGTACACGCCCGGGCCGATCTCGTTCGGGTAGGCGAAGGCTTCGAAGGCATCCAGCAGCTCCATGTCCGAACGCGAGGTTTCGATGGTGATCACGTCGGCGTCCATTTCGGCGATGGCCTTGATCACGTCGTTGAACTCGCTGTAGCACATGTGGGTGTGGATCTGGGTTTCGTCACGCACGCCCGAGGCACACAGGCGGAACGCCTCGGTGGCCCAATCCAGGTACGGCTGCCAGTGCGATTTGCGCAGCGGCAGGCCTTCGCGGAACGCCGCTTCGTCGATCTGCACGATCTTGATCCCTGCCGCTTCCAGGTCCACCACTTCGTCGCGAATCGCCAGCGCCAGTTGCCGGGCCTGCAGTTCGCGGCTGACGTCTTCGCGTGGGAACGACCACATCAGCATGGTCACCGGGCCGGTCAGCATGCCTTTCATGTGCTTTTTGGTCAGGCCCTGGGCGTAGCGAATCCAGTCCACGGTCATCGCCTGCGGGCGGCTCAGGTCGCCGAAGATCACCGCCGGTTTCACGCAGCGCGAACCGTAGCTTTGCACCCAACCGAAGCGGGTGAACACGTAGCCATCCAGTTGCTCGGCGAAGTACTCGACCATGTCGTTGCGCTCGGCTTCACCGTGCACCAACACGTCGAGGCCGAGCTTTTCCTGCACGTCCACGGCATGGCGGATTTCGCTGTACATGGCTTCGGTGTATTCAGCCAGGCTCAGCTTGCCCTGCTTGTACGACTGACGCGCCAGGCGAATGGAGGCGGTCTGCGGGAACGAACCGATGGTGGTGGTGGGGAAACGCGGCAGGTCCAGGCCAGCGCGTTGTTTTTCCGCCCGCAGCGGGAATGGAGATGGGCGCTGGCTGTGTTGTGGGCCCACGTTGGCCAGTCGCGCTTGCACTGCTGGCTTGTGAATACGCGGTGAGGTGGCACGAGCCGCCTGCACGGCATTGCTGGCCGCCAGGGCATCGAGCACCTCGGGTGCTTCCGGCTCGCTCAGCGCGCGGGTCAGCAGCGCCACTTCCTGGCATTTCTGCACGGCAAAGGCCAGCCAGCTTTTCAGCTCGGCATCCAGTTTGTCTTCGCGGCCGAGGTCCACCGGACTGTGCAGCAGCGAACAGGACGGTGCCACCCACAAACGGTCGCCGAGCCGCTCCTGCGCCTCATGCAATACCTGCAACACGGCGTGCAGATCACAACGCCAGACGTTGCGGCCATTGACCACCCCCAAGGACAGAATCTTGTACGCCGGCAGGCGGTCGAGAATGCTCGGGAATTGTTCAGGGGCCCGCACCAGGTCGATGTGCAGGCCATCCACCGGCAGGTTGGCGGCCAGCCCGAGGTTGTCTTCCAGGCCGCCGAAATAGGTGGCCACCAACTTCTTCAGCGGCTCGCGCTGCAGCACGTTGTAGGCGCGCTCAAAGGCGTTTTTCCATTCTTGCGGCAGGTCCAGCACCAGAATCGGCTCGTCGATCTGCACCCACTCCACGCCTTGTGCGGCCAGGCGCTGGAAGATCTCGCCGTATAGCGGCAACAGGCGCTCCAGCAGGTCGAGCTTGTCGAACTCGGCGCCCTTGGTCTTGCCCAGCCACAGGTAAGTCAATGGGCCAATCACCACCGGTTTGACGGTATGGCCGAGGGCCTTGGCTTCAGCCACTTCGTCGAACAGCTGCTCCCAGCTCAGCTGGAACTGCTGGTCAGCGGCAAACTCCGGCACCAGGTAGTGGTAGTTGGTATCGAACCACTTGGTCATCTCCTGGGCATGGGCGCCGCCGCAGCAGCTGTCGCTGACACCACGGGCCATGGCGAACAGGGTGTGCAAGGTCGGTTTGCCGGTGTGCGGGCGGAAGCGCTCGGGGATCACGCCAAAGGTCAGCGAGTGGGTCAGCACCTGGTCGTACCAGGCGAAGTCACCCACCGGCAGCAGGTCGATGCCGGCGTCTTTCTGCAGCTGCCAATGCTGGGCGCGCAAGGCGCTGCCCACGGCGCGCAGGCCGGCTTCATCCAGTTCGCCTTTCCAGAAGGCTTCTTGGGCTTTTTTCAGCTCGCGGTCGCGGCCGATGCGGGGAAAACCAAGGGTGTGGGCCAATGCCATTTGGGGGGTGTGCTCCAGTGAAAATTCAAGGCGCACATATCACCACCCCAATCAGCATGAGACAAATTCAATAAATTCGTGATTAAAAACAGACTTCCTCATGTTGGCGACGCTAGTTGTCCACCCGCAACCCATGGCGCGCTGCCACGCTCTGGTAAACGCCATTGCGGCGCAGCTTGGCCAGGGCCTGGTTAAAACGCTCAAGCAATTGCTCGGCATTCGGGTAGGCACGGGCGGTCATCAGGTAGTTGTGGCCGACCGCTAGGGGCGTTTCCATCACCCGGAAGTTCGCCTGGTCCTCAGCGGGAAAGGTCTTGCGGATCACGTCCCAACCGACCGACTCCACCGCCGGCACCATGTCCACCCGCCCTGCGCGCAGCTTCTTGAAACTGGACTCTTCGCTGGTGGCCAAATCGAGCGTCAACCCGGCGTTGGCGAATAGCGCTTCGTAGTAATAACCGCGCACCCCGCCCACTTTGTAGCGCTGCAGTTCGGTGAGGCTGTCGAAAGTGCGCGGGTAACCCTGGTTGGTCGGGCTGTAATAGAACAGCAGGGTCTGTTTGGCATACAGCGGCTGGGAGAACAGGAATTTCTGCTCGCGTTCCGGGGTGGGCACGTAGGGCATGGTCGCCCACACCTGCAGGTCCTCCACCGCCCGTTCGCAGCGCGGCCAGGGCATGAAGCGGAACTGAAAGGTCACGCCCATTTCCTTCGCGACTTCGGGCAGCAACTCGGTGAGAAAACTGTTTTGCCCCTTGGCGCTGACGTAGGGCGGCAGCTCGCTGGTGGCGATGGTCAGGACCGGGGTGGCGGCGTGGGCCTGGCTGCTGAGCGCAAGCAGGCACAGGGCGGCGTGAAAAAGGTGTCTGATCGTATTGTCCGCCGGAGTTGCCTGTTGAGTGGGTTATAGGACTCTAGACAATCCTGGCTCGCCAGACGTTCTGCATTTTCCTGCACGAGTCTGGGTCCCAGCCTGCGCTGGGACGACAGGGTGTCAGCCTCCATCATTCCGGCGTAGGCCGGAATCCAGAATCTCAAGTCAAGCGCCCCACCCACCCAAAAAAACTTCCACCACGTCACCACTCAAACGCACCGGCCAGACCTTCAAAGACTGCTCCGGGTACTCCAGGCAGGTGCCGTCCTGCAGGCGAAAGTGTTGTTTGTACAGGGGCGCGGCGATCACCAGATCGCCCGCCAGGCTGCCGACGATGCCGCGGCCGATCACATTGGCGCCAGACAGCGGGTCGCGGTTGTCGACGGCAAATAGCTGCTCGCCGTCGGGCAGGTAAAACAGTGCCACCTGCACGCCGTCCACCAGCGACACCACGCCGGAGTTGGCAACCAGATCGCTGCGCCCGCAGACCGCGGTCCAGCCTTGGGTTTGTTCGATAGCCATGGCCTGCATCACACCACCTCCACTGCGTTGATCAGCTTGAGTTCATCGAGCTGGATCGGGCGGATCTGCCCGCGTTCTTTGACGAAATGAATGTCCGGGTCGCCGCCCTTGGCGTTGACGAAGGTACGGAAGCGTTTGAGTTTTTCCGGGTCTTTGAGGGCGTTGGCCCATTCGCATTCGTAGCGGTCGACCACCAGTTGCATCTGCGCTTCCAGCTCGGCGGCCAGGCCCAGGCTGTCATCGATGACCACGGCTTTCAGATAATCGAGGCCGCCCTCCAGGCTTTCGCGCCATACCGAGGTGCGTTGCAGCTTGTCGGCGGTGCGGATGTAGAGCATCAGGAAACGGTCGATGTAGCGGATCAGGGTTTCGTCATCGAGGTCGGTGGCGAACAGTTCGGCGTGGCGTGGGCGCATGCCGCCGTTGCCGCTCACGTACAGGTTCCAGCCCTTCTCGGTGGCGATCACGCCGACGTCTTTGCTTTGCGCTTCGGCGCATTCGCGGGTGCAGCCGGAGACCGCGAACTTGAGCTTGTGCGGCGAGCGCAGGCCCTTGTAGCGGTCCTCGATGAACAGCGCCATTTTCACGCTGTCCTGCACGCCGTAACGGCACCAGGTGCTGCCCACGCAGCTCTTCACCGTGCGGGTGGATTTGCCGTAGGCGTGGCCGGTTTCAAAGCCGGCGGCAATCAGCTCGCCCCAGATGTCCGGCAGCTCGTGCAGCTGCGCGCCGAACAGGTCGATGCGCTGACCGCCGGTGATCTTGGTGTAGAGGTCGTATTTCTTCGCCACCGCGCCGATGGCGATCAGGCCGTCGGGGCTGATTTCGCCACCCGGAATGCGCGGCACCACCGAGTAGGTGCCGTTCTTCTGCATGTTGGCCATAAAGGTGTCGTTGGTATCTTGCAGCGGCACCAGCCAGGGCTCCTGAATCGGTCGGTTCCAGCACGAGGCGAGGATCGAGCCGATTGCCGGTTTGCAGATATCGCAGCCGACGTGGCCTTTGCCGTGACGGGCGAGCAGGTCTTCGAAGGTTTCGATTGCGCCGACGCGCACCAGCGAATACAGCTCCTGGCGGGTATAGGCGAAGTGTTCGCAGAGGCTCTTGTCGACCACCACGCCACGGGCGGTGAGTTCGTGTTCGAACACCTGCTTGAGCAGGCCGGCGCAACCGCCGCAACCGGTGGCGGCCTTGGTGCTGGCCTTGAGCCCGGCGAGGTCGCTGCAGCCGTTGTCGATGGCGCAACAGATGGCGCCCTTGCTGACGTTATGGCAGGAGCACACGGTGGCGGTGGCCGGCAGTGCGTCCACGCCCAGGGCCGGCGCAGCGCTGCCTTGCGGCAGAATCAGTGCAGCCGGGTCGACCGGCAAGGCGATGCCGTTCTGCACGTATTGCAGCAGGGTGTCGTAGTAGCTGTTGTCGCCCACCAGCACCGCGCCGAGGGCTTGTTTGCCGTCGGCGGAGACGATCAGGCGGCGGTAGGTGGAGGTGGCTTCGTCGATAAAACGGTAGCTGCGCGCACCGGCAGTGGCGCCATGGGCATCGCCGATGGAACCGACATCCACGCCCAGCAGTTTCAGCTTGGTGGACATGTCGGCACCCAGAAACGGTGCGGCGCTGTCGTCACTCAAACCGGCCAGATCGCACAACTGCGCCGCCACACTGCGGGCCATCTGATAGCCCGGCGCAACCAGGCCGAAGATGCTGCCGTTCCAGGCCGCACACTCGCCGATGGCAAAAATTCGTGCATCGCTGGAGCGGCACTGGCTGTCGATGGCGATGCCGCCACGGGCGCCGAGCTCCAGCTCGCAGGCTTTGGCCAACGCGTCTTGCGAGCGGATGCCGGCGGAGAAGACGATCAGGTCGGTTTCCAGAAACTCGTCATTGGCGAAGTTCATCCGGTAGCGGTAGTCGCTGCCCGGGGTGATCGACTGGGTGCCGCGCGACAGGTGCACGCTGACGCCCAGTTCTTCGATCCGCGACTTCAGCGCGTGCCCCCCGTGGTCGTCCAACTGCACCGGCATCAGGCGCGGGGCGAACTCCACCACATGGGCTTCGAGGCCCAGCGACTTGAGGGCGTTGGCTGCTTCCAGGCCGAGCAGGCCACCGCCGACCACCACCCCGCGGCGGGCGTTTTTCGCCGCCGCCTGAATGGTGTCGAGGTCGGCCAGGGTGCGGTAGACCAGGCGCGAGTCGCCGGCCGCGCCTTCAATCGGCGGCACGAACGGGTAAGAGCCGGTGGCCAACACCAGGTGGTCGTAAGGCACGCAGCCGTTGGCGGTGATCACCTCCTGGCGGGCGCGATCGATTTCCAGCACCGGCACACCGAGGTGCAAGGTCACCCCCGGCGTCTGATACAGCGCCGCCTCACCGAGGGCCAGCGACTCGGCATCGCGGCCGCCGAAGTATTCGGACAGGTGCACACGGTCATAAGCGCGCAGCGGTTCTTCGCTGAACACCTGAATGCGGTAATGGGCCAAGGCGCCCCGCTCCACCAACTGCTCCACGCAGTGATGGCCGACCATGCCGTTGCCGATTACCACCAGGGTTTGCAGATCATTTGTGCTGTTCATAGATGCCACCCGCTCAAGCCAACTCGGTTTTGTCGAAGCAAAAAAAAAGCGCCCGGAACCAAAAAGGTTCCAGGCGCCTTTGCCTGTTCGTGCTGCCGGCCCATGGGCCTGACGCAGTCATTTGTTACCCGGGCCGGTTGCGGCCAGATGATCGCCATTGATCAACAGGGCATCCCACACGCAGCAACGCGGCGGGTTGCTGGGGCGTATGCAGTGGTTGTGCCAGAAGGAATTAAATGCCGCTTGAGTGGGCGTGGTTGGTGGGTTTGTAGCCTTGAAGTGGCAGCGCTGACGCTGAGCGAATCGGGACCAAAACAGTGCGACCTTGCACCACCACGCCCCAAGCTGACGCGATTTTTGCCCACGCACATTCCGTAGGAGCGACGTAGGTTGGGTTGAGCCAAAGGCGAAGCCCAACGATACGCACCCATTCGCCCCAACCCCGCCAACCAAGAGAACGCCCTCAAACCGCGCCGCGTAGGCCATGGGATCGCTATGTTGGGCTTCGCTGCGCTCAACCCAACCTACTCGCTGATAGAACGTCTTGGCCCAGCCATTGCTACACACACGCAAAGGCCATCAACGACGATGGCCGCTCTTACAGGCAAAGGCGCCATGCAGCTCCCGTTGAAAAACGGTCCAGCTGCATGGCGCCTTTTTCGTTTTGGCGGGGAACGGCATGGTCGACACAACGACAGCAACCACCAGTAAATCAGTGCGCAGCGTCTGTCCCTATTGCGGGGTCGGCTGCGGCATTGTCATGCAGGTGGAAAACAACCTGATCGTCAAAGTCTCCGGCGACAAACAGCACCCGAGCAACGCCGGGCGCCTGTGCACCAAGGGCAGCACCTGCGGCCAGGCGGTGGCCAACAGCGGGCGCATGGAGCACGCCTTTATGCGCCAGGAGCGCAACCGCGACCCGGTGCGCGTCGGCATCGAGCAAGCGATCGAAGCCACCGCCAGCCGCCTGCGCGCGATCATCGATGAACATGGGCCCGACGCCGTGGCGCTGTATGTGTCCGGGCAGATGTCGCTGGAGGCGCAGTACCTGGCCAACAAACTGGCCAAGGGGTTTATCCGCAGCCGCCATATCGAATCCAACTCGCGGCTGTGCATGGCCAGCGCCGGTAGCGGCTACAAGCTGTCGCTTGGCGCCGATGGGCCGCCCGGCTCTTATGACGACTTCGACCACAGCGAGCTGTTTGTGGTGATCGGCGCCAACATGGCCGACTGTCACCCGATCCTGTTTCTGCGCCTGCTCGACCGGGTAAAAGCCGGCGCCAAACTGGTGGTCATCGACCCGCGGCGCAGCGCCACGGCAGACAAAGCCGACCTGTTTTTGCAGATCCGCCCCGGCACCGACCTGGCCCTGCTCAACGGCCTGCTGCACCTGCTGGTGAACAACGGCCATACCGATGCGGCATTCATTCAGTCGTTCACCGAAGGCTGGGAGGTGATGGAAGACTTCCTCTCGCTCTATACCCCCGAGCATGTCGCCGAGGTCACCGGCCTCAGCGAAGCCGACATCCGCCAGACCGCGCAATGGATCGGCCAGGCCGCCAACTGGATGAGCTGCTGGACCATGGGCCTCAACCAGAGCGTGCACGGCACCTGGCACACCAATGCGCTGTGTAACCTGCACCTGGCCACCGGCGCCATCTGCCGGCCGGGCAGCGGGCCGTTTTCCCTCACCGGCCAACCGAATGCCATGGGCGGCCGCGAGATGGGTTATATGGGCCCCGGCCTGCCGGGCCAACGCTCGGCATTGGTCGCCGATGACCGCGCCTTTATCGAACAGCTGTGGCACCTGCCCAGCGGCAGCCTGCGCAGCGAGGCTGGCGACGGCACCGTGGCGATGTTCGAGCAGATGCGCGAAGGCGCCATCAAGGCCTGCTGGATCATCTGCACCAACCCGGTGGCCAGCGCGCCGAACCGCCAGAGCGTGATCGAAGCACTGCAAAACGCCGAGCTGGTGATCACCCAGGACGCCTACCTGGATACCGAAACCAACCGCTACGCCGACATCCTCCTGCCCGGCGCCCTGTGGGCCGAAGCCGAAGGGGTGATGATCAACTCCGAGCGCAACCTGACCCTGATGCAACCCGCCGTGCAGGCCCCCGGCGACACCTTGCCCGACTGGCAACTGATCGCCCGTGTCGCCTGCGCCATGGGTTATGCCGAGGCCTTCAGCTACAGCAGCGCAGAGCAGGTGTTCGACGAGCTCAAACAAGCCGCCAACCACAAGACCGGTTACGACATTCGTGGCGCCAGCTACACCCGCCTGCAACAGGCGCCGCTGCAATGGCCGTGCGCCGAAACCAGCAGCAGCGTGCGCAACCCGATTCGCTACCGCGACGAACACAGCACCCGCTTTGCCACCGACAGCGGCAAGGCGCAGTTCTTCGCCCGCCCGCACCTGCCACCGGCCGAGCTGCCGGATGACGACTTCCCCCTGGTGCTCAACACCGGCCGCGTGCAGCACCAGTGGCACACCCTGACCAAGACCGGCAAGGTGCCGAGCCTGAACAAACTCAACCCCGGGCCGTTCGTGGAAATCCACCCCAGCGACGCCGCTCGGCTGGGCATTGTCGAACGCAGCCAAGTGGAAATTCGCTCGCGGCGTGGCCGCGCAGTGCTGCCGGCGGTGCTCAGCGAGCGGGTACGCCCCGGCAACTGTTTTGCGCCCTTTCACTGGAACGATGTGTTTGGCGAAAACCTGGCGATCAACGCAGTCACCAGTGCTGCCATCGACCCGATTTCCCTGCAGCCGGCGTTCAAATTCTGCGCCGTGGCCCTGCAGCCCCTCAGTACGCCAAACGCCGAACCGCTGCCGCCATCCGCCAAGGAACTTGCCCCGATGACCCTCGATGCGTTCGCCCGTCAGCTCAACCTGGACACCCCGCCCGCCCTCGCCTTAAGCGCCGACGAGCAGTTGTATATGCAGGGTTACCTGCTCGGCCTGCGCAACGTCGAGGCGCGTCAGGCCGGCGTGCCCACCCTGCCCGCCAGCGCGCCGTTCGCCGCGGCTAAACGCCTGCTGCTGGACGGCCTGCTGGCCGGTTTGTTTTCCCGCGCCGGCAACGACGCCGTGCCGCTGAGCCTGGTGGATAACAGCGCCCCGGAATGGCTGGTGCTCTGGGCCTCGCAGACTGGCAACAGCGAAACCCTCGCCGCCACCTGCGCCGAACGCCTGGGAAGCGCCGGCCAACGGGCGCGCCTGCAAGCCATGGACGAAGCCAAGCTGGAGGACCTGCGCAGCGCCGCTGGCGTGCTGCTGGTAACCAGCACCTTTGGCGATGGCGACCCACCCGACAACGCCAGCGACTTCTGGCACAGCCTGCAAAACGCCGACGCCCAGGCCCTGGCCAACAGCCGCTTCAGCGTGCTGGCCCTGGGTGATTCCAGCTACCAACAGTTCTGCGGTTTTGGCCGCAAGCTCGACGAACGCCTGGCGGAATTGGGCGCCGAGCGGCTGCAGCCACGCCTGGAGTGCGAGCCGGATTATCAAGTGCCTGCCGAGCAATGGCTAAGCGCCTTGTGCAGCCGTTTCGCCGCCACAGCTGAAGCAGCCACCCCAGCACCACTGCTGCGCCCGACACCGGTGGAAAGCAGCACCTATAACCGCGCCAATCCGCTGCGCACCACCCTGTTGCATAACGAAGTGCTCAACCGCCCCGGCGCCGTGAAAGAAACCCGTCATCTGGCTTTTGACCTCAACGGCCATGACTTCCCCTACCAGGCTGGCGACGCCTTGGGTGTCTGGCCAAGCAACGACCCGGCGCTGGTCAATGAACTGCTGGCTACACTGCGCCTGGACGGCGAGGCCCAGGTCGAACTGGACAACCAACCGGGCATGCCGCTGCGTGAAGCCTTGACCGAGCACCTGGAAATCGCCCGCATCAGCCCCGACCTGCTGCGCCGCGTCGCCGGCCACAATGCCAGTCCGTTCCTCGAAGAACTGCTGCACGAAGGCAATCAGACGGCCTTACAGGATTGGCTGTGGGGCCGCCAGGTGCCGACCCTGCTGCGCGAATTCCCGATTGCCCTCGATGCCCAGCAACTGGCGCGCCTGCTTAAACAGCTGCAACCGCGCCTGTACTCCATCAGCTCCAGCCCCAAGGTCACCGCCAACGAGGTGCACCTCACAGTCGCCATCGTCCGCTACCAACACCAGGGCCAGGCGCGCGGCGGCGTGTGCTCGACCTTCCTCGCCGACCGCGCGGCCCACAGCGGCGTGCGCATCTTTCTGCAACGCTCCACCCACTTCCGCCCGCCGCAGGAAGCCAGCACGCCGCTGATCATGATCGGCCCCGGCACCGGCATCGCGCCGTTTCGCGCCTTTCTGCAGGAACGTCAGGTGCAAGGCGGTGGCGGCAAGAACTGGCTGTTCTTCGGCGAGCAACGGGCGCTGAGCGACTTCTACTACCACGACGAACTGCGCGCCTGGCAACGCAGCGGCCTGCTCACCCGCCTGGACACCGCCTTCTCCCGCGACCAGAACGAGAAAATCTACGTGCAGCAACGCATGCTCGAAGAAGGCGCAGCCATCTGGCAGTGGCTGGAACAAGGCGCCTACGTGTGCGTATGCGGCGATGCCAGCCGGATGGCCAAGGACGTGGATGCGGCGCTGAAGAAGATCGTGCAGGTGCACGGCAAGATGACTGCGGGGGCGGCGACGCTGTATGTCAGCGGCATGAGCAAAGACCGCCGTTATCTGCGCGATGTTTATTGAAACCGCGATTCTGGATCCCAGCCTGCGCTGGGATGACGGAGAGTTCACCGTCACCCCAGCGCAGGCTGGGGCCCAGAATTTATCTGGACACCCAATTGGCCGGCACACCAATTGCTCATCAAACCGCAAAGGCCGCCTTCCAACGCTGGAACCGAGCCACTACAGACATGACAATGGCGTCGTGCTCGACCGGCTCTAAGCTGGGAGGTACGGCGCTTTTTTTTGCGAAAACGGTTTTGGGAATCGCGGCATGAACGACCACAGCAACCCCATCGACGCCCTCCACGCCCTGGCCTGGGTGGCCGGCAGCGATGCCCCGGAGAAGAACGTGCTGAACCTGGGCTTTATGCCGCTCAGCGACTGCGCCTCGGTGGTGGTGGCCGCCACCCAGGGCTTTGCCCAACCCTATGGCCTGACCCTCAACCTCAAACGCCAGAGCTCCTGGGCCGGGCTCAGCGACAAACTGCTCAGCGGCGAACTGGATGCCGCCCACAGCCTGTACGGCATGATCTACGCCCTGCAGCTGGGCATCAGCGGCGCGCCGGCCACCGACATGGCGGTGCTCATGGGCCTGAACCAGAACGGCCAGAGCATCAACCTGTCGCAGCCGCTGAAAGACGCCGGCGTGACCACTGCCAGTGCACTGGCGCAGCGCGCGCACCAAAGCGGCTCCAAACTGACCTTCGCCCAGACCTTCCCCACCGGCACACACGCCATGTGGCTGTACTACTGGCTGGCGAGCCAGGGCATTCACCCGTTGCACGACGTCAACAGCGTGGTGGTGCCGCCGCCACAGATGCTCGCCCACCTGCAAGCCGGGCGCATCGACGGCTTTTGCGTTGGCGAGCCCTGGGGCGCCCATGCCATCGCCCATGAACAAGGTTTTACCGTCAGCACCAGCCAGGCGATCTGGCCGGACCACCCGGAAAAGGTCCTGGCCTGCACCCGCGAATTCGTCGAGCAATACCCCAACACCGCGCGCGCCCTGGTGATGGCGGTGCTGGAAGCCAGCCGTTTTATCGAAGCAAGCCCGGAGAACCGCCGCAGCACTGCGCAGTTGCTCAGCGCGGCGGAGTTTCTCGACGCGCCGCTGGCCAGCGTCGAACCGCGCCTGCTCGGGCGCTACAGCGACGGCCTGGGCAACAGCTGGCAGGACGACCACGCCCTGCGCTTTCACGACCACGGCGCGGCCAACTTCCCCTACCTGTCCGATGGCATGTGGTTTATGACCCAGTTTCGCCGCTGGGGTCTGCTGCGCGAGGAGCCGGACTACCTCGGCGTCGCGCAACAGGTGCAGCAACTCGAACTGTACCGCCGCGCCGCCGGCAGCCTGGAAATCGCCGTGCCCGCCGCGCCCCTACGCAGCAGCACCTTGCTCGATGGCAGCGTGTGGGACGGCAGCGACCCGGCCGCCTACGCCCGCAGTTTCGCCCTGCATGCCCTCAGCGATCAGTGAGCCGACGACCATGTTGCGAATCCTGCTGATCAACGACACCTCGAAAAAAGTCGGCCGCCTGCGCGCCGCCTTGAGCGAGGCCGGCTTCGAAGTGATCGACGAATCCGGCCTGACCATCGACCTGCCCGCCCGCGTGGAAGCCGTGCGCCCCGACGTGGTGCTGATCGACACCGAGTCCCCCAGCCGCGACGTGATGGAGCAAGTGGTGCTGCTCAGCCGCGACCAGCCACGGCCGATCGTGATGTTCACCGACGAACATGACCCCGGCGTGATGCGCCAGGCGATCAAGTCCGGCGTCAGCGCCTACATCGTCGAAGGCATCCACGCCCAACGCTTGCAGCCGATCATGGACGTGGCCATGGCCCGCTTCGAAAGCGACCAGGTACTGCGCCAGCAACTGCACGCCCGCGACCAGCAACTGGCCGAACGCAAACGGGTGGAACTGGCCAAGGGCCTGCTGATGAAAATGAAAGACTGCAACGAAGAAGAGGCCTACACCCTGATGCGCCGCCAGGCCATGAGCCGGCAACAGAAACTGATTCAGGTGGCCGAACAGATCATCGCCATGAGCGAGATGTTGAACTGAGGTGCGCTTTTAACAACGCCAAAGCTCGCGGCTAAAGCCCCTCCCACAGGGACAGGTGTTCCTTTGTGGGAGGGGCTTTAGCCGCGAGCTTTTGATCTTCTGCAAACACCTTTCCCAGGGCTGCGTGAACAGCATGGTGCGCACAGTGCCCAACACGCGCCATAACGCAGCACAGGATTGCATCTGCGAGCCTCCATGCAGCGCAGAACCACCGATCTAGAGCCTTCCACCCAACCTGGCACACAACCTGCTCATGCATCTGCACAGGTAGCCAACGGCGGTTGCCCCACCACGACAAAGACGTCGCTATTCCCCTGAGCCTTTTGCCCAGTGGAGTGCGGCGTTTTTTGCGTTTTTGGCCTCGCAAACGAGGCGGTGGAGTGGCCGTGGCGGTCACCCACCTGCAATCACCCAACCTATTTGCAGATGAGGTGTTGAATGAACAACAACAGTTTCTGGAAAGCCGGACACACCCCCACGCTGTTCGCGGCGTTTCTGTATTTCGACTTGAGCTTTATGGTCTGGTACCTGCTCGGCCCCATGGCCGTACAAATCGCCACCGACCTGCAACTGACCACCCAGCAACGCGGCTTTATGGTCGCCACGCCGATTCTGGCAGGCGCCCTGCTGCGCTTTCTGATGGGCATGCTGGCCGACCAGGTGTCGCCAAAAAACGCCGGCATCATCGGCCAGGTGATTGTCATCGGCGCCCTGGCCGTGGCCTGGCAACTGGGCATCCACAGCTATGAACAAGCGCTGCTGCTCGGCGTGTTCCTCGGCATGGCCGGCGCCTCGTTCGCCGTGGCCTTGCCGCTGGCTTCGCAGTGGTACCCGGCCGAGCACCAGGGCAAAGCCATGGGCATTGCCGGCGCCGGCAACTCGGGCACCGTGATCGCCGCACTGGCCGCGCCGGTATTGGCGGCAGCCTTTGGCTGGACAAACGTGTTCGGCCTGGCGCTGATCCCGCTAGTGATCACCTTGGCGCTGTTCAGCTTGCTGGCCCGCAACGCCCCCAACCGCGCCAAACCCAAATCCATGGCCGACTACTTCAAGGCCCTGGGCGACCGTGACAGCTGGTGGTTCATGTTTTTCTACAGCGTCACCTTCGGTGGCTTTATCGGCCTGGCCAGCGCCCTGCCCGGCTACTTCCACGACCAGTACGACCTCAACCCGGTAACCGCCGGCTACTACACCGCGGCCTGTGTATTCGGTGGCAGCCTGATGCGCCCACTGGGCGGCGCCTTGGCCGACCGTTTTGGCGGCATTCGCACCCTGCTCGGCATGTACGCCCTGGCGGCCATCTGCATCGCGGCGGTGGGCTTCCACCTCTCCAGTTCGGTCGCTGCCCTGGCGCTATTCGTGGCCGCCATGTTGGGCCTGGGTGCCGGCAACGGCGCGGTGTTCCAACTGGTGCCACAGCGCTTCCGTAAAGAGATCGGCGTGATGACCGGGCTGATCGGCATGGCCGGTGGCATCGGCGGTTTCCTCCTGGCGGCAGGCCTGGGGGCGATCAAGCAGAACACCGGCGACTACCAACTCGGCCTGTGGCTGTTCGCCAGCCTCGGCGTGGTTGCCTGGTTCGGTCTGCACGGGGTTAAACGCCGCTGGAGAACCACCTGGGGTTCGGCTGCCTTCACCGCTGCGCGCGTGTAAGGGCCACCCATGAGCCTGCAATTGAGCTACGCCGAAGCCAGCGCCAGCGGGCCACGGGCGGAGAACCAGGATGCGATTCGCCTGGTCACCCCCGCCCCGGCGCTGGCGGCCAGCAAGGGTTATCTGTTTGCCTTGGCCGACGGTGTCAGCCAATGCGCCGACGGTGGCCTGGCCGCGCGCTCAACCCTGCAGGCCCTGGCCCTGGACTACTACGCCACGCCCGAAACCTGGGGCGTGGCGCAGGCCCTGGACCGTTTGCTGCTGGCGCAAAACCGCTGGCTGCACGCCAACGGTGGCGGCCAGCCACTGCTTACCACCCTGAGTGCCTTGGTGGTGCGCGGCAAACAATTCACCCTCGCCCATATCGGCGATTGCCGGGTATACCGCTGGTTCGCCGGGCAACTGCAACGCATCAGCGAAGACCACGTGTGGGGCCAACCAGGCATGCAACACGTGCTCAAACGGGCGATGGGCCTGGAACAGCACCTGGTGGTCGACTACCTGGATGGTGAATTGCGCGAGGGCGAGAGTTTTCTGCTGGTCAGTGACGGCATCTGGGCCACCCTCAGCGAAACCTCGATTGCCGGCATTCTGCGTGACGAAAGCCAACTGCAAGCCGCCAGCCAGGCCCTGGTCAGCGCCGCCCACCAGGCCGGCAGCCAGGACAACGCCAGCGCTGTACTGGTACGGGTCGACGCCGTCGGCGAAAGCAGCCTCGGCGATGTACTCGGCCAGGTCGAACAATGGCCACTGCCACCGGCGTTAAAACCGGGGCAACACTTCGAAGGCTGGCAGGTGGACGCCGTTGTCGGCCACAGCCAGCAGTCGGTGCTCTACCGGGTATACGACACCCAGCAACAACCCTGGCTGCTGAAAACCCTGCCAGCCAGTCGGGACAACGACAGCCATGCCGGCCAAGCCTTGCTCCAGGAAGAATGGTTCCTGCGCCGGGTTGCCGGCCGTTATTTTCCCGAGGTGCACCACGCCAACCAGCGTCAGCACCTGTACTACCTGATGCGCGAACACGAAGGCATCACCTTGGCCGAGCACTACACCCTGCACGGCACCTTCGGCCTCAACCAATGGCTGGAAATCGCCTCGCGCCTGTTACGCGCGCTGGGCATGCTGCACCGGCGCAACATCCTGCACCGGGACATCAAACCGCAGAACCTGCTGCTCAGCAGCGACGGTGAACTGCGGGTGCTGGACTTTGGTCTCGCCTACTGCCCTGGCTTGTCCCGCCAGGACAGCGGCGAGCTACCCGGCACCCCCAGTTTCATCGCCCCGGAAGCCTATGCCGGCGCTGCCCCCAGCGTGGCCCAGGACCTTTTCAGCGCTGCTGTGAGCCTCTACTACCTGCTCACCGGCCATTACCCCCATGGCGAAATCGAAGCCTTCCAGCGCCCGCGCTTCGGCGCCCCGGTGGCGGCCAGCCGCTACCGCCCGGACCTGCCCGAATGGCTGGTGCACAACCTCGACAAAGCCTTGGCCACTGACCCGGCGCAGCGTTTTGAAACCGCCGAAGAATGGCTGCTGGCGCTGCAACACGGCGAACAACAACCCAGCGCCCGGCCACGGCCGCTGCTGGAGCGTGAACCCTTGAAAGTCTGGCGCGGCCTGGCCCTGGCCTCGCTGTTGGGCAACTTGCTGTTGCTCGCCTGGCTACTCCATTCCTGATTGATGAGGACACACCCATGAGCGCAAAAGTCTGGCTGGTTGGCGCCGGCCCCGGTGATCCGGAACTGCTTACCCTCAAAGCTGTGCGCGCCCTCAACGCCGCCCAGGTGGTGATGATCGACGACCTGGTCAACCCGGCCGTGCTGGAGCATTGCCCCGGCGCCAAGATCATCCCCGTCGGCAAACGCGGCGGGTGCCGCTCCACCCCGCAGGAATTCATCCACCGCCTGATGCTGCGCTACGCCCGCCAGGGTTACTGCGTGGTGCGTTTGAAAGGCGGCGACCCGTGCATCTTCGGCCGCGGCAGCGAAGAAGCCGACTGGCTCGGTGCTCATGGCATCGAAGTGGAGTTGGTCAACGGCATTACCGCCGGCCTGGCCGGCGCCACCCAATGCGGCATTCCCTTGACCCTACGCGGCGTCGCCCGTGGGGTGACGCTGGTCACTGCCCATACTCAGGATGACAGCAGCCTCAACTGGCAGGCCCTGGCGCAAAGCGGCACCACTTTGGTGATCTACATGGGGGTGGCCAAGCTTGAAGAAATTCAGAGTGAGTTGTTGGCGGGTGGGCTGCCGGCCAATACGCCGGTGGCGATGATCGAAAACGCCTCGTTGCCGCAGCAGCGGGAGTGCCGCAGTGAACTTGCCGGTATGTGTGAAGCGGCGTGGGCATTTGAATTGAAGGCCCCGGCGGTGCTGGTGATTGGTGCAGTGGCGGGGGTTGGGCAGATGGCGGTGGTGGAACGTCGGTTGGGTTGAGGAACGTAGGTTGGGTTGAGCGCAGCGAAGCCCAACGGGTATAGGGCGGGGGCTGTTGGGCTTCACCTTGGGTTCAGCCCAACCTACGGACTAAGTGAACAAGTGCGCGCATAGATTGCGCTCGCCTCGTGCACAGTGACTCACGGTGCGATGCAGTTTTCGGTAAGCTCCGCAAAAACCACGGAGCTACGCCGATGAAGGAACGTCGAATCAATCAGTGGGAAGAGCCCACTCCCTTCTCCACTGCGGTGGGTTCGTTCCTTCTACGTTGCCTCTACTTAGCACTATTGAGCGGCTTCATTGTGCTGCTGCTTGCCCTCACCAATGGAGCACCAAGGCAACGCTCTCCTAACGAGAACATTCTTTATTGGGTGTTCATGCTCGTCACTTTCGGCCCCGCCTATATCGTTGCCTTTACACCCTGGGCAACGCTTAAACGCCTGCCGGTTGCGCTGGTTGCCTGGCTAATTTTTCTGTTTTTTTTGATCGGTTTTTTCTGGATATCCTCTACAGGCGTAGGGCGCTGGCTGATCGGTGTAATCAGTTCCATTTTCTGATCCGCAAGCGACGAACTTTTCGCTTTTCACCCGCCGTACTCGCGCAGGCGGGGACCCAGAATGGCGCAGGTGTCCTAGGCTCTCTCGGGCCGTTGGGAGCCGTCGGTTCAGCGCCTGTGGGTTGGTATTCTTCCTTACCGCGTGCGCTGGGCGATCTGTTTCGCGCCTTACGCGCGACTCACTTTATGCCAGTCGCCGGTGTGCCGGACCAGGCAAAAAGTAAGCAAAAAACGCTCGCCCCAACCTTGGGTCTCCGCTGCGCTCCGACTTCCCTCGCTCCGGCGCTGCTCCAGGGGCCGGCAGAACAGGCCATCCATGGCCTGTCTCTGCCTTTCGCGGCTCCCGGCCGCTCAACCCCTTGCGCAGCGCCTGCACTCGGCCTGCGCTAACGGGGCGGGTGGATCAAGATCAACAGCCAGATCAACAGCCAGATCAACAGCCAGATCAACAGCCAGATCAACAGCCGGATCAAAAGCTCGAGGCTGAATCGGATGGCCGCCCCGCTCTCTCACAAGAGACCTCGTGCCTCTGTGGGAGCGCGGATTTCGCTTGGGCTATAGTGCAGCTCCCTGCCCCCCGGATGCCGTGTGTTGATGAAGCTGATAACCGCCCTCGCCTGCTTGCTCGCCTGCGCCGAGGTGTCGGCGGCGGACCTCGATCCCAACCTCGCCGCCCCCGCGCCCTGGCCGGTGCAGCAGGTGGAATGGCGTGCGGCGTTGGCGGAAATCAAGTCGCCGGTGGCCAATCTGGAAGCCCGCGCCAACCGCGAGGCCAGCCTGCTGCACGGCACCGCCGAGGTGGCGGCCGAGGGGCTGGTCGACCGTATCGCCGGTAACGACAACTACCAGTTGCAGGCGCTGCAGCCATTCGTGGCGGCGATTGGCAGCTCGGCCACCCTCTCCACGTTTGTCGATACCCAGCGCAACCAGGCGGTGCGCCAGAACGGCACCCTGGTGAATCAGCCGCAGCCATTGCGGGTGGGTTATTCGATTGTGCTGACGCCCAGCCTGCAACCGGGTACGCCGGAAGGTGTGGTGATGAGTGAGGTGGTGGTGGCGCAAACCCTGGCCGATGGCAATGCGGTGCATCAGGCCAATGCCTATAACAAGGCGGGTTTGCGCGAGGGGGATTTTCAGACGTTGGTGTGGACGACGGGGAGTCGGCAGTTTTTGTTGGTGTTGAGGAGGAAGGCGGTTTCGGGGTTGTAGACGCAGGCAACGCATTGCCAATCCGAAACTCTGGGTCCCAGCCTGCGCTGGGACGACGGAGCTCTCCAAATTATCTCCTGTCATTCCTGCGCAGGCAGGAATCCAGAGTCTCCAGGCGTACACCTTATTCGCAGCCACATCAGCGTCTATTGCGAAACTCTGGGTCCCAGCCTGCGCTGGGACGACGGCGTTCTCACAAACACCTCCGTCGTCCTCGCGCAGGCTGGGACCCAGAATTTCGGCCCCTTACGTTGCTATCGGATCAAAAGCTGAAGTCCACCTTGGTCCAGAACGTGCGCCCCGGCTCGTTGATCGCCTCGTCATCCGCCGGATACCCAAAGCCGGCGTTGCCCGCCAGGTTCAGGTGTTCGGCGTAGGCCTTGTCGAACAGGTTGTCGACCCCGGTGCTGACTTTGAACTGCTTGTTCAGGCGGTACGCGGCGTTGATGGAAAACACGCCGAAGCCTGCGCTCTCGCCAAAATCCTGCCCCACCACGTTGCCTTTGCCTTCGGCGATTCGACCCTGACTGGCGACCACGCGCCACAGTGCGCCAGCGCTGAACGCAGCTTGCTCGTAGGTGAGGCCGAAGCGGGTTTCCAGCGGAGGCATTTGCGGCAGCGCTTCGCCGTCGGAGCTGTTTTTGCCCCAGGCATAGGCCAGGGTGGCGTCGGTTTTCCAATTGCTGGTCAGTTGATAGGCCACGCCCAATTCGCCGCCCATGATTCGCGCGTCGATGTTTTCCACTTGGGTGCTGTCGCCCATCATGCCGGGGCTGTAGCTGAACAGCAGGTAGTCGCGCACCTGGCCGACATAACCCGAGGCCCAGGCCTGCAGGTTTTCGCCGCCGTACTGCACGCCGAAGTCCAGTTGGGTGGTTTTTTCCGGCTGGCTGCCGTCGAAGGCGTTGACGCTGCCGGCCGGGCCGCGGGTGGCGGAAAACAGCTCCCAGTAATCGGGGAAACGCTCGGCATGGCCGAGGCCGGCATACAGGGTGGTGGGTGAATCGGCCAGGTCGTATTCGTAGCGCACAAAACCGCTGGGCAAGGTGTCGCCACGGGTTTTGTCGGCGGTCGGGTTGGCCATGTTCATCATGCCGACAGTTTGCCGGTAGTCGGTGGCTTCGCTGCGGTCCAGGCGTGCGCCGCCGATCAGGCGGGTGCGTTCGGCGGCGTTCCAGGTCAGTTCGCTGAAGGCGCCGTAGCTGTGGAACACCGCGTCTTTGCTCCAGGGGAACTGGTCGGCGTCGGTGTATTGGCGGGTCATCATGGCGTAGCTGGAGCTGCGTTCGCGGTGTTCGCTGCGCAGGGCGTCGACGCCGGTGACCAGTTCCACTGCAGTCCAGTTCCAGGTCGCGGCCAGGCGCCCTCCCACGGTACGGCGATCAACTTGCGCGGCCATCGGCATCGGCATGCTGCTGCTCGGGTCGGGGTCGCGCAGGCGGAAGTTGTCCATCACGTGGTTGGCGTAGTTGTAGTAGACCTGCGCTTCCACCTTGCTCAGCACTTCGCTGAGGTTGCGCTTCTCCACGCGCAAACCGAGGCTTTCGCGTTGGAACTGAGTGCCGTCCATGCCGCGGCCGGCATACCGTGCCTGGCCATCGCCTTTGCCGGCGGTGAGCTCGACCAGGGTGTCGGCGTCCGGCGTCCAGCCCAGGGCCACGTCGCTGTTCCACTTGTCCCAGCGCGAAGGCACGGTGTCGTGGTTGCCATCCTGATAATCGTCGGCGTGGCTCTGGTTGCCCACCAGGCGCAGGTAGCCCAGTTCGCTGCCGACGGCGCCGTCCAGCACCTTGTCGAAGCGGCCGTTGGAGCCGGCCAACAGGCTGCCGTCGAGGCGCCCGCCGAGTTCACTGAAGGTCTCCGGCTCGCGTTCGAACAGCACCGTGCCGGCCGAGGCGCCCGGGCCCCACAGTACGGTTTGCGGGCCTTTGATCACGGTGAGTTTGTCGAAGGTTTCGGGTGAGATATAGGAGGTCGGCGCGTCCATCCGCCCTGGGCAGGCGCCAATCATCAGGCCGCCATTGGTGCGGATGTTCAGGCGCGAACCGAACATGCCGCGCAACACCGGGTCGCCGTTGCTGCCGCCGTTACGCACCACAGAAAACCCCGGAATGGTCTTCAGGTAGTCGGCACCATCGCTGGCCGGTACCGGCTGGCGGGCATCTTTGGGGTTGGTGACCACGGTTAGCGGCGAGCTCTGCTGCACGGCGGTGATGATGGTGGCTTGCAGGTCGTGGTCATGGGGCTGGGCCTCGGTCGGTTCCTGCGCCTCTTCGGCGTAGGTGGTGGCACCCAGGGTCAGGCCGAGAAACAGTGCAAAGGCCTGCTGCCAGCGCAGGTGCTGCAAACGGAGGGAAAACGACGGTGTGGTTGTGGTGTTCATGGGCAGTTCCAGAAGCAAAAAAAGAAAATGCCGCCAAGCGGCTGGATGAGTGAGTAGAGGGCTAAACCGTTGCGCCCTAAAACCTCGTATCCACCCCCACCTCGAAGGTGCGCGGCGCGCCCATGTAATAGAGGGTGCCGTAGGCCTGCTTGGCGTAGATTTCATCGGTGAGGTTGCGCACGCGCAGGGTCAGCGCGGTGTTGGCGTCGACGCGGTAACGGGCGAAGGCGCCGTAGAGGGTGTACGACGGCGCCTTGAGGGTATTGGCGTTGTCGGCATACACCGAGGCCACGTAGCGCGCGTCCATGCCCACCTGCCAGCGCGGATCGAACTCGTAGCTGAGCCAGGCATTGGCGACATGGTTGGGCACGTTGGTGGGCGTGTTGCCCTGGCGCGATACCACGCGGCCACTGACCGACTCGTTGAACTCGTCGTACTGGGCGTCCACGTAGGCGAAGTTGCCTTCGACCAGCAGCGCCTGGGTGACCTGCAACTTGGCCGCCAGTTCGATGCCATTGGAGGTCTGTTGCCCGGCCTGAATGGTGGTCGTGGGGTTGTTCGGATCGGTGACGGCGAAGTCTTTGCGCACGATCTGGTACGCCGCCACGGTGGCCGAACCACGACCCTCGAGGAAGTCGAACTTGCTGCCGACCTCCACCTGCTCGCCGGTGGCGAGGTCGAAGTTCTGCGTTTGCGAGAAGGTTGCCGAGGCCAGCGAGCCGGCGGGTGGGTCGGCGGCGGTGCTGTATTGCACATACACATTGGCCGTTGGCGTCAGCGCATACACCAGACCGATGCGGCCGGTCACCGGCTCCCAGGTGCGTTGAAAAAACGCAGGGCTGGTCGGCGTCACCGCGCCGTAGTTGGTGACTTCCATATGCAGATGGTCGTAGCGCAAACCGCTGAGCAAGGCCAAACGTTCGGTGAGTTCCAGACGGTTTTCGGCGAAGCCGGCCATCGTCGTGACTTCATGCTTGCGCACCTTTTTCAGCCCCGCGCCACCCGGAATGTCGGCAAAGCTGCCGGGGTCGAAATGCTCGGGGTCGATGGTGTCGTAGGGCGCAGAACTGAAGCGGGAACTGGGGTACAGGCGCTGCTGGTTAACCGAATAATCCAGACCCGCCGACCACTGACTGCGCAAGCCGAACAGCTGGTTGTCATGGCGCAACTCGAAGCGGTTGCCATCCACCTGCTGGTCATGGCGCTGCAAGAAGGCCGAGTAGCGGCTGACCAAGCTATTGCTGGCGTTGTAGCGGTAATTCTCCAGGTTGCGGTAATCGCGCTGCCCGTCGTAGTGGTAGAGGGTATTTTGCAGGCTGGTACTGTCATTGATCTGGTAATCAATGATCGAACGCAGCCAACGCACCCGCTGTTCGTAACGGCCATCGGCGACGTTGTAGTTGTCGAAGCGCCGGCTCTTGTCGATGTGCATGGTGTCGCCGACCGGGTTCAACAACGGTGAGCCCCAGTAGGGGCTGTCTTCTTTGTCTTCCTGGTACTCCAGGGCCAGGGTATGGCTGAGCTGTTCGCTCAGGTCGCTGAGGATGGAGAACGCGGTGCTGGTGGCCTCGCGCTCGTTGCGGTCCATGTAGCCGTTGCCGTGGGTGCGGCTGACGTCCAGGCGGGCGAAGTGGCGCGGGTCCGGGCCCGAAGTCAGGGCGTGGTTGACGCCAATGGCCAGCTCCGAGCTGTCGTAGCTGCCATAGCGCACCCTGCCCTCCACCGTCTGTTCATCGCGGCTGGCCAGCTTGGTGATGTAGTTGATCGAGCCGCCCACGGCACCAGCGCCATAGAGAAAGGTCGAGGGCCCGCCAATCAGTTCGACGCGCTCATAAATCCAGGCGTCCACCGGCCGGTTGGCACTGGCGTAGCTCATGCCGATGCCGTTGTAGAGCTGGGTGATTTGCCCGGCGGTAAAGCCCCGGTACGCGACATAACCGCCGTAGCCCGGGTTGGCTGAGGCGTTGACGCCGGTCATGGTGTTGATCACGTCCTGGGTGTCTTTGGCACCCCGCGCTTCGATCACCGCGCGGTCGGCGACGCTGACCGAAGCTGGCGTTTCCCGAGCCGTCAGGCCCAGGCGCGAGCCGGTTTTGATCGGCTGATCGAGCACCAGGCCGGAGGGTTTCTCGACAGTCGCATCGATTGCTACCGGGCTTAGTTCAAGGGGCTCGTCGGCCCAGGCGAGATTGCAGGCGCCGACCAGCAGCACCAGAGAGCTTGTTTTTATTGGCATGTCAGATTTCCACACAACAGTGACGGCTGTTTCGTGCGGCTAAACGCAGGCGTAGGCCGACCGAATCAGGCAGTTAGGTTCACTAAGCGGAAATGACGGGAGAAGCGCGGGGGTTGAGCGAGGGCCAGCTGTAACGGGGCGGCGGCTGCGCCCAGGTGTGCACGACAAGCGGTGCGGTGGCGTTGTCGCTGCTGACCGGCAGCGACCAGGCCGTGCTGTTGAGCGCTACGGCGCCGGCAAACGAGGAACAGAGTGGGCAACTGACCTGGTCGAGGTGCGGCGCTTGCTGGTCGGTGCCACTGGCATCGATGGCGGGGCCACCTGTGCCGTCCATGGAGCAGAACCCGCCGCCCAAACCGCTGAGGCTCAGGCCACTCATCTGGCCATGGTGAATCCCGCAGGCAAACAGACTGAACAGCACGCTGGCGTACAACAGCCAGGCGGTCAGCGAGCGAGTGCGCGGGGTTCGAGAGAGGTTCATGGGCGGCGACTCTAGCACCGAGTTTTGCAACGCGACAGCCGGGCATGCGCGGTGGATTGCCACAGCCGGCATTTCGTACGGACGAAAAAACAGCGGGCTTGGCGGCACGACGCAGCACGCCATCTCGTAGACCTATTACACCCACATCAGTACCCACTCGCAGACCCTGCATCGACGCAGCGCGAGGCTGAAGGCAAGAAAAATTTGCCGGAGCCTTGCCATGAAAACCCTAACCAGATCACCCGCAACCCCCTTGCAAACCCTGGCCAGCAATCGCCTGGCCAGGGCCATCAGCCTGGTATTGGCCGGGCTGTTCACCTTTGATGTCAGCAGCGCCGAGGCGCAATCGAGCATGACCGCCGCCGGCGCCATCGGCGTGCGGGCCGACGCAACTACTCAACAAATCGATGGCGAGTCGGTGAGCAGCGGCGCCATCAGCACCGCGACTGCCAAAGGCCAGATCGGTGTGCAGGCGGTGAACGCGGGTGAGGTTCGCGGTGCTGGTGTCAGCATCGAGATGGTGCCGAAAACCGCCGCCAGTGCAGTGGTCACCGCCACCGACATGACTGGTGCCCTCGCCGGCCAGGACGGCGTGCTGAGCCTTACCGGCAGCAGCATCGTCATGGGCGGCGGCGTCAACGGTCAGAACAACCATGCGCTGGTGAGCATCGGCGGCGTGGTGAATTTCAGCGCGGGCGCCATCAGTACCCTGAGCAAAGGTTCGATTGGTGTGTTGGCCATGGACAACGGCCAGATCGTGCTGCGCGATACCAGCATCACCGCCACTGGCAACGCCGGCACCAGCAACATCAGCCATGGCCTGGTGGCTCGTAATGGCGGCAGCATTGTCGGCGACCATCTCACAGTGAACACCAGCGGCAGCAACGCCAGTGGTGCCCGGGCCGAGTCGGGGTCGAGCATCGAGCTGCGTAACAGCACCTTCACCAGCAGCAATGCCGCCACCAGCGCCGCCACCACTGCAGTCCTCCATGCCCTCGATGGCAGCAGCATCAGCGGCACCAACCTGCAGCTGCACACCAGCGGCAACTATGTGGGCGGCGTCCGTGCCGAAGGCGTCGGCAGCCAGGTGACGCTGGCCAATAGCAGTGTCAGCGTGCTGGGCGCCGGCAACCTGCTCAACCCGTCAGCAGCCGCCCGGGCCATGGCCGGTGGCGCGCTGCTGATCGACAACAGCAACCTGTTTGCACAAAACCAATATGGCCACGGCGTGCAGGTGGAAGGCGCCGGTTCTTCGGCGCAGATCAGCCGCACCAACATCAATGCTCAGGGCGCTCGCGCCATGGGCCTGACCGTCAGTGGCGGCGCTGCAGCGAGCATCGACAACAGCCGCATTCTGCTCGATGGCAGCGTCGGCCCGGCCGCCCCTGGCGTACAGGTAGAAAACGCCGGTTCGACCCTGGTAATGCGCGACACCGACGTGAAAACCACGCAGAAAACCAGCTACGGCGTGCGCGCCCTCGACGGTGCGGTGATCGACATGGACAACGGCCAGGTGATGACCGAGGGCGACTACTCCGCCGGCATCAGCGCCGCCAATGCGCAGATCACCGCCAGCGGCGTCAACGTGCACACCAGCGGCAATGACAACGCCATGGGCGTGGTCGCCGACCTGGGCTCGACCATCACCCTCAACGGCGGCTCGGTGACCACCACTGGCAACGGCTCGCCCATCGCCTCCAACATGACCTTCGCCCACGCCCTCGCCTCGCGTAATGCCGGCGCCTTGCTGATCGCCAATGGCACCCAACTGATCACCACCGGCAGCCAGTCCTATGGCGCAGCGGTGGACGATGGCGGCAGCATGATCCTCAACAATCTTTCCGTGCACACCAGCGGCGCCGGCTCCCGTGGCCTGTATGCCGGCATCGGCGCGGCCAAACCCGGTGCGGTCAGCCTGATCGGCAACAACATCAGCGTAGAAACCCTTGGCGACAACGCGGTCGGTGCCTTCGTCAGCCGCAAATACAAAGATGAAACCGCGGAGCTGACCCTCAACAACGCCACCGTGCGTACCCATGGCGCGCTGGCCTATGCCCTGCAAGCCGACTCCGGCGCGCTGCTGGTGGCCGATCACACGGTGGCCAGCGCCGAGGGTGCCAATGCCCATGCCGCGCTGATCAAAAACGACGCCACGTTCAATGGCGACAACCTCTCGCTCAGCGCCCAAGGTGCCCAGGCTGCAGCCCTCGCTACCCAGGCCGACGTCGGCCGTACAAGCCAGGTGAACCTCGACCATGCGCTGCTGGATAACCGCAGCGGCGCCACGGTCGATGTCGCGGGCGCTGCCAGCATCAATTTCGACCATGTGGTTGCCGGTGGCAGTGACCAATGGCTGAACGTCAGCCGTTCGGGTTTTGCCGCCGGTCTGGCCAACCTCGACCTCGGCACCTCGCTGGTCAGCGGCTCGGCGAAAACCGCCGCCGGCAGCGTTGCCAATCTGAACCTGCACGACAACAGCCTGTGGCAACTCACCGGCAGCTCCAACCTCACCAGCCTGCGCAATGACCACAGCCTGATCGACTTCAGCGCACCGGTCGGCACCAGCTTCAAAACCCTTACCGTCAACGCCTACCACGGCGCCAACGGCAGCATCGGCCTCAACACCTACCTGGGCGCAGACGGCTCGCCCTCCGACCAGTTGGTGCTTGATGGCGGCAACGCCAGTGGTTCCAGCAACCTGCTGATCAGCAACGCCGGCGGCGCCGGGGCGCTGACCCAGGGCAATGGCATTCAGGTGGTCAACGCCATCAATGGCGCCAGCACCGACGCCAGTGCGTTTCGCTTGGTCAATGAAGTGAAAGCCGGGCCGTACCAGTACACCCTGCACCGCGCCAGCCTGGACGCGGAAAACCCCGAAGCCTGGTACCTGCGCTCGACCCTCGATGACGGCGGCGCAGAAACCCCCAACTACCGCCCGGAAACCTCGCTGTACAGCGGCATGCCGGTGCAGGCCCTGCTCTACAGCCGGGCGATGGTCGACACCCTGCACGAACGGGTCGGCGAAGAACGCCGGCGCGCCTCGGTCGACCCGCTGGTGGAAGACGATGACAGCAGTGTCGGCCCATCCCTGGGCTGGGGCCGACTGATCTACCGCACCGGCACCGACAACCGTGGCGCCGCCGACTACAGCTACGACCTGCAGGCGCTGCAAGTGGGCGCCGACCTGTACCGCAGCGAAGACACCGACGGCAGCACCAACCAGGCCGGACTGTCGCTGGGCCTGGGCCGGGTCAGCGGCGCACTGCACCACACCGACGGCCGTTATGCCGGTGACGATGCCCTGCGCGCCTACAGCCTGGGCGGCTACTGGACCCACTTCGGCCCGGCCGGCTGGTACCTCGATGGCGTGCTGCAACTGAGCCGCTTCAGTGCCACCGCCAAACCCGATAGCGTGGACAAACTGCACACCCGCGGCCACGGCATCACCGCCTCGCTGGAAGCCGGTTACCCGCTGCTGGTGAATGCCGACAAAGAGATTTACGTGGAGCCGCAAGCGCAGGTGATCGTCAGCAAAATCGAGCTGCAGAACGCCGAGGACAGCGCCGCCAAAGTACGCTTCGATGACGTCAACTCGGTCACTGGCCGCCTCGGTGTACGGGTGGCGCGCGACTGGTTCAACACCGACGACAACGGCGACATCCACCGCACCAACGGCTGGATCCGCCCCAGCGTCTGGCACGAGTTCAAAGGCGCGCCGAAAACCGAGTTTTCTTCCGCCGACGGCTACGTGCCCTTCACCACTGACATGGGCGGCACCTGGGGCGAGATCAATGTCGGCGTCGACTATGAACTCAACGCCCGCACCAGCCTGACCGGTTCCGTGGGCTACCAGAAAGCCTTCAACGGCGACAGCCGCAGCTACGAGGGGATGTTCGGGATCAAGGTGAAGTTTTGAACGTTGACGCAGCTCTGGCAGGAGCGGCTTTAGCCGCGATGCTTTTGACTTGAGAAGCATCGCGGCTAAAGCGGATCGCCGCCCGGCCCTCCCACAAATCAAATCGCATCAAACAACCCCACCCAGCTCCGCCTGAGTCAGCATCAACCCCAGCTTCAAGTGGGTTTTGCCACCCTCATCCACCAGCACCTCCAAGCTGCCATCCAGGCGCTCCACCAGCTTGCGCGCCAAGGCCAGTTCCAGTTCAACGGCCGGCGAAGCCACCGCGGCCAAGGCGCCTTCCGCCGCCGGCAACGCCAGCACCTCGACCTGCACTTCCACCAAGCCCAGACCGCGACCGTTGGCCGCCAGGCGCACCATCAACTGGCCGTTGGGCAGGCGCTGCAAGCCATAGCCAAACAACGCCGCCAGCACTTGCTGCAGCGCTTGCGGGTCGGCCCACACTGCCGGGTGGCGAGCGGTATGCACGTCGAGGGCAATGTTCAGTTCGTTGCTCTGCGCCTGGGGCTGAAATTGCGTCACCAGCGCGGCCAGCACCTCGCGTAAATCCAGCGGCTCATTGACCACCTCATAGTGCCCACCGGCCAATTGCCCGGCCTGTTGCAGGCCATTGAGCAGCGCCAGCAACTTGTCGGCATGGGCGCGGGCCACCTGCAGGGCTTCCTGCTGTTTGCCGGGACTGGTCAGCCCCAGGTCGAGCATCGCCACCAGACCGCGCAACGGCTCGCCCAGCTCAGCGGTGAGGTGGCCGAGCAACTGGTCGCGCGCCTGCATCCGCACTTTGCCCTGCTCGGCATCCACCCGCAGCGCCAGTACCTGCTCATCGCGGTCGGTGATGTCGACGCTGCCGAAAATCATCCCCAGCAGTTGGCCATTGCTATCGTGGTGCGGCTTGCCCCAGTGGCGCAGCACATGTTGTTTACCTTGCAGGCGCACCAGCACATCCCGGGAGTACGGCACAGCGGCGCTGATGGCCTCCATCAGGCTGCTGTGCACCAGGTCGGCATCGTCGTCCTGCAGCTCGGGGGTCTGGTTGATGCACTTGCCCAGCACCTGCTCCAGGCTGACCTGTTGCTGCTCCAGGTAATAGGCATTGCAGGCCAGCATGCGCCCTTCGGTGTCGCGCACATGCACGGCGTGGGGCAAGGCGTCGATCATGCTTTGCAGCAGTTGAAGTTCGGCGAGGTTGGCGCTCGGCAATGGCGCCTCGGCCTCGTTGCCATCGACCAGGCCGTGGCGGCGGGCGATGTCGATGAGCTCCAGTTGCGAGGTAGCGTGCAGCTTGTCTTTAAGGCGGATCTTGTAGGTGCTGACGGTCTTGTCGCTGAGGGCCAGTTGCTCGCCGATGGCCACGTTGCTCATGCCGGTGCAGAGCAATTGCAGCACCGCCAGTTCGCGTGCCGACAAGGCCTTGAGGGCCAGGCTGTGTTTGTCGCCCTGGGTGGTGCCGAGCACATGGCTGGGGAAATAGCTGTGGCCGTGCAACACCGCGTCCAGGGCTTTGCCCATGTCGGCGAGGTCTTCGTGTTTGCTGATAAAACCGTGGGCGCCGGCCTCCATGCAGCGCGCGGCGAAATACTCGGAATGTTGCGCGGTGAGCACCAGCAGTTTGGCCGGCAGGCCGTGGGCTTTGGCGCGCTGAATCAGCTCCAGGCCGCCGAGGCGTGGCAGGCTCAGTTCCAGAATCAGCAGCGCCGGCTGCAAGTCCCGCAGTTGCTGCAGGGCATCCAGGCCGTTATCGGCTTCGGCCACCACCTCATGCCCGGCCGCCTCCAACAGCAGCCGGATGGCATGGCGGGTAACGGTTTGTTCTTCGGCGATTGCGATCCTGCTCATCCGTGCCTCGCGCCTCCTCACTGTGCCCATTGAGCCTAGCGCAGAATGGCGGCGGCCCCTCGAAGCCGCTCCTACGGGGATCATTGCGGCTCTTCATCCTCGGGCTTTTCAAAGCGGCTGATCAGGTGCGGCACCAGGTTGAGAATGATCAGGCCAAAGCCGGTACCGAGCAGCGCGGTGGCCTCGCGGCCAAGGCCGACGGTAATGCCGATGGCACAGGTCAGCCAGATGCCGGCGGCGGTGGTCAGGCCCTGGACTTCACCGGGCGAGCGGCCTTTGAGGATGGTGCCGGCGCAGAGAAAGCCGATACCGGCGACCACGCCCTGCATCACCCGGCTCATGGCGTCTTCACCGGCGCCCATCTGTTCAGCCGCCATAACAAACAGCGCGCTGCCGAGAGCCACCAACATATGGGTGCGAATACCGGCTGCCTTGCCATGCTGTTCGCGTTCCCAGCCCAGTAACCCGCCCAGCAGCGTGGCCAGGGCCATGCGCAGGCTGACGCGGGTGGTGTGTGCAACATCGTTGAGGTCGGAAAACTCGCTGGTCAAGGTGGCGAGAATCGTCTCCCAGGTGCTCAAGCAGCATCTCCGCTTTCAGCCGGGGCCTCTGGCAGGTAGCGATGGGCGCCGCAGCGCGAACAGCATTGGCACAACAGCAGCTCGGTGCCGAACAGCTCGTGGGTAGCCTCGAGCCAGGTACAACCCTTTAAAAAGCACAGAAAGGTCATCTCACCACCTCCTGCGGCTTGGGCCGCAAGTTACGGGACGGGCAAATCAGCCATACACAATTATCGACTGGCGGCCGTTTCGATTGGTTTAACGATTTTTTCGCTGTTGGCGGCAAATGGCCGCAAAAAAGCCGAGAAAAGCCGCGAGATAGACGGTACGGCCACTGGGCAAAAAACATGAACCCTTTGCCACTGGCACAGGGTCCAAGTAGGTACTTGCCCCGTACGAGAGCCTTTGCAATGAGTGGCAACTACCCGTTTGTGGTGCATTACCGGTTGCATGGCCAGGCCCATAGCGTGGAGGTCGACGCGAGCAGCGAAGCCCTTACGCCGAGCCAGGCGCGCAGCCATGTCGAGTCCCTGCATACCTCAGCAAAAAGCAGCGATATCACGGACATCCGCGTAACCGCCGGGCAACACGGCGGTCCGACTCAGCCCGGACATCAACAGGCGTCCAACAGCTGATTCCACAACAACCACAACCACGAGTACGCCTAGATGAAAAATCTCGAAACGCCTGCCGTAAAACTCGCCGTGTATGGCGCCCAGAGCAGCATTGGACACGCGTTGATGGTTGAAGCCTTGGCGCGTCAGTTCGAGACCACCCTGGTGCTGGACGACCTCAATGCGGTGGACGCCCGCCCTGGTCTGAGCACCATTCAGGGCGATTTGTACGACCCTATCAGCGTCAGCCAGAGCATTGCCGGCAAGGACGCGGTGGTCTGTGTGCTGGCCACAACCGGCGGTGCAGATGCGCTGCAACACACCGCCAAGGCCGTCACCGCGCTGCTCGATGGCTTGCCGGTGGCCGGGGTCAAACGCCTGCTGCTGATCGGCGATTTCACCTGGCTGGATAACACCGATGCCAGCGCCAGCCAACTGCAGGAGCGCCTGACCAATAGCCCGGTGGTGTGGACCCTGTTCGATGCCCCCGAGGTCACCGACCAGGCGCCGCTACTGAGCAGCTTTGCCAGCCAGGTGGTGGACGAGGTGTGCCATGCCGACAACATGCACCAACGCATCCGCATTCATGGCCAAGCCAACCAACCGGTACAGCCTGAAGTCGACGTAATGCCGCAGCCATGACCGGCTGAGAGGAGGACCGTATGCCACCTGAAAGCATGATTCTGCTGCTGATCGGAACCTGGCTGCTGGTGGCAGCGGCCACCTTGTGGGGGATGCTGCGCATCGCCCGGCGTCACCATAACGCCCACTATCACCAGAACCATCCCCAACCACAGCCGGTGCAGCGCCCTGCCCTGCGCTCAGCCCAGGCGCGGCACACACCTGCCCGCGCCGGCCATTAAGGAGTGGCGCCGATGATGGACAGCCAGGCAGTCGACACCCAGGCCTTTCTCGATGCCTTCATGACCTTGATGCAGGAGTGCGCGATGCCGCTGTTCGAGGAAGCCCGTACCTACGCCCAAGGCGCAGGGCTGGAAGTGCGCCTGGAACTGCACGGCGCCGAGAAAGCCAGCCCCGGTTTATGCCTGCTGGTGAACTACCCCGACGGGCAGCTTGAGCACGGCTTCAATAGTTGCTGCATCACCGCCGAACCGAGCCTGCAGAAAGTGCTGCATGAAGACTTCTATAGCGACAGCAACCAACGCCGGGTGCAACGGGGCAAACTCGCCTCGATCAACCAGATGGTGCTGCACACCCGCCTCGCCACCTTCTTCCAGACCGCATTCGGGCTGCAGCCCGATTACATCGCCAAACAGCACCCGACCGGGTTTTGGTAATCGCTGAAAAGCATCGCGGCTGAAGCCCCTCCCACAGTGATCGAAGTTCTCCTGTAGGAGCGGCTTCAGCCGCGATTGGACGGCCCTGCAAACGCCCTGTTTTTTGCTTGAGTTAGATCGCTAAAAGCATCGCGGCTGAAGCCCCTCCCACGGGGATCGAAGTTCTCCTGAAGGAGTGGCTTCAGCCGCGATAGGCCGGACCTGCAAACGCCCTGTTTTTTGCTTGAGTTAGATCGCTAAAAGCATCGCGGCTGAAGCCCCTCCCACGGGGATCGAAGTTCTCCTGTAGGAGCGGCTTCAGCCGCGATAGGCCGGACCTGCAAACGCCCTGTTTTTTTCCTGGGCTAAATCGCTAAAAGCATCGCGGCTGAAGCCGCTCCTACGGGGATCGAGGTTCTCCTGTGGGAGCGGCTTCAGCCGCGATTGGCCGGGCCTGCAAACGCGCTACTTCTTGTTCTTCTCCGGCGGCATCGCTTTCCAGATGTCTTCGGCGTATTCGCGGATGGTGCGGTCGGAGGAGAACCAGCCGGTGCGCGCGGTGTTGAGCACGGCTGAGCGCCACCACTGGTTGGGCTGTTGCCACAGTTCATCGACCTTGCGCTGGGCATCCCAGTACGAGTCGAAGTCGGCGCAGAGCATGTAGCGGTCGTGGTGCACCAGGCCGTCGATCAGCCCGGCATAGCGCTCAGGATCATCGGGGGAAAATACGCCCTTGCTGATTGCTTCCAGCGCCGCATTCAAACGCTCCGACTGTTTGATCACATGGATGGTGTCGAAGTCGTTGTTCTGCATCCGCAGCTTCACCTCCTGCGCGGTCATGCCGAAGATAAACATATGCTCGGCGCCGATCAGTTGGCTCATTTCCACGTTGGCGCCGTCCAGGGTGCCGATGGTCAGCGCGCCATTCAGGGCGAACTTCATATTGCTGGTACCCGAGGCCTCCATACCGGCAGTGGAGATCTGCTCGGAGAGGTCGGCCGCCGGAATGATGGTTTCCGCCAGGCTGACGTTGTAGTTGGGGATAAACACCACCTTAAGCAGCCCACGCACCGTCGGGTCGTCGTTGATGGTGCGGCTGATGTCGTTGGCCAGTTTGATGATCAGCTTGGCCTGGTGATAACTGGCCGCCGCCTTGCCGGCGAAGATCTTCACTCGCGGCACCCAGTCGGTAGTCGGGTCGTTACGAATCGCCTGGTACAGCGCCACGGTGTGCAGCAGGTTGAGCAACTGGCGTTTGTATTCGTGGATCCGTTTGACCTGCACGTCGAAGATCGCGTCGGGGTTGAGGTCGATGTTCAACCGCTCTTTCACCAGCCGCGCCAACGCTGCTTTGCTGTGTTGGCGCTGGGCGATGAACTGTTTGCGGAAATTGGCTTTATCGGCAAAGGGCTCCAGCTTGATCAGCGAGCTTTCCGGGCTATCGAGCACGCCCTGGCCAATGTTGTCGATCAGCAACTGGGTGAGCTGCGGGTTGACCTGGTACAGCCAGCGGCGAAAGGTCACGCCGTTGGTTTTGTTGCGGATGCGGTCCGGGTAGAGGTTGTGCAGGTCGCGGAACACGGTTTCGCGCATCAGGTCGGTGTGCAGCGCCGACACGCCGTTGATGCTGTGGGAGCCGAGAAACGCCAAGTTACCCATGCGCACGCGACGGCCGTGGTCTTCATCGATCAGCGACACCGAGCGCAGAAGGTCGAAGTCGTGGATGTCCTGGGCGCGCAGCGAGTCGATATGGTAGGCGTTGATCAGGTAGATGATCTGCATATGCCGCGGCAGCAGGCGCTCCATCAACGACACCGGCCACGACTCCAAAGCCTCCGGCAACAGGGTGTGGTTGGTGTACGACAGGGTCGCCACACTCAGTTCCCAGGCGTTGAACCACTCGATGCGGTACACGTCCACCAACTGGCGCATCAGCTCCGCCACGGCGATGGCCGGGTGGGTGTCGTTAAGCTGGATGGCGACTTTTTCCGGCAGCGAATGAATGTCGCCGTGCAGGCGCATATGGCGGTGGAGCAGGTCCTGCAAGGAGGCCGAGACGAAGAAGAACTCCTGGCGCAGGCGCAGTTCCTGTCCGGCTTCGGTGCTGTCGGCCGGGTACAGCACCCGGGAAATGCTTTCGGCACGTACCACATCAGCCACGGCGCCCAAGTGGTCACCGGCGTTGAAGCGCTCCAGTTGCAGGTCTTCCAGGGCCCGCGCTCGCCACAGCCGCAGGGTGTTGACCCCGGCTCGGCGCCAGCCGACTACTGGGGTGTCGTAGGCAATGGCGCGGATGATTTCGGTGGGCTGCCAATGCTGGCGCGGCACATCGTTGCGCTCAGTGACGGTGTTGACGCTGCCGCCAAAGCCGATGTTGTAGCTGACCTCCGGGCGCTCGAATTCCCAGGGGTTGCCGAAGTCCAGCCAGGTCTCGGTGTGCTCGTGCTGCCAGCCATCGCTGATCACCTGTTTGAACAGGCCGTGCTCATAACGAATGCCGTAGCCGTGGCCGGCGATATTGAGGGTGGCCATGCTTTCCATAAAACACGCGGCCAGCCGCCCTAGGCCGCCGTTACCAAGGGCGGCATCCGGTTCCACTTCGCGGATCCGCTCGATGTCAACGTCCAGTTCAGCCAGGGCCAGGCGCGCGGTTTCCAACAGGCCGAGGTTGCTCAGGCAATCAACCAGCAGACGGCCGATGAGAAATTCCAGCGAAAGGTAATACACGCGCTTTTGCGGTTTACGGTCGACCCGCGCTTCCGACTCCTCCCAGTTGTCCACCAGGTGGTCGCGGGCCGCCAGGGCGATGGCTTCGAACCAGTCGTGGATATAGGCGTTGGCCGGGTCCTTGCCGACGGCGTATTTGAGCTTGGCCAGGATGCTTTGCTTGAAGGCCTGCACGTCGGGGGTGGGAATGGACGTGGGCGCGTCTTGCGGCTTGCTTTCAGCGGACATGGTGCGTGCCTCGGTCAGATGAAGTGAGCGCGAGTGAAAGCGGCGGCCAATTTGGCAGCCAATGCAGTAGCCGATCGGCAGCCGAGGGCTGCCGACGCTACCGGGTGATCAATTGAATAGGGCGTCGTTCTGCGCGTGCCGCGACACACTGAAGGAGCCACCGCTGTCGCTGGGGTACAGGGCCATGGTCGACTTCAGCGCATCCATGGTGATGCCGCCGAGGTGCTCGATCAGGAAGGCCTTCTTCACGATCCACAGGTTTTCATCACGGATCAGATCGAGCAGGTCATGGCCGGTAAGGGTCAGGGCTTTGCCGATGCGCACCAACTCGCCGCTTAACGGGCGATGGTCGGCGCATTCCACCAGGCCGGCTTGTTCCAGCAGGTGCAAGTGGTAGCTGACGCTGTCACTGGAATGTTCATCGATACGGTGGGGGAAAAAATGATGGCCCTTCTCCAGGCCTTCGATGTCCAACAGCAGCTCCCTGACCAGCTCCCAATCTCTCTTCATTGCCTTAGCTCCTCGTCCCCGTCTTGCGGTCTCCTTACCCTGCCGAACTACCCTCGCAGCAGGAAGATTTGCAGGGGACCGTTACCAATGACCGAAGCCAGTCGACCAGCAAGGCTGCGCGCAATAACTGATGCTTGAGCGTTTGGCTGTCCGGCCCCCTACAGGATAGGTGTGCGGATAGGCGCGAGAGTTCAACAATTTTGCCCAGCAAAATGACCGTTCACGGAAAAACCTGAACTCCCGGCGCAGGACCTCGTTCAGACCTTGTATCCGTTGCCAACCACGAGGAACACGCCATGGCCAATCCCGGTTATCTCGAACGCCTGCTCGCCGTTGCCGGCGGCATTCTGCTGATTCGCAAAGGCATGGCGGTTAAAGGTGTGGTGGGCGCCGCGGATATCGTCCTCGGCTCGGTGGCGATCTATCGCGGCCTTGGCCGTGCCCAGGGGCCGCTGCCCGCCACTTACCACCTCAAGCACCTGCCCGAAGTGGCCCAGCGCCCGCCGCGCAAACCGCTGCGCCGTACCTATGCACCGCAGGTGTTCGACGCCGATGAACTGGGACCGGACCTGCCGGTGAAAACGCCGTTCCAGCAACCGTTCAGCTAGGCGCTACTTGCACTTTGCAAGGTCGGCTTTTGCCCGATCATGCAAAGTGCACGACCGAAGCGGCAACACAAATAGATAAGTTATTGTTTTTAAAAGAATTTACCCTTGTTAAATTTCTGGCATGCCATCTGCTCTATTCCCTCCACCTGAAAAGAATCGATGGAGTACATGGAATGCAACTGGCCATAAAAGAATTCTTCGACGCCTTCCCCCAACACACCGTAGCGATCAAGCCACGTCCCGATGGCAGCCTGCTGCTGTCGCTGGTAGGCGAGAACGGCAAACCGTTGTGCAAGGCGATCAAGAGCGAGGAGATCCTCAGCCCGGTGCGCATGCATTCACTGATTCGTGAGCTGCACCGCGAGATCAAGATCGAGGCCGGCCTGCTGCGCTGGCGTGGCGACGAAGCGGCTTGGGTGGAGCGCGAGCTGCCGACCTATGTCGAAGGCCCGATCCACGTGACCAAGGCCAAGACCCTGGCCCGCCGCTCGAATCAGGAATTGCGTCAGCGCCGCGCACAAAAGGCAGTGGCCTGCTAAGCGCCCTGCTCTACTGACAATGAAAAAAGCCCGAGGCTGATAACCTCGGGCTTTTTATCGTCGGGATATGCCGCTTTTACCCCTACGCGTCATCGGCGCTGGCGTTGCGGCTAGTACGGCGCAGCAGAATCACGTCGGTGATATCCACGCCGCAGGCGCGCATCCATTCCAGCACTGGCTGCCCCGCCACTTTGTCTACCGGCGGCTTCTCGCCAAACACTTCCATCACCGCGCGAAAGGCCACAACCTGAATATTCGGGACCGTGCGTGCCTGTAACTGCAGATGACGTTCGACATTGTTGTATTTATAGGTGACCAGCCAGTCCATAAAGCGGACCTCGTTTGTTTCGGCAGTAAGACATCACTATAGCCGCTGCCCACCGGCGTCTAGCCGTCGTTACTGCTCTGTGACCGTGTCAGCATTTTTCTTCAGGCCGCGGCAGTTCATCGCGCACAGGCAGAACTGCAGCAGGATCAGCGCGTAGGCATGGCTGTGCAGGCCCCAGACCACCCACAGCACGTTGCTCAGAATGAAGACCCAGAAGCCGGCCATCCGTCGGCGCGCGCTTTGTGCGCCAATCAGCCAGGCCGCCAGCACGGTCACGACCATGGCGGGCCATTGCAGTAAATCGAGATAGTCCATCGTGGTCCTTATTCCGAGTTAAGGCGGCAACCGCTAGCCGCTTGCCGGCTAGGGGTTGCCGCCATTGACCGCTGCGCTTGTTCCGCGCAACAACTATTTATCGATATAAATCAGACGCTTAATCTCCTGGCACGGCCGTTGCTCTGACCCCCGCTCAATCGAATGGCCACGCGAAGGACATGCCCCATGAGCACCATCGGTTCCCTCGGCAGCTATGCCGCCCAGCTTTGGCACACCCGCGCCAACCCCGCCAATAAAGAGCCTTTCAACCTGCGTGCTGACGACCAGGTGGCGATCAATGCCGCCATCAAGGCCGCAGACGCCGCCGCCACCGCCGACACCGGTTCAGGCCTGGACGAAGAAGCCTTCGCCAAGCTCAAGCTGGCGCTCAACCACATCGCCTCAGGCGCTTCCAGTTCTGACAGCGACGGTAGCGAAATGAGCGCAAGCGATAGCACCAAGACCGGCAAAACCGCCTCGGAAGAGTTTCACGACTGGATGGACATGACGCCCGGCGAAAAAATGCGCGCCGCCATTCTCGAAGAGCTGGGCATTACCGAGGAAGACCTGGCGAACATGACGCCAGAAGCGCGGCAGAACGTCGAAGCCGGCATTGCCGAGCGGGTGCAGACGCTGTTTGCGCAGAAGCTGCAGGAGCACCAGCAGGACTACCGCGCCGACCATGGCGACAGCGCGGATGAGTTGATCAACGTCAGCGTGTGATCAGGCGCCGTTTTGTGGGAGGGGCTTCAGCCGCGATGCTTTTGATTTAAAAGTTCGCGGCTGAAGCCCCTCCCACAACGATTCAGGTCGGGCTCTCGAAATCAAGCCAACTGCGGGTTCTTGTCCTGCGCCACAAAGCGCATCATCCACTCGGCTACGGCGGTGCCGTGGTGGTCGTGCTGCAAGCTGTCGATCCCGGTTTTATAGATCTGCTCACCCAGGTGCTGCTGACGAATGTCGAGCAAGGCGCGCGAGTAGTCGTGGATAAATTCCGGGTGGCCCTGGAAGCACAGCACCTGGTCGTTGATGCGGTAGGCGGCAATCGGGCAGAAGGCGCTGGAGGCGACCACGGTGGCGTTGTCCGGCAGCGCAGTCACTTGGTCCTGGTGGCTGATCAGCAGGGTCAGCTCGTTCATCGCTGGGGTCATCCAGGTCGGCTGTTCAGCAATCTGGTAACGGTGGGTGCCCACGCCCCAACCCTGGTGCGCGCGCTCGCTCTTGCCGCCCAGCAGCAGCGCCAGCAATTGGTGACCGAAGCAGATACCCAGGAGCTTGTCGCCACGCTGGTAGCGGTCCAGCAGGTAGGTCTTCAGGGTTTGAATCCACGGGTCGGTGCCGAAGGAGTCGGCTTTGCTGCCGGTCACCAGGTAGGCATCGAAACGCTCGTCATCTGCGGGGTAATCACCGGCCACCACGTTGTAGATGGTGAAAGTGGCGGCGATGGGCTGACGGGCGAACAGTTGCTCGAACATGCGGCCATAGCTTTCATATTGGTCAACCAGTTCCGGACGCAGATTGTCTGTTTCCAGAATGCAGATACGTAACGACATAAGGATTTCCTGAAGCGATGAAGGTGAAGGCCAGCTGTTTGTTTTATTTAACATAGCAGCGCGCGCAAAGGAACCCATAAACCGCCGGCCGTCTCGCTTTCGCAGAATTATTTGTGAAATCGGGTGCAGAAACGCTGGCCCCGCATTCGTCAATAAAATTTTACGAACTGGCTGGTTTTCTGAGCAGTTCGCCGCCCTCCATATCGGCCTGTCGATAGCGCCGCTGGGCTGTATCACCGGCTTCGATAGTCACCATGCCGCCCATTCACTTCTGGCTTTGCTGCCGCTCGGCAATCATGCGACCCATCGGGCAACACCGCCCCATACCAGATGAGGATTATCGCCATGAACAAATTCGGAGCCATCGCCAGCCTTGTAGCCGCGTCTGCATTCGCCAGCCACCTGAACGCCGAGCTGTATCGCGCCGCCGACAAAACCCCGGCCCCGGTGAAAGCCGAGCAGAAACCCGCCCGTCACTGAGCCCAGTGCTCAGCCAGGTAAACCAAGGAGAACGCCATGGGCAGCATGTACAGCGAAACAGGCAAGAACGCCTATGGCGTGACCTACGCCACCCTCGACGAAAGTGGTTTGCACTTTGAGACCGAACTGGCCATCCAGTTGCTGGACGGCCACCTGGTCACCCTGAAGATGCCAACGCACCTGAGTGAACGCCAAGCCATCAGCCAGCTGATCTGCGGTGCAGACGCTGGGTGCAGCTTGTAACCAGCGGCCTTTTCCGGGAGATCATCAACATGAGCCAGACCGCCAGATACGTCCGCAACGGAGCCTGGGCCGGCATTGGTTTTTACACCATCACTGCCGTCACCCTGCTGACCCTCAGCATGAGCTACGACCGGGTACCGCACACCGCAGTTGGCCGTGACATCCCGGTAGCCCTGGTCGAACGCATCAGCCACGCCCTACCCGTGGTGTTGCACGGCTGAGTGTTTATGCCGGTTGGAATGGTTGGAGAGTGGAAGTTTCCAGGAAATCGAGGCTGACCGGAGCGCCGGACCGGCCTCTTCCACAAAAGGACCGCACAATTCTGAGGGAGGCTTCAGCCTCGATGCTTTAGACGCTACAACCTGACAATCCAGCTCAAGCCGGCAACCCCATAGGCAACAAAGCCCACACCGCGAAAAAGCCCCTCCCCGCCTTGCCGCCCGGGCGCTCCCGCCCGCACAGCCCGCACCTGTAAGGCTTCCCCTACACAACGCCGCACTGCATCCCTACGCACTACCAAGAACCAGATGACAGCAACCTCCACCCTGCATTGCAGAAGCTTGCCGCTTCACTTCTCCCTGCAGGCCCAGCGCGATGAAAACCCTTTCCTTTCCCCGTTCCCCCCTGAGCCAGGCGCTCACGCGTTGGCGTTTGCTTTCCACCACGGTCGTTTCAACATTGGCCCTGCTAGCCGCTCAGCCGGCGGCGGCGGTGATGTTGGATTTTGGGAGTTTTTCGGGAGTGGATGCTCCGCGTTCACCGGCCATAAGTGGCGACGGCAAAGTAGTGGCGGGAGTAGTGGCTGATACGTCTGGCAATCAACTTTTTACCTGGAGTAAAGGCGAGGGCTACCGCCAAGTTGGACCAATGCGAATCGTCTATGCGGTGAGCTATGACGGGAAAACCATTGTCGGTCAAAGTGATAACGCTCACGCCTATATCTGGTCAGTGGATGACGGCTTCACCGACTTGGGTACTTTGGGTGGACTTGTAAGCCAAGCCCGGGGGGTCAGCGACAACGGCAATGCGGTTGTTGGTTTCTCGAGCAACTCCGCCGGTAACGCTCGCGCCTTTCTCTGGACAAAAGCCGACAACATGAAAGACCTCGGCACTCTGTCAGGGGATACCGGTGCCTGGGCTCACGGAATAAGCGGCGACGGCCAAGTTGTAGTGGGGGCCAGCTACAAAGATGGGCCCAGCTACACAGCTGACTATAAAGCCGTTCGCTGGGACGTTGCTTCGAGCACCATCACTGACCTTGGTTCGCTGGGTGGAACGTATAGCCAAGCCCACGCCGCCAATCGGGATGGCTCGGTGATTGTGGGCCTCAGCGATTGGGTTGACGGGCAAAGACATGCCTTTCGATGGACGGAAGCGGGCGGAATGCAAGACCTCGATAAAACGCCGGGCAACTCCAGCGGCGCTTTGGACGTCAATGCCGACGGATCTGTGGTGGTGGGTTATAGCGGCGACACAGCCTTCCGCTGGACCGAAACTACCGGCATGACCAGCCTGGGTGTGCTCTCCGGCCAAAGCCACAGCGGCGCTACCAGCGTCTCCGACGACGGCAACACCGTAGTCGGCGAGAGCGGTGATCGCGCCTTTATCTGGACGCCCGACAGCCCCGCGATGCAAGACCTCGACCACCTGCAAACCTCCCTGATCCAAAGCGCCGACACGGTCAACCAATTGGTCAGCAACCAAACCCGCCGTCTGCGCGATCTTACTCAGCAGCAATGCCATCCCGGCATCAACCAAACCTATTGCCTGAGCGGCGGCAGCCAGAGTTACGCTGGCGGTGCTGATAACAGCGATTACCAGAATGACCTGCAACTCAGCGGCGGCCTGCGTTTGAATGAGCAATTCACCGCCGGCGCCACGCTGAGCATTGGCGCTAGCACGCTGAAGGACCAGGACGCTGAGCAGAACAAAGCGTTTGGTCTGGGTTTGTGGAGCGCCTACCAGCAAAATTCGGACAACACCGGTTGGGGTGGCAGCGCCAGTGTTGCGCTGGGCAAAAGCGATAACACATTTGAACGTGGCGTTGGCCTGACCGATGTGCAGCGCGCCCGCGCCAACCTGAAAATGAGCAGCACCGCCGTGCGCGTTGCCGCCCACTACGGTGTGCAGGTCGGCACCACGCTGGTGACGCCGGAAGTGTCCCTGAGCCATGCCCGCACCGGCCAAGACGGTTTCACTGAGCGCAATGTGGCGTTCCCGCTGACCGTCGACAGCTCAAAAAGCCGCCAAACCTACGCCACTGTTGGCGTGCGCAGCGCTACACCGATTAACGCCAAAGGCACCCTGCATTTGAGCCTGGCGGTAGACACCCTGCTCAGCGACGACACGGCCGATATCGAAGGCAGCTCGAAGGTGCCTGGGCTGTCGCACTTCAGGTTTGCCAGCAGCCTGGAAAAACGCCGCGCAGTGCCAGTGGTTATGGCGGGCTATAGCCATGCCATCAACGGCAACTCGACGGTGAGTGGTGGGGTGCAACTGGGGGCTTCGCCGTATCAAGGCGAGCGGGCGGTACTGGGGGTAGGTGTTCAGTACCGTTATGCGTTTTGACTGAGGGCCAATCGAGGCTGAATCGGATGCCCCCCTCTCCCACAGGGTTTCGGAGATTCTTGTGGGAAAGGGGGGCAGCCATCCGATTCAGCCTCGCTGCTTTTGAAGGCCCTTAGAACCCCTGCCCCTTGGCCGCTTTTTCCAGCAACAACGCCGGCGGCAGGAAGCGCTCGCCATACTGCTCGGCCAGGTACTGCGCGCGGGCCACGAAGTCTTTCAGACCGTACTGGTTGATGAACTGCAGCGCCCCACCGGTCCAGGCCGCAAAGCCGATACCGAAGATCGAACCGATGTTGGCGTCGGCAGTGGACAGCAACACCCCCTCCTCGACACAACGCACGGTCTCAATCGCCTGAATGAACAGAATGCGGTCGCGCACGTCTTCCTGGGAGATCTGCGCGTCGGCCTGTTCGAAGCGGCTTTTCAGTTCCGGCCACAGGTGTTTCTTGCCGCCGGCCGGGTACTCGTAGAAACCAGCACCAGCGGCTTTGCCCGGGCGTTTGTATTCGTTGAGCATCAGGTCGACCACGGCGAATGCCGGGTGGTTGGGGATCTGCTTGCCTTCGGCGGCGAGGTCTTTGATGGTCTGCTGGCGAATGTGATTCATCAGGCTCATCGACACTTCATCGCTGATCGCCAAAGGCCCCACCGGCATCCCGGCTTTGCGCGCTTCGGTTTCGATCATTGCCGCGTTCACGCCCTCGCCCAACATGGCCAGGCCTTCGTTGGTGAAGGTGCCGAACACCCGCGAGGTGAAGAAACCACGGCTGTCGGTGACCACGATCGGGGTCTTGTTGATCTGCATGACGTAGTCGAAACCACGGGCCAGGGTTTCATCGCTGGTGCGTGCGCCTTTGATGATTTCCACCAGCGGCATCTTGTCCACCGGGCTGAAGAAATGCAGGCCAATGAATTTGTCCTGTTTCTCCACTGCGGTGGCCAGGCCGGTGATCGGCAAGGTCGAGGTGTTGGACGCAATCACGGCATCGCTGAGGGCATGGCGTTCGGCGGCGGCAGTGACCTTGGCTTTCAAGTCGCGGTCTTCGAATACGGCTTCGATGATCAGGTCGCAGCCGGCGAAATCTGCCTCATCGGCAGTGGCCTTGATGCGGGCGAGAATGCCGTCGCGTTTTTCCGCGTTCATCTGGCCACGGCCGACCTTCTTGTCGAGCAAGGCGGCGGAGTAGCTTTTGCCTTTTTCCGCGGCTTCCAATGACACATCCTTGAGCACCACCTCGATACCGGCCACTGCCGATACATAGGCAATGCCAGCGCCCATCATGCCGGCGCCGAGTACGCCAACCTTCTGGGTCTGGTACTTGGGCTGGTCTTTGGGCCGCGAACCGCCGGCGTTGATTTCATTGAGCTGGAACCAGAAGGTGCCAATCATGTTTTTCGCCACCTGGCCGGTGGTCAGCTCGGTGAAGTAACGCGCTTCGATCAGTTGCGCGGTGTCGAAGTCGACCTGGGCGCCTTCCACCGCCGCGCACATGATTTTCTCCGGCGCCGGGAAGCAGCCTTTGGTTTTGTCGCGCAGCACCGAGGGGGCGATGGCGAGCATTTGCGCCACGTTCGGGCTCGACGGCGTGCCGCCAGGAATCTTGTAGCCCTTCACGTCCCACGGCTGCACCGCCGTCGGGTTGGCGGCGATAAAGGCGCGGGCCTTGGCCAGCATCTCGTCGCGGTCGGCAGCGATGTCGTGAATCAAACCAGCCTTGAGGGCTTCGGCCGGGCGTACTTTTTTGCCTTCGGCCAGATAAGGCAGGGCCTTTTCCAGGCCGAGGATGCGCACCATGCGCACCACCCCGCCGCCGCCCGGCAACAGGCCGAGGGTGACTTCCGGCAGGCCCAGTTGCACGGCGCTGCTGTCCAGGGCGATGCGGTGGTGGCAGGCCAGGCAGATTTCCCAACCGCCGCCCAGGGCCGCACCGTTGATGGCGGCCACCACCGGCTTGCCGAGGGTTTCCAGGCGACGCAGTTGGCCTTTGATGTTGAGGATCATCTGGTAGAAGTCGTTGGCATCGGCCTTGGTGACTTTCACCAGCTCATTGAGGTCGCCGCCAGCGAAGAAGGTTTTCTTCGCGGAGGTGACGATCACCCCGGCAATCTCGGCCTTTTCCGCTTCCAGGCGGGCCACGGTGGCGGCCATCGCTTCGCGGTAAACGGCGTTCATGGTGTTGGCGCTTTGGCCGGGCATATCGATGGTCAGGACAACGATATTGTCCTGGCCTTTTTCATAACGGATGGCGTCAGTCATTTTGTTTTTATCCTAAGTCCGGTGCGCGATCAGACGCGTTCGATGATGGTCGCGATGCCCATACCGCCGCCTACACAGAGAGTGGCCAGGCCATAACGCAGATTGCGTTTCTCCAACTCATCCAGCAGCGTGCCGAGAATCGCGCAACCGGTGGCGCCCAATGGGTGGCCCATGGCGATGGAGCCGCCGTTGACGTTGACCTTCTCCTCGCTCACGCCCATGTCTTTCATGAACTTCATCACCACCGAGGCGAAGGCTTCGTTGACTTCGAACAGGTCGATTTCGTCCACGCTCAGGCCGGCCTTGGCCAGCACTTTGCGGGTGGCCGGCGCCGGGCCGGTGAGCATGATGGTCGGGTCGGTGCTGGTGACGGCGGTGGCGACGATGCGCGCCCGCGCTTTCAGGCCCAGTTCCTTACCTTTGGCAGCCGAGCCGATAAGCATGGCGGCGGCGCCATCGACGATGCCCGAGCTGTTGCCCGGGGTGTGCACATGGTGGATGCGCTCGACGTGGCTGTACTGGCGGATGGCGGTGGAATCAAAGCCCATCTGGCCCATCATTTCGAAGCTCGGCTTGAGCGCGCCGAGGCCTTCGAGGGTGGAGTCGCCACGGATAAATTCGTCGTGGTCGAGCAGCACGATGCCGTTCTGGTCGGTGACCGGAATCAGCGATTTGTTGAACGAGCCATCGGCGCTGGCGCGCGCGGCTTTTTGTTGCGAGCGCAGGGCGAAGGCATCGACGTCGGTGCGACTGAAGCCTTCGAGGGTGGCGATCAGGTCGGCGCCAATGCCTTGCGGCACGAAGCTGGTGCTGAGGTTGGTTTCCGGGTCCATCACCCAGGCGCCGCCGTCAGAACCCATGGGCACCCGCGACATCGACTCGACGCCGCCAACCACCACCAGGTCTTCGAAACCGGAGCGCACTTTCATCGCGCCGAGGTTGACCGCTTCCAGACCCGAGGCGCAGAAGCGGTTGATCTGCACGCCGGACACACTCACGTCCCACTTGGCGACCATGGGCGCGGTTTTGGCGATGTCGGCGCCCTGGTCGCCCACCGGGGTGACGCAACCGAGGACGATGTCATCGACCTGGCTGGTGTCGAGGTTGTTGCGCACTTGCAGCGCCGTGAGCAGGCCGGCCATCAGGTTGACGGGTTTGACGCTGTGCAACGCGCCGTCCTTTTTGCCCTTGCCGCGCGGGGTGCGCACCGCATCGAAAATGAATGCTTCGGTCATGACATCCTCTGGCCTTCTGCTGAAGGACTGGCTATCGGCACTTCGCGCAGCCGCGCAAATGCCTGTTGTTGTATGCCGCTACACCTTACCCCCAGACGCCCCAGGCTCAATGACCGAAATGCTCAGGGCCATTGACCACTCTGCTCAGACGAACGGTCGTGGCTTTCAGCGGGCACAGGGCTGGGCAGCGAGGTGTCTGGAACACGGGTTGGTTGCTGATATCAGTTTTTGGCATAACCAAGGGGCGCAAGCAGCCATTTTCTAGATACCAAGTCTTCTAAGCCCCGTGTGACGCGGCCCCTACTGTTTACAGAGCTAACGTTCATAGAGCTAGGGCGTCGCTGCCGGGTTTTGCCGGAGCGATTTTTATACTGAGCCAAGGCGTGACGGGGACCTGCTGCACCCACGGCCCGCGCATGCCAACAAGAACAAAGGCCGACCGCCATGTTTAAACAACCGAAAATCCGCCAGGCCGGATGGATACTCTTTGCCACCACCGTCGTTCTGATACTTCCCAACCTTTCGCGGCTGATCAGCTGAGCGCCGCCCACTCATTCTCTTTAAACAGCATCGCGGCTAAAGCCGCCCCTACGAACCACACCCATCGTAGGAGCGGCTTTAGCCGCGATGCTTTTTGCTGTGCTAGGGTTCGCCACATCCCTGATGGAGCCCCTGCATGCGTGCCTTGTTCGCTGGTTTTCTCGTTCTGCTGAGCCTGCCGGCGCTGGCCGCCGACCTCACCCTCTCCCTCCCCGCCGGCACCCGCACCCTGAGCACCACCGAGTTGCTCAAACATCCGCAACTGCAAGCCCTGGATATCGCCAACGACGTCGCCTACGAACGGCCGATGCACTACCGCGCAATCCCGCTGGCTGCCTTGTTGGAAGGTGTGAAAGACAGCGACCACCTGCAAGTGGTGGCGCTGGATGGTTTTGCCGCTGAGCTGGCCGCCGGCCCCGTGCTGCAACAGGCCGGTAGCCGCGCCTGGCTGGCCATCGAAGACCCGGCGCAGCCGTGGCCCAAGCTCGGCGCCGACAAGCCGAGTGCCGGGCCGTTCTACTTGGTGTGGACTAACCCCGAGGCCAGCCATATCGGCCCGGAGCAATGGCCGTTTCAGGTGGCGAAAATCAGTCGTCTGACGTCGCTAGCCGAGCGCTTCCCCGCCCTGCTGCCGGCCTCTGATGCCAGCGCCGACGTGCAGGCCGGCTTCGCCCAATTGCAGAAAAACTGCCTGGCCTGCCACCGCCTCAATGGTGCGGGCGATGCCCAGTTCGGCCCGGACCTCAACCTGCCGCACAACCCCACCGAGTATTTCAGCGGCGACTTTCTCGCCCGCTATATCCGCGACCCGCAAAGCCTGCGGCGCTGGCCGCAAGGCAAGATGCCGGGCTTCAGCCCCCAGGTGCTCAGCGACGCCGAGTTGCAGCAGTTGATCGCCTACCTGCGGCATATGGCCGGGCGTAAAGCCTCGTAGCCGTTACGCCAGCGCCGGGCGCCAGGCTTTCGGCCCCCAACCCCGCTGCATACCGGCCACCGCCAGCAGAATCATGCTCACGCCCAGCCATTGCAGGGCGCTGAGGCGGTGGTCGAAGGCCAGCCAGTCGACCAGAATCGCGGCAATCGGGTAAACGAAGGACAGCGCCCCCGTCAGCGCCGTGGGCAGTTTCTGGATGGCGCTGTAGAGCAGCACATACATCACCCCGGTGTGCACCATGCCCAAGGTCAGCAGACTGCCCCAGGCCACGGCTGCGTTCGGCAACGGACTGTCGTAGAGAAATGGCGCCAGCATCAGTACCCCGGTGCACACCTGAATCAGCGCGATCAGGTGCGGCGGTGTGCCGGTCAGGCGTTTGATGATCAGCGCCGCTATCGCGTAGAGAAACGCCGCGCCACAGGCCAGGGCGATGCCCACCAGGTAATCAACGCCGCTGCCGCCGTCGCGGCCATGGGCGCTGACAATCGCCAACATGCCGATAAACGCCACGGCCAACCACGACAGTTTGAGCAGCGTGATGCGCTCACCAAGAAACAGCGCCGCCAGCCCCACCAACATAAACGGCTGCACGTTGTACACCGCGGTGGCGATGGCAATTGACGCCCGGGAATAGGCGGCAAACAGCAGCAACCAGTTGCCGACGATGGCCACGCCGCTGAGCACGGCCAGGGCAAAGGTCAGCCGCGTAAGCAACCCCGCGCGCAGAAAACCCATGGCCGCGCAGATCGCCAGCAAGGTGCCGGCGCCGATCAGGCAACGCCAGAACACCACCTCCAGCACCGGTTGCCCGGAGACCAGCACGAACCAGCCGATGGTGCCGGAAATCAGCATCGCGGCGACCATTTCCACCATGCCGCGCTGTTGTGTGTTGTGCATCGCTGCCTCCCACTCAGTGACGTTTTCAGTGGGCACAGTATGGCGATTCGGGGCGGGCAGGCTCCATGGCAAAAACAAGGCTAGAATCGCCGCGAGCCTTTTTTATCAAGGCTGAAATCCCTCTTCCGCCTTTTTTGAACAACATCGCCATGACCGACACAATCGACCAGCAATTGATCACCGCCCTGATGGAAGACTCGCGCCGCTCGCTCAAAGCCCTGGCACAGCTCAGCGGCCTCAGCGCACCCAGCGTCGCCGAGCGTCTGCGCCGCCTGGAAGAGCGCGGCGTGCTCACCGGCTACACCGTCGACATCGACGCCAAGGCCTTTGGTTACCAGCTGCAAGCCATCGTGCGGATTCGCCCGTTGCCGGGGCAGTTGCAGGAAGTGGAGCGGCAGATTCAGGCGATTGGCGAGTTCACCGAGTGCGATAAGGTCACCGGCGACGACTGCTTTATCGCCCGCCTGCATGTGCGCTCGATGGAGCAGCTCGACACCCTGCTCGACCGGCTCAATCACTACGCCGAAACCAACACCGCGATCGTGAAAAAGACCCCGGTGAAACGGCGGTTGCCGCCGATGGGGTGAGCACACCCCACAAGAGCAACGCAGCGTTATGGATTTTGGCTAAGCACTACGTCCTTCTGCACCCATTCCGCCGTACTGAACGGCTTACGAATCAAGCGCTGCTGGCTGGCCAGTTTGATCGAGCTATCCAGCTTGGCGAGGAACGCTGGGTCCAGTCGGGTCTGGAACAGCTGGCCCAGGTTCTCGTCGCCCAGATCACTCTGCAGAATCACCGGCGGGTATCCCGCGAGGGTCGACACCAGGTTGATGTAGGCATCTTTGTTGGCTTCCTGGGCTACCCACTGCTCGGCCGTTTCCTGTGCCTTGAGCAGACGCTTGACGATGTCCGGGTGGGCATCAACGAAAGCGCCGGAGCCGACCAGCACGCTCTGGATGCTGCCCGCGCCATCAAGGTCTTTGGTGGTCAGGGGAATTTCCACCAGGCCACGGGCACGCAGTGCGGTGAGGTTGGAGGCGCCCCAGGTGGCGTCGATCTGCTTGGCCACCAGTGCCGAGGTGGAGGCGGTGAAATCCAGGTTGATCACCTTGAAGTCTTTTTCGCTGAGGCCCTGGCTGACCAGCGCGGCGTCGAATGACAACTGCACAGCAGTGCCACGGAAAATGCCGACGCGTTTGCCCTTGAGGTCGGCCAGGGTCTTGATCCCTGAGCCGGGCAGCACGCCCAGGTACAGCTTCACGTCACGCGCGGTGGCGCTCAGCAGGCGGGTGTCGAGGCCGTTGGACTTGCCGACGATGGCCGCCAGGTCGCCGAGGTAGGCCAGGTCGACCTGGTCATTGGCGAACGCCTCATTGATGGCCGGCCCCGCGCCCTTGAAGAAATTCCACTGAATCTTGATGCCCTCGGCGGCCAGGGCTTTCTCGAACAGCTGCTGGTCGCGCACCACATCCACCAGGCCGCCACCACTGTGGGTGGCCACGGCGCTGAGGTCGGGCACGGCGATGCGGATTTCTGTCAGCGGTTCGGGCGCGGCCTGGGCCGCCGTTGGCACCACCAAGACGGGCACCACCAACACGCCCAACAAGCCGGCCAACAAGGGTGACGCAAACAGGCCCAAGGCCGAATGGATTAACGCTTTCATCGCTGCAGGCTCCCCGCCAGTTACCGGCTCGGTGCCGGCTGTTGCGGCGAATAAGGCATACGCCAAACAAAACTATAAATACTATTAAATTATTTTTTAGTAACCAAAAGCGCTATAGCGCTGACACGGCGGCTTACACGGGAGATGCACGAAAAGCATAAAAAGTATTCAACAAAGGCATTTGCCCGGGCGGGGGTGGGGCCATTAAATGCGGTTTCTTAGCCAATAAATGCACAGATAACTGAATTTAATATGCCTATGAAGAATATATCTAAGCCCTCTACCACCGCCCGAGGTCATTGATATGGCAGCCACCCGCACCCTCAGCCTGGGCAAACCAGCCCAGCGCTTGAGCCTGAACCCCGCCCGCCTGCGCTACGCCTTACTGCCATGGGTGGTACCCGCCCTGCTGTTTCTGCTCTGGACCCTGGCCGCCCGCCACGCCTGGATGTCGGCGCAAACCCTGCCGGCGCCGGCACTGGTCTGGCAAAGCGTGGTGGAGCTGAGCCAGCAGGATTTGTTCAGCAACCTGTGGATCAGCCTGCAGCGGCTGTTCTGGGGTTTGTCGGTGGGTGTGGCGATTGGTGCGGTGTTGGGCGCCACGCTGGGCTTCAGCCCGCGAGCCGAACGGTTGGTGTTTCCCACCTTCAGCGCCCTGGCGCAGATTCCCACCCTGGCGTGGATCCCGTTGTTCATGCTGCTGTTCGGCATTGGCGAAACCCTCAAGCTGGTGGTGCTGGTCAAGGCCGTGGTGGTGCCGGTGACCATCCACACCCTGGTCGGGGTGCGCGATGCCCAACCCAAGCTGCGTGAAGCCGCTGCGGTACTGCGCCTGCCGACTTACCTGCTGATCTGGCGCCTGGTGCTGCCGGCCGCGCTGCCCTCGTTTATGGCTGGCTTGCGCCTGGCGCTGGCCACCGGCTGGTCGTCGTTGCTGGCGGTGGAACTGCTCGCCTCCAGTGAAGGCATCGGCTACCTGATGGTCTGGGGCCGCCAGCTGTTTATGCTCGATGTGGTGTTCGTGTGCATCCTGATCATTGGCGTGGTCGGCGTGCTGATGGAACGCGGCATCACCCTACTCGACCACAAACTGCTGTTCTGGCCACACCCGCCGACTGCCGAATTCCGCCGCCGCCCGCTGGGCTCCGGTTGGCAGCGGCTGCAACCCTGGTTCCTGCCATTGGGCCTAGTGGCGTTGTGGCAGACCGTCAGCCAGCTGCAGCTGGTGGACAGCAATATTCTGGTCAGCCCCTGGCAGGTGCTGCTTAGCGCCTATGAAGGGTTCAGCGACGGCAGCTTGCCTTACGCCATGGGCAACAGCCTGTTGCGCGCCCTGGCCGGCTTGGCCGTTGGCGGCGGACTGGGTTTTGTCTTGGGCGTGGTGCTCGGTTTGTCGGCCAGCAGTGAACGCCTGCTCGGCCCTAGCCTGTCGGCGCTGCGGCAGATCGCGATCTTCGCCTGGGTGCCGCTGCTTACCGCCTGGTTCGGCTTGGGTGAGCTGGCCAAGCTAGTGTTCGTCGGCCTGGCCGCGTTCTTTCCGCTGCTGATTGCCACTCAACGCGGCATTCGCAACCTCTCGCCGCAACTGGGCGAAGCCGCCCAGGCCCTGCGCCTGAATCTGTTCCAGCGCCTGCGTTTGCTGATTCTGCCCGGCGCCACCCCGGCGATTTTCGCCGGCCTGCGCCTGGGCCTGATCTATGCCTGGCTAGGCACCATCGGCGCTGAATATTTCATGTCCTCGGGTTATGGCATCGGCACCTTGATGATTGGTGCCCAGCAGCTGTTTCGCATGGACCAGGTGATGGCCGCGATGCTCCTGATCGGCCTCACCGGTGCTGCCCTGAATGCCCTTGGCCAATTTATCGAAGCGCGTGCCACGCGCTGGAGAACCGCATGACTACCCTCGCCTTCCCGCAGCCAGCCGCGCCGCTGGTGCGCTTTACCCATGTGGGCAAACAGTTCGCCGTCGACGGCGGTGAGCTGGAAGCCATCCGTGAATTCAACCTGGATATCGCCCCCGGCGAGTTCGTCGCCATTGTCGGTTCCAGCGGCTGCGGCAAATCCACCTTGCTGCGCTTGCTGGTGGGCCTGGACAGTGAATTCCGCGGGCAGATCGAAGTGGCCGGCAAACCGGTGCAAGGCATCGGTGGCGACCGCGGCATCGTATTCCAGGAGCACCGCCTGTTCCCCTGGCTGACGGTGGAACAGAACATCGGCCTGGGCCTGGTCAACGAACACCTGACCCAGGCCGAACGCTTTCGCCGGGTGCACGAGTTTATTCAGTTGGTCGGCCTGCAGGGCTTTGAGCGCGCCTACCCACACCAGCTTTCCGGCGGCATGGCGCAGCGCGTGGCGATTGCCCGCGGCCTCGTGGCCAGCCCGCAGATTCTGCTGCTCGACGAACCCTTCGGCGCCCTAGATGCCCTCACCCGCCAGCAGATGCAGGACGAGTTGTTGGCCATCCGCAGCCGTGCACAGATCACCACCTTGCTGGTCACCCACGATGTCGAAGAGGCGATTTTCCTCGCCGACCGTGTGGTGGTGATGGAGCCACGACCCGGGCGGATCAAACGAGTAGTGGAAGTTGACCTGCCGCACCCACGCGCCCGCAGCAGTTTTGAATTCCACCAGTTGCGCGAAGAGTTGCTGCACGAACTGACCAGCGATGGCGAGTACGTCGCCCCGCCGGTGGTGCGCGTCGAAGACCTGCCGCTGGCCTACATCGCCTATTAACCCCTGGGCTTACTAAAAGACCGCCCTTAGAAAGGATGTTTTGCCATGAGTAAACGCCCCAACTTCCTGGTGATCGTCGCCGACGACCTGGGATTCTCTGACCTCGGTGCCTTTGGCGGCGAGATCGCCACACCGAACCTCGACGCCCTGGCCAATGCGGGCGTGCGCCTGACCGACTTCCACACTGCGCCTACCTGCTCGCCAACCCGTTCGATGCTGCTCACCGGCACCGACCACCACATTGCCGGCATCGGTGCCATGGCCGAAGCCATCCACCCGGACCAACAGGGCAAACCCGGTTACGAGGGTTACCTCAACGACCGCGTGGTGGCCTTGCCGGAGCTGCTGCGCGAGGCCGGTTACGAAACATTGATGGCAGGCAAATGGCACTTGGGCCTGACCCCGGACCTGGCACCCCATGCCCGCGGCTTTGAGCGCTCCTTCTCGCTGCTGCCCGGCGCCGCCAACCACTACGGCTACGAGCCGCCGGAAGACGAAAACACCCCAGGCATCATCAAAGGCACGCCGGTGCTGTATATCGAAGACGACCAGTTCGTCGACAAACTGCCGGACGACTTCTATTCCTCCGACGCCTTCGGCGACAAGCTGCTGCAGTACCTGAAAGAGCGCGACCAGGCGCGGCCGTTTTTCGCCTATTTGCCGTTCTCCGCCCCGCATTGGCCGCTGCAAGCGCCGGCTGACGTAGTGGCCAATTACAAAGGCCGTTACGACGCCGGCCCGGAAGTGTTGCGTCAGGAGCGCCTGGCCAAGCTCAAAGAACTCGGCCTGGTGCCAGAGGATGTAGAAGCCCACCCGGTGCTGGCGCAGAACAAGGAATGGCAGCAGCTCAACGATGAGCAGCGGGCGATTTCCGCGCGCACCATGGAAACCTATGCGGCGATGGTCGAGCGCATGGACTGGAACATCGGCCGGGTGGTCGACTACCTGCGCCAACAGGGCGAGCTGGACAACACCTTCGTGCTGTTCATGTCCGACAACGGCGCCGAAGGCCTGCTGCTGGAAGCCTTCCCGCTGTTCGGCGAAAGCCTGCTGACCTACCTCGACACCCATTACGACAACAGCCTGGACAACATCGGCCGCGCCAACTCCTACGTCTGGTACGGCCCGCGCTGGGCCCAGGCGGCCACCGCGCCGTCGCGCCTGTACAAAGCGTTCACCACCGAGGGCGGCATTCGGGTGCCGGCGCTGGTGCGTTACCCGCAGTTCGAGCGTCAGGGGCAGATCGTCAAAGAGTTCAGCACGGTGATGGACATCACCCCGACCATTCTCGACCTGGCCGGCGTGCGCCACCCGGGCAAGAAATGGCATGGCCGCGAGGTGGCCGAGCCGCGCGGTAAATCCTGGCTGGGCTACCTGAGCGGCGAGACCGAGCAGATCCATGACGAAAACACCGTCACCGGCTGGGAGCTGTTCGGCATGCGCGCGATCCGCAAAGGCGACCTGAAAGCGGTGTTCCTACCCGCCCCGGTCGGCCCGGCCACGTGGCAGCTGTATGACCTGAGCAAAGACCCTGGCGAGATTCATGACTTGGCCAAGACCGAGCCACAGAAGCTGGAGGAATTGCTGGAGCATTGGCATCAGTACGTGGCCGAGACGGGCGTGGTGCTCGCCAAGTCGCCGTTTCAGCCATAAGGCCACCCCTCACCCTAACCCTCTCCCCTGAGGGGCGAGGGTTAGGGTGAGGGGCTAGCTTAGGGACCTCCGTAAGACTCCCCTCTCCCGCTTGCGGGAGAGGGGCTGGGGGTGAGGGGCTGTTGCGATCTCATCCAACCAGAGCACTACGCAACCGCTCACTCTGCGCCTTCGGACAATTCACCCACACCTCAGCCAACCCCAACCACCGCGCCATCTCCAACAAATTGCGCGCCAGGGCGTACACGCCCTCTTCATCCAGCCCCATGGCTTCCTCATGCAGCGCATGCACCAGCAAGCGGCCTGTACTGCGCTCAGCGCGCAAATCCACGCGCCCGGCCAACCGCTCATTGTGCAGAAACGGCAGCACGTAATAGCCGTACACCCGCTTGGGTTGCGGGGTGTAGATCTCCAGGCGGTAGCGGAAGTCGAAGAGCCGCTCGGTGCGCGCCCGCTCCCAGATCAGCGAGTCGAAGGGCGACAGCAACGCCGAGGTTTTGACCGCGCGCGGAATGCTCAGGCCGGGCAAGCAGTAGGCCGGTTTGTCCCAGCCCTCTACCTGCACCGGCAACAAGGCGCCGGCCTCGACCAGTTCAGCGAGCCGCGCCTGGCTGTCTTTCGGCTCCAGGCGAAAGTAGTCGCGTAGATCTTTTTCCGTGGCCACGCCCAACGCGGCGGCAGAGTGCAGTAGCAATTGGCGCTGGGCGTCGGCTTCAGGCACCTCGGGATGAGCGAGCCAGGCGCTGGGCAGCACCCGTTCCGGCACGTCGTACAAACGCTCGAAACCGCGACGCCCGGCGACCGTCACCTCGCCAGCAGCGAACAGCCATTCCAGCGCCATCTTCTCTGCGCTCCAGTCCCACCAGGGGCCGGCACGTTCCACCCGGGTTGTGAGTGCGCCCGCGCCGGTGGCGCCTTGATCGCGCACCGTAGCCAACACCCGTTGCACCACCGCGTGCTGCTCGCGGCCAAAGCTTGCCAACTGACTGTAAATGCCCTGGCCCTGCGCCGCGCGTTGCATGCGCCAACGCATCAACGGGTACAAGGCGTGGGGCAGTAACGAGGCTTCATGACCCCAATATTCGAACAACGTACGGCGCTTGCCGGCGCCCCAGGCGGCGTGCTCCAACAGGCTAGGTGCGTACTCGCCAAGGCGTGAGAACAACGGCAGGTAATGGGAGCGCACCACGGCGTTGACCGAGTCGATCTGCACCACGCCCAGGCGCTCGATCATCTGGTTCAGTCTGGCGGCTTTGACGGCACTGGCACTACGGCGCCCGGCAAAACCCTGGGCGCTGAGGGCCAGGCGACGGGCTTGTTTAAGGGAGAGCGAGAGCGCTGTGGACATCGGCTGCACCTGGTTCGGCTTCGGGTGCAGGATACGGCCTGGCGAAGGTGAATACAGTCGATGAAGGGCCATTTTTTGCCAACAAGGCCAATTGCGCCTTGGCCTCGGCCGGTGTCGGCAGTTGCCCAGCCGGCAGCCACCAGAGGGCCAGCGATGGTGTATCGAGCTTCTCCATCCAGCTTTTCTTGGCCTTCAACACGGTCAGGTGGTCGCCGCTGTAGACGTAGTTTTTCAGCGCTTCGAAGGAGTCCCACAGCGACAGGTTGACGATCAGGCGCGAGTCGTCGAACAGCTGAATCGAGGTGGCGTCGCCCTCTTCCGTCTGCAGGCGCCAGACAAACCCCGGGCTGCGTTCGGCCAGTTGATTGATGGGGTCCAGTTGTTCGACAAAGCCCCGCATCAATGGGTCATCGAGCGGGGCTTTGGTGCGGGCAATGTTCACTTGCGCCAGGTGGTACGTCGAGCTCATGCAATCTTCCTTGGTGGTGTTGAGGGTTCGCTTAGCGGCGCAGCGGGTCATCCCAGAATGGCCGTTCCGCTTCCTGCTCGAGGTCGGCTCGCGACAGCCCCAGGTCCTTCAGCGTAGCGTCTGGCATGCTCGCCAGCAGACGACGTTGGGCGGCCAGTTCGTTCCAGCGTTTCACCTGCTTCCACAGGCGGCTCAGCAAAGAGCCGGTGGCAGTGGTTTTCGTCCGTGGCAAGGCGGCGGCGATGGCATAACCTTTTTGTGCTTTCATGATTCAGCTCTCCATGTGCAATGCCCCCGTAAGGAGTGCGACGAACTGCAGCGCTTAGGGGATGGCGTCAGTCTCTGCCCACGGCTAAGATCAATCCAACGAATGTTTCTTATGCGACCCATTCCCTTACTTGATGAATTGAGCACCTCCATATGAGCAGCTACGTCGGCATCGACAGCGAACTGTTACGCACCTTTGTGGCCATCGCCGATCTCGGCGGTTTCACCCGTGCCGCCGAAGCCGTGAACCGCACGCAATCGGCGGTGAGCATGCAGATGAAGCGCCTGGAAGAGGACGTGGTACAGCGCGCCCTGTTCGAGCGTGAAGGCCGCCAGGTGCGGCTGACGGCCGAGGGCCAGGTGCTGCTGGGTTATGCGCGGCGGATCCTGAAACTGCATGGCGAGGTGATCAACACCTTGCGCGAGCCGCATATGGTCGGCTCGGTGCGCATCGGCACGCCGGATGACTACGTGATGCGGTTTCTCCCCGGCATTCTCTCGCGCTTCGCCCAGGCCTACCCGATGGTGCAGGTGGAGGTGCATTGCGAGTCGTCGGCGCAACTGCTGCAACGTCAGGACCTCGACCTGTCGATCGTCACCCGCATGCCCGGTGATGAGATCGGCCAACTGCTGCGCCAGGAACGTTTTGTCTGGGCCGAAGCCCAGGGTTTCAGCCCCCATGAACAAACGCCGATGCCGCTGGCGATGTTCAACAGCGATTGCTTCTGCCGCGCCTGGGCCTGCAACGCACTGGAAACCATGGACCGCGAATACCGCGTGGCCTACACCAGCCCGAGTCTGTCGGCGCTGATGGCGGTGGTCAGCGCCGGGCTGGCAGTTACCGCACAACTGCAAAGCCTGATCACCCCGGACATGCGCATCCTCGGCAAAGCCGAAGGGCTTCCGGAGCTTCCGCTGTGCAGCATCGTGCTGCTGCGCAACACCCGCACCCAGTCGCCGGTAAGCGAAAGCCTGGCGGAACATATTGTGGAAGGGTTTCGTGTGTAGCCTCGATCTCTGGAAACATGCATGGCGCATTAAACTCAAGCGCGCTAACGTTGTGCTCCTCTTCCCTTCATAACCCAGCCCGGAGGCACCGATGGCCACGCCTGAACAGCTCAAACTGGAAAACCAGCTGTGCTTCGCGCTGTATTCCACCTCGTTGCTGATGACCAAGGTGTACAAGCCGCTGCTGCAAGCGCTGAACCTCACCTACCCGCAATACCTGGCCATGTTGGTGCTGTGGGAAGGCGACGGCGTTACCGTCGGCGAACTCAGCCAGCACCTGCTCACCGATCCGGGCTCGGTCACCCCACTGCTCAAGCGCCTGGAGGCCGAAGGCCTGCTCACCCGCACCCGCAGCACCCAGGATGAACGGGTGGTGCAACTGCGCCTGACCGACAAAGGCCGCGCCCTGCAGGAACAGGCGCTGGGCGTTCCGGCGTGCATTCTCAAAGCTTCCGGTCAGCAACCTGCGGATTTGCTGGCGCTGAAAAGCGACTTGGTGACCCTGCGCGACAGCCTGCAGAACGCGGTCTAGACGCTTATTCCCGAACATGCAGGTCTTTAGATCGATTTAATCCAATTATTTATCTTGCGCGCAAACTAAATAGACACTAACTTTCACTCCCCGCACTGCTTAGCGCACAAAACTTTAGCAAGCAAACTGAATAGATAACTGGAGAATCACCATGCAAACCATCAAAGCCCTGTACACCGCCACTGCAACTGCCACCGGTGGCCGCGACGGCCGCGCTGTTTCCTCCGACGGCATTCTCGATGTAAAACTCACCACCCCGCGTGAACTCGGTGGCCAAGGTGGTGAAGCCACCAACCCGGAACAACTGTTCGCCGCCGGCTACTCGGCTTGCTTTATCGGCGCCTTGAAATTCGTTGCCGGCCAGCAGAAGAAACAATTGCCTGCCGACAGCTCGATCACCGGCAAAGTCGGCATCGGCCAGATCCCCGGCGGTTTTGGTCTGGAAGTGGAATTGAACATCTCCCTGCCAGGTTTTGATAAAGCCGACGCTGAAGCGCTGGTCGAGGCGGCCCACCAGGTGTGCCCTTACTCCAACGCCACCCGCGGCAATATCCAGGTGACCCTGAACGTCGCTGTGTAAAACCACCGCGCACAAAAAAGCCCGACCTAGGTCGGGCTTTTTTATGTCGCCGGTAAAGCCAGTTTTTAAACTGGAGCTTTAGCGCGCGATTTGTACTCGCCGGTACGGGTGTCGATTTCGATCCAGTCGTCGATCTCGCAGAAGTCAGCCACTTTGACTTCAGTGCCGTTGCTCAGCTTGGCAGGCTTCATCACTTTGCCCGAAGTATCGCCACGAGCCGAACCTTCGGTGTAGGTGATCTGGCGAACGATGGTGGTCGGCAGGTCTACCGAAACCACTTTGCCTTCGAAGAACACGGCTTCGCAGACGTCGGTCATGCCATCAACGATGAACGGCAGAACGCTTTCCAGGTCTTCGGAGTTCAGCTCGTACTGGTTGAACTCTTCGTCCATGAACACGTAGTTCGGTTCGCTGAAGTAGGAGTAAGTCACGGCAACGCGGTCCAGAATCACTGGTTCCATTTTGTCGTCGGCTTTGTAAACGGTTTCAGTGGAAGAACCGCTCAGCAGGTTCTTCAACTTCATTTTAACGATGGCGCTGTTACGACCGGATTTAGTGAATTCGGCCTTTTGGATAAGCCATGGTTGGCCGTCGATCAGGGCCACACTGTTAGGCTTCATTTCTTGTGCGGTTTTCATACGAGTATCCGAATTTGGATGGAGGTACAGAATTCTAGGCCGCGTATGATAGCCAATTTCGGTAAAACTGTACCAGCGCCGTCGCAAGATCGGCCTGAGAGGCCCATTGCAGAGCCTTCTTCTCAGCATGAGCGACCAGTTCGGCGCGCAGCCTTTGCAGGTTTACCCAGCTCGCGGCTACCCCTTCCCCGCTATTCCACGCCAGCCAGAATTGACTGAGCGCCGTTTGCGCAGCCGGCGACAAGCCCTGCTGATACAGCGCCAAAAAGGCCTGCAGTTTATCCAGATGGGCGTCTTCGTCCTGCTTATAGATGTGCCATACCAGCGGTCGACCCGCCCACAACGCGCGCACGAACGAGTCCTCGCCGCGAACCGCGTTGAAGTCGCAACACCAGAGCAGACGGTCATAGGTTTGCTGGGCGACGAAGGGCAGAATTTGCACCCGCAGTGCGCCGCGTTCGCGCACATCGCCAGCCGTCAGTGATTCGCCCAACCAGCGCTCGACATCCCCCAACACCCGCCCTTCTGGCACCAAAAGATGGCTGGTGGTTGATGCATCAGCCAAGGCACCAAGCCATTCGCCCAGGCCAAGATTTTCGTAAGCAAACAGAGAGATCAGTTGGCTGTTTGGCTCCGGCGTCACGCCCAGCGAGGCGAGAAATGCGGAGCGCGCGCGGGGATGCTGTTGCAGCTCATCACGCGCGGCGAGCAGCTTGCCCTCGCGCAACAAACCACCAGTGCCAGCAGTGAAGCCTGGGAAAAAGAAGAACTTCTGCAGGCCGTTGGATTGCATCGATGGCAAACCATGGCAACCCTCCACCCAGTCCTCGGCGCTCAGGTATTCCAGGTTCAGCCACAGCGAAGCACGCGCGCGTTCGGCCATGGCGGTGATATAGGCCGGCGGCAAGGAACAGGCAAAGGCTTCGATCACCACATCGGCCGCTGCCACCGGTTGCCATGCCGTTGGCCATTGGCAGACCTCGACGCCCTCCTGCCATTGCTGCTCCAGGGTGGCATCGGCTTGCGGGCAGATACGGGCGAACGCGCTCAGCTCGTCAACCCACAAACGCACCGCGCAGCCCTGCTCCGCCACCAGCTGCCGGGCCAGGCGCCAGGTCACGCCGATGTCGCCGAAGTTGTCCACCACGCTACAGAAAATGTCCCACTTCACGCTGAGGCTTCCCGAAAATAAGCCGGCAGTTTACCTGCAGCGCGCAAAGAAAAGCCCGTCACTTGGACGGGCTAAAGGCGCGGAGCAACGCAGAAAAAAACAGGCAACCGGGGAGTTGCCAAGTACGCCGGGGGAGCAGCGTGAAACGCTTAGGCAGCGAGCACCTCGGTGGGCTTGCTGCGCAACAGGGATTCGAAGGTCCAGAGGGTTTTGCTCAGTGCCGCCGCCTCGAACGACGTGAACGGACCGGAGCGTTGCACGCCATCGACCATCACGTACCAGCACGCCAGAAAGCCATCGGCGCGTAAGGTCGCCGGGACTGCGCTGCCAACCATGGACATGATGTTGATGTGGGCCATAACCGCCTCCAGAACGCTGTATGGGGGCTACCTTACTGGCCGCCCGGGGGTGGGCGGAAATCAGTCGGCTTGATAGTGGCTATGGGGAAATCAGATTAGACGGGCGATAGCGTAGGAGCCGCCGGGCGACTCCTACGCTCGTGGGGAGGTACTAACCGAAAACGGTAACGGTCTGGCGACTCAACGCCACTAGCTCACCGGAGGGGGTCCACAGCTGCGCGGCGATATGGCCATAGCCATCGCGGGCGTATTCGATCGTGGCCAGGTATTGGCACCATTGATCGGTGGTCAGTTTCGGCACCGGCTGCACGAACTCGATGGTCCAGGTCAGCGAACTGCCCGGCGCCGGGCTTTTCAGGAACGGCAGCACCGCTGGTGGCCAGGCATCGACCAGGGCCAGCAGGTGCGATTCAGTGACTTCACTCACCTGTTCTTCGCCACGCAGGCGTACATAGCCGCCCATTTCCCGCGACAGCGTGTTGCTGAATGGCATGCCGCCGACGGCCCAACGCATGGCCAGGTAGCGGGTAAACTCCGGAGTTACGCCTTTCAGGTACGGAAGCTCGGGACAGTCGTCCACGGCTTTCATGCTGGGTGCCGGTTGCGCTTCGACGTTGATCGCCGATTCACGGCCAGCGCCAAAGCTGCCCTGGACGATGGTCACCACCTGGCCGTTCTGCACCGCGCGGCCAAGCACCTGGCTGACCGCTTTGCCTTCGCGCAGCACTTCGGCTTCCAGGCTCACCGGGGTATCCACCGCCAGCGGCCCGACGAAGGTGATGGCCAACGAACGCACGGGGCGGTCTGCCGGCACCACAGCGCGCATGGCCTCGTACACCAGCATCGCCGCCAGGCCACCGAAACCGGCGCGGCCCTGGCCCCATTCAGCAGGCACTACCACGGCCTGAGGGTTGGCGCGGACGGCGTTGATCAACTCGGAAAAAGTCATAGAAATCTCGAACGAAAAAAGGCGTAGCTGATGGTAGGGGAAGTAAGCAGCCGGACGAAAGACGCGGAAAGTGCCGGTTTAGCCAATTGGCCGGCGGATTACGACCTTTGCACCCTAGCCATAGAAGCGCGCCAGTTGTTCCAGGGCGAGATCGGACCGCCCCTCAGCCTCGGCCAGCTCCGTTTGCCACTGCGCCACCAGCGGCGCCAGCTCAGCATCTTGCTCGGCGCGCGCCAGCCATTGCAGGCGGTCGTGCCAGGCACCCAGGGCGTTCTGCGCGCGCTTCAAGGCATTGGTGTGCTTGGCCGGCAGCTCGACCAACTGCGGGTAGGCATCGGCGCAATAGCGCACGCGTTTGATCAGAATGCGCAAACGATGGCGGTCATGCGCCGGGTCGGCCATGGCCGCGCTTAGGCGCTGGCTCTCTTTATCCAGTTTGCGCGTGACGTAGCTTTTCAGGTGCTCGGGCGCGGCGTCCTGCAGCGACTGGCGAAAGAAGCTCGGCCACAGGTCCAGCGCGCGTTGCACACGCAAGGCTTCGGGGCTGGCGATCAGCGTACGGTACTGCTCCGGTAAAGCACGCTCGCGAGGTGCGATCACCGCTTCCATGCCGCCGTGCCGACGCAATTCGCCGAGCAGCACCTCGCTGTCGCGCACCGGGCTGCTGATCCGCCCCAGCTCCGCGGCAGCGTTCACCAGCGGATCGTGCTCGACTACGTTGCGAAACGGCCGCAACAGGCTGCGCAGTTTGCGCACGGCAATCCGCACATCGTGCAGCGCCTCGCTGTCGGTGCCAGCGGCCATCCGCTCGCGGCCAGCCAGCAGGCTGATTTCCAACTGCAGCACCCGGGCAACCAGGGCATCGACAAACTCAGACATGGGTGACCACCTTAGGCCTCAATCACGTTGTAGCCAGCGCAGCGGCAATGCCCGGCGCAACGCCCGCACCTGCTGCTGCAACTGTTTGGGCGAAGCCGGCGTACCGCCGTAACGCTGCGCCTCGAAGGCGTCAGCAAAGGCACGAATGTGCCCCAGCTGTGCCGGTAACGCCAGCTCGGCCCGCTGCGCAAACGCTCGGGCGCCCTCGCCTGATTGGCGGCGCACACCATGGCGCGCCAACACACGCTCGAAACTCTGATACACGCGCTGCTGCACATCGCGCTCGCGGCGCCAGGGTTTGAACAACCACAGCCCGACCAGCAGCAACACTGCCCCGCCACCGCCCACCAGACTCAGCACCAGGTCACGGGAATCCAGACGGCCGAACCATTTCTGCAATACCTCCAGCTGGGTGCCTTGCTGGTAATCGAGCACCCAGCGTTGCCAGCCGTAGTTGAGCTCTTCCCAGCTCAGGCGCAGTTGGTTCACCCAGTTGATATGGCGATAGCGCAGCAGCGAAAGCGGGGAGTTTTCCAGGAAGCTCTGCTCTCCCACCATCGCCTCTTCGAGGCCGCGCTGAATGCGATCAGGCGCCACTTGGAACGTTGGGTCGACGGTGCTCCAGCCCACGCCCTCGCGCCAATACTCCACCCAGGCGTGAGCATCGAACTGGCGCACCTGAATGTACTGACCGCTGGGGTTCAACTCGCCACCCTGATACCCCGCCACTACCCGCGCCGGAATACCTGCCGCGCGAAGTACAAAGGCCATGGCGCCGGCGTAGTGCTCGCAGAAACCGGCGCGGGTGCCGAACAGAAAATCGTCGACGCTGTTTTCACCCACCGCCGGTGGCCGCAAGGTGTAGGTAAACGGCTCACGATTGAAGTGCTGCAACAGCGCCTGTACCAGTTTCTCCGGGGCCGGGTACTGGGCCTGCAGCTGCTGCGCCCAGGCACGGCTCTGCGGGTTGCCGTCTTTGGGCAGTTGCGTGGCCCGCCGTAACGCCGGTTTGCTCGCTTGCGGCTCGCGCAGTGCCTGGGGCCAGGAGGTGACGCGGTACACCAGGGTCTGGTCCACCGGCAAGCGCCGCTCCAGGCGAAAGTCGCCCATCAGCTGTGCGTCTTCGAGGTCAGTGCTGGCCAGGTCGAGGCCAAACAGCCAGGGCTTGTTAGTGGCCTCCATGATGATCCGGTACTTCAACGGCTCGCCTTGTGGCGTCCACTGCGGCGCGCGGGCAAAACGTGCCTCCAGTGACTGCGACCAGCGCCGGCCTTCGAACTGGTCAAGGGTCAGCGCCCGCCAATATTGCTGGCTGCGTGGCGGCAGCGGGCCGTCGAAGCTGGCGCGAAAGGCCAAGGCATCGGAGCGGCTCAATTCGGCAATATCATTGGGCGCCATGCTGTCCGATAACCCGGTAATCGCCTGGTTATTCGGCATCGGCAGCGTCCACAGCGGGCCGAAGCGCGGAAAGAACAGAAACAGCAGCACCATCAGCGGTAGCGCTTGCGCCAGCAGCCCCCCGGCCAGGCGCAGCGGCGGCCACGGGCTTTGCTGCTGTGGGCTCTGTTGCAGGCCAATCAGCGCCGCCAGCAGGCCCATCACCGGCAACAGAGTAAACACCACGGTGGTCATGCGATCGTCGAACAGGTACAGCGTCACCACCGCAAAGAAGCCCAGCAAAATCAACACCAGGGCATCGCGGCGGCTGCGCATTTCCACCAGTTTCAGAATGAACGCAGCGATCAATAGCACCACCCCGGCATCCAGGCCAATCAGGCTGCCGCGGGATAAAAACACCCCTCCGACAATGCCCACCGTCAGCCCCGACTTCAGCCAGGTCGCGGGGTATTGCGCGCGCATGCGGTAGATCTGTACTCGCCAACCGGCGCACACCAGCCATAGGGCGATGATCCACAGCGGCAAGTGTTCCAGGTGCGGAATGATCACCAGCACCTGCGCCACCAGTAGCCACAGCAGGCTGATGCGCGGGATTGGTTGCAGTGCACTCACGCTCTATCCTCCTGGTCGAACAGCGCCAAGGCACGCAGGCAGGCTTCGCGATGGGTCTCACCCACGTCCGGGCCGTACACCGCATTCGGCAAACGCAGCGCAAACGGCTGCTGGCGCTCGGACAAGGTCAGCACCCAGTGACAGAGCAGCGACAGGCGCATTTCCGGATCACCATCCAGGGCGGCGAAATCCAGCCACAGATCGCGCCCGGCCAGGGCGGCAAAATCCTTCACCAGCAGGCCGTGGCCACGGGAATAGGCTTTCCAGTGCAGGCGCCGTTTGGAGTCGCCAGGCTGGTAGGTTTTCAAGCCTTGATAGTCATCGGCACCCATTCCGAACACCCGCGCGCCTTCATCGTCGTCATCGTCCTCACGAGCGCCGGCGGCCAGCGGCAACTCGCCCGCTATCGGCCGCGGATAAACCAGCAGCGCCTGGTCCAGGTCCACCAGGCTCCAAGCCACCAGAATACCCAGCGGAAAACGACTCTCGACGCGCAAACGCCCCGGCCGCAACCAGCCACGGCGCTCGGCTGGAACCCGCAACTCACATTCGCACAGGCCGTTGCCCGGCACGTCGTAAGACTGCAGTTCCAACGGCGGCCAGCCCAAGGCAATCGACTGATGGGCGCGGCCATTGCTGCTCAGGCGAATTCTCAGCGTGGCTTGCTCGCCAACAAACACCGGGCTGCCGCCAGCCGCATGCAAGGTCAGGCCGGCAAGGTTGCGGTAGGTATGGAGGATGGCGACGATAAACACCGATGCCAGCAGGAATGTCAGGCCGTAGGCCGGACTGTTCTGGTAATTGACCCCGGCCATCAGCATCAGAAACAACGCCAGGCCGTAGGCCGCGCCAATGCGCGTGGGGATTATGAAAATCCGCCGCTGGGTCAGCAGCACGCTGGTTGCCGGCGGAATACGCCGCTGCAACCAGCGTTGCCAGCGCTGTTTGAACACAGCCATCAGGCGCGCGCCCTCAAAGCGCCGGCACTTCGCGCAGCAGCCATTGCACCAGGGCGCCACCGCCATGTCCGGCCGGGTCGGCACGCTCGCGCAAACGGTGGCCCACCACCGACGGCAACACCGCCTGCACATCCTCGGGAATCACATAATCGCGCTGGGCCAGAAACGCCCAGGCCCGGGCGGCGGCCAACAGCGCCAGGCTCGCCCGTGGTGACAGACCCCAAGCAAACTGCGGTTGGGTGCGCGTGGCTTCCACCAGGCGCAGCACGTAGTCCACCAGGGCATCGCTGGCGCGCACCTTGGGCACCTCGGCTTGCAAGGTGGCGAGCTGTTCATGACTGAGTACAGCGTCCAGTCGCGGCAACATTTCCCGCCGTGCCTCGCCGAGCAACAGCGCCTTCTCCGCCGCCTTGGCCGGATAGCCCAGGGACAAGCGCATGAGAAAACGGTCGAGCTGCGACTCCGGCAAGGCAAAGGTGCCGCCCTGGCTCACCGGGTTCTGCGTGGCAATCACAAAGAACGGCTCCGGCAGCGGCCGGGTCGCGCCCTCGATGGTCACCTGCCCCTCCTCCATGGCCTCAAGCAACGCACTCTGACTTTTCGGTGTGGCGCGGTTGATCTCATCGGCCAACACCAGCTCGGCAAAAATCGGCCCCGGATGGAACACGAACAGTCCGCTGTCCTTATCGAACACGGAAGTGCCAAGGATGTCGCCAGGCAACAGGTCCGAGGTGAATTGAATACGTTGGAAGTTCAGCCCGAGCACATTGGCCAGAGCGTGGCTGAGGGTAGTCTTGCCCATACCGGGCAGGTCTTCGATCAACAGGTGGCCGCGGGCCAACAGGCAGGTCAGCGCCAGGCGTACCTGCGGCTCCTTGCCCAACAGGATCTGATTGACCGCCGCCAGGCAGGCGTCGAGTTTGCTGTGCATGCATTACCCCTTTGTCCACGAACCCCGGATGCTACCGGGGTGTGCCGCGCTGGCAAAGGCTCTGCAACCTTTCCTGACGTTTTTGCTACGGGGGTTGGCATTTGTGTGCCGCGCGACGGCGAATAGTCCCGCCGGGGATATCCGCCGCTCAGGATCGTTAACGCAAGCGCTCAAGCATCTGGTAGTACCACATGCCCACGGCCAACATCTGATTGCCGACCCAATCGCCGAACGGCAGGCGGATATGGCTGACGCCGGCAAAGGTGTCGAATTTCTCCATCGAACCGGTTACCGCGTTGGCCATGATCTCGCCGACGATATGGGTGGTGGCCACGCCATGGCCGGAGTAGCCCTGGGCGTACCAGACGTTTTTCGACAGTTTGCCCAGCTGCGGAATGCGGTTGATGACGATGCCCATCATGCCGCTCCACTGGAACTCGATTTCCACGCCTTTCAAACGCGGGAAAGTGTGTTCGATGGCCGGGCGCAGTTCGCCGGCGATGTCGCGCGAGTCGCGGCCGGAGTAGTTGGCGCCGCCGCCGAACAGCAGGCGTTTGTCGGCGGTCATGCGGTAGTAGTCAAGCACGAAGCGGCAGTCGTAGACCGCCAGGTCCTGCGGGTTGAGCTTGGCGGCCACCTCCTCGCCCAGGGGCTTGGTCACCACGATGCCGCCAGAGGCCGGGAAGATCATGCCGGCCATCTTGCGTTTTTCCAGCTTGTGGTAGGCGTTGCCGGCGAGGATCACCGAGTTGGCCACCACGCGCCCGTGCTCGGTGACCACCACCGGCAGGTCGCCGTGGATGATGTCGATTACCGGCGACTCTTCGAACACCAGGGCGCCAAGGCTTTCAGCGGCGCGCACTTCACCCAGGCACAGGTTCAGCGAATGCAGGTGCATGTTGCGTTTGTTGTGCAGGGCGCCGTGGTAGATGTTGGTTTCCAGCAGGCTGGGCATCTCGGCGGCGCTGACGATGCGCACGTCATCGCCCATGCCGCGGCGCACCGCTTCGTCGTAGTTGGCCTTGAGGCCGTCCATGTGGCTGGGCTTGTAGGCGGCGTGCAGGTGACCGTGTTTGAGGTCGCACTGGATGTTGTATTTCTCCACGCGCTTTTTGATGATTTCGTGGCCGCGCCAGCGCAGGTTCCAGATGAAATCATCGACGTCATCGCCGAGTTTGGCGCGCATCTGTTTGCGCATCGCTTCATCGCCAGAGAGGCTGCCAGTGACCTGCCCACCATTGCGGCCGGTAGCGCCCCAGCCAACTTTCTTGGCTTCGATGATCGCCACTTTCAGGCCACGCTCGGCCAGTTCGAGGGCGGTGGAAACACCGGTGAAACCGCCACCGATAATGGCCACGTCGACCCGTACTTCGCCTTCCAGGCGTGGGTAACTGGTCTCTTGGTTCAGCGTGGCGGTGTAGTAGGAATTGCTGCGTTGCGAAGTCATAGGGTTATCCAGAATCTGCCGGCCACCGTGGTTGTCGTCCGGGGCCGGGGGCTATCAAAAATACTCAGGCCTGTTGCAGGTACCAGCGCCAGTCTTGCTCGCCGACTTCACCCATGAACTGGCGGTACTCGGCGTTTTTCACCGCGAGGTATACCCGCAGAAAGTCTTCGCCCAGGGCATCACGGGCCCAGGCGGATTTCTCCAAGGCACGCAGGGTGGTCAGCCAGTCGGTGGGCAGCACCTCGGTGGCCTGGGCATAGCCGTTGCCTTCAATCGGCGCGCCCGGATCGAGCTGCTCTCGAATGCCGCGGTGGATGCCGGCGAGAATGGCTGCTGCTGCCAGGTACGGGTTGGCGTCGGCGCCGCAAATACGGTGTTCGATGTGCCGGCTATTGGCCGGGCCGCCTGGCACCCGCAGGCTGACGGTGCGGTTGTCGACGCCCCAGGTCGGTGCCAGCGGCGCGTAGCTGTTGGCCTGGAACCGGCGGTAGGAGTTGGCATTCGGGCAGAAGAACAGCAGCGAATCGAGCAGGGTCGAGAGCATGCCACCGACTGCCTGTTTGAGCAGCGGCGTGCCTTCCGGCGCCTCGCTGGCGAACAGGTTATTGCCGGCTTTATCCGCCAGGCTCACGTGCATGTGCATGCCGGTACCGGCGATGTGGTCGAAGGGTTTGGCCATGAAGCAGGCGGTCATCCCGTGCTTGTGAGCGACTCCTTTGACCAGGCGTTTGTAGCGCACCGCTTCGTCCATCGCTTGCAGGGCGTCGGTGCGGTGTTCAAGGGTGATTTCGACCTGGCCGGGAGCGTATTCGGAGATCGCTGTGCGCGCCGGAATGCCCTGGGCTTTACAGGCGGCGTAGAGGTCGGCGAGGAACGGCTCGATCTGCTCCAGTTCGCGCAGGCCGTAGACCTGCGTGCTGTACGGGCGACCGCCATCGGCATCCAGCGCCGGTTGCGGACGGCCATGGGCATCGCGTTTCTGGTCCAACAGGTAGAACTCCAGCTCAGCGGCCATGACCGGGTAGTAGCCGTCGGCTTGCAGTTCGTTGATGACTTTTTCCAGCAGGCGGCGCGGGTCGGCAATCGCCGCTGGCATGCCCTCCTTCTCGTGCATGCTCACCTGTACGGCGGCGGTGGGCATCAAGCGCCAGGGCAAACGGGTCAGGCTGCCGGCAATCGGGTAAGCGCGGCAGTCGATATCGCCCACATCCCAGACCAGCCCGGAGTTTTCCACGTCATCGCCGTTGATGGTCAGGCCGAGGATGGTGCTCGGCAGCGGCCGACCGGTTTCGTACACGGCCAACAGCTCGTCGCGATGCAGCAGCTTGCCGCGCGGCACGCCGTTGTTGTCGATGATGAACAGCTCGAACGCCTCGATATCGGGGTTCTGTTGCAGGAAATCGCGGGCTTCTTGCGGATGGGCAAAACTCATGGGGCTCTCTCTATCTTTACGCCCGACGGCAAAACGCCGGGCAAACAGCCACACACAGACGAACGACCATCAAGGCGTCAGTGCAAGTTCGGTGGCTATGCAGGAAACGTGCAGATGCACGTGGCGGGCGTGGGCCCGATCAGAGAGAGGCGGCGTCTGGCGGACGGGCATGGCGGCAGTGCCACAAGGCCCAGAAAGCCAATTCGATGGGAAGCGAGGTGCTCAATAGAAAGGCTCTGTAAACAGATGCTTAGCAGAGTCACACATGGGCGACGCTGGCTTAAATTCAAATCTGACTATGTTTAGTTGCGGCGCTGGTAAACATTGGCGCATCAATTCAACAGCTCGCGGCTAAAGCCCCTCCCACAAAGAATCGAAGGTACCTGTGGGAGGGGCTTTAGCCGCGATGATTTTGATCACGGCAAATCGGTGCGAATCGCGGCGCGCTCTTCGATCACGTCTGCTTCAAACAGACGATCCAGTTCCATTCGCGCCTCACGGGCGGTCTGAATCACGGCGGCGGCATCGTTGTAGACCAGGTGCTGTTGGCGCAACACCTCTTCGTCGTGGTGGCGGAAGCGGCGGATGCGCGCTTCGGCCTGATCTTTACTGAGCCCCAGCTGCAGCAGGATCAAACGACCCATTTCCAGACTGGAATGGAAGGTCTCACGCACCGCGGTGGCCTCCAGGTCCATCAAATGGTGCACATGTTGGCGGTTTCGGGCACGGGCGATGACTTTGATGTGCGGGTACAGCTTGCGCACCAGGCGGGCGGTTTCGATGTTGGTTTCCGGGTTGTCAGTGGCGACGATAAACAGCTCGGCCTTGTCGACATGGGCGGCATGCAGGATTTCCGGACGCAGGGGGTCGCCGTAGAAGATCGACATACTGCCAAGGTTGCGTTGCTGCTCGACGCTTTCCACCGAGGTGTCCAGGGCCACAAACGGCACCCGCTGGGCGCGCAGCACACGGGCGACGATCTGGCCCATTCGCCCCATGCCGGCAATAACCACCCGCGGCGCATCGGCGTTGAACTGGCGGTATTCATCTGGCGGCTCGCGCTCGGCTACCGGCTGCGGTTTGAACAGTTTGCCCACCGCCAGTAGCAGCAAGGGCGTGACCGCCATCGACAGGGTGATCGACAGCACCACCAGGCCCAGCAAACGGTCGCTGAACAAGCCGTGTTGATGGGCCATATTGAACACCACAAAGGCGAACTCGCCGCCAGCGGCCAGCACCACCGCCAGGGACAGCGCCGAGCGTTTGTCCAGTTCACCCATCCAGCGCCCTACCGCATACAAAAGCGGCAACTTGGCGCAGATCAGGATCGCGGTGAAACCGAGCACCAACCAAGGCTCGCCCATCAGCAGCGCGAAGTCGGCGGTCATGCCCACGCTCATAAAGAACAAGCCGAGCAGCAAACCTTTGAACGGCTCGATCTGTGCTTCCAGTTCATGCCGGTATTCGGAATCGGCCAGCAGCAGGCCAGCGAGGAAAGCGCCAAGAGCCATGGAAATACCCGCCAGTTCCATCAGCCATGCGGTGCCCAATACCACCAGCAGCGCGGTAGCCGTCGACACCTCACGCAGGCCGGTTTTCGCCACCACGCGAAACACCGGACGCAACAGGTAACGCCCGCCAATCACGACAATGGCGATGCTGATGACGATCTTGGCCAGTTGCCCGACTTCATCGCCGGCCGAGGTGCCCTGGTGGGCGCTGCCAAGCATGGGGATCAGGGCGATCAATGGGATCGCGGCGATGTCCTGAAACAACAGAATGGCGAACGCCAGGCGCCCGTGGGGTTTGTTCAGTTCCTTGCGCTCGGCGAGAATCTGCAAGCCAAAGGCGGTAGACGACAGCGCCAGGCCCAGACCGAGAACAACCGCGCTGTTCCAGGCCTGATCGAACACCGTGTAGGCAATGCCGCCGATGATCAGCGCGCTGACCAGCACTTGCACCAAACCGACGCCGAACACCGATTTGCGCATCACCCACAGGCGCCGCGGAGACAGCTCCAGGCCGATGATGAATAGCAACAAGACCACGCCCAGCTCGGAGATCTGCGCGACGCTCTGCGGGTCGCCAATCAGGCCGAGCACCGAGGGGCCGATCAGTACGCCGGCGAGCAGATAACCCAGCACCGAGCCCAGCTGCAGACGTTTGGCCAGCGGCACTACCAGCACGGCGGCCAGCAGGAAAACCACTCCTGACTGCAGAAAACTATCGCCATGCTCCATTGCCCGTGCTCCATTGCGCTTGATTGGCCGAGGATTATCGGTAAAAACCGCATCGGTTGCATGGTGACATGTGCGCACATGGCAATGATCCGGCTGGCTTATGTGGCAGCCCGCTTGCTGGCGAAGCAGTTAAACAGGGCAGCGAGCCCGAAAGCTTCGCGAGCAAGCTCGCGCCTACACGGCCTAGGCGCCACTCGAGCAGGCATAAAAAAACCCGGCCGAGGCCGGGTTTTTTTGGGGCATCAGGCTAATTACTTGGCCTGAGCTTCCACTTCTGCTTCTACGCGACGGTTTACAGCGCGGCCCGCTTCGGTGGCGTTGTCCGCTACCGGTTTGGATTCGCCATAGCCCACTGCGTTAACACGCTCGCCACCTACACCGTACTGGTTGACCAGCACGTCACGCACGGCGTTGGCACGGCGCTCGGAGAGTTTCTGGTTGTAAGCGTCGGTACCCACGGAGTCAGTGTGACCTTCAACAGTGGTGGAAGTAGATGGGTACTGTTGCATGAAGTCAGCCAGGTTTTTGATGTCGCCATAGCTTTCTTCTTTGACTTTGGATTTGTCGAAGTCGAATTTCACGTCCAGTTCAACGCGAACCACTTCGGCCACCGCTGGGCAACCATCGGCATCGACGGTCACGTTAGCCGCGGTATCCGGGCACTTGTCTACGTTGTCGCAGACACCATCGTTGTCGCTGTCCGAGCACACTTCTGGCGCTGGAGCAGGAGCGGGTTCGGCTTTCTTGCCACCGCCGAAGTTAACGCCGATACCGACGCTTGGCGCCCACTCGGTGTCGCCCTGGTCGATGTTGTATTGAGCTTCAACACCAGCACGGGCGTAGAAGTTATCGGTGAAGTACAGCTTGGCACCGCCGCCGACGTTGGCGAAGGTGGAGCGGTTACGGCTGTTGCTGCCGTTCTGGTCGATGCTCTGGTCGGAGAAACCGGCCGAGAGGTAAGGACGCAGGGTGTCGCCCGGGGCGTTGAAGTGGAACAGCGCGTCGAGGGCGGCGTTGGCGCCTTTGACGTTCTGGCCATCTTGAGTGACGGCATTGTGGACTTCGTCGTAGGCCAGTCGCAGCTCTACGTCGTCAGTGAGGAAGTAGCCAATGGAGCCCCCGAACAGGTTGCCGTCGTTTTTGAAATCACGCTGGCTGTCGAAGTATTCCTTTTTGGCAAAGCCTTCAATCTCAACCGCACCTTGGCCTTGAGCCAACGCTTGGAAAGAGCTGGCGGCGATCAGCGAACCGATTACAACGCCTAAGGTGTTTTGCAATTTCATCCGTAAATTCCCCATATAGATTGTGCGCAGATTAACGATGCGATTAATCGACTAGGACAACGTAGTAGAGAAAGTCCACCGCCGCTAACCCAGTCAAACAAATTTTTCCGAGCTGGCCCAAGGCCAGCCGTGGCCTCTAGCTTGCTCAACTGAGATATCGGGGTGTTTATTTCGGTTCAACAAATAAATTCTTTGCCTAGCGATCTCTTGTAGGAGCGGCTTCAGCTTCGATGCTTTTGCTCAAAAAGCTCGCGGCTGAAGCCGCTCCTACAGGGTGAGCTCACGCCTAAGCTAATAACCAAATAGTATTTATTTCAAAGTTCTTAGAACCATTATTCTCTCCTTCACCGGACCACCGGACATCGTTTCCTTCTTAGTTACCGTCCAGTGGTCCGCCCGCTCAACTGCGCGCTGCGGAGCCCGTTGAGGAGTATAAAAATGAAAGCGCTCACCCCGCTCCGCCTGCTGGCAGCGTTGGCCTTCAGTGGCTTTGCCATCAGCACCCAAGCTGCCGACTTCACCGTTGCCTACCAAACAACCGTCGACCCGGCCAAAGTAGCCCAGGCCGATGGCGCCTATGAAAAAGCCAGCAACAGCAAAATCGACTGGCGCAAATTCGACAGCGGCGCCGAAGTGATCACCGCCGTAGCGTCCGGCGATGTACAGATCGGTTACGTCGGTTCCAGCCCCCTGGCTGCCGCAGCCACTCGTCAGTTGCCGGTAGAAACCTTTTTGATCGCCACTCAGATCGGCGCCGCCGAAGCCCTGGTAGCCCGTAACGGCTCCGGCATCAATTCCCCGCAAGACCTGATCGGCAAAAAAGTCGCCGTGCCATTCGTTTCCACCGGCCACTACAGCCTGCTCGCCGCCCTCAAGCATTGGAACATCGATCCGAAGAAAGTCGAGATCGTTAACCTGGCACCACCGGCCATCATTGCTGCCTGGCAGCGTGGCGATATCGACGCCACCTACGTGTGGGATCCAGCCCTGGGCAAAGCCAAAGAAACCGGCAAAGTGCTGATCACCTCGGGTGAGCTGAGCAAGCTCGGCGCGCCGACCTTCGACGCCTGGATCGTGCGCAAAGACTTCGCCGAAAAACACCCGGAAATCGTCAGCGCTTTCGCCAAAACCACCCTCGACGCCTACGCCGCTTACCGCAAAGACCCGAAAGCCTGGCTGGCCGACAAAGACAACGTGGCCAAGGTCGTAAAGCTTTCCGGCGCCAAAGCTGAAGACGTTCCAGTGCTGCTGGAAGGCAATGTGTTTCCGCTGGCAGGTGACCAGGTCACTGCGCTGGGCGAACCGACCACCAAGGCCATCACCAACACCGCCGGTTTCCTCAAGGAACAAGGCAAGGTCGACGCGGTGCTGGCGGACTACTCGCCGTACGTCAGCAACAAGTTCGTCAAATAACAAGCCGCCAAATAAGCCGATTTGAACCTCAAACCCTGGTGGCAAGCGCCATCAGGGTTACTCCGTTGGAGCACGACCATGAGCCCGTCCTTTTCCCGCCGCTTGCTGACCACCCTGGTGGTCGCTGGCCTGAGCCTCAGCGCCCAGGCGCAAGACATCATCATTGGCTACCAGACCGGTATCGACCCGAGCAAAGTGCCGCAGGCCAATGGCGGTTATGAAAAAGCCATCGGCGAAAAACTCGACTGGCGTAGGTTCAACAGCGGAGCCGAAGTGGTTACCGCGATTGCCTCCGGCGATGTGCAGATTGGCAACCTCGGTTCCAGCCCACTCGCCGCCGCCGCTACCCGTGGCCTGCCGATCGTGACCTTCGTGGTCGCCGCGCAAATCAACTCGGCCGAAGCTCTGGTGGTGCGCAAAGGCAGCAAGATTGAAAAACCCGAAGACCTGATCGGCAAAACCATTGCCACGCCGTTCGTGTCCACCTCGCACTACAGCCTGCTGGGCGCGCTCAAGCACTGGAACATCGACCCCAGCAAAGTGAAGGTGGTCAACCTCAACCCGGCGCAGATCACCGCGGCCTGGAAGCGCGGCGATATCGACGGTGCCTTTGTCTGGTCGCCAGCCCTGGGTGAAATCAAGAAAGACGGCAAGGTGCTCACCGATGCCGCTGAAGTGGGCACCTGGGGTGCGCCGACCTTCGAAGTGTGGGTGGCGCGCAAGGATTTCGCCGACAAGCATCCTGAGGTACTGGCCCAGTTCGCCAAGGTCAGCATCGATGCCTACACCGCCTACAACGCCAACAAATCCGCCTGGACTGCCGACTCCGAGCAGGTCAAGGAAATCGCCAAGTTGACCGGCGCCAACGCCGCCGACGTACCGGAACTGCTGGCCGGTTCGACCTTCCCGGAAAGCGCCGAACAGAAAACCCTGCTCAATGGCCAGACCGCCAAAGACATCGCCTCCACTGCCGTATTCCTCAAGGAACAGGGCAAGGCCGATGGCGTGCTGGCGGATTACTCGCCGTATGTGAGCAGCAAGTTCGTTCAGTAAATCGTGACGGTGGGAGAGGCTTCAGCCTCGATTCCTGCAAAAGGCAATCGAGGCTGAAGCCTCTCCCACAAAAAGTGTGTGGCACTCAACCAGAGCGAGATAACCAAAATGGCCTTGTTAGAACTGGAGCGCATCAGCGCACAGTACCCGGGCAGCACTGCACCGGTACTGGCCGACATCACCCTGAGCCTGGGGCCGCAGCAATTGCTGGTGGCCCTCGGCCCGTCGGGCAGCGGCAAGACCTCGCTGCTCAACCTGATCGCCGGCTTCGTCGCCCCCAGCAGCGGGCGCATCACCCTCGACGGCGTGCCTGTGCAAGGCCCAAGTGCCGAGCGCGGTGTGGTGTTTCAGGACGACGCCCTGCTGCCTTGGCAGAACGTGCTGGATAACGTCGCCTTCGGCCTGCAACTGGCCGGCGTGGCGCGTGCGCAGCGCGAAGCCAAAGCGCGCGAGATGCTCGCTCTGGTTGACCTCGCTGGCTTCGAGCAGCGCCAGGTCTGGCAACTCTCCGGTGGGCAGAAACAGCGTGTTGGCCTGGCCCGCGCGCTGGCCGCCGACCCGCGGGTGCTGCTGATGGACGAACCCTTCGGCGCGCTGGATGCGTTTACCCGCGAACAGATGCAAGAGCTGCTGCTACAGGTGTGGCAACGCAGCGCCAAGCCGGTATTTCTGATTACCCACGACATCGAAGAAGCGGTGTTTCTCGCCACCGACCTGGTGCTGCTGGCCCCTAATCCTGGGCAGATCGTCGAGCGCCTGCAGCTGGACTTCGGCCAGCGGTATGCCGCTGGCGAACCGGCTCGGGCGATCAAGTCCGACCCACGCTTTATCGAAACCCGCGAGCACGTGTTGGCGCAGGTGTTCTCCCAACGTCTGGCGATCCAAGCGGAGGCCCGTGTATGAGCAGCTATGAAGCCAGCCTGAACACAGGCAAAACCGCCACCAATACCCTGGATGTATTGCCGACTGCCAAGGGCGCGCGCCCTGCCCTCAGCACCCGCCTGATCAGCGTCCTGACCCTGACCGCGCTGGTGCTGATCTGGTGGGCGGTCACTGCCTACGGCCTGATCGAACCGCTGTTCCTGCCGCCGCCCTCGGCCGTGCTGCAAAAAGGCTGGTTGCTGGCCACCAGCGGCTATATGGAATCCACCCTCTGGCAGCACCTGGGCGCCAGCCTCGGGCGTATTGGCCTGGGCTTGCTGTTGGCCGTGTTGACGGCCATTCCGGTGGGTATCGCCATCGGCCGCAACCGTGTTGCCCAGGGCATTCTCGACCCGCTGATCGAGTTCTACCGGCCGATCCCACCACTGGCCTACCTGCCGCTGATCGTGATCTGGTGCGGTATCGGCGAGCTGTCCAAGGTGCTGCTGATCTACCTGGCGATCTTCGCCCCCATCGCCATTGCCACCGCCACCGGCGTGCGCACTGTCGACCCGGCGAAATTGCGCGCAGCGCAGTCGTTGGGGGCCAGCCGCGGCCAGTTGATTCGCCATGTAATTTTGCCCAGCGCCCTGCCCGATATCCTCACTGGTGTGCGCATTGGCCTGGGCGTGGGCTGGTCGACCCTGGTGGCGGCCGAGCTGATCGCGGCCACCAGCGGCCTGGGTTTTATGGTGCAGTCGGCGGCGCAGTTTCTGGTCACCGATGTGGTGATTCTCGGGATTCTGGTGATCGCCGTTATCGCCTTTGCGCTGGAGATGAGCTTGCGTGCCTTACAACGCCGTCTGGTCCCTTGGCACGGCCAGTCCCACTAGTTTTTCCATGACGCGCCGGCCACGACCGGCGCGCATTCACCTCCCTTTGCGCTGCATCCACTGCCACGTACGAGAACGACCATGAGCCTGCACATCACCCCTTTGAGTTCCGCCCTTGGCGCCCAGGTTGAAGGCATCACCCTTAGCGAACCGCTGAGCAACACCAACCGGGCAGCAATCGAACACGCCCTGCTGGACCATCAGGTGCTGTTCTTCCGCAACCAGCCGATCACGCCGCAGCAGCAAGCACGTTTTGCCGCGAGTTTTGGCGACCTGCACATTCACCCGATCTACCCCAACGTGCCGGAGCAGCCGGAAGTGCTGATTCTCGACACGGCGGTGACCGACGTGCGTGACAACGCCATCTGGCACACCGACGTCACCTTCCTGCCGGAACCGGCGATGGGCGCCGTGCTCAGCGCCAAGCTGCTGCCGGCCAAAGGCGGCGACACCTTGTGGGCCAGCGGCATTGCTGCCTATGACGCCCTGTCTGCGCCCTTGCAAGGCCTGCTAAACGGCCTCACTGCTACCCACGATTTCACTCGCTCGTTCCCCCTCGAGCGCTACGGCAGCACCCCGCAAGACTACGCACGCTGGGACGAAACCCGACGCAAGCACCCGCCGCAATCGCACCCGGTGGTACGCACCCACCCAGTCAGTGGGCGCAAGGCGTTGTTCGTCAGCGAAGGCTTCACCAGCAAGATCAACGAGCTGGAGCCGGCAGAAAGCCAGGCGCTGCTGACCTTCCTGTTTGCCCATGCAACCAAACCGGAATTTTTCGTGCGCTGGCGCTGGCAGGAAAACGACGTGGCCTTCTGGGACAATCGCGTGACCCAACACTACGCCGTCGACGACTACCGCCCGGCCCGCCGCGTCATGCAACGCGCCACGATTCTGGGTGACAAGCCGTTTTAAGATCACATGCATCGCGGCTAAAGCCCCTCCCACAGTACCGAGGTGCCTTGTGGGAGGGGGCGTTAGCCGCGATCTGGCCAGACCCGCCCCCATAAAATCTCAAAAAATAGACACACTCTCAAAAAATAGACACTGCTTTACCAAGCCTTTCCCCTCTTCCTCCTGCCTTCCCGTCTCAATTCTGAGACGCCCCTCATCAACGTCCGCAGAAAATAAAAACAAACACCTTAAATATCAACTAGTTACATAAATGGCACGCATCTCGCTATAGCTCCCAGCGCGGCACAGACCGCACTCAAAAAACAACAACAATATGCTGGAGATCCCCATGAGCCACTCGCTCAGCCAGGCCGTCATGTTCGCTACCCTCAGCACCGGCTTCTGCTTTTCCACGGCGGCCCAGGCCGACTTCGTCAAAGACAGCAAAGCCAACCTCGAACTGCGCAATTTCTATTTCAACCGTGATTTCCGCCAAGACGGCGCCGCCCAGTCCAAGCAGGACGAATGGGCGCAAGGCTTTCTGCTTCGTTACGAGTCGGGCTACACCGCCGGCACCATTGGCTTAGGTGTCGACGCCATCGGCCTGCTCGGACTCAAGCTCGACTCCAGCCCCGACCGCGCCGGCTCCGGCCTTCTGCCCCGTGGCCGTAGCGCGCCACGGGAAGCGGCGGACGACTACAGCGAGCTCGGCCTGACCGCCAAGTTCAAGGCCTCCAGCAGCGTGCTCAAAGTCGGCACCCTGCTGCCCAAGCTGCCCACCACCCTGGCCAACGACTCACGCCTGCTACCGCAAACATTCCAGGGCGCGCACCTGAACTCTACCGAGTTCGCCGGCCTGACCCTGGATGCCGGGCGCCTGACCCAGGTGAGCATTCGCGACTCGTCCAACAGCGAAGACATGACCGTCACCACTGGCAGCGCCCGCCGCATAGTCGCCAGCACCACCAGCGACGAATTCGACTTTGCCGGCGCCAGCTACAAATGGAACGACCAACTCACCACCGGCTACAACTACGGCAAGCTCGACAACCTGTATGACCAGCACCTGGTCAACCTCACCTACCTGCTGCCGATCACCACCGGCCAGGCGCTGAAGACCGACCTGCGCTACGGCCGCTCAGAGGACGATGGCCGCAGCAACGTCGACAACCGTGCCCTCGGCGCCCTGTTCACCTACAGCCTGGGCGGCCATGCGTTTGGCCTGGGCTACCAGAAAATGAGCGGCGACACCGGCTTCGCCTACATCGGCGGCACCGACGCATTCCTGGTCAACTTCGTGCAGATCGGCGATTTCGCCAACGCCGACGAGCGCTCCTGGCAAGCGCGCTACGATTACAACTTCGCCAGCATCGGCGTGCCGGGGCTGACCTTCATGACCCGCTACCTGAGCGGCGACAACATCAGCCTGGCCAACGGCAGCGAAGGCAAGGAGTGGGAGCGCAACACCGACATCGCCTACGTGATTCAGGACGGCCCGCTGAAAAACCTCGGGGTGAAATGGCGCAACGCGACCGTACGCTCGACCAATTTCGGTAATGACCTGGACGAAAACCGCCTGATCGTCAGTTACAGCCTGGCGCTGTGGTAGCTGCTCAGTGAAAAAAGCGGCGAATCAAATCGCCGCTTCGCTACTCCATAAAACACAGCTTCACCACCAAATAAGAACAAAACACCGGGCGGCGATCCCGCCCGGAATCAGGAGATCGCTTCATGAGTGTGATCATCGCCCTCGCCGCTCTAGCCCTGTTGATGCTCGCAGCCTACCGCGGCTACAGCGTCATTCTGTTTGCGCCGATTGCCGCGCTGGGAGCGGTATTGCTTACCGACCCCTCCGCCGTGGCGCCCGCCTTCACCGGCGTGTTCATGGAAAAAATGGTCGGCTTCGTCAAACTCTACTTCCCGGTGTTTCTGCTCGGCGCGGTGTTCGGCAAGCTGATCGAGTTGTCGGGTTTCTCGCGCTCGATTGTCGCGGCGGCCATCCGTTTGCTCGGCACGCGCCAGGCGATGCTGGTGATCGTGCTGGTCTGCGCGCTACTGACCTACGGCGGCGTGTCGCTGTTCGTGGTGGTGTTTGCGGTGTATCCGTTTGCCGCCGAGATGTTCCGCCAAAGCGATATTCCCAAGCGCCTGATTCCGGCCACCATCGCCCTCGGCGCCTTCAGCTTCACCATGGACGCCCTGCCCGGCACCCCGCAGATTCAAAACATCATCCCCACCACCTTCTTCGGCACCACCTCCTGGGCGGCACCGTGGCTTGGTCTGGTCGGCACCGTGTTCGTATTTACCGCCGGTATGTTCTACCTGCGCCGCCAGCTGCGCAAAGCCAAGGCCGCGGGTGAGGGATACGGCACAGAGCTTCGCAACGAGCCGGAAACCGCTGAAGACATTGCCCTGCCCAACCCATGGTTGGCGCTGTCGCCGCTGCTTCTGGTGGGCATCGCCAACCTGCTGTTCACCCGGTGGATTCCGGAAATCTACGGCAAGACCCACACCCTGCAACTGGCCGGCATGGCCCAACCGGTAACCAGTGAAGTGGCCAAACTGACTGGCATCTGGGCGGTACAGGCGGCGCTGCTGCTGGGTATTTTACTGGTGTTGATCTGTGGCTTCCGGGCGATCAAGTCCAAGCTCGCCGAAGGCACCAAAACCGCCGTTGGCGGCGCCTTGCTGGCGTCGATGAATACCGCCTCGGAATATGGCTTTGGCGCGGTAATCGCCTCGCTGCCAGGCTTCCTGGTGCTGGCCGATGCACTGAAAACCATCCCCAACCCGCTGGTCAATGAAGCCGTCACTGTCACCCTGCTGGCGGGCATCACCGGTTCCGCTTCGGGCGGTATGAGCATTGCACTGGCAGCCATGTCGCACACCTTTATCGAGGCCGCCAACGCCGCCAACATTCCCCTGGAAGTGCTGCACCGCGTAGCCGCCATGGCCAGCGGCGGCATGGACACCCTGCCGCACAACGGCGCGGTGATCACCCTGCTGGCGGTGACGGGCCTGACTCACCGTGAAGCCTATAAAGACATTTTCGGCATCACCCTGATCAAGACACTGGCGGTGTTCGTGGTGATCGGCACCTTCTACGCTACTGGCATCGTTTAACCGCGTTAACCAAGGCCTGGCGGGCCCGTTGGCTCGCCTTCCCCAAGGAGAAATGTATGAGTTTGCAAGGCAAAACCGCACTGGTCACCGGCTCCACCAGCGGCATCGGTCTGGGCATTGCCCTGGTGTTGGCCAAAGCCGGCGCCAACCTGGTGCTCAATGGCTTTGGCGATGCCAAGGCGGCCATCGATGAAGTGGCGGCGTTTGGCGGCAAGGTCGGCCATCATCCTGCCGACGTTTCCAAGGTCGCAGAAATCGAAGACCTGATCGCCTACGCCGAACGCGAATTCGGCGGCGTCGACATCCTCGTCAACAACGCTGGCATCCAGTACGTGGCGCCGGTGGAAGAATTCCCGGTGGAACGTTGGGACGCGATCATCGCCATCAACCTCACCTCCGCCTTCCACACCACCCGCCTGACCCTGCCCGGCATGCGCACGCGCAACTGGGGGCGGATCATCAACATCGCCTCGGCCCATGGCCTGGCGGCGTCTGCGGGTAAAAGCGCGTATGTCGCGGCCAAACACGGTCTGGTCGGCCTGACCAAAAGCGTGGCCCTGGAAACCGCCACCACGGGGGTTACCTGCAACGCCATCTGCCCCGGCTGGGTGCTGACGCCACTGGTGCAAAAACAGATCGACGACCGCGCCCAAGCCACCGGCGACGCACAACAGGCGCGGCATGATTTGCTCGCAGAGAAACAGCCCTCGCTGGACTTCGTCACGCCTGAGCAACTGGGCGAACTGGCGCTGTTCCTGTGCAGTGATGCAGCCGTGCAGGTGCGTGGTGCGGCATGGAATATGGATGGCGGGTGGTTGGCCAGATAAACCATCAAGAGCTGGTGTGCTGCGCGCACCAGGGTTTGTGGCACATGCTGATTTTTAGAAGGAACCGAGCTTGAAGCGTCGACGTCACAACGGTGACGTCCACCTTTGCCCCTCCTACAATCACGCCAAGCCCCGCCCAGGATTTCGCCATGCCCCAGCCGCTTTGGACCCCTTCCGCCAGCCGCATCGCCGCCACCCAGATGGACGCCTTCCGGCGCACCGTCAATCAGCGCCATGGGCTGGCGTTAGCGGACTACCCACAGCTGCATGCCTGGAGTGTGAAGGACCGCGAGGGGTTCTGGCAGGCCATCGTCGACTTCTTCGAAGTACGTTTCAGCACGGCGCCCACGACCGTGCTGGAGGAAGGCGTACAGATGCCCAGCGCGCGCTGGTTTCCGGGTTCGCGGCTGAACTTCGCCGAGCATTTACTGCGCCGCCGCGACGACCACCCGGCCCTGGTGGCAATCGGTGAGGACGGCAGCCGCGAGGTGCTTACCTACCGCGAGCTCGCCGCCCAGGTGGCCGGCTTGCAGAAGGCATTGGCCCAGATCGGGGTTGGCCAGGGCGACCGGGTGGCGGCGATGATGCCCAATACCTGGCAGACCGTGGTGGGCATGCTGGCGACCACCAGCCTGGGAGCGACCTGGTCCTCCTGCTCGCCGGACTTTGGTACCCAGGGAGTGATCGATCGCTTCGGCCAGATCGAGCCCAAGGTGCTGATCGCGGCTGGCGGTTACCGCTATGCCGGCAGCAACAATGACCAGACCGCCAAGCTCAATGAAATTCTGGCGCAGATGCCCACCTTGCAGCAGTTGGTGGTGGTTCCCTACTCGCGGCCCGAGGCGCGCGTGGAGGACTATCAGAGCACTGCCGCCGTCGCCCTGTGGAGCGAGTTTTTCCAGCCCGGCGGTGAACCGCAGTTCACCCCCGTGAGCTTCGACCACCCGCTGTACATCCTCTATTCGAGCGGCACCACCGGGGTGCCCAAATGCATCGTCCATGGCACCGGCGGCGTGCTGCTGCAGCACCTGAAAGAACACGGCCTGCACACCGACCTGACGGCCAATGACACGCTCTTCTACTACACCACCTGCGGCTGGATGATGTGGAACTGGCTGGTCTCCGGCCTGGCCCTGGGCGCCACCCTGGTGCTGTTCGATGGTTCGCCATTTCAGCCCGGGCCGCAGCGGCTGATGGACATGATCGATGCCGAAAACATCAGCCTGTTCGGCACCAGCGCCAAGTTTCTTGCGGCCTTGGAAAAGGCCGGCGTGGTACCGAATGAGAGCCATAGACTGAGTGCGCTGAAAGGCATTCTGTCCACCGGTTCACCGCTATCCCATGAGAGCTTCGAGTTCGTCTACCGCGCGTTCAAAACCGACGCCTGCCTGTCGTCGATCTCCGGCGGCACCGATATCGTCTCCTGCTTCGCCCTCGGCAATCCGGTGCTGCCGGTGTACCGCGGCGAGTTGCAATGCAAGGGCCTGGGCATGGCGGTCGAGGTGTGGAACGACGCCGGCCAGGCAGTGATTGGCGAGAAAGGCGAACTGGTCTGCAGCAAGCATTTTCCGAGCATGCCGGTGGGCTTCTGGAATGATCCGGAAGGGGAGAAATTCAAGGCCGCTTACTTCGACACTTTCCCCGGCGTCTGGGCCCATGGCGACTACGCCGAGGAGACACCGCGCGGCAGCCTGATCATCCATGGCCGCTCCGATGCCGTGCTCAATCCCGGCGGCGTGCGTATCGGCACAGCAGAAATCTACCGGCAGGTGGAAAAGGTCGAAGCGGTGCTGGAATCCATCGCCATCGGCCAACAATGGCAAGGCGATGTGCGGGTGGTGCTGTTTGTGCGCCTGCGCGACGGCGTGACCTTGGACGAGACGTTGAAGGCGCAGATCTGCGAGGTGATCCGCGCCAACACCACCTCGCGCCATGTGCCGGCCAAGGTCATCGCCGTGGCCGATATTCCGCGCACCATCAGCGGCAAGATCGTCGAGTTGGCGGTGCGCAATGTGGTGCATGGCCAGCCGGTGAAAAACACCGATGCACTGGCCAATGCCGAGGCGTTGAAGCTGTTTGAAGGGTTGGCCGAGCTGCAGGAGTAGGCCCGCGTCGGGCTCAGCCCAACCTGCGCTCGCCGCGCAGGAAAATCACTAGGGCCAACAACGGAAACGCGCTGCCTAGCACCACGATACCCAGCCAGCCCAGGTGGTCGAACAAGGCGCTGGCCAGTGCCGAGCCGAGCGCGCCGCCGACAAAAATCGCAGTCATGTACAACGCGTTCAGCCGACCACGGCTGCTGGCATCCAGGGCGTAGATAGAGCGCTGGCCGAGGACCATATTCATCTGCACGCAGAAATCCAGCACCACGCCGGTCAGCGCCAGCGCAATCACGCTATTGGTCGGCGGAATAAACGCCGGCAGAAAACACACAATCGCCAGCAGCAAGGCCAACCGCGTGGTCACTCGCGTATGCCCGGCATCGGCCAGGCGCCCGGCAATCGGTGCGGCCACTGCGCCAATCGCGCCAACCAGGGCAAACAATGCGATCTGGGTTTGCGACAGGCCATGATTGCGCGCCAGCTCCAGCGGCACGGCGGTCCAGAACAGGCTGAAGGCGGCGAACATGCAGCCCTGCATCAGCGCCCGTTGGCGCAGCACAGGCTCGCGTTGGAACAGTTTGCCCAGAGACAGAATCAGCTGGCCGTAGGTAGCGCTATGGTCCGGCTGACGTGTGGGCATGGTGGTCGCCAGGATCACCACAATCACGCTCATTACCGCTGCCGCGATCATGAACACCGCGCGCCAGCCCAGGTGGTCGGCGATCAGGCTGGACAGCGGCCGCGCCAGCAGAATGCCCAGCAACAGGCCACTCATGATGCCGCCCACCACCCGGCCCCGCGACGCTTCTGGCGCCAGGTGCGCGGCCAACGGGATGAGGATCTGCACCGACACCGTGCTGAGGCCGATCATCAGCGACACCAGCAAAAACGCATGGGGTTGGGTGGTGAAGGCCGCTGCCAACAAACTCGCCACCGAGACCAGCGCAGTGACGATCATCAGCTTGCGGTTTTCCAACAAGTCACCCAGTGGCACCAGAAACAGCATGCCCAAGGCATAGCCGATCTGGGTCAGGGAAACGATCAGGCTGGCGGCCGTGGCGGACAGGCCAATGTCCGGCGCGATCAGCTCGATGATCGGCTGCGAATAGTAGATGTTGGCGACGATCACGCCGCAGCAAAAGGCAAACAACAGCACCATGCCACGGGTCATGGTCAGGTTGGTGGGGCTCATCGGCAGGCTCGTCACGGGACAGCGGGAAGGCCTGCTAGGGTACGGGAAATTGGTGGACGAGAAAATCTCGTTAGCTGGCTATTTATTCGCGCTTTTGTGGGGGGGCTTCAGCCGCGACGCTCTCAAAATCACCAGCTCGCGGCTGAAGCCCCTCCCACAAAAGCCAAAGCACTTAGATTGGTTTGACACCGTCGTCCGCCTCGCCGAAGCTGCAACCCAACCGTGAAACGCGCTCGTCAGAACAACGGATGTTTGCATGCCGAAGCACAAGAAAAACACCAAGCCCACCGTTCCACCCGCATCACCGCCTGCCCCATCGGCCGCAGAGCCCACTGGCAGTCCCCACAAGCGCCCGCTTCCGCTAATCATTTTTGCCGTCGTGCTACTGATCAGCCTGCCCATCTGGCTGTACCGCCAACACAGCGCTGCGCCCGTGGTGCCAACCACAGTGGCACCGGCCCCCGCCACCAAGAGCGAACCGCAGCAAGCGCCGGCCGCGTTTGTCGATGAGCAGCAATGCCAGGCCTGCCACAGCGAGCAAAGCAAGGCCTGGAGCGGCTCCCATCACCAGATGGCCATGTTGCCGGCCAGCGCTGAAAACATCCGTGGCGACTTCAATAACACCACCTACAAAGGCGAGGCGGAAACCAGCCGCTTCAGCCAGCGCGACGGTGCCTGGTGGATCAATACCCCAGGCCCGGACGGCAAACTGGCCGACTTCAAAGTGGTCTACACCTTCGGCATCGAGCCGTTGCAGCAATACCTGCTGGAAATGCCTGGCGGCCGTTTGCAAGCCTCGGGTGTGGCCTGGGATACGCAAAAGCAGCGCTGGTTCGAGATGTACCCCGGCGAGAAGGTCGACTTCCGCGATGACCTGCACTGGAGCAAGCCCATGCAGAACGCCAACTTCATGTGCGTGGAGTGCCACACCACCGACTTCAAACGTAACTTCAGCCCCACTGCCGACAGCTTCAACAGCACCTGGAACAACCTCGGCGTCGGCTGCCAGAGCTGCCACGGCCCCGCGTCGCGGCATCTGGAGTGGAGCGCAGGCGAGAACCTCAACAAGCAGCAGCCAGACAAAGGTTTCGGCACCGCGCTGCGCAGCATCGATGCCCTCACCCAGGTGGAAACCTGTGGTCGCTGCCATGCCCGGCGTGCGCCGCTGGGCGATGGCTACAGCCACAAAAATCGCCTGATGGATGACTACCTGCCGGCGGCCCTGACCGCCGATTTGTACCAGGTCGACGGTAAGATCAAGGAAGAGGTGTTCGAGTACGGTTCCTTCACCCAGAGCAAAATGTTCGCCAAGGGCGTGACCTGCACCGACTGCCACAACCCCCATAGCAACCAGCTGAAGGCGCCGGGCAATGGCGTCTGCCTGCAATGCCACAACCCGTCGGGCAAAGCCTCGCGCGCCGGTATCGACGGTGCCGGGCTGAAAGCGAAAAACTACGAAGCGCCCGAGCACACCAAGCACAAGCTCGGCCAGCAGGGATCGCAGTGCGTCGATTGCCATATGCCGGGCAAGCTGTACATGGTCAACGACTACCGCCACGACCACAGCCTGAGCATTCCCAACCCCGCCCACTCGGCCAAGATCGGCAGCCCGGATGCCTGCGCCGCCTGCCACAAAGGCGCCAGCAGCAAGATCGCCGAGCAATTCAAGATCTGGTACGGCGACACCCCGGTGCAGGACGGCGGTTATGCCGATGCGATATTCGCCGCCCGCCACGGCTCGCCCGGCGCCGCACGCATGCTGATGCAGCAACTGGCACGCACCGACCTGCCTGCCATCCGCCGCGCCACGGTGCTCGCGCAATTGCCCGCCTACCCTAGCCAACGCGCCATGGAACAGGCCGCGATCGCCTTGAACAATCCACAGCCGCAGGTGCGTACCGCCGCCATCGATGCGATTGCTGCGATGGGGTCCGCCGAGCAATACATCAGCCTGCTTACCCCACGCCTGAGCGACCCGGTGCGTGCGGTGCGCATGGCCGCCGCGTCGCAACTGGCCAATATCCCGGCCCAGCAACGCGCCGCCATCGACAAACTGTGGCGCCCGGCAATTACCGAATACGAGGCTGCCCAGCAGGAGCTGCGTGACCGTGCCGAAGCCAACCTGAACCTGGCCATGCTGTACCAGAACACTGGGCGCGGCGGGCTGTCGGAGGCGGCCTTGCGTGAGGCCTTGCAACGCAACCCGGACTTCCTGCCGGCACTGGTCAGCCTGGCGCAGTTGCTCGATGCCCAAGGCCAGCATGGACCCGCACTGCAACTGCTCAACGACGCCATCGGCAAACACCCCAAAGCCGGCCTGCTGCAACACAGCCTGGGCCTGATGCTGATCCGCGCCGGCGAACGCGACCAAGCCCTGGCCGCCCTGGCCAAGGCCGCGCAACTGACCCCGGACGACCCGCAATTCAGCTACATCTACGCCATCGCCCTGCACGACATGGGCAAGCCGGAAGAAGCGCGCAACCAGCTCGATGCCCTGCTCAAACGCCAACCGGCCAACCGCAACGCACGCATGGCGCTGATCAGTTACTGGCACGAAGCCGGCCAGCCGCAGAAAGTGCAGGTGCTGCAAGCCGAGCTGGAACAACAGAACCCGGACGATCCGGAACTGCAGCAGGCGCCGAACAAATGAGCCGCCCTGCCTTGATGGTCGCTGCGCTATTGCTCATTTCAACAGCGATGGCGGCGGGTTCGCTGGAGGTGATCGAGCCATGGGCCAAGGCCAGTGGTGCGCAGCAGGTGGAGGTGTATCTGACCCTGCGCAATGACGGGAGCGAGCAGGACCGCCTGATCGGCGCCAGCAGCCCATTGGCCAGTTCGGTAAAGCTGCTGACCACCGTGCAACTGGGCTCGGTAAGCAGCGTGCAACCGTTGAAGTCGATTGGCATTCCGGCGGGGGGCCAGCAGGTTTTAGCGCCGGGGCATACGCATATTGAGGTGGGATTGAAACGAGGGTTGCAGGTGGGTGAAACGCTGCCTGTGATGCTGCAGTTCGAGAAGGCTGGGCAGAAGAAAATCGAGGTCACACTCAAGGAACAACGCGACTGATCGAATCGCGGCTGAAGCCGCTCCTACAGGTGTAACCGGTCCATTGTGGGAGCGGCTCAGCCGCGATGTTTTTGATCTGAGCGAACCTCAGCCATGGATGTTTTCGGGACCGGCCAATCGAGGCTGAAGCCTCTCCCACAGGGATATGCATGCTCTCGTAGGAGCGGCTTCAGCCGCGATGCTTTTGGCGCTACCGACGACGGTCCAGCAAGTGAAACCGCGGCAACGCCAGCCCCCAATAAATGGCGGCAATCCGCGTCAGCAGCACCACCAGCATCGCCACGCCAGTGGCGGCCCAATGCCCGGCGCCCAGGTGCAGCAGCGCCATGAATACCAGCGAGCCGGCGATGCAAGCGGTTGCGTACACCTCTTTCTGGAAGATCAGCGGAATCTGGTTGCACAGCACATCGCGCAACACGCCGCCGGCCACCCCGGTCATCACCCCCATGATCACCGCCGTGCTCACCGGCACCTGGTGGCGCATGGCAACTTCAGTGCCGATCACGGTAAACACCGCTAAGCCAAAGGCATCGGCGATCAGCAGAGCTTTTTCCGGCAGCGGCTTGATAAAACGCGCCCACAACACGGTGCCGAGTGCTGCCAGGGAGGCGACGACCAGGTACAGCTCGTTGCCGATCCAGCTCACCGGGTGGTTGTCGAGAATCAGGTCGCGCAAGGTACCGCCGCCCAGGGCGGTAACCAGAGCGATCACCAGCACGCCAAACAGGTCCATGGCATTACGCCCGGCCATCAGCGCGCCAGTGACGGCAAACACCGCCACGCCGAACAGGTCACTGAGGTAGAACAGCGTCTCGATGTTCAATCAGGCACCGACGGGCGTGCGCATGGTGACGAACTCTTCCGCCGCCGTCGGGTGCACGCCGAGGGTGTCGTCGAAGATGCGCTTGGTGGCACCGGCTTTCAGCGCCACAGCCAGCCCCTGGACAATTTCGCCGGCATCCGGGCCAACCATATGGCAACCCAGCACCTTGTCGCTGTCGACATCCACCACCAGCTTCATCAGCGTGCGTTCCTGGCTGCTGGTGAGGGTCAGCTTCATCGGTTTGAAGTCGCTCTGGAAGATAGCCACCTTGTGCCCGGCGTCGCGCGCCTGCTCTTCGGTGAGTCCGACGGTGCCGATGTTCGGCAGGCTGAACACGGCGGTGGGAATGTGCTGGTAATCCACCGGGCGGTACTGCTCGGGCTTGAACAGGCGGCGCGCCACGGCCATGCCTTCGGCCAACGCCACGGGGGTAAGCTGCACGCGGCCGATGACATCGCCAAGGGCCAGAATCGACGGCTCGGCGGTTTGGAACTGATCGTCGACAGCGATAAACCCGCGTTCGTCGAGCGCCACCTTGGTGTTTTCCAGGCCGAGGTTATCCAGCATCGGCCGGCGGCCCGTGGCGTAGAACACGCAGTCGGTGTCCAGCACGCGGCCATCCTTGAGGGTGGCTTGCAGGCTGCCACCAGCCTGTTTGTCGATACGGACGATATCGGCGTTGAATTGCAGGTTAATTCCGCTTTTGCTCAGCTCCTCTTTCAGGTGCTTGCGCACCGCACCATCGAAGCCGCGCAGGAACAGCTCGCCGCGGTACAGCAAGGTGGTGTCGGCACCCAGGCCGTTGAAGATCGAGGCGAACTCCACGGCGATATAACCACCGCCAACCACCAGCACGCGCTTGGGCAGTTCCTTGAGGAAAAACGCCTGGTTGGAGTTGATCGCGTGTTCGTGGCCGGGGATCTCGGGAATCTGTGGCCAGCCGCCGGTGGCGATCAGAATGTGTTCGGCGCTGTAGGTTTTACCGTCGACCTCGACATGGTGCGGGTCGACCACCTTGGCGTGGCTTTCCAGCAAGGTGACGCCACTGTTTACCAGGAGGTTGCGGTAGATGCCGTTGAGGCGCTGGATCTCACGGTTCTTGTTGCTGATCAGGGTGGCCCAGTCGAAATCCGGCTTGCCACCGAGGGTCCAGCCAAAGCCGCTGGCCTGTTCGAACTCGTCAGCGAAGTGGGCGCCATACACCAACAGCTTCTTTGGCACGCAGCCAACGTTGACGCAGGTGCCACCTAGGTAACGGCTTTCCGCCACCGCCACCCGTGCGCCAAAACCGGCGGCAAAACGCGCGGCACGCACGCCACCAGAACCGGCGCCAATCACGAACAGGTCGAAATCGTAAGTCATGCTTATCTCCTTAACTGGCGGCCAGCATAGCGCACTGGCACGACGCATGGCGCCCACCACGGCCTAGACTTATGGGGGTGTTTGCCGAGGAATTCAACATGCGCCCCACCCTCACCCATATCGCCCTGCACGTGCCCGACCTGGATGCCTGCATCGCCTTCTACCGCGACTTCTGTGGCCTGCACATCTGCCATGAGCGCGAAGGCAAAGGCTCGCGCATCGTCTGGATGGCCGAGCCCGGCAAAGAACATGAATTCATCTTCGTACTGATGCCGGGCGGCCACGCGGTGCAGCTGGCCAGCGACGACTACCGGCATTTTGGCTTCGCCCTCAACAGCCGCGCCGAGGTCGACGCGCTTGCCGCCCAAGCTGCACAGGCCGACTGCCTGATCTGGCCGGCGCGCGATGAGCCCTACCCGGTCGGTTACTACTGCGGAGTGCGTGACCCGGCGGGCAATTACGTCGAGTTCAGCTACGGTCAACCGCTGGGACCGGGCGCGCCTGCACCACAGGGCAGAAAAGAGGCATAAAAAAAGCCACCCGAAGGTGGCTCTTTTCTGACTCGGGGTCGGCCTTAGTAGGCCTTGCCGGTCTTGTAGAAGTTTTCGAAGCAGAAGTTGGTGGCGTCGATATAGCCTTCCGCACCGCCGCAGTCGAAACGCTGGCCTTTGAATTTGTAGGCCAGTACGCAACCGTCTTGCGCCTGTTTCATCAGGGCGTCGGTAATCTGGATTTCGCCGCCTTTACCTGGCTCGGTTTCTTCGATCAATTTGAAGATGTCCGGGGTCAGGATGTAGCGGCCGATGATCGCCAGGTTGGACGGTGCATCTTCCGGTTTCGGCTTCTCGACCATGCTGTTCACACGGTAGATGTCGTCACGGATCATTTCGCCAGCGATCACGCCGTACTTGGACACTTCGTCCTTCGGCACTTCCTGGATGGCCACGATCGAGCAGCGGAACTGGTTGTACAGCTTGACCATCTGGGTCAGTACGCCGTCGCCTTCGAGGTTTACACACAGGTCGTCCGCCAGTACCACGGCGAAGGGTTCGTCACCGATCAGCGGGCGGCCGGACAGAATGGCGTGGCCGAGGCCTTTCATTTCTACCTGACGGGTGTAGGAGAAGCTGCAGTTGTCGATCAGACGACGGATGCCGACCAGGTATTTTTCCTTGTCGGTGCCCTTGATCTGGTGCTCCAGCTCGTAGCTGATGTCGAAGTGGTCTTCCAGGGCGCGCTTACCACGGCCAGTAACGATGGAGATCTCCGAAAGCCCGGCTTCCAGGGCTTCTTCGACGCCATACTGAATCAGCGGCTTGTTCACCACCGGCAGCATTTCCTTGGGCATGGCCTTTGTCGCTGGCAGGAAGCGAGTACCGTAACCAGCAGCCGGGAACAAGCATTTCTTGATCATGTGAGTCCTTGAAAGAAGGGTCGTACCGTTAGTGCCGCGCAGTCTAATCAGGCGGCACTCGCCTTACAATGGTCCGCCACAGGGCGACCAATGCCACGATAGAGAAACCCTAGCTCAGATAGTTCCAACGAATCGTAAATATTGCGGCCATCGAACAGCGCCGGCATACGCATCAGACCGCGAACGCGGCGGAAATCCGGCTGACGGAACTGCTTCCATTCGGTGACCAACACCAGCGCATCCGCGCCCTCCACTGCCGTATAGGGCGATTCACCTAGCTTCAACTGGCCGCTGGCGAGCGCTTGGGCATACCGCGCCGCCACACCGTCGCAGGCCACAGGATCACAACCCTGCACCCGTGCGCCGGCGGCCAGCAAGGCGTCCAACAGGACCAGGCTCGGTGCTTCGCGCAAATCATCGGTACCGGGCTTGAACGCCAGCCCCCACAAAGCCACTACCCGCCCCTGCAAGTGGCCACTGAAATGCTCGCGCAGGGCCTCGAACAACAAGGTTTTCTGCAAGGCATTGCGCGCTTCCACCGCGCGCAAAATGGCGGGTTCAAAACCCTGCTGTTCGGCGCTATGGATCAGCGCTTTGACGTCCTTGGGAAAACACGAACCGCCATAGCCGCACCCAGCGTAGATAAAGTGCGTGCCGATCCGTTTGTCACTGCCAATGCCCCGGCGCACTTGCTCGATATCGACATCGAGCAACCCGCACAGACCCGCCATCTCGTTGATAAAGGAGATTTTGGTGGCGAGAAAGGCGTTGGCGGCGTACTTGCTGAACTCGGCGGCGCGCACGTCCATGCACAGCACCCGCTCGTTATTGCGCACAAACGGCGCGTACAGGCGGCGCAACAGCTCCTCGCTGGCGCTATCGGCGCAGCCCAGCAACACCCGGTCAGGGCGCATGAAGTCGTCGATCGCCGAGCCTTCCTTGAGAAACTCGGGGTTGCTGGCGACTGTAACCTGCAGCGCCAGTTGCCGGCTGTGCAGGCGTTGATTGATCACCTTCTGCACCCGCTCGGCAGTGCCCACCGGTACCGTCGACTTGTTCACCACCAGACAGGCATGACGCAGGGTGCTACCCAGTTGTTCGGCCACCGCCAGCACATGGCTGAGATCGGCCGAACCATCTTCTTCGCTGGGCGTGCCGACGGCGATGAACACCACGGCGGCACGCTCGACGCCTTCGGCCAACTGGCGGGTGAAGCGCAAGTGGCCGCTGGCCAGGTGGCTGGTCAACAGAGCTTGCAAGCCCGGTTCGTGGATTGGCACTTCACCGGCTTGTAAACGGGTAAGGCGAAAGGGGTCGGTTTCCACACACACCACCTCGTTACCCATGTCGGCAAAACAGGCGGCTGTAACCAGCCCCACATACCCCGCACCAATTACACATAGCTGCATCGCCGACTCTCCCTAGGGTTTCGACGATTGCAGCGAAAAGCAGTGGCAAGCGTGTGAAGGAAACGAGGCAGAGACGTGACAAACGTTGCTTGCACTGGCTCATCAGAATCGCCACACCTTCAGCCCCGCAGTGCGCGCCATGACCAGCCTGTGCAAGCCTGATACACCTGGCCGCCTCTTCCCTCTGAGCTTTGGCCTTGGCCTCACCCTGGCTTTGCTGGCCGGACCAGACCGCAGCTCGCCGCTGCAATCACTGAATACGCCTGCCGCACCCGCGGAAATGGCCAAACTGATCGAGTCGGCGCTAGATGGCAACCGCCTGCTCACTACCCGACAGACCATCGGCCTCAGCGGCAACAGCAGCGGTCGGCACCTGCACCATGAAGTTCGTTATCAGGGCAAACGGGTGATCCGCAGCCGCCGATGAAAGACGCCCCGGAGAAGGCGCGTGGCATGGAGACATCTGCCGCCCGGCCGCCCTGAGCAGCACCTCAGATCAAATGATTGCGCTTGGCCAACTCCACCAGCTCAAGCAGATTGCCCACCTGAAGCTTGGTGATCAGCCGACTTTTATAGGTGCTCACGGTTTTTTCGCTAAGCAGCAGTTCGGCCGCAATGTCCTTGATGCGAATGCCCTTGGCCAGGCTACGCAGCACCGTCAGCTCACGGTCGGACAGGGTTTCGATCAACTCCTTCTCCGACGCCTGCACCGCACTGCCATCCACCGACGAATATTCCGTCACCGGAAACAGCTTGTAGCCCGACATCACCATCTGCACGGCATTGACCAACTGTTTCAGGTCACTGTCCTTGGCTACGAAACCGGACGCCCCGGCCCGCGCGCAACGCACCGCATAACGACTGGCATCCAAACCAGAAAACACAATGATCTTGGCCGGTTTTGGCTCCGCATGCAGACGTTGCAGCACAGCAAAACCATCGAGTTGCGGCATATCCATATCAAGAATGATCAGGTCCGGCGCCAGCTCGCGAACCTTGCTGACCACCTCCACGCCATTGCTAGCCTCCCCCACCACCTCATGCCCCGCTTTCTCCAGCGTCATCCTGGTCGCCATGCGAATGACCTCATGGTCATCTGCGATCAATACTCTAGCCAAGCAATCACCTCGATCGACAATGAGCGGAACGCGCCACAGCGTTGGCCCGCGCGCAATCTGATCGTAGTACCGAAGCGCAAAACGTGTAGGAAACGTGAAAGATTTAACGAGTTACCGCCTGGGACGAGGCCAAGCCGCTACAGAAAAGCCAGGCGGCACTATTCGGACGTAAACGAGCGAGCACCCCGTACATGCTCCATCGCGCTTTGAATCAGCTGATCGGACTCCCGGCTTCTGGCGCCCTCGCTGTAGGTCTGCAAAAAGACCACGGCTTGCCTGAGGATAAATTGCCCCGTTTCATTCGCCGGGAACTCACCCGCTTCCAGACGCGCCAACACCGCATTGGAGATATCGCTCACCTGTGTGTCCGTGCAGGCTTTGATCGCCACCATATCCTCAGGACGATCCACGCTGGCGATGTGAAGCTTCTCTGAGCAACCCAGCACCACCAGCGCTTGAGCGCCCGAAAACTCTTCGCGAAGCCGCTGATCATCGGCGGCAGCTCTTGCCTTCGCCTCGGCGACTGAGGCGGTGTCCGGCACCGAGGTTGGCTTTGTGGCGCAGCCGGACAAACCGGTTAGAGCACAGGCGATGGACAGGCTGGTGATTAAAATCCGTTTCATCTATTGCTCCTTTTCAAGGTAATCGCAGCTTACCCAAGCAGGTTCCTTTACCGCCATCTGGCCGGCTGGACCTCTGAAGGCTGATCAACGTTATCGGCGCTTAAATCCGGCTATGACAGGGCTGGCCATAGCAGACGGCCTCACCAAGAGCGCAAAAATAAAAAATTGATGCCCGCAACAATAGAAGTTTCGACCCAGAAACAACAAAGGCCTACCTGCATCACTGCAGATAAGCCTTTGTATTTAAATGGTGCCCGGAGCCGGGGTCGAACCGGCACGTTCAAAGAACGAGGGATTTTAAGTCCCTTGCGTCTACCAATTTCGCCATCCGGGCGATGGTGCGTCGGTCATGGCCGGTGGCGCATGACGAGGGCGGAATATATACAGCCCTATCGCGCTAAGCAAGCTTCCAGGGCTCCGTCCTTTTCCCAAAGCAGAAAAGAAAAAGCCCCGTAAATCAATGATCTACGGGGCTTTCCTATAATGGAGGCCGAGGTCGGAATCGAACCGGCGTAAGCGGATTTGCAATCCGCGGCATAACCATTTTGCTACTCGGCCTCAAACGAAGACGCCGCAAACTGCGGCGTCAACGTCAACAAATTGGAGCGGGAAACGAGACTCGAACTCGCGACCCCGACCTTGGCAAGGTCGTGCTCTACCAACTGAGCTATTCCCGCGTCTTGGTGACGGGCGCCATTCTATAGAATCCAAACACCCCGTCAACCCCTTGATTCAAAAAAGCTTATTTATCTTTGTTAGGGTTGAGGTGCGGCCACGCGGCAATCAGGTAATGCACCATCGACCACAGGGTCAGGCCAGCGGCGATGATCAATAGACCAAAGCCCAACAGCACACGGACGGTTTCGGAGGGCGGGCTGGCCAGGAGGATCACCAGGGCCAGCATTTGCGCCGCAGTCTTCCATTTGCCCAGGTTGGATACCGCGACGTGGGCACGGGCACCCAGCTCGGCCATCCACTCGCGCAATGCGGAAATCACGATTTCCCGGCCGATGATGATGGCCGCCGGCACGGTCAACCAAATGGTGTGGTGTTCTTCCACCAGCACCACCAAGGCAACCGCCACCATCAGCTTGTCGGCGACGGGGTCGAGAAAGGCACCAAAGGGTGTGCTCTGCTCCCATCTGCGTGCCAGGTAACCATCCAGCCAATCAGTAGCAGCCGCCACAGCGAATACCGCGCTGGCAGCCAGATAGCTCCATGAAACCGGCAAGTAAAACAGCAACAGGAAGATCGGAATCAGTAGAACGCGCAGTACGGTAAGCAGGTTGGGAATATTCATCGGCACAACTAGGCTGCGAGGTGAGCGGGCATTCTACTCGCTGTGTAGGGCGGCATAAATCGACTCGGCGAGCTTTTTACTGATTCCAGGTGCTTTGGCGATTTCATCGCTGCTGGCACGAGCCAATTCCTGCAGGCCGCCAAAGTGGTTGAGTAACTCGCGGCGGCGCTTGGGCCCCACGCCTGGCACTTCTTCGAGGTTCGAGGTGCGCCGGGTTTTGCCGCGGCGGGCGCGGTGGCCGGTGATGGCAAAACGGTGGGATTCGTCGCGGATCTGCTGAATCAGGTGCAAGGCCGGCGAGTGGCCCGGCAAGGTGAACTCGTGGGCCGCATCGTTGAGGTACAGGGTTTCCAGGCCGGGCTTGCGGGTCACGCCTTTGGCCACGCCGAGCAGGATCAGGTCCGGCACCGCCAGTTCCTGCAGCACGTCGCGGGCCATCGCCAACTGCCCCTTGCCGCCGTCGACCAGGAGGATATCGGGCAACTTGCCCTCGCCCTCTTTGATCTTGCTGAAGCGGCGGGTCAGCGCCTGGTGCATGGCCGCATAGTCATCGCCACCAGTAACGCCTTCGATGTTATAGCGACGGTAGTCGGACTTCAGCGGCCCTTCCGGCCCGAACACCACGCAGGAGGCCACGGTCGCTTCGCCGCTGGAATGGCTGATGTCGAAGCACTCCATGCGCTGCGGTATTTCATCCATGTTCAGCGCCTGGGCAAGGGCTTCGAAACGCGCGGCGATATGCTGGCGATCAGCCAAGCGCGAGGCCAGCGCCAGCTCGGCGTTGGTCACTGCCAACTGCTGCCAACGCGCACGGGTGCCACGCACCTTGTAGCTGATGGCCAGTTCGCGACCGCGCAGCGAATGGATGGCCTCGATCAATACGGGGAAGTCTTCGTGGTCGGTGTTGACGATCAACTCGCTGGGCAAATCGCGCTCGTGGCTGCCGAGGTAGTACTGCGCCAGAAACGCTGCCAGCACCTCACCTACACCCTCCTCGATTGCCACTTGCGGGTAGAAATTCTTGCTGCCCAGCACCCGCCCACCGCGCACGCTGATCAGGTGCACGCAGGCGCCGCCGGGGTTAACCATGGCAGCGATGACGTCCACATCACCGGTGCCGCCTTCCATGCTTTGCTGGTCCTGCACGCGGCGCAGCAACGAAATCTGGTCACGCAGCTCGGCGGCCTGCTCGAATTGCAGGTTCATCGCCGCCTGCTCCATGCCTGCTGACAATTCATCGGTCAGCGCGTTGCTGCGGCCCTCAAGGAACATCACCGAGTGGCGCACGTCCTGCGCATATTCATCGGCCTCGACCAGGCCCGGCACGCATGGCCCCTTGCAGCGTTTGATCTGGTATTGCAGACAAGGGCGGGTGCGGTTCTTGAAGTAACTGTCTTCACACTGGCGGACCAGAAAGGTCTTTTGCAGCAGACTCAAACTCTCACGAATCGCCCCCGCGCTCGGGTACGGCCCGAAATACCGACCTTTAAGTTTCTTCGCCCCACGGTGAATACTCAGACGGGGGAAGTCACCGTCGGAAAGAAAGACGTAAGGGTAGGATTTGTCGTCGCGCAACAGGATGTTGTACGGCGGCCGCCATTGCTTGATCAGCGTCTGCTCAAGCAGCAACGCTTCGGTTTCGTTGGCGGTGATGGTGGTTTCGATCTGCGCGATCTTGGCCACCAGGGCGGCGGTTTTAGGCGCCAACCCGGTCTTGCGGAAGTAACTGGCCAGGCGCTTTTTCAGGTTTTTGGCTTTGCCCACGTACAGCAGCTTGGCCTCGGCATCGAACATTCGATATACACCGGGGCGGCCACTGCTGGTGGCTAAAAACGCGCTGGAGTCAAACGGTTCGCTCATTTCAACTGGTGGCATCGACCATCCCGTGGCGCACGGCCAACAGGGCGAGCTCCACGTCACTGGTGATTTCCAGCTTTTCGAAAATACGGTAGCGGTAGGTGTTCACCGTCTTCGGCGACAGGCACAGCTTGTCCGAGATGGTCTGCACTTTCTGGCAACCAGCGATCATCAGGGCGATCTGGATTTCGCGCTCGGAGAGCAGATCGAAGGGCGAACCACTGGTTTGCGGCTGGAATGACTTCAGCGCCAACTGCTGCGCGATTTGCGGGCTGATGTAGCGCTGACCGCCAAACACCATGCGAATGGCCTGCACCATCTCTTCCAGCGCCGCACCCTTGGTCAGGTATCCGGCGGCACCGGCCTGCAGCAGGCGAGTCGGGAACGGGTCGTCCTCACATACGGTGACAGCGATGACCTTGAGGTCGGGGTGACTGCGAAGGAGCTTGCGGGTGGCTTCCAGGCCACCAATACCCGGCATCTTGATGTCCATCAGGACAACATCCGGCTTCACCTCTCGGGCTTTCTTCAACGACTCCTCGCCGGAGTCGGCCTGACCGACCACCTGAAGGCCATCGATGTCGGCGAGCATGCGCGTAATACCGGTTCGAACCAGATCGTGGTCATCGACCACTAGCACCCTAATCAAGCGACACCTCGTTGTGCGTCAAAGCCGCATATTTAAGCGGTCTTATGGGATGGCGAACACCTTAACAAAAAAGACACCGCATGGCCTAGCTTGGCTCAAAACCGTCAAATAGCCAACGCCAACAAATTGATTTTCAGCCCCTGACAAGCCCCTTCCGCAAGGGTCGCTGGCCAGCGCTTCGCGTTGATCGGTGCAGGACGCCAGAAAAACAAAAGCCCCGCAGTGCGGGGCTTTTGTTTTTCTGGATGGCGGAGGCGGTGAGATTCGAACTCACGGACCTGTTACAGTCGGCAGTTTTCAAGACTGCTGCCTTAAACCGCTCGGCCACACCTCCAAAGTGCGGCGAATCATACCGAAAGGAAACACACTGTCAAACTCTCTGGGTTGGCAGCGCGAAGTGCTCTGTTATGATCGCCAAGGACTACGGTCACGGAACCCATCAAGCAGTCTTATAGGAGTGTCGCCATGCACGAACAAGATTACGCACTCGGCCATGCGCAGGTCGAGCAGCAAGAAGTCAGCCGCGTACTGCGCAACACCTACGGGCTGCTGGCTCTGACCCTCGCTTTCAGCGGTGTGGTCGCCTATGTCGCTCAGCAGATGCGCGTTCCTTACCCACACTTTCTGGTGGTACTGGCCGGTTTCTACGGCCTGTTCTTCCTGACCGTCAAACTGCGTGATTCGGCCTGGGGTCTGGTTTCCACCTTCGCCCTCACCGGCTTCATGGGTTACACCCTCGGCCCGATTCTCAACCGCTACTTGGGCATGCCCAACGGCGGTGAAGTGATTTCTTCGGCCTTCGCCATGACCGCCCTGGTGTTCTGCGGTCTGTCCGCCTATGTGCTGACTACCCGCAAGGACATGAGCTTCCTGGCCGGCTTTATCACCGCCGGTTTCTTCGTTCTGCTGGGCGCGGTACTGGCCAGCATGTTTTTCCAGATCAGCGGCCTGCAACTGGCGATTAGCGCTGGCTTCGTGCTGTTCTCCTCGGTGTGCATTCTGTTCCAGACCAGCCAGATCATTCATGGCGGCGAACGTAACTACATTATGGCGACCATCAGCCTCTACATCTCGATCTACAACCTGTTCGTCAGCCTGCTGCAGATCTTCGGCATCATGAGCAGCGACGACTGATCCAACCGCTGTAGAAAAAGCCCGCTTCGGCGGGTTTTTTTGTGCCTGCGACGCGCAAACGCCGTATTATTCCGCCAGTTTTTCAGATCGGTCAGCACCATGAAGTTCGCCATCGCCCTGTTCTCTCCGCCCCATGCGCCCTCCTCGCGCCGCGCCTTGCGTTTTGCCGAGGCGGTGTTGGCCGGTGGTCATGAGATTGTGCGGGTGTTCTTTTATCAGGATGGCGTTTACAGCGCCGCCGGCACGCCGGTGACGCCACAGGACGAACTGGATACCGCTGCTGCCTGGAGCGCCTTTGTCCACGCCCAGCAGCTCGACGGCGTGGTGTGCATTGCCGCCGCCTTGCGCCGTGGCGTGCTGAATGAGCAAGAGGCGCAACGTTATGAGCGCCAAGCGGCTAGCCTGGCCAAGCCGTGGGAGCTTTCCGGCCTGGGGCAGTTGCACGAAGCCACACAATTGGCCGACCGCCTCGTCTGCTTTGGAGGGCCGTGAGATGGCCAAGTCGCTCCTGATCATCTGCCGCCAGGCGCCCTGGTCTGGCCCCGGCGCCCGCGAAGCACTGGACATTGCCCTGGCCGGCGGCGCCTTCGATTTGCCGATTGCCATGTTGTTTCTCGACGATGGCGTGTTCCAACTGCAACCCGCGCAACAGGCAACGGTGCTGCAACAGAAAGACCTCACCGCCAACCTGCAAGCCCTGCCACTGTTCGGTGTCGAGACGCTGTACAGCTCCGCCCGCAGCCTTGAGGAACGCGGCCTGACCACTCAGGTATTAAGTCCGACGACCGAAGCCCTGGATGACGCCGCCCTCACCGTCCTGATAGCCCAATACGACCAGGTGATCACGCTCTAATGGCCACCCTGCACATGCTGTCCCACTCGCCCTTCAGCGACTCCCGCCTGGTTAGCTGCCTGCGCTTGCTCGGCCCTGGCGACGGTCTGCTACTGACCGGCGATGCCACCTACGCCCTGCAGCCCCGCACCGCCCAGTTACAAGCCCTAGGGCTGATGCCCGACACCATCGCGCTGTATGCGCTCGACGAAGACCTGCAGGCGCGCGCCATCACCCCGCCGTCGCGGGTGCAGGTGGTGGACTACCCGGCCTTCGTCGAACTGTGCGGCGCCTTTGCCAAGGTCAACAGCTGGCTATGACTCACCTGATCGTCGCCGACCGCGCCATCGCCTTGGATAAAGACGGTTACCTGGCTGACCTGAATGACTGGTCGCCCGCCGCCGCCGAGGCCCTCGCTGCCGAGGAAGAGCTAGCCCTGAGCCCCGAGCACTGGGAGGTGCTCAACCTGCTGCGCGATTTTTATGCCGAATTCCAGCTGTCGCCGGCCACCCGCCCGCTGATCAAGTACGTGGCGCTGAAACTCGGCACCGACAAGGGCAACAGCCTGCACCTCAATCGCCTGTTCAAAGGCACCCCAGCCAAATTGGCCGCCAAACTGGCGGGCCTGCCGAAGCCGACCAACTGCCTATGACCGCTCAGCCGCTAACCCTGATCACCCCCGCCGAACACCCTTTCGCTCAGTACGTGCGCATTCTCGGCAAGGGCAAACGTGGCGCGCGCAATATGACCCAGGACGAAGCCCGCGAGGCCATGGGCCTGCTGCTCGATGGGCAGGTCGAAGACACCCAGCTCGGCGCCTTTCTGATGCTGATGCGCCATAAGGAAGAAAGCCCGGAAGAGCTCGCCGGCTTCACGCAGGCAGTGCGTGCCCGCCTGAACGCGCCGAGCGTGCAGATTGACCTCGACTGGCCATCCTACGCCGGCAAGAAACGCCACCTGCCCTGGTACCTACTGGCGGCCAAATGCCTGGCCAACAATGGCGTGCGCATCCTTATGCACGGTGGCGGCGCGCATACCGCCGGGCGCCTGTACAGCGAACAGCTGCTTGAGCTGCTGGGCATTTCGCTGTGCCGCGACTGGGCAGCCACCGAGCAAGCGCTCGCCACGCACAACCTGGCGTTTTTTCCGCTACAGGACTGGATGCCGCAACTGCAGCGGATGATCGACCTGCGCAACACCCTCGGCCTGCGCTCGCCGATCCACTCGTTGGCCCGCGTACTCAACCCGCTCAACGCCCGTTGCGGCCTGCAAAGTATCTTCCATCCTGGCTACCAGGCAGCGCACCGCGAAGCCAGCCAACTGCTCGGCGACAAAGCCATTGTGATCAAGGGTGATGGCGGCGAAATCGAGATGAACCCGGACGCTACCTCCCACCTGTACGGCACCGAAGGCGGCGCCAGCTGGGACGAGGAATGGCCGGCCCTGTCGCCGCAACGCCACGTAAAACCTGAGCGCCTGCAGCCTGAGCACTTGGCTGCGTTCTGGCGCGGCGAGGTAGAAGACAGCTATGGCCGCCTGGCCGTTCTGGCCACCGTCGCTCTGGCCCTGCGCGGCATGGACGTGCCCCGTGATGCAGCCTTCACCCAAGCGGAAAGTTACTGGGAAAACCGCAACAAATCGATTTAACCGATCATTCCGAGGCGGATTTTGCGCCATTCGTTCGAACTGATCGGCATAGACTTCTCTCCAACGCTAAACAGCAGAGGATTTGAGTCATGGGTTTATTAGTCGATGGCCAGTGGCAGGACCAGTGGTACAACACCGCTGATGGCGGCCGCTTCAAACGCGAAAACGCCCAGCGGCGTAACTGGGTAACGGCCACCGGCGAGCCCGGCCCGAGCGGCGAAGGCGGCTTCAAAGCCGAGGCTGGCCGCTATCACCTGTACATTTCCCTGGCGTGCCCATGGGCCCACCGCACCCTGATTTTCCGTAAGCTCAAGGGCCTGGAAAGCCTGATCGACGTGTCGGTAGTCAGTTGGCTGATGCGCGAAAACGGCTGGACCTTCGACACCGCCCATGGCTCCACCGGCGACGCGCTGGACAACCTCAACCTGATGTACCAGCGCTACACCGCCGACGATGCCCACTACACCGGCCGCGTTACCGTGCCAGTGCTGTGGGACAAAAAGCTCAAGCGCATCGTCAGCAACGAGTCGTCCGAGATCATCCGCATGTTCAACTCGGCCTTCAACGAGCTGACCGGCAACCACCTGGACTTCTACCCCGAAGCCCTGCGTGGCGAGATCGACGCCCTCAACGAGCGCATCTACCCGAACGTCAATAACGGCGTTTACCGCGCTGGCTTTGCCACCACTCAGGAAGCCTACGAAGAAGCCTTCGACGGTCTGTTCAACACCCTCGAATCACTGGAAACCTTGCTGGGGCAGAAGCGCTACCTGGCCGGCGAACAGATCAGCGAAGCCGACTGGCGTCTGTTCACCACCCTGATTCGCTTCGATGCGGTGTACCACGGCCACTTCAAGTGCAACCTCAAGCGCATCGAGGATTACCCGAACCTGTCCAACTGGCTGCGTGAGTTGTACCAGTGGCCGGGCGTGGCGCAGACCGTGGACTTCGAACACATCAAGCACCACTACTACGCCAGCCACCTGACCATCAACCCGACCGGGGTGGTGCCGAAGGGGCCGTTGCAGGATTTTGCTCGCCCGCACGATCGCGATCGGTTGCCGGGGCAAAGCGCCTGAATTTGAATGGATGGAAATTCGTAGGAGCGGCTGGGCGGCATTCCGATCAGCCGCGATGCCTTTCTAAACCCAAAAGCATCGCGGCTGAAGCCGCTCCTACGGGAATGCGTTAAACCTGAGACTGAGCGCCTTCGAACCAAGCCAGTTTGTCGCGCAAGGTCACGACCTCACCAACAATCACCAGCGTCGGCGCATGCACTTCATGCTCCGCCACCAATTTCGGCAGATTGCCGAGTGTGCCGGTGAACACACGCTGGTTGTGGGTTGTGCCTTGTTGGATCAATGCAGCCGGCGTATCGCTGCTACGGCCGTGTAAAACCAACTGCTCACAGATTGACGGCAAGCCCACCAGGCCCATGTAGAACACCAGGGTCTGACCCGGCGCGACCAGGTCCGGCCAGGGCAGATCGGTACTGCCATCCTTCAGGTGCCCGGTGACGAAGCGCACCGACTGCGCATAGTCGCGATGGGTCAGCGGAATACCGGCGTAAGCCGCGCATCCGCTGGCGGCGGTGATGCCCGGCACAACTTGGAAAGGGATGCCATGGGCAGCGAGCTCTTCGATCTCTTCGCCACCACGACCAAAGATAAACGGGTCACCGCCCTTCAGGCGCAGTACGCGCTTGCCTTGCTTGGCTAGCGTGACCAACTGCTGATTGAGCTGCTCTTGCGGCACCGCATGATCGGCGCGCTGCTTGCCCACGTAGATGCGTTCGGCATCGCGGCGGCACAGTTCGACGATGGCCGGCGCCACCAAACGGTCGTACAGCACCACATCGGCTTGCTGCATCAGGCGCAGGGCGCGGAAGGTCAGCAGGTCGGGATCGCCAGGGCCGGCACCGACCAGATACACCTCGCCTTTTACCTCGCCACTTTCGCCGTCCAGCCGCGCTTGTAGCAGGCGCTCGGCCTCACTGCCCTGCCCGGCCAACATGCGTTCGGCCACCGGCCCCTGGAACACGTCCTCCCAGAACACGCGGCGTTGTTGCAGGTCGGGGAAGCGCTCTTTGACTGGCGCGCGGAAACGCTTGGCCAGGCCAGCCAAACTTCCGTAGGCGGCGGGAATCCAGGTTTCCAGCTTGGCGCGAATCAGCCGCGCCAGAACCGGCGCATCGCCGCCACTGGAGACCGCCACCAGCAGCGGTGAACGATCGACAATGGCGGGAAAAATCACACTGCACAGCGCTGGCGAATCGACCACATTGACCGGCACGCCGCGAGCCCGGGCGTCTTGCGACACCTGGGCATTCAGCGGTTCGTCATCCGTGGCGGCGATGGCCAGCACGCAGCCGTTCAGATCCGCCTCGCCGTAGCCACGCAGCAACTGCTCCCCCCCGGTCGATGCCACCAGGGCCGCCAGTTGGCTGTCGATCTGCGGCGCAACCACTCGCAGCACGGCGCCGGTGTCGGCGACCAGCCGCGATTTGCGCAAGGCAATCTCGCCGCCGCCAACCACCAACACGCGTTGCCCGCGCAGGTTATGAAACAGCGGCAGAAAGTCCATTTAACCGATGACCTCGATGCCACCCATATACGGCTTGAGCACCTCTGGCACGCGGATCGAACCGTCGGCCTGCTGGTAGTTTTCCAGCACAGCCACCAGGGTGCGGCCTACGGCCAGACCGGAACCGTTAAGGGTGTGCACCAGCTCAGGCTTGCCGGTTTCCGGGTTGCGCCAGCGTGCTTGCATACGACGGGCCTGGAAGTCACCGCAGTTGGAGCAGGAGGAGATTTCGCGGAATTTGTCCTGGCTCGGCACCCACACTTCGAGGTCGTAGGTTTTCACCGCGCCAAAGCCCATGTCGCCGGTGCACAGCGCCAGAACACGGTATGGCAGGCCGAGCAGTTGCAGGACTTTCTCGGCGTTGGCGGTCAGGCCTTCCAGCGCTTCGTTGGAGGTGCTCGGCTCGACAATCTGGACCATCTCGACCTTGTCGAACTGGTGCTGACGGATCATGCCGCGGGTGTCGCGACCGGACGCACCGGCTTCGCTGCGAAAGCACGGCGTGTGGGCAACGAATTTCAGCGGCAGCTGCTTGGCGTCGAGAATGTCGCCACTGACGATGTTGGTCAGCGACACTTCGGCGGTCGGAATCAGGTACAGATCGGCTTCGCCTTCGCGGCTGATCTTGAACAGGTCTTCCTCGAACTTCGGCAGCTGGCCAGTGCCTTGCAGCGCCGGCGCCTGCACCAGGTACGGGGTGTAAGCCTCTTCGTAGCCGTGCTCGCCGGTGTGCAGGTTGATCATGAACTGCGCCAGGGCTCGGTGCAGACGAGCAATTGGGCCGCGCAGGATGGCAAAACGGGCGCCGGACAGCTTGGCGGCGCGCTCGAAGTCGAGCCAGCCGTGCAGCTCGCCGAGGGCGACGTGGTCCTGAATCGGGAAGTCGAAACTGGTCGGCGTGCCCCAGCGGCGCACTTCGACGTTGTCGTCTTCGTCTTTGCCAACCGGCACGGATTCGTGCGGAAGGTTGGGAATGCCCAGCAGAATGCTGTCCAGTTCGGCCTGAATGGCCTCCAGTTGTACTTTGCCGTCGGCCAGTTCAGTGGCCATACGGTCGACGTCAGCCATCAGCGGGCCGATGTCTTCGCCACGGGCCTTGGCCTGGCCGATGGATTTCGAACGGGCGTTACGCTCGGCCTGCAACTGCTCGGTGCTGCTCTGCACGGTCTTGCGCTGCGCTTCGAGCGACTCGATGCGCGCGACATCCAGCTGGTAGCCACGGGTGGCCAGGCGTGTGGCAATGGCGTGCAGTTCGCTACGGATCAGTTTCGGATCAAGCATGTTCGTCTCTCATCATCAGAGTTTGGTCAGGAGCAAGCCCGCCCAGGTGGCGAGCAGGCCGCCGAACACACTGAGCGCCGCGTAGCCAAGGGCCAGTGGCAACTGCCCGCTTTCCAGCAAGCGCAGTGTGTCGAGGGAAAAGGAAGAAAACGTCGTCAGGCCGCCAAGGAAGCCCACGATCAGACCTGCGCGCAATTCTATCGGCAGTTCCGGGCGCATCAAAAAGAAACCGTACAACAACCCAATCAGCAGGCAGCCAACGATGTTCACCAGAAAGGTGCCGAGGCTGAAATGCTGCGGCCAATTGGCCGCGATCCAGTTACCCGTAGCGAAGCGCACCAGGGTGCCAACGGCGCCGCCAATGGCTACCGCGAGAATCAGGCGAATCATGGTTTTCTCCGCTGCCGGGGGCTGGCCTGGTCTTGCGCCGCCAGGTGGTTGAGCTTGTCGCGAATCTTCAGTTCCAGGCCTCGCGGCACCGGCTGGTAATACTGCCGGGGCTCAAGTGCATCCGGGAAGTAGTCTTCACCAGCGGCATAGGCATCGGGCTCGTCATGGGCGTAGCGGTATTCATCGCCATAGCCCAACTCTTTCATCAACTTGGTCGGCGCATTGCGCAGGTGCAGCGGCACCTCTTGCGAGCCCTGTTCGGCGGCATCGCGCATGGCCATCTTGAAGGCGTTGTAAACCGCGTTGCTCTTCGGCGCGCAGGCCAGGTAGACGATGGCCTGGGCCACCGCCAATTCACCCTCTGGGCTGCCCAGGCGCTCCTGCACATCCCAGGCGTTCAGGCACAGGGTCAGTGCACGCGGGTCGGCATTGCCGATGTCTTCGCTGGCCATGCGCACCACGCGGCGAGCGATATACAGCGGGTCGCAGCCACCGTCGAGCATGCGCGCGAACCAGTACAGCGCACCGTCAGGGCTGGAGCCGCGGACTGACTTGTGCAGCGCAGAAATCTGGTCGTAAAACGCCTCGCCGCCTTTGTCGAAACGCCGACGACTGTCGCCAAGCAGGTTCTGCAACAGGTCGACGCTCAGCTCGCCATCATCTTCAGCGAGGTCAGCCGCGTTCTCGAGGAAATTCAGCAGGCGGCGGCCATCGCCATCAGCGGCCGCCATGAGGATTTTGAAGCTCTCCTCCGGCAGGGTCAGGTGACGATCACCCAGGCCTTTGGGGTCGGTCAGTGCGCGGTGCACCAACTTGCGTAGCGCTTCCTCGTCGAGGCTTTTCAGCACGTAAACTCGCGCCCGCGAGAGCAAGGCGTTGTTCAGTTCGAACGAGGGGTTTTCCGTGGTGGCGCCGATGAAGACCAGCGTGCCGTCTTCCACGTAAGGCAGAAAGGCGTCCTGCTGCGACTTGTTGAAGCGATGCACTTCGTCGACGAACAGGATGGTACGACGGCCGTACTGCGCGGCGTGCTGCTGGGCAACTTCCACCGCCTGGCGAATTTCTTTGACCCCGGACAGCACGGCGGAAATGGTCTCGAAATGCGCATCGGAGACCTGCGCCAACAGGCGCGCCAGGGTGGTTTTACCCACCCCCGGCGGGCCCCAGAAAATCATCGAATGCAGCGCGCCCTGCTCCAGCGCCTCACGCAGTGGCTTGCCGCGGGCCAACAGGTGTTCCTGACCGACGTACTCGTCCAGGCTGGCCGCACGCAAGCGGGCAGCCAGGGGTTGAGCGACGGGGGTGTTGCGGAACAGATCCATGGGCTGCAGCAGCGTCTCGTGGTTAAAGCAACTCTTTATGAACCGACGGTTATTCCTGGATGACGTCGGCGCCGGCCGGCACCTCGAAGGTGAACTGCTTGGCGTCGACCGCCGGGTTCATCTTCACTGCCAGGAACAGGATATTGGTGCGCTGGCCGACACTGTCGATCAGCTGCATGTCGTTGATCACGCCTTTGCGGAACGACAGACGCAGGTTATCGAACAGGGTGTCTTTGGCTTTCGGCTTGAGGGTGAAGTCCACCACGTCGCCGGCTTCCTTGAAGCTGATATCGAAGTTCTGGCGGATTTCCGACACATCACCGGACAGCAGCAGCGCCGGGGTGTGGGTCAGGCGCTGGTCGAGCTTCTGGATGGTCACCTGCTGCAGGTCAGGGTCGTACAGCCACACTTGTTGGCCGTTGGACACCAGCAGTTGCTCCTGCGGCTCGTCGGTGTGCCAGCGGAACAGGCCCGGACGTTTCAACGCCAGCTCACCGGCCGTTTCCTGCAGCTGGGTACCGCCGCCGTCGAGGGTCAGCTGGGAAAAGCGCGCAGTGATGGTCTGGGCCTGGCTGAGCAACTGGGTGAGTTTTTGCACCGCAGCTTCGTCATCGGCTTGTGCCGGGATCGCGGCAACAGCCAGGGCAGCCAGCAACAGCAAGCGGATCAGGCGCATGTAAATCCTCGTCATTGGGTCACACATAAAAGGGGTAACAGGCGTCGTCAGTCGCGAATCGGCGCCGGGGCAATCACATCACGTGAGCCGTTGGTGTTCATGGCGGTGACCACACCGGCCATTTCCATCGCTTCGACCATGCGCGCGGCGCGGTTGTAGCCGATCTTCAGCTTGCGCTGCACCGCAGAAATCGAGGCGCGACGGCTTTCGGTGACAAAGCGTACGGCTTCGTCGTACAGCGGGTCGTCTTCACTGCCCTCGCTGCCTTCACCACCACCGCCACCGCCTTCAAAGCCGCTGCCGGCCTCTTCCACGCCATTGAGAATGTCGTCGATGTAATCCGGCGCGCCACGCAATTTCCAAGCTTCCACCACGCGGTGAACTTCTTCGTCGGAAACGAAGGCGCCATGCACGCGAATCGGCAAACCGGTGCCGGGCGGCAGGTAAAGCATGTCACCGTGGCCGAGCAACTGTTCGGCGCCGCCTTGGTCGAGGATGGTCCGCGAATCGATCTTGCTCGATACCTGGAACGCCATACGGGTCGGGATGTTGGCCTTGATCAGGCCGGTGATCACATCCACCGATGGGCGCTGGGTGGCGAGAATCAGGTGGATACCGGCAGCACGGGCTTTTTGCGCGATACGGGCAATCAGCTCTTCAACCTTCTTGCCGACGATCATCATCATGTCGGCGAACTCGTCGACGACTACCACGATGGTTGGCAGGGTGTGCAGCAGCGGCGCTTCGTCGTGAATGTTTTCGCGCTTGTACAGCGGATCGGCAATCGGCTCGCCCGCTTCTTCAGCGTCTTTGACCTTGCGGTTGAAGCCGGCCAGGTTACGCACGCCGAGCTTGGACATCAGCTTGTAGCGGCGCTCCATCTCGGCAACGCTCCACCGCAGGGCGTTGGCCGCTTCCTTCATGTCGGTGACCACCGGGCACAACAGGTGCGGAATACCTTCGTAGATCGACAGCTCGAGCATTTTCGGGTCGATCATGATCAGTCGGGCGTCTTCCGGGCCAGACTTGAACAGAATCGACAGAATCATCGCGTTCACGCCCACCGACTTACCGGAACCGGTGGTACCGGCCACCAGCAGGTGCGGCATGCGCGCCAGGTCGGTAATCACCGGACGGCCGCCGATGTCGTGACCCAGGGCCAGGGTGACTGGCGACTTGGCGTCGTCGTACTCAGGCGACGACAACACCTCGGAAAAGCGCACGATCTGGCGGTCTTCGTTGGGAATCTCGATGCCGACGGTGGTCTTGCCGGGAATCACTTCCACCACCCGCACGCTCATTACCGCCAGCGAACGCGCCAGGTCGCGAGCCAGGCCGGAAATACGGCTGACCTTGATTCCGGCGGCCGGCTGGATTTCGAAACGGGTGATCACCGGGCCCGGGTGCACTGACTCGACGATGACTTCGACGCCAAACTCCTTGAGTTTGATCTCCAGCAGCCGCGACATGGCCTCCAGGGATTCCGGGGAGAACTTTTTCTGCTTTTTCTCGGCCGGGTCGAGGATGGAAATCGGTGGCAGCGTGCCTTCTACCGCGCTGTCGACAAACAGGGAGACCTGCTTCTCTTTCTGCACGCGCTTGCTCGGCTCGGCGGCCTTAGGCGGTGCTGGCGGGGTAATGATTGGTGCCGGGCGGCTTTCACGCTCGGTCATGTGTTTGCTCAGGGCGTCATCGCGCTCGATGATCCGTTCTTTGACCTTGGCCTGTTCGCGGCGGTCATGCACTACCGGGGCGGCAACTTCGCTGACGCGGTCGTCGACTTCACGCAGTTGCGCGACCAGCTGTTTGCGCTCGACCCGCGAGCTCCACCAGTTATTGATCAAGCTGTTGATCAGCTCGAACAGGTCGAGGGTGATCTTGCCGGTGATGTCCATCACCTTGAACCACGACAGGTCGCTGAACACGGTCAGGCCAAACAGGAACAAAGCGATAAACAGCAGCGTGCTGCCCTGCACGTTCAACGCAGCTACGGCCAACTGACCGAGGCTTTCGCCCAGCGCGCCGCCCGCAGATGCAGGCATGGTGCCGCCGGAGTGAAAATGGATATACGCCAGCGAGGCGCCGGACAGCACGAGGAACACCAGGCCGATCAGCCGCCAGGAAAACAGCCAGCCATTCCACTGCCACGGCTCATGGCGATTGCGAAACACCTGCACAGTCTTGATGACCAGCAGGCCAGGAAAAAGGTAAGCGAAATAGCCGAGGGCCATAAACAGGATGTCGGCAAACCAGGCGCCGGCGCGGCCTGCGGCGTTCTGCACTTGCACCACGTTGCTGGTGTGGGTCCAGCCCGGATCATTCTGGTCGTAGGTCAGCAATGCCATCCACAGATAGAGGCACAGCGCACCGAGGGCGATCAGTGCACCTTCCTTGAGCCGGTAGTGCAATTGCTGACGCCAGACTGGTGCTTGAGCGGTGGTGGTGGAATTCTTCAAAACGCGTCTTTTCCTGCGCTTGTGGCGCGTCCAACTAAACGATTGGCGGCGAAAACTCGGCCATTGTACGGATTTACCCGCTTGTTGCCACGCGCCCAGGCTTGCCTGTGGTGCGTTTTGCCGGGCTCTGCTGCTTCGGTGTAGCATAGCCGCCAGCATCTTTCGTGCGGCCCAATTGGAGCACGCATTCTCTTTTGTGACAAAGGCTTATGGGGTCTTTTTATGAGCGAAGTCAAGCATTCACGCCTGATCATCCTGGGCTCCGGCCCTGCCGGCTACAGCGCTGCTGTGTACGCCGCACGGGCCAACCTCAAACCTTTGGTCATTACCGGCATTCAACCGGGCGGCCAACTGACCACCACCGTTGAAGTCGACAACTGGCCCGGTGACGTCGAAGGCCTGACCGGCCCGGCGTTGATGGAGCGCATGCAGAAACACGCCGAGCGCTTCGACACCGAGATTGTCTACGACCACATCCACACCGCCGAGTTGCAGAGCAAGCCGTTCACCCTAAAAGGCGACAGCGGCACCTACACCTGCGACGCGTTGATCATCGCCACCGGCGCCTCCGCGCAATACCTCGGCCTGCCCTCCGAAGAAGCCTTCGCTGGCCAGGGCGTTTCCGCCTGCGCCACCTGCGACGGCTTCTTCTACCGCAACCAGGTTGTGGCAGTGATTGGCGGCGGCAACACCGCCGTGGAAGAAGCGCTGTACCTGTCCAACATCGCCAAGGAAGTGCACCTGGTGCACCGTCGCGACAAGCTGCGCGCTGAAAAAATCCTTCAGGACAAGCTGTTCGACAAAGCCGCCAACGGCAACATGCGCCTGCACTGGAACCAGAACCTCGACGAAGTACTGGGCGACAACAAAGGCGTGACCGGCGTGCGCCTGCGCGACAGCCACACTGGCGAGACCTCGGAACTGGAACTGGCTGGCGTATTCATCGCCATCGGCCACAAGCCAAACACCGATCTGTTTACCGGCCAGTTGGAAATGCGTGACGGCTACCTGCTGATCAAAGGCGGCAGTGAAGGCAATGTCACCGCCACCAACATCGAAGGCGTGTTTGCTGCCGGCGACGTGGCTGACCACGTCTACCGCCAGGCCATTACCTCGGCCGGTGCCGGCTGCATGGCTGCGCTGGATGCTGAGAAGTACCTGGATCTGTAAGCATCGCTTCGTTAGGCGGGCCCTGGCGGCCCGCCCTCCTCTCTTCGGCCGGGCCTGACCATGCTCACTTGGCTGCAACGCACCAACCTCGACTTCCCCCCGCTAGAGAAAGCCCTGCGCGATCCCGATGGCCTGCTGGCGGCCGGCGGCGATCTTAGTGCCGAGCGCTTGGTGGCGGCTTACCGGCATGGCTGCTTTCCGTGGTTTGCCGAGGGCCAGCCGATTCTCTGGTGGTCGCCAGACCCGCGCACGGTGCTATTCCCGGACGAAATCCATGTCTCCCGCAGCCTGGCCAAGGTGATTCGCCAGGGCCGCTATCAAGTTACCTTCGACCAGGACTTCGCCGCCGTGATCGCCGCCTGCGCCGGCCCGCGCAGTTACGCCGATGGCACCTGGATCACCGACGCCATGCAGGCCGCTTATCTGAAGCTGCATCAGCAGGGCTTTGCCCACTCAGTGGAAGTACGCGAGAACGGCAAGCTGGTCGGCGGGCTGTACGGCCTGGCGATGGGGCAGCTGTTTTTCGGCGAGTCGATGTTCAGCCATGCGGACAACGCCTCCAAAGTCGGCTTCGCCACCCTGGTCGCGCACCTCAAGGCCTGGGGCTTTGTATTGATCGATTGCCAGATGCCCACCCAGCACCTGCACAGCTTCGGCGCGCGGCCGATTGCCCGGGCTGAATTCGCCGGCTTTCTTGCCCGCCACCTGGATCAACCGAGCACAGCCGACTGGGTCGCCTAGTCGAGTGCGGAACCCTGGCATACACTTAAGCCCAGGCTCTCAAGAGTGTTGACCATGACCGAGCTGGCGCGCCTTAAGTTCTATGCCACTCAACCCCATCCTTGCAGCTACCTGCCCGATGAACAGGCCACCACGCTGTTCCTCGATCCCAGCCAGCCGATGGATGTGGAGGTGTATGCCGAACTTTCGGAAATGGGCTTTCGCCGCAGCGGCGACCACCTGTACCGCCCCCATTGCCAGGGCTGCACCGCCTGCGTGCCGGCGCGTATTCCCGCAGCCCTGTTCCAGCCCAACCGCCAGCAACGGCGGATTCTGAAACGCAATGAAAGCCTGCAAGTGCGCGCCGTTCGGCCGAACTTCAACGAAGAGTATTACGCCCTCTACGCCCGCTATATCGAACAACGCCATGCCGATGGCGATATGTACCCGCCCAACCGCGATCAGTTCACCACCTTCCTGGTGCGTGATCTGCCCTTCTCGCGCTTCTATGAGTTCCGCCTCGACGGCCGCCTGGTCGCCATTGCGGTGACCGACGTACTGCCCAACGGCCTTTCGGCGGTTTACACCTTCTACGATCCGGACGAAGAACGCCGCAGCCTGGGGCGCTTCGCAATTCTCTGGCAAATCGCCGAAACCCGCCGGATAGGGCTGCATGCCGTGTATCTGGGGTATTGGATCAAGAGCTGCCGGAAGATGAATTACAAGACCCAATACCGCCCCATTGAGCTGTTCGTCAATCAACGCTGGATCACCCTCACCTGAATCCCTTGGCGGCGCGGCCTGTTTTCGGGCACAATGCAGCCCGCTTTTGCCTGGCGCCAGTTGCACCGGGCCATTCATTGGACACCGAGGGCTTTACTGCATGTCGAAAGAAGACAGCTTCGAAATGGAAGGCACTGTCGTCGACACCCTGCCTAACACCATGTTTCGCGTGGAGTTGGAAAATGGGCACGTCGTAACCGCGCACATCTCCGGAAAGATGCGCAAGAACTACATCCGCATTCTTACTGGTGACAAAGTACGTGTTGAGTTGACGCCGTACGATCTGAGCAAAGGCCGCATTACCTACCGCGCGCGCTAAGCCAGTCCGAATAAAAATGCCCAGCAATTGCTGGGCATTTTTGTTGGTGCGGGTTTAAACGCCGAAACCGGCGGTGGAAACGGCTACGCCATTTCCGCCGTGGTTTCGAAGTCGAAGGTCATCTCGCCATCCTGCACGTCGATGTGTACCACACCGCCGTGCTCGGCCAGTTCGCCAAACAGAATCTCTTCGGCCAGCGGACGCTTGATCTTGTCCTGGATCAGGCGCGCCATCGGGCGAGCACCCATTTGCGTGTCGTAACCGCCAGTGGCCAGCCAGTTGCGCGCGGCGTCGCTGACTTCCAGCGTGACGTGTTTGTCCTCGAGTTGCGCTTGTAGCTCGGTGAGGAACTTGTCGACCACGCTTTTGATCACTTCGTGGCTCAGGCGACCGAACTGGATAATGGTATCCAGGCGGTTTCTGAACTCCGGCGTGAAGCTCTTTTTGATCACTTCCATGGCGTCGGTGGAGTGGTCCTGATGGGTAAACCCGATCGAGGCCCGCGCTGCCGTTTCGGCACCGGCGTTAGTGGTCATGATCAAAATCACGTTGCGGAAGTCCGCCTTACGGCCGTTGTTGTCGGTCAGGGTGCCGTGGTCCATCACCTGCAGCAGCAGGTTGAAGACTTCCGGGTGTGCCTTCTCGATTTCATCAAGCAGCAAGACGCAATGCGGCATCTTGGTGATCGCTTCGGTGAGCAGACCGCCCTGGTCGAAGCCGACGTAGCCTGGAGGCGCACCAATCAAGCGGGAAACGGTGTGGCGCTCCATGTACTCGGACATGTCGAAACGCACCAGCTCGATACCCATGGCCTTGGCCAGTTGCCGCGCTGCCTCGGTTTTACCCACACCGGTAGGCCCGGCGAACAGGAACGAACCAACAGGTTTATCCGGCGATTTGAGCCCTGCACGCGAGAGCTTGATGGCAGTAGCCAGCGAGTCGATGGCTGCATCCTGACCAAACACAGTCAGCTTCAGGTCACGCTCAAGGTTACGCAGCAGTTCCTTGTCGGAACTGGAGACATGTTTCGGCGGAATCCGCGCAATTTTCGCGACGATATCCTCGACGTGCTCCACTTCGATTCGAGCCACGCGCTTCTCGACCGGTTGCAAGCGCTGGTAGGCCCCTGCCTCGTCGATAACGTCGATGGCCTTGTCGGGCATGTGCCGATCGTTGATATAGCGCGAGGCGAGCTCAGCGGCGGCGCGCAGCGACTCATCGCTGTACTCCAGACCGTGATGCTGCTCGAAACGCCCTTTGAGGCCACGCAGAATGCCGATGGTGTCTTCCACCGACGGCTCGGTGACGTCGACTTTCTGGAAGCGACGGGCCAGCGCACGGTCTTTTTCGAAGATGCCGCGGAATTCCTGGAAGGTGGTCGAACCAATGCAACGGATCTCGCCCGACGACAGCATTGGCTTGAGCAGATTAGAGGCATCCATCACGCCACCAGAGGCCGCACCCGCTCCGATGATGGTGTGGATCTCATCGATAAACAGAATGGCGTGCGGGCGTTTGCGCAGTTCGTTGAGCAACGCTTTCAGGCGCTTCTCGAAGTCGCCTCGGTATTTGGTACCCGCCAACAAGGCGCCGAGGTCAAGGGAGTAGACCACGCTGTCAGCCAGCAGATCCGGCACCTGGCCATCGACAATGCGCTTGGCCAGGCCTTCGGCGATCGCGGTTTTACCGACACCAGCCTCACCCACCAGCAACGGGTTATTTTTGCGCCGGCGGGCGAGAATCTGCGCCACGCGCTCGACTTCGCTTTCGCGACCCACCAACGGATCGATCCGACCCAGGCGCGCAGCCTCGTTGAGGTTGCTGGCGTAGGCGTCTAGCGGATTGCTCGACGAGGAGGCTTCACCGCCCTCTTCGTCCTGCATTTCCTGATCGCTGTCTGTGTGGTCGGCGTGGCCGGGAACTTTGGAAATGCCGTGGGCGATGAAGTTGACCACATCGATACGCGCGACACTTTGTTGCTTGAGCAGAAATACAGCCTGGCTTTCCTGCTCACTGAAAATCGCCACCAGCACGTTGGCACCGGTCACTTCGCGCTTGCCCGAACTCTGCACGTGGAATACCGCGCGCTGCAGAACCCGCTGGAAGCCCAGGGTTGGCTGGGTTTCGCGCTCTTCGTCGTGTTGCGGGATCAGGGGTGTGGTGGAGTCGATGAACTCCTGCAGATCGCTGCGCAGCTTGTCCAGATTCGCTCCGCAGGCACGCAGGACCGAGGCGGCAGCCTCGTTGTCCAGCAAGGCCAGCAAGAGGTGCTCAACCGTCATGAACTCATGACGCTTGGTGCGGGCCTCCTTGAAGGCCAGATTGAGGGTGACTTCGAGCTCTCGATTCAACATAGCTTCACCTCATAACCAAGCAGTCGCAATTAACCGTCTTTCTCTATCTCACAGAGTAGCGGGTGTTGGCTTTCTCTCGCGTATTGGTTGACCTGCATTGCCTTGGTCTCCGCAACATCGCGGGTGAACACGCCGCACACTGCCCGTCCCTCTGTATGAACGGTCAGCATGATTTTGGTTGCCACTTCTCTATTCAAACTGAAGAACACTTCAAGAATTTCGACAACGAAATCCATTGGGGTGTAGTCATCGTTGAACAAAACCACCTTGTACATCGGCGGCGCCTGTAATGCGGGCTTGGCTTCCTGCACGGCCAAGCCAGAGGCGTCATCCTCATGCGGCTCGGGATGGTCCTGATTGAATGTTAGTCGAATCTGGCTACTTACACGCATGTGGGATGAAAGGTTCGTCATTGTAGGAGTGGGACGACTGACAGTTTTTGACCGACTTCGCAGACGGTCGTGCCGTCGCCTTGACTATCAGTAAATCAGTGTTACAAACAGAGAATACCCAATCGAGGGTATCAGGGTCCGCGCGCTTACCAAAGCGGATGCTTCCAGCGCGGAGTCGTAACGGATAATACCCCAGTGGTGGGTGTATTTGCAGAGGGATATCAGCATGCTTAGCGGTAAGGTCAAGTGGTTCAACAACGCCAAGGGCTACGGATTTATCCTGGCCGACGGCCGAGATGAGGACCTGTTCGCCCACTACTCGGCTATCCAGATGGACGGTTACAAAACCCTCAAAGCAGGCCAGCCGGTCAGCTTCGATATTATTCAGGGCCCCAAGGGGCTGCACGCGGTCAATATCAGTTCGATCACACAGACAACTGATGCCCCAGCCGTGGCGGTTTCGCAACCGCAGGCAGTCACCTCTGATGCGTGAGATTTAGCCCGCAAAGCTAGATTGAATACGCATAAAAAAGGCCGGTCATTAGACCGGCCTTTTTTTATCGCTGCGCGATGATCACATGTGCTTGATCATGGCGTCGCCGAACGCGGACGACGACAGGAGGGTTGCACCTTCCATCAGACGTTCGAAGTCGTAGGTAACGGTTTTAGCCGAGATAGCACCGTTAACGCCGTCGATGATCAGATCGGCCGCTTCGGTCCAGCCCATGTGACGCAGCATCATTTCGGCGGAGAGGATCAGCGAACCTGGGTTCACCTGATCTTTACCAGCGTACTTAGGCGCGGTGCCGTGGGTGGCTTCGAACATAGCGATGTTGTCGGACAGGTTAGCGCCCGGAGCAATACCGATACCGCCTACTTCAGCCGCCAGGGCGTCGGAGAGGTAGTCACCGTTGAGGTTCAGGGTAGCGATGACATCGTACTCAGCCGGGCGCAGCAGGATCTGCTGGAGCATGGCGTCGGCGATGGCGTCTTTAACCACGACCTTCTTACCGGTGTTCGGGTTGGTGAATTGCATCCAAGGACCGCCATCCAGCAGCTCGGCACCGAATTCGTTTTTGGCGATTTCGTAGCCCCAATCTTTGAAGGCACCTTCGGTGAACTTCATGATGTTGCCTTTGTGCACGATGGTCAGCGAGTCGCGGTTGTTGTCGACCACGTACTGCAGTGCTTTACGCACCAAACGCTGAGTGCCTTGCTTGGACACCGGCTTGACGCCGATACCGCAGTCCTGGTCGAAACGGATTTTGGTAACACCCATTTCTTCTTTCAGGAACTTGATGACTTTTTCAGCTTCCGGCGAACCGGCTTTCCACTCGATACCGGCATAAATGTCTTCCGAGTTTTCACGGAAGATGGTCATGTCGACGTCTTGCGGCTTTTTCACCGGGCTAGGCACGCCGGTGAACCAACGCACTGGGCGCAGGCAAACGTACAGATCGAGCTCCTGACGCAGGGCCACGTTCAGGGAACGAATGCCGCCGCCAACTGGAGTGGTCAAAGGACCTTTGATCGATACAACGTAATCACGTACGGCTTCGAGAGTTTCTTTCGGCAGCCAGGTGTCTTGATCGTAAACCTGAGTGGCTTTCTCGCCAGCGTAAACTTCCATCCAGGAGATTTTGCGCTCGCCGCCGTAGGCTTTGTTTACGGCAGCATCAACGACTTTGATCATCACTGGGCTGATATCAACGCCAATACCATCACCTTCGATGTAAGGGATGATTGGGTTGTTCGGTACATTCAGGGACATATCGGCATTGACGGTGATTTTGTCACCGGTTGCTGGCACCTGGATCTTTTGGTATCCCATGCTGGACTCCGTTGCTTTCGTGGTCTGACATCCCGCCGCGCGGATGGCGCGGCGATATGGAACTTGAATTGGTCTCGGAAAGGCGGGCCATTCTTGTAGTATTTCTACAGAAAGTCACGCACTTTTCTCGATTTTGTAGGACTAAACACCCGCTACAGGCCGCATTATTACGGCACCTTACCTATCTCTGTAGTCAAACTACATCCGCACTACATTTAGCCGTCGGCTGTGGCGCTTTTCAGCCTAGCAGCTTGACCCGATCTTGCCTTTTTGGCGCCGGCCTGAATACCTCACCGCGCGCTGATCGCACAGGAGTTACCCATGCGCTTTACCCCACACGTCACCGTCGCCACCATCGTTGAAGATCAGGGGCGCCTTCTTCTGGTCGAGGAAACTGCCGGCGGGCGCGCTGTATTTAATCAGCCTGCCGGCCACTTGGAAGCCGACGAAAGTCTCATGCAGGCGGCTATTCGTGAAACGCTGGAAGAAACCGGCTGGGATGTGGAGCTGACCGCCGTCACCGGCATCTACCTTTATACCGCCCCCAGCAACGGTATCACTTACCAGCGCGTATGCTTTGCCGCCAAACCGCTGCAGCAACGCGACAACTATCAATTGGACGACGGCATCATCGGCCCGCAATGGCTGACCCGCGAAGAGCTGGCCGCGCAGCCTGAGCGCTGGCGCAGTGAGCTGGTGTTGCGCTGCATTGACGACTACCTGGGCGGCGAACGTTTCCCCCTGGCCCTGCTGCGAAACTAACCGCGTGACCAGCACCGATCACCGTTTAACCAGTTCGCCTGATAGAATCGCGTTTTCCCGAAAAGCCCTGCATCCAAATTCCTATGCGTGACAACTCCTCTACCCGCGTGATCGTCGGCATGTCCGGCGGTGTCGACTCCTCCGTTTCTGCCGTTCTGCTCCTCGAGCAGGGTTACCAGGTGGAAGGCTTGTTCATGAAGAACTGGGAGGAAGACGACGGTACCGAATACTGCACCGCCATGGATGACATGGCTGACGCGCAGGCGGTCTGCGACAAGATTGGTATCAAGCTGCACACCGCCAACTTCGCAGCCGAATACTGGGACAACGTGTTCGAACACTTCCTGGCCGAATACAAGGCCGGGCGCACGCCCAACCCGGACATCCTCTGCAACCGCGAAATCAAGTTCAAAGCCTTCCTGGATTACGCCTTGATGCTTGGCGCCGACCTGATCGCCACGGGCCACTATGTGCGCCGCCGCGATATCGATGGCCGCACCGAGCTGCTCAAGGGCCTGGACCCGAACAAGGACCAGAGCTATTTCCTGCATGCCGTTGGCGGCGAACAGCTGGCGAAAACCCTGTTCCCGGTCGGCGAGCTGGAGAAACCGGAAGTACGCGCCATTGCCGAGAAACACGAGCTGGCCACGGCAAAGAAAAAGGATTCCACCGGCATCTGCTTTATTGGTGAGCGCCGTTTCAGCGACTTCCTCAAGCAGTACCTGCCGGCCCAGCCGGGCAACATCGAAACCACCGAAGGTGAAGTGATCGGCCGCCACCACGGCCTGATGTACCACACCATCGGCCAGCGCCAGGGCCTGGGCATCGGCGGTTTGAAAGATGCCGGTGAAGAGCCGTGGTACGTACTGATCAAAGACCTCGAGCGCAACGTATTGGTCGTCGGCCAGGGCAACGAACACCCATGGCTGTTCTCCAGCGCCCTGCTCTGCTCGGAAATTTACTGGGTCAACCCGATCGACCTGAGCAGCCCGCGCCAACTCACCGCCAAGGTGCGTTACCGCCAGGGCGACCAGGCCTGCACTCTGGAAAAAACCGCCAGCGGCTACCGCGCCATTTTCGCCATGCCGCAGCGCGCCGTGACTCCCGGCCAATCAGTGGTGTTCTACGACGGCGAAATCTGCCTCGGCGGCGGCGTAATAGAAGTAGCGGAACCTTGGAGCAGTAAGGAAAAGCGCGCATGACGCCGACTCAGGAACAACTGATCGCCCTGGGCGGGGTGTTTGAAGCCGCCTTTCTGGTCGATCAGGTCGCGCGCACCGGACAGATCAGCGAAAGCGCCTTGAGCTGCATGCTCGGCAGCCTGATGGTGCGCGACCCGAAAAGCACCCTGGACGTCTACGGCGGCGACGACATCAACCTGCACAACGGCTACCGCGCCCTGCTCAGCGCCCTGGAACGCGACCCCACCACCCTTCAACGCGAGCCGCTGCGTTATGCCCTCGCCCTGCTGGGTCTGGAGCGCAAGCTGGCCAAGCGCGACGACATGCTGCAGACCATCGGCAAACGCCTCGACCAGATCCAGCAGCAGGTGCAGCACTTCGGCCTGGTGCACGAGAACGTGATCGCCGCCAGCGGTGGCCTGTACCAGGACACCCTGAGCACCTTCCGCCAGCGCATCCAGGTGCATGGCGATATGCGCAACCTGCAGCAACCAAGCAACGCGGCGAAAATTCGCGCCCTGCTGCTCGCTGGCATTCGCTCGGCACGCCTGTGGCGGCAGCTCGGTGGCCACCGCTGGCAACTGGTGCTGAACCGTCGCAAGTTGCTAAAAGACCTGTACCCGCTGGTACGCAACTGACCGCAACACCCACTTCCCCGTAGGAGCGGCTTCAGCCGCGATGCTCTTGATCTTCAAGGACATCGCGGCTGAAGCCGCTCCTACAAGGGAATGCGTGAATAAACCATCGCGCACTACCGCAGGGAAAAACCCGACAGAGCAGTTCGCTCAGCGCGGGCCAGGCGAGTCTTTTCTATGTATAATTCGCGCCCCTTTTCGTCGCCCGACTGTCCGAGAACGCCCCATGCAGCTCTCCTCGCTCACCGCGGTATCCCCCGTTGATGGCCGTTACGCCAGCAAAACCAGCGCTCTGCGCCCAATCTTCAGCGAATACGGCCTGGTCCGTTTCCGCGTCATGGTCGAGGTTCGCTGGCTGCAGCGCCTGGCCGCCCACACCGGCGTTCCGGAAGTGGCACCCTTCTCGGCCGAGGCCAACGCCCTGCTCAACGCCCTGGTCGACAACTTCCAGGTAGAGCACGCCGAGCGCGTCAAAGAAATCGAGCGCACCACCAACCACGACGTCAAGGCCGTGGAATACCTGCTCAAAGAACAAGTCACCAAGCTGCCGGAACTGGCCGCGGTCAGCGAGTTCATCCACTTCGCCTGCACCAGTGAGGACATCAACAATCTGTCCCACGCCCTGATGCTGCGCGAAGGCCGCGACACCGTACTGCTGCCGCTGATGCAGCAACTGGCAGACGCCATCCGTGAGCTGGCTCACCGCTTCGCCGACGTGCCGATGCTGTCGCGCACCCACGGTCAGCCGGCGTCGCCGACCACCTTGGGCAAAGAACTGGCCAACGTCGTCTACCGCCTGGAGCGCCAGATCGCTCAAGTCGCCGCCGTGCCACTGCTGGGCAAAATCAACGGCGCCGTGGGCAACTACAACGCCCACCTGTCGGCCTACCCGGCTATCGACTGGGAAGCCAACGCCCGCGAGTTCATCGAGAAAGAACTGGGCCTGGGCTTCAACCCCTATACCACCCAGATCGAACCGCACGACTACATCGCCGAGCTGTTCGACGCCGTGGCGCGCTTCAACACCATCCTGATCGACTTCGATCGCGATATCTGGGGCTACATCTCCCTGGGCTATTTCAAGCAGCGCACCATTGCCGGCGAAATCGGTTCTTCGACCATGCCGCACAAGGTCAACCCGATCGACTTCGAAAACTCCGAAGGCAACCTGGGTATCGCCAACGCTCTGCTGCAACACCTGGCCAGCAAGCTGCCAATCTCGCGCTGGCAGCGTGACCTGACCGACTCCACCGTGCTGCGCAACCTCGGTGTCGGCTTCGCCCACAGCGTGATCGCCTACGAAGCCAGCCTGAAAGGCATCAGCAAGCTGGAGCTCAACGAGCAACGCATTGCTGCTGATCTCGACGCGTGCTGGGAAGTGCTGGCCGAGCCGGTACAGACCGTCATGCGCCGCTACGGCGTAGAGAATGCCTACGAGAAGCTCAAGGAGCTGACCCGCGGCAAAGGCATCAGCGGCGAAGCCCTGCAGACTTTCATCGACGGCCTGGATATTCCAGCCGAGGCCAAAGTCCAACTGCGCGCACTAACCCCTGCTGGCTACGCGGGCAACGCCGCCGCCCAGGCCAAACGCATCTGACCGTCACCGCCCCGTGCACGCCCGGCAGTGCCGGGCGTTTTTATTTATGGGCTTAGAACACTTTCAAGGGCTTAGCTATGAATCCTGATATTCCGCTTCAGATGCTTGGTGGCATTACCGCTCGCGAATTCCTGCGCGACTACTGGCAGAAGAAACCCCTGCTGGTGCGTCAAGCCATCAGCGACTTCGAAAGCCCGATCTCCGCTGACGAGCTGGCCGGCCTGGCACTGGAAGAAGAAGTTGAATCGCGCCTGGTGCTGGAACACGGTGAGCGCCCATGGGAATTGCGCCGCGGTCCTTTCGAAGAGGACGCCTTCGCCGACCTGCCTGAGCGCGATTGGACCCTGTTGGTGCAAGCCGTCGACCAGTTCGTGCCGGAAGTGGCCGAGCTGCTGCAGAACTTCCGCTTTTTGCCGAGCTGGCGCATCGACGATGTGATGATCAGCTTCGCCACCCCAGGTGGTGGCGTGGGCCCGCATTTCGACAATTACGACGTTTTCCTTCTCCAGGGCCAGGGACACCGGCGCTGGAAAATCGGCCAGATGTGCGATGCAGACAGCCCCATGCTCGAGCATGCGGACCTGCGCATTCTGGCCAACTTTGAACAGACCGACGAATGGGTGTTGGAGCCCGGCGACATGCTGTATCTGCCGCCACGTTTGGCTCACTATGGCACCGCCGAGGATGATTGCATGACTTATTCCGTGGGTTTCCGCGCCCCTAGCGCCGCAGAAGTTCTGACCCATTTCACCGACTTCCTCAGCCAGTTCCTGCCGGACGAAGAACGTTACAGCGACGCCGGCACTGCGCCTGCCAGCGACCCCCACCAGATCCAGCGCGACTCGCTGGACCGCCTCAAAGCCCTGCTCAACGAGCACATGGGTGACGAGCGCCTGCTGATGACCTGGTTCGGCCAGTTCATGACCGAACCGAAATACCCGGAACTGGTGGCTGGCACCGAGCTCAGCGAAGAAGAACTGCTCGAGCAGATCGAAAACGGCGCCATGCTGGTGCGCAACCTCAGCGCCCGCCTGGCCTGGTCCGAAGTCGGCGAAGACCTGGTGCTGTTTGCCAGCGGCCAGAGCCGCCTGCTCTCGGCCAGCCTGCGCGAATTGCTGAAGCTGATCTGCTCGGCCGACGTGCTGCATATGGAAAACCTCGGCCAATGGCTGGCCGATGACGAAGGGCGTAACCTCGTTCTCGAGCTGGTAAAACAAGGAAGTCTGGAGTTTGCAGATGAGTAGCAACGTGCAAGTACGGGTCGCCAGCTGGCAGAAAGACAATGCTGACCTGCGCCGTATCCGCGAAACCGTGTTTATCGCCGAACAGGCGGTGCCGGCCGAGCTGGAATGGGATGCCGAAGATGTCGAGGCCGTGCACTTTCTCGCCGTCGATGGCGATTACGCGATCGGTACCGCTCGCCTGCTGCCCGACGGCCATATTGGTCGGGTGTCAGTTCTCAAGGACTGGCGCGGTCTGAAAGTCGGCGAAGCGCTGATGACCGCCGTGATCAACGAAGCCGAACGCCGTGGCTTGAAAGAACAGATGCTCAGCGCCCAGGTTCACGCCACGGCGTTCTACGAGCGTCTAGGCTTTAGCGTAGTCAGCGGCGAGTTTCTCGACGCCGGCATCCCACACGTAGAGATGAAACGCACCCGTAAGTGAGGTCAGGATGATCGACAAAGACGCTCCGCCAACAGACGCCACGGACGGTGTTGCGGACGCTCTGCCAGAAGAGCTGCCCGCCATCGAGTTCGTCTCGCCGGGCAGCTTTACGGTGCACAACCCACCGCCGGTGCAGGCTCAGCCCGAGCGCCGCGAACCCGCCCCATTCAAACTTGGCGGGCAACGCGAACTGCAACACTTCACCACCCCGGAGCACGCCCAGGCCCACGCCCTGGCGCTGCTGCAACAGGCGCAACGCAGCCTGTGCATCTACACCCCCGACCTCGAACGCTGGCTGTACCACCACAGCAGCGTGCAAGAAGCCTGTACCCAATTCCTGTTGGCCAACCCGAAAAATCGCCTGCGCATTCTGCTCAATGACCCCAGCAGCGCCGTCAAGGAAGGCCATCGCCTGCTGCAACTGTCCCGGCGCCTGCCGAGCAACCTGCAGATTCGCAAGCTCAACCCCAGTTACAGCAATGACGAAGTCGCTTACCTGCTCGCCGACACCGGCGGCCTGCTGATGCGGCCCAAGCTGGAACAGATTGCCGGTTACGCGCTGTACAACGACCCAGGCCAGGTGCGGGTACTGCAAAACAAATTCGATCAGGCGTGGGACGTCAGCGTCAGCGACCTGGACTTACGGAGCCTACTGGTATGACCATCCGCGCCCTGCTTGTTGCTGTTTGCCTGAGTGTGAGCCTACCGGTGCTGGCGGCTACCGAAGTGATGCCACTGAACTATCGCACCGCCGATGACGTGTTGCCGGTGGTGCAGTCGGTGCTTGGCAACGAAGGCCGGGCCAGCAACTACGGCAATCAGTTGGTGGTCAATGCGCCGCCCGCCAAGCTGCAGGAAGTGCGCGACCTGCTCAAGCAGATCGACAAACAACCCAAGCGTCTGCTGATCAGCGTCGACACCAGCAACAGCAACAACATGAACGACCAGGGTTATTCGGTGAACGGCACAGCCTCGGCCGGCAATGTCGAGATTCAATCCGGGCGCGGCGAAGTGAATGGCCGCGACCAGGTGCGCATCATCCACCGCAGCACCCAAAGCCGTGGCGGCGGCACCCAACAGGTGCAGACCACCGAGGGCTACCCGGCGCTGATCCAGGTCGGCCAGAGCGTGCCGCTGACCAACACCAGCGTCGACAGTTACGGCCGCCCCTACAACAACACCGAATACCGCAACGTCACCCGCGGCTTTTACGTCACTGCCAGCCTCACCGGCGACCTGGTGCACGTCAGCATCAGCAACCACAACGACCGCCTCAGTCAGACCCAACAAGGCGCCATTGACATCCAGAGCACCGACACCAAAGTCACCGGCCGCCTCGGTGAATGGATCACCATTGGCGGCGTCAATGAGAACTCCCAATCTGACCAGAGCGGCTTTGTTCAGCGCCGCTCCACCTCGGGTCGCGACGACATGACCCTGCGCCTCAAGGTCGATGCCCTGGACTGACCAGACGGCAAAATCGTGACTATCCGGTCGCTCGTCGAACAATATGTAGTAGTAAGAAAAAAGCACTACAAAACGTTTGACGAAGTTCCTTCTCAGAGGCATGATGGCCCCGCTCCCGCTAATCAGAGGCCCCGAACAGAGGTCTCCGGATCGCAACCTGCTTACCGTAGATTCGATTCGTGTTTTACCGCTCAAAAGGCAGTTCGACGAGATTGCGACTGGAACGAAGTTGTCCTGAGGGACGGGGAAGCGTTTAACGTAACAGCACGATTGGCAGCCACAGCCCACCGCGACACCCATCGGTTTCCACGAACCAGCAAGTGCCAAAGCAGCTGACGCCATCAACCTGTACGCCCCCTCTGCCCCCTCCTCAGCTTCAATCCCGTCTCAGTCGATATCTCGTTGCTCTGCAGTACACCTCCGCTGCAAGACCGCTTTGCTTGTCCGGTTTTGAAAAGGGAAGTGTCGTGCTCAACCAATCATCAACTTTGAAGGATTGACCATGTCTGCTTATCAAAATGACATCAAAGCCGTAGCCGCTTTGAAAGAAACCGCCGGCAACAGCTGGAGTGCGATCAACCCTGAGTCCGTCGCTCGTATGCGCGCTCAGAACCGCTTCAAAACCGGTCTGGATATCGCCAAGTACACCGCCGCTATCATGCGCAAAGACATGGCTGACTACGACGCTAACTCGTCCGTCTACACCCAGTCCCTGGGCTGCTGGCACGGCTTCATCGGTCAGCAGAAGCTGATCTCGATCAAGAAGCACCTGAAGACTACCGACAAGCGCTACCTCTACCTGTCCGGCTGGATGGTTGCTGCTCTGCGTTCGGACTTCGGCCCGCTGCCAGACCAATCGATGCACGAGAAGACCGCCGTTTCCGGTCTGATCGAAGAGCTGTACACCTTCCTGCGCCAGGCTGACGCCCGTGAGCTGGACCTGCTGTTCACCGCTCTGGACGCTGCCCGCGCCGCTGGCGACACCGCCAAGGCTGCCGAGATCCAAGCCCAGGTCGACAACTACGAAACTCACGTAGTACCGATCATTGCCGACATCGACGCTGGTTTCGGTAACCCGGAAGCCACCTACCTGCTGGCCAAGAAAATGATCGAAGCGGGTGCTTGCTGCATCCAGATCGAAAACCAGGTTTCTGACGAGAAGCAGTGCGGCCACCAAGACGGTAAAGTGACCGTTCCGCACGAAGACTTCCTGGCCAAGATCAACGCAGTTCGCTACGCATTCCTGGAACTGGGCGTGGACGACGGCGTGATCGTTGCCCGTACCGACTCCCTGGGTGCCGGCCTGACCAAACAAATCGCTGTTACCAAGGCTGCGGGCGACCTGGGCGACCAGTACAACTCCTTCCTGGACTGCGAAGAAGTTTCCCCAAGCGAGCTGAACAACGGTGACGTAGTTCTGAACCGCGGCGGCAAACTGCTGCGTCCTAAGCGCCTGCCTTCCAACCTGTTCCAGTTCCGCGCTGGCACCGGCGAAGCTCGCTGCATCCTGGACTGCATCACCTCGCTGCAGAACGGCGCTGACCTGCTGTGGATCGAAACCGAGAAGCCACACGTTGGCCAGATCGCTGCCATGGTTAACGAGATCCGCAAGGTAATCCCGAACGCCAAGCTGGTTTACAACAACAGCCCGTCCTTCAACTGGACCCTGAACTTCCGTCAGCAAGTGTTCGATGCATTCGTCGCCGAAGGCAAAGACGTTTCCGCTTACGACCGCGCCAAGCTGATGAGCGTTGATTACGACGCCACCGAACTGGCTCAGGTTGCAGACGAGAAGATCCGCACCTTCCAACGTGATGGTTCGCAACAGGCTGGTATCTTCCACCACCTGATCACCCTGCCGACCTACCACACTGCTGCGCTGTCCACCGACAACCTGGCAAAAGGCTACTTCGCCGACCAAGGCATGCTGGCTTACGTGAAAGGCGTTCAACGCGAAGAGCTGCGTCAAGGCATCGCTTGCGTTAAGCACCAGAACATGGCCGGTTCGGACCTGGGCGACAACCATAAAGAGTACTTCGCTGGCGAAGCAGCTCTGAAGGCAAGCGGTAAAGACAACACCATGAACCAATTCCATTGATTCACGGAATTGCTCACTAAGCCTCGGCTTAGGGTGTGAGAAAAAGGCGAACTTCGGTTCGCCTTTTTTATTGCCCGCTTGAAAGCATCGCGGCTGAAGCCGCTCCTACAAATTGTGCGGTGCGTAGGAGCGGCTTCAGCCGCGATGCTTTGAATATCACACCGTAGGTTGGGTTGGCCCCAGGCAAAACCCAACATAGGCTCCGCCATCACTAGGAGCCCCACCATGCCCAGCAACCGCCTCAGCCGCGCCGTCACCCTTATCAACAAACTGCCTCACGCCCTGCACACGCCCGCCCTCTCCCTGCTGTTCGGCTCCCAAGTGAAATTCGCTGGCACCGCCAAGGTTCGCGTCCACCAACTCACGCCCAACCGCGCCGACCTTAGCCTTGCCAACCGACGCAGCGTGCAGAACCACATCAACGGCGTGCACGCTGCCGCCATGGCGCTGCTGGCCGAGTCCGCCACCGGCTTTCTGGTCGGCATGAACGTGCCGGACGACAAATTGCCACTGATCAAAAGCCTGAAAGTCGATTACCTGAAGCGCGCCACTGGCGCATTGCACGCGGCGGCAATTCTGACGCCCGAGCAGATCGAGGCCATTCGCACGCAGGAAAAAGGTGAAGTTCTGGTGGCCGTCAGCATCACCGATGAAGCCGGGATCGAGCCGATTCGCTGCGAGATGCTCTGGGCCTGGGTCAGTAAAAAGCGCTAATTAGAGCACCTGAAAATGCGACGCCAAGAGCCGCACTTACTTCCCCGGCGCGCTACGCTCGCATCTATACAAACAGCAACTATCCTGTTGGAGCGGCTGACGAGGAGAGTTTGCCGCCTAAATAACAATGAATATCATCTAGAGCACAGTTTGCAGTCATTAACAACAAAAACTGGGATATTCGACTAAGGACTTAGAAACCGCCATAACCCCGTCGCACGGGGCTTTGCGCGATTTGCAGCGCTAACATGTTGGCCCGTAAGTTAATTTTTTATAAGGAAAAATTTACTTACCAAGCCAGACACGCATAAAATTACGAAAATTAGATTGCTGGCTAAGCATTGAGAACCAGCAACTTCCACTTTCCATGATTTCGCCGATGCTTGTCTAAGGAGTACCGGCATGCCTGTTGAAGCCGTAGCGACCATGTCCCACAACTGGGGCTTTGCCATTTTCCTGTTGGGCGTTGTTGGCCTTTGCGCCTTCATGCTCGGTGTCTCCAGCCTGCTCGGTAGCAAGGCCTGGGGTCGCAGCAAAAACGAACCCTTCGAATCCGGCATGCTGCCGACTGGCAACGCGCGCCTGCGCCTCTCCGCAAAATTCTATCTGGTCGCGATGCTCTTCGTGATCTTCGACGTTGAAGCCCTCTTTCTCTTCGCCTGGTCGGTGTCGGTTCGCGAAAGCGGCTGGGCCGGCTTTATTGAAGCTACAGTTTTTATAGCAATTCTGTTGGCAGGTCTTGTCTACCTATGGCGCATCGGTGCTCTTGATTGGGCTCCCGAAGGTCGTCGCAAGCGGCAGGCGAAGCTAAAACAATGAGGCTTTGGCGATGCAATACAAACTCACCAGGATCGACCCGGATGCGCCTAATGAGCAGTATCCGATCGGCGAACGGGAGACCGTTTCAGATCCTCTAGAGGATCAAGTCCACAAAAACATCTACATGGGCAAATTGCAGGACGTACTGACCGGTGCAGTCAACTGGGGGCGTAAGAACTCCTTGTGGCCGTACAACTTCGGTTTGTCCTGCTGCTACGTGGAGATGACTACTGCCTTTACCGCTCCCCATGACATCGCCCGGTTTGGTGCCGAAGTAATTCGTGCGTCACCCCGTCAGGCCGACTTCATGGTGGTCGCAGGTACCTGTTTCGTAAAAATGGCTCCGGTCATTCAGCGCTTGTACGAGCAAATGCTCGAGCCTAAGTGGGTTATCTCCATGGGCGCCTGCGCGAATTCCGGTGGCATGTACGATATTTACTCTGTCGTTCAGGGGGTGGACAAGTTCCTGCCCGTGGACGTTTACGTGCCCGGCTGCCCTCCGCGCCCAGAAGCATTCCTGCAGGCATTGATGCTGTTGCAAGAATCGATTGGCCAGGAGCGTCGCCCCCTTTCCTGGGTCGTCGGTGATCAAGGCGTATACCGCGCCGATATGCCGTCGCAAAAGGAACAGCGCCGTGAACAGCGTATTCAGGTAACCAACCTGCGCAGCCCCGACGAAGTGTGATCTAGCTTTTTCTTACCCAGAAAGCCCGCCGGATTCACCCTTTACGTTGACTGATAGCGACCGAGACCATGACTGCAGACACCGCTCTGTACATCCCGCCCTACAAGGCAGACGACCAAGACGTCGTCAATGAACTGAACACGCGCTTTGGCGCAGAAGCGTTTACCGCGCAGCAAACCCGTACCGGCATGCCGGTGCTGTGGGTGGCCCGTGAACGCTTGATCGAGGTGCTGACCTTCCTGCGTCAGCTGCCCAAACCCTACGTCATGCTCTACGACCTGCACGGCGTCGACGAGCGCCTGCGCACCCAGCGCCGCGGGCTGCCGGGCGCCGACTTCACGGTGTTCTACCACCTGATGTCGATCGAGCGAAATAGTGACGTGATGATCAAAGTCGCCCTGTCCGAGCGCGACCTCAACCTGCCTACCGTCACCAATATCTGGCCCAACGCCAACTGGTACGAGCGCGAAGTCTGGGACATGTACGGCATCACCTTTGCCGGACACCCGCACCTGACCCGCATCATGATGCCGCCGACCTGGCAGGGTCACCCGCTGCGCAAGGACTACCCGGCGCGCGCCACCGAGTTCGATCCGTTCAGCCTGTCGGTGGCCAAACAGAATCTGGAAGAAGAAGCCGCACGCTTCAACCCGGAAGACTGGGGCATGAAACGCGGCAACCAGAACGAGGACTACATGTTCCTCAACCTCGGTCCCAACCACCCTTCGGCCCACGGTGCGTTCCGAATCGTGCTGCAGCTGGACGGTGAAGAGATCGTCGACTGCGTGCCGGAAGTCGGTTACCACCACCGTGGCGCCGAGAAGATGGCCGAGCGTCAGTCCTGGCACAGCTTCATTCCGTACACCGACCGTATCGACTACCTCGGCGGCGTAATGAACAACCTGCCGTACGTGCTCTCGGTCGAGAAGCTGGCCGGCATCAAGGTGCCAGAGAAGGTCGACGTCATCCGCATCATGATGGCCGAGTTCTTCCGTATCACCAGCCACCTGCTGTTCCTCGGTACTTACATTCAAGACGTCGGCGCCATGACGCCGGTGTTCTTCACCTTTACCGACCGCCAGCGCGCCTACACCGTGATCGAGGCCATCACTGGTTTCCGTCTGCACCCGGCCTGGTACCGCATCGGTGGCGTCGCGCACGACCTGCCGCGCGGCTGGGAAAAACTGGTGAAGGACTTCGTTGAATGGCTGCCAAAACGCCTCGACGAATACGAAAAAGCAGCGCTGAAAAACAGCATCCTGCGTGGCCGTACCATTGGCGTCGCTCAGTACAACACCAAGGAAGCCTTGGAATGGGGTATCACCGGTGCAGGCCTGCGTTCCACCGGTCTGGACTTCGACCTGCGTAAAGCGCGCCCTTATTCGGGCTACGAGAACTTCGAATTCGAAGTGCCGCTGGCCGTAAACGGCGACGCCTACGACCGCTGCATCGTGCGTGTGGAAGAGATGCGCCAGAGCATCAAAATCATCGACCAGTGCATGCGCAATATGCCGGAAGGCCCGTACAAGGCGGATCACCCGCTGACCACGCCGCCGCCGAAAGAACGCACCCTGCAGCACATCGAGACCTTGATCACCCACTTCCTGCAAGTTTCCTGGGGCCCGGTGATGCCGGCCAACGAAAGCTTCCAGATGATCGAAGCGACCAAGGGCATCAACAGTTATTACCTGACGAGCGATGGCGGCACCATGAGCTACCGCACCCGTATTCGTACGCCAAGCTTCCCGCACCTGCAGCAGATCCCTTCGGTGATCCGCGGCAGCATGGTTGCCGACTTGATTGCGTACCTGGGCAGTATCGACTTCGTTATGGCCGACGTGGACCGCTAATCATGACTACCACCACGCTGATTCAAACCGACCGCTTCACCCTCACCGATGCCGAGCGTTCGGCCATCGAGCATGAGTTGCACCACTACGAGGACTCGCGCGCGGCCTCCATCGAAGCGCTGAAGATCGTCCAGAAAGCCCGTGGCTGGGTGCCGGATGGCGCCATCGCAGCCATCGGCGAAATCATCGGCATCCCCGCCAGCGACGTCGAAGGTGTGGCTACGTTCTATAGCCAGATTTTCCGTCAGCCAGTCGGCCGCCACATCATTCGCGTGTGCGACAGCATGGTCTGCTACATCGGCGGCCATGAGTCCGTGGTTAGCAGCATTCAGGATCAACTGGGCATCGGCCTGGGCGAAACCACTAGCGATGGCCGTTTCACCCTGCTGCCCGTGTGCTGCCTGGGTAACTGCGACAAGGCCCCAGCGCTGATGATCGACGACCACACCTTCGGTGACGTACAAGCCGATGGCGTGGCGCAACTGCTGGAGGCTTACGTATGACGTCCGCTTCGACCAATCGCCTGACCTCGTTCGGTCCGGCCAACAGCATTGCCCGTACGCCTGAAACCCACCCGCTGACCTGGCGCCTGCGTGATGACGCGCAACCTGTTTGGTTGGACGAGTACCAGGCCAAAGACGGCTATGCCGCTGCGCGCAAAGCCTTCGCCGAGCTGTCGCAAGACGAGATCGTGCAAACTGTCAAAGACTCCGGCCTCAAGGGCCGTGGTGGTGCCGGCTTCCCCACTGGCGTGAAGTGGGGGCTGATGCCCAAAGACGAATCCATGAACATCCGCTACCTGCTGTGCAACGCGGATGAAATGGAACCCAACACCTGGAAAGACCGCATGCTCATGGAGCAGCTCCCGCACCTGCTGATCGAAGGCATGCTGATCAGTGCGCGGGCGCTCAAGGCTTACCGCGGCTACATCTTCCTGCGCGGCGAATACGTCGACGCCGCCGCCAACCTCAACCGTGCCGTTGAGGAAGCCAAGGCCGCCGGCCTGCTGGGCAAGAACATTCTCGGCAGCGGTTTTGACTTCGAGCTGTTCGTGCACACCGGCGCCGGGCGGTATATCTGCGGTGAAGAAACCGCACTGATCAACTCCCTCGAAGGCCGCCGCGCCAACCCACGCTCGAAGCCGCCCTTCCCGGCCGCTGTCGGCGTGTGGGGCAAGCCGACCTGCGTGAACAACGTGGAAACCCTGTGCAACGTGCCGGCCATCGTTGGTAACGGCATCGAGTGGTACAAGGGCCTGGCCCGGCCGGGCAGCGAAGACATGGGCACCAAGCTCATGGGCTTCTCCGGCAAGGTGAAAAACCCTGGTCTGTGGGAACTGCCCTTCGGCGTCACCGGTCGCGAGCTGTTCGAAGACTACGCCGGCGGCATGCGCGACGGTTACACCCTGAAAGCCTGGCAGCCCGGCGGTGCCGGTACGGGCTTCTTGTTGCCCGAACACCTGGATGCGCAGATGTACGCCGGCGGCATCGCCAAAGTCGGCACCCGTATGGGTACCGGCCTGGCAATGGCGGTGGACAACACCGTCAACATGGTCGGCCTGCTGCGCAACATGGAAGAGTTCTTCGCCCGCGAGTCTTGCGGTTTCTGTACGCCGTGCCGCGATGGCCTGCCGTGGAGCGTGAAAGTACTGCGCGCCATCGAGAAAGGTCATGGCCAACCGGGCGATATCGAAACCCTCGAGGGCCTGGTCAACTTCCTCGGCCCTGGCAAAACCTTCTGTGCGCATGCACCGGGTGCCGTGGAGCCACTGGGCAGCGCGATCAAATATTTCCGAGCGGAGTTCGAAGCGGGGATTTCCCGAACGAGCGCACCGGTGGCGCCGACTCAGTTCGTTAGCGCCTAACGTTTTAGCGACGGCGGCCAGTTAACTCGTACCTATGAGCTCTGGCCCCATCGAACCGTGATTCTATTAGCCACGCCCGTAAGTTGAGGGTGGCAAAAACCGCACCACCGGCGGTTTTTCCAGATCAACATCGGGCCAACGAAGAAACTTGAAAATGGCCACTATCCACGTAGACGGCAAAGCCCTCGAAGTCGATGGAGCGGACAACCTGTTACAGGCCTGTCTGTCCCTCGGTCTCGACATTCCGTACTTCTGCTGGCACCCGGCGCTTGGTAGCGTTGGCGCCTGCCGCCAGTGCGCGGTGAAGCAGTACACCGACGAAAACGACACCCGCGGTCGTATCGTCATGTCCTGCATGACCCCCGCCACCGACAACACCTGGATCTCCATCGACGACGACGAATCCAAGGCGTTCCGCGCCAGCGTCGTTGAATGGCTGATGACCAACCACCCGCACGACTGCCCGGTGTGTGAGGAAGGCGGTCACTGCCACCTGCAAGACATGACCGTGATGACCGGCCACAACGAGCGCCGTTATCGCTTCAGCAAACGCACTCACCAGAACCAGGATCTCGGCCCTTTCGTTGCCCACGAAATGAACCGCTGCATCGCCTGCTACCGCTGTGTGCGGTTCTACAAAGACTATGCCGGCGGCACCGACCTGGGCGTATTCGGCGCCCACGACAACGTGTACTTCGGCCGCGTTGAAGACGGCGTGCTGGAAAGTGAGTTCTCCGGCAACCTCACCGAGGTCTGCCCGACCGGTGTGTTCACCGACAAAACCCACTCCGAGCGCTACAACCGCAAGTGGGACATGCAGTTCTCGCCAAGCATCTGCCATGGCTGCTCGAGCGGCTGCAACATCAGCCCCGGCGAGCGTTACGGCGAAATCCGCCGCATCGAGAACCGCTACAACGGTTCGGTTAACCAGTACTTCCTCTGCGACCGTGGTCGTTTTGGTTATGGCTACGTCAACCGCACCGATCGCCCACGTCAGCCGCTGCTGACCGCTGGCAACCAGAAACTCAGCGTTGATTCGGCCCTGGACACCGCCGCCGATCTGCTGCGTGGCCGCACCATCGTCGGCATCGGCTCGCCGCGTGCCAGCCTGGAAAGCAACTACGCCCTGCGCGAGCTAGTGGGTGCCGAGCACTTCTACTCGGGCATCGCCGCGAACGAGCTGGACAACCTGCGCCTGGTATTGGAGGTGCTGCAAAACAGCCCGCTGCCCATTCCGAACATGCGCGACATCGAAGAGCACGACGCCGTGTTCGTCCTCGGTGAAGACCTGACCCAGACCGCTGCCCGCATCGCCCTGGCCCTGCGCCAGACGGTCAAAGGCAAGGCCGAAGACATGGCCGAAGCCATGAAGATTCAGCCATGGCTCAACGCTGCCGTGCAGAACATCGGCCAACACGCGTTGAACCCGCTATACATCGCCAGCCTCGACGCCACCAAGCTCGACGACGTCGCCGAAGAATGCGTACACGCAGCGCCTGATGACCTGGCGCGTATCGGTTTTGCCGTGGCCCACGCCATCGACGCCAGCGCCCCGGCCGTTGCCGGCCTGGATGCCGAAGCCCTGGAACTGGCTCAACGCATCGCCAATAGCCTGCTGGCTGCCAAGCGTCCGCTGATCATTGCCGGCACCTCGCTGGGCAATAACGCCCTGATCGAAGCCGCCGCCAACATTGCCAAGGCCCTCAAGCTGCGCGAGAAGAACGGTTCCCTGAGCCTGGTCGTCGGTGAAGTTAACAGCCTCGGCCTGACCATGCTCGGCGGCAACTCCGCTGACGCCGCGCTGCAAGCCGTAATCGACGGCAAAGCCGACGCCATTGTGGTGCTGGAAAACGACCTCTACACCCGCGCCGACAAAGCGCTGGTCGACGCCGCCCTGAGCGCCGCCAAAGTGGTGATCGTGGCTGACCATCAGCAAACCGCCACCACCACCCGCGCCCACCTGGTACTGCCGGCCGCCAGCTTCGCCGAAGGCGACGGCACCCTGGTCAGCCAGGAAGGCCGCGCTCAGCGCTTCTTCCAGGTGTTCGATCCGACCTACTACGACGCCAATATTCTTGTTCACGAAGGCTGGCGCTGGTTGCACGCTCTGCGCAGCACCCTGCTCGGTCAGGACGTGGATTGGACCCAGCTCGACCACGTCACCGCCGCCACCGCCGCCAGCAACCCGCTGCTGGCCGGTATCGTCGAAGCCGCCCCAAGCGCCGCGTTCCGCATCAAAGGCCTGAAAATGGCCCGCGAACCACTGCGTTACAGCGGTCGCACCTCGATGCGCGCCAATATCAGCGTGCACGAGCCGCGTACCCCGCAAGACCAAGACACCGCGTTCGCCTTCTCCATGGAAGGTTACTCGGGCTCGGCCGAACCGCGTCAGCAGGTGCCATTCGCCTGGTCGCCGGGTTGGAACTCGCCGCAAGCCTGGAACAAGTTCCAGGACGAAGTCGGCGGCCACCTGCGTGCCGGTGACCCGGGTACTCGCCTGATCGAAAGCAAAGGCGATGGCCTGAGCTGGTTCGCCACTGCACCGGGCGCGTTCAACCCGGCGCAAGGCACCTGGCAGGTTGTACCCGTGCATCACCTGTTCGGTAGCGAAGAGAACTCCTCGCGCGCCGCTCCAGTACAACAGCGCATTCCTGAAGCCTATGTAGCGGTGGCCGCTTCCGAAGCCGCCCGCCTGGGCGTCAACGACGGCGCGCTGGTCAGCCTCAATGTGGCCGGGCAAACCCTGCGTCTGCCGCTTCGTGTCAGCGAAGAGCTGAGCGCCGGTCTGGTTGCACTGCCGGTTGGTCTGGCCGGCATTCCGGCCGCGATTGCTGGAAAAACCGCTGATTCGCTGCAGGAGGCCGCGCAATGAGTTGGTTCACTCCTGAGGTGATCGACGTGATCATCGCCGTCCTCAAGGCCATCGTCATTCTGCTCGCCGTGGTGGTGTGCGGTGCGCTGTTGAGCTGGGTGGAACGTCGCCTGCTGGCCCTCTGGCAAGACCGTTACGGTCCGAACCGAGTCGGCCCGTTCGGTGCGTTCCAGATTGCAGCCGACATGATCAAAATGTTCTTCAAGGAAGACTGGACGCCGCCGTTCGCCGACAAGGTGATTTTCACCCTGGCGCCGGTGGTTGCCATGAGCTGCCTGCTGATCGCTTTCGCGATCATCCCGATCACCCCGACCTGGGGCGTGGCGGACCTGAACATCGGCTTGCTGTTCTTCTTCGCCATGGCCGGTTTGTCGGTCTACGCGGTACTGTTCGCCGGATGGTCGAGTAACAACAAGTTCGCCCTGCTCGGCAGCTTGCGTGCCTCGGCGCAAACCGTGTCGTACGAAGTGTTCATGGGCCTGTCGCTGATGGGCATCGTGATCCAGGCTGGCTCGTTCAACATGCGTGAAATCGTTGAATACCAGGCGCAAAACCTGTGGTTCATCATTCCGCAGTTCTTCGGCTTCTGTACCTTCTTCATCGCGGGCGTAGCCGTAACCCACCGTCACCCGTTCGACCAACCGGAAGCCGAGCAAGAGCTGGCCGACGGTTACCACATCGAATATGCCGGCATGAAATGGGGCATGTTCTTCGTGGGTGAATACATCGGCATCGTGCTGATCTCGGCGCTGCTGGTCACCTTGTTCTTCGGCGGCTGGCATGGCCCGTTCAATATCCTGCCGTCGTTGTCATTCGTCTGGTTTGCGCTCAAGACCGGCTTCTTCATCATGTTGTTCATCCTGCTGCGCGCCTCTATCCCGCGCCCACGCTATGACCAGGTGATGGATTTCAGCTGGAAGTTCTGCCTGCCGCTGACCCTGATCAATTTGCTGGTGACTGCTGCTGTGGTGTTGCTCAACACCCCGGCCGGCGTGGCTCAGTAAAGGAGAATGACCATGCTCAAGTACCTGTTCGACATCGTGCATGGCACCTACACCCAGCTTCGCAGCCTGGTGATGGTGTTCTCCCATGCCTTCCGCAAACGCGACACCCTGCAGTACCCGGAAGAGCCGGTGTACCTGCCGCCGCGCTACCGTGGCCGCATCGTGCTCACCCGCGACCCCGATGGTGAAGAGCGTTGCGTAGCCTGCAACCTGTGCGCCGTGGCCTGCCCGGTCGGTTGTATTGCCCTGCAGAAAGCCGAGACCGACGACGGTCGTTGGTACCCGGAGTTCTTCCGCATCAACTTCTCGCGCTGCATCTTCTGCGGCCTGTGCGAAGAAGCCTGCCCGACTACCGCTATCCAGCTCACGCCGGATTTTGAAATGGCCGAGCTCAAGCGTCAGGACCTAGTGTACGAGAAAGAAGACCTGCTGATTTCCGGCCCGGGCAAAAACCCGGACTACAACTTCTATCGCGTGGCCGGTATGGCGATCGCTGGTAAACCAAAGGGCGCGGCGCAAAACGAAGCCGAACCGATCAACGTCAAGGGGCTGCTGCCGTAATGCGCAACCTATTGAACCTGACCGGCCTCTGGCTGCCCGTATCCGTCGTGGGAAACTGACTATGGAATTCGCTTTCTACTTCGCGTCCGGCGTGGCGGTGGTGTCCACTCTACGAGTGGTCACCAACACCAACCCCGTGCACGCCCTGCTCTACCTGATCATTTCGCTGTTGGCCGTGTCGATGACCTTCTTCAGCCTCGGCGCTCCTTTTGCCGGGGCCCTGGAAATCATCGTTTACGCCGGCGCCATCATGGTGCTGTTCGTCTTCGTGGTGATGATGCTCAACCTCGGGCCCGCTGCCGCAACCCAGGAACGTGCCTGGCTGACACCAGGCATCTGGTTCGGCCCGGCGCTGCTGGCGCTGTTGCTGCTTGGCGAGTTGCTTTACGTGCTGTTCGGCAGCCCGAGCGCCGGCGTTGTAGGCCTCACCACTGTCGGCCCGAAAGCCGTCGGCATCAGCCTGTTTGGCCCTTACCTGCTGGTGGTTGAACTGGCCTCCATGCTGCTGCTGGCAGCCGTGGTCGCTGCGTTCCACCTCGGCCGTCAAGAGGCGAAGGAAATCCAATGATGAACTCGATTCCCCTGGAGCACGGCCTGGCCGTCGCGGGTGTGCTGTTCTGCCTCGGCCTCGTCGGCCTGATGGTGCGCCGCAACATCCTCTTCGTGCTGATGAGCCTGGAAATCATGATGAATGCTGCCGGTTTGGCCTTCATCGTCGCCGGAAGTCGTTGGGCCCAGCCTGACGGGCAAGTCATGTTCATTCTGGTGCTGAGCTTGGCTGCCGCCGAAGCCAGTATCGGCCTGGCCGTGTTGCTGCAGCTGTATCGCCGCTTCCACACCCTCGATATCGACGCTGCCAGCGAGATGCGCGGATGAACCTTCTATTTCTGACGTTTACGTTCCCCCTGATCGGCTGGTTGCTGCTGTCTTTTTCCCGCGGCAAATGGTCGGAAAACCTCTCGGCGCTGATCGGCGTTGGCTCGGTTGGCCTGTCGGCCCTGACCACCGCCTTTCTGATCTACCAATTCAACGTCAACCCGCCAGAGGGTGGCGTGTACACCCAGGTGCTGTGGCAATGGATGGCGGTAGACGGCTTCGCCCCAAGCTTCACCCTGTACCTGGACGGCCTGTCGCTGACCATGCTCGGTGTAGTGACTGGCGTGGGCTTTCTGATCCACCTGTTCGCCTCTTGGTACATGCGCGGTGAAGCGGGCTACTCGCGCTTCTTCTCCTACACCAACCTGTTTATCACCAGCATGCTGTTCCTGGTGCTCGGCGATAACCTGCTGTTCCTGTACTTCGGTTGGGAAGGTGTGGGCCTGTGCAGCTACCTGCTGATCGGCTTCTACTACAGCAACCGCAACAACGGTAACGCCGCACTGAAGGCCTTTATCGTCACCCGTATCGGCGACGTATTCATGGCCATCGGCTTGTTCATTCTGTTCCAACACCTGGGCACCCTGAATATTCAGGAGCTGATGGTGTTGGCGCCGCAGAAACTCGTGGCCGGTGACACCTGGCTGTGGTGGGCGACCCTGATGCTGCTCGGTGGCGCCGTCGGTAAATCGGCCCAGCTGCCGCTGCAAACCTGGCTCGCCGATGCGATGGCCGGCCCTACCCCGGTGTCCGCGCTGATCCACGCGGCGACCATGGTGACCGCCGGTGTGTACCTGATTGCCCGGACCCACGGCCTGTTCCTGCTGACCCCGGAAATTCTCGAGCTGGTCGGCATCGTCGGCGCCGTAACCCTGGTGCTCGCCGGTTTCGCCGCGCTGGTACAGACCGACATCAAGCGCATCCTCGCCTACTCGACCATGAGCCAGATCGGCTACATGTTCCTCGCTCTGGGTGTTGGCGCCTGGGACGCGGCGATTTTCCACCTGATGACCCACGCCTTCTTCAAGGCCCTGCTGTTCCTTGCTTCCGGTGCGGTGATCGTGGCCTGCCACCACGAGCAGAACATCTTTAAGATGGGCGGCCTGTGGAAGAAACTACCGTTGGCCTACGCCAGTTTCATCGTCGGTGGCGCCGCCCTGGCCGCCCTGCCGTTCGTGACCGCCGGCTTCTATTCCAAGGATGAAATCCTCTGGGAAGCCTTTGCCAGCGGCCACACCGGCCTGCTGTATGCCGGTCTGGTCGGTGCGTTCATGACCTCGCTGTACACCTTCCGCCTGATTTTCATCGCCTTCCACGGCGAGGCGAAAACCGAGGCCCACGCCGGCCACGGCATCAGCCACTGGCTGCCGCTGGGTGTACTGATCGTACTGTCGACCTTTATTGGCGCCCTGATCAGCCCACCGCTGGCAGGCGTACTGCCGGAAAGCTTCGGCCACGCTGGCGGCGAAGCCAAGCACAGCCTGGAGCTGTCCTCGGGCCTGATCGCCATCGCCGGTATCGCCCTGGCCGCTGTGCTGTTCCTCGGCAAGCGCCGTTTCGCTACTGCGGTCGCCAACAGCGGCCCGGGCAAACTGCTGTCGGCCTGGTGGTTCGCCGCGTGGGGTTTTGACTGGCTTTACGACAAGATTTTTGTTCAGCCGTACCTGCTGATTACCCGTCTGCTGGGCAATGACCCGATCAATAGCAGCATCGGTGTGATCCCGCGTCTGGTGCGCCTGGGTAATGGCCTGATGAGCCGTACGGAAACCGGCAATCTGCGCTGGTACTCGGCCTCGGTGGCCGGCGGTGCCGTGCTGCTGCTCGCCCTTCTTCTGATTTTGAATTAAGGAAAACAGCCCGTCATGATTCTGCCTTGGCTAATCCTGATTCCCTTTATCGGCGGCCTGCTGTGCTGGCAGGCCGAACGGTTCGGTAACACACTGCCGCGCTGGATCGCCCTGCTCAGCATGGTCCTGCTGTTCAGCCTGAGCCTGTGGCTGTGGGCCACCGGCAATTTCAGCCTGGCCCCGGCGCCAGGCGCTGAGCCGGTTTGGGCCCATGAGTTCAAAGTGCAATGGATTGATCGCTTCGGCATCACCATTCACCTGGCCATGGACGGTTTGTCGGTCCTGATGATCGTACTGACTGGTCTGCTCGGCGTGCTGTCCGTGCTCTGCTCCTGGAATGAAATCCAGAACCGCGTTGGCTTCTTCCACCTCAACCTGCTGTGGATTCTCGGCGGCGTGGTGGGCGTGTTCCTGGCCATCGACCTGTTCCTGTTCTTCTTCTTCTGGGAAATGATGCTGGTGCCGATGTACTTCCTCATCGCGCTCTGGGGTCACAGCGGCAGCAAGGGCAACACCCGCATCAACGCCGCCACCAAGTTCTTCATCTACACCCAGGCCAGCGGCCTGATCATGCTGATTGCCATCCTTGGCCTGGTGTTCGTCAACTACAACACCACCGGCGTGATCAGCTTCAACTACGCCGACCTGCTGAAAACCAAGATGTCGGAAGGCACCGAGTACATCCTCATGCTCGGTTTCTTCATCGCCTTCGCGGTGAAGTTCCCGGTCGTGCCATTCCACTCCTGGCTGCCGGATGCGCACGCCCAGGCGCCGACTGCCGGTTCCGTCGACCTGGCCGGTATCCTGCTGAAAACCGCTGCTTACGGCCTGCTGCGCTTCGCCCTGCCGCTGTTCCCTAACGCCTCGGCTGAGTTCGCCCACATCGCCATGTACCTGGGCGTGTTCGCGATCATCTACGGTGCCCTGCTGTCGTTCGCACAGACCGACATCAAGCGCCTGATCGCCTACTCCAGCGTGTCGCACATGGGTTTCGTGCTGATCGCCATCTACTCCGGCAGCCAGATCGCCCTGCAGGGCGCGGTGGTGCAGATGATTGCCCACGGTCTGTCGGCCTCGGCGCTGTTTATCCTCAGCGGCCAGCTGTATGAGCGCTTGCATACTCGTGATATGCGCGAAATGGGCGGTATCTGGGGTCGCCTGCCGTACCTGCCGGCCATCAGCCTGTTCTTCGCCGCTGCGGCGCTGGGCTTGCCGGGTACCGGTAACTTCGTTGGCGAATTCCTGATTCTGATCGGGGCCTTCAAAGCCTTCCCGTGGTTCACCATCGTCGCCGCTACCGGCCTGGTGTTCGGTTCGGTGTACTCGCTGATCATGATCCACCGTGCCTATTTCGGCCCGACCAAATCCGACGATGCGCTGCGAGGCATGAATGGCCGTGAGATGTTCATGGTACTGGGCCTGGCGGTGTTGCTGATTCTGCTCGGGGTGTACCCGCAGCCGATTCTCGATACCTCCTACGCCACCATGCATGGCGTTCAACAGTGGCTCGGTGCCGCTCTCCCTCAACTCGCATCGGGCAGTCTGTAATATGGAATTCACGACTCAACATCTGCTCGCCCTGCTGCCGCTGCTGGTGGTTTGCGCCACCATCGTGGTGGTGATGCTGGCAATCGCCTGGCGCCGTAACCACAGCCAGACCTTCGTGCTCTCGGGCCTTGGTCTGAACCTGGCTCTGCTAGCGATCATCCCGGCCGTCAAAGCCACGCCGCTGGCAGTCACCAGCCTGCTGCTGGTGGACAACTTCGCCAACTTCTACATCGGCCTGATCCTGGTCGCCACCCTGGCCTGCGTAACCCTGGTGCACGCCTACATGGGTGACGACAAGGTTGGCTTCCCGGGCAACCGCGACGAGCTGTACCTGCTGATTCTGCTGGCTGCAGCCGGCGCTATCGTGCTGGTCTGCGCGCAGCACCTGGCCGGTTTGTTCATCGGCCTGGAACTGCTGTCGGTGCCGGTGTATGGCATGGTCGCCTACGCCTTCTTCAACAAGCGTTCGCTGGAAGCCGGTATCAAATACATGGTGCTGTCTGCCGCCGGCTCCGCCTTCCTGCTGTTCGGTATGGCCCTGCTGTACGCCGACGCCGGCACCCTGAGCTTCACCGGCATCGGCGCCAAGCTGGCCGCCACCGGCGTACAAAGCGCCATGGCGCAACTCGGTCTGGGCATGATGCTGGTAGGTCTGGCATTCAAACTGTCGCTGGTACCGTTCCACTTGTGGACGCCGGACGTATACGAAGGTGCCCCGGCACCGGTTGCGGCCTTCCTGGCCACCGCCAGTAAAGTCGCCGTGTTTGTGGTGATGGTGCGCCTGTTCCTGCTCTCCCCGGCCGCCAACGAAGGTCTGCTGACCACCGTGCTGTCGGTGATCGCCGTGGCGTCGATTCTGGTCGGTAACTTGCTGGCACTGCTGCAGAACAACCTCAAGCGTCTGCTCGGTTACTCCTCCATCGCCCACTTCGGTTACCTGCTGATCGCCGTGATCGCCGGCAAGGGCCTGGCCGTGGAAGCGGTTGGCGTGTACCTGGCCACTTACGTGCTGACCAGCCTGGGTGCCTTCGGTGTGATCACATTGATGTCGACGCCGTACAGCGGCCGCGACGCCGACGCGCTGTACGAATACCGCGGCCTGTTCTGGCGCCGTCCGTACCTGACCGCCGTGCTCACCGTGATGATGCTGTCGCTGGCGGGTATTCCGCTGACCTCCGGCTTTATCGGCAAGTTCTACGTGATCATGGTCGGTGTCGAATCCCATCAATGGTGGCTACTGGCGGCCATGGTGCTGGGCAGCGCGATTGGCGTGTTCTACTACCTGCGCGTGATGGTCACCCTGTTCCTGGTCGAGCCGAACCTGCATCGACACGATGCACCGTTCAACTGGGGCCAACGCACCGGTGGCGTGATGTTGTTGGCCGTTGCCGCACTGGCCTTCGTGCTCGGCGTGTACCCGCAACCGTTACTGGAACTGGTACAGAACGCGACCATGGCCTTGGTTCACTAAGGTCTGTTGCGAAGAAAAAGCCCGGCTATATGCCGGGCTTTTTTGTGGGCGTGGCGTTTGCGCTGGAACTCCCCATATCCTCGCGTGGAGGTGAGGGCGCGCCCTGCCCCATTTCCTCAGAAATTTCAAAGCGTCTTTCAGGTGTCCTTTTGCGCGTGAGTCCCGTAATTTTGCGCTCCCTCAGCCCCGCTCCAATACGCCATGACCCTCTTCTTCAACCGCCAAACCGTCAGCCACTTTATCCTCAACTACTGCCTGCCTCTTGGCTGGTTCGCCACGCTCAGCGGCATGTTCTGGATCGGTGATCGCAGCGTCTATCACCAGCTCTATTACCTCAGCCTGGCCACACCAACCCTGCTGGTGGTGCTGCTTCAGCCTGGCTGCCTTGCGCTACTGCGGCAGGTGCGGTTACTGCAGCTGTTTCTGTTGTTTGCCGCCTACATGCTGCTGTCGGTGACCTGGGCAGGCAGTGACGACTCCTGGCTAAGCATGAGCAAACGGCCGCTGTATATCGGCGTGTTGCTGGTCGCTGCGGTGTTGCTGGCCGAGCACAATCAGCCGCGCCTGGAACGGATGACCGAGTGGAGCGCCTGGGTTGCTGTGCTCTGTGCACTGGCTTCGATCACCTACTACCTCTATCGCGACGAAGGCGGTCGTTTGCCGGGTTACGGCGCGCTGTACAACCCCTTGCTCAGCGCCCATGTGTTTGGATTTTTTTGCGTGTATTGGCTGGTGCGCTGGCACCAGCAACCTTCTCCCTGGGCCTGGCGCCCCCTCCTAGCGCTGGCACCGCTAGGGCTCTTCCTACTGCTGACCGGCTCGCGCACACCGTTAGTGGCAATTGCCGCCTCGTTGCTGTGGTTGACCCTGGTGCAATGGCGCAAACGGCTGTGGTTGCTGTATGGCGCAGCGCTGGCCATCGCCCTGCTCTGGCAGGTGCTGCAACCAACGCACGGTCTGCTTGATCGAGGCCTGTCCTATCGCCCGGCGATCTGGCTGGAAGTGCTCCGGCAACTGGATGGCCATTGGTGGTTCGGACTCGGGCTGAGTCACCCGCAGGTGTTTGCAGTGCCGGGCCTGGAGCAACCACTGGCGGACACCCATAACATTGAACTGGGAGTGTTGTTTTCTGGAGGGTTGATCGGCTTGGGCCTGTGGATGGCGCTCTATACCTACGCCCTCAGGCATGCCTGGCAGCAACGCCAGCGCAACGACGTGTTGCTGGCCTCGACCCTGGTGGTGTTCGGCCTGGCGGCGGGTTTAACCGAAGGCAGTGCATTTTTCTCACGGCCCAAAGAACACTGGTTTCTGCTTTGGATTCCGCTGGCACTGCTGGCCGCCACCCATCCGCGCACCTTACCCAGGCAATAACAGGCGTACTAATCCACGTAGGGTTTTGCTATCCCAGTCGCGCCAGGAGAGTTCCCTCAGTAGCTTTCGAGCCAATTGTTTGTCATGGCGCGCGACCTTGAGGAACATCGAATTACGAAAACGCTGGCACACCTGTCGGTACGCTGGGTGATCGCTGAACTGCGCGTAGGTACGTAACACATTATCGAGCATAAACGGATGGTTCTTGTAGGTATTGCTCGGGTGCACGCGATACAACGCAAGCACCTCGGGAAGCACGTCGATTACATAACCAGCGCGGGTGATCTTCAGCTCGATGAGTAAGTCTTCGAGGCGAATCTGCGGGTCGAACCCGCCCACTTCCTGCAACGCTTCACGGCGAAACATCAGGGTGGCGGCGGGCGCACCGGGCTGACGATGAAGAAAAATGTCGTCGAAATCGAGCCGGCGCCATGGCAACGATCGGGGGGTACCTAGGAGCCGCCCTTGGGCATCAATGTGTCGAATACCCCCTGCGCAGATCCCCACTTCGGCTTTGCCTTGCAGGTAGTCAACCTGGCGACCAATCCGTTCCGGCAACATCACATCATCAGAACCGAAGGGCACGATAAGCCTGCCGCTGGCGCGCGCCACAGCGGCATTTAATGTACGGGACAGGCCTTGATTGGCTTGGGTACGAAAGTCGAAGCCGTGAATCGCTTGCAGACGCTTTATACGGCCAACACTGTCGTCGCTCGAACCATCGTCAACCACCAACAGCTCAATGGCCGGATAGGTCTGCTCCAGAACGCTGGCGATGCTCGCCTCGATGTAAGGCGCATGGTTGTACGACGCGATAATCACGCTTACCAGCGGTTGTGCGAGGTCTGCCATGACTCAGGCCCAGCTCCTGCGCGACCACCACCAGCGCCAGCGCGCCGGAGCCACATAGGGCAAGGTTGGCTCTTGCAACACCTGGCTTAGCCCGGCGGCGAGGTGTTCGTAACTCAGGTGTTGCTCGACGAAAACCCGACCGTTTTGCCCGAGCGCCTGAGCCAACGCAGGCTCGCGGCGCATACGCGCCAGGTGCCGACGCAACTCGTCGAGAGAACTGTACAGCAGCAGGTGCTTGCCCTCCTCCAAGCCGATGGCAGCCTCCTCCGCCGCTTGCCGCCACGCCAGCACCACGCAGCCGCAGGCCATCGCCTCGAAGCTCTTGGCCATGTATTCATGCAACCCAAGGTCGGCACTCACAAATATCTGAACGCGATTGAGCATGCGCCGGTACGCCTCCCCTGGCTCGGTGCGTAACACTTGCAGCGGCTCGCAGCCGGCGAGTTCCTGCAGCAGCGCCTTGCGCGGTGCATAGGTGCTGCTGGCGGTACGACCGATAAACGCCAACTCGATATCCCGCGGCCCCGGTTCGACGAACAAGCGCGACGGATCAAAACCCTTGGCCAGGAAACTCACCGCCACCCCATCGGCGCGCAAACGCTCAGCCAGTAAGGCCCCGGTGACCACTACGCGCGCGTGCGGCAGGCGGCGGTAGAAGCGCAGAAACTGTCCGCAGCGCCGAGCTCCCGGCAGGTAGTTCTGGTAAGCGTCCTCCTCGTAAATCACCAAACCTTCGAGGGTAGCGAGAAAGCCACTTTGCTGGTGAATGTTGCGAAACGGCAGGTCGAGCAACACCCGCTCGAACTGCTGCCACTGCACGCCTGCCAAGGTACGTCGTAAACCGCGCTGCTGAACTTTGTTCAGCACCAGCAGCTCAAGCTGCAGATGGCGGCCGAGGTAGCGATACATCGCACTCAGGTCCGGCAGACGCTCAGCAGCGGTCAGCACCAGCACCCGCATCAGCGCCACCCAAGTCCCAAGCGCAGCAGCTTGCTCACGTACCTGGGGCGCAGCGTGTGTAGCGGGCTCAACTTAAAGGCCTGGCGAAAGAAGCCAAATGCAGCGGCACGGTCACCGCTCAGGATGGCCGCGCGAAACAAGGAAAGATAGCGCTGGGCGGCGTAACGCTGGCGCAAGCATTGGCAACTGTCGGGTAAGTGAGCAAACACTTCGCGCAGCATGCGCTCGGCAACCGCCTCTTCGTCGTCACGGTTATGCCGCAAGCTGTCGGCGTGTTTATGCACCCGTGCCAGCGGCTCAGACGTAGTGGCGACGGCGCCGCTCACCAGCACGTAGGCAAACACCGGTATGTCCTCGCCGCTGCATAGCGTTTGCGGATACGGCCGCTGCAACAGCAAGTCGCGGCGAAACAGCGAGCGGCTATGGGAAATGGCGATGGTTTTATCCAGCAAATAACGCTGACAGCGCTGCAACGCCGAGCCCTGCACCGGCGTGGGTAAGCGCAGGCGTTGATTGCCATTGGCACTTATCGACAGCTGCGCGCCGAGCACCATCGCCACCCGTGGGTTGGCCGCCAACACCTGACGCAAGGTGGCGAAAGCTTTTGGCAGCAACTCGTCATCGGCGTCCAGCAGCAGAACGTAGCGACCTTGAGCGGCGGCAATGCCACAGTTACGGGCACTGGCAGCGCCTTGATTGGCTTGCTGGATCACCTGTACCCGCGCCCCATAACATTCGACATAGCCGTGAAGGACTTCGGCCGTGTTGTCCTCGGAGCCATCGTTAACGACCAGCAGCTCGATGTCATCGGCCCACTGCACCAATACGGAATCCAGGGCGCGGGGCAACAGGTGGCCATAGTTGTAGGTGGGAATGACCACGCTAATCAGCAGAGAAGGTAGCGGGTCGAAGGTGCTGGCCGGACGCTGAGTGCCCAGGCCGAATGGCAATGAGTCGAGCGCGACACGCTGAAAAGACGTGCGCAGAACAGTGCCGGCCACAGCCGTGGCTCCCGGCAGCAGTTTGGAAATGATCAATGGCATGGCGCCCCCCTACAACCGAAGAAGGTCGCCAGATTGCGCGGAGAAGTGCACCGTTAATGCAGGAGCAAGGGGCTGGTTATGTAGGGAAATTCCTTAATATGCAGACCCGTTCGGCAGGACTATTCAGGGCAGTCGCACCGTCTGACGGCTGCTGGTGAAGATGCTCCAGCAGGACAGAAACAACGCGGCAATCAGCGGGCCGATGACAAAGCCATTGAGGCCAAAGATGGTCAGGCCACCGAGGGTCGAGAGCAGGATCATGTAGTCCGGCATCTGCGTGTCGCGCCCCACCAGAATCGGCCGCAATACGTTGTCGACCATGCCGATCACCAACACCCCGAAGAGGGTTAGCGCCACGCCCTGCCAAATCGCCCCGGTGGCGAGAAAGTACACCGCCACCGGCACCCAGACGATACCGCCGCCCACCGCCGGCAATAACGACAGGAACGCCATCAGCACCGCCCATAACAACGGACTGGTGATGCCGAGAAACCAGAACGCCAAGCCACCCAACGCACCCTGGGTGACGGCCACCAGCACGTTGCCTTTGACTGTGGCGCGCACCACACGGGTAAAACGCAGCTGCAACCGACGCTTCTGGCCTTCATTCAGCGGGATCGCCATACGGATGCGGCGCACCAATTCCTGGCCGTCGCGCAGAAAGAAGAACAGCAGATACAGCATGATGCCGAAGCTGATCAGAAACTCGAAAGTGTTCTGCCCCAGAGTGAACGCCTGGCTGGCCACTGCCTGACTGCCCTGCATGGCGCCGGTAATGGCCTTGTCTTTGATACCGGTGAAGCTGCCCATGCCGAAGCGGTCCATCTGCGTCTGCACAAAGGTCGGCAAATGGCGTTTCATCTCATACATATAAGCGCCGATATCGACCTCGCCGCTTTCGATGCGCTTGTACAGTTCACCAGCTTCCTGGATCAGCAACGCCGTGGTGAACACCACCGGCAAGATGGCAATGCACAGGCAGATCAGCAGCGTGGTCAACGCCGTCAGGTTGCGCGAACTGTTATGTCGCCGCGCCAGCCAGCGCTGCAGCGGGCTGAACAGGACCGCCAGGACAATCGCCCAGAACACCGCGCCGTAATACGGCAATAGAATCCAGCCGAATGCCAGGGTGACCAGCACCAGCAAGGCCAGAAACAGCTTGTTCTCGAAATCGGGGTTAACCATGGGCGCTCGCGGGTAAAAAGGCTGATGAGCCTTTAGTCCGCGAGCGCAGCGGCAAGTGCAGGTTTTATCGAACGGGTCAGGCCTGCATGGCCCAGCCATCAACGTTCATGGCGGCCTGGCGCAAGGCTTCTGAACGGGTCGGGTGCGGGTGGCAGGTGAGCGCGATGTCTTCGGCCGAAGCAGCAAACTCCATGGCCACGCAGTATTCGCCAATCAGTTCGCTGACACTCGGACCGATCAGGTGCACGCCTAGAACTTCGTCCGTGCGCTCATCAGCCAGGACCTTCACGAAGCCTTCGCTCTCGTGGTTGATCTTCGCCCGGCTGTTACCGGCAAAGGGGAATTTTCCGACTTTGTAGGCACGCCCTTCCGCCTTCAATTGCTCCTCGGTCTTACCCACCGTGGCCACTTCCGGCTTGGTGTAGATCACGCTGGGGATCAACGCGTAGTTCACTTCACCGGCCTTGCCGACGATCTGCTCGATGCAGGCAATCGCCTCGTCTTCGGCCTTGTGCGCCAGCATCGGCCCAGAGGTGACATCGCCGATAATCCAGATGCCCGGCACCCCGGAACGGTGTTTCTGGTTTTCCAGCATGCCGCGTTTGTCCGGCGTGATGCCGACGGTTTCCAGGCCCAGCCCTTGAGTGAACGGCCGACGGCCGATGGCCACCAGCACATAGTCGGCCTTGAGGGTTTCTTTTTCACCGCCAGCGGCCGGTTCGATCTCCAGTGTCACGCCTTTGGCGGTGGCCTTGGCGCTGCTGACCTTGCTGCCGAGCTTGAAGTTGAAGCCCTGTTTGGCCAGCGAGCGCTGGAAGGTTTTGCCGGTTTCCAGGTCCAGACCGGGGCAGATGCGGTCGAGGTATTCCACCACCGTCACTTCGCTGCCCAGTCGCCGCCATACCGAGCCCAACTCGAGGCCGATGACGCCCGCACCGACCACCACTAGGTGCTTGGGTACTTCAGGCAGTGACAGCGCGCCCGTGGAGTCGAGGATACGTTTGTTATCGATAGTCACCCCTGGCAAGGGCGTTGGCTCCGAGCCGGTGGCGATGACAATGTCCTTGGCGGTCAGCACCTGCTCGCTGCCATCGGCGGCCTTCACCACTACTTTGCCCGGCCCGTCGATGCGCCCCCAGCCCTTGATCCATTCGGCTTTGTTCTTGCGAAACAGAAACTCGATGCCCTTGGTCAGGGTGGTCACGCTTTCGTCCTTCTGCTTCATCATCTGCGCCAGATTGAGGCTGGGTTTGACCTCGATACCCAGCTTGGCGAACTCCGGCCCTACGGCCGCTTCGTAGAGTTCCGACGCATGCAGCAGCGCCTTCGAGGGCATGCAGCCAACATTCAGGCAGGTGCCGCCCAACGTCTCACGGCCCTCCACGCAGGCTACCTTGAGGCCCAACTGGCCGGCACGAATGGCCGCGTTATAGCCGCCGGGCCCGCCACCGATCACCACTACATCGTAATTGCTCATGGGGTTCTCTCCTTGGTCTGAAAACAGGCTCGGCAACATGCGCCGGCAAAAAGTCATTGCAGTAAAGACCGAAATTGAGGGGCCTGTGGCGACAGATAAAAAGCATCGAGGCTAAAGCCTCTCCCACCGGGTTAGACGATCCAATGCGGGAGAGGCTTTAGCCTCGATTCTTTTCCATCCATGGCGCTTATGCCCCTTAGCTTGGCGCTTATATTACACCCTTAATATTGTTTGTATGTCGAGTGTAATTTAGTCTGTAAGCGTGATGCCAGTGCGGCTGAATCCTTTATTCGAACTGTGGTTGAGAGGTCGTTATGAGCATGTCCCGTGAAGAGAAAATCCAGGCCTGGCTGGCGGCTGCCCAAGATATGCAGGCGCGGCTGGCCGAGCCCGGCACCCTCACCCTGAAGGAAGTGGCCGGCATGAGCCCGCAGGAGTTCTTCGATGGTATCGGCAGCGGCCAACTGCCCTCGCCGCCCATCAACGGGCCGATGGCCATGGTGCCGATCGAGTGGTCCAGCGGACACTTCATTTTCCAGGGATCGCCGCACCATATGCACTACAACCCGCTGGGCAGTGTGCACGGCGGCTACATCGCCACCATGCTCGACTCGGCCATGGGTTGCGCAATTCACACCATGCTGACTAAAGGCCAGGGCTACACCACCACAGACTTGCGCATCAGCTATGTGCGCGCCGTCACCACCGCAGCCGGCCCGCTGCGTGCCGAGGGTCGGATCATCCACGTCGGCCGCTCCACCGCGCTGGCTGAAGGACGTTTGTACGACGTCGACGACAAGCTCTACGCCACCGGCTCCACTACCTGCCTGATCATGAACATGCACGGCTAAGCCCGCGCCCAGGAGACCTACCATGCAAAACATCGTTATCGCCGGTTACGCCCGCTCAGCGTTCCACTTCGCCCGCAAAGGCGGCCTGATCAATGTGCGCCCCGACGACCTCGCCGCCCAAGTGGTGAAGGAGTTGGTCGGCCGCCTGGACATCGATCCACGGCAAATCGAAGACCTGATCATGGGCTGCGCCTACCCCGAAGCCGAGCAAGGCATGAACATCGCGCGCATCACCAGTTTTCTCGCCGGCCTGCCCGATACCCTGGGCGGCGCCACGGTCAATCGCTTTTGCGGCTCATCCATGACCGGCGTGCACTTTGCCGCCGGGCAGATTCTGCTCGGCGCCGGCGAGGCGTTTATCTGTGCCGGGGTCGAGTCGATGACCCGCGTGCCCATGGGCGGCTTCAACATTTCGCCCAACCCGAAACTGCTGGAAAGCTTCCCGCAGGCCTATATGTCCATGGGCCAGACCGCCGAGAACGTCGCCAACCTGTACGGCATCAGTCGTCAGGAACAGGAATTGATGGCGGTCGACTCCCACGCCAAAGCCGCCAAAGCCCGCGATCTGGGTTACTTCAAGGATGAGATCGTGCCGATCGTGACGCCAGAAGGCCTGGTCAGCGAAGACGGCTGCATCCGCCCCGGGACCAATGCCGAAGCGCTTTCCACCCTGAAACCCGCCTTTGGCGGCAGCGTTACCGCCGGCACCGCCTCGCCGTTGACCGACGGCGCGGCGGCCGTTTTTGTCTGCACCGAAGCCTTCGCCAAACGTTGGAACCTCGACGTACTGGCACGCGTACGGGCCGTGGCAGTAGCCGGTTGCCCGCCGGAAATCATGGGCATGGGCCCGCTGCACGCCACCAACAAACTGTTGGCGCGCGAAGGCCTGAGCATCAACGACATCGACCTGGTGGAAATCAACGAAGCCTTCTCCAGCCAGTCGATTGCCTGCGTGCGCGAGCTGGGCCTGGACATGGCCAAGGTCAACATCGACGGCGGTGCATTGGCCATGGGGCACCCGCTGGGCGCCACCGGCGCGCGGATCACCGGTAAGGCGGCGTCCTTGCTCAAGCGAACAGGCGGTCGTTTTGCCATTGCCACCCAGTGCATTGCGGGCGGTCAGGGTGTGGCTACCCTTTTGGAAGCGGTGTAACGCTCGAAAAGCGGCGTAGGTTGGGTTGAGCCCCGCGAAGCCCAACTTTCAAGATCGACACGCGCCAGCCTTTGGCTGGCTTGTTGGGCTTCGCTACGCTCACCGAACGCGGACCGACCCAAACTACGCATACGCGCCGTCTAGGTTTAGAATGACGGCCAGCATTTCACGTCATCGGAGGTTGTTGCCGTGCGTTATTCAGAAGATCACAAGGCACAAACCCATCAACGCATCATCGACGAAGCCTCGGAGCGCTTTCGCCGCGACGGCGTTGGCGTCACCGGCTTGCAGCCGTTGATGAAAGCCCTGGGGCTCACCCACGGTGGCTTCTACGCGCATTTCAAATCCAAGGATGATCTGGTCGAGCAGGCCTTGAACGCGGCGGTGGAGAAGCTCGCGGTGTCCGTGGACGAGACGTTCGCGGGCGACAACCCGCTGCAAACCTTTATCCGCCACTACCTGAGTGCCAGTCACCGCGCCAACCCTGGCATGGGCTGCCCGATGCCGACCCTGTGCTCGGAACTCGGCCAGCGCGGCCAACCCAGCCCCACCACCGACCGTATGGTGGAAAGCCGGGTGAGCAAAATGGCTGAACACCTTGAGGGGCCGGACGCCGAGCAGCAAAGCATCGCCATGCTCTCGACCATGGTCGGGGCGTTGATGCTGTCGCGCAGCGTCACTGACCCCGAACTGTCCGACCGTATTCTCAAAGGCGCTCGGCAGCAGTTGCTCAAGCACGTCGAAGGCAACTAATCCGCACCCAACAAAAAGCCCGCCAATTGGCGGGCTTTTTGTTGCAGCAGCCTCAGGCCTTGTAACGTGCCGCTGCCTGGCTGTGGGACAGATTCGGCCCCAGTTTCTGCCGCGCCGCAACGAAGGCGCTCCAATCGGCCGCATCGGGCAACGATGGAATGGTCACCAACTCACCCTGATCGAACCCGGCCAACGCCGCGTCCACCATTTCGCCAGCGTCCATCACCATAGCCGCCGGAATGCCATTGGCATCGATGCCGGCACGCTCCCAGATTTCCGTGCGGGTCACGCCCGGCAACACCGCCTGAACCTGCACGCCTGACTTGCCCAACTCACTGCTTAGCGACTGAGTCAGGCTAAGCACATAGGCCTTGGTGGCGCTGTAGGTGGCATTGAACATCTCAGGCGCCAGTGCAACCACCGAGGCGATATTGATGATTGCCCCACCGCCAGCGGCGACGAAGTTGGCCCCGGCAGCTGCCGCCAGATGGGTAAGCGCGGTGATATTCAGCTCAAGCATGCGATCGACCGCGTCGCTGTCAGCCTCAATCAGCGGCCCATTCATGGCCACGCCCGCGTTGTTCACCAGCACACTGATTGTGCTGTCGCCACGCAGGCGCTGGACCACAGCCTTGATATCGGGTTTCTGGGTCAGGTCAGCCTTCAACACCTCCACCTGCACGCCGTAATCGGCACTCAGGCTGGCCGCCAATTTTTCCAACCGCTGCTGATCACGCGCTACCAGCAGCAAGTCATAACCGCGGCGCGCCAAGCGCTCGGCATACACCGCACCAATCCCCGACGAAGCCCCGGTTACCAGCGCCGTACCTTTTTGGTTTTGCTCAGTCATCACACGTTCTCCATAGCGTTTGCAGATCAGATGGCAGCATTTCTGCCGGTTGGCGTCATGTGGTGCCAAGGCTAGAGCGCTTTAGATTACGGGCATAATTTTAAAAGTCTATATGACGATCAACATTTAACTATGAGGCATTTTAAACTCATTAATTTTGCATTTAACCAGCATCATTATTCGTTAGTCGCCAGGAGGCATCAGCGCCACACTGCCCGCCGCCAAACTGTCGAGCTTGTGCCACCTGATGTTCAGCACCTGGTTATCCGCCTTCCTCCCCGCTGCCACCAACACCCGCCCCACCGAATGGCTACGCGCCGCCTATGGCGCTGCACTGGCGGTATTTGCCTGCACCTGGGCCTGCGGCCAGCTGTTTGGTGCAGACCTGGCTGCCCATTTGCTCGGTCCACTGGGCGCTTCGGCGGTGCTGCTGTTTGCGGTTTCATCTGGCGCATTGGCGCAACCGTGGTCGATAGTCGGCAGCTACGCCGTGGCCACGGTGGTGGCGGTGACTACCCTGCTCGTTTGCCCGCCCGGCATCGCCGCTGCCGCGTTGGCGGTGGCCGGCACGCTGGTGTTGATGTGCCTGCTGCGCTGCCTGCATCCGCCGGGGGCGGCGTTGACTATCTGCCTGGTGCTCGGTGGCCCCAGTCTTACTGACCTGAGCTGGCAGCTGCTGTACCCGACGCTGTTCAACGCATTGGGCCTGCTCGCCTGCGCGCTGCTCTACAACAACCTCACCGGCGTGCGCTATCCGAAGCTGCCGGTGCCTGCCGCCAGCCTGCACGCCACTGAAGACCGTTCGCCACAAGAACGCGTGGGCATCACCACCGCCGATCTGGACGAAGCGCTGAACGAGTTGGGTGGCTTCGTCGATATCCAGCGCGAAGACCTCAAGCAGATCATCCGCGCCACCGAGAAAAATGCCCTGCGCCGCAGCATGGGTGACATCCGCGCCGAGCAGATCATGTCCCGCGACGTGCAAACCGCGACGCCGCAGACCACGGTCAAACAGGCGCTGGACCTGCTCAAACACCACCACCTGAAAACCCTGCCGGTGCTCGACGAACGGCGCCAGCTAGTGGGCATCGTCAGCCTCATCGACCTGCTCGGTCATCGCCGCCACAAACGTCCACGCACCCTGCTCGGCCGCCGCCGCGATGTGCCGTTGGAAGACGTCATGAGCCAGCCGGTAACCGCTGTGCAACGCAGCACCCATGTGGTGGAAATGATCCCGCTGTTATCCGAGCAGGGCCTGCATTGTCTGCCGGTACTGGATAAGGGCGAGCTACTGGGCATCGTCACCCAGACCGACCTGATCGCAGCCTTGCACCGCGACCTACTGACTCATCTCGGCTAAGCCGGGTCCCACCGCTGCGACCAATCCACTCCGCTGCGTACCACCTCACGCAGCAGCGCAAAGGCTTGCTGCAACGCCTCGCTGTCGCGCTCGCGGGCATACACCAGATAGGTCGGGTAATTAAACTCCGGGGCCTTTTCCACCCGTTGCAACGCGCCGCTGTCGAGGTAGCTCTGCACCACCCGCGTACGGAAATAGCCGCTGCCGCCGGAGGCCAAAATGTACTGCAAGGCCAGCGGCCCATGGTTGAAGCTCAGCGCGGCCTTGGCTTTCTCTGGCAACGCGGCGTCATGCTGACGACGAAAGCCCTCGCCCCAATCGATATACACATAGGGTTCAGGCTGCTGCGGCTGGCGCACCAGAATCAGCTTCTCCTCCAGCACCTGCTCCACCTGCAGGCCAGGCCAGTACGACGGCTGATACACCAGCGCCGCATCCAGCACGCCAAGCTCCAACTGCTTGAGTAACGCCTGGCCATCGCCGATCTCGGCCCGCACGGCAAAACTCGGCATCTGCCCGCGTAGTTGCTGCACCCAACTGAGCATTAGCGGGTTGCACAGGCTCACCTCGCCGCCCACACGCAACACCGTGCGGTAACCCGGCATCAGCGGCAGGTCGCGCTGCGCGGCTTCCCAGGTCTGCACCAACTGGTTGGCGAACAGCACAAAGGCTTCGCCATCAGCCGTCAGTTTGGCGCCTGCGCGGTTGCGCACGAACAGCTTGCAGCTCAGTTGGCTTTCGAGGTTTTGCACCCGCGCGGTGATCGCCGTTTGCGTCACGTGCAACTGCTCGGCAGCCGCCACCAGGCTGCCGCTGCGGACGATCTGCAAAAAGGTGCGGGCGAGTTCGATGTCCATGGCAGCTCGATGGCGAGGGTGGAGCGGCATTGTAAAGGCATGTGCGGCTGCGGGTACAAAACACCCGAACCTAACCGGCGCCAGGGCGTTCTTACCTTGTACTGCCCCCGCCAAGGACCTCCCATGGATCTGGTCATCGCCCGGCCCGAAGGCCTGTATTGCCCGCCCGGCGATTTTTACATCGACCCTTGGCGCCCGGTGGAACGCGCGGTGATCACCCATGCCCATGGCGACCATGCGCGCACTGGCAACCAGCGTTATCTCGCGGCCGCTCCTGGCGAAGGCATTCTGCGTTCCCGCCTGGGCCAGGACATCAACCTGCAAACCCTGGCCTATGGCGAACGCCTCGACCACCACGGCGTGACCTTGAGTTTTCACCCGGCCGGCCATGTGCTCGGCTCGGCCCAGGTACGCCTGGAACACCGCGGCGAAGTGTGGGTGGCGTCCGGCGACTATAAGGTCGAACCCGATGGAACCTGCTCGCCTTTCGAGCCGGTGCGCTGCCACTGCTTCATCACTGAATCGACCTTCGGCCTGCCGATCTACCGCTGGCAACCGCAGGCGCAGGTGTTTGCTGGCATCGATGCCTGGTGGCGGGCCAACGCGGCTGCCGGCCTGGCCAGCGTGCTGTTTGCCTACGCCTTCGGTAAAGCCCAACGCATTCTGCATGGCATCGACGCCAGCATCGGGCCGATTCTCGTGCATGGCGCCGTCGAACCGTTGAACCAGGTCTATCGCGAGGCCGGTGTGCGCATTCCACCGACCTTGTATGCCGGCGACTTCAACAAGGCCGACCCGTTGCTGCGCCAGGCACTGATCCTCGCCCCGCCCTCGGCTGGTGGCAGCACCTGGATGCGCCGTTTCGGCGAGTTCAGCGACGCCTTTGCCAGCGGCTGGATGCTGCTGCGTGGCACCCGTCGGCGCCGCGGTGTGGACCGCGGTTTTGTGCTCTCCGATCACGCCGACTGGCCCGGCCTGCTGTGGGCCATCGAGCAGACCGGCGCAGAACGGGTGATGGTCACCCATGGCCAGGTCAACGTGCTGGTCCGCCACCTGCGCGAGCGGGGTCTGGATGCCCGCGGCTTTGCCACCGAATACGGCGATGAAGACGAGCTGCCTGCGGAGCCGACGCCATGAAAGCCTTCGCCGACCTCTACGCGCGCCTCGACGCCACCACCTCAAGCAATGCCAAGTTGCAGGCGCTGCAGGACTACTTCGCCCAGGCCCCCGCTGCCGATGCTGCCTGGGCGGTGTACTTTCTCGCCGGTGGCCGACCGCGTCAGGTGGTGCCGACCAAAGTGCTGCGCGAGCTGGCCACGCAATTGGCCGGAATCGCCGACTGGCTGTTCGAGGAAAGCTACCAGGCAGTGGGCGACCTGGCGGAAACCATCAGCCTGCTGCTGCCCGAAAGCGCGCACGCCTCCGACGCCGGCCTGGCCTGGTGGCTGGAAGAAAACCTGCTGCCGCTGCGCGGCCTGCCGCCCGCCGAATTGGCTGAACGCCTGCCGCCGCTCTGGGCGCAGTTGGACCGGCAAAGCCTGCTGGTCAGCCTGAAATTACTCACCGGTGCCTTTCGCGTCGGCGTGTCGAAATTGCTCGTCACCCGTGCCCTCGCCAGCCTCGCCGGGCTCGACGCCAAACGTGTGGCGCAGCGCCTGGTGGGCTATACCGACCTCTCGCACCGGCCCAGCGCGCAAGGCTATCTCGCCCTGATCGCCGCAGAATCGGCCGACGAACATGCGCAGCGCGGTGGCCAGCCCTACCCGTTTTTTCTCGCCCATCCGCTGCAGCTGCCGGTCGAGCAATTCGACGCCGCGCTCGGCCCTGCCGAGGATTGGCTGGTGGAATGGAAGTGGGACGGCATCCGCGCGCAACTGGTGAAACGCGACGGGCAACTGTGGCTATGGTCGCGCGGCGAAGAGCTGATTACCGACCGTTTCCCCGAGCTGCACGAACTGGGCGAGGCGCTGCCCGATGGCTGCGTTCTGGACGGTGAGCTGGTGGTGTGGAAGCAGCCTGCGCCCGATAGCACCAGCGTGTTCGGCATCCAGCCTTTCGCCTTGCTGCAACAACGCATCGGACGCAAAACCTTGAGCAAAAAGCTGCTTGAGGACGTGCCGGCGGCGCTGCTGGCATACGACCTGTTGGAGTGGCGCGGCGAAGACTGGCGCAACCGCCCGCAACAGCAACGTCGGGCGCGTTTGGAATTGCTGGTAGCCGAACTTGGCCATGAGCGTTTGCACCTGTCGCCGCAGCTCAGCGGTGACGACTGGCACGACCTCGCCCGCCAGCGCGAAGCCTCCCGCGAGCTCGGGGTCGAAGGCATGATGCTCAAGCGCCGCGACGCGCTGTACGGCGTTGGCCGCACCAAAGACATGGGCGTTTGGTTGAAGTGGAAAGTCGACCCCTTCAGCATCGACGCCGTGCTGATCTACGCCCAACGCGGCCATGGCCGCCGTGCCAGCCTGTACAGCGACTACACCTTCGCCGTATGGGACGACGCCGCGCCGGGCGAGCGGGTGCTGGTGCCGTTCGCCAAGGCGTATTCCGGGCTGACCGACGAAGAAATGCGCAAGGTCGATGCAATCATTCGCAAGACCACCGTGGAGAAATTCGGCCCGGTGCGCAGCGTCACCCCCAGCCTGGTGTTCGAGCTGGGCTTTGAAGGCATCGCCCAGTCCAAACGGCACAAAAGCGGCATCGCCGTGCGCTTTCCACGGATGCTCCGTTGGCGCACCGACAAGGGAGTGGAAGAGGCCGACACCCTGGCCACCCTGCAGAGCTTGCTGTGATGGACCAACCATTGGCCCCGGCCCGCTCCGTCAGCCTGTCGCGCACCTGGTTCGCACAGCAAGGCTGGAAACCCTTCGCCTTTCAGCAGCAGGTTTGGCAGGCGGTAAAGGCCGGCGAATCCGGCTTGCTGCATGCCACCACCGGGGCCGGTAAAACCTATGCGGTGTGGTTTGCAGCGCTCAACCGGTTTGCCCGCCGTCAGCCAGCGCCGACCAGCGAACAGCCGCGGCGTCGGCAACCACCGATGGCGCCGCTGACCGTGCTGTGGCTGACGCCTATGCGCGCCCTGGCCGCCGACACCGCGCGCGCCTTGCAAACGCCACTGGATGATTTGCAGATTGCCTGGAGTGTCGGCCTGCGCACCGGCGACACCAGCAGCGCTGAACGTGCCCGACAAGGCCGCAAGCTGCCCAGCGCCCTGATCACCACCCCGGAAAGCCTGACCCTGCTGCTGACCCGCGCTGACGCCCGCAACGCCTTTGCCAACCTGCGCATGGTGGTCGTGGATGAGTGGCACGAACTGCTCGGCAATAAACGCGGCGTACAACTGCAATTGGCCCTGGCCCGTCTGCGCCAGTGGAACCCGGCACTGATGGTCTGGGCGCTGTCCGCCACCCTTGGCAACCAACCCCATGCCATGCAAGTGCTGATGCCCAGCGGCCGTCTGGTGCAAGGCAAGGTGGCTAAAGACCTGCGCGTCGACACCCTGCTGCCGCCGGGCATCGAACGTTTCCCCTGGGCCGGCCACCTGGGCCTGCGCATTCTCGCGCAGGTGGTCGAAGAACTGGCGCACAGCGCCACCACCCTGGTGTTCACCAACACCCGTTCGCAGGCGGAAATCTGGTACCAGGCCCTGCTTGAAGCACGTCCCGACTGGGCCGGGCTGCTGGCGCTGCACCACGGTTCACTGTCGCGGGAGGTGCGCGACTGGGTGGAGCTGGCATTGAAACAAGGCAGCCTGAAGGCCGTGGTGTGCACCTCCAGCCTGGACCTGGGCGTGGACTTTCTGCCGGTCGAGCGGGTGCTGCAGATCGGTTCGCCCAAAGGCGTGGCGCGCCTGATGCAACGCGCCGGGCGTTCCGGCCATGCTCCCGGGCGGCCATCGCGCGTGACCCTGGTGCCCACCCATAGCCTGGAGTTGCTGGAATCGGCCGCCGCACAAACCGCCGTGGCCGAACGCAAGGTGGAAGCACGCTACTCCCCGGAAAAACCGCTTGATGTGCTGGTCCAGCACTTGGTCAGCATGGCCCTGGGCGGCGGCTTCGAAGCGCCCGCCATGCTCGCCGAAGTGCGCAGCGCCTGGGCCTACCGCCACCTCAGCGACGAGGAATGGCAGTGGGCCCTGGCGTTTATCCGCCACGGCGGCCATTCGCTGACCGCCTACCCCGACTACCGCCGCGCCGAGCCGGACGCCGACGGCCGCTGGCAGGTGCCCGATGCGCGCCTGGCGCGGCGCCATCGGATGAGCATCGGCACCATCGTCAGCGACGCCAGCCTGGCGGTGAAGTACTGGAGCAAAGGCGGCAGCGGCGGCTCGCTGGGCAGCGTGGAAGAAGGCTTTATCGCGCGCCTGCGCCCCGGCGACGGTTTTCTGTTTGCCGGGCGTTTACTGGAGTTGGTGCGGGTGGAAAACATGACCGCCTACGTGCGCCGCGCCACTGGCAAAAAGGCCGCCGTGCCCCGTTGGAATGGCGGGCGCATGCCACTGTCCAGCGAGCTGGCCGACGCGGTGGTCAGCAAACTCGGCGCCGCCGCGCGAGGCGATTACGCCAGCCCGGAAATGCACCTGCTGCAGCCATTGCTCGAAGTACAAAACGCCTGGTCGGCACTGCCCAGCGAAACCACCCTGCTCGCCGAAGTGCTGAAATCCCGCGAAGGCTGGCACCTGTTCCTCTACCCCTTCGCCGGCCGTTCGGTGCACCTGGGGCTGGCCAGCCTGCTGGCCTGGCGCCTGGGCCAAGGGCAGCCGCTGAGCTTCTCGATTGCGGTGAATGACTACGGTCTGGAGCTGCTCAGCGCCAGCCCTGTCGACTTCAGCCAGGTGGTCAACGCCGAGCTGTTCAGCAGCGAAAACCTGCTGCACGACGTGCTCGCCAGCCTGAATGCCGGCGAGTTGGCGCGCCGGCGTTTTCGCGAAATCGCTCGCATCGCCGGCCTGGTGTTTTCCGGCTACCCGGGCGCGCCAAAAAGTGCGCGGCAACTGCAGGCGTCCAGTGCGCTGTTCTTCGACGTATTCCAGCAATACGACCCCGACAACCTGCTGCTCACCCAGGCCCAACAGGAAGTGCTGCGCCAGGAGCTTGAGGTCGAGCGCCTGCAACATTGCCTGCAACGTATCCAGCAACGTCGGCTGGACATCCACCTGATCAAACGCGCCACGCCCCTGGCCTTTCCGCTGTTGGTGGAACGCTTTCGCGAAAGCCTCAGCTCGGAAAAACTGGCCGACCGAATCAAACGCATGGTGCAAGACCTGGAACAAGCCGCCGGCCCTGGCGGTTACCGCCACGACAGCGCCGGTCACTTCGCCATCGACAACGACCGCCCCGCGCCGCGTAAAGGTCGCGCGCCACGGCAAGGCAAAGACGGTCGCCCACGGCCGGCCAAACAACGCCCCGGCGGCGACGGCTGAGGACGTATGGCCCACCCCACCCATATCCCCGTGCAAGTGGCCGGCGAAGAACTCTGGTTGCTGGCCGACAAAGCCATCTGGTGGCCAGCGCAGCAGGCGCTACTTATCGCCGACATCCACATCGGCAAAGCCGCCACCTACCGCCAACTCGGCCAACCCGTGCCCCACGGCACCACCGCCAGCAACCTGCAACGCCTCGACCAGCTGCTACAGCGCTTCCCGTGCCAACGCCTGATCTTCCTCGGCGACTTCCTGCATGCCGCCGCCGCAAAAACACCCGCGACCCTTGAAGCCCTCGACACCTGGCGCCGCACCCACCCCGCGCTGCCCATCACCCTGATCCGCGGCAACCACGACCGCCGCGCTGGCGACCCTCCCGAAACACTGAACATCGAGGTGCTCAGCGAACCCCTGCTGCTCGGCCCCTACGCCCTGCAACACGAACCCCACCCACACCCCAGCCACCACGTACTCGCCGGCCACCTCCACCCCGCCTACCGCCTGTACGGCCGCGGCCGACAAAGCCTGCGCCTACCGTGTTTTGTCCTCGGCCACCAGCGCAGCCTACTGCCCTCCTTCGGCAGTTTTACCGGGGCGATGACGGTGCAGGTAGAACCTGGGGAGCGGGTTTATGTGGTCGGTGATGGGGGGATTTGGGCGGTGTAGGAGCCTGCGGGGAACATGGACTTTCCATCTCATGCGAGAAGGCGAACAACGCTTTACCGGAAACAGCCTTCAAGGCAATAACGGAGGGCTGTGGGATAAAGGTCGCGGATGCCACCAAGGCAAGCTGGAGGAATAACCATGTCCGCACTGATCAAACAGGCCAGTGAGCACTGGCGCTACGTCGCCCCGCTGCTCACCAAGCCCACCAATGAAGCCGAATACGATGTGCTGGTGGCTGCGCTCGACGAATTGCTGGCCATGGTTGGCGATGACGAAGACCGCCCCTTGGCCAGCCTGGCAAGCAGTATCGGCAGCCTGCTTGAGGCCTACGACGAATCTGTTCGACCAATGCCAAAGGTCAGCGGTGCAGAAGCGCTGCGCTATCTGATGCAAGAGCACCAATTGGCCCAGAGCGACCTGCCAGAAATCGGTACCCAGTCCGTGGTTTCGGAAATACTCGGCGGTAGACGTCAATTGAACGTTCGCCATATCCGCGCGCTTTCCAAGCGGTTCAATGTGCCGGTGGACGTCTTCTTTTAGTCGACTCCAGTAGTCACCAAGCCAGCTCTGCGCCTTGGTTTGAAACAGCTTGCGATGGTTTCAAACCCTTCGGCTAACGGCGTTGGTTGGGAGACTCGGCTAAGGTAAGTCGCGCAGTACGGAGTCGGCCGGGTGACCGTGTCGGCAGCCACTGGAAGACTTTGCCAGAAAGAGAATTCGCATGACCGCGCCAGCCTATGACCTCGTCGTTTTCGGTGCCAGCAGCTTTGTTGGCCAGATCCTTACCCGCTACCTGGCCGAGTACCTGCCCGGCGAAGCGCCGGCGTTGCGCTGGGCTATTGCCGGCCGTTCGGCCAGCAAGCTTGATGAGCTCAAACGCGCCCTCGGCCCGCAGGGCGAGAACCTGCCGACGATCATTGCCGACGCTGCCAACGAAGCGCAGTTGCAGGCGCTGTGCGGACAAACCCGGGTGGTGGTGTCCACCGTCGGCCCCTATGCGCTGTATGGCGAGCCGTTGGTAAAAGTCTGCGCCGAGACCGGCACCGACTATTGCGACCTCACCGGCGAGGTGCAGTGGATCAAACGCATGCAGGACAAGTACGAAACCGCCGCCAAGCAATCCGGCGCGCGCATTGTGCATTGCTGCGGGTTCGACTCGGTGCCCTCCGACATGGGCGTGTATTTCCTTCAGCAACAGGCGCAGCAGCAATGGGGCGCGCCCGCCACGCAAGTGAAAATGCGGGTGAAAACCCTCAAAGGCGGCGCGTCGGGCGGCACCATCGCCAGCATCATCAACGTCGCCCAGGAAGCCGCCGCGGACCCGGCGCTGCGCAAAGAGCTGATGAACCCCTACTCCATCTGCCCGCCCGGCCACGGCTTCACCGCTCGCCAACATGCGGTGCGTGGCGTCGAGTACGACAGTGACTTCGGCGTGTGGACCGGGCCGTTTCTGATGGCGGCCATCAACGAGCGCGTGGTGCACCGCTCCAACGCGCTGTCAGGCAATGCCTATGGCAATACGTTCACCTACAACGAAGCGACCCTCACCGGGCCCGGTTTCAAAGGCCGCCTGATGGCGTTCGCCTTCGTGTTCGGCCTGGGCTTTTTCATGCTCGGCGTGATGATCGCGCCGATCCGCAAACTGCTCGAACGTTTTCTGCTGCCCAAACCGGGCGAAGGGCCGAGCCCCGAAGCGCAGCGCGCCGGGCGTTATGACCTGCGCTTTTTAGGGCGCTCGGCGACAGGCCAGGTGCTGAATGTGAAAGTCACCGGCGACCGCGACCCGGGTTACGGCTCAACCAGCAAAATGCTCGGGCAGGCGGCGATCAGCCTGGCGCTGGATCATCCGCAGGAAGGTGGCAAAGGCGGCGGTTTCTGGACCCCGGCGACCTTGTTTGATCAGCGTTATATCGAACGCCTGACGCGGCATGCGGGGTTGGGGTTTGAGGTGGTGTGAGTGCCGTTGGTGAGGAGCTCAATACAGTGAAATCTATAAACTCCCTGTGCCAGGAGGTCCAGCATGTCGTCACGTATTCCTGAAGAGAATGAAACGCCTACAGCGTTGCTGTTTGAACGCAATGGAGGGCCTGACCCATCGGGGCAGGAACCTTCACACGAAAACCAAGACCGCAAGCTCTGGCAGGTCGCCGAGCTCCAGAAAGCCATGGTCGAAGCTGACCGAGGTGACTTTGCTACCGAGGAAGAAGTGGCTGCAGCTGTCCAGACCTGGACGAATAAAGGGAGGTAAACGGTTTAACTTGGACATCTTACCCATGTCATCCCAGCGCAGGCTGGGACCCAGAATGCTGAACTGAACAAATAAATTCGACCGAGCAGGAATTCTGGCTCCCAGCCTGCGCTGGGACGACGGGTGTTTGAGCTAATGATGCCGTTCCACCTTACGGCCGGGTCAGCCTCGATTCCTGGAAACCCAGCGGCCTGCACCATCGCTCAACCCGCACCTCACTCTTTCGCCACCCCCGGCTCCAACATCCACTCCGCGCTGTCATTCCACACATCCATATGGGTGATCTTGCCGTCGCGTACTTCGAAGCGGTCCAGGTAGCGGTTGCCGGAGAAGCTGCGGCCGTCCGGCCATTCGCCGTACAGGGTGCCGTTGGAATACACCACGGTGTGGTCGCCGCGGTCCATCCAGTCGAAGTTGCCCAGGGCTTTTTTCACCCAGGCGTAGCGGGCGCCGTTGAAGGCGGTGATCGCTTGCGGGTTGGGCATGGCGCGGCCACCGGTGAAGGTGATTTTTACTGTGTCACTCATAAAAGTCGCGGCGCGAACTGGATCCGGCGCCATCGAAGCCTCAAGGAAATTGCTAACAATCTGTACCGCTTCATTGATTTCTGACATGGCTAAAACTCCTGACTCAAGAAAACCGAGAACGCCTCTGCATGGTGCAAGCCGCCTCACTTTTGCGCAAAAACAGCGAGAACATTTGGTACACAGCCCGGTTTAAAGGCCCTCCGTGACTGGCATCCTACTTGCTAGCAATAAATATGCAAATGCTAGCAATCAGGAGAATAACGATGGCCGCTCGATTTCCCACGCTGCAACGCTTGCTACTGCCCCTGGCGGCAGCAGTCTCTTTTAGCCTCACCGCCCACGCTGCCGAGCCACCGATCAAAGTCGGCCTGGTCGCTGCCCTTTCCGGTCAGTCGGCCAAGTCCGGTGAAGCCCTGACCCGCGGTCTGACCATGGCGATCAACGAGGTCAACGCCAACGGTGGCGTACTCGGCCGGCAGCTGGAGTTGGTACGCCGCGACGATGAAAGCAATCCATCCAAAGGCATGCTCGCCGCCCGCGAACTGGTGCAGCGCGAGAAAGTCACGGTGCTGTTTGGCGGCCTCGACACGCCGGTGTCGCTGGCCATCGTGCCGCTGGCCAACCAGATGAAAGTGCCGTTCATGGGCATCTGGGCCGCCGGCACCAAAATCACCGAGAACGGTGCGGCCGATAACTATGTGTTCCGCGTTTCCGCCGTCGATGAGCTGGTGGACGAAGCGCTGGTGAAATACGGCGTCGACAAGGGCATGAAGAAGCCCGGGATGATCCTGATCAACAACCCCTGGGGTGAGTCCAACGAGGCCGGCTTCAAGCGTGCCCTGGAAAAACGTGGCATGGCCAACGCCGGGGTCGAGCGCATTCAAGACAGCGACCTCGACGTGGTGCCACAACTCACCCGCCTGAAAAACGCCGGCGCCGATACTCTGCTGATGGTCGGCAACGTCGGCCCCTCGGCGCAGGTGGTGAAATCCCTGGATCGCATGGGCTGGGATGTGCCGGTGGTGTCGCACTGGGGCCCGGCGGGTGGTCGTTTTGGTGAACTGGCCGGGCCAAATGCCTCGCGCGTGCACTTTATCCAGACCTACGTGTTCACCGAGCACAACAGCGCCAAGGGCGATGCCCTACTGGCCGCGTTGAAAGCCGCTTATCCGCAGATCAAAACCCTGGCGGACGTGACCCCGGCCGTCGGCATCGCCAACGCCTATGACGCCCTGCACCTCGCCGCCCTGGCCATCGAAAAAGCCGGAAGCACCGACGGCAAAGCGGTACGCGACGGCTTCTACGCCATTGGCGATTACGACGGCCTGATCAAGCATTACCAGCAGCCGTTCACCGCCAGCAAGCATGACGCCCTGGGCCCAGAGGATTATCTGTTCACCCACTTCGTCAACGACCAGATCGTTCCGCTCGCGGCCAAGGAGTAAACCATGTTCACCGCCGCCATTATTTCCGGCCTTGGCCTGGGCAGCATGTACGCGTTACTGGCGTTGGGGTTTCACCTCACCTACGTGGTTTCGCGCACCGTCAACTTTGCCCAAGGCAGCGCAATGATGGTCGGCGCGGTGCTGGGTTACACCTTCTGCATCACCTGGAACTGGCCGCTGTGGCTGGCCCTGCCGGCGACGCTGAGTCTCTGCGCTCTGTACGGCCTGGTGATCGAACGTTGCCTGGTGCGGCCGTTCCACAGCCGCGGCTCGCAAGCCTGGCTGATGGCGACGGTGGCGGCCGGCATTCTGGTGGACAACCTCGCGCTGTTTACCTTCGGCAAGGAACCCCGGCAGTTCGACAGCAGCCTGGTGCACCTCAACGTCGAGCTGTTTGGCAGCAACGTCGGCGCCCAGCAGTTGCTAATTCCCCTGGCCGGCGCGGCGATTGCCCTGGTGCTGTTTCTGGTACGCCGCTACACCCGCCTGGGCAAAGTGCTGGAAGCCTGCGTGCAGAACCCCAAAGCGGCGATGCTGATGGGCATCAACGTCAACCGAGTGGTGGCGATTGCCTTTGCGCTATCGACGGTGTTTGCCGCGGTGGCCGGTTTGCTGATCGCACCGCTGTTCAGCGTCAGCGCCGAGATGGGCATGTTGTTCGGTTTGAAGGCCTTTGCCGTGGCCATTCTCGGTGGCATCACCAGCGCTGGCGGGGTGTTTGCCGCCGGCTTGTTGTTCGGTCTGACCGAAGCCTTTGTCACCCTCTATTTCGGCTCGGCCTTTACCCAGATATTTACCTTCGCGCTGGTCATTCTGGCGCTGGCCACGCGCCCTAACGGTCTGTTCGGCAGCCAGGCACTGGTGAAAGTATGAGTACAGTCAGAACCCTCGCTGCACCGGTGTTTATCGCCCTGCTCGCGGCCACCTGCGTAGCCCTGGCCTTTACCCTGGACAGCTATTCCCTGCTGGTTTTCACCCTCTGCGCGCTGGCGGCGGTCGTCGGTGTCGGCCTGAATATTCTGATTGGCCTGAGTGGGCAGATTTCCTTCGGCCATATCGCGTTCTACGCCATCGGCGCCTACGTGTCGGCGCTGCTCACTCTAGCCGGCTGGCCACTGTGGCTGGCCTTGCCCATCGCGGGTTTGGCCAGCGGTTTGATCGGCGCACTGCTGGCGATTCCGGCGCTGCGGGTCAGCGGCCCGTACCTGGCGATGATTACCATCGCGTTTGCCTTTGTGGTGCACCACAGCCTGATCGAATGGCGCGACGTCACCGGCGGCTCCAACGGTTTGATGGGCATTCCGATGCCGGAATTTGCCGGCCTCGATCCGTCGATGCTGCTGGCTTTGCTGGCCGCCGCCCTGATGATCGGCGCCCTGCTGTTCTATCAGCGCCTGAGCCGCAGCAGCTGGGGCATGGCCATGCGCGCGGTAAAAGCCTCGGAAATCGCCGCGCGCTCCCTGGGCTTCAACCCGGTAATCAGCAAAACCCTGGCCTTTGCCTTGTCGGCTGGCTTGACCGGCCTGGCCGGCGGCCTGTTGGCGCCGCTGCTGATGTTTATCAACCCGGAGTCCTTCCCGTTTTCGCAGTCGATTCTGTTTGTTCTGGCGGTGATCGTCGGCGGCAGCGGCATGCTGTTCGGGCCATTGATCGGCGCCTTGCTGATCGTGTTGGTGCCGGAGCTGCTGTCGGACTTCGCCGAATACCGTTTGCTGATCTTTTCCGCGCTGTTGCTGGTGGTGCTGTGGATCGCCCCCAACGGCCTGCTCGGCGCCATTGCCGCGCGCTGGCTGAAACCCACGCGCTTGCTGCCGCCCGCCCTGGCTGATGAATCCCGGATTGCCGCGCATTTACGCAGCCGTGGCGAGCCTTGTGGCTTGCGGGTAACCGACATCGGCATCCGCTTCGGCGGCGTGCAAGCGGCGCAGAAAGTGAACCTGCATGCGGCGGCCGGCAGCATCACCAGCATCATCGGCCCCAACGGCGCGGGTAAAACCACTGTGCTGAACATGATCAGCGGCTTCTATGCGCCCGACAGCGGGCAGATCGAACTGCAGCAACCGCTGGCCGGCCTGCCTGCCTGGAAAAGCGCCCGTGCCGGCATCGCTCGCACCTATCAAACCACCCTGCTGTTCGGCGAAATGACGGTGCTCGACAACCTGCTGGTGGCCATGCAGAAAGGCCGCCTGGGGCTGCCGTTCAGCCTTTCCAGCACGGAACAACGCCACCTCGCGCTGGACCTTCTGGCCCTGGTCGGCTACCGCGGCGAAGTGAATATCACCGCCGATGAGCTGCCCCACGTCGACCGCCGCCTGGTGGAAATCGCCCGGGCCCTGGCCACTGCGCCTGCGGTGATATTGCTCGACGAACCGGCCGCCGGCCTCAGCCGCCAGGACACCGATACGCTGGCCGTGCTGCTGCGCAAACTGGCCGCCTTTGGCCTGACGGTGATTCTGGTCGAGCACGACATGAGCCTGGTGATGTCGGTGTCCGAACACCTGCTGGTACTGGATGCCGGCAAGCCCATCGCCAGCGGCCCACCGGCTGAAATCCGCCAGAACCCTCAAGTGATCGCTGCCTATCTGGGCGGTACCGAGTACCAGGCCACGCCGCGCGAACAACGTTGGGACGGCAGCCGCGATGCGCGTCTGTACGTCAAAGACCTGGTGATCGATTACGGCGCCTCGCCGGTGGTCAACCAGGTCAATATCGTGGTCAACCCCGGCGAGCTGGTAGCGATTCTTGGCGCCAATGGCGCGGGCAAATCCAGCATCCTGCAATGCCTGGCCGGCTTGCACCGCGCCAGCGGCGGCAGCATTTTGCTCGACGATGAAAATATCGAGCTGGCCAGCGCCAGCACCATCGCCGCCCGCGGTCTTGCCCTGGTGCCGGAAGGCCGGCAGGTGTTCCCGTATTTGAGCGTGCGAGACAACCTGCTGCTCGGCGCTTATTCGCGCCGCGATGCAGTGGATAGCGACGCCGAGATCGAGGCGATCCTTACCCGCTTCCCGCGCCTGCGTGACCGCATCGACAACCCGGCCGGGCTGCTGTCCGGTGGCGAACAGCAGATGGTCGCGGTGGGCCGCGGCTTGATGGCCAAACCGAAGATTTTGCTGCTCGATGAACCCTCGCTCGGCCTGTCGCCCGCCATGATCGGTGAGCTGTACGACGCCCTCGCCGCCCTGCGCGATGAGGGCGTGACCATCCTCTTGGTCGACCAGATGGCCAACCTGGCGCTGCAAGTGGCCGACCGCGCCTACGTGCTGGAAACCGGGCGCATCGTCAAAGCCGCCAGCGCCGCCGAACTGCGCGATGACCAGGAACTGGCGGCGGCCTACCTGGGCGAAGCGGTCAGCGCATGAGCACTCTGAAAATCATCAATGCGCGCCTCGGTGATGGCAGCGGCAACCACGAGCTGTATGTCGAGAATGGCTACTTCGTCGCCGCCTTCAGCCCGACCACAAGTGCCTGGCAAACCCTCGACCTGCAGGGCCAACTGCTGCTGCCCGGACTGATCGAAACCCATATCCACCTGGACAAGGCCTGCATCCTGCAACGCTGCCACTTGCACGAAGGCACGCTGAGCGAAGCCATCGCCCAGACCCGCGCGGCAAAGGCCACCTTCACCGAGGAAGACGTGTACCAGCGCGGCGCCCAGGTGCTGGAAAAGGCCATCGTGCAAGGCACCACGTACATGCGCACCCATGTCGAGCTAGACCCGCAAATCGGCCTGATCGGCTTCGATGCCGTGCGCCGTTTGCAGGCCGATTACGCCTGGGCGATCACCTTGGAAATCTGCGTGTTTCCCCAGGAAGGCCTGCTGGACAATCCCGGCACCGAAGCCCTGCTGTGCCACGCCCTGGAAAACGGCGCGACCGTGCTCGGTGGCTGCCCGTACATGGACAGCGACCCCCACGGCCACATTCAGCGCCTGTTCGAACTGGCCGTGCGCTACGACTGCGACCTCGACTTACACCTGGACTTTGACCTCAACCCCGAGGGCATGACGGTTCACGAGGTGGCGCGTTGCACCGAGCAACACGGCTGGGGCGGTCGCGTGACCATTGGCCATGTCACCAAACTGTCGGCCCTGCCGGAAGCCCAGCTGATGGCGCTGGGTCGGCACCTGGCCAAGGTTGGCGTGCAGGTCACCTGCCTGCCCAGCACCGACCTGTTTCTCACCGCCCGTGATCGCTTCCACAACAAACCCCGCGGCCTAGCCCCCCTGGCGCCACTGCATGCGTGCGGGGTGACCTGCTCGCTGTCCACCAACAACATCGGCAACCCGTTTACCCCCTATGGCGATGCGTCGCTGGTGCGCCAGGCCAACCTATTCGCCAACGTCAGCCAGCTGGCCACCGTCGCCGAGTTGAGCCAATGCCTGGCGTGGGTTTCCAGTGAGTCGGCGCGGATGTTGCGGTTGAAAGATTACGGTCTGCTGCCAGGCTGTCGCGCCGATTTCATCGTCTTCGACGCGCACTCACCGGCTGCGGTGATCGCTGAAATCAGCGCACCGTTGATGGGTTTCAAAGGGGGCAGACAGACGTTCAGCCGACCGGCCGGCCAGTTGCTGAGACCACAAACGGTCAGTCGCTTAACGCCTGCTTGAGGTTGAACTCTTCGCCAGCGCCGCCCTGCTCCAGCGCCAACTGGTCTTCCAGCTCATCCAGGTGCTCGAGCATCACCGCCACAGCTTGTTCGTTATCGCCGTTTTCCAGGGCCGTGATGATCTGCTGGTGTTCATCGGAGGCGCAGGACGGCACGTCATTGCGCTGATACAGCGCCACGATCAACGAGCTGCGCACCATCAGGTTGGCGAGGATATCGCTGAGCACACTGTTGCCGCTGATCTCGCCGAGCAGCAGGTGAAACTCGCTGAGCTCGCGGACAATGGCGCGGCGGTCGGTGTCGTTGGTGGCCTTGCGTTCGCTGTTCATGTGGCTGGCGATGCGCTGGCGGTGTTTGCGCATGATCGCCGGCGTGATCGCCTCGACAATCGCCCGCTCCACGGCGCGCCGGGCGCTGAAAATATCCCGCGCTTCCTTGGCCGTCGGCTGCGCCACCATGGCGCCGCGGTTAGCTTCGATGGTCACCACTTTCTGCATGGCCAGACGCTGCAACGCCACCTGCACATGGTTGCGGTTGGCCTGCAGGGTTTCAACGATTTGCGCTTCGATCAATCGCGTGCCGGGCGGCAGGCGATGCTGGGCAATAGCTTTGAACAGCTTGTCGACGATGCGCTCCACCTCAAGCTGTTTAGCGGTGACAGTGCTCAACCCCATGCTTCCTTCTGCTGTGCTGAACGCCTCATGCCAACGCACAAGGCTGCGGCTGGCGGGCGAGCGGCGGCATTATCCGCCAGCGGGCCGAAGCCGGTAAATACTTCAATCGGCCTGGCCAAGCGCGACACCCTCGCCGCGCGGATCATGCAGCGCCGAACGCTGGCCTGCCGCGTCGATGGCAATCACCCCGGCATGCCCCGTCATCGGGCTGCGCGCCGGGATGCTTTCCACTTCATGGCCCAGCTTGGCCAGACCTGCAACCGTCTCCAGTGGCATGTCGCCCTCGAGCTTGAGGTTGTCGGTGCTGTCGAAAAAACTGCGGCCAAGCAAGAAGCGCGGCGTTTCCAGGGCCTTGTCGATGGGCTGGGCGAAGTCGATCAATTGCGTGGCCAAGACCATCTGCGTCTGCGGCTGACCATCGCCACCCTGGGTTCCGAAAAACCAGCGGCGGCCATCATCGGCCAGGTAGCAGGACGGATTGAGCGTATGCGCCGGACGTTTACCGGGAGCCCAGGCATTGACGTGCGCGGGGTCGGCGTTGAAGCCAGCGGCGCGGTTCTGCCACAGCACGCCGGTGTCACCGAGCACACAGCCCGAACCGAAATCATGAAACAGACTCTGGATCAGGCAGGCCGTGCGACCCTCGGCATCGGTCGCCGCCATCCACACCGTATCGGCCGGCCGCCCCGGCTCGTTCCAGGGCGCGGCACGCTGGTCATCGATGGCATCGGCGTAAGCCTGCACCTGGGCATCAGCGAGGCTGGCGGCAAAATCCCACGGCGTGCTCAATGGATCGCACAGCTGCGCATTGCGCCGCAGCAGGCCCTGCTTAATCGCCTCCACCAGGTAGTGGTAGTAAAGCGCGCTGCCATTGCCGGCCGCTGCCAGTGGCTTGTGCTGCAACGCCGCCATCGCCTGCAAGGTGTACAAACCCTGGCTCGGCGGCGCGACGTTATACAGCCGGCCATGGCGATACCGCACCGAAATCGGTGCCACTTCCAACGCACGGGTAGCGGCCAGATCGGCAGTCGTCAGGCCGCACCCCAGCCTCTCAAACGCCGCTCCGAAGGCCTGGGCCAGTTCACCCTGATAAAAATCCTCGACACCGTTTTTAGCCAACTGGCGCAGGGTGTTGGCCAGCTCCGGCTGACGCAGTGTGTCGCCCTCGTGCAGCCAGCGCCCCCCGGTCGTGCTCAAGCGCTGCAGATCCGGCAAGCGGGCAATCAGCGGCAGACGCAACGTCTGCCAGAACAGCTGCGACTGCGACACCGGCACACCGGCATCGGCGGTGAACGCGGCGTCCGCCAACAGATCCGCCCAGCCCATTTTCGAGCCCCATTGCTGGCGACTGATGGTCGCCGCCACCTGCCAACTTCTTAACGCACCCGCCGTGCTGGCCACCGAAGCCGGCCCACGCACCGTGATCTCCCCACCCTCCGGCAAACGCTGCCCGGCCTGGCCGATACCCACGATGGTGCGCACCGTGCGGTCATGGATCATCCATAGGGCATCGCCGCCCAGGCCGGTCATATGGGGAAACACCGCCGCCAGCATGGCGCTGGCCGCGAGCATGCCATCGATAGCCGTACCGCCCGCCTCGAGAACCCGCATGCCAGCGGCGCTGGCTTCGGCATGGGGCGTGCAAATCACGGCACGGGAGGAAATGGCGTACATGGCGTAAGGGCTCTCTTGTTGCTAGCTATAGATTTATTGATTGCTAGCAAAGCAAGATACATGCCCTTCGGCTCCGTCGTTAGCGCCATTGAGCGGCCAACAGGGTTTTGCGAAGCGTGATTTAAGGAGGGCGAAAACAGAGATCGATACTCTCAGTGGCGAACCTGCCTAAAAACCGAGGAGTGATCCCATGAGCGGAGTATCTACCTGCGGAAATGGTTCCCACACCCTTTCTGAATTGGCCCAGCGCCTTATCGAAATCCAGCAAACCTTAGAACAAGCGCGGTACCCTCATTCAAGAGATTACCCACCCAGACGATTACGATCGCGCCCTGGCCTTGCTTGACGAACTGACTGAAACCGAAGAGCAGCGCCAACTCACCGAACTGCTGATCGACCAGCTCTGTGCCTCGATCAAACGGTACGAAGAAACGGCGCCGCAGTTTGCTGAATTCAATGCCCGCGTTGCAGCCCTCAGTGAGGGCTACGGCACTCAACCGCCCACATAGGCGCCGCGAATTTCCGCGACCGCATCGATAACGCGCTGCGCCCAGTTTTCGTCATCGGGCCGCACCACTACCACGCGAAAACCGTAGTCATTGCCCTCAATCCGCACGCCTTCGGAGTCGTCGACATGCAGGTCGATGCCGAAGGCCGGGGGGAATTTCGAGGGGGCGTTGGCGAAGCCGTGAACTGTCAGGGCATTGCTATGGCGAACGCTGTTGACGATGCCGTCGACGTGCACGCCGTACAGCAGTAGCCAGCGGCGGATATAGGACGGCGTGCGGCCGGATGAGGTGTAAACCCAGATGCTGCAGCCTTGGCGGCGCAATTCGCGGGTCAGCCGGCGAGTGCCGGTACGCAAGGGTTCACCCAGCCAACGATGGACCATCGCCGGCAGCCGGCTGTGCTCAGCGGCCGCGTGGTGCGGTTGGCAGGCCAGGGTGTCGTCAACATCGAACGAAATACGGATGGGTGGATGCCGGAGCACCGGCCCTGGCGCCAGACGTCGGGCACCTTGGGTCAACTTACCCGCGAAGTGGCGGATTCTGTTGAGCGTTGGATCGCCGCTCATTCGTGGTTTTCCTGATAGAAACTCGAGTGTTTGTCTCGCAGAAAAAACTCCGTTGGATGCGGAGACTGCTCTTCCAGAAAGGCCGCGTATTTTTTCTTGATCTTGGGCAGTTCGTAAAGTGCCTTTACCCCGTGTTTGGCGGAATTGCGAATCACCGACGACGGGTTGAAATAACCTTCGGCATTGGCCAGCGACAGCACGAACGGCGGTTTTCCGGCACGCATCAGCAAGTAGCTGACAATCAGCGAGCCGGTGCGGTTGTTGCCTTCGAGGAACAGCTGCGGCCGGCTGAGAATGCGCACGTAGACGCCAGCCGCGCGCTTCCACACGGATTCGCCTTGGTGCGCACTGTACCAGTGATACAGGTCTTTGATGCCACCTTCGGTGTTGTTGAAAAAATGTTTCTCGGTGGCGACCAGGTGTTCGGCGAACTCGGCCCGCGCCGCTGGGTGGGTGCCGCAGAGCACGGTGGCGTTGATCTCCAGCATCAGGTCCAGCTGCTGCAGATCGAACAGATCCACGTCCCGGGCAACGTAGTCGTCAATCAGCGCATAGCCCTCAAGCACGTTCTGCAGCACTTCGTCGGTGAAGGGGTCACGCGGCTCGGTAAAGTACCTGCTGAGCTCAGTGAAACGCTGCTGCACGTTGCGCAGCGCATCTTCAATCGCAGGCAAATCAAGGCGACGCTTGGCTGGCATTGGTTATCCTGAAAAGGGCGGTTTTAAACGGCAAAAGCCGCATGCAGCGCAGGGCTGCATGCGGCCTCGGACGCACAATTAATCAGCTGAACTTGCCGCTGATGTAGTCGCTGGTCATCTGCTCGCGCGGGTTGTCGAAGATCTGCGCGGTCGAGCCCATCTCCACCAGGTAACCGGTGCGGGTGCCTTGCGAAATATCCACGGAGAAAAACGCCGTGGTGTCCGCCACACGGATAGCCTGCTGCATGTTGTGGGTCACCAGGGCGATGGTGTAGTCCTTCTTCAACTCAACCATCAACTCCTCGACCCGGCGGGTGGCTATCGGGTCGAGCGCCGAGCATGGCTCATCCAGCAGCAGCACTTCCGGTTCGGTGGCGATGGCGCGAGCGATGCACAGACGCTGCTGCTGGCCACCGGACAGCGACAGACCGCTGACCTTCAGCTTGTCCTTGACCTCGTCCCACAGCGCGGCGCCCTGCAACGCGTGTTTTACCCGGTCGCCAATATCGCCCTTGTAGCGATTCAGGCGCAGACCAAACGCGACGTTGTCGAAGATGCTCATCGAGAACGGGTTGGGCTGCTGGAACACCATGCCGATGTAGCGGCGCACCACCACGGGGTCCACGCCTTTGCCATACACGTCCTGACCGAGGAAGTGCACATGGCCCTCGAAACGAAAGCCCTGCACCAGATCGTTCATCCGGTTGAGGCTGCGCAGCACCGTGCTCTTGCCGCAGCCCGAAGGACCGATGAAACCGGTGATCTTGTTTTTTTCGATCGGCACATGGCTGTCACGCACGGCCAGGAAGTTGCCGTAGAAAATCTTGTCCAGCTTGCAGTCCATGACCACCGGAGCCTGGGTATCAACCGAACTTTTTTGTTGCGCAGATAATGCGTTCACGATTCAGATGCTCCCGCTCTCAAAACTTGGGTTTGCCGAAAATACGGCTGACGACGTTTACGACCAGGACGATCATCACCAGCACCAGTGAGGCCGCCCAGGCGAGTTCGAGTTGGTTGTCGAACGGCATGCCGGAGAAGTTGTAAATCAGCACGGCCAGCGAGGCCGTCGGATTCATCACCGCCAATTCGCCCTGGTGGACGATCCAGTAGTTGCTGAACAAGGCGGTAAACAGCAGCGGCGCGGTTTCACCGGCAGCGCGGGCGACGGCCAGCATCACGCCAGTGAGAATCGCCGGCAGGCCCGTGGGCAAGATGATTTTCCAGATCACCTGCGAGCGCGTGCAGCCCATGCCGTATGCCGCGTCTTTCATGATCTTGGGCACCATGCGCATCGATTCTTCAGCCGTCAGCACCACGATAGGCAGCATCAGTACCGCCAGTGCCACGCCACCGGCCGGCGCCGAGTAGGTGCCGGTGGTGACCACCACCAGGGCGTAGGCAAACACCCCGGCCAGGATCGACGGCAGGCCGGTAAGCATCTTCGCGGCAAACCGCGCGGCGCTGGCCAGCTTGCTGTTGGGCCCCAGTTCGGCCAGAAAGATGGCCGCCATGATGCCCACCGGAACCGCGATGGCGGCGGCGATACCGACCATCACAAAGGTACCGGCCAGGGCGTTGCCGAAGCCACCGCCGGTTTCAAAACCGGTGGGCGGCAGTTCGGTGAACACCTCCAGGCTGAGGCGCGCGCCGCCGCGGGTAATCAGCATGTACAGCACGGAAAACAGCGGCACGCTGGCCAGCACGGCGAACAGCCAGACCAGCGTGGTCAACACCAGGCTGCGCAGGGCGCGGCCTTCAAAGGTGCGCTGCAGGCTGGGCAGCGCGACTTTCGCCGACGTCAGGTCATTCATCACTTAGTCCCCCGCTGGGCATACAGCATGATCATCGAGCCGATGACGTTCACGATCAGGGTGATCAGCATCAATATGAGTGCCGCGTACATCAGCACCTCAACCTCGTTCGGCCCGGCCTCGGGGAAGTTCAGCGCCAGCAAGGCTGCCAGCGTGTTGGCAGGCGCGAACACCGAAAGCGCGATCTGGTTGGAGTTGCCGACCAGCATGGCCAACGCCATGGTTTCCCCCAACGCGCGGCCCAAGCCCAACACCAGCGAACCGAAGATGCCGGTGGCCGCGGTGGGCACCATCACCTTGAGAATTGCTTCCCAATGGGTGGTGCCCATGCCGTAGGCGGCCTGCTTGGTTTTCATCGGCACAGCCGTGAGGGCGTCCTGGGAAACGGCAGCAATGGTCGGCAGAATCATGATGGCCAGCACCAGGGAGGCCGGTAGCAGGCCAGGGCCGCTGAGGCTGGTGCTGAAAAAAGGTATCCAGCCGAGCTCGCTGTTCAGCCATCCGGCCAGGGGCCGAATCGCCGGGATTACCACGTAGATCCCCCACAGGCCGTACACCACGCTGGGGATGGCGGCGAGCAGTTCGACGATGGTGCGAAACACCGCCGCGAGCTTGGGCGGAAGGAAATCTTGGGTTAAGAAAATCGCCATGCTGACACCGAATACACCGGCAATCAGTAACGCGATCAGGGCGCTGTAGAGCGTGCCCCATATGGCCGGCAGAATGCCGTACTTGCTTTGGTTAACGTCCCAGACACTGCCGAAAATAACGTCCAGGCCATGCTTTTCCATGCCTGGAACGGCCTTGCGCCCCACCTCGAATACCAGGGCAAATACCAGCGCAAGAATCAACACGACGCCCACACGTGCAAGCGCGCGGAAGGTGCGGTCAACCAGAAAGTCCTTCGTGGAAGGTGGTTTGCACGCGGAGTCCGAGTTAACCGGGACGACAAAGGGTTTGTTCATGGGCTAATTCCGGAACGTGAAGGCTGGCCACCCCGGAAGGGGTAACCTCGCTCGGCGCGGGCCGTTGGCGCACGCCGAGCAGAGGCCGGGCGAGCGTTACTGGATGTTGGCAGAAGCGGCACGAACCTGATCGACAACCGACTTCGGCAACGGGATATAGCCCATCGAGTCAGCGATTTTCTGGCCTTCGGTCAGACCGTACTCGACCATTTCCCGCATGGCTTTGGCCTTGGCCGGGTTGTCGTTGTGCTTGCGGAAAATCATCCAGGTGTACGAGGTGATCGGGTAGGACTTCGCACCATCCGGATCCGGCAGCCAGGCCACCAGGCTTTCTGGCATCTTCACGGCGGCCAGGGCTTCAGCACCGCTTTCAGCGTTAGGCACTACGTACTTGCCCGCCTTGTTCTGCAGCTCGGCGAAGTCGACCTTGGCCAGTTTGGCGAAGCCGTATTCGATGTAGCCGATGGCACCCGGAGTCTGGCGTACGGTGGCGGTCACGCCATCGTTTTTCGGCGATTTGATGAACTTGTCGCTGGCTGGCCAGTTTACGGTGTTGCCTTCGCCCAGGTCCTTGTTGAAGTCGGCGTTGATGGCCGCCAGGTGCTTGGTGAACACGGCGGTGGTGCCGCTGGAGTCAGCACGAACCACTACGGTGATCGGCAGATCAGGCAGCTTCAGCTCGCTGTTGGCGGCGGCGATCTGTGGGTCGTTCCACTTGGTGATCTTGCCCAGGAAAATGTTGGAGTAGACATCGCGCGGCAGCTTGAGGCCTTTGGGGCTGCCTGGCAGGTTGTAGGCCAGCACGATTTCGCCGGCGGTCATCGGCAGCAGCTGCACGCCTTCGGCCACCTTGGCCATGTCTTCTTCTTTCATCGCCGAGTCGCTGGCCGCGAAATCAACGGTCTTGTTGAGAAAATCCTGTACGCCTGCACCGCTGCCCTTGGACTGATAGTCCACGGTGACGCCAGCCGATTTCTTGCTGAAGTCTTTGAACCAGGTGAGGTAGATCGGAGCCGGGAAGCTGGCGCCGGAGCCGGTCAGGCGCACGCTTTCATCAGCGAACACCAGAGAAGTTGCGCTAAGAGAAACGGCAACCGCGAGCACAGCAGACTTCATCAAACCTTTCATCGACGAAACTCCATACAAAGGGTCCCGCAAGCTTGCCGTAGGGCTGTTAAGGTTTTATGAAGGCCGCGTGTCAAAGCCCCCCTCAACCTCGCAGGAGCCCGAGGTCACCCTGTGGGAGAGGCTTCAAGCCTCGATTCCTGCAAACGTGGGTTAGTGAGCCGCCTCAACACAGTTGCTCCCGCCCTTCTTCGCCCGGTACAACGCGCTCTCCGCCAAGCCATAGGCCACTTCGAAACCGCTACCCACAGCACAGGCACCGTGACCTTTGAGCCCGGCGCCCGCACCGCCTGGCACACCCACCCGCTGGGGCAAATGCTGATCGTCACGTCCGGGGTGGGCTATGTGCAGCAGGAAGGTGGGCCACGCCTGGTGCCAGCCGTTTCCTGGCTACCATCTGTACTCCCCGAACCGGCGGGAGCAATCCTCGGCACTGGGGGGTAGTCATTGATGCGTTGCGGCATGAACCGTGAAGTGCGCGGACTTTGAACGGGGCAACGTTGCGGAACTCGTGCTGAAAAAAGGGCAGCCTCCCCCTATCGGCATCAGAATCAGCGCCGCCCCTGTTCCTGATAAACTCCCCGCCCTTCACGCCCCGCTCCTCAGATGCCGACTATGACCGCCCCACTCGCCCTACCCACCGCCTCCGAGCCCTCCCGTCGCTTCAGCGTTGCGCCGATGATGGATTGGACTGATCACCATTGCCGGTTCTTCCTGCGCCTGCTCTCCAAGAACGCCCTGCTCTACACCGAAATGGTCACCACCGGCGCGCTGCTGCGTGGCGATAACCCGCAGCGCTTTCTCCAGCACGACGTGGCCGAATACCCGTTGGCGTTGCAGTTGGGCGGCAGCGTGCCGGCCGAGTTGGCGGCGTGCGCGCGTATGGCGCAGGAGGCGGGTTATCAGGAGGTGAATCTGAATGTGGGCTGCCCCAGTGATCGGGTGCAGAACAATATGATCGGCGCTTGCCTGATGGGCCACCCGGCCCTGGTGGCCGATTGTGTGAAGGCGATGCGGGATGCGGTGTCGATTCCAGTGACGGTGAAGCACCGCATCGGGATTGATGGCCGCGACAGCTACGAAGAGTTGGTGGATTTTGTTGGGCAGGTGAAGGAAGCCGGTTGCCGCAGTTTTACCGTGCATGCGCGCATTGCGATTCTGGCAGGGTTGTCGCCGAAGGAAAATCGCGAGATTCCGCCGCTGCGTTATGACGTAGCCGCGCAGTTAAAGGCGGATTTTCCGGAGCTGGAGATTGTGCTGAACGGCGGCATCAAGACGCTGGAAGAATGCGAAGCGCACTTGCAGACGTTTGATGGCGTGATGCTGGGCCGCGAGGCGTACCACAATCCGTATCTGCTGGCGCAGGTGGATCAGCAGTTGTTTTGCAGTGAGGCGCCGGTGATCACCCGCCTTGAAGCGTTACAGGCGTTGCGACCTTATATCGCCAAGCACGTGGCCAGTGGCGGTGTGATGCACCACGTTACGCGGCATGTGCTGGGGTTGGGGACGGGGTTTTCCGGGGCGCGGAAGTTTCGGCAGATGTTGTCCGTGGACATTCACAAGGCGCCGGACCCGCTTGCGTTGCTCGACCAGGCGGGTGAGTTGTTGCGAGGGAAATAACGCAAACGGCGGATACCTTCCGATATCCGCCGTATGTTTTGACGCGCTGTTACTCGTTTACTTCGATCACCACACGCCCCTGTTTCGGGCATTTTTCCATGTAGCGGTGCGCTTCGACGAAGTCGTTGAAGGCGAACACCTTTTCCACTCGCGGTTGCAGCACGCGGTCGCGGGCCAACTGGTTCAGCGCGGTCAGCGCGTTGGCCACGGCTTCCTGGTCGGGCGGAATGTCCAGTTCGGGCTTGCCGGTAAAGTTACCGATGCAGTGCACGAAGAACTGAATATTCTTCTGGAACGCGGCGCAGGCCGGGAATGGGGTCTGGTTGCCGCCTTGCAGGCCGTACAACACCAGGCGACCACGCGGGGCGATGACATCACCCAGCAGGCACATCTGCGGACCACCCAGGCCATCGAGCACTACATCCACACCGCGGTTGTCGGTGTATTTGTTGATGGCGGCGACCAGGTCCTGCTCTTCGGTGACAATGACTTTGTCGGCACCCAGGGCAATCAGCGACTCGCGGTCTTCCGGGTCTTTGGTGGCGGCGATGATGCGCAGCCCCAAAGCTTTACCCAGTTGCACGAAGGCCGGGCCCGAACAGTGGGAGGCGTCGGTGATCAGTACGGTTTGCCCGGCTTTGGCCTTGGCCAATTCCACGTAGGCAAAGTAGGCGATCAGCAGCGGGGTGTAGAAGCCGCTAGCTTCGACCGGGCTGAGCACGTCGTCCGGGTACAGGGTCAACGAGGCGCGGGGCAGCACCAGTTCGTCGCCGTAACCGGGGTATTGGTTGGCGCTGTGGCCGGGGAAGCTGGCGACTTTATCGCCGACTTTCAAATCGTCTACGCCAGCGCCAACGGCAATGACTACGCCGGCGACTTCCTGGCCGATACCGGCCGGCAAGCGCGCTGGGCTGGGGGCCAGGTTCTGGCGCCAGAGCACGTCGTGCCAGCTGACGCTGATGGCTTCAACCCGCAGCAATACCTCTCCAGCCGCCGGTTGGGCGGTGGGTTGTTCTTCCAGCTTGAGGACCTCAGCTGGGCCGAACTGATGGAATCGGATTACACGGGACATCGCTCACCTCGCATGTGGACTCCCAATGGCCACGGACTTTATCGGGGCTTTACCAGCAAAACCACCCGCGTCTATCAATAGTCGACATAAATGCCAATGATGGCGCCGCTTGACGCCAGCTTCGCCGCCCGTCAGCCTCTTGCTCCAGGAACCGCACTAGAGCACTCAGGTACAGGGTAGCGCTGAATGAATCGTAACGACCTCCGCCGCGTTGATCTCAACTTGCTGATCGTGTTCGAAACGCTGATGCACGAACGCAGCGTGACGCGTGCGGCGGAAAAGCTGTTTCTCGGTCAGCCGGCGATCAGTGCGGCGCTGTCGCGGCTGCGCAGTTTATTCGACGACCCGCTGTTTGTGCGAACCGGTCGTAGCATGGAGCCCACCGCGCGGGCCTCGGAAATCTTTGGCCTGCTCTCGCCGGCGCTGGATTCGATCTCCACCGCAGTCAGCCGCGCTTCCGAATTCGACCCTGCCACCAGCACCGCCGTCTTTCGTATAGGCCTCTCGGACGACGTGGAGTTCGGACTTCTTCCTGCCCTGCTGCGCCGTGTGCGCGCCGAAGCACCGGGTGTAGTGATTGTAGTGCGGCGTGCCAACTACCTGTTGATGCCCAACCTGCTGGCCTCCGGAGAGATTTCCGTCGGTGTGAGTTACACCGATGAACTGCCGGCCAACGCCAAGCGCAAGACCCTGCGCAAGAGCAAGCCGCAGTTGCTGCGCGCCGATTCGGCGCCGGGCAAGTTGACCCTGGATGAATACTGCGCCCGCCCGCATGCGCTGGTTTCCTTTGCTGGCGACCTCAATGGGTTTATCGATGAGGAGCTGGAAAAGGTCGGGCGCAAACGCAAAGTGGTGCTCGCAGTACCGCAATTCAACGGGCTGGGGACGCTGCTATCCGGGACGGATTTGCTCACCATCGTGCCCGACTACACCGCCGCCGCCCTGACCGCCACTGGCGGTGTGCGCGCCGAAGATGTACCCGAAGGCATTCCAGAGCGCACGTTTGAACTCTCGATGGCCTGGCGCGGCGCGCAGGACAACGACCCGGCCGAGCGGTGGTTGCGGTCGCGGATCACCATGTTTGTGTCTGATCCGGATAGTTTGGGGTAGTTACCGCCCCGCCCGGCTTGAGATTCTGGATCCCCGCCTGCGCGGGGATGACGGTGATTTAACTTCAAACTTCCGTCATTCCGGCGCAGGCCGGAATCCAGAATCGCACAGGAGACACCCATCTCCGCCTCAATGCACCTTCCCCGTACTATTACCGTCAGATGAACCATTCATCATTAATATTGATATCCAAGTTCGGCTTGTTCGATTCGTCTGACGTCTCATTGCGCCATCACACTCCGCCCATCCTAAAAAACCTATGGCGGAGTCCCACCGATGCAACAGTCCATTTCAGCCTTGCGATACCCACTGGCCGCCCTCGCCCTGGTCATTATCAGTGCGTGTGGCAAAGCGCCCGAAGCCACCGCGCAGCTACCGGTGGCCAAGGTCAGCGTTGCCGAGGTACTGCAACAGCCCATCAATGAGTGGGACGAGTTCACCGGCCGCCTCGAAGCGCCGGAAGCCGTCGACATCCGCCCTCGCGTTTCCGGTTACATCGACAAAGTGGTGTTCACCGAAGGCTCCCTGGTGAAGAAAGGCGATCTGCTGTTCCAGATCGACCCGCGCCCGTTCGAAGCCGAAGTGCGCAGCCTGGAAGCCCAGCTGCAGCAAGTTCGCGCCAACCTCAACCGGACAGAAAACGAAGCCCAGCGCGGTGAGCGTCTGCGTGCCAGCAATGCCATCTCTGCCGAGTTGGCCGATGCCCGCACCAGCGCTGCACAAGAAGCCCGTGCCGGTGTGGCAAATATCCAGGCGCAACTGGAAAACGCCCGTCTCAACCTGAGCTTTACCCGCATCACAGCGCCGATTGATGGCCGTGTCAGCCGCGCGGAAATCACCGCCGGCAACCTGGTGAACGCCGGGCAAACCCTGCTGACTAGTGTGGTGTCCACTGACCGCGTGTACGCCTACTTCGACGTCGATGAGCGCGTGTTCCTCAAATACAACGAACTCGCCCGCCAAGGCCAGCGCGGCCAGAACAGCCCGGTGTACCTGGGCCTGACTGGCGAAGAAGGCAACCCGCACCTGGGCCAGATGAACTTCGTCGACAACCAGGTGAACCCGAAGACCGGCACCATCCGTGGTCGCGCGGTGTTCGATAACACTGATGGCCGCTTCACCCCTGGTCTGTATGCCCGCCTGAAACTGGTTGGCAGCGCCACCTACAACGCCACCCTGATCAACGACGAAGCCGTCGGCACGGACCTCGGCAAGAAGTTTGTGCTGGTGGTCGATGCTGAACACAAAGCGGCGTACCGCGCGGTAGAGCTGGGGCCGAAGCTGGAAGGCTTGCGCATTGTGCGTAGCGGCCTGGCTAAGGGTGACCAGATCGTGGTGAAAGGCCTGCAACGCACTCGCCCAGGCTCGCCGGTAGAACCTCAGGTTGTGCCAATGGCCAGTGACGCCACCATCGCCGCCCTGGCGCAACAACGCCAGGCGCTGGAAAACACCAATGCGGCGCAAGCCAAGAACGACAAAGTCGTGCAGCAGAAGCTCGCCAGCGCTTCTCCGGCACGCGGCTAAGCCCTTGGCTTAAAAGGATTAATAGCGATGAATTTTTCCCAGTTCTTCATTTCCCGGCCGATCTTCGCCGCAGTGTTATCGCTGCTGATCCTGATCGCCGGCGCCATCTCGCTGTTCCAGCTACCGATCAGCGAATACCCGGAAGTGGTCCCACCGACCGTCGTGGTCCGTGCCAACTTCCCAGGCGCCAACCCGAAGGTCATCGGTGAAACCGTAGCCGCTCCGCTGGAGCAGGCGATCACCGGCGTCGAGAACATGCTGTACATGTCCTCGCAGTCGACCGCCGACGGCAAGATCACCCTGACCATCACCTTCGCCCTGGGTACCGACCTGGACAACGCGCAGGTGCAGGTGCAAAACCGGGTGACCCGTACCCAGCCCAAGCTGCCGGAAGAAGTGACGCGCATTGGTATCACGGTCGACAAGGCATCGCCGGACCTGACCATGGTGGTGCACTTGACCTCGCCGGATAAACGCTACGACATGCTCTACCTGTCCAACTACGCCTTGCTCAATATCAAGGACGAGTTGGGCCGCTTGGGCGGTGTGGGTGACGTGCAGTTGTTCGGCATGGGCGACTACTCCCTGCGTGTGTGGCTGGACCCGAACAAGACCGCTTCGCGCAACCTGACTGCCACCGATGTGGTGACCGCCATTCGCGAGCAGAACCGTCAGGTAGCCGCCGGCCAACTGGGTGCCCCGCCCTCGCCTAGCAGCACCAGTTTCCAGCTCTCGGTTAACACCCAGGGCCGTCTGGTAAGCGAAGAAGAGTTCGAGAACATCATTATTCGCTCCGGTGAAAACGGTGAAATTACCCGCCTGAAAGACATCGCTCGCGTTGAGCTGGGTTCTAGCCAGTACGCTCTGCGCTCGTTGCTGAACAACGACCCGGCAGTGGCCATTCCGATTTTCCAACGCCCTGGCTCCAACGCCATCGAAATCTCGAACGAAGTGCGTTCGAAGATGGAAGAGCTGAAGAAAGGCTTCCCGGAAGGCATGGACTACAGCATCGTTTATGACCCGACCATCTTCGTTCGCGGCTCCATCGAGGCAGTGGTGCACACCCTGTTCGAAGCCCTGATTCTGGTGGTGTTGGTAGTAATCCTGTTCCTGCAAACCTGGCGCGCCTCGATCATTCCGTTGGTGGCGGTGCCGGTCTCGCTGATCGGTACCTTTGCCGTGATGCACCTGTTTGGCTTCTCGCTCAACGCGCTGTCACTGTTCGGCCTGGTATTGGCCATCGGTATCGTGGTGGACGACGCCATCGTGGTGGTGGAGAACGTGGAGCGGAACATCGGCCTGGGCCTGACCCCGGTCGAGGCCACCAAACGCGCCATGCGGGAAGTGACCGGTCCGATCATCGCTACCGCGTTGGTGCTTTGTGCCGTATTTATTCCGGCGGCCTTTATCTCCGGCCTCACCGGGCAGTTCTACAAGCAATTCGCCCTGACCATTGCAATTTCCACCGTGATCTCGGCCTTCAACTCGCTGACCCTGTCGCCAGCGTTGGCTGCGGTATTGCTGCGCGATCACCATGCACCGAAAGACCGTTTCTCCAAGGTGCTGGATAAGCTGCTGGGCGGCTGGTTGTTCCGTCCCTTCAACCGCTTCTTCGACAAAGCCAGCCATGGTTATGTCGGCACCGTGGCGCGGGTTATCCGCAGCAGCGGTATTGCCCTGGTGGTGTACGGCGGCCTGATGGTGCTGACCTATGCCGGCTTCTCGTCGACGCCAACCGGCTTCGTACCGCCGCAAGACAAGCAGTACCTGGTGGCCTTCGCCCAACTGCCGGACGCGGCGAGCCTGGACCGTACCGAAGCGGTGATTAAGCAGATGTCCGAAATGGCGATGAAGCAACCGGGCGTGGCCAATGCCATCGCGTTCCCCGGCCTGTCCATCAACGGCTTCACCAACAGCCCTAACAGCGGCATCGTCTTCGTCGCCCTGAAAGACTTCGATGAACGCAAAGACCCAAGCCAGTCGGCCGGGGCCATTGCCGGTGCCTTGAACGCCCAGTACGCCGGTATTCAGGAAGCCTACATGGCGATCTTCCCGCCACCACCGGTCCAGGGCCTGGGCACCATCGGCGGCTTCCGCCTGCAGATCGAAGACCGTGGCGGTCTGGGCTATGAAGCGCTGTACAACGAAACCATGAACATCATCGCCAAGAGCCAGAGCGTGCCAGAGCTGGCTGGGTTGTTCACCAGCTACCAGGTGAACGTGCCTCAGGTAGACGCGGCGATCGACCGGGAAAAAGCCAAGACCCATGGCGTAGCCATCAGCGACATCTTCGACACCCTGCAGGTGTACCTGGGCTCGCTGTATGCCAACGACTTCAACCGTTTTGGCCGAACTTATCAGGTCAACGTGCAGGCTGAGCAGCAGTTCCGCCTGGAAGCCGAGCAGATCGGTCAGCTGAAAGTACGCAACAACCTCGGCGAAATGATTCCGCTGGCGACCTTCCTCAAGGTCAGCGACACCTCCGGCCCGGACCGGGTGATGCACTACAACGGCTTTATCACCGCCGAAATCAATGGCGCGGCAGCACCGGGCTACAGCTCGGGCCAAGCGGAAAAAGCCATCGAGAAACTGCTGAAAGACGAACTGCCTAACGGCATGACCTACGAGTGGACGGACCTGACTTATCAGCAAATCCTCTCGGGCAACACCGCGCTGTTCGTGTTCCCGCTCTGCGTACTGCTGGCCTTCCTGGTGCTGGCTGCCCAGTACGAAAGCTGGAGCCTGCCATTGGCGGTGATCCTGATCGTACCGATGACCCTGCTGTCGGCGATTACCGGGGTGATTGTGTCCGGTGGCGACAACAACATCTTTACCCAGATCGGCTTGATCGTATTGGTGGGATTGGCCTGTAAGAACGCGATTCTGATCGTCGAGTTCGCCAAGGACAAACAGCTGGAAGGCATGACCCCGCTGGCGGCGGTGTTGGAAGCTTGCCGCCTGCGTCTGCGGCCGATTCTGATGACCTCGTTCGCCTTCGTCATGGGTGTAGTGCCTCTGGTGTTCTCCAGCGGTGCCGGTGCGGAAATGCGTCATGCCATGGGCGTGGCGGTGTTCTCCGGGATGCTCGGGGTGACCTTCTTCGGCCTGCTGTTGACCCCGGTGTTCTATGTGTTGATCCGCAACTTCGTGGAACGCCGCGAAGCCCGCAAAGCACCCAAAGCGCCTGCACTGGAGGCACACGCATGAGCTTGAAAGCAGCCTTCGCGCCTACCCTGCTAGCACTGGCGCTCAGCGCCTGTGCCGTAGGCCCGGACTATAAAGCGCCGGAAACCGAGGCGGCCAAAGTGGCCGCCGCCGCTCAAGGCAACTACGACCGTAGCAAGTTCGAAGTGACCTGGTGGCAGCAGTTCGATGACCCCACCCTGAACCAACTGGTCAGCCAGTCGTTGCAGGAAAACCGTGAGTTGCGCGTGGCGTTCGCCCGTCTGAAAGCGGCTCGCGCCATTCGTGATGACGTCGCCAATGACCGCTTCCCGGTGGTCACCAGCCGCGCCAGCAGCGAGAACGGCAAAGCGCAGCAACCCGGTATCACCGAAAACCGTGTGCGTAACGAACGGTATGACCTCGGTTTGGACATGGCCTGGGAGATCGACCTGTTCGGCCGCATCCAGCGCCAACTGGAAGCCAGCGACGCCGAGCAGGATGTCGCCGAGGCCGAGCTGTACCAGCTGCAAGTCAGCCTGATTGCCGAGCTGGTGGATGCCTACGGTGAACTGCGTGGCGCGCAATTGCGCGAGAACATTGCCCGCAGCAACCTGAAAAACCAGCAGGAATCGCGCGACCTCACCGACACCATGCGCGAAGCCGGTGTCGGCAGCGAATTGGACGTGCTGCGTGCCGATGCACGCCTGGCGGCCACCGAGGCCACCCTGCCGCAGCTGCAAGCGCAGGAGGTGCGTTCGCGTAACCGTATCGCCACCCTGCTCGGTCAACGGCCGGAGCAATTGACCGTAGATTTGAGCCCGAAAGCGATTCCGGCGATTGCTAAGGCGTTGCCGATTGGTGACCCTGCGGAATTGCTGCGTCGCCGGCCGGATATCCGAATTGCCGAGCGGCAACTGGCAGCGGCTACGGCCAATGTTGGCGTAGCCACGGCAGACCTGTTCCCACGGGTGAACGTCGCCGGCTTCCTCGGCTTCACCTCGGCACGTGGTTCGCAGTTGGGCTCTTCGGCCGCCCGGGCCTGGGGCGTGGCGCCGACCATCAGTTGGGCAGCGTTTGACCTGGGCAGCGTGAGAGCGCGTATCCGTAGCGCCGATGCCGATTCGGAAGGCGCCCTGGCCAACTACGAGCAGCAAGTGCTGGTGGCCCTGGAAGAGTCGGAAAACGCCTTTAGCGACTACGGCAAACGCCAGGAACGCCTGGTCTCGCTGCTGCGTCAGAGCGAAGCCAGCCGTGCGGCGGCTAATCAGGCGTCGATTCGCTACCGTGAAGGTACGTCGGACTTCCTGGTATTGCTGGACGCTGAGCGTGAACGTCTGGCTGCCGAAGATGCGCAGGCGCAGGCCGAGGTCGATGTGTACCACGGCATCGTCTCCATCTATAAAGCCCTGGGCGGCGGTTGGCAGGCACCGGCGACTGTCGCTACGCGCTAAGCAACTGCACTCCCCGCAGCCCCGATATGGGCGCCTGGTCAACCAGGCATCTGTACCGGGGCTGTTTGTTTTTGCCGGGAAACTGGCGCGCTGGGCCGATAACGTCAAAAACACCCTCGAATGTCACGCTCCAGCCGTTGAGCGGGGCTGGCGGCTCGGGTAAGGTCTAGGCACTCGTTGCATTCGTTACTACAAGGCCGTGCCATGACCTCCAAGCTTGAACAACTCAGCCAGTTCACCACCGTGGTTGCCGACACGGGCGATATCGATGCCATTGCCCGCCTCAAACCTGTCGACGCCACCACCAACCCTTCCCTGCTTCTGAAAGCCGCCGCCATGCCGGGCTATGCCGACCTGCTCAATCAGGCCGTGGCCGACTGCAATGGCGACCTGGGCCTGGCCAGTGACCGTTTTGGCGTGGCCGTGGGCCAGGGCATTCTCAAGGTGATTCCAGGGCGTATTTCCACCGAGGTGGATGCTCGCCTGTCGTTCGATACCGAAGCCACGCTAGCTCGCGCCTATCGCCTGGTAGACCTGTACGAAAAGGCCGGCGTGGGTCGCGAGCGCATCCTGATCAAAATCGCTTCCACCTGGGAAGGTATTCGCGCCGCCGAACAACTGGAGCGCGCCGGAATCCAGACCAACCTGACCCTGCTGTTTTCCTTCGCCCAGGCCGCCGCCTGCGCCGATGCCGGGATCTTCCTGATCTCGCCGTTCGTGGGCCGCATTTACGACTGGTACAAAAAGGCCGAAGGCCGCGACTTTGTGGGCGCCGAAGACCCGGGTGTGAAGTCGGTGACGCGCATCTACAACTACTACAAGGCCAACGATTACGGCACCGTGGTGATGGGCGCGAGCTTCCGCAATATCGGCCAGATCGAGCAATTGGCTGGCTGCGACCGCCTGACCATCAGCCCGGAACTGTTGCAGCAGCTGTCGGATGACAATGGCTCGCTGGAGCGCGTGTTGCGCGAAGGCAATCCGGGTGAACCGAAGCAAGTACCCACCGAAAGCAGCTTCCGCTGGGCGATGAACGAAGAAGCCATGTCGACCGAGAAATTGGCCGAAGGTATTCGCCAGTTCGCGCGCGATCAGGAAAAGCTCGAAGCACTGCTCGCCGCCAAACGCTGAGCAAACAAAAACGCCCAAGAGCTTTTGGCTCTTGGGCGTTTTTTATGGGCGCTTGAAAGGCGTTTAGCCGCGTTCGAGTGCGCTCACCAGATCGTGGAATTCTTCCCGATTGGATTCGTTCAGGCCCATCAGAATGCGGTGCGCTTCCAGCACTTTGGCCTTCACCACTTCTTCCGATTGATCCTGCGACGGCAGGTCCGCCAGGCTGCCTGGGCAGGCCAACGGCTGGTCGACGATATTGAACACCTGATCAAAACCCATGGATTGCAGCAAACGGGTGATGTCGGCGTGGGTCGTGACGACGGTGGGCAGCAGCCCGACCTTTTGCCGCGACAGAATCGACAACTTGGCCAGCAAGCCAAGGGTGGTGCTGTCGATGCTGCGGGTTTCCGTCAGGTCAATGACGATGGCCGAGAAGTTCAGGGCAGTGAAAATCTTCTCGATCGTGGCATCCAACGCCGAACAAAGCGTCAGGCGCACTTCACCCACGAACTTGAGAACGAAGGTGCCGTTCTGCTCAGCAAACTGAATTCTACCGGTACTCATGCAACGGTACCCTTCCGGCTCATAAGACGCGCGGTCATACAGATCATGCAAGGTTCCTGCTTAACACCAGCAAGGCGATATCATCTGGCATCTCGGCGAGATTGGCCAGCCCAAGCACCTGGCGCAAGCCATCCAGGCTGCCACCTGCCGTGCACACCAACTGTGGTAGCAACGCTTCCTTTTCTTTGAGTGTATCGCTCGGCAAAAGGTCCAAAATGCCGTCGGAAAGCAAGGTCAGGCTGAACGACTCGGGCAACTCGATCACGTGATCGCTGTAGGTTGCCTCATCAAACAGCCCCACCGGCAGGCCGCGGCCTTCCAGGTAATGCGCCTTGCCTTCGCTGTACATGATCGGCAGCGGTAAATGGCCGCCGATGCTGTACGTGAGCTTTCCACTCTGCTCGTCAATCACACCACCCAACATGGTGACGTGCTTGCCGAGTTTGCAATTGATCAAGCCGCGGTTGATGTGCCCAAGCACATCCGACGGTTTGAATTCGGGGAGCAGACCGCCACGGCGCGACTCGTACAGCAGCCGGGTGGTCATGAATTTCAGCAGTACCGTGATAAACGCCGAGGACGCGCCGTGGCCAGAAACGTCGGCCAGATAGAAGGCGATGCGGTGGTCGTCCAGACGGAAGTAATCAACGAAGTCGCCCGACAAGTACAGCGACGGGATGATCTGGTGGGCAAACTGCAGGCCGTCGACGCTCCAGGGCGTGACCGGCAGCATGTTCATCTGCACCTGGCGACCGGCGTTCTGGTCTTCTTGCAACAGGTTCAGGCTGGCTTGCAGCTCGCGGTTGGCGACTTCCAGTTTTTCCCGGTAGCGCTGGTTTTCCAGGCGCAGGTTGGCGCGGTCCAGGGCTCGGCGCACCGAGTGCTCGAGCACGGCCAGGTCTTCCAGGGGTTTGATCAGGTAGTCGGCGGCGCCCAGGCGCAAGGCCTCGACCGCATCGCTCATGACGCCAGCACCGGACACGACGATAACCGGGGTTTGCACCTCGAGCGCGTTGATCCGGCGGATCAGTTCTAAGCCGTCGACTTGCGGCATACGTAGGTCGCAGATCACCAAGTCAGGTTTTTCCTGCTCGAATATCTGCAGACCCTGCAAGCCGTTGCTAGCTTGCAGAACGCTGAAGCCACTGTCTTCCAAGTAGGCAGCCAAGCTGGCGCGCACTACTTCGTCGTCATCAATAATCAGCAGCGAGGCACTGGAATTGTGCATGGGGTACCAGGCAAACGGCGCCAGGGGTGGTTGGCGTGTACGTCAGGCCGATCAGCCGGGACGCGTGTACTAGGGAGATCATGTCAAGGCGCAGACGGTACTCCCATCCGTGCGGCGATTCAAGCTTACGCCGATCATCGTCTGATGCCTTTACAGCTGAAAGAGGCCAAGGTTATAAGGGCCATCGGAGAGTCCATAAAACCAGAGGAGCGGGTCAATGAGCCAAAGTGATCATGCCTACACCGAGAAACGCGACTACATCCGTATGCGCTTGGAAGCACCCGTTACCTTGAAACACGCCGGCCGCGACATTCCGGCCCTCTGCCTCGATCTGTCCAGCACCGGCATGCAGTTGGAAGCCGAAAGCGACGCCAAGGTGGGCGACAAGGTCCGCGTCCACATCGCATCCGAACACAACGAACTACGCGGCCTCGACGCCGAAGCCGAAGTCATCCGCGCCAGCGCGCTGGATGGCGGCAGACAATCCCTGGGGTTGGCGATTCTGTCGATGAAGTAATTCCCCGTAGCAATAAAAAAGGCGACCTTGAAGGTCGCCTTTTTTATTGCTCAAAACATCGCCCCGTAGGAGCGGCTTCAGCCGCGATGCTCTTTTCAAAGCCATCGCGGCTAAAGCCGCGCCTACAAGAGCTGCGCGTTAAAAATCATCTTCGACTTGGCCGTCTTTGACTTTGAATTCGCGCATCTGCAGATAGGCATTGCGGATAAAGCTGTACTTGTCGCCGCTGATGAACTTCTCCGCCGACAGCAGGCTGGCGCGGGTATCGATCACATCAACGCCACGGGCCACGTTACGCGCCGGCACGTCGTTGATGTACGGATAGGGTTCGAGGAAGCTGTCCGGGATCTTGCCGGAAGCGTCGCGCACGGTGCTTGGACCGAGCAGTGGCAGAACCAGGTACGGGCCGCTGTTCAGGCCCCAGGCGCCGAGGGTCTGGCCGAAGTCTTCGTCGTTGCGCTGCAGGCCCATCTTGGTGCCCACATCGAAGAAACCGAGCAGGCCGAAGGTGGTGTTGAACAGTACGCGACTGGTATCGACGCCAGCGGCTTCGACCTTGCCTTGCAGCAGGTCGTTGGCCAGGTTGCCGACGTCACCGACGTTATTGAAGATGTTGTGGATGCCGTCTTCGAGGAACTGCGGGGTGACCTTCTGGTAGCCCTGCGCCAGAGGTTTCAGGGCGTAAGTGTCGATGGTGTCGTTGAAGGTGAACACCGGGCGATTGAAGCCTTCCCACGGGTCGCTTTCTGCGGCCAGGGTTACCTGCGACAGCAGCGCCAAGCCGACACACAGGCAGAGTTGGCCAAAACGCGCGGCCCAATTGCTGGCAAACACATCCATTGCAAGGCTCCAGAGACTGAATAAGAGATCGCGCCAGGCGCGTTTTGCCAGCATAGGCGCTGGCGCAAAAGGCGCACAGTATAGGGGCTGCGGCAGGGGTTTGGCAGGTGAAGAACGACAGAAAAATCTGCCCTGGCGCGCGGTATTCTCGATAATTGTCACAAAGTATTCATCGACACGTCATCGTTGCTCACTAGTTTGCCTATAACCCCCTCGCTCGGATGCGTGCCATGCCTGCTCTCGCCTCATCGTCTGCCGACTTCACCGCTGTTCTGTTTGGCCTGTCCGGTTGTCTGGTCGACTTTGGTGCCCGCACCCTGCCCGTCACGCTGCAACGCCTATTCCCCGAGGCGGCCAATCAAGGCAGCCAGCAGCTGTCACCGCATGCCGCCCTGAGCGCCGCGCTCGGTCGGGAACCCCATAGCGCTGACCTTTCCTCGCTGCAGCAGGCCTTGCAGGATTGCGCCAACGAACACGCCCAGGTCACCCCCGGCGCTCTTCACGTATTGGAAACCTTGCAGCAACAAGGCGTGCCCTGCGCCTGGCTGGATGAACTGCCGAGTAACGCCAGCACGCAACTGGCCAGCGCCCTGCCCGCCTGGCTGCCGGGAACCGACACCAGCGCCGCCCGCCCGTGGCCAGCACCGGATGCCTGCTGGCAATCGCTGTCGGCCTTGAAGGTGAACAACCTCGATGGCTGCGTGTTGATCAGCGGCGAACCGCGCCTGCTGCAAGCCGGCCTGAATGCCGGACTGTGGACCGTCGGCCTGGCCGCCTGCGGCCCGCTCTGTGGCCAGGCACCGGATGACTGGCAGGCGCTGCCGGCGCCGGAGCGGGATCACCTGCGCGCCCAAGCCACCCTGAGCCTGTACCGCCTGGGCGTGCACTCGGTGATCGACCAGTTGGCCGACCTTGGCCCCAGCCTGGCAGACCTGGCCCAGCGCCGGCACAAGGGCGAAAAGCCCTGACCTGTTACATCTTCGTCTGCCCTGGATCAGGCAAAGCGCCAGGCCATGGATTACCCTCAACGCTAGAACCTTTGGCTGCGGCCCGGGGTCAATGCTGTTGCCTATCACAGAGGGAGAAACACCATGCCTGCCCGCGAATTGCAGCACCAACTGGACTTACTGCGCGAGCAACTGCAAAGCGAGCCCCCGGTTTCCGCCGAGCAACGCGAAGAACTCGCCGCCCTGGCGCAACAGATCGAACTGCAGCTGGCGCGCGAAGCCAGCGCTCCGGATACCAACCTGGTGGATGGGGTAAACCTCGCCGTCGAACGTTTTGAAGTTGAACACCCGACCATCGCCGGCACCTTGCGCAATATTGTGCAGAGCCTGGTGAGCATGGGGATCTAAGCCCTGAGCCCAACAAAAAGCCCCGACATGTGCGGGGCTTTTTGTTGGGGCAAAAATCATCGAGGCGCAAGCCTCTCCCAAATAAGATCACCGTTTAATTAATGGAACAAATTCTTGGTAAAATGATAGATAAAAATATTTTAGAAAAATTAATACATTTAAGCGAAAATAATATTACTTCCGAAAATTGGATAAATTGGTGGAAACAAAATGAGCCTCTAGTTAAAAAAGAGATTTCTCCAGGTTGGTTTTTAAAGATAAAACCTAAAATGGCTCAAGGAATTGATGGAGCAACTTTAATATCCCAAAACAATGCAAAAGAATTTTTAAGATCTATTAATCAAGATTTTAATGCTAAGTCTGAAAATAATTATAAGTTGAATTGGGAAAAAAGCATTACTGGTTTAAGCGAGAAAGAAGAAAATGACTTCAAAATTTATTTTGAGCATAATTTTAAAAATTTAGATAAAGAATATCCAAACCTATATTTTGCTATAAAAAATAACTTTAAAGGGGTTGGGGATACTATAAAAAGAGAATTTTCAAAAGAGGATATATTAGAAAAGTCTATTTCAAATTTTTTAACTGAAGAAATTATAATCTATTTCAGTAACATTTCATTGTTGCAATTCGAGGGGTTGTTTGTTGATTTTCAGTTAATTGAATTGAATGATGACGAGTATTTAAAATTCGGAGAATTATGGCTTCATAACGACGGGGATGAAATTTTAATTAAGAGAAATAGTAACGAAGTATATCTTCATAATATTGGATCAAAACAGATTAAGCTCTTAAATAGTTCATTTCATAATTTTATAGACTTTACATTAGCTAATTTTATAAATGATAATTAAACCCTCGCTGTTTTTGGGACGGAAGTGTTCTTATCCACGAGTGGAAATACGACCAAAAAGATTTGTGGGAGAGGCTTCAGCCTCGATTGGTCTCAAGTCGAACCCTATTGGCGAACCAACCGGCGATTGTCCGGCTGGATGGCCGCCAAGCTGCGATACGGGTTGATATCCAACCCACCCCGGCGCACATAGCGCGCATACACCGTCAGGCTCTCCGGCTGCAGCAACCGCTGCAAGTCGAGGAAGATCCGCTCCACACACTGCTCATGGAAGTCCGCGTGCTGGCGAAAGCTCACCAGATACGCCAACAGGCTGGCGGCATCCAGCGCAGGGCCTTTGTAGCTGACCACCACGGTGCCCCAGTCTGGCTGGCCAGTGACCGGGCAATTGGATTTCAGCAGGTGGCTGTGCAGGCTTTCTTCCACAACGCGGCTGCTGTCGCAACGCAGCAGTTCCGGCTGCGGCTGCGCGTAGTTGCTGATGGCCACATCCAGCTCATCGATGCACTGCCCCGGCAAGGCGCTGACGCCTTCCGCTTGCACGTCAGCCAGGCTGCGCACCCGCACACCCACAGGCTTTCCAGCAGCTGAGCTGAGGTCTTTTTCCAGTACCGCCTGCAACTCGGCCGGCGTGGCGAACACGCTCTGGTTCAGCGAGTTGAGGTACAGCTTGAACGACTTCGACTCGATGATATTCGGCGAGTCAGCCGGGATGGCGAATTCGCCAATGGCCACCACCGGTTTGCCCGAAGGCAGCAGCCAGGACAGCTCGAAGCAGTTCCAGAAATCCACGCCCTGATACGGCAAGGTCTCTGCAGTGAGACCCAGCTCGGCCCATTTCGGCGCGCGAGGAATCGGGTACAGCAAGGACGGCGTATAGGTGGCGATGTACTCGCTGGCCTTGCCCAGAGGGGAATGTTCGACGGCGGGATGCATGGCGGCGACCTGAATGAAAAAACGCGGCAAGTGTATACAACTTGCCGCGTTTTTTTAACCGACAGCCTGCCTTACTGGCGCATGCCGCGACCGCTGACCAGCAAACGCACGCAGGCGATGTACAGCACAGTGGTGGCAGCCAGCATAAAGGCGATGGCGATACTGATGCGGATATCCGAGACGCCGAGAATGCCGTAGCGGAAGGCGTTGACCATGTGCAGCACCGGGTTGGCCAGCGACACGGTCTGCCAGAACGGCGGCAACAGGTTGATCGAGTAGAACACCCCACCCAGGTAGGTCAGCGGCGTCAGGACGAAGGTCGGGATTATCGAGATGTCATCAAAGTTGCGTGCGTACACGGCGTTGATAAAGCCGCACAGCGAAAAGATCGTCGCCGTCAGCAATACCACCAGCACGGTGATGCCCAAGTGGTGCACCTGCAACTTGGTGAAGAACAGCGACAGGATGGTGACGATAACGCCCACCGCCAAGCCGCGCAGCACGCCGCCCACCACGTAACCGATGAGGATGGTGTGTGGCGACACCGGCGCCACCATCAGCTCCTCCACCGAGCGCTGGAACTTGCTGCCGAAGAAGCTCGACACCACGTTGCCGTAGGCGTTGGTGATCACCGACATCATGATCAGGCCGGGCACGATGTACTGCATATAGGTGAAGCCACCCATATCGCCGATCTGCCGGCCGATCAGGTTGCCGAAGATGACGAAGTACAAAACCATGGTGATCGCTGGCGGCAGCAGGGTTTGCGGCCAGATCCGCGTGAAGCGGCGCACTTCGCGGTAGACGATGGTCTGCAGCGCCACCCAGTTGGCCTGCAGTTCGCTGTTCAGATACTCGGGCTTCATACCGCCACCTTCGCCAGGTTTTTCTCCACCAGGGACACGAACAGCTCCTCCAGGCGATTGGTTTTATTGCGCATGCTCAGCACCTGAATGTTCTGCTCGGCCAGTTGGCGGAACAGCTCGCTGATGCCCAGGCTTTTTTCCACTTGCACCGACAGGGTGTGGTCATCCACCAACTGCGCGGGATAGCCCGGCAGGTTCGGCAGCAGGGTCAGCGAATCCTTCAGGTCGAGCAGGAAGGTTTCCACATGCAACTTCTTCAGCAGCGAACGCATGCTGGTGTTCTCGACGATCCGCCCGTGGTCGATGATGCCGATGTTGCGGCACAGCTGTTCGGCCTCTTCCAGGTAGTGGGTGGTGAGGATGATGCTGATGCCCTGCTGGTTCAGCTCGGTGAGGAAGGTCCACATCGAGCGGCGCAGTTCGATATCCACGCCGGCGGTGGGCTCATCGAGAATCAACAGGCGCGGCTGGTGAATCAGCGCGCGGGCAATCATCAGCCGGCGCTTCATGCCGCCGGACAGTTCACGGGAGGCCGAATTGCGCTTGTCCCACAAGCCCAGCTGGGTCAGGTACTGCTCGGCGCGCTCTTTGGCGATGCGCAGCGGAATGCCGTAGTAACCGGCTTGGGTCACGACGATGTCGAAGACCTTCTCGAACTGGTTGAAGTTGAATTCCTGCGGCACCACACCCAGGCAGCGCTTGAGCTGCGAGGGTTCGCGGTCGAGGTCATGGCCGAACACATTGACCGTGCCGCTGGACTTGGTCACCAGGGTCGACAGAATGCCGATGGTGGTGGATTTGCCGGCACCGTTGGGGCCGAGCAAGGCGAAAAAGTCGCCTTCGGCTACATCCAGATCAATACCGTGCAGTGCTTGAAAGCCGTTGCCGTACGTCTTGGTCAGGCCACGGATAGACAGGGCAGAACTCATAGGAAATACACACTTGTAATAGAAAAAGTGGAGCGGGAAACGGCGACGCAGTTTAGCGCCATAACGCCAGGTCGCCGAATCGTTTCCCGGGCTGAATTTTTATCGTCAGGTCAACGCCGTCATCACCGCAGCCTGATACGCAGGCCGCTCTTTAAGCCGCTCGTACCAGGCTTGCAGATTAGGTAATGAGGGGCGTTCGATGGGCATTTCAAACCACGCATAGATAGCGGAGCCTAGCGGAATATCGCCCATGCCGAAGGTGGCACCGGACAGATAGGGTTGCGAAGCCAAGGCTGCGTCAGGGATGGCCAACAACTCGCCACAGCGCTTGATCGCGGCAGTAATCACTTCCTGGTTACGCTGCTCGGGCGGCGTGCGCACGGTGACCCAGAACACATCGCGAAACGGCGCAGCCAAGGTGGAACTGGCCCAGTCCATCCACTTGTCGGCCTGCGCGCGCTCACCGGGATCGCTGGCGTAAAGCACACCGTCAGCGTACTTGGCAGCCAGGTAACGCACGATGGCGTTGGACTCCCACAGCACCAGGCCGTCGTCTTCAATCACCGGCACCAGACCATTGGGGTTCATCGCGCGGTAGTGGGCATCGTTCACAACCCCGAACGCGCCACCGGCGTCCTGTCGCGTGTACGGCACACCTGCCTCTTCTGCGGCCCAAAGCGCCTTGCGCACGTTGCCGGAATTCTTACGACCCCAAATCGTCAGCATCGGTCTGTTTCCTTCTGTGTCAGAAATTCTGCCCTGGCATCCTACCTGCCTGAGCCGAAGAAAACAGACGTGGAAATTGATGTTGGCTATCGAGGCCCTTCATGGTTTGCGCGTTTCAGCCGACGATTTCCTTGTGCATATCGCCCATCACCAGCGGCGCGTCGTCGCTAAACAGGTGCGGGTAGCAGTGCTGCAGATGGCCGAAGAACAGCTGCTCCGGCAGGTCGGCGAACTGGCCGTGGTCGACCAGGTATTCCATGTGCCGCTGCCCGGCTTCGTTGTAGGGCTGAAATACGCTGTCGGTGAGCCCGTCGAACTCCAGCGGCGCCACCTTGAACAGCTGACACAGAGTCAGGTTGAACGCCGGCGTGGCTTTCACCCACCGGCCTTCCAGGTACAGCTCGGTGTAGCCGTGCATGGCGAACACTTCGCTGCGCAGCGCTTCGAGCAGGCGTGGGGTGGACAGGTGATTGCGCACATCCGCCAGGCCAATACGCGAAGGAATGCCGCAATGCCGGGCGCAGGCGGCGAGCAAGGTGGCCTTGGGCACGCAGTAGCTTTCGCCCGCGTGCAAGGCAGCGCTGCCTTTCAGGGTGTCGGGGTCGCGACTGAAGCTGTAGGGGTTGTAGCGAATCTGGTCGCGCACGGCGTAGTAAAGACTGACCGCCTGGTCACGTAATTCGGTGCTTTGACCGCGATTATCTTGTGCGAACTCAACTACCCGAGGGTGGTCACTATCAATGAAGCGGCCGGGGGCAAGGTACTCGCGCATGGGGCTCTCCTGAGGGCTACCGGGTGGTGCCAGGCTCAGTCTAACCACCCCCAATCGACCGCGCTCACGACGATCAGGCCAAGCTCGGCGCTCTTCTCGCCAGCGCCAACTACGCTAAGCGCAGTTGGCTCCCGGCCTGCCGTCTCATGGAGGAATTTGCATGCTCGCTGTCTGGTTACTGGTTTTAGTGGTGGGGGTCGCCGTACTCGCCCACCGTCGCGTCTCTCCCCTGCCCGCCCTTGGAATCACCGCCGTCTTTCTGGTGGTGATGGGCATCTATAGCCACGCGCCGACCTGGTTGCTGGCCATTCTCTGGCTGCTGGTAATCGCCATTACTGTGCCCTTGGTACTGCCGGACCTGCGCCGCAAGCTGTTTACGGCGCCGCTGTTCGCCTGGTTCCAGAAAGTGCTGCCGCCGATGTCGGAAACCGAAAAGGACGCCATCGAAGCCGGCACCGTATGGTGGGACGGCCATCTGTTCAGCGGTCGCCCGGACTGGGACACCTTGCTGGCCTACCCCAAGGCGCAGCTCACTGCAGAAGAACAGGCCTTTATCGACGGCCCCACTGAAGAACTGTGCGCGATGGTCACCGACTGGGACATCGGCCAACAGATGGACCTGCCGGAAAAAGCCTGGCAGCACATCAAGCAGCACGGTTTTTTCGCCCTGATCATCCCCAAGGAGTTCGGCGGCAAGGGCTTTTCAGCTTATGCCCACTCGCAAGTGGCGATGAAACTCGCCACCCGCAGCGGCGACCTGGCCTCCACCGTAATGGTGCCCAACTCCCTCGGTCCGGCCGAACTGTTGCTGCACTACGGCACCGACGAGCAGCGCCAGCATTACCTGCCGCGCCTGGCCCGCGGTGACGATATCCCCTGCTTCGCCCTCACCGGCCCGCTGGCTGGCTCCGATGCCGGCGCCATGCCCGATGTCGGCATCATCTGCAAAGGCCAGTGGAACGGTGAGGAAGTCATCGGCCTGCGTCTGACCTGGGAAAAGCGCTATATCACCCTCGGCCCCGTCGCCACCCTGCTCGGCCTGGCGTTCAAGGCCTATGACCCTGAGCACCTGCTGGGCGAGGAAGAAGACCTGGGCATCAGTCTGGCGCTGATTCCCACCGACACCCCCGGGGTGGAAATCGGCCGTCGCCACCTGCCGCTGGGCGCTGCGTTCATGAACGGTCCAAACTCCGGCAAGGACGTGTTTGTACCACTGGACTTCCTCATCGGCGGTCAGCCTATGCTCGGCAAGGGCTGGATGATGCTGATGAACTGCCTGTCGGTGGGCCGCTCCATCTCCCTGCCCGCTGTCGGCACCGGCGCCGCCAAATACACCAGCCTGGTCACCGGCCAATACAGCCAGGTGCGTGAGCAATTCAACGTGCCACTGGCCGCCTTCGAAGGTATTCAGGAAGCACTGGCACGCATCGGCGGCAACGCCTGGATGATGGACGCCGCGCGCATCCTCACCGCCAACGCGGTCGACCTTGGCGAAAAACCGTCAGTACTCTCGGCGATTCTCAAATACCACCTCACCGAGCGCGGCCGCGAGTGCATCAGCCACGCCATGGACGTACATGGCGGCAAGGGCATCATCATGGGCCCGAACAACTACCTGGGCCGTTCGTGGCAAGGTGCGCCGATCTTCATCACCGTGGAAGGCGCGAACATTCTGTCGCGCAACCTGATGATCTTTGGTCAGGGTGCGATTCGTTGCCACCCCTATGTATTGAAGGAAATGGCCCTGGCCGGCCGCGAAGACCGTGACCAAGCCCTGGTGGAATTCGATGACCTGCTGATGCAGCACATCGGTTTTGCCATCAGCAATGCCGCCAGCAGCCTGATTCTCAGCCTGACCTTCGGCAAACTCGGCAAGGTGCCGGGCGACAACTTCAGCCAGCCGTACTTTCGCGCTCTGAACCGCCTGGCAGCGGCCTTCGCCATGCTCGCCGACTTCAGCATGATGTTGCTCGGCGGTGAGCTGAAACGCCGTGAACGCTTGTCGGCTCGCCTGGGCGATGTGCTCAGCAACCTGTACCTGGGCTCGGCGGCGCTCAAGCGCTACCACGATCTGGATTACCCGGAGCATCTGCGCCCTTCCGTAGCCTGGGCCCTGGAGGAAAGTCTGGGCAAGGCCGAGCAGGCGCTGGCTGACCTGCTGGAGAATTTCCCCAATCGCTTCTTTGGCTGCGCGCTGAGCCTGCTGGTGTTCCCGTTTGGCCGTCGCCACAAAGGCCCATCGGATGCCCTGGACGCCGAGATCGCCGGCATCATCGGCCGCCCGGCCGGCGACCCGGCGCTGGAATCGGTGCTGGCTGGCTGCTACCGCCCACAAGCGCCAACCGATGCGGTCGGCGCGCTGCAGCATGCTGTGAACCTGCTGGGCGCCAGCCATGGGCTGTCGAAAAAGCTGCATGTGGCGGTGAAAGAAGGACGCCTGACGGCAAAACCAGGCGAAAGCCTGATCGATGCGGCCGTGACGGCTGGCGTGTTGCAAGCCGAAGAAGCGCAGAACTTGCGCGAAGCTGAGGCGGCGCGGCGTCGGGTGATTGATGTCGACGACTACGCGAAGGAAGATCTCAAGTTGAGTCGCGGCAAGATCCGTTAACCAGCCCGGCTGGTCGCAACAGGACAACGGGCGCGGAGGCCTTTATACTTCGCGCCCGTTTTTGCTTCTGAGGAACCGCCCATGTCCAGCCCCTACCTCGATCACCATCTGACCCTGCTGGCACACCTGCGCAGCATTCTGGTGGCACTGGGCGAAGCCGAACAGGTTCCCGAAGAAAGCCACTATTTGTTCCTTGAGCGCTTCGACGAACTGCTCACCCTGCTACCGCAAGAGCCGGAGCAAAGCCTGTACCTGGGCCAGGACCTGATGTGCCAGGTAATTCACCGCTACCCGCAAATCGCCCACTTGGTACCGCGCGACCTGCTGTGGTTCTTTGGTGGCGACTGCCTGCACTTTATGCCCGACGAAGAGATCACCCTGTTCCAGGCCCTCGACGAGCGCCGCTTTGAAGCCGAGCAGAACGACGAACCGTTCGACTGGGAGCGCGAAAAGCAATTCCTCGCCATTCCCCAGGAAAGCGCCAAGCACTAACGGCTCCGCACAAAAAAGCCCGCTCGGCCGTCCAGCCAAGCGGGCTTTTTTATCGCCACCAGCACGGCAGCTTTTTTCCGCACACACAAAAACGCCGCTCAATGAGCGGCGTTTTTGTTTATTTGGAGCGGGAAACGAGACTCGAACTCGCGACCCCGACCTTGGCAAGGTCGTGCTCTACCAACTGAGCTATTCCCGCGGTACATCTACAACTTGAAGTGGCGTCCCCTAGGGGACTCGAACCCCTGTTACCGCCGTGAAAGGGCGGTGTCCTAGGCCACTAGACGAAGGGGACATCAACCTTTTTACCAGCAACGCTTTACAGCACTGCCTTTGAATTTGGAGCGGGAAACGAGACTCGAACTCGCGACCCCGACCTTGGCAAGGTCGTGCTCTACCAACTGAGCTATTCCCGCATCTACATCTATACCGCTTGGAAAATGGCGTCCCCTAGGGGACTCGAACCCCTGTTACCGCCGTGAAAGGGCGGTGTCCTAGGCCACTAGACGAAGGGGACACAGGTTGTGCATGACGCACATTTTCCAACCTTCGAAGCGTCTGCTTGTTGCCTTACGCTGCGAAGTGGCGCGAATTCTAGGGAGCCTTTCGAAGGTCGTCAACACTTGAGTGAAAATTAATTTAAATCAATGACTTCTGTGTAGAAGTTGGCCGGTGTCTATCCGCGATAGCACATAGGCACTACACTCCGGCAAAACTCCAGTAGTCGAGAGGTTGTAAAGGTGTCCCCACTCGTGATCACTCTACTGATCGTAGCCGGCATCGTGGTGCTGTTCCTGATCGGCTATATCAACCATATGGTAGAGAACAATAAGCTGGAGAAGGCCCGCCTCAAGGCAGACCTCGCCGACCGCATTCGGCGCTGTAACGATGTCTCCGACTCCCTCCCCGGCCAATTCATGAGCCCGGCGCTCAAGCAACTGCTCAACCGCTTCATGCTGCAATTTGCCGAACGTCTACTGACGGTCGACAAGAACATCGCCGGGGTCAAAGACCGCGTCGAAGAGCTGCGCGGCCTGACTGCCCAGGGCGATGCCATTGTGGTGCGCAACCCGGTGCAACAGATCGTCAACGAAGCCCGCGCCAAGGAAATACGCCTGACCCTCGAAACCCTGCACGGCCTGATCACCCGCGCCGCCCAGGAAAACCTGCTGCCCCAGGGCGAAGCCAAGCAGTGGCTGCAAGAGGTCCGGCACATTCTGGTGCAGCTGCATATCGAGCTGTTCACCAATGCCGGCCAGAACGCCATGCAGCAAGGCCAGCCCGGCCATGCCCGCCTGGCCTTCGAACGCGGCGTGCAGTACATCCGCAAGCAGCCGGACGCCAAACGCTACCTGGCCCCGCTCAGCGTCCTGGAAAAGCAGCTGGCGCGCGCCAACACCATGGTCCTGGAAAACAACAAACCGGTTACCGATGAAGCCAACGAGCTCACCGACGGCTTGAAGTCCATGGATGGCGATGACGACTGGAAGAAAAAGAACATGTACGACTGAGCCCATTCCAGCGCCCACAAAAAAGCCCGGTCTCGAACCGGGCTTTTTTGTGGGCGCTGGAATGTTGGGCTTCGCCTTTGGCTCAACCCAACCTACGCGCTCCCTGAACCGTAGGTTGGGTTGAGTGCAACGAAGCCCAACTCGATCTCAGCACTCAGTCAGACGCAGAAAAATCGCCGCCAGTTGTTCGATGCCGCGCTGATCCACTTCGGTGAAACGCGCCAGCTTGGGGCTATCCAGGTCCAGCACGCCAATCAGACGCCCATCCTTGACCAAGGGCACCACCAGCTCGCTGTTGGAAGCACTGTCGCAGGCAATGTGGCCTGGGAACGCATGCACGTCTTCAACGCGCTGGGTCTGCAGGCTGCTCGCTGCCGCGCCGCATACGCCCTTGCCGAACGGGATGCGTACGCAGGCCACTTGGCCCTGGAACGGCCCCAGCACCAGTTGTTCCTGCTTGTTGAGGTAGAAACCGGCCCAGTTGAGGTCCTCCAGCTGGGTATAAAGGAACGCGGAAAACTGCGCGGCATTGGCGACGAAGTCGCGTTCATCCGCGAGCAGGGCTTCCAGCTGCGCAGCCAGCAGGCCGTAGCCTTCCAGGCCAGCGCCGGTATTTTGCAGATCGATCACGACTGTTTCTCCAGTAATTGCAGGCCCACCCAATTGCGGGCGAACTGATAGGCACAACGGCCGTTACGGTTGCCACGGCTGGTGGCGTAGCGTGCGGCAAGCACGCCCAATTCTTCACTCCACTGCCACTCGAGGCCGGCCTGTTTGGCCAGCACGCCGATCCAGTGGCGCACCACGTCGTGGAAGTGCTCCTGGGTGAACGGGTAGAACGACAGCCACAGGCCAAAGCGGTCGGACAGGGCAATTTTGTCTTCCACCGCTTCGCTGGGGTGCAGCTCGCCGTTGACCATCTTGCTGTCGAGGTTGTCGCTCTCTTTTTCCGGCACCAGGTGGCGGCGGTTGGAGGTGGCGTACAGCAGCACGTTGTCCGGCGCGCGCTCCAGCGAGCCGTCGAGCACGCTCTTGAGCACGCGGTAGTCGCCCTCGCCCGCTTCAAACGAGAGGTCATCGCAGAACAGCACAAAACGCTGTGGCAGCTTGGCGATCAGCTCGACGATGCGCGGCAGGTCGGCCAGATAGTCGCGCTCGATCTCGATCAGGCGCAGCCCGGAGCCAGCGAGTTCCGCCAGCAGCGCGCGCACCAGCGACGACTTTCCGGTGCCGCGCGCGCCCCACAGCAAGGCATGGTTGGCCGGCAGGCCGGCAACGAACTGGCGGGTGTTGCGAGCCAGGTGGTCGCGCTGGGTGTCGACACCGATCAGGTCGGTGAGGCGCATGTCCAGGCTCACCTGCAACGGTTGCAAGTACCCGCCGCGCCCCTCACGGTGCCAACGGGCGGCGACGGTGTCGTTCCAGTCCAGCGCCACACGCAGGGTCGGCAGCAACGGATCGAGGCGCGCCAACACGGCATCGGCACGTTCCAGAAAGGCATTCAAACGGGAGTCCACGACTTACTCCTTAACAGGGGAAAAACGCGATGCGGGCCAGGCAAGCAGCAAATCTATTCAGCTATGCTTGCCAGGTGCTCAGAGACGAGGCCGGCTCACTACTCTATGGATATAACGCTCACCCATCGCCTGTCATTCAAACAGGCCAGCCTGACGGTTCTCGTGGCGTTGATCCTCGGCACCTTGCTCAGCCTGCTGCAGGTGAGCAGCGATTATGCCAGCGAAGACGCCTCGATCAACCGCGAGATACACGCATTGCTGGAGATCAGCCATAACCCGGCGACCCGCATTGCCTACAACATCGACACCGAGCTGGCCCAGGAACTGGTCGCCGGCTTGTTGCGTTCGCCCGCGGTGATCAGCGCGCAGATAGTCGATGACACCGGCACCAGCCTGGCCAGCGCCAAACGGCCACGCATCAACAGCCCCTATCGCTGGTTCAGCGACCGCCTGTTCGGCCAGAGCCGGCACTTCGAAGACCCACTGTTCGTAAATCACTCGCCACAGGAAACCATCGGTCTGCTGCGCCTGGAGGTGGACACTTTCGCCTTCGGCGATAACTTCCTGCGCCGCTCTCTGGTGACCCTGCTCAGCGGCTTCGCCTACAGCCTGTTGCTGTCGCTGATTCTGCTGGTGGTGTTCTATTTCATGCTGACCAAGCCGCTCACCGACGTGATCCAGGCCATCAGCGCCCGCGACCTGCGCCGCCCGACCCGGCAAAAGCTGCCCTGCCCGGCCGGCCACGAAAACGATGAGATCGGCATTCTGGTGGACGTCACCAATCAGCAGCTGTCGAGCCTTTCGGAAGAAGTCGAACACCGGCGCAAGGCCGAAGACCAACTGACCCAGTACCTCGGCGAGCTGGAAAACATCATCTCGGCGCGCACCAACGAACTGAAAGCCAGTAACACCCGCCTGACCCTGTCTAACCAGGAGCTGGAAACCGCCCGCGCCCAGGCTAATCAGATGGCCATGGCCCGCGCGACCTTTCTGGCCAACATGAGCCATGAGATCCGCACCCCGCTCAACGGCCTGCTGGGCATGCTCGGACTGACCCTGGACAGCCACCTGAGCGCCGAACAACGCCAGCAACTGAGCATCGCCCACAACTCTGGCAAGGTGCTGGTGGAGCTGCTCAACGACATTCTCGACCTGTCCAAATTCGAGGCCGGGCAACTGGAGCTGGAGGCGATTCCGTTCGATTTCGCCACCCTGGTGGAAGACACCGCCAACCTGCTGTCACAAAACGCCGCCAGCAATGTCGAACTCACCTGCCTGATCGACACTCGCCTGCCGGCGCTGTTTCTCGGCGACCCGACACGGGTGCGCCAGGTGGTCAGCAACCTGCTGTCCAACGCGCTGAAGTTCACCCACAGCGGCCGCGTCGATATCCGCCTGAGTTACACCGATCCGGGCGTGCGCATCACCGTCACCGACAGCGGCATCGGCATTGCCGAAGACGCCCAGGCGCGGATCTTCCAGCCTTTCGCCCAAGCCGGCGCCACCATCACCCGCCAGTACGGCGGCACCGGCCTGGGTCTAGCCCTGACCCGTCAGCTGTGCGAAGCCATGCGCGGCACCCTGACGCTGAAATCCAAGCTGGGCGAAGGCAGTCAGTTCTGCGTCGAGCTGCCGCTGCCGAGCGCGGCGCCGCCAGCGTTGCTGCCGGCCCTGCACGGTCGGGTGGTGGCCCTGTGCAGCGCAGAGAGTGGTCTGGCCGACCTGCTGCATAACCTGCTGCCGTGCTGGGGTCTGAACTACCAACGGCTGGACAGCTGCAGCGCACAACCACTGGCGACCGCCGACCTGGTGATCACCGACCACGCCGAAGAATTGGCCAGCCTGCGTGAGCACTTCAAACACACAGTACTGTTCATCAGCGCCTACGGCAGTTTTCTGCCCAGCGAACAGGCCAGCACCCTTGCACCCATTTTGCAGCTGCCGCGGCCACTGGCCCGCGCCGCCTTGCACAAGGCCCTGCAGCGCTCGCTCGAACCCGGAGGCGAGCCTATCGCCGCGCCAGTCCCGCAAGGCTCACCGGTGGCGCTGGAACAGAAAAGGGTGCTGCTGGTGGAAGACAACCCGGTCAACCAACTGGTGGCCAAAGGCATGCTGAGCAAGGCCGGTTGTGAAGTGCTGCTGGCGATCAATGGTGCCGAAGCACTCGAGGTGCTGGAACACGAGCAGATCGACCTGGTGCTGATGGACTGCAATATGCCGGTGATGGATGGCTACGAAGCCACCAGAAGAATTCGCCAACAGTCGCGCTGGAGCGACTTGCCGATCATTGCCCTGACCGCCAATGCCCTGCCGGATGAGCGCGAGCGCTGCACCGCAGCGGGCATGAACGATTATTTGGCCAAGCCGTTTCGCCGCGACGAACTGATCGCCCTGCTCAGCCAGTGGTTGCCGGCTACGGCGCTGCTATAACGCGGTCCAGCAGGCCACCGAGCTGGTCGCGCAAGCCATCCAGTTCATCCAGGTTAAAGCCGCTGTCACACAACAGCTGTTGCTTGAGCGGCAACACCTGGTCTTTCAGTGCCGCGCCCTCGGTGGTTAACCCCAGATGCACTTCGCGCTCGTCGCGGGCGCTGCGCTGGCGGGCCACCAGGCCCAGTTGCTCAAGGCGCTTGAGCAACGGCGTGAGGGTGCCGGAATCGAGCAACAAGCGCTCGCCCAGGGCCTTCACCGTTGGCTGCTCGGGCGGCGTCTGCTGCCACTCCCACAACACCAGCATGGCCAGGTATTGCGGGTAGGTCAGGCCAAGCTGATCGAGCATCGGCTTATAGCCACGGATCACCGCGCGCGAGGCGGCATACAGCTTGAAACACAGCTGATTGTCGAGTTGCAGCGCGGTGGCGGCGTCCAGGTGAATGGCCGCGGGTGGGACGTGCGGTTGACTCATGGGCAAAGGCTCACTTGAGCAGCGCTTCGATCTCGCTGGTCAATTCTTCCGGTTTGGTCAGGGGGGCAAAACGCTTGACCACTTTACCGTCCGCACCGATCAGAAACTTGGTGAAGTTCCACTTCACTCCCTGGCTGCCAAGCAAACCGGGTGCGCGCTTTTTCAGCTGGACGAACAACGGATGGGCATCGGCGCCATTGACGTCGATCTTCTTGAACAGCGGAAAACTCACGCCGTAGTTCAGCTCGCAGAACTCGGAAATCGCCCCTTCGTTGCCGGGCTCCTGCTTGCCGAACTGGTTGCAGGGGAAACCGAGAATCACCAGCCCCTGGTCTTTATAGGTCTGCCACAACTCTTCCAGGCCTTTGTACTGCGGAGTGAAGCCGCATTTGCTGGCGGTGTTGACCACCAGAACGGCCTTGCCGCCGAAATCGGCGAGGGTCTTTTGCTCACCTTTGATGGTGGTCGCGGGAATGCTGAACAGCGTATCGCTCATGGCAGTTGTTCCTATAGAGGTGATGGGGACGGCAAACAAGATAGCTAACGATTAAATTGCACGCAATTTAAATTACGCCCGCACCAGATCGCGCGGTGTCGCTGCCGGCCGGATAACGTCCAACAACAAGGCCAACACCACTGCCCCACCACCGATCCCAAACAGCAGCGTGTAATTGCCGCCACTGGCCGCGTACAAGTATGAGTAAGCGTAGCCGGCCAGTGCCTGAAACAGCGCAAACGCCGTGGTGGCGCGGCTCCAGGCATGGTTTTGAGCGCCGAGGTCACCCGGCAGCAGGTGCTGGATGCGCCCCAGGTTGACCGGCACGATGCCCGGCGGAAACGAGCCGATCACCAACACCGCCACCACCAATGCCGGCACGCTGTGGTTCAGCGCCAGCAAGGCAATCGCCACGGCCTGGATAACCAGGACTACGCGGCTGGTGGTGGCAAAGCCGATGCGGTCGGCCAAAGCGCCGTAGACCATCGGCCCGAGAATCGCGCCAATGCCATACACCACCCAGACCATTGCGCCCCAATGCGCGCCCCATTGCAGACCGCGGGCGACGTAGTCCACCAGGAACACCATCATCGGCACCAGGGCCACCGCCATCAGCGCGTATTGGGCGTAGAGCAGTTTCATCGCCGACGAGGTTTTACCTTCGGCGCCTGCCGCCTCCACAGCAGGGGTGCTTGGCAGCGTCGGCCAGCCGCTCCAACTGGTGGCGGTCAGCAGCGCCGACAACACACCCAAACCGATCCAGGTTTGCTGCAAGCCAAGGTTGAGCAACAGCGGCACCAAGGTGCCGGAAGCGGCTATACCCAGACCCAGCCCGAGGAAGATCGCGCCACTGGCCAGCCCCTTGCGGGCGCCGGGAATAAACGGCAGCACGCTGGTGGCCGCCAGCACCATGATTGCCCCGCCCGCCAGACCGGACACGAAACGCCAGGCGAAGACCCACAACACCGACACTGGAAACGCACAGGCCAGAAACGCCAGCGAAGCCAGGGCCATCATCAGCCGCAACGTCCAAGGCCCGCCCAAACGTCGGGCGATGGGTCGCCCGCTGAGGGCACCGGCGAGGTAACCCACCAGGTTGGCGGCGCCGAGGTACATCACATCGTTGGCGGCAAACCACTGCGCCTCGATCAAAGACGGAATCAACGGTGTGTAGGCAAATCGCGCCAGGCCGATACCTACCAGGCTGGCACACAGGCCGGCGATGATGGCGTGCATCACGCTGGGTTGGCGGGGGCTGTCTTCGTGGGTGACGCTGTGGGGACTGGGCATACAGAGCTCGCTTGGCAAAAGGCTGATCGGCTGTCCGCGCCATCTTTGACATACCTGTCATGCTTGCTAGTGTTGTGAGCAACAGAGCGCCTGTCAAGGCAATATTGACAACACTGTCAAACAAGGTTGAAATCAGCGCCATGGTCGGAATCCGTCAATTCAACGAAGAACAAACCCTGGAGCGCGCGCTGGAAGTTTTCTGGCGCAAAGGCTACGGGGCCACCTCCATGCCGGAACTGGCGGAGGCCACCGGCGTGCTGCGCGGTTCGCTGTACAACGCCTATGGCGACAAGCAGGGCCTGTTTCTCGCCGTGTTCGCCCGCTACCAGCAAGGTTTTCTGGCGGCGGCCTGCGAAACCCTCAAACCTGCTGATACCCGCACTGCGCTTAAGGCCTTCTTCAGCTTTGCCATTGCCTCGATGAAATCCGGCGAGGCGGCCCGTGGCTGCCTGTCGACGAAAACCACAGTCGATGAAAACGCCAGCGCCGAACCGATTCGCGACGTGCTGCGGGGCATGGTCGACGGCCTGGAGAACTTGCTGGCCGAGCGCCTGCGCCAAGCCACTGAGCCCTTGGCATTGCCGATAGCCGATGCGGCGCGGTTGCTGGTCACCCTTACCCGCGGCACCGTGGTGATCGAGCGCTTGTACCCCGACAGCGAACGCCTGCAAGCCACCGCCGATGCGCTGGTGGACCTGATTGTGCCGCCACCCTTGCCCGTTTAATCCGCCTGACACACCTCACGCACACAGGCCCGCAGCCAACGGTGCGCCGGGTCGGCGTCCTGGCGCGGATGCCAAAGCATGGCCACCGAAAACTCCGGCACCGTCAGCGGTAACTCGAAGCTGTACATGCCATCGCGCAACACGCCGCTATGGCGTTCCGGCACGGTTGCCACCAGGTCGCTGCTGCGAGCCAGAGCCAAGGCACTGGCAAACCCGCCCACCATCGCCGGAATGTCACGGGCGAGCCCCATCTGCTGCAAGACCTCATCCACCACCGCCACCTTGTGGCTGCGCCGCGCCACCTGCACATGCTGGGCAGCGACATACCGGGCGGCGCTGATCGTGCCCGTACCAAGCGGATGACCGGCACGCACCACGCCGATAAAACGGTCTTGAAACAAGCGCTGAGTAATCAGCTCGGGGCTGGCTTCTGGCCCAACCACAGTGGTTTCCAGATCGACCTCGCCGTCACGCAGCAAGGTGCTGTGTTTGTCGAGTTTGGGCCTAAAACGCAGCCGCACGCCTGGCGCCTCTCGGCGCAATCGCGCAAACAACGCCGCGCCGAAGTTTTCCACGAAACCTTCGCTGTTACGCAGGGTAAAAGTGCGCTGCAACTGCAGCAGGTTCACCTGTTGCACCGGCCGCAGCACAGCCTCGGCGCTCTGCACCAGCTCGCGCACTTGTTCACGCAATTGCAGCGCCCGGGGCGTCGGCACCAAGCCGCGGCCAGCGCGCACCAGCAGCGGGTCGCCGGTGGTTTCGCGCAGCCGTGCCAGGGCCCGACTCATGGCCGAAGGGCTGAGCTGCAGGCGCTGCGCGGCGCCGGCCACGCTGCCTTCGGCCAGCAACGCATCCAGGGTGACCAGCAAATTCAAATCCGGCAGCGACATGGGCGCCTCATCGAGATAGAGCGTTTGGTGCACTAATACTATGCAACCCATGCGTCTTCCGCCATGTATTGCACCCACCTAAAGTGCCCGAACACCTTAGAAGCGGAGCGCCCATGTCAGCCCTCAACCACCGCCAAGCCCTGTTCACCCTGGGCCTGGCCACCCTGCTTTCGGCCCTCGGCAGCAGCATCGCCAATGTGGCGTTACCGACACTGGTGACGGCGTTTGAAACCTCACTCTCGGCCGTGCAATGGGTAGTGCTGGCCTATCTGCTGACCATCACCACATTGGTTGTCAGCGCCGGTCGTCTGGGCGATCTTTTCGGTCGGAGGCGGGTTCTGGTGATCGGTTTACTGCTGTTCAGCCTGGGCTCTGGCTGCTGTGCAGCTGCGCCGAATCTTGGCTGGCTGATCGCTGCACGTGCTCTACAAGGGCTAGGCGCAGCGGCGATGATGGCGTTGCCGTTGGCGCTGGTGGCTGACACGGTCGACAAAGCGCGCACCGGCCACGCCATGGGTTTGCTGGGCACGTTGTCTGCTGTGGGCACAGCGTTGGGTCCTTCACTGGGTGGCGTATTGATTGCCTGGCTTGGCTGGCGCTGGCTGTTCGCCTTGTGCGTACCGTTGGGGCTGATCGCCGCCCTGCTCGCTCAGCGCTGCCTAGCGCCAGCGGCGCAGACGGCAAAGCAGGCTGGTTTCGACGCCATGGGCACGATCATCCTGAGCCTGACGCTGGCAACCTATGCGCTGGCGATGACCCACACCCTACCGTTCAGGCCGCTGCTGCTGGTAGCAGCCGCCGCCGGCTCAGCGCTGTTTATCTGGCATCAGCGGCGCGCCCACTTTCCACTGCTCGACCTGTCGCTATTTGCCGACACCGCCCGCAGCCGTGCACTCCTCATGGCAGCCTTGGTGGCTGCGGTGATCATGTCGACCCTGGTGGTTGGCCCGTTCTACCTCAGCCAGGGGCTTGGCCTGAACGCGGCGCTGACTGGCTTGGTCATGGCAGCCGGCCCCGCCATGGCAGCGCTGAGTTGCCTACCCGCGGGTCACCTCACCGAGCGTTTTGGCGCGGCCCGCATCACTCGCTTGGGTTTACTGCTGATGGCCTGCGGCTGCCTGGCCTTGGCACTGCTTCCACAATCAACGGGTGTGGGCGGCTATCTCGTTCCGTTGCTGGTGACGACAGCGGGCTACGCCCTGTTTCAGACAGCCAACAACACCGTGGTAATGGCCTCGATCGGCACCCATCAGCGTGGCGCCCTCGCCGGCCTGCTCAACCTGGCGCGCAACCTGGGTCTGATTACCGGCGCCTCCGCCTTGGGGGCGGTGTTTATCAGCGCCGCCATGGGCGCGACCGCGACATCAGGTCTGCATATGAGCTTTGCCGTAGCGTTGGGCTTGGTGCTACTGGCCCTGGCGTGCAGCTGCCGCCCTTACGCACGGGCGCAAGCTACAGCCGATTGAGTTTTGTTGAGGTTGTAGTGCGCGATCAGGCGCATCACATAACCGATTTTCAGCGCGGTCGGACCAAGAATCACCCCGGCATGGGCCGCCACCAGGGTCGGCAGATTCAAACTGCCTTCGTAGCCGTAGGCGACGAACACGCCGATCAGCAGTAACGCCAGGCCGCCGGTCAGCAATTGGTTGGAGATACACAGAACGTTTTTTGGGCTGCTCAGGTAAGTAAACATGATCCATTCTCCGCTTGAGTGTGGGGAAGTCTTTCCTTCCGTACTCAAGAGATATCAGGATATGTGCCAACTTTTATTATTATATAAATCAACAGGTTAAAAATTTAGTGTCAAAACGACACAAGACAGAAAAGAGTCATAGAGACACATAGAAGTCATAATGACCAACAACACCCGATGCTGGCTACCGCCTATACTGCCTCCATCTCCCTCGACGGAATCCGCCATGCGGCTCCCCCCTACCGGCCTGCTAATCGGGCTATTCGCCTGCGGCGCCCTCGCCCAGCAGCCCAGTGTTGACCTCTATATTCCCGACGCCATGCCACTGGTTGCCGCGCAAGACGCCATGGGCCACGGCATGATCGGTGACGTGGCACTGGAAGCGCTGAAGCGTGCCGGGTACCAGGTGACCATCAAGACCGAACCCTGGCTACGCGCGCAGAAACGCGTGCGCGAGGGTAAAAATCTGCTGCTGGTACCGCTGTCACGCACCCCTGAACGAGAAGACAAATACACCTGGGCAGCTTCGGTATTTCCCTTGCCACGGGCCTTCTTCACCTTCGACACACCAGTACAGAGCTTCGAAGAAGCCCGCACCCGCTATAAACGCATCGGCGTCAGCATCGGCACGGCCCAGGAAGAAATTCTCCGCGCCCACGGGTTCAGCCGCGAGCAGATTTACTCCCTGCAACTGGGCGATCACCCACTGAAACTGCTGGAGTTGAACCGCATCGATGCCTGGTTCACCACCGCACCCGAAGGCCAGTACCACTGGACGCGCACCAGCACTCGGCCACTGCTGAAGAGCCCGGAAATGGCAGCGACCGACATGTACGTGGCGTGCTCGAAAACCTGCGATGCGGCGTTGGTACAGGCGCTGCGCAAAGCCGTCGAAGCCATGCGCGCCGATGGCAGCATCAAGCGCATCACCACCCGTTACCTGGGCCCTAACCCCCCGTAGGCACAATCAGATGCCGTGACGGCCAGGGTCTTCCGGCGGTGGCGCCTCTTCCTCGATATCTTCGAGGGTCAACTCCATACTCCAATCGCCGGCGTCGGCGGCCTTGGCCGCTGGCGCCACAGGCGCTGCGACCGGCGCTGCAGGGGCCGCCGGAGTTTCGCGGTAGAGTTTGAGCTTGAGACGCACGTTGTTGGCCGAGTCGGCGTTTTTCACCGCCTCTTCTTCATCGATAGCCCCTTCGTTGACCAGCTCGATCAGCGCCTGGTCGAAGGTCTGCATCCCCAGGTTGCGCGACTTCTCCATGATTTCCTTGATCTCACTGAGCTCACTGCGCTTGATCAAGTCGCGCACGGTGGGCGTGCCCAGTAACACCTCAACAGCAGCACGACGTTTGCCGTCGGTGGTTTTCACCAGACGCTGGGAAACGAACGCTTTAAGGTTGTTACCCAGGTCGTTGAGCAACTGCGGGCGGCGTTCTTCGGGGAAGAAGTTGATGATGCGGTCCAGCGCCTGGTTGGCGTTATTGGCGTGCAACGTGGAGATCGCCAGGTGGCCGGTGTCGGCAAACGCCAGGGCGTGTTCCATGGTTTCGCGGTCGCGGATCTCGCCAATCAGAATCACATCCGGTGCCTGACGCAGGGTGTTTTTCAGCGCAGCGTGGAAACTGCGGGTGTCCACCCCCACTTCGCGCTGGTTGATGATCGACTTCTTGTGCCGATGCACATACTCCACCGGGTCTTCGATGGTGATGATATGGCCGCCGCTATTGCGGTTGCGGTAGTCGATCAGCGCCGCCAGGGAGGTGGACTTGCCCGAACCGGTCCCACCCACGAACAGCACCAGGCCGCGCTTTTCCATTACCGTTTTCAGCAGAATTTCCGGCAGCTTCAAGTCTTCGAACTTGGGGATCTCCATCTTGATGTTGCGCGCCACGATCGATACTTCGTTGCGCTGTTTGAAGATGTTGATGCGGAAGCGGCCGATGCCTGCCAGGGAGATCGCCAGGTTCATTTCCAGCTCGCGCTCGAACTCGACTTTCTGTGCCGAATCCATGATCGAGTCGGCCACAGCGGCGATTTCGCCAGACTTCAGCGGCTCGGCACTGAGTGGTTTAAGCACACCGTTGAACTTGGCGCAGGGCGGCGCACCGGTGGACAGGTAGAGATCTGAACCATCCTGGGTGGCCAGAATTTTCAGCATCGGGTTCAAGTCCATGGGCTACGCCTCCTTTAAGTCGGTGGAATTAATACGGTAGGACACTGTGAGGGAAACACTCGCCAGCTAATTGGCGCCATTTCTGCGACGCCGCGAATACTGGCACACTATGCGGCCCAAGCGTTTAGCTCGACCTTTGCAACTGCAAAATAGTTAACGAAATTCGTAGGAGCCCCCATGGCAAAAGCAATGGCCCGCCACATTCTGGTGAAAACCGAGGCCGAAGCCGCCGCATTGAAAAAGCGTATCGCTGCGGGCGAGGCATTCGATGTGCTGGCAAAGAAATACTCGACCTGCCCCTCTGGAAAAAAGGGTGGCGACTTGGGTGAGGTGCGCCCGGGGCAGATGGTCAAGTCCATCGACTCAGTGATCTTCAAGAAAGAACTACGCATCGTGCACGGTCCGGTGAAAAGCCAGTTCGGCTATCACCTGGTGCAGGTGTTTTACCGCGATTAACCGCGCCGATTCGAAGACGTAAAAAAGCCCGCCGCGGTTATCCGGGCGGGCTTTTTCTTACAGGCTAAGCCTTAGTGGCTTTTCAGCATGTCTTTGGGCATGTGCTTGCCAATTTCGAACTTGCCGATCGCTGCGCGGTGCACTTCGTCCGGGCCATCGGCCAGGCGCAGGGTACGTTGCATGGCATACATGTAGGCCAGCGGCGTGTCGTTGGAAACACCGGCGCCGCCATGCATCTGGATAGCGCGGTCGATCACTCGCAGGGCCACGTTCGGCGCCACGACTTTGATCTGGGCGATTTCGCTTTTGGCTACTTTGTTGCCGACGGTATCCATCATGTACGCCGCTTTCAGGGTCAGCAGGCGCGCCATGTCGATCTCCATCCGCGAGTCGGCAATGATGTCGACGTTGCCACCCAGGCGAGCCAGCGGCTTACCGAAGGCAGTGCGGCTGACGGCACGCTGGCACATCAACTCCAGGGCGCGCTCGGCCATGCCGATGGAGCGCATGCAGTGGTGGATACGGCCCGGGCCAAGGCGACCCTGTGCGATTTCAAATCCACGGCCCTCACCCAGCAGCACGTGATCGTAAGGAACGCGGACGTTTTCGAAGAGGACTTCGGCGTGACCATGCGGGGCGTCGTCGTAGCCGAACACCGGCAATGGACGCAGAATTTTTACCCCGGGGGTGTCGACGGGCACCAGAATCATCGAGTGTTGTTGGTGACGCGGGCCATCCGGATTGCTCAGGCCCATGAACACCATGATTTTGCAGCGCGGGTCGCAAGCGCCCGACGTCCACCATTTGCGACCGTTGATCACCCACTCATCACCCACGCGCTCGGCACGGGCTTCCATGTTGGTGGCGTCGGACGAGGCAACACCCGGCTCGGTCATGGCGAAGGCGGAGCGGATCTCGCCAGCCAGCAGCGGCTCGAGCCAGCGCTTTTTCTGCTCTTCATTGGCATAACGCACCAACACTTCCATGTTGCCGGTGTCTGGTGCCGAGCAGTTGAACGGCTCGGAACCCAGCAAGGAGCGACCCATGATTTCCGCCAGCGGGGCGTATTCCATGTTGGTCAGGCCGGCGCCGAGTTTCGACTCCGGCAGAAACAGGTTCCACAGCCCTGCGCTCTTGGCCTTGGCTTTCAGCTCTTCCATGATCGCGGTCGGCTGCCAACGATCACCTTCGTTCACCTGGGCTTCGAACACCGCTTCGGCGGGATAGACATATTCGTCCATGAATGCGGTAACGCGTTCGCGCAGTTCTTGAACCTTGGGGGAGTAAGCGAAATCCATCGGAGACACCTTCTGACGGGCTGTTGGTGAGGTTGGAAAAGATCCTAGAACAGCGATGAAAATTTATCTAACCTATTCTCGGCGTGTATAAACATTCATCACCGATATATGATTGGCTGATACTGAGCACAATCCCAATAAGATCAGGAGCGCGTTGGCAATGAATTTGAGCAAGGTCGATCTCAACCTCTTTATCGTCTTCGACGCCATCTACACCGAAGCCAACCTGACCCGCGCCGGGCAGATCGTCGGCATCACCCAACCTGCCGTTTCCAACGCCCTGGCCCGCTTGCGCGAGACCTTCAACGACCCGCTGTTCGTGCGCACTGCGCAAGGCATGGTGCCTACGCCGATGGCGCAGAACATCATCGGGCCGGTCCGCAATGCCCTGTCGCTGCTGCGCGTTTCCGTGCAGGAAAGCCGCACCTTCAACCCGCTGCAAGCCAACAAGACCTACCGCATCAGCATGACCGACCTCACCGAGGAGATCATTCTGCCGCCACTGTTCCAGCGCCTGCGTCGCCAGGCCCCGGCAGTGCAGATCGAAAGCTTTTTGTCCAAGCGCCGCGAGACCACTAAAGAGCTAGCCGCCGGCCGCCTGGACTTTGCCGTTGACGCGCCGCTGAACACCGACCCGCAGGTGCGCCACGTCAAGTTGCTATCCGACCGTTATGTGTGCGCAATCCGCAAGGGCCACCCGCTGGCCAAGGAAAAACTGAGCCTGGATGAGTATATGTCGCTCACCCACATCCATATTTCCAGCCGCCGCAGTGGCCTCGGCTACGTCGACCTGACCCTCGGCAAAATGGGCATCCAGCGCAAGATCGCGCTGCGCTCGCAGCATTACCTGATGGCCTCGATGGTGATGCAGAAAACCGATATGGCGATGACCGTGCCCGAGCGTTTCGCCCGCAGCCACGACCTGCATTACGTCGGTGTGCCGGTGGAAGTACCGGCCGTGGAAACCCACCTGTATTGGCATGAAAGCACCGACCAGGACCCGGCCAACCGCTGGATGCGCGAGCAGATGATCGAGCTGGCCCAGCAGGTCAGCGCTCAGGACGCATAAGCCCCCGTATCACGGTTCCGGCCGCATCGTTGGCTATTTGCGAATCTTCCACGAATGGACTAATGTTCCATTCAAGTCCACTTGTGGAGAGTCGCCATGTCGCTCGCCAACGCCACCAATAGCGCCACCCTTGATCTGGATTCCGCTCACGCGGGCCATGTGGCGCTGAAGTTCTTCTTCAATCTGATGGAGAAATGGAACTGCTCGGTAGAAGAACAGACCGTGCTGCTCGGCTCCATCGGCCGCAGCACCCTGTACAAATACCGCCAGTTGCCGGAAATCCGCCTGCCCCGCGACACGCTTGAGCGGGTGTCGTACCTGATGGGCATTCACAAGTCCCTGCGCATTCTGTTTGGCGACAAACCGTCGACCTACGACTGGATTCGCAAGGCCAACAGTGAAGCCCCCTTCAACGGTATGAGCGCCTTACAGTTGATGCTGGCCGGCGGCGTGATGGATATTGCCGTGGTGCGTCGTTACCTGGATGGAGTACGTGGTTGAAACAACCCACTCAAGTTTTGCCTGCATGGATGCGGGCCTATCGCATCGTTTCCAGCTCCTTTCCGCCGATCTCGGTGTTCGAGGACGTGCTGGACCCCGCCGACCTCGAACAAGCCTTTCTGCTTGAAAGCCTGACCAACGACCGCCTGCGCGAAGAGGCCGGCCTGCTCAACCACGTGGCACCGGAAGACCGCGTCTGCGGCCCCGGCGCCTCGCCGCTGATGGCAGCCTTTACCCATGTCGGCGCCAAAAGCCGTTTCACCGACGGCCAGTACGGCGTGTATTACTGCGGCAGCACGCTGCAAACCGCCATCGCCGAAACCCGTTACCACCGCGAACGTTTTATGCGCGCCACCCACGAGCCGAGCATGGAGCTGACCCTGCGTACCTACGTGTGCAAGGTGGTGCAGCCGCTGGACGACATTCGCCAGGGCTTCGATGAGTTGCACGACCCCAATCCCGACAACTACGCCCTGCCCCAACGTTTTGCTGCAGAGCGTCGCAAGTTGCGCTCCTGGGGTTTGCTCTACCGCAGCGTGCGGCTGGCCGAAGGCGAATGTGCCGCCCTGTTTCGCCCACCGGCGGCCAGTATTCCGGTGCAGGGCGAGCACCTGCGCTACGTCTGGGACGGCCAGTTGCAACAGATCACCCAGGTATTCACCCTCAAAGCCATTGCTTGATTGCCCGCGGACGTGCCGATGTTTAAGAAGAGTTTCAACTCCCTGCTGACCACCTGGCTGGCGGGGCTGATCGTGTTGCTGCCGCTTACCTTGACCATGATTCTGCTGACCTGGGTAGTCAGCCTGCTCAACCGCGTGATCGGGCCGTCCACCTACATCGGCGGCGTTTTCGCGGCCATGGGTCAACCCTTTGCCAGCAACACCTACCTGGCTTACGGCCTGGGCACGGTTTTGCTGGTGGTCGCCATCTACGCGCTCGGCCTGGGCGTCCAGCTCGGTTTGCGCAAGCCGCTGGACTGGCTGACCGACATGACCCTGCGGCGCATTCCGCTGTTCGGCAAGCTATACAACCTGGCCGATCGTTTCGTCGCCTTGCTGGACAAGAAAGAAGGCGCCGATATCAACGCCATGAGCCCGGTGTGGTGCTTCTTCGGCGGTGACGGCGTAGCGGTTCTGGCCTTGATGCCCAACCCCGAGCCCATCGATATCGACGGCCGTCATTACTACGCCGTGCTGGTGCCCACTGCCCCTATCCCGATTGGCGGCGGCTTGCTCTACGTGCCAGTGGAATGGGTGAAACCGGCCAATATCGGCGTTGATGCGTTCACCAGCATTTACGTGTCCATGGGCATCAACCCACCGCCGCAAAGCCCGAAAAAACCAGAATAAGCCTCGCACAAGGCATAAAAGCTGGCTTGACGCTGTAGGGAAATCTGCTTTACGTTAACGTAAAGGTAAGAACCCCCTAGAGCGTTTTCCCATGCCGACCACCTACAGCATTTCCGACCTGGCCCGCGAGCTGGACATCACCACCCGAGCCATCCGCTTCTATGAAGAACAAGGCATGCTCAGTCCCGAGCGCCGTGGCCAGGAACGTATCTATTCGGCGCGGGACAAGGTCTCGCTGAAGCTGATTCTGCGCGGTAAGCGCATCGGTTTTTCCCTGGCTGAATGCCGCGAGCTGATTGAGCTCTACGACCCCACCGGCAACCACAAACAACTCGAAACCTTTATGCGCAAGATCGCCGAGCGCCGCGAACAGCTGCGCCAGCAATTGCTCGACATCGAACAGATGCAACTGGAGCTCGACACCGCCGAAGAGCGCTGCCTGACCGCCATGGCGCAGATTCCCGCTTAACCACCTTTCCCGGCGCAAGCCCAACAAAAATAATCAGCAGGTGCCCCATGAGCTATCCCTCCCTGAACTTTGCCCTCGGCGAAACCATCGACATGCTGCGCGACCAGGTGCAAGCCTTCGTCGCCGCCGAACTGACCCCGCGCGCCGCTGCCATCGACAGCGACAATCTGTTCCCCGCCGACATGTGGCGCAAGTTCGGTGACATGGGCCTGCTCGGCATCACCGTTAGCGAAGAGTACGGCGGCGCCGGCCTCGGCTACCTGGCCCACGTGGTGGCCATCGAGGAAATCAGCCGCGGTTCGGCCTCGGTCGGCCTGTCCTACGGCGCCCACTCCAACCTCTGCGTCAACCAGATCAACCGCAACGGCACGGCCGCACAGAAAGCCAAGTACCTGCCCAAGCTGATCAGCGGCGAGCACGTTGGCGCGCTGGCCATGAGCGAGCCCAACGCCGGCTCCGACGTGGTGTCGATGAAGCTGCGTGCCGACAAGCGTGGCGACCACTACGTGCTCAACGGCAGCAAAACCTGGATCACCAACGGTCCGGACGCCAACACCTACGTGATCTACGCCAAGACTGACCTGGAAAAAGGCGCCCACGGCATTACCGCTTTTATTGTCGAGCGCGACTGGAAGGGTTTCTCCCGTAGCAGCAAGTTCGACAAGCTGGGCATGCGCGGCTCCAACACCTGCGAGCTGTTTTTCGATGACGTGGAAGTGCCGGAAGAAAACATCCTCGGCGTGCTCAATGGCGGCGTGAAGGTGTTGATGAGCGGCCTCGACTACGAGCGCGTAGTGTTGTCCGGCGGCCCCATCGGCATCATGCAGGCCTGCATGGACGTGGTGGTGCCGTACATCCACGACCGTAAACAGTTCGGCCAGGCCATCGGCGAATTCCAGCTGATCCAAGGCAAAGTCGCCGATATGTACACCCAGCTCAACGCCAGCCGCGCCTACCTGTATGCCGTGGCAAATGCCTGCGACCGTGGCGAAACCACGCGTAAAGACGCTGCCGGGGTGATCCTCTACAGCGCCGAGCGTGCTACGCAGATGGCCCTGGACGCGATCCAGATTCTCGGCGGCAACGGCTACATCAACGAATTCCCCACCGGCCGCCTGCTGCGCGACGCCAAGCTCTACGAGATCGGCGCCGGCACCAGCGAAATCCGCCGCATGCTGATTGGCCGCGAGCTGTTCAACGAAACCCGCTAATTCCACTCGGTCGGTCCCCTCTCCCATTTACGGGAGAGGGTTAGGGAGAGGGCAAGCTGCGCGCACGATCTGCGCCGGGCCAGGCCCTCTCCCCCGGCCCCTCTCCCGCACGCGGGAGAGGGGAGAAAAAGCCCGCATGCTCAGGAGCGCCCCATGGCCATCCTCACCACCCAGATCAACACCCGCACCCCCGAGTTCGCGGCCAACACCGGCGCCATGCTCGAGCAGGTCAATCACCTGCGCGCCCTGCTCGCCCAAGTGCAGCAAGGCGGCGGCGCCAAGGCGCAAGAACGCCATACCTCACGGGGCAAACTGCTGCCGCGCGAGCGCATCAACCGCCTGCTCGACCCTGGCTCGGCCTTTCTTGAAGTCGGCCAACTCGCTGCCCATGAGGTGTATGGCGAAGACGTACCCGCCGCCGGGGTGATTGCCGGCATCGGCCGCGTCGAAGGCGTGGAGTGCATGATTCTGGCCAACGACGCCACGGTCAAAGGCGGCAGCTACTACCCGCTGACAGTGAAAAAACACCTGCGCGCGCAAACCATCGCAAAAGAAAACCGCCTGCCGTGCATCTACCTGGTGGACTCCGGCGGCGCCAACCTGCCGCGTCAGGATGAGGTGTTCCCCGACCGCGAACACTTCGGCCGAATCTTCTTCAACCAGGCCAACATGAGCGCCATGGGCATCGCCCAGATAGCCGTGGTGATGGGTTCCTGCACCGCTGGCGGCGCTTATGTGCCAGCCATGTCCGACGAAACCATCATGGTCCGCAACCAGGCCACCATCTTCCTCGCCGGGCCGCCGCTGGTGCGCGCCGCCACCGGTGAAGTGGTGAGTGCCGAAGACCTTGGCGGCGCCGACGTGCACTGCAAAACCTCCGGTGTGGCCGACCACTATGCCGAAGACGATGAGCACGCCCTGGCCCTCGCCCGCCGCTGCATCAGCAACCTCAACTGGCGCAAACAGGGGCAACTGAACAGCCGCCCTCCGCAGCTGCCGCTGTATGCCAGCGACGAGCTGTATGGGGTGATTCCGGCCGATGCCAAGCAGCCGTTCGATGTGCGCGAAGTGATCGCGCGCCTGGTGGATGGCTCGCAGTTCGACGAGTTCAAGGCCCTGTTCGGCAGCACGCTGGTGTGCGGCTTCGCCCACCTCAACGGCTACCCGCTGGCGATCATCGCCAACAACGGCATTCTGTTCGCCGAGTCCGCACAAAAAGGCGCGCACTTTATCGAGTTGGCCTGCCAGCGCGGCATTCCCCTGCTGTTTCTGCAGAACATCACCGGCTTTATGGTCGGGCAGAAATACGAAGCCGGCGGCATCGCCAAGCACGGCGCCAAGCTGGTGACCGCCGTGGCCTGCGCCAAGGTGCCGAAGTTCACCGTGATCATTGGCGGCAGTTTTGGCGCCGGCAACTACGGCATGTGTGGCCGCGCCTACGACCCGCGTTTTCTGTGGATGTGGCCCAACGCGCGCATTGGTGTGATGGGCGGCGAACAGGCGGCTGGCGTGCTGGCCCAGGTAAAACGTGAACAGGCTGAGCGCAGCGGTCAGCAGTTGAGTGCCGACGAGGAAGCGGCGATCAAGCAGCCGATCCTCGCCCAGTACGAGCAGCAGGGTCACCCCTACTACTCCAGCGCGCGACTGTGGGACGACGGCGTTATCGACCCGGCGCAAACCCGAGAGGTGCTGGCCCTGGCGCTGTCCGCCAGCCTCAATGCGCCGATCGAGCCGACCCAGTTTGGTGTATTCCGGATGTAGCGCTTGGCGGCGAACCTCGTTCCTTGTGGGAGGGGCTTCAGCCGCGATGCTTTTGATTTATGCCAGACCTATCGCGGCTAAAGCCCCTCCCACAGGGTCCGCGCAGCCCAACAGAGAATGTGGCAATGACTGACTTCACCACTGTAGAACTCGACATCTCCGCCAACGGCATCGCCACCCTGTGGCTCAATCGCCCGGAGAAAAACAACGCCTTCAACGCCGAGATGATCCGCGAGCTGATCCTCGCCCTCGACCTGATCAAGGCCGACCGCAGCATCCGCTTTATGCTGCTGCGCGGGCGTGGCAAACATTTCTGCGCCGGCGCCGACCTGGCCTGGATGCAGCAGTCCGCCGCCCTCGACTACAACGCCAACCTCAACGACGCCCGTGAACTCGCCGAGCTGATGCACAGCCTGTATCACCTCAAGGTGCCGACCCTGGCGGTGGTGCAAGGTGCTGCCTACGGCGGCGCACTGGGCCTGATCAGTTGCTGCGACATGGCCATCGGCGCCCGCGATGCACAGCTCAGCCTCTCGGAAGTGCGCATCGGCCTGGCGCCGGCGGTGATCAGCCCGTTCGTGGTGCAAGCCATCGGCGAGCGTGCGGCGCGCCGCTACGCGCTGACCGCCGAACGTTTCGACGGCGAGCGCGCGCAGCAGCTGGGCCTGCTGGCCGAGAGTTACGCGCCGGAACAGTTGGAAAACGAAGTCAACAACTGGACCGCCGCCCTGATGCTCAACAGCCCGCAGGCCATGCAGGCGAGCAAACAGCTGCTGCACGAAGTCGGCAGCGGCGTGCTCACCCCGGCCCTGCGTCGCTACACCGAAAACGCCATCGCCCGGATCCGCGTCAGCGCCGAAGGGCAAGAAGGCCTGAACGCTTTTCTCAGCAAGCGCAAACCCGCCTGGCAGGAGCCGCAGTCATGATCAGCCGTCTGTTAGTCGCCAACCGTGGCGAAATCGCCTGCCGCGTGATGCGCACCGCAAAGGCCTTGGGCGTCAGCACCGTGGCCGTGCACAGCGCCATCGACCGCAATGCCCGGCATGTGCGCGAAGCCGATCAGGCCGTAGACCTCGGCGGCGCCAAGCCGGCAGACAGCTACCTCTTGGTGGACAAACTGATTGCCGCGGCCCAGGCCAGCGGCGCCCAGGCGATTCACCCGGGCTACGGTTTCTTGTCCGAGAACGCCGGTTTCGCCCGCGCCATCGAAGCGGCCGGGCTGATCTTCCTCGGCCCGCCCGCCTCGGCCATCGACGCCATGGGCAGCAAGTCGGCGGCCAAAGCGTTGATGGAAACCGCCGGCGTGCCGCTGGTGCCCGGCTACCACGGTGAGGCGCAGGACATTGCCACCTTCCGCGCCGCCGCCGAGCGCATCGGCTACCCGGTGCTGCTCAAAGCCACGGCGGGCGGCGGCGGCAAAGGCATGAAGGTGGTGGAACAGGAAAGCGAGCTGGCCGAAGCCTTGGCCTCTGCCCAGCGTGAAGCACTGTCGTCGTTCGGCAACAGTCAAATGCTGGTGGAAAAGTACGTGCTCAAACCGCGGCACGTGGAAATTCAGGTGTTCGCCGACCAGCATGGCAATTGCCTGTACCTCAACGAGCGCGACTGCTCGATCCAGCGCCGCCACCAGAAAGTGGTCGAAGAAGCCCCCGCCCCCGGCCTGAGCCCGGAGCTACGCCAAGCCATGGGCGAAGCAGCGGTAAAAGCAGCCCAGGCGATCGGCTACGTCGGTGCCGGCACTGTGGAATTTCTGCTGGATGCCCGCGGCGACTTCTTCTTTATGGAAATGAACACCCGCCTGCAGGTGGAACACCCGGTGACCGAAGCCATCACCGGCCTCGACCTGGTGGCCTGGCAGATCCGCGTGGCCCGAGGCGAGGCGCTGCCATTGACGCAGGAACAGGTGCCGCTGATTGGCCACGCGATTGAAGTGCGCCTGTATGCCGAAGACCCGGACCACGATTTTCTGCCGGCCACCGGCACCTTGCAGCTGTACCGCGAATCGACGCCTGGCGTTGGCCGGCGGGTCGACAGCGGTGTGGCCGAGGGTGATCAGGTGTCGCCGTTCTACGACCCGATGCTGGGCAAGCTGATTGCCTGGGGCGACAACCGCGAAGACGCGCGTCTGCGTCTGCTGGCCATGCTCGGCGAGTTTGCCGTTGGCGGGGTGAAAACCAACCTGGCCTTCCTGCAGCGCATCCTCGCTCACCCGGCCTTTGCGGCAGCGGAGTTGGATACCGGTTTCATTCCCCGTTATCAGCAGCAACTGCTGCCCGCCCCTGGCGAACTGCCGGTGGCCTTCTGGCAACTGGCCGCCCGCGCCTGGCAACTGACCCAGACGCCCGCGCAACGTGACGACGACCCGCACGCTCCCTGGACCACCAGTAGCGGCTGGCGCGCCGGTCTGCCAGCGGAAACCGACCTGCACCTGAGCTGCGCTGGCGAACACCAGGTGGTTCGTTTGCGTGGCAGCGACAGCAGCGTGCAACGCCGCGGCGACTACCTGCTGGTGGACGACAATGGCCTGCGCCATCAGCATCTGGCCATTCGCCAAGGCGCGACGCTGTATCTGCAGTGGCACAGCGAACTGCACGCGGTGCAACTGTTCGACCCAATTGCCGCCGCCGACGCCAGCCATCAGCAACACGGCGGGCTGACGGCGCCCATGAACGGCAGTATCGTGCGCCTGCTGGTCGAGCCCGGCCAAAGCGTGCAAGCCGGCACCGCCCTGGTGGTGCTGGAAGCAATGAAAATGGAACACAGCATTCGCGCCCCGCAGGATGGCACCGTCAAAGCGTTGTATTGCGCCGAGGGTGAGATGGTCGCGGAAGGTGCGGTGTTGGTGGAGTTGGAATAGCGTAATGGCCGTCGCGGCTAAAGCCCCTCCCACAAGGAATCACGGTCCCTGGTGGGAGGGGCTTTAGCCGCGAGCTTTTTGTACCTGACTTGGAGACTGCTATGCCCTTGCCCTCCCACGTCCGCCTGGTCGAAGTCGGCCCGCGTGACGGTTTACAGAACGAGAAACAGGCCATCAGCGTGGCGGCAAAGGTCGCATTGGTGGACCAACTGTCCGCCGCCGGCCTGGGCTATATCGAAGTCGGCAGCTTTGTCTCACCCAAATGGGTGCCGCAGATGGCTGGTTCAGCTGAGGTGTTTGCCCAGATCCAGCGTCTGCCGGGCGTTACCTACGGCGCGCTGACGCCCAACCTCAAGGGCCTGGAAGCAGCGATTGAAGCCGGTGTCACCGAAATCGCGGTATTCGCCGCAGCCTCGCAAGCCTTCTCGCAGAAAAACATCAACTGCTCCATCGCCGAGAGCCTGGCGCGGTTTCAGCCGGTGATGGAACTGGCCAAACAACACCAGATCACGGTGCGCGGCTACGTCTCCTGCGTGCTCGGTTGCCCGTATGAAGGTGAAGTGCCGCCTGAGCAGGTCGCCATGGTCGCCCGCGAGCTGTTCGCTATGGGCTGTTACGAAGTGTCGTTGGGCGACACCATTGGCACCGGTACACCGAGCAGCACAAGAACCCTGTTCGAAGTGGTCGGCCGCGATATTCCGCGCGACAAACTGGCCGGTCATTTCCATGACACCTACGGCCAGGCCCTGGTGAATATCTACGCCAGCCTGCAAGAAGGCATTGCGGTGTTCGACAGCTCGGTCGCCGGCCTCGGCGGTTGCCCCTATGCCAAAGGCGCCACCGGCAACGTCGCCACCGAGGACGTGCTGTACATGCTCAATGGCATGGGCATCGAGACTGGCATCGACATGGGCAAATTGATTGCCGCTGGCCAGGGCATTTGCGAAGTGCTCGGCAAAGCCAATGGCTCGCGCGCGGCCAAGGCGTTTCTCGCCAAGCATTGATCGCTCTTTTGTGGGAGGGGCTTCAGCCGCGAGGCTTTTGATTTTAAAAGCTCGCGGCTGAAGCCCCTCCCACAGGGATTACCGCTGTGCCCTCAAGGCGCCACCGGCGGCGTATAGGTCAAGGTCGTGCCCAACGCCCAGAGCAGAAACAACACCAGCGGCGCATGCACCAGCAACTGCACGAACGAGAAGCCGATCAAGTCGCGCGCCCGCAGCCCCAACACGCCCAACAGCGGCAGCATGTAAAACGGGTTGATCAGGTTCGGCAGCGCCTCCGCCGCGTTGTAGATCTGCACCGCCCAGCCGCGGTGGTACTGCAGTTCGTTGGCCACCTGCATCACATACGGCGCCTCAATGATCCACTTGCCGCCGCCCGAGGGAATGAAGAACCCCAGCACCGCCGAGTAAGTACCCATCAGCAGCGCGTAGGTGTCGTGCGAGGCGATCTGCACAAAGAAGGTGGAGATGTGGTGCGCCAGGGTCTGGCCGTCGCCGCCGTTCACCGTGGTCATGATCGCGGCAATCGAGCCATACAGCGGGAACTGGATCAGCACCCCGGTGGTAGTCGGCACCGCACGCGCCACGGCGTCGAGAAAACTGCGCGGCCGCCAATGCAGCAAGGCACCCACCATCAGGAACAGCAGGTTGTAGGTGTTCAGCCCGGAGATGGCGACGATGGCCGGCTTGCTGGCGAACTCCTGGGCCAGCCAACCGGCGGCCAGCAGCACCAACACAATGATCAGCAGCGGGCTGTGCTCCAGCCATTCACCTGGGCGCGTGGGTTTTTCCAGTTTCGCCGCGTTGAAGCTCGGGTCGATGCCACAGGCCTTGGCATCCCGCGCACTGGCCGCACTGGGCGCCGTGACGTAGGCAATCACCAGGGAGACCACCACCAACGCCAGTAACAACAGGCCGGACTGCCAGAGAAAGATCGTCTCGGTAAAGGGGATCACGCCGGTAATCGCCAGGATCGAGGGCGGCAAGCTGGTGGGGTTGGCCTGCAACTGCGCCGCCGACGACGACAGCCCCAGCGCCCATACCGCGCCCAGCCCCAAATAGGCCGCTGCGCCAGCTGCGCGGTAGTCCATGTGCAGCTCTTCCCGCCGCGCCAGGGCACGCACCAGCAAACCACCGAAGACCAGGCTCAGGCCCCAGTTGAGCAACGAGGCTGCCATCGAAATCAGCGCCACCCAGGCCACCGCCGAGCGGCCGTTTTTCGGCACCCGCGCCAGCACATCAATCAGCCGCGAGGCCGGGCCGGAACTGGCCACCACGTAACCGCCAATCACCACAAACGCCATCTGCATGGTGAACGGGATCAGGCTCCAGAATCCGTCACCAAATGCCTTGGCCGCCTGCGCGGCGGGGGCGCCCATGGCCAATACGGCCACCGTCACCAGCAACACGGCCAGGGTGGCGAACACCCAGGAATCCGGAAACCAGCGCTCCGCCCAATTGGAGCAGCGCATGGCAAAACGCGCGTAACGGCTTTTTTCGACTTGAGTATTCATGCCCGAACCTCGTCTTTATTGTTTTGCGAAGTAGGTTGGGTTGAGCCAACGGCGAAGCCCAACAGTGCGAAGATGCGGCGGATCGTTGGGCTTCGCTGCGCTCAACCCAACCTACGGATCAGTGGCGCTGCTGGCGATTTAGTTCCACTTGCGTAACGCCGCCAGCGTTCGAGCATCCCCCTTAGCGCCTGCCTTGATAATTTGCTTTTTCTGCCGCATTGATCGAAACAGACAAACAATGCCCCCGCGCGCGCCTTTGGCATTTCTGGCACGCTGGCACCCTCTCCCGCTCAAGGCCTGCGCACAATGAAAGACTCCGACAACCTCAAGGACTACCGGCAGGTGCGCCAGTTGGCGATCCGTTCGTTGTTCGAGATTGTTGAGCAGTCCAGCGAGGGCACGGTGATCGTCGACAAGGACGCCCGCATCGTCTGGATGAACGAGCGCTATGCCCGCCGTTATGGCCAGCCCAGCGCCAAAGCGGCCGTCGGCCAGGAAGTGGAAAAGGTCATTCCCGGCAGCCTGATGCGCCAGGTAGCCCAGACCGGCGAGCCGATCCTGCTGGACATGCTCGACACCCCCAACGGCCCGCTGGTGGTGATGCGTCTGCCAATCCATGACGCTGTCGGCAAAGTGATCGGCGCCATCGGTTTTGCCTTGTTCGACCAGCTCACCCGCCTGGCACCGCTGGTCACGCGGTTTACCCAGATTCAGAAGGAGCTGGCTTCCACCCGCTCCCTGCTGCAGGCGCGCCAAGCCAAGTACAGCTTCTCCCATTTCATTGGCACCAGCGCCCGCAGCCTGGAGGTCAAACGCCACGCCCGGCGCGGTGCCAGCAGCGAATCGCCGGTGCTGTTGCTGGGCGAAACAGGCACCGGCAAAGAGCTGCTGGCCCACGCCATTCACAGTGCCAGTGCCCGCGCTTACAAGCCCTTTGTCAGCGTCAACTGTGCGGCGATTCCGGAAAACCTGTTGGAAGCGGAGTTCTTCGGCACCGCTCCTGGCGCCTTTACCGGTGCCGACCGCAAAGGCCGTTCAGGCAAGTTGCAATTGGCCGAAGGCGGCACCCTGTTTCTCGATGAAATTGGCGACATGCCCTTAGCCCTGCAAAGCAAACTGCTGCGGGTGTTACAGGAAAAAGAGTACGAGCCCGTTGGCTCCAACCAGATGCTGCGCAGCGATATTCGCCTGATCGCCGCCACCTCCCTGGACCTGGAAAGCGCGGTCGCCGATGGCCGTTTCCGCGCCGACTTGTACTACCGCCTGAATGTGCTGCCAATTCAGGTGCCACCGCTGCGCGAACGCCTGGATGACTTGCCGGCGCTGTGCGAGGCAATTCTCGATGAGCTGCTGGTAGGTGACGGACGCGGGCACTTCGAACTGGCCAACGACGCCCTGGCTTTGCTCGCCAGCCATGCCTGGCCGGGCAATATCCGCGAGCTGCGTAATGTGCTGGAACGGGCAGCGTTGCTCAGTGATGAGCCGCTGCTGAATGCGGCCGCGCTGCGGGTAGCGATTGGCCGGCTGAGTCCGCTGCCTGCTGGAATCATGCCCAAGCTCAGTGGCGACCAGGACTTCTACAGCGCCCGCGCCGCCTTCGAGCGCGAACTGATCGAACAGAGCCTGGCCGCGCACAACGGCAACGTGGTGGAAGCAGCCAAACGCCTCGGCCTGGGGCGTTCGACCTTGTACAAAAAGATGGTTGCCCTCGGCATCAGCGGCAACGAATAACCTTGTGGGAGGGGCTTTAGCCGCGAGCTTTTAAAATCAAGAGCATCGCGGCTAAAGCCCCTCCCACAAAAAACCTCGCCCTTAACTCACACCTGCAACAACCGATCCCGCAGCTTGGTGATCTCGTCACGCATCTGCGCTGCCGCTTCGAACTCAAGGTCGCGGGCCAACTGGTACATCTTCTCTTCCAGCTGACGGATGCGTTTGTTGATTTCGCTCGGCGAGCGCAGTTCGTTTTCGTAGCGGGCGTTTTCTTCGGCGGCCTTGGCCATGCCTTTGCGCTTGTTGCTGCGCGAGCCCGGTACCACGGCGCCTTCGAGAATGTCCTGAACGTCTTTTTTCACGCCTTTCGGGGTGATGCCGTTGGCCAGGTTGAAGGCGATCTGCTTGTCGCGGCGCCGCTCGGTTTCGCCGATGGCGCGCTCCATAGAACCGGTCATGCGGTCGGCATACAGAATTGCCCGGCCGTTGAGGTTACGCGCGGCGCGGCCAATGGTCTGAATCAGCGAGCGCTCGGAACGCAGAAAGCCTTCCTTGTCGGCATCGAGAATCGCCACCAGCGACACTTCCGGCATGTCCAACCCTTCGCGCAACAGGTTGATGCCCACCAGCACATCGAAGGCGCCAATGCGCAGGTCGCGGATGATCTCCACGCGTTCAACGGTGTCGATGTCCGAGTGCAGATAACGCACACGCACGCCATGGTCGGCCAAGTAATCGGTGAGGTCTTCAGCCATGCGTTTGGTCAGGGTGGTGACCAGCACACGCTCATCGATGGCGCTGCGTTTCTTGATTTCCGAAAGCAGGTCGTCGACCTGGGTGGTCGCCGGGCGCACTTCAATCTGCGGATCGACCAGGCCGGTCGGCCGCACCACTTGCTCGACCACGCGCCCGGCATGTTCGGCTTCGTAGTTGCCCGGCGTGGCGGACACAAAGATGGTTTGCGGGCTGATGGACTCCCACTCGTCAAAACGCATGGGGCGGTTGTCCAGCGCCGAGGGCAGACGGAAGCCGTACTCCACCAGGGTTTCCTTGCGCGAGCGGTCGCCTTTGTACATGGCGCCGACCTGCGGCACGCTGACGTGGGACTCGTCGATCACCAGCAAAGCATTGGCTGGCAGGTAGTCGAACAGGGTCGGCGGCGCCTCGCCTGAACCCCGCCCGGACAGGTAGCGCGAGTAGTTTTCGATGCCGTTGCAGTAGCCCAGCTCAACGATCATCTCGATGTCGAAACGGGTGCGCTGCTCCAGGCGCTGAGCTTCCACCAGCTTGTTGTTGGCGCGCAGGTATTCCAGGCGCTCCTTGAGCTCGACCTTGATGTTCTCCACGGCGCTCAGCAGGTTTTCCCGCGGCGTCACGTAGTGGCTTTTCGGGTACAGGGTGTAGCGCGGCAATTTGCGCAGCACCTCGCCGGTGAGCGGATCGAACGAGGCGATGTTTTCGATTTCTTCGTCGAAGAGCTCGACGCGGATGGCCTCCAGATCTGATTCCGCCGGGAAGATATCGATCACATCACCGCGCACGCGGAAGGTGGCGCGGGCGAAGTCGACGTCGTTGCGGGTGTATTGCAGGTCGGCCAGGCGGCGCAGCAGCTCGCGCTGGTCCATGCGGTCGCCACGGTCCAGGTGCAGGACCATTTTCAGGTACGACTGCGGGTCGCCCAGACCATAGATGCACGACACGGTGGTGACGATGATCGCGTCCGAACGCTCCAGCAGCGCCTTGGTGGCGGACAGACGCATCTGCTCGATATGGTCGTTGATCGAGGCGTCTTTCTCGATAAAGGTGTCCGAGGACGGCACATAGGCCTCGGGCTGGTAGTAGTCGTAGTAGGAGACGAAGTACTCCACCGAGTTGTTCGGGAAGAAGCTCTTGAACTCGCCATACAACTGCGCGGCCAGGGTTTTGTTCGGCGCCAGCACCAGCGTCGGGCGCTGCACCTGGGCGATCACGTTGGCAATGCTGAAGGTCTTGCCCGAGCCGGTCACACCCAGCAAGGTCTGGTGCGACAAGCCGGCTTCCAGGCCTTCCACCATTTGTCGAATGGCCTCTGGCTGATCGCCAGCGGGCTGAAAACGGGTCACTAACTGAAACTGCGACATTCATTACCTCGACAAAAGGCTGTGACGTGGCGAAAAACCCTACGTCAAACCTGGCGAAATGCGTGCAGACGTTATCGCCCCACGCAACCTTGGTCGCTATACTAGCGGCCCACTTGCGCAACCCCTAGCACCTGCGTAGCAAGGCGGTTGTTTTGGTTTACCACCCTCTTCTTCGAGCTCCCGCATCATGAGTTTGTTCTCTGCCGTCGAAATGGCTCCGCGTGACCCTATCCTTGGTCTCAATGAAGCATTCAACGCCGACACCCGCACCACCAAGGTAAACCTTGGCGTGGGTGTCTACTGCAACGAAGAAGGCCGCATTCCGTTGTTGCGTGCCGTCGCTCAAGCCGAACAAGCCCGTATTGCAGCGCATGCACCGCGTGGTTACCTGCCGATCGAAGGCATCGCTGCCTACGACCAGGCCGTACAGAAACTGATTTTCGGTGCCGACTCGGCCCTGCTGGCCGAAGGCCGCGTGGTCACTACCCAGGCCCTCGGCGGCACCGGCGCGCTGAAAATTGGTGCCGATTTCATCAAGCGTCTGCTGCCAGACGCCGTGGTCGCGATCAGCGACCCAAGCTGGGAAAACCACCGTGCACTGTTCGAATCTGCCGGTTTCCCGGTGCAGAACTACCGTTACTACGACGCCAGCACCCACGGCGTAAACCGCGCCGGCCTGCTGGAAGACCTCAAAGCCCTGCCCGCACGCTCGGTGGTAGTGTTGCACGCTTGCTGCCACAACCCGACCGGTGTGGACTTGGGCACTGACGACTGGTTGAACATTCTCGAAGTGCTGAAAGAGCGCGAGCACGTGCCCTTCCTCGACATCGCCTACCAAGGCTTTGGCGACGGCATCGAAGAAGACGCCGCCGCCGTGCGCCTGTTCGCTAAATCGGGGCTGACCTTCTTCGTTTCAAGCTCGTTCTCGAAATCCTTCTCGCTGTACGGCGAGCGTGTCGGTGCGCTGTCAATTGTCACCGAGTCGAAAGAACAGGCCGCCAAGGTGCTGTCGCAAGTCAAACGCGTAATCCGCACCAACTACTCCAACCCGCCAACCCACGGCGCCACCGTGGTCGCTTCGGTGCTCAACAGCCCGGAACTGCGCGCCCTGTGGGAAGAAGAACTGGGCGAGATGCGCGTGCGCATTCGTGACATGCGCGTGGCCATGGTCGAGCAATTGGCCGCCCTCGGCGCCAAGCGCGACTTCAGCTTCGTGGCCCAGCAACGCGGCATGTTCTCCTACTCCGGCCTGACCGCCGAGCAGGTTGAACGCCTGAAGAACGAGTTCGGCATCTACGCCGTCAGCACCGGCCGCATTTGCGTCGCCGCACTGAACACCCGCAACCTCGGCGCCGTCACTCACGCCATCGCCAACGTCCTGTAAAAATCTTCAGGGGAAGCTTGCTCAAGCTTGACTTCCCCTTTTGAATCAGTAGGATACGCACCGTTGTCGCAAGACAGCTGTTCCGCGATAGCTCAGTTGGTAGAGCAAGTGACTGTTAATCACTGGGTCCCTGGTTCGAGTCCAGGTCGTGGAGCCAAATTCAAAAGCCTCAGTTTCGACTGGGGCTTTTTTATGCCCGTTAAAAAACAGCATCGCGGCTGAAGCCGCTCCTACAGGGGATCGCATTTCACCTGTAGGAGCGGCTTCAGCCGCGATGTTTTTAAGAGCGTTGCAGGCGGTAGATGCGTTCGTCCATGCGGCTCAGGCCTCGCTGCAAAAACTTCCAGTTCTCTTCAGCTTGCAGCCCGTTCTCGATGTGCAGCAATTCAGGCGCCCAGTCTGCTAACAGCGCCTGCACCTCTTCATCCGACACCGAAAACGGCGGACCGTCCATTTGCGCCTGATCGTAGTCGAGACTCACCAGCAGGCCCTCGCAGCCACTCGGCAGCACACGGGTCAGGTGCTGTGCATAGCGCTCACGCATCGCTGATGGAAAGGCGATCAACGCCGCGCGGTCGTACAGCGCGGTGCATTCACTGACATCCTCAGCAGTCAGGGCGAAGATATCGCCACACCACAGCTGCAGATTGGCCGCTTGATAGATGCGGAAGGCGCCGTGCTCGCGTACCAACGGTTCTAGCGCCTGCTCGCGGAAAAAATCCTCCACCGCCCGCTCCACCAACTCCACCCCGAGCACGCGATAGCCCTGCCCCGCCAGCCACACCAGATCCAGACTCTTGCCGCATAACGGCACCAGCACCTGCGCCCCGGCGGCCACCTTCAACTGCGACCAGTACTGCTGCAGATAGGCATTGGTGGTAGCGGCATGAAAGCCGATCTGGTTGTTCTGCCAGCGTCTCAGCCAGAAGTCGGGCTGCATGATTGCCTCACTAATTCGATCAAATTGCTCGAAATTTTATACTGGTTTTCGATATATCCAAGCTCGAAGATGCCGCCATGAATATTGAGGATTTACCCATGTCGCTCCCTAGCCTGTTCATTTCCCATGGCTCGCCCATGCTGGCGCTAGAGCCCGGCGCCAGTGGCCCGGCGCTGGCTCGCCTGGCAGCCGAACTGCCGCGCCCGAAGGCGATTCTGGTGGTGTCGGCGCACTGGGAAAGCAATCAACTGTTGGTGAACAGCAACCCGAGACCCGATACCTGGCACGACTTCGGCGGTTTCCCGCCGGAGCTGTATGCCGTGCAATACCCAGCCCCCGGCGCACCGGATGTGGCGGTAGCAGCCCGCGACCTGCTGCTGGCCGCCGACCTGCCGGCCGAGCTGGATGCCACCCGCGTGTTCGACCACGGTGTGTGGGTGCCGCTGAGTTTGATGTACCCGGATGCAGATATTCCTGTCGCCCAAGTGTCGATTCCCACCCGTCTCGGCCCGGCGTTTCAGACCCGTGTCGGGCAAGCGCTGACCAGCCTGCGTGGGCAAGGCGTGTTGCTGATCGGTTCGGGCAGCATCACCCACAACCTCGGTGAACTGAACTGGCGTGCCGGCCCGGACGTAATCGAGCCCTGGGCCAAAGCCTTCCGCGACTGGATGGTCGACCACCTCGCCGCTGACGATGAGCAAGCGCTGCACGACTACCGCAGCCAGGCGCCCTTCGCCGTGCGCAGCCACCCGCGGGATGAACACTTGTTGCCGCTGTACTTTGCCCGCGGTGCGGGCGGTACGTTCAGCGTGGCGCACAAGGGGTTCACCATGGGGGCGCTGGGGATGGATATTTATCGGTTCGATTGAAGATCAAGGACATCGCGGCTGAAGCCCCTCCCACGGGAATATGCGATCCCTGTGGGAGGGGCTTCAGCCGCGAGCTTTTTGCTTTTTAAAGCCATAAAAAAACCCGCACTAGGCGGGTTTTTTGTTAAGCGACTGAATCAGTCTTCACGATACCGACGCAGCTTCAGCTGCTTACCGGCTACGCGAGTGTCTTTCAGCTTGGTCAGCAGACGCTCCAGACCTTCTTCCGGCAGCTCGACCAGGCTGAAGCTGTCGCGCACCTGGATGCGGCCGATCGCTTCGCGGGCCAGGCCGCCTTCGTTGAGGATCGCGCCCAGCAGGTTCTTGGCGGCGATACCGTCACGTGCGCCCAGGGCGGTACGGCAACGGGCACGGCCTTCGGCCAGTGGCATCGGTGCGCGACGCTCACGCGGCTCGCTGCGCTCGGAACCAGCAGGACGCTCGCTGCGCTCACGCGGTGCGCTGGTCGGAACCAGTGGCTGCTCGCGCTCAACGTCAGCCAGGGTCAGCGCTTGGCCATTGGTGGCCTTGCGCAGCAGGGCCGCGGCCAGGGCACGCGGGCTGCAACCGATGTCAGCGGTCAGACGATCCAGCAGATCACCGTGGCTGGCTTCGGCATCGGCAACCAGCGGCGCGAGGGCGTTGGTCAGTTTCTTGATGCGGGCGTCCAGTACTTGCTGGCCGTTCGGCAGGCGTACTTCGGCCACTTTCTGCCCGGTTACGCGCTCGATCACTTGCAGCATACGGCGCTCACGTGGAGTCACCAGCAGCAGCGCGCGACCGGTACGACCGGCACGGCCAGTACGGCCAATACGGTGTACGTAGGATTCCGGGTCGTACGGCATGTCCACGTTCATTACGTGGGTGATGCGCGGTACGTCGAGACCACGAGCAGCAACGTCGGTAGCAACAACGATGTCCAGACGACCATCTTTCAGCGAGTCGATTACGCGCTCACGCTGGTTCTGGGCGATGTCACCGTTCAGGGCAGCAGCTTTATAACCCTTGGCTTCCAGCGCGGCGGCCAGGTCCAGGGTGGCTTGCTTGGTCCGTACGAAGGCAATCAGCGCGTCGAAGTCTTCCACTTCCAGCAGACGCAATACAGCAGCGTGCTTCTGGTCAGCGTGAACCAGCAGGTGAGCTTGCTCGATGGCAGTCACAGTCTGGGTTTTGGTTTCGATTTTGATGTGCTTCGGCTCACGCAGGTGCTTTTCAGCAATGGCGCGAATCGAGTGCGGCAGGGTGGCCGAGAACAGCACGGTCTGACGGGTAGCTGGCATGGCCTTGAAGATAACTTCGAGGTCGTCCATGAAGCCCAGCTTGAGCATTTCGTCCGCTTCGTCGAGCACCAGGTGCTGGATAGTCGACAGCACTTTCTCGTCGCGACGCAGGTGGTCAACCAGACGACCCGGGGTAGCCACAACAATCTGAGCGCCATTACGGATGGCTTTCAGCTGTGGGCCCATCGGTGCGCCGCCGTAAACGGCAACCACGTTCACGCCTGGCATTTGCTTGGCGTAGGTTTCAAAAGCGGTAGCAACCTGCAGAGCCAGCTCGCGGGTTGGCGCCAGGATCAGGGCCTGAGGCTCGCGTTTGGCCGGGTCGATACGGCTGAGAATTGGCAGAGCGAACGCGGCGGTTTTACCGGTACCGGTTTGCGCCTGGCCGATCATGTCGTGGCCGGCAAGAATGACCGGAATGGCCTGCAATTGAATAGCCGACGGCTCTTCGTAACCGGTAGCGATTACTGCAGCGAGAATATTGGGGTTAAGTCCGAGCGCGGCGAAGCCGCCGGATACCTGGGTCATGGGTCTGCCTCAAAGTGCATCCGCAAAGACCCATGTTCCAAAGCTGCGCATGCCGTGTAAGACCCGAAGGTAACCCTGGCAGCCCTGTAGGCGGGGATTTGCGAAAACGTATTAATGAAAAAAGAAGATATTCAGGACGTTCACTTGGTGAACTGCACCCGAAGCTCGCTTCGGGAAAAACCTGCAAAACCTGAACACGGCTGTCTGAAGCCGGCGCGCACTATACCGGAAAATCTTGACCTCGGTGTAAGTTTTGCCAAGAAAATCCTTACGCTCCGCTGGCCGGTCACCGGACTAGACCGCTGCAACGCTTGTGAACCGTAGCACACAGCCGTACATGGACAAGGTAAAGCAGCCCAGCTATACCGCACGAGTCGCCCTCTTTCTCGCCACTTCTAATAAGGATAATTCGTCATGAGCAGCAGCAATGAAGGCCGTGTAACTCGTGAAAAGCGTGGCCACATCATGTTGATCGGCCTGGACCGACCAGCCAAACGCAATGCCTTCGACCTGCCGCTGCTCAACGACCTGACCCTGGCCTATGGCGAATTTGAACGCGATACCGAAGCGCGGGTGGCGCTGGTGTTTGCCCATGGCGAACACTTCACCGCCGGGCTGGACCTGGCCAATGTCGCCGCCACCTTTGTCAGTGGCTGGCAGATTCCCCCGGGCGGTTGCGATCCCTGGGGCGTGTTCGGCGGGCCACGGGTAAGCAAGCCGGTGATCGTTGCCGTGCAGGGCTATTGCTACACCATCGGCATCGAACTGATGCTGGCCTCGGACATCAACCTGTGCGCCAGCAACACCCGCTTCGCGCAGATGGAAGTGCAGCGCGGCATCTTCCCGTTTGGTGGTGCGACCTTGCGTATGCATCAGGCTGCAGGCTGGGGCAATGCCATGCGCTGGCTGCTGACCGGCGATGAGTTCGATGCCCATGAGGCCTGTCGCCTGGGCTTGGTACAGGAAGTATTGGCCAGCGAAGAGTTGATGCCGCGCGCCCTGCAGCTCGCCGAACGGGTGGTCGCACAAGCACCGCTGGGTGTGCAGGCGACCTTGGCATCAGCCCGTCAGGCGGTGGTTGAAGGGGAAGCAGCGGCGGCCTCTGCCCTGCCGGCCACCATGCGCCAGCTGATGGCCAGCGAAGATGCACAGGAAGGCGTGCGCGCCATGCAGGAACGCCGCCCGGGCGAATTTAAAGGGCGTTGAATCAGGTGGCCGGGCGAACCAGGTCGATCAAAGGCTGCAACGAATAGCCAAGCTGGGTTTGCAATGCCGCTGCGCGTTGCTCCAGCGCGGCGATATCCAGTTGCTGATCAAGGTCGGCCGGCACGATCAGAATCACATTGCCCTCCTTCACCGGCAGCTCCCAGTAGTGCCGGTGGTACAACCCACGCAGCAGCGCCGCGCCCAGCGGCTTGCCGTCATCGCTGGCCCACTGGTTGATCACCAGCCAGCCGCCCGGATTCAAACGCTGCTGACAGCCTTCGAGGAAACGCCAGGCCAAATGGCCAACGGCCGGGCCGGTGTCGGTGTAGAGATCGACGAAAATCAGGTCGGCGTTCTCCGCACTTTCCAGTAACTCCAGGGCATCGCCAATGCGCACATACAGACGCGGATCGTCGTCCAGGCCCATGAATTCCATGGCCAGGCGCGGCACGTCCGGGCGCAGCTCGATGGCTTCCACATCGTCCAGCGGCAGAAATTTGAGGCACGCCTGGGTCAGGGTGCCGGCGCCCAGGCCGAGAAACAACGCGCTCTCCGGCTGCCCATGGCTCAGCGCACCAATGAACATGGCGCGGGTGTAGTCGTACTCCAGCCAAGTGGGATCGGGCAGAAACACGCAACTCTGCTCGATGGCATCGCCGAACTCGAGAAAGCGGTAGTCGCCCACCTGCATGACCTTGATCACGCCGTGCTCGTCGTGCACCTCGGCCAACAGAAGCTCTTCGGTCAGCTCGTCCCGTGGCGGCTGTTCAGGCATTGTTCTCTCCAAAATCCACCGTGACATCGCCGACCAGGCGTTGCCGAGAAAGGCGCCGATTGTCATTGATGAGCCGGGGCCCGGTCACGCGATAATTCGCCCACTTTGTACCCCCTCACTAGAATAAAAATGCTCAGGTCGTGTGAAAACGTAGCGAGCGAAGGGTAGGCAAGGCCTTTCTAGTCCAAGGGCAGGGCGAACAAGCGGAGTTGGCTGTAGCCAATGCGCATTGTGATCCCGTTTTTAACGCCGCCTAACCGAGCGCAGTAGTTTTCACGCGACCTGAACGGGAGATTGTTATGTACGCGATTATTGGCGCCGGCCCCATGGGCCTATGCACAGCCCGTCAACTGCAGAAGCACGGCATCAGCTTCGTCGGCTTCGAGCTGCACGACAACGTCGGCGGCCTGTGGGACATCGATAACCCGCACAGCACCATGTACGACTCGGCGCACCTGATCTCCTCCAAAGGCACTACCCAGTTCAGCGAATTCCCCATGCGCGACGACGTGGCGCCCTACCCGCACCACAGCGAAATGCGCCGCTATTTCCGCGACTACGCCGAGCACTTCGGCCTCTACGAGCACTACCAGTTCGGCACCCGCGTGCTGCGCATGGAGCGTCAGGACAAGGGCTGGAAGCTGTACACGGAAAAAGCCGGGGTCACCCGCGAGTGGCAGTTCGACGGCGTGCTGATCGCCAACGGCACCCTGCACAAGCCCAACTTTGCCAAGTTGCCGGGGCAGTTCAGCGGGGAGCTGCTGCACTCCAGTGACTATCGCTCAGCAGAAGTTTTCAGCGGCAAACGGGTACTGGTGGTGGGCTGTGGCAACTCGGCTTGCGATATCACGGTGGACGCCGTGCACCGCGCCGCCTCGGTCGACCTGTCGGTACGTCGCGGCTATTACTTCCTGCCGAAATTCCTCCTCGGCCGCCCCATCGACACCTTCGGCGGCGCGGTAAAACTGCCGCGCGCCTTGAAGCAGCGCATCGACGGCCTGCTAATTCGCGCGCTGATCGGCAAGCCATCCAACTACGGCCTGCCCGACCCCGACTACAAACTCTACGAATCGCACCCGGTGGTGAACTCGCTGGTGCTGCATCACCTCGGCCACGGCGACATCAAGGCACGTCGCGACGTCGCCAACGTCGACGGCAAATGGGTGACTTTCACCGATGGCGAGCAGGCCGAGTACGACCTGATTCTGCAAGGTACCGGCTACAAGCTGGACTACCCCTTCATCGAGCGCAGCCACCTCAACTGGCCGCAGAACGCCGGGGCGCCGAAGCTGTACCTCAACGTGTTCCACCCCGAGTACGACGACCTGTTCATGATGGGCATGGTCGAAGCCTCGGGCCTGGGTTGGCAGGGACGTGCCGAGCAGGCCGAACTGGTGGCCCTGTTTATTCGCCAGTTGCAAGCCGAAAGCCCGGCGGCCAAAGCGTTCCAGACCACCAAACGCGAGCGCGCGAGCATTCGCCTGGACGGCGGCTACCAGTACCTGGAACTGGAGCGCATGGCCTACTACGTGCACAAAGACACCTACCGCCAGAGCATTGCCGAACACGCCGCCGAGCTGCGTCTTCCGGAGCCGCACGCGACGCCATTGGGCGCCACCGCGAATGCCTCTTGAGGTTCACCTGGCGCTAGGGGTTTTTATTCTGCTGGCGTACACCCTGGAAGCCATTACCGGTTTTGGCAGCGTGGTCATCGCTCTGTCGCTGGGCGCCCTGTTGCTGCCTATCGAGCAACTGTTGCCCATTCTGGTGCCGCTGAATATCTGCATGACCGGTTACCTCAGTTGGCGCTACCGGCGGCTGATCGACCGGCGCCTGCTGCTGGGCAGCATTCTGCCGGGCATGTTGGTCGGCACCCTGCTCGGCTATTGCCTGTTGCCGTGGCTGGACGGCCAGGCGCTGAAACGCGGCTTTGGCGTGCTGGTGTTGTGGTTCGCCGCGCGCGAACTGCTGCGCAAGCCCAGCGACAAGGTCCGCCATGTGCCGAACTGGGTCATGCGCGCCATCACCACCGCTGCCGGCATCTGCCATGGCTTGTTCGCCTCCGGCGGGCCGCTGTTGGTCTTCGCACTGGCTGGCAGCCCGCTGGATAAAAGCCGTCTACGGGCGACCCTGGTGGCGGTGTGGTTCACCCTCAATGGCCTGCTGACCCTGGCGTTTCTGCTCGATGGCCGGCTGCTGCCAGCACTGCCGCAGGTGCTGAGTTTTGCCCCGCTGTTGGTGCTGGGCGTATGGCTCGGCGAGCGCCTGCATCGGCAGGTGGACGAGCGGCATTTCCGCCGTGGCATCTATGGCCTGCTGCTGATCACCGGGCTGCTGCTGATTGCACCGTGGAAACTGTTCTGAAAGCGCGTATGCAGCGTCTCTATCACGCCAATCGACAGCCTCTGCGCTTGTGAGCCCGGGCTGATCGGTTACCATGCCCGTCCACCTGATCTGCTTGAGCCGAGAACCTCGATGTCGCAACCATGGAGCCCCAGCAGCTGGAGAGCTAAACCCATCCAGCAGCAACCGCAGTACCCAGACGCCGCCCACCTGAGCCAAGTCGAACAAACCCTGGCCGGTTATCCGCCGCTGGTGTTTGCCGGCGAAGCGCGCGAACTGCGCCGCCAGTTTGCCGAGGTCACCCAGGGGCGCGCGTTTCTGCTGCAAGGGGGCGACTGCGCCGAGAGTTTTGCCGAGTTCAGCGCGGCGAAAATTCGCGACACCTTCAAGGTGCTGCTGCAGATGGCCATCGTCATGACCTTCGCTGCCGGCAGCCCGGTGGTAAAAGTCGGGCGCATGGCCGGCCAGTTCGCCAAACCGCGCTCCTCCAATGACGAAACCATCGACGGCGTCACCCTGCCGGCCTACCGCGGCGACATCGTCAACGGTATCGGCTTCGACGCCAGCAGCCGTGTGCCGGACCCGGAGCGCCTGCTGCAGGCCTACCACCAGTCCACTGCCAGCCTCAACCTGCTGCGCGCCTTTGCCCAAGGCGGTTTTGCCGACCTGCACCAGGTGCACAAGTGGAACCTGGAGTTCATCGAGAACTCGGCCCTGGGCGAGAAGTACAACCAGTTGGCCGACCGCATCGACGAAACCCTGGCCTTCATGCGCGCCTGCGGCATGGACACCTTGGCGCAAGTGCGCGAAACCAGCTTCTTCACCGCCCACGAAGCGCTGCTGCTGAATTACGAGCAAGCCTTCGTGCGCCGCGACAGCCTCACCGGCGGCGACTACGCCTGCTCGGCGCACATGCTGTGGATTGGCGACCGCACCCGTCAGGTTGACGGTGCCCATGTCGAATTCCTGCGTGGCGTCGGCAACCCCATCGGGGTGAAGTGCGGTCCGAGCATGAGCAGCGAAGACCTGATCCGCCTGATCGACATCCTTAACCCGGACAACGATCCCGGCCGCCTCAACCTGATCGTGCGCATGGGCGCCGACAAGGTCGAAGCCGGCCTACCGCGTTTGCTGCGTACGGTAAAAGAGGAAGGCCGCCACGTGCTGTGGAGTTCCGACCCCATGCACGGCAACACCATCAAGGCGTCCAGCGGCTACAAGACCCGCGACTTCGCGCAGATCCTTGCCGAGGTCAAACAGTTCTTCCAGGTGCACGAAGCCGAAGGCACCTATGCCGGCGGCATCCACATCGAAATGACCGGGCAGAACGTCACCGAATGCATCGGTGGCTCGCGACCGATTACTGAAGATGGTTTGTCGGATCGCTACCACACCCACTGCGACCCGCGGATGAATGCAGACCAGTCGCTGGAATTGGCGTTTTTGATTGCTGAGACCTTGAAGCAGGTTCGCCGCTAAGCCTTAGATTCAAAGCATCGCGGCTAAAGCCCCTCCCACGACCCACTCGGTTCCTGTGGGAGGGGCGTGCAGTGAACAGCCTCGCTACCACGCCCAGTTCAACCCCACTCGCGCTTCAGTCCCGTGGCCGGTGCCCTGATCGAATGCCAGGTTGTAATCAGCGCTGACAAACACCTCCAGATTGCGCCGCACCTTCCCCGACACCCCTACCCCCGCTTGCCCCCAACTGCCACCTAGGTCGGTATGCAGTGCCACCGGAAAGTTGCCACTGGGCGCTGAAAACGTGGTGGTCGCCTCATCGCTGAACGCCTGCCACAGGTTCACGCGCAGCCAGGCCGTCAGTGCCTGGCCATCTGGGTGGTCGACTCGCTGCACCAGCCGCGCGCCCACACGCCCGTAGGTGGTATCGGTATTGCCCTGGTCAATGCGGCCAAAGCGGTCGGCGCCATCGTCGATGGCGATGTGTTGATAGATCACCTGTGCCTGCGGCTCAAACGCCAGATTGCCGCCCAGCTCGAACGGGAGCCGCCTTCCAGGGAACCCAGCAGGCCGTAGGCACGAAACTCTGCACTCTCACCGTGGCTTGAGCGGGCGCGCAGGTTGTCGTACCAGGTGGCCTGAACCACACCATCCAGGTAGGCATCCGCCGCATTCTTGCGGGTCCAGTAGCCGCCCAGGGAATAGCCGTTGACGCCCGAAGAGCCCGCATGGCCGCCGTACACACCGGCCACATCGCTGCTGGCGCGGCCGATGGAGAGATAACCACCGGCGCTGTCCTGGGTGCCGTTGGTGTTGATCTGGCGGTACAGATCGGCGCCGGCGGCCATGCCGGTGACGGTGTAATCGTAGGTCGGTCCATGCTCGTAGAAACTGTCCAGGCGGCTGGCAGCGTCGTCACCGTGGGAAAAACCCACCGAGCCCTGCTCGCCGTACACACGACTCCAGGTCGCCGGCTGCTCCTGGACATCGCTACCCGAATACGCGTAGGCACCGTTGCGTTCGCGATACGAGCCGAGCATCGCCAGCCCCAAGCGATTGAGCATGGCTGGCACAGCAAGGTTCACCGGCACCTCGTCGCGCAGATTCGGCAGGTTGGCTTCGTCCGAGGGAACGTCGACCAGCGTCGAGCGCAGGTACCAGTTCTGATCGCCAGCATTGCCGCCATTATCAAGGTCGCCGCCATACACCAAGCTGTATTCATACACACCCGCTGCCACTCGACCGCCGAGGGTAAAGGCGCCAGCCGTGGTGCCGTTATTGCCCTGCACCACTTGAATACCCAAGCCTGAGGTCGGCCCGCCCAAACCGGCCAGGCTGCCGACTTGCAGGGCGGCCTGGCCACTCACCGCGCTGCCGCCCAACTCCAGCACCAGGAGGTCGGCGCTGGCCTGTTGCCCAGGTTCAAGGTAGGTATTGAACAGCACACGACTGCCGCCAGCGAAGGTGAGCTGCTGGCTGTCGAGGGTAAAAAAACTGCGTGTGGCCTGCCGGCCGGCGAGCGCCAGATCGCCGCCCAGGGTGAACTGATCGGCAATCACCGTGCCACGGCTACCGCCCTGCAACGTGCTGCCTGCCGCCGTGGTAAACACGCTTGGCGCTGGCCTGCCGACAGTACTGGCGTGCACACCGTACACCGCGTCATTGGCCACCTCGAAGGTACCGCCCTGCACCTCGGTGCTGGCGTACACCGTTGACCAGCGATCCGCTGCGCTGCTGTAGCGCGAACCATCGAAGCTCACCCGTCCTGCCCCGCTGCTGATCACCGTGAGCCGGTTGTTGGCAGCGTTGCTGGTAATCGGGTCGAAAAAGGTGATGGCGTTGCCGGTGGCGGCCACGAACGTGGCGACAGCGGTGCCACCGGCGTTGTTCAGATACAGCGCATTGGCTCGCGTGCTGCCCCCTGTGCCCTGGGTGTTGCCACTGAAGGTCATGTCACCTTGGCTGGCGGCGAGGGTCAGGCTGCCGCCCGCCCAGATCGCGCCACCCAGCGTGCTGGCGGTGTTGCCCTCGGCGATCAGGCTGCCATCGATAAGCACCGGCGCATCGCTGTAAATAGCGCCGCCTCGCCCGGTAGCCTGGTTGCCGGACAGGGTGATGGTGCGGCCATGGATCACCGTTCCGAGGCCGGTGCCCAGGTTGGCAATGGCACCGCCGTCGCGGGAGGCGCTCACCACCTGGCCAGCGCTGTTGTAGCCCGCGCGATTACCGGTGATGGTCACCAGGCCATTGGCATTACCGATGGCCACATCGATATTGGTATTGGCGAAGATCACGCCACCGGCTTGCGTTGCCGTGTTGTTCTGCAACGTCACGTCGCCCCTGTTCAGCGACAGGCTGACGTTGCCGGGGCTGGTGCTGGCGACAGCGGCGAAAATAGCGCCGCCACGCCCGGTAGCGCTGTTGTTGGTCATTCGGGTAGCGCCATCGATGACTACCCCCACCCCGGAGGAAAGCGCCCCGCCATCACCGGCGGCGCCGATCACACCCGCCGAGTTGGCGTCGGCGAGCAAATCGCCATTGATCAGTATCGCCCCCGTTGAGCGCGTCACTCCACCGCCGCCGGAGGAGCGGTTATTCGACAGCGTTACGGTGCGGCCAGTGATGATCAACGGAAAATTGGTGCCGCCTGCATTCAGCAGTGCGCCACCGCTCGCATTGGTGCTGCCTCCTGGCAACAGGCCCGCCGAGTTATCGCTGATGGTCACCGTGCCGTTGGCATTGCCGATCGCCATGCCGCCGCTGGAACTGCCGTACAACGCGCCGCCATTGCCAAGCGTATGGTTGTTGGTGATCAGCAGATTGCCCGATGTCGTCGCCAGATTGAGCTGTCCACCACTATGGAAGGCACCCCCTTCGCGACTCCCCACGTTGCCGCTCAGCGTGAGGGTGCTGCCAGCGCTTACGTTGATGTTGAGGTTGGTGGCCGTCGCCGCGCCACCACTGGCGCTGGCGCGGGTGCCACCGGTAAAGGTCAGGTCCCCCTCCACATTGATCACTCGGGTGCCCGAACCAGCGAGTCTGCCGAAGCTCGACCCGCCGTTGTTCAGGGTGATAACGCTGCCCCCAGGCGCCGCCTGGATGGTTAGCCCCGTGCCGCTGGGCAAGGTCAGGTCGAAGTTGGCGATTGGAGAGGCACCTGGGTCGAAGAGTGAGGCATTGCCCTGCAATACCCACACATCACCCGCTTGGAGTGCCGGAACGACGGCGGAATCGCCCAGATTGCTGCCATCCGCGATAGTGACGGTGGCCGCGCCGGCCTCAGCGCACAGCAACGTCTGAACCAAAACAAACGGGAGCATTTTCATAGAGATCCCTCTCTCGAAATGGCGAGTGTAGACGGCCCGAAACAAACACGCTGCTTATCGACCCGCGCTACTCACGCCCTACCCCCCTCTAGCCTCCCGCAAGCCCCAATCATTGCGCAGGATTGTCCCGCCCTACACCCGCAACCCTGGGCTCAAGCGCAACATATCCAACGCCACATCCACCATCCGCTCAGCCTCTTTGCCCAGGGCAAAGCTCTTGGGTGCCAGGAGCCATTTGGCTAGCGCACCGTCGATATAGGAATGCAGACAGATCGCCGCACGCCGGGTATCCAGGTCGATAGGCAGTTGGCCTTTGTTGATGGCGTTGCGTAAGGTCAACTCGATACGCTGGTCGCAGTCGATGCTGTTGTCTTGCATCTGCTGACGCAGGTCGTTGAGCTCGTCGGTGTACTCACATTTGTGGAACAGAATCTCGTTGATGCGCCGCACCTTGGCGTCCGTAGCGGTTTGTTTGAACAGTTGCACCAACAACTCACGCATACGCCCCAACGGGTCAGGCTCGGTGGTGCTCTCGCTGGCCTTGGCCAGTTCTTCGAACGGCAGGTGCGCGCGTTCGAGCATGGCCTGGAACAGGTCGCTCTTATTGCTGAAATGCCAATAGATGGCGCCGCGGGTCACCCCGGCCACATCGGCAATTCTGGCCAGCGTGGTGCGCCCGACGCCATGCTCGTAGAACGCCTTTTCGGCGGCATCGAGAATCTGGCTGCGGGTTTCCTGCGCTTCTTCTTTGGTACGTCTGACCATGCAAAAACGGCCTTTGGTTAGCGACACGTAAGGCTTTTGTCAGCGTCGTGTCAGTTAGCTGCAAAGCTTTAAAAAAGCTTATGTAACAGTGAGTTTTAGGCGTTTACAAACAACCGTGAATGTAAGTATATTTCTTAGCATCCTACCTATCCACAAGAAAATTTGTACTTTTTGATCACCCCTTGATCAGCCGCCTAACTAAAAACGCTTACAACTAACCAATCGTACCGACGCCGTTTCACGCGCCGATCGACATGAGGCCTTTCATGCAATTCAAGCCAGCCCACACCGCTCTGGTTTCCGCCGTCGCCCTGGCAACGCTGTTGCTCACCGGATGCGAAAAAGCAGCAGAAGCGCCGCCACAACAAACCCCGCAAGTGGGTGTGGTGACCTTGAAGCCGCAGGCCTATTCCCTGGTCAGTCAACTGCCCGGCCGCACCAACGCCTACCGCGTTGCCGAAGTTCGCCCGCAAGTGAACGGCATCATTCTCAAGCGTCTGTTCACTGAAGGCCGTGAAGTCAAAGCCGGCGAGCAGCTGTACCAGATCGACGCCGCCGTTTACGAAGCCACCTTGAAAAGCGCCGAAGCCACCCTGCAGTCGGCCAAGTCGCTGGCCGACCGTTACAAGCAGTTGGTCGGCGAGCAAGCGGTGAGCCGTCAGGAATACGACAACGCCGTGTCCCAGCGCCTGCAAGCTGAAGCCACCCTGCAAAGCGCGCAGATCAACCTGCGCTACACCAAAGTGTTGGCGCCGATTGCCGGCCGCATCGGTCGCTCCGCTGTTACCGAAGGCGCCCTGGTGAGCAATGGCCAGACCACTGCCCTGGCGACCATTCAGCAGCTCGACCCGATCTACGTCGACGTCACCCAGTCTTCGGCCCAGTTGCTCAAGCTGCGTCGTGAACTGGAAAGCGGCAACCTGCAGAAAGCCGGCGACAACGCCGCCAAGGTCAAGCTGGTACTCGAAGACGGCAGTCTCTACGAGAAGGAAGGCAAGCTGGAATTCTCCGAAGTGTCGGTCGACGAAGGCACCGGCTCGGTGACCATTCGTGCGGTATTCCCCAACCCTGATCACCAGTTGCTGCCAGGCATGTTTGTCCACGCGCAACTGCAAGCCGGGGTAAACGACAACGCCATTCTCGCCCCGCAACAAGGCGTGACCCGCGACCTCAAAGGCCTGCCCACTGCGCTGGTGGTCAACGCCGAGAACAAGGTCGAACTGCGTCAGCTGAAAGCCGAACGCACCCTGGGTAACGACTGGCTGATCAACGACGGCCTGAAAGCCGGCGACCGCGTCATCACCGAAGGCCTGCAGTACGTCAAACCCGGTGTCGAAGTGAAGGTATCCGAAGCCACCAACGTCGCGCCTGCCAACGGCGGCGCGCAACCGGCAGCCGCCCCGGCAGCTGAAAAAGCCCAAGGCGAAGGGAAGTAACTCATGTCGAAATTTTTTATCGACCGTCCCATTTTCGCCTGGGTAATTGCCCTGGTGATCATGCTGGTCGGCACCCTGTCCATCCTCAAGTTGCCGATCAACCAGTACCCGGCGATTGCGCCACCGGCCATCGCCATCCAGGTGACCTACCCGGGTGCGTCCGCACAGACCGTGCAGGACACCGTGGTGCAGATCATCGAGCAACAGCTCAACGGTATCGACAACCTGCGTTATGTCAGCTCGGAAAGTAACTCCGACGGCAGCATGACCATCACCGCCACCTTCAACCAGGGCACCAGCCCTGATACCGCCCAGGTTCAAGTGCAGAACAAGCTCAACCTGGCCACCCCGCTGCTGCCGCAAGAAGTGCAGCAACAGGGTATTCGGGTGACCAAGGCGGTGAAGAACTTCCTGATGGTGGTGGGTCTGGTGTCCGAAGACGGCAGCATGACCAAGGACGACTTGTCCAACTACATCGTCTCCAACATGCAGGACCCGATCTCGCGTACCGCCGGTGTCGGTGACTTCCAGGTGTTCGGTGCCCAGTACGCCATGCGTATCTGGCTCGACCCGGCGTTGCTGAACAAATACCAGCTGACCCCGGTGGACGTGAAAACCGCAGTGGCCGCACAGAACGTGCAGATCTCCTCCGGCCAGCTCGGTGGTTTGCCAGCGGTGGCCGGCCAGCAGTTGAACGCCACCATCATCGGCAAGACTCGTTTCCAGAACGCTGACCAGTTCAAGAACATTCTGCTCAAGGTCAACTCTGACGGTTCGCAAGTACGTCTCAAAGATGTCGCCAAGGTCGAACTGGGCGGCGAAAACTACAGTATCAGCGCCCAGTTCAACGGCAAACCGGCGTCCGGTCTGGCAATCAAACTGGCCACCGGGGCCAACGCCCTGGACACCGCCAAAGCCATCCGCGCCACCATCGCCGACCTGGAACCGTTCTTCCCGGCCGGCATGAAAGCCGTGTACCCGTACGACACCACCCCGGTGGTCACCGCCTCCATCGAAGGCGTGGTACACACCCTGCTCGAAGCCGTGGCACTGGTGTTCCTGGTGATGTTCCTGTTCCTGCAGAACATCCGCGCCACCATCATCACCACCATGACCGTACCGGTGGTGTTGCTCGGTACCTTCGGCATCCTTGCCGCCTCCGGTTTCACCATCAACACCCTGACCATGTTCGGCATGGTGCTGGCCATCGGCCTGTTGGTGGACGATGCCATCGTGGTGGTGGAGAACGTCGAACGGGTGATGGCCGAGGAGCATTTGTCGCCTAAAGAGGCGACGAAAAAATCCATGGGCCAGATCCAGGGCGCCTTGGTCGGTATCGCCATGGTGCTGTCGGCGGTATTGCTGCCAATGGCCTTCTTCGGCGGCTCCACCGGGGTGATCTACCGGCAGTTCTCGATCACCATCGTCTCGGCCATGGGCCTGTCGGTGCTGGTCGCGCTGGTCTTCACCCCGGCGCTGTGCGCCACCTTGCTCAAGCCGATCAAGGAAGGCGAGCACGGCGTTCCGAAACGTGGCTTCTTCGGCTGGTTCAACCGCAACTTCGACCGCAGCGTGCGCGGCTACGAACGTGGCGTGAGCAGCATGCTGCGCAACAAGGCACCGTACCTGCTGGCCTATGTCGTGCTGCTGATCGGCATGATCTGGCTGTTCACCCGCATTCCCACCGCATTCCTGCCGGAAGAAGACCAGGGCGTGCTGTTTGCCCAGGTGCAAACCCCAGCGGGCTCCAGTGCCGGCCGCACCCAAGTGGTGGTCGATGAAATGCGCGCCTACCTGCTCAAAGACGAAGCAGATACCGTCAACTCGGTGTTCACCGTCACCGGCTTCAACTTCGCTGGTCGCGGCCAGAGCTCGGGTATGGCCTTTATCATGCTCAAGCCGTGGGGCGAGCGTTCGAAGGAAAATACCGTGTTTGCCCTGGCCCAGCGCGCCCAGCAGCACTTCTTCAGTTTCCGCGATGCCATGGTGTTCGCCTTTGCCCCGCCAGCGGTATTGGAATTGGGTAACGCCACCGGCTTCGACGTGTTCCTGCAAGACCGTGCCGGCATTGGGCACGACAAGCTGATGGAAGCCCGCAACCAGTTCCTTGGCATGGCCGCGCAAAGCAAAAAGCTGATGCAAGTGCGCCCCAACGGCCTCAACGATGAGCCGCAATTCCAGCTGACCATCGACGACGAACGCGCCAGTGCCTTGGGCATCACCCTATCGGACATCAACAACACCTTGTCGATTGCCCTGGGCGGTAGCTACGTCAACGACTTCATCGACCGCGGTCGGGTGAAGAAGGTGTATATCCAGGGCGACGCCAAAGCGCGCATGACCCCCGAAGATCTGCAGAAATGGTACGTGCGTAACGGCGAAGGCAAGATGGTGCCCTTCTCCGCCTTCGCCTCCGGCTCGTGGATCTACGGCTCGCCGAAACTGGCCCGTTACAACGGTGTAGAAGCCATGGAAATCATGGGCTCGCCGGCACCGGGTTACTCCACCGGTGAGGCCATGGCCGAAGTCGAAGCGCTGGCGCAGAAACTGCCGGCCGGTGTCGGCATCTCCTGGACCGGCCTGTCGTACGAAGAGCGCCTGTCCGGCTCGCAAGCGCCGGCGCTGTATGCCATCTCGCTGCTGCTGGTATTCCTCTGCCTGGCCGCGCTGTATGAAAGCTGGTCGATTCCGGTGGCGGTGATTCTGGTGGTGCCCCTGGGTATCATCGGTGCACTGATGGCCACCAGCCTGCGCGGTCTGTCTAACGACGTGTTCTTCCAGGTGGGGCTGTTGACCACGGTCGGCCTGGCGGCGAAAAACGCCATTCTGATCGTCGAGTTCGCCAAAGAACTGCACGAGCAAGGCAAGTCGCTCACCGAAGCGGCGCTGGAAGCCTGCCGCATGCGTCTACGGCCGATCATCATGACCTCCATGGCGTTCATTCTCGGCGTGGTACCGCTGGCGATCTCCACCGGCGCAGGCTCGGGCAGCCAGCACGCCATCGGTACCGGCGTGATCGGCGGCATGATCACCGCCACCGTATTGGCCATCTTCTGGGTGCCACTGTTCTTCGTCACCATCTCTTCGCTGTTCAAAGGCAAAGAGACCGAAACCCCAAGCAATGAGGCTCGCCACTGATGCGCAAGTCACTGTTGTCCCTCGCGATTGCCAGCCTGATGCTCAGTGGCTGCTCGCTGATCCCCGAGTACCTGCAGCCGGCCTCGCCGGTTGCCCAGGCCTACCCGCAAGGGCCGGCCTACGGCCCGAACGAGTCGGCGCAAGTGGCCGAAGCCGAGCAAGGCTGGCGCCAGTTCTTCCACGACCCGGCGCTGCAGCAACTGATTCAGACCGCCCTGGTGAACAACCGCGACCTGCGCGTGGCGGCGTTGAACCTCGACGCCTACGCCGCGCAGTACCGCATCCAGCGCTCTGAACTGTTGCCCAAAGTCACCGCCAACGGTACCGGCGTGCGTCAGCGCACCCCGGGCGACCTGTCGCAAACCGGCGAGGCCACCACCAGCGGCCAGTACTCGGCCACCCTGGGCGTCAGCGCCTATGAGCTGGACCTGTTCGGCCGCGTGCGCAGCCTCAGTGAAGAAGCGTTGCAAACCTACTTCTCCAGCGAGCAAGCACGGCGCAGCACCCAGCTCAGCCTGGTGGCCAACGTCGCCAATGCCTACCTGACGCTGACTGCCGACCAAGAGCTGTTGCGCCTGACCCAGGAAACCCTGAAAACCTACGAAGACAGCTACAAGCTGACCCAACGTAGCAATGAAGTGGGCGTGGCTTCGGCCCTGGACCTCAGCCAGTCGCGTACATCGGTAGAAAGCGCGCGCGTGGCCTTGGCCCAGTACCAACGCCTAGTGGCGCAAGACCGCAACAACCTGGCCCTGCTGCTCGGCACCTCGGTGCCGGATGACCTGGTCGCTAACAAACCGCTGGCCGATGACCTGCTGGAAGAAATGCCAGCCGGCTTGCCGTCCGACCTGCTGCAACGCCGCCCGGATATTCTCCAGGCCGAGTTCCTGCTGAAAGCGGCTAACGCCAACATCGGTGCGGCCCGCGCGGCGTTCTTCCCGAGCATCAGCCTGACCGCCAATGCCGGCAGCAGCAGCGCCGACCTGTCGAACCTGTTCAAAGGTGGTTCGGGCAGTTGGTACTTCTCGCCGACCATCAGCATTCCGATCTTCAATGCCGGTGAGCTGAAGGCCAGCCTGGACTACTCGAAAATCCAGAAAGACATTCGTGTGGCGCAGTACGAGAAGTCGATTCAAACCGCCTTCCAGGAAGTCTCCGACGGCCTGGCCGCACGGCAAACCTACAACCAGCAGTTGCAGGCCCAGCGTGACTTCGTCACCGCTAACCAGGACTACTACCGCCTGGCCGAACGTCGCTACCGCACCGGTATCGACAGCAACCTGACCTTCCTCGACGCCCAGCGTTCGTTGTTCAGCGCGCAACAGTCGCTGATCACCGACCGCCTGGCGCAGCTCACCAGCGAGGTCAATTTGTACAAGGCCCTGGGCGGTGGCTGGGTGGAAACCACCGGGCAGAAGCCGGCTGACCCGGCCACGCCGGGGTGGATTTCCGAATAACAAAAAGCCCGCCGAAATGGCGGGCTTTTTGTTGGATGGGATTGGGGATGCAGCGGCCCTCTCCCCCAGCCCCTCTCCCGTAAACGGGAGAGGGGAGCCTAATCGGCGATTGCCAACCCAACCTCATTCCAGTCCCCTCGCCCCCTTGGGGGAGAGGGTTAGGGAGAGGGGGTAACTGCAGGCACGAGTTACAGATCCGCCAACGTCAGATCCAGGCACTTGCGCGCCTTCTCCACCAACTCATCGATCTCGGCTTTGCTAATCACCAACGGCGGCGCAATGATCATGGTGTCGCCGACAGCGCGCATGATCAGGCCATTGTTGAAGCAGTGCCCGCGGCAGATCATGCCCACGCCCTTGCCTTCATAGCGGGCACGGGTGGCTTTGTCTTTTACCAGTTCGATGGCGCCGAGCATGCCCAAGCCACGCACCTCGCCTACCAGCGGATGGTCGGCCAGTTCACGCAGGCGTTGTTGCAGGTAAGGCGCCGTGGTTTCACGCACGTTTTCCAGAATCTTTTCTTCGCGAATGATCCGCAGGTTTTCCAGCGCCACCGCCGCCGCCACCGGGTGCCCGGAGTAGGTGAAGCCGTGGTTGAAATCACCGCCTTCGTTGATCACCTCCGCAACTTTGTCGCTGACAATCAAACCACCCATGGGGATGTAACCCGAGGTCAGGCCTTTGGCGATGGTCATCAGGTCCGGGGTATTGCCGTAATAGTCGCTACCGAACCACTCGCCGGTGCGGCCGAAACCACAGATCACTTCGTCGGCCGCAAACAGAATGTCGTACTTGGCAAGAATCTCGCGCACGCGCGGCCAGTAGGTCTCTGGCGGAATGATCACGCCGCCGGCACCTTGAATCGGCTCGGCGATAAAGGCCGCGACCTTGTCTTCGCCGACTTCGAGAATTTTCTTTTCCAACTGATCAGCCGCCCAGACGCCGAACTCGGCCGGGCTCATGTCGCCGCCCTCACCGAACCAGTACGGCTGCGGAATATGCACGATGTCCGGCAGCATGCCGCCCTGCTCGTGCATGCCCTGCATGCCACCCAGCGCGGCGCCGGCCACGGTGGAGCCGTGGTAGCCGTTGATGCGGCCGATGATCACTTTTTTCTCCGGCTTACCTTTCACCTGCCAGTAGTGGCGAACCATGCGCAGCATGGTGTCGTTGCCTTCGGAACCTGAACCGGTGAAGAACACGTGGTTCATGTGCGGTGGCGCCAGCTCGGCGATGGTCTTGGCCAGTTCGAGCACCGGTGGGTGCGCGGTCATGAAGAAGGTGTTGTAGAACGGCAGCTCTTTCATCTGCTTGGCAGCGGCATCGGCCAGCTCGTCGCGGCCGTAGCCGATGGCCACGCACCAGAGACCGGCCATGGCGTCGAGAATCTTGTTGCCTTCGCTGTCCCACACATACACGCCATCGGCCTTGGTGACGATGCGCGGGCCGACTTCTTTCAGCTGCTTGTAGTCGCTGAAGGGGGCGAAGTGGTGGTCGGCGCTGAGGGCTTGCCACTCACGGGTTTGGGGATTCTTGGTGGATGAATCGGCTGACTTGCTCATACGCACTCCTTACGGCCCGGCGGCAACCCGCCCGGCAGGGAAAAATTAAAGAAACCAGCGGTACTCGCGGGCGCTGATTTCCTGCAGGAAGGCCAGGTGGTCCTGGCGCTTGTTTTCGCAGTACACATCGACGAACTCGGCACCCAGGCCCTGGCGCAGTTCGGGTTGCTGCTGCATGGCACGCACGGCTTGGAGGATGTCCAAGGGGAAATCCAGGCCGCTGCTACGGTCTTCGTTCAGCGGTGCTATAGGCTCACGACCATTGGCCAGGCCTTGTTCCAGGCCGACCAGAATGGCCGCCAGCACCAGATACGGGTTGGCATCGGCTCCGGAAATACGGTGCTCGATACGCAGGTTTTTCGCGTCCGACTCGGGAATCCGCACGCACGCGTCGCGGTCCTCATAGCCCCAGCTGGCACGGGTGGCGGCGTTCACCGTACCGCCCAGGCGGCGGTAGGCGTTTTGATTCGGGGCAAAGATCGGCATGCAATGCGGCAGCAACTCCAGGCAGCCGGCTACCGCATGGCGCAGCGCCTGCTGTTCATTGGCTGCCAGCAGGTTGTTGCCCTCGGCGTCGTACAGACTGACATGCACGTGCATGCCGCTGCCCGGATGCTCCAGGTACGGCTTGGCCATAAAGCTCGCGCGGTAACCGTGCTTGAGCGCTACGCCACGGGTGCTGCGGCAGAACAGAGCAGCCCAGTCGGCAGCCTTGAGGCCGTCTTCAAGGTGACCAAAGTTGATCTCGAACTGGCCCGGGCCGAGCTCGGCGGTGATCACCGTGGTGTCGATGCCCTGCTCACGAGCCGTCTCGACCATGTCGTCGAGCACCGGGGCGAAACGCGACAAACGCTCGATGTGCATGTTCGGCATGTCATCACCGTCGTCGCTCAGCTCGTCACGGGGGAACTGTGGCAAGCCATCACGGAGCTTCTTGTCGAACAGATAAAACTCCAGCTCGAACGCCACCACCGGGTGAATGCCCTTGCTGCGCAGGCGCTGCAGCACCTGGGCGAGCACTTCGCGCGGTTCGAATTCGATGGGCGCAGCGGTGCCGTCAGAGGTGATCAGCATCTGCCCCACCGGCGTTGCTTCCCAGGTCACCGGCTTGAGCGTACCTGGCACCAGACGGCGCACCGCATCCGGGTCGCCGTCGTGGAAACAGTAGTCACCGATCTTGAACAGGCCGCCCTGCACACCCAGCAGCACGCAGTTCTGCGGCAGCTTCAGGGCACTGCCGGCAGCGACCTTTTCGAGCATCTCCACCGGGTAACGTTTGCCGTAGAAATGCCCGGGAATATCCAGGGATATCAGGTCGACGTAACGCACCTCGGGGTAGCGCTGGCGAAAGGCGCGCACCTCCGCGAGCAGGTCAGCGTGTTCTGCGCTCAGGGGGCCGGCAGTCATGGGGAAAATTCCTTCAGAGTTGATCATGTGTACACCCACAGCACGCGGGTCGGTTGTTCGGACAGGTTGCCGTAGCGGCAATGGGCATGTTGGTCGAGTTGGAAGGCGTCGCCGGTGCGCAGGGTCACCGGCTCTTCGCTGTCGCCCAGCCACAGGGTCAGTTCGCCTTCGAGCACGTAACCGCCCTGTTCGGAAATATCGCTGAGGGTCCGCTCGCCGGAACTGGAGCCGGGTTCGAGCAAGCTTTCCAGCATGGAGAAGCTCGCCGACATCTTCGGCGACACCAGAATGTCGGTAATGCCATTGGCGAAATACAGGGTGCGGCGCTCGTCCGGGCGGGTCACCCAGGGCAGTTGCTTGGGCTTGGACAGGTTGTAGAAATAGGTGGTGGTGACGTCCAGCGCCTGGCTGATGGCCGTGAGGTCGGCCACGGTTGGGCGCGACAGGCCGCGCTCCACCTGCGAGAGAAACCCCACCGAGCGGCCGATTTTGTCCGCCAGCTCTTTCAAGGTGTATTTCTTGTGCTTGCGCAGGTCGTGAATCAGGATCGCCAGCGCGGCAATTTCTTCTTCTTTGGTCACCGGGGTGTGCTCCATCAGATGCTGTCGCGCAGGCGGTACCAGGCCTTGCCCACCGCTTCCAACGGCGCCGCCAGGTAGCGGCCGCCAGGGAAGCCCGGGTTGTTCAGGCCCTGGTACAAATTCAGTAGATCGGCGTTGCCGAGAATGGCGTCGCTCACCGCGCGGGCGCCGGCCAGAGTCGGCAATACGCCGTGGCCCGAATAGCCTTGCAGCCAGTAGCGGTTGTCGGCGCCGCCGATGTCCGGGGTGCGTTTAAGGGTGATGTCGATATGGCCGCCCCAAGCGAACTCGATCGGCACCCCGGCCAACTGCGGAAATACCCGTTCCAGGAAAGGCCGGGTGGCGCTGGCGATGTCGTTTGGCATGCCCCCGAGGTAGGTGCAGCCGCCACCGAACAGCAGGCGGTGGTCGGGCGTTACGCGGAAATAATCGAGCACAAACTGGTTGTCGGTGACGCAGGCATTGGTCGGCAGCAACGCCTTGGCTTGCGCGGCACCCAGCGGTGCGGTGGCCACCTGGTAGGTGCCCACCGGCAATACGCGCTTGGCCAGCGCCGGGTCCAGCTCATCGATATAGGCATTGCAGGCCAGCACCAACACATCGGCACGCACACTGCCCTGCTCGGTTTTCAGCACGTAACCCTGGCCTTCCTGGCGGTAGCTGAGCGCCTTGCTGTGCTCATAAATGCGCCCACCCGCCGCCTCGATGGCTGCGGCCAGGCCCAGGGCCAGTTTCAGCGGATTGAGGTGGCCGCCTTCCGGGTCGTACAGACCGGCCTGGTAACGGTCGCTGGCCACCCAATACGGCAGCGCTTCGCGGGGGATAAATTGCAGGGCGTCGTGGCCCCATTTGTGACTGGCCTCGTGCTGCCACTCATGGAGGATGGCGTTGCGCCGCGGCATCACCGAGGTCCACAGGTGGCCAGCGCGGTAGTCGCAATCAAAATTGTGGCGGCCGGGCAGATCACGCAGCTCCTGGGCGGCCCAGCGCATGCTGTCCCACAGACGCCGGGCGCGCTCCAGGCCCAGCGCGGCTTCCAGCGGCGGCATATCGCACGACCAACCGAGAATCGCCTGCCCGCCATTACGGCCACTGGCGGCCCAGGCCACGCAGCTGGCTTCCACCACTGTTACCCGTTTGCCGGCCAAGGCCAGGCGTAACGCGGTGTGCAGACCACTGAAACCCGCGCCAACAACGACTATATCGGTGCTGTGCTCGCCTTGCAGAGACGGGCGTGGGGTCAGTAAATCGGCACAGCTGTGGGCGTAGTAACTGGCAACGTGCTGGGAGGAGTGCTGAAACATGAGCCGTCCAAATTCACGCATGTGAAATTTATTAAGATTAATTTCATGAAAATTATCTGAAAAATTTCACCAGGGCAACCTTGGCCGGCAAACCTGTGGCGTTGCGCCACACTTGACCTTGCCACGGTGACAACCCTGAAGCTCCCTCCATCACTCGTTAAAGCAGGGAGAAAAACCATGATCACCCTCAACGTTTCCGGCATCGGCTGCAGCAGCTGCGTGAGCAAAATCACCACCGCCATCCATGCCCTCGACGCCACTGCCCAGGTGCAAGTAGATGGCAGCGCTGGCCAGGTTCGCGTGGTCAGCAGCGTCAGCGCCGAGCGCCTCAACCAAGCCGTCAGCCAGTTGGGCTTTGCCAGCCAGATCGCCGTCTAACCCTGGATCGGGATATCCATGCATGCCCTTCACCCCTAAAAGCACCCGCCGCACCTTCGTCAAAAGCCTGGCCGCCGGCACCGTCCTCGGCGGCCTGGGCCTGTGGCGCACGCCGGTCTGGGCAGTAACCAGCCCCGGCCAGCAACAGGTACTGAGCGGCAGCAACTTCGATCTGTTCATTGGCGAAACCCCAGTGAACTTCACCGGCGCGCCGCGCACCGCAATGACCGTCAACGGCAGCCTGCCCGGCCCGCTGCTGCGCTGGCGCGAAGGCGACACCGTGACCCTTCGGGTAAAAAACCGCCTGCGCGAAGAGGCCTCCATCCACTGGCACGGCATTCTGCTGCCGGCCAACATGGACGGCGTGCCTGGCCTGAGCTTCAACGGCATAGCCCCGGACGGCCTGTACACCTACCAGTTCACCGTCAAACAGCACGGCACCTACTGGTACCACAGCCACTCCGGCATGCAGGAACAGGCCGGTGTCTACGGCCCGCTGGTGATCGAACCGCGCGAGCCCGAGCCCTTCGCCTATGAGCGCGACTACGTGGTGATGCTCAGCGACTGGACCGACGAAAACCCCAGCCACCTGTTGCGCACCCTGAAAAAACAGGCCGACTACTACAACAGCCACAAACGCACCCTTGGCGACTTTATCGACGACGTCGGTCAACACGGCTGGCGCGCCACCTTCAACGAACGCCTGAACTGGGCGCAGATGCGCATGACGCCCACCGACATCGCCGACGTCAGCGGCCAGACCTACACCTACCTGATCAACGGCCATGCCCCGGACGCCAACTGGACCGGCCTGTTCCAACCCGGCGAACGCCTGCGCCTGCGCCTGATCAACGCCAGCAGCATGAGCTACTTCGACCTGCGCATTCCCGGCCTGAAAATGACCGTGGTCGCCGCCGATGGCCAACCGGTGAACCCGGTCAGCGTCGACGAACTGCGCCTGGCGCCAGCGGAAACCTACGACGTGCTCGTCCAGCCCCAAGGCGCCGAGGCCTACACCCTCTTCGCCCAGGCCATGGACCGCAGCGGCTACGCCTGCGCCACCCTCGCCGTACGCCAGGGCCTGCGCGCCGCCGTGCCAGCCCTCGACCCACGGCCACAACTGAACATGGCCGACATGGGCATGGACCATGGCGATATGGCCGGCATGGACCACAGCCAGATGGCAGACATGCAACAACACCCCGCCAGCGAAACCGCCAACCCGCTGGTGGACATGCAAGCCATGGCCCCCAGCCCCAAACTCGACGACCCCGGCCTGGGCCTGCGCAACAATGGTCGCCGCGTACTCACCTACAGCGACCTGCGCAGCACCTTCGCCGACCCCGACGGCCGCGCCCCCAGCCGCACCCTGGAACTGCACCTGACCGGCCACATGGAAAAATTCGCCTGGTCGTTCGACGGCGTGCCCTTCTCGGCCGCCGAGCCGATTCGCCTGGCCTACGGCGAGCGGGTGCGCATTGTCCTGGTCAACGACACCATGATGACCCACCCCATTCACCTGCACGGCCTGTGGAGCGACCTCGAAGACGAGCACGGCAACTTCCAGGTGCGCAAACACACCATCGACATGCCCCCCGGCAGCAAACGCAGCTACCGCGTCACCGCCGACGCCCTCGGCCGCTGGGCCTACCACTGCCACCTGCTGCTGCACATGGACGCCGGCATGATGCGCGAAGTGCGCGTGGAAGAAGGACAACCGACATGAAGCGACTGACCTGCGCCGCCCTCGCCGCAACCCTGCTGAGCACCGCCCAGGCCGCCGAAACCATGGACCACTCCCAGCACAGTGGCATGAGCATGCCGGGCATGGACATGGGCGCCATGGACCACGGCGCTATGGCCCCTGAGGGCATGAACCACGACATGAGCGCAGGCAGCACACCGCTGCCCGCCGCAACAGAAAGCCGCACACCCATCCCGCCCATTACCGACGCCGACCGCCAAGCCGCCTTTCCACCCTTACACAATGGCCACGCCAGCCACGACCAAGCGCTCAACAGCTACCTGCTGATCGATCGCCTGGAATGGCAAAACCTCGACGCCGGCAACACCCTGGCCTGGGACATCGACGCCTGGCTGGGGGGCAATATCGACCGCCTGTGGCTACGCAGCGAAGGCGAACGCACCGACGGCCACACCGACAAAGCCGAGCTGCAAGCCCTCTGGGGCCACGCCATCAGCCCCTGGTGGGACGTAGTGCTAGGCGCTCGCCAGGACTTCAAACCCGGCAACCCGCAAACCTGGGCCGCCCTTGGCATTCAAGGCACCCCGCTCTACGGCCTGGAAACCGAAGCCACCGCCTACCTCGGCGAAGCAGGCCAAAGCGCCCTGCGCCTGAAAGCCGAATACGACCTGCTGCTCACCAACCGCCTGGTCCTCCAGCCCTTGGCCGAGGCCAACTTCTACGGCAAAAACGACCCGCAGCGTGAAGTGGGCTCAGGCCTTGGCAACACCGAACTTGGCTTGCGTCTGCGCTATCAACTGCGCCCGGAAATTGCCCCGTATGTAGGCCTGACCTGGAACAAAGCCCACGGCAATACCGAGGCGGAAGAAGATGATGGTGAGGCGCGGCTGGTGCTGGGCGTGAGGGCGTGGTTCTAAGCGCCAACCCAAGCCCACGCGGGATGGGTCGAGCCAACGGCGACACCCATCGCGGCTCATCCCGCCCTCATCACTTCGTACGCATCGGCCTGTGCGTCACGCACCACCCGCCATCACTGCCTCAAAAGTCCACTATCAGCCGAATCGAATGGTACGACTGGCGATCCACGTTGAAACTTCGGGCACGGCCACGCGGATAACCGCCGCCCCCAGAGACCAGCAAAAGGTACTGACCCATGACCACCTCAACCCACCTGAAACACGTCCGCACTCTGTTAGGCGCCCTGGCATTTGCCCTCCTCGCCCTGACCGGCCTCGCTGGAACCGCCTACGCCGATGACGTGCGCCTGAGCCACGACAGCTACAGCGGCATCACCAACAAAGACCGCGCGAGTTATTTGGAATGCGTGAGCGGCAGCGTCAGCTACAGCAAACGTGTATTCACCTCCACCAACAAAGACCAGAGCCAACTGCTCACCAGCAGCGCCGATCCACAACTGGCCAGCGGTATCGTCGAAGTGACTGAACAAGATGGCGTGAACCATTTCAGCGCCCATCAACGCGACGCCTGGCAAGACAAAGGCGCACTGCTGAGTGCAGCGCAGCTGTGTGCACATAGCTGATTCGCGGCGTCAGTTGCCATATAGCGTTTCTGAAAGCATGCAACGGCTGAACCTCCCGCCGCTCCCATACCCAGTAGGAGCGGCTGGGTGGCATTCCGATCATGTCTTCCCGAATTCCCCCAGCCGCGTAAGCACCACCCCTCGCCCGCACCCGCCCCAGCCGACAGCCAACGCTCAAAGCCCCCACCTAAAGTTCGCCGTCGCTGAAGTTTCAGTGATCCGGTTTGATCGCCGGAAACGAAACGGCATTTGCGGACGCGAGCGTCTGCTATAAAAGCAGGCGCTTTGGATGCCTGCAGTTATGGCAGTTGCGCGTGGGACACCTTCTGGTGTGCCGGCTTTTTAACCGCTAATGCTGTTTTCTCCGGTCGATCAACCCACGTGCAACTACCACCCTCCAGTGGGTGGTGGTCCCTCACCGACTGGAGTCACGACCATGAAAGGGAATACAGCAGTAACCACCCAGCAACCCTTCGACACCCTCGACAGCGTTCCGCTGTTCTCCGTCAACGCCGGAGTGCCCATAGAAGACGCCCTCGAACGCGCCGCCGACCTGATGCTCTACGTCCAACGCCTGACCGGCTGCGACGCCTTCGTCGACAAAGCCCACGAAACGGCGGTGGTGCAGATCCTCAGTGAAATGGCGCAGGCGTTGATTAAGGCCAGCAAAGGTAAGTTGTAAGTAGACTTGCCGACCGCGCATGGGAGGGGGACTCAGTCCGTCCCCTTTTAGCTGGCATGATTTCAACAATCAGCTGTCGCCGGTAAAGTTTGAAAAGCATTATTTACAGAGCCTGGAAAGTGTCTAGAAAACCTGGGGCGGTTCATTTTTCTGGCCGCTTCCTGCCTCACAACTGCATATCTGCTCCAAAAAATCTCAGCCATATATCACTGCACTGAATCTACCCACCATGGTGCTCAAACCATGTCATTGCAGTGTCCTTGTTGCCTTTCCAGGCGGATCGCTTCACTTCGAACGGGCATGAAAGTTGGCACTGCCATCGGCACGGTCGGCGGGGCCGTTCGCGGCATTAGCGGCGCATTGGCGGGCGGTCAGATTGGCGCGTCTGCCGGCATAGTCGCAGGTCCACATGGCTGAAGCCTGGGCGCTATTTCCGGCGTAGTGCCGGGTGCCCTCACCGCAACCGATGCTTATGCAACAACCGATAAAACGTCGGCCGCGAAATGCCGAGCATTCTCGCCGCCACGCTCATGTTGGTGCCGTAGCGTGCCAGGGCGTCGCTCAGGGCTTGGCGCTCGGCGTTGCGTTTGTAGTCGTCCAGGGTGGCGAGGGGTGGTGGGGTGTCGTGGCTATCGAGCATGTCGAGCATGGCGTTCTGCTCCCTGGCGGCTTTATATTTTTTCCGATTAAAAACAAGCGTTTTCGAGCCCTGACTGAACGGTAGCAAGTTTTTTGACGGCACTTGGATGCTTTTCTTATAAGGAGCGCCATTGCCCTATAAGAAAAGTTCCCGATGCCCATAAGAACATTAGGTGATTAGCGTCTTGCCATTCCTGTAATTGCAGGGCATAAACGCTCAGCCAACAAAAAATGCACAAGGATTGTTCCCATGAGAGTTGTGAAGCGGGTTTTGCTTCTGGTGCTGCTCGCCGTTTTGGCGCTGCTCGCCGTGGTGTTGTATTACATCGCCAATCCCAACTTGCCGGCCTATGAGCCCCCCAGTCAGTTGCACTATCTGGAGCAGTGGACTCCGGAGGCGCGGCAGACTTACTACTACACGCCGCAGGGCACCGAAGTGAAGGGCCTGCGCTATGAGTGGTTCACGGCGCTGGAGTTGCCGTTTTCCGAGGACAGGTTCGCCGCGCCGGACTACCTCGCCCGCTTCGGTTTTCTCACCGAGCCCAATCAACAACCGACGACCTTGAACCCGGGCAACCTGCCGGTGGGTTTTGCTCGCCATGTGGAAGATGAAACCGGCGCGCAGTTGCTGGATATCAGCTGCGCCGCTTGCCACACCGGTGAGCTGCGCTTCAAAGGGCAGTCGGTGCGTATCGATGGTGGTGCGGCGCTGCATTCGTTGGCGTCCACGGTGCCGACCTTGAAGGGCGGCAGTTTTGGTCAGGCGTTGGGCATGAGCCTGGCGTTCACTTATTACAACCCGCTGAAGTTCACCCGCTTCGCCAAGAACGTGTTGGGCGACAAGTACCCGGAAGGCCGCGACCAGTTGCGCACGGACCTCAAAGTGACGCTCAACCGCATTCTGTCGCAGGCCTGGAACGACACCCACCGCGGCCTATACCCCACTGAAGAAGGCTTTGGCCGTACCGATGCGTTCGGCCGTATTGCCAACAGTGTGTTTGGCGATGCCATTGACCCAAGCAACTACCGGGTCGGCAACGCACCGGTCAGCTACCCGCAGCTGTGGGATATCTGGAAGTTCGATTGGGTGCAGTGGAACGGTTCGGCGATGCAGCCGATGGCGCGCAACATCGGTGAAGCCCTGGGCGTTGGCGCCACGGTTAAGCTGTTCGAAGACAACCAGGGCCGCGTGCCGGAAGCCGAGCGTTATGCCTCCAGCGTGCGCGTGCGCGACCTCTATACCCTGGAAGAAACCCTCAAGCAGCTCAAGCCGCCGGCCTGGCCAGAGCCGGTGCTGGGTAAGGTCAACCTGGAGTTGGCCAGCCGTGGCCGGGCGCTGTATCAGGAGAACTGCGCTTACTGCCACGCGCCAGACCCGAAAGCGCCGGACAAACGCCTGGCGCCGACCCGCGACCCGGAATGGCATATGCGCATTGTGCCGGTGAGCATCGTTGGCACCGACCCGACCACGGCCGACAACATTGCCGATCACCGCTTCAACATCAGCAAGCTGGGCTGGAGCAAGGAGCAGTTGAGCAAGCTCGGCGTGAAGCTGTTTGACGGCAAGCTGGAAGACCTGAATTTCCGCAGCATTTCCAGCGCCAAGGGCCTGGCCTATGTCACTGCTTATGTAGAGAACCGCGCCTACCAGGACGCCGGTATCAACGGTGAAGAGCGCTGGAAGATGGATGGCTACGGCCTGCCCATCGGCGTGCAGGAAAAGCGCGGCTACAAGGCGCGGCCGCTGGACGGCATTTGGGCCACCCCGCCCTTCCTGCACAACGGTTCGGTGCCCACCCTGTTCGAGTTGCTGTCGCCGGTGTACGAGCGGCGCAGCGAATTCTGGGTCGGCAACCATGAATACGACCCGGAGCGTGCGGGCTATCGCAGCGAGAAGTTCGACGGCGGTTTCCTGTTCAAAACCAGCGTCACCGGCAACAGCAATCAGGGCCATGAATTCCGTGACGGCTGCCGCCAGCAAGGGGTGATCGGCCGTGGCCTGCAACCGAATGAACGCCTGGCGCTGATTGAGTACCTCAAGGTGCTGGGCAACGCCTCCCTGGAAAACCAACTGCAGCCGATTACCCCGGCGCCGTGGAGCCCAGGGCCGAGCTGCCAGGGATAAAACACTTCCCTCCCGTGGAGGAGCGGCTGCAGCCGCGATGCTCTTGAGCGTAAACAGCATCGCGGCTGAAGCCGCTCCTACGGGAGCCCGGATACAACAAAAAGGATTCGCTTCATGCTTAAACGCTTCTGGCTGTGGCTGGGCCGCTTGCTTGGCAAATTGGTGTTGTTTCTGGCGGTGGTCGGCCTGGGTGGCTGGGGCATAGCCGAGCTGTATTACGCGTGGAAGTTCTCTGGCCCGGTGTCTGCGGAGGAGCAGATTCCGCCCGGCGAAGCGGCGATGACCCGCGGCATTATCGAAGACGCCATCCGCGTGGTGGAGCAACACAAAGACCAGACCCGCGTGCTGCGTGACGCCCACGCCAAGGCCCATGGCTGCGTGAAGGCCGAGGTCACGGTGTTGCCGGAACTCAATGGCGAGTTGCGCCAGGGCGTCTTCAGCGAGCCGGGCAAAACCTGGCAGGCGTTGATGCGTTTGTCCAACGGCAATGCCTACCCGCAGTTCGACCGCGTGCGTGATGCCCGGGGCATGGCGATCAAGCTGTTCGACGTGCCGGGCGCCAAGCTGATGAGCTCGCCTGCCGTGGCCGGTGAGCAGGACTTTGTGATGTTCAATCACCCGTCGTTTTTCGTCAGCGATGTGGCCGAATACCAGAGCAACTTCAAGGCCCAGGCCGATGGCAAACAAATCGGCGCGTTCTTCCCCAGCCTCGATCCGCGCACCTGGCAGGTTCGCCACCTGACCATCGCCCTGAAAACCCTGGCGCCGGCGCCCGACAGCCCGGTAGCAACCACTTACGACTCAGTGGCGCCATTCAAATTCGGCCCACACAACATCAAGTACCGCGTGGTGCCAGCACCGGAGCGCTGCCCGGCGTACACCCTGCCGGCGGTGAACACCGACATGCCCAACTTCCTGCATGACGCCCTGTATCAGCAGTTGTCGCTGGACCGCGTGCCGGCCTGTTTCGAGTTGCAAGTGCAGCGCCAGAACCCCGACCACTACATGCCGCTGGAAGACACCAGTATCGAGTGGAGCCAAGCCATTTCGCCGTTCGAAACCGTGGCCACCATCAAAGTGCCGGCGCAGGATTTCGACAGCACCGAACAGACCATCGCCTGCGACAACCAGTCGTTCAACCCCTGGCACGCCCTGCCGGAACACCGCCCGCTGGGTGGTATCAACCGCTTGCGCAAAGCCGTGTATGAAGCGGTGAGCGCGTATCGGCATGAGCGCAATAACCCGCAATAGCCGCAGTTCTCTGTGGGAGGGGCTTTAGCCGCGAGCTCTTAAAATCAAAAGCTCGCGGCTGAAGCCCCTCCCACAAGGGCTGCGTGTCATCCTTAAAAGCCCCGCCAGCCGGGGCTTTTTGTTGAAAAACCTGGCTCTTTTATCAGTTTTGCGACTTTTTTCTTCGTTTCAGCGACTTCTTTGTGACTCCAGGGTCAGGTGCGGCCATCAACACCATGAAGGCCCCAGTAGCGAAGACTCGCTCCAGCGGCCGCTTACTGTTTGGGACCCATCGGAGAAACAACCCCATGAACACCCCGCTCCGTGTTAACGAAGCCTTGTTGATCGCTCACCGTGCTTTTCAACCTTTCCAGTGCGTAGCCTGGGCGCCTCAAGATGGCACCGGCGAAGTCAACTTTTCTGTCGTCGACCGCACCAATACCCGCCTGCTGGGCCGTAACCAGGTTTCCCCCAGCGCGTTCACCAACCCAGCCGAGCTGGAGCGCCTGCTGAAACAATCGCGGGCCGAGTTGAACCAGCAAGGTTACGACCTTGAGCCTTGGCAGATGACCGCCTAAGCGCACGTTCAGCACCACCCCAGCGGGCAGCCTTCGAGCTGCCCGTTGTCGTTTCTGCGGCTGGTATTTGTGCAGCGCGCAAATACTCCGAACCTCCCCAGCGCCCCGCCGTCTACCTTCTACAACCCAGACAGGCAGGACGTCTCCCATGCTTTACCCGTTGAGCCCATCGCCATGACCGCCTTCGATTGGCAGCGGATGCTGATCGACAAACTGCCGCTGCCCTTTCTGTTCGAAGTGACCGTGCGCACGCTGTTCGCTTACCTGGTGGTGTTCAGCTTTCTGAAAATTTCCGGGCGCCGCGGCGTGCGCCAGCTGTCATTGTTCGAGCTGGTGGTGATCCTCACCCTGGGCTCAGCCGCCGGCGATGTGACCTTCTACGACGACGTACCGCTGCTGCCGATCGTGGTGGTGTTCGCCACCCTGCTGCTGCTCTACCGCTTCACCACCTACGCGATGGAACGCCTGCCGCGTTTTGGCGACTGGCTGGAGGGCAAACCGGCGGTGATCATCGAAGACGGTGTGTGCGATGTACCGGCCCTGGCGAGCAAGAACATTTCCACCGACGAGTTCTTTATGGAGCTGCGGCAAAAAGGCGTGGAGCACCTGGGCCAGGTGCGCATCGGCATCATGGAAGTGAACGGCGATGTCAGCCTGTATTTCCAAGCGAAAGACGCTGTTCGCCCCGGCCTATCAGTGCTGCCCAGCCCGCTGCGTCAGCAATACCGCCAGGTGCCCACGACCGGTTTGTACGCCTGCACCTGGTGCGGCGAAACGGTGTCGATGCAGGCTGGCGCAAGCGGCACCTGCCAGCGCTGTGAACACGAGGAATGGAGCGAGGCAATCACCAGCCAGAGGCAGGGCCCCGCATGACCAGCGCGATCAAACCGCAAGTGCTGCCGCTGGCCAAGGGCAAGCGCCCGTTGCCCAGCGACGAAGGCTGCGACACCGGCACCCTGCTCTGCCCGGCGCTGCCCCCGGACCTGCACTATGTCGACGACCGCCAGCCCGGCTTTCGCCGGCGCAAACTGCGCGGCAAGTTTGCCTACTTCGACCTGCAGGGCGAGCGCATTAACGACCCGGATGAAGTGCAGCGCATCAACAAACTGGCAATACCGCCGGCCTACCAGGACGTGTGGATCTGCCCCGACTCCAAGGGCCACCTGCAAGCCACCGGCCGCGATGCTCGGGGCCGCAAGCAGTACCGCTATCACCCGCGCTGGCGCGAGGTTCGTGACGCCGACAAGTACGAACGTCTACTGGAGTTCGGCCGCGCCCTGCCCAAGCTGCGCACGCGCATGGAGGAGCATTTGCAGCTGCCGGGGTTGGGCCACGACAAGGTGGTAGCCACCGTGGTGGCGTTGCTCGACTCGACCCTGATCCGCGTCGGCAACAGCCAGTACGCGCGGGACAATAAATCCTTTGGCCTCACCACCCTGCGCAATCGCCATGTCGAGGTGAAAGGCGCCGGCATCCGCTTTCATTTTCGCGGCAAGAGCGGCATCGAGCACCAGGTCAGCCTGCAGCACCCCCGGCTGGCGCGGATCATCCGCCGCTGCCGGGAATTGCCCGGCCAGCACCTGTTCCAGTACCTGGACGACGACCAGCAGCGCCGCGTGGTGACCTCCTCGGACATCAACCTGTACCTGCAGGAACACAGCGGCGACGACTTCACCGCCAAGGACTACCGCACCTGGGCCGGCACTGCCCTGGCGCTGGACCAACTCCGCCAATTACCGGTGGAAGAACGCTCGGCAACCGAGCAGAAACGCCTGATCAACGAAGTGATCAAATCCGTCGCCAGCCAGCTCGGCAATACCCCGGCCATCTGCCGCAAGTGCTACGTGCACCCGGCGGTGCTGGAGAGTTTTATTGCCGGCGAGTTGGCCGGCCTGGGCAAACCGCGCACCCGCAAAGGGCTGCGCGAAGAAGAAGTGACGCTGATGCGGTTCCTGGAACAACTGCACTGATTGCATTGGCCATCCAAATGGCAAGATCTGTGGGCTTATTGTCATTGTTGCCAGCGCCCACGCGCGACAGAATGGCACCATCGTTTACCGAGGTGCCCTGCCCATGGCCAAACCCCTTCCTCTGGAGCACCCGCGCACGGTCGCCTGCCTGGTCTACCCGCAGGTGATGAGCCTGGACGTTACCGGGCCGATGCAGGTGTTTGCTTCGGCCAACGTCGAACGTGGCCGTCAGGGCCTGCCACCCTTCTATGAGCTGCTGCTGGTCGGCGCCGATTTGCAGCCGGTGGCCACCTCGGCCGGCATGCGTTTGTGCGTTGACCGCAGCTGGCGCGAGCTGGACCTGGCGCGCCTGGACACCTTGTTGGTGCCCGGCGGCCTGGGCGTCGATGCGCAGATGGAAGACCTCGAGCTGCTGGCCTGGCTGCACCGCGCCGAACCGCAGGTGCGACGCCTGGGCTCGATCTGCTCCGGGGCCTTGGTGCTCGCCGCCGCTGGCGTGCTCGATGGCCGCCAGGCCACCACCCACTGGGCCGACGTTGATGAGCTGCGCTGCCGCTTCCCCACCGTGCTGATCGAAAGCGATCGCCTGCACACCTTCGACCCGCGCGACCAGGACGGCGACAGCCACGTATTCACCTCGGCCGGCGTCACCGCCGGCATCGACCTGGCCCTGGCGTTGGTCGAAGCCGACCTCGGCCGCGCCATGGCCTTGAGCGTGGCGCGGCGGCTGGTGATGTTCCTGCGCCGCCCCGGCGGCCAGACCCAGTTCAGTGCCCTGCTCACCCCGGAACCCAGTCGTGTGCCGCGCCTGGCGGCGCTGCTGGATTGGCTGCCGGCGAATCTGGGCGAAGACTTGTCGCTGGAAGCCTTGGCGCAACAGGCCAAGCTGACCCCGCGCACGCTGTCGCGGGTATTCACCCAGGAGCTCGGCATGGGCCCGGGGCGTTATGTCGAACGCCTGCGCCTGGAAGCGGCCCGCACGCTGCTGCAAGACGCCCAGGCATCGATCAGCACCGTCGCCCGCCTGACCGGCTTCGGCCATCCGGAAAACCTGCGCCGCACCTTCCACAAACACCTGGCGGTAAGCCCGCAGGAATACGCCCAACGCTTTTGCTGAACCCAACGCCATAAAGACGCCAACGAAAAGGACGCCACCATGCTCGAACTACGCCCCAACTGCGAATGCTGCGACCGCGACCTGCCGCCCGACTCGGTGGACGCGCGCATCTGCACCTTCGAATGCACCTTCTGCGTCGACTGCGCCGAAACCCACCTGGCTGCCAGTGGCTGCCCTAACTGCGGTGGCGAGCTGCTGCAACGCCCGCGCCGGCCAGCCAACAAGCTGGCGAACAACCCGGCTTCCACCGAGCGGGTACTGAAACCCGCGGGCTGCCAACAGGCCAGCTAAGCCCCTTCATCTTCCCGAGGTCGCACCATGTTGCTGCTACGCAATGCTTCCGTTCGCCTGCTGTTTGGCGGCCAGGCCCTGTATTGGTCCTGCTCGCTGATCGGCATCACCCTCACCTCGCTGGTGGGCCTGCAGTTGGCGCCAAGCAATGTGCTGGCCACCCTGCCGCTGGCCTTGCTGGTGCTCGGCAACCTGCTGGCGGTGCAGCCGTTGTCGCTGTTTATGCAGCGCCACGGGCGTCGGCCGGGGTTGATGCTCGGCGCCGGTTGTGGGGTCGTCGGTGGGCTGGTGTGTGCCTTGGGAGTGGAACTCGGCGACTTCAGCCTGTTCTGCCTCGGTGCCCTGCCCATCGGCGCCTACCAGGCCTCGGCGATGTATTACCGCTTTGCCGCCCTGGAAGCGGTTGATGAGCGCCAGAAAGGTCGCGCCACTGCCTATGTGATTGGCGGCGGCGTGTTGGCGGCGTTGCTCGCGCCGAGCCTGGCGCTGTGGTCACGCAGCGCGCTGAGCACGCCGTATGTAGGTGCTTATCTGATGATTGCGGCGCTGGCCGCCGCTGGTTTGCTGCTGGTCAGCCAACTGCGCGAAGGCGCCGCGCCGGCTCCAGGCAAAGCCGGGTTGGCGGCGATGCGTGAGCTACTAAGCCGGCCGCTGGTGCGCGCCGCGATTGCCACCACCGCCATCGGCCATGGCCTGATGATACTGGTGATGAACGCCACGCCCCTGGCCATGAGTTTTTGCGGCTTTGACCTGGCCAGCAGCGCCGAAGTGATCCAGTGGCACATGCTCGGCATGTTCCTCCCCGCCTTTGTTGCGGGGCCCTTGGTCGACCGCCTCGGCAGCCGCCGGGTGGCCGTTCTCGGCGGCAGCATTCTGTTGGCCAGCGCCGTGGTGGCCCTGGGCGGGCTGAGCCATACGCATTTTCTGCTCAGCTCGTTTCTGCTCGGCCTGGGCTGGAATCTGGCGCTGATCGCCGGCACCACACTGCTGGCCGAAGGGCATGCACCGACAGAGCGCGGTCAGGCGCAGGGGTTGATGGAGATGGTCAATAGCTCGGTGGCGGCATGTGCGTCGTTTGCCTCCGGGGCGTTGATCACCGGGCTGGGATGGGCGGCGATCAATATTGGCGTGCTGCCATTGGTGGCGATCGCGTTGCTGATGTTGTGGCCGGCGCGACGGGGCGCCATGACCTCGACGTAGGGTGTGCTTCGCGCACCGTTGCGTTCTCCAGAGAATCGCTTGGTGCGTGGAGCACACCCTACAAAGCGCCCAGTGGCGGCGGCGTAAAGAGCGGCGCTATGATCCCCGCTCTTTCTTCAAGGATGAATCGTTATGCCTACGGATCGGTCTTCGGGTTTTGTTGATCAGTATGTGGTGGTGACCGGCACGTTCAACGGCTACACCCGCCCGCAGTTGGAAGAGCTGATCAGCGAGCAAGGCGGCACAATTCAGAAATCCGTAAACGGTAAAACCACCTTGCTGGTATCGGGCAGCAAGCCTGGCGCCGACAAGACCAGCAAGGCCGCCGCCCTTGGCGTTCAGGTGATGGAAGAGGCCGAAGCACTCGCACGTTTGGCCGGTGGCGAGGCCGTGGCAGATGCCACAGTTGCCGTCGACGCCGAAGCGGCGCCCGATGCCGGCACCGAGTTAGCCAAGACCAACCGCGCCATGCTCAAGCGCGCAGCAGCGTTGGCCGAGCAATATCAGTTGCCCATCGATGGCCAATGGCTCGCCACGCCGGACCTTGAGCAAACCGCGTCGCACCATGTTCACCAGCTATTTGGCCCGCGCAGTTGCAACCACAACATGGAGCAAGGCAGTTCGCCGTCGTGGTACTACCCGCACTTGCTGATGGGATATGCGGCCGCCAGTGGCGGTGATCTTCAGATCAGCGACGTTGAGTCCGACTCCGACGACGGTTGGGATTCGGCGCTGCTGCTGTTCAAGCTCGGCGGCAAAAAGCAGCGTATCCGCGTCAAGGGCGTAGAGGACTCGGACTGGTTTTCGCCGGAGTTCGTCAAAGCCCTGAATCGCGCCGCCAAGCGCTGGGAGTTGCCGGGTCGCTGGGTGGATTTCTACGACCGCGACGATGGCTGCACCTCGGTGTATGTGCCGGTCGAAGCCGAGGCGGCTTTTATAAAGCTGCGCAAGGCGTGGTTAGCCCATTCCGGCGCTGAAGAAGAGAAGAAAATGTCGGCCGCAGAAGAGAAGGCGTTTATGGCGCCTCATCTGGCCGAGATCCAGAAAATGGACCGCATACCGCCACTGCCCAGCTATGTGCAAACCGCCGCCGGCCTGGCCGCGCGTAAAGCCAGTTGGCCTTCGCGGGTGCAGCGCATCCAGTACATGGGGTTCTACACCAAACGCGAGATGAAGGCGTTCGAGCAGTACTACCTGAGCGCCAAAGAGCCCAAATGGGATAACGATCAGCTGGATGACCCGATCCCGCTCGTGCTGCGCCTGTGGCTGCACCCCGACAACAGCGATGAAAACTGGTGTGCCATCACCGAGCATCTGCTTTCGTATCCGGGGCGCAATGTGCCGATGTACAGCCTGAGCGACTCCAGCAAATTGATGTACCACGCCGAACGCTCGACCTTTACCTATTTTTCGGACGATGCCGCGATTGACGCGTTTGATGGCGACGAAAAACGCCTGTACCAGTTTTTGACCGGGCAAACCGAATGCAGCCGCAGGTTCCGTTTCGACGACAAGCCGCTTTACAGCGCCAGCGGTTCGCACAACGGCTACATGTACAACGAACTGACCAAGTGGCTCGACCACGAACCGCAGATCAATCCCCACTCCGTTCTGTATTACGCCCTGGATGCGTGGGCCGTGTATCTGGACTCCCCGAAGCGGGAGCGCACGTTTGCGGAAATGGACAAAGAAGATTCGCAATGGCTGCGCAAGTACCTGCTCAAGGTGGCGCATTACGCGGCTCCAATACCCGGAGGTAACGATCTTGAGCGGCAACAGTATTGCCAGCAGGTGCGCGAGATTCTGGATAGCCGTGAGTTGGTGCCGCGATTGGCTGAGTGGTGGTTGCAGGCGAAACAGGGGGATGTGGTGCTGGAAGACTGAGATCAACCGGTTCAGCCTCGATTCCTGGAAAAGGTATTCCTGCGCAGGCACAAAAAAGGCGACCCGAAGGTCGCCTTTTTCCCACCTGGAACGCGCTTAGTAGTAAGCGTTTTCCTTGTTGGTGTGGTCAGTCACGTCACGCACGCCTTTGAGTTCCGGGATGCGCTCGAGCAGGGTTTTCTCGATGCCTTCTTTCAAGGTCAGGTCGACCTGACCACAGCCCTGGCAACCGCCACCGAACTTGAGCACGGCGATGCCGTCTTCCACCACGTCGATCAGGCTCACTTCGCCGCCGTGGCTGGCCAGCCCCGGGTTGATCTCGGTTTGCAGGTAGTAGCTGATGCGTTCGTTGATCGGGCTGTCTTCGTTGACCATCGGCACTTTGGCGTTCGGCGCCTTGATGGTCAGTTGGCCGCCCATGCGGTCGGTGGCGTAGTCGACCACGGCGTCTTCCAGGAAAGCTTCGCTGAAGGCGTCGATGTACGCGGTAAAGCTTTTCAGCCCGACGGCGTGGTCTTCTGGTTTTTCTTCGCCTGGCTTGCAGTAGGCGATGCAGGTTTCGGCGTATTGCGTACCCGGCTGGGTAATGAAGACGCGGATGCCGATGCCGGGGGTGCTCTGCTTGCTCAGCAGGTCGGCTAGATAATCGTGGGCAGCTTCAGTAATGGTGATGGCGCTCATGGCAACTCCTCGCAAACATGGGCGCAGTTTACGCCCATGGGGCTTGTGAATAAAGCCCTAGTAAATCAGTCGGGAATAGCCGATCTGTTCGTGACCGCGTTTGGCGTGTCCAGCCAGACCTTGGCCTGCTGGAAAAAGCGCTTCTCGATCAGTTCGTAGCTGCCCCAAGAGGCGAGCACGATAGCCGGAATACAGGCGCCGATCATCCAATAAATGTTCAGGTCGTAGCGCTGGGTCAGGTACCAGCCGAGCGACAGCACCAGCACATGCACCAGGTACACCGAGTAAGAGCAGTCGCCCAGCGACTTCAGCACCCGGTTACCGCGGAATTGGTCTTCCAGGGAAATGCAGCTGGCCACGATCAGCAAGCTCGGCACGCCCCACTGCAGCACACGCATGGCGCTGTCCAGGTGGTAGATGGTCAGCAGCGACAGCGCGATCACCAGCACCGGCAACCAGCGCCCCGGCTTGATCCAGCCGCGTTGATAGGCCATGCCCAGCATGATGCCAAAGAGGAATTCGTAAACGATGCTGTTGCGGTAGAAGTCGCTCACCCAGTCTTCCCGCGTGGCCACGGTACCGACCAGAAACAGCGCGCCGGCGATCAGCCACAGGCGATAACGCTCCGGCACGCTGAAGCCGAGGGCGAACAGCAGGTAGAAGAACATCTCGTAATTGAGGGTCCAGCCCACCGCCAGGGTCGGGTACAGGCCGTAACCCGCCGGGTTGTCCGCCGGAATGAACAGCAGCGACAGGAGGAAGTGTTGCAGCTCGAAACTCTGCCCCGGCATCACCGGTTGGGCGTAGACGATCAGCAGCGCCGCCAGCAGGGAAAACAGCCAGTAGGCCGGCACGATGCGCAGCACCCGGTTCAGCAGAAAACGCCCGGCGGCGATGTCCTTGCCCTGGGTGGACAGGTAGATCACAAAGCCGCTGATGATAAAAAAGATGTCGACGCCGACGGCGCCCTTGTCGATAAAAAATTGCCCCAGGGGGCTCTCTGCCTTGAAGTCAAAAAACACCTGCATGATGTGGTGTCCAACCACCAGCCACGCCGCCAACGCCCTTAGCGCCTGCAGTGAAATCAGCATAGAACCTTGCTCCCAACCGTCGCGCCCAACAGCGCCAAATCCAGCGCACCCGTGGCAAACCGACACCACGGCACGCCACCTCGCGTTACAGGGTTGACCCTGGCGGGGTTGGAAAAGGTCCATAAATCAAACAGGAAGTTGAGCGGAAAACGGCACTCATTGTGGGAGGGGCTTCAGCCGCGAGCCTTTAAAAATCAAAAGCATCGCGGCTGAAGCCCCTCCCACAAAAGCACCGGGCTAGGGATCAGAGGTTTTCGTAGCGGTTCATATCGAGAACACCTGCTTCCACCGGCTCGGTACGTTGGATATAGCGGTCCAGATCATGGAAGTAGCGCCAGAAATCCGGGTGGCTGCGGCGCACACCCCAGCGCTGCACCAGCGCCTCGAAGGCCGGCGCATCCTTGGCTTGTTCCATGGCCGCAACAAACTCGGGCACCTGCGCCACTGGCATGCTGAACATAAAGTTGGGGTAGCTGCTCATCACCCCCGGGTACACGGTCAAGGTGTCCAGCCCTGGTTGGTAACGCAGGCTTTCGCCCATCATGAACGCCACGTTGCTGTGGGCACGGTTACGCAGCAGGCTGTAGACATCCACGCTGCCGTCGCCCTCTTCCACCCGCAGCAGGGTCGCTTCCGGCAATTGCTGAATCACCTTGAGGCCGGCCGCCGGCTTGTTGGTCAGACGGCTTAGGGCCTGCTCGGCATCTTGCTGCGGTTTGGGGAAGTTGCGCCGGTAGCAGTTGCCACTCACGCAGCGGTTGATCGGGTCCGGGCGCATGTTGAAGCCGGCATAGCGCTCCAGCAGTTGCTGGGCAAATACGCTCTTGGCCGCCGCGTCCGGCAGTTTGAGGCCGGTGGGGCTGTCGTCGTCGATGTCCTGGTAGTCCATCCACATCTTCAGCTTGCCGCTGTTCTGGTACCAATCATCAAGGATCGCGGCGCGGGCATCCGGTGGCATCAGGCGCAAAAAGTTCTGCTCGGCGCCGTTACGGATCAAGTCGAAATACAGCCGCGTCTGCGCCTGATGGGAGACGTTGCCGAACACGTCGAAGTTGACCACCAGTTGGTAGTAGGTGCGCTCCAGCAGCGGATAGTCCATCCACCACAGGGTTTGCGGCACCTCACCGATCAGGCCCTTCTTCACCGTGGCGCTGTCGAAGTGGCGGAAGATCGACAGCACCGCGTTGTCGTTGCCGGCCCAGATATGCGACCAGCTCGGCGCTGGCGCATCGGCGTAGGCATCCTGGCGCGCCTCTTCGTATTCGTTGCGCTTGTCGCGGTAGGTGCGCCACAGACCCAGGGTGGCGCCGAGGTCGTCGAGCTGCCCAGGCAACGCCAATTGCTCGGCGACCTGGCCGCGGTAGTTGGGGTCGGTGATGTACAGGTCGTGATCGGGGTCCTGGAACATCACCCAGAAGTTGTCGCGAATCACGTCGGTGGCGATCTGCCCGCGGCACACCGGGCCACGGATAAAGGTCTGCACAAAGTATTCGGCGTTCTCCAGCATGAACTGGTAACGCGCCCGCGCCGGAATCGCCGCGAAGGTTTCAAACGGATTGGCGCGGCGCTGCGGCCCATAACCGGGCGAGGCCGTCACCTGCCAGTCGTTGGCATAAAACAGTTCTTTGACCCGCGCCAGCTTCTGCGCGCTCAGCGGGTAAGTAATGTGGGTCTTGTGCACGATCACGCCCTGCACCGGCAGCAGGCGGTAGTAGAACAGCGTGCCGGGGTCGTCATTCGGGCGGCGGCTGGCGATCGGGTCGACCGCCTGGCCGCTCGGCGAGCGCGAACGCACCACTTGGAAGAAGTGGCGGTTGTCGCCGTTCTGGAAATACAGGTGGGCCAGGAACAGGTGCTCATACAGCCAGCGCGCCACCAGGCTTTCCCGCGCGCCCGGGGCATTGAGCAGGTCTTCCCACTGCTGGATCTGCGCCAGTTCAATGTCATTGGCCTGCAGTGGCTGCTGGTCCAGCGGTGCGCCTGCGGCCAGCCAGCGTTGCAAGGTGCTCAGCTCGGTCGGCGTCAGGCCGGTCACGCCCATCGGCATGCCTTCCAGCGCATGGGCCTTGGCATAGGTATCGAACTCGCCTGGCAGCGGGCAGGAGTTGGGCCGCTCAACCCCGAGCTTGATGCTCTCCGGCAGCTTGGCATTGGGCTGCAGCGGCTGCTGTTGACCCAGCTCGAGCATGCGCGACATCAGCGCGGCCTGGCCGCCCTGGGCATCCAGCACCGAGTAGAAACCCTTTTGCCGCCAGCCCAACGGGTTATGGGCGTCGAGGAACAAACGGGTGGTGTCCACCGCCCCGGTACGTCCGCCGTCATACACCGGGGTCTTGCTCGCCCCGCGAGCCACCCCCTCGGCGCTGCCCAGGTTCAACTGGCACGGTGCGTCGTAGCAGGCATGACAGGCCACGCACTTCTCAGTGAGGATCGGCTGCACATCGCGGGTATAGGAGATGGTTTCAGCGCCGGCACCTGTGAAAACAAACCACAGGACTGCTGCGACGTAAAAGCGGTAGGACATTGGCACTTCCTTGCATCATTAGCGGGCCAGTTTACCGACCTGACCACCGTTACGCAGCCAATGGCGACTGCTCAAGCGTCACTCTGACTGTTGCTCTATAGCAGCAGTTGCAACTGTTTTGCCACTGGCCAACAGGCGGTTGGTGGCATCCAGGCGCACCAGCATGTCCTGCTCCAGCAGCAAGTCAGTGAAGGCCTGGTGGCGCTGCTGCGCGCTCAGGTTGCCCTGCAACAGACACAGCGCCTGGGCCGCCTGGGCGCTGAAGCCGAGCAGCTCGGCGTCGGCGCACCAGGCCTGAATACGTCCACGGGTGTCCTGGCTCAGGCTACCGAGGCCGGTCGCCAATGCTGCGTCCAGCCACTCGCCCCAGGCCTGCAACCAACTGTGCAATGGCTCGCTCATGACACCTCACAGAACAACAGATGTTGGCCATGTTCATCGATAACGGCGACGGCAAACAACGTCGGCTGCTCGCCCTCCAGCGTCCAACGCCCGAGCAGCAACGACGGCCCCGCACTGGCTTGACCCAGACGCTGAGCCGCCTTGGCGTTGGCCGCGCCGCCGGCCAGCACCACCCGCAGCACCTGGCCGCAGGCGTCCAGCGCTGCGCCCAGCCAGCGCTGGGAGAAACGCTCGAACTGCGGCGCTGCAGTCATCTGCGCGGCGATCAGCGCCAACGGCTGCGGGTCGTTACGGTACAGCCAGCGCTGGCGCAGCGCGGCGTACTGCTGCACACGGGCGGCGGCCGATTGGGCATGGCCCTGCAGTTCGGCAAAGGCAAACGCTTCGCCGACCTGCAATTGGCTGCCGTCCCGATCAGACAAGCGCCCTTCGGCACTGGCCCAGCCCTTCAGCAGCAGGCACCGTTTGCCTAACAAACTGGCCAACGGTCGTCCGCAAAAACTGCCTTGAGCGAACGCCTGTTGCGCTCGCCAGCCAGGATTGAGCGCCTGATTGCGACTTTCGCCATGGCTGAAAAACTGGCCGCTTTCCGGTTGCAGAAAGTACAGGCTGTAGCCGGCAAAACCGCTGACGGTCGTCCAAACCTCGGCACCAACACATAACAGCGGCCAGTTCTGAGCAGGCTGGTAGGCACGTCGATGCACCCCGGCCAACTGCCCCAACGGCTGCGGCAAGGGTGTACGCGCCAAGGCCCGGCGGTAAGCCAGCAGCTCGGCCAGCTGCAGCCGCGTCTGGCGCACAGTGCTGCCGGCCAGGCTGCGGCGCTCATCGTCCAGCGCCCGCGCCAGGCGCGCGAGCAGGCGGCCTGGCAGCGGCAGGTCGGCTTGTTGCAAGGCGGTGGCCAGGGCATCGCCACGGGCCACCAGCAGTCCCGAGGCACCGGCCAGGCCGAGCGTGGTCAGCTCCAGCAGCCATTGATCAAGCTCACGCAAGGCTTGCTGCTGGCTGTCGTCCAGGGCGTCGGCTTGCTCCGGCACGGTGTCGGGGTCGGCCAGCCGGGTCAGTTGCAACACCACCAGGGCGCGGTGCGCACAGCGCTGTTCGCCGCACGAGCAGACCGAGCCGGGCAAGCCAACTGCCCGCGGAATGCTCAGGGTTGCCACGCCGTTGATATCCAAGCGGGCCTGCAAGCGTTGCTCATCCACCTCGCACTCGGCATTGAAACCTTGCGCCAGCCAGCGCTGCGCCTTGTTCAGGGACGCCCGGCCCAGCTCGGTTTTGCGCTGTTCGGCATCGCGGATCAACCAGGGTTCTTCCAACACGCCAGTCGCGACCGGCACTGGCTGCTCGGCCAAGCGCGCGCGCAATCCCAGCAGCAGGGCCAACTGGTGATGGCAGGTACCCAGAGCCGAACAGCTGCACAACACCTGGGCAAAGCCGACACCCTCGACGCGCTGGGTGAAACCATCCAACTGCGCCTGCGCACGGTCGCCCTCCAGCAGCCACTCAGCCGCCGTCTGCCCGTCCAACATTTTGTAGGCGCGGCGCAGCAGGCCCTTGTTGGCCCAGGCTTCGAGGCTTTCATCGCTGAGATCCGCCAACCACAGCTGCAGGCTCATGGTTGCCGCCCCGCCATGCAGCCGGCCACCCAGTCGGCGAGGTGGTCCGGGGTCATCGCCGCCACCTGCATGCCACGGGCGCTAAGTTCCAGGGCGGTGTCGCGGTCATAGTCGGGCTGTGCTTCCTGATCCAGCGCCGCCAGGCCGAGCAGGCTGACGCCGGCCTCAGCCAGACGAGTGATAGTGCCGAACAGGTTGACAGGCGGGCCGCCGTCATAGAAGTCGCTGAGCAGCACCAGCATGCTGCGCCGTGGCTGGCTGATCAGGCTTTCCGCGTGCATCAGCGCCTGGCCGATATCGGTACCGCCGCCCAGCTGTACCGCCAGCAGGGTTTCCACCGGGTCGTCGAGCTGGCCGCTGACATCCACCACCTGGGTATCGAACAGCAGCACCCGGGTGTTGAGGCTGCGTAGCTGGCTGAAGATGCTGGCGATCACCGCGGCGTAGATGATCGACGGCGCCATCGAGCCGCTCTGGTCCACCAGCACGATGATGTCCCAGGGCATCTGCCGTTGGCGCGCCGGGTTGTAATACAGACGCTGCAAGGCCAGCACCTCGCCTTCCAGGTCGTAATGCTTGAGGTTGCGGCGAATGCTCAGCTGCCAGTCGAGCGCCGCCAGGCTCGGGCGCCCGCCGCGGGCGTTGCGGTTGCGCCGGCCTTCGACACGGCTATGGATGTTGCGCGCCAGACGCCGCTCCAGCTCCTGGCAGACCGTGCGAATCACCTGGCGCACTTCGGCCATCAGGCTGTCCGGCAAGTGGCTGCGAAAGCTCAACAGGGTTTGCACCAGGGTGAGGGTTGGCTGGCTTTGCCGCAGCACCTGCGGGTCGGTGAGCAAGCTGGTCAGTTGGTAGCGCTCGATGGCCTGGCGTTGCAGCACTTCGACCGTGCTGACTGGGAAAAGCTTGCGCACTTGCGCCAGCCAGCGCGCCGGGGTCAGACGCGAGGCTTCGCTGCCGCCGCTGCGGCTGTTTTCGCTGCGCTGCTGGTACTCACGTTGGTAGAGAAAATCCAGCGCCGCGTCGCGCTCGCCATCGGCACCACTCAGCATCGGCAGCTGCTCGCCCTCGGCATCTCGGCCGAGGGCCAGGCGCCAGCGGCGGCGCAGTTCGGCGTCAGTCATGGCCACCTCCATCCCAGGGTTGGCGTGCCGTGGCCAATTGCGCGCGCAGGCTGGCTGCATATTGCAGATCGGCAACCGACCAGCTCGGCCCGGCCATCACCACGGGCGCCTCGCCCTGCCCCATCAGCTGACCGCCCAACTCGCGCAATTGCCGCGGCGACAGGCGGGTAAAAGCCAAGCGTAAGCCCGGCAGCGCCTGCAAAAAAGTCTCCTCGTCCCAGCGCTGCAACGACGCGCTGACGCACGCCTGCAAGCTCGGCTCTTGGAGGAAACGGTGGCGGGCGACCCGCAGCAGCCCGGCGATAAACTGCCCCGGCGCATTGCCATCGCGCTCGGCATAGCCGGCCGCTTCGCCGTAGGCCAGCGCCACCTCGGCGCAGCTCAGGTGCCCGGCCTCCAACAACACGCCGTTGGCCAGCCCAGCCAACACCGGCGGTGGCTGCGTGGCCAGGAGCAACTGCAGTGCCTCGAAAAACACCTCGGCGTCGCAGCCCGGCGTGTCCAGCGCCAGCAGATTGAGCATGCCGACCAAGGCGTCGGCCAAGGCCTCCTGATTCTCCTCAGCCACCAGGCCGACCCACGGCAGGCACAGGCAGATGCGCTGAAAACACTGCGCCAGCAGCGCATCGAGTGCCTCCAGTCCGTGGCCGCCGAGCACTACCTTGGCGTGCCGCGCCGCGTCCAGGCGCACCAGGCCCAGGCACAGGCTGGCGAGGTCACTTTCCTGCTCCAGCCAGCGCCGCACCTGGCTGAGGATGGTGCCGAGCAAGTCGTGCAGGCCCATGGCCAACGCGTCGATCAGAATCGCCACCGGCGCCGAGCCTTGTTGCCGGCATTGGCGCAGGCGTTCCAGGCAGCGGGCCGTGGCGGCATCCAGCAGACGCGCGCCGTAGTGGCTCTTTTCGGTCAGCATGGCCTCGGTCTCCGGTTGCCAGCGGATCACCCACACCTCGCGCACCCGCGCCAGGTCTTCGCCGTGGGCAAACCTGGGCCCCGCTACACACTGGCCATACGCGGCATCCAGGCTCGCCAGGCGATGGAGAAAACGCGACTGTTCGCGGTGCAACGGGCTGCGGTAGATGTCCAGCGCACGCTCCAGCGCGGGACCTGCGGCACGCGGCAAGCGCATGCGCCGGCAGTGCTGGCGAAAATCTTCCACCAGCGGCGGCACCGGCAAGCCGGCGGGCAGACGGCCGCTCTCGGCACCGGCAAAAAAACCATCAAGCTCGGCGACAAAAGCCCGCTCGCTACCATCCAGGCTGTTTTTGTACAGGCTGCTGAGCAACGCCTCACGCAGCTCCAGGCGGCCCACCCGGTGGCCGCGTAACGCCGCCAGGCGCTGCGCCAGGGTTACCGCTTCGATGGCATCCGGCAGGCTGGCGGCGTACTTGCGCTCGCGCAGGTAATTGACCAATTCCACCACCATGCTGGCCTGGGTTGACGCATGCACCTCGCCGGTGGTTTCCCGCCGCCGCGCCAGGGCGCTCCATACCCGCGCCTGATAAGCGCAATCGGGAATTCCGGCGGCGTAGTGACGGGTGGCATTCAGGCGGTTCAAGGAGTAGCTGATCAGGTGCACGCCAGTGCCTTCGTCGCAGGCCGCAGGTTCCGCCCCGGGCTGACCCAGGAGCTGCAAAATGCCGGCGCAATGAAACGCCCCGCACACCACCAGGCAACGCTGGCCCTGGCGCCGCGCCTGCTCGATGCGGGCGGCCATATGCGCTTCGCGGGCCAGGGTCTGGGCATCCAGTGGGCTGCCAGCACGCAGGTACTCGCCAAAATTCAGCAGACGGGCAAAAAACAGCTCGGCGCTGGCGTATTCCACGCCGCTCTCGAAATGCCGCTCCCACCAGCTGTCGAAATCGGCGCAACCGCTGGCGGCCAATAAAATCGCCATGGGGTTGGCGTGGGCCAGCAACTGGTCATCGTTGAGCGGCGGTTCCAACACCGGGTCATCGACGCCCGCAGCAGGTTGCTGGCGGGCCAGAAACGGCAGGTCGATAAACCGAGCGGCAATGCCCAGGCGCTGAGCTTCGCGCAGCGCGACCCACTCCGGCGACATGGCGGCCAACGGCACAAAACAACGCGGCTGCACGCCATGCTGAGGGGCCTGACCATGAATAAAAAACGCCACTGGCGGGCGCGTTTGCTCATCCAGCAAAAACGGCAGCAGCGCATTGCCCTCTTCCGGGCCTTCGACCAACACCACATCCGGCCGCGTGCGGTCGATCAGCTTGCGCAACTGCCAGGCGCAGTGCGGGCTGTGGTGGCGCACGGGGGCCCAGAGCACGTCCGGAAATTGCCCATAAGCGGCCGGCAGGCGGTCCATGGCCGCCGAGTCGAGAACCTGCTCAGTCATTCTGGCTATCGGCGAAGTCCTGCCACTGCGGGTTGCCGGCACGCACCCGGCGCACCACTCGCAGGTAATCCCGGAAACGCCGGCTGTCCTGCTCGTCGTCCTTGATCACCGTGCCGACCATAAAGCGCGCCAGGTGTTGTGGGCGCACTTGCGGCTCGCCGAAGTAATGGCACTGCACCGCCGCGCTGAAGGCCACGGCAATCGCCTCGGCACTCGACAGCACCGTCGACGGCGGCTCGAACGCCACCCCCTCGGCACTGCCGGCACGCAGTTCCTGAAAGGCGCTGACCAGCAGCTCGGCGACATCCGCCGTCAGCCGGGTGTCGATCTGCTGCTCGGCCAGTTGCCGATTGACCTCACGCAGCAGCAACTCCTTCTGGTCCTGCAAACGGGCCAGCGGGCGCATGGTTTCGAAGTTGAAGCGGCGCTTGAGCGCCGAGGACATATCGTTGACCCCACGATCGCGCAGGTTAGCGGTGGCGATCACGTTGAAGCCCGGCTTGGCCAACAGGCAGTTGCCAGCGTTTTCCTGCATCTCCGGAATATGCAGCAGGCGCTCGGAGAGAATCGGGATCAGGTTGTCCTGCACCTCGATGGCACAGCGGGTAATTTCCTCGAAACGCAGCAACGCGCCACGGCTCATCGCCCGGTGTAACGGCCCCGGCACCAGCGCTTCCGGCCCGGGCCCGGAACGCAGCAGCAGGGCGTAGTTCCAACCGTAGCGAATGCTCTCCTCCAGCACTGCGGCACTGCCCTGCACCGCCAGCGTGCTGTCGGCGCAAATCGCCGCCGCCAGCAGTTCCGACAACAACGATTTCGCCGTACCCGGCTCGCCCACCAGCATCAGCCCGCGCTGGCCGACCAGGGTGACGATGGAGCGCTCGACCACCTCGTCATTGCCAAAGATCTTGCGCAGCACCGGCTCGCCGCCGATGGCCTGACCGTTGCTGCCCAGAATGAAGGTGCGCACCATGGCCGGCGACAAACGCCAGCCCGGCGGCCGCTCGCCTTGGTCGGCGGTACTCAAGCGCGCCAGTTCGGCGACATACAACTGCTCGGCGGGCAGGCGTTGCGCCGGGGGCAGAGCCTGCGTGGTTGCACTCATAAACTTGCCTCGGCCAGCGCCTGCGCCTGGACCAGTACGGTGTTCAACAACGGCGGTGGCAGCTCGCCGAGAACTTGTACTTGCAGCTCCTCGCCAACGCGGCGGTACACCACCAGTTCATCCAGTTCGATCTGCTCATCGGCATTGAAATAGCTCACCGGAATCGGCCCATGGCCCACGCTCACCTGCCAGGTATCGCCATCCAGCGCCCAGTAGTGCGAGGTGAATTCCGACTCGCCATCGGTATCCTTCACATAGCCCCAACGCTCCAGCAGGCCGCTCAGGGTGCCACGGGTCAGCACTTTGCCACGCGCGCGCAGCACCGTGCTGGCCTGCAACTCATCGCTGGAGGGTGGCTGCACCGGGGTGGTCCATTGCTCGATCGGCGAGGTCAGCTCGTAGTCGCTGAAATGCGCCAGCCAGGCCGCACGCTCGCTGGCCTCCACCTCCAGCGGATGGGTAACCCGCACGCTGCTGTCCTCGGGCAAGGCGTAGGCCTCATCGTCGAGGGTAACCACCCCGCCGCTGGCATCCGGGCGCACCCGTTGCAGCGGTTGTTCCTCGGCGTCGATCACCGACCACACCAGGTTCTGCGCAATCAGGTTAAGCAGCGGATGCTCAAGGAACAGCCCCTGCCAGGTGCTGGCTGGCCACAGCTGGCCCAGCTGCATGGCGCGCAACAAACGCTGGGCCTGTTGCTTGAGCACCGGCTTGAGGTTCTTGCTTAGCGCCTTGAACTGGTTGTCGGCCTGGGCGCGCTTTTCCGGGTCTTCTTCGGCGCGCGCCTTGGGCAGGCTTTTGCTGACTTTGCCGGCCGCATCGAGCACCACCAGGCTCAGGTCCGATCGTACCCGCACCGTGTAGCTATAAGGACCAACGTCCAGCACCAGACCCTGCGGGCCCATGCCGAAATCGGGCGCCAGCACTTCGAGAAACTCGTCCAGACTCAAGCCGCGCAACTCGGCCTGCGCGGTCAGCGCGGTGCTGGCACTGGTCTTGATCGAGTTGCCGACCTTGCCGTTTTCCCACTGCTGGCGCGCCAGGTAGCAGCCGTATTTGCCCGGCAATTCACACAGTACGGCAATCGCCAGGGCGGCCTTCTGTGTGCGGTACTTTTTCCACTCCTGCACGGCCTTGGCCAGGGCATTGGCGGCGCGCTCGTCGCCGTACTCACGCATCGGTTGCAGCAGCCACATAAAGTCGTTGCTGCCACCTTCGACAATCCAGCGCTCGACGCACAGCAAGGCAAAATCACTGCGCTGCGCCGGGGTCAGGTTGGCGAGAATCTGCCGAGCACGACGCGGCAGGCGCTCCACCTTAAGCGTCAAAGCCAGCAGCAAACGCCCCAGCGGCTCGCCCAGGGGTTGCAACTGCGCGGCGAACTCCTCATTCCATATCCCCTCAGGCAGCACAGCGGCTGGCGTCTGTGCTTCTTTCTGCAGGGCGGCAAGGTCCAGGCCATGCCAAGGGTCCAGACCGGCCAGCGGATAACCGGCGCGCTCCAGGGCATCCAGGCTCAGGCCACGGCTTTGCTCGTCATGGGCGGCGTCGTGGAAATACTCGGCAATCAGCGGCGCCATGGCCGGATCGCGGGACTGGGCGATGCCAGTCAGCAGATTGCCACGCGCCTTGGCTGGTCCTGGCAGCAGGCCACTGTGCTGGATGATCTCGGCGTTGCATCTGGCGATCAGCTTGATCAGCGGCTCGCGCATGGCCTTGTTGCTGGAAGCCAGCACCTTGCTCAGGGTATCGGCACAGGCCAGCACCCCGGCGCTGTTGAACAATGGCAGCAACAGCGCCTGCTGCTTGCTGTCCAGCGCCGCGTACACCTGCGGGTGGGCGGCAATGGCGTCGGCGGTTTTCAGGCGCTGGAAACGGCGGATATTGCCGCGTCGCGACGCGGGTTCGGCCTCCAGGCTGTGCGCCGCCAGCTTGATCAACAGCGGGCCCATGCTGATCGGGTAACCCAGCAGGGCATCGACATGGTCGTTGAAATAACGGTCAGCCAGTTGCTCTTCCAGCAGCTCTGGCTCATCGGCATACCAGCGCTCCAGATACGGGAACACCTGCGCGCGCAGGCTCGAATAGGTCAGCGCCTCGCAGGCCGAACGCAGCACCCAGCCACGCGCCTCCTGGTCCTCGGTGAGTTCCCACAAGAACTGCCAACGCTCGATCCGGTCGCCACCGCACAACAGATCACCGGCGCGCACCGTGCTGGAAATGATCCGCTCAGGATGATCCACCGACGCCGCCATAACCGCGTCCCAGCCCTGCGGGTCGATTTTCATGTCGCCCGGTGCGGGAAACTGAAAGTGATAACCGGGCTGCGCCACCGCCGTCAGTTGCCAGAGTTGATGGCCGGCCATCGTCGCCAGGCGCTTGGCCTTGCCACCGAGGTAACGGCTTAGCAATTGAAGGTTTTTGCAGGTGTAGAGCGAACCGGGAAACTCGCTGTCGGCATCGTGGAAATAGTGGGCTTCGATCAGCGCATCCACCTCGTCATCGCTGCTTTGTTCGAGCAAGCGACTGAAGCAGGTCTGGAAGGTCAGGCCAGCCTTTTTCTCTTGGCTGAGCAGCTGCCGGTACCACTGCAACGCCACAGGGCTGGACAGGCTGGCATTGATTCCGCGAAGGCGAGCATGTTGCACCTGTTCCAGTTCCAACGCAGCGACTGGGCAGGCGGCGTCCAGCGCTTTGCTCGCCGGCAGCGCCGCCAGCACGCTGTCGGGCACTTGCTCGGCAATGGCGAGGAGGCGCCCCGGCTGCTCGCCCAGTACACAATCGAGCCCCTGCTTTCTGAACAGTTTCACAAAGACGCTGTTGCGGTCAGCCGCTTCGCTGACCAGGCGGGCCAGCACCTCGCTGTCGACCAAGGCGTGCAGCAACGGCTTGGCGATCTGCCGTTGCAGGGTGTCGTGCAGTTGGGTGTCCACGCTGCGCCAGTCGTAGCGGTTGGTGTCGTCATTAAAAAAGCGCAACGCCAGATCAGCCCAGGTCTGCTTCGATTGATCGCTGCGCTGCAATTGCTCGCGCACCACCAACAGCAAGGTATACAAGGCCTGCAACCCCGGCAGCGTGCTCTCCTGGTCAGAACGATCGTTCACGGTTTTTAGCACCGCGCTCAAGGCCTGCAGGTGGGCACCGGCGGCCAGATACCAGCGCTGCACCGGCAACCAGTCGCCCTGGCCCTCGGCAAGCGCGTCGGCGCGCTGTTGCAGAACACGGTACTGCACAGCCAGCCACTGCCGATCGTCACGCAGACGAACCTGCTTATTGTCCCGGAAGATGAAAGTCGGCAGCAGCCAATGCGACAGCTCAACCACCTCCAGCACAGGCGTCAGCAACACCACCGCGCGCTCACTGATATCCAGGTGCTGCTCAGGCGGCACCTGGTCAAACGCCCAACTGTAAAACGCGCTGTTGCTCGGGCCGAAGTGGCGGGAATAGGCGTCACCTTCGCGTACCAGCTTGATGCCCTTGGCCAAGGCCTGACGCCAGGCGTTCGGCAGCGCCGCTTCGCCGCGCCAGTAGGCCAGCACCTGGGCAAAATCCAAGTCATTGCCCACGCCGGCGTCACGGTAGGCCTGTTGCAGGCTGTCGAAAAACGCGGCTTCGCTGTTGGTGTCGATCACGGTCATGCCCTGCTCCTTAATCAAGTCAGTCCCGACGCGTAGCGCCGGGCTCGCTGTCCTATACCGCGTGCTCGGCCAGGGTCTGCGCCTGCACCAGCAACGTATTGAGAAACGCCGGCGGCAAGTCGCCCAGGCGTTGACGTTCGAAGCCTTCGCCGCTGCGTTGGTGCACCTGGATATCCTCCAGCGTCACCTTGGCATCGGCGTCAAAGTACACATCGATATCGCCGTGGTTAAGGGTCACCAGCCAGCGGCCGCCGTCGATCATCCAGGTGTGCTCGCTCACCTGCGCGCCATCGCCGGCACCGCCTTTGATATAGCCCCACTTGTCCACCAGGCTGCCGAACTTGCCGCGGTTGAGCGCCTTGTTTTCCGCCAGTTTCAAGCGCTCGGCCGCCAGCACCTCGGCACTGGGCACCAGCACCGGGGTGCTCCACTGCTCGATGAGCGATTCCAGCTTGTAGTCGGCGAAATGCTCCGCCCAGGCGGTGCATTCGCCCTCCTCCAACTCCAGCGGATGGGTGGCATGCACCACGGCATCGGAAGGCAGGTTGTACGGCTCGTCGTTAAGGTCGATCAACTCGCCGCCTTCGGCCGGGCGGAAGCGTTTTAGCGGCTGGCCGGCGGCATCCTCGGCCGACCACACCACCGACTGGGCCAGCACGGCCATCAGCGGATGCTCGACAAACAACTTCTGCCAGGTAGCGGTCGGCCAGGCATTGCCCAGCTGGAACAGACGGCTCAGGCGTTTGCTCTGCTGCTTGAACACCGGCTTGAGGTTTTTGCTCAGTAGCTTGAACTGGTTTTCCGCCAGGCTGCGTTTGTCCGCGTCTTCGCCGGCCTTGGCTTTGGGCAGGCTTTTGCTGGCTTTGCCCTTTTCATCGAGCACCGTCAGGCTCAGGTCCGGACGCATACGCACGGTGTAGCTGTAGGGGCCAACGTCCAGCAGCAGGCCTTGATGGGTGAGGCCGAAGTCCGGCACCAGTTGCTCAAGGAACTCCGCCAGGCTCATGCCACGCTGCTCGGCAGCCTCGGTCAGTGCGACCTCAGCAGCGGCCTCGATGGACTCGGAAAACTTGCCGCTTTCCCACAAATCGCGGGCCTGCGACACACCCAGGTTGCCCGGCAATTGGCAGAGCAGGCGCATGGCGGCGCTGGCTTTCTGTTTGCGGGCTTTCTTCCAGTCCTTGATCGCCTTGGCCAGCTCGCCGGCGATGCGTTCGTCGCCGTACTGCGGCAAGGTCAGCAGCATCCAGTCGACTTCAACCGCGCCATTGGCGGCCACCCACTGCTGGGCGCCGAGCAAGGCCAGATCGGCGCGGCGGCCGGCCGGCACATGCTGCAGCAACTGACGGGCGCGACGTGGCAGCGCTTCAGTGCCTTCAAAGAGGATATGCAGCAACTGCAGCCCCAGGGCATCGCCCAGTGGCGCCAGCACGGCGGCAAACTCATCGTTCCAGTACTTGCTCACTGCGGCGGGAATCTTCAGCCCCACGGCCTGCTCCTGCAGGGTGGCCAGGCTGATGTCCGCCCATGGGTCCAGGCCCTCAAGCGACTGCCCCTCGCGCTCCAGCGCATCCAGGCTAAGGCCGCGGCTGTAGTCGTCGTGCGCCTTGTCTTTGAAGGCGCCACTGATCAACTCGACAAACGCCGAGTGCGGCGCCAGCGCCAGGCCGATCAACACCAGCTTGCGCGCCTTCGGTACGGCGGCGAGCCAACCTGCGGCCTCGATGGTGGCCGGACTCAGCCGAGCGATCAGCGCCACCACCGGCTCACGGAGCAATTTCGAGCTGCTGGCGAACAGCTTGGCCAGGGCCTCGGCGCAAGCCAGTACGGTGGCGTCATCGAACACTTGCAGCAGCTTGATACGGGCCTTTTCTTCCAGCTCGGCGTAGGCATCGGGGTGGGTTTGCAGGGCCCGGCGCACGCCGGCACTGGCGCTGTCATCCAGCCGCGCCTTGCTGCCACCGCCGCCGATCCAGCCGCTGCTATCGGACAGGTAACGCGCGGCCACCAACGGCAGCAGACGCAGCAGCGGTGTGTCGCGCTCGCCAATGGCCCGAATCGGACCGCTCAGGTAGCGGCCATATTCGCCGTCGATATAGTCCAGCCACGGCTGCGGGTCGCGGGCGTACAAGCGCTCGACCATCTCGAACAGGGGGTCATTATTGAGCTTGCTCCCCATCGATTGCATAAAGGCCTCGGCCACCCGCACACGCTCATCGGCCTCGACGCCATTCCAGATCAGCTCCCAGCGCGCCAGATCATCGCGCAAATGCCCGTACGAGCGCAGCGTGCGGATAAACAGCGACGGGTAGGCCGCCGAGGCCTTGAACAACACCGGCCAATTTTGCGGATGCTTGGCGTAGACCACGGGGTGTTCATCTTCATCCTCATCGTCAACATCGTCCGCCTGGTTGTCGGCCACCTGGCGCACCGTGGCCAGGTCATAAAGGCGGCGGGCGACTTCTTTAGAGAAACTTTCGTTGACGCCACCCAGGTAGCTGTAAAGGTATTCGGCGTTATCCAGCTGCTCGAGCAAATCATCCGGATAGCTTTGACTCTCGCGGCTGCACAGGTGGGTGAGGATCACCTCGTGCAACTGCTGCGCATCACAGCTCAATTGCAGTTGTTTGAGCAGAAACGAGAACTCCCACGTGCGAACGCTGCCGATGATCGACAGGTACCAGTCACGGCTCTGCGGGTTGTTCAACCGCGCCCAGACCGTACCGGTGCGCTGGTACTGCTGCTGTTCGAATTGCAGGGCGTAGTCGGGATACAACGCCGAAAAACTGGCCGATACGCGCAGCTCTTTCAGCACGTCGTCGGCAATACCGTCGAGCAACTGCGTGAACTGGGCCGGTGTGTCGACAAACAGCGCGGCCATGCCCAAATCGTCGAACAGTCTCGCCACGTAATAATTCTGCTCACCGCTGCGCAGCAGGTTGGTAAAACGCCGGTTGCTTTTCAGCACCTTGAGCAGCGGCAAGGCACAGTGATGCACCACGCTCAGTGGCGCCGGCAGGCGGCGCATGTGCCAGCTGTTTTCCAGCTTGTTCAGGTGCACCCAGAGCAGGTCGATCCAAGTACTTTCGCTGGCGGTTCCCAGCAGTAGTTGTTCACGCACCATCAGCAGCAATTGGCGCGCACCACTGAACTCCATCACCGTGTCCGCCGAAAGCGGCCCAGGCCCGGCATCCAGTTCGCGCAGCAGAATATCGGGCTCGCTACCGCCTTCGCGCAGCCATTGCGTCAGGGGCGCCCACTCGCCGCTGCCCTCGGCAATCTGCTGTGCCCACTGGCGCAGGCCGGCACCCAGGGTGCCGTCACAGGCCGCCTCGTGCGCCGCCACCCGCCAGCCATCCGGCAGGCGCAACAACTGATTGAGCTGATGGGCCGGCAACAAGGGCGCAGTGAGCACCAGCAGGCGCTCGCCCCGTGCAATCCACTCGGCGCTGCCCTCGCCCTGGAACAGAGTTTTGTGCAAACGCGTCACGAGCTTGTCGGTGTGCCACGTGTGGTACGGATGCAGGTCAAATGGCGTCTGTTTGGCCAGCTCACGTCGCCACTCCAACGGAAATTCGCCGCCCTGCTGCCAGGTCTGTTCGATGCCGGCGAAATCCAGCCCGGCAGCGATGCCAAGGCTGTCGTACACCGCCTTGAGGCGCGCGAGGAAATCGTGGTCGTCAGTACTCTCGCTGAGCTGGGTAAAGGCCTGATAACGCTGTTCGTCATGCTTGCTCATGGATGCTGCGCTCCTTGCAAAAATCAATTCGGTGTTCGCGCTACCGGCCTATTTGGCCAGCGCCGCCAATTGCTGTGCCTGACTGAGCAACGTATTGAGAAACGCCGCCGGCAACTCGCTCATACGTTGGCGTTTATAGACATCGCCCACGCGCCGGTGCACGTCGATGCTGTCCAGCTCCACCTTGTCGTTGGCGGCGAAGTACACGTCGATATCGCCATGGTTAAGGGTCACCAGCCAGTTGCCGCCGTCCACGCGCCAGGTGTGCTCGATAATCTGCGCACCATCGCCGGCGGCGCCTTTGTTGTAGCCCCACTTCTCCACCAGGCTGCCGAACTTGCCGCGGTTCAGCGTTTTGCCGGTGGCCAGCTTGACGCTGTCGCTGGCCAGAATTTCAGCGCTGGCCGCCACCACCGGGGTGCTCCACTGCTCGATGGGCGACTCCAGTTTGTAGTCCGCAAAGTGGCTGACCCAGGCCGCACGTTCCGCCTTGTCCAGTTCCAGCGGGTGAGTGACATGCAGGCGCGCAGCATCGGGCAGGTTGTACGGTTCATCATTGAGGTCGATCAGTTGCGCGCCATCGGTGGGACGCACGCGGGCCACTGGCTGGCCTTTGGCATCGGTGACCGACCACACCACGGACTGGGCAATCACCGCCATCAGCGGGTGCTCGATAAACAGTTTCTGCCACACCGCCACCGACCAGCTGCTGCCGGTTTGCAGCAGACGGCTCAGGCGTTTGTGCTGCTGGCTGACCACCGGCTTGAGGTTTTTGCTCAGCACCTTGAACTGGTTTTCCGCCAGGCTGCGTTTGTCCGCGTCTTCACCGGGCTTGGCCTTGGGGAGGGTTTTCAGCGCTTTGCCGCTGTCGTCGAACACCGCCAGGCTGAAGTCCGGACGGATGCGCGCCAGGTACTGATATGGGCCCATATCCAGCACCAGGCCCTGCGGGCCGAGACCGAAGTCCGGCACCAGCTGTTCGAGGAACTCGCCAAGGCCGAGGCCACGGCGCGTGGCGGCTTCGGTCAAGGCCTCGCGAGCGGCGATGACGATGGCGGGCGAGAACTTGCCGCTTTCCCACAACTCCCGTGCCTGGGCTACGCCGAAGTTGCCCGGCAACTGGCAGAGCAACTGCAGGGCGGCACTGGCTTTCTGTTTGCGCAACTTGGCCCAGGCCTTGACCGCCGCCACCAGTTCGTTGGCAATACGGTCGTCACCGTATACGGGCAGGGTCAGCAGTAACCAGTCAAGCTCGACCGCACCATTGCCGGCCACCCATTGGCGCACGCCGAGCCAGGCGAAATCGGCGCGACGGCCAGCAGGGACGTACTCCAGCAATTGCTCGGCACGCCGGGGCAATTGCTTACCCGCTTCGAACAGACTGACCAGCAATTGCAACGCCAACGGTTCGCCCAACGGCGCCAGCGCAGCGGCGAACTCGTCATTCCAATACTTCTTCACCGCAGCGGGTATTTTCAGCCCGACGGCCTGGGCTTGCAGCGTGGCGAGGTCGACGCTGGCCACCGGGTCGGCGGCGCTCACTACCACACCGCCCTGCTCCAGGGCATTGCGGCTCAGGCCCCGGCTGTGTTCGTCGTGGGCCTCGTCGTCGAAGTGGCGGCTGACCATCGCCAGCATCGCCGGCTCAGTGGCCATCGCCATGCCGGCGAGCACCAGCTTGCGCGCCTTGGCCGGAGCGGCGAGCAGACCCGAGCCTTCCAGGGTGGCCGGGCTGCTGCGGGCGATCAGTGCCAGCGCCGGTTCGCGCAGGGTTTTCGACTTGCTCTCGAACAGCGTGGCCAAACCTGCAGCGCAGGCCAGCACAGTGCTGTCATCAAACAGCGCGAGCAGTTTGATCCGTGCTTTCTCCTCGAGCATGGCGAAGGCCTGCGGGTAGCTGAGCAGCGCCGCACGCACCGCTGCCTGACTGGCCTGGGCGGCTTTGCTGCGGCCCTTGAATGCGCTGTTGCTGTCACTCAGGCAACGTGCGGCCATGGCCGGCAGCAGTTGCAACAACGGCCCGCCGTGTTTGCTGAGCACGCTGAACTGCTGGTCCAGGTAATAACCGTGACCTTTGCCGATATAGGCCAGCAACGGCGCCGGGCTTTGGCTGTAGAGCTGCTCGAGCAGCGCCAGCACCTGGGCGCTGAAGGGCTTGTTGGTGCTGGCGTGGAAAATCTGCTCGACCAGCCCGACTTGCTGCTCGGCGTCGATCAGGTTCCATAACAACTGCCAGCGGGCCGGGTCGTCACGGTTGACGAAGTAGGCATTCACTTCGCGAGCAAACAGCGCCGGGAAATGCTCGCTGGCGCGCAGCAGCACCGCCCAGTTCTGCGGATGTTTTTCGTAGGCACCGGGCTTCTCGTCGTTGGCACCGGCGCGCACCTTGCGCACACTCGCCACCTCGAACAGACGCTGGGCCACGCTTGCCACAAACTCGGCGTTGTTGGCCGTCAGGTAGCTGTACAGGTGCTCGGCATTGTCGATTTGCTGCAGCAGGTCGCTGGGATATCGCTCGTCTTCACGGGTGCAGAAATGCTCAGTGAGCACCTGGTGCAACAGGGCTTTGTCAGCGCCCTCTTGGAGGACTTTGAGCACCGCCTGAAACTCGTAACCACGGCACTGACCAATCACCGACAGGTACCAGGCGCGCGCCTCAGCGCTATGCAAGCGCGGGTACAGGGTTTGGTTACGGCGGAACTGCTCCTGCTCGAAGAGTAACGCGCAGTCTGGCGACGCGGCCACGAAGCCGTCGGCCAAGCGGATGGCGCTCAGTGCTTCATTGCTGGCCCGCGCCAGCAATTGGCCGAACGCCCGCGGCTCGCGGGGCAGCGCCAGGGACAGGTGCAGGTCATGAAACAGCGTGCGCAGCAGGCGGTAGTAGCGGTCGCTGGGCTCGGCCAGCAGCTCGGCAAACCGCGGGCTGGCCGCCAACGCCTGCAGCAGCGGCAAGGCGTAATGATGATGCAGGCCCGGCGCCGGGACGCGCTGCAGCAACTGCCAGTTGTCGTTGAAATCGCGCTGGGTCACCAGAAGCAGATCCGCCCAGGTGTCGTTGCCGCGCTCAGGCAGCAGCAGTTGCTCACGCACCAGCAGCAACATCACCCGCAGACCGGCGAGCGCCATCAGCGTCGGCAACGCCAGCGGCCCCTGTTCACTCGCCAAGGCCTTGGCCAGCAGCGCCGGATCGCTGCCGGCGTCCCGCAACCACTGGCTGACCGCCTCCCACTCCCCTGTGCCCTTGGCCAGCTGTTGCGCCCAGCTGCGCAGGCCTTCGCCGAGGGTCGCGTCGTAGTCCTGATCCAGGTCGCCCGTCAGTCCCTCTTCGTTGACCTTGAGCAGATGCAGCAAGGTGCGCGACCGAATCAGCGGCGCACAGAGCACAGCCAGGCGCTGCCCGCGCTCGATCCACTCGGCCGTGGGCGCGCCGTGAAACAGGCAACCGAGCAATTGGTACACCGGCTTGTAGCTGTCGAAATACTCGTAGGCATCCAGCTCGAACGGGGTGGCAACGGCCAGGGCCATGCGCCAGGCCAGCGGCGGCTCCACACCCTGCTGCCAGGCCTGCGCGAGCGCAGCGAAATCGAGCTCGGCGCCAATCCCCATGCGATTGTATGTGGCCTGCAGACGGGCGAGAAAATCAGCCTCGTCGGTACTGCTCGCCAGGGCAATAAAGGCCTCAAAGCGGCTTTTATCGTGTGTACTCATGGTCGATGCTCCCTGCAAAAAAAACGCTGGATTACGGCGTGCCGGCTATACCGCCGCACTCATTTCCTGACGCAAAAACAGCTGCAGTTCAGCCGGTTCAAACTGCAGGCTGAACAGCGGAATGGCGAAGCGGTAAATGGCCTGATCACGGCGTAACACAAAGGCCAGCACCAGACGCGACAAGGCGCGATTAAGGGCATCGACATCGACGCTCTGCTGCCGGCTGGCAAACAGCTCCAGCAGTTCCTGCAGGCTGGTCTGCCCGTGGCAGGCGGTGTGATAAACCACGATGCGGTCAAGGCGGCAGGCCTCGTCGTCATGACTCAGGCGGCCCCAACCGGCCAGCGCGTCTTGCACGGCCGGCGAGCTCAAGGCCTGTTGCAGGTGTTCGCGCTGAATGGCTCGCTCGCCGGGTTGCAGGGCGTCGAGACACTCCTGGCAGATGATCGCCACCAGGTTGGCGCGCTGGCCGCTGGCTTCCACCACTTCGTCGACCAAGGCATTGCTGGCAAAGCCCAGGCGCAGGTGTTTGAGCGGCACGCTGGCCAGTTCGCGGCAAGCGTCGGGTTCCAGGCCGCCGATGGTCAGCACTTCGCCGAAGTTGCGCAGCGGCGATTGGTAGTCGAGCACGGCGGTGGCGTACAGGTCCCAGAAGCCGGCGAGCATAAACCAGCAGCGGCCCTCTTCACTCAGGGCGCGCAGGGTGGAGAGTTGGCGGTAGCCGTGTTGCGCCTCGTCGCGAAAGAACAGGTCGGCTTCGTCGATCAGCAGAAACAGGCGTTTGCCCGCCTGGTTGGCGACGATGTGTTCGATCACCTGCTCCAGCGCGGTTTCGGCCGGCAAGCCGAATTGCAGGGCAAGGCGCGGCGCCAGGCGGTGGTCGCGCAGGGAAATGTAGTGGCAGGCGATCTGCGGGTGTTCCAGCAATCGCCGCTGCACTGCCTTGAGCAAACTGCTTTTGCCCAGTTGCCGACCACCCACCACCAGGTAGTTGGCCGGTTCTCGGTTGAGCACCCGCGCCAGCAGTTGCGCACGGCCGAAGAACGAGCCGCTGCGCACCACCCCGCCACGGGTTTGATACGGCGAAATCCGCGTGACTTTAAGGTGCGCGGCCAACAGCCGCAGCAGCACTTCCACCGGACGCGCGCCGAGCAGCCATTCACTCTGACTGGCCTCGTCGACGGCCACATAAAAGTTGGCGGCATCGGCGCAGTAGTCGCTGAGCTCCTGGCTATCGTGCGCAGGTAGCACCAGCATCACGTCGAGGCCGGTTTGCGCGCCGCGCAGGTGCTGCACCAGGGTGTCGTCGGCCAGGCCGTCGGCCTGCGGAATAAACACCAAGCAGCGGTCCAGACTGACTGGCAAGTCGGCGGTGAAACGCCATTCGTAAACCTTGCCCGGCAGCGTCCAGCCACTGCTGGGCTGGCATTGCACACCCAGACGCAAGGCCAGGGCGCGCATACGCTGCTCACCGTCGGCAGCCGCATAGTCCAGTGCGCGTTGCCAGTTCTGCTCAGTGACGCCAGCGGCCAGCAAGGTGGTCTTGCGCCGGCCCATCAAGCGCAGCAGGCGGTCGAGTTTGCTTAGTTGCGCGATGGGCACCCGCAACAGATTGGCCGGGCGCGCTTGCACCGGGCTCAACAACGGATGGCGCAGCAACAGCAATACGGCGCAGATCAACACCACAATGGCGCAGAAGATCGCGATGGAACGCAGGTCACTGATGATCGGTGCTTCCGCCCAGCCACCGTCTTTGGTGCGCTGGCAATTGATCGGCAAATAACGCGCAGGATACGGCGGCTCGCCGGGGCTGCAGGTGAAATCGTCGGTACCTGGCACGTAGTCGAGCACGATCTGGGTGCCGGCCAGGTTGCCCATCTGCTCGCTGTCTTGAACGTTAATCAGCAGGCGATTGACCTGTGGCGACATGACGCTGGTGTGGCTGACGTATTCCGGCGGCGGAGTGAACTCGGCCAGGTCTTGTGGCCAACCGTCGTTGGCGCGGGTCGCTTCCAGGTAAGAGCGCTTCCATTCGATCACTTCTGCCCACACCGTGGAGGTCGCGACCACCCCTAGGCTGGAAGAACGGGTGAACGGGTTGAACTGCGGAGTGAGGACCGCACTGCCAACGCCCAGGGTGAGCACGGTAATCACCACACGGCGCAACCAGGGGTGTTTGCCAATCAGTGCGAGCAGGTTCATGACTCGGTCCCGCTTTGCAGCACCTGCAACCCAGCCTGGCGCACCACCTCACAGCGCCAGTACAAGCGCGCGTTTTCGCCCTGCCCACGCACCGCAATCAGGTTGTTCCAGAACAGCCGACGCAGCTCGCCATCGGCCAGGTACGGCCGCGCCCGACCGAGATCGGTGGCGGCCAGACGCTGGGCCAGACGCTCGCGTGCAGCGGGTTCTTCCACCAGTGGCTGGAACGCCTGCCAGAGCCGGGCGCTGCTGCACAAATGGGTGTGCAGGACCTGGCGCGAGGCCTCGTCCACGGCCGGGTATTCCACCAGCCATTGCATGCCCTCTTCGGCCAGCGCCGGGTGGCCGCCGCAGCTGTCCAGCAGATGTTCGAGCATCGCCTGGGCGAATTGGCGCTCGGGCCAACGACGGGCAGCCAGGCTGGCGAGGTCGGCCAACGCCAGCTCCGGCCAGTGACTGACCTGGGCGATATTGAGCAGCGACAGGTCGCCGCTGCGGTACTTCAAGTCGGCCAGGCCTTCGCCGCCGCAGAGCAGCAGGTGCAGGTTGCCGCTGTGCATTTCGCTGAGGCTGCGCAGGATACCGGCGAGGGTTTCGCGCAGCTCTGGCGTGCCTTGCTCGAAGCGACTGACCAGGCAGAACAAACGCTCACCGGCCAACAGGCGGCGCTCCAGGGCGGCTTCGAATTCGTAGTCGCAGGTCACGCCCTCGAAGCCGCACTGGCGGCCGATGGCGGCAAAGTAGTCGGCACTGGCGGTGCTGACGCTGTACGGCGGCTGGATATGCAGCACCGCGCCGTCGCCGTACAGGGCCTTGGCGCGTGCCAGCAGTTCCAGGCGAAACGGCGGTTGGCCCCAATGTGCTTGCGACAGCAGCATGCAGATCGGGTACGGGGTCAGGCGGCTGAACTGCTCGAACAGCTGCTCGATAAAGGCCGCGAACGGGCTGCCTACGGCGGGCTCACCCTGCAGGGGGAACTCCCGCTCAAAACCCGCTGCGCTAAACAGCCGGTTGGTCTCTGCCTCGGTCAGGCGCAGGTACACGGCACAGGCCAGCAGTCGGTCGCGGGATTTCGGGTTGGGCAACGACAGGCCGTTGCGCCAGTTGTTCACTGCCTCGCGGCTCAGGCCGATCTCGCTGGCCACCCCCGACGCGCTGGCGCGGATGCGGCGCATGTAGAGGGTCAGCAGGGTCGAAAACGAATCAGCGTCCATCGCTGCTTATCCTTTTAAACCGGCCGCCGAGGCGGCGCGGCTACGACTAATGGCAATACTCGCAACGGTGCTTATAGCGCTTGAACCAGTGACCAGGACTTCAACGCCACCAGGCTCAAGGCCACCGCCAGGGGCGAGAGAAACAACACGTGAACCAAGCCCATTACGGCCCAGCCGGGCTCTTCGTCCTCTTCCTCGGTGGCGCTGGTGTCAGCCGCCTCGCTCTCATCCTCATCGGCGCTGTCGTCTTGGCGCAGGTAGGTAAATAGAAACACCAGCGTCGCCACAGCAGCGGCGCCGGCCAAGCCGAGAAAGGCGTAGCGCAACGCCGGTTGGCGTAGCTCATAGAAGTACAAGGCGAACACCAGGCCGACCAAGGGAAAGGTCACCCGCGCCGTGCGACGGAACAGGTCCAGGCCTTCGCCGTGCTCCGATCGGCACAGGTAACGGGCCACCAGGGCGCCCCAGATAATCAGCACACCGCCCCACCACTCGATTTCGGTCAGCATGGCAGTTGCTCCTGTTGGTCGTTGTCATCGGTACTGTCATCAGCACTGTCGTTGCTGTTCGAGTCGAACGGTTTGTTGGCCTGGTTGGCGTGGTACAGCGGCAAGGCCACCGCCAGCAGCAACCCCGCCCCCATCCACAGCCAGAAGCCTTTGAACAGCAACACCGTCACCACGGTGAAAGCCAGCGCCTGCAACAGCCCTTTGGCCAGGCCGCCGATCACCATGACGCCCTGCACGACCTCTAACGGATTGCTGCCGGTTTCGCGGGACAGTTTCGCCAGTTCGACAAATGCCTGGACGGCCTCGTCGCGCTGCTTGGCCTCGCTCTTCTGTTCGGCCAGCAATTGCTTGAGGCTCACGGGCTTGGCCACCGTCACGCAGCAATCGTCTTCGTCTGGCTCGCCCAATTGCGCGTCCACGACTTGGCCGGCTTGCGGCTCGGATTGGTAGAACGGCTCGCGATTGACCTGTTTGCCGGCGAGGTAGTGATAGCGCTGGGTTTCGCCGACCTGGTCATAAAACACCTCGACCACGGCTGCACGCAGGCCGCCCTGGAACAACTGGGCCAACAGCTGCAACGGCAGCGGCGCGCTGGTGGAGGTGTCGAAGGTCAGGCGCAGGAAGTCGGCTTGAGCGCTAAATTCGTGATTGAACCAGGTATCGGTCCACAGGCTGGTCAGGTCGATGCCCAATTGTGCCTGCAGCGCAGCACTGCGCTCCAGGTCACCGCGGCGCAGTTCCAGCACGGCGCGTACCGCTGTTTCATGGCGGGCCTGGTCGGCAAAAAACAACAGCAATTGATGGGTGTTCTGCGACATTTTTCATTCCTTGAGAAGTGAAACCACGACCCTGTGCCTACTGACAGCAGTGCCTGTCAGCCCTGCGCGGGGCCTATTAAATCAGATGCTTAGGGCGCCAGTGCGACATCTTTTTGCCAGTACTGGAGGCGGATAAAAAAGCGTGATCAGACGCACAGTTCGCCAACTCCCAGGCTCACTCGCAAACGCCGCACGGCGGCCTGTTGCGCCGGATTGATGGACGCGGCGAGATCCTCGGCCAGCGCCAGCAATGCCTGGGCAAAGGCCTGGCTCTCAGCCTCGGGTAAATGGGCTTCGAACACCTGGTGGATCACGCGCAACTCGGCACTGGCCTCGGTCGGCGCGACGACCATCGCGGCTATTTGCGTGGGCAGGTCATGGGCCAGCGAACCGACCAGACGGGTCAGCAACGGATTGCGGTAGCTCCCAGCCGCCGCCAGCAAAGCGCTCAGGCGCTGCACCTGTGCGTCAACCAGCGCCGCCTCGGCACCCAACACCAGCAGGTACACCAGCAACGGCGCGCGGCGCAGCAGTTGCAACTCTTCCAGAGTGAACTGGCCGGCCTGGTCGTACTGCTGGTCGAGTTGCGACTGGTAATGGCTGTGCCAGATCGCACTGCCCTGCTCGTGGGCGGCCAGGCCCTTGAAGAAGAACTCGCTGAGAATTTCCACCTGCTCGGCATCAAAACCCTGGCAGTCGCTGAGCACCGGGTTGTGCACGGCAAAGCCCAGTTCATGGTGGCCGCTGCGGTACGGCAGCACGTATTGCAGGCGGCACTGCGGGGCGTGGGCAAAACGCACATCGAGGATCAGGCAATCCTGGTTGGCCGCCGCCAACCTCGACGGCTGGCGTCCGTTCTTGATCAGCACCGCACCTAGCTGGCTGGCGTCCAGGCTCAGCAGTTTGCGCTCGCCTTGCACGAGCGCCGCTAACGGGCCCATGGCCAGGCGTTCCATTGAGCAGCGGTCATCCACCCCCAAATAGCCCACTAGCGGAATCAGGGTTTCGCCGTCACACACACTCCAGATCGAGTGCGCCGCGCAGTAGCCGGCCATTTCCATGACTTTGGCAGTTGCTTGCATCTTCGAGGTCCTTGCTCAACGTGGGGTAACAGGCGCGCGACTCAGGCCGCGCGCCGGGTCTTTTTTGTTTCGCCCTGCACATGCCACTGGGTGGTGGCTGGCAGCATGTCGACGGCCGCGGCCAGATAAACGCTACTGGCGCCATGCAGGCGCACGCCACTGCTGTCCAGTTGCAGCACCACCGGGCGGGCGGTGAACAGCAGCATCAGGCTGTCGTGCCCCTGGGCGTGCTGGCTGGCGAGCAGGCGTTGCTGGTTGCTCGCCGGTGTTTGGCCGATGTCCTGCGGCGCCAGGCTGGCGGCCTGCAGCCGGTGCTGCCAGAGCAGCGCGGACAAGGCCTGCTCATCGGCCAGTTGATAGAAGTCGCTATCCCCGACCACGATCAGTTGGCCGGGCAAGGCCAGGGCGCGGATCAGCGCCAGGTCCTGCTGATGGCGAGCGCGCAGCAGTTGCACGATGCGCTGTTGATGGCGCTGCACCTGGCTGCCAGCGCAGACCAGACGGCGGTAGAAGGTGGCGAGGCGGTCGATCTCTTCATCGTCGATGCGCGCCAGGCGCCAGCTGTGCAAACCCGGGCACTGGCCATTCCAGGCCAGCGCACTCCAGTCGGTGGCGGCATGGTTGCGCACGGCCAAGGGCAGGTGCTGGCCACTGAGCAACGACAATTGGCAATCGCTGAGGGTTTGCTCGGGGGTCACTTCGTGGCGCAGATCCATACTCATCCTCCTTGGCCCGGCGGGCTGAACTGGTCGCCATTGTTGGCCAGGGGCTGGGAATGCGCAGTTCCGGAGTTGTCAGGTGCTGGCGAGTGGCGGTGGACAGAACGTCAAGTGGTGAAGATCAACAGCATCGCGGCTAAAGCCCCTCCCACAGGAGACCGCACATCCGTGCGGGACGGGCTTCAGCCGCGAACCGTGAAAACGCTAGAGCAGCGGCAACATGAGCCAAATTCATGTAAACCTGGGAGGCGCTCCAGGCCCTCGCAGCTTTGCTATTATCGCGCCCACTTTATTTCGCGCTTTTTCAGGTACGCCCCATGTCCGATCGCCACGCTCGCCTCCAGTCCCTTCAGCAAGCCCTTAAAGAGCGCATTCTGATTCTCGACGGCGGCATGGGCACCATGATCCAGAGCTACCGCCTGGAGGAAGAGGACTACCGTGGCAAGCGCTTCGCCGACTGGCCGAGCGATGTAAAGGGCAACAACGACCTGCTGCTGCTCAGCCGCCCGGACGTGATTCAGGCCATCGAGAAGGCCTATCTGGATGCTGGCGCCGACATCCTCGAAACCAACACCTTCAACGCCACCCAGGTGTCCCAGGCCGACTACGGCATGGAAGCGCTGGTGTATGAGCTGAACGTCGAAGGCGCGCGTCTGGCCCGCCAAGTGGCCGATGCCAAGACCCTGGAAACCCCGGACCGCCCACGCTTCGTTGCCGGCGTGCTCGGCCCAACCTCGCGCACCTGTTCGCTGTCGCCGGACGTCAACAACCCGGGCTACCGCAACGTCACCTTTGACGAGTTGGTGGTGAACTACACCGAAGCCACCCGCGGCCTGATCGAAGGCGGCGCGGACATGATTCTGATCGAGACCATCTTCGACACCTTGAACGCCAAGGCGGCAATCTTCGCTGTGCAGGGCGTGTACGAAGAACTCGGTTTCGAGCTGCCGATCATGATCTCCGGCACCATCACCGACGCCTCCGGCCGCACCCTGTCGGGCCAGACCACCGAAGCGTTCTGGAACTCGATCAGCCACGCCAAGCCGATTTCGGTGGGCTTGAACTGCGCCCTCGGTGCCAAAGAGCTGCGCCCGTACCTGGAAGAGCTGGCGGGCAAGGCCAACACCCACGTTTCCGCTCACCCCAACGCCGGCCTGCCGAACGAGTTCGGCGAGTACGACGAAAGCCCGGCAGAAATGGCCGTGGTGGTGGAAGAGTTCGCCGCCTCGGGCTTCCTCAATATCATCGGCGGTTGCTGCGGCACCACGCCTGCGCACATCAAGGCGATTGCCGAAGCCGTGGCCAAACACAAGCCACGCGTGATCCCGGACATTCCCAAGGCCTGCCGCCTGTCAGGGCTGGAGCCGTTCACCATCGACCGCCAGTCGCTGTTTGTGAACGTCGGCGAGCGCACCAACATCACCGGTAGCGCCAAGTTCGCCCGCCTGATCCGTGAAGAGAACTACACCGAAGCCCTGGAAGTCGCCCTGCAGCAGGTGGAAGCCGGCGCCCAGGTGATCGACATCAACATGGACGAGGGCATGCTGGATTCGCAGAAGGCGATGGTCACCTTCCTCAATCTGATTGCCGGCGAGCCGGATATCTCCCGCGTGCCGATCATGATCGACTCCTCCAAGTGGGAAGTGATCGAGGCCGGCCTCAAGTGCATTCAGGGCAAGGGCATCGTCAACTCGATTTCCATGAAGGAAGGCGTCGAGCAATTCATTCACCACGCCAAACTGTGCAAGCGCTACGGCGCCGCCGTGGTGGTGATGGCCTTCGACGAAGCCGGCCAGGCCGACACCGAAGCGCGCAAGAAAGAGATCTGCAAACGCTCCTACGACATCCTGGTGGACCAGGTCGGCTTCCCGCCGGAAGACATCATTTTCGACCCGAACATCTTTGCCGTGGCCACCGGTATCGAAGAGCACAACAACTACGCCGTCGACTTCATCAACGCCTGTGCCTACATCCGCGATGAGCTGCCCTATGCCCTGACCTCGGGCGGCGTGTCCAACGTGTCGTTCTCGTTCCGCGGCAACAACCCGGTGCGCGAGGCGATTCACTCGGTGTTCCTGCTGTATGCGATCCGCAACGGCCTGACCATGGGTATCGTCAACGCCGGCCAGCTGGAGATCTACGACCAGATCCCGGCCGAACTGCGTGACGCAGTGGAAGACGTTGTGCTCAACCGCACCCCGGAAGGCACTGACGCCCTCCTCGCCATTGCCGACAAGTACAAGGGCGACGGCAGCGTCAAGGAAGCCGAGACCGAAGAATGGCGCGGCTGGCCCGTCAACAAGCGTCTGGAGCATGCACTGGTTAAAGGCATCACCACGCACATTGTTGAAGACACTGAAGAATCCCGGCAGTCGTTCGCGCGCCCGATCGAGGTGATCGAGGGCCCACTGATGTCGGGCATGAACATCGTCGGCGACCTGTTCGGCGCCGGCAAAATGTTCCTGCCTCAGGTGGTGAAATCCGCCCGTGTGATGAAGCAGGCGGTGGCCCACCTGATTCCGTTTATCGAGCTGGAAAAAGGCGACAAGCCCGAAGCCAAAGGCAAGATTCTGATGGCCACGGTGAAAGGCGACGTGCATGACATCGGCAAGAACATTGTCGGCGTGGTACTCGGTTGCAATGGCTACGACATCGTCGACCTCGGCGTAATGGTGCCGGCGGAGAAGATTCTGCAAACCGCGATTGCCGAGAAGTGCGACATCATCGGTTTGTCTGGCCTGATCACGCCGTCGCTGGATGAGATGGTTCACGTTGCCCGCGAAATGCAGCGCCAGGGCTTCACCCTGCCGCTGATGATCGGCGGCGCCACCACCTCGAAAGCGCACACCGCGGTGAAGATCGAGCCCAAGTACCAGAACGATGCCGTGGTTTACGTCACCGACGCCTCGCGCGCCGTGGGCGTGGCCACCCAGTTGCTGTCCAAGGAACTGAAAGCCGGTTTCGTCGAGAGCACCCGCAAGGACTACGTGGAAGTGCGCGAGCGCACCGCCAACCGCAGCGCCCGCACCGAGCGCCTGCCGTATGCGGCGGCCGTGGCGAAAAAGCCGCAGTTCGATTGGGCGACCTACCAGCCGACCGTGCCGACTTTCACCGGTGTGAAGGTGCTGGAAGACATCGACCTCAACGTGCTGGCCGAGTACATCGACTGGACGCCGTTCTTTATCTCCTGGGACCTGGCCGGCAAATTCCCGCGCATTCTCACCGACGAAGTCGTCGGCGAAGCGGCTACCGCGCTGTACAAAGACGCTCGCGAAATGCTCAGTAAGCTGATCGACGGCAAGCTGATCAAAGCCCGCGCGGTGTTCGGTTTCTGGCCGGCCAACCAGGTGCAGGACGATGACATCGAACTGTACGGCGAAGACGGCAAGCCGTTGGCCAAGCTGCACCACCTGCGCCAGCAGATCATCAAAACCGACGGCAAGCCGAACTTCTGCCTGGCCGACTTCGTGGCGCCGAAAAGCAGCGGCGTGACCGACTATGTCGGCGGCTTTATCACCACCGCCGGCATCGGCGCCGAGGAAGTGGCCAAGGCCTACCAGGACGCTGGCGACGACTACAACTCGATCATGGTCAAAGCCCTGGCCGACCGCCTGGCCGAAGCCTGCGCCGAGTGGCTGCACCAGCAAGTGCGTAAAGACTACTGGGGCTACGACCCGGAAGAAGCGCTGAGCAACGACGACCTGATCAAGGAAGCTTACAAAGGCATCCGCCCTGCCCCTGGCTACCCAGCCTGCCCGGACCACACCGAGAAAGGCACGCTGTTCGAACTGCTGGACCCGGCAGCCGAAGAGCTCAAGGCGGGCGTTAGTGGCGTGTTCCTCACCGAGCACTACGCCATGTTCCCGGCAGCAGCGGTCAGCGGTTGGTACTTCGCCCACCCGCAGGCCCAGTACTTTGCCGTGGGTAAGGTGGACAAGGACCAGATCGACAGCTACACCGCGCGTAAAGGTCAGGACCTGGCCGTGACCGAGCGTTGGTTGGCGCCGAATCTCGGTTACGACAACTGATCCCGCCCAACACGTAGGTTGGGTTGAGCCAACGGCGAAGCCCAACAGGCGGTTCTTAACTATGCACTCGGAGCTCGTTGGGCTTCGCTTCGCTCAACCCAACCTACGACTGCGTACCGCCCGCTTATGCACACCCTTGAACAACTGCGCCGAGGCGAACTGGCCGGGATCAAACGCCTGGACCTGACCTGCGAGCTACGCGAATTCCCGACGGAAATCTTCGACCTGGCCGACAGCCTTGAGGTGCTCAACCTCTCTGGCAACCAGCTCAGTCGTTTGCCCGCCGACCTGCCGCGCCTGCATCGGCTCAAGGTGCTGTTCTGCTCGGACAACCCCTTTACCGAAATGCCGGAAGTACTGGGTGACTGCGCGCAGTTGGAGATGGTCGGCTTCAAAGCCAACCAGATTCGCCATGTGCCGGCCGCCGCGCTGCCAGCCCAACTGCGCTGGCTGATTCTCAGCGACAACCAGGTCAGCGAGTTGCCAAGCGAACTGAGCCAACGCCCGCGCTTGCAAAAGCTGATGCTGGCCGGCAACCGGCTTGAAGCGCTGCCGGAAAGCCTCGGCGCCTGCGCCAACCTGCAGTTGCTGCGCATCGCGGCCAACCGCTTCGAGCGCTTGCCGGACTGGTTGATGGAGTTGCCGCAACTGGCCTGGCTGGCGTACGCCGGCAACCCGGTCAGCGATGTGGCAGAGCGCGAGGTGCTGGCCAGTCACCCGATGGAGGCGATTGCGCTGGAGCAGATTCAACTCGGCGAGGTGCTGGGCCAGGGCGCGTCGGGGATCATCCACGCCGCGCAGTGGAACAACCGCAGCATGGCCGCCAAGCTGTTTCGCGGCGAAGTCACCAGCGATGGCCTGCCCCACAGTGAAATGGCAGCGTGCATCGCCGCCGGCAATCATCCGCACCTGATCGGCGTCGCCGGCCCGCTGCAGAGCACGCCACCTGGTCTGCTGCTGGAGCGCATCAGTGCGGACTACCACGTGCTGGCCGGACCGCCGTCGCTGGCCAGTTGCACGCGCGATGTGTATGCCCAAGGTCGGCGCTTTGCACTGGAAGAAGCGCTGGCTATCGCCCGCGCCGTCGCTTCGGCGGCAGCCCACTTGCACAGCAACGGCATTCTGCATGGCGACCTGTACGGCCATAACCTGCTGGTGAACGGCGCCGGCCATTGCCTGCTCGGCGACTTCGGCGCGGCGTCGTTCTTCGACCCAGCAAGCGCACAGGGGCAAGCGCTGCAACGCATCGAGGCGCGGGCGTTTGGCTGTTTGCTGGAAGAGTTGCTGGAGCGCTGCGACGAGGTGCCGGAGCGGTTATGGCAGGTGCAGCGGGCGTGTGTGGCGCCGACCGTGAGCGACCGCCCGGATTTCAACGCGATAATCGCAGCCTTGTAACCCATAAAAGCATCGCGGCTGAAGCCCCTCCCACAATGGAACGAGGTCACCTGTGGGAGGGGCTTCAACCGCGATGCTGTTGATCGTTAGCGCAACTGCGAGGGCGATTTGCGCACGATCTTGATCGAGTGGGTGAGCGTCGGTTTACGCGTAACGCTGACGGCTTTGCGGGTCACGGTGTCGATGGTGATGTTCCAGAAACCGCTGCTGGGCACCACGATTTTTGCCGGGAAGTCGACAAACGCCCCGCCGTGGTAGGTGTGCCGGCCGCCATTTTTGAAGCTGCGGAAGTTCGCGTCGTTCATCAGGCGGATGTTGCAGGCTTGCGAGCACTGAATCACGACGATGTCGTCTTCATTGAGGTGTTCGCGCTGGTGGATGTATTTCATAAAAACTCCGCACGGCGTTGCAAGAACGAGCGTATTGGCAAATAAGGGGGTGTAACGAAGGCCGCTAGTATGGCTGAGCACGGGCCCGGTGGCGATCTTCGGCTATGGTTGCAGCACGGGAAGCAATCTGGAGTGCGCAATGGACAACTCAAACAATAACGACCAGCCCCCTACCCTTTGGCAGGTACTGCACAGCGTGATGGCCGCGGCCTTCGGCGTGCAAAGCGGCAAGAACCGCGCCCGCGATTTCCGCCATGGCAAACCCGGTCAGTTCATTTTTATTGGCGTGCTGTTCACCGGAATTTTCGTTCTGGTGCTGTTCGCCCTGGTCAAACTGGTCCTGCATCTGGCCGGTGTGTAAGCGCCTGGCTCAGTCAATCAGCGGGCGCAAGGAGAAGTTGTACTCACGCAATTTGGATTGCTTGTGCAGCAGGTAACGGCGGAAATCCAGGCCGTAGTTGTCCTTGCCCGCTATTCGTTTGGCCAGCCGCGCCGACTGTTTTTCATCAAGTGTCACGTAGATCGGCAGGGTGCGGTCCTTGCCGCCGTGCTTGGCGAAGTCCAGGCCCTTGTCGTAGTCCTGCAGCATCACCAGCGCCCAGCCGCCGATGGTGAACTGGCCACTGACCAGCACCTCGATACGCCCGTCAATCTTGGCCTGCAGCGCCTCGGCGCTGGAGTTGATGGTGGCGAAGTGGATGTCCTGCCCAGGCTTGTGGCCCAACTCCTCGGCAGCCTGCATGGCGCCCAGGGCCATCTCGTCACTGGCAGTCCAGACCATATTGATGCCGGGGTAACGCGGAAACAGCGTGCGCGCCTGGTCGTAGGAACGCTGCCGCTGCCAACCGCCATAGGTCATCACACGCAGACGCACGTCGGGGTTTTCCGCCAGGGCTTTTTTCAGCCCCTGCTCGCGCTCCTGGCTGGAGGGGGTTTGCTTCACGCCACTGAAGGCGAGCATCTCCAACGGCTGGTCGGGGTGCGACTCCCGGGCGTGCTTGATCAAGCCGGTCGCCAGCATGTAGCCGGCGTCGACATCGTTGGGCACCAGGCTGCCGATCCAGTTGGGGTAGGTTTCCCGGCTGCTGCCGATCACCCGCTGCTGGTCGGTGGTCAGCGTGTTGCTGACCGCGAACAGCTTCACCCCCGAGTCTTTGGCCAGACGCAGGATTTCCGGGGCGGCGTATTGTTCGTTGATGAATAACAGGTAGTCGGGCTTCTGCGCGCCCTGCAACACGGTGCGGGCCTGCGCGAGCATCAGGTCGCGGTCGCGCTGGGAGTCGAGCACGCGCAACTGCATGCCCAGATCGCTGGCAGCGGCCTGCATGAACTTGACATAGCCGTCCCAGAATTCCTCGCCGGTACGACCCGGGTTGAGGAACACTACGTTAGCTGCATTGACGCAATTCCATGCGAGTAAACCCACTACCGCGACTACGGTGCGCAATGACCCCTTCAACTTCATGCACTCACGCTTGACTCAGCCGCGCAGTATACGCGGATGAGTAATGGCAATCTGTCACCATCTGTCAGTGAATGCTTACAAGAAGCGCCGCTTTCGTACCTAAAAGCGGCGTGGTGTCGGTCTATTGATGGCTGACCCAGAACACCGCAGTGGAAACGGCCAGGGCAATCAGAATAAGAATGGCCCAGGCGTCGACAACGCTGTCACGGTTGTCTTCGACTGCTTCGCTGGTATGGGAATGGTCGGTCATGGCTGCCCCTGTTGTTGTGCTTATGGGATGGTCCGTTTTGCAGTTAAGACCACAGCAGGCGAGCCGACAAATACCTCTGTTTCTCGCCCCCGTAGGAGCGGCTTCAGCCGCGATGTTTTTGAGCCCCGGAAAGCTATCGCGGCTACAGCCGCTCCTACGGTTGGTGGGGGTCAGATGAGAATGACTTATAGCCAGCCGTTCTTATGACCATAAGTTTCGTTCTTATACTAAAACATCACTTTTGCGCATAAACCTGAACTGGTATCTTCCCCCGGCTCCGCGAGGAGTGCGCGGCCGTGCGCGCTGATTTGGCAGTAAGTAGCCTGAAAACAGGACCCGTATGTACGTCTACGACAGTTACGATCAAGACATCATCGAGAGCCGCGTCAAGCAGTTCCGTGATCAGACCCGCCGCTATCTGGCTGGCGAACTTTCTGGCGAAGAATTTCGCCCGTTGCGCCTGCAGAATGGTCTTTATATCCAGCGTTTCGCGCCGATGCTGCGCGTGGCCGTGCCGTATGGCCTGATGTCTTCGGCGCAAGTGCGCATGATGGCCAAGATCGCCCGCGACTACGACAAAGGCTACGCGCACATCAGTACCCGCCAGAACGTGCAGTTCAACTGGCCGGAACTGGAAGACGTACCGGAAATTCTTGCTGAGCTGGCCACCGTGCAAATGCACGCGATCCAGACCAGCGGCAACTGCATCCGTAACACCACCACCGACCAGTTCGCTGGCGTGGCCAAAGACGAAATCGTCGACCCCCGTCAGTGGTGCGAAATCATTCGCCAATGGTCGACCTTCCACCCTGAGTTCTCGCACCTGCCGCGCAAGTTCAAGATCGCCGTCAACGGCGCCGTGAGCGACCGTGCGGCCATCGAAGTGCACGACATCGGTCTGGAAGCGGTGAACAACGAAGCCGGCGAACTGGGCTTCCGCGTATCCGTCGGCGGCGGCCTGGGCCGTACCCCGATCGTGGGCAGCTTCATTAATGAATTCCTGCCGTGGCAGCACCTGATCAGTTACCTCGACGCCATCCTGCGTGTGTACAACCGCTATGGCCGTCGCGATAACAAGTACAAGGCGCGGATCAAGATTCTGGTCAAGGCGCTGACCCCCGAAGTGTTCGCCGAGCGCGTGAATGCTGAATGGGCACACCTGAAGGATGGCCCGACCACCCTGACCGAAGCTGAAGTAGCGCGGGTTGCCGCGCACTTTATCGACCCGAGCTACAAAGCTCTGGAAGACCAGGCCGATGCCCTCGCCGCCCTGCGCGCCGAGCACGCCGGTTTTGATCGCTGGGCCAGCCGCAACGTATTCGCCCACAAGAAGCCCGGTTATGCCGCCGTCACCCTGTCGCTGAAACCGACCGGCGTGGCCCCAGGCGACGTCACCGACAAGCAACTGGACGCCATCGCCGACCTGGCCGATCGCTACAGCTTCGGCGAAGTGCGCAACAGCCATAACCAGAACATCATTCTGGCCGACGTGGAGCAAAGCCAGCTGTTCACCCTGTGGGGCGAGCTGCGCGAACTGGGTTTTGCCACCCCGAACGTGGGCTTGCTGACCGACATCATCTGCTGCCCGGGCGGCGACTTCTGCTCGCTGGCCAACGCCAAGTCGATTCCGATTGCCGAAGCTATCCAGCGTCGTTTCGACGACCTCGATTATCTGTTCGACATCGGCAATATCGACCTGAACATTTCCGGTTGCATGAACGCCTGCGGTCACCACCACGTCGGCCACATCGGCATTCTCGGCGTGGACAAGAAAGGCCAGGAGTTCTACCAGGTATCGCTTGGCGGCAGCTCTGGCCGCGACGCCAGCCTGGCGCAGATCCTCGGCCCGTCGTTCGCCGAGAAAGACATGGCCGACGTAGTCAGCAAGATCATCAACGTCTACGTGGAAAGCCGTACCGACGAAGAAAGCTTCCTCGATACCTTCCGCCGTGTCGGCATCGACCCGTTCAAGGAGCGCGTATATGCAGCGAATCATTAAGAACGGTCAGCTGGTCGACGAGACCTGGCACCTGCTGCCCAAGGACGCGACCCTGGAAGGCGTGTCCAACTGCGACGACCTGATCGTGCCGCTGGGTTTGTACGTGGAACACAGCAGCGCCCTCAAAGCCCGCGACGGCGGCCTGGGCGTGTGGCTGGAAGCCGGTGAAGAGATCGAAGAAATCGCAGGTGATCTGGACAACTTCCAGGTTATCGCGCTGAACTTCCCCGCCTTCACCGACGGCCGCCATAGCTCCACCGCTTACATGCTGCGCACCCGCTACGGCTACAAAGGCGAAGTGCGCGCCATTGGCGACGTGCTACGCGACCAGCTGTGGGCATTGCACCGTGTCGGTTTCGATGCCTTCGCCCTGCGCGAAGACAAAGACCCGGATGATGCGTTGAAAGCGTTCAGCGAGTTCAACGAGGTGTACCAGGCTTCGGCTGATCAGCCACAGCCGCTGTTCCGCCGCCGGGCTTGATAAGCCGGTGATAAAAAGCCCCGCCTAGTGCGGGGCTTTTTGTTTTCGGATTTACGTTTGCAGGAGTCGCGGCTAAAGCCCCTCCCACAAGAGATCGCCTATCCATGTGGAAGGGGCTTCAGCCGCAAGGCTTTTGATTGTCAGGCGCGCACACTTTCCCAGGCCACTTGCGCTAATAATTCCCGGCAATCGACGAACTCGGTCTGCGCCCTGCCCGCCAGCCAATTACGGGCAAAGTCATGGGTCGGGCCGATGATCACCGAGGCAAAACAGTCCGCCGGCATCTCGCGGAACAGGCCCTGCTCGCGGTAGCCGGCCAGCGCTTCGAATATCCGCGCGAAGTGTTCGCGGTTGGCCTCCTTCAACTGATCACCCATCTCTCCCGCCTCCACCCGCCCCCGGCTGTGCAGTACGAAGCGCGCCCAGTCCGGGTTGGCGGTTACCCAATCGATGTAGCTGGTCACCAGCAGCTTCACGCAGTCCTTCGCGCTTTTCGCCTCGCTAAACCCTTGCTCGAGCATCGCCGCGTATTCGCCGGTGCCGGCCAGGTACAGGGCGCCGATGATGCGTTCCTTGTTGCCGAAGTGGTGGTACAGGCTGCCGATGCTGGCGCCGGAACGGTCGCGGATCATCTCGATGGTGGTGGCGTCCACGCCGATCTCGGTGAACAGCGCCAGGGCGGCTTGCAGGATGTCGTCTTTACGCGATGGGCGCGCCATTAAATCGCTTCTCTGGTCGGGGGCTGAGAAAAACTAGAATATTTTTCTAGAATTAATTTCTAATGCTGGTAATACTGACTCGGCGCGCACTACTGTTCAACCAAAAAATCACGTTCTGGAGTTGCCATGAGTCAGATGATGCAGATGTTTCAACAAGCCGGCGCTGCCCAATTCAGCGGCATGATCGGCCAGGTCGCGCCCTACTTCGCCAGCATCGCCCCGCAGTTTGTCGACCTGCGCCCAGGTTATGCCGAAGTGACCTTCGCCAAACGCCGTGAAGTGCTTAACCACATTGGCACCGTGCATGCGATTGCCCTGTGTAACTCGGCAGAATTGGCAGCGGGCACCATGACCGATGTGTCGATTCCCGCTGGTTGCCGCTGGATTCCCAAAGGCATGACCGTGGAATACCTGGCCAAAGCAGACGGCGACGTTCGCACCGTCGCCGATGGCAGCGCGGTGGATTGGGAGGCATTGGGGGATGTGAAGGTGCCAGTGATGGCGTATGTCGGGGATAAGGCAGTGTTTCGGGCTGAGATCACCATGTACGTGAGTAAGGCCTAAAAGCATCGCGGCTGAAGCGCCTGCAAGGGACCACGTCCACCTGTAGGAGCGGCTTCAGCCGCGATATATCTCAGCCGAGATTGAGCAACACCCGCCCAACCATCTTGCCCGCCAGAATGCGCTTCAGCGCTTCCGGCAACTGCTGCAGGTTCACCTCTTCCACCAGCGGTTCCAGGTCGAGCTTCCATTGCAGCGACAGGCGATCCCACATCGACGCCTTGACCACCATCGGCAACTCCACCGAGTCCACGCCGAGCAGGTTCACGCCGCGCAGAATGAAGGGCATCACGCTGCCTTTGAAACCAACGCCGGCGGTCAACCCGCAGCACGCCACGCTGCCGCCGTATTGCAGAGCTTTGACCACGTTGAAGAGGATGTCGCCACCGACGGTATCCACCGCACCGGCCCATTGTTCTTTGAGCATGGCTTTCTCGGTGCCGGCTTGTAGGTCTTCACGGCTGACAATCTGGCTGGCGCCCAACCCCTTGAGAAACTCGGCCTGTTCGGCCTTGCCGGTGGACGCTGCCACGCTGTAGCCCAGACGCTTCAACAGCACCACCGCGATGCTGCCGACGCCGCCGGTGGCGCCAGTGACCAGCACCGTGCCGCTGTCCGGGCGCAGGCCGGCCTGTTCGAGTTTGTCGACGCACAGCGCCGCAGTTAGGCCCGCAGTACCCAGCACCATCGATTCACGCAGCGACAGGCCCTGTGGGCGCTTGATTGCCCAGGCGGCTGGAATACGGATGTACTGGCCAAAACCACCGGCGGTGTTCATGCCCAGGTCGTAGCCGGTAACGATCACTTCATCACCGGCGGCAAACTCGCTGACGCTGGATTGCTCCACCACCCCGGCGGCATCAATGCCGGGGGTGTGCGGATAATTACGGGTCACGCCACGGTTGCCGCTGGCCGACAGGGCGTCCTTATAGTTGAGCGACGAGTAGCGCACACGAATCAGCAACTCGCCGGCTGGAAGGTCCGCAGTGTCACGCTCGATCACCTGCGGCTCGAACACGCCAGCCACTTCACTGACCTGTAGTGCGTTGAACTTGCTCATATCGCTCTCCTGCTTTCAGCTTTTATCAGTCGCCCTGCCAGACCCTTACCAGAAACGCTGTTGCTGCAGGCGGCTCAGCCAGGTCAGCAGCAGGCGGTCTACGGACAGGCTGGCCGCCAGGCCAACCCGCTCCGGCAGGCTTTTCTTGTGCGCATAGTGCAGTTGGAACACGTCTGCGGTTTTCGCCTTGGTGGCGATGTATTCGTCACTGGTCATCAGCTCATCCACCAGCTTCTTGCCCAGCGCCTGCTGGCCCAGCCAGACCTCACCGGTAGCAATTTCGTCCATCTGCAGCTGTGGGCGGTAGCTGGCGACGAAGTCCTTGAACAGCTCATGGGTGATCTCCAGGTCTTGCTGGAATTTCTCCCGGCCCTTGTCGGTGTTCTCGCCAAATACCGTCAGCGTGCGTTTGTATTCACCGGCGGTGAGCACTTCAAAATCGATTTCGTGTTTCTTCAGCAAACGGTGCACGTTGGGCAACTGCGCCACTACGCCGATGGAGCCGAGAATGGCGAACGGCGCGGAAATGATCTTCTCGCCGATGCACGCCATCATGTAGCCGCCGCTGGCCGCCACCTTGTCGACACACACGGTCAGCGGCACGCCGGCCTGGCGGATACGCGCGAGTTGCGACGAGGCCAGACCATAACTGTGGACCATGCCGCCGCCACTCTCCAGGCGCAGCACCACTTCGTCCTTGGGCGTGGCCAGGCTCAGCAACGCTGTCACTTCATGGCGCAGGGCATCGGTGGCCGAGGCTTTGATGTCGCCATCGAAATCCAGCACGAATACCCGGGGTTTATCCTGCGGGTTCTTCTTCGCCAGTTTGTCGGCCTTGGCCTGCGCCTTGTTCAGAACTTTAAGCTGGTCCTTGGTCGACAAGGCGCCTTGCAGGCGTTCGTGCAGGGCCTTGTAGAAGTCGTTAAGTTTATGGACCTCCAATTGCCCACTACGTTTACGTCCTCTGCCACGCAGTACGGCGATGGTCAGCAGAACCACCAGAATGGCCACCAGCACAGTGAATGTCTTGGCCAGAAAGCCAGCGTAATCGGCTAGAAACTCCACGCGTTTTCCCTCGAGATGGCAGATAGGCGCCCGGCACCGGGCGGCAGATGTGGGGCCCAAGCATACCGACGCGACCAGGGCCCGACCAGCGGCGTAGACCGACTTATCATTACCTGGCACGTCAGCCGATGGCCTTATAGAGCAGCGTGATATCGATTCAAACAAGCGTATGTTTTTTCGTTGACAGGGCTACCCTATCCTCATACCCTCGCGAAACTTTCACCGTAGCGGGATGACGCTCACGTGGGCAGCATTTACATGATTCGCCATGGCCAGGCTTCGTTCGGCGCCGACGATTACGACGTGCTCTCCGAGCGTGGCGTGCGCCAGGCCGAAATCCTCGGCCAGCACCTGGCGCAACTCGATGTGCGCTTCGACCGCGCCGTAGCGGGCAGCCTGTTGCGTCAGCAGCACACCGGTAAATCCGCCCTCGCCCAACTCCAGGCTGCTGGCATCGCCACGCCGGAGCTGGACACCGATGAAGCCTTCAACGAATTCGACGCCGACGCGGTCATCCGCGCCCTGCTGCCGGACATCCTGCCGCAAGAACCGCACGCCCTCGACACCCTGCGCAACGCCGCCAACAACCGCGCCGAATTCCAGCGCCTGTTCGCCCTGCTGATCGGCCGCTGGATTTCCGGCGAGCACCCGAAACCGGGTTTGCAGAGTTGGCAGGAATTCGTCGAGCAAGTGGAAGGCGGCCTGGCGCGCATTCTTGAGCGCGCCTCGAGCAAAGACAACATCGCGGTATTCACATCCGGCGGCACCATTACCGCCATGCTGCATCTTATTACTGCAATACCGGCGGCTCAGGCTTTCGAGCTGAACTGGCAAATCGTCAACACCTCGCTCAACCGCTTCAAGTTCCGCGGTCGCGAGGTGGCACTGGCTTCCTTCAACAGTCACGCGCATTTGGAACTGTTGAAGGCGCCGGAACTCATCACTTTCCGCTGAGTTCCGGTCTACTGTGGCCCGCAAGGCCGCGCGTAACCGAAGAAAACTATAAAGGATCGAATCATGACCACAGTTGCTGACATCGCTCAAACCATGAAATCCAAGTTCAACCCTGCCGCTGCTGCCGGCCTGGACCTGGTATTCGGCTTCAAAATCGAAGACGGCGAAGATTTCTACCTGACCGTTAAAGACGGCACCGTCGACCTGGCCACCGGTGAATCGGCCAACGCCAACGTTACCCTGATCATGAACACCGAAACCCTGGCCGGCATCACCTCCGGTGAAACCGACGGCATGCAAGCGTTCATGGGCGGCAAACTGCGCGCTGAAGGCGACATGATGCTGGCGATGAAATTGGGCGAGCTGTTCCCGGTTTAAGGGATTTAGCGTCTACGCTTGATGAAAAACCGGAGTCTTTGGACTCCGGTTTTTTTTCGACTGCAGGCTTTCAAACGCGGCTAATCAGGCCGGCTGATTATCCAAAAACACGCTCACCAATAAGGGCCCGCGCGGCTTGTAGGGCCTCGGCCACGGCATTAGATTAGCCAATAATCTAAGGCCCTCATTATAAGTAGAAGGGATAAGTATGGCGCTTACCGACCAGTCCACCCGTATCCGTAATGGCGAAGAACTCGACGCCGCCATTATCGACCCGTACCTCAAAGCCCACATTCCAGGCCTGACTGGCACGCCTACCATCAGCCAGTTCCCCGGCGGCGCCTCCAACCTCACCTACCTGCTGGAATACCCCGAGCAAGAGTTCGTGCTGCGTCGCCCGCCGTTTGGCCACAAGGCCAAATCTGCCCATGACATGGGCCGCGAATTCCGCATTCTCAACCAGCTCAACGACGGCTTCCCCTACTGCCCGAAAGCCTACGTGCACTGCACCGATGAGAGCGTGATTGGCGCCGAGTTCTACGTAATGGAACGCGTCAACGGCATCATCCTGCGCACCGACATGCCGGCCGAAATGAACTTCAGCGTCGAGCAGACCCGCGCCCTGTGCAAAAACTTCGTCGACAAATTCGTCGAGCTGCACAACGTCGACTACAACGCCTGCGGCCTGGGTGACCTGGGCAAGCCCGAAGGTTATGTCGAGCGCCAGATCGGCGGCTGGACCGACCGTTACGAAAAGGCCATGACCCCCGACGCCCCGAGCTGGGAAGTAGCCAAGGCCTGGCTGCGCGACAAGATGCCCGCCGACCACCACAAGCCGGCCATCGTGCACAACGACTACCGCCTGGACAACGTGATTCTCGACCCGAAGAACCCGACGCAGATCATCGGCGTGCTGGACTGGGAACTGACCACCATCGGCGACCCGCTGATGGACTTGGGCAACACCCTGGCCTACTGGATCGACGCCACCGACTCGGCGCCGATGCAAATGATGCGTCGCCAACCGAGCAACGCGCCGGGCATGTTCACCCGCCAGGAATTCGCCGACTACTACGGCGAGCGCGCCGGCATCGAAGTGAAGAATCTGGACTTCTACTACACCTACGGCCTGTTCCGTCTGGCCGGCATCGTGCAGCAGATTTACTACCGCTACTTCCATGGCCAGACCCAGGACAAACGCTTCGCTTCGTTCATTCAACTGAACAAGCTGCTGGAGCAAACCAGCCTGCAGGTCATCAACAAATCCACGCTGTAACGCGCCTTGTAATCCGCCGCCCTGCCCGCTAAGTGGCGGTGGATTCAGCCCTTCATCTCCATCATCTACAAAACAGACTCAGGGGAACCCCATGTCCAAGACCAATCTGTTCGACCTCGACGGCAAAGTGGCTTTCGTTTCCGGCGCCAGCCGCGGTATCGGCGAAGCCATCGCCAAGCTCCTGGCCCAGCAAGGCGCCCACGTGATCGTCTCCAGCCGCAAGATCGAAGGCTGCCAGGCCGTGGCCGACGCCATCATCGCTGACGGCGGCAAAGCCACCGCCATCGCCTGCCACATCGGCGAGATGGAACAGATTCAGAACGTGTTCGCGCAGATTCGCGAGCAGTTCGGCCAACTGGATATCCTGGTGAACAACGCCGCCACCAACCCACAGTTCTGCAACGTGCTGGACACCGACCTGTCGGCCTTCCAGAAAACCGTCGACGTGAACATCCGTGGCTACTTCTTCATGTCCATCGAAGCCGGCAAGCTGATGCGTGAAAAAGGCAAAGGCAGCATCATCAACGTCGCCTCCATCAACGGCGTTTCCCCAGGCGTGTTCCAGGGCATCTACTCGGTGACCAAAGCCGCCGTGATCAACATGACCAAAGTGTTCGCCAAGGAATGCGCCCAGTTCGGCATCCGCTGCAACGCCCTGCTGCCAGGCCTGACCGACACCAAGTTTGCCTCGGCCCTGGTGAAGAACGACGCAATCCTCAACACCGCCCTGCAGCAGATCCCGCTGAAGCGTGTGGCGGATCCGAGCGAAATGGCCGGTACCGTTCTGTATCTGGCTAGCGATGCCTCCAGCTACACCACGGGTGTGGCCCTGAACGTCGACGGCGGCTTCCTCTCGTAACTGAACGATCGGCTGCGCGTCGGCGTGGCTGCGTTGAAATCGGTTTTTGAATGCTCATTGGCTACAGCCAACTGCGCTTCAAAAACCGATTTCGCCTTGCCACACCTAGCTCGCTCGATCTTGATTTGTGGGGCGGCTAAAAGCTAAAGATCACAAGCATCGAGGCTTCGGCCTCGATTCCTGCAAACATTAATTCCCCTGCCGCCTGCAAATCTGCCCCCTCTCCCGCCTGCGGGAGAGGGCTGGGGTGAGGGCAGCGATTGTCATCACCGCCAAGATTCTGGGCCCCAGCCTTCGCTGGGGATACGGGGCTATCCCTCATCCGGTTTTCCGAACACAACCCACCAGGCAATTCGGATTACCGGATATTCCGCGTGCAAATCCTCGCCCCACAAAAACAAATAACCATTTTAAATCAGTAACTTAATAATCACAACAGCCCCTGGCACGACTCCTGCTCTCTTCCTCTCTGCGAATGCCCCGCTGCCACCGCGCAGTTGCCGTTCGACACGCAAAGGGCCGAACACCTGGCCCCATAAAAAAAACAAAATTGAGGAAAGTTTGATGCGCATCGTCCCCCACATTCTGGGTGCAGCCATTGCCGCTGCTCTGATCTCTACTCCCGTTTTCGCCGCTGAACTCACCGGCACCCTGAAAAAAATCAAAGAGTCTGGCGTCATCACGCTTGGCCACCGCGACGCCTCCATTCCGTTCTCCTACATCGCCGACGCCAGCGGCAAGCCGATTGGCTATTCCCACGATCTGCAGCTGAAGATCGTTGAAGCGATCAAGAAAGACCTCGACCTGCCCAACCTGCAGGTCAAATACAACCTGGTGACCTCGCAAACCCGTATCCCCCTGGTGCAGAACGGCACCGTGGACGTTGAGTGCGGTTCCACCACCAACAACGTCGAGCGTCAGCAGCAGGTCGACTTCTCCGTAGGTATTTTCGAAATCGGCACCCGTCTGCTGTCGAAGAAAACCTCCACCTACAAAGACTTCGCCGACCTCAAAGGCAAGAACGTGGTGACCACCGCCGGCACCACCTCCGAGCGCTTGCTCAAGTCGATGAATGCCGACAAACAAATGGGCATGAACGTGATCTCCGCCAAAGACCACGGCGAGTCCTTCCAGATGCTGGAATCGGGCCGCGCGGTGGCGTTCATGATGGACGACGCCCTGCTCGCCGGCGAAGCCGCCAAGGCCAAGAAGGCCGACGACTGGGCCGTTACCGGTACGCCACAGTCTTACGAGATCTACGGCTGCATGGTGCGCAAGGGTGATGCGCCGTTCAAAAAGGCCGTGGATGACGCCATCGTCGCCGTGTACAAATCGGGCGAGATCAACGCCATCTACGACAAGTGGTTTATGCAGCCAATCCCGCCAAAAGGCCTGAACCTCAACTTCCCCATGAGCGACGAGCTCAAGGCACTGCAAGCCAACCCGACCGACAAAGCGGCTGACGACAAACAGTCCTGAGTCATGCCCACGCGCTGCTGCTGAAAGGGCTCTAGCCCTTCCAGCAGTGGCCGCACCTGCTGGCACTTTTTGCACACCCTGCGCACCCGGGCTTGCCCCGCCGTTGCCGTGTGCCTTGGTTATTGAGGGGAGACCCGCATGAATTACAACTGGGACTGGAGCGTATTCTTCAGATCCACCGGCGTGGGCAGCGAGACCTATCTCGACTGGTACATCTCCGGGTTGGGCTGGACTATCGCCATTGCCGTCATAGCCTGGCTCATCGCCCTGCTGCTGGGCTCGGTGCTGGGCGTGATGCGCACCGTACCGAATCGCCTGGTGGCCGGCATCGCCACCTGCTACGTCGAACTGTTTCGCAACGTGCCGCTGCTGGTGCAGCTGTTTATCTGGTACTTCCTGGTGCCCGATCTGCTACCACAGAACCTGCAGGACTGGTACAAGCAAGACCTCAACCCCACCACCTCGGCCTACCTGAGCGTGGTCGTGTGCCTGGGCCTGTTCACCGCCGCACGGGTGTGCGAACAGGTGCGTACCGGTATCCAGGCGCTGCCCCGTGGCCAGGAATCGGCGGCACGGGCCATGGGCTTCACCCTGGCGCAAATCTACTCGAACGTGCTGCTGCCGCAGGCCTACCGCATCATCATTCCGCCGCTTACCTCGGAATTTCTCAACGTGTTCAAGAACTCCTCAGTGGCCTCATTGATCGGCCTGATGGAGCTGTTGGCGCAGACCAAACAGACCGCCGAGTTTTCCGCCAACCTGTTCGAAGCCTTCACCCTGGCCACCCTTATCTACTTCACCCTGAACATGAGCCTGATGCTGCTGATGCGCCTGGTGGAGAAAAAAGTCGCCGTGCCCGGCCTGATCGCCGTAGGGGGTAAATGATGGAACTCGACTTCTCGGGCATCATCCCGTCGCTGCCAGGCTTGTGGAACGGCATGGTCATGACCCTGCAACTGATGGCCTTGGGTGTAGTGGGCGGCATTGCCCTGGGCACCGTGCTGGCACTGATGCGCTTGTCGTCCAGCAAGCTGCTGGCCAATCTGGCCGGCGCCTACGTCAACTACTTCCGCTCCATTCCGCTGCTGCTGGTGATCACCTGGTTCTACCTGGCGGTGCCCTTCGTACTGCGCTGGATCACCGGCGAAGACACCCCCATCGGCGCCTTCGCCTCGTGCATCGTGGCGTTCATGATGTTTGAAGCGGCGTACTTCTGCGAAATCGTCCGCGCCGGCGTGCAGTCGATTCCCAAGGGCCAGATGGGCGCTGCCAAAGCGCTGGGCATGACCTACGGGCAAATGATGCGCCTGATCATCCTGCCGCAAGCCTTCCGCAAGATGACCCCACTGCTGCTGCAGCAAAGCATCATCCTGTTCCAGGACACCTCGCTGGTTTATGCCGTCGGCCTGGTCGACTTCCTCAATGCCTCGCGCGCCAGTGGCGACATCATCGGTCGCTCCAACGAGTTCCTGATTTTTGCCGGACTCACCTACTTCACAATCAGCTTTGCCGCCTCGCTGCTGGTCAAGCGTCTGCAAAAAAGGTTCGCCGTATGATTTCCATCAAGAACGTCAACAAGTGGTATGGCGACTTCCAGGTGCTGACTGACTGCAGCACCGAAGTCCAGAAAGGTGAAGTGATTGTGGTGTGCGGGCCGTCTGGCTCGGGTAAGTCCACCCTGATCAAATGCGTCAACGCCCTGGAGCCGTTCCAGGAAGGCGACATCGTGGTCGACGGCACCTCGATCGCCAACCCGAAAACCGACCTGCCAAAACTGCGCTCGCGGGTCGGCATGGTGTTCCAGCACTTCGAACTGTTCCCGCACCTGTCCATCACCGAAAACCTGACCATCGCGCAGATCAAAGTGCTTGGCCGCAGCAAGGAAGAGGCGACGAAAAAAGGCCTGCAACTGCTCGAACGCGTCGGCCTCTCCGCCCACGCCCACAAGCACCCCGGGCAGCTCTCCGGCGGCCAGCAACAGCGGGTGGCCATTGCCCGGGCGCTGGCCATGGACCCGATCGTCATGCTGTTCGACGAACCCACCTCGGCGCTCGACCCGGAAATGGTCAACGAAGTGCTGGACGTGATGGTGCAACTGGCCCAGGAAGGCATGACCATGATGTGCGTGACCCACGAAATGGGCTTCGCCCGCAAAGTGGCGGACCGGGTGATTTTCATGGACGCCGGCACCATCATCGAAGACTGCAAAAAAGAGGAATTCTTCGGCGACATCAGCCAACGCGCCGAACGCACCCAGCAGTTCCTCAACAAGATTTTGCAGCACTAAGCAGACCCATCTCGGTGCATGTGGGGCTGTAGGTTGGGTTGAGCCGTAGGCGAAGCCCAACAGTGATGTCGAAACCCGCTGTTGGGCTTCGCTACGCTCAACCCAACCTACGCACTGTGAGCGTTGATCGTGGGTTGCCCGCCAACCCACGTAATAGGCATAGCGAGCGGACGCCAGCCGTACCCGGCCAGCGCGCAGGAACCGCAGCGTACTCCAGTACGTGAGGCTTCCGAGCACTGCCCGGGTGCCGATGGCGTTCGCGCAGTAGCCGGCGCTAGTTCAAATAAAGGCTTCTGTGATGAAATGCGACCCCACTGTATACCGCGCCGCGTTGCCATCACTCGCCGTGAAACCCCGTCTGATCCGCCAGCTGTTCCTGCCGCCCCTGGTCATCGCGCTGATGGTCGGCCTGGGTTACCTCGGCTTCTGGATCAGCGAATACCAAGGCATCCGCAGCCTCAGCGAGAACGGCCAGCGCCAGCTCGAACTGCACGCCCGTGCGGTAGAAAGCGAGATCAGCAAATACACCTACCTGCCCAGCCTGCTGGAGCTGGAAACCAGCGTCTCCAAGCTGCTGGGCGAGCCAACCCCGGAACACCGCCAGGCCGTTAACGATTACCTCGAAGGCCTGAACCGTCGCAGCCGCAGCCGCGCCATTTACGTGATGGACACCACCGGCCGGGTGCTGGCCACCAGCAACTGGCGCGACGTGGACAGCTACCTCGGTGAAGACCTGTCCTTCCGCGCCTATTTTCAGAGCGCCATTCGCAGCCAGCCGGGGCGTTTCTACGGCATTGGCAGCACCAACGGCGAACCCGGTTACTACCTCGCCCATGGCCTGGAAGAACACGGCAAGATCATCGGCGTGGCGGTGGTCAAAGTACGCCTGGAAAGCCTCGAAGAACGCTGGCAACGGGCGCGCCTGGAAGCCTTCGTCAGCGACGAAAACGGCATCATCATTCTCTCCAGCGATCCGGCGCGGCGGCTGAAATCGGTGCTGCCGCTCAGCGAAGAGATCAAAGAAAAACTCGCCCGCAGCCTGCAGTACTACTGGTTCCCGCTCAATGAACTGCAACCCCTGGCGCGGGAAACGCTCGCCGAAGGCGAAGAAAAACTCACCTTCCCGGCCAACAGCTCGGTCGAAGCCGGTGGCGACAACATCAGCTACCTGGCGCAAACCCGCCCGCTCAGCGACACGCCGTGGCACTTCACCCTGCTCACGCCCCTGCAGGACCTGCGCCGCGAAGCCATCAACCAGGGCATTCTGGTGGCCGTGGCCTGCGCCCTGGTGGCCTTCCTGCTGATCGCCTGGAACGAGCGGCGCAAGGTGATCGCCACCCGCCTCGCCGCCCGCGAAGCCCTGCAGGAAGCCAACAACCAACTGGAGCGTCGGATTACCGAACGCACCAGCGACCTGCGCGCCAGCAACGAACAACTCAAGGGCCAGATCCGCGAACGGCGCCAGGCCGAAGAAACCCTGCGGCGCTTTCAGGACGAACTGGTGCAGGCCGGCAAGCTCGCCGCCATCGGCCAGATGTCCACCAGCATCGCCCATGAACTGAACCAGCCCCTGGCGGCGCTGCGCACGTTATCGGGCAACACCGTGCGCTTCCTTGAGCGCGGCCAGCTGGACGTCGCCAGCACCAACCTGACCACCATCAACGAACTGATCGACCGCATGGGCCGCATCACCGCCAGCCTGCGCTCCTTCGCCCGCCGCGGCGACGACAAAGGCCCGGCACGCCTGGGCAAAGCCCTGGACGCCGCCCTGCAACTGCTCGGCGCGCGCATCGACAGCAGCCGCCTGCAGGTGCACCGCGACTGCGCCGATGTCGAGGTGCACATCAACCAGACCCGCCTCGAACAGATTCTGGTCAACCTGATCGGCAATGCCCTCGACGCCATGCAACACCAAGCGCAGCCCGAACTCTGGCTGAGCGGCGAAGAGCAGCCAGGTAAATACTGCCTGCGGGTGCGCGACAACGGCCACGGCATCGACCCCGAAGCGCGCAAGCACCTGTTCGAACCCTTCTTCACCACCAAACCGGGCGAACAGGGCCTGGGCCTGGGCTTGACCCTCTCGGCCAGCCTGGCCGCCGCCACCGGCGGGCACCTGGGTGTCGAACACCCGGCCAGCGGTGGCACCACCTTTGTTCTCACCCTGGTGTTAGCAAGCCCCCTTACTGGCGAGCCGTTATGACCCACGACCTGAAAGTGCTGATCGTCGAAGACGACCCCCATGTACTGCTCGGTTGCCAACAGGCGCTGGCCCTCGAAGACATTCCCTGCATTGGCGTGGGCAGTGCCGAAGAAGCCCTGGCCCAGGTTGGCGACGACTTTGCCGGCATCGTGATCAGCGACATCCGCCTGCCGGGCATCGATGGCCTGGAGCTGCTCACCCGCCTCAAGGCCCGCGACCGTAGCCTGCCGGTGGTGCTGATCACCGGCCACGGCGACATCGCCATGGCCGTCGGCGCCATGCAGAAAGGCGCCTACGACTTCATGGAAAAACCCTTCGCCCCGGAACGTTTGGTCGACGTGGCGCGCCGCGCCCTGGAACAACGTGGCCTGGCCCGCGAAGTGTTTGCCCTGCGCCGGCAGCTGGCCGAACGCGATTCGCTGGAAGGCCGCATCATCGGCCGCTCGCCGGCCATGCAACAGCTGCGTGAACTGATCGCCAACGTCGCCGACACCGCCGCCAACGTGCTGATCGAAGGCGAAACCGGCACCGGCAAAGAGTTAGTCGCCCGCTGCCTGCACGACTTCAGCCGGCGCCACAGCAAAGCCTTCGTCGCCCTCAACTGCGGCGGCCTGCCGGAGAACCTGTTCGAAAGCGAAATTTTCGGCCACGAAGCCAACGCCTTCACCGGCGCCGGCAAACGGCGCATCGGCAAAATCGAACACGCCCACGAAGGCACGCTGTTTCTCGATGAAGTGGAAAGCATGCCGTTGGCGCTGCAAATCAAACTGCTGCGCGTATTGCAGGAACGCACCCTCGAACGCCTGGGCTCAAACCAGAGCGTGGCCGTGGACTGCCGGGTGATTGCCGCGACCAAAGCCGACCTCGACGCCGCCAGCAAAGCCGGCGAATTTCGCAGCGACTTCTACTACCGCCTGAACGTGGTCACCCTGGAACTGCCGCCACTGCGCGAACGCCGTGAAGACATCCTGCAGCTGTTCGAACACTTCCTGCAGCAGTCCTCCCTGCGCTTCGACCGCGTGGCGCCGGAGCTCGACAACCACACCCTCTCGAGCCTGATGAGCCACGACTGGCCCGGCAACGTGCGCGAACTGCGCAACGTCGCCGAACGTTTCGCCCTCGGCCTGCCCGCCTTCAAAAAAACCGGCAGCAGCGGCACACCGCAAGGCCTGGCCTTCGCCGAAGCGGTAGAAGCCTTCGAACGCACCCTGCTCGGCGACGCCCTGCAACGCAGCAGCGGCAACCTCAGCCAAGCCAGCCAGGAACTGGGCATGGCGAAAACCACCCTGTTCGACAAAGTGAAAAAGTACGGCCTCAGCCACTGACCGGCAGCAGCGCTGGCAGGCCAGCCGGCACCTCGTCTGCGCCGAGCAGCGCCGCCCGCTCATCCAGGCAGAAACGCTTGAAACCCTCGGCCGGCAACGCCTTGGCGAACAGCCAGCCCTGGGCAAACTGCACATGGTGCGCGCGCAGGTAATCCAGCTGCTGCGCCGTTTCCACGCCCTCGGCCACCAGCTCCAGCTTGAGGGTATTGGCCATCTCGATCACATGGCCGATCAGCGGCGTCATGCTCGCGTCCAGGCCGATGCTGCTGACAAACGCCTTGTCGATTTTCAGCGCATCCAGCGGCAACTGCTGCAGGTACTGCAAGCTCGAATAGCCGGTGCCAAAATCATCCACCGCCGCGCGAAAGCCCAGGGCACGGGCCTTGGCGATGGTCAGCTTGGCCGACTCCAAATGCATGAAGCCGCGCTCGGTGGCCTCCAGCCACACCTGGCAAGGCAGCACATCCGCCGCCTGCATATGCCCCAGCAGAATCGGCAGGAAACGGCCGCTGCACACATCGTTAGCGGCCAGGTTCAGCGCCACGTGCAGGCTGCGGTCGGCCGCCAGCATCGGCCCCAGGTCGCGCATTACCGCCTCCATCACCTGGTCGGTAATCGGCAGAATCAAGCCGCTCTCTTCAGCCAGCGGAATAAACAGGTCCGGGCGCACCATGCTGCCGTCGGCCCGACGCCAGCGCACCAACGCCTCGGCGCCGATACATCGCCCCGAACACAGCTCGATGATCGGTTGGTAATGCACAATAAATTCGCGGTGGCGTACCGCACTTTCCAGCTCAGCCAGCGGCGACAGGCGCCGCCCGGCATCACGCACCACCCGCCGCAGCAACACCCCGGCCACCACCAGGCCGATGCTCAGGGTCAGCAGCTGGGTTTCCAACAGAATCGCCCACAGGTCGCTTCGCGGAATGGCCGCCACCGACAGCCAGTTGCCGTTGCGCACCACGGTGTACAGAAAGCCCTCGTTCATGCCGCTCAGCGGGCCGGTGTGCACCAGCGTCAGCAGGCTGCCAACCGCCGGGTTGGAGGCATTCAGCAGTTGCCCATCCAGCGCGCCAACCGCCACGCCAAACCGGCCATCTACCACCACCTCAAGAAACTGCTGGGCATCCACCAGCACGTGGAATGCCGAGTGCTGCAGGGCCAGCATCGGCTTGGCCGTGCCCAGCCAGGGCACCGCCTGCAGCGAGGCCAGCACCCCATCGGCGGCAACAAAATGGCCCACCCAGGGCTCGGCCTTGGCGCCCATCAGCCCCTGCGAGCCACAGGTAAAAATGTCTTCCTCCACATAGCCGACGGTCTTCACCGAAAAGGTGTTCATCGCCAGCAAGCGCATCTGGTCGAGCCCCTCCGGGCTGCACGGTGGAATCGGGCTATTGGCAATCAGCCGCAGCGCCGACGATGCCTCCTCGACCGTGGCGTCGGTGTGCTGCGCCACCACCTGCGCCATGCCGTCCAGCCGCTGCTGCACACTGGTCAGGGTCAACAGCCAACCGACATACGCCGCCAATAGCAAAGGCAGCACCACCGCGCACACCCCCACCAGGGTTGCACGAGTCAGAACAGACGAGCGTTTCATCACTAGGCCTTGGTCGCGACGACCTTACTGGCCGCACCTCAACGCCTTCGTTGAGCGAGAGCCAGATGCCGTCAGTATGAGCTGACTTTCCAGTCAGCTTTTGCTGCAAGTCAACGATTGCGCTGCACTCGCGCCCTGAAAATGGCCGACTTCCCCGGCAAGACTGCCTACAATGGTCGCCCGAATATCCTGGGCCATGAACATGGCTGCGCCTACAAAGGAACTCGCCACCATGGCCTCTCCAGACAAACAGCAAAAACGTGCCCAGCGGGCCAAAGCCAAGGCCAAACAGAACCGCGTGGGCAAAGCCAAAGGCAGCGTGATTCACCCGCTGCTGGCCAACCCGCTGATCAACGAACCCTTCGATGACGTCGAAATCGACCTAAGCACCTTCGACTTCAAAGACATCGAAGAAAACGGCTTCGACCCCGCCCACTTCGACGACCTGTTCCAAACCATGAAAGCGGCTGAAGGCATCAGCCTGCTCGCCCTGTGCCTGGTATTCCTGCAATACCCCGTACTGGAACTGGTGGTAGCCGAAGAAGCCGAAGAACCCGCCACCGACTTTATGATGGGCCTGCTGATCGTCTACCGCGGCCTGTTCCACAACGAAGAAGAAGACGCCGCCGTGAACTGGGTCAGCAGCGACGTGTTTCAGGCAGCCCTCTACGAAGCCTCCCAGATCCTGCAGAAAAAGAACGCCCGCAGCACCCCAGCCGCCCGCGACTGAGGCAACTGGCAGGCAGCAAAAAGGGGAGCCAATCGCTCCCCTTTTTTTCACTCGCCCTTTTTACGACTGGGCTTCCCCTACTGCTGCCTTGGTGGCCGTGACCAACGCCTTGGCCATTTCGCTGAGGGTCTGGATAACCGCACTCTCAAGCGCCTTGTCGGTGAAAGCGTCGGCCGCCGCCAAGGCTTCGGCATAACCCATCAGGTCGGCGGCGCGCTCGAGTGCGTCGGCAATGGGTACACCGGGGTTAACGGAAAACAGCGGGAGGCTGTCCATGTGGTCGAAGGGTTCGAGGGTGGTTACAGCGGATGAGTCGTTCATAAAGGTAAGTCTCTAGATGGTTACGGGACTTCCTCCCTAAGCGACCAAGCAAAAAGGAGGCAGCTGTACGCAGGTTGGTCGACCGGCCACCTAGATTCCCGGCACACCCGAAGGTGTCCTGCGCACAACCGCCATAGAGCAGCGGTAAAACGCCCACTTCTTATAGCAGGCGCGTGCGCATCATAGGTGGGCCGGCGACCAAACCGGCTTCGCTGAAGATTCAGCGATGGGGGACTGTAGGTCGGGGGAATGGGGGAAATATGTCGGCTCCTGCGGTTAGGCGCGAAAGATGGGAGCTACGACTGGGGCTAGAAACATGCACTAAAACTGAGGCATTACGCGGGCAGATCGACGATCCACAGACTTGTGGTTACCCTGCGTTCTCCCCCCGTTTGGCTGCGCCGATATGCCTGAGACTTTTTGCGGTAGCTGTTTGTGCGGCGCCGTCAGATACGAACTTCGTTCAACCCCCAAAGCGGTCTCACACTGCCATTGCAGCATGTGCCGTAAAAGCCATGGGGCGGCGTTTGCCAGCTATGGGAGCGTGTTACGGGGCGATCTACATATAGTCCAAGGTGCGGCGGACATCAGGTCCTATGCGTCTTCTGAATCGGTCATTCGTCAGTTCTGTGGCGAATGTGGGTCGTCGCTGTTTTGGTCTAGAAGTGAAGGTGAGTACCGGGATTGGGTATCAGTGGCGCTGGGGACATTGGACACCTTGTTTGTGCCGGTAAAGCAGCGGCAAGTCGAGGTAGCGTCCAAAGCATCGTGGTGCGACACCGAAGATCAATGACCGAAATATGACTGACTATTTATCGTCCAACGCGGTAGTTTTAGTAGAAAATAAAACTGTCACCTTTTGCGATTCATCTACTCCGAATCCGAGCGCAAGCCAGCCCCTCACCGCCGCATGCCAACCACCACCGAATCCCGCCACACCAGCAATCCGCCCCTCTCCCGCTTGCGGGAGAGGGGCGTGAGGGCAACAATCTCAGCCCCACTTCAACAGTGGAGTTCGCCACGTATCTAAACAGCCGAAACCTGCACAGAACGCAAAAACTTGGACTCTCGCCCTTCAAGTTGCGCTTCCAACCTTTCAACGATATGAGGGTGCGCCCATACCGCAACAGTCTCTAAACCTTCGACTTCAGCGTACGTCGCCCGCGTTTCGTTGCCCTCAAAGTAAATAGAGATCGCACCAGAAATGGGGTTTCGCTTGGCATACCGCTGAGGGGAGGAAAACTCGTCTGGCATGGCGCCCTTGCCAACCTTGGTCCAGCCATACCGATTGGGCGTATCCCGGAAAACAAGCACACGAAACGCGACAGGGAGCGCAAGGATTTCTGAGGGTGAAAAATCTTGAGAGGACGCACTAAGAAAAAAGCGCGCTGTGCCGTCCGCGAGCCATTGGCAACACCCGTACTTGCCCTCCGCTGATAACGGAAATATCAGCAGGTCACCGGGCTTCTTGACTATTCGGGCCACAATCCGCATTCCTTGCAGGGGTCTTAAACGGGATTGCCATTCTGCCAGCAATAAACCGACCCCAAAACGCAAAGAAGGGGACCAAAGCCCCCTTCTCACTTAAAGCGTAAAGGGGACGGATTTATTTTTGACTCTAAAAACCGAACAGCGCACGTCGATGGGCTCCTGTGCACCACTCACAGGCGCTCCATCCGTCGCTTACGCCGTTTGCGTTTTAACCAGGGCAATAAATAGTGCCGCAACACAACCATATTGAATCGCAAGGTAGAGCTTTTTGAACCGCTGAATATCGGTACCGCTGAGCTTGATAACTTCAGGGACAGCCACTACCACAGCCAGCAATACGGTTAGCGCAGACAACAGCAGCGCGCTTTCGCCAGCAACTTCGGCGCTGTTTTTTGAGGGGAGAAAGTAACGGCCTGAAATCAGCCCGTACACGCCAACCAGGAGGAATGGCAGGGTGGCAAACATGGTGCCTTGGCTAAGCATTTTTTCTTTGTACGTCATGGTTCTTCCTTGAACGAGTAGTGCGGCGAATGGCTGAATTAGCGCATAAAAGGTGACCGTATAAAAGAGCAACCTCTATGGATTATTGCTCCAACGCTCAACGAGCCGCCCGGAGTGTAGCGTCCCGCATCACCTCCACAAACTCCCCCACCATCCCCCCTGCCCCACGCCCAAAAGCCACGGCCACCGTACTGCTACACCCCTCCCCCTCCAATGGCACAAACCGCACGGTTTCATCGGCCAAAGCGCGCATGCCTTCCGGCAGCAACGCCACGCCAAAGCCGGCCTGGATCAATTGCAGCTGCGTGGTCTTGCGCGACACCACTTGTGCGGCGCGCGGGAAGAAGCCGGCTTGCATGCACAATGAGGCGGACAGGTAGCTGAGGCCGCCGCGTTGGCCGTGGGGGATGGAGATAAAACGTTCTTCGCGCAGTTGGCTGAGGGGCACGCTGGCGGCGTTGGCCAGGGGGTGGCCGGCGGCGACGGCGAGGTACAGGGGTTCGTCGAATAACGGCTGAAGGGTTACGCCGTCGTGTTGGCGCAGCACCGGCAGGCGCAGCAGGCCGATGTCGAGGTTGCCGGCGGCGATGTCGTGCAGTTGCGCTTCGGAGCCTTGTTGGGCGATGTCGATGGAGACGTCGGGGTTGACGCTCAGGTAGCTGCTCAGGCGCTGCAGCAGGCGGCCGGTGAGCGGCACGGTGCTGGAGTGGTTCAGGCGCAGGCTGCCGCGTAGGCCTTGGCCGACTTCCTGGGCCAGGCGTTCGGCTTGCTCGAGGTCGGCGAGCAGTTTGCGCGCGCGGGGGTAGAAGGCTTCGCCGGCCGGGGTCAGGCGCGGTTGGCGGGCGGTGCGTTCGAACAACGGGGTGCCGAGCTGCTGTTCGAGTTCTTTGATCTGCCGGCTGAGGGCGGATTGGGCGATGTACAGGTGCTCGGCGGCCGCAGTGAAGCTGCCGGATTCGGCAATTTCGACGAAGTAGCGCAGTTGGCGAATGGAGGTCATGGGGCTATCTCGTTTCGAGATGTCTTTTGGGGATTTTGCATATTAGTCGGCATGGCTCTGCGCTGGCTAACCTAATGCCTGGTTCAACCGCTGATGGAGCGCCCATGCTGGATTCTGTAACCACCCTGCTGCCCTTTTCTGCCCTGGACTGGTGGGTGATTGGCGTGGGCATAACGGCGGCCTATGTGGTGTTTGGCTTTGCCGGGTTTGGTACGGCGTTGGTGGCCGGGCCGGTGATGATTCACTTTATGCCGCTGTCGCGGATCATCCCGCTGCTGGTGCTACTGGATTTTGTCGCGGCGTTCGGCAACTGGCTGCCGGCGCGCAAGGCGGTGGCGCGCGAGGAGTTGCTGCGTTTGCTGCCGTGCATGGCGCTGGGGTGCACGCTGGGGGTGGTGTTTTTGCTGCAGCTCAAGGCCGATGTGCTGCTGTTGCTGATGGGGCTGTTTGTCAGCGGTTATGCGCTGTACAGCCTGGCGGTGAAGGCACGGCCCACCCAACTGAGCGCGGCATGGGCGGTGCCGGCCGGTACGGTGGGTGGGCTGTTTGGTGCGTTGTTCGGCAGCGGTGGGTTTTTGTATGCGCTGTATCTGAATGCGCGGCTGAGCTCGGTCGAACAGGCGCGGGCGACGCAGAGTGCGTTGATCAGTTGCAGCACGTTGGTGCGCCTCAGCCTGTTTCTGCTGGCTGGGGTGTATGCCGATGCGTCGTTACTGCTGCTGGCGGCGGTGTTGTTGCCGGTGATGGCGTTGGGGTTGTGGCTGGGGCGTCGGTTGGCGCAGCGCCTTTCTCGGGAAGCGTTTGTGCGGGTGGTGACGTGGTTGGTGCTGGGCAGTGGGTTGGCGTTGGTTGGGCGGTATTTTAGTAGCTAAGGGGATTGATCAAGTTGTGAAGGGCAAGATCAAAAGATCGCGGCTAAAGCCCCTCCCACAATTGATCTCGGTTTCCTGTGGGGGAGGCTTCAGCCTCGATGGGTTGGCCTGAAAATAGTGGGGTTCTGCCCTAACCAATAAGGTCAAAAGCATCGCGGCTAAAGCCGCTCCTACAGGTCCCACGAGCCCATGTGAGAGAGGCTTCAGCCTCAGTGGGTTGGCCTGAAAACGGGTGGGGTTCTGCCCTACCAATAGGGTCAAAAGCATCGCGGCTGAAGCCCCTCCCACAGGGATCACGGGTTGCCCATACGGCTGCGATCGTTGTGGGAGGGGGCGGTCCGGCGCTCCGGTTAGCCGCACTCCTGGAAACGCAGTTCAGTGCTTTTTCTTCTTGCGGGTCTTGCCGCCCATGGCTTTCAGGCGCTTTTCGGCTTCGGCCAGCACCTCGCGCTTGTGCGGTTTGTCCATTTTCTTCCAGGCTTTGATTTCGTCCTTGCTGCGCCCACAGCCGATGCAGATTCGGTCGTCGAATTTACAAATGCTGATGCAGGGATCTTTTGTGTCGCCCATGGCCGTTACTCAGTCGCGGGAGTATTGCTGTTCTTCGCGGATGGCGCGTGCCAGGGCCTCTTCTTCGCTTTCTTCCTCGGGCTCTGGCGTAAACGCCGGCGCCGGTGGCGTTACTGGTTGAGTAGCCACCTTGTTGCGCAGCACCTCTAGCGCCTCTTCGGCGGACATGGGCTCTTCGTCTTCGTCGTCGGCCCATGCGGCATCGGCGCGGGCTTGCAGGTCGGAGGGCACGGGCTTGTCGTCGCTGTATTCTTCGACAGGGACCGCCACGGGGGGCGGTTCATAGTCGTCGGGCACGTCGTCGAAGTCGGTTTTCAGGCCTTGTTCCATGTTGTCCAGTTCGGCCAGCAGGCTGCTGAAGCTCTTCTCTTCGCTCGGTGCCGGTGCGGCGCCATCTTCGCCTTCGCCGGCCACGTCGGCGCGGGCTTGCAGGCTTTCGGGTACGGGCAGGTCATCCTGGTCGAAGCCGAGCATGGGCTCGGGTTCCAGTTCGCGCAGGGCGGCGAGTGGCGGCAGTTCGTCGAGGTTCTTCAGGTTGAAGTGGTCGAGGAACTGTTTGGTGGTGGCGAACATGGCCGGCTTGCCGGGCACGTCGCGGTAGCCGACCACGCGAATCCACTCGCGTTCGAGCAGGGTTTTGACGATCTGGGTGTTTACCGCCACGCCGCGTACGTCTTCGATTTCGCCGCGGGTAATGGGCTGGCGGTAGGCGACCAGGGCCAGGGTTTCGAGCATGGCGCGCGAGTAGCGTTGCGGGCGTTCTTCCCACAGGCGGCCGACCCACGGCGCGTAGATTTCGCGCACTTGCAGGCGGTAGCCGCTGGCGACTTCTTTGAGTTCAAAGGCGCGGCCGGCGCAGGATTTTTCCAGGGCGGCCAGGGCTTTTTTGAACACGGCAGGCTCGGGCCGCTCGTTTTCTTCGAACAGCTCGTACAGGCGCTCCAGCGATTGCGGTTTGCCGCTGGCGAGCAGAAAGGCTTCGAGCAGTGAGGCCAGTTCTTTGGGGTCGTTCAGGTTCATGCGTGAGCCACTCTCTTCGGGGCGTTCTTATTCGGCACGTGCGCGCACATGGATCGGCCCAAAAGCCTCGTTCTGTACCAGTTCTACCAGCTGTTCTTTGATCAGCTCCAGTACCGCCATAAAGGTCACCACCACGCCCAGCTTGCCTTCTTCGGCGAGGAACAGGCTGACGAAGGGCACAAAGCCCGCGCCTTTCAGGCGCTCCAGCACGTCGCTCATGCGCTCGCGGGTGGACAGTTGTTCGCGGGTGACCTGGTGGCTTTCGAACATGTCGGCGCGGCGCAGCACTTCGGCCATCGACAGCAGCAGCTCTTCCAGGCTGACATCGGGTAGCAGCTTGCGCGCCCGCGCTTCCGGGGCGTCCAGGCGCGGTACGGTAAGGTCGCGGCCAACGCGGGTGATCTGGTCGATGCCCTCGGCGGCGGCTTTGTAGCGTTCGTATTCCTGCAGACGGCGGATCAGTTCGGCGCGCGGGTCGTCTTCTTCTTCCTCGGCCTCGGCGGAGCGCGGCAGGAGCATGCGCGATTTGATCTCGGCGAGCATGGCGGCCATCACCAGGTATTCGGCAGCCAGCTCCAGGCGCACCGACTGCATCAGTTCGACGTAGCCCATGTACTGCTTGGTGATCTCGGCCACGGGAATGTCGAGCACGTCGATGTTCTGTTTGCGGATCAGGTACAGGAGCAAATCGAGCGGGCCTTCGAAGGCCTCGAGGAATACCTCTAGCGCATCCGGCGGAATGTACAGGTCCACCGGCATTTCGGTGATGGCTTTGCCATACACCAGGGCGAACGGCAGCTCTTGCTGGGCGCTGGCCTGGGGGTCGACTTCGCTGGCGGTGGTGTCCTGCATGGTGTCTGGTCTGCTGCTTCTGTTAGCGGTAGTTAAGGCCGAGTGCGGCACGCACTTCGACCAGGGTTTCGCGGGCCTCGTCGCGCGCCCGTTCGGCGCCCTCGGCGAGGATATTACGCACCACTTCCGGGCTGTCCTGGTAGTCCAGGGCGCGCACGTGCAGCGGTTTCAGTTCGGCCTGCACGGCCTCTATCAGCGGGCCTTTGCAGTCGATGCAGCCAATCCCGGCGCTGCGGCAACCCTGTTGCACCCACTCGCGGGTGGCGTCGCTGGAGTACACCTCATGCAACTGCCAGACCGGGCAGCGCGTGGGCTCACCGGGATCGGCGCGGTGTACCCGTGCCGGGTCGGTGGGCATGCGCCGCAATTTGTCGTCGATCTCGGCCGGGGTGTCGCGCAGGTAAATCGCGTTGCTATTGCCGCCCTTGAAATGGGAAGTGGACATTTTGCCGCCGTCCAGCCCGGCCAGCCTCGGCGCCTCGCTAAGCAGCGCGTGGGGCTCGGGCAGCAATACTTTACCGCCGCCTTCGAGGTAGCCAAACAGGCGTTCTTTGTCGCCCAGGGTAATGCTCTGCACTTCTTTTAGCAGCGCGCGGGCGGTGTCCAGTGCTTCGCCGTCGCCCTGCTCCTGGAACGCTTTGCGCAGGCTGTTGTAGAGCTTGGCGGTCTTTTTCCCCAGGCGCAGGATGGCCGCTTCGGCCTTGGCTTCAAAGCCGGGCTCGCGACCGTACAGGTGGTTGAAGCGGCGCGCCACTTCGCGGGCGAATTCAATGTGCGGCAGCTGGTCCGAGCCGACCGGTACCAGGCCTGCGCGGTACAGCAGAATGTCGGCGGCCTGCAGCAGCGGGTAGCCAAGAAAGCCGTAGGTGCTGAGGTCTTTGTGGTGCAGTTGGTCTTGCTGCTCTTTGTACGAGGGCACGCGCTCCAGCCAGCTGAGCGGGCAGATCATCGACAGCAGCAGGTGCAGCTCGGCGTGTTCGGGCACTTGCGACTGAATGAACATGTTCGCCGAGCTGGGGCTGACGCCGGCGGCCAGCCAGTCGACGGCCATGTCCATCACGTGCCCGGCGATTTGCCCGACTTCGTCGTAGTCGGTGGTCAGCGCGTGCCAGTCGACGATGCAGAAAAAGCACTCGTATTCGTGCTGCAGCTTCACCCAGTTTTTCAGCACGCCGTGGTAGTGGCCCAGGTGCAACCGGCCACTGGGGCGCATGCCAGACAGCACACGGCGTTGCGGGTCGACCAGGCTCACGCGCGGGGTCCTGTCGCCATTTAGGCGTCAGCCTCGAATGGTGTCGGGTCGCCGCAGCCGACGCGCACCAGCACCACTTCGTCGTCCACCAGGCTGACCACGGTGGAGGCCTCCAGGCCGCCGAAGCCACCGTCGATAATCAGGTCGACCTGGTGTTCGAGGATCTGGCGCATTTCATAGGGGTCGCTCATCGGCTCTTTTTCACCGGGCAGAATCAGGCTGGTGCTCATCAGCGGCTCGCCCAGTTCTTCCAGCAGCGCCTGGGCAATCGGGTGGCTCGGCACGCGCAGGCCGATGGTGCGGCGCTTGGGGTGCAGGAGCATGCGCGGCACTTCGCGGGTGGCGTTCAGAATGAAGGTGTACGGCCCCGGGGTGTGGCCTTTGAGCAGGCGGAAGGCGCCGGTGTCGACCTTGGCGAACAGGCCGAGCTGCGACAGGTCGCGGCACACCAGGGTGAAGTTGTGTTTGTCGTCCAGTTGGCGCAGGCGGCGGATGCGCTCCACCGCCGTCTTGTCGCCGATGTGGCAACCCACGGCATAGGAGGAGTCGGTGGGATAGACGATCACGCCACCGGCTTTGATGATCTCGACCGCTTGCTTGATCAGCCGCGCTTGCGGGTTTTCCGGGTGCACCTGGAAAAATTGACTCACGGGAGTTCCCTTCTCGAAGGTTTGCGGCTCAGCCGGCAGCAGCGGGTTGGACATGATCGAAGCGCAGCCACAATGGTGCCAGGTCCTCGGGCAGCGGGCGGTACATGCCCAGCTCCGACCAGTCTCCCGGCGCATGGAAGTCACTGCCGACACTGGCCAGCAGACCGAATTCACGGGCAAGAATCGCCAGGCCGCCAATTTGCTCGGCCGGCTGCATGCCATTGACCACTTCCAGCGCCTGGCCACCGGCGGCGACAAAGTCGATCACCAGTTTGCGCCGCTTGCTGCGGGTGAAGTCGTATTGCCAGGCGTGCGCCAGGCTCACCCAGGCACCCGCTTCGCGCAGGGTGCCCACGGCGTCTTCGAGGGTTGGCCAGTGCTGTTTGACGTCGCCGAGCTTGCCCGAGCCCAGCCACTTGCGGAACGCTTCTGCGCGGTCCTTTACATAGCCTTCGCGCACCAGAAAGTCGGCGAAGTGCGGGCGCGCCGGGGCGTTGCCGCTGTCGCCGAGCTCCTGCTGAATGGCCCGTGCGCCTTCCAGCGCACCAGGCATGCCTTTGAGCGCCAGGCGCCGGTCGATCTCTTCGGCGCGCAACCAGCGGCCGCTGTGCAGGTCGGCAATCGCCTGCACCAGGGCCGGGGCGTTGGCGGCAAAGCCGTAGCCGAGCACATGAATGGTGGCGCCGCCCCAGGTGCACGACAGCTCGACGCCGTTGACCAACTGCATGTCCAGCTCGACGGCGGCGCTGCGCGCTTCGTCGAGGCCTTCGAGGGTGTCGTGGTCGGTGAGGGCCAGAACCCGCACGCCGCGCTCATGGGCGCGGGCAACCACCACGGCGGGCGCGAGGGCGCCGTCGGAAGCGGTGCTATGGCAGTGCAGGTCTACGGTCATCGGATACACATCTCGGTTTCAGGCTGTTTGTCTGTAATAGATCACAGAGCAGATAAACAGTTGGTACGAAAAAAACCACGCGGTGGCACAAAGTCTGCGCCGCTGCGCCTAGCTCTACGGTTCGGGTTTGTTATTATGCCGGCACATCCAGCTTCTGGCTTGCCACTGTGAAACAATTCCTCGACTTCATCCCGCTTATCCTGTTTTTCGTCGTTTTCAAGCTAGAACCCCGCGCCGTCGAACTCTTCGGCTACACCTACATGCTAGGCGGTATTTTCAGCGCCACCGCCATGTTGATCGCCAGCTCCATCGTGGTGTACGGCATTTTCTTCATCGTCCAGAAGCGTCTGGAAAAAAGCCAATGGCTGACCCTGATCGCCTGCCTGGTGTTCGGCAGCCTGACGCTGGCCTTCCACAGCGAAACCTTTCTGAAATGGAAAGCCCCGGTGGTCAGCTGGCTGTTCGCCCTGGCCTTCCTCGGCAGCCACTTCATCGGCGACAAACCACTGATTCAACGCATGATGGGCCACGCCATGAGCCTGCCCGAGCCGATCTGGGTGAAGCTGAACATCGCCTGGATCGTGTTCTTTATTGTCAGCGGCGCGGCCAACCTGTTTGTTGCGTTCACCTTCCAGAGTATCTGGGTGGACTTCAAGGTATTCGGCAGCCTGGGCATGACCCTGCTGTTTTTGATCGGCCAGGGCCTCTTCCTGGCCAAACATATTCATGACGTCGACGGCGACACCGCCAAGACCGCCGCCCCCGAAAACAAGGACTGACATGCTCTACGCGATCATCGCCACCGACGTGGCCAACTCCCTGGAACACCGCCTCGCCGCCCGCCCTGCCCACCTGGCCCGCCTGGAACAGCTGAAAAGCGAAGGCCGCCTGGTGCTCGCCGGCCCGCACCCGGCCGTGGACAGCAATGACCCCGGCGCCGCCGGTTTCAGCGGCAGCCTGATCGTGGCCGAGTTCGAGTCGCTGATCGCCGCCCAGACCTGGGCCGATGCCGACCCGTACCGCGCCGCTGGCGTGTACGCCAACGTGACGGTCAAGCCGTTCAAGCTGGTGTTGCCGTAAGTTTCAACGAGCCCCTGCCCTAGCGATTAACACTGCCGGTCATTTACACGCCAAGGAAAGCCGATGCGCCAAGGTCCACTGTCCCTGATGTTCGCTGCATCGCTGTTGATCGTTACCGCTGTCCACGCTGAAGAAACGCCCCTGGCGCCGACCACTCCGGCGCCGGACAGTAGCGCGGCGCTGAGCGCCCACCAGGCTCAACTCGACAGTCTGGAACAACGTCTGGCCGAAAGTGAGCGCTTGCGCGCTGAGCTCAATACGCAACTGCAAGGCAGTGCCGAGCTGCGCGAAAACGCGGTGGTTTCGCGCCTGCGCCAGGAAAACCAGCGCCTTAACCTGCGCCTCAAAGAGGCCCAGGCCAAGCAGGACCCGTCACTGCTCAACGAAGAGCAAACCTGGTTTGCCCTGGGCGGCGTCACCGTACTGGTGGCCATGCTCTGCGGCTCGCTGCTCACCGGTGGCCGGCGTAAAAGCCGCCGTGAATGGATCAACTGACAGCCCTCAACCTTGGCGACGTAGACCAGCCTTATGTCCACGCTCTTACTGATCGACGATGACGTAGAACTCTGCGAGCTGCTGAGCAGTTGGCTGAGCCAGGAAGGTTTTCATGTGCGCGCCTGCCATGATGGCCGCAGTGCCCGCGCGGCGTTAGCCAGCGAGTCGCCGGCCGCCGTGGTGCTGGATGTGATGTTGCCCGATGGCAGTGGCCTGGAGCTGCTCAAACAACTGCGCAGCGACCACCCCGACCTGCCAGTGCTGATGCTCTCGGCCCGTGGCGAGCCGTTGGACCGCATCCTCGGCCTGGAGCTGGGCGCCGACGACTACCTGGCCAAACCCTGCGACCCCCGCGAACTCACCGCCCGCCTGCGCGCCGTATTGCGCCGCAGCGTGCCGGTGGCGACGCCGAGCCAGGTGGAACTGGGCGACCTGGCGTTCAGCCCGATTCGCGGCTCGGTGACCATCGCCGGCCATGACGTGGTGCTCACTGTCTCCGAAAGCCGCCTGCTCGAAGCCCTGCTGCGCCAACCCGGCGAGCCGGTAGACAAACAGGAACTGGCGCAGCTCGCGTTAGGCAGAAAGCTGACCCTGTACGACCGCAGCCTGGATATGCACGTCAGCAACCTGCGCAAAAAGATCGGCCCACACAGCGACGGCCGCCCCCGCATTCTGGCCTTGCGTAGCCGCGGATATTACTACAGCGCCTGAGGCCCCACGATCTCGTAGGAGCGGCTTTAGCCGCGATGCTCTTGCCGTTTGCAGCCTCGATTCCTGGAAAAGGCCATTTCCCGGTAATTGCCCTGTGTAAAGGTGCAGGCCGGTTATGTAGCAACGTCTTTACCTAAGCTTTACTGCCACCTGACCGCGCTTGACCTTGCGTTCCCTAGACTGGGCACATCCGGCAAACGTGCCGGTTTGGAGACAAGGAGATACCCCATGCGTAAGACCCTCATCGCCGCTCTGTTCGCTGCTGCCCTGCCAACCATGGCCATGGCCATGCCATCGCCGGGCGAAGACGGCCCACGCCCCCCTTTCGCCCATGACGGCGGCCCTCGCGGTGAGCATCGCGGCCCAGGCCCGTTTGCCGACCTGGACCTGAACAAAGAACAGCGCCAAGCCATCGGCAAGATCATGGGCGAACAGGCCCACAGCCGTGACGAACTGACCAAGCGCTACCTGGACAAACTGTCGGACGCCGACAAAAAGGCCATGCACGACGAGATCAAAGCCAAGCGTGACGCCACCGACGGCAAGATCCGCGCCCTGCTGAACCCTGAGCAACAGAAGGCGTTCGACGAGAAACACAAACAGATGGAAGCGCGTCGCGCCGAGTGGCAAGAGTTCCAGGCGTGGAAGGCCAGCAAGGCTAAAGCGCAGTAACTGACGGAGACCGTACTAAAAACCACCGTCGTTCCAGCGCAGGCTGGAATCCAGAATGCTGGCCGGTGCACGATATCGCGCACGGCTCAGGACTCTGGTTCCCAGCCTGCGCTGGGACGACGGTGGTTTCCCATAGTTCTTGGTTAGATCCGTGACGGAAGATTCAACCCATCCGACCTAACCGTCGGATGGGTTTTGTTGGTTTATGAGGAATCGTTGTGCGCTCACTTTTTTGGCGAATCTTTGCCAGTTTCTGGCTGGCCATCGTGCTGGTGGCCGGGCTGTCGATCCTGCTCGGGCGGATGCTTAATCAAGACGCCTGGATTCTCAGCCAGCACCCCGCGCTGCAAGGGGTACCGGAAGCCTGGGCGAGCATTTACGAAAGCAAAGGCGCCGATGCCGCTCAGAACTATCTGCAGCAGCGCAAACGCGATTACCACATCGACACCCAGGTGCTCGACGACAGCGGCAACGCGCTGATTCAAGGTACCTTCCCACCGCGCGCCGCCGCCTTTGAAAAGCGTCAGCATGACGACCCGCGCCGCCTGCCCTGGCGCCGCCTGACCACCGACTACACCAGCCCCGGTGGCGACACCTACCTGTTCATTTACCGCATTCCCCACCCGGAGCTGGACGACTGGCACCGTGGCAGCCTGCTGATGCCCGCCAGCGCGCTGGGCATTGCCTTGGTGGTGCTGACCGCCCTCAGCCTGCTGCTGACGCTGTCGATCACCCGCCCGCTCGGGCAACTGCGCGGCGCCGTGCATGACCTCGGCCAGGCGGCCTACCAGCAACACACCCTGGCGCGCCTTTCCACCCGCCGCGATGAGTTCGGCGTACTGGCCGGCGACTTCAACCGCATGGGCGAACGCCTGCAGGACCTGATCAGCAGCCAGCGCCAGTTGCTGCGCGACGTCTCCCATGAACTGCGCTCACCGCTGGCGCGCCTGCGTATCGCCCTGGCCCTGGCCGAACGCGCCGCGCCGGAAGACCGGGTGAAACTGTGGCCGCGTCTGGAGCGTGAATGTGATCGCTTGGAGGCGCTGATCAGCGAGATCCTCGCCCTGGCGCGGATGGACGCCAATCTCGGCGCCGCGCAAGCAGTGGACGTCACCGCGCTGCTCGAAAACCGCCAGCAAGACGCCGAGCTCAACGAACCGGAGCAGCCGGTCAGCGTGCAGGTTGAACCAGGCCTGAGCCTCACCGGCTGGCCGGACATGCTCGAACGCGCCCTGGACAATTTGCTGCGCAATGCCCTGCGCTTCAACCCGACCGGGCAAGCCATCGAGCTGCGTGCCGAACGTTTAGGTGAGCAGGTGCGCTTGAGTGTGCGTGACCATGGCCCCGGCGTGTCGCCCGAGCACCTGGCGCGCCTGGGCGAACCCTTCTACCGCGCCCCCGAGCAGAGCGCCCCGGGCCACGGTCTGGGCCTGGCCATCGCCCGCCGCGCCGCGGAACGGCACGGCGGTACGTTGGAATTGGCCAATCATCCAGAGGGTGGGTTTGTGGCCAGTTTGGTATTACCCGAAGCATAAAAAAACCGTCTTTCGACGGTTTTTATGGCGCGCTTCGATCCAACCATCTGGACCCCAGCTTTCGCTGGGGTGACGGCAGTTTTGACCGCCATCACCGTCGCCCCAGCGCAGGCTGGGGCCCAGAATCTACCGTCTTACGCGTCCAGCAATGCCAGCGCCTCCCGGCTCACCTGCTCCACCCGCGCCCAATCCCCAGCCTTGGTCCAGGCGCTATCCAGCATCCAACTGCCGCCCACGCACATCACATTCGGCACGGCCATGTAGGCCAGCAAATTGTCAGGTTTCACCCCGCCAGTCGGGCAGAAACGCACCTGGTTGAACGGGCCGCCCAACGCTTTCAACGCGGGAATGCCGCCACAAGCTTCTGCCGGGAACAGTTTGAAACGGCGATAACCCAGGCCGTAGCCGAGCATCAAATCCGACGCGCCACCTACACCTGGCAAGAACGGCACCGGGCTGTCGACGGCAAAGCGCAGCAGTTCAGCGGTGCAGCCTGGGCTGACGATAAATTGCGCGCCCGCCTCTTCCGCGGCCTGGAACATTTGCGCATCGAGAATGGTACCGGCGCCGATGCACAGGTCCGGGCGCTCTTTGCGCAGCACTCGAATGGCGGTGAGGCCGTGCTCCGAGCGCAGGGTGATTTCCAAGGTGCGCAGGCCACCGGCGGCCAAGGCGTCGGCCATCGGCAGAATCTGTGCTTCGTTGTCGATGGTCACCACCGGCAGGATGCGCGCCTGGCGGCAGATCGCGTCGATCTGCGCGGTTTTCTCGTCCATGCTCGGGGTCACGCTGTTGAGGAGGGTCATCTTAGGGGCACCAGTAAATAGCCAGCGGCGAGCGCAGGAAAGCACGAATCGGCATGGCCAGGGCGTCGTCGCCGGCCAGTGCAGTACGCAAGGTCGCCAACTTGGCGGGGCCTTGCACGGCAAGGAAGATCGACCGCGCCGAGGCCAGCAGCGGCAGGGTCATGGTGAGGCGTTGATGGGGCACGCTGGGCGCCAGCATCGGCAGGCAGCGTTGCGGGCAATCGGCGCTCAAGGCCAGGGCCAGCTGCGGGCTGTTGGGGAACAGCGAGGCTGTGTGGCCGTCGTCGCCCATGCCCAGCACCAATACGTCCAGCGGTTGCGGCAATTCGCTCAGAGCCAGGTTGGCACCGGCCACCGAGGCGTCCAGGGTTGCCGGGCTGCGGTACAGGCCAATGAAATGCGCGCGCGCCGCTTCACCACGCAGCAGGTGGCGCTTGAGCAGCGCTTCGTTGCTGTCGTTGTGTTCGGTCGGCACCCAGCGCTCGTCGGCGAGGCTGACCACCACCCGCGCCCAGTCGAGTTTGTGGCTCGACAAGGCTTCGAGAAACGCCACCGGGCTGCGCCCACCGGACACCACCAGGCTGGCGAAATCGCGTTCACGCAGGGCCGCCGTCAGGGCGTCAGCTACCGCTTGCGCCAGCTCACTGGCTTGTTGTTTTGCCGAGGCTTGGCTGAGCGCCTGCACACCAGCGGGGAATTGCAGTTCAGAGATCGCCATACCAGGACCTCCCATCACGGGTAATCAACGCCATCGCCGCCATCGGTCCCCAGGAACCGGCCGCGTAAGGCTTGGGTGGGTCGCCGAGCTGTTTCCAGCCGGCAATCAACTGGTCGCACCACAGCCAGGCGTGTTCGACCTCGTCTTTGCGCACGAACAGGTACTGGTTGCCCTGAGTCACTTCCAGCAACAGCCGTTCATAGGCATCGGGAATGCGTGCCGCTTTGTAGGTTTCCGAGAAATTCAGCTGCAACGGGCCGCTGCGCAGTTGCATGCCTTTATCCAGGCCCTGGTCTTTGGTCATCACCTGCAGGGAAATGCCTTCGTCCGGTTGCAGACGGATGATCAGCCGGTTGCTCACCAGCGGCCGCTGCTCGGGGGCAAAGATGTAGTGCGACGACTCTTTGAAGTGGATGACGATCTGCGACAGCTTCTGCGGCATGCGCTTGCCGGTACGCAGGTAGAACGGCACGCCGGACCAGCGCCAGTTGCGGATTTCCGCACGCACGGCAACGTAGGTTTCGGTGTCGCTCTGCTGGTTGGCATTGTCCTCTTCGAGGTAGCCCGGCACCGGTTTGCCGGCGCTGCTGCCCGCCACGTATTGGCCACGCACCACCTCACGGCTCATGTGCTCGGGGGTGATGGGCGCCAGGGCTTTGAGCACCTTCACTTTCTCGTCACGGATGCTGTCGGCCGAGAGGTCGCTGGGCGGATCCATGGCGATCAGGCAGAGCAACTGCAACAGGTGGTTCTGGATCATGTCGCGAAGTTGCCCGGCCTGGTCGAAGTAACCCCAGCGGCCTTCGATGCCGACCACTTCGGCCACGGTGATTTCCACGTGGGAAATGTGGTGCTGGTTCCACTGGGTTTCGAACAGGCTGTTGGCAAACCGCAGGGCGATCAGGTTCTGCACCGTCTCTTTGCCCAGGTAATGGTCGATGCGGTAAATCTGCGATTCGGGGAAATGCGCGGCCACCGCGTCGTTGATCTTGCGCGACGACTCGAGGTCATGGCCGATCGGTTTTTCCAGCACCACGCGGGTTTTCTCGGCCAGGCCACACGCCGCCAGGTTGGCGCAGATGGGGCCGTAGACGAATGCCGGGGTCGCGAAATAGGCGATCAGGGTGTCCGCGTTGCCGACTTCCTTGACCAGCGCCGGGTAACTCTCAGCCTCGGTGAACTCCATGGTCAGGTAGCTCAGGCGCTGACGGAAACGCTCCAGCACTTCGCCGTCCAGGTCCATCACCGGGATATAGCGGTGCATCCAGTCATCGATAAACGCCAAGTGGGTGCTGGGCTCACCTTGATCGCGCGCCAGGCAGACGATGCGCGTATCGGTGTGCAGCAGACCGGCGCGGTCGAGCTGATAGAGGGCAGGAAACAGCTTGCGCAACGCCAGATCGCCAAGGGCGCCGAACAGGATAAGGGTGCAGGGTTTTGCAGTGATCACAGGCATGATATTTGTTCTTTTATCAAGTATTGGAAGAAATACCGCGTTAACAGGACTAAATCAAGCTTAAATGTTGTAAACAAAACAACATTTCACAGCAATCACCGGCGACAGTGGCCGTTGGCACGGCCCCACAGTTAGGATAGGCCGCCCTGCCCGCGCCTCAAGCGCAACGGCTGCATTGGCGTGCAATCACCGAGGACACTAGATGGAACGCGTGCGTAACCTGTTGGAGCAGATCCAGAGCCGGCTCAGTGAGTTGAACAAAGCCGAGCGCAAAGTGGCCGAGGCCATTCTGCGCAGCCCGCAACAGGCCACCCGTTTCAGCATCGCTACCCTGGCGCAGGAAGCCCAGGTCAGCGAACCCACGGTCAACCGTTTCTGCCGCTCGTTCGGGGTCAGTGGCTACCCGGAACTGAAAATGCAGCTGGCGCAAAGTCTGGCCAGCGGCGCCGCCTACGTGAGCCGCGCGGTGGAAGCCGACGACGTGCCCGAGGCCTACACGCAGAAGATCTTTGGCAGCGCCATTGCCTCGCTCGACAGCGCCTGCCGCCAGCTCGACCCTGTGAAAATCAGCCGCGCCGTCGACCTGTTGATCCAGGCCCGGCAAATCAACTTCTTCGGCCTCGGCGCCTCGGCCTCGGTGGCGCTGGATGCGCAGCACAAATTCTTTCGCTTCAACCTGGCGGTGACCGCCCACGCCGACGTACTGATGCAGCGCATGCTCGCGTCGGTGGCACACACCGGCGACTTGTTCGTGATCATTTCCTACACCGGCCGCACCCGCGAACTGGTGGAAGTGGCGCGCGTGGCACGCGAGAACGGCGCCTCGGTACTCAGCCTGACCGCGGCCAATTCGCCGCTGGCCAAGACCAGCACCTTGAGCCTGGACATTCCGCTGCCCGAGGACACCGACATCTATATGCCGATGACCTCGCGGATCATTCAGCTGACCGTGCTCGACGTGCTGGCCACCGGCGTGACCTTGCGTCGCGGAGTGGATTTCCAGCCGCACCTGCGCAAGATCAAAGAGAGCCTGAATGCCAGCCGGTATCCCAACGAAGACGATCCGGGCTGAAGGGGCGTGCTTGCAGCCACCCCCTCTCCCTAACCCTCTCCCCCACGGGGGCGAGGGGACTAGAACGAGTTGGAGCAGCTAGCTCCACCCCCAGCCTTATGCCGCTTAGGCTCCCCTCTCCCGCTTGCGGGAGAGGGGCTGGGGGAGAGGGCCGGCCTCACGCCATTACACAAGCCGCGCGTGCAACCTCAGCTCCGCCGTTTCCCCCGGCCCAATCGTCACACTATCTTCCCGACAACTCGCCGCCTGCACCGAGACAAACCCCAACGCCTCATGCCAGCCGACATCGGCCAGCGGCCTGGAGCCGGGATGCCAGACCACGGTGTTGGCGCCGCCGCTGGTGTCGATCTGCAAACGCCGACGCCAAAGCTGATCTTCCAGATCCACCCGCCCGGCCCGCCGGTAGACGCGGTGGCAGCCGTTGTCCAAACGCAGCGGGCTGGTCTGCTGAAAGTCTTCACGGGCCAGCAGGTCAAAACCCTCCGCCCGCTCCAGACCGCGCAAGGCCACTTGGGCCATGTCGCCTACTCGCCAATAGCCATGCAGCGCATGGCTGAGCTGACACGGCTCGCTGTCCTGATGCTGGGTCACCAAGCGCAGCTTCAGCTCGGCGCCCAGTTCGGCAAACAGGTCGACCTGCCACTCACACAACTCCAGCCGCCAATGCAGGCGTACACCGCTGGCATCGGCCTCGTGTTCGAGCAACTCCCAGTCACTCAAGCGCGCCCAGCCGTGGGACGGCCAACCGCTCTCGGTGGGGTGGCGGCTAAACCACGGCCAGCACACCGGCACGCCGCCGCGAATGGCACCGTGCTTCGGCCAGCGTGCGGCGCACCATAACCACGGGCGTTGGCCTTTGGGTTGGAAATGCAGCAACTGCCCGCCCTGGCGGCTGAACACCGCTTCGCAGGTCGGGTGGCTGATTAAAAACAGGTCGCGCTCCTGATGGCGCGTCCAGCTGAAAAGGGGCTTGCCAGCTCCAGCCAGCAGTGCGCTCAGAGGGTTCTCCTCCACACGCATCTGCTCGCTGGCAGCTACAAGTTCCGGGCGCGGCACGATGGGCCTGGCTGTTCTCCGGGTCATCGACCGCGCTCAGGCATCACTTCCACCAGTACTCGACTTGCACACCGAAGTTGGAACCGTGCAGATCGGTGCCGAAGGCGCCGGTATCCGACAGTGCCGAACCTGCGGCGACCATGCTGGCCGAACGTTGTGCCGCTTCGTTCCAGCTCGCATAGGTGTAGTACAGACGGAACTCGGGACGGGTGGTGAAACCCGGGCCCATTGGCGACCAGGTCGGTGCCACGGTGAACTTGGTCAGCTTGCGGGTGCCGCCAGGGGCTTCCACCTGGTCGCGACCCAGTTCGGTGACGAACTTGAAGGTGTCGGTAATCGCATACACCGGACGCACGCCAACGGAGAGCCAGTTCTGGTCCTGACCGTCTTCACGCTTGTCTTTTTCGTAGACGATTTCGAACTGGCCACCGAAGTGCTTGGTCACCTGCCAGTCGAAGAACTCCACTACGCGCCAATTCTTCGCGCTGCTATCCAGTGTGGTATCGCCGGTGTAGCCCAGGCCGGTGCCCGGACCTTCACCGTATTGCAGGGCCAGGGTGTTGACGCCGCCGAGGAATTCTTTTTGTTTGTGCTGCACGGTCACCGAGTAACCGCTGTTCTTTTCAGCGTCGTTGTTGCTGGGCTTGTCGATGTAGCTGACGCCCACCTGCACGGTGCCGTTGGGGTTGGTGTTGAAGCCATCGACGTTGAAGTCGTGACGGTTCACGTAGGGTTTCTGGTCGTAGTTGTCTTTACGCGAGAACACGTAGCTGTACTTCAGGTCACCGAGCTGCACTTCGTCAAAACCGAAACCGGTGGCGCTCTGGTTCCAGTAGTAGAAGTCGGAGATATGGATGTCGTTTCGTTTGTAGAAACGCCGCCCCGCCCAGAACGAACCGCCATTGAGTGCGGGCATGTTGCTCCACTCGGCGTACATCTGGTTCATCCGCGCAAAACCGTAGTCGCCGGTGTACTTAGGAGTCTTGTCGTATTGGTTGTAGAGCTGGGCCATGCCCTCGACGCTCAATACCGAACCGTCATCAAGCTTGAACAGGTCCTGACGCAGATCCAACTCGGTGTACTGCTCGCATTCGTTACCAAGACGGTATTTGGATTTGGCACCTTGCAACTGGAAGCATTGCTGACCGGAACTGTTCACCGAGGTACCAACACCGTTACGGGTGTAGCCACTGAATTCCAGGGCCTGGGCAGACCAGGGAAACATTGCCAGGGCACACGGCAGCGCCCAGAGGCCTTTCTTCATTGTGTTCATATCCACTCCACTCATTTTTATTGTTGTTGCGCTTCGGATAACACCCAGACGGGAGCGCACGAAAATCGATGCCCATCCCGCGCTGATCTGAGCGACCTTGCGGCCGCGTAAATCGCCCTGCCTTGCAGCAGAGGTACTTATCCATCCCCTCCCCCGGGCTACGTCCTTGCGGGTAAAAAAACAGCCGGGGCGCTAGCCAAAGGAACCGCGCACCACAGCTGCAAACCACGCAAACCCGGTCTCACTCCCACGCCTTAGCGCGGGATCAAACGCGTGACGCGGCCTGCCTTCTCAGCAGGCTGCGACTTTCCCAACAGCCCCAGGCGCTCTCCGCTTTTCGCGTCGAACAGCAGCACCTTGTCGGGATCAAATTGCAGTTCCAGGGTTTCGCCGACTTTCGGCGCCATGTCCGGTGCCAGGCGGCAGCAGACCTTGGTCTGGTTGAGGTTGACGAACACCAGGGTGTCCGGGCCGGTCGGCTCGATCACTTCCACCTCGGTGAGAATGCTCGGCAGGTTCGAACCGCTGGAGGCCAGGCTGATCTGCTCAGGGCGAATGCCGAGGATCACTTCGCGGTTCTCCAGGCCTTCGTCCTGCATCGCCAGCGGCAGCTCGCAGCGCGCCTGGCCGGAGTCCAGCAACGCCAGCAAACGGCCGTCACGGCGCTGCAGACGCAGGGGAATGAAGTTCATTGGCGGCGAGCCGATGAAGCTGGCCACGAACAGGTTGGCCGGGTCGTTGTAGATCTGTTGCGGGGTGCCGAACTGCTGAACGATGCCGTCCTTCATCACCGCCACTTTGTCGCCCAGGGTCATCGCTTCGATCTGGTCGTGGGTGACGTAAACGGTGGTGGTTTTCAGGCGCTGGTGCATCAGCTTGATTTCGGTCCGCATCTCCACGCGCAGCTTGGCGTCGAGGTTGGACAGCGGTTCGTCGAACAGGTAGATCTTCGGCCGCCGCGCCAGGGCCCGGCCCATGGCCACGCGCTGTTGCTGGCCGCCGGAAAGCTGGCCAGGCTTGCGGGTGAGCAGGTGTTCGATCTGCAGCAGCTTGGCCACCCGCGACACTTCTTCTTCGATGGCCGCCGGGCTCATCTTGCGCATCTTCAACCCGAAGGCGATGTTCTCGCGCACGTTCATGGTCGGGTACAGGGCGTAGCTCTGAAACACCATGGCGATGTCACGGTCTTTCGGGCTCATGCCGCTGATGTCGGCACCGTCCACCAGGATCTCGCCACCGGTGATGTTTTCCAGGCCGGCGATGCAGTTCATCAGGGTCGATTTACCGCAGCCAGATGGCCCGACCAGAATCAGAAACTCGCCAGACTCGATCTTCAGTTCGATGTCTTTGAGGGTGTCCGGCAGGCCGCTGCCGTAGGTCTTTTTGACGTTCTTGAGTTCGAGAGTTGCCATGCTTTACCCCTTGACCGCGCCGGCCGTGAGCCCACGCAGGAAATACTTGCCCGCGACGATGTAGACCAGCAGCGTTGGCAGGCCGGCGATCATCGCCGCCGCCATGTCTACGTTGTATTCCTTGGCCCCGGTGCTGGTGTTCACCAGGTTGTTGAGGGCCACGGTGATCGGTTGTGCGTCGCCGCTGGCGAACACCACACCAAAGAGGAAGTCGTTCCAGATCTGGGTGAATTGCCAGATCAGGCAGACCATGATGATCGGCACCGACATGGGCAAAAGAATCCGCCCGAAGATCGTGAAGAAGCCGGCGCCGTCGAGGCGCGCTGCCTTCACCAGGGCGTCCGGAATCGCCACGTAGTAGTTACGGAAAAACAGCGTGGTGAAGGCCATGCCGTACACCACGTGAATCAGCACCAAGCCTGCGGTGGTGTTGGCCAGGCCGAACTTGCCGAGGGTGAACGAGGCTGGCAGCAGCACGGTCTGGAACGGCAGGAAGCAACCGAACAGCAGCAGACCGAAGAACAGTTGCGAGCCACGGAAGCGCCACATCGACAGCACGTAGCCGTTCATGGCACCGATAAAGGTGGAGATCAGCACCGCTGGCACGGTGATTTTCACCGAGTTCCAGAAGTAGCCGCCGACGATGTCCCAGGCCTTGATCCAGCCGATGCCATCGACCACTTGCGGCCAGCTCAGCAGGTTGCCGGTGCGGATGTCATCGGGGCTTTTGAAGCTGGTCAGCAACATCACTACCAGTGGAATCAGGTAAACCGCCGCCGCGCCGAACAGGGTGACGTAGATCGCCAGCCGGCTGAAGCTGAAGGAGGACTTGGCGAACGGACGGGCCATTGGCGTTACAGCAATCGAATCAGTCATGGCGTTTGTTCCGCAGCTCGGAATACAGGTACGGCACCAGAATGGTCAGGATCGCGCCCAGCATCAGCATGGCGCTGGCTGAACCGATGCCCATCTGGCCGCGGCTGAAGGTGAAGGAGTACATGAACATCGCCGGCAGGTCGGACGAGTAGCCAGGGCCACCGGCGGTCATCGCCGCCACCAGGTCGAAGCTCTTGATCGAGATGTGCGCGAGGATCATGAAGGCGCTGAAAAATACCGGGCGCAGGCTCGGCAGTACGATGCGCAGGTAGATGGTCGGCAGGCTGGCGCCATCGACCTGGGCGGCGCGGATGATCGACTGATCAACGCCACGCAAACCGGCGAGGAACATCGCCATGACAAAGCCCGAGGCCTGCCATACCGCAGCGATCACCAGGCAGTACACCACGCGCTCCTGGTCCACCAGCCAGTCCAGGCGAAAGCCTTCCCAGCCCCAGTCACGCAGCATCTTGTCCAGGCCCAGGCCCGGGTTGAGCAGCCATTTCCAGGCGGTACCGGTGACGATCATCGACAGCGCCATCGGGTACAGGTAGATGGTGCGGATAAAGCCTTCCTTGCGGATGCGCTGGTCCAGCAGCACCGCCAGAAACACCCCGAGCACCAGGCTGATGCCGATGAACAGGCCACCGAACATCACCAGGTTCTTGCTCGCCACCCACCAGCGATCGTTGTCCAGCAGGCGCACGTATTGCTGCACGCCGACCCACTTGTAGCTCGGCATGAAGCTGGAATTGGTAAAGGACAGAATGAACGTCCAGAGGATGTATCCGTAGAAGCCCACCAGAATCAGCAACATGCTCGGCGCGACGACCAACTTCGGTAGCCAGCGCTGCAGTGCGTCGAATGGTGAAGCCTTGTTAAATACCGCCACGGTGCTCATCGGCAAAACCCATCTTGGAGAAATTCAGCCCGAATGCTCCCAGCGACAGCCGCAGGGGCCGCTGTCGTTGGCAGGGTTCGGATGTTTAAAGGGCCGCCGGCGAACCGGCGGCCGCATGCCTTACAGAGCAGCCTTGATAGCCGAAGCCATCTGCGCACCGGCCTTGGCCGGGTCGGCGTTCTTGTCGCTCATGAAGTTGGTCACCACATCGAAGATCGCCCCTTGTACCGCCAGGGAGGTCGCCATGTTGTGGGCCATGCTTGGCTTCAGGGTGCCGGCCTTGTCGGCGGCCTTGAAGTCGGCCATGGCGGCTTGGCCACAGCTGTCGAACTTGGTCATGTCCAGGTCATCACGCACCGGGATGGAACCTTTGTTCTGGTTGAACACGTACTGGAACTCAGGCTCGAGGATGATCTTCGCCACTTCGTTCTGCGCAGCAATGTTGCCCGGCGTGTTGTTCTTCGCCGAGAGTTTGAACATGGCCAGCGAGTCGATGTTGTAGGTGAAGCTGCCTTGGGTACCCGGGAACGGAACGCACTCGAAGTCGGTGCCGGCTTTCTTGCCTGCCGCGCTCCACTCGCTCTTCGCCCAGTCACCCATGATCTGCATACCGGCTTTGCCGTTGATCACTTTGGCCGCTTCCAGGTTCCAGTCCTGGCCAGTGCCGTCCGGGTCCATGTAACCCTGGAGTTTTTTCAGGGCCTTGAACACTTCGGTCATTTTCGGGCTGGTGAGGGTGGCCTCGTCCTGCTCGATAAAGGCTTTGGTGTAACCGTCAGCGCCCATGATGGAGAGCACCAGGTCTTCAAAGACGGTGCTGTCCTGCCATGGCTGACCACCGTGGGCCAACGGGATCAGGCCAGCAGCTTTGAACTTCTCGGCAGCGGCGAACAATTCGTCGAGGGTGGTCGGTGCTTTTTCCACGCCGGCTTTCTTCATCGCCACCGGGTTGACCCACAGCCAGTTCACGCGGTGAATGTTCACTGGTACGGCGACGTAGTGATCGTCGTACTTCATGGTGTTGGCGACGGTTTTGGACAGCAGCTTGTCCCAGTTGTTGGCCTTGGACACATCGTCCAGATTGGTCAGCAAACCGAGTGCGCCCCAATCTTGCAGGTCAGGGCCTTTGATCTGTGCAGCCGACGGCGGGTTGCCGGATACGGCGCGGGTTTTCAGTACGGTCATGGCTGCAGCGCCACCACCGCCGGCCACGGCGCTGTCTTTCCAGGTGTAGCCGTCTTTTTCCACCAGCTTGCGCAGCACATCAATGGCTTTTGCTTCACCACCGGACGTCCACCAATGCACCACTTCTACAGTGCCTTTTGACTCTGCAGGGGTATCGGCGGCAAGGGCGCTGAGGGGGAACAACGAGGCGAGGGAAATTACAGCAGCGAGTCGGTTGATCGCGTTCATCTGAAGTACCTTCTTGTTGTTATACAGGCAAGTCGGAAGCTTGCGTTGCGATGGATTCTAATCAAGCCGTTCGGCTCCTGAGGTAACGAAGGGATGCGTAAATGTCACCGCCTGGTTACATAGCGTGTGACTGTGTAGAAAGCTCGACAAGCGCCGCCGTCAGGCTTGGCGCCAAGCCCACTTGGGGTAGGCATACAGCCTGGTAAGCGTGGTACAGATCGGGCTTGCCGGCCCAAATAGTGGCCGCAGGTTTATTGCCGGTATCCAGCTCGTGGTGCCAGCTGCCCTGCTCGCGGTCGATGAAATGGCGCTCGATGAAATCCCAGAACCGCCGGTACCAGACTTCATAGCGCTGCTCCCCCGTGCGTTTGAGCAACGCCGCTGCGGTGGCACTGGCTTCGGCATGCACCCAATGCAAACGCGGGCGCACCACGGGTTTGTTCTGCCAGTCGAGGGTGTAAACCAACCCTGGCGCGCCATCGACATTCCAGGCGTAACGGCAGGCGCTGTCGAACAGGCCGACGGCGTCGTGCAGCAACCAATCCGGTGCGGCGTAACTGGCGCGCTGCAATGCCGCCTCCAAGTGCAACACCAGGCGCGCCCATTCATAGGCATGGCCCGGTGTGGTGCCATAAGGACGGAAACCGTCGGCGGGGTTCTCGGCGTTGTACTCGAGCTGGGGTTGCCAGTTGCGATCGAAATGCTCGATCACGGCGAAATCGTTGTTGGCCGCATGGCCATGAATCAGACGCTCGACAATCTCCAGCGCCCGTTCCAGCCAGCGGCTGTCGCCGGTCGCATCGGCCAAGGCGAGAAACGCCTCGGTGCCGTGCATATTGCTGTTGGCGCCGCGGTAGGCCTCTTCCTCGGTCCAGTCGCGAGCGAAGGATTCGCGCAAGGCGCCTTCCTCCTCGCTCCAGAAATGCGCGTCAATCACCTGCACCGCCTGCGCCAGCAATTCCTCCGCTCCCGCCGCGCCAGCCTGCACGGCAGAACTGGCCGCCAACGCGACAAACGCATGCAGGTACGCGGCCTTGCCGGTATTGCCATCGCGGTGCTCGGCCTGGGCATACCAGCCACCGAACTCGGCATCACGCAACGGCCCCAGCAAGGCAGCGACGCCGTGCTCGACCAGCTCCAGGCAACCGGGAACACCTTGCACATGGGCCATGGCAAAACTGTGGGTCATGCGCGTGGTGTTCATGGTTTCAGCGACGGCATCGGCCGGCAACCGGCCCCGGGCATCCAGATTGGCAAACCCCTGCTCGACCTTCGACGCCTTGGCAAACGCCAGCAGGCGCAGGCCTTCGGTTTGCAACCAGAGATGGTGGGTCGGGGCATTGAGCCAGCTGCCGAAATAGGCGTTGGTGCTGTCGCCGGTCATGGGCGTTTCCCTCTGCGGTTTTTGGATTTTAGGGGGTGGCCGGATTCTACCCAGCGTAGGAGCGGGATTACCCGAAACAGTGCAGAGAATAGTGTCACAGGGTTGTGACAAAGGGCGGGCTAGAGCGGCCCTTCAGATCAAGACCCCCTCTCCCCTAGCCCCTCTCCCGCAAGCGGACGAGGGGAACTGGATGGCGATCGACCGTCACATCATCACGCGGTCTAGCCCCCCTCCCGCTTGCGGGAGAGGGCTGGGGAGAGGGGCCTTTGATTTTCCCCGCGCAGACACTCAGTCCGAGAATCGCGGCAGATAAAGGGTCACACGCAACCCCCCTTCCCGCAGATTCTGCAGCGTCACTTCGCCGCCATGGCTGTGGGCAATATTGCGCGCGATGCCGAGGCCCAAACCGTAGCCCTGCTGCTTACCCGAAAGGCGAAAATGCGGCTCAAACACCTGCTCCAGGCGCTGCTCCGGCACGCCCGGGCCTTCGTCGTCGACATGCAGAATAAACGCGCTGTCGTTATCTTCGATATGCAGGTGCGCCTTGGTGCCGTATTTCAGCGCGTTGTCGATCAGGTTGCCCATGCATCGGCGCAAGGCCAGCGGCTTGCCGGCATAAGCGGCCATCGCCCGTCCGTGCAGGCTGACCCGACCATTACCCTGCGGCGGCAGATACGGTTCGATCAGGCAGTCGAGCGCGAGGTTGAGGTCCACCGGTTCGATATTTTCGTGTATGTCGGTGTCTTTCACGCACTGCAACGCGCCTTTGACCAGCATTTCCAGGTCATCCAGATCTCGGCTGAATTTGGCCTGCACCTTCTCATCGTCGAGCAATTCCACCCGCAGGCGCAGGCGCGTAATGGGTGTGCGCAGGTCATGGGAAATGGCGCTGAAGAGCTGGCTGCGTTCGATCAGGTAACGACTGATGCGCTCGCGCATGGCGTTGAAGGCTCGCCCTACTTCCACCACTTCACTGCCGCCGCCCTCCGCCACTGGCCGCACTTCGGCGGCGCCCAGCGACATATCCCGCGCAGCCCGCGCCAGGCGCTTGAGTGGCCGGCTTTGCCAGTGCACCAGCACACCGATGAACAGCAGCAGAAAGCTGCTGGTGAGGATGATGAACCACACCTGCTGCGCCGGCAGGCCCTCTTCTTCCAGGCTGGTGTAGGGCTCGGGCAGCAACGAGGCGATGTACAGCCATTCGCCGGGCGCCATCTGAATCTGGGTGACCAGCACCGGCGGTTTCACCGGTTCCAAGGTCAGCGCGTAGTGGGCCCAGGAACGCGGCAGTTCGTCGAGTTTCAGGCCGCCGTTAAAAATCCGCAGGTCATCGGGGCTGACGAAGGTCACCAGAATGTCGACGTCATTACCCATGGCTTCACGCAACACCTCATGCACCGATTCCAGCACGGCGGTTTTGCGCGGTGTGGCCGGCAGCACCTGCATGTCCAGGGGTTTGTCGTTGAGGGTCACCACGAAGCGGGTACCGCCCATGCTGCGCAGTTGGTCGAGTACCAGCGGCCGGTAGGCCAAGGGCAAAGAGCGCAGGTAGCTGACGCTGGCGGACATCGAATGGGCCAGGCTACGGGCGCTGGTGACCAGGCCTTCCAACTGGGTGGCACGCAGTTGCGACAGCCAGATCACGCTGGACAATCCCTGCGCCATCAGCACTGACAACAAAGTCAGCAGCAACATGCGCCCGAGCAAGGAGCGCGGCACCGGCACCCAGCCGAACCAGCGCTGGTACCAAGGTTTCGGCGCAACGGGCGGGCTAGGCAGCATTGTGCGGCGTCACCTGGGCGGCCAGAAGGTAGCCGGAGCCGCGCACGGTGCGGATCAAGCGCGGCGCCTTGCCGGTGTCGCGCAGGCGTTGGCGCAGACGGCTGACGGCCATGTCGACGATGCGATCGAGCGGCATCGGTTCACGGCCACGGGTGGCGTTGCCGATGGTGTCGCGGTCGAGGATCTGTTGCGGGTGATCGAGGAACAGCTTGAGCAAGGCGAAGTCGGCCCCAGAGAGAAACACCTCTTCGCCGTCGAGGTGGAACAGCCGGTGGCTGACCATGTCCAGCCGCCATTCATCAAAGGCCAGCACTTCCACGCGGCTGCGTTCCTGGCCGAACTGGGCGCGGCGCAGCAGGGCCTTGATCCGCGCTTGCAGCTCGCGCGGGCTGAAGGGTTTGCCCAGGTAGTCGTCGGCGCCCAGTTCCAGGCCGATCACGCGGTCGGCTTCGTCGGAACTGGCGGTCAGCATGATGATCGGCACCTGGGCCAGGCGCGGGTGTTGGCGCACCCAACGGCACAGGCTGAAGCCATCTTCGTCGGGCAGCATCACATCGAGAATCAGCAGGTCGGCGCTTTCCTCACCAAGGGCGGCGCGAAAGCCGGCGCCGTCAGCCACGGTGCGAACCTGAAAGCCGGCGCGGCTCAGGTAGGCTTCCAGCAGCTCACGGATTTCCTGATCGTCATCCACCAGCAGGATGGATTTTCCGGTCTGGCTCAAGGGGCCTTCCTTATAGTTTTTGTCGTAAAGGGCACTTGGATGTATTGCCTGCCAACTGGTTCAGCCGGCGATTCTAACGGTTACGCGCCCGGAGTGAACTGACGCTGCTCAAGGAGTTGCTGAAGGGCCACACCGGCGCCCATCAACCCCGGGTATTCGGCGGTCACCAGCCACACCGGCACATCGACCATGTACTTGCTCATCGGCCCCTTGGCAGCAAAGCTCTGGGCAAAACCGCTGCGCAAGAATAGCTCGGTGAAACGCGGCACGATGCCACCGACTATGTACACGCCACCGCGGCCGCCAAGGCTCAACACGTTGTTACCGGCCACCCGGCCCAGCCAGCAGGAGAACTGGTCGATCACGGCGCCGGCCACTTCGTCACCTGCCAATGCCGCTGCGGTAATCGCCGCTGGCGTTTTCAGAGTTTCTGCGTGGCCATCCAGCGCACACAGGGCGCGATACAGCAGCAGCAAGCCGCCACCGCTCAGCACGTCTTCGGCGCGCATATGGCCATTGAGGCGATACAGCTCCTGCCACAGCTGCGCTTCGCGCGGCGTGCCGATCGGCAGGTCGACGTGCCCGCCCTCGCCCGGCAATGCCTGCCAGCCGGCTTCGGCCGAGCCGATCAGGGTGCCGACGCCCAGGCCGGTGCCTGGGCCAACCACCACGGCCGGGCGATCCGCTTCAGCGGTGCCTGGGCAGACTTGCACGCGCTCATGGTCTTGCAGGCGGGTCATGCCCAGGGCCATGGCGGAAAAATCGTTGATCAGCAGCAGCTCGTCCACCTGCAGGTCGCGGCAGAACGCCGAACGGCTCAGGCGCCAGTGGTTATTGGTGAACACAAACAGATCGCCGCTGACCGGCCCGGCACAGGCCAGGCAAACCGCGTGCACGGCACCGACGGCCAGACCAAGGCCTTCGAGGTAGGCCACGATGGCCTGCTCGACGCCAGGAAAATCCGCCGTGGCCAGCACCTGCACCGACTCCAACTGGTTATCGCGCCACAGCGCGAAGCGTGCATTGGTGCCGCCGATATCGCCGACCAGGGCTAACTTCATTTCAATCCTTCCAAACTGGTAGTAAAGGCACTGGCGCCCTGCTCGGCGGTGCTGAACGAGGCGCGCATAAAGGCAAACAATTCACGCCCGGTACCGAAGGCCACGGGCAGACCTTCAGCATTGGGACGTTTGGCCAGTTCCGCTGCGTCGACCATCACCCGCAACTCACCTTTGGTGCCGTCGACGCGGACAATATCGCCGTCGCGCACGCGGGCCAGCGGGCCGCCATCGAAGGCTTCCGGGCAGACGTGAATGGCGGCCGGGATCTTACCCGAGGCACCCGACATCCGGCCATCGGTGACCAGCGCCACTTTGAAACCACGGTCCTGCAGCACGCCGAGGAACGGCGTCATCTTGTGCAGCTCGGGCATGCCGTTGCTGCGTGGCCCCTGGAAGCGCACCACCGCAACGAAGTCGCGCTCCAGCTCGCCGGCCTGGAAGGCGTCGGCCAGTTCCTGCTGGTCGTGGAACACCCGCGCCGGCGCTTCTACGATCTGGTGCTCAAGCGCCACGGCGGACACCTTCATCACCCCACGACCCAGGTTGCCATCCATCACGCGCAGGCCGCCCTCGGGCGAAAACGGGTTGGACAGCGGACGCAGAATGCTTTCGTCGAGGCTTTTGCTCGGGCCTTCGCGCCACACCAGTTTGCCGTCGTCGAGGAACGGCTCCTGGGTGTAACGGCGCAGGCCTTTGCCGACCACGGTGTGCACGTCTTCATGCAGCAGGCCGCCGTCGAGCAGCTCGCGAATCAGGAAGGCCATGCCGCCAGCCGCCTGGAAATGATTGATGTCAGATTTGCCGTTGGGGTAGACGTGGGCCATGGTCGGCACCACTTCCGAGAGGTCGGCCATGTCCTGCCAGGTCAGCAGAATGCCGGCCGAACGGGCAATCGCCGGCATGTGCAGGGTGTGGTTGCTGGAGCCACCGGTGGCGTGCAGGGCGACGATGGAGTTGACCAGCACCTTCTCGTCCACCAGTTCGCCGAGCATCAGCCGGTTGCCCGATTGCGCGGTCAGGCGGGTGACTTGTTGCGCCGCTTCGCGGGTCAGGGCATCACGCAGCGGTGTGTAAGGGTTGACGAACGAAGCGCCGGGCAAGTGCAGGCCCATCACTTCCATCAGCAATTGGTTGGTGTTGGCGGTGCCGTAGAAGGTGCAGGTGCCGGGGCCGTGGTAGGCCTTCATTTCCGACTCCAGCAGCTCGTCACGGCTGGCTTTGCCTTCGGCGTAGCGCTGACGGACTTCGGCTTTTTCCTTGTTGGAGGAACCGGTGGTCATAGGCCCGCCTGGCACGAACAGAATCGGCAGGTGGCCAAAGCGCAGCGCACCCATCATCAGGCCAGGCACGATCTTGTCGCAGATGCCCAGGCACAAAGCGGCGTCGAACATGTTATGGGACAGCGCCACAGCGGTGGACATGGCAATGGTTTCGCGGCTGGCGATGCCGATTTCCATGCCCGGCTCGCCCTGGGTCACGCCATCGCACATGGCCGGCACACCGCCGGCGAACTGACCGACCGAGCCGATATCGCGCAGCGCCTGTTTGATCTGTTCAGGGTAATGCTCGTAGGGCTGGTGGGCCGAGAGCATGTCGTTGTAGGCGGAGATGATCGCCACGTTGGCGGAATCCATCAGCCGCAGGCGCTGTTTGTCTTCACCGCTACAGGCCGCCACACCATGGGCGAAATTCGCGCATTGATGCTTGGCGCGGGCCGGCCCGTCTTCGGCGGCCGCGTGAATCATCTTCAAATAATGCTCACGGGTGGCGCGGCTGCGGGCAATCAAACGCTCGGTAACTTCTACGACACGGGGATGCATATCATCGGCTCCACACAGGCTTAATTTTTATATAAAACAAAATTTCGTAGGTATTTCGGCTTGGTTTTTTATATTACCGAGCCTAATCTTGTAATTCCAACAACAAAAAACAAGATTCGGTGATTCCATGACACTGCGTATCGCAATCAACGGCTTTGGCCGCATCGGCCGCAACATTCTGCGCGCCCTGTACACCCAGGACTACCGCGAACAGCTGCAGGTAGTCGCGATCAACGACCTCGGCGACAGTGCCATCAATGCCCACCTGTTCAAGTACGACAGCGTGCACGGCATTTTTGACGGTAGCGTTGAGGCACAAGCCGACGCATTGTTGGTCAACGGCGACCGCATTGCCGTCACCGCCATCCGCAACCCGGCCGAGCTGCCATGGCGCGACCAGCAGATCGACATCGTCTTCGAATGCACTGGCCTGTTTACTGACCGCGATAAAGCGGCAGCGCATTTAACCGCCGGCGCCAGGAAGGTAATTATCTCGGCCCCGGCCAAAGGTGCCGATGCCACCATCGTCTACGGCGTTAACCACGACACGCTGCGCCAGTCGCACCAGATCATTTCCAGCGCCTCCTGCACCACCAACTGCCTGGCGCCGATTGCCCAGGTGTTGCACCGCGAGCTGGGCATCGAAAACGGCCTGATGACCACCATTCACGCCTACACCAACGACCAGAACCTCTCGGACGTCTACCACAGCGACCCCTACCGCGCCCGCTCGGCCACTCAGTCGATGATCCCGACCAAGACCGGCGCCGCCGAAGCCGTGGGCCTGGTGCTACCGGAACTGGCCGGCAAGCTAACCGGCATGGCGGTGCGGGTGCCGGTGATCAACGTGTCGCTGGTGGATTTAACCCTAGAACTAAAACAGCCGGTCAGCGCCGAAACCGTCAATGCGCTGATGCTGTCGGCTAGCCAGCAGTTGCCGATTCTCGGCTACAACGCTTTGCCGCTGGTGTCCCACGACTTCAACCATAACCCGCTGTCGTCGATCTTCGACGCCAACCACACCAAAACCAGCGGCAAGCTGCTCAAGGTGCTGGCCTGGTATGACAACGAATGGGGTTTTTCCAACCGCATGCTGGATAACGCGTTGGCCCTGCGGGACGCGCCGTGAGCCGCGTCCCCTTCACCACTGCGCAACTGCCAGCGCGTAAACGCATCGCCCTGGTGGCCCATGACCACTGCAAGGAATTCCTCCTCGACTGGAGTGAACGCCAGCGCCCACGCCTGGCCCAGCACGACCTGCTGGCCACCGGCACCACCGGCCTGCTGCTGACTCGCCGCCTGCACCTGCCGGTGGAAAGCATGATCAGCGGCCCGCTCGGCGGCGACCAACAGATTGGTGCGCGCATCGCCGAGCGCCGCGTGGACATGCTGGTGTTCTTCTGGGACCCGTTCGAGCAACAACCCCACGACCCCGACATCAAAGCCCTGCTGCGGGTGGCGGCGGTGTGGAATATTCCCGTGGCGTGCAATGAAAGCAGCGCCGACTACCTGTTGAGCAGCCCGTTGCTGGAGCAGCGGCATGAGCATCGGGTGCCGGATTACGCCACGTATCTGGCGGCACGCGCCTAGGTTGGGTTGAGCGCTGCGAAGCCCAACGCCTGCCCCAGCTGCGCACAACCGAGCCTACAAATTGGGAAGGTGATTGCGGGCAAACACCTCCTCCCCCATCGCCTCGATCTGCCCCTCGATCAGCGCCTCAAACGGTCGCAACAGCTCGCCGAACGCGCTTGGCGCTTCGACAACTTCCAACGCCTGAACAATCGCCTCGATGGTCGACAACGCCCCCGCCATCGGCGCCTTGCGCAGGCGGTAACGCGACACGCCACCTGCCGGCAACATCACCTGCGGCAAGGCAGCCAACAGCGGGTTCACATGCAGCAGTTTGCTCGCCTTGCGCCAAGTGCCATCGGGCACCACCAGTTGCAGCGGCAGTTCGTTGGGCGCCGCTGCCAGCACAGTTGCCCCCTCCCCCGGAAATAACAGGCAGCTGCGATAGCCTGGCGGGTTCAGCAACCGCTCCAATTCACAAAACATCTCGCCCACGCACAGCTCGGCATTGGTCAACCCCAGGGCCGCCAGGCGTGCAGTGTTCAGGGCATGTTTGACTTCACTTGGGTGCTGCAGGATGAGCACGCGGGTACGGCTATCCAGGCTTGGGATCAGCGCACACAGGCAGTGGCTGAGTGGGCGGCAGCAGCGGGGGCATAGCGGGCGAGACATGGGCACTCCTTGGGAGCGCCAAGTTTGCCAGATAGACGGCCGGACTTCCCTGTCCGACCTTTGGGGAACACGGGGTTATTTGTTGAAACGCTCTGCCAGGCTGTGCAGATACTCAGCCATGTGTTCGAGGTCCTGGCTGATCACCACGCCTTCCTGGGCCTGACCGGCGCTGCGGTCAGAGAGCTGGGCGATGCGGGTGATCTGCTGACTGATGTCTTCAGCCACATGGCTTTGCTGCTCGGAGGCAGTGGCCATCTGCTGACTCATGCCGGTGATGCGCGTAACCGCCTGGCTGATGCCATCCAGCGCGTGGCGCACTGCCTCGACGCTGTGCACGCTATCGCGGGAAATATCCTCGCCCTTGCTGGCGGTGGCCACGGCGCGGTCGGCGCCGCTGCGCAGGGAAGAAATGATCTGATGGATCTGCTCGGTGGACTCGCGGGTGCGTGAGGCCAGCGACCGCACCTCATCGGCCACCACGGCAAACCCTCGGCCTTGCTCGCCGGCGCGAGCTGCCTCAATGGCCGCGTTCAACGCCAGCAGGTTGGTCTGCTCGGCAATCGAGGTAATTACGTCGGCGACGCTGCCGATCGACTGGGTCGAGTTGGCCAGGTCTTTCACCGCCTGCCCGATCTCGGTGACCGCATCAGCCATATGCTGCATCGCCCCCAGGCTGTCATTGGCCAGGCCACGGCCTTGCTGGGCGAGCTGGTCAGCCTCTTCGGCGGCATGCGCGGTGTTTGCAACGTTGGCGGCGACTTCCTGAATGGTGGCAGCCATCTGGTTGATGGCGGTGGCCGATTGGTCGGTTTCGCTGCGCTGCTGTTCCAGCAATTCAGCGCTGGAGTTGGACAGCTTCGACGACTCGGCGGCGCGCAACTTCACATTGACGCCGGCATCTTCCAGCCGCGTCAGCGCCGTTTGCAGGCGCGCTTCCTCGCTGATCATGGCCATGTCCAGCAGGCCTTGGGCGCCTCGGTTATCGGAATAGGTCAACGCCACCAGGGCACTGGTAAAGGCTTTCGGATGCGCGGCCAGGGTCTCGCGCACGCCCATGCGTTTGCGGTAGAGCTGAAAGGAGCCCAGGCAGAACATGATCACCAGCACTTGCAGGGCCTGAGCCCAGCCTTCGAGCAGGTAATCGCCGGCCAGAATCAGCAGCGCGGCGAGAATCACCGGCCAGGACTGAACAAAATCGCGGGTCCAATTTTCCACCGCAGGCACCGGCGCTTTGCCGGCACGCAGGCGCGCGTACAGCGCATCGGCTCGGGCCACCTGCTCACGGGTGGGCAGAGAGCGCACCGACTCGAAGCCGGACATGTGGCCGTTTTCATACACCGGGGTGACGTAGGCGCTGACCCAGTAGAAGTCGCCATTCTTCGAGCGATTCTTCACCAGCCCCATCCACGGCTTGCCCTGTTTGAGTACGTCCCACATATGGGCGAACACAGCAGGCGGCATGTCCGGGTGGCGCACCAGGTTGTGCGGCTGGCCAATCAATTCTTCGCGGGTGAAGCCACTGATCTCGACGAAGGCGTCGTTGCAGTAGGTGATTTTGCTCTGCAGGTCGGTGGTGGAAATCAGGCGTTCGTGCTCAGGAAAGGTTCTTTCCCGCTGTGTCACAGGCAGGTTCTGGCGCATCACTTCAATCCCTGGTCAGTAGGAGCATACGAACTTCCTTGCTCATGGGAGTTAGGTGTAGCACAGCGATGGCTAGGCGCCAGCAGGGACTAGGGACGTGGGTACATCAATTGCGTAGGAGCGGCTGAAACCGCTCCTACGAGACCAGGCTCAACTCGCCCGCGGCTGCGTCAGCTGGGTTTTCAGCAGATCACGGAAGGTTTGCAACAGGGGCTCGCGTGAGCGGCCGCGGCGGTAGGTGAGGGAAAACGGCGCCTGATAGCCAAAGGTGGTGGGCAGCAGCGGGCGCAGGCGTTTCTGGTCGACCCAGGCTTGCGCGTAGTGCTCCGGCAGGTAGCCGATATAGGCGCCGGAGAGCACCAGAATCAGTTGCGCTTCCATACTTTCCACGGTCGCGGCGCTGTGTTTGAAGCCGTGGCGGGCCAGTTCGGCCTGGCTCCAGTAACTGCGCCCGACCATGCGCTGCTGGGTGATCAGCTCCGGCGGAATACGCCGCTCGCCGAACAACGGGTGGCGGTCGCTGCAGTACAACCAGTGCTGCTCGCGATACAGCGCCTGGTACAGCAGGCCGTTCATGCGCGTGGAAAACGAACCGATGGCCAGGTCCAGGCGGTTTTCCAGCACCCCCAGTTGCAGCTCATAGGGGCTGAGCACCGACAGGTGCAAATGCACGGCCGGGTGCTCTTCGCTGTAGGTACCGATCACTTCGGCGAACGGCAAGGAACGGTCGCTCACGGTGGAATCGATCACCCCCAGATTCAGCGTGCCGCGCAGTTCGCCCTTGAGCGCGGCGGCGTAGCGCTCGAAGCCTTCCATCTCACCGAGCAGGCGCAGGGTTTCCTGGAAGAACAGCTCGCCCTTGCTGGTCAGGCTGAAACCGCCACGGCCTCGGTGGCACAGGCTCAAGCCGAGCTGGCCTTCGAGCTGGCTCATGTAGGTGCTGATGGCCGAAGTCGACAGGTTGAGTTCTTGCTGGGCAGCGGCAAAACCCTGGTGGCGCACCACACTGACGAAGATGCGCAGCAGTTTCAGGTCGGGCAGGACTTGGGACATGGAGGCTCCGGCTTTATCGAAGAGCATCGCGGCTGAAGCCGCTCCTACGGATTGTGCGATCTCGTAGGAGCGGCTTCAGCCGCGATAGCGTTTAAAGCTTACCCAATAGTTTAGAAATCTCTGAACTAAGAATTTGCCGGCCCCGGATTTTTCTCTGTCCTACCCCCTGCGCAGAATCGGCGCCATTACTAAAACCATAAAAACCGTGAGGCCACCCCGTGGACAAGAAGCTTCATCAACCCCTGGGCGGTAATGAAATGCCGCGCTTCGGTGGCATCGCCACCATGATGCGCCTGCCGCATATCCAATCCGACACTGAACTCGATGCCCTCGACGCCGCCTTCGTCGGCGTGCCCTTGGACATCGGCACCTCCCTGCGCTCCGGCACCCGCTTCGGGCCGCGCGAGATCCGCGCCGAGTCGGTGATGATCCGTCCGTACAACATGGCCACCGGCGCCGCCCCATTCGACTCGTTGAACGTGGCCGACATCGGCGATGTGGCAATCAACACCTTCAACCTGCTGGATGCCGTGCGCATCATTGAAGAGTCTTACGACAAGATCATCGGCCACGGCATTCTGCCCATGACCCTGGGTGGCGATCACACCATCACCCTGCCGATTCTGCGCGCGCTGCATAAGAAGCACGGCAAGATCGGCCTGGTGCATATCGATGCCCACGCCGATGTGAATGACCATATGTTCGGCGAGAAAATCGCCCACGGCACCACCTTCCGCCGCGCCGTGGAAGAAGGCCTGCTGGACTGCGACCGCGTGGTGCAGATTGGTCTGCGTGCCCAGGGTTACACCGCGGAAGACTTCAACTGGTGCCGCCGCCAGGGTTTCCGTGTGGTGCAGGCCGAAGAGTGCTGGCACAAATCCCTGACCCCACTGATGACCGAAGTCCGCGAGAAAGTCGGCGGCGGTCCGGTGTACCTGAGCTTTGATATCGACGGTATCGACCCGGCCTGGGCGCCTGGTACCGGCACCCCGGAAATCGGCGGCCTGACCACCATTCAAGCGATCGAGATCATTCGCGGTTGCCAAGGCCTGGACCTGATCGGTTGTGACGTGGTGGAAGTCTCTCCACCCTACGACACCACCGGCAACACCTCGCTGCTGGGCGCCAACCTGCTGTACGAAATGCTCTGTGTTCTGCCAGGCGTCTCCCACAAATGAGTGCCGCACAAATGAGTGACGCCCTGAAAGAACAGCAAGTGCTTAACGCGGCAGAACGTTTGGTCGCCGCCTTCGCCAGCACCAACACCGAAGCCTACTTCGCCGCCTTCAGCGAAGACGCCAGCTTTGTCTTCCATACCCTGCCAGAGCCGCTGCTGAGCCGCGCGGCGTACCAGAAGGTGTGGGCTGAATGGTTGGCGGGTGGCTTTGAAGTAGTCGAATGCACCTCAAGCAAACAGTTCGTCAGCCTGCAGGGCGACGTGGCGATCTTTGTTCACGACGTACGCACTCAGCTGCGCATCGCCGGCGAGGAAAGCACCAGTTACGAGCGCGAGACCATTGTGTTTCGCCAGGTAGAAGCCGGCCGCTGGTTGGCCTGCCATGAGCATTTGTCTGCAGTACCGCAATAAACGCTTTGAAAACGGCAATACAACAAAAACCGTAGCCATTAAAAACGCTTTGAAAACGTAGCGAGCGACGGTATGGCAAGGCAAAAACAGGCGAGCAAGCGGAGTTGGCTGTAGCCAATGAGCATTGCGAGTCTGTTTTTAACGCCGCCAGACCGAGCGCAGTAGTTTTCAGAGTGTTTTTCCCGGGGAGGGGAAAATGCATAACAACAATGAACACGCTTTGACGCGTATCGAAACCTTCGGGGTTGAGCAAATCCCCGACAACGAACGCAGCGCCAAACCGCTGGACCTGTTCCGCATGATTTTCGGCGGCGCCAACACCTTCGCCACCGCCGTCCTCGGCAGCTTCCCGGTGCTGTTCGGCCTGTCGTTCCAGGCCGGCGTCTGGGCGATTCTGCTGGGCGTGCTGGTGGGCTCGGTGATCCTCGCGCCGATGGGCCTGTTCGGTTCGCTGAACGGCACCAACAACGCCGTTTCCTCCGGCGCGCACTTCGGTGTGCATGGCCGGATCGTCGGCTCGTTCCTCTCGCTGCTCACCGCCATCGCGTTTTTCTCGCTGTCGGTGTGGAGCTCGGGGGACGCCCTTATCGGTGGCGCCAAGCGCCTGATCGGCCTGCCCGAAACCGACCTGACCCTGGGCCTGGCCTACGGCCTGTTCGCCCTGCTGGTGCTGACCGTATGCATCTACGGTTTCCGCTTTCTGCTGTGGGTCAACAAGGTCGCGGTATGGAGCGCCAGCGTGCTGTTCCTGCTGGGCATCTTCGCCTTCGCCAGCACCTTCGACAGCGCCTATGCCGGCAGCGTCAACCTCGGCACCGAAGGCTTCTGGGCCGCGTTTATCGGTGCCGCACTGGTGGCCATGAGCAACCCGATTTCCTTCGGTGCGTTCCTCGGTGACTGGGCGCGTTACATCCCCAAGGAAACGTCCAAGGGCCGCATCATGCTGGCGGTGATCTTCGCCCAACTGGCCACCCTGATTCCGTTCCTGTTCGGCCTGGCCACCGCCACCATCGTCGCCGTAAAAGCGCCGGACTACATCGCCGCCAACAACTATGTTGGCGGCCTGCTGGCCGTGTGCCCGACCTGGTTCTTCCTGCCGGTGTGCCTGATTGCGGTGATCGGCGGCATGTCCACCGGCACTACGTCGCTCTATGGCACCGGGCTGGACATGTCCAGCGTGTTCCCCCGCGTATTGAGCCGGGTGAAAGCCACCCTGCTGATCGGTGTGCTATCGATTGCCTTCATCTTCATTGGCCGCTTCGCTGCCAACCTGGTGCAGAGCGTGTCGACCTTCGCCGTGCTGATCATCACCTGCACCACGCCGTGGATGGTGATCATGATCCTCGGCCTGATCATTCGCCGTGGCGCGTACCACGCCGATGACCTGCAAGTGTTCACCCGTGGGCAAAAAGGTGGCAGCTACTGGTTCACCCACGGCTGGAACTGGCGCGGTATGGGCGCCTGGGTGCCGAGCGCGTTGATCGGCCTGTGCTTCGTTAACCTGCCGGGGCAGTTCGTTGGCCCGCTGGGCAACCTGGCCAATGGCATCGACATCAGCTTGCCGGTGACCCTGGGGCTGGCGGCAGTGCTGTACCTGGTGCTGCTGGTGCTGTTCCCGGAACCGGCTGAAGTCTATGGCCCGCAGGGCCCGCGCTGGATGCCGCTGCCCAAAGATGCCGAGGTAAAGGGCACTACTGAAATCGCGTAAGAAAAGCATCGCGGCTAAAGCCCCTCCCACAGGGGATCGCATTTCCTTGTGGGAGGGGCTTCAGCCGCGATAAATCGTAAGTCGTACACCGATGTAACCGGTTTTGCATAACAACAAACGGCTCTACAAGCCCTCGCTGGCTTGATTCTTGAACTGCCAATAACAGATGCACCCAGCCCCTTGAGGAATAACCGATGCGCACTCGTTCGACTCGCCTTATCGCTGTTCTCGGCCTGCTGGCCGCCGCTCTTAGCCCTGCTACCCAAGCGGCTGAAAAACCTTCTTTCGTCAGCGGTGGCAGCTTCAATGTCTGCTCCGACCCAACCTTCCCACCATTGGAATTTTTCGAAAAAACCGGTGACCGCGAACCCAGCGGCTTCGACGCCGACCTGATCCGCGCCATGGCGAAAACCTGGGGCGTGCCGGCGCGTTTTATCGTCACAGAGTTCACCGGCTTGCTGCCGGGCCTGGATTCAAAACGTTGCGACGTGGTCATCAGCGGTGCATTGATTACCCCGGAACGCACCCAGAAACTCGACGCCGTGCCGTACCTGGCCAGTGCCACCATCGTGTTTGGCAGCGGCAAGAGCGACGTTTCCCTGAGCAAGCTGGAAGACCTGTCCGGCAAAGTGGTGGCCGTGCAATCCGGTACCCGTTATGTGGCGATCATGGAGAAGCTCAACACCGAGCTCAAAGCCGCCGGCAAAACCGAAGCGACTATCCAGACCTACCCCAAAGGCAGTGACGTAGCCCAGCAAGTACTGGTCGGCCGTGCCGCCGCCGGCTTGTCGCAGGACACCGAACTGGCCTACCGCGAACTGCAAACCCCAGGGCAGTTCAAGACCCTCTACACCTTCCCCGAGAAGGACGTGTTTGGCGCCTATCTGCCAAAAGATCCGGCCAACAAGAAGGCTGTGGCAGAGGCGATCAAGGCGTTGAAAGCCGACGGCACGCTGAAAGCCATCAGTGAGAAATGGAAGCTCGACCCGGTCAACGTTGAAGGCGCTGGCGAGTAATACCGGACGAGCCTCGTTGCCCGTCCCCCTCTCCCCAGCCCCTCGCCCGCCTGCGGGAGAGGGGCTGGGGGAGAGGGCCGGGGCCAACACCGTTGCAAGCTGCTGACCCGCTAAAGCCAGCGCTTTTTCTCACCGCTCCATAGGGGATACCCCCATGCATTTCGACGTTGCCGTGTTCTGGGACGCGCTGTTTTCCTACCCCTTCTTCAAGGGCGCCTGCATCACTTTGCTGCTGGCCCTGCTCGCTCACTCGGTGGGCATCGCGCTATCGATTCCCGCCGCTTTGGCCCTGGATGGTCCACCAAATCCGCTGCGCATCATCTTGCGCGCCATCCTCAGCGTGTTCCGCGGCGCGCCGACGCTGTTGCAATTGCTGTTCGTGTGGAACGCTCTGCCGCAGTTCTTTCCGATTTTTCGTGAGAGCTGGTTCACGCCCTTTTTCGCCGCCTGGATCGCCCTGAGCCTGAATGAAATGGCCTACCAGGTGGAGATCAACCGCGCCGCGCTCAAGGCCCTGGATAAAGGCCAGCACGCCGCCGGCCACGCCCTGGGCCTGTCGGGCTGGCAGATCTTCCGTTACGTCACCCTGCCGCAAGCGGCGCGCATTGCCATTCCGCCGACCGCCAACGAGTTCATCACCCTGCTGAAAATCACCTCGCTGGCCTCGGTGATTTCCCTGCAGGAACTGATGGCCGTGACCTCGCAGACGGTATCCACCACCTTCCAGTTCTCCGAGTACTACGCGGTGGCCTTGGTCTACTACCTAGTGATGGTTTACACCCTGACCTGGCTGCAGAGCCGCCTGGAACGACGCCTGTCTTGGGACCACGTGAGCCCGGCGGCAAAGAACGTCGGCCTGGTGCAACGCACCCTTGCCCGTATGCGTCGCATCTAAGGAGCACGCCATGAACGAAGAAATCATCCGCCTGGACAACGTCGGCAAACGCTACGACGACTTCCAGGTGCTGCAAGGCATCAACCTGTCGGTGCGCCAGGGCGAGAAGATCGTCATCTGCGGGCCGTCGGGCTCGGGCAAGTCCACCCTGATCCGCTGCATCAACCGCCTGGCACCCCATGACACCGGCACCATCACCGTGGAAAACCAGGACGTGGCGAGCAAAGCCGGCAGCGCCAATGTGCGCCGCGAAGTGGGCATGGTGTTCCAGAACTTCAATCTGTTTCCGCACCTGACGGTGTTGGAGAACTGCACCCTGGCACCGATGAAGGTCCGTGGCGTGTCGCGCGCCCAAGCCGAAGAGCAGGCGCTGCGCTACCTAAACCGTGTGCATATCGGCAGCCAGGCGCAGAAGAAACCCGGCCAGCTGTCCGGCGGCCAACAGCAGCGCGTGGCGATTGCCCGGGCGCTGTGCATGAACCCGAAGGTGATGCTGTTCGATGAGCCGACCTCGGCGCTCGACCCGGAAATGGTCGGCGAAGTGCTGGAGGTGATGACCGAACTGGCGCTGGAAGGCATGACCATGCTGTGCGTCACCCACGAGATGGGTTTTGCCCGCAAGGTGGCCGACCGCGTGGTGTTTATGGACGCCGGGCAGATTGTCGAAACCGCACCGCCCACCGAGTTCTTCGAGCAGCCCAAGCACCCTCGCCTGCAAGCCTTTCTGTCGCAGATCAGCCATTGAGCGCGCCTATGTCCACTGCACTCAGGCCCACCGAAGCCACCCTGCGTCGTGACCTTGCCGCGGCCTATCGTTTGGCCGCGCTGTTTGGCTGGGACGACACGCTGTACACGCATTTTTCCGCGCGCCTGCCAGGGCCCGAGCCGCGCTTTCTGATCAACCCGTTCGGCCTGTTGTTCGAAGAAGTGCGCGCCAGCGACCTGCTGGTGGTGGACATGCATGGCCACGTGCTGGACGGCAACGCCGACTACAACGTTGCCGGCTTCACCATTCACAGCGCCGTGCACATGGCCCGCGACGACGCCCATTGCGTGATCCACACCCACACCCTGCCAGGCATGGCAGTGGCGGCCAGCGATCAGGGCCTGGCGCAGCTCAACCAGATCAGCGCCGAGTTCTACCGCCGCGTCGGTTACCACGCGTACGAAGGTATTGCCCTCGATCTCGGTGAGCGCGAGCGCCTGATTGCCTCGCTGGGCGACAACATCGCGATGATCCTCCGTCACCACGGTTTGCTCAGCGTCGGCACCAGCGTCGCCGATGCCTTCTACGTCATGTACTACCTGAACAAGGCCTGTGAGATTCAACTGACGGCTGCCGTGCTCGATGGCGTCAGCGAGATTCCCGGCAAGCTGGCCCAGCATGCGTGCGAGCAGTTCCAGGGCTGCGAATGGCAGCGGCCGCTGTTGTGGGATGCCTGGCTGCGCAAACTCGACCGGCTCGACCCCACCTATAAAAATTAAGGAAGGCCCATGACCACCTGCGGCGAATTTCTGGTTAAGCAACTCGAGGCCTGGGGCGTCGACACCGTGTTCGGCATTCCTGGCGTGCATACCGTGGAGCTGTATCGCGGTTTGCCGCAGAGCGGCATCCGCCATATCACTCCGCGCCATGAACAGGGCGCCGGCTTTATGGCGGATGGGTATGCGCGGGTGACCGGCAAACCGGGGGTGTGTTTCATCATCACCGGTCCTGGGATGACCAACATCCTCACCGCCATGGCCCAGGCGTACGCCGATTCGATTCCGATGCTGGTGATTTCCAGCGTAAACGAGCGCTCGCGCCTGGGTAGCGGCAACGGCTACCTGCACGAACTGCCGGACCAACGCGGTCTCACGGCTGGGGTTACCGCCTTCAGCCACACCGTGCTCAGCGTTGAACAATTGCCTGAGGTGCTGGCCCGGGCCTTTGCCGTGTTCGACAGCGAGCGCCCGCGCCCGGTGCATATCGAGCTGCCGCTGGACATCATCACCGCCAACGCCGCGCACATGCGCGTGTTACCGCGCGCCAGGCTGAGCCGCCCTGCTCCGGCCTTGGCGCTGATTCGCGAAGCCGCCTCCAAGCTGAGCGCAGCGCAACAGCCACTGCTGCTGATCGGCGGCGGTTGCCTGGACGCCGCCGAAGAAATCGCCGCCCTGGCCAACGCCCTCGATGCGCCGACAGCGCTGACCATCAACGCCAAAGGCCTGCTGCCCGCCGACCATCCGCTGCTGCTTGGCAGCAACCAGTCACTGATTCCGGTACGTGAACTGGCGGCGGCTGCCGACGTGATTCTGGCCATCGGCACCGAGCTCGGCGAAACCGATTACGACGTGGTGTTCAACGGCGGTTTTGCCCTCAATGGCGAGCTGATTCGCATCGATATCGACCCGCAGCAACTGGTGCGCAACCACGCCCCGACCCTGGCGATTCACAGCGACGCCAAGCAGGCAATGAGCGCACTGCTGGCCGAGCTGCCGGCGCGCGCCAGCGACGCCAGCAGCCCCGGCGCCCAACGCGCCGGTGATGTGCGCGGACAACTGGCCGAAGACTTCAGCGGCTGGGCGCACTACCGCGCGCTGTTCGCCACCCTGCTGCGGGTTCACCCGCAGGCGCGGTTTGTCGGCGATTCGACGCAGACCGTATACAGCGGCAACCACCTGGTGGACCTCGACGGGCCGCGCCGCTGGTTCAACTCTTCCACCGGCTACGGCACCCTCGGCTACGCCCTGCCCGCCGCCATCGGCGCCAAACTGGCAGAGCCAGAAACTCCGGTGATTTGCCTGATCGGCGATGGCGGCCTGCAATTTTCCCTGCCGGAACTGGCCAGCGCAGTCGAAGCCAAGGTCGGCATCGTGCTGCTGCTGTGGAACAACTTCGGCTACGGTGAGATCAAGGGTTATATGCAGCGCCGGGATATCACCCCGATTGGAGTGGATATCTATACCCCGGACTTTATTGCCATTGCCCGTGGGTTTGGTTGCGTGGCGGAACGGGCCCGCGATATGCCGCATTTGGCCGAGCTGTTAGAGAGTGCGCCGAGCGATCGGCCACTGGTGATCGAGATCGTTCAAGCGCCGCCGTTTGCTCCATAAATTCTGGATCCCAGCCTACGCTGGGATGACAGATTTTTTTGCAAAGATCGCCGTCATCCCAGCGAAGGCTGGGATCCAGAATAGTGAGAACAACCGAGACACCCCATGAAAATCGTCAGCCGTGACAAATGGTTCGAGGTACGGCACTGCTACGACGGCATCAGCCTGATCCACGAGCCCTATATCCGCCCCTTCTACCGCTGCAACCTGTGGCATATCCAGGGTCGCGACAAAGACCTGCTGCTGGACAGTGGTTCCGGCCTGGTCAGTCTGCGTGAACAGCTGCCTTGGCTCACCGAGAAACCCTTGCTGGCGGTGGCCAGCCATTGCCACTTCGACCATATCGCCGGCCACCACGAATTCAGCGAACGCCTGGTGCACCCGGCCGAAGCAGACATCCTCGCCCACCCCGATGGCGCCAATACCCTGAGCACCGCCTTCGTGGGCGACGACATGTTCGAGGCCCACCCCGACTGCCCGCTGTGCTACGCCGAATACCAGGTGAAAGCTGCGCCGGCCACCGGTTTTGTCGAAGACGGCGACGTGCTGGATCTGGGCAACCGCGTGCTACAGGTGCTGCACACGCCCGGCCATTCACCCGGTGGCATCAGCTTGTGGGAAGCCAACACCGAAACCCTGTTCAGCGGTGACATCATCTATGACGGCCCGCTGATCGAAGACGCCTACCACTCCAACCTCGAGCACTACGCCGCTAGCCTGGAACGCCTGCGCCGGTTGCCCGTGCGCACCGTGCATGGCGGGCATTTCGACAGTTTTTCCGGGGAGCGTTTGCGCAGCATGATTGATGATTGGTTCGCCGCTCACAAATAAACACGGAGATCCTTGTAGGAGATCAAAAGCGCGACCTATACAGATTGAGAAGCAAAAAAAACCGCAGCTCTTGGCTGCGGTTTTTTTGTTGCGGTTGCGGCTTAGTGCGCGAGCAGCGAACCACCGACCTTGCCGGCCAACTTCTCCGGTTTGATCAGGAAGCGCGCCAGTGCTGGCAGCAGCCACAGGGCGCCAAACATGTTCCAGAGGAGCATGAAGGTCAGCATCAGCCCCATGTCGGCCTGGAACTTGATCGCCGAGAAGATCCAGGTGCACACGCCGATGGCCAGGCACAGACCGGTGAACAGTACCGCTTTACCGGTGGACTTCAGGGTCTGGTAGTAGGCCTCTTGCAGCGGCATGCCGGCACGCAGGAAGCTTTCCAGACGGCTGTAGATGTAGATGCCGTAGTCGACCCCGATACCTACACCCAGCGCGATCACTGGCAGGGTTGCCACCTTCACGCCGATGCCCAGGAAGGTCATCAGCGCGTTACCCAACACCGAGGTGAGGATCAGCGGCAGCACGATACACAGGGTCGCAGCAATCGAGCGGAAGGTGATCATGCACATGGCGGCGACGCAGATGTACACCAAGATCAGGATGGTGAACTCGGTTTCCTTGATCACTTCGTTGGTCGCAGCTTCGATACCGGCGTTACCGGCGGCGAGCAGGAACTGCAGGTCCTCGGTGTCGTGATCCTTGGCGAAGGCTTTCACGGCATTGACCGCGCGATCCAGGGTCTCGGCTTTGTGGTCGTTGAGGAACACCAGCACCGGGGCCAGCGAGCAGTCGTTGTTGAACAGGCCATCGGCACGGGCGATGGAGTTGTTCAGCACGTCTTTGTTGCGCGACAGGGTTTCCCACTTCAGGTTGCCCTCGTTCATGCCCTTGATCATCTGCTTGGACACAGTGACCAGGGAAATGGCCGATTGCACGCCCTCGGTGTTGCTCATGGTCCACATCAGCTCGTCGATCGGCTGCATGGTTTCATGGATCGAGCAGCCTTCCGGTTTGCTCTTGACCATTACCACCAACACATCCGAACTGGTCGAGTAGTTGTTGATGATAAAGGCGTTGTCCTGGTTGTAGCGCGAGTCCGGACGCAGCTCCGGTGCACCCTGATCGAGGTCACCGATTTTCAGCCCGTGGCCGTACCACAGGCCGCCACCGAAGGCTGCCAGGGCAATGACCACCGAGATCGGTGCCACCACCGGGTGAGCGAAGTTCGACAGCAGGCGCCAGAACGGGTGTTCACGCACGGCGTCTTTCTTGCTGCGCTCGATGGCCTTCTTGCTGATGCCGACATAGGAGATGGCAACTGGCAGCAGGATCAGGTTGGTGAAGACGATCACGCCCACACCAATCGAAGCACCGATGGCCAGCTCGCGGATCACGCCGATGTCGATGATCAACAGGGTGATAAAGCCCACGGCGTCGGCCAGAATCGCGATGGCGCCCGGCAGGAACAGTTGGCGGAAGGTCAGGCGCGCGGCGGTCAGCGAGCTGTCCGCTTCACTCGATTGCAGGGCGATACCGTTGATTTTCTGTACGCCGTGGGAAATACCGATGGCGAAGATCAGGAATGGCACCAGCATCGAGTACGGGTCCAAGCCAAAGCCCACGGTGTGCATCAGGCCCAGTTGCCAGACCACCGCCACCAGGGTGGTGAACAGCACGGCAACGGTGGAGCGGATGCAGCGGGTGAACCACATCAGCAGCACCAGGGTGATCAGGAATGCGATGGCAAAGAACGCTACCACCATTACCAGACCATCGATCAGGTCACCGACCTTCTTGGCAAAGCCGACAATGTGAATTTCCACATTGGGGTTCTGTGCTTCGTACTTGTCGCGGATCTTCTCTTCCAGTTCATGGGAGAACTGGCGGTAGTCGAGTTTCAGCAAGGTGCCTTGGTCTTGCGGGTCCGGGTAGGACTCCAGCAACGGCACGTCGACGATGCTCGACTTGAAGTTGTTGGCGACCAGTCGGCCGATCTGGCCCGACTTGAGCACGTTGTTGCGCAGTTCGTCGAGACTGTCGGGCGAGCCGTCGTAGGTCTGCGGGATTACTTCACCGCCGGCAAAACCTTCTTCGGTCACTTCGGTCCAGCGAACGCTCGGGCTCCACAGCGACTTCAGACCGGAACGGTCGACGCCTGGAATGTAGAACACCTCGTCGTTCACCTGACGCAGGGTTTCCATGTATTCCTTGCTGAAGATATCGCCATCTTTGGCTTCCACCGAGATACGCACGGTGTTGCCCAGGTTGGCCAGATCATTACGGTGCTCGAGCATCTTCTGAATGAACGGATGCTGCAGCGGAATCATCTTTTCGAAGCTGGTGGACGGACGCACCTGCAACGCTTGGTAGAACAGGAACACGCTGACCAGCAGGCAGATGAGGATCACTGTCGGCCGGTTGTTGAAGATCAGGCGCTCGAGAAGGGAGCCCTTATCCTGATGATGGTTACTCATCGTACTCATACCTCAAAGCCACGGCTTATTGTTTTGGGCTAGCGTCTTCGCCGGAAGGCGAAGTGACATGGACGCCACCTTGGCCGACCAGGACCAGATCACCTTTGTCGTCACCCGCAACGCCGGACAAGGACAGGCGATCGGGACGGTTGATCAGGCTGAAGGTCAGGCCGTTATCGGTGCTTTTCAGTACGCTGCCGCCGTGCCCGACGATGACAATCGAGCCATCTTTGAGCAGTGCGCCACCGGACAGACCGAAGTCGAGTTTGCCGCGTGGCGACTTGACTTTGATGGCGGTCCAGGTGGTACCGAAATCGGTAGAGCGGAACAGGTTGCCGCGCAGGCCGTAGGCCAGAACGGTGCCCGGCTGGTTGGTGCCGAGGACGCCGAACAACGAACCCTCGTAAGGGCCCTTGATGGTTTCCCAGGTTTCGCCATCGTCCGAGCTTCTGAACATGCTGCCCATTTCACCGACCACGAAAAGGCCGGAGCCTTTCACTTCGGTAATGGCATTGAGGTGGTAGCCGTCGGGGTTGTCGAGACGGTCACCGGCATCTTCCCAGTTCTTGCCGCCATCGGTGGTGGCGAACAGCGCACCATAAGCACCTACGGCAAAACCGGTGGAATCATCTTTGAACCAGACGTCGAGGAAAGGCGCGCCCTCCTCCCGCTCCTGGTCACTGAACTGTTGAGTCCAGGTGCTGCCACCATCTTCAGTGGCGAGGATCAGTGCATCGTGACCAACCGCCCAGCCGTGCTTGTCGTCACCGAAGGCCACCGCCGTGAGCATCATCCGGGTCGGCACTTTGGCCTGGGTCCAGGATTTGCCTTCGTCGTCGGAATACAGAATGTGGCCACGATCACCTACAGCCACCAGGCGCTTGCCGGCGTTGTCGATGTCGAGCAACAGAGAGTCTGCAGCCTTGGCGGATTCGATCGAGTAAACGGTGGCCGACGCATCGGTCGCCGCTTGCACCTGAAGCGGTGCCACGAAACTCAGAACGGACAACACACTACACAGCGAAAGCACGTTAGCCAGCGGCGAGTGGAAGCGGAACGCTGGTGTGCGGAACTTCGTAGCTTCACCAGACTGGGTGCGCCGCATGACGGGCTCACTCATACACCTTTCCCCTTTATTGTTATGGGATATCAGCCTTTTAGCAGGCCGCCTATCCTATCCAGCTTTCGAAAGGTCTGACAATCAACGTGACGTTATGTTTTGTTAAGGCAAACCCGCGTGATTGACACGTTATAGGCACCTCTGATGCACCGGAATAGATACTCCTGATGCACAAAGGCCGCTACGACTGTAGCGGCCTTTGCCGAACACTACACAACTGGCGTTGTGTTGCCTATGGTCAACCTCGACCGCAGCGTATGTTTGTCGATTGCGTTGGGCCGGCCCGTGTTGGGCTTCGCTTCGCTCAACCCAACCTACCCCAGGACGCGTAGGTTGGGTTGAGCCGCAGGCGAAGCCCAACAGTTCAACCCATCAACGAGTACCGCGACGACGCAGAGCGGCTGGCTTGAAGTAGCCATCGTCTGGAATCGGCTGGCTGAAGTCGATGGTGGTCGGCTCTTCGTTGTCCAGGTTCTGTACGTGGTAACGACGGGCTTGCAGGTCGTGGAACACGTCCAGTGCAGACCAGGTGGTCGGCAGCTCGTAGAAGTTTTTCAGGTACGCCAGGGACACGCGCCACAGTTCGCCACGGCCGTCGTACTGGTCAACTTCTGCTGCTTGCCAGCTGTCCTCGTCGAGGAACAGCACACGCTTGGAGTAGATGTGACGAGCGCCGGCTTTCAAGGTGCCTTCTACAACCCACACACGGTGCAGTTCGTAGCGGGTGTAGGCCGGGTTCAGGTGACCCACTTTCAGCAGGTCGGCGTATTTCACGTCGGGGCTGCTGACCTTGTAGTTGTTGTACGGAATGTAGATCTCTTTCTTGCCGACCAGCTTCCAGTCATAACGATCTGGCGAGCCGTTGAACATGTCGGTGTCGTCTGCAGTGCGCAGGCCATCAGCGGCAGCGATCGGGGTGTCGTAAGCCAGGTTCGGCGCGCGACGGACGCGACGCTGACCGGCGTTGTAGCCCCAGGCCTGACGCGGCTCTTTAACCTGATCCAGGGTCTCGTGTACCAGTACTGCACCGCCGGCCAGACGGGCTGGGCTCTTGGTGAAGGACAGGTAGTAGAACAGGATGTTGTTCAGGTTCGAGTAGTTACTTTTCGGGTCGTAGAAGCGGAACATCGCTTCTTGCTGCGAGGTCACCAGGGTGTAGTCGCCATTGCGCTGTACAGCTACTTCCGAAGCGCGACGCACGATGTAGGTACCCCGGTAGCGAGCAATGTGGTTCCAAACCGCTTCCACGCCGTTTTGCGGGATCGGGAATGGCACGCCGCCGTAGGCGTCAGCGAAGCCGTTGCCGCCGTCCAGCAGTTTGGCGGTGGTGGCGTTCTTCACGGTGTTGTCATACACCCACTGCGGCGCGGAGCCGGAGCGACGGGTCTGGTACACCGGCAACTGGTAGTCCGCCGGGTAGGCGTTGAACAGGGCGATCTGACCCGGGGTCAGGTTGGCCTTGTACTGGTCCAGGTTGGCTTTGGTGATGGTGAACAGCGGCTTGTCGCCCGGGAACGGATCGACGTGGTGCTGGCCAGGGGTTTTATACTCGGCCGGGGCCTTGGTGATACCACCGGTCCAAGCCGGAATGGTATTGGCGGCGTTACCGGCTTTTTCAGCACCGAACGGCGTCAGAGTGGTACCCAGCTTGGCCGCTTCGGAAGGCGAAACGGCTGCCAGCGCGCTACCGGCGGTCAACGCCAGAGCGATCGCGGCGCTAATCAGCGTGTGCTTTTTCAGCATCATAGTTCTCCGTGGTCAATCATCGTCCGAGCGCCCGTAGGCGCCCGGCTTCTTTTATAGAGGGGTGTTAGAACGAGTACTTAACGTTGACGCCGATGTTGTCGCGGTCACGGCTGGAGTTGTTCTCGCCGGCACCGTAGAACTCGGTGTAGGCCAGTTCGCCTTCCAGGCTGTTCAGGTAGCTGGCTTTGACGCCCAGGGTGTAAGCCTTACGACCTTCGATGAAGTTACCGGTCTGATAGGAGTTACCCTCGAAGTCGTCCTTGTAGACCACGTACGGGGAAACGTTCACGCCAGCGTATACGTCGTTCCAGGTACCCGAGAGCACCAGGGTGTAGCCGTAGGCGTTCTTGTTGACCTGGTCGTCACGGTCGCCGCCACTCACGTAAGAGTTGTTGCCGCGGCCGGAGTAGTAACGGGTGGTGCCGTCATAGGCGGTGTACTTCAGATCGTCGCCACGCAGGTGCTCGGACGCCAGTTCGGCAACACCGAACAGCGAGTCGAAACCAGCAACTGGACCGAAGTTGTAAATGGTACCCAGGGAGGTGTTGTACGCCTCGACACGCGTCACGTTGTGGATTTCGTCGCCCAGGTGAACGGCCTGGCCGCCAATGTTGACGGTCTGACGAGTTGCCAATGCCGGCGCTTGCAGCAGCAGATCACCCAACAGGTCGTTGGTGGTTGCGATGCCGATTGGAAGGTTCGGACGGTAGGCCAGCTCACCAAACACCGAGGCGTTGCCAAGGGTGGTGTTGAAGCTGAAACCGTACATACGGATGTCTTCGGAATACTCACGCTGGGCGTTGACTTGGTTGGCCACATCGAGAGTCGCCAAGCCACCGGCGGCGGTAGCGAAGTTCGCCAGCACAGCAGGGTTCGCACACGCCCCAGCCAGCCCTTGAGCCACACAGGCGGCGCCGGCGAGAGTAGTCAAGCTAGTAATACCGTCGTAATCACCCAGGTTGGCCGCGATGGTCGGCTCTTTAGAGTGATAGTTAACGAAGTAAGCTCCGAACTCGGTGGAGTTCAATTCTTCAGCGATGTATTTGAAGTTAACGCCGTACTGACCGTCGTTCTTCGCGTTGATATCAGACCCAATTTTCGCAACCTGGATATTGCCGTTGCTGTCGATTGTCCGACCGCCATTCAGGCCACCAGTGCCCAGACGACTCAGGCCGGAGTACAGCGCAGCAAGCGGTTGCAGTTTTGGCTGGGTGGAGTAGGCAGTATTACCACCTTCAGCAAACAGGTCGGTCTCGGAGAAGTAAGTACCAGCCGGGTCGATGGCCGACTCTTTCCAGTTGAACTGGTAGAAGGTTTCCATCGACAGGTTGTCGGTCAGGCCCAAGTTGAAGCTCAGCGCCTCGACCGGCACCAACACTTCTTTCAATTCAGAACCTGGCAGACGGAATTTCGCAGCGTCGACCGGGTTGGTGGTGTTGACGCCACCACGGTAGAACAGGCCTTCACCCCAGTTGAACACCTGGTTACCCAGACGGGCGGTAACCGGCATATCGGCTACGTCCCAGTTGCCATAAACGTAGGCATCGAGAATCTGAGCATCACGACCAGCCTTGTGGCGAGCGTCGTAAGTCAGGCTGTCGTTGTTCGGGTAGTTCTGGCTTGGCTGAGACGGGCTGTTGTTGTCGCCGTAGTCGGTGCGCTTGTCCATGATCTGAGTGTCATAGAAAGCGGTACCGCGCACGAACAGACCGTAGTTCTTGTAGGTCGCTTCCAGGTCGGAAGTGATCTTGTACACCTCGGAAACCAGACCGGTGTCGAAGTTGCGGTTGCCGTCGTTGGTATTGATGTCGTCGTTGTTCTTGTCACGACCCTGTACACGCCACAGTTGGCCGTAGGACACGGTGGTGTCGATGGAACCGGTGACTTCGTCGTCGGCAAAGCTGAATTCCACCGCTTGAGCTTGTACAGCAACCAGCAACGGCAGGAGACCGGCGAAGGCGAAACCAGCCTTGGACGGTGCGAAACGCAACATAGGACTACGGGACTTGAATTCCATCGAGACTTTACTCCGTGGACAGATCGTTATTCTTATTGGCCCTCTCTAGTGAGAGAGCTCATTCAACGCCGCTGGCTCGTGCTGAGCAGGCGGTCTTTTTGGTTGATCGGAAGATTTCCTTCCAACGCGTCTAGCACGCACCCCCGAGCATTACCTGCACCATTGCGGGGCCAATTACAGTCGAGCAATGCAACCATGGTGCCAAACAAGCGTTTCAATCCAATTAAATGGCGCCAACGTTTTATGGTTTGCCAGCCGCAACGTGACTGATCATTCATTAACCAGCTCGCGCATCATTCAGGAAACATTTGCACAATTTGTCCTACGATCTGGCGCGCATAGTCACTCGGGGTGTTTGTAAGTTTTTTTCCTGGCCGCACAATCAGAAAACAGTCAAGAGCAAAGCCCCAACCTATTAAGGGTTTTCTAATAAAAAGTGGGCGCGTTATTTCGGTAAGTAACAGAAAAGTGTTACCGGCCAGGTGCCAGTAACACTTCCCAGATGTTGCGGGGAGGTAAGGACCAACTGTTACGCCAGGCTCTTGCTGACCACTTCGTAGACGTCGGAAGACAGCTCACCAGAGGCGAGAATCCGCTCTAGCTCGGCCTTCATCAGCGCCTGACGGCTGGCGTCGTACTTGCGCCAGCGGGTCAATGGCGCCAATTGCCGCGAAGCGATCTGCGGGTTGAAGCCATTCAGGGTAATCACCAGATCCGCCAGGAAGTGGTAGCCCGAACCATCGGCGCGGTGGAAATTGACCAGGTTCTGACCGGCGAAAGCACCGATAAGTGCCCGCACCTTGTTGGGGTTTTTCAGGGTGAAGGCCGGGTGTTCCATCAGCACCTTGACCCGCTCCAGGCCGCCAGGTAGAGCGCTCGCCGCCTGCACGCTAAACCATTGATCCATGACTAGCGGGTTGTCTTTGAAGTGTTCGGCAAACGCCGCCAGGGCTTTGGCCTTCTCCGTTTCGAAGGCGGAATTGACCAACACGGCCAGCGCGGTGAGGCGTTCGGTCATGTTGTCACAGGCGTCGTACTGCTCCAGGCAGGCTGCCAGTACTTCCGGTTTGCCACTCAGCATTAAGTATGAGAGCGCGATGTTCTGCAGGCTGCGGCGGGCGAAATGCTCGGCCTGGGCCACGTACTCACTGTTACGAGACACCTCGCGGTTCTGCTGATAACGCTGCCACAGCGGCGCATACAGGGCGTCGGCCAGCTCTTTACGGACGAATTCACGGGCGGCGTGGATGGCGTCGACTTCAGCTACTTCACTTATTTCGGTGAGGTAGGCCTCGCTCGGCAGCGAGAGCATTTCCGCGACCATGGCCTGATCCAGGCTGTCATCAGTCAGCAAGGTTTCGAAGGCGCTGACCAGACGCTTGTCCAGCACCAGCGTTTCGCCGCGCTGGTAGTGGCCAATCAGCTCTTGCAGCACCTGTACCGACAATTGCTGGCCGGCTTCCCACCGGTTGAAGCCGTCAGCGTCGTGCTGCATCAAAAACATCAGTTGGTCGCGGTTGTAGGGGAAGCTCAGCTTCACCGGCGCCGACAGGCCACGCAGCAACGACGGCAGTGGCTGCTCGGCCACCTCGACGAAGGTGAAGCTCTGCTCGGCTTCGGTGACCGCAATCACAGTGGACTCACCGCGAGCAGCGCCCTCACCCGCCAGCTTCAGGGTCAATGCCTGGCCTTTGGCGCCGAGCAAGCCCAGCTCCACCGGAATCACGAATGGCAGCTTCTCGGTCTGCCCCGGGGTCGGCGGGCAGCTCTGACGGAACGTCAGCGTGTAGGTTTTCGCGGCAGCGTCATACGCCTCGCTCACTTGCAGGCGCGGCGTGCCGGCCTGGCTGTACCAGCGTTTGAACTGGGTGAAGTCGGCGCCGTTGGCATCTTCCATGGCCTTGATGAAGTCATCGCAGGTCACGGCCTGGCCGTCGTGGCGCTCGAAGTACAGGTCGCTGCCTTTGCGGAAGCCTTCGCCGCCCAACAGGGTGTGGAGCATACGCACCACTTCCGAGCCTTTTTCGTACACGGTCAGGGTGTAGAAGTTGGAGATCTCGATAAAGCTGTCCGGGCGCACGGCGTGAGCCATGGGGCCGGCGTCTTCGGCGAACTGGTGGGTGCGCAGGTAGGCCACGTCTTCGATGCGTTTGACTGTGCGCGAATTCATGTCCGCCGAGAACTCGGCGTCGCGGTACACGGTGAAACCTTCTTTGAGCGACAGCTGGAACCAGTCGCGGCAGGTCACGCGGTTGCCCGACCAGTTGTGGAAGTACTCGTGCGCTACCACCCCTTCAACGCGCTGGTGCGCAGCGTCGGTGGCGGTGTCGGCCTTGGCCAGTACGCAGCTGGAGTTGAAGATGTTCAGGCCCTTGTTTTCCATGGCGCCCATGTTGAAGTCGTTGACGGCGACGATCATGAAAATATCCAGATCGTATTCGCGGCCGTACACCTCTTCATCCCAGCGCATGGATTTTTTCAGGCTGTCCATGGCGTGCTGGCATTTGTCGATGTTTTCCGGCTCGACATAAATACGCAGCGCCACTTCGCGCTTGCTCATGGTGTCGAAGGTGTCTTCGATGGCCCACAGGTCACCGGCTACCAGGGCAAACAGGTAGGCCGGTTTCATGAACGGGTCTTCCCAGGTCGCCCAATGACGACCGCCGTCTTCCGGGCCGCTGGCAATCGGGTTGCCGTTGGACAGAAGCACCGGGTACTTGTGCTGCTCGGCGCTGAGGGTGGTGGTGAACTTGCTCATCACGTCCGGGCGGTCGAGGTAGTAGGTGATCTTGCGGAAACCCTCGGCCTCGCACTGGGTGCAGAACATGCTGCCAGACTTGTACAAGCCTTCCAGCGCAGTGTTGCTTTCCGGGTGGATGCGCACGCTGCTGTCGATCACGAAGGTATCGGCGGCCGGTTGCAGGGTCAGGTGGCTGTCGGTGAGCTGATAGTCACCCTCCTCCAGGGCCTTGCCGTCCAGGCTCAGCGACACCAGCTCCAGTTCCTGGCCATCCAGCACCAACGCCGGCAAACCGCTGCCGTGCGCCGGGTTGCGACGCATCACCAGCTGCGCGTGGACCAGGGTGTGGTCCTCGAACAATTCGAAAGTCAGATGGGTCTCGTCAATCAGGTAATCCGGCGCCTGGTAGTCCTTCAGGTAAATCATCTTCGGTTGTTCGGTGCGCATGACGGGTTCCCTTCACGTTCAGGAATGCACGGCCAATTGGTAGGCCGTGTATTTGCGAATATTGATGACGCCGGTATCGAACATCAGGTACTGGCCCTTGATGCCCAGCAAAGTGCCTTCGGCAACCGGGTCTTTATCCAGATTAAAGCTGGTGATCTTCGCCGGGTAGGCTTCGATCGGATAAGTAATTTCAATCGGCTCGACGTCTGTGATCGGCTGAATCGCCTGCAAGCCAAAGCGCTGCTGCAACCCCAACAGACCATCGGCGCAGGTGGCGAACAGTTCGTCGCGCACAGCGGCGAGATCCACCGGCGCAGCATGGCTTTTCAGCAGTGCACGCCAGTTGGTTTTATCCGCTACCTGGCTGCGCAACACGTCTTCGACGAAACCGGACTGCTGGCGGGTGCTGACGCGCATGATCGGTAGCGCCTGGCTGGCTCCCTGGTCGAGCCAGCGGGTCGGCACCTGGGTGGCGCGGGTAATGCCGACCTTCACCCCCGAGGAGTTGGCCAGGTAGACGATATGGTCCGTCATGCAGAACTGCGCTGCCCACTCCGGCTCGCGGCAGGTGCCGGCCTCGTGGTGGCAGCGCTCGGGGCTCATCATGCAGGTGTCGCACTGCGCCAGCGAGGTCATGCACGGGTAGCAATAACCCTGGCTGAAACTGGTTTTGGTTTTGCGCCCGCAGTGGCTGCAATGAATCGCACCCAGGTACTCAAGCCGCACGGTCTGACCGATCAGTGGATTGACCGGCACTTCTTCATCGCCCAGACGAAAGGCGTACTGCACGGGCGCGCCCAAACGGGCGGCCATTTTGCTCAAGGCACCACGACCCAATTCACTCAATGGATAGCGTCCGACTTGAACAAAATATTCGGCACGGGCTTGGACTTGGAGCTGCACTCCTGCAATTCCATGTAACCGGTGCGCTGGTCTTCCGGCAGGTTCTGCAGCTCCCAGGCGATCACTGCCTGCAGGCTCAGCTCTTTCTGCTCCTGGGTCAGTTTGCGGCCGTCGGACCATTTACCGATTTCCACTGCCAACTTCAGGCTTTCGTAGATATCCGGGGTGATGTTTTCAATCATTTCAGCAAAGGACGACATAGACGCCTCCAAAAACAAAGTCGCAGTTTAACGGCGACGGCGCGCCAGTGCACCGCCCAACAGACCGGTGAGGCAGCCCGCCACCAAGCCGCCGGTGTGCGCGGCGTTGGCAATCCCGAAGCCTGCTAGCTCTGTAATGCCGCTCATGCAGATAACCCACATGATCAACATCATCACCACCACGCCCTTGGGCAGGTGATACGCGCGATTGGGCGCCAGCAGCTGGTAAATCCAGCAGTAGCCGAGCAAACCGTAAAGCACACCCGACAGCCCGCCAAAAATCGACGGCCCTGCCCACCAGAACTGCACGGCGTTGGAGACCAGGCCAAAGAACAGCGTCAGCCCCAGCAGCAGCCACTTGCCCTGATAGAACTCGATGCGCCGGCCCAACTCCCAGTACCACATGCTGTTCATGGCCAGGTGCAGGATGCCGAAGTGGATAAAGATCGGCGTGATCAGCCGCCAGTATTGGCCGGCGGCCATGCTGTCAAGCCAGGGCACGAAATAGGCGTATTCGCCCTGCACGCGGTAGTCGAACCAGCTCAGCCAGTGAATGGTGCCGTGGTTGTCGCCGAGCAAGGTGATGCCGGCAACGATCAAGGTCAGCAGCAACACTGCCGCCGTCAGCGGGCTGTCGCGCAGTTGCTGAACGAAGCCGCCGGCCTTGGGCTGCACGGCGGGTGGCAGCTGTAAACGCTGCTCCGGATCGCCCTCGGGGTACTGCTGATACAGACCGCGCACCTGGCCAGCCAGCTCCTCGCCCGGCACCCACAACACCTGCTCGCCCGACTCCTCACTGACCCGATGCGGCACCTGCATGCGCTGCAACAGTTCGACAAAGCCGGCCAGGTTCACGCTCACCGGCAACCGCAACACTTCAACGGGATTCATCGCGCTATCACTCAATGGGCAGCTCCGGGCGCTCAACGTCCACCCAGGCAAATTTATTCGGGTCGATGCGGCTTTCCTGGTCCATCCGGTATGCCACCAGCCGACCGTACAGCACGGCGCTGTAGTCCAGGCACGCCAGGTTGGGGCGGATCGGCGCCGGGCGGCCTTTGCGCCAGTAGTGGCCGACGAACAGCGGCGGCTCTTTCGGGCCGTAGCGCAGCAGTTCGGTTTTCTCCCGCGGGGTCAGCGGCGTGCGCGCCACGGCGTCGGGCAAGGCGTCGGGCTGGAAGACGATATCGCCATAGGTCTGCGGATCTTCTTCCCAGAACTTGGTGCGAAAGAAGGCGCGGGTGTAGCCGTCGTCGCTGGTCAGGGTCAGGCCGTCCGGCAGGCGCATGTCGGTGCCGCGCAGCAGGCGGCTGAATACCCGGCTGGCGAAGCTGCCGGACACCGCGGCGTCCTGCACAAAGGCTTCGTCCACCCGGCCATCCGGGTGCAAGGTGCGCAGCGAGTCGATCAAGCCGGCATCCCAGCAGGCATGCACGACGCGGAAATGACCGGCGTCGATAAACAGCGGCAGCTCGTAGAACCAGCGCTGGAATTCGCGCCACTCGTGGGGGTAGGCATCGAATTGAGCCAGGCTCTGGGTAATCAGACGGGCGTTGCGCGGCGTGTGCTCGCGAACGAACTGGCGGCCACTGCCGGGCGGCGCCGGGGTGCTCCAGCCGAGCGCGTCGAATTCATGATTGCCCATGATGCACAGCGCCTGTCCGGCGTCGACCATGTCGTGGACGATGTGCAGCGCCTCGCGAATACGCGGGCCACGGTCGACGATATCGCCGAGGAAAATCGCCATCCGCCGCGGGTGGCGCCACACGCCGCCGCGGCGCTGGTAACCGAGGCCATCAAGCAGGCGCGCGAGGGTGTGCGCACAGCCGTGCACATCACCGATCAGGTCATAACCGCGCGCCGGGTCGAGTTCCATCAGTCGTTCCCGCCTCCGAGCCGACTGCCCCAACCCAGCTTGGTCCGGCAGACCTCGTAGTAGTTATGGTCGAGCGGGTGAATCAGGCGCAGCTTCTGCGGTTTCTTGCTGACGATCAGGGTGTCGCCAGGGGCGCAGGTGAAATGGTTCTGGCCGTCGCAGGACACCTGCGGATAAATCTGCATGTCCTTGGAGGCGACGATTTTCAGCTCGCTGTTGCCGTCGACCACAATCGGCCGACTGGACAGGGTGTGCGGGTACATCGGCACCACCACAATGGCGTCGAGCTTGGGGTGCATGATCGGCCCGCCGGCGGACAAGGCGTAGGCCGTGGAGCCGGTCGGGGTGGCGACGATCAGGCCGTCGGCTTTCTGACTGCAGACGAACTGGCCATCGATGTGCAACTCGAACTCGATCATCCGCGTCGACTTGCCGGGGTGCAGCACCACGTCGTTCAGCGCATCGCCCTGGCCTATCACTTCGGCATGGCGGCGTACTTCGGCTTGCAGCAGGAAGCGGTTCTCCACCAGGAACTGGCCATCGAGCACTTCGGCTACCTTCGTCTCCAACTCATCGGGGCGAATATCAGTGAGAAAGCCCAGGCTGCCGCGGTTGATCCCCAGCACCGGCACATTGAACTGCGCCAGGGCGCGGGCGGCGCCGAGCATGCTGCCGTCGCCGCCGACCACGATCACCAGATCACAGGCTTCGCCCAGGCTCTTGCGCGAGGAAGTCTGCAGGCCGTGGCCGGGCAACACTTCGGCAATGGTGTCCTCAAGGATCACGTGGAGCTGACGCTCGATAAGCAGTTTTTTCAGGCGGCGGATGGTGTCCAGCACCTGGGAACTGCCCAAGCGGCCGATGATGCCGATATTGCGAAATTGCTCCATGAGGCTCCTGGGAGACGCTGGCAGAAATAAGAAAAAGCGCTCTCGATGCAGAGAGGGCCAGACAGGCCGATTTCGGTGAACGGGGCAATTATGGGCGAAAGGCGCCAAGCAAACCAAGGCGCACATTGCCCGAGCTAACCGCTATGCTCGCAGAATGACGCTTTTTCCCACCCTCAGCGCCCTGCCCCAGCACCTGCATCAGCCGGCCGTACGTGATCTGGCGTGGGTGCTGTTGTCACCGCCCCTGCTCGACCCCGCAGTTTGCCCGCAGCGCCACCCGCTGACGGCCAGCGCCTGGGTAGCGGCCCCCGAGCAACTGGCCGACTGGCTGTACGCCCTCGACCGTGACCCGACCCCACTCAGCGCCTGGCTCGCGCAGCACAGCATTCGCCGCCTGGGTCTGTACTACGAACGCTTGTGGCAGTTCGCCCTGATGGCCGCACCCGGAGTGCAATTGCTGGCCGCCAACCTGGCAATTCGTCAGGGTGGGCACACCCTCGGCGAGCTGGATTTGCTGCTGCAAGACGATGACGGCGTGCACCACCAGGAGCTGGCGATCAAGCTCTACCTCGGCCCGCAGCAAGGCGATGGCAGCAACGCTCACGAGTGGCTGGGGCCCGGCAGCCAGGACCGCCTGGCGCGCAAGCTTGAGCATCTGTTGAACCACCAATTACCACTCTCGGCACGGCCCGAAGCGCAGGCTGCGTTGGCGCAGTTGGGTATCACGCAGGTGCAGCCGCAGCTGTGGTTGGCGGGCTATCTGTTTTATCCGTGGCCGGGATTTAGTCAGCCGCCGGCCGGCGCACTGAACGAGCATTTGCGCGGGCGTTGGCTGCATCGCAAAGACTGGCCGGCGTTGCAGAATGGCCGCGGGCACTGGCAGCCCATTCCCCGGCAAACCTGGCTGGCGCCGGCGCGGGAACAGGATCAGACGCTGTGGACGACTGAGCGTTTTACCCAGTGGCTGGATGAGCTGGAGCCCGATGCGCAGGCGCAATTGTTGGTGCGCTTTGAGCGAGACGAGGAAGGGGCGTGGCAGGAGGTAGAGCGGGTGTTTTTGGTGGCCGATGCCTGGCCGCAGTGGAATGGCCAACGGTATGCGTGACAGCTAAAACGCTGGACCGCCGCCTACGTGAGAAAGACGAGAGTAAACCTGAAAACCTCCGTCGTCCCAGCGCAGGCTGGGACCCAGAATAAGCCAGGAGAACGCATTTCCACCCGACATACTGAATTCCAGCCTGCGCTGGAATGACGGTGTCTGGTGCAGAAGTCTCCGTCGTCCGAGTGCAGGCGGCGGACCGACGATTCAGGATTCAGAATATCGGAACCGTCGCAGATCCGGTGCTATCGACTACGCTCGGTCCTCCCCCCCGACCGCGCCAAATACCCCGACCCACTCTCACACAACAGCCCATCGCGCATCACCGCCGGCAAGGCATTCAGGCCATCGCGCAAGGCGTAGGCGTTGTAGCCCAGCTGCGAGAGCAGAAACACCGCACTGGTGGCGCGGTTGCCGCTGTCGCAGTAGCACAGGTAGGTGCGGGTTTTATCCAGCAACCGCGCTTTGAGACGCAGCAGTTGCAGCGGCATGTTCAGCGATTGGAGGGCGTGGGCCCGCTCGTATTCTTCCTGCAAGCGCACGTCCAGCCATTGCGCGCCGCCGGACAGCAAACGCGCGGCTTCGCCAAACGACACCTCGTCAACAATCGGCGCCTTGAGCAAGGCGAAAAAGTCCTGGCGATCCAGGCGCAGCACCACGCCGTCTTCGAGCATGGTCACGGTGGCATTGCGCGGCTGGTCGGCCAGCAGTGCTTCCTCACCAAAACAGGCACCCACTTCCAGCTCGGCCAACACCTGACGGTCGCTGCCGGCGCTGCGGATCACTTCGGCACGCCCGCTGTTGAGGAAGAAGCAGCAATCGCCCGCCTCGCCTTCACTGAGCACGGTGCTGCCGGCTTTCAATTCGATGCGCTGCAGGCGGTCGAGCATGGCGCGCACGTTGGGGGACGGCACCTTGGCGAACAGCGGGTTTTCCAGCAGCCGCTCCAGCCATTCGACATCGCCGCCGCGCTGACCCAGTTCCAGCAACAGGTCCTGGTAGGCCAGGCGCCAGGTCAACAAGCGAGTCAGGGTGGCGCTGTCGAGAATCAGCAGGCTGATGTCGGTAAGCGCACGGGCTTCGTGCAGCCGCGGCAGGCTGGGTGACAACGGATGGCAGCTGGCTTCGCTGCCGGCCTGCAAGCGCGTTTGCTGCCCGTCGACGGTGGTCAGCAACAGCTCGCCGGCCAACAGGTAATAGGTCAGGCGCGCCTGATCGCCGGGGCGAAACAGCAACTGCCCGGCCAGCATCGGCTGCGGCACCAGTTGGCTGCGCAGTTCACGCCATTGCTGCTCGGACAACACATTGAGCGGCGTCAGACTGCGCAGTTGCTCAAGGTTAAGGGGGTCACTCATGGAAATGGTCAGACTCCAACGGCAAGCCCGGCGTCCCGCCAGGGTGCGCAATGTTCAGGTGAGTGGCCCGACGCCCCTGCAGACCGCCCGTATGGACGAACAGCAGGCGCGTGCCGCGAGCCACGTTACCGGCCACCACGTATAGGCGCAACGCCATTAGTGCCTTACCGGTATAAATCGCTTCAAGCGGCACCTCGCTGCCTACCTCCACCTGCTCGACAAACGTCGTCAGCGCTGTATCGACCTTAGCAAAACCACCACGGCTCGCCTCCAGCAAGCGATACCCCTGATCGTTTTCTCCAGCCAGCTCGAAGATCGCCCGCAGGTTATCTTCCACGCCATGCCCCGCCGGCACCGCCGCTGCCCCATAGACCAGCCGCCGCCCGGCCTCGGCCAGCACCAGCCCGGCCAGGGTGGTGCCGGTACCGACGGCCAGCCACCAGGCGTCGAAATCGTCCCAGCCGATGCTGGCCAATTGCGCCTCAGCCATCTCGCGCAACGCCATGCAACCGCGCGCTCCAGGCAAGCCGCCACCGCCCTCGGGCACAGGGTAGAAATTGGGATAACGCGCTAACCAGGGTTGCCAGAAATCAGCCTGGTGGCGCTGGCGATAGCCGCCATAGCCGAGCCAATGCAGCTGCATACCCCAAGCGTGCAGGTCGCGAACAGTGGGCGTGTCTTGCGGCTCGCCGCGCAGCAGGCCGACGGTGGCGAAGCCAAAGCGTTTACCGGCGGCGGCCAGGGCGTGCAGGTGATTGGAGTGGGCCCCGCCAAGGCTGATCACGCCGGCAGCGCAGGCCGCTTCGGCGGCGTGCAGGTGATGCTGCAACTTGAACCACTTGTTGCCACTGATCAGCGGGTCGATCAGGTCCAGGCGCAACACCGCCACCTCAACGCCGGTCTCCTCCAGCCAGGGCATTACCAGGCGCTGTAGAGGCGCCTGGGGAGACCAGGACGGCAGGCTGAGCGGCAAGGTTTAGCTGACGGTACGCAGGCGTGCGCCGGTTTTGTGCCGCGCGCAGCAGTTGGAGTCGCCAATGACAAAACGGCTAGGGGAATCGATACGATCCAGAGGAATGCCGCAACGGTCGCCATTAGGCAGGCTGGCATCGCAGCTGGGTTTTTCGTAATGGGCCAGCCACTGGCGGTACTGCGGCTCAGCGACAAAACACTTGGCGGCCGCGTAGGCCATGGGGTTGTCCTGGTAGCGGGCGATGTCTTGCAGCGGAATGGTCAGGTGCCCGGCGCCTGGGTGGTACACCACAAACACCACGCCGAGTTTCGACAGGCGCTCGAGAATCTGTTCGCCCCCCTGGCTGGCAAAGGCGTCGCGCTCCTGCTTGAGGCGCTCAACTTCCTGCTCAAGCTGGGTGTCCAGTTCATTGCGGTACGCCAGCTCGACATCACGAATGGCGATCTGCTCTTTGTACTCGACCACCGCGGAGGCGATGCGCGCCTGCAACTCGCTGTCGAACTGGGCGCGCAGAATGTCGGTTTCGGTGCGGCCGTGGCGTTCGATGGCGCGCAGTTGCTCGGTCATTTCTTCGCGGTTTTTCTGGAAGGTGTCGGCCTGGGCAGCGAGTTGGCCCTTGAGACTGACGTTCAGTTCTTCCTGTTGGCGCAGGGCCTGGTGCAGGGTCTGGATCTGCGCCAGCATTTTCTGCGTGTCTTCGGCGCCGGCCAGTTTGAGCTTGGCCAACTCCTCTTCGTATTGCTGGGTCTGGCTGCTGATGCGCAGGCGCTGCTGCTTGATCAGTTGGGCGGTTTTCAGCCGGTGTTCCTGCTCGATCTTTTCTGCCAGTTGCTCGGCGGCCTCTTTGCCTGGGTCCGGCGCGTGCCACTGGTCTTCCGGGGCCAACTGCAGGCGCTCGGTAGAAACACTCTGGCCGAGGTCATCTTCGACCAACAGGCCCAACTGGTTACGTTTGACGGTATCGCGCAGCAGCACCAGGTCGTTCTGGCCGGGCACCAGGCTTGGGTCCCACAGGTGCATCTGGTGCCAGGACACCGGGCACTGGCTGCGGCAAGCCAGGCGGATGGGACCGGCACCCAAGTCAGGGCCACGGCCGGAGCGTTCGGCGAGGTGACGCAGGGGAATGTTCCAGCCGCTATCAGGCGAGCCGCGTTCATCAAAATCGAGGAAGAAGAACACCGCCGCGCGCACTAGCAGACGGGGGTTGATCAGCACGTAGGCGACACGCATTTGCTGATCGCGAAATTCCGGCATATTGACCACGCCGTCGAGCAAGGCCTCGAACTCGGGAAACAGCATTTCCTTGCAGATACCGCGTTCACTGAAGAACACCACGGCCTCAACCATTTGCGGCTTGATCTGCATGCTCATCAACGAACCCCTAAGCCAAACACGGCGAGCTATCGCGCTTACGAATACGCTCGAATTTTTCTGCGCGCACAGCGAGAAAGTAGGCGTATTCCTACATTTGGCTCAAGTCTAGGGTAAAAAGGACCGACGGCAATGTGACTGGGTTGGCAGTCACCCGTGGTCAGCGCCCTGGAATCGGGCGCTGGGGTGAAACTGTGACGGAATTGGTACAACAGTCAACTTTTGTTATTCAGCCGGGAACTTTTGCAGTTCAGGCTGGCGCTTTGGCCAGAAATGGCGCCAACCGCTTGCCCATCTCCTCCCCGAGCGCCTGCAGGCCGCTCATGGGGCGAATCATCACTTCGAAGTCGACAATCTTGCCGTCGCTGTTGAACTGCACCATGTCGATGCCCTTGAGCTGACGGTCGCCCACTGTGGCACTGAACTCCAGCACCACGCTCTGGCCATCGGCGCTGACCAGTTGGCGGTGGTATTCGAAGTTCTCGAACACCTGAATCACCGTGTTCAGAATCAGATTGACCATTTGCGCGCCCTCATACGGTTTGTAGGCCATAGGCGAACGGAACACCGCTTTCGGGTCGAGCAACTCAGGCAAGGCCTTGAGGCTTTTGCTGCTGATCATCGAATGCCACTGCTCAAGGGTGGCGGTGACGGCGGGGTTGGAACTCAAAGCGGAACTGGTCATGGCAACTCCTTTGTTGTTGTTTTTGCCTTTATAAAACCGACAACTCGGTCGAGAGCTTCTGGGCTAAGGCCAGGCAAGGCGCCCCGGAGCTTTTAAGCGCAGCGTACTGCAGTACGCGAGCATTAAAAGCGAGGACGCAACGCCGCCTGGCCGACGACAAGGAGCTCGGTTAGTTACAGCGAAGCAGCCAGACGCGAACCTTGATTAATGGCGCGCTTGGCATCCAGTTCGGCCGCCACATCAGCACCACCAATCAGGTGCACCAATTGCCCAGCCGCTTCCAGACCTTCCTGCAACTCACGCAGCGGGTCCTGGCCGGCGCAGACGATGATGGTGTCCACCGGCAGCACTTGCGGCTCGCCTTCGCCGATGCGGATGTGCAGGCCGGCGTCGTCCACGCTGAGGTACTCGACGCTGTTGAGCATCTGCACGTTCTTGTTTTTCAGGCCGGTGCGGTGGATCCAGCCGGTGGTTTTACCCAGACCGTCGCCGACTTTGGATTTCTTGCGCTGCAGCAGGAACACCTGACGCGCCGGTGCATGTACTTCAGCCTTAATGCCAGCGATACCGCCACGGGCTTCCAGAGCCTTGTCGATGCCCCACTCTTTCCAGAACGCATCGCGGTCCTGGCTGGTGGCTTCGCCTTGGTGAACGACGAATTCCGACACGTCGAAACCGATACCGCCGGCGCCGATCACGGCCACGCTCTGGCCAACCGGTTTGCGCTGCAGAATGGCGTCCAGGTAGCTGATCACTTTCGGGTTGTCGATGCCCGGAATCGCCGGGGTACGCGGGGCGATACCGGTGGCCAGGATGATTTCGTCGAAGCCACCTTTAACCAGGTCATCCACGCTGACGCGGGTGTTCAGTTGCAGATCAACGCCGGTGGTTTGCAACTTGCGGCCAAAGTAGCGAATGGTTTCGTAGAACTCTTCTTTACCGGGCACACGCTTGGCGACGTTGAACTGGCCGCCGATTTCGCTGGCCGAGTCGAACAGGGTCACGCTGTGGCCACGCTCGGCGGCCACGGTGGCAGCCGACAGACCGGCAGGGCCGGCGCCGACCACGGCGATTTTCTTCACCGCGGTAGTCGGGATGTAGTTCAGCTCGGTTTCGTGGCAGGCGCGTGGGTTGACCAGGCAGCTGGTGAGTTTGCCGCCGAAGGTGTGGTCCAGGCAGGCCTGGTTGCAACCGATGCAGGTGTTGATTTCGTCGCTACGGCCTTCAGCAGCCTTGTTGACGAACTCCGGGTCGGCGAGGAACGGACGGGCCATCGAGACCATGTCGGCATCACCGTCGGCCAGCACTTGTTCCGCCACTTCCGGAGTATTGATGCGGTTGGTGGTGATCAGCGGAATGCTCACTTCGCCGCGCAGCTTGGCGGTGACCTTGGTGAACGCCGCACGTGGCACCTTGGTGGCGATGGTCGGGATCCGCGCTTCGTGCCAACCGATACCGGTGTTGATGATGGTGGCGCCGGCTTTTTCGATGGCTTTGGCCAGGGTGACGATTTCGTCCCAGGTGCTGCCGCCTTCCACCAGGTCGAGCATCGACAGGCGATAGATGATGATGAAGTTCGGACCTACCGCTTCACGCACTCGGCGGACAATTTCTACCGACAGGCGCATGCGGTTTTCGTAGCTGCCACCCCAGCGGTCGGTGCGCTGGTTGGTGTGGGCGGCGAGGAACTGGTTAATGAAGTAACCCTCGGAGCCCATGATTTCCACGCCGTCGTACTCGGCAACCTGCGCCAAGGATGAGCAGGTGACGAAGTCGGCGATCTGCTTTTCGATGCCCTCTTCGTCCAGCTCGTGCGGCTTGAACGGGTTGATCGGCGCCTGGATGGCGCTCGGCGCTACCGATTTCGGGCTGTAGGCATAACGGCCGGCGTGGAGGATCTGCATGCAGATCTTGCCGCCCGCCTCGTGCACAGCACGGGTGACGATGCGGTGGTTGTCGGCTTCTTCCTGGGTGCTCAGCTTGGCGGCACCGGCGTACACGCCGCCTTCCACGTTCGGGCCGATACCGCCGGTGACCATCAGGCCGACGCCACCCAGGGCGCGCTCGGCGAAGTAGGCGGCCATGCGTTCGAAGCCGCCCGGCTTCTCTTCCAGCCCGGTGTGCATGGAACCCATCAGGGTGCGGTTACGCAGGGTGGTGAAACCCAGGTCCAACGGGGCCAACAGGTGCGGGAATTGAGCGGCGGTCATAGATAGCTCCACATCGAACGGTTAATGCACGGAATGCCAGCCACCTCAAGCGGGTGGCGGTCAGTTATGGGCTGAACGATAAAGAGGGCGCCGCGCCCCCTCAATGATCCAAAGTGACAAGTTATTGATCCAACTGCGCAGCACGACTTGGCAAGCGATCATCGGCGCCCTACCCTTACACCCTCATTCCGCACTCCCATGACCATGCGCAGACTACTTGGCAACACCTTGGCCGCTATCGTCGTCATCCTGCTCGGCGCCTATGCGCTGTGGACCGACATCCCCACCGACGCCCATTACCTCTCCGACCTGCGCAGCCACGTGGCGCTCAACCAGGGCCAGCCTGGCGACAAGGGCAACCTGCTGGGCATCCAGCCGGAGATGTTTTCCGGCGACTACCACAGCACCGACCTGCTGCGTCTGAAGCTCGCCGCCTACCTGCACAAGGCCCGCGATGAAGGCCTGCTGAATGGCAAAACAGTGGCCGTACTGCCGGAACATATAGGTACCTGGCTGGTGATCAGCGGCGAAAAGGCCGAGGTCTATCAGGCGCAGACCATCGACAGCGCCATGGCTTGGTTGGCCGCCAGCAACCCGCTGAAACTGGGTCGCGCGCTGCTCTCGGCCAAGGGTGAAGACCGCCTGCAGGACGCCCTGCTGCGAATGAAAGGCGACGCCATGGCCCGCGACTACCAAGCGGTGTTCGGCGGCCTGGCCAAGGATTTCGGCATCACCCTGGTGGCCGGCTCCATCGTGCTGCCCGAGCCTCGGGTGGAGAACGGCCAGTTAGTGGTCGGCGATGGCCCGCTGTACAACGTCAGCCTGGTGTTCGGCAGCGATGGCGCACCGCTGGGCCAGCCGCAGCGCAAGGTCTATCCGATTCGCGATGAGCAGGTGTTTATCGCCGCCGCGCCAGCCAGCGCGCTGCAGGTGGTCGACACCCCGGCCGGGCGTCTGGGCGTGCTGATCTGCGCCGACAGCTGGTACCCCGCCGGCTATGCCGAACTGGGCAAACAGGGCGTGCAACTGCTCGTCGTGCCAGCCTTTCTTACCGGCAATGGCAACTGGTCGAAACCCTGGGGCGGCTATAACGGCGCGCCAACCCCGGACGATGTCGCCGTGCAACCCGGAGCGGTTACCGAAGGCCAGGCCTGGCAGCAGTTGGCAATGGCCAACCGCTTGCGCAGCAGTGGCGCGCAGGCTGGGCTGACGGTGTTTATGCGCGGGCAACTGTGGAACCTGGGCAGTGACGGGCAGAGCCTGTTGGCCACCGAGCAAAACGTCAGCCTGGTCAACGACGCCGGTGGTCATGGTGGCCGCCTGCTGAACATCTGGCTGTAACCGATGAAACCGGTGCGTGTACGGCTAGGCGACCTGTCGGTAGGTTTTGTGCATGGCCTGGACGACGCCCTACGCCACGCCGGGCAAGACCCCGAGCCGCTGCTGGAACAATACGGCCTGGACAGCGCCCGCCTGGCCGAGCCGCGGGCGCGCCTGTCGATTCCGCGCTATATGCGCCTGGGCCATGCCGCCATTCAACTCAGCGGCGAACCGGGACTGGGCCTGAGCATGGGGGTGTTTACCCGCCTCAGCCAGGTTGGCCTGGCCGGTGTCACCGCCGCCCAGGCACCCAATGTGCGCGAGGCGGCACGAGCACTGATTCGCTTCGAACCCCTGTACGCCTACAACTATCGCGGCCAGTCGAGTTTCCATGAAGACGCCCGTGGCGCCTGGCTGCGCTTCTATTCCATCAGCCCGTACAACGCCTACAACCGCTTTGTGGTCGACTCGGTGCTGGCTGGTTGGGCAGCGCAACTGGGAGCACTGGCCGGTCAGAAACTGGCAGTGGAAAAGGTCGACATCGAATTCCCCGCCACCAGCTACGCCGAACACTACAGCGCGCTTTTCGGCTGCCCGGTGGAGTTCGCCAGCAGCACTAACCAACTGCGCCTGAACCAGGCCACCCTCGCCCTGCGCAACCCCGAGCACTGCCCGAGCACCTGGCGCCACTTGCTGGAAATCTGCGAGCGCGAGCTAGACCAACTGACCCGCACCCGCAGCCTGCGCGAGCGCATCAGCCAATTGCTCGGCCCGCTGTTGAATGGCCGCGAACCCGACCTCGAAGAAGTCGCCGCGCGCCTGCAGCTGCCTACCTGGACCCTGCGGCGCAAACTCGCCGAAGAAGGCACCCAATACCGCGCCATCCTCAACGACACCCGCCGCGACCTGGCCATGGCCTATATCCGTGACACGGAATTGGCCTTTGGCGAGATTGCCTACTTGTTGGGGTTTGCCTCGGCAGAGGCGTTTCAGCGCGCGTTCAAGCGCTGGGCGGGCAAGACGCCAGGGGAGTTTCGGCGGGAACAGCGCAAGGCAGGATAAACCGCGGCGTGGCGACAAACAGGCTTTTAAGGCCTCTTCGGAGTTTCGTGGCTAGAGCCACGCAAGTCCACACTCACAGCTCGGTGGCGTCTTCGATCAGCTCTGCCGGCTCGTCTTGCTCCGCTGCGCGGTATTCCAGAAGCTCTTCCTGGTATTCGTCCATTTGCTTGTGCTCGCTCATGTGCTTGTCGTTTGGGTCTGCGGCCAAGCCTAAAACCCGCAGATGAACAACAGATGAACGAAGCACTCAGGCCACACTTTAAAAAGCGCAGGCAATAAAAAACCCTTGGTTCTTGCGAACCAAGGGTTTCGTATATGGCGCAGCGGACGGGACTCGAACCCGCGACCCCCGGCGTGACAGGCCGGTATTCTAACCGACTGAACTACCGCTGCGTGTCGGTGGACTTGCGTCCGGTACAGCATGAAACGTTCTAGCGTCTGACCTTCAAGCCCTGGTTGGCTTTCCGATCTCAGGCCCGACTAGGTCGTACCTGGCAAATAATGGCGCAGCGGACGGGACTCGAACCCGCGACCCCCGGCGTGACAGGCCGGTATTCTAACCGACTGAACTACCGCTGCGCGTCGGTGGACTTTCGTCCGGTTTCACAAGTGGTGGGTGATGACGGGATCGAACCGCCGACCCTCTGCTTGTAAGGCAGATGCTCTCCCAGCTGAGCTAATCACCCCTTGCTTGCGAGGCGCGAAATTTACGCGGGGGACACACCTAAGTCAACACCCCATATAGAAATTTTCTTAAATTAACGGTTTTTTCTGTTTGCCCGCTTCGCCAGGCTGAATGGCGATCGCTGTGGGGGGTTGCGCGTTTAAGTGAAAAAGCTCCGATTAGCCGCGATGCTTTTACTGCGCCACCCGCAAGGTCAACCGTGACGTCACCAGGCCTTCTTCATTACGGTCTAGCCCCGCTTCATCAATACGCACACCCTGCGCTTCCAGCTCATTGAACCAGCGCAGCAACAGGTTGAACGCCACCGGCTGCAGGCTGACCTGCAGGCTGCCATCGCCCTGATTGTCGATGCGCTCGATGGTCAGTTGCGCGGCAGCGGCGCTGGTGGTGACCAGGCCTTGCAGTTGCTCGGGAGCAATGCTGCTGGTCGGCCGTTCCACCAACGCCCGGGCCTGCGGCGCCTTGGCTTGCAGGTAGCCGCTGAGCTCCAGTTGCTGGGCCAGCGCTTCGCGGGCGTTGTGCAGACGGTGTTGAGCCGGTTGCCAGAAGCTGATGTACAGCAGCGCACCGACGATGCACAGCAGCATCAGGGCCAACGCCATTCGTTCGCGCGGCACCAGGGTGTTCCAGCGTCGCTGCAGCGGCGAGCGTTGCCAGCGTTCGAGCAACTGGCCTTTGAGCATTGTCGTGTTCATCCCTGCCCTCCTACGACTAAACGGGCGCTGACGCCGCTGTCTTCACGGCTGGCCGAGCCCAGTTGCACGGCCAGGCCTGCGTCTGCCAAGCGTTGGCGCAGGCGTTCCAGCGCGGCGAAGTCGGGCGCCTGCAGTTGCAGCGCCAGATCGCCGCGAATGTCGCTGAAGTCGAGCTGCTGCACGCGCACCAAGCCGCCATCGGCCTGCACGGCGGTACTGGCCAGCTCCATCAAAGCCAGGAGCCGGCTCTTGCCGCCCGCCGCCCCTTGGCTCAAGTGCTCGTCCAGCTGATGGCGCAGGTTGATCAACTTGCTGTCCTGGGGAAACAGCTCGCGGTACAGGTCATTGTTGGCAGCCGCGATGGCATCGCTTTTGTGTTGCAGCTGCCAGGCCTGGGCCAGGTTGAATCCCCATTGCAGCACCAGCCACAGGCCGACCAGGCCAAGCACCGGGCGCCAGCGTTTCAACCCCTGGCTTTCTTCGCGACTGGCCAACTCGCCCTGAGCCAGGTTGCAAGCGCCGGTCTGGCTGGCCAGCCACAGATAGGGATCGTCTTCGCGTTGCGCGGTTTCGATGCCTTCGGGCAGCACTTGGCCAGGTGGTGCCACGGCGTGCAGCGGCAACGGGCATTGCCCGGCCAGCGCCGGCCAATCGTCGGTGGCCATGGCCAGGCGCGTCGCCAGTTGGCCGCCGAGCAGCCAGCGCTCGCCCAGCCAGCACAGTTGCGTGCCCTGCTCCGGCAGCAGGTCGGCGTCGATCTGAATGCTCTCCGGCGGCATACCCGGGCACAGCGCCAACCAGCCTTGCAGCCAACTCTGGCGCACGGCATAGATGCGGTGGCGACCATCGGCCAGCGGCGAGCCCAAGGCCAGGTGGAACAGCTCCACCTCTTCGGCCAACAGCTCCTCAACCGCGAAGGGCAATGCCTGGCGCAACCAGCGCGCCTTTTGCGTCGGCAACTGTACGGCGCAGGCAGTGATCGCCTCCACCGGCACGATCAGCCGCCACGGCCCGTCCAACTCAGCCAGCGCATTAGCCAGCAGCGGCTGGTCATGTACGCCGCCGCGCACGCGGTCGACCACCAGGCTGTCGTCGACCGTCACGGCCGCCGCTGCAGGCAGAAATAGTGTTACCAGGCTCATGGTGCCTGCTCCTTGTTTGCCGTTCCTTGCCCGTACTGGACCCAACCCTCTTGCCCCAGGTCACGTGCCAACACCCTCACCCGCCCTTGCTCATCACGCTGTACATCACTGACCAGCACTTGCCGGCGATCGCCGATGCGCACTTCGCTGATCACTTGAAAATACTGGGTACCCACCGTCAATCCCTGCCCCTCTATACCGAAACCGGCCAGTGCCGGCTGGCTATTGAAGGCCTCCACCGTGGCAAAGCCCTTGGCGCCGCGCGCCTGAATAATGCCCTGGGCGAGATCCGGGGTCAGGCCATCCGCCAGGCAGGACAACACCATCGCCCCGGCCGTGTTGACGTTGAGGCCGACGTCCGCCGGCAACGCGCTGACGTAGGGCAGCAGACGCCGGTAATCGACCTCGGTCATGCCCAACAGTAACCGTAGCTCGGAGATGTCCTGCAGGCGTCGGTTGGCGGTGCGGTACGCCGGTTTGGCCAGCAAGTATTGATTGTCTTCGGCGCCATCGCCGCCCGTGGGTTCCTGATCGCTGTCGAGCCAGTCCACCAGCCGTTCGGCGTAGGGCTCGACGATACCCAGGCGCAGCAGCAAGCGGCGAAAGCGCGCCACCGCCTGGTCGTTGACCTGCTCCTGATTCACCAGGCTATTGAGGTTGAAGCGGCCGCTGGGGTCTTCAATGCGCACATTGAGCACCCCGCCTTCATCCAGGGTGAAGGGTTGCAGCGGTTTGGCCCAGGCTTCGCTGAGGTGGTCCACCGGCTGGCGCGGGTCACCGCGGCGCAGGTCTTGTTTGAGCAGGGCTTTGGCCAGAGTTTCGCCGCCCAGGGCGTAATGCCAGGCTTGGCGCACATCCAGCAGGTTGGCACTGCTGCGAATGGAAACTTGCTGACGGGCGATCATCCCGGCGCAGACCACGGTCACCACCGCCACCACCAGCAGCACGGTGATCAGGGCCACACCCTGCTGACGTCTCATTGCTGCACCTGCCCGGCGTTATCGCCGTTGTTCTGCCCGTCGCCCGATTCCGGTGTCTGGCCGTCGCCTGGCTTGCTGTCCTTGGCACCATCGGGCAAACGCAGCACACGCCGCAGTTGGCCATAACGGCGGTGTTCGAGCACCAGTTCGACGGCTCGGGGCAAGCGCTCAAAACGCTCTTTGGCGGTGCCATCGGTGGGCGGCCAACTGGCTAGCCATTGGCCTTGGCGGTCCATGTAACGCAAGGTGAATGAGGTCACTCCGTCGAGCACCGCTTGCACCTGCGGCTTACTGTCTTGGGCCTGGTCGAGCACGTTCCAGTAACGGCGCTGCCACTGCTCACCACTGAGTTTCCAGCGCACCCGCAGCAAACGCGAACGCGGCGCGCCCATGGGGTTGCGCCAGCCGCTGCGGGTGAACTCCAGGGCCGTGTCGTCGCCGTCTTCGCCGATCAATGCCGGGCGGTCCTCGCCAAAGGGGTCGCGGGTCGGGCGCGGTACCACCTGCAGCACGTCACGCTCGAACGCGGCCATGGCGCGCACCACTTCGCGCAGTTGCTGCTCGTGTTCACGGGTGGCGCCGTCGGCCTGCATCACGCTGCTGAGCATACGGTAGGTAGCCAGCGCCAACAGGGCGAAGATGGCCACGGCAATCAGCAACTCCAGCAAAGTAAAACCGCGCTGAGGCCTCATTGCTCGACCCCAAGCGGCTCGGTGCTGACAAAGCCGACCAGGGTGACCACCGCACGGTCTTTGATGGTGCCGCCACGACCACGCTCATCGCGCCCGGCCACCCAGACGGTGACGCGGCGCATGGTCGGCTCGCTGGTATTTTCCACCGTGCTCTGCCACTGCCATTGGCGGTTGGCGAAGTCCACCTGGCCCTGCTGATCGCCATCGCCAGGTGGGCTAGGCGCCAGCTGCATCTCACTCAATTGGTTGTCGGCAATCCACATCGCCAGGGTCTTGTCTTCCAGACGTGCGGCGGTCTGCAAGCTGCGGGCGCTGACGCCGAGCACACTGGCGGCGACCAGGGCGAAAATTGCCAGGGCCACCAGCACCTCCAGCAAGGTAAAGCCGCCCAGGCGCTTCATTTCACTGCCTGCTTGGCATCGGCGGCTTCCACTTTGGGCAGGCGAAAACCGTCACTGCTCATTTGCAACCGCGCGCCCTGTGGGCGTTTCTCGGCCAGTTGCAGCCGAAACGGGCTGAGCTCACCGCTGGACAGAATCAACAGTTGCGGGCTGCGCTGGGCGCCCTTCTGCCCTTCTTCCTCAGCGTCAGGGCTGGGCAACTTCAGCGCATTACCTTCCAGCTCCAAGGTCAGCACGGCCCAGGCCGGCAGCGCGTGGGGATTTTTGTCCAGCGCCTGCCAGCTGTTCTTCGCCGCGTCATAGCGCAGCACCTGGTAGGAGGTGGTATCGAACCACAGGCCATATTCGCGGTTATCCAGCACGGCCTCATCTGCCAGCACACCGATCAGCCCCGTCAGCCGCTCGGCTTCATTGCGCAGTTCCCGCGAGGGGCCGGCAATACCGCTGCTGAGCACGGCCAGGCCGATCACTACGCCGAGAATCACCAGCACCACCATGATTTCGATCAGGGTGAAGCCGGCTTGCGTTCGGGGCCGCACGCGTATCACTGATCCCAGTTACCGATATCGGCGTCGTTGTCGCTGCCGCCTTCCTTGCCGTCGGCGCCAAACGAGTACAAATCGAACGGGCCTTTGCTGCCCGGCGCCAGGTATTGATACGGGTTGCCCCACGGGTCGATCGGCAAACGCTTGAGGTAGCCGTCGGCGTTCCAGTTTTTAGCTGCCGGATTGCCGGTGGGCTTTTTCACCAGAGCTTCGAGACCCTGCTGGGTGTTGGGGTAGGTGTGGTTGTCGAGCTTGTACATGTCCAGGGCCGCGCTGATGCCTTTCACATCGCCCTTGGCCACGGTGATCTTGGCCTGGTCCGGACGGCTCATCACTTGCGGCACGATGAGCGCGGCGAGGATGCCGAGAATCACCACCACCACCATGATCTCAATCAGGGTGAAACCCGACTGTCGACGTCCTGTATTCATGGCTATCTGTTGCATGGTCATCACCCCACTAATTGGTTCAAGGACAGAATCGGTAGAAGAATCGCCAGCACGATGAGCAGCACCACAACGCCCATGAATACCAGCATGAAAGGTTCGAACAGGCCGACCATCAGCGCGATCTGCGCGGCCAGGTCGCCCTCCTGATTACGCGCGGTGCGGGCCAGCATCTGGTCCAGTTCGCCGGAGCGCTCACCGCTGGCGATCATGTGCAGCATCATCGGCGGGAACTGCCCGCTGGCCTCCAGCGCACGGGTCAGGCTGCCGCCCTCACGCACCTTCTGCGCGGCCAGCACCACGTCGGCGCGAATCACCCGGTTGGAAATCACCTGGGCGCCAATGCTCAGCGCCTCCACCAGCGGCACACCGCTGCGGGTGAGAATCGCCAGGGTCGAGGCAAACCGTGCGCAGTCGGTGGCGCGCACCAGGCGCCCAACCAGCGGTAGGCGCAATTGAAAGGCATGCCAGCGGCGTTTGACCTTGTCATCGCGCAACGCCCAGCGCGCGGTAAAACCACCGGCCACCGCCAGCAGTACAAACAACCAGCCCCAGTGTTTCACCCCATCACTCAACGCAATCAGGCCACGGGTGAGAGCCGGCAGGGTCTGCCCGGAATCAATGAACACGCGCACCACATCGGGCACCACGTAACCGAGCAAAAAGCCGACGATGATCAGCGAAGTGACCATCAGCACCAGCGGATACAGCAGCGCCAATTGCACCTTTTGCCGCGACTGTTGGCGCTGCTCGGTGTAATCGGCCAGTTGCTCCAGCACCGGCCCCAGATGCCCGGCGTGCTCACCGGCAGCGACCGTGGCGCGGTACAGTTCGGGAAATGCGGCGGGAAACTCCTTCAGCGCAGCGGCCAGGCTATGGCCTTCCAGCACCCTTGCGCGTACCGCCAGCAACATCGCTTGCACCCGCGGCGCCGAGGCCTGGGCGGCAGCCGCGCGTAAGGCTTCCTCAATCGGCAAAGCAGCCTGGATCAGGGTCGCCAGTTGCCGGGTAAGCATCGCCAGATCACGTGCCGACAGGCCGCGAACAAAGGTGAAGTGACCGTCATTGCTGGCTTGCTCGCGCGTGCGGGTGGCATTGACCTGCAGCGGCGCCAGCTGTTTGTCGCGCAGCATTTGCCGCACCTGACGGGCGCTGTCGGCCTCCATCACGCCTTTTTGCTGGCGCCCTGCTTGGTCCAGGGCAAGGTATTCGTAAGCCGCCATCAGAATGTGCCCAACGGTTTGACTGTGCGGACGGGCTCAAGCGCCATCAACGTCTGTCGCCCCTACGTTGGTGTTGAGTCGGCGAGGCCGAAGATAGTTCGCGCCGCTGAGCGCCCGTGCTCGGCGCTTCGTCTTCACGGGTCACGCGCAGCACTTCTTCCAGGCTGGTGATGCCCTCGAGCACCTTGCGCCGGCCATCGTCACGAATGCTCGGGCCGTTGCCGCGGGCATGACGGGTCATTTCCTGTTCACCGGCGCCGCTGTGCACCAGGGTGCGCATGTGGTCATCGAAGACCACCAACTCATAGATACCGGTACGGCCGCGATAGCCCTGCTGTTTGCATTCCGGGCAGCCACGGGCGTGGTGAATCACCGGCATCTCGCCGCTGCGCACGCCGAGCACCTGGGCCTCGGCTTCAGTCACCGGCAAACCTTCCTTGCAGTGCGGACACAGCACCCGCACCAGACGCTGGGCCAATACCCCGAGCAAAGAGGAAGACAGCAGGAACGGCTCGACGCCCATGTCGACCAGGCGGGTGACGGCGCCAATCGCACTGTTGGTGTGCAGAGTCGACAGTACCAAGTGCCCGGTCAGCGAGGCCTGCACGGCGATCTGCGCGGTTTCCGCGTCACGGATTTCGCCGACCATCACCACGTCCGGGTCTTGCCGCAGAATGGCGCGCAAGCCGCGGGCGAAGGTCATGTCGACCTTGGTGTTGACCTGGGTCTGGCCGATGCCCTCAAGGTGGTATTCGATCGGGTCTTCAACAGTAAGGATGTTGCGCGTGCGGTCATTGAGGCTGACCAGGCTGGCGTACAGAGTGGTGGTCTTGCCCGAACCGGTTGGCCCGGTGACCAGAATGATGCCGTGCGGCTTGCGCACGCTGGCTTCCATCATCTGGCAATCGCGGCTGGACATGCCCAGGTGCTGCAAGCTCAGGCGCCCTGCCTGCTTGTCGAGCAGTCGCAACACCACCCGTTCGCCGTTGGCTGAGGGCAAGGTGGACACCCGCACGTCCACCTCGCGGCCACCTACCCGCAGGGAAATACGGCCATCCTGGGGCACTCGTTTTTCGGCGATGTCCAGGCGCGCCATGACTTTGATCCGCGATACCAACAAGGCAGCCAGCTCGCGCTTGGGCTCCAGCACTTCACGCAATACGCCGTCGACGCGAAAGCGCACGACCAAACGTTTTTCAAAGGTTTCGAGGTGAATATCCGAGGCGTTTTCTTTGATCGACTCGCCGAGGATGGCATTGATCAGGCGAATGATCGGCGCATCATCTTCCTGCTCCATCAGGTCTTCGGTTTCCGGCACCTGGTCAGCCAGGGCGGCCAGGTCCAGGCGCCCGCCGATGTCTTCGGCCAGTTGCATGGAGGCCGAGTCATGTTGATAGGCCGAGGCCATGGCTTGGTCGAAGGCGGCGGGGGTGAGCGCGCGCAGCGGCAGGCGGCGGCCTACAAAACGTTGCGCTTCGGCCAACGCCACCATGTCCACGGCGGGGCGGAAGCCCAGGCACACCAGGTCCTGATCGAGCATCAGCACCACACCATTGCGCTTGGCATAGCTGAACGGCAAACGACGTGGCAGCGTTTCCACCGGAGACACATTCATCTGTAACCCAACCCTGGCATCGTAATGGCGCCTCATGTTCAAGATTAAGGATGACGATTGCACGCCATGCCGCTGTTTTTTTATTGTTTTTGCGCGTTACGGCTCGAAGAACCCGCAGCGGGCGCTATCTTTACCATACTGCCGAAAAAACACAGCGCCCCCCAGAAAAAACAGAATAGGACTACCGGGCAAAGTGGATGCTAAAAAACATGTGGCTGCTCTATGATCGGCCGCCAGCAAATCCGACAGTAGCGAGTAATTTCTTTGTCCGTGCCCGAGACCCTACGTAGGCTGCTACATAACGCCCCGACACTGCTGGGCGTGTTGTTGATCCTGCTAATCAGCCTGAGTTTCGCCACACAAACCATCGATTGGTTACAGCTCAATCGCAGCCACGCTACTGTTCCGGCCAGCGACACCAACGAATCGGCCGCCGCCCCGGCGCTGGACAGCATTCAAACCCTGTTCGGCCCCGCCCGCGTCAGCCAGAGCGCCGCCCCACCTGCTACCACCCTGCGCCTGACCTTGCGCGGCAGCTTCGTGCACAGCGATGCGAAGAGCTCCAGCGCGATCATTCAACGCGAGGGCAGCAAGCCATTACGCTTTGCCATCGGCAGTGAAATCGACAAAGGCATTCGCCTGCACGCGGTTTACCGCGACCGGGTGGAGATCGAGCGTAACGGCCGCCTGGAAACCTTGATGTTCAACAAGCGCAAAGGCAGCCCCGGCGGCAACCAGCCGATCAATGAAAGTGCGGTGGACGAGCTGTCCACCTTGCAACAACAGGATGAACAGCAATTGCGTGACCGCATGGAGGCGTTGCGCCAACAGATGGAAAGCGCTGGCGGCCAGCCCGAAGCCCCTACAGAACAGGAGCCGGTGTATGAAGCCGAGCCCCCGGCTGCGCCGCAATCAACCGACCCCCTTCCTACTGACCCGTCTACGGAAAGCGACTAAGCCGATGCCATCAACCCTTACACGCCTGAGCCTCGCCCTGCTCGCCTGCAGCCTGCTTGGCCTCAGCGTCACCGCCAGCGCGGCCATCACCCCGGCGCCCGCCAGTGCCGGGCAGGAGCAGCAGGACCAGGAGCGTTGGACGATCAACCTCAAGGATGCCGACATCGGCGAGTTCATCGACCAGATCGCCGATATCACCGGCGAAACCTTTGTGGTCGATCCGCGGGTGAAGGGCCAGGTCAATGTCGTTTCCAAGGCGCCGCTGTCGCTCAGCGAAATCTATCAGCTGTTCCTTTCGGTGATGGCCACCCACGGGTTCAGCGTGATTACCCAGGGCGACCAGGCACGCATCGTGCCCAATGCCGAGGCCAAGGCCGACGCCGACAGCGGCCGCTCAGCGCCGGACCGCTTGGAAACCCGCTTGATTCAGGTACAGCACGGCAACGTCGCCGAACTGATTCCGCTTATTCGCCCATTGATTCCGCAATACGGCCACCTGGCTGCAGTGACCTCGGCCAATGCCCTGATCATCAGTGACCGCAGCGCCAACATCGCCCGCATCGAGGACCTGATCCATCAACTGGACCAAAAAGGTGACAACGATTACAGCGTGGTCAATCTGCAGTACGCCTGGGTGACCGATGCGGCTGAAGCCATCAACGCCAGCCTCGCCCGTGGCGGCCAGGCCAAAGGCGCCTCCGGCGGCACCCAGGTGATCGCCGACACCCGCACCAACCGCCTGGTTCTGCTCGGCCCTCCAGCCGCCCGCGCACGCATGATCGGCCTGGCCAAATCCCTCGACACCCCGAGCAGCCGCTCCGCCAATACCCGAGTGATTCGCCTGCGCCACAACGATGCGAAAACCCTCGCCACCGTACTCGGGGAGATTTCCGAAGGCATCAAGAACCCAGCCGGCGGCACCGCCGAAGCCGGCGGTGGCAAGCCACAGAACATCCTGATTCGCGCCGACGAGAGCCTCAACGCCCTGGTGTTATTGGCTGAACCGGACACCGTGGCGATGCTTGAAGAGATCGTCCGTCAACTGGATGTGCCGCGTGCGCAGGTGATGGTGGAAGCCGCCATCGTCGAGATTTCCGGCGATATCACCGACGCCCTCGGTGTGCAGTGGGCGGTAGATGCGCGCGGCGACAGCGGCGGCCTGGGTGGGGTGAACTTCAACAACACCGGGCTTTCAGTCGGCTCGGTGTTGCAGGCGATTCAGGATGAAACCGTTCCGGAAAGCCTTCCCGACGGCGCCATCATCGGCATCGGCAGCAAGAACTTCGGCGCACTGATTACCGCGCTGTCGGCCAACAGCAAAAGCAACCTGCTATCGACCCCCAGCCTGCTGACCCTGGACAACCAGAAAGCGGAAATTCTGGTGGGCCAGAACGTACCGTTCCAGACCGGCTCCTACAGCACCAGTGGGACCACCAACGGCACCACCAACCCCTTTACCACCATTGAACGCAAAGATATCGGCGTAACCCTCAAGGTCACCCCACATATCAACGACGGCGCTTCATTGCGCCTTGAGATCGAACAGGAGATTTCCTCGATCGCGCCGAGTGCGACCATTTCCGCACAAGCGGTGGACCTGATCACCAATAAACGCTCGATCAAAAGCACCATCCTGGCCGAGGATGGCCAGGTCATCGTGCTGGGCGGCCTGATTCAGGACGACGTCACTATGACCGACTCCAAGGTGCCATTACTTGGCGACATTCCCTGGCTGGGCCGCTTGTTCCGCTCCACCAAGGAATCCCATACCAAACGCAATTTGATGGTATTTCTGCGCCCGAGCGTGATCCGCGACAGTGCCGGCCTGGCGGCTTTGTCCGGGAAAAAATACAGCGATATCCGCGTGCTCGGCGGCGCCGACGACAGCGCACGGCCAAGTATCCTGCCGCAGAAGCCGGGGCAGTTGTTTGATGGTCAGGGGGATTCGGCGATCGATTTGCGGCCGCAATAAAACGCACACCGCGCAGGGCGAACATCCGCTTGCGGATATCCGCCACGTGTCCAGCGAATCGGCGGATATCGCCAAGGCGATATTCGCCCTACGCGTAAATCATCTTTCTGGTCATACCGCCGTCAACAACGAACTCCTGACCGGTGATAAACCCGGCACTCGCCGACAACAACCAGGCCACTTGCGCCGCCACATCTTCCACGCTGCCCACCCGGCCTGCCGGGTGCTGGTCGTGGTCGGCGTCGCTCAGCGGTGCCGCGCGGCGCTCATTGGGATCACGCGAATCGATCCAGCCCGGGCTCACCGCATTGACGCGAATATCCGGGCCCAGGCTGACGGCCAGCGCATGGGTCAGTGACAGCAAACCGCCCTTGCTCGCCGAATAGGCTTCGGTATCGGGTTCGGCCTGGTGGGCACGGGTGGAGGTGATGTTGACGATCGCGCCGTAATGGGCACGCAGGTACGGCGCGCAATGCTTGGCCAGCAACAGCGGCCCTGTGAGGTTGACCGCCAGCACCCGGTTCCACTGCGCCAGATCGAGGCTGTCCAGCGGCGGGTTGTGCGCCTCGGCGATGGCAGCGTTGTTGATCAGCGCATCCAGCCGACCGAACTGCCCGAGCACCTGGGCGACACCTTCTACCACCTGGCTCTCCTGGCTGACATCCATGGCCACGAACCAGGCATTCTCACCCAGCGCCTTGGCCACTTTGCCGCCGCGCTCACGCTCGGTATCGGCCAGCACCACCTGCCAGCCCTCGGCGATCAGCCAGGCGGCGATGCCCAAGCCGATGCCGCGTGCGGCGCCCGTGACCAGGGCAACTTTGCCGTTGCTGGCCAGCGGGCGATCCACTTCAAGCTCAATCACAGCGCAGCGAGACCACGCGCCAGGTCGGCCTGGATGTCCTGCACTTCTTCCAGACCGACCGCGACGCGGATCAGGCTGTCGCGAATACCCGCCGAAGCCCGCTCAGCCGGGGTCAGACGACCATGGGAGGTGGTGCTCGGGTGGGTAATGGTCGACTTGCTGTCGCCCAGGTTGGCGGTGATCGACAGCAAGCGGGTGGCGTCGATAAAGCGCCAGGCACCCTCTTTGCCGCCCTTCACTTCGAAGCTCACCACCGCGCCGAATGCGCGCTGCTGACGCTTGGCCAGTTCATGCTGCGGGTGGCTGGGCAAACCGGCGTAGTGGACTTTCTCGATGCCCGGTTGCTGCTCCAGCCACTCAGCCAATTGCTGCGCGCTGGCACAGTGTGCCTGCATGCGGATACGCAGCGTTTCCAGGCCTTTGAGGAACACCCAGGCGTTGAACGGGCTCATGGTCGGGCCAACGGTGCGAACGAAACCGACGATCTCGTTCATCAGCACCGAACTGCCGGCTACCACGCCACCCAGGCAACGACCCTGGCCGTCGATGAATTTGGTCGCCGAGTGCACGACCACGTCGGCACCAAGGGCCAGCGGCTTTTGCAGCACCGGGGTGCAGAAGCAGTTGTCGACCACCAGCTTGGCGCCATGGGCGTGGGCCACTTGCGCCAACGCGGCGATGTCCACCAGTTCGGCCAACGGGTTGGACGGCGATTCAACGAAGAACAGCTTGGTGTTCGGCTTGCACGCCTCCCCCCAACCGGCGACGTTGGTCAGCTCGACATAGTCGACCTGCACACCGAAGCGCTTGAGGTATTTTTCGAACAGGCTGATGGTCGAGCCGAACACACTGCGCGACACCAATACATGGTCGCCGGCGCTGCAAAAGGCCATGACCACACCCATGATCGCCGACATGCCGGAAGCGGTAGCCACCGCCTGCTCGGCGCCTTCGAGGGCGGCCAGGCGCTCTTCGAAGGTACGCACGGTGGGGTTGGTGTAACGCGAATAGACGTTGCCCGGCACTTCACCCGAAAACCGCGCGGCGGCATCGGCAGCGGTGCGGAACACGTAGCTGGAGGTGAAGAACATCGCTTCGCCATGCTCGCCTTCTGGCGTGCGGTGCTGCCCGGCGCGTACCGCCAGGGTGTCGAAACCTACGCCTTCGAGGTCACTGTCCAGCCGGCCGGCATCCCATTCCTGCGTCATGCCCTTTCTCCATCAAATTCAGTAGCACTGGAAACGTTCAGCCCGCCGAAGCGGGCTGCAGTCATCAATCTAGCGTGATCAGTTGTTGTACAGGTCGATGATCGCGCTGACTACGTTGGTCTTCAGCTTCGACGAGTCGTTACGCGCCTGCTCGATCTTGTTCAGGTACGCCTCGTTGACGTCGCCAGTGACGTACTTGCCGTCGAACACCGCGCAGTCGAAGTTATCGATCTTGATCTTGCCGCCGCCGACCGCGTCGATCAGGTCGTTGAGGTCCTGGTACACCAGCCAGTCGGCGCCGATCAGCTCGGCCACTTCCTCGGTGGTGCGGTTGTGGGCGATCAGCTCGTGGGCGCTCGGCATGTCGATGCCATACACGTTCGGGTAACGCACGGCCGGTGCGGCCGAGCAGAAGTACACATTCTTCGCCCCGGCCTCGCGGGCCATCTGGATGATCTGCTTGCAGGTGGTGCCGCGCACGATGGAGTCGTCCACCAGCATCACGTTCTTGCCGCGGAACTCCAGCTCGATGGCGTTGAGCTTCTGCCGTACCGATTTTTTCCGGGCAGCCTGGCCAGGCATGATAAAGGTGCGACCGATGTAGCGGTTCTTGACGAAACCTTCGCGGAATTTCACGCCCAGGTGGTTGGCCAGTTCCAGCGCCGAGGTGCGGCTGGTGTCTGGAATCGGGATGACTACATCGATGTCGTGATCCGGGCGCTCGCGCAGAATCTTGTCAGCGAGCTTCTCACCCATGCGCAGGCGCGCTTTATAGACCGAGATGCCGTCCATGATCGAATCCGGACGTGCCAGGTACACGTGCTCGAAGATGCACGGAGCGTACTTCGGGTTGGTGGCGCACTGGCGGGTGGAGATCTTGCCTTCTTCGGTGATGTATACCGCTTCGCCTGGCGCCAGGTCGCGGATCAGGGTGAAGCCGAGCACGTCGAGCGAGACGCTTTCGGAGGCGATCATGTATTCCACGCCTTCATCGGTATGACGCTGGCCGAATACGATCGGACGGATGCCGTTAGGGTCACGGAAACCGACGATGCCGTAGCCAGTAACCATAGCGACTACCGCGTAACCACCGGAGCAGCGTTTGTGCACATCGGTGACCGCGGCGAACACGTCGTCTTCGGTGGGCTGCAGCTTGCCGCGTACCGCCAGCTCGTGGGCGAACACGTTGAGCAGCACTTCGGAATCGGAGTTGGTGTTGACGTGGCGCAGGTCAGACTCGTAGATCTCCTTGGCCAGCTGCTCGACGTTGGTCAGGTTGCCGTTGTGCGCCAGGGTGATGCCGTACGGCGAGTTGACGTAGAACGGCTGCGCCTCGGCGGAGGTGGAGCTGCCGGCAGTCGGGTAACGCACGTGGCCGATGCCCATGTGGCCGACCAGGCGCTGCATATGACGCTGGTGAAACACATCGCGCACCAGACCATTGTCTTTGCGCAGAAACAACCGGCCATCATGGCTGGTGACGATACCGGCAGCGTCCTGGCCGCGATGCTGGAGTACGGTAAGCGCGTCATACAGCGCCTGATTGACGTTCGACTTACCGACGATGCCGACGATGCCACACATGCGACCAACCCCTATCTAGTTAACTGCGGAAACTACTGCGCTCGGTTACGCCGCGTTGAAAGCAGATTCAAAATGCTCATTGGCTACAGCCAACTGCGCTTTTTCATCTGCTTTCGCCTTGCCTAACCTTCGCTCGCTACGTTTCTAAATTACGGACAACTACAACGACTTCGGCTGCAGAACGTTTTTAAACGACAACTCTGCCGGGCCACTCACACCGCTGGCCAGCCATTGGCTGGCCAGGGTCAGAATCATGTTTTTCGACCAGTCGGCGACGATCAGAAAATGCGGGACCAGCACCGACTGTTGCCACCAGGCGTCCTGGGTCACCGGGGCCAGGCTGAGCAGCCCGACCACCAACACCACCAGCAAACCGCCGCGAGCGGCACCAAAGACCATGCCCAGCACGCGATCAGTGCCCGATAGTCCGGTAACCCGCACCAACTCGCTAATAAGAAAATTAAATAGGGCACCCACTAATAATGTGGCTACGAAAAGAATGGCACAGCCGGCGATAACGCGAGCGGAGGGGGTGTCGATGTAATCCACCAGGTGCTGGGACAGCGCGCCGCCAAACATCCAGGCGACGACCCCAGCGATAATCCAGGTGACCAGCGACAGGGCCTCTTTGACGAAGCCGCGGCTCAAGCTGATCAAACTGGAAATCACGATAACGGCGATGATCGCCCAATCGACCCAGGTAAATGGCACGTTGCAGGCCTACCGACGGAAGAGGCGCGGGATTTTAGCAGAGCGTTCGGCAAGGAGTAACCCGCGATTTATCGAACTCGGGTTTATTCATGGCCGGCGGGCTGAAAAGCTTCGCGGCTGAAGCCGCTCCTACGAGATAGCACAATCCGTAGGAACGGCCGGGCGGCGCTCCGCTTTAGCCGCGATGCGTTCGACAGCCAATCAGCTGCTTTCCGGCTGGAAGCGCACCACAAACCCTTTGAGTTTCTGCTGCTTGGTCAACTGATCCCGCAGGCGGTCCGCTTCGGCACGTTCGATCAGTGGGCCGACAAACACCCGGTTCATGCCTTCGGCACTGCGGATATAGGCGTTGTAACCCTGGCTGCGCAGGGTTTTCTGCAAGGTTTCCGCGCTGGCGCGGCTGGACAGGCTGGCCAACTGAATCGACCAACTGATGGGCAGGCTGTTGGCGTCCAGGCGGCTTGCTGCAGCGGGTGCGGCAACCGGTGCAGCAGGCGTGGCAGCAGCGGCTGGCTTCGATGGCGTCGGTGCAATCGGCGTAGTCGGTGCAGCAGAGGCAATAGGTGCAGACGGCAGCGGCGCGGGCGTGGTGGCCGGTGTATCAACAGGCACCGGCTCTTCCGGAAGCAGTTCCGGCTCAGGAACCGACACCGGCTCCTGGCTCACTTCAGGCATCGCCGGCGCTTGCGGCATGGCCGGAGCGTCGACCACCACATGGCGGGACTCGTCCTGACGCGACAGCAGCATCGGCAAAAAGATGATCGCCAGAGCCAGCAGCACCAAGGCGCCGACAATCCGCTGCTTCAATCCTTTATCCAGCAAAGCCATTCCCCACTTCTCCCATGGCATGGCGGGCCAGCCATTCCAGGGCCTCGGCCACGCAGTAAAAAGATCCAAACAACAGAATTTCGTCATCTGCCGTCGCGCGTTCCAGCTGTGCCTCCAACGCTTCAGCGATATCGCCGTAGGCGTTGACGCTGGCGCCGTGGTTCAGCAATGCGGCCTGCAACTCGGCGGCTGGTCGGCTGCGCGGTGTCGGCAATGGTGCTACTGCCCATCCGGCCACCTGCCCCACCAGGGGCGCGAGCACACCGGGCAAGTCCTTGTCGGCCAACAAACCGAACACTGCCAAACGCTTGCCGGTCAGCGATTGGCTGGCCAGACGCTGCGCCAGGTATTCGGCGGCATGGGGATTATGCCCAACATCCAGCAGCAGCGTGAGTGCCTTGCCACGCCAATTTACCGCTCGTCGATCCAGGCGCCCGGCTACCCGGGTACGCTGCAACGCGGTGACCAACTGGTCAGCCTGCCAAGGCAGGTCGAGCAAGGCATAGGCTTGCAGCGCCAGGGCCGCGTTTTCCATCGGCAGATCAAGCAGCGGCAGGTCGTGCAGCGTCAGTGGCTCGCCGGCAGCATTGATGCCGCGCCAGTGCCAGGCGTGCTCGCCGAACGCCAGGTCATAATCTGGCCCGCGCAGCAACAATGGGCATGGCAACGATCGGACTTTGTCACGCAGCGGTGCGGGCGGGTTGAGGTCACCGCAGATAGCAGGTTTGCCAGCGCGGAAAATCCCGGCCTTTTCGAACGCTACCGACTCGCGGGTGTCGCCCAGGTAGTCAGCATGGTCCAGACCAATACTGGTGACCACGGCCACATCAGGGTCGATCAGATTGACTGTATCCAGACGCCCGCCCAGCCCCACTTCGAGCACCACCGCATCCAGGCCACTGCGCTGGAACAACCAGAACGCGGCCAGGGTGCCTACTTCAAAATAGGTCAGGGAAATTTCGCCGCGCGCCGCTTCAACCGCAGCGAAGGCCTCGCACAACTCGGCATCCGTGGCTTCGACGCCAGCAAGCTGCACACGCTCGTTATAGCGCAGCAGGTGCGGCGAGCTGTAGACGCCAACCTTGAGGCCCTGCTCAGCGAGTAGCGAAGCGAGAAAGGCGCAGGTTGAACCCTTGCCATTGGTGCCGGTAACGGTGATCACCCTGGCCGCCGGCCTCCCCAGACCGAGGCGGCTGGCCACCTCTCTGGAGCGATCCAGACCCATGTCGATGGCGACCGGGTGCAGTTGCTCCAGGTAGCTCAGCCACTCGGCCAGGTTGCGCTGGATCATGCGCTGATGGGGGTAGGCACAGCGACCGGAGTCGGCAAGTTTTGCATCTGGGCCAACAGGCGAGCCAGACGCGGACGCAGTTCCTCACGGGAAATGATCATGTCGATGGCGCCGTGGGCAAGGAGGAACTCGCTGCGCTGGAAGCCTTCCGGCAGTTTTTCACGCACGGTCTGCTCGATCACGCGGGGGCCGGCGAAGCCGATCAGCGCTTTTGGTTCGGCGACGATCACATCACCGAGCATGGCCAGGCTGGCGGAAACACCGCCGTACACCGGGTCGGTCAGCACGGAAATGAAAGGCACGCCCTCTTCGCGCAGACGAGCCAGCACGGCGGAGGTCTTGGCCATCTGCATCAGCGAAATCAGCGCTTCCTGCATACGCGCCCCACCGGAAGCGGCAAAGCACACCAGCGGGCAACGCTGTTCGAGGGCGACGTTGGCGGCACGCACGAAGCGCTCACCGACGATGGCGCCCATCGAGCCGCCCATAAAGGCGAACTCGAAAGCACAGGCAACGATAGGCATGTCTTGCAGGGTGCCGCGCATGGCGATCAGCGCATCTTTTTCGCCGGTCTGCTTCTGCGCCGCGGTGAGGCGGTCTTTGTACTTTTTGCCGTCGCGGAATTTCAGACGGTCTACCGGCTCCAGGTCAGCACCGATTTCTTCACGGCCGTCGCTGTCGAGGAAGATATCCAGACGGGCGCGGGCATCGATGCGCATGTGGTGGTTGCACTTGGGGCAAACATCCAGGGTCTTTTCCAGCTCAGGGCGGTAGAGCACCGCTTCGCAAGACGGGCATTTGTGCCACAAACCCTCGGGAACGGAGCTCTTTTTCACCTCGGATCGCATGATCGATGGGATCAGCTTGTCTACCAGCCAGTTACTCATGCACTCATTCTCCAAAGCTGTTGGCCTGTACAGGCGGCGTATTCCGCTACCTGTCGCAAAGCAAAAAATTCAGGTTGTGCGGCCCGGTCGTTGGCGTGTGTTGCCGGCCCCGGACGCGCTGTTGCCGCTAACCGCTGTAAGGGTTTAACCGCAAGCTGGCCGCGAAGTTCATCGCGCCGCTGCAGCGACAGGGTTATGGACGGCCCTTACTGGCCTGCCGTCACATGCCAGACCTATCCTGCCCAATCGCCCCCTAGGCGCCCTTTACTGCAGCAATAAAGGCGCGAACCTTTTCCGCACTCTTGATGCCTTTGCTCTGCTCTACCCCACCACTGACATCCACGGCATAGGGCTGCACCTGCTCGATGGCGGCACGCACATTCTCTGCAGTCAGACCACCGGCGAGAACGATCGGCTTGCTCGGCTGCTGCGGCACCAGACTCCAATCGAAAGCCTCACCCGTACCGCCCGGTACACCGGCAACAAAGGTGTCGAGCAGAATGCCTGAAGCCTCGGGATAAAGCGCGATCATTGCCGCCACCTCATCACCGGCCTGCACCCGCAGCGCCTTGATATAAGGACGCCCATAACCGCTACAGTCGGCGGCCGTTTCATCGCCATGGAACTGCAACAGGTCCAGCGGTACCTGCGCCAGCAGCTCGGTCAACTCGGAGCGCGGCATATTCACAAACAGGCCCACGGTGGTCACGAACGGCGGCAGCGCAGCGATGATCGCCCGCGCCTGCTCGACCGTCACCGCCCGCGGGCTTTTGGCGTAGAACACGAAACCAATGGCGTCAGCGCCCGCCTCGATCGCCACCAAGGCGTCCTCAAGACGGGTAATGCCACAGATTTTGCTGCGAACAAGGGACACGGCACGCACCTTAAAAACAGAAGCCAGGGATGGTAGCAAAGCCTATCGGCCGCCGTCAGCCAAGGTCCGGCAAGCCCGAAAGGAAATGCGGGCCGATATAGCGCTCAGGCAACACGAACTCCGCCGGGTACTCGACCTGCACCAGGTACAACCCAAACGGATGCGCGGTAACCCCGCCAGTGCGGCGAATCCGCGACTCCAGCACCTCTTTCATCCATTCCACCGGGCGCTCACCGGCACCGATGGTCATCAGCACACCCGCGATGTTGCGCACCATATGGTGCAGAAAGGCATTGGCGCGCAGATCAAGCACGATCATCTTGCCGTGCTGGGTCACTCGCAGGTGGTGCATCTTTTTGATCGGCGATTTGGCCTGGCACTGGCCGGCGCGGAAGGCGCTGAAGTCATGCTCGCCCACCAGGTACTGGGCCGCTTCGCGCATGCGCTCGACATCCAGCGGACGGTGGTTCCAGGTGATCTCTTCACCCAGATGCGCCGGACGGATCTGATCGTTATAGATCACATAGCGGTAGCGCCGAGCGATGGCTTTGAAGCGCGCATGGAAGTGCGCGGGCATCACCTTGGCCCAGGTCACGCTGATGTCGTGCGGCAGGTTGATATTGGCGCCCATCACCCAGGCTTTCAGCGTGCGCTCGGCCTGGGTATCGAAATGCACCACCTGGCCGCAGGCATGCACACCGGCATCGGTACGCCCGGCGCAGTTGAGCACGACCGGCGAATCAGCCACCCGCGACAGTGCTTTTTCCAGTTCTTCCTGGATAGTCGCCACGCCGGAGGCCTGGCGCTGCCAACCGCGGTAACGCGAGCCTTTGTATTCCACGCCGAGGGCGATTCTGGAAAAGCCAACGGCGGCCATTTCGGCCGCCGCTGTGGGTATTGCTTCAGTCATCTATCAGACGATACGGGCGATCAGCTCGCGCGCTTCCTGTTGTTGGGCGTCGGTACCCTCGCTGATCACTTCATCGAGGATGTCGCGGGCGCCTTCGCTGTCACCCATGTCGATGTAGGCGCGAGCCAGATCGAGCTTGGTGGCGGTTTCATCGGTACCGGAAAGGAAATCGAAGTCATCGTCGGCATCCAGGCTGGCAGCGGCTGGGCTGCTGGCTGGGGCGATCAGCGAGTCGAAGTCGTCTTCTTCCGGCAGGTCCAGTTTTTCACTCATCTGATCCAATTCGGCAGTCACTTCATCCAGTTTGGCCGCGAAGGTCTCGTTGGATACCGGCGCGCTTGGGGCGTCGTCAGACAGCGACAGGTCGAAGTCGGCCGGCAGTTCGTGCTCGGCATCCAGACCAGCGTCCAGTTCCGGGGTTGCATCCGGTTCCAGGCTGAGGTCGGCGAAGTCGTTGTTGCCGGTGCTGCTCAGGTCATCGTCCAGGCTCAGCAGGAAGTCGTCTTCGGCGCTGCTGGCGGCAGCCTTCGGCTCGTCCAGATCCAGACTGAAGTCAGCCAGGTCGTCGCTCAGGGCGGCGCTGCTGGTGGCGCTCGGGGTGTCGTCCAGGCTCAGGTCGAAGTCCAGGTCGCTGAGACCGCTGGCGGCCGGCGAGTTGGTGGAGCTCAGGTCAAGTTCGTCGTCCAGGCTGAGGTCGCCGAAATCGTTCAACGAGTCACTGCTGGCCGACGTCAGGTCGCGGTCCAGCTCGGCTTCGAGGTCGTCCAGGCTCAGGTCCATCTCGTCAACCGGGGCGGCAGCGGCTGGGGCTGGCTCGTCCAGGGTCAGGTCGTCGAGGCTGAAGTTGTCGGCATCGTTATCCAGTGCCGAAGCAGCAGCGGCGCCGGCAAAGCCTGCGAACGCAGCAGCAGCCATACCTGGGTAGCGCGATTTCAGTTGTTCGATTTCGCTCTGGGCGCCGCCGATTTCGCTCAGCTCGCGCTCCTGGCGAGCGAAGCCTTCCTGGTCGCCCAGTTCGGCCTGCACTTCCATCAGCTTCAGGCGCAGATCAGCGCGCTGCGGCTCGTTGTTGATAGCGTCTTGCAGCAGCTCGGCGGCCTGGGTGAAGCGGCCGTAGGCGATGTAGATATCCGCCTCGCCCAGCACGTCGCCGGTTTGCGCAGTCACGCGCTCTTCCTTGGCAGGCAGCACAGGCTCGTCGATGTCGCTGTCCAGACCGGCGAAGGTGGTGTCCGGCACGTCCAGGTCGTTATCGAACGGGCTCTGCTCGTCCTGGGCAGCCAGGTCGATGTGCAGTTGTGCTTCCTTCTGAGCGTTGCGGCGCGACAGCACCATCAGCCCCACCAACAGCAGCAACAGCGCGCCACCGCCGGCAATGCCGAGGAGCATCGGGTTGGCCATCAGGTCGTCGACGAAGCTGGTTTCTACCGGAGCCGGCTCAACCACTGGAGCGGGTTTCGGCTTGACTGGTTTTTCCACAACTGGGGCTGGAGCCGGGACCGGAGCTGCTTCTGGCACCTTGGCGGCTTCGGCAGCAGCGTCGCCAGCCGGTTTGGCGGCTTGTTCTTCGCTGTAGTTGTAGTCAGTAGCCGCTGGCTTGTCGCCGGCCGGTGCGCTGGTGGTAGGCGCTACGGCGGGTTTGGCCGGCTCGGCAGCTGGGGTGGCGCTGGCAACCGGGGCCACCGGCGTGGCCGGTTTAACGGCAGCGGTCGGGGTGGCCGAGGCAGCGGCAGCCGCAGGCGCGGCGGCAGTTGGCTGGTTACCCTTGGCAGCGATGTCCGCCTGCAGTTTGGCCATCTGGCTGTCTTTCAGTTGGATCAGGCGGTTGAGCTTGTCCAACTGGCTTTGCAGGTCGCCCATGCGGCTCTTCAGCTCGTCGTTTTCACGGCGAGTGGAGTCCAGGCTTTCTTTGGTGACTGCGAGCTTATCGTTGAGCGCTTTGGTGTCGCCGCTGGCGCCCTTCTCGGCACCTTTGGTGGCTTTACCGGCGTCGCCGGATACCAGCTTCAGGCTGTCTTTGTCGTCAGTCTTGGCCGGCGCATCACCCGCGGTGGCGCGTTTGGTGGCGTCCAGTTGACGAGCGCCGCTGGCAGCCACGCTACGGCCTTCACGCCAGGCAGTGTTCTGCGCAGCGACTTGGGCGATGGCGTCGCTTTGCGAGCGCGATTTGATCTGTTGATCGTCCGGCAGGCGCAGCACCTGGCCGCTTTTCAGACGGTTGATATTGCCGTCGACGAAGGCATCCGGGTTGAGGTCCTGGATCGCCAGCATGGCTTGGTGCACCGAACCCGTGGAGCGAGTGCGCTGGGCCACTTCCCACAGCGTATCGCTGGAGGTGGTTTTGTAGGCGTCGTCAGCCACTTTGCCAGCCGGTGCCGCGGCGCTTGGCGCAGGCGCTGCCGGACGGGCAGTCGGTGCTACTGGAGCAGGCTCGGCCGCAACCGGAGCCGCTGGGCGCGCAGTCGGTGCAACCGGCGCAGGCTTCACCGCAGGCTTGGCAACCGGAGCCGCGACTGGCGGTTTTGGCGCAGCTGCGGTGGCTACTTGTGGGGAGTACAGCGGCGGATCCAGCAGCACGGTGTATTCACGCAGCACACGACCGCTCGGCCACAGCACTTCCACCAGGAAGTTCAGGTAAGGCTCGCGGATAGGCTTGCTGGAAGTAACGCGGATAACGCTCTTGCCGTTGGGCTTGAGCACCGGGGTGAATTTGAGATCAGTGAGGAAGTACTGACGATCAATGCCGGCTTTATTGAATTCTTCAGGGGACGCCAGAGTCGGAATCACCTCGTTAGAAGCCAGATCTCGAACTTCGACCAATTCGATTTCTGCGTCCAATGGCTGATTCAGCGCCGACTTCAGGGTCACTTCCCCGAGCCCCAACGCGTGCGCCATACCGGACGTCAGCGCCGAAGCAGCCGCGATTGCCAGCACCAGTTTGCGAACCCGAGCCATAGCGATATCCCTTGTTTTATCTTTTTTCTCGACGCGCGAGAGGGTCTTAATACAGTTGCTGCCTGTTCCGCCGAATGGCGGCTCCCCAACCAACAACAGCTCAGCCCCCGGATGTACCAAGATAGGCCAAGCTAGAATGATTCTTCAAATTTCTAGGTAAGTATCTTTTACAGATAGTGTTTTATCAATAACTCAGCAATTTGCACAGCGTTCAGAGCAGCGCCTTTGCGCACATTATCAGACGCAATCCACAAATTGAGTTCGGACAAATCGTCGAATCCGACACGAACACGCCCTACGTAGATCACATCCTGGCCTACGGCATCGCCAACCACTGTCGGATAATCGCCCTCTTCCACCAGCTCGATCCCCTCGCCGGCCTCCAACGCCGCGTTTACCGCCGCCAGGTCAACCGGACCTGCGCATTGCAGGGAAACACTGAGGCTGTCGCCAAAAAACACCGGTGCCAGCACGCAGGTAGCCGACACTTTAAGGGTCGGCTCGGCGAGCACCAGCTTGAGCTCATCGACCAGGCGTTTTTCTACCCGGCTGTAGCCGCTGGCGTCTGGTTTACCCACCTGGGCCAGCACGTTGAAGGCGATCTGACGATCAAAGAAGCGCGGCTCCAGCGGGCGCACGTTCAACAGTTCCGCGGTTTGCCGCGCCAGTTCCGACACGCCCTCGCGACCGACACTAGACACCGCCAGACAGGCCGTCGCGTTCACCCGCCGAATACTGACAACCTCACGCAGCGGCGCCAGGGCGACGGCCAGGGCAATTGCACAGGGGCTTGGGCTGTTGATCTGGAACGGCGCCTTGAGGGTGGCCAGCACCCCGGCGTTGGCTTCCGGCACCAGCATTGGCGCCTGTTCGGCTGGCAAAGCGCCCGACAGATCGATCAGGTGGCATCCAGCCGCCTGAGCGCGCGGCGCAAAACTGTGGGTGACTGCTTCGGCCGCCGCGAAAAACACTATTTGCACCTGGCTGAAATCGAACTGTTCGACCTCACGCACCCGCACGTTCTTGCCACGAAACGGCACCGAGGCGCCGGCAGACTCGATGCTGGCCAGCAAATGCAGGGTACCAATCGGGAATTCGCGCTCTTCCAGCACTTGCACAAGGGTTTCGCCGACGGTGCCGGTGGCGCCAATGACGGCGATATCGAAGGTCTGGCTCATGCTGTTACCTCTGGAAAAAGCTGGGGGTGGAACGCGGGGAGCGGCACTGTACCCGTCCGGACATAAAAAAACAGCCTTGGAGTTTCGCCCCAAGGCTGTCTTTCAGCAGCGGCAGCGCCTTCGCTACAGAAGGCGCCACACCGATCAACGCTCCAGCAGAATCCGCAGCATGCGACGCAGCGGCTCGGCGGCGCCCCACAGCAGTTGGTCGCCAACGGTGAAGGCGCCCAGGTATTGCGAACCCATATTGAGTTTGCGCAGACGGCCGACCGGAACAGTCAGGGTGCCGGTCACGGCAGTCGGGGTCAGTTCCTTGATGCTCAGCTCGCGCTGGTTCGGCACCAGTTTCACCCACGGGTTGTGCTGGCTGATCAGGCCTTCGATGTCGCTCAACGGTACGTCTTTGTTCAGCTTCAGAGTCAGTGCCTGGCTGTGGCAACGCATGGCGCCGATGCGCACACAGATGCCATCAACCGGGATCGGGCTCTTGAAGCGACCAAGAATCTTGTTGGTCTCGGCCTGGCCTTTCCACTCTTCGCGGCTCTGGCCGTTCGGCAGTTCCTTGTCGATCCACGGGATCAGGCTGCCTGCCAAGGGCACGCCGAAGTTCTCGGTCGGGAAGGCATCGCTGCGCATGGCTTCAGCCACTTTGCGGTCGATGTCGAGGATCGCGCTGGCCGGATTGGCCAGTTCGTCCGCAACGGCCGCGTGGGTCGCGCCCATCTGCTTAATCAGCTCACGCATGTTCTGCGCGCCAGCACCGGAGGCCGCCTGGTAGGTCATGGCGTTCATCCACTCCACCAAGCCCGCTTCGAACAGACCGCCCAAGGCCATCAACATCAGGCTGACGGTGCAGTTGCCGCCGATGTAGTTCTTGGTGCCGGCGTCCAGCGCCTGGTCGATGACCTTGCGGTTGACCGGGTCGAGCACGATGACCGAGTTGTCGTCCATGCGCAGCGACGAGGCGGCGTCGATCCAGTAGCCGTTCCAGCCCGCCTCGCGCAGCTTGGGGAATACTTCGCTGGTGTAGTCGCCACCCTGGCAGGTCAGGATCACATCGAGGCTTTTCAGCTCATCAATGCTGTAAGCGTCTTTCAGCGGCGCAATGTCCTTGCCCACGGCAGGGCCTTGGCCACCGACGTTGGACGTGGTGAAGAACACCGGTTCGATCAAATCGAAATCCTGCTCTTCGAGCATCCGCTGCATGAGTACGGAACCGACCATCCCGCGCCAACCGATCAGACCTACACGCTTCATCGCAACTACACCTTAAGAAAACATGAATACGAACCCCCGCTTTCGAGGGGGCCGCAGAGAGTAACCGACTTGTTGTCGCCCTTGCGACCCCTGAAAGCGGTTGTTGCTTATAGCGCCTTCAGCGCCTGTACAACTGCGTCACCCATTTCACGGGTGCCGACTTTGGTATGGCCAGCCGACCAGATATCACCAGTGCGCAAGCCCTGATCCAGCACCACACTGACCGCCTTCTCAATGGCGTCAGCTGCGGCGCTCTGGTTGAAGCTGTAACGCAGCAACATCGACACCGACAGAATGGTCGCCAACGGGTTGGCAATGCCTTGGCCTGCGATATCGGGGGCCGAACCGTGGCACGGCTCGTACATGCCTTTGTTGTGGGCATCCAGCGAGGCGGACGGCAGCATGCCGATGGAACCGGTGAGCATGGAAGCCTCATCCGACAGAATGTCGCCGAACATGTTGTCGGTAACCATCACGTCGAACTGCTTGGGCGCACGCACCAGCTGCATGGCGGCGTTGTCGACGTACATATGGCTGAGTTCAACGTCCGGGTAGTCCTTGGCCACTTCCTCGACCACTTCGCGCCACAGTTGGCTGGACGCCAGCACGTTGGCCTTGTCCACCGAGCACAGCTTCTTGCCACGCACGCGAGCCATGTCGAAGCCGACACGGGCAATACGGCGGATTTCGCTTTCGCTGTACGGCAGGGTGTCGAAGGCGAAACGCTCGCCGTTCTCCAGTTCCTTGCTGCCACGCGGGGCGCCGAAGTAGATGCCGCCGGTCAGCTCACGGACGATCAGAATATCCAGGCCCGCCACCACTTCCGGCTTCAGCGATGAAGCGTCGGCCAGTTGCGGGTAGAGAATGGCCGGACGCAGGTTGGCGAACAGACCCAGGGCCGAACGGATTTTCAGCAGGCCGCGCTCAGGGCGAATGTCACGCTCGATCTTGTCCCATTTCGGGCCACCGACGGCGCCCAGCAGAATGGCGTCAGCGGCTTGCGCGCGAGCCAGGGTTTCGTCAGCCAGCGGCACGCCGTGCTTGTCGATGGCGGCGCCACCGATAACGTCTTCGCTCAGCTCGAAACCGAGCTGGAACTTGTCGTTGGCCAGCTCCAGCACCTTGACCGCTTCGGCCATGATTTCCGGACCAATGCCATCACCGGGAAGAATCAGAATCTGCTTGCTCATGCGTTCCTCAATTAACCAAGTGGGCGGACCGTGGGCGGACCGCCGTAATAAATTCAATCTGTCAGCGCGTTACTTCTCAGCCCACAGCACCAGCACATCGGTGCTGAAGGTGCCGTCGGCGCCAATCTCGAAATACTCGCGCACTTCCGCGCCCATGGCCTGCTGCAGTTCGCGAATCGCCACCCGCAGGTTTTCCGGGGTACGCATGCGCTCGACCCAGGAGCTGTACTCCAGCTGCAAACGCTGGCGGCTGTAGCTGCGGGTTGCCAGACCGGCGTCGCTGACAAAACGCAGCCACTCGCTGGCCGAATAGTCGCGCACATGGCTGGTGTCGCGCAGCACTTCCACGGTTTGCAAATAGGTATCCAGCAGCGGGCTGCCCGGCGACATCACGTCGATAAACGCCGCCACCCCACCCGGCTTCAGTACCCGACGCACTTCGCGCAAGGCCTGGCCGACATCGCTCCAGTGGTGCGCCGAATAACGGCTGAACACGAAGTCGAACTCGCCATCGGCAAACGGCAGGCACTCGGCGGCGCCGTGCCGGGTGCGAATATTAGCCAAACCACGTTCAGTGGCGGCAGCGCTGACCACGTCGAGCATCTGCTGCGACAGGTCATACGCCACCACTTCGCTTACCAGCGGCGCAACATGGAAACTCACGTGCCCGGCACCGCAACCCAGGTCCAACACCCGCGCCGCCTCATGGCCAGCCAACTCCGCCTGTAGCAGAGCGAATTCAGTACCTTGGGCGTGCACAGCACTGCTCAGGTAGGCGGCAGCCTGTTCACCGAATTGTTTCTGTACCACTTGGGCGTGGGCGTTGCTGGTCATGGTGACGTCCTTCTTGGGGTGGCCGAGCTGTTGTAGGAGCGGCTTCAGCCGCGATTGGCCGAGCCTGAAAACGCCAAAAGCATCGCGGCTGAAGCCGCTCCTACAAGGGTCCTCTCAATCGCGGAACAACCAGGGTTGGCTGGCGCGATGTTTGGTCTCGAAAGTGCTGATCGCCGCTGCGTCTTGCAGGGTCAGACCGATATCGTCGAGACCGTTCAACAGGCAGTGCTTGCGGAACGCATCCACATCAAAACCGATGACTTTGCCGTCAGCACGGGTCACGGTCTGCGCCGCCAGGTCAACACTCAGCTGGTAGCCAACATTGGCTTCCACCAGCTCAAACAGCTCGTCCACTTCCGCTTCCGGCAAGATGATCGGCAGCAAGCCGTTCTTGAAGCTGTTGTTGAAGAAGATGTCGGCGTAGCTCGGCGCGATGATGGCGCGGAAACCGTACTCTTCCAGCGCCCACGGCGCGTGCTCGCGACTGGAGCCGCAACCGAAGTTCTCGCGGGCCAGCAACACGCTGGCGCCTTGGTAGCGTGGGAAGTTCAGAACAAAATCGTGGTTCAGCGGACGCTTGGAGTTGTCCTGGTTGGGCTGCCCGACATCCAGGTAACGCCATTCGTCGAACAGGTTCGGACCAAAACCGGTGCGCTTGATCGATTTCAAGAACTGCTTGGGAATGATCTGGTCGGTGTCGACGTTGGCGCGATCAAGTACTGCGACCAGGCCGGTGTGTTGGGTAAACGCTTTCATCTACTTGTCCTCAGGCCTGGGTCAATTCACGCACGTCGATAAAACGGCCGGTCACCGCAGCAGCGGCAGCCATGGCCGGGCTCACCAGGTGGGTACGACCACCGGCGCCCTGACGGCCTTCGAAGTTACGGTTCGAAGTGGACGCGCAATGCTCGCCACTGCCGAGTTTGTCCGGGTTCATCGCCAGGCACATCGAGCAGCCCGGCTCGCGCCATTCAAAACCGGCTTCGAGGAAAATGGTGTGCAGGCCTTCTTTTTCGGCTTGCTCTTTGACCAGACCGGAGCCCGGCACCACCATCGCTTGCTTGATGGTCGAAGCCACTTTGCGGCCCTTGGCAACCACGGCAGCCGCGCGCAGGTCTTCGATCCGCGAGTTGGTGCAGGAGCCGATAAACACGCGGTCCAGTTGGATATCGGTGATCGCCTGGTTGGCGGCCAAGCCCATGTATTTCAGCGCGCGTTCGATGGAGTCTTTCTTCACCGGGTCGGCTTCTTTGCTCGGGTCCGGCACGTTGGCGTCGACCGGCAACACCATCTCCGGCGAGGTGCCCCAGGTTACTTGCGGTTGAATCTGCGCGGCGTCCAGTTCGACCACGGTGTCGAACACCGCATCGTCGTCGGAAACCAAGTCTTTCCAGGCTTCCACGGCGGCCACCCAATCGGCACCTTTCGGCGCGAACGGGCGACCTTCGATGTAGGCCACGGTTTTTTCATCGGCAGCCACCAGGCCAACGCGAGCACCGGCTTCGATGGACATGTTGCAGATGGTCATGCGGCCTTCAATGGACAGATCACGAATGGCGCTGCCGGCAAATTCCAGGGCATGGCCGTTACCGCCGGCGGTGCCGATCTTGCCGATCACAGCGAGCACGATGTCTTTGGCGGTTACGCCGAAGGGCAATTTGCCTTCCACGCGTACCTGCATGTTTTTCATTTTCTTGGCCACCAGGCACTGGGTGGCGAGCACGTGCTCGACTTCCGAGGTACCGATACCGTGGGCCAAGGCGCCAAACGCGCCGTGGGTGGAGGTGTGCGAGTCGCCGCAGACCACGGTCATGCCCGGCAAGGTGGCGCCCTGCTCCGGGCCGACCACGTGCACGATGCCCTGACGCACGTCGTTCATTTTGAATTCGAGGATGCCGAACTCGTCGCAGTTGTCGTCCAGGGTCTGCACCTGAATGCGCGACACTTCATCGGCGATAGCAGCGATGCCGCCCTTGCGCTCGGTCAAGGTGGTCGGCACGTTGTGGTCCGGGGTGGCGATGTTGGCGTCGATGCGCCATGGCTTGCGGCTGGCCAGACGCAGACCTTCGAACGCTTGTGGCGAGGTCACTTCATGGAGAATATGGCGGTCGATGTAGATCAGCGACGAACCGTCGTCGCGTCGCTTGACCTCGTGCGCTTCCCAGAGTTTGTCGTAGAGCGTCTTGCCAGCCATTTCAGTCATTCCTCATCAGGTTCTATGCGTTTGGGTCTTCTCGACTCAGGGCCTTTTAGCCCGCACCGAATAACCCTTCTGCTTATGGGGTTGGATGCTAAGGACTTGCATTAAATAACTCAAATTCATATTTTTCATACTTTGGATAACCAAGTGGAATCCCAGTATGGATCTGGCCAACCTCAACGCCTTTATCGCCATCGCTGAAACCGCCAGCTTTTCCGGCGCCGGCGAGCGCTTGCACCTCACGCAGCCAGCGATCAGCAAACGTATCGCCAGCCTTGAGCAGCAACTGAACATGCGCCTGTTCGACCGTTTGGGGCGCGAAGTGAGCCTGACCGAAGCCGGCCGTGCACTGCTGCCACGCGCCTATCAGATTCTCAATGTGCTGGATGATACGCGCCGCGCCCTCTCCAACCTCAACGGCGAGATCAGCGGCCGCCTGACCCTGGCCACCAGTCACCACATCGGCCTGCACCGCTTGCCGCCGTTGCTGCGCGCCTTTACCCGGGCGTATCCGCAGGTGGCGCTGGACATCCAGTTCCTCGACTCGGAAGTGGCCTATGAGGAAATTCTGCATGGCCGCGCCGAGCTGGCGGTGATCACCCTGGCACCACAAACCCACGCACCAGTGAGAGCGGTGACGGTGTGGGACGACCCACTGGATTTCGTCGCTGCCCCCGAACACCCGCTGGCACGCCTGAAAAAAATCGACCTGAAGGCCATTGCTCAGCACCCGGCGGTATTCCCCGGGGAAAATACCTTCACCAACCGCATCGTCAGCAAATTGTTCGCCGAACAGGGCCTGACGCCCAACATCGGCATGAGCACCAACTACCTGGAGACCATCAAGATGATGGTTTCCATCGGTCTGGCCTGGAGCGTTTTGCCACGCACCATGCTCGACGACCAAGTGGCGCGCCTGCCTATTCCGGGCATTCAGCTGCAGCGCGACCTGGGCTACATCCTGCATACCGAACGAACCCTGTCCAACGCGGCCAAAGCCTTCATGGCCCTGCTGGATGCACAGCGCAGCGTGATCCCTCCAGCCGATCAGTAGTGGCATCTTGCCTAAGCGGCCAGGCTGGCGCTAACGTGCTACACATAACGATAAGAAGGGCTAGCCGATGACCCCACCCCGCGTTCGCTGCACCCTGCCGTACCGCCTCATTGAATGGGCCCTCTATGCCCAAGCCATCTGATCACCTGCCTCCGCGCCCGCATATTCCAGCGCTCGACCCCGTGGAACGGGAGAAAGCCTGGCAAGACGCGCCGCGCCTGCTCGCCGCGCTCAATGGCGCACACCTGGGTGCCTGGCACTGGGAGCTGGACACCGGGCGGATCAACTGGTCACGTGGCGCCCAGGCGATTTTCGGCCTCGACCCCAACCGCCCGGTGCGCACTCAAGTCGATTATTTCTCGCTGATTCCAGACGAGGAGCGCGACGCAGTGATGCAACTGTTCCAGGAAGCCATCAGCGGCCTGCCGACCAACCGCGCCTTTCGCCACCGCATCCGCTGGCCGGACGGTAGCCTGCACTGGCTGGAGATCTCCGGCAGCCTGCAGCGCGATGAAAACGGCAAACAAAGCATCATGGGGGTGATCCGCGACGTCACCGAACAGCAGGAGCGCGAACACGCGCTGCGCGCTTCAGAACAACGCTTCGCCAGCCTGTTCCACTTGAGCCCCGACGTGATCCTGCTGGTGCGTTACGAAGACAACGTACTGATCGCCGCCAACCAGCATTTCGAAACCCTGTTCGGCTGGACCCCGAGCGAGTGCATCGGTCGCTCGGTGATCGACCTCAACCTGTGGGGCGACGCGGTCAGTCGCGAGCAATACCTGCTGGACCTGACCCAGACCGTCGAACCTGTGCTGCACGATGTGCAATTGCTCACCCGCGACGGCCAAGCCCTGGACGGCCGCTTGTCCAGCCAATTGATCGAGCTGGAAGAACAGAATTACATCCTCAGCACCTTTCTCGACCTCAGCGAACACAAGCGCCGCGAAGAAGCCCTGCGGGCCAACGAAGACAAATTCGCCAAGGCCTTTCGCAATACCCCGGACTCGGTGGTGATCACCGACTACCCGAGCGGCGAGCTGATCGAGGTCAACCCCGGTTTCGAAGCGCAATTTGGCTGGAGCGCCGCCGAAGCCCTGGGCCGAACATCCATTGAGTTGGGCCTGTGGCACAACGTCGACGACCGCCGACGCATGCTGGAAAACCTCGAGCTGCACGGCCGCATCGACCAGATGGAAGTGGTGCTGTACAACCGCGCCGGGCAGCAGAGCATCAATCTGATCTACGGCGGCAAGATCGAACTCGATGGCCGCGTGTGCCTGGTGCTGTCGATGCGCAACATCACCCAGCAGCGCGAGCAGGAACAGGAACTGCGCGACAGCCGCGAGCGCTTGTCGCTGGCCCTGGAGTCGGCCGAGCTGGGCACCTGGGACTGGCACATTCCAAGCAACATGCTCTACGGCTCGCCGCGCGCCTCGCAGCTGCACGGCATGGCCGCCGAGCCCTACCACGGCAGCTTTGCAGACTTTTTCAATAGCGTGCCCGAGGTTGAACAGATCGCCATGCGCCAGGCCTACCGCGATGTGGTGGAAGGCGAGCGCAAGGACTACCAGATCACCTACAGCTCGCAGTTCGCCAATGGCGAAGTGCACTACCTGGAAAGCACCGCCAAGCTCTACCGCGACAGCGACGACCGGCCACTGCGGATGGTCGGCATCCTCATGGACATCAGTGAGCGCGTGCATCGCGTACAGCGCCTGGCCGCCTCGGAGGAAAAATTCTCAACCCTGTTCCAGGCCAGCCCCGACCCCATCTGCGTGTCACGGGTGGCCGACGGTGTGTTTATCGAGGTCAACCCGAGTTTCTGCCGCACCTTCGGCTGGGCCGCCGCAGACATTACCGGCAAGAGCGCCAAGGAAGTCCGCTTCTGGGCCGACCTCGACCTGCGCGAGCGCCTGGGTGCGCAGTTGCGCCGCGACCACGAGCTGAACAACGCCGAAGCGCGCTATTACACCCAGGGCGGCGAAATGCTGACCTGCGTGGTGTCCAGCCGCTACATCACGGTCGACCACCAACGCTGCATCACCACCACCTTCCGCGATATCACTGAGCGCCAGCAGGCCCAGGCCGCGATCAAGGCCAGTGAGGAGAAATTCGCCAAGGCGTTCCACTCCAGCCCCGACGCCATCACCATTACCGAGCGCAAGGACGGCCGTTATATCGAGGTCAATGAAGGCTTCTGCCGTCTTACCGGCTTCCGCCCGGAAGAAGTGATCGGCCGCACGCCCGAAGATATTGCCGTATGGGCCAAGCCCAGCGAACGCGAACGCATGGTCGAAATAATGCAGCGCGAAGGCCGCGTGCATCACCTGGAAATGCTCGGCCGCCACCGCGATGGCACGCTGAAACAGGTTGAAGTGTCGGTCGAGCCTATTGAGCTCAACGGCCAGGACTGCCTGCTGCTGACCGCCCGCGACATCGACGAACTGAAAAAAGCCCACGCGCAGATCCAGCACCTGGCCTACCACGACCCGCTGACCAACCTGCCCAACCGCGCGTTGTTAATGGACCGGCTGACCCAGCAGATTGCCCTGCTCACCCGCCACGATTTGCGCGGCGCCCTGCTGTTTCTCGACCTCGACCACTTCAAGCACATCAACGATTCGCTCGGCCACCCGGTTGGCGACTCGGTGCTGAAAATGGTCACCGCACGCCTGGAGGCCAGCGTGCGCCAGGAAGATACGGTGGCGCGCCTGGGCGGTGACGAGTTCGTGGTGCTGCTCTCCGGCTTGGAAGGCAAACGCTCGGAAGTGATGCGCCAGGTGCGGCAGATCGCCGACAAACTGCGCAAGCTGCTGGCCGAACCGATGCTGCTGGACAACCACCGCCTGCAAGTGACGCCGAGCATGGGCATCGCCCTGATTCCCGACCACGGCAACACCCCGGCCGACCTGCTCAAGCGCGCGGATATCGCCCTGTACCGAGCCAAGGATTCCGGGCGCAATGCCATTCAGATGTTCCGCAAAAGCATGCAAGAAGCCGCCAGCGAACGCCTGCGCCTGGAAAACGACCTGCGCCAGGCGCTGATCCGCGGCGAGTTCGACCTGCACTTCCAACCTCAGGTCGACGCCCGCAGCGGCGCGATCATCGGCGCCGAGGCGCTGCTGCGCTGGTACCACCCCACCCTGGGGCCGCAGTCGCCGGCGCAGTTCATTCATGTACTGGAAGAGAGCGGATTAATTCTGGAAGTGGGCGGCTGGGTAATGGCCGAGGCCTGCCGCGTCTGCGCGCAACTGATCGAAGACGGTCTGATCTCTGCCGACAACTTCAGCCTGTGCGTGAACATCAGCCCGCTGCAGTTCCGCCAGAACAACTTTGTCGAACGGGTTTCCACCAGCCTGCGCGAGAGCCAGCTGCCCAACGCGATGCTCAAACTGGAGATCACCGAAGGCATCGTGATCCAGAACATCGACGACACCATCGCCAAGATGCTGCGCCTGAAAAAACTCGGCGTGACCTTCGCCATGGATGACTTCGGCACCGGCTACTCGTCGCTGACCTACCTCAAACGCCTGCCGGTGGACGTGCTGAAAATCGACCAATCGTTCGTGCGCGACGCCACCAACGACCCCAACGATGCCGAGATCATTCGCGCCATTGTCGCCATGGCCCGCAGCTTGGGGCTGGAGATGATTGCCGAAGGGGTGGAACAGCAGGACCAGCTGGATTTCCTGCTCAAAGAAGGCTGCCACTTCTACCAGGGCTACCTGTACAGCCGACCGGTGCCGCTGCCCGAGTTCCGCGCCCTGCTGGCGCATGCGGCGCAGCGGCCGCTGGTGTAAACGACAAAGGGCGCCCGACGGCGCCCTTTGTATTTACTACCGTCATCCCAGCGCAGGCTGGGATCCAGAATTGCACAACGAACTGCGTCACCTGAAAAACTCTGGGTCCCAGCCTGCGCTGGGACGACGGTGTTTGCTGCCTCAGCTATTGAGCACCGGGCGCGCACCATTGATTGGAATGCGCTTGGCCTTGGCTTCTTCCGGCACGATACGCACCAGGTCGATATTCAGCAGGCCGTTGGCCAGGGCTGCCGCCTTGACTTCGATATGGTCGGCCAGGCGGAACGACAGCTTGAACGCACGCTGGGCAATGCCCTGGTGCAGGAAGGTGACGTCTTTGCCAGCGTCAGCACGCTTGCCACCGGTCACGGTCAGCACGCCGCGCTCCACTTGCAGGTCGAGGTCTTCGTCCTGGAAACCGGCCGCCGCGACCACGATGCGGTACTGGTCATCGCCGTGCTTTTCAACGTTGTAGGGTGGGTAGGAGCTGCCCTGTTCATTGCGTGCAGCGGCTTCGAACAGATCGTTGAAACGATCGAAACCAACGGAGCTGCGGAACAGTGGTGCGAGGGAAAATGCAGTGCTCATGTGTCTCTCCTGAAAATCAGCAAGTAGTGACAGGCCTTGTGAAAACGTAGCGAGCGAAGGGTAGGCAAGGCAAAAACAGGTGAGTAAGCGGAGTTGGCTGTAGCCAATGAGCATTGCGAGCCTGTTTTTAACGCTGCCTAACCGAGCGCAGTAGTTTTCACATGGACTAAACGGGACCCGACTTCGGCATCCCGCAACCCCTAGATAAGGACGAGCCGATCCGTTTCAAGAGAGCCAAACAAAAAATTTGCGCCAATGACCTACGCGGTTTGCAGCTGACGCTCGGCCATCTGCGCACTGACCTGCAACAACGCATCGATACGCTCACAATCGCTTTCGCGGCGAACCTGATTGAACAGCTCCATGGCCTGCGGGTAGTTGCGGGTCAGTTGACCCAGCCACTGTTTGAGGCGACCCGGCGCATAGCGTGGTGACAGCTTGCCGCGTGCCTGCAGCCAGAATGATTGCAGCAGCGGCGTCAGTTCAGCCCAGGTCATCGGCACGATGTCTTGACCGGCGCGGGCCGCTGCGATCTGCCGCGCCAGGTCCGGCAAGGCCACCAGGCCGCGGCCCAGCATGATGTCTTCGGCACCACTGATTTCGCGGCAACGGCGCCAGTCATCAACGCTCCAGATTTCGCCGTTGGCATACACCGGCACATCGACCACCTCCTGAATCCGCGCAATCCACTCCCAATGCGCCGGCGGCTTGTAACCCTCGCGCTTGGTGCGCGCATGCACAACGATCTGCGCGGCCCCGCCAGCGGCCAGCGCGCGGGCGCAATCCATCGCGTAATCCGGCACTTCGTAGCCCAGGCGCATCTTGGCGGTGACAGGAATTGCCGCCGGAACGCTGCGGCGCACTTCGCTGACGATGGCGTGCAGCAGCTCCGGCTCCTTGAGCAGGATGGCGCCGCCACGGGACTTGTTGACGGTCTTGGCCGGGCAGCCGAAGTTGAGGTCCAGCACCGGCGCGCCGAGCTCGCAGGCCAGCGCCGCGTTATCGCCCAGGCACACCGGATCAGAGCCCAGCAACTGCACGCGCATGGGCACCCCGGCACGCGTGCGCGAGCCGTCCTGCAGTTCCGGCGCCATTTTGTGGAAGTGGCTGGCAGGCAGCAGACGCTCGCTGACACGGATGAATTCGGTCACGCACCAGTCGATGCCGCCAACCTGGGTCAGCACGTCACGGAGGATTTCGTCGACCAAGCCTTCCATGGGCGCCAGGGCGATCTGCATAACGGGAGTTCTCTTCAGAGCAGGCGAAAAAGGCGCCTAGTGTAGGGATCTGCGCCGGGCAAGGCGACGATTCAATGAATTCCAGCGGACAGCCTGCGGTCACAAACGGTAGAACCCGATGAAAGGAACCTGACAATGCGTGCCCTCTTCCGTCTTCTGGCCGTGGCCTGCCTGTTTTACCTGGGGCCGGCCTGCGCCGAATCTCTGGTGCCGCCAGCGGATGTACCGCTGACCACCGCCCCCGACAGCGAAGCCATGGCGCGCCTGGTGGTCAGCCGCGACAACATGGCACCGAACGCCTGCGCGGTGGATTTGTACGTACAGAATCAGCTGGTGGCGCAGTTGGCGCCCAAACAGTCGATTGCCGTGGATGTGCCGGCGGGCGAGGTATCGATCAGCGTGTCGCGGGGTGGCTCAGGCTATTGCGTGAGCGATATGCCGGCCAATGCACAGTCAGCGGTGTTTACCCCGGGCGAGACGCGCGAATTCAAGATTGTGGTCGACGACACCGGCGCGTTTCTTTCGCCGGCTGATACCCAGGCGCCATAACCCCTCATAGTAGGAGCGGCTTCAGCCGCGATTGGCCGGACCTGTAAACGAAGGCTGAAGCCGAAGAGCATCGCGGCTAAAGCCGCTCCTACAAGGGAGGGTGTTTAGCGGTTAAGCACCGCCGGACCATAACCGTCGAGAAATTCCTGCGGCATACGCTTGGGTTTACCGCTGCTCAGCTCAATGCACACAAAGGTGGTCTTGGCCCGCAGCAGGGTCACACCATCGGCTGGGCGAATCAGCTGGAAATGCCGACTCATGCGCAGCTTCTGGTCCGACTCGATAATCCAGGTCGCCACCTGCAGCTCATCCCCTTCATAGGCGCTGGCCAGGTAGTCCACCTCATGGCGCACCACCGCCATGGCGCGGTCCAGGCGGCGATATTCCACCAGATCCAGCCCCAGGCTTTGCGAATGGCGCCAGGCGCAGCGCTCCAGCCAACTGACGTAGACAGCGTTGTTGGCATGACCGAGGCCGTCGATATCGTCGGCGGCTACCGAAAGATCAATCACAAAAGGCGTTGGCAAATCCCAGTTCATACGTCTCTCCATGCGGCGAGGCGGCAGTTTAGCAACGTGGGAAACGACTGGGCGACGAGATAAGGGATATGAATGACGGAGAACGAACGTCCTTTGCCTCCCATCACTCGAGATCGAGCGAGAGCGAGGCAAGGCGAAAGTGGCTTTTCAAGCGCAGTGGGCTGTAGCCCATGAGCATTGAAAAGTCGCTTTCAACGCCGCATCGCCGACGCGCAGCCGATCGTTTAGCACCCCAGAAAAACAAAAGGGTTGCTCGTAAGAGCAACCCTTCAAAAGTCCGCAAAGCGGATAAATTGGCGTCCCCTAGGGGACTCGAACCCCTGTTACCGCCGTGAAAGGGCGGTGTCCTAGGCCACTAGACGAAGGGGACAAAACCTTCAAAAACAAGGCCAGCATTTAGCTGGCCCGTGGCACTCGTGAAGCGTAGTGCAAAATTGGTGGAGATAAACGGGATCGAACCGTTGACCTCTTGCATGCCATGCAAGCGCTCTCCCAGCTGAGCTATACCCCCAGATTTATCGCCTCACGGCTCACAGCGCCTTGCGGTGCTGCATTTTAAATCGTGGCGTCCCCTAGGGGACTCGAACCCCTGTTACCGCCGTGAAAGGGCGGTGTCCTAGGCCACTAGACGAAGGGGACGCAAAACCCTTCTAACAACTCAACCCGTTCGATGAACCGGTTGTGGCAAGCCTTTCGGCTTTAGAGATTGGTGGAGATAAACGGGATCGAACCGTTGACCTCTTGCATGCCATGCAAGCGCTCTCCCAGCTGAGCTATACCCCCATCTCGAGGACGGGGCGCATGTTAAATCTGAGCCCCGGACCTGTCAACACTATTTTTCCTACACGCTGATTTTTTATGCTGGCAGAACAACTACTTACCCTGCCCTCCCAGCATTTCCCAGGCGCCAACACCGCGAAAATCGCGGCTTAAGCGATGCTCGCCAGCAGCTTTTCCCACTCTTTGGTTTCTTTCTTCGACACGCCACCGAGCAGCTCGATGGCCTGACGCAGACGGAAACGGGTGAGGTCCGGGCCGAGAATTTCCATGGCATCGAGCACCGATACCGAGCTGGCCTGGCCGGTGATGGCGACGAACATCAACGGCATGGCATCGCGCAGTTTCAGCTCCAGGTGCTCGACCACCGCCTGAATGCAGGCAGTGATCTTGTCCTTTTCCCACTGACGCAGCGACTCGAGCTTCCACAGGATCAACTGCATCACCTGGCGTACCTGCTCCGGCGACAGCTTCTTGTGCTCGAACAACGCCGCATCCAGCGGCAAGGCGCCGGCAAAGAAGAAGTTGGCCAACGGCGCGACCTGGCTCAGGGTTTCCACCCGGCCTTGCACATGCGGGGCGATCTGCATCAGGTACTCGGGGTTGAGCGCCCACTTCTGCACCTGGGCGGGGAAGTCTTCGACGCTCAGTTCGCGAATCCACTGGCCGTTGAGCCAGGAGAGTTTTTCCAGGTCGAAGATCGGCCCGCCCAGCGACACGCGCTGAATGTCGAAGTGCTCGACCATCTCGTCCAGGGTGAATTTCTCGCGCTCGTCCGGCATCGACCAGCCCATACGACCGAGGTAGTTGAGCATCGCTTGCGGCAGGTAGCCCATGCGCTCATAGAAGGTGATCGAGGTGGGGTTCTTGCGCTTGGACAGCTTGCTCTTGTCCGGGTTACGCAGCAGCGGCATGTAGCACAGCTGCGGCTGTTCCCAGCCAAAGTACTCGTACAGCTTGATCAGCTTGGGCGCCGACGGCAGCCACTCTTCGCCGCGCAGCACGTGGGTGATGCCCATCAGGTGGTCGTCGACCACGTTGGCGAGGAAGTAGGTGGGCAGCCCGTCGGTTTTCATCAGGACCTGCATGTCCATGCGGTCCCACGGGATTTCCACGCTGCCACGGAGCATGTCCGGCACCACGCAGACGCCTTCGGTCGGCATCTTCATGCGGGTGACGTGCGGCTCGCCAGCGGCAATGCGCTGCGCTACTTCAGCGGCTGGCAGGTTCATGCACAGGCCGTCGTAACGCGGGGTTTCTTTCTTTTCGGTTTGCTCGGCGCGCAGTTTGTCCAGGCGCTCGGCGGTGCAGAAGCAGTGGAAGGCATGGCCTTTTTCCACCAGCTCGGCGTTGTACTTCTGGTAGATCGGGCCGCGCTCGCTCTGCCGGTACGGGCCGTGCGGGCCACCGACGTCCGGGCCTTCACTCCATTCGATGCCGAGCCAGCGCAGGGCGTCGTAGATCTGCTGCTCCGACTCACGGGTGGAGCGCAACTGGTCGGTGTCTTCGATACGCAGAATGAACTCACCACCGTGCTGACGGGCAAAGCACAGGTTGAACAGCGCGATATACGCGGTGCCAACGTGGGGGTCGCCGGTGGGCGATGGTGCGATACGGGTGCGTACTTTAGTCATGGACAGTCTCGAATCAGCAGAACGATTAAGGGCACTTCACCGCTGGCACAGCGGCCAGCGAGCGAGAAATCAGAAAGTGGGCGGCAATGTTACCAGCCGCACCACGGAAGGCTCCAGCAATGCGCCTTCTTCCAGACGCAGGCTGCGCATCAGAAAATCCAGAAAGGCTTTGACCTTCATCGCCTGGAAGCGCCGCGACGGGTACACGGCATACACCTCGCCAATCGGCAGGCGCACGTCCGGGAGCAATTCGACCAGTTCGCCGCGCACCACTTGGTCTTCACTGAGCATCAGCGGCAGCGCGGCAATCCCGGCGCCGGACAACGCGGCCTCGCGGGCAAAGGTCAGGTTGTTGCACGACAGTACGCGCTGGCAGGGAATGTTCTCGCCCAGCAGCGGCCAATAACGGATGGAGTCCTGCGGCAGCAAAATCGCCCGGTGGTTAGCCAGATCGCCCACCACCTGCGGCGTACCGTGGGCCGCCAGGTACACCGGGCTGGCACACAGACGCCGGCCGCTGGAAAACAGCTTGCGAGCGATCAGGGTGGAATCCTGCGGCTGGCCTATAAGGATGGCGATGTCGACGCCCTCCTCCAAGGGGTCCACGTGCCGCGAGGTGATTTCCACCTCGGCGGTGATCTGCGGGTACTGCAACATAAAGGCGCCCAGCACGCGGCCGAGGAACAACTGACCAAACTCGATTGGCGCGGTAATGCGCAGCAAACCGGACGGTTCCTGCTGCAACTGCATCACCGCCTGCTCGGCTTCGGCGAAGTCGAGCATGATCTGCCGGCAGCGCTCGTAGTACGCCTGCCCGACTTCGGTAAGGCGCAATTTGCGTGTGGTGCGGTTCAATAAACGCACGCCGAGGCGCTCTTCGAGCAAGGCGATGCGCCGGCTCACGGTCGACTTCTGCATCGCCAACGCGTGCGCCGCCTGGGTGAAACTGTGGCATTCCACGACGCGGGTGAAGATCAACGCATCATCCAGCCCCATTATTGTTCCCCATAAGCAACAAAGTTTCTGAATTGTATCGGCTACTTAGCTGCATGGAACACTGTTAGATTCGCTTACACTTTTGCCCGCCCTTCGAGCACCAGAATGCCTGCCAAATTGCAACGTCGCCTTTTCCTGTTTATCGCCATCATCGTCCTAATAGCCGGTGGCTTCTTTGCACAGTGGTTTTTTGTCGGCCGTTTTGTCGAAACCACTGACAACGCCTACGTCCAGGGCGAGATCACCCGCGTGTCCAGCCAACTGAGTGCGCGTATCGACCAGGTGCTGGTGCACGACAACCAGCACGTGGAAAAAGGCGAGCTGTTGGTGGTGCTGGATGCCGAAGACTTCCGCATTGCCGTCGACCGTGCCGAAGCCGCCCTCGCCACCCGCGAAGCCGAACTGGCGCAATCGCAAAGCAAATTGACCCAACAAAGCAGCATGATCGCCGCCAGCGCCGCCGACGTGACCTCCTCCGAAGCCACCCTCGGCCGCGTGCAGATGGACCTCTCCCGTGCGCAAACCCTGCGCAAGCCGGGTTATGTCTCAGAGGAACGCGTCACCACCCTGGCCGCCGACAACCGTGTAGCCCGCTCGCAAGTAAGCAAGGCCCAGGCCGACCTGGAAGCTCAGCGCCAACAGGTGAACTCGCTGAACGCCGATATCAAACGTCTGCAGGCACAGATCAAAAACGCCCGTACCGACCTCGAACAAGCCAAGCTCAACCTCAGCCGCAGCGAAATTCATGCGCCCATCAGCGGCATGATCGGCCAGCGCGCCGCGCGCAACGGTCAGTACGTCTCCGCCGGCGCTTACCTGATGTCGCTGGTGCCGGACGAAGACATCTGGGTACAGGCCAACTTCAAGGAAACCCAGATCGGTGAAATGCAGCCTGGGCAAAAAGCCGAGCTGGAATTCGACGCCTATCCCGGTAAATCCATCGAAGGCACCGTGCAGAGCCTGTTCGCCGCCTCGGGCGCGCAGTTCAGCTTGCTGCCCCCGGACAACGCCACCGGCAACTTCACCAAGGTGGTGCAGCGCATCCCGGTGAAACTGACCTTCGCCGCCGACAACCCGCTCAAGGGCAAAATTCGCCCAGGCATGTCGGTCACCGTGAAAGTCACCATCAAGGCGGACAACAGTGGTAGCTGATGCCCTGGTTCGCCCCGAAGGCGAACCCACGCGGCGGGACTGGATTGCGGTAATGAGCGCCATGCTCGGTGCGTTCATGGCCGTCCTGGATATCCAGATCACCAACTCCTCGCTGAAAGACATCCAGGGCGCGCTGTCGGCCACCCTGGAGGAAGGCTCGTGGATCTCCACCTCCTACCTGGTGGCGGAAATCATCATGATCCCGCTCACCGCCTGGCTGGTGCAGCTGCTCTCGGCGCGGCGGCTGTCGGTGTATGTCTCGATCGGCTTTCTGATCTCGTCCCTGCTCTGTTCTATGGCCTGGAACCTGGAGAGCATGATCGTCTTTCGCGCCATGCAGGGCTTTACCGGCGGCGCGCTGATTCCGCTGGCCTTCACCCTGGTGCTGATCAAGCTGCCGGAAAGCAAGCGCGCCATCGGCATGGCCATGTTCGCCATGACCGCCACCTTCGCCCCCTCCATCGGCCCCACCCTGGGTGGCTGGCTGACCGAGAACTGGGGCTGGGAATACATCTTCTATATCAACGTGCCGCCCGGCCTGTTGATGATCGCCGGCTTGCTCTATGGCCTGGAGAAAAAGGCGCCGCATTGGGAGCTGCTGAAAAGCACCGACTACGCCGGCATCCTCACCCTCGGCATCGGCCTGGGCTGCCTGCAGGTATTTCTTGAAGAAGGCCACCGCAAGGACTGGCTGGAGTCGGCGTTTATCGTCACCCTCGGCAGCATCGCGCTGATCAGTCTGATCAGCTTTGTGATCGTGCAGATGTCCAAGCCCAACCCGCTGATCAACCTGCGCATTCTCGGCAACCGCAACTTCGGCCTGTCGAGCATTTCCAGCCTGGGCATGGGTGTGGGCCTGTATGGCTCGATCTATTTGCTGCCGCTGTACCTGGCGCAGATCCAGGGCTACAACTCGATGCAGATCGGCGAAGTGATCATGTGGATGGGCGTGCCGCAGCTGTTCCTGATTCCCTTCGTGCCCAAGCTGATGAAGTTCATCTCGCCGAAATGGCTGTGCGCGGCGGGCTTTGGCCTGTTCGGCCTGGGCAGCTTCCTGTCCGGGGTGCTCAACCTGGATTTCGCCGGCCCGCAGTTCAACCATATCCAACTGCTGCGCGCCTTCGGCCAGCCGCTGATCATGGTGACCATTTCGCTGATCGCCACCGTGTACATCAGCGCACAAGATGCCGGCTCCGCCTCCAGCCTGTTCAACATCCTGCGCAACCTCGGCGGTGCCATCGGCATTGCCCTGCTCGCCACCCTGCTGGACGCACGCACCAAGATCTACTTCGACTACCTGCGCGAAGCCATTGTGCCGAGCAACCCGCAAGTGGCCGAGCGCCTGAACAGCCTGACGCAGACCCTGGGCAATGAAACCGCGGCACTGGCCAAACTCAGCGAGATCACCCATCAGCAGGCGATGATCATGGCCTACAATGACGCCTTCCATTTTGTCGGCCTGGCCCTGGCCATCAGCATGATCGCCGTGCTGCTGACCAAAGCCCTGCCTGCTGGCGCCACGGGCGGCGCGGCTCACTAACTCCACTTTGCATCGACGCGCCGGCGCCCTGCCGGCGCGCGTCATTTCAGGCTTGCCATGTCTTCCACGCTTTCTCCTCGCGCCCGCTCGCTGGTGCTGCTGCTGTCCTTTGCTGCGGTGTATATCGGCTGGGGCACCACGTACCTGGCCAACCACTTTCTGCTGCTGGAACTGCCGCCGTTTGTCATCGTCACCCTGCGCTTCTTCCTCGCCGGTAGCCTGGCGTTGCTCTGGGTATTTGTCAGCGGCCAGGCGCGCATTCAACGCAGCGACTGGGGCGGCGCCTTTATCGGCGGCCTGATGCTGATCACCGTCGGCCAGGGCGCCCTGCTCTACGCCAACCAATACCTGCCCACCGGCTTGCTGGCGATGCTCTACACCACGCTGCCGATCTGGAGCGTGGCGCTGGAATGGCTGCTGGGTGATCGCCCGCCGCTGTGGGTGTTGTGCGGCCTGACGCTGGCCTCCATCGGCATCGTACTGTTGATGAGCAACGGCTTGGGCCACGCCGCCAACGCTCAGCAGTGGTTTGCCGGCAGCCTGGTGGTCGCCGCCACGCTGATGTGGGCCGTCGGCGCCTGGCTGCTGCGCAGCCGCCCATCGTTCCGCTCGACCTGGCTAGGCATGAGCCTGCAAATGCTGATTGGCGCCTTGATGCTGGCGCTATTCGCCGCCTGGCGCGGCGAGTGGAGTGAGCTGCACCTGAGCCAGCTGTCGCTGCACGGCTGGTGGTGGCTGGCCTACCTGGTATTGCCGGTGAGCCTAGGCGTGTACCCCGCCTACTTCTGGCTGCTGCGCGAAGTGCGACCAAGCCTGGTCTCGACCTTCGCCTTTGTGAACCCGGTGATCGCCCTGTTGCTCGGCTATCTCCTGCTGGGCGAAAGCCTGGGGATGGCGGCGTTGGTGGCCTGCCTGGTGACTTTGGCCGGGGTGATGCTGATTATCTTCGGCCGTCGCTGATGCGCTTTTGCTTTTGTGGGAGGGGCTTCAGCCGCGAGCTTTTAAGATCAAGAGCTCGCGGCTGAAGCCCCTCCCACAAAAAGCAGCTCAGCGTTTACTTCCAGTCTTTAAGCGCCTGATCCGCCGCCTGGTTCAGTGGCTTGGCCATCAACCCGGTGGGCGACAGGCTGACGGCGTACACCGCGCCATCGGCCATCGGCAGGTAGGTCACCCGCAGCGCCTGCGGCTTGAACAGGAACAGGTCGTGCTGCCCCAGCCGCAGCCAGCGCCACAGGTCGATACCGTAGGGGCTGTGGGCCAGCGGCGCGTTGGCGTGTTGCGCCAGTTCTTGCTGCTCGATGGCGAGGAAACGTCCAGACAGTTTTTCCAGGCGGTAGCCCGGTTGCAGACCGATCAGCGCCGCCAGGCCCTTCCATTCGAACAGGCGCGCATCCAGTTGCCAGAGGTCGCCTTCGAGGTTGACGGTGCGCTCGTCCGCACCTTCCAGCAGGGTCACGCGGTAGCGTTGCGGACCGTCAGCCTGAAAGCTCAGGGTGACCATCGGTTTGTCCTGCGGCAGCGCGTCGTAACTCACCAGGTCGTAGGCGACTACGCCGATCAGCGCGGCCAGGGCCACGAACGCCAAGCCCACCGTGCCGCGCAGCCAGCCGAGAAACCAACTGCGATCAAGCAGAATCCGTGCGGCGACCAATACGGCCAGTAGTGCCAGCAGGGCGATGCCCCACGCCAGACCGTCATACTGCATAAAGCCAATTCCTTCTGCGGCAAATAGCCGGCATTATGCGCAGCCGCCCCGTCCACGGCCAGCCGGCATTCGGCGCAATCTGACACCAGTCGACCTTTTTTATGCCTTTCGAACTGCTTGTAGATCCGACCACCCTCGCCATTCTTGCCGGCGTCGCCTTTATCGCTGGCTTTATCGACGCCATCGCTGGCGGCGGCGGTCTGCTGACCATGCCTGCCCTGCTCACCGCCGGCATCCCGCCGCACCTGGCCCTGGGCACCAGCAAACTCTGCGCGACCTTCGGCTCGGCCACCGCCAGCCTGACCTTCTACCGGCGCAAGCTGTTCGACCCCACGGCCTGGCGCAACGCCCTGATCGCCACCGCCGTCGGCTCGGCCATTGGCGCCGCCATCGCCCACTGGCTGCCGGCCGAATGGCTGATGCAGATGCTGCCGGTGGTGGTGTTTGCCTGTGGCGTGTACCTGCTGTTCAGCCGCACCCCCACCGCACCGGTGAGCAGCGACGCGCCGATTCCGCGCCGTCGGCAATGGCCGCAAGGCTTCACCTTGGGCTTCTACGATGGGGTTGCCGGGCCTGGCACCGGCGCGTTCTGGACGGTCAGCTCGTTGCTGCTCTACCCGCTCGATTTGCTGCGCGCCAGCGGCGTGGCGCGGACGATGAACTTCGTCAGCAATATCACTGCGCTGGTGGTGTTTATCATTGGCGGGCAAGTGGCCTGGGTGCTCGGCCTGAGCATGGGCGTGGCACTGATGGCCGGGGCATTTCTGGGGGCGCGGACGGCGATTTCGGGCGGCTCGAAATTCATCCGCCCGGTGTTCATTCTTGTGGTCTTGGCGTTGACCGTGCGCCTAGCCTGGCAGCACTGGTTCGGGCTGGCCTGAACGGCGCGCCAGGTAGACCTCAATCAGGTAGCGGGCAATCGAGCGGTGGAACGGTAGCGGCGGCAAGTTATCCAGCTTGAACCACTGCGCGTCTTCGATTTCCTCTTCCTGCATGACGATCTCGCCACTGGCGTACTCGGCATGGAAACCGAGCATCAGCGAGTGCGGGAACGGCCAGCCCTGGCTTCCCAGGTACTGAATATTCTTGATCTCCACACCCACTTCTTCGCGCACTTCACGCGCCACGCAGTTTTCCACCGACTCGCCGGCTTCGACGAAGCCCGCCAGGGTGCTGTACATACCCGGCACATAGCGCGGCGAACGGGCCAGCAGAATCTCATCACCACGGGTCACCAGCACGATCATGCTCGGCGACAGCCGTGGGTAATGCGCCACCTCGCAGTTCGGGCAGGTAGCCGAACGATCGATCAATGAACGCTGCGTACGGGTGCCACAGCTGCCGCAGAAGCGATAGTTGTCAGCCCAGGTGGCAATTTGCGCGGCATAGCCGAGCAGGCGGAAGGTGTCGGCATCGCTCTGCATCATGAACTGACGCAGGCCCTGCAAGGTGCAGCCCGGCAGCTCTGGCGCCTGGGCGAAATCCAGCAGGTAGATGGCGTCGCCGTCAAAATGGCCCAGGCCATGCTCTTCAAACGCCGGCAGGTCCTGGCGCTTCAGCCAGTCGCGGGGGAACAGCACGCCGTTGCTGTCGGCGAGAAAACCCTGGCGAAAATGTGCCAGGGCCCAACCGCCCGCTTGCGTGGTATCGAGAACGCCCGGCAGCCAGCTTTTGCTCATCAGGCAGCCACCTGCAGGCCCAGGGCACGCACGCTTTCGGCGGCCAGGTCGAGCACGCTCGGCACGGTTTCCGGCCGCAACACGGCGCCGCCTTCAAGGTAGTACTCAAGGCTGGTCAGGGCATCGGCGAGGGTTTCCAGCATCTGCTCGGAGGGCATCTGCGCCGCTTCGAGCATTTGCGTCTGGATGTAGTCGGCACAGGCGCCGACCAGCAGCGCAGCACGCTCTTGATTGAGGAACCACAGACCGCCACGCACAGCCTGCAAGCTGAACGGCACGTTGGCCAGGTGCAGCTTGTCGCCATTGGATTCCAGGTACGAAGTGATCGCGCGTTTGGCCAGGGCCAGGCCCGCCTGCGACTCATCGACCACCACAATCCGCGCTTCGCTCAATTGGTGCTGGGCGAACGACGTCGCCTCGTCACCTGGCTGCACTTCCTGCGGCCGCGCATCACGGCGCTCACCGCTTTCCAGGCTGGCAACCATGCTTTCGACATACAGCACGGCGTCGGCAAGCTTGTGCAGCGCCGGCACTTCGATAGGCTCGGCATCGTTCCAGCCGGCCACCACTTGCAGCTGATTGCTCAGGGTCGCACCCGCCGAACTGAGGCCGACCATGCCGAGGGTTTTTGCCAGCTTGCCGAGCAGACCGTGCAGGGTTGCCAAGCGCTCGCTGTCGACAGTACCGCGCTCGATCAGGTCGAGCAGGTCTTTGACGCTGGCCAGTTCTTCACGAATGGCCGACGACAACGAACGCATCACCGCACGGCCGGGGCCGGCCAGGCGCTGCGACTCTTCTTCGAGCAGTTGATCGGTAAACGGCAAGGCGGTCAGGGCGAAAATCTCGCGCACCTGAGTGGCTTGCGGGCCATGGCTGTCCGCCAGGGCCACCAGATAGAGCAGTTCTTTGAGCAGATTGCGCGGCGCTTCGTAGCTGGCATTGCCGAGCAGTTGCTTGAGCTCGCGGTCGATGCGGGCGAACAGCTGCTTGCGCGATTTGCGTGGCAGCAGTTGGCCGTCAACCTGGGCTTCCAGCGCCGCCGCACCGATCCAGCACAGGCGACCACGGCCTTGGCCAGCGAACAGGTTGTCCAGACGCGTGAGCGCGCGCCCCATCAGCTTCAATCCCGCTTGCGGACCGTCTTCGCGGATAAAACCGAGCAAGCCCACCTGGTACATCTGCCGCAGACGGCGCAGATCCGCCGCATGCGCAGCAACGTCGACCGCTGCGCCAGTTTCCGGACGATTCTGGTCCAGGCGTGCGCTGAAGAAGAAGCTCTCCGGCAGCGGCGGCTGGCCGCCCGCGGCGCGCAGGTCGTTGATTGCCGGCAGCAGCAGCTCAGGCAATTCCTGGCGGTGCATCTCGACGTTTTCCAGGTAGCGGCGCAGCACGTGCAGGGCGTTGTTCAACGCCGACAGCTGCACGTCGCGCTCTTCACCGGCGCCTTCGGGAATATCGGTGGCCTGTTCGAGAACTTCCTGGGCCAGCAATTCGGCGCCAGCCAGTTCGATCAGGTTGAGCGTGCCGCGAATTTGCTGCAGGTACTCCACCGCTTGTTGCAGCAGGCTGCCGTTGTTGCGTTCGGCAATAAACTGCTCAAGGCTCAGTTCCGCCTCTTCCATGGTGGCGAACAGCTCGTCGCGCACCAGACTCAGGGATGTGGCTCCAGAAACCATGGCCTACTGCGCCTCCCGCGCCAGTGAGAAATTCGCGCGCATCAGTCTGCGAATTCCGGCTTTTGCTTGCTCATGTGGGCCGTCATCGCAATGCGCAAATCGGGCGACTGCAACATGTTGGCGTTCCACACGGCAACGTATTCCAGGCCATCGTCAACGCGGTGATCACGCATGTAGCCAATCATTTTCTTGGTTCCACGAATGGCAATCGGCGACTTGCTGGCGATCTCGCGGGCAATGCCGAACACGCCATCGAGCAACGCCGCCTCGTCAACGAAGGTGCGGTTGACCAGGCCGATGCTGCGCGCTTCTTCGCCGCCAATGGTGCGCCCGGTATAGGCCAGCTCGCGCATCATGCCGTCGCCGATGATACGTGGCAGACGCTGCAGGGTGCCGACGTCAGCTGCCATGCCCATGTCGATTTCTTTGATCGAGAACTGCGCATCGAGGGTCGAGTAACGCATGTCGCAGGCGCTGATCAGGTCGATGGCGCCGCCCAGGCAGTAGCCCTGAATGGCCGCCAGTACCGGCTTGCGGCAGGCGTCCACGGCATTGAACGAAGCTTGAAGTTCGAGAATCTTGCGGCGCAGCACGTCGGCGTTGCGGCCGGGGTCTTTGCCCAGCTGGTTGCCAACCTGGGCCAGCATCATCAGGTCGATGCCCGAGGAGAAATGCTTGCCGGCGCCAGAAATGACCACCACCCGCACTTCGTCGTTGCTGTCGATCCAGTTGAAGATTTCCACGATTTCGGTCCAGAAGTCTGCGCTCATGGCGTTGACTTTTTCTGGACGGTTGATCACCACATGGGCGATCTTGTCGGCCAGTTCTACACGGAACGCTTTGTAGGCGGACATCTTGGCCTTCCTCACTTCTGCTGCACGCGCGTGCATAGAATGTTGTTATGAATAAAACCGGCCAACTATAACAAGCACGCGACAAAAGTCGATGCCGGCGGTGTGACGCAGACCACGCTGCCGGTCTTCACACCCTGCTTGAGTAAAGCCGATAAGCACTTGATCTGTCTGGCATCTTGCCGGCGCCCAAAACTCCATTCGAATAAGGTCTACCGCGTCATGACAACCTCACTTGCCCATGCCTTTGGCAGAAACTTTTTGGGCCACTCACCGCGCTGGTACAAGCTCTGCATCATCGCCTTCCTGGTGCTAAACCCTCTGGCCCTGTGGACGGTTGGCCCGGTGGTAGCCGGCTGGATGCTGGTGGCCGAGTTCATTTTCACCCTGGGCATGGCCCTCAAGTGCTACCCGCTGCAGCCCGGCGGCCTGTTGGTGCTGGAGGCGCTGCTGCTGAACATGGCCACTCCGCAGGCGCTGTACGAAGAGTTAGCGCACAACTTCCCGGTGATTTTGCTGCTGATGTTTATGGTCGCCGGCATCTACTTCATGAAGGACCTGCTGCTGTTGGTGTTCTCCAAGCTGCTGCTGGGAGTGAAATCCAAAGCACTGCTGGGCCTGACCTTCTGCTTGCTGGCCGCCTTTCTTTCAGCTTTCCTCGACGCCCTCACCGTAATCGCGGTGGTGATCACCGTGTGCCTGGGCTTCTACCAGGTGTTCCACCGCTTCGCCTCCAAGCAGAGCAACCACGACGACGCCAGCGATGACGGCGATATCGCCGAGCAGCAGCGCCAGGAACTCGACCAGTTCCGCGCCTTTCTGCGCAGCCTACTGATGCACGGCGCGGTCGGCACGGCGCTGGGCGGCGTATGCACCCTGGTGGGCGAACCGCAGAACCTGCTGATTGGCCATGAAGTGGGCTGGGACTTTGTCACCTTCTTCAAACACGTCGCGCCGGTATCGATGCCGGTGCTGTTCGCCGGCCTGGTCACCTGCGTGCTGCTGGAGAAGCTGCGCTGGTTCGGTTACGGCACCGAGCTGCCAGCCTCGGTGCGCAGCGTGCTGGCTGAACACGCCGCCCGCGAAGCACAGACGCGCACCGTGGGCGACACTGCCGGGCTGATCGTGCAGGGCCTGGCCGCAGTAATTCTGATTGGCTGCCTGGCCTTCCACGTCGCTGAAGTGGGCTTGATCGGCTTGCTGGTGATCGTGCTGATCACCGCCTTCAGCGGCATCACCGACGAACACCGGATCGGCAACGCCTTCAAAGACGCACTGCCCTTCACGGCCCTACTGGTGGTGTTTTTTGCCGTGGTGGCAGTGATCCATGAACAGCAGCTGTTCACCCCGATCATCCAGGCGGTGCTGGCACTGCCCACCGACCAGCAACCGACCATGCTGTTTATCGCCAACGGCCTGCTCTCGGCGATCAGCGACAACGTGTTCGTCGCCACCATCTACATCACCGAAGTGAAACGCGAATTCGCCGCCGGCAACATGAGCCGCGAGCATTTCGAAACCCTGGCGGTGGCGATCAACACCGGCACCAACCTGCCGAGCGTGGCGACCCCCAATGGCCAGGCAGCGTTTCTGTTTTTGCTGACCTCATCCTTGGCGCCGCTGGTGCGCTTGTCGTACGGGCGTATGGCGTGGATGGCGTTGCCGTACACCATCGTCATGAGCCTGCTCGGTTGGTGGGCGGTGGCGCATTGGTTGTAAGGCTTTAGATCAATCGCGGCTGAAGCCGCTCCTACGAATTGTGCAGTTCTGTAGGAACGGCTTCAGCCGCGATGCACTTAAAGGGTGGCGACGCCATGCACGCGGTTGCGCCACTGCCGCCAGGTGTACAGCGGAATCCCTGCCATCAGCACCAGGAACCCCCAAAAGATCGCCTGTTGCCCGGTGCCATACAGCGCCCACATCGAGTAGATGAAGCCGACGCTGCCAATCACCACCATCAACCCCCGCTCGCGCGGTTTGAACGCCTCCGGTTTCACCGCCAGGAATTGCAACAGCGCTGCCGTGCAGAAGGCGTAGGGCACCACGCCAGTCATGGTGCCGAGCAGGATGATCACGTTGAACACTTCGACCAAGTCGCCCTGGCCATCGATCAGCACCAGCAAGGTCACCAGCACCCCGGACACCAGCAGGCCGTTGGCCGGCACGTTGTGTTTGTTGACCTTGGCCAGTGACTCCGGCAGCAAGCCATCGCGCGCCGTGGCCATGGGAATCTGCCCTTGCAGCAACACCCAGCCGTTCAGCGCACCGAGGCAGGCGACCACCGCACCACCGGCAACAAAGTAATAACCCCAGGGCCCTAGCAGCACCTGCGCGGCGTCGGCAAACGGTGCGGTGGAACGCATCAGCACATCCGGCGGCAACACCCCCTGCACGGCAGTGATGGAAAGGATGTACACCGCCGCCGCCACCAGCGTGCCGAAGATAGTGGCGCGGGGAATGGTGCGTTTCGGGTCTTTGACGTGCTCGGCCGGCACCGTCGCCGACTCCAGACCAATGAACGACCACAGGGTCAGTGCCGCTGTGGTGGCAATCGCCGTGGCATAACCGCCGCCACCGGGCAGCGACTCCACCGGCGGAATGCTCAGGTATTCAGGGTGAAAGGAAAACCAGCCGAGGATGCCGATCAGCAACAACGGGATCAGCTTCAGCGCAGTCAGAATGTTCTGCACCACACCGAAGGCGCCAATGCCGCGCAGGTTGATCAGAGTGCACAGCCAGATGGCGGCGATGGCAGTGCCAATCGCCAACGCCGGGTCACGCAGGGCGGGAATGAACACTTGCAGGTAACCCACCAAGGTCACCGAGATCGCCGCATTGCCGATCCACGCCGCCTTCCAATAGGTCCAGGCGCACAGGTAACCGGCAAAGGCGCCGAAACCGTCACGGGTGTAGGCGTAAGGGCCACCGGCCGAGGGGTTGAGGCGCGACAGGCGAGCGAAGGTCAATGCCAGAACCACCGCGCCGATGCTCGAAATCAGCCAGCCGTACAGACTCAGGCCGCCATACGCGGCCAGGGCCGAGGGCAACAGAAACACCCCCGAGCCAACCATGTTGCCTACCACCAGCGCCGAGCAGGTCCAGAACCCCATACTCCCTGTGTCATTGAGTGCTGCGTTCTGCTGCGCTTCGCTCATGTATCCCCCGAGGCTGAATTACTCCTTGATGCAGTCAACTGTATAGCAGCGCCCTTGCGGGCTGTCTTCGTGCTGCAGGCCGTGCACATCGGTATCGAAACCGGGGAAGCTGCGGTCGAAGGTCCGCGCGAAGGCCAGGTAGTCGATGATCGAGCGGGTGGCTTCGGTGAAGCGCTCGCCCGGCATGATCAGCGGGATGCCTGGCGGGTACGGCACCAACATCACCGCCGCGATGCGCCCGATCAGTTGGTCGATCGGCACCGCCTCCACTTCGCCACGCACCAGGTGGTTGTAGGCATCGGCCGGTTTGATCGCCACTTCCGGCAGCACTGTGTACATGCGCTTCAGCGCCTTCGGCGTGGCGTTGTCGCGGTAGCAGCTGTGCAGCGCGTCGCACAGATCGCGCAGGCCCATGTTCTGGTAACGGGCGTCTTCGCGCACGATCGAGGGCAGGCAATTGCTCAGCAACACGTTGGCATCGTAACTACGCTTGAACTCCAGCAGCTCGGTGAGCAGCGTGCTCCACTTGCCCTTGGTGATGCCCATGGAGAACAGCACCAAGAAGGAATACAGGCCGGTTTTTTCCACCACCAGGCCCCGTTCCCAGAGGAACTTGCTGACCACCGCCGCCGGAATACCGCGCTCGCTCAACGCGCCGCCCGCGGTCAGGCCCGGGGTGACCAGGGTGACCTTGATCGGGTCGAGCAATACATAGTCGTCGGCCACATCGCCAAAGCCATGCCAATCGGCCTGCGGCTGCAGCACCCAATCGGCGGTGCTGACGTGATCGGCACCTTCAGCCAACGGCGGCTGCCAGATGCTGAACCACCAGTCTTCGGCACTCAGGTTCTGGCGCAGATTGGCCAGGGCGCGACGGAAGCTCAGCGCCTCATCAAAGGTTTCCTGAATCAGCGAACGCCCGGCCGGGCCTTCCATCATCGCCGAGGCCACATCGAGGGAGGCGATGATGCCGTACTGCGGCGAGGTGGAGATATGCATCATGAACGCTTCGTTGAAGCGGTCACGGTCCAGCTGGCGCGCGCCGCCGTCCTGCACATGAATCATCGAGGCCTGGCTGAACGCCGCCAGCAACTTGTGGGTGGAATGGGTGGTGAACACCAGCGGGCCGTCGTCGGTGCGCGAGGTGCCCATGCCGTAACGGCCGGCGTAGAACTCATGGAAGGCGGCGTAGGCGTACCAGGCCTCATCGAAATGCACCACTTCGACGCTGTCGCCGATGGTCTTTTTGATCAGCTCGGCGTTGTAGCACAGGCCGTCATAGGTGGAGTTGGTTACCACCACCAGCTTGACCTTCGGCTCACGACCGCGAGCCAGCGGGCTGGCGTCGATCTTGGCCTGGATCGACTCACGGGTGAACTCGCTCAGCGGAATCGGCCCGATGATGCCCAGCTCGTTGCGCTCCGGGCTGAGGTACAGCGGGATAGCGCCGGTCATGATGATCGAATGCAGAATCGACTTGTGGCAGTTGCGGTCCACCAGCACCAGGTCGTCACGGCCAACCATCGAGTGCCAGACGATCTTGTTGGCGGTCGAGGTGCCATTGATCACGAAATAGGTATGGTCAGCGCCAAAATTGCGCGCCGCCCGGGCCTCGGCTTCCGCCAGCGGGCCGGTGTGATCGAGCAAAGAGCCCAGCTCCGGCACTGACACCGAGAGGTCGGAACGCAGCGTGTTCTCGCCAAAAAACTGGTGAAACGCCTGGCCCACCGGGCTCTTGCGATAGGCCACTCCACCGCCATGCCCCGGCGTGTGCCAGGAATAGTTGGATTCAGCGGTGTGCTGCACCAGCGCCTTGAAGAACGGCGGCAGCAAGCCATCCAGATAAATCCGCGCGGCGCGCGCCACCTGACGGGCCAGGAACGGCACGGTGTCCTCGAACAGATAAAGCAGACCACGCAACTGATTGAGATCAGCCATGGCCTCGGCCGGCGCGTTCTCGATGGTCACTTGCTCGCCGAGGGCAAAGATCGGCAACTGCGGCGCCCGCACCCGCGCGGCACGGATCAGCTCGATCACATCGTGCAGCAGACGCTGGTTCTCCCCTGCCCCCTCGGCGGCCACCAGAATGCAGGCCAGGCCGTGGTGGGTCGACGCGACAATGCGGCCCTCGGTTGAGCTCGCGGTCGAAATAATGGTGAAGCCTTCCAGCTCCAGCTCACGGGCAATCTCCCGCACCCGGTCACCGGCCACGGTGTCGGCCTTGATGTCGCGGTGCACGATGAGAACGGGAAACTTGAGGTCTTTATACATGCTGTTAGCGCCTGAAGAGTAACCGGGCCTGGCCCGTGCAGCCCTCAGGGTAGAGGCTCACCCGAACGGGCGTAACCCCCTGAGGCGGGGGCTGTACGAAAACGTCGCACGCGGATAACTCGGCTACACCCCGGTGCTGCGCAGAAGATCAAAAACATCGCGGCTGAAGCCCCTCCCACAGGGACCGGTGATCTCCTGTGGGACAGGCTTCGGCTGCGGATAGATAGCCGGGACGCCGGCCTGTGCTGACGATCAAAAACATCGCGGCTGAAGCCGCTCCTACAGGGACCGGTGATCTCCTGTGGGAGGGGCTTCAGCCGCGATTGGCCGGGCCTGCAAACACAGCAGCCCCGGCCCAGTAAGCAGCCTGACTAGCCTGGGCCGTTACTGCCCATTCACCGCAATTGCCGTCGACAACTGCGCCAGGTAGTTCTCCGACTGGCTGAACTCCCCCGCCGCGGGCGGCGCGAACGAGGCCATGGCGTCCACCAGGTTTTGCACCTGGCTGTCGAGCAGGGTTTTGCCATCGTAGGTCTGGATCTGCTCGATACGCGCGAACTCCGAGGCATACCAGTCCTTGATGGTCACCTTGTCCTGGGTGCCGATCACTGCGATATCCAGGTCTTCACCGTTGCGGGTGAACCACAGGTCTTCGCTGTTGACGTCGAGATACAACACATCGACCGCATTGGGGGTGCTGGCGGTCTCGACAATGGTGTCCTGTCCTCCCGCGGCAAAGAACATGTAGGTATCGCTGTTGGCGCTGCCATACAGGGTGTCATTGCCCAGACCACCATCCAGCGTGTTGTCCGCCGCGTTGGTGTCGACCAGCACGGTGTCGTTACCGGCGCCGCCGAAGATAAAATTGCTGCCACCACCAGCATCGATAAAATCGTCGCCGCCGCCGGCCTCGATCAAATCGTTGCCTGCCCAGCCGATCATGGTATCGGCTTGGTCTGTGCCCTCGATCCCCATCCGCCCCAGCAGCTCTTCAACGCCCCAAATGGTGCCGTTAGCGAAGACGATCCTTTCAATAAGAGAGGACGCGACCACCTGCGCCGACGAACTGGTGTCGGTGAAGCAATTCTTGATCGTGACCCGATCTAGGCCGTTGACGTGGGCAAATACCAGATCGGTGCCCTCTCTACGCACCCGAATATCGTAAGGCGAGATATCGAAGCCAAAGCCCAACTCGTCCGCGCCGCCCAGATTGGCAGACTCGACGATCACGTCCTGACCATCGCCCAGGCTGAACACATAAGTGTCGCCGTTGGCGCTGCCCGTAATGGTGTCGTTGCCGCGACCACCTACCAGCAGGTTGTCGTGCGCGTTGCCGGCGACCATCAAGGTGTCATCGCCCGCATCGCCAAACAGATGGTTCATCCCGCTGCCGCCGTCCAGCAAATCGTCACCACCACCGGCATGGATAAAGTCATCGCCCATCCAGCCAAGCAACACATCGGCCTGCTCGGTACCCTGCACCCCGAAATTGTTTTGCAGGGTGTTCACATCCCAAACGGTGCCATCGTCAAACCGCACCCACTCAATACGCGAAACCTCCACTACGTCAGCATTCAGCCCGGCGCTATCAAACCAATTCTTGATAGTCACCTGATCGCTGCCATTGCTGTGGGCCAGCACCAAGTCCGCGCCAACGCGCTGCACCTGGATGTCATAGGGTGAAATGCCACCGAACGACAAGGTGTCCATCGCAACGCTATCGCTGGCGATCTCGAAAAGGGTGTCCTGACCATCGCCCAGGCTGAACACATAGGTGTCGCCGTTGGCGCTGCCAGTAAGGGTGTCATTGCCGCGACCACCCACCAGCAGGTTGTCGTGCGCGTTGCCGGCGACAATCAAGGTGTCATCGCCCGCATCGCCAAACAAATGGTTCATCCCGCTGCCGCCGTCCAGCAGATCGTCACCGCCACCGGCATGGATAAAGTCATCACCCATCCAGCCAAGCAACACATCGGCGCGATCGGTTCCCTGCATGCCGAAATTGCTTTGCAGGGTGTTCACATCCCAAACGGTGCCATCGTCAAACCGCACCCACTCAATACGCGAAACCCCCACTACGTCAGCATTCAGCCCCGCGCTATCAAACCAATTCTTGATAGTCACCTGATCGCTGCCATTGCTGTGGGCCAGCACCAAGTCCGCGCCAACGCGCTGTATCTGGATGTCATAGGGTGAAATGCCACCGAACGACAAGGTGTCCATCGCGCCGCTATCGCTGGCGATCTCGAAAATGGTGTCCTGCCCATCGCCCAAACTGAACGCATAGGTGTCGCTGTTGGCGCCTCCGATGAGGGTGTCGTTGCCACGACCACCGACCAGGAAGTTGTCGTGCGAGGTGTCGGCGACAATCAAGGTGTCATCGCCCGCATCGCCAAACAAATGGTTCATCCCGCTGCCGCCGTCCATCAGATCATCGCCGCCACCGGCATGGATAAAGTCATCCCCTGCCCAGCCAAACAACGTATCGGCCCGCTCGGTACCTTGCACCCCGATCTGGCCTTGCAGAGTGTTCACATCCCAGATGGTGCCATCGTCAAACCGCACCCACTCGATGCGTGAGGACGCCACTGCATTCGCATCCGGCCCAATGCTCTCGAACCAGTTTTTGATGGCCACCTGATCGCTGCCATTGCTGTGCACCAACACAAGATCAGCGCCGACCTTGCGTATCTGAATATCGTTAGCCTCAATCCCCGCACCAAAGCTCAGCGTATCCATAGCTTCGTCGCCGATAGCCACTTCACTGATGCTGTCTTGGCCATCGCCCAGGTTGAACAGGTAGGTGTCGTTGTAGAACCCGCCAAACAGCGCGTCGTTGCCAAGTCCGCCACTCAGTACGTTGTTATCCGAGGTGTCGCTCACCACGATGATGTCGCGGCCGGCCTGGCCGTTGAGGGTGTTGCTCAGGCTGCCGCCAGCAGTCAGGGTCCAGACCGTGCCGTCACCAAACTGGATGCTCTGCACGGGCACGGAGCGGCTGCCGTCAGTGGTCGAGTAGAAGACGTCTTCGAGGATGATGGTGTCGCTGGAGCCGGCGAAACTCAGCACCAGGGTCGCATCGCGACGCGCCAGGCTCACTTCGTCCGGGCTGATCGCTTCAAGCTGCAAGACGTTTTTCTTGCCCACCGTGCCATCGGCAAAGCTGCGAATGGTGTCGCTGCCATCGCCCTTTCGATACAGGTAGGTGTTGTTGCCGGTACCGCCACTTAAGGTGTCATTGCCAGCGCCGCCGACCAGGGTGTCGTTGCCGGCGCCACCGTCCAGCGTGTTGTTGGCGCTGTTGCCGGTGAGGCGGTTGTTGAGGCTGTTGCCGGTGGCGTTGATGGCGGCGCTGCCGGTCAGGGTCAGGTGCTCGACGTTGGCGCCCAGGCCAAAGCTGATGCTGGCCTCCACCGTGTCGACACCGGCGTTGCCGAGTTCAGTCACCAGATCGCCGCTCGACTCGACCACATAGGTGTCATCGCCCGTGCCGCCTTCCAGGGTGTCGGCGCCGCTGCCGCCGTCCAGGCGGTCGTTGCCCGAGTCGCCGAACAGGTAGTCGTCGCCCGCGCCGCCTTCCAGCAGGTCGTAGCCGCTGCCACCGTCGAGCCAGTCGTTGCCGGCGCCACCGCGCAGGGTGTCGTTGCCGGCACCGGCGGCGAGCACGTTGGCCGCGTCGTTGCCGGTGAGGATATTCACTGAAGCGTTGCCGGTGCCATTGATGGCGGCGTTGCCGGTCAGGGTGAGGTGTTCGACGTTGGCGCCGAGGGTCAGGCTTATGCTCGACTCGATCAGGTCATTGCTACCCTCACCGACATTTTCCACCACCACATCGTCCAGCGAATCGACCACATAGGTGTCGTTGCCGTAGCCACCGATCATCGAGTCGGCGCCGCCGCCGCCATCCAGACGGTCGTTACCCTCGCCTGCGCTGAGGGTGTCGTTGCCCGCGCCGCCGTTGAGCACGTTGGCGACCCAGTTGCCGACAATCAGGTTATCCAGGCTGTTGCCGGCGCCATCGATCAGGCTGCCACCGGTAAGGGTGAGGTTCTCGACGTTGGCGCCGAGGCTGTAGCTGACGCTGGCCTGCACGGTGTCGGTGCCCTCGCCGGCATTCTCGATCACCAAATCGCCGGCGCTATCCACCAGATAGGTGTCGTTACCGGCGCCACCGAGCAGAGTGTCGTTGCCGGCACCGCCGTTGAGGACGTTGGCCGCGCTGTTGCCGGTGAGCTGGTTGGCCAGGCTGTTGCCGGTGCCATTGATCGCCTCGCTGCCAGTGAGCAGCAGGTTCTCGACGTTGGCCGCCAGCAGCAGGCTGATGCTGGTTTCCACGGTGTCGATGCCGCCATCCAGCGCCTCGATGACTACATCGGTGCTGCTGTCGAGCACATAGCTGTCATCGCCGCTGCCGCCGACCAGGGTGTCCTTGCCCACCCCGCCATTGAGGCGGTCATTGCCGGCGCCGCCGCGCAGGCTGTCGTTGCCGTCGCCGCCAAACAGACTGTTCGCCGCACTGTTACCGGTAATCACGTTGTTCAGCGCATTGCCGTAAGCGTCGATGGCCTGCTCGCCGACCAGGGTCAGGTTCTCAAAGTTGTCGCCCAGGCTATAGGTGGCGCTGGCCTCAACCAGATCGGTGCCCTCGCCCGCCAGCTCGACGAGCACATCGCTGCTGGAGTCCACCGCATAGGTGTCGTTGCCCACACCGCCCACTAGCAGGTCGTCGCCCGCGCCGCCATCCAAGCGATCATTGCCAGCGCCGCCGTACAGCGTGTCGCTACCCTCGCCACCGCTGAGGCTGTTGCTGGCCGCGTTGCCGGTGAGCACATTGTTCAGCCCATTGCCGGTGCCGGCGCTGGCAGCGGAGCCGGTAAGGGTGAGATTTTCGAGGTGATCGCCGAGGGTAAAACTGACCGAAGACTCGACCGTATCGCTGCCTTCATCCGCCAGTTCGGTAACCACGTCAGTGGCGATATTGACCACATAGGTGTCGTCCCCGGCGCCGCCAAACAGCGTGTCCGCACCGCTGCCGCCATCGAGGCGATCATTGCCCAAACCGCCGTACAGGGTATTGGCGCCGGCGTTGCCAATCAGGACATTGTCCAGCTCGTTGCCAGTGCCCGTGAGCAACCCGGTGCCGGTGAGCGTGAGGTTTTCCAGATGGGCCGCCAAGGCGTAACTGACACTGGCCTGCACCGTGTCGATGCCCTCATTGGCGTTCTCGATCACCACATCGGCAAGCGCATCCACCACATAAGTGTCGTTGCCATCGCCACCGATCAGCGTGTCGATACCGGTGCCGCCATTCAACACATTCGCAGCACTGTTGCCGACCAGGCGATTGGCCGAGGTATTGCCCGTGCCATTCAGCGCCTCGGTGCCGGTGAGCAGCAGGTTTTCAACATAGGTGGCCAGCGTCAGGCTGATGCTCGACTCCACCGTATCGATCCCCGAATTGGCCAACTCACTGACCACATCGGTGATGGCATCCACCACATACGTGTCATCCCCCGCACCGCCCACCAGCGTGTCGCTCCCCGTGCCGCCATCCAGACGGTCATTGCCTGCGCCACCGAGCACACTGTCATTGCCCTCGCCGCCCAACAACAGGTCATCACCGGCGCCGCCGTCGAGGGTGTCGTTGCCGCCACCGCCAATCAACGTGTCGCTGGCGGTAGTGCCAATAAAGTGGTCATTGCTGTCGCTGGCAGCGGTGGTAGCACTGGTAGAAAGTCCATTTACAGGAGCGGTCATGTAATCCATCCATTAGTGATTTTCAGAGAGTGAAAACGAACATCCGTGATTCGGAACGTCTTATCGATATTTACAGCAAAGCGGGGAAATTTATTTTAGTTACTCTAAATGCCGAAAAACTTCATAAAATTAGAGTAGCTAAAATGAATCTAACTCCTTTCTCCATACTTATCCCCCAACCACCACCTCGGTAGACTTATATATATTCAAATAAAGTTCATGCCACCTTCCCAGCGCGCTCTCATCAAATTGCGCGGTAACGACCCAACCATTTCCCAAATCCAAGTCTAGAGAGCATGTAGGCCCAACACAAAAAAACACCAAGGGGTTACCCAATCTGGTTGTACTCTCTCTATGCGCCTCAGGAATCCAGACGATGACTGGCGCACCAGATAACTCGTACCGCAGCAAACCCGAATAGGGTGACTGAGAGGAACCCACCTTGTAGAGAGCTATCCTCTTTGCCAACTCCACCTGTTCGTAATACCTAAAGTAAGGCGTTTTACCTTTGAAATCTCTATGATACTCGAACGGCAATACATACCTCGAAGCAGCCTCGAGTCGCGGAGGAACGCTTCCATCCAAGAAATAGTGGTAGCCAACTTGAACTATATATTTTCTGGCCTGCGCCGAATTGCAACCCCCCACTAGCAACGGCTTAAAATCGGGAAGACAATAGTGCAAAAATACCGAACTCCCGGCCGGAGATCCATTTATAGGGGCAGACCTAGAATCAATATTAAGGACTGGTTTATTTACAATTTCAAGCTCGGCAGAACGCACGTAGTCGGGAGCAACAAAAAGTACCGAACATAGAGCTATCGCGCCCCTAGCCTTTAACAGATCCATCTACTACTCCTCACAAACCTTAGCCAAGCCTTACTTTTGCCACTATAAACCACCACAAGAAACTATTTAACTCAGCGGAAAAAGAGCGGAAAAAAGGGACGGATTTATTTTTCGTACTCTAAACGCCTATTTACTAGTGAATTAGAGTAGTAAAAATAAATCCGTCCCCTTTTGACCTCGGAGCGGTCATGTAATCCATCCATTAGTGATTTTCAGAGAGTGAAAACGAACATCCGTGATTCGGAACGTCTTATCGATATTTACAGCAAAGCGGGGAAATTTATTTTAGTTACTCTAATCACCGACAACTTTCATAAAATTAGGGTAGTTAAAATGAATCTTCAATCTTTTATCTTAAAAACGTTTCAAACCATCGCTACAGCAACGCATTTGTTTGCGATGACATCTCAATAACGACCCCAAAAACCTACAGCAGCAGCCCACCCAAACAGCCCCATCACTCCCAAACCAACAATAAAAACCAACGGAACAACAAACACAGAAAGTGCAAACCTCAATCTCAAAATAATAGAAAACTAAATTGCCCAACTCAGATTTACAGCCAAATATAGATAAAGCGCCAAACTACTTATCGGCCTAAACCCAGGAGCAATTAATTGATCTTCGAACCAGGCCAGCCCAGCATAAGCATATGCCCCCCAAGCCGGAATAAATGCAAACAACGCCCACCACACATACCTTCCACCACATCGGATTCTCTTAACACTCAACCAAGACATATAAACAAGAAAAAAGGGCAACAGAAACAACGCACCGGAAACGATCAACGCTAAAACCTTAATCATGACCTTTCAACCTCTCACCCGGCCCCAAAGAGACAGTTTTATTTACTACTACTGCAACAAAGGCAACAAAGGGGACGGATTATCAGATCCTCTGAAGTGAGCGCGAGCATATATAAACCAGGCCATCGCGCTGCACCTCGGTAATTAAATACCCATAATAACCTTCAAATGTAAAAAACTCTCTATTACCAGAAGACCACGATGAAATATGGCTCCTAGCATCTTCAACTATCAAATTATCTGGAACATGCCCTAAGCGACGGACCGCCTCCTCAGCCTCAAGTCTAATATTGTAGCTTGCCGTTCGACCATTACCTTCAACATCCACATTTATTAAACGGGAGTCAAAAGCAAAAATACTTTCGTACACATCTCTGCCATCAATGGAAAGCATAAGCTTGTACAAATATAATTTTTGTTCACCTACTTCCGAACTCGCCTCAAACACCTTTCCATAGTACGAAGAGTCAATAATCCTCCCATCTTCTACGACATCCCACTTGTTAATTAAAGACTCTGGCAACGCCTGCCACTTTTCCGAGGAGCAATAATTACTTTCTTTATAATCAACCTCTGAAGTTGAGCCAATTTCCTCACTGGAGTTTGCTTTATACCCCACAGCAACGAGCAGAAACGCACAAAAAAATTCTTTATAAAACCTAAGAAACCCCATATTTAGCCCTACCCAAGAAAACAACTGCAAACAGCTAAACCACAAAGGGGACAGATTTATTTAACTACTCTAAAACTTAACAAGACTCATAAAATTAGAGCAACTAAATAAATCTGTCCCCTTTTTCAATCTGAGGAGCTCCTTTAATCGTTGCGTAGGCTTCATAATCAAAATGAAGCTCCCCCAGCCGCTCAATTGACGTCACCATAAACTTACTCCTTCAAGTTAAAAATAAAAAACTATCGACGCCAAACAATCGGAGATATTACGCACTGTAAAATTGCTGGATCATTTTTCCTAGGCGAAAACACCAAATACTCGGGACGAGCGAACTCTGCAGTCGGTGCAGATACAACAACGACCCCGGATTTCAACTTATAGAGATCCCAAACCCCACCAGAGTTTGCAGCAACATTTCGTACGGGAGTATTTCTACTCTTCGGAAATATTATTTTTCGAGACTGTCCGTCGCTAGTTGCCACATACGACATGTCAGACGCGGATTGCCACTCACCTTTCCGGCCACCTGAATCTTTATTCAAAAAAATTCGTAGCTTTTCAACTTGTTCTCTACACAGAGAAGAATTGATATCTGGCTTACATGCTTTATTGACGGCATCACCATCAATTTCCTCCGGCAACTGAGCGAGGCTAAATATCGATATTTCTTGATAAGTCCGGCTGCTAAGCAACTCTCCTTTCCTATACACCCGCTCAACAACCCCATCGCCATCAACGTCGACATCCATATATTCGAGGCCAAGATTGAACGAAGGGCTGTTCGACTGCGGAATATCCTGCCTAGTTTCCAGCACATTCCAACTCAACAATGCAGAGTTCTCTAGACCCCAGTAAACTCTATCTTCACCGCTATAGCTTCCTGACTCATTGAAAGAATCAATTAGCTCACGGCACAACTTACGCTCCTTACCTGCAATCAAATCAAAACTTCCGGCAGGGCGTGGCACAGTTGATGCGACTAGAACCTTCCTATCTCCACCCGGCATGAAATCCGGGGCAACTTCCGAGTAATAGATTGTGTCTTTACCCTGTAACTTCTTCTGCCCCTCCGCTTCCACATTGCTGATTTGGCAAAACATAGGGACTAGGGCCCATAAAAATCGTCCCCCCCTCATAACTTCCCCCTCAAAAATCGAATATTCAAAATAAACCTATCTGCATTAACCAGAGTAGACGACTAACCTACTACTTCTGCAACTACACCAACCAACTGTCTTTCTATAGTTCCCTGATATCCAACCACCCCCTCCCTCATCGAATACCCCCTCGCCTCACTAAAAGCCAACCGCCGATACTCGCCCGCCTCTTCCCCCATTCCCAACCCCTTCACCACCGCCCGCACCACTTCATCCTTATCAAAAAACCCCACCAACACCCCATTCGCCCCATCCCGAATAACCTCCCTCACCGGCGCCGTATCCGAGCCGACAATCAAACACCCCGTCGCCATCGCCTCCAGCAACGACCAGGACAATACAAACGGGTACGTCAGGTACACATGCACAGCCGACACCTGCAGTACCTTCTTGTAGGTGTCGTAGGGCACCTTGCCTAGAAAGTGCACGCGGCTGAGATCCACGGGATTCTCTTGCAGCAGTTTACTTCGCCAGTTGGGTGCGTCTTTGGGGGCGCTGCCGTAGCTGACGCCGTCGCCGCCGACTATCACTACCTGGCAGGTGGGGTGTTGTTTGAGCAGGTCGGGCAAGGCGCGCATGAAGGTGTGGAAGCCGCGGTAGGGTTCCAGGTTGCGCGCGACGTAGGTGACGATGGGCATGCCGGCTTTGAGCACGTTGCCGTTGGGTAGGGTGAGTTCGGCGTTCGGGTCGGGTTTGAGGTTGTCGGTGTCGATGCCTTCGTGGATCACCTGGATTTTGTCGCGGTAGGCGGCGGGGTGCAGGCTGTGTTGCCACTTTGTGGGGGTGACGGCGAGGTCGCAGTTTTCCAGGTTGAGCAGGTGCAGGGCGTTGCGGGTGCGGATGCGCGCGGCGCCGTTGATGTCGAGGGGGAATTCGGGGTCGAAGTTCGCGTCGGCGCCGTGCGAGTGGTAGTAGTACTCGCAGAAGTGAATGAGCTTGGCGTGGGGAAAGGCGTCTTTGGCGTAGAGGGTTTCGCCCCAGCCGGGGTGGGCGACGATCACGTCGGGCCGGTAGCCTTTGCCTTTCAGGTCGAGCAGCAGGCGCAGCACTTGCTGGCCGTGCAGTACGGCTTCTTCCATGGTGCGCACGTAAGGGTGGGTGGCCTGGTCGGCGCCGCGGTGCGGTTTGTAGCGCAGCAGGCGCACGCCCGGCAGGCCGGGTGCGGTGTCGCGGCCGATGGCCAATACCTCGACACCGGGCTGTTGCGCCAGGTGCGCGGCGATGTGGCGGAATTGCCCGGGGAAGTTCTGGTGTACGAACAGCACTCTCATCCTGATGCCTCGACGTCCTTGTTGGGGGGCTGTTATCGCTCTTGCAGGCTCTCGCTGCTGTATTCCTTGAGGGGGCTCAGGAAGTAGTCGATGACTTTGCGTTTGTCGGTTTTCACTTCGGCGCGCACCGCCATGCCGGGCGACAGGGCCACCTGTTTGCCGGCCACTTCAATGGTGTTGGTGTTTAGCTGAATACGGGTGCTGTAGAGCAGCCCGCGTTTTTCGTCGTCGATGGCGTCATTGGAGATGCTTTGCACCACGCCGTGCACCACGCCGTATTTGGTGAAGGTGAAGGTCTCCACCTTGATCTCCACTTCCTGGCCGGGGCGGACAAAGCCGATGTCTTTGTTTTCCAGCATGGCTTCCACTTCCAGCGGCTGGTCGCTGGGCACGATCACCATCAAGGGTTGTGCTTCGGTAACCACGCCACCGTCGGTGTGAATCGCCAGTTGCTGCACGGTGCCATCCACCGGTGCGGTCAGGCGCGTCAGGCGGTTGCGTTGTTGGGCTTTTTTCAGTTCCTGTGCGAGGGCGGCGCTGCGTTGGTCGGCTTCGTGCTGCAGGTCGAGCATGGCGCGACGGGTTTGTGCCAGCACACTTTTTTGCCGCTGTTCGGCGGCTTTTTTCGCGGCTTGCAGTTCGATCACTCGCGCCTGCTGCACTTCCAGTTCGCGTTCCTGGCTGATGCGCGCTTGCTCTTTTTCCAGCCACGAGTGTTTGCCGATGATGGCTTTGTCCAGCAGGCGTTTGTAGTCGACGGACAGTTGCTGGGTGATCGGCAGGCTCTCTTTCAAGGACGCCACCGAGGCTTTGGCAGCCTGGATCTCGGCCACTTGCTGCTCGATTTCCGCGTCGCCCTGGTCGAGGCTGCTGCGTAGTTCCAGGTATTGGCCTTGCACCCAACGCTGGGCCGCTTGCTGTTGTTCGCGGCTGGCAGTGGGGATCAGGTTGGCCAGCGAGGCCGGTTCGCCTTTGTTCTGGATTGCATCGAGCAAGGCGTTGGCACGGGCGCTGTCGACCTGGGCGGCGAGCAGGTCGCTGTTCAGGCGCTCGACTTCGGCGCCGGTGATCTGCCCGTCGAGCTCCACCAGCAGGTCGCCGGTTTTCACCGTTTGCCCGTCGTAGACGTGAATGGCTTTGACCACCGCCACTTCGCTGGGCTGGATCACTTTGCTTTTGCCGCTGGGCACGATCTTGCCGCTGGCGGTGGCGACCACGTCGATTTCGCCGACGCAGGCCCACACCAATGCCAGCGCCGAAAACGCCAGAATCGCCCACAGCACGTAACGCGGCGCCGGGTGTACTGGCTGTTCCTGCAGGGCCAGGGCGGCGGGCAGAAACTGCACTTCGTGGCTCAGGCGTTTGGGTGGGTCCATGGCTTTGCGTTGCGCCCAGGAATGGCGCCAGGCGCTGCGGTAGCGGTTGAGCAACTCACGTTTGGCCGAAGGCTGGCTCATGCGGCGTCCCCCTGCTGCAAACGGTGCAGGCGCGAATAGTGCCCGGCCTGATGGGCCAGCAGTTCGGCGTGGGTGCCCTGCTCGACGATCTGGCCGCGGTCCATCACCACAATGCGGTTGGCGTCGCGCACAGCGCTCAGGCGGTGGGCAATGATGATCACCGTGCGGCCTTTGCAGATGGTCTGCATGTTCTGCTGAATCACTCGCTCGGACTCGTAGTCCAGAGCACTAGTGGCTTCGTCGAAAATCAAAATGCGTGGGTTACCCATCAAGGCGCGGGCGATGGCCACGCGCTGGCGTTGGCCGCCGGACAACGAGGCGCCGTGTTCGCCGACCACGGTGTCGTAGCCCTCTGGCAGCTCAAGGATGAACTCGTGGGCGCCGGCCATTTTCGCCGCCTGAATCACCGCTTCAATCGGCGCACCCGGCTCAGTCAGGGCGATGTTTTCGCGGATGCTGCGGGCGAACAGCATGTTGTCTTGCAGCACCACGCCGATCTGCCGACGCAGGGATGAGACGTCGGCCAGGGCCAGGTCCATGCCGTCTACCAATACGCGGCCGCGCTCAGGCACATACAGGCGTTGCAGCAACCGTGTGAGGGTGCTTTTGCCGGAGCCGGAGCGGCCGACGATGCCGATCACTTCTCCCGGCTGAATCGCCAGGCTGACGCTGCGCAGCACTTCAGAGCCATCAGGGCGATAGCGAAATTGCACCTGGTCGAACTCGATCGCGCCCTTCAGCGCCGGCAGCGCGCTGCGGGTGGCTTGGGACAGCTCGGTGCGGCTGTTGAGGATGTCGCCGAGGCGCTGCACCGACACGCCGGTTTGCTGGAAGTTGGTCCACAGCTGGGCCAAGCGCATGATCGGCTGCGAGACGCGGCCGGCGAGCATGTTGAAGGCGATCAGCTGGCCCATCGACAGGTCGCCCTCGATCACCAGGCGCGCGCCCATCCACAGGGTGGCGACGGTGACCAGTTTGCCGATCAGGCCGACGCTTTCGTTGGCGATGGCCGAGAGGGTCTGGGTTTTGAAACCGGCGGCGACGTAGCCGGCCAGTTGGTTGTCCCACTTGCGGGTAATCTGCGGCTCGACTGCCATCGATTTCAGGGTGTCGATGCCGTTGACGGTCTCCACCAGAAACGCCTGGTTCTCGGCACCACGGGCGAAGCTTTCGTTCAAACGCGCACGCAATACCGGCGTGATCAGGAACGAGACCAGGAAATACAGCGGCAAGGACAGCAGCACGATCAGCGTCAGCCAGCCGCTGTAGACAAACATCACCGCGATAAACACCACAGAGAACAGCACGTCGAGCACCACGGTGATGGCGTTGCCGGTGAGGAAGCTGCGGATGTTTTCCAGCTCGCGCACCCGGGCCACCGAGTCGCCCACCCGCCTTGCCTGGAAGTAGGCCAGCGGCAAGGTCACCAGGTGGCGGAACAGCCGTGAGCCGAGCTCGACGTCGATGCGGCTGGCGGTGTGGGCGAATACATAAGTGCGCAGGCCGCTGAGGGCGGTTTCGAACAGCATGATGCCGAGCAGGCCGATGGCGATCACGTCGAGGGTCGATAGGCCGCGGTGCACCAGTACCTTGTCCATCACCACCTGGAAAAACAGCGGCGTCAGCAGGGCAAAAATCTGCAGCACAAACGACACCAGTAGTACTTCGCCGAGCAGCTTGCGGTACTTGACCACGGCGGGAATGAACCAGGTGAAGTCGAACTTGCTCAGCTCGGTAGCCAGCGAGGCCTGGGAGCGGAACAACAGCAGGTCGCCGCCCCAGCGCGCGTTGAGGTCGGTAACGCTGATGACTTCCGGGCGCGCGGAACGCGGGTCGTGAATCAGCACCTTATCGCCGTCGACCCGGGCAATGATAAAAAAGCGCCCGTCGTTGGCCACCGCAATCGCCGGCAACGGCACGTGCGCCAAGCGCTCGGGGTTGCTGCGCACCGCGTTGGCTTTAAGGCCCAACTGCTTGGCCGCCAGCAACAACTCGGCCCGGCCGAACTGGCCGCCGCTGTCGAGGTATTCATGGGTGAGTTGTTCGGGGGATGCCGCCACATTGTGGAAGCGGGCCAGCATGACTAAGCAGGCAAGGCCGGTATCTGGCTCAGCTTGAACAGCCGCTCCCTGGTGTTCTTCTGACATCTGCTTTCCTTGGCAGAACTACGCCCGATGGTGCTACGGGTATTGAGTGAAGCTTGATATCCGGGCGGCCGGGTATTGGCAATAGGCCATATTGGCCAGGCTGGAAGAGTGATAACAGCGTCACAAAAGCAGATCGATAAGCTGCCAGATGGGCAATCGGGAGGCCCTAAAAGCATCGCGGCTGAAGCCGCTCCTACAAGAGATCGAGTATTCCCGTAGGAGCGGCTTCAGCCGCGATTGGCCGGGCCTGCAAACAACAGAATCAAGCCGTTTCGGCGGGTTCCGTTGCTGCAGCCGGCGCATCCATTTGCACCCACAATGGCAACGCACCGGAGGCTTTTTCCAGCAGGCCCATGCGCACGGCGTGGGCAGCCAGGTCTTCTTCGCTGGCGCGGACCACGCGGGTACGTGGGCGGTCGGCCGGCAGGCGGCGGATTTCGCTGGCCTGGTTGGCGCCGCCGTTGCCGCCGTTGCCATCGGAGGCGTTGCCGGCCAGGGACAGGCTGGTCTGGCCGCCGGTCATGCTCAGGTAGACGTCGGCGAGAATCTCGGCGTCGAGCAAGGCGCCGTGCAGTTCACGGCCGGAGTTGTCGACGCCATACCGTTTGCACAGGGCGTCGAGGTTGTTGCGCTGCCCCGGGTGGCGTTCGCGGGCCATCATCAGGGTGTCGAGCACGCTGCAGTGCTCGGTGATGTCGGCGCGGTCGTCCTGGCCCAGCAGGGCAAATTCGTTGTTGATAAAGCCGATGTCGAACGCGGCGTTATGGATGATCAGCTGCGCGTCTTTGATGAACTCGAAGAACTCGTCGGCCACTTCCTTGAAGCGCGGTTTGTCGGCGAGGAACTCATCGGTAATGCCGTGAACGGCGATGGCGCCTTCGTCGCTCTGGCGATCCGGCTGCAGGTACACGTGGAAATGCCGGCCAGTGAGGCGGCGGCCGATCAGTTCAACGCAACCGATCTCGATCACCCGGTGGCCATCGGTGACCGGCATACCGGTGGTTTCGGTATCGAGTACTACCGACCGTTCAGCATTGTTTTTGAAAGTTGTCATCGCACATCCGCCGTGAAAAACGCGCCGAATCGTACCATGCCTCACCCCGACCGTCGTAGCGGCCGGCGATCAGCTGTCGCCTGCGCCTAGACGCTGCGCCCGCGCAACAAGCCCTTCTGGCGCTGGGCCGGGGCACTCACCGGAAACACTGCCTCGGTGGGGATATAACGGGCCAGCAGCCCGGCCGCCACCTGACGCTGACGTTGATTGGCGCTGCTCAAGGCCCGCACACAGGCGCCTTCGCTGAAGGGCTCGCCGAGCAGGTACGCGCTGCCGGTTTGCAGGCTGGCGCTGTGCTTGTTCAGCCACCCTTGCACCAGGGTCGGCTCTGGCCAGGGCAGGCTTTCGTCCGGATCCATGGCCACATTGCCGTCCTGCGGGTCATCGCTGGGCCCGGCGTCGAAGTCCGGGCTGTCGCGCCGTTCCAGGTCATGCAAGGCCAGATCGACGCCAGTGATCAGGCTGAACGCCTCCCCCGCCGCCCGCGCCATCGGCAGGTCGTGCATTTGCTGCAGCAGCCAGGGCAAGGCCACCGGGTCACCGAACAGGCCGGTGGCCTTGATGGCGATACGACGCTGTTGCGGCACTTGGGTCATGCGGCGGATCCAGGCCATGCTGGTCTCCCGTGGCAGCCAGGCGAGCGCCACGTGCAGCGCGCGCTCCTGATAGCGGCCAGGCTGTTCGGCAAACTGTTGCAGCACCGGCAACGCTTGTTCATCGCCCATCTGCGCGGTGGCCCAGTTGCTCCAGAAACGCAGCGCGTCATCGCTGTGCAGACGGTGCAAACGAATCGGCTGCATCAGGTCGCGACGGCGCAGTTCGCCCGCCGTTCTGGCGGCACGGGCGAGCACGCTGGGGTCGCTGTTGCCCAGTGCCGAGAGCAAGGCCGGGCCCGGGTCGTGGCGGTGCATCCCGCAGGCAGCCAGGCCCAGACGGCGAAACAGCGGTTCGGGCGATGCCAGCAAGCGCTCTACCCACGGCTGTACCACGGCCCAGTCGAGCCAACCGAGGGCGGCGGCAAAATACCGCTCGCCCTCCTCACTGGTGCGCAGGTGTTCGCCGAGGCTCGACAGCGCCGGGCTATTGCCCATGCGAAAGGCCAGCACGGTGGCGGCGAATACTTCGCCACTGGCCGCCGGGCGCAGCTGTTCGAGCAGTAGATTGAGGCCCTTGAGGCCAGCGACCTGCAGGCCGTCGAGGTGCGCGTCGATGCGGTTGTCGAGGGTGGCCAGGTGAGAGAGGTCGTAGTTCGGCGCGCCCACGGCGTAGTCGCGCAGAATCGCGAGGAAGCTGGCTTCTTCGGCGTGTTGCTCGAGAACCAGTGCGATCATCCGTCGATCCGCGTCCAGGTGCTGCCGTCGAAGGCGACGATGGCTTTGCTGGCAATGCTCCACAAGGCGCCATCGGCCGCACTCAGGTGGAAGCACGATGACGGTTGGGCATCGCCAAAGTCGACCAGCTCCAGCTGGTCGTTCACCAAGCGATACACCGCCAGCATGCTTGAGGCATACAGGGCGCCGTCGAACCAGGCCAGGCTCCACAGGTCTTCGTCCACGCCTTCTTGTTCCAGCACTTCCCAGGTGGCGTTGCGCCCGCGCAGCAGGGTGCCGCCTTGGCCGGCGATGTACACGAAGCCGTCTTCGGCGCAGCACAGGGCGGTGAGAATCAGATTGGTGGGGCTGTCGCGCTGCACCCAGCGCTTACCGCCGAACTCCCAGATTTCGCCATTCCAGCCAGCGGCGTAGATTTCTTTGCTGGTAAAACCGCCGATGGTTTCGAAGCCGACGATTTCTTCGTCCTCGGCGGGCGGGCGAGCACCGGTATCCAGGGCGCGCCAGTCGTTTTCATCGTGACGACGGTACACCTGGCGGTCCATGCCACAGGCATAGGCGACGCCTTCGACGGCGCAAACGCCGCGCAGGTTGCCCCGCCCGGAAATGCCGGTTTCTTCGTCGTCAGGAATCTGTTCTTCATGGGTATCGCCCGAGCCCAGCACCAGCACATTGCCGCGCGCGCCGAGAAACAACGCCTGCTCGAGTGGCGTGTGCACCAGGGTGGCGGCGACCACATCCCAGGGCAGCAAATCATCGTCATCATCGCCGACCCGCCAGGTGCCGGCATCCCATTCGGTGACATAGGAATGGGTCACGCGGTTGTCGCGCATTTCATCGGACACCGAGGCCACGTAGGCCAGGTCGTTGTAGCGCACCACGCCAGTGACGTAAGAAAACAGGTCGGTCCATTGGCTAGTCATAACAGGCTTCCTCAAACTGAATTAACGCCCGCCTCGACCGCGGGCAGCAGCCAGCCGCGCATTGCGGGCAGCGATGGAACGGTTGGCGGCGGTGACGTCGGTCTGCCCGGTCTCCACGGCCTTGATCGGGGTGCGGTCATTGATGCCGCATTGCTTGTGGTAATGGTCCAGCTGCGCTTCGGTGCAGGCTTTGGAGCATTTGGACTGCGGAAACACCTTGGCCATCGCGGTCATGGCCTGGGTTTTGGCGGTCTTGTAGGTGGTTTTTTTCGCGGTGAATTTGGCGCCCTTGCTGGTGGTCAGCTCGCCTTTTCGCGCCCGCGACGAGGAGGCGCTCTGGAAGGTGTGCATCAAGCCGTGGGTGCCAACGTTCTGGTTGACCCCTTCGGCGCACACGCACGGCGCTTTGTTCTCGTTGTAGTTGGAAATGCCTTTGAGCGGGGTCGAGCCCTTGCCGCCGCGGCCGACGTCGTGCAAGGCGCTGGCCTCCACCAGGTGGTGCGCGGTTTGCTGCGGGCAGCAGCCGCTGGGCTTGTAGGGTTGCAGGGCACAGCGGCGGGCCGACAGACAGCTACTTGCCGCCGATTTGTCTGCCACCCGATCAGCTTCCGGGCTGCTCTTTTTGCCAGACGGTTTCACTTTCGGGCCGAGCGCCGAGCAGGCGTCTTTAGTGCCTGCCGGCTTGAACTCTTTGCAGGCGTTTTGCTCTTTTTTGATTTCTTTCGAACAGGCCGAGGTGCCCGCGTCCACGGCCGCTTTATCGAGGTACGGCCAGGGCGGTGTATTGGGCCCTTGCGAGGCATGGTTGTGGGTGGTGAGGTCGAAGTTGCGCACCACGTTTTCGCCTTCGAACTTGACGTTCATCGACCACGCGGTGAAGTACACCTTGCCCTTGATCTTGCTGGTGATGATGCCTTTTTTCGGCGCGCAGCCAGCCTCGTCGCCATAGCTGGTCTTGAAGTAGCTCTTGTCCTTGAGCATCACTTCCTTGCCGGTGATTTTTACCGTGCGAGTGCCGCTGGTGGTGTCGCTGGCCATGCCGGTGTTGGGATACGGAATCGGCACGCCCATGGGCGTTGGCGGTGCTTGCGGCGGGGTGAAACACACGTCCGGAAAGCTCGCCACCGACTTGCCATTGGCCGACTTGCAGGAGATCTCCATGCTGTTGGCATAGACTTCGTTGGCCATCAGGCAGCCCTCACTGTCTGGTAGCTGAGCAGCACGGCGGCGCGCTCACCGGCGTCGTTACCCAAGTGGCAAAACACATTAGGCCCATCGCCATAGCCCTTGCGACTGGCAGCCAACGCCACGGCAAGCATGGCCGGGCCAATGGCGGCGCCGCACTCGCCGATGCAATCGGCCGGGTGCCAGAGGTGGAAGTCCGCTTTGCGCACCCGCAAGGTGCGGCTCAACGCCAAGGCAGCTTCCTTGAAGTAATACTGTTCGCCGGAAATATCGGTAAGCCGGTAATCCATGGCTTCCAGGCCGCAGCCCGCCTCGGCCAGGGCTCCGCGAATGGCCTGTGCCAGGCCGTCGGCGCGCAGCGGCATGTCCTCGGCTTCCACCGTGGCTTTTTCCATGCCGAAGCCCAGGCCGACACACAGCAGCTGCGGCTGCGAGTCATGCACCGGCGCGGCGATCACCACGGCAGCGGCGCCCTCGCCCGGAATAAAACCGTTGGAGTTCTCGCTGGTCAGCAAGCGCTCGCGCCGTTCATAGGCGCTCAGGGTGTTGGCGTTGAGAAAGGTATCGACTCCGGCGATCAGCACATGCCGATGACCGCCACCATGGATCAGCTTGCGTGCGTTCAGCAGCGCCACCGCGCCACTGACCCGCCCCCGGGCGATCACGCTGGAAGCGGGGTGAAATCGCACGCCCAGTTCCTGCTCCACATCCTGCAGCAGGCTCATATCCAGATCGGCCAAACGACCGGGGCGCTCCAGTTCGGACACCCCCAGCAGCAGCGGTGTGTCTTGCACCTTGATACCGGGCACTTGCTGCAGGGCTTCGCCAATGGCCCGAGCGGCCATCTTCACCAGTTTCTCGCGGCCCCGGCAGGCCAGTTCCAACGGCACCGTGGCTGCCAGTTGCCACTCACCGCCCTGGTCCATAAAGCGGGTTTCCTGGAAGTTATCGATGGCGCAGCGAATCGCCGCACAGCTGGACGGTGCATCCAGCCCGACGGCGCTGACCATGCCGCTGCCGACAATACAAATAGCCGACATCAGTTATCGTCCTCGGTGGCGCGGCCGGCATGGGCCAGCGAGGGCAAATGCTCCTTGCCCAGCTCGCGGGCTCGCCACCAGCCACGGGACATTTCGCCCACCAGCACATCGCCGATCTCGAACAGGTTTTTCTTCAGCGCCCTGCTCGCCCGCCACGTCACTTCCACAGTGCCGGCATCGGTATCAATCACCAGCGTGTCGATCACCGCCTGCACGGTTTCATGCCCGCCTTTTTTCAGAAAGAAGGTCACCGGCACCTGCTGGGTTGGCACCTTGAACCCCGCCCGCTCCTGGCGGGTCAGGCACAGCAGCAACACATCCTCACCGCCTTTGAGGTGCTGGGTCTGCTGGTCCAGTGGCGCGGCCTGGTAGTAGCGGTTGTCGAAATCGGCCGGCAAAAACGGAAAGCAGTCGGCCAGCCAGGCGTCGTCGTAGGTGCCGGCAAAACCGATGCGCGGAGGCCAGCTGCGGCCTATGGGACCGAGGGCCATCGGGGTGAAGTCGCCGTGGGGCGAGTCCACCGGTTGGCCGAGCATTTCGGTATTGGGCATGGGCATGCCGACGATGTCGGCGGTGCCGCTGCTTTTCGGAAACCAGCCGCGCCCGCAGGTGTTGGCCGGGTAGCCGTCATTCAGTTCGGGGTTGTTGGCCACCGGCACGCTGCCGCCAAAGGCATGGCTGTAGCCGATGTCTTGTTCGGTGAACGGCTGGGCCACGCCGGCCCCCGCGCCGATCAAACCCGGCTGCCATTGGCGCGGGCCGTACACGGTGAATGCCTTGCTCACCCGCCCCACTCGAATGCCGGCCGTGAGCTGCGTCACCGGCCGCCCTTCAGGGGCATAGGCCTTGCCAATCACCAGCACATCGCAAAACGGTTTGATCGGGGCGAAGTCCATTTCCCGCAGCGGTGCCGACAGGCCGGGCTCACCGACGTATTCGTCGGCCATCAGCAACGGCCGTTGCACCGTGGCCAAGGTGGCTTCGCGGCCATCCAGCGGCAACTCGAAGGTGCCCTTGGCGATGACCACCAGCGACTCGCGGCCATCCGGGGCCAGGCCTTGGGTGTAGGCAGCGACCAATGGGGTCGCGTTAAGCAGTTCCATGACGGGCTCTTCTAGTTGATCTGCACCGAACCGCCTTTGATGCGGTTCACGCCCGAGGAGCGGCTGGACAGGTAGGTGCCGCGCATAATCACTTTGCCCTCGCGGGTCAGGGTGATGCTGGCTTTGCCGCAGCGCAGGACGATTTCCTTCTCGGCGGTGAACTCCAGGCGCTCGCCATCAATATGGGCAACAGCCACCGCTGGCGCGGCTTGCGGCAGGCGCTGGATACGGCCGATCACCAGCGGCTGAGTCGGGTCGCCGCCAACGAACATCAGCGCCACCTGGGTGCCGATGTCGTCGCGGCTGAGCTGGGTGGTGGTGGTCGCGGCGATGCCGGTTTCACTCGGGCAGCCGGCAAACGCCACCACGGGCGAGGCGGCTTGCGGCACGTCGAGCAAAATGCCAATCACCACGCCATCCAGGCGCGTAGCAACGGCTGGGGTGAACTGCTGGACCGTCATGGGTGTACTCCGTCCGAGCCTGGGCTCAGTTCTGCAAAATTTTCTGACCTTTGACCACCACGTTCTTGCTGGCCTTGATGTTGATTGCGCCAGAGCCGTCGATGGTGATGTTCTTGCCGCTGATGACGATGGTGCCGTCCTTTTTCATGCTGATGCTGGCAGCGCCGGTGGTCAGGGTGATGGAGTCGCCGGCATCCAGGCTGAAGTGCTTGCCGACCTGCACGCTGTCGTCCTTGCCGACATCGGTGCTGCGGCTCTGGCCCACGCTGCGGCTTTCGTCTTTGCCGATGCTGGTGGTCTGGTTGCTGCCGATACTGATCTCTTCGTTGGAGCCGACGTTTTCGGTGCGGTTGGCGCCAATGGTGATCTTCTCGTTGCTGCCGACATCTTCGGTGCGGTTGCTGCCGATGCTGATGGTCTCGTTACTGCCGACCTTCTCCGTGCGGTTGCTGCCGATGCTGATGTCTTCGTTGGCGCCGACGCTCTCGGTGCGGTTGGCACCGATGGTGATCTTTTCGTTGCTGCCGACCTCTTCGGTGCGGTTGACGCCGATGGTGATGGTTTCGTTGTTGCCGACCTTCTCCGTGCGGTTCACCCCGATGGTGATGGTCTCGTTGTTGTCGACGGTTTCGGTGCGGTCGTGTTTGACGTGCACGGTCTCGTCATGGTCGATGGTTTTGGTGCGGTCGTGGCCTACCCAGTGGGTCTCGTCGTTCTCGACTTCGATGTCCTGGTTTTTTTCCGCGTGGATAAACAGCTGCTCGCTGCCCTTTTTATCTTCCATGCGAATTTCATTGAAGTTGGCCGGCGAGCCGCCTTTGCTCGACCGGCTTTTGGTACCGCTCTGGGTGGCGTTGGCGGGCAGTTCGTAGGGCACTGTCTGCTCGGCGTTGTAGACCCGGCCGGTGATGATAGGCCGGTCGGGGTCACCTTCGAGAAAGCCGACTATCACTTCCTGGCCAATCCGTGGAATCTGGATCGAGCCCCAATTCTTGCCGGCCCAGGACTGCGACACGCGCATCCAGCACGAGCTGTTTTCGTTGGACTGGTCGTGGCGGTCCCAATAGAAATGCACCTTCACCCGGCCGTACTGGTCGGTCCAGATTTCCTCGCCCTTGGGCCCGACCACCATCGCCGTTTGCGGCCCCTGGACGATGGGCCGCACGGTGATCGGTTGCGGGCGAAACGCCTGGCTGGCGTCCATGCAATCGAGGTGGCTGACGAACTGCTGCTCGGCATCCTCGAAACCGGTTTCGTAATGCTCCTGCACCACCTTGTAACGGGCGCCGACCACCAGGTATTCGCGGTTCTGGTCGCCACGCGGGTAGCGGGTCAGGCTGAACAGATGGCCGGAGCCGATGCCGCGCGCCGTGCCGCGCAATTGCACGCGCTCGTATTGGGTCTGGATCGCTTCGATGCGGGTGCGTGCGTAGTGCTCGCCGTCGCCGCTCTGCACGTATTCGCCGGGGTAGTCGTACAGCGGAAACTCGCTGGCGGTGTGCGGCCGGCTGATCACCGAGCGCACTTCCAGGCGCGCGCTGGGGCGCTGGAAGTCGTAGTCATTGAGCGCCAGGGAACCGGGCTGCACTTCGTGGCTCAGGTGCCAGTCATCAATATGGTCGAGCTCGCGCTGCTCCGCCGTGGGCGGGTAGAACGGCACGCTCTCGTAACCGGCCGCTTTGCTGTGGGCGCCGTAAGCGTCGGCGAGCACCAGCACATGGCGACCTTTTTCGTGGCGGAAGAAGTAGTAGATACCCTCCTGCTCCATCAACCGGCTGACAAAGTCGAAGCTGGTTTCGCGGTACTGCACGCAGTATTCCCACTCGCGGTAGGAGCGGCTGAGGCTGTCTTCGAAGTCGGAAAACCCCAGGTCGCGGAACACCTGCTTGATGATGTCCGGCACCGTGCGGTTCTGGAAAATCTTGCAGTCCGAGGTGCGCGACATCAGCCACAGCCACGGTTTCAGCGTGACCCGGTAGACGGCGAACTGGCCGATGCCGGCGCCCTGGCTGGCCCGCGCGACAATGCCATGGAAGTGGCGCTTGCTGCCGTCCTGCAATTCCATGGTCACACCCATGGGTTTGCCCAGCAGGCTGTTGAGGGCCAGCGAGGTGTTTTCCGAGACCAGGTTCAACTCGTAGTCGAACACCCGCCCCAGCTCCTCGATGCCATCCAGCTGGCGCAGCACCAGGACGTCGCTGCCCAGTGGGCTGTCGACCTGCACCAGGCGCGTGTTTGTGGTTAATGCCATATGCGTTTCTCGCCGGCCAACGGGTTACACCGCCGCGCCGAAGTCGTATTTGAAATCACTGCCCTCACGGCTGATGCGCACCGCTTGCAACGGCTTGCCTTCGAGCAGGCGGGTGAGGAATTCACGGCTCATGTCCGGCAGCAAGGTGTTGGTCAGAATGGTGTCGATCATCCGCCCGCCGCTTTCAGTCTCGGTGCAGCGCTCGGCAATCAGCGCGATCACGCCGTCGTCGTAGTCGAACGGCACCTTGTGGGTGGCTTCCACGCGCTTCTTCACCCGTTCCAGTTGCAGGCGGGCGATGGCTTTGATCATGTCGTCGCTGAGCGGGTAGTAGGGAATGGTCACCAGACGGCCGAGCAAGGCCGGCGGGAAAATCTTCAGCAGCGGCTCGCGCAAGGCCTTGGCGATGGCGTCGGGCTCGGGCATCAGTTCCGGGTCGTTGCACAGGCTGGAAATCAACTCGGTGCCGGCGTTGGTGGTGAGCAGAATCAGGGTGTTCTTGAAGTCGATCACCCGGCCCTCGCCGTCTTCCATCACGCCCTTGTCGAACACTTGGAAGAAGATCTCGTGCACGTCGGGGTGGGCTTTTTCCACTTCGTCGAGCAGCACCACGCTGTAGGGTTTACGCCGCACCGCTTCGGTCAGCACACCGCCTTCGCCGTAACCGATATAGCCCGGTGGCGCGCCCTTGAGGGTGGACACCGTGTGCGCTTCCTGGAACTCGCTCATGTTGATGGTGATGACGTTCTGCTCACCGCCATACATGGCTTCGGCCAGCGCCAGCGCAGTTTCGGTTTTGCCCACGCCGGAAGTGCCGGCAAGCATGAACACGCCAATCGGCTTGCTCGGGTTGTCGAGGCCGGCGCGCGAGGTCTGAATACGCTTGGCGATCATCTCCAGGGCATGGTCCTGGCCGATGATGCGTTTTTTCAGGTATTGGGCCAGGTTGAGCACGGTTTCCAGTTCGTTGCGCGCCATGCGTCCCACCGGAATACCGGTCCAGTCGGCTACCACCGAGGCCACGGCCTGGTAGTCGACAATCGGCAGAATCAACGGCGACTCACCTTGCAGCGCGGCCAGGCGAGTTTGCACATCCTGCAGGCGGCTGTGCAGCTCGGCATTCGGTTCGACAGGTGCCGGCTCGCTGCTGGTGGCGTCTACCGCTTCGGCAGCGGCGCGCAGTTGGGCGCGGATGTCGAGCAGTTCATCCACCAGGGCTTTTTCATCGGCCCAGCGGCTTTCCAGGCCGCTCAGGCGCTCGCGTTCTTCGCCGAGCAACGCTTGCACGTTGTTCAGGCGCTCGCCGATCACCACGCCAATCGCCTGCTCGCGGCCGATGATCGCCAGCTCGGTTTCCAGCGCTTCGATACGCCGGCGGCTGTCGTCCACCTCCGCCGGCACGGCGTGCAGGCTGATGGCGGTACGGGCGCAGGCGGTGTCCAGCAGGCTGACGGATTTGTCCGGCAGCTGACGCGCCGGAATATAGCGGTGCGAGAGTTTCACCGAGGCTTCCAGGGCTTCGTCGAGAATCTGCACCTGGTGGTGTTTTTCCATGGTCGAGGCCACGCCACGCATCATCAGAATGGCTTTGTGCTCGGACGGTTCCTCCACCTGCACCACTTGGAAACGACGGGTCAGGGCCGGGTCTTTTTCGATGTGTTTTTTGTACTCGGCCCAGGTGGTGGCGGCCACCGTGCGCAAGGTGCCACGGGCCAGGGCCGGTTTCAGCAGGTTGGCGGCGTCACCCGTACCGGCGGCGCCACCGGCACCCACCAGGGTGTGGGCTTCGTCGATAAACAGAATGATCGGCTTGGCCGAGCTTTGTACGTCTTCGATCACCGAGCGCAGGCGCTGTTCGAACTCGCCTTTCATGCTCGCGCCGGCCTGCAGCAGGCCGACGTCGAGGGCGCGCAGCTCGACATCCTTCAAGGCCGGCGGCACATCGCCGGCGACAATGCGCAGGGCGAAACCTTCGACCACCGCGGTTTTACCCACGCCGGCTTCACCGGTGAGAATCGGGTTGTTCTGGCGGCGGCGCATCAGCACGTCCACCAGTTGGCGGATCTCGTCGTCACGGCCCACGATGGGGTCGAGTTTGCCGCTACGGGCCTGTTCGGTGAGGTCAACGGTGAATTTTTTCAGCGCTTCCTGCTTGCCCATGGCGCCGGGGGCGATGGCGCCGCTGGCCTCGCCCGGTGCCGCGCCGGCATTAAAGCCGTCACTGGCGCTGAGGGCGTTTTCCGGCGAGTTGCCGACATACTCGGCAAACCGTTCGGTGAGGGCTTCGATCTTGATCTTGTCGAACTCGGCCGACAGCGCCAGCAAGCCATGGCGCAGGCTCGGCGTCTTCAATACGCCGACGATGATGTAGCCGGTGCGCACCTGGCTTTCGCCGAACATCAGGCTGCCGTAGACCCAGGCGCGCTCCACTGCTTCTTCGACATTGGAGGACAGGTCGGTGATCGAGGTCGAGCCGCGCGGCAGGCGGTCGAGGGCCTCGGTCAGGTCACGGGCAAGGCGCGCCGGGTCGAGGTTGAACTGGCGCACCAACTGATGCAGGTCGGAGTCCTGCAGCTGCAGAATCTGGTGAAACCAGTGGGCCATCTCCACGTACGGGTTACCGCGCAACTTGCAGAAAACGGTGGCCGCCTCAATGGCTTTGTAGGCAAGGCTGTTCAGCTTGCCGAACAGTGCAACCCGGCTGATCTCACTCATGTTCCATCTCCTTGTTCGGGCGTTGCAGCAGCCGGTCTCCGGCGTACTGGCTAGCCAGCAGTAAATCCTTGGCATCCCCGCCGGGGTGACCCAGCCAGGCGTTGAAACCCAGCCGCGCACCGCCGGCCAGGTTCAGAGGGGGTATTTCGTCGTGGCTGAGCACCAGGTTGACGTCCCAGTCCAGCTCCTGGCCCAGGTACTCACCGACCCAGGCCGCCAGTTGCCGGAACAGCTCGCCACCGGGCAACAGGCGCTCGTATTTGGCCAGCGGCATCGGCCCTAAGCGCAGGCGGAATTTATGCTGGCGATCCCACACATGGGTGCCCAGGCACAGGTCCTGACCGAGGGTGCTGGCCTGCGCGCCGAGGCGACTGCGCTCGGGCAGTTCCAGCCATTGGCCGACGTACTCTTGCACCGCCACCGGCAGCTCGAAGTACTCGCCGAGAATCACCTTGAGGCCGTCCGGATACCGGGTCGGCGCCGACAGATGCCCGGTGTAGTAGTAACGCGCCTGATCGGGAATCGGCCCCTGGCCCAGCAGGCTGTCCATGCCGCGCCCGGACAATGCCGCCAGGCGTGCCGACCAGTAGTCATCATCCGGCCGGTCGTGGCTGACCGATGGCCGTGCCTCCGCCCACGCCCGGTAGAACAGGGTCAGCAGGCGGTGGTGGAAAATATCCATAAAGCGTTTGAAGCCGGGGTCGTTCTCGTTGCGCTGGCGCTCACGGGCGTATTCGGTGAGGTGCAGCGGCAGCGGTCCGTTGGGCCCGGTGAGGCCGAAGAAGAACTGCTCGACCCGTGGCGGCACGCCATCGCTGGCCGGTTCCACCACCGACAGGGTCGAGGGCGCAAAACCGCAATCCGGGGTTTGCCCCAGGCGCAGCGGATCATCGGCCAGGCGCACCGAATGGCCGAGCCGGGGTTTGTCCCGGGCTTCCGCTTCGATACGGCGCAACGCCTGGAAGAAATCATGCTCCCAGGGTGCGGCCGCCATCGCGGCGAGCGTGTTCAGAGGTTCGGTCGGCATCCGGGTTTCGCCTGCCAACGCATGATCTCGCCGCGCTCGGTGGTGCGCAGCACGGTTTCGGTAAAGCTGTTCACCGACACATAGCGGGTGAGGAAACGCTCGAACACCGCACCCAGCAGGTACACGCCGGTACCGCGGAAGGCGTTTTCGTCGAACTCCAGGCTGATCTCCAGGCCACGGCCAAACACGATCGGCCCGGGCATCGGCAGGCGCCGGGTGCACGGTTTGGCGCTGACCTCACGCAAGCCTTCGATCTGCAACTGCAACGCCGAATCAGTCGGGTCGCCATACAGGCGCAGCAGCTCACGCAAGGCGGCGGCGCCCTGCCCCTGTTCGGACAACGACAGGTAGTTCAACGACAGCTGGCTGATCAGGCGCCAGGCGCTGGCGTCATGGGCGCGACTGGCACGTGGGCGGCTGGGGCCGGCCAGGCAACGCACGTCGAGCACCGGCGCGCTGTCTTCCAGGCTGAAATCGCTTTTGCTGGTGCCCACCGGAATGAACAACGCCAGGTCGCGGTTGGTGCACAGCGCGGTGATGCCCAATTGGCGCAGGTCGTGGCGGTACGGTGCCTGGTTGGCATCCACCAGCGAGACAAAGGTTTCACTGCCCACATAGGTGGAGCGCGGGCCACTGCGCCGCTGCGTGCTGGACAGCCGACGCGGTTCCCGGCGAACGATGTAATAGGCCTGCTCGCGGCCATAACGCGACGGATCACGCACCGCATAAAACGGCTGGAACGGTTGCTCGGGGCCGGTGCCATGGCCGGTGACGCCGGTCAGCGAATGGATTTCGAAATCCATCGGCCGGGTGCGGTCGGCAATCACCTGGTGTTCGTTGACCCGCTCGCTCAAGTGGATGCGGTCGGCGCGGCGCGGGAACAGGTTGATCGCCGGGGTGCAGAACGGCACGAACTGCTCGGCACTGACGGTGCCCTCCAGCGTGGCGTCGTGCTTGTTGAACAGAATGATCAGGTCCAGCTCATTGCCGGCGCAGCGTTGTACCGAGCGCTTCAGTTCGGCGAATTCGACGAACAGAAAACGGTTCGGCAGGGCGAAATATTCCTGCAGCAGGCGGTAGCCCTGGAAGGCCCGTGGCACCACTGGCAGCAGCGCGTCTTCGTCATCGAAACCGCGCGAACGCAGGGCACCGGGCGGCAGGCGTTCGACCCAGTCGCTACCCGGAGCCTGGGCAAACACCGCACAGGCGTTGCCGAGCAGTTGTTCATACAGGCGGAACGGCTGCTCGTCGGCACCGTGCAGGTACAGCGGCAGGCTTTCCAGGCTGAGGCTGTTGAGCGGCAGACCGGCGCCACTGCGCAGGCGAATGCGCAGCCCGGCCTTGGCCTTCGGCTCGCTGGCAGCCAGGCGGCCAAGCACGGCTGCCGGGTTGCCAAAGTAGTCGGCACTGGCCACTTCCAGCGGCCAAAGGGTGACGGCATGGGCGGTGCGGTATTCGCAGGCAGTCTGCTCTTCGCGGCCGAGCACACCACGCAACGGCGCATTGCGCTCGATGGTGAAACCGCTGCTCAGCGAACCTTCATTGGGGTCGGCGCGCAGTTGCACCACGGTCATCGATGGCGTTGGCGCCAGGTAATGCGGGTAGGCGATTTCCAGCAGGTTGTGGGTGAAGGTCGGGTATTCGGCGTCCAGCTTCAGGTGCACCCGCGCCGTCAGGTAGGCGAAGCCTTCGAGCAAACGCTCGACATAAGGGTCGGCGCAGTCGACACCCGACAGCGTCAGGCGGCTGGCGATCTTGGGAAATTCGCTGGCGAACTCGGCGGCACTTTCGCGGATATGCGCCAGTTCCAGGTTGTAGTACTCGAGCATGCGTGGGTTCATGGCCGTCTCCGCTGCTCATTGGGCACGATGCGCACGTGGCCGGTTTCCAGGTCGAGGTTGGTGGTCAGCAGCAGGCGCAACGGCACCGGCAGTGCCCACAGGTCGCCTTCGATTTCGAAGGCCAGGGCGTTGTGGTCCATGCCCTCCTCCAGCAGCCGCGCTTTCACCTGCAAGGTGGAACGCAGAATGCGCGGTTCGAAGGTGGCGATGGTTTGTGCAATCAGGCTTTCGATGGCATGCACGTCGATATTCGACAGGCTGCGCCCGGCCAGGGCCGGCAAGCCGTAGTTGATCACCGAGCTGCCGGCAGGTATCGCCGCAGCGGTTTCCACGTCGAGCAGTGAGGTGGTGTTGAACAGCCAGGTCAGGTCGCGCAGCACCGAGGCCTTCAGTTGGCTCATCGACAGCACGCGCTTGTCGGCGCTCTCGGTGGGATTGCCCCGGTCGTTGTCTTCCAGGCGATCCAGCAGCGAGGGTTGCAGGCGCTCCTGCAGCGGCGGGCTGGCCATGGTCAGGCGCGCTCGGCGGCCGCGTCGAAGTGCAGCGTGCGTAAATCGAACAGCGCGGTGTCGCCTTCATCGCTGGCAAACAGGCGCTGGCCGAGCGGCACGCCGCTGTCGAGGAATTCGGTTTTGCGCGCCAGGCGCGCGGCGTCATCGCCGGCTGCCAGGGTGTCGGGGTACCGGCTGGGCAGCAAGGCCACCAGGGTGCCGCCGTTGATCAGGGTCAGCTCGGCCGGTAGCCACACCAGGTCACGCAGGTCGCTCGGCGCTTCCACCGTCAGGCTGCTGAGGTTGCTCATTGGCAGCCAGGCATAACGACCGTTGACGATCACTTCCAGCACCGGGCCCAAACGGGGGTCGGCATCGGCGAACCAGGCGAAGGGGCTGCCATTCACCTGGCCCGCGGTGGCCGGTGCGGCTTCAAAGGCTTGCTCGCGCAGTTGCTGGGCGGCGGCGGTATGGCCGTCGGCGTCGAGCTTCAGGGCCTGGATCAGCGGCGCGATCCACTCGGCTGGCTCGCCGAGAATCACCGGCGTCACCCGCCCGGCAAACACCTCGGCACGCAGGGCTTCGCACTCCAGCGCGGTGCGGTAGGTTTGCACCATCGGCAAGGCAGCGGCATCCAGTTCGCCGACCACTTTCAGCTGGTTTTGCGCGCGGCTCCACTGACCGAGAACGGCCAGCAGTTGAAAAAGAAAAATCCGCAGGGTGGCGTTGGCGGGAGCGCCGCGAACCTGGTCTTGCAGGGCCTTGAGTGCATCATCGAGGCGTCCGGCACGCAGCAGTTCATCGGCAGTCATAACAGCACTTCCCTGAGATTGGATGGAGCACATAAAAAATTGTGGGAGGGGGTAGGTTGGGTTGAGCCAAAGGCGAAGCCCAACAGGGAGCCCAAAGGGCTCCGCGTATCGGTCCCTTTTGAAACCGATACGCACCGTCCTGTGGACGGTTTGTTGGGCTTCGCTACGCTCAACCCAACCTACGCCTCTCCCACAAACTGCAATCAGATCTTGACGTTCTGACGGATGTTCCAGCCGTACTTGATCGGACCGCCCTCTTTCGAGCCGTCTTCTTTCTGACCTTGGTAATCCACTTGCACCTGGGCGAAGTTCAGACCGATGGTTTCGGTCAGACGGTCTTCGCCGCCGCTGCCACCGGTGGTCACCGAGGAGATCAGCACTTCTTTCATGGTGATCACCAGGTATTCCACCTGGCTGTCACCACCGGCCTTGCGCACGGTGAGCTTGGCTTCGGGGTAATGCTTGCCCGAGGAGCAGGCCATCATCAGGTTCGGCGTCGCCTTGTCCAGGTACTTGGTCAACGTCAGGTCCTGCACGTTGACTTTGCCGGCGCCGCCGCCAGTGCCCAGGTGCATGTTGCCGTTCTGCGACATGCCCCAGCTCCAGGCCAGCACGTCAACTTCGTCGGCGTGGGCCTTGTCCTTGGATTCGCCCTTGATGTCACCGATCTTGATGAACATATCAACAGCCATGATTCCTCCTGTGTGGCCGCAGCCACTTCATTGGGTCGGGCCCGCCACCATGGCAGGCCGTGTTGAGAGTTGCCTCAGGCGCTCTTGGCCGAAGGCAGTTTGGATACGAGACGCAGAGAGACGGTCAGCCCTTCCAGCTGGTAGTGCGGACGCAGGAAAAACTTCGAGTTGTAGTAGCCCGGGTTGCCCTCGACTTCTTCCACCACCACCTCGGCAGCGGCCAGCGGGTGCTGGGCCTTGGTGGTTTCGGTGGAGTGCGCCGGGTCACCGTCGACGTAGTTGAGAATCCAGTCCTGCAGCCAGCGCTGCATATCGTCCTTCTCTTTGAACGAGCCGATCTTGTCGCGCACGATGCACTTCAGGTAATGGGCGAAGCGGCAGGTGGCGAACAGGTACGGCAGGCGCGCGGCCAGGTTGGCGTTGGCGGTGGCGTCCGGGTCGTCGTATTCGGCCGGTTTCTGCAGCGACTGGGCACCGATGAAGGCCGCAAAGTCGGTGTTCTTTTTGTGCAGCAGCGGCATAAAACCGTTCTTCGCCAACTCGGCCTCGCGGCGGTCGGAAATGGCGATTTCGGTCGGGCACTTCATGTCCACGCCACCGTCGTCGGTGGGGAACGTGTGGGCCGGCAGGCCTTCCACTTCACCGCCCGATTCGATGCCGCGAATCCGCGAGCACCAGCCGTACAGTTTGAACGAGCGGTTGATGTTCACCGCCATGGCGTAGGCCGAGTTGGCCCAGGTGTATTTGCTGCTGTCGGCGCCGGTGGTTTCTTCTTCGAAGGCGAAGGCTTCAACCGGGTCGGTCTTGGCGCCGTAAGGCAAGCGCGCCAGGAAACGCGGCATGGTCAGGCCGATGTAGCGCGAGTCGTCGGACTCACGCAGCGAGCGCCAGCCGGCGTATTCCGGGGTGGTGAAGATCTTGGTCAGGTCGCGCGGGTTCGACAGTTCCTGCCATGAGCCCATGCCCATTACGGTCGGCGATGCGGCAGCAATGAACGGGGCGTGCATGGCCGCGGAAATCTTGGCCATTTCGCCGAGCAGTTCGACATCCGGTGGCGACTGGTCGAAGTAGTAGTCGCCCACCAGGCAGCCATACGGCTCGCCGCCGAACTGACCGTATTCCTCTTCGTACATCTTCTTGAAGATCGGGCTCTGGTCCCAGGTGGTGCCCTTGAATTTCTTCAGGGTCTTGTGCAGTTCCGGCTTGGAGATGTTGAGCACGCGAATCTTCAGTTGCTCATCGGTCTCGGTGTTGTTGACCAGGTAATGCAGGCCACGCCAGGCGCTTTCCAGTTGCTGGAAATCCGGGTGGTGCATGATCAGGTTGACCTGCTCGGTGAGCTTGGCGTCGATGGCGGCAATGATCGATTCAATCGACTTGATGGCGTCGTTGGAGATCAGGTTGGTCTGTGCCAGCGCATGTTCGGCCAGGGTGCGCACAGCGGTTTCCACCGCCTCGCGGGCACGCTCGGTCTTGGGTTTGAATTCTTGCAGCAGGAGGTTGGCGAACTCACTGGTCTGCTCGGTCGTTGCCTGGGGCAACGCCTGGGTGTCGGTGCTCAATTCAGCCATGCTGATCGTCCTCTTAAGCCTTCGGCTCGTCGTTGGGCTTCGGTGCGCTGGCCAGCGCTTGCAACAGAGCCGGGTCCTGGATTGCTTTCATGATCATGTCTTCGGCGCCGGTCTTGCCGTCCATATAGGTCAGCAGGTTGGCCAGTTGGGTGCGGGCATCGAGCAGCTTGCTCAACGAGTCGACCTTGCGCGCGATGTTGGCCGGGCTGAAGTCCTCCATGCTTTCGAAGGTCACATCCAGGCTCAGGTTGCCTTCGCCGGTCAGGGCGTTGGGCACGTTGAAGGCCACACGTGGCTTCATGGCCTTGAGGCGCGAGTCGAAGTTGTCGACGTCGATTTCCAGAAACTTGCGGTCGGCAACCGCTGCCAACGGCTCGGCAGGTTTGCCGGCGAGGTCAGCCATGACGCCCATGACGAAGGGCAGCTGGATTTTTTTCTCCGCACCGTAGAGCTCCACGTCGTACTCGATCTGCACACGGGGCGCGCGGTTGCGGGCGATGAATTTCTGGCTACTGGTGACCATGTTGCTCCTCCGTCGCCGTGGGGCGATTGAACAGTGAAATCAGCGGCTAAGGCGTGCAACCGATGATTGGATTGCGGCTTGCGGGCGAGGCCCGCAGAGTCATTCGGAATCGGGGCCGCGCAGTGCTTCGAACTGCGACATGCCATCGGGAATCAGGTTGCGCACGATGGCGGCGAAGTCGGCGGTGACCAGGGTTTTGGCGCGGCTGAGCAGCACCGGCACCGGGCTCGAGGGTTCGTGCCGAGCGTAGTAGTCAAGCAGGCGATCGAGCAGACGCAAGACGTCGTCACGGTTAGCAATCTCGCCGCTGACGCGCGGTACCGCCGCTGCGCTTACTGTGCTGCCCGACTCGCCGTCAGCGCCGCTCTGGCTGGTCTCTTCGCTGGCCCCGCCCTCACCCGCCTGGGCACTGCTGCCGAGGGTTTGCGCGGCCTGGCGCAACAGCTGTTTCAGCGGGCCGAGATCGACACCCTGATCGGAGCCGACCTGCTCGCTGACCTGGCTTTCAATCGCGCCCATGGCGGTCAGCGCCTGGGCCACGGCATCGCGGGTGGCGAGCACGGCGTCGGCATCGCCGTCGCGCAGGGCGCCGGCCACTTGCTCCTGACTGAGTGTCTCGCTGGCGAAACGCTGCAAGCCGTAAGCACTCACTGCAGCACGCAAGGTGACGGGGCCAACGGTGCGCGAACGCACCAGCAGGCTCTCCCACAGCAGACGAATATTTTCGTCGGCATTCAGGCCGGTCAGCGCGTTGATGCGCGAGGTGGGGTCGTTGTCGTCGGGGTCCAGGCGCGGGTGCAAATCAGCCCAGTACTGGTTGAGCAATTCGCTGATCAGCAACAGGCTTTGAGCGAAGCCGGCGAGCCCGGAAATGGCCAACGAACTGCGCAGCAAAATGCTCGCAATGCGCAGGTCTTTGCTACGGGAAAAAAGTTCGATGGCGTGCTGTTGAACGCGGGGCCACTCGGGCGGTTCCGCCGGTAAAACGGCGTCACCCATCTGACGTTCCGGTTGACCTTGCGCAATGCGCTCCAGCTCAAGAAAAGCTGCATCGTATTCAAGGTCATCGCCGCAGGTAGAGTCGGCGCTAATCGGGGCCAGCAGAGCAGGTACATCCAACACTCGAGCGATCTCCATATCTGGCTGACGGGGCAGCCTTCGATCAGATTGGGTGCCTACGCAAACCGATTCCTTCGGCTTACGTGGTGGCCAAACCATGGCGCAGAAAAAACGGCGCATGGCGGGGCGACGGGCATTCTTAGAGCAGGTCCGAGCGTTGTCAAGGCACCGTTCGGCTGGCGCTGAGCAGAAGCTAGCCTAGAAGAATAATCTGTGAAGCGCGTCCTTTTTATCCTCGATTTTCCGATGAAAGACGGAACTCTCCGGCGTCCACGCTGTAGTATTCGCGCAAGAAAAATTACGTCGAGTAGGACTCGGCGATGGCGGTTGCAGCTGCTGCACCGCCGGAGGGTAACGCCGCAAGGCGTCTGCAAGGAGTAGCAATGCCACTGCGTTTGACCATCACCAGCTACCACAAACTGACCCCTGGCCAAGCCACCGAGCGCCAGTTGGATCAGGGTGTGCTGACCATCGGCCGTGGCCCCGAAAACGATTGGGTGCTGCCCGATCCCGAACGCCTGGTTTCCAGCCTGCACTGCACCATCCAATTCAAGGACGGTGCCTACTACCTGACCGACAACAGCACCAATGGCGTGCTCCTGGTAAACGCCGGTTTGCGCCTGCGCCGCGGTTCCAGCGAACGCTTGCAGGACGGTGAACTGATCCGCCTCGGCGAGTACGACATCCTGGTGCAACTCGATGCCCTCGCCGGCTTCACCAGCAGCACGGCTGCCTCGGGAATCGCCACCGACCCGTCCACCAGTTTCGATGCGTTATTGAGCCGCCAGGTCGGCGCCGTCGCCCCGGCCGCCACCCCCATGCCACAGGCCTACGCGCAGCCGACCAGCCATGCGGCAGCGGCACATTTCCAGGGCAACTCGCCGCTGGATACCAAACCCGATCTATTCGATTTTCTCGCCGCACCGGCGGCAGGCTCAGCACCGATTCCCGACCATGTGCCGGCTGAGCGTCACGACTTCCGCCCGCCTACGCCACAGCCTCAGCAACAAACACCGATCATTCCATTGCCACCGGTAACCCCGGCCAGCGGCGGCTCGATGATTCCTGCCGACTGGGACCCGTTCGCCGACCTCAGCGCGCCCGCCCAGCCGGCAGTGCCCGATCCGTTTGCCGAGCCGCCAGCCGTGCCCGTCAATGCGCAGCCGACAGCGCTACCGCCCGTGCAACAACCAGCTCCCGCCGTGGATGATCCGTGGGCCGGCATTGTCACCCCGAGCAGCGAGCCGCCGGCTGTGGTGGTCACTGTGGAAGTCAGCGCGCCTGCCGCCGCACCACCACAACCAACCCCGGTTCAGCCACAGACGCCGATTCAACCCCTGCCCGCCCAGACCGCCAGCGGCGATCTGCTCCAGGCTTTTCTGCGTGGCGCCGGAGTAGCGCAGTTGCGCCTCGACCCGGCCCAGGCCGAAGCGCAGATGGAAGCCATCGGCCGCAGCTACCGACAGATGGTCGAAGGCATGATCGAGGTATTGCGTGCGCGCAGTAGCCTCAAGGGCGAGTTCCGCATGCAGCAGACCACCATTCAGCCGGTGCAGAACAACCCGCTGAAATTTGCCCCCAATGTCGATGAAGCGCTGCTGCTGTTGCTGCGTCATGGCAACCAGGCGTTCCTGGCGCCTGACCAGGCTATCGAAGACGGCTTCGATGACATCAAGGCACACCAGATGGCAGTGATGGCCGGCGTGCAGGCGGCGATTCACCACCTGCTGCAACGTTTCGAACCGAGCGCGCTGGAAAACCGTTTCGAGAAACCCAGCGGCTTTTCCGCCTTGCTGCCGGGCGCGCGCCACGCGCAATTGTGGGAGAGCTTCAGCGCCCTCTACGCCAGTATTCAACGCGAAGCCGAAGACGATTTTCAGGACCTGTTTGGCCGTGAATTCAGTCGTGCCTATGAGGAGCACAGCGCCCGTCTGCGCCGCCGCTGACCACCCAGCTAATCTCTTTTAAAACACGGAAGCGTGGCCCTTCAGCGGGCGGCGCAAGTCAGGCAATTTTTTCAAGGACCCAGAGAATGCCAAGGATTTTTTCACTGCTGCAGGGCGTGATGCTCGCGTCACTGCTCAGCGCTTGCGCGTCGGAACCGCCGCCCCCGCCGCCGCCCACCGTATTGCAACTACACTTCCTCGGCTCCAGCGAACTGAACCCCTCCCCGGCTGGCGATCCGGCGCCGGTGCGCATTCGCGTGTACGAGCTGAAGAACGCGGCGAACTTTTCCCGCGCCGACTTTTTTACCCTGATCGATAAACCCGAAAGCGCCCTGGGCGCCGACCTGGTCAATCAGGACCAACTGCTGCTGCGCCCCAGCGAGCAATTGCTGGTTGAGCGCACCCTGGATGAGCAGACCAAACAGTTCGCCATTGTCGTGGCCTACCGCGACCTGGATACCGCCCAGTGGCGCCAGGTGATCGCCGTACAGCCGCAGCAAACCCGTAGTTACGACGTGATGGTTGGCCAGCATGCCATTGCCGTCACCCCTCGTTCAGCCCAGTAGCAGGAGCCGTCATGTCTTGGAATAACCGCGTGGTGTGGTCGGAAGGAATGTTCCTGCGCCCACAACATTTCCAGCAACACGACCGCTATCTGGAAACCCTGCTAGAGGGCCGCTGCCGCCCCCTGCTGGCCGGCGGCTGGGGCTTCTCCGAATTGCAGATTGATGAAGCGTTGCTGGCCCAGGGCAAGCTCGCGATTGTCTCGGCCAAGGGCCTGTTGCCCGACGGCACACCGTTCAATATTCCCGCCGACGATAACGCGCCGGTGCCGCTGAGCGTCGACGACAACGCCCGTGACGCGATCATTCACTTGGCCCTGCCGCTGCGCCGCGCCGGCACCCGCGACACCGTCGACGAAGGCGAAGCCCTCGGCGGTGCGCGCTACCAGAGCCAGGTACGCGAGGTGCGCGACGACAACGCCGCGTTCGAAAGCCGCGCTCCCGTGGCCATCGGCGGCCAGGCACTGCGCCTGCTCACCGACAAGGATGGCCTCGGCGAATACGCCAGCATTGGCGTGGTGCGGGTGCGCGAGAAACGCGCCGACCGCTCCCTGGTGCTCGACCCCGAATACGTGCCGCCGCTGCTCAACATTGCCGCCAGCACACCACTGGCCGGCTTCTGTAATGAACTGGTGGGCTTGCTGCATCAACGCGGTGAAGCCCTCGCCGGCCGGGTGGTCGCCTCCAGCGCTGGCGGTGCGTCGGAGATCGCCGACTTCCTGCTGCTGCAACTGATCAACCGCGCCGAAGCGCTGGCCAGCCACCTGGCCCGCCTCAACCCGTTGCACCCTGAGCGCCTGTACACCGAACTGGTGGCGCTGGCCGGCGAACTGTCGACCTTCACCACCAGCGAACGGCGCCCGGCCGAGTACCCGCAGTACAGCCATGACGACCTGGCCGGCAGTTTTGCCCCGGTGTTCCTGGCCCTGCGCCAGGCACTGGCAACGGTGATCGACAGCAAAGCGGTGGCGATCCCGATTGTGGAGAAATCCTACGGCGTGCACGTGGCGATGCTGGCGGACAAAACCCTGATCGACAACGCCGCCTTCATTCTGGTGGTGCGCGCCGATGTGCCAGGGGAAACCCTGCGCGGGCATTTCCCGCAGCAGGCCAAGGTCGGTTCGGTGGAGCACATTCGCGACCTGGTCAATCTGCAGCTACCGGGTATCGGCTTGCTGCCGATGCCGGTGGCGCCACGGCAGCTGCCGTACCACGCCGGCTCGACCTATTTCGAGCTGGACCGCGGCAGCGCGCACTGGAAGCAACTGCCCAATTCCGGCGGCTTTGCCTTCCATATTGCCGGGCAGTTCCCGGGGCTGAATCTGGCCTTCTGGGCCATTCGAGGATAAAGCGCCATGCACCCGATCGATGATCCGTTTGGCAGCCCTCCACCCGGCACCGGCTCCACCAATAGCAACGGTGGCGGCGGCAACGGCCAGCGTCCGGCCGACGACCGCACCATGATCATGCCGCGCCCCGGTGGCCGCGCCCCGGACCCGGCGCCCGCCCGTGGCCCGAGCCCGCAGCCGGCGCCCATGGCCGCCGCACCGCTGCCGACCAATCGCGACCAAGGCTTGAATCCCTTGGAACAAGCCGCCGGGCCGCTGCTGGCCTTGCTCACCCGCCTGCGCAACACCATTGCCCACCCGGCACCGGCCAGCCTGCGCGCGCAGATGCTCGGTTACCTGCGTCAGTTCGAAGACCAGGTGCGCCAGGCCGGCGTCGCCCAGGATGAAATGATGCTGGCGCGCTACGTGCTATGCACCGCCCTCGACGAAGCCGTGCTGAGTACGCCATGGGGCAGCAGCAGTGAGTGGGGCAAACAGAGTTTGCTGATCACCCTGCACAACGAAGCCTGGGGTGGCGAAAAAGTCTTCCAGTTGCTCGACCACTGCTTGCAGAACCCGCGTGATCGTCTGCATCTGTTGGAGCTCTTGTACCTGTGCATCAGCCTCGGTTTCGAAGGCCGCTACCGGGTGATGAACGACGGCCGCAGCCAACTCGAGGCCCTGCGTGAACGCACCGCGGCGACCATTCGTTCGGTGCGCGGCGAGCGTGAACGCGAACTGTCGCCACACTGGCGCGGCCTGACCGTGGTGCGTGATCGCCTGTCGCAGTACCTGCCGCCCTGGGTCGGCATTGCCATCGGCCTGGCGCTGTTGCTGCTGCTGGTATTCGGTTTGCGGATGAAACTGGCCGCCGATGCCGAGCCGGTGTTCAAGAAGATTCATGCCCTGGGTGAAATCCCGGTGCAGGCCATCGACCGTCCGGTGATGCAGCCGAAAATCATCGAACGCCCACGCCTGGCCGGCTTCCTCGCCGAAGACATCAAAGCCCAGCGGGTCGCCGTGGAAGATGCCGTCGACCGCTCCGTGGTGACCATCCGTGGCGACGAGCTGTTCGGCTCGGGCAGCGCCAGCATCGACGCCGATTTGCAGCCGCTGCTGATGCGCATCGCCGATGCGGTGAAAAAGGTCAAAGGCAATGTGCTGGTGACCGGCCACAGCGACAACCGGCCGATTGCCACCCTGCGTTTCCCCTCCAACTGGAAACTGTCGCAAGCCCGCGCCCAGGAAGTGGCCGAGTTGCTCGCGGCGAAAACCGGTGAACCGACGCGCTTCAAAGCTGAAGGTCGCAGCGACACCGAGCCGGTGGCCTCCAATGCCACCAACGAAGGCCGCGCGCGTAACCGCCGGGTCGAAATCACTGTGTTTGCGGAGGGCGTCGAGTGAAGTCGTTTTTCAACTTTTTCGCCCGCTGGGTCATGCCGGTTCTCGGCCTGCTCGCCCTCAGCCTGATCATCTGGTTTGTCGGCCCGCTGCTGAGCATTGGCGAGCATGAACCACTGGCCTCGGCGACCAGCCGCTGGCTGCTGATTGGCTTGCTGTTCCTGATCTGGATCGCCTACCGGGTAGCGCGTGTGCTGCAGGCCCGACGTAACGCCGCCAAGGTCATGAGCGGCCTGGCCGCCGTGACCGCGCCGGATGCCGCCAGCGTGGCCTCCGCCGAAGAGCTGGCAACCCTCAAGCAGCGCATGGACGAAGCCTTGGCGCTGCTCAAACGCGCCAAGCTCGGCGGTGATGAACGCCGCAGCCTGTACGAGCTGCCGTGGTACGTGATCATCGGCCCGCCCGGTTCCGGCAAGACCACCGCGCTGATGAACTCCGGCCTCAACTTCCCGCTGGCCGGCGAATTGGGTGCCGGTGCCATTCGTGGCGTGGGCGGTACGCGCAACTGCGATTGGTGGTTTACCGACGAAGCCGTGCTGCTCGACACCGCCGGCCGCTACACCACCCAGGACAGCCATGCCGCCGTCGACAAAGCCGCCTGGCTGGGCTTTCTCGACCTGCTGAAAACCCAGCGCAAACGCCGGCCTATCGATGGCGCGTTTATCGCCATCAGCCTGTCCGATTTGCTGCTGGGTAGCGAGGCTGAACGCCTGGCCCATGCCCGCGCCATTCGTGCACGGATTCAGGAGTTGTACACCCAGCTCGGCGTGCGTTTCCCGATTTACGTGATGCTCACCAAGCTCGACCTGGTGCCGGGCTTTATGGAGTTTTTCGACAACCTGAGCAAGGAAGACCGCGCCCAGGTGTGGGGCATGACCTTTGCCCTGGACGACGGCAAGAGCGCCGAAGGCCCGCTGGCGGTGTTTGCCAGTGAGTTCGCCGGCCTCGAACAGCGCCTCAACCAGGGCCTGGTGGAGCGCTTGCAACAGGAACGCGACCCGGCGCGGCGCGACCTGATCTACGGTTTCCCGCAACAGGTGTCGGCGCTCAAGGACAACCTTGGCAGCTTCCTCGACGGCGTGTTCAAACCCACCGCCTTCGAGCAACGCGTGTTGCTGCGCGGCCTGTACCTGACCAGCGGCACCCAGGAAGGCACGCCGATCGATCGCCTGATCGGCTCCATGGCGCAGTCGATGAACCTCGACCGCCAGCACCTGGCGCGGCAGAACGGCACTGGCCGCAGCTACTTTATCGAGCGGTTGTTCCGCACCGTGGCCTTTGGTGAACGAGGCCTGGTTGGCGCCGATGCAAAAGTGGAACAGCGGCGCAAATGGCTGGCCCGTGGTGCACTGGCTGCCACCGTATTGGTGGTGTTGGCCGTGGCCGGCGTGTGGCTGGCCAGCTACCGCGCCAACCAGGCTTATATCGCTGCCGTGGAACAACGCGTTCAGCCGTTGCCGGCCGCCCTGGAAAACCTCAGCCCGGCGCAACGCGACGTGCTCGCGGTGTTGCCACTGCTCAGTGCAGTGAAAAACCTGGCTGGCGACCCACCGGGTTGGGCCGAAGGTTATGGCCTTTATCAGGGCGACATGCTCGGCGAGGAATCCTCCAGCGTGTACCGCAAGTTGCTGATCGCGGTGTTCGCCCCAAGGCTGGTCACCCGCATGGAAGAACAGCTACGCAGCGGCGGCAGTTCGGACTTCCTTTATGAAGGCCTCAAGGCCTACCTGATGCTCGGCAACCCCGACCACTACGACGGCGACTTCGTCAAAGCCTGGATCACCCTCGACTGGGACCGTGCCCTGCCCCGCGACCTCGCCCCGGAACAGCGCCAGGCCCTGCTCGAACACCTCGATGCGCTGTTGTCGCCACGCCCGCCGAGTGCGCGCCTGGACGACAACCTGGTGGAAGACCTGCGCCGGCAACTGCAACGCCTGCCGGTGGCGCAACGGGTGTACGACCGGGTCAAACGCCAGAAGCTGCCGCAAGGCCTGCCGGACTTTCGCGTCAGTGAAGCCGCCGGCCGCGATGCGCCGCTGGTGTTTATCCGCAAAAGTGGCAAGCCGTTGAGCGAACCTTTGAGCGGCTTCTTCACCTACCGCGGCTACCGCGAAGTGTTCCTCACCGCCAGCCTCAGCCAGGCCGGCACCATTGCCGAGGAACAGTGGGTACTGGGCCGCACCCTGGACGATGTTCAGGGCGTCACGGGCCTGGCCTCCGAGGTGCGCAAGCTGTACTTCGAAGACTACCTGCGCCAATGGGAAGGCCTGCTGAGCGACCTCGACGTGGTGCCGATCAGCAACGTCGCGCAAGCAGCCGATGTGCTGCGGGTGCTGTCCGGGCCGAACTCGCCGTTCAAGAAACTGCTGGTGGCGGTGGCCAAGGAAACCGACCTGCAACAGGCTGACCGCCTGCTGGCCGAACAAGGCAAAAAAGTCGACGGCACGGTGGACAAGCTCAAGCAGCAGCTGGGCTCCCTGGTCGGTGACGAACAAGCCACGCAAAGTGCCGCGCCGGCCGATGTCGACCCGATTACCGCACGGTTTGCCGAACTCAACGGCCTGGTCGCCAGTAACGGCAGCGAACCACCGCCCATCGACACCCTGCTGGGCGATATGAACGCGCTGTATGTGCAGGTCAGCGGCATGGTCGGCGCCACTGGCGAAGCCTTGCTCGGCGAAAGCAAAAACCAGGTAGCGGCAGCTGCCTCACGGGTAGCCCTCACCGCCGAACGCCAGCCGCCGATGGTCCAGGGGCTGGTCAAGTCGGTGGTCAATTCCACCACCAACAGCATGATGGGCGGCGTGCGTAACCAATTGAACGGCGCCTGGGTCAGCGAAGTGGTCAGCGTGTACCGCCAATCGATTGCAGATCGCTACCCGGTCAACCCCAACAGCGCCCGCGACGTGACCCTGGAAGACTTCGGTCTGTTCTTCGGCACCGGCGGGGTGATGGACAACTACTTCCGCAAATACCTGCAGCCCTACGTCGACACCTCGGCAGCCACCTGGCGCTGGCAACCGGGTGCGGCGCAGAAGCTGGGCATCAACCCCAATGTGCTGGCCACCTTCCAGCGCGCGGCGGCGATTCGTGATGCCTACTTCCGGGCTGGCGGCACCCAGCCCGCGGTGCGTTTCGAGCTGAAACCGGTGGCAATGGATGCCAGCATCGAACAGTTCATGCTCGACCTCGACGGCCAGCAACTGACCTACGACCACGGCCCAAGCCGCCCGGTGGCCATGCAGTGGCCGAGCCCCAACAGCGTCGGTGTGGTGCGCGTGACCATCTCGCCGGCACCGGTCAATGGCCGCTCCGGCCTGACCCTGGACGGGCCGTGGGCCTGGTTCCGCCTGCTGGAGCAAGCAGACCTGGAACGCGGCAATGCGCCGGACCGCTTCACCCTGCGCCTGCATGTGGACGGCGCCAGCATTTCTTGTGAACTGCGCGCCAGCAGCGCCTTCAACCCGTTCAAGAGCCGTGTGCTGTCGGGCTTCAGCCTGCCGGAGCGGCTGTAAATGAGTGCCGGTTTTTACGGCAAGCTGGCCGGGCGTGGCGACTTCCTCAGCCGCGACCTGCCACCGAGTTTCATCGAAGCCTGGGACGCCTGGCTGGCCGCCGGCATGGCCGCCAGCCAGACCGAACTGGGCGATGCCTGGCTGGATGCGTATCTGGTCAGCCCGCTTTGGCGCTTTGCGGTGCCGGCCAACCTGCTGGGTAGCCAGCCGGTGGTGGGGGTGATGATGCCGAGCATCGACCGGGTCGGCCGCTACTTCCCGCTGACCATTGCCAGCTTGTTGCCTGCCGATACCGATATCGCCAGCGTGGTCGGCGGCGACGAGCGCTGGTTCGAACAGGCCGAGGCCTTGCTGCTCTCGACCCTGGAACCGGAAGCTGACGTCGACCGTTTCGAGCAAGGCGTGCAAGCCCTGGGCGCACCGCCGGCCTCCCCACGCGTGCCAGTCGGCAGCCTCGGCACCTTGCTGCGCAGCAGCGCCACCAACCCACAAGCGCGCACTGCCCTGTTAGCGCAATTGGCCTGCGAAGGTGCCAGCTGCTGGTGGGGCCACGGCTCCAATCAGGTTGCCGCCGGCATGCTGCGTTGCCAGGGCCTGCCGGCGCTGCAGGATTTTGCCCGTTTGCTGATTGGTGACAGCCTGGCCGGGGTGAGGGATTAGCCATGAGCCAAGGCCACGTAAAGCAGTACCAATCGGCCAGTTACAGCCATGTCGGCATGGTCCGTCAGGTGAATGAGGACGCCTGCCTGGAGCTCGCTGACCGCGGCCTGTGGGTGGTGGCCGATGGCATGGGTGGGCATGCCGCGGGTGACTATGTCAGCAGCCTGATCGTCGATTCGCTGCGGCGGATTCCGGCAGCCAACTCGTTGCAGGCCTACGTCGGTGCGCTGCGCACCGGCCTCGCCCACGTCAACGAGGAAGTGCTGCAGGAAACCGCTCGCCGTGGTGTGACCATGATGGGCAGCACCGTGGTGCTGTTGGCCGCACGCGGTGATCAGGCCGTGTGTCTGTGGGCCGGCGACAGCCGTTTATACCGTTTGCGCGGTGGCCGCCTGGAGATGATTTCCCGCGACCACAGCTATGTGCAGGACCTGATCGACAACGCCATGCTCAGTGAAGAAGAAGCCCGCGTACACCCACGGGCCAATGTGGTGACCCGCGCCGTCGGCGTGTTCGAACACCTGGACCTGGCCGAAGTGACGCTGCAGGTGCAGCCCGGCGACAACTTTCTGCTGTGCAGCGACGGCCTCAACAAGACCGCTGAGGACAGCGAACTGGGGGATGTACTCAGCCACTCTGACCCCTACGCGATTGTGCGCAGCCTGGTGCATTTGGGCCTGACCCGCGGAGCGCCGGACAACATTACGGCGGTGGCGATTCACACGATTTAATAGGAAATGCGCTCCCCGTAGGAGCGGCTTCAGCCGCGATGCTCTTGATCAAACGCATCGCGGCTGAAGCCGCTCCTACAAGTACAAAGCAACTGCCGCCCGATAACGCCTTTAGAAGAGCAGTACAGGCATGGACATAGAGATTCCCGGTTACGACATAGAACGCGGGCTTGGCGAAGGCGCCATGGCCACGGTCTATCTGGCCACCCAGCGTTCGTTGCAACGCAAGGTGGCGCTCAAGGTGATGGCCAGCGCATTGGCGGCCGACCCGAGCTTTTGCGAACGCTTTCTGCGCGAGGGGCGCATGCTCGCGCGCCTGTCGCAGCCCAATACCGTGACCATCCACGACATCGGCAACGCCGGGCCCTGGTACTACATGGCCATGGAATACCTGGCCAACGGCACCCTGAAAGAACGCATCGAACAAGGCCTGAGTGCCGAACAGGGCTTGGCGATTCTGCGCCAGGTGGCCTCGGCCCTGGGGTATGCCCACTCGCAAGGCCTGGTGCACCGCGATGTAAAACCGGCCAACATTCTGTTTCGCGCCGACGGCACGGCGGTGCTGTCGGACTTCGGCATCGCCAAGTCCATCGAAGAAAGCACTCAGTTCACCCAGGTCGGTTTTGCCATCGGCACGCCGAGCTATATGAGCCCGGAACAGGCCCGTGGTTTGCAGATCGACGGCCGTGCCGACCTCTATGCGCTGGGCGTAGTGCTGTATGAAATCCTCACCGGACGCCTGCCTTATATCGGTACCGACTCGCTCTCCACCGCCCTCGCCCACCTCACCGAACCGCTGCCGGAACTGCCGATCAACCACGGCCGTTACCAGGACATTCTGCGCAAGCTGTTGGCGAAAAACCCGGACGAGCGTTTCCCCACCGCCGGCGCCTTTATCGCCGCCCTTGATCACCTGGCGCCCAGCGCCATCGACAGCACGCAGATCCGCCCGCTGAATTTGCCGCCGACCGCGCAAACCGAAGCACCGACCACCGCCACCCCGGTGTTAGCACCGGATACCGGCGGCCTGACCCCGGTGTCCATCGAGATGCCGCCACTGCAACAGCCGGCCTCGGGCGCCACCTTGCCACCGCCCGCGCCCACCTACACGCCGCCCGCTGCGGAAAAAACCGGCGGCAGCAAAGTGCCGCTGATGGCCGGTGCCGGTGTGCTGTTGCTGCTGATTCTGGGCGGCGGTGGTTACTTTCTGTTTGCCGGTTCACCGAAAGCCGACAAGCCGACCACGGCCGTGGTGGCGCCGGAAAAACCCACGCAACCGCCTGCCACCACAACCACCGCCAACAGCGGCGCGCTGACCCCGGCCGCCAACCAGGATGGCGGCGACAAACCGCTGCTGATGGCCGGCAAAAAAACCCTGTTCCAACGGGTATTGAGCAAGCCCGGCGCGCAGTTGGCCGCAGATGCCGGTGGCACGCCGGGCAGCACTGCCCTGCCAGCGTTCTCGGTGCTCTATGTGTATGCGCGCCAGCAGGTCAACGGCGCGCCGTGGGTAAAAGTCGGCGCCTCCAGCGATGGCCATAGCGAAGGCTGGTTGCCGGCCGAACAGGTCAGCGACTGGAAGCAGAGCCTGGTGTTGAAGTTCACCGAACGCTCCGGCCGTGGCCCGGTGATGTTCCTGCGCAAACCCGAGGACGTTGAACGCCTGTTGGCCGACACCACGGCGGCGCGCAATGAAATGACCAAGGCCCAGCGCGACGACGGTTCCAGCCAGCAAGTGCTGGCCATCGAGCCGCAGGACAACGCCATTCCCCAGGACCAGTTCTACCTGTTGCCGATTTTCGAATCGCGCGAAAGCTTCGATGCCGAAGGCCAACCGGCGCAGTTGCTGAATGTCGCCTCCATCGACCCGGGCAATACGCCGCAGGTCAACGGCGCGGGTGCCAAGCTGGGCGGCAAGCCGGATGCGTTTCGCACCGGCATCGTGCTGGTGGTGGATACCTCGGTGTCGATGCAGCCCTATATCGACCAGGTCAACGACGTGGTCAAAGGCCTGCAGGAGCAGATCAGCGCCCGTGGCGAACTGGACAAGGTCAGCTTCGGCATGGTCGGGTTTCGCAACAACACCGACAAAACCCCCGGCCTGGAATACGTCAGCAAAACCCTGGTGCCGTTGCAGCCGGACAACGACCCGCAGCGCTTTGTCGAACTGGCGCGTGGGGTCAAGGCCACCACCGTGTCCAGCCACTCGTTCAACGAAGACGCTTTCGCCGGGGTGATGGATGCGGTCGACAACATGGACTGGTCGCCCTACGCCGGGCGCGTGATTCTGTTGGTCACCGATGCCGGCGCCCTGCGCAAGAACGACCCGCTGGGGCGCACCCAGATGAACGAAGCCCAGGTGCGCGAAGCAGCGCTGCGCAAGCAGATCAAGATTTACGCCCTGCACCTGCGCACCCCGGCCGGCAAGAACAACCACGGTTACGCCGAGCAGCAGTACCGCAGCCTGACCGCCGACGCCAACCCGAAGATCGGCGACCTGTACATTTCCGTGGCCGGTGGCGACGTCGGCAAGTTCGGCAGCACGGTCAACGAGATCGGCTCGGTGTTCGCTGACCTGGTGCATAACGCCGGCCAGCAAAAAAGTCAGCCCGCCCCCCTGGTGCAAAGCGGCCTGAGCCTAGCGGCAAAAACTGCGGCCATCGGTTACGCCATGCACATGGATTTTCTCGGCCAGCGCAACGCCGCCCATGCGCCGCAACTGGTCACCGCCTGGACCACCGACCGCGACCTGACCAACCCAACCCTGCCGGCGTTTCAGGTGTGCGTGCTGCTGAGCAAATTGCAGCTCAATGACCTGCAGCAATCGCTCAAGCTGATCGTCGATGCGGCGCGGCGCACGCAGAGTTCGTCGAAGGATTTCTTCGATGAAATCGCCTCGGCCAGCGCCTATATGAGCCGCGACCCGTCCAAGCTGGTGAAAGGCAGCAACCTGGCCGAGAGCGGCATTCTCGGCGAGTACCTGGAAGGTCTGCCGTACCGCAGCAAATCGCTGAACATGACCCAGGAGTTGTGGCTGTCGCTGAGCGTGGCCGAGCAGGAAGATTTCATCGACGAACTGGACTCGAAAATCCGTCTGTACGAAACCTTCCACAACGACGTCGCCAACTGGGTGCGCTTCGGCGACGCCGAGCCAGGCGATGCCTTGTACCGCGTTCCGTTGTCGACTTTGCCCTGATGCTGCGCCTGCGCGATATCCATAAAACCCGCGGCGCGGGCAGCCAGCGTTACAGCCTGAGCATTCCGCGGCTGGACCTGGCGCCCGGCCAGCAGATCGCCGTGGTCGGCCCCAGCGGTTGCGGCAAAAGCACCCTGCTGGATCTGCTCGCCCTGGTGCTCTCGCCGGATGCCAGCGGCGAGTTCAGCGTCGACCTGGATGGCGGCCGTTTTGATATCGCCGCGTTGTGGCGCGGTCATCAACACGACGCCCTGGCGCGCCTGCGCCGCAAGGCCTGCGGCTACGTGCTGCAAACCGGCGGGCTGCTGGAGTTTCTCGATGTGCGCGGCAATATCGAGCTGCCCCGTCGGCTGCTGCAACTGCCCATGGACAGCCGCGTGGAGCAGTTGGCCGCGCACCTGGAAATTACCGAATACCTGGGCAAACGACCGAATAAACTTTCCGTTGGCCAGCGCCAACGGGTGAGCATTGCCCGCGCCCTGGCCCATGCGCCGCGCCTGGTGCTGGCCGACGAGCCGACCGCCTCCCTCGACCCCGCCAACGCGCAACGGGTGATGCAGTTGCTGGTGCAACAGGCGCAGGTCAGCGGCACCTGCACGGTAATCGCCACCCACGATGAACCGCTGGTGCGCAATGCCGGGTTGGCCGTGCTGCCGATTCACTGGCAGCGCGATGCCGATGGCGGCGTCACCGCGACCTTGGGGGAGTGGCGCTGATGCGTATCGGCTTGCTGCTCTCCCTGGCCTGGGCCGACTACCGCACGGAGGCGCGCCTGTCGATTTGTGCGGTGTTGGCGCTGACGGCGGTGATCACCCCGCTGCTGGTGTTGTTCGGGCTGAAATTCGGCCTGGTCAGCACCCTCACTGAACGCCTGGAAAACGACCCGGCGGTGCGCGAGGTGATCACCCTCGGCGGTGGCCGTTATCGCGCCGCCGATGTCGCCCTGCTCAGCCAGCGCGCCGATGTGGCGTTCGCCCTGCCGCGCACCCGGCAGATTGCCGCCACCACCGACTTGAGCCGCGACGGCGGCCCGGCCGTGACCGTGGAAATGATTCCGACCGCCGCCGGCGACCCGCTGCTGGCGCTCGCCCCGCAACCCGACGAGGCGCAGATTCTGCTCAGCCAGAGCGCCGCAGAAAAACTCGGCGTTCGCCCCGGTGACCGCCTCGGTGCACGCTTCGGCCGCCGGCAGAACGGCCAGGTGGAATCGCGTCAGCTCAGCGTTACCGTACTGGCGGTGCTGCCGCTGGAAACCTTTAACCGCGATGGACTGTTTGCGCCCTTGAGCCTGCTCGAAGCCGCCGAGGATTACCGCGATGGCCGTGCGGTGCCGCGTTTCGATTGGCCGGGGGCAGAACCTGCGCCCGTGGGCGAGCGTGTTTACCCTGGCTTGCGCCTATATGCCGCCGACCTCGATGGTGTCGAAAACCTGCGCCAATACTTCGCGGCCAGTGGCCAGGACGTGGCGACACAGGCGGCCACCATCGCCCAGGTGCGCTCGCTGAGCCACAACCTCAACCTGGTGTTCTGGCTGATCAGCGGCCTGGCCGTGGCCGGTGCCTTTGCCGCGGTGGTGGCCAGTACCCTGGCGGCCGTTGAGCGCAAACGCAAAGCCTTGGCCGTGCTGCGCTTGCTCGGTTTCCCGACGGCCGCGCTGGTGGGTTTTGTGCTGTTGCTGGCGCTGTACAGCGGCGCCTTCAGTCTGCTGCTGGCGTGGCTGCTTTACGCCGCCGCCGAGGCCAGCTTGAATCGATTGTTCGACACCGGCAGCGGCGAGTTTGTCTGCCAATTGCTGCCGTACCATTTTCTCGTGGCGGTGCTCGCCACCCTGGCCTGCAGCGTGCTCGCTGCGGCGCTCGGGGGCTGGCGCGCCGCACAGATAGAAGCTTCGGAAGGACTACGTGATGTTTAAGCGGTATTCGGCGGTACTGGCGCTGTGTGTGGCGTCGTTGAGTATGACGGCTGGCGCCGAAGAGGCTTCGGTAGACAACCCCAAGCCGCTGCCCGACGACGTCAGCCTGCCCCTGCCCTGCGGCGGCAGCCTGGTGATGCGCTACGTCTACGTGCTGGCGACCGGCACCCTGGATGACCGCGAAATCAGCCTGGGCTACCCCTTTGCCGAAGGCGAAAGCGGTTACCAGCAGTCGTTTATTTCCGGTTACCGCCGCGACTATATCAACGGCCAGTTCACCCTCTCCGACCTGCCCGACACCTGGCGCGAGACGATCAAACCGGTGCTGCCGAAAAAGGAAAGCGGCACCCCGCTGTCGCCCATGCTGTATTTCATCGGCAAATACGAAGTGACCGCGCGCCAGTACAGCGCGGTGATGGACCAGGCCGCCTCGCTGGCTGGTCAAGGCGAGCCACCGGCCTGCCCGGAACCGGCTACCGGGGCGGCGGCACGCCTGCCCAAGGTCAAGGTCTCGCACTTTGATGCCGAGCGTTTTGCTGCGGTGTACACCGCCTGGCTGATGAAAAACCACCGCGACCTGCTGCCGGTCAGTGGCCGCACCAGCAAAGCCGAAGACGGTGGCGTGAGTTTTGTCCGCCTGCCGTCGGAAGCCGAATGGGAATTCGCCGCTCGCGGCGCCCAGGCCGTCAGCCGCCAGGAACTGGAAGGTCGGCTGTTCCCGCGCAAAGTCGAGGGCAGCGATCAGGAAGGTCCACTGGGCGATTGGGCGGTGTACAACCAGGTGGCCGGCGGTACCGGCCAGGCGGCGCGGCTGTTGCCGATCGGCACCAAACTGCCCAACCCGATCGGCATGTTTGATGTGATCGGCAACGCCGCCGAGATGGTTCAGGAGTCGTTCCAACTGGTGCACGCCGGACGCCGCCAAGGCACCTACGGCGGCTTTGTGGTCAAGGGCGGCAATTACCTGGAAGGCGAAACCACGCTGTTTACCGGCATGCGTCGCGAGTACCCGCTGTTTGCCGCCGATGGCACCGAGCAATTGAATGAAACCACCGGTTTCCGCGTCGCCCTTGGCGCCCTTTCCGCGCCGCGCTCGCGCTACAAGGAGCTGCAAAGCCAGTGGCAACAGGAAGGCCGCCTCGCCGGGCTGACCGATGCCATCGATGACTCCCAGGACCCAACCAAGAGCCTCGACAGCCTGATCGCCGCCAGCACTGACCCGGCGCTGCAGGCGCAGCTGGGAATAATCAACGAAGAATTGAAACGGAACGTCTCGCTGATTGCCCAACAGCGCGAGGAAGCCGCCGGCAACCTGATTCAGTCCGCCGCCCTGGTGGCGGAAACCATCAACAACTACAACATTCGCCTGACCAACCTGAAGAAAAGCCAGGACCAGGCCAAAGCGAACAAGGACGAAGCCTCGGCTAAGCTGTTTGCCACTGCGATGGCCAACGGGCGCAGCGCCCTCGACGGCGCGGTGCAGATTTACATCGACAACCTGGCCACCGGCACCCGCTACACCGATGCGGTGATCCAGGCGCAATTGCAACGCATAAAAGAAGAGCTCAACCGCAAACCAGTGCTCGGCAAGAGCCTGGTCAAACGTGCCACGCTATTCGTTACGCACGTAGGGAAGTATCGCCAGGAAAAGCGTGCCGATCCGGCGGCAATTCTGGAGCAGTTGCTCGCTAACGGCGAGCGTTAAGGAAGCTACTGCGGCCAATCTGGACAGGCCGCAGCGCACAACAACCAAGAACGGGAAATGAACCATGACGCACCACAACCACACTCATGTACTCCACACCTCGGCACGTATCGCGGTGTCTTTTCTGGCTGCCAGCTGCATCTTCATCAGCGGTTGCGCCAGCACCAGCCCGACCTCGAAAGTCGCTGCCACCACCACTGCCCAGTACTACCCGTCCTGCTATGAGCCGGTGTCGCACCTGCGTGGTACTGAAGACTCGGTGAAGAACTCGGCAATGACCGGCGCCATCGCTGGCGGCCTGATCGGCGGCCTGGCTGGCGGTCTGTCGGGTGACGACCACGCGGCACGCAACGCCCTGATCGGCGCCGCCGGTGGCGCACTGGTAGGCGGCGCAGCCGGTTACTACGTCGAGAAGCAGAAACAGATCACCGACGACAACGAGCGTATCGGTTCCTACGCCACCGACATCGAGCGCAGCACCGGCGAAATGGACCGCAGCGTCGGTTACGCGAAAGCCGCCCAGGCGTGCTACCAGCGCGAATTCACTAACCTGCGCGATGCCCGTAAAGCCAAGAAAATCAGCGAAGCCGATGGCCGCGCACACCTGGCTGAGATCGTCAGCGGTCTGAAAGAAACCAACGCCCTGCTTGCCGCTGCCGATGGCCGCACCGGCGAAGACCTCGACGCCTACACCCAAGCCTACGAAAAAGACCTGCAAGCCACCGGCGTGCAGCGTGACACCGTGGCTCAGGTTGCGACCCCGGACACCACTAAAAAGGTCACCGTAACCAAAGCGCAACGCGCCAAAGTCACCACCCAGGCGGTGTCCACCGAGAAGGCTGCCCAGAAAGCGCAGACCTCGCGTACCGAAAGCCAGAAAGTCGCCACCCAGGGTAAAGCCATCGTCAGCGACGTGTGCAACAACCCGGACATGGGTGACTGGGCGCCGGAAAGCTGCGCCAAGGCGTAACGGGCAGTAAGTGCCTGTTTCAGGGCACCAAGCCCGGCCACTGTGCCGGGCTTTTTTGTCGTGCGGATTTACTTCGTGCGCACATTGGTGATCAGGCGCCCGTGACGAAAAAACCCAGGGAGCCTGGGTTTTTTCGTCATCTACATAGCATCGCCACGCACTGGCCCGTTACATCCAACCGGCAATCCAGATAGCCCTAGAGGAATTGGAGACTGTCGCTGAACTCGCGAAAAAGGTGAACCAGCCAGCCCAGCCACCCCTACCGGTCGCGACAAAAGTCGCGCGGCCATTGCTATCTGTAGTGGCAGATGTAGGGATTGTGAAAGGATCTATGCCAGGTGCGGAAGATGTCCACCGCAAACTTACCACCTCCCCAGCCAGAGGCTGCCCCGCACGTTTAACATCCACAGTGATTGTGAAACCGTGACCAAAGCCGACATTACCGTTTGGAACCGTCACAACAATGGAGTCAGCGCTGAACTCCACCGTCGCTTGACCACTTAGCACACCAACGGATGCAGTTACCTGCCCAAAACCCACTACGTCAGCACTGGTTAGCACCATCGTTGCTTTCCCAGCCGCATTGGTTGTCGACTGAGCGCTCGTTAGATTGCCTAGCGTCGTGCTCCAGTTTACGAGCACACCGGCACCTACAGCGTTGTTGTTAGCGTCTCTCAGGGTGGCGGTAAGTGTGGACGTGCTGTCGTTATATGCCGAAATCAATGTTGGAGCCGCGTCTAACTCCAGAGAAACCGGAGCACCCGCAGTAAAAGACACCTTCGTGGTGTTATTCGCAGGACCGGACTCGGCTCCGACAGTGACGATCTCCACCACTTTAGAGCTGGTCAGCACCATAGTGGCTTCACCCGATTGGTCCGTGACCGAGGTGTCATTAGCTAACACACCGCCCGTGGTGCTCCAGGTGATTACGACCCCGGAACCTACCGCATTGCCGTTGTTATCGGTGACCGTGGCCCTGAGGGTCGACGTGCTGCTCCCGTCAGCCTCAATCGAGGTCGGGGTTGCCACCAGTTCGAGCCCATTAGCACCGGACGCAGGCGCGCCAGGCGTAAAGGTGACTGTTGCAGAATCTTTGGCTGCTCCGGCAACCGCCTCGACCGTGGATACACCGGCTACGGTTGCGCTGGTCAGCGTCATGCTGGCCACACCGGAGTTATCCGTCGAAGAGGTATTGCTGGTTAGCGCACCAGCAGTGGCGCTCCAGGTGACCACAACACCTGCACCGACAAGATTGCCGTTGTTATCGGTAACCGTTGCCCTGAGGGTCGATGTGCTGCTGCCATCAGCCTCAATCGACGTCGGGGTTGCCACCAGTTCCAGTCCATTAGCACCGGACGCAGGCGCGCCAGGCGTAAAGGTGACTGTTGCAGAATCTTTGGCTGCTCCGGCAACCGCCTCAACGGTGGTTACACCGGCTACGGTTGCGCTGGTCAGCGTCATGCTGGCCACACCGGAGTTATCCGTCGAAGAGGTATTGCTGGTCAGCGCACCAGCAGTGGCGCTCCAGGTGACCACAACACCTGCACCGACAAGATTGCCGTTGTTATCGGTAACCGTTGCCCTGAGGGTCGATGTGCTGCTGCCATCAGCCTCAATCGACGTCGGGGTTGCCACCAGTTCCAGTCCATTAGCACCGGACGCAGGCGCGCCAGGCGTAAAGGTGACTGTTGCAGAATCTTTGGCTGCTCCGGCTACCGCCTCGACCGTGGTTACACCGGCTACGGTTGCGCTGGTGAGCACCATGCTGGCCACACCGGAGTTATCAGTCGTAGAGGTATTACTGGTCAGCGCACCAGCAGTGGCGCTCCAGGTGACCACAACACCTGCACCGACAAGATTACCGTTGTTATCGGTGACCGTTGCCCTGAGGGTGGAGGTGCTGCTGCCGTTCGCTTCAATGGAAGCGGGTGTGGCCACCAGCGCCAGACCGGCGCTACCCGCCGCCGGAGCACCGGGGATAAAGTCGACGTTCGCAGTGCCTCGCGCCACACCCGCGCTTGCTTCAACCAGGGCTACACCAGCAGCGCTAGCGCTGGTCAGCAAGGTAGTCGCCACGCCATTGCTATTGGTGGTGGACGTGGGCTGGTCCAGCGTACCGGCACCCGTTGTCCAACTCACGGTTACACCGGCAGAGACGAGGTTGCCTTGGGCGTCTTTGATGGTCGCACTCAGCAGGGAGGTGCTAGCGCCGTCAGCGACAATAGTCGCAGGCGCTGCATCGAGCGTCAGCTCGCTAGGTGTACCGGGAATGAAGGACACAACAGCCGAACCCTTGGCGTTGCCACTGCTGGCTTGCACCGTTGCTTGGCCGGGAACCGTCGAGCTCTTCAACACCGTTGTTGCGACACCCTTGGTGTCGGTTAGCGAAACAGTTCGGTCTACCGTGCCGGACGTAGTGGTCCAGTCCACACTTACGCCTTCGCCGACGAGGTTACCGTGCGAGTCCTTGACGATGGCACTTAACGTCGACGTGCTCACACCATCGGCCACCACGACGTCGGGGGTCGCCACCACATCCATTGCGCTGGCGGCGCCTGCGGTAAAGGCCACTGCGATCGAACGCTTCGTGGAGTTGGCTGTGACTTCAACATTAGCGAGGCCCACGGTAGTGGGGCTGGTCAGTACCACCGACGCCTCACCCTTGCTGTCTGTGGTTGAGGTGTCGCTCGACAATACGCCGGCGGTGGTCGTCCAGTTCACCACCACACCGGCCGTTCTTGCCTGGTTTTGCGCGTCCACGATCTTTACGCTGATCGTGCTGGCACTGACGCCATTGGCGGTAATCGAGTCCGGGCTGGCGACCAGAGTGAATTCCACCGCCTGAACCACCACCGTCATCGTGTTGGAGGTAACTGCGCGCCCCGACCTGTCGATGCCAACCGCCTGCAGGTGGTAGGTGTTGTGGCCAGCATCAACATAGGCAGGCAACTGCAACGAACCCTGTTCACTGCCGTCGTGGGGCGTTGCGAAGCTAGCAGCCGTGCCTGTCCAACTGACGGATTTGAAGTTGGCCGCTCCCGATATGGCGAAGGGCACCACTTTCAATTCGGCATCGGAAACCAGATACGGAAGGCTCATTTGAACCACGTCTCGCTTATGGTCCAGCACGATTTCGTTGTTACGGGCGACCAGGTCGTACCGCAGGTTCTCGCGAAGACGGCTGGCCATTACGTTATCGCCAGACAACTGCCGAGCCAGCGGCACGCCAAGCTGATAGTTGAACGACAGATTGGCCGAGGTATCGGCAAGACCGTCCTTGCCCATGCGGTGGTTTACGCTGAAACCGACCAAGGGAATCGGGTTGTAGATAACGCCAACGCCCAGTGCGCGTGGGTCTTTCTGCCGATCACTGGCGGAGAACAGGCTGACTTCTTTGCCGTAGTACTGTTCGTAAGTCACCGTGCCACCCAATTGCGGGTAGGCCGGCAGGTAACCTTCGGCGCGCACATCCCAGCCCTTGGCAGGGCGTTCCAGATAGTCCGTCAGGTCTGGCGACGCTTGCCAGTTGGACAGAGGCAGATAGCTGTTGGCACTCAGTTTGAGAAAATCTCGCCAGGCCTCTACCCCCAGGCCCATACGGTCGTTTTTGCCGGTGATATCCCGGTCGTAAAACGTGTTGCCACCTAACAGCCAGTTCCCTACGTCGCGGCGATAACCCAGGCCGAGGTTTACGGTGCTGCGGTAGTCTTCGGTGTAGGTGTTCATGTAGCGCACGCCGCTCTGCACGAAGAGCAGGTTCTTGCTTTCGTTATAGAACGGCATCAACAGATCTAGGCTGCCGCCGCGAGTGCCACCCTGCCCTGCCTTGAGACTGAGTTCGGAGGTGATGTGATGGCTGGCGAACCAGTTGCGGCTGGCATCGCTGGCAGCGCCGGACAGCAATCCCACGCTTTGCGCCACGGCTTCTTCGATACCTTGTGTGCGGTTTTGCAGCGCGCGAGGACCAAAGTTTTCATCGGTGCCGACTTGCGACAGCCATTCCGGGGCCGGTTTATGTTCTGGAGGTCGGTTCAACGATTGCGACTGCTTGGCCGCTGCGCTTCCCAGCTCGGGTAACTGGTGTTGCTCTGTATTGGGCGAAGCAGATTGCCCATGTGCCAATGCGGGAGCAATTGGAGAAAACACAACACTAAAGGCGAGATACAGCGTTAAGAGTTTCCGGAGGACGGGGCGCATGGGGGTCGGCTTCCACAAAGCTGATAGCAATTGAGGAGCCGAATTCTCGAGAAAGTGTTTTGATATTGAGGCCGCCCAGATCCTTGATGGTCTTAGGAAGCGTCCTGCTATCGCGCAGTAATGGGCGACGCTCGCCGCTATCGCCCTTAACTTTGCCCGCCAGCGTGAACTGGCGTCAGACACCTGGCCTTGTGCTCTATCTCGCGTATGGAAACGTCATGAACCTTCTTTTTATCTGCAGCAAAAACCGTTTACGCATCCCCACCGCGGAACAGGTTTTTGCCGATTGACCCGGGGGGGGAATACGGCCTAGGCGGGTGTCAATCTTGACGCCGATAACACAGCTTTTTATTGCTGGCTTGGCCCATCAGACGTGCTTGATGCCGCGCACTTCGTCCACACCACGGTTGGCCAGTTGGTCAGCGCGTTCATTGCCGTGGTGGCCGGTGTGGCCGCGTACCCATTTCCAGGTCACGGTGTGGCGGTTCACTTGTTCATCCAGCGCTTGCCAGAGGTCGGCATTTTTCACCGGCTGCTTGGCGGCGGTTTTCCAGCCGCGCTTTTTCCAGTTCACCAGCCACTCTTGCATGCCTTTCATGACGTATTCGGAGTCGGTGACCAGCAGCACGTCGCAGGGGCGTTTGAGTTCTTCCAAGCCTTTGATGGCGGCGGTCAGCTCCATGCGGTTGTTGGTGGTGTCGCGCTCGCCACCCCACAACTCTTTTTCCACCCCTTTGAACACCAGCAATGCGCCCCAGCCGCCAACGCCAGGATTACCTTTGCAGGCGCCGTCGGTGAAGATTTCGATCTGTTCGCTCATTGATTCCGCAGCTCACGGTTTGAATCACGCCGGCTGACCTTGGCCACCGGCATGGGCATCAGCTTGCCCATGGGCGCTCGCTGTGCCTGACGCAATGGGCGCAAACCGACTACCAGTTTGCGCGCCACCAATAGATAGAAGCCTGCCCCCGGCATCTGCCAGGCGCCGCCCCATTGTTCCAGGCGACTCAGGCGCGATTGCCAGGCCGCTCCGGCAAGCGGCGGACGATAGCACCCGAAGCGGCGTTTCTCCAGCGCAAAGCCCAGCAGGCGCAGCCAGTCGGTGACCCGGTTGGGGGCGATGCAACGGGCATCGCCGAGGGCGTCACGGGCGAATACGTGGCGCAGGCCCCAGGTGCTCCAGGGGTTGATGCCGATGATGATCAGATGGCCGCCGGGCCGCACACTGCGGGCGGCTTCGCGCAGCAGGCCGTGGGGCGACAGGCAGAAGTCCAGGCCATGTTGCAGCACCAGCACGTCGGCGGCCGATTCGGTCAGCGGCCAGGCCTGCTCTTCACAGACAATCTCGGCACCGGGCAGTGGCGCGCCGATGTGCACGCAGCGTTGAATCTGTTTGGCACCGGGCGGTTTTTCCGCGTGCGGGCCGTAGTGCACCAGGTAGCCGCCGAAAAAACGCCCCAGCTCGTCTTCCAGCAAACGCCGCTCTTCGCCGAGCATCATCTGCCCCAGCGGGCCATTCAGCCAACCACGGGCGGCGCTGATCAGTTCGAGCCAATCGGGGTCTGCCTGGGCGAAAGCCTTGTCGGTCATAACCGTTCCTCAATTCATGGGCACAGCAATGCACAGCTGGAAAAACAAATAAGGCTAAGATGCGCCAATACCGTCAGCTTAGCGACCCGCGCCATGATACAGATCGATGCCCTACCCGCTTTCAATGACAACTACCTGTGGTTGTTACAAGACACTGCCAACCAGCGCTGCGCCGTAGTAGACCCCGGCGATGCCGCTCCGGTTCTCGCCTGGCTGGCGGCACACCCGGGCTGGCAACTGAGCGAGATTCTGGTGACCCACCACCACTTCGACCATGTCGGCGGCGTCGAGCAATTGAAAACCGCCACCGGGGCCAAGGTCTATGGCCCGGCGCAGGAAAAAATTCCCGGCCGCGACATCGCCCTGGATGACGGCGACCAGATCGAAGTACTGGGCCTGACCCTGCGCATCTTCACCGTGCCCGGCCACACCCTCGGGCATATCGCCTATTACGTCGCCAGCGCACCCACCGCTGCCGGTGTGCCGCTGCTGTTCTGTGGCGACACGCTGTTCGCCGCCGGCTGCGGCCGTCTGTTCGAGGGCACGCCGGAGCAGATGTTCACCTCCCTCAGCCGCCTGGCCGCGCTGCCGGACGATACGGCAATCTACTGCACCCACGAATACACCCTGAGCAACCTGCGTTTTGCCCAGGCGGTGGAACCGGAAAACCCCGAGATCGCCGCGCGTTTCGCTCAGGTCAGCCAGTGGCGCGAACAGGGGCAGATCAGCTTGCCGTCGAATCTGGCCCTGGAGCGGGCGACCAATCCGTTTCTGCGCAGCGAGGTTGCCAACGTCGTCGCAAAAATCGACGAACGGGACGGCGTCGCTCAGCGCCAGCCGAGCGAGGTGTTTGCTCGCCTGCGGGCCTGGAAAGACCAGTTTTAAGTCCATTGCTGCCTAACCAGGCAACCGGTTAAAACTTGACCACATTAGGCGGCGTTCCTAGAATCGCCCGATCTTTTTGCCCGGATCACACCCGCCGCCAATGTCGTCAACAGCCCAGAAGTCCCGGAAATTCGACACATTGGCCCGTCTGGCTCGTGCGCTTCCGATTGTCTTCGCCGCTGTTCTGGCCGGCTGTCAAAGCACTGGCAACAGCCACAATCCCGGCACCTCCAGCAACGTCACCCTGAGCAGCCGCACCCAGCCGCCCGAGTGGATGACCGACACCCCCGGCAGCGACAAACCCCAGGACATGTGGGACCGCATGCGCGCCGGTTTCCAGTTGCAAGATGAAATCGGCATCAACCCGCGCATCGAGCAACAGCGCCTGTGGTTCGCCAGTAAACCCTCTTATCTGGAAAGCGCCAGCGGCCGTGGCAGCCTCTACATTCATTACGTGGTAGAGCGCCTGGAAGCCCACAAAATGCCGCTGGAACTGGCCCTGCTGCCAGTGATTGAAAGCTCGTATAACCCGTTTGCCCTGTCGCGCAGCGATGCCGTGGGCCTGTGGCAGTTCATCCCTTCCACCGGGCGCAACTTCAATCTGCAGCAGACCACTTGGTACGACGGCCGCCGCGACATTACTGCCTCGACCAACGCCGCCATCGAATACCTGTCGCGCCTGCATGAGATGTTCAACGGTGACTGGCTGCTGGCCCTGGCCGCCTACAACGCCGGCGAAGGCACCGTGAGCCGCGCCATCGAGCGCAACCAGCGCCTGGGCCTGCCGACCGACTACTGGAACCTGCCGCTGCCCAAGGAAACCCAGGACTACGTGCCCAAGCTGCTGGCCCTGTCGCAATTGGTCAACGCCCCGGCCGCCTACGGCATCAACCTTGAGCCGATCGCCAACGAGCCCTACTTCGAAGTGGTGGAGTTCGACAAGCCGATGGACCTGACACGCGTGGCAGCCATGGCCGATATCGACAAGGACGAGCTGATTCAGCTCAACCCGGCGTTCAAACGCAACATCACCCGCGGCGGCCCATCGCACCTGTTGGTGCCCCACGAGAAAGCCGAACGCCTGACCACCTCGCTGGCGCAGATTCAACCGAGCGACATCACCGATTTCCAGGAATACCGCGTGCGCAAGGGCGACAGCCTGCACGGCATCGCCAGCCGCTATCAGCTGTCGACCAATGACTTGAAGGAAGCCAATTCGCTGTCGGGCAACAACCTCAGCGTCGGCCAGACCCTGACCATTCCGGTGGCAGGCGGCTTGGCACCGACTCCCTCGCCCTTCCCCGCCACCAGCGCCAAACCCACCGCAGTGGCCAGCAGCACCACCACCAGCGTCAAGCTCAAGAGCTACCAGGTGAAGAACGGCGACAACCTCTGGCAAATCGCCAAGGCCAACAAACTGGATGTGGCGGACCTGCGCCGCTGGAACAACCTGCCCAATAACGCCGTGAAGCCGGGCCAGACCCTGGCCTTGCAAGGCACCCAGCAAGTGATCCGCAGTATTGCCAAGAACAGCCCGGCGCAAGGCCGCGAGACTGTCACCTACTACAAGGTGCAGAAAGGCGACTCGATGTACATGATCGCCAAGCGGTTCAATGTTGAGATGCAGAACCTCAAGACGTGGAATCCGAAGACGACGCATGATCTGACGCCTGGGCAGACGATTACCCTGTACCTCACTGACCGCTAGTTCACTGGATCCCAGCCTGCGCTGCGGTCCGACGATTCGGGATGACGGATGTCTGTGCCGAATCCTCCGTCGTCCCAGCGCAGGCTGGGACCCAGAATCTCCCCAGTGTCGAGCCTCCCGCCCAGCTACTTCTTGGTCAACGCCTCCAGACACCGCCCGGTCAATTGGGTAAAGCGCTGAAACGCCACAAACTGCTCATGCTTCAATGCCCGCCCGGAAATCCGGCTGTCGGCGTAGAGCACGCCAATCTGCCGAGTGCCCGCCATCAGCGGCGCAATAAAGAACATGCCCTGCCCCAGCCATTGGCGAATAGGTTGGGTCACCAGTTCGTTGAGGTTGTAGCTGGCCGGCACCCCCATCCATAGCGCTTCACGGTGGCGCAGCACGTAGCTGAAGATATGCGGCTGCTCGGCTTGCTCGGCCGGCAGCACGAACTCGTTCACCCAGCGTTCGGTCTTCTCGCCGACGGCGCGTTTGACCTTGAAGCGCGTCTGCTCCTCGGCCAGTACTGCCAGCATCACCCGTTCCAGCCCGGCCCCCTGGTGCAGGCCTTTGAACAGGCTGTCGAGAATCAACCCGACGTCGGCCCGCTTGGACACCATCATGCCGAGGTCTTGCAGCGATTGTTGCAGGGTCAGCAGGTCGGGTTGCAGCAGGCGCGCTTTGCGTTGCTCCTGCTGGGTGCGGATCAGTTCAGGATCGGTGGAGGGAATCAGCCGACACAGGGAACTGGCGCCAAAGGTCGCCGCCACTTTCACCGCTTCGTCGGCGCTGTCGAGGATCTGTTGCAGCGCTTCTTCGGCGGTGATGCCGGTGAAAGTCGCCATCTGCTGCACCAGGCCTTCCATTTCCGGTGAGTCCCAGCCTTCCAGCGCCGCCTCACTGATGCGCGCGCCGAGGTGCACGGCAAAGGCAGCCGGGTCGTTATGGTTGCTGCTGTTGTGCGCCATGCTGGCGATTTCGCCAAGGTTCCAGCTTTTCACCAGGCCCTGGGTGAGGTGGCGAAAGCTGGTGCCGAGCACCTCGCGCACCACTTCGTCTTCGTTGATGCCGGGGCGCGCCAGGGCGGTGGCCAGTTCATCCGCCTGCTCACCGGCACAGCCCCAGAACGCTAGCGCGCCGAGGTGATAGAGCAAGGCGGCGATAAACACTTCCTCCTGGTTTTTCGTCAGTACGTAGCCGGCCATGTTGCGCGCCTGCACCGCGGCGTGGAACGAGCGCGCCAGCAATTCATGCAACTGCTCACTGGGCGCCCGCCCCAACAGGCCGTCGATCAGGCTGACCGACAGACCGATCAGGCGCACGTTGTCGAAGCCGATCAGCACGATGGCGCGGGAAATGGTGCGAATCTGTTCCTGGGCGGGGTTGTAGTACACGCTGTTGCCGACCCGCAGCACTTTCGAGGTGAGCGAGGCGTCACGCAGCAGCACGTCGGCCAATTGCTGCACTGACGATTTTTCTGCTTGGGCCAGGCGGTGCAAGTCCTGCACTACGGCGGCCAATGCCGGTAACTCGGCTTGATTCAAACGATCGATCCATGACTGCAATCCATGGGTGCGTGTTGCCAAGATAAAAACCTCGCAAAGCATTCTTTCATTGTCGCCATCGGCCTCTGGAACGGGCCTCTGGGCTTTCTCTTTTTCCAGCGGATACAAGCTGTTACTGTACCGGCACGAAGCCCAATGCCGCTACGGAACGGACCACCTAGCCTGATGCGTTGCCTCCTTTCGCTAATCCTGAGTCTGGCTATGTGCGTTCCCGCTTTCGCGACCATCAGCGAAAGCCATGGTTATGCTCAGTTCGGCACACTCAAGTACCCCGCCAGCTTTACCCATTTCGCTTGGGTCAACCCCGACGCGCCCAAAGGCGGCACGATCCGAGTGATGGCATTTGGCACCTTCGATACTCTAAACCCTTATACCTTCAAGGGTAGCAGCCCTTCGTCTACTCCCAACTTCGCCCAGTACGGGATTGGCGAGCTGAATGAACCGTTGATGGCCGGCACCGGCCAGTACGACCCCTCCGGCGACGAACCGGCCTCCAGTTACGGCCTGATCGCCAAATCGGTTGAATACAGCGAAGACCGCAGTTGGGTGGTGTTCAACCTGCGCCCGGAAGCGCGCTTCAACGACGGCAAACCGGTAACCGCCTACGACGTGGCGTTTTCCTACCGCACCCTGCTCAAGCAAGGCCACCCGCAGTACCGCACCAGCCTGCAGGAAGTGGCGCGGGTGGATATTCTCAACCGCCACCGCATCCGCTTCGTGCTCAAGCGTGCCGGCAACCCGCTGCTGATTCTGCGCCTCGGTGAGCTGCCGGTGCTGCCGCAGCACTATTGGAAAGACCGCGACTTCAAAGCCACTACTTTCGACGCCCCGGTGACCAGCGGCCCCTACCGGATCACCGCCGTCAGCCCTGGCCGCAGCCTGGTGTTCGAACGGGTGAAGGACTGGTGGGGCAAAGACTTGCCAGTGAACCGCGGCAAATACAATTTCGATCGCATGGAAGTGGAGTTCTACCGCGACAGCGACGTGGCGTTCGAAGCGTTCAAGGCCGGTGAGTTCGACTTCTATATCGAGCACCAGGCGAAGAACTGGGCCAACGGCTACCGCTTTCCGGCGGTGAAGCGCGGCGACGTGATTCGCGCGCAGCTCCCGCACCAGATCCCCACCCAGACCCAGGGCCTGTTCATGAACAGCCGGCGCAGCACCTTTGCCGACAGCAAAGTGCGCGAAGCCATGGGCCTGATGCTGGATTTCGAGTGGACCAATCGCACCCTGTTCAACGACTCCTACTCCCGCGCCACCAGCTATTTCCCCAACAGCGAATTCAGCGCCAGCGGCAAACCCGAAGGCCAGGAATGGTTGCTGCTCTCGGCGTACCGTGAGCAACTGCCGGCCAGCCTGTTCAGCACCCCGTTCAGCGTGCCGAAAACCCAGGGCAATGGCATTCCTCGGGAAACCCTCAGGCGCGCCCTGGGTCTATTGGCCGACGCCGGCTGGAAACTCAACGGCCAGCGCCTGCAGAACGCCCAGGGCGAGCCGCTGCGCTTCGAGCTGCTGCTGGTCAACCCGAACCTTGAACGCATTCTTCAGCCGTATGTGGAAAACCTCGCCAGCATCGGCGTGCAGGCAAACTTGCGCACCGTCGACCGGGCGCAATATAAACAGCGGCTGGACCAATTCGACTTCGACATGATTCTGATGACGCTGCAGCAAAACCTCAGCCCCGGCCTCGAGCAATGGCAGTACTTCCACTCCAGCCAGGCCAGCGTCAAAGGCAGCAAGAACTATGCAGGCGTGCGCAGCCCGGTGGTCGATGGTCTGCTGGAAAGCCTGCTGGCCGCCCAGACCCGCGATGAACAAGTGGCCGCCACCCGCGCCATGGACCGCGTGCTGTTGTCACAGCACTACATGATTCCCAACTGGTACCTCAACTACCACCGCCTGGCGTACCGCAACCGGTTCGCCTTCGTCACCACGCCGCCCTACACCCTCGGGTTGCGCGCCTGGTGGCTGAAGCCCACGGAGAAGGCCCTATGACCTTGTTTTTGCGCACCGTGCTGCGCGTTGGCAGTGGCGCCCTGCTCGCCGGCTTCTGCCTGGCTGCCGCAGCGGCGCCGCAACATGCCATCACCCTGTACGACGAAGCGCCGAAGTACCCGGCCAATTTCAAACACTTTGATTATGTGAATCCGGACGCGCCGAAAGGCGGCACCTTGCGATTATCCGGCAATGGCGGTTTCGACAGCCTCAACCCGTTCATTCCCAAAGGCGTCGCCGCCGAGCAGTTGGGCCTGGTTTATGACAGCCTGACCTACCACTCCCCCGACGAGCCTTTCACCGAATACGGGTTGCTGGCCGAGAAAATCGAAAAAGCGCCTGACGACAGCTACGTGCGGTTTTTCCTTAACCCCAAAGCCAAGTTCAACGACGGCACGCCGGTAACGGCTGAAGACGTGATTTTCACCTTCAACACCCTGCTGAAAAGCGGCGACCCGATGTACCGCAACTACTACGCCGACGTCGACAAGGTGGTGGCCGAAGCGCCACTGACCGTGCGCTTCGACTTCAAACATGCGGGCAACCGCGAGCTGCCGCTGATTATCGGCCAGCTGCAGATTCTGCCGAAACACTGGTGGGCCACCCGCGACTTCAACAAGGCCAATCTGGAAATCCCCCTGGGTAGCGGCCCGTACCGCATCACCCATGTCTCGCCCGGTAGCAACATCCGTTTCGAACGCAACAAAGACTGGTGGGGCAAAGACCTGCCGGTAAGCCGCGGCTACTACAACTTCGACACCATTCAGGTCGACTACTACCGCGATATGTCGGTGGCCCTGGAGGCTTTCAAGGCCGGGCAGTTCGACTTCAACCTCGAGTACTCGGCCAAGGACTGGGCCACCGGCTACGACTGCCCGGCCCTGCGCGACGGCCGCATCATCAAGGAAGCGCTGCAAAACCAGAACTCGGTGGGCATGCAGTCGTTCGCCTTCAATATTCGCAGGGCGAAGTTCCAGGACCCGCGGGTGCGTGAGGCCATCGGCCTACTGTTCGACTTCGAGTGGTCGAACAAGCAGCTGTTCTTCGGTTCCTACAAGCGCAACAGCAGCTACTTCGAAAACTCCGACATGGCCGCCCACGAACTGCCAGACGCCGCCGAGCTGAAGCTGTTGGAACCGCTGCGCGGGAAGATCCCCGAGCAGGTGTTCACCGAAGTGTTCAAATCGCCGGTCACCGCCGGCGACGGCATGATCCGCGAGCAGAAGCGCAAGGCCTACAAGTTGCTGCTGGAAGCCGGCTACAAGATCGAAAACGACAAGATGGTCGGCCCCGACGGCCAGCCGCTGACCTTCGAATTCATGCTCTACCAACTGAACCTGGAACGCGTGCTACTACCGTTCATGCGCAACCTGGCGGAGCTCGGTATCGACATGCAGATTCGTCGCGTCGACGCCTCGCAATATGTAAACCGCCTGCGCTCGCGGGATTTCGACATGACCACCGCGACCTGGGGGCAGTCCAACTCGCCAGGCAACGAGCAGCGCGAATACTGGCACTCCAGCAGTGCCGACAGCCCGGGCAGCCGCAACTTCATCGGCCTGCGTGACCCGGCCATCGACACCTTGGTGGAGGGCCTGATTCGCGCCGAATCGCGGCAAAGCCTGATCACCCACGCCCGCGCCTTGGACCGCGTGCTGCTGTGGGGCAACTATGTGATCCCCAACTACTACATCGACACCTGGCGCATCGCCCACTGGAACAAATTCGGTCGCCCGGCCATTACGCCGAAATACGACTTCGGCATGATGACCTGGTGGCAAAGCAGCGAGAAAGCCGAGGGCAACGCCCCGCTGGCAGCCGAGCAAGCGGGCAGCGACCCGGCACCGCAGGACGCCGCCCCCAAGGAAACCGAATAAATGCTCGCCTACATTCTGCGGCGCTTGCTGCTGATCATCCCCACCCTGCTGGGCATTCTGCTGCTCAACTTCGTCATCATCCAGGCCGCCCCGGGCGGCCCGGTGGAGCAGATGATCGCCAAGCTGGAAGGCTTCGAAGGCGCCACCAGCCGGATTTCCGGTGGCGGCTCCGAGGTTTCGGTGGCTGGCTCCAACTACCGCGGCGCGCAGGGCCTGGACCCGGAGCTGGTGAAGGAAATAGAGAAGATGTACGGCTTCGACAAGCCGGCCCCGGAGCGCTTCTGGCTGATGCTGAAAAGCTATGCCCAGCTCGATTTCGGCGACAGCTTCTTCCGCGATGCCAAGGTGGTCGACCTGATCGTGGAGAAGATGCCGGTATCGATCTCGCTCGGGCTGTGGAGCACGCTGATCATGTACCTGGTGTCCATTCCGTTGGGCATCACCAAGGCCATGCGTAACGGCAGCACCTTCGATGTCTGGACCAGTTCGGCGATCATCGTCGGCTATGCGATTCCGGCGTTCCTGTTCGCCATTCTGCTGATCGTGCTGTTCGCCGGCGGCAGCTACTACGACTGGTTCCCCTTGCGCGGGCTGACATCCAATCACTTCGACCAGTTGAGCATGGGCGGCAAGATCCTCGACTATTTCTGGCACCTGGTATTGCCGGTGACGGCGCTGGTGATCGGCAACTTCGCCACCCTGACCTTCCTGACCAAAAACAGCTTTCTCGACGAGATCAACAAACAGTACGTGGTCACCGCGCGGGCCAAGGGCCTGACCAACAACGCGATCCTCTACGGCCATGTATTTCGCAACGCCATGCTGCTGATCATTGCCGGTTTTCCCTCGGCCTTTATCAGCATCTTCTTTACCGGCTCGCTGATGATCGAGGTGATCTTCTCCCTCGACGGCCTGGGCCTGATGAGCTTCGAAGCGGCAATCAACCGCGACTACCCGATCGTCTTCGGCACGCTGTTCATCTTTACCCTGCTGGGGCTGGTGGTGAAGCTGATCGGTGATATCACCTACACCTTGGTCGATCCGCGGATCGACTTCGCCAATCGGGAGGGTTGAGAGTGGGCACTGGATTGAAGATGTCACCCCTCAACCGTCGCCGCTTCGAGCGCCTGAAGGCGCACAAGCGTGGCTGGTGGTCGCTGTGGCTGTTCGTGATTCTGTTTGTGCTGAGCCTGGGCGCCGAACTGATCGCCAACGACAAACCGCTGGTGGTGCACTACGACGGCGGCTGGTATTTCCCGGTGCTCAAGCGCTACCCGGAAACCACCTTTGGCGGCGAGTTTCCGCTGGAGGCCAACTACAAAAGCCCGTATATCCGCGAGCTGATCGCCGAGAAGGATGGCTGGGCGGTCTGGCCGCCGATCCCGTTCAATTACTCCACCATCAACTACGACCTCAAGGTGCCCGCCCCCGCGCCACCCTCGGCGGACAACCTGCTGGGCACCGATGACCAGGGCCGCGATGTGCTGGCACGGGTGATCTACGGCTTCCGCATTTCGGTGCTCTTCGCCCTGACGCTGACCATTTTCAGCTCGATCATTGGCGTGGTTACCGGCGCATTGCAGGGCTTTTATGGCGGCTGGGTCGACCTGCTCGGCCAGCGTTTCCTGGAAGTCTGGTCGGGCCTGCCGGTGCTGTATTTGCTGATCATCCTCGCCAGCTTCGTGCAGCCCAATTTCTGGTGGCTGCTGGGCATCATGCTGCTGTTCTCGTGGATGACCCTGGTGGACGTGGTGCGTGCCGAGTTCCTGCGCGGCCGCAACCTCGAATACGTGCGTGCGGCGCGCGCCCTGGGCATGGAGAACGGCGGCATCATGTTCCGCCACATTCTGCCCAACGCCATGATCTCGACCATGACCTTCCTGCCGTTCATTCTCACCGGCGCCATCGGCACCCTGACCGCCCTGGACTTCCTCGGCTTTGGTTTGCCGGCGGGCTCGCCCTCGCTGGGCGAACTGGTGGCCCAGGGCAAATCCAACACCCAGGCTCCGTGGCTGGGGATCAGCGCGTTCGCCGTGCTGGGCCTGATGCTGACCCTGTTGGTGTTTATCGGCGAGGCTGCTCGCGATGCCTTCGACCCGAGGAAATAACGTGGCCCAGAATCCCAACAAAGCGCCGCAGAACACGGCCCCGGAAAACCTCATTGAGGTGCGCGACCTGGCCGTCGAATTCGTCACCGGCACAAGCAGCCAGTGCGTGGTGCACGACCTCAACTTCGATATTCGCCGTGGCGAAACCCTGGCCCTGGTGGGCGAAAGTGGCTCGGGAAAATCGGTGACCGCGCACTCGATTCTGCGCCTGCTGCCCTACCCGCTCGCTCGCCACCCGGCCGGCAGCATCCGTTATGCCGGCCATGACCTGCTGACGGTCAACGAGAAAAAGCTCCGGCACATTCGTGGCAACCGCATCGCCATGATTTTCCAAGAGCCGATGACCTCGCTGAACCCGCTGCACAACATCGAAAAACAGATCAACGAGGTGCTGGCCCTGCACAAAGGCCTCACCGGCAAAGCCGCCACCAAGCGCACCCTGGAGCTGTTGGAGCTGGTGGGCATACCCGAGCCGCACAAACGCCTGAAAGCGCTGCCACACGAGCTCTCCGGCGGCCAACGGCAGCGGGTAATGATTGCCATGGCCCTGGCCAACGAGCCGGAGCTGCTGATTGCCGACGAACCGACCACGGCGCTGGATGTGACCGTACAGCTGAAAATCCTCGAATTGCTCAAGGATTTGCAGGCGCGCCTGGGCATGGCCCTGCTGCTGATTACCCACGATCTCAACCTTGTGAAGCGAATTGCCCACCGCGTATGTGTCATGCAGCGCGGAGTGATCGTCGAACAGGCGTCATGCGATGAGCTGTTCTCCAATCCGCAGCATCCTTACACCAGGGAACTGCTCGGTGCCGAGCCCAGCGGCAAGCCAGTGGCGCATGCCGCCGGCAAGCCAGTGCTACAAGTCGATGACCTGCGGGTGTGGTTTCCGATCAAGAAAGGCGTACTGCGCCGAACGGTCGATCATGTGAAAGCGGTGGACGGCATCAACTTCAGCCTGCATCAGGGCCAGACCCTGGGCATTGTCGGCGAAAGTGGTTCCGGCAAATCCACCCTTGGGTTGGCAATCTTGCGGCTGATCGCCAGCAAGGGTGCCATCTGCTTTCAAGGCCAGGATCTGCATGGCCTGACCCAGCATCAGGTGCGGCCTTTGCGGCGGCAGATGCAGGTGGTATTTCAGGACCCGTTTGGCAGCCTGAGCCCGCGGATGTCGGTGTGCGAAATCATCGGTGAAGGGCTGCGCATCCATAAGATGGGCACTGAAGAAGAACAGGAGCAGGCAATAATCGATGCACTCCTGGAGGTAGGTCTGGATCCGGAAACCCGGCACCGCTACCCCCATGAGTTCTCCGGTGGGCAACGGCAGCGAATCGCCATCGCCCGGGCACTTGTGCTCAAACCGGCATTGATTCTGCTGGATGAACCCACCTCGGCACTGGACCGTACCGTGCAGCGCCAGGTGGTGGAATTGCTGCGATCGCTGCAGCGCAAGTACAACCTGACCTACCTGTTCATCAGCCATGACCTGGCGGTGGTCAAGGCGCTGAGTCACCACTTGATGGTGGTCAAGCACGGTCGGGTTGTGGAACAGGGGCCAGCCGAAGCCATCTTCGCCGCCCCACAACACGTGTATACGCAGCAGTTGCTGGAGGCCGCTTTCCTGGCCCCAGCCACTGCCGATTAATCCTTGAAAGCAGGAAGAGGAATAACACCATGGGTTTTCTCGCCGGTAAGCGCGTACTGATCGTCGGTGTCGCTAGCAAACTGTCCATCGCATCCGGCATCGCTGCCGCCATGCACCGCGAGGGTGCTGAACTCGCCTTCACCTACCAGAACGAAAAGCTCAAAGGCCGCGTCGAAGAATTCGCCGCCGGCTGGGGCTCAAGCCCTGAACTGTGCTTCCCGTGCGACGTGGCCAGCGATGAAGAGATCGCCAACGTGTTCGTCGAGCTGGGCAAGAAATGGGACGGTCTTGACGTGATCGTCCACTCGGTTGGTTTCGCCCCGGGCGACCAACTGAACGGCGACTTCACCGAAGTCACCACCCGTGATGGCTTCCGCATCGCCCACGACATCAGCGCTTACAGCTTCGTGGCCCTGGCCAAAGCCGGCCGCGAGCTGATGAAAGGCCGCAACGGCAGCCTGCTGACCCTCTCCTACCTCGGTGCCGAGCGCACCATGCCGAACTACAACGTGATGGGCATGGCCAAGGCCAGCCTGGAAGCCGGCGTGCGTTACCTGGCCGGCAGCCTCGGCCCGGAAGGCACCCGCGTGAACTGCATCTCCGCTGGCCCGATCCGCACCCTGGCCGCCTCCGGTATCAAGAGCTTCCGCAAAATGCTCGCCGCCAACGAAGCGCAAACCCCCCTGCGCCGCAACGTCACCATCGACGAAGTCGGCAACGTCGGCGCCTTCCTGTGCTCGGACCTGGCTTCGGGTATCAGCGGTGAAATCACCTATGTGGATGGTGGTTTCAATACCACGGCGATGGGCAGCATCGAAGAGTAAGTGCATCGTTGAAATGAAAAAGGGTCGCTCGTTGAGCGGCCCTTTTTTGTGGGCGCAGGATACTTCCGCAGGAGCGGCTTTAGGCTTTTGATCTCAAGAGCATCGCGGCTAAAGCCGCTCCTACAGTTCTGGCGTTTGTGGCCGTAACTCGGTCGAGGGTTTCGGGGCTAAGGTCAGGACCAACGACCATCGGGAGTAACAGCCGTAGGCTGGCCCGCAGGGCGAGCGCCAGCGAGTCAGGCGAAAGTCGGCTTTAAAGCGCAACGTACTCAAGTACGTGAGCATTTAAAGTCGGCTTTCAACGCCGCATGGCCGACGACCCGGAAGCCGATAAGTCGTTCTCAGCCCATAAAAAAACCCCGCACTAGGCGGGGCTTTTTATGGGCTGAGAACGACCGTCAAAAACGCTCGATCTTGGCTTTGGCTTCCAACTCGGCACGGAACGCGGCGAAGTCTTGCTGGCCGCTGCGCGAAGCGAGGAAGCGGCGGTACATCGCCTTATCTTCGTCGCTCAGGCCTTCTTTCGGCTCGCTGACACCTTTGAGCTGAATAACCACGTAGTCGCCATTGGCCAGGGTCACACCGGTGAAGGTGGACTTGTCAGCGGCTTCAGGCTTGTTCATGCGGAACAGCGCCTGCAGCACGGACGGCTCAACGCCTTCCTGGCTGCGGGAAGCGGCTTCGATGACTTTCCAGCCTTGTTCACCTTTGGCCTGGGCAACCGGCGTCTTGCCGGCACGCAGGTCGGCCAGCAAGGCCTGGCCTTTGGCTTCCACTGCTTCACCTGCACGCAGTTGAATCAGGTGGTCGCGGATCGCGGCAGTGACGTTTTCCAACGGCTGCTGCTCAGGCTTCTTGTGCTCTTTGACGCGCACAATCAGCACAGTGTCCGGATCCAGCTCGATGGCGCCGCTGTTGGAGCCTTCTTCCAGCACTTCCGGGCTGAACGCCGCTTGCAGTACTTGGCGATTGGCAGTCAGGCCTTCGCCACCTTCGCGGCCAAAGGCAGCGGTGGTTTGCACTTGCAGGCCTTGTTCCTGAGCCGGCTGGCTCAGGTCAGAGGCTTCGAACGCCGAGTCTTCCAAGGCTTTGCTGGCTTCGACGAACTTCTGCTCGACCTGAGCAGTTTTCAGCTCGCGGGTCAGCTTGTCTTTCAGGCTGGCAAAGGTCGGAATTTCCGGCGCCTGCACACCCAGCAACTTGATCACGTGCCAGCCGTAGCTGCTACGCACCGGAGCCGATACGGCGCCCTTGTCCAAGGCATACAGCGCCTCTTCGAAGGCCGGGTCGTACACGCCTTTACCGGCGTAACCGAGGTCGCCGCCAGTGGCCTTCGAACCTTGGTCGTCAGACAGTTCTTTGGCCAGCTTGGCGAAGTCTTCGCCTTTATCCAGGCGCTGCTTGATCTCGTCGATCTTGGCCTTGGCCTGCGCTTCGGTCTGCTTGTCGCTCACCTCGATGAGGATATGCGCAGCGTCGCGCTGCTCAGCCAGGTTGCCGATTTCTTGCTGGTAGGCCGCTTGCAGGTCTTCGTCCTTGACTTCGACTTTGCTGAAGAAGGCTTCTTTCTTCAGCTCGATGTAGTCGAGAACCACCTGCTCCTGGCTCATGAACTGGCTGGCGTTCTTGTCGTAGTACGCTTTGACTTCGTCGTCAGCCAGCTTCACCGACTTGGGATCGGCCTTGAGGGTCAAGGTGGCGAAATCGCGAGTCTGTTTTTCCAGACGGGCAAACGCCAGCACTTCGTCGTCAGTGACAAAACCGCTACCCGCCAGACCGCTGCTCAGTTGAGAGAGGATCAACTCCTGCTCAAGCATCTGGCGGAATTGCAGGCGGGTATAGCCGCGCTGACGAATGTACTGATCGAAACGTTCAGGGCTGAAAACGCCGTTTTCCTGGAAATCCGGGGTGTTCACAATCTGCTGATCAAGAGCAGCTTGGGAGAATGCGAGGTGTGCATCTTTGGCGCTTTGCAGCAGCAACTTGCGCTCGATCAACCCTTTCAATGCTGCTTCGCGCAGCAGTTTGTCGTCCAGCAAGGACGCGTCGAAATCTTTACCGAGGCGTTGCATCAACTGGCGGCGCTGGACTTCCATCGCTTGGCTCAGTTCGTTCTGACTGACTTCTTCACCATTGACCTTGGCAGCCTGTTGCGTGGTGCTCTGCGAGGTGAAAATAGCCTCGATGCCTGTGAATGCCATCAAGGCAACAATGACACCGATAATGGTCTTGGCAATCCAGCCTTGTGAATTGTCCCTGATGTTCTGCAGCATGCGTCCCCCAGAAACGACCGTACTGAAATAAGCGGCCGTGGAGCGTGGGTAGAATCCGGATAGAAGAAAGGCGCATCCGAGGATGCGCCTTCTCGTAGCTGGCGGGGCGATCAAGACTCCTGTGGAGCCTCTTCAGAGTGGGGTCAATAAACTAACCGGCCCTGCTCTACCGCCTCGCGACCCGATCAGTGTTGAAGCTGACCGAGGTGGGCAAAACCCGAAAGACGCTTAGTTAACGGCGTCTTTCAGAGCTTTACCAGCTTTGAAGCCTGGGATCTTAGCAGCAGCGATGCTGATCGGCTTACCAGTCTGTGGGTTACGGCCAGTACGAGCAGCACGTTCTTTAACAGCGAAAGTACCGAAGCCTACCAGTACAACCGAATCACCAGCCTTGAGAGCGCCAGTTACGGATTCGATTACTGCGTCCAGCGCGCGGCCAGCTACAGCTTTCGGGATATCAGCAGATGCGGCGATAGCATCAATCAGTTCCGACTTGTTCACTCTAAGTCCCCTTATTCCTGTTTGAGTTTATTTCTTAATTTTTGGGTGAAAGCAAAAACGGTGCTGGAAGGCCATTTGGCACAAGAAGAGCCGCTTTATAACAAGGGCTCTAAAAATGTGTCAAGGAAGCCCCCCGGCTAATGCGTGCTAATTCGCTCCTTGGAATCAGTCTCGCGTTTGTCATCCTTTGCAACCATCTCCGGAGCCGCATCGGGCAAGGGCTCCGGGGCGTATTGCAGCGCAATTTGCAGGACCTCGTCAATCCATTTAACCGGTTTAATCTGCAGGTCAGCCTTAATATTCTCCGGAATCTCTTTCAGATCACGAACGTTCTCTTCGGGAATAATCACGATCTTGATTCCACCCCGATGGGCTGCCAGAAGTTTTTCCTTCAAGCCACCAATCGCCAAAACCTGACCTCGTAACGTGATCTCACCAGTCATGGCGACATCGGCGCGCACCGGGATCTGAGTCAGGGCCGAAACCAGGGCCGTACACATGCCAACGCCAGCGCTGGGGCCATCTTTAGGGGTCGCCCCTTCCGGCATGTGGATATGGATGTCGCGCTTCTCGTGGAAGTCCAGAGCGACCCCCAGGCTCTTGGCTCGACTGCGCACCACAGTGAGCGCTGCTGTGATCGATTCGACCATCACATCGCCCAGCGAACCGGTCTTGATCAACTGCCCTTTACCCGGCACCACAGCCGCTTCGATGGTCAGTAATTCGCCGCCCACTTGCGTCCATGCCAGACCGGTTACCTGACCAATCTGGTCCTGTTGTTCAGCCAGACCGTAGCGGTACTTGCTCACGCCGAGGAAATGTTCGAGCGAATCGGCCGCCACCAGCACCTTCATACGCTTCTCGCGGAAGTGCTCTTTCACCGCTTTGCGACAAACCTTGGCGATTTGCCGTTCCAGGCTACGCACACCGGCTTCGCGGGTGTAGTAGCGGATCATGTCGCGAATCGCAGCGTCCTCGAACTCCAGCTCGCCCTTCTTCAGGCCATTGGCCTGCAGCTGTTTGGGCGCGAGGTACTTCACCGCGATATTGACCTTTTCGTCCTCGGTATAACCGGGCAGACGGATCACTTCCATACGGTCCAGCAATGGCGCCGGAATGTTCATGGAGTTGGCGGTGCAGAGGAACATCACGTCGGAGAGGTCGTAATCGACCTCCAGATAATGGTCGTTGAAGTTGTGGTTTTGCTCAGGATCGAGCACTTCCAACAACGCCGACGCCGGGTCGCCACGCATGTCCTGGCCCATCTTGTCGATTTCATCGAGCAGGAACAGCGGATTGCGCACACCGACCTTGGTCATCTTCTGAATAAGACGGCCAGGCATAGAACCGATATAGGTACGGCGGTGACCGCGGATTTCCGCTTCATCACGCACACCACCCAAGGCCATACGCACAAACTTGCGGTTGGTGGCATGAGCGATGGATTCAGCCAGCGAGGTTTTACCTACGCCAGGCGGGCCCACCAGGCAGAGCACCGGACCTTTGACTTTTTTCACGCGCTTTTGCACGGCGAGGTACTCAAGGATGCGCTCCTTGACCTCTTCCAGACCGTAATGATCGGCATCCAGAATGTCTTCCGCCTTGGCCAGATCCAGACGCACCTTGCTCTCGGCTTTCCACGGCACGTTCACCAGCCAGTCGATGTAGGAGCGCACCACAGTGGCTTCAGCGGACATCGGCGACATTTGCTTGAGCTTGTTCAGCTCGGCGTGAGCCTTGGCGTGGGCCTCTTTGGTGAGACCAGCGTTCTCGACGCGCTTTTTCAGCTCGTCGAGTTCGTTATGGCCTTCATCGCCATCACCGAGCTCTTTCTGAATGGCCTTCATCTGCTCATTCAGGTAGTACTCGCGCTGGCTGCGCTCCATCTGCTTTTTCACCCGACCGCGGATGCGCTTCTCGACCTGGAGCAGGTCGATCTCGGCATCCAACAAGGCCAGCACGTGCTCGACGCGCTGGGCCAGATCGGTGATTTCGAGGATTTCCTGTTTCTGCTCGATTTTCAGCGCCATGTGCGCAGCCATGGTGTCGACCAGGCGGCTTGGCTCATCAATGCTGTTGAGCGAGGACAATACTTCAGCCGGGACCTTCTTGCCCAACTGCACATACTGCTCGAATTGGCTGAGCAGGCTGCGGGTAAAAACTTCGGACTCACGCTCCGCGGCGTCAACTTCCTCGATCAGCTCGACCTGCGCACGGCAGTGACCGTCGATCTCGATAAAACGCTCGATGGAACCGCGCTGCTCGCCTTCGACCAGCACTTTGACAGTACCGTCGGGCAGTTTCAGTAATTGCAAAACAGTGGCAACGGTGCCGACGCGGTACAAGGCGTCTTCGGCAGGATCATCGTCGGCAGGGTTCTTCTGGGCTACCAGCAGGATCTGCTTGTCGCCGGTCATGGCGGCCTCGAGGGCCTCAATGGACTTTTCGCGGCCCACGAACAGTGGGATCACCATATGTGGGTAAACCACGACATCGCGCAGTGGCAAGAGAGGCAATTCGACAGTTGTCTTCATGATTTTCAGCTCTACGGCGGCCATTCGGCCGTAAACAGGTGGGAATACCCTTGGACCTAAGATGGGGGCAGCCCAAACAAAAAACAAGCGCTGTAGCAGGAAAAGCAAAGGGGCCCGCAGGCCCCTTGCTTTCAACATGTGACAAACGTGTTTTACGCGTCTGGCGCGGCCTTCGCAGGCGGCTCGCTGTTCTCGTAGATCAGCAGCGGCTTGGAGGTACCGGCAATCACGCTTTCGTCGATCACCACTTTGCTCACCTCGGTTTGCGAGGGGATTTCATACATGGTGTCGAGCAGCACGCCTTCCAGAATGGAACGCAGGCCACGGGCACCGGTTTTGCGCTCCAGAGCCCGGTGAGCGACAGACTTCAGGGCATCCGGACGGAATTCCAAGTCCACGCCTTCCATTTCGAACAGTTTGGCGTATTGCTTGGTCAGTGCGTTTTTCGGCTCGGTCAGAATCTGCATCAGTGCAGCTTCGTCCAGCTCGTCCAGGGTGGCGATAACCGGCAAGCGGCCAACGAACTCCGGAATCAGGCCGAACTTGACCAAGTCATCAGGTTCGACCTGACGCAACGACTCGCCCACTTTCTTGCCCAGGTCGATGCTGCGCACTTCGGCGTTGAAGCCGATGCCACCTTTGGCCGAACGACCCTGAATAACTTTCTCGAGACCCGAGAACGCACCACCGCAGATAAACAGGATGTTGCGTGTATCGACCTGCAGGAACTCCTGCTGCGGGTGCTTGCGACCGCCCTGAGGCGGAACCGAAGCGACCGTACCTTCGATCAGTTTCAGCAAGGCCTGTTGCACGCCTTCGCCAGAAACGTCGCGGGTAATCGACGGGTTATCGGATTTACGCGAAATCTTGTCGATTTCATCGATGTAGACAATGCCCATCTGGGCCTTCTCAACGTCGTAGTCGCACTTCTGCAGCAGTTTCTGAATGATGTTTTCCACGTCCTCACCGACATAGCCGGCTTCGGTCAGCGTGGTGGCGTCAGCAATGGTGAACGGGACGTTCAGCAGGCGTGCCAGGGTCTCGGCGAGCAGGGTTTTACCCGAGCCGGTCGGACCAATCAGCAGAATGTTGCTCTTACCCAGCTCGACATCATCTTTCTTGTCGCGCTGGTTGAGGCGTTTGTAGTGGTTGTAGACCGCTACCGCCAGAACCTTTTTCGCTCGCTCCTGACCGATCACGTACTGATCAAGGATTGTGCTGATTTCCTTGGGAGCTGGAAGTTTATGAGCGCTGCTTTCCGCCTGAGCTTCCTGCACCTCCTCGCGGATGATGTCATTGCACAGGTCAACGCACTCGTCGCAGATAAAGACCGAGGGGCCGGCAATCAATTTGCGTACTTCATGCTGGCTTTTGCCGCAGAAGGAGCAATAAAGCAGTTTGCCGTTGTCCTCGCCGTTGCGGGTGTCAGTCATTCGTTCAATCCAATCCGATAGGCTTGAAACACAAGATGAGGGCAAATGCGGGCATTTTCAAGCCCGCAAGGCGGCCGTGTATCACTGACCGCCGCCGAAAGGTTTATTGAGCCGCCATTTCCCGCTTGCTCAGAACCTTATCGATCAGACCGTAATTTACCGCGACTTCTCCACTCATGAAGTTGTCACGGTCGGTATCACGGGCGATGACGTCAATCGGTTGACCGGTATGGTGCGCCAGAATCTGGTTCAGACGGTCGCGGATGGTGAGGATTTCACGGGTGTGAATCTCGATATCCGAGGCCTGGCCCTGGAAGCCGCCCAGCGGCTGGTGAATCATCATGCGCGAGTGCGGCAGGCAGTAACGCTTGCCCGCAGCGCCACCAGCCAACAGCAAGGCGCCCATGCTGCAGGCTTGGCCGATGCAGATGGTGGACACGTCAGGCTTGATGAACTGCATGGTGTCGTAGATCGACATACCCGCCGTTACCGAACCGCCTGGCGAGTTGATATAGAGGTGGATGTCTTTGTCCGGGTTTTCCGCTTCCAGGAACAGCAACTGCGCTGCTACCAGGTTGGCCATGTAGTCTTCTACCGGGCCGATGAGGAAAATCACGCGCTCTTTGAGCAGGCGCGAGTAGATGTCATAAGCGCGTTCGCCACGGGCGGACTGCTCGATAACCATAGGCACCAGACCACCAGCGGCCTGGATGTCATGCGATTGCGGCATAAAAGGATTACTGGACATGTATCCGACGCTCCCTAGCTTTTGTCATGTCTCAAATACACATAAGCCAGCACGAAGGCTGGCTTATGGTTGCTCGTACGACGGTAGGGGTCAGGCTGCTTGTGGCGCTTCTGCCGGCTTGACCGCTTCTTCGTAAGAGACCTGCTTATCGGTCACATTGGCCTTCTGCAGGACAGTATCTACAACTTGTTCTTCCAGTACAACCGAACGAACTTCGTTCAGTTGCTGGTCGTTTTTGTAGTACCAGGACACGACTTGTTCAGGCTCTTGGTAGGCCGAAGCCATTTCCTGAATCATTTCGCGAACGCGGGCTTCGTCTGGCTTCAGTTCGAATTGCTTGACCACTTCAGCAACGATCAGACCCAGCACGACACGGCGCTTGGCTTGCTCTTCGAACAGCTCGGCCGGCAGTTGGTCTGGCTTGATGTTGCCACCGAACTGCTGCACAGCTTGTACGCGCAGACGGTCAACTTCGTTGCTCAGCAAAGCCTTTGGCACTTCGATCGGGTTGGCCGACAGTAGGCCTTCCATCACTTGGTTTTTAACCTTGGACTTGATCGCCTGACGCAGTTCGCGCTCCATGTTCTTGCGAACTTCGGTGCGGAAACCTTCCAGACCGCCTTCCTTGATGCCGAACAGGGCGAAGAAATCGTCGTTCAGCTCAGGCAGTTTCGGCTCGGCAACGCTGTTCACGGTAACGGTGAACTCGGCTTCTTTGCCGGCCAGTTCCAGGTTCTGATAGTCAGCTGGGAAAGTCAGCTTCAGCACGCGCTCTTCGCCTGCTTTGGCGCCTTCCAGGCCGTCTTCGAAGCCAGGGATCATGCGGCCGGAACCGATAACCAGCTGAGTGCCTTTGGCCGAGCCGCCAGCGAAAGCTTCGCCGTCAACTTTGCCGACGAAGTCGATGTTGACCTGGTCGTCTTTCTGCGCGGCGCGCTCAGCAGTTTCAAAACGGGTGTTCTGCTTGCGCAGGATTTCCAGCATGTTGTCGAGGTCGGCATCAGCGACTTCGGCTTGCAGGCGCTCGATAGCAATGCTGTCGAAGCCGGCAACCTGGAACTCAGGGAACACTTCGAAGGTGGCGACGTATTCGAGGTCTTTGCCTTTTTCGAAGGTTTTTGGCTGTACGGCAGGGGCGCCAGCCGGGTTCAGCTTCTGCTCAACCACTGCTTCGTAGAAGGTGGCCTGGATCAGGTCGCTCAGGGCTTCCTGACGAGCAGCGTCTTCATAACGCTGACGGATAACGCTCATCGGCACTTTGCCTGGGCGGAAGCCCGGGACCTTGGCACGGCGTGCAGTCTGCTGCAGACGCTTGTTTACTTCGGTCTCGATGCGTTCAGCAGGAACGCCAATGGTCATACGACGCTCAAGAGCGGAAGTATTTTCAACAGAAACTTGCATGGATATTCCTCGTTGCACAGACGTTAGCCGGCCGTTTCCGGCCCCAGAATCAAGGGCATGCATTCTAGTGGCGAAAACTCAAGAAGTCACCACACAGGTCGTCAACGGGAAAAACACTCTGATTTGGCCTACAAAAGGCCTTTCTATATATAAGGACAAACTCAGCCGCCCAGCTCTGCCGACAGCTCAGCAGCGGCCTTCTTCACCGGCGCTATCAGCCCCTGCATCTTGTCCAGCGACATATAAGGAACCGTACTGGCCACGCTGATGGCGGCGACAATCTTTCCGCTGGCATCACGCACCGGCGCCGCTACGCAGCGAATCGACGGCTCGTTGTCCTCCAGATCGAAGGCGTAACCGCCCGCCGTATACTCGAGCATGCGCTGCTGAAACTGCTCCCATGTGGCTTCTTCGTGCTGCGGCCATAGCCGATTTTTGCCGCCCACCGGCTGGCTGACCTCATACAGGCGCTGCCATTCCTGCGCCGAGCAGTCGAGCAGCAAGGCTTTGCCGATACCGGTGCGCGCCAGCGGCATACGGTGGCCGACCCGCGAACGCATCTCCGGGCCATTACGCCCAGGATTCTTGTGCAGGTACAAAACATCGTCATCCTCGCGGATCGCCAGGTGCACGGTGTCGCCAGTCAGCGCTGACAGTTCATCAAGATAAGGGGTTGCCAGGGTCGCCAAGGGCAACGCCTCGCGGGCCTGAAAGCCCAGTTCGATCAACTTCGGCCCGAGCAGATAACCCACCTGGGGCACTACGCGCAGGTAGCGTTCATCCACCAGGCAACTGGCCAGGCGATGGGTGGTGCTGCGGGTGGTGCCGATCAGTTGCGCAATCTGCTTGAGATCACGCGCGCCACTGGCCACGGCCTGCACCACACCGAGGCCGCGCAACAGCGTCTGGGTGCCGGTGGGCGCGGCGGTTTTTCCGTCGTCGTCCTGCATAGGTAACCTTTAATGGGAAACGGCGGGCAGCATTATGGCCGCTCGCCCCGGCCGCTGCCCAGGCTCAGCGCTGCTTGAGCCGGTCGATGATCACCGCCACCAGCAGAATCGAGCCGCGGATGACGTATTGATAGAAGGTGTCGATGTTCTTCAGGTTCATCGCGTTTTCGATGATGGCCAGAATCAGCACCCCGGCGATCACATGGCGAACCATGCCAATACCACCACTGAGCGACACCCCGCCCAACACGCAGGCGGAAATCACCGTCAGCTCGAACCCCTGGCCGATCATCGGCTGGCCCGAGGTCATCCGCGAAGCCAGAATCACCCCGGCCAACGCGCCGATCAGGCCATGGGTGGCGAAGATAATGATCTTGGTGCGGTCAACATGTACACCGGCCAGCAACGCCGCCTCCTGATTACCACCGATGGCCAACGTATTACGCCCGTAGGTGGTGTAGTTGAGCAGCCAGCCAAAGAACAGGAAGCACACCAGGGTGATCACGATGGGCACTGGCACGCCGAACAGTTGGCCGTTACCGAAGATAAAAAAGCCTTCGTTGGAAACCCCGACCGCCTTGCCGTTGGAAAAGATGTAGGCCAGGCCACGGACGATCTGCATGGTCGCCAGGGTGGTGATCAGCGCATTAATCTTTAGTTTGGCGATCACGATGCCATTGATCAGGCCCACACACAGCCCCATGGCCAGCGCCGCACTGACACCGAGAAAGACGCTGTCGGTGTCGCGCATGACGATCCCCGCCACCACCCCGGCGCAGGCGATCACCGAGCCCACGGATAAATCGAAATGCCCGGACGCCAGGCAAAACAGCATGGTGCAGGCAGCAATCCCGGTGGTGGAAATCGCCAGCCCGAGGCCGCGCATGTTCAGCGGTGAAAGGAAGTTATCGATAAACAGGGTGCAGAACAGAAAGATGCCGATGGCCGCCAGCAGCATCACCCAATCATCGAAGAACTTGCGCTGACCCAACCCCATCCACAACCCATTGGCTTTTTTAACCTGTGACATACACACCTCGAAGACGTTTAGTTGCGCGAACGCGGGAGGGCCAGTTGCAACAGGCGGGCTTCGTCCGCCTCGTCACGCCGGAGCTCGCCGGTAATGGCGCCCTCACTCATCACCAGAATTCGGTCGGAAATCCCCATGACTTCCATCAGATCGCTGGACACCACAATCACGGCGATGCCCTGCTCCGCCAGGTTATGAATGATCTGGTAGATCTCGGCCTTGGCCCCGACATCGATGCCGCGCGTGGGCTCGTCGAGCAGCAGCACTTTCATCGGCATCGACAGCCAGCGGCCGAGAATGGCTTTTTGCTGGTTGCCGCCGGAGAGAAACATGATTGGCTGGTTGGCTGACGGCGTGCGGATATTCAGCGCGGCGATCTGCTTTTGCGCGTTGCTGCGTTCCCAGCTGTTGTTGATCAGCCCCGCCACTTTCGCGTGGTGGCTGCGGGCGCTGATGTTGATGTTTTCCGCCACACTGGCGAGCGGCACGATGCCCTCTTTCTTGCGGTCCTCCGGGCATAACAACACCCCGGCAGCGATGGCATCACGCGGCGAGTCGAGGTGCACGTCCTGCCCTTCCAGCAGCAACTGCCCGGCGTCTTTTTTCGCCAGGCCGGCGAGCAGGCGCAGCAACTCGGTACGGCCGGCGCCGACCAACCCAAACAAGCCAAGAATTTCGCCGCGCCGCACGTTGAAGTTGGCCGGCTCGACCACGCCGTGGCCTAGCAGCCCCTGCACGCGTAACGCCACCTCACCCTGTTCACGCGGGCGGTAGTTATAGATGTCTTCGATGTTGCGCCCGACCATGCAGTTGACCAATTGGTCGACGCTCAGCTGCTGCATGTCCTCGAAGGTGCATACATACCGGCCATCCTTGAACACCGTCACCGCATCGCAGATCTTGAACACCTCTTCCATGCGGTGCGAGACATAGAGAATCACCCGCCCCTCGTCCCGCAGGCGGGCGATGATCACCATCAACCGCTCGATCTCGCGCGCCGACAGGCTGCTGGTGGGTTCGTCAAACGCAATCACATGGGCATTGCGCGACATCGCCTTGGCAATCTCCACCAACTGCCGCTGCCCCAGAGACAGATCGCCCAGGCGCGCCTGCGGGTCGATTTCATCGGCCAGGCCTTTGAGCAGCTCGCGGGCGCGCCGCACCATGGCACCGCGATTGACCACGCCGAAGCGGCTGGGCATATGGCCCAACAGCAGGTTTTCCGCCACCGACATTTCCGGCACCAACTGCAGTTCCTGGTGAATCACCGCCACCCCGTGGGCGATGCTGTCACCGGCCGACTTGAAGCTCAGCGCCTGGTCACCGATCTGCAGGTGACCGCTATTGGGGGTGTAGAAGCCACCGAGGATTTTCAGCAAGGTCGACTTTCCGGCGCCGTTCTCGCCCATCAAGGCGTGCACGCTGCCGGGCTTGGCTTCAAAGCTGATCTGCGCCAGGGCTTTCACCCCGGGAAACTCTTTGCCGATGCCGTTGAAGCGTAAGCTGGCCGTGGCCTTGGGTGTAGCTGGGGCGTGTTCCAACATGCTTACCTCCTGCACGCCGCCAGCGGGCGGCGTGCCTGTTCAAGAGAAGACCCGCAGCGGCCTATTTCCACAGACCGATCTTGGTCAGCTCCTGCTGGAAGTTTTCCCGGGTAATCAGGGTGACGTTGTCCAGCGCGGTGTATTTCGCCGGCTCTTTACCGGTGGTCACCCAGGTGAACATCTGGCTGGCGGTTTCATAGCCGGAGGTATCCGGGCTGAGCAACATCGAACCGTAGAAGCCGCTACTGGCTTTCTTCAATTCGCCGATCGCGTCGGTGCCGTTGATGCCTACGCCAATCACGTTGGCTGCCGCGAAGCCGGCGCTTTCCGTGGCACGTACACCGCCAAGCACCGAGCTGTCGTTCATGCCGCCGATGATCAGGTTCTTTGCCTCACTGGGCAGCTTGACCAGCGCCGAGTTGGTGGAGTCCATGCTGCCCGGCACATCGAGGGTTTTCTGCGGCGCGAAGAGAATATGGTCCGCCGCCAGGCCAGCGGCCTTGAGCGCCTCCACCGACCCGTCGGTGCGTTTCTTGCCGGTATCCAGCTCGTCAAAGGTATTGATCACAGCAAAGGTTTCTTTCAGATCCCAGCCGCGTTTTTTTGCCTCATCGGCCATGGCTTTGCCTTGCTTCTCGCCGATCTTGAACGCCGCCAGGCCCACGTAGGGCACGTCTTCCATGGGCTGGCCTTTGGCGTCGACGAAGCGGTCATCCACCGCCAGCACCTTGAGGTCATTGAGCTTGGCCTTGGCCATGATCGCCGGGCCGAGGGAAGTGTCCGGCGGACAAATGACAAAGCCCTTGGCGCCATTGGCCGCCAGGGTATCGATGGCCGCCAGGGTTTTCTCGCCATCGGGCACGGCGATCTTGATCACGGTAAAGCCTTTGTCTTTACCGGCTTTTTCGGCGAAGGCCCATTCGGTCTGGAACCAGGGTTCTTCCGCCTGTTTGACCAGAAAGCCGATCTTCACTTCTTCGGCAGCGGCCAGGCTGGTAAAACCGGCCGCCGCCAACACAGTGGCAGCACAAACCAGGGAGCGAGCAAAACGGTGCGCGAACATAAGTAATCCTCTTGTTTTTATTGGATCGTGGTCGGGCGTTTCATACCGTCCTTGCCCCAACGAGGCAGGCGGTTTACTGCGTTACTCGTGGTACATCACGGAGCGGCCACCATCGATCATGATGCAGGTGGCATTGATAAACGGCGCCTCGTCGGTCGCCAGGAACAGCGCTGTCATGGCCACCTCGACCGGCTGGCCAATCCGTCGCGGCGGATGCAGGTCGAACGCGCGCTGGCGTTCGGCATGGGGGTCGTCGAAACCATTCCAGTAATCGACGTTGAGCTGGGTTTCGATATAGCCGGGGGCGATGGCATTGACCCGCACGCCTTTGGCGGCGTACTCGATGCCTAGGGCGCGGGTCAGGCCGAGCAAGCCATGCTTGGCCACCGGGTAGGGGAAGCAGCCGGGAATGATGTGGCTGGAGTGGGTCGAGGCAATATTGATGATGTTGCCGATGCCCTGCTCGATCATGTGCGGCAGCACCGCGCGGCAGCCGTACCAGGCGCCATCGAGGTCGATGGCAAAACAGCGGCGCCAGTCTTCGTCGCTCATCAGCAGCGGGTCGCGAAACACGTTCACACCGGCGCAGTTGACCAGCACGTCGATGCGCCCAAAACGCGCAATGGTCGTGTCGATCAACGCTTGCCACTGGCTCTTGTCGGTAATGTCGACGCCCTGGGCAACTATCTCGGCGCCGCGATCACGCCACCGGGCGGCGACACCCTGGACTTTCTCCGCCTGAATATCGGCAATCACCAGCTTCGCTTGCTGAGCCTGAAAGCAGGCGACTATCGCCTCGCCAATGCCTTGGGCGGCACCGGTCACAATCACTACTTTGCCTTTCAGGCGTTCGCCGTAAGTCGGCTCTGGCACAGGTGGCAAGGTCAAGGGTTGAGCCATTTGAAACACTCCTGCGTTATCGGGTTTGCGGTGTCGTTCTCAGCCCGCGAAGCGCTGAGACGCCACACCGCGCACATCCATCTGAGCCATCAGCACAGCGCCATCCAGCGAGTCTTCCGGCAAGTTGGGATCGCCGGCCGGGCGCGCGCTGGTGACAAACAAGGTGGTGAGATCCGGGCCACCGAAGACGCAACTGGTGGGGTACTTCACCGGCAGTTTGATGACGTCTTCGAGACGCCCATCCGGCGCGTAGCGCAGCAGGCAACCGCCCTGCCAACGGGCGTTCCAGACGTAGCCGTGGCTGTCCATCGCCGAGCCATCGGGCACTCCGCACGCAGAGGATTCGGCCCAGATACGCCGCTCGCCAAGGGCGCCATCGGCGCTCAGCGGGTAGGCGTACAACTCGCCATCGAGGCTGTCGGCGCAGTACAACTCGGTTCCCGCCGCATTCCATAGCAGGGTGTTGACGATGCCCTGACTCTCCAACAACGGCGTCACCTGGCCACCCGGGTCCAAACGAAACAGCCCACCGGAGCGGCGGGTGATCGGCAGGTCACTGCCATCTTCAGCAATGTTGTTTTGCATGCTGCCCAGCCACAGCCGCCCCTGCGCATCGCAGCGCGCTTCGTTGGCGCGGTTGCCGGGGACCGGGTCGACCACCGCCAACAAGGTCAGCACCGGCTGTTCGGCCGGCGAACTCAGGTCGAGGCGATAGACGCCGCTGGCCAGGGTCACCAGCGCATCGCCGCGCTCACAGGGAATAAAGGCCGAGACCACCTCCGGCATCCGCCAGTGCTGGTAGTGCCCCTGCCCCCAACGACAGGCCAGACGACCGGGAATATCGACCCAGAACAGCGCCTGGGTGGCGGCATCCCAGAACGGCCCTTCAGCCAATTTGAAACGTGCATCGCTCAGCGTTTGCCAGTGCATGACTGCCCTCCTCGTCCGGTCGCTGTGCTTACCATTCGGCAAAACTGCCGTCGGCATGGCGCCAGATCGGGTTACGCCAGCGATGGCCAATGGCGGCACGCTCGATCACGTACTCCTCATTGATCTCGATGCCCAGGCCCGGACCGTTGGGAATCTTCACCATGCCTTGCTCATAGGCGAACACTTGCGGGTCTTTGAGGTAATCCAGCAGGTCGTTGCTTTCGTTGTAATGGATGCCCAGGCTCTGCTCCTGGATAAAGGCGTTGTAGCAAGCGGCATCCAGCTGCAGGCAGGCGGCCAGGGCAATCGGCCCCAGCGGGCAATGCAGGGCCAGAGCGACATCGTAGGCTTCGGCCATATTGGCAATCTTGCGGGTTTCGGTGATGCCGCCAGCGTGGGAGGCATCGGGCTGGATGATGTCGACGTAGCCCTCACTGAGCACCCGCTTGAAGTCCCAGCGCGAGAACAAGCGCTCGCCCAGGGCAATCGGCGTACTGGTCAGCGGCGCCAGCTCCTTCAGCGCTTCGTAGTTTTCGCTGAGCACCGGCTCTTCGATAAACATCAGCTTGAAGGCGTCCAGCTCCTTCATCAGCACCTTGGCCATCGGCTTGTGTACGCGGCCGTGGAAGTCCACGCCAATGCCGACGTTCGGCCCTACCGCATCACGCACAGCGGCGACGTTCTGCAGGGCCAGGTCGACCTTGGCGAAGCTGTCGACGAACTGCAGCTCTTCGGTGCCGTTCATCTTCACCGCAGTGAAGCCACGCGATACCGCTTCCTTAGCAGCGCGAGCGGTGTCAGCCGGACGATCGCCACCAATCCAGGAATACACGCGGATTTTGTCACGCACCTGGCCGCCGAGCAGATCGCTGACCGAGACGCCGAGCGCCTTGCCCTTGATGTCCCACAGCGCCTGGTCGATGCCGGCCAGGGCGCTCATATGAATCGGGCCGCCGCGGTAGAAGCCGCCTCGGTAGAGCACAGTCCAGATGTCTTCGATATTGCGAGGGTCTTTGCCGATCAGGTAATCGGCCAGTTCCTCGACAGCAGCTGCCACCGTGTGGGCGCGCCCCTCCACCACAGGCTCGCCCCACCCGGTTACGCCCTGGTCGGTTTCCACCTTGAGAAAGCACCAGCGTGGCGGAACGATGAAGGTGGTCAATTTGGTGATTTTCATCTTCTTGTCTCTCTTATTAGATGTGGCAGCCAGCCGCCAAAAATCGTTAACCCAATGCCTTCCACGCAGCGACGTAGGCGGCGGCATTTTCAGCCACCTGCGCTGCACTCATGCCCGGCTTGAAGAGCCCCGAGCCCAAACCAAAACCTTTTACGCCGGCAGCGAAATACGCCGGCATGTTGTCGGCAGAAATGCCGCCCACCGGCAGCAACACAGTGCCGGGCGGCAGCACCGCCAACCATGCCTTGACCAGCGCGGGTGACATCTGTTCCGCCGGAAACAGCTTGAGCACATCGGCACCCTCGGCCAGCGCGGCAAAGGCCTCGGTGGGCGTCGCCACTCCCGGCGCCAGATACAGACCGGCCGCCTTGGCCGCGCGCAGAACCTGGGGGTCGCTGTGGGGCATGACAATCACTTGGCCGCCTGCCGCATGCACTGCCTGCACCTGCTGCGCCGACAGCACGGTACCGGCGCCCACCAGGCAATCGGCCGGCAGGCTGTCACGCAACAGGCGAATGCTTGCGTAAGGCTCAGGTGAGTTGAGCGGCACCTCGATCACCCGAAAACCGGCGCCGTACAACACCTCGCCAATAGCCAGCGCTTCGCCTGGCTGCACACCGCGCAAAATCGCGATCAAACCGTTTTCTGCCAATGCCTGCTTCAACATGACGGGCCTCGCTTCAGACGGAAAAAGAGGATGGCGCGGCCAACAAGCCCGCCGCTTCGGCCAGGTACCACAGGCCCCGTTCGGTCGCTTGCTCGGCAACGCTCACGACAGCAAAACCGCAGGCAGCAAGCGCCCGGCTGTAGCGCTGACAGAGGGGGTAATTGCCGATCAGCAACACTGCCGGCAGGGGTTGCTCGCCATGGCGTTGGCGCAGGGTAGCGGCCAGTGCTTGCAGTTCATGACCGATCAGCAGGCCGGACAGGTAGTCCGGTTGGGCGGTCGCCGTGAGCATGCCGGTAAGCCCCAGGGTGCGTGCGCTAAACAGAGTAGACAGCGGGCCGATCTGCCCCTCTCGCGACAGCGCTACCTGCACGCCGCGGTCGAAAGCCTCGGTGTCGAAATGGGCGCTGCGTTGTTGGGTACGACCGAGAATGCTGTGTTCGCAGAGCACGGCGAACAGCTCGCCGGTCATAAAGGTGTCGAAGTGGACGATGCAGCGGTCGGCAACTTCCACCCATTTCGAGTGACTGCCGGGCAAGCCGATCAGCAGGCTGCCATCCATCTGCTCTGGCAGATGGGCGAGCGCACCAAGCACCTGGGTTTCTTCGCCGCGCATGACATTGGGCAGGCGGGAGCGCTGAATCACCCCGGGAACGATATGGATATCCACGCCGCGCACGCTGTGCACGGTGACCAGGCTGTGGCCCAGGCGGGTGACATTGGCGGGGGTGTCGCAGTAGGTCGCCTCGCGCCAGCCTTGAGCGCTGCCAACCATGCCGCAGGCAATCACTGGCAGGTGCGGCTCGGCATCCAGCCAATCACCGCAGGCCTCGTCGAAGGCCAATTCAAAACCGTCGCTGCACAACGCACCCGCGAGCACACGTGCGGCCTTGGGCAACTGCATGATTCCGGCATGGAGCGTGCGCTCTTGCAGCACCGTAGCGTCAGCCGCGAGCCGGTAGGCGCGCAATGACGTGGTACCCCAATCGAGGGCGATTAACTGAGCCTGCATCGCTTCACCTGAATTGTTTTTAGGAGTGAGTGCGTAACAGCGAGTGAGGCCGACTATAAAACGAGACCCCGGCAAATCTCAATATATAATTTTGAATCCCATATTTTGGGATATGGACGCCACACAAAAGCAAGAGCAAGACCACCCCGCCATCGGGCCCATACCAACCCCCAGGCAGACCCGCCTGAATCCCCCGCACCGAAGATTCTGCGCAAATAGCGCCAGTGAAGAGCGCCGCACAAAGCAGCGAGATGCACGTTATCCGCGCTACACGCCCTTCCGTCTCTTCACTCATGCCCATTCACCAAAATACATATCGGATATGCATAATGGACTTCAGCATTCAGTTCGATCCCTTCAAGGCACGGCTGAACGCCAGCAAACATGGCGTTCAACTGGCTGACGCGGCAGCAGTTCTGGACGATCCACGCGCCTTAACGGTCGAAGAGTTCCGCTACGACGAAACGCGCTGGATAACCCTGGGCGAGGATGGCGCGGGACGATTGCTGGTGGTGGTTTACACGTATCGGGACCCCGATTACGTGAGGCTGATCTCCGCTCGCAAGGCCGAACCGCAGGAGATTCAACAGTATTACGGAGGGTGAACCATGAAAGATCTTTACGATTTCAGCTCAGCCAAACGCGGCGCCGTTGCCCCCAGCAAGGGCAAAACCCGGATTACCATCATGCTCGATGACACCGTGCTCGAAGCCGCCCGGCAGCGCGCCGACGAGGAAGGCATGGGTTACCAGACGCTGATCAATCGCCTGCTCAAGGACGCCCTGTGCGAGCCCGGCGCCAGCTCGCAGCAGGCCACCCTGAGCGACATTCTCGCCACCCTGGTTACCTTGACCGAAGGCCAGGAAGCACTCCTCGCGCAGCACACCGACAAGCAGCCGAGCGCTCCATTGCAGCGTTATAGCCAGCAGCGGACTGCGCCATTGGAAGCCAGAGACGCGACAACAAGGAAGGCGCCCGAGAAAAAACCTGGCACCAAGCGGTAACGGCAAAGCGCCAAATCTCAAAACACAGAAACAAGAAAAGCCGCACTAGGGCGGCTTTTCTGTTGGCTTCGCGGAACTCAGCGGAAGTCGGCGAAACTATGTTTGGTGCGGACGGAGAGACTCGAACTCTCACGCCTTGCGGCGCTGGAACCTAAATCCAGTGTGTCTACCAATTCCACCACGTCCGCGGAGCTTTGAAGCAAAGACGCCAGACTGGTTAAGGTCTGGCGTCTTTTCGAATATGGGGTGGACGAAGGGGATCGAACCCTCGACAACGGGAGTCACAATCCCGTGCTCTACCAACTGAGCTACGCCCACCATCTTGCGTTGTTGCTGTGTTGCGGTGTTTTTCAACACCTTTGCCTGTATTGCCAAACAGCCTGATGGCGTGCCCGGCAGGACTCGAACCTGCGACCATCCGCTTAGAAGGCGGATGCTCTATCCAGCTGAGCTACGGGCACTTGGCTGTGCTCGACAAGCGGGGCGAATGTTATAGACGAGCTCGGCACTCGTCAACACTAAAACGTAAAAAATTCAGTGAGATAAAGGAGTTACGGGAAAATGCTGACCGCCAGCCTTTGCCCGCCCGAGCGGCCATGCGAGAATGCGCGTCCTTTTTCAATCATTTCCGATGGTTAACCAAGCGTCATGACCGCACAACTTATCGACGGCAAGGCGATCGCCGCTAGCCTGCGCAAGCAGATCGCCCAACGTGTCGCCGAACGCAGCGAGCAAGGTCTTCGGACTCCCGGCCTGGCTGTGATCCTGGTAGGCAGCGATCCCGCATCGCAGGTGTACGTTTCGCACAAGCGTAAAGACTGCGAAGAAGTCGGCTTTCTTTCCCATGCCTACGACCTGCCGGCCAGCACCAGCCAGGACGAGCTGCGTGAGCTGATCGACCGCCTCAACGATGACGCCACCATCGATGGCATCCTCCTGCAATTGCCGCTGCCAGAGCACCTGGACGCCTCGCAACTGCTGGAGCGCATCCGCCCGGACAAAGATGTCGACGGCTTCCACCCTTTTAACATCGGCCGTTTGGCCCAGCGTATCCCGCTGCTGCGCCCGTGCACGCCCAAGGGCATCATGACCCTGCTGGCCAGCACCGGTGCCGATCTGTACGGCATGGATGCGGTGATTGTCGGCGCCTCCAATATCGTCGGTCGGCCGATGGCCATGGAGCTGTTGCTGGCGGGCTGCACCGTTACGGTCACCCACCGCTTCACCAAAGACTTAGCCGGCCACGTCGGCCGCGCCGATCTGGTGGTGGTGGCCGCCGGTAAGCCGGGGCTGGTCAAGGGTGAGTGGATCAAGCCGGGCGCCATCGTCATTGACGTCGGCATCAACCGCCAGGAAGACGGCAAGCTGGTGGGCGACGTGGTCTACGACACCGCCCTGCCCCGCGCTGGCTGGATTACGCCGGTTCCGGGTGGCGTAGGCCCGATGACCCGCGCCTGCCTGCTGGAAAATACCCTGTACGCGGCCGAGCATTTGCACGACTGACGATCGCAGTGTCGGGCTTCGCTTTGCTCAACCCAACCTACTCCGCGTTCCGTAGGTTGGGTTGAGCGCAGCGAAGCCCAACAAGAACGCAAAAAAACGGCACCCCGCGAGGTGCCGTTTTTTATGTCGCAAGAAAGCGCCGCTTACTTGCGCGCCGCTTCCCACTGTTTCAACAGCTCGTTGTAGTTAACTGTCTCGCCTTTAGGCTTCTCGTTAGCCAGTTTCGGTTTCGGTGCGCCCGGTTGGTCGAACCAGTACTGCGCGTCTTTTTCCGGGTTCATTTTCGGTCCGCAGATCGGTTGCACTTTCGAGCGCTCAAGACGGGTCATGATCGCGTCCTGGTCTTTGGCCAGGCCATCCAGTGCTTCCTGCGGGGTTTTCTCGCCGCTGGCCGCTTCCGAGATATGGCTCCACCACAACTGTGCCAAGCGCGGGTAGTCCGGCACGTTGGTGCCGGTCGGCGTCCATTGCACGCGGGCCGGGCTGCGGTAGAACTCCACCAGGCCACCGAGTTTTGGCGCCAGGTCAGTCATGGCTTGCGAGTTGATGTCCGACTCACGAATCGGCGTCAGACCCAACACGGTCTTCTTCAGCGAGACGGTTTTCGAGGTCACGAACTGCGCGTACAGCCAGGCTGCCAGGCGTTGTTTCTCCGGGGTGGACTTGAGGAAGGTCCAGGAACCTACGTCCTGATAACCGAGCTTCATCCCCTCTTCCCAGTACGGGCCACGTGGCGACGGCGCCATGCGCCATTTCGGCGTGCCGTCGGCGTTTACCACCGGCAGGCCCGGCTTGGTCATGTCGGCGGTAAAGGCGGTGTACCAGAAGATCTGCTGGGCGATGTTGCCCTGCGCCGGTACCGGACCGGATTCGGAGAAGGTCATGCCCTGCGCTTCCGGTGGCGCATAGGCGCGCATCCAGTCGACGTATTTCTGCGTGGCGAACACGGCCGCCGGGCCGTTGGTGTCGCCGCCGCGGGTCACGCTGGAGCCCACCGGGTGGCAGTCCTCTACGCGAATGCCCCATTCGTCCACCGGCAAGCCGTTGGGCAGGCCCTTGTCGCCGCCACCGGCCATGGAGAACCAGGCATCGGTGAAGCGCCAGCCCAGCGATGGGTCTTTTTTGCCGTAGTCCATGTGGCCGTACACGCGCTTGCCGTCGATTTCCTTGACGTCTTCGCTGAAGAATTTGGCGATGTCTTCATAGGCGGACCAGTTCACCGGCACACCCAGTTCGTAGCCGTACTTCTCTTTGAACTTGGCCTTGAGGTCGGCACGTTCGAACCAGTCAGCGCGGAACCAATAGAGGTTGGCGAACTGCTGGTCGGGCAATTGATAGATCTTGCCATCCGGCGCCGTGGTGAACGACAGGCCGATGAAGTCTTTGAGGTCGAGGGTCGGCGAGGTGAAGTTCTTGCCCTCGTTGGCCATCAGGTCGGTGATGGACTCGGTCTTGCCGTAGCGGAAGTGGGTACCGATCAGGTCGGAGTCGTTCACCCAGCCGTCGTAGATGTTCTTGTCCGACTGCATCTGGGTTTGCAGTTTCTCTACCACGTCGCCTTCTTGCAGCAGGTCGTGGGTGAGCTGGATACCGGTGATTTCGCTAAAGGCCTTGGCCAGTACCTTGGACTCGTATTCGTGGGTGGTCAGGGTTTCCGACACCACGTTGATTTTCATGCCGCGAAACGGCTCGGCCGCCTTGATGAACCACTTCAGCTCTTCGAGCTGCTGCTCGGGCGTCAGGGTGGACGGCTTGAACTCTGCGCCAATCCATTTTTTCGCCGCGTCTTCGTAAGCATCTGCCCAGGCCGTTGCACTCAAGCCACTCAGGGCGAATATCGCCGCCAACGTCACGCTATGTCGAAGTTTGTTGTTTTTGTTGAACATAGACACCTCCTGGTAATTATTAGGTGGGACACCAAGCACGGCGGGGGCGGATCACTACGGCAGCTCCGTCCCGCCCGCCGGCTACCCCCAACGCATCACAGCCAACAGCCACACCAGGGACAGCGCACTCGCTACCCAGATGCTCCATTCAGTCGCGCCAATCACCAGCAGATGCAGGTAAGCGCTTCCGAGAAGACCAATAAACAGGCGATCGCCACGGGTGGTGGCAATCGGTAGAAATCCACGGCGCTCCACACACGGAGAGCGCAGTTCCCACACCGTCATGCCCGCCAACAGCAGGGCAATAACGCCGAAGAACGCGGCGGTTGGGGTCGTCCAGGCCATCCATTCCATCGTCAGCTCCTCACACCCGGCCCAGGGCAAAGCCCTTGGCTACATGGTTACGCACGAACCAGATCACCAGCATGCCCGGCAAAATGGTCAGCACCCCGGCGGCAGCCAGCACGCCCCAGTCGATCCCCGAGGCCGACACCGTACGGGTCATGACCGCGGCAATCGGCTTGGCATTTACCGAGGTCAGGGTGCGCGCCAACAGCAGCTCGACCCAGGAGAACATGAAGCAGAAAAACGCCGTCACGCCGATGCCCGAGCCAATCAAGGGGATGAAAATCTTGCCGAAGAATTTCGGGAAGCTGTAGCCGTCGATATAGGCGGTTTCGTCGATCTCTTTCGGCACCCCGGACATGAAACCCTCGAGAATCCACACCGCCAGCGGCACGTTGAACAGGCAGTGCGCCAGGGCCACGGCAATGTGTGTATCGAACAGGCCAATCGAGGAATACAGCTGGAAGAACGGCAGCAGAAACACCGCCGGTGGCGCCATGCGGTTGGTCAGCAGCCAGAAGAACAGGTGCTTGTCGCCCAGGAAGCGATAGCGCGAAAACGCATAGGCCGCCGGCAGCGCCACGGTCAGCGAAATCACCGTGTTCAGGCTCACGTAATACAACGAGTTGAGGTAACCGGTGTACCAGCTCGGGTCTGTGAAAATCACATGGTAGTTGGCCAGGGTGAAGTTGCTTGGCCACAGGCTCAGGCCGCCGAGGATCTCGTTATTGGTCTTGAACGACATGTTCAACAGCCAATAGATCGGCACCAGCAGAAACAGGATGTAGAGCACCAGCAGCACTTTTTTTCTAAGTGTCATGGTCGGCCTCAGCGGTTTTTATCGTTGTGGGTCATGGCGGTGTAGAACACCCACGACACCAACAGAATGATCAGGAAGTACACCAGCGAGAATGCCGCCGCCGGGCCCAGGTCGAACTGGCCGATGGCCATTTGCGTCAGGGTCTGGCTGAGGAAGGTGGTGGCGTTGCCCGGCCCGCCGCCGGTGAGCACGAACGGCTCGGTGTAGATCATGAAGCTGTCCATAAAACGCAGCATCACCGCGATCAGCAGCACGCTTTTCAGCTTCGGCAATTGGATATGGCGGAACACCGCCCAGGCCGAAGCGCGGTCGATGCGCGCCGCCTGGTAATACACATCGGGAATGGCGCGCAGCCCCGAGTAGCACAGCAGCGCCACCAAGGAGGTCCAGTGCCACACGTCCATGATCAGCACCGTGGCCCAGGCATCGCCGGTGTTGGCCGCGTAGTTGTAGGAGATGCCCAGCTTGTTCAGGGTCCAGCCCATCAGGCCGATGTCGGCGCGGCCGAAAATCTGCCAGATGGTGCCCACCACGTTCCACGGAATCAGTAGCGGAATGGCCAGCACGATCAGCACCAGCGAGGCCATCTTGCCCTTGGTTGGCATGCACAGGGCGATGCCGATGCCCAAGGGAATTTCGATCAACAGCACGCAGGCCGAGAAGATGAACTGGCGCAGCAGCGAGTCGTGCAGACGTTGATCGGCCAGCACCTGGCGGTACCAATCGGCGCCCACAAAGTAGCGGCTGGACTGGTCGAAAATGTCCTGCAGGGAGTAGTTGACCACCGTCATCATCGGCACGATGGCGCTGAACGCCACCAGCAGAAACACCGGCAATACCAGGAACCAGGCCTTGTTGTTCTGCACCTTCATGGCGTCACCTCCACCTGGCTCTCCACCAGCGCTTCGACAAGATAATCGTCTGCGTAAACCATCAGCCACTGCGCCGGAAAGCTCAGGTAGACCTTCTGCTGTGGCACGGGCTGGTCTTCCTGCAAGCGCACTTTCAACTGCTGGCCGTCGAGGTTGAGGGTGAGGATCTTGTAGGTCCCCAGATCCTCGACATGCTGCACCTCGCCGCACAGCGCATCGTCGTAGGGGCCGTCCCAGATATGGATGAACTCCGGGCGAATACCCACCTTCAACGCCGCATCAGGCAAGGCCGCCAAGCGCTGATTGAGCGCGGCACTCAGCGGCAGAACGGTGTTGGCAAACTGCACGCCGCCGTCGCAACGGCTGACGTCGATCAGGTTCATCCCCGGGCTGCCAATGAAGTAGCCGACAAAGGTGTGGCTCGGCCGCTCGAACAGTTCACGCGGGGTGCCGAACTGCACGATCTGGCCGCCATACATCACCGCAATCTTGTCGGCGAAGGTCGAGGCCTCCAACTGATCGTGGGTGACGTAAACCATGGTGATGTTGAACTGCTCGTGAATCTGCTTGAGCTTGCGCCGCAGCTTCCACTTCAGGTGGGGGTCGATCACCGTCAGCGGCTCATCGAAGAGAATCGCCGACACGTCGTCACGCACCAGGCCACGGCCCATCGAGACTTTCTGCTTCTCGTCGGCGGTGAGGTTCTTGGCCTTTTTGTGCAACAGCGGGTGCAGATCGAGCACCTCGGCAATCTCGTTGACCTTGCTCAGCACCTTGGCCTCGTTCATACCCTGGTTGCGCAGGGGGAAGGCCAGGTTGTCGAACACCGTCATGGTGTCGTACACCACCGGAAACTGGAAAACCTGAGCGATGTTGCGCTCTTCCGGCGGCAACAGATTGACCACCTTGCCGTCGAACTGCACCTCGCCCTCGGACGGGCTGAGCAGCCCGGAAATGATATTGAGCAGGGTCGACTTGCCGCAGCCCGACGGCCCCAGCAAGGCATAGGCACCGCCCTGCTCCCAGATATGGTTCATCTCGCGAATCGCGTAATCGTCCGGCCCGTTGGGGGTTTTGCTGTAGCTGTGGGCCAGGTGGTGCAAACGGATCTCGGCCATCAGGCAACCCTCCCGACGCGTCGACTGGGGGCCTGAATCAGGCGGCCATCGGCGGCGAACACGAACAGCTTGTGGGTGGGGATATAGATGAGGATCGAGGTGTCCACGTCGTACTCGTGCACGCCGGGCAGGTGCAGCACCAGCACGAACTGCTCGTTGCGCACATGCAGAAAGGTTTCCGAGCCGCTGATTTCAGCGAGTTCTACGGTTACCGCCAACTCCAGGTCATCGTCATTGCTTGGCACCAGGCCGATATGGCTGGGGCGCACGCCGAAGCGGTATTCGCCCTCGCCAATGCTTTTCAGGTCGGGGTTCAACGGAAAGTGCACGGCCTCGGCAAAACTCACCTCTGTGCCACTGATACGCCCTGGCATCAGGTTGATCGGTGGTTCGGAGAACAGCTCGGCGGCCAGCACCTGCTGCGGGCGGTGGTAAACGTCAGCAGTCTTGCCGCTCTGCACCACGCGCCCCTCATGCAGGATGGTGGTGGTGCCGCCCAGGGCCAGGGCTTCGTTGGGTTCGGTGGTGGCGTAAATGGCGATGGTGTGGCGTGCCTGGAACAGCTCGCGCATTTCCTGGCGCAGCTCTTCACGCAGCTTGTAATCGAGGTTCACCAGCGGCTCATCGAACAGAATCAGCGAGGCGTCTTTGACCAGCGCTCGGGCCATGGCGGTGCGCTGCTGCTGGCCGCCGGAGAGCTCCAGCGGGTAGCGCTTGAGCAAGGCGTCGATGCGCAGCATCTTCGCCGTGGCCTGCACCTTGTCGACGATCTCCACCTCATTGAGGCCAGCCTGGCGCAGCGGCGAGGCGATGTTTTCGAACACCGTCAGGGTTGGGTAATTGATGAACTGCTGATAGACCATCGACACGTTGCGCTTGCGCACTGGCACGTGGGTCATGTCCGCGCCATTCATCAGAATGCGCCCGCTGTTGGGCTTGTCGAGGCCGGCCATCAGGCGCATCAGACTGGTCTTGCCGGACAGCGTGCGGCCGAGCAGTACGTTGAATGAGCCGGGTTCGAAGCTGAGACAGGCGTCGTCGATATGGGTTATGCCATCGACGACCCGCGTCACATGCTCGAGGGTCAAAGACATAGGGCGTCCTTTTTATTGTTGTTGTCGGCTGCACAAGGCCGCCTTTGCACAGACACAGAGCGAGTTCTGTGCCAACCCCGGCCCGAGGTTTGCAAAGCCTTGTCTGCAAAGGTGTTTAGCCGCCTGAACAGCGGCCGAGCAGGCCACCACTGAACAGCCTTGAACACTTAAACGTGAACAACTGAACAGTGGCCAGTGTTGACTTTGAACAGTCATGAACGACACTGAACCGACCCGGCAAAGACCGGTCGATTGCTGGCTGAGAATAAAAATAAAACCACGCGAGACCCTGTCATGGCTGAAGCCGCCCTGCCCCACGACACCATCATTCAAGACTCCTGGACGCGCTGCCGCAGCTTCGGCCTCACGCACCAGAGCACCCCGGTGTTCACCCAGCCAAGCCCCGGCGACGTCTCGGCGCTGCTGGAAAGCCAGCAGGCGCTGGTGCAGACCACCCATAAGGAAGTGCTGCCCTACTACGGCAACATCCTGGCGAACTCCAACTGCCTGATCATGCTGGCCGACAACCAGGGCCAGGTGCTGCAGAGCTGGGGCGACCAACGCTTTATCGAGCCCAACCACGCCGCCGGCTTCGTGGCCGGCGCCAGCTGGCTGGAGCGTTACACCGGCACCAACGCCATCGGCACCGCCTTGAGTTGTGCGCAGCCGGTGCATATTCAGCACGACGAACACTTCCTCAAGGCCAACCGCTTCATGACCGGTTCGGCCTCGCCTATCTTCAATGAGCAGCGGCAGATGATCGCCGTGCTCGATGTGTCCAGCGACAGCTACCTGCCGCCCTCGCACACCCTGGGCATGGTGAAAATGATGAGCCAGTCGGTGGAGAACCGGCTGATCCTCAACCTGTTCCAACAGCGCTATTTCCAACTCACCTTCAACACCAGCCTGAACAACCTCGACAGCCCCTGGGCCGGTCTGGTGGTGTTCGATGAACAAGGCCAGGTGGTGTCGGCCAACCGCCGGGCCGACAGTTTGCTCGGCATCAGCCTGGCGGCGGTGACCATCGAAAGCCTGTTCGATATCCCCCTGCAGCAACTGCTGAACCAGCCTCAGGACCTGCCGTTCAACCTGCGCGCCGGCGGGCGTTTCCGCTTCCACGCCCAGCTCAAACGCCCGCAGCAACCGGTGCCGATCCAGGCCCGCGACTTCCGCTCGGCGCCGCTGCCTGAAGCACCGAGTAAACCGGCGCCCAGCCCCTTCACCCTGGCCGCCATCAACCTCGGCGACCCCCGCGTGGACAAGGCCGTGCGCCAGGCCGAACGGCTGCTGGAAAAGGACATTCCGATTCTGGTGTACGGCGAAACCGGGGTCGGCAAAGAGGTGTTCGTCAAAGCCCTGCACCAGGCCAGCTCACGGGCGCAGCAAAGCCTGATCGCGGTGAACTGTGCGGCGATTCCCAGCGACCTGGTGGAGTCCGAGCTGTTTGGCTATGAAAAAGGCGCCTTCACCGGCGCCAACCAGAAAGGCAGCATCGGCTTGATCCGCAAGGCACATAAGGGCACGTTGTTTCTCGATGAAGTCGGCGACATGCCGCTGCGGGTGCAAGCGCGTTTGCTGCGGGTACTGCAGGAGCGCTGCGTGCAGCCGTTGGGCAGCAGCGAGCTGTACCCGGTGGACATCCGCCTGATCTCCGCCACCAACCGCGCCCTGCGCCAGGACGTGGACAGCGGCCTGTTCCGCCAGGACCTCTACTACCGCATCAGCGGCCTCAACCTGGAGTTGCCGCCACTGCGCGAACGCACCGACAAACAGGCCATGATCCAGCGCCTGTGGGAGCACCACCGCGAACCCTACCAATGGGCCGGGCTGAGCAACGAGGTAATGGAACTGCTGCTGCGCCACCCCTGGCCCGGCAACCTTCGCCAGCTCAGCAGCGTGCTGCAGATTGCCTTGGCGATGGCCGACGACCAGCCGATACACGCCGAACATTTGCCCGATGATTTTTTTGCCGATTTGCCGGGTGGCGACAGCCCACGAGTGACCGACTGCCGGGCAACGCCCATCACCAACGATGCCGACCTGAAAAGCCAGTACGAACAGTGCGGCGGCAACATCTCCCACCTCGCCCGGCATTTAGGGCTGAGCCGCAACACCTTGTACAAGCGCTTGCGGGAACAGGGTGTGAAGGTTTGAGACGACCAATTTCTATGTCCGCCAAACGAGTCTGGACTCCCGCCTACGCGGGAATGACGGAGTTTTTATCTCTTTCACCGTCATCCCGGCGTAGGCCGGGATCCAGACTCGCGAACTGGATTGCTTACGCCGCCGAAATCGCTCGTTCCACTACCCGTGGCGCCATGCCTAGGGCCGGGTCGCGGCGAAAGGTCAGTACGCCGTCTTCCAGCGCCGAGTAGCGCAGGTTGAACAGGTCAAGAATGTAGTTCTGCTTCATCTGCCACGGTGCGCCAGGGCCCTGTTTGGGCAGTACATCGGCGGCGCGCAGCACGTAACCGGCGGAGATATCCAGCAGCGGGCGCTTTTCCACCGAACTGGCGATGTGGCGCGGCACGCACATCTTGTAGCCGTTCTCGTCCATGTAATTGAGCACCCGGCAGACATAGCTCGAAGCCAGGTCCGAGCGCAGGGTCCAGGAGGCGTTGGTGTAGCCAACACACAGGGCGAAGTTGGGCACGTTGCTGAGCATCATGCCTTTGTAGGCCAGGGTGTCGCCGATCTCTACCGGTTTGCCATCGACGTCCATCGTCATGCCGCCGCAGGTCTGCAGCTTGAGGCCGGTGGCGGTGATGATGATGTCCGCCGGCAACTCTTCACCGGAACGCAGGCGAATGCCGGTTTCGGTAAAGCTGTCGATCTGCTCGGTGACCATCTGCGCCTTGCCGCTTTTCAGAGCCTGGAACAGGTCACCATTGGGTACGGCGCACAGGCGCTGGTCCCACGGCTGGTATTTCGGATTGAAATGGGTATCCACCGCGTAACCGGCCGGCAGCGCACGCTTCACCCCGAAGCGCAGCAGCTTGCGCGCCAGCCCCGGCGCGCGGCGGCAGAACTGGAAGAAGCCCAGGGTCAGCAGCACATTCTTCCAGCGCGCCAGGCTGTGGGCGCGCTGTTCCGGCAGAAACTTGCGGAAGAGATCGGCAATCACATCCTTGGCCGGCAACGAGGCAATGTAGCTGGGCGAACGCTGCAGCATAGTCACCGAGCGCGCCTGCTCGGCCATCGCCGGCACCAGGGTTACGGCCGTGGCGCCACTGCCGATCACCACCACGTTCTTGTCGGTGTAATCGAGGTTTTCCGGCCACTTCTGCGGGTGAATCAGTTGGCCTTTGAACTGCTCGCTGCCGGGAAATTCCGGGCTGTAGCCGCCGGCGTAGTCGTAGTAGCCGCTGCACACGTAGAGGAAGTTGGTGCGGTAAGTGGTCAGCGCGCCGCTTTCCGGGTGCTGCACCTGCACGGTCCACACGGCATCGTAAGACGACCAGGACGCCGACTTGACCATCTGCTTGAAGCGGATGTGCTGGTCGATGCCAAACTCGCGGGCGGTGTCTTTGATGTACTGCAGAATCGAGGCACCGTCCGCGATCGCCTTGGCGTCTTGCCAGGGGCGGAACGGGTAGCCGAGGGTGAACATGTCGGAGTCGGAACGCAGCCCCGGGTAACGGAACAGGTCCCAGGTGCCGCCGATATCGGCACGCCCTTCCAGAATGGCGTAGCGCTTGTTCGGGCTCTGGGTCTGCAGCCGGTAGGCCGCCCCGATGCCCGATAGACCGGCGCCAATAATCAATACATCGAACTGTTCGGTAGCCATAGCGCACTCCGTGTTGCCTGCTCGCAGCCCTAGCTACGGCATGGCTTTCTTGTTCTAAACCCCGGCAGCAACGCACACCGCCAAAGCCCGATAGTGACCAGCCCGCATTCTTACGTGTACAGCCAGAAGCATAGCCAGCCAAAAGCACTGGGCTAGCACGAAAGTACAGAAAATGTCGGAAATGCCGTTATCGGGCATCAGAATCAGCCCACTGTCGTCCCAGCGCAGGCTGGGACCCAGGCTTGTGTGCCGTGCGGCGGAGTTCGTCCACTTCAAGATTCTGGGTCCCAGCCTTCGCTGGGACGACGGAGGGGCTTAGGCCAATTCAGCTACAACAGCAGCCAGCGCCTGAGCCGGGCTGGCGGCCTGGCTGATCGGGCGACCGATCACCAGGTAGTCGGAACCGGCGTCCAGGGCCTGACGCGGAGTCAGAATGCGGCGCTGGTCGTCCTGGGCGCTGCCCGCCGGGCGAATGCCGGGGGTGACCAGTTGCAGATTCGGGTGCGCGGCTTTCAGCGCCTGCGCTTCCTGGGCCGAGCACACCAGGCCGTCCATCCCGGCCTGTGAGGCCAGCCCGGCGAGGCGCAACACTTGCTCCTGCGGCTCGATATCCAGGCCGATACCGGCCAGGTCTTCGCGCTCCATGCTGGTCAGCACGGTAACGCCGATCAGCAGCGGCTTAGGACCGTTGAACTTGTCCAGGGTGTCGCGGCAGGCCGCCATCATGCGCAGGCCGCCCGAGCAGTGCACGTTGACCATCCACACGCCCATCTCCGCTGCGGCTTTAACGGCCATCGCAGTGGTGTTGGGGATGTCGTGGAATTTCAGGTCGAGGAATACCTCGAAACCTTTGTCGCGCAGGGTGGTGACGATGTCCGAGGCGCAACTGGTGAACAACTCCTTGCCGACCTTGACCCGGCACAGCTTCGGATCGAGCTGATCGGCCAGCTGCAAGGCAGCTTCGCGGGTAGGGAAATCCAGGGCGACGATGATGGGAGTCTGGCAGGCGGACATGGGCGACGGGTCTCGGTGGTCGGAATTCGGAGTTCGGTGGTCGAAATCGGCGCGCATTGTAGCGCAAGCCATGGACACGGCGGCAGGTCCGGCCATCACGTGGCGTGATGCAAGGCCAAGGCAGTCATAAAACCGGCCAGGGTGATCAGCCCGGTCCAGGCCTGGGTGCTGGCAAAGGCCTCGGGAATCAGGGTATCGACCAACATGCAGAGTACCGCGCCCGAGGAAAACCCCAGCGCAAACGCCAGCCACATCGCATCCACACCGGCGAACAGCCCAGGTCCCGCCATCGCGGCAAAGCCGGAGAGCAGCACAATCGTGCCCCACAGGGCGAACACATACAGCCGCCGCGTGCCCCCGGCGCGCATGCCGGCCGCGCTGGCCAGGCCTTCAGGCAGGTTGGACAGAAAAATCGCCACCAGCATCACCATGCTGACCTTGCCGCCATCGAGCAAACCCAAGCCCAAGCCGAGGGATTCCGGAATGCCATCGAGAAACGCGCCGGCGGCGATCAACACGCCGAGCAACGCGCTGGCATTGGCCTTGCCCTGCAAACGGTCGAGGCCCTTGCTGGCCACCACAAACACCACGCCGCCACTGGCCAGGCCGAGTAATGTCGGCAGCGGCCCGCCGAGTTCTTCCGCATCGGGAATCTGCTCGAAACACAGCGCCGCAATCAGCACCCCGCTGCCGTAGGCCATGATCGAGGCCAGCAGTTTTTTCGGCAGCTGCACATAGGCGCCAATGGCGGCGCCCAGCAACAGACTGCTGGCAGCCAACCAGCCCCATAGGCCGGCCTGAAGCGTTAATGACTGCGGCATGGTTTTCCCTTGTTGGCCCGGTTCGCCAAGGGTAACCGGGAACGGGCATACTTGCCCCGCTCTCACCTTATAGCCAGCCCCGCATGCGCATTCACGTCAGCTTTATCGACCGCGTTGGTATCACCCAGGAAGTGCTCGCCCTGCTCGGCGGGCGCAATCTCAACCTGGACGCCGTGGAGATGATCCCGCCCAACGTCTACATCGACGCCCCGACCCTCAGCCCCCAGGTGCTCGAGGAGCTGCGCGACGCGCTGCTGCAGATCAAGGGTGTGCAGAGCATGCACGTGGTCGACATCCTCCCCGGCCAGCGCCGCCGCTTACAGCTCGACGCCCTGCTGGCCGCAATGACCGACCCGGTGCTGGCGGTGGACGACTCCGGCCACGTACTGCTGGCCAACCCGGCACTCACCGCCCTCTGCGGCCATGAGGCGGCTGGTGAACCGCTGGCCACCCTGTTCGATGACGAAGGCCTGCAACAGGCGCTGATCGATCATGGTTTTCGCCTGCCCATGCGCGAGGTGTCACTCAAGGGCCAGGCCCTGCTGCTCGACGCCATGCCGATCACCGACACCCCGACCGGCAGCCAACAGCAGCAACTGGCCGGCGGCCTGCTGACCCTGTACCTGCCCAACCGCATCGGCGAGCGCCTGTCGGCCCTGCACCACGACCATGCCGAAGGCTTCGACTCACTGCTTGGCGACTCGCAGCCGGTGCGCAACCTCAAGGCCCGCGCCCAGCGCATCGCCACCCTCGATGCGCCGCTGCTTATCCGCGGCGAAACCGGCACGGGCAAAGAGCTGGTGGCGCGCGCCTGCCATGCCTTGAGTCCACGCAGCAACGCGCCGTTTCTGGCGCTGAACTGCGCCGCCTTGCCGGAGAACCTCGCCGAAAGCGAGCTGTTCGGTTACGCCCCCGGCGCCTTCACCGGCGCGCAACGCGGTGGCAAACCAGGGCTACTGGAACTGGCACACCAAGGCACGGTGTTCCTCGATGAAATCGGCGAAATGTCGCCGTACCTGCAAGCCAAGCTGCTGCGTTTTCTCAGCGACGGCAGCTTCCGCCGTGTCGGCGGCGACCGCGAAATGAAGGTCGATGTACGCATCCTCAGCGCCACCCACCGCGACCTGGAACAGATGGTCAGCCAGGGAAGCTTCCGTGAAGACCTGTTCTACCGCCTCAACGTACTGACCTTGGAAGTGCCGCCGCTGCGTGAACGTGGCCACGACATCCTGCTGCTGGCCCGGCACTTTATGCAGCAAGCCTGCGCGCAGATTCAACGACCCATCTGCCGCCTGACGCCCGGCACCTACCCGGCACTGCTGAGCAACCCGTGGCCGGGCAACGTGCGGCAACTGCAAAACGTGATCTTCCGCGCCGCCGCGGTGTGCGACAGCCCGTTGGTGGATGTTGGCGATCTGGATATTGCCGGCACGGCGGTGGCGCCCCAGGCAGAGGGCGAAGTTCGCAGTTTGGAAGAAGCGGTGGATGGCTTTGAGAAGGGTTTGCTGGAGAAGCTCTACAGCAGTTACCCGTCGAGCCGGCAGTTGGCAGCGCGGTTGCTGACCTCGCATACGGCGATTGCCAAGCGGCTGAAAAAGTATGGGATTTCGAAAGGCTGAAGCCCAACGAAGACTCCTGTGGGAGGGGCTTTAGCCGCGAGCTTTTGACCTTCTTCACGGCCGTAAAGAACTCGCGGCTAAAGCCCCTCCCACACAAGCAGATCGTCGGTTACTTAATCACCCCGCACGCAAACCGCGCCCCGCCACCGCCCAATGGCGCCGGGTGATCGGCGTGGTTATCACCACCGGCATGCAGCATCAACGCATGCCCACTCAGCTCGGACAGCTTCTTCAATCGCGGCGCCAACACCGGTTGGCTGGCCTTGCCGTCTGCGGTCACGTAGAGCGCAGGCAGATCACCGAGGTGATTACCGTCCTCCCACGGATAGCCGTGCTTGCCGGTCTTTTCCGGGTCCCAGTGACCGCCCGCAGCGCCGGCCGGGGTCACTTTGCCATCGACGGTCGCCACGTCGCAGCTCGGGTTCATGTGCACGTGAAAACCGTGAACGCCGGGCTGCAGACCGCTGAGCGTGGGGGTAAACACCAGGCCGTATTTCGACTCGGTGACCACCACATTGCCCACCGGCTTTCCGGCGCCGTTTTCGGTGGCCTGGTTGAGTTGCACCGTGAGCGATTCGGCCGCCTGGGCGCCGGTGGCGACGGCAAGCAGCACGGCGGCAGCCAGCAGATGACGAGAAACCTTTTGCATAGCGAGCATCCTATTTCCATGGGCAGGTGGGTAAATGACTGTAGTAGAGCGCCAGCGGTTCCTCAGCAAATGTAACCGTATCGATTTCATTACATCGTAACGATAACGCTCCAAAACCAGCACGCCCACGCTCCCAGCCGCTCTAGCGCAATTAATTTTACGACCGCCGCGTCACTGTAGCGTTTTCATTCCAGCCAGCCCGCCGCTGAATCCTCCTACTTCGCGCAAAGCCCCGGATTACCTACTTCGGCACAACCTGGCACCGCCCTTGCTAACAGCCCTGAGCATTACTCTGGCATTGCCCACCCCTCAGAACGGGCAAGCCCCTGACCATAGGAAGCGACATGAGCGAATTGCGATTCACCAGCGAACATGAATGGCTGCGTCTGGACAGTGATGGCCTGGTTACCGTCGGCATCACTCCCTACGCCCAGGAAGCCCTTGGTGATGTGGTATTCGTGCAATTGCCGGAGCTCGGCGCTCACGCTGCCGGCGCCGAAGTAGCGGTGCTGGAGTCGGTCAAAGCCGCCAGCACCATCGCCATGCCGGTGGACGGTGAAGTAGTGGAAGTGAACACCGCCCTGGAAAACGCTCCGGAAACCGTCAACGAAGATTCCCTCGGCGCGGGCTGGTTCTTCCGCATGCAGTTGGCCGACAACAGCGTGCTGGCCGACCTGCTCGACCAAGCCGCCTACGACCGCCTGCTCAAAGCCAACGACGACGCCTGAGACCGCCCCGATGACCATCTCCCTTGATACCCGCAACGAATTCATCGCCCGTCACATCGGCCCGCGTGAACGCGACATCGCCGCCATGCTGCAGCAGTTGGGTTACGACTCCCTGGAAGCCATGAGCGCCAGCGTGATCCCCGACAGCATCAAGGGCACCAGCGTGCTCAACCTGCCCGAAGGCCTCAGCGAAACCGCGGCCCTGGCTGAAATCAAAGGTATCGCCGACAAAAATAAGCAGTTCAAAACCTATATCGGCCAGGGCTACTACGGCACCCTGACCCCGGCACCAATCCTGCGCAACCTGCTGGAAAACCCGGCCTGGTACACCGCCTACACCCCGTACCAACCAGAGATTTCCCAAGGCCGTCTGGAAGCCCTGCTCAACTTCCAGACCATGATCTGCGACCTCACCGGCCTGCAAATCGCCAACGCCTCGTTGCTCGACGAAGCCACCGCCGCTGCCGAAGCCATGACTTTCTGCAAACGCCTGGCAAAAAACAAAGCCAGCCAGACCTTCTTCGCCTCCAAGCACTGCCACCCGCAAACCCTCGACGTGCTGCGCACCCGTGCCGAGCCGCTGGGCATTGATGTGGTGGTGGGCGACGAAAGCGCCATCGAAGACTTCTCCGCCTACTTCGGCGCGCTGCTGCAATACCCGGCCAGCAATGGCGACATTTTTGACTACCGCGCCCTGGTCGAGCAGTTCCACGCCGTCGGCGCCCTGGTGGCCGTGGCCGCTGACCTGCTGGCCCTGACCCTGCTGACCCCTCCCGGCGAATTCGACGCCGACGTGGCCCTGGGCAGCGCGCAACGCTTTGGTGTGCCGCTGGGCTTTGGTGGCCCGCACGCCGCTTACTTCGCCACCCGCGATGCATTCAAACGCGACATGCCGGGCCGCCTGGTGGGCGTGTCCATCGACCGCCATGGCAAACCGGCGTTCCGCCTGGCCATGCAAACCCGCGAGCAACATATCCGCCGCGAGAAGGCCACCAGCAACATCTGCACCGCCCAGGTTCTGCTGGCCAACATCGCCGGCATGTACGCCGTCTACCACGGCCCGCAAGGCCTGACCCAGATCGCCAAGCGCGTACACGTGCTCACCGTGATCGCCGCCCAAGGCTTGGCGCAGCTCGGCCTGCCGGTCGCGCAAGCGAGCTTCTTCGACACCGTCACCCTCAACACCGGTGCGCGCACTGCCGAGCTGCACGCAAAAGCGTGGGCCGCCGAGATCAACCTGCGCCAGATCGATGCCGGCCAACTGGGCCTGTCCATCGACGAAACCACCACCCAGGCCGATATCGAAGCCTTGTGGGCGTTGTTCGCCACCAGCGGCCAAGCCCTGCCGGACTTCGCAGCACTGGCCGCCAACGCCGGCCTGCAACTGCCTGAAGCGCTGCTGCGTACCAGCACCTTCCTGCAGCACCCCTCGTTCAACCGCTATCACTCGGAAACCGAGCTGATGCGCTACCTGCGTCGCCTCGCCGACAAAGACCTGGCGCTCGACCGCACCATGATCCCGCTGGGCTCGTGCACCATGAAGCTCAACGCCGCCAGCGAAATGCAGCCGATCACCTGGAGCGCTTTCGGTGGCCTGCACCCGTTCGTGCCGGCTGAACAAGCCCAGGGCTACCAGCAACTGACCGACGAACTGGAAGCGATGCTCTGCGCCGCCACCGGTTACGACGCCGTGTCGTTACAGCCCAACGCCGGCTCGCAAGGTGAATACGCAGGCCTGCTGGCCATTCGCGCCTACCACGCCAGCCGTGGCGAAGGTGAACGCGACATCTGCCTGATCCCCTCCTCCGCCCACGGCACCAACCCCGCAACCGCCAACATGGCCGGCATGCGTGTAGTGGTCACCGCCTGCGACGCCCGCGGCAACGTGGATGTCGAAGACCTGCGCGCCAAGGCCCTGGAACACAAAGACCGCCTGGCCGCGCTGATGATCACCTACCCGTCCACCCACGGCGTGTTCGAAGAAGAGATCCTCGATATCTGCGCGATCATTCACGACAACGGCGGCCAGGTGTACATCGACGGCGCCAACATGAACGCCATGGTCGGCCTGTGCGCTCCCGGCAAGTTCGGCGGCGACGTGTCGCACCTGAACCTGCACAAAACCTTCTGCATCCCCCACGGTGGTGGCGGCCCAGGCGTTGGCCCAATCGGCGTGAAGTCGCACCTGGCGCCATTCCTGCCCGGTCACGGCCATATGGCCCGTAAAGAAGGTGCAGTCAGCGCCGCGCCGTTCGGCAGCGCGAGCATTCTGCCGATCTCCTGGATGTACATGAAAATGATGGGCGGCGAAGGCCTCAAACGCGCCTCGCAACTGGCCATTCTCAGCGCCAACTACATTGCCAACCGCCTCGAAGAGCACTTCCCCGTGCTGTACGCCGGCAGCAATGGCCTGGTCGCTCACGAATGCATCCTCGATGTACGCCCGCTGAAAGAAACCAGCGGCATCAGCGTTGATGACGTCGCCAAGCGCCTGATCGACTATGGCTTCCATGCGCCGACCATGTCGTTCCCAGTGGCCAACACCCTGATGATCGAGCCGACCGAAAGCGAATCCAAAGAAGAGCTGGACCGGTTCTGCGACGCCATGATCAGCATCCGTAACGAGATCCGCGCCATCGAACGCGGCGAGTCGGACGCCCAGGACAACCCCCTGAAAAACGCCCCGCACACCGCCCAGGAACTGCTTGGCGAATGGCCGCACGCCTACAGCCGCGAGCAAGCCGCTTACCCGCTGGCAAGCATCGTGGAAGCCAAGTACTGGCCGCCCGTGGCGCGGATCGACAACGTCTACGGCGACCGCAACCTGGTCTGCTCCTGCCCGTCGATCAGCGAATACGCTGACGCCTAAGCGCCAAGAGCATCGCGGCTGAAGCCGCTCCCACAGGTAGCGAGTGCTCTTGTGGGAGAGGCTTTAGCCGCGATGGCACCACCGCCTATCCCCAAGACCGTAAGGGGCACACACCTCGCGGTCTACGCTGCATCAATAGCCTTCTGTATCCGAGGTCTGTATGGCACTTAGCGTGTTCGACCTGTTCAAGATCGGTATCGGCCCCTCCAGTTCCCACACGGTCGGGCCGATGCGCGCGGCCGCGCGGTTTGTCGAAGGCCTGCGCCGCGACGATCTGCTCACCGCCACCCACAGCGTGAAAGTCGAGCTATACGGCTCCCTCGGCGCCACCGGCAAAGGCCACGGCAGCGATAAAGCCGTGCTGCTCGGCCTGGAAGGCGAGCACCCGGACACCGTCGACACCGCCACCGTCGACGCCCGCCTGGCGGCCATCCGCAAAAGCGGCCAGCTCAACCTGCTGGGTGAAAAGCCCATCGCCTTCGTGGAAAAACAGCACCTGGCGATGATCCGCAAACCCTTGCCGCAACACCCCAACGGCATGATCTTTCGCGCCTTCGACGAGGCCGGTCTACAACTGCGCAGCCGCGAGTACTACTCGGTGGGCGGCGGTTTTGTCGTCGATGAAGACGCCGCCGGCGCCGACCGCATTGTGGAAGACGCCACCGTGCAGCCCTACCCGTTCAAAAGCGGCGACCAGTTGATGGCCCACTGCGCCGAGCATGGCCTTTCCATCAGCCAACTGATGCTGGCCAACGAAAGCGTCTGGCGCCCGGAAGCGGAAACCCGCGCCGGGCTACTGCGCATCTGGCAAGTGATGCAGGACTGCGTCGAAGCCGGCTGCCGCAACGAGGGCATCATGCCCGGCGGCTTGAAGGTCAAACGCCGCGCCGCCGCCCTGCACCGGCAACTGTGCAAAAACCCGGAAGCGGCGCTGCGTGACGCGTTATCGGTGCTCGACTGGGTCAACCTCTACGCGCTGGCCGTCAACGAAGAAAACGCCAGCGGCGGCCGCGTGGTCACCGCGCCCACCAACGGCGCAGCGGGCATTGTGCCGGCGGTGCTGCACTACTACGTGCGCTTTATTCCCGGCGCCAGCGACGACGGCGTGGTGCGCTTTCTGCTCACCGCCGCCGCCATCGGCATTCTGTACAAAGAAAACGCCTCGATCTCCGGCGCTGAAGTCGGCTGCCAGGGCGAAGTCGGCGTCGCCTGTTCGATGGCTGCCGGGGCGCTGTGTGAAGTCATGGGCGGCAGCGTGCAGCAAGTGGAAAACGCCGCCGAGATCGGCATGGAACATAACCTTGGCCTGACCTGCGACCCTATCGGTGGCTTGGTGCAGGTGCCGTGCATCGAGCGCAATGCCATGGGCTCGGTGAAAGCCATCAATGCCGTGCGCATGGCGTTGCGCGGCGATGGGCAGCACTTTGTCTCGCTCGACAAGGTAATCCGCACCATGCGGCAGACAGGGGCGGACATGAACAACAAGTACAAAGAGACCGCGCGGGGTGGGTTGGCTGTGAACATTATTGAATGTTGACCGAGTTGCCTGCGGCCCTCACCCCCGGCCCCTCTCCCGCTAGCGGGCGAGGGGAGACAATCTAGAACAAAACATCGATCAGTCCCCTCTCCCGCCTGCGGGAGAGGGCTAGGGAGAGGGGCCCTTCCCCACTCCAGCACAACGTTCAAGGAGCACACCATGACCCCCTCAACCCTGGCCAAAACCCCTCTCCACGCCCTGCACCTGGAACTCGGTGCCCGTATGGTGCCGTTCGCCGGCTACGACATGCCGGTGCAATACCCCCTGGGAGTGCTCAAAGAACACCAACACACCCGCGACCAGGCCGGTCTGTTTGATGTGTCGCACATGGGCCAGATTCTGCTCAAAGGCGCCAACGCAGCCGCCGCCCTGGAAACCCTGGTGCCGGTAGACATCATCGACCTGCCGGTCGGCATGCAGCGCTACGCCATGTTCACCGACGAAAACGGCGGCATCCTCGACGACCTGATGGTCGCCAACCTCGGCAACGACACGCTCTTTCTGGTGGTCAACGCCGCCTGCAAAAACGAAGACCTGGCCCACCTGCAACAACACTTGAGCGGCCAGTGCGAAGTGGTCGCCCAATTCGACCGCGCCCTGCTCGCCCTGCAAGGCCCGGCCGCCGTCACCGTGCTCGCACGCCTGGCGCCGGAGGTGGCGAAGATGACCTTCATGAACTTCCAGCCAGTGACCCTGCTGGGCGTCGACTGCTTCGTCAGCCGCTCCGGCTACACCGGTGAAGACGGCTACGAAATTTCCATCCCAAGCGACGCCGCCGAGAAAATCGCCCGCGCCCTGCTGGCCGAACCGCAAGTGCAGGCCATCGGCCTGGGCGCCCGCGACTCGCTGCGCCTGGAAGCCGGCCTATGCCTGTACGGCCACGACATGAGCACCGCCACCACGCCCATCGAAGCCGGCCTGCTCTGGGCCATCTCGAAAACTCGCCGCGCCGACGGCGCCCGTGCCGGTGGTTTCCCCGGTGCCGCCCGCGTGTTCGCCCAGCAACAGGAAGGCGTGGCGAGCAAACGTGTTGGCCTGCTGCCCCAAGAACGCACCCCGGTGCGTGAAGGCTGCGAGATTGTCGACGTCGATGGCGTGGTGATCGGCCAGGTCTGCAGCGGCGGCTTCGGCCCCACCCTCGGCGCGCCGTTGGCCATGGGCTACGTCAACGCTGGCCACAACGCCCTGGAAAACACCGTCTGGGCCCTGGTGCGCGGCAAACGTGTACCGATGAAAGTAGCCAAAACCCCGTTCGTGCCGCAGCGCTACTACCGCGGGTAAAACAGCGTTTTCAGGTACGGCCAATCGCGGCTGAAGCCGCTCCTACAGGATTGTGCGGTCCGTAGGAGCGGCTTCAGCCGCGATGCTTTTCTGTCTTGCCGTACTCCATCACATCCCCGCCCCCGACACCTTGTGCCTCCCCTGCTCCAGCGCGTCTAATCCGCCCCTTACCTGCCTTCACGGACGAACCCACCATGCCGTTTTCCCCGCGCCGCTGCGCCCTGCTTGCCCTGGTCGCCAGCCTGTTGCAGCTGCCGGTTGCCCAGGCCGCCGACTGCCATGTCTTCGAAACCGAAACCCTGACGCTGACCGGCACGCTCTACCCCGACACCTTCCCCGGCGCTCCCGGTTTCGAAGATGTAACCCAGGGCGACGAGGCCGAGGTGGGCTTTTATCTGGCACTACCGGAACCGCTGTGTATGACACCCAACGACGAGTTCGAGGTGAGCAGCGACCAGCGTCTGGACTACCTGCAACTGATCCTCGACCAGAAGGGCTACGACCAGTTGCGCCCCTATCTGCTGAGCGAAGGCAAGCTCACGGTCAAAGGCAGCATTACCGGCGCGCTCACCGGCCACCACCACACGCCGCTACTGCTGCAGGACGTCGAGTTCGTCAGCGGCACGCCGACCGAGCCGGTGGACTGTGAGTTGCTGGCAGAAAATGCCTCGCTGGATGAGCGCCTGCCTAGCCCCTTGCCCGGCAAGATCACCGGAGAAGGCCGCCTGTATTTCCACACCGCGCCGAACGAGAGCTGCGGCGAAAACAAGGCCTATATCGTGCCCGGTGACGTGGTAAGCGTGACCAACATCCATAGCTTTGGCTGGGCCAACGTCACCTACACCAGTAAAAAGGGCACCGAGTTCAGCGGCTGGGTGAAGCAAGGCCAGGTACTGATCAACGGCGAGTAACGCGGTGCGTTGTCGCATACACACCCTCTTTTGTAGGGGGGACCGCGCATCAAGCGATCGCCCCCCAACAGCATCAAGTAGGATTTTCCTACAAACATAATCGCCACTTGATCCAGGTCAGCCCTCATTCCAGAGCGGCTCACTAGCCTTGGCCATCGCTCGTTCACATTCGAGCAAGACGCTAAGGACGCACCATCATGGCCTATCTAGTCTGGCAGGAAGACCTCAACACCGGCATTCAGATCATCGACGATCAGCACAAGCGCATCGTCGCCATGATCAACCTGCTGATCCACGCCAACGAGAACAACCACAGCCGCGAAGAAGTAGGTGAAGTGCTCGCCGAGTTGGTGGACTACACCCTCTCGCACTTCGCCTTTGAAGAGGCGCTGCTGGAAGAAGCCGGCTATGCCTTCACCCGTCCGCACAAGCGCGTGCATGAGATCTTCACCGTGCGTGTCAGCGAGTTCAACATGCGCTTTCAGGCCGGCGAAGACGTCACCCAGGAGCTGATCAACCTGCTCTCGCGCTGGCTGTTCAACCACATCCGCAACGACGACAAGGCCTACGCGCAAACGGTGAAGAACAACATCAAAGCGCTGGTGGACGACAAACACAGCGGCGGCTGGTTTTCCCGTTCGTTCAAACGCTTTTTCGGTGACGCCCACGCCTGACCGGCGGTTGCGGCAAATGCGCCCAGGCTCGGGCCAGGGCGCGCGCATTCAGGTAAGCTGCCGCCCTCGAAATTTCAGCTACAGAGGGTGTTCCGGTGCTTATCAAAGCGTTGCGTGTTGGCTTGGGCCAGCTCATCGTGTTTATCGACTTCATTACCCGCCCGCGCAAACTCAAGCGCACCCCCGAGGCTCAGGCCGACGTGGCGAAAGCCACTGCCGGCATGGCCCTGTACCAGTTCCACGCCTGCCCGTTCTGCGTGCGCACCCGCCGCACCATGCACCGCCTGAACCTGCCGATTGCGCTGCGTGACGCCAAGAACAACGACGAACATCGTCAGGCCCTGTTGAACCAGGGTGGCGCGATCAAAGTGCCGTGCCTGCGTATCGATGAAAACGGTGGCAGCACCTGGATGTATGAATCCAAGGCGATCATGCAGTACCTGGAAGACCGTTTCGCCAGCGCCTAAAAGCATCGAGGCTTTAGCCTCGATTTTTTGATCTTCCGCAATCCCGCTTCAACGCCCCTGCTGGATCTCTGCCAAACGCTTGGCCAGGCTATCCAGCTCAGGTATTGGTTCATCCGGCAGTTTGCGCAGCACCGCCTGGGTCACGCGCATCTGGCGGATAAACCGCCGGCAGTTGCTGCAACTGGCCAGGTGCAGGCGCACGGCAATGCGTTGGCGCAAACGCAATTGCCCGTCGAGAAAGTCACTCGAACTGGCCACCAGTTCCTTACAACTCAGCAATGCCCTGTCTCCTCGAAATGCTCCAGGGTGGCAAACACCTTGAGCCGTGCGCGATGTAGTAAAACTCTGACGTTAGAGAGCGAGATATCGAGAAGATTACAGATCTCCTCCAACTCCAATCCCTGCCGTTCGCGCAGGTTGAGCACGCTGCCTTGCAGCTCCGACAAACTGGCCAGGGTCTTTTCCAGGCACTCGCGCAGTTCTTCTTCGGTGAGCAAAGCGTCCGGTGAATCCTGGTGCCAGGCGTGGGGCGCCAGCAGCCAGTGGCCGTCGCTGGCAAAGCGGTCATCGTCGATGCTGCCGTGGGGCGATGGGATATCGTCCAGCAGCACTTCGCGGCGGTTTTGCTTGAGGCGGCTTTTGGCGGTGTTGGCGGTGATGGTCAGCAGCCAGGTCTTCAGGCTCGAACGGCCCTGGAACCCAGCCAGGTTGCGCACCACCGCCAGCCAGGCGTCCTGCACCACTTCATCGGCGTTACGACTGCCGACAATCGCATAAGCCACCGCGCGCATCGCCCCCTGATAGGTGGCGACCAGCTCGCGGTAGGCCCGCTGCTCACCGGCCAGCAGGCGCGGCAGCAGCTCGGTGTCGGGCGCCTGGCTCACGGCTTAGTGCTTGCGCAGAATCACGCTACCAATGGAGTAACCGGCACCGAACGAGCTGAGTACGCCCAGCGCGCCGCTTGGCAGGTCGTCCTGGTTTTTGTGGAAAGCGATCACCGAACCAGCGGAACTGGTGTTGGCGTAGGTGTCGAGAATCACCGGGGCTTCGTCCGGCAGCGCGTCGCGGCCCAGCAGCTTTTTGGTGATCAGTAGGTTCATGCTCAGGTTGGCCTGGTGTAGCCAGAAGCGCTTCACGTCAGATACCTGAATATCGTTGGCGGCCAGGTGCTCGCCAACCAACTCAGCCACCATCGGGCAGACATCGCGGAACACCTTGCGGCCTTCCTGCACGAACAGCTTGTCGCGCTTACCCACGCCCTCTTCCGCGGCGCGGTTGAGGAAGCCGAAGTTGTTGCGGATGTTGTTGGAGAACGAGGTCAGCAGCTTGGTGCCGACGATATCGAACTGGTACTTCGAGGTCGCCAGGTCCGCGCGCTCAACCAATACGGCAGTGGCCGCGTCACCGAAGATGAAGTGGCTGTCGCGGTCGCGGAAGTTCAGGTGACCGGTGCAAATCTCCGGGCTTACCACCAGAATCGCGCGGGCCTGGCCGAGCTGGATGTTCTGGGTCGCTGCCTGAATGCCGAAAGTGGCTGAAGAACAGGCCACGTTCATGTCATAGGCGAAACCGCTGATGCCCAGGGCGGCCTGTACCTCGATGGCCACGGCCGGGTAGGCACGCTCCAGGTTGGAGCAGGCAACGATCACGCCGTCGACATCAGCAGCCGTCTTGCCGGCACGTTGAAGGGCCTGTTCGGCAGCGGCAACGCCCATCTGGCAGAGAATGCCCCACTCTTCATTGGAGCGCTCGGGCAGGCGCGGGGTCATGCGTTGTGGGTCGAGGATGCCTTCTTTGTTCATCACAAAGCGGCTTTTGATCCCGGAGGCTTTTTCGATGAAGGCGCTGCTGGATTCATTCAGCGCTTCGACTTCACCCTTCTCGATGGCAGCGGCATTGTCGGCGTTGAATTGCCGCACATAGGTATTGAAGGACTCCACCAGCTCATCGTTCGAAATGCTGTTTGCCGGGGTATACAGGCCGGTACCGCTGATGACGACGTTATACACGGTCGATCCTCTTGAAAGCTTAATTGATCGGAATGGCGGCTATTGTGCCCGAAAAGGGTGACAAATCCCCAGTGATACTGGCTGACGTTCGTCAGCGGCCAGAAGGCACGCACGTACCGATAGAAATCGCCCTACAGCGAACGCAACGGCCATGTGCATGCTCGCGCAGCGGTTTTGCCTGAACCACCTTTCCCGGGGTTGGCGAGCAACCGCTCTAGCCCGCGGATTGTTACCAAATCCGCAATAGATATTTACCTGCGTAAAACCTGCAACATTTTGTCACAGCCCCTACTCTAAAAAGGCGCGTGGACTAGACGAACGTGGATAACGCCTTGCCGTTAATCCATCCCAGGGGCCGCCACAGGCCACCTATCGCGACCCGCTCAGCCCGTCTGACCGTAGGCCAGACCCGCTCACAACCGTGAACTGACTACGCCCGGAGCCCGCTATGTGTTAACGCGGAGCGCCTGGCGTCAGGAGCCCTGCATGACCGAGCAATCCAAAGGCCTCACCCGACGGCAGTTGCTGAAAACCTCCGCTACCACCCTGGCCGCCGGCGCCGCCGCCAGCGCCCAGGCCGCCACCGTGATAGGCACGCCCAAGTGGCTGCCCTTCGACCACAACGGCCCGATGCACTACGACAGCCCCGGCTGGCAGTTCTTCACTGCCGAAGAAGCAGTCGAGGTGGAAGCCATCGTCGAACAACTGATTCCCGCCGACGAACTCAGCGTAAGTGGCAAAGACGCCGGCTGCGCAGTGTTCATCGACCGCCAACTGGTCGGCGATTACGGCGACTTCGGCCGCCTCTATATGGAAGGCCCCTTCACCCCCGGCACCCCGGCACAAGCCGACCAATCGCCGCTGGTACCCCGCGAGCGCTACCGCATTGGCCTCGCCGCGCTGAGCAAATACTGCCAGGCCACCTTCCAGAAAAACTTCAGCGGCCTTTCCGGCGAACAGCGCGACAAGGTGCTCACCGACCTGGAGAAAGGCGCCATCAGCCTGGAAGGAATCGAGGCCAAAGCCTTCTTCCAGCAGGTGCTGGACAACACCATGGAAGGCTTCTTCGCCGACCCCATCTACGGCGGCAACCGCGACATGGTGTCGTGGAAGATGATCGGTTTCCCCGGCGCCCGTTATGACTACCGCGATTACATCGGGCTGCATAACCAGAAGCTGAACCTGACGCCGATTTCCATCATCGGCAGCTCCGCCTGGAACAAGAAGGGTTAAACACACCATGGCTAAAAAATTACCTTCCACCGACGTCGTGGTCGTTGGTCTCGGCTGGGCGGGCTCGATCATCGCCAACGAACTGGCTGACACCGGCCTCAGCGTGATCGGCTTCGAACGCGGCCCGTGGCGTGACACTGCCACCGACTTCAACCTGGCCTCGGCCACCGATGAACTGCGCTACAACCGCCGTCAGGAACTGATGCTGCGCACCAAGCAGAACACCTGCACGATGCGTAACAAAGAATCGGAGACTGCCCTGCCGATGCGCGTCTGGGGCTCGTTCCACCCCGGCAATGGCACCGGCGGCGCGGGCAACCACTGGGCTGGCATCACCTTCCGCTTCCAGCCCACCGAATTTCGTCTGCACAGCTACCTGACCGAGCGCTACGGCAAAGAGCTGCCCGCCGAGCTGACCCTGCAGGACTGGGGCACCACCTGGGAAGAAATGGAGCCGCACTACGACGCCTTTGAGCGTCTGGCTGGCGTCTCCGGCAAGGCCGGCAACCTCAACGGCACGGTGGTAGAAGGCGGCAACCCCTTCGAAGGCGCGCGCTCCAAGGAATACCCGAACCCGCCGACCGCACAGACCTACGCGCCGACGCTGTTTGCTGAAGCCGCGAAAAACCTCGGCTACAAGCCCTTCCCGGTGCCCTCGGCACTGGCCTCGCAGGCCTATACCAACCAGCTCGGCGTGACCATGGGGCCGTGCACCTTCTGCGGCTTCTGCACCAACTACGGCTGTGGCAACTATTCCAAGGCCAGCGCCATCGTCAACGTGCTGCCCGCGTTGATCCGCAAACCCAACTTCACCGCCAAAACCAACTCCGAAGTGCTCAAAGTCACCATGGACAGCACGGGCACCCGCGCCACCGGCATCATCTATGTCGACTCCAGCGGCCAGGAATGGGAACAGCCGGCGGAGATCGTGGTGGTCGCCGCGTTCATCTTCGAGAACGTGCGGCTGATGTTGCTCTCAGGCGTCGGCGAGCCCTACAACCCGATCACCAACACCGGCACCACCGGGCGCAACTACGCCTACCAGACCGCCAACAGCGTAAAGCTGTTTTTCGACGACAAGAACTTCAACCCCTTTATCGGTGGCGGCGCCATCGGCATGGGCATCGACGAGTTCAACAACGACAACTTCGACCACTCAGGCCTGGGCTTTGTCGGTGGCGGCAGCACCCGGGTAACGCCGATTGGCGCAGCGCCGATCGACTCGCGTCCGACCCCGCCGGGCACCCCGGCCTGGGGCGCGAAATGGAAAAAAGCCACGGTCGACAACTACCTCTCGACCATGTCAATTGGCTGCGAAGCCAGCAGCTACTCCACGCGCAATAACTACCTGTCACTGGACCCCAACTACACCGACCCGCACGGCCGACCGCTGCTGCGCATCACCTTCGACTTCCCCGAGAACGACCTGAAAATGGCGCAGTACGTCACCAATAAAGTGGTGGAAATCGCCAAGACCATGAACCCGCGTGAGATGGTCCCGGCGCCGCGCAAGGGCCCATGGGCGAACACCTCGTACCAGTCCTCGCACATCGTCGGCGGTTTCATCATGGGTGCCGATCCGAAGAACAGCTCGGTGAACAAACACCTGCAGGTGTGGGGCGTGCCCAACCTGTTCGTGGTCGGCTCTTCGGCCTTCCCGCAAAACCCTGGCTACAACCCCACCGGCACCGTCGGTGCCCTGGCGTTCAAGGCAGCAGATGCGATCAAACGACTTTATCTGCAACGCCCCGGGGAGATGATCAGCGTATGAAGACCCTTCTCTCTCTGAGTGCTTTCGCCCTGCTCGGCCTCACCCTGCAAAGCGCCCACGCCAGCAGCGGCGCCGACTCCTACAACCAAGTAGAAAAAGGCCGCTACCTGGCCGTGGTCGGCGACTGCACCGCCTGCCACACCGTGCCCGGCCAACCGGCGTTTTCCGGCGGCGTGGTGATTGAAACGCCGTTCGGCAAACTGGTCGGCGCCAACATCACCCCCGACCCGGAAACTGGCCTGGGCGACTGGACCTTCGATGACTTCCAGAAGGTCATGTCCGAGGGCCATAGCAAAGGTGGCAAACGCCTGTACGGCGCCATGCCTTTCACCGCCTACACCAAGGTGCGCAAAGAGGACAACCTGGCGCTCTGGGCCTACCTGCAAACCATCGAGCCGGTGCACAACCCGGTGGAAAGCAACCAGCTGCCCTTCCCCTTCAACGTACGTACCAGCCTGATTGGCTGGAACCTGTTGAACTTCACCCAGGGCGAGTTCGTGCCGACGGCCGAGAAGTCACCACAGTGGAACCGCGGCGCTTACCTGGTGGAAGGCCTCGGCCACTGCGGCACCTGCCACACGCCGAAAAACCTGATTGGCGGTGACAAAAACGACCAGTTCCTCGCCGGCTCCAACCTGCAAGGCTGGATCGCACCGGACATCACCGCCAACGCCCACAGCGGCATTGGTCAGTGGAGCAACGAGGACCTGGTGCAGTACCTGAAAACCGGCGCCAACCGCTTCGACATCGCCTCCGGGCCGATGGCCGAAGCGGTGGAAAACTCCACCCAGCACTGGACCGATGAAGACCTGATGGCCGTCGCGGTGTACCTCAAGGATGGCCAGGCGACTGCCGCCGCGCCGCAGCCAGTAGCCGCCGACACACCGGCAATGCTCGCCGGCAAGGCGATCTATGCGGACCGCTGCTCGGCCTGTCACGTGCCCAACGGCGAAGGGGTGAAAAATCTGTTCCCGAAACTGGCCGCAGCACCGCTGGTAAACAGCAGCGACCCGACCTCGCTGATCCGCGTGGTGCTGGCCGGCAGTCGTGCCGGTGGCACCGAAGCAGCACCGACTGCGCCCGCCATGCCGTCGTTCGCCTGGAACCTCAGCGACGACAACATTGCCGACGTACTCACCTACGTGCGCAACACCTGGGGCAATGCCGCGCCGGCGGTGACGGCGGGTGAAGTCAGCAATTTGCGTGAGGATCTGCGTCCTTAAGTAGTGCGACAACCCTGTGGGAGGGGCTTCAGCCGCGACGCTTTTAAGATCAAAAGCTCGCGGCTGAAGCCCCTCCCACCTAGGGTCGCGTTTGCGGTTATGCCGCCCATCACCCCGCTGGATAGTCCTTGAGCCCCGCTTCAGGTCGCGCGACGCTCGCTGCATTCCATTCAGGAGAACAGCATGAGCGACTACCGCACCCTCACCCGCCACGACGCCAACGGCGTGGCCACCATCGAATTCGACCACCCGCCGATCAACCTGATGGACCGCGAGGTGATCGTCGACCTGCTGAAACTGGCAAAGAGTCTGGAAGCCGACACCACCACCCGTGTGGTGCTGTTTCGCAGCGCCAACCCGGCGTTCTTCATCGCCCACTTCGACCTTGGCAGCCAACTGCAGCAGCCGGCCCCGCCATTGCCCGAAGGCCAGGCCAGCCTGCTTAGCGCGCTGTTCACCCGCTTCAGCAAACTGCCGCAAGTGACCATTGGCGAACTGCGCGGCCGCGCCCGTGGCGCTGGCAGTGAGTTTCTCCTGGCCCTGGACTTGCGCTTCGGGTCAAAAGAAAACGCCGTGCTCGGCCAACCGGAAGTGGCCGTCGGCCTGCTGCCGGGCGCCGGCGGCACCGTGCGTCTGGCGCAGTTGGTCGGCCGTGGCCGTGCTCTGGAAATCTGCCTGGGCGGCGCTGATTTTGATGCCGAGACCGCCGAGCGTTACGGCTGGATCAACCGCGCCCTCCCCGACGCGGAGCTCAGCGCCCATTGCGACGCCCTGGCCCAGCGCATTTCCAGCTTCCCGGCAGCGGGCATCGCCCATATCAAGGCGGTGGTTGACCAAGTCAGCGCGGCACCGGTAGCGGCACTGGTGGAAGAATCGCAGCGCTTCGGCGCCGACATGAACGCCCCTGCCACCCGGGAACGGGTGCAGTGGCTGATGGATAACGGCGGGCAAACGGATGGCGAGATGGAGCGCGAGTTAGGGGCGAATCTGGCGAAATTTTCATAAACGCCATCGCCCCGTAGGAACAGCGTTGCGGTTAGTCGTTACGCCGGCCGCAATATCGCCACCGCCTGCTCACCGTATTGCACCACATACCCGCCATGCTGGCGTTGCCAGTCGCGGGCCTGGGTGGCGTTGGCGAACCAGTTCTTTTCGAAGTCGCCAAAGGCGCCAGCGTCCAAACGGTACCGATCCAGGCAGGCAGCCTCGCGGCTATCGATCACTGCCTTGCACTCCGCCCAATCGGCATAGCCCAGTTCCACTGCCAACAAGCGCAGCAGGGTTTTCAACTGCAAGGTCTCACGACTGGCGTGTAACGCCGACAGGCTTTGCCCAGCGTTCAATTTCGCCGCGACCAAGCGGCGCAATACCGGCAACGCCACATGGGCGTGCGCCGCACGGGCATGGCGAAGCAAGCGGCGGGCGTGGCTGCGCAAAAAGTCGCTATTCGGGGTGCAGGGGGACAACGGGTTGGATGTAGACCACATAAACCTTTCCTCTTCCAAATGTGCCGTTCTCGCTGCGGCGTGGAGATTCAGGTTGCGGTAAATCCGAAGAAGGAAAACCTCTGACAGGTGCGGCTGGCTTTTGCGAGACCGGGCGCCCTGTCGCGCCCGGCGGCCAGTCTAGCCTCAGCCCAGGCGCTTGAGCAAGCGTGCCTGCAACTGTTCCAGCTCGGCCGGGTCGGCCTTTTGCGTGGCATGCACGCCCAGCCCTTGCCCGGCATAGCGCGGCACGATGTGCATGTGCAGATGGAACACCGTCTGCCCCGCCGGCGCGCCATTGAACTGGGCGACCTGCACGCCGGCCGGCTCCAGTTCTTCGACGATCACCCGGGTGATTTTCTGCACCACCGCCATCACCTTGGCCAGTGCCTCGGTGTCCACCTCAAGGATATTGCGCGCCGCTGAGCGCTTGGGAATCACCAGGCTGTGGCCGAACGACTGCGGAAACACGTCGAGAAAGGCCAGCACGTCGTCGTCTTCGTAGAGCTTGTAGCACGGCGCCTCGCCACGAATGATCAGGGCGAAAATGTTCTGCGGGTCGTAGGTGCCGTGCAAGCTCATCGAAATTCTCCTTATCGGGATGGAGAGCGAACCATACCGACTTAACCGGCGAACTGAAAACCCCGACTATTTTTCAGATTTGCGAGCCGCTGGGCATACCGTCGGTTGCGCGGCGTCACGCTTTACGGAAGAATCCCGGCCCTTCGCAAACCTGGCGGTCCTACCCTGGCCCACCAGTCATGGCGGCCCTACCAATAATAAACAGCACCGCGACCCGCGCTTGCCCTGCGCAAGTGACGACCCCTGTCGCCCATCGCTGAACAGCATCCAGCAACACGCACGTCCCGATCAGGCCACAAGCCTGAGGCGGGTTCTTTGGCTTGGCAGAATTTAAGGAAAGAGCATGTTCAAGTATTTGTCCCTGGCGCTCACGGCGTTGTTGCTGACGGCCAGCCCGTCCATGGCGACGGCTGAAGATGGCGCGCCGATCGTCATCAAGTTTTCCCACGTGTCGGCGGAAAGCACCCCCAAGGGCCAGGGCGCCCTGCTGTTCAAGAAGCTGGTGGAAGAGCGCCTGGCGGGCAAGGTGAAGGTTGAGGTGTACGCCAACTCCGCGCTGTTCGGTGACGGCGAAGAACTCGCCGCCCTGGCCGATGGCCGCGTGCAGATGCTGGCGCCGTCGCTGTCCAAGTTCGACAAGTACACCAAGCGCCTGCAAGTGTTCGACCTGCCGTTCCTGTTCACCGACCAGGCCGCCGTCGACCGTTTCCTCAAGCGCGAGAAGAGCCGTGAACTGCTGCGCTCGATGAACAGCAGCAACATCTACGGCCTGGGCTTCTGGACCAACGGCATGAAACAGCTGTCGGCCAACAAGGCCCTGCGCACCCCGGCCGATGCCAAAGGCCTGGCCTTCCGCATTCAAGCCTCCAGCGTGCTGGAAGCGCAGTTCGCCGCCCTCGGCGCGACCACGGTGAAACTGCCGTTCGCCGAAACCTACAAGGCGCTGGAAAGCGGCACCGTTCAGGGCACCGAAAACCCCTGGTCGAACTTCGTCTCGCAGAAATTCGAGAAAGTGCAGCCCTACGTGACCATCACCAACCATGGCGTGCTGAGCTATATGGTGGTGACCAACAGTAAGTTCTGGACCAGCATCCCGTTCCAGATCCGCACCGAGCTGGAATCGATTTTGGACGAGGTGACGCTGTCGGTGAACCAGACTGCCGAAGCCAACAACCAGCGTGACTACGAGGCGCTGGTGGCCGGTGGCAAGGCCAAGATCATCACCCTCACCCCGGCCGAACAAGCCGCCTGGCGTGAAGCGATGTTGCCGGTGTGGAAGCAGTTCGAAGGTGAGATTGGTGCGGATGTGTTGCACGCTGCGCGTGCGGTGAATCGCAAATAACTGCGACCCTCTCCCCCAGCCCCTCTCCCGTAAACGGGCGAGGGGAGCCAAAGTCGCAACAACGCCGATCAGTCCCCTCGCCCCTCGGGGAGAGGGCTAGGGAGAGGGGGCCAGCAGCAACGCCGCTCTACCCCTCCACCGCACTCCACTGCTTGTTCAAGCGCTTATCGGAGACCGCCATTTTGGTCCCCAGTTGCTGCGCGAACAGCGACACCCGGTATTCCTCCAGCATCCAGCGATACAGCACCAGCTGCGGATCGCGTTTGCCTTCCTGGGCATGTTTGTCCGCGCGGGCTTTGTATTGCGCCCAGAGCCCGGCCAGCTCACCACTCCATACCCGATCTTTCTGCAACTGCGAACCCAGCTTGTCGAAACGCTGCTCGATGGCTTTCAGGTAACGCGGCACTTCCTTCAGCCATTCGGCCGGGGTTTCGCGCACAAAGCCCGGGTAGACCAGGTTGCCCAGCTGCGCCTTGATATCGTTGAGGGCCACGGCCTGGGCCAGGTCGATCTTGCCCTTGAAGCGTTTTTGCAGGCCGTGCCAGAGCTTGAGAATTTCCAGGGTCAGGCGCGCCAGGCGTTCGGCGTGTTCGGTCCAGGCGCCGCGCTTTTTCTCGGCCAGGGCCAGCAGGCCGACACCATCGCGCGGCAGCGGCTCTTCGCCTTCCAGAATGCAGCTGTCGAGGCTGGCCAGCAGAATGTCTTCCACCAGCGCTTCCACCCGACCGAGGTCGCGGTGCAGCAGGCCGAGATCAGTCAGGCCCGGCAGTTTGCCGCGCAGGAACTTGGCCGGCTCGTTGAGCTGTTGCAGGAGCAAACGCTGCAAGGCGCGACGGTGCTGGAATTCGGCTTCGGCGGCGGTGGCGAAGCGGCCTTCCTTGACGGTGCCACCCTCTTCCACCAGCGCCGGGTACACCGTCATCGACAGGCCAGCGATGTTCTGTTGCGTGGTCTGCGCCACCGGCGCGAACACCTTGGCCTCCACCGGCTTCTGTTGCTTGTCGGTTTTCACCATGGCCAAGGCGGCCTGGCTGGCTTCGGCAAAACGTGCGGTCTGCTCGGCCAGGTCGCGGCCTTCGCCGAGCAACTTGCCCTGGGCGTCGACCACTTCCAGGTTCATCTTCAGGTGGTTTTCCAGTTGCTGCTCAGCCTCGGCCCAGGCCTCTTCGGACACCCGCACGCCGGTCATGCGCTGCAACTCGCCACCCAGGGCCTGCACCAGCGAACCCTGGCCGAAGGTGATCCGCGCCAGCGCGGCTTTGACGAAGTCCGGCACCGGCACGAAGTTCTTGCGCAGGGCCTTGGGCAACTCGCGCACCAGGGCAATGCACTTGGCCTCCAGCAAACCCGGCACCAGCCATTGCAAACGCTCGGCAGGAATCTGCGGCAGCAGCGGCGCCGGCACCCGCAAGGTCACACCATCGCGCGGGTGGTTGGGCTCGAAGTGATAGGTCAGGGGCAGGCGCAGATCGCCCAGCTGCAGTTGGTCCGGGTACTGCGCTTTGGTCACTTCCGTGGCGTCACGGGCGAGGATGTCTTCCTCACGCATGATCAGCAGCTGCGGGTTCTTCGCGCTCTCGGTTTTGTACCAGCTGTCGAAGCTGGCGGTCTGGTAGATGTCCGCCGGCAAGCGCGCATCGTAGAAACCGAACAGGGTTTCTTCGTCGGCCAGAATGTCGCGGCGGCGGGCCTTGGCTTCCAGCTCGTCGAACAGCTCCAGCAGCTGTTGATTAGCCGACAGGCATTTGGCCCGCGACTGGATTTCGCCGCGCACCAGGCCTTCACGGATAAACAGCTCGCGCGACACTGCAGGCTCAATGGGGCCGAAATGCACCGGCCGCCGGCCGACCACGATCATCCCGTACAGGGTGATCTGCTCGAAGGCCACCACTTGCCCGCGCTTCTTCTCCCAGTGCGGTTCGAAGTGGTTTTTCTTGATCAGGTGGCCGGCCAGCGGCTCGATCCAGTCCGGCTCGATTTTGGCCACCTGGCGGGCAAACAGCTTGGTGGTTTCCATCAGCTCGGCGGCCATCACCCACTGCGGCTTTTTGCGGCCGATGACGCTGGAGGGGTGAATCCAGAAACGCCGCTGACGGGCGCCGAGGTAGTCGCCGTCTTCGGTCTTCTGCCCGATCTGGCTGAGCAGGCCGCACAAGATCGCCTTGTGCACGGCAGCGTAATCCTTGGCGCGTTGGGCAGCTTCCAGGGCTTCGACGTTCTTCGCGGGCTGCGCGGCGGCCGTGGCATTGCGCGTTGGCTCGGCCACGTTTTCGGCTTTGCGCTCAGGGCTGAGTTTCAGCTCGCGGGTAATCAACACCAACTGGCGGTGGGCATCGCGCCATTCGCGCAGGCGCAGGTAGTTGAGGAAGTTTTTCCGGCACCAGTTACGCAGCGGGTTGGAGCCCAGCTCCTGGCGTTTTTCTTCGAAGCCACGCCACAGGTTGATCAGCGCGGCGAAGTCCGAGTCCACATCCTTCCACTGCGCATGCGCCTGGTCAGCCGCCTGCTGGCGATCCATCGGTCGCTCGCGCGGGTCTTGCACCGAGAGGGCGCTGGCGACGATCAGAATCTCGTCCAGGCTGCCGAGCTTGGCCGCTTCCAGCACCATGCGGCCCAGCCGAGGGTCGATGGGCAGGCGCGCCAGTTGCCGGCCAATCGGCGTCAGCTGGCTTTCGCGATTAACCGCCGAAAGCTCCTGCAGCAGGTTAAAACCGTCACTGATGGCCTTGCCATCCGGCGGCTCGATAAAGGGGAAGGCATCGATCTCACCGAGGCGCAGATGGAGCATCTGCAAAATCACCGCCGCCAGGTTGGTGCGCAGAATTTCCGGGTCGGTAAACGCCGGGCGAGCGAGGAAGTCTTCTTCGCTGTACAGACGCACGCAAATGCCCGGCTCAACCCGCCCGCAACGGCCTTTACGCTGGTTGGCGCTGGCCTGCGACACCGCCTCGATAGGCAGGCGCTGCACCTTGGCGCGATAGCTGTAGCGGCTGATGCGCGCGGTGCCGCTGTCGATCACATAACGGATGCCCGGCACCGTCAGCGAGGTTTCCGCGACGTTAGTGGCCAGCACAATCTTGCGCCCAGCCATCGGCGCGAAAATCTTCTGCTGCTCGCTGGGCGTCAGCCGCGCATACAGCGGCAACACCTCGGTAAAACGCAGGTTGGCCTTGCGCAGCATATCGGCGCAGTCGCGAATCTCGCGTTCGCCCGGCAGGAACACCAACACATCACCCGGGCGTTTGCCTTCGCTGCGCTCGAACGCTTCGATCTCATCCAGCGTGGCGAGAATGCCCTGGTCGACGCTGAGGTCATCCACCAGGCTCTCCCCCTCCTCGTCCACCTCCGACACCAGCGGCCGGTACCAGGTCTCCACCGGGAAGGTACGCCCCGACACTTCCACAATCGGCGCGCCATCGAAGTGCTTGGAAAAGCGCTCGAGGTCGATGGTCGCCGAGGTGATGATCACCTTCAGGTCGGGGCGACGCGGCAACAGGGTTTTCAGGTAGCCGAGGAGGAAGTCGATATTCAGGCTGCGCTCGTGGGCCTCGTCGACGATCAGCGTGTCGTACTTTTCCAGATAACGGTCGTGCTGGGTTTCGGCCAGCAGAATGCCGTCGGTCATCAGCTTTATCAGCGAGCTGTCTTTGCTCTGGTCTTCAAAACGCACCTGGTAACCGACCAGCTCGCCCAGCGGGGTACCGATCTCTTCCGCCACCCGCGTCGCCACACTGCGCGCCGCCAAGCGCCGTGGCTGGGTGTGGCCGATCAACCCGTGCAGACCGCGGCCGATTTCCAGGCAGATCTTCGGCAACTGGGTGGTTTTCCCCGAGCCGGTTTCACCGGCAATGATCAGCACCTGATGCTTGGCCAGCGCCGCCTTGATTTCATCGCGCTTGGCAGCGATCGGCAGACTGTCGTCATAACGCATCAGCGGCACGCTCAGGCGCCGCGCCTCGACCTTGGCGCAGCTCTGCTGGAAGCGCTCCAGCCATTGCGCCAGCTTGGCCTCATCGGCATGCCCGGCCTTTTTCAGCTCGTGCAGCTGACGGCGCAGACGATGGCGGTCGGCGACCAGGGCCTGGTCGAGGTTTTTCAGCAAGGCATCGGAGGTGGGCGTGGCGTCGGTCATTGGCGGGTGGGCAACAATCAAAAAAGGCGGGGGCGGATTGTCGCAGATTTTCGCGGCGCTAGGCGGGGCGGCGCGCGCGGGCCATGCGTATCGCAATTCTTCTGAATTGCGTGGGCGGGGCGTTTTGTTTCGCGCCTTACGCGCGTGTTTCTTTTTCCAGTCGCCGAAAAAGTACTCAAAAGGTCTAGCCCAACCTTGGGTCTCCGCTGCGCTGCGACTTCCCTCGCTCCGTCGTTGCTCCAGGGGCCGGCGAGACGGGCCATCCTTGGCCCATCACGCCTTTCGCGACTCCCGGCCGCTCAACCCCTTACGCAACGACTCCACTCGGCCTGCGCCAACGGGGCGGATGGATCAAGATCAAGTTCCAGATCAAGTTCCAGATCAGCCTCGATTCCTGCAAACGGTGATCCCTCCGGCCCCACAACAGCAACTCTATCTTGTGGACTCACGTACCAATCTTGTACCGTCACCCACAGCTGCAAGGACGCCGACAGCTACCCGCTCACGCCCCTTTGCGGCTACGCCAACAACACTAAAAAACGATAAGGAAATCCGATGAAGAAGCTCGCAGTCGCTGCACTCGCTCTGGCCGTTCTGTCTGGTTGCGCCTCCGTTCCCAAAGGCGACCCGGCACAAGACGCCGCGCTGAAAACCTTCCAGGTCGCTCCTGACCAAGCCGGTATTTATATCTACCGCAACGAAAGCATGGGTGCTGCGGTGACCATGGACGTCGCCATTGACGGCCAGGCTGTAGGCCAGACCGGCGCCAACACCTACCTCTACAAACAAGTCACGCCAGGCAAACACACCGTCACCTCCAGCGCCGAAAACACCGACACCCTGGATGTAGACGTACAGCCCGGCAGCCTGGTTTACATCTGGCAAGAAGTGAAAATGGGCATGATCTCGGCCCGCACCAAGCTCCATGAAGTCAGCGAAACCCAAGGCAAAAGCGGCGTAGGCGAAACCTCGCTGGCGGCCAGCCGTTAAGTCGTTCCCATGCACTAAAAAACGCCACCTGCGGGTGGCGTTTTTTATGGCGCTGACGCTTACAATCCGCCATCGCCCACAGGATGGGTTTTTACCCAGGGAACACAGGGATGCGCATCGGCTGGTTAGCTTTCACCTTCGCTCTGCTGGCCGGCTGTGGCCAACCCGAGGTGTATCTGTGCGGTAGAGATAGTGGGCAGGTAACGGCGCAGGAAAAAGCCTGCACAGCGCCTGCCGACCCACACGAAAATGACAACGTCGAAGGCGCCCCGGCCAGCAGCGTCACCCTGCTGTCTCGTCTCACAGTGAACGCGCTGCAGCCCACACCCACTTGGCTGAACTGGGCCTTCAGCGACCAGACCGATGCCCTGATCCTGCGCGCCAGCGAAGGCCAGACTGGCTACTTCATCAGCGGCAATGGCTTTCTCTATGCAGTGGACCTCAGCACCGGCAAAGCCCTGTGGAGCCATGCAGGCGGCGATCCGATTACCCAGGTGCTGGTGGCCAACGACCGCATCCTGACCATCAGCGCCTTCGACCACCGTATCCGCTCCCACGACCGCGCCAGCGGCGCGCTGGTGAGTGTGCACGAACAACCCGACACCGCCACCGACTTGCTGGTGGCCGGTGATCTGCTGGTGTTTATCGACAACTATCAAGACCTGGTGGCCCTCGACACCCGCACCCTGGTCGAGCGCTGGCGCATCACCCCGCCGAGCTACGAGCTGTACACCTTGCAGCTTTACCAGAACACCCTGCTGCTCACCGACCGCCATTACGTGGTGCACGCCTACGAAGTGGCCAACGGCGCACAACGCTGGCAGCAGCAACTGGGCGACAGTGGCGAGCTGACGGTCGGCGCCGGGGTGTTTTACCAGGACCGCCTCGGCTCGCAGATTCTCACCCTCGACGTAAAAACCGGCAGCACGCTCGCCACTTACCACTACGACGAGAATGCCAATATCACCCTCGAACCCTACGGCCCGATGGTGTTCAACTACCGCGAAACGGGCGGCAAGCTTGAGGCCATCGACCCGCTTACCGGCAACGTGCGGTGGACCTCCACCGCCCTCGGCCACCCCGGCATCAACGCCCTGCAAATCAACGGCACTCGCTTGCTGGCGATCGATTTCGACAACAGTCTCTTGCGCATCGTCGACAACCAAACCGGCGAACTCACCGGCACGTTGCATATCCCGCGCATGACCTTCAGCGTCTCCCGCAGTGAACAGAACACCCTGCTCTATGGCTGGGGCACGGTGCTGATGTTGGCGCGATAACGCGCTCTTTGTAGGGTGTGCTACGCGCACCATAGCGTTCGCAGGGCAATCGCTTGGTGCGCGTAGCACACCCTACAAGAGCTATCGCCCGGCCCACTACACCCGCGGTTGCTGCTGCGTCACGCAGTGAATCCCCCCTCCCCCTGCCGCCACGGCGTCGATGTTCAACTGCACCACCTTGCGTCCCGGATAGAGTTTTTCCAGAAGCGCCTTACTGGCCGCGTCCGCGCTGGCATCGCCGAATTGCGGGGCGATGATGCCGCCGTTGACCGGGAAGTAGTTGATGTAGCCCGGGGCGAAGTCGGGGTTGTCTCGGGTGAATTTGTTGCTGCGCAAGGTGCGCGGCGGCGACAGGGTGTGAATCTGCAAGCGCTTGCCGTCGGCGTCGGTGGCGGTTTTCAGAATCTCCAGGTGGGTGCGGGTGACGGCGTAGTCGTAGGAGGCCGGGTCGTTGTCGAGGTTGGCGATAACCACCCCGGGTTTGACGAAGCGCGCATAGAAGTCGACGTGGGCGTCGGTGATGTCTTTGCCCTTGATGCCCGGCAGCCAGATGATCTTGCGCAGGCCGAGCATGGCTTTCAGTTCGGCATCGACCTGGGCCTTGCTCCAGCCGGGGTTGCGGTTGCTGTTGACCCAGCAGCTCTCCGTCATGATCGCCGTGCCGTTGCCGTCCACTTCAATACCGCCACCCTCGCCGGTGAGCTGGCTGCGGATGTAAGTGGCCTTGGCGTCGCTGCTCATCAGTGAGGCCACCTGAGCATCGTTGGCGTGCTGCTGTTTGCCGCCCCAGCCGCTGAAGTTGAAATCGATGGCGTACAGGCCGCCTTGCTCGTCAACGGCAAAGTTGGCGCCGCTGTCGCGGATCCAGACGTCGTCCAATGGCGTGGTCAGAAAACGCATATTAGTGGTGCCACATTTACGTTTGGCCAGTGCCAGTTCGTTGCTGCGACACAGTACGGTCACCGGCTGGAACTGGGCGATGGCTTTGGCGATGCGGGCGATACAGTCCTGCACATCGGCCGTCCAGTCATCCCAGATCGCCGGCTGCGCGCCAAATGCAACGAAGGCGCGCAACTGCGGCAGGCTTTCTTCCTGCACATACCAGTCATCACCTAGGCCCGGCGCGGCCTGCACCGGGGTGGCACGAAAACTCAGGCCCAAGGAGCTGGCGATACCAAGCCCGGCAACTGTGCTCAGCTGTTTGATGAAGTCACGACGTGTAGCCATAACGCTGCTCCCTGCGCCTAACGCGCGGTTTTGAATTGGGTCCAGGCACGCATACGGGCGCGCATGTCTTTTTGTGGAATGTCCTTGCCGGCAATCAGCCGCTTGTAGGTGGCGGGTTGCAGGTAGATGTCCGGGTTGTCGCGCAGTTGCGCTTGCACCAGCGGTCGGGCCTTGGCGTTGGAGGTGGGGTAGCCGGTGAAATTGCTGATCGCCGCCATGTTGGCCGGGCGCATCACGAAGTTGATAAAGGCGTAGGCGTACTCGGGGTGGATGGCGTCCACCGGGATGGCCATGGTGTCCATCCAGATAGTGGTGCCCTCGCGCGGCACGCGGTATTGGAAGTCCGCGCTCTTGCCCGCGGCTGCGGCGGTTCGCTGAGCCTGGATCACGTCGCCGCTGTAGCCCAGGGCCAGGCACAGGTCGCCGTTGACCAGATCGGTGACCGGCTGCGACTGGAACTTGCGAATGTAGGGGCGCAGTTTCAGCAGCAGCTCGGTGGCCGCTTGCAGGTCTTCGGCCTTGCCGCTGCGTGGCTCGCGGCCGAGGTAATGGAGGACCACGGCGAGCACTTCATCCGGCGAGTCGATCAACGAGATGCCGCAGTCGGCGAACCTGGCGGCCAGCTCCGGCTTGAACAGCATGTCGAGGCTGTTGACCGGCGCGCCGGGCAGGAGTTTTTCGATCATCGCCGCGTTGTAGGTCAGGCCGATGGTGCCCCAGGTGTAGGGCACGGTGGCATCTTTGGCGCGCGGATACTGCTCGTGCAGTGTCTGCACTCCGGGTTCGATGTCAGCCAGGGCGACGATTTTGCTTTTATCCAGGGCCTGCAAGCTGCCGGCGCGCATCAGCCGCTCGGCCACGGTGTCGCCGGGGAACACCAGGTCATAACCGCTGTGGCCGGCCATCAGCTTGGCTTCCAGCACCTCGCTGCTGTCCATCTGGTCGTACACCACCTGAATCCCTGTTTCGGCGGTGAAGGCTTTCAGGGTGTCTTCGGCAAAGTAGTCGGCCCAGTTGAACAGGCGCAGGGTTTTCTCGTCGGCCTGGGCCGTGGCCACAGACAGACACAGGGCAAGGCACAGCACCACATGACGACTCGGCATGATCAGTTTCCTTGTGGGGTCCAGCGTGGGTGAAGGTGGCGGCCATCGAGGCTGAGCAGCGCGCCGTACATGTCCGGCCGACGGTCGCGGTAGATGCCCCAGGTGCGGCGCTCTTCGGCCATGGCGGCGAGGTCCAGCGCTTGCAGCAGCACCGCCTGTTCGTCGCGCCCGGCTTCGCGCAGCAGTTGGCCTTTGTGGTCGGTGATGAACGACGAGCCGTAGAAGGTCATGCGCAGCGCCGCATCGCTTTGCGCCACTTCCGTGCCGATACGGTTGGCGGCCAGCACCGGCAGGATGTTGGCGGCGGCATGGCCGCGCATGGTCAGTTGCCAGTGGTCACGGGAATCCAGCGCGCTGGCGCCCGGCTCCGAGCCGATGGCGGTGGGAAACAACAACAGCTCGGCGCCCTGCAGGGCCAGGCAGCGCGCGGTTTCCGGGAACCACTGGTCCCAGCAGATGGCCACGCCGAGTCGGGCGAAGGCGGTGTCCCAGACGCGGAAACCGGTGTCGCCGGGGCTGAAGTACTCCTTCTCCTGATAACCGACGGCGTTGGGGATATGGGTTTTGCGGTACACCCCGAGCAAACGGCCATCGGCGTCGGCCATGGCCAGCGAATTGAAATAGGCATTGCCGGCCTTTTCGAACCAGCTGATCGGCAGCACCACGCCGAGCTCTTTGGCCAACGCAGCGAAGCGGGTCAGCAGGCGACTGGTGCCATAGGCTTCGGCCAGTTCCAGGTGCCGATGCTGCTGCTCGATGCAGAAGTACGGAGTGGCGAACAGCTCTTGCAGCAGGATCACTTGCGCACCTGCAGCCGCAGCCTCACGCACCAGTTGCTCCGCCTGCTCGAGGTTGGCCTGCAGGTCCCAGCTGCAGGCCATTTGCGTGGTGGCGACGGTGACCAGGCTCATGCCTTGGCGCCTTTGAGCGGCCATGCCGGCTGCTGTTGGGTGATGCAGTGCACGCCGCCACCGCCATGGGCCAGGTGGTTGATGCGCACCGGCACCACCTCGCGGCCGGGGAAGGCCAGCGCCAGGGTTGCGGCAGCGACCTGGTCGGCCTCGATGCCGTAGGCCGGCATGATCACCGCGCCATTGGCCAGGTAGAAGTTGGTGTACGAGGCGCAGAACACCTCGGCATTGGGGTCGACCGCCTCGCTCGCTTCGAACAGCTCCAGCAGCTCGAACTGGCGGCCGCGGGCATCGGTGGCCAGCTCCAGGGCGCGGCGGTTTTCCTTGGCGACTTTGGCGTAGGTCGAGCTGCTGTCGCGAGTGGCGTCGAGCAGCAGCGCGCCGGGTTTGGCGAAGGCGCAGACGCCATCGACGTGGCCGTCGGTCATGTCGCCAGTGACGTAGTCGGGGTCGCCCGGCAGCCAGATGACTTTGCGCACGCCAAGCAGACGGGTAAACACCTCTTCGATGTCTTGCTTGGTCGCACCCGGATTACGGTTGGGATTGAGCAGCACCGATTCGGTGGTGATCAGGGTGCCGTCGCCGTCGACATGAATGGCCCCGCCTTCGTTGGAGAGCGGCGTGCCGAAGCAGTCCAGGCCGAGGCCGTTAAGCACCCGGCGGGCGACACTTTCATCAAGGTCATGGGCCGACTTGCCGCCCCAGGAATTGAAGCGCCAGCTGACCCCGGCCAGGCCCAGGGTCGAGTGGCAAACGAAGCTCGGGCCGGAGTCGCGGAACCAGCTGTCGTTGACAACCTGCGGGATCAACTCGACGTCCGGGCCGCACAGCACACGGGCACTTTGCAGGGCCGAGGGGTCGACCACCATCTTCACCGGTTCGAAACGCGCGATGGCGTTGGCCACCCCGGCGAAATCGCTTTGCACCTGTTCCAGGCTGACCTGCCAGCCCGCTTCCCACAGCGCCTTGTTGTGCGGCCAGACCATCCAGGTGGCGGCATGGGGTGCCCACTCCGCCGGCATGAACCAACCTGTTTGTTGTGCGTCGCTGCTGTGCATAACCTGCCTCTTCAGTTAAGTATTTGTAATCACTGAATCCCGCGATAACGGGGATGGCATGCATGCTAGGCTTGTGAAAAAGCGACAACAAACGATAGATTTTGCGCACTTATGATTAGCAGGGCTTATCGATAATGCTTAAACACTGGCCGCCACTGAACGCCTTGCGAGGCTTTGAAGCCGCCGCCCGCCTGGGCAGTTTTCACAAGGCCGCGGATGAGCTGCACCTCACCCAATCGGCGATCAGTCAGCAGATCCGCAGCCTGGAAAGCTTCCTTGAGCAGCCGCTGTTTTTCCGCAATGGCCGCAGCGTGGCGCTCACCGATGCCGGGCATGATTTGCTCAGCACCACGCAGTCGATGCTGCAGCAACTGGCCGTCGGCATCCGCCGCCTGGAGCAGTACCGCAAGCCCAATCAGTTGGTGGTCAACACCACGCCGGCGTTTGCGCGGCATTGGTTGTTGCCGCGCCTGGCTGATTTTCGTCAGCAGCACCCGGAAGTGGATCTGTGGTTATTCACCACCGATGAAGCGCCGGACATGACCACCCAGACCATCGACCTCGCCGTGCGCGACGACATCAGCGCCCAGGCTGAATGTGCGTTTCGGGTGCTGCACAACGACCGTCTCTACCCCGTATGCAGCCCTGCCCTGTTCCAGGCGGCCGAGCGCAGCACCCTGCACGGCGAGCGGGAAATGGATTGGAGCCACTGGCAGGTGGAAGACGGCGAAAACCTTGGGCAGCAGAGCCATGGGCTGAATTTTTCTGACCCGGGGTTGCTGCTGGATGCAGCGTGTAATGGGTTGGGGATTGCCCTGGTCAGCCAACTGTTGGCGCAGCCGGCGCTGGACAACGGGCAGCTGCGGCCGCTGGTGGAACGCAGTATTCGCGGGCCGAACTGGGCGTGGTTGATTCATCGCGATAGCGAGAATAGTCCGCTGACCCGAAGCTTCAGTGAGTGGTTGGTAGCTCGCCTGAAAGATCAACCGCATCGCGACTGAAGCCGCTCCTACAGGGTTGTGCGATCCGTAGGAGCGGCTTCAGCCGCGATTCCTGGAAACGAAAGAAACCAACAAAAACGCCACCCGAAGGTGGCGTTTTTGATCAGGCAAACATCACTTCTTGCCGAGTTTCTTCAGCTCTTCGTCACGCAGTTCACGACGCAGGATCTTGCCGACGTTGGTGGTCGGCAGCACATCGCGGAACTCGACGGCTTTGGGCACCTTGTAACCGGTGACGTTGGCGCGCATGTGTTCCATGACTTGTTCCTTGGTGACACTGGCACCTGGCTTGACGACCACGAAGATCTTGATCGCCTCGCCCGACTTCTCGTCCGGCACACCGATGGCCGCGCACTGCATCACGCCTGGCAGGGTGGCGAGCACGTCTTCCAGTTCGTTGGGGTACACGTTGAAGCCGGACACCAGGATCATGTCCTTCTTGCGGTCGACGATGCGCAGGTAACCATCTTCCTGGATCAGGCCGATGTCGCCGGTCTTCAACCAGCCTTCGCTGTCGAGGATTTCGTCGGTGGCTTCCTGGCGCTGCCAGTAGCCTTTCATCACCTGTGGGCCTTTGACGCACAGCTCGCCGACTGCGCCGATTTCCAGTTCCTTGCCGTCATCGTCGATGACTTTGCACAGGGTCGAGGGCAACGGAATACCGATGGTGCCCAGCTGGATCGCGTTGAACGGGTTGACCGTGGCCACCGGGCTGGTTTCGGTCATGCCGAAGCCTTCGCAGATGGCGCAGCCGGTGACTTCTTTCCAACGCTCGGCCGCGGCCTGTTGCAGCGCCATGCCGCCGGAAACGGTGAGTTTCAGCGAGGAGAAGTCCAGGCGACGGAAACCTTCGTTGTGGCACAGGGCAACGAACAAGGTGTTGAGGCCGACAAACCCGGTGAACTTGAACTTCGACAGGTCGTTGACCATGGTCGGCAAGTCGCGCGGGTTGGTGATCAGCACGTTATGACCGCCCAGCAACATCATCGCCATGCAGTGAAAGGTGAAGGCATAGATGTGGTACAGCGGCAGCGGAGCAATGACGATCTCGCAACCTTCATTGAGGTTGGCGCCCATCAGTTGCTTCACTTGCAGCATGTTGGCGATCAGGTTGCGGTGCGTGAGCATCGCGCCTTTGGCCACGCCGGTGGTGCCACCGGTGTATTGCAGCACAGCGATGTCGCTGCTCTGCGGGCTGGCTTCGTTCACCGCCTGACCACGGCCTTTGGCCAGGGCATCGTTGAGTTTGACGGCGTGCGGCAGGTTGTAGGCCGGCACCATCTTCTTCACGTACTTGACCACGCTGTTGACCAGCAGGCGCTTGAGCGGCGAGAGCATGTCGCCAACTTCGGTGACGATCACGTGCTTGACGCCGGTTTTTGGCAGCACGGCTTCAGCCAGGTGCGCCATGTTCGCCAGGCAGATAAGCGCCTTGGCACCGGAGTCGTTGAATTGGTGTTCCATTTCGCGAGCGGTGTACAGCGGGTTGGTGTTGACCACCACCAGGCCGGCGCGAATCGCGCCAAAGACCACCACTGGGTATTGCAGAACGTTCGGCAGTTGCACGGCGATGCGATCGCCCGGCTGCAGATCGGTGTGTTGTTGCAGGTAAGCGGCAAAAGCACCCGACAACTCGTACATCTCACCGTAGGTGAGGGACTTGCCCATGTTGCTGAAGGCCAGCTTGTTGGCGAAGCGTTCGCAAGACTGTTTCAGTACCGTTTGGATATTCGGGTACTGATCGGGGTTGATTTCGGCAGCAACCCCAACAGGGTACTTATCCTTCCAGAAGTTTTCGATCATGGAAGCCCACTCCTAAGCAACAGCTAATCTTCACCGCGCAATGACGGATGTTTTTTGTGATTTTCGCGCATTTTGGCCGTGCTGGCAGGCCAAAAAGCGCGCCGAGATTAGCAGCTTTGAAGTGGGGGGACCAGCACCAAACATGGCCTTATCGGTCAAAAAAATGACCGAGAGCTAGGCTTTCGGTCACGTTTGAAACAAAACCCGGTTAAAGCCGACCAGCGGCTTTAACCCGAGGTTTTCAGGCGATGTCGCGCAACTCGCGACGGAGGATTTTGCCGACCGGGGTCATGGGCAGCGATTCGCGGAACACGATGTGTTTGGGAATCTTGTAGCCGGTGAAGTTTTCCTTGCAGTAGGCTTTGAGCTCTTCGGCGGTTACCCCGCCCTCGCGCGCCACCACAAACAGCTTCACCGCTTCGCCGGATTTCTCGTCCGGCACACCGATGGCCGCGCAGCTCGCCACTTTCGGGTGAGCCATGACCACGTCTTCGATTTCGTTCGGGTAAACGTTGAAGCCGGAGACGATGATCAGGTCTTTCTTGCGGTCGACGATACGAGTGAAACCGTCCGGGTCGATTACCGCGATGTCGCCGGTTTTCAACCAGCCTTCGGCGTCCAGCACCTCAGCGGTGGCTTCCGGGCGCTGCCAGTAGCCTTTCATCACTTGCGGACCCTTGATCAACAACTCGCCGCGCTCGCCCAATGGCACTTCCTCGCCATTGTCATCGACCACTTTGAAGGCGGTGCCCGGTACCGGAATACCGACGGTGCCCAGGCGCGCTTTGTCGCCATAGGGGTTGGTGCTGGCCACCGGCGAGGTTTCGGTCAGGCCGTAGCCTTCCACCACCGTGCAACCGGTGATCGCCTTCCAGCGTTCGGCCGTGGCTTTCACCAGTGCGGTACCGCCGGAGTTGGTGACCTTGAGGTTGGAGAAGTCGACGTCTTTGAACTCGGGGTGCTCCATCAGCGCCACGAACAAGGTGTTGAGCCCCAGCAGCGCGGAGAAGCGCCACTTTTTCAGTTCCTTAATAAAGGCACCGATGTCGCGCGGGTTGCTGATCAGCACGTTGTGGTTGCCGTTGACCATCATCGACATGCAGTTCGCGGTGAACGCATAGATGTGGTACAGCGGCAACGGCGCGATCATCACTTCCTGGCCAGGCTGCATCAGCGGCCGGCCGTCCGGGCCGTGCTGCGCCAGGCAGGCATCGACCTGCTGCATGTTGGCCACCAGGTTGCCGTGGGTGAGCATCGCGCCCTTGGCAACGCCAGTGGTGCCGCCGGTGTATTGCAGCACGGCGATGTCGTCGAGGCCGACTTTCACCGGTTTCAGCGGCTGGCCACGGCCTTGTTTGAGCACGTCTTTGAAGCCGACCGCTTGCGGCAGGTGGTACTCGGGCACGACCTTCTTCACGTGTTTGACCACGGCGTTGATCAGCCAGCCTTTAAGGGCCGGTTGCAGGTCGCCCATCTTGGCTTCGATCAGGTATTCGATTTCGGTGTCGGGCAGCACTTCCTGCACCAGCTTGCCGAACACGTTCAGGTACACCAGGGCACGCACGCCGGCGTCTTTGAACTGGTGGCGCATTTCCCGCGCGGTGTACAACGGGTTGGTGTTGACCACCACCAGGCCGGCACGCATCGCGCCAAACACGGCGATCGGATAGTGCAGCACGTTGGGCAGTTGCACGGCGATGCGATCGCCAGGCTTGAGGTCGGTGTGTTTTTGCAGGTAGCCGGAGAACGCGGCGGACAGGCGGTCCAGCTCGGCGTAAGTCAGGGTGACGCCCATGTTGGAGAACGCCGGACGGTCGGCGTACTTCTTACAGGAACGCTCAAACACCTCGATTACCGACTTGAAGGCGGCCAGGTCTACCTCGTTGGGGACGCCGGCCGGGCGTTTGTCGCTCCAGAAATCAGGTTGCATTATTTTTATCCTCGTTACCTGAGAGTGTCTGGCCCGCGCATTCGGGGCTGACGGGAACTTAGCAGCTCTGGCACATAGCGCAAATACCAAAGGCAGCGTCATTTATTACGTGAATCTTGCTCAACTCGTAGCGGCAGACTAAACGACGCCGGGCTGGGACAACGTCCGACGCTCGCTCTACAATGCCCAACCTGCCAAAGCCGCTCTGTTGTGAATTTGTTGCCACAGGCGTTTTGCAGAACCCACCCGGCAGAACAAGGAACGAGGACTGCCCATGTTGCACGATGATTTCTGGCTGACGGCCAGTGACGCCGCCCCGCTGTATGTGAACCGCTGGTACGCCGAGCAGGCGCCCAAGGCGGTGGTGATGGTGTCCCACGGCATGGCCGAACACGGCGGTCGGTATGCCCGTCTGGGCGAAGCGCTGGTGGCAGCCGGTTATGAACTGTATGCCCATGACCAACGCGGCCATGGCAAAACCGCCCAGCGCGGGGTGCAGGGCATGTACGCCGAGCACAACGGCTGGCAGCGGGTGGTCAGCGACCTGGCCAACCTCAACCACCACATTCGCCAGCAGCACCCCAATGTGCCGATCTTTCTGCTCGGCCACAGCATGGGCAGCTACATCGGCCAGGCCTACCTGATGCACCACAGTTGCAGCGTGCAAGGCGCGATTCTGTCCGGCTCCAACTACCAGCCAGTGGGCCTGTATAAAGCCGCCGCAACCATCGCTCGCTTCGAGCGCTGGCGTCAGGGCGCTACTGGCCGCAGCGCGCTGCTCGACTTCCTCTCGTTCGGCTCGTTCAACAAAGCCTTCAAGCCCACCCGCACACCGTTCGATTGGCTGAGCCGCGATCCGCTGGAAGTCGACAAGTACGTCAACGACCCGCTCTGTGGTTTCCGCTGCACCAACCAGTTGTGGATCGACCTGCTCAACGGTTTGCAGCAGATCACCCCGGTCAGCCACCTCAAACAGATCGACGCCGACCTGCCGCTGCTGGTGATTGGCGGCAGCCGTGACCCGGTCAGCGAGGGCAAGCGTCTTGAACACCTGACCGCCGCCCTGCGCGAAGCCGGGCACAAGAACGCCTTGCTGAAAATTTACCCGGACGCCCGCCACGAGTTGCTCAATGAGACCAACCGCGACGAGGTGACGGCCGACCTGCTCGGCTGGCTGGACCAGGCTTTGAGCCACAGCCGCCGTAGCCACTCAGAAACTCAGGAGCCCGCATGAGCCAACTGTCCAACACCCCCTACGAAGCCCTCGAAGTCGGCCAGACCGCTAGCTACAGCAAGACCGTAGACGAGCGCGACATTCAGCTGTTCGCGGCGGTTTCCGGTGACCACAACCCGGTGCACCTGGACGCCGAATACGCCGCCGGCACCATGTTCAAAGAGCGCATCGCCCACGGCATGTTCAGCGGCGCCTTGATCAGCGCGGCAGTGGCGTGCGAGTTGCCTGGGCCGGGAACCATCTACCTGGGCCAGACCATGCGCTTCACCCTGCCGGTGAAACTGGGCGACACCCTCACCGTGCGTTTGGAGATTCTGGAAAAACTGCCGAAATTCCGCGTACGCATCGCCACTCGCGTGTTCAACCAGCGCGATGAGTTGGTGGTGGATGGTGAAGCGGAAATCCTCGCGCCGCGCTCGCAGCAGACCGTGACCCTCACCGAATTGCCGGCGATTACCATCGGTTGACTCCGGTCCTGCAGGAGCGGAGTCAACCGCGATGCTCTTGAGCGATCAAAAGCATCGCGGCTGAAGCCGCTCCTACGAGAACTCACTCTTCCCCCTCCTCACTCACCCGCACACTCGCCGTCATCCCGGCGCTGAGTTGCACATCTGCCGGCAACGGGTCGAGTTTGATCCGCACCGGAATCCGTTGCGCCAAGCGCACCCAGTTAAAGGTCGGTTCCACGTTGGCCAGCAGTTGCGCATCCGGAATCGCATTGCGGTCGGTGATGCCGCGGCTGACGCTTTCGATCTGCCCGCTCAGGGCCTGCCCCTCGCTCATCAGCCAGACTTTGACCGGCGCACCGATACGGATGCGCGGCAGCTTGGTTTCCTCGAAATACGCCTGTACGTAGAACGACTGCTCATCCACCAGCGCCATCACCGGCTGCCCGGCCGTCACGTAGTTGCCCTGAGCCAGACGCAGGTTGGTGATCTGCCCGGTACGCGGCGCACGCACTTCGCTGCGCGCCAGGTTGAGTTCGGCCAGGGCCACATCGGCCTGGGCTTCTTTCAGCGAGCCGCGGGCGATGTCGGCGGTGATCTGCGCGTTTTCCTTGAGCTCGGCGCTGATCGCCTGAGGACCGAGGCTGGCACGCCGCTGGGCTTCATGGTCACGCAGGCGCAGTTGCTGCTGGCGGGTGTTGGCCACGGCCTGGGCTTTGTCCAGGGCGGCCTGATAGCGTTGGCGGTCGAGGCTGAGCAGCAGGTCGCCGGCCTTCACTTGCTGGTTGTCGTGCACCTTGAGGTCGACCACCCAGCCGGACAAATCCGGGGCGATCACCACAACATCGGCACGGATGCGCGCATCGCGGGTCCATGGCGACAGCATGTAATAGCGCCACAGGTCGTAGCCGGCCCAGATGGCCACCGCGACCAGACACAGGGTAATCACCACCCGCAGGGTTGAACGCATACAGCTCTCCTATTCTCGGGCTACCAACGACTGGCGACGGCCACCACGGCCGCCAGCACACAGACAAACAAAGCAGTGTCGAACAACGCCTCGTGCCAGATCCAATGCGCCACTCCGACGCGCTGCAAACCCAGGCGCAACAGCCCGGTGCACAGCAGCGCCAGCAGCGCATACAACAGAAACGGGCTGAGCAATACGCCGCCCAGCGCCCATTCACGCAAACCCATGATCCGCCTCCGCAGTCGGCGCCACCTCACGTGGCACATAAGGGTTGAGTTCCGATTGTTCGCACCACTGACGCCAGCTGAACTGCAATTGCAGCAGGGCCGCTTGGGCCAGACGCCGGTCGATGCTGGCGCCGGCTTCGCTGAGCACCCGCAGCAACTCAGTTACAGGCTGGTCGAGTGCCGTGACTGAATGCGCTTCTGGCCCCTCCAGCAGCACCGGTTCCAGGGCGCGCATAAAACGCTGCTCGGCGGCGGCCAATTGCGGCGACGTGGAGACCGCCAGGCAGCGGCGCAGGTGCAGCAACTCATCGCCCAGGTCAAGGCCGCTGATGCCATCGTCCCAACGGCTGCGCGATTGTTCCGGCAGCACCGGGTAATGCCGCGCCAGCTGCAACAGGCGGTCGGCCATGCGCCCGCCAAACCAGTTTTCCGCGCCGGCCAGCGGCCGCTGCGGCAGGCGACTGAGGTCCACCAGCATGGCGCGGAGCAAACGTTGGGCATGCCACTCGGGGTTACGCAGACCGATCAGGCGGAAGATCTGCACGGCAAAACCGACGCCCAGCACAATCGCCACCGCCTGATTGAGGAAGGAAGACACGTCAAAGCGCATCAGGTTCTGCGGCGCGCAGAGCACGATAAATTGCAGCGCGAACGAGGTTGAGGTGCCGGCAATCGCCGGTTTGGTCATGCCCAGCGCCGCGAAGAACAACGGCACGCCCATGGCCAGGCACAGCAACGGGAAGCCGCTGAGCTGCGGCAACAGCAACTGACCGACGACAAAGGCCACCGGCAGCGAATAGATCACCCCGCGCAGAAAACTCAGGCCAATCTGCGCAGCATTTTCGCGGTTGGCGAACAGGCTGCAGAGTACGGCGGTCATGGTCAGGCCACCGGCCGCCGAGGTCCAGCCGGTGGCCAGCCAGAACGCGGCAATCAGCAGGAACGCCACGCCGCTGCGAAAACCATACAGCGAGGCCATCTGGATATCGCGGTGCCAGGACATGGCGCGCGGCGCATCGGCCGGAGCCACGCCCTGCTCCACCGCATTGAGGGTGTCGTGCGCGGTCAGCAGTTGGCGCACCAGCAAGGCCAGGCGGCCCAGGCAATATTGCTGCACGGTGGGCAGTTGCGGGTCATCGACAGCGGCCAACAGACGTTCGCGCAGGTTCAACAGCACCGGCACCTGCGGATCGTCCAGCGCGTGGCGCACCTCCTCCAGCCATGGTTGCACCTGCTGCGCCTCGGCCGCCGACAGCTGCCGCCACTGGCGCGCCACACCGCGGGCCAAGCGCAATTGAGTGAGCAAGTCGCGACTCAGCACCCGCAAGGCCACCGCGCGCTGCCGGCCGCGGGCGCCTTCGAACCAGGCATGCTCACGCTGGGCATCCACCGCGACGATGCGCCCCAACGCGCCGAGCAGGCCCTGGCGTTCCTGGCGCTCACCACTCAAGGCTGCCTTCGAGGCATTGATACCGGCCAGCCAGGCATCGCGTGCCTGCTTGGCCAGCAGTTGCTCGACCCGCTGCGGCCAGAGCAAGGCGCTGATCACGGTGGCACAGACGATCCCCAGGGAGATTTCGGTGCAGCGCGACACCGCCTGGTCGAACACATTTAGGGGGTTGCTGATGGCCGGCAAGGCGATGATCACTACCGTGTAGCCGGACAATACAAAGGCATAGGACCAGGCGCTGCGCATCAGCGTGGACGCGGCGGTACAGAAGCCCAACCAGGTCGCCAGCACCAGCAGAAACAACCAGGGGGTCTGAGCGAAAAAGGCCATCACCACCACCGACATCACCGTGCCGACCAGCGTGCCGCACAACCGTGCCAGGCCTTTCTGCACCACCATGCCCGACAGCGGTTGGGCGACGATAACCGCCGTCATAAACGCCCACTGCGGCTGTTCCAAGCCAAAACGCATCGCGCACCACAACGCCAGGCCGGCGCCTATCAGGGTTTTTATCGCGAATTTGACCGCAGGAAGATCAGGCGTAAAAAACGCCTGCAACAAAGTGCGCACGGCAGGAACCTGTCAGGAAACACCTATGCACGATAGCTGGTGGGCGGGGGAAAAACAGAACAAAAGCGTCGCGGCTAAAGCCCCCCCACAAGAGACAGCGATCCTTGTGGGAGAGGCTTCAGCCTCGATGCTCTTAAAATCCAAAGCATCGAGGCTGAATCGGATGGCCGCCCCCTCTCCCACAGGAACCTCGTCTTTCATCAGTTCACGTCATGGCTTTACTCAAATCGCAGGCAAAAAAATGGGCAACCTAAGTTGCCCAAAAGCCTTGCGTGCCCGTGAAACCGTAGTGACCGCCTACTGCGCTTTATGCTTGCGGATGTCGCTACGGATAAACCAACCAATACCAGCGAAGAAAGCGAACATAAGGCCCACTGTCGCCAGACCTGCGAATACTGCAACGTCGAAAAACATAGGGACCTCCTGATCAGTCCGTACCACGCGGGCTTCGAGAAACACTGGGTTGCTGTGTTCTTGAAGCGATGGGCAAAGGATAGGCATCGCCCGCCTTGGCGGGCTTGATCTGGGTCAATGGCGATTGCTGTGGCGGATAGCCTATGCAGAAAAACAATGGTTGCCGCCAGGCGGCAGCAACGCGGGGGATGAATCAGGGCTTCTTTGGTTTGTTCTTGGGTTTTTTCTTTTTAGCTTTACTCAGCGGCAGCGCCTGTTCAAACGCCTGGCGCACCTCGTTCAAGCGTTTCTCGTTGAGGTCGTGAATACGCTTGTCGCGCTCGGCGCTGAAGTCGATCAGCTTGCTGTCGTTGCTCATGGCTGGGACCGAATAAGACGGAAAGTGAGGTTCAACCGCGGCGCGCAGGGTTTGCGCGTTTTGGCCACCTGATGCTGCCAATAATGCTGCGTCTGCCCGGCCATGACCAGTAGCGAACCGTGTTCCAGCTCCAGCGAGTGTTCGATGCGACTGCTGCCCACCCGGCGCAGGTCGAAGCGTCGGCTGCCACCGAGGTTCAGCGACACCACGGTGGGGTTGGCACCGAGCACCGCTTCGTTATCGCTGTGCCAGCCCATGGAGTCCTGGCCGTCGCGGTAGTGGTTGATGAGCAGGCCGTTGAAGCGCTCGCCGGTTTCGGCTTGCACGCGTTGGCGGATCTCGGCCAGCAGCGGTGTCCACGGCAACGGTTGGTGGGTCATGCCGGAATAGCGGTAGCTGGCGTCAGCGTCGCCATACCAGGCCAGCAACCGCGGTACCGGGAAATGTTGGCCATGAATGAAGACCTGCGGTTGTTCCCAGGGTGTCTGGGCCAGAAGCTCGGCAAGCCAGCAGTCCGCCGTACGCTCGTCCACCCAGTGCGGGGTGTAGTGCAGGTTGGCATGGGGAAGGGAAATCGGGGCTGTGTCGAAAAGGTCCAAAACCACTCGCTCTACACTTCTACATCGACCCACAACCCCTGGCGTGGCAGTTGCTCGATCAGCGCCTGATCTTCCTCGGCCACTTCACCTTCGGCCAACTCCGCCGCGCTGTAGCCACGCCGCTGGCGGCGTCGGCGCTGTTCTTCCCATAGCAATTCCTCGGCCTCTTGTTCGTTGCGCTTTTCGAAAGAAACGTCGTTTTCCTGCGGCGTACTTTCTACAGGCGCAACCACTGGCAACGCCGGTACCGGCTTGATCAGGTCTTGCTGTGTGGGCACCGTGACCAGGTGCGGCGCAATGGGTGGAAGCATCTGCAGCTATCCTTCAAGACGACACGTGAAACGCGGGTAAATAAACCTACCCTTGATCAGGCTGTCGGCCAGGAAATCGACGACTTTAACCGCGCATCGCTACACTTTTAGCATATAGCTATGCCTTTTGGCCCTTTTTGACGCGGCCAACGGCAAGTACGGCAAAAGGCCAGTAAGCAATTGATGTGCATCGCCTTTGGCCAGGGCCGCCGGGTTCCGTTACCATAGCCGGCTTTTTCATCGCGGGAGACAGGCATGGCGCAGCAGTATGAACCGGGGCAACGCTGGATTAGTGACAGCGAAGCAGAGTTGGGCTTGGGCACGGTCCTGGTACAGGATGGCCGCATGCTCACCATGCTCTACCCGGCCACTGGTGAAACCCGTCAATACGCCACCCGCAATGCACCGCTGACCCGCGTGCGTTTCTCGCCGGGCGATGAGATCACCCATTTCGAAGGCTGGAAGCTGACCGTTCAGGAAGTCGACGACGTCGACGGCCTGCTCGTCTATCACGGCCTCAACGCGCAGCACCAATCGGTGACACTGCCGGAAACCCAGCTGTCCAACTTCATTCAGTTCCGTCTGGCCAGCGACCGCCTGTTCGCCGGACAGATCGACCCGTTGGCCTGGTTCGCCCTGCGCTACCACACCCTGGAACACACCAGCCGCCAGTTGCAGTCCTCGCTCTGGGGCCTGGGCGGCGTGCGTGCGCAACCGATTGCGCACCAGTTGCACATTGCCCGCGAAGTGGCCGACCGCATCGCCCCACGCGTACTGCTGGCGGACGAAGTGGGCCTGGGCAAGACCATCGAAGCCGGCCTGGTAATCCATCGCCAGCTGTTGTCGGGCCGCGCCAACCGCGTGCTGATCCTGGTGCCAGAAAACCTCCAGCACCAATGGCTGGTGGAAATGCGCCGGCGCTTCAACCTGGAAGTGGCGCTGTTCGATGCCGAGCGTTTTATCGAAAGCGACGCCAGCAACCCGTTCGAAGATTGCCAGTTGGCGCTGGTCGCCCTGGAATGGCTGCGTGAAGACGACAAGGCGCAAGACGCCCTGTTCGCCGCCGGCTGGGACCTGTTGGTGGTCGACGAGGCGCACCACCTGGTCTGGCACCCCGAGCAAGCGAGCCCGCAATACCAGTTGGTTGAGCAGTTGGCCGAGGTGATCCCCGGCGTTCTGCTGCTGACCGCCACCCCGGAACAGCTTGGCCAGGACAGCCACTTCGCCCGTCTGCGCCTGCTCGACCCGGCGCGTTTCCATGACCTGGAAGCCTTCCGCGCTGAAAGTGCCAACTACAAGCCGATTGCCGAAGCGGTGCAGGAGCTGCTGGACCAGGGTCGCCTGTCGCCAGAAGCGCACAAGACCATCCACAACTTCCTCGGCGCCGAGGGCGAAGCCCTGCTCGCCGCCGTCACCGATGGCGATATCGAAGCCTCGGCCCGTCTGGTGCGCGAGCTGCTCGACCGCCATGGCACCGGCCGCCTGCTGTTCCGTAATACCCGCGCCGCCGTACAGGGATTCCCTGAGCGCGAACTGCACCCCTACCCGCTCGCGTGCCCGGACCTGTACCTGGAGCTACCGGTGGGCGAACACGCCGACCTGTACCCGGAAGTCAGCTTCCAGGCGCAGCCAGAAGCCGGCGACGAAGAGCGCTGGTGGAAGTTCGACCCGCGCGTCGACTGGCTGATCGACACCCTGAAAATGCTCAAGCGCGTGAAGGTGCTGGTGATCTGCGCCCACGCCGAAACCGCCATGGACCTGGAAGACGCCCTGCGCGTGCGCTCCGGCATTCCGGCCACGGTGTTCCATGAAGGCATGAATATTCTCGAGCGCGACCGCGCCGCAGCGTATTTTGCCGACGAAGAGTTCGGTGCGCAGGTGCTGATCTGTTCCGAGATCGGCAGTGAAGGTCGCAACTTCCAGTTCTCCCATCACCTGGTGCTGTTCGATCTGCCGGCGCACCCGGACCTTCTGGAACAGCGCATCGGCCGTCTAGACCGGATCGGTCAGAAGCACACCATTCAATTGCACGTGCCGTACCTGGAAAACACTCCGCAAGAGCGTCTGTTCCAGTGGTACCACCAGGCTCTCAACGCCTTCCAGGCCACCTGCCCGACTGGCAACGCCCTGCAACAGCAGTTCGGCCCACGCCTGCTGCCGATGCTGGAAAGCGCCGACGATGGCGACTGGCAACTGCTGGTGGACGAAGCCAAGGCCGAGCGCATCCGCCTCGAAGGTGAGCTGCACAGCGGCCGCGACCGCTTGCTCGAACTCAATTCCAGCGGCTCGGGCGAAGGCCAGGCGCTGGTCGAAGCGATCCATGAGCAAGACGACGAGTTCGCCCTGCCGATCTATATGGAAGAGCTGTTCGACGCCTTCGGTATCGAAAGTGAAGACCACTCGGAAAACGCCCTGGTCCTGCGCCCCAGCGAAAAAATGCTGGATGCCAGCTTCCCGCTGGGCGACGACGAAGGCGTGACCATCACCTACGACCGTAACCAGGCGCTGTCGCGCGAGGACATGCAGTTCCTCACCTGGGAACACCCGATGGTGCAAGGCGGCATGGACCTGGTGCGTTCCGGCTCGATGGGCAACACCGCCGTGGCGCTGATCAAGAACAAGGCGCTGAAACCTGGCACCGTGTTGCTCGAGCTGCTGTATGTCAGCGAAGTGGTCGCCCCGCGCGCCCTGCAGTTGGGCCGTTACCTGCCACCGGCGGCACTGCGTTGCCTGCTCGATGCCAACGGTAACGACCTGGCCGCCAAGGTCTCGTTCGAGAAGCTCAACGACCAGTTGGAAAGCGTGCCGCGCGCCAGCGCCAACAAGTTTGTCCAGGCTCAGCGCGACGCCCTCAACCAGCAGATCAACTCGGCCGAAGGCAAGATCAGCCCGCGCCACGTTGAACGCGTGGACGAAGCCAAACGCCGTCTGGCCGCCGACACCCAGGAAGAGCTGGCGCGCCTGACCGCCCTGCAGGCGGTAAACCCGAGCGTGCGCGACAGCGAGCTGGATACCCTGCGAAGCCAGTTGGAACAAGGGCTGGCGATGCTGGACAAAGCTGCCCTGCGGCTGGAAGCGATCCGGGTATTGGTGGCGGGTTAAACCGCGCCTCGGGCGAAGCTAACGCCCAATAAAAACGGCAGCCCTCGGGCTGCCGTTTTTGTTTCCACTAGCCGCCTGTCAGTGCGGGTATTTCTGGTGGAACAGAGCGATTTGCTTCTCTGGTTTTTTCTCTTCTTTCATCAGGCCGTACACCACGCGCTCGCCTTTTGGGCCACCGCCGATTTCGGTGTAGCTGAAGGTCGGCTCGCCGGTTTTGTACATGTCCATCATGTCGCCGTAGCGGGCGAACACATAGATGATGCCGTCCTTGCGAATCTCACCGTAGAACGGGTTGCCGGGCACCAGGCTGACGTCGAGGAAACGGGCGGCTGCGATGTCTTTCAGCGCCAGGTTCTGGTCTTCGGCTTTGAGGCCGAGAATGATTGCGCGACCGAAGTTGTCTTTCTTGTCCAGCGGCTTCAGCGCAGGGGCTTTGCCGGTTTGCACGAACTGAGTGAACACCGCGTAGTCATCGAAGACATACACTTCGGTCTGGGTACGTACCTGATACCAATCGGTGTTGTTCAGCGCTACGTCCGGCGCTTTGCCGGCGGGCTTGGCTGGCGTCTGCGCGGTGCTTGCGCAGGCGCTGACAGCAGCGGCCAGCAAGGCAATGGCGACGGGTTTGATGTAACGCGACTTGGTAAACAACATGGCAACTCCTCTGAGGTAAACGCAGGCTTGCAAACTGCCCGAGTTCCGTGACGGAGGAATTAATTTTTGATGTACGAATGATGACAACCGCGCCATACCAACGCGGTTCAGGTGGGAGGGACTTCTGCCGCGAGCGTTTAAAATCAACAACGTCGCAGTTGAAGCTCCTCCCACACCACCGCAGCGCATTAGTGCCCGCCGCTGGCCTCTGGTCCCGCCTTGGCGGTAAACGGCGGCTTGGCCAGCCAGACGATCACAATCAACGCCATGAACATCCAGCCCAACAGGGTGAAGTAATCAATGGTGGAGAGCATGTAGGCCTGGCTGGTGACCATCTGATCCAACTGCGTATAGGCCTGCGGGCTGGCGCCGCCGAGGTTGTGCAGCGCCTCGCGGGTCGCCGGGTCGTACACCGTGATGCTCTCGGTCATGTAGGCATGGTGCTGGTCGGCGCGACGAATCCAGATCCAGGTGGTCAAGGACGCTGCGAAGCTGCCGCCCAAAGTCCGCAGGAACGTCGCCAGGCCAGAGCCCTCGGCAATCTGATTGGGCGGCAGGTCGGAGAGCAGAATGGTGAGGGTCGGCATAAAGAACAGCGCCACACCGATGCCCATGAACAGTTGCACCAGGGCGATGTGCTGGTAGTCCACTTCGTTGGTAAAGCCGGCGCGCATAAAGCAGCTCAGGCCCATCGCCAGAAACGCCAGGCCGGCTAGCAAGCGCAGGTCAAACCGCGGCGCGTACTTGCCAATGAACGGCGACAGCAGCACCGGCAATATCCCCAGCGGTGCTGCGGCAAAACCGGCCCAGGTGGCGGTGTAACCCAAGCGGGTTTGCAGCCACTGCGGCAGGATCAAGTTGATGCCGAAGAAGCCGGCGTAACCCAATACCAGTACCAGGGTGCCGTATCGGAAGTTGCGGTAGGCGAACAGACGCAGGTTGACCACCGGGTGCGCGTCGGTCATTTCCCAGATCACGAAGAACGCCAGCGCCACCACCGAAATCGCGGTACCGACGATGATGAAGGTGGACTCGAACCAATCGGCGTCATTGCCTTTGTCGAGCACGATCTGCAAGGCGCCGACACCGACGATCAAGGCCATCAGACCAACGTAGTCCATCGGTTGCCGGCTGGTGACCACCGGCCGTTTCGCCAGTTGCTGGCGCACCACGAAGGCGGCGAACAGCCCGATCGGCACGTTGATAAAGAAGATCCACGGCCAGCTGTAGCTGTCGGTGATGCTGCCGCCGAGGATCGGCCCGGCAATCGGCGCCACCACCGTGACCATGGCCAGTAGCGCAATGGCCATCCCCCGCTTCGCCGGGGGATAGATGGCAATCAGCAGGGTTTGCGCCATCGGGTACAACGGCCCGGCTACTACCCCTTGCAGCACACGAAAGCCCACCAGCTCGGGCATCGAGCGCGAGATACCGCACAGGAACGAGGCCAGCACGAACAGTAGCGTGGCCCACATAAACAGCTTCACCTCGCCGAAGCGCCGGCTCAGCCAGCCGGTGAGCGGTAAGGCGATGGCGTTGCTCACCGCAAACGAGGTGATCACCCAGGTGCCCTGCTCCGCGCTCACCCCGAGGTTGCCGGAGATAGTCGGCAACGCCACGTTGGCGATGGTGGTGTCGAGCACCTGCATAAAGGTCGCCAGCGACAGGCCAATCGTGGCCAGCACCAGGCTGGGGGGCGTGAATGACGCTTTGGTATCCATGGCACATCCTGGGGGGGCGAAGCTCAGCGCTTAACGCTGAGCGGTTTTGGCCACGGCACTGTTTTGTTCGATCAACTGCTGGATCAGGGCATCAGCCTGGGCCAGTTGCTGTTGATACACGGCGGTTTCCAGGGTCGGCTTTTGCGGCGGCTTTTGCGCCAGCACCGGGCCGCTCTGGTCGTGCAGGTCGACATCAACCTGAGTCGATAGGCCGATACGCAATGGGTGCTTGGCCAGCTCCTCAGGGTTGAGCAGGACACGCACCGGCACCCGCTGAACAATCTTGATCCAGTTACCGGTGGCGTTCTGCGCCGGCAGCAAGGCAAACGCGCTGCCGGTACCGGCACCGAGGCTGTCGATGGTGCCGCTGAACTTGACGTCATCGCCGTACAGGTCGGAGGTCACTTCCACGGCCTGACCGATGCGCACATCACGCAGTTGGGTTTCTTTGAAGTTGGCGTCGATCCAGAGCTGGTCCAGTGGAATCACCGCCATCAGTGCAGTGCCGGGCTGCACCCGCTGGCCGAGTTGCACGGTACGCTTGGCCACATAGCCGGTGACCGGAGCAATCAGGGTAGTGCGGGCGTTTTCCAGAAAGGCCTGGCGCAACTGAGCGGCAGCGGCCTGCACATCCGGGTGGGACGCCACGCTGGTGTCGTCGATCAACGCATTGCTGGTGTTCAAGCGCTGCTGGGCATCGTTGAGCGAGCCCTGTGCAGCGGTCAGGTCGTCACGGGCGTGAGACAGTTCCTCTTGGGAGATGGCCCCACCGACCGCCAGGGTCTTACGCCGGTTGTAGTTTTCCTGGGCTTTTTGCACCGCCGCTTTCTGTGCGACCACCTGGGCTTTCTGACCATCGACATTGCTGTACAGGCCGCGCACCTGGCGTACGGTGCGAGCCAGATTGGCCTCAGCGCTTTGCAGGGCAACCTCGGCATCGTTAGGGTCGAACTTGAGCAGCACTTGGCCCTGTTGCACCAAGTCGCCGTCGTCGGCGCCGATGCTGATAACGGTGCCGGTCACCAGCGGCGTGATCGACACCACGTTGCCGTTGACATAGGCGTCATCGGTGCCAACACCAAAGCGTCCGTACAGCTCGTACCAGGCCCAGGTGCCGGCACAGGCGACCAGGACCAGAACCAGCAGGCCAAGGAGCATGGCTTTACGTTTGCCCGGGTTGGCGTTGGTTTGTTCAGTGTTTGTTGATTCAGCGGGTGCAGTAGGAGTGGCCATGACGATTACCTTGTTTGTTCAGGCTGAGAGGCGTTGCTGGCTGGAGTGACCGCGGCGATGTGTTCGCCTTGATAACCGCCCCCAAGGGCCTGCATCAGTTGGATCGACAAATTGATCTGCTCGGCATTCAGGCTGGCGAGCTGACGTTGCGACTGGAGCAATTGCTGTTCGATGCTGAGCACGTCCAGGTAGTTGCCGATACCTGAGCCGAAACGTTGCACCGCAGTGTTGTAGGACTGCTGCGAAACATCGGTAGCGCGCTGTTGAGCAACAATCTGCTGAGCAATGGCATGTAGCTGGTTGATGGTGTCGCTGACTTCATTGAGGGCGCTGACCAGGCTCTTGTTGTACTGGGCAACCGCCAGGTCGTAGCCGGCATCGCGGCTGTCGAGGTCGGCGCGCAGACGGCCACCGTCGAAAATTGGCAGGGAAATGGCCGGGGCAATATTGAAAAAGCGGCTCGGCGCGCCGAACAGCGAGTCACCCAGCAGCGATTGTGTGCCGGCTGCGGCGCTCAGGTTGAGGTTGGGGTAGAACTGGGTCTTGCCCGCTTCGATGTCCTTGCTCGCCGCTTCCACTCGCCAGCGCGCCGCCACCAGGTCCGGGCGGCGGCCCAGCAACTCGGCAGGCAGCGCAGCAGGCAAGGCCACCGCGCTCGGCTGCAACACCGCCGGGCGGGCGATTTCGTTGCCACGGTCCGGGCCTTTGCCCAGCAACACCGCCATCGCCACGCGCGCACTTTGCAGGCGTTTCTCGGCGTCAATCAGTTGCTCTTGCGAGCTGGCCGCCAGGCTTTCGGTTTGCTGGTACTGGTAGTGGCTGTCGATGCCCGACTGCAGACGGCGTTGGCCGAGGTCGAGCATCTCTTGGGTGCGTTTCACGTCCTGTTGCGCCAGGTCACGGACGATGTAGGCCTGGCCCAGATTGCTGTAGGCACGGGCGACATCGGCGGCCAGGGTCAGCGACGCGGCCTGGCGGTCGACTTCCGCGGCGCGAGCCTGGCCCAGCGCCGCTTCCCAGGCAGCGCGCTCGCCGCCCCAGAGGTCGAAGGTGTAATTGAAGCCCAACTGAGCGCTGCGCAAGGTGCTGTAAGCGCCGCCCTGCCCCAGCGGGTCTTGGTCGCGAGCCAGTCGGGAGCGGCTGACGCTGGCCTCGGCATCCACGCTGGGCATACGCGAGGCATCGGCGGCAGACGCGGCGGCGCTGGCTTGGTGAGCACGGGCGCTGGCGATCTGCATGTCCGGGCTGTCGCGCAGCGCTTCAGTGATCAGGCCATCGAGCTGGTTGTCGCCGAGGCTTTTCCACCAATCGCGCTGCGGCCAGGCGGCCGGCGACAGGGTGACGCCAGTGAGGCTTTGCCCGGCTTTAAGGCTTTGCGCGTCAAGGCTGACGCCTTCGGTTTGCAGGCCGTGGAAGTTGGCACAACCGGCCAGCAGCATGGACGCCAGGGCCAGGCTCAAGCCGGTATTAAGCGTACGGGTCATACGTCACCAAAACGTTCGAGGACGATGGCGTCCCCGGCTGCGATCAGCATCTTTTTCAGGAGGCCTTCCAGGCTTTGCAGTTCCGCTGGCGTGAGCGCGGCGGTGAAATCGTTCATCGCCGCCGCGCCGATGGTCGGCAACAAGGCATTCAATGCCCGCCCCTCTTCGGTCAGCGACAGGTGCACCTGACGACGGTCGCTTTCACTGCGGGTACGGCTGATCAGATTTTTCTGCGCCAAGCGATCGAGCATGCGGGTCATCGAACCGCTGTCCAGGGACAGGTGGCGGCACAGATCCGCCGGGGTGTCGTAGCCCTGGAGAATGATCATCAGCACTTTGAACTGCGCGGACGTTACACCGTGGGGCACCAGGTAGCCGTCGAGGATGCGGTCTTTCAGCAGAGCCGCACGCCCCACCAGCATGCCGATACGGATGTATTCGAAATTTTCGGGGGTGTAATGGGTCATGGATTTCACCGATAGCTGCCTAGGCAGGTAGTGGCGTCCAATTTACTGCCTAGGCAGTTAAAGTCAAAGAAATTTCTTAGCGTGCTATCGGAATATTTTGAATAGATTGGATCGAACCGCCCGATAGATCTCGGGCGGTTTCTGTTTTTGCGGGGGGGGGGGGGGAAGAGGAATCAGCTCAGCGCAGGAACGCCGCTGTGGAAGCGGAAATCGGCATCAGGGCTTTCGATCAGCTCGCGTTCTTTTTCGGCGATTTCGATGATCTTGGCCTGGATGTCGGCTTCGTCGCCGTACTGGTAGGCGAGCTTGAGGTAATCCTGGAAATGCCGCGCTTCGGACTTCAGCAGGCTGCTGTAGAACTTGCCCAGCTCTTCGTCCAGGCGCGGGGCCAGGGCGGCGAAACGCTCGCAGGAGCGGGCTTCGACAATGGCGCCGACCAACAACGAGTCGGTCAGGCGATAGGGTTCGTGGTTGCGGATCAGCTTGCGCAACGCGCCGGCGTAGCGTGCCGAGCCGACATTGAACCAAGGCATGCCGCGTTTTTTCATCAGCCCCAGCACTTGCTCGAAATGGCGCAGCTCTTCGCGGGCCAGGCGCGACATCTTGTTCTGCAGATCGAGCTTGTTGCTGTACTGGAACATGAACTGAAAGGCCGAGCCGGCGGCTTTCTTTTCATTGTTGGCGTGGTCGATCAGCAGGATATCGAGGTTGTTCAGCGCCGCGTCCACCCAGCTGGCGGGGGTCGGGCAAAGCAGGAAGGCATCGATTTCAGGAAGAACAGGCATAAATCACGGCTGAGGCTATGGGGCAGGCGCGGGATTATACGGCGCCGTTTGGCCGGGCGCGCGGGGTAAAGCGTTGATCTGCATCATCAAGCGCAACGGTGGGCTAAACCTATAGTGGTGACGCACGCCAATGCCGTCTGGAAATCGAGGATACGACCATGCAAGCCGTTCGCAGCATTCTGGTGATCATTGAACCCGAACACCCCGAAGGGTACGCACTGAAGCGCGCCAAGCTGATCGCCGGCGTCACCCAGTCGCACCTGCACCTGCTGGTATGCGACAAAAAGCATGACCACTCGGGCCTGCTGGAGGTGCTGCGCAACGCGCTGAGCCTGGACGGCTATAGCGTCACCAGCCAGCAGACCTGGCACGAGAACCTACACCAGACCATCATCGGTGTGCAACAAGCCGAAGGCTGCGGCCTGGTGATCAAGGATCACCGTCCGGACAACCCGCTGAAAAAGGCGCTACTGACCCCGGAAGACTGGAAGCTGCTGCGCTATTCACCCTGCCCGGTGCTGATGGTGAAAACCGAACGGCCGTGGGCCGAAGGGGTAATTCTGGCGGCGGTGGATGTCGGCAACTCCGACGGCGAACACCGCGCACTGCACGCCAGCATCATCAACCATGCCTATGAAATTGCCGGTCTGACCAAAGGCAGTATGCATGTGATCAACGCCCACCCCTCGCCCATGCTGGCGTCCGCCGACCCGGTGTTTCAGCTGCGGGAAACCATCGAAGCGCGCTACCGCGAGCGAATCCGCGACTTCCAGGAGGAGTACGGCTTCAGCGATGAGCAGTTGCACATCCTCGAAGGGCCGGCCGATGTGCTGATTCCGTTTATGGCCAAAAAGCTTGGCGCAGCGGTCACCGTGATGGGCACCGTGGCGCGCACAGGGTTCTCCGGCGCGCTGATCGGCAATACTGCAGAAGTGGTGCTGGATATGCTGGAAAGCGATGTGTTGGTGTTGAAGCCGGACACCGTGATCGCCCACCTGGAAGACCTGGTGGCACAACGCTGAACCCAGCGTGCCCATCCCCCTAAAAACCGCCCCGTTTGGCGGTTTTTTCGGTTCAAACCCGGCTTTCCATTCCTTCACGGAGAAAACGTGGTGCGATGTAGCGGTCGTAGTGGGCTTCAGACAACAGGAAGAACTCGCGATCGATCGCATCGCGCAGCTCCGGCAACGACCAGTCGCGGAACTCCGGCAGCAACACCATTCCATAGGCTTCAAGCTGGTTGATCACCCGGGCGCCGCGGGCAATCAATTGGTAGGCCCAGCAGTACTCGGATTGCTCCGGCACGAAACGGATCTGCCGCTGTTCCAGCTGCTGCCGCAGGCGCGCCGGGTCGAACACATCGACTTTGGCGGCCATTACCTGCACCAGAAGAATTTCCAGGCGCAGCCAGACGGCGCGCTTTTCTTCATCGTTGTACAGGTTCCAGTTCACCACCTCATGGTGAAAACGCTTGCAGCCACGACAGACCAGATCCCCGTAAACGGTGGAACACAGGCCGACGCAGGGCGTTTTGATGCGGTGGTTGGACATAGGCAGGCGATTACAGGGCGACAGGAACAGGCCGGCATCTTAGCCCTTTGTCTAAGGAGGGTCACCCCGGCGGATGTAGGGCTTTGTCTTACCTTTGCTGCGCTTTTCCAGTAGAATCCCCGGGCCATTCTTAGGCGTGATGTCCGTTAGAAGCTGTTTTCAAAGCGTCACGAGCACAGTTAATCCCGCAGGAACGCAGTTGGCTGGGTTACCACGATTCGCCGGTAGCCCAGCCAGCCCTCATCAAAACGTCCTGCAGGCGTAAAACTTTGAAAGCAGCTTCTGGATGCGTCCCGGACAACCCTATGGGACCACTGATGAGGGTAATAACTGTGCTTGAAGCCTATCGCAAACACATTGCAGAGCGTGCAGCTCAGGGCATCGTGCCCCAGCCGCTAAACGCCGAACAAACTGCCGGCCTGGTTGATCTGTTGAAAAACCCGCCAGCAGGCGAGGAAGAATTCCTCGTTGATCTGATCACCAATCGCGTACCGCCAGGCGTGGACGAAGCTGCCTACGTCAAGGCCGGTTTCCTCTCCGCTGTCGCCAAAGGCGAAGCCACTTCCCCGCTGATCAGCAAACAACGCGCCGTTGAACTGCTGGGCACCATGCAAGGCGGTTACAACATCGCCACTATGGTTGAGCTGCTGGACAATGCTGAGCTGGCCGCCACCGCTGCCGAACAACTGAAGCACACCCTGCTGATGTTCGATGCGTTCCACGACGTCGCCGAAAAAGCCAAAAACGGTAATGCTCACGCCAAAGGCGTACTGCAGTCCTGGGCAGATGGCGAATGGTTCCAGAAGCGCCCTACCCTGGCCGACAAAATCAGCCTGCGCGTCTTCAAAGTAACTGGCGAAACCAACACCGACGACCTGTCCCCGGCGCCAGACGCCTGGTCCCGTCCGGACATCCCGTTGCACGCCCTGGCCATGCTGAAAATGGCCCGTGACGGCATCGTGCCTGACGTGCAAGGCTCCATCGGCCCGATGAAGCAGATCGAAACCATGCGCGGCGAAGGCTTCCCTATCGCTTACGTCGGTGACGTGGTCGGTACCGGCTCCTCGCGTAAATCCGCCACCAACTCGGTGCTGTGGTTCTTCGGCGACGACATTCCGTACGTACCGAACAAGCGCGCTGGCGGTTTCTGCTTCGGCTCGAAAATCGCCCCGATCTTCTACAACACCATGGAAGATGCCGGCGCTCTGCCAATCGAGTTCGACGTATCGAACATGCACATGGGCGACGTTATCGACCTGTACCCGCACGCTGGCAAAGTCTGCAAGCACGGTACCGATGAAGTCCTCACCACCTTCGAACTGAAAACTCCGGTTCTGCTGGACGAAGTTCGCGCCGGTGGCCGTATTCCGCTGATCGTCGGCCGTGGCCTGACCGAGAAAGCACGCGCCGAGCTGGGCCTGGGCCCAACCGACCTGTTCAAGCTGCCAGAAGCTCCGGTCGACACCGGCAAGGGTTACACCCTGGCGCAGAAAATGGTCGGCAAGGCGTGCGGTCTGCCAGTTGGCAAGGGCATCCGTCCTGGCACCTACTGCGAACCGAAAATGACCACCGTCGGCTCTCAGGACACCACCGGTCCAATGACCCGTGACGAACTGAAAGACCTGGCGTGCCTGGGCTTCTCGGCTGACCTGGTGATGCAGTCCTTCTGCCACACCGCGGCCTATCCGAAGCCGATCGACGTCACCACCCACCACACCCTGCCGGATTTCATCCGCACCCGTGGCGGCGTGTCCCTGCGTCCTGGCGACGGCATCATCCACAGCTGGCTGAACCGCATGCTGCTGCCGGACACCGTAGGCACCGGTGGTGACTCGCACACCCGTTTCCCGATCGGCATCTCGTTCCCAGCCGGTTCCGGCCTGGTCGCCTTCGCCGCTGCCACCGGCGTTATGCCGCTGGACATGCCGGAGTCGGTACTGGTGCGCTTCAAGGGCAAGCTGCAACCTGGCATCACCCTGCGCGACCTGGTTCACGCCATTCCTTACTACGGCATCAAGAACGGTCTGCTGACCGTTGAGAAGAAGGGCAAGATCAACGCCTTCTCGGGCCGCATCCTGGAAATCGAAGGTCTGGACGAGCTGACCGTTGAACAGGCGTTCGAGCTGTCCGACGCCTCGGCCGAACGTTCCGCTGCTGGTTGCACCATCAAGCTGCCGGAAAAAGCCATCGCCGAATACCTGAAGTCGAACATCACCCTGCTGCGCTGGATGATCAGCGAAGGCTACGGCGATGCCCGCACCATGGAGCGTCGCGCTCAAGCAATGGAAGCCTGGCTGGCCAACCCGGAACTGCTGTCTGCTGACGCTGACGCCGAGTACGCCGAAATCGTCGAAATCGACCTGGCCGACATCAAAGAGCCTGTGCTCTGCGCGCCAAACGACCCGGACGACGCCCGTCTGCTCTCGACCGTTCAGGGCGAGAAGATCGACGAAGTGTTCATCGGTTCGTGCATGACCAACATCGGCCACTTCCGCGCTGCCGGTAAGTTGCTGGACAAGGTCAAAGGCTCGATTCCTACCCGTCTGTGGCTGTCGCCGCCGACCAAGATGGACGCTCACCAGCTCACCGAAGAAGGCTACTACGGCATCTACGGCAAGGCTGGCGCGCGCATGGAAATGCCGGGCTGCTCGCTGTGCATGGGTAACCAGGCACGTGTAGCGGCGAACTCGACTGTAGTGTCGACTTCGACCCGTAACTTCCCGAACCGTCTGGGCGATGGCGCCAACGTGTACCTGGCATCCGCTGAACTGGCCGCTGTAGCGTCCATTCTCGGCAAGCTGCCTACCGTTGCCGAGTACATGGAATACGCCGCGAGCATCGACAGCATGGCTGCCGACGTTTACCGCTACCTGAGCTTCGACCAGATCGCGGAATTCCGCGACGCTGCTGCGAACGCCCAGATTCCGGTCGTTCAAGCGTAACGAAATACCGCGTCAAAAAGAGCCCCGCCCAGTGCGGGGCTTTTTTATGGGCGCGCTGGCGAGACGGATAGCGCCTGCTAGGGTAAACACGTGGCGCGCCCTCTTGCGACGCCCTTATTTGCCAGTAGGGAGTTCACCATGAAGCATTGGATTCTTGCGGTAGTTTGCTTGCTCAGCCTTGCCGGCTGCTCTAGCGAGTACATCATCACCACCACCGATGGCCAGATGCTGACCAGTGACGGCAAACCGGACCTGGACGAGGACACCGGCATGCTGGAATTCGAAGACAGTGAAGGCCGCATCCAGCAGATCCCGCAGTCCTCGGTGAAGCAGATGCTCGAACGCTAAACGAGTGTTCGGACAAAAATCCCGCCATCGCGGGATTTTTGTCCAGTACAGACAGTTGAAATTTCCTTACCCCTCTCGACAAGCGCAACGGCCACACTTATCTTCGCCACTGGCCAGCGCACTGGCCAACGTCGCTCGGACGGTTCCGGGCGCTTACGTCTTCGAGGAACACATGGCTGAACAAGCTCCGCGCCGCTTTGCGCGCATCGATCGTCTCCCCCCTTACGTTTTCAATATCACTGCCGAGCTGAAGATGGCTGCGCGTCGGCGCGGCGAAGACATCATCGACTTGAGCATGGGTAACCCGGATGGCGCCACCCCGCCCCATATCGTAAAAAAACTCGTACAGGTTGCTCAGCGCGAAGACACCCACGGCTACTCCACTTCTCGCGGCATTCCGCGCCTGCGTCGCGCCATTTCGCGCTGGTACCAGGACCGTTATCAGGTCGAGATCGACCCAGAAAACGAAGCCATCGTCACCATCGGCTCCAAGGAAGGCCTGGCGCATCTGATGCTCGCCACCCTTGATCAAGGCGACACGGTGCTGGTACCCAACCCTAGCTACCCGATTCACATCTACGGTGCGGTGATTGCCGGCGCCCAGGTACGTTCGGTGCCACTGGTACCTGGCGTCGACTTCTTCGCCGAAGTGGAACGGGCCATTCGCGAAAGCATTCCGAAGCCGAAGATGCTGATCATCGGCTTCCCCTCCAACCCCACCGCCCAATGCGTGGAGCTGGACTTCTTCGAGCGCATCATCGCCCTGGCCAAACAGTACAACGTGCTGGTGGTCCACGACCTGGCATATGCCGATATCGTTTATGACGGCTGGAAAGCGCCTTCGATCATGCAGGTACCGGGCGCCAAGGACATTGCGGTGGAGTTCTTTACCCTGTCCAAGAGCTACAACATGGCGGGCTGGCGTATTGGTTTCATGGTCGGCAACCCGGAGCTGGTGAATGCCCTGGCACGGATCAAGAGCTACCACGATTACGGCACCTTCACCCCGCTGCAGGTCGCCGCTATTGCCGCCTTGGAAGGCGATCAGAGCTGCGTGCATGAGATCACCGCCAACTATCAGCAGCGTCGCGACGTACTGGTGCGTGGGCTGCATGAGGCAGGCTGGATGGTCGAGAATCCGAAAGCGTCCATGTACGTGTGGGCGAAGATCCCGGAGCCGTACGCCAAGCTCGGCTCGCTGGAGTTCTCCAAGAAGCTGCTGGCTGAGGCCAAAGTCTGCGTCTCACCAGGCCTGGGCTTTGGCGACTATGGCGACGATCATGTGCGCTTCGCCTTGATCGAAAACCAGGACCGGATTCGTCAGGCGGTGCGTGGCATCAAGGCCATGTTCCGCGCCGACGGCCTGCTAGCTAAAGGCAAAGGCGACACCGTATAAGTCCTTCTAGAGCGGTCGCCGTTGGATCAACGGCGGCCCCGCCCATCTATCAGCGCTGAACTTGTCACGCCCAGGGTTACCGAACGGGTGCTTTCTCATCCGTACAAGGCCTTCCTGATGCTTGATCTCACCACTTGGAACCTCACGGTCCCAGCCCACGGCTCCGCCACCTCCATCGACACCGCCCGCCTCAACAATGGCTACCAAAGCCAATACTTCCGCCGTCACGCCGATGGCAGCGTGACCTTCTGGGTACCGGTAACAGGCACCACAACAGAAGATGCTCACTATCCCCGCACCGAGCTACGAGAAACACAAACGGATGGCACACTGAGCTATTGGCCGTACCAGACGGCGGACAGCTACCTGAGCGCCGTGCTGACGGTCAGCCAGGTGCCGAGCAAAGGCAAAATCATCATTGGCCAGATCCACAGCGACGACCAACCTGGCAGTCAGAATGATCCATTGCTCAAACTGCAGTACCACTACCTGCGAGGCGTAGGCCGCCTCGAAGCGCTTCTGCGAAAACGCCCCGGCGACAGCGAAGTACAGAACATCCTGCTGGCTGAGAACGTGCAACTGAACGAACGATTCAGCTATGACCTGCGCCTGACGCCAACCGGAAAGCTAGGCATCCGAGTGCAAAGCAGCGATGGTGATGCCGGCTCGTACTACCGCCAGTTGAGCGGCTATTGGGACAACCAGCGTTTTTACTTCAAAGCCGGCGCCTATATTCAGGACAATTACGGCCCGGACAACGAAGGCGGCCGAGCGACCTTTTACTGGCTTAATAGCGTTCATCGCTAAGTGCTGATTTAGCCTGGACGGCGCGCCTTTTGCCGTTGCGAGCCCGTAAAATACCCTCACTTCCGCCAATGTTATAGAGACTGAAATGGCCCGCCTGCAGCTGCAATTTCCTGAAGACCAATTTTGCTACAGCACCCACCTCACCGTGCGCGTCACCGACATCAACGCCGGTAATCACCTGGGCAACGACTCGATGATCTCGATGATTTCCGAGGCGCGCGCACGCTTTCTGTTCGACTTTGGCATTCATGAAACCGACGGCACGGGCCTGGGCATTATCGTCACCGACCTGGCCACTACATACAGAGCCGAAGCCCATGCACGGGACCAGTTGCTGTTTGAGGTTGGAGTAATGGACTTCAACAAGTATGGCGGCGACATCACCTTCCGCATTACCCGGCCCGCCGACAGCAGCCTGATCGCTATGGCGAAGTCGGGCTTCGTATTCTTCGACTACAGCACCTCGAAAGTTGTACCGATGCCTGAAGACTTCTTCGGTAAGTTCAGTAAGGTCAACTGGCTTGACTAAGCAACACCATCGGACATCAAGCGCTTGCGCGCTTGATGTTTACAGCCGCCCACTTTTCTCGACGCAAAAACAAACCCCCCACTCGCTTTCGCGAATGAGGGGTTTGGAATTTAAGCTTGACGATGACCTACTCTCACATGGGGAAACCCCACACTACCATCGGCGATGCGTCGTTTCACTACTGAGTTCGGGATGGGATCAGGTGGTTCCAACGCTCTATGGTCGTCAAGCAATTCG